>CAWHJG010000002.1:0-5706270 GCA_963829655.1 Pirellulales bacterium
ACGTATCGCTATCACGTCGTTGGAATAATCCATGTACCCCGTCAACCGATTGAGGACTTTGCTTCGGTCAGGTAGGTCGTGGCAACCGGCATGTCTCGTAATCTGCTGGCCGTGGCTCCTCAACAATTCGAGGCCGATGCAGGCGTCGAAGGACACGTTTACTTACATCCGCATTAGCCTGCAACTCCGCCGCCAGCGCAGCCAGCGTTTGGGCCCAGATGTGCAGGGCGTCGAAGATGCCGAGCGGCGACACGGCCGCAAACATCGTCTTCGACAAACGAAAGGCCTGCAAAAGCTCAGAAGCACCAGCCGAAGGATTGGGCCGTGAAGTGTCACATGTCATATTTGATATCGTATTGATGAAGGCCGAAACGGTTGACGTGAGCGGCATACGTATGACAATGCGCTTTGTCCCCGCTCCTCACAATCGTATGCGGATGCCATCGCCCTCCACAAGTTGGGTGTCAAATGCTCCGGTTTATTTTTCTGATCGGTGTGGTTATCTGTGTGCCTGTGCCTGCCGATGATGTGGCCAGTGAACACTTGAAAGGCGTACATACGTGATTCGGGGCGTGCGCAACGGTCTGCATCACGTCCTACATATCCCGTGCGTCTCAACGGTTTGGGTTTTTTCAGCCAAACTCGAGTCGGAGGGCGCCAGGCAGCGGATCTATGCGAGGGGGTGGCGATCCGGCGAGAAAAACGAGAAGCCGGTGCTTCCTGATATCGTCGGCTAAGTACACGCTGTGCATCCCCGATTCGCTGGCCGAGCGATTGGCCGCACGGCTCAAGGAAAGACCGGCGTTCCTGGCTCAAGCGCATCGCGTTCACCGCCACGCACACGCACACGGTGCCGATGATCCACGATGTTGCGCCGATCATCTTTGGGATGCCGATCCCGGAAGAGCACCAGGTCGGCCACTTGACGGCTACAGCCGCGAGTTTGAAGAGGCGATTGAGAAAGTGGTGTGGCGGCACTCGCCGACGGCACGCCGGCCCGGCTGTTTTACGGCGTTGGCAACGTCGGCTTCTGGCTGGTAATTGACTGTACCAAAGGCGGACACAGTGGATCAAAGACTTCTGCACCGGTGCTGGTTGCCAAGACTCCCGATGGAAAGGTGCTGGCAATTTGGGCCACGTATGCGTGCCATTGCGTCACGCTCTCGGACAACAAGATCAGCGGCGACTGGGCTGGGTTACGCACAAACGCCCATTCGACGCGATCTTCCCGGTACTACCGCGATGGGCTCGGATTGGATGCGGCGCCATGGTGCCTATCCTTGTTGGGTGTGACGGGCGACAAAGGGAGAAATCGGGCCGAAGCACAGGGGACTCGAGATTGCTCTGAGAGGCTCAAGCGGCTGCTGGGTCAGTATGGTCTTGTGCCGCCCTTGAGGGCGAGATTCGTGCCGCACTTCAGCGGATAGAATCTGCCACTTTCCGATTCGCCCAATCGAGAGGAATGGGAGCGACGGGTGATGGAAGCGTCCCCCGATTGGGTATCACGCCTCGCGTTACATCCTTGCTGCGACTTGATCGCGGCGAAAAGCTCTACGACCTAAAAATGGCTACCCGATTCCAGACTTGGACGTTCGGCGATCGATTGGCAACCGTATTTTTGCCCGGGTGAAGTCGTGGTCGACGACTCCGAACCTCTATCCAGCGGGAGCTCGACGGAAAACGCTGTGCGCGGCATCGAGCGCACATACGAAAATGCCTGCCCGGCTATATCCCCTCGGAACGGGTGCTCAAGGAAGGCGGCTACGAGGGGGGTGGCGCGACGGTTTACTACAATATTCCGGCCCCTTACTCGGCCCGCTGGGGGTTGAACAAAAGATCGTCGACGCGGTTCATCAACAATTGCGCCTGCGCGGTTCAAACCACGCCTACAAACACTAAGGAAGCGGCTGCAAAGGTTAAAAAATTTTTTTTAAAAAAAAAAAAAAAAAAAAAAAAAAAAAAAAAAAAAAAAAAAAAAAAAAAAAAAAAAAGCGACATGGAAAAGTTGGCGGTTCCTGGTCGGATGCCAGACAAACCAATCAGCGGATCAACGTGGCCTTTCGGTCAAAGCGCCAGGCGACATTCGGAAGCGGGTGATCCGACTGACTTCGGACCCGGAAGAAGCCGACGAGATCTATCGCTACCTGCTGAGCCGAATTCCTGATGGTTTGCCGAACGGCACTCGCCCGAGACATCTCCGCTGCATTCTGTACCTGGCCAACGGAGGCAGGGATCTGCTCGACGAATGGATCAAGATGTGCCTGCAGGACACACGCGATGTAATGCTCCATGCCGAGTACGAAACGGACTCGCGTGGAAGTTAGTTCGAAAGCGTGATTTCAGCAAGCCGTTTGGCCGAGAGTCGATCGTGGATGAATGCGGATGAGACACTTTGGCGTCTCCGCAGCACAAGGCTATACTTGAAATTTGCACCGCACCGCGTTGGTTGGAGTCTCTGATGTTGCAATACAAGGCTGGCTATAAATATGTCGCGGGCGGTGTACATGCACAGGTCGTGGATTTTCCGGCCGTCATCACTCACGCGGCCATCTAGGGGAGGCCAAGCGGTTGTTAACCGCGGCCTTGCTCGACGTGGCGGAAACGCATCTCGAGCTTGGCCAGCCGCTACCCAAGCCAAATCCCCTGGCAACTGATCGGGAGATGGATTCGAGGAACCGATCTATTTGCACCTTAGCGCAAGCAGCGACCTTGACCAAGTACCGGCGGGAGAGGTCGCTTCGTGAAGCGAAAGGACTTGCTGAAGCACTGCGCGGCACGGTTGTCAGCCGTTGCGCGAGGTCGAGTCACTCGGTGTGGGTTAATCCGGCTAACGGCCATCAATCCGCGATACCTAGGCATCGTGAGATCAACGACTACACCGCACGCGTCATCTGCCGGCAGCTTGGAGTTGCCGAGCCATGACCCGTGCGGAAGAGTGACCTACCAGGGCTGTCACAACTAGCCGCGAATGGATCGCGCATGGACGCGAATAAATGATGTGGATTAGTGCGCCGTGCCCGTCCCATCAGGAATGACTACATCGGTTATCGCCCTCGCCTTGAGGGCACGGAATTGAGCATTCGCCCAGCGTAATCCCATGGTTAGCACAAAACTGCTTGGGAGCTCCAAACCCGTCTTCCTGATAGCGGACCTCGCACCGGCACACCGCCGAATGCCTGTGAATATTTCCCGCCGTCCATCCCGACGTCGGCAACCTGAGATTTACGACGAGGGCAATGAACTAACCGTAGTTGCTGGCAACCTCCCCTCACGGCCATTTTTCGAACTACGACGAGAACCTGAACGTCGATCAGGAGGAGGGCGAGATCGTCGATGCCGTTGTAAGTCTTCTCGAAGAATTTTTTGCCGATCGAGTGGTTCTGTGGGGGCACAAAAACCGCAGTAGCGGATGGTATCATCTCGAACGCGAAGATGAGCCTCAAAAGTACGAGGGGGAGTTCGTTTGGTCGGGCCCTCGATTCAGAGGTGCCTGACAAGGACTTCAGATGAGCCGCTGGTTTCAGAAACACACGGGAGGTGAATCATGACCGCTGAAAAATGGAACGAAACGGGACGCGTCTGGGAGGAGGACCATGGGCTGCTCGACGACGAGCAGGTGGCCAAGTGCGAGCGGGCGGACATTGGCGAGTCGCTGCGCTCGCCGGTGCCGACGCGGATGATCAGCAACGGCGAATACATGCCCGCGCCGCAAACCGCGAAACAAAAACAGGTCGAGTCGCGGATCGCCGAGCTGGCCGAGCGGCGCAGCAAAAAGCTGGGCATCAGCCGGCGGCAATTCCTGGCAGGTTCGGGCGGCATGGCGGCGGCGCTGCTTGGCGATGAACGACGTCTATGGAAACTTCTTCAGCGTCAGCGAGGAGGAGCTGTTCGAGCAGGCGGCGGCGGCCGAGGCCGCGCCCGCCAAAGGACCTGTTCGTCTTCGACGATCAGTTGCACATGGTCCGCGGCAGCCGGCCGTCGCCGGCCGGCGCTGCGAGCCATTGCGCAAGGGCCGACGTCGGCGCCGCGCGTCAAGTCGAACCCCTTCAATCCGCGCGGCAGAAGGATGAGCGGGGCGAGGCGTGGAGCGTGTGGAACCCGGCGCTCGTCGGGCTGCCGATCGATGCCGGCTACGCTCACATCACGCAGTTCATCAAGGACGTGTATCTGGACAGCCAGGTGACGATCGGCCTGTTGAGCAACGTGACCGCGTCGATGGTGCAGGTGGAGGGCGAGCCATCGCGGCCGCCGAAGAACGCCGAGGAGGCGCAGCGCGGCGAGATTCTCACCGCCGCTCAGACCGCCGCGGCGCGAAACTTCGTCAACGAGATTTCCGGCTCGACGCGGATGCTGTGCCACGGCCTGTTGTACGTCGGCAAGGGCAACCTGGAGTTCATCCAGGAGCAGATCGACCAGAACGAGCCGGACTCGTGGAAGGGCTACAACATTTCGAACTCCGCCAAGGTCGATAACGACCCGGCGAGCCTGATGCGGCAGTGGCGGCACGACGATCCGGAGGTGGCGTATCCGACGTTCGAGCTGATCCAGAAGAACTACGAGAAGCTCAAGGCCAAGCGGCCGGGGTTCAACAACATCTGCGTGCACAAGGGCCTCGCGCCGGGGCCGCCCGATCCCGACGCGCGGCCATCCGGGCGATTTGCCCAAGGCGGCGCGCGACTGGCCGAAGCTGAACTTCATCAGCTACCACTCGTGCATTCAGCCGAACTTCTTCATGGCCGACACGCTGGCGGAGGTGAAGGCGGAGAAGCTGCGCGGCGGCGTGCCGAACATCAGTTGGACGACCGAGTACGCGCAGCTCGTTCAGGATATTTCCGAACTGCTATGCCGAGATCGGCACGACGTGGGCCTCGTCGGTGGTGTCGTTCCCGACGATCGCGGCGCACATCATGGGTCAGCTCATGAAGTTCATGGGCGAGGACCGGATCGTGTTCGGCTCGGACTCGGTCTGGTACGGGTCGCCGCAGTGGCAGATCGAGGCGTTCTGGCGGTTCCAGATTCCCGCGGAGCTGCGCGAGAAGTACGGCTACCCGGAGCTCACCGAGAAGGCGAAGCGGAAGATCCTGGGGCTGAATTCGGCGAAGTTGTACGGGA
The DNA here is from genome assembly GCA_963829655.1 of Pirellulales bacterium. Lineage (GTDB taxonomy): Bacteria > Planctomycetota > Planctomycetia > Pirellulales > JALHPA01 > JBBDYH01. The sequence goes on from CAWHJG010000002.1 coordinate 5,113, forward strand.
ATCAAGGCGGTGGACACGGGCTCGTACAAGGCGGTGCCGAAGGATTATGAGTCGCGGATGAGCGGCGAGCTGAAGACGGTGCTGGAGTTTGGACAGTTGCGGGCCGACAACATGTCGAAGATGAAGGACACCTACGCGGCGCTTTCGATCGAGCCGGACAATGTCCGGTATGGGTGGATGCGCGTGAAGGCGTGAGGAAGTAGGCAGATTTACTCGCCAAGCGCAAAGACGGAGTTGTGAATCACGCGCGTGAATGGCTTGCCATCGGTGTCTTTGAGGCGGCAGGCGATCTCCATGCCCCAGGTCGGGCGGAGGTCGGGCAGCTTGAGCGTCACGGTGCGGCGGTCCTCGCTCAGCGTCGCGGCTTCGACGGCCAGCGGCTTCTCGTCAATGTGCGGCGAGCCATATTCCTTGGACCGTTTGAGCGACCAGGTCTTCAGTGAATAGCTAGATGGATCGGCGGCTGACGAATTGAGCGACTCGGTAAACGTGATCTGTAACTCGCCGTGCGTCGCGTGAAGCGCCGTCGGGCAGGTACATCGGGCGGCCGGTATAGCGGATGCGATAAAGTCCGCCGGGTTGCGTGGCGCTGCCGGCCCAGGCGAACATGCCGCACGCATAGAGTTGACGATCGATCGGGTGAAAGCGGCCGCGCATCACACCGGTGGGAAGTGCGGGAAGTGGAAGCTGGCACAGGCCCCCCTGCTTTTGGCCGTGGACGTCCTCGAAGGGCACGACGAACAGCTTGCCGTTGCCGTACGACAGATTCAAAAGCGAACCGCCAAGCGGGCCCCAGGTATCGGGCGGTGTCCATAGCAGTTCGGCCGGCGAACGGTCGAAATCGTTGGTGATCCAGCACAGCGGCTGCTCCATGGCTTCATCCGACGAATCGGTGACGTCGTGATAGCCGAACATGTTGCCATAGAACCCGCCTTCCTTAACCCAGTTGATGCGGTTCTTTGGATTCCAGTGTCCTTCCTGGTCGGTGACGACGTAGGTTCCGTCGGGGTTGAGGCACACGCCGTTTGCGGCGCGGAAGCCGGTGGCGAGGATGTCGGTCTTGGAGCCGTCGGCTGAGATGCGCAACAGCGTGCCATGGTGCGGCACGACGGCGGGCAGGGCATGACGGGCAGACTTGGCGTAGTAGAAGTTTTTTTGACTATCGACCTGCAGGCCCATCGCGAACTCATGAAAATGCTCGGTGACCTGATGGTCGTTGTTGAAACACTCGTAGTTGTCGGTCTCGCCGTCAAGGTTGGCATCGTGCAGCACCACCAGTTGGTCGCGGCAGGTTACGAAGATCTTGCCATCGACGATCTTGATCCCCAGCGGCTGAAACAGACCCGAGGCGATTCGCCGCCAGGTGAGTTGCAGTCTTTTGCTCGCCGGTGCTTGCGGATTTAGCGGCTTGTAGTTTCGCCAAGCCGCTGACGAGCCAGACATCGCCGTCCCAAGTGCAGACGAACGCCGAATCGCCGTCGCGATGAAAATCGATGCCCGTGAATCGCATCTGGGCAAGCCACGGATTGTTGACCGGGTGAGTTAACACATCGACGGCGAAAGGCCCGTGGTCGGTGCCATAGACTACGTCGGTGGTCAAAGTCTGCGGCCAGCGCTGCTGGCGACTAACAAGACGCGATCGGAGGTCAGGGGCGCTATCCACGCTTGGAATCGCGGCGACGAGCGATTCAGGCGGCCAGGCTGTTTGTTTCGCGCGTGAACCAGATCGCAAGGTTTAGCTAGCCTTGAGCCGGCGGGGATGCGCAAGCACAGGCGATTATCAACCGTGGTCCACTGTGCAGCCTTGGTCCGGCCCCAGAAAACCGGCGAGGACGGCCGCGTCGTTCGGCCGTTGGTTTTTCGCAGGATCGGAGTGCGCGCCAAAACGCGACACAATGGTCGAGCGTTTCGAGACGTGCGTCGGCCGCAGGATGGGTCGCCACCAGAGAGCAGTAAGTCTTTTTCAACGCGTCCGGAGATATTGAAGGTTCGCGTGAAAACGGGCAATTCTTTGCGCGGCGGGGTCGTGGTCTCAGCCTTGTTGACACGGTCCGCGCCAGGTTGCTGCGTCGGCAAGAACACGACGCCCGGCGATTCCAGCACCGAATCCTCGCCGACGCTATAGGCGATCGTCACTTGGTCGCCGGAATGCCAGAGGCCGCGGTACCGGCCCCAGCTTCGCGGCAGCGGGCCATAGCGCCGGCCGTCGCGACCGAGAACGCGGCGATCGTCGTCGAAACGGCCGGTTTCAGGATCGGCCCAGCCCGGGCCGGTGTTGTTGGCAACGATCACGTCGCCGACAACACGCGGATGGACCTGATGCCGGCCGTTGAAGTGGATGCCGTTCCAATCGATGAATCCGGAACCTGTCCAGGCGGCGGCGACATCGCAACGTGTCGTGATCGAACACCATCCACGCCTTGCCGCGCGAAATGCCGCCGGGGCCGGGATCCAAGCGCACGGCGATTCCCTTGTGGGCGAAGTTGGTTCCGTCGTCGCCGATCTCATAGGTGTTGATCAAGGTCGGGCCATAATCCATCGTGACCCAAGGTTCGACGGTTTGCGGCGGCGGTCCGCGCGTGTCGCCTGCGGGTAGATGGCTCAAGTACGCTGCTGAGACGTCGGCATACTGCGACGGGTTGTGCGGGCGGAGGTATGCTTCGCGAATGTAGTGAATGACGTCGTACTTTTCCTGTGGCACCATCCACGTCTGCGGCACCATCAGGCCGAAGCCCCGCGTCAAGGTTTGATACATGGCGAACGGATCGCTGCCGTTTTTGAACCGGTCGGTAGCAAACCGAAGCGACGTTGGCAGCGAGCCTGGCTGCTCGTGAGTGCCGTGGCAGTTGACGCAGAGGCGTTCGTAAATCGCCTTGCCGCGATTGAACGCCTTGTCGTCGAGCTCGCGGATCATGCCCGCGTGGTCAACGCGAGCCTCGTACTCAGGGATCGCAAGCGCGATGAGCGAGGCGGGGGGACGCAGTTCGCGGGCCCGATCGCGTCCGCCCTCACGGATTTCGATGAGGTAGCGAATCAGATCGAGGAACTGCTGGCGGCTGGTAAGCTGATTGACTTGATCGGCGGGCATCGTCGAGGTTTTTCCGATTTGCCGTTGGGCGATCGTCTTCTTCGATAAAGTGACGAGCGAACCGTCCGACGGGTTACGCAGCACAAGATCGGCGTCGGTTTCCTTGCCGAGCAAGCCAACGATCGACCGCCCGTCGTCCAACTCGACGGTGATGGTTTCGAATCCCTTCTTGATGACGCTCGACGGCGATAGATACAGAGTTGACCAATTCCACTTCCGACGAGCCGGTTTCTTTTGCGGTCAGATCGGGACCAAGGCCAGAGGGAGTTGCACCGTAGTCCGACGCCCGATCGTGGTCATGGCATTTCGCGCAACCGAGATATGCCTGGTGGAAGAGGATTGCACCGCGCTGGGGGTCGCCGTCTTGCCGTGCCGCCTTCGTAAGCGCGGACGCGCTTTCAGCTTCCAGTCGTTTTTGCAGGTCCTGGCCGGCGGCAATGGCAACCTGGCCGATGATCGCAACCGCCAAAAGGATTTCAAGAGCTCGATGTGGTTGGATCATTCAAAGCGGCCTTGCACGAACCAAAGTGTAGTGCGCGACGGACTCAGGCCATTTTACTATCCCCACCGCCGCAGTTGGCTTCACCAATCGCCCACCGCGCCGTCGGGATAAAACGAGCGCTGCAGCAGCTCTTGCTGGAACGGATGTCGGCGGACTTCGTCTTCGTTGATTTCGATGCCCAGGCCCGGGCGCGTGTTTGGTCGCACAATCGGCGTCGCGACGACGAATCCTTCGCCAACGACGTCGTGCCGCCAGGGCACATCGAGGTGCACCGTTTCGCAGATGATGTAGCTCGGCGTGGCGAAGCCGAACTCCAAGCTCGCGGCGGTGCTCACCGGGCCTTGCGGATTGTGCGGCGCAAGCGCGACGCGATACGCCTCGGCCATCGCCGCGATGCGCCGCGCTTCGCTCAAGCCGCCGCAGTGCGTGATGTCGGGCTGGAGGACGCTGCACGCGCGCTTTTCCAGCAGCTCGCGGAAAGCGTGCTGGCTGATGAGCCGCTCGCCCGGTGGCGATCGGCGTGGCGACGGCGCGCTGGATTTCGGCCAGGCCGTCGATGTTCTCGGGCCAGCACGGTTCCTCGAAGAAGTACAGGCCGAACGGTTCCAGCGCCTGGCGAAGAGCACGCCCATGCGCGGCGAGGGCCGCGCGTGGCAATCGACCATGATGTCGATGCGGTCGCCGACCGCTTCGCGCATCGCGGCCACGCAGGCTTCGGCGTAGCGGATCGGTTGAAGCCCTTCGATCGGCGCGGTCTCGGGAACGGCCATGGATTTGAAGGCGGTGAAGCCGTCGGCGACGGCCTGTCGCGCAAGATCGGCGAAGCGGCCCGCGTCGGCGGGGCGCGTCTCATACATCCTTCCATCTTTCCGCCGCCGAGATGGCAGTAAGTGCGAACGTAGTCGCGCACCGGGCCGCCCCAGAGCTTGTGGCAGGGAACGCCGTGGACTTTGCCGAGGATGTCCCACAGCGCGATGTCGATGCCGCTGATCGCGGTGCCGCGGACGATGCCGTTGCCGTGCCAGAAGTGCTGGCGGTACATCATCTGCCAGAGGTGCTCGATCCGCGTGGGGTCTTCGCCGATCAGGAGCTGGGCGACGTCTTCGATCGCGCCGACGACGGCGCGCGTGTGCCACTCGAGCGTCGCTTCGCCCCAGCCCCACAGACCGGGCTGGTCGGTGAGGACTTTGACGAAGATCCAGTTGCGCATGCGGGCGTGGCAGACGAGCGTTTCGATCTTGGTGATTTTCATGAGGGCATCTTGAATCAATGAGTTTCCGCTGCGTCAACTTCGCAAATCACTAGATCAAACAGCCGATCGACTTCGTGGCACGTCTCATCGTCGAGGATAAAGCCGACGGGGCCGCGGACGTGCGTGTTGGTGAATATGCCCTGCTTGACGAGCAGGTATTTTTCGATGGCGAGGAAAGCGTCGAGGTTGGTTTGTAACGCGATACAGGGCGCTGATCGGCAGCGAGAGGCGATAAGCGCGGGCATCGTCGCCCGACTTCAACGTGCGCCAGAGTGCGACAATGCCGCGGATCAGGTCCGCGCCGGGAATCGTGCCGACGATCCCGCGGCGAAAGCTATCGACGAGCGCCATGCCGCCGGTGCCTTCGAACACGCGAGCCTTTCCGGCCGTGGCGTCGCGCAAGGCGGAGAGACGCGGGCCGATGGGCGTCGGCTTCGGGCTTGAAATAGACGCGATCGCCGAAATCGCCGAGCAGCCGCGTGTATAAAGCGAAATCGGCATCGGCCGGCCGACGTAACCGCTGGCGTCCTGCACGATCAGCGGGAGCTTCAACTGCGCGGAGGATCCGCGAAAAGTAGCCGATGCAGCTGGTCTTCGTCGAGCGCCGTCGTGACCGGCGGGATGGCCATGAGCGCATCGGCGCCAACTGCTCTCGGCGTGCATGGGCGATAATCGACGGCCATGCTGTGTGCTTTCAGTGCCGACGCTGATCACCGTGAAGCCGCGGCCGCGGGACGCTTCGCACGCCGCTTGCGCCAACTGCTTTCGCTCGTTGGTCGAGAGCCGCAGGATCTCCGAGACCATCGCCATCGCGATGCCGTCGGCGCCATGATCAAAGAGCCAGCCGATTTCGCGGTTCAGTGTTTCAAAGTCGATCGACTCGTCGTCGTGATACGGGGTCTGAAATACCGGGACGACGCCGGCAAGTGGGCGGTTCCTTTTCGTCATGCGTCTTTTTTTCCACCATCATTGTGCGTTGTGTGCAGGTTCGTTTTTGCCAGGCTGCAAGTTGCAAAGCGACCGCTTCGATCACCGCCTCCAAACAGCCGGGTGCTAAGACCGCGACCTGCTCTTGATAAATCCCGCGGCCATAAGTTTCACGCGTGGGCAGGTACGCCGGCCGCCAACCGTTGACGACGGTCGTAATCACGATCGGAGATTGTCGGAATCGCTCACGCAGTGCGCATTGCAAGGCCTGATAATACTCGCCTTCAAGCATGAGCCAATAGCCGTCGCCGAGCTGCCAAAGCGTCACAGGCAGCGGAAAGCATTTGCCGAGTGGAAGCTGACCGAGCCGGACTAGTTGCCGCTGCATGCGCTCCACCTGCGCCGGCAGTCGCGCCGCGCATTTTCCGCGTTGCCCGAGTCGTTGGCGCCTTGCTCCGCTCGTTGCCAGCGCGCAAGCTGTTTTTTGGTTTCATCGATCGTCGGCAAGTCCGCGCGGTAGGGAATCCCTAGCGTCCATTGGCGAGAGCGCCATTTCATTCGACGTTTCTCGGACTCCGGCGGGAGCGGTGCGTTTCGCCAGACACCAATGGTCGCACCAGAAACGACAGGTCCCGCGTATACGAAATCGGTCGCCGGCAGCGGGCATCGATTCCAACGCCGACAAAGCGGCGTAACCCAGTTGCCGGCCGTTGCGGTCGGCAACTGCCGGTGTCGCCCACATAGCCTTCTCGCGGGCCGAGGTCGCCCAAGGCGCCTTGCAAGAAGACGCATAGTCCGCCTACCGCGCCCTCCACGACCTCGCGCATTGCGCCGATGTAATCGGAGCTGATGAGCGTGTTGTCCCAAGCCAATGTGGTGGGGTGACAAGCGTAGTTGACGACGACCGCTAGGGTCTTGCCACGCAAATCGTCGATGCGCGCGAGTTGCAGAGTGGTATCGGCAGGACCGTCAGGGTTGAATCCGCAAACGACTTGGTCGCTCGTGACATCCCAGTAGTCGCGATGTGTTGCCAGAGTGCAATTGCCGCTGCCATACAAGATTGACGCAGGCTGAAGACCGCGAATTGCTTCGCGAACCGCCTCCGCGATCAAATCCGCCAAGCGATCCAGGTACGGACCGATCAGCTCACCGCCCGGAAGCACGGCGCGAGAGCGATCCATGAGACCGGCGGCGTGCGTATGCGAGAAGGCGATTTGTAGTTCGTCTGGAGCAACGATCGTTGCACGGCACACGCGATCGTGCATTTGCCGCATGTCGTCGGCCCAAAGCAGGCAGTGATCGATCGCCACGATCACCTGGCGGCCGGGCGAAGCGCGGTCCTGCGACTCCAGCACGAGCGCCGTCGCCAACAGCGGCCGATGAACGCCGGTCGCGCGATCGTGCGTGGCCGCGCCCCACATGCGGTGATAAATCCCCACAGGCGGCGTGATATCGCGCCGCGCCACGCCCGCTCGGCAGAGTGCCTGCGGCGTATGCACGACATTGATCGGCTGTTTGGGATCCATCACCAGGACGCTGCTTGTTACGGCGCTTGTCAACTCGAATGCGTACGGTCTTCGAACAACGTACCATCCGGGTTCAACAGCGCCCAGCAAACGGCTGCGGCGACGTAGATGGCGGCGATCGACAAAAGCACGTGGTTCCAATCGCCGGTTCGTTCGACAAGCCAGCCGGCATATTTTGGAAAGGTGGCAGCCCCAATGCTGCCGCACATGTTCATGGTGCTGAAGACGGCGGCGACGTGACGGCCGCCGACATCCATCGTAATGGCATAGGCGCTTACGCCGCCCACGGTCATGAACAGACAGCCGGCGGCGATCAGGCCGACCCGCACATAGGACTCCTCGAACAGCGCCGCAGCCACGAACATCGCGGCACAAATCGCCAAATTGACGACCGCCAGGCCTTGGCGAGCGATGCGTCGGCTGCCGGTGCGTCGCAACAGCGCAGTCGGACAAAATGCCGCCGACCGTGGAGCCGACGATGAGCAATATCGGCGGTATGGCGGCCAAGAGTGGAACGTCGCTCTCGGCGATGCCGGGGCTCTCGATGAGAAACGTGCCGAACCACGTGCCGAAAAACACTTGCGCCGCCGCACGAAAGAATTGCTGCGCGCCGATTATCCACATCCGAAAACTGAACAGCAATCGCAGCCACGGAGTTCGTCGCTCGAAATCCGTCACGGATTTGGTAATCTCGGTTCCGCGCGAAATGAGCCGCAGCTCGTTAATGTTTACGGCCGAGTGCTCGTCCGGCCGATTGCGATACCACAAGAAGTAACACGCGGCCCACACGATGCCGGGTATCGACAGCCACACGAAAGCCTCGCGCCACGTGATGCGAAGTAGGAGCCAGCCTGCCAAGAGCGGCGCGAGCACGGCGCCCACGTTCATGAACGTGGAGAGCATTCCGCTGGCCACGGCGCGCTGCGTGATAGGCTGCCAGTCACGCAGCCCGATGATGGCACAAGGAAACAAACCAGCCTGTGCCATTCCCATCAACGTCCAAACCGCGACCAAAGCATTGAAGTTTAGGTCGGCAGCCATCAGTGCGGTAGCCAACGACCAGGTCACGGCATAAAGCGCCAGCGCGTGGCGGCTTCCCCAGCGATCGCCCAACCAGGCCGCCGGAATCTGCATCAACGCGTATCCGGCGAAGAAGCCGGACATGACGCTGCCCATCTGGTCTTTGTCGAGCGACAGATCGTCCTGGATCGACGGCGCAAACAGGTTGATCGAATAACGCTGAATGTAGGCGATTGCGGCGGCCGCACAGAAGCCGCTCAGCACCCAGTAGCGGATCTTCGTGGGTCGTTGTGCTGGCGAGGATTCGATTGAGACTGCCATTCAATCGATCCATTCAAATTCAGGTTACGTTCCTGCCAACCACGACGATATGCTGCCCGCGCATCACCGGGGCGGCCCAGGCTTGCGCAATGATAATTCCATCGACGCCGGCCGTAGCTGGCCAAGGTGGCATGTCGATGTGGTCGAAGTCGTGCAAATAGCCGACCACGTCACCGGCCGCAACCTCGCGTCCGCAGTCGAGCAGCGACTCGTAATGACCCGCAAACGGCGCCACGGTGAAACATTCGCGGTCCACCATCGCCGCTATGCGCTGAGTGCCTGCGCGATGGTGACCGATCGGCTCGATCTCGCCGCGCAACTGACCCTGATGAATTGCCGCGGCCAGAACCCCCTGCCGTCCGTAACGCACACCATCCGGGTTGACCGCACGTCCCCAGCCGAGCTCGGTTCCGACGGCGATTTTTCCCAGCCGCTCGGCCTCGCTCACCAGCAGACCCGGCGTCTGGTTTTGATAGATCATCAACAGCGGCACGCCGAACCAGCGAGCGGTGTCTTCTATAGTCTTTGTCTGCTGGGCATCGTCGAGCGGGTGAAAGTTCGCACAGAGAGCGAAGCGAGCCACATCTCCGCCGGAGTGCAGGTCCAGGACGACATGCACGCGGGGAAAGATAAAGTCGCGAACGAACGCGGCGATGCGGTGCGTGATGCCGGCGAGCGCCGGAGTCTTGCCCGCGCCTTCGACGAAAGCTCGATTCAAATTCACCCCATCGTCGGCGGTGCTTTCACGCGTCCCCGCGTGAAAGGCCGCCATGTTGAGGACGGGTATCAGGATGATTCGCCCGAGCACATCAGCCGGATTGATTTCCGAGAGGAGCCGCTTGATCGCGATCGGGCCTTCGTACTCGTTGCCGTGATTGGAGCCGAAGGCGACGAGGCCGCGCCCGGTCTGTGACTTCGGGCCGACCATCACCGTAAGCGGCATTAATTGGTCGCCCCAGATCGAATCGTGCTCCAGCGCAACCCAATAGTCGCGCCGGCCGGGAGAATCCAGATCCAAGCCGTCGGGTCGTGTGATGATCCGCTTCGTCATCGACTTTCCCAGCGCGAAATGTCGCTCAATGAGCGAAACAAAAACCGTTCCGTCAGTCCACGTTCGTAAATGTCGCCGGCTCGGCACGGTCGAGCACTTTGAACTCGGTGATTTGCAACTCCTGGAACGGGTCGCCGTCCCGCTTCGAGACGATCTTCGTTGCCTTCTTGATGCCGCCCATCTCCTTGAATTCACTGAACGTCGTCTCTTGCGTGTATTCGTCGCCGCGGAAGTCGGCGACCTTGGCGACTTGTCGGACCGGCAGACCCGTTTCCTTGTCGAAGTGCAGCGTAAAGTCTTTCCCGTCGGGTCCGGTTGCTTTCACGCCGACGGCTGGTTTGTCGGCAATCTTTTCTTCACCGGCCAGCTCGACCTTAAACTCCTTGGTCTTTAGCGGAAGGACCGTGAGCGGAACGACGGTCAGATAAGTAGCACGCTTTTCGTTGGCGACTGCGTTTGAGTCCATCTCGTTCTGGTTGTCGCCGAACTTTCGCGCACCTTTGTCACCCGCGAGCACGACGACACCGCGGAACGGGTTGCCGTTGAATTCCGATTCAAACACGCGGCGCGAGTGATCGATCCCTTGCATGGTTACCTCGAGCGCCATGACCCTTTCATTCTCGCCGAAGCGCATTTTGCTAATAGCCTTCCAGGAATTTACCTTGGCCTTGGCGAGCTTTTCCTCGCCGCCGAGAGCCTTGATGGCCTTGTCGAGGACGGCGTTGACTTCGGCCTTGTCGTCGGCACGCGTCTCGATTGCCAGAATGCAAATGGAAGCGGCCACGAAGATCAGTGCGAGAGGGCGATTCATAAAACACCTTGCGACCGGGGATTGGACGAGGGAACTGCCCCGCATTGTGGCCTTCCGCAGCGCCGGAAGAAAGAGTTTGCCAGTTGCTTTTGGGGTTTTCTGGAGACTGGTGGCGCGGCAGCTAATTGTTGGACACAGGCCTTCCCGGTCCTCAGAATGGTGGCCGTGCAACTTGGCCGCTTGGGGGTTCTGAAATGACTATCCGGCGCTTTCTTTTCGCGATCTGTGTGTTTGTTGGAGCGCCGCCGGCCCATATCGCCGTTGCGCAGCCGTACGGCGAGCCCGATAGCGGCGCGCCCGGCGACCGGATGATCCAGAACTATCTGCGACAGGAGACCGATAAGGTCTCCGCGCCCTTTGCCGATGACATCAAGTCGCTAGACGGATGGCAGGCCAAGGCGCGCAGTATCTGGAGGAGTACTACTACATGCTCGGGCTGTCGCCGCGCCCGGAAAAGACGCCGCTGAATGCCACTGTCACCGGCACGCACCAGGGCGACGGGTACGTCGTGGACATGCTCCATTATCAGAGTAGGTCAAAGCTGTACGTGACTGGAAACCTGTATCGACCTGCGCGCGTGAAGGAGGGCGAGAAGCTGCCGGCCGTACTCTATGTCTGTGGGCACTCTGGGCGCGGCCGCAACGGCAACAAGGTGGCGTTTCAATCACACGGGATCTGGTTCGCCCGGCATGGCTATGTTTGCCTGGTGATCGATACGCTGCAACTGGGCGAAATCGCGGCAATTCACCATGGTACTTACAACCTAGGAAAATGGTGGTGGCACTCGCGTGGCTACACGCCGGCTGGAGTGGAGGCGTGGAACGGCGTGCGCGGCATCGATTATTTGGTGAGTCGCGAGGACGTCGATCCCGAACGAATCGCGGTCACCGGCATCAGCGGCGGCGGAGCGGCGACGTTTTGGATCGCGGCGGCAGACGAGCGCGTGAAAGTCGCCGTGCCCGTTAGCGGAATGGCCGATCTGGAGTCGTACATTCCGAATCGAGTCATCAACGGTCACTGCGACTGCATGTTCCTCTACAACACTTTTCGCTGGCCGTGGACGCGGATCGCGGGACTTGTCGCGCCGCGGCCGACGCTTTTTGCCAACAGCGACGCCGATCCGATTTTTCCAATGGATGCCAACGAGCGCATCAGCAACCGAATGGAGCGCCTCTATAGCCAATATGCCACGAGCGATCGGTTTGACACTCTGGTCAGCGTCGGCGGGCATGCGTATCGCAAAGACCTCCGCCAGGGTGTGTATCGATTCATAAATGCTCATCTCAAGGGTGACTCGCAAGAGATCAATGACAGTGAAATCGATGTCGTGAGTGAAGGACGCGATGCGGGAACCAATCCAATAACGCCCGAGAAGTTGCGCGTGTTCCCGACCGACGCCGACCTGCCCGCCGGCCAACTCAACACGACAATCGACGAGATATTCGTGCCAATGGCAAAGGTCCGTTCGCCGGAAGCAGGCAAGTTCGAGGAGTGGAAGAAGCCATTGCTGGCCGAGCTGAGACGCGTGAGCTTTGGGTATTTTCCCGAAACAGTCCCCGCCGCCAAACGGCTCGATGGCTCGGACCGGTTGATGGAGCGGCTCGCATCGGAGGATGGTATCGAGTTTCGCTTACGATACTCGGAAGACGGCCCGTGCGCGCGGCGATGCCAAGAGCATCCTGCTGGTGGTGCTAGACGAGAAAAACGCGGGCACATCACCCGCGTGGGTCAAGAAGCTGGCGACGGCCGATCAGGCGGTTGTGTACTGCGAGCTGCGCGGAGTGGGAGGAACTCAATGGACAAAGAAGAATCCGCCCAACTATGTGGAACGCTCGCACGTACTGCTGGGACGGACGGTGGATACAGGACGTGTTTGGGACGTGATCGCCGCGTCGAAGTATATTGCGGCCGGCTCATCGGCGCAAGCAGCGAACGAACGCAGGCAGATTCATGTTGCGGGTGAGGGCGCAGCCGGCGTGATCGGCGCTTACGCTGCCCTGTTGCATAGGGAGATCGGCAGTGTGACTCTCGTTTCGCCGCCGGCCTCACACATGGATGCAAACGCGCCGCAGTTTCTCAACATACTTCGCGTTTGCGATGTGCCGGATGCGTTGGGAATGCTGGCGCCGCGGTCGCTCACGGTGCTCGGCGTCGAGCGAAGTCGGTTCGCGCAAGCCGTTGCCGCATACTCGGCGGCTGGAGCACAGGACCGATTGTCGATTCCGGAGTGATCGCCGCCGTGATCCGCATTCGCGAAATGACTGCCGCTGACCTTGGGTTGGGGATGCGGCTGAAATCGCAAGCGGGATGGAACCAGACGGAAACCGATTGGCGCCGGTTTTTGGATATGCAGCCTGACGGGTGTTTTGTGGCGGAGTTCAATGGTGTCGCGGTTGGTACCGCCGTCGGTTGCATATTCGGTTCAGTGGCCTGGATTGCAATGGTCCTAGTCGATGCGGAGTTTCGCGGACGGGGGATCGGAACCGCGTTGATGCAGCACGCACTTGCGTTTGTTGATCGATCAAGTGCGAATAGTGTGCGGCTGGATGCGACACCGCTGGGACAGCCGCTCTACGAGAAACTGGGCTTCGTCCCGCAGTATGCGCTGACTCGCTACGATGGCCGTTTGACCGACGCCAGCCCGTTATCGGAACCGCGACATGTGCGGACCGCAAAACAAGACGACTGCGAGTCGATCATGGCGCTCGATCGTGACGTAACCCGCACGGATCGCCGCAAGTTCATGCTTCGCCTATTTGGGACGCGGCCGGACGAAGTGCGGGTTGTCGTGCGAGATGGCCGGATCGATGGGTATGCCATGCTCCGGACCGGTAGCGATGCGATTCAGATCGGTCCTTGTATCGCCGCGGCCGATGCAGGAAAGTGGCTCTTGGCCGATGCCTGTCGGCGGCTCGTGGGAAAGCGAGTATTTCTGGACGTGCCTTGTTCCAACGATGCCGCCGTGCACTTTGCCGAGTCCGTGGGGCTCGTCGTGCAGCGGACGCTGACGCGAATGTGCCGCGGAGTGCTGATCGACGACGACCGTGCACGGTTATGGGCCAGCTCAGGTCCGGAGTTAGGATAGGCTGTTCCGCCGCCCTTTGATTTTCTATTACGACGCATGACCTTCTCTCTAACTCGCGTCGAAAGCGTCGAACAGCTTGAAGACCTGCTCAGCGAGCCAAGCGATGCGGCTATCCAAGCGATGGCGCGACTCGACGGAGATGTGCTGCTGCTGGGCGTTGGCGGCAAGATGGGGCCCACGCTTGCGCGATGGCAAAGCGAGCCAGCGACCAGGCGGGAGTGCGGCGGCGCGTGATCGGTGTCTCGCGCTTTTCATCGCCTGGTTTGGAACAGCAGCTAAACGGCCACGGCGTGGAAACAATCCACTGCGATCTGGCGAATCAAGGCGAGCTCGACCGATTGCCGGATGTTCCAAACGTGATCTTCATGGCCGGTATGAAGTTTGGCGCGACCGGGAACGGGTCGCTGACGTGGATGATGAACGTGCATGTGCCCGCGATGGTCTGCCGAAGATTCGCGCACAGCCGGATCATGGCCTTTTCGACCGGCAATGTTTACGGCCTTTCGCCAGTGTCGCGCGGCGGCTCCACTGAGAGTGATCCGCTCCAACCGGCGGGCGAGTACGCGATGACCGCCATGGGCCGCGAGCGGACGTTCGAGCATTTCAGCCGCGTGCAAGGCACGCCCACGGTGATCTTGCGCCTCAACTATGCGAATGAGTTGCGATACGGGGTGTTGGTGGATTTGGCGCGATCGGTTTCGAACGGCGAGCCGATCGATCTGACAATGGGACATTTCAACGCAATCTGGCAGGGCGACGCCAACGCGATGGCGTTGGCTGCGTTCGATCACGTCAGCAGTCCGCCGCGCGTGCTCAACATTGCAGGACCGGAAGTTCTTAGCGTACGCCAGGTCGCCGAGGAATTTGGGCGGCTGCTCGACAAGCCTGTTGTGCTGCGAGGCAGCGAAGCGCAGGAAAGCGCTCTTAAGCAACTCCGTGGCAGCTCAGCAGTTGTTCGGGCGGCCGCGCATCGGTCCCAATCAAATGATCAAGTGGATCGCGGACTGGGTGCGGCGCGGCGGAGCGGACCTGGGGAAGCCGACGCACTTTGAGAATCGAGCTGGTGACTTTTAGCACTCTGCATGCGCGTAAGCAGTATGGAAACGTCAATTCGCCAACTACTCAATCGCGGTGTTGTCATTCCAGCCTGCCCGCTGGCGTTGACCGAGCGGCGCACGCTCGACGAGCGGCGGCAGCGGGCGCTGTGCCGTTATTACATTGCCGCCGGCGCGGGCGGGCTGGCCGTTGCTGTGCATACGACGCAGTTTGCGATTCGCGATCCCAAGGTAGGGCTGTTCGAGCCGGTGCTTTCACTGGCAGTCGAGGAACTGAAACGAAGCGCGCGGCCGCTGGTGCGCGTGGCCGGCGTTTGTGGACAAACGCCACAAGCGGTGAGTGAGGCGGAGTTGATCCGCCGGCTCGGCTTTCATGTCGCACTACTTAGCCTTGCGGCACTTAAGGACGCCGACGAACGGCAATTGATCGATCACTGCCGCACTGTGGCCGAAATCATGCCGCTGCTTGGATTTTATTTGCAGCCGGCCGTCGGCGGCCGGATTTTGCCGTATACATTCTGGCGGCGGTTCTTGGAGATCGAGAACGTCGCGGCGATCAAGATTGCGCCGTTCAATCGCTATCAGACTCTCGACGTCGTCCGCGCCGTTGCCGACTCGGGCCGCAAGGACGTCGCGCTCTACACCGGCAATGACGACAATATCGTGCTCGATCTGGTGACGCCGATCCCATTTGCCCGCCTTGCCGTTGGCGAGAAAGGCCAGGAGGTCCGAATTGTCGGCGGGTTACTAGGTCAATGGGCGGTCTGGACCAGCAAGGCTGCGGATCTGCTCGCGAGCTGTCAACGAGTTCGTGACAACGACGCGGCCGTTCCGCAAAGCCTGTTGCGTGAAGCTGCCGAAATCACCGACTGCAACTCTGCGATCTTTGACGCCGCCAATGGGTTCACTGGTTGCATTGCCGGCGTGCACGAAGTGCTTCGCCGCCAGGGACTATTGCCGGGTACATGGTGCTTGGATCCCTCGGAAACGCTCGGCCCGGGACAGGCGGATGAAATCGACCGCGTATACCGCGCATATCCACATCTAAACGATGACGAGTTCGTCGCCTCACACCGCGACGAGTGGCTGCGACCTTAGGTTTGACTCCGACGGTTCGAAGTGGGACTATCTTGTCGGAGACGGACTGGGTCGCACTCCCTCGTACACAACGAGCAGTTCCATGGATCGACGACAGTTTGTTTGCACGACAGGTCTCGCCGCGCTAGCGACGCTTGGAAGCGTGGGTCGATCGACAGAAGCGGCCGAAACTCCTTCGGTTCCATTGGCCGACCGCATTTGTTTGTTCACGGACCACCTCGACGACTTCGGTTACAGTTTTAGCGAAGTCGCCGCCATGTTCAAGCAACTCGGTGTGACGGGCCCGGACCTGACAGTGCGGCCGGGCGGATTGGTGACGCCAGAAAGAGTTGCGGAGGATTTGCCCAAGGTCGTCGCGGCGTTTCGCGCCGCGGGACTCACGGTCCCTATGATCACGACCGGCCTAACGTCCGCCAAAGATCCCACTGCCGAGACAACGCTCGCCACCGCCGGCAAGGTCGGCATTCGCTATTACAAGCTCGGCTACTATCAATACGACGACGTGACCCACTGGCAATCGGCACTCAAGGCCACGCAAGTGGATCTTGAAGGATTGATCAAGATTGGCCACCAGGCGGGCATGATCGCCAGCTTTCACAACCACGCCGGTCCGTACATCGGCGGCGCGCTTTGGGATTCGTGGGAGCTGCTGGAAGGTCTCGACCCGCGTTCGATCGGGTTTTACTTCGACCCGGCGCAGGCCACGATCGAAGGGGGCAATCACGCCTGGAAGCTTAATTTCTTGCGGATCGCGCCGCGGCTGGCGATGGTTGCAATTAAAGACTTCGTATGGGAGAAGCACGACGGCCAATGGCGAACGCGGTGGGTGCCGTTGGGCGAGGGGATGGTGCGGTGGAACGATTTCTTTGCCCAATTGGTGCGCGTGCGCTTTGAAGGGCCAATCTCGCTGCACATCGAGTACGACCCGGGCGGCGAGACAAAGGCCGCGCGATTTGAGCGAAGCCTGGCTGCCGCTGAGCGAGATTTGAAGTTTCTCAGGCGAGGGATTCAAGAGGCGTCGGCGGCAAATAAGCGTTGATCACTCTGTTGACAGGCTTCCTCCTTCACCACACTCTGCGTGTACCAATCCAAAACGCTCATTAACATCGCGGTCTTACCGGGTGACGGTATAGGTGCGGATGTCACCGCCGCCGCCATCGAAGTGTTGCGCGCCATCGAGCCGTGCTTGACAACACTCGCTTCGCCTTCACGGAACACGCCGTTGGTGCGGCCGAGTATCTGCGCATCCGGCGATCCGCTGCCGGCCGCCGCTTTCGAGGCATGTCAGCAGGCCGACGCCGTATTGCTAGGCGCCATGGGGTTGCCAAACGTGCGCTGGCCGGATGGCAAAGAAATGACGCCCCAAATCGATTTGCGCGAGCGGCTGGACCTGTATTGCGGATTGCGGCCGATCCGGCTTTATCACGCGGACGACTCGCCGTTAAAGAACTACAATGCCGGCGACATCGATCTCTTGATCGTGCGCGAGAACTGCGAGGGCCTCTTCTCGTCGCGTCTGTCGCAGCGACGACACGGTGGCCGATGAGGTTCGCGATGTGCTGCTGATCTCGCGCCGCGGGGCAGAGCGCATCTGCCGCGCAGCATTTCGTGAGGCACGCAAGCGCCGAAAGAGAGTCACGCTGGTGGATAAGGCCAACGTTTTGCCGTCGATGGTGTTCTTCCGCAAGATTTTCTTCGAGGTGGCAAAGGAGTTCCCGGAAGTCGAACCGGATGCGGTCTATGTGGACGCGGCCGCACTCCATCTCGTCAAGGACCCCCGTCGGTTCGATTGTGTAGTCACGGAGAACATGTACGGCGACATCTTGAGCGACCTGGCCGCGGGCCTCGTGGGCGGCATGGGCATGGCCCCTTCGGCCGACATTGGCGATTCTCACGCGGTGTTTCAACCGTCGCACGGAACCGCGCCCGACATTGCGGGAAAAGGCATTGCCAATCCGATCGCCGCGATCCTTTCGGCTGCGCTGATGCTCGAGTGGCTTGATCGTCCGACGCTGACATTGGGTGCACAACGGATTCGCCGCGCGGTCGATGCCGCTCTCGCCGATCCGGCGCACCGTACGCCCGACTTAGGCGGCCGACTCACAACCTGCCAGATGGCCGATCGCATCATTAACGAACTATAGAAACGCTCTTACCAATTAGTCGCAGCGCACTTTGGCGAGATAGATACTCGTCTTGCCTTCGTGCGACGAGTAGTAGCTGACCCACAGCAGTTCGTCGTGCCAAACCAGGCCGGCGTAGCTGGTGTCACCGCCCGAAGGCAGCTTGAGGAATTCAGCGAGAATGCCTTTGTCGGGGTCAAGCCAGCACAAACTGGTGCGAATGCCGCCCTCGATCAATCGCACGGTGGCGACGATCCGCCCATCGGGCAAGCGGATCATGTGCGGCCCGCCGATTCGCTGTCCGAGGTCTTTCCATTGCCAATCGGTGTAGGGCGGTTTCGAGATGCCAAGCAATCCAGTATTGGGCTGGCCGTCCCGACGAAGCAGACAATAGCACGTGTCGTCGTCCAAAAACACGAGCGATGACTCATTCGGATAGCCGTCGCTATGCAACGAGGGCATTAAAGTCTCAAACTTCCGACCGTCACGACTGCTGTAGAGCCGCACAAACTGGTTGTCTTTCGCGAGTGCCGTAGCCGATCCCGTAGCGTTGTCCTCGTGCCAGGTAATGCGCCATAGCCAGAAGTTCGGCTCACCAATTTCAACTGCGTCGCCCCATCGTCTTCCATCCGTCGATTGCCATACCAATGTCTGGTGCTGCGTGCCTTCCTTGTCCTGCGTCACTCGGTCGGCCGATAGCATCAGCTTTTCGCCAGGCGCAATGGTAACCTTCGGATCGCGCAGGTCGGCGGCCGCAATCGATATTAATGCCGCCGATTCCCAATCCTCGCCGTCGTCGGACGCAAGAATTCGCACCGCTCCGTCGGGCGACACATGGTCCTTCCCTTCGCGGAAAACACAGTACCAATGATCTTTGTATCGCACGAGGTCGGTAAACGCATTGTGCTCCCCGCGGTCCCAGATCTTCCGCACCGAGACAAGCGTGGGTTCGCCGCCGGCGATTGCGCACACCGCGCACAGACAGACAACAACGGCATGATAACAACCAGACAGCACGACTTCGCATTCGATTCACTCGGTGGGTGAAAGCTTAGAGCAGCTCGTCAATCGCGTGCCCATCCGAAACCGGCATCGGCCGGCCATCGGCAGTCTGATAGGTGATCGCATGCGAGTCATATCCCAGCGCCTTAAACACCGTCGCGTGGATGTCCGCCGGCGTGACCGGGCGCGATTTTGGGATACGCCGCCGTGCGGTCCGATTCGCCGACCACCTGGCCGCCGCGGATTCCACCGCCGGCCAATACCACCGAATAACACTGCGGCCAGTGATCGCGCCCCGCATCTTTGTTGATGATCGGCGTTCGACCAAAGTCTCCCATCCAAACGACCAGCGTGCTATCCAGCAGGCCTCGCTCGCTCAGATCCTCGAGCAGCGCGGCGTAGGCCTGTTCCATCGGCGGAACTAACTTCTTCTTGTGCAGATTGAAGTTATCTTTGTGCGTGTCCCAGATGATGCTCG
The DNA here is from genome assembly GCA_963829655.1 of Pirellulales bacterium. GTDB lineage: Bacteria > Planctomycetota > Planctomycetia > Pirellulales > JALHPA01 > JBBDYH01. Next base: position 24,452 of record CAWHJG010000002.1, read on the forward strand.
GGCCGTTGACGGTGGTGACGAATTTCACTCCCGACTCGACCAACCGCCGCGCCAAGAGGTGCGACTGGCCCCAACTGTGCCGACCATAGCGCTCGCGAACCTTCGCCGGTTCTTTTGAGAGATCAAACGCGCGGCTCATATCTCCCGAAGTCACGAGCGCCAACGCTTTCGCCTGGTTCACTTCATACTCGCGCATGGGCTTGCGCCGGCAGGTGGCTGCGTTTGTCGTTTAACTGCGCCAGTAAATGTTGCCGCCCAGTGAGCCGCTCCGCGGTGATGCCGGACGCCATCGACAGATCCGGAATGCGAAAACTCTCCGCATTGGGATCGCCTTTCACAACGAACGGATCGTGCTTTGCTCCAAGGCACCCGCCGAACTGGCCGGGCGTGATGTATTGAAGACTGTCGCAGTGCGGCGCGGGCGTGATCACGTACGGCGGCACGGCGCCGGTATAGCCGTCGCGATGAGCGAGCCAGCCAACCAGCGTGCCAAAGCTCGGCAGGTCGGTGCGGCTCGGATTGATCAACGTATTGTCGATCCGATACGGGTGGCCGACGATCGACCAGTACATCCCCGAGTTATGTTGCCCGTGGCTGTGATGCACCGTGCGAACGATCGCCAGCTTGTCCGCCTGATTCGCTAGGCGAGGGAGCAATTCGGAAATCTGGATGCCGGCGAACGTTGGTGGCGATCGGATTGAACATCCCGCGGACCGTATCGGGAGCGTCCGGTTTCATGTCCCACAGATCGATATGGCTGGGCGCGCCGCAGTTGAAGATCAGAATGACCGATTTGGCCTTGCCGTTCGACGCGGTAGTACCGCTGGATTCAGCGCTCAGCCAGCGGTTCCAAAACAAGCTCAATGCACCGAATTGGAGTGCGGTGCGCCTGGAAACGTGCCCTGGCACTATGAAGCGGCGCTGATGATCCCATCAGCCCGGCTCCTACGGTGCAGGCAATTTATTAGTCCTAGACTTCGGCAGCGTGTGTATAAGCCTACCCCTTGCGCTAATCCAATTCGCAAGACATTCTTGATTTGCCCGTTGCGGCTGCTAACCACGGTGATCATTGAACAGCTTCTCAATCGCAATGCGATGTCTTCCACATACTCTGGCGAGCTGAGCGATTTGTGTCCGCGGTGTGTTGAAAGCTCTCATGCTTCTCAACCCGTCCATGTTTGGTGTTTACCCACTCAGCGGTATAGGTTCCGCCGGCAGGTCCAACATCAACTCCGCCTGAGTCCCGCCATTCACGTAGATTGCATATGCCTTGCCCACCTCGGCTAAAACCCGCGACGGTTGGTTTTTGCGTGACCGTTGCTGATCCTCTGCCGGACGAATCGTGCTGCGTTGAATCACTGCATCACTCGGCGTCATCCGGAGGAAATCAAACACCCTCGATGAATTGCTTGAGCAGGGCAAGATGTTTGCGCACTTCCGGTCCGCCGCCGCCGGGCGTGCCGTCCGGAAGAGGCACTGCCAGTCCGTCTTCGTGGTCCGGCGTAAAGAAAAGTCCAGATGGTCGTACACTCCGCCGCCGGCGATGATGAAGTCCCAGCCTTCGGTGCGATACTTTCGATCGCTGGTGTCCGAACCGCCGGTCTCGTCAAACGCGATGACCTTGTCCAGTGAGTAATTCAGTAGCACCGACTCCGGATGCGCCGCGTGAAAATTGAGCACGGACACTGCGCCGTTCAAGTCGGCGATCGCTCTTTCGCTTGGGGGAAACCCTTGCGCAATCAAATGTTGGTTCGGCAGCCTTGACTCCGCCTTCTGGATCGCCGCCACGATCCGGTCGTTCCACTCGGGTGTCAGTCCGCCCGCGTTCATAGGGTTCGTTGCAAACTTCGAAGTAAACGTTGTCAAACTCGTTCAGCTCCTCGACCAGTTTCGCGGTGACAGCTTCCTGCACCGCCAACAGCTTCTGATTTTTTCCGCCATACACCTCGTGTCGCTCCACTTCGCCAACGCCATTGACGTTATTTCGGGCATTCATCGGACTTGCCTCCCACACCTTGTCGTCATACATCGTGCAGAACATGACCAGCTCAACGACGATGCCGCGCTTGCCAGCCTCGCGCACGAAATCCTTCAGCCGCTCAAGGTACGCCACATCCCAATTCGCCAGGTCGAACTTGTTTTCACCATTGGAAGCGCCGGCTTACTGAGCTTCGCGCCCAGGGACATATGAACTTCCCGCGAGCCGGCGCCAGTGTGTTACCGGTGATATTAAATGAGCCTGGCGCCTCGCGGTACGCGCCCGAAAACGTCCGGCTCAGGTTGAAGCCGTGCGACTTGAGAACATCGAGATACTTGATGTAGTCAAAGTCCAGGTTCATCACCGCGCCGTAATGCTCGCCCGAGGTGATCAGCACCGTTGGCTTGCCGCGGAACAGAAAGTAGTGCCCGTTCTGCGGATGTTGCCGGATTGGCTCGTCGGCTCCGTTTGCGACAGGCGACAAGCGACGCCAATAGGAGCAGCACCAATACGAAGCGAAGCACTACAGTCCTCCCAAATGCAGGGGTTCTGGCGTATTCTCGTTTCGCCGCAACTCTTCACTTACTACAATCAAGCGAAGCACACGACACCGCGCCGACATTTCCCGCCATCATAGCCCAACATCCAGCCGCGTATGCGATTCCGCACGAGCAACCTGGGTTGGTTCATTGCCGCAACCCTGCCGGTCTGTATTGTCGGCCTGCCGGTGAAGGCGGAACAGCCGCTCGGCGTAGATCGTCATACCGTGCAATTGAACGGCCAGACTTTCACCCTGCCCGCCGGCTTCACCGTTGAACAGGTTGCGGGTCCGCCGCTGGCCGATCGGCCGATCGTTGCGGACTTCGACGAACTTGGCCGCCTCTACGTCGCCGATTCCTCCGGCTCCAACGAGCCGGTCAATATTCAGCTTGAGAAGAAGCCACACCGCATCGTCCGCCTTGAAGACACCGACGGCGACGGCCGCTTCGACAAAAGCACGGTGTTCGCCGACAGCATGATGTTTCCCGAGGGAACCATGTGGTACCGCGGCTCGTTGTACGTCTCCGCGCCGCCGATCATTTGGAAGCTCACTGACACCAACGCCGACGGAGTCGCCGACGAGCGCCGTGTGGTTCGACGGCAAGACGCTCACCGGCTGCGCCAATGACCTTCACGGTCCCTACCTGGGGCGCGATGGATGGTTCTATTGGTGCAAAGGTGCATTCGATAAGCAGATCTACGAGCGACCCGGCAAGCCGCCATTGGTCACTCGCGCAAGTCACATCTTTCGCGCTCGCCCCGACGGCTCTGGCATCGAAAGCGTGATGACCGGCGGCATGGACAATCCCGTGGATGTCGTCTTTACTCCCGGCGGCGAGCGGCTCATGAGCTGCACGTTCTTCCAACATCCCGGCGGCGGACAGCGCGATGGATTGATCCACGCGATTTATGGCGGTGTGTACGGCAAGGATCACGACCCAGTCCATGAGCACGTTTGGACCAGCCCAGAGCTCATGCCGGTCCTGTCACACTTAGGCCCCGCCGCGCCGGCCGGGCTTGCGCTGTATGAATCAGCCGAGTTCGGCGGCAGAGTATCAAAACAACGTCTTCACCGCTTGCTTCAACCTTCACAAGATCACGCGGCATGTGCTGGTGCCTGACGGCGCTACGTTCCACGTCGCGCGATGAGGACTTTTTGACAAGCGACAGCCTCGACTTCCATCCCACCGACGTGCTCGAAGACGCCGACGGCAGCCTGCTCGTCGTCGATACCGGCGGCTGGTACAAGCTCTGTTGCCCCACGTCGCAGCTAGACAAGCCCGACGTGCTGGGGGCGATCTATCGCGTCCGGCGCATTGACGCCAAACCTATCGACGACCCGCGCGGGACGAAGATCGACTTGACGAAGCTCGCCCCGCGCACCTTGGCGAATTTACTTGAGACCGGCCGACCAGCAATTCGAGCCCGTGCATTGGACATCCTCGCCGAGCGGGGGAGTACAGCACCTTTGGAAAGTGTTCTCGCTCGACTCGCGCTCTCGCGTTGCTCGGCTCAATGCCGTCTGGACAGTTACGAGGATTGATTCCACTACCGCGCGTGCGGCCGTGCGCTAGCTCTCAACGATGGCCACGATTCGGTGCGCCAGGCTGCCGCCCATTCGGCCGGCCTGTGGCGTGACCGCGCTGCAGTTTCGATTCTGATCGAGCAACTCAAACACGATCTGCCGCACGTCCGCCGCGCCGCCGCCGAGGCGCTCGGCCGCTGTGGCGATACCGCAGCCGTCGGCCCGCTCCTCGATGCGCTCGCCTCGCCATCGGATCGCGCCCTTGAGCATTCATTGACGTACGCTCTGATCGAGATCGCCGACGAAACCGCCTCGTCAAAGCGGTTGGCAGCGATAGCCCGCACGTCCGCCGCGCCGCTCTTATTGCGCTCGATCAGCTTAAAAGCCCCCGACTCAAAGCCGCGCACGTGATCGGGCAGCTTGAATCAGACGACGGCCCGCTTCGCGATGCCGCCTGGTGGATCATCGGGCGGCGCTCTGAATCGGGCGACTCTGTGGCCGATTTATTGCGCACTCAACTTACGAGTGATCTATCCGACGATCGGCGAAAAACGGCCGCGGCTCGTACCGCTAAATTGGCGAACTCCGGTGGCATTCAGCAGATGCTAGCCGTATTGGCAAGCGACGGGGAGGCGTCGCCACCCGCGCGCGCAGCGGCGCTCGCCGCCATGTCTGGGGCTCGGCTGCGAAACGTGCCCGAATCCTGGATTCAGGCTCTCACGATCGTCACCGCCTCGCCGTCAAATCCGCTCATCGCCGACGCGCTCGCCGCCGTCCGAGCATTGAACATCCCCGCCTCAAAAGCCGGCCGGCTAACTGAGCACCTCGCCGCCTTGGCCGCCAATGAATCTCTTTCACGCCAAACCCGCGTGCTCGCGCTAGCCTCGCTACCGGGCAAGAACCACATGCTCGCGCCGCAGCAATTCGACGTCCTCGTCGCCGCACTCACAGACGCCGACGGTAAGACCGACGAAAAGGTTCTTGCCACCGAAGCGCTAGCCCGCGCAAAGCTCGCGACCGATCAACTGCTCGCGCTGACGAAGGTCATCGCACACGCCGGCCCCATCGAACTCGATCGCCTGTTGCCGCTCTTCGGACAAAACAACACCGACGACGTCGGCCAAGCACTCCTCGATGCGCTCTCGCAAAACCCGGCCCGGCAATCGTTCCGGCCCGACCTCATCCGCCCCGCGTTCGCGTCCCTCAGTGCGACGCTCAAGGAAGCCGTCGAAAAACTTTTAGCCGAACTGCACCAGGACGCCGCTGCGCACGCGCCGAGTTGGATCGTCTCCTCCCACAACTCGCCAGCGGCGACATCCGCCGCGGCCAGGCCGTCTTTCACAGCACCAAGGCCGCTTGCAACGCTTGCCACGCCATCGGCTATGTCGGCGGCCGAGTCGGGCCGGATCTCTCCTCGATCGGCAAGGTCCGTTCCGACCGCGACCTCCTGGAGGCGATCCTCTTCCCTAGCGCCAGCCTCGTTCGCAGCTACGAATCGGTCTCGGTCGTCTTAAACGACGGCCGTAGTCATAATGGCGTCATCCGCAGCGATTCCAGCGGTGAGGTCCTGCTGGCCACCGGTCCCAATCAGGAGCTCCGCATCCCGCGCAGCGACATCGAATCCATCCATCCCAGCACGGTCTCGGTCATGCCCGCCGGCCTCGATAAGCAGCTCAGCGAGCAAGAACTCGCCGACTTACTGGCCTTCCTAAAAAGCCGCCGGCAGTAAATCGCCTCCCCAATACGTCCTGCCAACGAGAACTCGTGCACCTACCTCTCTATCCAGCCAGTCCGTTCGCGCAAGTGTCCCGCCGCTCGTTTTTGACCACGACAGCGTCGCTCGCCGCCGCCACCATCTGGTCGTCGCGCGCCTCAGGGGCCATCAAGCAGAAGCATCAAGCTCCCCGCCTACCCCTTCCAGCTTGGCGTCGCTTCCGGCGATCCCGCCCCGGATGGGTTCGTGCTTTGGACGCGCTCGCGCCAAAACCGCTCGAAGGCGGCGGCATGCCCGCCGAGCCAATCGAAGTCGCTTGGCAAGTTGCGGAAGACGAAGCGATGACAAACGTCGTCCGCCGCGGCACGACCGTCGCCACACCCGACTGGGCCCACTCCGTTCACGTCGAAGTCGAGGGCCTGCGACCCGACCGCTGGTACTGGTATCAATTCAATGTCGCCGGCGAGGCCAGCCCCAAGCGGTCGCACGCGCACACGCGCCGGCCGCCGATTCGATGCCCGACAAACTGCAGTTCGCCTTCGCCTCCTGCCAGCACTACGAAGACGGATATTACACCGCTTACGAGCACATGTTCCGCGAAGACCACGACCTGGTCATTCACCTCGGCGATTACATCTACGAAGGCCCCGCCATTGCCGCCGACAAAACCAACAAGAAGGTCCGCAAGCACGTCGGCGACAAGGAGCTTGCCTCGCTCGGCGACTACCGCAACCGCCACGCCCAATACAAAACCGACGCAGCCTTGCAAGCCATGCACGGCCACGTGCCCTGGCTCGTCACCTGGGACGATCACGAGTTCGATAACAACTGCGCCGGCGCGATCTCCGAAGAGAAAGACGTCAAGCCCGAAGCTTTTCTCCGCCGCCGCGCCGCCGCCTATCAGGCGTACTACGAGCACATGCCCCTCCGCCGCGCTTCGCTCCCCCGCGGGCCCGACATGAAAATCTACCGCCGCGTCCCGTTCGGGCGGCTCGCCGAGTTCTTCGTCCTCGACACGCGCCAATACCGCACCGACCAGCCCTGCGGCGACGGCAACAAGCCCCCATGCCCCGCCAACTTCAATCCCAAAGCGACAGCTCTAGGCGACGAACAAGAGCGATGGCTGCTCAACAGCCTCGCGGCGTCTAGTGGCAAATGGAACGTGCTCGCCCAACAAATCCTGATGGCGCGCGTCGATCGCACCGCCGGCGAAGGCGAGACATACTCCATGGACCAGTGGCCTGGCTACGAGATCGCCCGCCGCCGGCTGCTCAAGTTCCTCGACGAGCAAAAAACCGCAAACCCGATCGTCATCGCCGGCGACATCCATACCAACTGGGCCAACGACCTCGTTGCCGACTTCGACGATCTCGACTCGCGCGTGGTTGCTTCCGAATTCGTCGGCACGTCGCTCTCCTCGGGCGGCGATGGCACGGCGAACCCCAAATCGCTCAACGTCTTGCCGGAAAACCCGTTCGTCAAGTTCCATAACGCCGAGCGCGGCTATGTCTCTTGCCGTGTGACGCCCAAAGAATGGCGCGGCGATTATCAGGTCGTCAAGTATGTCAGCCGCCGCGGTGCGCCCATGGTCACCCGCGCGTCGTTCGTTGTCGAAGACGGCCGCCGTGGTCTTCAAAAGGCATAAATAATTAATGAGTGCCGCCTTCAATCATCAAAACTGCTGGCGGCCTTTGGCGTTCGCGATCGCGTCTCTCGTAATCTGCTGGTTCCTTTACACATTCGACCAGCCTACGCCGGCGGTTGCTGAATCACCCGAGCCTTTTCGGCCAGACAAGCTCGACTACAACTTCCATATCCGTCCGATCCTCGCCGACCGTTGCTTAGTCTGCCACGGGCCAGACAAAGGCACGCGCAAGGCCGACCTCCGGCTCGACGTGCGCGCTGTCGCCATCGACGAGGCCGGCGTGATCGTCCCCGGAAAGCCCACCGAAAGCGAGTTGATTCGCCGCATCACGTCAACTGATCCCGACGAGCGAATGCCGCCCCGAGCGTCGAAGCTGCAGCTCACCGACGACGAGGTCGCGCCTACTCACTCGCTGGGTCAAGGAAGGCGCCGAATTCAAGCAGCACTGGGCGTTCCTCCCGCTGCCACGGTCGATCGAGCCGCCAGCGGTCAAGAACAGCGCCTGGCCCGCCAATCCGATCGACCGTTTCGTTCTCGCGGTGCTTGAGCGCGAGGGAGTCGAACCATCGCGAGCGGCGCCAAAGGAAGACTGGCTCCGCCGCGTTTCGTTCGATCTCACAGGCCTCCCGCCAACGCTTCACGAGATCGACGCCTTTCTCGCCGAATGGCTCGCCACAGGCGCTACGAAAAAGTCGTCGATCGCCTGCTCGCCTCGCCGCACTTTGGCGAGCGAATGGCCACCGAATGGCTCGACGCCGCCCGCTACGCCGATAGCTTCGGCTATCAGGCCGACGGCGACATGCACGTCTGGCCGTGGCGCGATTGGGTCGTCGACGCCTTCAACGACAATCTGCCGTACGACCGCTTCCTCATCTGGCAAATCGCCGGCGACCTGCTCGCCGACGCCACTCGCAAGCAGCGTCTCGCCACCGCCTTCTCGCGCCTCAACCGCATGACCAACGAAGGCGGCAGCATTGCCGAGGAGTTCCGCCAGGAATACGTTTCCGACCGCGTGCACACGCTCGGCACCGCCGTCCTCGGCCTCACGCTCGAATGCACCCGCTGCCACGATCACAAGTACGACCCATTCACGCAGCGCGACTACTACTCGCTCGGCGCGTTTTTCAACAGCATCGACGAGTGGGGCACCTACGACAACTCGCAGTTCCGACCCACGCCGACGCTTCTGCTGACAACCCCGCAGCAGGAAGCGAAGCTGGCCGAGCATCGCCGCCGACTGCGCGATCTGGAAGATCGAGTGCGTGAGCTTCGTGAATCGCGCGAAGCGGAGTTCCGCGCCTGGCTGGAGCGAAATCCAAAGCCGGAAATACCGAACCTAATCGCCCACTTTCCGCTCGATGCGATGATTCCGGAGGGAAATCTCCTTCCCAACACCGGCGGCGGCCCTCGGAAAAACATCGCCGGCGAACCAACTCGTGCCGGGTAAATCCGCGCATGCGTTGGAATTCACCGGAGATGATCCGGCAACGATTCCCGCGAAGTTGCAAAGCCTCGAGCGGATGCAGCCCTACACGATCGCCTTCTGGCTCCGCACCGACGTCGAGATGAAGCAAGGCATCGTCCTCCACCGGCAGGCCGGCACCGACACCGGTTTCCACGGCACCGAGCTGTCGTTCGACGACGGACGATTGTTCTTTGCGCTCGTCCGCTTCTGGCCCGGCAACGCCATCGCGATCCGCACCAAGGACAAGATTCCCCGCCGCCGAATGGACAAACGTTGCAATCACCTACGACGGCTCCAGCACAGCCGCCGGTATGGCGATCTACGTCAACGGCGTGCGGGCAACTACCGACACTATCCGCGACAAGCTCTACAAGAACCTGGAAGCCGGCGGGAACGAGATCACGTTCGGCGAACGCTTCCGCTCGGTCGGCCTCAAGGGCGGAGCGATCGACGAGCTGCGTCTGTACGATCGATCTCTGTACGCCGATCGAAGTCGCACAAGTCCACGATGGCAAGTCGCTCGCCGAGGCGATGGCAAACAAGGACGCCGACCGACTTCGCGACTACTACTTTGCGACTGCCGACGCGGAAGTCGCCAAGCTGCTGCAACGAACTGAAGGAAGCGCGACTGCAGGTGTTTCCAGGCCGAACACGAGATTTCCGAAATCATGGCGATGGAGGAAATGCCCGAGCCACGGCCGGCGTTCGTCTTCCATCGCGGCGAGTACGACGCGCCGCGCGAGCGACGTGGATCGCAACACGTCCGGCGGTGATGCCCCCCTTCCCGCCCGACGCTCCGCGTAACCGCCTTGGTCTCTCCCGCTGGCTCACGCATCCCGACCATCCGCTCACGGCGCGCGTCGCCGTGAACCGGTATTGGCAATTGTTCTTCGGCCACGGCCTGGTGGCGACGACCGAAAACTTCGGCACGCAAGGGGCGCTTGCCCTCGCACCCGGAGTTGCTCGACTGGCTGGCCGCGATTTCGTCGCCTCCGGTTGGGACGTTCAGCGGCTCTGCAAGCAAATCGTGCTTTCTTCAACCTATCGCCAGCGGTCGGCCGCCTCGCGCGAACTCCGCGACCGCGACCCAGACAACGTGCTCTTGGCCCGTGGCCCGGCGCGCCGCCTGTCGGCCGAAATGCTTCGCGACTCGGCACTGGCAACCAGCGGACTGCTCGTGCGCAAGCTCGGCGGCCCGCCCGTAAAGCCCTACCAACCGCCCGGGTTGTGGAAGGGCCAGAACGCGTTCCTGCCGGAGTACGTGCCCGACAAAGGCGAGTCACTGTACCGCCGCACGCTGTACACGTTCTGGCGGCGCACATCGCCGCCGCCGAACATGCTCGCGCTCGATGCCGCGCCGCGCGAAGTCTGCACAGTTCGGCGACAGACCACCAGCACGCCGATCCAGCCGCTGGTGCTGTTGAACGATCCGCAATGGGTCGAGGCGGCACGGGCACTGGCGTGCGCATGCTCCGCGAAGGCGGCGGCACGCCGCGCGAGCAACTGGTGTTCGCGTTCCGCACCGTCTGCACGCGCTCGCCCAGCGAACAAGAGCTGGACCTCCTCGTTCGCCTCTTTACGACGACCAACTTGCCCGCTTCCGCGCCGATGCCGACGGCGCGAAAAAGTACCTTGCCATTGGCGAGCATAAAACCGACGGCGACTTTGATCCGGCCGTGCTCGCCGCCGCGACTGCCGTTGCCAGCGCGATACTCAATCTCGATGCCGCGATTGTGCTTAGATGATCCCATGAATCAAAACGCGTTCAACGTTCAGGGTTTGCCGCCTTCTGGACTTCATCGTTCATCGTTCATCGTTCATCGTTCGCCGATATCCCTCACTCGCCGCCACTTCCTCACCAGCGCCACCACGCTCGGCCTCGGCGGTCTCGGCCTGGCGTCGCTTTTGGCCGATGAAACGGCACCAACTACCCCGACACCACAAAACCCGCTCGCCGGCGTCCTCGATAAACTCCACCACGCCCCGCGAGCCAAGCGCATCATCTATCTCTTCCAAAGCGGCGGGCCGGCGCAGCAGGACCTGTTCGACTACAAGCCGCTGTTGAACGAAAAGAACGGCGAACAACTGCCCGACCACGTCCGCGGCGGCCAGCGGCTCACCGGCATGAGCGTCAACCAGGCCTCGATCCCGCTCGCCGGCAGTGCGTTCAAGTTCCAGCAGCACGGCAAATGCGGCGCGTGGGTGAGCGAGCTGATGCCGCACACCGCCGCGCTGGCCGACGAGCTGTGCTTCATCAAGAGCATGTACACCGAGGCCATCAACCACGACCCCGCGATCACGTTCTTTCAGACCGGCTCGCAAATCGCCGGCCGCCCGTCGATCGGCTCGTGGGTCAGCTACGGCCTGGGCTCGATGAACGAGAACCTGCCGGCGTTCGTCGTGCTCGTCACCAAGAACAAAGGCGACCAGCCGCTGTACGCGCGACTCTGGGGCAACGGCTTTCTCGACAGCCGCCATCAAGGCGTGCGGTTCGCCGGCGGCAGCGAGGCGGTGTTTTATCTCACGAACCCCGAAGGCGTGTCGCGCGACGGCCGCCGCGCCGATGCTCGACACGCTCGCGGCGATGAACCGCATTCAGGCCGAGCGCGAGCTCGACCCGGCGGTCGAATCGCGGATTGCACAATACGAGATGGCCTATCGCATGCAGACCAGCGTGCCCGAGGTCACCGATTTCTCGCGCGAGCCGCAGCACGTGCTCGATCTCTACGGGCCCGACGTGACGCAAGCCCGGCACGTTTGCCGCGAACTGCCTCCTGGCGCGGCGCTTGGCCGAGCGCGGCGTGCGGTTCATCCAGCTTTATCACCAAGGCTGGGACCAGCACGGCGACCTGCCGCGGGCGATTCGCACTCAGGCCAAGGAGACCGACCAGCCAAGCGCCGGCTTGCTCACCGATCTCAAGCGGCTCGGGCTGTTGGACGACACGCTCGTCATCTGGGGGGGCGAGTTTGGCCGCACCAGCTACTCGCAAGGCAAGCTCACGGCCGACAACTATGGCCGCGACCATCACCCGCGATGCTTTACCGTGTGGATGGCCGGCGGCGGCGTGCGGCCGGGTTTCACTTGGGGTCAGACCGACGCCTATGGCTACAACCTGGCCGACGCCGACGGCAACGCGATCAACCCGACCAAGCACGAGTACGTGAAAGGCGCGGTTCACGTGCACGATCTCCAGGCGACGATCATGCACCTCCTGGGCATCGACCACGAGCAGCTCTTCTACAAGTTCCAAGGCCGCCGCTTCCGCCTCACCGACGTGCACGGGACCGTGGTCCCCGACGTGTTGGCGTGAGGCAGGTGTCTCTAGGGTACGGCGACGACTTTTGGCGCAGGGCGATTTTTTGCAGGGGGGGCCCCGAGTTGTGGCCGAAAGTGCCTTTGAAAGCAATCGCTTTTGGATGTAAGTTCGCAACGGATCGGCGGTTACGAATATTGTTCGTGTGTTTAGTATTTCGACTTTTAAACATTTGACGGTTTTTGGTCACGGCGAGAATTCGACGAGTGCGCCAACCGTGCGCAAGGAATCAGCCCCTTGGGCAAATGCAGGACAGGCAGCCTGCGAGGGAACCGCCTCGGGGAAGTGGGCTGCTTTCGAGATGTCAAAGAGCGGTGAGGCAGTTGTCCGTGGCCAGTAGTCAGTTGCCCGTTAAGTTTGCAAAAGCTGGACCGGGTGCAAATTACCTGAAGGCCGCATTGGGCCTCGGGGAGCATTATATCCGCACATATACAGCTGTCAATGTTAGTGGACATGTCCTTATGATTTTCAGAAGTCGGCTGGGTTAAAGGGCTTTGGGGGCGGAGACGGGTAGCTACGGACGATGAAGCAAGCCATTTACCCCTCCAACAAAGCCGGCAATGGCATCCTCGCCCGTTCGCCATCCCGCTACCTCGCCGTCGCCGTTTCCTGCTCTCGTCCCGCCTTGTGCGCCCGTTTCAATACCGGCAATGAATTGCCCAACCGCCGCATGGAATTGCTCATGCCGCTCAAACAGGCCGCAGTGGCGCATCTCGCCTAGGTTTATCAATTGCGCTCTGGGGATGGCGCTGGCCATATACGCGCTTGCTTGCGGAACGCAAGTCTTGTCACCCTCGGCCGTCACCACCAGCACCGGCACGTCAATCGTTGATAACACATCCGTCGCTTCGTACCGAAACATCCCCAGGAAACCGCGGCCCACCACGGCCGGGTCCGCCGCCACATACATGCGCGTCAAAAAATCGAGCTGCCCGCGCGTTTCCCGCCCGGAGAACGAGCTGCGGGAGGTCGAGCGATGGGCCGAGCCGTTGATGTAACTCATCCAGTTCAGGCCCCGCATCACCGGCGCAAGCCAGATCATCAGCCGGCACAGCGGCTCCAACACCGGCTTTTGCAGCGCCTGCATCAATCCGGCAAAACGCGTCGTCTTTGTTGGATTGGTGTATGTTGTGTGCGCAAGCACCAACCCCCGCACGCGCGATCCCAGCTTCGACGGAAACAACCGACAATAGGTCAACAAGATCATCCCGCCAATGCTGTGGCCCACCAGCACGACGGGCTTAAAGCTCACCGCTTCAATCACCGCGTCCAGATCGTGCGCCATTTTCTCCAGCTCCCAATTGCGATCGCTCGGCTTTGTCGACTCGCCCAGACCCGGCAAGTCCCAAACGATCACCCGGTGCTCGCGCCAGCTCGTCTTTGGCGTAACACCATTCCTCGCTGTTCAGAGTCCAACCGTGTGTCATGATCACGTGCGCGCCGTTCTCGGGGCCATAAGCCTCCACGCGCAGTTGACTGCCGTCGGGCCGTGGGATGGTAACCCGTTCTCCACGGACACCGCGGGGGCTTTCCCCGCCGCGGCGCAGCAGGCGCGGATGGATCAGCCAACCGCCGCCCAACGACCACAGCAACATCGCCGACCCGCCCAAAAGATAGAGCGTCTCGCGGTTCATCCCGAATTCCCACCACACGTGCCGCGTGCGCTGCTCTGCGGTATCCGGCGAATCACCTCGCGCTTCCTCGCGCCACTCATCCACCGGCCTCCACAATCCATCCGCCTCTCTGATTTCCACAATCGTCGTGTGACGATTCGCATACCACAGCGACAAAAGCGGCAATCGCGCCGCCCAAAAGAACCAGCGAAAAGATCCCGCGCAACCACATGCCCAACACCTGAAACGGCATCATGACGTTCACTCCGTGGGCAAAGAATCCGCGCCCCTCTTTTGCTAGCTTCGACTGCCCCCTCTTCCGGGCAACAGTTTTGACCGCCTCTTAGCAATTCTCGAACCAAACTACGATACTTTGGTTGTCGCCAGTCGTTTTTCTAGGCAATCAGTCCGAAACGAAAAGCATCCGTCGGCTAAGAATACGCGAGCATTAATTCCGCCGTTGGCCCTGCCACGACAATCTAACTTGGCAGCAATCTGGCGGAGCGTGTAGCTTGCGGAATCTCAATTCGACGCTTGGATGAAGCAAGGCATTTACCCCTCCAATAACGCCGCCGATATCGGCCGCATCCGGGCACTCGTTAACCGCATCCCTCACATATGCGCTCCTGGCTCATCGGCGAGAAGACGTACGAAGGACTGCCTCTCCTGCTTCGCCGCCCGGCCAACCTGGATCTGAACTCGCTAAGATCGACCTTTCCAGTCTTGGTAGTGGTCAAGCACACGTTCGCGGTCTGCCAGTCGGACGGTTTGCCCGAACCAGACTACAACGACAGCCTTGCCGATATGGATTACGCACTGACTACTGCATTCGACGCGAACGACATTGGTGTTCCAGTGCTGCGGAGACAATTTATTTGCAGCTTTATCCTCATGGCGCGGAAGGACACGTCGCAACTCGCCGCATTGACCTCAATCCAGACGCCTGCCCACCAGCTACGTTTCGCTACGCCTTCGAGGGCTGGGGCCTTGTGCAGCTCTACCTTGAATCACACAACGACGGTTCGCTTTGTCCGTCGCATACGAACCACAATTCCGTAAAAAGGGCGGCCGCGTGGTCCGATACAGTTCATGATATGGGCGACCCCGCCGATTGGGATTGGGACCGCGTCACGTCCTTCTCCCGCCGCCTCAATCGTTTCATTCGCGGTCTGGCAGTTGCCAACTCAGCTTCACGCGTCATACTGCCTTACGCAGCGGAGCTCCAACGCGAGGGTGTAAAGCTCCTTCTCAATTGACAAGTTCAATGGACAAAAACACCTTTCTTATTAACCTGTCCGAAAGCGACGGAACCAACTTTGGTCGAATCGATTTCGCGGCGCAGTCGGAATCTCAAAAGGTCTTTTCAGCGATCTGGGAATTGGAAGGCCAGGTCAATGGCGGTGGCTTCGACCAATATTTTCGCACAAGCGAGGCGGACGTCATCGCCTTTGCCCCTATCGCACTCGATTCTATTGGTGCACGATCGTGTGCGCGAATTGTTCGTAGCGCGATCGCCCTGATTCCGTCAGCGAATGCATCAAGCGAAGAACGCGAGGAAGCCTTGGACTCACTCGGTGACAAAGACCGTGAAAACTTAGAATCGCTCGACACCGAATTCTTTGGATACCCCGATAGTCTCACTGACTTGTTGTTCGCGTACGTAAGTAAACATCCCGAGGACTTCGGGCCTGTCCCGCGCAATGTAGAAAAGTGATCGTCTTCATCTGCGTCCATCCGTGGCTACTCTCTCCGCCCCTCCGCCGCTCTCGTTACGATCACGTTACACTGTGCCGCGCCCACTTCTGCCACAATGCCGCCATGAAAAACCAAATCCCCTTCCTCGCTCTGCTGATTTCACTCACCCAAACTCTGACCGGAGTAACAGTCGCCGCGCTGCCCGAACCGGGGCCCGAAGACGGCGGGCTCTCGTTGCGGTTCATGGTGTCGCCGCGAGACGACGCTCAAGCGTCCGGCTACGATGTGCGTCTCGATCTCATCAATACGTCCGATCGCGATATCACGCTGCGCGCAAGTGGCGCAGTGACGGAGACGAAGGCGAAGTGGTCGACTATATCGAGGCGGCCGCGAGCATCGAGTGTGTGCCGGCCGTCGCGCCCTGGATCGGCGGCGTGCAACAGGGCCAGCGAACGTCGCCGCAGCCCGAGCACGTCCTCAAAGCGGGCGAAGTCTTGTCGGCGCGCTGGAAGTCCGCTGGGCGGCGCTTGAAGAACCGCGTCACCAATCCAAACGAAGTGCAAAACCCCGAGTTCCCCTTCCCTGGCCTGTATGCCGTTCACGCGACCGTGGACGTTATTACCAGCGAGGGCACGGTGCGCCTGCGGAGCAACGAGCAACTGGTGGCCGTCAGCGGCAGCCGCAAGATGCCCAAACACACCCGCGGCCAGTTATGGGAGGTGGACAAGGAGAAGAAGACCGCGCTGGTCGGGCTGGGATCCTTGCACAAAGTCGAAGTGGGCGACCAATTCGAGATCGGTCATCCCAAGGGGATGCATTGGAAGCTGACGATCACTCAGGTCGAGCCACAACTTTCCCGCGGCAATCTCGAGCTGTTGACTCGCTCGACCTATCCGCCCTATTCCGAGCCTCCCCATCGATTCATGGATGCAACGTTCATCGTGCCGAAATAACCGCATCGGCGAGTCCTTCACCTTCTTCTCCTCGGCGTTCATGTGTGACTTAACCGCGATGGCGCAGAGGCGCGGAGAGTCGTGCATTCGGAGCGAATGTCACCTCGCATCTTTCGCGGGTGTCGGCTGGAGTCGCTGGATGCCGGTGCAGGCGCCGTCGGTGAACATCACCACCACGTTCTCTCCGGAAGGCGTGACGATGTAATAGCTCGTTTCGCCATCGCTTGAGCGATCGATTTTGATCGTCAACACTTGCGATTCAACGAGCTTGAGAAAATCCTCTTCGCTGATGTCCAAGTTGATGCCGCGAAGTTCCGGTACGGTGCCAAGAAACTCCAAGCCTTTAGGCGGATTAGCCCAGGTCGCGAGAGGCTGAGAAGCTTTTGGGGCAGGGTTGGCGGGCGCCTGGCCACCGCAGCCGGTGCAGATCGAGAGGACCACAACCAACACATGTTTCCCAAACTGGAACGACATGTAATTCCTCCAACGTCCGTGCATTATTTGGTCTCGGCCGTTTTCGCATTTTTATCGCGTTTCCAGACCGATAACGTGCGGCCGTCGCCGGGTTTGCTCGTGAACTCTTTTGGCCGGTCGTCGCCCGCCTTGCCGAAGCAGGACTTGAACGTGTCGCCGTCTAATTCGTAGATCCCAAGCTGCTTCTTGCCCTTGGTGAAACCTTCTGTCATCTGGTAGTCGATCGTCTTGGGCTTCTTCGACGGGTCGATCGTGATCTTTGCCTTGAAGTAAACCTGACCTCCCATCGTCGTGGTGGTCTCGTCCCCCTTGCAGTCGCGCTTCATCTCGTTAAGCATCGCTTCCGGCATGGCCGTGCCGTCGGCAGTGCCGGAGACCATCGACCACTCGCCCTGTAGTTTCGCCAGCTCCTTTTTGATGGCTTCCTTTTCGTCCTTGGGTGGTGCCTTCTGGGCGGCCCAGGCGGAGGAAATTGTGAGCGTCGCCAGGACGATCGCGAGTGCGAGGCGGGTGTGATTCATGGATGTGTTTCGTTGTGGGATCGTCAGGCACGGAGTGCCTGACCTACGATGGCCACTTGCCGTCGGTGATCGGCTTGAGTGTGAACTTGGTCGGGTCGAGCGTGACGTGGTGGATCTTCTGGCGTTTCCAGGTGTATGTGATGTGGACCAGCCCGTCGGCGGTTTGGATCACTGCGGGGTACGAAAACTCGCCCGGCTGGTTTTCGAGCACGAGCGCCGCGTTCCAGTTTTCGCCATCGTCGGACACGGCCACATTGAGCACCGCGCGGCTCCGCGGCGTGTGGTTGTAGACCAGCAAGTGCCGACCGTCCTTCAGCGTGATCGCGTCCGTGCCCGCGTTGGGGTTGGGGAGCGAAAGCAGCGTCATCTCGGTCCAATTCTTGCCGCCGTCGTTACTGAAGAGCGAAAACACGCGGTGCTGCCGCGTGCGGCCGACGGCCTGCAAGCGCTCGTTCTTATGGAACAGGATGCTCGGCTGGATCGCGCCGATCGTTTCGCCGTTGTTGACCGCGCTCGTGCCGAGTCCAGTTCTTGCCGAGGTCAGTCGAGTGCTCGAAGTGCACGCGCCACCCTGCGTCTTCGGTGCTCGTGCCGCTGAGGATCGTGCCGTCGGCAAGTTGGACCGGTTTGTTCTTGATCGGACCCAGGATGCCTTCGGGCAGGCGCTCCGGCTTGGACCAGGTCTTGCCATCGTCGGCCGATGTCATAAGCATGCCCCACCAGGTTTCCGGGCTGGGGCCGACTTTGTAGAACAGCATCAGCGGAACGTCCTTGGGCCGGAACAGAACCGGGTTCCAGCAGGGGTGCCGCTTGCCATCCGATTGCACGCCGTTGGCAACCTCGGCGGCCTTCGACCACTTGCCGCCCGTGTTGCGCGAGAGCCAGATGCCGACGTCGGGGTGTTTTTCCTCGGTGCCGCCGAACCAGGCGGAGACGAGGCCTGATTTGGTTTCGACAATCGTCGAGGCATGGCACTCGGGGAATGGAGCGCTGTCGTAAATGAATTCGCGACTGACGATTGGGTCGGCGGCGAGGGACTGCGTGGCGAGGAGCGCGACGATTGCGAGCGGTATGAGGCGGGGCATGGGGGCGGTGAGTGGTTAGTGGTGAGTGGGAGCCAGTCCCCATTTTGTTGAGGGCCGCGCGCGATGCTATGATCTAGCCACGGTCGTGTCAATCATTTCGCCGATGAAGGAGAGCCGATCATGCGGGTAGCACGTTTTGCGTTGTTGTTCGCGGTGTTGGTGGGGCTTGGGGTGTTAGTCGCCAATGTGAGCGATTCAAGTTCGGCGGCCGAAACCGAGGGGGGCAAGGTGTATGAGCTGCGGACATATTCCGTCGTCCAGGGGCGGATGCCGGCCATGCTCAAGCGGTTCCGCGATCACACGACTGCGCTGTTCGAGAAGCACGGGATGGAGAACGTCGGTTACTGGACACCCGAGGGGAAGGACGGCGAGACGAAGCTGATCTACATCGTCGCTCATCGCGGCCCGGAGGCGGCCCAGAGGAGCTGGAAGGGGTTTAGGGACGACCCAGTCTGGCACAAGGCGCGTGACGAATCGGAAAAGGACGGCAAGATCGTGGAAAAAGTGGAGAGCGTGTATATGAAGCCGACGGATTTTTCGAAGTTGAAGTAGCCAGGCAGACAAGGGGACTGAGAGACAGATGAGTAAAAGTGGTAAACCAAGGTGGAGCGGGATCATACCGCCGCTGCCGACGCCGCTATCGGGCGACGACGAGTTGGACGTTGCCGGTCTCGGGCGGTTGATCGATCACTTGATCGAAGGGGGCGCGAGCGGACTGTTCGTGTTGGGCACGACCGGCGAGGGACCGAGCCTGAGCCGGCGGTTGCGATATGAAGTGGTCACGCACGCGTGCCGCCTGGCGGGGGGTCGCACCCCGGTGCTGATCGGCGTAAGCGACACCTCGCTGGTCGAGGCGGTGGCGCTTGCTCGCGCGGCGGCGGACGCGGGGGCATCGGCCGTGGTCGCAACGACGCCGTATTACTACCCGATCGCGCAGGTGAACTTGCTGCGGTTCATGGAGGCGTTGGCCGTGGCGGCGCCGTTGCCGCTGTTGTTGTACAACATGCCGTCGCACACGAAGGTGACGTTTGAATTGGATACGCTGCGGCGGCTGGCCGAGCTTCCGAATGTGGTTGGCGTGAAGGACACGTCGGCAAACATGATGTTCTTTCACCAGCTTGTGCGGCTCGCGGCGGAGGTGCGGCCAGATTGGAGCTTGTTCGTTGGCCCCGAGGAGTTGCTGGGCGAGGCGGTGCTGTTGGGAGCGCACGGGGGGATTTGTGGCGGGGCGAATCTTTGGCCGCGGCTGTACGTGGCGCTATATCAGGCGGCGGTGCGCGGCGATTTGGCGGAAGTTCGGCGGCTGCACGGGAAGGTGACCGGGATGGCGGCCAATCTGTTCAAGGCGCGCGAGACGGGGGCGTCGTTCGCTCAGAGCATCAAGTGTGCGCTGTCGTGTATTGGGATTTGCGAGAACCGGGCGGCGTTGCCACTATTGCCGGCCAGCGCTGAGCGCGAGCAAGAGATGCGGCGGGCATTGGCGCAGATGGATGTAAGGAAAGCGCCGTGAAATGAAGCCACAACACTCGCGGCATGGGATGCTGTTGTTTCTGGTGTATTGTGCGCTCTACGGCGGGTTCATGGCGCTGGTTGCGTTTGCGCCGCCGAGGCTCTTGGGGCAGCCGGTGATCGGCGGCGTGAATTTGGCGATCCTTTACGGAATGGGGCTGATCGTGGCCGCGATTGCGCTGGCGCTGATCTACATGGTGCTGTGCCGGCGAGATGAAGCCGACGTGCCCGCGCGGCGAGCCGGAGGAGCGGCCGTGATCTACAGCTTTTCCTGGTCGGCGTTCGCGGTGTTCGCATTCTTTGTGGCCGTCGTGCTCGGGCTGAGCTTTTTTCTCGGCCGCAAGGCGAAAAGCGCCAAGGGATATTTTGCGGCGCACGGCGAGATCGGCTGGTTCGTGAACGGCGTGGCCTTTGCCGGCGACTATCTTTCGGCAGCGAGCTTTCTGGGCATCTGCGGGATGATCGCGTTCTTTGGCTACGACGGGTTCTTGTATTCAATCGGCTATCTGGCCGGCTGGATCGTGGCCTTGTTTGTAATCGCGGAGCCGATCAAGCGGCTGGGGAAATTTACGTTTGCCGATGCGCTGGATGCGAAGTTCAACTCGCGTGGGATCAAGCTGACGGCGGCGCTATCAACGCTGGTGATTTCACTGTTCTATCTGATTCCGCAAATGGTGGGGGCCGGGGCGCTCATCAAGCCACTGTTGGGGCTGCCGCATTGGTCGGGGGTGTTGATCGTCGGCGTGACGGTGATCTTGATCGTGGTCACGGCGGGCATGGTTTCGACGACGTGGGTGCAGTTCATCAAGGGGTCGCTCTTGGTAATATTCTGCGCGGTGTTGACCGTGATGATCCTCGAGCGCGGGCTGGAGGTGAAGCCGGTGCCGGAAAGCCAAGAAAGGCTCGTGCAGGCCGATGGCACGGTGCTGGTGAATGGCGAACTGCAAAGCAAGGACAATGACCTTGCGCCGTTCGGCACCGTCGCGTTGCTGCCCGGCGGGCAAACCAAGACAGGACCGCTGGGACCGATCGAGTTTTTGGCGACGATCCAGGAATCGACGATCGTAACCGTTAGACCCGAGCAAGGCGCGACGTCGGACGGGGGCCAAGTAACGACGTTTGTTCCGCGGCACGTGCTCGGATCGGACTTGCTCACGCCGGGCGGGTCGCCGACGTTTGCCGGTGTGCGATCCAATGAGCTTTTGAAGAAGCTCGATTTTTTATCGCTGATGCTGGCGCTATTTTGCGGGACGGCATCGTTGCCGCACATTTTGATCCGGTATTACACCGTGCGCGATGCGGCGGCCGCGCGAAAGAGCACGGTCGTGGGGATCGCGGCGATCGGGTTCTTCTACGTGCTGACGCTGTATCTGGGGCTGGGCGCGATGACCAGCGGCGCCCTCGACCCGACCGATTCGAACATGGCCGCGCCGCTCTTGGCGCGAAGTTTCAACGATTTTTTATTCGCGGTGATCTCAGCGATCGCGTTTACGACGGTGCTGGGGACCGTGTCGGGGTTGATCATGGCCGCGAGCGGCGCGGTGGCGCACGACCTGATGACGAGTTTTTTGCGGATTCAGATGACCGACCACGAGAAAGTGCGGGCGGGCAAGCTGGCTGCAGTGGCCGTCGGCGTGATCGCGATGGGGCTGGGAATGGCGTTTGAGCGGATGAACGTGACGTTTCTCGTGGGCTGGGCATTCAATATCGCGGCGTCGGCGAACTTGCCGGCGCTCGTGATGCTGCTCTTTTGGCGCGGCACCACCAAGCAGGGGATCACGGCGGGGGTTGCGGTGGGAATGGTCAGCTCGCTGGCGTGGATTTTGTTATCCGCACAGACATTTCGTGACGTGTATGGTATCGATGCGGGACTATCGATCGTGCCTTTCTCGCAGCCGGCGCTGGTGACGATTCCGCTCGGATTCGTAGTGCTTATCGTCGTGTCGATCTTGACCAGAAAGAAGCCGGCGTAGACGCTCAATCGCCGACGCGCCGTTTGAGCAGACAAAGACCCACGAGCATCGCTCCGAAAATTATAAACGTGGCCGGCTCGGGGATGGCGATGCCCGCCCAGGCGAGCGAAAACGCTTCGGGACCCGCGCCGAAAAGCGCCGTTCCGGTGACGCGAAGGCTGTACTGACCTTGCTGCGTAAGGGGGATGAAGAGGTGCTCGACGTTGTCGATCGTGCTTCTGCTTTGGGCGATGATGTTGCCGTTGAGCAAGACGGCAAGATCGAGATTGTCCAGTAGTTCGCTTTGCGAAAATGTGTCGCCGGCGTCGATGATGCCGTTGCCGTTGTCCAGGCGGCTGACGTGGCGTTTCCAGGTGAGAGTTGTGGCAAGCATGCTCCCGGCGACGAGGGCCGGCGCGATCGCATAATCGACAAAATTTGCGGGGCCCGATCCGATGCTGCCGAGGTCCCAACCGACGGGAAGAACCAGACCGGGGCTTTGCTCACCTGCCAGGTATTGAGCGGACAATTGCGCGCCGTCGATCTGGCCGGCGCCGGAGTGATCGTCGAGCGAGCGAATCGTATTGAACACGCCATTGGCGACCGAGCTATTGGCCGGCGACCAGGCGCTGCCGTTCTTGTCGAGCACTTTTTTGGCGGCGTTCATCATCGTGGCTTTGATCACCAGCGGATTCGTGCTCAGGCCAAGATTGCGACCGGCCTCGATTTGCTGCGCCATCATGGCCGCGACCAATGGAGAGGCAAAGCTACAACCACCCAGCCCGGTGTCGAAATCGGCCGCGGCGCCTTCCCAATCGTCGTTGGCGAGCGTAAGGCTTGTTCCCGGCGCGACGAGGTCAGGCTTCATTCGCCCATCTTGCGTAAACGCGGTAGCGCTGTCGAAGTGGATGCGGTCGAAGGTTGCCGTCGTGCGGCCGACCGAGACGCCGTTGTATGCGCTGGCTGGGCCGCGGGCCTGTGTATAACCGTTCTGAGCCTGGCTGATGTTGCCGTTGCAAATTGTGCATGAGATGCCGCGATCGAACGCGGCCCAATCGATCATCAGGTCGAGCTGTGATCCACCGTTGGCGAATGCACCGAAGAAGTTCAGCGAGAGATTGAGGACGTCGGCGTTCTGACCGATGGCAAAGCCGACCCCGTTGCGGACCTGAACGTCGCCGGCGAAGCCGTTGCCGTTGTCCAGTACGCGGGCGTTGATGAACCGGGCATCGGGGGCCATACCCCTGAAGGTCAAATCGCGGCTGAGGGCGGCGCTGGCGACCCAGGTGCCGTGGCCAGCGACATCGTCGCCGGTGTTCCCGGGCTCGCTGGGGACAAAGTTCGATTCGGCGATCATCCGCGGGTTGCCGAGACTGTCGTTTCCGGTGAGAGACGGATGCGCGTCGTCAACGCCGCTGTCGATGATGGCTACCCGGACACGGGTACCGTCGCCAAGAAGCGTGCGCGAGATGTGGCCGTTTACGCCGGGAACGGCGTCGTCGATGGCGAATGAGTTCGCGGTGCTCGCTGCCAGAACCAGAAGCACAAGTAGGGTCGTGAGTCGGTTCATTGCTGCCCCCGCCGAATTTGGATTCCGGCGCCGCGAGTCGCTGTGTGCTGGCCGTTAAGAAGCTGGTCCGCCGGCAATGGTAGTTGGGCTTGAGGTTAACCACAAGGATTTGGGGCATTGCGCTCCAGGAGCGTTGTTTTCGGAGTCGGTTTTTGACCTTCGGCACGGGCTGGTAAACTGCTCGGCACCTGAAACGCCCAAAAATACCACTCACAGACCCTTGATTTAACATGGATACATGCCGGCTCGGGAATTCGGACCTTGAGATCACTCGAATTGGGTTTGGCGCGTGGGCAATCGGTGGATCAGGCTGGGCGTTTGCATGGGGGTCGCAAGACGATCGCGATTCGATCTCAGCGATTCATGCCGCGCTCGACGCCGGAATCAATTGGATCGACACGGCCCCGGTGTATGGGCTGGGGCACTCGGAAAAGGTCGTGGGGCAAGCGTTATCCGATCGGGGCACGAAGCCGTATGTGTTCACCAAGTGCGCCCGGGCGTGGAATGAGAATCGCGAGATTGTGAAGTGCTTGAAGCCCGACTCGATCCGCCGCGAATGCGAGGCGAGTCTGCGGCGGCTCAAAGTGGATGTAATCGACCTGTATCAGATGCACTGGCCCGAGCCGGAGGACGATATCGAGGAAGGTTGGACGACGCTCGTGCGGCTGAAGGAAGAAGGAAAGGTGCGTTCGATTGGAGTGTCGAACTTCAACGTGGCGCAAATGGAACAAATCGCTAAAATCGCGCCGATTACGTCGCTTCAGCCACCGTACTCGCTGGTGAACCCGGCGGCCGGGACAGAGATTCTGCCATATTGTGGACAAAACAGTATTGGCGTGATCGTGTACTCGCCGATGGGGTCGGGAATATTGACCGGCAAGATGACGCGGGAGCGGATTGCGGCGCTGCCGCCGGACGATTGGCGGACGAGGAATCCACGGTTTCAGGAACCGGCGCTATCGCGGCATTTGGAACTGGCCGAATTATTGGGCGAAATTGGGAAGCGGCATGGGGCAAGCGCTGGCGAGGCGGCGATAGCTTGGACGCTGGCGAACCGCAACGTGACGGGAGCAATTGTAGGAGCGCGCAACGCTCGACAGATCGAGGAGACGGCGAACGCGGCGCGCGTGAAGTTAACGCAGCAGGATGTGGCCGAGATCGAGCGGTTTTGTCGAGAGCACCCGGTTTGAGGGCTTCGCGTTGCTGACGGTTGGCAGGTGGCTTGACGATCGTGTCGATTACGCCGGGGAGACGGCCGGTTCGTTGCTGTTATCGCGCAGGGCAACTATCCTGTAGCCAGCTTCTGTGGCCTGGCCAATTGCAATTTCTCTAGCGGCGCATGGCACGAATTACCTGGGCGAACTTCCGTTTAGCTGTTGAACCACTGGAAGACCGGCGACTCCTGTACGGGGATTCGTCGCCGGATGTGATACTAGTGGCAGATTTGGTTGGCGAGATTCTCGACGAAGGCAACATACCACCAGCGATTGCATTCATCGAGCCGCAGAGCGTCGAAGCGGGGCGCGAGTTGCGGTTCTTCGTCGAGGCGACGGATGCCGACGTTCCACCGCAGGTGCTTACGTTTTCGCTCGTCGGCGTGCGCGGCGGGTATGGTCATCGACCCACTCGCGGGTCTACTCACCTGGACGCCGCCGGCGAATTCGCCGGGCGACGTTTTATCGATCACGGTGCGCGTGATGGATTCGGCGGGCGGCTCTGATGAGCAATCGTTTGACGTAGTCGTTATACCGCAGCCGCTGACGCAAGGAATTCAGGTCATCAACGGCGATCTGATCATCAACGGAACGGCGGGCGATGACCAGGTCGCCATCCAGGGCACCGGAATTCCCGGACAGTTTCAAATCTTTTCAACGCTTGGCCGCGCAACTGTAAATGGTGTGACCGGGGATATCCGCGTGGAGCTGGGCGACGGGGCGGACCAATTGGGCATGGGTCTCATTTACGTGGCTGGTGGAATCGAAATTGATTCCGGCTCGGGCGACGACTTGGTGGCGCTCGGCCAGCACTTAGTCGTCTCAACAGCACGGGATATAAATGTAGACCTTGGCGAAGGGGACGATGGACTAATTGGGTCGCTACTCTATATAGCCGGCTCGCAACACTTCGAGGGCGGTGCGGGCAATGACCATATTGCACTGACGGGCTTTGCTGACCTGGTGTTTGTAATTGGCACGTCATCAGCGGGGGCGGCCAAGGTTATCGGGGGCATCGGCGACGATGTGATCGATATCAGCTACTCATTCATCATCGGCTCGTGGACGATCGACGCGGGCGCGGGCAACGATTCGGTGCGCCTACGAACGTCGGCTGCGATCGCGGAAACCGGTATTGCGGGCGGTGACGAGAATGATCACCTGGCGATTGACGCCTGCTACTTTGTCGGCGGCTTGTCAATGAATGGCGGGACCGGCAGCGATCGAATCGAGTTGAGAAACTCAATTGGCCTGTCGCATGCGAATATGCTGGGAAGTGATGGGCACGACCTGGTTGACGTGACGAATGTTATGGTGAATTCTCTTCGCGTCGAGGGGGCGGCCGGCAACGACACTGTCGTGATGCGGGCGTCGCTTCTGGCGCAATTATTTGCCGATCTGGGCGATCACGATGACGCGCTGATGCTTGAAAACAATATCGTCCACGGGACGGCGGAATTGCACGGCGGCCTGGGAATGGGAGACTGGCTCACCGACCGCGGCAATTTGTTGCGCGGTGCGATTCGCAAGCGCACGTTTGAGATGTTTGCGCGCTAGCTGGACTAGTCGCGCGCGTCTTGGCCGATTTCGCCTTATCGATCTTTTCGGCTTTCTCGGCCTTCGCTTTCTCGGCCTTGGCCTTCTTTTCGTCGGCGCGGGCTTTTGCACGCTCGGTTGCGCTTGACCGATTCTTTGTGGCTTTAGCACCTGTATCCAGTTGATCCGGTTGCTTCAGACCCGAACGGTCCAGCGGCATCTTCCCGAGTCCGGCTTTGGGAAGGCTGCCTTTCGCGGCGCCGGGTTTCGCGTTTGCGTCGTCCTTCATGGCCGGCTGCGGCGCGAAACCGAAATTGGGATCTACTAGCTCGGTGGCGCTGGTCGGCGCTGACTTGGTTGGCATCTTCTTGGCGTCGGACTTTCCGGCTTCGGTCTTGGAGTCGCTCGGCGCAGGACGCTTGTCGTTCGTGGCGGAGAATTCACTCCGACCGCTGAGTCAGCGTCGTCGCTATCAACCGGCTGAGCTGCGTCGTTCGCTGTTTCCTTGGCAGCAGCTTCTTTCCCGGCCGCTGCATTGGGCGCCGGCTGTGCGTTCGCCGGCATATCGAGCTTGATCACCGGGGCATCATCCGGATCGGCCTCATCCACACGCGGCGACACGCCAGTGTCGATCACCATGTACCCGGCCCAGAAGAACGGATGGCCGGCCTTGGGCATGGGAGCGTTGGAGATCATTTTCACGCGCGGCTCATGCGCCACGTCGAGCGGCGACTCCATCGCGAGCTGCACGCTTCGCTGCCAAGCCTCCGACGCCGTCGTAAATGGGTACTCCTGCACGAAATTCGCGCACCAGCTCGCGCATCGCGCCGCCGGCAGTTCTCCAGCGACTGATCAGAACGGTGCGTGCGCCGGTGGCCATCAGGGCACACGAGGTGAGGAACAAGTCCTGGCCAGCGTGACTGAGGTCTTTCAGTCCCGACTCGGCCGCCGTGTGAAAACCGGGCAATACGAACAAATCAGTCCGCTTCCAAGGTAATGCCATCCAGTTGACCAGTGCGCCAGCCTGGCGCTGCCGATCGAGCGCCACTAGCGAAAAGTCGAGCGGATTGGCGTCGCGGCTCGTTTCGCGGTTGTTCAGATCGTCAAGGACGACCAACCCGTCCATCAGGGAGCCGTATACAGGCGATGGCGCAGCCAGTGCGCCAGTCAACGGCACGGTTTTTGGGAAAGCCTTGGTAAGTTTGTCGATGACTTCCTGGTTCGCGCACCGCATCCTCGCGAGGATACAAACGGCCGAGCACCACGCCGATCTTGGGGGATTCAATTCGCCCGACTTGCGACGTGACCGCCAACGACATGGTGGGTGCGTAGCGAACGCGGGTTTTTGACAACAGCGAGATCGGATTCTTAGCGTCACCGACCTGCACGGCTTCGAACGGCAGGTACCAGAACACGCTATCCGGGACGACGATCAGCTCGTCGAACGCCTGGCCGAAGTTAAGCTTGCTGCTGGCGAGGAATGTGTCGATCGCCTCGCGAGCGGGAACCTTCCACGAATCGTCGGTGAGCTGGTTCTGTGCAATTTCGCGATTGCCGTCGTAGTTGCCCATCGCGCACAACATGGCGACGATCTTCTTCTCAATCTGCTGCGGGTTTTCGACCTTCCAGTTGGAATATCGGTTCTTTGCCAAAAGCGTGGCATACGTCTGATGGCTGGTGCTGAAGATGTTGAGCAACACAGCGCCATTGGGAAGCACCGCCTGCACATCGCGGGTTTTTCGGACTGGTGGGAAGCAGAAGGTGGCCGGCTCGCGGCGAACGGCGATCTGCCGAAGGATCAGTTCTTGCGCGGCGGTTACCTTCAGCAGCTCGTCGAACAGTTCAGCTTGCTTGCGCACCAGCTCGGAATCGTCTTTCTCAGGAACAAGCGGCAGCTCGCCAAGCTCGATTCGGAGCTTGCCCGCGCGCTTGGATAGATTTTCGTAGGTCGGGTAGCGGGCCAGCAGATCCTGGCGCTGAAGTTTTGCGGACCCGTCGAGCGATTCCGGAGGCGCTCGAGGACCCAGCGCAGGGCGAGCAGGCGTCCGCCAAACGGAAGCGCAGTATAAAAGCGGTGGCGGCGCGCCAGGTCGGCGATTTCGAGCGCCGTTTCCACGTCGCGGCTCGCCTCGTACCACTGCTCATAGACGAGATGTCGCGCCGTGCTCAGAAAAGCCAGACATTCCAGCGGCCGAATGTTCCAATCGTTTGCCGTCGGATCGTCGGCTAGCCGCTCATAAATGGCCACCGCGTTGCGCACCGTAAGCTTCCCGGCGGCAAGGTGCGTGCTGGTCAGTGCGAGTTGGAAGATCCAGGTGGAGTGATTGTTCGCGATCTTGATGGCGGCGTTCAAGAGTTCGTCGCCAGCCACCACATTGCCGGTTTGGTACGACGCCAGCGCTCCGATCAGGTTCAGCCGAGCGCAAACTTCGCCCACGGCCATCGCGCGGCGGTTCACCATCCGCCTGGCGGCGGCGATCAGCTCGACCGCCAGCGGCGTGTTGCCGACGACGGCGTTGCTTTCGGCGGCCAACACAGTGAGCGATGTTTGCAGCTCGCCGTTGCGGCGTTTCTTCCCGGCCCATGCCATAGCGGGCTCGAGTGCCGTAAACGCATTCTTCGGCGAGCGCAAGCAATGGATGATTGTGGCGTAGCGAAACGCCTCTTCCATCGTTTGGAAGTCGTCGTGGTCGGCCGCCGTGTAGGTGGCCTCTTCGAACAACCGGAAGGCTTCGTCGAGCTTGCCGGCTTCGAGCGTGATACGGCCAATCTCCACGAGCGCGAGCGCCGTGGTTGGATGATCGACGTTTCCGCCGGCGACCAGCGATTGCTGAAGTCGAGCGAGCGCCTCGCCAGAGTTGCCCGCGGCCACTTGCCGCAAAGCCAACTGCGCATCGATCCAGCATTGCGACCAGTGATTGGGAACGCCTGGCCTCCGCTGGAGCACGGCCAGGACCTGACCGGTGAGCTGGTCGTGGCGAGCCAACGGACCGAGCAGCTCCGCGCGGCGCTTCATCGACAGGCAGGTGCAGCGGACGATCTCGGCGACATCCAGTGAAAGCAACTGCGGTGTGCTGATCACACCGCCTTTGCGAAGACGGTCCTCGGTAATCGGCTGCCCCTGCTGGATCAGCATGGCGCATGAAGCGGCCGACCTCGGTGTTGCGCTGCGTGCGCCCCCACGTGACCGGCTGACGCGGCCCCGTCGGAACCTTCGGCGGGTATTGCACCTGCACCATCCAATTGGGGAAGGCGAGGTATAGATTGAGGGCGGCCGTGTAACTGTCGAGCGCATCGCCATACTGGCCGAGCTTGTAGTACGACTCGCCGACCATCGTGTAAAAACAGATCGAGTCGATCCAGCGACTTTGAGCGGTGCGAATGCCGCTGCGCAGCTCGTCCTTGAAGCCGTCAAGCGCGAGCTTGTAGTCGCCTGCGTTGAGCGATTCCAGATGTGCGTAGTACGACTGACGCGGAATTCCGCGTCCCGACGTCACTTGGGCGTGTGCGCTCGCAGAAGCAGCAGCAACCACTGCGGCAGTCGCAAAGACCAGCCAACGTACGCAGTGAAAACGAGATCGCAGCCGTGAAAATACTCGGCCAGCCTGCAGAGCTTGCATGAATTGCCTCCTCGCCCGCAGGCACTCGGGCGCACCGTTGGCGGAGTGGGCGGGCGAAACATTCTCGAACCTAGCAGATGCCCGCCCCAGCTAGCATCGAGAAGCCGTCTGTTCCACCTTTCATCATACCACTAGCGCTCGGTGGCGCAAATTACCGCGCGCCAGGTTTTCGCAAGTTCTCCAGCTTTTCTATGGCGGCATGGGAAGGGGGCGAACCTTACCGATGGCGCAGGCTTTTCGGGAATTCGCCTCAAAGTTGGCGGTCTCGGCTGACGATAACGATGGTGCGAATTGTACGGGTCCGCCGGGCGCACCGCAGAGGCGGCTCGGGTGGACACCTGTGGAAATCTGAGGGAGATCGAACCGATGCCGGCTTTCCAAGTTCGTCCTCTGGCTCGAAGGCTGGTGTGCTGCGCCGCAATGACTGCTGCGGCCGGCTCGACTGGCTGCCAGGTCGATGTCGGCGGCCAGACGCTGCCGAGCGCTTATTATCTGAAGGACGACATTCAGTATTTCCCGGCCGGTCCGCGGATGAAGCTTTGGCGCGAGGCGGCCGCCATGAAGGAATACAAAGAACAAGAAGCGCTTCGCACCGCGGGTGCAGTGGTGGAGCCGTAAACGACCAAATGATTGCCAGGGCGGCCGAGTCACGCGGCTCTGGCGCTGAGTTTTGCCGGCATGCAGGCTTCTCGCGATCCGATCCCAGAGAAGCGGCATGCGGCGGGGGGACGGCACCTTTCGCCAACGTTCGAGGAGCATGCCAGGGCGTGCTGTTCGGACGTTGGCGGCGAAAGGCATTTCACTTTCACCGAGCACCGCGCATCTTGACCGGCGCCCTCACGACCGACTGAACCGCTTAGGCGCATTCGAACATGCTCTTTGCCGACGAGAACGTCGAACAATTGCTTTCGCAGTGGGCCAACGATGTGCTCGTGTGGATTGGCTTCGGCACGATCGTCGGCCTGGTGGCGAAGGCAATCATGCCCGGCCGTGATCCTGGCGGTTCGATCGCGACGCTCTTGATGGGTGTTGGCGGAAGCGTGATCGGCTGTGGCACACTAATGTACTTCTACGACGGCGAGCGGATAACGCCGATCAGCCCGTTGGGTTTCGCCGTGGCAACCGGCGGAGCGTTTATTTTGTTATTCTTTTATCGCCTGCTCTCCGGGCGATTTGATTCACGAAGGCGGCACCGAGCGGCGAGCAGGCTAGTGCGGGCACTCGATCCCGACGCCGCGAAGTTGTGTCGCATTATGAAGAGGTCTAGCTGAGAGCACCAGAGTCGGGCCATCGAATCGCAAGGCTTCGTCTCAACCATTGCTGACCAAGAAGCAGTTGAGCTCTGACCGCCGCGATCGGGCAATGCGTGTAGCGATAGGCAGTAGCACTTTTCGTGGTCCAATGCCCGGCAAGCTCTGATGACCGCGGTCCAAAGTCGATCCGAGTATCTCCGCGTTGGCAACTGTCGTTTGTCATTCTTGCGATGAGAACTGCGAGCGAGTCGCGGTTCGCGATGGAAGGGTCGAAGCCCATTCGCAATACGTTCACGATGCCGCGGTAGTGAACATTGTAGGAAAATGCGGCGGGCCGGCCGTTGAAGCTCAGAAGATTCAGATCCAACCCGCCTGCTTTCACTGCGGCGACGTGTAGTTCGCGGATAGTACGAGCGCGTCGCCGAATTGTCGCCGGCGAACAAATGCTCGCAGGCGTCGTAAAGGTCCCAGCGCGGATCGTCGTCGCCGTGGGCGCGGCCTAGCGGACGATAGCGAGTGAATTTGACTCTCCCATGGTCAGCGCATTTCTGTTCCGCGGTGGATACGCTTTTGCGAAAGTCGCACAGGCGACCGTGCCAATAGGCGTCCCATCCTTGGTCAAGCTCGATCCAAGACGATTCGCCGGACCTGGATTTCCCAACCGGCAACTCCGCGTATTCGAAGGCAAGGGCGGTGCGTCCGTGATCGGTGTGATCGAAGTCGATTCCCCGAAAATCGAGCAGGTCCCAATCGCGCAGGTGTGTGTGCAATATAGGAAAGCCCAGCGGCCAACGTAAGCATGGGATCAGGGCCGACAGGGCCATGGAAGGCACCCCAACCATCATGTGCGTAGCCTAATGCACGGAGCGAACCCACGGGGGACCGCTGCGCACAGACCGTCATCGGCAGGATTCCCAGGACCTCGCGCCGGTCGCTCTTTATGACAAGCGCTCGCAGCGCTTGCCCGCCGCCAAAATGCCGCCAATACACCTCCAGCCAGTCGAGCGACTGAAAGAAGCTGGCCCCCCGGGTGGCGGCCAGCAGTTTCGACCAGGCAAGCCGGTAGCCCGAGAGCTGGAGCAGCGAATTGACTTCGACAACTTCGAGCATGTGAAAGACCGCCGAAACTGTGGGATAGTAGAGAGAGGCCAAAGTCGCAATACCGGGACCTGGCGGCGGCGAATTAGATGGTAGGCAGCCGCAACGCCCGATTGGGACTAGGGTTGCTGTTTACGGCCAATGAGATAGAGCGACGACGTTGGTGTTGCTTTTTTTCAACAGGCCGAGGTCGAGCGGACCTGCGGCGATGCAAAAAGGCCAATACTTTATGGAGAGAATCGAAGCACGCTTGTTCCAACAAACACGCTCGTTGAGGCATGGTCGCGAGACAATAGTCGGAACTGTTGGCAAATCGGGGGGGTTAGATGTTATGACAGGTCAAGTGGAACCTGACGCGAACGTAAGTCTCCCTGGAATCACGGTCATGTCCGTCAATCGCTTAGTCTTTCAATTGGCGTTCGCCGCGGGCCTGTCCTATGTGTTGTTCGTCGCGGCGACTGCCCGAGCCGCCGAAGCAACCGCCGCCGCCAAAGCAATTGTCAGCGCGCCAGTTGCGGTCTCGCGCGTTCAAGCACCCGCTGCCGCCGCTGAAGTTGATCGATTGCTCCACGACGAGGTATTGCAGAAAGCAAAGTCGTCGGTGGCAACGCCGGTGGACGACCTGACGTATCTGCACCGCATCTCGCTGGACATTGCCGGCCGATTGCCAACGCCGGGTGAGATTACCGCGTTCTCGCTCGATCCTTCGACGAACAAGCGCCCGCACGCGGTGGAGGGGCTGCTGACCGAGGACGGTTATGCCGAGAATTGGGCACGCTATTCGGCGCAATGTGATCATGTATCGTCGCAGCGACGACCGAGCGCTGTTGGCGATGCAGCCGCTTGAAGAGTATCTCATCGAGGCATTCAAGAAGAACACGCCTTGGGATCAGATCGCGACATCGTTCATCACCGCGACGGGCGATGTTCGCGAGAACGGCGCGACGGCAATCATCATGGCGCAGATGGGTGAGACGTCGGATATCACCGCCGAGGTGTCGCGGATTTTCCTGGGCATTCAAATTCAGTGTGCCCAATGCCACGATCATGCAACCGATCGCTGGAAGAGAACACAGTTTCATGAGCTGGCCGCGTTTTTCCCGCGGATCGGCGTTGCGGCCCAAGCGGGGGGAAGTCCGATCGTTTGAGGTCGTCTCGGTCGATCGAGAGCCGCGAAATCGCCGTCAGAACAACGGCCGACCGCGTGGCAACGCGGAGCACTTTATGCCGGACTTGGACGATCCTTCGGCGCACGGCACGAGGATGGAGCCGGTGTTTTTTGCGACAGGACAGAAGCTGGCGTCCGGTAAGAATGACCTAGAACGGCGGAGCACGATTCGCGATGGATCACCGCGCCTGAAAATCCCTGGTTCGCCAAGGCGTTTGTGAATCGCACTTGGTCGGAATTGGTTGGTGAGGGATTTTATGAACCAGTGGACGACATCGGTCCGGACCGAGAGCCGTCGGCGCCGAAGACGCTCGACTATTTGGCGGCCCAGTTCGCGGCAAACAAGTACGACGTGAAATGGCTGTTCCGAACGATCACCGCGACCGACGCCTATGCGCGCGCCAGCCGGCCGCGCCGCGGTCCCGAAGAAACGCCCCTGGCCGCCAACGCCTCACAGCGCTGCGCGGTGACCAACTCTATACGGCCATCACTACGGTTTTCGGCGCACCACTGGCGCCGCGCGTGCGCCGCGCGGCAAGCCGGCCAAGGGCGTTACGGCATGCGCAATCCACGGAACCTGTTCAACCTGGTGTTCGGGTTTGATCCCAGCACGCGGCGCGACGAGGTAGCCGGTTCGATTCCGCAGGCGCTGGCAATGATGAATTCGCAGCAGATTGCCGCCGGTTTGGAAGGCGAGCGCCGCGGCACGATGCTCGGCAAGCTGTTGACGGAAGAGAAAAACGACGAAGCAGTAGTTGTTGAGCTTTATTTCGCGCACGCTTACTCACGCACGACGAAGAAAGAAGTCGCCACGAGTTTGTTGCACGTTAAGAAAATGGGAAGCCGAGAGGAAGGCTTTGAAGACGTGCTTTGGGCGCTGCTGAACTCGGCGGAATTCGCTCATCGAAAATAATTAGGGAACAACTAATGTCGCTCATTCAGTTGCATCACTGCATAAACGCGGATATCCGACGCGGGCAAGTGCATCGCCGCGATTTTTTCGCGGTATTTCGGCCGCCGGGCTGGCGGCGGGAACGCTAAGCTGGACCGACCTGATGACCGCAGAGGCGGCCGAGCTTCGGAGGCGAGGCATGGCCTGTATCCTGCTTTGGATGCAGGGCGGTCCCAGCCAGTTCGAAACCTTCAATCCCAAGCCCGGGCACGCCAACGGCGGCGAGACAAAGGCCATCGCGACCAACGTTTCGGGAATTCAAGTCGCCGAAAACTTCCCGAGCATGGCAAAGATGATGGGCGAGGCCGCCATCATCCGCTCGATGACCAGCAAGGAAGGAAGTCATCCGCGCGAGCTACTTGCTCCATACCGGCTACCTGCCAACCGCAAGCGTCAAATATCCGTCGATTGGTTCGATCGTGGCCAGCGAGTTGGCCGACCCAAAGAGCCAGTTGCCGTCGTTCGTGCGAATCGGCGGGCGTGGCGGAAATTCCAGCGGCGCCGGTTTCCTCGGCGTGCAATTCGATCCGTTCGACGTGCAGAATCCCGAGTTCGCCGCCAACGAATACGCAGCCGTCAAGCGACGTTGCTCGCTATCAGCGGCGGCTGTCACTATTGGATCGGTTGCAGGTCGACTTTGCGCGCGAAGCGCCGGACGTGGTCGCCGATCACAAGAAGCTCTACGACCGTGCGGCCCGTATGGTGCTTAGCTCCGACATGAAGGCCTTCGATTTAAACCAAGAACCGGCGAAGGTTCGCGAGTCTTACGGTGACGGGCAGTTCGCGGCCGGCTGTCTGCTGGCGCGACGGCTAGTCGAGGCGGGTGTGACGTTCGTCGAAGTGACCTCGAACGGCTGGGACACGCACGACGACAACTTTGCGCGTAGTAAACGGCTTTCGGGTGAAGTCGATCAACCGTTTGCACAGTTGCTGCGCCAATCTCAAAACGCGCGGCATGCTCGGCAAGACGCTCGTGGTGTGGATGGGCGAGTTCGGCCGCACGCCGCGGATCAATCCGCGCGGCGGCAGCGACCACTATCCGCGTGCATTCAATGCGGTGCTCGCGGGCGGCGGAATCCGTGGCGGGCAAGTCATCGGAGAAACCGACAGCGGCGGCAACTCGGTCGAAACGCGGCCGGTGACCGTCCCCGATCTATTCCAAACAATCTGCACGTCACTGGCGATCGACCCGGCGAAGGAAAACCTGAGCGGCATCGGTCGGCCGATAAAAATTGTGGATGGCGGCGAGCCGGTGAAGGAGTTGCTGGGTTAATACGTACCGCGACCGTGGCGGCTACTCGCTCTCGGCCACTTCTATCCCCCGATAGATCGGCAGGTGGCGGTAGTAGACCTCAAGCGTGCAGATGGCAAGCGCGGTCCAATACAGTCGGCCGCCGACGCGAACATCGATGCCGCCGTGAATCGCGTCGCCCACAGGGTCCCAGCTCCCCATCTCGTGTCCCTGACGCTCTTGCAACGCAACCAGCGCCTCCCGCGTAGCGTTGTTCCACATTTCCCACGGCTCGCCTCCCAGATGGTGCATCACCTGTGTGCCGTAATACCAGTAATAGATGTTCGGCTCATCGATGCTGGGAAGATGATGCGTCAGCAAAAACCGAACACCTTCGCGCAAGCCGGCGTGATGCGCCGGCCAGCCGAGATACTGCCGGCAAAGCAGCCCTTCGGCGGTCATCGCCGGCTCGGGCAGGCGGTGGATTTGATACGCATACAAGCCGCCGTAGTCGCCCGATTGGACGTAATCGAGGAACCGGCCGGCGCTTAAAAGTGTCCGACGGCACGCGAAGTCCACCAATTCGCCCGCTGCGTAGCGCCATCAGTTGCCAGCCGACAACGCTGGTGTCGCCGGGCTCGCCGGGCTGATAGCGCCAACCGCCGCTTCCGCCTTCGCGATCTGGCGAATCCTTGTGCTGCGCGCGGACGATAAAATCGACTGCCTTTTGTGCGGGCTTCTCCAGCTCAGGGTCTTGCGTCAGTGCGTACAACTCACAAAGCGCGATCGACGCGATACCGTGCTCGTACATCGTGGCCGAGCGGCGGCGGATCAAGCTCCCGTCGCTTTTCTGCTGAGCAATGAGCCAGCGGGCGCCGCGCGCGACCGTATCCTGGTAGATGCCGCGCGTGTGAGTTTGGCCGGCGCCTAAGAACGGCAAAAGAGCAAGCCCTGTGGCGCCGACGTTCTGAGTGCCATGACCTTGGCCATCGCAGCGGCCGTTGCAATCGCCGTGGCGATCGAAGTGTTGCAGGCTCCAGTGGCCGTCTTCGGCCTGGTGGCGGCTCAGCCAGCGCAGGCCCTGCGCGACTGCAGCCTCGGTGTATTTTGAGCCCCCTTCGGCCTGCACCACTTGTGTGCGCACGCGCGGATCGCGCCCCTCGAACATGCGATTACCGGTGGCGTTCCGCAATGCCGTTTTTACTTGCTCGAACCGCGGTAGCTCGCGCGCGTTCGGATCATCGAGCGTCGGCGCCACGTCTTCTTCCGCGACTTGCTCCACCGGCTCGTCAGGCGACACCGGCGGCGGCTGGTCGGGCGTTGTCGGCTTGGGCTCTTCGGCCTGCTCCTTGCCGGGATCCTCGATCACGACGGCTTCGGGGTTTTCGTCCGGCTTTTTCTTGCCTCCCTCAAGCCCCGGCTTGCCCATTGTGGCCGTCAGCAGAATTTCCCGCTTGTGGCGATCGGCGTCGCCCAGCGTGAGCAGGCCGAGCAGAATCATCGCCACGACGTGAAAGATGAAGCTCGCGAGCCAGGCCGGAAGGTCGCGGAGCCAGTCGTATGGGCTTCGCCGCGGCGGCAGTGCAACTGCCGGACGAGGTGGCGCGGGAGCCGCAACCGGGGTTGCGGCGGCGTGCTGCCGGTGGTAAAACCGCCGGCGCCGGCCCCGCTGGCTTCGTTCGAACAACAGGCACGGTTGCGGGCGGCGCGGCACGCTTTGCGACTGCAGGCGCTACTGGTTGAGTCTTTGGGGCGGGCGCATTGACAGGCGCTTTGGCTACCGCCGGTTGTGGCTTTTGTTGTTCGCGCGCTTCGAGCAGCTTACGAGCCATTCGCTCCTGTTCCTCGGTCAGCTCGACGCTGGTGCCGCACATCCAGCAATCGGCCAGCAATCAGCCACAGCCGAATCGACATCGGCCCATGACACTCGGGGCAGGCGCAGGCCAAAACATCGCCGTTGAGGCACAGGCCCGACATCCGCCGCGCGCGATTGAATTCCCGCTAAATCACCTGCCGACTGTGCCCAAGTGGGAACTCTTCCAAGGCGTCCCCTCGGCGGGTGTATCGCTGCCCGGCGACGGCATCGGCAGGATATGCAGCCCGGAATCCTGTTGTGCGGTGCTCATAAGGTGAGCGGGCAACCGTGTGAGAATCGAGTACGCAGATTCAGTCTATCAACCGCCAAGCCGCCAAGGCAACCAAGCACGTTCAAGCGGGGGATGGACCAGGTCGCCGACATGCAGGTACGATAAGTCAAGTACACGCCTGGAAACCTGGGCAACTTACGCGATACACGAGCCGGCATGGCAACCGACATCAAGAGCCTGGTCAGCGATCTGGAGGGCAACATCGCGCAGGTGGTGCTCGGCAAGCCGGAGGCAGTTCGGCTATCGGTTGTCACGCTGTTGGCCGGCGAACATTTGCTCTTGGAAGACGTGCCAGGAGTTGGGAAAACGCTGTTGGCCAAGGCCCTGGCACGCAGCGTCAGCGGCGAGTTCGCGCGAATTCAGTTCACGCCCGACCTGTTGCCGAGCGATATCGTCGGCAGCAGTGTATTCTTGACGCAAAAGGGGGAGTTCAACTTCGTCCATGGGCCGGTGTTCGCCAACATCGTCCTGGCCGACGAGATCAACCGCACAACTCCGCGTACGCAAAGCGCACTTCTGGAATCAATGAGCGACCGGCAGGTCACGGTCGATGGCGTGACTCATCCGTTGCCGCGGCCGTTCATGGTCATCGCCACGCAGAACCCGTTCGAGTTCGAGGGAACCTATCCCGCTCCCCGAGAACCAGCTCGATCGGTTCCTGATGCGGGTTTCGATTGGCTATCCGGACCGCGAAGACGAGCTCTTGGTGCTGAACACGCACCGCGCGGGCGAGCCAGTCGATACGCTCAGCCCTGTGATCGATGTGGAACAAGTGTTGCGGCTGCAAGAAGCCGTGCGGGCGGTCGCCGTCAGCGACGCGATCCAGGAATACATGCTGGATATCGTCCACGCCACGCGGCAATCGCCGGAGTTGGTCGTAGGAGCAAGCACGCGTGGGACGCTGAACCTGTACCGCGCCTGTCAGGCGCTTGGCGCCTCGTCGAGGGCCGGGATTACGCAGTGCCCGACGATGTGAAGAGGTTGGCCGTGCCGGTGTTGAGCCACCGCGTACTGGGGCGGGCGTATTCGCACGGCAATCAGCGGCAAGCCAACGAGGAGCTTGTTCAGCGGCTGGTGGACGAGGTGGCCGTGCCGTGACCGGTTTGTTTGTCAGGACCTTGCACTACAGTGCGTTATGGCAACTAAGCGAAGAACCTCCATAACGCGCGAAGGGGCTTATTACCTGTTTGTGTTGGCGTTCGTGCTCACCGGCGCTGTGCTGCGCGAGATCAATCTGATGTTGGTTCTGGCGGGTATGATGATCGGTCCGCTGGTCGTCAATTGGCGAATCACGCGACGAATGACGCGCGGCCTGACGGTGGTTCGCCGGGCGCCGCAGGCTGCACAGGCAGGCCAACCGGTGACTGTCGAGTTTACCGTGACCAGCGGTGCGCGCTTCGACCTTGGCCATCGAAGATCCGATTGCCCGCGCGATCGCCGCGCCCGACCGAGAATCAGAAAGCGATCTAATCACCGAATGGCCGGCATCTGCGCCGGCGGAGGCGCTAGTGGCCGATTGCCGACCGGGCGAGCCTGCGACGGCGTCGTACCGCGTTCGCTTTGACGAGCGCGGCGAGTATCAAATGGGACCGTTGCGCATCAGTACGGCATTTCCCTTTGGGATGATCCGCACCACCGTCCGTTTCGAGCAAAGCGCCAGAATCCTGGTTTATCCTGCGCATCGGCCGCCTCACCAGTCATTGGTCGTCGCTTTTGGACGAATCGAACCTGGGCGCGCAGCGCCGCCCGCGCCAAGGCCCTGCTGAAGGCGAGTTTTATGCCCTGCGGAACTGGCGCAGCGGCGACAGCCGGCGGCATATCCACTGGCGCACATCGGCCCGGCGGGGTACGCTGATGGTCCGCCAATTCGAGCGACTTCATGGGCGCAATCTGACAATACTCCTCGATCTATGGCAGCCCGCCAATCCAAAGGCTGAGCACATCGACGCGGTGGAAGCGGCGGTGAGCTTTGCGGCAACGCTGATCGTCCAGGCGTGCCGTCGGGGCGGGGCACAATTGGTGCTTTCCATCGTCGGCGCGCAAGCGGATCTCGTGCACGGCGAGAGTTCCACTTCGCTTGAGCGTGAAGCCATGCGTCGGCTCGCAAAGGCGCTCGCACATCGCGGCAACGGCGATTGATCCCGCGGCCGAAAAGGCCATCCAGCGTTCAACACCCGACGCGGCGCTTCTACTGGTCACGACTCGCGATGCCAAGATCCACGCACCCAGAAACTGGACGCCCGGCCAAGAACGAGCGAGACAATCACTGCTCGGTCGCATGGTGGTGGTGCGAGCCGACGGCCAGCAGTTTCGCGATCTGATCGAGTTTGACCTTCCCCAGCCGAAGAGCGGAATTCCGAACGCGGCGAAACCCACCGTTTCGAGTCGATCGACATGAAGGCCTCAACATCCATCGACCGGCTGCTGCCATTAAACGTGGCGATCGTTTCGATCCTTGGGATCGTCATGCTCGGTTTGGGGCAGCGCGACTTAAGTCTGGTCGTGGCGGGCATCGTGGCCGTCGTTGTCTCGCTGATAGTAACGGACCTCAAGCACTGGGTCCGGTTAAACCGAGTGCTGGCTAACGTCGCCGCCGTTGTGGCGGTGGCATTCTCCG
The DNA here is from genome assembly GCA_963829655.1 of Pirellulales bacterium. Classification (GTDB taxonomy): domain Bacteria; phylum Planctomycetota; class Planctomycetia; order Pirellulales; family JALHPA01; genus JBBDYH01. The sequence goes on from CAWHJG010000002.1 coordinate 64,841, forward strand.
TTCGCGATTTTCTCAAGTTCGACCAGGCCACGCAGTTATTGGCAATCGCAAACCTGCTCATCTATCTCCAAATCGTGCTCCTGTTTCAGGAGAAGCTGCTGCGAGTCTATTGGCAGATCCTCGTGCTTAGCTTGTTGCAAGTCGTCGTGGGGACCGCGCTCAACATGGGCGTGGGCTTCGGCGCGATGATGGCTGTCTACCTGTTTTTCATGCTCACGGCGATGATGCTGCTGCACATTCGCCGCCAGGCGCTGCGATTCGGACGGCGCGAACACGATGCCGCGTCCGCGACGGCCGCCGATATCGACGTCGCCTCGCCGCGTAGCACCGGATCCGGTCCGATCCAAGTCCTGCCCACCGCTTCCTCGGCGCTCGGCCGGCGGCTTGCGCAGACGGGCATCGTCCGTCAGAGCCTTTCCGGCAGCTTCGTCACGTTCATAGTCGCCGCACTATTGTTTTTCGCGCTGCCGCGTTCCGACGAAAACGTCTGGACTCCCGTCTCCACCTCCGACACATTGACCGGTTATACCTCCACCGTGTCGCTCCACTCGCTCGGCTCGATTCTCGACAACGACGAGATCGTTATGCGCGTGGCGTTTCGCAACGAGAACGACCGCGAGAAACCGTATGATATTCAGGGCGAGCTGCTGCTTCGCGGCTCTGTGCTCAACCACTACTCTCGCGGCGAATGGGGCCACAAGAGTCAGGGCCCTTTGGGACCGAGAACCGGAAACAGGAGTTTGCCGCCGAAAGACGTCCGACTGGAGGGGGTTTTACAGCGGATTACGATCGAACCATTGTCGGAGCCGGTTGTGTTTGGCGTGTACCCGTTGCATCGGCTGAAACGCGCAACAGCGCCTCGCGGGCCTTCATTGGGATCCCAAGCGTATTCAGCTCACCAGGTCCGAAGACCTGCAGGAACGGCGAGTGGCCTATGAAATGTTCACGACGGGCTTTCGGCACGGCAAGCAGTGCGCGGTGGTCCCCGAGGTAGAGCTCCGCCCCAACGATCGCTCGCAGCATCTCCAGTTGCCGAATCGGCTGCAAGGAGAGAATGCCAACGTCGATCCGCTCGACGACCTTCCGGAGCTGGCCGCGACGGCCGCGCGCCAAATTGCCGCCGCCGGGATCAACAGCGCCGATCCGCAGTTCAAGGTCAAGGCCGCCCGCGCGCTCGAGCGTTATCTGCACTCGCCGCGATTCGTCTACACGCTGGCACACGTGCCACGCGACCCGGCCATCGATCCGATCGAGGACTTCATCAAGAACAACCCGCAAGGTCACTGCGAATACTTTGCCTCGGCGCTCGCGCTCATGCTGCGCACGCAAGGCATTCCGGCGCGAATTGCCGTCGGATTCAAAGGGGGCGAGTATAACCATGTCGGCGGATTCTTCCTCGTCCGGCAAATGCACGCGCATGCCTGGGTCGAGGCCTATTTGGATCCCGGCGATATTCCCCCCGGCGACGGCCCCCGCGGCGGAGAGGCCACGTCCGGCTGGCTGACGCTCGACCCCACGCCGCGGGAAGACGATGGCGGCGTGCGCGAGGAATCAGGAATCCTGGCCGCGCTCTCCGACGTTGGCGAGTATCTCCAGCACTGGTGGACTACCTACGTGATCGGGCTGAACGCCGACCGCCAACGCGAGCTGTACCAGCCGCTTACCGATATCACGGAAGCCGCGAACGAACTGTCGGACCAAGGCGGCCCTCGCCGCTGGATGGCGGCCGCCGTGGCGTGGCTGAAGAGCGACGCCTTCACGCTGCGCGGCGCGGCGATCGTAGCCTACCTCGCTCTTTTGACGCTGGTGTTTGCGCGATTGGCGGCGCGGCCTTTGTCGCGCCTGCGCTGGCCGGTGTTTACGAGAAAGGCGAAGCGGCGACTGAATAACGGCGAGCGTGTCGATTTCTACGATCGCCTGGAGCGGCTGTTGGCGCGGCACGGCTTTCGTCGCCAGTTGACACAGACGCCGCTCGAATTCGCGCTGACCACCGGCGCCGAGCTGGTCGCCGTGGCCGAGCTGCGACCGGCCGCCACGCTGCCGCGGCGGATCGTCGAGGCCTACTACCGCGTTCGCTACGGCCGCCATCCCCTCGACAGCCACGAACTCGGTTTCGTAGAACAGCACCTTGCCGAGTTGGACGCGGCACTTGGCCGCTTGAAAAACCGCGGCTAAGTTGCTGTGTCGTCGCTCTTGGGCGCGTGCTACCGCCGATGCCCGCATTCCCCGCATTCCCCATTCCCCATTCTCGATTCATGAAAATTGGCATCGTCGGCTATCAAGGTTCCGGTAAGAGCACGCTTTTCGAATGGCTCAGCGGCAAGGCGCCCGATCCGGCCATGGCACACACGCTGCAAAGCGCGATGGCCGAAGTGCCCGACGCGCGCGTCGAGCCGCTGTGCCAGGTCTATCAGCCGAAAAAGATCACGCTCGCGGCGCTCGAGCTGGTCGATACGCCCGGCCTCAGCCGCACGCACGAGGGCAACGCCGCGCGGCTCGCGCTCCTGCGCGAGGCCGGCTGCCTGCTGCTGGTCGTCGCCGCCTTTGGCGGGGCCGATCCAATCGCCGATCTCGCCACCTTCGAGGAAGACCTGATGCTGGCCGATTTGTCGATCGTCTCGGGCCGGATCGAGCGGCTGAAGGACAGCCTCAAGAAACCCAAGCCGTCGCGCGAGGCCGAGCTGGCCGAAGTCGCCGCGCTCGAGCCGCTATTGACCACGCTCGAAGCCGGACGCCCGGCGCGCGAGGCCCCGCTGTCGCCCGACCAGTGGAAGCTCACGCGCTCGTTTCGCCTGCTCACGCAGATGCCCCGGATGGTGGTCGTTAACCTCGCCGACGACGATTCCCCCGACCGTTTCTCAAAGCAAACCGAGGGCAAGTGGCACGACCGCGTCGAGATGGTCGCGATCCCCCTCGGGTTGGAGGTCGAGCTGGCGCGGATGTCGCCCGAAGACCGCGCGGCCTTCGTCGCCGAAATGGGTCTAACCAGCGCCGACCGAGACAGCCTGCTGCACAAGATCATGGCCGTCTCGGGGCAGTTCCTGTACTTCACCGCCGGCGACAAAGAGGTCCGCACGTGGATGCTGCACGTCGGCGGGACGGCGCTTGAGGCCGCCGACAACATCCACACCGACCTGGCTCGCGGCTTCATCCGCGCCGAGGTGATGCGCTCCGAAGACCTGATCCGTCTCGGCAGCGAGCGCGAGATGAAGGCCGCCAACCTCGTCCGCCAGGAGCCGAAGGACTACGTGGTCCGCGAAGGAGATGTACTTCACATCAAGTTCAGCGTCTGACTCACCAGAGAGGGGGATCCCGAAATGACGAAACCAGAATGACAAATCAAATCCGAAGGACGAATGTCGAAGGCCGGTTTGTCCTCGTCATTCGGATTTCGCCATTGATTCGTCATTCGGAAATTCGGCATTCGTCATTGCTCACTCACCTCTCACTCTATAAACCTCTTGAGGATAATCGCTCGATCCACATTGTGGTTCATCCCGCGTTCGAAGCCCACCGGAATCGAGCGGTCGAAGATGTAGAACCCGCGGTGGCGCTTCACGTCGCCGGTGTCGCTGCCTAGCTCCGCTCCGATCTGATAGCCGTCGGGATGGCCGGCGTCGATGCCACCCGGCGTGGGCACGGCCGGGTTGGGCGGGTTGGGAATGGCCTCGAAGTAGCCAACCGTGACCCACACGGCGTACACGTTCGATCGCGTGGTGACGAGGTTCGAGAGCCGCTCGATGTTCTGATAACGGAACGCCGAGTTACGGCTGTTGTTGCGATACATCGGGTCGGCCGCGCTTATGTCGGAAGTCGTCGTGGCGAAGAGGGGAACTTTCTGTCTGCTTGGCGGGGGCGGGTCATCATCGGGACCGTCGCCTTTGGCGCGCAAGATCGTGGAGTTGACACCTTGATGTTTCAGGTGACGAAGCGGCCCGCTTGCGCCGCCAGTCTGCGGCACCAGGTCGCCGGCCGCGCCGGAGCGGAACGGATTGGCCATGATCGTCGGCAGCGTATCACTACCGCGCGTGACCGGGGCTAGCGGATCCGTGATCGTGTTATCGCCTCGTCGGCTGATCTGAAAATCGTTCCACGACGTCGCCGGGCCGCTGCCGTCATCTTTGTAGGGCATCACCGCGTTCCACACCGCCTCGGAGTTGATCGTGTTCAGGTTCACGCGGCCCGGGTCGCGGTAGTTGCTGATCAGGTTAAACGGCGGGCGGAAAGGCGCGGTGTCGGCGCCGGCCGGCGCGATTGGTCTGCGAGTAAACATCCGGGTTCAGCACCGTCTCCGTCCCAACGAACCGCGACGGAACGTGCAGGAAATCCAGCACACAGAACAGGTCCGGCGATTCGCCTTGCGCGGGATTGTCGTCGTTGCGCGAATGGAAGAAGTTCAACAGGTGGCGGAATTCGCGTCGCTGTTGGGCGGCTGGCGTTCGGTCATACGAATTCGTCGTTACGCGCATCGGGTCGGGATGCAGCAGGGTCGTGTGATTGAACTCAAAGCACAACCGCGCCGGCGTGCTGGCCGGCACTTCCATTAACTCGTGGGCGCTGCTAAACGGGCGGTTGTTCCACTTGATCCAGGGGAACGGCTTGCCGTCGGTGGCATTATGGGCCTTTGGCCAGCCGCGGTACTTGCGCGCATTGTCGCTGGCCATGTTATTCGTGCTCGCCCCCACGTCGGTGGTCGTCATCGGGTGGCCGTACGACTGGTTCAGGAAACCGAGCGAATGGCGCAGCTTGTGGCGGAAGTAGTGCTCGGTGTTCAGCGAGGCCTGCCCTTGGCCGGTGCCGGTAGTCCGCCAAGTTAGCGGAACCTCAAACGGACCTTTGGAAACGGGCATCCAGATGTTGTAGTCGCTGTTTTCGCCAGGATTTCCGGAGGGTGCATCCACATAAGTTTCGAGATCACCGCGCTGCCGGCTCACAAAATTGACGCCATTGGTGTCTTCGGCATCCGGATCCTTGTCGTCCGGATCCCATTGTTCCTTCTCATAGTCGGTGTCGTTGGCGTCAAACTTGTCTTCGCCATTGAAGACGGTGAGATCGAATGGCATCCAATCCACGGTGACATACGGGTTGGTGTTCGCGTTGAAAGGCTGAGTGGGATCGGCGAGGCGTTGTAGAAACACCGTGCGAACGTTGGTGTACGTGCCGGTACTCAAGAGGTTGTCGTCGTCATTGCGCCTGCCCGTGAAGTTTACGGGCGCCGTGGTCTCTTGCAGCGGCATATTGATGCCCGCTCCCGATCGTCGATCCAAGGGCTCGTCAATAAACTTCTTGGCTGGGTCGTTCCCGGTCAAGTCACCATAGGCCTCCGTGAGTCCGGTGCCTGCATTTGGTTCGGTTGGCTTAGGATAGTACCGCGAAAACAGCGGCTCGGAGATGCTGAAACCAACACGGTCCGCGGCTGCCCATGCCGGCGCCGGCGCGCCGTTGACGTTGATCGGCGCAGCAACAACCGGTCCGCTCGAAGCCACCGGGATCGCAACCGGAGGACGAATCTGAGATTGATTGTTTGGATAGACCGTATAAGGAACCGGGGGCTGATGCTGGTGCGAACTGCGCGTCGTAAATGCGCCGGCCATTGCCAGTGTTTGTTGTGACGGCGCGTGTGGATTGGTTTGATTGTTGCGTCCGCCGACTGCAATCCCGCTACCCTGCTGGCCCACGCGAACGCCGGCGCCGGTGCCGCCGGGGCCGATGACCACGTACTCGCCGCTTTCCGGCGCGGCGATAGTGTTCACCGCGTGGTACGATCGGTTCACGTCCTGAGTCGGAGGCGTATTCGTGAAATAAACAAACCGCTCAATTTGCACATTGTGTACGTCGGGGGCGTTGTTTTCCAACAAGTTAAAGTTCATGAAACCGGGATCAAGCGACGCTGTGTCCATATGCTCGTCCCGGATTGCGGTCACCGGTTCCGGCGCGTTCATGCCGGCATCGGTATGAAATTCGGTGACTGCCAAGCGCCACACCGGCGACCCGCCGGGGGCGGTCTTCTGAAGGAACAGCTTCCACTGGGGATTCGTGGCGCCCCCCGCATTCACGAAAAGGTCCTGCGCCTGCTGCGGCTGGTTCGGATTGAACAGTGCCAGTAACTCGACGAACGCCGACCCGCGCGGATCAGCGCCTGATCCAGGTCGTCGTCACCCATCGTCATCATGTCGCCCGCCATCTCATCGCGCTTTTGGCCCTGCTGCGCATCATCATTGGAAGAATCCACAACGCGCCGGCTATGAAACGCCAGCGTCTCGGTGATCAATAACACCGGCATCTCGCAGCCGTAGACCACGCCGCCCTGAGGGCCCTGCGGTTCCCACCCTGATTGATCGAACGGCTCCGCATCGTATTCGAAACGCGTCATGATGTTGTCGTGATCGCGGAAATCGACGACGTTCACCGCCCATTGCGCAAGCCGCTGCGCACGATAGCGCTCTTTCTGCTGTTGATTGAGCGTGGTGAGCTCCACCTCGAACGGCAGGAAGTAGTAGTCTTCGTCCGCCAGCAGCATCATGAGGATGTACAGATGCCGCGCGAAGAGCTGGCGGCCTAACTGGGGATCGTCGGTATCTGGCGGAGTGCTCGCGTTTGTGAGGCCGTCCGCGTCCACGTCGGCGCCGTTACTCGGATCAAGCGGAGTGGAATTGTTCGAGCTAAACGATCCATAGGTTGCCGACTGGCTCCCCTCATCCGACTCGTCCACCGATCCGTCGTTGTCGTCATCCGCGCCGTTTCCAAACGGCCGGTTGACGTTCATCTTCAGCCCGCGGCGAAGCTCCGGCGCAAGCAGCTCCTTAATCGCGTCGTTCAACCGCGGCTGAGGGATGCGCGGGTTCAATAGATCAATAATCGAACTGGAAATCGGTGGCGAATTGTTCGCCAGATGCCCCCGCACTCCCGGCGGCGGCAGCGGGCTCAACACCGGCAGATCAAAGCTGTGCGTGGTGACCAGGTTCCGCAAACCTTGCTGAACGATCGACGGCCCAAGCAGCACGATCCGCGCGGGCAGCGCCTGCGAATCAATATCGAACGGACGTAACAGCCGCTCCAGCTCCTCGACGGAGAAGGGGTTGTCGGGCACGAACGACGTTCCCGTGACCGCCGGCAGCGGCGGCTGCGGCAGCGTCTTCCAGCCTTGCCGGCCGGTGACGTCGTTGAGGTTCAGCTCGTAAGGGTCGTCGAGCTTCTCATAGTTCCAGTCGCTGTTGTAGAAGTTGGTGTCGGTGTCGTGCGCAACCGCGCGAAACGCATGCGACAGCGGCTGCCCGCCGATATCAAGACCGGTGGCCACGCGGCCGCGCAGGTCCGGCGGCGCACCATATGCCGAGAGGTTAGTTGCGTAATTGTGCGGCAAGTCCCACTCGCGAATGCGGCTGGCCGCGTCGTCGCTCGTGTAGCCGGGCGCACGGTTGGCGGTCGGCTGCCCCAAGTTGTTGCCGTTCCACTTGTGGACATAGTCCAGCCCGTAACGGCCAGGCACATCGACGCCGTTAAGCCGCGTGCCGTTGAGCAACTTTTGAAACTCGCCAACGTAGCCCGGTCGGAACAATCGATCGAGCCGGATTTCGGCCGGGCCATAACCGCTGCCGCGAGTCAGCGGGGTCGGCGCGGTGGTGGCGCCTTGGCCGGCATAACGGACGGGAATCGATTGCTGTTGGAAAGTCATCGAAGCCAGCTCGACCGGCGCATCAAACGAGTTCGGCGTGCCGATCGTCGAATCCACCGTAATCATCGATCCGTGCGCGTTCAGGTTCAAACGGCCGTCGAGATCGAGCACGAGATACGACACCATCGTCTTATACGTGCGGCCGTCCTTGGTCACCTGCACCGGGTACGCGGGATCCATCCAGACGCTGTCGGGGATGCCGTCGCCGTCGTTATCGACGTCCCACGGGCCATCGTTCCAGCGCCCCGCCTCGAGATTTTGCCACAGCGTGCGGCCATTGGCGTCGCGCGGGCCGTTATCGACAAACTGGGGATGATCGTAGCGATTCGGCCGGAACATGACCTTCCGCGCAAGTACCGGCGCAAGCGCGTCGGTGCTCTGACCGAAGAGCGTGCCGGTATAGGTCCCCTGCGTCTGCCACCACGACTGCCAATACGCCAACAGCGCCGGGTCGTGGAACGAGGGCTTGATCTGCGCCATGTTCTGCGGCGCGATCGACGCGAAGAACCCTAAATGCGGGTTCTGAAAATCTGGTGCGTCGTAGTCCTCGTGTACGCCGCCGGGACCAGCGGGGTCGGTGTAGTTGAGTCGCCTGGTGCGGCTCAAAAAAAGCGGGGTTCGGCAACAGCGCGTACGGCAACTCGATCGGCTGACCGGCGCTTTGATTTTGATACGGCCAGAATGCATCGAGCGGACCTTTGCCAGCGCCGGGACCCATGCCACCGGCGTAATCCTTGTTGAATCCGGCACCCGTGCCCGCGAACGGATGAGCGTTGATGAGGATGACTGGCCGCGGTTCGTTTGGTGGCGTAAATAGGTTAGTTGCTGAGGTGGCATGCAATTGTTCGGCAGCGACGGGCATCACTGTGAATTGAATGGTGCCGTTAGTATTGGCGACTTCTTGAGAATGCAGGATGCGGAACGTCGCGCCTTTGTTCGAGCCAGCAGATCAGCGTAAGCACGCAGCCGCCAAAGTAATCGGTGATCGTCGCCGACGAAGGTGGATTCTGGAGGGTCGCGGCAAACCGCATCAAGCTTCCGTCGTCGGCTGGCTGAGCTCCGTCTGGAACGGGGCCAGGCGGCGGATTCTGAACGACCTGACCTCTCAGCGATCCACCGTACATGTCAATCAGTAGATTCGTCACCGTCAGCGGCGAATTGGGGTTCGCGTTCCCGCGGAGAAGATCGCGCGCCAGCGACTCGACCATTTGCTCCGGCGTGTCACCGGTGCGCTCGAAGCTGGAATAATTCGTGGCGACCGAGCGGGCGCGCGTGGCCACGGCCACGTACATCACCGCCACCACCACGAACATGATCAACAGGCTCAAGACGACAAGGATCAGCACGCCGCGGCGATCCTTTGCGCGCGCACACACCCGCCGCCGATTCTGCCGTCCTGAACCCTGAACCCTAAACTCTGAACCTTCATTGCTGCTACTCCGTCCTATCAAGCCGCCCTTGCCCGGGAGGCTTGTGTTTTACGCTTTATTTGAACCGCAGAGTCGCCGAGGCGCAGAGAACGGGATTCGGGGATAAAGCGGGGATAAGGGGGATGCAGTATCCAATTCTTGTTTTCATCTCCACTTTCTCCGTGATCTCCCTATCTCCTTCTCCGGCTGCACATCTCCGTGCGTGATTAATGGTCTTATAATTAATTGTGTTAAGGTGAGTACATCGACGGGCCTTCCAGTCGCACCGTCTTCTCGAACACGCCCACGCAGCCGTCGATGATCGTGATATGCGAGGGTTTGCAAATTCGCGCATCCCAGGCCCAATCGGGACCGGCCAGCGTGACCGTGGGATAAGTCTGTGAATTGCCGTCGTCGCTCTTGTCCGCGGCCACCACGCGGTACCACAGGAACATCGTGTTCGTGCCGGCCCCGTTCTTGCGGGCCTGTCCTGAGGCGTCGTACCAGCCGCTCACCAGCACCCACTCGCCGGCGCGAAACTCCGGGCGCTTGGTATCGTCGATCAACAGCTCGCCGCCGCCCAGGCCAAAGCCCGCGAAATCGCTGGGGTCATCGCCCTTCACCTTCACCTGCCGTTCGACGTACAGGCCGTCGTCACGCTGGATCACCTTGGGATTGCGGCGATGAAAAATCGCCAGCGACACGCGCCAGTCGGCCGGAAGCTCGCGCGGCAGCGTGGCATTCGGACCATAGGGCGGGTAGCGCGGCGTCATCGTCACCAGCCACGAGTAGTTGCCCGAGTACTCGCGACGAAGCAGCAAACCCCGCGTGTTGGGGTCGTTGTACTCCCACCGGCTCATCGCGGGACCGTCCGGGTCCGGTGACCTGTCCCAGATCGTGTCGTCGTGGGCCACAAACACGCTGCGCGCCAGCTCCTCATTCACAGACAGGTTATTGCCGTCGGGCCAAACCGATTGAAGCGTAACGCGTGGCAGCGATGGGCCGCCGCCGGGGGTTCCGGAACCGCCGTTCTCCGTCGGAAATGTCCCTGCTTGACTGCCAGTGGAGCTAATTGCGGCATATCCCCACGGATCGATCACCACGCCGGGGTTGAATGCATAGTCGTACGGCTCGTCTTTGTTTGTATTCGTATTTCGACGGAGCACGGGAACATTGCTGTAGACCCACGTATAAGGATTGGCCATTCCGCGCGTGCGGAATTCGCGGAAGGCGTTCTGGCCCACGATCGCCTTGGCGTCTTCGGTAAACGCCTTTTTGCGCCTGGAACGAGCCGAGCGGCAACAGCGTCGCAATGCTCAACAGGCCGACCGCCAGGATGAAGATCGAAACGAGGACTTCCAGGAGGCTGATTCCATTGCGGAGTGCGGAATGCGGAATGCGGAATGCGGTGTCGCAACCCGACTTCCGCAATTTGTATCTTGTTTTCAACTCAACCATGCTCAGTTCGCTTTCCCGTTCGACAAACCCCTTGCTCTGCTTGCCCTTCACTCCGCATTCCGCATTCCGACTTCCGCACTCATCTGCCTCCCATGTTTTGCGCCGACTTGGCGAACGATCGCGATGCGTCGATTTCCGCACTCGTATCGTTGGCATAGTTGCCGGTTTCGACATCGAACTCGCTTCCAACTTCGCTCGTCGTGACCAGGCCCGACTGTGGATTGATGGCGATCCAAACGTGATCGAAGTTGATGTGGTTTTTCTTTCCGCGTGTCACGGCGTCGTCTCCGGCCGGCTGGCCAATCAGCAAGAACAGCGGTGAGATCGGTTCCTGCCGTGTGAGCACACCGCGATCGTCGTTCGGCGCATTGATGCCTTTCAAGCCCCAGTACACCGATTCGAGGTTACCGGAAGGTCCGAACATCACGATCACCGGCTGCTTGGGCGCGAGCTTGGTTTGAGCGGGTGCCGGCGGATTCACCAGGAACCCAAACCAGCCGGAGCTTAGACCTGACCATTCCAGGTCCACGACAGTCCCGACCGGCATTTGCGCGGGCGCGTCGGCGGTCTTTCGCGGCTGGCGGTAAATCTGATACGGGGAGGTCCCGACAATTTGCGGCCATTGCTGATTCTGCAACTTGGTGATCTTGAATGTGCCGCCGGTCAGGTATCCTTCGTTATCAACCGTCCCGTCGATCGTGTAATAGTGGCCGCGATAATTGAACCGGATTCGATCGCCATTACGGATCGTTTTCGGAGGAAGCGCGTGGGGGTTCCACCAGGCGGGCCTTCCCAAAGCGCCACTTGCCGTTCGTTCTGCGAAGGTGGACTCGTCTGGCCAATCTGGGCGCTTGCCTGCGATGTCTCGCCGGTGAATGGCGAAGGCACTTCACAGAGGAACATTTCGATCGCGAAATGCGCTGGTTGATCGGCGAGACCATTTTGGGGATTAACTAAATCTTGCGGATCGAACTCGGACTCGGCGTACGGCAGTCGCTGAAACCACACGCCGACAGGGCGGCCCGTGGCCAGCGCCCGGGCCTGGGCGTTGGCCATCACGGTAGCCACCATCCTCGCCCCCTCGCGAATTCGCCGCTCCGTGGTCGCAGGCTGCATCAGCGGAATCGTGGCCGCGGTCACCAGCGACAGGATCACAATCACCACCAACAGCTCAACGAGGGTCAAACCCTTGCGGCGTTGCAGGTTCGATGTTTCTTGAAGTTGTGTCATATTTTCACTCACCACTGACAACTGACAACTGACCACGAACAAACCGACTACCTCAAATTCGTGACATCGTGGTTATGGATGTTGTCGCGGCTGTTGTCGTCACCGTCTTGGTCGTTGTCGTTCGGTTTGCCCACTTGCCATTTCTTCGAGATATCGCCGGGCGCGTTGTCGTCGGGCAGGTACAAATACGGGTCGATGTACTTCGGCACGTCCGGAGTTCGCTGGCCGGGGAAGTTCGGGTTGGGATGGTGATAGTAAATGTTGTTGTTCCGCCGACCGGTCGCCAGGTCGAGTTTCTGGTCCGGGCCGCCGGAGTAGATCAACGGATAAATCGCAAAGCCGCGCTGCGAGTTGTTTCGCGGCGGATTCTGATCGATGAATGGCGGCTTGCGGTCGGACGGAATCTGGCTGTGCGGCTGCGGCAAGTCGTCAATACGCCGCGGATTGAATTGGTCCACGTCGCTCTTCGGCCGTGACGGGTCGCCATTCTGAAACTCGTCGGACGCGCGCGTCTGCAGCGGTGAATCGAAACCGGCGGGCCAGCGCAAGAAGCTGATCGGCCGGTTCCAGCCGTCCACAAACTCCTTCAGGCCGTCGCCGTCGATATCGCCGATTTCATTCTCGGAGAACTGGCTGATGCCGTCCGGATCGTCGAGCCCCAGGGACACGATCAGGTACAGGCATTCGGCGCCCTGAAAGTCGTCGTTGAGGCGGCGGTTGGCGTTGGGATGTGCGAGTACGATCTTCCGCCAATACGATCGGGCGATCGACGGGATTGGAATGTTCGTCACTTGCGAGGGAAAGCTGGCAGTTTGAAGCGACGGCGCGATGTCCTCCAAGTCCGACCAGCGTTCGGGCATTTCCATCCGCATCAGGTCGCGGAGCGCGTGCAGGCGGTTATAGGCCATCACACCACGGCTAGCTGCTTGACGAAACGGCGGAATCGGCACACGCCGCGTCATGTACGACTCGTACTTCGGCATGACCAGCGCATGCAGCTTCGAGATCATGTTCCGCGTCTTGGCCACCCGGGCCGCTTCCTGCGAGCTGAACATGGCGAACAGCATGATCGAGCCCAGGATCGCGAGGATAATGATCACGATCAACAGCTCAACCAGAGTGAACGCGCGGCGGCGAGGTGCAGGGACTACGCGCGCGGTGCACGATACCTGGCCGAAGGAAGAGTTTTCCGGCATTGCGCTGTCCTTGATGGTTCGCCAAACGGGCCCCTGCGCCGCGTCGGTTTCATGTCGCTTGTCGTCCTCGGAAGATGGCCGGCTTCCGGAGTTCTCGTCTAGGGATCGGCTTGCAGCCCTTTCCCGACTAAGGTTTCGAATCCTCCAAGTTGCTTCCGCTGAAGTTCACGAGGTTGTCGTAGTCTTCGGTGTCGTATCGCAACCCGTCCGGGTACTGTTTCAGCTCGTTTAACGTGGTCGGCAACGTATTCTGGGCGGGGGGCGGACCCTGGTCGTGCATCGGATAGCTGCCGTAATGGTTGTCGAGCCCGGCGCTTAGGAGTTGGAACTTGCCTTTGTTCGCGGGGATTGCCGTATTGCACGCGGCCGGGTTAGTGATGTAGTTGGCGCCCGTCTGAGCGTCGCTGAAGTATGGGAATGCCGCGCCGTACTCGAGAGCTCCGTCTAACCACAGGGAAGTGTTTGCGTAACCTGTGCGCGAGCAGTCGAAGTAGACATAGGGAGCGGTCTCCAGAGGTCCCTTGCCAATCTGAGGAACATAGCTGTAAACCGGCATCTCGCTTGGCCAGCCATTGGCCAACGGAGTCATGGTCTGCCGATTGTGAGTCCAACTGCGCATCAACCTCAGCCGTCCTTCCTCGAAGCCGAAGGGCTTATTGCGTTTCGCTGAAGGATTGAAGAAATCGACCGGCCGCTGCGGGTCCGCCGTCCAGCCGCGCAAGCAGACCCACAAAACTTCGGCGGGCGTGAGATCGTTAGGCAGCGTCAGCAAATCTTGCGATTTCGCTCGTGGGAATTTCTGTTGCAGATGCTGGCGCAGCCTAACCGTGGTATTCGGTGGGTAAGAGCCGTATTCGCTCTTATACACCTCGATCTGCCCGGCAATGTTGTCGAGCTCGGTCTTGATTCGCGCCTGCTTCGCGGCGCGAATCGCGGAGCTGCCGGCCATTGTGGCCAACGTCGCCAGGATGGCGATGATCAGGATGACGACCATCAGCTCGATGAGCGTGAAGCCGCGTTTTTGATTCCGTGTGCATTCCATGGCAACGTCCTTTGTTCACTCGCCGCACGAATCGCTCCCCCTATGAGCGGCCCGAGCGTCGTAATTTATTTTCCACCGCTGAGGTTCGTGATCAGCGAAACCAGCGGCATGAACAGCGCGATTACGATAAAGCCCACGGCCCCTCCCAAAAACACGATCAACAACGGCTCCATCAAGCTCACCAGGCTATCGGTGAGCACGGCCACTTCCTCGTCGTAGGTGTCGGCCACCTTGTAAAGCATCGTGTCAAGCTCGCCCGTCTCCTCGCCCACATCGACCATGTTCACGACCAGGTCGTCCACCACGCGTTGCTTCATGCCGCGTCAGGTAGATCAACAAGCCGACCGGCCCGGCGATGAAGAAGAACCAGAAAAAGGCAGTCAGCGCGTTGAACGGCGGCGACGAATGTTCCTTGAGCGGCTTGGCGATGCTTTCGCCCTCGCGAATCGCTTCGGACACCTTGCCGTACAGCCGCTCGAACATGGCGTTGCCCGAGGTCTCCTTGGTGATGTTCAGAGCCTCGAGGATCGGCACGCCGCTGGCCACCAGCGTGCCCAGCGTACGCGTGGTGCGGGCCATGGCGTTCTTTTCGACCAACTGGCCGAAGACCGGCATCTTGAGCGATGAAAGGTCCCAGCCCGCGCGGCCGTATTCGAACTTGCGCAACAGCTTGATCATCAGCCAGATGCGCGATCGGGATGCCGGGGATCAGGAACCAGTACTTGTAAGTCCAGTTTGAAACGGCCATCAGCAGCATCGGTGACGGGCGGGAGATCGGTCTTCGAAATCGTCGAAGATCTTCTCAAACGCCGGCACGATCTTGATCATGATGAACGTCAAGATGCCCACCGCCACCATGACTGACGACGACCGGATAGACCATGGCGCCCTTGACCTTGCGTTTGAGCGACTGAGATCGCTCCATGAACTCCGCCAGCCGGCGGAGAATCACTTCCAGCGCGCCGCCGGCCTCGCCGGCCTTGATCATGTTGACGTACAGGCGGTCGAACGCCTTGGGGCTTTTCGACATCGCTTCGCTGAGCGTCGAGCCGCCTTCGATCTCGTCGCACACATCCATCAAGCAGTTTTTGAAGCGGCCCGGCTTACATTGCCCCTCCAGGATTCGCAGGCTGCGAAGGATCGGCAGGCCGGCGTCTTGAAGGATCGAGAGCTGGCGTGTGAAGGTGGTGCTGGTCTTGCTGTTCACGCCGCCGATTGCAAACGACCGCGGCTTCTTGCCGGTCTTCGTCGCCTCTGCCTTCTTTCGCGCCTTCTTGACGGTGATCTTGGTGACGAAGTAGCCCATCTGCCGGATGGTCGCCTGGGCTTCGGCTTCGCTGGGGGCGTCGATCACGTCCTTGATCTCTTGCCCGGTGGCGTCCATCGCTTCGAATTGATAAGTCGGCATCGTGCGTACCCGTCTCGAACAAGGCCTGTGCTGTCAAGCGTTGTGCCAAATCGTCCCAGTGTGTGCTTGGTCTTCAGTCGCTGTCGTTACGCTTCCAAAATGGTTTCGCGAATCACTTCCTCGGCCGTCGTGATGCCGCCGTACACCGCCTCCATGCCCGCGTCGCGGAGCGTGACCATGCCCATAGCTTCGCGAGCGATCGCGCAGCTCGTCGGTCGAGGCGTTGCGGACAATCATGTCGCGCAGCTCGTCGTTGATAACCATCAGCTCAAACAATCCAACGCGGCCCTTGTAGCCCGTGCGGTTGCAGTTGTCGCATCCCTTGCCGCGATAGAACTTCTTGCCCTTGATGTCGGTGGGCGAAAGTTCCAAGTCGGCCAGAATCTCGCGCCGACGGATGGACCTCCTCGCGGCAACTGCGTGCACACGCGCCGCACCAGGCGCTGCGCCAGGATCGCCTCGACCGTGGCGGTGATCAAAAACGGCGGTACGCCCATGTCGCGCAACCGCGTGATCGTGCTCGGGGCGTCGTTCGTGTGCAGCGTGCTGAACACCATGTGTCCGGTCAGCGACGCCTGCACCGCGATCTCGGCCGTCTCGATGTCGCGAATCTCGCCCACCAGGATCTTGTCAGGGTCTTGCCGCAGGATCGACCGCAGGCAGAGCGCAAACGTGTTGCCGATCGCTGGGTCGATCGGCACCTGGATGATGCCCGTCGATGTCGTACTCGACCGGATCCTCGGTGGTGATGATCTTGTCGTCGATCACGTTCAGCTCGGCCAAGCGCCGAATACAGCGTCGTCGTTTTGCCGGAACCGGTCGGGCCGGTCACCAGCACGATGCCGTTGGGCTTGCGGATGATCTCGCGGAAGTGCTTCGAGCATCTTGGCGTCCAAGCCGACCTTGCCCAGGTCGAGCGAAACGACCGAGCGATCGAGCACCCGCATGACCACGCTCTCGCCGAACATCGTCGGCAACACGCTGACTCGCAGATCGACCGGGTGGCCGCCGACGGTCAGCTCGATGCGGCCGTCCTGCGGCAGCCGGCGCTCGGCGATGTCCAGGTTGGCCATCACCTTGATGCGCGTGGTGATGGCGAACGCCAGGTGCCGCGGCGGCGGAACCATTTCGTAAAGCACGCCGTCGGCCTTGATGCGAATCCGGAACTCGTCTTCAAATGGCTCAAAGTGCAAGTCGCTGGCGTGGTCCTTGATGGCCATCAGCAGGACCATGTTCAGCAGCTTGCGAACCGGAGCGCTGTCGGCCAGTGCCTCGGCGCTGGTCAGATCAATCGGTCCATCGCCGCTGACCGCCTCGGCGGCGGCAGCCAGGTCCTCGTCGGCCTCCAGGTCGGCGACGATGCTTTCCACGCTTTCGCTGCCCGATGCGTAATACCGCTCCAGGGCCTTCTGCATGTCGCGGTCGGTGGCGACCATCGCCTTGATGTTGTAGCCCAACAGCGTCCGCAGCTCATCCTGAGCATCGGTGAGCTTCTGCGGCTCGCACATGGCGACGGTCAGCGTGTCGTCCTTGAAATCGATGGGGATGATCCGGTAGAGCTGCGCCATCGGCTCGGTCACTAGCTGGATCACGTTGGCGGAGATGTCAGCTCGCCGAGCGTGATGACCTTCATGGCCATCTGCTCGGCCAGCGCCTGCGCGAGCTGCTCGTCGGTGATCAGGCCCATGCTCTCGGCCAGCTTGCCGAGCAGTTCGCCGGGCCGGCGCTGCTGCTCGTCCAGCAACAGCTCGAGCTGGTCGTCGGCGATGAAGCCGAGATCGACAAGAATCTGACCGATGCGACGAATGGCCATGGTGTTTACGCGAAGTGGTTTAGTTGCGACCGGCTGTCAGTCAATGTTGTGAGTCAATTGCGAGTCGTCTCATGCCGCGCCTCTGGCCCTGCTCCTTACCTTTGCCCGGCTCGTGCTGTGCCTTGCGGTTGATGTCTTCCTCGTCGTCGAAGATGCCGCGCTTGGCATTGGCGATGCGACGCGCCAGGTCCTCGGGGTTGTTCGATTTTCCGAGCACGTCCTCGGCGGTGACCTTCCTTCCTTCCAGAGCTTGAAGAGCGAATCGTCGAGCAGGATCATGCCCTTCTTGGCGCCGGTTTGAATCGCCGAGTTGATGCGGAACGTTTTGTTCTCGCGGATCAGGTTGGCGATGGCCGGCTCGACCACCAGCATCTCGTAAGCGGCGACGCGCCCGCCGCCGATCTTCGGCAACAGCGCCTGCGACAAAATGCCGATGATCGCCGTGCTAAGCTGCACGCGAATCTGCTCCTGCTGGTTGGTCGGAAAGACGTCGATGATGCGGTTCACCGTGCCTTGGGCGCCCGTCGTGTGCAGCGTGCCAAACACCACGTGGCCGGTTTCTGCCGCCGTGATGGCCGCCTCGATCGTTTCCAAGTCGCGCAACTCGCCGACCAGGATCACGTCGGGATCCATGCCGCAAGGACGCGGCGCAACGCCTCCGAGAAGCTCGGCACATCCACGCCGACTTCCCGCTGGTTGACCGTCGACTTCTTGTGGTAGTGGTAGAACTCGATCGGGTCTTCGATCGTGATGATGTGATGATCGACGGTCTCGTTGATATAGTTGATCATGCTGGCCAGCGACGTGCTCTTGCCGGAACCGGTCGGCCCCGTCACCAGGAACAGGCCGCGGGGCCGCATACACAAGCTTCGACACCACCGGCGGCAGACCCAAGCTGCTCCAGCGTCAAGAGCTTGTTGGGAATCTGCCGCAGCACCATCGAAACGTTGCCGCGCTGCTTGAAGACCGAAACGCGAAACCGCGCCAAGTCGCCAAACGCAAAGCCGAAGTCGGCGCCGCCCACCGTCTGCAGCTCCTGTTGGCAGCGGTCCGGCGTGATGCTCTTCATCAAGCGCCACGGAGTCTTCCGGCGTCAGCACCTTCGTCTCGAGTCGGCGCAGGTGCCCGTCGATGCGAAATACCGGCGGCTGACCGACCGAAATGTGAATGTCGCTGGCGTTCTGCTTCACGCAGGCGTGCAGCAGCTTGTCGATCAGGATGGTGCCCATGTCGCGTATCGCCTGAAATCACGCGACGCGGCTTGGCCGTCAGGGTCGCGCCAAGAACCGTTTCAGCGTGCAAAGATCCTCTTCAGATCAGCCGGCGACAGCCCAGATCGGCCGTAGGCCCGATACTCGGTGTCACCACGCATATCCCCTGAGGGCCTTCTCTGTGCGATGACGATGATGAGTTTGGAGAAGACCGTTGCTTGTGCGCGTTAGCCAGATCGATTATTCGTAGCTGCCCCGCATCAACTCAAGTTTTTATTCCGTTCGCGTGCTTTTGGCACGCAACGATGTTCGCGCCGATTAGTGCTCGACCTTCTTTGCCACTCGAAAGACTTCCTCCAAAGTGGTAATACCGCGCAAGGCCTTATCGATCCCATCGTTGTAGAGCGTGGTCATGCCCTGCGTGACCGCCGCCTTGCGGATGTTCTGCGTCGAAGTTCCTTCAAACGCCATCTCGCGAATCTTTGCCGTCATCATCATCATCTCAAAGATGCCCAAACGCCCGCGATAACCGCTCTTTTGGCAATGACTGCAGCCCGCGCCCTTTCATGAACGTCGCCCTTCCGTGCTCGCTCCGCCGTTATGCCCGCCGCCTCCAAAACCGAGTCAGGCGGTGTGTGCGGCTGCTTGCATTTCGAGCAAACGACGCGGACCAAACGCTGAGCAAGCACCGCAATCACGCTGCTCGCAACCAAATACGACGGCACCCCCATGTCCACCATACGTGTAATAGCACCGGGCGCATCGTTCGTATGCAGTGTACTGAAAACTAAGTGTCCAGTCAAAGAAGCCTGAATCCCCATCTGTGCTGTCTCGTTGTCTCGCATTTCGCCGACGAGGATGATATTCGGCGCCTGCCGCAACATCGAGCGAATGATCCGTGCAAAATCCAGCCCAATATTGTGCCGCACCTCCACCTGATTGATGCCAGGCAGGTAGTATTCGACTGGGTCTTCGGCCGTGATGATCTTCACATCGGGCCGATTCAGCTCGTTCAGGGCGGCGTAGAGGGTGGTCGTCTTTCCCGACCCGGTCGGCCCGGTAACCAGAATGATGCCATTAGGCCGGCGGATCAGGTTTTTGAAGCTTCGAAAATCACTCTCCGACAAGCCTAGCTGGCGGATGCCGACGCGAATGTTGTCCTTATCCAGCAGCCGCATCACAACCGACTGGCCGTGGTTGGTCGGGAGCACGCTGACGCGCAAATCCAGCTCCTTATCCCCCACCGTGATCTTGATTCGCCCGTCCTGGGGCCGGCGGCGCTCGGCAATGTCGATTTTCGCCAGAATCTTGATGCGCGAGAGGATTGCACCGAGTAACCGGCGGGGCGGGCTGTCGCGCTCGATCAAAACGCCGTCAATCCGATACCGGATCCGAACACGATCCTCGAACGGCTCGACGTGAATGTCTGAGGCGCGGAGCTGGATCGCTTCGGAGATCACCAAATGGACCAGTCGCACGACCGGCGCGCTGGTCTCATCGACCACATCTTCATCCGGCCGGCATCCTCCGTCGTTTCGGTGAAATCGATGGCCGTATCGGTGAATTCTTGAAGCATCGAGTCGGCGACTTTCGCCCTCGACCTGCCCGTAATGCCGATTAATCGCCTCCAGGATGTTGTCGCGAGGGGCCAGAGCGATCTCGATGTTCCGATTCAGAATGAAGCGGAGCTTTTCCCGCGTGTCGTAGTCCAATGGATCGCTCATAATGACTTTGAGCGATCCATCTTCTTCAGCGAGCGGCAGCACCGCGTTTTCACGAGCTACCGATTCCGGCACCAGCTCTACGACCGATGGCGGAATCACGACTTCGGCCAGGTTGACAAATTCGAGATCATGCTCTCGGGCCATCGCCCGAATCACTTCTTCGCCGGTGGCATAGCCCAGGCGGATCAGTTCGTCGGCGACCTTCTTATTGTTCTCCTTGGCAATTCGCTTGGCTTCGGCCAATTGCTCCGGGCTGATCACCCGTTGGCGGAGCAGAATTTCGGTGAAGTCGCCTTTCTTCTCAGCCATGGATGTCCCTCTCGAAGTCGGCCCAGAACAAAGGACCCGCCGCGGCCAAGACTGCCACGGCTTGACGGCACAGCCACAAAGGTTTGCGCCGCGGCAGCGCGCCGCGTCTCCAAAGCGCTACCCGCGCCCGGTCAGCGCAAGCCCTAATATCCGCCAAGGGGACGAGTGCCCCGGTGGAAGCGAAAAGCCTAGGCCATCCGTACTTTAGCGTAATGACGGCCAGTGGCATGTCAACTAACGGCGGGTCTTAACCCCACTGCGAGTTATTTGCGGTCTGCTGCACCCGCCCCCTAAAAGCGCACAAAAAATCAGCAAATACGTACATTCCACCTTTGCTGGTTCGGCACCGCTCATGCTGGTCGCCCGATAGTTCCGGTATCGGGGTCCGCTAGATACACGTTGGCTTACCGATCCTAATTCGAGTCGTGTTTTAAGTCGTTTTGAAGCGTGCGGTTTACGTGCAATTGGATAGTTGTGGCGTTATAACATCCGCTGTGGGGAAAAGCTCGTATCAGAACGGTACACATGTTGCTATCCGTTCGCCCCGCTGCAATCCGCAGTGATGGCGCTTGTCTGGGCGGCATTCGGCAAGGTCACGAGTCGAGGCAAACTGGCGTTCATAGGTCCCTTTATAAGTGCGGCTACCGTTGGATCTTGATTTCAATCGCGTATCTCGTGCCGCCGCCGCGAACAATGTTCGCACCGCGCGGCCTTTATGGCCCTTTTCAGGAAAGGAAGCTGACGTGAGAGTAGTTACCCTTGGACTGAGTGCGTTCATGGGGTTGCTCTTAGCGTCGGGCACAGCGTCGGCGGCGTTCCGCTCCGGCGGCTGTTGTGCGACCTATCAGCCTCAGTGTGCGGCCGTAAGTGCCGCCGCATGCACAGCCACTTGCATGCAGTATCAGACGGTTCAAGAAACCGTCATGGTGCCCCAGTGGTTTACCGAAATGCGCGAAGTGCAGCGTACAGCTTTTCGGCCGGAACAGCGTGAGCGGCAATTCACGGTCCACCGGCGAGTCCCTCGACAGCGCACAGTGACTCAACAATTCACGGTGCAGGTCCCCGAGACTCAAACTCGGACGGTGGCGTATCCGGTGTCGCGGCCCGTCTATGAGACGCAGACGCAGGAGTACACGGTCAACGTCCCCACGTACGAAACGCGTCAAGCCACGCGTATCGTGCATCAACCGGTGCAAGTACAGCAAACCCGCACCGTCATGATTCCCGAAACTCGCACGCGTCTTGTGAACTACCTGGTTCAGAAGCCGACTTATGAGACGCAAACGCAGGAATTCACGGTCAACGTGCCCACCTACGAAACGCGCGAGGCCACGCGGACCGAGTGCATCGCGGTGCCGGTCACGCGAACGCGGACCGTGATGATCCCGCAAACTCGGACCCGCACCGTGAATTACACGGTCCAAAAGCCGGTGTACGAAACACAGACGCAGGAGTACACGGTCCAGGTACCCAGCTACGAAACGCGCGAGGCCACGCGAACCGAGTACCAGGCGGTCCCGGTCACCCGAACCCGCACGATCATGGTCAACGAGACTCGCTCCCGCACTATCAACTACACGGTGAATAAGCCGGTGTATGAGACACAGACGCAGGAGTATACGGTCAACGTGCCGAGCTATGAAACGCGTGAGGCCACGCGAACCGAGTACCACGCGGTCCCGGTCACGCGGACGCGCACGATCATGGTCAACGAGACCCGAAGCCGCACCATCAACTACACGGTGCAAAAACCGGTATGGGAAACAAAAACCCAGGAATACACGGTCAACGTTCCCACGTACGAGTCGCGTGAAGCGACACGCACCGAGTACCAGCCGACGCAAGTCGCTCGCACCCGCACCATCATGGTCCCGCAGGTTCAGACCCGCACCGTGAATTACACGGTGCAGCGGCCGGTCTGGCGCAGCGAGGAAGTGGCCTACACCGTCATGGTTCCTTATCAGGAGCAGCGGACGGCCACGCGTCGCGTTTGCCAGATGGTGCCCGAGGTCCGCACCTGCACCGTTATGCGTGATCGTGGCGGCTGGCAGGATATTGCCGTTTCCCCGCAATCGAACAGAGCACGGCAATCGCCCAGCAAGCAAATGGTCAGCACTCCACCGCCTACCGCGGGCTTGCCGACAACGGTATTGCCGCAAACGGAACTGCCGCCAACGGCGCCGCGTGTGCCGATTGCGGCATCGGCGGCGCTGTGACGCCGGCCAAGCCTGTGCACCGGCCACTTGCCGCGTGTGGGTGTCAAACATGGTGCCTGAACAGATTCAGTACACCGTGAACCGGCCCCAATGGAGCGAGGTGCCATACACCTACAACGTGACGCTCTGCCGCCCGGAGCAGCGCACTCGCACCGTTCAGCGCTGTGAGTTTGTCGCGGAGCAGCAATCGCGCGAAGTGCAGCACACGGTCTGCGTTCCGCAGCAGCAGGAGTATCAGGTTACGGTCATGCAACCGGTCGAGCGTCCATACACCTACCAGGTGTGCCTGATGAAGCCGGAAACGCGGACCCGCCAGTTCCAGGTCTGCAATTACGTTGCCGAGCAGCAAACACGCGAGGTGCCGTACACGGTTTGCGTTCCGCAACAGCAGGAATACCAGACGACCGAACTGCAACCGGTTCAGCGTCCTTACACCTACCAGGTGTGCGTGCTGAAGCCGGAAACGCGGACCCGCCAGTTCCAGGTCTGCCGCTACGTTGCCGAGCAGCAAACACGCGAGGTGCCGTACACGGTCTGCGTTCCGCAACAGCAGGAGTATCAGGCGACCGAGCTACAGCCAGTCGAGCGCCCCTACACCTACCAGGTGTGCGTGCTGAAGCCGGAAACACGGACTCGCCAATTCCAGGTCTGCCGAATGGTTTCCGAGCAGCTTACTCGCGAGGTACCATACACCGAAATGGTGCCGCAAGAGCAGCAGTATCAGGCGACGGAGCTTCAATACGTTCAGAAGCCCTATCAATTCCAGGTCTGCGTCATGAAGCCTGAGACGCGCACTCGCGAGTTCCAGGTCTGCCGAATGGTCAGCGAACAGCGGCAGCGCGAAGTGCCGTACACGGTCTGCGTTCCGCAACAGCAGACCTATAACGTCACGCAGATGCAGCCGGTCGAGCAGCCATACGAGTTCCAAGTGTGCGTGATGAAACCGGAAACGCGCACCCGCCAGTTCCAGGTCTGCCGGATGGTGACCGAGACGCAAACGCGTGAAGTTTCACACACGGTGATGAAGCCCGAAGTTCGCACTCGTGAGGTTTCGGTCACCGAGTGGGAAACCGTTCCCGAGCAGCAGACGCAGACCTACACGGTCAACGTGCCCTACACCGAGACACATCAGGTTCCGGTGCGGGTGTGCCGGCAAGTTGCTCAGACCGTGACGCGACAGGTTCCGGTTCCGGCGATCTGCCCAGCGCCCGCCGTGTCAGCTGCTTGCCCCGAGGGCGGTTGCACGATCGACGGCGGCGCTTGCCCCGGCGGAGTCTGCCAGTAATAGTTGTCGAAAAGTTTTGGATTCGCTATAACCGCGGATCATCGAGTGGCTCAAGCGGCGGCAACGCCGCTTGAGCGGTTTTGTCGCCCGCCGCTGGTGTTTGCCAGCGACGGGTTTTTTGTTGCGCTCATCGAAGCCCGAACGTATGGGATGCGTGCTGTGTCGTCGGGTCGGCTTGGCGTCCTCTCGCGGCCTCGCGCTCTTCGTGAAGAATCTCAGCCCGGCAACGCCAGACAACAGGCAATTAAAGATAATAAACAGATGTATTGTTACCACCGCTCTTGCCAGCCGGTCCATCACCCACTCCGATGGCCTCCACCCCACTTTTAACTCCGCAAAACCATGCATTTTCCCCGCAAGATACAAGCACCACCTCAATTCCGTGCTGAGTGGTTGTTTGTACCGCAAGATAACCCCATGTTTTCCCGACCCGTTTGCTTCCAAAGCACGCTTCCGCTCACTTTTTCGTTCGTTCATTGCTCCCTTCGCACGAGCCCCCGAAAGTACTCAACGCTGCCAGCCAGCACTGCCCATTCTTCGCGGAGGATGCTGTCGGCTGACTCGCCACGTTCCCAGGCGGAGGAGAATGGTTCGTCCGCTGGGCGGCCTTTGGCCCAGAGGATGCGCAAAGCGCCACCAGATCGCGAGCATCGCGGTTGGGATACGTGGTCCACCAGCCGGGATCGAGGATTGGAATCGTGCGCATCGCTTGCGCGGCGATCTCGATCCCGGGCACGACATGATGCCCATTGGCGCCCACCATCCTCAGAATGGCCGGAAAGTCGATGACGCCATCGCCGGCGGCGCAGCGGACCAGGCGATAGCCTTCGGGCGCGAAGTGGATCGAATAGTCCTTCAAGTGCACGTGGCGGATAAGCGGAGCTAACGCCCGAGCGGCTTCGAGGGGGTCCTCGCCCATCGCCAGCGGATTGCCGGTGTCGAACGTGATCCCGTAGGCGGGACTATTGCCCGACATCTCGTGCAGCGAGAGCAAGTCGGCGGTCGTGGCATCCTGGTGATTTTCCATCGCGATCGTGAGGCCAAGCTCTTCAGCGAGTGGCAGCACTTCGCGCAGCCGGCCGGCCACGGCAGCGAGCCGCGCCGGCCATCCCCGGCGCACGTGCGCCGGTCGCCGCAGAGAACGTTGCTGAGTGTGGCGCGAACGACGCGCGCGCTAAGCTGGTGAGCCGTGCGAAGATAGTCGGCGAAATGCTTGGCGCTGGTATCGACGACAACGCCATAGTCGGCGACAACCGCCAAATTGCGGTGGCGCAGCTCAGCGCCCAGATCGTCGCAACCCAGCGGCAGCTCGACGACGCGTCCTTCGAACGACGGCACGCGCGCGGTGAGCGGGATTTCGATACCCGCCAGGCCGAGCTCCGCCGCGCGATCCATCAATTCCAGGGCTGTGAGCGGCGCAGGGTTCGGCGTTCCATCGGCCAGCGGGACGTAGCCCATCGTGTACGGCAGGCCGTAAGCAGTAAGGAGCATCGGAAGCGGAGGCATTTGCGCGAAGTGAAGAACCGGGGTTTGTGCCAATTCAAAAAAGGGGACAGGCACCTCGCCGTTAGGCCAATCGATGCATTGAATTGCCTTTCGTGGCTCGGAGACAGTCCCCTTTTGGCGTGACTTGCAGTTAATCGGGCGAAGGGTTTAATTCAGGCTATGAAAACGATGGCAGACTACGAGCTGTTGGGCAAGTTCTACCTAGGCAAGGCGTACGATCTGGACGCGGGCCAGCCGCGCGGCGACCTGGTCCTATACGACTCCAAGGACCTGACGACGCACGCGGTGTGCGTGGGCATGACCGGCAGCGGCAAGACGGGTTTGTGCCTTACGCTCTTGGAAGAGGCGGCGATCGACAACATCCCGGTAATCGCGATCGACCCGAAAGGTGATCTCGGCAACCTGCTGCTGACCTTTCCCGAGTTGCGGCCCGAGGATTTTCGGCCGTGGATTGACGAGGGGGAGGCGGTGCGCCGCGGCGTTTCGCCGGACGAGTATGCCGTGACGACGGCGGAGCAGTGGCGCAAGGGACTTGCGGAGTGGGGCCAGCCGCCCGAGCGAATTGCGA
Organism: Pirellulales bacterium; assembly: GCA_963829655.1. Classification (GTDB taxonomy): domain Bacteria; phylum Planctomycetota; class Planctomycetia; order Pirellulales; family JALHPA01; genus JBBDYH01. The sequence continues at coordinate 90,891 of CAWHJG010000002.1, forward strand.
AGTTTCGCGCGAGCGTCGATCTGGCGATTTACACACCGGGGAGCAGCGCGGGTTTGCCGTTGAGCGTGCTGCGGTCATTTGCGCCGCCGCCGAAGGCGGTTCTTGACGATAGCGAGGCGCTCGGCGACCGATTGCAGGCGGCGGTCGCGAGTTTGTTGGGGTTAGCAGGCGTAGAGTCGGACGCGATGACCGGCCGCGAGAACATTCTGTTGAGCAACATCCTGGAGATGAGCTGGCGGGCCGACGAGGATCTGGATTTCGGGGGCCTGTTGCGGGCGGTGCAGTCGCCGCGACTCGACAAGATCGGCTACATGGACCTGGAGACGTTCTTTCCGGCTGCTGAGCGGTTCAAGCTGGCGATGCAGTTGAACAATCTGTTCGCGTCGCCCGGATTTTCGGCGTGGCTGGAGGGGGAGCCGCTCGACGTGGGGCGATTGCTGCACACGGCGGAGGGCAAGCCGCGGATTTCGATCGTGTCGATCGCGCACTTGTCGGAGAGCGAGCGGATGTTCTTCGTGACGCTGCTCTTGAACGAGATGGTGGCCTGGGTGCGCTCGCAGTCGGGCACGTCGAGCCTGCGGGCGATCCTGTACATGGACGAAGTGTTCGGGTATTTCCCGCCGTCGGCCAACCCGCCGTCGAAGAAGCCGATGCTGACGCTGTTGAAACAAGCGCGGGCGTTCGGGCTGGGTGTTGTTTTGGCGACGCAGAACCCGGTCGATCTCGACTACAAGGGACTGTCGAACGCGGGGACGTGGTTTTTGGGCCGATTACAGACCGAACGCGACAAGGCGCAGCGTGCTCGAGGGGCTGGAAGGCGCATCGGCGGCGGCCGGATCGAGCTTCGATACCGGCGAGATGGACAAGATTCTCTCGCGGTTGGGCAAACGAGTATTCGTTTTGCATAACGTTCATGAGGATCGGCCGGCAGTGTTTCAGACGCGGTGGGCGATGTCGTATTTGCGCGGGCCATTGTCGCGAGATCAGATCGCGCGGTTGATGGCGGAGCGGAAGCAAGCGAAAGATTCAACCAGTGTAGTGACCGACGCAACAGACAAGGGGCACGATCCAGCCGCAGCAGTCCAACGTCAGTTTCCAACGCGAGCTCACATCGGCCGGTGTTGCCACCGGAGATTCAGGAGTTTTTCTTGACGGATCGCGGCGGGTCATCGAACGGGCGCACTCGTTTATCGGCCGGCACTCTTCGGGCGCGGCAAGCTGCATTTTGCCAACGCCACAGCGCGGATTGACCATTGGACGGAAGTCGCCGTACTGACGGATGGAGAGGCGAGGAACACGGCTAACGTGTGGTCGACGAGCAAGCCGCTCGAACTGGAGACGTTGGAATTGGAGACGTCGCCGGCGGACGGCGCCACGTACGCAGAATTGCCGGATGCGATGGCGAAGACGAAGAGCTATAGTGCGTGGACGACGGCGCTGAAGAACCATCTATATGGTTCGCAATCGCTTGAGTTATTCAAGTCGGCGGCGCCTCAAGGTGACCTCGCAACCCGGCGAAAGTGAGCGAGATTTTCGCATTCGGCTCTCGCAGCAGTCGCGCGAGCGCCGCGACGAGGGAGTGGAGAAGCTGCGAGCCAAATATGAGGCGAAGCTGTTGATGGAGGGGGAGAAGCTGCGCCGCGCAAAGCAACGTGTGGAAAAAGAGAAGGCGCAGGCGAGCCAGAGCACTTGGCAGGCGGCAGGCACGGTTCTTTCGTCGCTGGCTGGGGCGCTCTTGGGTCGCAAGAAGGTGAGTGCGGCGAATGTGGGGCGCGCAGCTTCGGCGGCGCGTGCCGCCAGCCGTGCGGCGCAGCAACGCGGCGATGTGACGCATGCCGCAGAGACGGTCGAGGCGGTCCAGGAGCGGATCGCCGAGCTGGAATCGAAACTTCAAGCAGATATCGACAAGCTCGATTCAGAAACGGCGCCGGAGGGGTTTGCTGTTGAAAGGGTCGAGCTGCGGCCGAAGAAGGCGGACATCGCGGTTGAGCCAGTGGCGCTGGTGTGGGTGGCGGAGCGAGAGGTGGGAGGTGGGAGGTAGGAGGCGGGAATTGTCAAACGGCGGTCCAGCCGCCGTCGATAACGAACGTCGTGCCGGTGATGAATGCCGCCGCCGGCGAACTGAGAAACACCGCCAGCCCGCCAAGCTCCTCAGGCTGGCCCCAGCGACCGAGCGGAATCTTCGCGAGAAACGCCTTGTAGGCTTCCGGGTCGTTCATGAGCACGCGGTTCATCGGCGTCTCGAAAGGTCCGGGGCAGATCACGTTGGCGGTGACGCCGTGTGAAGCGCCTCTAGCGCAAGCGTTCGGCCGAGGCCCAGGATGGCGGCCTTCGCGGTGGCGTACGCCGCGCGGCCCGGCAGCGACACGAACGACATGATAGAGCCCATCAGGATGACGCGGCCCCACTTGCGTTCGATCATGGCCGGCATGAACGCCTTCGAGCAAAGGAACGAGCCTTTGGCGCTGGTATCGACGACAAGGTCCCAGTCCTCCTCGGTTAGCTCGGGGATCGGCTTGCGGATGTTGCAGCCGGCGTTGTTGACGAGGATATCGAGCGGGCCGAGCGAGCCGTGGATGTTGCGGGCCAGTTGTGCGACCGATTCGGCGTTGGTGATGTCGGCGACAAATCCTTCGACGCGACGGCGCGTGGCGGCGGCGATTTCGCGTGCGGCGGTGGCGGCCTCGTCCGCGTTGCGGCTGCACAGCGCGATGTTGGCGCCCGCATCGGCCAGGGCACGGGCCATAGCGAAGCCGAGACCTTTGGTGCCGCCGGTGACGAGAGCTGTCTTGCCATCCAGCCGGAAAGTGTCAAGCACGGGCATATGTCACGTCCTGAGTAAGAAAAGTCGGGTGCAGGAGTAGATCAATTAGCGAATCGCAGCGCCCAGTAGTTTAGCAGCCGAGGCGGCCGGGACTAGCTACCGCCGCAAGGAACGATTGTCCACCCGTGCGGAGGCGCATACGATTCACCGAAGCAGGATTTCGACACCTTTCACGAGGAACGGAACGCCAACGATGACACATCGATTTCTTCAGTACCTTACCGACGCAAATAGTGCAGCAGCGAATAGCGGCGATGCGCTTCGCACGTCGGAGGTTACCGCCGACGCCGAGCTGCATGATGCGTATTCCCGGGCGGTGATCCACGCCGTTGAGTCAGTTGGGCCGGCGGTGATCAATATTGAGGTCCGCAAGCGGGTACCCGCAAGTTTGCCGCAGACAGGACGGCAGATGAGTGGCAGCGGATCAGGGTTCATCATCACGCCGGATGGCTGTGCGGTGACTAACAGCCACGTCGTTCATGAGGCCGACGAAATTCACGTAACGCTGGCCGACGGACATCGGACGGAGGCCGCGCTGGTCGGCGACGATCCTGACAGCGATCTGGCGGTAATTCGGTTGCCAAGCACCGACCTCCCACATGTGGATTTCGCCGATTCTCAGGCGATTCGAGTAGGACAGCTCGCGATTGCCGTGGGCAACCCACTTGGGTTTCAGGCGTCGGTGACGGCGGGTGTTGTGAGCGCGTTGGGTCGGTCGCTTCGTGCGAGGTCGGGGCGGCTGATGGACGACATTCTGCAGACGGATGCTGCTTTGAATCCGGGAAATTCCGGCGGGCCGCTGGTGGACTCGCGCGGCCGCGTGATCGGCGTGAACACCGCGATAATTTTGCCGGCGCAAGGGATCTGTTTCGCGATTGCAAGCAACACGGCGAAACTGGTGGCGACGCAGTTGATCGCGTTTGGACGATTTCGGCGGAGCTATATCGGCGTGGCGGGGCAAAACGTGATGTTGCCCCGGTGGCTGGTGCGAAAACTGGATTTGCTGCAGGAGTCGGCGATTATGGTGGCGGGCGTGGAGCCGAACAGTCCCGCGGCGGCAGCGGGAGTTCAGGAGGGGGATCTGTTGGTGGCGTTCGACGATCGGGCAGTCGAGAGCATCGACGATTTGCACCGACAGCTTACAGTCTTACGAGTGGGAATTCGGTCTGAATTGACGGTCGTTCGCGGCGAGCGGCTGCTGCGGCTGGGCGTCATTCCGGCCGAAAAAGGGCCTTGACCGACTGGCTCCTCCAAATGAATAGAGAAATCCCGGCCGTTCTAGTCCAATTCGTTGACAGTGCCGGAGCGCCGAATTAGCCTAAGGCGCAGAAACGCTCGGGGAGCGAAGTTTCGGAATCCATCTCGCGTCTCAGGCCGGCAAAGTTCCGCCATGGGAGAAGACGCGGGGACGTTGGATAAGCCGGAATCGGTCGGTAGGTAAAAGTCGGCGTTTCTGGGGACTGCGAGCCTCTGGCCAGCCATAACAGGAGCTTGGCGGGCTACTCGCGCAAAGTCGGTGTCTGATTGGCCGCGCATTGCGCGGTAGACAAGCAGGGCCAGCATTCTAGACGAAATGAAACCCCCGCGCGTTTCCGCGCGCGGAGAACTAATTCACCACTTTTTGTTCGTAAGGGATTTACAGATGTCATCCAATTCGGATCGCGGCGGTCGTTTGGTTCGGCGGGGTCTGCAATTTGTGCGGCGGGCCGCAATGGGCGGCATGATCGCTGGCTCTGCCTTCGGAGCGGGCCACGTTTGCGCACAAGACCAGACCGGCACCGCGAACAATTCGACGAGCTCGTTCGGCGCCGCAAGCATCACGATGAACGGCGGCACGTTGACGCTTAATGCAATCGACGACGCGAACCCGAATGCATTGCTGGAGCGATTCTTTGATCCCGGGACGGCATTTACCGACGCGAATATTGACCCAATTGCGCCGTCGAACGCCAATAGTTTGTTGGTGCTTGCTCCGTTTTCCACCGGCGTATTGCGGAACGACAATCTGAGCTGGGATGGACCGTTGTTCGCGACTCGGGCGGGCATAACGACCGGAAATGATACCCTTGGTGGCGCATGGCACGGGCGAATAACCGTGGGCGGAACTAGCGCAGTTCCCGCCGGCGACATTACATTTGCAACGCGCAGCGACGACGGCACCACATTCTGGGTCGATCTTGACCAGAATGGGACATTCGATCCGGCCGAACTAATCGTCAACAACAAAGGCGGCCATGGAGCGCAGAATCGCGCCGGCAGTGTGAATCTGCTTGCGGGAACGTACAACGTCGCGATCGCCTGGTACGAAGGCACGGGCGGTGAGTTGATCGAGGCGCACGTTGCTCCGGGTGTGACTGGATTCGCACCGGGCAACACGACCAACGTTGCAGATGCCACGTACGACGATTGGAACATCGTAAACCCCGGCGCTGGTAACCAGCGCGGAGCGTGGGACCATATTGGCGCCGCGCTGACGCCAAACTTCAGCGCAAACTCGGTATCGATCACGGCCAATGCTACGATTGCGGCCGATAACCGCACTGGCCTGAATACTCAGATTGGGGCCCTCTCGCTCAACCCGGGTGTGACGCTGACCAAAACCGGTGGAGCGCTGGGCACGCCTAGCGCGACAGTGACTGGCGCCGGCGCGGTGACAGTGAATTCTGCAGGCGGAGTGTTTAATTGGGGAACGTATAGCACCGGTGGCGCTGCGGTGGCTCTTACGAAGAGCGGGGCCGGCGAATTGGTCGTTGGCAACGCCGCAAACGCCGTGGGAGCGGGCAGCAGCTTTAATGCGCAGGCCGGCACGACGACTTTGTTAGGCACCCGCACATCGTCGGGCGCTGGTACTGCAGCGATTACGTTGAGCGGCGGAACGCTGCGGCTGCGCGGCGACACGGAGGTGAACCCGAACACGCTTATCGAGCGATACATTGACGGTTGGTTCCGCCAGAACGGCGGCGATCAATTGCTTGATCCGATTGACCCGATTCTTGCGCCGGGAAGCTTGACCGCGGCGCCCGCCCTGGCAACCGGCCAGTTGCGGCAGCCTCTCGACTACGCCAGCGACGCCGCCTTCAATACCAAGAGCGGCAATCTGGTTGGCACCGACGGTATGGGCGGGGCATGGGTCGGTGAATTGACCGTTGGCGGACCAAATCTTCCGGCCGGCGACATTACGTTCGGGACGCGCAGCGACGACGGCAGCACGTTCTGGATTGATCTCAATCAAAATGGCTCGTTTGACGTGGGCGCCGGCGAATTGATCGTGAGCAACAAGGGGAGCCACGGCCTTCAGAATCGCGCCGGATCGGTGAACCTGGCAGCGGGCACGTACAAGATCGCGATGGGTTGGTACGAAGGGGATGGCGGGGCGGGCGTTAACGCGCGGTTCGCTGCCGGCGTTAGTGGGTTTACTCCTGGGGACACGACCAACATTGTAGACGCGACCTACAACGCCTGGACGATTATCAATCCAGCTGCTGCAAACCAAGCGGGCATCTGGTCGGCAACAGGCCCGAGCGTGAATCCGAACTTCAGCAGCAGTCCGGTGTCGGTGACGTCCAACTCGACAATCAACGTCGCGGAGGCAGCGGCTCAGCTCGGTACTTTGACGATTAATCCGGGAACTACGTTGACCAAGACCGGCGGTGACTTGAATGTCACGACAACCAATACCAGCGGCAGCGGGGCAACGCTGAACGTGACCAACATTATGCGCCCGGAACGCTGAATGTTCCGAGCGGCGCAACGGTCACCAAGACGGGCGGGGGCGATCTCGTCCTCAATGCGGCAACGTCATCGGGACTTGTTGCCGGCAGCACGCTGGCCGTAAGTGGCGGGCGAATTGTTGCACCCGGCGATGCAACTGGAAATCCCCTTGGCGCCAGTGCGGTCAACCTTACCGGAGGCACCTTGCAATTGGTAACGGGTAACCCGGGAACCGCCGGCGTATCCGGTCCGATTGTCGGCAATTTCTATGCAGGTGTCGCGGCAAGTGACGCGTTGTTTGTACCGGTATCTGGCTTGGACTCATTGCTGCCCAATCAAACGGCGAGCACGGTCACTGAGATCAACTTTGCCAGCTCAACCGGCAATCCGTGGTTCTACCCCAATGGTTCACCAGTCCTGGACGATTTGGCTACGCCGGTGAATGTTGGAGATGACAACCATGCCTCTCGATTCACTGGGACTTTCAATGTCGCTTCGGCCGGAGAAGTAACTCTCTTCACCGAGAGCGACGACGGGAGCGTGATGTGGATTGACTTTAACAACGACACGGTTTTCTCGCCTAACGAAGAGGTGATCAGCAACCGCGGTGCACACGGCATGGTGCGCATGACGAACGCGATGATGCTGGCTGCCGGCAACTATAACTTCAAAGTCGAGCACTATGAAATTGGCGGCGGGTCTGGGCTTATCGCCGGCGCTGTTGCGCGACGAACTATGCCAATACTGTTACGGTGTCTAGTGGAGCCGCGAGCACGATTGACGTCGTTGGACAGGGAGTTGCCAACGTCTCCACTCTAAATATCCTTGCGAATCAAACGCTTACGAAGACCGGCGTGAACCGGCTGCGTACGACGACAACCAACCTCAACGGCAACGCGACGATCGCGGTCAATGCTGGCGACATGGCGATCAATCAGCTCGTTGATGGCGCCAATACCGGAACGCTGACCAAGACGGGCGGCGGCGCGTTGATTCTGGACCAGGCGGGGAGCGACATCAACGGCACCACGATCAATGTGACCGGCGGGTCGCTGCGTGCGGCTGCCGCGAACGTGCTGGCCGGCGTTCCGGCGGTTAACCTGAGCAATGGCGGCGCACTAATCGTGACGCATGCCGATGGGATTTCGGCCACGACGCCTGTTACTGTTTTCCCCTCCAGCTACGTGGACTTTGACGTTACGCAGAGCGGACAGCGCACAATTGCGGTGCCGGCTTTTGGAGCGGTTGTCGGCAAACTCGGAAATCTTACCTATGGCGCCGGACCAAACAATATCTCGCTGGTTACCAACAGCGTTTTGGGACCAGATGTTGGCGAAACGAACGTCCCGACGCAGGCGCAGCTCGGCGGAGCTCGATTGTTGTTAGGCCTAACGTCGAACACTCAGGCCGTGACCGTTGGCGGCAACGTCGCGTCCGCGGATCCGTCTGACATTTATCGCGGGGTGGCGATTGGACAGTGGACGCCGGCGGGTAACCTGGCGGCGTCTCTCAACTCGCTACCAGGCCAGGACCTGAACATTCAGATTATTCCGCCGGGGATGACGCAGGCGGGCAACCTGACATTCAAGACGATCGATCCGCTGGCAACGCAGTTCAACTCCGGCAGCGGTGTTGTGAACATGGACGGCCAAGCCCGGGTCATTATTGGCATCGGCGGACCAGTCAGTGGAAGCTGGACCACACTGAACCGGACCGGCGATCCGAACTTCCGGGGTGGGAACAATGTGATTCTCGAATTGGGTGGCGGAGCAACGCCGGGGACCATCGCGTCGAATCAAGACGTCAACATCCGGCATGGATCGTTTAATCTGCCCGGCGGCGGCGGCTTAAACACTTCCGCGGTGCAGTTCCCGGCATTCATCAATATTCGTGAAGGGGGCGGGATCATCATGGACGACACCGCGGTGAATTCGCCGTCGTCCGGAGTGTTTAACATCTTTGGCGCCGCGGGCACGTTTGTGCTCGATACCGGCGGCAGCCCCATCGATATCAACGAGGACGGCATCGTCGATGCCGCGGACGCGAGCATCGGTCCGGGCGCAATTTATATCAGTCAGAACGACCAGAACACGCTGGGCGGCACACGGCAACAACCAGATGCTCGTTCACGCCGGCGAGGGATTTCTGCTGGTTCTCGACGGCGACAATATTTCAGACGATCCAGGTCTAGTGCAAATTATGCACAAGGCCGACATCATACTGGATGATATCGATCGAGACGTTTTTCAGACGTCCCTGCTTTTGGGAAATGGCCGCCGGCTCACGACGACTTTCAATAACAGCGCCGATCTCGATAATAACGGCACGGTTCAAATTCTGGCGGCGGCGCCGGGGGTGTCGAGCATTCCGGGGGCCAAGGTGATCCTCTCCGCGGCCGAAGCGCGCCAGCTTGATATCAACGATGCCGTATCGGACTTCACCGGCGTCGATTTGCAAATCGGAGACTCTAATCCATTCACGACCACGGAAGGTTCCGGCGGCCAGAGTCAGGCGTTTGACCAGATACGTTTAGCTCGCGTGTCCGTGGCGCAGACTGGCCGCGTGCGATTGGCTGGCGTGAACGCCAAGAGTATTACGGTCAAGTCCGGCAGGCTTGATCTGGAGGACAACCAACCCGTTACGCTCGATCCGGCTGGCAACATCACGATCGAGGGCGGTATGGTGTTCATCGACGACAACGCGATTCACACGACCGCGTTGACTGACGGCAATTTCGGCCGCATCGGCTCCGAGATCGTCATTCACGGCGGCGCGCAATTGCGACCCGAAATCGTGCAGCAAGCTGGCGTTCGAAACATTCTCCAGCAGATCCGCACGGTGGGACCAGGTGAAGCACAGTTGTTCATTGACCAGGGCGGTGGTAGCGGCGGAACGAGTGTTAACCTCCAGAACATCACCATGGGGGCCAATTCGACGTTGAACCTTGGCACTTACGACGGCGCGAATGTCAGGGCAAACATCAATGCGACCGCGGGTGGTGCGACGATCGAAAACAACTCGAGCGACACGAATATCCGCGTGAATGTCGACTCCACTGGCCAAGCGCTTACGTTTATCGGTAGCCGGCAGACACGCATTGACGGCGCGATTACCGGCGCCACGGCGATCAATGTCGGCAGCGGCAACGCCTCGGGCGGGCGATTGATGATCGAAAACGCGGGCCAGGTCGGCGCTACGCCGATCAACAACGCCTCGTTTAGCGAGCTGTCGTTTAGCCCGGGCGCCGCGAACACCATTGCCTACAACTCGGCGAACCTGACGAACAACGGCTTGCTGCGTGCCCAGACCGGCACGCTGGATATGACCGGCCAGACACTGACAAGCACGACGCCGGCGGTGAGCACCGTGGCCGGCTTGCGGCATACGGTGTTGCCAGGAGCGTCAAACCTTACTGAGGCGATTGCCCAACACAGCGAGATTGAACTTCAACCTCGCGCGGCAACCACACCAAACGTAGAGGGACTTCAGCCGGTCGGCGAGACCAACGGCACGCACGTGTACTCCGGCGAGTTCTTTGATGCCGACGGAATCGTCGCGTTCGCTGAGCACTTCGACGACACCGTGCAGTTGAAGATCGACATGAACAACAACGGTGTGTTCGATACCAATGAGACGGTGCTCAACAACGGCGCATTTGGCACGCCCACGACGACCGATGGCGACACCGTCGCGGCGGGCGTGCAGCCGTTGAACATCGGCGCAGGCGACGGTGGTTGGCACGCTTTTGAGCTGCGGCTTGGCCAGGGAACTGGCGGCGCAGGCGCACCGGGGAACCAAGGCGGAGCAAATTGGCCGTTTGGCAGCTTCGGATTTGGTTACAACCCGAACCCGCCCGCCACCATTGCCAATGCTATCCAGCAATCGAACTACCAGCCGCTGGTCGATAACGGTTCCGGCACGCTACTGCGTAACCGGTTCAATCCAGGCGCGGGCGACATCCAAGTGGACGCTGGCGCGACGATGAACGTGGGCGCCTATCGCAACTACGATGCGGTCAGTTCGTCGGGGCGACTGAACCTGACGCCCAACGGCACAGACGCCGGCACGTCGAGCTCGCAAAGCTTGACGACGCCGGGCACGGGCGTGATCGATATCGCCGACAACGATTTGATCGTACGCTCGACAGCGGCCACCAAGGATGCCGAGCATGCGGCCATTCAGGCCGACATCCTCAGCGCTCAAAACGGCGTGGACGGCAACTTCATCACGAATTGGAATGGACCCGGCTTGACCAGCTCGACGGCGCGAGCGTCGAACCTTGCCTCGAACTTTGACCTGGTGGGCATCGGCGTGATCCGCAACTCGGATATCGATGTCCTTACTGGGTTGCCGGGTTCTTCGTACACCACGTTCAGCGGCCAGGCGGTCGGCCCTGATGACATCCTGGTGAAGTACACGTACATCGGCGACGGCAACCTGGACGGCTTGGTGAGCTTCGACGACTACGTTGGCATGGACAACGCCTTCTTCGGTTTGATCCCGAACCTGGGTTGGGCCACCGGCGATATCAACTTCGACGGTGTGATCAACTTCGACGATTACACGGTGGTTGATCAGGCGTTCTTCTTCCAAGGCGCTCCGCTGAGCGGTGAGGCCAGCGTATCGGCCGTGCCGGAGCCGGGAACGTGGTTGTTGGCCGGACTTGCGAGTTTGGCCGGCCTGGTTACCTGGTTTCGCCGGAAGAAGTAGTTGGCCGCCGAGTGGTCGGCAAGTCAAATTGTGAGTAACAACAAGCCGCGCGACGCATGGGCGAATCGCGCGGCTTTTTCATTTGTTGAATCGCGGTGGAAGTCGCCGCGGCGTCAGAACAGCCGGTTGTAGCCGTTGAGCGCCGCCACGCGGTAGGCCTCGGCCATCGTTGGATAATTGAAGGTTGTACTGATGAAGTACAACAGCGAGTTGGCGGGCGGCTTCTGAGACATAATGGCCTGGCCGATGTGGATGATCTCCGACGCGTTTGCGCCAAAGCAGTGGATGCCCAACAGTTCGAGCGTTTCGCGGTGGAACAGTATCTTGAGCATGCCCACCGTCTGGCCGGTGAGCTGAGCACGGGCCGTGCTCTTAAAGAGCGCGTGTCCAATTTCATACGGAATCTTGGCCGCGGTCAGCTCGCGCTCGGTGCGCCCCAGCGAGCTGATTTCCGGGCTGGTGTAGATGCCCGTTGGAATCTCACGGACCATCTGATGGTCGCCGCTTCCGGCCAACAGGTGGGTGGAAGCAAAGCGTCCTTGGACATAGGCAGCGCTCGCCAATGACGGCCAACCGATCACGTCTCCGACTGCATAAATGTGGGGGTGAACCGTCTGAAACGAATCGTTCACGTCGATTTGGCCGCGCTCATTTGGGGTGATGTCGATACGGTCAAGGCCGAGGTCGTCGGTGTTGCCGGTTCGACCGTTTGCCCAGAGCAGGAAATCGGTCTTGAGTTGCTTTCCGCTTTTTAGGTGCAGCACGACGCCCTCATCCTGCCCTTCGACCCTTTCATAAGTTTCGTTGTGACGAATCACGACGCCGCGATCGCGCATGTGATAACTGAGGGCGTCCGTGATTTCGTCGTCGAGAAACTCCAACAACCGCGTACGGGAGTTGATCAGGTTGACTTTACATTCGAGATTACGAAACATCGAGGTGTATTCGCATCCCACGACGCCCGCGCCGTAAATGGTGATCGATTGCGGCGTATAGGGCAGATCGAGCACCGTATCGCTGTCGAGAACGCGCGGGTGCGAGAAATCGACGTCGGACGGCCGGTATGGCCGGGAACCCGTGGCGATGATGAAGCCTCCGGCGGTCAGCCGTTGCTTGCCGCCGGAGGAATCCTCGACCTGGATGGTGCGCGGATCAACGAACCGCGCATGTCCGGTGATGATCGGCACTTGATTACGATCGTAAAAGCTCTGCCGCGTCGTGACTTGTTGCTCGATGATCCGGTTGGCGAAGCGCCGCAGCTCGGGAAACGGCAATCGAACCGAGACACCCGCCGCGCGGAACAGCGCGTTCTGGTTCGCCTCGGTCATCTGGAAAATGGCGTAGCGGAGCGCCTTGCTGGGAATCGTCCCCAAATGGGTACATGCTCCGCCGATCTGGCCGAAGCGCTCGACGAGCGCCACGGTGCGCCCTAACTTGACGGCCTGCATGGCCGCTCCTTCGCCACCGGGGCCGCTGCCGATCACAATTGCGTCAAAGTGCGTGGCGGACATCGAGTTTTAATTGCAGCTTGCAAGCAAGCGTGAAGTGCGCCGGATCCAGGACTGCAAAGTCGCGGCCCAAGATGCAAGCGATCGATCGTGTGCGTTGTAATCACTTGTGTAGCATAGACTTCTGCATTAGCGGCGGCTACCCGTTTCCCTTTGCGGAAGCGGCGCCGACGCCGAACAATGTCTGCGTGCCAGCACACAACGAATCTTGGGTTGACCGCCCCCTGTCGCTAGAATCCGCGATTCTGTCGGGCCGGCATTGTGCACTAAAGGAACCTGCATGAGCAAGGATGGCTCAGAGAACGCGCCTTCGCATTCATCATTGGCAACTCGGCTGCTGGTTGTCGTCACCGGACTTCTGCTCAAGTTCCCGGTGGCTGCGCTATGCGCGGCGATAGGTTTGGCGATTGCCGCGGTGATTCTTACCACCACGGGACTTGGATACAAATCGAGCCGGCTGGATCTGCTCAATCCGCGGAGCGACTACAATCGCCTTTGGATCGAGTACATCAACGAGTTTGGCAATGAAGACGACGCGGTTGTGGTCGTGGAAGGGGACAGCCGCGATCAAGTTGTACCCGTATTGCAGGAACTCTCAACGCAGCTTACGCGCGAGCAAAGCCTGTTTCATGCGGTCTTGCATGAAGTGGATTTGTCTAAGATACGTGCCAAAGGTCTCCACTACGTTTCTCCGGTTGAACTGTCTCAATTAGAGCAGTTCCTGGCGCAGGCGTTACCGATTGTGCGCGGAGATTGGAGCGGCTTGCGGCTCGGGCCGATGATCGATGGCCTGACCCGGCAAGTCGCGCTGCCAAGCACCGCGCCGCGCTTGGCAGATGGTTCTTCGGCCGATGGAACATCGGACGAGCGGCTAAATGCGACCAATCGCGATGGCGCTTTGAAGCGGTTGGAGGCGCTGTCGGAGAGTCTGGCTGCGGCATTGGAAGCTGCGCGGCGGGGAATATCAGTCGCCGTGGCCCGGCATGCCTGGCTTCGTTGGCCACGCTCAGTGAGTTGACCGACGAATACCTGCTACCGCCCACGAATCAAGGGCGGTTGGGCTTCGTGTTGCTGCGACTGGCGGAGGGGGAGGACAAGCTGGCGCACTCGAAGCGAGGCCACTGACGCGCTTCGGCGATTGATCGACGGTCTGCGCCTGCGGCATCCGGAAGTGAGCATCGGCCTGACCGGGCTGCCGATCATGGAAAACGACGAGATGCGGGCAAGCCAATGGTCGATGACCTGGGCCAGCCTGCTGTCGCTTGGCGGCGTGGCGCTGGTGGTCGTGGCCGGCTTCGGCGGCGTTCGACACGCGCTGTTGGCAAACGTGGTGCTATTGATTGGCATTGCCTGGGCGTTTGGCTATGTCACCTTGTCGGTGGGTCACCTGAACATTCTTAGCGTCACATTTACGGTTACGCTCGTCGGCATTGGCATCGACTTTGGCACGTACTACGTTGCGCGATATATGCAATTGCGCCGAGAACAAATGCCGTGCGAGACGGCGATCCTGGAAACGACGCGAGCGGTTGGCCCGAGCATCTCGACCGGAGCAATCACGATCGCGATTGCGTTTTTCGCGGCCGGTTTGACAAGCTTTACCGGTGTTGCCGAGTTGGGGATTATCGCCGGAGGCGGAGTTCTGTTATGCGCCGTGGCGCAGTTGCTCGTTTTGCCGGTGTGTCTGTTGCTGGCCGACCGCAGCCGGCCCGAATCGAAGATTCCGGCCCCAGTGCCCGTGCACGCGATGCTAGCGCCGTTGATGCGACTGCCGCGGTTGACGATCGTTGCGGGAGTCGGCCTGACCATTATCTGTGCGATGGGACTGCCGCGGCTGTGGTATGACCATAACCTGCTGAACATGCAGCCGACCGGATTGGAGAGCGTGGAATTGGAGCGGAAACTCTTGGCCGAGAGCGACCAAAGCGTGTGGTACGCGCTTTCGATGGCCGATAGCCGGGAGGAGTTGTTAGAGCGGAAGACGAAGTTTCTCCAGTTGCCCTCGGTCGAGCGTACGGAGGAAATCGTCTCGTTCTTGCCGGTGGATCACGAAATCAAGCAGCCGATGATCACGCGAATCCACAGCGTGTTGACGGATTTGCCGGAACGGCCGCCGCTCATTGCTGTCGATCCGTTGGAGGCGTTGGGGCATAACTTATCGCGGGCTCAATCGCTGATGGCGCGGCTTCCCGAAGGGCGGGCTTGCGCACGGCGGCTGGAAGTTATCCGCAACAAACTCCGGGGAATGCAGCCGGCGGAGTGCTTTGCCGAATTGTCGCAGTTTCAGCAGAAGATGGCCGGCGAATTGCTCAGCCGGCTTCATCTTCTGGCGGAAAAATCGAATCCCGAGCCGCCGAAACTGTCAGATTTGCCTAGCAGCCTGGTGGATCGCTTCGTGGGCCAGAACGGCAAGCACCTATTGAAGATCTACGGCCGCGGCAATATCTGGGACATGCAATCACTGCGATCGTTTGTGCACGAAGTTCGGAGCGTCGATCCGCGAGCGACGGGCAATCCGTTGCAGGCGTATGAAGCATCGTTGGAAATGAAGACGAGCTACCAACTCGCGGCGCTGTATGCGGTAATGGTGATCGCCGTAGTGCTATGGATTGACTTCCGCAAACTGCAATACGTGATGCTGGCGGCATTTCCGCTCATGCTGGGAATGTTGCAAACTTTCGGCCTGATGGGGCTATTGAACATTCCGCTCAACCCAGCGAATTTGATTGCACTTCCGTTGATTGTGGGGATTGGCGTCGATTACGGCGTGCACATTGTTCACAATTTTCTCGAGCAGGACGGACGATATCGTATTAGTCCCGCGACCGCGGTGGCGGTGCTGGTTGACGCGGTTACGACCATCATCGGCTTCGGCAGTCTGATGATCGCCAGCCACCAGGGTTTGCAGAGCCTGGGCCGCGTGCTCACGTTGGGGATTACCTGTTGCACAATTACGTCACTGATCGTTCTTCCGGCGGCGCTAACCTGGATTACGAGGAATCGGCCGAGCACGCCGCGCGTCGATGACCGAGATGCTCAGGAAGGCGATGTATCGCCGCAACTGGACCGAATGATTGGCCGCGCTCGCGGCGACGAACGTTGGAGCACCGTTGCCTGAACAGCCGCAGAGCCTAGTTCTTTAGGTTGAATCGTCGCGCTGGTCGCGCTGTTGCCTTCTGGTCGCCAGGAAATCCTCGGCCGTCTTCCATAAACTCACAAGCACCATAAGTCCTACGGGGGCGGCGACGACAAGTATCACAAAAAAGGCGGTGTCGGCCTGCTGTTGGAAAGCGCGCTCGAGCGCAGCAAAGATCCCCGCCGCGATCGCTGCAACAAGCATCAAGAAAAAGATCGATCGTATTCCAAACTGGAAACGCCGCGGCTGGGGACCAGGGGATCGGCTCCGCTCATCGTCGGACATGGATCTTAAGTTAAATACTTTGTTGACTTTGCGAGAAAGTACGGGCCAATACTCGTCCGGTCAATGAGTCTGGATGTCGGGCAACTTCTTCCGGCGTGCCGGCGACCACGAGCCGCCCACCCTCGTCGGCAGCCCCCGGTCCCAAATCAATAATATAGTCGGCGGCCTTCATGAGTTGCAGGTTATGCTCGACCACGATCATCGAATGCCCGACCGCCAAGAGCGCGTCGAAACAGTCGAGCAGCAACGTGATATCGGCAAAATGCAAACCGGTCGTGGGCTCATCGAGGATGAACAGAGTTCGCGAACGCCGCGCCGCGGAGAGATACGCGGCCAACTTGAGCCGCTGGGCCTCTCCACCGGAGAGCGTGTTTGCGCCTTGACCGAGGCGCAGATAATCCAGACCGACATCGATCAATTGCTTTAGCCGGACCTGCACTTTTTGCGAACCGCGAAAAAAAGTGAACGCTTCGCGAACGGTCATATTCAGGACGTCCGCGATGTTGCGGCCGCGGTAAGTGACTTTTAAAATCTCTTTGCGATAGCGCCGGCCACCGCATTCGGGGCAGGACATATAGACATCGGCGAGAAATTGCATGTCGATCGCCAGAGATCCATCGCCTTCACACCGTGGACAGCGACCGCCGTCCACATTGAAGCTGAAGTTCCCAGCGGTGTAATTTCGCGTGCGGGCCTCGATTGTAGCGGCAAACACCGAGCGGATTTCGTCGAACGCCTTGATATAGGTAACCGGATTCGATCGAGGCGAGCGGCCGATGGGACTTTGATCGACAAGCAATACATCGTCTATCTGGCCGTTTCCAAAGACGTCGCGAAATGGAAGCGGTCAGGGCGCCTCTAGCTGCATTCTCCGCCGCAAGGCCGGATAAAGCGTGTCTTCCACGAGCGTGCTCTTGCCAGCGCCGCTCACGCCCGTCACCAAGCACAGAACACCAAGCGGGAATTCAACCGTCAGGTTGCGCAGATTGTGCCCGCTGGCACCGGCCAGGCGAATCCATCCATGATCTGGTATTCGCCTTTGCCGAACGAGATGGGCGCCTCGCCGACCCGAAAGATAATCTCCGGTGATGCTGGCCGCGTGTGTCGCAATCTCGCTTGGCGCACCTTGATAGACAACCTGCCCGCCGCGCTCGCCGGCTCCCGGTCCAATCTCCAATACCTGATCGGCACTCCGAATCAAGGTTTCCTCGTGCTCGACGACGACTACGGTGTTCCCACGCCGCTGTAAGGAGTGAATCGTGCGCACGAGGCGATCCACATCGCTGGGATGCAATCCGATGGAAGGCTCGTCGAGAATGTAGAGCATGTTGACGAGACTTGAACCCAAAGCGGAAGTAAGCGCCACTCGCTGTTGCTCGCCTCCGCTGAGGGTCCGCAATGTACGATCAAGCGTTAGATAGTCGAGTCCCACGGCGGCGAGATAGCTGAGCCGCGCCTGGATTTGCTCTAACAAGACTCTCACCGCATGGCGGTCGGCATTGGAGAATGTGAGCTCGCCCATGAAGCGCGCCGTGTCGCGAATCTTAAGACGGCAAATGTCGGCAATGCTTTTTCCGCCGACGCATACGGCGAGCGCCTCGGGCCGGAGACGAGCTCCGTGGCAAGCGGAACAGGTCCGCTGGCTTTTCCAGCGTGCCGCGAACACGCGGTAGTGCATCTTGTACTTGTGGCGATCCAGCCACCCGAAGAAGCCGCGCAGGCCGCCGAAATTGCGCTCGGGAACGCCTTGGACAATTAACCGCAAATTCTCTGCGGAAAGGTCCTTAAAGGGAACGTCCAGCGGCAAGCCATAGTCGGGCGCCAGCCCGGCGAGCTCGCGATACTCATGTTCGAACCTGGGCGTAGTCCACGCCGCGATCGCTCCTTCGCTCAATGTCTTTTGAGAATTCGGGACGATCAGATCCATGTCGAGGTCGAAGAGGTTTCCAAAACCTTCGCATTCGGTGCATGCCCCAAGGGGGCTGTTGAAACTGAACAGCTTCGGTATCGGATCAAGATAATCGCGGCCGCATATCTCGCATTGCATCTGGTCGCTGAATTGCAATCGGATCCAAGACGCCCCGTCGAGCTCGACGGGTGTCCCTCTGGCGCGCAGATCTTGCGGAATCTGGCCGTCATTCTCCAGCATCACAACACATCCAGAGCGACCAAGGCGGAAGGCCGTCTCCAACGAGTCCCGCAGGCGCTTAAAAGCAACTCCGCCCGTCAAACGATCGACGACGACAACGAGGTCGGGTACATCGAGCGCGGCCGCGATGGAGTCGGGCGGCTGGTCGGTGAGGTCAATGGTTTTCGAGCCGGCGATCGCGCGAACAAAGCCTTGTTCACGAAGCCCGCCAGCCAATAACAATGGCGCCGCCGTTTTCAAATCCGCGGGCGGCGCCGCAACCAGAAACCGCAATCCGCCGGGAATTTCAGCAAGCACTGTAGCGGCGGATTCGGGGGAGTCGCGGCGCACCTCGACGCTGCAGTTTTTGCAAAATACACGGCCGACCTTGGCGAATAACAATCGAAGGTAGTCGTAGATTTCGGTAGTAGTACCTAAGGTTGATCGGTTCGACCGGCTGGAGTGCTTGTGAGTGACGGCGATTGCGGGCGGAATTCCGGCAATCTTTTCCGCCGCCGGCCTCTCCAAACGATCCAGAAACTGGCGAGAGTACGCGGAAAATGTCTCAATGTAGCGCCGCTGGCCTTCGGCGTAGAGCGTGTCGAGCGCCAGGCTGGTCTTACCGCTGCCGCTTACGCCGCAAACCACAATCAACTTGCCGTGCGGCAAGTCGAGGTCGATATGCTTCAGATTGTGAACTTCGACTCCGCGAAGTGAAATCACTCGATGCGACACGGCCTCACCCTACAGGTCCGCTGTTTTCCGAATAGCGGAATCTTGTATCATAAGAACATACTAAAGAACCGACCAGCGCGGCCGACTCCCGATTGGGTGCCGGGTCTGAACTGCTGGGTTCATATTCAACGCGAACAAGAAAATGGCAAGGCCTAAGGAGCCGTTCAATCCGTTTTACGCGTGCCTGGTGGTACTGGGCGTGGCGTTTACCCTGACGGCGTGCGCCTACGCCGTGATGGCGTATCGGGCCACGCGGTTGAGCCACAATGCATCCGCGGAGAGCAGCATGTTGCCTGCGGAGGAAAGCGGGCTGATGACTTTGCTCGACCAGCACGGAATGACAATCATGGGCGCCGAAGTGTTGCTGTTGGGAGTTGCCACGGTCGGCGCAATCGGGCTGGATCAATATCGGCTCAACCGCTCGGACAACGAACGGTCGAAAGGAAATCAGATCAACCAATGAAAGTCGTGAATTGCGAGGATGTCAACGCGGCGCCGGTGAACATGGAGGGATCGTGCAATTGCTCCGTGCGCTGGTTGATCGGCGAATCGGACGGCGCGCCGAGCTTTGCAATGCGCCAGTTCGAAGTGGCGCCTGGCGGTCACACCCCGCGGCATTTTCACGACTACGAGCACGAGGTATTCGTGCTCGAGGGAACCGGCGTTGTACTTGAAGGCCTGACGGAACACGCGTTGAAGCCGGGCGACGTGATCCTGGTAAAACCCAATGAGGTTCACCAGTTCCGCAACACCGGCGCCGCTCCGCTCAAGTTTCTCTGCCTGATTCCCAACTCTGCGACCGGCAAAACGGTATCGGTAGCGCCGGAGTGCGGATCCTGATCGCATATGCCAGATGAATCCGGCGAAATCGATCGTCTGCGCAAGTCGATCCGCCATCATGACCGCAAGTATTACGTCGAAGCGCAGCCGGAAATCAGCGACTTGGAATATGACCGGCTGATGGACGAGCTTCGCCGACTCGAGGCGAAGCATCCGAAACTGGTCACGCCGGAAAGCCCCACGCAACGCGTCGGCGACGCGCCGGTTGAACATCTGCGCCAAGTCACGCATCGCGTGCCGATGCTATCAATCGACAACACGTACAGCGTGGATGACCTGCGCAAATACGGCGAACGCATTTCCAAGCTGCTCTTGGGCGAGCCGGTGGAGTGGATCGTCGAGTTGAAGATCGACGGCGTCGCCGTTTCACTGACCTATGAATGCGGATTGCTCGTCCTGGGGGCCACGCGCGGCAACGGGTCCGTCGGCGACGACATAACGCACAATGTTCGCACATTGGCTGACGTGCCGCTGACGTTGTCTGGTGCCTCTGTTCCCCCGCTTGTCGAAATTCGCGGTGAAGTCTACATGACCAATGCCGATCTGGCATTGCTGAACCAGGAACAGAAACGACTAGGCAAAGAGTTGTATGCCAACACGCGGAACGTAGCGGCCGGCGCCATTCGGCTTTTGGACCCGCGGATCTGTGCTCAGCGCAAGCTGCGGTTGCTATGCCACGGCTTGGGCCATTCCGAGGGACTGACTGTCGCGAATCACATGGACTTCCTCGCGCGCCTGCGGGAATTTGGCCTTCCGCCAACGCCGCATGTGACATGCTGGCCGACGCTGGAGGGCGCAATCGCCCACAGCGAGTTGTTGATCGAAAGCCTGCACGAGCTGGACTTCGAAGTGGATGGACTCGTTCTCAAAGTCAACCGCTACGACCAGCGCGAGCGGCTCGGCGCCACGTCAAAAAGCCCCCGCTGGCTCATTGCCTATAAGTTCGAGAAGTACGAAGCGAAAACCCGACTATTGGGGATTCGCGTGCAGGTTGGCAAAACAGGCACGATCACGCCGGTGGCCGACCTGGCGCCGGTCGAGCTGGCCGGAACGGTCGTGCGGCGAGCGAGCCTGCACAACGCCGATGAAATCGATCGCAAAGACGTACGCGTTGGCGATTTGGTCGTGGTCGAGAAGGCGGGAAAGGTGATTCCGCACATCGTTCGCGTCGAGAAGCACGAGCGCACAAACGATCCGGGCAAGTTCGAGTTTCCGACGCATTGTCCGGAATGCGGCACGGCCCTCGTCCGCGATGAAGGCGGCGTTTACATCCGTTGTCCTAACCCTGAGTGCCCAGCACAAGTGGCGGAACGAATCCGCTACTTTGCCACACGCAACGCGATGGACATCGAAGGCCTTGGCGACAAGCTTGTCGAACAACTCGTCCGCGATGGGCTCGTGAAGCGTTATGGCGATCTCTACCGGCTGACGGTGGAGCAGTTGATGGGGTTGGAGAGAATGGGCCGGAAGTCGTCGGAGAACGTGGTGCAGGGAATCGCCGCCAGCAAAGAGCGCGGACTCGCGCGACTGCTCAACGCCCTATCGATCCGGCATGTGGGCGCGCGCGTGGCAACCGTACTGGCCGACCACTTCGGATCGATGGAGACGTTGCGGCAGGCGAGCGTGGAAGAGTTAAGCGAGGTGGCCGAGGTCGGCCCCGCGATCGCACAAAGCGTGCACGACTTTTTGAACAGCCAACAAGGAACGCGAACCATCGACGATCTGGCGTCGCTCGGCGTTTCCATGGAGGCGCCAAAACAGGCAAGGCCGACCGCTTCCGGTGCGCTAACCGATAAGACAATTGTCGTGACGGGCACACTGGCGAAGTACAAGCGCGACGAAATTGAGGAGCTTATCCAGCGGCACGGCGGCCGAGCGGCCTCGAGTGTGTCGAAGAAAACCGACTTTGTCGTTGCGGGCGCCGACGCGGGGAGTAAGCTCGCCAAAGCCAAGGAGCTGGGCGTGCGAGTCATCTCCGAGGACGAGTTCGAGGCGCTGCTTGATAAGTGAAGGCCTCAGCTCTTCTTCTCGTCCACGCCCAGCTTTTTCAAGGTAGGCGCTAATGTCCTTGCCGTGGCTTTGCGTCTTGACCTCCTTGTCGATGTGCAAGATCTTACCATCCTTGCCGATGTAAAACGTCCAGCGCCGTGCAAACCCGCGGCTCTCATCCAACACACCGTACTCCTTGGCGGTCTTCTTTTCCGGATCGCTTAACAGCGGGTAATCCAACGCAAGGTCCTTGGCAAACTTCTCGTTGTCCTTGGGTTCGTCCACGCTGGCGGCGAAATACGCGGCGTCGAACTTGCGGATCGATTCGCCATCCTCCTTCATCGACTTACACTCAGCGGTGCAGCCGCGCGCTGCGCCTTCGGATACCAGGCAACCACGACCGCCTTCTTTCCGGCGAAGTCCTTGAGCGAATAGGTCTTGCCATCGCTGGCTTGCAACTTGAAGTCGGGCGCCGGATCGCCCGGCTTTAGTTCCGCCGCCTGAGCTTGAACGGTAATCGATGCGAAGGAGAAAACGACGAGAATTGCGACGAGGTGTTTCATGGTCGAAGCCCTTGATTGAAGGTGGATTCGAGCTGCGGCGCTGGTTATACAACGAAAAAGCCGCGCGGTCCACCATGTGAATCGCGCGGCTTGGATTAACGATCGCTCTCGGGCAAACGCCCCTCAATTTACTTCTTGCGACGGAACCAAGTAAACAGGCCGGCCAAACTTCCCAGGACAACCATGATCCACGTCGCCGGCTCGGGAACGGCTGACACGCCGCCTCCCTCGCCGCTTAGTGGCGCGCCTTGGAAGAAGAACGCCTGATCAACGACCGAGTAATCGTCGAAGTTTATTACTCCATCGAAGTTAATATCTCCGGTCGCCCAACCCAGGTTGGGGATCAAACCGAAGAAGGCATTGTCCATACCCACGTAGTCGTCGAAGCTAACCAGGCCGTCCAGGTTACCGTCGCCGATGTACGTGTACTTCACCAGAATGTCATCCGGCGACACCGCCACACCGCTGAACGTGGTGTATGACGATCCCGGCAACCCAGTGAGGACATCCATATCCGAGTTGCGGATCGCACCGATGCCAACCAGATCAAAGTTAGAGGCAACGTTGGCCGTGCGCCGTCGAGCTGGTCAAGCCGGGGCCATCCCAGTTCGTGATAAAATTGGCGTCCACACCATTTTGGGCGCTGAGGATCTCGGCGTAGACCGCCGCGAGCTCGGTGTCCTTGCCGCCCGGCGTCGATCGAATCACCAGGTCGTTATCCCGAATGTCGAGGATACCGGCATTCGGTATTAGCAGACTGTCAACCGACGAGGTTCCGGCATCGGTGCCGTTGGGTGTCAGGTTCAAACGGCCCTCAACATTAACCCGCGTATGGTTGATGAAGCCGGCAACCGTGCCGACAGCGCCGGCATCCACCTGGATGTTACCGAAAGCCGAGAACGTTCGCATAAACGTGGGACCACCACCAGCCGTTTCCACCGGCTTGATGTAGTTGACGGCATCGGCGCTGGTTTCCGCGTCGGGCGAGAAGCCGAAACCGAACCCGGCGCCGTCGTTCCCCGCCAACCAACCACCGCCAGTCACCGGACCGGCTCCGCCGCCACGCTCACCCAACCGAATGTCAACGTCGTACCAGTTGTCGTTATCCGGATCGGGAACGTTGTTGTTGTACACGCCGAAGGTCGGCACATTCCAACCAGCGTCACGGATGATCTGGTGACCGTTCACACGAATCAGCACGTCGTCGTCGATGTTCTCGGCGAACGTGAACACGCCGTCGGCATCGAAGATCTGGCCTTGATAGATCCAGGTTTCGTCATCACCGACCCAGTGCGGATCGTCGTTCTCTTGGCCGTGAATCACGTCCAAGCGAATACCGCCAAAGGCATTCGGCGCGGGGCCAGGGGCCTGTGTCTCTGTGGCCGGCGTGCCGTTCAGATCCATGTTGGCGTCGATGTAACCAACCCGCAAACCCTCGGTAACGCCCGCCGGAGATGCAATCAGCTTCGCTCCACCGAGGTTGGTCGTTCCACTCTGGAACCGAACCTGTCCTTCGTTGGTTTGGTTCCCGACGACCGTGCTGGCATTGATCGTGCCTGCGCCACCGGCGAAGTTAATGTTACCGCCAAGGTCGGTCTTAATCGTGGTGGTACTGGGCAAATTGACGGAGACATTGGTGTTACCGCCAGGAAGCGACTCAAGGGTGCCAACATTCGCGGTGCCGGATAGGTTTGCCGTTCCCCCCGCTGCGATCACCTTCGTTGCGGTAACCGTTCCGGGGAGATTCAGCGTTCCGTTGGCCTGCAAATTGGTGGCTGTCGCAGTGCCGGAAACAGTCAAAGCGCCGCCGACATTCAGGTTTGCGCCGGCTGCTTGAACGTTCTGTGCGGACATCCCGGTCCCGTTGGCATTGAAAGTCGAGGTCGTACCGGCGGCAACCGAGATGGTCTGAATGCTCGTGTCGCTCTTGCCGATGACGTTCAAAGTAGCGTTGCCCGATAATGGAATTGAACCGAGCGAAACACTTGACGCGTTTCCAGACACGTCAAGTGTCGAGTTTCCGCCAGTTGCGCCAATCGTCGCGGAAGTCCAACTCGCAGGACCGAAACCAGTCGTGCGGAACAAGGTCGGGCCGCCACCGGCAGGTTCGGCCGGCGCAAAGTAATTGGCGCCGTTGGCATCGACTTCCGCATCGGGCGAAAATCCGAAGCCGTAGGTAGCAGTCCAGCCGGGTTGCGGGTTACCACCACCAGAGGGCCCTTGACCGCCGCCACCCTCACCGAGGCGAATTTCGAGGTCGTACCAGTTATCGCCGTCGGGATCAGGAATACCGTTGGCAACGCCAAACGTCGGAGCGTCCCACGCGGTATTGCGCAGGACCTGAACGCCGTTGACCTTCACCAATGTGTTGTCGTCGATGTGTTCGGCGAAGGAGAACACGCCGTCGGCGTCGAACACCTGGCCTGTGTAAATCCAGGTTTCGTTGTCCCCAACCCATGGGGGTATGAGGCCGTTTTGCCCGTGAATAATGTCCAGTCGCACACCACCGAGGCCGTTGGGCGCGGAGGCGGGTTGCGGATCTGTCTCATTGAAAGCGCCGGGAAGATAGCCGACCGTCAGACCTTCGACGTTCGGAATCGGATCGGCTACCGAAACGATACGGAATGTTCCGCCGTTCAGATTGACTGGCGTAGCGCCGATGCTCGTTCCCACGTTATTATTTGTCGCGGTCACAACGCCAGCATTGACGTTGATCGAGCTACCGGCAGCCAACGGCGTTCCGATGGTCGGCAAGTTGAGCGTACCGCCGCCGGTCTTCGTCACGGTGGTCGCAGCGCCGCCGCTGTTGTAAGCGTTCGTGGTCATGCTGCCAAACTGGACGTCGAGCGTGACGGCGCCGCCGCCGGGTATG
The DNA here is from genome assembly GCA_963829655.1 of Pirellulales bacterium. GTDB lineage: Bacteria > Planctomycetota > Planctomycetia > Pirellulales > JALHPA01 > JBBDYH01. The sequence goes on from CAWHJG010000002.1 coordinate 116,192, forward strand.
GTAGTCGTGGCGACCCCAAGGCCGGCATTTCCGAGCTTGGTCAGCGTCAGGCCCGGGTTTATCGAGACGGTGGAGAGATTCGCTCCGCCGCCGGCGCCAACGGTCACGCTGGAATTGGCGGTCACCGAAACCGCGTTTCCGACCGTGGCAACCGCAGTGTCGGTATTGCCGATGCCGAGATTACCACCGGCCAGATTGATATTGGCCGTGCCAAGCGATTGGTTACCGCCGGTCGCGGTGATCGCCAGCGTGCCTTCGTTGATCACGACATTGGTGGAATTGGTCAAGGTCGAATTGCCATCGATCCGCAAACCAGCAGGACCACTCTTGGTGAACGTGGTCAAACCGGCGCCGTTGAGGCTGGCGAAGCTGGCATCGACGGCGGCGTTCACGCCGGCGGCCCCGGTCGCGGTCGCAGCACCGAACGTCGTGCGATCGGCAGATCGAACGCCGGTAAGTGACAATGTCGAATTGGTAAGCGTCAAATCGCCGAACGAAGCCTGCGACGCGCGAACGTCGATCGTGGAGTTGGCGGTGACCGTCACCGTCTGCGAACTATTGTCCACAGGGGCATACGAGCGGAAGTTCGTCGGGTTGACCGCAGGATCGACCAAGGTGCGTGTCACCGTGGGGCTCTGCCACTCGACAAAAACGGCAGACTCGCCGCCAGCCTCCTGGAAAAGGATAGCGATCTGATGCTCGCCGGCGGTCAGGTTGATGTTTCCCGTACGCGTCGAGCCAACAATGCCTTGCTGATGGTTGTTGTCCACGACAACTTGCCCGTCGATGAACACCATCGATGCGTCATCGCTGGAAGTCCAAAAGTCATGCACGCCAGCATTGGTGACATTGAGCACGCCGGACCAGATGGCGAGCTGATTGTCGTCGCTAACAATCGCCTGACCGACGAACGGGTTGGTGGTGCTTGGATCCATGCCGTTGCCGGCCGGAAAATCGATCGGCACCTGCAGGATCGGGAGGGATTGGGATACTTGGTCCACCTCCTCCGGAACGGAGTTGCCGTCGGTCCCATTCAAGTAGCTCATCGCCGAATTGAGCGAGCGAAACGGCACCACATTGTTCGCGCCGACAAACGGTGTATTTCCAATCGCCAGGACCTGGCCCGACGGAACATCGCGCCAATAACGGGCGTTCAAACCGCCGTCCGTTGGCGTGCTATGAGCGTTGAAGGTTCCGCCACTCAGGTTGATTTGGGCATTTGCTATATCCGCCGCCGCACAGACACCGGCACCTGCGGCCAAAGTAAGCGCGGTTCGACGCAAGAAAGTTCTTCGCTTCGACATTCCAGTTCCCTCCCAGGTTCGGCAATTCAAGAAAGCTCAACAATGATTCGAAAGCGGCAACAACTACTGCATCCCTGTAAGTAACAGATTGATGCTGCCGCGAAACGCTCGCGCACATGGCACGGTCGAAAGACCATACCTTTCCCCGAGTTTCCACACGGAGTATTGGCAATATCTCAGTTTGTGTCCAGGAATTGGCGCGAAGCGACTGTGGTTTTTTTGGGAATCGGAACAATTGTTCAAACAAGTAATCTCCCAAGGCGTTTCGACTTAGCCGGGGATTGAAGGCGAACACGAGGTAGTGAGAATCCCTACACTGACCGGTTGCCCTTTAGAATGCCTCTGATCACCTCGCCGGCGACGATGGTCAGCCGTTCGTCGCGACCATTGTGGAGGTAGGTGAGAAGCTCGTGATCCAAGCCTAAAAGATGCAGAATTGTGGCGTGGATATCGTGAATGTGGGCCTTGTTTTCAATCGCGTAGAGCCCGATTTCGTCGGTGCTGCCGAAGGTGATTCCGCCCTGGACGCCCCCGCCGGCCATGAAAATCGTGAAGCCATAGGGATTATGGTCGCGGCCATTGCCGCTTTCGCTCATCGGCGTGCGGCCAAATTCTCCACCCCAGATCACGAGCGTCTCGTCGAGCAGCCCGCGGCGTTTCAGGTCCTTGATCAATGCGGCAATCGGCCGGTCGCTTTCGCGGCAGTACTTCGCATGGTTAGTTTCGACATCGGCATGGGCGTCCCACTTGCTTCCCGAGCCCATATAGAGCTGAACGAACCGAACGCCGCGCTCGACCAAGCGGCGCGCCAGCAGGCAGTTACGGCCATTTCTGGCGGTTGCCTTGTCATTCAGACCGTAGAGCAATGCGGTTTCTTCGGTCTCGGCGGATAAATCCACAGCGGCCGGGGCGGCCGACTGCATCCGGTAGGCGAGCTCATAGGAGGCGATGCGAGCTTCTAGCTGGTCGTCCTCGCTTCGGATCGAGCGATGCGCGCGGTTAAGCGCTTGGATGAATTCGAGCTTGCCGCGCTGTTGGGTATCACCGAGAACACCGGTCGGGGCAACATGTAAAACGGGCGATTTACCCTCTCGGAACTTCGTCCCCTGGTGACCAGCCGGCATGAAGCCCGTCCCCCAGTTGCGGTTTCCACCGGGCGGCTCCTCGGGGTAGTCGGTCAGCACTACATATCCCGGCAGATCTTCGCACTCGCTGCCAAGCCCATAGAGGGCCCACGAACCGAGACACGGCCGGCCGCCAAGGATGCTGCCGGTATTCATCTGGCAGATGCTGCCGACGTGGTTCAACCCGTCGGCCCAGCAACTTCGGAGCACCGCGATTTCGTCAACGCAGGTGGAGATTTCGGGATACCAGTCGCTGACCCAAATGCCGGAATCGCCGTGCTGCTTGAACTTCCGTTTCGAGCCCAATAGCGGCGTATAGGCCGTCTTGCCCATAGCGGTCATGGGGCGCGTGAAGCTTGACGGGAGGGGTTCGCCGTGAAGCTTGTTCAAGTCGGGCTTGGGATCAAACAAATCGATGTGGCTTGGGCCGCCGTCTAGAAAACACCAGATCACGCTTTTGGCGGTCGGCTGGAAATGTGGATCTTTAGCCGCGACCGGGTTTTTGACCGAACGATGAGCTTCCGCCGCTTGGATGTCGCCTTGAAGCAACGACATGAGCGCTAAACCGCCGAAACCGCTGCCGGCGCGGAGCAGGAAATCACGACGTGAGCTGGGCGTTTCGTAATGCAACATTGTCCGCCGGTCTACAAACAAGAACTCAGTCTACAAACAAGAACTCGTTGGAGTTCAAAACGGCGTGGCATAGGTCAACCACCGCGGAAGTTTGGGGGGGCTCGACTTGTTTTTGCGACGATGTGCCAGGCTCGCTGTCCGGTTTCGGCGATTTACCATGCTCGGCAATTGTCTGGGTCTGGCGGCTGACGAACAGCCGGGCGGCAGCGACTTCATCCTCTCGCGGCTGGCGACAATAAACGATTGCATAAAGGTCGCTCACGAGCGCGTCGAGATCGCCGGAGTGCTTTGCCATTAAATTGTCGCTCAGGTGGCGCGCTTGCTCCAACACGAACTCGCCGTTGAGCAGCGACAAGGCCTGGGGCGCGGTCGTTGTATTAGCGCGGCGAGCGCAACTGTTGTGCATGTCCGGCTGATCAAACACTTCCAACAGCGGAAGGCGGAGGTTTCGCTTGGCAAGAATGTAGATCGACCGCCGGTTGCGATTCTCCGGTTGGGCATCCGGCTTCCAGGCATAGCTGGAATGCAAGCTGGCGGGCAATTCCGGACGACCGCTTGGCCCGTGCATCCGTAGGTTCAGCCTGCCGGCCACTTGCAGCATCGCGTCGCGGATTGATTCACCATCCAAACGCCGGCGCTGGTAATGCCACAGCAGCGTGTTCTGTGAATCTGCTTCGAGGGCGCGCCGATGCTCGGGCGACTGCGGATCGACAAACGCCGATTGTTGGTACGTCGCTGACGTGACCATCAGGCGGTGCATCTTCTTGAGGCTCCAGCCCGATTCGATGAATTCGGCGGCCAGCCAATCGAGCAGATCAGGGTGCGAAGGCTGTTCTCCCATGGCGCCAAAGTCGTTGGCGGTTCCGACGATGCCAACGCCAAAGTGCTGCTGCCATACGCGATTCATCATGATTCGCGCCGTCAGCGGATGATCGGGACTGGTGAGCCAGCGAGCCAGTGCGGAGCGGCGTCCGGTGGCATTCGGTACATCCGCGGGCGGCAGGATTTGTGGCTGGGTGGTGCTCAGAAATGCGGGAAAGCCCGGCTCAATTTCTTCCTGCGGCTTGCGAAAGTTTCCGGTCGCCAATCGAAATGTTGGCGGCGGCAAGGGCGCGGCGTCGGTAATCCCCATCGCGGTCGGCAGCGGGTCGGGCTTGAGATGATCAAACTCGGCCAGCCGCCTTTCGAGCGCGTCGTATTTCTCCTTGTCTTTGCCCTTCAGCGTTTTTGCGAGGTCGCGGTACTTCGAGTTGATGAACTTCATCGCCTGCGCGACCCATTGCCGCTCTAGCGCCGTACGCTCTTGATCCGGCTTGAGAATCATGGCCTGGATATCGGACTCAAATTTTTCGAGCGACTCCCTCAGCGCCCTTTCCCGCTTATCGGCGAGTAGTTGGTCGATCTCGCCGCGGACAACGGCCGTGGCTTCATCCCAGACCGCTTGTTGCGCGGCGAATTCGCGGCGTTCTTCCTCCGTTGCCACGACCAGATCGTCGCGCGGCAGCATCGGCGTGAAAAACGCCTGGAGACGGAAATAGTCGGCTTGAAGAATCTCGTCGAATTTGTGATCGTGACACTGCGCACAGCCCATCGTGAGGCCAAGAAACGCTAAGCCAGTAACGTCAGTAACCTCGTCGAGCAGTTCTTGCCGGCGTTGTTTGACGTTGGCGGCGTTGTACTCGTCGGGATACAAGCGGTTGAGGCCGGTCGCGATCAGCGCGTCGGGGTTGCCGGGTTCCAGCTCGTCGCCCGCCAACTGTTGCTGGACAAAGCGGTCGTAGGGCAAATCGTCGTTGAACGACTTGATCACATAGTCGCGGTAGCGGTAGGCGTTGGGACGATGGGCGTCTTCCTTGAAGCCGTCGGTCTCGGCGTAGCGAACGACGTCGAGCCAATGCTGCGCCGAGCGCTCGCCATAGCGCGGCGAGGCAAGCAACCGATCGACGACTTTCAGATACGCATCAGGCGAGTTGTCGTTCAGGAAGGCCTGCTGCTCGTCGGTCGTTGGCGGAAGTCCGGTCAGATCGAACGTGACGCGTCGCAGAAGCGCCAGCTTCTCGGCGAGGGGGCTGGGTGAAAGCGTTTTCTCCTCGAGCCTGGCCAGGATGAACGCGTCGATGGGGTTTTGTCCCCAGCTCTTGTCCTTTCTTTCAGGAACATCCGGTCGAGCCGGGGGTTGAAACGGCCATTTACCGTGTTTGAACCGAGCGGCCGGTGCACCGTCCGCTGTAGGCAATCCTTCGCCGGCCTGCGTGGCACTTTTCGGCGAGACATAGCACGCGACCGCGCCGATTGCGACAAGCGAGTAAAACTGCCACCGCCACGATTGCATCACGCGACACATCATCGGTTGGCTCTATGGATATTAAACACTAACCCGTATGCACTCTGGGCGCAGCAGAACGCCATATTATGGCGGTCAGCCCCAAATCGTTGCAAGCATTTGCTATGGGAGGGTGGGTCAGTCTAGTCCTAATGTGACCAGCGGGCCAGACTGCACGCTCGATTCCGCGTGCCTTACGAGAATTGTGAAGGTCAAGCCAGTTGGCTCATTCACTTCTTTTGTGGAATCGGTTGAGGTCAAGGATTGTGACCGCGACGCGCCGACCTGCTTTCTGCGCGGCCTTGGCGTGGATTCGCGCGGAACGGTGTATGCCGCTGCGTAGCGAAAATCTTTCCAAACGGGAAGGTTGAGACTTTCCTGAAGGCTGATCGCCCTTGGTCTCCAACCGGAATCGCGGAGCGGGTGTCCGAAAGATCGGTCGTACTGGCAGAGTGGCGATACTGGCAACTATTTCGGACGAGCAACAGAAAGGCCAGCCCAGCTGGCTGCACTCGCATCACTACGCTGCGATTCGTCCGACTACGTGAATTGTGATTTGGCCAAGGCCAGCGGCCGCGCTTGTCATCACCGCCAACTCCAATTCGTCGCCGCACCGGTCATCCATAATTTCAAAGACGGATCTGCTGCGGCTCGGGCGGCTTAACGCCAGACGTCCAAATTCTAGATACCGAGCACAGTCACCGCGGACAGTTCGCTGAAGGCCTCTCAACGAGGACATGGACCGACCAAACTCGCGGCACTCGCTGCCTCAATTGCAATCGGCATGCTTTCCATAGGGCAAGCCAACAAGCCCATTAAGGCCTCTAAATAAACGGCACTTTGGTGTCAGACTTAAGTGGCGAGGTCATAGCCTTGGCAGCCGGCACAAGCATCGACTGAGCGGTTACGCAGGTCTCGACGGGCGTATGCCGATTGCCTCGAGGTCGTTCGCCAAGGCGTGATCTAAAGTCCGATTCTGCCTCGCGTCTGCCGGGGCGGTTGTGTTCTTACAACATGACCGCCCCGGCTTGGCGGCGGTCTCTTTTCAAGGAGGTCGCCAACGATGATCGCATTTGCCAGACGGCAACAACCGTGTCGCAGTCGTGGCTGGAAGCGCCGGTTTCTCGAACTGTTGCCCCGTATCCGCAACTATGCGCACTTCGCCTTCCACTCCCTAAATGCGAGTGAGCGCGAAGAGGCCATAGCCGAAGTCGTCGCCAGCGCAGTTTGCGCATTTTGCCGACTTGTGCAACTCGGCAAGGCTGAGCTGGCCTATGCCGGTCCGCTAGCCCGATACGGGGTCGCCCAGTATCGAACGGGTCGACGCGTGGCGTCGCGAATGAATGCTGGTGACGTGCTCAGCCCCATCAACATCAATCGCAAACGCGTTCGAATAAGGAGCCTGAATCCGCCGGTTTCTGACAACAGCTGGGGGGAGGGTTTGGTGGACAACACCCAAAGTCCGGTGCCGGATCAGGCGGCGTTTCGGATCGATTTTCCGCGGTGGCTTGAACAACTGAACAATCGGGATCGGCGGCTAGCCGAGTTCCTGGCCATCGGGAACTCGCCTAGTGAAACAGCGACCAAGACAGGCCTATCACGCGGTCGAGTCAGTCAACTTCGCGAGGAATTGCGAACGAGCTGGCAGCAGTTCCATGGCGAGTTGGACAATGCCATCGGCAATACCCACTCAATTACCAAGGAGGTAGCTGCCCGATCGGGGGCGCGGCCTTGCGCCTGATGGTGTGCGCGTCCGCAATGCCTTTGCCGCTTGTCGGCAAGGGGTAATCGGGGAGTCAACCCGTTCACGTGCGGGTAACCGTAAGAGCGCATGGCCATCATGCAAAAGTTCTTCTCCAGGTGGATGGCGCAAGAGTTGACCTCGACGGGTTGTTAATGCAACAGGCAGCGTAAGAGTTGGGGACTTTTTCCACTCACGGGACGAATCGCCAACGTGCGATTGGGCATGAGGTGGGCGTTCCCACTGACGGAATCGATCAGGGCGAAAGTCACTAGCGGCGGGCAGAGATTCAACTCTGCCCCGCCGTTTGCCAACCTGGTTAGTTGTCATTTTCATACGCCTTTTGTTTAGCTATTGGACAACGACCAGCGGATGCGGCGATAGCCACTGTGCGCTGTCCGCGGGGCGCGCAGAACTTAGTGCCGAAAACCAATCTGCGTGCGTTGGCAGATATCCAAATTAGGATGGTGCTCCCCAAAATGTCCAAGCCAACGAGTTGGGCGATGGATGGTTGGTGACACTCCTGGAAGTAGCACTGCTCGTAAGCTGCTTGATAGCACTTAAACCATTGTTGCAAAACATCTTCCTTCGCGGCGGTCACCACAAACTACGCCTGACCGAACACATCCCGGTCCAATTAATCATTACGTCGACACGGGACTCGGAAGCGATTGCACGGAATACTTATACGAGACCACGACAACACAAAAGGATCAATTCGCTCACTTGCAGGACGCTGACCCAGTTTGAGGAAGGTTGCCATGGAAGGCAAATGTTTCGACTGTCTTGGCAGTTATCTGTCGCTCTGCTCGCGGTTTGGGTTTGAAGCACCTTGGGATTGGCTTGCCGCTGATCCCGCAGCTTATCGCGGCCCTTCGTCACCGGCAGATGCCCTCGCCCATCTCGCCGAGGACCACGCCGCGGAGGACTTGATTGCATCAGGTATCGCTCAGCGTGGCGACAACAACGTGTTGTCGATCCACCCGTCGCTGGCCGAGCCCGACGTCGTCGTGCTTGCGCTACGCCAATGCGATTCTAAGGGCGTTACGAATCTGGTGACGAACAACGGCTGTGTGCACGGAGCTAACTTGCCGCTGTTTGAAAGTCTGCACGACGTTGCGACTTACAAAGCACCAGCAATTAACGGCGAAAAGAACCTTCTGCTTACCGGCAGCTTGGAAGATGCCGTCGTGTTTCGACAGCTGGGTTTTGCAGCAACACCGGTCGTCGGTCTGGACACACTGCGCAAACAGGGCGTCGAGCGACTCTGCACACACTTCGGTTTGACGCAATCGCCAACGACCTTGGAACGACTGGCAGCACGGAGCACCGGTTCCCCGCTCGCAAAAAGCACCATGGCCCAACAACAGGTCACACTTTCTTTGGCAAGTTGGTCACCCACTAAACTGTCGCTTGTCACTCCGGAGCCGATCGCGCACGGGCTTGAGCATCTTGACAATCTGAGTCGCTTTTGTGGCTTGGATATTGGCAACATTCTGGAGTGGACGCCCACGGAGCAGGAACTCGCCCGGATCAAGTACGTCGTCGGCCAACAGGACCCGGATTGGATTCGCGATGCGGTGATCGAGAGTTGGGACCAGTCCCAATACTGGCTCGAAAGGTCAGATGCGGCGCAGGCCTCCCAGCCAACCCCCGATTTGTCCGATGTTTTTCAGCGGCTCCACAAGACAGATCCAATGAACTCTGGTGACAGGGCTCTTAATCAGCAAAAGCAAGCAATTCTGGAGTATGACCAAGTTGTCGCACGGGAATTTATTGGCAATCTCCTTCGCGATGCGCAAAAACACGGCCGACCCCGTTACACGCATGTCGAAGCTTCAGCTTGCACAGCTAGGCGAAGTATCTCACGCACTGTTCTCCGACATGCGACCTTGTAGTCGGGGTGGCCGTACTTCGACCGGCCGGCTGAACCTCGCTCCAGTGACTAACGGGAGGGAAACGCAGATCGGTGAATTTCTGAAAGTTAACCACCAAATCTTCATGTTTGCAAAGGGGCTGAAAAAATGACCCAAACAAATCAGGACACAGGCCACGCTCACGGCGATCACCAATACCCTGCTCTCCAAGGCCTTGGAGTTTCTAGCTCCGAGCTAGAAGTACTGCGGCGCTCAGGTTACCTCGAACGAGACCGGCGCCGTGGTAAAGCGTACTGGCGCACTGCGGTTTCGCCACCTGGGGCGTCGGCGCAGCGTGTACATCGGCACCGACAATTTGCTGGTTGATCAAGTTCGGTACGAACTGGACCTGTTACAAGACCAGCACCGGCACGATCAAGAACTGGCCCGTGCCGCGCACCAAGTCACGAAGAAGCTACGCGTTTTAAAGTCCCGGCTCGCCAGCCAGCTTGGCCGGTTGGGTTTTCATTACCACGGTGACCAACTCCGAAAACGCCGCGTCCGCGCGGCAGCCGAGTCGGCCACTTAAATCGTTTACCTTAAGGAAACCATGATCATGGACGAGCCAAAGCTAACGCCTGAACTATTAGATTCCCCGAGCGACAACTCGGCGACGCCGGACAACGAGTTTCAGCCCCGCGAGGCCGTCGACGATCGTCGATTGGCGCGTATCTGGGAGCATCGGTCGGAATCGCAAACAGACCCCGGCGCGCTAGTCGCGGGGTTGAGCGGCGTGAACGCCGATCTGCTGGAGCTGGAGATGTACATATCCCAGCCGCTCTTGGCGGCATTGCGCACGGGGCCCAGGACGATCGAGAACGTGGCGGAAAAAACCTCGGCGATCAACCAGCTGGTCCGCGTCGCCAAGCAGGCTGCGCAGATCTCGCAACTTTTGAAGCAGCACTGCAAACCGCCGGCCAATGAACAAGCGGCCGATCGGAACCCTGCAAAGCGAAGAAATCGCGATCTGCTCCCCAACACCGACGAGGAGAGTTCCTGGCCACCGGCGGACTGACCGCCGAGGCGGCGGTTTCGCCGGACGGCGCCGCTGTCCGACAACAACGACAAGAACATCACCCGAAACACTGGTTTTGGCCATCGACGACACCCCTGCCAGCAAAGCACCCAATCGCCAGAAGGAGGTCAATCGGAATACGGTAACAACGAAAGAGAAAGTTAGCCGGTTCAGCAACGTCGCCGGACGCGGCTGTGACACCGAACCGTGAAGCAATACACCGCGGCTGAGACCAACCTGGCCGCCGACGCCGCCGCCACCAACCTGGCGGACCTGATGTTTGACAATTTAACTAAGTACTGTGTGGGCGCAGGATTCGCGACCCGCCGCCCCAGGCGACCTAACCAACAACTGCGGGCAAGTTCAGGTGTGAGAGTAGACCGACCGTGGGGCATGGCTAGGCCTGCCCGGTACCATCCCGCTGATTATCGACGATTTCAAACTGCCCCATTACCGTCTTGGTTCAACCGCCGAAAGGTGCAAATATCGAAAGGCGTGATTCTGTCCGCCAGCCCACCAGACCCAATTGCTCAAAGTAGCCCTGGCGTGTCACTTCGAGCGTCGAGACCGCGTTCAATGAGCGACGGCCATTTGCTGGTGAATCAACCGTGGATAGCGGGAGGGTGTTGTCGCTTGAAAGGTTGGCGGTCGGCTCGGACGCCACCGCGATCGGGCTAATCGCCATCACCGCAACCGTGCCGCTTGGTAAATCACCGCCACTGAGTGGAGCGCCATCGTCGGATTTGGAAAGTGATTCCATTTGCGGTGGCGGGGCAGGCGCAGCGGCGCTGACCATTGCTTTCAACTCCAAATCGAAGCTGATATCAGAGCTTGTGGCGCTGGATTGATGAATTTCGACAGCCACCACGTTCGTGCCCGCGACCAGAAGGCTCGGCGGTACCGTAAACGCAAACCAGCGGCTTTCGTCGGCGCCGCCGACACTGGAAAGCGCTCGCGTCGTGTGACTGATCGTGCCGGTGGGCAAGTTGCTGCGCCCAACTTCTTGCCCATTAAGATAAATTACGGCCCCGTCGTCGCGGCGAAGGTTCAAGGTCAATGACGAAATTCGACTCGGATCTAGGACTTCAAACCCCTGGCGGAAATAAGTCGTGATTGGACGCGAGCCCGAGGCGCCCGCATTGACACGCGTTGCTTCGTCACCGTCGCCGTACCCCAGTTCCGCGGCGCCGCTGGGCCAAGCGGAATCGTTGAAGGCAGGCTCGCGCAAGCCGTAGCCTGGTTTGAGCCGTTGTCGAGGTACTGCCAGACCGAACAGGCGGGGATAAGCGTTTGTTCGGTCGGCGTGTTCGGAGTCTGCGGCAATAGCTCCAGATCAAAGGAGATATCGGAGCTGCTAGTGCTGTTCTGGTGAAGCTCGACGGCGAGAATATTTGTCCCCGATTGCAATCGCGCTGGGGAAACGGCGAAAGTGTACCAGCGCAATTCGTCGCCGCCGCCAACCGAGGAGAGCACCGGCGTGGCCGCGGCGACTGTGCCGCTCGGCATGTTGCTGCGGGCAATTTCCTGGCCGTTCAAATACACGATCGCGCCGTCATCGCGCATCAGGCGAAGCGTCAAGCCGGTTATCGCGCCTTTATCGGCGATGTTGAATGAATGGCGCAAGTAGGTGGTGATCGGCTTGGTCGCCCCGACGGGAATGACCGTGGCCTCGTCCCCATCGCCGTAGCCAAGCTGCGCCGGCCCGCTCGCCCAGGACGAATCGTTGAAGCTTGCGCCACGCCAAACGGCGCCCTGGTCCGCTCCGGTCGCCATGTACCGCCACGTACTACCGGCAGGCACGAGGGCATTTGAGGGCTGGGGGTTGGTAACGCGCTCGTAAAACCAGAGCGGCTGGTTTACGCCTTCGCTATTGGCATAGTAGTGCGTGCCGGTGTGGTCGAATGTGATACCTTCACCCAATTGTTGCGGCGTGTACGGGATCTGCGTCGGAGCGGATTGAAGTGCGGCAGCGATCGAGGTCCCAGCCGGGCGGGAATAGTAGTATGCCCGGTTGATGTGCAGCATCAGAATCTCGTCGCCGTCCGGCGAGATGTCGGCGCTGATCGCGCCGCCCCACGTGAGCTCGCCGAGAAATTGCAGCGTGGTAACCTGCGTCGTTGAAGCGGACGCCGGCGCGTAGTAGATCCGCGAGCGAGCATCGCGCTTGGTGATGATGTACATGTCGCCGTTGGCAGGATCGACGATCAAGCTCTCCGCGTCGTGCGGACCGTCGGGATAGCGGAGGTTGATCGAGTCGATCGCGGCGAGGTTCACGTTGACGGGAGATTGCGTCGGCGACAACGCCGGCTCGGCGACACGGAAAACCGTGACCGTCGAACGCACCTGCGAATTATCGCCGGTATCCGCAACATAGAGATATCGTATGCCGGCCTGCGGCCCAGGCCCGGTGGTGATGTCCTCAAAGTCACGGCACGTGATCGTTGAGAGGTTGTAAACGCCAAGGTGACGCCCGCTGGTGTCAAATGCGAAAAGCCGTTCGTCGCCCAGATCGTTGGCGGCCCAGAGCACACCGGCGTTCGCGCGGCTGGCCGTCATGCCCGACGCCGCATTCACCTGCGGCGATTCGACGTAGCCGACGATTTCGCCTGGTTCAAATTGCGGCGCGGCAAGCACAGACGCGGTTCGAGTTGTTCAATTGCAAGCCAGCTTTTTTTCTTTCCAGTGCACGGATGCGCGGAGCGAAGCATTCCGTCCTCCCGCTTGACGAGAACCCGTCAGGATTTCGTGACTACCACACGGTGTGCTGGCGGGGCTTCAGAAACAGCGAACGGTGTGCCACGTTTGTATGATGTTGTGCATTCGCATTAGCCCACTTATCATGCGCACCCAAGTAATCCGAAAGATCCAGAACGGTCTCATTCGCAAACGTTGTGTCTAGGTACACATGGCAGCGAAGTGCTTAATTCGCACGTACGAACCAGCAGATGAAGAAGATGTCATTGCGCTATGGCGAGAAGTGTTTCCAGACGATCCGCCGCACCACGACCCGGCAGAAACCATCCGATTGAAGACCGCTGATCAGCCGGAGTTGTTTTTTATTGCCGCTAAGGGCCGGACTATCGTGGGGACAATCATGGCGGGCTACGACGGGCACCGTGGCTGGATCTATCGCGTGGCGGTCAGCCCTGGTCAGCAGCGGCAGGGAATCGGGTCGGCATTGATGCAGCACGCGGTCGATGCGCTGGTGAAACGCGGCGCTCCAAAAATCAATTTGCAAGTTCGTACCGCGAATCGGCGAGTGGTCGCTTTCTACCAGCGGCTCGGTTTTGTCGTCGAAGAGCGGATCAGCATGGGGAAACGCATAGAATAGGGCTTTCATTTCGGCGATTGTCATACCGCCGGGCACACCGGCGGTGGTTTGACCGCCCCGTGGCGAGCAGCTATTTTAGGCTGCACGCGTTGCACAAAATGCAACCCCTTTTGACAGCGCCTCACTGCCCTGCCCGTCTATCAAATCCAAAGGAGCCTAACCCATGCGCTCGTTGTGCCTGATTGTTGCCGCGTTGATTTGTGTCTCGGCCGTCGCTGCCGCCGAGAAGGACAAAGATGGGTTTACGCCTCTGATGGACGGCAGGACGTTTGACGGCTGGAAGATTGGCGGTCCGAAAGAAAGTTGGAAAATCGAAGGTGGCGCATTCGTGGCCAATGGCAAGCCGAGCCACCTGTTTTTTGTCGGCGACGAAAAGCCGTTCAAGAATTTCGAGCTCAAGGTGGACGTGATGACCGAAAGGAACAGCAACGGCGGCATCTACTTTCACACGAAGTACCAAGAGTCGGATTGGCCAAAGGCAGGCTTTGAGACCCAGGTGAACAACACTTTTGAAAAGGACCCGCGAAAGACCGGCAGCCTGTATTCTGTGAAAGATGTCATGCACGATTCGCCGGCGAAAGACAACGAATGGTGGGAACAGCACATCATCGTGAACGACAACAAGGTCACCGTGAAGATCGACGGCAAGGCGGTGATGGAGTACACCGAGGATACGGGCCGTAAAGCCGGAAAGGATTTCTCTCGCAAGCTGGATCAAGGCACGTTTGCGCTCCAGGCGCACGATGACGGAAGCACCGTGCGATACAAGAACATCCGCGTCAAGCGGCTGGACTAATTGTTGGCGTCCAAGCTCGTGTCACGGGCGTCATGCAGTTCGAACTCAATTTCTAGCCAACGGGTGGGCGATTCGCCTGCCCGTTATTTGCGCCGAAAGTGCGAACCGACTTTTAAGTCGGGCCAACAAGGAGCGTTCACGGCCGGCAATAGCCCTGCCGGTCCTCGACTAATGCCACCTTGGCAAACCTCCTTGCCAGTCAGCTTCCAGCCATCGGCCGGGGACCCATTTCGACCTGTTCGACTTCCAAATACTTGACGGCCGATTCCAGCGCAGTTAATCTACCCCCGCTTCCGGCCGGTCATTATTGGGACGTCACCGACTTGTATGCGAACGGCTCCATCAATGTCTCGGCGGTGCCGGAACCAGCGTCGATCGTCGTCTGTTTGACCGCATGCGTCTTTCTGATGGTGCAAGTTGGACGACAAGCGCGCTGCGCATGCTCCGGCCGTGAAGCGACTTTGATCGATACCGCGTTGTTGCCACAATCGAAACGGAGTTTCGCTCCGATGGGACATTTGACGCGGCTGATTCGATCGCTTCGCTCTGCGAACGTTTTGGCAGCGATTGTGCAAATCGTAGTGATCGCCGGGGGCGCTGGTTTCGCAGGGGCGCTGGACGGCACCTGGTCGAATCCAGCGGGTGGCCTGTTTCACGTCGATCTGAATTGGGCCATCACCGCGCCGCTCTCGACCGGGCACGCACATTTTGAATTGGACAACACGTTTACCGTCACGTTTGCCAACGCGGCGGCGACTGATCGCCTGTCAGTACGTCGCGGCCGTGTCACGTTTGATCTGGGCGGTCACTCTTACTCGCTCGCGAGCGACGCAACGATCTCCGATCTCGCTGCCGATATTGCGACCTTGACAATTACGGAAGGGTTATTGCGAAGCAATACCTTGCAAATTGGATTTGAGAGCGGCCAGGAAGGTCTGCTTCGCTTGGGCACGAACACACATTACGAAGGCGCCGGCGAGACTTTGATCGGAGTCGGAGGAAACGGTGAAGCAATTGTTGAAGCCGGCGCGCAGGCCAGCAACGCGCGACTGTCGCTAGGCAAACTTCCGACGGGCGCCGGCAAGCTGACCGTTCGCGGGGCCGGCTCGGAGTGGCGCGCAGGTGGGAAATCTCTCGGTGGGAGAGGCCGGTAGTGGTAAGGTATTTGTTCTCGAGGGTGGCGGGATTGAAGCGGACGGCGATGTTGCTTTTGCTGAATCGTCATCATCGAGCGCTCAAATCCATGTGGCCGGCACTGGCTCGAGCTTGCAGGGCGGATCCCTCGTGATCGCAAGGCAGGGTGTTGCCAATGTCGCAATCACCGACGGCGGCGCTATCAACAGCCGGCTGACGACGCTGGCCGAAGCAAGCGGCGCTTCGGCCGACGTGACCCTCACCGGCGCTGGAACCGAGTGGAACGCTCAGTCGCTTTTTGTCGGCGGAACGAGCGCCGCTTCGGGCGGTGATGCAACCGTCCGCGTCATTGATGACGCCGAGCTAAACCTTGATCTCAATTCCGGAAACGAGCTGAAGATTTGGCAAGGCGGCCGCCTTGTCGTTGACGGCGGGACGGTGCGTACGGCCAATTTCACGCGGCGAGGCAGCCTCGACTTCAAGAGCGGCCTGATCGAAATTGCCGGCGGCCGCTTCGCAAGCGCTGGACCGCTACTGCTCGAAGGCGACAATCGGACGGCGAATCCGATGCTGCATTTGCGCAACGGCGCTACAACGGGGGAAATCACCACCTTGACGATTGGTCGAAACCGATCGGCCACGCTCGCCATCAGCAATAGTTCATTCGTGATTGCTGACGACTTGCTAATTGCCGAGTTGCCTGGCAGCACGGGACTCGTCACGGTGACAGGCACAGGATCCAAGCTCAGCCTCACGGGCTCAATGAGCGTCGGCGGTGCGGACGCAGCGTCCGGCGGCGCGGGCACGTTGAAGGTGGTAGATCGTTCTCTCGTCGAACTTCCCTCCGGACGGCTGAGGGTATGGCCTAACGGAACCATTGAACTCGACGGCGGAACGCTGTCGGTGGCGTCGTATGCACCGAGTGGCGGAAGTTTCGACTTTTCGGCCGGAACATTCGAGGTGAGAAGCGGAGCGGTTGTCGCCGATCATTCCCTGCTCACGCATCTGCTCGGTCCGGCGCATGACCTGCACGCCACGCGGCGATTGCGGTTGCCGAACATGACGCTGGACTCGACACTGCAACTCAGTGGCGGATCGTTGGAATGTGCAACGCTGATCAACAACAGCGTATTGACGGCCAACGCGGGCCGACTCGCCGCCAACCGGTTCGAAATTCGTCCGCTTGGCTTTGTGCGGGTGGAGGGAAACGCCACGCTCGCCGCGGCGCAACTCGTCAACGCGGGCGAAATCAGCATCAACAGTGATACGGTTACTCTCATTGGAGATCAGCTCGCCAACAGCGGCATCGTATCGGGCTTCGGTCGCGTCGCTGTGCGTCTTCAGAACGACGCATCAGGCGATGTTCGAGCCGACTCGGGCCGGCGATTTACCTTCCTTCAAAGTGGCAATGCAAACAGCGGGCGAATTGAGGCGATGGATGGCGCAACGGTTGAGTTTCGCGGCGACCTGAAGAATGACAATACCGGACGGATTATCGTACGCGACGGCACGTTGCGGTTCGCCGGCGGTCTCATCAACAAGGGGAGCCTCGTCGCAAGCAGCGGACTCGGTGATGTTTTTGGCGACATTGTGAATGACGGCGTTGGCCGAATCACAATCGCCAGCCAGAGCACCGCCTTGTTTTACGACGATCTCGTCAACCAAGGCACAATCCATGTCGGCGACGCGGCAACATCCACCTTCCTGGGCGAAGTGTCGGGCGGCGGACGATTCACCGGCAATGGTACCGTGCGTTTTGAAGGCCAATTCATGCCCGGCAACAGCCCCGCAAGCGTTCATTTCGAGGGAGACCTGGCTTTTGGCTCCGAAAGCCGATTGCTGTTAGAACTTCACGGCGACCAGTCGGTCGAGTGGGATCGAGTCTTGGTGGAAGGGGTTGTCAGCTTGGACGGGGGCTTGGTTTTGGCGTTGGCCGACGGATTTACACCACAAAACGGTCAAATCCTCAATTTGCTTGACTTTGCCGCAGTCCGTGGCCAGTTTGACAGTGTTTCACTGCCGGAATTGCCCGACGCGCTGGCGTGGGACACGTCGGGGTTATACGAAACCGGCTCAATTCGTGTGGTACCGGAACCGGCCGCGTTACCGTTATTTGTCGCTGGTCTGCTAACTTGGATTGCATCCTCGTGGCGTCGAGGCAAGACCCGCACGTCACGCGTTGGGCAGAGTAACAACAATGAATCACAACTGGATGAGATTTCGCAAGGCGATCGTTGCACTCGAGCTCGCCCTAGTCAGTTTTTGGTCGATCGAGACGCGTGCGAGCCCCTCAATCGTCAACTTCGGCGGCGATGTCGAGTTCGGCGCCAGCTCCACATTGGAAATCGAACTCGGCGGACTCACGCCCGGCACACACCACGATCAGATCAACATTGGCGGCCAGGGGCGGCTCAACGGCGCGCTCGACCTCGTGCTCATTAACGGCTTTGTGCCGGCGGCCGGAGACAGCTTTACGATCATGACATTTGGCAGCCGCGTGGGAACCTTCCCGGCCGTCACGGGAACGGTCATCAACCCGAGTCTCCAACTGGCGCCGGTCTATTCGGCCACTGATCTGCGCATCATTACCGCAAGCACCGCCGAAAAAACTTGGGGCGTTGATTCAAACGGCCTGCTTTCTGTGGGCAGCAACTGGGTGGGCGGCATTGCTCCCACGGGGACGTCGGAAAGCGTGGCCTTCACGACGGCCATCAGCGCCAACCGCACCGTCGATGTCGATATCGCTGCTTCGCTCATCTCCGCGCACTTCGACGACAACAACAACTACACGCTTGCGGGCGCCGGCCCGATTCGCTTTCAAGCCGCCGGACCGGCTGTCGCCAACCTGACCGTGCAAAACACGCACGGCAACGGCGCGCACACCATCAATACCCCAATCGAGATACTAGGCGACCTCGTCATCACGCAAGACAGCACGCAGCCGTTGACCATCGGTGGCCCGCTCGACACCGCCTCCGGCCGCGCGATCACAAAAACGGGCGCCGGCACGGTCATCGCCAACCGCGTTCGTGCGGGCGCACTGACTCTGAACGCCGGCTCGTTGGTCATCGCGCCCAACGGAGGCGATCCCGGCACATCTGTCGCAGATGTATTGGATGTGAGTGGGACAAGCCGGTTCGACCTGAACAACAACGACCTAGTCATCCGCGCCACCGCCGCCACCAAGAACGCCGTTCACGACTCAATCCAGGACGACATTGCGAGCGCTCAAAACGGCGTGGACGGAAACTTCATTACGAACTGGAACGGGCCTGGGATCACCAGCTCTGCGGCGCGAAACGCCAACCTCGCCTCAAATTTTGACCTGGTCGGGCTTGGTGCGATCCGCAATTCGGATATCGATATCCTTACTGGATTGCCAGGTTCGTCGTACACCACGTTCAGCGGACAAGCCGTAACGCCTGACGATGTGCTCGTAAAATACACCTACATCGGCGACGGCAACCTGGATGGCCTAGTCAGCTTCGACGACTACGTCGGCATGGACAACGCGTTCTTCGGCTTGATCCCGAACCTCGGCTGGGCCACCGGCGACATCAACTTCGATGGAGTGATCAACTTCGACGACTACACCGTCGTCGATCAGGCGTTCTTCTTTCAAGGCGCGCCGCTGTCGGGCGAAGCCGGTCTCGCGACTGTTCCTGAGCCAGCCACTTGGCTTTTCACCTTCTTGGCCACGCTATCGGCCATATGTTTTTCGGCTTTTCAGCGCAACCGGCGGTCCATTTCCGTGCCTTGAACCGTGTCGGTAATTATCATGGGCGTTGTCGCGAGCCCGCCGCATACTAAGGCCGCCTCCTTTGGCTGTATTTAGGGTCGCGCTATTGCACAAGAGGATGACCCATGTTGATTCGCTGCGCCGATCCTGTGGCTGCTGTTCGGCGCGCCGCTTCTACCGATTGCGATTGCAGGCATTGAGAATCGCGTGCACTTGTGTCTTCGCGTTGGTAGCGACCCCGGCAGACGCGGCTGACATTACGTGGATCGGCGGCAACGCGAATTGGAACGAAAACACCGGTAATGCCAGTTGGAACCCGGCCGACGAACCAGATTTCGACGACACGGCAATCTTCAATACTGCGAACGTGGTGAACTTGGGGAGCAACAATGCGATTCTTGCCCTCACGATGTCGGGCAGCATCGACCTGAACACGAACAACTTTAATTTGAACGTTAACGGCCTCGTGCAACTTACGGGCGCAAGCACGAACTTGTTTGTCGGCGGCATCGATTCGCTCCTCACCGCCGACAGTATCGCAATCAATAACGGCGCGAATCTCGAACTCAACGGCGGCATTATTCTAATAAATGAAGAGGCGGGCAACGGCCTGTTGGATATCAATGCCGGTGGGGAGTTGATCGGCCACGGCACGCTAAACATGACCGACGCGGTGGCCGCAAACACGACATTGATCGTCAATGACGGAGCGATCACCGCGCAGCGCGCCCCGCTCGTGCTATTCGGCGCGCCGCAGATTGGCACGCTAACGCTGGGCGCTACCGACATCGACACTCGCATCGATCTCGACGGGGTGGGCGAAGCGGGCATCGTGACCGTTTCTCGCAATCAAACGCTCAACGTCAGCGTGGCGTTGGCCGACGCCTTCAACGGCGATCTGAACCTCGGCCATA
The DNA here is from genome assembly GCA_963829655.1 of Pirellulales bacterium. GTDB lineage: Bacteria > Planctomycetota > Planctomycetia > Pirellulales > JALHPA01 > JBBDYH01. The sequence goes on from CAWHJG010000002.1 coordinate 136,162, forward strand.
ATTCGACGCTGCGACACGACAACGGCTGGCAAATGGCGGGCGGCACGCTTGACGTGAACAACGGTTTTGTCGACGGCATCGCTCCCAACCCCGACATCCCGGCCGATAAGGCGTTTCTGGGCAATTTCACGCAGACGGGCGGAACGATCACCGTGATCGACACGGACGGCACGCTGCAGTTCAACGGCGTCTACAACGCCAACGGCGGATCGCTGGTCAACAACGGACTGGTGGTCTTCAACGAGAACGCCAATATCGGCGCGGCGGCCAACTTCACGATGCCCACCAACACGTCGAGCATCACCGTCGAGTCTGGCACTGTGAACATTGACGACGCGAACTTCAATGCCGACGGCAACGACACGGCCACGAACGTGATTACCGTCAACGGCGGCGGCGTCCTCGATCTGGACCTGGGCGCTGGGGCGGATGAATTGCTCGACGGCGCGATTGTGCTCGCTGGTGGCGAGCTGGACGTGACCACGGCCAGCAACGAATGGCGCATTACGCGGAGCGTCACGGTCAGCCCCGCAGCGACCACGTCGAGGATCGCCGGCGAAACGGTGAAAATCGTCGGCGCCGAGCTTACGGTGGGCGCCGGCGCGACCTTGACCTTCGACAATCGCGCTGAATTTCTCCTGATGAACCAGGTCCAGGGCTCGGGGCAACTCCGATTTAACAACGAGGCTAGCTTCGCATCTGGGACGACGTTGGACATGACGGGCGGCACGGTCGACCTGGACGGCACGGACACTTCCGGCGAGTCGATCAGCGTCTTGGGCACGCTGACGATCAACGCCGCCACGATGGCCAGCTTCGGGCGAGTCAACAATACGGGGGGCGCCAGCACGCTGAGCATCAACAGCAGCTTCGGCTCCGGCGCGCTGACGGTGAATCTCGACGACGCGAACGGCGAGTGGACACTCAACGCGCCAGGCGTGATGGATCTGATTAACGACAGCAGCGAGGCGACGCTGCTGGCGGGGAGCGACGTGAACGTCAACGGTACGGTGAACGTGCTGGGCGACGTTCGGACAACCGCGCGTCTCGACATCGGTTCGACGGCCCAGGTGAATATCAACACCGCCGGTGAGCCATTGCGGCTTTCCGGCGGCGACACCACGGACGTGAACACCATCGCCGGCGCGACGGTCTCCGGCGCCGGGTTGCTCGGCGCCGACACAGGCAAAGCGCTTCACGGCTTCGGCTCGATCAATACGGGAATCGATTTTGATGGCAATTCCAATCTTCGAGCTGATAATGGCACGCTGACCATCAACGGCGCGATTCTGGACGCCGGGCAGGTCGGCACTGCCGACATCGATGGCACGCTGCATGTGGCGAATGCCTGGAACAATAATGTGACCACCGGCGTCCAGCTTAACGGAGGAACTCTTAGCGGCGGAGCAATTACCAACGACGTTGTTGCAGGAATTAGCGGTCACGGACTCGTGACAGCGCGGGTGATCAACAATACCCAATTGTTTGCGTCGATTGGCGATACACTCATCTTTGAAACTGCGGGCAACAATAATGACTGGGACGGCACGACCAACACGGGTGAGATTGAAGCCGTTTCGGCCAATATCGAGCTTCGCGACGTGGGCGCTGCCTTTGGCTTCTCGGGCACGGTGCGAGCCACCAACAGCCATACGGCCTTCGCCAACGGCTTCGCCCTCGACTTCAATCCGGGTTCGACGCTTGCACTGGCCAGTGGCGGTAAGTATCGGTCGTCGAGCTCGACCGACATTGGCGGCACGGTGACTGTGGGGGCGGGGGGCGCACGATTGAGGTGCAGAACAATTCCTTCTTAACGTTTGAAACGGGGAGCACGACCACGCTGGGCAGCAACCTGCAGCTCGTAAACAACAACATCAACATCGAAGCCGGCGCCACGTTCAGCGGCGCCGGCGCTTTGGTCGTTCCCGATGGCAGCCATATGGTGGCCGACAACTTGGCCGACATCGCCGTATTGCTCGACATGCAAGGCGCCTTTCGACCGGGCAACTCCGAGGGAATTGGTCGGATTGACCTTTTGGACTATCAGCAAGCGAATACAGGTGAATTGTTCGTAGAACTCAAGGGAACCGCGCTCAACGCCTTTGACCGGCTGGTGGCTAGCGGCGACGTAGTGCTGGATGGTTATCTCAACATCGACATCGACAACGTCTCGCCCGGCGTGCCGTTTGTGCCGGTGCTGAATAACACCTTCAACATCATCACCGGCAACTCAGTAACGGGAGAGTTTGACTTTGCCGATGTCTCGGGCATGCCGGCCGGCCTGGCGTTCGCCGTCGAGTATCTGCCGAATGCCGTTCAGCTCCAGGTGGTCAATAAACCATTCTTCTCTGCCGACTTCGACAATGACGGCGATGTTGACGGAACCGACTTCGCCATCTGGGACGGCGCTTACGATCTCAATCAACTCGGCGACGCCGACGGCGACAACGACACCGACGGCGCCGACCTGATCTTGTGGCAGCAACAGTTCGGCAGCCGCCCGGGCGGCCCGCCGGCAAACGCGGTTCCAGAACCAACTTCGCTACTTCTGTTGCTAATTGCGTGCTTGACTTATGCCATCGCTTTCTGGCGACGTCGCAGCAGGATCCGCATTCGACTTTCAATCGTGAGCACGATCCTCTCGTTCGCGCTTGCCCACACTGCCGTGGCACAGACCGTCAACTTGAGCTTGAACGTGGAATATACCGACCCAGCGGACCTTCCCGACGGCGGTGCCTGGACGCTCGTTGCCAAGACAGACAGCCCCCATGGCATCTCGTTGATCAATGCCATTCTGTCGAATGTCAATTCCACAGGCATAACTGCTCAGGACGGAATCGGCGCGTTTCTGAATGGCGGCAGTCCATTCGTCGGCACGTTCGGTACCACGATCCAGGTGGTCTATCTCCAAGATTTATCCACCCCGGCGAATGTGGTGATGAACGTTGGCCGCGGGGCAGCAACCCCGGGCAATGTCGCGGTTGATTTCTTGAATGATCCACAGTGGAATAACTCGGCCAAAATCTTCTCGGGAACTTTTGGCAATTCGACTCCCGCGTTCACAACGCACGGCTCAAATGTGACCCAGGCCAACGTCCTCAGCTCGGGAGTTCCGCCCTTCACATTCGCTTCGCCCGCGTCGGTCACCACCATCGTCCGCAACAACCTCGGCGTGCTCGTCGACCTCTGGGACAACACGTCCGGCAGCGGACTTTGGTCCGACGCCAGCAACTGGGCCGACAACACGGAGCCCGCGGCTGCCAGCACCGCGACGTTTCCCGTCGGCTTTCCCAACGGCGACTCGGTCATCACGCTGTCCGCGGCGGAATCTGCCGCAGCCCTGACTCTCAACGACAACTACACGTTAACCGGCGGCTCGCTGACGCTGCCGGCCGGCGCAGCGATTTCGGTCGCGGCGGCAAAGACCGCCTCCATCAACTCCGCCCTCAACGTCGGCACGTGGATCAAGTCGGGCGACGGATCCCTCGCCGTGCCGAACGTTCGCGCCGACGCGCTGACGGTCGGCGCCGGCGCGGTGGCGATCGTACCCAATGGCGGCGACGCTGGTACCTCGGTCGTGGACAGCGTGACCATCAATGGCGTCAGCAGCAAACTGGACCTGAACAACAACGACCTGGTCGTCCGCGCCACCGCGCTTTCAAAGGAAGCCGAACACGCCAACATCGAGGCCAGAATTGTCAGCGCTCAAAACGGCGTCGATCCGAACTTCATCACCAATTGGAGCGGACCGGGCATCAGTAGCTCATTCGTCGCGCACTGCCAACGTCATGACCGGCTTCGATCTCGTCGGCCTCGGCGTCATCCGTAACTCGGATATCGATATCATCACCGGCCTGCCGGGTGCGTCGTACACCTCGTTCAGCGGCCAGCCGGTTACGCCCGACGATGTGCTCGTGAAGTACACGTACATTGGTGACGGAAATCTCGATGGCCTGGTCAGCTTCGACGATTACGTCGGGATGGATAACGCCTTTTTTGGCTTGATCCCGAATCTCGGCTGGGCCACCGGCGACATCAACTTCGATGGGCTCATCGACTTCGACGACTACACCGTCGTCGATCAGGCATTCTTCTTCCAGGGCGCGCCGCTTTCGAATACCAATGTCGCCGCAGTCCCGGAACCGGGGACAAGCATTCTGGCCGCACTTGCAGCGTTCGCAGCGCTGACGTTCAGCCGGAAAAGGCGTTCGCCCGCTCGCTGATCGGCCGCGGTAAGTCGGCATCTCGAGACGCTGACGGACAGCTCATGAATTTCGAGGGCTCGCCGTGCGGCATCGTGGTCGAGCGCTGCTCGCCCGCGCCAGGCTCAACGATTCTGCTGAGTCGCCAATTACTGAAACCTGAGCGTTATACAGCCATCCGATTCATTGGCGACCAACGTGCAGAATCAGATTTACGCGTCCGATGAATCACGATCTTTTCGTCGCAGCTCAGCGACGATCTCGCGTTTGAAGCCTTCGAAGAAGAAAACCACACCCATGGCTATGCCGAGAATCGCAATCGGACGAGTAAATCTGCCTTCGTAGGGATTTTCCCATTCCATCCGGAGAAACCAGACTGCCGCGACCGTTAGTATGAGTCCAACCCATTTCATGTTTTCGCACCCCCGCCTTTACACATGGTGTTCGGCTTCTCGTCCATGGCTGTTTTGAATGGCGCATCGGGGCGTCGCTGCAATTGTGACCGCGCGCCAAAGTATTGCAAATCCCCCGCACTTCTCGTTAAGCCTTTCCAATTGGTCAAGTGGCAAAACCGTGAATCTCATTCGCTGCAACGGCCGCCATCTGTTTTTTGCTTGCGCAACCGCGAGCTTAGCGCAGCGGCGTTTGGCGAGCTTCTGACGGCGCGCACCGCCCCTCGTCACAAATCGCGACCCACTCTATACTTACTCCACGCGAGGCTGTAGCTCAGTCGGTAGAGCAACGGACTTTTAATCGAATCTACACCGTTGCGACGAAACCGCATTTCTTGCGGAAAACATCAGAGAAACAAGGCTCAAACCCACATCCCGCCGCTTTCCTAAAAGGATGTACAAACGGGTAGAAAAGCGCCTTATCGGGTGTCGGTGACACCAGCTTGCCCGGGAGTGTGTATGAGCGAACTTGCAAATCCATTTGAAGTATTCTGCGCCGCCAAGCTCGCGTGCTGAAGCCGGGCGGACGCCTTGCTGTGAGCGACATTGCACTGAAGCAAGCGCTACCGCCGGAAGTCGGCGGCAGCCTTATGGCCTACGTCAGCTGTATCGCGGGAGCAATTCCAATTGACGACTATAAGGCCGGGCCGGCGGAGGCTGGATTCTCCGCCGTCCAGATAATCGAGAGCGGCGCGGACTTAAACGCTTATGCGAGCGTCGAAGGGCAATCGGGTTGTTGCTCGCCATCTATGAAGGACGACGAGTGCTGCGAACAACCAGCGGACGGCTTGGCATGCTGCGACACGCCCGCGGTGGCAACGCTGCCTCCAGTATCGTGCTGTACGAATGGAACAACTACTATCCTACACGGCGAGTTGACGGCCCTACTCGCGCGGTACAACGTCAATGACTACGCGGCCAGCGTGAAGGTGTATGCCGTGAAGCCAGTCTAAGGCACGGCCTTCATCGCCAACAGCGACGCCCCAAGCCCGCATAACACGCTAAGACCGACATAGGCGAACGCTACTGCTACTTCGCCACGCTTAAGCAGGTACGCAGTTTCGACACCAAACGCCGAAAATGTGGTGAATCCGCCAAGTATGCCGGTGAATAGAAGTAGGCGCGTGTTCGGCGAAAACCAGCCGTGCCGCTCTACCAGACCAGACAGGACGCCAGCAACGAGGCAGCCCGCTACGTTGACCAGGAACGTAGCGGGAATCGCCAGTCAACCGTATGATGCAAGACAAGCCCGCTGAGCTTATAGCGGGCTATGGAGCCGAGACAGCCGCCAAGGCCGACAAGTAGAATTCTGTTGCATTGCTCCTACTCCAAGTGCGTAGTGTGGCGCAGTGAGTAGGAGTCATCAGTCCGAAACAAGTAAAAGTTGCCGAGCTAGCCGATCAGGTGCGTCGGTCGATTGGTATGAAGCCACCCGAAGTCAAACTCGAATGAATCAGCCGGGAAACTGGTCACCGGATTGTTGTCGCCGCTGCCGGGGCAATAATGTGGATTATCTCCTGGTTTGGGGGCTGGGGTCAAAACGTAGCATGGGCCTTGGCGTCCACGCCTCTTAAGCAATCTTCTACTATCAGAATCGTCGGCTTGACATCTCAGACATCTTGTCATAGGATGGTCCCAGTCAAACTGACTGATAATAAACAGGACGACGAATGACGCGGGAACAGTTGAACGTCACCGATACCGAATTGGCCATCCTTGAGGTGCTTTGGGAGCGGGGTGGCGCAACGATTGGAGAACTTACGGCCGCGGTATATGGCAAGCGAACGACGGCCTGCTATTCCACGGTGCAAAAGCTCCTAGAGCGACTAGAGGCAAAGGCCTGCGTCGTTCGAGACCGCAGTGGTTTTGCTCATCGATTTGCGGCCAACATCGCACGCGATGAACTGATCGGCCACCGGTTGCAGGAAGTAGCCGAAAAACTCTGTGAAGGCTCGATGACACCGCTCTTGTTGCATTTGGTGGAGGCGACCAAGCTCAGTTCTCAGGATCGAAAACGATTGCACAAGCTGATTGACGAGGCTCAATCTCGTCGTGGCCGATCCAAATGATGTCAGAGTATTGCATGCGCTGGTGAGGCTGTGTATGCCGACGATTCTCGAAGCTGTGCTGTCGAACGTCGCAATTGCGACGCTTCTGGCGGCAATTGCGATGGCCGTGAGTCGCTGTTTCCGGTGCCCGCCAGTCGCCTATGCGTTGTGGTTGTTAGTGCTTTTGAAGTTAGTGACTCCGCCTGTGCTGAGCATCCCGGTCCCGTTCTTCCCCGAGCATTTGAGCAGCGTCGAGACTTCGCACGCCCGCTTGGTCGAAACGAGTCGGTCCGTGGGGGTCTCGACTGAGTCAGCCGCATACCTCGCCGCGGATCTTCCAATCGACCCGGCGACTCAGCTGGACTACGAACCGAATAGGCCAGCGGCGGACGAGACGGGTGAGACGGAGGCGATTGCGCTTGCCGAAACGCCGGTCCAGCCATTCGCTGATGCGGCAAAAGGGGCCTCGGTTCGTAGTGCGGACCACTTAGACACGAACTTGCGAGTCGCTAACGCTTCGACCCCGTTGCCGGCAAGCAGCAGTTTTCCATGGCGTGAAATCATACTTGGCGTTTGGCTGATAGGATCTGTTGTTTGGGTAACCCTTGTCCTCGTGCGCGTGAGGCGGTTTTATCGCGAAGTACGACGGCCCTGGCCGGTGGATGCCGGACTGCAGCTGCAGGCCGACGAATTAGCGCGACGCTTTGGGCTGCGCCGACCGCCCGTGGTAAGACTGGTCGATGCAACGGTGCCGCCGATGCTCTGGGCGGTGGCCGGTCCGCCGGTGATCCTCTTGCCGCGACCTCTTGTTGCGCGTCTTTCATCTGACCAGCGAAACACTTTGCTTGCCCACGAATTGGCGCATTACTGCCGTCGCGATCATTGGGTCCGTTGGCTGGAGGTGCTGGTGCTGGCAGTTTACTGGTGGAACCCGCTCGCCTGGCTGGCACGGCGTGAATTGCAGCGGGTTGAAGAGCAATGCTGCGATGCCTGGGTTCTTTGGGCATTACCCGAAGATAGTTGTGCCTATGCCCGCGCGATTTTGGAAACTGTCGATTTTCTTGACACGGACCGCCGCTTGGCGCCAGCGTTGGCGACTGGGTTGGGTCCAACTGGTCTTTTGGAGAGGAGATTTGAAATGATTCTTTACGCCCGCCCGATGCGTCGCCTGACCACGAATGTGAATCTTGCTCTGGTGCTCATCGGCCTTGCCGTGCTTCCAATTTCGGCCAAGGGGCAAGTTGCGACTTCGCCGGTTACGCCGACCGATGCAAGAGTAGATACAGCGACCGCGCCGCAGGTACACCCGGTTTTGGTGGGTGAGTTAACCCCTCCAACGGTCGAAGCGGCCGCTCCCCAACCCAGCATTTCGGCAACGCTTACCGCGCCAGTCGCGACAAGCGCTGCCGCGACTCCACCCGTTGATGGTCAGAACAGCATGGAGCAGCGCCTGCAGCGGTTGGAGCGAATGGTTGAGTCGATTCTAAGCGAGGTCAAGGACCAACCGACAGAGGTTCGCAATCGCCTCTCGCGCCGCGTTTTGCCCGACCTGCAGAGTTCGTCGAATGGACGGGCTGTTCGCCAAGGCGCGATTTCACTGACCGATCTCAAGAAGCAGCGGATCGACATCGAGGACGAGCTGGATCGGCTGAAGGACCGACTGAATGAAATCGATGGCCAGATCGCCAAGTTGCAAGACGTTCGCTCGCGGAGCGGATCAGAACAAGGCGGCGCTCAGGTCAGGTAGGCAAGCATCACGTTCCAGATTGCCCCACGATAGAGCCCTTGGTCGAGCCGCGGTTCCCCTTAAGGGCTCCTTTTTCATGCCCATGTTCGTAATCAGACGAGCTGGCTGAGACCACGAGATCGAACGAGCAGATGGCACGGGACTGGAACCCACATTCGGTTACCAGGCACCACATGTCCAGTCTCTGACGGGCTCTGTCCGCAGTTGTCCAGATCGCGTATCTCGTACACGGTTGCGTAGTTGCGCGACCGGCCAACTGCCGCGACTGTCCGCCGTGTTCGCTAACGTCCGGGTACTTGGCTACAGATTGGCTACAAGATGACGATTCTGACAAGGTGGCGGTACATTTGATGCGAGTGCGTGGGTGTGTCGGCCCGGAGCAGTTAGCGCTCAGGCCACGCCCACCTGAGCGCGCCCGCACGCAGCCGTTTCAGCGATTCGGTCGTGAATACCAATGCGCCGAAGATGTGACCGATGCGCATTGCAGATGCAACCACCGAGCTCACCCGCCGCAGCGGCTGATTGTTCCGACGCTGCGAAGCCAGATACCGTCGCCGTTGGCGAGCTCTTGCATCGATTTACAGCAGACCGCGACCAAAATGTGTTTGACGAGCTGATTCGACGGTACGGAACTTTGGTCTGGAATGTTTGTCGGCGCACGCTTTCCAGCCGTCACGACGCGGAAGACGCATTTCAAGCCACATTCCTCATTCTGGTGCAGCGGTCAGAGTCGATTCGGAACCGGAAATCGTTGCGAAGTTGGCTTTTTGGCGTGGCGAGACGTGTGGCCATGATAAGTTCCAAACGACGTAGAGGTGCTAGTATCAACTGCGTCCGTGTCGAAAATGAAGGTGCCGGTGAATGGACTACCTATGGCCGGCGCATTCACAGGGCGGGGCTCAAGTCCTGAAACTCCGGCAAGAGTACCGGCAATCTCGAACTGGACAAATTCAGCAGTCGCAAACTTGGTCACACTGCAAACTGCGATCGCCGGACCAACAAGAAAAGCAATTGATCGCACGTTAGAAGCTCCTCCTGGCTAACGAGTCTGTCAGAAGTAGGACGAGTGCGCACATCATAAGCCCCTTCAAATCGGAACGCAATCAATGCCATAGGATCGCTCCGTGTCGCCACGCCGACGCGTCGGTCGATACGCGGGACGGTGGAGCCGAGAGGGCGGGAGAATGGCTGTGCTGCAAACAACGCGAGCCGCCTGGCTTGAGAGAAGGCGGCCCGTGCTTGGTGTCCTACGTGGCCATGTGCTCTGCAAGGTGCCACGGTCAGCGATCAGTTTTCGGCGAAATCACTGACGGGGCAAGTATTTGAGATTTGGGCCGCCGTGTTTGTACGGAACCGCACGAATAAAAACCCCCGCCGTCCGAGTCGGCAGACACTGACGACGGGGTGCAGTGCCTTACCGGGAGGAGAGGCACCGGCCGACAGTCTGAGTTTAGCGGACCGGTTCGGTTGACACGCTAGTGGCGAGGGCGTGGTCAGCAAAAGAAAACCCCGCCGTCAGACTCGCGCGCTCTCGACTCCAGTCCGCGACGGTCCAACACCCGTAACGGATCAATTTCTCGTCTTGCAGCAGGTCCGTCATCTCTTGCAATCTGACCGGCTTAAGCAGGTAGCCGTCGATTGTCGCCGCAGTCAGCTTTTCATGATCGGGTATACAACCGCTGACGAGAAAAATGCGCGGCACGACCCGATGGCCCACTTCGCGAAGCTTAGGAGCGAGTTGGTATCCGTCCATGCCAGGCATGAATAGGTCCAACAGTATCACGTTCGGCTGCCACTCTTTGGCAATGTCAATTGCTTGGGTGGGCATCGTGCAATAGAGGGATGCGCACCCGCGCGACTTGACCAATTCGCCCAGAAGAAACGCACAATCGTCTTTATCATCGATGACCAGGACGCGCACGCTAGCACTCCGCTAGAAGGTGGCGGCACAAGCAGATCGCACGGGCGTAAGAAAGCCGCCGCACGGGGCAGCTCAGCGCGGCGGCCGTGGGCCCCGATGACTAAGCATCTGGGCACCATAAAAGTATAGCTCACGCTTTCGCGGTGCGAGCACAACAAAAACCCCGGCCCCGTGAGAGTAAAGGCGGTGCCGTTCCTAAATGTGGAGTGTGCCGTCGTTGACAACGGGCTTGCTAGGGCGGCTGGGTGTCCCTATGGCGATCCCCGTCTCGCCAGGCTAACCGCCATCGCCCGCACGCCATTGAGGCGCTGCACGGCAAACGTGTGGCAGTGCTTTCGTCCCCGGACTACTGAACCGCGCGTGTATTCGCCGCTCAACTCGTTGTGGCGTGCTTCAATCTCTAAGCCGGGCGGTTTCACGAGTAGCACCAGTTCGCCAGGCGCATGGTTCGGCTCGTTGGTTCGGTCGACGATCACGCAAGTGCCGAGGGGCAAGTTCATTACCCGCAGAGTAGTGGCGACTGGCACCGTCGCAAGCGAGAAGCAAGAGACTGGCAGAAGATTGGCGTGCGCTGATTCGGCGTTTGCCAGTAAGTAGTCACGCCGTGCCGCTCGGCATAGCGAACCGAGCGGTACGGCGACAATCGCTGGCCGACAAGAAACGACTTTCGACAATTCGTCAGGCCGACACACCGCGGACTTCCGCTGGAGATTAGCTGGCACCTGTCGCAGGCGGGTCGGCTTGCAGGCTGGCCTCACCGGCTGACGTTGTCTTTCGTTATCGGCGACTGGCCTAGTACTGAATCTTTCCCTTAAACGTCACATCGAACCCCACTTCATCAGGTTTGACCTCAAACGCGGCCCGTCCCGACGCATTCTGGAACCGGCCAGTTCCACTCGTGAACACGTACGTCCCCAGGGCCGAATCGCCTGTCGGTGAAGTGAATTGTCCCTCCACGTCGGCGTTGAGCCGGTCGCCGTTGGCTGCAGTGAACACCAGCGTTCCGATGAAGCTGCCATTGGACAGATTGACGAATAAGGTTTCGGTCCGTGTGAAACGGCCTAGATGCGTGGCCTGGCCCGTGGCAGCCGCGGTCAGCCGACGACTGGCCGGCGGCAGGTCTTCGGCGCCGGTAAGCACCAGGTCCGCGCGGCCTCGGAAGGGGACCGGGGGAGCGGCCGAGGCGGAGAAGCAGAGTCCCAGGATAGTAAACACGGTCGCAGAAAAGGCGAACTGACGAAAGGACAATAAACGGTTCATCGAACATCTCCTGAGGTCTGCCGAGCAGGCTTGTCTGAAACGTGTGGCCACATCGATTGAAGTAGCCAAGAGGCGGATTGTAGGTGGCGGCTACAGAAGCCACAACGAATTGGATGCAATCGCAAGAAAAACCTCACCGTCTGAAGTTGGCACGACAGACGGGTGCGAGTGACTATCCGAGGGGAGTATCGCACGGTCATGCTCCAGAACAGCAAGTTCGCCATCGGCGACGCCCACTAGCGCAGAAGATGGCGTATTGTCTACGAGCCCTGTACAGTGTGGCTTTCGCCTAACAACGAAGCTGCAGCCCACGTCAACCTCCGCTTCTATCCGGTTCCACGGCTGAGCTTGAAGTTAGTCCGGTGATGTTGAGCGTATGCCGTTTGGCTCAAGCAATTCGGGCAATACCACGGGGCTGGTTCCTTGACCGGCTTCGGGCTGCGTTTTCGGCATAAGGCGCAGCGATACCGTTTCCCCTTCACGGCGGTTTTCGGGCGGGACTTCTTGCCGGTCCTCAGAATGTTCCTCGCCATCAGATTGTTCCCACTCCTTCTCTCATTTCCTTGGCCAATCGTCGGATTTGTTCCTGCATCTCAGTAGCCGGCAGATGCACTCTCTGGCCGTGGCCGGGCAGCACCCACTCGAAGCGGTAGTCCGCCAGCCGCCGCATCGACTCGGCCTGCCGCGGCCACGAATACCAGCAGTAGTCCTCGGAGGCCGAAAGCTGGCGGGTCGTCCCGGTCCCAATCCAGGTGGTCGCCGGTGAAAAGAAAGCGGTCTCGGAAGAGCAGGACGCAGTGGCCCTTCGTGTGGCCCGGCGTCGGGATGGCGAGGAAGCCAGGCGCCAACTCCCACGGCCCTTCGCCATCCAGCACGACTTCCGCACCCGGCTGCGACGACAATTCATCCCGATGGATGATGCGGCGGCTCCCGAAGTGCTCGGCGTAGCGCTCGGCGTCGGCCACGTCGTCCCGGTGCGTCAGGAAGATGTGGGCGATGCCGCCCAGCGCCTCCAACCGCTGCACCAGCGGCGTGACGAACTTCGGCGAGTCGATCAGCCAGTTGCCATCGGGGTGCCGGACGAAGTAGCTGTTGCCGCCGTACGACTTCGGCGAGTTGTAGCCGCAGTAATAGACCGGCTCCTCGATCGCCAGCGGGAAGTCCTTCATCACCGACTTCACGTCATCGTCGCCGAGGCAGCCGATGGACCCGGTGGGGCAGGCCAGCAGCGCTTGCAACGCTTGTCGCCGGTCGGTGCTGGAATGCGGCTGGGCCTTGACGAAGGACGTTTCAGCGGCCTCGTCCGAATACCGAAGGGGCGATCTGCCGACAGGCATCGCAGTCGATGCAGGTCGAGTCCACGAAGAAGTCACCGGGGACATTTTCAGGGACTAGCTTCCTAGGGTTCGCCATTGTCGCCTCCACCTTAATTTTACCCGCGAATGGCAAGTGCATCTGATGTCCCCAAATTTGGTAAGACCCCAGGCGCAGTCGCCAGCCGGTCAAGGGCCGGTGCCTTGCTGGGAGGTTGACAAGTCGCGACAAGCTCGGCTGTACTTAGGCGTTCCCCGTCTAAACACGCATTTCCGGTACGCTAATCCCAATTTGACATGTATCCCCTCATCGCTCTACGAGCGTTCTTTCTGGTCTTATTCAACGGCCCATTGGCGCGACGCGTAGATGCAGTGCTGCGGTCGCGCAACGAAACACCGCGCAACCAGATGCACGAGTCGGACGTCGCTCGCCTGGCCACTCCCCCAAAGGGGGAGGCGGTTCGCCGTGCTGCTGAACCCACAAAGCCGACTCGTAGCGACGCGCTTGGGCTCTTGGCGGCACTACAACGCGAGGGGCGGTTCGTCGATTTCCTTAAGGAGCAGCTCACCGGCTACAGCGACGCGCAGATTGGCGCGGTGGCGCAGATCTGCATCGTGACTGCTCGCGCGTCGTAGAACGGATGTTTGCAATTCAGCCGCTGCGGCATGAGGCCGAGGGCGCGGGGATCGAAGTGCCAGCAGGATTTGACGCGGGCGTGTATCGGCTGACTGGCAACATCAGCGGCACACCACCGTTCCGCGGGTCGCTATTGCATCATGGCTGGCAAGCAACCGCCTGCCAGCTGCCGGCGTGGACCGGCAGCGAGGCGGCGTCACTCGTTATTGCGCCGGCGGAGGTCGAGGTTAAGTGAACCATGCCTAACTTCGTCGTCGGCATCGATCTTGGCACGACCAACAGTGTGCTGGCCTACACCGCGCTCGACGGCGAGCGGCCGCAGGTCGAAGTACTCGCCATCCCGCAGCTCGTCGCACAAGGAACGATCGAAACGCGCACCACGCTGCCGTCGTTCCTCTATCTCGGAGCACCGCACGAAGTCGCTGGCAAAACGCTCGATCTTCCGTGGGCAACGAAGCGAGATTTTTCCGTCGGCGAATTGGCCCGGCGGCAGAGTGCCGAGATGCCGGATCGCACCGTCGGCGCGGCCAAAAGCTGGCTGGCTCACAGCCGCGTCGATCGCCATCAGCCGATCCTCCCCTGGAACGCGCCGACCGATGTGGTCAAAGTCTCGCCGGTCACCGCGTCCCAGCGCTATCTGGAACATCTTGTCGGGGCCTGGAACGCAGCCATGCCGGATGCTCCGCTGTCCAAACAACACGTCGTGCTCACCGTGCCGGCCTCGTTTGATGCGGCGGCGCGAGCTAACGCGCGAGGCGGCGCTAGCAGCCGGATTGCCGCAAAATCTGGTGCTGCTTGAAGAGCCACAGGCCGCCGTCTATGCCTGGCTCGACGACACCGGAGACCGCTGGCGGCGCATGCTCAAGCTCGGCGACACGCTGTTGGTGTGCGACGTCGGCGGCGGCACCACCGATTTCACGCTGGTCGCCGTCGCAGAAGAAAACGGCGAATTGGTGCTCCGTCGCCTGGCGGTCGGAAATCACCTGCTTGTCGGCGGCGACAACATGGACTTGTCGCTTGCTCATTGGGCGGCGGGACGATTTGCCGAGCAGGGCGTCACGCTCGACCCGTGGCAATCGGTCTCGCTGTGGCATTCGTCTGCGCAGCGAAAGAAACAGTGCTCGCCGGCAGCGATGGCGCAACGACGCACACGATCACCGTCACCTCGCGCGGCAGCCGCTTGATCGGCGCCGCAAAGTCGATCGAAGTCGCGCGCGATCAAGTCGCCGAGCTGTTACTCGATGGTTTCTTCCCGCACTGTGCGCTCGACGAAAAGCCGACCCGACGACGAATCTCCGGTTTCCAAGAAATTGGACTGCCGTTTGAGGCCGATACGGCGATTACCCGACATCTGGCCGGATTTCTTGCATCGCAGGGCAGCGACGGCCAGCCCTCGCGGCCCACGCACGTGTTGTTCAATGGCGGCGTGTTTAAGGCCGCCGGGTTAAAGGAGCGGCTGCTGGAGGTTTTGAGCGCCTGGTTCCGTCCAGTAAAGCGTGCCGCCAAGCAACCATCCGACGCACCCCTCCGCCTTTCCGGCACGCATGACCTCGATCACGCTGTGGCACGCGGCGCGGCGGTTTACGGCTACGCCAAACACCGCGGAGGCCTGCGCATTCGCGGCGGTACCGCGCGATCGTACTACGTAGGCATCGAAACGTCAGGACTAGCCATACCCGGCGCCCGCGCCCACTGCGGGCACTGTGTGTGGTGCCGATAGGAATGGAAGAAGGCACCGAAACCGACGTTCCCTCAGGCGAGATCGGCTTGGTCGTCGGCGAGCCGGCGCAGTTTCGATTTTTCTCCAGCTCGACGCGCAAGCAGGACAAGCCAGGCGATCTGGTCGCTTCGTGGACAGAGGAGGAAATCGCGGAGACCGACGCGCTAGAGACAGCCCTCCCTACCGACGAGAACATTCAGGAAGGTTACGTGCCTGTGAAATTCCATAGCAAGATTACCGAGCTGGGCATGTTCGAGCTGTGGTGCGTGGGCACGAAGAGCGATCAGCGTTGGAAGCTGGAGTTCAGCGTCCGGGAAAACGGGGGAAGCTGACACGATGTCAACCCAGGACAACGCAACCACTGAGCGTAGTCGCTTCGTCGTCGGCATGGATCTCGGCACGACAAATTCGGCAGTGGCCTACGTTGATACTCACGACGCCAACTGGCGCGTCCAGACCTTCCCCGTGCCACAGCTGGTCGCGGCCGGCGAAATCGAAGCGCGGGAGACGCTGCCATCGTTCCACTATCAACCGGCGGTGGGCGAGTTCTCGCAAGCGGCGCTGAAAGCTGCCCTGGAGCAACGGCGATCCGGAGTACGCCGTTGGCTTTTTGCGCGGGACCAGGGCGCGCTGGTGCCCGGCCGCTTGATTGCCTCCGCTAAGTCCTGGCTCTCGCATAGCGGCGTAGATCGTACGGCGGACTTGTTGCCATGGCACGGCGCGGCCGACGTCGAACGTCTCTCGCCGGTCGAGGTCGCTGCTCGGTATCTACGCCACGTGCGCGAAGCCTGGGACATGGTTCACCCTCGCGACCCGCTTGCCGAACAGGACTTCGTGCTCACATTGCCCGCCTCGTTCGACGAGGTCGCGCGTGAGCTGACCGTTGCCGCCGCAAAATTGGCGGGTTTACCTCGCGTGGTGCTGATCGAAGAGCCGCAGGCCGCGTTCTATGCCTGGCTCCACAAGCACGCTGACGACTGGGAGTCGCAGCGCGCGGGGATCTTGCCAGGTCAGAAGATCCTCGTTTGCGACATCGGGGGTGGCACCACCGACTTCACGTTAATCCGCGTCAGCCGCGGCGACGCCACCGAAAAAGTCGGCTTCCACCGTGTTGCAGTCGGCGAGCACCTGATTCTTGGCGGAGACAATCAGGACCTGGCACTCGCGCATCACCTCGAACAGCGACTGGTACCCGGTGGTAAGCTCGAGCCGCGGCAATGGGACCTTTTGGTCCGTGCGTGCCGCCGCGTGAAAGAAACCTTGCTCGGCGACAACCCCTCTGAGCGAATCACGGTGAACATTGGCAAAGCGGCGGCGCGATTGCTGGGCGGCCTGCAAGCGGAAGTCACGCGCGACGAAGTCCGCGAGCTGATCGTCGAAGGCTTCTTTCCGCGCGTGGCCCTTGACGACAAACCCACGTCCCGCCGAAGCGGCTTTCAGGAATTCGGACTCCCCTACGCGGCCGACGCGGCGATGACGCGCTATCTTGCCGCGTTTCTCACCGCGCATCGCGGTGTAACCGTGGGTGATGAGCAGCTCCCGACCGATCACGACCCGGCCAGGCCCGATATTGTGCTGTTCAACGGTGGATTGTTTGCTTCGCCCGACTTGCACACGCGGCTGGTCGAGGTGCTGGAGTCATGGTTTCGCGAGCCGACGAAGGCGAATCAGGCCGATTGGTCGCCACACGTGCTCGATCACGACCGGCTCGACTTGGCCGTCGCTCGCGGCGCAGCGTATTACGGCATGGTCCGCCGCGGCGCGGGTGTGCGTATCGCCGCCGACCTCGCGAGAACCTATTACATTGGCGTGGAGTCGCAGCAACGCACACCACCGAATGGCGACGCGGTCGACTCCGCCCTCTGCCTTGTGCCAGCCAGTGCTGAGCCGAATCAAGAAATCGTGCTCGCCGACCGCGACTTCCAGCTGCTAGTCTCTGAACCCGTCGAGTTCCCGCTCTACACATCAAGTATCCGGCTCACCGATCGGGCCGGCGAGCTGGCCGCCATCGACCGCGAACAGATGACTGCGCTCGCGCCAATCCGTACGGTGCTCAAGTCGCGCGGTCAGAGCGAAAAAGCCATAGTGCCGGTGCGCCTTCATGCGCGGCTCACCGAGATCGGTACGCTCGACCTGTGGGCGGCCGAGCGCGATGGCCCGCGAAGTTGGCGGATGCAGTTCGACGTTCGTAGCGCAACGCAAACCGATGTCGCGGATCACGCTGGTCGCGGCGAGCGGGAGGGATTCTTGGATGAAGATACTTGGGCCTCAGCCCGGCGCGAAATTGAGGCCACCTTTGGCGAAGAAGCCCCAAAAGGCGATCACGAAGGACCGCGAACGATCATTAAGCGCCTTGCTGCTGCTCTGGTCTCGGATAAGAAAGACTGGCCGATGTCGCTCTTGCGGCGACTCTGGGAGGCGGTCATCGACTGCGAACCGGGCCGCCACCGCTCCCCGCAACACGAAGCGCGGTGGCTGAACCTCCTCGGCTATGGGCTTCGCCCCGGCTACGGCCTGGCACTCGACGATTGGCGTGTCGCCGAAACCTGGCGACAGCTCGCAGGTAAGGTCGTTCACTCCGCACCCACGTGTGAAACCGAATGGTGGGTCCTGTGGCGGCGGATCGCCGGCGGACTGGCTGCTGGACAACAGCGCGCGCTTGCCGAACCGCTACTTGCCCCCATCCGCGGGTTGCACAAGCGGCTCACCACTGGCCGCGGATCGGCAGGCGATCTCAGCTTCGGCGCGACCGAATCGATCGAAGTCTGGCGTCTGTTGGGCTCCCTCGAATTATTGCCACCGGCTACGAAAATTGAGATGGGAAGCCTACTCCTCGATGTTTTGCCCAAACGAAAGATGGAATCTGTGCGGCCCGCGATTCTCTGGACGCTCGGCCGAGTGGCGGCGCGCGTGCCGGTCTACGGCCCGCTCAACGTCGTTGTGCCGGGCGAGATCGCCAGCGACTGGACCGGGCGTTTTTTGGAGCTGGCGATCGAGGACCCTCAGGCCGCATGGGCTGTCATGCAGATGACCCGCCGCACTGACGATCGCTATCGTGACATCCCCGACAATCTCCGCGAGGGCGTGCTCGGCTGGCTGGACACGCGCGGAGCGGGCAATCACTTGATTGCACTCGTTCGCAGCGGCGGCCAGCTCGATGCGGAGGAGCAAACCCGGACGTTCGGCGAGGCGTTGCCAAAGGGGTTACGGATAATGTGAACAGGAGGAAATAGGACGAACGCTGTGTGGGATCAGCAGCATGTTCCCGTAGAACCCTGATGCTACTGCCGGCCCAACCGCCAGCTACACTCGCAGTGCACAGTACACAACGCTGACCCCGGACGTCGATCCAGCGCCTCAGATCCGAATTCCACTCGGTGCAGTGAGTGTCGGATCAACTACATTCCCTGTGTTGCGGGTCGCAGCGGGTTCGAACAGAACTACCTCGACCTCCTCCTCAGCCACGGTCCAGTGTTCAATCCCCCGCGGAACGATCAGGAACTCGCCTGGCCCGAGGTCAACCACCCGGTCCCGAAACTCCACACGGAAGCGGCCACGCCACACCAGGAACATCTCGTCCTCGGCTTCGTGCTTGTGCCAGACAAACTTGCCCCGGAACTTGACGGCGCCAGTTCGGCAACGAGTTGACCATCGTCAACACCCAGGGCAATTTCGGCCGGATCATCCACGTAATCGGCGAGTCCGCCCAAGACGCCTTCCGGACAACACAGCAGTTCGACGCCATGAGCTTCACAACATCGGACTTTCGCCGCAATCCGCGGTATCGCCTCCCTCAAGCGACTAGCCTTCAGCGGGATCTGGTAGGCCGCGACCTTCATCAAGACTACTCATCCCTCTAAGTGGGTCGGAGCCGATACAGTGGGCGGTGAAGCGGAAGGGCGTCTGAAGTTAGTTGCGTTTGCGAAGGCTCCGAAATAAGGCCACTCCCAACGGAAATCCGACCAGCAAGACAGCCGCAGATGGTTCCGGAATTGGTGTGAGTAGAAAAGCCCGCGTCGAGCCGTTCAATCGTCCAGCGCCAACGATCTGTCCGTGATCGTTTATCGCAGTTGCTACCACGAGCGTCCATCCAATGCCCGAATTGTCCAGCAGTGTGTTGAGGTCATACATCCGATCGAAGTAAACAAAGGCATGGGAATCACCACCACCTGGAATTTCACTTAGCCCAACTACCACGCCAGGTTCGTTTATCGCAAACGAATTACTGACTTGGCCACCGAGCGTACCCAGGTCATCGGTCGCCGGATTTATGTCGGCCCTTGGCCCAGTTCGGAAGGCGTGTGTCACACCACTGGCGGTCGTCGAGTGCCCAACAACCTGACCAACTTCGTTGATGTCGATAGCGGCAGCACCAATGCCGCCAAGCGTACCCAAGTCGTCCACTATGGGATCGATGCGCAAACGAGCGCAGTACGGAATGCGTGCAATCGACCTTCAAAGAACATTTCGCCTACGGCTTCACCTACGTTATTGATTCCACGCGCTCCCGAAAATGGCACGCCAAGATGGCTTTCCTGAGTGATCGGAGAATGCGGATCGGTGCGAAAAGCGTAATCGGCGACGTCGCTTGGGTCCCGAGCGGTGCCAACCACCTCTCCAAGGTCGTTGATCGCTACGCCAGCGCTGACTTGGCCAGGGAAGCTTGTCAGATCATCAGTAAGCGGGTTGAAGGGAGCATTGGGTGCCGTGCGAAATGCATGGATGGGGTTTTTGCGCTTACCTGTAACCTCTCCCAAATCGTTTATGTCCTCGGCAATCCACACCGCTTCCCCCAGATCATCCGTCAGTGGATTGATTGGGAAGTTGGGCTGCGTACGAAATGAACGTTCTCCGCGCGCCTCCGTAACTTACTCCGACGACTTGTCCCAGGTTATTCAAACCACGGGCCTCACTGGCAGGGTCACCCAACGTTCCCAGATTGAGGAGTCGATACGTTGGAGGCTGTGCCGCTGCGTTAGCAACGAGCAAGAAGAACACAAGGATGGGTGCCGATAAATTATGATACGTAATGGGTACATTCAGCGTTGCAATTCGTTCGTGGTTAGGCATCGTTAATACTTTGTTGCAGGCGACGCGGGTTGCGATGAATCGCATTAGGATTACAACGAATCCGAAAATCAAGCAAAAGAGATCGAACCGGGTTCTACTTGAGCTTTCGTACCAGCGTTGCAGCCTCACGTTCCGATACCTTCGGACTCTGCCATCGGATCGCGGCAACGGTTGGCAGCACGCGCTCGGCTACTTTGCCCTCAATAGTCAGATAGCCCATCGACTCTAGCTTTCGGAGCATGGGGCGTAGGCGGCCGGGTGTCGTGCCCAGCTCTTCGGCCAACGCGTCTACATCGCCCACGTCGCCGTGGGTGCCAAAGGCAACGGCATTTAGCACGGTGGAAAGTATCTCACGACCACGAGGAGTTAGCGGTGGGAGCGCTTTGCGTTTGCGTGCCATTCCAATCCTTACTCAAGAACACCAATCAGTGCCTGGAGGTATACGTTAGACGGAGCAGGGAGCCGTGGGGGCGCGTATCGGCCGGTCGGTTGTCTGTTGAGCCAAATCGTTCCACAGGCCGTGTCGGGTTCCTCCAAAGGGCATCGTTCGCAGTCCCGCTACTCTATCGCAATCCATCCCTCGTCACGCAGCTGGAACACGCCGGTCGCTACTGGGACGAATTGTTTGCCATCCCAACCGCGTACGTGTAACTGCAGTTCGTTTCCATCAAAGACGATGTCGTTGTAGGCATTTGGCTCGCTCCGCCGGCGATGCGAAATCGCCGTTCCAGCCTGGGCCACGAGAATCGATCGTTTGATTTCTACGTGAACCAGACGTGCATCACCGCTGTAGGCCTGATGTAAATGACCGGCCATAATTAGTGCGCAGCCGCAACTCTCAAGCATCCGCAATGCTAAGCGGGCCCGCCCTACGAGGGCCGCCGCCGGGTCACCTTTCGGCGGAATAAACGGATGGTGTGCAACAAGGGCTTTGAACCGACCCGGCCCAGCGGATTGAAACTGTGACTCGACCTCAGCAATTTGAGCGGTCGAGATACGGCCATCCTTCCAAGTGCTGGGCCGCGCTGTGTTGATCCCTACCACGGCAAGTTCCTCGTCCTGAAAGACGGGGTTAAGGTCTCGGGTAATGTACCGACGATAGCGGCCCAAGGGAGACATCAACCGTCGGATGACATCAAACAGCGGTAAATCGTGATTGCCAGGGACAATGACTTTGGGAGCCGCAATCTGCGCAAGATAATTTCGCGCGGCCTCAAATTGGCTTCGCCGCGCCCGTTGCGTCAGGTCGCCGCTGACCACCACCAAGTCGGGTCTTTGCCGGGCCAAATCATTAAGCAGGCCTGTCGCGACGAACGGATCTTCGGCACCGAAGTGCAGATCCGAGATGTGCGCGATCCGCCGCATCAACCGCTCCTTTGCTCAGGCGTGCAGACCCGCAGGGCCTTGGCCCAAATGCGATAATGTAGCGGCGGAGAGAGTTTGACGACCTCGCCATCGAGGGCCACGTGCAGCCGATGACGTCGTGCTTCGATCCAACATTCGGAAATGTAATCCGCTTCAAAGTCCCGGGCCTGGTCCAGCCTGCCCAACAGGGCACGAAACGTTAGCTTAAGCATCCCCCAGCGGGTCTGGGTGTCGGCGATATATAGACACAACTCCCCCCGATCCACGCGGTCGCGCGTCCCGACCCTAAGCCGGTCAAGTTCGTATCGATTGTTGCCGACGAATACCATCGGCGTTTTTCGGACCGCCGTTTGGTTCTCCGATGTTAACCTGACCTGAACCATGGGGAAGCGGCGCAGCACTTTTACCATCGCCCTCGTCATCGCCACCCATTTCCGGCAGCCGCGGCGACGCGGCTGTCCCTCGCGTTCTAGTACCGCTCGTGGATACATCCCGAGTGAGGAGTTGTTGATGAAGTATCGATCGTTCACTTGGCCTACGTCCACGCTGGTTACGTGATGTGCGGCGATGATACTAGATGCCTCAGCCAGATCGAGGGGAATGCGGAGGTCCTTCGCGAAGTGGTTGAGTGTTCCTAAGGGCAAGACCCCCAGCGGCATATTCGTTCCGGCCAATCCGCTTGCAATGGCGCTCAGCGTGCCGTCACCGCCGGCGCCAATGACAAGGTCGACGCTGCGCTCCTGGGCTATTTGAGCCGCTGCCAATCGCAAAAAATGGCACCCTGTGGGGCGAACTTCGGCGCAGACTCCGGCGGCGCCAAGAGCTTTCGCAATCTTACCCTCCACATTCTGGCCACCGGCCGCGCGCAAAGTGCCAGCGGCGGCATTCAGCAGGACTATTGCCTTCATTGCGAGCACACTTGTAATCTGAGACCGTGAAACCTGGGTCAACGAGCGGAAATGCAAAGGCTATGCCTACTTCGCCACATACAACTCCCGCGAACAAATGGAAGAAAGGTTTTGTGTGGCGCTGGGCAGCGGGCGCATTAAGGTTCTTGCAGCCTGTGCTTGAATGGATCGGCCGCAACGAGACGAGCGTGTTGGTTGCGCTTTTGATCACCGTTTCCGCGGTTTGGGCGTTTATTGCCTTAGCGGATCAAGTCGTCGAGGGCGACACGATGGGGTTTGACGAGTGGGCGGTGCGCGCCCTACGCGATGTGGACGATCCGGCGAGGCCAATCGGCCCCATTTGGCTGGCAGAAGTCGGGCGCGATTTGACTGCACTAGGTAGCGTCGCCGTACTGACGCTGATTACGGCCGCGGTCGCCGGGTTTCTTTGGCTGCGGCGAATGTTTGGCGCGATGTGGCTCATTGTGGTGGCTACTCTTGGTGGACTTGTCGTGAGCACCTTGCTCAAAAGCGCTTTCGCCCGTCCCCGGCCGAGCGTCGTGCCTCATTTATCAATGGTTTACACCAGCTCTTTTCCGAGCGGCCACTCGATGCTCTCGGCAACCGTTTTCCTCACACTCGGCGCCTTACTTGGACGATTCGTCAAACCCTTTCGCCTGAAGGCCTATTTTCTGATTATCGCGCTGGTTTTGACTCTTCTGGTCGGCATGAGTCGTGTTTACATGGGCGTTCATTTCCCGACGGATGTGTTGGCAGGTTGGGCCGCCGGGTTGGCCTGGGCCTTGATTTGCTGGCTTGTAGCACGCCACTTACAAAAACGCGGCGCTGTTGAGCCAGAGGTCAAGTAATTGGGAGGCTAAGTCAGCCCCGTGGTTGCGTCACTTTTTGGCAACCTGAGGATCATCCGGCTTAGTAATTAGGGCCGCACTCTGTGCGCCATCTGCGCACTTCTAGGGCAGAACAGCGCAAGACAGCGTATCCGTCGAGTGTTGCCGCGCCTTGCTGGAAGCCGGCATGCGTTCACAAAACTCCGTCAAGGCTTCGGCACTCGCCCTTTTGCGAACAGCCATTTCCGTACGTGCTCCGTCACGGCGCGCAGCCGCTCATCGCTGATTCTCTCCCGATACACCGATGCCATATCGTTTGCTGCCGGTGCATGGCCCATAATGGCACTGACCGCCGGCTGGTCTTTCGTCTCGCCGCCGATTGTCTCGAAAGTGTGACGCAACGCGTAGAAGTTTAGGCCGGGTCGCGACATGCCAAGCTCCGCGAGCAACTTGGCGGTTTCCTTCGACACCGGGGAGTCCGCCACGTCTTTTCCCCAAGACTGTCCGCGGCGCGTTATAAACACCAGCCCGTCATGTCGCTCGTCCTTTGCTCGCGGTCGCGCCTTGATTGTTGCATGGAGCGCCACCACGGTTTCCTTCCATAACGGGCAGCGTCGCATTACAGCGGTTTTCGGGCGCGGGTAGATAATCCAACCGGCTTTCAGGTCCAGCGCCGTCATGGGCAGCGAGCCAACGTCGCTGTTGCCGTATCCGCAATTGATGCCGAGCAGAATCATCGCCTTCATGGGAATCGACGCCTTGCCGAGTAGCGCCCGAATCTGCGCCGCCTCAAACATGCGCGGTCCCTTGGCGTGTCGCGCCTGCCTCAGCATCTTGCGGCTTGGGCGCTTGAATTCCGGTCCGAACCGAACGGGTTTATCGACCAACAGCGTGTCGTATGCGAACTTGAATACCACGCGCACGCGCTGTACCTCGTTGCCAACGGCAACCGGTCCCCAGGTCCGCGCGAACCGTGCCCGTAAGGCGTCGAAGTCCTCAGGCCGTAGATCATCAACTAGCCGGGTGAGTCCGAACCGCTCGATGCACCGCTCGCACGTAGCGTGGTAATCATCGAACGTCCGTTGGGCTAACTCGCGGGTGTCAAGCAGGTGTCTCTTGCTCGTCAGGAACTTGTTCGCCAAGTCCCTCATGCTCAATCCGTCGCGGCTGCGTGGTGCCCTGCCCGCCAGCAAGTCATCCTTCTCATCGACCCACTTGGCAAGTGCGGCGTCGGGGTCGTCCCACTTACCGAAGTAATGGAGCTTGCCCCTGATTTTTTTGGCCCACCGCTTCGTTGCGTGCGGGAATAGCGGGAAGTCCGGGTGCGGCTTGGCGGGTTTGCGAACCTTCGGGTTGCGGGTAAGATTCGGCATGCTGATCTCCAAGGATCACTGGCCAGCGGGTGTCAAATCTGGTGTCAGAGAGAATACCCGCCGCCGCCTTGGATGTCAAATATCCCTGGTTTTCCAGGGTGAGAGGCTGTAGCTCAGTTGGTAGAGCAACGGACTTTTAATCCGTAGGTCTTGGGTTCGAGTCCCAACAGCCTCAATCAGAAGTGCTTTAAGCATCAACGCCTTGCGTCGATTCGACGGCGCGGCCGTTTGTCGTTTTCGAGCCACTGTTACCAGAAGTGTTACTTTTCTGCGCGCTCTCGTGTGCGGCCCACAACACCGCCGCCGTCGTGTCGGCATTGCGGCCGACGTAGTAACGCAACGTCGTGTCGATGCTCTCGTGCCGCATCAGTTCCTTGAGAACTTGTGGCATGACGCGCGACGACCAACGCTCACCGAATGAACGGCGCAGGTCGTGCGCACTTGCGTACTTCACCTTGCCTCCCGAGGTGTTCGCCACCTTGACGCCAGCCGCCTTGCCAATCGCAGAGACAAGCTCGCTCACGCGATAGTGGCCCACCCGCTCGCCGTGCTTTCGCCGTGGTAGCGGTAGGAACACGCGGCCCGTGCGTTGCTCCTTCGGAGTCTTTAGCAGGAACTCCGCGAACTCAGGTGCAATCGGCAACAGCCGGTCCTTGTTGCCCTTCTCAAGCTCGCCCGGAATCCTCAGCATCGGGTGCTTGCCGTCCAGGTCAACGCACAGCTTATCGTCGCGGTCCCACCAAAGCTCAAGAGACTCTGACAATCGAAGTCCAGACAGCCACAGCCCATTGAGATAGTAAGACCACGACGCGGCCGCCTCAGCGCCGACCACTTCGGCACACTTCGCAAGCATGCGGTCAAGCTCCTCGCCGGCAATCGGCCGCCCCTTCATCGTGTTGACCTTCGCACGCTTCGGCATCTCCACCGACGGTGCCTTGAGCATCAATCCCACGCGCTCCGCCCAACGCAACGCAGCTTTCAGGTGGGCTAGGCTGCTCTTGATGGTGCTCTCGGCTTTGCCGCCTTCGCGCAGCTTCGCCTGATACTGGCTAATCCGTTCGCTGGTCATGCTCGCGAGTCGTTCGGGGTTTAAGATTTCCTCGACCGAATCAAACACGTAGCCGACCTTCTCATCGGTCCGCGCGGCGAGACTCGCGAGCACTTCGGTTTCGTACCGCTCGCGGAAGTCCGCCCAGGTAATCCGCGCCGCAGGTCGGTATCGACCTTCCCGCAACTCGGCTTCCCATTTGCCGGCCGCTTTCACGGCGTCGGCTTGCCGCGTGGTCTTGGCAGACTTCGTTTTGAACAGCCCGGTCAACGGGCACTTGTACCGCAGCACAAGCGCCTTGCGGTCGGGGTACTTCACAACTTGCACTTTGATTTCGTTCACTGGTTCACCTTGGTTTGCCGGGTTGAGAATACGTCGAAAACCATCGCATGAAGCGGCTGCTCGCTTCCGATGCCCAGAACTGGTTTTGCATGATCTCCCTATCGTGATAGTCGTACGGATACGCAAAAAGTCCCGTCTCGGCCACGCCATCCATGTAGTGCTGAATATGAGAAAGCCCCTCAAGCGCGGACGGGGCCATGCCCAGCGTCAGCCACTCTGAGTCATACACCGCTTCGGTACATAGATCGCATGTAACTAAAACAATACATAATGCGCCGACCGCGTTGACCGCGTTTTTGGCAGTTGCTTTTGAGCGGTTAATCCAGCGATCATGCTTCAAATCGTTGTAGGCGTCCCACCACGCGGGCGTTGCTGGTGGTGTCGAACGCCAAGACTGGAATGGTAAAAGCAAACACGGCTGGTTACCTCCAAAAAACACAATCCAGCGCGGAGCTAGAAAGCCCGCGTGCCAGGTCACGTAGTCCTTCATTGTCGTCCACTGGTCGGCAGTTGCAGAACCAACTTCCACCGCCATGCTGTGCCACAAGGAATCAAGTTGCGTGCACGCTTCCAAGATCACCGTCGCCAGGCGCGGTGACCACGTTTGCGCCTGCTCAGGATATGGAATGAAGCTCAAACACTCTTTGAGTAGTTCCTCGACGAATAGGAACGAGTTGATAACCGTTTGAGCCGGAAACGGTCTGTTAATCATCCACTTAACAACACCTTCGTGGTCAAGTGGGAGGCCAGCTCGTTTCGCGGCCATTTGCAAATACGCATTCCAGTTTGTGGGCGGAGGCGCCAGTGGCAACGCAGGTCCTTTACCGCTCGCAACCCGTTCAAATTCGACGGATATCAGCCCTAGCGCTTCTAACCACTCTAACTCGCATGCGGCGGTCGTTTCGTCCAGTCCCTCAATCCGCATCCGGTCTCCCGCGTCAAGAGACTCCCACTCGCCAGTATCCTTCCACGCTTGAATCAATTCGTCTCGCTTGGTCATCGTTTGTCTCTCCGCCGCTTCCACGCCACGCCGCACGCCGCAACGCCCACGAGCATCAACACGACGCTGCTGGCTTCCGGCACAGTCCACCCCTCAAACGTCCCATTCTCAATCGGCGCGAAGATAAACCCGCGCGACTGCGTAAACGGCTCAGCGAACTGCGCGGAGAGCATCGAGCCAGCCGCCCACGTCCCGGTAAACTCCATCCACTCGCCGGGGCGAAAGCGCGTGATGAACCAGCCGATGCGATCGTCGCCGGGCCAGGGCGGGGTATTGGCTAAAAGCATCTCGCTTGGGTTCGATACCGTGGGCGTGATGTTCGCGGACGGTCGGACAATCAACTCGTGCAGGTGTGCCGAGGGCGACGTGTTCGTAATTCGGAACTTGTCCAGCGTCACGATTGTTTCAAAGCTGATTGGCGTCGGGGAGACGGCGTGGGCGTGTGACGCACAGAGTAGCACGAGCGGAACGAGTAGCGGTTTCATGGTCTGGCCTTTTCGTGTTATGCCCCGTTGCGTGGACCCATGTTAACATTTTCTTGTTGACAACCATTCCGGTCTGTGGGATTGTCGTTTCAACTCTTCAGAGCATCGTTGACGCGATGATGGGTGGCTGCGACCAAGGCCTTCGTGGTAGGCGCGTATTCCATTGAGGATGTTATCCATGCGAAAGATTCTGCTCTCCCTGGCGTGTTGGGCTACTGTGGGGCTGGCTGTCTCCCACGCTGAGGTGGACTATCGGTACGTCGCCGATCAGACCAGTTACGCCGGACTGCCCGGCAGCTTAGTGACGGTCAACCTTTATCTGCAAGAGACCGTTACGGCCGGAAGTACCTCGCTCATCTTCGATGGAGGCGGCCTGTTCGGCGCCGCCGTCGTGGTGACGCGCATTAATACCGGCGACGCCGCCATTTATGGCTCGTCGCCGGTCGATAATGATTTCAAAATCGCCCCCAACACCGCCGCCAGCCCAATCGGTTTTGGGCCGGTGCCGACGATCGTCTCGCAAGCGCCCGCCACGGCGTCGCAATCCGGCTTGATCGTCAACGCCGACGTGCCCGGCAATGGCGCCGATGGCCCCAAATTCACCGACGGCGGCCCGGACGTGCGAAAGATCCTGCTCGGCACCTTGAACATCACCGTCGGCTCGAAAACGACGGTGTTCGCCGTCAGCGATTACGGCCCCACGAACGCCACGGTCACCCAAATGGGCACCGACCTCGATGTCAGCGCTTCGACGCACACGGGGGCGAGCGAACCGGTGGCCGGCATCTTCACCTTCCGCGTCGTCAACGTGATTCCCGAGCCGACCAGCATGGCGCTCTGCGGCTTGCTCGCGTGCGGGATGAGCTATGCGGGCTATCGTCGCCGAAAGATTAACCAAGCGGTCACGACGGACGTTGCCGCCGTGTGACGCCGCCTGCCACCATCGATCCCCGGTCGCATCTTCAAGCCCGAGGGTAAAGCGCTAGGGCTTGTTTCATTTCCAGGCTCGCGGTTGCGTCTTCGAATTTGCCAATTCCCGCCATCGTTCGCGCCTGTCCCTCCAAGAATTTCGAGATTCCCTGTCCGGTTGTCGGCGTCGTTGTTCTTGCGATAGCTGCCGTTCCAATTCTAGCGCGTCGTCTACATCGGCTTTGGCGATAGATGACACATGGTCCTAGCAGAATGGCAATTGACCTGCGGCAATCTTCTGCCAGTATCTTGCATTCCGCTTGCGGCCTCGTCGCCCGCCGCTACTCTGCGGGAATGAATCTGCCGCCCGGTGCCCGCGTGATCATCGACCGAACCAACGAGCCACACCATGCGCCCGGGGAGTTGGTTCTACTCGTCGAAACGCCGGGGCTAGAGATTGAAGCGCGCCACAACGAATCGAGCGGCGATTACATTCTGCACGGCTCAGTTGTACGGGGGCGAAAGCACTACTACACGTTTGCAGTTCGCAGCGTGCCTCACCTCAGCGGCGTGCGAGCGATGGCGGCCACCTTGGCGAGACGGGGCGCGCCATGAAAAAACAATTGCCGCCCTCGCTAGCCGGTTGTCAACTTGATTGCATCCCCTGTTGCCGCTAATTACCATGCTGGTTCACCTCTTTGCACGGCCCGTGCATAGATGGTGTGAGTAAGCCCCGCTTGGCCACCTGCCCCGGTTGAGCGGGGTTTTTGTTTTGCTTTGCACCGCCCGTCGCTTTAGACTCGCGCTATCGCTGAAGGATTGGGCAGCAGCGGCCCCGCCTTGCACTCCAGGGAGGCGGGGTTTTTGTTGCCTCGCCATCCAGTACATTGACGCCCTCAGTGATCTCGCCGAAACCTGATCGCTGGACCGTGGCCCCCGCCCTGATCGAAGGCCACGCGGGGAAACCCAAGCGCGGGCCGCCTGATTGCACTCAAGCCAGGCGGCTCGCGTTGTTTTCACCATTGCCCTTCTCCCGCCCTCTTGGCTCCTACGTCCCGCGTATCGACCGACGCACCGGCGTGGCGACAGGCGCAACGCTATCGCGATTTTCACAACCGGCCTCGCTAGTATGAGTTTCCGCTTGTTTTGACCGGTGCTTGTGGTATGGTTTGAATAACTCGCAACTCGCCTCGTTGCACCATCCACCGGGATTGCAAACCTCTGCCTGGCACTCCTTGGCGACCTGTTTTATGTCGCCCTCTTTCACTGGAGTGTTTGCCATGCGCGTCCTCGTCATCGACGACAACGAAGATAGTGCCTTTTTACTGTGCGAATTGGCCAAGGTGTGCGGGTGTGAATCCCGCTATTGCACGATCGCCGCGGTCGCGGTTGAGACTGCGCGAATGGCAGCCGCAAGTGATCCTTTTGGATCTTGCCATGCCGGGCATCGATGGCTATCAGCTCGCCCCAATGCTCCGCGCTGCATGCGGGCAAACGTTGTCGCTACTGGCGCTTGTCAGTGGCTATAAGCCTGATCCTCAAAAGCTGATTGCCGGCATGATCGACAGTCACCTACTCAAGCCGGCAAGTTTGGAGCAGTTGAAACAACTGCTGCCCTGCTCGCCTGCATGAGCGAGCGGCCGTCTTTTTCCCCGCTACTTCGTTTACGGCCACGCTTATCTGCCGCCAGCGCCGTACATCCAGGTAATTGATGCGCATGCGTCGTTCATTGTTGATCCTATCGGGACGCTCCTGCATGCCTTCAAGCCGGTGGCATATTGGGAAGCCCGCGCGAACGACGGCGCCATGATCGAAGTCAAATGCGAAGCGATCGAGGCCGCGATTGAACGCTGGAATCAATTCAACCAGCCAAAGCTCAAGCTGCCCGAGAGGCCGCTGCAAAGTTCTCTTGTACGATTCCGTGCGGACACCGCCTTCTAATCAAAACCAGTCGCCGAGGTTGTTGATGCCAAGTGCTTCGTCGGCAAAGCTGAACGGAAACCGACTGTTGAAGCGGCTCCCCCAAGCAGTTGCGATTCGGCTTCGCAGGCGAATGCAGCGCGTCGCTTTGGACGTAAGCCAGGTGCTTTACGAAGCAAAGGGACCGATTGAACGCGCGTATTTTCCGATTGATTGCATGCTTTCTGCCGTGGCGGTGATGCAGGACGGCAGCATGATCGAGGTCGCTACGGTCGGCAAAGAAGGGGCGGTTGGTTTGCCACCGGCATTGGAATCGGAGACTTCGCCCAACCGCGTATTCGCCCAGGTAGCGGGCGATGCCTGGTGCATCGGTGCTCACGCCCTGCGCGATGAAAGCGTACGGGAGAAGGCGTTGGCCAAAGTGCTGGTGCTTTATCAGGCGGTATGCATGATGGAGGCTTCGCAGTGGGTTGCTTGCAACGGCCTACATTCGATTCAGCAGCGAACCTGCCGCCGGCTGTTGATGACGCGTGACCGGCTTTCTTCGGATGAGTTGCCGATGACGCACGAGTTTCTTTCAAACATGCTCGGAGTGCGCCGCGCTGGCGTAAGCGAAGTTCTGCGGTCCTTGCAAGAAAAACGATTGATTCGGTACTCGCGAGGCACTATCCGCGTTTTAGACCGTGCCGGTTTGGAGTCTAAGTCGTGTGAGTGCTATAAATACGTCACCAATGAGTACAAGCGGCTGCTGGGGTAGAAGGTTGGTTAGTTCGTCGCACCACCAGGCCGCCCGGTTCGCTACGCCGAGCGGCAACGAATTGTCAAAGACCAATCGGCCGGCGTGTACTGCACGCCCTGCGGCCGCACGCTAGTTGCTTCATTCAAAGTCGCCGTCCAGAAAATCGGCCGCTTCGTCCACTGGTTCATCCGGCTCATCGTCGGCGGTCAACTGCGCGATTGCTTCTTGCATCGCTTGCACCGACGTGTAGAGAACCTCAATATCGGTCTTTTGCTCGGCGACCGTGTCGCGCAGGTCCGCGACTTCATCTCGCAGGGATTGCAATAATTCTTCGACGGTCTCAACCGGTAGCGGTTCATCGTCAGCCGGCTCGCCCGGTTGCTCGACAATCTCCGCAACCTCGCCCGCCTGCGCGTTGAGTCGCTCCGCCGACAATCGAACCAGCCGACCGGATTGCATTCTGACAAGGGTTGTCTGTGGCATGATTCATCCTTTCGATAAACGGGGACCGGCCGAGACCATGACGAAACGACCGGTCCCCTAGTGATCCCCGCCCGACCGTTGGCCCGAGCGGGTTTGTAGTTCAGAACTCGACCATCTGCTTTTCAACGTCCGCCGATCGTCGCGCTAGTTCATCGACCTTCTTGTCAAGCTCGCTCCATTGCGCCTCGACGCGCTCAATCGCACCTTGCAGCGCCGTCGCCGCCTGCGCATCGCCGGCGGCGCCTGCTTGTCGCTTTGCAGCTTCCAACCGATCGACCTCACCTCGCAGGTGGGAACTACGCTGGCCGACCAATTCACGGTCGCGCGACAGTCGTTTCAACTCGTCGCGCAAACTTTGGTCGGGACAACTGCGCAACAATTGGCCCGGCACGATCGACAGCTTCGAGTATTCATTAACGAGCCGCTGTATCTCACCGTCGACCTCCGGCACGGCCCGAGCATGACGCTCCAGCGCCGCTTGCCGCTCCCGATTTAATTCGAGTCGCCGCTCTTGCGCATCACGCATTTGCTTTTCCACGATCGCCAGCCGCGCATAATCCTCGCGCAGCCCTTGCCGTGATCGGCATTGGCTCACGAGTCCATTGAACTCGCCAATCGGTTTGCCAGCCGCCGTGCAGACTCGCTCGATTGTCTCGGCGTCGATTCCTTCCTCGCCGTATGCCATGCGCCGCGCCAGTAGGATGAACTCCTCTTGGTGTTGCTGGCGAATGTCCGACGCTCCTTCAAAAACGGTGGTGCTCATAAATTCCTTTCGTTCTGTTTGGTCCAACTTGAAACGTCATCGTTAAACAATCACCTAAATGCGGGCCGCATCGGCCGCGCGTGGATCGCTCGAAAGTTCCTTCGCCTCATCGCAAAACATTCGGCATCGCCCAGCAAACGTCGATAGCGCCACAGCCCCGACAGATCGTATAACTCCCCGCGCATCGAAGCGCCGGCAAAGGCAGATCACAGCCCGCGCGGCAGCCCGCCAATGAAGATGCAAAGTCGTGCGGATAAACGGCAGACCATGACTAGGAAACCAACGCGGCAGGCTCTTCCACGTGAAAGGTTCTTTTGTGGCCCACGCTGTCAGTTCGTCGTGTTGCCGCTGTTTTTGTTCAGGCGTCGGCTCGGGTTCCGCAACCGGCAATTTGAACGGCAGACAATGCGCGGCCTCGTGGAGCGCTAGCCCGAGCAAGTCTTCGCGGCTCAGGTGTTCGTCGGCAACCACAATCAAAGTGCCAACACCTCGCCATCGCTTTTGTTCAATCAGCACCTCTTTGAAAACGTAATCCCAACGGCGAGTACAGAACCCAAGCGTATGCTCCGGAATTGGTAGCCGATGCTTCGGCCACAGTTCGATGTAAAGCGGTGCTTGTCCAAGCTCCGGCGCAGGCCAACAGCAAGTCGCGAGCCTCGTCTAGTTGTGCGCGGTCGATGCTCACGTGATCTGCTCCGCTGGGGTCGCCGTGGTCGGCTCGGCCGCCCGCTTCTGTGCTTTGAGGTAGTGAATCACCGCGCCAGCTTCGGCAGTAGGCGTTCGATCTCAAATTGAGCCAAGGTACGCTCGTGGCGAGCCGCGTAGCCGTGGCGATGATAGCGGTCGCGGTTGATGTCCCGGACAAGCTTCCGCAGGTACTTGATCCGCCCGCTGTAGCCCGACAG
Organism: Pirellulales bacterium; assembly: GCA_963829655.1. Lineage (GTDB taxonomy): Bacteria > Planctomycetota > Planctomycetia > Pirellulales > JALHPA01 > JBBDYH01. The sequence goes on from CAWHJG010000002.1 coordinate 169,599, forward strand.
CGCGTCCTCAGGCGTCGTCCACTGGCCGAGCCGCACGAGGCACTCCTCCTTCTGCCGGCCGCTCACCGGGTCTTTGAATTTCCGGTAGATGCCATAGCTGCCGGATGTGTTGCGAAGGTATGCCATGGGTCAGCGGAAGTTAGGGGAAGTGGAAGTAACGGAAAGTCTGTGAGACGCCTGCGATCTTTCCTAACCGCTAAGCTAGGTAAGCTGGGTAAGGACCCAAATGTACACTATGTGTTTTCATAACCCATCTTGACTATTGTACTTACGTCCATAACTCTTGTTGCCTCACGCTCGACAGCCTTCGGTCGGTACAGTTCCAGCACCTATGGTCAACGCTGCTAACCGGATGGTCCTGTCGGCAGTCGATGCACTTCGGACGGGGAGTCTTACTAGTGTGGGGAGTCTTTCCACCGACTCTCACGTGTGCGCGCCCGCGTACGTAGCGTGCGCTATTGGCTAGGTGAGACACACTCCCCAGACTCCCACACTCCCCGGCGCTAAATGGTCGGTTTGTATTCAATGTTGGTCAGCTTCCACGTGTAGGCACTGTGCGAAACGTCGCCGCGAACTACCTTCAACCGCACGGTGTGCCTTAGCTTGTCCTCGCCTATCTCCACGTTGAACGTCCGGTCCCTTGCTTCGTTGAGCAGCTTGCCGAGCCGAATCTTTTGGGATTGGTCGCCCTTATCCCCGAGCGGCAGTGACAGCCCGTTGGCGACGATCATGGCGTGTAGGTCGGCAACCTTAGCTTCGGCGACGTGGTCATAGTCGTCCCCAAACTTCACCCACCATGACGCCGCGAACGCCCGCCACGCCGTACCTTCGGTGTCACTCTCGTTGTAGAACTCGTTTAGGTTCCCAAGGAAATCAGGGATGCCCGCGACGCTCAGAATGCCGCCCATAACCTGCGCCCAGTCTTCAAACATGCCGAGCACTATTTCACCTTTTGGCTTGCCGGCTGCTACCCAGGCTTGAATCAACGTGAGGCATGCCCATGCCAGTTCGCTGCGGTGTGCCTTAGTCCAGCCGCGCAGGTCCGGGTGTCGAAACCCATTACGAAGCCACGGGCGATCCTGCTTTGCGTCCATGCGGGAGCGAACGGTTCGACGCGCAATCTCGCTCGAAACACTGGCGTTGTTTCCGGTCGCAATCCACGCGCACCGAACTGGCAGCTTAACCATCTCGCTTGCGCCAGAATGCGGTCTTCCCATGTCGGACTCGTGATTGCCGACGATACCGCCGCCGAATCCAACATGCCGCGCAGGTTATCTATGAACGTGATCTGTGCGCCGCCGCGAAACTTCGCCGTCAACCGCTTCCGCCACTCATCTTCGTTGCGGCCTTCGGTCATCGCCGCCACTGGTCTACCGATTGCCGGATACATTGCCACGTCCACCATCAACGTCGCCCCGGTGCCCGGTGACGGCTTTTCAATTAGGTGCAACGGTGTCGGCCCGTCAATCAGGTCGCGCGCGAACGGCAACAAAGTGAGCGCAACGACGTGGGCCAGTTCGGCGTTGCCGATGAATGGAAAGTCCGCGAATAACTCGAAACACAACAGCGCCCGAGCGGTGTCTATCTGGCGCTCAGTCGGACGCGCTGCCACGTAGGGGACATTAAAACCCTTCGCGGGCAGGTACAACGTTTGGTTCGCCTCGTGGTAGCCCGGCTCAGTCTGGATCGTCCCGTCATTGGCGAAAACCGGCGCTTCGACGATTCGCGATAGCGGCGGCAGCTTCATATTCGGAGTCGCCAGCAAATCCTCTACAACGTCCTTCGGTGGGGGACATGGTGTCTCGATTGTCTCATCGCGCGTTTCCTTCACGGTCATCCAATTGGCAACACGAGCCAAGTGGTGCCGCATGCGTTTGTAGTCCAGCGTCTTGATAACCGGCTCGCCGTTGTCGCTCCGCTCGATGCGCGACGGCAGGCCACCGGAGCGATACGCCCAGATAGGATCGTTGCTGGCTTGGAGCGCTTCCCACGCCTGCCTCGTGAGGATGGGCAAGTCCACCATGCTCACGTCGATGCGCGGCTTTAAGCGTGGCGTGCGAACGTCCTTCTCGTGGCTCGTGCTCACGCAGCACCTCGAGCGCGGCGCGGCCGCTGTGTGCGTTGACGAAAAAGATAGTGCCCGTACTCGCGAACCTCGTCGATCATCGCCGCCGGTAAACTCTCGCAGAAAACTTCGAGCGCCGCTTGTTCGCAAACTTCCTTCGGCAATCCGGTCATCTTCGCTAAGTCCGCCCCGAGCATCTTGGCGTGTAGCTCGCGGCCAACAGTCTGTCGCCGTCGCCATTCCTCGCGGCGCTTTCCGAGCCAGATATACAACTCGGATTCGTCGCCGTGCTCGCGGATAAATTGAAGCGCCAAGCATGCGGCTCGCAAATCGTTTTGGTTGATGTTATGTTGCATAGGTGCCGGCCTCCACCGGCAAGAACTTGCCCGCCACGGCTCGTCACTGTGGCGGGTTTTTCATGCGCTCAGCCCTCGACCGTTTCGAGATAGCGCGCCGAATCCTCACCGCGCACAAATTTCCGCCGGCCAATCTTGCGGATTTTCAGACCGTTCCGACGAGCCGCGCAGCGCCCAATCGCTCAAGCCGCTGATTCTCTTGAAAAGCTCAAGCGGGTAGGTCTCGTTCGCGCTAATCGGTCCAAGGGCAATTGCGGTTGCGGTCGGCATGGCTTTCGCCTCCAGTTGTCACGCGGCTTTGTTGCCGTCGCGAGAATTAAAGGCGCGGACCGCACGCGAGGAAAGAAAACCGGCGTTGGGTGGCGAGAATCCCGAATTATGGGAACGCGCGGGAATCAGCGGGAATCAGAGGCGGTCAAACTTCCCGCAATAGACAGTTAGACGGCCGCCAAAACTTTCTGGAAATCGCCAAATTGCTCAGGGAGACGCGCACTATATTTTGGACGGTGCCCCACCAAAATCGGTCGCACAGCGGCGTATGAATATTGGTCCCAAGTCCCGCCGCCGTGGCTTACGCTTGGCTCGGGCCAGTCAGCCCACTTGATTTTCAGATTGTGCAGCCGCTTTGCCGAAACGCCGATTGCTCGGCCCAAATCTTCGAGTGTGACAAGTCCATCCGAGTCGGCTTGGCCGTTCAATACGCGCGGCATTCCCCTACGCGCCTGCATGCACTTGGCCGCCGCAGTCTGCGGGTCAATCGTTTTTAGCACGTCCCAAGAAGGTAGCGGGAGAATGTACTCAAACTGCGGCGCGATTTCGCGAACCGTAGTGAGCACAAAACCATAATCGCCCATCTGCTTGTTGATGCAGCCGCGGTACTGCTCCGCCGTTCGCTCAGCATCCTCAGCAAACTCTGCCGCTTGCTCGGCGAACTCATCGCCGTTGCTGCGGCACTTTCTGGTCTGCGCGTACCACACGTCTGCATCCGCGCGATGCTTGGCTTCTTTGGCGATTTGGCCCTGTAGCACAGTCCAAAAAGATGTGCCGCAAACGCCCTTATTCTCAAGAACGAGAATCAAATCAGGCAACCGATTATGCCTAGCCACGGCTGTGTCCCTCATGCCGGGTTGCCTTCGCTGGTCGAGAGGGACACTCAGCGACCAGCGGAAGGCGAATGCGGGAGCTACCCGCGCCCGGGTGTTACCAAAAGTGTTACCTAAAACGTGTTGTAGAGCACCGCTCGTGCGCCGTCGCCGCTTGTGCTCGCCTTGATTTCTCCGCTATTCAAAGGTTATACCAAACATGTTCAAAACTGAACGCGGTACTTTTAATCCGTAGGTCTTGGGTTCGAGTCCCAACAGCCTCATTTCCCATTCCATGGCATTCTCTTCGTACCGCATGAGTCACGCAATCTCATCGCGATTTGGCATAAGTGGGACTTGCAAATGACTCAAGCTCCGCCGCGAAGGAGCGAAAAGGCGGATGCATTCTCATCGTTGCGCAAGCTCTGTGCCGCTTCGTACCCGCGTTCGACTCTTTGCGCGACTATTTGCTGCAAGTACTCGCGCGACACGATGGCCGGCCTGACCGTCGCCGCCGTGGCTGTGCCGCAAGCAATGGCCTATGCACAAATCGCCGGCATTCCGCCGCAGTATGGTCTATACACCGCGATCGTCATGACGACCGTCGGCGCACTCCTGGATTCGTCCAAACAACTAATCAACGGGCCGACCAACGCGATTTCAATCGCCGTGCTAAGCGCTCTCGTCGGGTTCGGCGAGGACGAGCGACTTCAGGCCGCGATCCTATTGGCGCTCTTGGTTGGCGTGGTCCAAATTGGAATTTCGCTGTTACGGCTCGGCGATCTTACGCGTTACGTTTCGCATTCCGTCATTGTCGGCTTCACGCTCGGCGCTGCAATTCTGCTGGTGCTCGATCAGCTCAAGAACCTGTTGGGGCTGCCCGCGGCAGGAACGGGCGAAGATCATTTCCTGAAGCGAGTTTGGCCTAACACTGTCTCGCATTGATCAGACGAATTACACGGGCTCTTCATCGGCCTGGGGACGATCGGTCTCGCGCTGCGCTTCGTTGGATCAATCTGCGGTGGAAGATCCGGCTGCCGGAGCTCTTGCTGGCGGTGATCGGCGTCACTGCGATCGTCTGGGGTTGGAACCTTGCGGCGCAAGGCATCGCATGTCGGTGAGATACCCGCCAAGCTGCCGTCATTCGAAGTGCCCGTAATCGACTGGGATCGCGTCCATGCTTTGGCGAGCGGCAGCCTGGCCATCGCACTTCTCGGCTTGCTGGAAGCCATTGCCATGGCCAAAGCCATTGCCGCTCAAACCAGGCAAAAACTCGATATGAATCAGCAGTGCTTGAGCGAGGGCGTGGCAAATCTAAGCGGAAGTTTCTTCCAGTGCTTTCCCGGTTCCGGCTCGCTTACGCGGTCCATCATCAATCAGCAAGCTGGAGCGCTCACGCAATGGTCCGGCGTCATCTCGGCCGGGGCCGTGGCCTTGACGGTGCTCTTGTTTGCACCTTACGCCTACTACATTCCAACGGCGGGCCTGGCCGGCATCCTGATGCTCTCCGCATGGAGACTCGTCGATCGACAGCAACTGGTGTATTACCTGCGCACCACGCCGTTCGATGCCTGGATCGTGGTGCTCACCGCGATTTCCGCCGTGGCCGTGTCCGTCGAATTCTGTGTGTTGATCGGAGTCTTCATGTCCTTCGTGCTCTACGTGCCGCAGGCGGCGCGAGTCCATCTGACCGAGTTGGTCGTGGCGCGGGAACGCGTCATTCGCGAGCGAATGCCGTCCGACGTTCCGTGCGGTCGCATTCGCATTTTCAGCCTGGAAGGTGAATTCTTCTTCGGAGCAGCGCCTGAGCTGGAAGAACACTTCGAGACGATCGAGCAAGCAGTCAAAGGAGGCGTCCGCGTGCTCGTCTTACGGCTCAAACGCGCCAGAAATCCCGACGCCGTGTGTATGACCGCGCTCGATCGATTCATCGACCGGATGCATGACGCAAACATCACCGTGCTGCTCTGCGGCGTGCGACCCGACTTGATGAAGGTGATCGACTCAAGCGGCCTGGTCCGCGTCTTGGGATCCGAGCGCGTGTTTGTGTTCGAAGAAACAGGACAATTCTGGACGAGCACGCTCGAAGCCGTGCGATTCGCCTATCATGTCCTCGGAGACGATATCCGCGATACCTGCCCCCAACACGCCGAGAGTCTCAACCGCAAGGAAGGTTGGTACTACGTGATCTGATCGCGACGAGCGAGTCGCAATTGAACTTTGCCCCATCTTCTCAACCCGCGACGGCTCTAACGAGCGCTCGGTATTGACCACGACCTCGCCAATCTGCAAGGCGACGAGCTTGACTTTGTTCACCAGCACAACCGATGGTCTGATCGCAGCTAGCCAGATCCGCATGCGACACAACTGCGTCCGTGATCGGAAAGAAGGTCTGAAGCTCGGCGTTCAGGATTGCGGTCAGATCGGGCGCACCGCGCAGATACAAACTCCCCTCGATCAAATAGTCGCCCACGACTGCACGGCAGGAATATTGCTTCTTGGCGACAAAGTAATACATCCGCCGTTCCGAAGCCTCGTGCAACGCGGGAAGAATTGCCAGCGCCAGATTCGCTTTTCGAACGGCGGTCGTTAACCGGCCACTTTCCTTCCGCTCCTTCTCATTCTCCGAGAACAGCCGGAAATCGTTAACGACCACGAACTCGGTCGTGTGGTCATTGAGCACCTCCACGAGCCGGACGCCACGCGTGGGGATCTCGGCTGTAAACAGGTGGCTGTCCGTGGCGAGAATGACTGGCGCTTTCATATGGCTTTACCCAGGAGCTAGAGATGCAACTTATCTTCAAGCGTAGCTTAATCCTTTAACGATCAGGCGGAGCCGTAGCGGCCGAAAGTCAACGGCCGCCACAATTGCTACAGGCCGAATATTCAGCCCGCCATGGCCGCACTGTCATCGCTAAACACCATCGGCGCCGGAAATGCTTCATTTCCGACTTTGAAGATACGCCAACAGTCCCGCGAGCTCGCGGTGCGAGAGTGCCTTGGCCAGTCCATCGGGCATCGTCGAAACTGGCGTACGTTGCATCGATTCGATTGCGTCGCGCAAGTCGAAGTTCATTCCCGGCCGAGTCTCGAAACACGGCAACTTCTTCCGATTCGCCGACCAACACACCGCTCACGCTTCTGCCGTCGCTCAGTCCGATCACATAAGTATCGAAGCCCTGCGCGATGCTGGCGCTCGGCACTACAATCGCCTCAAGCAAATCGGCCGGCGCGGAATTGCGCCGATCTTGGAAAGGTCAGGGCCAACCGTTGCTCCCTCGTTGCCGATCGCGTGACAACTTCCGCATGCCGCTTTCTTCCCGAAGAACACTTGCCGCCCCAACTCGGCGTCGCCGCCGGTCAATAAGTGCTGAAACCCGCGAAGTTGCTCGCGAATGGCTTACTGCTGCATTTCAATCACACCGCGCAGCCGCTCGCGTTTGATGGCTTCGGCGGAAGGCAGCGCCGCGAGGAGTTTCTCCGCTTCAGCCTTGCCGGGTTGCCACCCACGCTCGGCGGCGCCGAGCAGATAGTCAGCGACCAGGTCTTGTTGGTCACCCGGCGTCGCCTGAAGAATCGCCGACAAGGACGACGGAGAGATCAACGCGTCGCCGTTGACGCGCTCGAATCAACTTCCCGAGTTGTTCACCCGACAGCCGGCACCGACCGACGATTTCCGCCGCCGCAAGTCGCTCCTCGGGCCCTCGATCCGCATCCAACCGTTCCATGAGCAATTCGAACGATTTGGAAGTAATGCCGGGATGACGCAAAACCACGGCGCACAGCGCCTCAAATCGCAAGTCCTGCCTCGCACCCTTGTCGTCTGCGATTGCCAAAAGCGCGGCATCGAGCTCGGACATTTGGCGGATCGCTGCTGTACGCACCGCCGCCATCCGCACGTCGGTGTTCTCGTCAGCAAGAGCCCGGCCGACAGCTCCAGCCCAGCTTTTGGGTAATTTCGCTCGCGGCGATTCGGCGACAATGCTCAATAGCGAAACACGCTTTTGTTGCGGGACTTTCGCATTCGCGATCGATTCGCTCACCCACGCAATCATGCCGTCATCATGCGCAAACGCATGGATCAGTTCCTGCGATTCCCGTCGTTCTTCCGCGTTCAGGTCGCTCTTGTCAAAAACCTCGCGCACAGCCGCAAGCGCCTCACTTCCCCATTCGGCGTGACGCAGTAAGACCCATCGCGCCGCCGCGCTCAATTCTCGATCCGGTGCGCGTAGGGACGCGAAAACAATGGCCGGTTTCGGTATCTCGCGATTGCGATATCTCTGCTCGGATATTAAAATCGCCGCGCGGCGCACGCCCGGATCGGTGTCAGCAATCGCTTGCCGCAGAGACTGCTCGTCAGCCAAACGAAACGCCGCCAGCGTCAATGCATGATCGATAAACCGGTCCGGCTTGCGCCGCAATGCGTCCCACACCGCCGGCAAATCCTTACTTGTCCCACAACGTCCGAGCGCTTCGGCGGCCGCCAATTGGACCGCTGGCTCTTTGTGGACAAGCAAAGCGGCTAGTTTGGCGCTTGCAGTCGTATCTCTGCAAATCGCTAAACCGCGGGCAGCGGTCGCAACGACGTCCGCGTGCGAATCGATAAGCGCAGCCCGCAATGCCGCCGCCGATTTGTTATCGCCAATTTGCGACAGCGCCCAGATCAGCCGTTGTGCTACTTCAGGCCGCTTTTCATCGCGAAGGGCATCCGCCAGCGCTTTGTTCGCGTTCGCGCCCTGGCCAACAAGCAACCTCGACGCTCGCTCACGCACGGCCCAGCGGTCTTCCGTAAGGTACTCGATCAGCCGTGCGTCCGACGCTCCTCGCCAATCGATGTTGGATCCCCACGGATCGCGCGGCGATTTCCAGCCCTGTGGCCGAACACGATAGATGCCGCCTTTCGCCGCCGCTTGGCGAATCTGCCCAGTGGGACAATGGTGGATGTACCAACTTCCGGTGTCGATAATCAACAGCGTGCCATCGGCGTCCTCGACAACGTCCGACGGATGGAAATCAGGATCCTCCGTGCTCACCAGGTCATGGTCGCGCGTTTCAAGCGTGCTTCCCTTGGCCACCAACTTGTGCCGCACGATGCGACGGGTGTTGTGCTGCGCCGACACCAGGTTCCCTTGCATCTCCGGCAGGACCGAACTCTCGATGTATGCTAATTCCGCTGTGTGCCACCGCGGGATAAAGGCTTACCGCCGGAAGCGGAGCACCCGTCACCGCTTGCGGCGTGCCTTTGTCGGGATGATATGGATACAGCCCGCCATCAACGATGTGCACCAATGCGTCGCGCATTCCGCCGCGTGGCTGCTGATACCAGTTGTCGGTGCCGATCACGTCGCTGCGCGGTGTAAAAGCTACCTCCACGAGATTCACAAACCCGCGCGCAAGACCTCCGCATCCCGCCCGTCTGCCCGGCAACGAATCAGCGCACCGCTTTCACCTTCCAAGACTGTCCCGTCGCTTCGCCGCAAGCGGTAGCCGTCGGGGCTGCCCATTGTCATGTACAGCCAGCCGTCGCGGCCAAAGATGAGCCCGTGCAAACTACCGTTATCGCTGTGTCCAAAGCCGCTAAGGACGACACGCCGGCGATCGGCCGTCCCATTTCCGTCGGTGTCTTCCAACGTGATCAAATCCGGGGGGTCGGCGACGTATAGCTTGCCGTCTCGCCACGCCAGTCCCATCGGAAACACCAATTTGTCCGCCCAAACGTTTGAGCGTTCGTAGCGGCCGTCACCGTCGGCGTCTTCCAGCAATCGAATGCGGCAACGGCGCGTCTGCTTCTGAAGTTCGTCATACAGATCTCCCCCCGACGACTCGGCGACGAATAATCGTCCGCGGTCGTCGAATGCGGCGAACATCGGAAACTCGACCTTCGGAGAAACGGCGCACGGAATGATCTCCAACCCGTCGCTAGTTCGTTAGAACTCGTGACTTCGACTCCGTCGACCAACCTCGCTGGGCGAAAACCGCGGCCGCAAGCAACCCGGCGAGAACCATTCGCGTCACCGACTTCCGCCACACGCTCCAAGCGAGTACCATCTCCGAAAACCCTTCGTGTCAGCTTCGCGGCGTCCCAGGAGTAAACCATGAGATTGATTCTAACTGCATCGCTCATCGGAATCACATCTGTGCTCGTTGCGCTGGAATGCCACTCCGCGCAGCCAGCCGAGAAACAGCCAGCAAGTGCTGGCAAACCACGGCCGACGAGCGTGTCGCTAAGCCGCGGCGATGCTAAATCACCCGTGGTCACTTATCAATTGCGGGGCAAGCCGAACAAGGACCTTTCGGTGGAAAGCGCCTGTTACTTCCATCCATTCACGACTCCGTCTGCAGTCACCGTCACCGAAGTGGCGCCGGACGACCACCGCCACCATCGCGGCATCTTCCTTGCTTTCGTTGAAATGCATGGTGCCGTGGACGCCGACTTCGGGGGATGGGGCGAGCATGCGCCGAAGGAGAACCGCGTGATTGTCAATCGGGAGCACCGCTCCAACGGCAGTATCGTCGCCGAAAACGAGTGGCGCACCGACAACCAAATCATCATGCGTGAGCACCTGGAGGCGGCACTCGTTAGCGATTCCAAGACAGCCAATATCCTGGACCTGACTTACTCTCTGACCCCGCAATCCGACGTCACCCTTTCGCGCTGGGCCTTCAGCGGGTTCTGTGTCCGGACGCGAAAGGATGCGCGGCTGACCGCGTACTCGCCCGAGGGCGAAATGAAGCTGCCAAACCCCAGCCACCAACAACCCGAAACGGACTGGCCGGCAAGCCGCTGGTATGCCTTTGAACTAGGCTTCGACGACGGCCGAGTCGCAGGTGTTGCCGTTGTGGATCATCCCAAGAATCCGCCCGCGCTTTGGCATAATCACCGGGACGTGCGGATGTTAAACCCGTCGATCGTGGCCCCCGGCGAGCTCAAGCTCAAAGGCGAGGAGCCGTTGGTCTTGCGCTATCGTGTCGTGGCCTACGATGGCCAAACCTCAATTGCCAACCTGAATGGCCTCGCCAAGGACTTCCGAGAATCAAACGATGCACTGCGCCGAAATCCGGAATGACGGTCATCGTGCCGGCGGCAGAATTTCCAATAACGCGGTGTGATGCGCCCGTATCTCCTAAGATGTGTGGTTCATACCAAATGGTGACTGACCGTCATTTCAATTGCGGAATTTGGGGTGACTTCGTACCTGCCAAGGGCCTGCGGAGTTTCGAGCCGTGTTTGATCTGATACTGTCTTGCTCGTGCAGGCATGCCGGTTTGTTCGCGTGCACCATTTCGGTTTTCCACGAATTCACCGTCGGTTGTCTCAAAAGGCACACGGCATGCTTAGCTTTTGTGACACGCGCCACGTTAGTGCGCACCAACCGACCTACTGGAGACTGAACGATGCGTACCACATTACGATCCCCCATGAGCTCGCTGGCGATTGGATCAGCCTTTGGCCTTGTCGCCCTCGCCTTGCTCAGCGCACCGGCCTTCGGCCAGGCGACTGATACCAAGGACGAGAAAGCCGCCGCCAAGTCCGACCAGGAAAAGGCGAAAGATACTCGCGACTCCGCGAAAGATGCGGCCAAGGATGCCCGCGATTCCGCCAAGGATTCGAGCAAAGCGGCCAAGGATGCCGCGAAGGACACACGGGACACGGCGAAAGACGCGGCCAAGGATACCCGCGATTCCGCCAAGGATACGAGCAAATCGGCCAAGGACGCCGCGAAGGAGACTCGCGATGCAGCCAAGGAAACGGCCAAGGATCGAGCGAAAGACGCCCGCGACTCGGCTCGCGATGCTGCCAGTGATTCGCGTGACACCGCTCGCGACAACCGTGACTCTACCCGCGACACCCGCGACTCGTCACGAGATAGCCGCGATACAGATCGGGATTCGGCTCGCGATAGTCGGGACTCGACACGTGATAACCGCGACGCCACTCGCGATAGAGACACGCGAGATACGCGCGACAGCGCTCGGAATACACGCGATAGCCGCGACGTTTCTCGCGACAGCCGCGATTCGCGCGATGCTCGCAATTCCACCGACACTCGTGATGTGACTCGTGATTCGCGTGATGCTCGCGACTCGCGCACCACGCGCGATAGCCGGTCCACTGCCTCTCGTTCGCAGATCGAAAACTTCCGCGCCGATAGCGTTACGGCCAATGACTTGGGCGTTCGCTTCGGACGCGCCTCGGATCGGGGCTTGGTAATCGATCGTATTGAATCCAACGCCGTTTTCGCCGACCTCGGCCTGCGCAACGATGATGTGATCGTTTCGGTCGCCGACCACCGCGTGACCAGCGAGCGGGATTTCGTCCGCTACCTGTTCGCGGAAGATGTTCGCGACGAGCGTATTACCATCATCGTCCTTCGCGACGACCGCGAAGTTCCGATCTACGTTCGTCCGGCGCGGATTATCGAGGAGATCGTCGTCGTTCACGATGACTATGACCCGATGCGTGAGTTTGGATTGGTGATCGACGATAGCCGAGACACCATTGTGGTCCAGCGCGTTTATCGGGATTCGCCCGCATTCCGCGCCGGTATTCGCGACGGCGACGTGATCACCACGTTTCGCGGCGAGCGCGTGCGGTCCCCGCGCGAGTTCGTGCGATTGATCGGAACCGTTGAGCCGGGTGAAGTGCCCGTGGAGGTGCTCCGCGACGAACGCACTCAGCAGTTCGATGTGACCCTACCACGCCGAGCTGAGCGCCGCCCCGTTGCCGCTCCCGAAGTCGATGTAAATCGTGCGACGCCAAACGCCGAACGGCGCGAGGAACGTCGCGAGATCCGCACCGACCGGCGTGACGATCGACGCGGTGCGCCACCGGCTACCCAGCCCCGCAGCACGGAACCTGCGCGTCCAGCCGTGCTGCCGCGCAATCGGTAATTCTGTCTATTGAGCATTTGAGCAAAACGCCTGGATCGCTGCCGTCGTGCAACGATCCAGGCGTTTGCATTTCCAACCAAAATAAACCGCCCAGAGTTCGAAGGTACCGCCATGGCCAAATACGGAAAAAAGGCGACCAGATCCGTCAAACGCGCGATGCACAAACGCAAGCGCGGGCAGCTCAAAAGCGGCAGAAGCGGCAAGACGGTCAAGAGCCGCAAGCAAGCCATCGCCATCGGCTTGTCTCAAGCGCGCGAGAAGGGTGCGAAAGTACCCAAAAAAAAGACGTCATCAAAGAAGGGCCGAAAAAAGGCCAGCCCCAAGCGCAAATGAGAGACGCCACCTCGCGAGTGCACTTCACTCTAACGAGCGTCACTCAACCCGCGGCAACTCTTCAACCAGACTTGGTGAAATAGGCAGTCCAACGATCGGGTGGTAGTACGCGGATTGTTGGATTCCCGGAGCTTGTACCTGTTCGAAGGCGTGGAGCTTCTGCTCCAATCGCGCGACGGTGGCCGTGAGTTGCGCGATTCGCGGATCAAGGTCAATCCGCCCGTCTCGTTCAGGCCGAAACACTGCCATTCCATTTTGGAACGGCGAACGCGGCAGCGGCAGCGGTTGGCCGGCGGGTGCGTGGATACTCGAATCCTGCAGCGGCATCGGGATCTCTTCCATTGGCGGCTTGCCGTGGTGTACCGGCGCTGGCCGCGGCGCGGTTTGCTGACTCGCCCCAGGCGGACAAGAACCGTCCTGGCATCGTACCGGCGCCTGTTGCGGAACTGCGGGCGGCGCGGGCCGCGCGGCAGGTGGCGGCGAAGCCGGTGGCAAAACTCGAAGCTGAGTGTTGGCCGGCGGCGGCATTTGTCTTAGACACTGCTCAAGCTGCCAAATGCGCTGTTCCAACATTTGCTCGCGCTGCCTCATTCGCATTAGTTCCGCATCGCACGGCGGCGGCGCTTGTGGCGCGCATGGCTGTTTCTCTGGAGCTTTGGCAGCCTCGGGAGCGCGTTCCGGAGCTATTTGCCGCGCTCTAACACGCCGGCAATCTCCGGTCCCGCGTCAATCGAGTATTCGCGGCGACGTTCCAACACCCATGGCGCCTCGGTCGTGTCCATGACCATGTGCGCCTCGCGGCGGTAACGCGTCAGGCACGGGAGCTGAATCGTCGGGAGCCGAAGGCTCATCGACGGAATGTGCAGCCCTCCGCCCGAAAGGCCAACCGACTCCGATTCGCCCGCGATCATTCCGCTGCGTGGCGGCGACGCGAATGCCCCGCGCTCTTGTTCCGGCGCTCGCTCGGGCTGTCCTGGATGGCGGGGCACCGCCACTTCGACGCACACTTTCTGCGGTGCGCACCGCTCGCATGGCGCCGCCCAACGCGCTGGATAGCCGCAGCCGCATTCGCCCGCCCGCGCTAAGGGCGGGAAGCAGAATCAATATCACGGCCACCATCCAACGCATAACAGTGCGCTCCCGATCCGACCCGTGCGGGCGTTCAAATACGCAGTTCCAACGCTAGTATCGTCGGCACGTTCGTTGATCCTGAAAACATTGGCGCCACCTGCAAAGCCGATACGTGCATACCAGCACGGCACTCGCGTTACGACCGTTAGTCTCACACATGCAGCGAACGGCGCGCTCCAGATAGCGGCGTCGGGGCGCGTCGCCGATCGCAGGCCGAATCCCTAGCTAGCTACATTGATCAAGTCTGATCGCCGCAGCGCCAGTGACGATTCAGCGCTTTAGCGCGTCGATCTCGCGCTGCTTTTGCTCGACCATGAGCTGGCGCATCGCTTCGATGCTCCGCTCCATCCGCAGCAGCCGTTCCTCTAAAGCCGGCTCTCGGGCGCACGCCGCGCTCTCGCGCCGCTGCTCGGTCACGCTACAGTCCTTGCGTTCCGCCGCCGGCGCTCGTTCGAGGGCGGGTTGTCGCACGCGCTCCTCGGCCACGACCGGCACCACGCGCAACTGCTCGCGCTGAACGACCACTTCCGACCGTACGAACGGCGTCTGCACGCGTTCGATCGCCACGGTGTCGAGCAAAGGCCCCCGCGGCGGCGGCAAACAGCACCACCAACAGTGGCGATGCGGTTCGGCTGGCGGCGATTTCAGAATGACTTTCACCTGGATCGGTGGCTTGGCGCACGCGGAGCCATCGGGCGGCGGCGATACGCAGCCAGGTGCTGTCCAGCCACTCCCGGCGATTGAGGCATGGCTTAGGGCTGCGACGATCATGCCAACCAATGACCAACGCCCAACGCGGAACATATTCTAGCGCTCCTTCGCATGCGTCGCATTTCGACGATCGAGCCTGACGACAGTCGTTCCTTCGACCGTACAAACGGGACAGGTGAGCGCGGGCGAAATCCGCGGAATAGATGCACCAACGCCAGCCTCAAACGCCGTAATCAGCCCGAATTTAGCTGAAGTTTCTGCGGCCGCGTGACGAAGCGAACGCGTCGCGCTCCAGGAGAAGCGACTCAACGAGTTCTAGTTTTGCGGTTGTGGCGACTGCTGCTGCACGCTGATCGAAATCGACTTCAGTACTTCCAACTCTTTTTCCAAATGTTTGACCCGTTCAGCGCGTTCGACAGCCAGTTCCTCGGCCCTTACCTTGATGTCCTCAGCGGAGTTATTCTCGTGCCAGTCTCCGTCGGCGCCCTCGAATTTTCTCGTCCGGGATTGAATGAGCGCCGGATCGTGCGTCCGTTACTTATTCCGTCTTCGCCCGCCCGACGACTTGGGTTTCGTTCCAGGTTCCTGAGTTGCCTTTGCAGATCGGCCAATCGCTGTTCGCAATCAGCGGTATCACCACCGCCACCAGGTAGCCCACGGCCACCCCGCAGCCGTTCCAGCAATTCAAACACCATCGAAATGCCTTGCACAATCGTCGTGATATCGGCCTCGCGCGAGGTTTCGGCGTCGGGTCCGCGGCTGGAGCCAAACCGTTCCGCCATTGCTTCGCGCGCGGCTTCGCGCACACGCACCTTCTCGGCCTCGATGCGACCGATTTCTTCGTGCGCCGCCTCTTTGGCAGCTTCTTCGGCGCTTCGCGTCGAGCGAAAATCCAGGGAATTGCCTATCAGTCCGTCTGAAACGGCATAATAGCGCACGCGTTCTGGAACTGTTCGAACGACGTATGCCTCGCCCGAAGCGCTCGAAAACTCGCCACCGCTGGATGCGACTCCGACTGTACCGCCACCGTAGCCGGAGCAATGGGGACAGCGATGGTGGCGATGCCACCATCCCGCCTGCGCAGTCGCGCTGACCACCATCACCGTTGCACACAATGCCAACACAACCTTGAAACGCATCGCGCAGATCTCCTCGACCGAAAACCACAACGCGGTCCCCTTCGTTTACGTCATCGGCACCGCCGCTGGCCCGCTCAAGAGCCAGTCCACCGCGCAGTATAACATTGCGAAAACGCGAGTCCATACAATGCGGTCCCCACGCCAATCCGCGCTAGCCGGCGCCACCGTTATATGCGAGCCGCCATGATGACGGCGGCTCAATAACTAGCGAATGACTGGCAATCCGCCCTCGCCCGAAATTGGACAAGGCCATCAGTCAGCCTTAGATTGAGACCGCGAAACCAAACTTGAGTACATGGGAACCAGTTCGATGGCGCGACGCCGCAAACAACCAACTCGAGGTACCAAGCTCGCCGGCAACAAGGCGCAGTCCGCTTCCGGTGCGCTCTTCAACGATGTGCTAGGCCGAACGGACGATGCCGGCAAAACCGCACCCGCCAGCGCGCGTGCCCAAGCGCCGACCAAAAAGTCAAAGCGCCGCGCAAAACCAACAGGCAAACGGCCCGACATCGACAAGCTGCCCTCGTTCGATTCCTGGTACGCCAAGTATTCCAGTGTCACGACGAGACTCTTGCTCGGCGCTCAGCCCGGCATGCTCAGGCGGTTGGCTCCCGAGACAGTAATTGGCCGCGACGATCGGGAGCCGGTTACCAATGTCAGGAAGTTCCCGTTTAGCGCGATCTGTTTCTTGAAATGCGTCCCGCGGCACCGCCGGTACTTCTACAAGGGAACGGGTTGGTTGGTCGGGCCGCGTCTGTTGTTTACCGCAGGGCATAATCTGCACTCGTTGGAGGACGGCGGCTACATGCAGAGCGTGCACGTATACCCCGCTCGCGACGGCAGTCAGTTTGATACCGAGGTCGTCGCCCAAGCCAGGGACTTGCGAACCACTACCGTCTGGGAACGATCAAACCCGAATGGCTCGCCGTTCGATATCGGTGCGATCATTCTTCCTGAGGCCGTCAATGTCCAAAGGTTTGGATATCTCGGTTACGAAGTCCTCTCCGCAAACAAGCTGCGCGGACAAGGCGTGATGATTGCCGGCTACCCTGGCGAGAAGCCGAGTACCATGTGGTTCCATCAGCGTACGGTCATCGGCGCCCGCACGAACCAGTTGGTCTACGACGCCGACACGAGCAAGGGTCAAAGCGGCGCGCCGGTTCTCTTTAAGCACAACGACGAGTGGATCTCCATTGGCATCCACAACTACGGCGACGCGACAGGTAACATCGCCACCTGGATCAATGACGACGTGATCCGCCTATTAGAAGAGTGGCAGGCCGAGGCCGGCGGCTAAAGCAGAAGTATCTGGCTAAAGCACGAGGACGCCCGGCATGCCCATCGAACGTCGCCACGCCGAAAGCTGCCCGAGGTGAATCGCCTCGTGCGTCGTGAATAGATGCGACACCAGCTCGCCGACCGTTGGAAATAGCTCCTTGACGAACTTGATCTCGACCGGATGCTTGGGCGCCAATTGCTCCGCGGTCACACTTTCCGATGCCGCGCTCGCCGCGCCGTGACCAGCCGTCAACGCTTCGAGCAGCTCCTGCTTTTTCGGCACGCCCGCCTCACCCGCCTTCGGCACAACCGAGCCCGGGCCGAACCGCTGGTGCCACTCTGCCGGCAGCCGCGTCGGCTGACCCAACAATTGCAACGCATAGTCCGTGCACAGCGCCAAATGCCCAAGAACCCACCGCGGCGTGTTCATCCCAGCGCACGGCTGCACGTCCATCCGCGCCTCGTCGATCTGCTTCGTCAATAGCCGCGCATAGCCGAGCATGATCCCGTAAAGTCTTCGTTCGGACTCAGGCATCGATACACCTGGTTCAGACTCGGCCAGTCTACAAACGCCGCGATCGTAATCACCGCTTTCTCCCCATCGCGCGCTTCACCGCCTCGCCCATATCGGCCGGGCTCTCCGCCACTTCGATCCCCGCCGACTTCAGCGCTGCGATCTTCTCGGCCGCCGTCCCCTTGCCGCCGGAGATGATCGCCCCCGCGTGACCCATGCGCTTGCCGGGCGGCGCCGTGCGGCCCGCAATGAACGCCGCCACCGGCTTCGTGACATGCTTCTTCACGTACTCCGCCGCCTCCTCCTCGGCCGTGCCGCCGATCTCGCCGATCAACAAAATCGCCTCGGTCGCCGGATCGGCCTGAAACAACTTCAGCAAATCGATCTGCGAAGTGCCCACGATCGGATCGCCGCCGAGACCCACGCAGGTCGATTGACCAAGACCGAGACTGGTCAACTGCCACACCGCCTCGTACGTCAGCGTGCCCGAGCGGCTCATCACGCCCACGGGTCCGCGCTTATGAATGTAGCCCGGCATGATGCCGATCTTGCATTCCTCGGGCGTGATCACGCCGGGGCAATTCGGTCCGATGAGCACGCTCTTCGATTGGCGAACGATCGGATAAACGCGCGCCATATCGAGCACCGGCACGCCTTCGGTGATCGCACAGATCACACCGATGCCCGCATCAACCGCCTCCAGAATCGCATCGGCCGCAAACGCCGACGGCACGAAGATCATCGTGGCATTCGCGCCGGTCTTTTCGACGGCCTCCTGCACCGTGTCGAACACCGGCAGGCCGGCGACCGTCTCGCCCCCTTTGCCCGGCGTCACGCCGCCGACCATCTTCGTGCCGTATTCCAAACACCCGCGCGTATGAAACTCACCGACCTTGCCGGTGATGCCCTGACAGATAACCCGGGTGTCTTTGTTGACGAGAATGCTCATGCGATTGCGGTCGTGAGTGTTTTGGTGTCTTGGAGTTAGGCGGCAGCGGCTGTTACGACTTGCTTCGCCGCGTCGGTCAGACCGTCGGCCATGATAATGTTCGCGCCGCTCGTCTTGATGATCTTCCTGCCTTCTTCGACTTCGGTTCCCTCCAGCCGCACAACGAGCGGCACATTGAAGCCGACAGTCTTGTACGCCTCGACCAGCGCCGTGGCGATCGTCGTGCACCGCATGATGCCGCCAAAGATATTGACCAGCACCGCCTTCACGTTCTTGTCCGACAGCAAAATCCGAAATGCCTCGGTCACCTGCTCCACGTTCGCCCCGCCGCCGACGTCCAAAAAATTCGCGGGCTGCGCCGCCGTGCAGCTTGATCAGGTCCATCGTGCTCATCGCCAGTCCCGCGCCGTTGACCAGGCAGCCGATGTTGCCCTCGAGCTTCACGTAGCTCAACCCCGCCTCGGCCGCGCGCACTTCCGTCGGCTCCTCCTCGTGTATGTCGCGAAACTGCTCCAGGTCCTTATGGCGCGAACAACGCGTTGTCGTCGAAGCTCATCTTCGCATCCAGCGCCAACAGTTCGCCCGCCTTCGTCACCACCAGCGGATTGATCTCCATCAGGCTGCAATCGTTCTCCACGAACACGCGGCACAACAGCCGCATGAACTTATCGGCGCGACCGCACGCTGTTGCCCGTCAAGCCGAGCACCTTCGCCAGCTTGCGAACCTGATAGCCTGCAATCCCGCTGTCGGGATGAAACGCCTCGGTAAAAATCATCTCGGGCGTCTTTGCGGCAACTTCCTCGATGTTCATCCCGCCTGCCGGCGACGCAATCAGCACCGGCCCATGCGCCGACCGATCGACCACAATGCCCAGATACAACTCCCGCGCGATGTCGCAGCCCTCCTCGACAAGCACCTGCCGGACAATCTGCCCCTCGGGCCCGGTTTGCATCGTCACCAGCGGCTGCCCAAGCAAACTGCTCGCCACTCGTGCCGCTTCATCGGCGCTGCGTACAAGCTGCACTCCGCGCTGCTTCGGGTTGTTCTTGATCGTCCCCTTGCCGCGGCCGCCGGCGTGAATCTGCGCCTTGACCACCGCCAGCTCGCCCCCCAGATCGCGAAACGCGGTCGCCGCCTCTTCGGCGCTGCGCGCGACGATCGATCGCGGCACCGCCACGCCAGCTTGCCGCAGGATTTGCTTCGCCTGAAACTCGTGGATCTTCATGCCGCCTCGCCGCAATTGAAATTTCGACCGGGCCGGGAAACCGGCGATTATAGAAGTGTTGCTGCAATCCGTAAATGACGGCGATGCTTGCTTGATTAGATTCCACGCCCGCGCTATAGTTGGCTTGATGACACGAATCGCCACTCCCAACCGCCGCGCCGCTCAAAAGCATGAGGCACACTGCGCTCACTCACCCGGCGAGGTGCGCTCTGCCCTCCAAGCAGCCGGCTGCCGCTATACAGCTCAGCGCGGCGAAATCTGGAAGTACCTTGCTGGCGTGGATTCGCATCCCACGGCCGACGAAGTTTATCGTGCCGTCCAAAAGCGCGTCCCAAGAATCAGCCTCGCCACCGTTTACAACGCGCTCGAAGCCTTGGTGAACGCCGGCCTCGCTACCAGGATTACCAGCGGCAACGGCGCCGCCCGATACGATTGCCGAAGCGACGATCATTACCACCTCCGCGACGTCGAGACCGGCGAAGTCCGCGACTTGCCGACCGAGTTCGACTCTCAGCTCCTTTCAAAGCTCGCGCCCGACCTCGTCGATCGCCTCTCCCGCTCCGGTTTTCAAGTCACCGGCTACCGTCTCGAGGTCCTCGGCCGATTCAACGACAGTCCCCCAACTCACAGGCCGCGCTACAAATCGAAATACTAGCCGCGGTTCCGCCCCCCCGTGAGCACTCACGAACTTGCCGCGAAGCTCGGCGCGTTATCGCCGGCCGATCCGCAGTATGCCGTCCGCTTCGTGGAACAAGTGTTGTCTGCGCTAGCACACGTGCGAGTCAGCGACGTTCATCTGTTGCCGAACCCGCAAGGTCTCGACTTGCGCTGGCGGAAGGACGGGTTATTGCAATCAATCGGCCTCTTTCCTTCCGGGGACAACTCCGATGTCGTGGCGCGGCTCAAGGTATTGGCCGACCTGCTGACGTACCGAACCGATGTGCCGCAAGAAGGGCGAATCCGATCACAGCATTCAACTCTCGATCTTCGATTGAGCACATTCCCGACTCTGCACGGCGAGAAGGCCGTGCTCCGGCTGTTTGCGGTCGATGAGCAACTGCGGCGACTGGACGACTTGAAACTTCCAGCCGATGTCAGTGATCAGCTCCGTCAGTTACTCGCCGCAACGTCCGGCGCGATTGTCATCGCCGGTCCCGCCGGTAGCGGAAAGACAACCACCGCTTACGCCAGCCTGCGCGAAATTGTCTCGGCCAGCGGCGGCGGGCGGAACATCGTGTCGCTCGAAGACCCGGTGGAGGTCCCCATCGACGGAATCGCTCAGTCCCAGATCAACCCCGGCGCCGGATTCACATTCGCTGGCGGGTTGCGGTCCTTGATGCGTCAGGATCCCGAAGTGATTCTTGTCGGCGAAATCCGCGACCGCGAGACGGCCGAAATCGCACTTCAGGCCTCGCTCACCGGACAACTCGTTCTCACCACCTTTCATGCCGGCAGCGCCGCCGCCGCGATCTGTCGCTTGTCCGAAATGGGGATCGAGCCTTACGTGCTTCGCAGCGGCGTCCTTTGCGTCGTTTGTCAGCGACTCGTTCGGCGGCTGTGCGATTGTGCACAGGAGTCAAAAGAAGACACCGCCCGCCTAGGCTTTGATGTGCCGAAAGCGCGAGTAGCCGTTGGCTGCCAGCAATGCGATCAAAGCGGATATCGCGGCCGCTTGCTGCTTGCCGAGATCATGACGCTCGATCGGTCCCCGCTCGCGGCGGCCATTTTGCAGCAAAACGACGCCGAAACGGTCGATCGGATCGCCCGCGAAAATGGCATGACCTCGCTGTGGCAGTGCGCCCTGGCCGCCGTCAGCCAAGGTTCAACGAGCGCCGCCGAGGTCCGTCGAGTTCTCGGCCCCGCAGCGTAAGCACGCGGATTGGAAGTTTTACTCTCCGGCAAATTCCGCCATCGCCGGCTCGCCTCTTCCCTTCCGTGCGCCGCGTGGTACAACCAAGTCTGGGGAACCAGTCACTGCCCGTTCGGGCAACGGAGCCAGAGGGGGGAGCCATGGGGCCAGGTTCTTCAAGTGCGCCGATTTCGCTCGACGATCTGATCGCGCTCAACGATGAGATCATCGCACTCGTTCGCGCCGGGGTGCCGCTCGAGGAAGGAGTGCACGACCTGAGTCGCGACCTCCCCGGAGAGCTGGGCGAATTAGCGACGACCTTGCCTCGCGCATGCGTCGTGGCGAGAGTCTCGAGCGCGTTCTTCAAGACCCGCGCGGCAGTCTGCCGCCGGTCTACCATGCAGTGGTCGAAGCCGGCCTCCGCTCCGGCCGTCTCGCGGCAGGACTGGAGAGCCTTGGCACATCCGTTCGCCGGCTGTCCGATTCTTCGCCGTGTGATTTCACTCGCCATGATCTACCCGTTGTTTGTCTTCCTGCTTACGTATGCGCTGTTCGTGTTCCTTGTCGTCAAGCTGGCCCCGGTCATGGCAGCGGCGGACTGGACGCACAGTCATCCTACCGTTCTTATTTGGCTGCAAAGCCTGGCGAGCACCGCACACCTCTGGGGACCGATCATCCCGATTCTGGTTATCTCGTTTGCCATTTACCGCTGGCGGCGTCTGGGAAGCTCCGCTGCGCCGTATTGCGCGCTCCCTCCGCTTTCTCTTGGATTCCATCGCTGCGCTCGGTCAAGCACAACAGCCGCCTGGCCGTTTTCAGCGATATGCTTGGAATGCTGATCGAACAAGGTGTGCCATTGCCGCAAAGCCTTTCGATTGCCGGCCGCTCCAGTGGCGACGTGGCGTTGGCCCGTGCGGGCGAAAAACTTGCCGTCGACGCGGCCTCTGCTCATCGTCCGTCCGAAAACACGAGCATCGACAGCGGTGTGCCGCCGCTTTTGAATTGGATGCTTGCGAATTCGCACAACCAAACTCAGCTCAGCCTGCGCTTGCCGCTTCGCCGCGGTCAACTACCAGCGTCGTGCCAAGCGGCAGGCCGAGTGGCTTACCGTTTATCTCCCGCTCTTGCTGACAGCGACCATCGGCGGCACCGTTACCCTGCTATACGCGCTCAGTTTCTTCTGGCCCTGGTCCATGATGATGAGGTCCTTCGCGCTGCCATGAGCTCCACCTCGCCCTCGCCGTCAAACCCGTTTGAGCACCGGCTCTCCGATCGCCAAAGCTGGGAGCTCGGCGCGGAATTGGCCGCACTGGCTCAGGCCGGCGTTCCGCTCACTTCGGGCTTGCGCAACGGCAGACGAGCTGCGATCGCCGGCCATCTCCGGCGCCCTGCGTGCACTTGCCAATGAGCTGGAGCGCGGCCGCCCCATGGTCGAAATCCTCCGCGAAGGCCGGATCGCCGTTCCTCGCTATTTCCTCGCACTCGTCGCGGCCGGCGTTCGCACCGGATCACTCGGCGACGCTCTGCAAGACTTTGCCGAATTCCGCGAGGCAAACGATGACCAATGGCGATCCGTTCGATCGACCCTGGTCTACCCCGCGATTGTGCTCCTGTTGGCGGTGGCGATATTGGTCGGGGTTATCACCTGGGTCGTGCCTCAACTGGAAAACACTTTTCTCGATTTTCATGCAGATCTCCCGCTGGCGACAAAGCTGCTCGTCTGGCTCGCCAATGGCGGACTACTTTGGGTCGGCGCCGTACTCGGCGCGTTCGCGATTGTATGCGTCCTATTGCGACTGCTCAGCGGCGCTCGGTTTACCAACGCGCTGGTGTCTGCGGTGCCGTTCATCGGCCCGATGTGGCGATTGAGCCACTGGACGCAATTCAGCCGGCTGGTCGCCGTTCTCGTCGAACGCGGGATTCCCTTGCCCGAAGCGTTGCCCTCGCCGCCGACGCCTCGCGCGACGAACCGTTCGCGCGCGAGACCCGCGAGCTTGCACGGCGTACTGACCAAGGCGAGCGGTTTTCCGAGCGCTCCGCGACCTGCACAGTTTCCTCCCACGCTCAAGCCCGTGGTCCGTTGGGGGGAAAGCGTCGGCTCGCTGGCAACCGCGATGCGGACAGCCGGCGAAATGTTCGCCGCTCGCCTGGACCTGCAAACACGGCTCGTGCGCGTGGTCGCCGGGCCAATCACGTTCCTCGCCGTTGCTCTGGTCACGATGGGAGTCATCGGCGCGCTAGTTTACCCACTGATCAGTTTGATTCTGCGCACTTTCCGGGACGGGTGCATGATTTGGCGCTCGATCATCCTTTGGACCTTGATGGCCGTCCTCGGTGGACTGGTTCTGTTTGTGTTTGGAGTTCCAGGGATCCTGTTTTGGATCGCCGTCGTGGCAATCGCCGGCATGGCTTATTCACAACACGTTCAGACGCGGCGCGACGCCCTCGTCAGCCTGCTCGCAATCGCCGTCGAGCGCCAGATGCCGTTGGCCCCGCTCGTCGTCGCGTTCGAGGAAGAAGCACACTCACCGGGCCTGCGTTCGCTCGCCGTGCAGCTAAATATGGGCGATCCGCTCGCGTTGGCGCTTTTTCGCTCCGGCAACGTCGTCTCCGATTCGGCCTATGTGGCCGCAATTGCCGGCGAATCGGCAGGTAAGCTCGACCAATCGCTGCGCGATGCAGCAGCGAGCCAGTCGTCGCGCATCTGGTTTCGCCGACTGGTTGGCGAACAGACGATGTACATGTTGCTGGTTGTGCTGTTCGCCATTGCCGTTATCAGCTTTCAGATGATCAAAATTTACCCAGCCATGTCACGGATTTATCAAGACTTTGCTTTGGACTTGCCTCGCATCACTCGCGCCATGGGCGACGTGTCCGAGTTCTTTTCCGATAGCGGGTTGGCGGCCGTCCTCAGTCTGACCGCTCTCGCGGCGGCGGTGCTCGCCCTGTTGTACTACAGCGGAGTTGTCTCGTTCCGGCTGCCGATCGTCGGCCGGTTGTTCGATCGCCTCGATTCGGCGGCAGTTCTGCGCGCGTTGGCATTGTCCGCCGAACGTCAACAGGCTTTGAACCAGGTCCTTGCCGCGCTCGCCACCGCTCACCCATCGTCGCGCATGCGAAAGCGGCTGGCGCAGCGTTGTAGACGATGCCGACGCCGGCCGCGATTGGATCGCCTCGCTGCAAACCAACAACCTGATCGGACAGCCAGAGGCCGGTGTGCTCCATGCTGCCGATCGATTGGGTAACACGTCCTGGGCCTTGGCGAAATGGCCAATAGCATCGAGCACCGTGTCACCTATCGATTGCGGGCGTTGGCGCAGATTCTCTTTCCTCTGGCGATCCTGGTCGTGGGTTTGATGGTCATGTTCTTCGTAGTCGGCTATTTCATTCCGCTGGTTCAACTGATCGAGCGATTGATCTGATGATTGCAAAATGCAAACCACTAGCGCGGGTCGGGTTTACCGTAGTCGAAGTAGCGGCTGCTGCTGCGATTCTGGCGGCGGTCTTCGTCTTTGTCGCTCAGGCAGCGCTCTGGACCGCCGCCAACCGATCGGCGATCGACCGCCGACAATCCGCTCTGGTCGAAGCCGAAAACGTAATGGAACAGTTGACGAGCCTCCCTTGGGCTGAATTGACCGCTGAAACCGCGGCGAAAGTAACGCTCTCTCCGTCCGCCGCCGAGAGGTTCGGAAACCAGGCGCTCACCTCCACGGTTACATCGTCCGAAGACCAGCCGGGCGCCAAGCGGATCGTCGTCCAAGTTCGTTATTCCGATGGCGACCAAGTCGATGCGCGTCGCGTTCGCTTGGTTGCCTGGGCTTATCGGCAAGGCGCCCAATGAAGCCGTTAATTGTGTTAGCATCGCCGCACTTCAGACGCATGTCTGCGCACCGCGCCCATCGGTTTCACACTCATTGAGGTTTGCATCGCCATCAGCATCTCGGCAATCCTGCTGTACGGGCTGGCTGGCCTGTTCTCCCTGTTTGGACGAATCGATCGCGCAGAATCAGGACCAAACTCGGCTGGCCCGCGAGCTCAACCGGTTCGGCGAGCAGTTTCGCCAAGACGTTCATTCCGCAGCAACGGCCGACGAGTTGCGAGAACAACCCGACGAAGCGGAAGGCGTCGTACTTCGCCTCCGATACGCGCACGATCGCCGCGTCGCCTACGAACAAACCGCGGGGGGTGAACTAGTTCGAACGCAGTATTCTGGGGATAAACAAACTCACCGCGACGCCTTTGATCTCGGCGCAGTTACCTTTGCTGTACGAGTGGCCGATGACCAACCCCAGTTGCTCTCGCTCGCCATCCAGCGCCGCTCCGACAACGACGTGATCGGCGGAGTGCGAAATCGGCAAGTAATGGCGATGATCGGCCGCGATTGGAAGACGTTTGCGCCACCGGCCGCTAAGGAGCCGCAAAGTCAATGATTCACCGCATCCCCGCTCCCCATCGTTCGCGCCTTCATTCCGCACGCCGCGGCGTAGCGTTGATTCTTGTGCTCGTCTTCCTGGCGCTCACCACTGTGTTTGTCACGGGTTGGCTCGTCGCGGGAAATTCGATGCACGATCATTTGCAGCTCTGGGAAGACCGTGCGCAAACCCGTTGGCTCGCACAGTCCGGCCTCGATCGCACCGCCTCGGAATTTGCGATAGATAAGAACCACGCGGGCGATCAATGGACAATTCCGGCCGGCGAGCTGGGCGGTCGCTATTCGGCCGTAATAACGACCAAGGTGGAGCAGTCGGCCGATCAGCCAAACCATCGCGCCGTCGAAGCGCTGGTCGAGCTGAAAGCGGGAGACGAAATCATCGTTCGCATTTCAAAACAAGTCACAATCGAGCTGCCGGCCGAGGAGGAATCGTCATGAGACACCGTACAAACGCATTCACGCTCGTCGAGCTGTTGGTCGTTATCGCGATCATCGGCATCCTGGTGTCACTGCTGTTGCCCGCCATCAATGCCGCCCGAGCCACCGCGCAGCGCTCGGCTTGCGTCAACAATCAAATGCAGCTCAGCATGGCCCTGCACGGTTACGAGTCGGCGCATGAGATGTTGCCCCCGGGCGTCACGAACCCCAACGGGCCAATCGAAAACCGCGAGGTGGGCCAACATCTGAGTTGGATCGCCCACCTGTTGCCTTTCATGGATGAGCGCGTCGCCTACCGCCACCTCGATCAGGACGCCGGCGCCTACGATCCAAAGAACGCGGGCGTCCGCGCCGTCGGCATTCCCGGCTTACTCTGTCCCTCGGACTCACCCGAATACAAACTCACGCCGCCCAGCAGTTATGCAGGCTGCCACCACGACGCCGAAGTGCCGATCGATGCGAACAACAATGGCGTGTTTTATCTCAATAGCCGCCTGCGCATGCGCGACATAAGCGACGGCGCAAAGTACACGATCTTCATCGGTGAAAAGGTGTATGAGGAAGGCATCCCCGACTTCGGTTGGCTTAGCGGCACGCGCGCGACCCTGCGCAACACCGGTGCGGCGCTCAACGACACGGGCCCGGAGGCAAAGTCGAAACTCCTGCCGCTCGTTGTGCCGCGGCCCGATGATTCGGATCGAATGATGTTCGAAGAGCAACCGGTTGATGTCAATAATGCACTCGAAGCACGTGCGGCGGATGCCACCGCGGCGCCCAATCAGGTCCCGCCTGATATAGCGCGTGCCGCGCCGGAAGCGCCTGCTGCAAAGCCGGAAGATGCCGCAGCAAAGCCCCCCGTGCAACCATTGCTCTACGTCGGTGGTTTTGGCAGTCAGCACGCCGGTGGCGTCGTGGTGTTTACCTTTGGAGACGGCACGATTCGCCTCCTGCACGACGCGATCTCGCCACAGGTCCTTAAGCAGCTCGGCCACCGCTCCGATGGACAGTTGCTTAAGCCACAAGATTTGAACTGGTGATTTCAGTTTGCGCGTGCGGACCAACTGCTAGCACCGGCAGACTCTGCCGACATCGCAGCCTAGGCAGACTCTTTCTAACCCGTCTTCGCGGCTTACGTGATATCACGCATGTCGTCGATAGATCAGGAAGTGTTTAACTGCGCGCATGCTCCCACTGCGCACTCGCGATCGACCCACACCGCGAAAACTTTCCGCGCTTGAGATTCCCTCGCCTCTACACCTGGCTTGCGGCCGCCATCCTCCTCGCCCTCACCGCGGCGCATGGCCAGGAAGCGCGCCGGCTGATTCTTCCCGAGCAGCGCCGGATCGAAGTCCGACATCCGTCCGCCTTTCGCCAAGCGCCGCTTCCAGACGTTCCGGCGCCACCCACCGTCTCCGCCCAGCTTCCGCAATCCGCAATTTGGGAAATCTCGCTCGACGAAGCCATCCGCACCGCGCTTGCCAATAGCGAAGTCATTCGCATCCTCGCCGGCACGACGGCAGTTGCCAGCGGAGCGACAATCTATGAACCGGCGATTCAAAACACGTTGATCGACCAAAACCGCGCTGTCTTCGATCCCACGGTCAACAGCCGCAACACATTTTTCAAAAGCGAGCGGCCGCAGGGCGTGTTTGAGAATCCATTCGTGTTGCCGTCGCCGGTCGATATCCGCGCCAACCCAACCAATGGATTCAATTCGGCGACAACCGTCCAGAAGAAGTTCATCACCGGCGGCACCGCCGCGGTCGATGTGAACGTGAATCAACAGAACGTCCGCGGCGCGATTCTGCCGCTTAACCCTCAAACCGCCAACAACACCGCCCTCAGCTTCACCCAGCCGTTCCTGCAAGGCGCCGGCGCCCCGCCAACCTGGCGCCAATCCTCGTCGCTCGGCTCGATACCGAGCGGTCCTTCTTCCAACTCAAAGCGCAGGTCCAGGAGCTAGTCCGCGGCACGATCGAAGCATACTGGCAGCTCTCGTTCGCGCAAGTCGATGTCTGGGCGCACGAACAACAAGTGGCGCAAGGTCGGGAGTCGCTCGGACTGGCTGACGCACGTTTCGAGATCGGACAGGCAAATGTGATCGAACCGTCGCAAGCTCGCGTCAGCTACGAAGGATTCCGTGCCAACCTGATCGCGGCCGAAGCCAACCGCCTCACCCGCGAGGCCGCGCTTCGCAACATCATGGGCGTGTCGCCGTCGGATCTGCGCCGCCTGGTCCCCAGCACGCCTCCGTCCACGCGCCGGCTTCCCACCGACTGGCGCAAGATCGTCGCGCTTGCCGAAGAGTACCGCCCGGAGCTGATCGAGCTGAAACTCATCCTTGAGGCAGACCAACAAGAGCTGATCCTTGCGCAACAACGCACTCCCCCGGCTCGACGGCGTCGCGCTCTACCGCTGGAACGGCCTCGTCGGCCGCACCCCCGACGGCACCCGACTGGACGACAACGGCGAATTTGCTGATTGGGAGCTGGGCGTAAATTTCTCGGTGCCGCTTGGGTTGCGGCGCGAGCGCGCGATCTTGCGGCAAAACGAACTACTCCTCGTCCGCGACCGCGCAAACCTCGATCAGGGGCTGCACGCGGCAATCAACGACCTCGCCACCAGCTATCGCGGCATGGCCCAGTATTACGAGCAATACGCCGCGTTCAGCCGCGTGCGCACCGCTGCGTTCACCAACGTTGAAGCACAGCTCGGACGTTACCGCGAAGGATTGAGAGACGCGCTCTTAATCAACGTGCTCCAGGCGATCACCGACTGGGGCAATGCCGTCAGCGGCGAGAACCAGGCCCTTGTCCTCTACAACACCGAGCTGGCCAATCTCGAACTCGAAACCGGCACAATTCTTGAATCGCGCGGTGTGCGGTTCTGGGAAGAGCGTTATCGCTCGATCGGCCCTCTCGGTCGTCACTTCGACAAGCCAATCTATCCATACTCCATGCGTCCGGGGCCGAATGCAAACAGGCCGCCTGTTCCTCCCGCCGACGCCTACCGCCTCCCGGAAGTCGTCCCCCTCCCGGACGTAGACGCCGAAGAAATCCCGCCACCGCGGGAACCGCCCTCTCTCTCGGCGCGAGAGCAAAGTGAGAAGCGATTGCCGCACCTAAGCGATCGCATGTCGCGGCGCCCGCCTCGCCTTCAACTGCGATAATCATCAATCTCTTACTCGGCCCAAGAAGAGAACAAGCCCGCCGGAACGGCGGGCTTGTGTCGTGAATTCGCTTGTCGTTTGGCGACGGAGTGCCATTTCTTCGTTATCGCACAATCCAGGCCGGCGAGTACACATACCAACTCGTGTTCTCTTCCGCTGTCGGCTTGGCCCACTTCGAGAAGACGTGCGCCGGCTGAACAATTAGCTTCTTGCTGCTCATCGAGCCGGTCAGCTTCACGTCGAGGATTCGCACGCCCGCCCATTGCACGATCGTGTACATGGCGTTGTTGCCATTTCCCGAAACGCTCTCGAAGATCGGAATGATTCTGGTCTGTCCAACGATCGCGGCTAAATCGTCCTTGGTGCCGGCGCTAATCCCGGTATCGCCGTTGAGGGTCAGCTTGCCGTTGCCATCAAATTCCAGCGGTTTCCCGAGAGCGTCGAAATCGGCGGCATTGATGCCGTACCGGATTTGGCGGCATAGGTCAGCCGTGCTGTTGTTGCTGCTGCCAATATCGACCGTTCCGCGGTTACCCGGCGAGCCGGTTCCTTGCGGAAATAGATTCACCTCGCGAATTTGATCGCCGCCGCTCTGCACCGTGTTGGTCGATGTGTTCCAACGATAGGTGTCGGTGCCGCCCCCGGAAAGCATATTCTGCCAAGTGGCGACGTCGAGCGCAAACGGCAGGATGTCGATCGTTTCACCGTTGCTGGGCTTTTTGAACCCATTCAAGTTTTTCAAGAGAGCCGCCGTGGCCGTCGCTTCGGTGGCCATGCTATCAAACCCCAGCGCCTTCCCAAAGAACATTGGCACTTCGCCGTTCTGGGCGCTGACTCGCCGCACGCGCACTCGAACCGCGTTGTACTTCGTTGGATCCGTCGTATCAAACGTGCAACTGGGGTCCGACGGATTCGACAGGTAACCAACCACCACGTCCCCATCCACCGCATTGGCGGAGTTCGGATCGACCACCGGTGGCGACGCGCAAACGGTGTTGGCGGCCGCATATTCCACCGCTTTGACACGTGCCTGCGTAATGTCGTCAACCAGGTTGATGCTGGTCGTGGTCAACGAATTGTCGTCAATCAGTTCCCATGCCGCGGCGATGCACGCCGCGTCAGCCGACTTTTGCAGCTCAGTTTTGGCGTTCTGCAAAAAGCCAATATCCACGCCCATCGCAATGAAGGCGACCATTGCGACCATAAAAAATGCCGTCAGCACCAGGATGTTTCCGCGGCGACGACTCTTGTGTAACCTAAATCTACGGCAGTTCATAACCGAGGTCTCAATGTTCGAGGTGGATTGTGATTCGATTCGAAAACCGCCGAGGACATGGCATCAACGCGAATTACTGCCAGGCTCCCGGCGGACCGGCGTTATCCTAGTGATCGACTTCGCGTTCCGTCTCATCTTCCAAGAGGAGATTGCCAAAAATGTCGTAGTAACGAACTCGCTTGATCTTCAGACTTTGCACGCGCTGACCTCCAAACCCAACTCCCGAATGCGCTACCGACACGCTGGGATTGTAGCCGTCGAGGCTCAACAGGGTTGTGTTCAGCGAGAGCTTGATGTTATCAACACTATCGCCAAAATTTCCCCATGATGTGCCATTGCCGTCCGCCACTTTGAAGTGAACTTTTCCCCCCTGAAGCCACATTCGCGTCGTCCAGGTCACAGTTTCGCCTTCATTCTGCAGTGTGGTGCCGGCGTGATCCCGAACGCTTAGCCATTCCTCGCCACTCCAAGCCTGCAACTGCAATCCGCCTTCCATGAAGTCGGGCAGTGAGCCATAGTTCAACTCGAGGTTGCCGTAAGTGCCATCGATGTGATTGACCGGAGAGATCACACACGATACCTGCGGACCCACTGTGTCCGTATGCGGCTCAATCACCACCAGTTCCCAATCCTCTTCGATCTTCTTTACACCGACCGGCAGGTCGATCGCCTGGGCTGTCGGAACCAAACCAACAACTCCGACCGCGAATAGCGCGGCTACGGCCCATTTCAACGTGGCACCAGTGGCTGACTTACGCATTGCTTGTCTCCGTGCCGCGACCGCGTTTAGCGGTGCATGGCAAATTGTGTCCGAACGTGAGTTCTTGGTGAGTGACCGACAACGTCGCGTCGTCGGCGAAAGGTGTCTGCAACCTTACAGTTGGAAACATGGGGTACGATGACCGCTTCGTCAAATCGAATTGCAACAGAATCCTGGATTGCAATCGGATCCCGAACAGCATCGATGTTGCCTTTAAACAACAGCACGTAAAATCATCAGCTCGATTTGAAAAGGTTGGCGGCAGATTGAATCCAATGCTCGCTGCGCCAATAGATGTCTTTACACCGTTGCGTAAATACAACAGCGATTGGAGATCAATCGAGCGGACTGCCCCCTCGAAAAGACGCGTAATTCAATTGTGAGGCGCACGATATCCCCCAAAAATGACCTATATTTCTCGCACTGCCCCCCACTGGGTCAGCGATCGCGATTACTACCGTGCGCAGGATGGCGGTCCTGCGTACGGTTTTTTCATGTAGGCTTCCATCGATGACAGAGACAACCCAAACTACTTCCACTCCCAGGGAGCTCGCTGAACAGTTCCTGCGTGAGCTTCACGAGCGCGGCGAGGGTTTCGCGTTTTGCACCGACTCGCAGGTGCTCACATTCACAAAGGGCGCCGAAACAACCCGCGTCCATCTGTGGAAGATCGATCTGTTGGTCTCTCGCTTTGTTAAGGAACGCACCGCCTTTGCGTCAGTTTCGATTACGAGCGTGATCGAACATGTCCTAGAGATGATTCGGTAGACGCCGCCTGCTGTCGTTTTGCTCCGCAAAACACGTCAGTTCTTCGCGACGCCGCTCCCGCCGCCGACGCATAAAAACCGCATCACCTACTTGACTCTCAATCTCCTTGCTGTTATCTCACAGCAACGATCCGCAATCGCCGATGGCGCCGGGAACTGCAAGCTCGCCCCATCTGCACACAATCGGGCCATTCGCCGGCACTTAGCTGGCACCTCTCCTTTGTGGCGCACTGGATGCGCTTTGCCACTTTGCGGACGATTTCGATCGCAATCGCATTCCTTGGAAGGACATTCGTCATGACGCCGAAACGACCGGCCCGGATCGCACTACGTAAACGCAGCAGCTCAAATCGCCGCCCCCCCCTCCGCCACTCGCGCCGCTTGTTCTACGAGTCGCTCGAACAACGCCGTCTCCTCACTTCAACGCTGTTTGTCGATTTCGGCGACAATTTCCCCGATGCGGGACTCACCGGGACAATTGGCACTCTGAAAACAGCCACCTCCGGCGTCGCCGGTGATCCCGCTGTGTCTGGCCCCGACATGGATGGGGACACAAATGGCGACTGGGATATTGCGCCGCAATGGGGCGGCCAACGACATGGACAATGCCGACACGTTCAACCTCGTTTCCTTCGTCGATCGCTACGCCGCCGACTCCGGCGCTTACCCGGGCGGTCTGACTCAGCTTCGCGCCGACATCATGACGTTCGTCCGCCGCTTCTATGAACCCTTCGACATCGACGTCATCGAGCTGACCGCAACTCCGGTCAACGTGAATGGCCGCATGGTCGCAGGCGCCAACGATCTGGATGACATCTCCTCCACAATGGGGGCCAATGAGGCCGGTGTCGTCAAAAACAACGACGCGTACGTGCTACTCGGCGCGATGGTTGTGCACCGTCCTGTCGCGGATGGCGGCGATTTCGACCCAAGCAGCGTGTTCGGTGGTTACGCCAGCGTCATCGACATGCCTAGCAACAACAACAGCGACAATACCGCCATTGGTTATCTCGGACCGGGCGCGCTTGCCAACGTCGCAAACGATGCCTTCTGGGGAAACCTGATCGCTCACGAAGCCGGCCATTTGTTCGGACTGCAACACAGCCTGACGCAAGCCCCCGCTGGCGCCGTCTCGCCGCTCATCCCCACGTCCGAGATCATGTCCTACTTGGGTGCTAACGGATACAACTTCTTCTCGCGATATCCCCAGGTCCGCGGGAATAACAACACGATGAACAACGACGACCTGCAGGCCGTTTCGCCCCCCGCTCCGGCCGCACAGCGCACTCCACACGACCAGTGGTTGAACACTGCATCGATCGGGCAGAATACCGCCTTCCACTACGTCACCGGGACCGGCGCCCACGACATCATCACGATCACCAACGCCGGCGGCGGCAACGCCACCGTCTCCGTCCAGGCCTTCAGTGACGGAGGTTACGCCACTGCGCTCGCGGTCCCCGGGTCCGCCGGCGCATCAACCACCTATTCCTACACACTCTCGCTCGACCGACCGTTTACCATCGACGGCGGTGACTTGAACGATCGGATCATCCTCGACGGGGACCTTGGTTTCGCTATGACCGTCCGCGGTATGAACGGTGTCGATGAATTGATCGTCAAAGGCAAAAACGCCGCCAGCGGAACCTACACGCCGGGAACCAACACCGGCAACGGCCTCGACGGCAATCCGGACCTCCGCGGCGCCGTCGTCATCGGCAGCACCACGATTAGCTTCCAGGAGTTCGAGGCAACCAGTCTCGTCACGGTCCAGGACGTCGGCAATTTCACGCTCCGCACGCCGCTCAGCGACGAC
The DNA here is from genome assembly GCA_963829655.1 of Pirellulales bacterium. Lineage (GTDB taxonomy): Bacteria > Planctomycetota > Planctomycetia > Pirellulales > JALHPA01 > JBBDYH01. The sequence continues at coordinate 203,782 of CAWHJG010000002.1, forward strand.
TCGTTGTCCTTTGTCAGTGCGGCCGTCGGTCAAAACCAGATCACTGGTTCCAGCGACAGTGTGGGCATTGTTCCGCTCACATTCTTCAACGTCGCCACAATGACCATCGATACCGGGACCAACGACGGCGCTTCACCGAGCGATACCGTCACCGTTAACGCCGCCCCCGTGGCCGCCGGTTTGCAGAACCTCACCGTCAGCACCGGCAACGGCTTCGACATACTCCGAACGACGCTCACCAATTACGCGCTCCCGGTAGCTGGCGGCGCCTTCACGTTCCAAGGCGGTTCCAGTTCCGACGAGATCGAGGCCACGGCCAATGTCAGCTTCAACCTCAGCGACGCCAGCCTGGCAATCGTCGGCGACAGTTCGATCGTTCTATCGAGCGTCGAAGAAGCCGACCTCACCGGCGGCGCTTCCGCCAACACTTTCACTGTGAGCAACTGGACAGGTCTGGCTGACCTTGATGGCGCCGGCTCCGACGACGCCTACATCGTCAACCTCACCGGTGCAGGCAATGGCACAGTCGATATCGAAGACACCGGCGGCGCGACCTGACACCGTCGAAGTCAACGCCACTGCCGGTGATAATGCGATCGCCGTCACAAGCACGCAGGTCACCCTCGGCGGTGAAACCGTTTCTTATGACGGCGTCGAATCGCTCACCGTCAATGCCGCCGCAGGCAGCGACACCGTCAACGTTCGCAGCACATTTTCGTTGACGCCCGTCACCGTCAACGGCGGGGACGACGACGACACCATCAACGTCGGCAATCTTTTCAATTCGCTCGACGATATCGAAAGCCCGCTCACGGTCAACGGCAACGCCCCTGCCTCGCCCACTCCGGGCGACGCCTTGAACATCAACGACGACGGCAGCGCCAACGGTCGCACGTACCTCATCACCGCCACCACGGTTAATCGAGATGGCGCGGCAGCGATTACCTACGCCACGATCGAATCCCTCACAGTCAACGGCGCCTCGGGCAACAATACGATCAACGTCCAAAGTACCGCTTCGACCACTCCGGTCACCATCAACGCCGGTGCGGGCGACGACAACATCGCGATCGACTCCAATGGCGACACCGCCGGCGGCACCGTAGACAACGTCCTCAGTCAGATAACGATCGATGGCCAGAGCGGCGCGAATACGCTCCACCTTGAGGATTTTGACGATCTGAGCACGATGATTCGCGACATCATCCATGTGACTCCAACCGAAATCGGCGCCGACGCGAGCGACAGCTTCTTCGGCTCCGGCGGCTCGCTCACGTATAACAACCTCGCCCATGTCACGCTCAACCTGAGTAACCAGTACGCCCCCGACGAGGTCCATCTCATACCCAGTGCCGACACTTCCTTCGAGCTGCACGGCAACGATCCCGATTGCCCGATGAACCCAGACCAGCTCCCCGGCGATGCGTTGTTCGTTGATTTCACCGGCGTTACCGATCCGCTGCTTGTGGCCGACGGTGCGGGCAACGCCACCTGGACTTTCGGCAATCGCGAAGACGTCGCCTTCGACGGTTTTGAGAAGCTCAACCACGTTGGGATCATTGTCATCGCGCCCGACAACGGCAATCCCGGCATCGTCCGTGTCTTCGATGCTGAATCCGGCGCCCTGAAACACACTTTCGCCCCCTTTGGCGAAAACTTCCGCGGCGGCGTCCGTGTGGCTGTAGGCGACATGAACTGCGACGGCCTGCCTGACATCATCACCGCCGCTGGACCGAGCGGTGCGCCGGAGGTCCGTGTCTTTAACGGCGTCACCGGCCTTCCCTTTGCTGGCCCGCTTGGCAGCTTCATGGCCTACGGAAAAGGCTCGCGTGCCGGCGTCTGGGTTGCCGCGGGCGATATCAACCAGGACGGCCTCACCGACATCGTCACCGGCCCCGACAATGGTGGCGGCCCGCCAGTCGTGAAAGTCTTCAGCGGCCTCGACGGTTCGCTCGTCACACAATTCACGGCGTACGACACCTTCTTCAACGGCGGAGTGCGCGTCGCCGTCGGCGATATCAACGGCGATAGTGTGCCCGACATCGTGACCGCGCCCGGCAAGGGCCGACAGCCACAGGTCCGCGTGTTCGACGGCACAAATCTCAACGGACCGGCGATCCACTCGTTCATGGCCTTCGCCACCAATTTCCACCACGGGCTGTATCCTTGCGGTCGGCGACCTGAATGGCGATGGCCGCGCGGATATCATCGCCAGCGGCGGCTCCGGCGGCCAGCGCCTGGTGCGCGTGTTCGACGGTACGAACCCTTTGGCGCCGGCGCTATTGAGCTTCGACCCATTCGGCATAAACGGCGGCGACACGCTCCGCGTCGCTGCTGCCGACGTGGACAACGATGGCGACTCGGATCTCATCGTCGTGCCTAGCCACGGCAAGAAGAACGAGCCGACCGTCTTTGAAGTGGAAATGGCCGGTCCGAATCTGACCGCCACCGCGCTCGACGATTTTTTCGCTTCGCTCGACGGCCTGACCGACGGCATGTTCGTCGCGGCGGGAGCATAGTAATCGTCGTTAGAACCACTCACTCATACCGCAATGCATGGATCGGGTCCAACCGGCTGGCTTTTCTGGCTGGGTACCAACCGAAGAAGATTCCCACGGTGCTGGCCACGAGCATCGCGGCGATCACCGCCTCGATCGAAATCATCACCGGCCACTTCGTGGCGACGAGCGAGTTGATCACCGCGATCAGGCCGGCCGATGCGCCGAGGCCAAGCGCTACGCCGACTGCTCCGCCCAGCGCCGATAAAAGCACCGCCTCGATCAAGAACTGCCGCAAGATGTCCCCGCCGCGTGCGCCCACGGCCATTCGGATGCCGATCTCGCGCGTTCGCTCGGTCACGCTGACCAGCATGATGTTCATGATGCCCACGCCGCCGACCAACAGCGAAACGCTGGCGATGGCGGCCAAAAGGGCAGTGATCACACCCGTGATGATCCCCAGAATCCGCGAAATCTCGGCGCTGTCGCCGACCGAAAAATCGTTCGGCTGTCCGGGTTTGATTCGATGCCGCTCGTGGAGCAGGTTCTGAATTTCAAAGCGCGCCTCGGACATCAGGCTGGGACTGCGTGCCGAGGCCACGATGAAGTCCACGTTGTCGAAGCTGGACCCGTTGATGCGTTTTCGGATCGTAGTAAACGGCGCGAAAAGAATGTTGTCCTGGTCCTGGCCAACGATGTTCGCGCCTTTGCGCTCGAGCACGCCGATCACCACGAACGGAATCTTTTTGAGGCGAATCGTGCGACCGATCGGGTCGGTCGTCTGAAACAGCTTTTCCACGATCGTATGCCCGATCACACAGACCTTGGCCGCCGACGTGATTTCGCGCTGTGTGAAGAAGCTGCCGCGGGCGAGCGCCCAATTGCGAGTGGTGAGATAGCGTTCGTTGACGCCGAGAATTTCGTTTGGCGCCCAATTGGAGTTCCCATAAACGATCTGCCCGGTGCCGCCGACAATGGGCGACGCTGCGACGACCGATTCGCATTCGTTGTTGATCGCGTCGCAATCTTCCGGAGTCAGCGTGGTGGAGGTGCCCGCGCCACGGCGGACGCCCCCTTCCTGCCGGCTGCCGGGGAAAACGATGAGCACGTTGGTGCCAAGGCTGTGGAACTGCTCCTGGATCATAGCGCCGGCACTTTGGCCAAGGGACACCATGGCGATCACGGCGGCAATGCCAATCACGATCCCCAGCACCGTAAGCCCTGCGCGCATTTTGTTTTTCCCGAGTGCGCGGAAGGCGACGCGAAGCGTTAGCCACAGGTTCATTGGCGTGCGGCAGGTGTATGCTACTGCTGGAATTCGGGCGGGCGGACGCCGCTAACAAGCTTTTGACCGTCTTTCAGATCGCCGGAGATTAGCTCGGTTTGCTCGTGATCGCTGATGCCGGTAGTCACTTCGATCGCCGCGAGTTTTTCACCGTCGAGGATCCAGACATGGCGCTTGCTGCGAGATCGCGAAGCTTTAATCTTTTCCTTGGCACTGCGCTGATCGAAGCCGGTGGGGCTCTTTTCGCGCTCGACCAACTGCCCCTCGAGCAACGGTCGGAAGTCTTCGTGCACCTGGTCAGGCAGCGGATAGAAGCGCAACGCCTCATTGGGAATCCGCAACACGTTGGCATGCGTGTCGATGTGGAACGACAATGTCGCCGTCATGCCCGGCAGCAGCTTGAGCTCGCGGTTGGCCGCCTCGACGATCACGGTATAAGTCACGACGTTTTGCACCGTCGTCGAGTTGAGCCGCACCTGGTGGATCTTGCCCTCGAACAGGTCATCCGGGTAGGCATCGACCGTGAACGACACCGGCTGGTCTCGGTCTTTCGCGCCACGGATCATGCCGATGTCGGCCTCGTCCACCGACGCATGGACGAACACTCGTTCGTCCAGCTCCGGCGCGATGATGAACATCACCGGCGTCTGGAACGTCGCGGCGACGGTCTGACCGGGATCGACTTTGCGATCAATCACAATGCCATCCACTGGCGAGCGCACGATTCGGTAGGTTTCGTTGGCCTTCGATAGGCTGAGCGCCGCCGTAGCTTCCTGCACTTGGGCATTGGCTAGCTTAAGCTGAGCTTCAAGTCGCCTTGCGCTCGGCGATGACCTGATCGAGCTCGGTCTCAGAGATATAGGACGACTTGGTTTTTCGCAGATTGGTCGCGCGGCGCTCGTTGTTCTTCGCCTGATTCAAGAGTGCAGAAACTCGCTCGCGTTCGGCTTCGCGATTAGCCAGCGATGCCGTGTCGCGCGCCACCTGAGCTTCGAAAGTGCGCGGGTCGATCTCGGCCAGGACGTCGTCCTTCTTCACGCGAGAATTGAAATCGACCTTGGTCAATTTAATCGGACCCGAAACGATTGCGCCGACCTGCACGCTGAGCACGGGTTGGACGGTGCCGGTCGAGTTCACGACAGCCGTGATGTCGCCGCGTGTGACCGGAACCTGCCGATAGGCATCGGCGGTCGATCGCCCCCAGCCGTTGGGAAGTCGGCTAAATGCGGCGGCGCCGCCACCTACGACGACAATAATGACCAAAATCCAAAGAATCAGGCGTTTCACAGGTTTCAACCGGCGTTTGAAACAAACACTTTTTGTAGCTACTCATTCTACATCTTCGGCGGCCGAGATGTTTCGGCCACGGCCAGAAACAAGGAGCGGTGCTTCTCAAGGGAAGTTCGCTGGCCACCGAACACGCTTGGATGCAACCCGATACCGGTCGGAGAGATGCGGCTAATGCGATGGCGCTTCTGCCGGGTGCAGGCCGGCAATGGCGAGATCGAAGTCGGTCGTATCGACGACCACCAAACCATCGCGCAATACCAGCGTTCGCCGGGCATTTCGGCCCACGTCCTGCTCGTGCGTAACGAGGATTACCGTGATGTGTTCCCGCTGGTTGAGTTCGGCGAAAAGCTCAATAACTTCCCGGCTGGTGCGCGAGTCCAGGTTGCCGGTGGGTTCGTCGGCCAAAAGGATCGCGGGCTCGTTGGCCAGGGCCCGAGCGATGGCCACGCGCTGTTGCTGTCCACCGGAAAGCTGGCCGGGATGATGGTCCATGCGGTCGGCCAAACCGACTCGCGCCAACAGCGCGCGGGCGCGCTCCTTTCGCTCACGAGCATTGAATGATCCGCGGTACATCAGCGGCAGCTCGACGTTTTCCAGGGCCGACGTGCGGGCGAGCAGGTTGAAGTTTTGAAATACGAATCCGATTTTGTGGTTGCGCAGGCGTGCGCGTTCGTCGCGCGACATATCGACGACTTCCTGACCGTCGAGCAGGTAGCTGCCGGAGTCGGGGCGGTCGAGGCAACCCAGCGTGTTCATGAGCGTGGACTTTCCGGAACCCGAAGGGCCCATGAGCGCAACGTAGTCGCCTTTCTCGATATTGAGCGAAACGCTGTCGAGTGCGACGACGTCGGTCTCGCCAAGGGAGTAAACTTTGCGGATATCGGTCAGCTCAATGAGGGGCATTACTTTTTCCCCATCATCAGCTTAACCTCTTTCCACGGCCGTGTATTCACGACGTCGCTTTTGGTCAGGCCGGCGCGGCGGGCCTGCAGGATACCATAGCGCATCATGTCCAGATTGCCGATGCTGTGCGAGTCGGTGGAAATGACGATCGGAATACCGTGCCGCTTGGCCGCCGCGCAGTTTACGTCGTCCAGATCGAGACGCTTGGGATTTGCGTTGAGCTCCAGGAACTTTCCGTGCTTTACGGCCGCCTCGTAAACCGCTTCCAGATCGACCTCGTACGACTTGCGGCGGTTGATCAGGCGGCCGGTCGGATGTGAAATGGCTGTGACACGTTGGAGTTCGCGAGTGCATCGACGATGCGGCGTGTGATCTGTTCGCGCGGCTGGTTCTGCCCATAGTGGACGCTGGCCATGACCCAATCGGCGTCGCGGAGCACGTCGTCGGCAAGGTCGAGGCCGCCTTGCTCCAAAATATCGACTTCAATTCCTTTGAGAACGCGGAAGCCATTCAAAGTTGAATTTATTCGGTCGATCTCGGCCCATTGCTGGCGCAAGCGAGCGGCGTCCAGTCCGTTGGCCATACTGACGCGCTTGGAGTGGTCGGTGATGGCAATGTACTTCAGGCCGCGAGCTTGCGCCGCCGCGACCATTTCGGCCAACGTGTTCTTACCGTCGGTGGCGACGGTGTGCATGTGGAGGTCGCCTTGGATGTCGGCTAGCTCGATGAGTGTTGGGGAGCTTGCCCTGGCGAGCTAATTCAAATTCCCGGCGTGCTTCGCGCAGCTCGGGCGGAAACAGCGGGAGATCGAGCGCGGCATAGACATCGGCTTCGGTGCGACCGGCGATATAGACTCCGGCATTCGGGCCGGTCTGCTCATCATCGCCCTTATGCGAAAAACACCGTACTCGTTAACCTTCAGACCGCGGTCTTTGGCGAGACCACGGAGGATCACGTTGTGCTCTTTCGAGCCGGTGAAGTATTGAAGGGCCGCGCCAAACGATTCCGCGGGCACGATGCGAAGATCCACTTGAAGCGAGTCCGGCCATGCCGGACCGACATCTTTGTTTCGCCGCGACCAATCATTTGTTCGATTGCCGCATAGCGCCGCGAGCCGGTCCACGACTTCGGACGGATTGTCGGATTCGACGAGGATGTCAAGGTCGCCGACAGTTTCTTTGCCGCGACGGTAGCTGCCGGCAATCTCAAGCTGCTTGATACTGGGGCAGGTGAGGAGATGATTACGTAGACTTTGCGCAAACGCGTCGGCTTCGGCCCAATACAACCGCACGATCTCGGGCGAGCTGGCAAACGTGAGGCCCGCCATGATGGTTTCCTGTATTTTTGGTCCGAACCCTTTGAGCTTGCGCACCTCGCCGGATTCACACGACGCGCGAAGCTGGTCAAGCGTCGTGATCTTCAGCTCGTTGAACAGAGTCGCGGCGCGCTTCGGGCCCAAACCCGGAATGCGCAACATCTGCAACGCGGTGTGCGGGATTTGCGCTTCGCAGTTCCTCGAGCAGCGGCAATCGGCCGGCGACAATCAGTGCGTTGATACCAGCGGCCAGGTCCTTTCCGATGCCTTGAAACTCGGTGAGCTTGCGATCGGGATCGTTGGCTACGCGTTCGAGAGATTCAGGCAACCCGCGGATGGTGTTTGCCCCATTGCGATAGGCGCGTACTCGAAACGGATTGGCTCCCTGGAACTCCAACAGGTCGGCAACCTGGTCGAACGCGACGGCGATTTCGGCGTTGGTCATTCCACCGGCTTTGAAATTCAGGGTTCCGACTCAGGCACGCTAGGCATGCAACTCCACGATGTCCTTATCATGGACGACATGGTCTCCTTTGACCACTGTGCCGTCGTGCACGCCGGAACCCCATACGCGGGCATGCTTCAGTTGAGCCGCGATGTCCTTGTGCACGAGTTCGGCCACGTCGTGCACCGTGCCGCCGCGGCGGAGCGTGAACGGCCGATCAAAATCGGCCTGCTTGTGCGTCGGCTGTTTGGTGTAAACGCGGACCACGTCGAGCGAGCCGTAAATCGCCTTCTTGAGCTCCTCGAGGCCCTGGCCATGCTGAGCCGAAATGGGGAAATGTGGGAAATCGAGCGGGCAAAGCTCACGCATCAGGTCCAATCGATCGCTCGCGCCGGGCATGTCAATCTTATTCGGCGCCAATAGCGTCTGAGTGTACGACAGGCCGATATCGCCCTCGTCGAGATGCGACGTCCGAGCAAGCCGCGTCTTGGTCTCGTTGAGCCGGTCGAGAATCTCCTGAAGCTGCTCGATGCCGTCATCGCTGCCCACATCAGCGAGCAGCACGGCGACGTCGGCCGAGCGGATCATGCCCAACAGGTACGGCTCGAGAAAATCCTTGGTGATCGGCGGTGTGTCAATCAACTGCACCATGACGTCTTCCCAAGGCATCATGCCCGGCAGCGGCTGGCGTGTAGTAAACGGAAACGGAGCTACTTCCGGGTGGGCGCGAGTAAGGGCAGCCAACAACTGACTTTTACCGGCGTTGGGGCTGCCTAAAAGGATGGCGGTACCGGCACCCTGGCGCGGGATACGAATGCCGTGAGCGGCCTTGGGCGCCTTTCGCTCAGCCTCAACCTCCTTCTTTGCGCGACTGATCTTCTGCTTAAGCTCCGATTGCAGCTTCTCGGAGCTCTTGTGCTTCGGCATCTCGCGCAGCATTGCCTCAAGCCAATGCAGCTCGTCGGCCGTCGTCTGCCGCGCCGATACTGCTCTTCGGCTTTCAGATACTGCGGCGTGAGATTGGCGGCCATGGGCTATGAGCTTGTCGATCCAGTTTAAACCTGCGACCGCGCTGCGGCCAGGGTACGGATTTACTACGTCATGCGCAAAAAAACCGCCGGCTCTTGTGAACCGGCGGTCGGCGTGGGTCAAGCGAAGTGGAGAGTCTTTATCGCGCCGCTTCCCAGCCGCTGTCGTCGAGCACCGAGGACGACGCCCCGCGAGAGCTCGTCGTGACGGTGGATTCCTTGCGAACGACCGGCACATATGGCAAAGCGTTTGGCATCGATGTCGTCTTGTTCTGTGGATCCCACAACAGCGGCGCCGCGTTGTTCTTTAGTGCCGGCTCGCGGTCGAGATCCGGAATTGGCTTCAGCGTCCTGGTGGTTTCGACCGCTGGCTCAGCGGGGATACTCGCAGTACGCGCGGCGGGGTTCGATGGAACAAACTGAGGAGCGTTGCTCAAGGTCCCAGCGGCCGGCCGATAGCTGGACACCGCGGGAGCGAAGGTGGCCGGTGCGTGAGTCGAAGTTGCGCCGCAACAGCCAGGCGTCGTCAACGCAGGCGCCGGCGTGCTCATCACGGGCGCAGCGGGCTGGTAATAAGTTGTCGTTGCGCCGCACGCGCCGGAAGGACATGCGGGTTGAGCGATCATGGGAGCGGGAGCAAATTGGCTGGTTTGCACAACGGGCCGGAAGCTCGTGTACGGCATCATCGTCGTCCGCTGCATGAAGGCTGTCGTGGGCTGCATTACTGTCGTGGGACAGCAGGGATTAGCCGACGTCACCGGCCGAAACGCCATTACCGGCGTGGTCGTCATCAGCGGCCGATAGGCGACCTGCGGCGCGAAGTGCACGGTTTGCGGGACGCAGGTGTTGCACACCGGTGCGGCGACCTGCGGCGCAAAGAACGTCGTTTGGCGATGACAATGTCCAAATAGGCAACACGCCTGTGACTGCACAGGCGCGGCGAAAATGCCAAGCCCGGCGACAACCGCGGCTGCTCGTGCGACGATGTGATTCGTCATGGTCGATACTCCAACGAGAAAATTAAAGACCTTAGTCTGTTAAACCGACACGTGCGCGCGTTGTCAACGAGCGCAGCTCGGTTCTCGATCATTTGGAAGAACTTTACTTCTGTGCTGAATTTGGCACGTTGGGAATCTATGCCGATGAGCAGCGCAGAAAGCGGGCACAGCTCCGACAGGACGCGAATGACATGCACGCCGTATGCCGGTGGCCGGTGCTTGAGAAAGCGTAGGTCACATTACGTAACGCGCGGCCGAATATCCGGCAGAAAGTGACCACCGCGGGATTTGTTCAAGTACCACGTATCTCCCGGCGAACGCCGTGCACGGGGTCGCCATACGGTAGTTCTTTCGTTAAGGGCGTTGTAAATGTTACAAACTACTGCTCGTTCGCCGGCCCTCGAACAAATCGTAGAGATCGAACATCGCCTCGTCGAATGTTGCCGGCGCGTCGTGCAAACGCGCCCTCGATGTCAGCGGGCAGAATGCGTCCGCCATGCGAAGGCAGCCACTGATCGACCAGGTCGTTCAAGTGCGCCAAATCGCCATGCGTGCGAAAGATTGTCGGCAATCGGAGGTCGGCATGAGCCGTCACCAGAAGTCCGAATCCCTTAAGCTTTTGCTTGAACCATACGCGGGTGCGGCTGCGGCAGCCGAGCTGCTCATATCCGTCGATGATCAGCACGACCTCGCCCGATCGAGCGCGCGACCATTCGGTTCGCGAGAGTGACATACGATGTTGACCGTCGTGCAGCGCCAACGATGACGAGTTCCGGCCCGCCGTAATCAGTTCCGGCATCAGCGCGTGAAGCAGCGTTGTCTTCCCAGTCCCATGCGGTCCGATAATCGCGCCCTGCCAGCCGCAATCGTGCAATCGGTCAATAGTCGAACGCACAGTTTGGCCGTCTCGAAATTGAAACGGTATCGCGCCTGGACGGACAAATCGCGTGGCAAATGGATTGGACAAAGGCGGTTCGTCTCGGGTTTCTCAGCGTTCGCAAGCCGAAAGGCGTCATTTCACCGTTCCTCCTCAGCCGCCGCGGCCACCGCCATTTTCTCGCCATTGGTCACTGTTGCGTCATGCGGTTCCAGTGATCGGCCTTCCGCTATGTTTCCTAAGCGGAACGGCACCTCCGCATAGAATTCCTTGCCATTCTTCAGGAAGATCCGCACTCGCACGCACCACCGAAGCTTGATCAGAACGCCTTCGTAGCTCAGCGGGCTATTGGGCAGCGGCACGGCGAACTTTCGTAGCTCAACGAGCGGCTGGCCGGCCGCGTCTTCATCGGTCCAACGCTCAAAATGGTGCACGCCCAGATCTTCGTCACCCTTGCCTTCTGTGTACCAGAGTACCGACAGTTCAACGGTGCGCAGCTCGGCGGCATCGACGGCGTCGATCTGGAATTCACCGATGAGCGGCTGCCCGGCGTGATGTGGCCGCTGGCGCTGCTCGACGCTGATGCTAATGAGCGGAGCACTCACGCTGGGGGTACCTGATACGGAGGACAAACAACGATGGGAAAGGCCCGTTCAAACGGTGGCCAGCCGGCCACGTCAGCGCGGATCAACAATCGCCACTGCACTTCGTTGTGGTCCGCCTTGAAGGAGTGCATACAGTCGGCAGGAATCTCGACTTCGCCCTGCTGCTCAAACGTCTAGGCTGGGCTCGATCTCCACTTGCTCGCGACGAAACAGCGGCTGCTCGAATACTCGCAGTCGCTCGGTCCGCGTGTCGGTGCCTTGCCGATACGTGGCCACTTCGTCGCACACGAGGATCAAATCAATCGCACTGATCAGAAGCCGACCGCTTTGCAGCATGAGCACGGAATAGCGACGACCTGGAAACCAGGGATGGTCGGAGATCTCGATTTGCGTCGGTCCGACGCCGGTCGTCACCAGAAGCTCTCGCACAAAAAATACAGAATCGCCAAACCGACGGCGGCAAACGGCAAGACGAACAGCGTGAGCAGCCATTCCGGCCGGCCATCCAGATGGCGGTCGATCGCAATCACGGCAAAGACTGCCACGATGCTGTTCCAGAACAAGCACGCCAAGAGTATCGCCAACAACCGCCACCCGCGCGAGAGGTCCACCGGCAACCGATATTTGAGCCGAGTGCCGGGACTATTGGTGATATTCGAGTCGAGCGGCACGGCCGGAAACTCAGCGCGGGGGGCATGTTCTTCGGCAAGCGGGTTAAGCCGGCGAGCTCGTTGCGTGCTGGCCACGCGATGCTCGATCGACTTTCCCCAATGGAACAGCGCCAGCACCAACCCAATCCCGCCGATCAGAATGAACGCGATCGGCAACAGCAACAACAGCCAAAGTAGCCACGAGTAGCCGCGGACAACCGTCGCAGTCGCGGGATCGGACGGGTCGTACCAACCCGGCACTCGTTGCCCTGGAGCAAATTCGTTGCGTGCGGCATCCGCCCGCGCGGCATTGCGAGTGTATTCCCGTCCGCTATCAAATGGACGTCGTAGACCAAGTCTCTGTAGGTCGTCTCCGCCGACGGTGTAACGGACGCGAACCTCGGGACGATAAACCTCTCGCCCTCATCGGTGCGCTGGCCAAGGCGCGTCAACCACAACCTCCCCCTCGGTTTCGCGGAACTCGTGGTTGACGCGCCATTCCGGTCGTACGACGGTGGCCCACAAGACCACGAGAAAGAATGAGCCGGCAACCAAAAAGAATGCGAAGAACAGAGCTTCGCCCAAGCTCGCCCAAATTTTCGAGCCGGTGCGGCGATGGCCGCGCTTCTTGCCATACATTCGCAGCAATCGGGCCACGACTCGCGTTTTCCTTTGCTTTGAGTAAGAATTAGCTTGCCCAGCGGCGGTCGGCAGCCATTCCGTCTAACGTTGGAATAAGGCAACAACGTGAAACCAGTGTACCGAAAACTTCTCGCGAGAGTCAGGCAGAGCCAAGAGTTGTCGGCAGACTCCCTTCGCGGTCATTTATGTGTGCTGTCTGTTGCTGACTGCGTTGGTATTCGGAACGGCCGCCAACGAAGAATCGGCCGCTGGCGAGTGGCCACAGATTCTTGGCCCCAATCGCAACGGCGTTGCTGAAAACGAAACCCTTGCGAACACTGGCCTAAGACTGGCCCAAAATTGCTCTGGCAGCGCGATGTCGGACGCGGGTTTTCCGGAGTGGCGGTCGCGGGCGGCAAGGTCGTACTGTTTCACCGCGTTGGCGACGAGGAAATTGCCGAAGCGATGGATTCGAAAACCGGCGAACGGCAGTGGAAGCAAGCGTTTCCGGTGCGCTACGAAAGCTCCATCGCTTCCGACGATGGCCCGCGCACGACGCCGGTAATCCACGACAATCATGTCTATCTATTTGGCGTGACCAGCAATTTGAATTGTTTGGGCCTGAAGGACGGCGAGAAACGGTGGAGCCGCCAGTTCGGCAAGGAGTTCGAAATCCCACCGTCTTACTTTGGCGCAGGAAGCACGCCGCTCGTCGAGGACGACAAGCTGTTGGTCAATGTTGGCGGCCGAAACGGCGCCGGCATCGTCGCCCTCAATCTGTCCGATGGCCGCGACGCATGGAAGGCCACCGACGAAGGCGCGAGCTATTCGTCGCCCGTAGCCGCAACGATTGACGGCGTGCGCCATGCGATCTTTGTAACTCGACTCTCCGCGGTGTCACTCGATCCCGGCGATGGCCGCGTACGGTGGAAACTGCCATTCGGCCAGCGCGGACCGACTGTGAACGCGGCTACGCCCTTGGTCATCGACGGCCACTTGTTCCTTTCGGCGAGTTACGGCGTTGGCGCCGTGTGGGCCAAAGTGAACAAAGAGGCCGCCGATGTTGTCTGGGCGAGCGATGAAATCATGTCGAGCCAGTACACGACGTGCGTAGGCTCCGACCGCGTGCTGTTCGGAATCGATGGCCGGCAGGACATGCCCCCTGCTCGACTGCGCGTTTGATCCCAAGTCCAAGAACGTCTTCTGGACGCAGGACGATTACGGAACCGGGAACCTGATTCTGGCCAGCGACAAGCTCGTGATTCTCAAGACCGACGGCGAATTGGTGCTGGCGCGAGCCTCGAACCAGCGCTACGACGAACTGGCCCGAGCACAAGTCCTCGACGGAACGGCACAAGCGCTGCCGGCGTTGGCAAACGGGCTTCTCTACGTGCGCGACGAGCGCGTGTTGAAATGTTTTGACTTAAGGTGACGTACCATGTTCACGCGACTGCTTCGATTGGCGGTACTCAGCGCTGTGGCACTGGTTGCCACCACGCAGGCCTCGGGCGAAGAGGCCACCCTTCGCCTCGCTTGGGACAACAACATCCTCACAATTAGCGGACCAAACGTACCCGGCGAGCGTGTCGAAACCTGGTATCTGGAGGCCTACTGCCGGCCAGGTTCCACCGACCGCGAATGGAGCGAAACGACGATCGGCCACCGCACGGAACTCATAGCCGATGACAAGGAAAAGAACACCCTGCGCCTTCGCTGCACGCTGCGAGACGGCGTGACCGTGGACCACGAAATCCGCGCCGCGGACGACGAAGTCAACTTTCAGCTCGTCGCCCGCAACCCGACGCAAAATGCATCGAACGTTTCCTGGGTACAGCCGTGTATCCGCGTCAACCGGTTCACCGGCCGCAAGCAAGAAGATTATCTCGACAAGTGCTTCATCTTCCTGGATGGCAAGCTCCGGCGCATGCCGTTCGAGCCTTGGGCCACCAAGGCGCGTTACATTCCAGGACAAGTCTGGCGATCGCCCGACGCCGGCGCCGACGACGTCAATCCGCGGCCCGTGAGCAAACTGGTGCCGGCCGACGGGTTGATTGGTTGCTACTCGGCTGACGAGACGATGATGCTGGCCACGGCGTGGGAGCCGTATCAGGAGTTATTTCAGGGCGTTGGCGTGTGCATCCACTCCGACTTTCGCATCGGCGGCCTCGCGCCGGGCGAAACCAAGCGCATGCGCGGCAAGATCTACATCGTCCCGGCTGACGCCGACGCGCTCTTAGCGCGCTACCGCCGCGACTTTCCGGAAGCGGGGCGGCGTGCGCACGGCGAGGTTGATAAAAAGGACGCGAGCCGTCGCTAGGCGACTGCCAATTCGGGCTTTCGGCCGGGGCGGACGAAGCCGAAACCCTCGAGCGCCTTGTACACTTCCTCGAGCGTCTTCTCTCCAAAGTTCGAGATCGAGAGCAGATCGTCGCGCGTGCAGTGCAGCAGATCGTTGACCGTGAATATCCCGCGCTCTTCGAGACAATTCGTCGTGCGCACAGACAGTCCAATCTCCGCCGTGCTCATCTCCAGGCGAAGCTGCATTTCCTCGGTTCGATTGCGCAATAGAGTGACTGGAATTCGCGTCATGGGTTCCCTCCCAAGCAAGAGTCCGTGATGTCATACGCTCCGCGGCGAATCGCGGTCGCGATGAAACGTAATATACACAGAGGCGCGATTTCGACCACCAAAGTTTCTCGCGTTTTTCGCGAAAACAATCCAGCCGTGCTAGCACCGCTAACCCCAGCGACGAAATCAAGCCGCGCGAATAGAATAACGCTAGCACGCACCGCACCCTGATTTACGCGATCAAACATGGATGACCTTTCGAACGGATTGCTCGATTGGCTCACCGACGCACAGCGCGCGGCCGTCACTCACGTCGATGGACCGCTGCTGATCCTCGCCGGACCCGGAAGCGGCAAAACTCGCGTCGTCACGCACCGCCTCGCGTATCTCCTTGAGCAAGGCATTCCACCGTGGCAGCTTTTGGCGCTCACCTTTACCAACAAGGCCGCCGACGAAATGAAGCGCCGCCTGGCCCTCCTCGCTCCTGGGCGAAACGTCTGGCTGAGCACGTTTCACCGCTTCTGCGGCCGATTGCTGCGGCAGTACGCATCGCTCGTCGGTCTGGAAGAGAATTATTCGATCTACGACACCGGCGATAGCCTCTCGGTGCTGAAGCGGGTCCTCGACTCAATGGATCTGGACCTCACGCACGTGACGCCGGAGCGGATTCACGCCGCGATCAGTTGGGCAAAGAACAACTTGATCACGGCCGAGGAGTACCAGCCGAAACCGGGCAACCCCATCGGCAACATCGTCGCCAAGGTTTACCCGCGTTATCAATCCGAGTTGTTAGCATCGCGTGCGGTCGATTTCGACGACATGCTCTTGCACGTGGCCACGCTGCTCCGCGACAACCCGGAAGTGCGCGCGCTCGCTCGACGAGCGTTATCGCTACATCCTCGTCGATGAGTACCAGGATACGAACCTCGCGCAATACGCGATCGTGCGGGCATTGTCGATCGATCATCCGAACCTGGCCGTGACAGGCGACCCCGACCAATCGATCTACGGCTGGCGCGGAGCGAACCTGACGAACATCCTGGAGTTCGAAAAGGACTTTCCCGCGGTCAAGGTCGTGCGGCTGGAGCAGAACTACCGCAGCACCAAGCGCATTCTCCTCGTCGCCGACCAGCTCATCCAACACAACACCAAGCGAAAACAGAAGCGGCTCTTCACCGACAACGACGACGGCAAGCCGGTCGCGTTCCTCGCCCAGCCAAACCAGAAGACCGAGGCCGATTGGATCGCCACCTACATCGCCGGCGAAGTGGCCGCCGGTCGCCGGCGCCCGCGCGACTTCGCGATCTTTTACCGCATGAACGCGCTCTCGCGAAGTCTCGAGGAGTCGCTCCGCGAGTATTCCATCCCGTTCCAGATGGTCAACGGCGTGGAGTTCTACCAGCGCAAGGAAATCAAGGACATCCTCGCGTACTTGCACCTGCTGAACAACCCGCGCGACAACGTCGCGTTTCTGCGGATCATCAACACGCCCGCCCGCGGGATCGGAAAATCGACCATCGGCGCGCTTATCGCGACATGCCGAGCGCACGGGCACGACCTTGCTCGAAGCCGCGCGGCACGCCGGCGTGATCGAAGGTCTGGCCAAGCGCGCCGCGGTGGCCGTCGCGCAGCTTCGTCGCCATGTACGATCACGTGCAGCTCGCGGCCACCGGACCGGTCGAGGAGATCATCGGTCTGGTGCTCGCCGAAACCGGCTACCGGCAGTCGCTCGAGGATCCGACAGCGAGGAGGACGAAGAGCGGCTGGCGAACATCGAAGAATTGTTGACCGCGGCGCGCGAGTTCGACGAGATCAACCCCGGCGAGGGCGCGCTCGAGGGGTTTTTGGAGCAGACCAGCCTGGTCAACGACACCGACGCCTGGGAAGTGGACGACGATCGCGCGACCTTGATGACGCTGCACGCCGCGAAGGGTTTGGAGTTCCCCGTCGTGTTCATCGTCGCCGTCGAGGACGGCCTGCTCCCACACGAGCGCAGCCGCGATTGGCTGGACCAGACCGAGGAGGAGCGGCGGCTGTTCTTTGTCGGCATCACGCGTGCCCAGGAAGAGCTGTACCTCAGCATGGCCAAGTATCGCAGCTTTCGCGGTCAAAGCCGCCTGACAATCCCCAGCCGGTTTCTCACCGAGCTGCCGGTCGCCGAGATGGAAGTGCAGGATTTTTCGTGGGCAGCGCCCGTCGCATGGCCGCAGGATCACATCGATGAAATGCACGATCCAGGCGACCGCGACGATGAGGAAATCGTACTAGACCCTGTCTCAGCGTCGCCGGCCACTGTCTCCAACGGCGTGCGCCTGATGACCGCCGCAGAACTGAGCGCCGTCGCGACGGGCATCCGCCGGGAGGGCGAGGCTCCCGCCGAGCCGGCTACTCTCGCGGCCGTTAACCCCGACGCCTTCCATCACGGAATGGTGGTGCGCCATCCACAGTACGGCCTGGGGAAGATCATCGCGCTGTCGGGTAACGGCACCAAAGCGCACCGCGACGGTCGCGTTTGCACAGGGAGACGGTGAGAAGCGGTTCATTCTGGCTCATTCACCGCTGCGGCCCGCCAAGAACGGCGGCGCTTGATTGGGAGGGCGAGGCTCCCCGCCGAGCCACCTTCAGCTCTGCGCTCGCCAACCCAAACCGCCGTTGGAAGCGGATCGCTCGGTGACGGGCATACCAGCGGCGACGGCATTGGTTTTCGCTGAAGCGTCGTTTGCGGGTTCCGTCTGGCATGGCTTGGCTCCTTTTCCCTAATGGCCTTTGTCGGCCTCATTAGGAATACAGAGCGGAATCCGCCGGACGCTGTTACAGGCGACCTGAAAGGGTCGCGCTTGCAGACCCATTTATGGGTCTTCCTGCGTTTAGGCCCGTGCTTTAGTGCGGTGTTAATCGACCGCAATGAATGTCCCCCATCGCCCATCACAGGTTCTGAACCAAATCAAAGAACGCGCCCTGTCCCGTAGGGACACTTGATAATAGCCCAGGCATTTATGCCTGGGTTCGCGATCCAACCACCATCGTCTTTTTTGGAGTCCCGTAGGGACGACTGAAGATCAACCCCACACATACCGCTCGTCCCATTCAATGCCGTGTGCTGAAGGATAAGGCGATATTCTTCTTGAAACGTCCGCCGGCGGTAATGTTCCTCCTGATTTTCGATGTACGCAATCGTGTCTGGCATTTGCGAGACGCCAACGCTGAATGCGCCGTAACCTTCCTGCCACGCAAAATGTGTGATCGACGGGAACGTTTCATGAACCCAGAGAGATGATCCACCCTTGATCAATTGCATTGCCTTCGACAGTGACATAGTGGGCTTGATCGAGAGCAAGATGTGAACGTGGTCTGCAACGCCGCCAACCGACAGGGCGTGCATATCGTTCTGCTCCGCGATGCCGCCGATATACGCGTGCAATCGGTTCCGTAACTCTGGTTTGATCACGGGCAAGCGATTCTTCGTGCTAAACACGCAATGCAGAAGCTGACTGGTGTAGATGTGGCTCATGAACGATCTCGTTTCATTCGTCCCTACGGGACTGAGAAGGATAGATACCGGATAGTAAACCCAGGCATAAATGCCTGGGCTATTTTCAGATGCCCCGTCGGGGCAAAGCAAGAATCGGCTCTCTAGCCAGCCGTGCCCACGCTGTGCCACAAAGCAAGCGAAGTAAAGAAAGCCACCGCGCCCAAACTCAGCGTGCTTGGCTCTGGAACGAAAGTCCCTTCATCCAACCGAGCCACCCACGGCTGGATAATTTGACCGTCGCGAGGCAATCCAATTCCCACCAATGTGAGACCATCGTAGGAGGCCGAGGTCACCTTGCCCGGTTGAAAACCATCGAGATCAACTCCCTGCAAGGCGAGAATGTCTGCGATGCTCCGCGTGCCATGATAATCGTCCCAGGCGAACGCGAACGCCGAGTCACCTTGCACAGCCCCGCCCACAACAACGCTTCCATCTCCTGAAATGCCCTCGGCGATCGACGCCGGTCCAACGCCGGGAAGATCGGGGATCGCGATCATTCCTTGCTCGGCCGTCCAGCGAAATGCGCGCGAAGGGAAGACGCCATCGTTTTGAATGCTTCTGCCGACTATCACCTTTCCATCGGCCGACACATCGTACGCCTCGCTGAAAAACCCGCCGCCGGCCAGATCGCCCAGTCCGACCATCCCGCTCTCGGCGGTCCAGCGGAAGGCTTCGGTCCCGCCTGTCGAGCGGCTGTATCCGACGATCACTGATCCGTCGGATGACGCGGCGTATGCGACACCGCCGTACTCGCGTCCCGGCAAGTCGCCCAGCGGTGTAAACCCTTCGGTTGCTGTCCAACGAAATGCTTCTCCGCCAAGATCTGACGTGCCACCACCCACAACCACAGATCCGTTTGATGAAACTCCATATGCGGCGCTCAGAACGCGGCCACCGGGAAAGTCGCCGAGCCGCACCGCGCCATGCGCACTGGTCCATACAAACGCTTCCTGATCGCCAGGGAACGAGCGATAACCCGCGATGGTCTTGCCATCGCCTGCAACATCTCGCGCGAAGCTGAAATCACCGGCGTCGAGTTTTTCAATCGCGCCATCCACCGACCATTTCACGGCTTGGAACGCAGCACCGTCGTGGCTAGTGCCGACTACCGTTGAGCCGTCGGCCGACACCGCGAATGCGTGGCCCGCCTGAGCCGACCCCGGCAACTGCGGCAGCGGCATAAACCACGCCCCTTCCACCCCCCCGGCGCATAACACCATCACCACAGCCACAAGTACGCCGATTGCCTTGCTGTATCTCATCACTGTTGCCTTCACTTGCACGGACGCATCCCGACTCGCTCGGGACCACACTCGCCCCCCCCCGATCATAACCACCCCACCCCCTCCCCCGCCACCTTGCCTCATTCATCGCTCAGTATTCATCGTTCTTGCACCCATAACATTTTCCGGTAAGACCATTGACTTAATTCAAGTACAGATATACAATAGTGATCGGGCGTTGACTATTTCGCAAGACGACCCAGGTCACCAGACATAAGCCAACGGTATCGCGGGATGGCTCGCCACACGGCGGGTATATCCTCGAGCCCACGCCGGTACGCTGCTCTTCATCCGAGCCGCCCGCCGTCCTGGGCTTTTTTTGTTTGCCGCTCTGAACCCTGAACCCTGAACCCTCACATCGAATCCGCGCCGCGTGAGACAAAACACCCCAACATCCAAACAACCGTTTCGATACAAATGTTTACTGCACCTGCCCTTACGCCAACCACTCACCCACTCCCGCCCGGGTTTTATCCCAACTTCTGTAATTTGCGGGTGGGCGCAGTCATGTGTATCAAAACCCCATCCGGGTCTCCTGCCTTCCTCAAAGATCTTGCCCGCATTGGTCATTCGTGCTTCGTCATTGGGGCTTCGTTCGTCATTCGCGATTCGTCATTCGTCATTCCCCTTGGATACAGCACCGGTTCACTGTACCGCTGGTCTCAACTCAAAAACCATGCGTTTTCCCCGTGAAAAACCGCAATCCGCCGCCCCACGGGGCGTACAGAAGGTACACACTGCACCCATTTCCGAGTTTCACTGTACCGGCCCCGTCGGAGCCAAAACCTGCGTTTTCCCCGAGAAATACGCGATTTCGAGCTCTCGACCCATCCCTTGACCGGTGCCAGAGAGGTGCAGATGGCCCCCATCGTACCTATGCTTTCGAACCTAAAACCATGCATTTTCCCCGGGAAATACGCACGTCACCTCAATTCCGTACTGAGTGGTTCATCGCACCTGCAAAAAACCCCTTGTTTTCCCGATCCAAACCGCTCCAAAAGTGCCTCACACCCCCAAAAATCTTTCCACGTCTGTACCACCCATGTACCGACCCCACCGTTTCCTCTGTTTGCTCCTGTGAGAGTTGCCGACTCACGACCGCTCCACAGCCCGCCCCTCCCGCTCCCGCGCGTGCATCCGTGGGATCGGCCGGCCGGGGTCTTCGCCGAAGTAGAACCTTCGAGCGTCGGGGTTGGCCAGCACTTCGTCGGCCGTGCCGTGGCACAGCACCTGGCCGGCGCGGATCACGTAGCTGCGGTCGGTAATCGCCAGTGTCTCGCGCTCGCGGTGATCGGTCATCAGGATCGCGATGCCATTCGTCGGCCAAGCCGCCGAATGATTCGCTGGATGCTGTTGATCGTCACCGGATCGATGCCCGTGAACGGCTCGTCGAGCAGGATGATCTGCGGGTTCGGTGATCAGGCAGCGGGCGATTTCCAGCCGCCGCTTTTCGCCACCCGAGATCACCATGGCCATCGACTTGCGGATGTTGACGATGTCGAACTGCTCGCAGCAACTCCTCGCAGCGGCGCTGCCGCTCGCGGCCGCTCGATGCCGAGCATCTCCATGACCGCCAGCAGGTTCTGCTCGACCGTCAGCTTGCGGAAGACGCTCTGCTCCTGAGCGAGGTAGCCCATGCCGCCATCGCGCGCGCGGCGGTACATCGGCCAGGCAGTGACATCGACCCCGCTGAGAATCACCGCGGCCGGCGTCGGGCTCGATGATGCCGCACGTCATGCGGAAGCTGGTCGTCTTGCCGGCGCCGTTGGGGCCCAGCAGGCCGACGATCTCGCCGCGCATGCACCTCGAAATCGACCCGTCCACGACGCGGCGGCTGCCGATAGCTTTTCACCAAACCGCGAACTTCCAATAGCGGCATGACTGGTCCTCCGTGACCGGGCAAATGTCACACGTGGAAAACACCTCACACGACTTCATCCGCGAAAAGTTCGGCCAGAACGGAATGTCGATCTTGTTGAACCAAACATCGGCACCTGAAAGCCCCAGCTGGCCGGGCCAGGCATGCGGCCAATAAATGTAAATCGCCTTCCCGATCAACAGTCGGCGCTCGACGTACTTCTGCATCTCTCCCCCACAAGCGGCTGTCCTTGCTCTGCCGGACTGTTGTCGCCGAGCATGAAGAACTGATCGAGCTCATTCTGAGCCTTGTCTTCCAGCTTGAATACCTGGGAGTTGCCGGCCAGTTGGGAATCTCGGGTTGGATCGGTGTAATACACGTCGCGCTGAAGATTGATATGGTTCACTCGCACATTTGCGCCGGCCGAAGCAAATCCCACCGGCGAGTAATCGGTTACGCGACCACGACTTTGGGGCAAATCGTTACCCAGCGGCGGGTAAGTTGTCTCGGCGTCGAACTTCACCACCTCGCCGTCGAGGAAAAACCAAAGCTGCTGATCGATATTGGCGAACCGTACATCGTATTTCCCTGGACCGCGGATCGACGTTTTGGCCGACGGTCGATAATCGTCCAAGCCGGGAATCAAGAGATGAACCGCGCCGCTCGTCACGTCGATTTGTGCTTGAAAGTTGCGTCCGCCCTTGACCAATTCGAGCACTATTTGACCGGAGGCCGACTGCACATCCAGCTCGCACGAAAGCAACAGATCGCCAACGAATTCACCGCCCGTGAGATTGCGCGGGTCGCCGCTGTTGTAGGCGTAAAAATCCTGAATCAGTTCCGGCTCGGCACGCGACATTGGCTTGGCCCCCGCCTCGAACTGATCCCAATCACGCTGGCGCGGCACGAGGTGGTAATAGCGAAGCCAGGCGGGCTGCGGCTGAGAGCCATCGCATGCGTACGAGTGGCCCCCGTCCGCGGTCGTCCAAGCGTTGGACCGGTCCTCGTTCTGCCAACGCAGCGGCCAACCGGCCTCGATCAACCGCGTCGGCAGGTGGTCGTTGTTGTAGACATCCTGCAACATGGCCAGCAGCTTTTCGCCCGAGGGCTTGCGCAATTTCATAGGACTGCCCCTCGTCGGTGCTGACGAAGATATCACCGCTTTCAATCTTGATCGTCTCACCGGGCAGTCCGATCAGCCGCTTGATGTAGTTGGTCTTTGCGTCTTCGGGATACTTGAAAACGACCACGTCCCAACGCTTCGGCTGGCCAAAATCGAAGGCGAACTTGCTCACCAGGATGCGATCGCCATTAAACGTTTGCAGCGCCTTGGCATTGGCTTTCGATTCGGCCGCTGTGTCGCGAATTGGAAACGTATATCGGCACATCGGACAGACGCCGGTGGCCGGCGGATCGAACCGTTCATTGGGCGGTTGAGCGCGGCCGTTGTCGCTGTCGCCGCGCGAACCGACGCGATAGTTGTAGCCGCATTGAGGGCACTCAAGGTCTTTATGCCGACCCTGAAGCGTGGGGGCCATGGAGCCCGTGGGAATCACAAACGCCTCGGCCTCAAAGGTGCGGAACAGAAAGGCGAGCACAAAGGCGATGACGATCGATTCGACTGTTTCGCGAATCGTGCGCGACCAGGAGGGGGCTCGATCATCGACGTTCTTGATTTCGCTTTTGGCGCCGTCGCCTGGGGTCGGTGGGGGGAAAGTCATGCAGTTTGCCTGGCCAGAAAACCTGAAAAACGGGCCGCGTGCCGCCGAAATCGACAACTCTTCTTCGCTTCGGTGCCCCAAATATATGAAAGTGGAGGCACGAAACGTAGGCGAATGTTGCGGTGAATGCCGGTTTGAGGCGTTTTCACGGCGTTAGTCCTTACTACGCAACGCATTGTGAATCCGATCATTCATCTGGCGCCGGCTCACGTTTCGGAGGCCTATCAACTAGGGAAGACGACGCATCCGATCGACGTAACTCCCGTCATACCAAATACGTTGAACTAACTTTTGACTCACTTATAATGACCACAAGACGCTGCTTCGAGCCATCGGACCTGGCCCGTTCGACGCGAAGCTTGAGCGAGTTTGGGTATTGACACTTGGGGACAATCTGGCGGCGTGGAGGGACGATTGGACCACTGCCGGCATGTTTTCGCTTCAGCAGCTTGTGTGACTCTAGAAGGAAAATGGATCATGAGCTCACCCAACCAGCCGCACCAGGACGGAAATGAACCGGATTATCAGGTGCAAGACAAGCGCCGAGAGCAGGACCGAGCGATGCATTCGCGACGGTTCAGCCACGAGAAGCCAGCCAGTCGCCCCTCGGCGGTGAACGGAATTCATCGTCGCCGCAACAAGCGGTGGTCCTGGTAACTGGCTCCTCACGGCGTATATCTCAGGCCCGGTGCTGATCCTTTGCGCACAGGGCGTGTCTCTCTAGAATGGCCGGTTTGATCGTTCGCGGTCGCAGCCTTTCATTTTTGCCGCTCTGGGGTCTTGAACTTGATTCGCACACACACCTGCGGCCACCTGCGGCTCTCAAACGTCGGCGAAACCGTTACCGTCTGCGGCTGGGTTGATAGCTACCGCGACCACGGCGGCGGGCTGTTGTTCATTGACTTGCGCGATCGCTACGGAAAGGTTCAGCTTGTCGTGGCGCCGGATGCAAGTCCCGCGTTGCGCGATCTCGCCCAGAGTTGCCGCTCCGAATATGTGCTGGCCGCCAAGGGGAAGGTGGCCGCGCGGCTGGAAGGGAAGATCAATCCTAAGCTGCCGACCGGCGAGATCGAAGTTCAGCTCTCCGAGCTAACCATACTCAATAAGTGCACCAATCCCCCGTTTCAACCCGGCGGCACCGAAATGCCGGGCGAAGACCTGCGGCTTGAAGTATCGCTATCTCGACCTGCGCCGCCCGGAGATGCAAGACATCCTGCTTTTGCGGCATCGCATTATCAAGGGGATGCGCGATTACTTTGACGAACACGGATTCATCGAAATCGAAACGCCGATGCTGGGCCGTAGCACGCCGGAGGGGCGCGCGCGATTATCTGGTGCCGAGCCGTGTTCAGAACGGAACTTTTTACGCCCTGCCGCAGTCGCCGCAGTTGTACAAGCAGATCCTGATGGTCGCGGGCTACGACCGCTACGTGCAGGTGGCGCGCTGCTTTCGTGATGAGGATTTGCGTGCCGATCGTCAGCCGGAGTTCACGCAGCTCGACATGGAGATGTCGTTTGTCACGGCGGACGATGTAATCGCGGTCATCGACGGCCTGGTTGCGCGATTGGCGAAAAGCGTTTTGGGACTCGATGTGCAAATTCCGTTGCCGCGCATGACCTACGACGAAGCGATGGAACGGTTTGGGCACGATGCGCCGGACCTGCGGTTTGGGATGGAGATCGTCGATATCTCCGACTTGGCGCGGCAGACCGAATTTCGCGTGTTCCGCGGGGACGGTTGACTCCGGCGGCCGGGTGCGCGGCATCAATGCCGCGGGCGCCGCTGCCAAGTATTCGCGCAAGGACCTGGACGATTTGACCGAAACCGTGATCAAGCACGCGGGCGCCAAAGGACTCGCGTGGTTTCGCGTGGAAGAAACCGGAAAGCTTTGGTCGCCGAGTTTCCAAGAATATCGGTGACGACTTGTTGGTTCGTATCGGCGAGCGACTGAATGCAAAGCCCGGTGACCTGCTGCTGTTTTCGGCCGACACATTCGAGGTCACGTGCAAGACGCTCAACTTGCTGCGAAAGCGCTTCGGCGAGGAGCTGCAACTATACGATCCCAAGACGATTCACTGTTCGTGGGTGGTCGAGTTTCCGATGTTCGCGCGGGACGAGGAAGAAAAGTGTTGGGCGGCGATGCACCACCCGTTTACGGCGCCGCGCGCGAACGATACCGAGTTGCTGAAGATCAGACCCCGGCAAGTGCCGCGCGCAGGCCTATGATCTGGTGATCAACGGCTCGGAAGCCGGCGGTGGAACCGTCAGAATTCACGATCAACAAGTTCAGCAGCAGGTGTTTGAGCTCTTAGGCATCAGTCCGGAAAGTCAGCGCGAGCGATTTGGGTTTCTACTCGACGCACTGCAATTTGGGGCGCCGCCGCACGGCGGGATCGCGCTGGGAATCGATCGATTTGTGATGTTGTTTGGCGGCCTGAACAATATTCGGGACTGCATCGCGTTTCCCAAGACGCAAAAGGCCACGGACCTGATGACCGAAGCGCCAGGCCCGGTGGATTCGAAGCAGCTCCGCGAATTGGGGATCGAGCTTCGCCGGCAGCAGTAGTGTTGCGCCGGACTTGTGTAGTCCCCGTGCGACTTACTTACGCCGCCTTTGAAGTTTCCTCTCGGATGGTCTCAAGCAGTTTTTTCGTGGCCTTAATTCCGTCGTGCTCCGACATTCGCCGACCCTCGAACTCGATGCCGACGTATCCGTGGTACTTGTGCGCGAGGACGATCTTAAGCATTTTGCGGAAGTCGATCGTGGTTTCGTTGCCGGCGTCGTTGAAGTCATAGCTCTTGGCGCTGACACCTTTGGCAAACGGCATCAACTCCTCGACGCCTTTGTACTTGTCGTATTCCTTTCCGTCGCTGATTCTGAAGTTCCCAAAATCGGGGAGAGTTCCACAGCGCGGGTGATCGACCGCCTTCATCACGCCCGCGAGCCATTCGCCGTTCGACGAGAGACCTCCATGGTTCTCCACGATTACGTTCATGTCTTGCTTGGCGCCGTATTCGGTCAACCGGCGCAGGCCGTCGGCCGCGAGCTTCATTTGCTCCTCGTAAGGCAGCTTGCCGTCGCTGGCGGCATTCACGCGAATCGAATGACAGCCGAGAAACTTCGCGGCATCGACCCACTTGTAATGGTTTTCCACGGCTTGCGTCCGCTTACCGTTGTCAGGATCGCCGAGGTTTCCTTCGCGGTCGCACATGATCAGAACGCTGGTGACGCCGTTGTCGTCGGCGCGTTTCTTGAGGTCCGAGAGGTACTTGTCGTCCTTGGCCTTGTCCATGAAGAACTGGTTGACGTATTCGACGGCATCGATCCCGAAGTCCTTCTTGGCGGTGACGGCGAAGTCAAGGTGGTCGAGCTTCTTGCCAAAGATCGATTTATTGAGCGACCATTCTGCCAGCGAGATCTTAAACAATGGTGTCTGGCCGGCGGCAAGTGCATCGCCGCGCGCGGCAAGCGGCAACGCGCTCATGGCACTTGCGGCGGCAATCGTTTGAACAAAACGGCGACGTGTGAGCAGTTGGTTCATGGTGATCTCGATGCGTGAACTGAATGGTTTCAAATAGCCGACGAGCCAAGAGCCGATCGTAGTGCGGCGCAATCAATAGCACGTCCGCGTTTGGGCGCAGTATAAATGGAGGAAAGTCGCCAATCAACGACTGACACGGCAGCGCTCGTTCATGATGGCTTAATGGACCAGATCCTAGCATGAGACCGATGGACATCAGCAAAACCGATCGCCTCGATTCGATTGATCATGTGCTGCGAATGGTCAATCGCGAGGTCTGGATCGTGACGGCGGCAACCGACGACGGACGACGGGGCGGGCTTGTGGCAACCTGGATTTCACAAGCCTCAATCGACGTCAATCACCCGATGATTGTCGCCGGGATCGCGCCAAATCACCACACCAGGGAACTCATCGACTCCGCAAGACAATTTGCCGTGCATTTGATTACCGCCGAACAGATCGAGCTCATTTGGCGGTTCGGGTTGTCGTCTGGCCGGGACTTCGACAAGCTGGCGGACCTTGCTCTGCGTCTGGACGTGACATCAGCACCCGTCTTGCGCGACTGCCTTGCCTGGCTCTTGTGTCATGTCGTGGGGCACTACGACGCTGGCGACCGGATTTATTACTTCGCTCAGGTAGTCGATGGCGGGAGAAATGGCGATTCCGAGCCAATCCGTCAGCGCGACCTGATCGCGAGAGCAACTCCAGATCAGCTTCGCGCTTTGCAGACGGCACAATCTGCCGATGTCGCGGTTCTTCGACCACTGCACGAGGCATGGCTTCAAGCCCAAGAAAAAAGCGGCCAGCGACCGTCAGATTGGCAATAAAGCCGTTTATCGATGCGAAAGACAATGCGAGTGCGGACGCGGCCGAAACGCGTTCTTGATCACAAATCGCACACAACTTACACGCTAAACCTTTAATCCGTAAGCAGTTGAGTGATTGACAGGCGGTAAAACTGCTGCGTACAATAGCGGGACTTGTCTTTCCGCTTACCGCCGCTACTCCAACGGTAATGGTGAGGGGACGCCCGGTTCCGGGGCGCAAATCGTAGCGTAAGGCCGCCGCGACACGAGTCGTTGAGCGGTGAAGTCAGTTTACTTGCCGCGAGGCAGGGAAAACCGGTATTGGTCGGCTTACGGACGGATTTCCTGTTCCGATGGTTTCATTTGCTGAAGGGCCTGCAACGATGACCGGTCAATCCCAAGTTCGTTGCGTTGGCCGCTGATCCTCGTTGGGCGAATGCACACATGGCCGAGCGCGACTCAAGCCGCCCCGCTTCCCATGACGTGATTGCTGGGTCGCGCACTCAACCGCCTGAGAAGCCTGGAAGCGACTCGAGCCAGACGCGGACCTACGCGTTACCTCCAGCTGCTGGCGGTTCGACCGCGCGGCGTGCATCGGCGCTGGCGGCGCGAATCGACACGCAGCCGACCGTCATCTCGAAAAAACTGCCGGGGAGCTCGACTCCACCGATTCACCACCTGCATCCAGCCGAAATGGGTCGGGTGCTTGAGGGCCAAACTCTCGGGCATTACGAGCTGCAGGAATTTGTCGGCGGCGGGGGCATGGGCGCTGTGTTTCGCGCGCTCGACACGATGCTGAATCGCATCGTCGCAGTCAAGGTTCTCTCGCACGATCAATCGGATGACGAAGAAACCTTGCGCCGCTTCAAAAACGAGGCGCAATCCGCCGCTCGGCTCGATCACGAGAACATCGGTCGAGTGCATTACGTCGGTGAAGATGGGGGCTGGCACTACATCGTGTTCGAATTCATCGAGGGAATTAACCTTCGCGATATCGTTCAAGAGAATGGCCGGCTCACGATCAACGACTCGGTCAGTTACATGCTGCAATTAGGCGATGCGTTGGCACACGCGTCCCGCCGCGACGTCGTGCACCGCGATATCAAACCTTCCAATGTGATTATCACTCCCGAGGGTAAGGCCAAGCTCGTCGATATGGGCCTGGCTCGGCTGCATCAAGTCGAGCATGCCAACAACGACCTGACCGCCAGCGGCGTCACGCTGGGAACGTTCGATTATATTTCGCCGGAGCAAGCACGCGATCCGCACAGCGCCGATGTGCGCAGCGACCTGTACTCCTTGGGATGCACTTTTTATTTCATGCTGACTGGCCGCCCTCCATTTCCGGAGGGAACTGTCCTGCAAAAGCTGCTGCAACATCAAGGAGATGAACCGGCCGATCCTCGGCAGTTTTGTCCGGACTTGCCCGACGATCTGTTGCGGATCATGAAGCGGCTCCTGGCGAAGTCGCCGGACGATCGATATCAAGATCCTGGCGAGTTGGTCGTCGATCTGACCATTTCAGCAGGGCGGCTTGGACTCCGGCCGTCCGCGCCGGGCAGCATGTTGTGGCTCGCGAGCCCCCCGCGGCGCCAGAGTCGATTCGAGCGGCATATTCCGTGGGTGGGACCGGTCCTTGCGCTCATGATCATCGTGGTCGTGTTGAATGTGATCTGGAGTTCTGACGGCGGCAGCCCGTCGAGGTCGCTGCTTGGCAGGATCCCAAGACCCGAATCGCCACTTAAGACTCCGGATCCGCTTACGGCAAGCGAGGTTGAATCCAAGCGCGGAGCGGCGCGCATGAGTGATCAAACCGTCGCTAGCCGAGCCGATGGCGCGGGCGCTGTGGCGTTGGGCAAGAACGGGGCGGCTGACTTGCCGGAGTGGGTAAAGAACGCCGCGCCCTTGGTCACTGATGTCTGGCGACAGGTTCCATTTGAAACGGTCACGGGCCGCCTGCAAGGGATCCACGAGAGCTATATCCGGCCGTTGAGCTTCGATCTTCGCACGGGCGCGCGGCAGCGCGGACCCGACCGGATTGTGACGGGCCGGTCGCGGCCTGGCGAGTATGCGTCGCTCGCGGCGGCGGTCCGCGAAGCCAAGAGCGGCGACATCATTGAGCTGCGTTATGACGGGATTCTCGAAGAGGCTCCGCTGGTGGTGAACAATACAAAGCTCACCTTACGTGCCGGTGAGAGCTTCGCTCCGGTGGTTCGCTTTTCTCCGCATTCGTCACGTGGGAACGCATTGCAACATGCGATGCTGACGGTTCGCGACGGGCAGCTCGCATTGCATCAGCTCCACTTTGAATTCGACGCGCCCTCGGAATCGACGGAACGGTGGGCGCTGTTTGAATTGTCCAGCGCCGATTCGTTGCGGTTGCAAAGCTGCACGGTGACCGTCCGAAACGCGGTCGCCGATGTGTATGGGCCGACGGTGGCGGTTGTCGAGGTTCGTCGAGGCGCGTCGGTCGAGCCGGGAATGGTTCGCGATGCCGCAAAGGCGCGCACTCCGGTCGAAGTTGTTGTCAACCAGAGCATCGTTCGCGGCGAGGCGACTTTGGTGCGTTCACCCGACGGCGAGTCGTGTAAGGTCCGGATCGACGATTCGCTAGTTGCGCTGTCCGAGCGGCTGTTGGATGCAGAAGTAGGCACGAGCCAGACGAACCCAATGGCGGCGATCGCCCTGGAGATCGGTCACAGCACTTTTCTGGTACGCCAAGGCCTGTTGCGCGTCGCGAACGAGAGACAAACGCAGGCGGTTTTGCCTCTCGATGTCCGCATGCGCGACTCCATCGTGGCCGGCGCTCTTGGCGCGATTCTTGTCGAGCAGTCAGGCGAAGGGCGAGCAACCGACCTGCGCCGGCAGCTCACGTGGCGCGGAGATCGAAACTTCTACGAAGGGTTTGAAACGTTTTGGAGAATCATCGGATCGGGAATGGCGCAAAACCTTGACTTCGATGAATGGCAGCTTGAGTGGGACGACCGCGAGATTTCCGAATCAGGACCAATCGGCTGGGCCCGCTCGCCGGCGGACTCGTACATCGTGCATACGCTTGTTCCCGCCGATTTCGTGTTGCGCGTGGGAGAAAGCGGCGCGGTGGGAGGCGCCACCGACGGTCAAAATGCGGGCGCAGGAATTTCCCGATTGCCCACGTTGCCGCATCCGACCCGATCGCCGTTGGAATGATCCTCAAACAGTCATGTGAGCATGCGTTCACGCTACGGATGATGCTCGCGGCCCGCGAGTCGAGTGGCTTGACACTTTCCCGGTTGGTGATTCTATTATCTAGTCCTGCCAGTACTCCCGCCAATCTGACCACCCGGTCAGAACCGTCGAGGCACACGACTTGCGCCTTGGCACCCCACTTGTAACGGTGGCTTGCAACCCCCGCCGGTTGGAAACTACGGAGACAGAAGTCATGAAGAGAATGTGGCTCTTTTGCGGCCTGGCGGCCGCCTGGATCATTGCCGCCGCAAGTGCTCCTGCATGGGCGGTTCGCGAGTTTGAGATTGAGTTTAAGAAGGCCTACGTGAAAGCAGACAGCAAGGATCCGAAGGAGCATCTGTTTGCGACCGCGGTGGACAAAGTTTCGGTCGAAACCGAACTCGAGGAAGGTGTAGTCAAGCAAGCCTGCAACGTCTGTCACATCAAGGGCAAGGCCAAGAAGATGCGCAACGAATACGGCGAGAAGCTCGCCGGCTTGCTCGATAAGAAGGCCGACAAAGACCATCCCGATAAGATCAAGGCCGCCTTGAGCAAGGTAGCCGAGATGAAGTCGTCGAAGGGTCCCACTTATCACGAGCTGATCAAAGGCGGCAAGCTCCCAGGGGGTTGAAGCAGCCGATTCCTGGCTACTTTCCGTCGCTCCGAGTCAGTTCAACGTAGTGAACGTCGAGTGCTTTGCCATCCTCCTCTACCCAGGCCTGGAGCTTTCCCTCCAACTCTGGAATTTCAATTCCAGTCATCGATAATTCTGCTGTCCCGCCGGGCACCGCACGCTGAACGCGCGCGGACCCGGCGACAACGATAGATTCCGCGGCCTGCTTTGGCTGGCTAAAGTACAAGCGAATGTCGTACAGTCCCGGTTCGATGCGAACGTTCCAATGACCGGGGCGATCGGCATCGCCTCCGCGCAAGTCCTGCCGCGAAAGCCGCAAAGGGTTTTCCTGTGCCG
The DNA here is from genome assembly GCA_963829655.1 of Pirellulales bacterium. Classification (GTDB taxonomy): domain Bacteria; phylum Planctomycetota; class Planctomycetia; order Pirellulales; family JALHPA01; genus JBBDYH01. The sequence continues at coordinate 235,767 of CAWHJG010000002.1, forward strand.
TGCCGACGTGTATTCGCGGCGGATCATAACCGCGCGTCGCGCTGACGTCATCGAACCAGCGGTCGTACTCCGCTTTCATTTGCTCGACAATCTCCGGCTCGTCCGCGGCCAGATCCATCTGCTCGCCGGGATCGGTGGTCATGTCGAACAGTTCAAACTGGAAAGGCCCCTGCACTTTCTCGCTTGATCCGACCGCCTGCACCAGTTTGTAACGGTCGCCGCGCACGGCGAATGCTCGATGGCGCTCGGGCACATCCCCACGGTGCCACTGAAAGAACAAGCTACGCTCGGCCCAATCGTCACTCTTTCCTTGGAGCAGCGGCTGCAAATTCCGACCATCGACTTTCACGTGTTTCGGCGCTTCTACTCCACAAGCCGCCAACAGGGTCGGCGCAATATCGATATGGGCCGCAATCTTGTCAACGGATCGGCCGGCTTCCAATCGGGCCGGCCAACGAACAAAGCACGGTACGTGAATGCCGCCGTCGTAAACTGTTCCCTTCAGCCCACGATGCACTCCATTGAAACGCGGCTGCTGGGGACCGTTATCGGTCAGGAATATCACGATCGTGTTTTCCGCCAGGTGCAACTCGTCGAGCCGCGCCATCAGGCGGCCGACGTTCCAATCAATATTGGCCACCATGCCATAGATCTTGGCCGTTGTTTCATCGAAGCCCGCAACACGATAGGGACGCACATGCTCTTCGCGGACTTCGAGCGGCGTGTGGGGACAGTTGTACGCAAGATAAACAACGAACGGTTGCTCGCGGTGGCGCTCGATAAACTCGACCGCGGCGTTCGTGTACACGTCGCTGCAGTAGCCGTTCGACTTTACCGTCCTACCATTTTGCGACAGCCAAGGGTTGAAGTAGCTATTGCCCTCGGGCGGGTCGGCCGACTGTCGCAGCCCACCTCCCCAGTGGTAAAGCGCCTGATCAAATCCCTGGTCATGTGGCCGCAACGGAAAGTTGTCGCCCAGGTGCCACTTGCCGAATTGACCCGTCGCATAACCAGCCGCTGAGAGTATCTCGGCAATCGTCACTTCTTCCGGGTGCATCATCGCGCAGGCCGCGGTACGTATCGATCGCGCCCGTGCGATAGTTATAGCGGCCGGTCATCAGGCTGGCTCGCGTTGGCGTGCACACCGGCGAGACGTAAAAGTTCTTGAGCACGACGCTCTTGCGGGCCAGTGCGTCGAGGTGGGGCGTCTTGATTTTATCGTTGCCGTGAAATCCAAGATCACCCCAACCCTGATCGTCCGTGATGATTAACACCACGTTCGGCCGCTGTGATGGAGCCGCGATCAGCGCAATCCGGCGTAAGACCAACCGACAGCAGCAGCAAAATACCGGCGAGAATGGACAATCGCGTCATACAGCTCCGGTCTCCGCTTGTTTAATCGCCTTCTCCACCAGGCTCGGCACGTCCCCAATCGCCCGCAAGCGTTCGACGACCTGCGGGTGAACAAACACGCGGACGCGCTTCACGTAGTCGTCGAACTGTTCCTTCGCGAGCGTGCGTACGACGGGCGATACATCGACGAGCCGCCGGTACCGCTGCTCTTTGAGGAAGTAAACGTCCACGTTGAACTCAACCTCGCGCTCGACCGGCGGAGCATCGAACAACACATGATGGGGTGCAATGCGCTCGCCAATCGCGTCGCCGGCCAGCCGAGATACTTGTTCCGCGACTCTAACAAGCCAGGCGTATTGCCGGCGTGCGAGCCGCTCGTAGGTTTCGCGCTGTTCGAAATAGCTGAATTGGGCCAGGCGCTTATAAACGCTGCGCCGCGGACCGAATAGCCCGTCCAGCAATTCCACCGCGGGTTCGCCGGCGGCGAGCTCTTGCAGATGACGGACTACCTCGGAGTCGCCGAACATCAGCACGTGTTCGAAGTCAATCCGCTGGCTAAGAAGTGAGAACGCCCGCTGAAGCATCGCCGTCGCTGAACGCACGGTGTGGTGCCAATACACTTCGCTGAACATCACGTAGTGCGCGAAAACCATCATTTCGGCAGCTGTCTTGCCTTTTTCGGTGATCGCCAGGCCGTCGCCGGCGGCGTTCAGGCACAAGCTGCCGATCAGCCGCTGCTGGTCAAAATGCCGCCCATAGGGAACGCCGGCATGCAGGCTGTCGCGCGACAAGTAGTCCATCTTGTCGATGTCGATCGGGCTGGAAAGCATGCTCGCCAAGATCTTACCGCCCTGATTCGTCACTTCGCCAGATAACAACCCGACCACGTCCGCCGGCTCGATCCCCCAGTCAATCCGAAGCACATCGGCCAGCTCGCCGCGGAGGACATAACGGCGGGCCAGGTCCTCGTGTTTCGGGACGCCGGGCAGATGAAGGTCTTCGATTGGATGACAAAAAGGCCAGTGACCAATGTCGTGCAAGAGAGCAGCAACAATGAATATCTCGGCCTGGCTTGCATCGACCACGGACGCGAAGCGGGAATCGTGCGACAATTGCTTCAAAAACAACAGCGCCAGCCGATACACGCCCAAAGAATGCTCGAAGCGGCTGTGCGTTGCGGCGGGGTAAGCCACCGATACCAGCCCAAGCTGGTTGACGCGGCCCAGACGGCGAAACTCCGGCGTGTCAATGATCCGCCGCACACGCGGAGTGAGCGGCACATCGAGCTCGGGCGGAATGCGAATCAGGCTGTGCCGCGCGTCGAGCCCCGCCACCTCCGGCAAATCGCGCAGCGAGCTCATGCCTGTCGTCCGGGCTTAATCGTGATTGAGGTGATTATGCGGCCGCTGATCAACGGTTCACACTAAAGCGGAGATAATCCCATCAGGACGCGTAACAGGACCGTGGGCACCAGATACATGGCATAGTGAAAAAACGCGCTGCCGGTTTCGAGGTCCAGGCAGGCCTGAGCGGCGACCGTGCCCCCGACAATCATGATGCCCGCGGGAATGCCGAGCTCCCAGACTTCTGGACTCCTGCCGGCGAAAACAAACTGGTGAAACAGGAATGACACGCCCCAAAGCAGGACGTAAACCGCGGAGACAATGGCCACGCGAACAATGAGCTGCATGCCGCGATACGCCTCCAGCTCGTCGTCATTGCGCATCAAGGAGTAACCGGCGAGGACCAGCGGCGGTGCAAGCGCGATTGCGCCGGCCAGCTTGATCCAAATCCCCGGATCCTCATCAGAACGCAACAACAACGCGGCGACGACGGCCACCAAGGCGGCCGCGGCGGCGGCGATCAAGACAACTGGTTGAATCCTCGACTTTTCTCGCGCGATTGGCTTCAAGACCGCGCGGCCTTGCGCGTCTTTGGCGGCCACGCCGCCGGGGCCGCTGAATTCCTCCGGAGCGTGGATCTTCACCTGCTCGTCGAGCTTTGGAATCGTAATCGTGAACTTGCACTTCGGGCAGGGGCCTTGCTTTCCTGCAAACTTTTCGTTGACTTGAAAGCGGGCTTTGCAGGATGGGCAAATTACGGGGATCGGCATTCGCGATTGAAACCAAATTAAAAAGATGCAGAGTGCGACGAAATGTCGTAAACCGTTAGTTTCGGCACCTTTGCGCCGCCCGTCAAGCGTGTGGCCGATTGGTGTTTGAGCAACGCGCGCGAAAGTTGTAGCGCTCGTAATACTTGACTACTATAAATGTCAGCGCCCTAATCAAAGTGCACTCATCGGTTCACTCATCTCCACCGGTTGCGTCTCCCCGAGGATCGTCAACGCGAGCCGCGACATGCCCATCGAAGCGATCTGCCCCAGCGGCCACAAAATACTTTGTCCCGATGACCGCGCCGGTCGCGCGGCGAAATGTCCCCGGTGTGGGGCATCGTTTCGCATTCCAGGACCTCGCGTCACGGCTAATGTTGCCGGCGGCAATGCACAGGGAAGTTCAGTGGCGATCGATGTCAATACTGCGACGTCAAATCGCGAAGATTCCGCAATGACCGACGCCGCAAATGCCGGTAACTCGCTCGCCCCCGCCAACGGCCAGTCGGTCCAGCCACCCTTCAATACGATCGGTTCGGAACCGAACGGCGCACTTCCCCCGCCACTGGCGCCATCCGGCGACGAGTTGATCGTCTTTCTCTGCCCAAACGGTCATAAGCTCAATGGTCCGGCACGGCTGGCGGGCAAGACCGGCCAATGCCCGCATTGCGGCGCACGCTTTGAGATTCCGTTTCCCGAGGAAGTGGAAAACAGTGACGAGCACGATGGCCTCGCAGACACGGTGACTGAAGACCCTTTGCAGGATTACCTCGTCGAACAGCGGGGGGCTGCACGCGTCGACGACGAAGACATGCCGCTGGAAGTGGCCCATCTGTTCGATGCGGTGCGCGCCGATGCGGAGAGCAGCGTTGTCAGCCGTGCGTTGGGTCGGTCCGGGAAGGTCGCCGGCAGTTCGGGGAAAGAAACACCGGTTCGATCGGCATCTGGACCCACACAGTCGGCGTCGCCGGGCGCCGCAACCAACCCTGGCGAGCTTCATCCTTTGTCAAGCTTCGTCGCGCGACTTTGGGAGGAGCGCGAGCACGGCGGCATCATCGAACTGCATTTGAGTGGCGGCGCGGTCCTTGTACCCCAATGGTTCGAAGAAAACCTTTCCCGCGGATCGCACGGGCTGTTCGCGGCACAAGCCGCGGACGGTACGGTGACGATGACCGTCGTGCCGTGGGACGAAGTGACGCGAGTGATTGTGCGTGGCGTTGTCGGTTTGCCCGATGGAATGTTCGAGTAAACATTGTGGTGCATGCGTCTGGCATGCCTGTGCAGCCGAGACGGCCGCACCACAACTATTCTTCGCCTTGCAGATCGGCTTCAGTGATCATGGTGAAGCCCTTGCTGGCTAGCGTTTCCAGACCCATCTCAATGTTGTCCACCATCAAGGCGACGGCCGGGCGGCCGTGAGGTCGAATGATGATGGGATACGCCTGAATGATGTTGACCTCCGCCTGCAAGAGCGCGGTGCACACTCGCAACAGCGGTTGATCGCCGAGCGGAAGCTCAACGCCGATCAAATCGCTTTCGATGATTGCCAAGCCGGCGCGCTCCAGGATTTCACGGCCTTGCTCCGGGTGACTGAGCAAGAATCGCACAAAGGCACATTCCGCGGAATCGGCGATCGAAAGAGCGACGATCTTGACGCGGCTGCCCTCGAAGCGGCGAACGACCTCCAGGAGCTGGCCGACGCGGTTTTCCAAAAAGACGGTGAACTGGCGGATGCTGGGATAATTGCGACCCCGCATGATCCCAAAATCGGTGGCCGTCCCTTCGCCGAAGCTCATGTGAAAATTCCTGCGATTGCCGCCTTCGGCAAGGAGTGCCCGCGCAGCGGAAGTATAGGCCGCCTACGCTATTTACGTCAACTGCGCGGTTGCCAAGGAAGTTGCACGATCATCGTGGGCTGACATCCGCCGCCCGCGGGTGGTAAAGTCGCAATTCGCGCGATCGGCGGCGCGGTTGCGCTTGCAAGCTGGCCATGCAGGAGCCTCTCCGTGCCCATTCAACACGATCTGTCGATTCGCGTTCGCTACCAGGAGACCGACGCCATGGGGCGCGTCCATCACGCGAACTACATCAATTACTTCGAGCTGGGTAGGACGGAGCTTCTGCGGTCCGCCGGCTTTTCGTATAAGCACGTCGAGGAAGAGGGCTTCTATCTGGTCGTGGCCGAAGTGGGCTGCCGCTATCTACGCCGGCCGTGTACGACGACTTGCTCACGTTGCGGACCACAGTCGTTCGCTCGCGCGGCGCGAAGATCGAGCACAAGTACGAGGTCTTTCGCGGCCTGGAGTTATTAGCGACCGGGCACACCGTCGTCGCCTGCGTGGATAAGCAAGGCCGCGTTCGGCGGCTGCCAGTATGGTTGCAGGTGAAGGAGGACGGTGAAAAGCAGGAATGACGACGGGAGAAGTGCCTGGTGATCTGGCGTCTGATCTTAATGCGAAACCGGTTGACGTGCTGGAGACTCGCCCTGGATGCGGAATTCGACGCCGTCCTTACGCGTGTGCTTTACGGCATACATGATGTCGTCGGCGGCATAGAGCAGTTCGTCGAGGTCGGAAGGCGGCTTCTGAAACGTGATGCCGCCAATGCTGAAAGTGACCGCCCAACCGTGTTCGCCCATCGCTGCGTTGAGCGAGTCGAAGACTCGCCGGGCCGTCGCCTCACCCGTTTGTGCATCGGCATCGGAGAGGACGACAAACTCGTCGCCGCCGAAGCTGCGCGACCAGGTCGCCGGGCTGACACGCGGTGGTCAAAGTCTGTGCTAAAAGGCGAAGAACGTTGTCGCCGACGTTGTGCCCCCAGCGATCGTTGACTTCCTTGAAGCCGTCGCAATCGAGAAAGATTGCGGTCATGGGACTGCGCAAACGCTTGGCTCGCTCCAGCTTTTGTTGGCCGCGTCCAAACAACAGCCGGCGGTTAGCCAGGCCGGTCAGTACGTCGTAGGAGGCAAGCTGGTGCTCGCGCTGGCGACTGGCCCGGAGCCGAACAGTGGGATAAGCGAGACTGCTGAAAACAATGAACCGAACGACTGCGCCCCAGTACTTGGCGATGTCGGGCACGGGCTTATCGGGAACGAAATAATCATCCGCGACATGCAGGATCGAACTGATCAATGCCAGTGTGACCGCCGCAGCAATACCGAGATGCCAAGCGGCCAGCGCCACGAGCGGCACATATAGAACATAGAGCGATAGTTGCTCGTCGGTGAGGTAGTCGAGAAATGCTACTCCGAGCGTAGCAAGCAGGAGCGATGCGAAAAGCGGTAGGTGGCGCATTCAGTGATTGTTTGTCCGATTGTACATTATCCGTTGTCCGTTTTCAGTTGCGGACGCAGGGCAGATGCGTTGGTCCGTGACAACACAAGAGATCTCCGTGATTCTATCCGCAAACTCATGGTTGCGGCTATTTCCGGCGAGGCCTCCGGCCGATCGGAGTCAGTCGCCAAGCAACGGCGACGAAGAGCGGCGCGAGGAGGGCGAGTGCGACCGCCGAAGGTTCGGGGATGATCGCAATCCATCCACCGGATTCGCCAGTGGGGCTCGTGCCATATCCGATGATGACACGGCCGTCGTCGGAAATGTCCCTGGCTTCAAAAAGCGACCAGCCGGCGAGTTGTGGACCAAGCCCGTAGTCGTTGATTAGAAGGTCGGCCAGCGATCGCATTCCGTCCGATTGAGTCCAGTAAAACGCTCCGCCGTCGCGACCGACGATGACCGAGCCATCGGCGGACGCCGCGTTTGCATAGCCCGAATTGCCTGGCTCCACGTGACCGAGGCCCTGCATCCCTGCGGCCGCGGTCCAGCGGAAGGCTTCGGAGGCACCGACGGAATTCGACAGGCCAACGATCACTGAGCCGTTGCTTGAGATGGCGCGGGCTTCACTAGAGAAATCGCCGCCCGGTAGATCGCCGAGGCCGACCATTCCGGTGGCCTGCGTCCACCGAAATGCTTGTGGACCCGAGGGGCTGCCTGACTGGCCGACAATGATCGTTCCGTCGGCCGAAACTGCGTTGGCGATTTCTTGCGAGTTCGCATTGCCGCCAAGATTTCCAAGCGGAACAATCCCGGTTTGGCTGGTCCAGCGGTAGGCCGTACTGTCGATGCCCGAATACGAGGTACCGACTGCCACGCTGCCGTCTGCCGACAGTCCGTAGGCATCGCTGGAAAATCCGCCGCCGATTCCGTCCAGGCCATCCGCCTCGGTCCAGCGAAAGGCTTCGTAGCATGAACCCGTGCCGTCGCCGCAATGCAGGCCGACGACCACTCGTTCGTTGGTGATGTCGCGCGGCCAGATTTCGCCGGACAGGACGGGCGTGATGCCACCCTCGCGGGTCCAGATCGAGAAGTTGTGGTTGTCGGGCGAAACCAGCACCATCGAACCATCCGGCGAGACGCCCGAGGCGGAGGTGGTTTCGCCAAGGAAGATGAACTCGGCGGCGTAAGCGTTTGAGAGCGACAGGGGTGCGAAGAGGAATATGACAGCGCCGGTTCCCGCAGCAACGTGCAGCGCACGTCGAGCAAAGGTATGCGCGCGGCGATAAGCAATTAGAGCGATCGCTGCCAGTACTCCTGCGAGCATCGCCGCGCTCGGTTCGGGAATCACGCGTGTGGCGACGATCGGGCCGGACCACTCGATAAAGCTGTCACCGGGGACTTCCAGTGCAAAGATATCGCCGAGGTAGTTTTGGAGTTGGAGCCGCTGAATGAGCCCCTCAGTAGTCAGGCTGCCGGCGTGGTCGTCGTCAAACGGTATGAACTCATCGGCGTATGTGAATGCGCCGGACGATGTACCCAGGTTGTAATCGATGCGCGCATCAACGAGGGCTTCGATGTCCTCCGTAAATTGCAACCCGGATTGAAATTCGACAAGTGGAATGGTTGGACTAGAAATGCTGAATCCAAAGTCACGCACGGCGAAGATCGGCAAGGGTGGCGCCAACGTAGTCGATTGCATCCCGTAGTCGGCCGGCGCGGCGCCGGCGGCGCCGTTGGGGCCGGGTTGCTGGGGCAGCGGCTGGATGACCGCGTCGAGAAAGCTGCTGGGGAGGAACTGGATCGTGGTCGGTGTGAGATCGACACGAATGACGCCGGTAAGTGAGGTCACCATGCTATTGGCAGATTGCGGCTCGTATTCTCCTTGAATGAGCCCGCCGCGGAAGTAAGAGCCGCGGACGCTCCAGCGCGTGAGCGCTGGATCGACGATAAAATCGACGATCTCCGCGTGTGCCGATGTAGCGAGCGCAAGATAAACCGACAGTGCCGCAATTGCAGCGCGCATGGCCCTCTCCTTTGTTCCGTAGAGCATCCCTCTCCCGGCGCACAGTGTACTACCTTGGAACGTCGGGAACAACAATTTGGCAGCAAACGGCGACAAATGAGAAGCACAAGAAACCGCCGATGCCATCGGCGGCTTTGTCGGACGAACAGTGCTTTACGAATGGAAAGAGGGGCGTCCAGTGTGGACGCCCCTCTCGGGTTAACGGATTAAGGGTGCGATAGGGGTGGCGTTATTTGCCGCAGCCGCCGCTGACGCACGCGCAAACATCGCAGGTGCAGACCCCGCCGTTTTCGCAACCGCAAGTCTTCTTGGCCGCGACTTTTCGCGCCGAGCAGCAAGCGCTGACTTTGGCGGGCGCCGCCAACACAACCTGGGCGGCCGCGTTGCAACCGCAGTCACCGCACTGGCAATCGCCACAGGAGCATGTCTCGCCATCGCAATCGGGGCACTTGCAGTCCGTGCAGCCGCACGATTGCTTGCTCGCTGCATCGCCGCCAGTTGTGGCCCACAGCGTGGAAGCGAGAACGAGGCCGAGCACGACGAACAGAGCAACAAAAACGTATTTCATGGTTTGGCTTTCATTCTTTAGAAATTTTGGAGAAGTAACCCGCGAAATGTGCGGGTACGTTGTGACTCTATCGGCTATACGGAAGGGGCTGCCTGAAGAAAATAGGCAGTCAGGCCGGCGGAATCACTTCAGCCAAACGCAGAAGATGATGTTGAGAGAAGGCTGCTCGGGAGAGTCCAACCCTGGCGCCGGCCCATTGGGCCGCTCGCTTGCGGTGGGGGCGAGCCATGCGTAATCTGGCGAAGCTATCGCCGCGACCGAAACCAGCGAAGTGTCCGAGGAAGATCGAACAGGCAGCGCCGGAGGAGACTGCTCTGGTTGGGAGACACAGCAGCAGCAGCGCGAGAACCTATCGGCGGCGCAATGATTGCAAACCAAGTCGCTGCCGGTGCTTTCGCAGCACGTGTCTTTCTGGACCGCGCAACAGTTCGAGAGGCGAGGCGCTGGCTCAGTCTTTTGGCAGCATGAACTGCTGTCCGTCGAACAGTTCGCCAGTACCGGCGAAAATCCGCCAAGCGCGACAGCGACCGCCAAGAACGGTGTCAGCATTCGAGCTTTGCGAGAAAGTAGGTGCATGCAGGTCCTTGTTCCCATGAGGAATGATAGTAAGGGCGGGCCGGACGACAAGGCCGGCCTGGCCTGAACGCACTTAGAATGGGCGCCGGTAGCGAAAAAAAAATGCGGCTGCCGCCCGAACGACGCGCTAGTCGTCGATCGAGCGGAGCCGCGAGATCACACACCTTTGGCGTGGGCTGGTCACCCACCTTCGCAAGGCGAGTTAGTTATTGAAACCGTGGTGGCCGTGGTGGCCGTGGTGGCCGTGGTGGCCGTGGTGGCCGTGATGACCGTGGTGGCCGTGATGACCGTGGTGGCCGTGATGACCATGGTGGCCGTGATGACCATGGTGGCCGTGATGACCGTGGTGGCCATGATGACCATGGTGGCCGTGGTGGCCGTGGTGGCCGTGATGCCCGTGGTGACCGTGGTGCCCGTGGTGACCGTGGTGGCCGTGGTGGCCGTGGTGACCGTGGTGACCGTGGTGACCGTGATGGCCGCCATGTCCCCCGTGGCCGTGGTTGCCCTTGGCCAAGGCGACGCTGGTTCCGGCGACGCCAAGAGCCACAACCAACGCGATAACGATACAAATGAGACGTTTCATCGACACTCCCTAAGGGTGAGTAGTTTTCTTTTGGGGTCGGGCAGTTTGCTCAACCTCACACACCCTAGAGCGGCAGGGGGGCGAAAGTGTTACAGCGCGGCGTCGGTAGCGGCCGCGAGGGGCCGAATTGATTCACGCGTCGCGGGTTGCGGGGAGCCGTTATTCGCCGGTCGAATTCATGCCCGTCGGCTCGCCCCGTTACAATATGCGCATTGACGAGAAGCCACCGGTTGATCGACGGACATGGCTTGATAGAGCCGCTTGGTTTGCAATTGGCTTCTTCTCACCACTTTTTGGGATAGTAGCCGCGGCCGATTGGTCGCCTAGGAGCTTCCTCATCGGCATTCCGATTGGGGCTTTTGTCGGTTGTGTCCTTGCGGAAGGAATGGACGACGTAAACGACGACGAACCGGATTAGGCTGCTTAGGCAAGCGATGGACGATAACCCGTACAAAGCGCCGCAGGAGAAGCCACTTGATCCGCCCGAGGCTAACGAGGTTGGGCGAGCATTGAGGCGCCTGGCTATCGGCAACTTCCCGCGTTGGTTTGTCATCGCGATGTTCGTCTTCCTAGCCGTTTGCCTGTTGGTCGTGAACCTTGTCCAACGCTGACTTCTCGCCACGCCTGTGCCAGCGCAGGAGCGCGGCCCTACGAGCGGCTTTCGATTTGCGCGGATAGAATGGCGAGCAGTTAGGCCTTCTCTCAACGCCTTGGAGGTTGCCATGCGTAATTCCACGACTCTTGTTGCCGTCGTGTTGTTGGTCCTCGCGATTTTCTTCCACAGCGACCATCACCAGTCCACCGCTCAGGTTGCCACGATTCCGAACGCACTTCAGGACGTTCCAAAGGTGCAGAAGTGGGAGTACATGACCCAAGCGTATTCGCCGGGAGATTTCAGCGACCTCAACGCCAGAGGAAAAGATGGATGGGAGTTCTGTCAGGCAATTTCCGTTGAGGATGGCCAAACGAGGATAATCTTTAAGCGACTATTGAAGTAGCGCCAACGGATCATCGGTCGCCGCGGCTGACAGATCGCGGCGTGCGGCACCGCGCAGATCGCGTGTCGGAGTTGGTCAGCCAACCGGCGGCCGCTAGTCATCTGAGCCGGAAACGGGTTGCCAGGCCTGCACGTTACAGGCGAAAGCGACCCCCTGTTTTGCACGGAGCGAGCCTGGATCATCGGTCCAGGCTCGTTCTGATTATGTACGGTTACGTACTGACACGACGCTATCAAATCGCGGACACTTGACGGCAATGGGGTGGCATTGCCGATGAGAGTCCTCGTCATTGACGACAACGAAGGCGTAGCTTTTCTGCTCTGCGAGCAAGTTAAGCAATGCGGTTGTGAATCTCGCTTTTGCACGATCGTTGTGGCGGCCGTGGATATTGCTAGAGAATGGCAACCAAACGTAATCCTTCTGGATTTGGCGATGCCTGCGATTGACGGATACCAACTTGCCCCAATTCTGCGCGTAGCGAGCAACGGTGTAGCGCCGCGAATTTTTGCGGTCAGCGGCTACAAGGCCGATCCTGCAAGATTGGCGACGGCCAAGATCGACGGCCACATTTCTAAGCCGGCCAGTTTGGAGCAGTTGAAAGAACTGCTTGCGGCTTCGCCGTGCGCCGCTTGCCGCGGCTGACGGATCGCCACGTCAAGAGCAACCAACGGCACCGATGTGTCGGACCTTCGGTCCTTTCGGAGAATATTTTTGTGACCTTGTGAACCACGACCTCACGGTTCGGGGCCATTACCTGTCGGACCTTCACTCCTCCGGCATTGGGGTGGAGGCGCTACGCCGCGATCGGCAACGCCAAGAGGGGCGGAGAAAATGGGCGGTGAGGGAATCGAACCCCCGACCTTTGCCTTGTAAGGGCACTGTTCTAACCGCTGAACTAACCGCCCGGATAAATTAAAGGTTAGAGCAGAGCGGGCGGGGCGGCAATGGCGGGGCGTACACGAGATTCCGGACCAAATTTAACCACGGAGACACGGAGGCACAGAGAAAGGAGCAGGTTAAAGGACATGCACAGGGAGAAGAGGTTTTGATCTCAGAGCCAATTCTCAACGCGCAGACCCGGCACTCGTTCGAAGTCGCGAAGATTTGCGGATAACAACAAGGCATCCTGGCCGATCGCTATGGCGGCGATTTTTAGGTCCATCGTGCCGACTCTAACACCTTGTTCCCGAAGAGTTCCAAAGCGGTCGGCGGCGGCCTCGTCGAAAGCAAGGATTTGCCACCGACTGTAGAAATCGACGATCCCGGCCAAACGCGCGTAGTAGCGAGGCTGATCTTCTACTCTGCGTGCGCGGTTGATGGCAGCGAGCCAACCGCGCATTTGTTCTTCAAGTGAGACAACGGTCGTTACAAAGTGGCTATCAACGGAATGATCCATCGCCTCCGTGAGCCGTTCGTACTGTGGACTCTCGGGATGCTGCAGAATCGACAAGTGATCGGAATCCAAGACAATCATTCGCGCGTTTGCTGGCGATCACATTCGCGAAGCTTCCGACCTTCGTCGATGATTTCCTTGAAAATCGCATCGCCCGCAAACATCCCGCGGGTGGACCGCCAATTCTTCTCGGGCGCACTTCGTTCACCGGGCCGCAGTTGCGATAATCGAGCAACTTCCTGCTCCAAAGCCGCAATGCGTTCTTCAACGGTCGGTTGAGACATGGCCACGATCCTATTTTGAAACATGCGATAACTCTATTATAGCCCGGCCGAAGCGATAGCGTGTAGCAGCGTATCGGACATCGCCGAGAACAGTCTCGTCGCAGCCAACGCGCCGCTATAATCGACGCGGCACGAAAATGCGGGGGATGATTGCTCACGATACTGTTGGTGATTGTGTTCGCAGTTCATCTGGCCGCGGTCAACATCGCGTCGGCCGGACCGCTGGTGTGCGCGCTCGTCGATTGGCGCGGCAGGCGCGCGGCGGGGCGATCGCGGATGCGGCGATCGTTGACGCCGGTCAACGGTTGGCGCGATGGGGACTGATCGCGTTGGCGTTTGGGGTCCTGCTCGGCTTCGGACTGCTCGCCATTCTGTGGGCGATGGGTGAAGACCGTTACCTGGCCATGCTTGGCCGCGTACCCGTCGACCGCTGGTGGTTCGCGGCGGCGGAGGTGGCGTTCTACTACGTTTGCATGACGCCGTACTCAATGACGGCGGGGCGAACGAAGCAGTCGCGGGCGTGGTTGCTTCTGCCGCTGTTGGCCGCGACCAACCTGCTGTATCACTTTCCGCCGCTGTTCGGCGTGGTGTCGGTGGCCGTCGAGCGGGAGGAGTTTCACGGCCTTGAGCTGACGCGCGACATTTATCGGCAGATCTTGACCGACCCGCAAACGCTGTCGCGGATCGTTCACCACTGGCTGGCAGCGGTGGCGATGGCGGGGCTGGCGTTGATGGTAATCTCGACGGCGCGCGGAACACACAAAACGGGGACAGGCACCTCGCCACAGCCGTCTGTGGGCAATGAAATCAGTTCGAGGCTCGGAGCCAGTCCCCGTTTTGACGCCGCGCCATCCGACCGCCCGGTACTGTGGGGAAGCCGGATCGCCCTTCTAGCAACGGTGATCCAGTTGCCGGTCGGGCTGTGGGTTGTGTTGCAGTTACCCGCCGGAATGCAGAACCAGTTGCTCGGGGAGGACGCTGTTGGGACGGCGCTGTTAGGGGTTTCGCTCCTGGGAGCGTCGCTTTTGTTACAGGCGCTAGTCACCGTGTCGCTCGGCGATACGTCGCGGGGTGCTGTACAGCGCTCTCTGGTTTGGATGGCCGTCGTCCTCGTACTCATGAGCGGCACGCTCCACCGGATCCGTCAAAAGGCGATCGAACCTTCTTCCCAAGCAGCAAACGCGACCTACAGAACCTGGGGACCCATGTAGTTCAATGCGCCCGGGACCGTGTCGGCGATGCTCAGTTGTCGTCGTTCGGATTGGGATCGATGTTGCCCGGGTCCGGCTGCGGGAACTCGCCCTGGTCGATCGTCTCGGGCCGTACGTTATCGCCGCAGGGGGTTGCGATGAGATCGATAATCGCGTCCAGCGCGACCAGGTAGCCGCCGGCCGTGTCGAAGTCGCCCCAGTCAATGTCGCCGCCGCCCACTTGATAGTTCTGTGCCGCGCGGATTTCGGCCCGGATCTGTTCGAGAATCTGTTGCACCCATGGATCCGGCGGAGGTTCGTCGTCTGGAGGCGTCGAAGGTGAAGATGAAGATTCATCGTAGTCCTCCACGTCTTCCGAAGTTATCGTGCCGTCTGGTAAGACGGTCATGATCTTTCCCGATTCAAAGTCAACGATAATCATCGTGTCGTCCGCATAAACGAAGTAATGCGTCGATCCGTCGTCGGTGGCCCACTGCTTAACGACGGGATTGGATTCGGCGTTGCTATCGCTCGAATCTTGTGTAGTCGTTGTGGATTCGGCGTCGCTTTCGCCAGAGTTTTGTGTGGTCGTCGAGGATTGGGAATTGCTTTCGCCAGAATTCGAGCTGGTCGAATTGCTCCCGCTCGAGCTGGTGCTGGCGCCGTCCCCTTCGAGTTGACGCTCTTGCTCTTCTGCCTGCTTATGCGCTTCGCTGGTCGGAGTGCCCGCGTAATCTTTCCAACCGATTTTGCCCAACACCCAACTTCTAAACTCGCTGGTCGCTTTGCCATCCACGCCGCCGTTGATATTCGTAATGCCCTTGCCCTCTTCGTAGTCAACGAGGATGGGTTGCGCAGCGGTTCCGCCTACCATGGTTTCGCTGCCGTCGCCAAACAGTGACTGGACGCCGCCCCATCGGGTGCTTCCTGGCAGAGGTGCTGGCGACGCGGGGCTTGCAGCGACCCTCGAAAACACGTCAGGAGCACTGAGTCCCAGTTGGCTCAAAAATGCATTCAAGTCAGAGACCGCCAGGAAGTCATCCTTGCTAACCAGGCTCTCGGGCCCAGCGAGTTCGCTGGTGGGATCAGATGGGAGGTTGTCTAGGGGGTTCCCCGCTAAGGGTTCGTTATTGACCAGGGAGTTGCCGGGCGATTTCGGCTCGAGCGTGCGGAGGTCGGGACTTTGCGTTACCAGTGGCGTGCCCACCAATTTGCTCGTCTGCATGGCCGTCGTATCAACGATCGGGGCCGCCAAGGAGGTGGCGGTCGGCTTGGCAATTACGGCCGGTATCGTTGTCGGTGCTGGCAAGCGCGGAGGCGGGGCGACAACCGGCGTGGTGAAGCCAGCCATGAGCCGCCGCGTTTCGAGTGATTCAAAACCCATAAGCTGCCGAGTCGTGCGATTGCGCTTCATGGCGAAGGTCCTTCCAGATGCCAGATAGTTGGATTGCCACTCGCGGGATAGGTGATCCGGCGAATGCCGATCACGCGTCGCGAACGATTCACAAGCGGAATCGGCTCGCCGTTGTTACACAGATTTCTGCAGAATGGTCCGCGGACAGCGAGTTGACTGTTACTCAACCGCCTGGGCTGCACTTGGGTTGGGGCCGCTCTTTCCTTTATGACGGACCCCAGCTTGTGTAGCCCACCTGCCTGCATGGGCCGAATTGCTAGCGGACAGGACAGTTGGGTCGATGTGAATTGTCCCATTGCCTAATTCTTGTGCACATGGGCCAGTGCCCAACATCGCGGCACGTGTGCGGCTGGTTTCAGCACCGTCTGCAGATCTTGCCTAAGTGATAGCTACGCAAGCACATCCGACGCTTGCTTGACTTGGCTGACAGCATTCGGCAAACGCGGCCAGCCGGTTGGTCGTGAATGGAGTCCCGATACCACAAGCGAGTAGGAGACAATCGCATGGAGAAGCAACTTGCAGCCCGCCAACGTGCCGCGGAGCTATTTCAATCCGACCCGGACTGGGTGACTTTTTTCCGCGAGACGCTGGGCGTGGACGGCATTGTCCGCCAGATGTACCCCACACCCGACGAGCTGGGGCGGTTCGAGGAGACGCCCGAGTACGCCGAGATTCACGCCATGCTCACCAAGCTGCGTGAGAAGAACAAGAACAAGACCGTGGAGTCGGAGCCGACTCGGGTAATCACGGTGCGGCTGCCCAAGTCGCTCCACGAGACCCTGACGGTCGAGGCCTACGAGTATAAGACCAGTATCAACCAGCTCTGCATCTCGAAGCTGCTGCAGATGATCGACGAGCAGTTCGTGCCAGCCGACGACAAGCCAACCAAGGCCCGGGTGCAGCGCCAGCCCGAAGAGGTGGGCCAGCCGAGCTAGCGGCCGGCATGAGGCTGCCGCGATTGAGGGACACCGGGGCCGAATGGAACGGCCTCGGTCTCCCGTTTTTTGCGCGCGATGCGCTTGGCGGACGGTCGTGCGCCGCCCGGGTTGATAGATTTCAAATTGGGGACAGACACCTCGCGACAACGTGCGTTAGTACCACGTCGATCGGGTGGCTCGGAGCCAGTCCCCGTTTGATCAAAACTAAAAAATGTCGAAGCGGACCTGTAAGCCGGGTTCTGTCTCGCCGCTTGCGCGGCGGTGGCGACCATTTCTCTGGGGCGGCGATTGCCCGCCGTCTCTAGCGACCTACCCGGAAGTCGTGCGGCAACGGACCGTTGCCGTGCGGCTTGCGCCGCAATGCTCCCTGCTTGGTCTTGCTCCCAGTGGGGTTTGCCTAGCCGGGCTGGTCACCCAGCCCGCTGGTGAGCTCTTACCTCACCGTTTCACCCTTACCCGCTTGTGGCGGGCGGTTTGCTTTCTGTTGCACTATCCCGGACCTTGCGGTCGATGGGCGTTACCCATCACTGCGTCCTTTGGAGCCCGGACTTTCCTCTCGGCTGCGTGACGTGAAGCCACACTGCCGAGCGGCCGCCCGGTCCACTTCGACCGATTCATTGTACTACGAGAAGGCCGGCGGCTGGGTTCCTGATTGTCGAGCAGGCGTCTCGCCTGCCGTCCGACTTCGAGCCAGTTTGACAATTTGCCGCGCCAGAACATCGGAATCGAACGGTTCCGCAACGGATATGCTGCGGCATTCGCTCAAGCTGCGGA
Source organism: Pirellulales bacterium (assembly GCA_963829655.1). Classification (GTDB taxonomy): domain Bacteria; phylum Planctomycetota; class Planctomycetia; order Pirellulales; family JALHPA01; genus JBBDYH01. The sequence goes on from CAWHJG010000002.1 coordinate 253,243, forward strand.
ACCAAGTCAACTGGCGCTTGGCGAATTGGCGCGTGCGCATTTTTACGAGCTCGATGGTTGTGGGGAGATCGAGGCGGCCGGAGAGGTGTTCGATCGCTTCGCGATAGCCGACCGCTTGGCGCGCGGTGCGGCTCAGGCGGCCGTGCGTGGCGATGAGGCTGCGCGTCTCTTCGACCAAGCCAGCCGCGAACATTTGATCGACGCGGCGATTGATACGCTCGTAAAGCTGCGCGGGGCCATTCGAGGACGAACACTCGGCATTCGGAGGCCGGACGACCGACGTCGAATTGCTTTTGGAGCGTGCTAATCTGCGTGCCGGTCTGCTCGAAAACTTCCAGCGCGCGGATGATGCGGCGAGCATCGTTGGGGTGCAGCCGCTGGGCCGCAAGCGGATCGATTTGTGCAAGGCGAGCGTGCAGCGATTCAAGGCCGATGTCTAGTGCTTCGGCTTCCAGCCGGCGGCGTAGATCCCAATCGGCCGGCGGTCCCTTGAAGATGCCACGGAGCATCGCCTTCAGATACAACGGCGTTCCGCCGACAAATAGCGCTGCTCGTCCGCGACGGGTGATGTCTTCGATCGCGGCGAGGGCCCGCTCGCGATATTGGGCAACGCTGAATTGCTCGTTGGGCACGAGGATGTCGATTAGGTGGTGCGGTACCGCTTGGCGCTCGGCGGCGGTCGGCTTGGCGGTGCCGATGTCCATGCCGCGGTAGACCGCCATCGAGTCGATCGAGATGATCTCGGCGTCGATCAGGCGCGCCATCTCGACGCCGACGGCCGTCTTGCCGCCGGCCGTTGGACCGGTGAGGTACCAGCAGTCGATTGCGTCGCGCATGGAGTGTGTGGCGGTTGATGAAGTCACGGCGCACGTCTATGGTGTATCTTCCGCTGCAACTCTTTCGAGGTCTATCGTGAACCAACAAGATCATGTGTTCGCCCAGCTCATGGCCACGATCGAGGATCGCAAGGCCAACCCGCCGCCGAACTCGTACACGGCCAAGCTGTTTGAAGGGGGCGTCAAGAAGGTTCGCGTCAAGCTGATCGAGGAGGCGGCCGAGTTGTTTGAGGCGGCGGCCGAACCCGGCGACGACGGGAGGGGACATGTTCTCTACGAGGCCGGCGATTTGGTGTACCATCTGTTCGTGCTGATGGCGATTCAGGGGATCCGGCTGGCGGAGTTGGAGGCTGAATTGGCGCGGCGGTTTGGGACGTCGGGTCTGGATGAAAAAGCTGCTCGCGGAAAGAGTCCGGGATAACTCGTGTAACACAGATGGTCCGTTTTGCGCTTTTGCCGCTTAATAGCCGGCCGCATTCTCGCCGCTGAATACCATTCGCAATTCATAACATTCGTAACTTGCTATTCCTATGTCGAACCTTCGCATCGGTGTACCCAGCAAAGGCCGCCTCGCCGAAATCGCCGAGGGGCTATTGAAAGACGCGGGCCTGAGCTTCCGCCGCTCTGACCGGAGCCTGTTTGCGCGTTGCAAACAGCTTCCGGTCGAGGTCACATTCCTGCGCACCGAGGATATTCCGGTTTTGTGCGCGGAGGGCGCGATCGATATGGGGATCAGCGGGGCCGACCTGATCGCCGAGAGCGGCGCGGAGGTGGTTCGGCGGCTGGACCTGGGCGTCGGCCATTGCCGGCTGGCCGTGTGCGTGCCGGAGAACAGCCCGATCACCAAGCCGAGCGAGCTGAACGGCTGCCGCGTGGCGACGAGCTTTCCAAACGTCACGCGAGGGTACCTTCGAAAATACAACGCCGAGTGCCATCTGGTGACGCTGTCGGGCAGCGTGGAGATCATGATCGCATTGGGCGTGGCGGACGCGATCGTCGATTTGGTGGAAACCGGCAGCACACTGGCGGCAAATCAGCTTCGCATTTTGGACGAAATCGGGACGTATGAGACGGTGTTGATTCAGAACAAGGCGCGGCGCGAGGCGGAGCTTGCCGATCGGCTGACGCGGCGCGTGGAAGGGGTAGTCATCGCACGCAGCTATTCGCTGATGGAATACAACGTGCCCCGCGCCAAACTACCGGAGGCGGAGAAGATTACGCCGGGGTTTAATTCACCGACGGTGAGCGCGTTGGAAGATCCGAGCTGGTGCGCGGTAAAAGTGATGGTCAAGCGCGGCGAGGTGATTTCGATCATGGAGCGGCTGGAGGCGGTCGGGGCAACGGCGATTCTGGAGACGCAGATTACTAATTGCCGGTTGTAGCCGCGTTCGATTCGTTAAGCGTCTTGTAGCGCAGGATGTTCTGAGAATACGACGCGCGCTCGGCAGATGGTTGCGACAACGCGCGCTGCGTCGTCGAAGAGCAGATCGTGCGGGTCGGTTGCCGATCGGTTTGGAAGCTGGACGATTGCCAGGTCGGCAAACTTCTCGGTCGCGATCGTTCCGCGGCGATTCAAATGGCCGAGTGCGCGGGCGCCTTCCAGCGTGCCCATTTTCAAAGCGTCGCTCGGAGAAAGTCCATGATGGTCGATCACGTAACGCATCTCTTTCAGCAGGTCGAGATCGGGGTTAGATGCGCGGCTGTCTGTGCCCAATGCCACTCGCACGCCAACGTCCAACATGTCAGCCAGAGGATAACGCTCGTGCCGGAAATAGGCGTGCGTGCGCGGACAGTAAACCAATGACATTCGCTTGCGATATGCGGCGAGACATCGGATCTCTTCCTCGTCCAGGTAGTTGCCATGGATGACAATCGAGCGACTGACCTTGGACAAGTCTTCGATGTATTCCAGTGGCCGAGCTCCTAGCCGAATCGCGCCCGGTTCCCACCAGCCGCGTTCTTCTAAAAGATCGCGAAACGGTCCCTGTGATGACTGCAGGAGTTGTAATTCCTCTCGCGATTCGGCCAGATGCATCGCGAGCTGTCGGCCCTCTGTTTGGGCAATGTCAATTGCGATTTCCAGCAATTTTTGGTGCACCGTGTATGGCGCATGAGGACTCAGGCCCGCAAATTTACTCCGCCCGAGTTGTCTGGCCTGTTCCGCGCAAGCTTCAACTTCCGCTTGGCGCAGCGCTCGCAGCTCAAAGTAAGCGGAGATGCTCACGTCGGCCCATGGAATGATTGACCATTGCGTCTCAATGTTTCCGATCGTGGTCACGCCGAAGCGAACGGACTCTTGCGCACCCGTCGCGCGCGGATCGTCGCCACAAGGCGCCCGCGACCGATGATCAATTACGGCTCGAATCCACCACGGCAGCGACATCCCCGGTTCGCCGAGCGGCTGTTCAAGATCGCTGAATTCCAGATGCGTGTGGGCGTTGACCAAGCCAGGAATAATCGCGACATCGCCCAGGTCGATCGTATCGGCTTCGCCGTGGTAATGGCCGACCTCCAGAATCCATTCGCCGTCGATCGTTAGCAGGCCATTCTCGATCGGCGGCTGATCGACGGGAAAGACATAGCGAGCGCGGAGACGGAGCATGAGAGCACGCCGATCGAGATTCTGCGAACGCTATACCGCGGCCTTTGTCGGTTGGCCGGCCGTTTCGTTTTCTTCCTCCGGCAGCCGAACGCGGTCCTGCCGACCGATTTTTTCCTGCAGCGCCTCCTCGGCGCTTTTCGTTGGCGATAGCCGCGCAAAGTACACGAGTATCATGACTGTCAGTAGGGCCGCGACGCCAATGGCGACGGGATGATATTCCACGGAAGTCTCATCACGCCTAAGAAGGAGGAAATCGAGATCGGGATATCGATTGAACGCTTCCATGTGCAGGACCATCACGGCATTGTGCGTGACGTGGTACGCCATGCCCGTGAAAATGCTACCGGTTTGCACCGCGAGATAACCGAGAATCACGCCGACGACGGTGGCGATGATCGATTGCTGCAATATTTGGTGCGTAATCCCGAAAAACACTGCGCTCAGTACGATCGCCTGCCAGCGATGGCCCAAATGACGCAAGCCGGAAAGGATGAAGCCGCGGAAGGCCAGCTCTTCGCAAATCGCGGGCGTCACGGCGACCAACAACAGGACCATCCCGATCGGCGCGTCGGCAAGCCACGCGAAGTGCTGGCCAAGGTCGGGGAGCGGATAAAGGCGCTGTAAACCCTGATGCAAAAGCAGCACAAGCGGATGAACGCAGACCGCCAACAGGACCGCCATCGGAATTGCCAAAAGCGGGGGCCGCCGCAAGAGCAGCGTCTTGGCAGGCGAGCGCGTAAGCATGATCGTCATCAACAACGGCGGCGTCAGAATAACGACGAGTTGACTCACCAGCACCAGCCGCACAAACCCCGCGAAATCAATCGGCGGCGGCAGCGACATGCCCAGGAAGAACTGAATGACCAGGATGAGCACAGCGCAGAAAATCGCCTCGGTCACGGAAGGCGTGTCTTGCCGGTCGCGCACCAAATGCCGGAACCACAGCTTTAGGTCGAGCCGCTCGCTTTCACGGAACAGAACGCTCTCTTTGTTGAATTGGTCGATCGCCCAACGCAGCGCCAACACACAGCACAATCCCGTGACGATGAGCACCGGCGGCACGAACGGCAACGCCCCGAGATAATCCCCCTCCAACAGAGACTTCAGCAACAACACCAGACCCGTAAGCGGGATCAGGCTGTAGCCCAGCGAGAGTTCCACGCCCGGCGACATCGGCAGGATCAACAGCGGCAAGCAGACGAGCATCACGGGGACAAGGTAATACTGGCCTTCCTTGTTGCTGCGCAAACGATGCCAGCGCCAAGCACAACGCGCTAAACAGTGCCGACACGGGAATCAACGTCAGCAATAGCCACAGGCCGGCGCGAAGCGGCGGCAGGCCGACCTCAAAGCCTTCGCCAAGGGCTTGGAACTGTTGGAACATGAACAGCCCGGTGACGCCCATGCTCACCAAATTCAGCGCCGACGTGGCCATGCTGAAGAGCATGACGGTGAGCAGCTTGCCAGTGACGATCTCGCTGCGCTCAGCCGGGCTGGTGAGCAGTGTTTCCAGAGTGCCGCGCTCCTTTTCGCCGGCGCAAAGGTCGATCGCCGGATAAAACGCGCCGGTGAGCGCCCAGATGATCAGCACAAACGGGAGCATCTTCGACCAAACGGCGGCCTTCCGATGCTCCACATCGGCCACATCCATTTCTTTCAGCTCAAACGGATGCGCCGCCATCACCGGCAGGTCGCCGGAGGCCAGGATCCGTTCGCCGATGGCGTCTGTCCAGCGCGTCACCGCGCGGCTGACGCGCTCGCCCGCCATCTTCGATTTCTCATCGGCCGAATTGACGAATAATCGCGGCTCGGGCACGTTCGGCGGTTTTTCGACTTGCCCGCTGCGCTGCCGGTCGGTGACGACGGCCTGCCGAAATCTCTCCAACTCGTGAGCGAACGAAGGGGGGAAATAAAGGACGGCCTGATGCCCTTGGCCCTTGATCGCGGCCTGCGCCTCGCTTTCGATCTGTTCGATCGGCTTATCCTGGACTTGGTTCCCGACGCTCTCCAATTCCACCGGCAGAAGGTCCGGCCGAAGGCTTCCCAGCCATTCCTTTGCAACGTGGCCATCGTTGACCAGCGCCGGCAAACCCTCAAGCTCCGGCAACCCGATGATCTTGATCGGCGTGGGATGCTCGCGAACGAACTGTGCCACCTGCGTCATGCTCATCGCCAACAGCGGATATAAGAGCATTGGCAACACGAAGATCATGAACAACGTCCGCCGATCGCGAAACTGATCGCGAACTTCTCGCAGGAAGATCAGGTTGACGTTGGACAGTTTCATGCCGGGTGGTGTTAGATCTCCAGAGAAAGCTCGGCGCGGTGTTGCTCATCATGGCGGGATATCAGTTGAAAGAAAAGCTCCTCCAGGTCGTGCTGGCTTTGCAAATCGCGGAGTTCGTCCAGAGTGCCTTCGGCAAGTATATGGCCGCGGTGGATGATCGCGATTCGATCGCAGAGCTTTTCGGCCTCGCGCATGATATGCGTGCTGAACACGATGCACTTGCCCTGTTCGCGCAGCTCTGCCACAGTCTTCAACAATGCACGGGCCACCAGCACATCTAGCCCGGAGGTAGCTTCGTCGAAGATTAATACCGGCGGGTCGTGCACGATTGCGCGGGCGATAGACACCTTTTGCTTCATGCCAGTGGACATCTTCGCGCCCAGCACGTCGCGAATTTCATTCATTTGCAAACGATCGAACAGTTGCTCCATCCGTACGGCGAGCGACCTGGATTCCATTCCGTGGAGCCGGCCAAAGTACTCGACCATCTCCCAGGCGCTCATGCGGTCGTACATGCCCGTGCTGGCGGAAATAAAACCAACCTGCCGACGGACCTGCGACGGCTGGGTGACAACATCGCAGCCATTGACAGTGGCCGTGCCTGATGTGGGGGAAAGCACGGTGCTCAAGATCCGCAGCGCCGTGGTCTTTCCCGCGCCGTTGGGACCAAGCAGGCCAAAGATTTTCCCGGGTACCGCATCGAAGGTAATGCCGCCGAGCGCGACAAACTGGCCGCGGCGCAAATCCGCGTAGTGCTTGGTGAGATCGCGGACGTGAATCATGTGCGCAAGCAGCCTTCCATGTTCCCGAGCGACGTCTACTGCCCAAACACTGCCGCGAATTGCGAGCTGCAACTGGGGCCACAGTTAATAGCTTACCTTATCGCAGCGAGAGGAGCAGGGGCTGCTAGCCGATTGCAAATGACCCGTCCAGAATTGGAAGCGCGCCCGCCGCTGGCTGACGGGCATGCCCATTCGTGACGGTCGCCGGCGTAGGCACTTCGTCCAACAATTCGTAGCGCACATTGCGCCGCCGCGGCACGAAGCCTAGCTCCGAAATAGCACCCTTGATTTCCTCGAGCGTCAAGTGGTGTACGGTGCCGGCCGCGGAGACCACGTTCTCCTCGATCATCAGACTGCCCATGTCGTTCGCGCCAAACAATAGTGCGAGCTGGCCGATCTTCAGCCCCTGGGTAACCCAGCTCGACTGGATGTTCGGGAAATTATCCAGATACAGCCGCGCGACCGCCTGCGTCTTGAGATATTCAAACGAGCCGGCCGGCGAAATTTGCGCCATGTCGGTGTGCTCGGGCTGGAACGTCCAGCAAATGAACGCGGTGAACCCATGCGTCTCATCCTGCAACTGGCGCAATCGGTCAAGGTGCTCGATTCGCTCCGCCAACGTTTCGATGTGCCCGAACATCATCGTGGCAGTGCTGATGCCGCCCAGCTCATGCCACACGCGGTTGACGTTGAGCCAGTCATTGGTGAGCACTTTGCCGCGCGTGATCTCCTTGCGCACTCGATCGACGAGAATCTCCGCGCCACCGCCGGGTAAACTCCCCAACCCCGCCGCTTTCAGGCGCTCAAGCACCGTGCGGAGCGGCAGCTTATTGACCTTGGTGAAGTGGTGAATTTCCGGCGGGCTGAAGCCGTGAACGTTGACCTGCGGATAGTGCCGCTTGATCTCGGCGAGCAGCTCCTCGTACCAGTCGAGCTTGTAGTCGGGGTGCAGACCGCCTTGCATCAAGATCTGATCGCCGCCCAGCTCGACGGTTTCCCGAATCTTGTCGAGCAGCACGCTGCGATCGAGCACGTAGCCTTCTTCATGCTTTGGCTTGCGATAGAACGCGCAGAAATCGCAGACCGCGGTGCAGAAGTTTGTGTAATTGATGTTGCGGTCGATGTTGTACGTGCGATAGTCCTCCGGATGCAGGCGGCGCGTGACCGCGTCGGCCGCGCGGCCAAGCGCCGCCAGATCGCGGCTCTCCATGAGCGCAAGCCCATCGTCGGGCGATAGCCGCTCGCCCGCCGCGGCTTTATCGAGCAGTCGTACACGCTTCGAGTCCAAGATCCACTCCTGCGGGGGCCAGTCCCATTTCCACAGCCCGTTCGTAAAACAACGCCAGCCCGCGCCGTTCGCGCGGTCCCAGATAGAAATACAGATTATCGCGCAGATACGCCAGGCACTGTGGCACAGTGAGCCCTTTGCTCGCTGCTTCGCGCTCGGCGATCTCGCCAAGGTGCGCCACGCCTGCCTCGTGCGCACGGCAGAGCGCGGGTTCAATTTCCCGCAAATCGATGTTCGGTCGCGCAACCCACATCGCAAACACAAATGGCAGCTCTGCCCAGCGGCACCATTCGTCGCCCAGGTCCCACACTTCGGCAAACTGACCGGTCGGCGAACAGATCGCGCGGTCGCCGATCAAGAGTACCGCATCGGCATTCGTGTCACCGAGCGTGGCGCCGATTGGCAAAGTCTCCAATTCGGGCGCAAGCGCGTACCGCTCCTTGAGCAAGATCTGCACGAGGGCCGCGCTGGTGCGCGAGCCTTCGTCGAGCGCCAACGTGCGAATTTGTCGGACGGGCTTGCGGCTGAATAACTTGACGCTCAATACCGAACCGCAGCATGCGATGCACGCGTCGGACACAATCCTATAGCCGGGGTTTTGAAAGAACTCAATCGAAGGGATCAAGGCTACGTCGAGCTCGCCGGCAGCTCAACCGATCGGCCAGCCGGCTAGGGACGTCGAATACCAGCTCGGCACTCGGCGCAAACACTGGAAAGTTATAGACCAGCGGCGTGGTGTTGAGGTATTGGACGCCGCCAACGCGTATCTGACGTGCTTTCATTGAAATCCTTGAATCTGGCTTGAATCCATCACCGGCTTGAACGGTCGATTGTAAGGGCGGTCCCGTTCAGCGGAAAGAGACGGCGATTCTACAAGTTCAACCGGTAGCCGCTAGGAAAATTAACTGATCGCGGTTGGGCACAACAGTGGCTATGGAAAAACCGTCAAAACTCCATCGCCCTGAACGCGCGCATGCCGACGCGGAGCGGCCAGACCGTGGCCACCACGCCAATCACCAGCGTGGCGACCGTGCCGCCGACTATTCCGGTGTTCGAGCCAATCACTTGCAGCACCGGCCCCCCCAGGTCGCGGAGCAGCCCTTGGTCGTCGGCCATCTTCAGGTGCCACGGCAGCGCCGTCAGCAGCACCAACATCATGATATATAACGCGCTGATCACCAGGTTCAACGTGCCGCCAAAACCCGCGGCGATCTTGGAGGGGGAAGTTTCACGCAGGTCGGGCATCAGGGCCCCCAACCCCACCGCAATCGCCGATAGTCCGCAGCACAGCGAGAAACAAGTGACCTGGTGGATCAACAGCATGTCGCTTGAGATGTTAAGCATCAAGTCGCTCACGAGAATCAATAGGCTGCACGGCACGAGCGACCCCGCCGCGGCAAACAGGAACTTCGACCGCAGGATCGTGTCGCGGTCTAACGGCAAGAGCCCCAGGATCCAGAACCGTTTACCCTCCAGGCTCACCATAGGAAAGATGAATCGAGTCGTGAACGTGGACAGAATCAGGCCCACGACGGCCAGGTTCAAAAACCCGATCATCGCCGAGTAATTCACGTGATACGTGAAGCGGCGAATGTTGACGAAGTACAGCGCCAAGAGTCCAAAGAAGATCGCAAATTGCATCCACTGCACCGGGTCGCGACGAAACAGCCGCAACTCCTTCACCAACAACACGCGCACCTTAAACGGTAGAAAAACCAACCCATGGCGCACCACCGCATCGCCGAGCCAAGCGCGCGTCTTGCGATTTACCGTGTGTTCGCTTTGCAAACGGCTATAGCTGCGGCGGTAGGTTCTCGCGGCAAGCCAGCCGGCCACCAGGCTTAAGAACAGTGCGTTGGCCAGCAGCAACAGGAAGTACAGCAGGCTCTCCGACCACGGCTGATAACCTTCGTACACACGCACCGGCGGCCGGCTCGCCTCGAGCAGCCCCGCACTGAGCCACCAGCTTGGCAACAACCGCTGCTCGGTAAATCGCAGGCGATCCGAGATTTCCTGAAACCACGTCGCCGTAAGCAGGTTCATCTCGGTGTGGGAGAAGATCGAATAACCGATCCACGCCCCCGCCGCCCACGACGACCAAGATCACGCCCAACAGCGCTTGCAGCCGCACGCGCGGCATCCAACCCACGACCAACAAACAGGCCACGGCCCCCAGCGCCGCCGGCAAGAATACGAAGGCTAGGATGAAAGGCAATAAGAACGCGTAGTAATACCATGGCGAACCGGCCACCATGCCATAGGCCACGAGCATCGGCGTGCCCATCAGCGTAAAACCCCAACTGCTGAACCACACCGCCTCGTGGTATTTGTGCGCAAAGACGCGTTCCGGTCTGACGGGCTGCGTCAACAAAAACGCAGTCTCTGGCGAGCGATACAGGGCGCTGTACAGAATCAACGCCGAAGAAAAAATCAGCATTAAGAACAGCGAGGCAAAAAACGTATTGAAGAGCGGCTGGATGATTTCCGGCACCGCGGCGAGAAACCGGAACCCTTCGAAAAACAGCCAATACAAACCAATCCAGAATGCGATGCTCAGCACCACTACCAACGAAACTCTCAACCGTGAATGCCGCAGCTTGTCCGCCAGTGCGCGGACCAGCAACGTTCGCCGTAAACGCCAGAACAGGCGCGATTCGCCATCGATCGAGAGCAGGCGCTCTTCGATTTCAGCAACCGAGCCGATCTGTATCACTGCGTCCATACTGCGTGCTCACGACGGCGAAACGGCGCCCGCGGTTGACTCGGCGGCGGCCAAGTCGCCGGCGCGCGACGTAATCTCCAAGTACAAGTCTTCGAGCGACGTGTGTTCTTGGGCCAACTGCGATCGCAGCTCGGCAAGTGTCCCCAAGAATCGCAGCTCACCGGACTCGACGATTCCAATTCGGTCCGAAATCTCCTCGGCCACCGCCAGCGAATGCGTGGACATGAAGATGGTCATGCCCTCGCGCGATTTGCGACGCAGTAAGTCCTTCACCAAGCGCACGCTCCGCGGATCGAGCCCTACCATCGGCTCGTCCACCACCAGCGCCGCCGGATCGTGCAACAGCGCCGCTCCAAACGCCAGCCGCTGCTTCATCCCATGCGAATAGGTCTCCGCCAAGTCGTCCACAAAATCCGCCAGCTCGAAGCCGCGAATCTCACGCTCAATGCGGGCTTTGCTTTCGGTCGGCGTCAGCCCGTGCATATCGGCGACAAACTGCAAAAACTCCCGACCCGAGAGCTTGTCGTATAAATACGGTTCGTCGGGCACATATCCCAATAGCCGATTGGCATGCCGGGGCTGCTCAACCACGTTATAACCAGCCAACCGAATCGTTCCCGCTGAAGGCCGGAGCAGGCCGACGAGCATCTTGATCGTGGTTGTCTTGCCGGCGCCGTTCGGACCCAAGAAGCCAAATACCTCGCCGGCATGAACGGTCAAAGTTAGATCGGAAACCGCGACCTTTGCGCCGTACTTGCGTCGAACGCTGGTAAACTCGATCATGCTTCACCTTCCGGTATGACACCGCCGGTCCCGTTGTCCGTCCAGCAACAGCTCATTTCTTGCGACCATCACTGCTCTTGTGATCTTCACGGCGCGCTTTCGAGTCGCTATCGTCCAACTTGCCGCCAGTCCCGGGCACGCGAACGCGAGCGTCATCCTCCCCGTCCAACGCTACGGTTTTCCAACGAGTCGCCGATCTCTTGACGATTTCTTTCGCTCGCGTGGGGGTGGCACGGACGAATTGCAACCGGTTCCCAAGAACATAGGAAACTTGCTTGAGCACGGTGCCGTCTTCAGCCACCCAAAGTTTGCCGCGCAGCGCGCGAACCCGCCAGGATCGAACCCGAGTCGGATCGATAGACGACGGTCATTGCCGGATGCGATTCATCTCCGATTTGCACGCTTTCGTAGCCTTCCACTGTCGCCTGCAACACCTCGACCGGTTCCGCGCTATTGGGCGAGCGCAACGGGTTATATACAGGTAACGTCCAGCGCTGGCCGAGATGGAGATCGGGCAACCGCGCCTGCGGCGCCAGCTCGTCGCCGACAAGGGCCGTGGCCGGCAACTCGCGTACGATCGGATCGATGTTTCCGGCTTCAATCGAAATTCGCAACGTGGGCCCGTTTACCTGACCGCGAATAATCACCGGATCGTCCATTGCGCGGGGAGCGTGAATAGTCGAACGAAACATCGACAGGCGGCCAAGCGGATCGATATCCAGCCGGCTCTCGGCATCCATCTGGATTGGGCCGAGCTGCTTATCCACCTTGCGTAGAAGTGCTCGGAACAGCGGCGCCGCCATCTCTTCCAGGGGCAGGCGACGGAAGTGGACGTACGACCTGACTTCGGTTACGCCCGATTCCGTTCGCCGCACCAGTGTGAGCGCGTAGCCCAGCGGCCGCTCGTTCCAGGCCAGTTCCCAGCAAATCGGTTCGTCGGTTTGCTGACCGTCGTCCAAGTACAGCGAGCGGTAGCTGGGCGGCTCACCGATCACCAACGGTGGCATGACCTTGGCAACCAATAGCCAAGTCATCGTGGAAAGCCAGAACAACACGATGACGGCGTTGAACCAGCGGTTTCCCATGTTCGGCGTCCTTAATTGCGCGCTAGCGTCGGCCGTTTTGCACGCTCCGTCTATCCTAACGACGAGTGCCGAAGTCTGCAAAAGCCGATTGCTAGCGATGCAGCTAGCCTTTGCGCCAAGCGTGCGTCTTGCCGCCGTAGAGCGGCCAAATCGCCATTGCGAAAAACGGCACCGCCAACGATCATACGCGGCCCGAATGCTCGGGCAGTTATCGCATCGCCTGGAGGTTTCCCATGATCCGCCGCTTTCCCGTAGTTACCTTTCTCTGCGTTTTGGTGACGGGGGGATTGACTGCCGGCTGCGGCTCGAAAGACGCCGACGCGCCCCCGGCGGCCAGCATCAGCGGCGGCACCCGCTCCGCCGGCGCTTCACCGCGTGCGCCGCAGCGGGACAACTTGCACCCGGTCATTCAAGTTCGCACGACCGCTGGAAATATTGTGCTCCAGCTCGACGCCGAGAACGCACCGGTGACCGTTTCCAACTTCCTGAGCTACATTGCCTCAAGTCACTACGACGGCACGCTATTCCATGACGTCGAAGAGGGCTTTATAGTTCTCGGCGGCGGCTACGACGAGCGTCTGCAAGAGAAACCCGCCGACTTCCCGATCCGCAACGAGGCTCACAACGGCTTGAAGAATACGCGCGGCACGATCGCCATGGCGCGCCGACCCGACGTGATCGACAGCTCAACGAGCCAGTTTTTCATTAACCTTTCCGATAACACCGCCCTGGATCACACCGGCGAGACACCCGAAGCTTACGGCTATTGCGTGTTCGGGAAGGTTGTCGAGGGAATGGACGTAGTCGAAAAGATCGCCAAGACGCCGACGAAGGCCATCGAGAGTTTTGGTCGCATGCCGACGGAGCGCGTGGCCATTGAGTCGGTCCGGCGGCTGCGCTAGCGATGCTTACTTCTTCTGCGCTGTCTTTGCGTAGAGCGTCTGCAGCTCGTTGACCAACTGCTGCTCCGTGTAGATCCGCCCGGTCGCGCCGTTGAAATCCGTGTGGCGGGCGTTACCGAGCATGGCGCCCAGCTCCTTGCCCCCTTTTGCCGTGGTCATGTACTCGATCATCTTGTAGCCGTCGGGGCCTCGGATCAACGCTTCTACGGTGTTCCTCCCTTGCGGCATTCGGCTGAGACGATCCACTCGGTCGTAGCCGTCGTGCAACTTCGACACCTGCCGCATGAACGGCCGTCCGCGCTCGTTCTTGAGCGCCGTCGTCAAAAACTCGTCGTCCGACGGCACACGCTCGAGCAAACGTTTTGCGTCGGGCACTTGCCAGCCGAGCCGCTTGACCTCGGACAAGACCGTAGTCACCTGCGATGCCGATATCAGGTCGCCGGAGCGGTACTCTGGATCGCGAGTCAGAGCTTTGTGCACGCCGGCCGTGACGGTCGCGAACGATGGCGTCTTCGCCCCTTGTGAGTCGGTCGCTTGCGACGACCCGCTCGGGCCTTCGGCGGCGAGCGCGTTGCTCAAACACGCAACGACAAACGCCGCGATCAAAAACAGACGGCGGTTGAACGTAAACGACAACATTCAAGTTCTCCTTAAGCGCGCGAACCCGAGCGTGCGACGTCGGTCTAACAAATCTAGGTTGGGCCGATGCCTGTAGATTGCCTCAGACGGCGGGGGCCCACTGTGGAATTCACCAAGCGTCCATGTGCTCACATATGCCTTAATTCGGCCAATTTACGCCGAAAATGCCGTTTTTGATTGCAAGACCGAATCGAACCTCCTATGATGGATTTTCCCAACGATCGGGTCGTGCAAACCGGTAGAAGGAGATGCCGTATGTCGAACCTGGTGTATTACACGCAAGAATGCCCCACCTGCGGCCGCTCCTTGCGAATTCGGGTGGGATATCTCGGCAAAAACGTTGTTTGCCAGCACTGCGAGGCTAGTTTCCTCGCGGTAGACCCGGCTAGCGCCTTGGACGATGACTTTGACGCGGGGGGCTCGACCTTGCTGGAACGCGCGGCACAGCTCCTGGAGACCGTAGACCGCCAGCGGCTGGCGTCGAACTGAGCGGCTGACGGCACTAGTCGAGTTACGCTACAGAATTTAGAAAGCCCCCGACCGATTCGGGGGCTTTTTTGTTTGCCGTTCTGTGTTACTTTCGACCTACACCTCGCTCAGCTTCGGCAGCGTCCAAGGCTGGCGATACTCCGGCCGCGTTAGGTACTGGTTCGCATCGGCGTCGCCAATGAACTCGTACTTTTCGAAGTCGAACCGCAGGTCGCGGCCAGCCCGCCAAGCCGCGTTGCCGATATGGCACAACAGACTCGACGGGTGACCGACCGTCTCCAGGTCGGCCGCGGGCTTGCTCCGCGTGCGCATGCACGAGAGAAAATTGTCGACGTGACCCTGATCGTTGTGCCCGCCTTTCATTTCGGCGAACACTTCGTTCTTCGGCGTATACGCGCGCCAGCCGCTGTTGTGAAACACCAGATAACCCTGGTCGCCGTACAGCACCGCTCCTTCCGTGTCGCCGTGGATGTGATACGGGCACCACAGCCGCATCTCATAGCTCAATAGCCGGCCGGGATATTCCCAGGTGACGAGAAAATTGTCGGGCCATTCCTGCGCGTCATCGTGGTAGTGCTTGCCGCCGATCGCCGAAACGCGCGTCGGCAGGCCGAGCGGCTTCTCGCCTTGCGCCGCGATCGCCGTCTCGAGCGCCCAGCGCGCCACGTCGATTCGGTGTACGCCGTCGTTGCCGAGGTCGCCCGTGCCATAGTCGAAGAACCAGCGCCAGTTGCCGTGGAACCGCAACGGGTTGAACGGCCGCTTCGGCGCGGGGCCGAGCCAGGTGTCGTAATCCACGCCGGTGGGCGAGTTGGTATCCGCCGGTCGGCCGAGGTTCCCCTGCCGGCGCGCTTTCCCAGGCCTTGGCCATAACGCTGCGGCCGAGCTTGCCGCTTTTTATCAATTCCATCGCCGCCAGGAAGTGCGGCCCGCTGCGGCTCTGCGTGCCGAGCTGCACGATCCGATCGTGACGCTTGGCGGCGGCCACCATCGTGCGCCCTTCGATGATGTTGTGCCCGTCGGGTTTCTCGACGTACACGTCCTTCCGCGCTTGGCAGGCGAGAATCGTGGGGATTGCGTGCCAGTGGTCCGGAGTGCCGAGCACGATGGCATGCACGCCTTTGTCGTCCAGCGCGCGGCGAAAATCCTTGATGGCTTCCGCCTGATGCCGGCCGCCGTTGTTCGTTTCCTTCGTGCGTTCGGCAAGCACCTGCTCGTCGATGTCGCACACGTAGCGGACCTCGACGCCGTCGGTGCCCGCGAACGTGCCGAGCAGTCCCGCGCCGCGACCTCGCACGCCGGCCACACAGACGGCGATCTTGTCGTTGGCCAGGTTCTTTGCCGCCGCCCGAGCCGTCCTCGTCCCAAGCGATGAGACCATGGCCGCTCCCGCCGCCAAGGCCGAGTTTTGCAGGAAATCACGACGTTTCATAACGCAACTCCTTTAAGCAAACGGGGACTGGCTCCGAGTCACAATTGACGTTTTTCGAGACGACGGGTTACGGCGAGGCGCCTGTCCCCGTTTGCCCTTCACTCCTCCGCCCGCACATCTTTCAACATCTCCTTGAGCATCTCCGGCGATCGCTCGTACTCTTCAAAGTGCTTTTCCTTGTCCTCCTCCTTCAATTCCAACAACCTTCCCTTCCGCCTTAACGCCCAAAACAGCATCTGCTGCTCTTCCGATCCGCGAGCCACCCAGGCCTCGTTCTCCTGCGACTGCACTCGAAGGCCCTTCGCTCGCTCCTCATCACCCGGACCGGGGATCCGCACCTCGAACGGAACGGTGTCCATGATGAATGCGTAGTCGTACGATCCGCTTCCTTCGGGCGACTCCTTACGGCCAATCAACTCCAACCGCCGGGCTTCCTCTACGCGTGAAATCAGGGTTTCGGCGCGTGACGTCCACGGCAATACCTTTCGGACATCCATATCAAACAAGTACAGGCTGACCACGTTCAGCACCACGATCAATGCCACGACCAGCATCGTCCACTGCAAGACTCGCACAGTGCCTGGTTTCATCATCCTTCGAGCATCGTCAACGGGTTCTTCCGATTCACTAGCGGCATCGGCACGGGCCTTCCGACTCGCTGCGATTCAAAGCAGGCGACGATCATTTCGATCGCGCCGCGCACTTCGTACACGCTGCACTTCGGCTGACGATTTCCCTCGATCGCGGCGATCAGATCTTTGACCGCTGCTACGTTGCCGGCAGGGATGTCGCCGCCCGACAGTGGCTCGGGCTTTCCAACGCCGGCGCTCGTCACTTCCTGCCACGCCGCCTTGCTGCGGCCGGGCGACCACGCTGGGTCGTCCAGATACTGCACGCTGGGCAAATAGCCGGTGAGGATTTCGATCACGCCCGCGCTGCCGAAGATCTGCAGTCCAAACCGCCCGCCCTTCCCGGCCACATTACGCTGCGTTCCAAAATACGCGGTCGCGCTCTTCGGCATGCCGTACATCGCCTGCACCGCGTCGCCCGCCAAAGGGCCAATGCCTTCGTTCCCCGGCTTCACGTCGGCCGGCGTGATCGGCTTGCCCCGCTGCGATACTGTCGCAAAGCACCACTGCGGTTCGCCGCCGAACATGCGAATCAAGTCCATAATGTGCGAGCCCAGGACCCACAGGTCTTCGCCGCCGCCGCGCGGGTCCTCCTTGCCGCGCCCGCGAAACTCCAGCACGCGGCCGAGCTTGCCGTCGGCGAGCAGTCGCTTCACCACGTCCAGCCGCGGGCTGTAGTGCGTTTGATGCGCGAGCGCGAGCCGCGCGTGCGTCCGCTCGCACGCGGCGATCATCTCGTCGGCCTGTTCGAGCGTCGGGCAGAGTGGCTTTTCCATATACATGTGGATGCCGCGCTCGGCGGCCGCCAACACCATGTCGCGATGCTGGTCGATCCACCGCGGGCAGATCGATACGATGTCCGGCTTCACCTGATCGAGCATCTGCCGATAATCGCGAAACGTTTGATCGACCGACAGCCGCTTCGCCGCCGCGGCCAGTCCATTCGCGTCAGCATCGGCGACCGCCACGATCTTGGCGTTTGGGATTTCTTTCCAGACTACATCAATCCCGTGGCCATAGTCCCCGCGCCGGTATGACCAATGACGCCGATGCGATAGGTCGTGGGCATGTTAACGTCTCCCCGAAAGTCGCGCGTGCTTTAGACTCGCCCTTGAAACCGGCCCCCCCGCGCCGGCATTGTAACCGATTCCGCAACTGAGTCGTCAACTACTGCTCATCTGCGTAAATCTGTGTCATCTGTGGACCACTGCCGCGTTTCCGTGAGTATGCTGCACTTGCACAGTCGAGAACGCCAATGGAAGCGGATACCATAGTATTTCAAACACGTCTTCTATCACCGAGGACCTCCAATGGCAGCGCTGCGAATCCTTATCCTGATATCGTGCTGCTTCAGCTCAACAGCCAACGCCTCTGCAGATCCCCAAACAATCGCCTACCACGGCGACGGTAGCGACCTGCAAGCGACCATCGACCGCGCACCGTCCGGTTCAATCATCGCCTGCGATCCAAAGCGGCAAATGGAAATCTCCTGCGCCGATCAAGATCACGAAGGCAATCACGCTTCAAGGAATCAACGCTGCCCTACCTCGCGGATTGAGTAAGACATCCCTATTCGTCGTTGAGGCCGAGAGCGTCACCATCCAAGACAGCGAGTTTCATGGCAACTACGATTCCGTTCCGCAGAGCGAGCGCGCTCCGCTCCTCTGGTTTCAAGCCGGCAAGTTCAGAGTCACACGTTGCACTTTTCACGACGGTTCCAAAGACGGCATCAATATCACGCCGGCGGAAGGGGATAAGGGCCGCGACATCGTTGGCGGCGAGATCCGCGACCTCAAAGCCTTTCGCATGGGTCGGGACGTCGTCTCGATATCCGGCGGCAACAACGGCCTCCGCGTCCGCGATGTCACTGTCCGCAATGTTCGGCTCGAACGCGGTTTCCACCGCGGCGCGGTCGAAGTCAGCGACGGCGCCGACAATGTCACCGTCCGCGATGTCTACGCACAGGACGCGGTGTACGCCATCGACGTTCAGGACCACGGTAAGCCGAGCGCGCCAAACACGAATATCGTGATCGAGAATGTCGAAGCCGTCCGCTGCAAGCACATCATTCGCACCGCAAACAGCGCGCGAGGCCACGAACACCTCACGCTGCGCAATTTTTTCGGCAAAGAATGCACGCTTCCCGTTCAAATCTCCAACACCAAGCACGTCCGCATTGAGAATCTCAGCATCCACAATCATACCGACCGCAAATCTCCCCCGATCCGCCTGGAGAGCTGCGAGGATGTCCTGCTCACGGGCGTGACCATTCACAGCCAGGCGTTCCACGACGAACCGATCAAGATCGTCAAGTCCTCGGACGTGCGAGTTGAAGACCTTAAAAAGGGGACTGGCTCCGAGCCTCATTGAGGTGCCCGTCACGAGGTCCCGTGACGGCGAGGTGCCTGTCCCCTTTTGAACTTTTCGGCGACGATCCTACCGCTTGCAGGAACGGCACATGGAACGAATCACCGGCATCGGCGGCATCTTTTTCAAGGCGCGCGATCCCAAGGCGCTCGCGGCCTGGTATCGCGACAACCTCGGCCTCCCGATTGACGCCGATCAAACGTATGTCTCGCTATCGGCCAACGCCGGCGACCAGACCGTTTGGTCCACATTTCCCGAGACGACCGCATACTTCGAGCCGAGCACAGCGCCGTTCATGCTCAACTATCGCGTCCGCGACCTCGACGCGATGCTCGCACAGCTACGCGCGGCCGGCGCAACGGTTGAAGACCGAGTCGAAGATTACGACTACGGGCGATTCGGCTGGGCCAGCGACCCGGAGGGAAACCGCTTCGAGCTGTGGCAGCCGCTGCCTCAATGACGCAATTGCGTCATCGATCGCTACCTGCGAGTCGCCCAAGGTCGGCAAAGAACTCTGGATAGGTCTTCTCCGTGCATTTTGGATCGAGGATCACCACCCCCGGCACATGCAGACCAACCAGTGCCAAACTCATCGCCATGCGATGGTCGTTGTAGGTCGCGATCTCGGCCCCATGCAGTGCGCCAGGCGTGATCTGAAGACCGTCGGACAACTCCTCAACGTGCGCCCGAGCTTCCGCAGCTCGATCGCCAAATTACCGATCCGGTCGGTTTCTTTATGCCGGATGTGGCCGACGCCGGTGATCGTCGTCGGGCCATCCGCAAACACCGCCACCGCGGAGAGCGTCTGCACCGTGTCGCTGATTGCGTTCATATCGACTGTGATCCCGCGCAGCGGTTGGCCGATTACTGTCGTCCGATCCGCACCATAGCGCACCGCGCAACCCATCCGCTCCAGACATTCGCAAAACTGCACGTCGCCTTGCAGGCTGTGTTGTGAAAGACCCTCGACCGAGACCTCGCCGCCAGTAATCGCCGCCGCGGCAAAAAAATAACTTGCCGCCGACGCATCGGGCTCGATTGCGTATTCACGGGATTTGTACGGCTGCCGAGGGACGCGAAACCGAGTGTAGTCCCCCGCGTCAACATGCACTCCGAAGGCATCCATCACCGCCAGCGTGATTCGAATATACGGTTTGCTTACCAGCTCGCCCTCGACATCCAGCTCAACGGCTTGCTCAGCGTACGGCGCCGTCAGCAACAGGCCGCTAAGAAACTGGCTCGACACATCGCCGCGAACGCTTGTTCGCCCGCCGCGCAAACCGCGCGATTCGACGACTACCGGCGGACAACCCGTGCCTGCCTCGCTCTTGGCCTCGACACCAAGTTGCGCAAGGGCTTCGAGCAGATCCTGGATCGGCCGCTCGCGCATTCGCGGCGTACCATCGAGCCGATATCGTCCGTGCCCCAACGCGACAAGCCCCGTCAGGAAGCGGACGCTTGTGCCGCTGTTGGCGATATAGAGATCCGCTTCGGCCGCCGGAATGATACCGCCAGAGCCATGCACGCGCAGTGACTGCCACTCGTCGTCACTCTCGATGTGAATCCCCAGCCGCTCAAGCGACTTGATCATCACGCGCGTATCTTCGCTATCCAACGCGCCGTTCAGAGTGGACAGGCCGTCGGCTAGTGCCGCGCAAATCAGGCGCGGTTCGTGATGCTCTTCGACCCCGGCGGCCGAATCGATCCGCGGATCGGACCGCCAACAGGTTTGATTTCCAGGCGCTCAATCACGTCATTCCTTCGCGCCGATCTTCCACAAATGCTTCTCGGTTCGATAGTAGATCGAATTTCCGCTCACCGCCGGCGAGGCAAGCAGTTTCTCGCCAAAATCATTTTCGGCGACCAATTCCCCCTGATCGTCGCCGTTCAGCCGAACGACCTGCACCAAACCGTCCTGGTTCGCCAGATACAAGTGTTCGCCGGCAAGAACTGGCGTCGCCCAAAACGCCCCCTTCAGCCGCAATTGCCACAGCACCTTGCCGTCGGTTGTGCTGCCGCAAATGAGCACGCCTGCACGGTTCACTGTGTAGACCCGCTCGTCGTGTACCACTGGGCTGGCCGCGCCACAAGTCAACCGCGGCGCAGACCACACTGTTTCCGGCTCACCGCCGCGCCGCGGCAACCGCAAAGCGCGCAACCCGTTCGTCGGCACAAATAGGGTTTCGCCGCCGGCAACCGACGAAGTGATCGCATCCGCGCCGCTGTCGAGCTTCCACAACACGTTTCCCGTTCTCGGGTCGTGCGCCGTTACCTGATCGGATGATTGCAGCAGGACCGTATCACCCGTTCCGTCATTACCGCGCAGCACTACCGGCGACGACCAATTCGGTCGCCTTCGAGCGTTCAAGCCGCCAGCGATCCTGGCCGGTGTATTTATCAAGCCCGGCTGCGAACGACTCGCCCTGCGACTCAACTTGGACGACCAAAGTATCACCCACTACCACCGGTGACGACGCCATTCCCGCATCGTGTCGCGCCGCAGGGTAATCGAAGTTCAACCCGCGAAACCAAATCAGATTTCCCGACAGGTCCAGGCAAACCAGATCGTTCGACGAAAACTGAGCATAGATCCGCTCGCCGTCGGAGACTGGAGTATTGCAGGCCACCGCCGACATCGGGTGGCACAGAGTCGAACCGGTCGCCCAAAACTGTCTACCCCAACGTTCTTTACCGGTGACTGCGTCGAAGCACGACACGTGCAGCCGGCCCTCTCGCGGGCCGTTCGACGAGGTCACAATCACGTTGTCGCCCACCACAATTGGACCCGACACGCCCCTGCCGGGCGGAGTGATTTTCCACGCGACATTCTCGCCAGTTTCGGCATTCCATTTGGCCGGCGGTCGCTGCCGCGCCGCAACGCTGCCGCCATCGCCGCGAAAACCCCGCCAGTCCGCGCAGTCGTTCCGACCGTGAGAACTACCACAACGATCAACAAACCGCCAAGACGCGAAAACGCCGAGTACATACGAGTGTATTGCTTTTCTTTGTTTCGAGAAGTCGAACGTACTTTGCGCCCTTGCGACTCTGCGGTTCATCCTCATTCTGCGCCGGATGACGCGCGATTTTTCGCTAGTACCGCCGTCCCGCGCGAGTCGCAAACTGCGCAAGCGAAACGCCCACGCCTGCGCCCAATCCTCCTTCTGATCATTCTGGCAAAGCTTGACAAGAATCAGGTTGCTTCCACGCTGCAGTTCACCTTGGCCGACGTACTGGTCAATCGGAAAACCCGTGTGGTACACCTCGCGCCTCCAATAGCAGCTTGCCGTTGAGCCAAAGCTTATTGGCATTCGGAGTGCTTAGCCGCAGATCGACCGGCCGCTCTTGATCGCTTTCAAAGACAGCGGCCGCGTACGCCACCGCGCCCATGTTTTTTCCGAGCGCCTTATTCAGATCGACCGCACCGGTCGGATCGTCGGTAGTCGTTTCAATCCAAGTCATACTTCCCAGCTTGCCGTCATGCTTTGCCGCGAAGTTCACCTGCTGTTCCGGGGGATAATCTTGCCCAAGTCCTCGTTTGTCCGAGTTGTCAAATGGTCCGATCAGCCTCCAATCCATCACAAACCCGTAGTGAGCCTCCAGATCGATTGAGATGCCAAACGATTTCAGCTTTTCGGTAATCTCTTTGATTTGTTCCAAGTCGCGAGCATGGGTCAACAGTTCTCGATATTCTTTTGCAACCGCCTCCTTCGCCGCACTTTGCTGCTCGCGCTCACCAATTTCAGACAGGCGGCGCACAATCGCTTCGTAGCGCAGCTCCAAGCTCGAATCATCCAACATCGCCGGCAGCAAGCGATCCGGCGCCTTTGCATCGATGCGACTAGCCACTCGTAAGCCAGCCGCCGGGCCTGGTCGCCGTGTTTTGTGTCTCGAACGAACCTTTCCAACTCTTCGGCCGATAGCTTACGCCCCGCCTTCAGTTCGCGCTCGGCAATCGTTTCGAAGGCGCCGCGAAGCCAATTGGCAGCCAGCGGGTTGGCACCGTCCATCGCTTTGAGGATT
Organism: Pirellulales bacterium; assembly: GCA_963829655.1. Lineage (GTDB taxonomy): Bacteria > Planctomycetota > Planctomycetia > Pirellulales > JALHPA01 > JBBDYH01. Next base: position 276,106 of record CAWHJG010000002.1, read on the forward strand.
GGCAACAGAGCGGCGGCGTTAGCCGATTGTAGTTTCTTAACTGCCTCCGCCGCATCGCGGTGCCCTTCACCCTTGGGACCCACACTGTTGATAGTTGCCGTCAAGTCGGCAATTTCAGCAGCCGCGGCCCGACCTGGAGGCGATGCAAGGCACATCAAAACCGGGACGGCGATCGAGATGCCAACAGAGACTCGTGTCATAGGTCGGGAGCAGTGGTGGTTCGGACAATCCGTGCGACGCTATTGTACGTAGTTCGGCTCGCGCTCGAAACCGGGAGTGTCTGCGGTATCATGGTGATCTCAACCGGCTTAGAGCGGACTCATGGTCCAACCCACGATTGAATACGACTTTTTCGCGCCGCCACGGATCGTGTTCGGCTGGGGCCGGCGCACCGAGCTAGGAAGGATCGCCTCATCGCTCGGCCGCCGCGCATTTCTGGTTTTGGGCTCACGGACCCTCGAGACCAACGGCGTTGTCGATGAAGTCCGCGCACTTTTGGCTGTGTCCGGCGTCACGCTCGTACCGCTGGGCATCATTTCGCACGAGCCGGAAGTTAACGACGCCGATCGGATAACGCAGGAGTTATGTACGCACGACCCCCGTGACGGTGACTTCGTGCTTGCGCTGGGCGGGGGGTCGGCCATTGATCTAGGTAAGGCCGTCGCCGCAATGGCGACGAATCGGCAAAGTGAGTCGATCGCGGATTACTTGGAAGGCGTCGGCCGTGGACTCGCGATCACACAGCCGCCGCTGCCGGTCCTCGCCATGCCCACCACCGCGGGCACCGGCAGCGAGGCGACAAAGAACGCCGTGATTTCCAGCTATGACCCGCCGTTCAAGAAGAGCCTGCGCAGCGAGCGCATGGTGCCGCGCGCCGTGCTCGTCGATCCGGAGCTGAGCGTGAGCGTGCCGCCGCAAACGACGGCGTACACCGGTATGGACGCGATTACGCAACTGATCGAAAGCTACATCTCCTGCCGCGCTATGCCGATGCCGCGTGCCTTGGCGCTGTCTGGCCTGCAAGCCGCACTGCCGGCCATCGAAGAAGCCGTGGCGGACGGCCGATCGCCGCCAGCGCGCACCGCGATGGCACACGCCGCTTTGCTTTCGGGCATCGCTCTGGCCAACTCGGGCTTAGGCCTCGCACATGGCGTGGCCGCTGCGCTTGGCGTGCACTGCCGTGTGCCGCATGGGCTGGCTTGCGCGGTGATGCTACCGGCGGCGCTTGAGTTCAATCGCGAAGCCGCCCGCGCCGACTTGGCCACACTCGCTCGCGCGACGATCGGCAAGCCGTTCAGCTACGACACGCTGGCGGCCGAGGCACTTATCGAGCGGATTGAACAGATCTGCCGATCAATTGGGATTCCTCAGCGGCTCAGCGAGATCGGCGTACGTGCCGAGCAGATTCCCGCACTCGTAAAGAGCTCGCGCGGAAACAGCATGAGCGGCAACCCGCGCGAAATCAGCGACGATGAACTGACTGCGATTCTCGAAAGGATGCTGTAGCGAGAAACAGGCGTCACTTTTTCGCGCCCGCCTTGGCAACCCGTTCGCGCGCCTGCTTGACGAGTTCTGCGCTTTGCGACTTTTGCGCGGCCGCCAATGTCAATTGACCAATTCGTTTGGCCGCTTCGGCCTGGTTTGCGCGGGTTGCTTCGTCAAAGAGCGTCAATCCGGCTTGCGCAATTGCCTTAGCCGCGGGGGCGTTGGCTGGCTTGAGGCGTTCAAGCGTCTCCAGCTTTGTTGCAATCGCGTCCACTTCGAACCACTTCGACAACAACTCCCCTGCCTCGATCGCCGTTCCCGGTTGGTTTGCTTCCGTCGCAAGATCGCGGGCCAGCGACAATAATGCGAATCGCGGCGCCGGCTCGAGGTCGGATTGTTTAGCGGACTCGATCAACTTCTTGGCAAGCTCCAGTTTTTTGAATGACGTGCTGGCCGCCGTAAAATCGGACCGGCGCTCTTCGCGAATTCGTTTTTGGGCTTGCTCAACTTCCGCGGAATCCGGCGCGGGACCCTTAACCACGGCAACACCGCCGATGGATTCGACTTCCGCCAGCGGCAGCAGCTTCAACAGCGCCTCAATGCCCAGTTGGGAATCCTGGTTGCCCGCCTGCTGCCACAGTCGTTTTGCCTCGTCCGCGCCCCCTTTGGGGTCCACGAACATGAATGCGCCGCGGAGTACGTCGTTGTCCGGCTTCGCGTCAAACCAACGGTTTGCCAGCGCCATCGCAAGACCGGACGGGAGTTGCTTTATCGTGTAGCGGCGGTTTTCGCCGGCGGCGCGGATCAAAATATGATCCGGACCAGTTTCAACGATCGAGACAAACGTGCTGCCGACTTGCAGCTCACCTGACTGATCGACACTCTTGATTCCCTCCGCAACCGCTTGCCAGAAACCCGCAACGTGCTCTTGAACGCGTCCCATCGCGTCCACCATTGCCTGATCATCGGCTGTGGTTACGAACCGGCGCGATTCATCGAGGTGCTTGCGGGCGGCCTCCCATTCGCGTTTGCCAAGGGTCAGCCGAGCGCTCGCCAATTCCAATTTCAAACGCCGCGCCTTGATGGGATCGGCAGGTGTTGTGTCCGGCGGCGGATTCGTGTCAGGCGCGACGAGCGGCACGGACCGATTCGTCGGAGCCTCGGTTTTGGTCTTCGGCATTCCCATTTCGTCGTCGCCGTTCGCTGTCGGCAAGCGATTCGCATTGGGTTGGGTGTTGTTTGTGTTTGAATCAATCTCACCTTTTTCGAACTTGGGTGCTCCCGGCTTGTGTTCACGATCATCCTTGGCGGTTTCGGTTTTCGCCGAGTCACCGTCTCCCTCGCCGGTGTGGCTCGCTTGCGAAACCTCGCGGTCGCGGTCGAGACGCAATAGTCCCGTTGCGTAACCAACACCGGCGGCCGCGCCCGCGCCTAGCAACAACAGGCACACTGCACCGACGATGCTCTGCTGTTTCTGCCGGCGACGCGCGGACAGTGCGATCGCGGCTCGAGGAGGCAGCGATGGTGAGAGTACCGCTTGATCAACTGCCGCTGTCGGCAAGTAGCTCGGCGGTGGCGCCGCGGATTCCGTCGCATCTGCCGTTTCAGCCGTGGGTGCCGAAATGGTGACATCCGCTACGACAGGCGCCATGGGATCAACGATCGCCGGCGGCGGCAAACTCACCGGCGCCATCGGATCAACTTCCGTCTGCTGTGCAGCCGTAGCTGGCTGACGGGCACCACCAGTTGCGGCCGGCGGAAGCGGATTCAGACTAGCAGCCGACGGCGGCAGAATGTTTCGCCCCGCTTGCGCCGACGGTGCGGCCAGACTTTGCGCGGGCTCGGAACGGCCCACCGCCAGTTGCGCCGCAACAGAGCGTCGTACTTGATCTTTTCCGCGGGATTGCAGAGGGTGCTTTTGGCTTCCGCAAGCTCCGACAGAATGCGCTGCCAGAGTGCCAGACGCGGCGCCGCTTGCAATTGAAATACTTCGGCGATCCGCCTCTCGGCTGCGGCCGAAATCGTGGCTGAGTCCGATTCAAGCTCAGAGAGTCCTAACAGTTTGTAGTGGTTTGGGTGATCCTCCGCTCCGCCAATGCCAAGCCACTCGCGATAAGGATTAAACGAATCGTGCATGACGTGCTGGCAGTCCGTTTGAATTGAGCTGAAAGCGTTACGTTTGAACGAGTTGTAACTCAAGACAAGCGGCTGCACCCGCCGCGACATCAAGACCTCTATCGTATCGTGAGTAATGCGCGGCGAGTAGCACACCGGTTTCGACGTCGCACAACTGGCCGCGGTTCCGAAGCAAATCGGCCAGTTGTCGCTGATCGACCTTGCTGCCACCGGCAAAAGCGCTCTAATCTGACGCAGGATGGGAACTTGCGGCGCTCGAAATACATCAAACTACGGGGGTGACCAGCGCCGCCGGAACCGTCGCTTTGTCACATTCTTTCAGACGTTCTAGTCGCTCTTTGAAAAGGCATTGCCTTCTATGCTTCTCCGTCGTTTCACCTTCGCCGCTTTGGCCGTAACAATGCTCTCGGGGGCTGTCTCGTTCGCATTGCTTGCTGAGCCCGTGAAGACCACCACTGCCAGGCCGGATGCCACCACTGCCGAGCGGAAGTTCAAGGAAGGCAACTACAAGGAGGCCTATGACGCGTTTCGCGCGTGGCGCTCGATCCTCAAGCGGCCGGTGACCGACCGGGTCATTATTTGACCACGGCGGTGTCGTCGCTGCAGAGCCTCGGCCGCGTCGATGAAATCGACGAGTTTCGCGAGGCCGTGATCAAGACACATGCCAAGAACTGGCGCCTCTTATGGACCGCTGCGCAAAGCTACCTGAACGTCGATCACTCCGGATTTATGGTGGCGGGCAAATTCAACCGCGGGCCGCATCGAGGCGGCGGCAAGGCGGTACATGCCATGGAGCGCGACCGCGTGCGGTCGTTGCAGCTTCTTCAACAGGCGATGCCGCTGGCGATCCAAGACAGCAAAAAGTCGGACGTGGCCGGCTATTTTATGGATTGTGCCCGTTTGATTTTGGCGAATCGCGGCCATTACGAAGCGTGGCGGCTGCAATATCTCACCGATCTCACCATTCTTCCGGAATATGAAGAGGGTTGGTACCACGGCGGCGAGGTCGCCGGCGCACCGGTGAACGAAGACGGCAATCCCGTTTTCCACAAAGTGCCGAACTCGTGGGACATGGCCCAGACGGATGGCGAGCGCTGGCGATGGTGCCTGGCGATGGCCGCCGAAGTCGATCCCGCCCAGCTCAACACCGTTCGTTGGACCCTCGCCGACTTCCTGCACAATCAGTTCGGCGTGCAGACGATGGCGTACTACGGTTGGTATTTCGGCCGAATGGATGACGACGACAAGAAAAACGAAAGCGGCACTTACGCGCTGCACACGCTCGACGAGACAGAGACGATCGCGCGGCTGGCCAACGGCATCAAGCGTTTCAAACTGCCCGACGAGTTCAATTACATCCGCATTTACCAGCAGATCGCCGAGGAGCCGAAGACCGGCTATGGCGACCAGTCCTTGCAGCAGTTGGCGCAGATCTTCGAAAACCGCAGGCAATATCCGAAAGCCGCCGAGTTCTGGCGGCGGAGTATCCGCGACTTCGGAAAGGAACAAGGGAAGCAGCAACGCCTGGACCAGATCGTCAGCAATTGGGGACGGTTTGAGACGGTAATGACACAGCCGGCCGGCAAGGGCGCTACGGTTGACTTCCGCTTCCGCAACGGCAAGCAAGTCAGCTTCGAGGCCCACGCGATCAAAGTGGACCAACTTTTGACCGACGTGAAGGCGTATCTCAAGAGCAACCCCCGTCAGCTCGATTGGCAAAGCGTCAACATCGGCGATTTAGGGTACCGCTTGGTTCAGGCCAACCAAAAGCAATACATCGGCGAGCGCGTTGCAAGCTGGTCCCTCGACCTGGAGCCGCGCGAGAACCACTTTGATAAACGGATCACGTTAACAACCCCGCTGCAAAAGGCGGGCGCATATCTGGTGACTGCCAAGATGCAAGGCGGCAACACCAGCATGATCATTCTCTGGCTGGAAGATACCGCCATCGTCAAGAAAACGCTGAAGGATGAGACGCTTTACTTCGTCGCCGACGCCATCACCGGTTCGCCAATCGCCAAAGCCAACCTTGAGTTCTTCGGCTACAAGCAGCGTCAAATTGGAAACTCGAATCGGTTTGCTGTCGATACGGCAAATTTCGCCGACCAGACCGACGCCGACGGACAATACATTCGGCCTGCAAAAGCCGGCGAGGAGCAATTGCAATGGGTCATCACGGCCCGAACCAAGGAAGGACGTTTCGCTTATCTCGGCTTTACTGGCGTGTGGTCGGGTAATTACTACGACGCCGCCTACGAGCAGACCAAGGTTTTTGCGATCACCGACCGGCCGGTGTACCGCCCGATGCAGAAAGTGAAATACAAGTTCTGGGTTCGCCACGCGAAGTACGACCAGGAAGATATATCCAGCTTCGCCAATCAGAGCTTCACGGTTGAAATTCGCAATCCAAAGGGTGAGACGGTCCTGACGAAGGGTTTTACGGCCGACGCCTTCGGCGGCTTCGATAGCGAGTTTGAATTGCCGTCCGACGCTACGCTGGGCGTCTATCAATTTTTCGTCGTGAACTACGGCGGCGGCAGCTTTCGTGTTGAGGAGTACAAAAAACCCGAGTTCGAGGTCACGGTCGATGCGCCCAGCGAGCCGGTGATGCTCGGCGAAAAGGTGATGGCGACGGTCAATGCAAAATACTACTTCGGCGCGCCGGTCGTCGAAGGCCGCGTCAAGTACAAGGTTACTCGCGCCAATCACGACGCGCGCTGGTATCCAGTCGCGCGCTGGGACTGGTTCTATGGCAAGGGTTATTGGTGGTTTGCCTACGACTACCTCTGGTATCCCGGTTGGCGTGATTGGGGTTGCATGCGTCCCTCCCCGTGGTGGTGGTGGGGTGGGCAGCAGCCGCCGGAAGTAGTGGCCGAGCAGACCGTCGAGATTGGCCCGGACGGCAAGGTCCAAATTGAAATCGATACGTCAATCGCCCAAGCGATCCACCCGGATCACGACCACAAGTACACCGTAACCGCTGAGGTCGTCGATCAGTCGCGGCGGACCATTGTCGGTACCGGCGAAGTGCTGGTCGCTCGCCAGCCGTTCAAAGTTTTCGCATGGGTCGATCGCGGGTACTACCGTACTGGCGACACGGTCCACGCGAATTTCGACGCTCATACGCTCGACAACAAACCGGTGAAGGGGATTGGCAAGGTCGATCTCCTGAAGATCAGTTATCAGGACGGCAAACCCGTCGAAACGTCGGTGCGGCAATGGGACCTGAACACTGACGATTCCGGCCAGGCTCGGTTGCAGATCGTCGCCAGCGAACCCGGACAATATCGCCTGTCGTACACGCTCACTGATGAGAAGAAGCACACGATCGAGGGTGCATACATCTTCACGATCGTCGGCGAAGGATACGACGGCCGCGACTTCCATTTCAATCATCTCGAGTTGGTTCAGGATCAGCGCGAGTACGCGCCCGGTCAGACCGTCAACCTGCAAGTCAACACCGATCGCCGCGACAGCACAGTGCTGTTGTTTGTTCGGCCGGCGAATGGCGTCTATTTGCGACCGAAGGTCGTCCGTCTGAAGGGAAAGAGCTTCGTCGATGAGATCGCCGTGGTGAAGAAGGACATGCCGAATTTCTTTGTCGAGGCGATGACCATCTCCGCCGGGAAGGTCCATACCGAGGTCAAAGAGATCGTTGTTCCACCCGAGAGCCGCGTGCTCGACGTAGCAGTCAAGCCTTCGGCCGCGACCTTCAAGCCCGGCGAAAAGGCCACGTTCCAAGTAAAGCTCACCGACATGCAGGGCAAGCCGTTTGTCGGATCGACGGTGCTCGCTCTCTACGACAAATCAGTCGAGTACATCTCGGGCGGGTCGAATGTGCAGGAGATCAAGGAATTCTTTTGGAAGTGGCGGCGGTCTCACTCGCCGGCGTCAGAAACTTCGCTCGAACGGCGATTCGGAAATCTAGCGCATTCCAGCGCTCAATGGATGCAGAACCTGGGCATCTTTGGCGAAAGCGTCGTCGAAGAGGCCACCGATCGAATGGAGATGCTTGGCCGGCGCTCCGACATGATGTTCCGCGGCGGAGGTACCAGGATTTACTCGCGTGCGAGATCTTTGGCGCTGGCCGACGGACCTCCCGCTCCAGCCGCCGCTGCTCCAGAGAACGCTGCTGATGGAGCAACTCTCTCGGTTCTTGCGCCGAACGATCTACGTCCGCAGCGGGTGAGGCCGTGCCCTCGCCCAACCTTGTTCAGCCAACCGTCCGCACCAAGTTCGCCGACACCGCCCTGTGGGTAGCATCGCTCACGACTGACGAGAACGGTCTCGGAGAAGTGTCGCTCGATATGCCCGAGAATCTGACCACATGGAAGGCCAAAGTCTGGGGCATGGGCCATGGGACAAAGGTCGGCCAAGGCGAGGCTGAGGTCATCACACGCAAAGACCTCATCGTCCGTCTTCAAGCGCCGCGATTCTTTGTCGAGAAGGACGAGGTGGTCCTGAGCGCCAACGTCCACAACTACCTTAAGAAAAAGAAACAGATTCAAGTTGCGCTCGAGTTGGAGGGCAACTGTCTCGCTCCGGCGGCCAAGCTCGACGGCGATCCTGATCCGCTCGTGCGCACGATCGAAGTCGAAGCCGATGGCGAAGAGCGCGTGGATTGGCGCGTCAAGGTCGTTCGCGAAGGCCAGGCGACGGTCCGCATGAAGGCACTTTCCGACGAAGAGTCCGATGCGACTGAGCAGTCGTTCCCGGCTTACGTTCACGGCATGCTGAAGGTGGAGTCGTTCTCGGGAGCGCTTCGCCCTAACGATGAGTCGGGCCAGTTGACCTTCTCGGTGCCGGCCGAAAGGCGTGTCAATGAAACGCGGCTCGAAGTCCGCTATTCGCCCACGCTGGCCGGCGCGATGGTCGATGCCCTTCCGTATCTCGCGGAATACCCCAACGGCTGCACCGAACAAACGCTGAACCGTTTCGTGCCAACGGTGATTACACAGAAGGTCCTCCTCGAGATGGGCTTGGACCTCGCAAAAATCCAGGAGAAGCGCACCAACCTCAACGCCCAGGAGATTGGCGATGATCGCCAGCGCGCGACGCAATGGAAGCGGTTCGATCGCAACCCGGTATTTGACCAGGAAGAATTACGGAAGATGGCCAAAGACGGCGTGCAGCGGCTAACCGAAATGCAAGTCGCCGACGGCGGCTGGGGATGGTTCAGCGGCTGGGGGGAACACAGCTTTCCACATACGACAGCGGTTGTCGTCCACGGATTGCAAATCGCGCAGGCCAACGATCTGGCGATCGTCCCGGGCGTGATCGATCGCGGCGTCGCCTGGCTCAAGCAATACGAAGCGCGGCAGGTCGAGTTATTGAAGAACGCCCTGGTCAAGCCAAAGCCCAAACAGCCTTATAAGACCTCCGCCGACAATCTCGACGCGCTGGTCTACATGGTTCTGGCCGATGCGGGTCACAAGAATTCCGAGATGCTGGACTTTCTGTACCGCGATCGCACGCATTTGGCAGTCTATGCGAAAGCGCTGTTTGGTTTCGCCCTGCACTCGCAAAACGAGCGCGACAAGCTCGAAATGATCCTTCAGAACATCCGCCAGTTTGTAGTCGAGGACGCCGAGAATCAAACCGCCTATCTCAAGTTGCCAACTGACAATTACTGGTGGTATTGGTACGGCAGCGACATCGAAGCCCAGGCGTTTTACCTGAAGCTCTTGACCAAGACCGATCCAAAGGGCGAGCTGGCGCCCAAGCTGGTCAAATATCTGCTCAACAACCGCAAGCACGCGACCTACTGGAACAGCACGCGTGATACGGCGTACGCGATCGAGGCGCTGGCCGACTACCTCCTGCGCCAGCGGCGAGAACAAACCAGATTTGACGGTCGAAGTCTGGTTTGACGGCGATCTGCAAAAGGAAGTCAAGATCACCGCCGAAGAGCTGTTCACGTTCGACAATAAGTTTGTCCTGGAAGGCGAAAAGGTCGAGACCGGACAGCACACGCTTGAACTACGCAAGAAAGGAGCAGGACCGCTCTATTACAACGCTTACCTGACGAACTTCACCTTGGAGGATTTTATTACCAAGGCGGGTCTGGAAGTAAAAGTGAATCGCAAAGTCTACAAGTTGAAACCGATCGACAAGGCGGTGAAAGTCGCTGGCAGCCGCTCACAGGCCCTGGACCAGCGCGTCGAAAAATTCGAACGCGAACTGCTGGAGAGCCTCGACACCCTCCAAAGCGGCGACCTCGTGGAAGTCGAATTGGAGATCGATAGCAAGAATGATTACGAGTACCTGATATTCGAGGACATGAAGCCCGCCGGTTTTGAGGCCGTCGAAGTCAAGAGCGGATATGGTGGCTCCAGCGGGACCGGCAGCGGCGGCGCCGGCGGCGGCAACGCCATGGGCGCCTATGTCGAGTTCCGCGACAACCGCGTGGCGTTTTTTGTCCGAACGCTGGCTCGCGGAAAACACTCCGTGGCCTATCGCCTGCGCAGAAATCCCCGGCCAGTTCAGCGCCCTACCCGCGCGGCTTCGCCATGTATGCACCGGAGCTGAAAGGAAACAGCGACGAGATTAAGCTCCGCGTGGTGGACTAGGCGACGCACGAGCCACAAGTCAATCCGACACCCCGCTAGCGTGATTCACATCGCAGCTAAAAACTTCATTGCGATCTTAGGAGTCGAAGGGTATGCCGCGCGATCATCAATTCCTCGTTCGTCGGTATCTTCCAAACTGATACGCGGGCGCCGGAAGTGCTGATGCGTGGCCCGCCGGCGACGTTTGCGGCCGAGTCGATTTCTACGCCGAGCCAAGCCGCGTCGCGGCACACGCGTTCGCGGATTGCGATTGAGTTCTCGCCGATGCCACCGGTGAACACGATTGCATGCAGGCCACCGAGCGCGGCAGCCAGCGACCCGAGCTCGCGGCGGATGCGATAGCAAAAGAGATCGACCGCGAGCTTGGCCCGCGGATCGCTCGATTCAAGCAGCGTCCGCATATCGCTGGAACTGCCTGAGACGCCCAGTAGTCCCGACTTATCGTAGAGAAGTTGCTCGATCGCTCGAACCTCCATGCCGCGCTGGCTAATAAGATACAGGATCACGCCTGGGTCGAGCGACCCGGAACGCGTGCCCATCGGCAAACCCTCGACAGCCGTAAAGCCCATGGTGCTCGCGACGCTACTGCCCGCTTCGAGTGCGCACATGCTGGCGCCGTTACCGAGGTGCAGCACGATGGTGCCGCCGGTCGCCGCCTTTGGGTCGAAGCTGCCAAGCACGGACGAAATGTACTCGTACGACAGGCCATGGAACCCGTATCGCCGCACGCCCGATTCGTGCAAGTCCTGCGGTATCGCGAATCGCTGCGCTAGTTCGGGATTGGTGCGGTGAAATGCCGTATCGAAACAGGCGACCTGCGGTAGCTCGGGGGCGCGCTCAAGTAGCCGCCGAACAGGCGCGAGATTGTGCGGCTGATGAAGTGGGGCGAGCGGTATCAACTTTTCTAGCGACGTCATCACATCGGCATCGATCCGCACTGGCTCCGCGAACTCGAGCCCGCCATGCACGACTCGATGCCCGACGCCGACTAGGCGCACACCCGCAAGCTGCGAGCGTAGAAATGCGATGAGGTGATCCAGCGCACCATCATGACCGAGCCTCGTGCCTGTCGTCCAGGACTTTTCCGCCGTTATTGCCCCGTCGGGTCCCTTCGCAACGAAATGCGGCGCCGTATAAATGCCTCCGAGCTGACCACGCGTTGCAAGTTTCAGGTTTGCGTCGTCCGCGACAAACAGCGAGAACTTGATGCTTGATGATCCTGCGTTAAGAACAGCGATTGCGTCGCTCATGAAACGACTCTACGCAATAGCCTTCGATGGGTCCCTGCGGCGGCTTTCTGCGACCAGCGACGCGACCGCGCATGATGCCAGACGCGTGGTCACCGAGTCGGCACGGCTCGTAAGCATGATGGGAACGCGCGCTCCCAGCACAATTCCGGCCGCGTCTGCCCCAGCCAGAAAGGAGAGGCTTTTGGCGAGCATGTTTCCCGCTTCGAGATCGGGCGCGATCAGTACGTTCGCACGACCGGCAACCGCGGAGCGAATACTTTTGATCTTGGCAGCTTCGGCGCTGATTGCGTTGTCGAGCGCGAGAGGCCCGTCAAGGATACCACCGGTAATCTGTCCCCGGTCGGCCATCTTGCATAGCGCGGCCGCTTCGATGGTGGAAGGAACCTTCGAACTGACTGTTTCGATGGCCGAGAGGATGGCGACTCGAACCTCAGCCACTCCCAGTGACCGCGCGAGGTCAATGGCGTTCTGCACGATGTCCACCTTTTCATCGAGCGTCGGTGCGATATTCACTGCCGCGTCGCTGATGATCAAGGCTTCTGGATAACCTGGCGCATCCATAACGAAGCAATGGCTGATGCGACGAGCAGTGCGCAGCCCGGTTTCGCGCTGGACCACTGCTGCCATCAGCTCGTCGGAGTGAAGCGATCCCTTCATCAGCGCCTCGGCTCTCCCCTCGCGCACGATTTGGACAGCGCGCACGGCCGCCGCGTGACTATCGGAGACATCCACTACCTCGAATCCAGACAGGTCGATGCCGGACTTCTCCGCGACTGACTGGATCCGTGCGGCGGGACCGACGAGCACCGGTTTAATCAATCCCATGCGCACCGCGTCAATCGTTCCGGCGAGTGACGACTCGTCGCACGGGTATGCGACTGCTGTCACCAATGGCGCAAGAGCCTTGGCCTTCTGAATCAGGCGATCGTATTTGTCGTGTGTGCGGTCCATCTGCCAGAGTGTTAGAAGGCACTGACGCGCTATCCGGTCACGTGGTTAACCAGCCGCAGCTATTCTCTCATCGACGGTAACAGTGCGCAGCATTGCCGACGGCGAGGCGAGGGCAAAATCGTCGTCAGTTCTTACAACGCTTCGTCTGACATGCGTGACTTTCCAATTCGCCTTATCTTGGCGTCCGCCGAGTTTCCGCCAGCATTGGCTCTAACTCCTCGACGAAATCGTGCGCGTCCTTGAATTGCCGATAAACGCTGGCAAACCGGACATACGCCACCTGGTCCAGCTTGCGAAGCTGCTCGATCACGATCTCGCCTAGCTCCCGCGTCTCGATTTCGTTGTCCAAGCGGTCGTAAACCTGCCGCTCGATGGCTGACACCGCGGCTTGGAGCTGATCTTCGCTGATGGGCCGCTTCCAACAAGCTTTTTCAAGGCCCGCCTTGATCTTCGTACGGTCAAAAGGAACGCGGTTACCGTCCTTTTTGATGACCTTGATCGCCACCTCCTCCAGCCGCTCGTAGGTGGTATAACGGCGGTGGCAATTTACGCACTGCCGGCGACGGCGAATGGTATAACCGTCTTCGCAGGCTCGCGAGTCGCAGACACGGTCGTTATCCAGCCGGCAGTACGGGCATCGCATTCCGCCACTATACCCAAGATGCTGTAGACTTGGCAGCCGCGAACCACAAAATATGGTAGTTCGACTCTGCGGTACGCCGCTTTCCGCAATAAGAGTCGGCCTGCCACGGCGAATTAGGATTTGATCGATTGTAAATTCCCGGCAATTGCCTCATCACCAACCAACCAAAAATGAAATGCACGACCTGTAACGCGACCGTTGCGGACGGCGCCGTGTTTTGTCCACAGTGTGGCGCTCGGCTCAAAGCCGGCGCGACGGCCCAGCCGCTGGTCTCCCCAACCGCCGCTCCCATCGGCGCGGCTGAACCGGCGCAAGGTCTGCGTTCACCCGGAAATCCTGCTGGCGGCCGCGCCGCGCGCGATGTGCCCGAGGAAGAGCTTTGGCAAGGCGGCTATTCGCCCAAGGCCATGTACGGAGCGTGGATCGGCGCCGCTGTCGCCACCGTCGCCGGCCTCGCCGCGGTGTTGATGTTTTTCAACGACGGGATGGGATGGACAATCTTTGCCGGCGCCATAGCAGTATTATGGCTATTCCTATTCGGAACGCTGATGTACCGTCGCTTCAGCGACCGCTACCGCCTCACCAACCAACGTTTCTTTCACGAGCACGGAATCCTGCGGCGCATCACCGACCGCGTCGAAGTCATCGACATCGACGACGTGACTTTCGAGCAAGGCATCGTAGAACGCATGCTCGGAGTGGGCACGCTGCGTGTGACTTCCAGCGACAAGACGACGCCGGAGCTGAGCCTTCCCGGCATCGACAACATCAAGGACGTTGCCAACATGATCGACGGCGCACACCGCGCTGAGCGGCAACGTCGCAGCCTGTACATCGAGAACGTCTAAGACAGCCGAATCGGCCGAAAGCCCCGCCGCTATTCGTCGTTGCCCGGCAACTTTTCGCCGCCGACGTGCCGGCCGTTTTCACTCGGCGCGCGCGCCGAGCGTCCAGTCGCGGCGCTGCCGCGAGCTGGGAATATTCATGGCCTTGCGGTACTTCGTGACGGTGCGTCGCGCAACGGTCAGCCCGTGCTTGGCAAGTTCTCCAACCAGCTCGTCATCGCTGTGCGGCGAGCGCTTGTCCTCGTGATCCACGATCTCCTGCAGCTTGAGACGCACGGCGTCCCAGGCTACCTCCTCGCCGTCGGCGCTCATGGTCCCGCCTACGAAGAACCGTTTCAGCGGAAAGATGCCGCGCGGCGTCTGGATCCACTTGTCATCCACGGCGCGGCTGACGGTTGTCACATGCACTCCCACCTTGTCGGCAATCTGCTGCATCTTGAGCGGTTCGATCGCCTCCGGCCCCTTGCTCAGGAACTCGGTCTGGTGATCGACGATCGCCTGCGCCACTCTTGTCAGCGTGTTGCGCCGCTGCTCGATCGATTCGATCAGCCATTGCGCCGAGTTGATCTTCCGCTTGATGTACTCGCGCGTCTTCTCGTCGGTCTCCGGATTCATCAGCAACTGCCGATAGTAGGGGCTGATATAAAGGTTCGGCGTGTGTCGATCCTCCAGCCTCACCTTGTAGCGGCCCGTGTCCTGCTCCACGAACACGTCCGGCGTCACGTTGGGCACGTGCTCGCTGAAAAAATCCGCGGCTGGCTTGGGCTTGAGCTTCCGCACCTCCTGAAGCGTGGTGTGAATCGGTATCGATTGAATAACCGGTCTTGCGCTCGATCTGCGGCAGCCGGTTATGCTCGATGTCCTCCAGGTGTGCCGAGATCAGCGTCTTCAGGTGCTCGTAGTGCGGCATGCCCGGCTGCAACTGCAATAGCAGGCACTCGCGCAAGTCGCGCGCGGCAATGCCCGGCGGGTCAAGCTTCTGCACAACCGCCAGCGCCTGTTCGGCTAACGGCGAATTGCTCAGGCCCTGCATCGGGATCGAGCAAATCCTCCAGACGCCCTTGCAAGTAGCCGTTGTGGTCGAGGTTGTAGATGATCCGCTCGCACAATTGGCGAATGGAATCGTCCAGATCAAACCAGCCGAGTTGCTCGTGTAAGTGATCGTGCAGGCTCGTCGGCCGCGACACCATGTTCGCCATGGTGTCATGCTGGCGGTCCCCCTCTTCCTCGATCCGCGCCGACGAAGGCCGCGATCGCTCTTCGAACGTGTCCGGCAACTCCTCGTCCATGTTCAACAGGCGCTCAAAATCATCCGCGTTGTTCTTGGATTCATCGACGACCAGCTCCCGCTGATCGACCGTCGGCACGTCGGGATTCGGCTGCTCGCCTTCTTCCTCGGGCAGATCCGGATCGGTTTCGACCAGCTCCAGTGTCTCGTTCTCCTGCATCTCCTGCTCGATGCGCTCCTGCAGCGCCATGATCGGCAACTGGAGGATCTCCATCGATTGAATCATTCGCGGCGCCAGAACTTGCTTCTGGACTAATCGCAGTTCTTGCCCGAATGAAAGTCGCATGTTGACGCACGTCCTTGAACGAAGCGGTTTGTCGCCGAGTTGTTAGGCCCGCAGTGTAAATGCAGGGTACTTCGCCCCTCGACCAAATGTATCTTATCCTGTCACGTCCCAACACGTATGCAAGCGGCCGGCTAAAACTTTTGTCGTCCGGCCAATGCATCGGCCAAGATTTCCTTGTTGGCGAACTCCAGCACGCTGCCGCTGGTGATGCCGCGTGCTAGCCGCGTGATTTCGACCGGAAATTCCGCTAAGGCGTTGGAAATGTAAAGCGCGGTGCCATCCCCCTCCAATGTCGGATTCGTTCCCATGATCACTTCTTTGATGGCTCCCTCGCGAACGCGATCGACCAGGCGGCCAATCGTGAGCTGATCCGGCCCAATGCCCTCCAACGGCGACAACCGCCCCAAGAGCACATGATAAACTCCGCGATATGTGCCTGCCTGCTCCAACGCAATCAGGTCCCGCGGCTGCTCGACCACGCAAAGCTGCCCTTGATCACGCCGCACATCCTGGCAGATCGAACAAAGCTCGGATTCGGCCAGATTATAACACACTCGGCAGTACCGGACATTCTCCTTCACGTTCCGGATGGCGTCGGCCAGCTCCAGCGCCTCATTCTTGTGAACGCGAAGTATGTGATACGCGATTCTCTCCGCCGACTTTCGTCCAATGCCCGGCAGCTTCGCCAGGTGGTCGATCAAACGGGTGACAGATTCAGTGAGCTGGGCCATGAATGCCAACGAAACCGACGAGGAATTGGTGCACTTTGTGGAGATGCACACCTGAGCGTGCTATTTATTCCTCGTCGGGTACTTCACCTCCGGTGACCTTGGAAATCGCCTCTTCGAGTCCCGGAAGCTCCATGCCGCCAGCGACGCCACGCAGTACGTCGGCGTGTAGGTCCTTCGCTTTGGCAAGGGCTTGGTTGGTGGCTGCGGGAATCAAGTCCTCGAGCATTTCACGGTCCTTCCGATCCACCAATGCCGGATCGAGCGTTACGCGAAGCACTTGACCAAGCCCGTTGACCTCCACTTCGACCATGTCGCCGCCGGCGCGGCCGATCGCACGACGGTTTTTCAGCTCGTCGTTCACTTGCTGCAAGCGGCTGCTGACCTGCTGCGCCTGCTTCAACAGACCTGCCAGATTCGTGATGCCTTTGAACACGTTGAGCTGTCCTCCGTTCGAGTTCTTCGACCTAGCCCTTGCAGGCTCTTCCATCCAGACTACTTTCGCGCCGAACAATTCGCCTGCTCGTTTCACCAGCGGATGATCGGCGATCTGATGCAGTCCGCTGCCGACCCCGCTCCGGTCGTGAAACGACTGGCGCGGCGGCCGGTTCATTCGCCGCGAGCCGAAACTGGAGGCGAACCGAACAGCCCAAGCACTCGCTCAGTGCTTTCTCCGAGTATAGCGGCGCTCGCTCGCACTGTTGCTTGTGAAAATTATAAGACGGCGAAAACGTAGCGACCAGTTGATTCGTGCCGCCAACTGCTAGCGTTGCATTGCGCACCGCGTCGGCCACGAGCCCGCCGACATTGCCCAACGCGACTTCCCATGCCGCTGCCAATTCTTCAGCCGAGAGCGTTCCAAGCTCCGCGGAGTGCTGCGCGACTGCCGCAGCGGTGGATCGCTGATCGTCGCCGCTGAGCCATTGCCGGTCGCCGACCGCGACGCGCTAGCTACCTCGCTCCACTTTTTTTTTGCAGCCTCCGGGGGCCCAGCCACCGATCCACTGCGTTGACCGTCGGCGACCGCGCCTCCCTTCGCCTTGGCCGAGGAGCCAGCGCCGTCCTTCAAGCCGGCCACCATCGCAGACAACGCTTCGAGCTGTTCCAAGCGTGCAAATCCGGACCAATCGCCAACTCGGCCAATGCTCGCGGGTGCATACTGTAGCGCAGCCGCGCAATCGCCTGATCGATGATTTGCATCATCGCCAGGATGGATTCCAGACCCAGTTGGCGGCCCGGACTCGACCAGCTCGCGCATGTTCCCCGGGCGAGCTGTAGAGCAAGCGTGTCGGCCGGGCAGCCGGCGACGGAGACCATCAGGTCGCGGAAATAACCGAGCAACTGATCGAGCAGTTGGCCGACGTCGACTCCTTCGCGCGATTGCCGCATCCAGGTCGGCAAGCGCCGCGGTCGAGTTCGCGCTCCGCCAAATGGCGCACGATCGCCGCCATCCGCACCGAGCCGGCCGTGCCGAGCAGCGAATGCACGTCGTCGACGGTGATCTTTGCTCCGCCAAACGCCATCAACTGTTCCAACAGCGACTGGCTGTCGCGCATCGAACCGGCGGCGCGGCGGGCCAAGCAGCGTTCAGGGCCTCGGCGTTCGGCCTCGATCACCCTCCGCCTGACAAATCTGTGCGAGCCGATCGGCGATCGCCGCCATCTCGACGCCGGCAAAATCGAATCGCTGGCAGCGCGAAAGAATCGTGATCGGGATCTTTTCCGCTTCTGTCGTGCAGAAAATGAACTTCACGTGCTCCGGCGGTTCTTCCAGCGTCTTCAACAAGCGCATTGAAGGCCTCCTTGGTGAGCATGTGCACTTCGTCGATGATGTAAATCTTGAACCGCGATCGGCTCGGCCGAATGTTGACGTTCTGCCGCAAGTTGCCGGATCTCGTCGATCCGACGGTTGCTCGCCCCGTCGATCTCCAGCGCATCCACGTCGTCGCCTGTGCTGATGCTCTTGCAAATGTCGCACTGGTTGCAGGGCTGCGGCGTCGGTCCCGGTCACGCAATTCAGCGCCTTGGCGAGGATTCGCGCCGTCGATGTCTTTCCGGTCCCGCGGGCGCCGGTGAACAGAAACGCGTGCCCGATGCGGCCCGAGACGATCGCGGCTTCCAGGGCCCGCGTCACGTGCTCCTGGCCGATCACTTCCTCAAAGCGTCTGCGGCCGGTAGCGCCGCGCGACGACAACGATGTCATTGCCTTGCCCGAAAGATCGCCTAGCTTGTCCGGCTCGCCTTGTCGGACCGTCAGACGTCGACTCGCGCGGCAAGAGCGAGGCGATTGCTTGGGCATGAAGCCTCTCCGAGCCGCGGCGAGCATGTCACGCGGAAGGAGAGAAACCGAACGTTTGTCGGCGACGGATGAGAGGCCCCGCGCACAAAGGGATGACCGCTTATGGCTGCTGACGTTAATCCCTGACCAGGTTCACAGCTCCCCATTGCGGGGGCCTCTCATCCGACGCCGGACGCTATCGCCCGGTTACCTATTTGTACGGTCCGACTACCCGCTCGGTCAAAGGTACTCGAATCGACGGCAATTCGACGAGTAGTACGCTTTCCCATCACAATGCGGCAAGTTCATCGATCAGCGGGAAATGCGAACGAGCGTTCGCGGAGCGAAGGACACTTCCGCGTTTCCACCAGGATTTTCTTGCCGCCTCATGGCCCAGCGACGTGACATTGCCCTTCCACCTCCACGCTCACCACGCCCGATCCGGGTCGATTCGCCACCACCGACCTCGCGTTCCCAGCGGAAGACCGGATGCGAAAGGTATCGCAAGAATTCCGGCGATTGATCCGCTCACACGCATCAACCGAAACCGCTCCCCTTCGCTGCAACTCCGCCAAGGTTGCCGATAACCGACTCCGACGGCGCAACCGAGCCATCCGCCCTCGGGATCGGGTCGCCGTGCGGATCGACCTCGGGAAAGCCCAAGATACCGTTCGATGCGATCCACCAGCGAATCGCTGACCGCATGTTCCATGTGCTCGGCCTCTTCGTGGACCTCGTCCCAGTTCAAATCGAGCGTGCGCGATAGAAACAGCTCGATCAACCGATGCCGCCGCAGGACGCGCAGCGCCAGGCGCATTGCCGGCGGGCGTGAGCGAAACGCCCTCATAAGGCGTATACGTGGCCAGGCTGCTCTCGCTGAGCGTCTTGAGCATGCTGGTGACCGTGCCCGGCAGCACGCCCAACGCCGCCGCCATCTGGCCGGTTGCCGGCGGCGTCGATTCCTGCTCTGGGCAGATCTGATAAATCGCTTTGACGTAGTTTTCGACGGTAAGGCTGGGCACGGTCCAGTCCTTGGAATGCTCGGTGATTGTCAACAAAGGCCCTGCACGACATGATACCGGCTTGCTGAACGGCGTCCATTCGCCAGCATTGCGTTAGGCTCTCATTCGCTTCGACCCCATATGCCAGCCATCACGCTGAACGAACAAGCCTTCGAACTCGCCTGGAGGCACACGCCGCGGCCGACGAACTGCGAATCGCGGGGCGTCAAGAGCTGGTGGGCCGCTGATGTTGGACTTTGGCATCGACGGTCGACGGCGGTTTGGAAGCGGGTTTGCGGCTCGCCGAAATCTGCCTATCGGGTCAGGCACGGGTGGATTTAGTCGCGTCTGACCGGACGCTTTGGTCCGGACAAGCCGTGCAAGTGATGACCGACCATCCAATCTCCGCATGTATGGCGTCGCAATACGCCGGCTGGAAACTTAAAGCGGCAAGTTTTTGCCATGGGATCTGGCCCCATGCGGGCCGTCGCTGGCAAGGAGCCAATCTTCGAGACAATTGGCTGTCGCGAACAAAGCGAGGTTGCTGTCGGCGTGCTGGAAACCAGACAAATCCCGCCGCGCGAACTATGTGCGGCGAATTGCCGCCGATTGCCGCGTAAATCCATCGAAGCTCGTACTCTGCATGGCCCCGACGGCGAGTCAGGCCGGCACCATTCAAGTCGTAGCGCGCAGCGTCGAGACATGCCTGCACAAGCTGCACGAGTTGGGTTTCGATCCCAAACGCATTGAAAGTGCGTTCGGCACGGCGCCGCTGCCACCGGTCGCTAAGGACGATCTCGCCGCCATCGGTCGGACCAACGACGCAGTACTCTACGGCGGCGAGGTGACACTTTGGCTCCGCGGCGACGATGATTCGCTGCGGCAAGTCGGTCCGCATATTCCCAGTAGCTCCTCGCCCGAATTCGGCGAGCCATTTGCCGTGATCTTCAAACGCTACAATTGCGACTTTTACAAGATCGACCCGCAACTGTTCAGCCCGGCCGCCGTCACGTTCTGCAATCTCGACAGCGGTCGGACGTTCCGTTTTGGTCAAACTCTGCCCGAAGTAATCCAACGATCGTTCAACGACTAAATCTCCACCCCTACTCCCTACCTCCTACTCCCTCTTGCTGCACTCGCCGTTCTATCCGCCGCCGACAGTTGGTATTTCCACGACCTCCGCCGCGCGGCGGGCAGCGACATGATGTCGTTTGCGTGCCCTTCCGGCGACTTTGGTCTTCCATCGGCACCGCGACTTCCGCCGCCTCGGTGGTAGCCCCAAGCGTTAGCGAGCCAGCGTCGCAAATACTGGTCGGCAAACAACGATCTCCGGGCGTTCGACGCAATACTCGTCCGCACCATGCCGCCCGGCTCGCTCGAACAGGTCGTGTTTCGCATGGACGCCCTCGCGCAGCTCGAAGCAGCCGGCGCCACCGGTGATTAACCCACCGCGTGCGATAGAATGTGCCGTCGATAAGTATCTCACGACCGCGCGACTTTCGGCCGCGGGCTTGCTGGTTCCGCACACCGTCGCCTGCCAAACCGTCGAAGACTCGATGGCCGCCTTCGATCTCCTCGGGACGGATGTCGTCATCAAGCCGCTCTTCGGCTCCGAGGGCCGGGGCATCACCCGATTGCAGGATCCAGGCGCTGGCCGAGCGTGCGTTCCGGCTGCTCGTGCAGTTGGGCAGCGTCGTGTATCTTCAAGAGTTCGTGCCCCACGATGGTTGGGATTTGCGAATGCTAGTCATTGGACGTCAAGTATTCGCAATGCGGCGCGTAAATCGACTCGATTGGCGCACCAACATCAGCCGAGGCGCAGTCGGCCGAGGCGATCGAACCTCGCGACGAGTGGGTCGAATTGGCACGCCGCGCCGCCGAAGTCGTTGGCGCACCCACTCGCCGGTGTGGACTTGCTCATCGGCCGCGATGGAAAAGCGTACGTCATCGAAGTCAACGCCGTTCCCGGTTGGCGGGCACTCGCCGAAGCACATCGCGTTGATGTCGCAGCACTCGTCCTTGCGTACATCGCGGAAATCCATGAGCATCGCCGCTGACGCAACATTGAACGTCGCCTGGCGCACTCGACGACATGGCGCGGTTGATGCCACAAGCAATCGCGATTGCCGAACCGACCCGCCACATTCAGAACGGAAACCGCGTCTATCGCACGAAGACGTTTGACGATCTTGCCTCCGACGTTGAAGCGATCGCCCGCGGCCTGGTCGCCTTCGGCGTGAAACCAGGCACGCGACTCGCGCTGCTCGTGCCGCCGAGCATCGAGTTTATCACCTTGGTCTTCGCGTTACTCAAGAGCGGCGCCGTGCAGATCCTAATTGACCCAGGCATGGGTCGGAAAAACCTGCTCCGCTCGCTCGCCGAAGCCGAGCCGGATGGATTTGTCGCCGTCCCTCGCGTGCACGCCCTGGTTTCGCTTTTTCGGCGGCGTTTCCCGAATGCAAAACTGAACGTGACCGCGGGCAAGCGCCTTTGGTGGGGCGGCGTCACTCTCGACGATCTACGCCGGCGGTCAAGTAACAATCAAGATGCGACTTCCACAGACGTCTGCCCACGATCCCGCCGCTATCATTTTTACCACCGGTAGCACGGGCCCGCCCAAAGGCGTGTTGTATCGCCACGGAAACTTTGATCGACAAGTCACCGAAATCCGCGATCAGTACCGCATCGTGCCCTGCGAGATCGACGTGCCCTGCTTCCCGCTGTTTGGACTCTTCAACGCGGCGATGGGCGTCACGACAGTCCTGCCGCGCATGAGCTTTTCGCGCCCGGCAACCGTCAACCCGCAAAACATCGTCGAAGCCATCCAGCAGTTCCAAGCAACGCAAAGCTTCGCTTCGCCCGCGGTCTGGGACCGCGTTGGTCCCTACTGCCAGCAACACAACATCCGGCTGCCTTCGCTTCGCCGTGTGATGTCGGCCGGCAGCTCCGGTTCCTGCGCAGTATTGGCGTCGATCAGGGGGTGATCGATCCTACCGGCGAAATGCACACGCCGTATGGCGCGACCGAAGCTTTGCCCGTCGCGACCATCGCCGCTTCCGAAGTGTTCGCCGAAACGTGGCCCCTGACCGAACGCGGCCAGCGGCGTTTGTGTCGGCCGTCGGTTTCCCGGGATCGAGTGGCGCGTGATCCGAATAACCGACGGCCGGATCCACTCGATTGATGCTGCCGAAGTGCTACCCGCTACCGAGATCGGTGAGCTGATCGTGCGCGGTCCGGTTGTCACTAGCGAATATGTGACGCGCCGCGAAGCAAACGCCTTGGCAAAAATCCACGACAGTACGGCCAACGACGCGTCCGCGAATACGTTTTGGCACCGGATGGGCGATTGTGGCTACCTGGATCAACACGACCGCTTCTGGTTCTGCGGTCGCGTCGCGCATCGCGTGCTAACCGCCTTCGGCGCGATGTATACGATTCCGTGCGAAGCAATCTTCAACCAGCATCCCCGCGTCTTTCGCACTGCGCTCGTTGGCGTCGGCACGCGCGGCGAACATACGCCCGTCATCATCGTCGAACCAAAGCGCGGACAATTCCCGCGCTCGCGATCCGAC
Organism: Pirellulales bacterium; assembly: GCA_963829655.1. Classification (GTDB taxonomy): domain Bacteria; phylum Planctomycetota; class Planctomycetia; order Pirellulales; family JALHPA01; genus JBBDYH01. Next base: position 299,137 of record CAWHJG010000002.1, read on the forward strand.
TGCGACGCGCTATTTTCCGAGTTGAGTGACCTCGGCCGACAGCACGAGCACACCAAGGTCATCAATCACTACTTGCTCCATCGCCGTATGCCCGTCGATATCCGCCACAACGCCAAAATCTTCCGCGAGAAACTGGCCGCATGGGCTCAACGAAAACTTGGTTGAATGTTGTTCATGGCGCCATGCCGTCTGCTCTGAACCCCGAACCCTGAACCCTGTACCCTCCTCGTGAACTGTCTTGTCACTGGCGCCACCGGCTTTCTCGGGCTTGTACATCGTCGAGCAGCTACTCGCTCGCGGCGACAGTGTCCGCGCATTCTGCCGACAGCCGACCCCTGAGCTCACTGCTCTGCCGGTCGAAATCGCGCAAGGCGACATTCGCGACGCTGACTCTGTCGCCGCTGCCTGCCGTGACATTGACACCGTCTTTCACACCGCCGCCATCGCTGGCATCTGGGGCCCCTGGCAGCTCGTTCTACGAAACGAACACCCTCGGTACTGAGAACGTGATTACCGCTTGCCTGAAACACTGGGTACAAAAACTCGTCTTCACCAGCAGCCCCAGCGTTACGTTCGATGGCGCCGACCAGTGCGGCGTCGATGAATCGGCGCCTTATCCTTCGCGCTGGCTCGCCCACTATCCCCACTCCAAGGCGATCGCCGAGCAGCGAGTCCTCGCCGCCAACGGAAAAGACGGTTTGCTCACTTGCGCCCTTGCGGCCCCACCTCATCTGGGGTCCGCGCGATCGCCATCTCATCCCGCGTCTCTTAGAACGCCATCGACGCGGCCAACTGCGCCGCGTCGGCGACGGCAAAAACCTCATCGACATCATTTATGTGGAAAACGCCGCCCAGGCGCATTTGCAAGCTGCCTCGGCACTGGTTCCCGGCTCCCCGCTCTGTGGTCGCCCGTATTTCCTCAGCCAGGGCGAGCCGGTCAACTGTTGGGACTGGATCAATGAAATCGTCCAGCTTGCCGGTCTCCCGTGCGCCACCCGCTCCGTGCCGTTGCCTGTCGCCTACGCGGCTGGCTTATTGTTAGAGGGCGTGCATCGCGGCCTGGGTCTCGCTAGAGAACCCCGAATGACGCGCTTCCTGGCGCTGCAGCTTGGCCGATCACATTATTTCGACATCTCGCGCTCGGCGCGACTTCGGCTATGCCCCGCGCGTCTCCACAGCCGAAGGAATGCACCGCTTGCAGGCATGGCTCGGCACGGCGGTAAAGTGAGCACCATCCAGTGCTTTCCCCGCACTTGGCGACCCTCGCCGCTTGCCAATCGAGCGGCCAAGCGGTAACTTCGAGAGTTTAACCAATGCAAGGATGGACACGGATGATCGCAGGCGCCGAGGACCAGTACCGGATCGTGATTACCGGCATTGGTGTCGCTGCGCCCAACGGCAATAGCCTCACCGAATTCCGGCAAAACCTGCTATCCGGCCAGAGCGGCGTCACCAACTACAACATCCGCTACGTCGGCGATACCCATGCCGGCGTCTGCACCTTCGACGAGCTGCGGCACCAAAAGAAAAAGGAGGTCCGCCGCGGCACGCGTGCGGGCAGCATCGGCATCTACTGTGCCCACGAGGCCGATCGCAGACGCTGGACTGGACTGGCCCAATGTCGATCCCGCCACCGTCGGCATTTATATCGGCGTCACCGAGCACGGCAACGTCGAGACCGAGAACGAAATCTTCCAGCTCAAGGCCTTCGACTACGACACCAAGTTCTGGTCGCACCACCACAATCCGCGCACCGTGGCCAACAACCCGGCCGGCGAAATCTCGCTGAATCTGGGAATCACCGGTCCTCATTACACGATCGGCGCCGCCTGTGCCGCCGGCAATGCGGGCTTGATCCAAGGGCGCAGATGCTCTTGTTGGGCGAGTGCGACGTGGCGCTGGCCGGCGGCGTCTCGGAAAGCATTCACACGTTCGGAATCTTCGCCAGCTTTGCCAGCCAGGGCGCGCTGGCCAGGCACGACGATCCGACCAAGGCTTCGCGGCCGTTCGATCGCGGCCGAAACGGCATCGTCGTGGCCGAAGGGGGCTGCATCTTACGTGCTCGAGCGGCTCTCCGACGCCAAAGCTCGTGATGCGAAGATCTATGGCGAGCTCGTTGGCCACGCGATGAACAGCGACGCAAGCGATTTTGTCCTGCCCAATCCCGACCGCCAGGCCGAGTGCATGCGCCTTGCGCTCCGCCGCGCAGGCATCGCTGCCAGCGACGTTGACATTGTCAGCACCCACGCCACCGGCACCACCAGCGGCGACCAGCAAGAAGTGCCTGGCGCTGCGGCAGGTCTTCGGCGAATCAAAGCGGACCCGCCATTCAACAACACCAAAAGCTTCATCGGCCACGCCATGGGCGCCGCCGGCGCCCTCGAGCTGGCCGGCAATCTGCCCGCATTTGCCGATGGCGTCTGTCACGCTACCATCAACGTAGACGAGCTCAGACCCCGACTGTGCGCTGCCCGGCCTGGTCGTCAACCAGCCGCACGAAAACGGTCGTCCGCGTTACATCCTCAACAACTCGTTTGGCATGCTGGGCATCAATTCGGCCGTGATCATCAAGCGTGTATAAGATATTGCAACAGATAAACAGGGAGTCGCTATGAAGGCTGCTGAGATACGCGACGGAGATTCTGGATATCCTCCACGATATTGTGCCCGACGAGGACCTGAGCGCGCTCAAGGACGATGTCCCCTTCCGCGAGCAGATGGAACTGGACAGCATGGATTTCCTCGACATCGTGATGGGCTTGCGCAAGCGACACCGCATCCAGATTCCCGAAGATGATTACGTCGAGCTGGCCACCATGAGCGAGTACTGTGAAATACCTCGAGCCACTCATGCAGGAACTCGAGAAGGTCTAATCGCTTCGTCATCTGCGCCTGCCAACCATGTACGACGTGCTCATCATCGGCGCCGGCATGTCGGGCCTGGCCGCGGGTATTCGCCTGGCCCAGTTCGGCGCTGCGCGTTGCCATTCTCGAACGGCATACGACGATCGGCGGCCTCAATTCGTTCTATCGCCTCGATGGCCGAAATTACGACGTCGGGCTGCACGCCGTAACCAACTTCCCGCCGCAAGGGCGCCAAACACGGGCCGCTGCCGCGCGTGCTGCGGCAGTTGCGCCTGTCATGGGACGAATTCGAGCTGGTTCCGCAAACAACTTCCGCCATCGCGTTTCCCGGCGTCCGGCTTGAATTCAGCAACGATTATCGCGCTGCTGGAAAGTGAGGTCGCTCGACAGTTTCCACGACCAGATCGACAACTTCCGCCGCCTTGTCGCCGCGCTGATCCCGTACGACGAACTGGCGGTGCCCTCGTTCCGCTGCTTCCGCGCGAGCAGTGTTTAGCGAACTCCTCTCCGACCCGCTTCTGGTCGAGATGCTGCTCTGCCCGCTGTTGTACTACGGCAGCGCACGCGAGCACGACACGGACTTCGGCCAGGCAAGCGTCATGTTCCGCAGCATCTTCCTCGAGGGTTTTGCTCGCCCCGTAAGCGGCGTGCGCGTGATCCTCAAGGTGTTGATGCGACGCTTTAAGGAGCTGGGGGGCGAGCTGCGGTTGCGAGCCGGCGTGCGGCGAATTGTCGCCGATGGCGATGAAGCGCATCATGTCGAGCTCGACGACGCGAGCGAGCTGTCGGCGCGAAACATTCTCTCCTCGGCCGGCTGGACGAAACGATGCGGCTCTGCGAAGGCGGTCCCGCGCCGATCGATCACACGCCGCCCGGCGAACTTTCGTTCGTCGAGTCGATCGCCATACTCGATCGCCCGCCTGCGGAGCTCGGCTACCCTCATGCCATCCTGTTTTTCAACGACAGCCAGAAGTTCCATTGGGAAAAGCCGGCGACCGGCTGACGGATATCCGAAGCGGCGTCATCTGTTCGCCGATCAATTTCGCCTACGACGCCGATGATACCCACCCCGAACCTGCGATCCGCATGACCGGCGCTGGCCAACTACGATCGCTGGCGCGCGCTGCCGCCGGATGTCTACCGAACTGAAAAGGCCGCGGCACGCGAGGCGATCTACGCATCGGCCGTCCGCTTCGTTCCCGACTTTCGCCCGCACGTCGTCGCCACCGACACCTTCACCCCCACTACGATCCGGCACTTCACCGGTCACGACAACGGCGCCGTTTACGGCGCGCCGCTCAAGCGAGCCGACGGCACGACGCACCTCAAGAACCTGTTCATCTGCGGCACCGACCAAGGCTGGGTGGGCATCATCGGCGCCATGGTTTCGGGCGTCGTGATGGCCAACCGGCATTGCCTCCAGACGATGCACGTATAGCCCATGCCCAAGGATTTTCTCCACGGCGTTCGCGACGAGTACGACTGCATCGTCATCGGCAGCGGACTGGCCGGTATGACCGCGGCCAACACGTTGGCGCGCGCAGGTCATTCGGTGCTTGCTTCTGGAACAGCACTACAAGCTCGGCGGCATGGCCACCTGGTTCAAGCGTCCCGACGGCCACATCTTCGATATTTCGCTTGCACGGCTTTCCCCACGGCATGATCAAGAGCTGCCGCCGCTATTGGACCCAGGAAATCGCCGACTCGATCGTGCAGCTCAAGAACATCCGCTTCGACAACCCGATGTTCTCGCTCACGACAACGTTCAACCGCGAAGACTTCACGCGGCTGTTGACCACACAATTCCAGCTTGCCGGTCGAAACCGTGCAGGCGTTCTTCGACGCTGCCCGCGGCATGAACTTTCTACGACGATCAGACGGCGACGGTCCGCGAGCTGTTCGAGCGGTTTTTCCCAGGCCGCGAGGACGTGATTCGCCTGCTGATGGAGCCGATCACCTACGCCAACGGGTCCACGCTCGAAGATCCCGCGATCTCCTACGGCATCGTCTTCTCGAATTTCATGTCCAAGGGAGTGTTCACGTTCGAGGGTGGCACCGACCGGCTGATCACGCTGATGCACCAGGAGCTCGTGCACAGCGGCGTCGATGTGCGGATCAAGTGCGATGTCGATCGGATCGAGGTTCACAACCGCCGCGTGCAAGGCGTGCATGTCAACGGCCGGTTCATCCGCGCCCGCGCCGTCATCTCAAATTCCAACCTAAAGGCCACCATCCTCAAAATGGTGGGCGAGCAACACTTCGACCGCGATTTCGTCGAACAAGCCCGAGCTGTCCGGCTGAATAACTCCAGCTCGCCAGGTCTACATGGCCCTCAAGCCGGGCGAAGTGCTCGACGAGAGCTGCGGCGATTTGCTGTTCAGCTCGACCGCCCCACTGTTCCGCACCGAGCTGCTCCTGAGCCGCGACATCACCAGCCGCACTTATTCGTTCTACTATCCGCGTACCCGCCCCGGAAGCGACCGCTGCCTGATCGTGTCCAGCACCAACGCCAACTACGACGACTGGGCATCACTGTCCGACGACGATTACGAAGCCAGCAAACGAGATCTCATCGAAACCACGATCGACGCGCTCGACAAGTACGTGCCTGGAATTCGCGACAAGGTCGCTCACGCCGAAGCGTCAACTCCGCGGACCTTCGAGCACTACACGAAACATTGGCAAGGCGCGAGCTTCGGCACCAAGTTCGAAGGTCTCGCCGTCAGCCGCGGTATTCCCGAACAGATCCACGGCCTGTATCACGCCGGCAGCGTCGGCATTATCATGTCCGGCTGGCTCGGCGCGATGAACTACGGCGTGATTGTGGCCAACGACGTGGATGCCCAGTTGATGAAGTCCGCCGCACCGTTGGAAACTCTGGCCGCAAACTAGCAACGAAAGGGGACTGGCTCCGAGCCTCATTCGATGACTTCAATCGAAAGTGGTTACGGCGAGGTGCCTGTCCCCTTTCGAGGTTGTGTTTGTTTTGGTTGGTCTGCGTCCTTTGATAGCGGTTCCGCCATGCACCATTCCTCGCTCGCCGAGATCGAATCTGCGATACCCCATCGCCCTCCGTTCCTGCTCCTGGACGAAATCGTATCGCGTGACGAGAATTCGATCACCTGCCGAAAAACGTTTCGCTCCGACGAATACTTTTTTGCCGGCCATTACCCCAACTATCCCCTGGTTCCTGGTGTGTTGCTGTGCGAGACGGCGTTACAGGCCGGGGCCGTCATGCTGGCTGGCGAACTCGAATCGCGCGATAATCGAGTTCCAATGGTCACCCGCATGAACGACGTGCGATTCAAACGGCCGGTCCGCCCCGGGGAAATCGATTGAGATCGAGGTCACCTGCCGCGAGCGGCTGGCCGACGCTTTCTTTTTCGACGCCAAGGTGACCTGCCTCGGCAAACTGGCGGTTCGCTTCGAGTTCGCATGCACGCTGGCCGCGAATAACGCTCAGCTTTGATAAGCCGCACAAGCGCACGCAAGGCGATGGCCGACTTTCTAAAACTCGCCGGCAAGTCGATCCTCGTCTTCGGCGTCGCCAACAAGAAAAGCGTCGCCTATGCCGTCGGCCGCGTGTTGGGCGACGCTGGCGCCAACGTTGTCTACGTCGTCCGTACACCAGCCCGACAGAAAACCGTCCAAACACTAGTCGACCCAGCGCCGGTGTACGTCTGCGATGTCGAGTTCGACGATCAGATCGAAGCCCTGCGACAAACACTGGCCGCCTCCGGACGCACGTTTCACGGCCTTTTGCACGCAATTGCGAACGCCGACTATGCCGACGGCCCCCGGCCCTTTCACGAGACGCCGAAAACGGCGTTTCTCCGTGCCGTCGATATCTCGTGCTACTCGCTAATCGCGCTTTCCAACGCCCTGAAAGACTGCCTGGCGCGTGACGCTTCGGTCGTAACCGTCTCCATTTCCACCACGCGGATGGCAAGCGAGAACTACGGGTTCATGGCCCCCGTCAAGGCCGCGCTCGATTCGTCGTTGGCGTTTCTGGCCAAGAGCTTCAGCCAGTTTTCTGAAATCCGCTTTAATTCAGTCGCCCCCGGCCTGCTAAAAACGTCCGCCTCGGCCGGCATCCCCGGCTACGTCGATTCGTATCTCTATGCTGAGCAGGTCACGCTCCGTCGCCGCGCGGTCGAAACCGAGGAGGTCGCAAATGCCGCGGCCTTTCTCCTCAGCCCACGATCGAGCGGCATCAACGCGCAAAATATCGTCCTTGACGCCGGAATGTCCGTGAACTACTTCGACCCCGAGATCATTCGCCGCTTCATGCGGCCGGAGTAGAACCGCGGTAAAAGGGAACTGGCTTCGAGACTCCTACACGAAATGCTATTAGCGCCGAATGCACGCCCGGATCCGATAAACTAACACACGTTAACGCGTCACATCGGGCCGCATCGGTTCGTCATTCGAGTTTCGACGTTGTTTTGTCATTCGTACTTCGTCATTCTGATTTGATTGGGCCCCACTCCACACCCAGCATCAATACATTGATCCCCGATCCAATTCCCAACAGCGCAATCTTGTCCCCCGCACTCACGCGCTCCACCTCCACACCCAAGCGCCATCGTGATCGGCAACGCGACCGATCCGGTATTACCCAGCCATTCCACGGTCGTGAAATCGCGCTCTGGATCCAGACCGAGCCGGTCCAGCATCAGCTTGCGATGCGCGGTCCCGACCTGATGACAGAACGTCTGTCCGATTTCGCCGCCGCGCCAGCCCATCGCAGTCACAAACCGGTCAAACGTTTCCGCGCCGCACGCAATCCCTTCGTGCATCATCCGCTCGGAGTCCGTGTCCATCAGCGGCTGCATGCCGCTGGCCACCGCTTCATCGGCGCCACTGCGACACAACTCGTGAAACGTTGTGTGTGCCCCGGCCACGCCCCCCACCAAACGGTGCCCGCTGCCGCTGACCTCGCGATGCGTGAGCATCACTGCGCAGCTTGCCGAACCAATCGTCAGCGAGGCTATGGTCCGCTTTACGTCTTCGCGCGACAGCGATGCGTTCTGGTTCAATTCGTCAATTGTCGTCTCAACGAGTTGCCGGCCACCTTCGCTCCCCACGACCAGTCCGGCGCGAATCTGCCCCAGCTCGATCATGTTGGCCACCTGCACGATCCCGCCCAGCAAACCGAGACACGCGTTCGACACGTCGTAGATCAGACACTCGCGCGGTAAGCCAAGATGATGATGCACGCGGCAAGCCGTCGCGGGCTCCAAGTGATCGCGGCACACCGACCCATGCACAAGTGCGCCAATTTCGCGGCGCTCGATACCCGCCGCATCAATCGCCTTGCCGCCGCTCACGATGCTCTGCTCGCTCGGCAACGTGCCTCGCGACCAAAAACGCCGTTCACGTACGCCGGTGATCAGTTCCAGTCGCCCCTCCGGCAACCGCAGCCGCTCATACAGCGGCGCTGAGTCGCCGTTCGATCTCGGCCGAAGTGACGACCTCCTCGGGCAGCGCGTAGCCGAACGATTCCAGACAGACGTTGTCGTACTTGAACACCGCCAACCACCTCGGCCGAATAAACTCAGATGTGCCGTAACGTCAAGCGTCACAAGCGGATACAATCGCCAGCATAATGCTGATACGTATGCGCCGTAAACCGCCCGCCGCCACTCTCCCTCGTCGTCAGCGTTTGTGGGTTCCACGATGGCCGCCGTGGAAATCAACATTCGCGTCAAGCGTGCTACTACTTGATCTTGCGACAGCACGCGTGCCATTCAACAAAATCGGCCTTCGCGCTTGCAGTCCTGCAAATCGAACCTAGACTCACGCCCGTTGTGCGTCACGCACGACGTGTGTCACCGGCCACCAAGGATGGTTGGCCTCAGAACAGAAAGGATACGGATATCCTGCGGTGTGGTGTCAAGGACGACCGCACACTCCGCTAGCCCCTCCGCGTATCGCTTGGGGAAACAGGGTAAAGGACGACGCCCATCTTGCCCGTGCAACGGCGACATCTTTTCGACTGATTCACCTTCCGCAATCGAAACGCACCGGAGCTTTCGGATGTCAACATCGTCCTCTCCGCCCCACCCAGGAGGCATGCCCCGCGTTGATCCAGTTACACTCCAACACGTGTTTCAAAAGGGGACTGGCGCCGAGCCTCGACTAAGCAATCTGTTGCTAAGCGTCGTGGCGAAGTACGTGCTCCCCCTTTTGAAACTGCTCCAATCAGACACAGGATGTGTCGAGAAAGCGAAGGGATTCAGATGCGAAACAAGCCTTTGATCGGTTTGAACGCGGACTTTCGAGGAGCGACCAAGGACGGACCGGCGTTCACCTATGTGTCCGCCGGCTATTACGACGCCATCGTCGCCGTCGGCGGAATACCGGTAATTCTGCCGCCGATCAGCCGACGAGGACGACCTCGAGCGACTCATCGAAATGCTCGACGGCGTAGTCATGGTCGGCGGAGCCGATCTCGATCCACGCCGCGACGGATTCATGCTCCATCCGACCGTGCGGCCGTTGGAAGCCCGTCGCGAAGATTTCGATCGACTGCTCATCCGAACGGTCGCCGAGCATCGCAAGCCGCTGCTCGCCATTGGCGTCGGCATGCAGTTGCTCAACGTCTCGCAAGGCGGCAACCTCTTCCTCCACATCCCGGAAGACATGCCCAAGGCACTGCCTCACAAGGACCCGATCGATCCGGCACACCGCCACGGGCTGGAAGTTGTGCCCGGCACGATCATGGAGCGCGTCTATGGCGACGGCGAGATCCGCGTCAACAGCATGCATCACATGGCCTGCGATGCCATCGCCCCGGGCTTCATGGTTTCCGCTCGCTGTCCCGACGGGATCGTGGAAGCGATCGAGAGCGTGCGCGACGACTGGTTCGCAATCGGCACGCAGTTCCATCCCGAGTCCGACAGCGCCTCGGCCCTCGACCTGCGGATCTTCGAGGAGTTCGTCGTCGGCGTCACCGGCGCCGAAGCCCCGATGCTGAAACTCGTGGCCTAAACTTGTGCAGGCCGCCAGGCCACCAGATCACCAGGCACTCTGCACCAAGCATTGTCTCTCACCGTCGTGGGCTCCTCGTGGGCCCACGGCGGCTGAGTTGCTAAGTGCTTGAATTAATGACCGGGTCTGGTTTTCCCTCTCGAATCTGGCGTTCTCGCCACTTCATCAGCACGCGATACCATTCGACCAGCCCGCTGGTTTGCGCGGTTGCCGAAATTGACCGCCGATTTGCAAGAGTGAATCGACTGCTCGCAGTCGATGTTCTTCACTCATGGTCTCCAGTTCCGTCCATGAAAACTCTTGCAGTATCGGTCCAAGCTTCTTCCACCGACGCGCCGACTCGGCTCATCTTCCTTCGTCGGTTTTTTCATCCTTCCTCTCAATCAACGAAGAATTTCTATCCATCCTTATTCTAGCCTTTTCCCACTGCTGTAATTAACGGCGAAAGGCGGCGAGCACCTATTCCACCCTCCTCATCTCATACAAATCAATCACCTGCTTCCGCCCCTCCTTCTCCACCGGCACGCGGTCTGGCTCACGATTCGCAATCCGTGCTTCTCGCACGCCGCCGGAAACCCAGCCGCCAGCGTCCGCTGCGGGTCGCTGAGAATCCCCAACCCATCTCGCGTCAGCGACCGCGCAAAACACGAAGCCACCAGATCGCAATACGGTTTCTCATACAGCACATCCGACGCAATCACCATGTCGAACCCCGACAAATCATCGGGATACTCGCGCCAATCGACCACGCGCGCCCCGGATAGAGACAACCCGTTTCGGTGCGCGTTGAGCCGTGTAAAGTCGCACGCCTCGGGATAGTAGTCAGTCGCCGTCACCTGAAAACCAGCTTTCGCCGCCAGGCAAGAGACAAAGCCCACCGCGCAGCCCAGCTCCAACAGCCGCCGGCCGTCCCCCTGCTCTTTCACAATTCGATCAGCCAGCCCCAAGGCACTCAGCCAAACATCAGCCCAATACGGCAGTCGCCCGTCGCGGTTGAACTCCTCCTCGTTGATCAATTCGTCCACGCTTTTGGGCCGGATAATATCCAGCGTGTGTCCGGCGCACGAAACCGGACTAACGGTCACATCGAACCGCGCCCGAAGCTCAGCCTCCAATCGAGTCCACTCCGTCATTTGCTCAAGACCCATCGGCGGCTGCGTAAACCAAACCCAAGGTTGCGTTCCCATCAGGTGCAAAATTCCGATTCTACCGTCCAACAATGCAATTCGGTACGCCGCCACGTACCCTGGAAAGCCAGCGCGAGTGGAGAGACTGCGGCGAGTTTGACGATAGGTGAAAGGTGGGCGCGAGCGAATCCTGACGCTCGGGCCCCACTTTCGCGCAAGATGCCAATGCTGCTGCCCTGCCGCATGGCCCTCGGTGCGCCGTTCGCCCCTCCTTCCGAAATCGCGCTGCTATGAGTGTGCCAGCTCCGCACTTCTTGCTCCATTCCCGCATCCGCGAAGATCGCGACCAGCCGCACTGGAGCTTCTCGCTAAAAGCCGATGACCAGTCGCTGTCGCTCGCCGTCGAAGATGCGGAGCCCGACGCCGCCGGGGAGCGACTAGAACTGCTGGCGGTCGTTCGCGGCTTGGAAGCAATCCCAAGCCCCTCGCGCCTGACACTTGTCACTTCCAGCACCTACGTCAACCGCGTCCTCGATGGCGGCCTCGACGAATGGCGGTCCAACGGTTGGAAATGGGAACGCCACGGCGAAATGGTACCGGTCAAAAATCACGACCTTTGGCGGCGAGTCGATCGAGCCTTGCGTTTCCACCAGCTTCACTCCCGCCAATGGCGGCTCGATGCTCCGCAAGCCTTCATACAGTCCGCCACGAGTCGCGATCACATCGCTCTCGACCAGCATCGAATATGCCGAACAGCGTTCGAGCGAACACCCTCGTCCAACTCGCGGGTACGCAAACTGCTTGCCTCGGTTCATGTGGCCCGACGGCAAATGCGACGCTTTGCACAACGCCTAAGTTTGCGTCTCTCATATCTCGGAAAGGCTTTTGCCCCTTGCCCTTGAGTCGAGCGACGTAGTTTAGGGACCGTACAAATACGATAGACGGGCGGACGAACGGTTGTCTCGGTAAAGTCGGTGCAGATTCACTATCTTGTGACTGCCGCTAGACGCGAGGATTCAACCGGTACAGAATCTCAGACACGAAACGGAGGCGATTGGTGCGAACCACGGTTGGCCTGGATAGCGTGACGGCGTTGGTGGAGGGACGGCATGAAGACCCGTTTTCGATCCTCGGCCCCCACCTGATTGACGAAGGCGGACGTCGGATGCTCGGCGTGCGAGCATACCTGCCGCATGCCAAGCAAGCCTGGGTGTTGCACCCGACGCACAGCACCTCGCAGCCGATGCGGCGAATCCATCCCGTCCGGGTTGTTCGAGGCGATTTGCCCTGCTCCGGAAACCCAAAGGAGCGACCCGTATATGCTGCGCGTTGCCGACCATCGAGGGGACCAGATGACGATTCACGATCCGTATGCCTTTCCGCCGCTGCTTGAGCGACTACGATCTGTATCTGCTCGGAGAGGGACGACACTGGCGAAGCTACAGCCGTCTCGGCGCGCAGCTCCGCAATGTGAACGGTGTCGATGGCGTCAATTTCGCCGTCTGGGCGCCCAACGCCGCCGGCATCAGCGTCGTCGGCGATTTCAATGCTTGGGACGGCCGCCGTCATCCCATGCAAAAACACATCCCCAGCGGCGTCTGGGAGCTCTTCATCCCGGCTCTCGGCGAAGGAACCCTCTACAAGTTCCGCGTGAAGTCGCAAATGGGGTGAAGAGATCGACAAGTGCGATCCCTACGCATTCGGCGCCGAAGTGCCCCCGCGCACCGCCAACAAGGTCTACGACCTGAGCCGCTATCATTGGAACGACGACGCCTTCATGCGCGACCGCCCGCGCTTCCAAGGCCTCGATCAGCCCATGAACATCTACGAGGTGCATCTCGGTAGCTGGCGCCGCCCGGGCGACGAATACTGCGCGCTGGCTCAACTATCGCGAGCTCGCACATCAGCTCGCCGACTACTGCTTGCAGATGGGCTTTACGCACATCGAGCTCATGCCCGTCAGTGAGCACCCCTTCATCGGTAGCTGGGGCTACCAGACCGTCGGCCACTACGCCGTCACCAGCCGTTACGGCACGCCGCAAGACTTCATGTACTTCGTGGACCATTTCCACCAGCGTGGCATCGGCGTGCTCATGGATTGGGTGCCCGCCCACTTCCCGCGTGACTCCCACGGCCTCCGCCGCTTCGACGGCACCGCCCTCTACGAGCACGAAGATCCCGCGCCAAGGCGAACACCCCGATTGGGGCACGATGATCTTCAACTACGGACGCAACGAGGTCCGCAACTTCCTTGTCTCCAACGCCTTGTTCTGGTGCGACAAGTACCACATCGACGGACTCCGCGTCGATGCCGTCGCCTCCATGCTCTACCTCGACTACAGCCGCGAAGGCGGCGATTGGATTCCAAACGAGTACGGCGGCCGCGAAAACCTCTCCGCCATCGACATGGTCAAGGAGTTCAACGAGCAAGTCCACCTGCAACACCCGGGCGTGCTCACCATCGCCGAGGAATCGACCGCCTGGCCCGGCGTCTCGCGGCCCACATACCTCGGCGGCCTCGGCTTCAGCCTCAAGTGGAACATGGGCTGGATGAACGATACCCTGCGTTACATGCGGCACGAGCCAATCCACCGCAAGTATCATCACGACGAGCTCACGTTCAGCCTGATCTACGCCTTCCACGAAAACTTCGTCCTGCCGTTTTCGCACGACGAAGTCGTGCACGGCAAGCGGTCGATGCTGGATCAAATGCCCGGCGGCGATGACCTCTGGCAACGCTTCGCAAACTTGCGGCTCCTATATGACGTACCAGTGGACCCATCCCGGCAAAAACCTGCTGTTCATGGGCGGCGAGTTCGGCCAGTGGCGCGAGTGGAACTACGACGAAAGCCTCGACTGGCACCTGCTCCAGTGGGATTCGCACAAAGGCGTGCAAAAACTAGTCACCGACCTCAACGCGCTCGTCCGCCGCGAGCCGGCATTGCACGAGATCGACTTCGGCTACGAAGGCTTCGAGTGGATCGACTGCCACAACTGGGAAGTCAGCACGCTCGTGTACTTGCGGAAAGCGAGAAACCCCGACGACTTTCTCGTCGTATGCTGCAACTTCACTCCGGTCCCGCGCGAGAAGTACCGCATCGGCGTGCCCCGCGGCGGCTGGTACTACGAGATCATGAACACTGACTCCACGTTTTACGGCGGCTCGAACCTCGGCAACTACCCTGGCATCCAAGCCAGCGACGAGGGCAGCCACCACCGCCCCCACACCATCGAAGTCACAATCCCGCCGCTTGCCGTCGTCGTCCTAAAGCCCCAGTGTTAATCGCAAAAGGGGACAGCGCCCAGTCGTGCCATCGTCGTAGGACTGTGTTGGATTCGTACGGCATTCGTCATTCGGGCTTCGGCATTCGGGTTTTTCGACAGAGGTGCCTGTCCCCGTTTTGATCGCTCGCGTTTCTCTCCTTCCGGTTGCCTTGCCCCCTGCCGCGCGTTATCAAGGCAAGTAGGGCCGCTTCGCCACCTGTGAAGGGAACGAGAGATGAATTGCCGTAGGAAGTTCGTTTTCGCAATCGTAGTCGCACTCGGTTCAACGGCCATCTCCGCCGAAAAGGAAGCCGCCGACAAGGACAAGGACCTCTCGACGGTCAAGGTCGATCTCAAGCAGGTGAAGTGGAAGGTCCCCGAAAGCATCAAGGACCTCTTTGGCTACGACGAATCGACGAAGCGGCTGTACTACTTCGCCAACGGTGCCGGCGATTGGATGATTAAGGTCCCTGGCGACGGCGAGTATCAAATCGTCGTCAAAGCCTCTTGCAACTCGGCTGAGAACGAAAAGGCCAAGTTCAAGCTCTCGATCGCAGACAAGCTGGTCGGCAAGGAAACGCAGCTCAGCGATGATGCCGAGAAAGAATACACCCTCAAGGGCTCGCTCAAAGGCGGCGAGCGCAAGCTCACCATCGAATTCACCAACGACGTTTACATGGCTGGCGAATTCGACCGAAATCTCTTCATCTACGCCGTTACGCTAACGAAAGCAAAGTAAGGGGACCGGCTCCTAGCCCACGAAGAGTTTTCCGCTAATCGGTTGGCCTGATGGCGAGGTGCCTGTCCCCTTTTTCGGAAACATTCTGACTGCATCATTCGGTTTTCAGAACTACGTCGTCTTCACATTGATCTTCCGCGCCGCCGACTGCTCGGTCTTCTTGATGCGAATCGTCAGCGTGCCGTTCTTGTGCTCGGCCGACACCTGCTGCGGGTCCACGCCGGCCGGCAACTGGATCGTGCGCGAAAAACTGCCGCTGCGGATTTCCCGCTGATGAAAGTTCTTGTCCTTCTTCTCGCTCTCCTCGCGCTTCTCTCCCGAAATCGTTAGCCGCTCGCCCGTCACGGTGATGTCCAGATCCTTCGGATCCACGCCCGGCAGCTCGGCCTGCACCGTCACCTCATTCGCTGTCTCGCTCACGTCCAGACTCGGGGCGAACTGCCCGGCAAGCCCAAACGATTCCCCGACCGAGCTAAGTGGATCGCGCAGAAATCGGTCAAACACCCGATCCATCTCGCTTCGCAAATCGTTCACCCACGTTAGTTCCCCGCCGTTCTTACCTTTTCCCCATGGAATTAACGCCATCGTTGAACCCTCCCTTTAGATTTTTCTAAGCCCAGGTCTCAGCCTGCGTTGACTTGGATTTTTCGCGGCTTCGCCGCTTCCGCCTTCGGCAACCGAAGCGTCAGCACCCCGTCTCGGTAGCTGGCTGAAATCCGAGTGCCGTCAATATGCTCGCTTACGCGGAACGTGCGCCGAAAATCCCCGACGCCGTACTCGCGCAGCGCCGGCGGTCGCGTGCTCGGCGACCGCTCTTTCACCTTGGCATGTATCGTCAACGCGCCGTCCTCAAAGTTGACGTCGATGTCCTCGCTTCTGGCCCCGGGAATGTCCGCCTGCACCACCAGTTCATCGGCATGTTCCAAAATGTCCACGGGCGGCCGGTAAAACTCGCCGGCCCGCGTGCCTTCCGCTTCATTTGGTTGCTCAACTGTGGAACTGATCACCATAACTTTTCTCCCCATGCATTTGAAATTTCTGAATCGATTTCAAGCACGACGCGCTTCTGCGCGCTTCAGCTTTCACTCACGTAGCCTGGATCTGCACTTTCCGTGGCTTCGCGGCCTCGGCCTTCGGCAGCGTAATCAACAGCACGCCGTCACGCAGCGAAGCCTGCACGCGCTCGCCGTTCACTTCCACCGGCAACTCCAACGTTCGCGCGAACATGCCCGCCCCCCGCTCGCGGCGATGGTATGTCATTCCCTGCGGCGGCTCTTCGCCGCGCCGCCCCTTGATGGTCAGCTCGTTCCCAACAACCGTGATGTCCAATTCGTCGCTCTTCACGCCCGGCAGCTCGCACTCCGCGTAAACGCTCTCGTTGTCCTCCCACACGTTGATCGGTGGAAACTGCCGACCGGTCACGAACCTGGTCGCGCTCGACACCGTCGGATGCGATATCGCGTTGGAAAACAGCCGATCCATTTCATCCCGCAATTGGTACAGCGGCTCAAGTCTTCCGCGGACCATAGACCCCTCCTTCAACAAATGCTTTGAAACTGCATATGGATACTCTGGCAGACACACCACTAAAAAAGCAAAGGCCGTACCAGCCACACTTCGCCAAATGATTCACTTGCATCTGCGGGTGCCGCATGATTTCGTCCAACCCGGAGACTGCCAAAAAGGCAGAACCACTCAAAGTAAGGCCGACTCCGTGATCTCCGCAAGATTGAGTTGTAGACCAGCCTTAACCCCTCTATACTTTTGGGTTTGATGCATCGGAGCACGTTAGTCGGTCGGAGCGACATGGCGGCAGGATGGCTGCTGTCGGCGCTTATGGGCACCAAATAGGCTTGAGAACGATTGCCTCGTTCCACCGGACGACCCGATCCGATTCTTGACGCGGCGGAATCACCCAAGCCTAATTGTCTATGCGCTTTACGCTTCTCGATCGAATCACCCACCTCGAGCCAGGAAAGAGCATCGAGGCGGTCAAAAACTTATCACTTTCCGAAGAATATCTGGCGGACCATTTTCCGCTCTTCCCGGTCATGCCCGGCGTGCTGATGCTCGAGGCCATGACGCAGTGCGGGGCGTGGTTGGTTCGCGCCAGTGAAGACTTCGTCCATAGCATGGTGGTGCTGGCAGAAGCCCGCGCCGTGAAGTACGCCGATTTCGTGCGGCCCGGTCAGGTACTTACGGTTTCGGCCGAAATCATCAGCCACGATGCACACGAAACAAAGCTCAAAGCACAAGGCTCCGTCAACGGCAATGTCAGCGTTAGCGCACGCCTGGTTCTGCGACGATTTAACCTCGCCGACGAGCGACCCGATCAGGCGGCCAGCGATAGGGTCGTCCGCGTACAGATGCGCAAGCTCTTTACTCTGCTCTACCACCCGCGGCGTCGTGCGCTCGCAGCCGCGCCCACCAATGGCGAAGCAGTCGGAGCGTTGCAACTGTAATTAGCCACAGCCTCGGCAGCTCGCCGCGAACTGTGAACCAATCGCAAATCCAATCGTGAACTCTTGGAGGTGATAGCCAAATGGCATCTGAAGTGGAGGTGTTCGATAAAGTCAAAACGTGTCTGGTCGAGGCCCTCGGTGTGGATGACGACGAAGTCACGCCCGAAGCCTCGATCATGGGTGATCTCGGCGCCGAGTCGATCGACTGGCTCGATATCGTGTTTCGCCTCGAGCGGTCATTCGGAATCAAGATTCCGCACGGCGAGCTTTCGCCTGAAGACATTTTGACGAACACCGCCTACGTTCAGGACGGCAAGGTGACATCGGCCGGCATGTCCAAGCTCAAGGAGCGCATGCCGTTTGCCGACCTGTCGAAGTTCGAAGCCAACCCCTCCGTTCAGGAGTTTCCACAACTTCTCACCGTCCAGGACATGGTCCGTTACGTCGAAAGCAAACTCGCCGCCTAAAGGGGACTGGCTCCGTTGCGTGAGGGCGGACGACTCGGGAGGGCGAGGCTCCCGCCGAGCCGGAAAAACTTCGTCATTCGTCCTTCGTCATTGTTTCGTCATTCGGGCTTCGTCATTCGTCATTTGAGTGAATCATGCGCTGGTTCTGGATCGATCGATATCTTGAGTTCGAGAGTGGCCGCTACGCCGTCGCCATCAAGAACGTCTCCCTGGCCGAGGAGCACCTCCACGATCACTTTCCGGGTGCCCCGACGATGCCCAACTCGCTCATCGTCGAAGGCATGGCCCAGACCGGCGGCCTGCTCGTCGGCGAGGTCAATCAATTCAAGAAGCGCGTGGTCCTCGCCAAGGTTTCCCGCGCCAAGTTTCATTTCCCCGCCTTGCCCGGCGACACGCTAACCTACCGCACGCAGATCGAAGAGATCATGCACGACGGCGCGATGGTCACCGCCACCTGCCACGTCGGCGAGCGGCTTCAGGCAGAGGCCGAAATATTTTTTGCACACCTCAACGACGAAAAACAGGAAAACGACCTGTTTCACCCCGCGGTCCTGCTCGCCTGGCTCCGCGTGCTCCGCGTGTTCGAGGTTGGCCACGCCCGCGACGGTTCCCCGCTCCAAGTCCCGCCCACGCTGGCCCCGTATGATTCCACCGACCCCAAAATCCTCTCCGGCGTTTGAAACAGCGAAAAAAGGGGACTGGCTCCGAGCCAAACAAGTGGCATCAGCTAGAATATACGCGTGATGGCGAGGTGCCTGTCCCCTTTCGCGTTCGTCCTTTGTCATTGTTTCGTCTTTCGGGCTTCGTCATTCGGGTTTTACTCATATGAGACGTCGCGTT
This sequence comes from Pirellulales bacterium, assembly GCA_963829655.1. Lineage (GTDB taxonomy): Bacteria > Planctomycetota > Planctomycetia > Pirellulales > JALHPA01 > JBBDYH01. The sequence goes on from CAWHJG010000002.1 coordinate 317,894, forward strand.
GTTATCACCGGCATCGGTTGCATCACTCCGATGGGCACCGACGTGGACAGGGTCTGGAGCCGCCTCGTCAACTCCGAGTCGGGCGTCGGCTACACCACCGTGTTCGACGCCAGCAATTTCCCCACCAAGATCTCCGCCGAGGTCCGCAACTGGGACATCACCGACGACGGTGAAGATGCCGAGCGCTGGAAGTACCGCGGCCGCCACACGCGCTTCGCCGCCGGCGCCGCCAAGCAGGCCGTCTCAAATTCCGGCATCCTCGACCGGCCGCTCGATCCCACGCGATTCGGCGTCTACCTGGGCAGCGGCGAAGGCCAGCAGGACTTCGATTGCTTCACCAAAATGATGGCCGCCGCCCTCGATGGCGATAAGCTCGACGTCGCCAAGTTCACCAAGGCCGGCCTGGAAACTCTGCACCCCGTCGTCGAGCTGGAGCAGGAGCCGAACATGCCCGCCGGCCATCTGGCCAGCATGTTCAACGCCCAAGGCCCCAACGCCAACTGCCTCACCGCCTGCGCCGCCAGCAGCCAGGCGATCGGCGAAGCGGCCGAAATGATCCGCCGCGGCGATGCCGACGTCATGCTCTCCGGCGGCACGCACAGCATGATTCATCCCTTCGGCGTCACGGGCTTCAACCTGCTCACCGCGCTCTCGCACGCGCAACGACGAGCCGACCAAAGGCCTCCCGCCCCTTCGACCGCGATCGCGACGGCTTCGTGCTCGGCGAAGGCGCGGCGATGGTCGTCCTCGAAGAGCTCGAGCACGCCAAGGCCCGCGGCGCCAAGATCTACGGCGAGATCGCTGGGCTACGGCTCGACCGCCGACGCCTTCCGCATCACCGACACGCACCCCGAAGGCCGCGGCGCGATTCGCTGCATCCGCATGGCGCTCGCAGGACGCCGAGCTCAACCGGCGACCAGATCCACTACATCAACGCCCACGGCACCAGCACGTCCGTCAACGACAAGGTCGAGACGCTGGCCATCAAGCAGGTCTTCGGCGACCGGGCCTACAAGATCCCCGTCTCCAGCACCAAGAGCATGATGGGCCACCTGATCGCCGCGGCCGGCGCCACCGAGTTGATCGTCTGCCTGCATGGCCATCCGCGACCAACGTCTTGCCGCCGACGATCAACTACGAAAACCCCGACCCCGAGTGCGATCTCGATTACATTCCCAACCAGGCCCGCGCCAGCGCAGCTGCGACTACGCCCTCTCCAACAGCTTCGGCTTCGGCGGCCAGAACATCGCCCTCATCGTCGGCCGCTACAACGGTAATTGATCCGGGCTCGCGAGCGAGGCCGTTCTGGGTTCGCGAAGCGAGACCCGGAACTAGAAAACACTGCAGAGAACACTGCAATGGCCGCGGGCGTAGCAAACACCGTGCGGCGGATGCCGCACCATCTCGACCCTGAAAGGGTCGCTCCCGCAGACCCATTCATGGGCCTTCTCCCGCCTACTTCCCCCGCAACCCAATCAGAATGGTTGTCTCCTGCTTCGAAGCGTCGTCGCAATGATGCCCGTACACTTCCAGTGACGGTGAACCAATCGTCTCGCCGCGAGAATCAAGGTCGACCTTCAACGCTTTCCACTTGTCAGGCAATGCGTCATATGGGCCAATGTGGACGTGCTTCAGGTAACGAAGCAATTCGAACTGAAGCGGCTCCAAGCCGTCTGGAGCCGGTGTGTTCGGCGACAATTCCGCGCCCACGAACATTCGGCCTTCCGGCAGGTAGACCCAATGGTTGATGCCGGTCGTGGCCGTGCCGCTTTGCTTGACGATCTTCCACAATCCATCCATCAGCTTCATGCCGACCTCGCCGAAGCGCTCGTTCGGAACTGCGCCCGACTTGCCGTGTAGACGAAACCGAGTCGGTCTCTCAATAATCTCAATTTCCAACGGTCACCTTCCCCAGTCTTGCGATTTAACGACGCTTCAAAACCGTCGGGGACTGTCCCAATTTTTCTGCGTCCCCGAGGACAAATGGGACTGTTCCCCTCTCCGGAATGCGGTTTTGAAACCTACTTCCTCTTCCGTTTTCCTCGCTTGGCCTCCGCCTTTTCGTTGTCCTGCCGAACTCGCAACTTCACGATGCGTTTAATGAGATCGTACGGCATCGGTTCATCAAGCGGGAACTGGAGATTTCCCTTGGGACCGGCATATTTCGCCGCCGCCTTCTCAATTTCCGCATCGCCAGAAATCGGAGGATACAGTCCGATGTGGTTTTTCCACGCAGCGAAGTAAACGAGAATACCATGCTGCCGGAACGCGGGCATCTTGTAACTGATGACCTCCGTCGCCGTCGGTGCGGCGGCCCGGATCGTCGCCCGGACCTTGCGGAGTACTTGCTGCACTTCAGATGGAAACTGCGCAATGTAGGCGTCGATGTCGGTGGGTTCTGCCATCGCACGCTTCATTTGTACCGCCTCCGCGTTTGCGGGCAGACTGGTTTTACGCCATTCAGAATATCGGATGTACTTGTGAATCCACAATCAACCCAGCCGCCTCCCGCCGTTCCGACGCCGAAGGCGTCACAAGATATTAGCCGGTGGTCGAAGACCACCGGAATGGAGAATGACGATGAATTCCGATCCCGAAGGGATCGCAGAAAAGGTTCGCGCGACCGCATAATGCCCATCGCCGCATCGCGCCGTCCAGACTCCGGCGGAGTCAAAAAAAATAGCCGGGGGTGAGCGCAGCGAAACCCCCGAAAAGGAAGCGCACGCACGCCATCTCCACCCCAAAAGGTCGCACCAGCAGACCCATTTATAGGTCCGTCGGTTTAGCCCCGCGCCACCAACCCGCTATCCGCCGTACCGCCGCACGCAAGCAACCCAATAGAACAAAAAAGCCGATACCCGGTCTTGTTGAGAAACCGGGTATCGGCAGTATCGACAACTTCCGTGCTTTTCAAGGAAAGCTGAACCTACTACGCCGGCGGCTTCCAGGACGTTCTCGTGGAAGACATGCCATTCGTATCCCAATGGGTGTGTGTGTAAGGCGTCCAGCCCATTGCCAATAACACGGCAGCCACTTCACCTCTCGCATACCCACCCTCGATCTGTTGCATTTCTTCCGCAGCCAGTGTTCTGACTTCCGGAAGATCAGCCAGGGTCCGTGCACTCGTTACACTTCGAGCCATCGTGCGATCCTTCACCTTGCGGTTAGCATGAGTGGGACGAGCTGTCGCCGTGCCGCGAAGTGCTAACCCGGCTAGTCGTCCTTCTTCGCCAAGCGCATTTCGCCCTCAACTGTAACAGTGCCCCCCTCTGAGCGCTTTACAACTTGCCATCGCCTGTTGGCGCGGCACGCCGCACTTTATCTGACTCGCTCACGGCGCCCTGCGGACGACTGCTGCCCGCCGCGATCTTACCCCTACTCCTCCTCCTGCCCCCTCTTCCTACTCCTAATCTTCATCCTTCTGATCCTCTCCGACATTTCCTCTTGGACGTTCGATGTTCAGCTCTCCTCCCTCTTCATCTTGCTCTAACTCTCCTGCGCGGCCCCCACTATCATCCCCACCACCACCAACAGCAGCACCGCCGCCCCCGGCTCGGGAATCATCGCGACCTCCCCCGTCGTATACAGCCGGCTTGTGTCCCACGCGTAGTCACTCATGACATTAAACGTCCCCGTCGGATTCACACCCGTCCAATCAAACAAATCAAACGTCCGGCCAATCTGCGCCGCTGGATCAACCCCCGCGGCAAACGCCAGCTCTAACTCTCCGCCCAAACTCACCGGAATCCCCGGCTGAAACGAAATCGTCGAATCCCACGCATCTCCCTCAAGAATGAATCGAAGCGACCCAGCCGAATAGAACTCGCTATAGACTCCGATTGCGATTGGGTCTGCAGTGATACCCGGCCGGACATCGTAATCGCGAACGAGAAACACCTCGCCGGTGTTGAGGCGAAGAGGCTGGATAGACCCATCGGGCATGATGGTATTGCGCAAGCCGCCCACACCCGTGGTGAGTAATTCGACCGGCGGCGTACCGGGCGGGTTCCGCGGATGCCCCGTAGTAGTGCTGGCACCGCGCGTATCGGCAAAACTGAAGTCCGCTCCATCCACAATAGATTGATAGAAATTCGAGTGTGATAGATTTGCGCCGGTGAAATCTGCACCTTGAACCCAAGCTTTCCAAAAATTCACGTGGCGTAAATCGGCGCCACGGAAGTTGGTGTAGCCGAGACTGCTGCCCTCCATATCGGCACCAGCTAGGTCTTGTTCCGAAAGGTCTGCCCCGGAGAGACTCACGTACTTAATTACTAGCGCGCGAGATCTTTCGCCTTGTAGCTAGCCGTCGAATAGAGTTGTTCGGAGGTAAGACCAGAAAACGCAGCTCCTTTGATGATTGCGTTCGCCAGTTCAGTGCTTCCCGAGAGTGGGATACTCGCTCCTGTCAGATTGGCTTCGGAGAGGTCCGCATTTGCCATGTCTCCTAGCACTGCGCCGATCAAATTGGCGTGTCTAAAGTTGGAGTTCACAAGGTCACTGTACGAGAAATCGGCGCTCGCTAACGTCGCGCCAGAAAAGTTCGCTCCACTTAATTTCGCTTGCACGAATTTCGCGCCCGGCAGAAATCGGCCGCTAAGGTCCAATCCCCGTAAATCAGTCTTTGAGAGGTTGATTGCGCCTAACTCGTCGTCCTGATAACTTGCGCTCGAATACAACTGCGGCGCTGTCAGTCCAGTTGAGCCCGTGAAATCGACGTTCTTGATGATGGCCCCGCGAAAGTCGGCACCGCTGACAGTAGCCTCTGGGAAGTTTGCAGCTTCAAGATTTGCATCAATGAATGAAGCGTTGGTTGCGTCCGACTTGGCGAACGAGCCGCCAAATAGCGTCTGTCCCGCAAAATTCCAACCGCGCAGATCGTTCTGCGATAGTCCGATCGAGCCCAAATCCTTGGCCTTATAACTGGCGGTTGAGTACAGTTGCTCCTTCGTAAAGCCCCGGGAGGTTGTGTCGTCCAATAAAGCATTGTTCACGTGCGCATCAGACAAGTCGGCATCCTGCAGTTTTGCTCCAACCAGGCGGACCCATGTTAACCGGGCTTCGCTGAGATTCGACCCGTTTAGATCCGCGGTGTACAGGTTGAGGTTCGACAGGTTGGCCCGGCGAAGATTCGTACCTGCAAGGCGTGGGCCCAGGTGCGCACGCGATAAATCGTGCTCCGCAAGGTCCCAACCCGTCATGTCCATCTGGTTCAGCCAAACCGCGCCTAGGTCTTTGGCTTTATACGATGCTGTGGAATAGAGCTGTTCTTTGGTGAATCCCGTCGTAAAGTAAAACGCCGCGGAATTGATGTTGGCGTCGGTAAAATCAGCGTTTGTTAGGACTGAGTTGGAAAATCCAGCGTTCGAAAGATTCTGTTCTGAAAAGTTCCAGCCAGAAAGGTCCTGATTGTTCAGGCCAACTCCCCGAAGGTCTTTGGATCGGTAGCTTGCCGTCGAGTAAAGCTGCTCTTTGGAGAGGCCTCCGCCAGAAGCAGAGCCGAGGAACCGCGCACTTCGGATGTTCGCATCGCTCAAATCAGCGCCAGTGAACTTTGTGAATGTTAAATCTGCGCCTTCGAGGTTTGCGCCGTTCAATCTCGCGTTGGCCAAATTAGCCGACTCGAACGAGGCCCCGGTCAGGCCTTGGTTAGAAAAATCCCAGCCGGTCAGGTCGCTATTATCGAACGATACCGAACCTAGCTCCCTGCTTTTGTAACTCGCTGTCGAGTAAAGATGCTGCGGTGTAAAACCCGTGCTCTTACTGAACACCGCGCCGTTTACGACGGCCTTCGTGAAATCAACGCTCGACAGTTCGGAACCGCCGAATTCAGCGCCGCTCAGGTTCGCTCGTGTGAAATCAACGTCCGTTAAAGTGGCACCGAGACCAGCGCCTGTGAGCTGGGCTCCCACAAATCGGACGTTAGTCATGACTGCGTTTGTGAAAACGGCCTCAGCCAGGTTAAGGCGGCTAAAGTCGATGCCATGCAACGTGGCAGCAACAAATTGCGCTTTAGTCAGCTCAGCATTTGAAAAGTCGCAACTCGCAATCGTGTTCGGTACGCCCTGCAGACTGAATAAAGCACCTGTCAGATTTGCACTGCTGAAATTGGTGTCGGCTAATTGTGCTCGTAGAAACCGTGCGCCAGTAAGATTCTGGCTGGAAAAATTCCAGCCCGATACATCGCCGTGCATGTCGATGCCAGACAGGTCATGCAGGCGGTAACTCGCGGTCGAGTAAAGCTGCTCCTTTGTAACGTCAACTAGGCTTGATCCTGCGCACGATCGCATCGGTAATGTTCGCGCCCGCCATGTTTCGCAAACTGATGCCGACAAGATTCGCACCTCGGAGGTCAGCGCCCTCGAAATTGCAATCATAGACATAGGCGTCAGTAAAATCGGCTCCGTGCAGAATTGCACTGGTAAACTTCACGGTGTAAAAGTCGAACCCGCGAAAGTCTGCGCCGCTGAGGTTGGCGTTGCTAAAGTTCGACCATCCAAAATATGCACCCGAAAGGCGCGCACCACGTAAGTCGGCGTTCGAAAAATCAACGCGGTAACACGACGTACTCTCAAGATTCGCCGCGAATCCGCGCCAACTAGCCATGCCTCCGACAGAATGGCTTGCTTCAAGTTTTGGCCTGCAAAATCCCATCCCGATAGATCGCTTTTCGGCAGCTTCAGCCTCGCGAGGTCTTTCGACCTGAAGCTGGCGGTGGAATAGAGCTGTTCTCTGGTAAGCCCTTGCGGTGTCGAGTTACTGAAATCTGCTCCTTTGATAAATGCGCCATCCAGTACAGCGCCCGTCAACTTTGTCTCCGCCAGATTCGCGCCAGCCAGATTCGCGCCGGACAGGTTCGCGCCGATCAGCGTCGAACCTTTGAGATTTGTACGGCCCAAGTTTATCCTCCTCAGGTCCGCGCCCGTGAGATCGCCTCCAAACACGCCGGCTGCGACATTGAAACCAGAAAAATCTGATCCCGGAAGGTGACCGCCGACTGCCGCGGCCGTGAAATCCTTCGCTTTGTAGCTGGCGGTTGAAAACAGTTGCTCTTTCGTTATGTAGTCTGGCGATACCGGCAGAAAACTCGCTGACGTGATCACCGCGTCAGTGAAATCCGTGCCGACGACTGTCGAAAGTGCTCCGAAGGTTGCCCCAACGAGATTTGCCCCTCGAAAGCTGGCGTCGTTGAGATTTGATCCGAAAATTGTCAATCCCGTCAGGTCCTGCCCGGCAAAATTCCAGCCCGACAGATCGCTTGCAAAGATTTCGATGAACTGCAAATCGCGTTGCTCGTAGCTGGCGGTTGAATAAAGCTGTTCCGCGGTCAGACTGCCCGGATCGATGCTCGGCAAACGCGCGCCTTTGATGTCCGCCCCGCTAAAATTTGCACCCGTCAAGACTGTCCGCGGGCCAAAATACACGAACGATAAATCTGCGTTACTGAGATTCGCATCCGTCAGATTACCTGAGTCGAAGCGACCGCCGCGGAAGTCGGCTCCTTGAAAATTTGCGCCTGTGAGATTGTTCTGCTCCAAGTATGCGCCACGTAAGTTCTGGCCTGAAAAATCCCAGCCAGACAAGTCATTTTTTGTGAGCGTGAATCCCGCTAATGTCTTTGCCTTGTAACTGGCAGTTGAGTAGAACTGCTCCTTCGTAAACCCCCGTTCGGTCACTCCATACATCCGCGCCCCGTCAATGATCGCGTCCGTGAAGTCAGCACCGAGGAGCGTCGTATTCGGCATGAAGCCGCCCGAGAGATTCGAGTTCGTGAATCGCGCATAGTCGAGTCGCGCTTCCTGGAAATGACCGTATCGCAGATCAAAGTCGGCAAGATCGGCGTACTGTACATCCCGCTGATACAGAAAGATCCCCGGCCCAGGCGTAATTTCTTCAGTCCCCGGAATCACCTGCCCATTGTCCCAACGGAAGATGTCGGCACGAGCAGGGACAGCGGCCAAGTAGGCCACTGACATGACCAAGAGCACGACGGCAAACCGCCAGAGCCTCGCGTTCACAGAACCGCCCCGCTGAAAACTCACAACCGCTCCGTCGTTGGAGGCCGCGCCTGGCCCAGACGCTGCGTTAAGCCGGCCCGCCGCACACTCCCTTGCCACCACACGGCCGGCCCAAAGAACCCATCATAATCCCCACGTTACCTTGGCGCAACCTGAAATGCACCGGCCCGTCCTAGCCGATCGGATTGCTACCAGGCCAAGTATCTCCTGCTTTCCTGGCTTCCTTAGATGCCACTTCCATCGTTGAACGACGTCGTCGCCCCGTCCAATATATATACATATATACATTGTACTTCCTTAGTGCCTTGGCGGCTTTGCGTGAGGCCCTTCGTGGTGCTTGAGCGGTTGAATGCCCCCGTTGCCGAAACCGCAAAACCCCGCGTTTTCCTCGGGAAATAGGCACCTCACCTCAATTCCGTGCTGAGTGGTTCATTGCACCTTCAAAAAACCCTTGTTTTCCCGACCCAATTGCCCTCAAAACTCACCTCATCCCCACTTTTGCCTCACCTGTCTTCCCCGCCCCTGATTGCCCGATCGCCAACAGCCAACCGCCAACAACGGACAACAAACCACGGACCAACAAAAAAACCCCCGCCATCCGGCAGGGGTTGTCGCTCGACGAACCATGAACCATGTTCATTCAATCATTACGGACCAATGCTCGGCGGGTTGTTCGCCAAGAAGTCGCGCGGCCCGCGATTCGTGTAATACGGATACGCCACCGCTCCGGTCGGCGGACCCGACGGACCGGCGTATTGCTGCGTGCCGAATCCTGCGCCCCAAATGGTGATGAGGCTTGTGCAGATGATGGCCCAGCAAACCTTCAGGGCCATGCGGACCGCAATTGTCGCAGCCCCCACCCCCATGCCCCACGCCGCACGAATCACAGCCGCCGCCGCAGTCGTCGCCGCATCCATCATCGCAGCCGCCCTTGTGGCAACCGCCCCACGGGCACAAACCCCAATGATGGCACCACAATCGGTTCAAGCAACAGCAACCGCTGCTGCTTGCGAACAACACCACCACTCCCACCAAGGTGAATACCGCTCGCTTCATATGGATTCCTTTCCGCAAGGTCGCCGCGCGCCGTGAAGCGAGTGCTAGCACGAGAACATGCCGCGCAGCCCAAATACCGTCCCTCCACCCTCCTTACGGGTTATCGGCCGCAAAATCCGCTAAGTCCATGAAATCGGCACCACCCCGTCGTCCGATAGCACCGGCAAAACCGGCAACCGCGCGAACACGGGTTTACCCCTACGCAGGCCTGGAGTTAGATTGATGCCCCGGCTTACGATCACATTCCGCCACGGACGGTTCTCTCCGCTAGCTCCACGGACTGGAGGACTCGATATGACACATTTCTCCGCCAATTCCGCTAGGTTCACGCTCATCGCCGTTGCCTTCCTGGCTTGCCAAGGTTGCGGCAAGTCCGAGAAGCCGCTCGCGACTACTTCCGGCACCGATCCGGCGAAAGTCACGCGCATCAAACCCGGCCCCGATGTTCAAAAGCGCCTCCAGCGCGCCCTGATCGAAGCGAAGTCCGGCGAAACGATCGAGCTTGCCGAAGGCCGCTATGACCTCAATGCCACGCTCTCGCTCGACGTGGACGACGTGACCATCCGCGGCGCCGGTCACGACAAAACGATCCTCGATTTCAGCCGCCGCCAGGCCGGCACGGGCGGCGAAGGCCTTCTGGTCACCACCGGTCCAATCACACTCGAGGATTTCGCCGTCGAAGACGCTCGCGGCGACGCCATCAAAATCACCGGCGCCGACGGCGTAACGTTCCGCCGTGTTCGCACCGAGTGGACTGGCGGACCGGACAGCCAAAACGGCTCGTATGGCATATATCCGGTGCAATGCACGAACGTGCTTGTGGAGCATTGCGTGGCGATCGGCGCCAGCGACGCGGGCATCTACGTCGGCCAGTCCGAAAACATCGTCGTCCGCCACAATCGCACATTGCGAAACGTGGCTGGCATCGAGATCGAGAACTCCCTTCACGCCGACGTTTACGAGAACCATTGCTCCGAAAACAGCGGCGGCATCCTCGTGTTCGCCCTGCCTAATCTCCCCGTCAAGCACGGCCGCCATTGCCGCGTCTTCAAAAACGAGATCATCGCAAACAACCACCCCAATTTCGCCCCCGACGGCAACATCGTCGCCCTCGTCCCTCCCGGCATGGGTCTGATGGTCATGGCCTACGATGACGTCGAAGTATTCGAGAACCACTTCCGCGACAACGGCACCATTAACATCGGGATCATCAGTTACCTCACCACCGAGAAAAAGTACGACGACCCAGACTACGATCCGTACGCCGAGGGCATCGCCATCCATCACAACACCTTTGAAGGCGGCGGCGACCGCCCCGCCGGCAAGCTCGGTCTCATGCTCGCCGCCCTCGTCGGCGGCAAGTTCCCCGATATCGCCATCGACGGCGTCATCAACGAACGAAAACTAGTTGAGGGCGCATTGCCGCCCGAGCTGGGAGTCTCGATCCACGACAACGGCGATGCCGACTTCGCAAACCTTGACCTCGGCAACTTCCAACCGCTTCGCGGTAAGCTGCCAAAAATTAACCGCGATCCCGCGCCGCACATCGAGCCGCGCACGGCCCTCGCCCCCGTCGAACTCAACAAGGTGCGGCGATGAGTCGGGCGTTACTTGCTGCGCTGTTCCTTTCCCTGGTTGCCGGCTGCAGCGGTTCGCCGCCTCCCGACGACACGGGTGCAGGCTCCAACGAGTGGCCCCCCAACCTGCTCTCGTCGTTCGCCTTGTTCGAGGGCGATCTGGCCGCCTTGAAACCCGCCGCCGGCGTCTTCGCCTACGACCTCAATACACCTCTGTTCTCCGACTACACCGAAAAATACCGTGTCATCAAGCTACCCGATGGCAGGCGGATCAACTACCACGAGACCGAGGTCTTCGAGTTTCCCGTCGGCACGGTCATCGCCAAGACCTTTGCCTATCCACATGACATGCGCGACTCGGCGAAGGGCCGTCGCTTGTTGGAAACGCGCTTGCTCGTGCATCGGCCCGACGGCTGGGTCGGCCTGCCGTACATTTGGAACAACGCGCAAACCGAGGCCACGCTCGATGTCGCCGGCGCGACCATGGACTGCGAGTGGGTCCACACCGACGGCGAACAGCGCGCACAACAACTACCTGGTGCCCAACTCCAACCAGTGCAAGCTCTGCCACGAAGCCGACGGCAACAATAAACCCATGCGTCCGATCGGCCCGACCGCCGCGCAGCTCAACCGCGACTTCAATTATCCCGACGGCCGCCAAAACCAGCTCGATCGCCTGATTCAGCTTAAGCTGCTCGACGGCGCACCGCCCGCGACCGATACACCGCGCATGGTGGCATGGGACGATCCATCGACCGGCGATGTAGACTGCGCGTGCTCGCGCCTGGCTCGATGTCAACTGCGCCCATTGCCACAACCCCGCCGGACCCGCGAAAAACTCGGGCCTCGATCTGCGTGTCGCCGCCCGCGAACCGGCGCATTTCGGCGTCTTCAAGTCACCGGTCGCTGCCGGTCGTGGCACCGGCAATCGATTGTACGACATTGTCCCTGGAAAACCCGATGAATCGATCCTGCTCTACCGTATCGCCTCGGACCAGTCGCAAGTCATGATGCCCGAGCTTGGCAAACGCCTCATTCACGCCGAGGGCGTTGACTTGATCCGCCAATGGATCGCCGAAATGCCGACGGACATCGCTCAGAGGACAGCTCCCGCAAGCCAATGAACGTCGCGATGAACGCTGATAAACTTAATACATGCTCGACGATCTTCAACTTTTCTTCGGCGACGCCAATGAAGCCGAAGCCCGTGTGTATGCCCTGCTCCGCCGCGGAGACTTTCCGAATGGAACAAAACTGACCGGCGATCTCAAAGGCCCAATTTGCCTGCACGCAAAGACCCTTCCGGCAAAGCTCCGCTTCACCGACCGTTCGGACGACCGCTCACTTCTGGCCGAAGCAATCGTCCCCGACCCTTCCTTCTGGACGCCGGAGCTGCCGATGCTTTACGGCGCGATGCTGGAAGTGCAATTTCCGGACGGCACGAGGTTGAGCGACCGCGAATCGCGACTCCTCGGGCTTCGCCGCCTGGGTGTGATCGGCCAGTCGATCTACCTTGATCAAAAGCGTTTCGTATTCCGCGGAGTATCCTGTCAACACTTCGATCCGGACGATGCACGAGCCGCGCGTGAAACAGGAACGACCATTTGTCTGCAAACGGCAACCGACGCCGTTTGCGAGCATGCCAGTCAACATGGAGTCTTGCTAGTCGCCGACCGGACGAGCCTGCACGATGTTCAACAAGTTCGCCGTGAAGTGGCGAGACTATCCCGCTGGCCATCGGTGGCAATCATTATCCTCGATGATCGTGTTGAACTTGGCGCTGACCTTCGCCGCCTCGCACGCAATACGCTATTCGCTCAGCGATGTCGCGGTACCGAGTCTTTCATAGAATCTCCTTGGGCCCGCGTCGTCTGGTGGGAGATCGAGTCGCCAAGAACTAGTCTATCGCTGCCCCCGACGCGTCTCCCGGTCATCGTCTATTGCCAAGGCGAAAGCTATGCGACAATCCAGCGATGGCCGCGCCGCCTGCGACCGTTTTCAAGCACAACTTGCGGAACTCGGTGATTTCGCCGGTTACTTCGTCCGCGGCTCTGAATGACAATCAAAACGCAATGAACCTCGACCGTTACGTCCGGCAAATGACCTTCGCGCCAATCGGCAAGGAGGGCCAAGAGCGATTGCTTCAGAGCCACGCGCTCATTTGCGGCTGCGGTGCGCTCGGCACAGTATTGGCCAGCACGCTCGTTCGCGCCGGCGTCGGCCACGTCCGTCTTGTCGATCGCGACTTCGTCGAGCTCAACAACCTCCAACGGCAGATCCTGTTCGACGAGAACGATCTGGCCGAAAACCTGCCCAAGGCTATCGCCGCCGCAAACAAGCTCCGCCGTATCAATTCGTCAATTGAAATCGAGCCATTAGTCGCCGATGTCAACTACACCAACATTGTTGATTTGTGCCGCGGCGTCGATGTAATCCTCGACGGCACCGATAACTTTGAAACCCGTTTTCTGCTCAACGACGCCGCTTGCAAACTGAAAATCCCCTTTGTGTACGGCGGTTGCATCGGCGCCGAAGGCCAATCGCTCACGATCATCCCCGGCGAAACACCCTGCCTCCGCTGCGTGATCCCCGAGCCGCCACCGCCCGGCAGCACGCCTACCTGCGATACCGCTGGCATCCTCGGCTCGGCGGTCAGCATCGTCGCCTCGATCCAAGCCTGCGAAGCAATCAAGCTCCTATCCGGCCGCCGCGACGCTGTCCGCCGCACCCTGTTGGTCATGGACCTCTGGGAAAACCAGTTCCGCCAGATGAAGCTCGACTCGCTTCGTGAACAAGGGGGCTGTCCAACCTGCCGCGGCGAGGAATATCCCTGGCTTTCCGGCGAGCGGATGAGCCAGTCCGCAATTCTATGCGGCCGAAACGCCGTTCAGCTTCGGCCCGCCGCCGGCGAGCCCACGGCCGTTTCCCTGGAGTCACTCGAATCGAAGCTCCGCCCTCTCGGCGAAGTCACGCGCAACCGCTTTCTGCTCAAAGCGGCCATCGACGGCTACAACCTGACTGTCTTCCCTGACGGCCGCGCCATCATCGCCGGCACCGACGATGTGACCGTCGCTCGAACCGTATACGCAAAGTATGTGGGAAGCTAACGGCGTTGGGACAATCGCACTTACTCGGCACTCCCCGCTCCGCACTCCGCACTTCTTCGCGTGGCCGCTTCCATGATCCGCTGCTCGGTTGCCTCTGCTCGTGAAAACTTGCCCGTCAACCGCCCCTCGCAGAGCACCAATATCCGGTCGCTGACCGTCAGTAGCTCCGGCAGTTCGCTCGACGTGACGATAATCGCCAGCCCGGTGCGGCAAAGCTGATCCATCAGCTTGTACAACTCCGCCTTCGCCCCCACGTCCACTCCCCGCGTCGGGTCGTCAAGCAGCAGCACTTCCGGCCGAGTGAGCAGCCAGCGGCCGATAATGCACTTTTGCTGGTTGCCACCGCTCAGGCTGGTCACGCTGGCTTCGCTCCCCGCGGTTTTTACGCTCAGCCACTCGATCGATTCCTCCGCTGTCCGTTCTTCTCGGCGACCATTGATCATTAATCCATGGAGCATTTGTCGGAGGGTGCAGATCGTGATGTTCTCCCGTACGTTCATGTGTGAAAACAGTCCGAGCCGTTTCCGATCCTCCGTCACCAGCGCAAGCCCCGCCGCCTTCGCCTCAGCCGGATGCCGAAACATCACCGGGCGTCCGTTTAAAAGAATCTGCCCTGTTGGCCGCTCGGCCGCCGCACCAAACAAGCACTCCAAAAGCTCTGTACGCCCGGCCCCCATCAACCCTGCGATTCCAAGTATTTCCCCGCGCCGCAGCGAGAAGTTGATGTCATTCAGCCGCCAGCACCGCGCGTGCCCTGGCCACGGCAGGGATAAATCACGCACCTCCAGGACTGTTTCTCCTGGCGTCCGCGGCTGGTTATGCTGCGCGGCTTCGATCTCACGCCCCACCATCAAGTGCGTGACCTCGCGTGGGTTGGTGTCTCGCCGGTTTACCGTCTTCACCAACCGGCCGTCGCGCAACACAGTAATCCGATCGGCCAGCCGAAACACCTCGTCCATCTTGTGAGAGATATAAAGGATCGTGACACCTCGCTCGCGCAACCGCTCGATTACGCGGAACAGGCGGGCCACTTCCGTCTCGGTGAGCGCGCTCGTTGGTTCGTCCATGATCAAAATCTCAGACTCCAGCGACAGCGCTTTGGCGATCTCGATCAATTGCTGGTCGCCCACGCGCAGCTGCCGCACGTTTTGCCGTGGCGGGATCGAGCACTCTAGTCGCTCAAACAATTTACCCGCGGCGCTCTCCATTGCCCGATCATCGAGCAAGCCCAACGGCGTGCGAATTTCCCGCCCGAGAAAGATATTCGCAGCCGCGGAAAGCTGTTCGACGAGATTTAGCTCCTGATGGATGATGCTCACGCCGACCTGCTCGGCATCGCGCGTGCCACGAAAGCGAGTCGAAGTCTCCCGAAGAAGTAATTCCCCTTCGAATTCCGGAATCACGCCGGCCAGAATCTTCATCAGCGTGCTCTTGCCGGCGCCATTCTCGCCGACGATGGCGTGCAACTCTCCGCGCACAATATCGACCGAAACGCTGTCCAGCGCCGTCACGCCAGGAAAGCGTTTGGTGACGTTTCGAATCGAGATGATTGGAGCGACCACGCAGACACCGCTTACTCTATGGGATGTGCGGGCGAGGCGGTCGATTGTTCGCGCTCGTATGCCTTCATCATGAGAGCCAACGCAAAGACTCCCAGGCCAACTCCCAAAGCAACCCACCGACCACCGAATACCGCCGCGAGCGAAGCCGCCAACAGGCCTAACACCAACGCCGCCGTCCAACCAATAGCACCCGGAAAGAATTGTTTGCGTTGCTGTCCTTTGCGCCCGACCTGGCTAAAGGCAACTGCCACGACGACCACGGTGCCCACGACGATGCCTTCGTAAAGACTGGCGCCGCCTTTGATGATCTTCGATACCGCATCGGTCACTATGCGGAGAAAGAAGCATCCAAGGACCACTCCCGGGATCGTCCCGACGCCGCCCTGCAGACTGCATCCTCCCACCACACAAGCCGCGATGGCATTTAGCTCCGCCATCTGTCCCTGCGTTTGCGGATCGGCCATGGCCTCATTGCCGATGAGCAGCACGCCGGCGATCGACGCCGCCATTGCACTAAAGCAATAAGCGAACCATTTGAGCCGATCGGTCCTAATGCCGCTCAGCCGCGCCGCCTCTTCGTTGCCCCCCATCGCGATCAAGTGCCGGCCGACAACCGTTCGCGTGAGCAAAATCCATGTAAGCAACGCCAGCACGCCAAAGATGACGGCTGGGTACTTGACCTGAGAACCCAACTCACGGAACGGCTCGTCGAGCACGTTGATCTGTGTGTTCTGTCGCGGCGTAAACGCGGCTGTAAAGTTTTCCACCAGGATCCGCGCCAAGCTCCGCAAGCCGACGAGCGTGGCTAATGTCGCAATAAACGGTGGTAGGCGAATCACCGTAATCAGCCACGCGTGCAGACTCCCGACCAAAAGTCCGACAACGAGCGTGCCGGCAATTCCGGCTGCCATCGTTGACACGTCCAGCCTGCCGCTTTGCATCCCCTCCGGATCGATCGCCACCATGATCATTGCGCAGGTCGATCCGGCGAAAGCAATCATTGAACCCGGTGGAGAGGTCAATGCCGCCGGAAATAATGACGACCGCGCTTCCGAGAGCGTAGATACCCAGCATGGCTGCGTTGCGAACAATCTGTTCGGCGCTGTCGGCTGGGTCATTCCAATACGTGTGATTGCTATCGACCAGTGCGGTGAGCGCAATCACCAGCACGATGGTAATCGACAGCTTTGCTTCGTTTGTGGCCCACAGCCGACCGAGGACTCGCGGACGTCCCAATTCGCTCATGAGGATTTCAGATTGTACTTGGCGAGCCACTCCTTGAACTGATCGACCGTGAGCACTTCCACCACCTTATCGAACTCAGCGTCTTTCAGCGGCGAATCTTTATTAGGCATTACCACCTTCAAACCCGTCTCATAGGTGTCGCCGCCAGGCTTCGCCCTTGTTCGGAAACATCGCTTGCACGGTCTTTTCATCTTTTTCGTGCAGCGCCTTGAGCAGTTTGACCATCTGATAGCCCATGTCGAACGGGTTTTGCACGACCAGTGCGTGAATTCGCCCTTCAGCCATTCCGGCCACCGCGCCTTGCTCTGCATCAAACGCCACTACGGTCAAATCCGAGCGGTCCTTCTCTTTGACCACGTCCACAAGTGCGGGGGCGTTGTACGACCAAATGCCAACCAGGATCTTCAAGTTCGGAAAATTCGTCAGTGCATCGCGGACATTGTCGCGCGCCTTGGTTCGGTCGGCTTCATCCTCCATGCGATCCATTTGTTCAAACTTTTCCCCGGTCCCTTCCTTAAACCCGTCCATCCGCTCGATGGCATTCTGAGCGCCGGTGCGGCCCACAAACTGCACGTACTGGCCGCCTTCCGGCCGAAGAGTCTTCGCGCATAGCGCCAATTGCCGCCCGCCTTTGACGTTGTCCGTACCGATGTAGTACTCGCGTGCATCGCGATAGTTCTCAGCCAGGTCGTTATCGACGCAGATCACGTGAATCCCCTTGTCGCGCAGTTTCTTTAGCTCCGCGGCAATGGCGGGGTTGTCGGCCACAACCGGCGAAATTGCAACTCCGACAATATCCCGCTGCGTGCCGAATTGCCGCAGGAAGTTGATCTGGCCACCCGTGGTATCGTCGTTGACCTCCATCACAGTGGTCACGCCGTTGTCGCCCAGTTTCAGCTCATTTTCGGCTTCGACCATTCCAGCGCGGCACGCATCCCAAAACGGCGAATTCGTGTTGTTCAGGAACACAATCCGCTTCTTGGCTTCGCCCTGACCACAGCCGACGACAGTCGCCAGGAACAGCAATACCACTGGAATCCAACGCTGTACCGCCATGGAGAACCCCCAATCTATCAATGTGTTTTGGTGCGAACGTGGATTCTAAGTTTGCTTCTACCACGTCGCAAGTATTCACCCGCCGATGGCTTGCCGATAACAATACGCCAACAACAATTCGCACTCGCGCCGTTGGATTCTTCGGCAAAGGTTCTCAAGCACCGACTCCGGGCCATTGGCAGTTGCCAATGCGGCATTCTTCGCTGCCTTGCGCATGTATCAACAAAAGCACCCGCATCCCATTGGTCGCGTCGCAGAAACTCCGTCTCGTTCTCGTCACCAATTAACTCGCCAGACTGCTCCGCCAGCAATTCTCGAACGGCGTCCGCAACATCGTCATAGACCGGATGCCCTCCTACGCGATGAAACCAGTATTTGGCGTTTCCATAGTCCGGCTCGCGGCGGTGCATGATCCCGTGCCAGTAGCTACCGGTCGTCGTTGAGATATCCTGGCTGATCTCGTGCGAACGATCCAAATCATCGGCCAATAAGAACAGCCCCGCGAAAAGCACATTGGCCATCGCCCCATCGCGGATTTGCGTGCCGCCGAAGATGTCGCCCGGCTTCGTTGCGCGAAGCTTTTTGACGAGGTCGCGATTCGGCTCGCCCGGGCCAAGCGGATTCAGCGGTGACTCGGCAAGGAAGTCCCGTAGGAACGCATTGTTTATCAGCGCAGCCATCTCTCACTTGAGCATGTTGTTGATTTGCCCCACATAGTTTCCGAACAGGCGGAATATCAGCACAATAATCAGCGTCGCCACGATCGCCCAGACGAGGTAGCCGGCGACCGCGGTCAGAACGACCATGGCGCCGCGAGCATCTTCGTCGAGCTGCTTGGATGTATGTGCCAGCGTCTCCACGACTCGCCCGCTTTCTTCACCGACTTGCACGGTTTCGAGAAACTCGCGGGGAAAACACCGAGCGGCGGCCAGCGATTCCGTGAGCGAATGGCCCATTGAAATCATCGACACGACTTCATCCGCGGCCGATGCGAACAGTACATTTCCGCTGGACGTAAGCGCCAATCGCGCGGCGCGTTTGATATCCATCCCAGCGTCGAGCGTCAGATGCAGGAGCCACGCGAAGCGCGACAAGGTCAACGTGCGAATTGCGCCCCCCAACTTGGGAATGCGGAGCACAAACTTTTGCACCGGGCCCCAAACAAACGCTCCGCGCCGGCCGGCTTGCACCATCAGGACAATTGCCGACCCAATCAGCGCCAGCGCGAATAAATAAATCAACAGCCCGGTGGTTCCCACCAGCCCCCAACCCAAGAGATCGGTCTTGTTCCCCCGCGTGCTGAGCCAGCCGCTAACCCAGATCAGCAAGCCCACCACGAACAACGCAATGATTAACTGGATTGCGGGCCAGGTGATGCTGCGGACGAAGGAGCGCCGCAGGGTAACTTGATGTTCGTAGTGATCGGCGAGCTGCTTAAAAACCTCGGCTGTGTGACCCGACTGCTCGCCAACCGCGACGAGCTGCCGGAACAAACTCGGAAAGAACTCGCCTGTGGCGTCGATCGCACTGGCCAATGACTCGCCACGGCCGACGGCGTCGCGGATCGTCTCCAGGCGATGCTTCGCGGGGCCGCGCGCCATGTCGGCCTCGCGCACCGTCGTCCGGCGAATGTCCACCCCGGCCGAAAGCGACGTCGCCATCCGCCGGCAGAACGCGGCGAGTTGTTTACCGCTGATTCGAGACGAAAACAATAAGGCACCGAAGTCTGAAGCGTTCCCTGGCCAGTCCTATTGCAAACTCACCGTCACCGTTTTCCATTCGGTGTACCCGTCGAGACCGCGCTCGCCAAGTTCACGCCCCTGGCCGCTCATTTTGAACCCGCCAAACGGCGCCGCGGCATCGAACACGTCGTAACAGTTCACCCAGACAGTTCCGGCACGAATCTTGTTGGCCAGATAATGAGCCTTGCCGATGTCGCGCGTCCACACGGCTGCTGCCAGACCGTACGACGTGTTGTTCGCGCGCTCGACAATCTCGTCCAGATCTTTGAACCGCAGCACGCTCATCACGGGGCCGAAGATCTCGTCGGTGGCAATCGCCATCTCGTCCTTCACGCCGGTGAACAGCGTCGGCTCAATGTAGTAGCCGCGATCGCCCCAACGCTTGCCGCCGGTCACCATCTTGGCGCCTTCCTTCTTTCCGAGGTCGATGTAGTGCATGATCTTGTCGAACTGCGCCTTATCGACCTGTGGGCCTTGTTCGGTTGCCGGATCGAGCGGGTCGCCCATCTTGCGGCCGGTGTTCATTCCCGCGAGCTTGTCGCAGAACTTATCGTAAATCTTGTCTTCGACAAACAACCGGCTGCCGGCGCAGCAGCATTGCCCCTGGTTGAAGTACAGGCCGAAGTGCGAACCGGCCGCGGCTGCTTCCAGGTCGGCGTCGGCAAACACAACGTTCGGGCTCTTGCCGCCGAGCTCAAACGTGAGGCGTTTAAGCGACTTGCTTGCGTCACGCATGATGATTTGCGCGGTCTCGCCCGAGCCGGTGAACGCCACTTTGTCGATGCCCGGATGTTTGACGACGGCCGCGCCGGCAGTCTCGCCGAATCCGGGGACGACGTTGATCACGCCGTCGGGGATGCCGGCCTTTTGCGCCAGCCGCGCCATCCGCAGACAGGTCAGCGGCGTCTGTTCGGCGGGTTTCATGACGATCGTGCAACCAGCCGCCAGCGCCGGGCCCCATTTCCAGGCGACCATCAGCATCGGGAAATTCCAGGGGATGATCTGCCCGACCACTCCGACCGGTTCGCGGCGCGTGTAGGTGAAGTAATTGCCGCGGACGGGGATCGTCTGGCCGTGAATCTTGTCGGCGTAGCCGGCGTAGTATCGCAGGCAATCGATCGTCAGCGGCAGGTCGGCGGCGCGTGCGTCGCGAATCGGCTTGCCGTTGTCGAGCGATTCGAGCGCGGACAATTCATCGATCTCGGCTTCGATCAGATCGGCTAGCTTGTGGATCAATCGGCCGCGGTCGCGCGCGTCCATCTTTGACCACTCGCCCTTTTCAAACGCCTTTCGGGCCGCCTTTACGGCGAGGTCCACATCGGCGGCGTCTCCGTCCGCAACGTCGGCGATCGACTCTTCCGTGGCGGGGTTGATCGTCTTGAACGTCTTGCCGCTGGCGGCGGGCGTCCACTGGCCGCCGATGAAGCATTGCGTTTGTTGAATTTGCGGCCGGCGTGTTTTTTGAGCTGGGTTTTTCAGTGACCGTGGCCATGATTATTCCTCCGTTGAGATTGGGCTACCGCCACAAGCGTCGCTAAACGCCGTGCGGACAAGATTGCGCGTGGACTCCTCCGTAATTCAATTCTATGGGATTGTGAAACGTGGCGGCAATTCGATTCGCTGAGGGTTTGTTATGGAGAAAAACGCGGAAACGGGAACTTGTTCGGGGAATTAGTTTCCCTGGTGCTCTTCGAAGTGCCGTGTTTTCCAGGGACTTTGAAGTACGGGGGGGAACAAATTCGATCGAATTATGCGCATGGGCGGCACGTATTTGGCGCCGACTGCGCACGGTTTTGCGCTATTTTGACACGGTCGTATGAGTGAAAAAGGGCCAACCCGGCTGCCGGGACAGGCCAGAGAACACGGGGAGGAACAGACGGAACCGTGTGATTTTTGTTTCACGGAAAGCGTGTGCGGTGGGGCCCCAAGGGTTTTGATACTAAATGGGCTTTGGCAACGGTCGTGAGTTGCGCAAGTCGGTTTCCGAGCGCGTGTTGTGAAAGACTGCGTGACGCGTAATTTTCGAATATTCAACATTTTGACGGGTCCGAATCAGCCGCAATGGACTCCGAGGATGTCTCACGCCCCTTTCGGCACGCTCAGGGCAACGCAAGCCGCCAAGGCCTGTCTAACGCTCGGAACTTGCCTATTTATCTATCTGATCATAGTATACATATAACACCTTCTTGTCAAGAGGGTGTCGGCCACAAGATGTGGTATGCTGGAAGTTCGTGGGTATTATGGACTGTGGGCGCGGCTCCGAAAGTCCGCATTGCTGAAAGAGTGCATGGGACCAGTAGAATCCAAAATGCTCGAATATCTGAAGCGTCGGCTCGAAGAGGGTGGTGCTTTCCGTGCCAGCTGATGAGATCATGGCCGCCGTCATTCCACCGGACCATCCCAAGTTTCGACATCGACCCGCGTATCGATACGGACTGAAGTCGCCTGTGCGTGCGATCGGTCATTAACGCAATAACCGACCGTGCCGGCACTACGCACTACTTCAATGGAAACTATCCAACGAGTGAATTGCGCGAATCTCTGGGGTTCAAGAGTTAGGGCTGATCAGTGGACGAGAACCCGTACGAATCGCCGAACGAAGAGCAAAGTTCGCGCGATTCGCAACCCATCAGAAGTCATTGGGGGAATGTCACACGTCTCGCCGTTGGAACGGTTGTTGGATTGCTCGTCGGGTCGATGCTTGCGCCAGCGTGCCAACCGGAGTGCTGGTACTTTAGTTTGGGCGGTGGACTTGGCGGGCTGCTGGTTGGCCTGATCTTGAACTATGTGAATCGGCCGTGATTCACCGCGCGAGGATGGTTGCATTTTGAGTCGGGCCGCATATCATGATGGGCAACGCGGGTTTACCCGGAAAGTGAACCTGCTGCCTGCCCGCCTGCCCACGCGTAAAATGCCTGCCGCGACGGAGTGCCGTCGCAAACGTCCCGCTTGGTTTGTGTTACCGCTGGTTGGTTCCCTTGAACATTCCCATTGAGGAGATTTCGCGATGAAAGTAACGACTGTGTTCGGTCTTGCTATTGCGCTGGCGATCGGAGTCTCAGCTTATGGCGCTGAGCTGAAGAGTGGCTTGCAGCCGGGCGATGAAGTGCCCGCTTTCGAAGTGGTCAAAGTCGCCGGCAACCCGCACGACGAGGTGAAGATCGGCGAAGAGCTGTGCTATCGCTGCAAGATGGGCAAGCGGCCGATGGTGGTGGTCTTCGCTCGCAAGAGCGACAAGAACCTGGCGAAGCTTGTGCATGCGCTCGACGAAGTCGTGGCGAAGAACAAGGACGAGAAGAAGATGGGCGCGTTCGTCACGCTGATCAACACCAGCGAGGCAGACGGCAAGAAGGCCGCCGAGAAGCTCGTGAAGGACGCCGACGCCAGCAACATCGCGGTCGTCGTTTCCAAGGACCAACCGGACGGTCCAAAGGATTTCAAGCTCGACGCCGGCGCTGACCTGACCGTGCTGATCTACAAGGACGGGACCGTCGCCGCGAATCATGCTCTCAAGGCCGACGGACTCAACGAGCAAGTGGCCAAGAAGATCGTTGGCGATACGAGCAAGATTCTGAACTAAAGGCAACGTTAAAAGGGGACAGGCACCTCGTCGCGACGCTCTTTGGAGCAGTAGAACCCGGTGGAGGCTCGGAGCCGGTCCCTTTTGAACTCGAATTGCGTAAGCCCGCGGCAGGTTGCCGCGGGCTTTTCTGCGCAAAAGACCATTTTTGTGCTACGGCATCTGCTGTCAGGCACGGGGTGCCTGACCTACATTTTTCTAAACACTAATTGGTAACCGATCACGAAAATCGCGGCATCGATTAGCAAGTGGCTCAGCCATGGGCCGAGAAGCGACCCGCTTCGATGATAGAGCCAGGCCCAGAACGCGCCGCCGACGGCGACCGCCGCGGAGAAGAGCCATGTCGCGGGCGAGGTCCAGCCAAAGTACCAGCCGATGATGAGCACGTGGTGCGCTGCGAAACCGAGGCTGGAAACGACGATCGCCGTGCGCAATGAGCATGCCTGGCGAAACTGTCCAAACACGAACCAGCGCCAGTAATATTCCTCAAGGGCCGAATGAACAATCGCATAGAAAACACCCAACATTATGAAAGCGGAAGGACTGCGCAGGCCAAGTCCTTCGAGCTTGGCCACCATCGGCTCAACTGCCAAGGCGAAGAATGACGCGGACTTGAGCCACAAATGATAGGCGGCGACGATCCCGCCGCCGACGGCCAGTCCAAAAACCACGCCCGCTGCCAATCCCTTCGTGGTCGCCTTCGGAAGCCCGATCGACCCGCGCCTGAAGAGCCACACCCACGCGACGGGAAAGATAAACTGAATCGCCTTGCCAATGCCATACGCCGTTTGCTGGCTCGTCGACGGCGCCTTGGCGAGATAAACGAAATAAAGCCACGTCAGTAGCGTGGGATAGACAATCGCGAACGCGAGTGCGCAGCGGCGGTTGAGTAGGCTGGGCATGGCCAGGTGCGTTGCAGTTTTGCATGTCCGGCAATCCGCCAGTAGACTGACCGCGGACTCAACTGGCAACGTCAACGAGCGCGATATGGACAATCTGGAATTGCGACCGATGCGGCCCGACGAGTGGGACCGCGTCGCCGAGCTGATTTGCAGCTCGACCAACCGCTGGTATCAGGCCAGCAACAAGCCGCTGATCTTCCCACACGGTCCGAAGTCCTGCCGGCTGTTCTGCGAGGTGTACGAAGACCTGGACCCCGGCTGCTGCGTCGTCGCCGAAGACAGCGATAGCGGCACATTGCTCGGTTCCTGCTTTTACCATCCGCGCGAGTCGCATGTTTCGCTGGGGATCATGAATTCGCATCCCGATTCGTTCGGCCAAGGCGTGGCGGTGAAGCTGTTGCGGCACATCACCGACTTCGCGGACCGGGAGGGAAAACCCGTGCGGCTGGTGTCGAGCGCGATGAATCTGGATTCGTTCTCGCTTTACAACCGGCACGGGTTCGTGCCGCGGTTGGTTTTTCAGGATATGTTCGCGCCGGTGCCCGACAACGGCCTGACGCAAACGACTTCGCTGGACGGACGCGTTCGCGAGGCGACGCTCGCCGACGTGCCCACGATGGTCGCGTTGGAGGAGGAACTGGTCGGCATTCGCCGCGAGAAGGACTACCGCTACTTCATTGAAAACCGCCGCGGCGTGTGGCATGCGTCGGTGATCGAAAATGATCGCGGCAAGATCGACGGCTTTCTGGTCTCGATCTACCATCCGGGCAGCAACATGCTCGGCCCGGGAGTCATGCGGACGGAGGAGCAGGCGGCGGCGTTGATCCTTCGCGAGCTGAACCATCATGCCGGGCGCTCTCCGGTGTTTCTAGTGCCGGTGGAAGCAAGCGGTCTGGTGAAGACGTTGTACTCGTGGGGCGCGCGAAACTGCGAGATCCACTTCGCTCAATGCCGCGGCGAGTTTCGCCGGCCGACGGGCATTCTGATGCCGACGTTCATGCCGGAGACCGGCTGAGCGATACAATGCCACTTGATGGCATTGCCCTCGGCGAGCGCTGCCGCCCGCGAACCGTTATTCCGTTGCCCGATTCTTGAAGAGGAGACTCACCATGGTATTCGACGAACGCGTTTGTGGACGTATCTCCGCTGTCGGAATCTTAGTGGCCGCTGTGCTTGCGGTGTGTTTGCCGAGGTTCACGCTGGCAGAGCCGCCAGGGGCTTCCAATGCCGCTGGATCGCCGGACGCTGCGTCGACGACATCGGGCGGAGCGTCGTCCGCCAGCTCGGCGACGACCGAAAGCGATGGCCCGGCGGACCCCGACGAGCCTCGCACAACGATCGGCCGCTCATTGCGCCTTTCCAAAGTCATCAGGAGCGACGAAATCAGCGCCGACAAGCCGGTGGAGATCTCGCTGGGCAGCGGTGGAACGATTCGGATTTCGAAGAACGAGGACGGCGATCTCGTGGTAACGGTTGAGCAGACGGAAGTGAGCGAATCGCCCCGGCGGCGAAGGATCGTCATAAACCGGACGGGCGCCGAGGACTTGGCTTTGGACTCTGGACGCGCGACGGTTACGACATCGAGAAGCGTGGAGCGAGGTTCTGGCTCGGCAAGCTCCTACGGGGCGCGTACACTCAGCAGTGATACGGCTGGACCTGATTTGGATCGCGAATTGCTTCGGTCGGACGTGGAGCTGGCCGAGTTAAACGTATTGGAGCAGCGTGTAAAACTGCGTATCGCTCAAAAGGAAAATGTTGATGCAAGTCAGCGCGATCTTGCGGAGCTTGCTGTCCGCCGTGCGGAAATCGAATTGAAACGTGCGCAGCTACGGCTATCGCGGGGCGAATCGACCAGAGGGCGACGATAATGCGGTGCGGTCGCCGGGTTTTCCAGGAGCCGCTTTTCGGATAAACTTCGACATGCAAGCTTTCGGGGAGCGAGTGACATTAAAGGCGTCATTTCAGGCGCCTCAGCGTCGCCATTCCCCCAATCACATTGCAAAAGACACTGGCAAATTCCCAGGGGCGACGTAGCTCAGTTGGTTAGAGCAGCGGCTTCATAAGCCGCGTGTCGGCGGTTCGAGTCCGCCCGTCGCTATTGCCGAAATCTATCGAGGGCTCCCATGGTGGCCGAATCACGCGATGGAAACAACGACCCGCCCGATCGAGCGATCAACGAGCCGGATGCGCAGCTCTGCGCCGGCTTGGTGAAATGGCCAGCGGCAAGGACACGAATGAGGACCAACAGATCCTGGCCCGAGCATTGATCGGCGTGATCAACTCGCAGGCCCAGTTGGCCGACTTGATGCGGCAGATCATGCAGTTCGTGACCGAGCAGAAGGCGGAGTAACTTCCTCTCGCTCACGCGTCGGGCTTTCATTCGCGTGACGACCTACGGCTTCACCAGCTTCGAATTGTAGTCTGCCACCAGGTATCGCTTTCCTTTCCGCACGACCTTGTGTCCCTCTGCTTGGAGCTTCTTCTTCAGACCCGATGGGCCCCCAGGATACTTCGGGTTCAGCTCACCACCGGTTTTGAGCGTGCGCCAGTAGGGCGTGATCCGCTTGACGCCGTCGGCAGCCGCTTCCTCGGCGGCGTTGGCCGCGATCCAAGCGAAGATGCCGGTGGTGATCGGGCAGCCGATCGTCGCTTTGTGTTTCTTGGCGAGCTTCTGACGAATTTCATTGATCGTGATTAGTTTGCCTCGCGGCACGCGCCGCATGATCTGATCGACTTCGATCGGCGCTGGGATGACACAGGTGCCCTTGCCCCACTTGTCTCGCAGCGTGCCTTCGATCCGCTCGACGCGCGGCAGGTCTTGCTTGGGGTTATTCAGCTTATCGCGCCAATTCTTGCCCTTGGCTAATAACATGACGCCCTCAGATCGCAACTGGGTTTACTTCGCGGCCGTTACATTCGTCGTTGTTGCCACCGCGGCTCGGGCCGCTTGTCGCGCTACTCGAATCCGATGCGACACTTGCACATATTCTGCGCCAAAGAACAGAACCGTCCAAGCATAGTAAAACCACATCATCATGGCGATGAATGAGCCAATGACGCCATAAGCGCTGTATCCGCCGCGGAGCAAGAACACCGTGAGGAGATAGCGTCCAACTTCCCAGAAGAAGCCGGCTAGTAATCCCCCCTTCAAGCATTCCCACCAACTGGTCCGCCGCAACGAAAACAGCCGATACGTGAGCGTGAAGAAGATTACGTTCAACGTGAACCCGATTCCGAGTTGCATCCAATACCAGAGCGTGTCGTCGAGCGGAAAATCGCCGACATATTCCGCCACGTAGCGCCGCATCGCCGAGAGCACGATGCCCGCGAAGAACGTCGCCACGATGAACGCGCCAAGGATCAGCACGACGACAAATGCCTTGAGCCGCACGAAAAGCACTTGCCAGATCGTGTGCAGCCAGCCGTGATGCTCGCTCGGCAGGTCGCGAGTTTTCCAAATGCGCGCGAACGCAACCTCCATATTGGCAAAGATTCCAATCGCCCCAAAGAGCAGCGTTGCCAGGCCCAGGGGCCCGCCCACCGCCGCCGACGATTTGATTTCTGACATCACCCGCTCAAGCTGCGCCGCAATCTCTACCGAGGCCGTCTGAGCGACCGCGTTGATCAGCTCTTGCTGGGCCTGCTGGGCCTGCGGCGAAAACTGCAATGCAAAGCCGGCGATCGACACCAGCACAAGCAACAGCGGGAAAAACGAAAACGCGGTGTAAAACGCCAGAGACGCCGCGAGCAGGCCGCCATCGTCGCCGTTCCACTCGCGAACGGTGCGCGTGACGAGCGGAAACAAATGGTCCTTGATCCACTGAATCATTCGACTGCGCTCTTCCTTAGGGCGACGTTCGCTCGGTCTGATGCATACAACATGAGAGCCCGGTCTGGCAACTCCGAATCGACTCGATTCCGCTAGACTCTGTTGTAGCGGCCAACTATCATGCGCAACTCTTTCGGGCTGCCGTGCAGCCCGGTTTTGGCGTGGTAATCCTTACGCTTTTCGTCAAAAAGTCGATGGCCGACCTACATATCGACCGCAGCTCGCTTCGGACTGATTCGTCACGTCCTTGGTACAGCGATATGACGCGGTACCACTGGTTCGTGCTGTTGGTTGCGGCGCTTGGCTGGCTGTTTGATTGTCTCGATCAGCAGTTATTTACACTCGCGCGCGTTCCGGCGCTGAAGGATTTGCTGCAGGCGGAACCGGGCTCTCAAGCGGTCAAGGCCTGGAGCGGTTATGCCACGATGATATTCCTGATGGGCTGGGCGACAGGCGGCCTGTTTTTTGGCGTCTTGGGAGATCGTATCGGCCGTGCAAAGACCATGATGTTGACCATCTTGGTGTATTCACTCTTTACGGGTCTTAGTTCGTTTTCCATCGGCGTTTGGGACTTCGCATTCTATCGGTTCCTGACAGGATTGGGCGTCGGTGGCGAATTCGCCGTGGGAGTCGCATTGGTTGCCGAAGTCATGCCCGAAACCGCTCGCGCTCGTTCGCTGAGCCTGCTGCAGGCGCTCTCGGCTATCGGTAATATCTCGGCCGCATTCATAAGCATGGGCCTCGGCCACCTGGAAGAGGAGGGAGTCCTGGCCCAGTTCAGCCCCTTCGGTGTCACACTGACTGCGTGGCGGGTGATGTTTCTGATCGGGGCGCTTTCCCGCATTGCTGGCGTTGGTAATCCGCCGTCGCCTGAAAGAACCAGAACGCTGGCAGCAAGTCTCGCATGAAGGGGAAGTGAAGCGTAAGCTCGGATCCTATGGCGAGCTGTTTCGGCATCCCACATGGCGCAGGCACGCGATCATCGGGTTGCTCTTGGCAGCGCCAGGAGTAGTCGGTTTGTGGGGAATCGGTTTCTTCAGCACCGATCTTTCGCGATCGGTTTTTCGCAAGCACTTTGCTGCCGAAATCTATGACCCTCTAATCGCGGATGCCGTTCGAGACGGCGACCCAGGCAGCGCCGAGGATTTACGCCTGCTTGCCAACCTCGAAGCGAATCCACCGCCGAGTGGCGCTACTCCGCCCGCGTTGACTCAGGCTCAAAAGGACATCAAGGCGGAAGTGGACAAGCGACTGAGCGGTCGTTTGACGAGGTATGCCGGTCTAACGCTGTTGATGCAGAACATTGGAGCATTCTTCGGAATGTACACGTTCGGCGCAGCTTGCCCAGCGGATCGGTAGACGACTAACGTTTCTGATTGCCTTTGTCACTGGGATGCTGAGCACGGCAATGGTGTTCTGGTTTCTCGGCAAGCCGAGTGACATATTTTGGATGATCCCGATTATGGGGTTTTTCCAACTTTCCGTGTTTGCGGGCTATGCAATTTATTTCCCAGAGCTATTTCCAACGCATTTGCGGAGCACGGGCACGTCGTTTTGTTACAACGTGGGACGCTTTGTGGCGGCACTCGGTCCTTTGCTATTTGGCGTACTGACGAGCAAGGTATTTACGGGCGAAAACTACCCGGACCCTGAACCGTATCGTTATGCCGGCGTGACGATGTGCTCAATTTTTATCGTGGGAATTGTCACACTGGCCTTCGCTCCGGAAACCAAAGGTCGGCCGTTGCCGGAATAGAGAAATCGCGCATTGGTCAACAAGGAAGTTCGGCTTCTCCCTCCACGATCACGCACGATCTAACGCTTAGTCACATCAATGGATCGGTTTTACTGGCTCATCGACCAAATCCGCTGGCTTATTGGCCTCGCTGATCCCGAAGTGCTCCGCGGGCTCGTCGAGACAATTGGTCCGACGTCGGTATATGCGGTCCTCTTCGCAATTGTTTTCAGTGAGACGGGGCTGTTGGTCGGGTTCTTTTTACCGGGAGACTCGCTGCTTTTTGCCGCAGGGTTGTTAACCAGCCAGGTATCGTCGCTCAACATCGTGCTCCTGAACATTCTGCTGATTGTGGCCGCGGTCCTTGGCGACGCGGTCAATTACTTTCTCGGCCTGCAAATGGGCGAACGCGTTCTCGAAAAGGGTCGTTTGCGGTTTGTGAAACACGATCACTTGATGGCGGCGCATGCCTTCTACGAGCGGCACGGAGGAAAGGCGATCGTACTGGCGAGATTTGTACCACTCGTACGAACCTTTACTCCGTTCGTAGCCGGCGTGGCGCGCATGAACTATTGGCACTTTGCCCTCTACAACATTGCCGGCGGGATCGGTTGGGTTTTTTCCATGACTATGGCGGGCTACCTATTGGGAAACATTCCGTTTGTCACTGACCACTTTGAGAAGATTGTGCTCTTGATCGTGTTTGTCAGCGTGCTGCCGATGATTGTTGGCGTATTAAGGCATTGGCTTGTGTCTCGCCGATCGACCAACGCCGAAGCGAAAAAGAAGGAATCGACCTCGGTTTAGTTCGAGTGTCGTTCGGAAGTTGCAATTGCCGAATCTGCGGACACCGCAACGTTCAACTCAGCAGCCGTATCCGTCTGGTAGGCGTGAACTTGCTCTTCCGGCACGACCACGCCAAAACTCAGGATGTACTGCACCGCGGAATCGACGCTCATCCCCAGGTCGATCGTCTCGCGCCGCGGGACCATCTTGGTATTGCCGGCAATCGGCGTGGGGCACGTCGGAAACAAGACCGTCAGCATCGGCTCGCCGCTGATCTTCTGCACGTCGGTCATCCCCTCGCCCGTCACAAATGCGATCGTCCACACGCCGCGGCGCGGGTATTCGACCGCAACGACGCGGCGAAACTCCGGCTTCTGCTCGCTCAGCATGTATTCGGTCACTTGCTTCACTGGGCCATACACCGCGCCACAAACGGGACCTTCTCAAGCGACCCTTCGAATAAAGTCCAGAACACGTGCCCGATCCCCGCGGCAAACAGGCTGCCCAACAGGTACATCACCGCGAAGAACAGAATCAGAAAAACCGGCACCACGATCCACGGCTTGAGATACCGGATCTCGACCCAGCGGCGATAAAAATCGCGCCCGCTGACCGGCACGTCCACCGATTGCCTTATCACGGTGTCGTACACTGCGCGAGGAATGAGCTGGCCGGTTTCCAGCCGCCGATACTCGCGACCATCGATTTCGAAAACGCCTGATTCGTCGGTCTTCACCCGAGCATTAGCGGGCACATCGTCATAAATGTCGGCTATCTGCCAGGCTATGAAGTTACGCGTAGCCGACTCCACTGGCTGAAGTACGTAGTACTTCAGCGTCTGCCAAATCCACAACAGGATAACAACGGTCAACAGCGGCGCCAGCAAACCCGCCAGACCGCGAATGACCGCTGTGCGAAACGGTCGCAGTCCTTGGCGTTCGTTGCCCTGCGGTAACTCGTAGTCGGACGGCATGGCAGGCCTGAACCGGCCTCGAAAAGGACAAATGGATTGTTGGCAGCACTCCGAGGAGCACTGTGGCCAGTTTAGGCCCTCTGAATCCATCCCGCCACTTGCCCTCGAAAGGCCCAATCATCGCGACGCCCCATTTCCACCGCCCGTGTTCCAAGTTAAGCTGTTGGTTCAACAAAGCCTGACTGACTCGCTAAACGGCAGCCGTATTCCAATATCCGCATGGAGACTTAGATGGTTCGGACTCGCTCGCGCACCCGCCGCGCAAAGCTGATCAAACGACGACGCTGCACGAAATGCGGATCTGCTTTGCACCCGTCTGACGTTCGTTGTAAGCGGTGCGCGTCCGCTCAGGCTTTTCGCAGTCAGTAGGCGACATTGACGGAAGCCAGTCCGTTATCGGGGCTGGAGTCTGGACGGCAATCGATTGGCAGCATTTGGGTGCTTGGTATTGACCTAAGACTAGGCCACGTTTCACTTTAGTCCGCCTGGAACTACCGGAGAGATTCACCCGGTTCGAGAGACCAGCATTGAATTACTGCATTTTCCGGGGGTGACGTATCGATCGGCAGAATATAGACTTGAGGGATTCTGCCAGCTTTCGATACGACTCGGAGTACATTCTCCAGCCAAAGGAGTGGCAGTTGCAACGGCCAATCGGGCGACATGCCGTAATGCCAGCGACACGAAGTCGAGTCCCGCCTACTCCGTACCGCGCCAGGATATGAAGAAGTCGTTCTACGCCCGATACGCGCTGGTCATTGCCGCGATCGCGGTGTTTTTGCTTCCGTTTGCCGTCATAGGGGCCTTGCGCCAAGCAGGCCAACCGCAACGACGTTAAAAACTGGATTCCAGCCGAATACGAGGAAACGCAGGTCTACCGCGCGTTCCGTCAGAAGTTTCAGGGCGAGGAATTCATTCTGGTGAGTTGGGACGGCTGCACGATCGCCGACGAGAAGCTCGAATTGCTCGCCCGCAAGATGATGCCGCCGATCGAGGTTACGCTCGCCGACGGCCGAAAGTTCCTCGCACACGACTTTACCAAGGTCCAGGGGACGTTATGGGACGAGGAGGGGGAGTTTCGTTTCGAAAATCCGTTCTTCGGCGATTGGAAGCTCGGTCCCGACGGCGCGGAGACTATGTCCTTCTGGGAGAAACCCGAGGATGCGGGCGACGTCAAAAATCCCGACGAAAAGACACGCGCGGGCGAGGTCGTGCGCACGCACCACCCGCTCTTCAAGAGCGTGCTCACTGGACGGCGTGTGCTCGATCAGATGACGTCGCCGCCTTTGCGGCTTGAGGAGGATGTGGCGGTCGAGCGTTTGGCCGGCGCTATTTGGACCCGATCAAGGTGATCAAGGGATCGAGGACCGGCAGACGTGTCTGGTCACGACGCTTACGCAAGATGCGCTCGACGATAAGCACCGCACGGTGGCCGAACTTAAGCGACTGGCAATCGACGAGTGCGCCATCCCTGCGGACAATCTTCATCTCGGCGGTCCGCCGGTCGATAACGTGGCGATCGACAACGCGGGACAAAAGAGCCTCAACTTGTTGGCGGGGATCGCCGTCTTGATTGGGACCCTGGTTTCGTGGATCAGCCTGCGCAACCTGCCGCTGGTAACGATCGTCATTTCCGCTGGAATTTACAGCTCGATTCTCAGTCTATCGATCGTGTGGTGGACCGGCGCACCGGTGGATGCGATTCTATTTACAATGCCGTCGCTCGTTTACGTGGCGACCACTTCCGGCGCAATCCACCTCACGAATTATTACCGCGACGTGCGCACCGCCGGCACGCCGGCGGAAGGCGCGGCCGGAAAAGCGCTGCGGCATGCCGCACTTCCCCTCGCGCTGGCCACGGGAACCACCGCCGTCGGATTGCTCACGCTTTGCTACACCGAGTTAGTCCCCATCCGAGTATTCGGACTATATTCCGCAATCGGCGTCGTGGTTAGCGCCGCGCTCTTGATCTTCTATATCCCCGCGGCGCTCGAAATCTGGAAGCCTAAGCTGGAGGTTAAGCCAGGCGCGCATGCCGATGAAGGTTCATTGCACAAGCTGATTCAGGGCTCCGGCTTCTGGTGGCAGCGCGGCGAGTGGGTTGTGCGAAACCACGCCTGGATTGCCACTGCACTTTTATTGGTAATGTTCGCCGTCGGATATGGCATTGTCTACGACGAAACCTCCGTCCAACTCATGCGCCTGCTTTCTCCGAAAGAGCGCGTGATCGCCGATTATGAGTTCCTGGAGCGCGAACTGGGTCCGCTGGTACCGATGGAAATCGTCATTAGCCTCCCGCGCGACGAAGAGGTCGCCGGCTTGAACTTCCTCGACCGCATGCGCTTGATCGGCGCCATCGAGGACAGCGTTCGTGAAATTGACGAAGTGGGCTCGACCATGTCCACGGTCACCTTTTCACGCGATCTCGAAGTGCCGGTGGCGGATGACGGATCGGGCGCGGCGGCCGGTCGTCTGATTGGCCTGGGAAACCCCAGTGTTCGCGATAGTGTCCTCAACAAACGATTGGTCCGTCACCGCGACGAGTACCTCGAGGGGGACTACCTCCGCGAGCGAGCAACCGTTGTCGATGGCGAAGAACAAGTTGAAGAGCTGTGGCGCGTGAGCGCACGCGTCAGCGCGTTGAAGAATGTCGATTACGCCGCCTTCATCGGCGACTTAAAAGCCAAGGTCGAACCGGTGCTTGAGGAAGCGCGGAAGGAGGCGCCGAGGGACTTGATGTCGTATATACGGGCGTCGTACCACTCGTATATAAGGCCCAGCACTCGCTGATGGATGGCTTAGTGATCGGTTTTCTCACCGATTTCGCGCTCATCGTCATCGTCATGATGCTTGCCTGCCGCGACTGGTCGGCAGGAATGGTGTTGCTGTTGCCTAGCGCTTTTCCGGCTGTGGTCGTCTTTGGCGGCATGGGCTGGATCCACCACACGCTGACGGAGCGGAGTTGGGGCGAGCTATTCATCGACATTGGATTTGTCATGGCCCCGTGCGTGGCGCTTGGCGTCACAGTGGATGATGTGGTCCACTACCTGCTCTGGTTTCGCAAAGGCATTCAGGCAGGATTGACGCGACAGCAAGCCACGATGCTTGCCTACCGCGGCTGTTCTCGGGCGATGTATCAAAGCTGGGGCGTGATCGGCATCGGCATGGCCGTCTTTGCGTTAAGCCCGTTCATGCCCACGCGCAATTTTGGCATCATGATGATCTCGTTGTTGACCGTGGCGTTGGCCGGCAATTTACTCTTAATGCCAGCGATTTTGGCCGGTCCCGGTGGTGCGATTTTTGCTTGGGGAATTCGACGCAAGCAGGCCCGGTCGGACGCCCGGCGCCAGCGCCGCGACACTATTCGCCCTGCTGACGGCGATCGCGTGCCACAGCCGGTCGGCGCGGCTCACGACTCACTGCCCCATCCGCATCTTCACACGCAGCCCGCCCGCGGATCGTACGGTCACTGAGCGGCCCGTCTCCTGTTTCATTCTTCGAGCGGTTCGCCGACCCGCACTTCACGGGTATACTTTCTTGTTTGTGTGAGAAGTGCGTCTCTATGTCGTCGTCGTGTAATCCTCAACATCCTGAGCTGCTCGCCCCCGCCGGCGACTGGGAAGCGTTGCGCGCTGCCGTCGCCAACGGCGCCGACGCCGTCTACTTCGGCCTGTCGAATTTCAACGCCCGCTACCGCGCCACCAACTTCACGCTGGAGGAGCTACCGCAGGTAATCTCATTCCTGCACGATCGAAACGTGCGCGGATACGTCGCGTTCAATACGCTGATCTTCAGCGACGAATTGCGCCAAGCGGTCACGTTCGTCGAGTCGATCGTCGCGGCTGGTGTCGATGCGGTGATCGTTCAGGACCTCGGATTGGCTCGCCTGCTCGCGCGGCTGGCCCCCGCCCTGCCCGTCCACGCCTCGACGCAGATGACGCTGACCGAGCCGGGGGGATCGAGTTCGTCCGCAAGCTCGGCGTCCAACGCGTGATTCTCGCTCGCGAGCTGTCGATCGACGACATTGCGAAGATCGCGAAGAAAACGTCGATGCCGCTGGAGGTATTCGTCCACGGTGCATTGTGCGTCGCTTACAGCGGCCAATGCCTTACGAGCGAAGCCCTCGGCGGCCGCAGCGCCAACCGCGGCCAGTGCGCACAGGCCTGCCGGCTGCCGTACGAGCTGATCGTCGACGGAGAGCGCCGCGATCTCGGCGACCGGGCGTACCTCCTCAGCCCGCAGGATCTCGCCGCTTACGATCTGATCGAGCCGCTGGTGCGTCTAGGCGTCGCCAGCTTCAAGATCGAAGGGCGACTCAAGGGCGGCCCTTACGTCGCCGCAGCGACGCAGACCTACCGCGCCGCGATCGATGCCGCCGTCGCCGGCGAAAAGTTTGCCATCGCCGAGCAAGAGCGCCTCGACCTGCAGCAAACGTATTCCCGTGGATTTACGCCGGGGTTTCTGGATGGCGTGAACCATCAGCAGCTCGTACCCGCCCGGTTCCCCAAGGCGCGCGGCGTGCGGATTGGACGTCTGCTCGAAGCCTCGCCGCGCGGGTGCCTGGTCGAGCTCGACGCCGGAACGCCGGCCAACTACGTCAAGGCAGGCGACGGGCTGGTGTTCGACGAAGGCCACCCCGAAATAAAGGAACAAGGGGGCCGCGTTTTTGAAGTGACAGCGCCCAGCTCACGATCGCTCCTGATTCGATTTGGCGCCGATTGCATCGACCAATCACGCCTGTCCCTTGGCGCACTCGTTTGGAAAACCGACGACCCCGCGACGCGCCACCGTCTGGAGCAGTCGTATTCGCGAGATCGGTTTCCACATCGGGTTCCGCTCCAATTCGTTGTCCGTGGCGCGATTGGCGGCCCGCTCGAGCTTGCGGCAATCGACAGCGGCGGTCGCCGTGCGGCGTCAACGTGGCCGGGTCCAATCCAAATTGCCCAAAAACAGGCGGTCACTCTCGAGCTGCTTCGCGAGCAACTCGGCCGGCTGGGCGATACGCCGTTTGTACTCGGCGAGGTGCTCAATGAGTTGCCGGCCAATGCCATCGTCCCGAAAAGTGTGCTCAACGAACTGCGGCGAAAGGCGGTCGATCAACTGCTCGCCGCGCGGCGAGCGCAATCAGTGAGTTCAGTCAACCCTGCCGCGCTCGACGAGCTGAAAGCCGGGATTAGCGCGCGTCATCGCGTCCCTCGGCCGCAAGAGCCGCAACTGCACGTACTCGTGCGGTCGATGCCGCAGCTCGACACGGTTCTCGCCTGGCTACCTCGCGACCGGTGCGAAGTGCCCGCAACAATCTATTGCGACTTTGAGGACGTACGACGCTATCGCGACGCGGTCGCACGCGCACACGACGCGGGCAGGTCAATCGGCCTGGCGACGCTGCGAATCACGAAGCCCGGCGAAGAAGGCTTGCTCTCGCTGATCGCGCGTGCCGGCGCCGATTGTATCCTCGTGCGCAACCTCGCCGGCCTGAGCTATTTTCAAGAGCACGAGCCCTCAGTTCCGCTTGTCGGCGACTTTTCGCTGAACGTCGCCAATGAAATCACGGCCGACCTGTTCCTGCGCGAGGGACTAAATCGCCTCGTCCCCAGCTACGATCTATACTGGCACCAGCTCGGTGCAATGCTCGGACGATGCGATCCCAATCGCTTCGAAATCGTCATCCACCAACACATGCCCATGTTCCACATGGAGCACTGCGTGTTCGCCGCTATGTTGTCAAGTGGCAAGGATTGGCGCGATTGCGGCCGCCCCTGCGATTCTCACAAAGTCGAACTCCGCGACCACGTTGGCGCGGCGTTTCCGTTAGTGGCGGATACGGGCTGCCGCAATACGGTTTTTAATTCGCTCCCGCAATCGGCCGCCGAGTACGTGCCGCAGATGCTCGCGCTTGGTGTGCGCCACTTTCGCGTCGAATTGTTGCGCGAGAACCCGCAACAGGTTCATGACCTGCTTGATAGTTACAGCCGCGTGCTTACCGGCCAGGAAACCGGCCGCGTCGTGTTTCGGCAGCTTAACGTGCTCAACCAGTTGGGCGTCACGCGCGGCACGCTGGCGCACACCTAACTCATTCGGCTTCGTCGATCGCCTCCAACAACCTCTTCTTCAAACGCAATCCCGCGCCCAGCGGATAAATCGCAAATGCGAGTATTGCTTCCGCCGCCAGCCACACTATTCGCAACAGCACCGCAGCAGCCAGCGCCACCGCCGCATCGCCAACCAGCGGCTTTACAAGCTCCATCACCACAATTTCGCGAACTCCAAGTCCACCTGGCAGCATCGACACAAATCCGCCGACGACCGCCAGCGCGGCTGCCGCGGTAAATAACCCCAGTTCCCGCAACGTCACGTCCTCCTTCGGTCCCAGCGACTGAATGGCAGCCCACAGGCTCATCCCGATCAAGAGCCAGCCGACGGCAATCCCCAGCCAATAATGCACGTAGCGCACCGGATGCAACCGAGCGACCGCGGTCGTCCCGTCACTGCGGTTGCGTTGCAGCGCGCGCAACAGCGAATTGAACACGATCGGTGCGAGCGGTACCGCCATCGCCAGCGCGAGCCCCGCGGAAATCAGCAGTACGTGCCACTCGTGTGACCCGTCGAGCGCCAGAATCACTGTCGCCAAGAAGGCTCCCACCGCCATCGTCGTGAGCGTCTCATAAAAGATCGCCGCGACGCCGACGCCGGTCCTCAGCGGTTGGACCGCCTTGATCAGCCCGATTCGCAACACGAACACGACCGCTTTTCCCGGCACGTACTTCCCCAGGTGGCCGATGTAATACGCCCTTACGCGCACGGCCAAGCAGCACCTCCTCGCCCATGTCGCAAAGCACGCGTCGCCAAAACAACCCGCAGGGAAGCTGGCCGAGCAAATACAGTCCGCCACAGACGACGAGCCATCCAAAATCGATCCGATCGAACGTCCAGCCGTCGCGCCGCAGCGTTTCGACCGCCTCGGAAATCGTGCGATGACCTCCCCAAATCACCAAGGCCAGAATCGCCAGCTTTAGTGTCGGCCCCAACCATCGGCGGCTCGTCGTGGAAGGCATGGCGATGATTCGACAGCGTCCAAACAGGAGGAAATGCCAAGGCAGTCAACCTACCGCCTGGCACGTCAATCATACAGCCGTGCGTCCGTTCGCACTGGCCGCATTCACGCCGTTCGCTTTACAATGCCGCCGTTTCCCGGCCGCCCGAAGAATGCGGCCTGCCTCGATCGCTTCAAAGGGTCCACCGCATGGCACGCGTCATCTCCCTCATCGTCCTGACCGTGCTCGTCCTGTTGTTCGGCGTGCTTTTCTTCCGAGTCATGGCGGGGTTCATTGTTCCGCTTTTCCTTGCTGTCCTGCTGGCCGTCCTGTTTCGACCATTGCACTCCTGGATTGTCGCCCGCTCAAAAGGGCACGATCGCATCGCAGCATTGATCACTGCGATCGCGGTGCTGTTGATCATCTTTATCCCAGTTCTCCTGCTCACGCTGTGCGCCGCGACGGAAGCGTATTCCATGGTTCGCGACCCTGATGGCATTCCCGTAAACGCCGAAACAATCGGCCACGGCGTCGATTGGTTCAACTCACAATTCCACACCAAGCTTAAAGTCGAGCAAATTAGAGCCACCGCCGTCGCCGAAGCCAAAGAGTTGCTACTGCCAGTGGCCGAGGGCACTCCGGGCTTCGTCGGCAAACTATTGCTCGGATTGGCCATCATGGCGATTGCACTCTATTACTTTCTTGCCGACGGTCCAGAGATGATGGCCGCCATCGGAGGCATGTTGCCGCTCGAATCCGGACATCAGCGGCGATTGATCGACGAGTTCGCATCGATCAGCCGAGCCGTTGCGTTGGCCACCATCCTCTCGGCTCTCGCACAGGCGATTCTCGGTGGTATCGGTTATTACTTTGCCGGGTTAGGTTCCGTGTTGTTGCTGACCATGCTTACTTTTCTCGGCGGGATGATTCCGTTTGTTGGCGCGACGATTGTCTGGCTGCCGGCGTGTTTGTGGCTGTACTTTGTCCAAGGCGAGACCGTTGCCGCCATCGTACTCGCCGTGTGGTGTGCTCTCGTAGTATCGATGGTCGATAACTTCATCAAACCGCTCGTGCTCCACGGTCAGTCCAATCTCCATCCGCTGCTGGCGCTGCTCAGCGTGCTCGGCGGTGTGCAGGCACTCGGTGCGATCGGCATTTTCGTCGGACCGATGGCGGTGGTCTTCCTGCAGGCCGGTCTGAAAATGCTCAACGCCGAATTGGCCTCGTTCAAGAGGTCCGTCTACACCGGATATGCTGGCAAATCGGGCCTGATTTGCCGTCTTATTCGACCGGCGTTAGGATGGACGTAGGCTGCTTTACTATCCCACGCCGCCTTCGGTTGTGCTCTATGACTTCCGCATTGCTGCTTGTGCTGTCCGCTTGGGCCGTGCTGATCGACTACGGCTGGCAGCCGACTGTCGGCGGCGGCCACGAATACATCATTCAGGTCCAGCCGGAACTCATCGACACGTTCCGCGCCGAGGGTTTTTCGAGCGAGATCCCGCCGCAGGTGCAGGACATTCGTCGCATTCGCATCGTGGTCGGCGACGAAAAGCTGCCCCGCGAAACTGCGAGCGGGAAAGTCGCACCCGACGGAGGCGAACAGCGCACCGCAGCTACCTGGCAGACACTCAACGGCGCCTCGGACACTTCATCGAGGCGAACCGGCAATGCTCGGCCTCAGTACGTTGAGCTCACGCAGATCGGCCTCGCGCTGGCCGTGGCGGCGGTGCTGTTCCTCGTCTGGGTGCATCTTGGCATGCGTGCCCGCTACCGCGAGTTTCTACGTCAGTCCCACGCGTAAGAAAAAGGGGACTGGCTCCGAGCCACGGCAGAGGCATCGATCAATCTGTTCGCGTCGTGGCGAGGTGCCTGTCCCCTTTTTTCGGCCATCTACTTCCCGCGATAGTCGCCGCTGTCCAGCCCGTGGTTCTTCATCAGGCGGTAAAGCGTGCCGCGCGGCAGCTTGGCCTCGCGAGCGGCCGATTGCACTTCGCCGTGATACCGCGTCAGCAAATCGACCAGGTACTGCCGCTCGAACTTCGCCACGTGGTCGTCGCGGATCTGAAAGTACCCCGCGGCATCGCCCGCCCTGCGCTCGCCGGCGGCCACGATCACATCATCCGGCAGGTCATCCAGCGCGATCATCGCCTGCTTCGTAAGCGCGATCCCGCGGCGGATCACGTTTTGTAGCTCGCGGACGTTGCCCGGCCACGGGTATTGCCTCAGCACCTGGTACGCCTCGGGCGTGATGCCGGCGATCGGTTTGCCCATCTCGCGGCTGTGGCGGTTGGCGAAAAACTCGGCCAATAGCCCAATGTCGTCGCCGCGCATGGCCAGCGGCGGCAGGTCGACTTGCACGACGTGGATCCGGTAATACAGATCCTGCCGGAACAAGCCCTGCCGCACCATCGCGTCCAGGTCGCGGCGCGGTTGCCGCCACGACGCGGATATCGACATCGACCTCCTCGCGGCCCGCCCACGCGGCGGATCTTGCGTTCTTGCAGCGTCCGCAGGAGCTTGGCCTGCAACAACAGCGGCAGCTCGGCCAGCTCGTCGAGGAACAGCGTTCCGCCGTCGGCGAATTCCAAAAGGCCGATCCGACGGCTGTCGGCGCCGGTGAACGCGCCGCGCTCGTGGCCAAATAATTCGCTCTCCAACAGATTGTCGGGGATCGCGCCGCAATCGACCGGCACAAATGGGCCGCTGGCCGCTGGCTGCGGCGATGGATCGCACGGGCGACCAGTTCCTTGCCCGTGCCCGTCTGACCGAGCACAAGCACGTCTACGTTCGACGTCGCGACCTGCTCGATCAGCTCGAACACGCGGCGCATCGGCGGGCTGGTGCCGATGATGTCGTCGAAGGAGTACGGCCGCTCGATCTGCCGCCGCAGGAGCGCGTTCTCGTCGCCCAGCCGCCGTGTACTGAGCAGCCGCTGGACCGTGCTGGCGATATCGCCGGGCACGAGCGGCTTGGCAAGGTAATCGGCTGCGCCGAGACGCAGACCCGCGGTCACGCTTTCGACGCTGGGCTTGTCGGCCAACAGGACTACGGGGAGGCGGCGATCGATCTCTTGCGCGGCCTTGAGGATGGCAAAGCCATCGATTGCGGGAGGACGGAGGGCCACCATCGCGAGATCGAACGAGCCGGATTCGAGCGACTTGGCTACGGCGGAGGCGTCGGTCTCAATTCGCATCTCGACGTTGCCGAGCGGGCGCAGGGCCTGCTCGACGGCCGCCTCGGTTGCGCGGTCGTCGTCGGCCACCAGGATTCGTGCGTGCTTCATTCGTGGTTGACTCAATCCTCCGCCGTCGCTTGGCTCGCCCTTAGTGCGGGCGTGCTGAGTATGGATAAGATGGTGCGGCGTGGCTGGAAAGTCAACGACGGATTGCGCGGGGAGGGCAATCGATCGCTTTTGAGAGATTTGGTGGTTTTGAGCGAGATTGGGTCGAGAAAACAGGGGGTTTTTGTGCGGTACGATGAACCACTCAGCACGGAATTGAGGTGGGGTGCGTATTTCCCGGAGAAAACGCGAGGTTTGGCCTCCGAACGAGCGGTGCGTGAACCGCGTTAGACGCCCTCCGGAAGAGTCTCACGCGAAGACGCAAAGCCGCAAAGGTAAGCCAATCCATCGAATGTCAGTTAGTATACATCCGTATATATTTCTTGACCGGAAAGAGCGAAGGAAGGCGAGGGCGATGGGTGCGCGCGTGCAATTACTCGCGGACGTTGACCTCGTTGCCGGCGGCGGAGAGGATCGCGCCGCCAGTGCTCCTTTGAGGCGGCTTTGGGAATGAATCGCGTGCCCGAGTCTATGTAGGCTGTCACAGTCGCGTCGCCGAAATAGTCGAGCCCCTTTGTCGGGTCGTCCCAATCGATTTCCCAGTCCTCGGGCTTGGTCCAGGTCACTTCATGCTCCGGCGCGACGACGATGAGGCCGACGGTTTTCGATGTGCCGTCGCGGACCTCAGGGATCGTCAAGTCCCTGCCACCAGGAAATGCGGTGTGCTTGCCGACCGGTAGGACGAGGGGAGTTTGTGTACTTTTGGGATCGCCAAATGCCGAGGCGATACGTCTCGGGCATTCGC
The DNA here is from genome assembly GCA_963829655.1 of Pirellulales bacterium. Taxonomy (GTDB): domain Bacteria; phylum Planctomycetota; class Planctomycetia; order Pirellulales; family JALHPA01; genus JBBDYH01. Next base: position 360,181 of record CAWHJG010000002.1, read on the forward strand.
TCGATGAGCTTCTTATTGTGCTCGCTGTCCCAGGGTTCGTCTTTGCGGAACTCGTTGTAGAGATTGCCTTCCTCGATGTAGGGGAGCATGCTGCGCGCCAACTTAAGAGCGGCTTGCCGTCTTTGCTCGTGTGAGGGGCGGGAGAGGGAATGGTGCGGTGAGCGTCCATGTAATTGTTGATGGCGATGGTTAGCTGGCGCATTTTACTGTGCGGTTTGTTGCGCGCGATGGCCTGAAGACTTTCGCTCAACAGTGTTCGTAAGGCATTGCTACCGACATTCCAACGAGCCCTGTGCTGACACACGATCGCGTCGGTTTTCAGGTCGAGACTTGCTAGCACCGTCGCGAACGAGACGAGCGGTGTGCGCGACTTCAACAACGATACGGCTTTTGGCAGCGTTGCCAACAAGTCGCGCCTGCAGCCGCTCCCGCTGCATCAGGGGCGTAGATGGCAAACCGCCATTGCCCATCGGGCTTGGGGTCAATGCCAAGCGAGGCGGAGCGGAACGCGGCGAGAGCACTCACAGCTTCGACGCGATCGGTCATTGCCGGTCCGATGATTTCACTGAAGGCCTTGCCGAAGACCGGCGGAGGTACCAGCGCCAGTTGTAGTGGGGTGTCGCTCTTTAACGCCGCCAACACTTCGGGCGCGGTTGGGCGCGATCGCGGACAACGCGTGCGAGCAAACGTTGCGGGCCGATGAGCGTGAACCAGCGCTGCGGCTGTTGGTTGCCCGAGTCGGCCTCGATCGCTAGCCAGCGGACGCCGTGATCGCACGGGGCGAGTATTGCCGTCCTTTGGAAGCTCGCCCATTTCGACGCCGAATGCTTTGGCGATGGACGCCGAATCGAGGCTCATCTTGTGAGGAATAACGAAGCAGACGAAGTCCTGGGGCGATTCGAGGAATGGGTCAAGGTGGAAGTCGAGGAACTCAAGCGAGCCAATCAGGTACAAGTCTTGGACGCCGAGGCGTTTGAGCTCAGCGAGCGTGGCCGTGTTGCCGGCGTGCGCGATCCAGCGCTTTGCGCGAGTGGCGATCTAATTCGGGCGCGGCTAGGTGCGATTTGAGCACTAAGTCGATTTGTTCGAGATCGAGTTTGGCCAGGTCGAGACGGACGAAGAGGACGGAGGCGTTGTCGGCGATGAAGGTGGGGGAAGCGTCCTGGGCCAAAGTGATGGACGATGGTAGGAGGAGGGCGAGGAGGAGTGTGAGGGAACGCATATCGACGGTTTTCGGTCGATGAGGTTGCGGGTGGAATTGGTGGTGGATCGTTTCCCGCCCGCCACGGCGGGCTGGAACCGGCCCTACGGAATTGAGCAGGTTATTTTTTGCGGAGTTTTAGGCGGTATTCGGACGTGATGCCGAGTGTGTATGGTGCAGTCAGGACGGCGATGTCACCGTCGAGCTTGTAAGCAAACGGTTTGTTATCGTCTGGGTTTTTCGGCAGCGGAACTTGCGTGATGTCTTCGAGCTTTGCCGGCCAGGCGCTTGGTCAGCGGCGTAGATGCGGAGGGCTTCGATCGTGGCGATTGCGGAGAGCCAACGAGCCTGACGCTGCTGGGCGTTTGCGAATGGGTTAAATGGTGGTATCAGTTGGTGAAAGGGTTCCAGTTCCGCTTGCTTGCTTCTTGCCGTATCGTCGATCTTCTTGAACATCGATGCATCGTTGTGGGCATACCCGTACAAAGCCCGGCGCTCCAATTGATCACGTAACTGTTGGTAACGCAGCCAGCGGGACAATCAGCGCCACCTGGGTGACGGGCATGGCATCGAGTCGTTCTATTGAATACCCCTGTTTTTCCAAATCGCGGCACGCTTCGCCGTAGCTTCTCGTAACCCAAAGCAACAGGCCGGTGCGACCTTGTACATCGGCCTTACGGCCCGGTTCCACAAATCGTTCTACATTCCACACGCGGTATGCCAGGTTATTGGCCTCTTCGGTGGTCAGCGGTTGCTTGTCGAGATTTGAGAGCTCGTGGAATGTGTACTCGGCCATATCAAACTCAGTGGCGACGATTCTGCTGGTGTCAAAATAGTTAGGAATTGTGTTCACCGCCCAATACAAATTGGGTGAGTTCGGCGCGGAGATCCAATCGTGGAAGAACGTGGTGCGAAGCTGTGAGCTGATGGCGATGCCCACGAGGGCCTCGACCAACAATTCGTCTTCCTGCATGCGCTTTGAAAGCGTGAAGGTGTCGCGAGCCAAGGCCATGGCCTCGTCAAGCTGCCCGTCGGCGATATGGAGCTTGGCCTTCATCGTCAGCATGATGGCGGCTGCTCGAAACTTCTGAACTGTCGGCAGCGGCGTGATCCAACCCTCGCTGCGAGTGTTCAGTCCCCAATCGCAACTTGCCAGGTAAGTGCCGGCGCATGCTTTTATAGAACTCGTCGGTGTTTGGGAGGGTGCGCATTGCCTCGCGAAGCTCGTTGATATCAAGCTTTGTTTCTTCGTCATACCAGTCGAAGAGCTTGGTGTGCGTCTCGGTTTGCACCGGGTCTTGCCCCTCGAACACGCAGGCTTTGTAGTACTGCGTGGCGGCGTTGCCGGATTTGAGTTCGGCGGGGTCGGGGAGCAGGCGGTATTTCATCGCCAGCGGCGGCTCGGGGGCGGGGGAGACTTCGAGCTCGTAGAGCAAGAGTTCGTTGCCCGCGGCATCGCGGCGCGTGGGCGGGGGGTCGGCGGCGGAGGCGGCCAAAGGACCGGATAATGTGACAAGTGCAAGGATGAGGGAAAGGTAGATATGCATGGGAGGCATTTTGAACGATGAATGACGAACGTCGAACGTTGAACGTCGAACGTCGAACGATGAGCGATCAGGTGGCGGAGAGTTCCTTGCGGATTTCGAGATAGGTTTTGGGTTTGTGGGAATCGCCGGAGCGGATTGTGTCGCCGCGGGCCGACGCGGGTCGTTCCGCGGGAGTCCAACGCGAGACATCGACGAAGTGGTCGCCGGCGGAGGGGGCCGGACTTTCGCGGGGTCGAAAAAAGTAGAATGTCCCCTTTTTCGGGATCGCTGACTATTGCGTCCGGTTCGTCTTTTTCCTGCTGCACGATTATGCCAGCCTCGCGAATCGGGAGGCGTGCAAGATCGTCGCTCATCCGCGCGATCTCAAGTCCGAGAACGACGCATACCATCGCCAATGCGGCCGCGGCCGCGGGCCAGATGGCGGTCAGCCGTCGCGAGTGACGGATCTCGCCGCGGGCCGAGGATTCGCCGGCCGAGAAAAAGAATCGGTCGCGATCCAAATGGATCGGCTGCGGATCGAGCCGCTGGAGCAAGACAAGCGGGTCGTTCAAGTCGTCGTTTCGGGTTTCGTCGGACATGGCAGTTGCAGGCTTTCGTATGTGAGCTTTTCTCGCAATCGAGCGACGGCGGTCTCGAACCGTCCGGTGCGCCGTGCTGCTCGAAGTTTTGGTCAGGCCTCCGATTTCCGCGAACGTCAGCCCGCCGCAAAGGTGAGCGACGATCACTTCACGCATTTCCAACGGCAGCGAGGCCAGGGCTTCGGCCGCGATCTCAGCTTCGGCGTTTTGTCGTTGCCGAGTACGGAACCAATCGCGCGATGCTTCGGCCGCGACCGACTCATGGCGACGGCGGCGTGCGGCGGATCGTGCGCGGCTGATGGCGCGTTTGCGGACAACGTCGAACAGCCAGGCGATCGGGTTATCGGGCCAGTGAACCAACCCGGACAGCTCGATGAGGGCTTCCTGCACCACGTCGTCGCCCGCGGCGTCCCACTGGCGGGCGAACAGTGCCAGGGCCGCACCGTGGCGGTCGAGCAGCTCGGCCAACAGTCGCGGCTTGTCAAAGTTCATCCCGGGGCGAATAGGGCTCATCGCGGGCCGGATCGGCGTGGCACGGTCGGGAGACCGGCCACAACAGTGTTTATGGAGATGTCGCCTGCCGGGAGGTGATTGTCCCAGAAAAAGGGTTCGGGGTTCGGGGTTCAGAAGGGGAGAAGAGGGGAGGAGAAGAGCGAAACCGAACGTTCAACGTCCAACGCTCAACGTCCAATGCAAGCGAGAGAAACGCAGGCGGCACGCCTGCACCACAAGAAACCCTCACGCACGGGGTAAAAGACCAACAACGTTGAACGATATGCCTTGCGCGGCCAATAGAGCGAGCAGCGGCCTCAGGAACTAGCGTCGTGCAATCATCGAACGACTTGAACGAGATCCGCCCCGCGAGGAACCCAAGGGCCTTGACTCGACAGCGGCATCTGAGAATTGGACGCGGATCATACATGGATTACAGCGTAACGAGAAACTGCCTGGCAGTACAAAGGCGGTCAGGGTATAGGGTTCGGGATTCAGGGTTCAGAAGAGGAGAAGGGGAGAGGGGCGCGAAGGGGTCAGAACGTTCAACATCGAACAGCCAACGTTCAACGTTAAATTGCTGGCGTTCCGCGGGGATGCGGAGGGTTGGGGTGCATTGCCCCGCTTCGCCCCCCGTCGTGCAAACTCCAGGGCACAGCGATTCGTCAGGCACAGCCTGACCTACGGTCTAACGCTTCCGGCTCGCCATTACGAGCTGTAACCGCGATGCGGGCGGTCCAGAGGGCCTTATCGATCAATTCCAGGAGGACCTGGGAATCGAACGGCTTGCGGAGGTAGTATGCGCCGCGAGCTTCCAGCGAGTTGCGACGGATGATGTCGGGCACTTGCGCCGACGAGAGGAACATCATCGGCACGTCTACATAGCCGATCTCGCGGCGAAGGGCCGCGACCAGCAGCCGCCCGTCGGGACCGGCCAAATGCAGGTCGGCGATCACGAGATCGGGTCGCAGGCGGCAGTATTGTTCGACCGCGGCGGAAAGCGTGTGCGACGCATGGCAGGCATACCCGGCGGTGGTAAGCGCTGACGGTCATGTCGGCGACGATGGCCGGATCGTCGTCGAGCGCCAGCACGACCGTTTTTTCGCCGTCGAAGTGGTTCATCTTACGCCTACGAGGCCGGAAGAGCATCTTCATCGCTGCGCCCAGGTGTTTAGTTTCCATTACCAGGAGAATCGTCACCGGTTGGGCAGAGTAAATAGCCAAGGCGTTCGCCGCTCTCGGATCAACAAAGCCGGCGCAGTCGTTAGAGACGGGCGCGGTGCGCGTTCATACTTCCCGGCAGATTGCGACGTCAAAAGACGACTGGCCGGAATAAACGATGAGTCCGCCGCCGGTCTGCAGTTTTCCCTGCGACAACAGCCGGCGTCCGGGACGGAATCGAAGTAGGGTTTCTGTTAGCAAAATACGCGACCCCGCCTTCGTTGGCGCGGGTTGCTTGATGAATCGCGTGTTACAACGACGCGATTGGCCACGGTTTCGACCGTGCGGCTCACCTGGCTAGAGGTGGGAATTATGAATGCGACATTGCGAAATGACGGCGTGATGGGCGGATTGAATAACGGGTCGCGGAAACGTGGGTGGTTTTCCACAGGACGATTCTCGGCATGGGCCGGCGCAAGCGGCGGGCGCTTTCGGGCAATAGGGCCTCGGCATCGCGCGACCTGTTCCTGCGGTGCTCGTTCGAGCAACTGGAGCAGCGGCACCTGCTGGCGTTTGATGTGTCGCTTCCGGCGACGCAGTTCAACGTCAACGAGGGCGTTTTGCTTGGGTTTACGGCGGGGGTGGTCGATGGCCAGACCGCGACGCAGCCATTCACATTCAGTTTAGCGGGGGGGCCGGCGGGCGCGGCGATTGATCCCGTGAGCGGGGAATTCTCGTGGACGCCGGGGGAGACGCAAGGCGGGGGCGTATTCACGTTCGACGTAGTCGTCACCGATAGCGGCGCGACGCCGCAAACCGGCAGCGAGACGTTCACGGTGACTGTGGCCGATGTCAATTCGGCGCCGGTTCTGGGATTGATCAGCGACTTTGCCGCCAACGAAATGTCAACGGCGCGGTTCACGGCCACGGCGACGGACGCCGACTCGCCCGCCAACACACTGACATTCAGCCTGGTCGGTGCGCCGACCGGCGCGACGATCAACGCGACCACCGGCGTATTCGCCTGGAACACAGGCGAATCGCATGGACCGGGCACGTATACGTTTGAGGTCGTCGTGACCGACAACGGCACGCCGGCGCTAACGACCGGCAGTTCGTTACGATAACCGTGAACGAAGTAAATCGGCCGCCGAATCTATTCCTAGCAGGCTGCGCGCTCCGTGAACGAAGGGCAGACACTGACGGTCACTTTTGTGGCGACCGACCCTGATCTGCCTGCGAGGCGCTGACGTTCAGTCTCGTTAACGCGCCGACGGGGGCGACGATCAACGCGCAGACCGGCGTGTTTAGCTGGACGCCAACCGAAGGCACAGGGACCGGCTTCGTACACGTTCGAGGTGCGAGCGACCGATAGCCTGGGAATGTTCGACCAGGAGAATTTCGCGGTCACTGTCGGCGAGATGAATACGTCGCCTGATGCTTGCGGCGATCGGTAACCGAGCGTCAACGAAGGCGCAACGCTGAGCTTTACGGCGACGGCAAGCGACGCGGACATGCCCGCGAACACGCTGACGTTCAGCCTGGCGGGAGCACCGGCGGGCGCGGCGATCGAGCCGCGACGGGCATATTCTCGTGGACGCCGGGTGAAGCGGACGGACCGGGGAGCTACACTTTTACCGTGGTCGGTGAGCGATAGGGCAGTCCGGTGACGGACAGCGAAACGATTACGGTTACGGTGAACGAGGTGAATGTTGCGCCGGTGCTGGGGGCGATCGGCAACCGGAGCGTTAACGAAGGGGGGACGCTGGGCTTCCGCGACGGCGAGCGACGCGGACCTGCCTGCCAATACGCTAACGTTCAGCCTGGTCGGTGCGCCGTCGGGCGCGACGATCGACCCGGCGACAGGCATGTTTTCCTGGACGACCGATGAGTCGCACGGTCCGGGAAGCTTCACGTTTGACGTGGTAGTGACCGACGGCGGCGGATTGCCGGATAGCGAGACGATCACGGTTAGCGTGAACGAGGTGAACGTTGCGCCGGTGCTGGGCGCGATCGGCGATCGCAGCGTGGACGAGAGCACGAGCTTTAGCTTTACGGCGACGGCGAGCGACTCGGACTTGCCTGTCAATTCGCTAACGTTCAGCCTTATGGCGCGCCGGCGGGCGCGACGATCGACCCGGCGACAGGCATGTTTTCCTGGACGACCGATGAGTCGCACGGGCCGGGAAGCTTCACATTTGACGTTGTGGTGACCGACGGCGGCGGACTGTCAGACAGCGAAACGATCACGGTGACGGTGAACGAGACGAACGCAGCGCCGGTGCTGGCGACAATTGGTAACCGGTCGGTCCACGAGGGAACGACGCTGAGCTTTGCGGCAACGGCCGACGATTCGGACTTGCCGCCGAACCCGTTGACGTTCAGTCTGATTGGGCGCCGGTCGGCGCTTCGATCAATGGTTCGACGGGCGTGTTCTCGTGGACGCCGAGTGAATCGCAGGGCCCGGGAACTTATACGTTTGACGTGCTGGTGTCTGATGGCGGCGGCTTATCGGACAGCGAGACGGTCACCGTGACGGTCCACGAGGTGAATGTGGCGCCGGTTCTGGGCGGAATCGGAAACCGCACGGTCAATCAGGGCGCGGCATTGAATTTCACCGCGACGGCGAGCGACGCCGATGATCCGGTCAACGCGCTGACCTACAGCCTGGTGGTGCGCCGGCGGGCGCAACGATCGACGCGGTGACGGGCGCGTTTTCGTGGGTGGCTGCCGTCGCGCCGGGGACTTACACGTTTGAGGTGGTGGTCACCGACGGCGGCACGCCGGCGTTGAGCGACCGCGAGACGATGAGCGTCGTGGTGAACGCGGTGAGCAGCGAGCTTGCACTTGCGATCGATGGCCCGACGCGCGGGGTTCGCGGCCAGCCGCTGACGTTTACGTTCACGGCATCAGGCGCCGCGGCCGGCAATTTCACGTATGCGATCGATTGGAACGGCGACGGCAAGACGGACCAAACGGTCGTTGGCGGCACCTCGACGCGCGTGGTGCACACCTACACAAACAACGCGGCGGCGACCATTAAGGCGACCGTTACCGACGCCGGTGGGACCAAGGCGACGGATACGCACAGCGTTCGCATTGTTCGCGCCTTGGTCCAACACGATGCGGTTCGCGGCGAGCGCGTGCTCGTGGTGGGCGGCACACAATATGGCGACATCATCTACGTCAGGCCGTCCTGGGACCGCGACATGTTGCTGGTCGGCATGAATCACGACTGCTTTGAGTTCGAGGTGCGGGGGGACGGCCAGCCGCCGGTCACGCGGATCATCGTTTACGGGCAGGGCGGAAACGATTGGATACGCGTCTCGCTGCATTCGTCGATGCGCGGCTTGTCCAGTGAGCTTCACGGCGGGGACGGCGACGATTGGCTGCGCGGCGGTCATGGCGACGACATCATCCTGGGCGGAGCTGGAGACGACCTGTTGGTCGGCCACAAGGGCCGCGACATTATGATCGGCGGCACGGGCCGCGACCGGATCGTGGCCAATGCGGACGACGACCTACTCATTAGCGGGTACACCAACTTTGATTCCAACCCGGCGGCGCTGGAGGCGATCTTCGACGAATGGCGAAGTGGGCGGAGTTATTCGCAGCGCGTGGCGAACCTGCGCGGGACGGGTGTGGGAGACGCGTTTGCGGCGCGGCTTAACGGGGACTTCTTCCTGAAGAGTGACCAGCCGAATGCCACGGTTCACGACGACGGCGTGTCGGATCGGCTGACCGGCAACAAGGGAACGGACTTGTACTTCGCGAACCTGATGCTTGGCCCCAACGATAACGCGGACAAGAAGGACAAGATCACCAGCTTGTCGGGCAGCGAGTTTGCGTGGGACCTGGACTTCATCCTGGGCGAGGGATAGTCGCGGCGGCGAACAGCGCGAACGGTGTTACCGCCAGGCGAAGTCGCCGGCATTGACGCCGGGTAGGTGGGTGACGCCCATCAGGTATTTATCGACGGCGCGGGCGGCCTCTCGGCCCTCGTGAATCGCCCACACGACGAGCGACTGGCCGCGGCGGAGGTCGCCGGCGGCGAAGACGCCGTCGAGGCTGGTCTTGTAGGCGCCGTCGGTCTTGACGTTGCCGCGCGGATCGAGCTCGAGGCCGAGATCGCTAATCGGGCCGCGCCGCTCGGGACCGAGAAAGCCCATCGCCAGGAGCACGAGCTGGCAGGGCCACTCTTGCTCGGTGCCGGGGATGTCTTTCATGACGTGCGCGCCTCTTTCGTCTTTGACCCATTCGACGCGCATGGTGCGAAGGCCTTGCACGTTGCCGTTGCCCGTCGCCGAAGAACTCGATGGTCTTGATCGCAAACTCGCGCTGGCAGCCTTCCTCGTGCGAGGTGCTGGTGCGCATGATGACCGGCCAATAGGGCCAGGGCGTGTTGGCGGGCCGCTCGGCGGCGCGGGGATAGTTGCCCGACGTCGGGCGGCTGCGGGCAGCAGCTCGAACTGCGTCAGGCTGCGGCGGCCCTGGCGATTGCTCGTGCCGTCGCAGTCGCTGCCGGTATCGCCGCCGCCGATGACGATCACGTCTTTGCCGCCGGCGAGGATTCGCGTTTCGTCAGGCAGCGCGTCGCCTTGGTTCACCTGGTTCTGCTGCGTGAGGAACTCCATGGCGTAATGGACGCCCTTAAGCTGGCGGCCGGGGATCGGCAGGTCGCGGGCGTGCGTCGCGCCGCCGCAGAGCAGGATCGCATCGAAGTTGTCGCGCAGCTCCTGCGTCGGGACGTTGACGCCGACGTTGGCGCTGGTAGCGGAACTCGACGCCCTCTGCCTTCATTTGCTCGATGCGCCGCCAGACGCGGTCTTTTTCGAGCTTGAAGTCGGGGATGCCGTACATCAAGCAGGCCGCCAGGGCGATCGGAGCGCTCGAAGACGGTGACTGCGTGGCCGGCGCGGTTGAGCTGCTGTGCGGCGGCAAGACCCGCGGGGCCGCTGCCGACGACGGCGACGCGTTTGCCGGTGCGCAGTCAGCGGCGGCTCGGGCATTGATCCAGCCCTCGTCGAAGCCGCGATCGGCGATCGACATTTCGATCTGCTTGATGGCGACGGGATCTTCGTTGATGCCGAGCACGCAGGCGGCTTCGCATGGCGCGGGGCAGACGCGGCCGGTGAACTCGGGGAAGTTGTTGGTGGCGTGAAGGCGATCGAGCGCGTCACGCCATCGGTCGCGAAAGACCAGGTCGTTCCAGTCGGGGATGATGTTGCCCAACGGGCAGCCGGTGTGGCAGAAAGGAACGCCGCAGTCCATGCACCGCGCGCCCTGCGTGCGCAGCTCGTCGCTGGGCAGGATCGTGAGGAACTCGCTGATAGTGCTGGACGCGCTCGTGCACCGGCTCTTTGCCGCTGGTCTTGCGCGGGTATTTCATGAAACCGCGGACTTCACCCATCTGCAATCTACTCCAACGCTCAACACGGGATTGGTTCCATCAACCAGGAGAGGCGGCAAGCTGGTCTTGGCGCTCGAGCTCCTCTTCGGCGCGCTTTTTCAATTCGGCCAGCGCACGCTTGTAATCGGTGGGCATGATCTTGACGAACTTCGGCGACAGGTCGTCCCAGTGGTCGAGCACGCGTTGGCCCACCGTGCTGTGCGGTGAATTCGACGTGCTTGGCGACCATCATTTGGATGTACTCGAGGTCCTCGTCGGTCAGTGGCTCGATCTCGACCATTTCGGTGTTGACCAGACGCGGGAACAGGCCGCTGCTCGTCGAGCACGTAGGCGATGCCGCCGCTCATGCCGGCCGCGAAGTTGCGGCCGGTCGGGCCGAGGATGATCGCGCGGCCGCCGGTCATGTACTCGCAGCCGTGGTCGCCGACGCCTTCGACGACCGCGTGCGCGCCGCTGTTGCGGACGCAGAACCGCTCGCCGGCGATGCCGCGTGCGAAGAATTCGCCGCTGGTAGCGCCGTACAGCGCCACGTTGCCGACGATGATGTTCTCTTCGGGCACAAACGTGGCTTCCTTCGGCGGGTAGAGGATGATCTCGGCCGCCGGAGAGTCCCTTGCCGCAGTAATCGTTGGCGTCGCCTTCGACTCGCACGGTGATGCCGTGCACGCCGAATGCGAACAGGCTTTGTCCGGCCGAGCCGCGGAAGTTGAGTTGGACCGTGTTGTCCTTCTCGAAGCCGCGTGGCGCCGTACCGCCGCGTGACCTCGCTGGAGAGGATCGTGCCGACGGTGCGGTTGCGGTTGACGATCGGCAGATTCACCGACCAGCGGCGTCTGATGCTCGAGCGCCGGGCGGCAAAGATCCAGCAGCTTGGTCACGTCGAGCGAGTTCTGAATGCCGTGGTCCTGCGGCTCGCAGCAGTAGGTCTTCACGTAGTCGGGCACGTCGGGCTTGTAGAGGATCTTGGAGAAATCCAAGCCCCTTGGCTTTCCAGTGATTGATCGCGTGTCGCGAGTCGAGCAGATCGACGCGGCCGACCATTTCGTTGATCGGTGCGGAAGCCGAGCGAGGCCATGATCTCGCGCAGCCCTTCGGCGAGCATGAAGAAGTAGTTGACGGCATGCTCTGGCTTGCCGGCGAATTTCTTTCGCAGCTCGGGGTCCTGCGTGGCGATGCCGACCGGGCAGGTATTGAGGTGGCACTTGCGCATCATGATGCAGCCGATCGTGACCAAGGCGCCGGTGGCGACGCCCCATTCCTCGGCGCCGAGCAGGCGCGGCGATCGCCACATCCTTCGGCGTGCGGATCATGCCGTCGGTCTGCACGATGATCCGGCTCGCGCAGGTCGTTCATCACCAGCACCTGGTGCGTCTCGGCCAGCCCTAGCTCCCAAGGCAAGCCCGGCGTGCTTGATCGACGTTTGCGGGCTGGCGCCGGTGCCGCCGTCGTGGCCGCTGATCAGCACGACGTCGCTCTTGCCTTTGGATACGCCGGCGGCCACGGTGCCGACGCCGACTTCGGCGACCAGCTTGACGCTGATCCGCGCGTCGCGGTTGGAGTTCTTCAGGTCATGGATAAGCTGTGCGAGGTCTTCGATCGAATAGATGTCGTGGTGCGGCGGTGGCGAAATCAGACCGACGCCGGGCGTGCTGTGGCGGATGCGTGCGATTTCGCGATCGACCTTGTGGCCGGGAAGCTGGCCACCTTCGCCGGGCTTGCGCGCCTGGGCCATCTTGATCTGCAATTCTTTGGCGCTGGCCAGGTATTCGCTGGTGACGCCGAAACGGCCGCTGGCCACTTGCTTGATGGCGCTGGAGCGGCTGTCGCCGTTCGCATCGCGAATGTAGCGAGCCGGGTCCTCGCCGCCTTCGCCGGTGTTGCTCTTGCCGCCGATGCGATTCATGGCGATGGCCAGCGTCTCGTGGGCTTCCTTGCTGATCGAGCCGTACGACATGGCGCCGGTGGCGAACCGCTTTACGATTTCCTTGGCGGGCTCGACTTCGATCCAGCGGCACCGGCCGGACATCTTGCTTGAATTCCAGCAACCCGCGGAGCGTAAGCAGCTGCCGCTCTGCTGCTCGTCGATGAGCTCGCAGAACTTTTTGAATTCGTCGCGGCTGTTGATCCGCGTGGCTTGCTGCAGCCTGGCGACCACGTCGGGGCTCATGATGTGAGCCTCGCCCTTGCGGCGCCACTGATATTGGCCGCCGACGTCCAGATCGAGCAGCTCTGGCAGATCGATTCGCGGGTAGGCATGCTCGTGGCGGCGGATCGACTCTTCGGCGATCTCTTCCAGGCCGACGCCTTGGATGCGGCTGGCCGTGTAGGTGAAGTATTCGTTGACGAATGCGTCGTTGAGACCGACGGCCTCGAAGATTTGCGCTCCGCGGTAGCTCTGCTGCGTGCTGATGCCCATCTTGCTCATCACCTTGAGCAAGCCTTTGTTGGCGGCCTTGATGTAGTTCTTGTGGAGCTTCTTCTTGTCGTAGCCGTCGGGGAAATAGTTCTCGGCGACCATCGCGTCGAGCGTGGTCGAACGCCAGATACGGATTCACCGCTCCCGCTCCGTAACCGGTCAGCGAGCGAGAAATGATGCACCTCGCGGGCTTCGCCGGTTTCGATCACCAGGCCGCAGCGAGTGCGGGTTCCTTCGCGAACCAGGTGGTTATGAACGGCGGCGGTGGCCAAGCAGCGCGGGGACGGGCACGTGATCGTTGTCCACGCCGCGGTCGGAAAGAATCAGAATCGTGACGCCTTCGGCGATCGCCGCAGTCGCTTCATGCGCGCAGCTCGTCGAGCCGGCTGCGCATGCCATCGGCGCCTTCGCAGCGGGGAAACAGCGTCGAGAAGACGCGGCTCTTGATGCGGTCCTGGTGCGAGCGCTTTGATCTTCGCGAGATCGTGGTTGTCGATCGTCGGGCTATCAAGCCGAAGCAGCCGGCATTGCTGCGGGCGTCTCTTCCATCAGGTTTCCTTCGGACCCGATGGTGGTGATCATCGAAGTGATGATCTCCTCGCGAATGGCGTCCAGCGGCGGATTGGTCACCTGGGCGAAGAGCTGCTTGAAATAGTTGTAGAGCAACTGGGGCCGGTCGCTGAGTACGGCCAGCGGCGTGTCGTTGCCCATCGAACCGATCGGTTCCTGACCGTCGGTAGCCATCGGCGCCATGAATGATCCGCAGGTCTTCCAGCGTGTAGCCGAACGATCGCTGCAGGCGTGAGGAGCGGTTCTCGGGACCAGTCCGTTGCCACTGTAGCCATTACTTTCCTGAACGTCGGGAAGCTCGTGCAGCTTGAGTTGATTCTCGTTCAGCCAGGTTCGATACGGGTTGCGCGTCGCAAGCGAGTGCTTGATCTCGCTGTCGCCAATGATGCGGCCCTGCGACGTATCGACCAGGAACATACGGCCGGGGCGGAGGCGGCCCTTCGACTTGACTTCGTTCTGCGGCACATCGAGCACGCCGGCCTCGCTGGCCATGATCACCAGGCCGTCTTTCATTTCCCAATAGCGGCTGGGACGCAGACCGTTGCGGTCGAGGCACGCGCCGATCGACCGTGCCGTCGGTGAACGCGATCGATGCCGGGCCATCCCACGGCTCCATCAGGCAGGCCTGATACTCGTAGTAGGCCTTGTGCTCATCCGACATGCTTTCGTGGCCGGCCCAGGGCTCGGGAATCAACATCGACATCGCCTGCGGCAGCGACCGCCCGGTCATCACCAAGCAGTTCCAGCGCGTTGTCGAAGATTTTCGAGTCGCTGCCAGCGGGTGTGCAGACCGGCACGATCTTGCGGACGTCGTCGCCGTATTTGTCGCTCTTGAACATGCTTTCGCGTGCACGCATCCAGTTCACGTTGCCGCGAAGCGTATTGATCTCGCCGTTATGCGCGATGTAGCGGAACGGATGGGCCAGGTCCCAAGTCGGGAAAGTATTCGTGCTATATCGCTGATGCACCAGCGCCAGCGCCGACGACATGCGCTCGATCGCCGAGGTCCTCGTAATAGCGCTCGACTTGATCGGCCAGCAGCAGGCCCTTGAATACAATCACGCGCGACGACAGCGAATTGATATAGAAGTAACCTTTCTCGACGAGATTCGAAGTGGCGACCGCCACGCCGATGCGCTTGCGAATCACGAATAATTTCCACTCGAACATGTCGAGATCGCGTCGAGGGACCGCGTGCAATGATCGCCTGACGAATGCGCGGCTCGACGTCGCGCGCCGTGCGGCCGATGTCGGTGTTATCGGTTGGCACTTCGCGCCAGCCGAGGAACCGTTGGCCTTCTTCGGCGCAGATCTTCTCAAACAATTCCTCGCAAACATGCCGCTCGTCGCTGGCCGGTGGGAAGAAGATATTGCCGACGCCGTATTCCCCGGCCGGGGGCAATTGGATGCCTTTGCCTCCTAGTACTGCTCGAAAGAATTCGTCGGGCATCTGAATCAAGATGCCGGCCCCGTCGCCCGTCAGCGGATCGCAGCCGCAGGCGCCCCGGTGCGTGAGATTGACCAGAATCTCGAGTCCCTGGCGAACGATTTGAGCGGCTCTTCTTGCCATGCATATTCACAACAAACCCAACGCCGCAGGCGTCGCGCTCGTTCCGCGGGTCGTATAGGCCTTGAGCGACCGGCAGCCCGTTTTGTTTTTGGAATGGATGCATGAATAACCTTTGTCGCTCAACTTGGAAGCGCAACATTCAACCAGCGCTGACAAGGCGCTTCGTCCTTACTCACGGCGACAGTCACTCCCCTGACAATCGCCGATTGATTTACAGCTTTGCAACTTGGAACGACCAGCAGCGGCTTTGGAAACCGCTAGCTTGCGACCAGCATTTCACTCGACTCCCGCCCGTTGGATGCAGCCGATGCCGCATCGATCTTTGCGTCGTGGCGCAGAAACTCGATGAAACGCCGAACGGTTACGCCTAACTCTTTTCCACGTCGGTGCAAGATTCCTAAAGGCCGAACCAGTTCATCACTGGCCAGCGGTATTGCTGCAAGCGTTCCGGCCGCAACCTCGCGAGCAATCGTAGGTTCCGGCAGAAACGCGACGCCCGTTTCAATCTCGACTGCGCGTTTGATGGTTTCGATGTTATCGAATTCCATCACGATGCGAACTTCCGCGCCGTGCGCCGCCAGTGCGCGATCGATCTCGCGGCGGATCGTCAGATCGGGATCGAAACTGACAACCGCTTCGCCGCTGAGCTCGTGAAGCGCAACGCGATCGCGGCGCGCGAAGCGATGCGACGGCGAGCAGACCAACATCATCGGCTCTTCCCGCCAGAGGATGGCCTTCACGTTGCGCGATGATTTGGGATAGCTCACCAGTCCGATGTCGGCCTGGTCGTTCTCGACGGCGTCGTAGACGCGGTGGGGATGTAAGTATTCCAGTCGGACGTTGGACTTGGGGTACTGCGTCATGTAGTCCTGCACATACCGGCTCATGTGGTGCAGACCTACCGAGTAAATTGCCGCCACGCGCACTCGTCCGGCGACTTCGCCGTGGAGTGAGCGGACTTCTTCTTCCAAGGCGAAATAACGATCCACGATTTTGCGGCAGCCCTCGTAATAGACCTCGCCCTCGGATGTCAGCGCAAACGGCCGCTTCGACCGGTCAATCAATTTGACGCCCAAACGACTTTCGAGTTGCGTGATGACCTGGCTGACACCGGATTGCGAGATGCCGTTGTCCTCGGCGGCCCTCGAAAAGCTGCGGCGGTAAACCACATCACAAAGGATCTTCAGTGACTTCAGATGCATGCGATCACAGAGGAATTAGAATCTCGAATGGGACGATATCCCAGTATTCGTTACAAACATGCTAAGGTACGTATGTGGTCGGCAAACGTCAAGCGGTTCCTTCGAAGAAACCCGAAAATCCGACACGAGCCCGAAGAATTGAAGGCCAGCCGATGAATCGATGCTAAGTCATTGTTTTGCAATACTTTAGTATAGATCAACCCGCTCCGGTTGGATTAAAAGGGCTAATGCGAGATGATACGGCTGCCCGCACTAGCACGCTGGGCCGAGTCGACCGAATCATGCTATCAAAGCACAATGCGACGTGTGGTTAGCGGGTCCGTCGTACTCGCTCTGTTAGCTTTGCCACGACTGCGACAAATTCCTTCCGCCGCTTCGCCAGCTCGGATGCCTGCTTCGATCCCGTCGGCTGGACGTAGTCCAAAATAATTCGCTCAGCGGCGGCGAATTCCGTGGCGACCCCGGGGATCTCAGTGGCGATCTCGACCGGAACTCGAATCACGCCGTTTGCGTCACCGTGCAGCAAGTCGCCGTTATTGACGGTAAGTCCGCCAACATGCACCGGCAGGCCGATATGCATGATGTGGCAATACGCATGGGAGCAGCATCTTCCGCGCGCGAATACTGGGTATTTGAGCGGCCGGATTTGCTCTATGTCGCGGCCGGTACCGGAGGTGATGAGTCCGACGCTTCCGAAGCCGCGAAACGTGCTGCACATCACTTCGCCAAAGGTGGCTGAAACGCTGGGATCGTCCAAGTCCTGAAAGACAACAACCGCCGGTCCGGGCAAATCGGCGAACTGCTCGACCTGCTTCTCCATGCTGCCGTAGGCGTCGCCCCCCGGTGGCGCGGCGTCGCTGCGAAAAGCGGCGGTCGCCGCGAACCCAACCATGGATGGAAGCTCGGGAAAGATCGACTTAACCCGCTGATCCATATAGCCACGGTTGCGCGGGACGACGTGGAACAGCTCGATGGCATTTGAAATGGTTGGCGTGTCGAATTGGGCGAGCTTAGCCAGTGTATCGGCGGCAATTGGCATGCGTCGGCCTGTGGTTTCGAGGTTGTGCGACGGCAGTTGTTTATACATCGGCGAACAGCGAATACAACGCGCCGCACCGCGATCGTAGCTGCGCATTAGCTCGCGGCTGGATTGAGAGTCGCCATGTGTCAGCGTTTGTAATGATCGCGTTGCATCCGCGATTCGTAAATCAGTCGTAAACCTAATCCCCCTTTACGCTAAGGTCGAGCTTCCCGATAATACGTTTAGACCTCTCGACAGAACTCGTGCGGACTAGAGACATCGCCTATGGCTCGTGGACATACCCGACAAAAGCCAGCCGACGACCGGCAAGATCCCGGTGCGAATGGCGCGAACGGCGCCGGTCCGGCGGAATCGGATTTCGCGCCCGATCTTGGGGTCGATGGGACCGAAGTTGAGATTGCGCCGGATCAGGCTATCGAGCAGGCCCGGCACGATTTAGCGCAACACGAGCAGGTCGTCGAGATGGGGGAGGTGTGCGGCGCGGCTGCCCACGACTCTGTCGCTGCGATGACCGACGACGACCCGGCCGAGACTGCCGAATGGCTGGAGTCACTGGATTACGTGCTGCAAAGCAAGGGGCGCGACCGAGTCAAGTACCTGCTGTCGATGCTGGAGGAGCGTGCCTACCGGTCGGGCGTTGAGATCCCGTTTTCCGCAACGACGCCGTACATCAATACGATTCCGCTCGAAGAACAGCCCGTCTATCCCGGCAATCGCGAGATTGAGCGGCGGATCAAAAGCATCATCCGCTGGAACGCGATGGCGATGGTCGTTCGCGCCAACCGCGAGGACTCGAGCGTCGGCGGTCACATTTCGACATTCGCCTCAGCCGCGACACTTTACGAGGTGGGCTTCAATCACTTTTTCCGCGGGCGCGGCCAGGACTTTTCCGGCGACCAGGTTTATTTTCAGGGACACGCATCGCCCGGGATGTACGCGCGCGCGTTCGTCGAGGGACGGTTGACCGAAACCAATCTTCTGAACTTCCGCCGCGAGATGCGCGAAGGCGGCGGGCTTTCGTCTTATCCGCACCCGTGGTTGATGCCGGAGTTTTGGGAGTACCCGACGGTGTCGATGGGCCTTGGTCCCATCATGTCGATCTACCAGGCGCGATTCAACAAGTACTTATCGGACCGTGGCATTAAGGACACGAGTAACCAGCACGTTTGGTGCTTCCTGGGAGACGGGGAATGCGATGAGCCGGAAACGCTGGGCGCCATCGGCCTCGCATCGCGCGAAAACCTGGACAACTTGATCTTCGTGATCAACTGTAATTTGCAGCGTCTGGACGGCCCGGTGCGCGGAAACGGGAAAATCATCCAGGAGCTGGAAGGAACGTTCCGCGGCGCCGGTTGGAACGTGATCAAGGTCGTTTGGGGCGACCAGTGGGATCAGCTTCTGCAGAAGGACGAAACCGGCTTGTTGGCCAAACGAATGGCCGAGGTCGTGGACGGCGAGTATCAGAAATACGTCGTCATGCCCGGTAGTTACATCCGCGAGCATTTCTTTGGCAAGTACCCTGAGTTGTTGGAACTGGTCCACCATCTATCGGATGAACGCCTCAAGAAGCTCAACCGTGGCGGCCACGATCCGGAAAAGGTTTTCGCGGCTTACAAGTCGGCGATCGAAACGAAGGGCCGGCCGACCGTGATCCTCGCCAAAACGATCAAGGGCTACGGGCTGGGCGAAGCCGGCGAGGGGCGGAACATCACGCATCAGAAGAAGAAGTACAACGAGCAGGAGCTGCGCGAGTTCCGCACGCGGTTTTCAATTCCAATTTCGGACGAGGATGTGGCTGGAGTGCCGTTCTACCGCCCGCCTGCCGACTCGCCGGAAATGCAATACCTAAGCGAACGGCGAGAGTCGCTCAACGGTTGGATTCCGGCACGACCGGCCGGCGACAAATTGCCGAGGCTTGTCGCGCCGAAGCTCGACGACTACCGCGCGTTCATCGATCGGTTCAACGGCAAGGAAAACGCGACGACCATGGGTGTCGTGCGCGTTGATGCGCGAGCTGATGAAGGATCAGAACGTCGGCAAGCACATCGTCCCGATCGTGCCCGATGAGAGCCGCACCTTCGGCATGGACTCGCTGTTTCGGGAGGTGGGGATCTACGCACACTGTGGGCAGTTGTACGAGCCGGTGGATAGCGACCAGATTGCGTACTATCGCGAGGCCAAGGACGGGCAAATTCTGGAAGAAGGGATCACCGAGGCCGGTTCGATGGCCTCGTTCATCGCCGCGGGAACTAGCCACTCGGCGCACGGAGTGCCGATGATCCCGATGTTTATTTATTACTCGATGTTCGGCTTCCAGCGTATCGGCGATCTGATCTGGTGCGCATGCGACATGCGTGCGCGCGGGTTCCTGTTCGGGGGCACGGCGGGACGGACGACATTGGCCGGTGAGGGATTGCAGCATCAGGACGGCAATAGCCACCTCTATGCGATTGCCTATCCGAATGTGCGGACCTATGACGCGGCGTTCGTTTACGAGACCACGACGATCGTGCTCGACGGCATCCGCAAAATGTATGAGTTGGGCGAGGACTGCATCTACTACCTCACGATCTACAACGAAGAGTACGAGATGCCGCCGATGCCAAAGGGCGTCGAGGAGGGCATCATCCGCGGGCTGTATAAACTCTCGTCGGTCGATGCGGGGAGTAAGTCGCATCGTGCCCAGTTGTTTGGCAGCGGCGCGATCCTGCGCGAGGTGCTGCGTGCACAAAAGATCCTCGCGGATCGGTACAACGTTTCCTCCGACGTGTGGAGCGTGACCAGCTACAAGGAGCTGCGCCGCGACGCGCACGCTTGTCGCCGCTGGAATATGTTTCATCCCGACAAGCCTGCGAAGAAGAGTTACTTTGAGAATGCGATCGCCGGCGCTGAGGGCGTATTTATCGCCGCCAGCGACTACGTGCGCGGGGTGCCGGAGCAGCTTGACCCCTGGGTTCCCGATGGGCTGTTCGTGCTAGGCACCGACGGTTTTGGCCGAAGCGAGACGCGTGCGCCGTTGCGTCGCCATTTCGAGGTGGACGCTGAAGCTGTCGCGATCGCAACGCTGTATCGACTGGCGGAAACCGGAAAGGTCGATCGAAAAACCGTGGCTCAGGCAATCAAAGATCTGGGCGTGAACCCGGAAAAAGCCGACCCGTTCTTTTCGTAGTGTTGTCGATTCCCGCGGTTCAAAACTAAACGAGCCACATGCCGATTGAATTCAAGCTGCCGAACCTGGGGGAGAACATCGAGAGCGGCGATGTCGTCAACGTGCTGGTCAAGGAAGGGGACGAGGTCAAAGCGAACCAGGGCGTATTGGAGATTGAAACCGACAAGGCGGTAATCGAAGTTCCCACGACGCAAGGCGGCCGCGTATCGAAGGTGCACGTGAAGGCCGGGCAGACGATTAAGATTGGCGCCACCGTGTTGACGCTGGAGCCTGTGGGTTCCTCGTCGTCGTCTTCAGGTGCACAGACGCCGCCGACAAAACAAGCCGCGGCCGTAAATAAGAAGCCGGCACAGGCGCCGGCGAAGGAGACGCAGCCGCAAACGGCGGTTCAAGGTAAAGCCGCGGCGGCTTCGACTGCGAAGCAAGGGCCTTCCGCAACCCCGCAACGGCCAGCGCCGGCCGCGGCGCCATCGCAGCCGGATGCCTCGCAAGACGGCAACGGCCGTTCTCCGTCGAAGAGGGCCGCGGAGCCGGCAAAGACTGAGGCTAAAAAGGCTGACGCTAAATCGACGACAAGTGAAGTACCGGCGCCCGCCGGTCCCGAAGTCCGCCGGCTCGCGCGAGCTGGGAGTGGACCTGGCGCGTGTAAACGGTAGCGGCGGCGGCGGACGCATCACGCGCGAAGACGTGATTGCCGCAGTGCGTCAGGCGAATTTGACCGGCGCCCCGATCGGCGCACGCGACGAAGCGGTGCGCGAGCAAGATCAATACGGGCCGATCGAGCGCGAGCAGCTCAGCCGTACGCGGAAGACGATCGCGGCCAACATGCTCAAGTCGGTGCAGACCATTCCGCAGCTTACGAACTTCGACGACGCCGATATCACCGAGCTCGAACAATGGCGGAAGGAAAGCGCGGCCGACTACGAGAAGGAGAAGATCAAGCTCACGTCGCTGGCGTTCGTGATCAAGGCGGTGGCCTTATCGCTCAAGGAACACCCGACGCTCAACGCATCGCTCGACCTGGAGGCCGGCCAAGTTGTATACAAACACTATGTCAACATCGGCGTGGCGGTTGACACGGACCGCGGTTTGATCGTTCCGGTGCTTCGCGATGTGGACCGGCTGAGCATCAAGGAGATTGCGTCGTCGCTTGGCACAATGAGCCAAACGGCGCGGGCCGGACAGACGGCGATTGAGGAAATGCGGGGCGCGTCGTTCTCGATCAGCAACCTAGGCGCGATCGGCGGTGTGTACAGCACGCCGATCATCAACCCGGGCGAGGTGGGGATTTTGCTTGTCGGCCGGGCGCGGAAGCTGCCGGTGGTGGTCGAGGGAGATCGGATCGAGCCACGGCTGATGATGCCGCTGAGTTTGACGTACGACCACCGGATTGTGGACGGCGCGGCGGCGGCGCGGTTCCTCAACGAGGTGATCGATTTTCTGGAAGCGCCGCGGCGGTTGTTGTTGGCGTAGTAGCAATCATTCGCAGTTTGCGCGGATGAACTCGGCGGCCGCAGACTTGCTTTTGACGCCGCACGCGATGTCGAGCACGAGTTGCGTGTACTCGTCTTCATTCGGGACAAATCGGACGTCATTCATGAACAAGAACATGTTTACCGCTGCGGCAGCAACGCGCTTGTTGCCGTCCAGGAACGGATGATTCTTGGCGAGATGAAAGAGATAGGCCGCCGCCATTTCATATAGGTCGACGTGCAGGAATTGGCCGCCGAAAGTTGCCATGGGCATGGCGAGAGCCGAATTGAGCAAGCCGATGTCACGCACGCCTTCGCTACCGCCATGACGTGCAATTTGATCGCGATGAATCTCAAGTACTTCATCGAGCGAGAGGAATACCGGTTCCATCAGCTACTCCGCGAGCTTCTTCAATGTGCGTGCGAATCGCCGGTTGGTATCTGCCAACGCAGCTTCAAATTTCTTGCGGCGTTTGGCATCGCGCACTGGTGACACAATCAACGTATCGCCATCCGTGGCCACGTTGAGATTCGTGTCCTCGTCGATTTTAAGCAATTCAAGAATCGGCCGGTCGATCACCAGCGCCAGGCTGTTGCCATGCTTGCTGAGTTTTTTGATCATAGTATGACCACGAAACATGCCAAGGTTTTGGTAATACAACGTACTAACAATTGTACTACACGAATCGTTCAGCGACAAGTCGGTAGCCAGTTTTTTTATGGCGACTCAGAGAGATGCTGAATGTGTCGCAACACGCGCAGATGGATTCGCTGAATGATGGTGTCTGACCACAACGTCCAATACGAGTGCGGGAACATCTGAAATTCATACCAGGTGCGACCCTCAAGGCGCGTGCGACCGTCGGGTAACGCGATCAGGCGAAACTCGCCGCGCAGGCTCCGCAAAGTCTGATGCTCCAAGTGCGGCGGATGAACGTGCCGGTAGGGACTTAGCTCAAGCATTGGCGGCGGTTGATCGGAAACGTCGAAAGCCAGGCGGTGCGGTGCCTCCCAAGCGGTGATCGGTTCCACGAATGCTCCGGTTGTGAATTCGCAATAGCGCGTCGCCCCCGCACCATCCCCCTCGATTTTCGCGCGCAGCGGCGCAGCGATGCCCATTCTAAAGTACCACTCGCTCGGCGGCTCCAGCTCCGGAAACTCGATGACGTGTTTCCACACAGTTTCGGCCGGCGCATCGATCTCTACGCGCAGTCATGACAAGAAACGTTTGCGCTTGGCCGCGCGACGATTCAATAGCAGCGACCATTGGCAACAGCAAGATGAGCGGCAAGAGTCCGCGGTAGCTGGCGTTGCTCGAATCGGCGATTGCCTTGCCAATCCAACCTCCAAACAGACATAGAGGCAACAGGATCGGCATTGCCATGATCACGCAAATTGCGCCCTCCAGAGCGAAGCCAATCAGCATCCCTAAAGCTAACAACAACATGATCGCAACAATTCCTGTCGTGCTCAAAGTGGACTGGCTATAGGGCCGGTTATACAAGAAGCCGCAGCAAGCCCCCATCACCAGCGGCGTCCCGAAAAAAAGAGCGGCGCCATAGTCGCCAAGCGCAAAGATGCCCAGCAACAACATTCCAGCTCCGACCGCCCCTGAGACTCCAATTGCCAGAACCGATTGGCGGCGACGCGCCGCGCGAGCAAGCGCGTACAAATCGAAGAATTGCTCCTCGCGTTGCGCACTCGGCTCCGTTGTTTGGGGCGCTGCGTAGTAGTTGTGGTCACGCTGGTGATGTTCGTCGTCCCAGACAGCGTCTTCCCGTGTCGGCAGAGCAGCCAGCAACAGCATTACTGCCACGTTGACAAGCGGCACAAAGATCGCGAGTCCAAGCCACGGGGAAAGTCCGGCATCCGCCGCGCGGCGCACACTCATCGAAAACGCCACCCACACAAACGGCAACGTCCACACAAACAACGTCCAGCCCAGCCAGGGGGGACCGAGTTGGATCAAGCGCGTTCGCTCGCCTAACAGCGGATTCACAAACTCCCACGGCGTCAGCAATTCGCCTGTGAATTGGTAGAGCAATCCAGCTTCGGCCAGGTATTTAACAGCCATCAAGACTAGGCCGGCGATTGCGTACGGAGTCCGAGCAACGCGTTCTCGAACGCCGAAACATAGCCTGAACGCGTCCGGCCACTGACTCCTGACGGTCTGTGTCTCTGCCATGGCTCATCACCCCAGCTATGTACATGCCCGGTCCGCGTCTGTGTCCGACCGACGGGCTACCCTGAATGGCCTGATTTGTACTGTGAATGGCGGCCAGTTTTAACGGTAATCAACACGAATTGCTGCCGATCTCCACGTTACTCTCCCGTTACCGTCAAATTATTTGACAGGCGGCTGCAATCGTCGATACAGTAATACTTAGGGGGAGGGGAGCCGGCCTCCCACCGGTCTTATCTCTTTTGTCATTTGCACTTTCCGGCTGCTGTCGCGGGGTTGGTTGGTATTGGTTCGGGGAGCGGATCAACACACGTGCGCAGTCGAAGTCACGGACTGCCGCCGGGCCATCCAGAGCTGCTGATCCGATGCATTGTCAACTAAGTACCGAACTTGACGCATGCGCCGGAACACGCGTGCGCCGGAACGGGGAATGAGGATCTCGTCATGGCAAAGTCCGATGCCATTTGGGGCATTGATGTCGGCCAGTGTGCTCTCAAAGCGCTGCGCTGCCGCGCTCACGGCGACGGCAAGCGGCTGATCGCCGAGGCCTACGACTTCATCGAGTATCCCAAGATTCTCAGCCAGCCCGACGCCGACCCGGCGGCGCTGGTAGCCGACGCCATCGAGCAGTTCATCTCGCGCAACGACGTGAAGGGCGAGCGAGTGGCGATCTCCGTCTCCGGTCAGAGTGGTCTGGCCCGATTCATCAAGCTGCCGCCGGTCGAGTCAAAGAAGATCCCCGACATCGTCAAGTTCGAGGCGCGGCAGCAGATTCCGTTTGCGTTGGAAGACGTGGTGTGGGACTTCCAGCAGATGCCGGGCGGCAGCGAGGAAGACGGCTACGCGCTTGAGACCGAGGTCGGCTTGTTCGCGATGAAGCGCGATCAGGTATTTCGCGCGTTAAAGCCATTTACGAACGCCAACGTGGAAGTGGATGTCGTTCAGCTCACTCCCATCTCGCTGTTCAATTACATTCACTTCGATCAGATGCAGAACCTTCCGCCGCCGGAAGAGTTTGATCCCGAGAATCCACCAGAAAGCATCGTCGTAATGTCGATGGGGACCGACACCACGGATCTGGTGGTGACGAACGGGTATCGCGTGTGGCAGCGGAGCATCCCGCTGGGGGGAAACCACTTCACGAAGGCGATCACCAAGGAGATGAAGGTCACCTTCACGAAGGCCGAGCATCTGAAGCGCACGGCACTGAAGACCGACGAGGCTAAGGCGATCTTCCAGGCCATGCGGCCGATGTTCAATGACCTCGTTACCGAGGTGCAACGGTCGATCAGCTTCTTTATGAGCTTGAACAAGACTGCCAAGCTCGGAAAGATTGTGGCGCTTGGCAACACGATGAAGCTCCGCGGGCTGCAGAAGTATCTGTCGCAGAACCTGGGGCTCGAGGTGGTCGAAGTCGATCAGTACCGCGGCCTCACCGGTCAGGCAGTCGTCGATTCGCCGGCCTTCAAAGACAACGTCCTGGCCTTTGGCGTTTGTTACGGGCTGTGCGTGCAGGGGACCGGCCGCGGCGTCCTGGGCACCAACCTGTTGCCCGATGAAATCCTCAGCGACCGGCTGGTGCGCGAAAAAAGCCTTGGGCATTGGCCGCGGTGGCCGCGCTGTTGGTCGGATGCGGCGTAGGCTACACGGGCTATTGGTGGGGTTGGTCGAGCTCCCGAATACCGGGGTATTACGAAACCGAGTTCAGCAAGATCGACGACGTTAAGAAGCGGTTCGACGACTTCAACAGCGAAGTAGATTCGGAAAAGGCACAGCTCGACAAAGTCGCCAAAACGGCCGTGAGTCTCGCGGGGATCTCCGAGCGACGTGTTCTGTGGCCGGAGTTCATGAAGGCAGTCACCGCCTGCTTGCCCAAAGAGCCTCGACCCGAGAAGGGGGAAAAGCTCAAACCGATCTCGCAGCGCAATGAGCTGCACGTCGTGCGAATGGATTGTGAATACCATCCGAACCTGGCCGAGTGGTTCACGCACGTGCAGAAGGACTGGAAGGAGCAGGGATCGCCGACCACAACACCGAAGCCACCCAAGCCCGCCGCACCCGCTGCCGCCGATCCTGACGCCGAAGACGCAGCGGCAACCGACGGCGATGCGACCGCGGTGGCGGACGCAGCCGCGCCGCCGCCCGCAGCCGTACCTTCGACGGACGCAAGCGGCGATGCTGCGTCGGGGGAAGCTGGTGGCGAAGCCGTTGCAAGCGGCGTCGGTCCAAGCGGAGAGGGGTTTGTGATCGAGATCTATGGGCATCACTATCACAACGACGCGGATGCGGGCAGCAACAATCGAGGAACGTTTGTCCGTAACACGTTCGTCAAGAACTTGCTCACAAAGCAAATTGAATTACCAGTAGTTATGGCCAATGGCCAGACAGTGCTGCAAAAATTCACGATGAACGAGCTCGGCGTGGATTTTCCCGTGGTCGTTTATGCACCCCCGGTCGAGCAGGAGACCATTGGAGAAGGGGGGACGAGGATCACCGACTCCGCCTATACAAAGCCCGTGGGTAAGACCACGGTGCTTCAGAAGGCGGTATTCGTGGTTCAATTCGCCTGGAAGCCGACGGCGGCCACCGAGCGACTCAACAAACGCAATCAATCACAGCCAGCCAAGGCAGAAACTGAGTTGGCCAGCGTCCCGAATTCGGAACAGGGGAACACGCCATGAACAAAGTCCGCGAAGTGCTGGAAAAGATCAAACGACACCAGTTTTGGATACTCTGCGGAGTGATCGCGCTGGTCGGAATCGTCTCGTGGTGGATGGCGACGGGCAGCCTCGCCAGCACGTATAACCAAAACAAAACCAAGATCGAGTCCTACGAGAAAAAAGTGAAGGAGGTCGAGGCCGCACCTTCGCATCACAACGACACATCGATCAGCCGCTACAAGACGCAGACGGCACAAACCAAGAAGCAGGTCTACGACGCCTGGCAGAAGATCTACGACGAGCAAAAAGCCAAGGTGTATGTATGGCAGCCGGATGTTTTGGGAAAGAATTTCGTGGACCACGTCACGTCGCTTGGACCAAACGGCGAAATCGACCTGGAGTATCGGAACCATTACCAGAATTCGGTCGTCAACCACTTCAAAAAGCTGGCCAAAATGATTGAGGCCGAATGGGTGAATCCGGACTCGCCAGAAGGGCGCAACGAATACGGCAACAGTCAAGCACGTCCCGCGGCGGCCAGGTCAGGGTACAAAGTGGAATGGGCGGCGACCAAATTTCGCGAATTGCAAATGAACTACATGTGGCCGGACACGCCCACCACCAAACAAATTCTTTATGCCGAGGAAGAATTCTGGGTGCTCAGGGCGCTGTGCGAGGCGATTGCGGAGGCGAACAAGGACAGCACCGGTTCTCACAACTCGGCCGTTCGCCGAATTGATGAAATGCAGGTGGCGTACCTTGCCGCGGAGGAGAATCCGCTTGGCTTTGGTGAAAAGAACCGGATAGCGAAGCCTCACGTCGAAGTGAAACAAGGCGAGGCCGCCGCGGACGGAGAGGCCGCCGCTACGCCCGGCGCCCCGCTTACGCGGCCAGAGCGAGCGGATATCAAGGCCGCCAGCCGCGAGTCGCCAAGCTACGAAAGCGTACGCAGGGCGGCGGCTGCGCCATCCGCCGATAGCGACGCGCCGACCGGACCGGTATCGGTAGACGATGGGCTGATGAATTGGCGTTACGTGGACATGAAGGCAAAGCCGCTGATGGGCAGTGAGCTGGCGAGCCAGCCGGGCGAGTATCGGCTTTCGCCGTGGCGTTTGGCGTTGGTCGTCGATCAGCGCCAGCTCGACAAAGTCTTGATTGCGTTCCGAAACACTGTCATGCCGCTGGAGATCAAGCAGGTTCGCGTGAATCCCGCGGTGAATACTCCGCTGATTGGCGGGGGGGCCGGCGCTGGCGGCTATGGAGAACGTCGCGATGGCTACGGCAGCGGCCAAAGCACCTTAGACCTGGAAGGGACCGTAACCATCGAGCTGCGTGGCGTAGGGTACTTGTTTAATGCGCCCGACGCCAAGAAGATCGGCGGTGGCGGCGCCGATGCTGAAGCGACTGAAACCACCGCCGCCGTTGACACCGGGGCCGTACAGTAACAGCGGGGAGATTGCGGCGCGGCCTTTTGTCGGATGATCCAACTAGATCCATTTAATGAACATTGAGGGAGCGTCGGAGGGAATGCCATGAAAGCCAAATCGGCGGGCGGCGGCTGGAAGGACAAATTGATTGAGCATGCCGAGAAAATCATCCTCAGCGTCACTGTCGTATTGTTGGCGCTTTTTTCTGGTCGGCGTTTCGACTGAAACCGATCGAAAGCTCGAAGAGCCCGGAACAATTGGCGAGCATTCGAACGTCGGCCGAACAAAAGATCGACCAGGGAACGCCAGAGATCGAACCCGTTCCACCACTTCCGCCGGTCATCAGCACCGCCGCCGATGCAACGCAGTACAAGTATCCGCAGGTTCTCAACGAGAATATCGAACCGGAGGTCATTAAGTCGCCGAGAGGCGAAGCTATACCCGGTGGCCGATCTTCGCGCGACGGCAACGATCATTTCCGTTCCCGTGATCCCAGGCGCGACGGCTCAAGCCGCTGCGGCCGCTGCCGCCAAGCAGAAGGAAGAAGAACTTCGCAAAAAGGCGAAAGCCGCCGCGAAAGAAGGTGAAAAGAAGCGCGTCAAGCAAGCCTTACGAGCCAACGCCGACGCCGGCTATCCGGATCAGCGCAAGCAAAAGCGCGGCGCCCGCGGGCCATCGTATCCGGGCCAGGCGGCGCCTGCTTATCCAAATCAGCGTGAGCCCGGCGCCAACATGGATCGCGAGTCGCCAAGCTATGCCGATCAATCCACCAACCCTGACGCCACATCATACTCGGCGGCGGCTGCCATCCCCGGCCAGCGCCCGGGCCGCAGATGAACGCGGGAAGCGCCGTTGGCGAGACGCGATTCGCCGTGGTCCTGACGGGGCGGATTCCCTTCGGCGACCAGTTCAAGGCCTACCGTGCCGCGCTGGATGAAGCCGGTCCGCTCGAGCAGAGTTCGCAATTCGACAATCCGACGTACCAAACGTTTGAAGTCGAACGCCAGAATGTTGCCGCCGGGGCCGATGGCAAGTGGGAGAAAGTAGATGTTGAGGCACTGATGAACGACGAGCGCCGCCTCGCCGTACCGCCGTTGCCTGAGAACGTTGTTCCGTTCTATCTGCAAGAATCCATGACGTTTCCAATGCTTCCGGCAGCCGTGCGTGACTGGCGGCGCTCCGTCACGCACCCGTCGATTCCGCTGTTGTTTCATCAAGACAAGACGACCGCCGCGGATTTGCGAATTGACGGTGGTAATTTTGGACCCGTAAACCGATTTCGCCGTTCAGTGGGCGCCGGCGGCGAATCGATAGACACGGATGGCGGAGCAAGACGCGCCGGCCGCGAAGGCGAAGTCGTTGAGGATGTAGCAGCCGCTACGCCAGAGCAGGTGGCCGCCACGCCGTACTACCTGTTCCGCTTCACCGATACCCAAGCCACGGATTCAACGAAGCCGGGAGTGCTGCCGGGAAAGACCTATCGCTACCGCGTGCGGCTTGAGCTGGCGAATCCCAATTACGACCTGCCTGCGGCATTGTTGGAGAATCCCGCGTCGCGAAATGAGGAAACGCGATGGACCGATTGGGCTGAGACGACCGAGACTGTCACCATCCCGCGCGAGAAGGAACTGCTGGCATATGGTCTGAAAGCTGGCGGCCGCGGGTCTGCCCTCGACCTGATCGACACGAAAGGAAAGTTCCAATTCCACGTATGGGATCGCAAGCTGGGCGCCGAAGTTGCCCACGACTTCGAGATCCGACGCGGTGATATCGCCGATTTTGTCAACGCCGTGAAGGATCATTTTAATCCTTACCAGGACGCGGGCGAGGAAATCGCGGAGTTCCAGTTCCACTATGAGCCGACCGAAGGTGGGATTCCTTTCCTGGCCGATATTCGCGGCGGCGAACCAATTCCCGGCACGCGCGGCAAAGCCGTCGTGCAGCCTGCGGAGCTTCTGTTTATCGACGCCGAAGGCCGCATGTTTACTACCAACGAGGCGACCGATGGCCCCACCGCGCGCGACTACGACAAGCGGTATAGCGCCGCGCCGCCGGCGGCCGCGGGTGAGGCCGAGACCCTCTTTGGCGGCGGCGAGACAATCGACGGAGCGACCATGGATCGAGGACGTCCCAAGCGGCCTGAACGGTGAGTAGCATCGCGCCGGTACCAAACAATCCGCGGCCATTCGTAACCTTCCGAATGGCCCTTGGCTCGGACAAACGTTGAATCGGCTGCACCGCTAGCACAAATCTCCCCGGTCGCGCCGCTTCATTTCTCCGGGTTTTTCTCCGCTGTTTTTGTAACTGGCCTTGACCCGTTCTTTTCCGACCAGTATCTATCCCGCCCTCATCTGGGAATTCCTAGAGAGAGTCTGTCGGTTCCTGCGCGGAATCGGCGGATCGCTTGAGCGAGTGACGGACAATCGATTCATGCTGCCCGCGGCTTCTCGTCTTTCCGGCCGCTAGGGGCAATGCGTCTACCGTCGCCCTTTCAAGCGGTGACTCATGCGACTTGGCGTTCGATCGAGTTGCGTACAAATCCACTTGGATCAGTCCGATTGCGCCACGGCGACGGGGGCGTATGCCTCCTCAATCAAATCAACATGATCACGAACCACGTTCACTGCGGTCCTAGAAGGAGAACTGGGTTGAATACCACAGCCAAATCCCTGCTTGGAGGCTTGGCGTTGTTGGCCGCGGGCCATTCGGCGGCCGCCCATGCCGGATCGCAGTCGATCGCGCTTCATGCGGTCCTTACCGCTGCCACCGTGGGCCAATCGCAATCGGCGAACAAACAAGCCGACGACTTGCTGAAGCAGGCCCGAAAAGAAATCGATTCGGGGAACCTGGAGCAGGCCGACACGCTGATCGGCAAGGCCGAAAAGCTCAATCCGCAGTACAACACGTTTTACCTCGGTGATACGCCGAAAAAGGCTCGCGAGGATCTGAAGAAGAAGCTCGCCGCGCGCACCGCCCCGAGCCGCTCGGGCTTTGGCCTGTTGGGCTCCAAGGAACCGCCCAAGGATCCGTTTTCCGCGCGCCGCGATGCGACCAATGGCGAGTCAAAAAGCGGCGCAAAAGAGACTGAGGCGCAGCCGCAGCCTGTCGCGAGCTCGCCGCTAAACGAATCGGAAGCCCAGCGCGGCTCGGCTTACGGCAGCGCATCGATCCGCCTGGCAACAGAGCGCGAAGATTCGAACAACAGACCGAGCGGAACGGCTGGATCGGCCTATGGCGCCGCGCAAGGCCCCGCCGCGGCACAATCGACGTGGCCGAGTGCCGCGCAACTTGGTCCGCGAATGCTCAGCCCAGCGCAAGGAAATGCTGTAAACCCGGGCAGCCCGGCGCCGCGCCCGGCGAAGCATCGATTTCATTCCGTCCGCGGTCAGAAACTCAGCCGCCGGCAAGCTCAAACGCTGTCGCAAATGCAAAGCCGCAGCCGCCCGCGGCCGCGAAAGACCGCGCAGTGGAACTTTCGCGACAGGCGCGCTCCGCCCTGGTCCGTGGTGACCTGGACGGCGCACAGCGATTGGCAAATGAGGCCCAGCGGATTGGCGTCCCGGATAGCGCCTTCGGTCCGGGCGACGAGCGTCCCGGTTTGGTGATGCTCGACATCATGCAGGGCGCACGCGCGGCCCAGTTGCCCCAGGGCGCGGTGTGGTTCAAGCCGGCGGACCAAACGCACCGGCGCAGGGCGGCGTTGTCCGCTCGGTCTATGACCCGAACAGCGATACGTCGCGGAACATCCCCGTGCGCGTCAATGAGGTCGCCGGTCCTAGTCTGCAGACATTGGCTCAGGCCGCGAATCGAAACAATGGCCCGCGCAGTCCCGAAGAAATACCGAGTGAAAAGGCAACACCCGGCGCTACTGAAAACACCAGCGCGGCCATGCGGCTGTTCCAACAAGGTCTACAAGCGGCGCAGAGCAAGGACCATCGCAAGGCGCAGGAGTATTTCCGGCAGGCCTATCAACTCCGCAGCGAGCTGGATCCAGCCACGGTGAATCGGCTGGAGATGCACCTCCAGATGCTCTCGCAACCAGTCGCGGGGCCGCGCCCAACCCCCGGCCCCGGCAATTACCTGGAAGGCGCCTCGGCCAATCAACAAGTGCTTGTCCGCCAGGTGGCCGCCGACGTTTCAAAGACGCAGACTCAGGCCAAGGCGATGCTTGCTGCCGAGCCGAAGAAGGCTCGAAATGCTTCAGACGATGCGGCACAACGTGGAGATTGTCCCGCAGTTGGATGAAAACGCTCGCCGCGGCATGATGGCCAACCTCGAACGAAGCATCGCCGAAGCGCAGCAGTTCATTAGCCAGAACGCCGCCCAGATCGATCTGAACGAGCAAAACCAGGCGGTAGAGACCGCGGTTCAAAAGAAGCAGGAAAAGCGGATTGAAGTCGATGAGAAGCTCGCCGCGCTGGTCGAGGAATTCAATCGCCTGGTTGATGAGCAGCGGTACGCCGAGGCGGAAGTCGTCGCCAAGAAGGCCCGCGAGATGGATCCGGAAAACCCGGTCGTCGTGAACCTGATGCGGATGTCGAAAGTGCTGCATCGAGTCGCGGCGCAGCGGGACATTTTCGAGCGGAAAGAGGACGGCTTTATCGCCTCGCTCAATGCGGTGGAAGAGTCTTCAGTGGCGTCGGCCCTGGACTACCAAATGCCGCGCATCAGCGACTGGAATGATCTCACCAAGCGCCGCGAGGAATTGGAGGCCACGGGCAATTCGCTGCGAACGCCGCGCGAACACCAGATTGAAGCGGCCCTCAAGACGCAGGTGCTGCTGAAGTACAACCAGCGCCCGTTGTCCGAGGTGCTTGGCGACCTCGCCAAGTTGGCGAACATCAGCATTTACCTCGACCCGCAAGGAATGGCGGCAGAAGGCGTGACAACCGACTCGCCGGTTTCGATCAATTTGTCGAACGAAGTCTCGCTGAAAAGCGCGCTGTTGTTGATCCTCGAGCCGTTGCGGATGAACTACGTGATCACCAACGACGTGCTCAAGGTTACCAGCTCCGAGCTCACCGCCGGCAAGGTCTACACCAAGAGCTATCCCGTCGCCGATTTGATCATTCCGATTCCAAACTTTGTGCCGGACGGACGCGAAGGCATCAACGCCGCGCTCGAGCAAGGGTTTCGCCGCGCGGGTTACGGCGGCTCGATGGGATTCGGGGTAGGCGGCGCGCCGACAGTCGTCGTCGCCGATGCCGGCCGGCCAACCACGCCGGTCAACCCGGTGGCGCAAGCTCAGTTCTTCGATCGGCCCAACACGCCGCCGGCGACCGGCGTTCCGCAGCACATTCCGTTCGGGGGTCCGGGCGGGCTGGGCGGCGGCTCGCAGGCCGACTTCGATCCGCTGATTGACTTGATCACTGCCACGATCGCCCCGCAAACGTGGGACACGGTCGGCGGCCCCGGTTCGATCCAGCCATTTGAAACCAACTTGACGTTGGTCGTCAGCCAGACGCAGGAAGTCCACGAGCAGATTGCCGATCTGTTGCAGCAGCTTCGACGCCTGCAAGACCTGCAGGTGACGATCGAGGTCCGCTTCATCAATCTCAGCGACAACTTCTTCGAGCGGATCGGCATGGATTTTGACTTCAACATCGACGACAACTTCACCGGCCCGTTCGTGCCGATCAATAGCGACCAGGGACCGAGCGCCGTGATCGGCCTCGATCCCGCTATTCCGCTGACGCCGACCGCGAACCTCGATCTCCAATTCCGACAGGGCAGCTTTCAGGCGACCGCGCCCAATATTCCCGGCTTGGGATTTGACCCCGCCAACGCGGGTACGTTTGGGTTCGCGATCCTCAGCGACATCGAAGCATTCTTCGTGATCCAGGCCGCCCAAGGCGACACGCGCAACAACATTCTGCAAGCGCCGAAGGTCACGCTGTTCAACGGCCAGCAGGCGTTCATCAGCGATACATCGCAGCGACCGTTCGTAACCAGCATCATTCCGGTCGTGGGCGACTTCGCCGCGGCACAACAGCCGGTGATCGTCGTGCTCAGCGAGGGGACGCAGCTCACGGTGCAGGCGGTCGTAAGCAGCGATCGCCGCTTCGTTCGTTTGACGATCGTGCCGTTCTTCAGCACGATCGGCGACGTGGAGGAATTCACGTTCACCGGCAGCAAAACAACCAGGAACACAAGCAGCTCGACGGCGAAAAAGAAGGGCGACGACGAAGACGAGAACAGCAAGGAAAATGACACCGAGGTCTCCGAGGAAGGAACAACGGTCCAGTTGCCGACGTTCTCCTTCGTCACGGTGACCACGACGGTCAGCGTGCCCGACGGTGGAACCGTGCTCTTGGGTGGTATCAAGCGTATGCAAGAACAGCGCATTGAACGCGGGATCCCCATTCTCAGCAAGATTCCCTACATCAGCCGGTTGTTCAAGAATGTGGGAATTGGCCGAACCACAACTAGCCTGATGTTGATGGTCACTCCGCGGATCATCATCCAGGAAGAGGAAGAAGAAAAACTGATCGGCACTCCGGCGCCGTAGCTCGAACACGTTCACCTCTCGAGGTGACGTCGCCGCCCTCGGCTGTCCTCCCCCCGCAGCCGTCGGCGGCTTTTTTTATTTAACGGCCGCCGGCTAGAATGCAGGTCATGAACGCAAGTCGATGGTTGATCGCGGGCGCGGCTCTCGGCGGGCTGGGCGTTGTTCTCGGCGCGTTTGGGGCCCATGGGCTCGACGACTATCTCACGGAAACGGGCCAGGCGGCGAATTTCGAGACCGCCGTGCGGTACCAGATGTACCATGCACTCGCGCTGGTTCTCGTCGGCGTGCTGGCCCAGCGACGAAGCGAGCGTTGGTTGACCATCGCCGGCTGGTGTTTCGTGCTCGGTACGCTCGGCTTCTCCGGTGTTTTGTATGCGCTGGTCTTCACGCAGGTACGCACGCTCGGCGCCATCGTCCCCATCGGCGGCGTACTGCTGATTATGGGTTGGGCAGCGCTGGCAATGGCGGCCGCCACGCAAGCTCGTGAGACGCGGCAACAGTGATTTCCTCTACCGCGCAAAAAAAAAAACCGCGATCGTCTTCATGACCGCGGCTCCAAGATTTTCTCATCAATCATTGCGACGCCCGTCTTACGCCGGCGCATACTCCGACAGCTCGGCCGCCAGTCGCTTTCGCGCCACGTGCAGACGCCGCTTGATCGTGCCGATCGGCGCATCGAACTCGTCGCTCATCTCGATCAGCGACCGGCCGCGAACGTAAAATGCCTCGAGCGTCTGCCGGTCGAGCGTTCCAAGCTGCTTCAAGCCCGCCCGAACAGCGCGCCGCGTTTCGCTCTTGAGCACCTCCACCAGCGGGGTCTTGCTTTCCACGCACGTAGCCTCAAACGCCTCTGGCTCGCTGGCGAAAACCGGCCCGCGCCGCACCGCGCGGTTGATGCTCATCCGCGCGGCGATCGATCGCAGCCATCCCGCAAAGCATTCCGGCTGCCGGAGCTGGTCAAGCTTCTCCAGCGCCTGCACGAACACTTCCTGGACCAGCTCCTGCGCCTCGGCGTGGTTGGACAGCCGCCGGTATGCGATCGCGTAGATCGTCCGTTCGAACCGCTCGACCAGCTCGCCAAACGCCTCGCGGTCGCCCAACTGCGCGGCGCACACCAGCGAGATCAGCTCCGAGTTGCCGGCGTAAGCTGCTGTCGCTTCTGTCTCACACACCGTAGCCATGGTTCTCTCCCAAACCCGTAAGAGGCGGAAGCCGCAGGTGCCGAGTAAACGGCGAAACCGGGCTGCCGGACCGAAGCGCGAAGAAAATGTCCGTAAATCGGACCTTCACCGCTCAGGGCCGGCCTCCGTCGAACTTTCGAATGCTGATTGGCCCGCGCGGGCCAGTACGATCAGCTTCGTTCGACGGATTCCTCGCAGACGCGCTGCGTTGCCACTGAGCACGGTTGCAGTCGCGTTCGCGAAAGTCCCATGCCGAGTGGCATGAGATCCGCGTCGAGACATACCGCGCCAGCGCAAGGGCGCTGCGCAAAGCGCATAATCGCCAGCCACAGTCTGTAACTGAGGCTGGCATGCCACGCGCTATGTTTATGCGAGCTGGCACGCTTGCCCGTTACGATGGCGGCGACGTTATTGCGGATCGCAAAAACGCGGCGAATCGTGGCGGCAAAGTTGAACGTACGCATGGCTCGCTCCTGCGCGTGGCGCTTCTGGAGAGAACAGAAACAGATTTGGCGCCGCTCCGTACGGCGCGCGTGTCATCTAAACAGTGTCATAAACGCACGGGAGTGTCAACGGTGGCGATTGGCCGCAGGCACTTGCAAAGCGCCAGGCAGTACAACCCCGCTAACACTACAATCCCCGAGGCCGAACCTTTCGGCCCGACATTGCTAAGACGCTTGATCGACCGCCTGGTTCACGCCAGTTCTCGAAATTCTCAAAAATCGCAGGCGTCGGCACCACCTGCGGGTGCGGCGTCTGTCCCTAACCGTCTGCCCGCCAGCAAGTTACGGAAAAACTCGCTCTACCTCTCGCCTCGCAGTCAGTGACCTAACCTTCCCCGCGGTAACTCATTCTCCATCCGCCATTGCACCGCCCGCACAATCCCGCCAAATTATCGCCACCATGCGGTCTGCTCCGTTCGTCATTCGGACTTCGTCATTCTGATTTGACAACCATGCCTCCACGCACACTCGGCCAGCGCCTGTTTTACCGCTTCTGGTGGTGGTTTACTCGTTACCTGTTGCTGATCTTTTACCGCGTGCGCGTGTTCGGCGAGTACCATGTCCCGCGCACCGGCGGCACGCTCGTCCTCGGTAACCATCAAAGCCACTTCGACCCCCCCACGATCGGATCGCTCTGCCAGCGGCGACTCAACTATGTCGCTCGCAAGACACTATTCAAATGGCCCCTCAACCTGCTCATCGGCGGGCTCGACGCTATCCCGATCGACCAGGAAGGCATCGGCCTGTCCGGTTTCAAAGAAACGCTCAAGCGGCTCAAGGGGGGCGAAGGCGTGCTCCTCTTTCCCGAGGGCTCGCGCTCGTGGAACGCGGAGATGATGCCGCTCATGCCGGGTTTTGCAGCGCTGGCTCGCCGCTGCCGCGTGCCGCTGGTGCCGGTGGCGATCGTCGGCGCGCATGAAGCCTGGCCCCGCGGCACGCCGCTACCAACGCTCACCGGCTCGATCTATGTCGAGTTCGGCCCGCCGCTCTCGACGGCCGACAGCGCGCTCATGGACGACGAGCAGCTCATTGCCGAGATCGACAGACGTATTCGGGCTTGTTTTGACTCCGCCCGCGTCAAACGCCTCCGCGCCCTGCACCACGACATGCCGCTCCCGATGAAGTAGGTCACGCCTGCCGGGCGTGACCTTCTCGTGTATCGGCTTTTGTCCGGCGGCGCTCAACATACTCAATGACTGCGACATTGACGAACTTGAACGCATAGTAGATCAGCGTGAGGCCGACGAAACCGACCAGCGTCACTGCGACTGCGAATTGGTTCGCAAGGTCTTCCAAGATCTCAATCGCGTGTTTCTCTGGTGCAGTTGCTATGTCCCAACTATTCAGCCGTTGAAAACGGCCCAAATAGATGCCAAACGAGCACAGTAAATTCAGCACTAGCTCGACGGGAATCACCCAACGATTCCCGTTGTTCCGCCGTAGATAGTTCCCCGCCAAGATCAACGAAAGCACATGCGATTCGACGCCAAATAGCATGATCGCCGCGTACTCGGGTATGACGATCAGGCACACCGTCCACAACGGCAGATGCGGCTCGCGGCGGATTTGGCGCACCAGGTGAAGCACGTCCGTGAGCATGTAGGCCGCATTCGGCAGGAAGAGAACAAAAAGGCATAGGCCAAACCACCAAAGAATGTTGCGGCGCTTCGACCAGCGGAACAGCACGAGCGCCAAGAGAAGCGGCACCGCTGCAAGGAACAAGTTCCACGCCCAACCAAAGTCGGGCCGCAACAGCATCCAGGCATGGCGGATCCGATCGAAGTCCACGCTTCTGGCTCCCCGGTCTCGTGCACCAAGTTCGGCGCAACACGCTCACCCCTCAAACGACTCCGATGTCCGCGGGGCATGCGGCCCTTGCTCATCGAGCGACTGCCGATATCGTATGCACCCTCGCAAGAACTGTGGCCAATCCGGCACCGCGGGCAAAGGGTCAGTTTCCTCCGGCAAGAGCGCCCACAAGTCAGGGTGGTGCCAGCAGAGTTCATGTCCCGTGCTGTCTCGGTGCTGACGGATTCCCTGTCGCAGTCGCTTTACCTCGGCGACCAGTTGCTCGCGTAACATTTGCTCGACGTCGTCGTCCATTGTATTGCTCCCGCGAGGCGATTATCATTTCGCCTTCGTGCCGCCAAAAAGCGCAAGCTCCAGCCACTTCCAGTAACAGTCCACGTCCTCAAAACCAATCTCCCGCAGCCAATCCAATTGGGCCTCGACACTGGCCAGCTTGTTCGATGGGTCTTCGTCGGCCTCGGTGATGCCAAGTGCGCAAGAAATCGCCTATGCAGATTTGCGGTCGCCGATGCCACATGCTCCAGGTTGCAGAAGATGCCGCCCGGTTCGAGCGCGGTGTGGATCTCGGAGTAAAGAGCCCGCTTCCGCTCGTCTGTGCAATGATGAATCGCAAAACTCGAAACGACCGCATCAAAGCGGCCCAGATCCGGCAGCGGCTCGTCAAGATTGTGCTCAATCACTTGGATGTTCTTGTCACCTTGAAACCTTTCGCGGGCTGCCTTGAGCATGGTCGGCGAAAAGTCGGTCCCAATCCCATTTGCACCGGGCCGGTCCAGAAGAACCAGCGCCAACAGGCGGCCGTCTCCGGTTCCCAGATCGAGCACTCGCCGAGCCGACTTCGGAATAAAGTCGAGCAAGACACTCTCGCCCTCGGTGCGATGCGGAATCTTGTCCGCGCGCAAGGTATTGTAGCGCGTGCTCGGCGTTGGCGTACTCATTGAGATTGGGTGTGGGACTCATGATGCCGAACGCCAGAGCTCGATTGCTCGCCCCCAAGCGAGCGGAATTAATCGCCAATATAATACGCGCGAGAGAGAGCAACGCCAAAACGGCCGTACGGCCGGCCAGCTCAACTGCAGCGCCTTGTTAGGCGGCGACCTGATCTCGCTGGCCGTCGTGACGAGCCAAACGCGTGTGGCAACTACCGACGAAACTTCTCCAGTTCCATCACCCAGGATGCCGGGCCGGCTTGAAATTGATCGGGGCGGGCTTTGCCTACCTCAGCCAAACAGATGCGTAATCGCTGACCTTCCAGTGAGTAAATGCCCACGTCAGTTTCACCTTTGCGATTGCCGTCGATGGCGGTGATATCAATCTGATTGGGAGTTGCTGACTGATCGACCATGAACGACATCTTGCCAGATGAACCGTCCGGCATCGAACCGACAATCTCGTCGTGTGTTACCTTCCAACGCATGCCTTCAAGCTCGGTGGGTGTGGCGACAATCCCGTCACCTCGAATGGCGACTACCTTCCAGTCCCCGTCCAAACTTGCTCCCTGGTTACTGGCCGGCTGTTGAGTGCAGCCTGCGGCAACCAGAACAAACGCCACTCCTGAAAAAGCGATCAATCGCATGTGCGGGCCTCCTTGCCTAACGTGCTTGTAGAAAGTTTCCCCCTACCACTTATAGCCGCCGATTTGCCACCTGAGATGCAGGCGGTTCCGCGCCTTGCACTCCATTACCTGTTTGTGGGCCGACGTATCAGCCGGCCCCGCGCCTCAGCTTCCCCACCGTGCCCCGCCGCTCACGGCTTGCTGAACGTGCCGGCCTCCGGCTTTTCCGCCACTCGATAGTCGAGAACCCAATGGGAAAAAAGATACCGGCCATCGAGTTTTACCATCCACATCGTCGGCCGCAAAACGCCGTAATACCCTTTGTGCAACCTCAGGAACGTTTCCACCTTCCCTTCCACGCCGGTGCCCGCCGTCCCCCGCGTCTCGGTCTTGACCAGCAGTTGGGTTTTCTTGTCGAAGAACAAGGTCACGTCGCGGCGCCCCCGACTCGACACCCGCACTCCGATCGCCGGCCAGTCGTGAAT
Organism: Pirellulales bacterium; assembly: GCA_963829655.1. Taxonomy (GTDB): domain Bacteria; phylum Planctomycetota; class Planctomycetia; order Pirellulales; family JALHPA01; genus JBBDYH01. Next base: position 400,321 of record CAWHJG010000002.1, read on the forward strand.
CTTTTCCTCGCCCGCCAGCGCCAGTGTGAAATCTTGTGCTTTCAGCGGCACTAGCGTTGCGACCCACGTGGCGTATGCTCCCTCCTGCAACTCACGAAGCTGGGCCGGCGTGCAATCGCGCACGTCTCGCTCCGATGCGCCCGCGGGTTTGATCCACCCCCGTTTGCCATCCAGCACGTTGACCACCCGGAACTTCTGCTCGTTCAGCTCCCCGTCGAGGACCGTGCGAAACTGCTCCGCCCCGTGAGTCGTTGTCTCCTCCTTGAAAAAATACACCTGCGTCCGTTCGTGGCCGTGGAAAATCCCCTCGGTCTTCACCGTAACGACCGGCCACTTGGCCAGCGCGGCCTCGCCCCCGTGAGCGCGGATGGCCTCGTCAACAATCGCCCGCGCAGCCGCGCTGTCGTCCCGCGCGGCCGCGCTGTCATCCGCCCGAGCGGCGCCAACCAGAATAAATAGTGCAATGAACCCCAATCCGACGATTCGCATAACACCCTCCTTGGAAATCTCGGCGCCCGGCGTCAGCGCAACCCGCTTGCCTGCCCGCCGCGCTTTCCTGTCAGCCGCCGAGCAGGCATTTATCTAGCTTTTCTCGCCACGACGCAATGCGAATCCCTGGCCTTCGCTGTTCTCAATCTCACCTTCGTCCGCTCCCCAAACTGTAATTCGGGAGGGCGAAGCTCCCGCTGAGCCAGTACCTCACGCCTGCTGAGCGTGACCTTGCTTACCGAACGGCAATCCACCCACGCCGGGCTTCCTTTGTTGCCATCCCGGCGCGCCGAGATGAGCATTGCCTCCCCCGACGCCGAAGGCGTCACAGACATTAGCCGGGCGGTCGAAGACCGCCGGAACCAATGTCCCGTAGGGACACTTGAAAATAGCCCAGCATTTTAATGCTGGGCGCAATGTTGCGCTACAGGCCCTCCGAGTGCCGTAGGCACGACTGATCTCCGCTCCGCCCTTGCCGCTGCCGCTTTCGTCTCGTAATCTGTAATTCGTAATTCATTCCCACCTGCGGCGCTTCATACGGGTTCTCGTCCATCAGGCTTAATCCGGCGGTCCCACGTTGCTCGTCATGAAACTGTCGACGCGATGGTCGTCGAAGTGGACCCAAAGCCATTGTCCGTCGGAAAGTTCATAGCCACACCGATAATCCGTGTCTGATCCGCCTTGGTGATCCCACCTGCCGATCAACTGCCGGACTTCGGCATAAGTCATTCCGATCGCGAGCTGTTGCCAATTCTCGCGCAAACGGCGTTCAGCCTCGACGCTTCGCTTTACAGCCAATGCGGCTCCCATTAGCGCGCCAATGACGCCAATTGCGACCAGCAATCGGCGCAGACTAAAGCGAAACCAGCGGCGTGTCTGCGGCGCTTCGTACGGGTTCTCGTCCATCAGCAGTCATAAGGACGACCGAGCGTCAAACCGTAAAGCACGTACAAACACGACAGAGCGAATCCAACAAGCACCCCGCGCCCAACATTCCCGAGCAATGCGCCTATTGCGGCCCCTCCGAAGCAAAACGTCAAGACAAACAAAGGGGCCGTCGCTAGCTCACTCGGCGGATCGGGATAAGGATTTGCCAATATCTTTCCCGCGCACAGGCCGACAAATAGTGTCGCCTGGAGTAGTCCGGCAATAGTGATCTGGAATCTCCGTCGCTTCTCGTCCATGCAGGTATTGTAGCGGGCGGGCCGAGGGGCATGAACACGGGCCGCTGCCTTCTCGTCCATCCCCAAACCGCAGAGCATAACACCTCGACCGACTGACCCTCCACTCGACCCCCGCCCGGGCAGTGTCCTAACAGTGTGTTGGCGGAATGGCGACCAAACGCATCAGAACCAGGTTCGATAGACCAGATACAGCAGGCCCACAGAGTTAACGGCGGCGCTCACGAGTAGGACGTAGAACCCTACTGTCTTTAGCCTTTTCAGCACGCCGGGCCATTGGCTGGCAGGCAGCGCAAGCAACTCAACCTGCGGCGCTCTATACGGGTTCTCGTCCATACCGCCATTTTAACCGAATCCCGGCCGTCGGTTGCCCCTTCCAACTGGCTCCACTCCGCACTTCGCACTTCCGATCTCCTAGTCTCCCGGTCCCCGTGTCTCCCGGTCTCCTTGTCTGCATCCCCTCATCCCCGACCCATCCCCCAATCCCCCACTTTTTTGTGTCCGCCACCCACTTGACATGTCGGTGTTATATGTATACTATGTCTCTCCCGTACATGTCTCGCAACTTCCCTCGACACCGTCCAACAGTTTTCCCCGCTCATGAGTCTCGCCAGGTTGATAATTCACCCCATGAACAACGAACCCAAAAGTCGCAACATCCAATCGCCTCGGAAGTTGCGCGGTTCGCACCGCCCGCCGAGACCGCCATTTGTTCCCCATAACCCTGGGGCCCCCGTTAGCGCGTCACTGGGGAACAATTCGCCTGCTGATCGCTGACCGCTGACAGCCTTTGCGTCCTTGCGCCTTTGCGTGAAAAACCCCCCTTCAATCCGCTCCTAACTAACGAAAAGTGCCACCAAAAATCGATTTTGTTCTGCGCCACGATGTGCCATTTCCTTGCTCCGGACAACAAAACACCGCTAAAATGCGGCGCCCCGCGGGCCACCGATCGGGCGACTTGGGCAGGAACAACCAGACAGAGCAACTTTGCGCACTCACCTTGGGAGGAGGCATTCGCCCATGCGTGCCCGACTGCTCGGATTGATCGCGGTCTGTTTAGTCGCCGCGCTCACTGCCCCATCGATCGCCAACGGCCAGACGTTACGCGCCCAGGCCGTCGTCACCAGCGGACTTAGCAATCCGCTGTATCTCACCGCGCCGGCGGGCGACACCAACCGGCTGTTCATCCTGGAAAAGGGAGGCAACAGCGGTGACGGCGTGGGTAATATCCGGGTTTTTGATCTCACGACCAACACACTGCTGCCGACACCGTACCTGTCCATACCGGCGGCAGTAGACGGCGAACGCGGACTATTGGGACTGGCATTCGATCCCAACTTCGCCACCAATGGGCGGCTTTATACTTATCACACCAAAGCCGGTTTAACCGATCCCAGTCGCGGCGACGTCATCGTTTCGCGATATACGGCCAACGGCAACCCACTCACATCGAACACCGCGAATGCCGCGAGCGGTCAAACGATACTGACGATCGACCGCAATCCTGGCGCGAACAATCATAACGGCGGCTGGATGGGCTTTCGTCCCGGCGGCGGCAATCAACTCTATATCGCCGTCGGCGATAACGGCTTCAATCCCGACCAGATGCGCAATGCGCAGAACACCAACGTGCTGCTAGGCAAGATGCTCCGCATCGATGTTTCTGGCGACACCGGTTACACGAATCCAGCCGACAATGCATTTCCCGGCGGCGTTGGCGGCCGTCCGGAGATCTATGCTTATGGGCTGCGAAACCCGTGGCGAGATAGTTTCGACCGCGCCACAGGCGACCTGTATATCGCCGACGTCGGCGAAAGTCAGCGGGAGGAAATCAACTTCCAGGCAGGCGGCACACCCGGCGGTCAGAATTATGGCTGGCGCGTGTACGAAGGCACGCGGTTTACGGGACTGGAAACTGGTCCAACCACTGGCCTAACGTTTCCGATCCACGAATACGATCACGGCGTCGGCAGCTCGATCACAGGCGGTTATGTATATCGCGGAAGCAACATATTCAGCTTGCAAGGCGAATATATCTTCGGCGACTTCATTAGCGGCCGCATCTGGACCGGTGAGCGCAGCGGCAACACATTGATCGATGTCACTGAACGCACCTTACAACTTGGACCGTCAGGCGGCGGGCAGACTTGGAACGGGCGGCTCGCATCGTTCGGCGAGGGCGCCAACGGCGAGCTATACATGGTGGGATTCAACGGCGCTGTTTATCGCATCATTCCTGAGCCGGGGACGTGGCTGCTCGCGTTCGCAGCGCTCGGCGGCCTTGCGATAGTCGCTCGCCGGAGGCGAATTGCCGCCTGTTAGGGCGTCTCAGTTCAGCGGCTTACCGAGCAATTCACGCTTCTGCCGGATGAACTTCAGGTGATGCTCCAGGTGCTCGGCGTAGTCGGCGACCAAGTTGCGCAAGGTCAACTTTCCGCGCTCGCTGTGAATTCCGCTCTTGTCCCAGGCCTCCTTCGGCACGCGCCGCAACAGCTCCGCCGTCAACAGGCGGTTCTTGGCAAACACGTCACACGCCAACTGCGGATCAAGCTGGTCGTAGCACAGCTTTTGTGCTGCCGCCGTCTCATCGTAGCCCATCAACAGCGGGTTCTCCATCGAGATCACGCGCTTCATCCGGTCCGAGGCGATCAGGTCGCTCTCCATCATGTGCAGCACGATCTGCTGAATGCTCCACGTCCCGGGAACAGGGAGCGCGTTAAGCTCGTCGCGCGATAGGCCGGCGATGGCCGGTGCTAATTGATTCGCACCCGCGGCGTACCGTTCGATCAGTTGCTGGTCCACTCGTTACTCCTTTTGTTCAGCCGCCCTGGCTTGCGCATCCTTCAACAACGTCTGGATCAGCTCGTTCCGCGGATCGATCTCCGCGGCATTTGTCAATTCGACCTCGGCGCTGCCCCAGTCCCCTTTGGCCGCATACACCTTTGCCAGTGTCACTCTCGAGCTCAACACGCTCTCGTTGGCGATTACTGCCGCGCGCAAATGCTCTTCCGCCTTGGACAGGTTCTGCCGCCGGAGATACCAATTGCCGAGGCTGTTGTGGGCGCGGTAGTAGTTTGGATTGATCCGAACCGCTTCTTTCCACTGCTCGACAGCCAGCGGGAAGTCATTTTTCTTCCCAAATGCAACACCCAGGTGGTACCGTGCCTTGGCGTCGGCCGGTTGAATCGCCAGGGCTTCGTTGAATCGCTCGATCGCCTCGTCCACTTCGTCGCCGGCCAACAGCGTGACACCGAGCGTCACCATCTGGTTCGCGTTCGCCGGATCTTTTTTCAACACCGCTCGCGCTTGAGCGATCGCGTCGGCGAAGCCGTATGTCCGCCGGTAGTCGGCCTCCAGTTCGCGTCGCTCGGCCAGATTGCGCGTCACGACTTGCAACCACAATTCGCCCATCTCGTCGGACGAATTGAGCCCATAAGTCACGTGTTTCGGCGGCCGGTGCGGATTGCGCGCATTGCGGTCCGAGTTGTCGTACTCGTAGCGCATCGAAATCTGCGACCCCCGCGGCAGCTTGACCGGCTCGACATAGCGATAGTCCCCCTGCCAATCGAAATTCCAATCGTTGATCACGAGCAGCCACTTGCGCTCGCCGTCTGGCAGCGTCGCCCATGCGGCCAGCTTGCGGCCTAGATAATGGGCGTGCGGCAACACGCTTGTCACCTCGATATCCACCGGCAGCACATAGCTGCTTTCGACGGCGTAATCGTTCGCTCCCGCCGGGATGTCGATATCCACCGACCGCAGCATGAGGATCGAGGGCTGTATCTCCGCCGGCTGGTCTGTGAAATACAGGCCCACCTCCCCTTTGACCGCCTCTTCTTTGCCCGACGGCCGGATATGCATTTGGAGGACGAGGTCCGATCGTCGCGGCATCCACCAAGCCGATCCCGCTGTTCCCATCGACTCCTGCTTGCCCGGCTGCCAACCGACGAACTGCCCTTCCGGGCTGCCGACGCCGCTACCCGGATCCATTCCGCTGTAACCAACTCCGTCCTCGGCGGCGTCTTTCTCCTCGCCGGTTTCGCCACTTGAGTCCAAAAACAAAAACCCGTGATGTACGACCGATTTTCCGCCCGGCCGCATCGCCACTCCTCTCACCCACTTTCCGTTGGGCAGTCCGACGGGCACAACGAAATTCCGATAAATGTCCTTTCCTTCCGCGGGAACAGAAAATGGCTCCGGCATACTTGCAATGAGATCGGGCTTTCCCAACCGCCAGCCCTCGGTGAATGTCGGCGCATCGGGACGATCCTTTTCATCCCCCTCAGCGGCCCCCTGCTCCACCCAATTCCGGATAGTGCGGACCTCTTGATCGCTCAGACGCCGCTCTCCCGCAAACTTCACGACGCCAAGCGCCGGCATCCACGGCGGCATGTAGCGGGACTCGACAACCTGCAGAATCTGTTTGGCGCGCTTTTTGAAATCGCCGTAGTTGACCAAGGTAAACGGCACCGCCTCGCCCGCGTGATGACACGACGAACACTGTTTGAAAACAATCGGAGCTACGTCGCGATTGAATGTTACGGCCGTGCCGTGGGCGACCGAGACAGCTCCGTTGGTTCCGTGGCCTTCGACCTGTTCGCCAGCGCCGGATTCAACCGGCACGTCGTCAAGCGGCAACCATTTGTTTTCCAGATAGAAGCCAAGCGCGACCGTCAATGAGCAAGCCGCAAGAATGCCGACTGCCCGTGTCCATCCCACGCCGTTCTTCTGTTGACGGTGTTCCATCGTTTCAACGGGCGCCTGCTTCTTGCGCCGGTTCAGGAAGCGGCGCCTGCCTGGGACTGGCCAGATACGAAATCAATGCCCGAACTTCGGCCTCGGAATGCTGCTTGAGCAGATCGGCGGGCATCATCGAAACGGTGGTGATCGTCGTTTCCTCAATGTCTTCGCGGCCGATCGTCAGCGTCTCGTTCGATGTCTGCACGGTGACGGTGTTCTTGTCATGCTTCTTGATAATGCCGGTGATGACGCGTCCATCGACCAAAGTAACGATTGTCGGCTGATACTCCTTGGCCATCACGGCGCTGGGGTCAAGTATGTTACTCAACACATACTCCAGGTTCGCGCGGTTTGATCCGGTCAGATCGGGACCGACTTTTCCCCCTTCGCCGAACAGCGTGTGGCATTGCTGACACGTCTTGGCAAATACCGCACGGCCGTGCGAGGGATCGGGTTCCTTGTCAGGCCTGCTATTGATCGTAGCGGTCCAGCGCGATTTCCGCCTTGGCGTCGGCCGACGTGTCGCCGACGTTGCCCCAGAGTTCGGTGAGCCGGGCGGTGATTTCTTCGTTTCCCAGGTTCTTGATTTGCCGCGCGAGATCGGCGGAGATGTCGCTGGCCGAGATTTTTTTATCGCCCAGCGCGAGCAATAAAGCTTTTGCATACGGCACGCGCGAAGCGAGCGTCGCGATCGCGTCGCGCTTTTCCACCGCCGAAAGCTGCGGATATACAGCCAAGATTGCCCGCGGTGTCTCGGCATCGCCGTATGCGGCGAGGCCGCGCAGTGCCGCGGCGCGAACGGCTTCGTCAGTTAATAGTTGTCGCAAGATCGGCGGGAGCTTCTTGTCGCGCTGCCGCAAAAGCGCCGCAAGCGCTTGCTCGCGCGCTTGAGTCACTGCGTTGGAATCCAGAAGCGTCTGACGAAACGCAGTAAGCACGTTTTCATCGCCGAACGCGGCGGCAAGTGCGTCGGCACGCGATACGATCGCGGCGTTTGGCGACGTCTTGAGCTTTTGAAACGCCGCCGCCCAGTTTTCCGGCGCGGCCACGTCTCGCCGTCCCTTCATCGCTTCCAATAGTCCGCTCAAGATTGCCACCGTCTGCTCGTCTCCCTTCACGAATTTCAGTGCATCGATCAGCAACTCGATTGACTCCGGTTTGCGATCGCTGGCGATCTTGCGGACGGTGAACGCGACCAAGAGCGGTATCTTGCCGTTAAGCGCGAGATCTAGCGCCTGCGCCGGCCGCTCGTCGACCAGCGGTTCCAGCGCGTACCAGTACATCAGCGGTAAATTGTGGTCGGTTGCGTCTTCGGCTTTCGAAAACATTTTTTGCAACACTCCTGACATCGGTACCGACGGAAAGCGTTGGGCGAGAGATGCGACTTTGAGGCGTTCCACTGGTGTCGATAACGACTTTTCCAGCATTGGATGCGAGTGCCACGTCGCATTGTGTTGCTGTGCAATTACCGTAAGGGATTCGTAGATGCTGCGGATCGCCCAAGCTCGTATTTGTTCTTCCTTATCCTGCCGAACTATCTTCCCCAGCAATAGGGCCGCCTCTCGATCTTGAGGAGCGGCGCAGTCAATTCCCCATAGTGCTCGTACTCGTCGCGTAGGATCGGCATTCGTTTCGGCCGCGTCAATAAAATGGGCAATTGCTTCAGCGGCAATCGTGCGCTCCGCCGCGCGCTCCTGCAAAATCCTGCGGCTATGTCGCACGTACCAGTCGTTCTTGTGTTCAACGAGCTTTGCGAGTTCCAAGTCGCTCAGCTTTTGAAGATCGACCTCGACCTTCTGCGGCTCGCCGTAGATCACCTTGAAGATCCGGCCGTTCGTCCGATCGTGGCCGCTCACGTCGTTGTGGTGGCACGCGTTCTTGTCGTACCAATCGATCATGTACACGTCACCGTCCGGACCGTATCGCAGGTTGATAATCTGCGACCAGCGGTCGTTCGTCATCAAAAAGTCCGGCCCATGCTTGCCGACGTATCCGCTGCCGCGCGGCTCCAGGATATCCATGTTGATCCGCTGGCCGTGGATGTTATTCATGAAGATCTGCCCGCGATACTTTTCCGGCCACTTCCCGGCGAGATAAATCATCGCGCCCGCGTGCGCGTGGCCGCCGCCGGCCGAGTCGCTCTTGTTGTTGCCGCCGTGCGGGTTCGGACCGAGGTAATGCACGTGGTCGGCGATCGTCTTGATGTCGTCGTATGTGTACGGGTTGAAGTGCTGCCCGGCCTGACGCTGATACCGTCCGCCCTGAATGACGTGATACAGGTGGGGGATCACACAAGCCGTGCAAAATGCGTGGCCGTAATCGTTGAAGTCCACACCCCACGGATTGCTCGTCCCCTCGGCAAACACCTCGAACGCACGCCGCACTGGATGGTAACGCCAAATCCCGGCGTTAATCTTCGTGCGCTTGTCATCAGGAGTGCCCGGCTTCCCGACTTTCGAGTGCGTGAACACACCGTGACAACCATAGAGCCACCCGTCGGGCCCCCAGATGAATGAATTCAGCGTCTCGTGCGTGTCTTCCCGGCCCCAGCCGTCGAGCAACACTTCAGCACCCGGGGGCACGTCCTTGGGAAAGGCGACGCCCGGTTTCGGCGCGTTGACCATTGGCACGCCGTCGGGCACGTCATCACGGTTTTTGTCCGGGATGAACAACAAATATGGGGCGGCGCCGACCCACACGCCGCCGAAGCCCAGCTCCAAGCCACTCACCAGGTTTAGTCCTTCGATAAACGTCGTGCGTTTATCGAATCGGCCATCGCCGTCCGCGTCTTCAAGGATCAAAATGCGATCGCGCCCCTTGCCCTCCGGCGCACGCCGCGGGTACTCGTACGCCTCGGCGATCCATAGCCGTCCGCGATCGTCGATCGCCATTGCGATCGGCTGATGCACGTTCGGCTCGCCTGCGAATAGCCGCACCTGAAAACCCTCGGGCACGGTCATCAATTCGGCTGCCTTCTCAGGCGACAGGCCTGCATACGGATACTGATCAGGCACCGCGACCGACGGCTCCTTGGGCAGCTCCGGCATCGCGGCGTGAAACCGGAAGTCGTCGAAGTTGATGTGCCCCCAGCCGCCAGTGTGCTCGTCGATCAGGCGGATAAAGATCTCCTTGCCCTCATGCTCGCGCAGGTCGATTCCGATGCGGCGCATGGTTTCGTCGTCGCGCCCGCTGGCGGCAAACACAACCTTGTTCGTGTCTTTGCGGACGATCTCCGCGCGCGTCTCGCTGTGACGACCGCCACCCACCAGAAACGTTGCGAACGGGTGCGTGACCTTAAACGACACACTGGTGAGTTGTCCCTTTGGAGGATCGTTCAGCCGCTCGAACGTGCCTATCCAGAACTTGCCCTGCGGCAGGGCGCGCTTGTCGCCACGCGCATTTGGTCCGCTGGGAATATCCCCCTCGACCGGCTGGTCCTTGAAGGCAACGCCTTCGGCGGTCCAGTCCTTGAGCGAACCGGCTTCGAAATCCAGGTTAAGCGCCTTGCCGTTGGCGTCTGCCGGCAACACGCCCCGGTCCGGCTTTGCCACCGCGGGCTTGGTCGCGGCTTTCTCATCGCGCGCGTCGGCCTCGTGCGCCAGCGCCGAGACAGCAATCACCAACGCACCGACAAGGCCGCACATCCAATGCTTCAACATTGCTCTGGATCCCTGGATTCCTCGATCTTCGACGACCGTCCAAGTTTACTTTGTATTGCAGGGAATCCGCAAACAGGCCACGCAAGAGCGGCGCAATGCCGCAACGAATTCACGAGCACCGGACCTATTTATCGGCCAGCGTAATCACTCCATCCCAACCGCGCGGCGGCGTGCGATTGTGCTGCGCGATGTACACCGTCAAATAGTCCTTAACCTTGTCGCGCGCCGGCACGCGGTGTAGCCGCTCAAAGGCATCGACCCAGTCACCTGACTCGAAGGCCGCCAGCGCCGCCTCATAATCGCTCAATCCTTGATTGGTTAGTTGCGGGGACTCCTCCAGCGGAGGCAGCAGCTCGCTCACACTAACGGCGGCGTCCATGCCAAACGGCCGCACCCTCGCCACGCGTCGAATGCGCGCCTGGCTCGCGGGAATGATCTCGCGAACCACGTGCGCCGTGGCCTCATCCAGCAGAATCGAGGCCCGAAACGTCTTCGTCATTCCCTCCAATCGCGATGCCAGGTTCACGACGGGTCCAAATACCGTCGCCTTGACCTGATCGGCAGTGCCAATCTTGCCGGCCACGGCGCGACCCGTCGCAATTCCAATCCCGACCTGAAAGTCGGCCAGCGTTACATCGTTGCTACGCGCCGCGGCTGTGAACTCGCGTCGGGTTTCCAATGCCGCCGTCGCCGCCTTGGCGGCGGCATCGGCTTGTGCGATTGGCCAGCCCCAAAAGCCCATTGCCGCATCGCCGTGAAAATCGCCCACGACGCCGCCGTGGTCAAGTATCTGATGGGTCATCACACCCAGGGCCGTGCTCACGCGGCGCAATAGTCCCAGCAAATCCCCCGCACCCTTTTCGCTCCTCAACGAGAAGCCACGCAAATCGCAAAACAAAACCGACACCTCGGTTTCGCGCGGCGCAAGCGCCACGTCCGGGTTTTGTGCTTCTAGAACGTCGAGGACCAATGGAGAGAAGAACTGACTGAGCCCCGCATGCCGGCGGCCCAGGTCGCGCAGTTCCCGAAGCGACGTCAATGTTGATGCAACGATCTCCGTGAACTTCAGATCGTCCCGAAGATCTGCGGAATCCGAGGGCGCGGGCGTGAGCGGCGATTCGCCGGCAAACCGCCCCGAAAGGTACAGTCCCCAACGACGGCGCGCGTCGCCCGATGCCGGCGTGCAAAAAGCCCAATCACTACCCTCGGCTTCCGTGAATTTCTGCCCGTCGCCGCGCACGTTCCAAACGTGCAAAACGCTTTCGCCGCGCCGAACCGCCTCTAATATCAACCGTTCGCTTGGCTGGAAAGGTGTGGTCGTCATGCGACGCTGGTCCCAATGCAGGATACGCACGCCGCCTGACTCTTCCAAAGAAACCTCGACGATCGCCGCTGCTTCCGCCGTTGTCACCCCGGACAAGAGCACATTTACCAACCGGACAAACAGCTCGGTGTCGTTCCCCGCGCTGGAAATGACCTCGGGCAGACGGCTGAGATTCTCGATCCGTTGGTCGGCATTGTGGAATCGCATCCGCTGTAAATACTGAGCGCTAAACGCTTGCTCCTGCACGGGCTGCGGAATCTCCAGCGATACGTTGATGTGATCATCCGCAAGGCTGAACGTCGTGCTGCCCACGACAAAATGCTCACCGGGACGAAGCTCGAATGTCGTTTCCGGGCGCCCGCGCACGAAGACTGGATTGGAGGCGTCCGAAAGTGCCTGCACCTTTAGGCGATCTCCGCCCCAAGCCACCTCCACGTGCTCGCGTGAAATCCGGTCGTCCCACGGCACCGACCAGGTGGCAGACTGCCGACCCAGGACAATCGGCTTGTCCATCGGCAACGTTCGTCGCCAGCGGTGTTGAACCTCGGGTCCCTGGGCAATTAAATCTGCCATAGCCGCCTATCGCCGTAACGAAATGCATCAACTCGGCGTGCTGCTGCTCACACCGCTGTCTGGCCGCGGGCTATTCGGCTGCGCAGACTGAGACCCGTTCGCGCCGCCGACTCGTCGCCGGCGCGAGCCGGACAATCCGCGAACGACAAACGCCCACAACGCGCCAATCACGATCGCAACGCCTGCCAGAGTCAAAAGCCCCGTTGAAAGAAACGCGGACCGCAGCTCCTCGACGGCGCCGCCGATCGCGTGGTCGTACGACTCTTGGACCAACACGACCCAACCCGTGTCGCGTCCTCGCACCACCACCGGCCGTTGCGCTGCCAGCCATCGTCTGTTGAACGGCTCGCCGGCCGAATGCGAAGCAAACACATCGCGATAGTCGTCCGTGGCCTCGACCCGGGGATACACGCGATCCTTCGACACACGAAACTGCTCCAGCTCCGCGGTGTCCTCCAAGTCATCGTAAAGCGGATGTTGCAGAACGAGGCCCTGTCGCTCTCCTTCGCGGGTGTCGATCAAGACAGCAAATCGATCGCGGTTGCTCTGCAAGTCCAGGAAGCCCTTGCCGATGCGGAACGACACCGCCACGACGCCCAAAAACTCGCGATCTGGTCCGGGCGTCATCACCGGTGTTGAGACCGCGACGCTCCAGTCCTGGCTCGACGCGCTGCGGTATACCGCCGACAACCGAGTGCGCTCGACATGCTGATCAGGCGTCGGGCGCCAGTCGCGCGGCTGATCCGTCGCGCCACCATAAAAGTACGTTCGCCACGAATAGTTTTCGCCCGTCGTCTGGCTGGGAGGCATGCGCAACAGTTGTACGCCCAACGGGTCGGTCGCAAACCAACTTGCTGCCTCAAAGCGCTCTGCTTGTTCCTCCGCCAAATCTCGGAGGTGCGAGTCCAGGTTGGCGATTTCCTCAAACCGCGGATCTTGCTTTTGCTCCATGTCCGATTCAGGTGGGCGACGGATTCTCACGCGTTGCGGTTCCAAGTCCTGATACTTCCGCTTGGGATCCGCAAGGGCCGCCAACGTGTCCTTCAGTTCGGCGTTTTTTTGAACCTCGGTCATTCGACCGACAATTTCCGCATCGTCGGCAATCCGTTCAACCGCCTCAAATCGCCGATCCAGCTCATTGGCCGCAACCGCGGCCACGCTGTCGGCGGCAAAGCCAAGGCTCTCTAGCGCCCGCTCGGTCAACGCGCTGCTGGAATGATCGAGAGTTACGGAAAACCAGCGCCACGCCATCAACGCCACCAATCCCAGCAATACCGCCGGCCCGAATGCTCCCAGAGCAATGAGCGGTCGCCGCGCACGGCGGCGCTGCCGCTCGTCCAGCGCATGCAATACCGCCTGTGGATTTGCAAACCGCTTTCGCGGATCAGCGGCCAGGCAGCGATTGACAATGTCCGCGAGCGGCCGGTCAACACCGGCCATTCGCCGATGCTCGCTCGGCGCCGGCGCCTTGGCGATCAGCCCTCGATATCGCGAGAGCCGCTCGTCCAATCCGCTCGACTGCTCGATTGCGGCGATGTCTGCCGCCGCCACTTCGCGATCACGCCGATAGGGAGGCGCCCCAGTCAACATCCAATACATCACCGCGCCCAGCGCGTAAACGTCCCAACGCGCATCCGGCGCCGCCTGCAAATCAGCCTGCTCCGGCGCCATGAAGAACAGCGTCCCCAGCGCGGGCGTTTGCTCGTGTGACAAACGCGACTGGCCGAAATCGGCGATTCGTGGACGCCGATCCTGATCCAACAGAATATTCGCCGGCTTCAGATCGCAGTGCAGCACCCCCTTGCCATGTGCATGCACCAATCCGACGCATACCTCGCGAAACAGCGTCACCGCCTGGTCCGCGGGCAGCGGACCATCGTTTTTTATCCGATCTTCCAGCGACCCCTGCTCGACGTACTCCATCACGTAATATGGCGGAGTGGCGTCCCAACCAACATCGAGCAACTGCACCACGTAACGATCAGCCGACAAAAAAGCCAGCTTCTCGACTTCACGGGAAAGGAGCGACCAATCCAACCCGCCACGGTGCAGATAGAACTTGATCGCGACCTGCCGGCCGGTGTTGCGATCAATCGCCACCCAAACTTCCCCGTAAGCGCCGGCGCCCAAGAACCGCCGCGGCTCGTAACCGGGCACGTCGATCGGCGGCCGCCACCGTTGCAGGCTCAGCTCCTGCGAGCGAAGCTGCTCCTCGGCGCCTTGAATTTGCGTTTGGTCGATAGACATTCCGGCGCCGTGGTGGAAACTCCGCACTGAGACCGCAATAAGAGGATCGTCCGTTATTCTATCGCCTGGGTCACAGCACCGAACCCAGCATCCGCTAATCCCTTTCCGGCCACTCAAACAGCCGGATCGAATTGCCGTCTGGATCGTTGGTCAATAGCTCCTGAAAACCCTCGGCATGCCGGCGAGGCTGCGCGAAATTGCTGCCAGCCGTCGCCAGCCGGTCGGCCACGCGGTCCACGTCGTGCACCTCAAAACCCAAGCTCCATCGCGGGCTAGGCTCGCCGTTCATCGGTCGGGAAATGATCGCCAGCCGCGTCTCCCCAGCCTCGATTAAGGCATAGCCGTCTTCGACCACGCGTACCAGCACGCGTAATCCCAATGCCATACGGTACCAGTTCACCATCTCTTCCCACCGCCCGGTGCGAAGCTCAACGGAGTACAGGCTGGGACGATGATTCCGCTCGAATGGCATACCTGCCGTTCCTCTCTGCTCAATGCGGCGGACCTATAACGACTTACGACGACGGCCCGCCCGTAGTTCGATCCACTCCGAGCGACCGCCTCCGGCTGACGTTGACCCTGGTCCACCTTTCACTAAAATGTTGCGACTCTTACAGTTAAAAGCAAGCGGGACCACCGCCTACATCGGAATACCAAGGCTTCCCCGGCCTCTTACGCACGCACGCAAAGGCACCGGTCGGTCCCCTTGGAGTTCCTCGTTAAAGTTTGTGTCATATTCCTCGCCACGCGTCACCCCCCGGCAGTATCAAGTGCCCGCTTCGATGACTAAACCTGAACAGCCCGCAGGCACCAGTATGCACGACGAGCTTGAGTCGGCTCGTCGCGACAAGCTGCGGAAGCTCGTGGAGCTGGGGATGGACCCTTGGGGCGGGCGGTTCGACGGCCACGCGAAGATCGCTGATATCCGCGCTCGCGAATCGGAAATAGCGGTTGATCCACCGGCGGCCGATTCGGTTCACGCCGAAGAGCACGGACCCAAGGTCCGCGCCGCCGGCCGAATTGTGTTGATGCGTCGCACCGGCGGTGCAATCTTTCTTAACATTCGCGACTGGTCAGGCGACATTCAACTACTCGCCGGTAAGAAACAGGTCGGCGAGCGAAACTGGGCGATCGTCGAATGCCTCGACCTGGGTGACATCATCGGCGTTGATGGCGAGCTAAGACACACCAAAACTGGCGAGCTGACCATCTTCGTTGCCGATCTGCATTACCTGACCAAGAGCATTGAGCCGCCGCCTGACAAGTTTCACGGCCTGTCAGATCCTGAGTTGCGGCAGCGAATGCGGTATCTCGACTTGATCCACACCGAGGGCATGCTGCCGCGGTTCCTTGCTCGCACCAAGGTTGTCCAGTCGATCCGCCACACTTTGGCCGCCGAAGGTTACGTCGAGGTCGAAGGGCCGACACTGCATGCAATCGCCGGGGGCGCCGCCGCCAAGCCATTTACGACGCACCACAACGCGCTCGACATGAAGCTCTTCCTGCGGATCGCGCTGGAGCTGCATCTCAAGCGCCTGCTGGTCGGCGGCGTCGAAAAAGTCTACGAGCTTGGCCGCGTCTACCGCAACGAAGGCATCAGCCCGCGGCACAACCCCGAGTTCACCATGCTCGAGTTGTACCAGGCGTACGGCGACTACCACACGATGATGGACCTCACCGAGCGAATCATCGTCAACGCCGTTGATGTCGTCTCGCCGGCCGCGAGGCAGCTTCCGTGGGGCGACGCGACCATCGACTTCTCGCCGTCGTTTGCACGAAAAACCTACGACGAGCTTTTTGAGCAACATACCGGCGTTTCGCCGAGCGACCAGGCCGCCGTGCAAAAGCTCGCCAATCAGATTGGCTTGGATACCGCCGGCAAGCATCCTGATGTGATTAAAAGCGAGGTCTTTGAAGAGAAAGTCGAGGACCAGCTTGCCGGTCCGATCTTCGTTCTCGATTACCCGGCCAGCGTCTGCCCGCTCACCAAGCGGAAGCGCGATAATCCGGCCGTCGCCGAGCGTTTTGAGTTATTCATACAAGGCATGGAGATCGCCAACGCCTACACCGAGCTGAACGACCCCGATCTCCAGGAGCAGCTTTTCCGCACTCAGCTACAGGGTCAGAAGGAAGAAGATTCGATGGCAAAGATGGACCGCGACTTCATCCGTGCGCTCCGCCACGGCATGCCCCCCGCTGGCGGGTTGGGTGTCGGCATCGACCGCCTCGTCATGCTGTTGACCAACTCGCAATCCATCCGCGACGTAATCTTGTTCCCCCTGTTGCGCCACGAACAATAACGGACTGATTCTTTACCAGGCCACGGAAGGCCCCCCATGTATAAGTATCTCCTCGGTTGGCGTTATCTTCGCACGCGATGGATCGCGCTGGCCTCGATCATCAGCGTCACGCTCGGCGTTGCCACGATGATAGTCGTCAACAGCGTGATGGCCGGCTTCACTCACGAGATGATGGCCCGCATGCACGGCATTCTCGCCGACGTCATCTTTGAGGGTCATGGCCTCAACGGCTTTCCCGACGCCGAGTATCACATGGACGCAGATTCGTCGCGTCGCCGGCGATCACATCAAGGCATGACGCCGGTCGTCACCGTGCCCGCCATGCTTACTTACGAATTTCGCGGGCACCAATTCAACCGCCAGATATTGCTGATCGGCATCGACGAAAAAACGCACGCCAGCGTGAGCGATTTTGCCAAGTACCTTCAGCATCCAGCGAACCGCAAGCAGCTCGAATTTAATCTGCGCGAATCCGGCTACGACGCGATCGATCACCAGTCGCCCGACAACGCCGTGCCGCGACCCGACATGCAGCGCACGGCTGGGCGTACCGCCGCCTCTGGGGGAAGCGGAAGTTTGAACATGAAAAGGCATTGCAGCGACTGCGACAAGCGGATGAAGTGAGCCAGCCGGCTTCGCCCTTCGACGCTCCCGAAGCCGTTGGAATGAATTCAAACGAATCCGCTGACGTTCAACCGCGCAACCCGTTCGACGCGCGGCCGACGCAGCCCGAAGAACAGCTCTTCGATGAGTCAAAGGATCAACACGTCGGCATCATCATCGGCAAGGGCCTGATTTCGGCCTATCGCGCCGACGAGCAGGCCGATCGCTTTCTCGCGATCCCCGGCGACGACGTGCAAGTCACCGTCCCCACCGCCGGCACGCCCCCCAAGGGAGTATCAGAGACGTTCACCGTCGTCGATGTCTATGAAAGCAAGATGAGCGAGTACGACTCGCAATTCGTGTTCGTCCCAATTCAAACATTGCAGAATCTTCGCGGCATGATCGAGCCCTCGACTGGCATCGGTCACGTTACCTCGATCCAAATCAAGCTCAAGAACGAGGCCGACGGCGAGTTAGTCCGCGACAAGCTCCGCGCCGCCTTCAAAGGCGAGCTGTACGGGGTCTACACCTGGCAGGACAAGCAAGGCTCGTTGCTCACCGCCGTGGCGCTCGAGAAATCCATCCTCAACATTCTCCTGTTCCTCATCATCGCCGTCGCCGGTTTCGGCATTCTGGCGATCTTCTACATGATCGTGGTCGAGAAAACGCGCGACATCGGCATCCTCAAATCGCTCGGCGCATCGCGCAGGCGGCATCATGGGCATCTTTCTTGGCTATGGCTTGTCGCTTGGCGCCGTCGGCGCGGGCGCGGGTATGGCACTCGGCCTGTTGTTTGTAACTTACATCAACGAAGTCCGCGACCTGCTGGAGTGGATCACTGGCACCAAGGTCTTCGACCCATCGATTTATTACTTCTTCAAGATTCCCACGATCGTCGAGCCGCTTACCGTCGGTTGGATCGTGGTCGGCTCGGTCGCTATCGCCGTGCTTGCCAGTGTGCTTCCAGCACGCCGCGCCGCCCGGCTCCACCCAGTTGAAGCGCTTCGATACGAATGACCTCGATCTCCTTTCGCGAACGGAAACAAGTCCAATGCCCGCCACCGTCCGCCTCGACTCGCGTCGCTCGCCCAGCGGCGCCAGATGGATCCCGACGAGCGTTTCGGTCAGTCGTCGCTGATCGAAACCGCGGTTCATCTCGCCGCCGTCAACGTGTGCAAGACCTACCGCAAAGGCCCGCACGAAATCCCGGTGCTCCAAGGTGTCGATCTCGAACTCTACACCGGCGAGTTTCTTGCCATCGTCGGCCAAAGCGGATCGGGCAAAAGCACGCTATTGCACCTGCCTCGCCACGCTCGACGCTCCCACCGACGGCGAAGTCCGCTTCCTCGGCCATCGCATCGACAACCTCCCGTCCGCGCACCGCGACCGCCTGCGGAACGAAGAACTCGGCATGATCTTTCAGTTCTATCACCTGCTGCCGGAGCTCACGACGCTCGAAAACGTCCTCATGCCGCTCTTGATTCATGCCAGCGGCTGGAATTATCTTCGCCACGCGCCGCCGCCACATCGCCGCCGCGAAGCGAACTGCTGGACCGAGTCGGGCTTTCACATCGGCTAAAGCACCGGCCGCGCGAGCTGTCCGGCGGAGAGATGCAGCGCGCCGCGATCGCCCGTGCGCTTGTCGCCCGACCGCAAATTCTTTTGGCCGACGAGCCAACCGGAAATCTCGACCAATCCACGGGCGCGGAAATTCTGGACCTGCTGCGAACCTTGAACCGCCGTGACCGCCTCTCTATTATCATGGTGACGCACGACCCGGCGATCGCGGCACAAGCCGATCGCACGGTGCGCCTCGCCGCCGGCCGCGTCGAGCTGGCGTAAGCTAGACTTTCCCGTAGCCTACTTCGCCGCGTCGCCGGTTTTCGCGCGCGCCTTAAACCGCCAAATAATTATGTCGCTCAAAATACATATCGCGGGCAAGCTCTACGACAAGGAAGACGCCAAGATCAGCGTCTACGATCACGGCCTCCTTTATGGCGACGGCGTGTTCGAAGGCATGCGCAGCTATGGCGGCAAGGTCTTTCGCCTCGAGCAACACCTCGACCGCCTGTGGAATTCGGCCAAGGCCATCGCCCTGGAAATTCCCATGAGCCGGCCGGCGATGGCCAAGGCGATCAACGACACGCTGGCCGCCAACCAGAATCAGCGACGGTTATATCCGTCTGGTCGTCACGCGGGGCGCCGGCGAGCTCGGGCTCGACCCCAATCGAACCAGCAACCCGCAGGTGATCATCATCACCGATCACATCAAGCTCTATCCGGAAGACTTCTATCAGAACGGCCTGCAAATCGTCACCGCCAGCACCACGCGCAATCACCCCGCGGCGCTCAGCCCGCGAATCAAGTCGCTCAACTACCTTAACAACATCCTGGCCAAGATCGAAGGTCTCCAGGCCGGTTGCATCGAAGCCCTGATGCTCAATCACAAGGGCGAAGTCGCCGAGTGCACGGGCGACAACATCTTCGTTGTCCGCAACGGCACGGTGCTCACTCCGCCGCTCGATGCCGGCATCCTCGAAGGCATCACGCGCGACGCGGTGATCGAGCTGGCCGCAAGGCCGGTCACGAGGTCCGCGAGACGGCGCTCACGCGGCACGACGTGTACATCGCCGATGAGTGCTTCCTGACGGGCAGCGCGGCCGAGGTGATCCCAGTCGTCAAGGTCGATCACCGCAAGATCGGCAACGGGCAGCCCAGGTCCGATCACCAAGGATCTGATCGAGCGATTCCGGCACCTCACGCGCGGCTAATCGTCGTTTGTATCGAGAGGATCGTCCAGATTCGTGTCGCCCGCGAAGGTGTACGATTAGGCTGAAATTCCAATAGTTTGCCGGATGTCCGTATTTCGGATGATTCCGATGCCGGCACCGGCGAATATTGGACCAGTGATGCCGTTTAGCGTGCTCGAGTTGTCAACCCAGAGAACTGAACCATCGTCAGTCGTGGTGTGAAACGTCGCTCCACCTGACAATACAAGTGGATTCAGGCCGCCAGTGAGGTTAAGCGTACCACCACCAGTGAATATCGTGCCCATCGACCCGCCGGAAAGCAGTTGCGGTTGACCGCCGGGGATCGGCGTTAGCGTTTGCACCAAGAACCGAACGTTCGGCACGCCGGGCATCTTGATCGAGTCGGGCAGGATCAACCCAGGCCCCTCAAACTCCGCCAGGAAAACACTTGAAAGCTTGGCTGGTCCGGTTGCATCGCTGCCGGCGCCACCGGCCGCCGATCCGCGGCTGATCGAACTGCCGACGACGTCGATGCAATCGTCCCCCTCGCTCATCTGGGCAAATAAAGCATCGAGCAGCGCACCCTTCACTAGGAATAGATCGCTTCCCGCGCCCAAATCCACCGACAGCGTTACGCAGCGCGTAGTTTCGAACGACAGCTTATCGTCGCCCGCGCCGCCTACGACGGTCGTCGTCCCGCCGATCGCCGACCGGAGAAACTCCAGATAGTCGTTCCCTCCGCCGGTCACGGCGACCAACCCCTGGTCGATTCGCGTGCTGTCGAGCCGTAGCTCGTCGATCCCGTCCCAGCTCACGAATCCCACGCCGCCGCGAATCGTCGAGTTGGTCAGTATCGCGTCGTTCGTGCCTCCCTCCATGATGATTGTCAACGAGCCGGCCAAATTGATTCGATCCAACAGCAGCCGGTCGTCGCCGGCGCACAAGGCAAAGCTCATGTTCGCCGCGGTGGAATCAAGAAACTCCACACGGTCATTCTCGTGCCCGGAGTCCAGGTGCACGTCGCCGTTGACGAACACGCGCAACGCGGTCACGCGATCGTCGCCCGTGACGGTGTTTATCTGCATAGACCCGAGTACACCGACCGAGCCGACACCCGGAGAAACCTGGAAATTGCCGTTTGCCAGTGGAGTCACCACCGGGTATTGGCCGAGCACGATGCCGTCGGGCTGAGCGCCGGAGTCAATGATCAGATTCCCGCGCACTAGCAAGTTTGTGATCGCGATTGTGTCTCGTCTCAGGCCGGTCAGGACGTACACATCGCCAAATACACCGTCGAGCGTCACGCTCGAAAGCTCGCCGTTAATCGTGGTCGGATTTTGAGCAATCGGCGCCAGCGTGTCCGGGTCTAGCGGAATCAGCTCTCCGGTCGGCCCGACCTGCACGGGGTTCATCGCCAGGTTGACCACGCTCGATTCGCCCGCTCGAACGGTGACAACGCCGGGAATGTTGCTTCCCACGACCTCCACAATGTTGGCCTGGTCGTCGCCGATGATGAACAGATCGCCGTCGATGACCTGGGCGGTCACATTGCCGGCCAGCGCGAGCCGCGGCTCAAGAGATTCAAACAGATGTGACGGCTTTCGCCGCCAACGCCGCGCCATAAGTGCTGCCCTCTGCCCCTAGAAAGTGCTGGCCACCAACGACTTGCAATCGTTGCCTGTACTTTAGTTAGCCAAATCGACGCTGTCAAATCGGCCTTGACGGGGTGGAATTGCCAGTGGCATGCTTTCACTTTTGTGGGCCTCCGCAAGTGTTCTTCCAATTACAATTTGTGATAAGGTCGCCATTCGACTACCCCTTGGTTATTACTGCGGAGTATTGCACCGATGAGAAAGCTCCTACTGATCGCTGCCATCGTGGCGGCCGTCCCGGATTCGGCAAATGCCCGACTCGATCGCGAGCGAATGGAATGATTTGTTGCTCGATGCGATTCGCATCGACACTCCGCGGCCGACCGTCCACGCGCGAAATCTCTTTCATTTATCGGCCGGCATGTACGACGCTTGGGCTGCGTACGACACAATCGCCGCCGGTTACCTCACGAACGAGAGCCAGACGGCCGCCAATATCGAAGCGGCACGCTCCGAAGCCATCAGCTTCGCCGCATATCGCATCTTGAACAATCGCTTTGCATCCTCACCGGGCGCGGCGACGTCGCTCGCCACGTTTAACGCCCTGATGGACGCCAAAGGCTTCGATCGCACCAACACTTCCACCGTTGGCAACACACCGGCCGCCCTCGGCAACCGCATCGCCGCGAACATCATCGCCCACGGCTTGGCCGATGGCTCGAACCAGTCGGGCAACTACGCGGATACTTCGGGCTACGTGCCGGTCAATCCGCCGCTCGTCGTGCAATCGACCGGCAGCACCATCATCGATCCGCGCCATTGGCAACAACTCACAATTCCCACCGCCGCGGGCGGAACCGCTACGCCCGGCTTCCTCACTCCGCATTGGGGCGAGATCGCAACGTTCGGCATGACGAAGGCGCCGGGCACTGTGCATCACGATCCGGGGCCGCCGCCGTTCCTCGGTACGCCCGGCGACGCACAATACAAGGCGGAGTTTCTGGACGTCGCCAGGCTGCAAAGCTTCATGTCGCCGGCCGACACGACCACCATCAATATTTCGCCCGGCGCCCAGGGAAACAACCCGCTTGGCAGCAACGCGGGAACAGGACACGCACTCAATCCCGCGACCGGCCTGCCCTACGCGCCGAACGTAGTCAACCGGGGCGACTATGGCCGAGTGCTCGCCGAGTTCTGGGCCGACGGCCCGCGGTCAGAAACGCCGCCCGGGCACTGGAACGAGATATTTAACGCCGTATCCAGACATCCGGCCTTGCAAAAGCGAATCGGCGGCGTCGGCCCGATCGTCAGCGACCTGGAATGGGACGTGAAGGGTTACTTCGCCCTCAATGGCGCTGTTCACAATGCCGCGATTACCTCGTGGGACATCAAGGAGAACTACAACCAGCTCCGCCCGATTTCTGCGATTCGCTACATGGCCAGCAAAGGGCAATCGTCGGATCCAGGCGGGCAATCGTATCATGTCGAGGGGATTCCGTTGGTTGCGGATCTCGTTGAGGTGATCACCGCGGCCACGACCGCGCCGAGCCAGCGACACGAGCATCTGGCCGGCAATGAAGGCAAGATTGCCATCAAGCAATGGCTTGGCCATCCGACCGATCCGGCGAATCAATTTGGCGGCGTCGGCTGGAAGCTCGGCGAGGCGTGGGTGCCGTACCAGGCGCGGACGTTTGTGACGCCGCCGTTTCCCGGTTACATCTCAGGGCATAGCACGTTCAGCCGCGCATCGGCGGAAGTCCTGGCAGCGCTCACCGGCTCGGAATTCTTTCCGGGTGGGTTGTTCGAGTTCAATGCGTCGGCTGGTAACTATCTGACATTCGAGGACGGCCCATCGGCAAACCTCACTCTCACGTACGGGACGTACTTCGACGCGGCGGACGCCGCAGCTCAATCGCGCTTGTGGGGGGGAATCCACGTCGAAGCCGACGATTTCATGGGCCGCAGGACGGGCTCGGAAATCGGAATGGACGCGTATGCGCTCGCCGGACAGTATTACACGGGGATCGTGCCCGAACCGTCGAGCGTGTTGCTCGTCTGCGTCGGGTTGGGGGCCGTTTGGTTGGTGATCCGGCGGGGGGGTCGGGACATGGGGTGATTTGTGCGTCGGGACGCTGTTTTCTCGCAAACCGATCGTGAAACAAGGCCTTTTGTTGAGGTGCGATGAACCACTCAGCACGGAATTGAGGTGGCGCTCGTATTTCTCGGGGAATACGCAGTTTTTTGGCCTCACAACCAGCGGTACAATGAACCTCCGGCGACAATGGTTCCCGCACAATGGGCGCACGACTAAAGACAATGCCGCCGCGCTGGGGCTTGGGGGAAAGGATTTGCGGTTTGGTTTGCAGGCACTCCCGTGCCTGGCTACAAAATGCCGTCGCGATGCGACTGGGGAGAATTGCTAGGCCGGTACGACTTCGACGCGGGCATCGTAGCCGAGTGTGCGCAGCATCGATTCGCAATCTTCCCAGGTGAGGCCGAAGGCGCGGACGTCGGCGACACCAAGCCGCGCCACGACCGCTCGCGCGGTTTCAATGCTTTGGTCGTCGAACTGGCCGTCCATCATCGCTTGCTCGGCCCAGTCCACCAACTGGGAAAGCGTGATTTCGTGTCGGAGATAAGCTGCGATCTTTTCGGCGACGGTTTGCTTGGTGATCAACATGATGGAATTCTACGTGCTTTGATGACCACGATCGACAGGGAACTTTTCATGTATTTCAACTAGCCGGCCGGAATCGTCGTAGATTTCCTGGAAAAAGCGGACGGTGGTTTCGCTTGCGTCCACCTCTTTTACATAACGTGCAAGCCATCCATGACGACCTGGAACGTCGATCCACTACCGCCGTCCACTTTCAACCAACTCGTGCCATTGGCCAAACTTCTTTTCGTTTTGGGCACGAGTACTCATCGATATTCTATCTTACCTGGCGTAAGAATAATCTGGAGGGGCTTGGGAAAATGGCGGCGGTGAACCTGTTTTCCGAGCACTGGCGTGCCTGGCTAGAAAATGCGGCGCTACGCAACCGGGGAACGGGGCGGCGCGTGTTAGCATTTGGGCGGAACGCACAATCGGTTAAACCCTGTTGGGGTTTGGGTTTTATTCGCGGATTGTAACCCAGGGTGCGCCGCTGCGCGTCACCTTGGGCGTTGAAGTTCCACGCCTTCGGCGTTGAGGCAGTCGGTGCGTTTGCCTCGGCGGCCGGTGAGCGGATACAACGTTAGGCACTGCGCCTCGAAAGCCGGAACTTCAAACGGAGACATCGATGCAACTTGGACGCACATTTGTGGCGGTTGTGACAACGCTCGTGTCGATCGTTGTCTCGGCACACGCCGAGGATTGGCCGCAGTGGCGAGGGAAGGATCGCGATGGTGTGTGGCGGGAGAGCGGCATTGTCGAAAAGCTGCCCGAGGGGCAGATTCCGATCAAATGGCGTGTGCCGATCGGCAGCGGGTACAGCGGGCCGACAGTGGCCGGCGGCCGCGTGTATGTGATGGACCGCGTGACTGAGCCCGACCAGCAGGAGCGCGTGCTGTGCTATGACGCAAAGACCGGCGAGCCGGTCTGGTCGCACGCGTACGACGCCGTGTATCGCATCCAGTACACCGCCGGGCCGCGTGCGAGCGTGACCATCGACGGCGGGCGCGCGTATTCGCTGGGCGCGATGGGGCATCTGTTCTGCTTCGACGCGACAAAGGGCAGCATCCTTTGGCAGAAGGACCTCGGCCAGGATTATGAAATCCGCATGCCGATCTGGGGGATTGCCTGCTCGCCGCTGGTGGAGAAGGACCTGGTGATTGTCGTGGCGGGCGGTGAAAACGCATCGCTGGTCGCGTTCGACAAGAGCACAGGCGAAGAGCGGTGGAAATCGCTCGACGACCGCGCTCAATATTCGTCGCCGATCGTCGTCGATCAGGCGGGCCGCCGAGTGCTGGTGTATTGGAGCGGCGACAACGTGGTGGGCGTGAACCCGCAGACGGGCGAGAAATACTGGACGCACCCGATGAAGCCGGTGCAGATGCCGATCGGCGCGGCGACGCCGGTGACCGACGGTCGCCGAGTGTACGTTTCGTCGTTTTACGACGGGTCGTTGATGCTTGGGCTGCGCGAGGACAAGCCGGCGGTCGAGGAAATTTGGCGGAAGCGCGGCCGCGACGAACAGCACACCGACGGGTTGCATTGCATGATCAGCACACCGGTGCTCGACGGCGAGCACGTCTACGGCGTCGATAGTTATGGCGAGCTGCGGTGCTTGAACGCGAAGACCGGCGAGCGGATCTGGGAGAATTTAGAGGCCACGCCGAAGGCGCGGTGGAGCAATATTCACATCGTGCGGCATGAGCCGGGCGGTGCGGGGAACCGCGGCCGGAGCGACCGTTACGTGATGTTCAACGAGCGAGGAGATTTGATTTTTGCCCGATTGACACCGAGGGGGTACGAAGAGCTGGGCCGCGCGAAGCTGATCGAGCCGACGACCGTGCAGCTTGGTCAGCGCGGCGGCGTATGCTGGTCACACCCGGCGTATGCCGAAAAGCACGTGTATGCGCGGAACGACAACGAGCTGGTGTGTGCGAGTCTGGCGGCGGAGTGACGAAGTCAGGCACAGCCTGACCTACGCGACTTTTGTCGAACCTACGCCGACCAGTCGGGGAGCGGCTGGCGGTGGATGGTTGGTTGCGACTGTTGCTGGATCTTCGACACGCGGTCCGCGGCGGCGGAGACGCTCGCTCGGTCCGCGTGAATCTCGAAGTACAACTCGGTCCGCACCGTTTCGCCGGGCGCGAGCTTTCGCACTCGCCCGTGTTTTTCCTCGAACGATCGCGGGTTCGGAAAATTTATCGCCGGCTCCAGGCCAGTGACATAGCCGTCTTCGTAGGCGACGGTGTTTTTCCAGAGAATGAAGTGCGGCAACTGGGCGATGGGGAACGACACCGAAACTCCCTTGTCGGCGGCAGCGTTTGCCAAGAGCACGCGCCAGCCCATGTTTGCCGGCAAGCGGCTCGAAGAAGTACACCTGTTCGGCCAGGCCAGGCGTTGGCGGACCATACACGTCCCACTGGTCGAGGGCCGCGGCCGCATCCTTGTTGCGCGGGGCGATGGCTTTGAACGTCGTATGCACGCGCGAGCCGGGATCCAACAGCGGTTGGCCGACATTGATGTGATACAAAAGCTGCATTTCGCCGGCGCGCCGAAAGGTTTGTGACCTCGTCGATGATGTGAAAACCCGGCTCGCCGGCACGCGTGACGATCGTTGAAGTCAGCCGCAGCTTCGAGAAGTGGAAGCGGCACTCGTCCACGACGCCACGAACGGCGACTTCGCCACGATCGGCGTCGCATTCGAGTTCAACGCGATGCGCGGGCAGATTGGCGATGCGACCATGAAGCGGCCAAAGCAGGCGACCTTGCGCGTTGAAGTCCGGCGCGCCGTTGCTCGCCAGGCCACAGCGGCAGATCAGCTCGTCGAAACCGTCGAGCCAGCCGAGGCCGGATGGGTCGGCGATTGGCACGAACTTGGGATGCACCGGACCGCGCACCGGCGACCGCCAACCGATCTCCAGGTCGCCGAGCCACGCTTTCCAGACACCCATGCCGCGCGTGGGAAGCACGACAAAGCGCAGCGGTCCGTTTTGTATCTCCAACCAATCCACGCCGTCGCGCAGGCCGCCACAAAGCTGGCGCAGCGACATACGGCAGTTGGAAACTCCAAGCTCATCGGCGCCGAGCGATGGCGAGTCACGGTGCAGATTGTGGTCGGCGTCAATCAATGTCCATCGTTTCTGACTCATTGCTCATTTCCCGACGCCGCAGTGCTATCGAATGCGATTCATGGGAAGCCCCCGAGCCCCCCGCGGCCCAATGTACGGCCTTGCGGACCAGTATTCCAGCCAAGGGCCCGCCGTCTGATAAATTGTGACGAATTTGTCGGTTGGGTGCTTGAATCGCAGCGGCGCGCTGACTATCATCGGAACGAGTGGAGAGTTCCCATTCTGGAATTCTCGGGGATGCGTTACCCGCGTGCGATTGTTCGACGTTTCGATTTCAACGGGCCACATTCGTTTAGCCATCGAATCGTTCGAGCAGGGAATTAAGCGGCATCGCACGTAGCGCGCAAGCCGGTTGATCGACAAGGAATAGCAGCGTAGTTACCGATCGGTTTTGTGTACGTAGGGCCGACGGCGCGACAGCGCCGAGCGAACAGAGAGTAGGCAAGCGGCAGAACGAGCGCCGGGCAAGGCGTATCGTCGATTAGGCACCTTGTTTTTTCGTTCGCCCCCTCCGCGGGTCGCGAGGAGTATGCTTCCTATGAGTATTGCGGAATGGGATGCCCATGCGCCATTGGATCCCGAGCTTGAGTTAGAGTTTGAGGACGAAAACGACGGTCAGGAAGAGGCAGAAGCGGCAGTCGAGCGGCCGATCAGTATTCCCAAGCAGTTGCATCGTCTGGCAACTGTGAGGCAGCAGCAGGGCGTGTCGCATCGCAATGTGGCACGCAGGCTGAAGCTCGACATGAAGACGGTCCGCAAGCAGGAGTCGGAAAGCAGCGATCTTCCGCTGAGCATGCTCTACGCCTGGCAACAGGTGCTCGACGTGCCGATTGCGGAACTTCTGATCGACTCGGAGGCTCCGCTATCGCCGCCGGTCATGGAGCGGGCCCGGTTGGTCAAGCTGATGAAAACGGCAATGGCCATCCAGGAAAAGGCGGACAGCAACTCGATGAAGCGGTTGGTGACGATGCTCATCGAGCAGTTGGTCGAGATGATGCCGGAGCTGAAGGACGTCGGCCCTTGGCATGCGGTCGGCCAGCGCCGCACGCTGGACGACTACGGTAAGGTGGTCGAGCGTTCGGTCAGCGATGACCTATTGAAGCGATATCTGCGGTAAGAACTGCAAGCCGCGAAACGATCGTCCTGATTTGATTCAAAATCTTCAGTGTTTGAGTATTACGAGGACCGCCGCGGCTGATTCAGTCGCGGCTTTTTGTTTTTTCGCAACCTGGTCGCCGTGGCACGATTGGAACGGCCAGATTGGGATTGATAGCACGCCGGCGCCGATGCAAAATAATGGCATGGGCATCTCAATTCTTGGTGTGCTGATCATCACCTTGGTGCTGTTTGTGACCGTGGCGATTCTTGCGCGGCTGACTCTGGGTGACTAGCGCGAATGTTTACCGCGTCGTCCGACGCCGTTAAGTGCGTAGCCGCGCGCGATGCGCCTTTTCGCAGCTTGCGACTACGAAATCGCGAATCGCGTCGGCCTCGGCGCTGGTGAGCGTGCCATCGCGGCCGCGGAGCGTCATCGAGAAGATCAGGCTTTTTCGGCCCGCGCCGACGCGTTGTGCGTCGCGGTACGTGTCGAGATATCGCACCGTCTCCAACGCCTCGGCGCCGCCGGCTTGCACCGTGCGCTCGACGTCGGCCCAGCGGACTGACTCATCGACGACGAGGTTGAGGTCGCGGGAGACGGCAGGATAGGGGGACAGATCCTGGCTCTTGGGAATCAGCCGCGCGAGCTGTTCCAGCGGTGCGACGTTTACTTCGGCCACGGTGCTCGCGCCACGAAGCTCGAACCGCTTGAGCGCCGGCTCGCTGACTTCGCCGATGAATCCGAAGTCCTGGCCATCCAGCGACAATTTCGCGGCGCGACCGGGCTTAAACAGTTCATGTCGATACTCGGTCACGCCGAGGGGAATGTCGATCTTAAGAGCGGTCAGAACGCCTTCGATGATTCCCTTCACGTGCAGGTAATCGCCGCCGCTGGTGATGCAAAGCAGCAACTCTTCTTGCGGCAGCGAGGCGGCGCGCGGCCAATACGCAGGGGCGATCTCGAACAACTCGATCCGCTCGTTGCCCACCGCTTCGTTGTTGCGCCGGGCGAGAAGCAAGCTGGGCATCAGACTCCTGCGCAAGCGGTCGGCGCGCTTGAGGATGGGTGTCGGGGCCTGGAGCGCCGCGGAATTCGTCCAGGGAGAAATGGCGTCGCTCGGTCCTTCCTCGACGGCGCTGAGCGTCAGCGCTTCATCGACGCCGGCCCCAATCAGCGCTTCGCGGACGTATGAAAGCACACGGTCCAGCCGCCGTCGGGCCGACGCCGCCATCGGAACCTTCACGTCTTCGGGTATCGCTTCGTACCCGTGGATTCGCGCGACCTCCTCGATCAAGTCGATCTCGCGCGTCAGGTCTCGCCGCCAGCTAGGGGGAATGACTTCGATGCGTTCGGAGTTGGCTGTTCGCTGCTCGTTGCCGAGCGCGGAGAGGACTTGCCGTACGCGCTCGGTTGGAATCTTAATGCCGAGTACGCGCTCAAGCTGCGCAAGGCGCAGGACAACCGGCGACCGCGTGGGGATGCCGCGGCCGACGTCGATCATGCCGGCCGCCAGTTCGCCGCCGGCTAGTTCGAGGATCAGCTCGCACGCGCGGCGGCTGGCCCAATCGACGCCTTCGGGATCAAGCCCGCGCTCGAAGCGATACGACGAATCGCTGTGGAGGTTGAGCTTGCGCGGTATTGCGGATGGCAAGCGGGTCAAATTCAGCCGCTTCGAGGAGCACATCAGCGGTTGCCGGGCCTACTTCGGTTGCCGCTCCGCCCATCACGCCGCCGATGCCGACGGCGCGGCTGCGATCCGCGATCACGCACATACCAGGGGTCAAATCGTAGGTCTTGTGGTTGATCGCTTCGAACTTTTCGCCGGGCTTGCCCTCGCGAACGATGATCTCGCGGCCATCGAGGCGATTGAAATCGAACGCGTGCAGCGGCTGGCCGCACTCCATGAGCACATAGTTCGTGATGTCGGCCACATTGTTGATCGCCGCGATCCCGATGGTCTTGAGCCGATCGACCATCCACTGCGGACTTGGCTTGACTTTGACTCCGCGGATCAGCCGCGCGGTGTACCGAGGACAAAGCGCCGGGCACTGAAGCGTAACGCGAGTCAGGTTCGCGACCGATTCCTTGCCGACTAGCGGCGACGCGGCAGGCAGTTTGAGCGGCTTGGCGAACAATACCGCGGCCTCGCGGCGATCCCGATGTGGCCAAGGCAATCCGGGCGATTGCTTGTCACTTCCAGATCGATCGCGAGATCGCCGCCGACGGGCGTGGTGTGTTCATGGTTCAGACCGGCCAGCATCAGCCGCCGCTCGAATTCCTCGACCGGCATGTCGAGGTCCAGGTAGTCTTTCAGCCAATTCCAGGAAACAAGCATCGTGCGATTTAGATTTGGAAAGGGAACACGGTCATTCGCCGCGCGATGAGGCAATCAGTTCTGCGGCGCCTTGCCGAAGCAGGTCGTCGGCCACTCGGCGGCCCAACGCCTCGGGGGCGGTAATCTCGTCGGCGGCCTCGGCGGAAACGCGTCGCACGCCGTCGCTGCTTAGCACCGTCGCCGACAGGTGCAGCCGTCCGTCCGGCTCAACGCGCGCCCAGCCGCCGACTGGCGCGAGGCAGCCGCCTCGCAGCGCGGCCAGGAGCGTTCGCTCGGCGATCACCGCGGCGTGTGTGGGCTGATGGTCGAGCGCGGCGGCAGTTGTAACCGTCGTTTCGTCATCGGCCCGCGACTCCACCCCCAGCGCCCCTTGGCCAATCGCTGGCAGGATCAACGACCGCGGCAGGATTTCGCTGATTTCCGCCGCCAGGCCAAGCCGCTTCAGCCCCGCCTCGGCCAGGACCAGAGCATCGTACTGGCCTTCGTGCAGCTTGCGAAGGCGGGTCTCCACGTTTCCACGGACGTCGAGCATGACGAGGTCGGGCCGAGCGTGCAGAAGCTGACTCTGGCGCCGCAGGCTGCCGGTGCCAATTCGGGCTCCGCGCGGCAATTCCGCGAATCGGCGCTTCTCGCGGCTCACGAGCACGTCGGCCGTGGATTCACGCTGGGGCACGGCGGCAAGCATGAGGCCTTCGACCGGCTCGGTCGGCAAGTCTTTGAGGCTGTGCACGGCGAGATCGATTCGCCGATCCAAAAGCGCGCGCTGCAACTCTTTGGTGAACACGCCACTGGTGCCAATTTCGCCAATCGGCCCTTGCTGATCCACGTCGCCGGCGGTTGCGATCGGCACGAGTTCAATCTCGACACCGCGCCACGCAATTGCTCTCCAACCCAGTTGGCCTGCCAACGGGCGAGCGAGCTTCCACGGGTACCAATGCGTAAACGCGACAAAAAAGTTCCTCAATTAATACTTGTTATGGCGGATCGATCGGCAACGAAGCGGCCGCTATCGTGGCGCTCGCAGTAGCGGCGGTGATCCCAGGGACGCTTATTCCGCCTTCGATGTGTTGCGACTTCGGAATCACCACGCCGCAGCTCACATAAAACTGCAATGCCTGGTCGATCGTCATGTGCAAATCGTGTGTCTCACGCAGCGGCACCATCACGCAGTAGCCGGTGATCGGCGTCGGAGACCCCGGGAGCACAACGGTAACGCATTGCTCTCGCGCGGTGGCGTTCACGTCGGTCACGCCGTCGCTTGTCACGAGCCCGATCGACCAGATGCCCTTGCGCGGATACTCGATGGCGACTACGCGTTTGTAATGCATCCGGTTATCGACAAACACGAAGTTGGTCACTTTTTTGACGCCGGAATAGACCGAGCGGATCAATGGCAACCGCTTCACTCCGCGCTCAAAGAAGTCACCCACGTTGGCGGCCATCAGCTTGCCGAGGAGGTACAGCATGAGCACGAACACGCACAGGAATATTGGCACCACAACCCGCCGCTGCATGTACCGCTCGGTGACATACCGTCGATATGCTGCGTCGCCGCGCGATGGAGTCGGCTCGTACCGCACATTTTCCTGGAGCCACCGATAGACGTCGGTTGGGATGTATTCGCCGCCGGAGAGTCGCGAGTAGCTCCGTCCGTCAAATTCCCGCAAGGGTCCATTGGATTCGCCGGGCGAAAGCTCGCGCACGTCGCGGATCGACCGGACGATCAACTCGCGCGTCATGTCTTCGACTGGGTTCAACAAGTACATCTCGATCGTGTTGGCGATCCAGACCAGAATCACGATCGTTAGAACGGGGGGCAAGGCCAGCGCCAACCCGCGCACGACTGCACGCCGAAATCGCGATGGCGCGGGGGCGGGCGGATGATTTTCCGAATTGGGATCCATACAGCGTTCATTGTCGAAATTTGACGGTGGCACGACAAGCGGCGGTCATTCGCCCGGATAGGATCGCGCGATAACCGCGGCGAATACCGCGCTGGCCCCCGCGCGACGCAGCGCTCTGGCCGCCGTATCGCAGGTCGTTCCCGTCGTGAGTACATCGTCTACCAGCAACACGCGCGCATCGCGAAAATCGCAGCGGGGGCCTACGGCAAACACGTCTCGCAATGTCCGCCTCCGCTCCTGGCGAGTCATCTCGCCGAGGTGCTTGGTGCGGCGCGTCCGAACCAGCCCTCGCGCGGCGAGCGGCAAGCCAAGCGACTTTGCCAAGCGCGCGGCCAGTAGCTCGGCGCTGTTCACACCGCGCACCAGCCGCCGGGTCCAGTGCATGGGAATCGGCACAACGACCTGAGCCTGTAAGGCGGTCAATTCGTCGCCTCGCTGTTCAACCAGCAAGCGGCTCATTTGCATGGTCAGCGGCTCGTCGCTGACTCGCTTCATCCTTAACACGGCGTCCCGAAGCGCGTCGCGGTAACGGCCCAGACAAATGACGCGCTCAAAGCGAT
Organism: Pirellulales bacterium; assembly: GCA_963829655.1. Lineage (GTDB taxonomy): Bacteria > Planctomycetota > Planctomycetia > Pirellulales > JALHPA01 > JBBDYH01. Next base: position 433,458 of record CAWHJG010000002.1, read on the forward strand.
AGCGTTCGCGCCGGCAGCGGGCACAATCGGCGGCGTCGTTCGTAATGCTCGTCTCGGCGCCGCAGCGGCGGCACTGCACGAACTCGGCGGGAGCAAGCTGACGACGGCATGCGCCGCACACTAACATTTCCGACGCTTCCATCGAGACGCCACATACGGTGCACCGCGGCGGATAAACCAGATCAATCGCCGAGCGGAATAGCCATCCCGGTCGTCCATTTCGACCGAACTTTGTTGTCGCGGGCAATGTCTGTGGCGCGGAGTTTTTCGCCTCGAAATGGGACTTCGTCGTTATGCCTGACTCGTCTACCATGGGCGAATGCAGTAAGGAAAGATCGCGTCACGATAGCGTAATCGCGCGCTGCATGCGAATTTGCCTCTCCCCCGCCTGAACCCTCCCTCTGCCGACCTTGACCCCATCCACGCACTCCCCTATGCTCCTTCACCCATTTTCTCCAACCCCCGCCGTCAACGACTTTGTTCCGATGCCCTCAGTCGATTCGCTCAGCCGCCGTGCCCATTGGTCGGCCGGTCAGCCGATCAGCTATTTGATGCACATGGCGCTGGCTCGGCCATCGTTGATCTCGCTGGCGGCCGGGTTCGTGGATCAACAATCTCTGCCGGTCGAGCCGACACGCCAGGCACTCGACGCCATTCTTAGTGACCCCGTGGCCGCCCGATCGGCTCTGCAGTACGGCACCACGCACGGCTACCACCTGCTTCGCGAACAAATACTTGCGCGGCTGGTGGCCGCCGACCGCACCGAGGGCGGCAGCATTGCGCTCGATCAGGTCGTACTTACGGCCGGCAGCAACGAGTTGTTGCATGTCGTGTGCGACTCGCTCTTGGACCCGGGCGATATCGTGTTGCTTGCGCGCCCAACTATTTCGTGTTCCTCGGAATGCTGGCCAATTTTGGCGCCCGGTCGCTCGGAATCGCCAGCGACGAGCAGGGTCTCGTCCCCGAATCGCTGGACGAAGTGCTTCGGACGCTGGCTGCGCGGCGAATTGTCGCACGTAAAGGCGGTTTACGTCACCAGCTATTTCGACAATCCCCGAAGCGTCTCACTCGCAGCCGACCGCCGCGCAGCCGTGGTCGATATCGTCCGCCGCTGGTCAACCGACCGAACGATTTACATTCTCGAAGACACAGCTTATCGCGAGCTGCGATACGCCGGACCCGACCTGCCGTCGCTGTGTGCGTTTGATGAAGGCGGCGACACGGTCGTTTGCACCGGCACGTTCTCGAAATCGTTTTCGCCGGGGATTCGCGTCGGCTGGGGCGTACTGCCGAAGGCGCTCGTTGCGCCCGTGCTGAACCAGAAGGGCAACATCGACTTTGGCTCGCCGAATTTCAGCCAGCACTTGATCAGCAAAGTACTCGAACTCGATCTCTATGATTCGCATGTCGCGGCGCTTCGCAACACGTATCGCGAAAAGCTCAATGCGATGCTCGCCGCCTGCGATGAGCACCTGGCGCCCTTGGGTGTGCAATATCGGCGACCGACCGGAGGTTTGTATGTGTGGGCGGAAATGCCCGACGGGATCGACACGGGTTCCGAGGGAACACTTTTCGCGCGTGCGCTCGAGGCCGGCGTGCTTTACGTGCCCGGGTCGTATTGTTACCCAAGCGAAGGGCCGCCGGCGGCCGCCAACACGATGCGACTTGAGTTTTGGAGTGCAGTCGCGCGAGAACATCCGTCGCGGAATCTCGTTGCTCGCGGACGCCCTGAGGTCGGAGATCGCCTCGCACTAAATCGAAAACGGCACGGACGCCATGCTCCTCATCGACCGTTATCTCCTGCGGCAGTTCGCCTGGGTGTTTATCGTGTGCTTTTGCAGCCTGTCCGGGCTGTATATCGTCGCCGACGCCCTGGGGAACCTCGAGGAGTTCCTGTCGCACGCTGCCAAGACCGGCGACCTGGCCGGCACGCTGGCCGCGTACTATGGCTATCGCACGATCTCGTTCTTCGATCGCACCAGCGGTGTGCTCACGCTGATCGCCGCCATGTTCACGCTTGCCTGGCTGCAACGGCACAATGAAATGACGGCGCTGTTGGCTGCCGGAATCAGCAAGCGGAGAATCATTATGCCAATAGTCGTCGCGGTTGCGTGCGTCAGCGTTCTCGCGGCGCTCAATCGCGAACTGCTAACTCCGCGTTTTCGTGACAAGTTCAGCCGCAATGCACAGGACCTGGCCGACAACGCTGCCAGAAGGCTCGAACCGCGCTACGACAACCATACGGGCATCCTGATCCGCGGGCGTCAGTTGCTCACCAACCAGCAAACCATTCAAGAGCCGAACTTCATGCTGCCGCGTGAACTGGACGATTACGGACGACATCTTGCAGCAACGGCCGCTGTCTATCAGCCGGCCACGACCGGCCGCCCTGCCGGATTCCTATTTCAGAATGTCTCGCAGCCGCGCGACATCACGACTAAGCCGTCGCTCAAGCTGGCCTCCGGCGAGCCGGCTATATTCACGCCGCGCAACGCGCCCTGGCTCGAACCAAACGAATGCTTTGTCATTCAGCGCCGTCGAGTTCGATCAGCTCCTCGACGCGGCCAGTTGGCGGCAATACTCGTCCACCTGGGACCTCATTCAGGGGCTCTACAATCGCAGCCTCGACTTCGGGTCGGAAGTTCGTGTGACGATCCATTCGCGGCTGGTCCAGCCGGTGCTCGACGTCGCGCTGTTGTTCCTCGGCATACCGCTGGTCCTACGGCAGTCCAACCGAAACGTGTTTGTCGCCATCGGTCTGTGCATCGGAGTTGTGATCCTGTTCCTGCTGGTTGTGACCGGTTGCCATTATCTGGGATCGAGCATCCTGATCAGCCCGGTGCTGGCGGTTTGGTTGCCGCTGTTTGTGTTCATACCGCTGGCGGTGTGGATGGCGGAGCCAATCGTGGAATGATGCAGTAATCACGTTGCCGCAATACCCAATGCCTCCCATAATTGCTCACGGAGGAGCGCGGATGGTCGCTAATACGGACATGCAAAAGCCCTGGGTCGATGGCTTGACGATCGGCGAGGTGTTGCTGCAAACCGCGGCGCGGTTTCCAACCAACGACGCCCTCGCGTTTCCGCAGCTCGGCTTCCGGCTGAACTATCAGCAATTTCTCGAACGTATAAACGCCGCCGTGCGCGGGCTTTTGGCGCTGGGCATCGAGCCTGGCGAGCATGTCGCCATCTGGGCGACCAACGTGCCGGAGTGGGTGATCTTGCAGTTTGCCACGGCGCGGATCGGCGCGGTGCTGGTCACGATCAACCCCGCCTATCGGCCGTTCGAGCTGAAATATGTTCTGAAGCAAAGCGACGCCAAGGCGCTGTTCCTCGTCGATCGTTTCAAGTCGAGCGACTATTTCGCCATGCTCGCGGAGGTGTGTCCGGAGCTGGCGGCGACGAGTCCAGGCGAGCCAATCTCGGAATCGTTTCCAAAACTTCGATGGGCAGTTGCAATCAAAGGCACGACGCCGGCCGGAGCGATTTCGTGGTCGGATATGATCGAGCGAGGAAACCCAACGCCGTCCGCCGAGGTGGACCGGATCGCGGCTGCTCTTAAGCCAGACGACGCGATCAACATCCAATACACCTCCGGCACCACCGGTTTTCCCAAGGCCGCCACGCTCAGCCACCGCAACCTGCTTTTGAACGTTTTCTACTCGGGCGACTGTCAGAATTACTCGTCGGCCGATCGCATCTGCATCCCCGTGCCGTTCTATCACTGCTTTGGCTGCGTGCTCGGCACGCTCTGCGCCGTTGTTTACGGCGCGGCGATGGTGGTGCCCGCTGAATCGTTCGACCCCACGGCAACTCTCGCCGCGATCGAGCAAGAGCGCGCCACTTCGCTCTATGGCGTGCCGACGATGTTCATCGCTCAGTTACATGATCCTTCGCGAAAGAGCCGCGATCTTTCCTCGCTCCGCACCGGCATCATGGCGGGAAGCCCCTGCCCCATTGAAACCATGCGCACCGTTACCAGCGAGATGGGCTGCCGCGAGGTCACGATCGGCTATGGCCAGACCGAAGCGTCGCCGATCATCACGCAGACGCGATTCGACGACCCTCTCGAGTTGCGTGTCGAAACCGTCGGCCGCGCGCTGCCCGGGCTAGAAGTCAAGGTGGTTGACGCCGCAACCGGAGAAACGTTACCCGACAACACGCCCGGCGAGCTTTGTGCTCGCGGGCATTGCGTGATGATCGGCTATTACAACAACGACGAAGCAACCAACGAAGCCATCGACTCCGACGGCTGGCTACACACGGGCGACGTGGCCGTACGGCTGCCGAACGGTTATTACAAAATCACGGGCCGCATCAAAGATATGGTGATCCGCGGCGGCGAAAACATCTATCCGCGCGAGATTGAAGAGTTTCTGTTCACGCACCCGGCGGTTGAACAGGCCAGCGTCGTCGGCGTGCCCGATCCGAAGTACGGCGAGGAGCTATGCGCGTGGATCAAGCTGAAGCAGGGATGGAGGGGAATCGTTTCCGCCGACAACGGCGTCAAGCAATCAACGTCCGCGCCATCGACAACTGACCGCACTGTCACGGACCAAGAGATCCGCGACTTCTGCCGCTCGGCTCTTGCGCATTACAAGGTCCCGCGCTACGTCCGCTTCGTCGATTCGTTCCCGCAAACGGTGACCGGCAAGATTCAGAAGTTTAAGATCCGTGAGCTGATGCGCGACGAATTGGGCTTGAAGGAACAGCAAACGGCCTGACCCGCAGATCTGCCAAATTCGTCACAGGACGACATCTTCTGGCCACGCTCTGGGCCGCACAGGGATTTGCTCGCTTGCGTCGCCTACTCCGGCTGCCAATCATAGATTTCCACGGCATCACCCATCTTTGCCTCGGCGCCTCTATGAAAAACACCATTTGCAAACTTCGTCGCAATCGGCCTTGGAGCATTGAACGCCTGGAAACTCGCAGCATGCTGGCCGGCAACGTCACCGTTCAGGTCATTGGTCCCGACGCATTCATTATCGGCGACCTGGCAGACAACAACATTTTCATTCAGGGCACCGTCGTCACCGGCCGCACGAGCGGCGGCGCAGCCACCAGCATCAACGGCACGCCAAACGGATCGTTCGACTTCGCGGCCTTCACTCAGAACCTCAACGTTGTGATGGCCTCGGGCACCGACGTCGTCGAAGTCAACGGCCTTACGGTGCCCGGCAATCTCTCGATCAATACGGGAGATGGCGCCGACCTTTTGAGATTCAACCCGGTCCGCGTTGACGTTTTTGGAACCATATTGTTGGTCACGGAAGCGGGCGGCGATCGCGTGCTGCTCACCGGCGGCTCGACAGCGGGCGGAGGTCCCGGGCATCGCACGCAGTCGCACTTGACTATCAATACCGGCGGCGGCAACGACGAAGTCCGTGTCACCGAGTTTGCTGTCGGCCTCAGCGCAACGATTGAGCTGGGTTCGGAAGCTGATCTATGCGACGTTCGATTCAGCGTGATTGCCAGCGACTTTTTCATCAACGGCGGCGCCGCCTACGACTCGATTTCCGTTGACACTTGTTCGTCGAACGCGGCGACGTTCAACGGCAACGCCGATCTGGCCACGCTGGCGGTTAAAAACTCGCGATTTACCGGCAATCTCGGCCTATTCACCGCTGGCGGCGACGACTTCGTGTTTCTCCAATCATCCAGAATCGATGGCGTCGTAGCGCTCGTGATGGATGGTGCCAGTGGAACGGGCAACGACACCTTCCTGATTCGCGGCAGCGTGATTCATGAGCTCCAGGCAGTCATGGAAGGCGGCACGGACCGGATCACTGTGCAGAATTCCGCGCTGGATCGATTGTTTGCCTACCTTGGCGATGGCTCCGACTGGTTGTTGTTCTCGACTAGCATTGTGAACGAGACAACGCAGGCCGACGGCGGCGATGGGCAGGACCTCGTCACAGTAGGCGGTAGCTTGCTTGCGGGATTCGCGACCAGCGGAATCGAATTCTTTCAGTAAATCACCCGTTCGCTCGTCGCCGTCGTGCTTATCGCTTCTTGCGCCACCGCGCTCTTGCCGCTTTCCGCGCTGGCCGAGCGCTCTGCAGCAGTCATACTTGCCGCCCGCGCGTATCCGCCCTTCAGTCCGCCTTTGCGGCCTAGCGCCACGGCCGCCGGATCTTTTCGTGCTGCGCGACTTCCGCGAAACAAGTCCATCGGACATCGCTCTCGCATGCTTCCTTCTGACGCCGGTCTTGTTCCTCGTCTTGTTGGTCATTAGTTTCCCGTGCTAATCGATTAATCAGACGTTGACACGGCAACGTCTGTTAAGACGCGCCGCGCTACCTTGACAACCTGCGTGACCGCTTACACATTCAAATACTGTGCCGCGCAACTAAATTGACCGTCGGTGTGAGTTGCCGTCGATATTCAAGGTTGCAGCGGTCACTCATCTACAATTTAAGCGCTCTACTCGTACACGCGGCGCGCGACTTTGATCGGCTAGCGACCAGCTGAGGGCATGAATTGTGGTTTTCCGAAAGCGCGTTGATGTTGTCAACAACGGTCGATCGCCATTTCTCAAGAACATTCAATCGCTTAACTTCCAACCACTGCGCATCTGGCGAAGTATCACCGCGCGGGTGCAGGCAACGTGTTCTTCCACATTGGTATTGCGTGGTCGCTCACGCATGATTAAATATGGAAGCAGCGGCGAAGTTCTCTCTTGCGTCAGGTGAATACATCTTGGATCGGCCGGGCCACTCCATTCGCCGCGACCTTCACACGCTCGACGGCATCACGTACGAAGTTACTGTGGTAGCCGCATCGGGCGGAATCTCGGCGCGCTGGGAATGCAAATCCTGTGGTGAAGTCGTAGTCAACACAGCGCTCAGACCCACCGAAAAGGAAGCGCTGGCCCAGGCGTACGACAGCCTCAACAACCATCATCTGCGCGTTCATCCCTCGATCGCGCCCACCAAAACCAGCGATGCAGACTCTGCCGCCAACGGTGCACCCAACTCAAAGTAGCGCCAACGCTTAGGTGCTGACGGTCTGCGGCGGCATCCAAAACCCGTTTTTGCGCATGCACGGTCCACCGCGCCAAATTCTTGCGGTTTTCCCTGGCACCGTTTAGCTTACTTTGGCTTGCCGCATTTTCATCGACCTGCGCTACGAGCTGACGTGCATCCTATGAATGACCTCCGCGAAAACTTGGTTCGATTGGCGACCGTTCTCCTTTTTGTTTGCCTCGCTTCGGCACTCGCCGAGGGCCAGACAGTCGCTCCCCCGTTCGACGCCGTCTATTCGATCATCGATCTCGGCCCCGCCACGGGCGTACCTAACAACTATGGCGGCTTGGCGATCAAGAATACCGATTTCAACAAGCTGCTAATCGGCGGTTCTGCCAACACGATCAACGGCGCACTCTACGAGATAGGACTCATTCGCGACGTCGATGGCCATATCACGTCGTTCGCGCCGGCTGGCGCCGTACGCGTGATGGACGCGGCCTACAACGACGGAGGCATCGATTATGGACCCGGCTCAGTCCTGTTCCTGCGCGCTGGCCCGTTGGCGAGCTAGGGCAAACCGAACCAGGAAGCGCCATCACCGACAAGATCGTCGATCTCGACGCGCCGCCGCTGACGGTTAATGGCTCGCCAGGTGGCCTGGCGTTTGTACCCGCAAATCATCCGGGCGCCGGCCAACTCAAGATCGTCACCTGGTCGGGTGGCAATTGGTATACCCTTGGATATGCTCCCGACGGCGCCGGCACGTTCAATATCACCTCGAGCACGCTCGAAGTCACGATCGCCGGCGGACCAGAGGGGATTGCTTACATCCCGATCGGCTCGCCGCTTTTTCCACAACCCAGTGTGCTCGTCTCGGAGTATAGCGCCGGCGAGATCGGCGTTTATCAGACAGATGCCAACGGCGACCCGGTGCTCGCTTCTCGTCAAGAGTTCATCACTGGGCTGACCGGCGCCGAAGGGGCGTTCATCGATCCCGTGACCGGCGACTTCTTGTTTTCCACATTTGGCGGCGGCAACCACGTGATCGTCGTCCGTGGCTTTATTATCCCCGAGCCAGCAAGCTGGGCACTTCTGATCGTCAGCCTGTTTTTCGGGACGTTTACCTGCGGGTTAAGATTGAAGCGCAATACGACGCAACGTAGGTAGACGGTTGGCGGACGCAGTCGTGCGCCGTGTTTTGCATTTGCGGGCTGCGCGTAATAGCCTGGAACGGTGAGCGATCGGCAGCATTTCGGGTTCTATTCGCGGCAAAACACAGCCACGCCGACGCCAATCCTGACCGACGAGTACTGCCTCACCCAGCCTTCAGCCCCAGTCGCTCGCGCCGGTACCCGCCCGACTGGATCCGCTCGATCCATCGCGTGTTCTGCAAGTACCATGCGACCGTCACCTCGAGGCCGGTCTCAAAGTTTTGCAGCGGCTCCCAGCCCAGCTCGCGCTGGATCTTGCCGCAGTCGATTGCATAGCGCCGGTCGTGCCCCGGCCGGTCCTTCACAAACGTGATCAACGACTTGCACGGCGAGTGCGGCAGACCGGGCCGAAGCCGATCCACGGTCTCGCAGATCGCGTGCACGACCTGTAGGTTCGTCCGCTCACATCGCCCGCCGATGTTATAGACTTCGCCCGGTGTGCCATGACCGAGCACGCGGCGGATCGCGCGGCAATGGTCCTCCACGAACAGCCAATCGCGGACGTTCTGCCCGTCGCCGTATACCGGCAACGGCTTACCCTCTACCGCGTTGGCGATCACTAGCGGGATCAGCTTTTCCGGAAACTGGTATGGCCCGTAGTTGTTTGAGCAGTTCGTCACCAACGTGGGCAGGCCATACGTGTGGTGATAGGCGCGAACGAAGTGGTCGCTCGCCGCCTTGCTCGCGGAGTAAGGCGAGTTGGGAGCATACGCCGTTGTCTCCGTGAAGAAGCCCGTTGGGCCCAGCGACCCATACACTTCGTCGGTCGATACGTGCAGGAAGCGGAACTCCGCCTTGCCGGCCGCCGATAGCTCCTGCCAATAGTGCCGCGCCGCCTCAAGCAATCGGAAAGTTCCCACCACGTTCGTGTGCACAAACTCCGCGGGCCCGTCGATCGAGCGGTCTACGTGGCTCTCGGCCGCAAAATTCACCACCTGCGACACGCGGTGCTTCTTCAACAGCTCGCTCACTACGCGCCCCGTCGCCAATGTCCCCCTGCACGAACACGTGCCGCGGGTTGTGCATCACACTCGCCAGCGAATCCAGATTTCCCGCGTAGGTGAGCTTGTCCAGGTTCACCACCTGAAACGTCGTTTCGCTCAGCACCTGCCGCACGAAGCAACCGCCAATGAATCCCGCGCCGCCAGTCACCAGAATCGTATGCATCAATCCGTCCTCGTCTCGTGGTTCAATGGTCGCACTACTCGCTCGCTCGCGCCATCCTCCGCACTCCGCGCAGTGGCCTGAAATACATCAAACAGGCGATCCATTTGGCGGGTGTGGTACACAATCGGCGTCTGAAAATGCTCGCGCACGTAGCGTCGAAGAAATTTCAGATACAGCGGGTGCGCGATCAAATACAAATCGCTGCGCCGATAGAGCGCCTCGGCCAAATCGCTGATCTGAAACCGCTCCTTCATTCGCCGGAAAAGCGGCGTGTGCTGTGGCCATCCCACCACCAGCAGGTGTGTATCGCCCAATTGCCGCAGGCTCTCGAACGGGCGGATCGCCTCATAGGGAAAACTCGCCGCCCAGCACACAAACAGCTTGTCGTCTCCAGGCTCCAGCCGCGCAAGCAGGTCGTAGACGTGCGCGCTCGTCTTGATCCGGTCGCGGCTAATGCGGTACTGCGGGTACACCCCCTTGTAGACGCTCACCATCATCAAGGCCACGAGCGCTCCCACGGCCAGCTTCCCCAAGGGCACGCTCAGCCCCATCCGCCACCCGTCGGGTTGTGCAACCATCAACCACAGGCTGGCGAGCTTTTCTCGCGGCGGCAAAAACGCCGGGCGGCTCCGCCCCAGCACCGCACACAGCGCCAGGGGAAACGCCAGCGCCGGCGCATACACGCGGCTGGGCGGCGTCTTTTGAAACAGAACCAAGAACAGAATCAAGCCACACGCCGTAACCAACGCCATGGCAATCAAGGCAAAATTCAATCGGCGGCGCTCCACGCAGTACACCATGATCGGCAGCGCTAGCACGATCGCCAGCGTAATCCGATCGCTGGCGACTTGTCTTAGCGATTCGCCGACCATCGACCAATCGAACCGCTCCAGATACCAAGGGTGACCGGACATCACCTTCTCAAGGTTTTCCAGCGAATATCGCTCTTCGTCGTCATAAAACCACGCGGCGAGCATCGCCAGATCATTCTGGCTCCATTGGACGTCGGCAAAGGCATTGGCGGTTCGCTCGGAGAAAAACACCCAGGCCTCGTCGTTGAACTTCACACGCAGCTTGTTGTATGCGTAAAAGTTGCGCCAGCCAGGGTCGGCGCCGTAGTACGCATCGTTCGCGCGCCACGACACCACCGCCACAACCAGCGCCGCGGCCAACACGACCCCCGTCCTTAGCAAGTTCGCCGTACGGCGCACGGTAAACGCCGCGTGCAAACCAACGGTCACCAGCCCCAACGCACACACCGGGTAAAAAACCTCTCGCCGCACCAGCGAAGCCAAAATCAGCAACACAAGCGCCGCCGTGAGCGGCCGATAGATGCGTCCGCGCAATTCGCCGCGCTCGACGCGCGATACCGCTAGCATCAACAGCAGAATTCCCGACTGCCCGGCAACAAAAGCGGCGCTGGTGAATTGCAGGTTATGGATGAAGAACAAGCCGGCGGTTGCAAAGTACAACAGGTACAGCCGCAGTCGCAGCCGCGTGTAGCCAGACTCAATCGTGCAATACAAAAGCACGACATTGGCCACCGCCTGCACCAGCAGCAGGTAGCTCGCGTACCACGGCACGTCGGGAAAGTGTGTGTAAGCAGTCTTGAGCACAAGCCGATCCACACGTGCGTGAACACCATGTGCTCATCCGGCGCCAGTCCAAAACCTTCGCCGGCGACGATCATGTTGATCACGGCGTCGTCGTTAGTATCAAACCCCGGCGAGAGCATAAGAAAGACAATCGCCACGAGCGCGGCGACCGTTACGATTGAAAAGCGCCAAGGACGCTCTTGCGCCATGCGCTCGTACCAGCCAACTAGTCGGCGTACTGTGGTGGCCACACTCCCTCTGGGCTGAGCTCGCCGAAGCGGGGTGCCGACGTCTTCATTCGTTTGCGGTCGCTCGCTAGCTTCCGCTTCCGCCGCTTGCGAACGGTCGCGTTTTCGGCGTAAAAGCGTGCGAACCGAGAGCATATTGATCTGGCCGAGAATAGTGCGTGGTGCGCGGACTGCCGTGCGGAGATTGCCAATTGGTGTTCCCTCTTAGGGAGCTATCGCAACCATTTGGCGACAAAAACCGCTGAAAAGCGGGCGGAGTATACCGGCCTCGAACAGGGCCACAAAGGGCATTTTGGCACGCATTTGACGGGTGCGGACCCAACCTAAGTCCTTTCCCCTATTTATCCTTCGATTCGCGAAAACACCGGCGAAACGGGAGATTGGCAATCGGCCGCCATCTTCGTTATTCCCTATTCCTAGCTCCTGATTCGCCAAATCCTTGACAGCAAGCGTTTTTCTAGCAAACATACTGGCGCATCGGTTTGTTTTGTGGGGGCCGTATGTGCGGCTGGGTAGCACGGGGGCGGCCATCCAAAGAATCGGTGCCGGGTGCTGGACGTTCTCGGGGGGCGGCCAGGGCGAAAGCGAGCTTTTCCGCGGTTTTTCTGGGGTTTTTGAACCTCAACAGCCTCGGAAAAAAAATTTCGCTTCGCAACAAAATACGACGCGCAAAATCGTTGACCCACCTGTAACGTTCGACTACAACACTTGATGTCACAACTGCTGCACGTGAGGGAGAAAACCATGCAGACTTTCAGGCGTTCTTGGAAGATTGGCCTCGTTGCGTTAGCGGCCATGGTAGGCGGGGCCTCGTTGGCTCAGGCTGGGATCGTGTACGATCTTCGCGCGGTCAGCGGGACCGGCGGCGCTCATGTTAATGGCGCTGAAGGAAGTGATTCTGGACCCAGGTGCTGGCGGTCAAATCGTCTTGGAATTGTGGGGTGCCGTAACAGGCGCGAACGCAAGCCTGGCCGATGATCGCGTCAAGAACTTCGCGATGAAGTTTTTAGCCACTGGCGGACTACGCGGGAACCTCGGTCGCCCAGCGCAGTGGACAGGAGCCACCATCACAGATCCGGCCACGGTTGGTATCGCTCTAACACACCGAGATCCGGGTGCCAATAACGGCAACCTCACGGATTTGGACGGTGACGGCGATTTGGACATTGGTGGTACCGCCGCAGGAACCACGGGTTACGCCATCGGTCGAACGACCGCTCCGCCGGCGTACCAAGGCACCGGTTCGGTCGCTCAGTTTATGCTCTATCGATTCACAGCAGACATCCTGCCGACTGCCGGCTCGGGTATGATTGAAGCACAGCGTCATGCTGCACCGGCGAACTTTTCCTGGGACGAGGATGGACTTCCGGTGGCCGCCAATACCGGCGGTGTCGTTACCGTTGCTCCTGGCGTTGCGGTAAATGTGATCCCCGAGCCGGGCACGATTGCTCTCGCGGTTTTCGGCCTCGCGGGTGTTGCCCTCGCCATCCGTCGCCGACGCAGCTAATAAATCAGTCCGCGTCAGTAGCTTGTGACATCAGCACTCAAACCCCTCTCACTTCGAGAGGGGTTTTTTATTGCGCGAGCCGACCAGTGTCATTTCCGCCATTGTTGCTGCTATACTGCGCGACGCCGGCAATGATCATCGTGTGACAACACTATGGCACCGACATCCACACTTTGCCGCCTCCTCCTCCTTGCGGCGATTGCCGTTCTGACCACCCCGATTGCTGCCAGCGGTGGGCTCTTGCTCGACCTACGCGCGGTAAGTGCCAGTGGCGGCGCACATCTCAGTGGTCCCTATACTGTGGAGATGGACCCAGTTAATGGCGGTCAAATCGTCTTGGAGTTGTGGGGCGTCGTTACTGGCGCGAACGCAAGCCTAGCTGATGACCGCGTTAAGAACTTTGCGATGAAGTTTCTGATATCTGGCGGACTAATAGGCAACCTTGGTCGCCCAGCGCAGTGGACAGCAGCGACCGTTAACGATCCGGCCACCGTCGGTGTCGCCCTGACTCACCGAGATCCGGGTGCCAATAACGGCACGCTCACCGATTTGAACGGTGACGGCAATAGGGACATTGGTGGGACCGCGGCGGGAACCACGGGTTATGCCATCGGTCGAACGACCGCTCCGCCGGCGTACCAAGGCACCGGTTCGGTCGCCGAGTTTATGCTCTATCGGTTCACGGCCGATCTCCTGGGAAATTTCGAATCCGGTTATATCGTAGCGTAGCGTCACGCTGCACCGGCAAACTTTTCTTGGGATGAAGATGGTATTCCGGTGGCCGCAAATACGGGTGGCATCGTTACTGTTGGTCGTGGCGTCGCGAGGAATGTGATCCCGGAGCCGGGCACGATTGGCCTCGCGGTGCTCGGCTTCGCGGGTGTGGCCCTCGTCCTCCGCCGCCGAATGAACACAGCCCGCGCTCACCGAATCTAGTCCCGCCGCACGGCCCACACGCACCGTGGCGGTCAAACCCGGTCTCAAAACCATGCAAAACTGCGCGCGGTTGGTGCTCAAATGCGTCCGCCAGTGCGCATAATTCCCCCGACTTTTTTTCGCTTCACCTCACTGAAACACTGAAAAACGCGGCACTTTTGAATGTATCAGCGAAACTAATTCGCCAAATAAGTTGCCGAAATCGGTGATTTCCTGCCGCCACTAACAACGGACAAGTCACTCTGCCGCAACCACCGGATTCACCAGCGTCCCAACCCCCTCAATCTCCACTTCGACCTTGTCACCCGGCCGGATCGCGCTGGTGCGACCGGGCGTGCCGGTGAAGATCAGGTCCCCCGGGTGCAGCGTCACATGACGACTTACAAAGCTCACGATTTCCGGAACGCCGTGGATGAGCTGGCTCGTTCGCTCGTCCTGCAAAACCTTGCCGTTGAGCACCAGCCGCATCTGCAAATCGTCGTAATTCAGGCCGGAAACGATAAAAGGGCCCACCGGGCCGAACGTGTCGCTTCCCTTCGCGCGCCACCACTGCACGTCGTTCTTCTGCCAGTCACGGGCACTCACGTCGTTGCCGCAGGTGACGCCAAAAATGCACTCCCGCGCCGCCTCCTTGCTGACGTTCTTCGCCTTACGGCCGATCACGATCACCAGCTCGGCCTCAAAATGAACGTCGTTGGTCCCCGGCGGAATCACGATTGGTTCGCCGGTGGCGATCAGACACGAAGGGCTTTTGAAGAACAATTGCGCCGTCTGGAACTTCGACGGCACCTCGCCGGGCCTTTCGCTTTCCGTCTTGGTCTCGCTCGTAGATGTCGTTTGTACGGTCTGCACGTTGGTGGTGACCCTCGTCGTCGTGGTTACAGTCGTTACATGGTCCCCACCCCCAAGGTGGCTCTTGTAGTTGCCCGCGAGCGCCAAGACTTGCGACGGCCGCGCCGACGGCACGAGCAGCTTGACCGACGTCAGTGGAAACGTCCGATCGGTGCTTTTCCAATCACCGAACAAATCGCCGTCGATCAGCCGCACGCGGTCCCCCTCAACGATGCCGTAGCCGATCGTGTCGCCGGCCTGGAACCGCGCGTACCGCGTGACTCGGCCTTGAGCTTGTTCGGCCGCGGCCGTTGTTGCGAGAGACGCAAGTGCGATCCAGAGTACGAACGCAATGGCTAGTCGAAGCGGGTGCATGGCAATCTCCCAACGAGGCAAGTGGAGCGAGAATTTGGACCGAGTGGCCCCTATTCTAAGGACAGGTCAGGCGTGTTGCCACGACACGGATTTGGCCTAAGCCATCCCACTCGCCCGCAATAGAGCGTCTTGCACCGCCAGATCGTGCTGGAGGCTGAAGTCGGCCTGCTTGCGATTCTGGACCACGGCTGCGAATTCACGCAGGTCGTCGATCTGGAGCGTCGCCGCCGGCAGCTCGTGGGTTTGCCAGTCCTTGTCGCCGACGCGATAGGTCTCGATCGGCTGGATGTTCTTGTTCGCCAGGTGGCCGCTTCCGAGGTGCGGGATGACGCAGGCGCCCTCGGTCCCATAGACCTCGATCCGCCGCGAGTGCGGCGCTGCTTCCAGCGCCGGCACTTCGATGATCCCCCAAGCGCGATCGTAGCCGAACACGGCCATGCCGTTGTCGATGTACTCGCGTGGCCCGCGCTCGTGATGGTGCCCGAGAAACGGCGTGATCTTATGGGGCTCACCGAGGATTGCCACCATCATGTCGATCACGTGACCGGCCATTTCGAAGAAGATGCCACCCTTGTAGTGCTTCAATTCTTCGACGAACCGGTCGTATGACGGCAGGTCTTTCGGCAACCGCGCGCGAAACTCGTAAATCCGTCCCAGCTCGCCCGCGCGAACCCGTCGCAACATCTCCTGCACCGCCGACATGTAGCGGAACAAGTAGGTCATCTGCACGTGCAGGTGCTTCCGCTGCGCCAGATCGACGAGGCGCCGATATTCATCGAGCCGATCGCCCGCGGGTTTTTCGAGCATGATCGGCCGGCCGCTTTCGAGTGCGAGCTTGGCCAGCGCCAGATTCTCGTATACCCGGCCCTCGACCAACACACCGTCGAGCTGTTCGGCCAGCAGTTGCTCTGGCTTTTCGAACACGCGAAAGCCATCGATCTGCGAGCCCCATTGCTCTCGGCGTTTTTGGACGACCGCCGCGTCCGCGTCGTAAAAGCCGGCCAGAGTGAACTCGTCTGGATGCTCAACCACCCGCCGCACGAGGCCATCGGCGTGCGTGTGCCACATTCCGAGCATGCCGAGCTTCATGGTTGCGGCTCCCAAATGTCACTTGGCGATCAAATATCCGCGGAGGATTACGGTACTGTCGGCTCCCCACTTCGAATTGCCGCGAGCTTGCCCGGACGCCTCGACACCGGCGGCCAGGTCGATTCGCTGACCGGGTGCGATGATCGGCTTGCCGTCTGCATTCTGAAGGAAACCGCTCAGGGCAGCGCGCATTTCGCACTCGCTCCCGTCGGGGGAGATCGCGATGGTAATATCGTCGCTCGTCCCCTCGCTGAAGTCCTCCGTGATGCTGATTTTGCCCGCACGCCGAATGTATTCGACCTTGTAGCCGTCGCGCAAGCGCCCCTGTTCGTCGTATCGGTTGTACCAGGATGGGCCCAAGGCGACTCGCCCGGAGAGAACGTCCTTTTCCGTCGAGCGGCCCGTGAAACCGAAGAACGTCTTTACGAATCGGCCTCCGATGAACTCAAACTGCGCCTCGCTATCGTCACCCAGCGTGACGCCGTAGTAGCAATCGTCGTCACGGCTGGGTACGTAGCCGGTCGTTGGATCGCGATCGGCGTCAATGTAAACGTAAAAGTAATAGCGGTCGCGACCTTTCGCCGTATTGCCGTGTTGCCCTGCGACACGGGTATAGAAATACAAATACTCCTTGTCGTTGGTGACCTTAAATTCGAGCAAGTCCGTGTCGGGGTTGTATTGGAGATAGGAAACAATGTCGCCTTCCGGATCAGAAACGCCGCCCACGTTGCGCCACTCATCAAACCGGCCGTCGATCTTTACCAAGGGCCTGGAAGGCGCCGCCGACGGAAGATCTTTTAGCAAGTTCAGTTGCGACGAGTGTGTTTCGAGCACATCGGTAGAGATCTCTGCTGGTATTTCAAATACGGTCGTCGGTTCGTCTACAACCATCGAGCAGCCAGGACCAAGTCCGGGCGAGAATCCCCGGCTGCACTTGGCATTTTTTCCGTCTCCCAACGCACAAGACGCCAACGTAACTTGCCGGTTGCCAGAACTGGTTACAAGGGAGAACTGATTTCCGTTGGCCTCAACGACCTTAAGCTCAGGATGACCAAGAGTCCCATGACGGTTCACCAGCGCCAACGGCAGGTAAAACCGTTGTTGCTCCTGGATTTCGCCGCCGGTGGCGCGGCGCCAAAGTTGACCAGTGAATGGGTTGAACTGCACGCCGTCCAGGTCCGGCATCACAATCGACTTGTCCGTATTCTTGTGAAGAACAACACTGCTTTGCTCATCAATTTTGCCGATAACACGCTCGCCTTTCGGCGTATAGGCCGCAACAACCAGTCGATCATCGATTGCATAAACGCGACCATCCCACACTGGCTGAATTCGATTGGGCGCGACGTACTTTCGAGTGCGGACAAAGTAGCAATCGGTATGAACCGCGCGAGCATCATTCAATCGCGCCAGGTCAGCAGTGCGGTAGGTCAGCTTAAACACCGTGCGCCAACCGAATCTCTCGGTGCCCGAAGCGGGGAGGATGCCGTGCGACTGCGCGTATGCGGTTTCAAACGGCAAGCCGGTTGGCCCCAGGTAGCGTTCGCGCAGCGCGACGCCGGGATCGGCAGCATGTAAAGTGGTCGGCGCCGTGAGAATCAAAACAATCGCAAGGAGCCAGATCGTGAAGCCCGCGGAAGAATGATTCGGTTTCCGCATGACTTTCCGAAGCATCGGAGGAGAAATAGAAGAGTATCCCCGACAGGGCTCGAACCTGTAACCTTCGGCTTCGGAGGCCGACGCTCTATCCAATTGAGCTACGGGGACGTGAGATCGAATTATGACGCCGCGATTCCAGCATCGTCAAGCGAGCGGATGTGCGCGTTAGGTGTCGCGTGTTGCCGTTACAGCAACCGCGTTAAAGGACCTCCAGCGGAAAGGTCGTCAACCAAATATCGAGTTGTTGGAACCGAGTTTTGAGGGTCTCTTTCCAGGCAACAAAGAACTGCGCGGTGCTCTGGCAAATCAGGCACGTCCACGTACACGCGGATCAGATCGTCGCGAAACTGCTGGCTCCCGTATTGCGATAGTCCGCGAGTCGCCTGCGTTTCGATCGACAGATCGCCGAACCGCTGCCGCAGCTCGGCGAGTGTTTCCGTGAAGTGCGCCTGAGGAACCGCCTGGCCATCGTTGAACTGCAACGGAAGCAGGACCTCGAATCGGCGATGGACGTTTAGATTATTCATGGCAATTGGAATAGGCCCGGAGGGATTCGAACCCCCGACCAAGGGATTATGAGTCCCCTGCTCTAACCGCTGAGCTACGGGCCCTGGTTATTCGATGATACCGCAACCGGCAAGTGGCCAGAAGCCGCAAACGTCACCAGCGCCAGATCGTCCAGTCGTCAAGCCACGCCGGAAAGTTGCTCGAATAGAACGGCGCGATCTCATTGGCGCTTGCAAAGAACACGACCGAGGAGGCGTACATGAAAACGAGCGTGCCCAGAGTGCCAAGGACGGCATACACGCCGCGCGGCTTCAGGCGCGCCGTTGCGGTCACCGCCACGCCTTGCAACAGAAAGAAGACGGTCTGATAAAGCTGTATCGCGCCGACCGGTATACAGAATACGTACTCATGAATCATGGCTGAAGCAACGAACGTCGTGAGTGCCGCGACGACGGGAGTGCGCCAACCGCCGACGTACTTGAACACATCTTCGTAAAAAAACTGCTGAGCCGGCCGATTGTAACGCCGCCAGAACTCGGCTGGCGTAGACGCAGAGATAAACCAGCCCATCGCGTCGCGCGCCTTCCCGCCAGCCAGTCGCCAGGCCGCCGCCAATGCCACTGAGCCGGAGGTAAGAGTGGCTAAGAGCGTGGTCACCTTCAGTACATGTTCCCAGACAAACGGATATGCCTCCCACTCCATTCGGAAAACTGCTCGAAGTGCGAAAATCCCAAGCACGAAACCAACCAAGCCAATCGCGACTCGCGTGCACTCTTCGATCACCGAGAATCTCGGCTCCCGGTCGAGCTTTCGCCAAACAAGGGCAAGCGGAAACGGCAGGTATACCAGCCAGATCGCCAAGCGCGGTGGTCCCTCGGTGGGGCGAAGGTGCAAGTCCACCATTTTGACCCAGACCATGATGGCGTTCAGGATGGCTGCCAGGCGAAGGACCTGAGAGCTGGGCGGTATCCAGAGTGGGCCACCCAGCACGATGGTGGACGCCAGGATGAACGCTACAGTGCGTTGAGACGAGTCCCAGCTTCGAAGCACGTAAAAGGCCGCGGCCGTCGCGTACGCTGCCAATATTACAACCAACAAATCCGGCATCGACGGAAACATTATGAGTTGGACCGAAGCAGTATCAGTTACCTGTATCGGCGGGGCGGGGAGCGTCGATCTTGCCGAGAAAGCCGGCTAGTCCGACGGCGCTTGAGCTAGAATTGAATATGCGAACCTTCATTTTTGCTTTCGCGTGCATCGTGGCGGCGGCAATACCTCCGGCGGCCCTGCTGGCCTATCGAGCCGACGATTGGTTGCCGCGAGCCTTGGTTATGCTGCCGCTTGCCGGGGATATCTTACCGGAGGGGAAAGAGTTTGATCCGCACGAGCTACCCGGCGAAGTGCTGTATTTCGCAAAAGCGAATTGCGCAGCCTGCGAGCAGATGGAGCCGCTGGTGACTGAGCTCCGGGAACAGGGATATCGCATCCGAGTGGTGCGGGTCGATCAGCGGCCAGAACTGGCGGTAAAGCTCGGCATTCGCACCATGCCCACGTTTATGTATGTGCTCGACGGCGAGGAAGTGCGCTGCTCAAGCGGGTGCCTGAGCGGCGACGAGTTGCGTCGAATGTTTCGCTCGGCCCACGGACTACTCTAATGTCCTTGCTTAGCAAACAGACTACGCGTGCGCGGGCTCGAAACCGTCGCAGCCACTGATGGGCGTGACGACCAGATGCAGGTCCGAGTGCTTGGGATGCCCGCACTCTTCTACTAGATCTTCCGG
Source organism: Pirellulales bacterium (assembly GCA_963829655.1). Lineage (GTDB taxonomy): Bacteria > Planctomycetota > Planctomycetia > Pirellulales > JALHPA01 > JBBDYH01. The sequence goes on from CAWHJG010000002.1 coordinate 453,335, forward strand.
CGCCTCGTGGCTACTACGGATTTCTACGATTTGTTGCTCGTGGTCTTGATCATGCTCGCCAAAGTGGGCGCAGAGACCACACTGACCATCGTGAACGTGTGTCATAAGATCGTCTCCTTGCATATTGGGCAAGTCTATGCGCTTTTGACGCAGTAGACGCCGCACTTCAAGTGCAAACCGTATGCCTTGGAGAAAAGGCGTAGGATTATGCACGATCGAAAGCGTGCAATCGGCCGACTATTCCACCGTTACGCTCTTTGCCAGATTGCGAGGCTTATCCACATCACATCCGCGGAGCACGGCGATGTGATACGCCAAGAGTTGTAGTGGCAGGACCGTGATAATGGGCTGCAAGAAGTCGCCCACGGCGGGGACCGTAATGACGTCGTCCGCCAGTTCGCTCACGTGCGTGTCGCCTTCGCACATCACGGCGATCACCGGGCCGCCGCGCGCTTTGATCTCCTCCAGATTCGACATGACCTTGTCATAAACCAGGCCCTGCGGAATCAGAAACACGCTCGGCGTATGTTCATCGACCAAGGCAATCGGGCCGTGCTTCATTTCTGCGGCCGGATATCCCTCGGCGTGTATGTAGCTGATTTCCTTGAGCTTCAGTGCACCTTCGAGAGCCACGGGAAAGTTATACTGCCGGCCGAGGTATAAGAAGTTTCGACATTCGAAATACTTCTGCGCAATCCGGCGGACCTGTTCGTTACATTCCAATGCTTTGGTGACCTTGTCAGGTAAATCGAGAATCTCTTGAACGATCCGTTGGCCGGCGCCAAAGCTCAAATGGCGCAAGCGGCCAAAGTAGAGGGCCAGCATCGCCAGCGTAACACACTGCGACGTGAACGCCTTGGTTGAAGCAACGCCAATTTCCTGACCCGCGTGCAAATAGATGCCGCCGTCGGCCTCTTGTGCGATGGTACTGCCCACGACATTGCAGATGGCCAGGGTCGGGTGCCCCTTCCGTTTCATTTCGCGAAGGGCGCCGAGGGTGTCGGCGGTTTCACCACTTTGCGTGATCGCGAATAACAGTGTATCGCGATCCATCGGTGGATTGCGGTATCGCAGTTCGCTGGCATACTCCACCTCAACCGGGATGCGGCAAACTCCTCGATCAGGTATTCGCCGACGAGTGCCGCATGCCAGCTCGTGCCACACGCAGTGAGCACAAAACGGTTCACGCTTCGCATCTGCTGAGGCGTCAGGTTCAGGCCACCGAATACAGCCGTGGCCTCGTCCATACTCAGTCGGCCGCGCATGGCGTTTTGCAGCGTTTCCGGCTGCTCAAAGATTTCCTTGAGCATGTAGTGCGGGTAGCCGCCCAACTGCACCTGCGAGCTATCGATCTCGAGCTGCCGTACATTGTGAGTGATGGCACCCTGGTCCCGATGGATTACGCGCAGTGAATCGGCTGTAATCACCGCCATTTGATGGTCGGCCAGATAAACAATCTGGTCCGTGTACCCAACCAGCGGCGAAGCGTCGCTGGCAACAAAATGCTCGCCGTCTCCCACTCCCACAACAAGCGGGCTTCCGAGCCGGGCGGCGAAGATGACGTCGGGATGTTCGCGAAACAGAATCACCAGGCCGTACGTACCCTGAAGCTGAGCCAGGGTCATGGAGACAGCGGCGACCAAATGGTCGTGCTTGGTTTTCTGACCGGTATGCTGGTGGCCCGCAGCACTGCGCTGGGTCGCCGCCCCGTTTGAGTTGTTTCCTGACTTTTCTTCTTCGTCAATCGCCTGCAAGCAACTCGCAATCAGGTGCGCGATTACTTCGCTGTCAGTCGCCGAACGGAAGACGTATCCCTCCGCCTCGAGGCGAGTCTTCAGGGGGCGGAAGTTCTCGATGACGCCGTTGTGCGCCAGTGCGAGAACCTGGTGTCCGCCAAGATGTGGGTGCGAGTTCTCGTCGGTCGGGGCGCCGTGTGTTGCCCAACGGGTGTGCCCAATTCCTATCGTGCCGGCGACCGGCTCGTAAGCCAGCCGCTCTGCGAGCGTGTCAATCCGCCCGGCCGTCTTGCAAACGGAAAAGAGCCCATCCGGCCCGACGGTGGCCACACCCGAACTGTCGTAACCGCGATATTCAAGGCGGCGGAGCCCTTGAAGAAGAAACTCAACGGCTGGGCGGGGGCCGACGTATCCGACAATTCCACACATAAGGGCTACCTAGGTTCCTTGCCGGGCGGCGAAGCCCGGTCAGTAAGTTCCGTACGCTCGCCAGCCGCCTTGAATCCCGATTATTTCATGTAGAGCTCAAATCACCTATAGCCCCGCCGGGACATGCAACCATAGCACGTGGTAAGTTGTTGGGCGAATTCAGCTTAAGGCCGCCGGGAAGTGGCCTTTCCGAACATTCTCCAGGATGGGTAAGCTTGCGGGCCAATCATCCGAGTTGCTCGGCCTACGGAGAAGCCAGATGCCCAGCAAGACCGCCAAGCCGACCAGCTACCTCGTGATCCCAGCGCGGTCTCGCTTCGACCCGGCTGCCGCGCAAGCTGCTCTTGCGCGAAACTGGCAAGCCGCTCATTCAACACACGTACGAGGCAGCTTGCCGCGCGCGGCGGCCTGCAGGGGTCATCGTCGCGGCGGACCACGAGGAGATTGCAAATGAGGTCCGCTCGTTTGGTGGGGAAGTGGTGATGACCAGCCCCGATTGCGCGAGCGGCACCGACCGTGTTGCCGAAGTTGCGCGCCAGTTGCCGAAAGTTGACATCCTTGTGAACGTGCAAGGTGACGAGCCGGAATTGTCCCCGGAGGCGATCGACCTGGTGGTTAATCTGCTCGATTGCGACAGCCGCGCTTCAATGGCCACACTCGCCACTCCCATTCGCGATCGTGCAAAGTTGTTTGATTCTTCGTGCGTGAAAGTAGTCTTCGATACGGCTGGCCGAGCGCTCTACTTTAGCCGGGCCGCCATACCACATGCCCGCGATGGGAGCGACGAGCTGCTGGTTTCGAATCCACCGCAGTTTTACTTACATCTCGGCCTGTATGCGTACCGGCGGGAGTTTTTGCTCAAGCTATCGACTTTGCCGCGGACTCCGCTTGAGAGACTGGAAAACCTGGAGCAGCTTCGCGTGCTGGAGCACGGACATTCGATCCAGGTCGGCGTGGTGGACGAACCGACCGTTGGCATCGATACGCCGGAGGACTACGCCGCGTTCGTATTGCGCGAGCGGGCCAGACTGAAACGAGCGGCGTGACCTGAACTACGTCGGCCTCGTTGGAACGGGGTGAGTGCTATTCTTCCTCATTACGCAACTTCTGCAACACGCTGTAATCCTCCAGCGTGGTTGTATCGCCGACGGTCTCTTTACCGCTGGCAATGTCGCGCAAAAGGCGCCGCATGATCTTGCCGCTCCGCGTTTTGGGCAACGACGCCGCAAACCGGATATCGTCGGGCACAGCGAGTGCCCCGATCTCCTTGCGGACATGTTGCTGCAACTCTTTCCGCAGTTCGTCGTTTGGCGTACCGGATTTGAGCGTAACGAACACTGCAATGGCGTCGCCCTTTATGTCGTGCGGACGGCCCACCGCGGCCGCCTCGGCCACCGCCGGATGACTGACCAGGGCGCTTTCGACCTCGATCGTGCTCAACCGGTGCCCGGCCACGTTCAGCACGTCATCGATTCGCCCCATGATCCAGTAGTACCCGTCCTGATCCATGCGGGCGTTGTCACCGGCCAGGTACATGTGCGGCACCTTGCTCCAATACTGTTCCTTGTACCGCTCGTCATCGCCCCAGATTCCGCGAAGCATCCCGGGCCAGGGCTTGGTAATCACCAGCCAGCCCCCCTGCCCTTGCGGAACTGGCTTTCCCGATGAATCGACCACCGCTGGTACGATCCCTGGGAGCGGTTTGGTGCAGCTTCCCGGCTTAGTGGCAATCGCGCCGGGCAACGGCGACATCATGATCCCGCCGGTTTCGGTTTGCCACCAGGTATCGACAATCGGGCAGCGCTCGCGGCCGATCTTCTTGTGGTACCAGATCCACGCTTCCGGGTTGATCCCCTCGCCGACGGTGCCCAAGAGGCGGAGCGAGCTGAGATCGTGCCGATCGACCCACTGATCGCCCCACTTGATGAACGAACGAATTGCGGTCGGCGCCGTGTAGAAGATGGTGACACGGTATTTTTCAATTAGCTCCCAGAAGCGATCTTCGCGGGGCCAGTTGGGCGCCCCCTCGTACATCAGCACCGTGGCGCCTGCCGAAAGTGGCCCATACACAACGTAGCTATGCCCGGTCACCCAGCCGCAGTCGGCGGTGCACCAGAATAAATCCTCGTCGCGATGATCAAACACCCATTCGAACGTTTTCTTGACGAACAAGTTGTACCCGGCGGTCGTGTGTTTGATGCCCTTGGGTTTTCCGGTCGAGCCGCTGGTGTAAAGGATGAAGAGCGGCGACTCGCTATCGAGCGGCGTAGCGGGGCAATCAGCGCTGGCCTGCGACACAAGCTCGTGCCACCAGTGATCGCGGCCTGTTTTCATCTCGACTGGCAAGTCCCCACGCTTGTAGACAATGCAGTGCTTCACTGAGGGGGACTTCACAAGCGCGGCATCGACATTCTGTTTGAGCGGAAGCTGCTGGCCGCGGCGCCAGCCTATGTCGGCGGTAATGACTAATGTGGCTTGCGCATCGTTGTTGCGGTCGGCGATTGCTTCGCTGGAAAAGCCTCCGAAGATGACTGAGTGGATGGCGCCAATTCCGCGCAGGCCAGCATGGCGATCGCCAACTCCGGGACCATTGGCATGTAGATCGACACCCGGTCGCCTTGTTGGACGCCGAGGCCCTTGAGCGCGTTGGCAAACTTGCAGACTTCGCCATGAAGTTGTTCGTAAGTGAGAGTACGCGTATCGCCGGGCTCGCCTTCCCAAATGATCGCCTTCTTTGTCCGGCGAGGCGTGGAAAGATGTGCGTCAAGACAGTTGTACGACGCGTTTGTCTCTCCGCCGACAAACCACTTGGCGAACGGCTCTTGCCAATCAAGCACTTTGGTATATGGCTTGGACCAATGCAGCTCGCCAGCCAAATCGCTCCAGAACTGTTCCAGGTCCGAGGCGGCTTCGTTCCATAGCTTTTCGTAATCAGCCAGCGACTTGATCTTTGCTCGTCCGGCGAATTCGGCTCTTGGCGGAAAAAGCCGCTGCTCCTGCATTACCGTGTCGAGCTGTCCGGCGGCCGGAGCGTCTTGTGCCATGAATTGATTCCCCGTCTATCCGCGAATGAACAGAGATCGATGGGCGATTGTAGAGATTGTTGATAGAGCTGGTCAAACAATGTGTGGAGAGTACGGCTGCTTAGCACTATGATGAGCTTGTCGCTTCTGCAGATTCGCTGGTTGCGCTGCCATTGATTGAGGGAGACGGAAAATGACTACCGTGCGTGTGCAGATTGCTTTGTGGGTGGCCGTCATCGTTTCGCAATCTTGCTGCTGGGCGGCCGACGCGTTCCGCTGGCCCGAGGCCAAACACGGCGGCGGCGAGCTGCGCTACATCAACCAGGTGCCGGTCCTGATTCTCTCGGGCACGCCGGACGAAATTGGCGAACAAGTAGGGATTCTTTGCAAACCGGCGCTTAAGGACGCGGAGAAGTTGCTCCTGGGTTACGTCGAGGCAAAAGGCATGAGCCAGGTGTTTCCGGTGCTGCTGAAGACCGCCGGCGTTTTGCGCGGCACCTTCCCGCCCGACCATTTGAAAGAGATGCAGGCCATGGCCAAGGCCGCCGAAATCAGTCCGGATCTGATCATTGCGGGCCACGCGTTGCACGATATGCTGCAGATGCGCGGATGTTCGGACGTGATCATCGAGCCCGCGCAAAGCGCAACGGGAGGACTGCTGTTTGGCCGCAACACCGATCTGCCGCCCGTGGATGGCCTCAGCGAGTTTTCGGTGGTCACGATCTGCCGTCCGAAGGGTAAGCGAGCATTCGCCGCGGTCAGTTTTCCCGGAGCGGTCGGGATTGGCGCGGCGATGAACGACGCCGGGCTGTGTGTTGGCCAGAACGAGATACTGAAGGCTGGGGACGACTCGGCCAAATACAATCCGCTTGGCATTCCCATGGCCTTGGCGGCGCGGCGGCTGATGGAGGAATGCAAGGACCTCGACGAGGCGGAAAAACTGATTCGCGAGATGAATTGGACCACCGCAACGTTGTTCGCCATGGCCGATCGAAACGAAGGTCGAATCTTTGAGATCACCCCGAAATCAGTCCAGGTCCGCAAGGCGAACAATTCATTCTGTGCCGCGACGAACCACTTTCGAACCGAGGGGCTCAAGGTCGCTGACGAGTTTCAATGCTGGCGGTGGCCACGGCTTGAAGCCAGCTCGCAATTCACTAAACCGTTTGGTGTGAAGGACGTCCAGGAGACTCTCGATTACGTCAACGCCGGCAACTACACGCACCAGTCGATGGTCTTCGAGCCTGCGCCGATGCGGGGGCATTTTGCACTGGGTGAGCCGCCGGTTACGAAATTGCCCTATCGGGAGATTAATTTGCGAGCGCTGTTAATTCCCTAACCCCGCGAGCAGTCCGAGTTTTTCGAAAAACTCATGAGTTGCGGCGTTTTGCGCTATTGGCAACGCGATTGGGATGCAGCGTTGCGCCGGGCCAGCGGGGGCTGGACTCGTTGGCACATCCGTGGCCGACGCCCCGCCACCGCTTGGTACAGCGCTGACGAATTGCGCCGACGACAATGCTCCCGCCTGAAAGCCGCTAGCACTGGAGGATGTTGTGGTTCGTGCCACCGCGTACTGCGTGTCGAACACATAGGACCATCGCGGCGCGGCTCCGGTCAGTGTGTATTGCCCCAAATCACCATAAGTGCCGTGGCTTTTCACGGCAACATAATATGTGCCAGCCCCGACGTAGACCGAAAGCGAAGCACCCAGTGAGTTGGAAGGGGCGGCACTGGCAATCATGACTGGGATCTGAATGATTCCCCCGGTCGGATGCAAAATGCTACGCATCTGATACAGCTCGAGCCGCGCATCGAGGTTCGCACCCAATGCAGCCACGTTGACATTAAGGTTAACCGTACCACCGGTTGTATAGAACGAGAAGTAATCGGCGTCGGCCATGGTCTCGACGACGCCCGTGGCCGAGAAGGAACTGCCTCCCAGGCTAAACCGCGTGTTAAGTGTCTTGGCCGTCCAAACCGTGTTTCCATGATCGTCAGCACGCCGCCCAATTGGCTGGTCAAAATCGCCAAATCATCTTGGAACAACGGAATTGAATAACTGAACCACCAGTAGTTGTATTGGATGGCGCCGTATCTGGCGCATTGGCCCAGGTTGTTCGGTCCGACGAAATGCTCTCACCCATCATCGGAGTCCGGTCGGCCGTGCCCGGATCGTACCAGTCGATGACGTCGCCCTGCGAATTGAAGACGTGATTGTGCACCAAGTTCATCGTGTGACCCACTTCGTGCGTGGCCACGTTGGCCATGTACTCGGCTTCGCGGCCTAGCATCGCGCGGCCATTCCAATCCTGAGTACCGTCGTTGGCCCAATCGATGATGTCGGCGGTAAATACGTAGCAGACATTCGGCTGGCCATTGGTGAACGAGCCGATCGATGCGTAGCCGCTGTTTGCGTTGGCATTCCAATCGGCTTGACTGTTTGCGCTGTTGGACGCCACGGCCATATCGGTTTTGTGCCCGCCAAATGCCACGCGCATTAGCCGTCCATCGGGTACGTTCCAACCACCGGGGTCGATGGTGGTCACATTGACGTCAAAGGGGGCGAAGTCTTCGGCAACTCTTTGCCAGATCTCGTTGATCTTCCATCGCTCGGAGTAGGTGAGTACGGACGTGTTGCCGTTGGTGTCAAAGGGCGTGGTGGTCACATTGGAAAATGTCCAGCCGTCGCTGGCCCACGTCGTCTCGAAGTGGCCGTCGAAATCCAGGTAAATCGTGTGCGCGGCGCCTGGCTTGCTCGAAAGTTCGATCGAGGGGAAGAATTTGACGGGCTCCAACTCGAAGGCGAAGTCGGTCAATACTCCGGCCGAGCCAATGTCCATTACTCGCCGGTCTTCCAACGATTCGATTGAGAGGCGTCGTGAAACCTGAGAACGAACGGAACTCTGACGCGTGCGCGTGACGAATGAGCGGATGGTGCGCAACATGGGCGACTCCCTGCCGGTGGGGGTTGAAAGGGGAAACACTGCCTGCTATCTCCCCTGGCGCAGAAGCCGCGGGATTGTTACCGAGAAGCGCGATTATTCAACGAATATAGGCACGCCCACCACTTCCCACCAGAATAGGCTCGACAAGCCGCCTACGATCACGTTGATGACCAGCGCGGTAATGAAGCGCCGGTGCTGCCGCTGGTCGAAATCGCCGCCGGCGCCGGCGGCCTGCAACAGAAGCCACGCCGAATAGAAGGTGACGAGAGGCGGAAAGAGCACAATTCCGATCATCGAGGCACGAAACGCTCGCGTGACCAAGTCGTCTACCACGTCCGCGGGCACATCGGGCGGAGGAGCGGCCGGGACATTCTCTGCTTTATTCGAGCGGGCGCACGAAGTAGGGATTTCGCTCGCCCTGCTTCGATGTTCCGCAGGACCAGCATCGATTGGCATCCATGGCGACACGCACGCCGCAGCTTGGGCAAGTCCAGGCAGGTTCGTCGCGCCCGGCGAGTAATCTGTCGGCCGGTAGTCGTCGGTGTCTTCAACCGCGTTCTCCTCGTGCGACTCCGGCTCGATTTCCGTCTCATCGGATTCATCTCTGAATAATCGCGCCTGCTCGTCGAGAATCTGTTCGGCTCGTTCAGCATTTTCCTCGGCGACGATCAGCTTGACCTCGCCGAGAAGCCCGGAGAATGCCCATGACGTGTTTCCTTCCGTGACTTCGGAATCAATGCCGGCATCGGCCAAGACGTTATGCGCCAGCATGGCCAGCGCAGTGGAAGGAAATGTCGCCAGCGTGACCAGGCGCGTTGCCATGAAAGATGCCGCGCGACGGCGACGCGATCCTTAAGTTACTATCCCCCGCTGGCAATGCACTTCAATTCTTTGACGTAGATGTTCTTGAAGTACAGCGGGTTGCCGTGGTTTTGAAGCTCGATTGGACCGGTGGCGTAGACCGGCTTGTCGCGCTCCCAATAGTTCTCCAACGTCACATTGTCCACCACAAGCTCGTCGTTGAGCCACACGCTAACCTTCTCTCCGACCATTCGGATGCGGAAGGTGTTCCATTCGCCAATGGGCTTGTCGGCGCGCTTGGTTGGCTTGCTCGGGTTCTTCTGGTTGTTGAACAGTCCGCCGGAGCCAACCGCGTTCTGCCGCTCGGCATCCGGGGTCCCAGATTTGTATTTGCGGCGTACCTCGAACATAGATGCCGCTATCGCCGGCCTTGCCGATTCTTCCAATCGACGAGCATCTCGAAGTCGCCGTAATCCTTGGCGGTTGCCAGGCTGCGGCCCTTGCCGTCGAACACCAATACGCCGTCTTCGGCTTTCCAGTGCTTCTGCATGTCTTCGTCGGCTGCTCGCTGGGCGTCGGCCAGCACGTCGGGCGAAAGCTAGCTGCGCTTCGCGGGATTGTCGTAGGGCACCGCGAGCAAGCCTTTCCAGCCACTTAAGTCCTTGCCGTTGAACAGCGCCTTAAAGCCATCGGGCGGCGTGTTATCGGCGGCAGAGTGCACAATGAGCAATCGCTAGAACGACGATGATTGAGACAAATAGTCGGATTCGCATAACTTAACTCCCCCAACATCAATGAAGCTGGTTGATCAAGACGCTGATTATTTCGCGGTCACTTTGACGGGATCTTCGAAACTTGTCATCAAGCTGCGTGACATCGTCCGCGGTCATCTCGCCCCGCTGCACCCATACGCGATACTTGACCGCCAGCGGCTTTTCTTTTGTCACGGTGTATTCAAAGTACGAGCCAAACCGTCCGTAATCCCGCTCGCTGAACCGCGCTTCCTTGGGGTTCTTTGGACTGTCGAGGTAGGCGGACGAATACCGCTGTCCGCCCACGACAAAGCTCATCACGTTCCAGTCGAGATCCACATGCTGCTTTTGCGCCGGCCAATTGCGGGTTTCGCCCGGCTTTCCTTTTCCATCGGGCCGCAGGTAATACGTTTCCTTCTTGGTCTTATCGCTGACTTCGTTGTTCGCGCGGATATGGAATCCGGCATGCTGCGGATCGCCATCTAGCTTCACGTCGCCGCCGGTTGTCGCCACGCGGGAGGCGAATTCGATCAGCGTGCCGCCCGTTGTGTTGTATGCCGTCAACTCGCGTTCTTCGATCGCGAAAACGTCGTCTTTTCGGCCGCGCCATTCGATCCGCACACGATGTCGACCGAGCACCGGGCCGGCTTCTTCGTTGAGGAATTCCACGTGTTGCTGCGACTCGCCGTTGCGGCAGTGCCAGACGTCGGCAGGCTGATTGTCGCTGTACGTTATCTTGTTGAAGCCGAAGAAGAGTCCACGATGATGAGTGAATTGGCCGCCGGGCCCCTTGGTGATGATCGTGTCGCCCGCGGGGTCGTATACATGGTGATACGGCTTGATGGTCTGGTCGCGGCGAGCAGCGTTAGAAGTATCTAGCTTCTCGTACATATAGCGCAGAACTGGCCGATCACCGAACAACAGCTCCGCTTGCTTGCCACTTTCGTTTTTCCATCGAAAGAACTCTGGTCGCAGTCGATTTTGGTCGGTCTTGAATCGTCGCGCTGATTTTCAGGGACTCGCCCGCCTCGAGTGTTGGAAGTACAAACCACAACTCTGCGGGATGCTTCGCCTCGGACGGCAAACTGCGACCGGTGATCTGGCCAACGACTTGTTTGCCGCCAGGCAGTGAAACAGTCACCGTCCCAGATCGCTGGCTCGGTTCGAGGTCGATCGGAACGCAAACCGGCGTATTATTGCGATGATGGCGACCGGCCTCTAACGTCATATCCATCGTGCGATCGGCTGCCATAGCCGGCGCCGCGACAGCGCATGCGACAAGCAGCATAATCCACTGAAGATTGGTTCGAGTACTCATAGGCTGTGTTGCGAGATCCTAAAACCGAGGCCGAACAGCCGCTCACCCAAACGGCCGATGTGCCACCAGCATACTTGGCTGGCCAGCACGTCTCAACTGTCGCAGCGGATTGATCTCGCCAAGCCCTTTCTTTCGAGATTTGGGTGGATTATCCTGTCGCTGCCTGTCTTACCGACAGGCAACCAAGATCACCAAACGAATCCTGAGGTTCCAATGAATCGCCGCCATGCATCCGTACTCGTCGCGCTTGTAATTTCAGCAGTTTCGTCTGCCAGCTATGCGAGGCGTGCGCCGGAGGTCACTACCACTCCCGCGCCGCGCGATGCGGGTTGGGTGAAGCGCCATGAGACTTACAACCAGACGATCAAGAACCATCAGGACGCACAGTTATTGTTCATTGGCGATTCGATCACCGACGCATGGAGTGGTCAGGGCAAGGAGGCGTGGAACAAGCACTTCGCTCCTCGCAAAGCGGTCAACCTAGGGATCGGTGGCGACCGAACGCAGCATGTGCTCTGGCGGCTGGAAAATGGGAACATCGATGGCGTAAAGCCGAAGGCCGCCGTGCTGATGATTGGCACAAACAACTCAAACGGCAGAGATCATACCGCCGAGGAGATTGCCGATGGTATCAAGGCCATCGTCGCCAAGCTTCGAAAGGAATTGCCGGAGACAAAGATCCTGCTGTTGGCAATCTTTCCGCGCGGAGAAAAGCCAAATCCCCAGCGCGAGAAGAATGCAAAAGCCAGCAAACTTGCCAGCGAAGTTGCCGACGACAAGACGGTCCACTATCTGGACATCGGCGAGAAGTTTCTAAGCGCCGATGGATCGCTGAGCAAGGAGATTATGCCCGACTATTTGCATCTATCGCCCAAAGGCTATCAGATCTGGGCCGAAGCGATCGAGCCGAAAGTTGCAGAGCTCATGGCGGATAAATAACGAATCCGAATCGCAAACTAGCGACCTGTGATGTTCTCCAGGCCCAGCCGCGCGATGATCCGCAGCAGCGGCGAGGGCTTCGCGCGAGTTGATCTTTGATGTCCCCTGTTCGCGATCAGCGAACAGGATCGGCGTTTCGGCAATTCGTGCACCGCGTCGGCGCAGCATCCACAGGATTTCCTCCTGGAATGAGTATCCGCGGCTGCGAACCTGGTTGAAGTCGAGCTCCGCCAGCTTCGAAACTCGGTAACAGCGATACCCGCCGCTGACATCGCGCTCGCAACCATAACAGCCAGCGTGCGTACAGATTCACACCGCGGCTCATAATTTTTCGTTTAAATGGCCATCCCACAGTGCCGCCGCCCGTGATGTAACGCGAACCAATCATCACATCAATGGGCTCCCCGTGTGGCGGGTCCATACCGGCAATCAATAGCGGGCAAGTATCGCGGATGATGGCTGAAGTCGGCGTCCATGTTCAGCACGTGCTTGTAGCCATGCTCGATGGCGTATCTCATGCCGGCGATCATCGCCGTGCCCAATCCTTGCTTGGCCGCGCGATGCAGGCAGTGCACGCGGCGATCCTCCGCGGACCGCCGGTCGCACCAAACACCCGTGCCATCGGGCGAGTTGTCGTCCACGACAAGCAAATGCACCGCCGGTACGACGGCAAACACTTCGTCCACGAGACGCGGCAGGTTTTCGATCTCGTTGTACGTCGCCGTCATTACCAGCGTGACATCGGCGATGCCCGGCGACGGCGAAACAGCGTGAGACATGGTGACGCGCCATCAATCCGTCAAGTCCGTAAAGGCGTCGACTGCGGACTGTCCAGTAGCAGAATGCCGTCTGGTTTATGCCGATCAATTCTAACCGTGCGCAGGCGGCCTTGATTACTTCGACCGAAGTCGTCGCGGAGGGTACAGCGAGAACAGCCAGGCCAATCGAGCGTGCCAGATGGGAATTCTCGATAACGTCGTCAATCGTCGGCCGTGATCAGTGACAAGTTCATATTCGCGGGCTAGAGTGGTGATCGCCGTTGTTAGTCGGACGCTGAATCGAGCAGACGCTCCATCTGATGCTCCGCCTGGACAACGCCGTAGTGGAAGCAGATCGACTTGCGGACTCGCAGTGGCGAGTACGGCATCCGCCGGTGACAAATCGCCCGCCCGCGATTCCCATGATTCCCGCGCCCGATCTGAAAGCCCAAGCTCCAGGCACACATCATTGGAGACCAGATCCACCACGAGTACTCGGCGCTTGGCCGACAGTGCCAGTGCCAGTGGATAAGCAAAACTTGTCACCGCTACACCGAGTGAAAACTCACGGCATGATGGTACAATGTCGTCACCGGCAACGATCACCATTAGAACCCTCTTCGCCGCCTTCAATTTGATAAGCCGTTCGAGAGCCTCTGCGGCCTCTCGATAGCACTCCTGAATAGGCAAGTAGGCGAAATGGGCTGAGGCTGTTGATCCGCTAAGTATTCTGTTCGATCCCGTTGGTTTCTGTGAAAGGGCCGATCAGTAATCTCTGTCGCGGTGTGCTCAAGTAGCGTCGGCGGTTTCGTCCGTACGCATCGAATTGACGTTGAATCCCTTGGACTCGATAGCCGGCATCGCCGTTTCTCCCGAAAATTCTGGGCTGGTCGGCAACCAGGATCGAGAGCGAAAGATCCAATGGCGACACCAACCTCTGTCCTTTCGACGTCTTCTTCACGAGCGGAGCCGCAGCCAATCGCCGGACGCTCGAACCAAACGACCGGGCCGTGTTCCGAGTGCGACTCCACCTCGTCACGCGGCTCGGCGCATTCAAGCGGAGTACCGAAACAGACTGCCATTCACCGTCGCCTTCTTCGACGACGATGATCGCCGAATCATCGTATTCATCTTCGTCGATTGCCGGCCGTCAATAGCTTCGATGCCGTCCCCATCGACAAACGCTGACATAGAAAAGTGCGGCCGCGGTACGCGCATGAGGAATCACCTCGCGAAACGGACGGAGTAAGACTTGTTTTCCACGCGGCCGCGGCCGCAATCCAGTCCGGCGCTTGATCGCGACGATCGAGTTGCCGTGGGGCGTTGACCACTGAATTAATCGCACTCGATTGAAGGCAGGTTACGATCTAATGGCGCCATTGCGCCGCAAGGATCAACGACGTCGCATATTCGCGAATTGTTGCCGAAACTGTTGACGCGGCACCACGCTAACGTGCGGCGCCGATGCCGGTTCGTCCTCGATCACGATCATTTCGGTTTCGCCGACCAGCAACGCATCGGCACCCGTGTCGTCAGACGACTCTGGCTCGGTCGATTTATCCGCTGCCTGGCTGGCACCGAAACGAAAGAAATGGAGATCTGTCGGCATGCGCTCAGCGCATCGGGCTCCGCTTTGGGCCGACCAGCAACCGGCAGCGGTTCATTCACAAGATATTGTTCCGATAACTCCACTCCGCCACCAACTCCGATCTCAAAGTCTTCAACGTCCTCAACGATCGAAAGCGGCGGCGGCGCGGATTTGAGCAGCGCCCCGAGTACTCTGCCCTCCTCGCTTTCGACAATCGGCCGGTTATAAAATGGATCGAACTCAATACCGGCATACGGGTCGAGAACGATCTCTTCATTGGCAAACTGTTCGGAAAACGGGTTCGCTGATAGCTGCGGATCGAACGATAAATCGATCTCCGTGCCCGACCCAGGGAACTCCTCGTCTTGGTCAATGGATGCAAGTTGCTGCTGCACGCGCTTGAGTCGCTCCAGCGGATCGTGACCAAACAACCGCATCTTTTCCGCGGCAAGCGTCATTCCCTCGTCACGCTCGCGCGCCAACGGAAACGGCACCGCCGCCGGCGGCTCGGCACCTGGCTCAGGTCCTAGCTCCTCGAATTCGATTTCGATTGTTGCTGAGGGCTCTGAACCAGCGGCCGGCGTCTCCTGGGACGAAAAGGCGTCTAACGACCCGAATTCGATACAATCACTCGTTGACCCGCTCTTCGACGATCCAGCGGTGTTATTCCAGGGCGTTGGCAGTTGTTGCAGGTCGGCCCAAGCTTCTTCAATGCGACGCTTATCAAGCTTATGGACGCCAGCCGCGCAGGCGAGAACAAGCGCGTGGTCGCACACCTGGTTCACTAACCGTGGAATTCCGTCCGTGGCCCGATACACTGCCTCGTACGCGTCATGTGTGAATACGCGATCGGGTTGGCTGCCCGCCCAGATGAATGCTGCGCGAATGTATTCCGTGGTCTCCGCTCGATCAAACGCCTGGAGATAGCAGCGCCGTTACCCGCTGGTGAAACGGCTCCAGCTTCGGGCTGGTCAACCGCTCTTCAAGCGCCATTCCACCTGCAAGCACTAATCTGACCCTGGGCTGCCCGTTGCGAACCAGATTGGTGTTCAACCGCAACTCTTCAATCAGCCGCAATGGTAGGGTGTGCGCTTCATCGACCAGCAGCACGAGGCCGATCAGGGGCGGAGCTAGCATCGAGACGTGCTCCACCACGGATAACCGCAGTTCGCTTTCATCCATATCGCGGTACGGAAGACCCAACTCAAATAGGACCGCCTGCAGCAGTGCGCGTCGCGTGGACAGGCCCCCGCTATTGAGAATGACCGTGCTTGCTCGGCCGGTGAATTGCTCCGCCAGAACCTGCAAAAGCAAGCTCTTGCCGGTCCCAGCCGGGCCGATCAAAACGCCGGCCCCCTCTCCTCGCTCCAGGCAACGAAACAGAGTCTGGCGGGCTGCTTCGACGGACGTACCGGGAAAGTAACAATCAGCGTCGGGCGCCGAGGCAAAAGGTCGCCTGTCGAAGCCAAAGAACCTCTCGTACATGTGTCGTCGTCCCTCACGAGTCCGTCGAACTGCCAGCCGATTCTTCAACTATTTCAATCCGGTGACGTTAGTCCGCCCGCGCAATCGCTTCAGCTTGCTTAAACCTACAGACCCCTCAGTCGGTAGAGTTTCTCACCTATCTAGGGTCGGCAATGCCGTCGTGCAGACTCCATTTACAGCCCCGTACGAGGGCGAAGTTTTGCGATCTGACCGCCCAATGAGGCAAGATGGGCGGTCGTGTCAAGTCGGCGCGAAACAAGTTACAACCGGCTCGCGAACTCGCTGACAGCACTGCGCCGGCTGATCGAAGAAGCGATCGACAAATCCGGGTTGCAGCAGTGCCAGCATCGTCCACATCAAGAGCGCACTCCCCACAACCGAGTGGGCAGTAAATCGGACATGGTCGATTTGCGTCCGCCGTCGCATGAGCGCGGCCAATCGCCGTTTTGATTCGGCCATCAAGCCCGCGGGGCAGGTACTCTTCCGAGAACTGGCAACCCCAGTTGAGTGGTTAGCTCAGCGTGGTTGCTAATCACCCGTGGCTCGGTTGCAGGCAGTCCTTGCGCATTTCGCACGAACACATAGGCGGTCCCAACGGAAAGTGCGGTCACGAATGCCAAACCGAGTGCGACCGACGAGTCTGTGTCCGACGACGCGGTGGCTGCGCCGACATTTGGTATGCGGCTTCCAATCGTCGAGAAATCCTTCGCTGCGTGATAGACGGAAATCGCTACTTGCATTCGGTCCCATGCGTTTCGCTCGCCAAGCACCGCACTCTCCAGAAGCCTGCGCGCTCGCCTGCGCTGCCGCCTCCAGGTCGTGAAATCGCTTTTGTTCCTCAATGCCTGCGTTCGGGCTGCTTACAGTCTGCGGCGTACGCGGCAATTCGTAGGTCGCCGACGGACCCTCGGTCGTAACCCAATAACTGACCTGACTCTTTGGTCCCCATCCGGCGGCAGCGCTATTTATTGGAACCGTAACCGCTGCCCCGGCGTCGTGCGCAGGCTTTCATCGTAAATCTTGGTCAACGATGAGCGAGCTTGTTGGTCAGGAACCGATTCCGCGCTCAGGTCGCGGAAGTGCCGCGCAAGAAAGGTGCTTACCGCCTGCCGATGCAGCGCATGCTCCATTGCTGCATTGTTCAGATCCACAGTTGCCCGTTGATAGTCCGCCTCGGCCTCGTGAAGTTCCCGCCTGAGCACTGGTAACTGCTGAGCCGATGTGCCGCGATCCTCTACCGACTGGCGCTCGCCGGTTTGATTGTCCTCCGACGGGCCCCAGAGGACCAAGACCGCTAGTCCTCCTAAAAGCCAAACCGCCAGCGACACCACCGCGAAGTCGTATAGGGTCCGCCGCCTTCGGGGCGTACCCAGATTTCGTGCCGGTTCCGGGGCGATTCTTTTCAGACGCACCATCACGTAGGCCGATGCAAAAAGGTTGGGCCGGCGAGGTTTGAGCATGCGCACGCGGCCTGTGTGCGCAGTTCACCGCCTTCGTCATCGGCCTCGCTCGACGACCCGCTTGAGGCGGCATACCATTAAGCGGATCGTCGTGCTTGTTTTTCCCGAGGTGGTGCTTGTTTCACGTCAAAATCTGCGGCGTCTGCTATCAAAGCGACCTGCCGGCGATTGCCGCAGCCGGCGCCGAGGCCGTGGGTCTCAATTTCTATTCCCAAAGCAAGCGATTTCTGAGCGAAGGCGAGGCAGACGAGGTCGCTGCTGCCGTGCCGCGCCAACTGGCTCGTGTCGGCGTCTTTGTGAACGCAACCGGGGCTGCAATGCTTGCAGCGGCGCAACGGTTCCAGCTTGACTATCTCCAGCTTCACGGCGACGAACCACCCGAGCAGCTTGCCGAGCTACGAGCGTATCCGGTGATCAAGGCCTTTCGCTTCGGGATCGGGGGATGGCAACCGATCGAATCGTACCTGTCGGCTTGCAAGCAACACGGTGCGCTGCCGGTGGCGGTACTCGTCGATGCACCAGCAGGGAACGACGAGTTTGGCGGCACGGGCCGAACCGGAGATTGGGCTGCATTGTCCGATTGGTGCTCGCACATCGACGTGCCGCTTGTGCTTGCTGGCGGACTGACCGCAGGCAACGTCGCACAAGCGATTGAGACGCGTTCGCCCGTCCGCGGTCGATACGGCCAGCGGCGTCGAAGAGTCTCCGCGACGCAAGAACGAAGAAGCGGTGCGAAGCTTTGTGACCAGCGCACGCGACGCCTTAGTTAAGTTCGCCCAGCACTAGCAGTTAGTCGAACCTGCACGCCTTCGACTCGCTGGGGCCGTCGCGGCCTATCCTTGTCAGCGGCTCGATCCGCTTTTATCATAGTGTTTCGTTAACTCTTGCCACACAACGAGTTGCCTACGCCGCCCGTTCGGAAAAACCATTTCATCGAAACGTTTTGGAGGAGCTTCCGTGGCCCAGGTTGAAACACCTCGTCTGCCCTATAAAGTCGCCGACCTCTCGCTGGCTGAGCTTGGCCGAAAGAAAATCATGCTCGCCGAGAACGAGATGCCAGGCCTGATGGCGCTCCGCGAAAAGTTTGGAAAGTCCAAGCCGCTCGCCGGCGCGCGCATCGCCGGTTGTCTACACATGACAATCGAGACCGCTGTGTTGATCGAAACGCTCACAGCCCTCGGTGCGGAGGTCACCTGGAGCTCGTGCAACAAGTTCAGCACTCAGGACGAAGCCGCCGCGGCCATCGCCAAGACCGGCGTTCCAGTTTATGCGTGGAAGGGGGAGACCGACGAGGAGTTCGACTGGTGCATCGAGCAGTCGCTGTTTTTTCCGTCTGGTGAGCCGCTGAACTTGATCCTTGACGATGGCGGCGACCTTACGGCGATGGTCCACCAGCGATTCCCGGAGCTGTTGGATGGCATCCGCGGCCTCTCTGAGGAGACCACGACCGGCGTTCACCGCCTTTACCAGATGCATGCCCGCGGCGAGCTCAAGTGCCCGGCGATCAACGTCAACGATTCGGTCACCAAGAGCAAGTTCGACAATCTGTATGGCTGCCGCGAGTCGCTGGCCGACGGCATCAAGCGCGCGACCGACGTGATGGTCGCCGGCAAGGTCGTCGTGGTCGCGGGCTACGGCGACGTCGGCAAGGGATCGGCCCACTCGCTGCGCCCGATGGGTGCTCGCGTGTTAATCACCGAGATCGACCCGATCAACGCGCTTCAAGCAGCGATGGAGGGGTTCGAGGTCACCACGATGGACGACGCGGCACGCCGCGCCGACATCTTTGTGACGACCACGGGCTGTTGCGACATTATCCGCGGCGAGCACATGGAGGTGATGAAGAACGACGCCATCGTGTGCAATATCGGCCACTTCGATATCGAGATCGACATGGCCTGGCTCGAGGGCGAGGTGAAGAAGGGGCGGGTCAAGAAGCTGAATATCAAACCGCTTGTCGATCGCTACACTTTCCCCGACGGGCACTCGATACTGGTTCTCGCCGAAGGGCGGTTGGTCAATCTCGGCTGCGCCACCGGCCACCCCTCGTTTGTGATGAGCACGTCGTTCACCAACCAGGTGCTTGCGCAATTGGAGCTGTGGCAGAACTCAGACAAGTACGAGCTGGGCGTGTACACACTTCCGAAGAACCTCGACGAGGAAGTCGCTCGGCTGCATCTAGCCAAGCTCGGCGTAAAGCTCACCAAGCTTACCAAGAAGCAGTCTGACTATCTCGGCATTCCGCCCGAGGGCCCGTTTAAGCCGGAGCATTATCGGTATTAGGCGATTGCACCGAAATGGACCAACCGCAATTACAACTCGATCGAATTCGAGCGATACGCTAGGGACGCTGGCGTGCTTGCGCCCGTGCTCCCGTAGCTCAGCGGTTAGAGCAGTGGCCTTATAAGCCAAAGGTACTGGGTTCGACTCCCAGCGGGAGTATTTCCGATAAGCGCGACCGCTTGAAACCCTCAACAGGTAGAAACCGTCGCTACGACCGCCCGTTTCCCATTCGCTGCTCGAGCTGCCGCACCTGCGACGGCACGTCGCCAAACCGAGTCGGCCAGTCGCGCTTCTGAATCTGGCGGATTGTTTGCTTGGCATCATCGAACTGCTTGAGCTGAACCTGCGCGGTCGCCAATTTGATCAGTCCGGTCGGCTCCAGCTTGCGAATTTCGGCCACGCGCTCCCAGTGCCGCGCCGCATCTTCCCACCGGTTTTGTGACTGCCTGGCTTCCGCCAGCATCGTGTGGCTCTCCGACTCGTTGGGCAGCATCTCAACGATCGTCGTATAGGCGCGCTCGGCCTGATCGTCTTCACCCGCGGCCTTGAACCGCTCGGCCAGATCCTTGTAGAGCGCGATCTCGCGTCGCGACAGCTCGACCGACTCAAAGAGCTGCGCAATGGCGCCAGCTTTGTCGCCCGCCTGATCATACGCTGCCACGAGCGTCCGATGTGTCTGGGCATCGTTGGGCTGCGTTTCGACTGCTCGCTCAAGCTGAGCAATCGCCTGCTTGAATGCGGCCCGTTCGAAGTACACCATCCCAATCGCCTTGCGGACGATCGGGTTCTCGAGTCCTGTCTCTTCGACCTGCGCGTCCAGGTGCTTCACGTAAGCATCCAAATCGGGTGACTTTTTCAACACCTCTTTGAGTGCATTGAGCGCATCGCCCCGCTGCTCGATCTGCTTTCCCCAGGCCACAATCGCCGCGCCCGCTGCCTCGACCGCTTCGGGCATCTGCTTCAACCCTGCGTGCGCATTGGCGAGTCCCTGGTAGTAGGACGACAGTGTGCCGTTTCCGATCCCGCGGTTCGGCTGCGACCGCTCGTGCAGTGCAATCGCCTCCTTGAAGTAGGCCACCGATTGGTCGTACAACTGGTCTTGCAGCGTGCCGAACGCCAGCGCCTGAATATTGCTTTCATGCCACAATTTGTGCTCGTGGAAATACGAATCGGCCGCAGCGAGCGCAGCCAGCAGCTTCTCTTTCTGGCCCGTGCGGAAGTAGGCGTGCATTAACTGCACTCGGTAGGTCACGTTCTCGGGCCGCAATTCCACCAGTGGCAGCACTATCGCGATCGATTCGGCGTGCCGGCCGCGAGCGTGCAAGTACGTCACCAGCGTAGCCTGGGCGGACTCGTCAAGCACCTTCCGCTCGTGCGCCTCGACAAGAATTTGTATCGCTCGGTCATAATGCTCCACGCCACTCCACAGATACTGCGCGACGTACAGTATTTGCGCCGACGACTTCATGTGCCGCTCGAGCACCTCCTCGGCCACGCGTGCGAATTCCTGCTCCTTCTCGGCCCAGTAGTGCCCGCTGTGCTTTTGATACAGGTTGCGGTTGCGGCTCTGTATCGAATCCAGGTCGCGGCGAAGTTCGTTCAGCACGACCTTCAAGAGCCGCGGTTCGAGATCACCCAAACCGGCGCCGACCTCGCGACGCCATTCGCCAAGCTGCCAGGCGTGCTGCGACCATCCATCCTGATGCTGGTAGCGCAACCAGGACGGCTCGTTTTCGATTCGCTCGACCAGGAAAGCCAGGCCGTCGCGGGGGCTGGCCACGTCGTGCAGCGTGCCAGCCACGGTCTGCACGATGCTTTGATAATTATTCGTCTGCCGTTTGAGCACCTCTGGCAGTTGTACGAACGCAAACTGCCGTAAATCGTGCGCAAGCCGGTTCAGGTTCTTCTCTTTCGCGGTCCGGTAAATCGACGTCAAGGTCGAAATCACCTGGAAACGGTGGTTGTGGTCCTTGGTTTCGCTGATGTCGGCGCGAATCTTCTGCTCCGCCGCCTCGTACAGCTTCTGCCCTTTACCGAGCGAAACGGTGCCATTGTTCGCAATGGCTCTGTTGTAAAGCTGGTAGAGCTGCTGGACGAGCCAGTGGCGTTGCTGCTGGTTTGGCGCCGTTTTCATTTCGGCCAGGAAGACCTCTTCTCCTCGCGCGAACCGGCCCCGCTGCGATAAGTAATCGACGTACTTGTACAACGTGTCGTTGGCCGACTGCGGCAGGACGTCGCCTGAGGCCCGACGGAACTCGGCCAGCGCCGCCTCAAGCAGGTTGATCGCGTCGTCGTGCCGAGAGTAGTACCAGTAAAGCGTCGCAAGCTGGTGCGCAAGATACATCCTCTCGTAGGTGCCGCTCTTTTCGCCCGCGTGCAGCGACGCCGCCACGTCGACTTGCGCCGCCGCCAGCGCCTTCCCGGCGATGTTGCCCTGTGAAACCAGGAAGTCCGCCATCAACCGCCGTTCGCCGTCGGCCCATTCGCCTCTGGTTGCGCGCCGCAAAGCGGCAACCGCTGCCTTGATATGCGGCTCCGCCTGGTTGCGCAACTCGGCCGCGCGCCGTTCTGCCACCATCTCCAACAGGTCGAGCGCCCGCCGGTCCACGTCGGTCTTCGCCCGCTCGCGCACCTTCCGCAAATGCTCGATGAGCTGATCGACCGTCGCCTCGTCGCGGACTTCGCTCGTCAACGAGTGCAACTGTGTCAACAGCGGATAGATGCCCAGATTGCTTCGCCCGACCACGCCATCGGCCACAACCTCCAACAGGCGGAAGTCGCGCGTATGGCGATACAAGTGCAGGAGCTGATAGATGTAGTTTTGCGGCTGCTCCGACTTACGAAACAGCGCAGCAAAGACCTTGAAAATCTCCGGGTTGATCTCGCTCGGCAGCTTGTCGTCGCCGCGGTGCCACGGATTGACATACGCGTTGAGCCGCGCCTGCAGGCGCCGCTCCCCTTCGGCCATGTAGGCTTCAATCGATGCCTGCTCATGCTTTTCCCGCTGATCCACGACCATGTACCAGTCGGCCAACGCCCGATACTCGCTCGGCCCCAGTTGGTCGGTCGCTTGCACATGCTCGAACAGATCGATCGCGTCGTTGAATTTTGCCTGCTCGGCCAGCAAGTAGCCGAGCGCCAATCGCCAGGTATTGTCCGCGTCCTCACGCTTACTCCAAGTTCGAAGCGCCACCTCGAGAGCCTGTGGCCGATCGAGCGCAACCAACAACCTGAACTGCTTGGCCTTCCAGTAGGCCGCTTCGTCCTCGCGTGTAACGCCGCTCTCGTAGTACTTAAGCAGCCGATCGGCCAATTCTGTTTTGGCATTCTTCCTCGTAGACAAATACGCCAGCGTCGCCAGGTGCCGGTTACGCAGAATCAGCTCCACACGGGCCATCGGTTCTTCAACGTCAACCGGCTTCGGCGCGGCGCCGACGTACTCCCAGGCCTCGGCTTCCGCTTCGTCGAGTTTGCGCTCAAGCTGCACGTCCAGGTACGTCCGTTCGACGACCAACCACGGCCGCAATTCATCCCCATACTCATCTTTCTGCTTCAAAAGCCGGTCAGCAACTGCTTCTCGGGCCTGTCGCAGGGCGTCCTTGCGCTTGTCCGCAATCTCGGTCCGCGTGAGCTTCTCCTGGTGTTCAACTGCCGCCATCGTCGCGTCATAACGCGCGTGCACCATCCGGTCGTTCAGCCGATAAAGCGCGTCGAGCCTGGCGACGATTCGCGCCAGCCGATAATCGGCTTCGCTCTCATCCGGCAACAGCTCGCGCTCGCCGACATCCTTCAAGATCACATATAGCCGGTCCTCATACTGCTGCCGCCACGGCTGCGACAGCAGCGTGTCGAACAGTTGCTGCACGTGCGACAGGCGGTCGTCCTTCGGCCCTTCCTTGAGCTGGCGCTCCAGAAATGCGATCAGTTCGTCTGGCCCGATGTGGCCGTAGACTTGCACCAACGTCTGGGCCAGCTCTCTCCGCGGCCCCGCCTCCTTTTCCTCCGCCCAGCGATTGAGGAGCACGTCGGCGATCTTCCGCCACGTTGCCACTTCGACCTTTGGATCGTTGTGACCAATGAAGCCCACGAGCTGATTCACTCGAGCGGGCGGCAGTTTTTCGCCCTCTTTCAATAGCAGCTCCGCGAACTCGCGCCTCAGGTCACGTGCCGCATCCAAATTGCGGAAATGCTGGTGGTTCATGATCGTGTTTGCGATCCAGCTCGGATCGCCATGCCGCATCACCACCCGCACCGTTTCGGCCAGCGGCTGAATCCACTTCTGTTCCAGCCGGCTGTTCCAATAGGGTCCGTAGTTTCCAGTCGCGTAGTTCACCGCCGCCGATAACTGGGCCGACTTTGCGGCCGGAACCGGCTGATGCTCGTGCGGCTTTTTGCCTTCATTCCGCTTGGCCGTTTCGATAATCGTCGCGCGGCCCTCGGCCAGCCACTTCTCGACCAGCTCATCCACCTTTGCTTCCTCGCCGTGCCGTTGCAGCGGAGAGATACTGCTGATAGGGTGTCGAGCTTTCCGGCTCCAGTTTGATCCAGTCAGTCAGGTACTCGACCAGATCCGCGACCCGCCCTTCTTGTTCCAAAAGCTGCACATGCGTGCTGCGCAATTGATCCAGCTCCCACGCGTGCCATTCCAGCGACTGGTCGGCTACCAACTCGCGAAGCCAGGCGTAGGCCGCTTCGTGCTCGCCTCGGCCGCCAAGCTGGTTAGCGTATTGCGTGGCCAGCGAGTAGTCGTAGCGGTACGCCTTGGCCAGCTCCGAGAGCAACTCGAACGCCGCATCTGGCTTACCCACATTCTGCAAGTAGCTCACGCGCTGCTGTTTCCAGGCCTTGTCCCCTTGCGCATACGCCGGCAGCGCCGTATAGACCGGCCGAATCACATCCGACAGTTCGAGCATCTCATTGCCTTGGAGCACACTTGCCGCCTGGCTGAAAAGCGCGGTCGCCATCGCGTACACGTTGTTCGTCTCGCGCTTCGCGACGGCCTGATCAGCCAGCCGTTTCATCTCCGCCGTAATTCCTTGTCGCAGCTCTTCGTTTCTACGTGTCATCATCTGCACGGCAAACTCCAGCCAGCGCAGGCCGGTTTTCTCGCCAACGATCTTGGTGATTTCATCGAAGTGCTTCCGGACCTCGTCCCATCGCTGCGTCCGGGCCTCGTAAACCAAGAGCGTCAATCGATGATTGATATCGGTCTTCCTATCCTTGAGGGCTTGCTTCGCTTGACGGACGGTCGGCAGCGGGGACTTGAACACGACCCAATCGCTGCGTCCCTTCAGCGCTTCATTCACTCGCGCCGCCACTTCTTCCGGCGTTAGCTCTTGGACGCGAATTCGCGTCGTGCTTGTTGTCCGTCCCCGGTCGTCGGTAGTTTCGACGCGCGTCGCCAAATGTGTTCCGGCCACTTCCACAAAGTCGCTAAACGTGGTAATCGATTGCAACTTACCGCCGCTGGACGCCGTGCTCTTCAGCAACACGTGCCGCTTGGTGTCGATCACCAGCCGGATCTCGTAGTTCGTTTCGCCCGGGGCCCGCAGCACCAATTGCACGCGGGCGTCACCCTGTTGCTCGATCGCGGTCGTGTAGCCGGGATAGCTGCGTTCAAGCGACGTCAGCGACCAATCCGCGAGTGAAACGGGTATCAGCGTGCGATCCGCGTCGGACGCCTCGCGCACCGCCGCCAGTCCATATCCCAGCGACGCATTGCCGCGTTCGTTCCCATCTACCCACGCGAGCGTTGTCTGGCTTGTGTCACTCCAGTTTCGCTGCGTCCAGCGCTTATTCCCAAGCACGGCGCGTTCGTAGCTTTTGGAAGCCGTTTTCTTGTGCCGCACGTCGAATGTCTCGCCATCGATCTCGAGCCACACACCGCCGGCCATCTTCGCTAACTCGTCGCGGCGCAATAAACTCTCGGCCAACTCGCGCGTCGGCGGGCCAACGCAATGCCTCAGCAATCGGCTTTTCGGCCGCCGGAGGCGCTGGCACATCGGGAATCAACTGTTGCATCCAGTTCAGCCCCCCCGAATGCCCGTATGGCGCGTACCACCCGGGGCGGCCAGCGGCCTTCATCAACCCCGTGTCCCACTCGCCAAGGCCGACAAACTCGGCACTCAGCGACAGGCCCGCTTTGCGTCGAAGATCCATCGGTTCGCGCCCCCACATAGGCCCTGATGCAGCAAACCGGCCATTGTATGCGTAATTCTCGAAATCCAATTCGCCCATGGGCCTATCCGCAAGCTCGCGCTTCTGCTCGAGCTCCATGAACTCCTCACGCGCTACTTCGCCCGCGGGCATCGCCTCGTCGATGCTCGCGAGCCGATCGCTGTCGGTGTCATCGCCGCGCAATGCTGCCGCTTCCTCCGGCTGATCGGCTCCGAAATAGCTTTTCTTGTCGCTTTCAGCTCGGTCGCCGGCCGCAAGCGACATCGGCATTTCACCATCTGCCAGTGAATCGCTGAGCGCTAGCGAGCTCAAGCTCGAAGAATCCCACGCACCGCCGAATCCGCCTCCACCACCGGCCATTCCCGGACGGTTTCCGTAATACGCCTCGCCCTCCAATCGCCTGAGCACGTCTTTCGACCGATAGACGCGCCCTTGCTCGACACGAAATTGATTTGACCGCCGACCCAATAGCGCCAGCTCGCGCAGGACCTGCCGCCGCATCCCCAACCGCCACGTGCCTGCCCGCTTCATTTGCTGCTGAGTCAACTCATACCGGGCACAGTCCTGACCCTTGGCGAAGAACTTTTCACCGTCGCGCATGCGAAACGTCCGCTTGACCTTGAACCTCTCGCGATCCGCGTCGCTCTCGAGTACCAAGAACGACGTGTACGGCGTCATAATCTGGTAGTCTTCCGACAGCGCAATGACCTCGTCCTTAATTACCTGGGATTGCCCCTGCGCCAGCAAGAAGTCGAGATGCATTCGCGCCCACAGACGCGGAATGAACGAGTGTTCGTCGGCCGCCGAAGTCCCGCTCGCTACTTTCGCCTGGCGCGCCGCGTCGGAAAGCGAGACTGCCGTGCGATAGCGGACGGTCTTTCCGTTTTGTGTGCCGGTAACCATTACCTCCCCGTCGGTCACGTTCGCGTCGGGCAGGTATCGCCCAATCACAATCTGCTGCGAACCCAGGGCCAGATTCGGCAAACGCTCGGGATACACCCGCGCCACTTGCAACCCATGGAATTCAACCTTCAGATCGCGCAACGCCGGCGCTGCAATCTCCGCAATTAACTGGCGCGCGACGTTGGCCGGGCTTCCCGCGGCCTTGGGATCGCGATCAGCAGCTATCCGGCGCACCGAACCACCCCCCAGCGACGCAATCGTTTGCAATGCCACCTGCTCATAGGTGCTTCCCAGAGCTACGGCGTGAAACGTCCCCCGGCCGCCGTGCAACCGCCTCAGACGGTCGGCAAACTCGTTTGGATCGCTGCCGACTGTGGTATGGATCCCGTCACCGACATAGACAACGTGTGTGTTTTCGGCTGCGCGCTCGATCGCACTGCGAAACGCCGCATCCAGGTCCGTCCAACCCAAAGAGCGCCGCCTGGCCAAAAAATCGCGCGCCGCCTGAACGCTCGTGTCATTTGCACGCTGCGGCTCGGCGCTCGCCCAGTGGCACGCCGTATCGCACGTCGCCAGGTTGAATGAGTCTTTCGGTCCCAGCGAGTTCAACAGCGCGGCCACGAAATCTGCCTGCGCTTTGCGCGCCTGCGCATCCATCGAACCCGACGTATCGGCCAATATCAACAGATTCAGCGGCTCGCCGTCCGGTAACACTTCGCGCTGCCAATCGCCGCCTCCTGGCGGATTGATGAACATCAACAGGTACCCGTCGTCGCCTCGTTGATGCGGGACGACGACCACCTCTTGCCCTTGCCGCTCGACATCAACCACTACTTCGAAGTCGCGGTCGGGCGTGTATTCCTGCGCACTGAACTCAACCTGAGCCGAGTGTTTCGTGTGCTGCTTCCGCACGCTGTGCGTCGTCGAATTCACGCCGCGCAAGGGCGCAGTCGAGTGCACCGTCATCTTGATCGCCAACTCGCGGAGCGGATTCTGCTTCAGCAACTCGCTTTGCAGGGCGTAGTTGTAGCGATAACTGCTGCCGGTCAGAGGCAACACCTGGGTATACGTGATCTTGATCCGTTTCTCGCTTTGCGCGTTGATCGGAAACACACGCGCTTTGAACAAATTGCCGCCTGACCATTCCAAAAGCCCAGGATCCCGCTTCTCGCGGAGGATCGTCTCGTAAATTTCGCGAGCCCGCTGCTTCTCGACGACGTCGGCCTCAACCAGCTCGTCCCCGATCCACATTCCAAATCCGGAAATCGAGGCATCGGCTGGCAGCGGAAAATAGAACACGCCCTCCAGCACGGCGCCGGTGTGATTGACGAACGATTCCTCGATCGTCGTGCGCGCGATCTGATCGCGAATGTCGACCGTGACCTTGTGATAACCCACGGTCAGCGGCACGTTGCGGCCATCCACCTTGGCCACAAGCGAACCTAGCGTCTCGTTGACGACGGCGCCCTTGAAGCCCAACAGCCACTTAGGTTCTTTGGCCAACGGCAGGAGCACATCTTGCTTTTTCGCTTTGTCACGCTGAACTCGGAAGACCTTCGTCCCTTCGACGGTTGTCGTTGCACCGTCTGGTCCGCGGACGGTCAATTTATTCTCTTTCGGCACGTTGACTTCAAATTCGCCGCTTGTCGCGCGGATCTCGTCGGCCGACACAATTTCAACCACCGAGCCGGGGCCAAGAATCAGCCCTGCGCCGGTACGGCCGCGCACTTGCAGCGCGTTGGCGCCGCGAACGTCCGTCCTCAGCCAGTCTCCCGGCTTCAGCACCAGCGTCCCGCAGATCGGCGTCCACCTCTCACTGAGCCCCGGACGGACAAAGGCTAACCCTTGAACATCAACGACCTTGCCCAGAGCGTCGGAATCGATAAGCGACGCCCGCTCGCTGGGTAGCCCGGTTTTCGGGTTCTCGTCGTCTGCCGACTTTACCGACCAAACCACCGTAAAAACCCCCACAAAGGAAACCAGCGCGATAAGGTGTTTCACGACGTAAGCCCTTTGATCGCAAGGTAAAAGAGGCCGAACCGATGTTCCACCCGCGGTTCGGCAACCGAAATGTAGACGCCGCGGCGATCGGCAAAGTTCCCAAAACCATTCGACCCAAGTCCATATCTCAAAACAGCTAAGCGCTGAATCTTAGCTTGGGACGGGGACCGGAGAGCAGAACCTAGTGTATGACCGCCGCCAGTTCGGCCAACACCATCGCGGTTGTGCCCCAGATTGGTTCGCCGTCCCAATTCCAACAGGGGGCTTTCAACTTCATGCCGCCAAACCGGCGCTCAAACGAACTTAAGTTCGCCGGATTAACGAGGTGCGCAAGCGGTGTCTCCAAAACTCGCGCGACCTCCCGGGCGTTCGGCCGAAATGTCAGTTGCGACAAGGCAACTCCGACCACTGGCGTCACGTAATGATTGCTGGAGAACACGTAGAGCGGTGAGAGCGTGCCGATGACCTGCACGTTCCGTGTCGGCACTGCCAGTTCTTCCTCCAGTTCGCGCAGCGCTGCGTCGATCACCGTTTCACCCGCCTCGACCGCGCCCCCCGGCAGCGATACCTGCCCCGCGTGATGCGGCGACTCCGCCGGTCGAACGATCAGCGGCAATCGCAATCCTGAAGCATCGGCCGGGCGTCGATAGAGCAGTACCATTACAGCCGCCTGCCGAGAGTCGAACCTCGGCGGCCCAAAATGCCGCCCGAAGCTCATCTCAACCGCGTGCGTCTCCTGCGCGGCGCGGCCTGGCAGAGGATCTCGCAGCCGAACTGACAATCGCTCGCGAAACAACTTGATGTCGGCCGCGAGGATCATGTCACTCACTATTAGAGCCGGTTCATCTGATAAACCGCGTACGATTTGTTTTCGTACTCTGGCCTTGCCGGCAACCGCGGCAGGCCCTCCTTTAACGGCACGATAATGAAGCTCGCTCCATACTTTCCCGCGACATCGTACAACCTTTGGTTACCAACCTCTGAAACAGAATCGTACCAGCGATTACCAGGCTCACTGCTGCCGGTGGCGTGCAAATCGCTGACTCGCTGCCACCATTCAACGATCGACGGAGCGTCCTGAGGCATGTCCTTCCACGTTGCCACCTCGGCACGCTCGGCGTACCAGCGGAACGTCGAACTCAATCGGGGCGTGATAACAATATCCCCAGGCTTCGTATGCAGTTGGACGGTTTTGCAAACATCGACCCAGTCGTCGTATTCCACGTTCTTGTCGCCGCGGCGAGTCGGTGGAGCCTCGCGTCCCGGCACGGCGAACGGCAGATGATGAACCTGGTCGGCCGAGTCCAGGCCGATGCAAATCAAAGCGCCCGCCAGCCACAATCGACCAATCGTCGGACGCACTGAAAGCAGCCAGACAATGAAACCGCCGAGCGCCAGCGCCGCCCCCAGCGGCACATACACGTCTGAAGCGCGAAACCAGTAGTACCGCATTACCGCCGCCAGTCGCTGGGGGTTGTCCCTCAACAACCAGGTCAGGGCAAACCCAATCAATGCGATGCCGAGCGCCGCGCCGACAAACCACCACAAGTGACGTATGCCTTCACCCGTGGCTCCACGCCATCCCGCCGCGGTCGTGCCGCGCTCTCCGGACACTGTTGTGCCGCGGTCTCCCGTCACGGTGGACACACGATCTCCCGATCGTGCCACCAACTTCACCGTAATCAATATGAGCCACACCAGCGCGACCAGTAGATGCCGCACGATGAACCCGGTTGCAAGCTGGTCCGCGCTCAAGTGGTGAGGCAACCGCTCGAACGCATAGATTCGGTTCGCCAGATCAACCGTCTGTGAATCAACGCCCGACGTAAGCGCCAAACCAAACACGACGCTCGGCGACGCCAGAAGTACGGCAATTAATACTGCAGGCGCTACGTGCATGAGAGCGGGACGCCGGGCGCCACCCACCAGCCACGCGACACCGGCCGCCACCATCGCCCACCCGCCCACCAATACGTGAAAGCCGGCCGCAAAACCCAACAGCACCCAAGCCGTTCGCCACCGCTCGCGCACCAGCCGCTCCAGCGCAAAGAACACTAGGGCGAATGCAAACCCCTTGGCCTCAACACCGCCGACGACCCACTCGCCGGCCATGTGAGCCCGCTCGGTCAGTCCCACGAACATCGCCGCGGTCAAAACCGAAAACCATGGCCGCGGCACGATTGCCGCGCTCAGCCGCTGCCAGCCGATGGCCAACAATAGCCACGTCAATAGGCGACCAATCCACGCGATGGTTGCCAGTCCATCGGTTGCCTTTTCGTTCGCCGGCAGCGCCGCAAGCCAGCCAAAGGTCCAATAGAAAACCTGATGCGCGTCCTTTGATTCCAAAAAGAAGTCGCCGTCGCACCAGCCTGGCTGCCAGTAATGCCGCGCTTTGGTCAGATAATACGTCTCGTTCGAGTCGGGTGTCGGCCATGCGCCGTGTAAAGAGAACACCACAAACACCAACGCAATCTCGGCCGCCATCACCACCCAGGCTTGGGCACGCCCGGGCTGTAGTTGCGGCTTTTCTCCTGGTTTGTCGATCTTTGCCATGCGGCTAGCGTAGCGAAAGGCGATTTATAGCCGCAAGCCAGATCGCCTTGCCAGCAGTCAATTGGATTCGGTGTTCCTCAGGATTCCCCATTCCCGAATCCACATCGATCGTTCATCATTCATGCACCCGAAGGCGAATTCACCCGCCTGAACACTGGTTGCACTCATTCACATTGTTGAGGCCGAATTGGCAACTCCCTCGCCCGGCGCCGGCTTCGCGACGCCGTTGAAGACTCGACCATTCAGATCCCCGGGGCCTTTAACGCGCTGGTGGCGAAGCTGATCGAGCGCCACGGGTTCGAGGCGGCCTATCTCTCGGGAGCAGCGTTTTCGGCTGGGGTGCTTGCGCTTCCCGATGTCGGTCTCCTGACGCTGACGGAGCTTGCTGCACAGACCGCGCTCTTCACGCGTGCGGTCAGTATCCCCGTGATCGTCGATGCCGACACGGGGTTCGGCGCGGCAATCAACGTCGAACGCACAGTCCGTGAGCTGGAGCTGGCCGGGGCGGCGGCAATCCAGCTTGAGGATCAACAGCTCCCCAAGCGTTGCGGCCAACTTTCTGGCAAGTCCCTGGTTACGGCCGGCGAAATGTGCGAAAAGCTGCGCGCCGCCGCCTCGGCACGACGCGATCCGGACCTGGTCATCATTGCCCGCACTGATGCCCGCGGAGTCACGTCGCTCGATGAGGCAATCTCGCGGGCCAACCAATACGTGGCGGCTGGCGCCGACTGGGTGTTTCCGGAGGCCCTGGAGTCGGCCGATGAGTTCGATCGCTTCTCGCGTGAAATCGATGCCCCGCTGGTGGCCAACATGACCGAATTCGGAAAAAGCCCCCTGCTTTCGATCACCGAACTCGCTAACCTGGGTTACGCCGGTGTACTCTATCCAGTAACGACGCTGCGAGTCGCCATCCGCGCCATCCAGGCTGCGCTGGCTGTCCTCGACCAGGAAGGCACGCAGGCCGAACTTTTGGACCTGATGCAAACCCGCGAGGAGCTGTACGAGCTTCTCGATTACCGCGATTTTGAACAGCGCGACCGCAAGTACTTCGGCGGACAATGATGAACGGATCCGGAAATTACAATGACCGATGAGCTATACCGTCCCGGGCTTGAAGGCATCATCGCCGGCGAAACGGCAGTGAGCACGATCACCGGCGGCCTGTCGTACCGCGGGTACTCAATCGAGGACCTCGCCGCGCATTCGACGTTCGAAGAGGTTGCCTGGCTGCTACTTCGCGGCGAGTTGCCGCGGGCCGACGAGCTGAAGGCGTTTAGCCAGCGCCTGTCCGCGAGTGCTACGGTCCCCTCGGGTGTGATCGAGATGCTACGCCACATTCCCAACGAAGCGCCGTTGATGGACGTGATGCGCAGCGGCGCAAGCTGCCTGGCGCATTGGGACCCGGATATGGACGATAATTCGGCCGAGGCCAATCTTCGCAAGGCCGAGCGTATCTTGGCGCGCATGCCCACGATCCTCGCGGCACGGCACCGCCTGCGCCAGGGCAAGGAGCCGGTGCCGCCCGACAAGCAGCGCAGCTTCTGCGAAAACCTGCTGTGGATGATCAGCCGGCAGGAGCCGGCGCCGGCACAGGTCAAAGCAATGGATGTATCGCTGGTTTTGTACGCCGAGCACGAGTTCAACGCCAGCACATTCACCGTGCGCGTCGTGTGCAGCACGATGTCGGACATCTATTCTGCGATCACCGCGGCGATCGGCGCGCTCAAGGGACCGCTGCATGGCGGGGCGAACGAGCGGGCGATGGAAGACCTGCTGCAAGTCCGCGAAACTTTGAACGCGGAAAAATGGGTACGGCAGGCGCTCGCCGAAAAGCGCCGCATCATGGGTTTTGGCCACCGCGTTTACAAGCAAGGCGACCCACGGGCAGTCGTCATTAAGCCGTATTGTGAACAGCTTGCCCGGGAAACCGGTAACGAGCCGCTGGAGCAAATGGCGGAAACGATCGAGCGGATCGTCCGCGAAGAGAAAAAACTGCCGCCGAACGTCGATTGGCCAAGCGCCCGTTTGTATTACTACATGGGCTTGCCGGTCGATGTATACACGCCGCTATTCGTGGTCTCCCGCGTGACCGGCTGGGCGGCACACTTCATGGAACAGGCGGCGAATAACCGCTTGATCCGTCCGCTGGGTCGATACAACGGCCGCGAGCAACGGCCGTGGGTGCCGCTGGAACAGCGGACCTGACACACATACGATTGCATGGAGCACCTTCATGAACGGATTCATGATCTCAACGCCGCTGTTTGCTGACGACACGTTGCCGGCCTACGCTGGCTTGTTCGACGCGGCACATTGGGAACAAACGCTCGACCGAATCGGCGATCGGTTCCCCGCGATAGTGACCGGCGCGATCATTATCCTTGCGTTTTACTCGGTTGCGCGGTTTGTGCGCGGATTCATTACGCGCGTGGGAGCGAACCGGAAGGTCAACGCCGACGCGGTGCTGATTCTCGCCGACACGGTGAAGTGGGCGATTATCGCGATCGGGATCATCACCGGCCTCGGCACGCTTGGGATCGACGTATCGGCACTCGTTGCCGGCCTCGGTCTGACCAGTTTGGCGTTGGGTATTGCGATGAAGGACGTGGTCTCTAACTCCATCGCCGGCATCATGATCCTGATATACAAACCGTTCTATCGCGGGGATCGCATTGCGATCACGGGTTTGGAGGGCACGGTAGCGCAGATCGATCTGCGTTACACGCACTTGGAAACGTCTGACCGGCGGATATTGATCCCCAACTCGAACCTGCTCACCAATTCGATTATCGTCTACCGCGAAAACGCGTCTGACTCTGGTTGAAGGCAAGACCGGTCACACACACGACGGTCGCTTCCCGTTGAACACGAACGGCAATTGTGCGCGGTTGAACGCCTCCTGGAGCGCTCCGCTCCCCTGCTGCGTCTTATAGCGCTGTTCGGCCGCAGTGAGCGGCACGATCCACAAAAGGTGGACTGGATCGCCGTCGAGCACGAGTTGCTCCGCAAGATGGTTGTCGGGCTTGAACAGCGGGAACAGAAACAAGGCTAGCCAGGTTTGGTAGTCGTATACGAAACGCGGGCATCGACTGCTTCATATCGCCGTGGCGGATGTACTTTGATCCGCCAGGGCTAACCTGTCCGAGTTCGCCGCTTCTTTCTTCCGAAACCAATCGAAGATGGCCATGGAGTTCCAAGTGTCATTTCCGCGACCAACCTGGCAATCGAGTGCAAATTCGTAGCTTGTTTCCGTCCGGATCGATGATGGTCATGTCGCGCAGTCCTTCGATGCTCTGGTTTGGTGGCTCCTCGACCGCGACGGCTTTCCGTTGGAACTCGGCGTACCAGGCATCGACGTCGTCCACGTACAGATGCACCAGGCCTCCTGCAGGACAATCGCCGGTGTGCTCAGTGAGGAACATGGCGAGCCCGTCGCGCGAGACCTGCATGAACACGGGAAAGTCAGGCTTGAAGCGGTGCTCCCAGTCGATCTGGAACCCGAGCGAATCGACGTAGAACGCCTTGCTTTTGGCGTAGCTCGTGATCCGCAATGTGGGCATGACGCGCTGCATGGTTTCCGATCTGGTATTGGGTTTACTCTGTAAAACGACATTCACGATACCCGCTACGGCGGCGGTGCGGCAAAGGGCGAAGGGCTGTTTTTTCCGCGTATCCGAAGGTCGCCGGAAGGCGGGCCGGATACGTAATTGATTTTCTTGCCTCCCTGCTCGATTTGCGCGCGTTTGACCCCGGAAAATACGGTGTTTTTTCGCGGTACGATGCACCACCTATGCGCCGAATTGAGGTCATGTGCGTATTTCGCGGGGAAAACGCGAGTTTCTTACCACGGAGGCACTGAGGACACGGAGAGGAAGGACAAGCGGAACGTTGAACCAAGGCGCGGAGTTTAAGGCAGCCCGGGAAGGGACGCTTCCGGGTTTGGGCTGCTTTCAAATTGCCAAAGAACGGGGCAGGAGTTGCCGGCTCGTTGGACGCTGGCCTCCCACCAGCAGTGCGCGTGGCACTGCTACCGGGCGGGACAGGACAGTTTCCGGCCGCGTTGTTCCTCTGTCACATGTCAACGAGGTTGGCTGGGGCAACTAAGTGCAAGGCTGCATTCGGCCTCGCGTGAATTATAGCAATTTGGTGGACGTATGTCAATGCCACGTCACATGAAGGACGTGACATTTCGTTCATTGACACAAGTTGTTGCGGCGGAGGGGGTTGCAGAACCACTCACCGCGGATGAGCGCGGCTATAGGCAAATCTGGCTTGCGGAATCCGGAGAGCGGAGTGGAAAAGCGTTGGCTGCGGCTACAGGCGCGCCCGGCGAATTCGCAATCGATAGGTGCGACCTATAATCGTGCCGTCGAGTACCGGATACTCCAGACCAAGGCGGCGCATAAAGTCGGTTAGCTGCCACTCATCGCCGTATACGCAATTGTCGTCCGGATAGGCCTTTGCACGATCGACGAAAGCGCGATTCAAGTACTCGTCAGTCCACTCTACAAAATAGTTGCGTATTGAATCAGCCGGCACGGAGGGAATGCACGCACTGATGGCGTCGGCATCGCCCGACCAGGAACGTCGTTCGGCCGGTCCTAACTCATCCCAATAATCCGGAATTGGATTGAAGCGAGTGACCAAATTCCCCTTATCGAAGAGCTGGAACGTCCATAGGTCGCCATCGTGAATGTGAAACGAAAACACTGGCGTTTGACGTTGTTGCGAGAGGTGCTGAGAAAGTTCCTCTGAGCCCATGAAGTCATTCGGATAAAAAATCGTGCAGTTGCCGTGACTACCTGAAATGACGGTAACGTGACGATCGTCGGTGGTTCCAGTCATCGGCTCAAAGGTCCCTTCCCAAGTGCTAACAAACGAACCGATGGTGCCTGCAACCGACGATTCGTCGGCACCTATCACGCCCGAAAGTGTGAGAAAGAGTCCCATGACAACAATCCTTCGACTAATGAATTGGCCAGTTTTTATCAGCGTACCCGGCGATGAATCCCCGGGCTACGTTCAGTCGCCCCTGACGGGACTCGATGGCGTATGGGCCAATTGATACCCAGGACTTCGTCCTGGGCTACATTCAAGCGTCCCTACGGGGCGAAGAGGCGGAGCACCCGGGGTTACTCTACGCTGGCCCCAACGGTTGGCCCTGTGTTTTGCAAAAGAAGGGCAACGCGTGATCCTTTGGCATCAACAGTTATCCGCACGATTTTGGTGAGCTGGAGGCAGCAAAACACAGCCACCCAGCCGCAGCTCCGAACCGATTAGTCCTGTGTTTTGCCAATGGAAGGGCGACGTGTGATGGTGTTGGCATCAACAATCGTCCGCAACGATCAAGGTGAGTCTGCGGCAGCAAAACACAGCCACCCGTCCGTAGCCTCACGGCGACGGCTACCAGATTCATCAGCGCAGGACTTCCTCGACGGTTTCGCCGTGGGACTCCATCTGGCGGAGGACCATGTCGAAGTATGTGCCGCGGGCGGTCATGAGCTCGTCATGCGTGCCGCGCTCGATGACGCGGCCGTCTTCCATCAACAGGATGAGGTCGGCGCGGCGGATCGTGGAGAGGCGGTGGGCGATCACGAACGTGGTCCGCTCGGCCAAGAGCGTGGCCATCGAGGCCTGGATCAGTTGCTCGCTCTCGGTGTCGAGATTGCTCGTGGCCTCGTCGAGAATCAGGATCTGGGGCGAGGCCACGATCGCGCGGGCGATGGCCAGCCGCTGCTGCTGGCCACCCGAGAGTTTCACGCCGCGCTCGCCGACAAAGGTGTCGTACTTGTCGGGAAGCTTGGCGATGAACTCGTGTGCGTTGGCGCGGCGTGCGGCGTCTTCGATCTGCGCGTCGGTGGCGTCGTGGCGGCCGTAGGCGATGTTGTCGCGCACGGAGCCGTCGAACAGAAACACGTCCTGCTGCACGATGGCCAGAAGATCGCGGTAGGT
Organism: Pirellulales bacterium; assembly: GCA_963829655.1. Taxonomy (GTDB): domain Bacteria; phylum Planctomycetota; class Planctomycetia; order Pirellulales; family JALHPA01; genus JBBDYH01. The sequence goes on from CAWHJG010000002.1 coordinate 490,438, forward strand.
GCGGAGGCGGAAGTCGCGAATGTCGGAGCCATTGACCAGGATGCGGCCGCGCGTGGGGTCGTGAAAGCGCGCGACGAGGTCGGTGACAGTCGTTTTGCCCGCGCCGCTGCGGCCGACCAAGGCAACGACCGATCCGCCAGGGACCACGACGTTGAAATCGTGCACGACCGGGCGGCCCTCGCGATATTCGAAGTCAACGTTTTCAAAACGGATTTCGTTCACAACACGCGGGGCGTCGATGGCGTTCGGGCGGTCGGGCTTGTCGTCGGGCATCGCGAGCACTTCGAACACACGCTCCATCGCCGCCAGCGAACGCTGCAGCTCGGAGAAGGAGTTGACGATGTTCCAGACCGGGTTCAACAGCAGGAACGTGTACCACTGGAAGGCCATGATGTCGCCGATCGAGGCGCGGCCCATGACGTTGAGGTAACCGCCGTACCAGACGATGACGACGTTGACGGCGGCCATGAGCAGGCCCCAGGAGGTCCAGAGGACGAGCTCGCGACGATGGGCGAAGAGCTCTTTGCGGAGGACGGTGTGCCGGCCGCGCATGTAGTCGAGCAGCTCGCGCATTTCGCGGCGGAACGCGCGGACGATGCGAATGCCGGAGAACGTTTCGCCGACGCGGCCGTCGATCTCTTCGACGTCCTTGCGGACGGAGCGGTAGATCGGGCGGATGCGCCGCGCCGAGGCGAAGCTCATGAGCATCGCGGCGGGGATGATCGCCATGGCCATGAGCGCCAATCGCCAGTTGAGCGTCATCAGGATGGTGATGGCGATCACCAGGCGGATGATGGAGAGCGACGGTGACACGATCGCCATCTGCAACAGGCCGGTGGTTGTATCGACGTCGCCGGTCAGTCGCGAGAGAAGGCCGCCGGTCTTCATGTCCCACAACTTCGATAGCGGCAGGTGCAGAAGCCGCTGGTACAACGCACGGCGGAGCGAGAGCATGACGCGCGTGTTCAGCAGGCGTTGCCGGTAATCCTTGAGCACGTTGACCAGGCTGGAGAGGATGACCACGCCGAGGAACAAGGCGCCGGCGATGTTCAAGAGCGGGAGGCGGGAGGCGGCGTCCAGTTCGGTGTTTAAGAGCACGCGGTCGATGATGTACCGCATGAAGAGCGGCTCGACCATCTGTAACCCGGCGGCGATGAGCGCGAAAACAAACACGGCGCCGACGGCGTAACGATGCGGCCAGAGCCAGCGGAGGTATTCGCGGAGATACTCGCGGCGTTTGAGGCGACGTTTGCCGTTGGACTCCGGCGGTGCGTCGCCGTTCGTGTCCGCTTCGTCGAAAGGTTCGCCGTTTTGGCTGGCGTCGGCCGTGTCGCTTAAAGATTTGCCGTGTTTGGCGGCGTCGGCTTTTTCGTCGAGCCGGCGCTGCTTGTAATCTTCAACGAAGCCGCGATAACGGTGACGCGAAGAGCGAGTGTGACGCATGAAAGGAGAGGCTGGCCGGGGTAGCAGTGCGGAGCCATGTATTGCCGAGCAAAACACAGCCACCGAGAATTAACGAATGAGACATTGTACGTGAGCGCGAGGAGAGTGGTTCAAAAAAAGCAGATGGTGCAGTTGGGCGCCGTGGCGAAACGCCCTGTGTTTTGCATGAGGGTCGGCGAGATCGTCACCCATCCGCGCATCGTTCGCAACGACTAGCGTGAGCCTGCGGCAGCAAAACACAGCCACCCGGCGAGATGCAGCGACGCGCTACTTGCGGGCGGAGTGTTCGACGCGGCCTTCGTGGAAGAGGCCGATCTGGTCGCGGCCGCTGCCGTCCCAATCGCCGATGACCGGCTTGTCGCCCGGTCCACCAAGCTGCACCTGGCGATCCTCAGTGTCGATGCGGTAGTTCTTATTGGTGTCGAGGATCCAGGTGCCGTTGCGGTAGACACCGACGTTGGTGACACCGTCGCCGTCCCAATCACCGACCACCGGCAGATCTCCCTCGGCGCCAAACTCGGCGCGGCGATCGACGTTCGTGAAGAGGCCGTCGCCGTCGAGATCGAGATGCCATACGCCGTCGCGGTACACGGCGATGCACTCGACGCCGTTCCCGGCCCAGTCGCCGGCCAGCGGCCGGTCGCCCGCAACGCCGTAATTGAAGACGTGGTCGATGAGGTCGGCGCAGAGCGCGCCTTGCGAGGTGACCTTCACCATGCGCTTGCCGAGCGACGCATCTTCCGGCTTCGGCGGCACGTTCTTGGCGATCGAGTTGCGGCGGTTAAGCGAATGTGGCAAGCCCGGCTCGCGCGAGATCGCGCGTGGGTCGCCGGCCCACGCGGGTCCGAAGATGCCGATGTCGTCCTTGCCGTCGCCGTCCCAATCGCCGACGACCGGCTTGTCGCCGTCCTTGCCAAGCTGTGCCCAGAGATCGCCTTCGTCCCACTGGCCGTTGCCGTTGAGATCGATGAACCAATCGCCGTCGCGGAATACGCCGACCTCGGAGTGACCGTCGCCATTGAAGTCGCCGCTGATCGGGATTGAGTCGGCAGCGCCGAAGACAGGCGTCGCGCCCGGCTCTTCGTAATCGCGGACGAGCGTCCACTGGGCCTCGTCCATGTCGCCGCCGGTCCAAGCGCTGACGTTGAACAGATTGCTCGATGCATCGACGAGCATCTCGCCGCTCTCGATCGAGCGCGGCAGACCGCCATCGATCACACTGAGGTGCCAGGTGTAGCCGAGTGCGCTGTTGCCGCCGATGAACTCCGGCGGAATGAATGCCGCAAGCGGTTCGGGCAGGAGCTTTTCGCGCACGGGCGGCAAGAGCGCGGCTGGCGAAAACACGCGCAGTTCGCGCGTGGGGATGATTTCCTGGACGACAATCGGAGATTGTTCCTGGATGCGCACTTCGCTGAAGTTGTTCTCGACGCTGGTGCGGCCCGCGGGGAGCGGAATGCGGAGGATCGCGTCGAAGTTGTGCGGAACGGTGAGCTGCTGAAGGATCAGCGGATCGACGTTGGCTTGCGGATTGACGGCGAGGCCGCCGGTGGTGCCCGCGGTGTCGAGGAAGTCGATGTAGGTGCCAGGCTGGATCTCGCGGACGGTGTACAACCCTGGGAGCAGGCTGGCAAACGAGTAAAAGCCGTTGGCGTCGGTGACGGCAACGCGCGGTTGGCCAAGCGAGTCGAGGATTGGCTGGCCGGACGCGTCGCCCAAGAGCAGCGTGACGCCCGCGATGCCGGGGTCGCCTGGGCCGCGGACACCGTCGCGGACCGTGTTGGGATCGACCGATTCGCCGCGTCGGACAAAAATCGTCGGGCCGTCCTGAAAAACGTAGCCGGTGATCGATCCAAGCGGACGCTCGCAGAAGTCGTAATCGGTGGCGTTGACGCCAGAGCCGATCGGTATGGCGCCGAGGATGTCGTCGCCCGCGATCACGCCGCCGGCGGAGCCGACGTGCTCGAGGCCATCGAGGAAGCCGGCGGGCTGGTGCTCGCGGACACTGTATGTTCCTGGAGCAAATCCGGCGAAGCGGTAGAACCCGAGACTGTCAGTCAGCGTGCTGGCGACGACGACTCCGTTGGCATCGAGCAGTTCGATCGTGACGCCGGCCAGCGGAATGTCGTTGGGGCCGACAATGCAGTCGCCCTCGGGATCGGCGTGAACGCGGCCGCTGATTGAACCGGGGAGCAATTCGCAGAAATCGTAGTTAACGGCCGTGACGTTGGACGCGAGCACGATTTGCGAGACGAGGTTTTCGGTCGCCACGCCGCCGGCCGAGCCGGCGCGCTGGCCGCCTTGAAAGTAGCCGCTGGGCTGGTGCTCGCGGACCGAGTAGGTACCGGGGGCAAGGTTGTCAAATTTGTACTGTCCCGCGGCGTCGGTAAACGACGTCTGCACGACGGTGCCGACGGAATTAAGCAGATCAATCTTCACGCCGGCGAGCGGCGTGTCGCGTTCGCCGAAGACGCAATCGGCCTCGGGATCAGCGAACACGCGGCCGGCCAGGCTCGCAGGAATTAGCTCGCAGAAGTCGTAATTGATGGCATTGGTGGCAGAGTGCAGGAGGATCTGCGAAATGAGATCGGGACCGGCAAGGCCGCCGGCGCTGCCCACAACTACGCCCCCTTGGTAGTAACCGTTGGGTTGAAATTCGCGAACGCTGTACGCGCCGGGCGCGAGGTTCTCGAAGCGGTAGCGGCCTTCGCTGTCTGTGAATGTATTACCGACGACCTGGCCGACGCTGTTGAGCAGTTCTACTTTCACGCCCGCGAGCGGCCGATCCTGTGTGCCGAAGATGCAATCGTTCTCTGGATCGGCGTAGACGCGGCCGGCGATCGAGCCGGGGATGGTTTCACAGAAGTCGTAGTTCACGGCGGCGGTGGCGGAGTGCAGGACGATTTGCGAAATGAGATCGGGACCGGCGACACCGCCGGCGCTGCCAACGATCACGCCGCCTTGATAGTACCCGTTGGGTTGGTGCTCGCGGACGGAGTAAGCACCGGGCGCAAGATTGTCGAAGCGGTAGCGGCCCTCGGCGTCGGTCAATGTTGTTCCGATAACCTGGCCGACACTGTTGAGCAGGTCGATCTTCACGCCCGCGAGGGGTTGGTCCTGTGGGCCGAAAATGCAATCTTCCTCCGGGTCGGCGTAAACGCGGCCGGCGATCGAACCGGGGATGGTTTCGCAGAAGTCGTAGTTGACCGCGTGCAGGGCCGAAGTAATCGTGATCTCGCTGATCACGTCCGGAGTGACGATGACGCCGCCGGTGCTGCCAAGGATCGCCGCGCCTTGGAAGTAACCGGCTGGCTGTGTCTCGCGGACTTTGTACTTTGCCGGGGGCGAGGTCGTCGAACTTGTACTTGCCGTCGCTGTCGGTGAAGGTCGTGGCGACGACAATGTCGTGCTCGTCGAGTAGCTCGATCTTCACGCCGGACAGCGGAACGTCCTGGGGACCAAAGATGCAATCTTCTTCGGGGTCAGCATACACGCGGCCGGCAAGCGAGCCGGGGATGTTTTCGCAGAAGTCGTACTCGACGGCGTCTTCGTCGGAGCCGATCTCGATCTGCGCGATGTGGTCATTGCCGACGATCACGCCGCCTCCGGAACCAACGTGCTCGTTGCCATCGTAGTAGCCGTCCGGCTGGAGCTCGCGGACGCCGTACACGCCCGGCTTCAAATTGTCGAAACGGTAGCGACCTTGGTTGTCGGTGAACGCCGTGCGGATGACGTTACCTTGCGCGTCGAGCAGTTGCACGGCAACGCCGGCGAGCGGAATATCGAGCGGGCCGATGATGCAGTCGCCTTCGGGATCGGCGTGAACGCGGCCGCTGATGGTGCCGGGCAGTAGCTCCCAGAAGTCGTATCCGGTAGCGACGTCCGCTGATCCGAGCGTAATTTGCGAGATGAAGTCGTCGGCGAGCGCGCCGCCGTGAGAGCCGATTTTCTCGCCACCGTCGTAGTAGGCGGCGGGTTGCTTCTCGCGGACGCTGTACGTGGCCGGTTGAAGGTTGGTAAAGCTGTATTGACCTTGCGCATTCGTCTGCGTTGTTTGAACGACGACGCCTTGCGTGTTCAAAAGCTCGATCACAACGCCGGAGAGGGGCGTGTCGAGCGAACCGAATTGCCCATCATTCTCCGGGTCGGCAAACACGCGACCCGCGAGGCTGGCGGGGATTAGCTCGCAGAAATCGTAATCGACGACGCCGGTGGCGGCGGCGACAACGATCTGCGAGGTGACATCGGGCGCGGAGACCACGCCGCCGCCGGTGCCGATCTTCTGGCCGCCTTGATAGTAGCCGGCCGGCTGCGTCTCGCGGACACCGTACGTGCCGGGCATGAGGCCAGCAAATTCGTACTGGCCGCTGGCGTTGGTGAACGTGGTCGCGACCACCGCGCCGGCTGGATTGAGCAGCTCGATCTTTACGCCAGATAGCGGTTGATCGTTGACGCCGAAGACGCAGTCGCCCTCGGGGTCGGCATAGACGCGGCCGCGAATCGAGCCGGGAACGACTTCGGCGAAATCGTTGCGGATGCTGTCTTGCCCGCCGAGCAATGTGATCTCGCTGAGGATGTCGGGCGAGGTGGAGACGCCGACCGCGTTGCCGCCGACAGTGCCGGGTTTTGATCCGACGCTAAGGTAGCCGCTGGGCTGCGTCTCGACGACGCGGTAATTGCCGGGGAGGATGCCGTCGAACTTGTAATCGCCGAGCGTGCTGGTCGTGGTCGTCTTGCCAGTGGACGCGTAAGTCGTGCCGTTCCAAGCGAAGCAGCGTGAGCGTGACGCCGGAGATGCCGAGCTCGCCGCTGTCTTGCGAGTTCGACAGGTTCGGGTCGTTGAACACGCGTCCGGAGATGGTGATCGGCTTGGGAATCTGGCGGAATGTGGTCACGCCGCCGGCGGTGCGGTCGTCGCGGTCGATCGTGCCGGGGGGAACATAGCTGTCGGGGGGCAGATTGAGTTGCGTGCCCGCGGCCGCGGCGGCCTGTGCGAACTCGTCGTTGTACTCGTCGAAGAAGACCGCGGTGAGTGTGGCGGTTTCGTAGTGCGGATTGGTGAACGTACCGATGAGGCGCGAGCCTTCGAACTCGCCGCCTTCGGCGACCGACGTCGAGCTGAACAGCCCTTGCTCATCGACATCGACGTCGAACACGAGTTTTTCGCCAGCGTCGAAGCCCGCGAATTGGAACGTGATCAGCGAGGAGCCGTCCTGGACGCTGATGTTAGTGATCGTAAAGTCGGTATCCGACACAATCGACAGCGGCACGGCCTTGAAGCTGCCGGCGCCTCCGGCGGCGATGTCGAAGAAGATGTCGCCGAGCGTGAGTCCGCCATCGAGGAGCTTGTCGCCGTTGATGGCGAGCGACGTTAGCTGCGAGCCGGGTTGGCCGCCTTCGAAGGTGATTTCGATGCGGTCGCCAGCCGAGTCGTCGCCGGTGGCTTCCTCGAAGTAGACCGCGCCCAAATGCAGATCGGTGGCGAGAAAGCGGCGTTCTTCGAGCTCCTCAATGCCACAGCGCCGCGAGAGTGCGGCGAGTGAATCGCCGTCTGTCGGTGCGTGGCGGAAGCTGCGAAACAGGCGGCCGAGCCTGGCTGCCTTGCGTAGTAGTCGCACGACCAATTCCTCCGTGAAGGCCCTGTCCCTGGTGCTCCCGGCTGCGTATCAAGGTGACGATATAGTTCAGCGTTGCGTTGAAAAAATGGACCTGTCCCCTTTTTTGCTCTCGGCCGTGGTCGTTGGCGGCTCGGTCGTACCGGCCGAACGATCCAACCTCCAGATACGGGCGGTCGTATCGAAGCTGCCGGAGACGAGAAGCTGGTGCTCGGCATTTGCATCGAGCGTGGCGACCGAACCGGTGTGACCGAGCAAACGATTGATTTCCTTGCCCGAGTTGACGTCCCAAAGGCGGACTACATTGTCGCTGCCGCCGCTGGCCAGCGTGTTCTCGTCGCAGTAAGCAATGGCCATGACCTTTGCACCGACGGAGTTGAGCGAAGCTAGTTCGCGTCCCCCTGCGACGTCCCAAATCTTGATCGACTGGTCTTCGCCGGCCGATGCGAGACGAGTTCCGTCGGGGGAGAAGGCGATCGCGCGAATGCGGCGGCGGTGGGCCGTCCATTCAGCGAGCGTTTTTCCGTCGGCCATTTGCCAAATGCGGAGGCGGCCGTTGCGGCCCCCACCGGCGAGCTTTTCGCCGTCGCCGGAGAATGCGATCGTTCGCATGTCGCGACAGGGGCACCCCAGCGTTTGCTCGAGCTTGCCCGTATCGGCCGAGTAGATGCGAAGCTTGTTTTCGAAGCCGACCGCGGCGATCGATCGGCCGCTGGGGCTGAAACGAGCGGTGAAAATTGCGGCGTCGAGGTCCACGATTCGGCGTCGCTCTTGGCCGCCGGTTGTAGTCCAGAGCATGATCCGGCGGTCGTCGCCCGCGGTAGCGAGTGTTGTGCCGTCCGGCGAGAAGCTGACGGAGCGGACCCAATCGGCGTGACCGGGGAACGTGTGCAGAAGTTTGCCGCCAGGAACCTGCCAGATACGAACCAAATGATCATCACCCGCGGTCGCGAGCAACGCACCGTCGCGGCTCAGGGCGGTCGCGGTGACGACGGGGGCCGATTTGTGCGGTGACGGTGACGCCAGCTCGATGATCGCCAGCGGGTTGTCTCCGCCTGGCGTTGCGGCGTGCAAGTCGCTCGGGACATGCGGCCACGTACATGCCGCCAATCCGACGAAAGTGAATCGTGCGGCGGAGAACAAAAAGGTGCGCCGATGCATAGCGAATCCGTTCGCGGTTTATTGACGCAATGACTTCGACCGGTGGTCGCGTGGCGCGGAAAGCGGCGCAAGCGACCACGCTCGCGCACGGCCGCGCTACGGTTTGGTATCGGCCTCACAGCGAGTGTGGCAGTAGCAGAAACCTTGCGACCGGTACGGTTCACACGGCTTGGAGAAGCTGCGCAAGAGCGCGCGAGTGAGAAGTGCTAGCTGCGTGCGAGGGCGCGTCGTTAGACGCGATGGCTAGCCGTCGCAGCCATGTCGTCTGAAGGAAACGCTGCCGTTACTATCAACGGCCTGCCACCAGCCCGACTGCGCTAGCTCGTCGTTTACCTGGTCCTGTAGCTCGCCATCGAACTCCTCGGCCGACCAGCGGCGACGGCGCAGGCTGGGCGGCGGGGAAAGGCGATGCGCGGTGTCGGTGCGACGCCGGCGCGGAGCTTTCGGCTTCGTGTGATGCTCCACGGTCGCGATTTCGGCCGATGGGCTCACCGCGGTTAGCAGAAATGCGGCGGGCGGCGCGACAATTGATTCTTCGAGTACCTCGTCCGAAGGAACGGCCAGCACCTCCAGCGAGATAAGATCGAGTTCAATTTTGGGACCGCGCGGCTTTGCTTGAGGTACCTCTCTCGGCGGCGGCTCATCGATGGGGATGACCGGCGTGGAATGCTCGTCTTCGACCACGACGATCGATGTGGGTTCGTGCAACGCCGCCAGTTGTTCGGCCATGCGATGCTTTCGCTGCCGCGGCTTGGGGTCGGGATTCACCCTCGCCGCCTCGGGTCCGACGATTTTGCGCGAGCGATCGGTGTTTTCCGGAAGACGACGCACATCTGCTCTCAACGCCTGAAATCGCTCAGCAATGTGTTCATGGCAGGTGAAGAGCAGCACTTGCCGCCCCTCGGCGGCTGCCCAATCAACGAACAGGGCCGCGGCAGCCTCTGCGCGCTGGGCATCAAAATTGACGAGCACGTCGTCGAGGACCAACGGCATCGCTCGACCTTGGCGCGCCAGCCGATCGGCCAGCGCCAGCCGCAGGCTGAGGAACAGTTGCTCGCGTGCGCCGCTGCTCAACAGCTCGATGGGAAGTGACTCGCCGCTCCGCTCGACCCGCAACGCGCGCTCTTCCACCGCCGTCCACACGCGGTGGTAGCGGCCGCCGGTCATGCGGGTAAGATATGCTGATGCGTCGCGGAGAACTTCCGGCTGGCGATTACGTTCGTAGTCTTCCTTGACCGCGTGCAAGAGGTGCTCGGTCGTGGCGATCGTTCGCCAGCGCACGGCCAATTCTTCTAGACGCTGTTCGACGATGCCAAGCTCGAGCCTTTTTTGACCGAGGCGGCGATCGGACTCCAACGCGGATCGCTCGTGAACGAGACGGCCGCGCTGCTCGAAGAGCGCTCGCGTCTGGTCGCTGGCCGTCTGGCGGCGCGCCAGGAGTGTTTCGCGCTCGCTGTCGAGCGACGCGGGATCGACATCGAGTAGACCGGCTGCCTGTGCTGGCGTGCAGACGCCGGCCAGGACGTGCTGAATGTCGCGATCGATCGCGGAATGGCGGTTGACCAGCTCATCGACGCGCGCTTGGTCGGCGGCGCGATGGCGGAACTCTGCTTCGGTCGAAGCTCCGGCGGCGCGAAACAGATCGCGGCGCAAGCCGACCAGACGGCGCACTTTGACTCCGTAACGTCCATGGCGAGTACTTAGCTCATCGATTTGCCGCGACAGCTCAACACGTTTTGCGGCTCGCTCGTCTTCGGCCGCCATTTCGCGCCGCAACCGGCGGAGCTGCTCGACGAGCGAGCGTGGGTTTGAACCGCTGGGACCGGGCTCTGTCCAGCCGGCGTCGGCAACAAGCGGCTCAATGCGCGCCGCGAGGCTTGAAAGTTCTCGCTGACACCGATCGCGCTCGCTTTTTGCGTTTTCCAACTGCCGCTCGCGCGAGGCGAGCCCCACGGCATGTTTGGCGGCTTCGCGAATCTGACGAGGCAACAGATTGTCAGGCAAGCCGGCCGATGTCAGGGCCTGTTTCCAACGCTTGCGTGCCTTCTGCCAGTCTTCACTGGCCTGCTTGAGACGCACGCGCGCGGCCTGCGAGGTCTCTTCCGCCGTCTGCCGATGCGCGTCGAGCGAAAGCAATTCTTCCAGCGACGCCAGCTCTCGTTCGGCCGCTTGCAATCGGATGGACAGTGCGCCTCCGCCAGCGGGCAAAGCCGAATCGAGATCGCCGCGTTCTCCTTTGGCTTGCTCGAGCTGGCGCTCGAGCATATGTAACTGTTTTTTGGTCGATTCGAGGCGCGCGGCGACTGAGCGTTCCCAAATGAACTTTCCTGCCACCGAAGCCCCAGCGACTAACAGGCCCAAGAACGCCAAGGGATAACCCCATGAACCGGTCACGGACGCCGGCAGCAAGAGCCCGCCAATGATCAAAGCAGCGCCGACGACGAAGACCGCGGCCAGCGTCCAAAGGAGTCCTAACGGCAGGATTTGCTGATCCAATAGCGAGCGCTGGCGGTCCGACAGCTCCTGCCGATGGATCGCCATCTGGTCGAGGCGCTCGTCGAGTTGAATTCGCCGCCGATACGCAGCGACCAGCTCTCCTTGCCGCTGAAGCGCGGCCGCTAAATTTGACTCGCCGCGCGACGATAAGGCGGTCTGAATTTGGTTCTGACGATCGGTAGTGCCTTTGCGTTCGTTGGCAAAATCCTGGCGCGCCTTGGCCAGCCGCCCGCGCACCTCGCGAAGTTGTTTTCCCGGTGCGCGCAAGGCCCTGAACAGCGTCAGCATCCAGCGGTTTAGCCGACGATGCGCCCTGGGCCGACAGACCCAACCTCGCGAGCTCTTCGGCCTGCCGCGCTTGGAGCGAGGCGACATTGGCATCGGCGTCGCGGAGTTGCGACTCGAGGCCGGCGATCCATGGCTCGTGCTCTGCGAGCGCGGCAACTTTCGCCGACTGTCGCCAAAAGGTTTCGTTGATCGTGATGGTGCGCAGTTCGTCGCGCAGAGTCTGTCGCTTCCGCCGGAGTTGCTTGCGGCGGCGGCGCAGCCAGTCCCAGTCGATGCGCGATGCGCTCGAACCGAGGCAACGCATGCGGCGGAAAATCGCCCTGCTTGCCGGCGGCGGAAATTTCTTCGGCCAGCCTCTGTCGTTCCTGCCAGGGCTCGCGGACGAGGATCGCCGCTTCGAGCCGGCGCACCTCCTCGCTCAATTCCTTGCACTGTCTCTCGGCGGCATCAATGGCCTGGTCGGTTGCCGCCAATTCGTCGAGCAGCCGCCAGTAGCGCGGCGTTTGCTCGGATAGCTCGTCGATTTCCTTTTTAAGCGCATCGCGCTGGTTCACGAGGTCAACGATTTGCGACTTGCCGCCATCGGTCGCCAAGAGCCGCGTGCGCGAATTCCGCAGCTCGCGAAGCACCTCGGCCAGCGAAACTCGGTCCAGACCGGTCGAGAGATCGTACAAGAGTTCTGCGGCCTCGGTATCGTCGAGCGCGGCCAGCTCCTGGAGCTCGCGCAGGCCGATCGCGAATACATGGCTGAAGGTGGGTTCGTTGACGCCGCTAAGCAATCGCGCAAGCTGCGGCTCGCCTTGAGTTGCACCGTCGTCGCCGGTGACTACGACAGCTCCCAGCGGTGCGGAAGCGTCATCGCGGCGAAGAATCGTATGTCGCGCACCGTCGGCCTCAATGGCGAGACTTGTCGCGCCCGTTCCCCCGTGCAGCGGCGGCAGATATCGGTCTCGACGTTGGACGCTGTATCCATAGAGCGTGCCGCGGATCGCTTGAAGGACCGTGGTCTTGCCTGCCTCGTTCGCGCCGAAGATGACGGTCAGTCGCGGCGAGAAATCGCAAATCTCCAGGCCGCTCCACACACCGAAATCTTCGATTGCCAGATCGGTGAACTTCATGCACTGGTCTCCTGCGGCGACAACAACTTTGTGCCCAATTGCGCGGCCTCGGCCAGAACACGTCGCCGGCCAGGCTCGTCGCCGTGCAACAATTGCGACAGATCGCCGTTCGCATCGCCCGTGGGTAAGTATCGGTTCAGATTGAGCGCCGGGCATCGGGCGCCTGCGCCCGCTGGACAGCCCGCAGGTAATCGCCCAACAGGTTTTCCTGCTCGCGGCAATCGCGGGGATTCCGGGCGGTGGCACGGCCAGGTCGGTCGCCCAGATCGGCGGCGAACGGTAACCGAACTCGCCGCGAAGCGTGGCCAAGGTCGTCATGGCCCAGGAGCTCAGGTCGCGTTGCCAGCGCGTTGTGTCTTCGCACTCGATACGGACTGAAACCAGCCAGGTGATGTGCTCGGCCCCAACGGCGAGCGCTTCCAGGCGGGTACGGACCGCGGTTTCGATGTCATCGATGGTCGCTTGAACTGGCGGCTGGATGATCTCGCGCGAAAAGCGCACGACGTCGGTGACCACCGGCGCAGTTCGAATGTTCCCGTCAACGTTGACGTCAACGAGCGTGCAACTGTGCGGTCCTTGCTCTGCTGGCGAGCGGCCCTGCGGCGTGCCCGGGAAGTGAACCAGCGGAGCTGACTCGACCGGCAGCGTTGGTTCGTGCTCGCCGCCCAGTGCCCAGTAGCGAACCCCGCTTCCGGAAATATCCGTCGCGCTTGTGTCGCCGTGGGCCGCGGCGATGGTAAAAGCGATTGGGATCTGACGCGGTAAAGTGTTCGAAGCACAGCGATCCCTGCGCGGGCCGACATTGGCCGACCAGCTCGCAGATGGCGAGTTCGTGGCGACGATGTTCGAATCGTCCGACGTGGTTTTCGGGAAAGAAGTGCACATTGGACGGCCACTTCAACGCTTGCGGCCAGGTGGCAAGCTGATCTGCTTCTCCGCCTGCCCAATACAACTGAATCCCCTGCTGCGCGAGCCGCAAAAACTGGTCGCGTAGGAACACGAGCGCGCGCGGACCGGCCAAATTTGGCGCGACCACATCGCCAGACAGGATTACGAAATCAACTTCGTGCCGCAGCGCCGCCTCGAACACGTTGTTCGCGGCACGATAAGGGGCCTCGAGCAGTATTTCGCGCAGGCGCGTCCGGCACTCGGCCAACCCATGCGGCGGTGTCTCGAGGTGGAAATCCGAGGCGTGGATGAAGCGGAACGACTGCATTGCCAGTGCCTCCGTGCATGGCTGCGGCGACGGGGAAACTATCTTCGAACGGATGCTGGCGGCCGCGGTTTGAACTAGCCGCCGGCTGAGGGTGTGAACGCCGATTGCCGCTCAGTTTAGCCTGCGCAGGCAGGCGAAGCTACGCCGGTTTTCGTTAAAGATGCTGGCGTTGCTATCATGCCTTGGGGCTTTGGTTGTTGGACGACGCCAGAAGTTCGCGCAGGTGGACCTCAACGCATTCGGCCAGCACCGGCGGGTTGTAGCCACCCTCCAGAACGCTGATCACTCGGCCTTGAGCATGTTGGTCCGCCACCTCGGTGACCGCGCAGCGTCAGATCGATGAAGTCTTCGACTTCCAGCCCGAGCGAACCAACGGGGTCTTCGCGATGGCTGTCGAAGCCGGCACTGATGATCACAAGCTGCGGGCGGACCTTGTCGGCTAACGACGTGAGCGTTGCACGAAAAGCCGAGTGATAATCGTCGCGCAGGCGTGCCGAATTTGACGGGCACGTTCGCGATCCTTCCGAGACCCGGCCCGGAGCCCGTCTCGTCGGCAGCGCCGGTGCCGGGATAAAAGGGTGAGCGATGGATCGAGAAGAATGCCACTTGAGAATCGGAATAAAATGCGTCTTGCGTTCCGTTGCCGTGATGTACGTCCCAATCGACAACTAATACGCGATCGAGCTTGAGTTCCCGCGCCGCAACACAGGCCGCGACGGCGACGTTGTTGAAAAGGCAAAACCCCATCGCGGAATCGTGCAACGCATGGTGGCCGGGGGGCCGCACGAGACAAAGGGCGTTTTTGTCCTCGCCGCGACAGACGCGCGTGACCGCATCGGCGGCGGCGCCGGCGGCGAGCCGCGCGGCGGCAACTGAGCCGGCGTGCAAAACGGTGTCGCTTTCAACGTATCCGCCGCCCGCGTTTTCAAAGGCGAGCAAATCGGCGGCGTATTGCGGGGAGTGGACCAGGGCCAAGCCGATCCGGCGACACCGCGTCCCACGCTGGGCGTACACAGGCCTTGTCTAATTGGGCCAGTTCCAAGCGGTTGATCACGGCGCGAAGCCGCTCGGGCCGCTCAGGGTGTGAGCCCGTCTGATGGTCAAGAAATCGCGGGTCGTAATAGAGTAACGTCATATCGGCAGCCGGTTTAGATACACAAAGTCGTCGGGCGAAGCAGCCATTCTACCCGGTCAAATCCCAGCGCCGCATGGCAGCGATAGCGTTGAGCGCCTACCTTGACATTGGCCGCTAGTTCACGGGTACGCTATTAAGTGTGGCGGTAGCTCCCAAGTTCCGGCTGGGGATGATCTTACGTCAAGATCGTGTGTCGCGGCACGGGATTGATAGGCGAGCCGCTCAGTCCAATCGGAAATCGTATACGCGGAACAGAGCCGGCGAATTCCCATCTCGTCTTTTCGCCGGCGGCAAAATCGAAAATCGTCCGGGTTAAGCTGCCGTGATGCGGCTTGCGCGGGAGGAATCGATCACACAGGGGGAAATGTGGCCATGAGAACGGCACGAGTCTTGTGCGCTGGAAGCATGTTGCTTGCGGCTTTCGTTGTCGTGTTTTCCTGGACGTATTTGTTGCAGGGCCCTGCTTTTGCGCAGGGGCAAGCGCAGCCGCAATACCGGCAGCTTCCACCACACGCAACCTACAGCACCTGGGCGAAAGCAACGACGGCAAAAGAGAAGAACGCCGTCGAGGATATGTTGCGAGGTGCGGCGCCATTCGCCGAGGAGGAATTCAAATCGTACTTCACCACGATCGTGTTTCCGCAGTTCACGCTGAAGGAGAACATCTACAGCGTCAGAACTAAAGACAAGTTGAAGAACACCGTCTGCGAATTGCCCTCGATGCGACAGCAGTTCCGGCGGCTCTTCATGGGTAGGGAACATTCCAACGCTCAAGCTCGCGGTAAGTTGAACGAACTAACGCTGTACTACATGGCTGGAATCGCAAACGGCGACTTCCATCCGCTGGCGCGTTACAACGCGATGCTGCTGATTGCCGACCTGAACGAAGATGAAGCGACTGAGAAACCCTACCGAAGGTCGCTCATGGAATTGGGGAACGCCATTAGCGAAACTGACGACGCTAAGCGCGGCCGGAAGGCGCCGATGATCGATGCTGTCCGCGTAGCTGCGCTGACTGGAATTGTCCGACACGCAACCGCGGGCTTGGACGACAACACCGGGCCTTGGGTCGCAGCCCGAGTCCGTCCGATCCTTGTTGAAAAATCTCCCCCGAACGGCCGCACGCGGGAAGGGCACGATTGGATGCGGCGTCAGGCACTGGATGCACTGACGGCGATTTATGTGCGGAAACCGCCGACGGACGCGAATTTCACGGAGCTCTTAGATGGAATTCTCGCGGAGGAAGACGCAACGCTTGAGCTACGTGCCGCCGCGGTCGAATCGTTGCTCGCCGCGAAGATCACGCCGCCGCAAAAGTTCGATGCCGCCCGCATGGCTAGTGGAATCGCGCGGATCCCCGTCGATGCTTATCACCGCGAGCTGGAAGCCTCGGACCAGTATGGCCGCGAGGTGGTCCTCGAGCCGGGTTTGAAGTACTACGGCACGCTGGCGCAGCGTGGGTTGGCCGCGCTTGCCGCCGTAGCGCAATCGCCGAAGATCGAGGAGCTGAACACCAAGATCGAGAACTTGCTGGCACTGAGCGCCGACGAGCACGAGCCGTTCGAGCTATATGACCTGGTCGCGTCGAACGGCGCCGATTTGGAAGCGGCGGTGACCGGCAAGGCACTGACCGACATCTTGCCGGAGCGCGCCCCGGTGAATCCGCCGACGGCGGCCGGCGGTTATTCAACGCCTGGCTATAACATGGACCGAGGTTCGGCTCCGCGGTATCCCAGCCAGGGAGGTTCGCCGCGTTACCCCGGACAAGGCGGATCCCCGCGTTACCCTGGACAGGGCGGGTCGCCGCGCTATCCAGGTCAACCGAGTGCTCCTAGCCGGTAAGCGATTGTAGCGCGCCGCCGCGTGATAAATCGGCAGGGACGCTGATTTGAACTACAGGCAAAGGGACTTGCCTTCGTGACGCCACGACCACTTAACGCGCGATGCATCGTTGGAACCACTGTCGCGTATTGCGCGCTGGCGCTTGGGGGATGCAATTCGTGGCTCGCTGGCAACGGACCGCGAGAGCTGTCCGACGGTCTGAATCAGAACACTGAATCCAGTGCGGCGACCAGCGTTCGCGAGCGAACAGGGGACTTAGAAAACCTCCCATCTACTAACGACGCAGCCGATACCTCCACCGAGCCTGCCAAAACCCAGTCGCCGGTCGATCGATTCGAGGAGCTTGCAACGGCCGAATGGGTGCTCGCGCCAGCGATTGCCAGTGATACCGAGCAACTATTGAACCCATTCTCGGAGCCCACGTGGGCGAGTCGGCGCTGGCGGCATGCCGGGTTGGAAGCGGTGCTTGCGCGAGCCGATGCTGCCGAGCAGCTTCGCAAAGCGGCGCGATCGCGCGAACAGGCCGTTGCGGTCAATGCCGCAATCGGTATGGCGCAACTAGATGACGCCTCGGGGACGTCGGTGCTGGCGGACGCGGCATTGTCGGACCGACTGCCGCGTTCGATGCGCGGCGCGGCAATTGAGTCGCTCGCAGGTTTAACGACGCCGAAGGCCGACGCGGCGCTGAGTCGCGTCGCTGGCGAGCTGGCGCAGTGGGAGGGCCAGGCGCGAGGGCGGTACAAGCCCGAATTGCACGCCGACGTCATCCGCGCGTTCTCGCTTCGCCCGCGACAGCAAACCGCGGCTGCAATCGCAAAGGCAATTCGCAGCCCGTCGGCGGAGGTTCGGTACGAGGCCGCAGGTAGTTACGAGCGGCTCGCCGGAGCGCTCGAGCTGCCCGAGAATTTCGCCGACCTTGTCGGGGACGAAAGCGCGAAGGTGTGCGCGGCTGCCGTCCGAGCGCTTGCGGCACACCGCGGCGACGTCGCGAACATGGCAGTCGAACGCGCCTTGTCGGATGCTGACATGGGCGTGCGCATCGCCGCGGTGCATTCGCTCGCCGAACTAGGCGGGAGCGGGAACCACGACCGGCTGCGGCTCCTGTTGGATGACTCGGTCGAATTGATTCGCGCGGCCGCGGTGCAAGGGCTTGTGCGTTTGAACGACATTTTGAGCGCCACGCAGGCAGCGAACGACAAATCCTGGCGCGTTCGCCTGGCTTTGGCTGCTTCGCTGGCGACCATGCCGCCGCGTTATGGTTTGGAGGTTGCCACACAGCTCGTCGCCGACGCGGACTTGAAGGTCCAACGATGTGCCGTCGAATCGCTGGGGAAATGGCCAGCGGCCGACGCGATTGGGTTGCTGCTTGCCGCTGCCGAGCGGGGAAGCGTGTTAACACGCCGCGCGGCAATCGAACAACTGCAAAAGCGATGGCCCCCGGCGGCAAGCTTTCCGCGACATGCGGCGCCTGATCGCCAGATGGAGGAGCTCCAGCGCCTTGCGCACGTCTGGAAGACAGAATCGGTCGGACAACACCGAACGGCGGCGCCCGAGCGGCCGGAATCAACCGCGGAAGACGAGACGCGGGCAATCGCCTCGGTGTCGGCGCTGAGTGCTATTTCGCTTACGGATCGCCGGGCTGCCGCGCGAAACCTCGCGGCTGAAGAAGGCGAAGGGTCTCTACCGCATGTAGCACTGGAGAAGTTGTCCGAGTTTGTCGAGGCGGAAACCGATGGACAGATCTGGATCGATGTGATGGCTGCCATCGCACGATCGGATTCCGCCGCGGCAGAGCGAATGGCCAGTGCCGCCGCAAGTCACACGAATGCCGAAGTGCGTCGCCGCGCTTGCGGCTGGTTTGGCGCTCACCCAAGCGATCGCGGCGCGGACGTGCTCGTCAACAGTCTCAATGACCAGGATGCTTCGGTCGTGCTGGCCGCCGCGCAAGCACTTGGCATGCAGCCGCATTTACGCAACGCCGAACCGCTTGTGAGCCTGCTGACGGCCGACGACCATACGCTGCGTGTGGCGGCCGCCGAGAGCCTGGCACGGTTACATGCATCGGAGGGCATGGAGGCGCTTTCGCGATTAACCTACGACCGCGACGGCAAGGTGCGGCGACTGTCGGCGACAGCGATCGGGAATGTTTACGCGGCAACAACTACCACAAGCAATGCCAGCGCCGTGCGTGTTGTATCAAGGCCGCCCTCTGCCAGCGCCGCTTCGCTCCATGAAGCGCATCGAGCTCAACTCGTCGCCGATTTGGTCCAACTGCTCGACGATCGCGCGGAGGTCCGGCGCGCGGCAGTGATCGCGCTGGCCAAGGTCACGGGCGAGGCGCCCCCCAAAACGGCAGCCACAGCGCCGCGCGCGCGCGGGCGCTTTGCCGGACGACATCCACGATACCGCGGCCGCCGCGGCATGGTGGAAAAGCCGCTACACGGCGGGAAAACCGCGCGCTCCAATTCATTCGGGTCTCGACTGAACTCGCTTGCGAGCAAGAACGCCGTACCAGCCACGCTTTAACGGGAGATCGCCGTAACCGGGGAGCATGCGGACGACGAAACCGGCCGCGCGCAAAATCGGAAGGATCTGATGTGCACCGATGAGCCGCTGCCGGTGTGTCTCTTCACTCCGCCGATACAGCTTTCCAACCTGACGAAAGGTGGTGATTTGACGCGTGAGTATTCTACGCCCACGGTCTTCCCGCGCGGTGACGGCGCATAGCCAGTCCTTCCCCACAAAATAGGTTCGCGACGGCAACGCAGCCGGTGCGTGACCCACGGTTGCCAGATCAAACAGGAACAACCCGCCGGGCGCTAGGGCGTGGTACACGCGTCTGACCAGTTTGGCGAGAGTCGTGTCGTCATTCTGCGAATCGAATATATAGTTGAAGACTTCACCCACACCCGCGACCGCTACGCACTGTGGCACCTTGGCTCGCACGAACGACTCGTGTTGAAACGTCGCTTGGGGCGCTCGTTGGCGAGCGAATTTCAACGCTTCCTTCGAGATGTCGAACCCAAGTACGTCAAAGTCGGCTTTCGTGAGTTGTTCCGCCAGAATTCCAGTCCCGCAACCAAGATCCACGACCAATCCCTCGCGGATGCGAATCGCGTGCAGTTGCTTGACCAACTCGGCCGCGGCGTGTCGCGCCGCGTGGCCAAAGCCAGTGTCGTGAATGTAGGCTAGATCTTCCTCATAAGCGTGAAGGGAAGTCATATTGAGCTCGCATCGGCCAGTTGGGTCTCACATTGAAGTCGCCGCTTGCGACGCGATAATCATTGCGGGACCGGCATGAGTCCGCAACTAGACGGATGCCGCTCACTTGCTTGATTGGAACGCTCTCGCATGAGCAACTGGACTGCCCGCAGACCGCACACGCTCAACATTGTCGGCGCCAGCGTTCGAGCGGCCGCTGCTTCAGCGCGTTCGGCCGGATTCGAGGTGTGGTGCGCAGACCGATTTGGCGACGTGGATTTGCAGCCGGTCGGGCCGAGTGTGCTCGTTGCGGATTATCCCCGCGGTCTTTTCCCTGCCATGCACGAAGCGCCGAATGCTCCGTGGCTTTATACCGGCGCTGGAGAATTATGGGGCGCTTGTGGAGGAGATCGCTGCGCTGCGGCCGCTCATCGGTAATCGAGGCGATGCACTGCGCCACGCTCGCGACTTGGTCTATTGGACGAGCGCGCTTCGCGAGCATGACGTTCCCGTGCCGCGAATCGCTTTAACGGGTCAGGCCGTGCCGGCCGATTCTGACTGGCTCGTTAAGCCGCTGCATTCGGGCGGCGGTGCTGGAATTCGTTGGTTTCGCCGCGATGCGTCGGCCGAGGAACGTCAACACGGTCAACGACCGGTTGTTTATCAAGAATACGTCGAAGGCGCTTCGCTCTCGGCAGTGTACGTGGCGACCGACGGCGAAGCGGTGTTGCTCGGCGTAACGAAACAACTTCTTGGTCGTTCGTGGCGCGATGCACTTCTAGCAGGCGCCGTCCAGGATTTCGATCATCGCGGCCGCACCGACTTTCACTACGCCGGGTCAGTCGGGCCGTATTTGCTGTCCGACGATCTAATCCGGCAGGCAAATACTATCGGGCGCGTTCTCGCTGCCGAGTGCGATCTGGTTGGTTTGTTCGGGGTCGATCTAGTGATGGCCGGCGGCCGGCTCTGGACGATTGAGATTAACCCGCGTTACACGGCGTCGATTGAAGTGCTCGAACGCGCGTCGGCCGCGCGAACGATCGGGCGTCGCCGGTCGCGGCTGTTATGTGTTCAAGCGCATGTGGACGCTTGTACGCGAGGAATCCTGCCGCAGCCAATCGGCCAGTCGGACGAAGCCTTCGCCGGGAAAATAATCGTATATGCCGAAAGTGAAACAGTGTTCGGTGACGCGGCGGCTCGATGGGCAGCTCACAAAAACCTTGGGCCTGGACCTCCGGCCGTCGCCGACATTCCGGCCAGCGGAGCGCGACTTTTCCCGGGGCAGCCAATTTGCACATTGCTGGCCGATGACGCGTCGGAAGGTGTCGTATTAGAAAAGCTCAGACAGTCGGCGGAGCAACTGAGTCAATTGCTAGAGCGACGTTGACCGATTGGTCGAAACGTCAACAACGTCACGACTTGTCCTCCAAGAATTTCACCTCCCAATTTGCCAACTGCTCTTGAATCTGCTCCCAGGTCAATCGCGCTCGCGGCATGCGGTCGATCAACTCGGCGGACATGTCGATCCGCGCATACGGAGAACAAGCCCGATCCACTTCTTCCTCGAGCGACATCAGCCAATCGGGTAGATCGAGGCCGGCGCCCGTTGGTTCATCGGCCAGCGAGACGGCCTCTTTTTCCAACTGCGCAAACTCCAGCGACTGTTCGCCTTGCCGCGCATGTTCCGCGGCCGGACGAACCAGCGCCCGTACGCGGTCGATCGTCAACGGTCGCACAAAGCGTTCCGCCAGCCGATCGGCCACCGTTGGCAAACGCATTCCGTATTTCTTTTGCAGTTGAGTCAGCCGGCGCACGTGCTGCTCGGCCGTGTCGGCGGTCCGCTCGGCCATTGCTTGCCGCCAAAGTTCGGCCGCTCCACCGCGACCATGGCGCACGAGCACCTCGTGGGCCATCATCACCGGCCGCAGATTCCAGTGGACGCGCTCGTAGGCGATCTTCACCCTCAGAAAATCGAGCAGCATATAGACCAGCTCGCCGCGGTCCGACTGTGTTGTGGTCGCGTTGTAGTCGCGGTACTCCGCGAAGTTCTCCACGACGGCCTCGATCACGAGACCGAGGTGTCGCTTTGCATCGCTGCGCGAAAGCGAGCCATCCAAATCGGCTACGATCGACAGCTCGTCCGCGGCCTCGGGATCCGCAGCCAACTGATCCAGCCAGCGATCAACACTTTGATGAAGGATCGCGCAGATTTGCCAGGTTAAAGAATCGCTGTGTGAACAAGTCTTGCCCGTACTTTTCGACGAATTGCAGCACTGCTTCCCAGTCTTTCTCGCCTGCAACTTTTTCCAAGACCGAAAGCCGAAGCGTGCGGCTATGCGTCAACCATTCGCTCAAAAGCGACTCCGTGACCTGTTGAAGTGCGTCGATCAACTGAGAGTCGGCGGTTTCGCCTCGCCCGCGCGGCGCCGTTTTCCAACCCGCAGATGACTCGACCAGGCTTTCGACGATCGCCTTATATCCCACTTCAAATAAGCGGTCGAACTCGGTAACGGCGCCAGCGCCGAGCGGATGGTCGCGCTCCATGGCCCTGGCCGCCTGGATCAACTGGCATGTTTCGCGGAGCAAACCCAGACGCGGCAATCGCCGCAACAGCTCGCGAAAGTTCTGCTGCAAGCTGCGAGCCGCAGTGATCTTTCGCGCGTCGCCCCCCTTGGTCAGCGGGACGTACAACAGCGGCAGGTGACGGACCGCGGAAAGAAACGCCGGCCACCGGTCGCGAACCTGCTGGGCATCGTTGTGAACCAAGGCCCGCCACAACGCGGTCGATTCGTGCCAGAATTCCTCGACCTGCCCTGTTTGCTTTGGCGGTTCCGACGATTGAAGGAGCGAGTCAAACAGCAGTTCCGCTTCACGCATCGCGACGCTGGTGGCAATGACCTTTTCAAGGAGCGTTTCTTTGATCACGCGCCGCCGGTCGTATTCGACCAACGCCTCCTGGCTTGACGACGACGATACCAGCGGCTGCCGCTCGATGGTTTGCATCAGCTCGGACAATCGCTCGCAATTGACCACGGCCTGTTGGCGCCAGGACCGAATCGCCTCGCACGTGGCCAGCGGGTTTCCGCCGTGTTTCGCGGCGGGCGTCACTTGATTTTCTACGATCGCGCGTCGGCTTTGCCAATCGGCGGCCGTCACAGCCACCCACTTCCAGAGCCGGGCCACGGTTCCCAAGAAGGTCAAACGCGCCGCCAGTCGCGACGACTCACCTTCCAGCTCGTAGTCGGTGATATCGCCGCCGGCTTCCAGCATGTCGGCATCGTTCCCGTCGCCAGTGCTGTCACGATAGACCACGTCCTCGTAGGCTTCGCCATAAATGCCGTCGCCCTCCCCTTCGTCGTCATCGCCGGTATCCGATCCGCCGCCCGCATCGCCCAGCAATTCGCGCGCGGTTTCCAACTCGGGAACCTGCCAAAGCGTGTCCGCATTGGCTTCCAGGTGGTCGAAGAATCGTTCAATTGGCCTCCGATGCGCTGCTGAAGAGTGGCCGGCAGAATGTTCAGCGGCCGCGGCTTCCTGATCATCACGTTGAGAGAGTTGCGCCACACATACAAATGCCTGATCAATCATCTGGCGCAACAGTTCGGTGGCCAACCGATGCAGCGACGATGGACCTTCCTCCAGCGCAACCGTCTCTGCCTGGCTCAACCAATGCATCACGAGCGCCTGCGACTCCGCTAGTCGATTCTTCTCCAATAGCGCTTCGACGACGCGGGCATATGTATGCGGCGAGTCAAACTTCTCGACGTGCGGCCGCCAGAAAGCTGTATCCGCGGCCGCGGAGCCTGCCTTGTGCCATGCCGCCAGCGCCTCGGCCACGTGCGCGGCCGCTTCATAGTTTTCGCGACCGGACACGCGTTTCACTCCGGACACCGAGGTGGTGGCATAGCGGTCCCACCATTCGGCGCGGGCCTGAAGCAGTTGAGCGGCGCGTACAAACGTCTGTTGATCGTCGGCCACGACCGCGGCGTGCCAGAGCCGCGCATACAGGTTGAAGATGTGCTCCATCAATTCCAACAAATCGTCCACGCGCAAGTCTGGAACGCTATTCTCCGGCGACGGGAACAAGCTGAATTGTCCACCGAACCCGAGTATGTTCCACGGATCAACAATCGCCCCACACTGAATCCCGCTATCCAAAAGCGATTCGGCTTGAGGCAGAAAATCCAACGCCTCCGCGAGTTTCCCACGATCCATCGCGTGCTCGGCCGCCGTCACGATGCAATGGATCTTGCACAACATCCGCGCGGAGGCGGTTGGGACCACGTTGGCCTGTCGCGTCGCCGCATCCGGATAGCCAAGCCGCGCGAACTGAATCGCCAGGTGCACGTGCTGTAGCTGAAGCGCCCTGCACCGCGCCAATTGCGCGTTTAAGTGTTGCCGTGCCGCTGCAAATGGTTGGCGCAGTGAAACCGCCTCTTCGCGCAGTCGCTCGGCGTGCGAGCCCTCCATCCGACCAAGCACCTGCCGATAGAATTCGTCGCGATACTGCGCGATCTGTGGTAATAGAGTGGATAGCGTGACCGTCGAGTCGAATGTCTCCGGTCCGCTCCCGCTGGTGCCCGACGCCATGAGAATGGTCCCCGCCAGCACGACCGATGCCTCGGCGAGAAGCTCGCTCCTCGGTAATTCAGGCGTGTGCTCTCAGGCGCTCCAACAAGGCATCGAGCAAGGACTGTTGAACAACAAACCTGCGAAATCGGCCCTGGTTGTCGATATAGTGCGGGTCCCATTGGCCAAAGTGATAATTTGGGCGCTTGTTTACGGGATGATTAAAGTCGTACGCGCGGGTCGAATGAAAGCTCATCGAGCAGGTTGGTATCGAAATAGGCAACCCGCAGAATCCCGGAGTCGGTTGCAGTAAGCACATCGAGCGCGCCGGCCACCAAGGCTTCGTACCGGCCGACGCTGATCCCAGCGCTGGCAATATACAACGGCACCGGTCGTACGCGCTCGTGTGAATATGGCTCAACCTTGCGCATTGTGTAGCACGGCAACCGGCCGGTGGCCAATGAAGTCATTCAACGCGGTGAGCACGGCGGGCACGATCCGGTCCGCCTCGTTCCACGGCGGGCCTTCCCGCAAAACCGCCTCACACACGCGGCCGACAAACAACGGACGAATCAGTCCGGACGCAGACTGATGGAACAACAGATCGCGGTGATGTTCGAGATAGTTGGGCAGTACGCCGTCAAACACCAGCCCCAGGACCGAGCGCGCCTGCTCGATCTCTTGAAATGCCGGCGACGTCTTTGCAAGCTCGGTAAGACGTTCTGCAAGAAGTTCGCCGGCCAACCTCCAGCTTTCCCTAGCCAGCGTCGCCTGCTCAAGATAGCCGAAAAGCTGGTTCAGGTTTCTGAGGAAACGAGGATCGGGCACACCCGACGAGAAGTTCAAGTAACCCAAAAGCTCTTGAAATAGCGTTGGGGGAATTGAGCTTACGTCGATTTGGGCCATGAACGCCTCGTTCCGTCGCCAAGAGGACCGGCAGGGTCCATCCCCTGCCGTTCTTGCGGCTCGAAACTATCCTAGAAAAGCCAAGGCGGGGGCGGAAGTGTGGCGGTCCGCCAACCGCCCACGGTTCACGGCAAAACGCCGCTGGCGGAAGTGTAAAACGCTGCGGCGCGGCGACAGCATTTCAGCGCAGAGTTCGGCTGGGATTCCACGGAAAGTAGCTCTTCCGAGTGCCGCCGAACCGGAACTCCAGATTGCCGCTGAGCGAGAGATTATTCATGGTTTCAAATCCGGCCCGCCCGCCAAACGCGATATTGTCCGTGATGTCAAACCGCAAGGTAATCCAATCCGTTTGGCGGTATTTGAGGCCGGCGCTCAACGGCAGGCCCACGACTGCCTCGCTACGGCGAATACCGGTGGCCGTAAGAAAATCAAAATCGACGAGCCCGATGCCGGCGCCGACGTACGGCCGCCACCTCGCATCGCCCCAAGGGTAGTAGATTAAGTTCCCGTCCCACACGAGGACGTCGGTCGATAATCCGTCAACGCTCGGTTCGTCGATAAACTCAAGGCCGACTTCGGAGAACGCCAGCCTCATTTCCATGCCCCAATAGGTGTCGTAGTCCCAGCCGAGTCGTGCACCGTAGAGAAAGCCAATCCCCTGATCGACTTCACCGGGGATCAGTGTGTCGCCGTACCAGGTGCCGAAGAGAAGGCCGGCATAGTAGGGACGGTTTAACCAGGAGGCGCCAACGAGCGGATCGCCTTCTCCACGATGCCGTTCGTATTGATCCGGTCGGAAGACACGCGGGAGCTCCCAGAGATCTTCCATTGGAGCTGCGTCGCCCAAATGCGGCGCATAGGGATAGGGATGCGGCCCATCGTGAAACAGCGGTTCTGATGCGAGCGGCATTGCAGGCTGAGGCTCGGGCGTCTTCAACTCGTAGCTTGCACGAGACACGTAAGGAGCCGAACGAGTTGTCCGTGCCGCACTCACGCTGTCTTTTGTTTCGTATGCGTCGCTGGCCCAGCCTTCCATGTGGGGATTGCGACCCGGCTTGCCTTCCTCCGTTAACCACATCGGAGGCTTGGGAGGCGGGTCTCCCGCACGAGCGATTGATAGGATGATGAGCAAACTGCACGCAGCAAAGCCAAGCGACAATGCCCTGCGAACTTGGTGACAAGTTCCACACTTCCTTCCGCTTTGAAACTTCGCGCTCATAGAGTTGCAGTTCGCGAGGATCAATGAGGTGTGGACCTGTGCACGGACATGAGAGGAGGCATCAGGCAAGAACTGCCTGTCAATCGATGGGAAAAGGCCGGGGATTATGGACGTGGCTAGGTAACCAGGTCAATAGCGGACCGTCATAGTCCTCACGCAAATTGCCTATTCCCACATGCAGCGGGTCCGCGGAACGCTCTTTGCTTAACCCGCAATTCTTCACTCACCTGCCAGACTTCGCCATCGCTCCCCGACCGCACGACAGTGCTGTCGCGGGCATCAAGCAGCTCGAATTGAATTTCGTTATGCGACGCGGACGGATTGTGCGCCGCACAGATACGTCACCAAGAATCCTTGCATACCTGTGGAACTAAGGAGTTAGTGAAATGAGAACGCAGCGGAGAACTTACCGAAGTCGTCGCGGCTTTGAGTCATTAGAAAGCCGGCGCGTATTGGCCGGAAACGTGTTCGTCGAAGTGAACGATGGGGGCGACCTCGTTGTCACCGGCGACGATAGCAATAACTACGTGATCATCGAAGGAACCGGCGTTGATGGGCAATACGTTGTCACCGGCGACGACGGCACTAACGTCTTCTTCAACGGCACGCAACAGCCAGGCGCGACCGTGGTTGTTTCCAACGCCAATGGGAGCATTATTGTCGATCTCAACGCCGGCGACGACACGCTAGAGATGAACAACGTTGCCGTGGAGGATGACGACATCATCATTCTGATGGATGCAGGCGCCGACATCGTGCGCCTGGGCGCCTTCGAGACCTTCGCCAACGGCAGCGGGGCCGCAGCCGTGATCGACCCAACGACTGGTCCCGCGGGAGGCTCGGTGGGTGTGAACGGTCTGCTGGATATCGACTTGTCCACTGGGGCGGACGTGTTGCAATTGGTGCGCGTGTTTGGCGACGCCACCTGGAGCATCACGCTCGGTGACGACAACGACAACACGAGCAACCTGACCGATGCCAACCCCAACAACAATATCATTCCCGGAGTCGCTCTTGACGATCAGGCGTACATCTTCGTCGGTTCGGCGCACGCGGTTGATCTTCTCGCTGGCACGGGGGATGATCTGGCAAACATCAACTACTTGACGTCGGATGTGATCAATATCGACGGCAACGCCGGAAACGATGTGCTGAGCATCGCGGGGTCGGTGTTCCAGGACGATGTCAACCTCTTCGCCGGCAGCGGCATGGATACCGTTGCCTTCGACTTCTCGCGTGTGGACGGCGAACACGGTATTTTGGAAATCGACTCGGGCGCCGACGACGACTTCGTGCTTCTCGCACGTTCAATCGTTGCGGACGGGGATGTGATCATTCGCTCGGGCGGCGGCTTCGACGATGTGATCATTGGCCGGTACTATGCCAACGCCGCGGGCGATTTGGCGACCGGCGGGAACTCATTTGCCTTCCTGAGCGTGGACACCGGCGCAAACGACGACTTTGCGGACATCCGCGGTAACGTCGTTGATGAGTTCTTCGGAGTGGTCGGCGGCGGAAACGATGACGTTGATTTCATTAATAATCAAATCAACGATCACGGTCTGTTGGATGGTGGAAGTGATTTTGATCGACTCACATTCCTGGGTAACCTTTTTGCTGACTTCGATATTGTCGGTTTTGAACAGCAAAACGGCACTTTCGATCCGGATGCGCCATAATTGGCGGCATGCCGGCTTGAAGCAAATTGCCCAAGGCCACAAACTCGGCAAAGGCATGGGACATCCAGGTCCCATGCCTTTCTTTGCGCCCGGCACTCATTACGCCGTGCTAGTACGTGGTTGCAAGAAGAATTTGGGTAAGCCAGGCAACGCTTGTCGATCCTGCTCAAGACACCGCAGATGCCGCCTATGGCGGTTCGATAAACGCTGATGCGGCCACGTCGCTCGGCGTGCGTCGGTCCTTCGAGTCGGCGGACCATCGCGCAAACACTCATCCGGTCGGCCGCTCCAACACCACGGTCCTCGCACTTATCTAGCCCATGCACGTGCTTGCCCGACTCATTGCCCCCGTCGCGCTGGTCGCACTGACCTGCGCTTTCGCTCGCGGAGAGCACCACGGTCTATTTCACAAGGCGCCGGTGCAACCGATCACGCCGCCGTTGTTGACGGCAAACAGTCCGCCGCCCGCGGTGCCGCCGATCATTCAAATGCACGCGGATTGGCCAGGGTATGGTTTGCCGGCAATACCTCCGCCCCCATTGCGGCCGGAGTGTGCCCCGATCGGCGCAGTCGCGTTTGGCGGGCTTGGTCATCACGGCCGTGAGCAGAACAAGGACGGTCCACCGGCGCCGGGCTGTCAGCCAAACGGCGGATGCGGGCCAATGGGCGGGCCGGTGAACGGGCCGGGGCCGGTGAACGGGCCGGGGCCGATGTGCGGACCGGGGCCGATAAACGGTCCGGGTCCGATGAACGGCGCGTCGTTTGGCCGTCCGCCGCAATTGCACCCTGACTGGCCCGGATACACGTATCCGCCCAACGAAATTTGCCTGCCGCCGGGCTGTTGTCCGCCGCGGCAGTATCCCCCCGACCGCCCGCACTATCCGCTCTGCGACGAGTGCCATTGGATGTGGCCGAACCCGGAAGGCTGGTGCCGCAAGGTCTTCGGGACGTCGGACGATCATCCGCCGTTTGCACCCTGGGTAGAGATGCCGTGTGGCACAACCGATTGCGATTTTTTGCCCCCGGCAACGCCGTTGGTCCGGCGCTGACGTAGTTTCGGCCGATTGCATCTACCTGTTTCGCGATGATGCGGACTTTGCGATTTTTGCTGACGCGTTCGATGCCGCATTCACCGACAGCAATGGCCTGGATGGGGGACTCACGCCGCGAATGGTCGTTTCGTTGCCCGCTACGAAGACTTGCGACGTCGAGGCAATTTACTTCGGCACCGATGCCTGGAACGCGAGCTCCGATTTCGATGTTCCCGGCGATAGCGGATCGCTGGAGTTTGATTCGCAGCTTCACAGCGGCGAGGTCAACATTCGCTACAACGCGACGCCGTGGCTAACGCTGATGCACGGGGCCCGTTACATCGAGTTCGACGAGGACCTGAATTACTCACTGCCGTTGGCTGGATTCGCTGCGAATTTCCACTTTGATACCGACAACATTCTGTGGGGCTATCAGATCGGCGCCGATGTTGGCCTCGTGAACATCCTTGATCGAATTCAAATCGTCGGCGTGGTCAAGGGGGGCATCTACGGCAACCAGGCCGATTGGTGCGAGTCACGAACGTCGGCGGCGTGATCTCCGACTTCGGCAACGAGTTCACGACCTTCGCATCGACGCTAGAAACCGAGGTCACCGGCACGGTGCGCCTCAGCGACCATTGTGCGCTCTGCGGCGGCTACCAGATGCTGTGGATCAACGGCCTGGCGCTGGCGATGGAAAACCTCGTCGCACCGGATAGCGCCGACCTGCTGCTAATGCACGGTGCATTTGCGGGCCTCGAGATGCGGTTCTAGGCGAAAGCGAGCTTGCGACAAATCCGCAGGTTCACTATTCTCTCGCCCCGTCTATTCAGACGAGGAAGACCGGGAAGGGCATTCATTTCGCCGCTCTTTCCCGCGGTGCGGCGTTTTCTGCCGCGTCTGCCGCTTTCACAGCATACTTCGAGGGAACGAGATGACCCGCAACCAACGTGCGGCCGGTCGGCTTCTGTTTGAGCGCCTGGAATGCCGCCGCGTCCTGGCCGGCAACGTGACCGCGGCGCTGGTGGACGGCACGCTCACGCTTACCGGCGACATTTTTGGCAACGGCATCGCGATCGTCGGGACCGAAACGCCGGGCGAAGTGCGCGTGACCGGAACTCCGGCGATGCCATCCGATCAGACGCTGGTCAACGGACAAAGCGAACCGCTCACGTTCGTGGTGACCAACGACATCGTCATCGATACCGGCGGCGGCAACGATGGCGTCGAGGTCGCCAAAGTCATTCTCCGCGGCAGCCTGAAGATCGAAGCTGGCGATGATTTGGACTATGTGTGCATTGGCTCGTCGCGCGGGGATGACGGCGCGATTTATAGTGCGGCCGTGTCGTGGCCGCCGGCGGGGCAGGAAGTGCCCGGCGCGAAGTCATCGATACATCCGGACAGCCATTTGTTGTGCCGCGAACAGTTTACACACCGCTCGCCCACACCCCAGGCTTCGTTCATATCGGCGGCGAGCTGCACGTGGGGACGGGCGACGGCTCCGACTATGTCTACGTCGGCCGAACGTCGGTTGGCACCGATATCACCGCTCGAACCGGCGGCAGCGACGACGTATTTGTGGTCCTGCGCGGTCGGAGCCCGCAACCTGAATCTCGGCATGGCCCGCGGCGCCGACCTCGTCAACATTTCAGTGCTCGCCACGCGCGGGGCAATGACCCTCGAAACCGGCTTCGACAACGACATTGTGAGCGTCGTCAACTCGCATGCCCGCGGGTCAACGTCGCTGTTGGGCAGCGACGGTCACAATCACTTTGCGGTGACGAACTGCCTGTTCGATGGTTCGCTATACGGAGCGTTCGGCGATCAGAGCGACCGAGTGACTATTCGTAACAGCGTAATGAAAGGCAGCGCCACGTTTTTCACGCGTGGCGGTTTCGACCGGATCGATGTGGACTACTCCGTTGGCATGTTCTTCTCCGCGAACACTGGCGCCGGCAGCGACCTGGTGTGCGTGCGCGGAAGCGCGCTCGACAACATCTTCGCGAACCTCGGCGAAGGAGATGACCAGATGTGGATGGTCGGCTCGGCGGTTGAGCGGCCGATACTTTCAGATGGCGGCGCGGGCATCGATTACATCCACCATCGGAGCTGCCGCATGACCATGCCGGGTCTGGCCAATTTTGAGGGCATCATCGAAGGCTGGCCGGCTGGGCTGGATGCATAAGATTCGGTCTGCCTATCAAGGGTGTTTTGCGAGAGCGTCGAGCAGCGGCTCCTCGGTCACGCGCGAATCCGACGACGTCGTGATCCCTTGGAAACTTCCATCCCCCTTGGCCCAGAACGCCACGTCTTGCAGCGTGACAAGTTCTTTCACGCCGAAGTGCACGGTATCGACCTGCATGCCGCAATCGACGTGGAACGTCAGAAAGTCGCCGCCGTCGTAGCCGAAGAACTGGCTCTCCTCCGCGGGGCGATCCTCCACGGCGCCTGAGCAGTCCACGGGGATCCATCCCACACCGTCGGCGTAAAACTCTGCTTTAACATGCATCTGGTCCGCGATCTGATCGCCCGTGCCATGAGCGGACTCTGCCCACCGTCCGACAATTAGCCGCGCGGGAATTCCATTTGCTCGCATCGCGGCGGCGAAAATCATGGAAAGCGCGCCGCAGTCGGCGGCTCCGGCTCTGATTGCCTCCGACGCCTTCGTTGGCAGCGGCTCGCGCTGCGAGTAGGAAAAGTCCTCTCGTATCGCGCGAAACACGTGCCGTGCAAACGCGACCTGATCCCCGCTGGAGTTCTTGAGCCCGCGCTTTGCGAGCCAGTGCCGCAGCGCACGTTGGTCATAGTCAACAAAGCGATCCGAACGCAGGTACCCACTTCGGTCCTCGTCATCCGCGGGCGGCTCATAAGGCGATTCCACAGCACCATTCGCGACCAGCCGCCGTGACATTAACGTCGCATGATACTCGGCGGAGAGCGACAGCCGATTTTTTCCGCTTTGCGAACCCGCGGTCGCAACCCGCGCTGAAAATCTCGCGCTTCAGCGAACTCGACTCGCGGCTTATTGTGTTCGCGACGGAGAGTGACTGCACCACGTCTCGCTGCGAAGGTAGCTCGGGCACCGCAGGCGCCGACACGATCCATTCCTTCGCCATCAGGCGCGGCGCATCGACCGCGGTTGTCAGCGTCGCTTTCACACGCCGTACGGGCTTCGTTTCCAGGCGATAATTTGCTTCCGCCGCCAACGATGATCCGGAGAAACAGAAAGCGATACCAAGACACATTGAAGCGACAAGACGCCCGCGCATCCGTAGATACATCGGTGCTGTTCCTGATTGCGGCCGTTCCGAAGCATTGAAGACGAGAGAGGTCGCGATCACCGATCGAAGCCTCCAGTTCGAGCCTAATCGAACCGTGGGCAGCCCGTCAAGCGTTGAACGGCCGGCGCCTCACTCCGGCCCACCCGACTCCAGCACGGCTAGAAAGGCCTTTTGCGGAATATCGACCGAGCCGATCGATTTCATCCGCTTCTTTCCTTCGCGCTGCTTGGCCCACAGCTTGCGCTTCCGCGTGATGTCGCCGCCGTAACACTTGGCGGTCACGTTCTTGCGCATGGCCGAGATCGTCTCGCGCGCGATGATCCGCCCGCCGATCGCCGCCTGAATCGCCACCTCGAACATGTGCCGATCGATTTCGCTCTTGAGCTTCTTCGCCACCGCGCGGCCGCGGCGGTCGGCGTCGCGCCGGTCGCAGATGACCGACAGTGCATCGACACGCTTTCCGCCCACAAGAATATCCAACCGCACTAGATCGGCCTGGAAATACCCCAGCAACTCGTAGTCCATTGTGCCATACCCACGCGTCACGCTTTTCAGCCGATCGTGCATGTCATAGATCACCTCGGCCAGCGGCAAATCAAACACCAGCATCGCACGCGTTGGCGACAGGTACTCCGTCTTCTTGTACACGCCGCGCCGGTCGCTGCAGATCTGCATCACCGGACCAATGTGCTCCACGGGCAAGATAAAGTTCACGCGCACGATCGGCTGCCGCCATTCCTGAATCTGCCCCGCGTCGGGCACGTCCTGCGGATTGTGAATCTCCAGCGTCTCGCCGGTCGTGGTGAGGATTTGATAGGTGACGTTCGGCGCAGTTTGCACCAGATCAAGATCGGCCTCCTGCTCCAGCCGCTGCTGGATGATCTCCATGTGCAACAGGCCCAGGAAACCGCAACGGAAACCAAAGCCCAAGGCGTCGCTCGTCTCCGGTGCAAATTCGAAGCTGGGATCATTGATCGAAAGCTTCGTCAACGCGTCGCGCAACTCCTCAAAATTCTCGCCGTCGCTGGGATACAACCCGCAATACACCATTCGCTGTGGCGCCTTGTAGCCCGCCAAGGCGGGCGCGGCCGCCTCGCCGGGTACGGTCACCGTGTCGCCGATGTGAATATCGTGAACGCTCTTGATGTTGCAGATGAGATAGCCGACCTGGCCCGCTTGCAATTGCTGGCACGGCCGTCGCTGCGGAACAAATTGCCCTAGCTCGAGGACCTCGTGGATGGTGCCGCCCTTGAGCAGCCGAATCTTCTGACCCTTCTCCACTTCGCCGTTGATCAAGCGAACGTAGATGATCGCGCCGCGGTAGTCGTCGTAGTGGCTGTCGAAAACCATTGCCTGGAGCGACTCCTCCGGGTCACCATTCGGCGGCGGCACGCGCTCGACGATCGCGGCCAGAAGCTCATCGACCCCCTCGCCCGTCTTGCCGCTGCAATGCAGTACCTCAAACGGATCGATGCCGAGGCTCTGGTGCATCTCCTCTTTCACTTCATCGGGCCGCGCATGCTTGAGATCAACTTTGTTTAGCACCGGTACGATCGCCAGATTGTGCTCCATCGCCGCAAACGCGTTGGCAACGCTCTGCGCCTCCACGCCTTGAAACGCATCGACCAAGAGCACCGCCCCCTCGCAGCAGGCCAGCGAACGCGAAACTTCGTAGTGAAAATCGACGTGGCCCGGCGTATCCACCAAGTTCAGCTCGTACTCTTCGCCATTATGCGTATGCCGCATGCAAACCGCGCGGGCCTTGATCGTAATCCGCGCTGCCGCTCCAAATCCATGTCGTCGAGCAACTGCTCGCGAAGGTCGCGCTTCTCGACCGTGCCGGTGCGCTCGATCAGCCGGTCGGCCAGCGTGCTCTTGCCGTGGTCGATGTGAGCGATGATCGAGAAATTTCGTATGTGGGCAGTGTCGGGCATGCTCTGTGGTGTCTTGTGACCCGGTAGTCTGTTGGCCTGGTCGATTACTTTCTTTCGATTCGAGGTGCGGAGCCCGTTTTTCGATACTCCGCTCGCGCCAAACCGGCTGCGCCGAGATATCCGGCGTCGCCCCCTAGCGCGGCATAGTCGATCTTGATCTGTTCGGCAGGCACCGGCAATGCGCGCTGCCTTACTACCTCGGTTACGCGCGCCAGGAACCGCCGGCCAAGGTCCGTCTCGTGGCCTCCAAATGTCATGGCGCCGCCCAACAGCACGCCGCTGGGATCGATGGTGTGCAAAACCGTGACTATGCCGATTCCCATGAACTTCGCGGTGTCGAGTACGAGCTCGATCGCAAATTCATCGCCAGCGCCCGCCTCCTCGGCAACCGCCAGCGGCGTAATGTCGCCTTGCTTTTGCAATCGTGCCGCCAACGTGCTCTTGCGGCCGGCGGCCAATCCCTCCTTGGTTCGCTTTACCACCGCAGTCGCGCTGGCGTACGCCTCCAAATGCCCGCGCCGGCCGCAACCACACATTCGCGCACTGTCGTTGTAGTCGATGATGATGTGCCCGCACTCGCCGCCGTGATAATGCTCGCCCACGATCGTGAAGTTGTCGATGATGATCCCGCAGCCGATGCCGGTTCCCATCGTCAACAGCACCAGGCTGTGAAACTCGCGGCCGCTGCCGATCCAAAATTCGCCGTACGCCGCCGCGTTGGCGTCGTTGGTGTACGTCACCGGCAGGCCGCTGTGTTCGGCCAGCCGGTCGCGGATCGGAAAATCGTGCCACCCGGGCAGGTTGTGCGGATGGATGAGCCGCCCGCTGGCGACGTTCATGCTTCCCGGGGTGCCTAGACCGACGCGCGCGATGTACGGCAGCGTGAGCCCGGCCTCGGCAATGAGCTGTCGCGTGGCTTCGCCCATTCGGCGGCAACCGTCCTCAGGATCACCCGGCGCGTTGGTTGGAATTCGCGTGTATGCCAGCGTGCGGCCGAGATCATCGACCAGCCCAATCTTGATGTTCGTCCCGCCCACGTCCACGCCGACAAAAAACGGCGAATGAGCCAAGGCAAGAGCGATCCGCGGTTGGGACATGGGTACCGTGTTGCGACGTTGCCCTCAAAGGGCGTGGTTGGATTGATAGGTGGGCGAACGAGACCGCGCACCGAAGTATAGGTACCAGTGCACGTTACAGCTAGGGCGTTGCCGAGCTCGTGGTTGGCAATTTGCGCACGGAATGCGATACTGATTCCGATGGACCGCCGTACAGAACTGCGCGTTTTACCCGCGCTCGCGGCCAACTACGCAGGAGCAAAGCAAATGGCCACCGATTTGGAACTGCACTTCGCTGCGACCGACGACGACCTAGTGCGCCCGCTGACCGGCAATGGACAATCAATGCCATCGGAATTGCCGTTGTCGCTGTTGGTGACCGATCGCGACACCATCGCCGAGCTTTGGCCGCGTCGCGAAGGTGATCCTCGCGACGACTACGCGCTGGAGGCCCTACGAATCGGCGTATTGGCCCTGCGCCAAGCCCGCGGGCAGCTCGACGCCGATCTGATCCAGCGCGAAAGCCAGCGGATGCTCGGCGCATCTCGAAGCTCAACTTCGGTCCCACGCTCAAGTAGTACACCAGCAAGTCGGCGACAAGCTCCGTGAGTACTTCGATCCGCAAAGCGGCCGCTTCCACGAGCGCGTCGAGCGGCTCGTGAAGCAGGATGGCGAGTTAGAGCAAATGCTCCGCCGGCAAATCGGCGGCAACGACAGCGAGCTTTGCAAGACGCTTGTGGCGCACGTCGGCGATCGCAGCCCGCTCTTAAAGCTGCTCGCACCCGACGAGTCACAAGGCCTGATGAAGGCCCTCCGCGACATGGTCGATGTGCAGCTTACACAGCAGCGCGACCGCGTGCTCAAGGAGTTTTCGCTCGACAACAAGGAGGGCGCGCTGGCGCGGCTGATCGGCGAAATCATGGCCAGCCATGGTCAGCTCAACGGCAAACTTCAAGAACAAATTAACGTCGTCGTCAAGGAGTTCTCGCTTGATAACACCGAAGGTGCACTAGCACGCCTCGTTGACCGCGTAACCAAGGCCCAGCAAACGATCAGCAGTGAGTTCTCGCTCGACAATGAGCGGTCAGCATTTTCGCGTCTAAACCAGATGCTGGAAAAAACCAATAAAGCGATCGATCAGAGCCTCACGCTCGACGACGAGAACTCAGCCTTGGCCCGGTTGAAGCGCGAGCTGTGTGGCATCCTGGAGAAGCACGAGAAGACCAATCAGGAATTTCAAGACCACGTCAAGATCGAACTGACGAAAGTCGCCACAAGGCGCGAAGAGGCGGATCGCTCCACTCGGCATGGCCTGGAATTTGAGGAAGCCGTGTGCGAATGGCTCGCGCGCCGCGTCCAACTGAAAGGCGACCACTGCGAGCGAACGAGTAACTTCACCGGCCAGATCAAGAACTGCAAGGTCGGCGACTTTGTCCTGGAACTTGGACCGGACTGTGCGGCGGCGGGCGCCAAAGTGGTGGTGGAAGCAAAGGAAGAGTCCGGCTATACGCTCGCCGACGCCCGAAAAGAGATCGAGAAAGGGCGCGAAAACCGCGAAGCCCAGATCGGCCTATTCATCTTCTCGCGAAAAACTATTCCCGCCGGCATCGAAGCGTTTTGCCGTTATGGCAACGATGTCTTCGTCGTCTGGGACCCGGAGGATGCAGGGACCGATCTGCACTTAACGGTGGGCCTGGAATTGGCGCGCGCACTTTGTGTTCGTTGTGGGAAGCAAAGCGAAGCTCAGGCGGCCGACTTTCAGGCGATCGACGCCGCGATTCTGGAGATCGAAAAACGCTGCGGAGCGCTCGATGAGATCAATACCTGGTCAACCACCATTCGCAACAACAGCGACAAGATCATCGAACACATACGCAAAGCCCGCAACTCGCTCGAGCGACAGGTGGAAACGCTTCAGGAGCGAATGCACGATCTTCGTCAATCCGTGCAAACTCCATCCGCCTAGCGTCCCATGCAAAAACCCCCGCTCGGTCCCATCTCCTGGGAAAGGATGATCAGAGCCGTGGAAAAAGTCCGCGAACGCCTGCTTCGCGCAACCGGCGCACTCGAAAACGCCGGCATCCCCTACGCCGTCGTCGGGGGCAACGCAGTCGCCGCCTGGGTGTCGCGCGTCGATGAGGCGGCCGTCCGCAACACGCGCGACGTCGACATTCTCATCCGCCGCTCCGATTTCGAGCGCGTCAAAACCGAATTGGCAGCCGGCGGCTTCGTCTACCGACATGTAAAAAGTATCGACATGTTCCTCGATGGGCCGGATGCCAAGGCGCGTGACGCAGTTCACATTATCTTTGCGGCGGAGAAAGTTCACCGCGACGATGCAATTGCCGCTCCAAACGTGGAGGACGCGGAGCGTGACCCTGCGTTTCACATCGTCTCGCTCGAAGCACTGGTGCGAATGAAACTGACTTCGTATCGAGACAAAGACCGAACGCATCTGCGCGATCTCATTGAGGTCGGCTTGCTCGACGCCGATTTTCTCTCGCGTTTGCCGCCGGAGCTTGCGCCTCGGCTGCAAGAATTGCTCGACAATCCGCACGGATGAATCAGCGCGGCAAACGCGTACGTCGCCGGCGATACGCGATCACGCCGGCTAACACCAATCCGCACAGCGCCAAACTGCCCGGCTCGGGCACCGGCTGGCCGACCGGAGCGGCAATGCCGCGAACCGCTACGCCGCCGCCAATCGTGCCCACTAGATTCACACTATCAATTCCGGTCGCATAAAACTGCGAGAAGCCGGCCGTCGCGGCCCCCGCGGCAAAATATCCGGTGCCGCTCAATCCGGAGATGTCGTAAGAAATGTCCGTCGTGGAATTGAACGGGAGTGGGAACGGCCCAACCGGCGCCGTTTGCAATATCCCGCCGTTCGGGTTCGTATGGATCACAAGTGCATCGGGATCCTGTCCGATATCGACACCACTGAGCGAGGTCGAAGTGGCGCCGCCAAAGTTATTCGCATACGCCACCGCGACATCCACCGGAGCATCGCCGAAGTTTGGATCGCCCGCCTGATACGCCAACGGCACATCGAGCTGCACCAAACCATTGTCAACGTTCATTCGTAAATTCTGTCCAGTGTTGCTGACCACGCGCAGCCGATCCACCGTCGGGTTGAAATCAACACCGAACGACGTGCCCGCAATGGTGGTGAACGGGAACGGCGCAGTCGTGTCGGCAGGATCGGCGGCGACCGTCGAAATCAATGTTGCGGCCGCCGTCGATTCATCAAGCGTATAAATCCGCGCCGTGCCGGTGCCCGGATTCACGCCGACGCCATAGATCCGCCCGTTGTTCGGACCCGGATTCGTCGTGCCGAAAATTCCCTGCGGCCGCCGGTCGATGCCAACGAGACTGTCCCCCGCGGTCAGTCCGCTGATCGGGCCTATGAAGTTGATAGTCCCCGGCGTGGCACTATCGAACGAGATCAGCGAGTTCTGCACAGTCAAGCCAATGATTAACTCACCAAACGACGAGCGTTGACCGGCCAAAATAGCGGCGGCCAGCGTTGTAACAACAAGCACCCTTTTCATGATCGGTACTCCGATATACAGGCGCGGAAAGCAATCGATGGGACCTGTGGCGATTGTCCCGAGTTGCACCGTATGCCGCAAGGAAGCGGTCGGACGCGCGGGCGAATTAACACCCGGTAAACGAATTGAAAAATCGATACGGTCAGCGGCTGACGAATTCGAGGCCCTTTGGACCGATCGCCGTCCTCCCCCCAACCCCCCGCATTCCTTAGACGCAGAATGGGCGAAAAACACGCATTTCTTGCGTTTCCCACCAGCCCAAATTAACATAAGGTGAGCTTTTCACCTGACCGCATCTTTCAGCCTTCCGGCACAAAGACTTGCGGCGCGTTCGATTGTTTCCCGCTGGCGGTTTGCGACGAACAGAGAATTCTTCCGAAGGAGTTTGCCATGCGCCGTTATCCCGCAACCCTCTTTGCGTTGGTAATCGCTGCGACCTCTCTACTTAACTTTCCAATCGCCCGCGCTCAAGACAACGGCAACAACGGCAACAACGGAAATAATGGGAACGGAAACCTGATCGACGCGGTGGGCGGCGTGATCATCGATGCCGAAGGCGTCGTACGCATGCAATCGATTGCCGACCCGCAAGGTCGCCTGCACCGAGAGCGGATGGCAGCCGCGCGAGCCGCCATGGATCCCGATCTCGCAAAGAAATCGCCGTTGCGAAAGATCTCGCTCAATCGATTGGAAGCGGCGATCAAACAACAGCTAGAGAAAGGCACTCCGCCGACCGACGAGATGCGCTACCTCGCTGGCCTCACGCGAGTGCAATACATCTTCTTCTATCCCGACACAAATGATCTGGTCTTGGCCGGTCCGGCCGAGGGCTTTGCGCCCGATCTCGCTGGTCGCGTTCGCGGACTGGATAGCAAATTGCCGACGATGCAGTTAGACGACCTAGTCGTCGCGCTGCGTGCATTCTTCGGACCGTCTGGAAAACAAGCGCCGCTGATCAGCGTCTCGATCGATCCCACGCAGGAGGGCTTGCAGAACATGCAAAGCTTTTTGCGGCAGATCGGTTCGCGTGCCACGCCCGGCCAGACGCAGTTCATTGTCCGCGGTCTCCGCGAAAGCCTCGGCCT
This sequence comes from Pirellulales bacterium, assembly GCA_963829655.1. Taxonomy (GTDB): domain Bacteria; phylum Planctomycetota; class Planctomycetia; order Pirellulales; family JALHPA01; genus JBBDYH01. The sequence continues at coordinate 530,260 of CAWHJG010000002.1, forward strand.
GCAAAACATCACGCTTCACGGCGTGCCCGCCACTTCGCACTACGCACAGGTGCTCGTTGAAGCCGATTACCGAATGAAGCTCATTGGCATTGGCCTAGAGAAGCCGAAGAACGTGAAGATGATGAGCTACGTCGATCGCGCGTCGCCGGCCGCGGTTTCTCGCAACGCTCTTCAGCGGTGGTACTTTGTGCCCGACTACGAGTGCCTCAGCGTGGGCGACGACAATCACGCAGCCGAGCTCGTCGGCAACGGCGTCAAGCTGATCAGCGCGGATGAACTGGTAAGCTCGGACGGTACTCGGCAGCAAGCTGGACAATCAGACAAGGCCAGCAGGGCCTTCACCGAGGAGTTTACTAAGAAGTACGCCGACATCGCACGTGCCACCCCGGTTTACACCGAGCTCCGCAACATCATCGACCTCGCGATCGTGGCTGCGTTCCTGCATCACCACAAGCTGCCAGCGGCGGCGGGTTGGACCATGGACACGCTGCTCGATGATGGCAAGTACTCTGTCGAGACCATCAATGTCCCCAAGCAGGTCGAGACGGCCGTGGCCAGCGTGTGGCGCGGCAACCGGCTGATGACACCCGTCGGCGGCGGCGTGCGCATTCAGCCGAAGCAGGCGCTGGCCAACAGCAAGCACGACAGCGAAGGCAAGCTCACCGAGGCCCGCGAGAAGATTTCACTCGACGGCTTGAAGGCCGGCCAATGGTGGTGGGACTGAGGGAAAAAGGGGACTGGCTCAGAGCCTATTCGACGAGCGGTAGATGGAGGAGGATAAAGGCGAGGTGCCTGTCCCCTTTTCAAGTTCTCGTGGATATCGCCAGTTGTTTGATCTGGACTCGACATTCGCCATCGCGAATAATTCACCGAACACCGCATGACGCTTGGCCTTGTTGGCCGACAACGTCATGATCAACGCACGGGCCGTCCGAAGGTCGGACGGCCCGCCGTCTTTTGCACGGCGATACAGCCCCTTCTGTCCCCGGGCATGAGCAAGCTCCTTCGCGCCATCTTGCTCCTTTCATTCGTATTGGCAGTCCCCGTCGTCCCGTTTCTGCTGGCGGGTGAACATCTGGAGCAGCAACTCAAGATCTGGCTGCAACCAGATCTCGATCGAATCACTGTTTTCTGGTTCGTCGTCGCTGCACTATCGACCGACGTTCTGTTGCCCATCCCCAGCAGCGTGGTGAGCACGTTCGCCGGCTCGCAACTTGGCGCGCCGTTGGCGACGCTCGCCTCGTGGCTCGGCATGACGATCGGCGCGACCATTGGGTTCGTGTTGGCTCGCGCGGTCGGCCGTCCGCTAGCGGTGCGGTTGGTCGAGCCGAGTGATCTTGATCGGTTGGAACTTCTCACTCGGCGCTTTGGCCCGAAAACGCTCGTTCTGTGCCGCGCGTTGCCGGTGTTGGCCGAGGCGAGCATCCTCTTGGTCGGCGCGATGCGATTGCCCGCGCCGACGTTTTTTGTGCCCGTGGCGCTTGCCAACCTGGGAATCGCTCTTGCTTACTCGCTGTTGGGCAGTTATTCAGCCGAGCGCGGACTGCTGTTCTGGGCCATCGTAGGCGCGATAGCGCTCCCGCTTTTGGCAACGGCATTGATGCGCCACCGGCTGGGAGCTTCCGATGACAATTCTGCGGACCCAAGCACAAAACGAAATGAAAACCGGAACAGGGAGCAGCCGAGTGCCTAGACCTCGCCGAATTGCATTGACCGCGGGCGTTGGCGTCATCGTTGTGCTCGTGGCGCTTGGCGGTTGGCTATGGTATTCGATCCATTATGTGCCCGAGTTCTACCAGCGGGCTCTCTCGACCGACCGCGCCCAGTTGGAAAAGTCCAACAAGCAGATGCTCCGTCTCACCGCCGCACTTCGAAACGAGCTTCGCCGCCCTGGCATCTGGCAAGCGCGCTTCACCGCCGACGAGATCAACGGGTGGTTAGCGGTGGACGTGCCGAAGAATCATCCCGATCTTTGGCCTCCTCAGATCGAAGAGCCGCGCGTTGGCATAACTCCAGACGCCGTTAGTGTCGGTGCACGGTACGTCGGCAGCGTGACCTCGGTGGTTTCGCTCGAAGTCTCCGCCCACCTTCCTGAAGAAAACGTGGTCGCCGTCCGCATTCGCAAGCTCCGCGCCGGCAATGTCCCTTGGAGCATCAGCCGGATCGTCGATGAAGTCGTGGCGGTCGCCGGCGACCTCGGCATCGGCGTCGAACAAGCTCAGATCGACGGCGACCCGTTGCTGTTGTTCTCGCTCTCGGACTATTGGGATGCTCAGGATCGAAAAGTCGAGCTTGTCGGCCTCGAATTGGAAGATGGCGCGGTCGTTATTCGCGGCCGGACGAAGTAAACGTACGGGGTCGGGGAGTCGTTTTCTTCTCTCAACATGGCGATCTGAGCAGCGCTCATGGAAAACGACTCCCGACCCCTTGCGTCAGCCCTTCACTGACTGCTGATAGCTTTCACAAACCAAGTCGATTCGCTGGAAAGATCCTGTTGGAGGAAGATCCGCCCGTTGATTCTTTGACCGCGGATCGCCAGCTCGAGCTCGGCAGTCGTCTCGCGCAACACTTCGTATGTTCCTCGATCCCACCGCCGCACGCTGCCGCGATTGCCCGACACTGGCCCCTCGTAGTCCAAGTAGTCCAGTCGGTGCATACCCAGTTCCGTCGCACGAGCTGCGCTTCCCTCGCGCGGCGGCACATCAAGTTCCCACGTGCGCAAGCCATTTGCAGCCTCAAGCATCAGGTCCCAATGGACCCCTGGCTTGTAATCCGCGGACCCGGTGTGTTCCAGAATCACAAATCGCGGCACGATTGATCCGATCAACGAGAATGCAGAAGCGAAATCTCCTGCTTCGATCGTATGAGAAAAAGCCGACGCCGCCTACCGTCCTAGAATGTCGGTCGATTGCTGCATGGTAATCGGCTGCGTGATCGTCTGGCTCGTCACGCTCGCCTCCGCCTGCACCATCCCCGGCCGCACCGCCTTCACGTGCAAATCGAACGACAAGGCGTCGCCCGGCGGCATCTCCACAATCGGATTGAACGTGATCGTCCGGCCGACAATCTTAAACTGATCCTGCGGCCGGTTGATGCTTTCCACCGAAACCGCTTCCGGCACATTGACCCTTAGCACGACGTTCCGCTGCGGCGTGGGACCGGCGTTGCTGATCACCACACGATAGCTAAAAAGCTGTTCCACGCGCACCGGATCGTTACGGTCACTGAGCGTAATGTGAGTTTGCCCGCTGCCGGGGCATCCGACGGGCTCGGCGGCCCGACATCCACGCAGACCTCGTCCACCTGGGCAACATCGCGGCCGCCGGTCACGGTCGCCTGTGCACAGGCACGTGGCGCGACCTCGGTTGCAATGTATTCCACCTGGAGCGTGGTCGTATCACCGGGCGCGAGCGGCCGATCGATCTCCGCCACAATTCCTTCTCGGTTCTTCTTGAATTCCGGCGACGCCTGCACGGGGTTTAGCCCGCGCTGCCACGTCTCGACCACGCGCAGCGATGGAACCGGCACATTGCCGATGTTCGTAATTTCGATCTTGAACACTGCCTTTTCATCCACGCGCATCTGTCGCGGGGCGGTGCGGCTCACCTTGATCGATGGCGTTTCCGTGACCGGCGCATTGATCGCATTGATACACGCGTTGGCGCTGTGCGCTCATTCCCGCTGCCGGTGACCTCGACCGTATGACACAGGCGCCCCGGCGACACGACGTCGAAGATCACTTGGATCGATCGCGTCTGCCCCGCGGCAATCGCGCCGATGTCGCGCTGAATCTGCCGGTCGTCCTTCGCGTGACGCAAGCCCGCGTCAAACCGATCGACGACAATCAGCTTATCGATCGCCGCCGCGGAACGGTTCGTGATATCGATCTGGAATTGCACCCGCTCGCCGACGGTCGCCCGCTCCGGCCCCGTGATCCGCGCTTCCAGCGGCGGCCCAGTTGGCGCGGGTACGCTCGGCACGCTCGGCCTGGCAGGCGCAAGCGGGGTCGTCGGAGTCGGTGTAATCGGCAGCGTTGGCGCCGGCGTCAACACACCCGGGGACGGCGTCACGACGCCATTGGGAATCGCCGGCTGCGCCAATACCGCGGCTGGTTCAACCCAAGTGATTCGCGTCGATGTGTTTCCCAGCACCAATAATTCTGATCCCGGCACGATTCCCGCCGGCCTGACGAGCTGCACGCTCACCTCAGTGACGCCCGACTGCGGCGACCGCTGCACAATCTCCGCCGTCGCCATGCCCTGCCCATCCGTTGTCAGTTCCACTCCACCGCTTGCCGCCGGCCCAAATCCCGCCGCCGGGCCCGAAATGACCTCATACCGCACTTTGTAACCCGCCGCGGGCATCCCCGTCGAATGCCGAACGACGGTCGTTGTCATCGCGTGGCTGGTGCCGGTCGGTGCAGTGGCCAATGGCGGCGCGTTCCAACGCGCATCCACCCAATGAATCACGCCCGACTGCCGGTTTCCCGTCGTCCCGACAAGCTCGGGTGCAAATGCCGTCACGTGACTCGAACCTTCGATCGGCGAGCTGAGCGTCACCCAGGCCTGCCCCGGCAGCACCGAAACATCGTCGGCCGGGTCGATCGTGCCCCGCGTGATGATCCGCGACACAGACACCGTTTCGGTCACCGCGTAGTCGTTGCTGATTTTCTGCGGCGGCGTGCCGAACCAGCGCAAGAAATTCGGCCCCTCGCGCTCGCCCACAGCCAGAAATGTCCCCACGCTTCCCGGGGCCATCATCCACTCGACGCGCTGCCCCGTCATTAACGGGTCACCCGCGCCATGAACTCCGGCGACCATCAACACTTCGGTCCCCACGGCGCGACGATCCGTATCGGCGTCAGGGTCAGGCCGGGTTGCACGAACACTGGCGTCCCAAGTGTCGGCACTCCCGCGGCCGGTGGCGCTACAACCGACGCCCCCGGCGAGACAAAAACCGGCGCGTTGGTAACCGGGCCGGTAACGATCGGTCCGGCGGCTGGCGTGTCCCACGCGAGCAGCCGCTCGCCGCTGGGATCGATCCGCGGCACCTGGGCGCAGCCAACCGCCAGCGGCACCGCCGCCAACGTTAGCGCAAGAACGCCCAGTATTTGGCTCAATCGCATCGTCAACCGGTCCCGAACGACCGCAAGCGCGCAGCGCCGCCTTGGAAAAACAGTCCGTCAAATAAACCGTAGCATGCGTTTTGGCAACATGTCGCCATTTTGCAACAAGCTCGGTTGCCAGCGTGCAACCAGGCCGCTTCATTCACTAAACATGCCAAAACGCGCGTGCTATGCGCGCATGGAAAAAGCCGCAAGGTCGTAACCCTGCGGCTTGAAGCAGCTTGCAACTCGTCGGCGCGGCTCGATTCGAACCGTTTATCCGCCCAATCGCAGCCGATTAATTTGCAAAAATTCCCGTCGCGTACCAGATTCCGTTCGGCCCGCGCTGGATGTCGTAACCGTAGCTGGCGTGGTATGTCCGAACCTTCGACCAGTGCCCGCCCGACTGTCGCCAGCTCTGCACACAGTCGTGACATGCATCGTTCAGGTCTTGGCCCGGCCAGCTCTCAGCGACGATTTCCACCGGCGCCCCGCCCCGCCCGCGGCCCGACAGCCGGCCGATGATCCGCTGGAATCGGCCCCCCCAGTTGTGATGCCCGGATGACCGCACCCGCGCTTGATGCGACGAGTGCGACCCGGCCTCTTCCAACAACACTGGATCGGCCTGTCCGTGCGTGCTTGCCGGTCGTTCCTGGTGCGTCCGCACCGCGAAAATCATTGTCCGCTGAGTGATGGTCCCTGGCGGCAAGTCCAACAGCGTCGGCAGGTGCTCTGGCCGAAACTGATAAAACCGCCCCGACGACGTCGGCAGAGCACTTACGACATGGCCGTAAAAGGACTGTTTCTTATGAGCCAGATCGATTACAGCCAGCCCCGTCCCGCCCCGAAGCTCACTAAACGACGGGTGATCGATCACCCGCACTGGCTTGCCACTCGATTGAATCGTCGCGTTCATCGGCACGCGGGCAAGCACGTAGTTATCCAGCTTTTTCTGCATTTGCGGCTGAGCCAAAGACCGCTCGATCGCGGCAGACATGCCGCTGTTCTTCTCGCAGAAGTGCACTAACAGCATCTTCTGCTTGTCTTTGGCCGTCTGCATGGCGTCGGCGTAATCCTCTAACCATGCCAAAGGGTCGCGCGGTTTAGCCTGCTTATCGGCGGCCAACACGGTCGCCGCAAGAGCCATTACGAGCGCGACCACAACAAGAGCGCTCCATTTCACCATGGGGTGTCCCTCCAGTTTCAAGTCTCATAGGTGTCCCGCGCAGCATCCACCTGGCGGCAAACGCAGCGCGCTGGCCGAGGGCTTCCATGCTGGATCAGGGATCGACGGAGCCGGAATCGCACGATGGCTCCGCCGAATGAAAAGAAAGCGGCGTGCATCCAAGGGCCCGCCGTCGCAGATCAAGTTCTGGCCCACTCCTTTCTGGATCTGCTGGTGGTGAGATCAGTCACGAATTCGTTGCTCCTCAAAAGGCGGAATAAGGCAGGACCGCCCCCAGCAACGAGCGACCATTAGTGCATGTGGCTTTTCCGATTGCAATACCCCCGAGTTCTGGGGTATCTACGAGACATCGGCGGACTTTTCCTACTGACAAGAACGGGAGGTTTCCGCGAGAATACTTGAGCGCCGCCGCGCCCGCTTCAAACCGGCACAAACTGTTGCCGTATAAGGGGTTTCTTGTTATTAAGTAGCGAGACAACCGTGCCTACGACGGATCATCGTATTCACCGGAGGAGCCGAAAATGTCCCATATCACCAGCCTTACCAGCTTTGTTCTCATCGCTTTGGCAAGCTGCTTGACTGCCGGTGCCGCGCCCCCTAACCCAGCCGTCGGCCTCCCTGAAGCGATTCGCGCCCAGCGCGACTCGTTCCGGCCCCTTACCGACTCCGACCTCAACTCGCGTCGGGCAAAGCTCTCCGCTGCCATTAACAACATGCAGCGGTACCTCGCGACCGGCGGCGCCAATGGACAGCGCTGGGCACGCTTCCTTCGCGCTGCCGACTTGAATTCCGAATTGGCCAAAGGCCGAAACGCCGATCTCAGCGTTCTGGAGGAAATCCAGCCTCTCTACACCAGTGGGTACCTGGGCCTGGAACTCCCGTTTTTTAGCGAAGTCGGCAAGTCGCTCCGCCGCTATACCGACGCCTTGACCGTCGCCGCCGACGAAGAGGCCAAGGACCATTACCAGGCGCGCGTCGATGCTCTGGCCGAGGGCGTCGAACAGTACATCCAGAGCCCCAGCCGAGCCGACACCTACCACATCGGCGCAGTGCTCGGCGAAATCGGCGCTTCGGGACAACTGCCGAACCTGCTTCCCACGGTTCGCCGCCGCCTCTCCTACCCCAACGTGTTCATCGAAGCCCGCGAGCGCCTGGTTGCCGCCGGCATTAACGACGTCGTCAACGATTTCGGCCCCTTGACCGATGTCATCCTCGGCACGCGTATCCACGGCACCGTCCAGACCGTCGGCTTCATCAATGCCGACCTGGAACCGAGCTCCAACTACGCCGCCATCGATGTCCTGATGCGCGGCACCGCCTATTCCCGTTCAACCGGCTATAACGGACCGGCGATTATCCACTCGTCCGGCGTTACGGGTCTTGGCGGGCGAAAACGGCTCGTCCTCGATGAAAATGGTCTCCGTTCAATGCCGGCTGCCTCAAACGCCCGAACAAGTTCCACGATCCACGGCGTCGATGTCAGCGCCCGCCACTTCGCCAGGCTGGTTGACAAGATCGCCACCAAGCGCGTCTACCAAAGCAAGCGGCAGGCGGAAGCCATCGGCTCGCGGCATGCGGAGTCGCGGCTCAATACCCGCATGGACAGCCAGTCGTCCAACATGGTCGCTCAGGCCAACCGCGACTTTTGGGGCAGCTTTCGCCATCGGTTGGCGCGTTTCGCGGCGTTCCCCGAATTCCTTCGCTTCTCCTCCACGCACGACCGGATGCTGATCCGCGCTACCCGCGCCGACAATTATCAGCTTGGCGCGCCACCGCGCCCCCCGACATGCCCGCCGTTACCGACGTGCAAGTTCGCGTCCACGAGTCGATGCTCAACAACCTCGGCTACACATTGCTTGCAGGCAAGAACCTTACGCCCGATGAAATGAAGCGAATGGCCGTCAATCTGACCGGACGCGAGCCAAAGGGCATCGGTGACGACGAGGACCGCGACTGGTCGATCTACTTCGACTACGACGGCTTGCCTGTCGAAACGCGGCTGGCCGACGACGGCGTGAAGATCACCTTGCACGGCGATGCTTATACGGCAGACGGCGAAACCTACGACGCCATGGATGTCACGGCCCGATACCGCCTTGAAAATGGTCCCAAGGGCCTCGTCGGAATCCGCGAAGGCGAGCTCGACATCGTCCCCCCTGGCTTCCAGGAAGGTCAGCAGCTTGGCGCTCGCCAGCAATCGCTGCGGCGGATTCTCACCCGCCGCATGAACAAGGTGTTCCAGGAGCGCCTCCCCGATGAAGAGCGCGAACGCGAACGCCCCGCTGGTCTCAACCTACCTGGCCGCTGGAAATCGATCGGGCCGCTCCCGCTCGTCTATTGGCGCTCGCAACACGGCTGGCTCTCGCTCGGTTGGAACCAGCCAGAATCCGCGCCCGCCGTCGGCCCGGCGCTCATCCGTCCTGCGTCGCTTAGGAATTAGGATGCGCACAGCCGCACGTTTCCCAGTGGCACTGACTCTGCTACGCTAGCCGTTACAAGTTGAGCTTGTCCTCTGCTTCCGGCTGGCCGCCATGCCCGAACCGCGCCCCTACGTAGATATCTCTTTCGATTGCCTCCCGCTGCGCAGCGTCACGCGTCTCGACGTGCCGATCGACGCTTCGCCGAAATACCGCGAGCGCCTGCGAGCGGATCAAGCGCGAGCTGGAAACCCACGGCTCGCACAACGCCTACTACTTGTACAACGCCTCCTGCGTGTTCCACCTCACGAACGCGCCCGATCATGGAATGATCGAGTTTAAGTTCGACGGCACCGTGCTGACCGACGCTGCCGACCAGCACACCGAGCGCGCCCACTTGCATGTCGATCTTACGCGCGAAACCTGCGACTGGCTCACCGAGCCCGTTGTCGCCTGGTTTCGCGACACGGTCAGCCAGGCCGTGATGAAGGAGTTCGACCTTTACATCGCCGCCGGAACTCTTGAACAAACACGACAGCGAATCGCCGCACTCCAAAAACAAGCCGACGAATCCGGCGGCTACATGGGCATGTATCTCTAATCCAGGTCCGGAATGAAACGCCGTGCATATTTGTCGCGAGCCGCCATTGGCCTGTGCGTCCTGCTAGGCTTACTACTCGGTTCCGGCAGCTACACGGTCTATTACGCCGAGGGGCTCTCTTACCTCAGCGACGATCCGCGCACCTGCGCCAACTGCCACATCATGCGCGACCAATACGACGGATGGCTCAAGGCCAGCCATCACGCTTTCGCCACCTGCAACGACTGCCACACGCCGCACACCTCGCTGTTCGCCAAATACTTTTCCAAGGCCGAAAACGGGATCTGGCACTCCAAGGGCTTTACGCTACAGGACTTTCACGAACCAATTCGGCTGCGTCCGCATAATTTGGACATTCTGAACGAGAACTGCATGCACTGTCATACAAACCTGGTCAGTGGGATTGCCACGCACCACGGCGATTCGTCGGATGTGATAAGCTGCGTTCGCTGCCACGCACAAGTCGGCCACGGCCCCCGGTAGAAAAAAATCAGACTCCCATGCCTGAACACTATCAACCATCGCCCCCTGCGGCTGACAACGGCGCACCACGCCGCTGGCCCATATACACCGCAATCGTCCTGCTCACCGCGCTGGCCACCGCGGGCGTGATGTACCTTTGGCAAAATATCAGCGAGCGCCGTCACGAAGCTCAGGAAACCGTCTTTCGCGTCGTGCCGATCACCAATGCTACGATCGACCCCGCCGAATGGGGCAAGAACTACCCGCGCCAATTCGATAGCTACAAGCAAACCGTTGACATCGCACGCACGCGATTCGGCGGCAGCGAAGCCTTCCAGCGCCTCGACGAGTTCCCGCGCTACCGCATCCTCTTCGCCGGCTACCCGTTCTCGATCGACTATCGCGAGGAGCGGGGCCACGCCTACATGCTCAGCGATCAGGAGCAGACCGAACGCGTCACGAAATACAAACAATGGGGGGCCTGCCTCCACTGCCATGCCTCGATCGTCCCCGCCTACGAACACCACGGTCGCAAAGCGGGCATCGCCGACGACGACAAGAGCGAGCAGATACAAAAAGGCTTTGAGCTGGTTTGCGCCATGCCGTACAACGAGGCACGCAACCTCAAAGACGATGCCGGTAAGCCGCTCATCAATCACCCCGTCGCCTGCGTCGATTGTCACGACGCCGATTCGATGCAGCTCCGCGTCACGCGGCCTGGGCTGCTCAACGGCCTGGCCGAGCTGGCAAAGTCCGATCGCGAGTATGCTCACCTCCCCAGCCTGACTCGTTTCCGCAAGGACAACGCGGACGGAAAACGCCAATACGATCCCAACCTGCACGCCTCACGGCAGGAGATGCGCACGCTCGTGTGTGCACAGTGCCACGTCGAGTATTCGTTCCAGGGCGACGGCAAGCTCTTGACATATCCCTGGCACAACGGCCTGAAAATGGAGGAAGCGGAAAAGTTCTACGACGATAAAGGCTTCACCGATTGGACGCACGAAATCACCGGCGCTAAGCTGCTCAAGGCCCAGCACCCCGAGTTCGAGCTTTGGAGCCAAGGCATTCACGCCCGCAGCTGGCGTATCGTGCGCCGATTGCCACATGCCCTACATCCGCCAAGGCGCCATCAAGATCAGCGACCACCACGTTCGCAGTCCTCTGCTCGACGGCCCGACCATCTCGCGCGCCTGCGAGACCTGCCACCGCTACGGAGAAGACGAGATCCGCGGCCGAGCGCAGGCGATTCAGGAACGCACGCGGTCACTGATGGACCGTGCCGAGATCGCCGTCGTCGATCTGATCCGCACGATCGAGAAGGCCAAGGAGCACGGCGCCGACGACGAAGTCTTGGAAACGCCGCGCAAGCTCCATCGGCAAAGTGAGTGGCGGCTGGATTATGTCGCCGCCGAAAACTCGATGGGCTTTCACGCATCGCAAGAATCAGCCCGCATTCTCGGCGAGGCGATCGATCTGGCCCGCCAAGGGCAGGTCGAAACGCTTCGCGCCGCGATCGCCGAGGCAAAACAGCTCACGGTCGATTCTCAAGACATCAAGGATGAGAAAGTGGAAGCCAAACAACAACCGCCCGTCCGCCCCGTCAAACCGCCACTAAAGTAGCCTGACGTGTTAGCGAGGGAATTCAGCGCCGCGGACGTTCGTCATTCGGGCTTGGTCATTGATTCGTCATTCGGACTTTGTCATTCGGAATTGCCTTAGCCGTCGTCCACGGTCAATTGCTGGAGCAGTCCGGAGAGGAGATTGCGGACGGATTCAATCGTGTAGGGATCATTGGGGTTGGGCGGCGAATCCGCCTTTTCGAAGAAAGGTCGCTCTCCCTGCGTCCGTCCCCATTCGACATCTGCTTCGCGAACAAGTTCCTTCACGAGATAGTCCGAGTCGAGCACCTTTTGGCAGACTGCGGCCAACACGGCGATCGGCTGTTCGAAGTTATTTAAGAACAGCTCGCTTCCCTCGATCGACCGTAGCAAAACCAATTTCAATTCCCCATTGCCGGCCGGCATGTGCTGAATCAACCAATTGTCGATCTCCACCATGGCCTGCTGCTTCCGTGGGACCGGCGACACGCCTTTCATCGCGCCGGGTCCGGCCATTCGCCCGATGGCCTCGGCCAGGTTAAACTTTCTACCCTGGCGGATTTCCCGTTCGAGTTCTGCGTCCGCCTCACAGCGCTGCTTTTTCTCGTCGTCCGTCATAAGGTAACAGCAGATTGGTTGGCTTTCGTTCGCGCTCCTGATTGGCAGACTCGCATTGAAGCTGTTCCGCGTTGATCTTGCAAATGCCCGACTCGCTCCATCTACGAAGCGCCACCGCTGCCGACGCGCCGCTGGTTCTTTCGTTCATCCGCGAGCTGGCCGAATACGAAAAGATCTTGCATCGCGTCACCGCCACCGAGGACCGCATCCGCGAGACCATATTTGGTTCCGAGCCGTGCGCCGATGTCGTCCTTGCCTATCTTGGCGACGAGCCGGTCGGCTTCGCCGTCTACTTCACGATCTTCTCGACCTTCCGCGCCGAACGCGGCATGTATCTCGAAGACCTATTCGTCCGGCCACAAGCTCGCGGCAGCGGCGTCGGCCGCGCGCTGCTGGCTCACGTCGCCGCCGCGGCGGTCAACCGCGGTTGCGCTAAGATGGAATGGACCGTCCTCGATTGGAACGAGCCGGCAATCCGCTTCTACAACTCCCTCGGCGCACAGATGCTCGACGACTGGCGCGTCTTCCGCCTCTCCGACGACGCACTCGCTTCCGCCGCCCGCGTCGATTGATTCGCCCGCGTGCCGGTGTAGCCTCTCATGGTGTGCTATAATGCAAGAGCCATGAAACAACACATTGAAGCGATCTACGAACACGGTGTCCTTCGGCCTCTGACACCTCTGCCGTTGCCGGAAAGCGAGCGGGTAAAACCTTGTCGTGGAAACCGGTTCGGAAGTCTGGCTCGACTCCGACGCCGCATCATATCTCCGATCGCGCTGAGCCCGATCTATCGCTGGAACAGATGAGAGCCGAACTCGCGCAGAATCCCAGGCCTGTGGGCCGACGACGTGATTGCCGAACGCGGCGAGTACTAAGATGGCCGCCGGCCGTCGCTCAGCCGCTTTCAGTCTCTCGGTCTCCTGGTTTCCATGTCAGGCATTTCTTCCAATGACTTACCACACGTGAAAATACTTTCACATGTACCTATTGACACTTAAATAGCGGCTCCGGTACGATTGAGCAAAGCTGCACTGTGCCGCCCACTGTCTGGCGGCCCTTACAGGGCCACCAGACCACAAGGTCACCAGTCACTGTGCACATGGTATCGCAGGATCGCTGGGAAAACCCTCCTGGTACTTCCACGAGCCCACGCCGGTTCGCAGCTTCAAAAAAAGCTGCCTGCCGCTGTGGGCTTTTTTCGTGCGCCGTAGTTCAGCGACCAACAGGCGAAACGTTCGCTCACACACCTAAAAACGTGTCAAAATGTGCAAAAACGCGTAATCTGACTTTGCGTCTTGGCGCCTTTGCGTGAGACCTTCCGTACATAATTCCCGCTGGACTCACTTCCAATGTGGAATTTTCGAATAATCCCAGTGATGGTGAGATTTACAACTGTCCACGCCGCAGGAACTTCCGCATCACCCCGCGTCGCCAGAACGGGGTTTTTGTACCAAAACTCCTGGGGCCCCACCGCAAGGAAATACGAGTGTTCGACTAATCGCGCCTCCAGTCCCTCAATCCGCATTCGCCCTACCCAATACGCCATCCCAATACTCGTCCGCCCGACGCCAATACCCCAGCACTTCCCCTCGCTGCTTCTCGTCGGTGAACTTCACCCCTGGGGCCGCGTTATCGGCAAATTGCTTCTGCCGCTCCTCGCACCAGTCCACAAAGAACTGCGCGCTCGCCCGGCTGATTCGCGGTTGTTCCCCGATCTCCACATAGTACGGCGCGGTCATCGCGTACCGATACGTCTTCGATTGCTCGGTCACCGCCCTAACCAGAAACCAGCCGCTCTCCGTGAACTTCACCGGCGGCAGCTTTCCGCCCATCTCTTTCCACTTGTCCAGACGCACTTCGTTCTCCACTCGCCCGTCCCTGACGATCTCCAGATACGTCACTCGATCGCCGTCGCGCATCGACAGCGACAGGCCGATCTCCAACTCGACCGTTTCACCCGCCGGTGCTTTGAACACATGCCCCGGCGGCTCTCCTTCCACCGTCGGCCGAATGATCGGACCGTTAGTGACCACCGCGCCGACCTGCACGCAACCCCTCCCACCACTTCTCCCAACTCAGCCCATCCTCGACATACACGTACACCCGGTTGTAGCCCACCGGATTGAAGTTGCCGCTGGCCGTCGCCTTAAGCGCCGCGGCCGTCCCCGCCTTCGCGCTCGTCACGGGCAACCACCCCGACCCGCTCCCGGCGGTCGGCGGAATACGCAGACCGCAGTTCAATAAGTGGTAATAGATATCCAGCGGCCACCGCCCAAAGCCGATCGCGCCCGGATAAAACGTCGGATCCCGCGGCCTCCCCCCTGCCTCGTTCGCATACACGCGCTCGCGCTGCAAGTGCCGGTTGGCGACCTGCACGCTGTCGAGCTTTTCCGCCGCCACCAGCAGCGGCAGGTCCCACGAGAACGCACGCTCCGCATCGATCCACCCACCGCCACGCCGCGCCTCGGCGGCCACTTCCACCGGCGACGGAAAACCTGTCGCGCTCGCCGCCGGCAGCTCGATCGGCCGCGGCAGATTCAACAGCGCAATCGCACTCCCGCCGCGCCAATCCTCGCCGCCGGTCAACGAGCAAAAACGCTTACCGTCGAACGACAGCACGGGTTGCAGCGGCGGCCCGCCGGTCCCCCACGCGGTGCGTCCGTTCGTGAACGTCACCAGCGACGCGACATACAGGTCCTCGGCCTCCATCGCCAACTCGATCTCGCGATCGCTCCGCCAAACGTCGAGGTCGCCCGCGTACCACCCCTCCTTGGCCATGTTGGTAAACCGCTTCATATCGACCGTCTTGCGGTCGTTGGCGTAATTCTCCAGCTTGAAGTGTCCCGTGCGCACCAGGTACTCCGGCCCGCGTTCCATCACGAACTGATACGCGCCCAGCGGCAGTTTCAGCTCGACTTTGTCAAAGAACACGATGTGATCGCCCAGCATCGGCACCCCGGGCACCCGCACCGCCTTCCCCGTCGCGCTACTTTTCAGGTGCATTCGCACGGCAATCGGCTTGCTCGTATCGCGCTCGACGGCCCCAATCTCAAGCACGCCTTCCTGCGCAGCGAACAGCGCTGCCGCGGCCATCGTCGCACAGCAAAAAACAAGCAGAAACAACGTGCGCAATACCATATCCCGCACTCTCGAAGGACCAATTCGCCAACCTGTCGTGTCATTCATAGTCTAGCACCGCACGGCGCGGCACCTGTCCCCGCCTTCACGTGGCCATTAGAATTACCGCTGAATCACGATTTCCCGCGCCCGTGTTTCCGGGCGACACCATACTCCGCCAACAGCATGGCCGACGACTACTACAAGACCCTCGGCGTGTCGCGCGACGCCTCGGCCGAGCAAATCCAGAAGGCGTATCGCGACCTCGCCCGCAAATACCACCCCGATCTCAACCCGGACGACAAAACCGCCAAAGAGAAATTCCAAAAGGTCCAGGCCGCTTTCGACGTCCTCAACGACGAGAAGAAGCGGAAGATGTACGACCAGTTCGGATCGGGCTTCGAACAGTTGGGTGGCGGCGGCGGTCCTGGCGCCGGTCCACGCGGCGGTGCTTACAATTGGTCCGGCCAAATGCCCGAGGGCTTTGAGGGCATCGACATCAGCCAGATTCTCGGTGGCATGGACCCGAGCATGTTCACCGGCGAAGCGTCCGGCGGCGCTCGCGGCGGCTTTGGCGATTTCTTCGAGCAGCTTCGCGGCGGTCAAAAGCGTGGCGGTGGCGGCCGTTCGCGGCGCGGTCGCGCGTCGGCGGCCGGCGAGGACCTGCACAGCGAGATCACCATCCCGTTCAACACCGCGGTGGTCGGTGGCGAAACGGAACTGCGCTTCGATCGCGGCCGAGGCAAGCCGGAAACCATCGCCGTAAAGATCCCGCCCGGCATTGCCGATGGCGGCCGCATCCGCCTCCGCGGTCAGGGCCAGCCCGGCGCCGGCGGCGGACCGCCGGGCGACATCCTGCTCACCGTACATGTCGCGGCCCATCCGCACTTCCGCCGTCACGGCGACGACCTGGAAGTGAAGCTGCCCGTTACATTGGCCGAGGCGGTGCTCGGCGCAAAGTCGATGTGCCTACTCCATATGGCACCATTGCGCTTCGCATTCCGCCGCGCACCAACAGCGGCACGCGGCTGCGAATCAAAGGTCACGGCGTGAAACACAAAGATGGAACCAAGGGGGATCTGTACGCCGAAGTGCAGATTATGCTCCCCGAACGTCTCGACGACGAACTCGTTTCCGCCGCCCGCAAACTCGAATCAAACACCGACAACCCCCGCCGCGACCTCCGCTGGTGACAACAAAAGGGGACTGGCGCCGAGCCGCCAAAAAGTTAACCAATTTGACACGCCGTATGGCGAGGCGCCTGTCCCCCTTTTTGACCTTAAACCTTGAACTTTGAACCTTGAACGATAGCCTTTGGCATCGCCTCGATGAACTGACTCGCGGCAGCGTGGGCCTGGCGCTGGTCGGCTTGATCATCCTCGGCCTGGCGCTCGTCGCGTTCATCATGCTCGGCGCCAACATCATCCGCCGCCGCGCCCGCCACCGGCCCACAACCCGCCCGCGCGAACCTAGCGATTGGGCGCTCAACGAAAATCAAATCAATCCGCGCGTGATGAGTGAACGATTACCTCTCGCCCAGAGGTACGTCTCGGAACTGCTGGTGACATGAGGCGCAGTTTTGGTTGATCGCGGTCAGAGCCTGTCCGGCCGCTGTGTAGTCTGCCTCGGTCATTGCGCGCTCAAGGCCGATTGCCGCGGCCTCCCCCTCGTGCATCAACTTTTGAAACTCAGCCGGCTGTCCAGGGACGTCATCGGCCCGCAACAATTCGGTGTAGTGCTCGCGGAGCAGCAACACCTCGTGCGCAGGGTCAATATCCGGGTGTTTTGGCAGCGGCTTCCAGTCGTTGGCGGCGATCTGCTTCACATGGTCGTGCGTCCGCTCCAGCGCCACCATCGCGTCGGCCAGCGGGGGCACATCGCCGGTTTCCGGGAAGTCGGGCTTCAACTCGTCGAGCAGTTCATCCTCCAGCTTGTGCGTTCTCGGCCGACTGGTACAGCCCGCGATAGCTTTTGCTCGTCCCCGCCGTCTCCAGCACTTTCAATGCATTACTCGGCGGTAACAAACCCGCGCCGACGCATGCCACAGCGGCCGCCGCCGGGCTGCGATGTTTGCCATGATGGCAGTGAATATAGACCGGCCCCGGCAGATCGCGCACCGCCTTCGCGAGTTCCTTCGCGCGTTCTGCGGGCACCCCGTCGTAACTGTGCGGCAAGTGCACGTACCGCATCCCGTGCTTTTTGGCCAGCGCAACCTCAGGCTTGGCGCCGTCCACGCTGATCACAGTCTTTACGCCCAACTCCGCAAGCGCCGCAAATGCTTCCTCCCCATGCGGCTCGCCCCCAGAGATCACCTTTTCATGTATCCGAAACGAGTTGACTAAACGCGCGTCGTCGATCTTTTCGAACGACGCCTGTCGAGCAACTTCATTCCGCGCGCAGCCAACCGCGAAGCATGCGACCAAAGCAACGATTCTCAAACTTATGCGATTCATTTCAACCGACCACTGACTACGGACCACTGACAACTGACTACACTTAACACGCTCGCATCTGGTCGCGGCTGTTTTTCGCGCCGTCCGCAGGCACGATCGTCACCAACGCCGGTTCATTGCCTGACGACATTGTACTCTTTCGATCGGACGGCTCCGGCATCGGCGTGACCGTGACAATCACACACTTGAACGCTGGCGTCCTCGACAACGGATCGACCCGCCGCGGCACCAGTGCATTCGCCTCGGGGTAGTACATCGCCGCGTTGCCCGGCTTGATGTCGGGAAATGAATGCACCAGCACGTTCTGCATCTCGCCGATTTCGCTTGTCACGCAGACTCGCCCGCCCGCCTTCAACCCCAACCGCGCGATATCGTCCGGATGGATCAAGATCACATCCCGCCGCTCCACTCCACGGTACAAGTCGTAATCCTCATAAACAACCGTATTAAACTGCCCCTCACTGCGAATCGTCATCAGCCTCAGGCGCATCACTCAGCTCTGGCAAGCCATGCACATGCAGCTTCGCCCGGCCGTCGGCGGTGGCAAACACCGGCTCGTCAAACGCACGGCCGGGGATCACAAACTCCTGCTTCGTCTGGTCGATGTCGCCAATCTGCTCCAACCCTGGCACAATCTTGCTGATGGTGGCACGAATGCGGTTCGGCGATCGCATTGCCGCCCAATCGATCGGACCACCCGCCGGCATCACCTGCTGCGCAAGGTCGGCGATGATCTCGATCTCGCTGCGCGGCCCCTCGTGCCGCCGCGGCCCGCCGTCAGAGAGCCGCACGTAGCTAAACATCGACTCCTGCGTCGTCGGCTCCGGCTCCTCATCGCGCGCCAGCACCGGCAGGATGATCGTCTCGCGCCCCAGGCCGTTGGCATGGCCGGTATTGAGCGTCGTGTTCAGATAAACCACAAGATCGACGCCGGACATGGCGCCGCGAACGAACTCCGAGTCCGGGTTTGAGCCGAACAGATTGCCCCCGAGACAGCACATGAACTGCAGCTCGCCGCGCTTGGCTGCTTCCACGCCCGCCATCGTGTCGTAGCCGGGTGTCGTCGGCAGCTTGACGCTAAATTGGTCTTGCAGCCGCTCAAATACGGCGTCGCGCAATCGCGGCGTCACCCCCATCGTGCCCATGCCTTGCACGTTGCTGTGCCCGCGGATCGGCAATACGCCGGCATGCGGCCGACCGATCATCCCGCGCATCAACGCCAAATTCGCGATCGCCTGCACGTTATGCACGCCGTGCTCGTGGTGGGTAATTCCCATCGTCCACATGAAAACAGTGTTCTTGGAACGAGCGTATCGCTCGGCCATTGCGTCGATGTCTGTCTTCGGCACACCTGATTTTGCCGTGATCTCGTCCCACGAAAGCGACCGCAGCCGCTCGCGCAAGGCGCGGCCAGCCCTCGCAGTGCCGCTCGACAAACGACACGTCCACCGCGCCCAATTCGTCGATTCGCTTGGCAACGCCGTAAAGCATCGCCAGATCGCCGCCAATGTCCGGCTGAACGTATTGCGTGGCGATCTTGGTGCCGAACAGCAGGCTCCGCACATCGCTGGGCACGCGGAAATTAACCAACCCGGTCTCGACGATCGGATTCCCTACAATGCAGTCGCCCCCGCGCCGGCGCATCGCCATCAGCGACCGCATTAGCCGCGGATGATTGCTTGCCGGGTTGCCGCCGATCAAAAACACCAGGTCGGCGTGTTCGATGTCGTCAAGCTGCACCGTGCCCGCGCCGCTGCCGATCGCACTGGTGAGTCCCACGCCGCTGGCCTGATGACAGTAATAGCTGCAATTGTTGACGTTGTTCGTGCCATACAGCCGAGCGAAGAGCTGCAACAGGAACCCCGCCTCGTTCGAGCTACGACCGCTGAAGTACCAAAGCGTTTCGTTCGGAGAAACCGAGCGTAGATTCTCGACAATGCGAGCCAGCGCGTCGTCCCAGCCAATCGGACGATAGAAATTCTCACCAGCACGGTGCAAGAGCGGCTGCGTCAGTCGGCCGCAGGCTTCCAGCTCGCGCGGAGAGAATGCCGCGAGTTGCGCGATTGAATAGGTGCTGAAGAAATCTGCCCGAATGGCCCCCTGCATGTCGGCCACCATCGCCTGGAGCGATTTTTTGCACACCTCCGGAAAGTGGCGGGCCTCGTTGACCATCCCGCCCAACTGCCCGCCCATTCCCAGCGCGCCACGTTTTGCACGTGTTTTTGGAACGCATGGCCTTCCACAGCTTCCACACGCCGCCGGCCTCGCGGCCCTTCGTCCAGGTATAGCGGATGGCCTGCCAGCCACCTCCTGATTTCGGTCTTCGCATGGGCGCCGTTCTACGTGCGACACGTCCCCAAACAGAATTGATAAGTCGCATCTGCGACGCACTCCCGTCTATTGTGAATTGTACCGCAAGTGGGTCGCGCATGTACAACGGCAGCAGTCTCTGGCGTGGCGTACCACCCACTGCTAACGCGGTCGCGAATATGGTACAAGAACACCATTCCAGTCCGTTCAAGTGACTGCCATCCATGAAGCGTTGGAACCAGGTCGCGATCGTCGGCGTCGGTCTAATTGGTGGATCGATCGGCTTGGCGTTGCGCGAACGAAAACTTGCCGATGTAGTCGTGGGCGTCGGGCGGCGCGCTGCATCACTGCGGCGCACCAGCGACGCTGGAGCAGTCACGGGAACGACGCTCGACATCGCCACCGGCGCCGACGGCGCAGATTTGGTCGTGGTCTGCACTCCGATCGAATCAATCGCCAACCATGTCCATCAAGCCGCGGCCGCCTGTCGGCCTGGCGCGCTAATTACCGACACCGGCAGCACAAAGGCTGAAATCGTGCGCGAGTTGAATGGCTCGCTGCCAGACCGCGCAGCTTTTGTCGGCAGCCATCCACTGGCCGGCAGCGAGAAAAACGGTCCGGAAAACGCCCGTGCCGATTTGTTCGAGGGGCGCGTCGTGGTGATCACACCCACGCGGAAGACCAGCGACGCCGATGTACAGCGTACCGCGGACTTTTGGGGATCGCTTCGCGCACGCGTGCTCACCATGTCGCCCGAGGCACACGATCAGGCGCTGGCCGCCACGAGCCACCTTCCGCATTTGGTTGCGGCGGCACTTGCGCGGATCACGTCGATCGAGGATCTGCCCATGACGGCCGGCGGCTGGCGCGATTCGACGCGGATCGCCGCGGGCGATCCCGAACTTTGGATGCAGATCCTTTCGCAGAATCGCGACAATCTGTTGAAATCGCTCGATCAGATGGAAAAGTCGCTGGCTGCTTTCCGCTCGGGACTCGAGCGGAAAAATTCGCAGCAGCTATTGAAACTACTCACGGAGGCCAAGCGCATTCGCGATGCTGTGGGAAGTTGACGTTTATCCGGGGCCCAACGAGCTTGATCGGCTCGGCAAGCGCGTGGCCACTGAGGCGGCGGAACTGGGCATCGCGCACGGGTTGCAAGTTACGGCCGCTCGCGGCTTTCTCATCGAAGGGGCCATCAGCCGCCAGCAAGCCGAACAATTCGCACGCGAGCTACTCGCCGATTCCGTTGTTGAACGGACCGTCGTCGCGCCCGTCGGCGACGCTGCGCTGCTCACATCGCCCGCCGGAAATGGGAAGCTCGTGCACGTGCTCCCCAAGCCGGGCGTGATGGACCCCGTCGCGCAGAGCACGCTCATGGCGATCAGCGATTACAAGATTCCGGCGACTGCGGTGCGAACTCTGCGGAAGTACTGGATCGGCGGTCTCTCCGATGACAAGCTCCAGCAATTGTCCTCCAAGGTGCTTGCCAACGACGCGATTGAACAGGTCATCGTCGGCCCGCTGCCGTTTGAGCGCCTTGAAGTAGGCTCCGAATACCATTTCAAGCTCGCTCGCGTGGCACTGCGCGACCTCGACAACGATGGGCTTATCAAGCTGAGCCGGCAAGGGCAGCTTTACCTGTCGCTCGCCGAGATGAAAACCATTCAGGAACACTACCGGGCGCTGAACCGCGATCCGACCGACGCGGAGTTGGAGACGCTAGCCCAAACCTGGAGCGAGCATTGCAGTCACAAAACCCTTGCAGGACGCGTGGCATATCGCGGCCCTGACG
Organism: Pirellulales bacterium; assembly: GCA_963829655.1. GTDB lineage: Bacteria > Planctomycetota > Planctomycetia > Pirellulales > JALHPA01 > JBBDYH01. The sequence goes on from CAWHJG010000002.1 coordinate 551,921, forward strand.
GCGAGCGGCGATTCGAGAATATGCTTAGAGAGACGATCTTCGCGGCGACAAGTGAGATTCGCCAACAACTTGGCGACCACGACTGGTGCGTTAGCGTGTTCAAGGACAACGCCGGCGTTGTGACGTTCGATGAGCACTACAATGTGTGTTTCAAGGTCGAGACGCACAACCATCCCTCCGCGCTGGAACCGTACGGCGGCGCAAACACCGGGATCGGCGGCGTCATCCGCGACCCGTTAGGAACCGGCCTGGGGGCCATGCCCATCTGCAACACCGACGTGTTCTGCTTCGCTCCACCCGACACGCCGGCCGATTCGCTACCGCCCGGCGTGCTGCATCCGCTTCGTGTTTTGAAAGGCGTTGTTGCCGGTGTACGCGACTACGGCAACCGGATGGGTATCCCGACGGTCAATGGCGCTATCTACTTCGATCCGCGTTATCTCGGAAATCCGTTGGTCTATTGCGGAAATGTAGGTTTGATTCCGCGCGACAAGTCATTTAAGGAGCCGAAGGCCGGGGATCATATCGTGGCCGTCGGCGGCCGCACCGGCCGCGACGGTATCCATGGCGCGACGTTCAGTTCCGCGGAGCTAACGAGCGACAGCGAAAGTCTCTCGGGCGGCGCAGTGCAGATCGGCAATGCGATCACCGAGAAAATGCTCGTCGATGTGGTAATTCAGGCCCGCGACCGGGGCTTGTACAGCGCGATCACCGATTGCGGAGCGGGCGGTTTTTCCAGCGCCGTCGGCGAAATGGGGGAGGAGATCGGCGCGGTCGTTTGGTTGGATCGCGTTCCGCTGAAGTACGCGGGGCTGTCGTACACCGAAATTTGGATTTCGGAGGCGCAGGAACGAATGGTTCTTTCGGTGCCACCGGAAAAGTGGGACGAGTTTCACGCGCTATGCAAATCCGAAGGTGTCGAGGCCACGATTATCGGCCAATTCGCTCCCACCAATCGCCTCCAGCTTTTCTATCACGGCGAACAAGTCACGGACCTGTCGATGGAGTTCCTGCATGGCGGCCGGCCGCCGGTCGTGCGCGAAGCGATCTACACACCGGCGCAACCGACGGCTACGAATTGGCTCGCAGACAAGTCGGCCGACTGCAACCAACTCCTGTTGTCGATCCTCGGTTCGCTGAACGTGTGCAGCAAGGAGTGGGTGATCCGCCAATACGATCACGAGGTGCAGGGCGGAAGCGTGGTCAAGCCGCTGGTCGGCGTTGCAAACGATGGGCCTAGCGACGCAGCGGTCGTTCGACCGATATTGGATTCGTACCGCGGCCTGGCGATTGCTTGTGGGATGAATCCACGCTTCGGTGACTTCGACACACATCACATGGCCACCAGTGCGATCGACGAGGCGATTCGCAACTGCGTGGCCGTCGGCGCCGATCCAGCGCGGATCGCGATTTTGGATAACTTCTGTTGGGGCGATTGCGAAAAACCCGAGACGCTAGGGTCGCTGGTGCGCGCGGCAATTGCTTGCCACGATCTGGCCGTGCAGTTGGGTACACCGTTTATCAGCGGCAAGGACAGCCTGAATAACGAATACCGCTATGTTGACGGTGCTGGCGGCAAACAATCGATCGCTATCCCCTCATCCCTACTAATTCAGCGCGATGGGGCAGATCGGTGACGTCCGCCAATGCGTGACAATGGATTTCAAGCAATCCGGCAATATCCTTTACCTCGTCGGCGAAACCAAGGATGAATTGGCTGGATCGCATCTAACGCTTGTCGCTGGATGGTCCGGCGGCAATGTGCCGCAGGTGGACGCGGCCGTTGCGATGGCGACATTCGCGGCGATCCATACGGCGATCACCGGCGGTTACGTGCGCGCCTGCCACGACTTGAGCGAAGGTGGGCTGGCGGTAGCTATCGCCGAAATGGCGTTTGCCGGCGGACTTGGAGCACGAGTTTACCTCGCTCAAGCGCCACATCAAATCGACTTGTCGCAATTCAAAGAGCGATCGGGACTCGCAAACTCGCTCCTGTTGTTTAGCGAATCCAATTCGCGGTTTCTGTGCGAAGTGCCGCCTGATCGGGTGCTGCACTTTGAACAGATTATGGGCAACGTGCCGCACGCAGCGATTGGCGAAGTGACCGCCAACCAGCGGCTGCAAGTGATCGATTTCCATACCGATAACCCCGATCATGTAATCGATCTCGATTTGCAAACGCTGAAGGACGCATGGCAGCGCCCGCTGCGAATGGAATGAACATGCAAGTTTCATTTTTTACCGGAACAGACCTGTAACCCGATGCCACAAGCCCGCGTACTAGTCCTGCGCCCCCGGCGCGAACTGCGACCGTGAAACCGCGTTTGCATTTTCGCTCGCGGGCGGAATCGCGGACTTGGTACATGTTAATCGGTTGCTTGAGAATCCGGCAGCACTTCGAGAGTACCAAATCCTCTGCGTCCCAGGCGGCTTTACGTATGGCGACGACATTGCAAGCGGCCGCATTCTGGGGAATCAGCTTGAGCAGCACTTGGCCGGCGAGTTGAGCGAATTCAAGCATTCGGGCAAGCTCATATTGGGCATCTGCAACGGCTTTCAGGTGTTGATTAAATGCGGTTTGATATTGGATGAGGATCCAATTCATGGCGCTCCGGTCACGCTCGACTGGAATGCTTCGGGAAAGTTCGAGGATCGCTGGGTATATCTTCGCCACAGTGGAGATCGATGCGTCTTCTTGCAAGGCGTTCAATCTATGTACTTGCCGGTTGCCCACGGCGAAGGACGATTCGTGACACGTTCGGCGCAAGTGTTGGAATCGCTTGCAGCCAATGGACAACTGGTCCTGCGCTACGCAAGCGGTGCGGACACCATGAATGGCGACGGCACGAACGAAAGCGACGTTGCGTACCCCGCCAACCCCAACGGCTCGTCAGCGAATGTGGCGGGGATTTGTGATGCAACCGGCCGCGTGTTTGGACTCATGCCACACCCGGAGCGGCACATCGACCGCACCCATCATCCGCGATGGACTCGCGGTGAAGGCAGCGAGCCTGGCGACGGCATGCAAATCTTCCACAACGCCGTGGCCTATTTCTCCTGACAAAGCAAAGCGGTGAGGCCAGTCCAGGAACAACTCCCGCTATTGGATCGGGCCAATTGTCGTCGTGGCGCCCGGAACAACGGTGGAGTTTTGGGGATGAACCGTCGCCGGCATCGTTGTTACGGTTGTTCCGCTTCCACACGATGCACACGCCGAAGGGCCTGCGACCGTGTTCGGCGCGTACGTCATCGACGGCTGAGCGTACGTCATCGACGGTTGGTAGACGACGGGCGCGGAAGCAGGCATCACGACCGACGGCTCGCACTCCTCCGGAGATTGACCGAAAATGGCCTGGAACTTTCGCGCCTCGAATCGGCGGAACCCTTCCCAAGCCTGTTGGCATCCGGCGCTAGCGAACACCGCCGCCGCCGCACTTGCAAAAATCAACGTCCGCCGCATGGATTCCCCGCGCAAATAGATCGTGGATGTTGCCGCTAGGCAACCATAACCCACCGCCGGCGCTGGGCAAATGCAACCGTCGCGTTTTGGCAACATCCGGTCCCGCGCCATACCGGATGGAGCGGTTGGTTAAACTCTGCGGCAGCATTGCCAGCATGGTTTTGCGACGGCGGCCAGTGCAATCGACTCGCGACATGCCGTCTGCGGCACACGACGCGTAACTCACGTTGACACATCGGTTTCGGACCGCCGTCGGCAAATCGCCGGAACACAGACTGTGGCGATCCGCTTCTACAACTGGTAACGAATACTTCAAGTTTGCGGCTTGTGCAACTAAAATAGGGATGCGGCCTTTCTCGTCTAAGTTGCAGCTGCCTTGGCCGCCTGCCAATTTGCCTTTGCACCCTGAGTGAAGGGATTCCGACGTTGCGCCATTTGTGCCGGTTCATGTTCACGCTGGCGCTTCTCGCGTCGTACCCATCGGCCGCCGCTGCGCAAACAGCGCCTGGCGATTCAGGGGCAGGTTCCGCGGCAACACAATCGACTCCGGCAAGCGATAGCACACCCAGTGCCTCGGACGAGCTCGGCAGCGGGCGAAGTAAGAATCGCAAAACAGGGTCGGCGCCAGCGACCGCAATCGAAATCAAACCCGAAATTCACTATTTGCAGGATCGAGATGGACAATTGGTACCGGTTCCTGGAATTGGCTACGAGGAGTTCATCGACTTATTTCAGAAAAGGGAACGGCAGAACCAGCGGCTCGAAATTCCCCGTTACGCAATTCGCGAATTGATCGGCAAGGGCCAGGCGAAGGGCGATCGTGCCACGATTCAACTGCAGATCGGTTTGCGGCTCAACGAGGACGGATGGACCGCCATCCCACTCGGATTATCGGAATGTACGCTAAGCGGCGAGATCAAATACAGGGGTGATGGTGATTACTTTTTCCATTTCGATAGCTCGTCGAACCAGTACGTTGCATGGCTCAAAGGAAAACCTCGCTCGGATCATGAGCTGACGTTCGCTGTCGTTGCCCCGGTTTCTGCCGGAGGCGGTTCGACGACAATGCTGCTCTCGTTACCCAAGGCTGCTTCGTCGAAACTGGAGCTCGACGTTCCGGGCAACGTCACTGCAAAATCGACGGCTCCACATGCTGTCGTTGAAGCCGCCGCGATCGATGATGCGGCAACTCGGATTTCCGCAATCGGAGTTACTGGCAACGTTTCGCTCGCCTGGTCGGAACGAGATCGAGCCACCGAGGCACTGCCGCTGTTATTTGAAACGACGGGCGTGATCCTCGTCACGATTGACGGCCGTAGCGTCCGCAGCGAAGTTAATCTCAGCGTTCGCAGTTTCGGCCGAGATTTTCAGGAGTTTCGCGTCCGGCTGCCCAAAGGCTCTATCCTTACCGGCGATCAACAAGCCGTCGGGTACATGCTGACCTCGGTTGGCGCGGAGGTTGTACCGATGGTGCAGGTGAAGCTTGACGAGAAAACTGTCGGGCCAGTCGATGTGAAATTCGCGGTGGAACGCACGTACGACGTTACGAGGCCGAATGAGGTGTTGGAGTTGGCGGGATTTGATGTGGTCGAAGCACCATCGCACCGACAAGGAGGACAGATCGGCGTCGTTGTTACCGGCGACTGGCAGGTGAAGTGGGAGAACCCCAGAGTCCGAGTGCGTCAGATCGACAAGCCGCTGCCGCAACTCGAACGGCGCGGCGGGCTGGCGGTGTTCGAGTATGTGGGACGCCAATGCTCTCTGCCGGCGCGGGTTGCTGCGCGCAAACACGCATCAGCGTCGAGCCAGAGTACTTCTATTTCGTCGATGGCTATGAGTCTCGCCTGGAAGGGCGATTGAAGTACGCAATTCGCGGTGCAAAAGTCTTCTCGCTGGAGCTAGATATCCCCGGATGGACCGTCGATGAAGTCGGACCACCGACGATTGTCGATACCAAGACGCTCGCCGCCGGCGAAGATGCTCGACTGATCGTGCCGCTATTGGAGCCCACCTCCGGCGACGTCGAAATCACCATCAAGGCACGCCGAGCCCATTCGAGAAACCCCGACGACATCCAGATCAACTTGCCCACGCTTGTCGCTGACTCTCCCAAGCCGGCGACTGTTGTGATCCTCCCTGCCGACAATGTCGAGCTGGCAACTCGGTCCGATCAACTGGTCGGCCTCAGCCCACAAGGTATTCCTGCGGGCCTGCCGCTTCCGCACAGGCGGCAACCGCCTCTCATTTTTCGCGCCGAGCGGTCTCCCAGCAAGTACGTCGCGGGTCTATCCGTGCAGCCGCAAAAAGTATCCGTACGCGTTGCGACCAGCGCACGTCTTGAAACCGATCACATCGACATTGAGCAGCGATTCGGATATCAGGTCTTGTATGAGGCCGTTGAGCGGCTCCACTTGGTCGTGCCGAGCTCGTTCGGACCGCCAAAGAACTGGCAAGTGACTATCGGCGATCGCCAGCTTGCGCCAATCATTATCGCTGCCAGCGACGACGTTGGTGAATCGACGCGATATCAGATTCCGGTCGGAGCTCCGCGCCTCGGACAAGTCGAGCTGGTTAGCCGATACTCCATTCCGTTGCAGCCTGCGATTCAAAAGAACGGCCACATCCTCAACCTTCCCCTGCCGATGCCGTTGGAGGGCGAGTTGACTTCAAACGTTCTTACGTTGGACTCGGATGGTGGATTGCGTGCTGATCTTCGGCCGGGAAGTTGGACTCTCATCGATCCGACCAGAGGACAACGTGACAGCCGCAAGTTCTCGGTTTCAAGCCCAACGGCCGCAACCAGTGTCCCACTCTCGATCTCCGTCGAAGAGCAACGACCGGTCGCCGAATCAGTCGTCGAGCGCGGTTGGATACAGACGTGGCTACTCGACGATAGCCGGCAGGAGCGGGCAGTGTTTCGGATGAGGAGTCGCGATTCGGCGGTCACATTGAATCTTCCACCTGACGTCAGCACAAGCGATATGGAAGCGATGCTCGACGGCCGGCCGGTCCAACCGACGCTCAACGGTCAACGGCGGCTCGCGGTCGATTGGCCTTCGGACAACGCAGCGCACGTGCTCGAGCTACGTTATCGATTTTCGAATGTCGATTCGTCGTGGAGACGGTCTGCAATTATTGCTCCGCAATTCGACGACAACGTTCATGTTCGCCGAATCTATTGGCAAGTAGTCGTGCCCGGCGACCGACATTTACTCGCGGCACATTCGGCGACGCCCGAGTTTCAATGGCGGTGGGACGGACTGGCATACAGGCGAGTTAATCTGATCGATCACGCCGAGCTGGAACACTGGGCAACTGGCGGCGCCGCGCCCGTCGAAGCGCCAGTCCCGGAGTCGGCCAATGTCTACTTGTTTTCGGCCACGCGGCCGGAAAGTCTCGATCTTTGGATAGCCCGCCGCAGCACCATTGTGTTTGTCGCATCGGCAATTCTCTTATTAGCGGCACTCCTGCTGATGTGTTTTTCTGTGCTTCGACGTGCTTGGACAATGGCGGCGCTGGGCATCGCGTTGATTGTTTTGGCGCTGGCGTTTCCCGATCTTGCAATCTTGTTGGGGCAGGCGAGCGTGATCGGGTTGCTTCTTGCTGGATTGGCCGTTGCGTTGCGCGGCGTCCTTCACCGGCACGTCGCATCGGAGGAATCGGTCCATTCCGGCTCCAGCCTTGTTCGAGACCGTGGCGTGACGGAACTGTATTATCAGCCCGCGCCGCCGCCTGTTTCTACTACGTCCGGCGCCCTTGCTGTCGAACGCTCTGCCACTGAGTCACACGCCGGATGATGCTTCGACCAGTCATTTGCTGTTGCCTTTTCGTTCTCGTGTGCGTGGGCATGCGCGCGATCGCAACCGCGCAGAACGTAGTCGCTTCGCAAGCGAATCGGCCGACTGCAAGTGACAACACCCCGAACCGGACGGCAAGCGCGACCGCCGCCGATGAGTCGGTGCAATCGAACAAGTTTAATGAGGACGGCTCTCTTGCGGTCGGCGACGAGCAGGACGCTGCCTTGCGTTTTCGTCGCGTCTATTTGCCGCTGTCGCAAATTCTCGACCGCTCTGACAAGACTCGCCGTTATCTGCCAATGGATCTGGACGAATTTGAGGATCGAATCCAACGGCTGGCAGATACAAAACCTCCACCCGCGATGGGCGCCCAAATCCTCGCCGCTCGATACGAGGCTACCTTGGATGAAAGCAGCCAATGGGTTGGCGAAGGACAATGGACGGTAAAGCATTCCGCTTCCACACCTGTGTTGATGGCAGTCGGCCCATGTGGCCTCGCCCTTACCGGTCCACATTGGATTTCGGATAAACCTGAAAGGCGCGTGCCTGCAAACCTGGGTATGGCGTCAAATGCCAATGCGGCGCTCTGCGTGGATCGTCCAGGAGAACTGCGCTTCACATGGTCATTGCGACCAACAATTGACGACGCACAGGACTTGTCGTATAGCTTCGCGATCCCTGAGGCGCCGTCCAGCGAGCTGGTGCTGCGCGCACCCGCGGACCGTGTTTTGATTGCGGAAGGCGCCACACTGTCGGAGGACGAAAGCACCGATGAAGCTACGCGCGCCTGGCGAATACTACTGCGAGGCAACCAGCCTTTAAAGGTAACGCTACTGGCCCCCGGTCGAACGGCTGGGCTAAGACAGCTCAACGTGCTGCGGCCCGTGGTGAAATACGATATGAATCCATCGGGATTGCAAGTGACGGCCAACTGGCGTCTCGATGTTCTCGGCGAGCCTTTGCGACAACTGGTTGTTGACCTCGATTCCGGATTAAAGTTGTTGCAGGCACAACATGCCGGCCAAGAACTCCATGTTAGGACAAACGATTCCTCCGATGGACGCCAGCGAGCTGTTATCCATTTGTGCAGCCAGCAAAGGGCGCCAACCAACAGCTTCGCTTGATCGCCGTTGCGCCTTTGAAAGTGGACGACGGCTGGCGATTGCCTCGAATAACTACGACAAATGTAGTCACACAGGATGCCAAGGCGACGCTTGTCGTGTCCGCGCCCCTGCGATTGGCCACAGTTACACTAAAGGACTGCCGCCAGCTCAGCCGCCAGCAGAGTACGTCGCCCGCTGTTGAAACCATTGAAATTGAGTGTTTGTCAAACAGTTACCAGGCGGAGGTGGAGTTGTCGGCGGGCATCGACCAATTGCGCTATAACAGCGCCTCAATTATCGATGCGCATCCAAACGAAGCCCGAATCCGGTACGTTTGCGACATTACTTGCGATGACGGAGAGCGATTTCAGCTCGCGGCCGAAATATCGCCCGAATGGATCATCGACTCGGTCAATTCGTCGCCGTCAGACATGTTGACGGATTGGGAGGTGGAGCGTTCGGGCGCGTCGCCAAGTCGACTAATCGCCTATCTCGCAAGACCGATTAATTCGAAGCGCTCGGTGCGCCTTGTCGTTACCGCGCAGCGCAGGCGTGCGCCGCTTCGAGACATACTGTGCGCGAGCGACTTCTCGGTCCTAAGGTTTCCGGACATCAAGCCAGTTCGCCGTCTGGCGGTGCTTCACACCGATACAGCCCATCGACTTGACGTACAGCCTGAGTATGCGTTAGTCCGACTCGATTTGGCCGGATTGAATGCCGCCGACGCGGCTTTGCTTGGCGATGACCAACCAGGGTTTGGGTTCGTTTTGGATGAGCGTGCCGATGACCTGGAAATTCGGCTTGTGCCGGAAACCCCCGACTTAAGTGCGGACATGGACGTCCAAGCAACCATATTCGACGGGCGTATGCGAGAGGCCTATACGATCGCGTGTAACCCCGAGTCGAACAAAGTTGATCAAGTTTTGGTTCATTTTTCGTCGGCGCGGGAATCGGAGCCTGAATGGACGTTGAACGGCGAACCCGGTATTGCGGCAACTCACAAACTCGACGTAGATGAACAGCGCCGCATGGGCCTGTCCGGTTCAGGCGAGACGTGGCGGCTTCGCTTTCGCGCACCGACCGATCAACGATTTGTATTGCGCGCACTGCGATCGAGCCCGCTTGGCGACCGCCTCTCCGTTGGGCTCGCGTCGCTACCGAACGCCACCTCCCAGCGTGGAAGGGTAACTGTCCAATCGCAAAGTGATATCGCTTTCACGCTTAGGCATCAACGGTTGCGGGCAATACCACCTGCATTGCACGAGTCTGGAAGCACCGATCGCATACTAGGCAGTTTCACATTCGAGCCGCTGGATGTGGCTCAGCGCGATTCCGCGTTGGAACTCGTTCGGAGAACCGATGAACGACCATCTGCTTGGATCTGGAATTGCACTGGGAATACGTGGCACTCGCTCGCTGGACCAATCCGACATTCTGCTTTGTTGTCGATAGAAACCGCTGGTCCTTCGTCGGTTCAACTCCAGTTGACTGACGTGTTCGGGGAGCCACGCGTGCTCATCGATGGCAGCCACGCGGATCGGATAAGCTTTGAATCCAAGCAATCGCGTCTCATAATTCCGCTGCCCGCCAAACGGCGCGACTGTACTGTGCTTGTCGAGTGGACTACGCCGTCGGTATCACCCGGCTGGTTGATGAATTCCGTGATCCAACCGCCAATCGCCGACATTCCCATTCTTGCCCGTCGGTGGACGCTTTGGCTGCCGCCTGGATATGGCTTGCTTGACTCTCACCCAAAGTGGCGAGTTGCCAGCGAGCTGCCCCAGCCCTGGAGCGCGCGACTGTTCGGGGGACTGGCCCGCACTCGAAATCAAGATACGTTCGAACCCTGGCTGGTACATGACTGGACCTGGCTCGGCCGCCGGATCACTGGAAGCAAAGGGAGCCTCACTTTTGCTGATGCTTTCTTCGCGCACCTCGATGAATCCAGTTCGACGCGGAGTTGGGGCTCGAGAATCGGCGACGCATGGAGCAGGGCGGGGCTTGTCGAGGGTCAGGCGCTGCTCGTCAATTTCAACTGCGCTCGATCACTTAGGCATTCAAGCAACTTCGACCCAGCAACGCGAAGAGTCCACTCATGCAGTCGGTAGTCCCGATCACGCTCTGATTCTATTGGCACATCCATCGGTTTCGGTATTGACCAGCCGACGTTGGGCCGCCGAAATGCTCGATTCGTCGATCGCGTCGTCGGCCGACCGCGCTTTCCCGATTACGGATGCACTGGCCGAGCAGCTCGCTGAAGGAACGCCGTTTGGCGAGTTGATTTCGTTAGAAGCCTGGATTGCCTCGAAGGAGCTTGATGCAACGACCCGGGCACTTGACGCCGCCCAACTCGATCTGAACGTGACCAGGTGGACGCCACACGGCATCGAATTGCCGGAAGCGGAATCATTGCAACTTGTGAGCATTCACCGGCCCTTTGTGGTTGCCGTGGGTTACTCGGCATTATTGATCGCCGCCGGCGGGGCGTGGCTGTGTGCGTTACGGCCGCCGCTGGTGCGCCTTGCCATGCTTGGTTCAGCGGCGATCTTCGGGCTTTTGGTTCCTGAACCGCTAATACCGCTCGGCTCAGGGATCTTTTTGGGGCTCGCGCTCGGTTTTACCTCGTACTGGGTCGCGCGGCGAGCGTCGAGGAAAAGGCGATCGTTCGGCGCAAACTTTCCTGCTGTCGCGCCGGTCAGCGCCGTACCGACGGCGGTGTTTCTGATTGCGTCGCTGCTCGCATCTCAACTCAGCGCCGTTGAACAACAGGCAACCGAGAACGCAAACCCACCGATCTTCGACGTCTTATTTCCCTCGGATAACCAGACCGAACTGCGCGGCAAGCGTGTCTATATTCCCGAGCAGTTCTATAAAGAACTGCTCCGAGTGACCTCGCGTACCAAGGCAAGTGATGTCGAATGCCTGATAACACAGGCGCGATACGAAAGCCCTCGGGCCGGAAACCGCGGAGCAAACGGCGCGGTGTGGACCGCGCGTTATAGTGTCGACGCCTTCGGCCGCTCGCGAGTCCGCTTGCCGCTGGGTCGTAGTGGCGCACACTTGGTACCACAAGGCGCCACGCTCGACGAGAAACCGTTGCAATTTGAGCGGGATGAATCCAACGGTGACATGATATTCGACTTGCCGAAGGCGGGAAGTTATGAGCTGCGCGTGGAATTCGTTGCCATGCCTCAAGCAGAAGGTGCGCCCCTGATTGAATTCAGCATTCCGGCCATTCCAGATTCCAGACTGCTGCTTGGGCCACTGTCAGGTATTTCTCGGCCCCTTGTCAACGGGTATGGAGTGACTACTCCCCCGACTGACGGCGATCGCTCGATCTGCAACTTAGGTCCCGCCGATAAGGTCACGATCCGAAATTCAGAGGCCGCGCAAGTGCAGCAATCGGCGGAATTCGAAGCTACTGAAATGATTTGGCTCCGCGCTGGCCCGGGCTCATTGACCCTCCAAGGCCGGTGGGAAGTCAACGTGGCACGCGGGACGGTTCGGCGTTTGGTATTGGAACTCGACCCTGCCGCCCACCTGCTCCCGCCAAATGAAAGCTCGGTCATATCCAGCATTCGGCAGGTGGACGACCAGCGTGTGCAACTTGAGTTTCGCGAACCAGTCGATGATTCAGTCGTCTTCGATCTTTCGTTCGTCCTCGAACCACCAGCAACCCCCGGTCGAATCGCCTGGCCGCACATGAGCCTCCTCGGTGCAAGTCAGACGCGCCGGATCTTTGCCACCAGCGCCATGCCTCAGATTTCATTGCAGTTATTTCCCATTCCCGGCGCGAAGACTTTGAGCCCGGCCGAATTTGCCTTGCTTTGGCCCACACCGAATACTCGCCCGAGATCGATCCTCGAAGTCCCAAGCACTTCGCGAGACTGGGACATTCAGATCGGCCCGCGTCAGACGACGATTTCGGCAAAGTACCGCGCAATTGCTGCCGCCGGACTGCGCACAAACCGACCTCAACTGGTTGGCCGACATTCAAATCACGGGCGAGCCCCGGCTTGAATTCCGAATACGCGCGCAAAATCGCTCGCCGTCGAAAACGTTAACATCAGCGATGCCGCTGGCCGGCGCATCTCGCGTTGGATCCAGAATCTAGCAGGTGACGTTTCCCTCGTCCTCGACGGCCCGATGGTTGGCGAGGCCCAGGTTCGACTAGCGGGCTCCGTCACTCTCGATTCCGATGGTAATGTAAGCGTACCCAGTCTTGCGCTGTTAGACGCGGTCGCACAACAGGAAACGATCTTCGTTACGCGTCGGACGAACACATCAGTCGGTGTCACCAGTCCCGCTGGACTCGAGCAATTGCCTCTTGAGGAAAGCAGATCGCAGCACATCGACCTCGCGCGGCAACTCGAGCCAGCCGAGTCCGGACGCGGTGATCGACTTGTCGCGGCTTTCTCTGGAATTGAGCGCACTGCACCGCTAGAGCTCAGTGTCACGCCCAATCGTCCGCAAACCGACACGGTTCAACTCATGTCGATCGAACGCGCGGACGCCGGCTGGACCGGGACATTCGATTCGGAAATCACTACGAGAGGCGGGACGCTCGAAGAATTACGGTTCGGTTTGGCGGAGAATTGGACTGGCCCGTTCTCAATCGAGCCTTCAATGCCTTCGGAGGTGATCGATCTTCCGAATAAAGCGCGCATTCTTGTACTTCATCCGCCGGCGCCGATCGCCGGAACGGCGCGACTGCGCATACATGGCACTCTCAAAACCGACGGCAGCCAGCCTCTTCGCGTTCCCGAGATTCGCTTGGACGGCGCCCAAAGTACCCGTGATTTCCTAGTCCTTCCTACACAGTACAACATGCAACAGTTCGTGTGGGACACTCGGGGACTCGTCGAAGAACCACTTCCCAAGATCTTCGAGCCACCAACAGCGCGGCCCAATCACAAGACCTATCTGCGCGCCGCTCCCCGGGCAACCGGGGAGCTCAAGTCGATCCAAAAACTCGCCGACAACGCGCATGTCCGCGTTGCTGACGTCGCGCTGGCATGGCACGCCGATGGTTCCTGCTATGGCGCCGCTTCCTTCGATCTGGAACCCGCCGGCATCGAAACCTGCTTGCTCGCCCTACCCCCAAACTTTGAGCTCGTCTACGTGGCGACCGATGGAATTTCCCAACTACGACAGCCGATCGCGAATCTGCGCTGGCGAATTTCGCTGGCAGGTGCACGCCTGCCATTGCGGATCGATGTTGTTTACCGCGGGCGCCTTCCCGATAACATGCGCGACGTGCCGCATGAAGCTCTCGCGCCCTGGCTCGTTGGACTTCCCATCGAGAAAACCTTGTGGACAATATCCGGTCCGCGCTGGGCAGGATTGCCAACGATCGATGCAAACCACTCACTTTCTGCAGCCGAAGCGGAAATCTTCCGCCTTAAGGCCACGACCTCGCTGATCGAAACCGCCACAACGACAATGGTCGAACAATCCACCGACAATGTCGTCCGATGGTACCGTCCTTGGCTTGATCGCTGGCTTACGGCTCGCGCCGCCGCCAAGCGGCCTGCCGTACTTGCGCCTCCAGACGGCGATGCGGGCAATGTGACCGACCAGGTGACTCGTGAGGAAAGCAAACACATGCGCCTCGCACGCCGGATCGAAGCGTGGCCGGGGGTCGAACCAGTTTGGAACCAAACGCCCACGCTCGACAATCCGTTGCGATCGTGGCAACGGTCCATCGGCCGGTCGCACGACAACGCCCACGCCATTCTGGCCGGCGGCGCCTTCGCACCTGTCCTGGAATACACCCGCGCTTACGCCGACGACTGGGCGAGTCGCATTGGACAGGCCGCAATTGCATGCGTCGTCGTGCTCTTGATCGGATGGGCAATTCGTGTCACTCGACTCGGCGAAGCCTTTGACCGCTGGCCGCAAGCAGCCGTGATTGCGTTCGGTTTGTTCTGGTGGTTGTGGATTTCGCCGAGCGCCGTCGGCTGGCTTTTCGTCGCGCTTGGCGCCCTCGGCCCGCGGATCGATCGGGTAATTGGCGCCCTGGTGCGGCGATTTCGCCCTACGAGCGCAAAAGCCAGGTAGCCTATTTCGCGTGACTGCACGCAAACGTCTTTCCTGGCTCTAAATGAGCCAGGTCAGTCCTATTGCACACGCAAGCCCTCGCGAGTACCTTCCGCACGAACTCGCACCGAAAAAGTCATCGTTAGCATGGAGGCTGATATGACACTTCGAGCCAAGCCCGAACTCCGCGTTCACATTCGCTGGATGATTCGGCGCAACATGGACGAATCCCTCGAGATCGAGCAGGAAAGTTTCGAGTTCCCCTGGAGCGAGGAAGACTTCGTCCGTTGCCTGCGGCAGCGCAATTGCATCGGCATGATCGCCGAGCATGACGACGAGATCGTCGGCTTCATGATTTACGAGCTGCACAAGACTCGCCTCCATGTCCTCAACTTCGCCGTCGCGCGAAAGCACCGCCGCCTCGGCGTCGGCACGCAGATGGTGCAAAAACTGGTGAGCAAGCTCTCGCATCAGCGACGCAGCCGCATTATGCTTGAAGTCCGCGAGACCAACCTGGCGGCCCAGTTGTTCTTCCGCAAATGCGGATTCCGCGCCGTCTCGGTCCTCAAGGAGTTTTACGAGGACACGCCCGAGGACGCGTACCTGATGCAGTACCGCTGCGCCGCCGCGCAAGCCGAATCCAACCTTCGCATGGCGGGCTAGCCGCCGCATCGAAGTCGGCAAGTCCATGTACCGACATGCCGTCCAGCGCAATCAATCGATCGGCACAATCGTCGCCACGAGCGCCGGCAACTCTACGACCGCGATCGAATGCGGGTTGGCGCGAAAGACCGCGCCCGGATTGAGTACCAGCGTCTTCCCCACTGTTCGCTTTGCCGCGATGTGCGTATGGCCGTGGCAAACCAGGTCGTAATCGCCGCTCTCGATCGTCTCATCCAGCCGCCGGGTGTCGTCGCCGTGCAAAAGCGCGATCCGCCGCCCTTCCCACGCGACGCTGCCAAACTTCTCGTGGCAGGTCTTCCCCGCCTGCCTGATTGCCGTACGCAATTGGGCGCGGTCGTAGTCCACGTTGCCAAACACGAAATGCGTTGGCCAGGCGGCGAACAGCCCGACGATCTCCACCGAGCCGATGTCGCCGCAGTGCAGTACCTGCTCGACTTTCAAGCTTTCGAGCATCCGCACGGCCGCTCGGGCCAAGACCAGTTGCCCGTGCGTGTCGCTCACGACGCCAATCAACATGCTTTGGCCGCCTTTCTCCGTATGCCACCGGCTTCCCAGTGTACTCCTTATAATAGTCGCTCATTTCCCATCGCATTCGCGTGCAACCTACGATTATCATAGCCGCCTTGACTTTGCTATCGGTTGTGATGCAGCCGTCCCGCCTGCAGGTGCAGGCGAGATGCCCGCACCACCAAGAAACAATCCCATGCTCTCCGACATTCAACTTGACTACTTCTCGATCGCGGTCTGCATTGCGCTCATCGCATTCGGGGTCGTCGCGCTGATTCTCTTTATGCGACGCAACCGCCTGACCCTCTCGCTCGTCGGCCTTTACTACCTCGCGCGATACTTTGTCTACGCGCTCTGGAAAATGCGCGTCCGCGGCCGCTTGCCGCCGCCCGAGGCGGGGGGGGCGGTGATCGTCAGCAACCATCGCTCATCGCTCGAGCCGCTGTTCATCCAGGCGCTCGTGCCGCGGCCACACCACTGGATGATCGCTCGTAAATATGTCGAGTCGCCGCTCATCGGCTGGCCCGTGCGCCAGGCGGGCGCGATCCCGGTCAACCGCGCGGGGATTGACACCGCCGCCACCAAGCTCGCCATTCGCTACGCGCAGTCGGGCGAGGTCGTCGGCATGTTTCCCGAAGGGCGGATCAACACTACCGACGACTTTATGCTGCCCGGCCGGCCGGGCGCGGCCATGGTCGCGCTGCGTGCACGCGTGCCGATCATCCCTTGTTACATCGAAGGGGCGCCGTACGGAAAAGGCCCGCTCAGCCCGTTTCTGATGCCAGCGATTGTGCGGATGACCGTGGGCGAGCCGATCGATCTTTCGCCATACTACGACCGCGATCGCGACGAGGGCGTGCTGGAAGAGATCACGCGGCTCTTGATGCGGCGGATCGCTCATCTGGCGGGCCGGGACGATTTTGAACCAAAAATCGCCGGCCGCCGCTGGCTGCCGGGTGGGAATGGGGAGTGATGTCGTCGGCAAACGTAGTGTGTCGACGACGGAAACCCCAACTGGCAGTCCCGACCTACAAGACTCGCAAAAACGCAACCAGATCCTTCTTCTCCGCTTCCTTGAGCTTGAGACCCAGGACCAGGTTGAAAAACTCGACCGTGTCGTCGAGCGTGAGCAGTCGCCCATCGTGCAGGTACGGCGGCGAGTCCTTGATGCCGCGGAGCGGGAACGTCTTGATCGGGCCGTCGGCCGAGGCCTTGCGACCATTGATCATAGTTTCCTTGAAGAACCGCTCGACGCGCAGATTGTGCATCGAGTTGTCGGTGTAGTAGGGCGCCGGGTGACAGACCGAGCACTGCGCTTTGCCAAAGAACAACTCTTCGCCGCGTAGCTCACTCTCGGTGGCTTTGCTGCGATCGAGCCGGCCGAGGATATCGAGTTTGGGCGCTGGTGGGAAATCCAACAGCGCCTGGAACTCGGCCATGAAGTGAACCTGGCTGCCGCGCTCGAGCGGGTTGACGCCTTTCTTGGTGGCCGTGATCGGGTCGCCGTCGAAATACGCGGCGCACTGCTCGAATTCGGTGAAATCCTCTACGCTTTTGAGCGCACGTTGCGAGCCGAAGAGCCGCTGAATGTTGACGCCTCGAAGCGACGGCGTGTCGATGCGGTGGCGCAGCTCCTGCGGCCGAATATCACCGACGAGGTGGGTCGATGCGTTGGTGTGTCCGTTGACGTGGCAGTCGAAACACACGACACCGCGGCTGGCCAGCTCGCTGCGGCGATCGTCGGTTTGATTGAACTGCTGCTGCGGGAAGGGAGTGACGAGCAGCCTGAGCCCTTCAATCTGTTTGGGGTTGAGAATGCCGTCAAACAGTTCGAAAAAGTTGGCGATCGTGACCAACTTACCCTGCGACACGTCGCCCAGATCGGGGCGCGTGGTGAGGAAAATCGGCGGGGGGAATTCGGGCAAGAGATGGTCGGGCAGATCGAAATCGATGTCAAAGCGGGTGAGGTCACGCTGCTCCTGCTTCTTGATCTCATCAATATGGAATTTCGGGAAGATCATGCCGCCTTCTTCGTGGAATGGGTGCGGCAACGGCAGGAAAGCGGCTGGGAATGCCCTGATCGCGGATCTCCGGCGGAGTCATGGCTGCGAGGTCGTCCCAACTCGTCCCGCGAGGCAGACGAGCGCAAGCGCCCTCCTGTACGGGCTTGCCTCGCGACATGGTGACTCCCTTGGCAGCGCGATCACTCAGATCGTAGCGTTCGGCAAGCAGCTTCTTGTGCCGATCAATGATGGCCGGCTTGTCGGCCTTCATTCGCTTCACAACGCTGGCAAAGTCTTCTTTCTTTTGGACCGGCAGATTACTAGTTTGCTTTTTGGAAGCTTCGGTTGCGCCAGTCGGAGGCGATTTCTTTTTTGTGTCCTGCCCGTAGGCTGCCACGAAGAACGAGAGCGCCAAGGGGAGCGTCACGACCAATCGTAGTCCGCAGCGAGTATTGCGTTTCATGTTTTTAATCCCTTTGAGCGTGGATATCCCTGTCAATCGCGGGCGACGCCAGTATATCGATAATAATTATCGATACAAGCAGTCGGTGGAAGAACACATAGCCTGGCTGCGTGGAGCGTTCGGCGAACTGAACGGGGACAGGCACCTCGCCACAACCATTGCCCTCGATTGCAAATCTATTGAGGCTCGGAGCCAGTCCCTAGCAGCCGAGGAGCTTGGCCGTCGCCAGCCACTGCAACTCGCCGCCGCCGCGAGTGATCAGGTCGTCGAACTCGATCGCTGCGACCGCGCCCTTGGAGAAACGAATCTGCGCATAGCCGCGTGCAATGAGATTTCCCGCGAGGTCGCTTACGTCGGGCGCATGGCCAACCCAGGCGACTTCGTCCACCGCCTGATCGTTGGACCAATCGATGAGTTTGTTGAGGTCGGAGCCGGGCTCTAGGGCTTCAAGCTCGACGAGTTTTGGCTTGCCCGGGAGACGCTCGGCAAGAATGTCGGCCGTCTGTCGGCAGCGGACCAGCGGGCTGGTGGCGATGACGCTGACCTTCATGCCCGCCGCGGCCAGCGCTTTGACAGTATTGGCGAAGCGCTTGCGGCCCTCGTCGGTGAGTGGGCGAAGGCGATCGTCGGCGTAGCGGGGGTCGCCGTGTTCGCCGGCAAGGCCGTGGCGGACGATGTAAAGTTTCATGTGATCATTCCCCTCACCCTGCCCTCTCCCAGAGGGCGAGGGGTTTGGTGTCAGCGATTTCGCCAGAGGACGCGGTCGGCGATGCCAAGCGCGAGTTGCGTTTCCTTTATGTCGCGTCGGAATCGGTGCGAGTCAAAAGGGTAGCCTGCCGTTGGCCGCAAACCGGGGATCCGCGCGCACCAGAAATCGTTGAACGGCCGCATAAAGACTTCTCGGAGATACTTGGCGGTCATCGAGGCCAGAGCGGCAGGCAGGAACTTCTCGCTCTGCACGCGGAAGCCGACTTCGACGCGGCGCTCGGCGGGACCAAAGCGATAGATGCTTTCATCGCAACCTTCAGCGCGGACTTCGACCAGCCAATCTGGGAATTGCTGCTGCAAGAGCGGAGCGTAGTGGTTGCGGCCGCCGTGCTTGTCGCAGAACGCGATCACGGGGCCGTCGGGCAGCGCAGCAATCGCATGGTTGAGAAGCTCGAGCGTGGTCCGCGAGAGAAGCTCGGCCTTGTTGTCATAAAACTCCGTGAGGTCGTTGAAACGTTCTGGGAAAATCACGCGCGTTTTGATCGCCATGAGTCGGACGCCGGCGGACTCGAGTCCGCTGCGCAGCACCTCGACGGTCTTGGCGAGTTTCTTCAGCTCGATCACCAGCGGCAGGTTGAGCTCGTAGTCGAGGTGCCAGGCCTGGTCGTCGCCATCATGCTCGACCGACGCGTCCAAAAAGCGCCACAGCGACCGCCAGCAGGCGGGCTCGTAGCCGAGGCAGCACAATGCCGCGAGCACGCCGCGCTCCAGGTCGTGCAGACCGCGGCCGGGTGAGTACAGCGCCTTGGAATCGGCCATCGCGATTTTGCGCACGGTGGCCTTGGCCGCGTCGTTGCAGATGACCTTTCGCAGGACGCGATAGAGATCATGTGCCTGGGCGGGCTCGTCGATCTGCCAGACCGTGGCGGCGATCACGAGGGGGCCCAGGTTGGGGCCATAACCCGCCTCATCCGTGCCGACGACGTAGAGCATGATGTTGCGACGAAGCGGCGCTTCGTCCCCCGTCCGTGATGGATTGCAACGTGCTTTTGGCGGCGCGAGGCGGCCGCAGTTTGGTCAGCATGTGCGATTGGCGGGATTCGTGCAAGTGTTTGGCGTGGAATGGGGCGATTGCGGCCGGTATGCTAACGCTCTTTGACGGTCCATTTGTTCTTTGGAAGCGCGTGGACTTGTTCGACTACTTTGTGCTGTGCGTGATGGCGGTGCTCGCCGGCGCGATCAACGCGATCGCCGGCGGCGGTACACTGTTGACGTTTCCGGCGCTGGTGTCCGTGCTTGGCTCCGCGCCCGACATGCAAGTGATCGCCAACGCGACGAACACGGTGGCGTCTGTCCCGGCTCGGCCACGGGGGCATGGGGTTATCGGCGCGAGCTGGAACAATCGCGGCGGTGGGCGGTATGGCTGTTGCCGCCGAGCATTGTCGGCGGATTGGTCGGTAGCCTGCTCTTGGCGCGGCTGCCGGCGGAAACGTTTGCCATACTCGTTCCGTGGCTGATCTTGAGCGCGACGCTGATCTTCTTGCTGCAGCCGCAGATCGCGGCGTGGACAGGCATTGGTCGTCCGCACTCATCGCCGTCGGGGTGGTGCGTGGCCGGTGTGATGGTGTTTCAGTTCTTCGTGGCGGTTTACGGTGGCTATTTCGGAGCAGGGATTGGCATTTTAATGCTGAGCGCACTGGCCATTATGGGCCTGTCGGACATCCAT
Organism: Pirellulales bacterium; assembly: GCA_963829655.1. Classification (GTDB taxonomy): domain Bacteria; phylum Planctomycetota; class Planctomycetia; order Pirellulales; family JALHPA01; genus JBBDYH01. Next base: position 572,411 of record CAWHJG010000002.1, read on the forward strand.
GCGATGAATGCCCTGAAAACGCTGTTGGCGACGGCCATCAACGCCGTGGCGATCGTGGTGTTTTCGATCGCGGGCACCGTGAGCTGGCCGCACGCGGTACCGATGATCATGGCCGGCATGGTCGGCGGATATTTGGGGGCCAGCGTGGCGCGAAAGTTGAATCGAGAACTGGTGCGAAGGATAGTAGTGGTGATTGGTTTTGTGCTTTCGGCAATCTATTTTTATGAGCAGTGGAAGGGGTAGGCGGAGGGGTCAGGGTTCAGGCCGGAAAGGACAAGGTATGTATCGCGCATTTACATTGACCATTGTCGTGTCGATGTTGGCCGGTTCGTCGGTAGCATTCGCGCAAGAGCGCCGCCGGGCGTGTGGACGATCGACAAAGGGCTTGCGCAGCCCGAGAGCGTGTTTTACGACGCGGCCTCGCAGTCGATCTTCATCTCGAATCTTGCCGGCAGACCGGACGAGAAGGACGGTAAGGGCTGGATCACGCGGGCGGACATCAACGGCAAGGTAGTTGAAGCCGAGTGGTTCAAGGGACTCAACGCACCCAAGGGGATGCGCAGTGTGAAAGGCACTCTGTGGGTGAGCGACATCGACCGAGTGATTGGGATCGACGTCAAAACGGCCAAGATCGTGCACGTCGTCGAGATCAAGGACGCAAAATTCCTCAACGATGTGGCCGTGGACAACGAAGGTGTCGTTTACGTGTCGGACATGTTCGGCAACAAGATCTATTCGATCAAGGACGGCAAGCCGGCGGTGTTCGCCGAGGGTGAGGAGTTGGCGCTGCCCAATGGTTTGGTGGTGCACGAGGACCAGCTTGTCGTGGCATCTTGGGGGTCGGGATTCGACGCGGCCAATTTCACGACCAAGACACCGGGGCATGTGTATGAGATCGAACTGAGCTCGCGGCGGCAGACGAACATTACGAAGCGGCCGCTCGGCAACCTGGACGGCGTTGAGCTCGACGGGAACGGCGGCTACTTTGTCTCGGATTGGCTGGCCAGCAAGGTGTATCGCGTCAGCACGTCTGGCGAGGTGACGACGGTGTTGAGCGGCGTGAAAGGACCCGCTGACATCGGCGTTGTTGACTCTAAGGGTTTACTGTTGGTGCCGCGGATGCTGGAAGACAAGGTGACGGCGTACAACACGACCGAGTGAGCGGAGCAAGCGGCCGGGACTAGCCCGGCCGCTCGGTTTTCCAACTTCACAAACGCTTAAGTTACCGCACTGCTTCCGCGAGCATCTTGCTGTTGGGAATGCTGCGGCGGTTGATGTAACCCTCTTCATCGGTCTCGATGACCGTTGCCACCGGGCCGACCTCGCGGACGGTGCCTTCTAGCGCGCCGACGGTCACATGGTCGCCCGCCTGCAGACGCTGGCGGATGTAGTATCCGGCCAAGATACCGCCGACGACGTCGCGGCCGCCGAAGCCGAACGCCAGGGCAAACCCAACGGCCAGTGCGCCAAACGCGATCAGCAACATGTTCTCCAGCAGTTGCAGGTTCATGCCCAGGTGCGTGAGCGCCGCGTGGAAAGTGACGAGCACGAGAACGTAGTAGAACGCGGTGGCAAGGTGCTCGGCATAGCTCAACCCGACGCGGTCGGCGCTAGTGGCGACGACGCCGCGAAGGAAGCTGGCGACGAGCAAGCCGACCACGACCACGATCGTGGCCACGAGCAGCTTGGGTATGAAGCTTACGACGCCCGACATGGCGGCCGAAACATCGGGCATGTCGAGGATATTAAAAGCGGCCATGATGAACACGCACATCAACAGCCAGAAGACGATCGTGGCGACGATCGTGGGCAGGTTACGCTTGATGCCCATGTGCTGCATTGAGTCGGCCAGACCACTGCGTGCGGCGGCAGTCTGCAGGCCGAGCTTCTCGCTGAGCACCATGGCGACGCGCGCCACAATCCGCGCGACCAGATAGCCGAGCACGAGCACCACGACCATGGCGACGATCTTCGGCGCCAAAAGCGCCGTCTGCTCCCACATTTTTGTGAAAGCCGAGACCAAGGCGTCGCGGGAAGTGCTCACGGCTTCGACCGTGTTTTCCACTGCATTGTTTCCTTGAGCGAACAAACCAAACATGCACTCATCTCCTTTCAATCCAAGCCGGATTGATGTTGTGGCCGAATCGCACGGCCCCCTTTTTTGTTGCGCCGCAACTCAAACGCACAAAAAGGCAAGCTCACGGCGCTGTCCCCGGCCCTTCCTTGGCGCCGGGTTCGAACTTGCCTGTCAACGTCAACTTGAAAAACCCCGCCATAGCGCGGGAAAAGTGCTCCAGTGTATATGCGGTTCCATTCAAACCCAGATCGACCAGTTGGCCCACCAGAAGGCGGTTGTTGATCCGTTCGTGCAGCGCGCGATCGAAGCTTTCGGGCACCGGGGGGACCGGCGCTTCGGCCAACTGCTCCAACAAGTCGCGCGCCATGCTCATGCCTGTGTGTCCTTGAACTGTTCTTGAATCTTGTCGCGAGCGCGGCTGATCCGCATCTTGCACGCGCTCACCGAGATATCAAAGATCTGGGCCAGCTCCTCATGGCTGTAACTCTCCGCGTACTTCAATATCAATAACGCCCGATCCTCTTCGTCGAGCGTGTCGAGCATCTGCATCAGGTCCATCGACAGGCCGGATTCCTGAGCGCCGCGGCCGACTGCCTCCGACACTTGCGTATCGTCGCCGGCGGTGCGCTCGTGCTTTTGACGACGGCCGCGCCCGCGGCGCATCGAAAGGCAAGTGCGAATCGCGACGCCATGGACCCAGGTGGAATACTTCGATCGTCCTTCAAACTTCGCTCGGCTGAGAAACAACCGCACGAAGACTTCCTGTGCCGCGTCGCCGGCATCGTGTTCGTTACCCATCAAGCGGTAACAGACCTGCCACACGCGCTGACGAAACCGCTCAACGATGGTGGCGAACGCCGGCCCGTCCGAACCCTCTCGGGCCGCCAGTTGCACAACTGTTCGTCGGTAAACTCGGTGACGTTCAATGCGGTAGTTGTTCCGGCACGCTCTGCGGCGGGCGCGTCCTTTCGCCGTCACTTGGTCTGTTGCCGCGCTAATGTGCAGCGTCACAACTCAGCGACGGCAAGTGCGCTCGGGACAGGAAAATGGGGAATTGCCCGAGACTACTCCAGACGAAATGCCGGCTATCTACAGATATTCTCTACGGGCGGGGGTTGATCGGCGCGGTACTAGAGCAAAAACAGGGAAAATGGTCAAGATCGGAGGGTTGTGCCTGTTGGGCGGCCCTGGCCGCGGTTTGGCGTGCCCGCGTATACTTTGACACCAGCAAACGTCTACCTTTTAAGGAGTTAAGGCACCCTCTCATGGACAAAGAGCTGACCGACCGCGCCGCCGCCATTCACGACCGACTCATGCAGTTGCGGGACTCTCTTTGACTATGCACGCAAGGCGGAGAAGGCGGCACTCGCTGGAAGATCAGATGGCCGCCGCTGACTTCTGGAACAACCAGGAGCGCGCGCAGGCGGTCGTGCAGGAGTTGAAGGGGCTCAATACGCTGATTAAGCCGCTGGACGAACTCTCGCGCGCCGAAGGCGAGATTCGTACGCTCGTCGAGATGGGCGACGAGGACGAGAGCTTTGTGCCCGAGCTGCGTGAGCACCTGGCCGCGGTCGAGCCGAAGCTCGACGCGCTGGAGCTCAAGGCGCTATTGAGCGGCCCGCACGACGGCAACAACGCGATCCTCAGCATCAACGCGCGCGACGGCGGGACCGACGCCAACGACTGGGCCGAGATGCTGCTGCGGATGTACCTCAACTGGGCGCAAGCGAACGACTACGGAGTGGAGTTGCTCGATCGGCAGGACGACGGCGTGGCGGGAATTCAAAGCGCGAGCATCGCCGTGCGGGGGCCGTTCGCGTATGGCTACCTCAAAGGCGAGACGGGCATGCACCGCTTGGTGCGGATCAGCCCGTACAACGCGGAAGGAAAGCGGCAGACGAGTTTTTCCGCGGTCGATGTGTCGCCGGAAGTGAACGACAGCATCGACGTCGAGATTCGCGACGAGGACATTCGCGAGGACGTGTTTCGCGCCAGCGGGGCGGGGGGGCAGCACGTCAACAAGACCTCGAGCGCGATCCGGATCACGCACTTTCCCTCGGGGATCGTAGTTCAATGCCAGAACGAGCGGAGCCAGCACAAGAACCGCGCAACGGCGCTCAAGATGCTGCGGTCGCGGCTGGTGCGGCTGGAGGAAGAGAAGCGCGAGGCCGAGGTCGCGGCGAAGTACAAGCAGCAGGCGAAGACCGGTTTCGGCTCGCAGATTCGCAACTACTTTTTGCACCCTGATCAGCGTGTCAAGGACCAGCGCACAGGTCACTACGAGGGGAACTTTCAGCGCGTGCTGGATGGGAACATTCAGCCGTTTCTGGATTCGTACCTTCAGTGGCGGGCGAGCGGTCGTGCGGCGGTGGCGGACGAATAGCCATGCGTTTTTCACCACAGAGGCACGGAGGGACGGAGCAGAAGGACCGACGAAGCAGCACGAATGACCATTGACCAGTCTATTGAGTGTGACGACTTGCGAATTGTGTTTCGCTGGTGCGGCGACCGATATGGTCATACGGTTGAGCGGCGGATTGGTGGCCAGTGGACGCCACAGTTGGAGTCGGTAGAAGGCATCGCAGACGTTCGTGACGACTGGCCGGCGAGCCCCGTGCTGCAGAGCCTTCACTTCGAACAGCGGCCGAACGGCCCGGTAGCGCTGTTGGTTGGTCACGCCGGTTCGAGTCATTGGTCGATGAGTGCGGAAACAGATGCCAATAACGCCGCGCTGATAATCGACACAGCATGTCGAATCACTCAACGTCCGGGGCACATTGGGTCGTCTTATCGGTTGCTTCAACCGGACGCCAACTACTGGATCTCGCTGGAAGCGGTTTCAAGCGATGCCAGTGTGTCAACACAGGCTCGCCCGCATTGGACAATATGTCCAGGAGAACCTGGACAATGGCCCGCCACGATTCGATGGCGTTATTCGATTCGCTCGACGGGCTAACTGCCTGACGATTTCCGCTTCTGCTTGTAGTCGCGATAGATCATGATGCACAGCGCCGACAACGATGCAGGCAACTCCAGTGCCCGCGGCGATGTAGCCAATCAGTAGGCTGTGGTCGGCGTTGCGCAAGTGTTCGTCATAACGCTTGCGGTCCTCGGGGCTGAGGCCAAGTGGGTCCTTTGTAGCCTGCGCAATAAGCGGGAGCGACTGCGGAATGTACCAGACTTTGTACACGTCCGTCGTTTCAAAGAATGAGGCTGGTTTCTGAGGGAGTCTTGCTTTGCCCGTTTCAGGGTCAATTGGCGGCCATCGTATTTCTCGGAAGTGTTTGATGGCGCGAAGATTTGGTAACTGATTGATTTGATCGGAAGCCACAAGGACCGGCACGCCGCGCTCGTCAGCGGCCAGAATCGTATAAGGCCCGCCGCACATAATCACTTTGGCTAGGATGAGGTATGCCAACATGCTCGATTTTGGGTTGGATATCAGCAAGAATCAGGACGACATGAACCAACCGCTGTAAACGCACTTGGCTTAATTATGGCAAAGTATGCGGCAATCTCCCAGCTTGCGCGCCCCAGAAAAGTTACGAAGAACCAGGTCCTGCTCGTTGCCAGCGGCGACTTGCGGCAAGGCGCCAATCAAAAGTGCTGGCCGGCGCAGCGGGAGATGGAAGAGGCGCTGACAGGCGCGGTTACGGAGGCCGGATATAAACTGGTCCGGGCGCATCCCTACAAGGAAAGCGAGCAGCACGGGTTCATCGGTTCGCAGAAGGAAGGGATGTGCGTCTTTGAAGGGATCGATCCCGACGCGCCGCTTATCGTCGCCGAAGCCGTCTGGCAGTATTCGCACCACGTGCTCTCCGGGCTGATCTCGCATCGCGGGCCGATCCTCACCCTCGCCAATTGGTCTGGGACGTGGCCGGGACTCGTCGGCATGCTGAACCTCAACGGGTCGCTCACCAAGGCCGGTGTCAAATACAGCACGCTGTGGAGCGAGGATTTTGGCGACGACTGGTTCACAAAAAACCTCCGCCGCTGGTTGGAGAAGGGGCGCGTGCGACACAAGACCGACCACGTCACGGCGCTGGATGACGTGAAAGTGCCCAAGTCGGAACGCAAGCTGGGCCAATCGCTCGCCGCGCAGCTCATGCGTGAGAAGGCGATCATGGGCGTGTTCGACGAGGGGTGCATGGGGATGTTCAACGCGATCATTCCTGACCATCTCTTGAACCCGACGGGCGTGTACAAGGAGCGGCTCAGCCAGTCGGCGCTGTACTACGAAACCACGCAGGTCAGCGACGACGAGGCGCGCGGCGTGCGACGGTGGATGGAGAGAGCGCGGGATGAGGTTCGTCATCGGGCCGAATCCCGAAACCGATCTGACCGACGACCAGATCCATCAGCAGTGCAAAATGTATGTCGCCGCGCTGCGAATCGCCGACGACTTTGGATGCGCGACGATCGGAATCCAGTATCAGCAGGGGTTGAAGGACCTGTTGCCGGCGAGTGATCTGGTCGAAGGGACGCTCAACAACAGCGATCGCCCGCCGGTCAAAAGCCGCGACGGACAGCGGGTTCTGTACGACGGACAGCCGCTGCCGCACTTCAACGAGGTGGACGAATGTGCCGGGCTCGACGGTCTGATGACCTATCGCGTGCACGGTGCGCTCGACCAACCGGTCGAGAACACGCTGCACGATCTGCGGTGGGGCGACATCGACCGCTCGGGAACGGTCGCCGATTACGTATGGGTGTTTCTGATCAGCGGCTCGGCGCCGCCCGCGCATTTCATCGGCGGCTGGTCCGGCGCCACCAGCGAACGCCAGCCGCCGATGTACTTCCAGCTCGGGCGGCGGCACGCTCAAGGGGATCTCGAAACCCGGGCGAGATCGTCTGGTCGCGCGTGTACATCGAGGACGGGCGGTTGAAAATGGACTTGGGCCGCGCGGGCGTTGTGGAACTGCCGCGCGAGGAGACCGAGCGGCGGTGGCAAGCGACGACGCCGCAATGGCCGATCATGCACGCGGTGACGTACGGCGTTTCGCGCGACCAGATGATGGCGCGGCACAAGAGCAACCACATCCAGGTGGCCTACGCGACGAGCGCCGCCGACGCCGACCGGGCGATGTTTGCCAAGGCAGCGATGGCCGAGGCACTGGGGCTTGAGGTTTACGCGTGCGGAACCCGCAAGGGCGGCAAGAAATGGTAGCGGTCTACGCCGGCACGCGCTCGGCGAGCGTGGCAATTTCCAGAGTGATGAGCGATTTCACGACATCGCTCGCGCTTTGCGGCCGGCGCAACGGCTCGCGGGCCAGCAGCCGCCGCATCAGCTCCGCCACTTCGATCGGCAACTGCGGCACGAGCGAGCGGATGTCGGGAACCGTATCGCAGTGCTGTTTCTCGGCCAGTTCTTCGAGCGACGCAGCCTGAAACGGCGGCCGCCCAGAAATCATCTCGTAAATCGTGGCGCCAAGGCTATAGAGGTCACTCCGCGTATCCGTGCGCAACGTGGACGTGAGCAATTCCGGCGCAAGATAGTTAATCGTGCCAAGAAGCGGCCGGTCGAGCGCGCCGCCGGTCTCGGCCTGCTCGCGCAAACCCCAGATCGATCAGCGTGGCGTGACCTTGCGGCGAGACAAGAAGGTTCGCGGGTTTTACATCGCCGTGCAGGCAACCGGCGGCATGGAGGGCCGCGAGCGCTTCGGCGGCTTGCCGCGCGATCCACAGCGCGTGGGGCAGCGAAAACTGCTCACCATCGCGCAGCCGTTCCGCAACCGTGCGGCCGAGCAGGTACGGCATGACAAGATAATACGGCGGTTCGCTCAGTTGCGACGTCAGGATGGGAATCAAGTGCGGATGTTGAACGCGGCGGCCGATTTCCGCCTCACGGCGAAAAAAGTCCAAAGCGATCGGCCGGGTGTCGCGGCAGCGGTCGAGGACCTTTACGGCGTAACGTGCCTTCGAATCGCCGGCGCTTACGGGTCGGGCGCGATAGATCGTCGCCGCAGAGCCTTCGGCGATCACGCGCTCCAGCACCCAGCGACCGAGACGGCGTGGGAGTGGACGGTCGGCCGAGTCGTGCAAGCGGACGCCGGGCGGGAATCGTTGCGATTGCGAATCCATCAAGCAAGCGTGGGGTGAGTGCGGTGGGAGTGCGAGCAGCGAAGCTGTGCAAACTTTGCGGGTCTGCGGCCAGCGGAATTGCGGGACGAGCAGGCAGGAACCAGCTGAGCGTCCGAATGGACGCCGTGGTGAGTAGTACGATCCAGTTTCTAAGATCGGTTGCACCGATGCTCGAATTCAGACACAAACCGCTAAAGTCCGGCAACAAGCAGGGAACGTTTACACGACTTTGCGGCAGAGATACAATCGAGGGCGCGGTGTCTAACGGCTTTTCGATCGTGAAGCGTGCTTTGTGTCCGGCGGGGCGGGAGGTTTGTATGCCTCGTTCTTTCGTGCGCCGATTTCTGGCCGCGGTTTTCGCGGCGGCTATTTGGAGTGTACCCACTGATTCGCTTGCGCAGGCATCGGCTTACCCGGTCAGCCGATCGCGACCATTTCGCGTTGTTCCGGCGGGTACGCTGTTGGAGATTGACCGTGCGCTGAAGCAAGGAGCCGGTCAAAGAGGGGATCGCAAGCGTTAACTTACAACCGACTGAAGGGTTTCAAGCGCGGGTCGCAGGCGGCGAACGAGTCAATTTACAATCGAGCGAAGTATTTCTAGTGATCGCGGAATCGAAGACTAAACTCGTGGGCCGCTTTCCGCTCGCAGTAATGCTGCGACTAGGGACCTTGGGCGTGCGAATCATCGAGCGCGACGAGGAAATCGCAAAAATGACGATTCTGCACTTCGAGCCTGCGATCGAGCGAACGATGATGGTTCCAACCTTGCGGTTGCAACCAATCTACGGCGGTGACGTTAGGCGCCGCCGCAACTCATCGCACCACCACCACTGAAGCTGCGGCCGGAAACCAAAAAGTAGTAGCTATCGCTGCCGCGCATACAATGCTATCACGGCAGGCGAGATTCTCCTGATTGCATTCGAGCCAACTCTCGCCATTGGCTGCGCACGACTTACAATAGCCACTCGTTGAACGGAGTCGTGAAGCGAAGCGCGCGCCGGGCACTGATGCGCACCGTCCACGGAGGGAATTCTGATGGCGCTATTTCCAGCGAACATCCAGGCGTTCGACGGCTTCGGGGCCGCTCAATGCGGCTTTCGCACATCGAAAAGCGCGACCAGCGAAATCACACTCGCCGATTCGCCCCGTGGGACTCGCCGGCAATTGCGTGAATTGTGTCCGGCGTCGCCCGGCGTGTACGGAATGGTCGATCATTTTGGGCAATTGATCTATGTCGGCAAGGCGAAGCGACTGCGTCACCGCCTGCTCAGCTATTTTCTGGCCGCGGCGGATGACACCAAGGCGGGCGAAATCGTGTCGCATGCGATCCGTATTGTATGGGAACGCTGGCCGCATGAGTTCGCGGCGCTGGCCCGCGAGCTGGACCTGATTCGCCGCTGGCTGCCTGCGTACAACGTTCAGGGCCGCACCGACCGGTTTGCACGCTGGTACATTTGCGTTGGGCGCGCACGGCGGCGCACGTGTATCTCGCGTCGGAGCCGAGCCAGCGCGGCCGCGCCTGTTTCGGCCCGTTGCGCTCCAGGCAACAATTGAGCGAGGCCGTGCGATTCTTGAACCATCACTTTCAACTTCGCGACTGCCCGGATCGCGTGCCGATGTTGTTTACCGATCAACTGCGGCTGTGGGAAGAAATGGGACCCGCCGCCTGCGACCGGATGGACATGGGCACGTGTCTCGGCCCGTGTGCGGGCGGCTGCTCGCGCGACGAATATGGGGGCTACGTCCGCCGCGTGAAATCGTTTCTCAACGGCCGCGATGCGCGATTGCTCGGACGCTTGGAGCGCAACATGTCCGCGGCCGCTACGGCAACCGAGTACGAACGCGCCGGCATGTTCCGCGACATGCTTGCGTCGCTCGATTGGCTGAACCGTTCGCTCGCTCGCCTGCGCACGGCACGAGAAAGCTACTCCTTTGTGTATCCCGTGACGGCGACGAATGGACGCGAATACTGGTTCGCGTTGCGTCGCGGACAGATCCGTTACGCGGCATTCGCTCCGCGCGATGAACACACCGCGCGCCGCTGGCGCCTACAACTGCGAAAGATTTACGCGCGCACCGCGCCGAAGCTGCCGGCGCCGGAAGACGTGGAGATGCTGTATCTGATCGGCGCCTGGTTCCGCCGTTTTCCGGACGAGCTATCAAGAGCGATCCGTCCGGAGGTTGCGCGAGATCGTTGCGGGCGGCCGACGGCGCGCGTGCGTCAATCGTGAGTGCCAGTAGTGGTGAGCCGTTGGTCTACAAACCGCGAAATCAATTGGACGAGCCGCTCGGCGACCGATTGCTCGCTGGTCCTGAACTGGATGACGGCGAATTGCCCGGCGTATAGTGTTTCGCTCTTTTCGGGCGTTAGCGCGACGCGGGCCTTAAAGCAGCCCTGCACCAACTCTTCGGCCTCCTCACGATCCTCGCCGTCTTCGCGCAACCGCACGGCCAGCGGTCCCCCGGCGGTAGCCGCCAGGGCCTCGTGTGGCGGATACACCGTCGCGCGGGGATCCACCGAGGTCAATACGGCCTGAAACGGCGCGACACCAAGGTCATCGACGCGCACCGTAACCGTGCCGGTTTGCTGCCTTAGCGCGGCCTCAACGTCGAATTCGGGCACGGCAACGATCACTTCCTTCGCTCGCGAATCTCCGAGGATCGCAACGACGTCGCCTTTGGCAAGATAACGGCCGACGAGCGAATCGAGATCGCGTGCCACGACGCACCCTGCCGACGGTGCCTTAACAAATAGCGCGTCGGATTGCTCCGCGACTTCGTCCCGCTTGCGCTTGAGCGCATTCAGTTTGGCGGTTTCCGCCTGCTCCTTGGCATGCTCCTCGGCCTGCCGATGCAGTCGAAGCCGCGCTTGCGATTGCTGGATCTCGAGCTCAACGTCGCGCAGCCGAATTCGCAGCTCGTCGTTCGACAGCCGGGCGATGTCTTGGCCTGCCACGATCCATTCGCCGTCGGTCACCAGAATTTCCTCGACAAAGCCCGCCGCACCGGCGCGCACCACGACCAGCGGTGCGTATTCCACGATTCCGTGGGCGCGAATCGCAGCGGGGCTGAACATCCAGGTAAATATAATGCCGCCGATTACCAAGCCGCCCACAGAAACCGCGGTCAGTCGCCGCGGCGAGACCGGTTGAGCCGCCGCAACCATTCGCCACACAGCTTTAGCGCTGCGATACGCGAACCAGACGACGAACGCAACCACCACAGCGTACGCGGCGAGCACGTGCCAGCGCGCGACGAGTGCGCCGAACGCCAACAGCAGCGTTGTGTAGGCAAACAGTCGCCAGGCGAGCGAAAACACGGCATAGACGGTTACAATACGACGTTCCCGCGGCGCAAGATTTGGCGTGCGGCGCGTGCCAAATGCCAAACGCTCAGCGAGCCCGGTCAAGTATTGATTTCCGCGCCCGGCCAAATTCGGAATCTCCAGCCAGTCCGAAAGAATATAGTAACCGTCGAACCGCATCAGCGGATTGCCATTGAAAAGCAGCGTGCCGATGGCGGCCATGGCAATCACGCTTTGCGCGACGGAGCATGTTTCGGCGCTCTCGGCATTGGCCCACACGAATGTCGCCACGGCGGCCACGAAAAGCTCGACATACATTCCAGCCGCGGCGACAATGACGCGCTGCCATTTGTCGGCGAATCTCCAGGCCGAAGTAACGTCTACATAGGGCACGGGAATCAACAGCAGCAGAAATACGCCGGCTTGCGTCACCGTGCCGCCAAACTTGCGGCAAGCGACCGCGTGTGCGGTTTCGTGCACGACTTTCAACCCGAACCATGCAGCCCCCAACACGCACCAGTTTTCACGGCTAAAGACCACCTGTGAGGATCGCGAAAAGCGATCATAGTCGGTCGCGATTAAATAGATTGCGTAAACCACCGCCACTGTCCATACCAGGACTGCGGGCCGATTGAATACCCAATCGAGACGCGGCGTAAGCTTTTCGACCAGACGGCTTGGATTGCCGATCGTCAATCTCGCGCAAAGCGGATTGAACGCGGCTTGCAGTTTGAGCCGCGAAATGCGCCCGGCCTGCTTCGTTAGTCGCCGTGTTTCATCTCGATTGACTGGCTGGACTAATTGAGCTTCCATCGCCCACCGGCATAGTGCCAACGAGTCGTGGTCGCTCAAGGCGGTCGGCCCAAGCGTTATGGCCGCCTCGGCACACGCCTGCGAGATCGTCCGTTTGCCGTCCAGTAAAGACAAAACTGCGTGCTCGGCGACACCTAGACGAAAGAACTTTCCTCGCAGCGGATCTTCGATGAAATAGCCCGACCATTCGCCGCCGGTGCGCGGCGCAATGATCAGATCGGTGCGCAGCTTCAAGAGCGAGTTGCGCGCGTCTTCCACGACAAATTCAGGCGTGTCGCTCATTTCACCACCCTGCGAACCAGAGAGCACCGCGCCACGCCCTTCGTGCCATTACCCCCAACACGCTCGATTCCGTGGTGGTGATTTTGGCCCGGCCCTTCATGCCCGGTCGCAGCCGCGAATCCGGATCATCGAGCGCAATCTCGGCGACGAAAATGTTCTGAGAATCGCGAATCTCCGATCGCGGATGGACCCTTTCGACGACTCCCGACCAGGCGCCGCCCAATCCGTCGAACCGAACGCTGGCAAGTTGGCCAGTCTCCAACAGCGCCACTTCGGCTTCATCGACCGCAGCTTCCACCACGATCCGATCGACGGGTGCAATCTCATAGAGTAACTGTCCCACGGTCAGGGGTGCCCCCTCAGTCCGCTCCAAGTCGCCGGTCAGAATAATTCCAGCGCGGGGACTGCGAATCTCGAGGTTTGCCGAGCGATGTTCCAGAAGCTGCTGACGCTGCTTAAGCCGATCAAGCTCGAGCCGATCAATCTGAGCAGCGGCCACTTTGCCTGCCGCCAGGTTCATATCGTGCGACTTGCGAACCCGCTCGCATTCGGCGTTGGTCGTTGCAATTTCGATTCTCAGCTCGCGGCCGTCCATGCGGGCAAGCACCTGGTTTTGCTCGACAACATCGCCCGGTCGGACCAGGCTCTTCTCGAACACACCTTCAAACGGGGCAACGACAAATCGCCGTTCGAGCGGCTCGACCGTGCAATCGGTGGCAACGCGATACGACGAGAGCGAAAGGGCAACAAGCGCTAACAAGACTACCGCGAGATACACCCATCGCTTGTGAAGCACGCGAAGCCAGTTTACAGGCGCGAGTAACGACGCCTGCGCCGACCGCTGAGCCAAAGCGAGCACGGAGCCGATTGGTTCGGCGGCCGCCGTCAACATGCGCTCAACGCGATAGCGGTAATTTGGCGGATAATCCCAAATCACCAGCGCGCCGACCGATTTGCCGTCGCGACATCGCAGCGCAACGGCAGTTGCTTCCTTGGCGCCAGAATTTCGGCAAACGGTGGCAAGCGCCTCGAAGCGATCCGAATGGTCCTCCGCCGTCGCGGTCACCGCATTGACGTTGTCGTCAGTATCCGCGGCCGCCAGCAGCTCATCGGTTGCCTGCTCGATCAACTTTGCCAACGGAGAAGTGCATACAACTTCCGCAACGCCGGTAAGCGCCCGCAATCGAAACGCCTTTCGACCGCCAAGCCGGAACGTCAACGCGACGTGAGCGCCCCCAAATGCCAGCCGAGCGAATTGACAAGCGCCATCGCGGCGGCCTTGAAGTCACTGGCATCGGCGATGGCAGCCGCGAGCTCCACCACCGCGCAGACGTCGTTGAACTGTTCAACCAGCGAGGGGTCACGGCGCGGAGTTGCGTGTGATGTTACAGGCGACCCATTGGTCATACCGGCGGCGGCGAATGTCGTTCCAAGATGATCCAGCGCAATTTCGTGCATCGGTTTGTGCAATCGGCGGCGTACTTGAAGGTAAAACTCCCCGTTACGGCAGGCTCGTTTGACCAGGTTGTGCAACGTCAAGATCGAGGGAGCAACGGCTGCCGCTGCGATACTTGCTGTCGGCGTTGGGAATCAGCAACTTGATGCGAACGGTGCCGCTTTCGGCATCGACCACGGGCGATATGAAGTCCACCTGCGCAATGGCGGTCTGCTCGCTGTCGGATAGTTGCACGTGCCGCTTCTGGTCCACGCGAAAAGTTGCCGCGTGCGCCGCCGGAACCGAAAAACTCACGCGCAGCGGATCAAGCTGCATGACGGTCAGTACGGGTGCATTGGCGCCCCCGACAAGATCAGCATCTTCGCGGTACACTCGGATGACCACGCCGTCGATCGGGCTGCGAAGATTGCGTCGCTCGCGGACGGCCAACAATCGCCGAAAATCCAGTTCGTCCACCTTCCGTTGCTCGATCGCAATGAGCACGTTGGCATCGGCCACCGCCAGGTCGGTGCGGGCCCGTTCTAACTCGTCCTGGGTGGCGTGGCCGGTCTTGCGCAACTCCTCGAGCTTGCCGAACCGCTGTTTGCGCAGGTCACGCTCGGCCACCGCCGATTCAAAACGACCACGAGCCGCGAGGTTCGCCTCGGCGATCTCCACCGCCAGTTGCTGCACTTCGGAGTCGAGTGCCGCCAGCAGTTGGTCTTTCTTGACCGCGTCGCCTTCGCGGACATGCACGTGCGCAAGCAGTCCGACCTCGGCAGTAGTCAGATCGACTTTACGGTAAGGCTCCGTAAAGCTCTCGACGATCTGACCCTCCGCGGTGGCAGAGAGCACCAGGATGAACATTACCAACGCGTGACGAAGCATCCTAATTACACACGATTCAACGTTTACTACCGCACACTAAATATCTGCGCACAAGTAACTCGCGCGGGATGTGCAACCGCGAGCATGCCCGCGTGCAACTCGACGAAATCACCGGCCCTGAAAAAGGATACGACGAATAACCATCGCCAACTGCGGTTTGCCGCAAGTGGCGGCGCGAGCACGACGCCGGATGCGCCATGAGTGCGGGCTGTAGGGATCGTGCGGATTCGAGGTGCACTCACCGGCGCCGTTGGTGCGCACTGCCTCCAAAGAGTGGGCCTGAGTAGTCCCCACCTACTGAACCAAGTCCGCCATGTCTTCCATGCGCCATCGATCAGCACGCGCCAATATCAACCGTTGCCGATGCGATGTTGCCTCCGCGCGGCGTTGTGCGCGAAGAACTTTTTTTGCGAAATCGCCGTTGGTCATCTCGCGATCGTCGCAGCGGTGAGCCATTTGTGTTTGAAGCCGTTTCGCATGAGTGCGCATCAATTCGTCGTCCGCCGAAACAAAGAACTGACACGACCCGGGATTTCCCTGACGCGCCACACGGCCAACGAGTTGGCGATCAACGCGCACTGAGTCGTTGTGCTCTAGGCCAATTAGGTACAGACCGCCTAATTCAGCGACGCCCGGGCCGAGGCGAATGTCCGTGCCGCGACCAGCCATATTCGTGGCGATTGTCACAGCGCCCCTGTCACCGGCGGCGCGACAACCGCGGCTTCATCGGCGGTTTGTTTTCCGTTGAGCAATTGAAACGGAACTCCGGCCGCCGCCAGCGCGCTGGCCAGCCGCTGGCTGTTCTCGATCGTTCGCGAGCCGACCAGCACCGGCCGGCCCGTTGCATGAAGCTCATGAATCGAACGAACCACGGCGGAATATTTTGCCTCCGACGTGGCGAAGAAACGCGGCGCGAGCATGCGCCGTTGCGAAGGTTGGCGAGGCGGAACGACAGCGCAGCGCAATCCATACGTCTGATAGAATTCAGCCGCCGCGTCGAGGACTGTTCCGCTCATCCCGCACAGCAATCCGTATTGCCGGAAGTAGCGCTGTCGGGTGATTTGGGCTGCGACACTCCCCTCGCCGCTGGGACTCAGCCCTTCCTTGACTTCGACGATTTGATGCAGGCCGTCGCGCCAAGACCGATCGCCGCAAAGCCGGCCGGTCATCGCGTCAACCAGCACCACTTGATCGGCTGAGACGACGTAGTCGACCTCGCGCCGGAGCAACTGCGTCGCGTGAAGTGCTTGTCGCACGTAATCGGACCACGGCCGTCTTAGCGCGGAGGAGGTCGCTGGCGACAGCTCGTCGTAGCAGCGATTTCGTCCGCTTTCAGTAAGCCAGACCGAGCGCTCTTGCAGATCAAGCACGTAATCGTCGTGAATACGCAACGATTTGGCAGCGCGAATTGCCTCTTGATAGATGCGATCGTCGGTCTCGCCGCTTCGTGCAGCGTCGTTGAGCACCAGCGGCGTGCAGGCCTCGTCGATGAGCACGCTGTCCACCTCATCCACGATGGCGAATCCGCGTGAAATCGGCCGCGGGCGGTTGCGAGTGGTGCCCGCGAGCACAGCGCCTAGCTGACTTCCCAGTTGTGAACTGTTCCGCCGCAAGTTGTCGAGTTGTTCCCGCAGATAATCGAATCCAAATTCATACCCTGTGCCATAAGTAATATCCGAAACGTACGCGGCTCGCTTTCCTTCCAAAGGCGCGCCGTCGGGAAGTAGCCCCGCCGAGCATCCCAACAGCTCATACGCCGGGCGTAAAAGCTGAAAGTCGCGTCCGGCAAGATACGCGTTGGGCGTCGCCACATGGACCCCTTCACCGGCTAGAGAGAACAAGAACGCCGGCAGCGCAGCCGCGAATGTTTTCCCTTCTCCGGTTTGCATCTCGACTACGCACCCACGCGCAAGCAGAAGTCCGGCGAGCACCTGCACGTCGTACAGTTCCACTCCGTGGATCCGCCGGCAAGCCTCGATGACCGCGGCGAACGCCAAGCGCGAGACGTCAAGCGATTGCCAACCGCGCATTGTCGCCCGCGCCCGGCAACGTAGTTCGTCCGCGTAGCTCCGCAAAGAGTCGCTGCTTTGGTCACGCAGCCGGCGCGCCTGTTCCTGTGCCTGCGCTACCGATGCCCACAACAATCGTTTGGGATGTGAAGGCCTGGCTTGCAAGCGCCACAAAAGCGGTACTGTAAATCGCTGCCGCACGATGCATCGTTTCCTTCCGCTACCGCCAGGTGCTTTGGTGCGGTTCGACCATCGGCAGTTTCTCGACGACCTCTGGCAAAGCTTGAACGGAATCCTGGGCACCAACTGTTTGCACGCGATCGGGTGATAAAGCGGCGGCGGCCGCTCCGTGCTCCATCAGACGCCCCGGCTGGGCGCGCCGCGGCTCCGGTGGACTCGTTACCTTCGCCGCCCGACCCGGCGAAGTGGCTCGATGGCCCTGCTGCGCCTTTGCCGCGGGTATTGGCTGCACGTGATTGCTGATGCCGGGGGACGGCTGCAATTCGAATAAAATTCCCGTCGCCCGTTTCCAGTGCACAAACGCCAGGTTGTAGCCGACCATGGCGCTGGCGTAGCTGGCTTCCGATCGCGACAACCGCTCTTGTGCATTGAGTAGGTCGTCGAGCACCAAGCCCGCCGTTTGTTGGTCGCCCGGGAGGAGTCGCCAGCGGTTAGTGAGATACTCAATTTCGGCTTCGCCGCCGACAATTGCATGTGCATGGCTGATCATCTCGCGGTGGGCCGTCTCGATTTCGCGCACTGCGGTTTCAACTTCCAACCTCACGTTTGCGGTTGTCAGCTCGAGCTGGTTGGTGATCTGTCGCAGCTCCAATTGACGCTTCTTCAGCCGTGCCTCGGCGGCCCGGTTTCCCAACGGATACTCGAACAACAGCCCGGCCGAATACGTTGGTCGGCCGGTTGCAAATTGGTCGCCAAACGCCTCGGCAATATCGACGTCGCCTTGCAGCCCGCTGACATAGGATGCAAGCACGAAGTTCAATACCGGCATCAACTCATGCTTCGAAACGTTGAGGCGGACGCTGGCGGCCTTGATCTCGTGTGCCACCTGATTGATTTCAGGGCGATATTGAACAGCGGTGACCAGCGATTCTGACAAGTCGACCGTGGCAAGCTGTTCTTGCGGCGTCTCGATGGGGATCAATTCACGTCCGAGTGAGGTGCTAAGGCTTGGGTCGCCGACCAGCGTAACCAGTCGCGCCTGCGCATTGCGGACCGCGGTGTCTTGTCGAATGATGGCGGCAAGCCGAGTGGCCACCGCCGCCTTTGCACGTGCAATTTGACTTTGCAGCACATCGATCTCGCGCCGGCCATTCAACTCGTCGTGAATCTCCACCGCCTGTCGAAATAGCTTTCGTTTTTGTAGTAATAAGCTCCGCTGTAGGTACAAGTCCCAGTACGCCCGGTGCACTTCCACCAGCAAGTCCTGTAGGTCCCTCGCAACACGGTCACCCGCCACGCGCGTGTCGATCTGCGCCAGCACGATGAGGTGAGTGGCGTAGGCCGGTCCACGTCCGTTGAGCAACGGTTGCGTCAGGCTCAACGACATCCGCGGTGCCTTGATTGACCGGTACAAAGAACACCGAATTGCTGTCCTCGTAACCAAACTTCTGCGATGCTTCGAACCGCGCGCCGCTTTCCGTTTGGCGGCGCATCCCGCCCGAGTAATACCAGTTCTGATCGAGGTAGCGGTCCGGACCGCCGGTGGTCAACGTGCTGCCTACTGGGTCGCTCGTGTCGATGAACTTCGACTCCATGAACGTGCGCCAGTCGAACTGCGCCTGCGCTTCGCAAATGTTTGCCGCTTGAATCGCCGGCGTGTCGTGCAACACTCGTACATGCGGCGAGCAGCGCATCGTGCCAATCAAAACCTCGGCCAAAGGTACTTCGAGCTGAGCGGGAGCGATCTCGATCGGAGCACGTACAACATCCGCCCACCAATTGCGAAAGCCGCGGGGGGGCTGTTGCAGGTCCCGTGCCTGCTTTAAATCGACCTGTTCAATCGTGGGAGGAAGGGGTATCACTTCGGCGTTTTCCAACGCGGGGCCAAGCACTTGAGCTTTCGCCAGCAGCCCAATGCCTCCCACGAGCGCAGCCGCCAGCGCGACGAAGCCGACCGAGCGGGCGCGCGATACTCGATTTGTGAGGCCATCCATGGTCGGCTAGATAATGCGATGGTACGTAGTTTCCGCTCTCACTTTCTTCGACTTGCCGCAAACAGCTGGTCTAGCTGCTCCAGTACGCGCGCCACGGGCGGTACCCGGTGACCAATCCGAATGCGTGGGCGAGACCGCATAATCGTTGCCACGCGAGCGTATAACCGGTTGCAACTGCAACGGATGATCGCTGGCGAGCGATCGAAGTGGCTGTAACGGTTGGCCAACTTTGAACCCGGTTGATGGAGCGCAAATGCAAACCAGGTTGGGGTTAATGCGGCATAGGCTTGGATGGGGCCATATCGTTTTTGCGCACGTAGATATATCATGTTCCGTCCTCTTCGATCGACATCCAGATTTTCTAAAGTTTTCCGCCGCGCTGAAGAAAGACTCGCGCGCGACTCTGCCGCCGCCGGCCCGCGTCTTGGACTGCATGGAGCTGGAGAGCCGCCTGTTGCTAAGTACCACGCCGCTGGGCGTGGAAACCCTGGTCAATACGGCAACGGCCAACACGCAGCAAACGTCCCCCGAGGCGATGACCGCGGTCGCTGCCGACGCCAACGGCAACTTTGTCGCGGTATGGGCGAGCCTGAATCAAGACGGAGACGGTTGGGGCATTTATGGGCAGCGATACAACTCAAGCGGCGTCGCTCAGGGGGGCGAATTCAAAGTCAATACGGCTACCGTAGGCGGGCAGGAGTGGGCAAGCGTGGCCATGGATGACGCCGGCAACTTCGTCGTCACGTGGTCCACGGACACTCTTGGCGACGCCGGTGTGCGCGCAACGATACAACGCCAGCGGCGTTGCGCAGGGCGGCGAACTTCAGGTGAACACGAACACCATCGACGACCAGCAGTATTCGAGCATCGCTATGGATTCGGCGGGCAACTTCGTGATCACTTGGTCGAGCATCAATCAGGATGGCGGCGGCTGGGGAATCTATGCGCAACGATTCAATGCGGCCGGTGTTGCGCAAGGCCTCGAGTTTCGCGTCAATACAGCAACCGCCAACGACCAAATGTACTCGCGCGTTGCCATGGACGCCGATGGCGACTTCGTGATCACCTGGCAAAGCAACGGCCAGGACACCAGCGGCTGGGGCATCTATGGTCAACGTTACAACGCCGCGGGCGCCGCACAAGGAGTTGAGTTCCGCGCCAACTCGACCACCGCCAACGATCAACGTTTCAGCAGCGTCGATATGGCGGCCAACGGCAATTTTGTGGTCACTTGGACGAGCACGAACCAGGATGGATCCGGCTTGGGCATTTACATGCAGCGGTACAACGCAAACGGCTCTACCGCGGGTGTCCAAACTCTTGTCAACACCACGACCGCGGGTGATCAGGTCTATTCGCGCGTGGCAGCGAGCACCAACGGCGACTTTCTGGTTAGCTGGGATTCATTTAATCAGGATCAAGCCGGCACCTGGGGAATTTACGCAAAGAAGTACACCGCGACCGGCGGCGTTGAGGAAGTGCAATTCCGCGTCAACACCACGACAGCCGGCGACCAACGGTATTCCGGCGTCGCATTGACCCCCGCGAACAATGCCGTGTTTGTCTGGAGCGGAAACGGGGTTGGCGACGCCGGCGGCGTCTTCGTGCAGCGATACACGTGCAACGATCTTCCGGTGGTGACCACGACCGTTAGCGCCCTGGCCTACACGGAAAACGCGGGTTCCGTTGTTATCGACGGAGCACTAACGCTTACCGACGCCGACGACACCAACATGGAAGGCGCAACGATCTCCATCAGCGCCAACTATGTCAACGGACAAGACACCCTGACGTTTGCCAATCAGAACGGGATCACTGGAAGCTGGAACGCGGGCACCGGCACGATGACGCTCAGCGGCACGGCGACGGTCGCCAACTACCGCACGGCGCGTGCGCTCGATCCGCTACACCAACAGTAGCGATAATCCAACCACGGCCGCGCGAACCGTGAGTTTTGTGGCCAACGACGGAACAGCCAACAGCACCACCGCCACGCGAAACATCAATATAACGGCCGTCAACAATGCGCCGGTTCTGGCGGGGATTGAAGGCGCCGCGTTGGCATATACCGAAAACGCATCAATCCCGATCACCGCCTCGATCACGGTCAGCGATCTCGACAATACGAACATCGCCAGTGCCACCGTCCAGATCACCGGCAACTATCAAAACGGCCAGGACCTGCTCACGTTTGTCAACACGCCGGCCATCACGGGAAACTGGAACGCCGCCACTGGCCTGCTGACGCTCAGCGGCCCCGATACTCTGGCCAACTACCAGGCGGCGCTGCGTAGCGTCAACTTCACCAACACCTCGGACAACCCAAACACCTCCAACCGAACCGTCACGCTTCGAGTCAATGACGGCACAACCAACAGCAACACGCAAACGCGAACCATTACAGTCGCCCGTGTGAACGACGCGCCGGTGAACACGGTTCCCGGTCCGCAGAACACGAACGAGGAAACGATCCTGGTGTTCTCGAGCGGGAACGGGAACCAGATCAGCGTTGGCGACACGGACGCGGGCGCAAGTACGCTTCGCGTGACGCTCACCGCGACCAACGGCACGCTGACGCTTTCAGGCTTCGCCGGCTTGTCGTTCACCGCTGGCGACGGCACTGCCGACGCCACGATGACCTTCACGGGCACGATGGCCAACATCAATGCGGCGCTTAACGGCCTGAACTATTCGCCGACCGCTGGTTTCAATGGCGCAGCCACCTTGCAAATCACGACCAACGACCAAGGCAACACCGGAAGCGGCGGCGCACAGAGCGACACAGACACGGTCAACATTACCGTGAATGCAGTCAACGATGCTCCGGTGGTGAACTCCAGCAGCGGCAGCGCCAATTACATCGAGAATACTCCGACGATCGTCGATCCTGCCCTGACGCTCAGCGACGTTGACGACGCCAATCTCGAGTCGGCCACGGTCACGATCACCGGCAACTTCGTTGCCAGTCAAGACACGCTGCTCTTCATCGATCAAAGCGGCATCACCGGCAACTTTAGCGGTGCGACCGGAGTGCTCACCCTGACCGGTACGGCCACCGTCGCTCAATACCAAGCCGCCCTCCGCTCGGTCCAGTACGACAACACCAGTGACAACCCAAATACGGCCGCGCACACGGTCACGTTCGTGGTCAACGATGGCGCGCTCGGTTCGCTTCCGGCCACGCGCAATGTCACGCTGCAAGCGGTCAATGACGCGCCAGACAACACCGTCCCCGGCGCAAAACCACCGCGGAAGACACACCACTTATATTCTCCAATGGAAATGGTAACGCAATCAGCATCGGCGATGTGGACGCAGGCGCAACCACGCTTCGAGTGACGCTCACGGCGACCAACGGCACGTTGACACTCTCGGGGCTCGCCGGTTTGTCATTCACCACCGGCGATGGCGCCGCCGACGCCACGATGACCTTCACGGGCACCACGGCCGACATCAACGCGGCGCTTAACGGCCTTGGCTTCTTGCCGACCGCCGGCTTCGACGGACCAGCCAGCGTTCAAATCACGACCAACGACCAAGGCAATACCGGCGGCGGCGGAGCACAGAGCGATACCGACACGGTGAATATTGCGGTCGGCGCCGTCAACGATCCTCCGTCGGTCAACACCAGCGGCGGCAATGCGAATTACGTCGAGAATACGCCGACTATCGTCGATCCCGCGCTGACGCTCAGCGACATGGACGACACCGATCTCGAATCGGCCACGGTAACGATCGCCGGCAACTTTGTGGCTGGCCAAGACACATTGCTGTTCACCGATCAAAGCGGCATCACCGGCAACTTCAGCGGTGCGACCGGAGTGCTCACACTGACCGGTACCGCCACCGTTGCACAGTATCAGGCTGCGCTCCGCTCGGTCCAATACGACAACACCAGCGACAACCCCAACACAGCCACGCGCACGATCACGTTCGTGGTGAATGACGGTTCATTAAATTCGTCCCCGGACTCACGCGACGTCACGCTGCAAGCCGTGAACGACGCCCCCGTGAATACCCTCCCCGGCCCACAGGCCACGGCGGAGGACACGGCCCTCATTTTCTCCAGTGGGAATGGCAATCCAATTCTCGTAGACGACCCCGACATCGGCACAAACCTGGTCCAAGTTACGCTCGCGGCCACAAACGCCACGATCACGCTCAGCCAGACCATTGGATTGAGCTTTACGACGGGCGGCGGCACGGGCGACACCGTGGTGACGTTTACCGGGACGACCGGAGACATCAATGCCGCGTTGAATGGGTTGCTGTTTGATCCAACGGCCGGATTCAGCGGCGCAGCCAGCCTGCAAATCGTGACCAACGATCAGGGCAACACCGGATCCGGAGGACCGCACTCGGATAGCGACACCATCAACATCACCGTCATTGCCGTCAACGATGCGCCAGTGAACAACGTTCCTGGCCCGCAGACGATTAACGAAGACACGTCTCTGGTATTCTCGACCGCCGGCGGCAACCGGATCAGCATCGGCGATGTCGATGCCGCAGGCAATCCGCTGCAGGTCACGCTGACCGCCGCCAACGGCACGATCTCGCTCAGCCAGACTACCGGCTTGAGCTTTACCGCGGGCGACGGCGTTGCCGATGCCGTGATGACCTTCACTGGCACGCTGGCCGGTCTAAATAGTGCCCTCGACGGATTGAGCTTTTTGTCTGCCGCCAACTTTAATGGCGCCGCCGGCTTGCAGATCACGACCAACGACCAGGGGAATTCCGGCGTGGGCGGTCCGCTGTCGGATAGCGACACCGTCAATATCACCGTCAACGCCGTCAACGACGCGCCGGTCAATTCCGTCCCCGCGCCACAGACCACCAACGAAGACACCACGCTGGTTTTCTCAGACGCGGGCGGGAACTTGATCAGCATCAGCGACGTCGATGCCGCGGGCAATCCGCTTCAGGTCACGCTCACCGCCGCCAATGGCACGATCTCGCTCAGCCAGCAAATTGGACTGAGCTTTACCGCGGGCGACGGCGTCGCCGACGCAGTGATGACCTTCACTGGCACGCTGGCCGACCTGAGTGCGGCCCTCGATGGCCTGAGCTTTGCCCCCACAGCCGAATTCAACGGCGCAGCGACCATCCAAATCGTGACCAGCGACCAGGGCAACACAGGCGCCGGAGGCACGCTCTCGGACTCCGATACCGTCAACATCACCGTCAATCCCGTGAACGACGCTCCAGTTGTGGTCACCAGCGGCGGCGGCGCCAACTACATCGAGAATACGCCCACGATCATCGATTCCGCCTTGACGCTCAGCGACATCGACGATACGCACTTGGAGTCGGCTACGGTCACGATCACCGGCAACTTTGTTACTGGCCAAGATACGCTGCTCTTTACCGACCAAAGCGGAATCACCGGCAACTTCAGCGGCGCGACCGGCGTGCTCACCTTGTCCGGCACTGCTACCGTTGCTCAGTATCAGGCGGCTCTCCGCACCGTTCGTTACAACAACCTCAGCGACGACCCTAACACGGCCACACGCACGATTGCGTTCGTCGTAAATGATGGTGCGATTGATTCACTTGCCGCGACGCGCAATGTCACGCTGCAAGCCGTCAACGACGCGCCCCTCAATTCCGTTCCCGCGCGCACAGACCACCAACGAAGACACCACGCTGGTGTTCTCAAGCGCGGGCGGGAACCTGATCAGCATCAGCGACGTCGATGCCGCGGGCAATCCGCTTCAGGTCACGCTCACCGCGGCCAACGGAACGATCTCGCTCTCGGGCCTCGCCGGCCTAAGCTTCGCAGCGGGTGACGGGGTTGCCGATGTCACGATGACATTCACCGGCACGCTGGCCGACCTGAATGCGGCGCTCGATGGACTGAGCTTTGCCGCCACAGCCGAATTCAACGGCGCAGCGACCATCCAAATCGTGACCAGCGACCAGGGCAACACAGGCGTGGGCGGTCCGCTGTCGGACAGCGACACCGTCAACATTACGATCAACGCGGTCAACGATGCGCCGGTCAATTCGGTGCCCGCGCCGCAGACCACCAACGAAGATACGCCGCTGTTGTTCTCAAGCGGCGGCGGCAACCTGATCAGCATCAGCGACATCGATGCGGCGAGCAATCTGCTTCAGGTCACGCTTACCGCAACCAACGGCACGATCTCGCTCAGCCAGTTAACCGGCCTGAGCTTTACCGCCGGCGACGGTGTCGGTGACGCCGTAATGACCGTCACCGGTACGCTGGCCGACCTGAATGCGGCGCTTGACGGATTGAGCTTTTTGTCTGCCGTCAATTTTAATGGCGCCGCCAGCTTGCAGATCACGACCAACGATCAGGGTAATACAGGTTTGGGTGGCCCGCTGACAGACTCCGATACCGTCAACATTACCGTCAACGCGGTCAATGATTCTCCTATCAACGCCCTTCCCGGCCCGCAGTCCACGAGCGAAGACACCCCCCTTGTGTTCTCGTTCGCGGGCAGCAACTTGATCAGCATCAGCGACATCGATGCAGCGGGCAATCTGCTTCAGGTCACGCTTACCGCCACCAACGGCACGATCTCGCTCAGCCAAATTAACGGCTTGACCTTCCTTGTGGGCAGCGGCGCCGGCGACGCAGTGATGACCTTCTCCGGAACGCTCGCTGACTTGAATGCCGCGCTCGACGGGCTGAGCTTTTCGCCTACGCCTTCGTTCAACGGCAGTGCCAGTCTGCAGATCGTGACCAACGATCAGGGCAACACCGGCGCCGGCGGTCCGCTTTCGGACACCAACATCGTCACCATTATGGTCAATGCGGTCGATGATGCTCCCAACATCGCTTCAGTCGAGCCCGCGCCGGTCGTTTTCATTGAGAATGACGCACCAGGCAACACCACATCGACAATCACGATCGTCGAGTTGGATAGCGGTGTGATCAGCGGCGCAACCATTCAGATCAGCGCCAACTATCGCGGGGGCGAAGACCTGTTGCTGTTCACCAACACGGCGACGATTTCCGGTTCCTGGAACGCGGCAACCGGCACGCTGTCGCTCGGCGGCTTGGATACTGCGTCGAATTATCAAGACGCCCTTCGAACGGTTACCTACCAAAACGTGTCAGAGGCGCCCGCCACTTCAACGCGCACTCTCACTTGGACTGTGCTGGACGATACCGGCAACCCCTCGAACGGCCTTTCGCGTGACATAACGATTGTCAGCGTGAATGATTTGCCGACGCTATCGGTCCCCGGCGTGCAATCCCCCTTGGGCAATACGATCGTTTTCACGAACGCCAACGGCACCGCAATCCTGGTGAGCGACGTCGATGCGGGCGCAACTCCCATCGAAATCACGCTCGTTGCATTGCAAGGGTTCATCACGTTGCCGAGCACGAGCGGTATAACGCTCGTCGAAGGCACCGGCGCTGACGACACGCGCCTAGTGATCAGCGGCACGCTGACCAACATAAATCAGGCCCTTGATGGCTTGTCATTCCGCACGGGTGGCACGACTTCATCGCTTCAAATTGGCGTGAATGACTCCGCCGGTGGCGGCGGGGGGACCAGCCAGGTCAGCGCACAGATTTCGGTAACGGCCGCACCGCCAGCGCCCCCGCCAAGCCCGCCTCCGTCTTCGCCGCCCACCGAAAAGCTGCCGGAACCGCCAGGCGACAACGCCGCCGGGGACAACGCGCCGCCGCCTGTGCAAGCCCCGCCGCCGAGCGTTTCGACGGACGCAGCGCCGCCCGTCGATCGTGCCGCCAGTTCCCAATCCACTATTCAAGCGATAACCCCCCTGAGCGTCGTCGTTGCTCGCCCCGCTCGACCCGCGGCAGTCGATCCCGAGTTTGTGGAACCAGGCTCGGAGTTTGAAGACGACGCGCTTCGTCGCGCGGCGATTTACCTCGACGATGAAACAACCCGCGTGGAACTGCTCGACGAACAGCGGTTGTGGGATGAACTGCAACAAATCTCCGAGGCCCTCGAGTCGGAGCTTGGTTCGTCATGGACCATTGGCGCCGTAGCAGGTGCTGGCGCAATTTCCGCCGGTTACCTCCTGTGGCTGATGCGCGCCGGGTCACTTGTGGCCAGCGCACTATCGTCGCTGCCTGTATGGAATGGCTTCGATCCGCTGCCCGTGCTCGAGTTCTGGGAGCGCGACCAGCATGATCGCCGTCGCGACGATGACGACGACGACCCGATCGGGGGTGGACATCGCCTGCCCAAATTGGCGATCCGAGGGTGATTCAAATGTTTCGAATGACGGCCCCAACCCGCATCGCCTTCGGTCTCGCCAGCCTGAGCGTGGGTTTGCTGTGTGCTGCACAATCGCTGGGCCTGATACCCGACGCCCGCGCAGCGCAAGCCGAAGCGCGCAAATCGCTGTGCGACGCGGTCGCGTTGCAGGCCTGTCTGGCGGCGCAGCGCGAAGACCTAACGGCGTTAAGAACCTTCTCAAAGTCGATCGTGGACCGGAATCCACACGTCGTATACGCGGCGGTTCGCCGCGACAACGGCAAGGTAATCGCCGAGTTCTCAAACCGTGAATCCGGCGGACAGACTCTGACCGCGAGCGAGGGCGAGAACCGCGTTGAGATGCCGATTTTCAAAGGCAAAGCTCGCTGGGGCGCCGTCGAACTTCGGTTTCGGCCGCCGCCGACCGCTGGACTTGTCTCTTGGCTGCCCGAATCGGTGCAGTTGATCATCATCGTCCCGTTGGCGACGTTTATCGTCGCTCGATTCTACTTGCGGCGAATCCTCCAGCACCTGGACCCTTCGTCCGTTATTCCGGAGCGGGTCCGTGCCACGCTCGATACGCTGGCCGAGGGCGTGCTGGTGCTTGACCGGCAGCAGCGAATCGTGCTCGCCAACCACGCGTTCGCCAAGAAGGTCGGTCGTGGCGCCGCCGAGCTTCAAGGCAAACAGGCGACCGAATTCGGCTGGTCGCTCCGTGAAGGGCAGGACCGAAATGATACTCTTCCCTGGGAAAAGGCCATCGGCGAAGGCGCCACCGACACCGGTGTGCTGATGGGCCTGGACTCGCCCGATCAGAAGCGGACGTTCGTCGTAAACGCCACGCCGATCCTCGGCGCCGACGGCCGCGGGCGCGGCGCATTGGCTACCTTCGACGACGTAACCTCGATCGAGGAAAAGAACCAACAGCTCGAGCACATGCTCGACGAGCTCAGCAAGTCACGCGACGATGTTCGCCGCCAGAACCGCGAGCTGCAATTTCTGGCCAGCGTTGATCCGTTGACCGGTTGCCTTAACCGCCGCGCGTTCTTCGCCGAGTTCGAGCAGCTCTGGCAGGCCTCTGCGAAAAACGACCAGCCGCTGTCGGCCATCATGGTCGATATCGACCACTTCAAGAGCATCAACGATGCGCACGGCCACGCGGTCGGTGATCGCGTGCTGCAGATGGTTGCCAAAGTATTGCGAACAACGATTGCCGAAGGCGATTTCGTGGGCCGATACGGCGGCGAGGAGTTCTGCGTCCTCTTGCCCGATATCAACCAGGCCAAGGCCGCGCTCCTGGCCGAAAAGCTGCGCACACGTATCCAAAGTGTCATTTACTCCGAACGTCAAGTGACGGCCAGCCTCGGCGTGGCGAACAACGAGCTGCCGATGACTGAGGCTCAGGAACTGCTCGACAACGCCGACAAAGCGATGTACTACTCGAAGCACGCCGGTCGCAACCGCGTGACGCTGTACACCGACTTGCCCGCAGGTTGGCAAGTCGACGGCGACAACGTCCAATTGCAGCGCCGCGGGCGGCCAAACGTGGACCTGCCGATTCCGTATCACGCCGTCACGGCGCTTACCGCCGCGGTGGCGTTCCGCGACCCGCTTACCGCCGAGCATAGCCGACGCGTGGCCGATCTGTGCGTGATGCTTGGCCAGACGGTATTGGACGACAAGCAGTGCTACTTGCTCGAAGTGGCGGCGCTCTTGCACGACGTCGGAAAACTCGGCGTACCCGACGCAATCCTGCTGAAGCCGGGTCCGCTTACGGCCGACGAATGGAAGCTGATGAACGCGCACGATCGGATCGGCGTCGAGATCCTGCACTGTGCGTTCTCGTCGCCGGAGCTGACGTCGATCGTGGCCAACCACCATTCCTGGTACGAAGGCTGCCCCGACGAGACAGACTTTGCGACGAGACACGACCTTCCGGTGGCCGCTCGCATCCTGACGATCGCCGACGCATACGACGCGATGGTTTCCGACCGCGTGTATCGCCAGGGGCGGAGTTGCGACGAGGCTTGCGCCGAGTTGCGCCGCTGCGCCGGACGGCAGTTCGATCCCGAGCTGGTCGAGAAGTTCATCGATCTGGTCAAGCGGCGCCCGAGTATCACGGATCTCCCGGCACAGAAACAATCGGCTCTGCGACTGGGCATCCAGATGGAGCGGATGACTGCCGCCCTCGATTCGCACGACTACCAGTGTCTGGCGACAATGGCCCACGGCCTTGCTCAGGTGGCCGAGGCCGAAGGCTCGGGCCGCATCGCGACAATCGCCGCACAACTCCGCGACGCAGCCAAGGACGAGCCAGACATGCTGCAATTGGTTTCGCTCACGAACGAACTCTTGGGTCTGTGCCGTGCGGCACAAACCACCGCGCTGGCTGAGGCAGGCGAGGCTTGAGCAATGGCGCGAGGGCGCGGTTAATCACTCGCTAGTTGCTTACCTGGCAGCGACGCACGAATGCGCTCGGAGAAATCCGGGGCGTCGGCCGCCGCCTTGGCGGCCTCGGTGATCCGCGAGCGCTTGCGCAGCTCCTCGAACGGTAAGCTGGTATCCACCCAGCCGGCGTCGTACAAGTAACGATCGATCCAGCCGTTGAGCAGGTGCCGATGATCGAACCGGCCCGGCCGGCCCGCTGCGTTGGCGTAGCGCACGATGTTGATCGTGCAACTGTTCTTCAAGAGGTGATACCACTCCGGGTGATCGGCCAGCTCGTTGATCCGGTCCAAGTAAAATCGGAGCAGGCTTTGCGCGCCCTCCGGCGTCGTCCGAAGCGGATACAGAAACGTCTGTTCGTCGCGATGGCTGGTGCGCAGGCCGACCAAGTCGTGCTCGTCGCCGACGACATAGATCAACTCGAACTGCTTGAACATCGACGAGATCGGTGCAAATCCCTCGCCCACCTCCGGCCGGGTCTCGATCGAAATGCACAACGGCGGCGTGCCGTCGTCGAAGTGGAAGCTGACGAATGTGTGCCCGACCGGCCCCTCGCGCCAGTAGGAAACGAATAGGTCCAGCGAAGTCACGTGCGCCAGCGAGAACTCGCGCTCTTCGTAGCGGACCGTAAAATCGTCGCGCGAGCGGAACTCGAAGTTGCGAACGTTTTGAAGCCACACTTGGTCGCCGTCGATGATCGCTCGCGGCATGACCGCCACTTCCGGCCGCCAGTCACGCTCGTGCAACGCAGGGATCGAGATGAACCACGCGACCACAGCGGCGAACACGGCCGCGAAGGCCCAGCGCGTCGTCGGCCCGCGGGTCAGCCATAGCGCCCATATTCCAAACACGGCGAACACGATCGTCAACACGAGGCGGGCCCATGGCCAAGGCAGGTTGGAGAAGTAGATCGCCAGCGTGCCCCAGGCGATCAACAGGAACTGAAGCACCGAGCGGATCGTAACCCATGACGCACGCAGCAGCTTGCCGAGCAAGCCTGGCTGTGATCTGTGACCAGCAGACGAATCTGTGGGGTTTTTCAGCGACCTTGTTTCTGGAGTCTGTTGCAAAAGTCGATTTCCTTGAATCTCGCAAACTTAATCGGGGAATTAGTTTCGCTGGTGCTGTTGGAAGTGTCGTGTTTTGCAGTGTTTTTGTGAAGTGCGGGGGAACTTAATCGGGGGAATTATGCGCACTGGCGGACGTATTTGGACGCAACGGGGCGCGTTTTTGACAGGACTTTGACACGTATGCATTAATGATTTCACGCAAAGCCGCCAAGTCGCAAAGACGCCAAGAAAGACCAACTGGAGTAACCCGTGCGCGGGGACAGGCTGGACAGGTTGACCAAACGCGGTACGAACGAATTTCGGCGCAGTGCGTTTTTTGTGAGGGGGGGCCCCGACTTTTGCGCCGAAAGTCCTCTTGGCGAGCGACCATGTTTTGACGCAAGTTTCGGATGCGTCGAAGGTTCGGCGTTTTGCGTAGTTGCATACGGAGGCGACTTTTGAACATTTGACGTTTTTTGGTCGCGCGGCGAGGTGGCCCGTAGTAACAGGCAAATCTCACGCAAAGACGCCAAAACGCAAAGGACTTTCAGCGGTCAGCTATCGGCCTTCGGCAGCCCGGGAGGAGCGCTCCGGGATGGGCTGGCTTCTGGATGAGAAAGAGCGAGGCTTGGCCGATGAGGGCAGCGGCCTGATTGTAGTGCATGTACAGTATATTGGTCAAGTGCGGCGAATACTATACAAGTGGCCGAATTTAATAAGGAAGCCAGGAAGGCAGGAATGTTGTTTCCTGTACGT
Source organism: Pirellulales bacterium (assembly GCA_963829655.1). Lineage (GTDB taxonomy): Bacteria > Planctomycetota > Planctomycetia > Pirellulales > JALHPA01 > JBBDYH01. Next base: position 603,925 of record CAWHJG010000002.1, read on the forward strand.
TGCGAGTTCGGCATGCAGGGAACGGCCAATGCGGGTTGGCGTGAGATGGTCAGGCGCCGTGTTTTGCAGGGGCCGGGAACGCTTGAGAGACTAGATCCATTGACGGTCTTTATTGCGACACGGTTTCTTGCGGCAGCAAAACACAGCCACCCATGAGAGATGGGGTTGTTTGGCGGTGCGGGGTGTGTCTAAATCGAAGTAGCGGTTTATTGGCGCGCGGCGCGGGGACGCGTGTGGTTTAGAGCCGTGGGAGAGGGCTCAGCGGCTGATTGGCAAGCAGGGCGGCGGGAGGGATGTGGAAACCCGCCGATTGGTTTTTGGTTCGAAGCTTCGCTTCGGCGCGTTCGTAGAGGAGGGACTGTCTGCGCGCGCGGCAGGCATTTAATGACGAGGTGTTTCTATGGATCGACGACATTTTATCGGTGTGTCTGCGGCGGGGCTGGCTTGTACGGCGCGGCTGGCGGCGGACCAGAAGGCACGCGAACCGGATTTGATATTGGAGGATTACGGCGGTGCTATCGCATTTTCGCCAGATTCGAAAACGCTCGCCATCGCGAAGGGACCGGCAGGCGATTCAGACCGGATTTGCTTTCTTGACGCTGAGAATTGGAAGCGTTTGCCGGACTTCGAGCGAACAACAGATGTGAAGGTGACACGAGGATACGGCCGCCCGCGTGTCCTTGCATTTTCGTCAGACGGGAAATATTTCGCGGCAGGCGGTCAAGGCTATGTTGCACTGTGGGATGTACGTAGTGGCCGCCGATTGGAAAATCTCGATCCTTCTCCGAATAAGCCATGGGGCACGGTCACGATTCTATCTTTCGCGCGCGATTCAAAGAGCATTTTTGCGTTGGGGCGGTTTTGGAACCTTCAAGACGATAGCGCGACCTTAGTAAACGGCCTGGATGGACCTGATGGCTTCGCCTTTTCTCCTGACGGCAAGAAATTCGCCACCAGAGAAGCGGGCATGATCACCATCTGGTCACACGAGCGCCTCAAGAAAGAGAACACCTTTGGGTATGAGCAGCCTACGGGTGGACCGCTACTTTTTACTCCCGATGGAGCGCATGTCATTTCGCGCGCCGTTCGTATCGGTGAACGCCTTCATTACTTTTGGAATATCGAAAATGGTGAGCCAAAGTACGTTCCGTTTGAGCATGACCTATCGTTTCAGTTCGATCTGACACGCGATGGCTCTTTGCTGATTGGCGCAGATCCCCCTGGACTCGTTCTTCTGGCGGTGAACGGCGGCAAGAGCGCATACGCATTGGCGGGCAAGACCACGCAGTACAGGGTGTTTACGGACGATAATAGCGTTGTCGCAAATAGATTTTCTCCTAACCAAACAGTTGTGGCTCAATCGCGCGTTTCCGGCCTTTGGATATGGAAGGATAAGGATGGTTTCAAAGCCCCTGCTTAGATCGTTCATTCGGCGTCTAAGTGCAGCTTGGACAAGTGGACGCTCGCGTACGGATCGTCGTACCGTCGGCCGCACGCGCCACCGTTTTGCTTCGTTCGGGGAAGAAAAGGTTCCAGGAACCATTTCAGGTGTTTGCCCGTGCGTTTGACATTGGCGGTCTAATCGCAAAGCAAAGCTTCTCGGCAGCACCATGCCGTCCCTCCCGGGACTCCGGCAATAAATTGGCGCGATTCATTCCAGGGGTTTCGTCCGCGGCGGACTGCACCGCGTGGCTATTACATTCCGCTGCTCCGCAGTTCCGGCAGGGGAACTGGCGGGGGATTTTGACCACGACGGGGACGTGGATTTTGAGGACTACACGCTGATTGATCAGGCGTATTACGAGCAACTTGGGCAGATGTGAGGGGGGAGTGTCTGGTGACCTGGTGGTCTGGTGACCTGCTAGGTTAATTGAGTCGCAGACACTGTGTATTGCCGACGTCGCTGCGCAACGGTTCTTTGTCGTTTGAACCCAGCTTGCCGAGCAATCGCTAATAGGAGAGTGCAAAACACAGGCACCCGGCGTTCTGTCAGACACGGTGTGCCTGAACTACGAGGCTAACGGATTCTTAACACGCTGCGCGACTCTTGCGGCAATTGGTTAGGGCGGGTGCGTAATTGTTGAACGGCGCGCGATGGCGCGGTACAACAAGCGCGCCGCCGTGGGGAAACCAACCCGCGGCGACCTGTCTTGCATCCGGAACATATCAAAGCGACGTCCCAGCCGGAACTGTGCACGATCGCAAGGCGTCTGTTCAGAGAGCACAGCACCCTCACCCTACCCTCTCCCTGAGGGAGAGGAGTTTTTTGAGAGGCATGGCCATGAGGAACGAGGCAAGCATTTGCGCGGTTATACGCATCCAACTCCGCCGGCCCCAAACGAACGCGCGGCCGGCGCCGGCGGCGGATGGTCTTCGAGCAGCTTGAAAAGCGCGCAATGATGGCGGCCTTCGACGTGCTGGTATTCAGCCGTACCACCGGTTTTCGCCACGATTCGATCGACGAAGGGATCGCGGCGATCCAGTCGCTGGGGGCCGCAAACGATTTCACGGTCACCGCGACGGAAAACCCCGCGGCCTTCACCGACGCGAACCTGGCGCAGTTTGAGGTCGTCGTTTTTCTGCTCACCACCGGTGACGTACTCAACACGGCGCAGGAGGCGCGCTGGAACGATACATCAACGCCGGCGGCGGATGGGTCGGAATCCACTCGGCCGCCGACACCGAATACAACTGGCCATTCTACGGCGGGTTGGTCGGCGCCTATTTCCAAAGCCACCCGGCGATCCAAACGGCCACGGTCAAAGTCGCCGACCAGGTGCATCCCGCGTCGGCCGGACTTCCAGACCGCTGGGTGCGCACCGACGAGTGGTACAACTTCAGAGCCAACCCGCGGCGGAACGTACACGTGCTGATGACGCTGGATGAGACCACGTACTCGCCTGGCGCCGGCGCCATGGGTTTTGATCACCCAATCTCGTGGGTGCAGGAATACCAGGGCGGGCGATCATTTTATACCGCATTGGGGCACACCGCCGCTTCGTACTCCGACCCCCTGTACCGGCAACATCTGTTGGGTGGAATCGAGTGGGCGGCGGGGGAGGCGCCGGGCGACGCCGGGGCGACGCTTGACCGCAATTTCCAGAAGGTCGTGTTGGACGAAAACACGCTCAACCCGATGGCGATGGACATTTCCATCGACGGGCGCGTGTTCTACGTCGAGCGCGGCGGGGCGGTGAAGATGTACAACCCGCAAACCAACCTTGCATCGACGATTGGCAACATTCCCGTGTACTCGGGGAGCGAAGACGGGCTGTTGGGGATTGCGCTCGATCCTAATTTTGCGACGAACCAGTGGATTTACTTGTTCTATTCGGCGCCGAGCCCGAGCGAACAGCATGTGTCGCGGTTCACGCTTGTGGGCGATCAGGTCAACATGGCCTCGGAGCAGATCCTTTTGCGGATCCCCGTGCAGCGGACGAACAGCAATCACTCGGGCGGATCGTTGGATTTTGATGCGAGCGGCAATCTGTACATTGCCCTCGGCGACAACACCAGTCCGTTTGCTTCGAATGGCTTCGCGCCGATTGACGAGCGTCCGGGGCGGTCCGACTGGGACGCGCAGAAGTCATCGTCGAACAGGAACGACCTGCGCGGAAAGATCTTGCGGATCAAGCCAGAAAGTAACGGCACGTATTCGATTCCAGCAGGGAACTTGTTCCCATCCAACGGTTCGCAAGGGCGACCGGAGATTTACGTGATGGGAAACCGCAACCCGTTCCGGTTCTCGGTCGATCCGGAGACGGGTTGGCTGTACTGGGGCGAAGTCGGGCCCAGACGCAGGCGCCGACAACCCCAGCCGTGGGCCGCGCGGTTACGACGAGTTCAACCAGGCGCGGGCGGCCGGCAACTTTGGCTGGCCATACTTCATTGGCAACAATTTGGCGTACCGCGAATACGACTTCGCCACCGGCATCTCCGGACCGGCATATAGTCCTGCCGCGCCGGTGAACAACTCGCCGAACAACACAGGAGGACAGAACCTTCCGCCGGCGCAGCCCGCCTGGATCTGGTATCCGTACGGGGCTAGCACGATGTTTCCAGAGATAACACCGGGGAGTGGCCGCACGGCAATGGGCGGGCCGGTTTATCACCACGATCGCGCGTCGCCGGCGAGCACACGGAAGCTGCCCGAGTATTTTGACGACACGCTGTTCGTCTACGAGTGGTCGCGGAATTGGATCAAGGAGGTAAAGGTCGACGCGGCCGGCAACGTGCTCAAGATCAACGACTTCTTACCGACGTTTGTCTTCCGGCGGCCGATGGACATGAAGATCGGGCCAGATGGCGCAATGTACGTGATCGAATGGGGCAGCAGCTTCGGCGGCGGCAACGCCGACAGCCAGTTGGTGCGGATTGACTACCTGCGCGATTTTGATCCGCCCGATGTGCAGGCGGTAAAGATCGGCTCGACGGCCTGGAGTGCCTCGTTCAAGGGACAGTTTTCGCCCAGCGGAATGTTCGCGCTCGACGATCCCGGGGAAATCCATCCGTGGACCAACATCAACCTGGTGCAGATTCAGTTCAATGAGCCGGTCGATGTGCAACAGAGCAATCTGACGCTGGCGGGCGCCGCGGCCTATTCATTCAGTGCCTTCGCCTATGACCCGGTCGCGCTGACGGCGACCTGGACACTGGCGACGTCGATCTCCGCCGGCCGCGTTCAGCTAACGCTGAGCGATGGAGTGGCCGACCTGGCCGGGAATCCGATCGACGGCGATAGCGACGGAATCGCGGGCGACAACTACGCCTCGTTCTTCGACATATTGCCGGGCGATGTGAACCGCAACCGCGCCGTATCGAGCGGCGACGTGACGGCCACGTTCAACCGCCAGTCCACGCAGGTGGGCGATTCGAATTACTTGATGTTCCACGATGTGAACGGCAGCGGCACGATTACGTCGAGCGACGTGGCGGCGGTCTTCACGCGGCAGTTTACCTCGCTCTCGCCGACGCCCCCGGTTGCCGTTGTGAGAAGCGTGATCGCAGGCAGGGCGGCATTTGTACGAGCTACTGCTCCCAGCCCCGGCACGATCGAGCGTCGCGCGATCGTTGACACCATATTCGCGAACTACGCCGTGGCCGACGGGACGGACCGGCGGCTGGGGAGACGAGCGCTCGAGCAGTACCGGCCCGGCTTTTCCTTCGGCCGCTCGTTCGAGTAAGTTTAAGAGACGCTGCGGTGGCAGGCCGCACATTGTCCCGGTAGCTCAGTTGGATAGAGCAGCGGTTTCCTAAACCGCAGGTCGCAGGTTCGAATCCTGTCCGGGACGCTTGGGGGGCCGTCGGCGGTCGGGTCGCCCCGCCCCGGCGGATCCGAGACACGGCGACTCTCCTGCGTCGAATCTCGGCCATCGCCGACCAATCCGTGGCCGCCAATTGGCTGTCAAAAACGATAAGCGGGGCAATTCTTGCAGGCGGCGTCGCGGGTGCCTAGCATAGAGGGCGACTCAGAATACGTGAAACTGCCCCGCCCCCGAGATTGCCATGCACACGCGACCTTACCACACGCCGCCCGGACTACCCAACTTTCGCACTGAATCGCGCCGACCCGCTCGACGCCGACTTCGCCTCCGCCGCGGCTCGCTGACGCGATTCGGCCGGATTGCCATTTGTCTGGCGCTGATTACGACGCTGGCGGCCGACACAGTTCTCGCCTGCCGATGGTTCTCGCGGCGGCGCGCTCACTGCCGGCCAGCGTATTGCCAGCCGGTGCACTGTGGTCCGGTGGCACACTACAACGACTGTAGCGGCGCGCCGGCGATGTACGGCGGGACGAGTGTGAATGGCGGCACGATTGTGAACGGCGGACCGCAGGCGCCGGGATTGCCGCCGCCGCCGGGGACGATCATGCAGGGCGGAAGCATTCCGTGGGAATCTGTCTCGCCAAGCGACGCAAGCGGCGCGGGCAGCACAACGATGGGGGGCGCAGGTGGAAGGATCATCGAGCGGCCGACGCAGGACCAGCTACGTTCGGCCCCGCCGCGCGGTACTTCGCCTCGCGTTGATCCCGATGCCATCCAGCGACCGCGGATCGATGAGCCGCCACCGGAGCCGCGAACGTTTGATCCGCGCACCGAACCGCGAACGACGCCGGAGGCAGGTCGCGCGACCGAGACGCGAACCGAACCGCGGACTTTGCCGCGCGGCGAGCCGGCCCCGAGCGATAATCCATTCGATGCGCCGGCCGAGCCTCGCGATGCAGCCCCGATGCCGCGCGAAGAGACGGCGCCGATGCCGCGGACTGAACCCGCGCGGCGTGAGCCGGCCGCCAGCGACAATCCGTTCGAAGCGCCAGCGACCGAGCGCGCGCCGGCCAATGAAGCGCCGCCAGTGCCGGAAACGCGAATCGAGACGACGCCGACCGTCGAACCGGCGGCCCCAGCGACGACTCCGGCCGTCGATCCATTCGGCGCTCCGCCAGCGGGAACTCCGGCGACACCCGCCGCGCCGCCAGCCGACGATCCGTTTGGCGCTCCGCCAGCGGGAGCTCCGGCAACGCCGCCCGCCGATGCCAAGGAGTCGCCGGCGAATCCATTCGGCGCAGTTTCACCGGCTGCGGAGCCGGTGAACGAGGCGCCCGCTGCGTCTCCCGCGAGCGAGCCGGTGAAAGCGGCCGACGATCCGTTCGGCGCGGCGTTGGACGTTCGGCCCGCGTCGGCTGTCGAAGATCCGTTCGGGGCGTCCCCTGCGACTCCGGTTCCCGCGGCAACGCCGGACGAAGCCAAGGAAACTCCGCCCGCCGCCGATCCGGCCAAGGAGCCGGCCGACAACGATCCGTTTACCGCGCCTGCTGGGCCGCGGCTGAGCCTGGATCAAGCGAGCGCGGCGCCGATGGACCTGCTCCGCGATTGGAGCGACGATTCTGGTGAGTATCGCGTCCGCGGCCGATTGAAGGTGATTTTGCCCGACCGGGCAAAAATCCGCATTCTGAAAACCAATGGACGATTCACAACAGTGCCGCTGGACCGACTGAGCCAGGTTGATCGAGAGTTTGTGGAACGACACCTGTCGGTTGAGCTAGCGCTCTTGGCGACGATTTCCCAATAGGCGAACACAGAGCACACAAAAAGGGGACAGGCACCTCGCCGTTATGGATTGCTCGCTACAAAGCCGCCTTGAGGCTCGGAGCCAGTCCCCTTTTTGCACGACTCACCCGTAAAGCTGCCCGCGACCCGGCGCTTCGAACGCGTTTCGAAAGTGCTGGATCGCGGGTTTTTTGTTGCCTTGGGGCCAAGTGACGGCGATCACGTCGAAGCGCGCCGCGCACTCTAGTAGTTGGTATCGCCGCAAATACGCCAGGGCAATTTGCGCGTAGCTGTCGCTGCTTGTTCTGGTCCACCGCCTCTGCCGGGTGGCCGGCATCGTGCGTGGTCCGCGTCTTCACCTCGACGAATACGACGGTGTGGCCATCGACCGCGACGACGTCGAGCTCGCCGCCGAGGATGCGATAGCCGCGATGCAGGATGATGTAGCCCTGCCGCTTGAGATATTTGACCGCGGCGCGTTCGCCGCGCCGCCCGAGAGTTTCGATCGGGAAAAGACATCCGCGAACACGTGCGACAAGATCGGCGAGAGGCATCGCCGAGCTCCTATAATTCCGCGGTTTTACAGCTTGTGGTGCGGCCGTCTCGGCTGCGGATGCAGGCGAGACGCCTGCGCCACAATGTTTCAAGTACAGGCGGCCTGCACCACAATGCTAGTTGGCGGCGGCGACCGGCTGTTTGCTGGCTTTCTTCTTGATTCCCGCCGGCTTGGCGGCTCGCCGCTTTTCCGGCGCAGCGGCCTGTTGGTCGTCGCGGCGCTCGCGGAGCTTGACGGCCTTGCCCACGCGGTCGCGGAGGAAGTACAGCTTGGCGCGGCGGACCACGCTGGACCGCTTGACAATGATGTTGGCGATCTTGGGGCTGTTGAGCGGGAACTTGCGCTCGACGCCTTCCCCTTGCACGATGCGGCGGACGGTGAACATCTCGCGCGTGCCGGAGCCGCTGCGCGCGATCACCGTGCCGTTGAAGATCTGAATGCGCTCCTTCTCGCCTTCGAGGATCCGCGTGTGCACGTCGATCTCGTCGCCGACCTTGAACTGCGGAGGTTCAGTCTTCAGGCTGCTCTTTTCCACCATTGCGAGGATGGCTTGCTGGTTCATCGGTTATTCCTTTCGTGTCGTTCCGGTCGCGCCGGGATTTCGTCTTTCGGTGTCGTGTCCCATGGCGAGAGCAGGTCGCTCCTGCGTTCGCGCGTCTTTTGCAGACTTTGTTCTTGTCGCCAACGTGCAATTTGTTCGTGGTTTCCCGCGAGCAGTACGTCGGGAACCGTTAGTCCCCGGTATTCCCGCGGCCGCGTGTATTGCGGACCTTCCAGCCACCGCTGCTTCCCCGAGAACGAATCGTCCCACGGGACTTTGTTCGTGCCCGAGCACCTCCGGCACCAGCCGAATCACCGCATCGATCACAACGATCGCCGCCGTCTCCCCGCCGCCCAGGATGTAATCTCCAATCGAGATCTCATCCGGACGGAGGATTTCCCGCACGCGGTCGTCAAATCCCTCGTATCGTCCGCACAACAGCACCAGCCGGTTGTGCGAAGCCAATTCCTCTACGATCGGCTGCGTGAGCCGACGGCCTTGAGGCGTGAGCATCACGAGATGCCCTGGCTCAAGGCTCGGTCCAGTTCCCAATCGATCGGACTCTCTCGATCCGTTATTTGATCCATCGTCGGTGTCTTCTGCTTCAGCAGCCGTCGCCGGCGACTTTCCCGCTTGCACGCTCTCTACGCACTCGACGACCGGCTCGGGTTTGAGGACCATACCCGGCCCGCCGCCGAACGGCCGATCATCCACCATGCGATGGCGCCCGTGCGCCCAATCGCGAATGTTGTGCAGTTGCACTTCGACCAGCCCGCGGCGAATCGCCAATTTCAACAAGCTCTGACCCAGGTAGCCCGAGAACATCTCGGGAAACAGAGTCAGAACGTCGAACCGCATGGCTTATGTGCGGGACAAGTCCCGCAATATTTGTGTTTCTTGCGCGGGCAATGACCGCGCAACATTCATTTAACTGTCACTCTTCAACGACCGCTTCGCCGTCGTTACCTGCTGCCTCGGCTTCGCTGCTGTTCTCGGGACTGGCGTTTTCGCTTTCCGCGGCGGCGGCTTGTTCCTGCGCTTGTTCCTGTGCTTTCCTGGCCTCTTCCTCCATCGCGGGGGTCCACTTGGGCACGCCGGATCTTTGACGTGCTTGGGACCGGCCAACTTTTCTTGCGCCGCTTTTTGCACGTCAAGGTGCGTGCCGCTGGGACCATACTTCTTGATCAGCACCGCCACTTTCTCGGACGGCTTGGCACCCACGCCCAGCCAGTATTGCAGCCGATCGGCGTTGAACGTCACGCGCACGTCGGTGTCGCCGATGTGCGGGTCGTAGGTGCCGAGCGACTCAATAATGCGACCGTCGCGCGGGTTGCGCGGATCGGTGGCACAAATGCGGAAATAATGCCGGTTCTTCCGGCCCATCTTCTTCATGCGAATGACGACTGACATGTGGTTCTTTTTGTGAGTGGTGAGTGTGTGAGTGACCAATGACAAAGGTCTGTTGTTTGTTTGATTACGCGTTTTTTCCTTCTCGTTTCTTGCGCCGCAAGTCTTTATCTCGCTGCTTCTTGATCTTCCGTTTTTCGTCCGGCGTGAGCCGTTTGCCGGTGCTCTGCTTAGGCTTGACCAGTTGCGACCCGGGGTTCATCAGCCCGCCCTTTTGAAGATCGCGCATCATCTTCATCCGGTCGCCCATGCCTTTTCCGGCCATGCTGGTCATGACCGACTTCATGCCATCGAACTGTTTGACGAGATCGTTGACCTCGTGCGGCTCGACGCCGGCTCCAGCGGCAATGCGCCGCCGCCGGCTCTGATCGATCACTCGGTTGGGGTTTCGGCGCTCGTCGGCCGTCATGCTGTCGATGATCCCGAAAAGGCGGCCCATGCTCCCTTCGAGGTCCTCGTTTTCCAGCATTTCCTTGACCTGGCCCATGCCGGGAATGAACCCCATGACCTTTCCCAGCGGGCCAAGCCGGCGAATCATCTTGAGTTGTTTGCGGAAATCGTCAAGGGTCCATTCCCCCTTGCGCATCCGCTCTTCCTGCAACTGCATCTCGTCCTGGTCGAACTTTTGCTGCGCCTGTTCGACCAGCGACACGATGTCGCCCATCCCCAGAATGCGTCCGGCCATGCGTTCGGGATGGAACTCTTCGAGTGCATCCAGATGCTCGCCGGTGCCCATGAACTTGATCGGCACACCGGTAACGGCCTTGACCGAGAGCGCCGCGCCGCCGCGTGCGTCGCCGTCGAGCTTGGTCATGATTACGCCGTCGAGCTCCAGCGCCTCGTTAAAGGCTTTGGCACTGGTGACCGCGTCCTGGCCGGTCATTGCATCGACGACGAGATACACCTGCTGCGGCTCGACACGCGTATCGATTCGCCGGAGCTGCTCCATCAGCTCCTCGTCGATGTGCAGGCGGCCGGCGGTGTCGAGGATTACGACGTTGATGTTCTGCGTCCGTGCCTGCCGCACCGCGTTCTGACATACGACGATCGGATCTTTGGCGCCCGGCTCGCTATAGACTGGAATGCCCAGTTGATTGCCGATGACGTGCAACTGCTCGATCGCCGCGGGGCGCTGCAAGTCGGCGGCGACGAGCAAGACGGTCCGCCCCCGCTCCTTAATCATCCGTCCGAGCTTGCCGCAGGTGGTCGTCTTGCCGGAGCCCTGCAAGCCACAAAGCATCAGGACGGTGGCTTCGGGCTTGAGGTGGAGCGAGTGATCCACCGGCCCCATCAGATTCACGAGCTCTCGGTGAACGACGCCGACGACTTGCTGGGCGGGATTGATCGATTTGAGGACGCGCTCGCCGACCGCTTCGTCGGCCACGCGGTCGATGAACTGGCGAACGACCGTGTAGCTGACATCGGCCTCGAGCAGCGCTTGCTCAACCTGGCCGAGGGCCTCGCGCATGTTCGATTCAGAAAGCTTGCCCCGGCCGCTCAACGAGCAAAGCGCGGTGGACAGGCTGTCTTGAATCGACTCGAACATGGCAGGGATCGGAATGCAGAGCGACCGCCGGTGGCGGCCGCAAAGAGGGACTCAAATTGATGGCGGTGCAGGGCTCTACGCACGGACGACCCAAGCTGTTGCCCGGCAAAGAGTAAACGCCTGTCACGGACCGGCGGCACGGCTGCCGGCCGGGGCGCAATCCAGTATTCTAGCGGAGGCAGCGGTCCGCTTGCAATCGGGCAATTTGGGCGGCGGCAAGCCTAAATAGAGCGGCGGGCAGGCTGGAAGGCGCCGACGTACGCCCGCACGCACATGTGGCGGCAAATCAGTCGGTGTCGGCACGCGGCGTGCGCTGAGCAACGCGATTATGGCTCGAAGAAAAGATGCCGCCCGATTTTGTCGGACACCAGACCTCGTTCGCCAAAGTTGTAGCCCGTGCCGTCCGAATCGCTTCCGACCACCAGGAAGAACTGGTCGAGGCCTGCGATGCCACCTGCCGAGCCGACTGTCTCGCGGCCGTCGAGCATCTCGGACGGCTGTACCTCGCTAAGCACGTAACTTCCAGGCACCACCGTGCCGAAGCTGTATGCACCGGCTGCATCCGTCACCGCAGTCAAATTCACGGCGGTGCCAAATATATCTCTGCCGGTTAGCTTGACCACGACATTCGCAATTCCAGCCTCGCCGGTGTCCTGGACACCATCGTTGTCGCCGTCCATATACACCTTTCCGGCCACGCTGCTCATCTGGAATGGTGTGACGGTGACGTTCGCGGCGCCTTGCGACTCGCCGCCGCGCGCATCGCGGAGGGTGTAATTAATCGAGGCGGCGCCCGGTAAATCCCGGCGCTCCGGTGAAGCGAATTTGCTGGCGGCCATTAACGGTTACAATCTCGGCCGCGCCGCCGACGGCGCTGGCAATGCCGGCAATGGTGAGCGGCGAGTCAGTGAACTGGCTCGTGTCCTGGTCGGGTGCGATCGAGTCATTCGCCAGAACGTCGATCGTCACCACTCCGCCTTGGGAAACCGTGGCGGTGTCGGCGGCCGCTGTCGGAGGATCGTTCACCTCATTGAACCGAATCGTCACGTCCACGACGGACGTCGTTGTGCCGTCGCTAACTTTGTAGCGGAATCCATCCGCGATGAAGTTATTTGCCGGCGGCGTATAGCGAACGTTGCCGTTTGGCAGAACTTCCACCGTGCCCCCCCGGTTGGTCTGGCCATTTTCGCCGGCGGCATCGACTCCTACATCGACGATGGTCAGTGTCTCGCCCGAGTCAGGGTTCGCGGCACGATCATTGGTTAGCAGTTCGTCCAGTGTGAGCTCGCGAACCTGGTCCTCATTGATAGTGAATTGATCGAACGTTGACTGCCCGTTGGCCGGCGGGTCGTTGACCGGCGTGATATTGACGGTGACGGTCGCGGTGTCGGTTTCGGCGCCGTCTTCCACCGCATAGGTAAACGTTACGGGGGTATCTCGATTGGCGGCGGGTGTGAAGAGGATTCTTTTCCGATCGGTGCTGATCGTCGCGGTGCCCTCGGCGGCATCGAGTCCCGCAATGGAGTCAATCTCGACCGTCGCACCGGCCGATCGTTAGCAAGTACGTTAAGTTCCTGCGGCGACGTGGGATCCTCGGTAATCGTGAAGGTATCGTCGTCGGCCAGGTCACCAACTTCGACCGTCACGCTGCCTTCCGATTCCAAGCCGGCCTGGTCGCGGACCACGTACTTGAACGTCTCATTGCCAACGAAGCCAGCGGCGGGCTTGTAGCGGATCTTGTTGTCCACGATGTCGAATGTGCCGCCGTCACTGAAATCGCTGGCCCCGATCACCGTCAGCGTCTCGCCTGCATCTGGGTTTTGGGCAATATCGTTGATCAGCACGTCGATGATGTTGTCCGGCAGGTCACTATCCACCTCGGCCTCTGCTGTATCCGCCACGGCCAGCGGCGGATCGTTCAGGGCCGTGAAGTTGATCGTTACAACGCCCTCCGAGGTGAGGTTGCCTTCCGTCACAATGTAATCGAAGCTGTCCTGCGTCACGTTGTTCGAGGGTGGCGTGTAACGCACTCGGGTGCCGTTGTTGATGAGCTCGACCGTGCCGCCGCGAGCAGTTACGCCCGGTTGAGACGGCGGTCCCTTCAGGCCGACGGCCGCGATCGTCAAGGTTTCGCCGGTGTCGGGGTTTTGCGCGATATCATTGGCGAGGATATCAAACTCCGTTACAGCGTCCTCGTTGATCGTGAATGTGTCGGCGGCCGCAACCGGCGGGTCGTCAACCGGCGTGACCGTTATGGTTACGATCGCGGTGTCGGTAAGGCCCGCGCCGCCGTTGATCGTGTATTCAAAGGTTGCCGTCCCGTTGAAGTTTGGCGCCGGCGTGAAGATCACGCGCCGATTGTCGGGCGTGAGCGCGACGGTGCCAGAGCCCGGCTGAGTCGTGGTAATCGTCACGTTCATAAGCTGAACGTCGCCGCCGATATCATTCGCCAACACATCGATCTCCAGCGGGCCGGAGTCTTCGGCGACGGTGCGCACATCGTCCACCGCGTCCGGCGGATCATTGACTGGCGTAACGTTGACGGTGACCATCCCAGTGTCGGTCCCGCCGCGTCCGTCGCTGACGACATAGGTGAACGTCGCTTGGCCGTTGAAGTTTGGCGCCGGGGTGAATAACAGCTTCGTTCCGTCGATGCTCTCCGCCACGGTGCCCATTGAAGCCGCCGGCTGCGTAAAGCTCTCGATTTCGAGCGTCTCGCCGATTTCATTCGTTGTGTCGTTTGCGAGCACGTCGATTTCCGTCGGTGTGGTCTGATCCTCGAGCACGCCGTTCACGACGTCGTCCACCGCCACCGGCGGTTGGTTCACGTCGGTCACCGTCACGGTCACCGTCGCCGTCGAGGACGTGCCGTCGTCGTCCATGATCGTATAGGTAAACGTGTCGGTCCCAACAAAGCCGGCGTTGGGTTGATAGAGCACGCTTGAGTCGTCGTCGGCAATCTCGACCGTTCCGTTCGCGGGCTGCGTCACCGCGGTGATTGTGTAGATCTCGGGCGCGTCGGGATTCGCGTCGTTGTCGTTGTCGAGCACATCCAGATTGGCCTCCGCGGCATTCTCCGCGACCGTAAAGGTATCGTTCACCGCCAGCGCCGGATCGGCCACGTCGGTGACCGTCATCGTCACGGTGCCGGTGGCTTCACCACCGTCGCCGTCGGCTACACGATAGGTGAAAGTCTCGGTGCCGAAAAAGTTCGGTGCGGGGGTATACATCACATTGCCGCCACCAGGACCAATCGCCACCGTGCCGCCCTGCGACCCCGTGGCAGATACATCAATCACCATCAACGGGCCGTTCGCTCCAGTCGCCAGCTCGTCGTTGGCCAAGACATCAATGCGTTCTCGATTGAGCCTTCGGGCACCGTGCCGATATCCGGCGCGGCGGTCGGGTTATTGTTGCGAACGTGAATCACAACCATTGCGGGATCGGATTCCGCTCCGCCCGGATCGCGCACTCGGTAAGTGAAGGTCACTCGCCCACAAAGCCGGCAGCAGGGGTAAACCCAATTCGCGTGTCGTTGTTAAGCAACACGACCGTACCGCTACCGGCGGGCGAAAGCGGAGTGAGATCCACGATGGTCAGCGCTTCGCCGGGGGGATCCGGCAAATTGTCGTCGTTCACCAGCACATCGAGAATTTGCTGCGGCGCAGTTCACGTCAATCGTATACACGTCGTTGTCGGCGTCCGGCGGGTCATTGACGTTTGCCACGTTGACCGTCACCGTGGCGGTGTCTTCTTCGTTGTTCGCATCGCGCACCGTATAGGTGAAAGTATCAGTCCCAAAGGCATTGGGGACCGAGGTGTATCGAATGGCGGTTCCCCCGTTGATAATCGTCACGGTGGCGCCGGGGGTGACCGCGTTGACCGCAACGATTGTCAGCGGTCCCTCGCCTTCTGGATGCGGGTCGTCGTTGACAAGCACGTCCAAGTCGGTCGCCGCGTCTTCATTCGCGGCTAACGTGTCATCGGTCGCCGTTGGAGGAGTGCCGAGGGTGACGGTGTCGCCGACGAACTGAATATCTTCAGCAGGCACCTCGGTGGCGATGGCGAGAACAACTTCGTTTATGTCCGGGGGATCAAGCGTGACTGCAAGCGGACCACCCGCAAGTACACGGAACGGAACCGTGAAGACCAACCGTTCTGTTGTCGTCGAGTTCCTCGAAATTGAAGAACTTCGAACCGCCGATTTCGTTTAACAATCCCGCGGAGCTCGTAATCGATGCTTGCGTGTTGTTTCCCTCATCGTAGTCGGCGCCGTAGGTAATGGCCCCGTCAACCTGAATCTTGGTCGCGTCGTAATTCACATCGACAAAAGCGGCCGATAACCCGCGCTGCTCGCCTTGCACCGGCTCGCGCAGATCTTTCGCAAACCCGCGGATCTGAAATGTATCGCCGACAGAAAGCTTTAGTGTTTCAATGGGGTTGCCGTTTGCGTCGGTGATTTCAACTCGAATTCTCACCGTTTCATCCTGCGCCGCGTTCAGTCGATCGATGATCGTCAGCACATCGAGCGACGTTAAATTGCCATCGTTATTCACATCCCCGTAGAAGGGAGGCGCGTCACTCGCTGCCGCCATGAAGTTAGCGCGGCTGATCGGCATAACGCTCGTGAGGGCTCCCCCGCGACCGGCATTGAGCTGGCCGATTATCGTGAGCGCATCCAGCCCCGTGATATTTTGATCGCCGTTCACGTCCATCGGCAGCGCGGCGTTGTGCCAGGGGCTCAAGGAGTCGGCCGCGAGCATCGCGCGCCGCTCGAGCCGCTCGCCGCCGGCAAGGCGCGTGTAGATCGCGTCGCGAGTGCGCCCGCGTGAAAAAATGGCCTTACGCGAAAACAAAGTCACGCAGCGCGTGCAGTGCATGGTTCATCGGCGATCAGTTCCTAGCTGCAAATGTCACAGGTGCCTCAAGCAATCCAACAGAAGCCCCGCGCGATTCAACGCGACGTGGCGTCGAACCGCCGGGTCGTGCGATTGGCCCTTCACACGACGAGAGTAAGCCGTTGGGGAACAAGATGCCTGGGCAAGCCCTGGGGGAGAATCTCGTTCCTCTCATCGTCGGCGACGATGGTAGTCCCTTAGACTTTTACGGTAGTTGAAGCCTTGCGGGTCTGCAAGGATGTTAGGCCCTGGGTCGGCCCCAAAATCTATGATCAGAACCCTAGCGAAATTCCGCCCAGAAATCCGACTTGGCCCGCGCTCGCCCGATTGCCACGCGACTCTGCATGCGGCGACTCTCGGCTGTCGTTGGCTCGATGCCGGTTGAATCGGTCGAATCGCCTGTATCGATCGAAGGCGATTCATTGCCCGCCCCTCGACTACAGGTAACCGCCGAAGTGCCAGGGCTGCGTCAGCCGGAATCATCAATGCCCGGCCGGTTTCATCGCCATTCCCGACGCTGCTCGCCGGGGTCGCATGAACCGCCTCGTCCTCCGTGGCGCAATGCATCATCGCCCGCCAAAAACCGATGCCACTGCCGAACTTTCGTCCGAAGAAGCAGCCGCCAGCGGCGCGCCCCCTGCTCTGCCCGCCGGTTGAGCTCGGCGATAATGATCAGCGCATCGATCGGGGTGCAGGCGTTGTCGCCGTTCACGTCGAAATAAAAGAACCGCCCGGGCGGCGGCTGCGATGGCAGTACGCCCGATCCGACGGTGTTCAGCCGGTTGATAATGATCAGCGCGTCGAGCCCGGTGACAAAACCGTTGTCGTTGGTGTCCATCGCATTGCGCGGGTTCTGCCACAATCGAACAAAGTCGTCATTGGTGATCGTGATCACGGATTGAGTGTCAGCCAGCACGGCGCCGCTCGGGTTGCTGAAGTTCACGACGAACGTCTCGTTCGACTCGACGCTCTTGTCGCCGTTGATCGTGAACTGCAACTTGCGGCTCGTCTGGCCGGCGTCAATTGTCACCGAACCGCTTCCGGCCACATAATCGCCGCCGGCAAGTGTCGCTGTGCCGTTGGCGGTTGTGTATTGCACCGTCACCGGGTTGGTCGTCGCCCGCGTCAGTTGCACGGTGATCTCGGCGATCTTCGTGCCTGTGTCTCCCTCCGACACCGTTGCGTCCGTCACGCTGATTGACGGCGGGCCCGGATTGTTCAACAGCGCTTCGGCCATCGAAAAGACATTCAGGCGCAGGTAGTTCGCGCCGGTCGCCGATACGTTGTAGTTCTCGTCGTCGCCGTCGTTGACCATCACCGCGGTATCGCGGATTAGCGTGCGAAATTCGTCGAACGTGAGAAATCGGCCCATTTCGCGCTGAGCAAGCTGCTGCGCAATTAATATCGCGCCGCTGACAAACGGCGAGGCCATGCTTGTGCCCGACTTATTCAGGAATCCGCCGCCGTCACGGGCGCCGACGATGACGCCGCCAGGCGCCAAAATATCGGTCAGCGTCGGATGTCGCTGCGAATACCCCGACACTCGATCGGCTGCCGTGGTGTGATCCAGTGCGTCTTCCACGGTTCGAGCGCCGTAGCTGTCATCCCACACCGAGCCAACCGCCAAAACAAGCGGATCCGACGCCGGATATGCCACTCCGGCCACGCTACCAAAACGGTGATAAAGATTGCCGGACGCGGCGACGCAGATCACGCCCGCATCGGTCAGCCGCTGGAACTCATCGTGCACGCGCGAACCGAGGAATGGAGCGATGTGATTGCTGTCGGCGATTGAAAGATTGACCGTCACGATGTTGTACGCAACCGCGTTGCTTTCCACCCATTGCAGCGCCTGTTCGAGCACGTTGATATCGACGCCAGGGTTGCCACCGGACGTACTGTCGTTCTGAAACACCTTGAGCACGATCAGATTGGCGCCCGGCGCTATCCCAGGGAATGCGGCGTCCTGCGACCCGATGATGCTGGTGACATGGGTTCCGTGGCTGCCGAAGCTGCCTTCGCTAGCGTCACTGTCGCCGTCGCCGAAGTCCTGTTGATAAACAATGCGGTCGGCGACGCCGTTGCCGTCTGCGTCGGGTCCGAAGGCGGCGTGATTCAGGTCGGCACCGTAATCCAGCACAACCGCCGAATAGCCACGGCCGTCGATGCCGGCAAACCTCGGATCGGCGCACAGCAAATCGAGCCCAATCAGCGAATGGGCGCTTAAAAGCGAGCGCGCTTCGAGCTGTTCCAGCGCCAGCGGCGACGCCTCGGGCGGCGTAAACGGTCGGATTTTCCGAGAAACATGTCCTATTCGGCCGGTAATAGCCCCAAACCTAACCAGTCCAGATTAGTCACAGCCCGCGTTTTTTGCGAGTTGTCGCCGCCGCGGAAAGGCCAAACCGTTACCGATAACCGGCCTACCTACGGGCTGCCATAAACTACGCAAGCCTCCCCGCTTAACGCCCGTGTGCTGCATCTCAGCGTGTTGGACCCTGCCGATTATACCGGAATTACTGGAACAACCGGCACAAAGGGTCGAAGAAGATAAACACGACTTATTCCCTACAGACGGTACGTCCGCTACCGGCTCGTTTCACAGCATCTCTTCACAGGCTCCGACGATGAAACGCATCGCCATGTTCGCCGTGCTGGCAATGTCGGCCCTGGCCGCCGAGGTCCGTGCCCAAACGGTGCACGGATATAGCAAATTCCCGATCAAGGATCCGACGCTGGTCTCGCGCGCAGAGCACGAAGAAGCCCAAGAGAACGACGGCGAAGTGCGACATGCCTATGCACGGCACGCGCAGACGGCGCAGCAGCAGCAGATTGCGGCACAGCAATACGCCGCAGCGCTGGCGCAGCACAAGGCATGCATCCCCACCTGGCGGCGATGTATGCGCAGCAAGCCGGCCACTCGCCTTATTCGATGGCGGCACACAACCAAATGACGGGCGCCGCGCCCATGCCGCCGCAGGGAGGCATGCCGAACATGGTACCAGGCGGCAGATATCCGTGCGCAGCCGATGGTCACGTATCCCGGTTATGCGCCGACTCCCGAAAACATGATGTACGGCGGCAGCCCCTTTCCACAGGTAGCTCAATCCGACTACGGCTACGCGGGCGCTAGCGACGGCAGCGGCTACGCGGGCGGTGGCGCAAGTGGTTGCGCTGGCTGTGCCAACGGTTCGTGCACCGCTGGCGCGGGCGCTTCTTGCAGCGATGGTTCTTGCGGCGACGGTTCGTGCGCGGGTGGTGATTGCGGTGCAGGCGGCGACTGCGGAAATGGCTGCGGGCTGGGTTGCTGCGGTTTGTTTCACGGCTGCCACTGGTGGCCGAACCTCTGGTGCTGGGGCGCAGACACCACGGCCGACTGGATCACCAACCGCTGCCGCCTCGGCTACGTGAGCGCGGAGTACCTGCACTGGGAATCGAAGGGTCCGCGAGTGCCCGCTCTATTGACCACCAGCCCTGCCGGCACGCTTCAACAAGACGCCGGCATTCTCGGCCGCCCGGGCACGAGCGTGCTGTTTGGCGACGAGGCGATCGACGACGCACCGATGAACGGCTTTCGCACCGCGCTGGGCTTTTGGACGATGGGCGCCGAATACATCGGCTTCGAGTTCAACTACATGGGTTTTGACACCCGGCGGCACGCACCTGACCGCGACCTCGTCGTTCAACCCGGCAAATGGCGGCGGCATCCTGGCGGTGCCGTTTTTCAATGCGACGGCCGGTGTCGAAGACGCGGTGGTCCTTGCCTTTCCGGATTTGCCGCGGGTCGACCGCCCGTCAACACCGGCGCTGTGCCGGTCGACCTGAACGGCACGTTTGACTACGACAGCGACGTCGAGGTGCACTCGGCCGGCGCGCTGATGAAGAGCGTCGTTTGGGTGCTGCCCGAGGCCGGCTGGCGGACGTTTTTCCTTGGCGGCTACCGCTTCTTCTATCTGGGCGACGACATCGCGATCAACAGCATGATCGAGCCGGTGGGCGGACCGTTTCGGCGCCGGCAGCCGGATCACGATCATCGACTAGTTCGACACCGAGAACCAGTTCCACGGCGGCGAAATCGGCCTGCACACCGAGCTGGCCTCCGGCCCGTGGTCGGTCGGCATCCTCACGAAGCTCGCCTTCGGCAACATCCGCCAGGAACTGGAGATCGAGGGCAGACTACGGCTTTCAACGGTCTGGCCACCGCGGTCACGCCCGGCGGGTTGTTCACGCAGCCGTCGAACATCGGCAGTGACTCGCCGACGAGTTCGCACTTCTGCCGGAGGCCGCGCTGAGCTTGAACTACCAGCTCTTTCCGAACGTCAAGCTGATTTCCAGTTACAACTTCCTGTACGTCGATACGGTGACCCGCGCCGGTGAGCAGATCGACCGCGTCGGTGAACACCACGCAGTTCGACAACGGCCTGCTGGTGGGCGAGGCTCGGCCCGCGCGAAACTTCACCGAGACGGACTTCTTTATGCACGGCTGGAGCCTCGGCATGGAAGTGAAGTGGTAGTTCTGTCGCACGTCCCGGCATACGCTCGAATTGGCCGCTGAGCGTACTTTTCGCGCGAACGGGTCGAGAAAACCAGGGGTTTTTGCGGTACGAACAACCACTCAGCACGGAATTGAGGTGGCGGCGTATTTCCTGGGAAATATGCGTGGTTTCGATAGGTGCAAAACGCCGAATGCATGGTGGGGAAGGGCCTAATGTGCCCCCGCGAGGTGGTCGAGGCGCAGTGATCGGATAACTGTACTAAAGTACATGTAACGCATTATAGGGGCGGCGGTTCCGGCGTGCGTGGGATCGTCCAGATTCACGTCCGGGTCAGGGTCGAGCCGCTCCTTCCAGCCGCTCGAGATTGGTTTCACGGCCCTCTTTCTGCACCCTTTGCGCTTGTCGTAGCTTTCGATCAGCGCTCGATACGGCGGAACAATGTGATCGACCATCACCTGCGCGAACTCCATCGCGTCCGGGCGATTCCAGGTGCTCATCAGCTCGGCCAACACCGCGTAGGTGTCGGTCGGCATCGCGCCGGCCTGCGCGATATGCGCGGCCGTGATGTCGGTTGCCATCGTTGACCAGTTGCCGGATGCATCGATGATGCAGAAGACCTTGTAACCGGCGACCGGGCGCTGAGCGTTGGAAACGACATGCACACGCTCGTCAGCGTGCCGGCGATCAGTAGCGTCTTACGCTTGGTCTTCTCGATCGCCTCGACCCAAGCCGGATTGTCCCAAGCATTGATCTGGCCTGTTCGCGGCGATGTAAACCGCTTCGGGGTTGTACTGGTGGATCTCGGGGATGAGCGGACCGTTTGGTCCGTCGGGAACCGAGGCCGTGGTGAACGTCGGAATCTTCGCGAGTCGCGACACCTTTGCCAGCGCGCAACGTGGTGGCGGAGCGTCGGCTGGTCCATGTCCCGTACCAGTTGGAACAGCCCGCTCTGATGGTCGATCAAGAGCATGACCGCATCCTTCGGGTCGATCATCCATTTGTTGGCGGCCATCGATTACTCCTCCTGACAGGTTGAGAGAAGACTTGGACTTGGCCCCTAAATTTGCACTACCATTGCCGCCCTCGTGAAGAACAGGGTGTTCCGTGATCGTCAGGCTTGGTTACGCATCCTCCTACTTCGCAATGTTCTTGTAGATCTTTCCGTCTTTCATGATGACGACAAGGTTCTTGGCCGGGTCGGCGATCAGCTCGATGTTCTCCAGAGGGTTGCCTTCGACCAGGAGCAGGTCGGCCAGCGCGCCTTCTTCCACGACGCCAAGCTTGCCGGGATACGGGTTGCGCTTCCCGGAGAGAGCCAGTAGCTCGGCGTTGGTTCCGGTCGCCATGACGAGCGTCTGCGGCGCGGTGAACCAGCGGGCCAGACTGGCCAACATGGCCCCTTGGCGCTGCGCCTGCTTCTGCGAGAAAAGGACGTCGGTGCCGAATGCGATCTTGAGCTTGTGCTCTCGGGCAAGCCGGTAGGTGATGTCCGTACCGGCGATGACCTCCAGCGCCTTGGCCCTCTCCGTCGAACCGGGAGGAAACACGTTTGCGAACTCATCAGGGAACGGCTGCGTGCTCAACCAAATACCCCGCTCGGCGATCAGCTTCGCGGTCGGTTCGTCCATGAGATGCCCATGCTCGATGCATTTCACTCCGGCCGCAATCGCACGCTGGATTGAGGCAGTCGTGTAGGCGTGCACGGTGACGTAGGTGCCCCAGTTCTCGGCAGCTTCCACAGCGGCGCGCAGCTCTTGCTCTGTAAACGTCGAAGCGTCCAACGGGCTGTGTGGCGATGACACGCCTCCGCCCGCCGTCAGCTTGATTTGCGTTGCGCCCAACATGAGCTGTTCGCGGACGCGCATCCGGACCTCGTCGGGACTGTCCGCGACCATGCTGCCGCCGAGCTGTTCCATGCGCGTCAGCCGGCCGCCAGGGATGCGCGGCACATCGAACGACTGGCGAAAATCGCCGTGACCGCTCGTGACCGTAATCATGGCCCCGCACGGATAAATTCGCGGACCAGCGGCTACTCCTTCGTCGATGGCTCGCTTGAGCCCGAACGACGGGCCGCCCAGGTCGCGAACCGTGGTGAACCCGCGCAGCAAAGTGTCCGTTGGCCTCGTCGCCCGCCACCAGGTTGGCGTAGCCGACGTCCCACGCCAGCGTTTGCGCGGGCGTAGGCCGGACGAGCATGGTGTGCCAGTGCATATCGATCAGCCCAGGCATCAGCGTGCGGCCGCGGCCATCGATGAGCACTGTATCGGCGCGGCGGTCGGCCGGGATCGGTTGCGCGGATATCCTCTCGATCTTGTTGCCGCGCACCAACACGTGCGAAGGCGCGGAGAGCTCCTCGCTCGTACCATCGAAGATGCGCACATTTTGAAACACCGTCACGCTGTTAGGGGCCGAGCCGGCAGGCGGTTGCGACTGTGCGGTGGCGGGAAGAAACGCACCGGCCAACACGGTCACCGCCAGCAGCATCCGGTAACGCCAAGGAATCGTGCGTGACATCTCCTATGCTCCTGTCATGGGTGTAAATCGAGGGGGGTGTGTCAATAATGGCCGTCAGAATAGACGGTTGACGCTTTCAGCAATTCTCGCCGCCCAGAGAGAAGAAATCCGACGCGTGCGACCGGCGCCGACGCTCAATTACCTACCACTCCGCCGTGCGCACCGCAAGCCCGCCACAGTCAAGCACAACCGACATTTTGTGTGTTAAGAAACTCGCGCGGCGAATTGCGGCGAGTGGACGGCTACACTGAAGCATTGGACCGACAAGAATATTGCCGACCCCGCGAGAAAAAATGGCGAGCACGGCATCTATATAAGTAGACCGCAACGTCGGGGGCCGAACATGCCGCGGATCACGCCGGAGGAGTTAGGCCGCCTGTACCGCGAGCATGCCCCAGCGCTGCGCCTGTTCGCCCGGCAGTGGACCGCGGGCGGAGAGGACCTGGTGCAGGATGCCTTTGTCCGGCTCGCGCAGCAAGCTGCGCCGCCAACTCAAGTGCTCCCGTGGTTGTACCGCGTTGTGCGCAATGGGGCGTTGGCCGCATATCGCAGCGCCGCTCGAAGGCGTCGCCGCGAGGACCGCGCACGTGTTCGTGAGGCATGGTTTGACACGGCCGATAGCCAGCTCGACGGGCAGGACGCGACGCGGCTCTTGGCGGATCTGCCGCTGGAGGATCGCGAGGTTGTTGTGGCTCGATTATGGGGCGGGCTGACGTTCGAGGAAGTGGCCCAGTTGGTGGGATGTTCGCTGCCGACAGCACATCGCAGATACCTGGCGGCACTCACTACTTTGCGAGAAAGGGTTCAACGATGGACGAGCACCAGCCCGGCGACGAAGACAACCTGATCGATTTTGAGCGCCGCCTGGCGCGTTGGCGGCCGAATGATTCGGGTTTGGATCCCGATGCGGCGATGTTTGCCGCCGGCGCAGCGTCGGTCGAGCACGGAGGGGGACAGCGGTTTTGGCCCGTGTCGTGTGGACTGCTCATTGCGCTTGTCGCGGTTCTTGGTACTTGGGCGCGATTGGAGGCGCTCGAGCGCCAGTTACTGGCCAGTCACCTTCGTGAACCTACACCTCCGTCGAGCACGCTACAGTCACCTGCCGATTCCGTCGCGAGCCAGCCCGTTTATTCGCCGTCGCCCCGCGATTATCTCCATCTGCGCCGCCGAGCGGAAATGGACACAAGCTACTCCCTGGCTGCGCTGGAGCCGACCAGAACCGACGCCGTCGGGACCGAGGTTCCCGAACGCGCGATTCTCCAGGCCGGTCAATGGGGCGGCTTGCTCGACTGATTTCGCATCTTTCGCACTACAAACTTTTGGAGTCCGCGCCGATGATCCGAATATTCCCTGCAACAGCGTTCGCCTTGGCTCTGCTCCTGACGCGCGACCTCTCGGCACAAGGCAAATCGCAGTCATCCGAGAAATCCGAATCGCCATGGGCTGTCGATCGTTCGCTCGTCGTTTCACCGCAGGGCGAGCCGGCGCCGGCGCTTTGAGTACCGCTTGATCCCTCCGAGCTTTGAACTTACGCACGGCAACGCGGTGCCCATTTACCTGCGGCTGGCGCACGAGCAGAGCGAGGCCGAGCGGAAATTCTTGATGGAAACGCCGAAGGCATGGAATCAATTGGCAGTGAAAGAAATCCCGCTCGAAGAAGCGCAGGAAGTTCTTCGACACGCATGGTCCCTTTTACCGCCAGATCGAATTAGGCGCCTGTCGTCGCACCGCCGAGTGGGATTACACGTTGGATGAGCCGAACCCGATCGGGATGTTGCTGCCCGACGTGAATTGGATGCGCAACTATGAACCGATGCTAGTGTTGAAAGCACGAATGGCGGTGGCGGACGGGGATTTTGCGGCCGCATGCCATCATTTGGAGACGGGTTTCGCGTTCAGCCGGCATGTCGGCGAAGGGCCGACGCTGATCCACAGCCTTGTCGCCATCGCCATGGCGTCGCAATTTGCCGACACGGTCGCGGACTTGATCGAGCAACCTGACTCGCCCAACCTGTATTGGGCGCTGACTGCTTTGCCGCAGCCGCTCGTCGATCTACAAGCTGGGCTGGCGTTTGAATATCAAACAATCGACAAACAGTTTCCGGGGTTGGTGGATCTCGACCGCGCAGCGTACAGCCGAGCAATGGGACGGCATCTTAAGGCAGTTTCGAACGGAGTTGCGGCGTGTGGATCGAGATGGGAAGGGCAAACTGGCACACCCGGAGTGGTATCCCAAGGATTGCGGCCCGGACGATCCGGCCACAAATTCACCCGACCTAGCGACCGCTCGCGAATACGTGGCACGCACGAAAGGCCTGGCAGCCGACAAAGTCGAGAAGATGCCGGCGGCGCAGGTGTTGTTGATGTACATCGCCGGGACAAGTCACGAGGACCGCGACGACTGGCACAAGGCGACGTACCTGCCTTACGCACAAGCGCGGCCTGTGATGGAGGCGGCCGCTAAACGATTGCGCGAAGGACCGATTTCCGAGGCACATCTGCCGGGCCGCATTCTTCTCGCAGCACTCGACCGTGTGTTAGCAAGGCAGAACCTGCTGGGGCGCAACATAGCGGCGTTGCGCGTGATCGAGGCCTTGCGGGTCCATGCCGCGGCTCATGACGGCCAACTGCCCTACAAGCTCAGCGACGTGACCGACGTTCCCGTCCCGGACGACCCCGGTACCGGTAAGCCGTTTGACTATCGCCTCGACGCCGACACAGCGACGCTCGTCAGCGAACTGCCCGATGATCCGCTGTCCCAGAGCAAGCTGCGATATCACGTAACGATGCGGAAGAAGTGAAGCAGAAGCGGCCTACTTGCCCGCGATCACGCGGTGGAAGTGCAGCTGCACTTCGCGATCGACGACGCGGCGGACGCCTTCGACCAGGCAGTGCGGCTCGTTGTCTTCCTGGCCGCGGCGGATGATCTCCTCGAGCTTCATGCCCGGCGGCACGGTGAACGTCGATTGGTAGATGATCTGGTTGCCGGCGTCGAGCTCGGGCACGATGAAGTGGCAGGTCGCGCCGTAGGTGAGCATGCGGCTGGCATAGGCGTCGTGATACGGCCGCATGCCGGGAAAGCTCGGCAGCAGGCCGTGGTGCAGGTTGATGATCCGCCCGCCGGCGTACTTCCAGCAGGCGGCCGCGCGAGCAGCACGCGCATGTAGCGGGCGAGGACCACGTAGTCGACGTCGTACTTGGTCGAGCAGCGCGACCAGGTCGTCGTCGTTGGCGCTGCCGATCTCGTCGCCGATCGTTGTGCCACGGCACGCTCGAACTGCTCGGCGATCGAGCGGCAGGTGGGGCGGTTGCCGATCATCACCGCCGGCCTCGGCCTGGATGCGGCCGTCGCGAATCGCTCGCAACAGGGCCAGCGGCGTTTCGGGCCGCAGCGTCGCGCAGATCGCCAGCCGCGGCTTGCTCGCGCGCAGCTTCGGGCGACCAGACGCGGATCGAGAGGTCCTTGTCGCGGCCGATCGCGTGCATCGCCGTGCGCAGCTCGTCATATCGCTCGCGCGGCAGCTCGATCCGCAGCAGCATGGCGAACAGGCACTCCTCGTCGTGATCGTACATCTGGATCTCGGCGATGTTCGCCCCCTGCCCCGTCACGTAATGGATGATCGGATCGGCGAGGCCGCGATTGTCGGGGCCGACGGCGGAGATGGTGACCTGCATGCGGGAGGGATTCGGGGTGCAGGGTTAGATCGGAGGCGACCAGTAGAGATTAGTACGGATGCAGCCGGAGTGCGGCACAAGGTCTGCGCCCAGCGGCCGAGCACTCGTGCGGCCGAGCGCCTGCATGGCCGGCAGTTTCTCAGGCGTCTGGCGGCGGATCTGTTCGGGATCGATGTAGTCGAGGCCCGCCAGCTCGCCGCAGTTACCCGGCTCGTGCAGCCAGTCGGCGATGATCTCGGCCGTTACTTCGATATGGAATTGTAGGCCATAGGCGAGTGCGCCGTGCCGGAACGCCTGGTGGCGGCAGGCGGGGGCGGTGGCAAAAAGGGTTGCGCCGTCGGGCAGGTCAAACGTGTCGCCGTGCCATTGGAAGACCGTTTCGATTCTCGCGGCATCGCTGAACAATAAGTCGCTGGCGGCATCCGGCGCGAACTCGATCGGATACCAGCCGATCTCCTTCACCGCGTTAGCGTAAACACGGCCGCCGAGCGCCTTTGCCAGAAGCTGCGAGCCAAGGCAGATCCCAAGCACCGGCAGGTCCGCGGCCACCGCTTGCCGGATCCATTGCACTTCGTCGGCGAGATACGGAAATCGGTCGGTCTGGTCCACGTTCATCGGGCCGCCGAGCACGACCAGCCCCGCGAGCTGATCGGGGTTGAACGATCGCGGCGCATCTTGCGGCAGATCGAGGACGCGATAGACCAGGCCCTGTTCGCGGAAAACGCCTTCCAATAGGCCCAACCCCTCGTGGGGCACATGACGCAAGGCGACGATGGGTTTCATGAACCAAGTGAGTTGAAAGTGCGCCCAGCATACGATCGAGTCAGCTTAGCGGTTTTGTCGTCGCTCGACCAATGCGCGGCGTGTTGGCAGCCTGCTAGCCATGCGGCCACAGCATCTGCTAACCTACGACGCTGGTGGTGTGGCTGTGGGCATGTGCAAGCAATCGAGGCATCGGCGAGTATGGCGTTTTCACAACCGAAGAAACTGCGGCGCGAAGAAATACCGGAGGGGAGCGTGCTGTGCGACCATTGCACGGCCAAGTGTTGCCGATATTTTGCGCTGCCGATCGACGAACCGGATGAGTTGGAGGACTTTGAATACATCCGCTGGTTTCTGTTGCACGATTCCGCGGCGGCGTTCACGGAGGACGGCACCTGGTACTTGCTGGTCCACACCAAGTGCAAGCACTTGCAGGAGGACAACCGCTGCGGGATTTACGCCACTCGGCCACAGGTGTGCCGCGAATACTCGACGCACAACTGCGAGTACGAGGACGATTGGGTGTACGACCAGTACTTCGAGACCGCCGAGCAGGTCGCCGAATATACCGAGGCCGTGTTGGGCCCGACCAAGGGCAACATCCGCAGCGAACCGCCGCCGCTGTTGCCGGTTCTTTGCAGAGGAGCCCCGCTTGTCAATCGCATCGAACCTCGCACGCTGAAAGGCTTTCGCGATTATCTGCCCGAGGCGATGATTCCGCGCGAGCGGCTGATCGAGACCGCGCGGCGCGTGTATCGCTCGTACGGCTTCAGCCCGATCGACACGCCCGCGCTGGAGTACCTCGAAATTCTCTCCGGCAAAGGGAGCGACGAGACCGACAAGCAGCTTTACCGTTTCCAGGATCATGGCGGACGCGACGTCGGCATGCGGTTTGACCTGACGGTCCCGCTGGCGCGGTTCGTCGCGCAGCATGCCAACGAGTTGGGCACGCCGTTCAAGCGATATCACATCGCCACCGTGTGGCGCGGCGAGAACACGCAGCGCGGGCCGCTATCGCGAGTTCATGCAGTGCGACTTCGACACGATCGGCACGCTGTCGGTCGCGGCCGACATCGAGACGGCGCTGGTGATCCACGACCTGATGCGGGCCATCGGTTTCGAGAAGTTTCAGATTCGCGTCAACAACCGGATGGTGCTCAACGGCCTGTTGGAGAAGCTTGGACCTGGCCGAACAGGTCGGTGGCCGATCCTGCGAGCGCTCGACAAGCTCGGCAAGGCCGGCCGCGAGGAGGTGGCCGCGGAAATGACGGAAACGTCGCCGGCGCGATCGGCGCAGCAGGCCGGCGAGGTGCTGCGGCTGGCGGAGCTCGAGGGTAGCAACGACGAGGTGCTGCGGCAGCTCGACCCGCTGGTCGCCGGCAGCGAAGCGGGGCAACCGGGCGTGGCCGACTGGCGGACTTGCTAAATGCTGCGAAAGCCGCCGGCGTTTCGGATGAGCGGCTGCGGCTCGACGTCTCGATCGCGCGCGGACTCGACTATTACACCGGCACGATCTTCGAGACGTTTCTCGGCGACTTGCCCGGCATCGGCAGCGTTTGCTCCGGCGGGCGTTACGACAACCTGGCCGAGCTTGTATACGTCGCAACAACTGCCGGGCATCGGCGCGTCGCTCGGGCTCGACCGCCTGCTGGCGGCGATGGAAGAGCTGGGGATGGTGCCGAAAGTCAGCACGCCCGCCGAGGTGTTCATCGCCGTACTTCGACGCGGGCCGCCTGCACGATTACCTGCGGCTGGCCGGCAACTGCGCGCGGCGGGCCTTGGCGTCGAGGTCTATCCGGAGCCAAAAAAGCTCGGCCAGCAACTGAAGTACGCCGACCGCCGCGGCTTTCGCGTGGCGATCATCGCCGGCGAGCAGGAGTTCGGCTCGCAGAGTGTGCAGCTAAAGAACCTGGGCACGGGAGAGAGCCAGACCGTACCGTTGTCCGGCGGTGTTGGACCGCTCGTCGAGACCATTCGAGGCATGCTGATGCAGCGATGAACTACGAAGGTTCGTAACATGGCGAAGCGAGACAACCACTACGAGGCGGCGTTCGAGGCATATCTGCTCGCGCGGCGGATTCCGTACGTGGCCATCGACGAAACGCGCCGCAGCCTGCTGGCGGCCGAAAGCGTAAAGAACCTGGACTTCATCGTCTCGCAGGACGACGAGCCGTCGTGGCTTGTCGATGTAAAAGGTCGCCGTTTTCCGGCCGGCGGCGAGCAGCGGCAATACTGGAAGAACTGGTCCACGCGCGACGACCTTCGCGGCCTGGCCGCGTGGGAGCGGATGTTTGGGCCGCGGTTCGCCGGGCTGTTCGCGTTCGCCTACCTGATCGCGGGTGACCGTTCGCCGCTGCCCGAGAATCAGCTATTTGAGCACCGTGGGCGGTTGTATGGATTCGTCGGCGTCCGCCTGCACGACTACGCCTGCTTCGCGCGGCCAATCTCGTCGCGGTGGGACACGGTGGCGCTGCCGATCAGTCGCTTTCGCGAGATCGCGGTGCCGCTCGATGACCTACTGCGTCCGGCACGGCCGATCGACGTGCCGTTTCCGGCAGGCTCGCTCGCAAGTACAATCGCGTGAAAGGAAGTGTCTGGTGACCTCGTGTCTGGTGACCTGGTGATCGATTCTGGAGTGCCATGATTATGAACTTGCGTGCGCGGCGAATATGGCACTGGCTGCTCTCGACCATGCTCACGCTGGCTTTTTGGGGCCATGCGGCGGTCGTGCTCGCGCAGCGCAAAAAGGCCGAGCCCGAGGCGCAGAAGGATTACATCATGCCGTACTTCCTGGTGATCCTCTGCATTGCGCTTGGTCTGATCGTCGTCTGCCGCGGCGGCTCGCGCAGCAAGGACGTGGCGATGCCCGGGCTAGACGAAGAGAGCCACGTCACCAAGTGACGCGCATCAGAAGTCGTACCACAGCCCAACTCCCAACTGCTCCTCGCTGTCGGCGAAGAACTGATACTGCGGGCTGGGGCCGGTCAGGTAATGCACTCCCAGGCGCAGTAGCCGCTCGGTATACTTCCCGCGCCATTGCCAGCCGGCCTCGAACACGAAGTTGCCGCCAAAGTTGACTTCTTCCCGCAGGTGGCCGTTGAGCGCGACAAACGGGGCACCGCGCGCCCTTGAGTAACAAGCGGGCTATAGTCGATGCCGACCTGAAACTCCCAAGGCTCGCTGCCGCCGTCGGTGTAATACGCATAGCCCACCTCGCCGTAAAAACGCAGATCGCGCGTCGGGTAGACCGAGTGGCCGAGCACGATCGCGTCGCGGCTGTAGTTGAGCCGCGGAAACGCCGGGTCCACGAGCAGAAACTCATCGGCGATGTGCGAGCTGAGGTGATAGTACGCGAGCTTCACCTGATACAAGTCGTTGCCCCACGTGAGCGGCACGCCCACGCGGAAGTCGGTCGCCACCAAGTCCATTTCCGAGTCCGGGTCTAGCCGCGGAAACGCCGCCGTCTCCAGGTCGAGCTGAAACCCTTCGGGCCGGATGTCGGCCTCGTTGCCGTAACGCAACAGCCCAACGCGTGCGCCAATCGTGGCGTCGATCAGCCACGCATCGCGGTCGAACTCGTAAAATGGAACGATCGAAAGCCGCGGCTCGCGCACGCCGGCCAGGTACGACCGATAAATCAGCCCCTCGGGTAATAGCTGCCACGACCAGGGCTCGCCGAATTGCACGCCTGCGGGCGCACCATAAACGGGCACGCCGGCCGGCACCGACTGAGGTACTACGGTGAACTGGATCGGCCCGCTCGGGTTGCTCAGTGCACAACCTGATCGGTCATGTCGAAAGTGGCATAGGGGGCTTGCTCGACCGGCGTCAAAGTCGATTGACCTGCCGCCGCGCGCACTATCGCCGCAACAACCGCCAGCGCGAAAACTATGCGTGGACCGTGCATGGGCTATCGTTGGAAAACCGAGCGGCAGATGAGACGCTAACGAATCGCCGGCAAGATGCTAGCGAACTGAATGCGCAAATGCGCAAGCGTGAAATGGTAATGCCAGCGGCCGAATAGACAAAGGCCGGTTTGACCCTCGCAAAAGGG
This sequence comes from Pirellulales bacterium, assembly GCA_963829655.1. Taxonomy (GTDB): domain Bacteria; phylum Planctomycetota; class Planctomycetia; order Pirellulales; family JALHPA01; genus JBBDYH01. Next base: position 635,417 of record CAWHJG010000002.1, read on the forward strand.
CTGTAAACTCGCAGGATATAACATCCGAAGTACACCAAACACTCTTTTTGGGAGGAGCGCCCTAATGGTTATCCTTGAATTCAGCATCACGCCGCTCGGCGTCGGCGAAAGCGTAAGCAAGTACGTCGCGCGATGCCTGGAAATCGTCGAACAGAGCGGCCTGGACTACCAGCTTCATGCGATGGGCACGCTCGTCGACGGTGAGCTGGACCAGGTGCTCGCCGTGATGCGCCGATGCATGGAAGCGGTCGCAACCGATTGCCCGCGCGTCACCTGCGCGGCCAAGCTCGACTATCGACCGGGCCACACCGGTCGCCTGGCAAAGAAAGTCGAAGCGGTCGAAGAACACTTAGGGCGGCGATTGCGCAAAACCAGCGACGAAGAGTGAATACAAACCGTGCGACCGCTATTGACGCGCGGCCTGCAACTTTTTCAGTGCAGCGGCTGCTGCCTCGCGAACCGCGCCGCTCTCGTCGTCGGCCGCCTTCTTGAGCGCCTCAACGGCGCCCGGCGCGGCGACACCGATCTCGCCTAGCATCTTGGCCGATTCCAAGCGGACCAACTCACGATCGCTGGCCAAGCCTTCGAGCGCCAAGGGCGCCGCCACCTGCTTGATCGACGGATCATCGGGGTTAATCTGGCGAAGTGCGAAAACGGCCGCCAACCGATGCAACGGCTCCCTTGTTGAGAGAACGATCTTTCCGACCGCCGGCGCTGCCGCCTTTGAGGCCGGACCAATCTTGCCAAGTGCATAAGCGGCGCTGGGCTGCGCAATCGCCAGTGAATCGTCGTCGAATGTCTTCGCAAGCTCGGGCACCGCCGGCGCGGCCGCCGGTCCGATCGCCGCCAGTGCAAAGTTGACCTCGCGGCGGAACGCGGGATCGTCAGCGGTCTTCAGCGCCTCGACCAACTGCGGCACGGCCGCCGCGGAATCAGGCCCGATTCGCTGGAGCACTGCGCGGCATACGCGCGGAGCTTCGGACTTTTCAGGCCATTGGCCACGCGGGGAACCGCTCTGTGCGCCTGCGCGACGAGTGCATCCATGGTGTTGGCCACGACCGACGGATCGAGATCGCCGATGGCGCGCTCGAACGCCGGGGCAGTCAACTCCGAAGGGGCCTTCAGCTCGACCAGCGCGCGGATAGCGCCAGCTCGGACGTGTGGGTTCTTGCTTTCCAGCGCTTTGATGATCGCTTCGGCAGCGCGGCGCACGATGGCGGCATCGTTGGGATTCATCTGGGCGATTGCCCAGTTGCTGATCATCGACAGCATCTCGTCGTCGCTTTTGGCGGACTTCTCCAGCCCCGTTGTACGCGCGCTTGTCGGCGACCTTACCCAGCGCATAGGCAGCGCCGTAACGTACGCTAGGCTGCTCATCGTCGAGCGACTTCGTTAGCGCCGGCACAGCGGCTTTGGCGTCTGCGCCGATCGCGCCCAGCGCCATCGCGGCCTGCATGCGGACTTCCGGCCTTTCGTCAGTAAGGGCTGCGGTAATGCCATCGGCCGCGGCGGACGCTTTGGGGCCAAGCTCTGACAATGCCAATAGCGCCCAATAGCGGGCTTTCTCGCTCTTGAGCGCTTCCTCCAACAGCGGCACCGCCTGATCGCCCATTTCGGTCAACTGATGCAGCGCCGGCATCAGTACACTCGGCTCGGCATCCTCGAGCGCTTTACGGAAGAGTGGAACCACGACCTGACGGTCGGCGTTGAGGCGAATCAAGGCGCCGATGGCAGCGCGCCGAACTCGTGCATCTTCATCGGCGGAAGCTTCGACCAGCTTGGGCACCGCGGTTTTGCTCTCGGCAGCGCCGATCAGCCCGAGTGCTCGTGCGGCATGCGCACGGACCAGCGGTTCGCGATCGGCAAGTTTTCCAGCGAGTGCTTCGGCAGCACTAGCCGCGCCGGCGCCGACTTCGCCAATGGCGCGTGCGGCTCGCCAGCGTGTGTCGGCATCTTCGCTGGCCAGCGCCTTGGCCAGCGCGGGCGTCGCTGCTGCTGCGCGGCGGCCGAGGTCGGCCAGCTCGTCGGCGGCGGCGTGTCGCGCCTTCGCATCGTTTGAGGCAAGTTGCCGGGCAAGTTGCTCGACGGAAGGCTGTTGTGCGACCGGCGCGGTTGCAGCGTTGCTCTTTGCATCGGAGCGCGGCTGCGACGTAGCCGGTGCATTTTTTGACGCTTTCGCCGGTGGTGGCGGCGCCTTTTGTTTGACGGCTTGCGCCCAGCCCCATGAACTGGCGGCGGAGAATACGCACAACGCGAAAATGGCGGCGGCAAGGCGCATGGCAACAGTCTCCCAAGGACGGGCGAGAAGGCGATTGTGAAAGTCGGTGCCCCGGCTGGATAATGCCGGGAGAGTGGTTATTATAATACGGAAACCCGCATCGCCTCAATTCCGCGGCTTCTCCAAATTAAAGTCTATGGGAATTGGGGTGCGTGTTAGCTAAACGAGCGAGGAAAGCCCAATGAAAACTGCAATTTATGCGTCGGCATTGGTGGCTATTGTTGGAGCTGCGATGGCTCAATACCCGTACGCGCCCCCGTATTACGAAAGCCGGGCCTCGACGGCCGGCGAGAGCTATGCGCGGCATGTCGGACATCATCAGCTCCGCGGGACAGGCGAACCTGATGAACTCCGAGGCGGCCAAGAACTACGAGGATGCGCGGAAGAAAAACATCGACAATCACCTGACATACACGAACACTTACTTTGAAATGCGACGATCGAATCGAGAGGCGCGGGCGGCGGAAAGCAGCGGATCGCTCTCGCAGGACCAGCTTTATCGGATCGCGGCAGATGCGGCGCCGAAGCGGCCAACCGCGAGCAAGCTCGACCCGATTACCGGACAAATCAATTGGCCGATCATCATGCGCGACCCTCGCTACGAGGAAGATATGAAGCGACTCGAGGCGCTGTTTGCGGAACGTGCCGCGAGGCACGGCAACATCGGCGCGAGCACGTATCGCGAAATCGAGGCGACCTGCGAGGCGCTGCTGGCGGAACTGAGAGCCAATATCAAAGAGTATTCGGGTAACGATTACGCACCGGCCAAGACGCTGCTCGAAGGCCTGGCCTACGAGGCCCGCTTCCCGGTTCGTATCTGACGGATCGGCCGTCTGATCGTCGCTTCTCTAAGGGGATGCCATACAGCGTGCCGTCTGCTATTCTGCGCTGAATGGCGATCATCGAATCCTCCACGTTCAGCGAGCTTGCCGAGAAGTTGCGCGAATCGTCGGCGCGGATGGCGTGTTATCCAACCACGCGGAGCTGGTCGTTTACGAGTGCGACGGCTTTGTCATCGAAAAGAACTCGCCCGACGTCGTTGCGTTCCCGCGAACGACCGACGAAGTGGCTCGGTGCGTTCGAGTCGCCAATGAGTTCGACATTCCGATCGTGCCGCGCGGCGCGGGCACGAGCCTGGCCGGCGGGTGCCTGCCGGTTGGCGGCGGGTTGATGCTCGTTCTGACGCGGATGAAGGCGATCGAGGAGATCAACCTTCGCGACCGCTACGCGGTCGTGCAACCCGGCGTGGTCAATGCCTGGCTCAATCAGGCGCTGAAAGGGACCGGCTTTCACTACGCGCCCGACCCGTCGAGCCAGGGGGCGTGCACGATCGGCGGAAACGTGGCCACCAACTCCGGCGGCCCGCACACGCTCAAGTACGGCGTCACGGTGAACCATGTGCTCGGGCTTGAGGCGGTGATGGCTGACGGGCGAATCATGCGGCTCGGCGGACCAAGCGAGGATTGCCCGGGCCTGGATCTTGTGGGCGTCACTCGTCGGCAGCGAAGGGACGCTGGCCATCGTGACGAAAGTGTGGGTGCGGCTGACGCGCGATCCGCAGGGTTGGCGCACGATGCTGGCCATTTACGATTCGGTGGACGACGCCACCAACTCGATCAGCGAGATCATCGGCGCGGGGATCATTCCGGCGGCGCTGGAGATGATGGACCAGGGGATACTGGTCGGTGTGGAGCAGGCATATCATCTCGGATTTCCGCTCGACGCACAGGCGATCCTGCTGATCGAAGTCGATGGGCTGGAGGCGGGGCTGGATGTCCAGCGCGACCAAATCGAGTCGTTGTGCCGACAATGCGGCGCCCGAGAGATTCGGCACGCGAACGACGCCAAGGAGCGAGCACTGCTCTGGAAGGCGAGGAAGCAGGCGTTTGGCGCAGTCGGCCGATTGGCGCCTAGTTATTGCACGCAAGACGGCGTGGTGCCGCGCACGAAGTTGCCGCACATGCTTCGGCGAATTACGGAGATCGGCAGCAAGTATGGCGTGCGGATCGTGAATGTCTTTCATGCAGGGGACGGCAACATCCATCCGATTTTGCTGTTCGACGAGCGCGACAGCGAGCAAGTCGGCCGCGTGCTGCGAGCGAGCGAGGAGATACTCGATGAATGTCTTGCCTGCGGCGGGAGCGTGACCGGCGAGCACGGCATCGGCGTCGAGAAGATTGCCTTCATGGCCAAGATGTTCAGCGCGGACGACCTGGCGGTCATGGAACGATTTCGCATGGCATTTAATCCCAGGGGAAATCTGAGCCCGGCAAAGATGCTTCCGATCGCTGGCGCCTGCGGAATGGAGCAAAAGCATCCGGGACGGCGAGCGGCGCTATGACAACCGTTTTGAATGAGCTGCCGTTGACCGAGACGCGCACGCCGATGGATGTTGCGGCTGCGATTGACGTGGTGCGCGAGTGTTTCGAATCGGATACCGCGATCTACACGCTTGGCGGAGGAACATCGCTCGATTGGGGCCTGCCCGCAAAACGGCCGGGCGTCGGATTGGTCACGACGGTCCTTGGTCGCGTGATTGATTATCCGGCGCGCGACATGACCGTGACGGTCGAGGCGGGAGTTCGCGTTGCCGAGCTCCAAGCGCTTTTGGCCGGCGAGCGGCAGCGGTTGCCCGTGGATTGCCCAATACCGGAGACGGCGACGCTGGGCGGCATGGTTGCCATGAACGCCAGCGGGGCGCGGCGGTTCGGCAATGGAACGCTGCGCGATTACGTGATAGGAATCAGTGCCGTGGACGGTCACGGCATTGCGTTTAAGGCGGGCGGCCGCGTGGTCAAGAACGTGGCGGGTTACGATTTCTGTAAACTGCTCACCGGATCGGCAGGCACTTTGGCGGTGATTACCCAAGTCACGCTCAAGGTTCGTCCGCTGCCGGACATTTCGACGTTCGTGGTGGCGCCAGTCGTGTCGCTCGAACAGGCCGAGAGAGTGCTTGCCGCCTTGGTGCGTTCGAGGGCTACACCGGCGGCGATCGAGCTCTTGTTGGGCGCGCCGTGGCAAAACGATCCGGCGCTGGGCGACCTTCGCCCGGGCGAATTGGGTTATCTGATCGCTGGTCTGGAGGGGATGGAGACCGAGGTTCGATGGCTGACGCCGACGGTGATCAATGAATGGCGATTACTTTTTGACGATGGCGGCGCTCATTCGCCGGAAATTCGCGAAGTCGCGCAAGCCGAAGTAGAGGCGCTCTGGCGCCGACTGGCCGATTTTCGCGACATCAATCACAAGCGGTGCAGTGCGATCGCCCGCGATTGTCCTGAAACTCAGCGTGCCGCCGAGCCACCTCGTCGAGATGCTCAATCTCGTGCTCGCATTTGATCCAAAGAGCGCGATTCAAGCACACGCGGGCAACGGCGTCGCGATTGTAAAATTCGACGAGTTTTCGGCGGCTGACATCTCTACAACGTTGATCGGATTGTTCCAGCCGGCGGCGCAGCGGCTTGGGGGAAGCTGCGTCGTGCTGCGCGCGGCGAATCGCGCCGATCTGACCCATCAGGCGGTTTGGGGCTATCTAGGCGACTCTGCTATGCTGATGGGACAAGTCAAACGTCAATTCGATCCCAAAGGCCTGTTCAATCCGGGCCGCTTTGTCGTTTCGCAATGAACGCCGCTGATACGGACGCACCGCCGAACGTACCGCCGCCGCCGTCCGCAGCGCCCCTGGTACATACTAATCGTTCCACGGCAGCGCCCGCCGGCGACCGGCTTCCCGCGGCCAACACGACACAGCATGCGGGTACACCCAATCTGGTGACAGTAAGTTCCACCGGCCGTGGGATGGCATCGGCGCCGGCGCTAATCCGGGTGCGGGGATTGACTACGAGCTGTTTCTGGATTGCGTTCACTGCGGGTTGTGCACCGCGTCGTGCCCGACGTATGCAGAGCTGGGGGATGAGAACGACGGCCCCCGCGGGCGGATTTACCTCATGCGCTCGGTGACCGATGGCCGTTTGGCGCTTACGCCTGACGTTCGCCGGCATCTGGAATTGTGCCTCGACTGCCGCGCGTGCGAAACAGCCTGCCCTTCGGGCGTGCAATACGGAAAGCTGATCGAGCCGTTCCGCGTGGCGATGGAGCATACCGAGGGCAGTCCGCGCAAGAGTGACGATTGGTTTCACCGCTGGATTCTATTCGGGGTGTTTCCGTATCCGCGGCGAATGCGCAAGTTGCTGGCTCCGGCGCGGCTGGCGCAGCGACTGGGATTGATGACTCTGTTGGAAAAGACGCGGTTGGTGAACCTGTTACCTCCACGCGTGCGGCAGCTAGTCCGCATGCTGCCGCCGCCGCGCCGGCGCGAGCGGCCGCTACCGGCGGTGCTTCCCGCCATCGGCAAGCGACGGGCGCGGGTGGCGCTATTCACGGGCTGCGTCGGCGACGCATTGTTTCACCACACCAACTGGGCGACGGCGCGCGTACTGCAACAGAACGGCTGTGACGTGCTGACGCCGGCCGATCAGGCATGTTGCGGCGCGATCCATTTTCATTCGGGCAGCGCAGAGCCGGCGCGGGCTTTCGCAAATCAGAACGTCGCGGCATTTGCGGCGCACGACGTGGACGCGGTGATCGCCAATGTCGCAGGCTGCGGAGCGATGCTCAAGGATTATGGGCATCACTGGCGCGACGATGATCAACCGCAACGCGACGCACTTGCGCGAAAGGTCCGCGACATACACGAGTTTCTTGATGAGCTTGGCCTTGTGACGCCGCCGGGTCGCATTGATCTGGTCGCCACGTATCACGACGCATGCCATTTGGCGCATGCGCAGAAAATCCGCGAAGCGCCGCGGCGGCTGCTCTCGGCGATTCCTGGATTGACGCTGCGTGAATTGCCGGAGAGCGAGTTGTGCTGCGGTGCGGCCGGAACCTACAACCTTACCGAGCCCGAGATGGCTGGGCGTCTGAGCCGTCGAAAGATGGCGAACATTTTGAGCACAGGCGCCGCGGCAGTTGTGACGGCAAACGCCGGCTGTCTGTTGCAGATCGCGCGCGAAGCTCGCGTGCAGGGACAGCGGATGCCGCTGTACCATCCGATGGATCTGCTCGACGCCAGTTATCGCCTTGAGCAGCCGGAATAGTTGCGAAGGAACTCGGCGGAAAGAGTCCATGTCCTGGTCTGACGTACTACTTGCCGGTCATCGTTGCGATGTGTTCGAGCCGAGCACAGCGAGTGAGCATGGATTTGTCCTCGTTTACCTGCATGGCGTGCACTTGAATCGGTTGGTGGACCAACCGGTGTTTGAAACCGAATTCGAGCGGCATCGGCTGCCGGTGATCGCGCCTTTTGCAGCTCGAAGCTGGTGGACCGACAAGATCTGTCCCGAGTTTGACCCGAAACTTACCGCCGAGCGGCACATTCTAGACAACGTTCTGCCGTACGTGCGCGATCGGTGGGGCACGGAACCGCCACGAATCGGCCTATTGGGAACAAGCATGGGGGGACAAGGGTGCTGCGGCTGGCCTTCAAGCACCCGGGTAAGTTTCCGGTGGTGGCGGCGATCTCGCCGGCGATCGACTATCACCTTCGCTGGAACGAAGGGGACGAAACGCTGCCTCAGATGTACGCCGACGCCGAGGCGGTACGGCAGGACACGGCGACGCTGCACGTTCATCCGCTGAATTGGCCGCGGAATCTGTGGTTCTGCTGCGACCCGAACGATTATCGCTGGCACGAGAGCGCGGACCGGCTGCGGATGAAGCTGGCGGCGTTGGGAATTCCGCACGAGTACGATTTGGAAACGACGGCCGGTGGGCACGGCTTTGAGTATTACAACGCGATGGCGGTGCGCGCGGTTGGTTTTCTCGCGGAGCGACTGGAGAAGGAACGGCGGCGCGTCGTCTGAACAGGCATGACGCGACGGATTATTGAGCGAGGTTGATTCTGTTGGAGTCGTTCACGTCAATGCGATCGATGCGATTTTCCTCGAGCCAACAGGTAATCTTGCTCGCCGTAGCGTCGGTTTGCGGTCCGCCTTTACGCTGCCGATAAAAAATCTTCGCGGGCGACCGACCGTCTCCTTCGATCGAAAGCTGCTTCTTCGCGTCCACGTAGGACACTCGGTCCCCTTGCGCGAGGAAAAGCTGGCCTTGAAACTCCGCGTTGCCGGTGGCCTGTAATTCCATAGTGTCCGTGCCGCCCGCTGGGCCGGGCGCGTTGTTGGCGGTGAGTTGATCGCTTGAGAATGTAACGCATCCCTCTCCGAGTTCTTCGAGGCTTTCCAGCGAATGCTTTTCGCCCCAGCGCTGGACTGGACCGTAAATGCCCTGGACATCCTCGTGCAGAATGATTTGGCCGCGCTGGTTGTTGCCGGTTACCTCGCGGGCAAAGTCCACGCGAACATAAACAAGCTGGTTTGGGTTCTGTGGCTGCCGATTGTTGGCCGCACCCGGTAGGTGCGCGGAGAGCGGACTGGCCGAAGATAGCCGGGTGCTCTCGAGCCGCCCTGGACCGGCGGCTCGCAGGTCGCCGGTCGATTGAAGCATCTCCAAATCGCGGGTTTGCAACGTCTCGACGCTCACCACGCCGTGATGATCGCTGGTGCGACTTTCCATGAGCACGCCGCCGAGGCAGGTGATGCGCTCGACTTCCGTTTGCTGGTCGGATTGTTCGCTGGCGAAATCGATTGCACGGTGCAGAGTTACAACGATCTCCTGCGTGTTCAGTCGGCGCGACTCGGTTCGCGGCGCACTCTGGCCGGCGACAATGCGATGGACGACGCTCGTGGCGGCGACGTCCCGTTTGAAGCGTGCCGTTTTTCCGTCGAACACCATGCCATCGACGAAGTCGATTGACACCGGCGCGTTGCCGAGGCCTCCGGGTGAAAGCGTGGACTGGCTTGTCGCAACCGCGGCCGTAGCTGGAGATTGTGCGGCGACGGTGCGCGCGGGCAGCACGGCGCGGCCAGCGCCATCGATCCAAAGTCGATTGGCCGCGCGATCAAGCTGAATTTGCCGACCGATCAGCTCCATGCCGCGGGCGGAAACTTGCGCGGGCATTCCCTTGATAATCATGTGAGCTTTGGTTTCGACGCGGGCGTTTTTGATTTCGAGCCGTTCGCCGTTCATGACGACCGGCGGGGCCGCCGGCTTGGAATCAGCATCGGACGATGGGGATGGGATTTCGACCATGCGGACCGCTCCGTCAACCGTCGCTTCGTCGAGAACAAATTGTTCGGCGGCCGCATCTTGCGGAAGCCCCACATTGGTGAGACGTACTTCGATCGATTGTCCTTGGAGATCGAACCGCGATTTATCGCCAGACAATCCAAACGGTCCGTTGGGCTTGTTCGCGTCCAACCGCTGCGCGGCCGATCGGCGCCACCGGCGCGCGGCGCGAATTACGGCGGCCGGAGCGGACGCAGGCTGCGTGCTGGGGTGGCGCACCGGCGGGGCGGTATGAGTCGATAAAGGTATTACTTCGTGGCCTTTGTTGTTGCCAAAAGCAACATCCAGCCGCTGAGTCGTTCCAGTCAATTGAGTGGATTTGAAGCGAACGTTGCGCTCCGCGAGCATGCGAACGGGCGTGGCCGGCAGGGAGTTACTTGACGTTGCCAACGGCGCAGGCCGGTTTCGGCACTTCCGTCAGCCAGATATTGATTTGATCCGCCGACAAAACGCCGAACTCCGTAAACCTGGTCTCGGCGCCGCCGACGAGCGAAATCAGATGCTGCCCATCCTCGGTCGGGCGCATTGTCAGCTCGCGAGTCCAACTCGCCTCAAGCACCTGATCAGGCTGCTTTGGCGGGACAACGCGTAGCCAGCCGCTGCCCTTGCCAGAGGCCATGGCCAAACTGCCTTGTTCCGGTCGTGTTACCGTCAAGTCGCGCCCGCGGTATTCGTTCTGACGCCAGACCACGACGGAATCTGGCTGTCCCTCCGCCGATTGAACTGTGACGCGATTATCTTTCAGCTCGTATTCGATTCGATTGGTTCGCACAAATGCACCGTTTGAGGGCGCATCGATCGCGACCTGGCCGCCGCTGGCCTCCATCCGAGACGGCTCCATCGCAAACTGGTTTTGCGATGCGGACGATGGCGGCTGGCCTGGCTCCGCTTGCGCCGCCTGATCTTTCGTCCGCGCGGCGAAAAAAATTGTCAGCAGATCACACTTCATTTGATCCGCTGCACCCTGGGGCATGGGGCGCACTACGTCTACCTGGTCCTCGAATATGGCCGCGCGGCGAACAAAGTCAAAACGAAATGGCCCCCGGCACCGAATGGTGACCGGAGGTTCGTGGTACTCCAACCGACCGGTAACCGGATTCGGGAGAGGCACAACATCGGACAGCTTTCGGTCACGATCGCCCGGCAGGAGGCCCGCTGCGCCGGTTGTAGGCGCATTTCGACTTCGCGGACGAGCTCGAGCTCTTGGATACCGGTGATATTCGGGCCGCGGCTGCCAGCGGCCGTGCCAGCGATGAGGTCGATTCGCAATTGTCGGCCGTGTCCTTGGTTCGGTCCGTAGCGGAACTCAACGGGCGCGTCAGTCCAGGCTTTGCGTTGGTCGAGGACTAAATCGCGAGTGGCGACGAACAGATCATCGTCGGCGCCGGGGCGGCTGGGGGTGCCGCGGATTTCAATTTCGCCTTTGAGTTCGCCACCGATGAGCTTGCCGACTTTGCCGCGTCGGAGGTTGAGATCGGAATCGAACTGGAGGACCGCGCCGTTCGGCGCTTTCAGGATCACAATTCGTTGGTGGTCGGCTTCGGGCTGATAGTCGCCGGCGGGAAAGAACAACATCGTACACTTGTCGAGCCCGATGCGTCCGCCGCCCAGGTTCTGATAGTCCTGCATCAAGACCTTGACGCCTTCGTTCTCCAAGACGATCGGATCGTTGCGCTCCCAAGCTCCGGCCGGGAAAAATTGCTGATAATCGGTTGGTGCAACATCTTTGGCCGGCGACGGAGAGGCCGCTTGAAGCGAAGAATGCTCGAGAACGAACGAAGGATCAATCCACCGCTCTGCCAGCAAACGATAGGCGCAAAACGTCAAGAATACGACCGCGAAACTTGCGGCGGTGCGTCGCAGGCGAGCCGGTAATCGCGCGGCAATGTGCGTGGTGAGTCGGCGAGCGGTGAGTGCGTGATCATTCATTGATGGAATCGATCGAGTATTTTCTGCCACCGGTTCTGTGCCTTGAGGATCATTTCGATCGCTTCGCGCAGTGCGCCCCGCCCGCCGGGGCGAGTCGTGGTGAGGTGGACTGCTCGGCGCACGTCGTCGCTGGCATCGGCAACCGTGAGCGCCAAACCGACGCGAGTGAGAACTGGAAGATCGAGGAGATCATCGCCAATAAAGGCGACCTGGTCCGGCTCGAGCCGGCAGTCGTTGAGTATCTCGCGAACCGCCGGCCACTTGTCGGCCACTCCCTGCCGAACTATTTCGATTTCCAGTTCCGCGGCACGCATCTTGAGGATGTTTGAGGCGCGCCCCGTGACAAGGCCGAAGCGATGGCCCTCATGCTGCCAGAGCTTGATGCCAAGCCCGTCACGAATATGGAATTGCTTTATCTCGGTGCCGGAATCGGCCATCGCGATGACGCCGTCGTTGAGAACGCCGTCTACATCGGAGAGCAAAAGCTCAATCTTGCGGCAGCGATCGGCGAGAGATGAATCAGACACGTTGCAAGACCCCGGGGATGGCTCGTCTAATCGCAATTACGCGGGATCGCGATTGGTGGTGCGTTGCGGATCGAAAAAAGCGGGATTTTTAGGGCGCGGCATGGGCAGGGTTGCCGGTAACGAAGACTTTGCGGCCGTCTCCATTTGGGGATACAGGGCAACGATATCGGTAATATCGAGTAAGCCGATTGGCTCGCCGCGATCGTCAATTACAGGCAGTTCGCTGATTTTTCGCTCGGCCATGATCTCAACTGCGTCCGAAAGCATACAGCCGACGGGAACGGTGCGCGGCTCCTTGGTCATCACGTTACGAATCGGCTCGTCGAGAGCGGAGTCGAGCCGAGCTTCGAACAGCCGCGCCAGGTCGCTATCCGTGAAAATTCCGCGCAATAGGTTTTGAGGATCAACTACCATGATCGCTCCGCTTCGCCGACCTGGGGCGCGCAAGATGACAAGAACCTCGCGCACAGTTTGCGTGCAGCTTGCGACGCGGCAATCGATCAGCTTGCGCATGTGATCTTCGACCTTGGCGAGTTGCCGGCCAAGGCTGCCGCCTGGGTGAAAGCGCGCGAAATCGTCGCGGCCGAAGGCGCGCATGCGGCTGGTCACGAGCGCCAGAGCATCGCCAACTCCAAGCATGGCCGTCGTGCTCGTGCTGGGCGCGAGCCCCAGCGAACATGCTTCCTTTAGCGGACCAAGCTCGACAACCACGCACGCGGCGCGTGCCAGCGTGCTGGAGCGGCGCGCTGTGATGGCAATGATCGACGCGCCCAATTGATTAAGCGACGGTAATAGTCGAACGACTTCCTCGGTTTCGCCACTTTGCGAGAGAGCCAGCACCACATCGTCGCGATGGATGCGGCCAAGGTCTCCGTGTACTGCCTCTGCGGGATGCAGGAAGTGGGCCCGCGTTCCGGTGGAGGCAAGCGTGGCGGCGAGCTTCTGACCGATGAGCCCCGCCTTGCCGATGCCGATGACGATTACGCTGCCGGCGCAAAAGTAAAGCGCATCGACGGCGTGGCAAAAGTCCATGTTCAGGCGGTCCGCCACAGACGCAAGCGCCTGCGACTCCAACTGAATGATCTGGCGAGCGTATCTGAGCTGTTCGAAGGGCGTCAGCGGTGCGGCCAGTGCGGGAGCAGTCATCGTGCGTCATCCTTGACGGCAGGAGTGCGGGAAGTGGCCCTTAATTCGGCGCCGCCGGCGGCAGAAAATGCGGGGAGATTGTAACGGCCGCGGCCCGGGCGCACAATGCAGGGTTGGCGAACGCAAGTCGCTTGACAACAAAGAGTTAAAATTTGGTTTCTGTACGAGACGTCACCGGAATTTTGCCGCTAAACCAATGCGGCCTGATACCGTTTGGCCATCTCATCCAGCGGCACCGGTTTGATCTTGCTGGCGTTGCCGGCCTGACCGAATTGGGTCATCCGTTCGACGCAGATTTTTTTCATTGCGTCGCGCGCGGGCTTGAGGTAATCGCGCGGGTCAAACTTGTCAGGGTTCTCCCATAGCACTTTGCGAATGGCGCCCGTGAAGGCCATGCGATTGTCAGTATCCACGTTGATCTTCCGCACACCGTGCTGGATGCCGCGTTGAATTTCTTCGACCGGCACGCCCCAGGTTTGCGGCATTTTGCCGCCGTACTTGTTGATGACGGCTTGAAGCTCCTGTGGCACGCTGGATGAGCCGTGCATCACCAGATGGGTGTTTGGCAACCGGCGATGAATCTCCTCGATGCGATTCATGGCCAGAACTTCACCGGTCGGCTGTTTTGTGAATTTATAGGCGCCGTGGCTGGTGCCGATTGCCACGGCCAACGCATCGACTCCGGTCTCGGCCACAAAACGCTCGGCCTCGTCAGGATCGGTGAGCAACTGATCGTGGGAAAGCTGGCCGGTAGCGCCGTGGCCGTCCTCCTGTTCGCCGCCCCCATGCTCCAGTGATCCAAGGCACCCGAGCTCGCCTTCAACACTGACGCCGCGACGGTGGGCGAGTTCTACGACCTCGCGTGTCACTCGGACGTTGTACTCGTAGTCAGCAGGAGTCTTGCCGTCTTCCTTAAGTGAGCCGTCCATCATCACGCTGGTAAAACCTTGCTCGATGGCGCTTTTGCAAGTGGCCGGGCCATTGCCGTGATCCTGATGCATCGCGATGGGAATCTGCGGGTAAAGCTCTGACGCGGCGAGCATCAAATGGCGGAGGTAATTGTCTTGGCAGTACGAGCGCGCCCTGCGCGACGCTTGTACGATCACCGGCGAATTGGTTTCCTTGGCGGCCTCCATGATCGCCTGGATTTGTTCCATATTGTTGACGTTGAACGCGGCGAGACCGTAATCGTTCTCGGCGGCATGGTCCAGCAGAATTCGCATGGGAACAAGCGGCATCGTAGAACTCCTCAATTTGGTGGCGCGTGGACGAGTCGTGTGCCCGTATTGTAGGAGTCACAAAGCGCCAGCGGGAGAGGGGGCTCACGGATCACGTGGCCGATCGGCGTCTTTGGCTTCACCTTCGGCAACCAGCAGATTGTCGAACTTTGTACCGTCAAACCGGATCAGCAAAAGCTTTTGATCCAGTTGACCGGCATTAGCCTCGGTGAAGTAGCGGTAGCCCATGCTTCCTTCTCGCGACGGCCGCGTTCCCAACACCAGGTGTTGCCCGGGTGAAAGCACGACATCGATCGCCAGCTTATCAAACGTGACACGGGCTCGGCTGCTTTGGAGTCGAATGACCCCGTCGTCGGGCGCATAGTGTTGCCGGGGCGGACCGTGGTGAAGTTCCGGCGTCAACTGCAATCGGACTCGGCCGTCGCCTTGCGGGAACGCTTTGACGGCAAATAACCCCTGCGCTTGCGAGTAATAGTCACCGCGGACCTGGCCGTCTTCGCGAAGGAGAAGCGGGAATTGCTCGTACAAGCTGGATGCGATCACCTCGGAGCGCCTTGCGCTCTGCAGGTGCAATGTGCGACGTCGGCAGCGGGGCTCGAGCTCCAGTTTTGAGGCGGCCGCCGCAGGAAACGCTCCCACACCATCAATTGTTGACGTGGAATTGGTCGCCGCGCCGGCGGTATCGTCGTCGAGCAGTGCAGCAATCGAGGCAGGCGGTTCGCCATTCAAAACCCCCACACGCAGGCCATTCTCGTCCAATGCCCGACGAGTTTCCGGCGAAATATGTGTTTCATCGATCAGATTCCATAGATCCTGGTTGAACGCGGATTGCTCCAATGGATGGCGAATGAACGCTAGCTCGAGCGTAGCTGTCTCGATCGACGGCTTGAAGGGCGCAAGTGCCAAACCGCCTTGCGGCAATGCGGGTGAGAACGTCAGCCGGCGCAAAGCAAGAGCAAGATCAGCGAGAGCCGATGCAAACGCGTGCCATCCATGGCGATAGAACCCGCAAAAGGGGATGACAGCGTAGCGAGCAATCGACAACCGGTCAATCGCGATACCGCCGCAAGCTAGGTGGCTGCCGGCTCCTCACTATCGACCCTGGGAGCGGGCGCGGCCTGCGGTGTGCGGTCGTTTCTACCGACGAATTCAAGTATTGTGCGCGTGCCGGCATCACCCAGGCGCGGTTTGGCCAGCCGCAGAATACGAGTATAGCCCCCCTGGCGGCCGACGAATCGCGGCGCCACATCGGCAAAGCAAATTCGGGTGGCCAGACGGTCGCGAAGCATAGAGAAGACGCGTCGGCGAGCTGCGATGACCGGCGCTGACGAACTTGCGGAACTTCTGAGCATCGTCGCCTTTTTTCCAAGCGCGGTAGGCCTCGCCGGTGCGATCGATTGAGCCATCCGGCTCGGTTGGCGGAGCGTACGGCCGCGCAGCCTCGGCGTGCTTTGTTGAGCGAATAGCAATCGTAATGCAACGCTCGACCAGCGGCCGAACCTCCTTGGCCTTTTCAATCGTCGTAATGATGCGGCCCTTAACTTTCGGGGCATTGTCCTCGCCTTCGGCGTCGCGCTCTGTGAGGAAAATCGCCGCGGCGAGATTTCGCTTAAGCGCCCGCTGATGGCTAGGAGAACGGCCGAGCACGCGGCCTTTTCGACGATGACGCATGGGAATACCTGAGTTTACTAAAGGCCGATGAGGCGCTTTTTGTCGTTGGAATTGGGCGACTTACACTGCGGCGGCCGTCGCGGCCACGCGCATTCCGAGTCGCAGACCCATTTCTGCCAGCTTGTCCTTGACCTCACGGAGCGTGGTCTCGCCAAAGTTACGGACCTCGAGCAGTTGGTCTTCGCTCTTGCTAACCAGATCACGTACCGTGTGGATATTCTCGCTTTCGAGGCAATTCGACGCACGCACGGAAAGCTTTAACTCAGCCAGACTCATCCCGAGTTTGTTTTCCAGCGAAGAGTCGAATCCGCCCATGCCCCCCGCGCGAGCCTGTGAGGTGACTCGGGAGCCTAACTCGTTGTATTGGACAAACGGGTTGAGATGCTTGCGGAGAATCTTGGCTGACTCGACCAATGCCATCTCCGGGTGAATGGAGCCATTCGTCCAAATCTCGATTGTCAGCTTGTCATAGTTGGTTTTTTGACCAACTCGCGTTTCCTCAATGTCATATCGCACGCGCACGACCGGGCTGAAGACGGCGTCGATTGGGATAATGCCGATCTCCTGAACGTTCGGGCTGTGCTCGGTTGCCGGAACATAACCGCGACCGTTCTCGATCACCATCTCAACGATAAACGGTACGTCAGTGGTCAGAGTGGCAATCACATGATCGCGGTTGATCACTTCCACCGACTCATCTGCCTGGACGTCGGCGCCGGTTACCACGCCGCGCTTGTTCTTTTCAATGCGGACGACCTTTGTGGAGTCGCTGTGGTTCTTGACCACGAGCGACTTGATGTTCAGCACGACGTCGGTCATGTCCTCGACCACGCCAGGCAAGGTCGTGAACTCGTGCTGCGCGCCCTGAATCTTGATTTGCGTAACAGAGCTTCCTTCGAGGCTGGAAAGAAGAATCCGACGCAGACTATTACCGACGGTTGTGCCGAATCCGCGTTCAAACGGCTCGGCCACGAATTTGCCGTAGGTGTCGGATAATGACCGCTGATCAACGACCACAGAACTGGGAAGTTCAAGCCCACGCCATCGAATATGCATAAAACTGGCCTCCGCTAGAGCAGGCAGAAGATTGCAGGTGTATGGTTATGCGGCGAAGTGTTGGAATCGCTTTTGTGCCAGATCGCCGCTCTTGCTGACGCTGAATCGAATTGGATCGTCTACTTCGAGCACAACTCAACGATCAGGTTCGGTTGGACGGGAATCGAAACATCTTCGCTGATCGGCAGCCGCGCGATTCGGGCTTCTGGTATGGGACCGTCGGTTCGGCTGAGAAAATCGGGTACTTCGCGGCGAAACTCGGACATGTTTGCGGCGACAGCCTGGAGACTGGCCGCTCGGTTCTTCACACGGAGTACATCACCAACCTTTACGAGGTAACTTGGTACGTCCACCTTGTGACCGTTGACGGTGATATGACCGTGGGAAATGAGCTGTCGGGCCTGCGAACGCGATTGCCCCCAGCCCACCCGGTGAACGATATTATCCAAACGCCGCTCCAGCAGGCTCAAAAGCGCTTCTCCCGTGTTGCCTTTGCCCTTTGCCGCGCGAGCGTAGTAGCCCATGAACTGGCGCTCGTAAACGCCGTAATAGTGCTTTACCTTTTGCTTTTCGCGAAGGTGCAATCCGTAGTCGGTGAGCTTTCCACGGCGGGTCTGGTTCATGCCCGGCGGCACGTCGCGGCGCTCGATGGAACACTTGGGCGTGTCGCAGCGCGTGCCCTTGAGAAACAGTTTCAGCCCATCACGTCGGCAGAGGCGGCAGACGGGCCCGGTCGTTCGTCCCATACGGCGATCCTTATCTCCTACACTTATGGCGTCGGGGGGGACGCCGTCACTTTTTTTGCTTAAGGAATTTGTAACGAAAACCAACCCAAACAGGCCGATACGAACAGCAATCGTGAACGGCCGGCGTAAACACGGCGCTTCTTCGGAGGACGGCAGCCATTGTGGGGCAGCGGCGTGACGTCCTCGATGCTTTTGATCGTCAGGCCAGCGGCCTGCAACGCCGTAATCGCGCTCTCTCGTCCGCTTCCCGGACCTTTCACTTTCACGTCTACTTCCTTGACGCCGAACTTGGCTGCTTTTTCCGCCGCCTGAGTCGCTGCCATCTGACCGGCGAAAGGAGTGCTCTTGCGGCTTCCCTTGAAACCGGTGGTGCCAGCGCTGGCCCAGCAAAGCGAGTCTCCCTTCGTATCCGTGATGGTCACAGTCGTATTGTTGAACGTCGCCTTGATGTGAGCGACTCCAACAGTCACATTGCGGCGTACTTTTCGTCTCTTGCTGACGGCCACTGCGAATGCTCCAGGAATTTGGTTACCGCTACTGCATCGGCGGCGGGTAAACAGCCGAGCAAAATCATCGGCGTCCGGCAAAACGGCCTCCGGCGCCGGCTATAGCCTTGAATCCGTCCGTTACTTCAGATCCTTCACTCCCTTTTTACCGGCGACTGTCTTTTTCGGCCCCTTGCGCGTACGGGCGTTGGTTCGCGTACGCTGACCACGGACCGGCAATCCTTTGCGATGCCGGATTCCGCGATAGCAGTTGATGTCACGGAGGCGGGAAATATTCTGCTGTGTTTGGCGGCGAAGCTGGCCTTCGACGGTGTAGTCCTTGTCCAACAGCGCCGCTATCCGCGCTACCTCGTCCTCGTGAAGCGATCGAGCCTTTGCGTGGGGATCCACGCCCGCTTTATGACACAGCTCGCGCGCGACCCGCGGACCGACACCATATAAATACTGCAGCGAAATCACCGCCGGGCGATCAGGCGGAATATCGACACCCAGGATACGTGGCATATCAGTCCGTTTGTTGAACGGCGCACATATTGGCGCCGTCGAAAAGTGAATTGAAGTTAGCCTTGGCGCTGCTTGTGTCGCGGATTATTGCAAACCACGTACACGACACCGCGACGGCGCACGATCTTACAGCTCTCACAAATCCGCTTGATGCTGGCGCGGACCTTCATGCCTGCACCCCCACTATGTACGTCGAACGGTCGAAAGCGAATCAGTATAGCCCGGTCCGGGACGATAGTTCAAGGCCCGGCAGGGATTAAATCTGCGATTTGGCCCTCTGAGTCGTATTGCGGCATAAAAGTCGCAAGCGCTTCTTTTTAGGGATGGCCACGGCTCAAAGCGCCGCGCGCCAGCTGCCTGCGCCATTGAAAAGGGCGACATGCCAGCAGATACCTCTTCCGGCGTCGGTGGGGCAGTCAGAACCCATGGTCCTCGCTCGGTGATTGCGACCGTATGTTCGAAATGAGCACTCGGCCGTCCGTCGTGTGTCACCTGCGTCCAATGGTCTGATCGCCCCTTCACCTTTTTGGTCCCCAAGTTGACCATCGGTTCCACGGCAATTACGAGCCCGGGCTCCAAGCGAAAATCGTTTGCCCGGCGAAGTTGCGGGCTGAGGAAATTGGGCACCTGCGGCTCTTCGTGCATGTCGCGTCCAATGCCGTGACCGACGAAGTTCTCCACTACCGAGAAACCATGATCGCGCACGAATGCAGCCATTTCGAGGGCGACCTGCGACCAGTAGTTCTTTTTCCCCATCAAATCGATTGCCAATTCGAGAGACGCGCTAGTCACCGCGAGCAGGCGACCAACCTCGGGATGAACCCGTCCTACCGCATATGTCACAGCCGAATCGGCACACCAACCGTTCAGCTTGCAGCCGGTGTCAACGCTGACCACATCACCCTCGCGAAGCGGACGGTTGCTCGGAATACCATGGACAACTTCTTCATTAACGGAGATGCAGCAAACGGCTGGAAACGGCGTCTTGCCCGCAACGCCTTTGAATAGCGGAATGGCGTTCCGCTCAGCGAAGTAACGTTCGACGGCCTGGTCAACACTTAACGTGGTGACGCCGGGCGCAACGAGCGACTTCACGAGCTCGTGGGCGCCCCAATTGACGATGCCCGCCTTGCGCATCTGAGCCAGCTCGCGGGACGACTTTAGGTACGGCAGTTGCGGAGTTGAACGGAAGGGTTTGATGCGCATGGTTAGTCTGATCTCAACTGCCGTTAGTCCACCGGTATTCTACCGGACGCCTTTGCCAAGTCGACCAACGGCGGCCGTGACTCGCTCGAAGACTTCATCCTCCGTGCCGACGCCATCCACGGAGTGCAAAACGCCGCGCGATCGATAGTAATCGAATACAGGCTCGGTCCACTCGCGATAGGTTTGCAGCCGTTGGCGAATCACCTGTGGCTCATCGTCACTGCGGCCTCGCGCGGTGAGCCGATCAACGAGAATGTTCTCGTCCGCCTTCAATTCCAGAACGCCGTCCAATGGCCCCCCATGCTCCTGCAAAAAGTTGTCGAGCGCCTTTGCCTGACCGAGGGTGCGCGGAAAGCCGTCGAGTAAGTAGCCAAGCCGGCAGTCTTCTTGCTCGAGCCGTTGTCCCACCAAGTCAATAATGACCGGATCCGGAACCAGACCTCCTTCTTGGATGAACTTTTCCGCCAAGATTCCCTCGCGGCTGCGTTTGTTAACGGCGTCGCGGAGGATTTCGCCAGTAGAGATGTGCGGGACGCCGAGGTGCTTCAACAATCGTTGCGATTGCGTTCCCTTGCCGGCGCCCGGCGGTCCGATGATGACTAACCGCATGATGAAATCCTGGTCGTTCGTTGACTCTGGATCAGATCACACAGAGGAATTGCCGATAGGCTTGCGGTTGCGATGTACGCGATCCCGATCCGCGGAACGAGTTCGGTCGGTCTTCGTTGGGGCTCGCCGTTCACGCTACTGTCGCTCGAGTAGTCCCTTGTAGTTTCGCATCACCAAATGGCTGTCAATCTTTTGGACCAGGTCAAACGCCACGCTGACGGCAATTAGCAATCCGGTACCGCCGTAAAAATATGAAATCTGAACCGGTACACCCAGCCCGCTGGATATCAACGTCGGAGTGATGGCGACGACCGCCAGGAAGGCCGCGCCAACGTAAGTAATCCGCACCATCACTTTTTCCAAGTAGTCGGCCGTGCGCTTTCCGGGCCGATATCCCGGAATAAACGTGCCGAAATTTTTGAGGTTGTCGGCCATATCCTTGGGATTGAAGGTGATGGCCGTCCAAAAGTAGCAGAAGAAGTAGATCAGCGCAATAAACAGGATATTGTAGGTGAACGAGGTGCCTCGCATAAAGGAATCGTCGAGGCGCTGCCAAAATCCGACGCCGGGATACACCGATGCAAACCATTTGAAAAGCATCTGCGGAAACAACAGCAGGCTACTGGCGAAAATGATCGGCATAACGCCCGACTGATTGACGCGAAGAGGCAGGTATTGGCGGCCTCCGCCGAATACGCGTCGCCCGCGAACGTGCTTGGCGCTTTGCGTGGGGATGCGGCGCTGTCCCTGTGTCATCAGTACGACGCCCGCAACAATTAGAACGAAGAGCACAACCAACACAAGCAGCGTTTCAATGCCGTATTGGCTGCCACCGCCCCCACCCAGTTCGAGCACGGTGTTTTGCCCCAACTCCGTACAGCGCCCCGGCATAGCGGCAATGATGTTGGCCATGATCAGCAAGCTGATGCCGTTGCCAATGCCGTATTCGTCGATTTGCTCGCCCAGCCACATTAGAAACACAGTTCCAGCCGTCATGATGAGGACAGCGGTGAGATGCCACGTGAATGGCAACGAACCATCGGCCGCTGCAATCGCCGGATTCACCAGGGGTTCGCCGCCAAGCCCGCGCGCCATTGCGCCCACATAAACCCAACTCTGGAAGAACGAAAGGAAGACGGTTGCGATTCGGGTGTATTGATTGATCTTTTTTCGCCCGACCTCGCCTTCCTTTTGCAGTTTTTCAAGCGGTCCCCAAAAGCTCGCAAGCAGTTGAAAGATAATCGACGCCGAAATATACGGCATGATCCCCAGGCCAAAGATTGTGGCCTGATTGAGCTGGCTGGCGCTGAAAACGGCGACGGTCTGCAGCAAATCGCCCAGCCCACTGGAACCTTGCGTGAGCTGCTGCTTCATTTGTGCCGGATCGAGCACCGGCAACGGGACTTGCCAGCCGACGCGATAGACAGCCAGCAGACCGAGGGTGAGCAGGATCTTCTTCCGAAGTTCCGGGATCGTGAAGACAACTCGCAGTTTCTCAAACATCGATCGCTCCGTCGGGCGATTTGGTGACGTGTCGCAGATGGATCGCGGTTGAGCGCTTCCAATACGAATGCGCAAGAACGCGGCCCGCCAACGCCTGTCGTAGCCGCCGATTTGTTTGGCGGATGCGATCATGGATTGCGGGCGAGCGCCAGCACGCAGGGAGCTACACCCGGCGGCAATGCGACCAAACCGAGATATAACCCTCAAACCGCTTGATTTTACTGTTTTTGCTTGTTTTTGACCACAGGAGCCGGTGCGGCAATGGTAATGGCCTCGGCGCCGGCCTTTTGAATCTTTTCAAGTGCTACTTTGCTGAATCGATGGGCCGAGATCTTTAGTTTTTTGGTAAGTTCGCCCGATGACAGCACTTTGAGCTGGTCATATCGCCCTTTAACAACACCGCTCTCGCGAAGCGTATCGGGAGTGACTTCGGCGCCGGATTCAAAGGCTTCGTCGATATCGCCGAGATTCACGATGGCAACGCGGGCCCCCCATTGATTGTGAAACCCGCGCTTTGGGATGCGGCGAACCAACGGCATGCGGCCGCCCTCGAACGTCGATTGCTGCGTCCAGCCGGCGAGCTGACCTTGGCCCTTGTGGCCGCGGCCCGAAGTCTTGCCATGGCCGGAACCGACGCCGCGGCCGACGCGTTTGCGTCGCTTGTTTTTCTGAATCCCGTCGTTGAGCTGTGAAAGATTCATGACAGCGAGACTCCTCGAAGCCGTTCTACTTCTTGTTTTGGCCGCAACTGCTGGATTGCCGCGATTGTCGCCTTGACGATGTTAATTGGATTCGTCGAGCCATAGCACTTGCTGAGAACGTCGTGAATGCCGGCCGCCTCACAGACCGCACGCACGGCAGCTCCGGCGATTACGCCGGTGCCGGGGCTGGCGGGGAGGAGAATGACATCGGACGAGCCAAAGTGGCCTTGGGTAACGTGTGGAATGGTGGCGCCCTCCCTCGGCACGTCGATCATGCTGCGCTGTGCATCCTTTTGCGCTTTATCGACAGCAGGTGGCACTTCGTTTGCCTTGCCATATCCCCAACCGACGCGGCCCGAGCCGTTGCCGACGACGACCATCGCGGCAAAGCTGAAACGGCGGCCGCCCTTTACCACGGCGGCGCAGCGGCGGATCTTGATCACTTTGTCAATCAACTCGCCCTGCATGCGTTCGGATGTTGCGGCCACGATGGTTGCTCTTGATTAGGTAGTTGAAATGATCACTAAAAACTCAAGCCTGCTTCGCGTGCCGCTTGAGCAAGCGCGGCCACTCGGCCGTGATATTTGAACTCGCGGCGATCGAATGCCACCCGCGTAACTCCTGCCGCCTTGGCGCGCTCGGCAATTGTTTTACCGATGGCCGCGGCCGCCGCTTTGTTCCCGCCGGCCTTCAGCGAACCGCGAAGGTCCTTGTCGAGTGTACTCGCGGAGGCGAGCGTGCGCCCGGCGCCGTCGTCGATAACCTGAGCGTACATGTGCTTGAGCGTGCGAAAAACCGCCAAGCGCGGTCGTTCGCTGGTGCCGCGGACGCGCTTGCTAACGCGCGAACGGCGGCGAAGCCGTTTTTGGTGTTTTGCTCGTTGATGATCCATAAAACTGTCCTTTCGACAACTTCGCAGTGCCGAGCGATGGCCGGCTAGTCTGCCTTTTCGCTCATGTGGACCGCGATTTGTACTATCCGAACGCGGCGGCTACATCATTGATGCAACTTGCGCGACGTGCTATTTCGTTACTGCCTTGCCCGCCTTGCGGCGGACCTGTTCGCCGTCGTAGCGGATTCCCTTGCCCTTGTATGGTTCCGGCTTCCGGAGCGCTCGGACTTCGGCGGCAAATTGACCGACCGCTTGCTTGTCGGACCCTTGAACGACGACGTGAGTTTGATCCGGGCAGGTCACTTTCAGGTTCGACGGAATGGGGACCTTCAACTCATTGGCGAACCCAACGCGAAGCTGAAGCTCGTTCTTTTGCACAGCGGCGATATAACCGACGCCGACGACCTCCAGCTTCTTCTCGTAGCCCTTCGTCACGCCCTCAATCATGTTTCGCACCAACGCGCGCGCCAGTCCGTGCATGGCCTTGTGCTGGCGTGTTTCACCTTTTCGAGTCACGACGATCCGCTTGCCAGGTTCGTCGAACTGTATCGCGACCATGGGATGAAACGTTTCCTCAAGCTTTCCCTTGGGCCCTTCCACGCCGACGGTACGATCGGCGACGGCGATCTTCACGCCGGCGGGCACAGGGACTGGGACTTTTCCAATGCGTGACATGATTTAGCTCGTTATTTATCGCGCGATTCGGCGCGGTCCAAGGACCGGCGGACTTATGATCAATGAACTACCAAAGCTCACACAGGACTTCGCCGCCGAGCTTCCGCTGTCGTGCTTCGCGGTCGCTGATTACCCCGCGACTGGTGCTCAGAACGGAGATTCCCATTCCGCCGAGTATCGGCTTCAATTCGGCGGCTCGGCTATAAACGCGGCGGCCGGGTTTGCTGACGCGCTTCAGGTGGCGGATCACACGTTCGCCGTTGGGTCCGTACTTGAGCTCAATGCGAAGATGATTGATCGGTTGGGCTTCGACCTCGGCCCAGTCCCAAATGTAACCTTCGCGCTTGAGCACTTCGGCTAGCCCGCGCTTGACCTTCGAGGCGGGAAGCTCCACGGTGGATCGCTCCACGCGGACCGCGTTGCGGATGCGGGTCAACATATCGGCGATAGGGTCGGTCATCATGGTTGAATTAGGTCCTCTTACCAGCTCGCCTTGCGCACGCCGGGAATCACGCCCTGGTCGGCCATCTTACGGAAGCAGATTCGGCACAGTCCGAATTTGCGATACACTGCTCGGGGCCGCCCGCAGCTCAGGCAGCGACGGTTAAGGCGCGTGGAAAACTTGGGCTTCTCCCGTGCCTTGGCGATCTTCGATTTGCTTGCCATTCGATGTCCTTAGTTACTACGGTTGCAGCGGGCGGCGGCCTTCGAGGCAAAACGCCGACAGCCAAGATTGGCTATGCTGCTGCCTTTCTTTCCCTTGGGCTCGTCCGCCTTGAATGGTAGACCCATGCCGCGAAGCAGCTCGCGAGCTTCGTCATTGTTGTTGCTAGTGGTCACAATGCACACGTTCATTCCCTGCGGCCGCGTGAACTTGTCAGGGTTCAATTCGGGAAATACCAACTGCTCTTGCAGACCGAGGCTGTAGTTCCCGCGGCCGTCGAACGCGTTAGGGTTGAGACCGCGGAAGTCGCGAACACGCGGCAGCGCCAGGCTAACGAGTCGATCGAGGAACTCGTACATACGCCAGCCGCGGAGCGTCACCTTGCAGCCGATCGGCAGGTTTTCCCGCAGCTTGAAACCAGCGATGGCGTGGCGCGACTTAGTGACCAGCGGCTTTTGACCGGCGATCTGCGTAAGCGCCGCAACTGCCTCTTCCAAAAACTTCTTGTCGGTCACAGCCTCTCCGACACCCATGTTGACGACGATCTTCTCGACTTTTGGCATCGACATGGGATTCTCGCGCCCGAGCTTCGACTTGAGCGCGGGGAGGACCTCGCTCTTGTACTTCTCGAGCAGGCGCGGGACCGGGACGGGAGCGTTGGAAACCGCCGCCTCAGCGGGTTTTTCTTTCTTTTTTGCCATAGTTGAAACCGGACCTTTACTCAATCACTCACGATCTGTTGGCCTACCGCGACTTCGCCGGGGCGATCTGACCGATATCGGCCTGGCATTTTTTGCAAACTCGGTGTTTCGCGCCATCGTCGCGGAACTTCACTCCGGTGCGCGTCGCTTTCCCGCACTGGGGACACACCAGCCGAACATTGGCCAATTGAATCGGCATTTCCTTGTGCAAACGGCCGCCGCGAGGGTTCTTCTGGCTCTTGCGCATGTGCTTCCAAACCAGATTCACGCCCTCGACCACCGCCTTGCCTTCGTCACGCATCACGCGTTGGACCTTGGCGCGAACGCCCTTGTCCTTGCCGCGCGTCACTTCGACTTGATCATCGGCTCGAATATGCATTACACGACCTCACTGGCGAGGCTGACGATCTTCATGAAATTCTTCTCGCGTAGCTCGCGTGCGACGGCGCCAAAAATGCGCGTCCCCCGCGGATTCTTTTCGTTATCGATCAAAACGACGGCATTGCTATCGAATCGCACGTAGCTGCCATCCGTACGGCGCGTCGGTTTTCTGGTCCGCACCACAACACATTTGACGATCGCCTTCTTCTTGACGTCGCTACCCGGGATCACCGTCTTGACCGAGCAGACGATGATGTCGCCCAATCCGGCCGTGCGCTTCTTGGAGCCGCCCAGCACCTTGAAGCACATGACTTCCTTGGCGCCTGTGTTGTCGGCGACATTGAGCCTCGTCTGCATTTGGATCATCGTGATACCCGATTCACTACTTACTCATTCGCGGAAACCAGCAGCCGGCACACACCACGCTTACTTGGACGAACCCAGGCCGGCATCCTCTTCCAAAGCCTTTGCAGCGGCACGCATTGCCGCCAGGTCCACGGCCTTGCTTCGCTCAACGACTCGCACCAATTCCCAACGCTTGGTAGCGCTTTTGGGAGGGCATTCTACAATCTCGACCGTGTCACCCGCTTTCGATTCATTCTGTTCGTCGTGTACATGGCAGACCGTCTTGCGATGCAAGATCTTTCCATATTTTGGATGACGAACCTGGCGCGGGATCTCCACGCGCCGTGTCTTGGCGGCCTTGTCGCTGGTTACAACTCCGATGGCAACTCGTTTGGGCATGTTCGTCTCGAATACGCTGGCTGATTTGTTGTTACTAGGTTCGGGCGAGTCCCAGCTCGCGCTCGCGAAGCACGGTGTTGCATCTGGCGATCAAACGCCGGTTCCGGCGGAGCTCGCTGGGAACATCGAGACGTTCGGTTTGTGCCTGCAATCGCAAGCGGAACAGGTTCTCCGACGACTCCTTGACCGTCAGTCGGAGCTGTTCTTCGCTCATCTCGCGGAGTTCAGTGGTCTTCATGTGTCGTGTTTAAGTCTTGCGGCGAAATCGCCGCGATCGTATACGTTACGCCCCGCGCCGCCTGAGGAATCGCACCCGGATCGGCATTTTGTGAGCCAAACGGGCAAAGCACAGCCGCGCCGCCTCTTCGCTAATTCCGCCGATCTCGTACAGCACCGTCCCGGGCTTGATTACCGCAGCCCAAAACTCGGGTTCGCCCTTTCCTTTGCCCATGCGAGTTTCCAGCGGGATGGAGCTCACCGACTTGTGCGGGAATACGCGGACATATAATCGCCCTTCGTTACGCATGTATTGCGACGCGGCAACGCGACCGGCCTCGATCACTTGCGCACTGAGCCAACCACCTTGTGTCGCTTGCAGGGCGAAATCGCCGAAGACCACGCGGTTGCCGCGCGTGGCTTCACCTTTTATACGTCCTCTTTGGCTTTTTCGGTGCTTGACCCTCTTGGGCATCAGCGGCATCGGTCGTCTCCCCGTAGGTGCCTTGATTGATCCAAACTTGTACGCCTATGTTGCCTTGCGCGGTGGCCGCCTCGGCCAGGCCGTAGTCGATCTTAGCGCGCAAAGTTGAAAGCGGCATCGAGCCGTTAATTTGTTTTTCGCGACGGGCCATTTCCGCTCCGCCGAGCCGGCCGGCCAATTGGATTTTGATCCCCTTGGCGCCGGCCTCCATCGACGTTTCGGCGGCACGCTTCATCGTTCGCCGGAAGCTCGCACGTTTGCTGAGCTGCTCGGCAATATCCTCGGCTACTAGCTGTGCGAAGATCTCCGGGCGCGAGACTTCTTCGATCTTGATGTTGATCCGCCGGCCGATCAGGCCCTGCAATTCTTCCTGCAAGCGCTCCACCTCTTGACCCTTACGGCCGATGATGATGCCGGGACGCGCCGCGTGCAGGATAATCTTCACCTCGTCGCGAGTGCGCTCGATTTCAATCTTGGGCACGCCCGCGTATTTGAATTTCTCTTTGATGTATTTGCGCAGCTTGCGGTCTTCCGTCAGCAGGTCCTTGAACTCCTGCTTGCCGGCATACCAGCGGCTCTTCCAGCCTTCCATGATGCCGACGCGGAAACCGACTGGATTTACTTTTTGACCCATAAGGGCGCTTTAACGTTGAGTGATAATTGTCCGGGCTTATGCCTCGTCGAGTGCCACGCGAATGTGCGACATACGTTTCTTGATCATGAATGCCATTCCGCGGGCTCGCGGGCGAATTCGCTTGAACATCGGCCCGCCGTCAATGCGGCAATCGCTGACGACCAGGTCGCCGGGGTTTTGCACCCGCTTGGCTTCGGCGTTCCCCAGCGCAGCTTTTGAGCACCTTTTCCAACAGCCGAGCACCACGGTGCGGCTGATAGCGAAGGATATCCAGCGCTTCATCGGCGAACTTGCCACGAATCAAGTCGGCCAGCGGGCGCACCTTGCGGGCGCTGATGCGTGCAAATCGGTGTGTGGCTTCGTAGGACATCGTTCGTATCCGTGCGACACAGCGTCGCGGCTTAATGAACCCATCATCCCGAGCCTGAGGCCGGGAACCGTAATGATTTCTTGGTTATTTCGGTGGCCCCGACGGAGCGGAAGGAGCGGAAGAGGCCTTCGAGGCCCTGCCTCCATGACCCTTGAACGTTCGCGTCGGTGCAAATTCGCCAAGCTTGTGACCGACCATGTCTTCGGTCACGAATACTTTAATGTGGAGCTTGCCGTTGTGGACCATGAATGTGTGGCCGACAAACTCGGGAACGATCGTACAGGCACGTGCCCATGTCTTGATCGCGTCCTTCCGGCCGGTCGAGTTCATCCGATCGACTTTGCCGTAGACATTGGGGTCTACGTATGGACCTTTCTTGAGCGAACGGGACATGCTTCACGTCTCCAGTATCAACGGCCATCACCAAGAGGCCGCACTAGTTCGATGGATTTTGTGTTTATTGGATCTTGATCTGCCCATATCGGCGCGACCTGCGGCGACGAACAATGGAGGAATTGGACGGCTTGCGGCGTTTGCGCGTCGCTCCGCCTTTGGCGCTCTTCCCCGACGGACTCACCGGATGGCGGCCACCTTTGGTGCGACCTTCGCCGCCGCCATGCGGATGATCGATCGGATTCATCGCCGTGCCGCGGACGTGAGGCCGAATGCCTTTCCATCGATTCCGTCCCGCCTTGCCCACAACAATATTCATGTGATCGGAGTTGCCAATCTGGCCAATACTGGCTCGGCAGGTCGAAGGAATGCGGCGGATTTCACCGCTGGGGAGCGTGAGTTGCGCCAATCGGCTTCGCGGGCAACCAGAGTGGCATGTGTGCCGGCCGAACGGCAAAGTCGCCCACCTCGGCCTGGCTGCATTTCAATATTGTGAACTTCCATTCCCAATGGAATGTTGCGCAGCGGCAAGCAATTTCCGACGTTCGGCGGCGCCTCTGGACCGTTCATGATTTCAGCGCCCTCCTTCAACCCCTCGGGGGCGAGGATGTAACTCTTCTCGCCGTCGGCATAGTGCAGCAATGCGATACGCGCGCTGCGGTTGGGATCGTACTGCACTGAATGAACTTTTGCTGCGATGCCGTCCTTCACACGGTGGAAGTCGATCACTCGGTAGAATCGCTTGTGTCCGCCGCCGCGATGGCGCGCGGTGATAACGCCCTGGTTGTTTCGGCCGCCCTTCTTTTTCTTGCGAATCAGAAGTGATTTTTCGGGCCGTGCGCCGGACGTAATATCAGCCCAGTCGCTGACGCTGGCGCCGCGACGGCCGGGGGTGGTCGGATTGTACCGGCGAATGCCCATAACTATTTCCAGTTCTCGTCGTCCCGCGACTCACACGCCGCGAGCCTTGTGACTTGTGCCTAATAAAAGTCGATCCGGTGTTCCGCATGCAGCTTCACGATTGCCTTCTTCCAATCACCGGTCATCACGGTGCGAAAGCGGCTGCGGCGCGGTTTGCCTTTGCGGTTCTGAATGTAAACCTTCTGGACTTTGACGTTGAACAATTCTTCGACAGCCCGCCGGATATCGAGCTTGTTGGCGAGCTTATTAACTTCGAATGCGTACGCGTTTTGACGCGTTGATCGGTGCATTCCTTTTTCGGTTACCAGCGGGCGCACGATGACCTGGTGCGGAGCCAGAAGCGAATGCTCGGCCGCGGTTGGTTTGGACTTGTCCTGTAGTTCGGTTGCCATAGCTTCGTCAGCCAAAAAAGTTATTTCTCTTTGCGTGCTCGACCGCCGGACGGCGCCCGCTTCGCAGCGGCGCCTCGATCGCGAGGTGCTTTGGCCCCTGGCGCCGCTTTCTTAGCGGTCGTGCGTGACTTGCGAGCCGGCACTTGTTTTGATTCCTGCTTATCTTTACCGTTGCTCTTGCGCCGCTGTTCTTGGCTTGATCGGCAAGCGCATCGAGGGCCGCTCGGGTGACCAGCATCCGCCGCGACTTGAGCACCTTGTACGCGTTCAAATCGGCCGCGGGCGAAATCTCAACCCCCTCAATGTTGCGCGCCGATAGCCACACATTGCGGTCCTGGGCCGCTGTGGTTACAAGGCAACTAACCTGCTCGATCTTGAGCGCCTTCAGGATGCCCGCCATGTCCCGCGTCTTGGGAGTGCTGAACTCCAGGCTGTCGATCACTGTAACTTCATCGTCGTTGAGCTTGCTGGCAATGGCCATTCGCGTGGCAAGCCGAAGCGCTTTGTGTGGAAGCCGGAAGCCAAAGTCGCGAGGATCCTTCCGAAATGTGTGGCCGCCGCCGCGGCGAATGGGACTGCGGCGCGAACCGGCACGAGCGTTGCCCGTCCCCTTCTGGCGATACATTTTCTTCGTGGAACCCGCGATCATGCCTCGGCTCTTGCTGGCGGCGGTACCCTGCCGGAGGTTGGCCTGATACATGACGACCGCGTCGTGCAGCAGTTGCTTGTTGATCTCGGGGGCAAAAACGCCCGGGTCAACGTCGTACTTGCCGACTTCTTTTCCGGCTCGATCGAATATCGTCAGGCTGGCCATGGTGTTGCTCTCTAACAACCGCTGCTTATGTGATTAATGGACCACGTTTGTCGCTCGCACGACGACGTAGCCGCCGTTTGCTCCCGGCACAGCGCCGCGAACCAAAAGCAGGTTATTGTCTTTGTCTACGCGCACGACCTTCAGGTTACGCGCGGTCACTTTTTCGTTGCCGTGTCGGCCGGCCATGCGCTTCCCCTTGAAAACGCGGGCGGGGAATGTGTTCATGCTGGTGCCACCGCCGTGACGATGGACTTTTTTCACGCCGTGAGTAGCGCGTTGACCCTTGAAATTGTGCCGCACCATGACGCCGGCAGTACCGCGGCCCTTCGTAATGCCGGTCACGTCAACGGCCTTGGTCTCGTTGAACAATTCGACAGTCAGCTCTTGGCCAACAGAAAAGCCATCGCCGGGATTGCGGAATTCGCGAACCACCTTCTTGGGCTCGCAACCCGCTTTTTCGATCGATGCCACACCGGCCTTGGAGCGTGTGCGCGAACGACGGCTGTCAAGCTTGGCAACGTGGCCGCGCTGGCTGCGGCTGGCGAGACGGCGGGGTTTATCGAGATATCCGACCTGGACCGATTGATAACCGTCTCGGTCGGCGGTGCGGATTTGCAGCACGTGGCAGGGGCCCGCCTCGATTACCGTTACCGGAATCGCGGCGCCAGAATCGTTAAACACTTGTGTCATCCCGACCTTGCGGCCGAGCAATCCCATAGCCATCGTTGATACCCTTATGCCGTTTCGCTCGCGGGTGTTCGGAAACAAGCCAGCCGCACTTGGCGGCTTCGCCCTTGTCGATTCCCATGATTCGGTCGCATCGGACGCGCCGCCGACCGTGGATCGACAACGCTCCGATTTACCCCCGACGCTTCCGTTGCATAGTGTGCCTTAAGTGGAGATTACTTCGATTGTTTATCCGCGCCCGCTACTGGCCTTGATTTTGATGTCAACGCCGGCGGGCAAACTGAGCTTGTTCAGCGCCTCGATCGTCTTGGCGGTTGCCTGGACGATATCGATCAATCGCTTGTGTGTTCGAATCTCGAACTGCTGACGCGCCTTCTTGTCGATGTGCGGGCTGGAGAGCACCGTGTATCGCTCGATGCGCGTCGGAAGCGGAATGGGCCCGTGAACTTCCGAGTTAGTTCGCTTGGCTGTATCCACAATCTCCGCGGCGCTCTGGTCGAGCACCGAGTGATCGTAGGCTTCCATCCGGATTCGAATTGTCTCGTGTGAATGACCTGCCACTCAATCAACTCCCCAACAGTCCCAAGTCCTTGCTGCCAGAAGAGTTTCTACGATGCGATCCGGCAGGTGGTTCGCCCCGGCAAGCACTGCCAAGCCGGGGGAAACCAACGATCTTAAAACCTAATGCCAACAGTGTCAACGGCGTCGCTGCACGATTTTGTGCAATTCACTTCAAGCAAACGCCGCTTGTACCTCTTGAGGCGCCGGGCCGTAGCGCAGAGGTTCCATCGAGAAACTGGCTCGCCCCTGACTCAGGCTCCGCACAGCCATCGAATACCCGAACATGGCCGACAACGGCGCCTCCGCGTGCAAAACAGTACTGTCGCCTCGCAGCTCCTGGTTGGTGATGATCGCGCGGCGCTGTTGCATGTCATTGATGATGTCGCCCACGTGATCAGCAGGAGTGGTCACTTCCACTCGCATGATCGGCTCCAGGAGCGTTACCCCGGCTTCTTGCAGCACCTTGTTAAATGCATCTGCGGAAGCGATTCGCAGCGCCACTTCGTTCGGCAATGGCTCGGGAAAAGGCGCAGGCAACAGCTCGAGCGAGCAATTCCAAAGCGGACAACCCAGCATGCCGCCACCCTCGGCATGTTCTTTCAGAGCCGTAAGCATCGTCTGGATGCACTGGCCCGTGCGCCGCGTCTTCCATAACCCAACGCGTAAATACACGCCCGGGCTTGTCGGACTCCTCCGTCCGCACACGAATCCTACACTCCGCATACAGCGTCTGGCCCCCCACCTGCCGCTGGCACTTGCCAACGCCCTCTGCCTCGGTGTTGACTGTCTCCTTGTAGCTGACACGCGGCTTGTGAACTTTGACGTTGAGGTTGAAATCGCGCAGGAGGCGGTGCTTGATCACCTCCAGGTGCAACTCGCCCATGCCGCTGATGATGGTCTGCCCTGTCTCCTCACTTTCGATGGCGCGGAACGTGGGATCCTGCCGTTTGAGCATTTCCAACGTGTCGCCTAGTTTTTTGCGCTCGAGCGAGGTTTCCGGCTCGATGGCCATGCTGATCACCGTTTCCGGAAAACGGATCGATTCCAGCACAGCCGGTTCGGCGGGGTCGCACAACGTGTCGCCGGTGACGCTGATACGGGGGCCGATTACACCGACGATGTCGCCGGCCGAGGCGGCCTGAAGTTGTTCGCGGCGATCGGCCTGGATGTGCCAGATCTGCGCGACGTTCTCCTTCTTGTCCTTGCCTGCATTGAGAACGCGGCTGTTCCCTTTCAGCGTGCCGGAATAAATCCGGACGAAGAACAGGTCGCCGTGCCGCTCGGCAATGATCTTGAACACGAGGCCGCAGAACGGATCGCCTTCGGTTGGCTTGCGGATCAGCTTCTTTTCGGCGTTCTTCGGATCGGTCCCCTCGACGGGAGGCACGTCGGCCGGGCTTGGAAGGTAAAACATTACCGCGTCAAGCAGCGGCTGAATGCCGATAAAGTCGAGCGCCGATCCGCAAAGCACCGGAACAATCAGGCGATGCACTGTGGCATCGCGAATCACCTTGCGAACCAGGGTGACCGGCAATTGCGACTCCGAGAGCATCAGCTCGGCCAACTCGTCGCTATACAACGAGAGCTTCTCGAGAAGCTCGTCACGATGGAGTTGGGCCTCGTCGCGCAATTCAGCCGGAATATCATTCGCGACAACTTCAGCGCCCTGACTTTCAGGCTTGAACGTGAGCATCTTCATCTCGACCAGATCGACGATCCCGCGGAACGGATCCTTCACGTGCGGCGGACCCAGGCCGATTGGGATGCTCACGATGACAGGGTTGCTTGCCAGCCGGCGGCGAATCTCATCGACCGTACCGTAAAAATCAGCCCCTTCGCGGTCCAATTTGTTAATGAACGCCAGTCGCGGCACTCCGTAGCGATCGGCCTGCCGCCAGACGGTTTCGCTCTGGGCTTCGACCCCCTCGCGCGGAGAACACGACCACGCCGCCATCGAGCACGCGGAGGCTGCGCTCAACCTCGGCCGTGAAATCCACGTGTCCCGGCGTGTCGATCAGATTGATATGGATATCCTTCCACTCGAGGCTCACGCTGGCCGAATAAATCGTGATGCCGCGCTGTTGTTCCTCCGGATCAAAGTCGGTAACCGTCGTACCCTTGTCCACCTCGCCCATCCGGTGCGTGCTCTTGGTGTAGTAGAGCATTCGCTCCGTGACCGTAGTCTTACCGGCGTCGATATGCGCAATGATGCCGATGTTGCGGATTTTGGTGATGTCGCGCGGCATGGAACCGGTTCAGTTTCTCGTCAGTGGAATTGTCTTCTATGACATACCGCGCATGAAAAAAGCCATTCCGCAGTTTGCAGGAACGGCCTTGGTCAATTTCCAAACTACCACGCGAAGTGCGCAAAGGCCTTGTTCGCGTCGGCCATGCGATGCACGTTTTCACGCTTGGACATCGCGGCGCCTTCACGATTAAACGCGGCCAGCAACTCCTCCGCAAGCTTTTCGTGCATCGGGCGACCCTTCTTTTCGCGGCAAGCGCCCAGAATCCAACGGATCGCCAGCGACTGCTGCCGATTGCGGTTGACCTGCATCGGCACCTGATAGGCGGCGCCGCCAACGCGCTTGGATCGCACCTCGATCGACGGTTTCACGTTTTCCACCGCTCGCGTAAAGACCTCGATCGGGTCTTCATTCGGCAGCTTTTGATGGATGATGTCCAGCGCGTCATAAACAACGCTCTGCGCGACGCTCTTTTTCCGTCGTGCATCAGGCAATTCATGAACTTGCTGGCCAATAGCGATCCGAACTTGGGATCGGGCTTGAGCGTGTCGCGGCTGGCGGTAATACGGCCCATTGATTAATTGCTATTTGTTACTTTGTTGATTTCTTTGCCCCATACAAACTGCGCGATTGCTTGCGGCCGTCCACGCCCGACGTATCCAGCGCGCCGCGAATGATGTGGTATCGCACGCCTGGCAAGTCGCGCACGCGGCCGCCGCGCACAAGTACGATCGAATGCTCCTGAAGGTTGTGACCTTCTCCGGGGATATACACTGTCACTTCCTTGCCATTCGAAAGTCGCACGCGTGCGATCTTACGCAACGCGGAGTTCGGCTTTTTCGGCGTCATCGTCTTGACCTGCAAACAAACGCCGCGCTTCTGCGGCGAGCGAGCCAACACCGGCGACTTGCTGAACTTGCGCGGCGGCTTGCGGTCTCTCTTGACGAGCTGGTTAATGGTCGGCATTCGGCCGGCTTTCTAAGCGGTTATCGGGAGCCAAGTTCGATCATTTTGGAATCCATCATCGTACCGCCGTCTGTCCGGGTGTCAAGGCGTGCTCGACGGCGCTGGCGGTCTAGTGTTCGGCGGTTACTCCTGAAACACGTCCACGACCTGCATGGTAAAACCGGGGATTAAATCTTCGACGGTGATCGTGTCGCCAAGTCCATACGTTCGCGCCTCGGTTGTAGGCCGATATTCAATCACTGCTTTTCGCGCAGCATCCACGACCCAAACCACTTCAACTCCCGCCTTCAAATAGTCGTTAACCTTTTGATCGATGTAGGACTTGCTGTCGTTCTTGCTGCGGACTTCGACGATAAGTTCTGGAATGGTCAGCAGATAGCCTTCGCTAGATCGGCGTATCGGCAGTTTCTTGTTCGTGATGAACATGGCATCCGGGCCAACAAGCGTATCCGGGTCTTCCCAGAGCAGCACACCCGATTCCACTCGACATTTGCCATGGCCCCCTTTCTCCCCTTGCCGTTTCAATTCAAACGCAATCTGGCTTTGATACGCCCCATGAAGATCGCCAGGTGGAGGCATGACGATAAGTTTCCCCTTATCGAGCTCGTAGTTGACATCGCCCGACGGCAGGCCGCGCGGCAACGCGGCGACATCGGCGGCTGTAAACAGGAACGTTAGCGTCCCGGGATCGCTTCCCGTCATTGCAATCGCCATCGCAGTGCCTCCACCAATTGAACAGGACGGGTGTCCTACCCGTCCTATTATCGTTTCTCTTCATAGCTGCTGCCAGACGAGCAACCAAACTACCGCCCGTCGCCGCCCAACAGCGCATCCAGTCCTCCCGGCGCCGCATCCGACGGCTTCTTTTCCTGACCATCGCCACCGTCGGCGGTTTCCAAAAGCGGGAAGTGACGCGCGAGGACGTCTTCTTTTTCTCGCGCCAATGCTTCGAGGGCCTGCGGTCGAATGCGAACTTCCGACTGCTGGAATTGATTAAATCCGGTGCCGGCAGGAATCAAGTGGCCAAGGATCACGTTTTCCTTCAACCCGACCAGGTTATCAACCTTCCCGGCCAGCGCGGCCTCGGTGAGCACCTTCGTGGTTTCCTGAAAGCTCGCAGCGGAGATGAAGCTGCTCGACTGGACCGCGGCCTTCGTAATGCCAAGAAGTTGTGTGCTCGCCGTGGATGGCTTCGGCCTGGTTCCCTTCGATGATGCGCCGCCAAGGGCCTCGATCTGAGCATTGACTTGTTCCAGGGCATCCTTGGGAACGATCGTGCCGCTGGCAAAGTCGCTGTCACCCTTTTCCGTGATTTTCACACAGCCGGTGAGCCCCTTGTTCACTTCGCGGAACTCGAACTTGTCCATCACGCTGCCCGGCAACAGACCGGTGTCGCCAACGCTTTCGATTCGAACCTTTCGCAGCATTTGCGCGACGATGATCTCGATATGCTTGTCGTCGATATCGACGCGCCTGCGCACGATAGACATTCTGAATCTCGCGGACGAGATACTGCTGTACGGCCTCTTCACCGGAGATTCGCAGAATGTCGTGGGGCACCAGCGGGCCATCGACCAACGCCTCGCCCGCTCGTACAAAGTCGCCGGAGTGCACGCGCAAGTGCTTGCCGTGCGAGACGAGATGCTCGCGCTCGATGCCGCTCTCGCTTTTGACGATGATCGTCCGCTTGCCGCGGCGCTTCTCGCCTAGAATCTCAACGACGCCGTCGATTTCCGCAATTACTGCGGGATCCTTCGGCTTGCGCGCCTCGAAAATCTCTGTCACGCGCGGCAGGCCACCGGTGATGTCTTGCGTGCCGGCCACTTCGCGCGGCGTCTTGGCCAGCAGCGTGCCCGCCGTGATCTGGTCACCTTCGTTGACTTCGATGTATGCCTTCTCGGGCAGGTAGTTGAAGTCGAGAATCTTCCCGCTTGCGTCTTCCAGAACGATCTGCGGGTGGTAATCCCCCTTGTGCTCCATGATCATGCGGCGAAGGTGACCGCTGGGGTCCTTTTCGGCGCGCATGGTTTCGTTTTCAATCACGTCCTCGTAGCGGACGCGACCGCCGACCTCGGCCAGAATCGGGATGCTATGCGGGTCCCACTGGCAGAGCGTCTGACCGGCTTTTACGGTCTGGCCTTCATCGATGGCCAGGATCGCACCCGCAGGAACCTCGTATTTCTCCAGCTCGCGGC
This sequence comes from Pirellulales bacterium, assembly GCA_963829655.1. Lineage (GTDB taxonomy): Bacteria > Planctomycetota > Planctomycetia > Pirellulales > JALHPA01 > JBBDYH01. The sequence goes on from CAWHJG010000002.1 coordinate 673,155, forward strand.
CCTTGGGATCCATGATGGCGATCTCGCCGTTGCGCGTAAGCACGACGTTTTGACCGGCATCGTTCTTCACAAACTTCAATCGCGTGAACTGAACAACGCCTTCCTTCTTGGCCTTGCTCTCGTTCTCGACCATCGTTCGCTGGCCGACGCCGCCGATGTGAAACGTCCGCATCGTCAAGCTGCGTGCCCGGCTCGCCGATGCTTTGCGCAGCGATAATTCCGACGGCCATCCCCTCTTCGACCAGCGAACCGGTGGAAAGGTCCATTCCGTAACACAGCCGGCAAACACCGAGCGACGCATCGCATGTAAGCGCACTGCGTACCTGAATTTTTTCCAGGCCCAGATCCTCAATGTTGCGGGCAATGTCGGGTGTAATCAATTCATTTTCGCGGACCACCGTAGTCATCGGTGATTGGATTGACGATGTTCGTCCGGCTGACGCGGCCCCGGATGCTATCGGCCAAACTGACTTCGACCTTTTCGCCGCGGTAAATCACGCCCTTGGTAATGCCCTGCGTCGTACCACAGTCGGGGGTGGTGACGACGACGTTTTGTGCAACGTCGGCAAGCTTGCGCGTGAGATATCCCGAGTCCGCGGTCTTGAGCGCCGTGTCGGCGAGACCTTTGCGGGCGCCGTGTGTTGAGCTGAAGTATTCGAGCACCGTCAAGCCTTCACGGAAATTTGCCTTGATCGGCGTTTCGATGATCTTCCCTGACGGCTTGGCCATCAAGCCGCGCATGCCGGCAAGCTGGCGAATCTGCTCAACGCCGCCGCGAGCGCCGGAATGCGCCATGAGGAAGATGGGATTCACGTAACCGTCGGTTCGATAGTCGCTCTCCAGCTCGGTCATCATCTCCTTGGTGATGATTTCGCGGGCGTGTGTCCAGGCATCGAGCACTTGGTTGTAGCGCTCGTTGTCCGTAATGATGCCGCGCTGGTAGAGCTTGTTCTTCTTGAGGACTTCCTTTTCAGCCTCGCCGATGATGCGGCGACTTGCTCGAGGGCGTGATCAGGTCGTCGGTCGCAAACGAGAGGCCGCTCGTCGTGGCGTTTTTGAAGCCGAGCCGGTTCATGTCGTCCAAAAGCTCGATCGTCGCGCGGCGGCCAAGCTGCTGATAGCAGTCGGAAATCACGCGAGCCAGCTCACTGGATCGCATCGGGATGTTGTAGAACATCATCCCCCTGGGAAGCATCGAGTTGAAATATCACTCGGCCAACCGTGGTCTCAATCATTGCTCCGGCTTTGGATTGCGCGGGAAGGTCGGTCTTCAAACGGCGATCCGGGGCCAGTTTGACTTTGACGCGACTGTGCGTCTCGAGCTTGCCCAGCGAGTAAGCAAGCTGCACTTCATCAATCGACGAAAAAATCATGCCCTCGCCCTTGCGGCCAGCCGGAAGCGACATCGTCAGGTAATAGCAACCCATCACCACGTCTTGCGACGGGCTGATGATCGGCGAGCCATTGGCCGGGCTGAAAATGTTGTTGGTGGACATCATCAGCGTGTGCGCCTCGACCTGCGCCTCGATCGACAGCGGCAGGTGCACCGCCATCTGATCGCCGTCGAAGTCGGCATTGAAGCCCTTGCACACCAGCGGGTGCAGCTTGATGGCGTTGCCCTCGACAAGCACCGGCTCAAACGCCTGAATCCCCATGCGGTGCAGCGTCGGGGCGCGATTGAGCAGCACGGGGTGATTGCGGATCACTTCTTCGAGGATATCCCACACCTCGTCGTCCTTGCGCTCCAACATCTTCTTGGCCGATTTGATCGTGTCGGCGTGACCCAACTCCTTGAGGCGGCGGATGATGAATGGCTGAAACAGCTCGAGCGCGATCTTCTTGGGTAACCCGCACTGGTGCAGCTTCAGGTTTGGCCCGACGACAATCACGCTTCGGGCCGAGTAGTCCACGCGCTTGCCGAGCAGGTTCTCGCGGAAGCGGCCCTGCTTGCCCTTGATCATGTCGGTCAGCGACTTGAGCGGGCGGTTGCTGCTGCCGAGCACCGGGCGCTTGCAACGATTGTTGTCGAACAGCGCATCGACCGACTGCTGCAACATGCGCTTCTCGTTGCGGATGATGACTTCGGGCGCGTTGAGATCGACGAGCTTTTTCAGGCGGTTGTTGCGGTTGATGATGCGGCGGTAGAGATCGTTCAAGTCGCTGGTTGCGAAATTGCCGCTATCCAACAACACGAGCGGCCGCAGGTCCGGCGGGATTACCGGAATGACGTCGAGCACCATCCACTCCGGCTTGTTATCGCTGTCGCGGATGCTCTCGACGATCTTCAGGCGGTTGATCAAGTCCTTTTTCTTTTGCTTGCTGTTGGTTTCCGCGAGATCCTCGCGCAAGTCCTTGCTAAGCTGCACCAAATCCAGGTGCACCAAGCAGCTTGCGGACCGCTTCGGCGCCCATGTCGGCGTCAAAGGCCCCCTCGCCGTACTGCTCACGCGCTTGGCGGAATTCTTCTTCGGTCAGGAGCTGTTGCCGCTTGAGCGGAGTGTCCTTGGGATCGATAACCACGTAGTCCTGGAAGTAAATCACCTTCTCCAGGCTCGTGGTCTTCATATCCAGAAGATTGCCCAGCCGGCTTGGCATGGCCTTGAAGAACCAGATATGCACCACCGGCGCCGCCAGCTCGATATGCCCCATTCGCTTGCGGCGAACGCGGCTGTGAGTGACCTTGACGCCGCAGCGGTCGCAGATCATTCCCTTGTACTTCATGCCGCGATACTTGCCGCAGGCGCATTCCCAGTCCTTCTCCGGGCCAAAGATGCGCTCGCAGAACAAGCCGTCCTTTTCAGGACGGTACGTCCGGTAGTTGATCGTTTCGGGCTTCTTCACCTCTCCGAACGACCAACTGCGGATATCGTGCGGCCGCGCAAGGCTGATCTTGACGGAGGTGTAGTCGTTAATCCGATCGTAGGATGGTTCGCCGATGCTCACGTGTGAACTCCTTGTTCGGGGTCACCGAGGAGTAGGATGCGTTCAAGCTTGTGTTAACTAAATCCGACGTTTCTCAAGTTGCATGTTCAGGGCCAGCCCGCGAATCTCGTTCGTGAGCACGTCGAAGCTGGCAGGCGTGCCGGCTTCCAACGTGTTCTCACCCTTGACCATGCTCTCGTAAATTTTGGTCCGGCCTTCGACGTCGTCGCTCTTGACGGTGAGCAACTCCTGAAGGATGTAAGCGGCGCCATAGGCCTCCAGCGCCCACACTTCCATCTCGCCAAAACGTTGCCCGCCGAACCGCGCCTTGCCGCCCAAGGGCTGCTGCGTGATCAGCGAGTAAGGGTCCGGTGCTGCGAGCGTGCACCTTGTCGTCAACGAGGTGGTGCAGCTTGAGCATGTAGATGAAGCCGACGGTGGCCTCCTGTTCGAACGGCTCGCCGGTGCGGCCGTCATGCAGCCGAATCTTTCCGTGCTTCGGCAGCTTCGCCTCATCGAAGCACTTCCAGATGTTCTCTTCGCTGGCGCCATCAAACACCGGCGTCACAGCCTGGAAGCCAAGCACCGCGGCCGCCCACCCCAGGTGCGTCTCGAGAATTTGACCCACGTTCATGCGGCTAGGCACGCCCAGCGGGTTAAGCAGGATCTGCACCGGGCGGCCGTCGGGCATGAACGGCATGTCTTCCTTGGGCAGAATCTTCGCGATCACGCCCTTGTTTCCGTGCCGGCCGGCCATTTTGTCGCCGACGGAAATCACGCGCTTGGCGGCCACGTAGACTTTCACCATTTGCAGCACGCCGCTGCGAAGCTCGTCGCCGCGCTTCATGCTGTTGAGAATCCGATCGCGCGTCATCGATCGCGACTTCAACCGCGGGCCACATCGCCTTATACGTTTTCTCCACGTCGGCCTTGCGCTGCGGCGAGCGGATGTCGATGGATTCAAGCTTGAAGATCGCGGCCTTTTCGGCGACGAACTTAGGCTCTTGATCGCGGACCAGCGCTGTGCCTTCCTCGTCGGTCAAGGCCGGCCGAGAATCTTCTCCATTTCCGCAACCATTTCGCCGAAAGCTCCGGCAACACTCGCATTGCCCGTGGTCTCGGCTTCCTTGAGCTCCTTCTCAAACTTCTTGCGCTCATCCTCGCTCAAACTCATTCGTCGCGAGAACTTCTGCGTATCGATCACGATGCCTTCCACGCCGGAAGGCACTTCGAGCGAATCGTTTTTCACGTCTTCGCCGGCGCGGCCGAATATCGCGTGTAACAGTTTCTCTTCCGGCGTCAGTTCCGTCTTGCTCTTCGGCGAAACCTTGCCCACCAGGATGTCGCCCGGTCGCACGTAGGTTCCAACCCTCACAATGCCCGTCTCGTCCAGGTTCCGCAGCGCCTTCTCGCTGACATTTGGGATGTCGCGAGTAAACTCTTCGCGGCCGAGCTTGGTTTCGCGAATTTCAATGTCGAACTCCTCGATATGAATCGAGGTGTACGTGTCATCCTGAACCAGCTCTTCGCTGATGATGATCGCGTCTTCGAAATTGAAGCCCTCCCACGACATGAACCCGACGAGCACGTTGCGGCCCAGCGCCAGCTCGCCCTGGAACGTGGCCGCGCCGTCCGCGATCACTTCGCCCTTCTCCACTTTTTGGCCGACCTCGACTATCGGCCGTTGGTTCTGGCACGTTCGCTCGTTGAGGCCCTTGAACTTCGTAAGCGGATACACGTCGCTGCCGATTTCAATTCGATCGGCATCGACATACGTGACCGCGCCTTTCCGACGCGCCTTAATAATCATGCCGGAGTTGCGCGCGACGTCGCGCTCCATGCCGGTACAGACGATCGGCGGCTCGGTGACTAACAGCGGCACCGCCTGTCGCTGCATATTGGAACCCATCAGTGCGCGATTCGCGTCGTCGTGTTCCAGAAACGGAATCAACCCGGCGGAAACGCCCACCATTTGTGCCGGCGCAACGTCGATGTACTGGATCGTGTTGACCGGCACCAATTGAAAGTCGGCTCGATAGCGCGCGACGATGTTTTCGCCTTGCACCTTGCCATCGACGACCAGCGCGTCAGCCGGCGCGAGATACGCTTCGTTCTCCTGGTCGGCTCTCAGCCACACGACTTCATCAGTGAGCCGGCCCTTTTCGACCTTGCGATAGGGCGTCACAAGGAACCCGTACTCATCCACGCCTGCGTAGATTCCCAGGCTCGAAATCAGACCGATGTTCGTGCCTTCAGGCGTCTCAATCGGACAAATCCGGCCGTAGTGCGAAATATGCACGTCGCGAACTTCAAAACCGGCCCGCTTCCGGTTCAAGCCGCCGGGACCCAATGCGGACAGCCGCCGCTCGTGCGTCAGCATCGAAAGCGGGTTCGTCTGATCGACGACCTGCGACAATTCGCCGCGACCAAAGAAATACTCGATTGCCGCTGAAATGCTCTTGGGATTGATCAGGTTGCGCGGCGTGATGTCCTGCACGTCCTTCAGGCTCATCCGCTCCTGCACGGTGCGTCGCAGCTTGAGGAAACCCTTGCGAAGCTCGTCGCACGCCAATTCGTCGATCGTCCGCAAGCGGCGATTGCCGAGATGATCGATATCGTCAACCTCGGCAACCGGTGTCACCCTCGGTGAGCATCAGCAAATATCGTATTGCGGCAATCAAATCCTCCGGACGAAGCGTCATTTCATCTTCGGGAACATTCAAGCCGAGCTTGCGGTTGATGCGGAAGCGGCCGACGCGGCCCAGCCGGTATCGATTGGTGTCGTAGAACTTCTCGTGGAACAGCGCCCGCGCTTTTTCCAACTGCGGAGGATTTCCGGGCCGCAAACGCTGATAAATCCGCAACAGCGCCTCTTCGTGGCTGCCGGTGGCGTCCTCTTGAATGCTGTTGAGGATCAGCGGAACCTTGGTTTCGGGCATTACCTCGACGTGGTTGACACCGGATGTGCAGACCAGCTCGGCCATGTTCTTGCTGATTTTCTGCCCGGCCTCGACGATGACCTCGCCCGCGCGATTGCTGGAAGCCGGATAGACAATGTCCTCGACGGCGATCTTGCCCTCGATCTTGCCGACGCTGCGTCCGTCCACAATTTTCTCGTGCGTCGAGCCATAAAATGCGCGCATCAGCGCCGCATCGCTTCCATACTTGGCGTCCATCGCTCGCAACAGCGTCATCGCCGAGAACTTGCCCGATTGATCGATGCGGACGGTCAGCGTGTCTTTCTTGCTGATGTTCAGCTCGATCCAGCTACCGCGCTCCGGAATGACGCGGCAACTGTGCAGCTTGCGCTCGGTGATGTCGGTATCCGCGACGAAATCAACGCCGGGGCTGCGATGCAATTGGCTGACAACAACGCGCTCGGCGCCGTTGATGATAAACTCGCCGCCGCCGAGCATGATCGGCATATCGCCCAGGTAAACCTCTTCTTCAATCGGCTCTTCCTTGGTGAGCCGCAGCCAGACGCGGAACGGGCGACCGTAGGTCAGCCGCAACTGGCGGCACTCGTGCGGCTCGTATCGCGGCTTACCCAGCTCGTAGCGAACGTACTCGAGACGCAGGTTCTTGTCGTAGCTCTCGATCGGAAAGATCTCACGGAGAACACTTTCGATCCCCTGGTCCTTGCGACGACTGTGCGCAATATCGTACTGGAGGAAATTCTCGTAGCTCTGAGTCTGGATTACCGTGAGATCGGGGATCGGATAGTATTCGCGCTGGCTACCGAAACGTCGAATCTCCTTAGGTCGGAGACGTCGGTGGGCGGTTGTGGCCATAGAGATTCAATACTCCTCTTATTTACATCGCGAACGACGAGGCCAAGAAAGCAACACAAGGCAATTGCCTGGTCGCGGAGAAAAAACACGGGCGGGGCGGGCGAAGCGACGCGGTAAGCGCAGACCTTCGGCACAACGGACGATGCCAAATAGCAATCGTACGCATGACGACTCAAAAAGCCAAACCAACGGGCCAAACAAGCGTGCTGTTCCCTTTCGCACTCCAGAGCGATCCTAAACTCCAAGGCGCGTTCACCGCAGTTGTGGTAAACCGCGAGTAAAACTGTAAAGGCCTCTCGCTGCCACCGCAGACAAACGGCCCAAAGTGGCATGCACAACCCGTCCCAGGGACTCATCCTTGCCTGGGCGGCTGCTCTCATCAATAAACTTGGCGATTACTTGACCGACACCTTGGCGCCTGCCTCTTCGAGCTCCTTCTTGAGCTTTTCTGCGTCTTCCTTGGAGATGCCCTCCTTGACCTTGGTCGGGGCGCCTTCCACCGCGTCCTTGGCTTCCTTCAAGCCGAGGCCCGTGGCGGCGCGGACAACCTTGATGATGCCGATTTTCTTGGCGGCATCGAAGCCCTCCAAAATCACATCAAACTCGGTCTTCGCTTCGGCTGCCGGCGCAGCGCGCCGGCGCCGCCCGGCGCTGCCATCATCACCGCGCCTCCGGCCGCGGCCTTAATACCGTGGACTTTTTCCAAATAGTCGCTGAGCTCCTTCGCTTGCTTCAGCGTCAGTTGCACGATCTTGTCGCCCAGGTCCTTGGTGGGTGCGGAAAAATCCTGGGTTTCAGTTGCTTCGGCGGTTGCCATGTCAGTCAATCGTCCTTTCTCACGGATAGCGTCGTCGGTCGTTTGCCGCGACTATCGGGTAGTGGGTTTATTGTTTGGATCAGACTAATTAGTTGTTGGTTCTTCGAGCGACCTCAGGTTGCCGGCGCTTCCGCCGGTGCCCCGGTTGATGGCTCGCCCGCGGATTTCTCCAGGTCTTCAGCGTGTTGCTTGATCTGGCCGACTAGTGTGCCGCCCTGGTTCAACTGAGCGGCTAAGGTCGCACCGGGACCAAGTATCTGACCGACAAGGATCGAGAGCTGTTCGCCTCGGCTGGGCCAGGTGCTGATTACCTTGACTTGGGCGCCTGGGACCCGAGCTCCTTCAATGGCGCCGCCACGCGCCTCCAGACCCTGGAAAGCCTTGTCCTCCGCCAGCCGCATCACCACTTTGGCCAGGGAGACGACATCTTCACCTCCCCAGACGACAGCCAATGTTCCCTCGGCGCCCTCGAAGGCAGGTGCCAGCGGCGTTCCTTCCGTCGCGCGACGCGCCATGCTGTTCTTGATCACCTGCAGGCGGATATTCTTCTTACGTAGCTCGGCGCAGCTTCGACGTCTTCTCCGAGTTCAATCCAATGACGTTTACCAGCAAGCAATCGTTTACGCCTTGCAAGCGATTGCGCAGGTCGTCGATCAACAAGTTCTTTACGAGTTTGCTCATGTGACTTCTAAGTTTGCGCTTTCGTCCGAAGCTACGCCGCGATTTGCAATCCCGGTGTCATCGTGCCGCTGACGGTGATCGATTTGATGTAGTGACCTTTGACCGCGTGTGGCTTGAGGTGATGGATGTGATCGATAAAGGCCTGGATATTCTCAGCCAACTTCGGCTCGTCAAAGCTGAGTTTCCCCACCACGGCGTGAACGATGCCCCCTGCGTCGTTGCGAAATTCCACCTTGCCTGCCTTATACTCCTTCACGGTCTTCGCCACGTCGGGCGTTACTGTGCCGGCGCGGGGCGACGGCATCAATCCTCGCGGTCCGAGCACTTTGCCCAGCGGTCCAACGAGGCCCATCATGTCAGGCGCCGCAATACACGCGTCGAAGTCCATCCACCCCTCTTTGATCTTCTTGGCAAGTTCGTCGGCGCCCACTTCGTCCGCACCCGCAGCCTTGGCCGCGTCGGCGGCGTCGCCTTTGGCAAATACCACTACTCGCTTGCTCTTGCCGATACCGTGCGGCAACACGATCGAACCGCGAACCAACTGATCGGCTTGCTTGGCGTCGATCCCCAGTCGAACGGCGAGTTCAACCGACTGGTCGAACTTTGTGCCCACAAATTGCTTGAGGACCTTCACCGCCTCGGCCACCGAGAAGGTTTCCTTGCCCTGCGGAACTTTCGTCCGCAGCGATTTCATGCGTTTGCTGACCTGAGTCATGGAAGCTGATCTGAATCGGATTGTGTGTTCTTAAATATCCAAGGTCGCCAAATAACTTCAATGCATTCCGTGAGAGCCGCTGTTACGCATCAACCGACAGGCCCATGCTGCGTGCCGTACCTTCGATCATGCGACGCGCGTGTTCAACGTCGCGGGCGTTCAAATCGGCCATCTTCATTTTCACGATCTTGTCGATCTGTTCCCGGTTCACGTTTCCGACCTTCTCCTTGTTCGGTACGCCGGACCCTTTGGCGATCCCTGCCGCCTGCTTTAGCAACGCAGCAGCCGGCGGGCTCTTTGTGACGAAGTCAAAGCTGCGGTCGTTGTACACGTTCACAACCACCGGGATCGGCATCCCCCCAGCCTCGCGAGTGCGCTCATTGAATTGCTGCACGAATTGGCCGAGGTTAATGCCGAACTTACCCAACGAGGTGCCCACCGGCGGGGCCGGCGTAGCCTGCCCGCCAGGAACCTGAAACTTCGCTGTGCCAACTAACTGCTTTGCCATATCGTTTGTCCGTTATGTCCTATACCGCTTCAATCTGCCAATACTCGAGATCCACCGGCGTGCTGCGGCCGAAAATATTGATCAGCACCGTGACGCGTCCATTGGCCTGATCGATTGCCTCCACGTCCCCCTCAAAGTTCTCGAACGTCCCTTCCTTGATTCGCACGCGGTCCTGCGGCTTGAAGCGGATATCCACGCGTGGCGACTCGTCCGTTTTCTCTTCTTTCTTTTGGATAATCTTGGCCACGTCCTGGGCGGCCATTGGAGTCGGCCGTCCTAGCGCTCCCGTGAAGTCACCGATCCCCGACGTCTCGCGAACCAGGTACCAGGTATCGTCGTTGATCTCCATGTTCACAACGATGTATCCCGGGTAGAGCTTGCGCTTGCTGACCCGCTTCTTGCCGTTCTTGAACTCCGAGACCATCTCAATCGGGACGATGATCTCCCCAAAATACTTGTCGAGCCCCGCCATGGCCACTCGCCGCTGCAACGCGTCGCGAATCGAATCCTCGCGGTTCGTCTGCACTTTGAGGATGTACCATTGCTTGTTGATCGGACGGTCCTCCTCAGGCGCCGCCAACTCAACTGGTGCTGCGTCATCGCGATCCGAACCGCCAGTCATTTCATCGGGCGTCCAACTCTGCTCAACTTCACCGGTAATATCAACCGAGCCGGTTTCCCGCTCCGTGTTCACTGGCTCGATTGGCCCTGGCTCCGGCGTGGAATCGCGCGATTGTTGATCGGTAACGTCCGGCAACGGCGGAACGTGCGCCTGCGCCTCATCAGGCGATACTGGACTCATCGCGTTGTTCACGTCGTCAACCACTGTCAACACCTCGTGTCGGCCGCCGGCCATTACCGGCGACATAATCCGTCATCCGAGTACGCCCAGGAACCTGAAAAGCCATTGCCAAACAATGTCGTAAACAAACAGCACTGCGGTCAGCATCAGCAACACGACGATCACGACGATCGAGCTGCGGATCAGCTCCGGTCGCGATGGCCACGATACCTTGTACATCTCCGCCTCGACCGCGATCAAAAAGTCGGCGAACCGAGGCATGTTCACCAATCGAAACGCAAACCATACTCCAATCGCGAATAATGCCAGCGGCAAGCCAATCCTGATCGCCGCATCGGCGGTCAGGATCGTGCTCAATCGCCAGCAACCAATCGCGAACAACAACATCAAAGCCGCAAACGTCATCTGACGCGCAATGCGCCCCTGGCTACGCTTGTAGACGCTGAACTGAAACAGTTCGCTCCACAGCGAGCCAGTCCGAGGCTGCGGCGCCGGCGGCCGCGCCACCGGACGGCTCGGTGCCGTCGCCACTTCTTTCTTCTCAGCCATAAAAGGATCCTTGCAAACTCGGGCATCCGAACCCTTGCGAGTCACACACGCAACACGCAAACTTCGCATTCCCTGCGGAAGCCAACAGCCTGCCCGGCGTCGGGCAGTCTGCCTTGACCACTGACGATGCAGGGGCGGCAGGAATCGAACCCGCAACCCCCGGTTTTGGAGACCGGTGCTCTACCAATTGAGCTACACCCCTGTACTACTCCAGGATCTTCGTGACCACTCCCGAGCCGACAGTCTTTCCTCCTTCGCGAATCGCGAATCGGACGCCTTCGTCCATCGCAATCGGCGCCATCAGCTCTACGCTCAGCCGCGCGTTGTCGCCCGGCATGCACATTTCCGCGTCGCCAAGTAGCGTTGCTGTGCCGGTCACGTCGGTCGTGCGGAAATAGAACTGCGGACGGTATCCGCTGAAGAACGGTGTATGCCGGCCGCCTTCCTCTTTGGAAAGCACGTACACTTCGGCCTCGAACTTTTTGTGCGGCGTAATCGAACCAGGCTTGGAAAGCACCTGTCCGCGTTCGATTTCCTCGCGTTTGATGCCGCGAATCAAGCAGCCGACGTTGTCCCCCGCCTGACCCTGATCGAGCGTCTTGCGGAACATTTCCACGCCGGTGCAAATCACCTTGCGCGGCTTATCGGTGAATCCGACGATCTCGACTTCGTCGCCCGTCTTTACCATCCCGCGCTCGATCCGCCCCGTGGCCACGGTGCCGCGGCCTTCGATCGAAAACACGTCCTCCACCGCCATCAAGAACGGCTTGTCTACTTCGCGGACAGGCTCGGGGATGTAGCTGTCCACCGCTGCCAGCAGCTCCTCGATCGGTTTCTTGGCGGCGTCTTCCGCAGGCCGTTCCAACGCGGCTTTCGACGACCCGCGAACAATCGGAATCTCGTCACCCGGAAAACCATAGTGCGTCAATAACTCCCGCAACTCCAGCTCCACCAACTCCAATAGCTCCGGGTCATCGACCAAATCGACCTTATTTAAAAACACAACCAGAGCTGGCACGCCGACCTGACGCGCCAGCAGAATATGCTCGCGCGTTTGCGGCATCGGGCCGTCAGCCGCCGACACCACCAGGATCCCGCCGTCCATCTGCGCGGCGCCGGTGATCATGTTCTTGATGAAGTCTGCGTGGCCCGGACAGTCGATGTGTGCGTAGTGCCGCTTGTCGGTCTCGTACTCCACATGGCTCACGGCGATCGTCACGGTTTTCGTTTCGTCGCGCACGGTGCCGCCCTTGGCGATATCGGCGTAACTTTTGAGTGCAGCCAGGCCCTTGACGGACTGCACTGCCAGCAGCGAAGCCGTGAGCGTGGTCTTGCCGTGGTCGATGTGACCGATCGTCCCTACGTTGACGTGGGGCTTGTTACGCTTAAAGACGTCTTTGGCCATGCTAACTCCCTACGTAAAAAACAGGCTCAATCTTGTCTTGGGAAAACTCGCGTTACTTTCATTGAAACCAGCAGACACGCCCCGACTCCGCATTCCTCTTGTTCTCCATTTGCAAAGCTGCTGATGGGATTTGAACCCATGACCTCATCCTTACCAAGGAGGCGCTCTACCAACTGAGCTACAGCAGCGACAACGCAACCGTTGAACGAAAAGCTGTGTGTGTCGGCTAGGCCCAGTGTCGCGCTAATCGTTCACCAACATTTCCTCTTCGAAGCGGGTGATGGGAATCGAACCCACGCAACCTGCTTGGAAGGCAGGAGCTCTACCATTGAGCTACACCCGCATGCCAAAAACCAAAATGACGCACGTCGAACGATGAATTGGCCGCACGTGTTCATTCGGGTTTCGTCCTTCGTCATTCACCACAGTGGGGAGTGAAGGATTCGAACCTTCGAAGGCAGTGCCACCAGATTTACAGTCTGGCCCCTTTAACCGCTCGGGAAACTCCCCAACGCACATCCGGTCGGACCGTAGTTCGCCGAGGCGGACGGAGCACCGACCGCTTAACACTCGACACGAGCCGTCTGTTCTTTGTTCGCCGCTCTTCGTCCCGCGCAACCACACCATTACCGATAACGATCCGCTGGCCACAATTGCTCAAGCAGAGCTAGCGGAGGGACTTGAACCCACAACCTGCTGATTACAAATCAGCTGCTCTGCCAATTGAGCTACGCTAGCCTCACGATAGCGCCTCGGAAAACCTCTAAATATAGCGAAGGCCGGCGACACTGCAAGTCTTAAAGGACGTGTGGTCACAACGACTTGGGTCGCCGAACGCTCCGACGCCATCAATGCAGGGCCAAGCCCCTTCCCGATCGCACGAGCTAGGAACTGGCAACGATTGAAGCGATCAAAGGGCCGCACCAGCGCCTTCCGAAGCTGCCTATAACTCCCATCTATCCGGGTTTCCTGCCAATCGACACAAAAAGCCCTCGGTTCGAAAACCAGGGGCTTCAATGCTCACATACCTTGGACTCGCACAGCGAACGGTGCGATTAGTTCCCGCCGGGAGCGTCAATATGGTCCTCTTCGGCAGCCATGCGCAGTTTACTCAGCGCTCGCGCTTCGATCTGGCGGACTCGTTCCTTCGTCACGCCCATCTCCGCGCCGACTTCCTTCAACGTCAGCGGCTCTTGCTTGTGGTCCAAGCCAAAACGGCTGATGATGATCTGCTGTTCACGTTCGTCAAGCCGCTCGAGGATCCGGCCCACTTGGAACTGTCGCTGCGATTGTGCGCTTTCCTGTTCGTACTGATCGGTGCGGCGGTCCAACGTGGTCGAAAACATTTCGAAGTTCGCCGTGCGAAACCGGTCCCGGTGACGAATCTCGTCGGGAATCGTCCGCGCAAAGTTCTTCATAATCGCCCAGCTCGCGTACGTGCTGAACTTATTGCCTCGAGCAAAGTCGAACTTCTCAACGGCCCGGATCAGCGACATGTTGCCATCGCTCACCAGTTCAAAAAAGTTGTCGGCCGGACCAACATGCCGTTTCGCGATCGATACAACCAGCCGGAGGTTGGCGCGAACGATCTGATTCTTGATCTGAACAGCCAGATCGTAAAGCTTCTCGATCTCCTCCATCAAATTACTCTTCGGCCGCTGCACGTCCAGTTTCTCGCGAAGCTTCGTCGCGCGATACTTCAGGAAGTTGAACTTGCGAAACAAGTAAACCTCCTGCTCCTTCGTCAACAGCGGAACTTCGTACAAGCTCGCCAAATACGGCGGCAATCCGCTCGGCAGGCGAGCCTTCTTCGCCGCCACTTCCGGCTTTGGCATCGGCTCGTGCAACACCCGGCTGGGATCCAATCGACCGAACCCGGGATTCGGAATGTAATCTAGCGGGAGTTGCAGGATGCGCTTCGCGCGCATCTCGCTGATCACGCGGTAAATGCTGGTTTTCGTGCGGCAGTGACGACTGGCCAATTGCTCGACCGAAACACCGCGGCAGTAGTGCTGATAAATCTTCTCCTTGGTTTCATCGCTCAGCGGGCCGCTGCCGGTCGGAAAGACAGCCAGGTCGGGATGTTCTTCGTCAAATTGCTTGATCGTATAACGCACCGTCTCCACACTGCGGTTCATGCGATCGGAAACGCGACGCGCAACCTCCGCCGGGCAACCGCCAGCCCGCGCCAATCGGCGCGCACCGTCGATAATTTCGCCGCGCTCTTCCTCGCTGAGTTGGCTAAAGCGCGAACCCCGGCGAACACGGTCCTCGTTCTGCTGAACGAACCGATCGACCGAGCTGCGCAGAAAGCCAACACGCTTTCGACCTTCGAATACAAATCGACGGCTGACCAGCCCCTGCTGTCGCCAGCGAGAGATGGTCTTGGTTGACACGTTAAACGCCTTGCTCAATCCTTCGACCGTAAGCACCTGCTCGCCGACCGCATCCGCCGACACGTTGGCCGCGTCCGACAGATCCTCGACAAACAACCGCAGGTCATGCGCGGCGTCGCGACCGTTCATCCGCGCCGCGGCGTGCGACTCGGGACGAAAATCGGTGATCCGATAGCAAAGGTACTCGTAGGTGTACGTCTTCTCCGGCTGAATCTCCATGAGCAGACGTTCTGCTCGGTTCACCTGCTCGATTTTCTTCTCGCGCGGAGCGAACCGGCTCTGCTGGTCGCGGAGTTGTCGAATTGCCGAGCTAACATAATCAGCGTGCATCTAAAACCTGCCTCTCTACCAATCCGTGCCACGCCTTTCGGCGTGTAGTTCCTTTCCTTCCCATCTATTTAGACGATTCGCCACAGGTTTTGTGACATTAGTTGTACGTAACAAAGTGTCCAAAGGTCGATGCAATGTTCGCGGCAACGGTGCCCAGTTGGCCTCGCTAATACCCAAGAATTCGCCTTCCCGCCCGACTTGGTTGCTCACGTAACCGACGCTTCCGTAACGACTTAACAGCGCCCACCGTCAACCGTCCCGAATTGCCCGAACAAATTGTCGCTTGGTCGCTCCGGCGGAATGGCTGAACTTGATTCTTTCGACGCGTCGATCTAAGCGAGGCCGAGTTTGGGCGAGCAAATGCTGAGCCGCTAGCTTGGTTGCCGCCCGGCACTGCGCACGTCACCTCTTCCCAGCTTATCTGCCATGACGTTTCTTCATTCACCGGTTCGACTTACGGCGTTCTACGTGCTGCCGCTCCTCGGTCTGACCCTGGGCCAGTGCGCAAGCCGCCACGACAGAATTACCCGATTTGGCAGCTTCTCTTACACAGGTTCGCGCAAAACTAGAGGTCGGCGGCGACCTGCTTGTCCCCGCCAGTGTCGAGGCGGCCAAGCTTCCCATGAGCGTCGTGGCTGAATTCGATTACGTGGAACGCCGGATCGACGACGGTACACAGCCCGAACAGCGCCGCAGCCTCCGCTATTACCGTGGTGCAAAGGCTGCCATCAAGATTGGCAAGCAGGCAAGCGAGACGACGCTGTCGGAAGGTCATCGGCTGGTCCGCGCGGCAATGGCCGGCAACTCGACGGCCATCGCGGCCGCACGCGGAAACCTTACCCGCGACGAACTGGATCTGATCGATGTACCGGGCAACACCCTGATGCTGGACCTGCTGTTGGCCAAGGCCGAGGTGAAACAGGGGGCGCGTTGGAAACCAACCGACGCCGTCTTAGCAAGGCTACTTTGCCTCGACGCGATCCGTACTTCGGACGTCGCGAGTCAAATCACGTCGCTCAACGACGAGGTCGGCGAGGTGCTCATCGAAGGCAAAATCATGGGCGAAGTCGCGGATGTGGAGACTGAGATCGAGCTCAAGGGCAAGCTGCACTTTGATGTCCGGCTGCGGCGTCCCTTTGCCTTGGTCATGCTCATCAAGGAGCACAGAAAACCCGGCAACGCAGGCCCCGGCCTCGACGTCGTCGCGCGGCTGAATTTGCAGGTCGAGCCGATCGCCGAGTTCGCAAAGCTCAATGATGCAGCGCTGACCGATATTGAATTGGTCGGCGATGGGAATGCCGCTCCTTTGGAACACCGTCCCGCGGCCGGGGGGTTCCGCCTTCTCTACGATCCGCGCTGGCGCGTCACACGCGAAGAAGCAGATAGCGTCGCCATGCGGCTGATCGACCGCGGCGCCCTGGTGGCGCAATGCAACGTTTCGGTCCTGTCGAAGGTCAAGCTCACCGAGTCGATCTCGCTCGAATCCTTCCAGAAGGAAGTGCAACAGTCGCTGGGCAAGAACTTCGCCGCGTTTGAGCACGCGGCCGAGCGTGAGCATCCAGCCGGATACCGCATGCTGCATACGGTCGCCCACGGCGCCGTCAGCGACCTCCCGATCGTATGGCACTACTATCTATTGATTGACAAGCAGGGGCGGCGTGCCGCGTTGTCGTTCACCATGGAGGGGCGGCTGCTGGAGCGATTTGGCGATGCCGACCGGCTGATTCTGAACGAGTTCCGATTCAGTGAAACGGCGCAGGCCGCGACAGATCAACGGGCCAAGCGGTAAACTGCGAGGCGGCTGCTGCCGGTTTGATCCAGCAGCCGCGTCCTTTCTCTCAGCCCCGATCCATGGAACTTCGCATCCGCTGCCGCCAAAACGGACCCTTGGTCATCGAGGGGCCGGTTTCGATCGTCGATCATCAAGGCAACACATTCTCATTGCCCGAGGGCAAGCCGGCGGTGGCACTTTGCCGATGCGGACAGTCGAAGACTAAGCCATTCTGCGACGGCTCGCACAAAACATCTGGCTTTGTGGCTGAAGAGTTGGCTCCGGTGCCCACGAATCCCTAGTTTCGCTCTGATCGTTCGACATCTTTTCCCCACGGCGACGGCTGGAAAGTGTGTCGCCTGCGCCGCCAAGCGCTAGCAAAACGCCCGTGTTCGAGGCGGTCCGAAGTTTACAATGCGCGAGCAGCTTTTCATTGACGATTAGTCCCAGCGATTTGCGTAGGATCGTACTTTCAACTACTCGCCTTGAGTCTGAACCCTGAACCCTCGCCCTGGCAAGGATGTCCAACGTCAATCTCTCCGAAGATGCCATCGACGAAACAAGTCGATCCTATCTCGGCCAATGGAACCGGCTGATCAGCACCACCAACTGGGAGAAGGGCCGGATCATCCACGAGTGGCGGCAGGCGCTGATCGCGTCCGACGTCCCGGCCGGCGACTATTCCGATGATGCCTGGAGCCGCCGTGTCGGCAATGTCACGGGCCAGCACGTCGGTCGCCTCCGCCGCGTCTACGAGCGCTTTGGCGGCGTCTATCAGGATTACTCCGGGCTGTACTGGAGCCACTTCCAGGCGGCGATCGACTGGAACGACGCCGAGATGTGGCTCGAGGGTTCAGTACAAAACCGTTGGTCCGTTGACCAGATGCGCCGCGAGCGCTGGCAGGCGTTCGGCGCAATCCAGGAGCAGCACCCGCTCGCAAACGACGTGGTGACCGCCGAGCTCGATGAAGATGTCTCCGGCGACGATTCCTCCGATAACGACTCAGAGCAAAATCAATTCGGCGAAGATTCTCCGGCAATTGATGACCGTGGCCGGCGACCGGATGACGACGAGGAAAGGAATGGCCACGCCGCTTCCTCCGAGCCAGAAAGCGGCGCCGGGTCCAACAATGAACCTAGCGATCGTCTCGAAACGCAGCCGACGGCGCCCTTCCGCCCTTTTGCCGACCTGCCACCGCTGCCCGACGACTTGAACGAAGCCTTCGAGAGCTTCAAGCTCGCCATCCTCCGCCACAAGACCGCCGGGTGGCTCGAAATCTCGCGCGACGATGTACTGCTAACGCTCGACGCTCTAAAAGCCCTAGCCGCCGCGCCGGCGTAGCAATCGGATCCAGGTTAGGACGAATCCGCCAATCAAAGCGAAAACAACTGTCGCTGGTTCGGGAACTGGGCTTAGCGTTGCTAGATAGACGCCGTCATGCGCCGTAAACAGAACTTCGCCTTGTTCGTTGAATCCGCGCAGCTCTAAGTACAGGTTGTCCAAATCGATGGGCTCGAAGACTCCTAGTTTTGTCTCAACTACGTCTCCCTCCCGTATGACAAGCTGCAGTTCACCATTTACATCATCGGCCCAAATTCCTCGGTCGTTATTGGTGTTGTCGTCATCGTTCTGAAGCTCGGCGAAATAGACGCGTTGACCACGAGAGTTTGCTCGGGACCAATTAATACTCGTAAACGTTGCTAGAGTTCCTGCGCCGGATCCCCCCATCGTGGATCTGGGCGTATGCGTTCCCAGGCTGTGCTCAATAGCTGCCATTCCTCTGCTGTTTCGCTCCTCGCACTCATGAGTGAGTCACGCCGCGTAGCGAAATGTCCCTCGGAACCGTTCCACGTTAGATGTGTTAGCCCAGGAATGCTGTCACCTTCGCGTACAATAAGTTCAACCCCATTACCGCGGTCAGCATAAACGGCGCTATCGTTCCCGATGCCGATCTCAGGGCCCGACAGGTCAACATGCATCGTCACATGGCCGATCGAATTGATCCTGGGCTGATGATTGCTTTTGATCTGAATCCCCACCGGCAGTCCCGGCGCTTGAGTTCCGTCCCTTAGGAACTCTTCCAGGCGACCATTTCTTTCAGCATATACTCCAGTTTCATAACGCGCTACCGAGGCATCGATGATCTCGACATGCCCTAAGAACGCGGCTCGGCCAAAGACATCAATCCCTTTACTTGTGAACTCCCGAAACCGAGAGAGGCGTCCCGGAGCCATATCTCCCTCTCGGACGATTTGGCGGATTCCATCGCCGTTACCCGGACCTGCCACTCGCCGGATGGTCGCCGCGTAACTCGCTTGACGTATCGCCAAGGCGCACAAGATTAACAGCGCACAGATTTGCGACGACATTCGCCCTGACCCCCGGTAGATTGGTTTCGGCCTGGATCGGCCGCGCCGGGTTTTTACCCCCATGGAACGATTAACTGCAATATCAAACCAAGACCACGGCACGTCATTAGCGCGGGCGTTGCATAGAATTAAATCAAAGGCTCAACCCACACAACACGCATGGCAAACGGCGCAACGCGAAAGTTCTTCGAATCCACACGCGGAAAGATCATACAGCTTCTATGTGGCAGCGCACGAACCGTCACCGAGCTGGCAAATCAATTGGTGGTTTCCGAAAACGCGATCCGCTCTCATCTGGCCGCGCTCGACCGAGAAGGCCTGGTGCGCCTGACCGGTAAGCGGCCGGGCACCCGCAAGCCGCACTTTTCCTACGAACTGACGCCAAACGCTCATCAACTTTTTCGTAAGGGTTATGAGCCAGTTCTTCTTGAGCTGATCGAAGTCCTTTCGAATCGGCACTCGCCACAGAAGCTCGGCGATTTAGCTCTAGAAGTAGGCCGGCGATTCGTTCAGACCTACTCGCCCAACCTCGACCAGCAGACGCCGGCGGCTCGGCTCAAAACACTCATCAACAAAGCGAATAACGCGGGCGTTCCCCTTTCACTCGTCCGCGAAAATGGTGACGTTTCGCTTCGCGGGTGCAGTTGCCCGCTAACTTCCGTAACGATGCGGAAGCCTGAGTTTTGCAACCTAATTGCGCGATTGCTCGCCGAGGTACTTGAACAGCCGGTTGAGCAGCAGTGTGATCACCACGGCGCGCCGCAGTGCGGGTTTAGACTCAAACGCCCAAAAGCTTTTCGCACGGCGAAGTCCGGTGCTTGAGGCGCGGAGAAGCGAATTCTGCTTGGCGGCATTCAGTGCATTGCCGGCCGCATCTAAGTGCAGCTTCTCGAAATCTTGTGACCACGTCAGACCAGATCAATAAATCAATAAGCACCATTGATTATTGACTAATTCGGAACATGGATTGCTGCCCGCTAGACGGGGTTGTGTGCATATGCAACGTCCTAAGTGGCCTTGCAGTAACGGCTTTCGTGCGATTGCGACAGGTCACGCTGAGTTGCTCGCACCAAACGCGAACTGGCCGTCACAAACTCACGATGTCTCGCTGCAGTTCATCGCCCTCTATAAAGGAGCCTCGCGATGTCGCCATTACTTTGCATCAGGAATAGCCAGGGATTCACTCGTGGATGGAAATGCTCACTCGCGATGGTATTTCTCCTAATCACAGGACTGACCTTCGCATTCTGGTTAAGTCGGCCTGCCGTTGGTGCAAAAAAACCGAAGACATTCAATGGTCAGCAGGTTTTCCGCTTCGATACGTTTGGCGACGAGCAGCTCTGGACCGACACGCTCCGCATGCACGAAGTCATCGAGACCTCGATCGATCGGGTCACGGCACTCGGACTAGGACTCAAGGTCGATGCCGACGCATTGCCCGACGAAGTGCGCCAGGGAATTGCTGACGGCACGATCGATCTCACTAGCCCTGCGACCACAGTGGCCTTGCTGAAGCTCAACGCCGTCGTCGGCGTCGTCGGAAAAGTGGAAGAGATCCGCGGCCGCGACCTCCTCACCGAGGTCGGCATCACGTGCGCCCTCTGCCACTCTACCGTAGACAACTCCTTTGCACCGGGCATCGGCAGCCGGCTCGACGGCTGGGCCAACACCGATCTCGATCCCGGCAAGATCATCGCCGCTTCGCCCGCCGTCTCGGCTGAAGCCAAGGCCGTCTACAACTCCTGGGGACCGGGGTTCTACGATCCGCGGTTCAATATCGACGGCCTCAGCACGCCACTGGTCATACCACCCGCCTATGGGCTGGCCGGCGTTGACTTCGAAACGTATACCGGCGAAGGGCCCATCTCCTACTGGAACGCTTATGTCGCCGTCACGCAGATGGGTGGCCGCGGTAATTTCCGCGACGACGCGGCTCGGCATCAACATCGTCCATAAGAAGGATCTCGTCACGCCGAAGCTGCCGGCGCTGCTCGATTATCAGCTCAGCCTCATCACGCCGCCTCCGCCGGAAGGCAGCTTTGACCCGGTTGCGGCCGAGGAGGGAAGAAAAGTGTTCGTAGGAGCCGGCACATGTGCTAATTGCCACATCCCGCCGACGTACACCGACGTGAACGTGGACGGCCGCACCTTACACGACGCGGAAGAGACCGGAATGGATCCCGCCTATGCCGAGCGTACCACGACCGGCAAGTATCGCACGACTCCGCTGCGGGCGCTCTGGCAACACCCGCCTTATTTTCACGACGGCAGCGCGGCGACGTTGCGCGACGTGGTTGATCACTATAGCGTCGAGCTAAACCTCGAGTTGACCGAACAACAGAAACTGGACTTGGTCGAATTCCTTAAATCAATCTGAATCAAAACAAGTTTGGTACCTTCGACTAACGAATCGTGCACCATCGGGGGCAAGGAGGTGATCGTTTATGTGCCGTCGATTGTTGCTGTTGTCATTGTTCACTGCTGTCGTTGTCTTTGCAGTGTCTGCGCTGTTCTTTGAGGGGACAGCGCAAGAACGACGAACCGACCGCCCCGCCGCGAATGCAGATGCTTCCGGCCCGGAAAAAGACGCTCTACAGATGATCAAGGAGGGCAGGCAGACCTTCCGCTATGACACTTTCGGCGATGAAGAGTTTTGGGGCGATGCGCTTCAACTGCACCGCGCCATCGCTGGCGAGAAGCTCGGCGGCGTCGGACCCGGCGTCAGCCCGAAAACAGCACTGACCGTTGGCCTGAAGGTCGATGCCGAGGCGCTGCCTCAGGAGCTGGTGCAGAAGATCGAACGGAATCAGTTGGACCTGGACGACCCGGCCACAACGATCGCACTTTTAAAGCTCGATGCGGTTGTCGGCGTCAAAGGCTTCGTCGAAAAAGACGACAAGCTTCGTTCCGTCGGAATCACCTGCGCGATTTGCCATTCGACCGTCGATGATTCCTTCTCGCGCGGCATCGGCAAGCGGCTCGACGGCTGGCCAAACCGCGACCTGAATGTCGGCAAGATCATCACCCTTGCGCCTAATTTGAAACCGCTCACCGATCGATTGGGAATTGGCGAGCAGGAGCTCAAGGAAGCCCTGCTCGCCTGGGGACCCGGCAAGTACGACGCTGAGCTGCTACACGACGGAAAAGCGTTTCGCCCCGACGGTAAGTCGGCTGCCACTCTGCTCCCTCCGGCCTTCGGAATGGCCGGCGTAAACAACCACACGTATACCGGCTGGGGTTCGGTGACGCATTGGAACGCCTACGTCGCCAATACGCAGATGCGTGGCAAAGGCACGTTCTTCGATCCGCGACTTCGCGACGAGCGCCAATTCCCTGTCGCCGCGAAGACCAAGGACTGGAACATCCGCAACGATCCCGATCTCGTCACCTCAAAGCTCCCGGCGCTCCATTTCTATCAGTTGTCGATCGTTGCTCCCAAGCCGCCCCACGGCAGCTTCGACACCCAAGCGGCCGCGCGCGGCCAGTTCGTCTTCCACGAAAAGGCGAATTGTGCACGCTGCCACGTTCCTCCGCTCTTCACTGAGCCGGGCTGGCCAATGCACACCGGCGAGGAAATCGGAATCGACGACTTCCAAGCCAATCGCTCCCCCGACCGACACTACCGGACAACACCGCTCCGAGGTTTGTGGGCACACTCCAAAGGCGGTTTCTATCACGACGGTCGGTTTGCAACGCTGCCCGACGTGATCGACCACTACAACGCGCATTTCAGGCTCGGCCTCAACGAACGCGAGATCACCGACCTGGCCGAGTACCTGAAGTCGCTTTAGACCCGCGTTGACTGACATAAGGGAGATCGAGCCATGCGAATTTCAAATCACACAACCATCTCGTGTTTAGCGCTGTGTCTGTTGGCAGGCATAACGGCGGAATCCGTCCGTGCAGACGGTTGGATGATGATACAAGCACCTGTTTACCAAACGTACTACGCAGCGACGCCAGTCACTTTTTATCACTCGTGCCATCCGGTGTACGCGCAGCCGACCTATTCCGCGCCGAGCGGCCACGCGCAGCAGACCTATGCGCCGCAGACTTACGCGCCGCAGACCTCTCAGTATCCGGATGCTCGCGCTCGACCTCAGCGCCCCCCGCCGCCCAACCACAACTGCCACGATCAACGCTTACGACAACTACTTCGAGCCGAAGTCAATCAACGTGCAGCCAGGAACGACCGTTCGTTTTGTGAATCGCGGCAGACACGCACACACAGTGACCGCCGCCGATGACCGCTGGGATTCCGGCAACATCGCGCCGGGTGCTTCCTATACCGTCACGTTTCAACGGCCGGGCGCCTACGAATATTACTGCCGCCATCACACGGACGACCAAATGCGCGGGACCGTGACTGTGGGGGCGGATGACCAAAGCAATGGCAATACTGCGCGGTTCCCCGGGTGCCGGCTCAAGCCGCGACGATGGTTACCGCGCTTCACAACGCAACGGTGGCAATGGTATCCGTCCTTCAAGTTATTAAAAAGGAGCCGACAGCCCTACCACGCAGCCGGCCGGACTGTTTTTGGCATGGTGCTTGCAGCAGGGGCAATCGCTTGCAGTTCCTTGCAACCGGTAGCTCACGGTGTCCTGCCCCCGCCGTGAGCGCCTGTTGCTACCAACTACAAAAGCGGCCACGACGGCCGCTTTTGTCGTTTGTGGATATTCCCATTTCGCGATGGTGTACCGTGCGGCCAGACCCATCAATCACCCCCGCTCGCCGTTCAAAATTCACCCATCGCGCCCGCTCCTGGTGGGAAATTCTCAAAATAACCTACCGCGACTGGAGCGAGGACAAGGCTCCTCGGCTCGGAGCCGCGCTCGCCTACTACACTGTCTTCTCGATGGCCCCGCTCTTGGTCATCTGTATGGCCATCGCGGGCTGGTTGTTCGACGCTCAAACTGTCCAAACCCAAATCAGCAACGAGCTCGGCCTGGGCGAAGAGGGAAGCAAGACGCTGGCCACCATGGTTGAAGCGGCCGATAAGCACGAGGGTGGAATCATTGCCACCATCGTCGGCATCGTCGTCCTGATATTCGGGGCCACCGGCGTCTTCATCCAACTCAAAGACGCGCTCAACACCATCTGGGAAGTCGAGCCAAAGCCCGGCGCCGGTATCTGGGGGTTTATCCGCGACCGGATCCTCTCATTCGCAATGGTACTCACGATCGGCTTCCTGCTGCTTGTGTTGCTGGTTGTGAGCACCGTTCTTCATGCGATGCAGGAGTACCTCGGCCATCTGCTGCCGCTGCCGGGTTGGGTTGCACAAATCATGAATATCCTGGTTTCAGTCGGCGGTGTCACGCTCCTTTTCGCACTAATCTTCAAGTACCTGCCCGACGTAAAGATTGGTCTGGCGCGACGTGTGGCGAGGCGCCCTCGTCACCGCCATCCTGTTCACGGCGGGAAAATTCCTGCTGGGGCTCTACCTCGGCCGCCCCGCCGTTGCATCCGCGTACGGCGCTGCGGCGCCCTGGTGATCATCCTGCTGTGGGCGTATTACTCCTCGCAGATCCTGTTCTTCGGCGCCGAGTTTACGCAGGTCTACGCCAAGAGCTTTGGCTCCCGCATCGTCCCCTCGGAGCACGCACAACCCGTCACCGACGAGGCCCGCGCCAACCAGGGAATGCCGCGTCACGGAAAGGCCTCGCCAGCCTGACCGAATCAGTCGCGGCTATTTGTCCTTCTCCGCGCCGTTCGCCGCACTTTCGAACTGCAACACCAACCGCTCGGGTTCCAACCGGGAGCGAATCTCGCGAAGCGTGTGGCCGCCGATCCGCGCGCGGCGCTTTCATCGTCCGGCGAGAGCACAAGCGCCTCGACATCGCGTACCACATGCCGGCCGAATCGCACGCTCATCAACCGCACCTGCCTGACGTTGAAATCCGCGTTCCCGCCTAATCGGACCTTGGTGCGGGGCGCCGCGGATACATTGATCCCCAACGACTCCGCCATCGAGTGCGTAATCACAGTCGGGTCGCTCGACTCGTAAAAGCTGAACGTTATCGGCAGTTCCTCGTTGACCAGCGCGGTCATGCGCGGCTGCTTGCCATCGCGATAGAACGGGACGGCGTCGTTGAAAATCAATTTCTCTAGGCGGCCAAACCCCCGAAGCTCGGCCGCGTAGTTCTTTCCCGAACCAAACTGGCCCGGTGGCGAGAGCGCCGCAGACGCCGCGGTCAACTCAGAATCACGCGCCAACTTCTCGTATGCCGCCGGCAAGCCCTCAACCAATTTCCGACTCGTCAATAAACTTCGGCCCAGTTCGGTGCGGGCATCGACCAGTTCCATCAACGCCGTCTTCAACGGACCCACGCCCCCCAAATGCTCTGGCGCAACGATCGATTGCTTGAGCTGCTCGATGAGCTTCGTCTGCTGCTTTAACTCCTCGTCCAGTGCCTTTTGTTGCGGCGAGCCGCCTTTGGCCGCGCCCTGCGCATTGCGCGTCCGCAGCTGCGCGGCCGTCAGTTGCGCCAATTGAGTCTTGTATGATTCGTTTTGCTCGATCAGCGCCTGGACCTTTTTGCGCGACTCGTGAAATCGGCGGTCAAGTCGATCGATTTCAGCAAGCCGGTCGCGGACCGCCAGCTCGCTGGGATGAAGCCAGGCGTTGCCCACGCGCTTTAGCCCCGCTGCTTGTAGCAAAGCTTCTGGCGATTGAGCTGCGCCGCCGAAACCAGAACGATGGCCGACAATGCGATTGTCAGGCAGAATCTCGCCCAGTCTTTGGCTCCCGCGATCGCCGCGCGCACGTCGTTAAACCTTTCCGATTGCGAAGACAAATGCCGCCATCTGGCCCATCGCACATCTCCCCCGCCTTACCGAACCAGAACACATCCTGGATTTTACAGCTTCCGCTGCGCGATAGTCGATGACATTAGGGAATAATCGCCGGCTCTCGTCCGGCAGACCCGCGATTTCACGGAGCTAGCGCCATGTGGCGGGCGTTCTTTTTGGCGACCGGACTCTTCGCCGTAATCCTCGGCGTGGAGTGCATGCTCATCGATCGAGCAAGCTGGGCTGGCGAGCGCGGCGGCGAAATGATCCCCCCCGATTGGGCCCCTTGGAGCCTGATGTCAACCGGCGCCGTCGTGATTCTCTACTCCTTTACGCTCCCCAAAAAGCTCAAGACCTGACATCTGAGCTAGCGCGACTTGGATGTTTTTGCAGTGGAAGCGCGCTGCGGCAAACGGCTCTCAATCAACGCGCCGCGGTTGTAGTAGTCGTCGCGCACCAACTTCCCGGACTCGTCCCATTCCAACTGACGGCCGTGAAGCTCTCCGCGGCGGTATTGGTGAGTTGCCCATTTTCCGCCATTTTCGCGGAAGTAAGTGACTTCACCTTGCAGCTCATCATTTGCGTACGTGCCTTGCGCTCGTTGCTGGCCGCTCTTGTACCACTCGGCCCACGGTCCATTTCGTTTCCCGCCGGAATACTGGACGGACAGGTGCTTTTCGCCGTTTGTGTGTGAGTAGTTCTGCTCCCCGTGGGAAACGCCCTGGTGGAAGTTGCGAATCGATTTCACGTGGTGCGGCTCGGCCTCGAAGCGCTCGGTCCATTGGCCGTGCGGCCGGCCATCGACGTACTCCTCCTCGTTGCTCTTCGCTCCGTCGCCAAAGTACTTCACCCGCTTACCGTGAAAATGCCCCTCTCGGTAGCCCGCCTCCTCGCGCAATTGCCCGCTCGCGTACCACTCGCGGTACGCTCCATGCTTTACTCCCGCCTCGTAATTTGTTTCCCAGTGCGGTTCGCCGCTGTCGTACCAGCGTGCCGCCGGACCATGTAAAACGCCCTGGCGATAATGCTGTGAAAGCAGCAATTGGCCCTTGCCCCTGAATCGTTCAACCTTCCCTGCGAGCTGATCGTTCTCAAAGTTCGCCTGATAGGTTATTTCACCTACCGCGTTCCATTGCGTCTGCGCCGTGTTTTGCTCCATTGCGATACGACGTCTCGGCCGCCTTCGTGCCATCCTGGTAATAGGCGATATCCGGGCCTTCGATGCGGCCCTCCACGAAGTTCCGCTCGCGCTTCACTTGCCCGTTGCGATGCCATTCCACCGCGCGGCCCTGTGGGTTTCCATTGACGAACTGCACGCTCGCGGCCCGCTGACCGTCCTCGTAAAATGTCTCGGCGAGACCGTGATTGACGGCACGCCCAGCCGAATCAACGATCACTTCGCGCCGCTCCCGTACGGTCCCGTTGGGATGTTTCTCCTCGACGACGCGAGTATTCCCCGCCGCCTGAAACAGAACGATCAATCCGAACAGCAACTTGGAGAGCATGAAAACTGTTGGATAATCCGAGAGTGGAAATGCCAGAGGGAACCCCGGCGCAACCAAGGTTCCCTCTTTAAGTTTACGTTCTGATTTTAGACCGACGAGTGCCTATTTTCCCTCGCGCAACGAGTCAAAATACTCCTTCGCGTGTTCCCCCTGTTGGCGAGGCAACCGCTGCGTCGTAACCGTGTCCGAAGACTCTCGGCGTACCGACTCGATCTGAGCGCGAATCTCCTGCTGCACCAGCCCCTTGATATTCGGGCCTTCCACTTCGCCCGTGATCACCGCGCGTCCCTTTCCAACGTTCTGACTCACGTGTGAGTCGCGAAAATCCACGTCGTCCTTCTCGATCGGCCTTTGGCCGGAACCGCCCCGGCCCGCCCCAAGTCCATCGCCTCCCTTTCCCTTGCCCTTCCCTTGCCCCTTGCCGTCGGCGATCTTGTCCCCCTTGCCTTCACCGTTGCATTCCCCCTTGCACTGCGCGATCTGGTCCAGCGCCTGATCGAGCATCGCGATCTCGTCACCCTGCTGTTGCATGCCCTTGAGGCCCTGCTTCATCTGCTCCAGCGCCTGCTGCGCACCCATCTTGTCTCCCTTCTGCATGCATTGCGCACTGCCCAAGCTGATTGGCCATCTGCTTGAGCTGTTCCATCTGCGGGCCTTGCTGCTGCATCTGGTCAAGCTGCTGCTGCAAGCGGTCCAGGTTCTGCGCCATCTTTTCCACTTGCTGCTTGAGCTTTTCCGCGTCCTCCTTGCGGCCCTGCTTCAACAGCTCATCAAGCTGCTTTTTCAATTCTTCCGGCGTGGGGATCTGCTTTTGCGTCTCCGCAATCTGCTTCTTCGCCTCGTCCTCAGCCTTCTTCTGTGCGTCAACCGCCTTTTGCATCTGTTTCTGCATGTCGGCCAATTGGTTCTCCAGCGCTTTTTTCTCCTCTTCCCTTAGACCGTCCTTGTCGAGCTGTTCCTTGAGCTTCTCGATTTCGTCCGCCGCCTTCTTGAAATCCCCTTGCTTCATCGCCTCGGCGGCTTTGTCGGCGGGCCCCGACTTGCTATTTTTTAGATTATCAAGCTGCTGCTTCAGCTTTTCGGTGCCGGCCAGCTTCTCCCGCCGCTCCTCGAGCTGCTTCTTCAAATCATTCAGCTTCGACAACGCCTGCTTGCGATTGACGTCGTCCTTTTTGGTCAGCTCGTGCGTACCTTCTTCGAGCTTCTTAAACAGATCGGCGGCATCTTTCAAACCCTTCTCCGCCGCTTGCCGTTTTTGTTCTTCCATCTTTTTTCGCAGCGGCTCGGTCGATTCCTGAATCTTCTTTGCGTCGATGCCGTCGATCTTCGCGCTGGCCTCTTCGACCGGGCGCGTCGGATCGCTGACAAAGATCAATCCGATCGCCAACGCCGCGGGCAACAGCGGCAACAGAATTCGCCGCGTCAGTCCCATGCCGAACTGGCTGCCGATGTCCAACCGCTCCACTCGGCGCACAGCGTCGCTCACCAGTGCTCGCCCCGCCGGAGTTTCCAGTTCACTCGCCCCAAGCGCCAGCGTGCTCGACACGCGCTCCTTGAGGTTGAACCGGCGATCAATCTCGATCGCGGCCTCAAGTTGATTCTGCCGTGTCAGGTACGTCCAGACTGCGCCGATCACGAGACCCGCTACGATCGCCCCGCCAATCCACGCGGCGCTCCAGGCGACCGTGTCCAACTCCGTCGGCACGTACTTCACCACCCCGATCGCCGCCGCCGCAACCAACAGCGTGCCAAACAGCGACCAGCCAACCACCGCGAAGAACCGTTGGATCAACAGCCGCCGATACGCGATCTGTACCTGCTGCTTAAGCGCGTCCATCCTATCCCTCCGCTTCGCAAAAGTCCTCGCGACGACACCACCCAATAGCCATTCGACCGGTCACACTCATTATAAGGATAGACGCTGTCACGTCGAATTCCGTTCGCCAGCCCCAGGTGGGGCCTCACATCCTCCGAACACGCATCGCCCAACAAAAGACCACAATCCGCCCGAATCCCCGCGGCATCCCGCCAACCCTACCCCCGCCCTCCAAAAACTGTCGCACCAATTGCCCGATTTTCCGCCTTTCTCGATTCCCCCGTTTGGCGGTATTATCCCGCCACCGTGTTTGGCCGTCGGATAGAATACGCGCGGTGCAAGCATGGCCTCGCCGTAGCAAGCGCGGCTCAGCCGTCCGTCCATATTCCATTCGTCAACCGATGTCCGACTATCGGACCGAACACGACTCGATGGGCGAGGTCCGCGTGCCCGCCCAGGCCTATTACGGCGCCCAAACGCAACGGGCCGTCGAGAACTTCCCCATCTCCGGCTGGCCGCTCTGCCCGAGCTGATCCACGCCCTCGGCCTGGTGAAGATACGCCGCCGCAATCGCCAACCGCGACCTCGGCAAGCTCACCGCACGGCAAAAACCGCTCTAACGACAAACAGGTCGCCGCACTGCTCCAAGCTGCCCGCGAAGTCGCCGAGGGCAAGCTACGACGACCAGTTCCCGATCGACGTCTTCCAGACCGGCTCGGGCACATCGAGCAACATGAACGCCAACGAGGTGATCGCCAACCGCGCCATCGAGATCACCGGCGGCGACCGCTTCGCCGACAAGAAAGCCGATCCACCCCAACGACCACGTCAACATGGGGCAATCGACCAACGACATGTTCCCCACGGCGATTCACGTGGCCGTCGGCCGTGGCGATCAAGGAGCAACTGATTCCCGCTCTGCAGCGCTTCACAAGACGCTCGCCGACAAAGGCGCAAGCAGTGGGACAACATCATCAAGATCGGCCGCACGCACCTGGCCGACGCCACGCCGCTTCGCCTGGGGCAGGAATTCGGCGGCTTTGCCCGGCAGTTGGAGCTGTCGATCGACCGCGCCAGTCGCGCGATCGAAGCAGTCCTCGAGCTGCCCGCCGGCGGCACCGCCGTCGGCACCGGCATCAACACGCATCCCGAGTTCGGCCGCCGCGTCGCCGAGGTGCTCGCCAAGGAGACCGGCGTGCCGTTCGTCGAAGCGAAGAACCATTTCGAGGCCAACGCCCAGCGCGACGGCCTGGTCGAGTGCCAGCGGCCAGCTCCGCGACGATCGCCGTCACGCTGTTCAACGTCGCCAACAACATCCGCTGGCTCGGCAGCGGCCCGCGTTGCGGCTTTTACGAGATCATGCTTCCCGACCGCCAGCCCGGCAGCTCGATCATGCCGGGCAAGGTCAACCCGGTGATGTGCGAGAGCATGATGCAGGTCGCCGCCTGCGTCATGGGCAACGACCAGACCGTCGCCATTCTCCGGCGCGACGGGCGGCCAGTTCCAGCTCAACATCATGATGCCCGTGATGGGGCACGCCGTGCTCGAAAGCGTCGTACTGTTGGCCAAAGCGACCGACGCCTTCGTCGAGTTCTGTGCGGCGGAGATGGAGGCCAACGCCGAGCAGTGCGAAGCGATGGTGGAAAAGAGCCTGTCGATGGTCACGAGCCTGAACCCGCACATCGGCTACGAACGAGCCGCCGCGCTGGCCAAGGAAGCGTTCAAGACCGGCAAGACGATCCGCGAACTGTGCATCGAGCAAAACGTGCTTCCTGAAGCCGAGTTAAACAAAGCGCTCGATCCCTGGAGCATGACTGAACCACGCGCATAAACAAGGAACTGTTTCTCGGTCGCCCGTACGGCGACTATAAAACAACCAATAAACATTCGCCCAAACTCAAGGAGGAGTTTTTATGAAGGCTGATCGATTCCGTCGCTTCGCTCTGAAGCGCGCTTCGCTACCCGCGTTTGGTATTGCAACCGGCGCGCTAGTTCTGACTTTTTGTATCACCTGCGGCGAAGCGGCGGCACAATACCGTCGCCCCACTTCGCGCACTGCGAACACGACGCCGCGCCCCGGCGCACCGCGCGAAGCGGAAGACCAAGATACAGCCGCGCCACGCCAGCCTACCTTGGCGCCGCGCCAGCCCTCAGTCGCACGCCCGCAGTCCGCTCGCGACCGCAACGATGTGACCCAAATGCCGTCAGTCCCCATGCCCACGCTGGCCCGTCCCAACGCCACCGCGCGCAGCCCGGTCTCAAGCGATCCCCAGCAAACCGAGGTGATCGTCGAGGGGGACGCCGACAAGCTCCCCTTGGCGCACGAGGTCAACGCCGGAAACGTCCTGGTCAAAGAGGCCTTCACCAAGAGCGAAGGCGCCAAGACCGAAGGCGATTACAGCGAGATCATCGCGCTGTGCGAAGAAGGTATCAAGAGCGGCGCCACCAAGGAAAACGCCACGTATGCACGACGCCTGGCCGCCTGGTCGTACAACCGCCGCGGCGAACGTTTTGCCGAGCTGGGCAACGAAGAGGAAGCCCTCAAGGATTTTACCAACGCCATCTCGCACGATCCCACGCACTGGCGCGCGATGCACAACCGCGGCGTGAGCTACGCCACGCTCGGCAAGCCGAACGAGGCGCTGGCCGACTTTTCTCGCGCGTTGCAGCTCAACCGCCAGTATGCGAACACCTGGTTCAACCGTGGCGAGATCCATTCCGACCGCGGCGACTACGCTCGCGCCATCGCCGACTATGCCGAGGCGATCCGCCTTGCACCGCGCGAGTCCGAGTTTTATCACGCCCGCGGCAAGGCCTACAGCCGGATGGGCCGCGGCCGCGAGGGGCTGGAAGACCTGAACGCGAGCATCAAGCTCGATGCGGAAAACGCCGAGGCCCGCGTGATCCGCGGGGAGATCATGCTTGCCAGTCGCAACTGGTCGCAGGCGGCCACCGATTTCCGCGACGCGGTGAAGATCGACGATAAGCTCGGCGCCGCCTATCGCGGCGCGGCCTGGATCATGGCCACCTGCCCCGACGAGCGCTTCCGCAACCCGGAAGCGGCGCTCGCCGCCGCACAAAAGGCGATGGAGTTCGACGGCGACAAGGACCCCCGCTACATCGATACGCTGGCTGCGGCCTACGCGGTCAACGGCCAATTCGATTCCGCGGGCGCCATTCTGGAGGCGCACATGGACAAGATCCCCGCCAACTGGAAGCCGACGATTCAAGCTCGGATCGCGCTCTACAAGGCGCAGCAGCCATTGCGCGACGGCGTGAATCCTCAGCAGCAGTTGCAGCAGGTCCGCGCTCAACAACAACAACAGCAGCAGCGCACGCGACAGCAGCAAATGCAGCAGCAACAGCAGCGCCAACAGTCGCAGCAAATGCAGCAGCCGCAACGGCGGCAGCAGTCGCAGCAAAACTCACGCATCCCGCCTCAGGCCGCACGGCAGTATGGTCCGCAGCGGTAAGGTCAATCCACAAGAGTTGGTGGTCGTGGGGGACGCATTTGCGTCCCCCTTTTGTTTGCGCGAGGGGGCCGAGGGGGCGGTACGGAGACCAAAGCGCCTTTTGGCTTTGGACGTTTTTTTGAGCAAAACGGGTCGAGAAAACAGGGGGTTTTTGTGAGGTGCGAACCACCACTCAGCACGGATTCGAGGTGGGGTGCGTATTTTCCGGGGAAAACAAGGGGTTTTGGGGTCGGGATCAAGGGGGATATTGAACCGCGAAGGGCGCCAAGAAGGGGTCGGGCGGGACGCGAAGATTAGTGTACATGTGTATAATTATCGAGCGGCAAGAAGAGGAGAGGAGGCGAAGAGGAGAAGAGGAAGGCAAACGAACGTTCAACGTCCAACGCTCAACGTCCAACGTCCAACAGCAGGTGGCGGGGGCGGGGGTGGGGTGGTTATGATCGGGGGGAGCGAGTGGGGAAATGGGGAATAGGATCAGCGATGAGACACGGCAAGGCAATCGGCGTACTTGTGGCGGCTGGGGTGGTGTTATGCGCCGGGGTGATGGAGGGGGCGTGGTTTATGCCGTTGGCGCAGTTGCCGGGGTCGAGTCAGGCGGGTCACGCCTTCGCGGTGTCGGCCGACGGGACAACGGTCGTCGGGACTAGCCACGACGGGTTTATGTTCCGTGCTGTTCGATGGACCGTATCAGGAGGCATTCAAGACCTCGGGATCGGGGATTCGACATTTGCGCGTGACGTCTCCGCAGATGGAAGCGTAATCGTTGGTTATCAAAATGTTCCAGGCGGTCAGGACGCGTTTCGGTGGACTCAGACAAGCGGTGCCCTCCGACTCGGCGATTTCCCGGGTGGGCGCTCGATTCGAGCGCCGCATACGGCGTCTCCTTTGATGGTTCACGAGTCGTAGGGAGTAGTTCGTCCGCGCTCGGTGATGAAGCGTTTCTGTGGACGAGCAGCACCGGATTGGTTTCGATCGGCGATTTCCCTGGCGGAGAAACCGTAGGGGTCGCATACGGCGCTTCCAGCGACGGATCAACGATCGTCGGCTACAGTCGCTCAGATCGAGGAAGCGAAGCCTTCCGCTGGACCGCCGAGAGCGGGATGGTCGGACTGGGCGATCTGCCCGGCGGCGGGTTCTTCAGCGAAGCGTACGATGTGTCGGCCGATGGATCGGTTGTCGTGGGAAGAAGCGCAGCCAGCGACGGCCGCATCAACTACCGTGCGTTCCGTTGGACCGCCAATACTGGCATGAATGCGCTACCAGACGGAAATGCAAACGTTGGCCCAACGAGGACCGCCGAAGCCGTTTCCGGCGACGGCAGCGTCATTGTTGGCGGCGCGTGGGGAACGGACACGGCCTTCGCGTGGGACAGTTTTCATGGCACTCGGAGCATTAGAGAGTTACTTATAACCCAAGGCGTGGATCTCACCGGATGGGAACTTGGAATAGCAAGCGGAGTATCTCAAGATGGCGGTACGATCGTCGGTTTGGGCGTGAATCCCGATCGACTACAGCAACCGTGGATGGCGCGTTTGGACGCGGGGACGTTTATTCCAGAACCGTCGTCGATCGCGCTGAGCGCCGCTGGGGTTGTTGCGTGTTTGGCATCGTTGCGACATCTTATCCCGCGCTGGATAGCATGGAATGGCCGTGCGTTGTTCTAATAGCCGCACGGGGCAATTGCTCGCTCGACGAACACATCTCAGAGCGGCTCACCTCCCCCCTCCCTAACCCTCCCCGCCCCACGCTGCCCCTCCACGGCGGGTCTACGACACGGCGGGTCTGGCGACCCGCAGGGGGAGGAACCAGAAGAAATCAGGCTGCGCGGCTCGGCGGGAGCCTCGCCCTCCCGGCTCATTCGCGGCTCCGCGGGAGCGTCGCCAGTCAAACAACAGGGCAAACTCACTCGCTGACGCGTCGGCTTCTATGCGGAGGAGTGCCGGTCCGCCGGGCCTCGTGAAGCGCGGAGCAAGCTCCGCGGCTAAATGGGACGGAACTTATCTCATTTGCTGACAATGAGTTAAGAAGACTGCTAAGTTTTGTGTTGCGTCCCTTGCCTTCTTTTTGGTACACCTGTACAGTAGAAGGTGACCATGCTAGCACTGCTAGCACGTTTTTGGGGATGGCAACCGATGACCGAGCAACTTCGATCAGAGCAGCGGGGGGAGCGGCGGGGTCGGGAGACCCGCGCTGAACAGCGGGGTCAGGAGACCCGCGCCGCACAGCCGACCCACGCCGAACAGCGGCAGCTTGTTGAGGCCTTGGCCGAGCAGGTCCGGCAGTTTCAGACCGCTCGCCGGCCGAGCGCGGCGAGCGCCGTTTCCACGGGTTTTGCGGCGTTGGACCGTGCGCTGCCGGACAACTCGCTGACTAAGGGGGGCCTGCACCGCGGGACGCTGGTCGAATGGCTGGCCGGCGGCGATGGCAAAAGCGGCTGCGAAGGGGGCGGCGCGACGACGCTGGCCCTGGCGGCCGCACGGCAAGCCTGCGGCGAGAGCGGAACGCTGGTGGTGATCGACCGCCGGCGCACGTTTTACCCGTTGGCGGCGGCGGCCTGCGGCATCGGTCTGGGACGCGTGATTCTCGTGCGGCCGCAGAACGACAGCGACGAAAGCTGGGCGATCGATCAATCGCTTCGCTCCGGCGGGGCCGCGGCGGTTTTGGCCTGGCCCGAGAAGCTCGACGACCATCTGTTCCGCCGGCTGCAACTGGCGGCGGAAGCGGGTGGCTCGCTGGGATTGTTGGTGCGTTCTGTGGCGGTGCGGCACGAGCCATCGTGGGCCGAGGTGCGGCTGCTGGTGGAACCGCTGGCGAGTTTACCGTCGAGCGGCGGCGTTAGTCCGCGCCGCGTGCAGGTGGAGATTCTGCGCTCGCCCGGCCATGTTCCGCTGCACGCGTCGCAATTGGTTTTAAGTTTGGACGAAGGTGGCGCGAATGCGAAACCACAGAGAACACCGAGAGCACGGAGAGAAGTGCAGAGAAGGACGGCGTGAGCGCAATGACGAATGACGAAATCAGAATGACGAAGCACGAATGACGAAAAGTTCGGAGAGAGACGGAAGAAATGCAGCGCGTGATGGGTGTCTGGATACCCGACTGGCCTTTGCAGCGGCTCGTACTGGAGCGGCCGGAGTTGCACGGTCGCACCGTCGTGATCTACGAAGCCACGCCGCAGGGAGGATTGAAGGTCGTGGCCGCCACCGGTGCGCTCGGCGCAGCGATGCAGCCCATCACGGGGATTTATCCGGGCATGCCGCTGGCCGAAGCGGCGGCGCTCGTTGCACACGCTAGCGCCGCTCGCGAGTCAGCGCTGCCATTGGACGAGCCTCATCTGGAGCCCGCCGATCCGGATGCCGATCTGGTCGCACTGACGCAACTGGCCGATGGGTGCCATTGCTTCAGCCCGATCGTCGGTTTGGAAGATTCACCGCAGCCGGATTGCTTGCTGTTGGACATCACAGGGCTGGCGCATCTGTTTGGCGGCGAAGAGCGACTGGCGGCCGAAGTCGTGCGCTGGTTCACCGCGCGGGTTGGCCGTGCGCGTGGCTATTGCCGACACGATCGGCGCGGCGTGGGCCGTGGTGCATGCGGGCCCTCACCCTGCCCTCTCCCAGACGCAAACGAGTTCTGATGGCAATTCAGATCACCCTCACCCTGCCCTCTCCCAAAGGGAGAGGGGTATTGAAGTTCTTCCCCCGTGTGAAGCGCTTGCGGCGTTGGGGGAGCTGCCGATCAGCTATCTCCGCGTGAGCGACGACACCGTGGCATTGCTGGCCACGCTGGGCCTGTATCGCATCGGGCAGGTGGCCGCGTTGCCGCGCGACGCGCTCTTGTCGCGGTTTGGGCCTGATCTGTTGCTGCGTTTGGATCAGGCGACCGGTCACGCCCGCGAGATGATCACCGCCCGGCACGTGCCGCCGGAGTACGCGGCCGTTTTTTCGTTCGAGGCGGGAATCGCCAATCGCGAGGCGATCGAGCTGGTGCTCGAGCAATTGATCGGCCGCATCAGCGAGCCTTTGCGCGCCGCCGCGAAGGCGTGTTGCGGTTGATGTGCCGGCTGAAATACGAACAGGCGCTCGGAGATGCTGATTCCGTTTCGCACAACGGCTTGCTGGCATTTTCGCTAAGCCTGTTTCGACCCAGCGCGTCGCCGCGGTATTTGTGCGACTTGCTGCGGCTGCGAATGGAAAACCTGCGGCTCGCCGGGCCGGTGACGAGCATTCACATCGAAGCCACGGCCGTCGGGGCGCTGGCGCTATCACAACAGCCGCTGTTCGATGCCGAGGTAGATGCGAGCCAGCCGCGCCGGCGGGCCGAGCTGGTCGATCGCCTGAGCAATCGCCTGGGGCGTCAAGCCGTCGTCGAGGTGGCGCTGTTGCCCGACGCTCAGCCCGAGTACACGTGCGTGGATGTGCCGCTGGCGGGAAACGTGTCACGAGCATCCGCATCGCGCCGGACATCACCGAAGCGAGCGAAGACACGCGCGCGGAAGAACCTGGACCATGTGGCGCGGTATGGGCTGTTGTCGTTTGCCCCCGACGAGCGGCCGATCGCGCTATTGCCACAGCCCGCGGCAATTCAGGTGATCGCCGTCACGCCTGGCGGCGCACCGGGCCAGTTTCGATGTGCGCGGCGCGTAAATGCGATTACACACGCCTGGGGACCGGAGCGGATCGAAACCGGCTGGTGGCGGACGGCGGGAAGCCATCCAAGCCGGAAGAAACGAGGCACTTTCGTGCGCCGCGATTACTACCGCGTGGAGACCAAAAGCGGAGCGCGGTTTTGGATCTATCGGAATCTGAGGATGCGCGAGTGGTTTGTGCATGGGGCGTTTGAATAGGAGCCAGTGTCTGGTGACCTGGTGTCTGGTGGCCTGGTGTCTGGTGGCTTGAGCGATGCCGGATATACACGAGAGCAACAAGCGAGAGGCGGAGATACCGCGGGAGGATTCGCGCGCGGCTTCGGTCCCTTACGCTGAGCTGCATTGCAAGACGAACTTTTCGTTTCTGGAGGGCGGCGTCGCACCCCGACGAGCTGGTAGTCCGCGCGGCGGAGCTGGGTTATCAGGCGCTGGCGATCACCGATTCGCACAGTCTGGCGGGCGTGGTCCGTGCCCACGGTGCGGCGAAGCAGGTCAAGTTGAAGCTATTGATCGGCGCGGAGATCCACCCGATCGATGCCGCGCCAGTTGTACTCTGGGCGAGGGACCGAGCTGCGTACGGGCGGCTGTCGCGTTTGATTACTTTGGGAAGCCGGCGTGTGGAGAAGGGGGATTGCCGGTTGACGTTTGAGGACGTGGCGGAGCACACACAAGGATTAATTGCGGGAGTGCTGCTCGAGGGTTCAGGATTCAGGGTTCAGGTCGCCACTGCGACTGCCTGGGGCGAGGTTCAGAATGTCGGCACTCACCAATCACTGAACTTGGCCGTTACCGTGAAGCGTTTGGCGATCGCTGCGTATGCCCTGGCGGAGCTGCACTGCGGGCCGAACGACGAGGGGCGGCTGGGGGAGTGGATCGAGGTATGCAAACACGCGCGCGTTCCGTTGGTGGCCGCCGGCGACGTGCACTATCACGAGCGGAGCCGCCTGGGCCTGCATCATATTTTGACGGCGATTCGTCTGGGCTCGACGGTCGATGAAGCACGCGAGTTTTTGCAGCCGAACGCGGAGCGATGCTTGCAACGAGTATGCGGACTGGCGCGCCGCTTCGCCAGCCGCGCCGCGGCGCTTGAACGAACGGTGGAGATTGCCGCGCGATGCAGCTTTTCGCTCGACGAGCTGCGCTACGAATATCCCGAGGAACTTGCGCCGGCGGGCGAAACGCCGCTGTCGTACCTGACGCGGCTTACTTGGGCCGGGGCGGCCGAACGGTATCCGTATGGCGTTCCGCCGAAAGTCCGCAAGCTGGTGGAGCACGAGCTGGCGTTGATCGCCGATCTACGCTACGAGGCGTATTTTCTCACGGTCTACGACCTGGTGCGCTTCGCCCGCGAGCGCGAGATTCTTTGCCAGGGGCGCGGGTCGGCGGCAAATTCGGCCGTGTGCTATTGCCTCGGCGTGACAAGCGTGGATCCTGAGCAGATGGACGTGCTCTTCGAGCGGTTCGTAAGCCGCGAGCGACAGGAGGCGCCCGACATCGACATCGATTTCGAGCACGAGCGGCGCGAGGAGGTACTGCAATACCTGTATGAGAAATACGGCCGCGAGCGGGCAGGCATGGCGGCGGAAGTGATCACTTATCGCCCGCGGTCGGCGGTGCGCGATGTGGGCAAGGCGCTGGGGCTGTCGCTGGACCGCGTCGATGCGCTGGCCAAGAGTCTGGAAGGGTATCGGAGCAGCGATTCGTTATTTGCCGGAGCGATGCAGAAGCGTGGGCATCGACCCGGAGACGAAACTCGGGCGTCAGCTTATCGGCGCGGTGACGGAGCTGATGGGCTTTCCGCGGCACCTGGGGCAACACGTCGGCGGGATGGTGATGACGCAGGGGCCACTGTGCGAGCTGGTGCCGATCGAGAACGCGGCGATGGAAGACCGCACGGTGATCCAGTGGGACAAGAACGACCTGGATGAGGTCGGCATCCTCAAGGTCGATTGCCTGGCGCTGGGCATGCTCACCGCGATCCGAAAATGCTTTGACCTAATCGAGCGGCATTATCACCGACCGCTAACGCTAGCGACCGTGCCGAATGAGGATCCGAAAGTCTACGAGATGATCTGCCGTGCCGACACGATGGGCGTGTTCCAGATCGAGAGCCGGCGCAGATGAGCATGCTGCCGCGGCTGCGTCCGAAGGAGTTTTATGACCTGGTGATCGAGGTGGCGATCGTGCGGCCGGGGCCAATTCAGGGAAACATGGTGCATCCGTATTTGCGTCGCCGCAACGAGGAAGAACCGGTGACATATCCCAGCGAAGCGGTGCGCGAGGTGCTCGAAAAGACGCTGGGCGTGCCGCTGTTTCAGGAGCAGGCGATGCGGCTGGCGGTGGTCGCCGCGGGTTTTACGCCGGGCGAGGCGGATCAGCTCCGCCGCGCGATGGGCGCTGGCGCCGGCCGGGAGTCATCGAGCAGTTCCAACAGAAGCTGGTCCAGGGAATGCTTGCCCGCGGGCTTTCGCGAGAATTTGCCGAGCAGGTATTCCGGCAGATTCGCGGGTTTGGCGAGTATGGTTTTCCGGAGTCGCACGCGGCGAGTTTTGCGCTGTTGGTGTACGTGTCGGCGTGGTTGAAGTGTCACTATCCCGCGGCGTTTTGCGCGGCGCTGTTAAATAGCCAGCCAATGGGGTTTTATGCGCTGCGCAGTTGGTGCGAAATGCACGCGAGCACGATGTCGAAGTGCTGCCGGTGGACGTGAACCGAAGCGGGTGGGACAGCGATTTGGAGGGAATGGGGAATGGCAGCGATCGAGCGCTGCGCTTGGGATTGCGGCAGATACTTGGTTTGCCGGAGGCTGCGGGTCGGGCGATTGAGGCGGCGCGCCGCGAACGCCCGTTTGTGTCGATCACCGATTTTGCTCGCCGCACCGGTTTGAGCCCTGCGTTGGTGGCAAGGCTGGCCGAGGCCGACGCGTTTGGATCGCTGGCGATCGATCGGCGAGGGGCTGCTGGCAAGCGCTGGCCGTGGAACCGCCGAGCAGTGCGTTGCCGCTGTTGGACACGCTGGCGGCCGAGGATGAGGCGCTGGTTTCGCTGCCGGAAATGCCTCCACAGGAGCAGGTGTTTGCCGATTACCGGACGACTGAGTTGAGCTTGCGCAAGCACCCGATGGCATTTCACCGGGAGTGGTTAGAGTCGCAGCAGATCGCGGCGGCGGAGGCGCTTGGCTGGTTGCCGAAGAATGGCATGGTGCGCGTGGCTGGGCTGGTGCTCGTACGTCAGCGGCCGAGCACCGCAAAGGGAATCACATTCGTGACGCTGGAAGACGAGACGGGCGTGGCGAACCTGATTATCCGGCCCGACGTGTGGCAGAAGTTTTATCGACCGGCGCGGACGGCGTCAGCGCTCGTCGCTCACGGGCGGCTACAGCGCGAGGGCGAGGTGATTCACGTGCTGGTGACGAAGCTCGAGGACTTGTCGGAGCGGCTGGCGGGAATGCGATCGCAGTCGCGCGATTTTCACTAGCGCCGGCGCAACTTGCGAAATCCAACAACCGCGCAAGCGGCCGCAGCGATGACTCCTGAGCGCGATTGAGCCCGGTTCGGGTATCGGAACGACGTCGAAGAATGTGTTCCCCCAACGGATCTCATCCACACTGAAAGCGCCGCCGGAATAGATCACCAAGCCATTGACCTGGCCGATGTCGAGATCGGACTTGACCGCCTCCGGCGGGGGTATCCCCGGGGTGATCAAATTCGGATCGACCCAGAGGCTGAACGTATCCGCGCCGGGACGGAAGTCACCTCGCAGCACCAAGAGGGTTGTTTGATTCGGAACTACGGGATCGGGTGCGGCAACTTGACCAGCGCCGCCGCGTGTTTCGACAACCCAGCGATTGAGCTGACCGCCACCCGGTTTGCCGATGTACACATCGTCATCGTTGATGCCGCCGCCGTCGAGATAGACACCAAAGAAGCCGTTGAAGACACCGGAAGTGTTTTGCTGACGTAAGAGGACGCTGAGAAAGCGGGTGGTGGTTTGGGCGGCAGGGATCGGCGATGCGAGCGGGCGGGAGATTCCCGTGATGACGTTGGCTGCGCCGGTCGTGGCGCGATTGCCGTTTTCGATCAAGAGAGGATAGTCGAGTGAGGGAGACGCAATATCGTAGGCATCGGGAAATGAAGCGTTGAAGCCGCCGGGTTGCCAGGCGCCGCCCCAACCGAAGCCGCCGTTTTTTTGCAGTAGATCACCCGGCGTCGGGTAATCCATCCCCTCGTAGGCGATGAGCTGTGCGCTGGCCGGAGCGGCAATGATTGCGAAAGTGAAGGCGGCAAAAAGAGCGCGAAGAAGCGTCGTCATAGAGGCACGTCAAAGTGGATCGTAGGAAACACGAAACTCGACGCGGCTAGTGTAATTCGGCGCTTTATTCGAATCAATCATTTGGCGCGTCGGACAGGACTTTACGGCTAATGCAGATGCCGTTGGCCGCCGAAGGACGTTACCTTTCAAGGACTTGCGGATTGACGACGTTCTCGGGCCGCCGGCCCTGAAGTCGGTCTACCACTTGGCGTGCGACGCGCTGGCGGAGGTTCGCCAGGGACTCTTCGGAGACGAAGGCCGCATGCGGCGTGACGATGACGCGCGGGTCGTTGTACGGCGGCTGCGAAAGGTCGGGTGGTTCGGGATCTTGCACGTCGAGCGCGGCGCCGGCGAGGCGGTTATCGCGGAGAGCTTGGGCAAGCGCTTGGGCGTCGACCAGACCGCCGCGGGCAGTGTTGATGAGATACGCGGAAGGCTTCATTTGCGCCAACCGCTTCGCGTTGATCAGGTGCTTTGTCTCGGGCGCCATTGGCAGATGCAGGGAAACGTAATCGCTTCGCGAGAGTAGATCGTCGAGCTCGACGATCTCGACTGGCGGCGGAACATCGCGGCGGCTGCGGCTGGTGGCGATGATTCGCAGGCCGACACCGAGGGCCTTTTCGGCGAGCTTTCGGCCGATGTTTCCCAGACCGACGATGCCGAGCGTTTGACCTTCCATGCGGCGTAGCACGGGACCTTCCTGCAACGCATATTGGCCGCGCTTAGTAGCGTCGTGATACCAGGCCACTTTGCGGCCGAGTGCGAAGATCAGCGCCAAAGCGTGTTCGGCGACTTCGATCAGGCAGTAGTCCGGCACGTTGGTAACGGGGATGCCGAGGCGCGTGGCTGTGGCAACATCGATGTTGTCGAGCCCGATCCCGAGGCGGCAGATGATTCGGCAACGCGTGGCGGCCTCGATGACCTCCGCGGGGACGCGAACCCAGTTGGTAAGAATTGCGTCACAGTCTGCGCGAGCTGGGCGAGCGACGCGGGGTCCTTTTTCTCGGCGACGACGAGTTGGACGCCTACTTCGCCGAGGAAGCGACGTTCAATGTCGAGATCGGGCCAGGCGTAGTCGGTGAGGAGGGCTTTGGGCATGCCACAGGGTTCAGAGTTCAGGAGCAGGGTTTAGGGTTTAGGCGCAGGGGCCAACTAAGACGCCATAGAGAGTTCGTCGAGGAAGCCTTGCTTTAATTCGGCGACTCGTTCGGGAGTCCAGACTTGCAGAAAATCATCTTGGAGATGACGAGTCTGAGCGACTTCCTCTTGGATTAAGTGCGTTAGAAGCTCACGAACTTGTTTGTCCTCGGCTTCGCAGAGCCATTGATCGTAGTGACGTTGAGCATTCGCATGGTCGTTTATCTTGCCGAGCTGCTCCTGCAAGGCCTCGATCTGCGGATATAGCTCGTTTCGGAACGACGTGCGGAACGCGCCGGCAAATACTTCCATGGCGTAGCGCAGGTGCTTGCCGCAAACTCGGAATGCATGCAGCTTTTCGAGGTCGTGCAGGCCTTGCTGTGAGCAAGCAAAAAAAGCATCGACCAGCTCGCGCGTGCGGCGGACGGCCAGGTCGCCGAAGCGGTCAGTAGGAGCACTGGCGCGTTCGTCGAGCCGGCGCAGTCGGGAAACCATTCGCTTGAGTCGGCGTTTGTAGCCCTTCTCGCGAAGGTCCGCATACATACCGCAGATTGGCTCTTGGGCACGGCTCCGATCCTCCTCGATGATTTCAAGGAGCTGCTTGCGAACAGCGAGCGTATTCGGGTCTGTCTGCTCGGCGAGGCGCGCTGCGAGCACATCGTAGTCGCGGGCGTCGCCAGCAGCGCGGCGGAGTTTCTTGAGCTGCTTGCGAAACCACCTGGCTTTCTTTTTGGAGACCAGGTGCTCGAATATCTCGAGCGTCGTTACGGCGCGGCGGGTGGCCACGCGGAGCTGGTGGACGCATTCTTCGTCGGCCTCGCCGGCTTCGGCCGCGGGGGGCAAATAGTGCCAAACCAGGCGCAGCCGGGCATCGAGTGTGCGCGCGGCGACGCGCGCGACCGACTCGTCGGGCGAATGGACCTCAATCCACTTGCTCTTGCGGATCATACGGGCGGAAAAGAGTGGAGAAGAGAGGCGTCCTGTGTAGCGGGCGAGTAAAGCCGCCGA
Source organism: Pirellulales bacterium (assembly GCA_963829655.1). Taxonomy (GTDB): domain Bacteria; phylum Planctomycetota; class Planctomycetia; order Pirellulales; family JALHPA01; genus JBBDYH01. The sequence continues at coordinate 716,890 of CAWHJG010000002.1, forward strand.
GTGCTTTGCGTGAACCCGCTTGCATGTCATTCTGGCAAACGGCGGAGTGAGATTCCAGGGTCTATCGCAAAAGTGTGTTGATTGGCGCCAAGCGGTATGGGAGAAAGAGAGTTGCGGCGAATGTGCGGGCGGGAGGCGCCGAATTGTTAGGGAATTGTTAGGAATTATGCGCATGCGTTTTCGATTGTCGACCTTACTTGTTGTCGCGCCATTGTTTGGGTTGGCGATGTTTGGCGGGTTGAAGTGGTACGAGACGCTTGCGCGAGAAAAGGCAGTATCCGCGGAGCGGGAATCTGTTGGCGGTCCCGGCCCAGTCGAGCCATTTGAAATCCACATCAGTTGCGAATTCGGATTTCCTGAAAGCGATTTTGGACCGATTCCGGTCGCGCGGCCGATATCGCTGCGCTGATCTGAAATGTCACGACGTCCAGCGTTTTGGCGCGTGACTACAATGGATTGGTCGCGCTGAAACATGGACCTTCTTTGGACATTGCCATGCCTCGCAGCAACGTGATGACGATTTTTCTGGCGGCCATCGTGTCGCTGGTTTGCTACCGCGTGCAGGACCGCAACAAGTATGGGCGGTACTTCGCCGAAATCATGGAGCACATCGAGGAGCGGTACGTCGAGGAGGTCGATAGCGACAAGCTGTTTGTGACCGCCGTACGCAGCATGATGCACGAGCTGGATGAAAACTCGGATTTCATCAGCCAGGAAGAGACGCAAATGTTCCGCGAGTCGCTGGAACAAAAGTTTGGGGGGATCGGGATTGAAATCTCCGCGAAGGACAAAATCCTGACCGTGACGCATACGATGCCCGATACACCGGCGCACTGCGCCGGAATCCTGGTCGGTGACAAGATCATGAAGATCGACGGTCAGGCGGTTGAGAACCTGCCGGACCCGACGCGGATGATCCGCGGGAAGGTGGGGGAGCCGGTGTCTGTCACCGTGCAGCGATTGGGAAGCAACGAGCTGGTGGAAATTGGGCCGATCCATCGAGAGGAGATTCTGGTGCCGAGCGTGCTCGGTGATACACGCGACTCGGAGGGACGATGGATTTTCTTCTTGGAGGATCATCCGCGGATCGCGTATATCCGGATCGCAGGTTTTGGAGAACGCACCGCCGCGGAGCTGGATGCGGCGCTCGAGAACATTTCGGAGCGGGGGTTTGATGGGCTGATACTCGACGTGCGGAACAATCCGGGAGGGTATCTTAATGCGGCAATCCACACGGTGGATCGGTTTTTGGAAAGTGGGACCATCGTGACGACGCGGGGGCGCGATCAGGAGATTCGGGAGCGGCGCGAAGCGACCAGCAGTGGAACGTACGATGGGTTTCCACTCGTGGTTATGGTGAATCGGTTCATGCGCAGCGCCAGCGAGATTGTAGCGGCTTCGCTGCAAGATCATGGCCGGGCGATCGTGGTGGGGGAGCGCACGTACGGCAAGGGGACGGTACAGAATGTGATCCCGATTGCCGGCGGGCAAAGCGATTTGAAACTGACGACCGCGTATTACTGGCGGCCGAGCGGAAAGAAGATTCACCGCCGCCCCGACGCGTCGCAGAAGGACGGCCGCGAGCCGGAAAACGCCGAATGGGGAGTAACCCCGAACGAGGGTTTTGAGGTCCGACTGACGGACGAGGACTTCAAGCGGCTGTATGAATGGCGGAATGCTCGCGATCATAAGAACGGGAAACCCGCGGTCCCGCCCACGACCGACGAGGGGACGGCGGTTGATACGCAATTAGAAAAGGCGATTGAGCATCTGAAGGGGGAGTTGGAGGCAAAGGGAGGGAAGCTGAAAGCGGCGTGAGGCGAAAGAACGAATGACGAAATCAGAATGACGATACAAATCCCAATGACGAAGCGCCAATCTTGGCGCACCGGGACAGATTGAACAATGGAGACGGTTGGCTTCGCATAAGAGGCCTCAGAGGGAGCTAAGGCGATTTGTTTGTCATAGTTTGACTTCTTTACCACTCTGGTGATGCGGATTTCTTGTGGGTGGTCCGTTCTGCTGCGTGGGCGGCTGGAGATCGCCACAAACCTGATCCTGTTAAGCGACCGCCACTTGCGTCCAATGCCCAGCATGGCAGTCCTCTCAACTTGTCCACACGCCAGCCGTATGCCTGGGAACACGGATTGCATCGCATTCGCACGCTGGCAGAGCTGTAGAATCGCATCGTGAAGAAAGGCTTCGCCATGAAAGTACAATTATCTGCTACTTCGCTCGAAGAAACGCGACGCATGGAAATGTCCCAAAGCCTGGTAAAAGCTTTCCACGGCGTTCGCTATCAGGTCACCGATGTGAGTCGCGCCGTCACGTTCTACACCGGGCATCTTGGATTCAAGCTCAAGCATCAGCAGCTTCCGGCGTTCGCCAACGTTTCGCTCGGTGAGCTGGACCTTTTGCTCAGCGGTCCGGGGGCGTCAGGCTCGCGTCCGATGCCCGGCGGCCATAGTCAACAACCAGGCGGTTGGAACCGAATCGTTCTGCGCGTCACAGATCTACCCGCACTCATAGAACAATTGAAGAGCGCGGGCCTCCATTTCCGGAATGAAATACAAGTCGGTCCGCGCGGCAGACAGATCCAACTGGAAGATCCGGATGGCAATCCGATCGAACTGTTCGAGCAGGCGAAGTAGCTGGAGACACACGGTGGCGTGTGGCGCCCCGAACAAATAAGGAAGACGACAATAAACACACATCACGAACTCACATCGGGCATCGACCACTTTCTGGAAATACTCGCTCCAACGAGCCGCTCGCCGGAGATCAATCCCGAAGACAATCTCTACGGCTTTTTCATCGGAAGCTGGGAACTCGACGTCGTGGCTTACGATGATGATGGCAACGTCACGCACAGTACCGGCGAGGCTCATTGCGCGTGGGTGCTAAGCGGGCGCGCTATTCAGGACGTGTTCATCAATCCGCAACGGTCCGACCGCACTCCCGACTCGCCGAAGTTTGCCAACTGGTATGGCACGACGTTTCGGTTTTTCGATCAGGCGATCCGCGCCTGGCGCGTGCTCTGGTTCAACCCGGACGACGGCGTTCGTGCCGAGCTGATTGGCCGCCGACGTGGAGACGACATCGTGCAGGAGGGGCATTTCCCGGACGGCACGCCGATCCGCTGGACGTTTAGCGAAATCACCGGCGACTCGTGTCGCTGGCGCGGCGAACGCCTGGAACCCGATGGCAAAACATGGCGGCTCCAGGTCGAATTCCGTGCCCGACGGACGAGTTGAGTGACGATCGGAGCGGCGACTCGCTTTGCAGGCGATCAGCAGCGCCCTGGCTTGTAAACGGTTCATGGCGGCACGTTTGGAACGCCAGCCGGCGGTGTCGAGCCAAATTGGTTTGGCGTAGCGGCTTAGGTCGAGGGGGGGCCGGCGAGCTGCCGAGCAACGGTTTGCGGCCCGGAAGTTGCTAAACATCGAACTGCAACTGGCCGGACTACCGGGGCGCACTAGGTTTACACGGAGGAGGAGAGCGATGAATATGCGACGACGGGTCGAGAGAACCCTGGACGATAAGTCATCGAGCGATCGGCGGCGGGCCAGGCGGGACGCACTCGTGCCATGGGCCGATCCGTATATTGCGGGTTTATTGCGCGAGCATGAGCGGCAGATGCGGAAAGAGGGAGAAGGGGGTAGGGAATAGGGTTCAGGGTGGAACCTGACCCACGAAAACTCATGTGAGACGCTCGCGCAACCATGCAGGCGAGACGCCCGCACCACAACGAGCAGGCGAGAAGCCGGCACCACAATGGTTAGAATTTTTCCCAACCCATGTAGAGCCAGAGTTTGGTGAGCCAGGGGTAGGTCCAGGGATTCCAGGTCGGGTAAACGACCGAAATCACCGAGAGGGCTAGCAGCACGTGGGCGACGGAACGATGTAGGCGCGTTGTGGAAAACCAATCGGCGGCAGGCAGCGCGGCCACGAGCCATAAGGGCGCGAGCCAGAACACCCAGCGGAAACCACTGGTCATGCCGCCGTAGTTCCGGTCGAGCGGCGGTCGGAGAATAAAGAACGTCACGCAGACGATGCTGGTGATTGCGATCAATGCGGCCAGTTCTCGACAGCCATAACGACGATCGATGAGCCAGCAAATCATTCCGGCCAGCGAGAGCAGGAACACGGGCGTAAGCGAAAAGATGCCGTGATGGCCTAGCAGCGCATGTAGTGCGTATTTGCCGGCGTTTTCTTCGCCGGAGTCGATGCCACGGGGATTTCGCCAGTAGCTATCGATCATTCTCTTGCCATCGCGCGTGAACTCGTAGTCGTACCAGTCGTTGTGGCGATGCATTGCGAGCGCCGGCTTCACCAGCCCTTCGTCGTTTTTCGCAAATCGAACGGTGTACCAGTCGTTGCTCGTTTGATCCTCGATCACCCAGCGAGACTCGTCGTCGCGCGCGAAGTGTTCGGCTTTGCGGCGGACACGCAGCTTGTCAGAAAGCTGAATTTCGTGGGCGGCGAAGGCCGCGGCAAGCTCACCGGAAACGCGGCGTTCATCGAGTTCGGCAGCGGCACGCTCGACGTTGTCGTCGGAGAAGTAAAACAGTTCAGGGCCGTCGCCGCGTTGTGCGTATGCGGGGCGCCACGTATCGTGGGCAATGTAGTTGGTTCCGACATATGCGGCGAGCACGAGGCCAGCGGCCGGCACGCCGAACATCAACGTATTGCGCGGGTGCTTCCAGAGCAGCGCCGCGCCGAGCAGGCCGACGAAGGCGAGCGCGGGCAACTCGCAGGCGGCGGTTAGCGCCGCGAACAAGCCAGCCAGAAAAAATCGCGACGGTCGCACGTCGCCGTCGTACCAGATGCGGGTCGCGAAGTAGAGGGCGACTGTTGCGCAAACGGCGGCCGGCAGGTGATTGTTGAGCGTGACAGCGAACGTGGTGAGGAAAGTGCCCAGACAGGCCGCGGCCATCACGAAGATGCGGCCCCAGTCCGTGCCGCCGAGCAGGTCCAGCATTCGGCCGAGAAGCACAAAAGCAATCAGCATCGGCACGACGTTGAATAGGATCAGGAGCGGGCGGCCGATTTCGTAGGGGTGAGTGCCGAGCGTCGCGCCGGAGATCTTGTGAATTGGCCAATAGGCGATGGCGTAGAGCGTTGCCAGAAGCGGCGGCTTGCTCGAGTACAGCCGGCGGTCGCCGCTTTGGTCCTGATGTTGGACCATATCGATCGTGTCCCAGTTGGGCTCGGCGACAATTTCGTCGATCGAGTAGGTACCGTGTTCGACGAGCGAGCGGATGGTGGCCCAGCGGCTGCGGTCGTTGCTGCTGAGGAAGGGTCGCTGCTTGCGGACTTTTGGATCGTTCGCGACGTCCTCACGCGTGGCTGCTTCCAATTCCGACCGCTCGAACGGAGTGCCGGCGGCGGTCAACTCGGCGACTTGTTTATCGACGCGCGATTTGACTTCGCGATCGATGAGGTTCAGCTCGAGCCGGATCATATCGACCGAATTGACCGCGAGGATGCGGCCGATCATGTTGCCCGCGGCCAACGTGATCAGGATCGCGTAGATCGCGCGGCGGAGGACGGTTTGGTCGGGCGAAGCGGGGATGGGTTGCGGCGCGGTCGCGGCGGTTCGGGACTTTATTTTGGGGGCGTCCATTGCTGAGACAACGATTGGATGATGGCAGGCGGAGCCGGAGACCGAGATTAGCTCGAAAGTCGGGCGGCATCTTCGACGTCGTCGGTCGTCGCCTGGATGGTGGCTTTGCGTGCGGGATGTGTGGGCGTGTACTCAGAAACGCTGTAAGTATCTACATCGCGCCCGTGGAACGCGGTGATTAGCTCGGCGAGGAAGCCGATGCCCATCAACTGACCGCCCAATAGCAACGCGCCGACCGAGTAAATGACGGCGGGGCGCTGGTGCAGCGGCGTCCAGTTTTCGAACGGCGAAATCGTGTTTAACAGCCAGAGGACGGCCAGGTAGCCAAGGGCGAGGAAGCCAATCGTGAAAAAGATCAGGCCGATCGTACCGAGCAGGTGTTGCGGTCGCTGGCCGAAGCCGGTGAGGAACTTGACGGTGAGCAGATCGAGGAAGCCTTTCACGAAGCGGCGGAAGCCGTACTTGGAGCGGCCGAACTTGCGCGGGCGATGGTTGACGACCAGCTCGCCGACCTTCCAGCCGCGGGCATGAGCGAGCACCGGGACGAAGCGATGCAGCTCGCCGTAGAGTCGGACCTCATCGAAGATCTCGCGGCGATAACACTTCATGCCGCAGTTGTGATCGTGCAGTTTGACGCCGGTGACCTTGCTCACCATCCAGTTGAAGATCCGCGACGGTAGCACTTTGTGCCAGGGGTCGTGGCGGACTTGCTTGTAGCCGCTGACGACGCCGAGGTCGCTTTCCATGGCGGCGAGAAATCGCGGGATTTCGTGGGGATCGTCTTGCAGGTCGGCGTCGAGGGTCATGACCAACTCGCCGCGGGCCGCGTCGAAGCCGGCGGAGAGGGCCGCCGCCTTGCCGAAATTGCGGCGGAAGCGAATGCCGCGGACGCGGGGGTCGTGGGCCGAGAGGCGGCAGAATCTCCTTCCACGAGCCGTCGGTCGAGCCGTCGTCCACGAAGAGGATATCGAGGTCGTAGCCATTGGCCGATGCGATGGCGGCTAGTTCGGCGTGGAGCGCGGCGAGGCTCTGGACCTCGTTATAGACGGGGATGACTGTGGACAGCATTTGGTTATCGCAAGCACGTGGGCAGGACGGTCGCGTGGCACCACGTTATACGATAACCGGCAAGGGATCGGAAATTCTACTCACGAATCGGCGGCGGGGGTTCGGCCGCACACTCCTTGACGTCTTCGCTGAGAACGTCGAATCGGGCGCCAAGTGGCATAGGCGCCGCGACAGAGACCGAGGGAGCGCCGCCGTCTTGCCGCAAACGTCGGGCGAGATGGCGAAGTTCATGCGCGGCGTTGCGCAACAGGTCGGCCTGCTCGTAGCGCTCCATTCGTTCAAGCTGGTTGGCTGCGGAGTCGAGGTCCTCGCCTGAATTGCGCAAGGCGTCGATACCGACGGTGCACTCGATGCACTCGGGCTCTTCAGTCACGTAGGAAGTCTTGGCTACGCCGCGGGGTGTGGAACCCGGGCAGTCTTCGTCGATGTACACGTCGCCGATCAGGCCGGCTTCCGAATTCATTCCGAGGCCAGCGAGTTGGTAGTTATGCTGGTTGGGCTGTGAAAAGAGCGGAGTTATCGGTCGGGCGGGGAAGTACATGATTTGGTCTGCGACCCACGCACCCGCGGAGTAAGGCGGCAGCGGGGGCGGGTTCTCGTAAATCGTGCCGGCGAAATTGTTGATGCCGAGTTTGCGTTTGATGACGTCGATGGCCGAGTCGTCGGTTGGGCCGAGCAATTCGGGGAGATCAACGACCACCGGCTGGCGGCAGTTGGAGTTGTCGCACGACCAAATGGCGGTGGGCTCGGTCGCAGGACAACGACAGGGGGTTGTGCATTGACAGGATGCGGTGGGTTGCGTCACCGCGGCGCTCCAATCGCTCGCCAGGCATTGCGAGCATTTTTCGGAACAATCCGGGACGGCTTGATAATGAGCGGGCGGTGTGTAGATCAGCGCCTTGTCGTTGCGCGGAACGGCGTGGACCTCGTACGGATAATCGATCGGATCGACCGCGAGGACGACCGACAACGTTGTCAGCGAACCGAAAAGAGCTGCAATTCCAAACAGCGGCAATAGTTCACGACGCATCCGTGCATCCTCCTTAGAGATTGGTCGGTCGCTGTGCGCGTCGTAGCGTAATGGCGGGCTACGGGGCCGCGGATTATAGCCGTGTTTGAGAGGGGGCCCAATGGCGGTTTTGACGTGACAGGCGAGGTATTCGGCGTAGATTGGCGTGCTAAAATAGGATGGTAAAGAAAGCATTGCGGCGGCATGTCGCTGTGTCCGCAATAACCGCACGGAGGCCGTCCGATTGACGAGGCGCCCTGTGCGACTGATTCATTCTCTGCTTACCGCTGCCGCGCTGTTCCTCGCGCTGCCGCGATTGTCATTTGCTCAATTCGAAGACGGACCCGGGCCGGGGGCGCACGGATCGACAAGAGTGAGACGACGCGGCTGAAGATCGGAATCGAGGTGACGGCCGAGGGCGGGCCGTGCCGCGGTTTGCGGGGGAGCGTGCCGGTGCCTACGGAGTGGCCCGAGCAGCAAGTGCGGATCGTCGAAGAGAAGAAGTCGGCGAACGTGAAGCGCGTCGAGTATCGTCAGATTGGCGCCGGCGCAAAGCAAATGGTGGTGGAGATCGCGCAAGTGCCTGACGGGGGGACGGCTTCGGCGTACACAATTTTCGAGATCACGCGGAGCTCGCTACTGCCGCCCGAGGATACGAGCGAGCTTACTGTGCCAAAGCGCGCGGACCGGGAGATGCAGGTTTATCTAGGAACGAGCCCGCAGATTGAAACGCGGAATCGGAAGATCGTAGAGCTGGCGAAGCAAACGGGCGCGAATAAGTCGGGATGGGAGAAGGTGGAGGCGCTCTACGACATCACGCGCGAGAAAGTGCAGTACAAGGAAGGGGAGCTGAAAGGGGCGGCCAAGGCGCTGGCGGATGGCACCGGCGATTGTGAGGAGCTGACGTCACTATTTATCGCGCTATGCAGGAACAACGGCGTGCCCGCGCGAATGGTATGGGTGCACGGGCATTGCTACCCGGAGTTTTATCTGGTCGATGGCAAGGGGAAAGGGTACTGGTTCCCGTGTCAGGCGGCGGGGACGCGAGAGTTTGGGGGGATTCCCGAGCTGCGGCCGATTTTGCAGAAGGGGGATAATTTCCGCGACCCGGACCGGCCGAAGGAGCCGTTGCGTTACGTCAACGAGTTCTTGAAGGGTTCAACGACCAAGGGGGGCGGGCAGCCGCGCGTGGAGTTTGTCCGCGTGCAGGTGAACGCGGAAGGGAACTGAGAGAACGCGCCAGAGCTACGGTTGTCAAAAAGGGGACAGGCGCCTCGCCACGACGCGAATACCAGTAACAACCGTCAGAAGGCTCGGAGCCAGTCCCCTTTTTAGTGCGGATGAGAGGAGTTGAACCTCCACGCCCTTGCGGGCACAAGAGCCTGAATCTTGCGCGTCTGCCAATTCCGCCACATCCGCATGACAAGTAAGCATTTATAGGAGAGCGGGGGCGATTGTTCAAGGCGGCCGAAATCGGACGGTGGACTGCGCCAGTTCCGATGACCATTGCGCTTTCTGCCGGAGAAGCGAAAACGACGCGACCCTTGTCATTTCATGCACACTTCAGCACGCCCGCGGCGGCGACGACAGGCTTGATCGTCGCCTCTACCGCGTTGAATGTCGGCTTCTGATAAGCGTGCCAGGTATTCGTCATGCCGTTGAAGTTGGCGAGCAATACTGAGGCGTGGTTGTCGATCACCCAGATTGAGCCATCAACGATTCGCAGGCGTTCATACGGGCCGAACTCGTGTTTCCCGCCGTTATCGGAGACGCCATCGAAGCTGATACAGACTGGCGTCTCGAAAGATATGGCAATGTAGAGTTTGTTTCCGTTGCGCCACATTCCACCGCGATAGCTTGCGACCTCCGTCCCGTCATCGCTCTGCAGGACCTCACCGACCACGCGAAAGTATTCTGATGGACCAATCGGGAGGTTGTGTGGTCCGATCGGTTCCTCGAGGCGCGCAGTGAGCATTGCCACTCCATCCTAGTGCGGGGAATGCGGTGGATTTGGTCGGGATTAGTATAGTGCGTATGTGAAGAACCACAACTAGCATTGCGCGTGCCTGAATCGTAAGAGGACGAAAGCGAACCAGAGGTCGGCAATCAACCTATCAGAACCTAGGCAGCGGCTCGCTGAACCACCGAGGTAGGCAGACGTTGATAGAGCGCGACATATTGGTTCGCGATAAGCGTCGGATTGTGCAGAGCGAAAGCTTTGGTTGCTGCCTGTTGACGCACCGTTGCGCACTCGGGCGATCGGACTTTTTGGAGCAACGACGCGATGCCTGCCGCCAGCGCATCGGCGCGCTTCAGTTCGGCGAGGAAGCCTGTGCGGCCATGCTCGATCAGATCGGGCGCACCGCCGGTGTTGAAGGCGACGACGGGTGTGCCGCAGAGCATTGCTTCGGGAATCATCATGGGGCCGGCATCTTCAACCGACGGGCAAACGAACACATCCGCAGCTTGATAGGCCGCCGCTAGTTCGCGCTCGTCGTCCAAGTGACCAAGCCAACGGTGCTCGAACGGAAGGTCGCGCACGACCTCGTGAGGATTGTGTCCGGCGACGAGCAGGAGTGGCGCGGCTGTGGCATGAGACTGTTTCGAATCCTGGACATTCGATTCCGCGAGAATTCCGAGCGCTTCGCGGAGGTAGGCCATCCCCTTGCGCGGTTCGTGGAGATAGGACGACCCGAAAAACACGATCGGTCGGTCGAGCGGCAGGCCGAGCTTGTTACGCGCTACGCGTGCGTCACCGGCTCGAAAAACACCGACGTCGATCGGCAATGGAATTCGAGCTACGGAAAATGTTTTGAACAACGAGCTGTCACGAACGCGGTCTTCCGCCCACGAGGTTGGGGCGATGAGCGTGATGGGCAGATCGGCAAGATGGCGGCGCTTTCGCTCCCAACCGCGGCGCGACGCGTCGCGTTCGGATGGGTACGGCAAGAGCGGGCAGCGGCCGCATTTTTCCGTATAACCCTGGCAGCCAAACGAATAATGACAGCCACCGGTGAGCGGCTCCTGGTCCAGAACGATGAGAAAGATTGGGCGCCGATAGCGGTCGTGTATTCGCCGCACGTCCGCGGTTGTCAGCAGCCCGGATGTCCAATGTAGGCAAATCACATCCGGTTGAAGGGGTAGCGACTCGAGAGTGGATTGCAGCCGGACACCGCTTTGTCGATTGAAATTGAATGTGAATTGCGCGCGGTCGTCGCCGAGCAGTGGAATGTGACGACGAACGCGATGCAGTCGTGCGAGCAGCGGATTGACGTGAGCAATATGCACGTCGGGATCGCCAATGGACTTTCGGCGAACCACCATGGCGGATTCGTGGCCGCTGCGACGCAGCGCTTGATGCAGGCGATAGGCGGCTTTTGCCGCGCCCCGCCGGAATCGCTGGTGGAAAAGTGAAGAGCGCGCATGAGGTGTTTTGTACCCGATTTCGTGGCGGTTTTTAGCAAAAGCAGCCAGTTGCGCCGAGGCCAACGTGTCTGCCAATCCTTGTGTGAATTTTCCCGGCTACGTACCATGAATGGTGTCGGGGGCCGCGTCTTACGTGCGGTACGGGCGCATCTTTCTCGGAACAGACATCTTTGACTAAGCGTTCGCTACGCCGCGCTCTTGGTGTTGTCATGTGGGCGTGTTTAGCTCACACGACCTGGATCGGCGCTATCAGGGGGCGTGCGCGAGGATGTGGGCTACGCGACGCTTTTGGGCGAGCTCGGCATTGGCGCGCCGGACGGGGCAGGAGTGCCGGTGATGCTGGTGGAAGCGGCCGATGGCTTGGGCGGATTTCAACCGATTACCAGCGATCCTGAGTTCCAGAATAAGACGATTGTTATCCGCAGCACGGTGGCGGGCGACTCGTTGCACGCGACGTTCGTCGGCCAGAACTTCTTCGGGCTGACGACTTCCGTCGCACCGGGAATCAGCCAGATCGAGGTTTACGAGGCCAACGACTTTATCGGCAGCGGCTTCATGCGCACGGGGAGCACCACACTCAATCCCAATATTTCGCAGCAGGCCAGCCGCGTCGGAAACCATAGTTGGATTGGTTCGGCCGGAACTAATAATTCGACGATCGACCACCTGGCCCGCATGGATTGGCTGGTGGACAAGGACGACTTTGTTCAGATCGTCGGCGTCAACAATGGTTCTAACGGCAGCAATCCGATTTACTCCAATAGCTTTAATACGATTGCGGTGGGTGTGACAAACGGCAATCACGCCTTGGGAACACTGGGGCTCGGCGGAGTATACGCCAGCGGCAGGACCAGACCCGAGCTGGTCGCTCCACACTTCGCGACGAGCTATTCAACTCCGGTCGTTAGCGCAGCCAGCGCGCTGTTGATCCAAACCGGCCACGACACGCCGGCGCTGTCGAACGGTTCTTACACACTGGCGCGGATACCGACGCAAACGATCTATCACGCGGAGACGTCGGAGGTCGTCAAAGCGGCGCTTTTGGCTGGCGCGAGCCGGATGGCTTTCAACGCCGATGGTAGCGCGATTACCAGCTATCGCGGAGAGACGGCGCAGCAGACGGCAAACGGGCTCGATTCTCGGTTCGGCGCTGGCCAGGTGAATGTTTACAACAGCTACCACATCATTGCCGCGGGCGAACAGAACAGCCTGCAAGAGAGCGGGCCGCTGTCGGTTGCCGCCTCTGGGTTTGACTATGACCCGAGCTTCGGCGGCGCAGCGGCCTCGAACAATACAGCGAACTACGAATTCACCGCAGGCTGGACCGGCCAGACTCTTTCCGCGTCTCTCGTGTGGAACGCGAAAGTTGACATCGATCAACTGCGCACGATCGCCAACAAAGCGAACGCCGTCACGCTCCACGATCTCAATTTGTCGCTGTTCGACATCACCAACGCCGGGTCTCCGCAACTTGTGGCTGCGTCCTTCGGTTCGAATCAGAATTCCGAAAACATTTGGACGACCCTGGTGGGTGGTCGAAGGTATCGAATGCAAGTGACCGCTAGTGGCACGCCGTTCAACTGGGACTACGGCCTGGCCTGGACGACGACGGGGACGATCGGGTGGAGCGGGTCGGTTAGCGGCATTTGGACACACAACGACGCAGCTGAAGAAAACTGGATCAAGGGATCGACCGCTGCCGGCTTCTTGAATGGCGAGCACGTTGTATTCAATGACACGGGCGTTGACCCCAATGTGGAGATCGCCGGTAACGTGTCGCCGGGATCCATTCTTGTAGACAATTCGGCGCAGGACTACTCGTTTGCCGGCGACTCGATCGTCGGCGCAACAGGATTGGTCAAGCGCGGGACAGGTATCTTGATCCTGAATAACTTCAACACCTTCGCAGGCGAGACGATTGTGCAGGACGGGGTGGTTCGCCTGGGCGTGACGAACGCTATCAGTCCGGTGGGTAAGTTGAGCGTGGCGGGGAACGGAGTGTTCGATCTCAACAGCCACAGTCAATCCTTGGACCGGATCGCGGGCGACGGCCAGATTATCGTCGGACCAGGAACGTTGACGATCGGCGCCGCGGGCGGGTCGAGCGGCTTTAGCGGCAGCTTTGTTGGGACTGGCGAAATTGTGAAGACCGGCAGCGGGACCGCACAATTCAGTACCGGTAATTCATTTGCCGGGCGGATCACCGTTCAAGACGGATACCTGACCATCGCCGCCAACAATGCGTTGGGTACCACGGCCGGCGAAACGGTCGTCGCGAACGGTGGAGCGCTCGTGTTTGCGGGGCCGGTGAATTATGGCACAACCGAGACGATCGTTCTGAACGGCAACGGCGAGGCGGGTTTTGGCGCGCTGGAAAACCAATCGGGGAACAACTCGTTCGCCGGAACAATCAGCTTGGGGAGTGATAGCCGAATTGGTCTCACTGCCGGCACGCTTCAACACACAGGTTCGCTGCACGTGCCCGCGGCCACGACGCTGACCAAGGACGGCGGCGGTTTGCTGACACTGCGCGGCAGTCTCGATCTCGGCGCCGGAAGTGTGCTATTGGTCGGGAACGGAACGTTGACGTTTTCACCGAATGCCTCGTCGGTAATATCGATTGCGGCGCCATCGCCCACGCTGCGTATTATCGGAGCCGGAGTAGCGCGGATAGCCGCATCGACTAAGAACCCTTTGGCCGATGGGGCGGATCCCACTCGCCGGGTCGCTGTAGAGAACCAGGCGGCCGGTGGATTTGTGATTGAGGCTGGCACTGTCGCCATCCATACGCTCGCAGGCAATGGTGGAGCAATCGTGAACTCCAGCGGGTCGCTGTCCGCGACGCATATCCGCCAGAGCTCGCTAACGCTCTCGGCCGCGGCGAGCCGCGCGACGGTGCGCCCGGATGGTACCGCCGTGGGAACGTCGGTGCTTGGCCAATTGAGTATGGCGAGTGCGGCCATATTCGACTTGAACGACAACGACCTCGTGATGCGGGCGACTGCTGCGACGAAGGACGCCGTGCATGCGGATATTGAGTCGAAGATCGTGACGGCACAGAACGGGATGGACGCCAGTTTCATTACCAAGTGGGACGGGGGAGGCGTTACGAGCCTGGCTGCTCGCGAGGCAAACCTAGCGACTGGATTTGATCTGGTGGGGCTGGGGGTGATCCGCAACTCGGATTTGCATATCACGACGGGATTGCCCGACTGCGCATTACACCACGTTCAGCGGACAGGCGGTGACGCCAGATGATGTTCTGGTGAAGTACACCTACATCGGCGACGGAAATCTCGACGGTGTGGTCAGCTTCGACGATTACGTGGCGATGGACAATGCGTTCTTCGGGTTGACGGCGAATTTGGGTTGGGCGACCGGGGACATCAACTTTGACAGCGTCATCAACTTCGACGACTACACGGTCGTGGATCAGGCGTTCTTCTTTCAGGGCCCCTCGCTGGGTGGCGAGACGGCGATCCCGGGACCGTTCTTTCAAGCTGCCAGCGGCGGCGGGGCGATTGCCGCGGTGGCCGTACCCGAAGCGGCAAGCGCCATTCTCGCCGGGTTGGCGATCGCCGCTCTCATTGGCTGTGCGTTTCGGCGGCGCTGGATTGTGCGGTTTGTGCGGCTCGATTCCTGAGAAGAATCGCGGTCGATAGGCTAAAATAGGGTCATCCGCCGGCGTTGCGGCTGCTCGCCAGCTTTCCCGATCGAAACACAACACGGCAATACTTCGCTGTGGACGAAAAGCTCGTCGTACTCGCTCGCGCCAAAGAGGCTCGATATCCTCAAGCGGCGCCATTTCACCCCAGCCAGGCGTATCCGGAATACGCGTTTGGCGGGGATTTCTGTTCTCGCGATGACGAAAACTTTGCGTACGACTCGGTGCGACGTGCGATGCATCTGGCGGGGCTGGATAAAGCACGCTATGGCACGGCGGAGTGGAATCCGCTGCGAGAGTTCATCCGACCCGGGCAATTCGTGTTGTTGAAGCCGAACCTGGTCAAGGAGGTTCATCCGCGCGATCCGCAGGGCTGGGTGTACACAATCACGCACGGCAGCGTGATCCGAGCGGTGGCCGACTACGTGTGGAAGGCGCTTGAGGGACGCGGGCGGGTGATGGTGGCCGATGCGCCGCAGACCGATTCGTCGTTTCGGCGGATGGTCGAGCTGTTGGACCTGGAGCGGGTGCGCGACTTCTATGCGTCGCGCGGCCTGGGGTTGGAGCTAGTCGATTTGCGCAAGGAAGAGTGGGAGCAGGCGGAGGAAGTGATTGTCGAGCGCCGGAAACTGGCCGGCGACCCGAACGGTTACCTGGCGTTTGATCTCGGATCTCGCAGCGAGTTTCACGGCCATCACGGCGAAGGGCGGTACTACGGCGCTGATTACGACTCGGACGAATTGAACAAGCACCATACCGGCGGGCGGCACGAGTACCTGATCTCGGGCTCGGCGATCAAGTGCGACGTGTTCATCAACCTGCCGAAGCTAAAGACGCACAAGAAGGCGGGGATTACGGTCAATTTGAAGAACCTGGTTGGGGTGAATGGGGACAAAAACTGGCTGCCGCACCACACGATCGGTTCGCCGCGCAGCGGAGGAGATCAATTTCCGAATCGGTCGCTGGCGCGGTCGATCGAGCATGCGTCGGCGGCCACGCTTCGAAAAGTCGCGCTCGCGATGCCGGGTATGGGAACATGGCTGTTGCGGCGAGCGCGGCGGGCCGGGAAAAAGGTTTTTGGCGATACGAACAAGGTGGTGCGCAGCGGCAATTGGTACGGGAACGACACGACGTGGCGGATGTGCCTCGACTTGAACAAGATCGTGCTTTACGGAAACGCGGATGGCACCTTTCGCGAGCCACGGCTTGAAAATCGGAAGACGTACCTGTCGTTCGTCGATGGAATCCTTGGCGGCCAGGGGGATGGTCCGATGGACCCTGATCCGCTGGCGAGCCGGCTGATCCTGTTCGGCGTGAACCCAGCGGCGGTGGATGCGGCGGCGGCGGTGTTGATGGGTTTCGAGATCGAGCACTTGCCGATCGTAAAAAACGCGTTTGCGGCGCGAGCGTTTCCGATCTGTGCGGTCGAATGGGGGAACGTCGAACTGACCGGTGATGAGGCCGCTTCGAGTGGGCGATTGGGCGAGTTGGCACAGGGGCCGGCATTGCTCGATGTCCGCCCGCACTTTGGCTGGATCGGACATGTCGAGGCGAATGGACATTCGCGCCAAGCACAGCAAGTCTGACGACGCACGGTCTATGAATCTGGAACGGCTGTATCTGAAGCTGCCCGTGTTTGCGCAGAACTGGGCATGCAGCCTGGAAGGTTGGCGGATCAAGCGGCTGCGGTACGACGCCGCGTTCTGGCAGAAGCTGCGGGCGGCCGAAGAGCGGATGCACTGGCCGTTCGAGCGGATGTGTGCATTTCGCGATGCGCGGCTGCGCGAGTTCCTCGAACATTGCGGCGAGACAGTGCCGTATTACCGGCGGCTGTTCGCCGAGTGTGGGTTTGATCCGAAACGGCTGGGGCGGATGGACGATTTGCAGCAGCTTCCGATCCTGACGAAAGATACGGTGCGCGAGCGGCCCGAGGAGTTTTTATCGGAGGCGGTGCCGCCAGCCGAGCGGATCATGGCGCATACCAGCGGCACGACCGGCAGTGGGCTGCGGTTCGCCGTCACTCAAGATGCCATGCAGGAGCAGTGGGCGACGTGGTGGCGGTATCGGCGCTGGCACGGAATCACGCATCACACCTGGTGCGGGTATTTCGGGGGCCGGTCGGTGGTTCCGCTTGCGCAGAAAGGGCCACCGTTCTGGCGAGTCAATCGGCCGGGGCGGCAGGTGATGTTCAGCGGGTATCACCTCAACGAGCAGAACGCGCCGGTGTATGTGGCCGAGCTGCGGCGGCGGAAGTTGCCGTGGCTGCACGGATACCCGTCGATGTTGGCGTTGCTGGCGAGTTACGTGGTGGAGAGCGGCGACGCACTCGGTTATTCGGTGAGCAACGTGACGACGGGGGCCGAGAATCTTTTGCCGCAGCAGGCGGCCGTGATCGAGCAGGCGTTCGGCGTGAAGCCGGTGCAGAATTATGGGATGGCGGAAGCGGTGGCGAATTTTTCGGAGTTTCGCGATGAGCGGCTGTACGTGGACGAGGATTTTGCGGCGGTCGAGTTCGTGAAGAACGAAGGGGGCGGAACCAAGGTGGTGGGGACGAATTTTTCGAACCTGGCGACGCCGCTGGTGCGGTATGAGGTGGGGGATTTGGTGGAGCTGCCGGCGGTGCGCGGCGCGGGACGGCGCCGGTGCCCGGCCGCGAGGTGGCGAGCGTCGACGGGCGGCAGGAGGATTATGTGATTTTGCGCAACGGCGCGCGGATCGGGCGGATGGATCATATCTTTAAGGACATGACTCAGATTCGCGAGGCGCAGATCGTGCAGCAGGCACCCGGGGAGATTTTGGTGCGGATCGTGCGCGGCACGAAATACGGCGGCAGCGATGAAGCGCGGCTGCGGCAGGAGTTTTATCTGCGGACGGGGGATGAGGCGGAGGTGCGGATCGAGTACGTGGACGCGATTGAAAAGACGGCGACGGGAAAATTGCGGTTTGTGGTGTCGGGAAATAGGGTTCAGGGTTCGGGGTTCAGGGTTCAGGAAGAGACGAAGGACAATGCAAGGAATTGAACTGCCAAAAGGGGGAAGTCCCGCGCCTCGCAAAGAGGAAAACTGCTAAGTAGTCCAGGAAACGTCGCCCGGGTTGAGCGGTAGATACGATTGCGACGGGAGCTGGATTCGTGGCCAGATCGCGGCTTGTGGGGAGTCGGCCGCCGCTGCCGTTCAGGCGAAGTGGAAGAAGGCGGGGATGGCGATGGAGTTATTGACGAGCGTGAGGCGGTTTAGCCCATCGGGTCCGGTTTGGTATTCGCCGACCATGCCGTTGAAGTAGGCGATCTTGTCGAACCGATTGCCAACCGCACTGAGCGAGTCGCTGCCGTTACCCAACGCTGCGTATACGTTGTCGAGCATGATGTTGTAGCTGAGTCGAACGTCGTCATCGCCGCTTCGGGTATCAATATAGAGTGTCTGGATGGGGCGTTGGCCGGTGAATTGAGTTCCCGTCAGATAGTTGCCGTAGAGGTGAACGCGATCATTCGCCTGGCCGGTTCGAACTACAATCTGCGGTGATAGGCAACGTGCGATGGTCACCTCCGCCATGCCAGTGTGGCCGGGCTGCTCGCTCAGTTCATTTGTATTGCCGAATACTCTGAGCGATTCCCCGAAGAAACAGGTGTCGACGTAAATGCTGCTGTACCGAGTCGAAGTTGCGAGAGCCACATACGCAAACGTGGCGGCTGATGAACGAAGCAGAGCGATGTACTTCTCGCCATTGTCTTGATACTGCCGGGCGGCATAATGTAAAAAGCCGCAGAACGTCACGCCGTCAAAGTAGATCGAATCATTTCCATTGTTGACGTTCACTCTCACGTTGCCGATTCCAGTTGAGGCACCGACCAGAACGATGTCGTCGTTCGTAGTTTCAAAATTCTGGACATCGACGGAAATTGCACCCCCGGCAAAGACGTTGTAGTTCTCCAGTCGTACAACATTGTTTGAGCCATAAGCATCAATTAGTACCTCACCGGTAGTCGACACCACACCTTCGAGGCCCAATATCGCAGTGCTGTTTCCTGTGCTCGACAGGACAAGCCATAAATGTCCCGCTATGTAAACGTTGTCCACGACTACGCGGTTACTGGCATTGCGAAACGTCTGGACCTGAACATCGCTCGTCACACCCCGGAAGGTTTCGGTTCCATCGACTACTCCATTAACCACTGTTCCGTTGCGCCCGGTCACGATGATTTCGCCGGGGTTGCCCGTGCCCACGATCGCAAAGTCGTTGGGCTCCCCGTCGGCGGAGGAGATGGAGAGGCCTTGGCCGGTTGAGCCCGGCACAATTCCAGGTGCGTACCCGACAATGATCGCCATCAGGTGGCGGGATTCGAATTGCTCGAAGGAGAGCGAGCGGCGGAGCTTGATTGAGCACTTTCTTGACATGGCTTAATCGTATGAGATCGAATCCGGGGGGCGATAGAGCATTATTTTTGTGTTTTGCTAGACGGTGGCACCCCTCCCCTACACCCCCCGCGGTGGGGGAGGGAATCGGAACAAATTTAGTTGGGCGCAAGGTCACGACACACGAGGTCACCAAGTCCATGCGTCAGGCATAGCCTGACCTACGGGCGCAATCCGGCGTGCGCAGGTATCATGGAGAGGCGGGGTGTGACTCGCGATGGTGATTTAATTTCGACGAAACCTGGGGCTTGGACTGCACCGTGCTGTTGATCAAGAACAAAACGCTGCGGCAGTGTTTGGGCGTGCTGGAGACGGCCAACCTGCTGTTCTTCAAGCTGCTCTTGAAACGGCCGGCGGCGGCGCGGCTGTACCCGGGGGTGGTGTTTCGCGACTATGTGAGCCTGGTGGGGCGCGAGCGATGGATGAGCCGATCGGTGACGGAGATCGTGCCGGGGGCCGAGGGGCAGCGAATCGTGCTCGAGCATTTGTGTGGGCAAGGCATCGCGACGCCGATTGCGGAGCTGGCCCATCTGGCGCTGTTGACGCGGGCGATTGCGCCTGAGGCGATTTTTGAGATCGGGACGTTTCGCGGGCGGACGGCGCTGAACTTTGCGCTGAACTCGCCCGAGGAGTGCGTGGTGTACACGATGGACCTGGGCACGGATCAGCGCGCGGCGGCGACGGGCGCGATGAACGCGGCCGATACGCATATCGTGCAGAACTCGCAGACTGGGTGCGACTATCGGGGCAAGGACGTGAGCCACAAGATCCGGCAGCTCTTGGGGAATTCGTTGGCGTACGATTTTTCGCCGTATGCGGGGAGGATGGATCTGGTGTTCGTGGACGGGGCACACCATTACGACGCGGTGGTGAGCGATACGCGGAACGGGCTGGCGATGCTGCGGCCGGGTGGGTACCTGGTGTGGCACGACTTTCGCGAACTACGGCGACTACAACGACGTGACGCGGGGGATTTTGGATTTGCTGCCCGGGAACGAAGTGATCCAGATCGAGAACACGCAGTTGGCGGTTTATCGGAAGCCGGGGGGGTGAGAGGCAGACTGGGAGACTGGGAGACAAGGAGACGGCAGAGGACGGGATGCGGACGATGACGCAAATGACTGATGCTGAGATACCGCCGTTGAGCGTCGAAGCCGGGAAGAGCGCGCCGCGCGTGCTGGTGAACGCAACGACGTGCACCAAAGGCGGGGCACTGCAGATGGCGACGATGTTTCTGCAGCAGGCGATTCGCGCACCGGCGGAGTTTGAGTGGCGATTCGCGGTTTCGGAGGCGGTGCATCGGGAGCTGTCGCGATTTGGCGTTGAGCTGCGCGAGATGCAGGTGTTCGAGAGCTCGCCGGCGCGGGACCGCGCGAGCCGTGCGCGGCTGTTGGATTTCGAGCGAGAAGCAAACGCCGACCTGGTGTTCACGGTTGCCGGCCCGGCGTATGTGCGGTTTCGTGCGCGGCACGTCGTGGTGTGCGCCGAGCCATGGGTGACGCACGCGGGCGTGACGGCGTACCGTTCGTTGCGGTTTCCGGACGAGTGGCTGAAGTACTACCTATGGACGCGATACAAGCGGCGGTCGTTGCGGGCGGCGTCGGCGTGGATCTTGCAAACCGAGACCGCGCGGCAGGGATTGTGCCGGCGGCTGGGGATTCCGCTTGAGCGATGCTTTGTGATACCCGCGACATGCGACGCACAGTACCGAGGCCATGAGCAGGCGATTTCCTTTCCGCGCGGACGAGACGGTGCGGCTGCTTTGCTTCACCGCGCCGTACAAGCACAAGAATTTGAAGGTAATACCGGCGGTCGCGGCAGAATTGGCGCGGCAGCTTGCCGGGCGCAAGTTCGTGTTTCGTGTTTACGTTGCCGCCGGAAGGCGCGGAGTGGCGGTCGATGGTGCACGAGGCGGAGCGGCTGGGCGTGGGCGGCCGGCTGGAGAATCTGGGGCCGATTCCGGTGGCGGAGGGGCCGCAGCTTTATCGAGCGTGCCACGTGTGTTTTCTGCCGACGGTGCTCGAGAGTTTTTCGGCGACGTACCCTGAGGCGATGGCGATGGGGATGCCGATCGTGACGTCGGACCTGGATTTTGCGCGACATTTGCCGCGACGCAGCGTTGTACTTTCCGCCGCGCAATCCGGGGACGGCGGCAGGCAGGCTGGTTGAATTGCTTTCGGATGCTGGGACGTGGGAGCGGCTTGTTCAGGCCGGCAGAGAGCGGATTGCGCGGTTGCCGACCCCGGACGAGCAGTACCAGATGGATTTAGGCGTATTTCGGCAGGTGTTAGCAGTTGGCGCAGTGAGGCCGGCACAGTTTCTAGCAGGTCGTCGTAAGCGCGGTGGATGCGCTCCATGAATCCGGTGATCGAAAAGCGATTGATCGCCATTTCGTTAGCCGCCGAGCCAAGCCGCTCTGATTCAGTCGGGTGGTCGAGGAGTCGCTGGATCGCGGCTGCGAGTTGAGCGGGCGCTCGGGGAGGAACGAGTATGGCGTGGCGACCATTATCCACCACGTCGGTGACGCCGGGTACGTCGCAGGCGATGATCGGCAAGCGCGCAGGCAGGCCTCGATGATCGAGTTGGGCAAGCCTTCGGACTCGGAGGGAAACACGAACAGGTCGGCGGAGCGGAGCAGCTCGGGAATATCGGAGCGACGGCCGGTGAGGATAACGCGGTCGCGCAATCCAAGACGCTCCACTTGCGCAGGCCAGCGCAGGCGCTCGGCGCCTTCGCCGACGATCACCAGTTTTGTTTTGTGTTGAGCCGGCTGCAAGAGCTTGAGGGCGTCGATCGCGTCGCACACGCGCTTGGTGTCGATGAGGCGGCCGACGAAGAGTATGAGCTTTTCGCTGGGCTGCACGCCGAGCTCGCCGCGAATGCGGGCGCGATCGATTGGCGACTCGAACCGAGTGGTGTCGTGGCCGTTCTCGATCACGACAATTTGCTCGTTCGAGAAGCCGAGCGACTTGCAGACTTCCTTCACGGAGTTGGAGTTTGCGATCACGCGGTCGAAGCAGCGCACGAACCAGCGAAACAGCCAGCGGTGGCGGCGGCGTGTTTTGGGCGTGCCCATCCAAAACACGATCGGCTTTCGCAGTCCGAAGACCGAGCGAGCCAGCGCGGCATAAAAGCCAATCGCCGGTAAGAACACATGAATCAAGTCGGCGTCGGTGCGGGCGATGTGGCGGGCGGCGCGGAGGGCGAACAGCGGACTGCGAGCGCGCTTGCGGCCGAGATTGCGGATCGGCACTCCGATCGCTTGGAGGCTCGGCTCGTGGGCGCCGCCGCCGTGGAGCATCCAAACCTCGGGCTCGTAGCGGGTGCGGTCGAGGTGCTGGCAGATAGCGACCAAATTGCGCTCGGTGCCGGCAGTTCCCAGCGTGTTCGTCAGGACGAGGATCTTGTGCGGGGGCATGCACTCCATTCTGCAAGCAGTTTGGACCTGGTCGGCAGGTGATGGGCCAAAAAGTGGTGGTTCGGACGCCCGCAGTTACCGAATGTGCCGGATTTGCGGTTATCTGGTCGTGTGGGCGGGTCGTTTCGACTTCGCGGCAGTCAAGTTATAATGGAGTCCAGGACAATCGAACGGTCCACCCCCCGGGGCGTGGTCCGTTTTCGTTTAGCAACTCGCCGCGCTCTTCTTGGCCCCGGTTTGGCACCCCGTGAAGCAGATCGTTCAGAATCTCAAGAGCGGCGTTCTCGAAACGCTCGACGTCCCCTGTCCCCAGGTGGCCCGTGGCCACTTGCTTATTCAAAGCCGTTCGAGCCTGATTTCGTCGGGGACGGAGCGGAGCCTGGTGGAGTTTGGGCGGGCCAACCTGCTGTCGAAGGCGCGGCAGCAGCCGGAGCGTGTAAAGCAGGTTTGGGACAAGATCAAGGCCGATGGACTGTGGACGACGGTGGAGTCGGTTTTGTCGCGGCTGGACGAGCCGATGCCGCTGGGGTACTGCAATGCGGGCATGGTGATAGAGGTGGGGCCGGGTGTGAGCGGATATTCGGCGGGCGACCGCGTGGTGAGCAACGGCGGGCACGCCGAGATCGTCCATCGGCCGGTCCATTTGTGTGCGAAGATTCCGACAGGCGTGAGCGACGAGCAAGCGGCGTTTGCGGTTTTGGGCGCGATTGGGTTGCAGGGCATCCGGTTGTTGCAACCGGCGCTGGGCGAATCGGTGGCCGTGTTCGGGCTGGGGCTGATCGGGTTGTTGAGCGTGCAGATGCTGACGGCCAGCGGCGCGCGGGTGCTGGGGATCGATCCAGACCCGAAGCGGCTGGAGCTGGCTCGCGCGTTCGGCGCCACGACGGTGGATCTTGCGGCGGGGGCGGACCCTGTGGAAGCGGGGCTGGCTTTTTCTGGTGGGCACGGCGTGGACGGCGTGTTGATCACGGCGTCGGCGAAGAAGGACACGATCGTCAGCCAGTCGGCGCGGATGGCTCGGAAGCGCGGGCGGATTGTGCTGGTGGGCGTTGTGGATCTGGAGTTGAATCGCAGTGAGTTTTACGCCAAGGAATTGACGTTTCAGGTGTCGTGCTCGTATGGGCCGGGACGATACGACGCGCGGTACGAAGAACAGGGTGTCGATTACCCCTATGACTTTGTGCGTTGGACGGAGCAACGAAACATTGAGGCGGTGCTGGAGATGTTGGCGACGGGACGGCTGGCGGTTGATCGGTTGATCACGGCGCGATTGCCGCACGGCGAGGCGGCGACGGCGTACGAGCTTTTGACGAACGATCGGTCGCAGTTGGGAATTGTGCTGAATTATCCGGAAGCCGTGCCGATGCATCGCGTGGTTGCGGCGAACGGCCAGGTTGTTAGTGAAAAGGCGGCGAAACCGAGTGCGAGCGTCGGAGAGACTCGCGCACGTGTCGGCGTGATTGGGGCGGGGGCGTTTTCGACGCGGGTGTTGATGCCGGCGCTGAAGCGGACCGCGGCGGAATTGGTGTGCGTGGCCAGTGCGGGCGGGCTGTCGAGCGCGCACGCAGCGCGAAAGTTTGGATTTGCTCGCTGCACGAGCGATTATCCGGGCGTATTGGCTGACCCGGAGATCAACGCGGTGATGATCGCGACGCGTCCGAACGCGCACGCGTGCATGGTGGCGGAGGCGCTGGCGGCCGGCAAGCACGTGTTTGTGGAGAAGCCGCTGGCGATCGATCGCGGCGGACTGGAGCAGGTGCGGCGCGCCTATGAAGCGTCCTCGGGGTTGCAGTTGCTCGTCGGGTTTAATCGCCGGTTCTCGCCGCATGCCGTGGAGATGAAGAAATTACTGGCGGGACGGTCGGGACCGGTCACCATGACGATGCTCGTGAACGCCGGCAAGGTTCCGGCCGAGCATTGGATTAACGATCCTGCGGTGAACGGCGGGCGAATCGTCGGCGAGGCTTGTCACTGGTTCGACTTGATGGTGTACGTGACGGGGTCGCGGATTGTTGCAGTTCAGTCGGCGGCGGTGGGCGGCGCGGGTGGGGTGAGTGGAGCATCGGCCGAGAATGTCACCATCACGTTGTCGTTTGCCGACGGCTCGATCGGGACGGTGAATTACTTTGCGAACGGCCACCGCAGTTTTCCCAAGGAGCGGCTCGAACTGTTTTGTGAGGGCCGCGTGTTGGAGCTGGACAACTTTCGCCGCTTGTATGGGTATGGCTGGCGCGGGTTCAGCAAGCATAAGCTGATGCGACAAGACAAGGGGCACACGGCGGAAGTGCGAGCGTTCGTCGAACGTGTCGCGGTGGGTGGACCGCCGTTGATTGAGTTTGCAGAGCTGGTGAACGTGACGGAGGCATCGTTTGCCGCTGTCGAATCCGCAACGAGCGGCCAGCCAGTCCGGATGGATTGACGGCTTGTGTGTTCGAGCGCGCGGCCAAGGCGCTTGTGCCGTTCGCAAAGGTGCGATGGCACACGTTAACGATTTTGAAGGGTGCGCGGCGCAACCCACGAGAACGGAGTGTGCGCGGGGCGAAACGAGCTGAAATGAGCGCGACGCCTGACAAAATGATTCGCATTGGTTCACACGAGGTCGGCAGCGGTGCGACATGCTTTGTGATTGCCGAAGTCGCTCAGGCGCACGACGGGAGCTTGGGAACGGCGCACGCCTATATTGACGCAGTGGCGAAAACCGGCGCTCAGGCGATCAAGTTCCAGACGCACATTGCCGAGGCGGAATCGACACCGGCCGAGCAGTTTCGCGTGAGGTTTTCATCGCAGGACAAGACGCGGTACGACTACTGGAAGCGGATGGAGTTTACGGCCGAGCAATGGGCTGGCCTGGCGAAGCATAGCGGAGAGCGCGGGTTGGTGTTCCTTTCGTCGCCGTTCTCGATTCCGGCCGTGGACCTGCTTGAGCGGATTGGGATGCTGGCCTGGAAAGTGGGCTCCGGTGAAGTCAGCAACTGGCCAATGATCGAACGGATGGCGCGGACCGGTAAGCCGGTGCTGCTGTCGAGTGGGCTTTCGGATTGGGCCGCACTGGACTCGGCGGTTGGTTGGGTGCGGGCGGCGGGAGTGGACTTGGCGGTGTTTCAGTGTCGGACGGCATATCCTTGTCCGCCGGAGGAGATCGGGCTGAATGTGATGGCCGAGCTTCGCGAGCGATATGGTTCGCCGGTGGGATTGTCGGACCATTCGGGGACGGTTTACGCCGGATTGGCGGCAGCGGCGCTGGGGGCGAACTTGCTGGAAGTGCACGTGGTTTTCTCTCGTGAATGTTTTGGTCCCGATGTCGCGGCGTCGTTGACGATGGCAGAGCTTGCAGAGTTGGTAAAGGGCGTGCGGTTCATCGAGCGAGCAACGGCGCACCCGGTGGATAAAGACCGCGCGGCGAGCGAGGTGGGCGAGCTGCGGCAGATGTTTGGCAAGAGCGTGGTGGCGGCGAAGACGTTGCCGGCGGGGCATCGAATGTCGGATGGCGATCTGGCGTTCAAGAAGCCGGGGAGCGGAATACCGGCGGCTGAGGTTGACCGCGTGGTTGGCCGCGTGCTGAAGCGCGCCGTCGAGGCTGATCGATTACTTGCGGAGCAAGACTTTGAATAACGCCGATGGGCAATCCGAGATCGAACGAACTCGCGCAAGCGACAAGCGGCGGCGCGTGTGCGTGGTGCTGGTGGACCGCGCCAATTACGGGCGGTTGAAGCCGGTGATGTTCGCGATCCGCGAACACAGCGCACTCGAACTGCAAGTGCTGGCCGCGGGAACGATGGTGCTCGAGCGGTTTCAGCAGCCGGTCAATGTCGTTCGCAACGACGGCTTTGCGGTCGATGGCGAAATCTACATGGAGCTGGAAGGCTCGACGCCGACGACGATGGCCAAGAGCGTGGGGTTTGGGATCGTCGAGTTCTGCAATGAGTTTCAACGGCTTAAGCCCGACGTGGTGATGCTGATCGGCGACCGTTACGAAGCGTTGTCCGCGGCGATCGCGGCGGCGTATATGAATCTGTCGATCGCGCATATTCAGGGCGGCGAAGTCAGCGGGTCGATCGACGAAAGCGCCCGGCACGCGATTAGCAAGTTTGCGCACTTCCACTTCCCCAGCACCGCGCGTAGCGCGGAGTACCTGGTGCGGATGGGGGAGCGGCCGGATTCGATCCTGGGCACCGGTTGCCCGTCGAGCGACATTGCGCGGATGCTCGATCGCAAGTTGCCGAGCGAACTCGTCAACCAGCGCGGGGCGGGCGCCGCGATCGACGTGACCAAGCCGTTCCTGTTGGTGCTGTATCATCCGACGACGACGGAATACGGCGGCGAGCGGTCGCAGATGGAGGCGCTGTTGGAGGCGGTGGGCGCGCTCCAGCGACCGACAATCCTGTTATGGCCGAACATTGACGCGGGCAGCGATCACATCAGCAAGGCGATTCGCGTGTTTCGCGATCAGCGGCACCCCGATTGGCTGCGGACGCTGACGAACTTGAGCCCGGAGAATTATCTGCGGGTATTGGCGAACGCGGCGTGTGCTATCGGGAATTCGAGCAGCTTCGTGCGCGACGCGAGTTACTTTGGAACGCCGGTGGTCTTGGTGGGAAATCGGCAGGAGGGTCGCGAGCACGACCAGCACGTAATTCACGCGCGGCCGGTCGCCAAGGAGATTGAGGCCACGATCCGCCGTCAGCTTGAGCAGGGACGGTATCCGGCGAGCACGCTTTATGGCGACGGATATGTGGCGGATCGAATCGCGAATCAACTGGCGAAGCTCACGCCGTACTTGCAAAAGCGGCTGCATTACATTCATGACGGGTTGGCCATTGATGAGGTCGCAGTGCAGGCGGCGGGCATCTAATGAGAGTTTTGGGAATCGTGCCCGCACGCGGCGGCTCGAAGGGCATTCCGAACAAGAACATTGCCATGTTGGCTGGCAAACCGCTATTGGCCTATACGGCCGAGGCGGCGCTGGCGGCGAAGCGGCTGACGCGCGTGGTGCTTTCGACGGATGACGAGCGGATTGCGGAGTTGGGGGTTGAGTTTGGATTGTACGTGCCGTTCATGCGTCCGGCCGAGTTAGCGCGAGACGACACGCCCACGCTGCCGGTGCTTCAGGATGTGGTGAGACGGTTGGAAGCGGGTGGTGAGGCGTACGACGCCGTGTTTACGTTGCAACCGACAAACCCATTGCGGCGGGCGAGCGATATTGACGGGGCGATCGAGTTATTGGAACGCACGGGCGCCGATTCGGTGATCTCGTTTGCAGACGTGGGCGAGCGGCATGCGGCGCGGATGAAGTTTATTGATGGTAATGGTCGGGTGAGCGACCCGCCGTTCGCGGAGGCGTTCGAAGGGCAGCGGCGGCAGGACCTGCCGAAGCTGTATTTGCGGGATGGCTCGGTGTATTTGACGCGCCGCGATGTGTTGATGAAGCAGGATTCCTTGAAGGGCCGGGACTGCCGTGCGTGGATCATGCCGGTGGAACGGGCATGGAATATTGATGAGCCGATCGATGTGTTTATGGTCGAGCAGTTGATGCGCTATGACGCGGCGAAGCTGGAGGGCGTGTCATGCCGCAAGCCTTGAGAGAGTTGCTTGCTCGCCGCCAACGAGCACACAAGGCGCGCCACTTTTTGAAGCCGTGGCGCACTACAAAACGAATGTTTTGGCGACCGCCGCATTGCATGCAGGTCAACGGGAATGTGGTGATGGATTTGCCCCAGTTTGGAGGATCGATCGAGCTGGGCAGCGAGATGCGCACAACCAAGCGGCTTCAAAGGGGCGGGTTCGAAGACTACCTGCCGCAGCTCTTTCGCAGCGTATTGGTTCCTGGAAGCCACTTCATTGATGTTGGGGCCAACGTCGGACTGTACTCGATCCTCGCCGGATCGCTCACCGGCCCAAGCGGGCTCGTTTTGTCGGTTGAGCCGGTACCGGCGATGGTTCGCTTACTGGAGTCCAACATCTCGCGGAACCAGCTAAAGACAATTGTTCAAATATTCCCGGGCGTAGCAGGTGACATGAATGGGGAATGCCGCTTGTCGGTCGTCGATGGCCTGGAAGAGTACAGCTCCATTGATTCGATCCATCATCCCGATGCCAGAGGAAGCCAAAGGATGATCTCGGTGCCGAGCGCGACGATCGACTCGCTCGCCGCTCGTTTCGATCTGCGTCCGGCCGTGATCAAGGTGGACGCGGAGGGGGCCGAATGGTTGGTGTTTTCCGCGCGCAGGAAACCCTGCAGCGAGCTCGACCGGTGATATTTAGCGAATTGGACTACCGGCTATTGGAGCCGCGCGGACGAAGCGTGGGGGACGTTGTAAAACTGTGGCGGAACTATGACGTGTTCAATTCAGAAACCGGCGAGCCGCTCGAAACCGTGCCTGACAACTTCGTTGGCGACGTCACCGTGATTCCGAAATAGAAACGCGGACTCAAGCATTCAACCGAATTCGATGCTTGATTTCGACATGAGGCGCGATTTGAGATTGCTAATTGCCGAGTTGGAGGGCTTCAGCCAGACCGCATTGCGGCAATTGCGGGAGACGCTCGAAGTTGAGACAGCCGACTTGGATCGCGCGGGACTCTTGCAACGCGTGGATGGGTTCGACGCGCTGTGGGTGCGGCTGAGGAATCGGATCGATCGAGAGGTTTTTGATGCTGCGCCCCGGTTGCGGTTTGTAATTACGAACACCACGGGCTTGAACCACATCGACCTGGAGGAAGCCGAACGCCGCGGCGTGCGCGTCATCTCGCTGCGAGGTGAAGCGGATTTTCTGAAGGAAGTGAGGGCCACGGCGGAACTTACTGTGGGCTTGCTGTTGGCGCTGGTGCGGCACTTGCCTGCGGCACACGCTCATGTCTGCGACGGCGGTTGGAACCGCGACCTGTTCCGTGGGAACGAGCTGTACGGAAAAACGGCGGGGATTGTCGGATACGGCCGGTTGGGGCGAATCGTCGCCCGCTACCTGCAAGCATTTGACATGCGCGTGCTGGCCTGCGGCCCGCACTTGAAACAAAGCGAGGTCGAGCCGGGCGTGGAGGTCGTGGACCTCGGGACGCTCTTGTCGCAGAGCGACGTGGTTTCGCTGCATGCGAGCCTGACTTCCGAAAACCGTGGGTTCTTTGGGAGCGAGCAGTTTGCGGCGATGCGGGCGAGAAGCTGGTTCATCAATACCGCTCGCGGCGAACTGGTTGACGAAACGGCGCGATTGGACGGGTTGACGAGCGGCCATCTGGCCGGCGCAGCGCTGGATGTGTTGTGCGACGAACGTTCGGGCGGGATGGGCAACAACCCGCTCGTTGAATATGCACGTGGGCATGACAATCTGATACTCGCACCGCACGTGGGCGGGAATACGGCTGAGTCGCTGGAAAAGACCGAGAGTTTTCTGACGGCGAAGCTAATCCAGCGCGCCAGCGAATTGAAAACAGAAAGTTTGCGGTCACAATAGTTACCTTACCGAAACGAGCACCACATCACGGCAGTACATCTTAGGAGCGATCATTCGATGCCTTCACTTCGACCCCTGAAGCGAATGTTTAGCGGCGACAAGACCCTAGAAAGCCCTGTGTTGAACCGGATGGGGGCACAAGTGATTCGTGCTGTCATGGCGCGCGCCTTGTACAACGCGCGACGGACAGCGGCCGACGAGGCGATCCGGGATCACGTGGAGACGCTTAGTCGTGATGGCATGTTAATGATTCCGAACTTCCTTGGCGAGGAACAGTTCGACAAAGTGCGCCGCGAGGCCGCGGTCTTGCTGGAAGGCCCTAATAAAGTGCATTTGCAGCACGGTCCGAACCGGATGGAGCAGGTGGTGCTCGACGAAGTCGCGGCGCACCGCCTGTCCCGCGATCGACGAGTTTTACCACGATCCGCGGCTGGTGGGCATCATGTCAGGCGTCGAAAAGCGGCAACTCGATGCCACGAGCGGCAGCCGCGCGCTGGAGTACTTAATCCAAGGTCCGGCCGGCGGCCACGATCCGGAATCTGATTTGCACAGCGATATCTTTTTCAACACACACAAGGCGTGGCTGTATCTGCGAGATGTGGATACGGAAATTGGCCCGCTGGTGTTTGTGAAAGGCTCGCATCGATTGTCGCTCGGCCAGCTTGGCTATCTTTATCAGGAGAGCGTGTCGAGAGCCAAGGGCTCGCGGCGCATTACGCCCGACGAGCTCGAGCGGCTGGGGTTGGAAGAAACCGTGCTCGTGTGCAAGGCGAACACACTGGTGATTGCCAACACCTGCGGATATCACCGGCGGCTGCGCGGCGAGCCGGGTCGCGAACGTTTGGCGCTGCACTGGTCGGTGCGGCTGAATCCGTTCCGGTTCGGTTAGTGCATACGATCGTTCGGCACACCAGCTCGTCGGCCTCGCAGGAACCATGTCGTTGAAAGAGTCGATCAAGCGGGTGCCGCTGGTTTTGCCCGCATGGCGATGGATGTACCGGCGGACCTGGTTTAGAAACCTGGTCGATGATTTGATCATCATGCGGTTGCACGGTCGAATGCGGCCGGAGAAGCTCGCACTGCCCGGCTGCAGACACTGGATGTATGTTGATCCGCGCGAGAACCGAGGACGCGCGATCCTGAAGTGCCAGGCGCAAGGTCAAGGCACAACCAAGGAGTTGTGGCGGCGTGCCGTAGAGGCATTGGATCCAACTATTGTGCTGGATGTAGGACTGAATTATGGCGAGATCGTGCTTTCGCAGCGGTATCGCTCCGACGCGCGAATCATCGGCATCGAAGCGAATGCACTGTTGATGCCGTGCCTGGAAATGTTGCGCCGAGAGCACCCCAACGCGGCGCAAATGGAGTTTCATTGTGCGCTGGCGTCGGACCGCTCCGACTGCGCAAAGCGAGTTTTACATCAACCGGCGATGGTCGGGGAGTTCTTCGGCCATTCGTGACGAATCCAAAACGGACGTTGAGCGGCGTGAAATCAAGACGCTGGCTATCGATTCGCTGTTCGTAGAGAGGGAGCTTTCGAACGAGTCGCTTTTGTTCAAGATCGATGTCGAAGGGTACGAACCGCTCGTGTTGCGGAATGCGACGGCTGTTGGCGGATTGCCGGCAATGGGCCGGGGTCATTGAATTCAACACGAACTACCTGGCCAAGCTCGGCGTGGACGTGGACGATTATCTTGGAGATCTTTCGGCTCAGGCCGATCTGTTTTCGGTTGACCAACAGGGGCATATCCAAAGCCTGGACTCGGTAAGTCCGCGAAAGTCGTTGGAAGAATCAACTGGCAAAAAATCGTTTGAGGTGGATTTACTGCTCATATCGCGCGGCAAGGGAACACCCGGATTGAGGCAGCAACTGACGCGGGTGAGCGCGCCGGCATGAGTAGCCGGGTCGAAAATGAATCGCCCGCGCAGTCGTCAAGCGCGCAGTCGCAGCACGCCCGCGCGGAGCACGCTTGGCGTGCTGGTGACGAAGCTGGCTACGTTTCCGCTGTCAGTAGCCACGACCATCCTCGTGGCGCGATTCTTGGGTCCGGACGATCGAGGGATGTATGCGTTTTTGATGTTGCCGCATACCTTTTATTTCCCGCTGGCAACTTTTGGGTTTGGGGCGTCAATCCTGTACCTGATCAGCAGCGGACGTTATGACGCGGCGCGGGTGACGGTCAGTTGCATCGCGATGGGAGCGGGAATCGGACTGCTGGTCTCGATTGCGATGGGAGCGCTATGGCATTTCGACTGGTTGGGCGAGACGGCCCGGGTCGTACCCAGAACATTAATGATCACCGTATTGGTCCTTCTGCCGCTGCAGGGAGCGTTGTTGATGGCGCAGCGTGTGCTGGTTGGCGCATCGCGATATGCGCTGAGTAATTACCTGGCTGCCGGAACATCGGTCGTGACTGCGGTGTCGCTTCTTTCGCTGGTGGTCATTGCCGATCTCGGCCTGCCAGGGGCAGTGGCGGCGGTCGCGTTTACCTATGTATTACTGGGAATCGCCGCGTGCTATCTCGTGTTTCGAGAGTTTCGACCTCGGCTTCGATTGGAACGGCGTTTTGTGATGAGCGGACTGCACTATGGTTCGTGCGCCTGGATTGGCGAGGCGACATCGCGGCTCAATTTGCGATTGGACCAGGCGATCCTGAGTTTTGCGCCCCGCAGCGCGTTGGGCGTGTATTCGGTGGCCGTGGCAATGAGCGAGTTTTTGTGGAACATCCCGGATTCGCTTGGCGTCGTGTTATTCAATCGCATTGCGGCAGAAAAGCAGTCCGAAGCTCGTGCAGCGCTGGTGCAACGAGTACACCGAACCATCATCGTTCTGATGGTGGTCTTGGCGGTCCTGCTGGCGGCGGTCAGCCCGTGGCTGGTGCCGTTGGTGTTTGGCGAAGCCTACGCGGCGACGGTCGCGCCGCTGGTGCTGTTATTGCCGGGAACCGTGGCGCTGGTAACGACCAAGATGATGACAAAGTTCTTCGGAGGCAGCGGGATGCCCGGCCGGTCGAGCATGATCACCGCGATCGGAACGGTGGTGGGCGTGGCGATGTTCGCCGCACTGATCCCACCGTTCGGCATTCGGGGCGCGGCAGTGGCTACGTCGATGGGGTATATCGCGACCGCGGTGGCGGCGGTCGTCGTGTTCCGGCAGGCGGTGGTGCCCGCAAAAACGCGGTTGTTCGGCGTTGACCGGGCCGACGTGGACTGGTTGATTGCGCAGTTTCGCGGTTTGCGCCGGCCGACGCGGCAAAGCCCGACGAATTCGATTTAGATGCGCGTGAACATGCCTGATTGCAACGGTCAGCCGCAGCCCGGTCGAAACATGCCTCGCATCCTGTTCAACATCACGCATGGGTTTCAGCGCGGATGCTCTTGCGCTCGAAGATCAGCGAGACGTTGCTGACTCGCGGCGCGGAGTTGATCGTGGTTTCGCCGAACGCCGACGAGGAGTATTTTCGCAGCGAGTTCGATCACCCGCAGATCACACTGGAGAAAATGCCGTCGCGGTTTTCGCGAGTCGAGTCGCTGTTGATCAATTTGCGGCAGTATTTGTTGATGAATCCGTCGCTGGGGGCCACGCTCAACCACAAGAATGAAGCCTTTCGCCGGCAGTCGCCGAAATTCTATTGGCTCACACGCAGTTTGAACCTGGTTCTGGGGCGGATTGGATTTTTGCGCCGCGGATATTTGGCGCTGGAAAACTGGCTATACCCCGGGCGCGATTTTGATGACGTGTTGGCACGCCATCGCCCGCAGTTGGTGGTCACCGGAACTCCGGGGTTTGTCGCCGACGATATCCACCTGTTGCGTGCCGCGCGGCGGGCGGGTATTCCGACCGCGACGGTGATGTTGTCGTGGGACAACCTGACGAGCAAAGGGTACATGGGCGCCCGGCCGGATCACTTACTGGTGTGGAGCGACCTAATGGCCGACGAGGCGGTGCACTACCACGATTTTCCACGCGAAAGGATTCAGTGGTGCGGGGCGGCGCAGTTTGATCACTATCACGGTCTGCGCCAGCGTTTCGATCGTGCTGCATGGCGGCGGCGGCACGGTATCGCTGATCACGAGGGTCTCCTGGTCTACGGAACAATCAATCCACAGATCATGCCGCACGAGATCAATGTGGTGCGGCGGATTGCGGAGTTAGTCAATGAAGGGCGGTTCAGGCGGCCGTGCCATGTGTGGATTCGCTTGCACCCGCAAGTTGTGCAGGGCAACACGAAAATTGTCCTGGAACCTTATCAGGCGCTAGTTGGTCCCCGAGTGCATCTTGAGCGCCGCCGGTACGTGAATCGGCGCTGAGCTGGGATCTGCCGAAGGAGGATGCTGAGCACTTGTCGAGCCTGATGGCGGCGGCGGACGTGGTTGTTGCGACCAGCTCTACATTGAGCATCGACGCGGCTTGCACTGGCACGCCGATCGTGAACATATTTTGGGACGGACCCGGCGACTGCCAGGCGGAGCTGACCGCTCGGCGGTTCATGGAGTACACGCATTACCGGCAGATTCTTCAGACCGGCGGGATCGCAAAGACCGAAAGCGAGGAGGAGTTTATCGGGGCCGTTGACGGCTACCTGACCAGTCCCTTGCAAGATCAGGCGGAGCGGGATGCGATCGTCCGGCAACAGATGCGCCGCCTGGACGGCGAGGCAGGCGTGCGAACCGCTGAGGCACTTTTTGCGCCGAGCGGGAGCGGAGCAAGCGATTGATGTCGGCGTTGTCGGAAGGGCCGACGAAAGCGCTATCGGCAGCAGGTGTTGAGTGAGAAGACGCCGTGCGAGTTGCGGCGGCGGCACGAATGCTCTTGCCGCATTGGCGCGAGTGGTCTTGAATACGCGCTGGCGGTGTATCGCATGCTAGCGTTGCCGTCAGTTCCACCCTACCGCTGCCGACCTCACGGATGAAAGCAAACGCATGAAACGAGCGCTGATCACGGGCATTACCGGGCAAGACGGGTCGTACCTGGCCGAGCTATTGTTGGCCAAGGGGTACGAAGTGCACGGCATCATCCGACGCTCGAGCACGTTCAACACCAGCCGCATCGACCCGATCTATAGCGACCCGCACAACCAGGGGGTGCGGCTGCGACTGCACTACGGCGATCTTTCGGACGGGACGAACTTGCGGCGCGTGATGGAGGCGGCGAAACCGGACGAGGTTTACAACCTGGCGGCGCAGTCACACGTGAAGGTGTCGTTTGAAGAGGCCGAGTACACGGCCGACATCGTCGGCACGGGAACGCTGCGGCTCTTGGAGTGCCTGCGCGATCACATTCGGCAGACGGAGAAGGCGGTGCGGTTCTATCAGGCGGGTTCGTCGGAGATGTTCGGAGCGACACCGCCCCCGCAAACCGAGAGCACGCCGTTTTACCCGCGAAGCCCGTATGCGGTGGGCAAGGTGGCGGCATACCATTTCGCGCGAACTATCGCGAAGCGTACGGGATGTTCATAGCCAACGGGATTCTGTTCAACCACGAAAGCGAGCGGCGCGGTGAAACCTTCGTGACGCGGAAGATCACGCGCGCGGCGGCGCGAATCAAGCTGGGGCTGCAAGCGAAGCTGTACCTGGGCAATTTAGAGGCGAAGCGCGACTGGGGGCATGCGCGACTATGTGGAAGCGATGTGGCTGATGCTTCAGCACAAGGAACCGGACGATTTTGTCGTGGCCACCGGCGAGGCGCACTCGGGTGCGCGAGTTTGTCGAGCGGACGTTTGGATATCTGGGTTTGGACTGGAAGAAGTTCGTGGAGGTCGATGCACGCTACTTGCGGCCGACGGAAGTGGATCACTTGCTGGGCGATCCGAGCAAGGGCGCAAGCTGCTTGGTTGGAAGCCGAAAGTGACATTTGACGAGCTGGTTCGCGTGATGGTGGACCACGACATGGAGTTGGCGCGGCAGGAGCAAACGCTGCGGCGCGCCGGGCACGTTGTTGCCGAAGGCGAGCGATCGCGACAATAGCCGGCTGGCACTGGTATCGGGGATCTGGTCGGCGTTAAAAGAAAATGGATCTGACGAGCCGAATATACGTGGCGGGGCATCGGGGGCTGGCGGGCTCGGCGATTGTACGGTCGTTGCGTGCGCAGGTTACGAGCGTCTGATTGTGCGAACGCGGTCGGAGCTAGACCTGAGAGATCGCGAGGCGGTCGACGCATTCTTCGCCGCGGAGCGGCCCGAGTATGTGTTTTTGGCGGCCGCCAAGGTGGGCGGAATTCTGGCCAACGACTCGTTTCCCGGCGACTTTATCCGCGACAACCTGTTGATCCAGACGCATGTAATCGACGCGGCATATCGCTACAGGCGCAGAAGCTGCTCTTCCTCGGTTCGTCGTGCATTTATCCGAAGCTGGCCGCGCAGCCGATGGCGGAAAGCAGCCTGCTGACTGGCCCGTTGGAACCCACCAATTCGGCCTACGCGATCGCGAAGATCGCCGGGATCGAGATGTGTCGGGCGTATCAGCGGCAGTACGGATTCGATTGCGTTTGTTTGATGCCGACAAATCTGTACGGGCCCGGTGACAACTTCGATCTGAAGAACTCGCACGTATTACCGGCGTTGATTCGCAAATTTCACGAAGCGAAGTTAGGCGGCGCGAGCGAGGTCGTTGTTTGGGGAACTGGCACGCCACGGCGGCGAGTTTTTGTACGCCGATGACCTGGCCGAGGCATCGGTGTTCCTGATGAACCGGTCCACGCCGGCACTCTTGGTGAATGTGGGCGTGGGAGAAGACATTTCGATTCGCGAATTGGCGGAGTTGATCAAACAGATCGCCGGCTACGAAGGCGCGATCCGATACGATACGAGCAAACCCGACGGAACGCCGCGGAAGCTTTTGGATGTGTCGTTGGTGAATTCGCTGGGCTGGCGTGCGACAACGCCGCTTCGCACGGGAATTGAGACCGCGTATCGGGCCTACTCGGAAAGCACACCATGACGTCGCAGAGCGGCAACGTGGATTACTTCAACGCCGAAGCAGCGGCAGCGGCCGACGAGCGGATCAGCTTCAGCTTTGGAGCAAATTGGAAGAAGTTCTTGGAGCGGTTTAATGAAGACACGCTCCGCGCCGCCGAAAAGTCGTTTGTCGAATTCACGCACCTGCCGAGGCTGGATGAACACGAGTTCTTGGACGTCGGCTGTGGCAGCGGCTTGAGCAGCTTGGTGGCGGTGCGGCTGGTGCGCACAGCGCGTGGTGTCGATTGACATCGATCCTCATTCGGTCGAGTGCGCCACGGTGCTGCGCAAGCGGTTTGCGATTGACGAATCGCGCTGGGAGATTCGGCGAGGTTCGGTGCTGGATGCCGCGTTCCTGGAGTCGCTGGGACGGTTTTCTTATGTGCACTCCTGGGGCGTCCTACATCACACGGGCTCGATGTGGCCGGCGGTCGAAAACGTGGTTCGCCAGAACACCGCGCCGGGCGGGTTGTTGCACTTCACGCTGTACAACAAGCATCGCACATCAAAGCGCTGGCTGGCGATCAAGCGGTGGTGCAACCAGTCGCCGCGGCTGGCATTTCCGCTGATTAAATGGGCGTACATTTCGGCGCTGTTCACCAAGATGTCATTGGGGCTGCGGTCGCCGCTGAAGTACGTTCGGCAATACAATTCGCTACGCGGGATGGACTTTTTCCGCGATGTTGACGATTGGGTGGGCGGCCTGCCGTACGAGTTTTGCACACCCGAGGAGGCGGCGGATTTTCACGCGGACCGGGGGTTTGTGATGCTAAGAATTCGCACGACTGATTCCTGCGGCTGCAATGAATTCCTGTTCCGGCGCGTGCCGGCAGATGGATAAACCCCCTTCGGATTCGCCCTTCGGCAAGTAGAATGGAGGGGTCGCAAGATAGCGCCGGCAACGTCGCGGGCGCGGCCGGCTTGGGCCCTAGGTGTCAGTTTAGATCTCACTTCGCGTTTGCGCAGCGGGGCTGTCTCCTGCTGCGTGAGCTGCACCGATACTGGTTATGGAGGTTGTAGTGAAACGTCAACTAGCAGTCGTGACAGGCGCCGGGGGTTTCATCGGCGGTCATCTCGTCAAGGACCTTCTGGCCAAAGGCATGTCGGTCCGTGCCGTCGATAAGAAACCGCTCGACCAATGGTGGCAACAGTCTTCGCAGGCCGAGAACCTGTCCCTGGACCTGTCGGAAAGGGAGCACTGCTTCACCGTGCTGGACGGCGCCCAAAATGTTTACAACCTGGCCGCCGATATGGGCGGAATGGGTTTTATCGAGAATAACAAAGCCCTCTGCATGCTCTCGGTATTGATCAATACGCACATGTTGATGGCCGCGGAACATCACGGCGTCGAACGCTTTTTCTACGCATCGAGTGCGTGTGTTTATGCCGCCGATAAGCAGAAGTCGGAAAAGGTCATCCCGCTTAAGGAAGCCGACGCCTATCCCGCGATGCCCGAGGACGGCTATGGCTGGGAGAAACTCTTCAGCGAACGGATGTGCCGGCATTATCGAGAGGATTTCGGGCTCTGCACGCGCGTAGCGCGGTTCCACAACGTGTACGGACCCAACGGCACCTGGGACGGCGGCCGCGAAAAGGTGCCGGCGGCAATCTGCCGAAAGGTCATCAAGGCGAAACTTTCGGGTGAGCATGAAATTGAAATCTGGGGCGACGGCAATCAAACGCGCAGCTTCATGTACATCGACGATTGCGTTCGCGGTACGCAGATGATCATGGACAGCGAAATCATGGAACCGATCAATTTGGGAAGCGATGAGCTGGTTACGATCAACGAGCTGGTGGATATCGTGGAAAAGATCGCCGGGATTCGGCTGAAGCGTCAATACAACCTCAATGCGCCCAAGGGTGTCAACGGCCGAAACAGCGACAATACCATGATTCGAGAAAAGCTGGATTGGGCGCCGAGCACTCGACTCGCCGACGGCATGGAGCGAACCTACCGTTGGATCTTCGACCAGGTCGTTTCGGGAGTGCCCTGCCCTTCGTACTGATCGGGCACACGACCGCGCCGCCGAGTATCGAGACTCTCCCGCATTATGAGCGCAACAGCGCAGTCGATTGAGGCAGCCGGCAACGCGGACGGCGTAAAACGCGAACGCCTGGCAAAGCGGATGATGATCGTTTCGCCAGTGGTGGAACCAACGCCGATCGCCGTGGCGTTTGTGATCAAAGGCCTGCTTAGTCAATACGACCCGGACGAGATCGTGCTCGTCGTCGAGCGCACCAAGAGCAACCCAGCCGGTCAGACTCACGATTCCCACGGTCATCGGATCCACTTTGTGAGCAGCAAGTGGACATGGCCGAAGCGCGGGCAACGGTTCGTGCATTGGCTGAAATGGCTGTTGATCCCCCGCACGGTGATGCGGCTATCCAGAATCGCCAAGCGCGAGCAATGCAGTGCCATCTTTGCAAACTTTCCCGATGAGCAATTGCTGTTCGCGTCGTATCTGACGGCGCGGCGTCTGGGCCTGAAGCTATTCACCTTCTTTCACAACACCTATCGCGAGAATCGGCGGGGGCTGAGCCATCGCTTCGCCAGTTGGC
Source organism: Pirellulales bacterium (assembly GCA_963829655.1). Classification (GTDB taxonomy): domain Bacteria; phylum Planctomycetota; class Planctomycetia; order Pirellulales; family JALHPA01; genus JBBDYH01. The sequence continues at coordinate 756,480 of CAWHJG010000002.1, forward strand.
TGCAAAAGCGGGTTTTTCGCGACGGCGAGCTCGTGTTCGTCATGAGCGAGGGAATGAAGATCGAGATGCAGCAGCTTTATCCCGATATCGACTTTCGGCCGCTAGTCCATACATTCTCCGACGAGATTCCCGAATTCGCGCCGTTGCCGCCGATCGACCCTCGAAAGATCCGGCTCGGGTATCTTGGCTCGATCAATGCGTCGAACACCGACGCACTGCTCCGCTTGTGCCAGGTAGTGAATGATTCCGATGACTTGGAGTTCAACATCTACTCCAACGTTTCCGACTGGTACCTGCGCAAAGTTGGAATCGAAGGTCCGGCAATCCGGCACGAACAGCCGACCGACGAAGAATTGCCCGTCAAGCTGCGATCGAACGATCTTTTGCTGCTCCCCCACGGCCTGACGGGCGGACTATCGCCGATCGAATACCGCACGATTTTTCCAACGCGAACCATCCCATATCTGACTTCAGGCAGGCCGATACTTGCCCACAGTCCTGGGAACAGCTTCCTGACACGGTGGCTCAAGGAAGTGGATTGTGCCGAGGTAATCGAAATGGCTGATCCTGGAATGATCCGCGCCGCGATCGACGCGCTCTGCAGCGACGGAGCACGGCGCGAGCAGCTTGTTCGAAATTCGCTAGTAGCGGCGCGAATGTTCAAGGCCGAGTCGGTCGTTGATGAGATGAAACGCACCATCAACCAACACTTGTAGTAGGTTGATTGCGCTTTCACCCACGACAGCGCGAGAAAGCACCGTGGCGTTTTTTTGGGCTGTCCTCAGCTTATCTGATATTCGATCATGTGCGGTATTTGCGGCATCGCCTATCGCGATCCTAGAAAACGCCCCCCGGCTGAGTTAATCCGGAAAATGGCCGCGACCATCCGTCATCGCGGGCCGGATGACGAGGGTGTCGAGGTTCATGGCCAGGTTGGGCTAGGATTTCGCCGGCTCTCGATCCTCGATCTGTCGCCGGCCGGGCACCAGCCGATGTCGAACGAGGATGGCACGGTTTGGATCGTATTCAACGGCGAGATTTACAACTTCCAATCGCTGCGGCGCGAGCTTGAGCCGCGGCACCAATTTCGCTCGCATACCGATACTGAAGTCCTCGTGCACTTGTACGAGGAGCGCGGCGAGCGAATGGTCGATGCACTGGAGGGGATGTTCGCCTTTGCAATCCTTGACATCAAACGCGAGCGCCTGTTGCTGGCACGCGACCCCTTCGGCATCAAGCCGCTGTTTTACTCGCTGAATGGCGAGCGGCTGGTGTTCGGCTCGGAAATCAAGCCGCTGTTGGAGTCAGGCGAAGTCAGCCGCGCGATCGATCCGGCCGCGCTGAACGATTACTTTGATTTTCATTGGATTCCAGCGCCCAGATCAATCTTTGCCGACGTACGTAAATTGCTGCCGGCGCACACCATGGAGTTGGACCTGCGCAACTGGGAATCACGATTTCGCCGTTATTGGAAGCCGGAGTACCGGCCGCAGCACAACCGAACACTTGAGGATTGGGCCGACGAGGTACAAGCGGAACTCAACCGCTCGGTGAAGGCCCAGATGGTGGCCGACGTGCCAGTCGGAACATTCCTCAGCGGAGGAATCGACTCCACGCTCGTCTCGCGCGGCGCTGCACTCGCCACGGATGAGCCGCTGCGCACGTTCACGATCGACTTCGCGAACGAACAGTTTTCGGAGCAGGCGTTTGCCGCTCAGGTTGCAACCGCGATCCACGCCAGTCCGACCGTGCGGCGCGTCGAGCCCGAGGCGATCGATCACCTGCCGCAGCTTGTGGAGTATTACGACGAGCCGTTTGCCGACAGCTCCATGTTTCCGACATTCGCTGTCAGCCGTGTCACACGCGAATACGTAACTGTCGCGCTCTCGGGCGACGGCGGCGATGAGCTGTTCAGCGGGTATTGGCACTATCGGCTGGGGCATCAGATTAGCCGCCTCGACGCGGCGCCGGACTGGCTCTCGCGACTTCTGTTTGGGTCGGTGACCAAGCTTTTGCCGGCAAAGAACCGGCTGCATCAGTGGGGGAGGCGATTGGCGCTCTCGCCCGATCTCCGGCGGCTCTCATCCGCCTGGCTCCCGGGACGTTCGTTTCGCAGCGAGGTGTTGGACCCCAGTCTGCGCCAGAATGGCGAATCGCGATTCTGGCATGCTCACGAGTATCTGACGGAGCTACAGGGGTTGCCTCCCGTGACTCAGATGCAGATGTACGACCTGCTCTTGTATCTGCCAAACGATATGCTGGTGAAAGTCGATCGCGCCAGCATGGCGCACAGCCTGGAGGTGCGTGTGCCGTTTTTGATACCGCGTTTGGCCGATCTGGCTTTTCAAATCCCGGAGGACATCCGCTTTAAGCCAGGCGATGAGAAACGCGTTCTCCGCCATCTGGTTGCACGTCATTTTGGCGACGAGCTGGCCTACCGCGAAAAAAAGGGGTTCAGCGTTCCATTGCGAAGCTGGATGATGGACTTCGCCCGCGGACGTCGGGCGGAACAGTTGCAACACTCCCCCGCGGTTGCGGCGGGCGTGCTAAGTGCGGAGGGGGTGCGAACGTTGCTGGCCGACATGCGGGCCGGGCCGTCTCGGTGGCGGGTGGATCGTAGCGAAGAGCTATTTGCTCTGATCGTGTTTACGACCTGGTGGGATCGCTTTGGGAACTAGGTAGATTTGCAAACGAACGCGGCCTTCTTAGCCGTATCACCGCCGGCAAAGTCCGATCAACCCGCCCGGTCGGCACGCCCGGTTGCATTAACCCGAGGCCGCTGGCAACCTGACTGTTGCGAAACGGCAACGGCGGCCGGCTATGTGACTTTTACCCGCGTCGCCGTCGCTTGCCTTGTTGGTATAATAAACATCTTTCAGCGACGATTGATTTAGCCTCCCTCGAGATCGTCATTCGATGACCAGCTCCACTGTTTCGGCCGGACCGTGGCCAGCCGCGCCCGTTGTACCCGGTTCGTTCCGTTCCCGTGCGTCCGCTGGTACGGATTGCGTTTTGGACGATTTACCTGTTTGCGCTGACGAACATTATTGCTGCTTTAAGCTGGCACGTTGAGTCCATCACCGAACAGCAACAACAAACGGCGGCATTTCCGATCTTGTTCGCTCTCTGCGCGGCTGTCGTTTTGCTGTTTAGCAAAGGCCGCTACCACAGCCCGATCTTAGTCGCGGCGTGGATTTGCTGGGGAGTGTGGGCCGTCGGCGGTTTTGCAGGTGAATATCAACGCACTGGCGAGGACTTCCGGTCGATGATGCATCTGCTTGTGAAACCGTGGATGGTGCTTGTCGGGCTTCCGTGGTTGGCGACCCGCGCTATCACGCCCGAACGACTTCCTCGGTTAATACGGGTGACGGTCGGCATTGGGGCGTTTGGCGCCATGCTTACAACGTTGCAAGTGTTGGTTCCCGGCTTCATGTCCACTATCCTGAGCGAAGCAAGCCGTGGGGCCGGACTATGGGGCAATCCGAACCAGGGCGCGTTTTTGCTTATTTGTTGCCTGTTTTTGTCCTTTATCCATCCCATTGAACGGTTGCCGCTGCGATTTGGGGCTCGCACCATGCTGTTGATCGGCATTGCAATGACCTTTTCTCGTGCGGCAATCGTCGTGGTTCTGATCGGCTGCCTGGTTTATGGCCTTGCTTCAAAGCGATTCCTGGCGGTCTTCCAAGGCCTGATCGCCGCGGCGGTGCTGTTGGCGGCAATCGCAATCTCGATCGAGGCGATTGAAGCGGTATCGCCGAATCAGTCGGCCCGACTTGCCGCCGTGCGCTCCTTTGTGCAAGGTGATTTCTCGGATGAGGAGCTGAATAATCGTTCAGAGCTTTGGAGGGTGGCCTTTACCAGCATTTTGGATCAAGACGGCATCGTACTTGGCCTCGGCCATCGCTCGATGGAGCGGATCGTGCCAATCGGCAATGGCTTGGGACCGCACAACTACTATGTTTTTGTATGGGGGAATTCTGGATTTCTGGCCATTGTTGCTCTGCTCGCCTACCAGTTCATGCTGTTCCAGCAAGCGTTAACGTGCCGGCACCCGAGACCCGTGCCGCGCTCTTGGCGATCGCTACTTCGTTGGCCATTACATTCATGTTTGATCACTCGTTAATTGCCCCGCCTTATATCGGCGCTATTCTTGCTTGCTACGTGGTCATTGTTGGTTACGGGAATGGCCACGCTTCCACGGTCCTCTCGCGACCCGCCGCACGGGGGTGGCAAACATCGCGCGTTCGGCCCGCAGTTGTTCCGGCATCACACTGAAGTGCACTGCCGCGCGGGTTTGTACGCGGCGAGCTTCTGAGCGTTGTTCATGCGCCGTCGATGGCGTTTGCCTCTGGCGATGCGACGGGATGATCGGCGGCCCTGATCTTGCGAGTTACATCGCGACGCAACAGGATAACCGCGAGTGCAAAACTGCTGGCGATCGTTGCTAGGGCCAGCAGGATCTGCAAGGGTTGCACATCGATGCCAATGTGTTCGAGATACCAGTTCTTGAGCGAAGGTTTTCCTGAAGACTCAAATCGAGGGTTTAGTCCATAGACAAACTTGTAGGCATAGCCAACGAAGCTATGAAACCAAGCGATCGCAAAGACCGTCCATGCGCGCTCTTTGATTGCGGCGTACATTAGCGCGACTACAAACGGCAGACACCACATCTCGTATTCCGGCATTACGCCCAAAAAAAATGTGAAGAACAGGCTGTAGAGGCCGACCGTCGTGGCGATCGGAGATAGGCGCTTCCGCCATGCAAAATAAGAAAAGGCCCCGAATGCAGCCGCGGTAAGCACTCCCGAAATGTTCTTTATTAACCAGGAGTCGCGAAAACCTTCGAACAGCATCCACGCAATTCCATAAGGGCTGGCACCCATGTAGGGAACGATCACGTAGCTGCCAAATGGCAAGGCGCCATCGCGCCAGAAGTACAACCCGGTAAGTGCCGCAACGAAAAATGAGCCGGCGAACGCCACTGGCCACCGTCGCCCGGGAGAGCAAATCCAGATTGCCAATATCGTGGTCGCAAGAAACGGCTTGGCAAAGAACATTCCCAGGCCGGTGACGACTGCCGCCGCGACAGGAGCGCCGCCTACCCACACGCACAACGCGACTCCGCTCCACGCGGCTGCCACGCAGTCGTCTTGCGACATGATCGTGCTTGCGACCCAGCCAACGGGTACGGCTGCGGCGGCGGCCGTAAACAGCCACTCTCTGCGAGTGACTGGAGGTCCCAAACGTCGGAGCGCGACGTGGAAACCGCATGCGATGCCGAAGACGGCATACAGCATGACTGTTAGCCGCAATGCCAGGAATCGGCCGAGAATCGGTTCGTATAGTTTTGTTGGAACTGCTAAAGAAACCGGCAGAAGCGGCGCCGCAATTCCCGATCCAAAGACCGCCAGATGCCGATCGGTGAAAAGCATCCACGGGTCGTGCAAATAGGCGGCAAACGTGGGGTAATCGCTGCCGAACTCGCGGCCACCCGTGACACGATCAACGAGCACCAGCCAGAAGGCGCACCACGAGATCAGAACCAGTATTAGGTAAAGCCATGGTCGTCGCCACGGCCCGGCCGTGCAACTGTCGCGCAATGAGTTAGCTGACGATCCCATTGCATTCGCCTTGACGGATCACGTCAGCGTCATTGTTGACGCATTGTCGATCGGACCTGAGCTTGGGGAGCAATAACTTACCAGTATAAAACAGCGCGTCAATTTGGTAATTCGCTGGCCGCAATTGCTGCCGCCGCGCGATCAATTTTGATCGAGCCAAGCCTTAACACCCTGCCTTTGCGTCCTTGAGCATCGCGAATCTGCTGTTTACGATCAACGGGCCCTCTGTCCTGCGGGACAACCCATACCGATGAGGCTCGAATGGAAGTGCGGCCGGCGTACCTAATCAAAAGCGTTTTCACCCATTTGCCCGGCCTGCGCTCGTTGACAAATCGGGGCACGGGTGGAACGAATTCGGCGCGATATTGCTACAGCGTGTGGCTGCGACATTTGATCAAAGCCCAAGAGGCAGGTATCTCCGTTTTGCCTTCGTCGCTCGCGGAGCTGGGGCCGGGGGATTCGCTCGGTGTGGGACTGGCCGCGGTACTCAGCGGCGTGAATGTATATTATGCGGCCGACGTCAAGCAATACGCCGCATTGTCGCGAAACCTGCAAATTTTTGGCGAGCTCCTTGAGTTATTCAAACAACGTGCGGACATTCCAGGCCCCGATGAGTTTCCAAGCTGCCGGCCGAGCCTGCGCGACTATCGCTTTCCCCATGAAATCTTGTCGCAGGAGCGGTTGCAAGCCGCGCTTAATACCGAGCGTGTTGATCAAATCCGCGGCCATTTGCGGCGGGGCTCTTCACAGAACAACGGCATCCAGATTCAATATGCGGCTCCCTGGGACGATCCGCGAATCATTCCAGGGGGCAGCGTGGATATGATACTTTCTCAAGCCGTGCTGGAGCACGTGGAAGATGTTCCAGGAGCATATGACGCGATGGCCCGTTGGCTTCGACCGGGCGGATATATGTCGCACACGATCGACTTCCGCTCCCACGGCATTACCCATCGCTGGAACGGCCACTGGACGCTGTCTGATCGTATGTGGCGGCTGGTCAAGGGGGGCCGCGCTTACCTGATCAATCGCCAGCCCTGCTCCGAACACTTGCGTCAAATCGATCGCGTTGGTATGCGCGTTATCGGCCAGGAGCGCGTCGAAGGACCGGCGTTGCCCCAGGGCGCCGTTGCACTTCGGTTTGGCGGGCTGAGTGACTTGGATCTTCGAACGCAGGGGGTGTTTGTGCAGGCGATAAAACCGGCGATGCATTGAACGGTTTAAGTCTCCGCACTCGGCTCATCGCCTGGCGGCGCCGCCTCGGGTACATCGGCCACGGCGTCCGCGGCTTCTCCCTTGGGCACGCAGACGACGGCCACGAGCGAATCGTCGTCGTCCAGGTTCATGATTCGCACGCCCTGCGTGTTTCGACCAGTAATGCGAATTTCGGCCGAGCGCACGCGTTGGATCTTTCCGCGAGCGGTCATCATCAGAATTTCGTCGTCGTCGGTGACGGAGACCGTGGCCACGACGGGACCGTTGCGCTCGGTGGTCTTGATGTCACGCACACCCAGCCCGCCGCGACCCTTGGTGGGATACCGCTGTGCCGACGAGCTATTTTCGTCCTCCTCGCCTCCGTCCTCGCCCGCCTCGTCGCGTACCTCCGGCTCGGCGTCGGCTGATCCATCGTCGGCGGTTTCTTCCAGCGGGTTGTTAGGCCCAAACGGCGTCCGCTTGCCGAAGCCACGTTGGCAAACAGTAAGCAACTGCGCTTCGGGATCGGCGACGACCATGCCAACTACCTCATCGTCTTTGCGGAGCTTGATGCCGCGCACTCCGCTTGAGTCGCGGCCCATCGGGCGAACCTGCGCCTGACGAAAGCGAATCGACTGGCCTCGCGCCGACGAAACGACAATTTCCTCGCCCGACTTCACGACCGCCACGTCCACCAGCTCGTCCGCTTCGCGAAGGTTGATCGCGATGATCCCGCGCTTCATCGGCCGGCCATACTGCGTTAGCGCTGTCTTTTTCACCAGGCCCTTCCGCGTGGCCATGATCAGAAAATGCTCCGGCGCGGAAAAATCCCGTATCGGCAGGCAGTTGGCCACCTTTTCCTCGGGCGCAGATTCAGCAGGTTTACAATCGCGCGGCCGCGGCTCTCGCGTCCCAATTGCGGCAGGTCGTAAACCTTTTGCCAATACACGCGCCCCTGGTTCGTGAAGAACAACAGATAGTCGTGCGTGCTGGCGACGAATAGGTTCTGGATCGGGTCCTCTTCGTCAGCCCGAGCGCCCAACAAACCTTTGCCGCCGCGGCGCTGCGCACGGTACACGCTAGCCGGCGTTCGCTTGATGTAGCCGTTGCGGCTGATCGTGACCACCATCGTCTCCTCGGTGATCAAATCCTCCAGATCGATCGAGCCGATCTCCTCGCCGCTGATTTCGGTTCGCCGCGCGTCGCCGTGCTTCTTCTTCAGCTCCAGGCAGTCCTGACGGATAATCGCGCGGATGTTCTTCTCGTCCGAGAGGATTCGCAGGTACTCTTTGATCTCGTCTAAAAGCTCGCGGTGTTCACCCGCAAGCTTCTCTTGCTCCAGATTGACCAACTGGCCGAGCGTCATCCGCAGGATCGCGTCGGCTTGCACCGGCGTCAGCGCATAGTTTTCGGCCTCGCCGCGCTCGCTCTGGAAAACGGCAAAACCGTCGTCGCCGAGGCACCGCTTCATCAATGCCGCGGCGCCTCGATCCCCATCAGCCGCGACTTGGCTTCGGCCTGCGTCTTCGATGAACGGATTACGCGAATCACTTCGTCGATATTCGGCCAAAGCCAGCAACAGGCCCTCGACCGTGTGCTTGCGCTGCCGTGCCTTGTTCAACAGAAACTGCGTGCGGCGGCGGATGACAGTCTCGCGATGCCGAATGAACTCCAGAAGCATGTTCTTGAACGGCAATACTCGCGGCTTGCCGTCCACCAGCGCCAAAAAGATCAGCGAGAACGACTCCTGCAACGGCGAAAACTGGTAGAGCTGGTTCAGAACGACATCTGGGTCGGCCCCCTTCTTCAGCTCATAGACCAGCCGCACCGGCTCTTTCAGGTCGCTCTCGTTGCGGGCCGCCGAAACGTCGTTGATCCTATCCTCGGAGATCAACTCGCCGATCCGCTCCTCGATGCGGTCGCGCCCCTGCTGATACGGCACCTCGTTGACCACGATTTTGTGCCGCCCCTTGCCGTACTCTTCAATTCGCGCACGAGCACGCAGCGTCACCGTGCCCCGACCGGTGTGATACGCGCGGCGCAATTGCGCACGGCCTAGGATGATTCCCCCAGTCGGAAAATCCGGGCCAGGACTAATCTCCAAAAGCTCGTCGATCGATACGTCCGGGTCATCGATGCAGCGCACCAGGCAATCGCAAATCTCGCCGAGATTGTGCGGCGGAATGGAGGTCGCCATCCCGACCGCGATGCCGTTGGCGCCGTTCACCAGCAAATTCGGGAATTTTGACGGAAGAACGACTGGTTCGCTGTTCCGCCCGTCGTACGACGGTACGTAGTCCACCGTGTCGAGCTTCAGGTCCTCAAGCAACAAGCGCCGCGGGCTGCGACATCCGCGCTTCGGTATACCGCATCGCTGCCGGGGGCAATCCGGCGATGCTGCCAAAATTCCCCTGTTTATCGATTAGCACATGGCGCATGTTCCATTCCTGCGCCATGCGGACTAGCGTGGGATAAATCACCGCCTCGCCGTGCGGGTGATAGTTGCCGCTGGTATCGCCCGAAATCTTCGCGCACTTTACGCGGCCGGCGCCTGGCGTCAGGTTCAGGTCGTTCATCGCCACCAGAATTCGCCGCTGCGAGGGCTTCAAGCCGTCGCGCACGTCGGGCAGCGCGCGGCTCACGATCACGCTCATCGCGTAATTCAGATAGCTGTCCTTCAGCTCCTGCTCCAGAGGCAGGTTCACCAGCCGGCCTGGGTTGACATCGACCCCTATCGTGGGATCAGCCGGCAGCTCGTCGCCAGGATCGTCCGTTTGATTCGCGTTTTCGTCGGCCAACAGTCAGTCCTTTCGGAATGCAAGTTTCGGTGCCCAATCGCTCCGTGACTTCGGTGCAAATACCGCTCGTACGGCCCCTATATTTCAAGCTCGGATTATACGGTTTTTTTGTACCACCGACAATTGCCAAACGGCTTGTCGGCAAAGGGTTTAGAATCGCTGATCGCGGTCGCTAGAATCGTTTTTCCATTGCTCGAGTTAGCAAAGCGCGGAACCGTCAAATGCAGCTGCGGGAACTTCCGTTTGCCGGTGCTCGTCAGAAGCTGCGGGGAGGCGAGATGACGAGCATCATCCTGGAAAGGAAGAGTGTATGTTGCGACGAACGTTTCTTGCCAGCGCCGCGATGGCCGCCGTCACGGCATCAACCAAAAGGGCTCATGCCTTGACCGAGTCGCTTAACCACCCTCGCATCAACTTCCCCAAAGACTTCAGCCCGCGTCTGGCCGACGCGGTTCACAAGATGCTCCGCGACGACACGTTCAAGTTCGTCAACGGCGGAATCAGCTATTGGCCGCCCGAATGGTCCACCACGTTGGTCTACGACGGCAACACGCGGCTGTTGAACGTGTTTCTTGACGACCTGCGGAAGATTCAGGGCATCAAAACACGGGTGACCTTCGCCAAGGACCTCAGCAAAGAGGGAGGTTCGAGCTATCGCGGCGCAAGCTGGTGGGTCAAGTACAAGCAGACCACGCCCGAGACGTTCACGGTTCGCGTGAATCTGGCTGCGAAAGAGATCGACGCGGAAAAGCTCGATCTGCAGCTCGACAAGTCGCCCAGGGAAGAGCCCGATCAACAGGCGCTCGATCGGCTGTACAAGTAGCGATTAGACCAGCGCGTCAAACGACACGCTTGGTATCATCACCGTCGGCGCTTTCATGTCCGGCGGAATGGCCCACGACTTCCCGCCGCCGTACTGCTGCATTTCCAGGAACAAGAAGATCGAACCCACCACCAGCGCCAAAAACGCCAGGATCAGCATCATCGTGTAAACGTTGGCGTGTTGCTTCATCGGGCGGGCTCCTTGGGTCGCGAACCTTGGCGGGCCAGAGTGCGGAGCTTCGTGGTCACGGTGTCGCCGGCGCGGATCTGGCTGACGTAGAAGTCCTTGACGATCTGACCGATGGCCTGATCCTTATCGACTTTGACGATGCGAATGCGCCCGAGGAAGCGGCCTTCGCGGACAACGTCGAGCTCGTGGTTGAGGCGAATGCCGTCGTGCGAGCCCACGCCGATCTCGACCAGCCCTTCGCGGTTGATCTCCGACACGGTGGTCGTGATCGGCGGTGCTCGCTGGTCGATCGGGTCTTCAATCGTCATGCCGTTTTGCGCAAGCAGCAGTCGCGCCTTGCCGACCATATCGGTCAGACCTTTGAGGCGTTCTTCCAAAGTGGGAATCTGCACCATCGCCTGGCTGAGCTGATCGTTCAGTTGCAGCGCGGCCTTGAACCAGTTGTCGGCACGGGTTTGCTCGCTCTTGATGTTGTCGGTGAGCGATTGGACGTTGGTGGTGGCCTTCGACAGGTTGTCCTGCTGTGTCTTGAGCGTTTCGGTGCTCTGTGCGAGCGCCTGGCTTTTGTTGGTCAGCTCCTGCTGCTGTGCGGCAAGCGTTTGCTGCAACGATTGAATCGCTTGCGTGGCTTTGGCGACGGCTTCGTTCGCGCTCGGCCTTGACCGCGGTGACCGACTTCGCCAGCTCGTCGCGCTGGATCGTGAGCTTCTCGTTCTCCGCGGTGAGCTGGTCGTAGTGCGCTTTCCAGCCGGGCGGCTGGCCGGCCACGTTGCGCGTGATCTCTTCCTTCCAATTCTTGTGAGTGGCGTAGACCATCAGAGCCATGGCCATGAAGACCACGCTCATCAGGAAAATCAACATCACGAAGATCTTGCCGAGCAGATTCATAACGCCTCTCCCACCAATGGACGCAGAAGGTCCGACCGAAATTGACGAGACACCGACAGACGCCGGTCCGACGGGCAGCTTTCAGAGCCTCCGTGCGGCTCTGAAGCGGCCGCAAGCGTGCGCTGCCGGGCGATTTGGTTCCCACCAGGGCTACCCGTTCGGCCGTGTTTCCATCGGCCGAAGCTGGCAACCTACAAGCCTTTACGCGGCGAAAGCACCGCGTGTTTAGCTAGTTCAGTATAGTTACGGCCGGACGGCAAAGTCAATCTGGGCAAGGTTGGGCCGGAGAGAGATTAGGGGTTAGGGTTTAGGGATTGGGGGGGTGCGGATAGGCGATTGCGATTTTGGCCGGGAGAGGTGTTTTGGAGGCAAACGGGTCGAGAAAACAGGGGTTTTCGCGAGGTGCAATGAACCACTCAGCACGGAATTGCGGTGGGGTGCGTATTTCCCGGGGAAAATGCAGGGTTTGGGGTCAGGATCAATGGGAACATTGAACCGCCACGACGCCAAGCAGGGGTCCGGCAATGCCCCGTAGGAATAGTGTACATATGTACCAATTAGGGGCTTCCCATAATATCGAGGAGGGCGGTGTCCCAGAGGTCGCGGGAGGGGGGGCGGCGGGCGCGTCGCGAGAGAGTGGAGGGTTCGCATGAGGGAGTAGGTGGTAGCGGGTAGAGTGTAGTTTGAAGTTCGGAATTCCCCGCCCTGCCACGGCTGGTCTACGATGCGGCGGGCAGGCTCAGTGCGGAATTCGGAATGCAGAAACGGCGTACGAGTCTCAACCGGCGCGGCTACGACTCCGGCGCTGACGCAGCGCTTCGCGAGAGATTAGAGGGCAGAGAGTAGAGAGGAGACAATTCGACGAGGACGTTGGTAATCTCGGCGGCAGGCACAGCCTGCCCTACGGCCAAAGGAGGGCCTTGGAAGAAGAAGGCGGAATCGACGACGGTGTAGTCGTCGAAGTTGATGGCGTTGTCGAAGTTGATGTCCCCGGTGGCCCAGCCCGGGTTGGGGATCAGGCCAAAGAAGGCATTGTCCATGCCGACGTAGTCGTCAAAGCTCACCAGGCCGTCCAGGTTGCCGTCGCCAAGGTAGGTGTACTTGAGCAACAGGTCGTGTGGGCCGACCGGCTCGCCGCCGAAGCTGGTGTAGGCGCTACCCGGCAAACCCGTGATCACGTCGATGTCCGAGTTGCGGATCATGCCCAGGCTGACCAGGTCAAAGCCGGTGGCGACGTTGTTGGTGCGAGCGGCGGCGCTAGTGATGCCCGTGCCGTCCCAGTTGGTGATGAAGTTGTCATCGACACCGTTTTGGGCATTCAGGATCTTGCGCGGAGGTCGGCATAGCGGCCGTCTTTGTTGGCTTCCGAGCCGTGCAGGACCAGCGTGTTGTTGGTGACATCGAGCGTGGTGCCGAGACTCAGCTCTAGATCATCGAGGACCGAGACGCCGCCGCCAGAGAGCAAGGTGACTCTGGTGTCGGTGCCTTGCAGCGCAAGACGACGCTGATCGAGGCGCGACGTAGTGAGCTGCGCGCCGGCGGTGACGATGGTGATCAGGCTGCCGCCGGTGGAGGTGCTGTCGATCAGGACGTTGCCGCCGCGGACGGTGAGCAGGTTGGTGCCGGCGCCGGTGTCAAAGCGAATGCCGTCGGCGGGACCGCTCATGCCCGCGGGGAGTTGGACGAAGATCTGATCGTCGCCGCCGAGTGTGTTGAGTGGCAATTGATCCGGCAGATCAACTGGCCAGCTAATCAGTGGCGGGACCGCGAACTGGAACGGATCGACGTCGTAGACTTCGACTTCGGTTTGGTTGGTGTTGGCGATCAAGTACAGCGTGTCGTTGGCATTGGTGAAAGTCGGAACGACGAAGACCTTCGCCGTCACGCCGTCGCCGCCGAGACCTTCGTCGTTGTCGCTGGTGGAGGCTTGAACGCCGAAGGTGGCGGTGCCGCTGAAACCCGCGGCGGGGGTGAACTTGAAGCCAAGCTCCGCTTCGTCGAAGGAGACAAAGTCGCCGTCAACAACCGGCGTAACGCCATCGTTTAAGAACAGCGAGCCGTGCGTGATGTTTGTGATCTTAACGTGGGTGACTTCGTTGCCGTCGGCGGAGTTGCGGGTGACGACGAGGCCGCTTGTGGTCCATTGCGCCGTGGTGGTGACGGCCGTGGTGATTGACGGTGTATTCGCAAAAGGGCGTAGAATCTGGAGTTCACGGCCTAGAGAGCCTTCCCGACCATCGAGAATAAGTTGATTGTTTATTGACGCAAATTGGGTCGTTGATCGTCCACTCGGACCCGGGTAGTCGGCGGTGATTTTCGTACCGTCGCTGGATCCGTCGGTTCGCCAAAGCTCGGTTCCCTCCGACGTAGATGTGAAGGAAAAAAACTGTTGGCCATCAACAATAGTATGGTCGTTGAGCCCAAAAATCACGGTCGTACCGCCCGTGTGGAAAAACGGTGTTGTGCCCTCCTCGCTTCCATCGGTTCGGTATAGACCAGGATTAGTACCATCGGATCCAGTGAAGAGAACTACGGAACCCAATTGGGTGATCCGGAAAGGACTTAGCGTGCCCTGTCCTGAACCTGGATTGAGATCACGAACGAGGAACGTTCCCTGTTCCGTACCGTCGCTAGTCCACAACTCGCGGCCCGTGCCAGGACCGGTTGCTACGAATAGAAGACGCCCCTGCGCATTAAACAAATTGCTAGGCAACGAGGAGACAAATTCTCCGATATCTTTAACACGTACCGTCCCCGCCTCGGTTCCGTCGCTTTTCCAAAGCTCGGTTTCGAAAAAGGTGTCTGTGGCCCTAAAGAAAACGGTTCCGTTGACGTTGGTCATCAACTGAGGTCGAGAGCCATTCGAGCCCGGAACAATATCCTTGACTGGAACTGTACCAGCAGTGGTTCCATTGCTCTTCCAGAGTTCGCTGCCCGTGACGCCATTGTCCATCGAGAAATACGCGACACCGTTCACGTCAGTAAAGGCAATGTCTGGAGTGGCCTTATGAACGTCAAATATCGGAAAGGTCCCGCCCGGTGTTCCATCGGTGCGCCAGATCTTTGAAGGAAAATCGCCGGACGAGGAGTGGCGAACTGTGAAGAACACGAGGTTACCCACAACCGCCATGTTCCTCGGATCGTCGTTAATAATTAACGACGTAGTCTCCGGTGTGCCATCCGTGCGCCACAAGCCGTGATTCTCGGGTGTGAAAAACAGTGTGTCGCCAATGGCGACGCTGCCGCGGATAAAGCCATCAAAAATTGGAAATGTTCCCTCAGTCGTTCCATCAGTTCGCCATGTCTTTACGTCGATCGTCGGACCAGGACCGGTGTGTGCTTCAAAATAGAGGATGGTGTTGCCGGGAACGAATTCTTGTGGATCCGATGAATGATTACGAGGATCCAAATCCTTTAATACGTGTGTGCCTTCTGGCGTTCCGTCGCTGATCCATGGTTCGACTTCGCCCGCGGGCGTGTTGGCGGAAAAGAACACCCGGTCTCCAAAGGCAGTCAGAAATTGAAAAGTAATCGTATTTTCTGGATCTGGAAGAATCGCTTCAACCAAGACCGTACCAAGGGCGGTTCCATCGGTCCTCCAGAGTTCTGCGCCTAGAGCCACTCGAGCTCTCCCAAAAATACAGATATCCATCCGAATACGCTGACATGGAGGATTGCCTAATTCGGACATCATCGCTAACAAACGATGTATTGACTCCATCGGAGAAGGCCAAGCCTCGCACGGACGAGGTATTGAAATAGACAACGTCACCAGCGGCAGTCATTTCACCGTAGAGGTCGTTGAAATCGGATGAACTACTTCCCTCAGCGGTACGAACCCATAGAGTGCGGGGATTGCCATACACTGTGTAGAAGAGCTTATCTCCGGTTGCCACTAGATCTCTGATGGGGTGGGTCAAGCCTGATTGCACCTTAACTGTGCCATCCACAGTTCCATCGCTACTCCATAGTTCGAAAGTATTGTTGCTTGAGGGTTGGAAGACGAAGTAGAGAGTATCGTGCGCAATGACAAGGTTTGACGGGCTTGAAGAGGTGCTCGCTGGAACCCATTCGTAAACGGCTTGGGTTCCGGCCGCAGTACCATCCGATTTCCACAAGCCAAGCAGGCCGTTAGAAGTGGCTGAGAAATACGCACTGCCGTGGTAATTAGCAAGGTTTGTCGGTCGCGACCCTACCGAGCCAGGAACGATGTCGCGAACGAGTTGAGTACCTGCGACAGTGCCATCCGACTTATAAAGCTCAGATCCGAAGACCGTGTCTTCGGCAGCGAAAAACAAGATTCCATTAACGTCCGCCATCGCGGTAATTTGTGTAGCAGCACTGCTACCAACGAGTGACGTGAGGCGGATTGTACCGCTTGCAGTGCCATCAGTCCGCCAAAGCTCCGTTCGATTCGTGGAATCAGTGCCGACGAAGTAGAGGTAATCGCCGGAGACGACCATTGGAGCTTCGCCTCCCATGGCTACGGAATTAACTTGCACAGTTGCGGGTTCGGTGCCGTCAGTCGACCACAGGCCACCGAGGGTCTGAATAAACAACGAGCCCTTGTACTCCACAAAATCACCAGGTTCGGAAGAGACCGGCGCAAGGTTGATGTCCTTCAATAGTTCGGCAGAATAAGCCAACAATTGGCGGTCTTCGAGCTGTTCATAGGCCAGGGCGAAGCGGGAGCGGAGGCGGCGGAGGGCTCGGCGGCCGCGGGCGCGTTTGTTGCGCGAGATCGGGCGCTCAAGTTGCGGAAGAACGACATGCCCGTGCTGGCCGGTGAAGGGGGGATAGCGAAAGTCGTTTTAGTTTAGTTTGAATGTTGGTGGGGGTTCAACGAATTTGTAGGTTTAAGTTGTCAATGTGTGGATGGGACGGTGTAAAGGTTCATAGGGGAGACGCGCTGAACGAGGGAATGCTCATCTCGCGGAGCGAGATGGCTACTATGGGGAGCGTGGTTGCGCAGGCGGCGGAGGCCGGAGGAATGTACGCCTGCAGTCGAACAAGAACGGCCGAAACAATAGGCCGCTTTGTGGGGCGAGAATTGGCGGGGCTGCGCCCCACCCTACGATCTGTGTTCGCCACGGCGAACGACAGCCACCGGGGCAAGAGTCGCGTCCGGCCAGACGCGGCCTACCGGAAAGCAAAGAGAGCGCGTCGCGGCCCGTGGGGCCTTGATGAAATCGTTTAGGCTTATCGATTCCCAGGCCTTCAGCCTGGACTGTCGGGTGTAGCGCCGTTGGCCCCTGAGATTACAGTCGCCATGCCGGTCCGGCGCGGCGAGCTAAATGGGCGGAGCATAACGAGCAGGAAGGTCGCGGCGGGCGGACGCGAGCAGCAGGAAATGTTTCATGTCGCGGAGCGACATGACTACAAAGGGGAGCTGACACCAACATTGCGGCTCGGGCGGAGCCTCGCCCTCCCTGTGCGACAGACAATGTTTCATGTCGCGGAGCGACATGACTACACAGGGGGAGCATGGTGGTGCGCGGCGGGCGGAGCAGCGAAGAAAGAGAGAGAAAGTACGGAGTACGCGGTACGAAGTACGGGTGGGGAGAGCAAAGGCGGCGGGTTCTGAGACGCGCGCCGAAGCGGAGACCGCGGCGCAACAGCACGGCTCGGGCGGAGCCTCGCCCTCCCGAAACTCAATCCTTGATCAGATCCCGCACGGTCATGCCGGAGGGGATCATCGGCAGGACGTGCTCTTGATAGGGCGTTTCGACGTCGAGGACGAACGGGCCGTCGTAGTCGATCATTTCCTCAGAGCGCGGCGGTCAGCTCGCTCTTCTTGCTCACGTAGCGAGCGCCGCAGCCGAAGCCTTTGGCGATCTCGACGAAGTCGGGATAGCGGTCGGCGGGGCTTCGGCGTTGCCTTTGCCGATGGCCTCGGGATTATCGATCGGGCCGAGGTACGTGTGGGCGCGGTTGCCTTTGAAGAAGCGGTCTTCCCATTGCACGACCATGCCGAGGTGCTGATTGTTAAGCAGCAGCACTTTCACCGGCAGCTTCTCGCAGTAGCAGGTGGCCAGCTCCTGAATGTTCATCAGGAAGCTGCCGTCGCCGTCGATATCGACGACGAGCTTGTCGGGGAACGCGGCCTTGGCGCCCATCGCCGCCGGCAGGCCAAAGCCCATCGTGCCGAGGCCGGAGCTCGACAGCCACGTGCGCGGGTGCATGAACTTGAAGTACTGCGCCGCCCACATCTGATGCTGGCCGACGCCGACGGTGATGATCGTGTTTTCGCCGCCGGTGAGTCCGCGACAGCTCGGCGATGGCGTGCTGCGGCAGGATGCCGTCGTACGTCGTGGTCGTACTTGAACGGATCGCTGCGCTTCCAGTCCTCGATCTGCTTGATCCAGGGCTCGAGGCCTTCGGGCGCTCGACGATCTTGTTGAGCTCGGTGAGCGCGTAGCGCACGTCGCTGACGATCGGCGACGTGCGCCTGTTTGTTCTTGTTGATCTCGGAGGGATCGATGTCGATGTGGACGATGAAGGCGTTCTTGGCGAACTCGTCCTTGTTGCCGGTCACGCGGTCGTCGAAGCGCACGCCGAGCGCGAGGAGCAGGTCGCACTCGATCGACGGCGTAGTTCGAATACACGCTGCCGTGCATGCCGAGCATGTCGAGGAACAGCGGATCGTCGCCGCGGACGGCGCCCAGGCCCATCACGGTCGTCGTGATGGGGATGCCGGTCTTGTGGACGAACGCGCGCAGCTCTTCGCTGGCGTTCGAGGAGATGATGCCGCCGCCGGCGTAAATCACCGGCCGCTTCGACTGCTTGATCGCCGCGGCGACCTGTGCGATTTGCTCCGGCTTGGCCAGGCGGTTCTCGACCTGGTAGCCGGGCAGGTTCATCGGCGACGTCGTAGTCGGGCGACGAGCGTGGCCTGCTGAACGTTTTTGGGAAGATCGACGAGCACCGGGCCCGGCCGGCCGGTCGTGGCGATGTGGAACGCCTCGCGCATGACGCGGGCGATGTCGTTGACGTTGGTCACCAGGTAATGATGCTTGGTGATGCCGCGGCAGACTTCGACGATCGGCGTTTCTTGAAACGCGTCGGAGCCGATGACCGGCGTGCCCACCTGCCCGGTGATGCGCGATCAGCGGGATGCTGTCCATCTTGGCGTCGGCGATGGCGGTCACCAGGTTCAGCGCGCCGGGGCCGCTGGTGGCCATGCAGACGCCGGGCTTGCCGGTGGTGCGGGCGTAACCTTGGGCCGCGAAGGCGCCGCCTTGCTCGTGGCGCGGCAGGATGGTGCGGAGCTTGTCTTTGAAGCGCGTGAGCGACTGGTGCAGCGGCATGCTCGCGCCGCCGGGGTAGGCGAAGATGATGTTCGACGCCGTGGTTGACCAGCGACTGGACCACGACATCGGAACCGGTCACGAGCTGCGAACTGGCACGGGGTTTATCGACAGTGGCCACAGGCAGAAGGGGTTAGGGGTAGGGGCAAGGGCTTAGAGGGCGAAATGACGGAAAGTATTGCGGCTAAACACATAAGGTTACGCCGAAGGGGCCGCGGTTGCAACCGGCCAGATGTGTGACAGGCTTGTTTTGGGGCTTTTCGCGGCGTGCGAGCGCGCTGGGAATGTCGTCGTCGCGGCAAGCGGGACGACGCCAGCAAAGCTTGCCCGGCCGTTAGAGTCGGCACAGAGGATAAGGTTCGCAGCGTTGGACTGGCGCTGGCGGAAGTAATGTAAGTCGCGTATTCGGGATGAGTTACTGGATGGTAAAAGCACTGTAAGGTCAGCGGGGTGAGAACGGTACGTATTGCCTGCCAATCGAGTATTGCCGCGGCGGTGTTTGCCGCGAGATCAAGCACACAATTCAAACGCAGGAGACAAGCCATGAACCCGCACGGACTCGCCAACATTCTCGGCCGGTTTTTGCTGGCGTTGATTTTCTTGATGAGCGGGCTTGGAAAGATCGGCGACTGGAATGGAACCGTTGGCTACATGGAGGGGGCTGGTGTGCCAATTCCCCAGGTGCTGCTGCCGATCGCGATTGCCGTTGAAATTGTGGGTGCGTTGATGCTGATCGTGGGTTTTCGGGCACCGTGGGGAGCCTGGCGCTGATCGTGTTCTTGATTGCGTCAACGTACTTCTTCCATCCGTTCTGGTCGATGCCGCGAGAGACCTCCGTCGAGTCGCGACAGCGGCAGGAGCAGATGATCCATTTCATGAAGAATGTGGCGATCGCAGGCGGCTTGATCATCGTTGCGGCTCGGGGCGCCGGGGCCTGGGAGCATGGATGAGGCCGCGGAGGCGTCGCGGATTGGAGCGTAGGCGAATTGCAGTCACCGGTACGGCGACTAAAGGCCGCCAAGCGACCACGCCAGTTGGTCCACAGCGCGGCCGACGGTTTGCGCGTTGGGCCTCGTCGAGCACGCGCAGGGCGGCGCTGGTGTCGTTCGTGCCGGCCAGGTTTTCGAGCCAGCGGTGATAGATGTAGACGAGGTTTTCGTGGAACGGGGCGTGATCGGGATTGAGCGACTTGCCGAGGCGAATCAGGGCGATGGCCGATTCAAAATGTTCGGCATGACAGGTCGCGAGCGCGTGATTGTTAATTGCTGAATACAGGTTCGCCCGTGCGAGCGAGTGGGCCGGATCGACGCAAGCGTCAGTCGGTTGAGGCGGATGGCGGCCGGATAATCGTGTTCGCGCGAGGCCTCGACCGCTCGGTTGTAGTAGATCATCGCCACGAGCGCAACGTCGGTGAGCGGTCGCGGAGTGCCGTGTGCAACCGTGGCGAGATTGGCGGCTTGTGAATCGTGCGCGGCGTCATCCTGCGGCCGATAGAACCAATCGGCGCACGTGGTCTCGACTTCGATCGCGCGGCCTTCGGCGATCACAACGCTGCGGGCATGGTTGGGATAGCCGAGCGTTTGGACTTCGAGGCCGATCTCGGTCGCCAGGCAGTTGAATAGCACGGTGGCGCTCACGCAATTGAATCGTCCGCCGGCGAGGCAATCGTGAATGGCCGTGACGCGGAGGTCGTAGCCGCCGCGAAGTACGCCATGATGCAGAAATCGAAGCAGGGCGGCGGCGCAGTTGCGCGGCGCGTCTTGCGGCGAAACTGACTGTGCGAGCGCCGATTTTAGGCGCTCATAAGTCAGCGTTGCTTGAGCAGCCTGTTGCTGATCCGCCCCGCTGGCAATCAGTGCGGCCATTAACAGTGAATGATCGTCCCAGCGTCCGTCGTGCGCGTCGTCGAGTAGGTGCTGTTCGTCGCTCGTGACGGCCACTGTCGGCGGCCAAATGTCGCGGGCGTTGATTGACGCTTTGGCTTCCGCTATTGAATTGGCCGCGAACGCGATCGCCACGCACGTTATCCACGGCCACCATGCGGGGATTGGGAACGTCGTCGTTGGGGAGTTAACGAACATGCGGAGTGTAATTCGGGTAACGATCGTGCTGGTGGCGACGGCTGCGGAAGATCGCCGGCCGGAATGCGCGCTCGCAGTAGAAACATACGTTGCGTTTTCGCAACGTGCGGAAATGCCTGCGGGATTTCCCCTCACCCTAACCCTCTCCCGGCAGGAGAGGGGACCAGACTAATCCACAAATGGCGGCATTGGCGGGTACGTGCCGACCTCGATGACGTTGCCGTCCGGATCTTGAAAGAAAATCTGCTGGATGGTAGTGTCGGCGAGTGTTTTCTTGCGGTAGAGGATGCCATGCGCGGCGAGCAGATGCTCCACGCGAGCCAAGTCGCTTGTGTGCAATGCCAGGTGGTTCTCGCGGGTTTGGATTTCGTCGCTGGGTTCGCCGGCCTTTGGGTTTTCGAGCAGGTGGATCATTAGGCCGTGGCCGGTGATCCACGCGCCGCGGAAGTTGAAGTTGGGCCGGACGACCTCGCGAAAGCCCATGACGCGCGTCCAGAAAGCCTTTGACTGGTCGAGGCGGCGCGTCATCAAGGCGATGTGATTGAGCGAATCCAGCGGAAGGGCATCTGGCATGGTTGATCTCCTGAGTGGCCGGCATGCTATCGCGATTGCGCGGCGACAGCAACGATCTTAGCGGCTGAGCAGATTTTCTCGACTGTAGCGATTGTGCCGGCCGATAGTCGAGAAGGGCGGCCGCCTACGATCTTGTCGCGCTGCCGCCGTGGGGCCGATCGGCCCGGTCTCTGCCTTGAGGGGGAAACGCGATGCTTCGTAAGCAGCTTCTGATGATGTTGGCGGCCTGGCTCCTGGTGTCGTCGAGCGGGTGCTGCTGGCTGCGGCGCGTGCTGTGCAACGAATGCTGCGACCCGTGCGACCGAGGCGCTTCACGTATTTTTCTGGATGCAGCTGCGGCGAGACCTATTGCGGCGACTGGAAATCGCACCCGCCGAGCTGCGATCCCTGCGACGGGTGTGGCAACTATGTTGGCTGCTGCGACGATACTTGCGACCCGTGCCGCCCGGGCTACTGGAGCGGATGATTCCGCGTCTGGCTGCGCGTTGAGGGATGACGAATGAGTGCTGCGAGGACGATTGCGCGTGTGGCGGGTACTGAGGTGAGAAGAGGAGTCATCGCTTTTTAATTCAAAACGGGGACAGTCGCCTCGAAGCAACGCTTCTTGACATCACAGTACCGGACGGGGGTCGGAGGTAGTCCCCGTTTTGCTATCTCTCGCCATTTGGTTCGCCGCGCCGTACACTGTTCGGCGTAATTCTGTGAGGCGGACCGATGCGCAAAAGCGGCATTCACGCGATGCTCGAGATGCTCGCCCAGCAGGGCGTGCGCTATCTGTTCGGCAACCCGGGCACGACCGAGCTGCCGCTCAACGACGCGCTGGTCGATGACCGGCGGCTGCAATACATCCTCGGCCTGCAGGAAGTGCCGGTGATGGCGATGGCCGACGGGTACGCGATGGCGTCCGGCTCGCTCGGCGTGGTGAATCTGCACGTGAGCTGCGGGTTGGGCAACGCGATGGGCATGCTCTACAACGCCTTTCGCGAGGGGACGCCGCTGTTGGTCACGGCCGGTCAGCAGGATCGCCGGCTGCGTTTTGAAGAGCCGATTTTGGTGGGCGAGATGGTGAACGTCGCGCGGCCGTGGACGAAGTGGGCGGTCGAGGTCGAATCGCGTTGAGGATTTGCCGGCGGCGATGCGACGCGCGATCCAGACTGCATTGACGCCGCCGACGGGGCCGGTGTTCATGTCGCTGCCGCTGGATGTGCAGATGGCGGTGGCCGAGTTGGATCTGACGCCGGCGGCGAAGCTCGATACGCTCGTGCGGCCGCCGATCGAGGCATTGCGGCGCGCGGCGGAGGTTTTGCTGGAGGCGAAGAACCCGGCGATTTTGGCGGGGAGCCGCGTGGTCGAGCGCGATGCGGTGGCTGAGCTGGTACGGGTGGCGGAGCGGCTGGGTGCGCCGGTGATCAGCGAGAGGGGCACGACGCACGGGCGGTTGCCGTTTCCGGCCGACCATCCGTTGTATGGTCAGTGCCTGCCGCTGTGGTCGCCGGAGACAAACGAGCGGTTGCGCGAGTACGACGTGCTGCTTGCGGTGGGGATCGATTTGTTGCGGCAGTATCTGTATCACGAGCCGCGAGCGATACCCGAGCACGTCCGGCTGGTGCAGCTCGACGAGGACCCTTGGCAGCTTGGCAAGAACTATCCGGTTGCGGTCGGCGTGATCGGCGGCACGAAGGCCGGGCTCGCCGAACTGGACAAAATGCTGGCCGAGCGGATGAACGAAGCGCACGCGGGGCGGCGAAGCGGCGAGCGGCGGATCATGGCGCTGCTCAGGCCGAAGCGCGGCGGAAACTACGCGAACAGGCGTCGGCTGAGCGCGGCCGGACGCCGATGACGCCGCTGGTGTTCATGGAGGCGTTGTCGCGCGTGCTGCCGCCGAATGTCGCCGTCATCGAAGAAGCGGTGACGACGACGAACACGGTGTTCGAGCGGCTGGCTGCCTTGAAGAACACGAGCGGCTACTTCGGCCATCGCGGCTGGGCGCTCGGTTGGGGTCTGGGATGCTCGATCGGCGTCAAGCTGGCATGGCCCGAGCGGCCGGTGCTGGGCGTCATCGGCGACGGGTCGCTCTTGTACGGGATTCAGGGGCTTTGGACGGCGGCGCGATATCGAATCCCCGTCACGTTTGTCGTGCCGAACAACGCCCAGTACCAGATTCTCAAGGTGGGCGCGGCGAACATGGGCTTGCCGGCAGCGCAGCGGGGCGAGTTCGTGGGGTTTGACATCGCTGACCCAGAGATTGATTACGTCGGGTTGTCGCGGTCGCTAGGTGTCGAGGCGCATCGCATCACCGAGCCGGACGAGCTGAGCGAGCGCGTGGCTCAGTCGCTGTTCTCCGATCGGCCGCAATTATTTGAGTGCCGATCGCGCGCGACGTGCCGTCGCGGTTGAACTATTAGCTGCTGTCTTGAATCCACAGTGGCCGGTTCGGCCGCTGGAACGTACACTGCACAGTATGCATCTTGCGCCGGCGCTAGCACCTTTGGAGATTCGCATGCCTAGGCTCCTTTTGATGATCATCGTCCCCGTGGCCGTTGTCTGCCTGGTTCCGCTGGCTCGACCGCGTGTTTCACGCGCTGCCGAAGCGTCGGCGAAAAAATCCAGCGGACCGCTGGCAGACTATGTACTGAAGGAAGACAAGAGCTATGCCTGGGTCAAGCGGCAAGAAGGCGAGATCGGCGCCGGAAGGTATGTCGAGCTGACGCTGACGTCGCAGACGTGGAAGGATATCGTCTGGAAGCACCAGTTGTTCGTCTATAAGCCGGCGGAGTTGAAGTCAACTAGCCAGGCGCTGTTGTGGATTCATGGCGGCCGCTGGAACGATGAGCTGGCCGCGCCGGCCAAGGACGGCGACAAGCCACCGCAGGTCGTGCAGCTATTGTCGGCGGTGGGGGATCAGCTCCGCTGCCCGGTGGCGGTGTTGTTGCACGTGCCGCAGCAGCCGATCTTTGACGGGATGGTGGAGGACGAAGCCATTTCACACACGTTCGTAAAGTTCTACGCGACAGGCGACGCCGAATGGCCGCTCTTGTTGCCGATGGTGAAGAGCGCGGTGCGGGGGATGGACGCGGTGCAGGAGTTCGCGAGCCAGTCGTGGTCGATCGATGTAAAAAGTTTTACGGTGACCGGCGCTTCGAAGCGCGGCTGGACGACGTGGCTCACGTCGGCGGTCGATTCGCGCGTGACGGCGCTTGCGCCGATGGTGATCGACGTGTTGAACATGGGCCCGCAGATGAAGCTGCAGGTCGAATCATTTGGCGAATACTCCGAGCAGATCGCGGACTACACGGAGAAGGGTTTGCAAAACGTCATGGACACGCCGCATGGCAAAAAGCTGACGGCGATCGTCGATCCCTACAACTACCTCGACGTGATCCGCCAGCCGAAGCTCGTGATCCTCGGCACGAACGATCGCTATTGGCCGCTCGACGCGCTGAATGTTTATTGGAACGACCTGGTCGGCGAGAAGTACGTGCTGTACGTGCCCAACAATGGCCACGGGCTGAAGGATTATCCGCGGATCTTCGGCACGCTCAACGCGCTGAACCAGCACGTGACGAACCAGCGGAAGCTGCCGCAGCTCAAGTGGGATTTTGTTGAGAAAGGCGAGACGCTCGCGCTTTGGATCAACAGCGACATCAAGCCGAGCGAGGTGCAGGTGTGGACGGCGACGAGCAATACGCGCGATTTCCGCGAGGCGAAGTTCACCTCGTCGCCGACGACGGTTGACGAGAACCAGTATCTATTTCATATGCCGCTGCCGGAAAAGGGTTTTGCGGCACTCTTGGGAGAAGCCGTGTTCGATGGGAATCCAACGCCGTTTTATCTTTCGACGAACGTGCGGATTGTAAAGGGGAAGGAAAGTCCGCCGGCGGAGTCGAAGTAAACAATGGATCCGGACGGCAATCAGATATCGGCACGCTATCCCGCATTCAAATACTCGGGTCCCTACAATGTAACGCGAGAAGACCTCGGCGATTACGAGGGACCCATTGTCACGACCGAGGCCAACGTCCCGCCACTCGAGAGCGCAGAGTTTGATGAAGTCTACAGCTGCGTAAAGGAGGTGTTAGCGCGTCACGGCAACGCGGCCGACAATGAGTGGACTGACTTCTATTTGTACGACGACAAGTACTTTGATCGCACGCAAAAGGTTGAGCTTTATTCCCACAGGTTCGAAAAGGCTGCCGAAGCGCTGATCAACGATCTCCAACTGCTATTGGAACAGTATCCACTTTGGCGAGTATGGTTCATTACGGATATGCCGCGTGGCGGTATCATCGTTTATCCCAACGGCATACGATTAGCGTCTGATCACTACACTCAGGACTTAATTGGCCTAAAGCAGTTCGCATCTGACGTATCCGAGTGGAATCGAAAACATCTGCCTGATCTCGGCTAACCGGCCATCACTTGAACGTCACCTCGGCTCTTCGGATGCGGCCGTGAGACGCAGATCCGGACATCGCAGCCGAGCACATTGAGAAAGCGGAACAGCCGATCGCTGGAGAAACCGTCCAAGCGACCATTCAATAGGGCCGAAACTCTTGGCTGCGTAATCCCCAGTAGCGTGCCCGCAGCGGCCTGAGTTAGCCGCCGCTGTTGAACGATACGCAGAATCTTTGCGGCCAACTTGGCCTTTGCCATGTACTGTTCGGGGTCGGGAATTCGCAGATCGGCAAAGACATTGCCGCTGCTTCGGCGGATCGTGGGATTTTTCATTTGTTGAGGTCCGCTGGCCTCGCTAAATGCCACAACAACAGTGACTTGCAATGGCGTTATCTGCAAGACAAACTTTGGGGGGTGTTGGATCGCGCTAATAGGGGAGTTGCTATGCGTCGCTTATTTTTGTCGGTCGGCCTGTTGCTTGTATTCGCTTGGTCGTTTCATGCGGCGGCGCAGGAGCCGGGGACGATCGCGCAGCACAATCGCTGGGTGACGAGTCTGGCGTTTGTGGGCAACGAGGCGCTTGTGACCGGCGGGGGGCAAACGCTGTTGTATCGGCCGGGCGACGTGATCGTATGGAACCTCGCCGACGGGAAGGAGAAGGGCAAGCTCGCGGGGCATGAGACGACCGTGTGGGCGGTGGCGGTTTCGCCCGACGGCAAGACGCTGGCGAGCCGGCTACGACGGTCTCGTGAAGCTGTGGGACCTCGGCGAGATGAAGCCGAAGCACGACCTCAAGAAGCACAAGATCTGGGTGCGGACGTTGGCATTCTCGCCGGACGGCACGAAGCTGGCCTCAGGCGGCGAAGACTCGACGGTTGTGATTTGGAATGCTGCGGATGGACAGGAGATCAAAACGGTCACTGCTCATGCGGGTCCGGTGTATAGCGTGCGTTTTCTGCCGGACAACAAGACACTGGCAACCGCCGGCGGCGACAAGCTGGCCAAGCTGTGGGATATCGAATCTGGTGGCGAGAAGGCGAAGCTCGAAGGTCACACCGAGGCGGTGTGGTGTATCACGGCCAACAAAGACGGAAGTCTGTTGGCGACGGCGAGCGCCGATCGCAGCGTGCGCCTGTGGAACGCGGAAGGCAAGGAACAGGCCAATCTTGCGGGGCATAAGGACTGGGTCACGAGCGTTGCGTTCTCACCCGAAGGAAATCTGTTGGTGACGAGCAGCTACGACCGCACGGCGAAGCTGTGGAACGTGGCGATGAAGAAGGAAGAAGCGACGCTGGGACCGGTGAATAGCTCGGTTTGGTGCGTGACGTTTTCACCGGACGGCAAATCGATCGCCGCCGGCAGCGCACGATGGGTTCAAGGTATGGAACGTCGCCGAGCGCAAGATCTGGGACGTGGTCGATCGCTTTCCGCCACCCGCGGCGGCCGAGGAAAAAGCCGAGGCCGCAACGGAAGAAAAACCTGAGCCGAAAACTGAGGAAAAGGCCGCGGCAGCGGAAGAAAAGCCCGAGGCGAAAGCGGAGGAGAAGCCGGCTGAGAAGGCAGAAGAGAAAAAGGAATAGCGCTTTATGCGCGGCGTTGATTCTTGCGCAGCCGGTAAAGTTCGCCACACGCGGCGCGTCGTTTGAACGCTGAGCGCTACGATCGCGGCACACGGCTTCGACAAGCTCAGCCCAGGGGAGTGTGCTAACTACTTTTCACTGTTGTGAGTCTGACGGCGGGTCGATACCATTCTCGCCGCTCCTCTAGTCCCACTTATTGTGCCAGCAGCGGTGCTAGCGAGTCGAAAATGGAACACACGGAACGTGTTCCATGTTGCGCCCTGGCGTGACCGGCTCTTCCACGGAAGGAAACACCATGCCGCTTGCTTCGCCGGCCGCGCGCACGATCGCGCTCTTCTCCTCTCGTCGATTGTTCCCGTTGTTGGTTTGCACTGCGTTGATGCTACTCGCGACAAATGCGACGCAGGCCGACGACAACGAAGCTGCGACAGAACCCGTGGCGCACGTTGCTCGGATCGACAGCAAGCCGGCGCTTTCGACGATTGATGCCGCCGAGCTTTCGCGAACGGTCGTGATCCATCGCGACTCATGGGGCGTGCCGCACATCGACTCCGCCACCGACGCCGGCGCGGTATTTGGCTTTGCCTACGCTCAGTGCGAGGACTACTTCTGGCAGGTGGAAGACACGTATATCCTGGCCCTCGGCCGCTACAGCGAAGTGCATGGACCGAAAGGTTTGAACTCCGACTTGTTGAACCGGGCTTTCGAGATCGTCGAGCAGTCGCGCGCGGATTTTGCGAAGCTCGACGCGCAGGAGCGGCAGCTCTGCGAGGCGTTTTCCGCCGGCTTGAATTATTACCTGGCAAAGAACCCGCAGGTGAAGCCGCGGCTGATCGAGCGGTTCGAGCCGTGGCACGTGACCGCGTTTGCACGGCAGGTGATGCTCGAGCTGTGCTTCCGTTACACGCGGCTGCACCACAACTTCATGCCGCGCGCGAACGAACGAATCCACGCCGCCGCCGGCTCCAACGCCTGGGCGATCGGCCCCGGCCGCACGCGCTCGGGCAACGCCATGCTGTTCATCAACCCGCATCAGCCGTGGTTCGGCTTTGGGCAGATGTACGAGGCGCACCTGCGGAGCGGCGAGGGGATTAACTTCACCGGCGCCACGTTCTTCGGCAACCCGCTCCCCACGATCGGTCACAACGAACACGCCGGCTGGGCGATGACGACGAACGAGCCGGATGTGGCCGATCTTTGGCGAGAGACATTTGACGACGCGGAAAACCCATTGAATTATCGCTACGGCGCCGGATACCGCCCCGCCACGGAATGGACCGACACGATCCGCGTGAAGACCGGCAGCAAGATGGAGGACCGGCGGTTTGTGTTTCGCAAGACGCATCACGGCCCGATCGTGGCCAAGGAAGACGAGCAGCACTATTTGTCGGCGCGCGTGGCCAAGGTCGATCGGATGGGGCTGTTCCAGCAAGCGATGCAATTGGTCAAGGCGCGGAATCTGGACCAGTTTCGCACGGCGATGTCGGTCAACGATTTCCCGTTCATGAACCTGATCTACGCCGACCGGCAGAAGAACATTTACTTTCTGTACAACGGCGTGATCGCCGGCGCGACCCGAGCTTCGATTGGAGCAAGCCGGTCGATGGCAGTGACCCGCGGACCGAATGGCAGGGCTTTCACACGATCGATGAGCTGCCGCAGGTGCTGAACCCGGCGTCGGGTTTCGTGCAGAACTGCAACTCGAGCCCGTTTACCACCAGCGACGCGGACAATCCCGACCGCTCGCGGTTTCCGGCATACATGGTCGAGGACGCCGACGACGATAAGCGGCGCGCTCAGCGGTCGCGCGAGATGCTGCGCGAGATGTACGGCCTGACGCTCGATGATCTCGCGGTGGCCGCCTACGATACGACGCTGCTCTGGCCGAAGCAGGAGCTGCCGAAGTATGCGGAGAAGCTTAAAGCGATCAAACCCAAGTCGCCGCTAATCGCAAAGCAGGCTGAGTCATTGCTCGCACACCTGCTCGACTGGGATTGTCGAATCACGGCGGACTCGACCGCCGCCACGCTCTGCACCGCGTGGTACGAGGAGTTGTTTGGCATCGGGTACCCCGGCGAAGTGATGAAGCCGCACTATGCGGTCGACGATGCGGCTCAATTATCGGCGCTGGTCAAGGCGGCGGCGGGCCTGCGAAGCACGTACGGCGACTGGAAGGTGCCTTATGGTGATGTGTATCGCGCCCAGCGCAAGGAGAACGTCGGCGATCTCTTGGAGTTGCCGTACGACGACGCGCGGCCAAGTCTCCCGAATGTCGGCGGACACGGGCCGATGGGCGTGGTCTTCACGCAATACTATTCGCCGAGCATGAAGATTCCTTTCGTGAAGACGCTCAAGAACCGCTATGGGCTGATCGGGGCGACGTACATGGGCGTGTACGAGTTTGGCGACCGCGTCGAAGGGCACACGGTCCTGCACTTCGGCCAGAGCGGCGACCCGGGATCGCGGCACTTCTTCGACCAGGCTCAGCTTCTGGCGGACCGCAAGTTCAAGCGCGAGCTGTTCGACTGGAGCGAAATCGAGCGCGAGGCGCTGCGGACGTATCACCCCGGCGGCGAGCCGGTGCATCTGGCGGATCGCGAGAAAGAGAACACGAAGCAGTAAGACGCGTGAGCCTTACCAGCGCACTGCCGTGTTTTGCTAGGAAGGCCAGCGCGTTCTCATCGGCAGCGCTTAACGCCGTATGCCGGCTTGCAACGGTTGCGGCTGCAAAACTCAGCCACCCGGGCGTCACGCCGACCGCTCTTTCACGCCGCCGCACGCCGGGCTATACTCGCCCTCGAGTAGTTTTCCACAGTTTTTGCGGTCGCAAGTCCGCCGCGGCGGATTTTCCATAAGCGTTCGATGCCGAAATACGTTGTTCGTCATGGGGTGATGCGCGCCTTGGGCGTGATGAGCGCGCGGGAGAATACCACGTTCTCGCGCGGCACGCAGGTGATCGCACGCACCGACCGAGGATTAGAGGCGGGGGTCGTGCTCTGCGAGGCGACTGCCGAGGCGGTCGAGTACGTAAAGAACGCAGGACAAGGGCAGGTGCTCCGCGAAATGACGCCGGCCGACAGCCTGGAGCTGTCGCGAATCCTGGCTCGGCAGCGCGACGAGTTCCATACGTGCCAAAAGCATGTGGCCGAGCTGGAAATGCCGATGCAGTTGGTGGACGTCGAGCACGTGTTTGGCGGTGAGCGAATCGTGGTCTTTTATCTGGCGGAGAACCGCGTCGATTTCCGCGAGCTGGTCAAGCGGCTGGCCGGCGAGTTTCAGACGCGGATCGAAATGCGGCAGATCGGCAGCCGCGACGAGGCCAAGCTGTTGGCCGACTACGGCGACTGCGGCAAGCCAGTCTGCTGCAACACCCATCTGAGCGAGATGCCGCCGGTCTCGATGAAGATGGCCAAGCTCCAGAAGGCCACGTTGGACCCGACGAAGATTTCCGGGCGGTGCGGGCGGTTGAAGTGCTGCCTGCGGTACGAATACGACACGTACGAGCAGCTTCAGAAGGAGTTGCCGCCGCTGGGTTCCGATATAATCACGTCGCGCGGCCGCTGCCGCGTGTTAGCGCACGAGATACTCGCGCAGCAGTTGCTCGTGGAGACGGAAGACCATCGCCGCGTGCTGGTGCCCGCGAGCGAGGTGGTTACGGTACTGAAGCGGGGCAGTGAGCCGAAGGATGAGGCGGTGCAGGAAGAGTCGGGAGAGAGTAGGGCGTAGGGAATAGGGGAGCAGCCAGAACAAGCAGTTGCATAATTCATGACGATGACTGATCCGACACATCCCATTTCGCGATTACTCCACAAGGACCGGCGCTACAAGTTCGACGCCTACGTGTTTGTATTCGAGGCGCTCAATTACGCGCACGAAGTGCTCAAGCTGGGGAAGAATCAGCCTACCGACGAGGGTGTTCCGCCGGCGCCGGCCGAACGCGCCGAGAAGCGACCCGAGCGGCACTTGAGCGGCCAGGAGCTTTGCGAGGCGATTCGCCGCTACGCGCTGGAGCAATACGGATATCTGGCCAAGAACGTGCTCAACAGTTGGGGGGTTCATAACACCGGTGATTTCGGCAACATCGTTTTCAACCTGATCGAAATCAAACAGATGAAGAAGACCAGCAACGATCGTCGCGAGGATTTTGACGACGTGTTTGACTTCGATGAGGGTCTGGTGCGCGAGTTCCGAATTACGCATCCGCAAAAAGGCAATGCCTAAACGCGCCAACCGCCCGGCTGCAAGCGAGTCTACGCCGCGCTCTAACGCGGACGTATCCACCGCAAAGCGCGAGCAACTCTCTGCGTTCGAACGGCCGGCGGCGACGGTCTGGCGGCGAGCGCTGTTGGCGGTGGCGGCTGGGGCATTTCTGGCCTGGCTGGCGTTCTTGATCGTCCTGGCGGTGCAAGGCTGAGTGGCTTTCCGCGTCTACCGTATCGTGCTTGCGTCGGCCCAGGGCGCGGTGCGACAATACGCCCGCGTTGAACCGCACCTTGGGAGCATTCTTTCCGTGAAGGTCATCCCGCTTGGCGACCACGTGGTGGTGCGGCGCATCGATCCGCCAAACTCAACACGGCCTGGCATCGTGCTTCCCGCGGCGGTGAAGGAATCGGCCCAGCATGGGCGTGTGCTCTCGGTCGGAGACGGCCGGCGATTGGCCGATGGTTCGCTCGTCGCCAATCAGGTTCGCGAGGGGGATCGAGTTCTGTTTTCCAGATACTCTGGAGTCAAGGTCGCCGTGAACAACGAGGAATTGTTGATCATGAGCGAGGACGAAATCCTGGCGATCGTTCCGTGATTCGGTATGTCGTTCGGCCGCCGGAACGTATAATTCGGCTAGCTTCGGTTGCCCGCCAGTTTTCGGCGCCCGCCTTCCGGAACATCAAAAGAGGAGTTTGGCCCATGCCCCGCCGCACGCTCAGCTTGTTGCTTGCCGCCGCCGTGGTTGTCGTTGCGATTCGCCAGCTCGAAAGCGCCGACACCAAGCCCGAGACGACGCGCCTTCGACAGCAACTGGTTGATCGCGGCGTTCAGTACCTGCTCACCAAGGGGCAGGCCAGCGACGGCTCGTTCAGCAAGCAAGCGGGCAGCGGCCTGACATCGATTTGCGCTACCGCCTTGTTGCGAAGCGGCCGCGGGCCGAACGATCCGGCCGTGGCCAAGAGCCTGAAGTTCCTCGAAGGCTTGGTGCGCGAAGACGGCGGCATCTACACGGCAGAATCGACGCACAAGAACTACGAGACCAGCATCGCAATCGTGTGCTTCAAGGAAGCCAACGCCGACGGCCGCTATGACAAGATCATCAAGGACGCCGATCGGTTTATAAAGAACTTGCAGTGGGATGCCGGCGAGGGCGCCGACAAGTCGCACTTCAACTACGGCGGCGCGGGCTACGGCCGCAAGGGACGGCCCGACCTGTCGAACACGTCGTTCCTCATGGACGCGCTCGTCGCTGCCGGCAACGGGCCCGACGATCCGGCGGTGCAGGCGGCGCTGGTGTTCGTGTCTCGCGCAAAACCTGGAGAGCGAACACAACACGACGCCGTTTGCCGCCAAGATCAACGACGGCGGTTTTTATTACACACCGGCCAACGGCGGCGAGAGCTTTGCCAACCAGGCGGGCGATCCGCCGAACGCGCTGCGCAGTTACGGCTCGATGAGCTACGCCGGCTTGAAGAGCATGATCTATGCGGGCCTCAAGCCCGACGATCAGCGCGTGAAGGCCGCACACCAGTGGCTAAAGAAAAACTACAGCGTTGCCGCCAACCCGGGCCTCGGCGACCAGGGTCTCTACTACTACTACCACACGATGGCCAAGTGTCTGGCGGCGATGGGTAAGGACACGTTTGAAGACGACCAAGGCGCGGCGCACGATTGGCGTGCCGAAATCGTCGCGGCGCTCGCCGAGCGGCAGAACGAGGACGGCTCGTGGGTCAACAAGAACAACCGCTGGCTGGAGTCCGACGCCAACCTTGTCACGGGCTACGCCCTGCTGACGCTGTCGTATTGCAAGTGATTGTCAGTGGTCCGTTGTCAGTGGTCCGTTGCGGACGTTCGGACAATTGGCACGCTTGGATTTGCAACGCTTGCTGCACCTGGCCGTGGCTTCCCGACTTTGAGAGCGCGGTACGAGCATGCTGCGCAAAACACACGCGCCCAACAAACTGTGACCTTGACTGATTTCCGTCGTTCGACGAACATTTCGGGTCTTTTTGATCTTATCTAGCCAGCAGGCGCGAGTCCTCGCGAGGAATCAGGATGTTTCCAAATCGTCGCGTCGCACCGTGCGTTCTCATCGCCGCCAGCCTGCTCATCTCGACGACCGGCTGCTTTAGCTTCGGCGGCAGAACGACGTACGTTGACGAGAGTTCGGAAACCAAGGCCCGCCTCGCGGGCGTGGAAGCGCGCGTCGCGCGCTCGAACAATCGTTGTCGAGCATCATGTCGCCCGCCGGAGTTCCAACCAGCTTGCCGCAATAGTCGCCCGCGCGCTGCGCCGCCGCGTTTTGATTCGCAAAACACAGCCGCTCAAATTGGCGCCACGTTTCGCGCCCGGATGCCCGAACGCAGTCTTATCGGAACGACCGTTACAAGCGGACACAAATCGTGCCGCTCTCGGCAATGTGGCACGGATGTAATGGCACGCGCGCAACGTCTTGCCGAATCGGCCGTTAACGCCGCAAGCTAAACTTTTTCGACCTGTAATCGTCGCGTTTACATTAGGGCGGAACGTCGATTGGGACATGCCGTCGAAATGTTTGAAGCGTTTACCATTGTCTGGTGGCTGATCACGGTGGTGAACCTGCCGCTGGGCATCACGCTCGGCTGGTGGTTTTGCCGCAGTGCGCGCCGCGCCGCCGCGCCAGGCGAACGCGTCGCCGGACGGCCTCGCCGCGATCGAGCCGTATGTCGCCGACTCCTCCGGCGGGCTCGACATCGACAAAGCGCAGGAAGTGCTCGCCTCGTTTTGCCAGGTGAGCGTCGGGCTGCACAAGGATGTCGGCAGCCACCATGCGAAGATCGAAGCGGTCGGCGAAGCCCTCGCCAAGCTCGGCCTGGACAACGGGCCGCAGAACGTGACGGTTCGCCGCGCGGTCAAGAGCATCCTCGAAGCCAACACGTGGCTGCAAGGCCAGCTCGCCAGCGCTCAGACGGTGATTCAAGATCAAGCCACCGAGTTGGAGCGGCAGTTCCGCGAAGCCAACACCGACGCCTTGACGGGGATCGCCAACCGACGGGCCTTCGATCACGAGCTGGGCCGCTGTTTTGCGAACTGGCGGCGATTTGAAGACCCATTCTGCCTGATGTTGTTGGACATCGATCGCTTCAAGCAACTGAACGATCAGCACGGCCACCCGGCCGGCGACGCTGTGTTGCAGAACATCGCGCGTTCGATCAACCGCAGCGTCCGCGAAGTCGATCTGTGCGCTCGTTGGGGGGGCGAGGAATTCGCCGTGCTGTTGCCAAAGACCATGCTCGACGAAGCGTACATTGTGGCCGAGCGAATCCGAGAGACCGTGGAGGAAGCCCGCGTGGTGTTTGGCGGAGCATGCGTAAATGCAACCGTGAGCATCGGAGTGGGAATGACTATTGCCTGCGACGAGCCGGCGACGCTCGTCAAGCGGGCCGACGAAGCGCTGTACAACTCGAAGAAGTGCGGGCGCAACCGGACCACGTTGCAGTCGAGTGATGCGGAACGGTCGCCGACGGGAGCAGCACACGCTGGCGACGATCCCGAGCGTTTGCTGTACGACCGCGAACCGACGATTTACGACCGGCCGGCGTTCTGCGAGCAGATTCGCTTGCGGCTGGAGGAGCGGCGCAAGCACGACGGGCCGTGGGTGGTCTTGATCGCCGAGCTTCGCCGGCCATCCGATGATGACTCAGACGACGAGCAGCGGCAGGACCACACAGGCGCGTCGTTGCCGGGCTTTGCCGCCGGAGCGCTGCCAAAAAATGCGATTGTCGGCGTATACGGCCGCCGATCGATCGGCGTGCTCTTGTGCTCCACCGAGCTGAGGCCCGCGCTGCAACACGCCAAGGCGCTTCGCAACGCGGTTGTAAGCTCGGACCTCGCCAAAGATGCGTCGTCGGAGGAATGTGCAACCTTCAGCGTGGCCGCGGTAGCGGTGGAACCGAACGAAGATTGGGTGACGCTATTGAAACGAGCGGAAGCAATCCTTCGGTTTGCGCGAGCCGCCGGCGGGAACGCGGTCTATGCTCAGGCACGATCGATTGATCCGCCGATCCCGGTGGATGAGGTGGCAGCGGCGCGCTGAGCCGTCCGCTTCGACGGACTCTAGCCGGCTTTCGCTCGCAGGTCGGGAAGCAGAATGTCCTGGCTCTCCTCGTCGGTCGCCTGGCTGTCGGCCGTCCCGCGAAGCTTCAGCGTGGCCCCCGGCGGCATGCGGCGCTCTTGCACAAATCCGCGAGAACCCGTCGATAGAAACGCAGAAAACGCCGCGGCCGGTCCGGCTCCGAACTCGGTCTTCAGCGTTTCGAGCACTTCGCTCCACCTCAATCCACGGCGGTAAATCACGCGGTAGGCGCGCTTGAGCTCGGCGACCTGATCGCTGGTGAAGCCGGCGCGGCGCAGCCCGATCAGATTCAAGCCGACGGCGCAGCCGGTCTGGCCATCGACCATCAAGTAGGGGGGGATGTCCTGGACGACGCGTGCCTGACCGCCGACGATGGCGAGCTGACCGATTCGGCAGAACTGGTGAATGCCGACGTTGCCTGAAATGAGGGCGCGGTCCTCGACGACCACATGCCCGCCGAGCATCGCGCCATGAGCGACAATGATGTGGTTGGCGAGCTTGCAATCGTGGCCCACGTGCGCGGAGGCCATGATCATGCAGTGATTGCCGATCGTCGTCGCGGTCTCTGGACGCATGGCGCGGTGCAGCGTGACGTGCTCGCGGATCGTGTTGCCGTTACCGAGGACGAGCCGGCCCAATTGCGCGGGTTTCTTGAGGTGTTGGGGATGGCCGCCGAGGACCGCCGCTTCGCCGACCTCGTTGTCGGCGCCGAGTTCAGTGCCGTCTTTGATCACCGCATGCGACGCAATACGGCAGCGGTCCGAGATGACGACGTCCGGCTCGATCACGGCGAACGGTCCGATGGTCACCTGGTTTCCAAGCTGCGCTTGCGGACTGACGATCGCCAAGGGATGGATATTCACCGGCGGAACTCCTGGTGCGGATGAGTAGCGGCGAAGCGGGACCACGGCGGGAGGCGGGCGGGCAGAAGGCGGCGGCGACGTCGTTGGATTTTGAGCGGTTGCGCAACCCATGCTTCCGACTTCGTTTGTATCGGCGTTGCGTTCGGCCGCAGTTCACGCGGATAGGCGGCGTGGATCGGACCACGCGCGGATTTCCGGCAGGCGATAGGCCGCCGACCTTAAGCATGGTAAGTTACGAGAACCTTTGCGCTTGAGAGCGGCGCCGCCTTCGCAAAATCAACGTTGCTAGCACATCGCAGATCTCGTTGAATCACGATGCAGTGGCGTGCCTGGAATAAGAACGATAAATACTGCCAGCTCGGAGATTTGCATGCCGACGAACGAGGAATTTTACGACGAAGCCGACAAACTAAAGGACGCCGGGAAGCTGGATGAAGCCGCCGCCAAACTTCAGGACTTATTGAAGCAGGATGCGAACTACGCACTGGCGCATTCAGCCCTGGCGGTGATCTACACGCGGTTGAAGCGCCACGAGGAAGCAATCAAGCACGGGCTGACCGTGTGCCAACTTGAGCCGAATGACCCGTTCAGCTTTACGGCAATGAGCGTGACGTATCAGAGGGCGGGCAAGATCCCTGAGGCGGAAGACGCGATGGCCAAGGCGAGAATGCTCCAGCAACGATGACGATTCTTTCACGGCAACACACGCATTGAAATGACAAAAGCCCGCCGAGATCCGGCGGGCTTGGTGGTCAAATCGCAGCGTGGCGAACGACGTTATTGGTTTCGGCCGCCGACGACGCGTTTGTTGATGTCGATCTCAAGCACGCCGAACGCCTGTTCGTGGCGATGGATCGTTAGTTGAAGCGCGTGCAGCATGCGCTTGGCGGTGTAGTAGTTGGTCACAATTCGCTGCGTGATGGCAATCGGCTGG
Organism: Pirellulales bacterium; assembly: GCA_963829655.1. Taxonomy (GTDB): domain Bacteria; phylum Planctomycetota; class Planctomycetia; order Pirellulales; family JALHPA01; genus JBBDYH01. The sequence goes on from CAWHJG010000002.1 coordinate 794,043, forward strand.
GTGGGAACGCCCATCGGTTGGGGGTTGAGGGCGAAATCGATGATCAGCTCCTCGGGTGTGCCGGTGACGCGGCAAAAATTCGAGTATGACGACACGGCTTTGGAATCGTCAACTTCAATGCGCGGAGCGCGCTGCTGCTGTTGAGCGCCGCCTTGGCCCTCTTGCTGGTCGGCGGTGGGCGCCAAGGATTCGGATGCGGGATTCGACACGTGTAAACTCCTGTGAAGGCGAACGGGAAAACGGAGGAAAACAAAGTGAACGGTGGTTCGCGACAGCGGTCAATGTACCAAATTAAGCGTGGTTGTTGAGGCGGTTCTACTGAGCCAATTCCTGGATCATGCGATCGTAGCGCTCGTGCTCGCTGGAATACAGGTCGTGTCGCTTGAGATTCATGTCTTCGGCTTTTTTGAGTGACTCTCGGGCCGCGGCGCTATCGCCGGCGGCATGTTGCGCCAGGGCAAGGTGAACCCACTTTGCGGCGGTCGGCACCAACACGGCGTCCTTGAAATCTGCGATCGCCTCGGCTGGGCGGTTCATCGCCAGATAAACGACGCCGCGGGTATCGATCAGGTCCGAGTTGGGACCAAGCACGTTCATCGACTCGTTAATGAGCTTGAGCGCCTCCTCCAGGTCCTTCTGTTGCGCGCTCAAGATAAACGCCAGGTTGTTAGCCACCATGGCGCGGATCGGACCTTGCACGTCGGGTCGGTTGATGACTCGGCGATAAACCTCCTCGGCCTTGGCGAGCTGGCCGCGGACTTCCCAGATATCGCCGACTAGCATCTCGACTTGCAGCGAATTGGGATCGGCAGTCCGAGCCGCGTTGTACCAGCGGCCGAGCATGGCAAAGTGTTGCTCCTTCAGCTCGGAGCGGCGGGCGCGCATGATGTTCAAGCCGATGGAGACGACCTCGAGCGGCGGCATTTCCTTGGACAGCTCATCGAGCAAGGCGAACGCCTCGTCGATCTTGCCCTGCGTGCCGATGTACGCGCGAGATTCTTTCGTTCGCCGCGATCGAGACGTGCCAGCTCGCGGTACATTTTTTCCGCGTGCTCGTGCAGCTCGAGCGTTTCCATGAGAGCGGCGGTGTTGGTGACCTGCTTCTTCTGCTCGGGCTTTGCCGGCAGCGGACCAACCGCTTTCGTCAGTATTTCCGCTGCTTCCCGCGGGCGCTCCTGCTTGGCGCGGACAGTCGCGCGCAACGCAATCGACATGCCGTCCTTTTTGACTCTGTCGTACAAATCCAAATAACGTTCCACAGAATTCACGTCGCCATTGCGAATCAGCATTTCGGCGTACAGGAGGTAATAGAGTGGATCGATGCTGGGCTGAGCCAAAGCGCCCACCATTGCGTCTTGTGCCTTTTTCCATTCGCCGGTTCGCTCATACAAACGGGCCATCGCAACCTGCTCGTTGAGCTGCAGGGGTTGGCGAGTTTGCAGCTCCTCAAATAGCACGAGGGCCGAGCGCATGCTGGCCGGCTCCTTGCGGTTGGCCATCAGGCCAATGCGAAGCAAGAGATCGTCGTTGGTGGCCTGGCTGATGTCCTGCTCGCGCAGCAGCCGATCAGCCTCCTGGAACTGGTCCCAGTAGCCGTCCATTGCCAACACGACGGCTCGGGCGCGGCGCGACCAGGCAATGGTCTCTTTCTCCTCGTCGGTCTTAGCGTTCTTCGCTTGGGCGGTGATTGCATCCAGATACGGCTGCCCGTTCTTGAAATCGCCGAGCCGCAAATAATAGCCGGCGACCATCTTGTTGGTCGTCAGGTCGTCCGGCTTCGCCTTGGCGGCCGCCAGATAATGCTGCTCGGCGCGCTTCTTGTCGTTGGCAACCTCGTAACATTGGGCGATGACCAAATCGCGCTCCGCGGCGGGGACGCGGAGCTTGGCCTCTTCAATCACCGTCAACGCATCGTTGGTCCTTTTCTGCGAAACCAAAATGCCGACGAGCATCACCCAGGCATCGACCATTTTGGCGTCGGCTTGCAACGCCAGTCGCAGCGAACTGGCGGCGGCGTCGAGGTCGCCGACGCGCCGCTGTGCGTAGGCATACCACAGGTGGTCTTCAACCGACGCGTCTTCCGCGGGCTTCATTTTCGCAAGCAAATCCGCGGCTTCCTTCGTGTTCTTGTTGTTCAGCAACACCTCGATCTGAGCTTTTTCGAGCCCGACTCCTTTGGCGCCCGCCAGCAGCGCCTGCACCTTCTCGGCCTCGGGAAAACGTTGAGCGGCAAAAAGCAGTTGGTACAACCGCCGGACATGATCGTTGTCGAGCTGGCCTTTGCTCATTGCCGACTGCAAGTGTTTGATTTCCTCGTCGCGATTTTCTTCGAGGGCCTCGATATCGGCGAGGTACCGGTGCGGCTCGTGCCAGTTTTCGGCGCTCTTGGTCAGGTCTTCGAGAATCCGACGCGCCTCGGCCAGGCGGGTCTTATCGGCAGCGGTCAGGTTGATCTTGGACTGGACGTCCTTCATCTCATCGCGGTGGTCTTGGATCACGCCGATCACCTTCGTGGCGGCGTCGGCAAGTTTCGCCTGCTCGCTGTCCTCACCGCGAATTTGTCGAAACTCCTGAGCCATGCGTTGCATCGCTTCCGCGTCGAATGCGTCGCGCGCAATGTCGAAATACATCCAGCGGCTGATGTGATCGTCTTTTCGGTCGGCCATCACCTGTTCGAGCAATCGCTTGGCCTCGGGCGAGTCGCGACGACGACGGTGCTCCTGCGCAAGCGCCAGGCGGAGCGCGGTGGCTTCGTCGGGCTTGAGGCCCTTGGTGTCGGATTCCATCGCGATCAGTGATTCCTTGGCCGCCGTGCCGGGAAGGCGACTGACAAGATTCACGCGGACCAACCGCAGGCTCAGGGTATCGCGAATTTCGTCGGGAACGTTCGTGAACAAATCCAGGGCTTGCTCCGGACCCTTGACCTGATTTTCGAGCAGAATCAGCCGTGCCCACACTTGCGGCTCGGTGGGGAATCGCTTTGAAGCGGCGAATAGCATGTTGCGCGCGTCCTCGAGCTGATTCTTGCGAGTGAGGATCTCTGCATCGAGCAACATCTTGCCCGGTTCACTGAGCTTGCCGGTATCCTTGAGGCTTGCGACCAAGGAATCGATCTTTGACCAATCGCGCTTGGCGGCATCGAGCCTGAGCTGTTGCAGGGCGCGGACGTGGATCAGTTGGCCCCAAACTTCGGGGTAGTCGATGACGGTGTCGCCGAGCTGAGTTGCCACGCCTTCGAGCAGCTGCGACGCGTCATCGACCTTGCCGGAACGCAGACAAGGCGCCGGCCAGGCCGAGCTTGCCGGTCGTGCTGCCTTCACCGCGTGCATTGATACCTTGGTAGATTTCTTGTGCGATTCGATGTTCGCCCACCGCTTCCTTGCACCGCGCCAACAAGATTTCCAACCGCGAGAGGTGCTGGGGCGACTGCTGCAACTTGGTGCGCGCCAGCTCGAACTTGCGAATCGCCGCGGCGTAGTTCAGCTCGGCCATCAGGTGCTGCCCCTCGAAGAGTTCGAGCAGCGCAACCTGGAAACCTGCCAGTCGCAATCGGTCGATGGTTTTCTTGGCGCTCTTGGTGTCGCGAAGTTGGAGCTGAAAGTCGAAGAGCAAGGCCAGCAACTCATGACTTTCGGGGAGCTGCTCAAGCCCTTGTTCGACGATCTTCTTCGCCTCGGGAACCTGCTTACGGCGAACGGCCACGGCAGCGAGGCCGCGGTACATGCGCTCGTCCTTGGGGTATTTTTCGACTCCCGCGATCAAGAGCTTCTCGGCCGCGTCAAGCTCCTTGTCGAGAAACGCCAACTCGAACCGAAACACCAGCACATCGGCCGCGTCCGGAGCAAGTTCGTAGGCCTTGTCGAGCGCCTCCCTGGCCTTGTCCAACTTTCCCTTTTGTCGCCAGTATTTGAACGACTCAAGCTGAGCCTCGTGCGATTGATCGTTGGCGGCCACCAACTGTTCGATCACCTGGGTGGCGGCTTCTTCGTCGCCACTCTTCTGGTCCAGCAACACAGCCAGGAGCGCATACGCTTCGACTTCGTTCGGGCCCGTGGCCTTGGAAGTGTCAAATTCACGAGTGGCGACATCGTAGCCGGTGAGCTTTTCGCAGGCCGCGATCGCTTTATCGAACTCGCCCATCCGGGCATACGAATTGGCCACGATGAGGTCAACGTCCACATCGCCGCGACCGGCTGCTTGAAGGAGCTTGGCGTGGTCCAATGCGTCGCGGAAGGCGTAATTGTCATACAGGTATTGCAGCAATGTCCGCCGCAGATCGTAGTCCTCGGGACTAACGCGCACGGCTTTCTCCATAACGAAGTAGGCGAAACGCTTTTGGCGCGGCGAGGCTTCGGTCGGCTTTGCCATCGCGTGTGCAGCATTTGCCAATAGAGTCTGACCTTCCGGATCGTCAACTCGGTGTTTGAGATACGCGCTCGGCCTTGTTGATGGCCTCTTTGTAGTCCCCACCGTCGTAGGCCTCGCGCGCCTGATCGAGCAGTCCACCGGCGTTGCGATCGGTTTGCACGCCGTGCAGCACGTGAACGCTGACTCCGATAACCAGAAACGCAACGACCAACGACACCGCGAGCTTGATGTTTAGTCTTTTCATCGATTGAGCGAACGCTGCAAGGAAGAGTGCAGGGCAAACGAAGCAACTGGAAAAGCGCCAGCGTTTGAGGCATTTGTGAGGAGTGCCGCAAAGCGCTCACGATGCGGACGTCCTGTCCATGCCAACACGGCAAGCCCTGCCGAGCGATAAGGATTAAGGCTGACCATCACGCACTTGATCGGACTGGTACGAACCGCCCGACGATCCGAGTCTTGCCTTGGCGGTGCGGATAGCGGTGTGGTTGACGCCGCATTCTCCAGCCAGCCGCCGTCGAAACCCGGGAAGTGAAGAACAGCCCCGACCTGCTAAGGATCCATTCTATTTCAGCAGGGTGGAGCGTCAACGAGCCAAGGCAGGCAGGTTGGAAATGTGAAGATGGGTAATCTGCAAATGTCAGGTAGTGCGGACAAAAAATGACGGTCGAATCGATTCAACCGACGGGCGCGACCTTGCCGATTAGTGAGACTAATCCGTCTGTTGCCGCGCAACGCGCGGCATACCGCCACTTAAGGTCTGAACATGCTCAACCGGAACCACAACACGGCCGTGCGATGGGGAACCCTGTTGCCAGCGGTGATGATCGTGATCAGTTCCGGATGCGCACAAAACGCCTTACCGCACCGCCCACCCAGCGAGCACGCCTTCATTCACGGAATGCCGGGTGAACAGCGGCCCGTTCGGCGCGAGCTCGACAAGGTGGCCCTGCCCGATTACGTCATCGAGCCGCCCGACGTGCTAACGATCGAAGCGCTGCGAGTGGTGCCCAAATCGCCCTATCGGATCCGCGCTTTAGACGCATTGCAGATCGAGGTCGAGGGTACGCCGGTCGATCAACCGATACGCGGCTTCTTCTTTGTGGAGCCGGGTGGATACGTCAACCTGGGTCCTGGCTACGGCAAAGTTCGGGTTGCCGACTCTTCGCTGGATGAGGCGCGTGATGCCGTCCAGGAGCACTTGAGTCGTACGCTTCGGCAGCCGCAGGTTTCGCTCACGCTGGCCGAGGCGGCGGGCGTCCAATCGATCACCGGCCAGCATACTGTTGGACCCGACGGCACCATTAATCTGGGCACCTACGGCACGGTGTACATCACCGGCCTCACGATCGACGAAGGGCGCGCCGAAATTGAACGGCACCTCTCGCAGTTCCTGGAGGAACCGCGGATTTCGCTGGAAGTTTTTACTTACGGGAGCAAAGTGTACTACGTGATCACCGAGGGCGCTGGCTTCGGTGACAACGTGCAGCGATTCCCCGTGACAGGCAACGAAACAGTGCTGGACGCGATCAGCAATATTAACGGGCTGTCGCGGCTGTCGAGCAAGAATATCTGGATCGCGCGGCCTGCGCCGAGCGGAGAGTGCTTTCAGATTCTGCCATGTAAATGGGACGACATTGCCAGGGCCGGCGGCACGGGAACGAACTATCAGATTCTGCCGGGCGACCGAATCTTCGTGGAAGAGGATCACTTCATTGCTCTGGACAGCGCAATTGCCAAGTTGACTGCTCCGTTTGAGCGAATCCTCGGAACGGCTCTGTTGGGGGCCAATACCGTTCAAACTTACCAGCGGTTCCCTGGTGGGTTTAACAATCAGGGTGGTTTCTAACCGAAGCCGAATGACCGCAAGCCGCGCGTTACTCGCACGAGACGAAAAGGGATGAAAGTAATGGTCGGAAACAAAGTCATTGCCAGCGTATGTTCGGCATTGGTCGTCGCCAGCTTGTTGGACGTGCAGGCCGACGTGGTGCTGCCTCCGCACGACGGCGACCTGATGATCGGCCCACCGCATGCGGACGTGCAGTGCATTGATGGCGTGTGTATTCCGGCTCGCGTTACCAACGGGTTTTATCCCACGCGGTGGCGCAAGTGGCCGATCGTGCCGCCGGCGCCGGCGCAGCGCGGCGTACGGGAAGGAATCTCGCCGCCGACGGTCGATATTCCGAAGTCGGATGTCGAAACGGAAATCCCAGGGCGGCAGGGAATGCCTGGACAACCGCGCAGAGCGCCGCCCAGCCGCGAGCTGGATGGCGGGGTGCCCGACCGTGAACCGAGCGACCCGAGCACATCGCCAACGTTGCCGGTTGAGCCGCGAGAGCCGGCGATGCCGCCGGAATTGGACGACCTACCACCTCGATCGGACCGGGAGCGGTCGCCCCAGTTTCCGCGCAATGATCGGCTTCCGCGGCGAACGCCGCCGGTTGCGTCGCGGTCGATGGAACGGCAGGCCTCGCTGATTGACGCAGTGCGCACCGAAGCGGCGGGACACGATGACGAACTCGAAGATCGCGCGTTGCCCTCGGTGCGTGTCGAACCGAAAGTGGCGAACAGGCCGGTGGACATCGATCCGTCGGCAGCCACTCCCGATCCATCTCCCTGGCAAGGCACGAGGCCGGCGCGGTCGTCAAAACCGGTGAACTTAAGAGCGCCAGCCGAGCAGCCACGGGCCGGATCGGCGTTTCGTAGCACAAGCGCCGACACCCGGGGGAGTGTTCGCCATGCCTCGGCGATTGTGGACCAGTATGACGACCGTGTGGCGCGGGCGTCGGCCGGGACGCTGGCATTGCGTCCGACAATCAAGAACACTTGGGAGAGTGAACTGGTGCCCGCGAATCCGCTGCGCTCGCGAGAGACCGGCGCGAGCGCAATACCAGGAGATGCAATCGAGCGGTGCGTCGTCAGACGCCGAGGTAGCGACAGCGAAAGCCGCCGCACCGAGCAAAGTACCTATCGAGGCCGCCAGCGACCACGGCCTGGCATTTCGAAATCCGCTGCGAAGGTAAGGCGAACAACGCCCGAACTTGGTCAGAGGCGGAAATTGTCGCCGAGCGTGGCGTCCTTTTCGACGCACACGATTCCGTCGCGGATGGAGACGCCAGCTTCCTCGGGCGTGTTGTCGATCTTCTTCTCGTTGACCAGCCGCACGTTCTTGCCCATGCGCACGTTCTTATCGACGATCGCCCCGTCGATGTAAGAGCCGTCGCTGATTCCCAAGGGGGGCTGTCCGGTGGCGCGGTGCTGAGCGACCTGCGCGGGTGATTCGTATTCGTCGGACCCCATGATCACCGAGTTCTTGATCGTCACGTTATTGCCGATCTTGCAGCGCAGGCCGATCACGCTGTTTTCGATGACCGCGCCCGGTTCGATTTCACAGCCGTCGCTGATCAGGCAGCCCGTGACCATCGCGCCGTCGAACTTCGACGGAGGCAGGAAGCGGGCTCGCGTGTAGATCGGCGCCTCGGCATTGGCCAGCGCGAACGGCGGATCATTGGCGGCCAGCGCCAGGTTGCATTCGAAGAACGACTTGATCGTGCCGATGTCTTCCCAATAGCCGTCGAAGAGGTGCATCTGCACATGGCGAGTGCGGATCGACGCCGGGAAGACCTCCTTGCCGAAGTCGTGGTAGTCGGTCTTGGTGAGCACGTCGAGCAGCGTCTCGCGGTTGAACAGGTAGATGCCCATGCTCGCCAACAAGTCGCGGCCGCGGCTGTGGATTCCGTGCGCGTCGATCCACTCCGGGGCGGTCTTGACCATGTCCATTTCCTGCGCCGTCTTGGGTTTTTCGAGGAAACCCTGAACGCGGCCGGTGTCGCTGACGCGCATGATGCCGAAGGCGTGTGCGGCTTCTCGCGCGACCGGCATGGCGCCGATCGTTACATCGGCGTCGGCCTCTTGGTGGGTGCGAAGCATGTCCGCGTAGTTCATGCGATAGAGCTGATCGCCGGAGAGGATCAGCACGTAGTCGATGTCGGATTGCTGAAGATAGCGTGCGTTCTGCCGGACGGCGTCGGCGGTGCCCTGGTACCAGTCGGAGCTTTCGATGGTCTGCTGCGCGGCGAGGATTTCGACAAAGCCGCCGCTGTAAACGTCGAACGTGTAGGTGCGGCGGATGTGACGATGCAGGCTCACGGAGTTGAACTGCGTGAGCACATACATGCGGTTGATGCCGGCGTTGATGCAGTTGGAGAGCGGGATGTCGATCAGGCGGTACTTGCCGGCCAGCGGGACTGCCGGCTTGGAGCGGTATTTCGTGAGCGGATATAGCCGCGTGCCGCGCCCGCCGCCGAGAACCAACGCGAGGACGTTGTCGCATTGCGTGTCCTATTTCACAACAAAGTTGACCAGCTTGCCCGGAACGACGATCACCTTAGCGACTGTTTTGCCGCCGAGCAATTCGGCGATTTTTTCATCGGCGCGGGCGGCTTGTTCGATGGCAACTGCGTCGGCGTCGGCAGTGACGACGACCTTGCCGCGGAGCTTGCCGTTGACCTGCACCGGCACTTCGACGGTGTCTTCCTTGAGGAAGGCGGCTTCAGCCACCGGCCACGGCTCGTAGGCGAGGGTTTGCTTGTGGCCGAGCAATTGCCACAACTCCTCGGCGAGATGCGGAGCGAACGGGGCGACCAAAAGCACGAGCTGCTCCATCACGCGCCGTGGCCGCTTGTCCTCCTTGGTGAAGAAATTGGTGAACTCCATCATCTTGGCGATCGCGGTATTGAACGACATCGTCTCGATGTCGCGCGTGACGGTGGCGATCGTTTTGTGAAGCACTCGGTTTTGCTCGGCCGTTGGCTCGACGTTTTGCACGGCCGGATTGAGCTCCAGGCGTTTCACTCTTTTCGGAGACGATCATCCGCCACACGCGGTCGAGGAAGCCGCGAACGCCGTTGACGCCGGTCATGCTCCAGGGTTTTGTCGCTTCCAACGGGCCCATGAACATCTCATACAACCGCAGCGAGTCGGCGCCGTAGTCCTTGACCACTTCATCGGGGTTGACCACATTGCCGCGGCTCTTGCTCATCTTGTAGGCGCGGCTATCGACGCGGATCGCGGGGCTTTGAGAGAGCACGAACACGTCGCCTTGTTTTTCAACCTGGTCGGCCGGCACGCGGACTGCGGCAACTTTGCCGCCGGTCTTTTTGTTGACCGGCTGGTTGTTCTCGTCGTAGCGGACCTCGGCCGCGCTTAAATAGCCGCCTTCCTCCTTGCGATAGCCCGTGAATTCCATCTCGCCGAGGATCATGCCCTGGTTGACGAGCTTCATGAACGGCTCGGGTGTGCTGACGTGGCCGCGATCGAACAGCACCTTATGCCAGAATCGAGAATAAAGCAGATGCAGAACGGCATGCTCTGCTCCGCCTACATAAAGATCGACCGGCATCCAGGCGTGCTCGATTTGTGCATCGACAAGCCAATTGTCGTTCTTGTTGTCGAGATAGCGGAGGTAGTACCAGCACGAGCCCGCCCATTGCGGCATGGTGTTGGTCTCGCGCTTGTAGCGGCGGCCGTCGAGCTCGACGTAGAGCCACTCGGCTGGGGCTTTTTCGAGCGGGGGCTCAGGGCGGCCATGTGGCTTGAAGTCGCTGAGCTCGGGCAGATTAACGGGCAATTGCTCCGATGGAACCGCGCAAGCGCGCCGGTCGGCTGATTGTTCTTGTCCAGCTCGTGCAGGATCGGAAACGGCTCGCCCCAGAAGCGCTGGCGGCTGAAGAGCCAGTCGCGGAGCTTGTAGTTGACGGCGTCTCTGCCAACGCCATCCTTGGTCAACATCGCGGTGATCCGCTTCTTGAATTCGGCTGTCGAAAGACCGTCATAGACGGCCGAGTTCACGGCCTTGCCGTCGCCGGCGAAACGGCGCTTGCCTGCCAAGACTTCTTCACACTCGCTCCGCGAAAGTGCATCGCCCGGATCGACCACTGCGGTGATTGGCAGTCCGAATTGCCGAGCGAATTCGAAATCCCGCTCGTCGTGCGCCGGCACGGCCATGATCGCGCCGGTGCCGTAGCTAATGAGCACGTAATCGGCGACCCAGATCGGAATCGGCTCAGCGTTCACCGGGTTGATGGCATAGCTGCCGGTGAAGACGCCGGTTTTCTTCTTCGCCAGATCGGTGCGGTCGAGGTCGCTTTTGCTCGCGGCTTCCTGGCAGTATTTCTTCACGGCGGCTGCGTGATCCGGCGTCGCCAAGCGATCGACGAACGGATGCTCGGCGCAATCACCATGTACGTCGCGCCAAAAAGCGTGTCGGGGCGCGTCGTGTAGATTCGCAGCACATCGTCGGCCGGCTTACGAGGATAACCGGCTTTGCTTCGCTCAGCCTTCCACACGGAAAATCGCTGTTTGGGGCCGATGAAGAAATCGACCTCGGCGCCGGTGCTGCGGCCGATCCAATCTTTTTGCAGCTTCTTGATGCTCGACGGCCAATCGACCAGCTCCAGATCGTTTTCCAGGCGGTCAGCATACGAGGTGATTCGGAGCATCCATTGCTTGAGCGGGATGCGCACGACGGGGTGGCCGCCGCGCTCGCTGACGCCGCCGACGACCTCCTCGTTGGCGAGCACCGTGCCCAAGCGCAGGGCACCAGTTCACCGGCGCTTCGCTGAGGTAGGCCAGGCGATGTTCGTCTTGATAGCGCCGCACGGCGTCGTCGCCGGCGCGTTTGACGTCGGCGGGGATAGGAAGCTCGCTGATCGGCCGGCCGCGGCCGCGATGCTTGTTCCCCGTTGTATCGGTCGACTCGTGCGTGGCATCAAACCAGCTATCAAACAGTTCGAGGAAGATCCACTGCGTCCAGCGAAAGTACTCCGGGTCGGTGGTCGCCAGCGAACGGTCCCAGTCGTAGCTGAAGCCGAGGATCTTCAACTGCCGCGTGAAGTTGGCGATGTTCCGCTCGGTCGAGACACGCGGCGGGATGCCGCGAGTGATCGCCGCTTCTTCCGCCGGCAGGCCAAACGCGTCAAAACCCATCGGGTGGAGCACCGATCGGCCGCGCATTCGCTCGAAGCGGGCGATGATGTCGGTCGCGGTGTAACCCTCAGGGTGGCCTACGTGCAGTCCGTCGCCGCTGGGGTAGGGGAACATATCGAGCAGATAGCGCTTTTCACCTGTCGGCAGGCGCGGCGCGGCGAACGTGCGGTGTTGCTCCCAGTAGGATTGCCACTTGGGTTCGATCTGGGCGGGGTTATAACGGGGCATCTGCGCAAATACGAAGGAGCGGCAGGAGTGACGGAGAGCAGTTCGACGAGGCGTAACCCCAAGCGAACGCTAGAGTTTAGCGATTGGGCTGCAGACCGTCCAACGACCGAGCGATCGTCCCATCGCCGCACGGCGCGAGCTTATTTGCGGAATTCGTCGAGCATTTGCGTCACGCCTTGCTCGATGCTGGCCCCGGCCGATTCGCCCAAGATGTGTTCTTTCTTTGCAGCGACGATCGCGGCAACCAGCTCGCGATGTTCCGCCCAGTCGGCGAGCGTGAAGCTGCGGACATCGAGATAACTGTTGTCGAACGTGGCATTGGCCTTGGGGACGAGTTCCCAGCCCGCCGATGAACGCAACAGGTGATGCGTGAGCGCGCCATAGATCAGGCCGCCGCCGACCAGGATTCCGAAGATGAAAGTTGCGAGGCGGCCCATGAGTGTGATCCTTTCGGGGAATCTGAAGAACGCGGATGGTAGCGCGATCGCGCGGCCAACGCAAGGCGGACGTGCGCTGACGGCCAATAGTCGCGTTGTTTAGCCGCGAAGCGGCCGCTCTAATTCATCAAAGGGGATTGCGCGTAGATAGGTAACGCCGAGGAAATCGCCATGCCAGCGTCGGAGCCGAAGATGATCCTGCCGCGGCAAATGCTGCGCTTGCCGCCGTGCGGGAAAGCGGCTGAAGGTGGCCGACTCGACGGGCACGGAACTGAGCGGCAACGACGTGCTTTTGCGCACGCTGATCCTCCGCCGGTTGCTCGCGCGCCACGTGCTCGCCGATGACGAGCAATACGTTGGACTGCTATTGCCGCCGTCGGCCGGCGGGGTGTTGGCAAATGCCGCCGTGTCGCTAATGCGGCGGATCGCGGTGAACCTGAACTACACGGTGTCGCCGACCATCATGGATAGCTGCATTCGCCAGTGCAACATCCGGCATGTGCTGACGAGCCGCAAATTCATGGAGCGGATGAAACTGCAAGTGAACGCGGAATTGGTGTACCTAGAAGACTTCAAGGAGACGCGTTACGCTTGGCGACAAATTCGCGGCGGCGTTTCAATCGCGTTTGATGCCGCTGCCCATACTCGAGCGGCGGCTCGGACTGCTCGACGTGAAGCCCGACGACGTGCTTACGGTAATCTTTACCAGTGGCTCGACCGGCGAACCGAAGGGCGTGATGCTGACGCAAGCCAACGTGGGCTCGAACATTGACGCGGTGAACGAAGTTTTTCGCATCACCGCTGAGGATGTGGCCGTGGGCATCCTGCCGTTCTTCCACTCGTTCGGTTACACGGCCTCGATGTGGCTGGTGCTCGCGCTCGAGGCGGCGGGCGCATACCACTTCAGCCCACTCGATGCGCAGCAGGTGGGTAAGCTGATTGGCAAGTACAAGGGTACGGTGTTCTTTTCGACGCCGACATTTTTGCGCACGTACCTGAAGCGATGTGACAAGGAAGACCTGAAGACCCTCGATGTTGTCGTCGCCGGCGCGGAGAAATTACCGAGCGACCTGGTGGACGCGTTTGAAAAACAGATTGGCGTGCGTCCGATCGAAGGCTACGGATGCACGGAGCTGTCGCCGGTCGTCTCGGTCAACATACCCGCCAGCCGCAGCCCGCGCGGCGACAATAGCGGCGTTCGCGAAGGCACGGTCGGTCGGCCGCTGCCAGGCGTCGAGGCAAAAGTCGTTCACCCCGAAACCGGCACGGTGCTCGCGACGGGACAATCGGGCATGCTGCTGATTCGCGGGCCGAACGTGATGAAAGGCTATCTGCACCTGCCGAAGTTAACTGCCGACGTGATCCGCGACGGCTGGTACACGACGGGCGACATCGCGATTCTGCATCCCGACGGATTTATTCAGATCACCGGACGCGAGAGCCGGTTTTCGAAGATCGGCGGCGAGATGGTGCCGCATCTCAAAGTGGAGGAGATTTTGCAGCGGCTGGTCGGCGGCGAAGACGAATTGAAAATCGTCGTGACCGCGGTCCCCGATGAGCGGAAGGGAGAGCGATTGGTAGTGCTGCACACGGGGTTGGATCGCTCGCCCGATCAGCTTTGCCGCGAGTTGGCTGCAAACGGACTACCGAATCTATGGATTCCTTCGCCGGACAGCTTTGTCGAAGTCGAGAACATTCCTTTGCTGGGAACCGGCAAGTTGGATCTGAAAGGCGTCAAGGAACTGGCGCTTCGCGGTGGCGCGACGGTCTGCGGTAAAGCCAGTATTCCAAAGGTTTGACAAGCCGGACGCAGCGGCTACATTGAACGCGTTGTATATGCATGGGAAATACAACGTTTGCGGAAGCGGGCCAAGCTTTGCCGCAAACATTGCGACTCCCGTTCATCGACGTTCCGCGAAGGGCCACGTCGCTGTCGGTGCGATACCACGCCTAATGCTCCACGAGGACGCACCGCGACGACGCACCGCCGCGCTTGGCGGATTGACCAAGCGCGGCCGGCCCTTCGCTTTCTTGTGCTGAAGCACCGGCGCGTCTTTCGACTCATCAACGCCGCGTTTTCGATTTCTCAAAACCCAAATCAGAATCTGAATTGACGCGCGTCGCGCCGCCGCATCACGCCTTGTCGATGCGCAATTCCACAGGTACCGTAAGGTGAATGGCCCGCAAGACTGTGGAACTCGATCGCGATCAGTGCGCAGAGATTGCGCGCATGTGCACTGCTTCAACTTTCGGAAGGCGTCTCGATCGGTCACGCAGATGTTCGATCAGGCCCTGGCGCCAACCGGTTTGCGATCGACGCAACTGGTGATCCTGATCGCGGCTTATGTTCTGGAATGCGGCGCCGCGCAGTTCGCGCGGGAGCTGATCATGGACCGCTCGACGTTGGCGCGAAATCTGCGTCCCTTGGCGCAGCAGGGTTTGTTACGGCTGGCGACCGCGCGCGGCCGATCGAGAGTGGTCGAACTGACGCCACGCGGCAAACTCGCCCTGGTGAAGGCCATACCTTATTGGGAGAAGGCGCAGGGCGCTCGCTCAGCGATTGGGGGATCGACTGCCGAAAATGTTCGAGGATCTTTCGGCAGTTGTACAAGCAACGCGATAAAGAGCTCTAATTCGCTTGCGTGGCGGTCGCTGGACGGTACACCAACGGCGGCGTACATTGAGAGGTTTTCCGGTCAGGTGCGTAACCGTCCGTCGGACCCATCCTTGTCGCTTGAGCGTAAGGCAGAGCGTTTATATGTCGGTGGAGAATTCTGAGCAGGCGCCCGAGGGCGAATCGATTCCCGATCAAAAGCGGCCGAGCGCGATACCGCAGCCTGTCGCAACGGATGTGTCGGGCGAAGGAACTGCTTCGCCGACGGAGCAAGAGTCGGCGGATTCTGTCGAATCGTCCGCGCGCAGCGGCGAAGCATCAAGATCGGAACGCAGCGAGCCGGCGTCGTGGCGCCGAAGATCGCTCCGCGAACACAAACTATCTTCAAGACCGAAGAGCCGCGGCCTCTCCGGGAGGAACTAGCCAAAAAGCCCCCGGACCAAGCGAGAGATAACGACCAGGGGGCGACGAGGACCGAAGACGCCGCCGAAGCGGAACCGGTCACGGAGTCCGAAGTCGAAGAGGTCTCGCTTCCCACACCGCAATTCCGGCCAAAGTCGGAGCAGCGCGGCAAGCGGAAGCTCGAATTCGAGCCGCGGCCCGGCGCGAGAATCGAGCCGCCGAATCTCCGCGCGGCGCTGCCGCCGGAGCTGGAAGCTGAGCTGGCCGAATCGCTCGGCGATCTGTCGCTCGATGAGGTGCTCGCGGGCGACGAACGCAACACCGCCGCGGCCCAGGCGTTGGAGCCGGACGTGCAGCGTGAAGGCGCGCGTGATGCGAATTCACCGCGACAACATCTTTGTCGAGCTGCCTGGGATGAACCAAGGGGCGCTTGCCGTCAAACACTTCGCCGACACCTGGCCCGAGCCGGGGACGGTGCTCGACGTGGTCGTGGGCCGCTTCAACGCCGACGAAGGACTGTACGACGTCTCGCCGTCGGGCGGCGCGATCGACATCGGTGATTGGTCCGACATCAACGAAGGCATTGCGGTTGATGCGCGAGTGACCGGTCACAACAAGGGAGGCCTCGAAGTCGAGGTGAATCGCATCCGCGGGTTTATTCCGATCAGCCAGGTCGCGCTGTACCGCATCGAGGATTTAGAGCAATTCGTCGGCCAGAAAATGACCTGTATCGTCACCGAGGCCAACCGCGACCGGCGGAATCTCGTGCTCAGCCGCCGCGCGATGTTGGAGCGCGAACAGGCCGACGCCAGGCAAAAGCTCCTCGCCGAGCTGTCGGAGGGCCAGGAACGCGAGGGCGTCGTGCGGAATATCCGCGACTTCGGCGCGTTCGTCGATCTCGGAGGCGTGGACGGCATGTTGCACGTGAGCCAATTGAGCTGGGACCGCGTAAAGCATCCCGGCGATGTGCTCACGCTCGGTCAGAAGATCAAGGTGAAGATTCAGAAGATCGATGCGGCGACCGGCAAAATCGGCCTGTCGTATCGCGAAACGTTTGAAAACCCGTGGACGACGGCTGCATCGCGATACCCGATCACGGCGCGCGTGAAAGGCACTGTCACCAAGCTGATGGATTTTGGCGCGTTTGTGCGCCTCGAGTCGGGGATCGAAGGGCTGGTGCACATTTCGGAGCTTTCACACCGGCGCGTGTTCCGCGTGAGCGATGTCGTGCAAGAGGGGCAGGAGATCGAGGCCAAAGTGCTTTCGGTCGATCCAGACGCGCAGCGGATGGGCCTGTCGATGAAGGCGCTTGAAGGGAAGCTGGAATCGCCGCAGCCCGCCGACGAACCGGAGCCAGAAGAAGAAGCCGCACCGTCAAAAACGCAGCCAAAACGCACGCAGCCGCTCAAGGGTGGTCTCGGTAAATCAAGCGGCGGCGAAGGCGTGGGGCTGAACTGGTGAGGGCCGCCGCGGCAATGAAGAATGACGAAGCACGAATGACGAAACAAATCCGAATGACGAATGACGACGAGCAGCGTTAACGCATATTCGTCATTCGGTTTTCGTCATTCGTTCGACATTCGGATTTTGGCATTCGTCATTTCCTCTAGAACCTGAACTCCAGCCCCGCGTTCAGGCCATGCATCCAGTAGTCGCTGCCCACGAATTCAAACGCCGGAAACGGCGTGGCCGTCGCCGGATCGGTGATCTGCCGCGGATCGACGCGGAGGTCGATCTGGTCGGCGGGCCGGGCCATGTCGCTGAAGTAGATCGCCGTGTACCCGATTGAAGCTTCGAGGCGACAAGTAATTTGGTATTTCCAATTCACCCCGAACTCTGGCACCACGGCGAACTCGTTGCGCTCGTAGCCGCCAATGTTGCTCGGTTGAGTGAGCAGCCCGCCGGCCGATTCCGTGATGGCCGCTCCGGGCACGGCGACGAACGTCGATCCGGCGATCTGCACATCCTCGTGCATGCTGCCAAGCGCGACCTTGCCAAGGAAGCCGATCGTGGACCGGGGGCGACGGTAGTTGACTTCAAACCCAAGATCGAAGCCGTGAAACCAGTTGGAGGTTTCAAATTGATCGAAGCCGCCGACGCGCGTGCCAACGGGGATGTTCGCCTGCGGATCGATCGAGGTCAGCTCGTCCCGAATCGTCAGGCTCTCCTTGATTCGGGCGTAGCGATAGCCCCAAAGGAAATCGATCCTGCGGCAGCAATCATCATCGAGCTTGCGGCGGATCAGTACTTCGCCGCCGAGCCCGTCGCTGTCGGTATTGACGAACACTCCGCCGGTCGAAATGCCCTCGCGAGCGATGACCTGGACGGCCTCGGTTCCTAGCTGTTGATTGAAGAATGGCCGCGAGATTAGCGGTGTGCCGGTCGATTGAACCTCAAAACCGTCGGACGACTCTTCGAGAGAGTAGAAGTTGGTCTCAAGCGCCCGGCACTGATCACAGTCGAGCCACCAGCCCAGCGTGAACCGCGCACCGCTGCGGTCTTCGTTGGCGGTGCTGTCGCCGCCGAAGAGGATCACCGTGTCTTCGCCGCCGAGAATGCCCGTGCCGGTTCCCGTGGCGGTCGTCACCAGCGGCGGCAATTCTTGCCCATCAGTCCACCACAACAAGTATTCGAGGCGGGTATAGATACCCAGCGGCTCGTGCCAGAAGTTTGGATAGTCATCGCCACACGGGTCGCTGCCGCCGTACATGCCGTCGCCACAGGAGTCGCAGTCGCCGTGACCTACGCCATCGGCGCAGCCACCAGGCCCGCAACCATGATCGCGGTGAACCGGCGGGCGGAGCGGCTGTTGATACACCGGCCGCATCGGCTGGGTACCGGGATGGCCGTACGGACCCTCGGTGGCACTGGCGTATTCCTCGGGCGGAAGCTGGTCATGCCCCGCAAAGGCGAACGCAGCCAGACCGCCGAAGGCCAAAAATTGCGCAGACAAATTGCCGCTTCATGTAAGTTTCCCCCTGCCGGGCCGGCGCAGGCCGTCCCATCTTCGCCCCGTCGCGCGAGGCATCGTAGAAGCAAACCGATCGCGGCCGAGAGCGCCGCGTACTCAATGAGGTATCTCGGCTTTGCGTGCTGTAGGAGTTAAGCCGAATGTAACGGTTGTGTCGAAAGTGCCGGTCGTAAGGGCTGCTGGGGCAAGCTGGGAAACCGGTGATTTGAGGTCGTTTCTTTGATCGGCGCCCCGTTGACATGCCTTGCCACGCCAGGGTATCATGCCTCGTCACACAAGGTATGGCCGGTGCTATCGCAAGGAGCGACCGAGAGATGATCGACAATCCGGATTTTGTCCGCGCGGTGCTCGAACCGGTGGTGCTCGAAGTCATCGCCGGCGGCGCTACCTATGGCTACGAGATCGCACGCGCGATTCAAGCCCGCAGCGAGGGGAAACTGTGTGCTCAAGAGGGGACGCTGTACCCTGCCCTGCACCGGATGGAGAAGCGCGGGATATTGAAAGCGCATTGGAACCTGTCGCCGGAGGGGCGGCGGCGAAAGCATTACGCGCTTTCCGCGGAGGGGCGCAAGCACCTCGAAGCAATGCGCGAAGAATGGAAGACGTTTAGCCGCACCGTGGATCGGATTCTGGGGACGGCGCATTTGGGGATGGCAACAGGGTGATGGAAATGAAGGATGGCTATTAGCGTTCAGCAATCAGCCATCGGCTCAATCAGACCGTCCTAGCTGACCGCTGAAAGCTGACCGCCGACAGCCGAATTGCAATGAACGTTGAACGTCCAATCGATCCGATTGCCGAGGCCGCGCTGCCCCCCGGTAGTGATGCGCGCGGCGACATCGACGACGAGATCGGCGATCACTTGGCGCTGGCCGCTCGCGACTTGCAGCTTGCAGGGCATGCCAACGACGAGGCGCGGCAGTTGGCTTTGGCGAAGTTTGGCGACGTAGATCAAATCCGCCGCAAGTGCTGGTGGATTCAACAAGGAGACGCGGTCATGGCACGAGCAGCACTCGGATTGGCAATCGCCGTGTTGATCCTGGCGGTCGTTGGCCTCGCGGTCGGCGGTTGGCGAATGAACTCGGCCATCAACGACCTGGGCGATACACTCGCCGCGATCAACGAATCGCAGAAGTCACTTGTAGATTCACAGAAGCAAGTGAACCGCCCGCTGGTAATCCGCGGGCGGCTATACATCGGCGATAAATCGAAGCCGGCCGACTACGCCGAGGTGCACCTGTATCGTTTGCCGGAAGCAAAGCTCATCGAGCGGATCAGCGCCGACAACGAAGGGCGATTTATTACGCCGCCGCTGGAGGCCGGCTCGTATTTCCTCGTCGCGCCGCTTGTCGGCGAGTTGAATCCAAGCGTCTACCACGCTGAAACCATCAAAGATTATGTGCCGCTCTTCGTTGTGCAAAGCGCGCCGATCAGCGTGTTTCCCTGGGCTGAGTTGAAGGAGGTCGAGCTAGACCTGGCAATGATCGGCGTCGGACAGATCTCGTACGAGTTGACCGAACCGCTACCGGGGGAGATTCCATTGAGAATTCCCGCGAAGCGCAACGGAGATGGCTTGAGGAGCATCAGCTCGGCACCTCGCAGGCAAGCCAACGATTTCGAGATGGAAGCCGGCTTTTGGCGACATTGGTTGTGGTGCTTCCTCAAGATGGCCCCCAACACATCCCGGTGCGCGACGTTTGGAAGGGAAAGTCGGATGATTGGCCGAGGCTTGGCATCTATGGCCACCACGTGTGGGACGCAAACGTCGAGTTTGGAAAAAATCCGAATTTTGGCTCGCTCTTGCCAAACAAGACGGAGTTGTTTGAATCGGTCCGAGGCTCCAGTTACTCGACCGCGCTTCGCCAGGGCGAGTATCGAGTTGGGGCATTCGTGCTCCTGCGAACCGATCAGGAGGTCGGTTCATTTGGCGGTAATGCTCCGGAGATGATAGGGCGTCTTCCAGAGACCGCGGTAGTCAAGGTCGAGGTGAAGAATGGCCAGCGGGCGCATCTGAAAATCGCGCCGCCGGACGATCTCGACGAGCTACGGGCCGCGCTCGATCACGCCAGCGAAAGCGAGGAGCGCCTGGCGGAGATCGTGGACAAGATTCGGCCCGCAAAGGTCGAAGTTGTCGGACAGATGGAAATGATCAAACAGTGATCAACTAATACCGCGGGCTGGTCGGGATTGCTCCGTCGGCTTCGTCGTCGACGTTAGCAGACGCGTGCTCGACGTAGCTTTCAGCGGTTTCCGGCGACGGCGGGAGGTGTGCTTCGTTGTAATTCGCATGAACGACGCCCGATTCGGCCTCTGAAGCCTGAACCCTGAACCCCGAACCCGCATCCGTAGAGCTCGCCTGCGGCCAGCGCATGTCGTGAGCCGGCATTCCGACGTCGGGGCGCGAGCCTGCCGCGGTTGCGGCTGCGGGTTGGTCGCCGGCGATTGCGGCGCGATCTGGAGATTACCGTTCGGCTGGAAGTTCGCCGTCGGCTGTGAATTCGCCGCAGGCTGGTAACTCGCCGCCCGTGAATAATTCGCACCCGGATCGACGGCGCGCACGTTCGTTAGCCGCGGGCCGACCGGCTGCGACTGCGCGGGCATCGCGCCCAGCCTGGCCGCCCATTCGCGCGCCAGCGTCAGCGAGGGATCGAGCGTCGCGGCCTGTGCAAAGTGTTGCCCGGCCGCCTGGCTTTGCCCGCGCTGATGCAACAGACAGGCGAGGTTGTAATGCGCCACGGGTTGCGAATCGGTAGCCATCAAGTGCGCCAGCGCGTCGGGCGTGCGGCCCAGCTCGACAAATACGGTGGCGATGTTGTTGCGATAAAGCTGCTTTTGCGGGTCGAGCTCGACGGCGCGTGAAAGCTCGACGAGCGATTCGTTGAACATGCCGCGCCGCGCGTAGCACAGGCCAAGATCGTTGTGCGCCGCAGCATCCTGTGGCTGCAGGGCGACGACGGCGCGATACTGATCGACGGCCGCGTCGAACTTGCCTTGCCGATCCAAACACTTCGCATAGCCGGAGATCGCGGCGGTGTCGTTCGAATTCAGCTCGAGCGCTCGCAGATACTGATCTTCAGCGGCCTCGAATTGCCCCTTCTTCTCGTACACGTGCGCCGCATGAACGTACAGATCCGAACCAAGCGGCTTGTTCTTGTGCGCCAGCGACGTCGGATCGGACTTCGACGACGGGTCGGTCGTCTGCATCGGCTTGGGATCGGGCTTGAGCATCGCGGCCAGCGCGCTCATGCCGAACCAGTCGGTTTTTTCCTTGGCGGCAAAGCCGGGGGCAGCCCCTTTATTTGTGTTGCACCCGGCGGCAACCAGCGCAAATGTGCCCGCGACAACGAAGCTGCAAACAAAAGACGATCGCACGCCACACCTCCCTGTGACCGACGCGCGGATGCGCCGCGCTGAATCAACGACGGGCGTCATGCCCGTGCTGCCATCGCCCGCGCGCCGTCAGTCAACAGCGCGGTAATAGGCAGTCTCCTTGGAAAGATCGGCAAGCGCGGAGCGATCGCTACAGGCCAAATACAAGCGCAAGTGGCAGCACGATCGAGGGCAACCTATCGTCACGGAGCGCAAGGGTAAAACCACCCAATGTAATGCGAGAAAATGGCCACTGGGCTGGCCCTTAGAAATGCCCCGAAAATGGGGGGGAAAACGAGGAAAGGAAATTTTGTAGCGGAATCTAGGTAAACGGAATACAATGGGAAGAACATCCGGCCGGAACCGGAGGCATGCACTCAGGGGCGCGTGCTTGCGCAGGTCCTAAAAACTGCTGGCAGCGTTCGCTTTGAGTAATCAACACGTCCGAAGATTGAGGTTAACTGCTTATCACCGCGTGGTTACGCGTCGCAATCGGAACACGACGCCGGCGCCACGCTCTCTCGTTGCGTCATGGGAGTGCGCAGTCATGTCAAAGAGCATGGATTTTTGCGTGCGTTGGTCGATGGCGCTCGTCGCCATCGCGCTAGTGGCGGTCACCCAGTCGACAGGAAACGCCGCCGAACCCGCTAAGCCGACTGCCGAGGCCAGTCGTGTCTTTAGCTACAAGCAAGATGGAGCGACGTACTTCGCCTTGAGCCTGCAGCCGCCGGCCAGCGCCGCGCCGGCTACCGCGTCAAGCGACATCGTCGTGTTGTTCGACACGTCGGCCAGCCAGGTCGGCGATTATCGCACCAAGGCGCTCGCCGTGCTTCGCGGAATGCTCGCCACACTCGGCGAGAAGGACCGCGTGCAATTGTATTCTGTCGATATCGGCGCTGTTCCGCTCAGTAAAACGTTTGTCGCGCCGAGAAGCGCGGAGATGGATGCGGCGCTTGCGCAGCTCGATCGACGCGTGCCGCTGGGCTCGACAGACATGGGCGAAGTGCTCACTGCTGCCGCCGCCAGCTATTCCGGCAACGCCGCCGCGCCCGCGCGGCCATTTATATTGGCGACGGCGTGAACAACGCCGGGGCCATCGGCGATGACTTGCACGCGCCGTCGATCAACTCGCCAAGGCGCGCGTCAGTGTCACGAGCTACGCGATCGGCCCGCAGATCAACGGCATGCTATTGGCCGCCGTGGCCAATCAGACCGGCGGAATGTTTGTCGTTGATCACGAAAAATTCGGCGCCAAGGACGCCGGGCGCATCTCACCCGCGTCGCGGCCGAACCGGTTATCTGGGTCAGCGAGAGCAAGCTGCCCGAGGGGATCGACGAGATCTACCCAAAACAAATGCCGCCGTTGCGCGGCGACCGCGACACGATTGTGATTGGAAAGGGCGAACTGGCCGAATCGTTCCAGGTGCAAGTGCAAGGCGAATCCGTCGCTAAGCCGGTTGCCTTGAGTTGGACTGTGAAGGGTCAAAAGGAAAACGAAGAGCATTCGTACCTCGTCACCTTGGTCGAAATGGCGCGGCCAAACGGCGGCTTTGTGCTGCCGACCGTCGGCACCGAGGGCTTGCTGGAGGCGCGCGGCTAATCGCACTTGGCGCCCGCGAACTTGTGCAGTTGAGTAAACAAGCAGCCGCCTCAGGTGATAAGGCGGGCGCGCGTCGGCTGGCCAAAGAAGCCTTGCGGCGCGATCCCAATAACGACCAGGCCGAGCGCCTCAGCCGAATTGCCCATCGCGACGAGAACGCCGCCGGCGCTGGGGACGAACGTCCCGCGGACGGCCGCGCTGCGCCGGCTGAAGGTGAATTGCGCCTCGTGCGGCGGCAAGTCACCTCCGAAACGCCGGCCGACCCTCTTCCCCCTGCGCATGCGCCGGCCGACGACAGCTTTTTGCGAGAAGTCGAAAGCGATCGCGCATTGCTGGAGCAAGTCATCTCACAGGAAGTCCGCACCGAGCTGAATCGCGCCCGAGGTCGATTGGGTAGCGATCCGCGCGGCGTGGAAACGGATCTCAAGGTATTGCTGGAGCGCGTTGACCAGACGCCGGAAATTCGAGCCGATGTTCGCGCACAGCTGCGCGAGCAACTGCTTTCGGCCGTTCGCGAGGCGGCCCGTCGCGGCGCCGTTTTTGAAGTCGAGCAGGCCGAAGCGCTCGCCCGCTTACAGGCGGCCGAAGAAGCTCGCCGATTGCAAGATCAGCTCGTCGGGCGCGAGCAGCGCGTGGCGCAGCTCATCGAGCGCATGAACGGATTATTGGCGGAAGGGCGTTATCAGGACGCGGAGCTCGATGCGGCACGTCCCGCGATGGAGATTATCCCCGACTCGCCCGTGACGTCGAACGCAGTGCTATACTCGCGAGTGCTCGGCTATGCGGCATTGAACGCCACGATCCGCGACCGGCACAATAAGGCGCTGGTCGATGCTCTGCTGTCGGTCGATCAAGCGGCAATTCCCTTCCCGGATGAGCCGCCAATCGTGTACCCGCCGGCCGATGTCTGGATTGACCTGACGCGCCGTTGCGCCAAGTACAAGGCGGTCGATCTCAGCGAGAGCGGCAGCACCGAGGAGAAAATCAACGAGGAGCTCTTGAAGCCGACCGAGCTGGAGTTCACCGAAATCCCGCTCAAGGAAGCAATCGATTACATCAAGGACCGGCACGCGATTGAAATCCAGTTTGACGAAAAGGCCCTCACCGAGGCGGCGGTCGCCACGGATACGCCGATTACCAAGAACTTGAACGGTGTCTCGCTCCGCTCGGCGCTGCGGCTCATACTGCGTCCGTTACAGCTCACATATGTGATCAAGGACGAGGTGTTGCTGATCACTTCCCAAACCGAGGCCGAGAACCAGCTCGTCGTCAAGGTTTACCCGGTGGCCGATCTTGTACTTCCCATCACCAACGGCGGCGGAGTTAACCCATTTATGATGGGCGGCGTCGGCGGCGGCGGCGGAATGATGGGTGGCATGGGTGGCGGCATGGGCGGCGGAATGATGGGTGGCATGGGTGGCGGCATGGGTGGCGGCATGGGCGGCATGGGTGGCGGCATGGGCGGCATGGGTGGCGGCGGCGGTTTTGGCTTCAACGTGCTGGATCGTGGCGCTCGGGCCCCGCGACTTCCCGCGCAAATCAGAATGGTCTGATCGCTTTCGCGGTGCCTGATCTCAAGCTCAAGAAGAAGGCCACGCCATCAGCAGCGGCTCAGACACCGCCGGCCGCGGCGAAGCCAGCCGCTAATGCGCAGCCTGTCAACGCGCAGGCGACGAAAGTCGCCGGTGCGCCTGACTCAGGCTCACTTCTGGATTCCAAGGCGACCGATTCAAAGCCCGCCCGCGCGAAATTCCGTATCGAGCTTTCGATCAATTCAGGCGCCGATGTCTACGCCGCCTGGGATGAATACTTCAAATCGCTCGACGAGCGCGCCGGCATCGGCAAGATCACCGATGACGCTGTCCGCCTTGCCCGCGTCCGCGAGGTAGACGCCGCCGTACGCGATGCCGCGCGGCAGCTAATGAAAGACCAGAAATTTGAACATGTGTTAGCGCTGGTTCAAGCGGCGCTTCGCAATGGGTACGCCCAGTCGTGGATGTACGAAGGAATGGGTCTGGCGCTGCAAGCAATGAATCAGCCAAAGGCCGAAATCGAGCGGGCGTTGATGTCGGCGGTCGATTTCGCCGCCAGTACCGAGGAGGTAATGCACGCCGCGCTCTACATGAGCCGTATCGGCCTTGATCGCCGTGCGTTCAAGCTGTTCCGGCAGGTATCGGCGATGGAACCCACCAGACACGAACCGTATCTTCACGGACTGTTGATCGCTCAGCGGTTGGAAGACATTGACGCCATTCAATGGGCCTGTACCGGTGTGCTTGGCCAGGCCTGGAACAAGGACAAGATCGAGATCGTACAGGCGGCGCGCCACCTGGCAACGTCCACACTCGAGCGACTCCGCAAGGAGAAGCGCGAGGATGACGCCAAGAAACTCGAAACCGCGCGTAAACAAAGCGCTATCCCGCGACCTGGTCGTTCGCGTCAGTTGGACCGGTGAGGCCGATGTCGATTTGACCATCGAGGAACCGACCGGCACCGTATGCTCGCTGCGCAATCCGCGCACACTCTCGGGCGGCGTGCTATTGGCCGATGAACGGACCGGGGCCGACAAGGAAAACGCCGGCTACGTGGAAGACTATGTCGTTCCGCGAGCGTTTGCGGGCGACTACAAGATCCTGGTTCGCCGCGTCTGGGGAAAGGTTGCCGCGGGCAAGGTGACGGTGGACATCGTCTCGAATTACGGAACGATGGAACAAAAGCAGCTTCGACAGCAAATACCGCTGGGCGAGAAAGACGCGCTCGTGAATTTCAATCTGAAGGCAGGACGCCGGAACGAGCCGTTGGATCAGGCGCAAGTCGCCGTTGCGGCCGCCAATCAGCGAGAAGTGGGGAAAGGCATCCTGGCCCAACAGTTGAGCAGTGTCTCCGACCCCGATGCATTCCGCGATGTCGCAGTTGCTCGCAATTTGCAGCGCCGCGGCCTGCCGTTCTTTCGCAACGGCGCTGTTGGATACCAGCCGGTAATCAGCACCTTGCCGGAAGGCACGAACATGTCGGTGACGGCTGTCGTTTCGGCCGATCGCCGTTATGTCCGTATCACACCGACACCATTGTTCTCCACCATTCCCCAGGTCGATACGTTTAACTTCGCCACGGGCAACAACCAACAGCAAGGCGGCGGCAATCAAGGTGGTGGTTTGGGCGGTGGCGGTGGTGGTTTGGGCGGCGGAGCCTTCTGATCGAGCGCGATCGGAAACGAAACCGAATCATCGATAGACCCACGGCGATTACTGTCGTGGGTTTTTTATTGGATTACTGCCAATCGCCTAGCGCATGCCGCGAACGAGGCCCGGGTTGAGCATCCAGCTCGAGCGTTTCAACGAGCCCGGCTCGTAGCCGCTCAACGGCGATTGCGCCCATTACCGCGTTATCGGTGCATAGGTGCGGCGGCGGTATGTAGAGCGCGATCTTCCGTTGGCGACATTCTTTTTCCAACCGCTCTCGAAGCGCACGATTGGCGGCCACTCCACCGGCCACGCACAAAGATTCCAGTCCGGTCTGCCGCACCGCTTGCATCGCCTTGGCCACCAGACAATCGATCGCGGCCGCTTGAAAGCTCGCAGCCAGGTTCGCCACGGTTTGTTCGTCAAGCGCGCTCGGATCAATTTTGGCGCCTTGTCCCGCGATGGCGTATCGAACCGCCGTCTTCAAGCCGCTAAAGCTGAAGTCGAGGCGATCCTCGCGCACAAGCGACCGCGGAAAGTCGTACGCGCGCGCGTCGCCTCGCTCGGCGGCGCGCTCGATCGACGGCCCGCCGGGATACGGCAAGCCGAGCATCGTCGCCACTTTGTCGAAGGCTTCACCCGCGGCGTCGTCGATCGTGCCGCCCAGCGGCGTGAAATCCAAGGGACCAAGACAGCGATAGAGTGTCGTGTGTCCGCCGCTGACAACCAGCGCAACGCAGGGAAACACCTGCGGGCCGAATTCCATTCGGCAGGCGTACACATGCGCCTGAAGATGGTTGACGGCGACCAGCGGAATGTCCAGCGCCAAGGCGAGCGCTTTGGCGGCGGTCACGCCCACCAACAACGAACCGGCCAGCCCCGGTTGATTCGCGACCGCGACCGCGCCCAGATCGCGCAGGCGTCAGGTTTGCGCATCGCAAGGTCTCGTCGATTACCGGCAGAATTCGCTCGACATGCGCTCGCGACGCAATTTCGGGGACTACACCGCCGAATCGGCGGTGCAACTCATCCTGCGAGGCGACGACCGAGGCGAGCACCGCCAGTTGATCCGTGACCACGGCCGCCGCGGTCTCGTCACACGTGGTCTCGATCGTGAGGATATTCAAGGAAATGCCGAAGGACGAAACCAGAATGTCGAATCAAATCCGAATGACGAATAAGCCACAATGCCTTAGAATTGCTCTTGGATTTAAAAGCAACAGCGGCGCACTATCGCACGAGTCTTTGAACAAGCCAATGTTCGTCATTCGCACTTCGTCATCGATTCGTCATTCGGAAATTCGTCATTTCATTCATCATTGCGCCGCGCACAGCTCGCTGGCTAAGTACTCAATCGCCTTGCGCAACTGTTGATCGACAAACTCGGGCCGCTGTCGCTCGTCGCTTTTTGTGGCGTCGGTCTTTACTTGTCCATCCTCCTTCGGCACTTCTTCGGCCGCTTCGTTGCTTTCTGTAGCGGGCTTTTCCTTCGATTCGTCTTTTGACGAACCCGCGGGGTCCGCGTCCCGCTTCTCCGACTGCTGCTCCTTCGATTCGCCGGTCGCGCTCTTTTTCTCTTCGTTGGATTTCTCCTTCGACGACTCTTCGCTCGCCGCCGCGGATTGCGCTGCGCGGCTTCGCCGCCAGAATATCCCGCTTCCGGCGATACTGGACCAATTGACCCAGCTCTCGCTCGGATAGCTTGATCTCGTAGCCGTCGTTCGGTTTCACACCCCACTCGTCGTTTTCGTCGTCTTCGGGGAAGCGGTGGATATTGTGGCCGTTGGGCCGCTGGTAGCTGGCGGTCGTGAGCTTCAGCGCGCTTTTGCCGGCCTCCAATTCAATTACGTTCTGCACGCTTCCTTTGCCCCACGTGCGTTCGCCGATCACCAAGGCGCGCTTGTGGTCCTGAAGCGCCGCGGCCACAATCTCGCTGGCGCTGGCGCTGTAGCGGTTCACCAGCACGACCATCGGAAAACCCTCGTAGGTTCCCTCTTTCTTCGCTTCCCATCCCTTCTCCGGCGTAGTTCGTCCCTTGGTGCTCACGATCTTTCCCGCGGGCAGGAAGATGTCGCTGATCTCCACGGCCGATGTCAACAGTCCGCCGGGATTGAACCGCAGATCGAGGATCAGCCCTTTGATATTTCCCGCAATCAATTCATCGAGCGCTTTCTTCAAATCGCTTGCCGTGTCGCGGCTAAAAGCCGTCAGTCGGATGTAGCCGATCCGCTTATCGGGATCGAGCACAAAATCCCATTCGTCGTTTGGCTTTCGCCGATCGCCCAGCACCGTATCGACGTGAATGATCTCGCGTTTCAGCGTGACCGTTTCTTCCTTGTTCTCCAGCTCGTGCACCACTGTGAAACTCACAGTCGTGCCTGCCTCGCCCTTCAATCGGCGGATTGCTTCTTCGATGTCGACTCCCTTGGTCGGCTCGCCCTCGATCTTCACGATGCGGTCGCCAGCCTGGATCCCGGCGCGATACGCCGGCGTGCCAACCAGCGGACTGAGCACCTTGAGCTGCCCTTCATCGATCGTGATCTGGATGCCGATGCCGCCGAACTGGCTTTCGACCGCTGTCTTGAAACCGGAAAACTCTTCGGGGCAATGTAGCTGGAGTACGGATCCAAGCGGGTCAACACGCCCTTGATCGCTGCTTCCATCAACTCGCGGCGATCGACTTCCTTAACGTAGTTCCGCTCGACCTGGTCGATCGTGTCGGCAAACGACTTGAACAGCTCGTAGTACTCGTCGTCGTTGAGCTTGCGCGGGTGGATCCGCCTGCGCCGCCTTTTGCGTCGCGGGTTGAGTCTCCGTCGCCGGCTTTGGTTGAGTGGCCGGCTCGTCGCCGGCCACCAGCGCGGGAATAGCCAAGAGCCAAAGAGCCGCCGCCAGCGTCAATCGCGTAGTTTTCATTCGAGGCTCCCAGAGGACTCCAGCGCGTCCATGATTGGCCGACGCCTCCGCTCACGATTGAGCGCAAACGCCCATTGCCGAATATTCGAAGTTCGGCACAGGTCTCCGCTCGGCTGAACTCGCCGCACGCCCGACCCTGCCGAATTCCTTGCTTAAGTATAGCCGCCTGGGAAACAAGCGGACAGAAAAAGACATTCCGCAGCTACTGCTGCTGGCGTTTCTTTCTCGGTTTCGTGGCTTTTGCGACCGGCGCCAGACCGTGGCGAACGATGGCGCTTTCTAGGGGCCGGCCGCCCGCCTTGCGCGGGATAGTCCACCGGGGCTCCGCCGCCCAACCCAAACAGATTCAGCCGCCGCAGGTCCACCAATTCGGCCAGTCCGGTACTTGCCAGCTCACGTCCAGAAACGTACTTTCCGCCAGCGATCCAATCGGCGACTACGTTCGGGGCTTGGCCAAACATTTCGATCAGCATCCGGTCCATGTCGCGCTCCAACTCGGCGAAGTGGCGCGCCCATTCCGCCGCCTCGTGCAAACCCACGTGCTCCTCGCTCTGCCACTTCATGGGATGAAACAGGAACACGCTATAAGGCATGACCATTCGCCGCTCGCACGCGGCAAACGGCCAAAGCGCCGCCGACGAACACTCGCCGGTCACCACCGCCGTTGCAGTTAGCCGGCGGAGCTTGATCAGCGCGGCCAGCGACATGGCGCAATAAGGACTCCCGCCGGGCGAATCGATATACAACGTACAGATCCCGCCGGCCGGTACGCTTAATAACTTGTCGGTCAGCTCGCTTTCGTTGTCGGTCAGGTCGCCGACCAGAGCGATCTCCACCGGCCCTTCCCGCTGCTCTTCCCCTGCGTCTGTGTTGCGCAGCATGCGTAACTCGCTTGGAATTGGGATTTGGAGAGCTGCAGCAATGTAGACATTACTCTCGCGCAACGCGTGGAGCAAGCAATCCGCGGCTCGTCGCGTATGCTATCGCCCCTGTTCTAGGCACAGCAATGAACCGCCTTGCCGATCGTGGTTGAAACGAGCTACATTGAGTTACCCGCTGCGTCCTTTGTATCGACGCCGCTCTTTTGCTGTACTCGATTAGGATCCAATCCGGAGATGAATCTTACCGTCAAGCTGCCCGACGGCAGCCAGCGCCAGTACCAAAAGCGCATCCGCTCTCTCGACATCGCTCAGGAAATAGGGCCAGGATTGGCAAAGGCCGCAATCGCGGCTGAGATCGACGGCCAACAAGTCGACCTTTCCACGTTGCTGCCGGCCGACGGCCAGGTCACGCTGCGAATCATCACCAAAAAAGATCCTCAGGCCCTGGCGATCATGCGCCACTCCTGCGCATGTGATGGCGCAGGCCGTGATGCGGCTGTTTCCGGGCGTGCAATTGGCGTTCGGTCCAACGACTGAGAACGGGTTTTATTACGACATGCGTCTGGCGCGGCCGCTCTCCGACGAGGATTTCGCGGCGATCGAGGCCGAGATGCAAAAGATCGTCAAAGCCAACCTCGAATTCGAGCGGATCGAAGAGCCGCGCGAAAGAGCGATCGAGCTCTGCCGCGAGTTGGGACAAGAATTCAAGGTCGAGCACATCGGCGAAGGTCTCGCCGACCATGCTACGTTGTCGTTCTATCGGCAGGGAGAGTTCATCGATCTTTGCCGAGGCCGCCACGTCCCGAGCACTGGCGCGATCGGCGCGTTCAAGCTACTCTCGGTCGCGGGCGCTATTGGAAAGGCGACCAATCGCGCGAGCAGCTTCAACGCCTTTACGGAACCGCGTTCTTTAGCAAGGAAGACCTGGACCAATACCTACAAGCGGTCGAAGAGGCCAAGCGCCGCGACCATCGCGTGCTCGGCAAGCAATTGGAGCTGTTCACAACAAGCCCTCTTGTCGGCAGCGGCCTGGTTCTCTGGCTGCCGAAGGGCGCCGTGATCCGCGGGCTGCTCGAGTCGTTCATCAAAGAGGAGCTGGTCCGCCGCGGCTACATGCCGGTCTATACGCCGAACATCGGCCGCGTTGAGCTGTACCAGATCTCCGGCCACTATCCCTATTACGCCGACAGCCAGTTCAAGCCTATCGTGATGTCCGACGAGGAGAAATACCTCCTCAAGCCGATGAACTGCCCGCACCACATCATGATTTACAAGAGCAAGCCGCGCAGTTATCGCGAGCTGCCCGTGCGCCTGGCCGAATTCGGCACGGTGTATCGCTACGAGCAATCGGGCGAACTCGGCGGCATGACACGCGTTCGCGGATTCACTCAGGACGATGCCCACATCTTCTGCACCGAGGACCAGGTGGCCGACGAGGTCCGCGGCTGCGTTGACTTCACGCAAACCGCCCTGCGCGCATTGGGACTCGACGACTACCGCGCCCGCCTCGGCTTCCGCGATCCGGCCAGCGACAAATACGTTGGCCGGCCCGAGGTTTGGCAGCGCGGCTCAAGAGGCGATCGAACGAGTCACGAGCGGGATGAACCTACCGAATCTGACAGTCGAGCCCGGCGAGGCGGCATTCTACGGGCCGAAGATCGACTTCGTCGTCCGCGACTGCATCGGCCGCGAGTGGCAACTCGGTACCGTGCAATTGGACTACAACCTGCCGAGCCCCGAACGGTTCGGCCTGGAATACATTGGCGCAGACAACCATCCGCACCAACCGGTGATGATTCACCGCGCGCCGTTGGGCTCGCTCGAACGCTTCATGGGCGTGCTCATCGAGCACTTTGCCGGCGCGTTCCCGCTGTGGCTTGCTCCCGAGCAAATCCGCGTGCTTACGGTCAGCGAAAAGAGCGAGAGCTATGGTCGGGAGATTGAAGCCAAGCTCAGCCAGGCGGGCTTCCGCGTCAGCGGTGATTACCGCGCCGAAAAGCTCGGCGCCAAGGTCCGCAAGTGCCCAGCTCGAGCTGATCCCGTACATGTTCGTTGTCGGCCCGCGCGACGCGGAGCAGGGCACCGTTTCAGTCCGCGACCGCATCGAGGGTGACTTAGGCTCGATGCCGTTGGCCACAGCGATCGACAAGCTTCAAGAGGAAGTTCGCACCAAGCGCGTTCGC
Organism: Pirellulales bacterium; assembly: GCA_963829655.1. Classification (GTDB taxonomy): domain Bacteria; phylum Planctomycetota; class Planctomycetia; order Pirellulales; family JALHPA01; genus JBBDYH01. The sequence continues at coordinate 826,178 of CAWHJG010000002.1, forward strand.
CAGGTGGCCAAGAGCAAGGCGCCGCTCACCGAGAGTGGCGCGTCGCACGAGTATTGAAGCGACTGCTCACTGGTCTTATCGGCTTTTGAAACCGCGCACCGCGCCGGTCGCGTGTCTACGCCGCACGGTGCGCACAGCGACCCACCAGCCGATCCCGATATTGATCGCCACCAACACGAGCGTTGCCAGAATGAACTTCAACGGTGTCATCTCAAGGTGCTTGATAAGTCTTAAGGCAACTCTAACATGCAACCGCCTGGAACTGCCGGTCCAAATCGCACCTTTGCAACGGACGTAACGGTTGTAATGACCAAATTGAGTGCTTAAACAGTCGCGGTTGACCAATCAGCGTACGGTTGATTGCTTCGGCCACGACCGACTGTCAGCGTTGCTCATCAACGGCTTTGTCGGCATCGGTTTGGCCACGTCGGTTTGGCGAACTGCGGACATATGAGCACCCGCGTCGCCTGGCGACTCTAGCGACGTCAGCTCTGCCACGGGGACCTGCCGCCGCGCTTCTGCCAGCATCCGCCAGAACTCCGGCGAGAATTTGCTCATCTGCACAAGCTGACCCGCCGGCACCCCGGCTTTCCGCCCGGCATGAACACAAAAAGTTCCGCTTGTTGCGGGTTGCGCCGGAGTCGATCCAACAACGCCCGCTCATCGTCGGAAAGCGACGCATGTTGAGCCGACGGCGCCGGTGAATTCCCGAACGGATCCAGCGGCCGAAGCTCGCCACGACTCGCATCGGCGACTTGTATTACGTTGCCCGCCGCGGCCGGCGCTGTGCCGCGATAAACAAACTGCAGCCTCGCACGATCCAGCTCCGCGTGAATCGCCGCGGCCGACGCAAATAGTCCCTGGTTCTCCTCGCGATCGGCGGCATTGCAGACGCCCACCACGTATCCCTGCGAATTGAACAACCCGCCGCCGCTGCGCCCTTGCACCGGCGGAAATGCCACTTGCAGGTTCGGCGCATGCGTATAGCGATCCACCGACACGACCTGGGTTGCGCGCTCGGTGGCCTCGGCGCCGCCGTCGCATCCCACGCTCGTCACCTTCTCGCCCACACGGCACTTGTGACCCGGCGGCGCAACTCTTGCCGGGGCCACAGGCTGGTTCAGCTCCATGCGCACCAACCCCACGTCGCTGTTGAGATCGTACGATAGCAGTTTCGCCGGCACATTTTGCGGCGCACCGGGGCCAAACAGATCGACGGAGATTCTCTGCACGTCGCTCTTGAATTCGCGGAATACGTGACCGCACGTCAGCACGAGCGCTTCACCATCGCGATAGTCGATAATCGTGCCCGAGCCAGTCGATTGTCCAGAACCCTCTTGAATCCGAACTCGCACGCTGGCCTGCACCAGGGGGCTGGCTCCGTTGCCCGACGTACTAACTCCGCGCGCCGCGATTCCGCCTGGCGCCGACTGCCAGTCGTCATTGTCTGACTTGCCGGCGGGAAACGTCCCTGGTCGGCGAAATGGATCGCCCGGCAGGGCGCCCCGTTGATCCGGCGACTGGCCGCGGACCTGACTGGCATCGGCCTTACCCAACATCGATACCAGTTCGGCCTTACTTACTTGGCCCGACTTGCGGCCCACTTCCCGTCCGTCGCGAACGGCGATGAATGTGGGATAACCCTCGACGCGAAACCGCGACACCAGCTCTCGCTCGTGGTCGCCGTTCACTTTGCGAATGTTGTAACCCTCGGCCACGAGTTGCTCGACCACCGGGTCCATGACTTTGCAGATGCCGCACCAGTCGGTCTCAAAGTCCAGGAGAACCGTTTCGCCGCCTATCAGACTCGCCGGCAGCGAACCAAATAAAACGAGAAGCGCGCACAAAGCGACCGCCCGGCAAAGCCAGCCCATGTGAAGTCCCTCCTTGGAGGTCGCGCCCTGCTACTTTGTTGGCACGGCGGTCCATCGCCGCGCCCCGCGTCGCGCATCCCCGCGTTCCTTCGCGGGGGGCGATATTCTTACGGCGGCCAATTTTCCACACAATGGCAATACGCAAGGCCCTATCAGCGCCCATTTCCGCTTGCAATGGCGTGCCGCAATCTTACAATCGACGAAAGCATAAGGCCGCCCCCGCTGCGGCTCTTTCTCCTTTCCTGCTTTAGACTTCCGCAACGCATCGGAGCCATGACCACACCCGTCGCCATCGTCGCTTACCTGGCCCTGTTTGCCGGCGCCGGCTTCATATTCTTGTTCGTCAACCTATTGGTCGGCCGCTTCGTACGGGCAAACAACCCGCACGCTGAAAAGCTCGAAGTCTACGAGTGCGGCGAGCCGGCCATCGGCTCGAGCTTCGTCCAATTCGATCTGCGGTTTTATGTCGTCGCGCTCTTGTTCATCATCTTCGACGTCGAAGTTGCGTTCTTCTTTCCGTGGGCCAACGTGTTCGGCAAAGCGACGCACCTGTCCGACCCTCGGCTGGCCATCGTGCAATCCGCCGATGCCGTCGGCGCCGGCCGAACTGACGACCCCCGCTCGCGGGTTGCTCTTGGAGATGGGGATCGACAACCCGCAGATTCCCGCCGATGCCGCCGTTGCCGAACAGCAGCTTCGCGACGGCGCTCGCACGCTCGCCTGGCTTTCGATGTGGGATATCGCTGTGTTCTTTGCCGTGTTGATGGTGGGCTTCGCCTATGTATGGAAACGCGGCGACCTCGACTGGGTCCGCGCGGTCATGCACGAACGCACGATCGACGTCGGCGAGCCTCCGCCCGCAATCCCGCGCGAACCGGCGCTGACGGGCTAAGCTGGTCGTGCCATCTCCGGCGCCACTGGCGATGTAACTCAAATTGACACACTTGGATTGATATGTCCTCACGCGGCCAGCAATTCCTCGACCGTCTCAAAACCAGGTTCGGCGACAAGATCACCGGCAGCAACCTCGAAGCGCTCGATCCGTGGATCGAAGTCTCGCCCGAAGGTCTCGTCGAAGTCTGCCGTCATCTCAAGACCGAGCCGGAACTGCGGTTCGACATGCTCTGCGATCTCACGGTCGTCGACTACTTCGAGCCGGACCCGAAGAAGGCGGCGAAGGTCACGTGGCAGCCGCACCTGGAGGTCGTCTATCACCTCTGGAGCGTGCCGCACAAAGTCAGCCTCGTGCTCAAGGTGATGCTGCCGCGCTGGAAGAACGACCAGGCGGGCGAGATGCCCGAAGTGCCCACCGTCAGCGACGTCTGGCGCACCGCCGACTGGCACGAACGCGAGGTCTACGACCTGTTCGGCGTGCAGCTTCACCGGCCACCCGAACCTCCGCCGCATCCTCTGCCCCGAAGACTGGGTCGGCCACCCGCTGCGCAAAGACTACGAGATGCCGCTGGAATACCACGGGATTCAGGAATCGTTAGAACATGGCAACCGCATACGACGATCCCCGCATCATCGAGTTCGACGTCCGCACCGACGAGATGCTGGTGAACATGGGGCCGCAGCACCCCAGCACGCACGGCGTGCTGCGGCTGGTGCTGCGGACCGACGGCGAGATCGTCAGCGAAGTCACGCCGCACATCGGCTACCTGCACCGCTGCGCCGAAAAGATCGGCGAGAACCTCACCGCCGCGGCAGTGGATTCCCTACACCGACCGGATGGACTACCTGGCCGGCGATGAACATGAATCTCGGCTGGGCGCTGGCGGTCGAAAAGCTGCTTCGGCTACGAAGTGCCCGAGAAGGCCCGCCACCTGCGCGTGATCATCGCCGAGATGGGCCGCATCGCCAGCCACCTGGTCGGCATGGGCGCCTACGGCCTCGACCTCGGCACGTTCAGCCCGTTCCTGTACGCCTTCCGCGAGCGGGAAAAGATCCTCGACCTGTTCGAAGAGGCCTGCGGCGCACGGCTCACCTACAGCTACCTCACCGTCGGCGGCGCCACGGCCGATCTGCCGCGCGGCTGGCTGCAAAAGTGCGAGGCGTTCCTCGACCAGTTCATGCCGGTGATCGACGAGTATCACGCGCTGCTGACCACCAACGCGATCTTCGTCCGCCGCACGGCCAACATCGGCGTGCTCTCGCCCGAGATGGCGATCGACTACGGCTGCACCGGCCCGGTGCTCCGCGGCAGCGGCGTCGATCACGACCTCCGCCGCGACGGCGAGGAGATCTACACCGCGATGTACGACGGCTACGCCTTCGAGGTCATCGTGCAGAAGAACGGCCACTATCCCAAGGACCACGACTATCCGCCGGTGCCGCCGGAAGCCGTGCTCGGCGACTGCTGGCACCGGTTCTATGTGCGGATGCTGGAAGTCGTGCAGTCGATCGATCTCGTCCGGCAGGCGATCGATCGCTACAGCACCGCCACAGGGTTCCTGGGGCGAGCCGATCAAGCTCAACGAAAAGCTCCCCAAGGGCGAAGCCTATCTCGAAACCGAATGCCCCGCGCGGCCAGATGGGCTTCTACATCGTCAGCGACGGCAGTGCGATCCCCTGGCGCGCCCGCGCACGTTCCAGCTCGTTCTGCAATCTCTCGGTCACGCACGAGCTCTGCCGCGGCTGCCTGATCGCCGACGTTCCGGCCATCGTCGGCTCGCTCGACATCGTCATGGGCGAGATCGATCGGTGACGCTGAGGGGGGTCGACCCCGTTCGGAAATCTTCCCCCCCCGCTAACAATCGCCCCGTTCTGCATTTATAGTAGAACCTCCGCCCGTTGGCGGCGTTCCTTGCCACCTTGATCCTGCATCACCAATCAACTCTGAGTTGCGCATCATGAGATCCATCGTCGCTCTGCTGCTCGTCGCGTTGTTGGCCTTACCCGCGGTTGCCGTTCCCACCGTCGATGGCACGCGCGACGCCGAATATGGCCCGCCAATCGTCGTCCAGGCAGTCGAAACGCAATTTGGCGATGCCGCTCCCCCTGGCGGCCTCGGCGGCAGCGAGCTCGACGCGGCCTACGCGACGATCGTCGGCAACCGCCTGTATCTCATGTTTACAGGCAATCAGGAGCCGAACTTCAACAAGCTCGAGGTCTTCATCGACTCAGTCGCGGGCGGCGAGAACACGCTTAGCAACATGCCGCAATATGACTTCTTTAATGGCAGTTCCTGGAACAGCCAGAACCTCGGCGGGCTCACGTTCGACACCCCGTTCACCGCCGACTATCACTTGCTTTCGGCCTGGGGCGGTGGCGGCACGGGCCCATATGAAGTCAGCTTTGTGAACCGCAACGGCGGGGCGGCCGCGATGGTACCCGGCTCGGCCGAAGCCTCGGGGCCGGCCGTCGGCTTGATCGCCACCGGCCTGATTCCCGCGGGCGACGTCGGTCCGAACGCGTCGGGCACAGTGCGCTCACGCAGAACCTCGCGTTCGCCATCAACGACAACAACGGCGCCGGCGTCACCGGCGGGACCGCTGCCGCAAACGCGGCCGCCGCCGCGGCGGTCACCACCGGCATGGAGTTCTCGATCGACCTCGCCGATCTCGGCAACCCGGCCATTGGCACGACGATCCGGATCGCGGCGATGATCAACAACGGCGACCACAACTACCTGTCGAACCAGATCCTCGGCCCGCTCACGCCTCCGCAGGGCAATCTCGGCGGAGACGGAAGCGGCGGCTTCACGGGCACGCTTTCCGGCGTGAACTTCAATCAGTTCGCCGGCAATCAGTACTTCGAGCTGCGGGTGATCCCCGAGCCTTCCACCTTCTTGCTGGCTGGCCTGGCATTCTCGCCGCCGCCGGCATCTCTCGCCGCCGGCGAACCCCGTTGTCCCCCACTCGGCGTTAACCGCAGCCCGGCTAGCCTGTTCGCACCGTCATATTCGGCCGCATAAATTGCTTCGCCGCCGGAATTGGCTCATCGCCGCCAGCCGCTTGATGCCGATCAATTCTGCATCCGGCTATAGTTGGCGCGGGTTATGCCGCCCCTTGCTGCGATCTCCGTGGATCGGGAAGCGTTGCCTTTCCGTCGCGAGAAAGGCGTGTTCGGCACATGCTCGAAAGTCTGCTTACAGCGCTGCAGGACCTGCCGCTTCTGGCCCGGTTCGCCTTCGCGCTCACGCTCCTCTTGACGGTGCCGGCCTTGTGCAAGCGGCTCCGACTGCCCGCGGTCGTCGGGCTGTTGGCGGCGGGTGTGCTGTTCGGCCCACATGGTCTGCACGTCGGTCCGAAACACAACGAAGTCGCCGAATACTTCGCCGAGGTCGGCAAGCTCCTGCTGATGTTCTTCGCGGGGTTGGAAGTCGATGTGCAACAGTTCCAACGCACGCGCAATCGATCGCTCGTGTTTGGACTGGCGACTTTCTCGCTCCCCCTGCTCGCCGGCTTCGCCGTCGGAATGGCTTTTGGTTACGGCTGGATCGGCGCGCTCCTGATTGGTTCCCTCCTGGCGTCACACACGCTGCTCGGCTTTCCAATCGTGCAGCGCCTGGGGCTGGTCCGTAACGAAGCGGTCACGGTGTCGATCGGCGCGACGATCTTCACCGACATTGCCTCGCTCATGGTTCTGGCGATCTGCATCCCCATTCACGTCTCCGGTTTTTCACCGGCCGCGCTGGTGATTCAATTGGTGGAGCTGGCGATCTACGTGCCGCTGGTCCTGTTTGGCTTAAGTGCGGTCGTGCGATTCCTGATGGCAAGATTGACGCACACCAAGGAGGGCCAGTTCCTCGTCATGCTGTTGGCCGTGGCGGTCGCCGGCATCGCGGCCGAGATGATCAATCTGGAAGGCATCATCGGCGCCTTCCTCGCCGGGCTAGCGCTCAACCGCGCGGTCCACGACAGTCCGGCCAAGCAAGACCTGGAGTTCCTGGGAAACACGCTGTTCATTCCCGTCTTCTTTGTGACGGTCGGCTTCCTCATCAACCCGCTCGTTTTCGCGGAAAGCATCGTCACGAATCTGGGCCTGGTGTTATCCATCGTCGGCGGGTTGATCGTCGCGAAACTATTGGCGGCTCAGTTTACGCAAAAATGCTTTCGTTACAGTCGCGACGAGGGATTGATCATGTGGTCGCTCTCGCTGCCGCAAGTGGCCGCCACCTTGGCCGCTGCCCTGGTCGCTTACAATGCGCAGAATTCCGAAGGCCAGCGTCTGATCGATGAAGCGGTCCTCAACAGCGTAATCGTGTTGATGGTGGTTACCTCCGTTCTGGGACCGATCCTGACCGAGGTTTTTGGCAAGCGCCTGGCCGCCGCAACCCCTGCCGTACGCGTCAAGCTGGAGTCCGAGGCGTCCGCCCTTCAGCCTGGCGAGCATTAATCGAGCAATCAGTTGCTCGCCGCCGGTTTCTCTCGCCGCTTTCGTCGCAGATCGTAGCCACGCGCCGCAAACCCATAGATCTAATCCGGCGGCCGCTAACCCGCCACCTTTCTCATCAGCCACTCCAAAGGGCCGTGGCGAAATCGGGCTTTCCATCCCCACGACAAAACAACCGCCACCGCGAAAAACAAAAGCCCATAGCCCGCTGCCATTGGCAGCGACTCAGTACCCACGAGGTCAAGTGCGACAAGCGAACCCAGCCCAAACAAGATGTGCGCAAAGTACCAGGTCAGCGCCATCTGTCCCGTCGCGACCAACGGCTGCCAGATTTGTGCCCCTCGCTCAGTGACGCGCACGCAAAGCGCGATCACTGCAGTGGCCGTTCCGCCGGCCGCAAGCAGGAACAGTGGCAGGGCAGGCATCGACTCTGTTCCAAACAGTGCGCCCACGGTTTCGGCGTCCAGCCCCTCGATTGGTTGCGCCAGAAAATGCGAAACCAGCCAGCGTGAGGCAAACTCAGCTACCACCGCAACCGCGACCGCGGTTGCCAGCACCCGCCGGCTAACCCTACGATCGGCCAAATCCAGCCGCCCCAGCCACATCCCGTACAGCACAAACCCCGTCCACGGTAAAACGCTCCTGAATCCGTCGTATAACAAATTGCGAACGATGCCCGTTGCCGTCCACAGGTCCCGGTAGGTGAGCGTTTGCCAGTCCCAGTTCTTTTCAAAGTCGCCTACCACCACGAGCACTGCAAACACAACCGCGAACGCCGCCCACAACAACAGCAGCCATCGGCCGGGTGCCGCCAAAAGCGGCGACACGAGCAACAACGACACTCCGTAAACGCGCAGAATATCACCCGGCCAGATCGCCAGGTTGAGAAACCCGACGATCAAAAGGAATAGTCCTCGCCGGATCAGCGTCTTGCGAACGTCCGATAGTGCCACCGCATCGCTGCTCACCGCGGCGCGTCGCGACATTAGCGTGATGCCAATCCCTGCCAGGATCACGAAGGTGGCCGTCGCCCGCCCGTCCAACAGCGCCAACAGGCCGGCCAGCCACGCCGGGCCTGAGCGATCGGCCGCTGCTACCAAAGAGAAATGAACGACGATCATCCCGAAGAGCGCCAGCGCCCGCGCTACGTCGTAACCAATAACTCGCCGGGCGTTTATCGCCTCGCCATCCCTGGACTCTTTCTTGCTGTTGCTTCTGTTTTGCATTCAGCGATTGTTACGGTTCCAGGTTCGCGCAGCGAGGCCCGGATAAAAAAACGCTGCAATGCCGCGGAGCGGCGGCTTGCCGCCGAAATAACAACCCGGCCTGGCCGCGAATTCGCGCAGCGAGCCCCGGGACCAAAAAAATACTGCAATGGCCGCGGGCACAACTGTAACAAACACTGTCTAACCCCAACGGGGTTTTAACAACAAAGCCCAGGGTAGCACCCTGGGTCGGGGGCGGCGGGCCCGGACACAGTCGCGCCCCCAAAAAGAATTCCACCTCTCCACCTGGGAGAAGTTCCCTCTTTGATCGTAGCCACGGTGCGTAAGCCCGTGGACCGCAGCGAGGCCCGCCCTCCACCCCAATATTTCCCGGTCCCCTCCCATCGGATGGGGAGGGTTAGGGAGGGGTGCCGCTCCGCCGCTACGCGCATACAGCCGCGTCGTCTCGACACGCAATTGCCCGCCTTCCACGCTCGCCCTGCCGCTCTTCATGGCCGCGTATAATGCTTAATAGCCCTCGCCCGCCGATCGCCAACAACCTGCACTTTTCCATCCTGCCGCCGGGGGTCCCAGTCCGCGCTCATCCGCAGTTCTCTGACCGGGTATACTGGCCGGATCAATGCGAAGGGGATCAGCCGGTGGTAGTTCAAGAGTTTTGGCAATTGAAGACCTTCTACGTCAACTGTTGAACCAACTGGAGGAAATCGGCCACCAAAAAGCAGAAACTGTACGACTCGGATTGCAGAGAACGAATGAGTGACGCTGTGATGGATGGCTTCGTGCGCAATACGAAGGACTTTCTCCTGGCTTATGATTTCGGACTGTACTCACCAACGGCGAATCGTGCGGTCAAAGACGCCTTGAGCCATTACATCGAGAGCGCAAGACTTAAGGCAACCGAACTAGGCCTCGCCGCATTCCGCGACCGTCTGGCTGCTTTTCAGAATCCGACTGCCGAATCTGATGAGCGAAATTTCTACGACGATTTCTTCGGCTATTGGGACCCAGCGGCGCTTGACACCGCCGGAAATGTCATCGATCGAAAATGATCGATTCGCACGGCGGCCGCCAATCGCCAACAAGCTGCATTTTCTTGTCCCGAGCTCTGTCGAGGCGCCTGCGGTGTGCATGTGCAGAACGCATCCCGTTCCCTCGGGAGCCGCATGTCGATATATCGGGGAGCTTGCCTGTGGTGAGCCTGCCTGGCGCGAGCTTGCCGAGCGCTCGAACTGTCTGTGGGACCGCACGCCAAAATACTTCTCCCAAGACCATTGACTAACGAACAGTATATGTGTACACTTGATCTAAAAGGCCGCCACACGGGCCGTACAGCTCTTTCTCATCCCGAAACCAGCCCCCGACAGGTCCGGAGCTTGCCTGCGCAGAGCTTGCCCGCAGTGAGCTTGTCGAACAGCCGATGCGTCGAAGGAACCCGGAGCGCTCCTCCCGGGCTGCCTGCCCCCTCTGCGCGGTAATTGAACGTTGAGTCCCGGCGCGCCGGGATCCCGACTTGACGGATTCGTGCTTTCAACTGGCAACGGCCTGCCCGCCGTGGCGGGGACGACGCACAACAGACAATCCTCCGCTCACTCCGTTTTTTCCTGTTAGTGCGTAACGCCAGGTTGAAAATTCGCCCCTCCACCGATGGAGCCCAAAGTTGCAACGCTCGATAACTCAACGACTTGCGGCAATCGCGTTTTCGCAATCGAGCCGATTTGTTCCCCACAAGTCGGGGCCCCCCCACTACGACGTTCACGTGGGGAACAATGACTATGTTGACTGAATCCCACCTGTTGGGATTGAATGTCCGGCCCCCCTCCGCTTCCTCTGTATCCTCTGCGGTCTCCTGTTCAAACTCCCCTGGCTATCCCTCCTCAACCTCGCCGCCGAACATCGACACCAGTTCCAAGAGCAGCGATGCATTCGGAAGCGTGTCCGTGTTGAACCGTGGCGACCACCACAGCGTGCGCGTTTTGAACAATAAGACGCCCCGCGCGTTGATCGTGATCCGCTCGATATCGTTCCAAGCCAGCAGCTTGCGTTTGTAAACCAAGCCCTCGCTGGTCAGGCCAAACTTCTCGAAGTCGAGCGTGCCGCCGTCGATCAAGAACTGGAAGCACGGTTTCAACTGCGCCGCCTTGGTACGAAGAACGAACTGGGTCGCCATGGCGCTGAATTCACGCACGCGGTTGGTAATCACGACCTGGCGGCCATCGACCAGCACGATCCTCAGCTTCCCGCGGTGGACCTTCGAGCTGGCCACGGGGATGAAGTAAATATAAGCCTTCGTTTGCGTGGTCCGATCCAGGCAGTACAGCCTGGCCACGTCGGCCCAACGCACCAGTTCTACATCGAAACTGAACCGCCGCTCCACGCCGAAGGAGTCTTCAAGAACGAACACACGTTGCTTCCGGCGGTACTCGTAGATCAGATAGGCGACGGCCAGGGCACAGATGGCCAACAGGACCGCGCCGGCCAGTTTGAACTCAGTCACCATAGCGATATTTCGGGCGTTGAAGGCGCTATAGCCCATCGTGAACAGCACGGACAGAGCCATGAGGGCGCTGGCCAGCGTTCGCCTGGTCAGGCTGCCGTGGTAAACCCGGATGGCGTCGCGCTCGGCCTCCTCCAGGGAGATGAACCGGGACTGCACGACTCGGGAGGCAAATGGGGACGATGGGTTGGTCTGTGTCTCCAACAGTCCATTCATAAGGGCACGCCTTAGGCTGAAAACTCGGTGGATCCGGCCGGCGGAAGCGCCAGCCAGCTAGGAAAATCTAGGTCACCGGCCAGAGGGTGTGGTAGGACGAGCTATCGCACGAATTGGTTGTTGTGCGGAGAGCTTGTGTGAGATGGACGACAATCACCGTCTGACTGACACGATGTGAGGTCCCGAAGTTTTCGACGGCCGATTTGAAAGAGGGACCATCCGCCGATGGCAGGGAATACTCCAAAAATGAACAATGGCAGATGGATCAAGATGATTTCAAGCCCAGGGTTCACTCCACCTGGCTCGTGATCGTTGATGTTTTGAACGTTAGTCACAAACGGCATCATCAACAGGGCGCCTCCAATCATCAGCGTGATGCCGGCCACTTGCCAAAAAAAGGCAACCCGTCGAATGCGACAACAGCTTGCCTCGTCTGGAGGTTCAGGTTCGCGAGGTGGGTTTTGCAGCATCAGGCTTGCTCCCGTGTGAAGTGCCCCGAGCGGCCGCCGGATTTTTCGTCGAGCTGGATTTGCTCGATGGTCATCGCGCGGTCGGCGCTTTTGCACATGTCGTAGATGGTCAGCGCGGCGACGGCGGCGGCGGTGAGGGCTTCCATTTCCACGCCCGTGCGGCCGGTGCAGCGGACCGTGGCCGAAATGGTTATCGCATCATCACCGGCAACTGTGGCATCGTCGGCAAAGGCGAAATCAACGGTCACGCTGTCGAGCGCCAACGGGTGGCAGAGCGGGATCAGGTCGCCGGTGCGCTTGGCGGCCATGATGCCGGCCAGGCGGGCGACCTCCAGCACGTCCCCCTTCTTGCTGGAGCCGCGGTCGCGAACCAGTTTCAGCGTTTCGGGCTGCATCCGAACGCGCAGCCGACGCTCGGGCCGTCCGCTCGGTGACCGGCTTGTCGCCGACATCGACCATTCGCGAGGCGCCGGAGTCGTCGAAATGGGAGAGGTCGGGCATGGGGGAGGCAAATCCGAATGGCGAAACCAGAATGACGAACGAATACCGAATGAGCGAATGAAGCTCCAAAAAGGGGACAGCCACCTCGCCACGGCGCTTGTTGGCAGCAAAGACGTCCGCGGTGGCTCGGAGCCAGTTTCCGTTTTGTCCTCATGTTACCGCAATCCTGCACACCAAACAAAAAAACCCCCGCAATCCTGCGATTGCGAGGGTTTGTAGATGTCACACGGAGAACTGGCTTACACCAATTCTTTCTTTGCACCGATCAGCGTCTTGAGCCGTTCGGCCAGAAGCTGCGCGTCGAACGGCTTCTTGAACGTCTCGTTGATCGTCGAGCGGTCGAAGCTCATCGAGCTGCCGTCGTCGGGCAGCAGGGCGATCAGGATCGTCGTCGCCGTACTCGGGGTTGCGGCGGAGGTTCTGGCAGATCTGCAGGGCCTCGATCTTGCCGATCGAGAAATCCACCACGATGCAATCGGGGTGGAAGCTCTCGGCTTGAATGCCGGCTTCGAAGCCGCTGGCGGCCACGGCGATCTTGAACGACTTCTCGACTGGCAGTTGCCGCTTGAGGTTCTCGATCAAGACCTGGTCCTGGCCGACGACGAGCACTTTGGCCATGGCCTCGTCTTCGAGGTCGCCCAAGCGGCATGCCGTGCTCTTTGAGGAACTTGATCAGATACTCGCGGGGAATGCGGCGGTCCTGGGAACCGGGAATCCGGTAGCCATTGAGCCGACCCGAATCGAACCATTTGCTGACCGTGCGCGGGGCCACTTTACAGATCTTGGCGACCTGTCCAGTTGTGAAGACCTTCATCGCAGGCTCTCCAATTACTCTCACTTGGATTGGACTGCTACGCGGAACCCGGGCGATCCACTCGGGCACGCGCAGCGTGTTCGCCCCTGGTTGCATTCCTCGGAGCACTCACTCCGATTGACCGGTTGCGGGACCGGTCTGGCATGCAAACACTTGGGTCGGGGCAGTATTCGCTTCGTCGTGGGCAGGTTCAGTTCCCTCTGATCCGCGCCTCAGTAATCACATCGGCAATCCCGGCGACCGGAAACAGGCGAAAATCCGTAAGATGGCGAAGCAAGGAAACGACCCTTGCAATACGGACATGCCGCGCATCTGGACGCTTAGGGCGTCGGAAGGAATACGCTCACGCGATCGATCCAAGTGCAATCGCCGCCAATACATTGCGACGAGTGCGCAGTCAGTTGCGCGAGGCTTCTGGTGGCAGGTCCCCCCTGCAGCTAGCCGCCTGGCCGGGGGTCCCGAGCGGTCTCGGGGCGGCCAAAGCGCAAGCCTTCCGATGATTAGTGTCGAGTCGCCGCGCGGTTCTTCTTTAGGAAGATTCGCGAGTTACGCGGGCAACACCATTCCCAACGCTCGTAGCGGTCAAACCCGGTGAGATGGGTGGAATGCCCGTCGAACGTCGAGCGCTGCCAGCGTGCAAGCGGCCGATTGCTGGTAGCGAATATTCTGAAAAGAACGATCTTCCGGCCGCCGGCTTAAGACTAGGCCGCTTCTTCCGATCGGCGAATCGCTTCTTCACGAATCTCCCCGTCATCGCTCACGTCTTCAAAACGGACGCTAACGCGTTTGGAGATGCCCGACTCCTGCATCGTGATCCCGTAGAGCGTGTTGGCGCAGGCCATGGTCATCTTGCTGTGCGTGACCACAATGAACTGCGTCCATTGGAGGAACTCATTTAATACGCCGACAAACCGCTCGATGTTTGCTTCGTCAAGCGCGGCATCTACCTCGTCCAGCACACAGAAGGGGCTGGGCCGGCTGCGGAAGATAGCCAAGAGCAGGGCGACGCAAGTCAGCGTCTTTTCGCCGCCGCTGAGGAGCGAGATGTTGCGGGGCTCTTTGCCGGGGGGGCGAGCGACGATCTCGATTCCGCTGTCGAGAATGTCCATACCCTCTTCCAGCACGATGTCGGCGCGGCCGCCGCCAAAGAGCTTGCGGAACAAGGTCTGAAAGTGCTCCTTCACCGTCTCCAAGGTCGCGCTGAACAAGCGGCGACTGTCGGAGTTGATCTTGCCGATGATGGTTTCCAGCGACTGTTTTGCCTTGCTCAGGTCCTCGTACTGACCCGACAGATTGGCAAAACGCGCCTCGAGCTCGTCGGCCTCCTGGAGGGAATCGACGTTTACGCCGCCGATATTGCTGAGCTTGCGACGCAACTCGTTGATTTCTTCTTCGATCGCCGCACGCTCGTGTTGGGCCTCGATGGTCGTGCCCTCAGTCTGCTCCGCCAGCTCGATTCCATAATCCTCGCGAAGCCTGTCCTCGAGCGTGACGCGTTCTTGCCGCAGCGTGCCCGCGTCTAGCTCTTTTTTGTGAAGTTTCTCTTCATGCCGACGGATTCGGCCGCGGAGCCGCTGCGATTCGTTCACGTCCGCCTGCCGCTGTGCGCGGAACAATGCGCGCTCGGCTTCGAGCCGAGCAGTTTCCCCGGAAAACGACTCTTTGCTCAGGTACAGCTCGGCCAGCTCGCTTTCGATGGCGAGCACGCGAGCTTCGGCATCGGCCGAACGGTCATGGTATTCAGCCAGCTCTTGCCGCCCTTCGACCAGTGCTCGCTGGCGTTCCGCCTGCTCCTCGCCGAAGCGCCGCACTTCGGATCGCAGGTGGTCAAGCTGCTGTTCGCTGCGCGCCAGACCGAGCTTGACGGTCATTGCCTCGCGGCCGCGCGTTTGACGAACGGCGTCGAGATGCTCAATCCGGCGGGTGTTTTCCAGAAGTCTGGCTTCGGTCAATGCGAGCTTCGCTTGGATTTCATTCAATCGGCCGTCTGCTGCACCGCGCACGCCGACCATCGACTCGCATTGGTCCAAGGCTGCCTGCGCTTCGACGGTTGTCGCCTGGTGCTGTTCGTCGAATTGCCGGCGACGATTCTCGGCGGTATTGAGCTGCATGCGCAGCTCGTTCAGCTCATCGGCAGCTTGCTGATGCGCCGTGCTCAGCGAGACCACGCGCAGCTCGCGCTGGTACACGTCGTGCTCCAACTCGGCGGTGATTCTCTCGCCTTCAGCAATCCGGCGCTCCCATTCGCCGATCTGCAAAGCGAGCGCACGTAGCTCGCTGCGACGCGAAATGAGACCGATCCCGGCATGTCTCGGACCGGCGGCGATTGTGCCATCCGCTCCGACCATTTCAGCCGCGAGCGTGACAAAAGAAACTCCTGGCTCTGCTGACTCGGCGAGTTCGAGCGCGGTCGCCAGTTTTTCGACGATCCAGATTTGTCCCAGCAGCCGTTCCAGCAGCGGCCGGACCTCGGCGCGAGATTCGACAAAGTCCGCCGCGCGACCCAGTACGTCGGCGCACCCGAGAAATCCTGCCGAGCGGACGCCGGCGCCGGCCCATCGAGCGGCAGGAAAACGACACGGCCTTGCCACTTTGGCCGGCTCGTCGCCAAATAGGTTCTCAGGGCGCTGCCAGGCGCTACGACCAAATACTGCGCACGTTTCTCCGAGCGCCACCTCGACCAGCGCCGCCGACTCCACGCTGACCTGCAACAGGTCGGCCAGCATTCCACGGACCTGTTGAAACGGGCCGTCCGGTTGCTCCTTGGCCAAGAGCAGCACTTCCTTCACGCCGGCACTGACCCCCTCCAATCGCGTTTCCAGTTCGCCCAACACCGCAGCGCGCTCCGACGCGGCGCTCGAGTTTTTGCGCACAGGTCGATAACTCTTTTTGCGCATCGCGAGTTGCTGGCGGGTGTCGGTCAGTTGATGCCGCGCGCTGGCGACGTCGCTATTGTGAATCTCAACGCGGTTCAGCAATTCTTCGCGCGCCAGTCGAAGCTCTTCGATCTGGGCCGCGACGCTGCTTCGACCGGCAGTGAGCTCGTGAATCCGTTCCTGGCATGCGTGGCGACGCTTTTCGCCATGGGCCAGTTGCGCGTCGAGAGCCTTGATTTCGTTAGCCAGCGCCGCGGCGGAGCGCAATTCTTCCAACTGCGTGCTGCGGCGCTGTTCGTTCTCGGTGCGAATCTGGTCAACCTGGGCCGTCAGCGCTGTGAAAGCGCGCTCTTCTTCGGCCAGGCGAGCGGCCAGCTCGCGCTTTTTTCCTCGGCTTCCACGATTGCAACTTGAGTCGCGGCCAAGTTATCGTTCAGGTCGCCGGCGCGGACACGCATTGCCGCCAACTGGCGGCGCAGCGCCCAGCGTGCTCTTCAAACTCGCGCATTCGCGTGCGCTCGGCTTCAACAGCAGTTTCAAGGGCGGCCACGCGCTCGCGGTTCTGCGCCATCCGGACTTCGCTGGTCCGAACCAGATCGTCCACTCGCCCAATCTGCGTGTCGAGCTGTGCCGTTTCCACATCGGCACGCTCGGCCGAAGTAACTGCCGTCGCGATCTCCTCTTGGATCGCCGCCATGTCCGCTTCCAACGTGGTCAGCTCGCCGGTCAGACGCCGCCAATCGCTCAAGCCGACGTGCGTGCGGAGTTCCTGGAGCCGACCCGCATACTCCTGATAACGGCGCGCCTTGCCGGCTTGCAGTCGAACTGCGCGCAGCCGGCTTTCGACTTCGTCGACGATGTCTCGAAGCCGGACCAGGTTTTGATCGACGCGTTCGAGGCGGCGGATGGTCTCGATCTTCTTGGCCTTGAATCGGCTGATGCCGGCCGCCTCTTCAAAGATCAACCGGCGATCCTTGGGCGACGACTGCAAGAGCACATCGACCTTGCCCTGCTCGATGACGCTGTAGGCCTCGGTGGCGATGCCCGTTCCGGCGAACAGATCGCGTATATCGCGGAGGCGGCAGGGCTCTTTGTTGATCAGGTACTCGCCTTCGCCGCTGCGGTAGACGCGCCGCGTGATGTGCACCTCCGGCGTCTGGACGGCCAACCGGCCCTCGCGGTTGTCGAACGTCAGCGTGACTTCGGCCGAGTTCAGCGGCTTGCGGCTCGACGAACCGTTGAAGATGACATCGGCCATCTCCTTGCCGCGAAGGCTCTTGACGCTTTGCTCGCCGAGCACCCATTTGATGGCATCGACGACGTTGCTCTTGCCGGAGCCATTGGGCCCCACGACGACGGTGATGCCGGGCGGAAAATCCAGCCGCGTCTTGTCAGCAAAGCTCTTGAAGCCGTGAAGTTCTAAGGCACGGAGCATTGCTGCAAATGTCGAATGACGAAATCAGAGTGACGAACGAACCCGAATGACGAATCACGGTGACGGCTTCGTCATTATTTATTGTACCAAGCCGCCGCTTGTGCGCGGTTGCGCTACTTGTCGGCTGTGGATTTGGCGGCTTCGTCGCGGTCGGCAGCGTCACTAGTGCTGTCATCCTGTTCGGCACCGGCGCGACGTCCGAACAGGTTCGGCAAGCTGGCCAGCACTTCGAGGAATTGCTGTTCCTCGCCGGCGTCGGTCGTGCGTTTGCGGTGATACGGCCGGCCGGCTTGTGGAATTGCATCCACTTCAAACCGGGCGGCCAACCGCGATTCCAGCTTCGCCGCATGGAGCAACTGGACGACGTCGGGATAGTGGCCTCCGACATCGATCACTGCGCGGATAATCTCCTCGAGCCGATCGGAAACGACCACCTGTCGATCGGGCTCACCCACGCTGAAGCGGCTGACGACGACTCGATCGGCCGATTCACCGCGAACGATGATCGATTTGCCGCCTTCGAGCGTGAACGGCGTTTGTAGCCGCTGGTCGTGGCCAAACAGCACGATCTCGGGACGAACCGAGCGCGTCACGTGGACCATCGGCGCCGCGGCCGAGGCAAGCAGATGCAGCGTCAGCTTATCGTTCAGGTTCTCCCCCTTCACCAAGGAATCATTGCGGTCCATGCCCCACAGCGCTCGGAATGCGCCGTACCGTGTCTCGGCGCTTTCGGCGTCCAGGAGCGTCTTTAACTCGTCGGCCGCGGCCACATCTTGCATTGTTGACAGCGCCGTGAGCGCAAACACTCGAAACGCCGGTTCGCTGGCCGCGGTTTCCGCCAACGGCTTGGCGGCGTGCGAGTCGTCGAGATACGCCAGTGCTTCGGCCGCGTAGAAGCGGACTTCGGGATCGGGCGATTCGAGACCTTTGCGCAAGACCTTGATCGCGTCCTTTCCGATCGCCTCCAATTTCAAGGCCGCAGTGGCCGACGTGATCGGATCGAGTAATTGCCGCTGGAGCCACTCCAGGCGTTTTAACTGCTGAGCCGGCGTCTCGCGCACGGCCAGCGATCGAATCACCATCAGGTAACGCGGGATGTTGTGTTGATACCGCGGGTGCACGACCAGATCGACGACCTCGTCGGTGATGGGGTTGGCCACTCCCTTTTTGTTGCCGTAGGAATACGTGTGGAATCGGCGGTTCAGCGCCTCGCCGATCTCTTTGCTGACGAAGACTGATTTTTCTTCGCGCTTCAGGACGAGTTTCAAGTTTCGCGACTTGAGCACCTTTGCCCCGCCGAGCACGCGCCCGCGAAGGAGCACCGACTTGTCGTCCACGGATTGCATCACGGGATCGACCAGCACCGGACCTTCGCCAACGGCCATCACGTGACCATCCTTGACCGTGCCGCCAAGCATCGCCTTTTCGCGGAGCCGCGTCTCCATCATCCAGCCGCCGCTTAGGTCCGTTGTGTCGTGATTGGGCGGCACGCGAACCTCAACGTCGATTGGATCGCCCTTCTGAGCCGGGCGGGATAAATGCCTGGACCCAAACCAGCGACGTTGTCGGCGAAGCGAGGACTTGGCTGATGTTTACGACGCCGCGCGCCTGCATGTCTGCCACCAGCATGGACCGCTGCGGCGAAGGGGGCGGATCGCTGCCGGTGTCTTTCAGCGCCGTCACCAGCGCGGGAGCTTCGATTTTGATGTAGTTCAGGCCATTGGGGCTGGCGACGTCGCCAATTAGTCGCACCTGCGAATCGATCTCGGCGAGCTCGCTGTCTTCGGGACTTTGCGAGCGGATGGCTGGTCCCATGCATCCGGACAACAACACCAGTCCGCTCATGCCGAGCAGATGGCGGCGGGAAAGCCGCGTGAACCAGCGATCGAAAGCGTCGATAGGCTTCATGCCACGCTCATTGCATTTTGCAAGGAATCTGGCCCGAGTTGTCAGCGCCGCTCAATGCGGGTTGCCGACAACGTGACGACCTGTCTCTGAATTGTCGAATGACGTGGCGCGCAGACACCGGCGCGCACCATCAAGATAAGGGGCGGGAGATTAATGGAAGCCGTAAGATAGGTCAAGGCAAGTCAGTGACTCGTTGGTTTTTTCATTCAGGCCGGCGTCTGCGGTGTTTGGCATGCTAGCATCTCCCTACGCTGCTTTGCTCACGGCGGATCGATCCCGCCCGGATGCCACGGATGACAACGGCAAATACGCTTGATGCCCCGCCACGCGCCGCGCACGGCGCCGTACTTTTCAACCGCGCCAATGAAGTAATGGCTGCACGTCGGATGAAAGCGGCACTGCCGGCCGACGATTGGCGAAAGCGTGATCTGGTACACGCGCACCAGGCCGATCAGAAATGGCGCGATGGTAGGCGAACAATAGCGTCGAGCACTACTTCCTCAGCTTCCGCTCCAATTCTCTCGCCATCCGCGGCAACTCGTCCAGCAGCCAGGCGAGCGTCGGCGGCTCGCTCTTGGCCACTACCACCAAGTCCAGGCCCGCCGGGAGCTTCTCTCGCGACAATCGAAACGCCTCGCGCAGCAGCCGCTTCCAGCGGTTACGCACAGTGGCATTCCCCACGCGGCGCGAAACCGAGAGCCCCAATCGTGTCACGCCCAACTTGTTCTCGCGGCCGGCGACGGTCATCCGCCCGTTGGTCACGCCGCGCCTTCGCTCAAACACGCGGTCAAATTCCGGGGAAGTCCGCAGGCGATAGCGCTTCGAAAACCGGCGATCGGGCATTCTCAACTCCCGGTTTTGCCCGCTGCCGGTTGTGGCGACGCCAGTTCCGCCTTCCACTGTTCCAGCAAGCGCAAGCGCCGCCAGCGGCGTCGTATCGTTCAGGTCGATTGCGCGTATCTTGTCCAACAAGGGATGCTCCACGGGCGCAAACATCGTGAGCTGCAAATCCCCTTTGCGACCGCGCCGCCCGACTACGCGGTGCGGCTCGTCGCGGCGGGCGATCTTCGGCTGGCCGTCGCCGTTGAGATGTTCCTGTTCGAGCTGCGCGAGGATTTGCTTGGCTCGCTCGTTCACTTCGCGCGGCACGCCGGCCAATCGTGCCACGTGGATGCCGTAGCTTTTGTCGGCGGCCCCCTCGACGATCTTGTGCAAAAACACCAGCTGCTCGTCCCACTCGCGCACCGCGACGTTCAGGTTCCGCACGCCGGCAAGCGACTTCGACAGGTCCGTCAGCTCGTGGTAGTGCGTGGCGAACAGCGTGCGGCAGCCGATGTGAGTCGTGCAGATGCTCGACGATGGCCCAGGCGAGCGACACGCCGTCGTAAGTGCTGGTGCCGCGGCCGATCTCGTCCAGAATCACCAGGCTTCGTGGCGTGGCCAGGTTGAGGATCCGCGCCGTCTCGGTCATCTCGACCATGAACGTGCTTTGGCCGCGCGACAGCTCGTCGCTCGCGCCGACGCGGGCGAAAATGCGATCGGCCACGCCGATCGTGGCTTCCGCGCCGGCACGAAGCTGCCCATCTGCGCCATGAGCGTGACCAGCGCCACCTGGCGAATGTAGGTGCTCTTGCCCGCCATGTTCGGGCCGGTGATCAACAGGATCGTTCCGTCGTCGCCGCCGCAGGTCGTATCGTTCGGAACAAACGAACCGGCCGGCGCGCAGCGCATCGACGACCGGGTGCCGGCCGTCGATGATCTTGATCACCGGTTCGGCGACCACTCGTGGGCGGCAGTATCCGCGCTCGCGCAGCGAGCGTTGCCAGCGCCGTCAGCACATCCAGCTCCGCCAGAATTGCCGCTGATGCTTGCAGCCGTTTCGCGCAGGCGCTCACCTGCTCGCGAAGCTGACAAAACAGGTCGTATTCCAACTCTTTCGATTTCTCGTCGGCCGAGAGCACTTTCTCCTCGTATTCCTTCAGCTCGGGCGTGATGTATCGCTCGGCGTTTTTTACCGTCTGCTTGCGGATGTAGTGATCGGGGACCTTCTGACCGTGCGTGTGCGTGACCTCCAGGTAGTAGCCAAACACCTTGTTGAAGCCGACCTTCAGGCTGGGGATTCCGGTCCGCGCGACCTCGTCGGCCTGATAGCGGGCGATCCACTGCTTGCCGCCGGTCGCCAGCTCGCGCAGGTTGTCGAGGTCCGCCGAAAATCCAGCGCGGATAAACCCTCCGTCGCGACTTACCAGAGGACACTCATCGGCCAGCGCGCCGTCGAGCTTGGCACGCAGCTCCGGGCACAGGTCGAGGCCGGCTTCCAGCTCGTTCAGCCTGGTACTTTTGCGCTCGGTCAGCTTGGCTTTCACGCTCGGAAGTGTCGCCAAGCGTCCGACCCACAAACGCCAGATCGCGCGGCGTGGCTCGGGCCGTGATCGTTCGAGCAAGCAGCCGCTCGAGGTCGTAAATTCCGCGAAGCTTTTCGCGGAGATCATCGGCAAGCCGCGGGTTCGCCACCAGTTCTGCCGACCGCGTCGAGCCGCGCGTCGATCGACGCAACGTCGGTTAAGCGGGTTAGCCAGCCACTCGGCGAGCAGCCGCGAGCCCATCGAAGTGACCGTGCGGTCGATCACGTCCAAGAGCGATCCCTCTCGGCGGCCGTCGCGGAGAGTGCGCGTGATCTCGAGCGAACGGCGGCTGGCCTCGTCGATTTCGAGCGTCTCGCCCGCTCGGTAAGTAATCAATCGATCGATGTGGTCGAGCGACGCTTTCTGCGTCTCGCTCAGATAATCGAGGATTGCGCCGGCGGCGCGAATCGCCGGCGCGTCGCGCTCGGGATCAAATCCAAAGCCTTCGAGCGATGCGTTCTGAAATGTTTGGCCAGCGACTCCGCCGACGCAGTTGAGGGCGAACGTCCACGCGGGGCGTTTGGAGACAACCAGACGGCTGCCGGCGAGCGACGCGATTGGCTCCGCCTCATCGCTGACCAGACACTCTGCCGGATCAATCCGCGCAGCTCATCCGCCAACCGCGCGGCCGGAAACACCGCGGCAAAGAAGCGACCGGTCGAAAGCTCTACCCAGGCCAGCCCTGTCGGATCGCCCGGCACAATTGCCGCCAGATAGTTATTGTCGCGCGGGTCAAGCAGACCGTCGTCAGTCAGCGTGCCAGGCGTTACCACGCGCGTGACTTCGCGCCGCACGATGCCTTTCGCCTGTCGCGGGTCTTCCATCTGCTCGCAGATGGCCACGCGCATGCCCGCACGCACGAGCTTGCCCAGATAGCTTTCAAGCTGATGGTGCGGAAAGCCCGCCATGGGGATCGGGTTTTCCCCCTTGTCGCGGCTGGTGAGTGTCAGGCCCGAGCGTGCGCGCGGCGGTCTTGGCGTCGTCGTAGAACAGCTCGTAGAAGTCGCCCATGCGAAACAGCAACAGCGCGTCAGGGCAGGCGGCCTTGGCGTCGCGATATTGCTGCATCATCGGCGTGGTGGACATGCCGCCGATGCTAGCAAAGGGGATGAGCGCTGCAAAGTGGCGCTCGAAGCGAACGCGAGGACTGAACGCGGCTACGAAATGAGCTGCTCTTCTTCCTCGCCGGTGTTCACGCTCAGCTCGCCGCTGTCTTGCAGCCGGCGGATGACATCCACAATCTGCTGCTGCACCTGCTCGACCGCCGACAGCTTGACCGGCCCCAGGTACTCCATCTCTTCGCGGAGCGTGTCGCGGCGCGCTGCGAGAGGTTGCTGAAGATCTTCTGTTTCAGCGTGTCGCTGGCGCCCTTGAGCGCCATCGCCCACTGCGAGGTTTCGACGTTCTTCAGCACCGTCTGAATGTCCTTGTTCGAGAACTTGGTGATGTCTTCGAACACGAACATCAGCCGGCGGATTTCCTCGACCAGGTCCGGGTTTTCCTGCGCCAGGTTCTCCAGCAGGCTGCGTTCGGTCGCACGATCGATCACGTTGAGCACCTCGGCGACGCTCTCGACTCCGCCCGCGTTTTCGAAACTCTGGCTCATTACGCCGGCGATCCGCGTCTCCAGGCCCTTCTCTACCTCATTGAATGATCTCAGGGTTCGTCTGTCCCATCGTGGCGATGCGGCGGACGACCGAGAGCTGCCGATCCGACGGCAGGCCCGCGATGATGTCGGCCGCTTGCACCGGCGGAAGATGGCAGAGGATCAGCGCGATCGTCTGCGGGTGCTCGTCGATGATGAACGTCAGCAGGTTCTGGCTATCGACGTTCTTCAAGAACCCAAACGGCACCGCCTCGATCGATTGCCGCACGTTGTCGAGCGCATTGGTGGCGTTTTTGCCGAGCGCCCTTTCCAACAATGCCTGGGCGACGTCGAGGCCGCCGGCGCTGGTGCTGGCCGCGCCGGGGCTCATGTTGGCAAAGTCATTGATGACGGCCTCTTGCTCCTCGCCGGTCACGTTGGTGAGCTTGGCGATCTCGATCGAGACCGACTCGACCTCTTTGTGCGCAAGCTTGCCGAGAATTTTTGCGGCCTCCTCCTGCGGAAGGCTCATCAGCAGCACGGCGGCTTTGCGGAGAGAACCCATAGAATCGTGGCGAGAATTGCTTGAGGCGAGGTGTGCGCAATGTGCGCGCATGCGCGTTATCGGTCAGAAAGTCGCCGCGGCTTGAGAGAAAATTGCGGCTCGTGTGAACACAGCGAAACCGCGCGTATTCGGGCATCCAATCCCAAACCGCCACCTGCCCAAAGCACTCGTCTACTTCAATGCGCGCGCTGGTCGGTCGTATCATCCCGCGGCCGGCCAGCGCCTCCAGCACCTGCTGGCCAATGTATCGCGCAAAAGTTCCGCCGTGGTGTTAGCGATCGGCAACAGCACGCAATCTCCCCGGGGAAACACCCACCGCCGGTCTTCGAACCGCACATCCACGCGATCTTCGTCCGCCTTTACGTGGATGGTCGGATGGCTTGTGGGCAGAAGCACATGGTGATCCAACTCGGCGACAATATCGCGCAGGATTTCGCGCAGGGCCACAAAATCGACCACGTACTGGTTCTCGTCGAGCGGGCCATGAATCTCTGCCGCCACCGTGTAATTGTGACCGTGCAGGCGCTCGCAGATGTTGCCGGCAAACGTGATAAAGTGCGCGGTGCTAAAGACGAGGTAGTCCTTTGTCACGCGTACATGATATTGCTCAGGCATGTCCCGCACTCCACGCAAACGGCGGCCGCAAGTCACCTTGCCATAGCGTAACAAACAATCCGGCGGCAATCAGGTCGGCGGTCGTGCCGGGGTTGCGCCGGTGGCCATCGGCGCGGAGCCAAAAATCGAAGTCGGCCAAGCGCTCGTGCCAGTCGTTTTTCCCGGCGCTGCCGAATCGATAATCTCCGCCGCCTGGTCCGACGCTCGCTGTACCGTCTCGCAGCCGCACTTTCGCGCAATCAGGCTGTCCGGGTGTTTTGCCATGACCATTAGATACGCGAACACAATCGCGTCCAGCAGGGAATACTTCGTCAAGGATTCTCGCAGGGCGGGGACAACGTCATCAAACACCTCGCGAAATCCGTTGGCATATTGCCGCGCGACGAGGTCGCGATCGGCGGCCAATCGCATCGCGTCGATCAAATTCTGCGGCGCGTCACTGTGAACGTCTGCGTCTTTCACGCTCCCCAATCCGCCGGGCCGGGCCAGCCGAATCGCCTCGTAGGTCATCTGGGCGTCGTCGGCGTTCAAGCCATCCAGAACGCGGCGCACGCCCGTTGATATTGCATCGTGCTTCGCCGCCGCGGCCAGCGGCGCCATGAGTAACACCATCCCCAGATTGGTGTTGCTCGACACGACTTGCCGCGTCGCCTTGACCGCGGCAAGAATCGTTTCGCCGAGCGAGCGTTGCGGCGCGCATTCGAAAATTGGTCCAATCGCGATTCCACTGGCGATCAAATCCGGATAGGTCAGGTCCTCAAAGTCCGCGCCCCGATGCACGTTCCCCGGTTTCGGCGCGGTCGCTTCCAGCAGGCAGGCAAAAGTTGCGCACTGACCAACCGAGAGCCTGCCTTCACCTTGCAACGGTTCAGGGATCATCAAGCGACGGCTCCCGCGCGAACTTGTAGAAACTGGGTTATGAGGAAATTCACTCTGTCCGGCGCGTCTTCCATGACCCAATGTCCTGCGTTCTCAATCCGCTGCACTTCGGCACGCGGAAAGAACTGGATGAATCGCTCCAGATACCACGGAGTAAAACACCAATCGCGCATTCCCCAGATCAATTGCACCGGCCGGTCCGCAATCTTCTTCAAACCATGTTCGACCTCGACAAGTGTCGCGTAACTAGGGTGACCCGCTGCCATCGGGATATCTTCTACGAACCGTTGCACCGCCACACGGTTCGCCCAACTGTCGTACGGCGCCGCAATCCCCGCGCCTCTTGGGCGGTGAGCCGCTCCGGGTGTTCCATCGCCATCGAGAGCGCGGCACGAACGAACGCGTTTGCGCCGCGGACGGCAAACGATCCGACGACCGGCGTCCGACAAGCGCGAATCCGCAACGGCATCCGATCGGACCGGAATGCCGCGGTGTTCAACAGCACAAACCGCGAAAATCGCTCGGGCATCCGGGCTGCCGCGCCCAGACCGATCGCCCCGCCCCAGTCTTGAGCGACCAGCGTCACATCATTCAGATCGAGCCGCTCGATGAGCGAACCCACGTCGTCGATGCGTTGCGCCAAACAGTAATCGTAATCCTGCGGCTTGTCGCTTAACCCACAGCCAATGTGGTCGGGCGCAATACATCGGTGACGCTGGCGCAATTCGCAGATCAATCGCCGCCAATGGAACGACCAGGTGGGATTGCCGTGCACCAAGAGCACCGGCCGCCCGGCCCCTTCGTCCACATAGTGCATCCGTATTTCCGGCGTGGTCCCTCCCGCGCTCACGTAGTGCGACTCAAATGGATAAAGCGGTCGCCAATCTGGGGCACGCGGCATGCAATACTTGAGAATCGCAAAAGGGGCTCAAAAAAACCTAACGGAGCGTACAGGTTGTATCGCGCCGTCCAGTCCTGTCATCTATACCGCCAGAGCCGGTAGAATGACAGGGGCATGCAGTGCCGCTTTGCGGCCCATCCTTGAGAGAGTTCCGACGACGTTCCTGGATCGAGTTGTCATGAACGACCAGACTTTCCTCCCCGAGCATTTCATCAACCGCGAGCTTTCGTGGCTGGAGTTCAACGCTCGCGTGCTCGAGGAAGCCGAAGACGCGACCAACCCGCTCTTGGAGCGAGTCAAGTTCCTCTCGATCTTCAGCTCCAACCTGGACGAGTTTTTCATGGTCCGCGTGGCGGGCCTTCGCGAACAGGCGTTTGGCAACGGCGATCCGCAGGACTACACGCCCGACGGCATGCGTCCGCTTGGTCAGCTTCAGCGGATTTGCGGCCGCACACAGGAGCTGGTCGCCGCTCAGTATCGCTGCTGGAACGAGTCGGTCGTTGCCACAGCTTGCGCAGGAGGGCGTGCGGCTGTTGCGCTTCGACGAGCTGAGCGCCGAAGAGCGCGAGACGCTCAACCGCTTCTTCCAGGAGCGCGCGTTTCCGATCCTCACGCCGATGGCCGTCGATCCGGCCCACCCCAGCCCGCATTACCACAATCGCAGCCTGTATCTGGCCGCGATGCTCGAACGCCGCCGCGGCCTTGGCCCCAAGCAGCTTTTCGCAGTCGTCCAAGTTCCGCACGTGTTGCCGCGTCTCGTGCCGGTCGGCCAAGGCGGCGCACCGCATTTCATATTGCTCGAAGACGCTGTCTCGGCCTGGCTCCCCGAACTGTTCGGCGGCTTCGGCGTGCTCACCTGGACCACGTTCCGCATCACGCGCGACAGCGACCTGGAGTTGCTCGAGCAGGAAAGCGACGACATGCTGCGGCTGATCGAGGATCGCCTCAAGGCGCGGCAGCACGGCGAGGCCGTCCGCATGGAGGTGGCCGCCAACGCAGACCAGGATCTTGCCCGGCTGATCATCGACGAAGAGTACGTTCGCGACAACACGCCCGAAGGTTACAGCGAGGTCTATCGCATCCCCGGGCCGCTCGATCTTGACGCCGATGATGGAGCTGGCGCGACTGCCGGGTTTGGATCACCTGCGCGACGCACCGTTTTTTCCTCAAATTCCTCGTGGAATCCGCCGCCGCGGCGATGACCTGTTCGCCACGATTTCGCGCCGCGACATTTTGCTGCACCATCCTTACGACTCGTTCGACACCGTCGTCGATTTTGTGAGCCGTGCGGCGAACGATCCGAAGGTGCTGGCCATCAAGCAGACGCTTTATCGCACCAGCGGCGACTCGCCGATCAACCGAGCATTGGCCGCGGCTGCCGAGAACGGCAAGCACGTGACGGCGCTGGTTGAGCTGAAGGCGCGCTTCGACGAAGCGAACAACGTGAGCTGGGCGCGGCAATTGGAACGCGCCGGCGTTCACGTCGTTTTCGGCTTCCTTGACCTCAAGACGCATTGCAAGCTGTCGCTCGTCGTTCGTCAGGAAGGCGGACAACCTGCGGCGCTACGTGCATCTTGGCACCGGCAACTACAACCCCACCACCGCCCTGCATATACACCGACCTGGGGTTGTTCACGGCGAATGAAGACATCGCGGCCGACGCTTCGGCCTTGTTCAACCTGCTCACCGGTTACTCGCAGGGACACCGCTGGCGCAAGCTCGTGGTCGCGCCTACCGATTTGCAGCGACGTACCGTGCAGCTTATCGAGGAGCAGGCGCAACTGGCGCGTGAAGGAAAACCGTCGCGGATTTTCGCCAAGATCAACGCGGTGATTGATCACCGCGCGATCGAGGCACTGTACCGCGCCAGCCAGGCAGGGGTCCCAATCGATATCATCGATCGCGGCATCTGCGGGCTGCGTCCCGGTCTGCCGGGGATTTCGGAAACGATCCGCGTCCGCAGCATCGTCGATCGGTTCCTCGAGCACAGCCGAATCTACGTGTTTGGCCCCGATCACGACGCGAAGGTGTTTCTTTCGAGCGCCGACTGGATGCCGCGCAATTTCTACCGCCGCGTTGAAGTGATGTTTCCCGTCGTGGCCGCCGAGCTCAAGGACCGCATCCTGCACGAGATCGTGCCCGCTTATCTGCTCGACAACGTGAAGGCTCGCATCCTCCAACCCGACGGCTCATACGTTCGCAGCCAGCCGTCGGCGGGCGAACCGCCTTACCGCTGCCAGGAGCGGCTGCTGGCACTACGTCCCAGCGCCGTACCCGAGCGCGAGCCGCGGCCGGCCTTCGCGAGTTCGTTCGGCGGCAACGGAGAAGATGCCGAACACACGGAGGCTCAGGACGAGCATTCACACATTACCGACGGCAACGGCTCGCCGCAGGAAGAGCATCGCCGGGTGATGTAAATGGGCCGCTGACGCGGTGACTCTAGCTAGCTGCGAGTTTGATCCTCTGCGTCATCCAGGCAACTTTTGCGGATTCCAACGACCGCGTGGATTCCTCAAAGTTTAACGGTCGCCTCGTCGATAACTGTTGTGCTGGATTTTCCGGCCCTGCTTGCGCCGATGCGCACGGAGCACGGCGGACGCTAGCACTCGCTTGGGGGGAACTGAGCCCTTTCCCGCGGCATGCCGTATCCCGGCCGCCGCGAAAAAGGAAAAGGCACGACCAAACGAGGAACCGCACTCCGATGAAACGGCAACTCCACGCTGTCCTGGCGGTTTGGATCTCGCTCGCCGTCGCGATTTCCGGCTGCGCCCCCACGCAGCCGTTCTTCTTCATGGAAGACGGCGACCTCTCGCACTACGTGGGCCTGGCCACCGCGATCGAGCATCCCGATGTCGAGACGTGCAGCCTCGCCGAGGTCGAGAACGCGGGCCAGCCATTCACCGTGACCGAGCACAACTACAGCGAAGTCTGGGAATTGTCGCTCCAGGACGCGGTCCGCATCGCACTGGAAAACAGCAAGGTCATGCGGCAGCTCGGCGGACGACAGGCCAGCTTCGGCGGGCAGCGATCGCAGCAGGACGAGTTCCCCACACAGCTTTTGCAGGCGCCGTTGCAAATTCCGACGGTCTATGACCCCGCGATCGTCGAGGCCGACCCGAACTTCGGCGTGGAGGCGGCGTTATCCAACTTTGATGCTCAACTGGGCAGCCAGCTCTTGTGGCAGAAGAACGATCGGCCAGTAAATCAGCAACTCGGTTTCGGCCAGTTCTTCCCCCGAGTTAACGTCCAGGACATTGGCCAATGGAACACGACATTGACCAAACGCTCGGTGACCGGAGCTCGGTTTGGGATCGCTTCCAACACCACGTACTCGCAAAGCAATAGTCCGCAGCGTGAAGTGGAAGATCCGACCGATCCAAATTCGCGGCGCATCCCCGATTTCACACAAAACTTTGAACTGCAAGCCAGCCAGCCGCTGTTGCAAGGGGCGGGCATTTTCTTTAACCGCATCGCGGGGCCTTTTGATCCGTTTAATGGCACGGGCACGCCGAACTTCGACGGTGTCGTTCTGGCCCGTATTCGCACCGACGTAAGCCTGGCCGACTTCGAGGCTGGCGTTCGCAACATGGTCAATGATCTGGAAGGGGCCTACTGGAACCTGTACTTTGCCTACCGCAACCTGGAGTCGCGAAAGGTCGGCCGCGACAGCGCGCTACAGACCTGGCGGAAAGTCAAGGCATTGTTTGACGCGCAGGCCAAAGGCGGCGAGGCCGACAAGGAAGCCCAGGCTCGCGAGCAGTATTTCTTCTTCCGCGGCGAAGTCGAGACGGCATTGTCCGATCTGTTTCGCGCCGAGAGCCGCCTGCGTTACCTGATGGGCCTGGCCGCCACGGACGGACGATTGATCGCCACCAGTACCGAGCCGACCACGGCGCGCACGACGTTCGATTGGAACCAGATCCACGGCGAGTCGTTGGTCCGCACGGTCGAATTGCGGCAGCAGCGCTGGCGGATCAAACAGCGCGAGCTGGAGCTGATGGCCTCGAAGAACCTGTTGTTGCCGCGACTGGACGCGGTGGCCCGCTACCGCTGGCTCGGTATGGGCGAGAACCTGATCGATGCGGACGGAGAACCCTACCGACCGCAGTTTGGTGGCTCAATACTTGGTACTGACGCCTTTTCCACCTTGGCCGATGGCGACTTCCAGGAATCAGAACTCGGCTTGCAGTTCAACATGCCAATTGGCTTCCGCCGCGAGCTGGCTACGGTCCGCGAACAGCAGCTATTGTTGGCCCGCGAACGCTCGATTTTGCAGGACCAAGAGCTGGAGCAATCGCACGCGTTGGCCGAAGCCGTCCGCGTGCTCGACACCTCGTACTCGCTGATGCAGTCGAACTTTAATCGTGCCGTGGCGGCGCAGCGTCAGGTCGAGGCCGTGCAATCTGCCTACGACGTTGGAACCGTCACGCTCGATCTGTTGCTCGACGCGCAGCGCCGGTTGGCCGACGCCCTTTCGGCGGGCTACCGCGCACAAGCGGACTACAACCGCAATATTGCACAAGTCCATCTCCGCAAGGGTTCGCTGTTGGAATACAACGATGTGTACCTGGCGGAAGGCCCGTGGCCGGCGAAGGCGTACTTCGATGCACACCGCCGCGCCCGCGCCCGCGACGCGGCATTTTACCTGGATTATGGGTTCACACGGCCGGACGTCGTGAGCCTCGGCCCGGTCGATGAGCACGGCGGCGGCGAAGTGATGCACGAGGGAATGATCCCCGAGGGCACGATCATCCACGAGGGCCCGATCGAAACGATTCCGGTGCCGACAAAGTCGTACATGAGTCCAGCCGAAGAATTGCCGCAGCCGGCGCAGCGCGTGGGGCCGGTATCTAGCCGCGGTCGCGCCCGCGCGGTCAGTAGCCCGCAAGCGGCAAGTGCCGCGGCGGACTTCAAAGGGGGCCGGTTCGACTGGCAGATGGACGACAACAAACCGAAAGCCGCGACCAAGAGCGTCATGGCGTCGAGCAAGCCGTCGAAGACGCCGGCGCCGGTCACGAAGGAAGACGGAGTCGCTAACGGCCCGCTGTTGAGCCCGCCGGCAACCAACAGCTCCAAGAATTCGAAATGGCGGGATTCCAACGTCCGCGCCGCCAGTGCGGAAATCACAGCATCGTCTGGCTGGAAAAAGGCGGACCGCTAATTTCGCCGGCAACTGCGCGTGTTGGCCGCCAAGCGTCTGCCTGTTACGCTTGACGCATGCCAACACGATCGTTTTTCCTTTCTCTAGACGGCATCGACGGCACGGGCAAGAGCACGCAGCACCAGTTGCTCTGCGACTGGCTTACGACGCTCGGCCACCAGGTCGTGGCCTGCCGCGACCCGGGCTCAACGCCGCTCGGTGAACAGGTCCGATCGCTACTGTTGGACCGCAAACATGCCGCGATTGGCCGCCGCGCCGAGATGCTTCTCTACATGGCCGCGCGACGCCAGTTGGTCGAGGAGCTCATCCAGCCGGCGCTGGCCACCGGAAAAACCGTCCTTTCCGATCGCTTCCTGTTGGCCAATGTGGTTTACCAGGGACATGCCGGCGGATTAAACCCGGACGAGCTGTGGCAGATCGGCGCGGTGGCGACGCAGCAGATCGAACCGGACCTGACGCTGTTGCTCGACATGCCGCCGGACGCCGCGACACGCCGCATCCATCGGGCATTGGATCATATGGAGCAACAAGGCGACGACTATCGCGCACGCCTTCGCGCCGGCTTTTTGGGTGAGGCCGCCCGCCGCCCGGATAAAATCGCCGTAATCAACGCCGCGCAAACGATTGAACAAGTGCACGCCGACATCCGCGCCGCTGTCGAGCGAGTGTTTCGTACTTAACTCCCTAACCCCTACTCCCTACTCCCTCGGCAATGTGGCTTGGCATCGAAGGACACGACGAGATTGTTGAACGGTTCCGCAAGGCGGTTGCGCGGGGGCGGCTGGCGAGCACGTTTTTGTTCGTCGGACCGGAGGGCATCGGCAAACGCGCGCTTGCGCTGGCGCTCGCCAAATCGCTTCTCTGCCAAACGCGCAACGAGGAGGAGTTAAACCCTTGTGGCCGCTGCCCAAGCTGCGTGCAGGTTGATGCAGGGATTCATCCTGATATTCACGTGATCTGCTTGCCGGAGGGAAAGTCAACCATCCCCATCAGCCTGTTTATCGGTGAAGATGACACGAGAATGCGTGAGGGATTGTGCCACAACATCTCTCTCAAGCCGTTTATGGGCAAGCGCAGGTTTGCGATTATCGATGACGCGGACTTGATCAAGCAGCCCGAAGGCTCCAACTGTCTGCTCAAGACGCTCGAAGAGCCGCCTCCGCGATCGGTGATCATCCTGATCGGCACCAGCGCCGCGAAGCAATTGCCCACGATCCGGTCACGGTCGCAGATCGTTCACTTCAAACCGTTGGCGAAAGAGGTCGTGGCGCGTATCCTTGTCGAAAAGCAGCTAGTTGCCGACCCCGCCGAAGCCGAGCGGTTGGCTGCGCAAAGCGGCGGCAGCGTCACGCGTGCCGTAAAGCTGGCCGATCCCGAACTGTGGCGATTTCGCGATGAGCTGCTCATGCAGTTTGCGCGGCCGCGACTGGACAGCGTTTCGCTTGCCAAGTCGGTCAACGCGTTTGTTGAAGCCGCCGGCAAGGAAGCGCCGCCGCGCCGCGAACGAGCGCGGCTGGTGATCGGGTTTGCCGCCGACTTCTACCGGCAATTGGTGTATCGCCAAGCCAATCTAAAAACGAGCAACGACGCGACTCTCATGCAACACGTCGAAGCTGCATTCCGCGCAGGCCAAACCGACCAGGAGTTAGCGGCCAACCGCGCCGAGCGGTGTCTTGAAGCAATCTCGCACGTCGATCGCAATGCGAATCAATCCACGCTGATTGAGGCCTGGCTGGATGACCTGCGCAGCGGGCGAACGATGGAACTGGCAGAAGCGTAACGCGCTACTTCGGCCCGGCTCTCATTTCACCGTCAAGCGTAAGGACAAGCCGCCGGCGGCCCGCCTGGTTGCGATGTTCGCAAAGGTAGATTCCTTGCCACGTACCGAGGGCCAACTCGCCGCGCTCGACCGGCACGCTGATCGAGCTGCCGATCAACAGGCACTTTACGTGCGCGGGCATGTCGTCCGGGCCCTCGACCGTATGCCGATAGGGAAAGTCTTCGGGCGCGATGGAATTGAGAGACGACTCCAAGTCGGCCGGCACGTCCGGGTCGGCGTTCTCGTTTATCGCGATCGAGGCCGACGTGTGTTGGATGAATACGTGCAACAATCCAACCGAGCACTCGCGCAATTCCGGTAGTGCTTCCACCACATCGCGCGTGATCAGATGGAATCCGCGGGGGCGAGCGGTTAACTGGATGGTCCGTCGGATCCAAGGCATGATTTCACTACGGTCGCACTACTTGCCGCAGTAGTCAATCGCCTTGGCGATTTCGGTCTTCAGATCCTGACGACCGACGATCCGATCGATAAAGCCGTGTTCCAACAGGAACTCGCTTGTCTGAAAGCCCTTGGGTAGCTCGATGCGTATCGTGGCTTTGATCGTTCGCGGGCCGGCGAACCCGATCAACGCCTTTGGCTCGGCAAACACCAGGTCGCCGAGCGAGGCAAAGCTCGCCGCTACGCCGCCCATGGTGGGGTTCGTGAGCACGGAGATGAACAGCCCTCCCGCCTCGTGATATCGGGCCAGCGCCGCCGACACCTTGGCCATTTGCATCAGCGATAGAATTCCCTCGTGCATGCGGGCGCCGCCGCCGGAGCCGCTGATGATGATCAGTGGCAGGTTCTGCTCGGTCGCGCGTTCGACAAGCCGCGTGAGCCGCTCGCCAACGACGGAACCCATGCTGCCCATGATGAACGCGGAATCGGTGACGCCGAACGCCACGCGGCGGGCGCGAATCATGCCGCCGCCGGTCAAAGCCGCATCGCGGAGGCCAGTCCGTTTTTGTTCCGAAACGAGCCGGTCGGCGTATGGCTTCTTGTCCGCGAATCCGAGGGGATCGACCGGCATCAGCTCGTTGTCCCACTCTTCAAACGTCCCCCCGTCTAGCACCTGAAGCACGCGGTCGCGGGCCGAGACGTACCAATGGTAATCGCACTCGGGACAGGTGTTCTGAAGCTGTTCAGCAGCTTTTCGATAGATTGTGGCCTGGCAGCCCGGGCATTGTTGCCACAAGCCTTCAGGAACGCCCCGTTTCGTGCGCGTACGGGTTGTGGTCCCGACGGTCATTAAGGATTCGAGATTCCCTGTGGCCATAGACATGCTCGTACAGAAATGAATACCGGCAACTGTTGGCGAAATCAACCTTTATTTGAGTAGGCGGTAGGACCGCCACCGTCACCAAAATCTCGAATTAACCTAAAGTGCTGGCGGGGTTTATCTTCCGTTCGATTCCGAGGATCGGCCGCCGGCCACCGAACTGACTTCCCGCCACATTGTGGCATCGACAGCAAGCTCCTGACAACGGTCGCAGCCATTGTGAGCCTTCCAAAGGTCCCCTAGCTCGCCTCCGGTGATCCGGTGTGCAAACAGGGTGGCGAATGGCTCCGATGCCACAACGCCGACCGCTCCGGCGCGGTGTTTCTTTACGAGTCGCTCAACCGCGTCGCCAATTCGCGCTTGGGCCTCGCTTACCATTTCGCCATCGGGTGGGCAGATGTTCTCAGGCTGCTCCTGCCATTGTCGATACACTTTGGGCTGCTTGAGCTTAACCTCGTCCACGAGCATGCCCTGCCATAACCCCTGATTCAGGTTTCGTAGCGCTTCCAGCGATTTGACCTTGATTCCCAAGGCTTCGCCGATGATTTGCGCGGTTTCGGTGGCGGCGTTTCCAGGATGCACAATAGATGCCGAGAGCGATCGCGTCTTCAATTTTCCAGCTAGTTCGCGAACCTCACCGCGTCCTTGTTCAGACAACGGGATATCCAAAGTTCCCTGGATTCGACCTTGCAAGTCGTACTCCGTTGAGCCGGGACGAATCAACACAATTTGGACCATGGAACGAAGTGGGTAACCTCTTACGTCTTGGCTGCCGGCATCCGGCCGGCGCGGCCTGAAAGGCCAGTTACGGCCTCGTGGTAGTCTGCTTGCTTAAAGATTGCCGAACCGACGACAAACATGGTCGCACCGGCCTCGGCGCAAGCGCCGATCGTGTCGTTGTTTACACCGCCGTCCACCTCCAGCAGAAGGTGGCTCGCAGCGGGCTCTTTCTTTAGTGTGCGGAGCTTGTCTAGCGCCATGGGGTCGAACGACTGGCCGCCCCACCCGGGCATGACGCTCATGACCAGCAGTAAATCACAATCCGCCAAATAAGGGGCGACTGCCGAAAGTGGCGTCGGCGGGTTCAGAGCCAAACCGGCCCCGATTCCCATTGTGCGGATCTGCCGCAGCACACGACGCACATCGGGGACCGCCTCGATATGGATGGTAAGTACGTCGGCTCCGGCCTTTTGAAAATCCGGCAGGTACCGCTCTGGCTCCGCAATCATCAGATGGACGTCCAGCGGCAAATCGGTGCAGGACCGAACGGCCGAAACGATCGTAGGACCATAGGTCAGGTTGTTCACAAAATGGCCGTCCATCACATCCAAGTGGAGGGCCTTTACCCCCGCGTCCTCCAGCCGGCTGATTTCGTCGGCCAAATGAGCGAAATCACACAACAAGAGGGACGGCAGCACGACGTGACCGGCGTCGCGCAAAGCGGTCAGGTGCTTGTTGCGGGTGGAGCTTCCGGGCTTTTCAACCACGAGAGTGGCCAATAGAGGAATAAGCTAAGGCGGCGGTTCGGATCGTATTTTCGCCTGCTAAGGAACTGCCAAGCCGCAGCCGTTCTGCGACCGGCCGGGCGATCGCGCGGACCGCTCGAAGACAGACATTCTAGCAGCAATCGGGATTCAACCGATACAGCGCCGCGCGAGTTCCGTCGTAAACGCTTATTGCCATATGGTTTAGGATCGATTCGCGAGAGTCCATAATATTCCAATCCACGGCACTGCCACGGAATTCAGCAGCTCGATCAATGGTTCATCTCTTCGCTGCGCGGCAAATCTTCCAAGCTGGATAGGCCAAACAGGCTAAGAAATCGCGGCGTTACGAAATATCGCGCCCGCTGTGATCGATCCTCCGGACGCTCCAACTTTAGCAACTGCCGTCGAACTAGCTGGGCGAGGATCGAGCCGCTGGCGACACCTCGCATCTGGGCGACTTGCTCGCCAGTCAGCGGCTCGTTGTAGGCGACGGCGGCCAAAACCTCGACGGCGGCAGGAGAAAGCCGCGCGGTTCGCACCCGGTTGTAGAGCCGCTCACCGACCGCTGCAAAATCGCTGCGAAGCACCATCCGGTAACCAACGCCTTCGGCAATGATCGTATAAGGGCAGCCGGCTTTGAGATAGCTTTCATTGAGTTCCCGCACTAATTCGTCGATTTCCGCCGGTCGCACCCCGCGCATCATTGCCGCCACCTGTTGTGCGGCCAAGGGCCGGTTGTCGGGTGTGCCGACAAACAGCATTGCCTCCAGAATCGTTCGAGGGCTAATCTCGCAGGCGGCGTCGGCAGCAGCGCGACGGACCTCTTCGGCGGCACCGTCCCAAGCGTCGTTTGCCTCAGCCAGGAGCGGATCGGCATCCGCTTCGGCGGGAGACGAATACGGATCGTCGCCCGAGGCAAACATGGCCGCGAACGCGTTGCTCAGTTGATCGAGTGAGAGACCTTCTTCCGCGGGCGGCTCTCGAAACGAGTTCAGGTCGTGAGACCCGGCAGTTTCGGATTCCACTATTTGCTTGTTGCGCATTCACAAGCGCGTTATAGCGCGCGTCTACGAAATAGGGCAATAGGGACCAAGGCTACCCCCACCGCTTGGCGACCTGTTTTTTCATGAACGCCAAACCGTCGCGAGCAAGCTGCTCCTCGCTTTGAAACATGCGCCGCCAGATCTTGGTGGCCGCGGCGATCTCGGGCAGGGCCAGCCCGAAGGCCTCAATCATCAGCCAGCCGTCGTACTTCGCCTCCTTGAGGGCGTCGAAGTTCTCGTCCCAGCGAATCGCTCCCGCGCCTGGGGTACTGCGATCGTTTTCCGAGATATGGACGTGACACAGAATGTCGGCGCAGGCTTTGATGGCTTCGCGTGGACTCTTCTCTTCGATATTGGCGTGAAACGTGTCGTACATCACCTTGCAGTTGGGGTGGTTAACTTCTCGCGCGAAGCGGGCACTGTCTGCGTGCGTGTTGAGGAGATAGGTTTCAAAGCGGTTCAGACATTCCACGCCCAAAGTCACGCCGACCTTGCCGGCGTGTTCGGCCACCTGTCGCATGCTTTCGACGCCCCACTTCCATTCGTCCTTGGTGGGACCCGCGCCGCTGAAATGGCCAATTGCGGAATGATAAGGTCCGACGAGGTGAGTGCAACCCGCGGCGGCGCAGCTATCGAGCGCGGCCTTGGTGAGATCGACGCCCTTGCGGCGCACGTTGGCGTCGGCGCTGATCGGGTTGTCGTCGGCGCCGCGAATCGTCACCGCAGTGCGCGCTAATCCGAGACCGTCGAGCCGCTTGCCCCAATCGGCGAACTTTTTGTCGTCCGCGGCAAACATCGGCATCTCGACGCCATCGTAGCCCAGCTTTTTGAGCATCTCCACGACCGGCGCGATCGAGTCGTTCATGTCGCCGGTCCACAGCAACAGGTTCATACCGAATTTCATGTTCACTCCCATGGATTGGATGATCAGTCGCTTGCACACATGTGCCGTGCGCAGAGCAGTTCACTGCTCCGCCGACTCACTGCGATCCGCATCTCGGGCAGCAGCTCGCCGAACAATGGCGGCAACGGCGGTAGGCCGACACGCCGCAGCACCTGGTCGAGTCGCGTACACAGTTTGCCATCGTCGGCATAGTCCCACAAGAACCGCTCAGTGCAAAAAAGCGAAACAAATCCGGCGAGCCGGTCCGTGCGGCGCGGAGCAATCCGATTGACCGCCGCTTCAACGACGCGCGGTTCGACTTCGCCAAGCGCCGCGTAGTACTGCTCGACGCGCGCTGGCGCCGATTCGAGCAGCGCCGCATCGAGCAGGATCTCAACGAGAATGTGACCCAAAAACCATGGTCGCGATCCCTCGTCAACGGGACACTGCCGTCGCAGCCGGTTGGCGAAGTCGAGCGACAGCTCAACGAACGCGCGCGTCTCGTGAAACCAGCGATCATCTTCGTGATGCTGGACGATACCGCGTGCCAGAGCCGCGAACCGGGGATCGTCGTCATTGCAGAATCGCGCCGCCTGTTTGCCGCGCGCCCGCACTGGCCGATCGGCCACCGACAGCCAATCGGGAACCGCGGTGCCGGCCAAGAAGTACGGGTCGTCGAGAAACGGCCATCCGTGGGCGAGGTAGTTCATGGGCGAGAAGGTGCCTGGTGGCCGGGTAGTCTGGTGACTTGGTGGTCGTGTCGTTGCCAAATCATACGGGGCGACGGCAGTCAGTCGATGACCGCTGATGTGGCTTTCCGAAATCCGGCTCAAAGGCCTTGACATTGTATGGCCAGCCTATATATTGATACCCTATATATAGGAGGCCGATACACGATGGCTCAAGACTTTTCCGGGGAGCTGGTGAGGGGGAACCTCGACTTGATGGTGCTGTCCGTGCTCGCGGACGGCGCGAAGTACGGCTACTTGATTCAGCAACGGCTGGCCGACGCCAGCCGCCAGCGGGTCAACGTTCAAGCCGGCACGCTCTACCCCATCCTCCACAAGCTGGAAGACGAAAAGCTCGTCAAAGCGCGCTGGGAGGAAACGACCGGCCGACCGCGCAAATGGTACGAGCTGACCGCCAAAGGACAGAAGCGGCTTGCCCACCGCGCCACGCAGTGGCAGCAGTTCGCGGCATGTTTGCACGAGCTGTTGGCCCCGGTGCTCGATCCGAATGCCAAACCGGCGTATGACTAACGGCGTTATGACCGCCGATACCATCGGCGGCTTTGTCAGATGATGAACGACCGCGAGTTTGAAAACTACCTGGCCTTGCTCTCCGGCATGCTGCGCTTGCGGCGCACGCAGCAAAGCGACATTGCCGGCGAGCTGCGCGACCACCTGATCGAACACGTCGCCGAACTTGAGCGGCGCGGCGTATCGCACGAGCAGGCGGTCCGCGAGGCGCTGACAGAATTTGGCGACGCGGCCGCGTTGGCCGCCAGCTTTTCCGCATTGGTCCGGACCAGAAGAAGGAGACTTATCATGCGGTGCACCATCGGCACGACTCTGGTGATGGCGGGTTTGATGATCGGCGTGTTCGCCTTCCGGCCGCCAGTCGAGAACGATCCTGGCGTCGTACAGGCGCAGCAAGGGCCAGGCGCCATTCAAAAGGAGGACCACGGCGCTGCGCTGAAAGCCATCCGCTCCGAGCCGTCTGATCCACGGGACAATGTCACACGTGAGCGACTTTCGAAGGGAGTTGACGCGGAATTTACAGAAATACCGCTTCGCGAAGTGCTCCAATATCTCGGCGATCAATTGGAGATTCAGTTCTATATCGATCGGAAATCAATGGGGGTCGAAGGAATCGCGGAAGACGTGCCCATCAACTTCAATCTAAAAGACGTGCCAGGCGAAATGATCCTGGATCTCATCCTGCGTGAGCAGGGTCTTGCTTATACCATTCGCGGCGGCGTCGTCATGGTGGCCAGTAAATCCGACATCCAATCGCAGACCGAAGTGCGAGTGTACCCGGTGGCGAATGGCGCCGAGGAGTTGGCGCAACTGATTCCCAATACGATCGAACCGCAGACGTGGCGCTATGTGTCGTATTACCCGGCGCCCGTCGTAGAGCCCTACGCACCCCCGCGCAAGCCCAATTCGATTGGAGGCGTTGGTGGTGTGGAAGAAGGCGGCGGCGTTGGCTCGATCCGCGTGTTTCAAGGCGTGCTGGTCGTTTCGCAAACGCCGGGCGTGCATCAGAAGATTGAGAAGCTGATCAACGACCTGAACAGCGTGTTGAGCCGACGACCCCAGGCCGGGAAAACGCTTCCCAGCGCCAGTTAC
Source organism: Pirellulales bacterium (assembly GCA_963829655.1). Classification (GTDB taxonomy): domain Bacteria; phylum Planctomycetota; class Planctomycetia; order Pirellulales; family JALHPA01; genus JBBDYH01. The sequence goes on from CAWHJG010000002.1 coordinate 866,305, forward strand.
CTCTCATCCCCGGTTGATCCAACGTATTCCCCGCCACCACCACAGCGCACATTGGAGGTATTGGAAGGGAGGGGCAAAGCTCCCAGCGCCGATGCCGGCAAGGGTGGCACGACGACGGCAGACCCGAGTGCTAGCGGTGGCGATCCGGTGACGACCAAGGAACTGCCGGAAAGAAAGTAAATTGGTTCGCGTAACGAGCGAATATGAACGACCGCGAGTTTGAAAACTACCTGGCCTTGCTCTCCGGCATGCTGCGCTCTGCGGCGCACGCAGCAAAGCGACATCGCCGGCGAGCTGCGCGACCACCTGATCGAGCACGTCGCCGAATTGGAGCGGCGCGGCGTGTCGCACGAGCAGGCCGTCCGCGAGGCACTGACAGAATTTGGCGACGCGGCCGCGTTGGCCGCCAGCTTTTCGGCATTGGTTCGGACCAGAAGAAGGAGACTTATCATGCGGTGCACAATCGGCACGACTCTGGTGATGGCGGGGCTGATGATCGGCGTGTTCGCCTTTCGGCCGCCGGTGGAGAACGATCCGAGTGTTGTCCAGGCGCGAGCAGCGCCCGGGTGAAGCGACAAAGCAGGCGACCGGAGGATCAGGCGAGGCAAGTACGGCGACGCGGGACCTGGATCAAAAAACGCGAAACGCATTGAAAAACTTGACCGAATTGGAATTCACCGAAATTCCGCTCAAAGAAGCCTTGCACTATATCAAGGACAAACACGACGTTCGATTCTTCATCGACAAGCTGCGCGTTAAATGAAGCATCGATTCCAACCGACACGTCGGTCACGCTTAATCTCAACAAAGTTCCGGTTGAGCTGGTTTTGGAGCTCATGCTCCACCAACTCCGGCTTGGTTACACAGTCCGCAACGGATTGATCATCGTCTCGACCGAGGAGGCGCTCGCCAATCGTGCCGAAGTCCGCGTCTATCGCGTGCCCGAAGGCGGAGCGGAGGATCTTGCGCAATTGATCCCAGCGACGATCGAGCCGCATTCGTGGCGCTATACACCGGTGCCGGCTGGCTTGATGGGCGGAAGCATGCCCGGCGGATATGGCGGCGCGATGGCGCCCGGAATGTCTGGCGCGGCCGGCCCGCATGCAATGGGGGGTCTCGCAGGCGGTGAAGGCAGCGGCCCGATGCCTGGCGGCGCACCGGGCGGCGCGGGGATGGGTGGCACGGGCGGCTTTGAGGAAGGCGGCGGCGTTGGATCGATCCGCGTTTTCCGGGGCGTGCTCGTTGTTTCACAAACGCCCGAGGTCCATCAAAAGATCGAGAAACTGCTGGATGACTTGGAGAAGGTGCTCCCACCGCAGAGCAGAACGCCGGGCACTGGGATGATGAGCCCACACAGCGCGCCGGGCTTCGGCACTACGACACCGCCGGGCGCCGGCTATCCCAGTTCGTCGGGCAGAACGCCGAATTATCCTGGTTCGGGTGGCCCGCCGCGGTATCCGGGTCAAAGTGGTTCGCCACGCTATCCTGGCGCAGGCGCGCCGGGATATCCGCTTCAAGGTGACCCGGCAGCGCCTCCCGCAGCGGACGAATTCGTCCCGCCGCCCGACAAGCCCGCGTCCGGCGAGCCTGCTCGCGGCGTGCCAACAAGTTCAGGCGATGGCGAACGTGTTGACACTGCGCCTGCGGCAGGCGGCGCACCGAGCGGCAGTTCGACGACAAGGGAACTGCCCCGCACTCCGGGCAAAGCACGCAACTAGCCGCGCGCTGACCACGCGCCGGCCGGCAACAAGACTTGGAGGTGAGCGGCGGCTCTATTGCCCGCCGCTCTTCACCGATTGTCTGTTGCAGTTTGGCTGCCATGTCGATCCAAGTCATCTGTCCCGCCGGGCACACGCTGAAAGTCGCCGCCGATTGGGCGGGCGCGCGGGACTGTGCCCTGTGTGCAAAGCGCCGATCCAAGTGCCCGGGAACCGCGAAGAGGTCGGACGAGTTGAACAGGCCACTGGCGCCGCAACGGTCGCGACACCACCGGCGTCGTTCAATCCGACGCGCCCCCAGGCCGCTCCACCGGTTCGCACGCGCACGCACACAAAACCGCTGCCGCCCGCGCCGCCGCGGTTGCCTGCCAGCGCGCCGCACAAGGCATCACCGGAGGCGGCCGAGCCAGCTAAGGTGGTTACAGCGCCGCCACCGCCTTTGCCGCTCCCGGTCCTGACTGTGAGCGCATCCTCACTGGCAGCAGCGGCGATCGATGCCGCTTTGGCAATTGAAGAGGCAAGTCCGGACGTACCGAGCGTCACTAAACTGCGAGGGCCAGAGCCTGTTGCCACGGCGGTCATGACTAGGCCCCCGCCGCCTGTCGTGCGCCCTTCCCTTTGCGCGACGAGTTAGAAGATGCGACCATCGCGCCGGCCTCGCCGAATGAGACACCGCTTCCCAATCCAGTTACGGAATCCAAACCGATCGAGTTTGTTCGTCAACGCTCGCGGCCCTTGCGAGGTTATGTGCCCGATGCAGACAAGCGCTGGACCGTTTACTACCTTGCGGCGGGGATGTTCGCGTTCAGCGTGTTCTGCCTCTGCCCAGGTTTTCGACATTGGAACCTCGGCGAGGCTCCAGATTGGGCCCGCGCGGTGTGGCTGGTGTCGCTTCTTCAACTGGCGTATGTAGCCTGGGCCGTTTCGGCCCCCGACTGGTCCACGCTGTGGGCAGCGATGATCGTGTTTACGGTCGTGGCAACCGGCTATGGAGTGGCAATGGCGGTTGCGATTACCACGCCGCTGGATCAGGCGGTGCCGCTGGATATGACGGACATCCGCCGACAGGCGCCGTTGTGGTGCGGATGCGTGGTGCTGCTGGCTTTTCTGCTGGCGTATCTTTGCGGCCGAGCAGCCTGGCGCTGGCGAAAGACGTTTGAGCTGGTCCACGCGTGAAGTGCACATTTCGGCCGCTATTCCTTCGCGTCGCCCGCCTTCGCGTCGGTTGCTTTCTCCACCGGAGTGTCGCTTAGGTTGCCCCACTCCTGCCAGCTTCCGTCGTAGAGCACCACGTTGGCGTAGCCGAGATCCTTCAACAGCAGCTCCTTGTGGCTACAGCGCGTGCCGCTTTGACAATAGATGACCACAGTCTTGCTTTTATCGGGGATCAGTTTTTCCACTTTCGCCTTGGCTTCGTCGTAGTTGATCGTCTGCCTGGTTTCCTTGTTGAGAAAATCCTCGGCGTTGAGCAACTGCGCCGGGGATGTGGCCGCCCCGAAGATTCCCCCGCAGATCGAGCCCCGCATACTCCGCGGGCGTGCGCGAATCGATCACCAGCACGTCCTTGTTTTCCAGGTTCGCCAGCACATCCTTGTACGACCAAAGTCGTTTCGGTTCGGCTTTGGCGACATATTGTGACGCTGTAAGTTTTCGCGGCTCCTTGGCGACTTCGCCGCCGGATTTCTTCCATTCCTCCAAACCGATTCCATCCAGGAACGCCACGTTCTTGTGGCCCAGCTTGAGCAGGATCGCTGCCGGCACGCTGCCGTCGGCCTTACCGGCGTGACTGCCATAGACGACGATTTCGTGGTTGTTCGACACGCCGGCCTCGCTCAAATACTTCTCGTAACGCGGGACATCGAGCGCTCCATCAGGCTTGCGGAAGATTTGTTGGCCCATGCCGTCCTTCGAAGGCGACCGCGTGGCCGGTGTGCGCCACTGCGCCGGGCAGGTTGATCGCGCCGGGGATGTGCCCGGCAGCGTACTCGGCGGCCGAGCGCACGTCGATGATCAGCAGCTTTGGATTCTTGACGCGCGATTTGAGCTCGTTAGCGGTGATCAAGCTCTTCCATTCACTTGCTTCCCGCGCGGATGCGAAGTTGCAAGCTGCGCAAACCATTAGCGCCGTCAATGTCGTGGTGAAGCGTCGCGCGAGTGAATGCGTCATAGCCACTACCTCTCTATTTGGACGATGAGCATCGATCGGCGACCGGCTGGCCGCCGGATTTACGCCAGCACCGGCGCCGACATCTGCACGCTGCCGGGCACGACCGGCGTGGATCGACTCTTGCTTCCGGGACCGCCGCTCTCGGCAAGGTGCAGCGCTTCAATGATCTCGCCCCGAAGCTTCTGGAACTCGGGGCTGTTGCGCTCGCGCGGCCGCGAGAGCGGGACGTCGAGCACGCGCTCGATGCGGCCGGGGCGCGGCGTCATGATGACGACGCGGTCGCTCATGTAGATGGCTTCGTCGATGTAGTGCGTGACGAGCACCATCGTCGTGCCGCGCACCTGCCAAAGCGCGAGGATTTCGTCCTGCATTTGCATGCGCGTGAGCTGGTCCAGCGCCCCGAGCGGCTCGTCCAGCAGCAGGACCCTGGGGTGGTTGATCAGCGCCCGCGCCAGTGCCACTCGCTGCGCCATGCCGCCGGAAAGTTGGTGCGGGTACACGTTGGCGAACGCCTCGAGGCCGACCAGTCGCATGATATCGTCCACCTCCGCTCGGCGCTGGCGGAGTATGCCGCGGGCCACGAGTCCGGACTGGATATTGCGGCGAACGGTCAACCACGGGAATAGGTTGTGGTTCTGGAACATCAAGCCGCGGTCGGCGCTGGGGTGCGTGATCACCTCGTTGCCGACGCGCACTTCGCCGGCCGTGGGCTGGTCGAGCCCCGCGATCATGCGCAGGACCGTCGATTTGCCGCACCCGCTCTGTCCGATCAGCGAGACCATCTCTCCCGCGGCGACCGACAGCGAGATGCGGTCCACGGCCAGCACCGTTCCGCCATCCGGCGGATTGAAAGAGTTTGCTGACATCACGCAGACGCAGCGACGAGGCCTCGTCGCTGCCGTGGGTGCTTGAAACTGGCAGCGTTGTTTTGCCGACTACCAGCAGCCATCGAGTGTGTCGTCCTTTAGATCTTAAAACGATTCCTGACATACCTTTCGTCACCACTGGATCACGCCCTTCTGCCACACCAGGACCCAGTCGCGCAGCTTGAACAGCAGCGTCAACAGGCCGGAGAAGAACACGCCCATGATGACCAACGCCCCGAACACCTTGCCGTACTCCGCGTAGCCCTGTTGCCACTTCACGTAATAGCCCAGGCCGTTCTTCACCCCGACGGTCTCGGCAACGCACAACGTCAGGAAGGAAACGAGAAAGCCCATGAAGACCCCGACGAAGATCGTCGGCAGGGCCGACGGGATGGCGACGCGGAAGATCAAGTAACCGCGACGTCGCGCCCAGCGTCCGCGCCACGTCGAGATACGAAACGGGAACATTGGCGATGCCGGAGGCGGTCAACATCGTGACCGGAAACCAGACTGCCCAGGCAATCAGCGCGGCCCCAGAGAAGAACGCGTTGGTGAACAATACCATCGCCAGCGGGATGAGCGCGTGTGGCGGGGATTGGACCAACGAGCTTGAGCGCGGGCATCCCCCAGTAGCGAATCAGCGCGGAACCAGCCAATCAGAACGCCCGATACCACACCCGCGGCCACTCCCGCCAAATAACCTGTCAGCAGCAGTTTCAAAGAGTCGGTAGGTGCTGTCCAACAGGATCACGCGGTCGTCGATCATGCCTTGAAACACGACGTCCGGCCCAGGGAAATATGGCAGCGGCATCCAGTTCATCTTGAGCGTGATCAAGTCCCAGAGGCCCAGCCAAACAAAGCCTCCCGCCAAAAGCGGTGCATTGTGCCGGGCCCACGTGCCGCAACGGCCGATAAGCCCACTGGACGAACAGCAAAAACGAGCGCGGCCGCCAGCAGGATTTGAAGCAGCATGCGGGTACACACGCGTCGGAAGGGCCGACTGCTGATTCGGAACAACTTATGAATCGCAAGAGGGCTGCCAGCCCGGCGATGGTAGGTGCCAGGATCACGAGGGCAGCGCGGACAGTGTCGCCGGCGCGTTGCACGGCGGCAGTTCGCTTTCGACTGTGCTGACGTGCGTTTCCTAGTGCTGCCGTCTTGCGCGATCGGAAGCTCAACGACTTGGCTGGACAAGTTTGATGTCTCCAAGTTCTTCCTGCCCGGGTTCCCACACGATTGGCTTAATAAGGGCCCACTCACCGGTCAGCTTCATGACATGCTCCAACTCGCCACAACAGCCATATTTGCAGCAACTTTTTTGGCTGTCGAGCATCGCAACCAGGTCGGCAGGGGCCATCGTCGGGCGGGTCCCCGCCGCCGGCGATCTTTTCAACCTCTACATTTTGAATCCACTCGTCGGTCACTCCTTCCAGGTCGAGCCATGCTCGCTTCGTTAATTCCTCAGGATCGGTGTTTGGACTGAGAAAGTCGGCCGCCTTCATCTCTTTGGCTACTTGAAGGATGTCGCTTCGGGCCTTCGACACCGCGGGCATGTACTTGATGTCCTTGATGGCCTGGACGTTCAGCTCCGGCGTTGATGCCAGGTATCCCTTCTCCACCGCCAGCTTGGCGGCAGCGGTCTTGTTGGCAGCGACCCACTTGGCGCCCTTGAGCAGTGCCCGGGTCACTCCCGCCGCCGCTTTCGGGTTCTTGGCCGCAAACGTGCCGTTGACGGCCGTAACGCAGCAGAACTCTTCCGAGTACGGCAGGTCCGTGGCCTGGTCCACAACTTTGTGAACCTTCTCGCGCGCAAAAGAATCGTTCCGATCGGCTCGGCGTCGGCGACCGCATCCACCTGCCCCCGGTCCAGCGCCAGCTCTACGGCGTCAGCCGGGAATGTGATCCACTCGACGTCGTTCTTGGGGTCCAAGCCATGGGCGGCCATCACGCGGCTCGCGAACAAAAACGGCGGGGCGCCCATGTGCGAAATTCCGATGCGCTTGCCCTTGAGGTCTGTTCACCTTCCTGATGTCCGTCTTAGCGCCGGCCTGCACGCGCAAACAGCCGCTGTGGATGCCGCCGGTCAGCTTGACGTCCAGCCCTTGGTCAATCGGCTTGAGCAAGTACATGATCAGGTGGTGCGTCGCGTCGAACCGGCCCAGGCCAAGGCCGTCCCTCATGGAGTCCCAATCCGACTTCACAAGCTCGACGTCCAGCCCCTCTTCCTTGAAGAACCCCAATTCGTAAGCGACGTAAATCGGCGGCTCGCAAGTCAGGCCGATGTAGCAGACCTTCACCTTGGTCAGGCCGCCGGCCGTGTCGTCGTCCGCGCTCTTGCCGCATCCAACGAATAAGAGCAGCGCACCACAACTCACGACAAGAGCAGCGCATGCGACCAGCCGAGAGAACATGTGTGAGCGTCTTGCAAACATGGATCTCATTTGGTTGTCTCCCGGTAGAGCAGCAGTCGGCGCCGTGGCCGGACGATGTCGAAGTGAAGTGTCCACAGAACGCGCGAGAAGAGACCGACTAGTCCATCGTACACACGTGAGTCAAAAGCCGGATATCGGTTTCGACAACACTTGTCTAAACAACTATATCGGCGCACCACGGCCTTTGTAAAGCTTTTGGCGCAATCGTCGCAGAAAGACGGTGCTACGACGAGGCCGTTGCGGCGGAACCCGTGGTCGGCATTTGACTTACGGCGTTGATGAATTTCGGCCGTTTGACCGCCTGCCCGCCCTGCCGACGGACTCCAAAGAACTCAGAAACTCGGTACACAACCGTTTCCAACTCGCCCGCCGACAACTCGGGGAAAATCGGCAACGACAGGACTTCCCCGGCCGCCCGCTCCGATTCCGGCAGGCTGCCGGGGGAGTACATCAGCGTGCGGAAGCACGCCTGCTGGTGAAGGGGGACAGGGTAGTAGATCTCGGTTCCGATCTTGTGCTGTGCAAGATACTGCCGCAGCTTATCGCGGGCGCCATTGGGTACGCGAATCGTGTACTGGTTCCACACATGGTGGCAGTTCGTTCCCGTGGCGGGCAACTTCAGGTGACCGCCGAGCCCGCTCGCCTCAAACTGCTCGGTGTACCGTTGCGCGTTTGTTTGTCGAGCTTTCGCCCACTGGTCGAGATGCGGGAACTTGACGTTAAGAACTGCGGCCTGAATGGAATCAAGCCGGCTGTTGATGCCCACTATTTGATGATAGTACCGCGGTTCCATACCGTGCGCCGCAACAAACGCAGCCGCGCGGCCAGCTCGTCGCGGTTGGTAGTCAGCATACCGCCGTCGCCGAAGCCGCCCAGGTTTTTGGTCGGATAAAAGCTGAAGCAGCCGATGTCGCCGAGCGTACCCGCTTGCCGGTCGCCGACCTTCGCACCGATCGACTGGCAGGCGTCTTCGACGATCGCCAGGTTTCGTTTTTTCGCGATCTGATTCAGCGCATCCATGTTGGCGCATTGGCCAAAGAGGTGCACTGGGATAATTGCTTTCGTCGCGCGCGTGATTCGCGCAGCCGTAAGTTTTGGGCACAAATTGAACGTCGCCGGATCGATGTCCACAAACACCGGCATCGCGCTCAATCGCCAAACGGCGCTTGCCGTGGCGAAGAATGTGAAGCTCGGCAGGATCACCTCGTCACCCGGTCCGATACCCAGCGCTACAAGCGCCAACAGGAGAGCATCACTCCCTGACGCGCATCCGATCGCGTGCTTTGCGCCGGTGTAGTTGGCGACGTTCCGCTCCAACTCCTCCACCTCCGGGCCGAGGATGAACTTGCCCGAGTCGCACACGCGATCGATTGCCGTGCGTATCTCGTCACGCAAAGGTGTATTTTGGCGGCCGATGTCCAATAACGGCACGCTGGCAACGGGGACCGAACCATTCGTGGAATCACTCGACTGCATGCACGACTCCCTTCGACACAATGCTTGATCATTTTTTTGTGCGCCGGCAAGTAACCGGTGCACATCGCTCGGCGTTTGGCGCGGCGGCCCACAAGAGCGGGCGGGAGATTAGGTGCCGCACTGAATGGTGTCAATTGCAAGTGTGATAGCATTTGACCAATCGATTTCCAGGCTCAAGCACGCCCTTATGTGCCGTCGGCGTTAGAGCGCTGCAGTCGACCGTTTGCGCGAGCCTGCGCCGGCCGCTTGTGTCCTCAAAGTAGCTTAGCTAGCTTAGTCGCTTGCCTTTCCCTCAATCGTGATCGCAACGTACCAGCGGACCGCACCATGAGCGACCCTTTTTTCCAGCAACTGTTCGCCGAACGCATTGGCGGCGCCAACTATGGACGGGGCACGGAGATCTACAAGTTCGAAAAGATCAAGCGTGCCAAGCGCAAGGCGCTGGCCGAGCACCCCGAGCGATCGCTGATTGACTTTGGCATAGGTGAGAACGACGAACTGGCGCCGCAGAGCGTTCGCGCGGCGATGGCCCGCGAGATCAACCAGCCGGAGAACCGCGGTTACGCCGACAACGGAATCGGCGAATTTCGCGAGGCCGTCGCGCGTTTCATGCAGCGAAATTTCGAGATCAGTCTCGACCCCGCCACCGAAATAAATCATTGCATCGGCTCAAAGACCGCCCTGGCCATGCTGCCCGCGGCGTTTATCAATCCGGGCGACGTTACGTTGATGACCGTCCCCGGATACCCGGTGGCCGGCACGCACACTCGATACTACGGCGGCACAATCTTCAAACTGCCGTTGTTGGCCGAGAACGACTTTTTCCCCGATCTCGACGGCATTCCCGCTGACGTTTGCCAGCGCCAAGCTGCTCGTGCTCAATTATCCGAACAGCCCGACAGGCCAAGTCGCCACGGTCGATTTGTACAAGCGCGTTATTGAGTTCGCGCGGAAGAACAATGTCGTCGTGGTTCAGGACGCCGCGCACATCATGCTCAGCTACGAAGCCGCGCCTTTGAGCTTCCTCGAAGTGCCGGGAGCGACAGAAGTAGGCGTCGAGGTCCACTCGATGTCTAAAGGCTTTCACATGATTGGCTGGCGGCTGGGTTGGGTCTGCGGGCATGAACGAATCGTGCGAGCTTTCGCCGATATCAAAGACAACAGCGACTCCGGGCAATTCATCGCCATCCAGAAGGCAGCGTCCGCCGCACTCGACGACGCGAGCATCCCCAAACTGGTCAAGCAGAAGTACGAACGGCGGCTCAGAAAGCTGGTCGAAATTCTGTCGCGCTGCGGCTTCACGTGCAAAGTGCCCGGCGGCACGTATTTTCTTTACACCAAGGCGCCGCGCGGTTTAGCCGGCGGCGAATCCTTCGAGACGGCGGAGGCCGCCAGCCAGTATCTCATCACTCAGCACTCAATCGTCACCGTGCCGTGGGATGACGCTGGGCCATTCCTGCGCTTCTCGGTCACCTACGAAGCCGAGAGCGAGCGAGCCGAAGACGCGCTGATGGCCGAGACCGAAGCGCGAATGAAGAGGGTTCGGCCCGTGTTTTGATAGCGGAGTAACGGGCCGCGGTTCTCATCCGCCCTGCTAAGTGTTCATGCGCGCGTGTATTTGAAGTTATGCATTTAGTTGGCGGTCATCGGTACCCATCGCCTCGCTCGCCTGTCAGCTTCGCTATTTAAGAGGTATGTTTTCAAAGTGGGAACATACGTCTGCTGGAGGAGGTGCCACATGCTTGCCCGAGTCCGCACACTCGTCCTCGCTATAGCTCTTGCCATCGCGCTTTCGACCGTTGCCGGATGCAGCAAGAATACCGGCGGAGCTGATGAGTCGCATGCCGAGAGTCAACAGTCCGGTGCCGAGGCGCCAACCGCCTTTGCGCGGGCCGATTCGTTGATTCGTCGGGCCTATGAGCAGGTAGCGTCCGGGGACATGGCCGGAGCCGAAGCTTCTCTCAATGAGGCCGCGATTGCCGCCGAGGGGGTGACGAACCCCGCTACTCTTGCGGCGCTCTTCACACGCGTTGCCGAGGCTCATGCCAAGCGCGGTGACAAAACCGCCGCGTTCGAGGCGCTCGATAAGGCGATGAGCGCCTGCGCGCAAATCGCCGATCCGGCGGACAAGGTAGCGCACCTCTGCCAGATCGCCGCCGCACAAGGTCAGGCTGTTAAGCAGTCCGGCAAGGCCGCAGCAACCCTGAAAGACGCTAAGGGCTTTCTTGCGCATATCGACGGGCCGGAGACAAGGGCGCTCGCGTTGGCGGCGATCGCCCGCGCCTACGCGAACATCGACAAACCGGTGGATGGGCAGCGCGCCGTGGCTCAAGCGCTTGAGGTCGCACGCGCGATCGAAGACCCGCAGGCTCGCAGCCAGACCTTGGCGGTGATCGCCGGCTCACAGGCCGCCGTCCAGCAGCCCGATCAGGCGGTTGCCACGTTTGACCGCGCAGTAGATTCGGCCGAAAAAGTCGGCGACCCGCGGCTCCGTGTGTTCGCGCTGGTGAATATCGCGCAACAGCTCGCCGCGGCCGGACACAACAAGCGCGCTGTTGAGATGCTTGACCAGGCGGATAAAACCATCGCCACTTGGGCCAACAACGATCTGAAGCAGACCGCGGCCCAAAATCTAAAGGCCGCTCGCAATCGAGTCAAGTAACGATTCGCATTGCGCACTGCTGAGCCGGCCCCGAACCGTTTCCTAACTGGCTTTCCTCGCGCGGCGCGGTATGATGGCAGTCCGTCCGCTGTCGCGGACACGTCTTCAAGACCTGTCACGTTCCCGCATCGGGGGGCCTTATGCAGTTCAACTTCTCCTCGGACGGGGATGCACTCGCGGTCGCCCTCAACGGCCGCATTACGCACGCCACACTCGATATCGGCAACGATCCGCTCGTGGCCCACAATCCCGAAATCTACAAGCGCCGTGCGTTGTTCGATCTTTCGGCGGTGGACTATGTGGATTCCAGCGGCGTGAGCTGGTTGTTGACTTGCCACAAGCGCTTCCGAGAGGCTGGCGGGAAGCTGGTACTGCACTCGGCCACCCCGCTTGTAATGCAAGTGATCCGCGTACTCAAGCTCGATCAAGTATTCCACATCGCCGACTCCGCGCGTGCGGCCCGAGCGCAGACCAGCGAGGTGACCGCATGAGCACGAGCGAAGCGGTGGTATTCGTCGCCGATGAGAACGGGCAACCGCCGCCGGTCGAAGAGGCGGTTTCTACTCTGCTCGATGAGGCTTCGCTCATGGGAGCCAGTGACCTTTTTCTCGCATCGACCGAGGACGGATTGGATATTTCCGTTCGTCACTTGGGCGTCGTGCGCAGCCTGCGCACTGTCACTAACGAGGACGGCCGTCGTTGGTTGGCGCGCATCAAGATTCTCTCCAACATCCCAATTGACAACCGTCGCCGACCTAACGAAGGGCGCTGGCTGCACGAGCGCACCGACGGCCATAAGCTCGATATTCGCGTTGCCACAATCCCCACGCTGCACGGCGAGGATTTTGCGCTGCGACTCTTGGAGCGCGACACCACCTTGCAGCGGCTCGACGGACTCGGCCTCGATCGTCAAGGTCTGCAAAGCCTGACCGCGATGCTTCACGCGCCCGGCGGGCTAATCCTGGTCACCGGGCCCACGTCATCCGGCAAAACCACCACGCTCTATGCGTGCCTTCACTACCTCAACGATGGCACGCGCAAGATCAACACCATCGAAGACCCGATCGAGTACGCCGTCGAGGGCATCCGCCAGTCGCAGGTGAATCCAGCAATCGACGTTGACTTTCCTGAGTTACTCCGGAGTGTATTGCGCCAGTCGCCCGACGTGATAATGATTGGTGAAATTCGCGATGCCGTGACGGCGCAGACCGCCGTGCGCGCCGCCAACAGCGGCCATCTCGTACTCGCTACGCTTCATGCCCCCACGGCCAGCGGCGCGGTGCAAAGCATGCTCAATCTCGGCGTACACCCGCATTTTTTCGCCAGCTCGCTCCGCGGCGTGCTCGCGCAGCGGCTGGTGCGCACGCTTTGCCCGGTATGCCGCGTGGCTTACGACCTGAGCGAAGCGCCCCTCACGTTCGAGGACGTCAAGCCCTGGCTCGACGACGATCAAGGCCGCCAACTCTACACCGCCAACGGCTGCGACTCTTGCAAAAAGACCGGCTATGCCGGCCGCACGGGTGTGTTCGAGGTCTTGAACGTCACGCCCACTTTGCGCCGGCTCATTAACGAGAACGTCGTCTCGAAGATCCTGGAACAACATGCGGTCGCCGATGGCATGATCGAATTCCGCCGCGCCGGGCTGCTCAAGATCGCTCAGGGAACAACCAACATCGAAGAAGTCGTCCGCATCGTGCCCGCGGAATATCTTGGCCTCGCATAGAAGGGATTCTGCCCCGCACATCGCGGCCGTGCCCGTATACTCCTGCTAGCACATCGGCCCGTAAGCTTTCTATATATTCCCTCATGCCGCGCCGCGCAAAACGTCGATCCCTTTCGATGCCGGATAGTGGGTTGCGCACTCACTGCCGCTTCGTTCTCGAGCGCCACGGCAAGGACGCCCATGCTCGTCATCATCAGCGACCTGCATCTCACCGACGGAACCAGCGGGGCGTCGCTGCCCGCGGGGGCGTTTGAAATCTTTGGCGAGCGCCTTCGGGATTTGGCTCTTCAGCGCCTCATACCGCGCCGATGGCAGCTATCAACCGATCGAACGGCTCGATCTCTTGCTCCTGGGCGACGTGCTCGACTGCATCCGCTCGTCGCGCTGGCCATCGTCGACGGTTCGCCCGTGGGACGACCCGCACACGCCCGAGTTCTTCAACACGATCGCTCAGATCACGACCGACATTCTCCGTGAAAATCAGGAGTCGCTCGGCGTTTTTAGGTCGCTGGCTCAGAGCGGCGGCATCTCGCTTCCGCCGGCCACCACGCGCGGCCAGATCGCCGCCGGCGCCCCGCTCGAGCCGGTCGATGTGCGCATCTTCTACATGGTCGGAAACCACGACTGGTTCTATCACCTGCCGGGGCCGAACTACGACCGCCTCCGTGCAATGCTCGTCGAGCACCTGGGCCTATCGAACCGCGCAAGCGTGCCAATTCCACACGACCCGGCCGAAAGCGACGAGATCATCGAGACGATGCGGCGTCACAAGGTGCTCGCACGCCACGGCGACATCTACGACCCGTTCAACTTCGAGGAGGACCGCAACTCAAGCAGCCTGGGCGACGCGATCGTAGTTGAATTGCTCAGCCGCTTTGCCGACGAGGTCCAGCACGATCTCGCCGAAGAATTGCCCACGCTCACGCTCGCGGGTCTGGCCGAGCTCGACAACATTCGCCCGTCGCTCTTGGCGCCAGTGTGGATCGACGGCCTATTAGATCGCAGTTGCCCAATCCCTAGCCAGCGAAAGCAAGTGAAACTGATCTGGGACCGCCTGACCGATCGGTTCCTGGAGCTCGACTTCATACGCTCGCGCGACACCTGGGGACCGCTGGACATGGTGGATGGCCTCGGGCGCGTGCTCAAGTTCAGCAAGCGGCTTTCTGTCGGCTGGGCCAGCGCGATCGTCAACTGGCTGCACAGCATCCGCGGCCCGAACGATGCCTCGTATCATCGTCACGCGCTGGCCGAGCAGGACTTTCGCAATCGCCGCGCCAAGCACATCGTCTACGGACACACGCACTTTGCCGAGAGCGTTCCGCTCGACGCAAGTTACGCCGAAGGCTACGTGCTCAACCAGATGTACTTCAACGCCGGCACCTGGCGTCGTGTGTACCGGCCCACGCAGCTTGCCCCGGCCGAGCACGAGTTCATCGCCTCCGACTCGATGACCTATCTGGCATTCTTCCAAGGGGACGAGCGCAGCGGCCGGCCGTACGAAACCTGGTCTGGTACACTCGGCCTTGCCACGCGCTCGCCGGTGGCGTACCGCCTCGATGCCGGTCACGCCCCCATCTCTTCGCCGCACAACCTGATCCGCGGCGCCGCGGCCCGGCAGATGATTGACGCCCGGACGCTCGAAGCGATGTAGTATCTCGTTGTGTCGCGGTCTCCCGACCGCGACACTGCGTCACTTCGCCGCGCTCGATTTGCCGGTAACCTTTACGCCCCGCACCTTCACATCATCAAAATTCGCCGTGTCGTCGAACGTGCCAAACCCGATCCGGCCGTGCGTGAACGTCTTATCGACCGCCGTCATGATCGGATTCTCCATGTCGTCAAAGTAGACCTCGATCGTGCCCAGCTCGACCTTTCGCACGATCTTCACGTTGTGCCAACCCTCGCTCCACTTCGTGCCGGCAGTGCTGGTCTTTGAGATCTTCGTGCGGGGCGCGCCGTTCACGATAAACACCTGGTTTGCGTGATCGTCGGCCTTGGTGGCAATGTGCACGTAGTAAAAATGGTCCGGGTCTTGATGCCCAAAAAAGAAACACGCGTCGCGATGACCATATTCCGCGCGTGTGCTCTGCACGCTCACCTCCAACACGAAGTCGCCAACTTCCACCTCTTTTAACAGTGTGTAGTTAAGCGGGCTGCGATGCTTCGGCTGATACTTGCTCGCCAGGAACTGGCTGTAGAACTTGTCGCCGTCCTTCTCAGCAACCTTCCACGCTTTCGGGTCAGTCGGCTTCCAATCGCTAGCCTCACCGCCAACTTCGGAGTCTTCAAAGCCGGCTTCGTACAACAGCGGCAAATCAGCCTTCTTCGCATCGTCCGCCGCCTGCGCGGTTTGTGTCAGCACAAATGACACAGCCAGCGCCAACGCCGCTAACACACACAGCCAGCAGCAAAGCCTCGCAGAACGAATGGACATTTTCATTTCCTCGTAAGTGCTTAAGAACTGTTATTCCTTCGCCGCTGCGCCATACACTTTTTTTGGATCAAACACACGCTCGCCGACCACGTTCACTCCGTCGCGCGTCACCTCGCGAAAAAAGCAACTCTTGTATCCTTCGTGACACGCCGCGCCGCCGAGTTGCTCCACCTTCAACAGGATTGTGTCCGCGTCGCAGTCGATGAACACGCCGCGCACCAACTGCACGTTGCCGCTTTCTTCCCCCTTCCGCCATAGTCGCCCCCGGCTGCGACTGAAATACACCGCACGGCCGCTTGAAAGCGACTCGGCATACGACTCGGCGTTCATCCAGGCGAGCATCAGCACCTCGCCCGTTGCCGCATCCTGTGCAACTGCCGGCAACAGGCCATCCGGCCGGCTGGCAAAGTCTGGTTGGTTCGAAGATTCGCCCACTAGATTGAATTCTCCTCACGGCCAGCATAACCCGCGGAATCGCGCGTTACCACCGTCGCGGTCTGACTGTGGCAACACGCAATAACCCGCACGGCCGCCGCGCGCCCTTTTGACGGCGCGTCGCGCATCTCCGTTGCCGGCATCATCTTGAGACGCCACGTCGATTCGCTCGACCGCAGTTGCCGATGCCAACTTCGCGGCGATTCTCTGCGCGTCCTTCCCGCGCCGATTGGCCCGCACACCTTCAGTTCAAGGAATCCTGGCTTGAACCAATCGCTTAGCGTCCTGCTGCCGGTCCACAATGCCCAGGCGACGTTGGAATCCGACATCGCCACGATCCTCGACGTTCTCCCCGAATTGTCACGTGACTTCGACGTCGTGATCATCGACGACGCCTCGACCGACGCCACCTGGGAGATCGCCGAAGACCTGGCCTGCCGCTACCCGCAGATCACGATCGCGCGACAGCCCATGCGCCAAGGGCCGGCCGTGGCGCTTCGCACGGGCACGCGCGCCGCCCGCGGCAACACCGTGATTGCCCACGATGGCCATCGCGGCGTCGATCCACAGCAAGTCGTTCGCGTCTGGCGCGAGGCCGAAGCTCGCGGAATTTGCACTGCCGCCATCGCACAGCAGCGTGCCGTTCCTCGCCCGCTGGCGTCGGCCATGTTCGACGCCGCAAACCCAACGCCGATCGCGTCCGGCGGCTTCACGTTGGTCCAGCCACGAACGGTGGAAGAAATCCGCCGCGACGCCCCCTCGTCGTACGAACGCCTCTTCCGCCCGCGCACGCGAACGGCTGCCCGCCCGGAGCTTTCTCGAGCGGAACTTGCCGCTCGCGACCGCGCCACAGCCCCGCGCCAACAAAATCCGGAGCGGCCAAAGAACCCAACTTCCTCTCGCGCATCCGCAGCCGGATGAAAGAGATCGCTCTCGGCGAGTAGTCTATCCGCCCGCGCAGCCAATCTAGGCCGCTCTCTCTGCATTCACGCACGAGGGTTCCGCCGCGCTCCTTGCAGCCGCTCCCCTCGCCGCATAAAACAGAGCGCTCAAGCCGGGCCGTTTCGGCACTTCTCAGGGGAGCAATCGATGAAGATCTCTACCGTTGTATCCAAAGACAACGTCGGCAAAACCCTTTCTCAGGCGCTCGACGCGGCCCAGGGGCTCCTGCGCCTCACGCCCACCTGGGTGCCGCGCAGCTTCCTCCATCCAGGCCGCCGCATCAAGCTCCACCCCGGCGACTACTACGCCTACGGCGCCAACCGCGGCGGCATCGACGAACGCTGGTTCGCCAGCACCACCGAAGCCGCCAACGAAGGTCGCGTGGCCGACGAAGGCCTCAGCTACATCGCCTTCGAATGGCCAGCGCTTCCTCCTCCGCGACGCGGTCGCCGAAGACGGCGCCTCGCTCATCGGCGGCGAGATGTTCGGCAAGTACAAGAAGTGGCCCGTGTACTCGAAATTCTTCGACAACATGGGGCCGATTCCGCACCACATGCACCAGGGTTTCAAAGACGCTGCTCTGGTCGGACAGGAAGGCAAGCCCGAAAGCTACTACTTCCCGCCGCAGTTCAACAATGTCGACAACAACTTCGCCTACACCTTCATGGGCCTGGAGCCGGGCACGACCAAGGACCAGCTCCGCCGCTGCCTGGAGAACTGGGACAAAGGGGACAACGGCATCCTCGATCTCTCACGTGCGTATCGCTTGCGCCGCGGCACGGGCTGGCTGATTCCCCCCGGCGTGCTCGCACGCCCCCGGCTCGCTCTGCACCTACGAGCCGCAATGGGGCAGCGACGTGTTCGGCATGTTCCAGAACATCGTCGAAGGCCGCTATGTGCCCTGGTCGCTGTTGGTCAAAGACATGCCGAAGGAAAAGCACCAGCGATCTCGACTTCATCATCGGCCAGCTCGACTGGGACAAGAACGTCGATACGCACTTCAAGGAGCACAACTACCTGGAGCCGATCGTCGATCGCGAGCGCTCGGGCACCGGCTACACCGACCGCTGGATCGTTTACGGCACTGTCGATGGCGAGCAGCTCTTTAGCGCCAAGGAGCTGACCGTCGAGCCGGGTGCCAAGTGCACGATCAAAGACCCCGGCGCCAGCGGCTGGATCACCGTGCAAGGCAGCGGCCGCATGGGCAAGCTCAACCTGCAAACGCCCGCGATGATCCGCTTCGGCGAAGAGACCGAAGACGAGGTCTTCATCTCGCACGCCGCCGCCACTCGCGGCGTCGAAATCGAAAACACCGGCAGCGAACCGCTCGTCGGCCTGCGCTATTTCGGCCCCAACGTGCACAAGAACCTGCCCAAGCTCGGCGACTATCGCAAGTAGTGACCCACCCGTTCACAGAGAATCAACCAACCGATCCACAGAGCCCTCGAATCATGGCCGCAAAAAACTCGTATCCCAAACTTCACAACGCCATGTGGCCCGGCCTCGTCGGCAAGGAGCCGAACACCGACCACCCGCCAATCAGCCTCGACCGCATGCTCGAGCTGACCGCCACCGCCGACGTGAACGGTCAAAAGTTCGAAGGCGTCGATCTCTTTCTGTTTCATCCGCACACCGACCCCGACGCCAGCGACGACGACCTTCGCCGAATGGCCGACAAAATTGCCGCTCGCGGGCTTAACGTCGGCTCGCTTGTCGCTCCTGTTTGGCCCGGCACTGTCGGCGGCTCCGCGATGGGGACCGACGAGGATCGCAAGAACTTCGTCCTCGCGGTAGAGAAGGCCTGCCGCATCGCCGACGTGCTGAAGAAGCACGGTGTGCGAAAATACGGCGTCATTCGCATCGACTCGGCGGATGGCCCCAGCCATTGGGACGCCGACCCAAAAGGCAACACGAAAAAAATCGCCGCCACCTTCCGCGAGGCCGCGAAGGTCGCCAAGAATCACGGCGAACGCCTCGCCGCCGAAGGCGAAATCTGCTGGGCCGGCATGCACTCCTGGCGCAACATGCTCGACCTTTTGAACGAGGTCAACATGCCCGAAGTCGTCGGCTTCCAAGCCGACCAGGCACACACATATCTCTATCTACTCGGCATCAACGCCGAGGACCACGCCCTGCTCAAGCCCGGCTACACGCAAGCCGAGTTCGACGCCGCATACACCAAAATGACCGACGCGCTGCGACCGTGGACGATCGACTTCCACGTCGCGCAGAACGACGGCACTGTCCACGGCACCGGTGGCCACGATCAGACTGGCCGCCATTGCCCCGCCGACGACCCCAACGGCAAGCTCGACATCGTCCGCACCGCGGGCTACTGGCTCAAAGACGCCAACAGCCGCGGTTTGAAGCACATTTGCTGGGACGGCTGCATGTTCCCCAACGCCATGCTCGAACGACAGGACACCTGGAACACGATCCTCCGCACCATGGTCGCCGTCCGCGACGCGCATGGCTGGAACTAACCCATAGACACATTCATGCCAAAACCTCTCAACATCGGCATGATCGGCTACGGCTTCATGGGCCGTGCCCACTCCAACGCATACCGCAAGGTCAACAATTTCTTCGACCTTGAATACCGCCCCGTCCTCAAGGCCGTCTGCGCCCGCGACGAAGCCAAGGCAAAATCCTTCGCCGAAACCTGGGGCTACGAATCGGTCGAAACCGACTGGAAAAAGCTGCTCGCACGCAAGGACATCGACGCCGTCGATATCTGCGCCCCCAACAACGTACACAAGGAAATCGCCATCGCCGCCGCGCAAGCTGGCAAGATGATCCTCTGCGAAAAACCGCTGGCGATGAACTCAATCGAAGGCGACGAGATGTGCAGCGCCGTCGAAAAAGCCGGCGTCGCCAACACCGTCTGGTACAACTACCGCCGCGTTCCCGCCGTGACTTACGCGAAGCAACTCATCGACGAAGGCCGACTCGGCCGCATCTTCCACTATCGCGCCAACTTCCTTCAGGACTGGACCATCTCCGCCGATCTGCCGCAAGGCGGACAAGGTCTCTGGCGGCTCGATGTCGCCGCCGCCGGCAGCGGCGTCACCGGCGATCTCCTAGCCCACTGCATCGACACCGCCATCTGGCTCAACGGCGGCGTCGCGAATGTCAGCGCGATGACCGAGACCTTCATCAAGGAGCGAAAGCACAACCTCACCGGCAAGGTGGAGAAGGTCGGCATCGACGACGCCTGCGCCTTCCTCTGCCGCTTCACCAACGGCTCGCTCGGCCTGTTCGAATCCACGCGCTACGCCCGCGGTCACAAGGCCCTCTACACCTTCGAGATCAACGGCGAAAAGGCGTCGATCAAGTGGGACCTGCACGACCTGCACCGCCTGCAATACTTCGACCATCACGACGATGGCCCCCTGCGCGGCTGGCGCTCGATCCACGTCACCGACGGCGAGCACCCCTACATGGGCAAATGGTGGGTGCCAGGACTGCAGATCGGCTACGAGCACTCGTTCGTCCATCACGTCGCCGATTTCCTCGACAACCTCGCCAAGAAAAAACCAACCAGCCCCACCTTCCGCGACGCCCTCGAAACGCAAAAAATCTGCGACGCCGTGCTCAATAGCGCTCGCTCCGGCCAATGGGTCGACGTGAAATGACGAATCTACAGATCAAATTCCCTGGCAATGTATAATGAATTGGGTGTTGGATTCTGCTTTTGCTCGCGTGAGGGGATCAACCATGACGCGAATAATGCTTAGCGACGAACAACTGCGACAAATCGACCAGGCCAACGGCGACCTCGAATTCGTCAACGCCAAGGGAGAACCGGTCGTCGTCGTACGTCGGCCCATCTTTACGCGCGAGGAGATTGAGGAGGCCGAAAAGCGAGTCAATGGTGGCGGTCCCTGGTATACTACCGCCGAAGTTCTTGCACATCTGCGAGCTTTGGCTCCCGAATGACTCGTTATACCGTCACCTGGCACGACGATGCCCAAGCGGAATTAGCGCGCCTTTGGAATCAGTCGCTTCTTCGACGCCAGATGACTGGGGCCGCTGACAAAATCGACCAAATGCAGGCGATTGATCCTTTTAAAGCAGGCGAACAGATATCTTCGCTTTCGCGTTGCCTCCGCATTTATCCGCTGGCAGTGCTTTTTCACGTGCGTGAAGCCGATCGAATCGTCGAAGTATTCGAAGTCAAACTCGACGTGATTTCGATGTAGACCTGCACGATCTTTTCGGCAAAGTGCGGCACTGTTGGTGCGCTTGGTTGACAATTCAGCAAGTCATGCCCCCCAAATACTCCGTCGAAATTTCACCCGTCCGCGAAGTCACTCTCGTCGGCGCGGCCAATCTCGCATTTTGGATTGAGCGCTTACGCACAGAAAAACTTCGCCCCGCCGACCACGACGGCCAAGCGCAGATCTACATTTCCGCCGTCGCCTCGCGATTCAAAGGCATCCCGTTCCGCGAAGTTTCGATCTCCATCTGTGCCTACTCCGATTCAATCGATACGACGGTGGAGGGCATCTTCCTGGCCCACGCCTTCAACTCCGTGCGCTTCTTCGCCTGGTGCGAACGGAGGTTCTTCTCGACACCGTACTACCACGCCGCAATCGCCGTCGATCCGGGTCCGCCGGCCTCGTTTGAAATGACCCAACACACCGAGCGCTACTCCGCGCCGCAATGACCACCACAACTACGATCGGTCGCCGTGCCCCGATCCATTCCGGCTACGAATGTTGGGAGCCCACAATCTTCCTGCCGAAGCGACCCTCAAAACCAGACGCTCCACCGAAACAATTCTTCGCCCGCCTCAGCGGCGATACGCAGGTCTATTCATTCCTTTCAAACCACGATCAAATCACCCTTCAACCATCCGTGGCCGCCCCAATCCTCCAGTCCCTGATTGACTCCCGCTTCACAGGCCGCCAGTGGATGATTCGCCAAAACGCAACCCACGCGCGTTCGAAAACCGTCACTCGCTCCCAACAAGAATAGTGCTGCTCGGTCGATCGCCCGCCGTCGTGACCCGTATCCCCGCCGCACTTAGCTGCTTCACCAGCTCGGCAATCTGACACTGATCGGTCGTCTCCACGGTGCAAAACACATTCACCGCGCTTAAGTCCGGCCCCGCAAACGCCCGGTCGTGCTCGATCTCCTTCACGCTCGCCCCGACCGACGCGATCAACTGCGCCAGTCTCGCTAATCCGCCCGGCCGATCGCTAATCGTCGCAGTGAACCGGCACAGCCGCCCATTAAGCACCAGCCCATGCTCGATCACGCGCCCAAGCATCGCCGGATCGATATTGCCGCCGCACAACACCAACACCGTCCTCCGCCCGGCGATCGAATCAAGCCCGCGCATGCATGCCGCCAGCACCGATGCCGCCGCCCCCTCGACCACGCTTTTCTCCAGCTCGACTAACCGCAAAATCGCCACCGCCAACTCGTCCTCGCTCACCTGCACGACCTCGTCCACGAGCTTCCGCGCGATCTCAAACGGCAACGCGCCGATCTTTCCCACCGCCAATCCGTCGGCCAACGTCGGCCGTGTCACATATTCCATCGGACGCCCGGCGGAAAGTGCACTCGAAAGATTCGGCGTCGCCTCTGCCTCCACTCCGACGATCCGCACTGCCGGCTGCTGGCTCTTCACCGCAGTCGCAATCCCCGCGATCAATCCGCCGCCGCCGACCGGCACGACGATCGCCTCGACATCCGGCACCTGCTCCAAAATTTCCAGCCCAATGGTCCCCTGCCCGGCGATAATCGCCGGATCGTCGAAGCCATGAATATGAACCAGCGCCTCCTCCTTGACTAGCTCCTTCACACGCGCTCGTGCTTCGGCGAACGTATCGCCGCTCAGGATCACGTTCGCGCCCAGGTTGCGACACGTCGCCACCTTGATCAGCGGCGCAAACCGCGGCATGACCACCGTCACGCCGATCCCCAAGAGCTGCCCATGATAGGCCAGCCCCAGCGCGTGGTTCCCCACCGACGCGGCGACTATGCCGCGCTTCCGCTCATCGCCATTGAGCAACAACAGCGCATTCCGCGCCCGCGCTCCTTGAAGCTGCCCGTCCGCTGCAGGTAGTCCAGCTTGCAGAACACTCGCGTCCCGCACAGTGGCGACAACTGGCGCGACTCCGGGCATGGCGAGCAATAAATCCCGCCGGCGATCCGCGCTCTCGCGGCAACAATGTCGGCCAGCGTCACAGATTCAGCCATCGATTGAACATCACGAGCCGGCTAATTATGTCAGCCTTCAACAATTCAAGCGGAACCGCGAAACTCGGAAGCCTACCGCTGATCTGGTTCTTCCAGATATGTGTACCCCCGCAGGCCTTCGTCGTAAAACTTCAAGAACCGCCCCGCCTGCTCGTAACTTACGCGACCGTCGCGAACCGCCGCCTCGACCGAATCGCGAAGCTGCTTCATCAATACGTCCGGCTCGAACTCTACGTAATCCAGCACCTCGCGGACGCTATCTCCCTGGATAAAGTGCTCCAGCACCACCTGCCCGGCATCGTCCAGGCTTACGTGCACGGCGTTCGTGTCGCCATAAAGATTGTGCAAGTCGCCCAGAATCTCCTGATACGCCCCGATCATGAACGCGCCCAGGTAATACGGTCGCCCGTCAAATGGATGCAACGGCAGCGTTCGCTTTACGTCGCGCCGGTCGATGAACTGGTCGATCTTTCCGTCTGAGTCACAGGTGATGTCGCCAATCACTGCGTGCCGCGTCGGCTTCTGACGCAGCCGGTGAATCGGCATGACCGGAAACAACTGCTTGATCGCCCAGCTATCGGGTATCGACTGAAACAGCGAGAAGTTGCAAAAGTAGGTGTCTGACAATAGCGAGTCGAGCACTTCGAACTCCTCGGGCACAAACTCAAGTTGCTTGCTCAGCTTCTTGATCTTGTGACAGATCGCCCAAAAGATGTTCTCCACCATCGATCGCTGTTCCAGCGGCAGGTACCCGCCGGTAAACAAGTTCATCGCCATGTCCAGCGCCTGCTGCGCGTCGTGATAACTCTCCACCAGATTCCGCACGGTCAGATTCTGGTACGTATCCATCAAGTCCACGACCGGTTGCTCGGCTTCAGGCGCGATCGCCGGCGGAACGCCGTTTTCGCCCTGTTCCGAAACGCCCAACACGCCAAACACCAGCACACTGTGATACGCCACGACCGCTCGGCCGCTTTCCGACACGATGTTTGGGTGCGGCACGCCCGCATCGTCACACACCTTCTGCACGTGATACACGACGTCGTTGGCGTACTCCTGCAAGCTATAGTTCACGCTCGACTCGAAGTTCGTCTGCGAGCCGTCGTAATCCACGCCCAAACCGCCGCCGACGTCTAGGTACTCCAACCCAGCCCCCATCCGCTTCAGCTCCGTGTAAACGCGAGCCGCCTCGTTCAGCGCTCCCTTGATCACGCGGATGTTCGTGATCTGGCTACCCTGATGGAAGTGCAGCAGCTTGAAACAGTCCTCCATGCCGCGCTGCTTCAGCTCGTCCAGCCCGCGCATGATCTCGCTAACCGTCAGACCGAACTTGCTGCGGTAACCCCCCGACGATTGCCATCGGCCGCTGCCGCGCACCGCCAGCTTCACACGCATCCCAATGTTCGGCCGCACGCCGATCTTTTCGGCATAATCCAGAATCAGTTGCAGCTCGGTGTATTTCTCGACCACCGGGACGATGAATCGCCCAATCTTGTGGGCCAGCATCGCTGTCTCGATGAACTCCGCGTCCTTGAAACCGTTGCAGATGATCGGCGTGTCATTCGTCGCCATTGCGACCACCGCCATCAGCTCCGGTTTGCTCCCCGCCTCCAGCCCGAATCGAAATGGCCGACCAAATTGCAGCACCTCTTCCACGACCTGCCGCTGTTGGTTTACCTTGATCGGGTACACGCAGGTGTATTGGCCCTGATAGCGATGCTCGCCAATCGCGTTCTGAAAGGCCGCGTGAATCTCCCCCAGCCGATGCTTGAGGATTTCCGCAAAACGGATCAGGATCGGCAGATCGATCCCCCGCAGCACCAGCCGGTCTACCAATTCCTTCAGGTCGATTGCCCGCGCCGGATCCTTGGTGGGCAACACCAGCACGTGTCCATCGTCGTTAATCGAGAAGTAACCGTTTCCCCAACGCGACACATCGTACAACTCCATCGCGTCGGTAACGGTCCAGCGCTCCACCTCGAGATCAAGCATCCTCGGAAGTCTCCGCAAAGGAAGGGAAACCAACCAAAGCCGGCGATCCACCGCCCGCCGGCCACTGACTGACATAAAACGCGCGGCGAATGGACATGCAAAATAATATTAGCCGGTTTTGGCTGGGATGGTATAGCATATTGCTTGGAACCCACTGTTAATTGTGGATTAGAGAGAGTCAGGTTCTGCGGAACAGAGAGGCCGCAACGTTGCAATCGCACGGCGATTCCCGGCTCGCGTTTCCTCGATCCACCGCGCACGAGACCATGACCACGCTTCGCTGGCTCGCCAGTCCTGCTGCGTCCGCCCTCTACGCCGCCGATTGCCTTCGCCGCCGTCTGTCGTTTGTCGATGCCGCGCTCGCTGGCGCTCTGCGCGATCCTGCCGCCAGGCTCGTCCGCGCCATCGCCTCTACCAGTTTGCCCGTCGAACGTGTATGGGGGAACTTGATTCCCCTGTCGCTCTCGACGGAAAGCTCCCGGCACCTGGTCGAAATGGCACTTGGTAAATTGGCCGGACGGCATCAGATCACGTCCTACATTGACCCGCTGGCCGATCGTGTCGTCGCTGTCGAGCGCGCTTTCAATTCCGCTGCACCCAACGCCGCTGACGAACTACCCCTCCGCACTGGACCTATGAGCGAATTGTGGGATGCCCACGGACCTGGCTTGTTGGCCGCCATCGCCAACCTCACCGATGCCGCGCTTTTACCTGACCGTGTGACGGTCGGCGTCCTGCTGCCGATCACCGGAGGGGGCGGTAGAAGCTACCCAGACGGGAATATCGTGCTCACTGAAGGCGTGCTGGCCAATCCGCATTCGCGTTTACCGGAGATAGTCCGGCTAACGTGGCTCGTCGCCCAGCTCAACCTAGACCTGGCCCGCTTTCAAGGTGAGCTAAAACGCGAGCGTGCCGTCGAACTCGGCGCCTGGGCTCTCCTTCCCGCTACGCTTGCGGCCGCGCAGGAGTTGGAACTGGCGAAGTGCGACGAAGTTACCCTTCGCGAAGCGGTCACCGCCTGGCGCGTCGAAGTGCCGCCAAACCGAGTTTTTATTCGCGACCTGATGCGTTGGTGGGAAACCTATTGCACCGATCAACCCCCCTGGCCAATCGCCGTCACTGCTCTCGACATGCTCATCGCCACCGAAGAAGAATGAATCCGCAATATCCGCTTGCGTCTCCACTCACGACTCACCATTACCCTACACCTCAATGGTCTTCCATACCCCACGGCGAAACCGCGCAATCGCCAGGCCGGTCCGAACGTACAAATCAATCGCCATCGCGTACCACGCGCCGCGGACGCCCAGGTTGAATAGTTCGAACTGATCGCCTGATCCGGGCAGAGAAATCGCGGACCAAGCCAAGATCACCGCCAACGGAATTCGCACAGCCAGAAAGCCAATAAAAGTAATCGCCAGGGGACCTCGCGTGTCTCCCGCCCCGCGCAAAGCGCCTGTCAGCACCATCAGCACCGCCAGCGGCGGCTGAGCCAATGACACGATTCGCACCAGTCCCGCCGCCTCCAACGCGATCCCCGCCTGGTCATCGCGCACAAAAAACGACGCAAGCCACTCGGCACCGACGTATAAAAACACTCCGATCGTGCACATCAGCACCACAGTTGTCCAAATCGCCACGCCAACTGCGTGACTCGCTCGCCGGCTATTCCCAGCGCCCAGCGCCTGCCCCACCATCGTCGCCGCCGCGATTTGAAATGCCGCTCCCGGCATAAAGCTGATCGACTCCACCCGCAACGCAATCCCGTGCGCCGCCGCCGGTTGGTTGCCCAGCGCGTTGATGATCTGCACGAACCAAAGCTGGCAGGCGATCAGCGACAGGATATCCAACCCTCCCGGTAACGACACCCGCAGCAATCGCCGCAGAAGCGTAGAATCGGGCCTCATCAAGCGGCCACTTAGTCGCAACATCGTGCGCCGATGGAGGAGTCGCACGAGGATGATCGCCATTCCGACGAAATACCCAATCGTGGTCCCAACGGCCAGGCCGTCCCAGCCCATTTCCGGAAACGGCCCGACGCCGCGGACCAGAACGTAACTCAGGATAATGTCCACGACGTTCGTGACCACCAGTGCCACCATGCCGGTGACCGTGTCTCCCGCGCCGCGCAAAGCCGCGTTACCAACCTGTTCGACCATTATTGCCGGAACGGCTGGCAACACGATCCACAGATATCGCAGCGTCAACGCGCGGGCGTCGCCGTCCAGACCCAGCACCCCCACGAACCAATTACCTCCGACCATAACCAGCGCTACCGGCAGCGCAGCAAACGATCAGCCCGATCACGAACGCCTGATTGGTCGTGTGCCGCGCGGCCGCCCAATCCCCCGCGCCGACAAATCTCGCCACCATCGCCGTCGTTCCGATGCTCACGAGCGAGAACATGCTCACCATGAACCACAGCAGATAGCCGGTCAGGTTCATCGCCGCCAGATGCTCGGCTGTCGCCAGAAAATTCCCCGTCAGCCATGTGTCGGTGAAACCGACCATCATGTCCAGGAGATGACCTGCCAGGACCGGCAGCGCCAGGCGCAACATGGGGACGAACGCCCCCGATTGGTTTTTTTGCGATCTCGGCGACTGTAGCGTCTCAATCGACACGTCGCACCGCTTGGTTTGATGGTTAGCCCGCCACGGCGCACCGGCACGGCGACTTACCCTCATTACCTCGCATTACGGCGCCCGACCACAACGCAATCAAGAGGACAATTATCGGCGCTGGTTCACTTTGGGAGAAGCGGTAAGCGAGCCGCGGTCCGGCCGACATTTCCGCAACTGCCCGCAGCGCAAGAAAAAACCGCTGACATCATGGCCAACGGTTGCTTTAGCTGCACATCAGAAGATGCCGATTAGTGTCGCGGCGAGTCGCGATCCTGCACTTACCGCGGGGACTTGGCGTCTCCGAGCAATATCGCCCACATAGCGGCGTAATCATCCGCATCGCGAACCGCCGCCAGCAGTTCGTGTCGCGTCCCTTCTGCAGTTCGTCCTTCATGGCGGACAGAGATCGTCCGCTCGTTTGCGATGACGTCTAGTGCATCCAAATCGTTCGCCCTGCCGTATTTCTCGACAACCGCCTTTTTTACGGCGGTCGCTGCGTAATCAATATCGCGAGCCATCGTTTGTCTCCGTCTTCACACGGCACCAACAAAGGGTGCGGCAAAACTCATCCACTCGGTGGAATCGGCCGTTCCTTCCTGGCCTCACGGCGCGCGCGTTTATCCTGCGCACGTTGCTTCTTCTCCACCTCTCGTTGTCGCTTGGCAAATGTATTCGGGTTTTTGCCCATCAAAGCCTCCACGAAAGTGAATTCGTTTCAAAGCGCGCAACTGCTCCGTCAACTACATTCGCGATGGTTCTTCGGACAGCGGGAAGTCGGCGGCAGGCGCTTGGTTGTCGCCCGCCGCCGGTGTGTTGTCCCTGATTACGCCTACGCTGGCGTTACGGATTCAGCGCGGGGACCCTTGGGCCCGCGGCCCTCGCTGTAGCTAACTCGTTGTCCCTCGTGGAGCTGCTCGAAGGGAGTGCCCTTCACAGCCGAGTGGTGAAAGAATAGTTCTCCGCGCTCTCCCTCAATAAAGCCAAAACCCTTGTCCGAAACCAACTTCTTGATAGTGCCTTCTGCCATGCCGAGATACTCCGCAAAAAAAAGGAAAGTGGTCATCGCGCTTCGGCATGGCAAACTAGCGTGCGCCAAATCCGAAGTCGGCGATCAAAGGCGAGAGTGTCCACCGCGATCACAGAAACGTCCGCGGCAGACCGCCCAAAAGCGATCTGAGAGGAAGGATCTCGAAAGAGGGCAAGGCCGTGCCTTCAACGACCTCACCGCAACAATATAGCCTTTTCGCGAATCGTGCGAAAGGGGAGATGACTTAGCGTTGCTGCTAAGCGGCTCCCTCGCCGACCATCGACAGGTTGTATCCCTTGCTCGTCAGGGAGTAAGCGTCCCGCGGTCGTTCTTTCACCACAATTCGCTTGGCAATCAGGCCGTGCATCGCCGCTTGAAACCGGTTGGACGGCAACGCCGAACCACTTTGATGGAAGAACAGCATTTCCGCGGGCCCCGCCTGGTACTGACGGAAGAATGCAAGGATTCGGCGTTCGTCGGCTGTCATAGGGCCCTGCTTTCATTAACGGTGGCACAGTCCTAGGGAGCACTCATCTGGCTCACCATCGTACCGCAGGTCACGCAGCATTGGAAGCCGCCGCCGTTAATTCGAACGCCTGTTCACTTCACGTTCGGCTGCCGCGCTTTGGATGTCCGCCCTCCAAAGCACGCCCGGTAGCTCCGCGCTCATTACTGCCTTGCCAGGCTCCGCGCCTGCGCGCACCGTTCTGACCGTGCGCACGCTTGCGGCGATTCGAGTTGTGCGAGTTGCGTTCGCCGTTGCGATGAACGCGGCGTTGGTCTGGTGCTCGAGTAATGTTTTCAGCTCGGCGCTCGACGGGGGTCCGTGGATCGGCGCCCTCGATTGTGATTGCTTGCCTGATGAGTTTCTCGATCGCCCGCAGCGACCCGCGCTCCTCTGGATCGCAAAACGATAATGCCACGCCGTCCGCGCCGGCGCGTCCCGTTCGACCGATGCGGTGGACGTAACTCTCCGGCTCATGCGGAATATCAAAGTTGATCACGTGACTCACGCCGTCCACATCGATGCCTCGAGCCGCCAGATCCGTCGCCACCAGGATCGCGCACAGAGCCTCGGCGAAACTGCTCCAGGGTCCGTTCCCGCATGTTCTGCGACTTGTTTCCATGGATCGCATCGGCCACAAGCCCTTGTCGGCCAAGTTGTCTGGCTACTTTGTCGGCCCCATGTTTCGTACGCGTAAAAACCAGCGCACGGCTAACGCCGCTTGATCCAAGTAAGCGGTGCAACAGGGCTTGTTTCTGCGATCGTTCGACAAAGAAAACCCGTTGTTCGATGCGATCTACCGTCGAGGCGGGCGGCGTTACATTGATTCGAACGGGATCGGTCAAGAGTCGCCGGCCAACTCCCCCACCTTCGACGGCATGGTGGCCGAGAAGAATAGGGACTGCCTTCGAGCAGGAAGTCTCGCCATGATTTTCCGCAGATCGGGCAAGAATCCCATGTCGAGCATCCGGTCCGCCTCGTCCAGCACGAAAATCGTGAGCGTATCCAGCCGCACATGCCCTTGTCCCATCAGGTCCAACAGTCGGCCCGGTGTGGCGACCAGCACGTGCACGCCGCGAGCCAAGGCTCGGACTTGCGGATTCTGATTGACGCCGCCAAAAACAACCGCTTGGCGAAAGTGCAAGTGCCGGCCATACACCTCAAAGCTGCGGCCAATCTGGTTCGCAACTCGCGCGTCGGCGATAACACCAATACTCGCACCGCGCGAGGCGTTGCCGCCTGGCGATTCTGGTCGATCAGTTGCAGGATCGGCAGCGCGAATGCCGCCGTCTTCCCGGTTCCCGTTTGCGCACAGGCCAATAGGTCGCGGCCGGCGAGCAGATGCGGAATCGCCGCCACTTGAATGGGCGTGGGGATGGTGTACTTTTCCGCTTCGATCGCCCGTTGAATCGGATCGATCAGGTTCAGTTCCTTGAATGTAATTGCGTTCAAATCTTTTCCTTACGTTGACAGTGTGCCCCGCGACAATCGCGGGATTTGTATTTTCTTTAATTGGTGCGGACGATTGGTAGGTGCGTCCGTGCGTGATTTCGATTGCCCGTGCCGCGATACGCCGATCGCTCTCAATCAATTGCACGCTTGCTGTTTCACAGAGCACTGCGCCAAGGGCGGCCACGATGCCTGCCCATCAGTCAGTGAATGCGACCCACTCTCAACCCGAGTCAGGGTCTAGCTATGTCGCCACGGGACCGTTCCAACCAGGGGCCACACCCGACAGACAGGCCGCCTTATCGATCCCAATACCTTCGAGAGTTGGCTCAAAACGCGAGCCAGGTAATGCAAAGCGATGGGTGGAGATTCTGTTTTCCGTTAACCAAGCCGGGAAGTCATCATTGTTACGTATTGATTGTAGCTTATGTTCAGTCGGCTGGGAAGGCATTGTTGCATCTTTTGTCCGCGAACATAGTGCCAGCGGGTAAATGCCATCACCCCAATGCCCCTATCAGCCTCGACTGAACCTGCTATAGTGAGCCGTAGTCGGTTTGCCGATGCGCGTCGCAGTTGGCTTCTAGTAATGCCCGCTGCTCCTCTCTCGACTTGCCACTTGGCCGGCCACCACTCTGGCCTCTGGGAACCAATACTGGCTCGTCCGCTTTTTTTTCAAGGAGTCGAACCGTGGGTAAGAAGTTGTATGTCGGAAATTTGAGCTACGAAATCACAAACGGAAGCTTGGAAGACCTGTTTTCTCCATTTGGCTCGGTGCGCAGCGCCCAGGTAATTCAAGACCGCGATACAGGCCGCTGCAAGGGCTTCGGCTTCGTTGAAATGTCGGATGACAACGCCGCCCGTGCAGCAATCGAAGCGCTGAACGACACCGAACATAACGGTCGCCGGCTTGCAGTCAATGAAGCCAAGCCGCGCGAAGAGCGGAGTGCGGCGGCGGCGGTGGCGGTGGCCGCGGCGGCTACGGGCGACGCTAGTCAACCGACTGGCAGCCGACTCCCAGCAGTTTGATTCATACGCCGGCGCCTCAGCTTGTCGTGCATTAAGGTCTACGCCTTTCAGGAGTGTTGAAATATGCCCCAGCGAAATCGGTTTAGCAACAGACGGCAACAGCGACGCTCAACGACGCCACACGCCGCAACTCCGCGAGAAGCTCCGCGCTCATTTGAAAAGAAACCCCCGTACAGTACGGCAAGCCGTTTATCCTGCTTGAGGATGTGGATAAAAACACCTTCGAATTCAAGGGCGGCGCCTGGGTTCCACATGCGATGAGCATTGCCGAGTGTCGGGTGGAGTGCCAGGTCAATGAGCTTCCGCAGAAGGTGAATTTCATGACAAGATACGAAATTCGCTACCCGCTGTCCGCGGAGGCGTGAATTGTTGTCGCTCGTCGCGGGTGCTAGAGGCACGCAGCCTTGGCCCGAACCCCGCGCAAAAAAAACCGCCGGGCAAACGTGCCCGGCGGCCACCCGTGCTTGGGGCTCTAGAAAGCTGCTCGATAAGAACGAGTTACGACCAACTTGAGCCCGGGCCCAACTATGCGAACAATTCCTTAATTACTTTCCCGCTGTTGGCAATCTTCATCGGACGTCCGTTCTTGGACGTGAACGTCGTCTCCAGCGACACATCCAGCGCCTTAAGCGTGCTGGCCATCAGATCCTCGGACGTAAACGGCTCGCTCGTGACCTCCGTCCCATCCGAATTCGTTTCGCCGACCACGATCCCGCGCTTGAAGCCGGCGCCCCCCACGACCACGCTCCAGCTCCGCGCCCAGTGATCGCGCCCCGCCGCGCCATTGATCCGCGGCGTGCGGCCGAATTCGCCCATCCAGACGATCGCGGTCGATTCCAACAGCCCGCGCTGTGCCAGGTCTTCCACCAGCGCGCTCATCGCGCGGTCGAGCTCCGGCAACTTCTGATTCTGAAGGATCGGGAAGATCCCGTTATGGTTGTCCCACCCTCCCAGATCCACTTCGACAAACGGTACGCCGGTTTCCACCAGCCGCCGCGCCATCAAACATCCGCGGCCAAAGCCCGTGTTGCCATAACGGTCGCGAACAGACTGCGGCTCTGTGTTAACGCGGAACGCCTCCATCTGCTTGCTGGTCATGAGCTTCCAAGTTTTGTCCACGACCTTCACATGATCGCCCGCCGACCCCGCCCGGGCCAACACGGCCTGTACCGCGTTCGAATCCATCTTCGAGGTGATTGCGCTGCCCGACACTTGCGACACAAACTGCGCCTCAAGCCCGCGCTAGCATCTGCTGCCGCAGGTACACGCGGTTGGCGTCCATCTGCATGTTCAAATTCCGCACGTCGCCGTTGCTGCCCACGACAAACGGCGCCCAAGTCATGCCCAGGAAGCCCGGGCCTTCGCTGCCGCCGCCGACGGAGACAAATGGCGGTATCTCCAGCCGCTCCTTTACTTGCTCATACAACTCGTGTGCAATGACCGCGCCGTAGCTCGGATGCTCGATGTTCGGGTTCGGCACATAGCCGGTGTGCATGTAATAGCGGCCGCGGCCGTGATCGGCCTCGCGCAGTGCTCATCGAACGCACGATCGCCATGTGGTGCATCTGCTTGGCCATCATCGGCAAATGCTGGCTGATCTGCACCCCGTCGGCGCTGGTGCTGATCGGCGTGAATTCACCGCCGGTCGAGGCACCCGGTTTCAGGTCCCAGAAGTCGATCGTGCTGGGACCACCCCCCATCCACAGCAGGATGGCGGCCTTGTTCTTCCGCTGCATGTCGGCCGCGCCGGCCAGCACCGAGTTGGTGAACGTCATCGCCGGGGCCGCAAGAGCCGCCGCTGCCGGCCAGGTGCTGCATGAAGTGACGCCGCGTCATCCCTGCGGGTACTGCCCTCGTAAACATAAATCGCTCCGGAAGTCGATGACTTTATTGACCGTCCCGCTAGCTCTTCCGACCCTCCGTGCATCAATTTCCGCCAACCATTTCGCCTCGAAACAGGCAAAAATATTGCCCCTAATGGTTCAAAATGAACTCGTTGCTGTTCAAAACCACCCAAAATACGTCCTGCATGGCCTTTAGGTGATCTCCCTTATGGGCCGCCAGCAGCTGCTCTCGCAGAACTGCATTTCCCCCTTATTCGCCTTCCGGCCCAAGCCCGAATAGAACAGATAGTTGACCTTCCCCTCATAATTCAGCTTCGAGTTCTTGGCCACCCGATCCAGGAAAGCTCCCCGCTTCGCCGTTGGTCGCCTTGCGCACCAGTTCGCCGTTGAACATCATCAGCACTTGCGGAATCGTGCCGTTGAAAGTCGTGGCCTCGTCTCCCTCGTCGGTGCCGAACGCGATCGTGAACTGCCGCAGCCAGTCGTTCTTCGTCCGCTCCTTCTGCTCCTCGAGCTGCCGATTGTGTTTTGCGCCTCGGTGGCCACGATCAGCGACTCGTAAAGCTGCTCGGCGCTCATCTGCCGCAGGTAGAACTTGCTGAACTGCGGCTTTTCGCCGAGCGACGGGTCGTCTCGCTCGTTCATCTTGTGCGTGCGGCTGGAGAGCGAATACGCCTCGCTCAACGTAATCCAGCGAATCAGCTCTTTGATGTTGAAGCTGTACTTGCGGAAGTCCCCCGCCAGCCGACTCAACAGCTCGGGATGCGTCGGCAGATTATGCGGACCCATGTCGTCGATCGGCTTGGTGAATCCATAGCCCAAGAAGTGCCCCCACATCCGATTGACCATCACCGTCGGCATGTACTCCGAGTTCACGATCAGCTTGGCCAGCTCCGTCCGCCGATTCACCTTGCTGAGCATGCCGTGGGGACTGATCTCCGTGCCGTCGACAAACACCGGCAGTGCCGCGCCGACCAGGCCGCTGCGCAGTTCGTAAAACACGCGAGCTTTCTCCGGCATCATTGTCCTCTCCCGGCGAAATCGCCGTTAAACAATTGCACCGGCGCTTCGCCGCGCGGTCCTTCCAGCCGCCTGCGCACGCGTCTGCCGGAAGAACGCGTTGAGCTGCCAGAACTGGTTTTGCTTCCAATCGTTGAACGGATGGTTGTGGCACTGCGTGCATTGCACCTGAAGCCCAGAAAGATCTGCGCCGTCTTCGCGGTTGCTTGCACGCCGTTCTCGTCCAGCTTCCCGACCAGGAAGTTCACCGCGCCGTTCGAATCCTTCTCTCCCGGCTTGTTCACGCCGGTGGCCGAAACCAGGTCGTGCACCATCTTGTCGTACGTGCGGTTGCGAAGAAACGACAGCCGCAGATACTGCTGCATCCCCTCGCGATCGATCATCGACCGCTCTTCGTTCCCGCCATTGCGGCCGATCAGGATGTTCGTCCAGATCGTCGTCCAGTTCCGCGCGTACTCGTCGTATAATGCTCGTTGAGCCGCCGATCTTCGTCGGTTTTCACCGGTCCTTCACCCAACAGCCGATTGACCAGGTTCAGCTTGCGCTGACCAGTTCGGTCGCGAAAAACGCGTCCAACTCCGCTGTCGACGGAATTCGCCCCAGGATGTCCAGATACACTGCGTCGGCACCACTCGCTGTCCGACGCCGGCGGCGACGGCGACAAGCCGTGTTCCGTCCATCCCTTGCGCAACAGATCATTGATATACGCGACTTGCGAGATCCCGTAGGTATTGCCGGCCAGTGCGAGCTGGCGGCATCGCTCGGCCGTGCCGACGACGGCGGCCTTTCGCTCCATCGGTATCAGTCGGCGCAGCGTACGATCGATGTGCCAGACAACACAGTCACCGCCAAAGCCGGCACGGCCAAAATGGCAATGCGAATCAGCATATTCGAAGCTATGGCATTGCGCGAACGAAAACACAGCGGCCATACCCCTCTCCCGGTGAACAGGTGACGTGCCACGGAGCCTGCGGTTCATCGTAATAGAGCAAGCGAGGGAAGTCAAAACCCATCGAATTGGGCGAATCGGACAGCCTGGACTTCCCTCGCGGGCAGAAAATACTTCCTAGGCGAGACCCAGCCCGCGGCGTCTTTCCCTCGGCGCACCCGGCAGGGCTGCACCATTCTTCGCAGCCAACCATTACTTTATTCCTAATTGCGGTATTGCGACTGGCCGGACGTTACTACTTCCGGTGACGCGTAGCCAGCGAAAGAACCCGCTCAGAATTCTGAATTAAAATGCCAGTTCACCGGTAGAGTGTGTGCTAAAATGCCGTCGCGCTGAATTGTATTCTTTCGCAACATGTGTTCGATTTTGATACGCGCAAAATAAAACAGACGAGTCAGAATCCGTCTCTGGCAGAATCCCAACTCGTCTGTCGTGGCCCAAGGCTCTCTGGGTTCGTCGCGCAATCAAGCCAGTTCAGGCCCTGGCGATCTTCGCGTAAGCCCTTATTGAGAAGCACTTTGAACCAGTTACCTGCTTTTTGCCTCTTCGTGCGACCGGCCCCGGACATTAAGCGCCTCTTCTCAGTCTCCGACCCCGAATCGTATCAGTCGTTCGCAGTGTGCGGACTGACGCTGACGGCTAAGGCAACTGTCGTGCCAAGTGCCTCGCGCCTCGCAAACGACACTCGTCGATCTGACCGCCTCAAGCGGCTCTCGCGAAGCTGTATCTGGTACAGCCGCCGGTAAAACTCGCAACGACCCATGAGCTCTTCGTGGGTGCGAAGTCAACGCTCGCCCACTTTGCATCACCACCACTCGATCGGCCAACTCCAACGTCGCCAGCCGGTGAGTGATGATGATCGCCGTGCGGTTCCTGACAAACTGCTCAAGCGCCTTGTGAATCAATAGCTCGCTTTCGAGGTCAATCTGGCTGGTGGCCTCATCGAGGATCAAAATCGCCGGGTCGCGAAGCATCGCCCGCGCCAGAGCGATCCGCTGCCTCTGCCCACCCGACAGCCGGTTGCCGCCCGGGCCGATCACCGTCTCATAGCCACGCTCGAGTCTTTGCTCGATGAACCGATGCGCGTGGGCCTGCTTGGCGGCTTCGACGACCTGCTCATGCGTCGCGTGCGGCGATCCGTACCGAATGTTGTTGAACACGGTATCGTCAAACAGCAGCGACTCTTGTGTGACAACGCCGATCTGCCGCCGCAAGTCGCGCAAGACGCACATCGCGCACATCGACGCCGTCGATCTCCACCGAGCCCGCGCTGGGGTCAAAAAACCGCGGGATCAGGTTGGCCAACGTGGTCTTCCCGCAGCCGTTGGGCCCGACAATGGCCATCGTCTCGCCGAACCGAATTCGCAGGGCGATGCGGTCCAGTACGGGCTGCCCTGGGGTGTACCGAAAGCTCACGTCCTTAAGACGCAATCTCGCGTTGATGCCGGGGCAGCGGCTCGGCGACCGCACGGATTTCGAATCGTCGGCTCGCGATCGAGCATCTGATAGATGCGGTCGCTCGCCGCCGCGGCGCGCTGCAACCGATTGAACACGTCCGAAAACTTCCGCGCCGGATCGGTCGCCCCCACCAGCAGCCCATAGAACAGCAACAGCTCCCCCCAACTCAAGGGCCGCAGCGACATCTGTATCCCGAACAGGTCGGTCTTCTGCGTCAGCACCAGATACGCGCCCGTCAGGATGCCCAGCGAGATCGCCGTAACGCCCATCATTTCGGTCAGCGGGTGCACCAGCGCGTCGTACCGCGAGATCTTCATCGCGCGGCGGTAGATTTCCTTGCTGTTGCGATGGAATCGCCGCCGCTCGTGCCGCTCGCCGGTAAACGCCTTGACGATCTTGATGTTCGAGAGCGTCTCGCCCAGGATCGAATACAGCCGCGTGATCTCTTCCATCGCCCGGCGGTTCGCCCGCTTCAGCGACGCCGCCAGCCTCGAGATCAAATACACCAGCACCGGAATCACCAGCATCGACACGAACAACAGCCGCCAAGACACCACCGCCGCGCCGATAAAGCAGGCCAGCATCTTGAGCGGCTCGCGCACCGCCCGCCCCAACAGCGTCTGAATCCCGCCATGCAGGCTATCCATGTCGGCCGTGAAACGCGTCATCAGCTCGGCGGTCTTCGCTTCGCCAAAGCTGGCCAGCTCCATCCGCAGCGTCCGGCGAAAGAACTTCTTACGCACTTCCATCGCCGCCAGGTTCGTCATCCGGTCCACAAGGATCGCGTCCAGGATCAAAAAGGCGTCCTTCAACAGCGTGCCCGACCACCAGCACCAACACGATCACCACGATCGTCTGAAACGCGTCGTGCGGCAGATAATTTGTGAATATACGGCTGGATCCACTTTCGCCGCGCCAATACCGACTCGCTGACGCCAAGCTCCCGTTCTAGTCCACGAAGCTCGTCCTCTATCTCCCGGCGTTCGCCTTCGCCTGCGTCGCGCAGCCGAATCTCCGCGGCCCGAATCTCTCCCTGAGTTCGCTCAACCGCCGCCTGCTCAACGGTGATCCGCTCGTCGATCCAACTCTGCAGCGTCTGCCCCCCCTTGCCGCCAAAGATGATCTCCACGATCGGGTACACGCCGCTAATATTTGCCCCCCACAACACTGCCACCAGGATCGCGCACGCCGCCGACGCCGCCAGCGTGCCAGGGTATCGCAGGACCACCCGCAGAGTGCGGCCAAAATTCCTCATCCGATGGCTTTCCGTAGCGGCAAGAAGCCGACCCTCTTCGGTCAGCTAGCTGGGCGGGTTTGCGGGCTAAGAATGCGAGGTTCTAACAGATCACTCCCGTCCGGCCAAGATCGACAATCTGCCCACGTTGTGACCCCGGTTAGGTCGTCCTTTACCGGTCTTAACGGCTGCGCGGGCGCGGCTCGGCCCGCTCCGCAAACAACGCCATCCGTCGCCGTTGCCTTTCGGCACCGGCGCTGTAGGTGAACTACGTTTGGTGAGAGCCACCGCGCCTAAAAATCGTGACCGCTCCAGTCTGAACCCCGACCCTGAACCCTTTGCCGCCCGCCCATGACCAAGGCCTCCCTGCTCCTGATCGACGACGACCGCCACGTCCGCGAGTCGATGGGCGACTGGCTTCGCGATCAGGGTTACAAAGTCGATTCGGCCGGTGACCGTGCCTCGGCCCTTGCAGCGCTTTCGCGTAAAGTCCCCGACGTAGTCCTCTGCGACGTGCGCCTCCCCGATGGCGACGGCTTCGACGTGCTTGCCCACTGCCGCGAGCACACTCCCGCCGCCTCGGTGATCCTCGTCTCCGGCTATGGCACGGTCGAAATGGCCATGGACGCCATGCGCTCGGCGCCTTCGATTTCCTCACCAAGCCATTGATCGACGCAGAGCTGGAGATGGCACTCCAACGCGCCGTCAGCCAGCGCCGCGTACTCGAAGAAAACAAGGTCCTCCGCCAGCAGCTCGATATGCGATTCGGCCTCGAAAACGTCGTCGGCAACGACCACCGCATGAAGCGCGTCTTCGAGATGGTCGATAGCGTGGCCGACACCAAAGCCACCGTGCTCATCACCGGCGAAAGCGGCACCGGCAAGTCGCTGATCGCCCGCGCCATCCATCGCCGCAGCGGGCGCCGCGACAAGCCGTTCGTCGAAGTCGCCTGCGGCGCGCTGCCTGAGACGCTGCTCGAAAGCGAGCTTTTTGGCCACGTCGCCGGCGCCTTTACCGGCGCCACCCACGACAAGCTCGGCAAGTTCATGCAGGCCGACGCAGGCACCATCTTTCTCGACGAAATCAGCACCGCCAGCCCCAGCATGCAGGTCAAGCTCCTCCGGGTCTTGCAGGAGCTTCAGTTCGAGCAGGTCGGCGGTTACGAAAACGTTTCGCGTCGATACGCGCGTGATCCTGGCGACCAACGAAGACCTGGCCGAGGCCGTCTCGGCCGGTCGCTTTCGCCAGGACTTGTACTATCGCATCAACGTGATCAACCTCGAGCTCCCGCCGCTCCGCGAGCGGACCAGCGACATCCCGCAGCTCGCCACGCATTTCCTCGCTCGGATGTGCGAAGAGTCCGGTAAGCGAGTCGTCGGCTTCACCGAAGAAGCCCTGACGCGCACTGGAACGTTATCGCTGGCCGGGAAACGTACGCGAGCTGCAAAACATCGTCGAACGCGCGGTCCTCTTGGGCAAAGGCGAGCACGTCCGCCTCGAAGACCTTCCCACTGCAAGTCGTCGCCGCCGCCCCGGTCGCCGGCCACGCCGCTCCCGGCAGCTCACTCAAGGGCTCGCTTGCCGCCCCCGAGCGGCAGATCATTCTCGAGGCACTCGAAGCCCACAACTGGAACCGGCACCTCACCGCCGACGCCCTGGGCATCAACCGCACGACGCTCTACAAGAAGATGAAGCGGCTGGGGCTGGAGCCTGTTCGCTCATCCCGCTAACCCTACCCCCCATCTCCTAGCCCCTGCTGCCTCATCTGCTGCTTCACAGCCTTCATCCGCTCAGCCTCCGGTAGCGCCTTGTAATACGGGTCGAGCGGAAAGCATCCCGAGATCATTCCGTTTCGCGGCGCGGTGGTGCAGTCGCTGAACGTCCGGCACACGCGCTTCTGCGCCAGCTCGCCGTTGTCCATCACGTCGCGTACAAACTCTGGGTACGACAGCACCATCCGGCCCAGCCCGACGATGTCGATCCATCCCGAGCGCACCGCCCCCTGCGCCACGTGCGGCAGATACTCCTGCAAGTACGAGTAACCGGTGCCCACCATCGGCAGGCCCGGCACGGCCTCCTTGCACTTCGCGCGACTTCGATCTGCCGCGCCACACCAACCAGCGGATCCTCCGGCGGCTGATAACCATCGCTCGGCGGAAAGATCGCCGGTCGCTGAACGTGCGGGTTGTAGTACGGGCTTCCCGCCGACAAATTGACCGCCACCACGCCCGCCCCCTTCAGAAGCCGCAACAGCTCGATCGGTTCGCTCAGGTCATAACGGAGCGGTTCATTCGCATCGACGCCGAAGCCAAACTCGTACGGCAACAGGTGCTGATACTCGATCGGCTCGCCCACGTCGCGGCTCGTCTTGTATGGCAGAGTATCGAAGATGCTCAGCCGCACACCGACCATCAGTCGCGGTAGTTCGTTGCGGATGCGGCCGATGATCGACAAGAGTAACCGCGTGCGGCCCTCAAAATCGCCGCCGAATTTCCCGGGCCGCCGCCGTGCGCTCAAGAACTCATGCAACAAATAGCCGTGACATGCCTTGACGTCCACGAACTGAAAGCCCACGTCGTACGCCAACCGCGCCGACGCAACGAAGCTGTCGATCAGCCGCTCCAGTTCGTCATCGCTAAGCACTACTGCCTGATCATCGGCGCGAATGTTGAACTTTGCATCCAACAGCGGATGGTGATAGGCAATCCGCGGCCGATAGTCTCCCTCTGGCCGGCAGAACCGGCCCGAGTGCGTTAACTGCAACCCGACCAGCAAGTCGTCGTCTCGTCCAAAACTCTTCCGGTGGGCCTCGCGCAACACAGAAAGCAACTGCCGCAATCCCTCACGATTCGACGCAATCGCCAGCGTCTGGTTCGCGTTCGCTCGCCCATCGGGTTCAATGGCAGCCGCCTCGCCCCCCCAGATCAGCTTCGCGCCGCTTTGCCCGAAATTGCGCCACCGCCGCAGCGTGTGTTCCGATGGCGTGCCGTCGCGGTTGGCGTCCCAACCTTCCATCGGGTGGATGCACCATCGGTTCCCCACGCGAAAGCCGCCCAACTCGATACTCGCGGCCAGCGGCGATCCGGCCGCCGCTGTGAGAATCTGTTCATCGACCGGCAAGGACAGGCCCAGCTCAGCCAGACGCGCGCGGAAGGCAGCGACACTCTTTAGCTGCGCTACCTTGGGGTACTCTTTCAACTTTGCGACTCGCAGTGGATTGCCGCGGCAGCAGACAGAGCGCAACCCGGCGGCCCGGCCAGAATGTAATCCACCACGGGTCGCCCATCCAGCAGGTGCTCTTGTAGGATTCGCTCGATCACCTCTGGGCGGCATAGTCCGTACCACACGCCATCGGGATAAACCACCGCAATTGGCCCAGCGACACACAGGTCAAGACAGCGTGCCCGAAACGGCAGCGCTTGACCGCTTTGCTCCAGCCCTAATTCCTTTAAGCGGCGTTTGAGGTACCTCCACGCGAGGCGTGTCTCCTTGCGCGGGGCGCACTTGGCCCGCCGGTCGTAGCACACGAATATTTGCCGGCCGGTGGCTAGACCGAGCTTCTTGGCCTTTCGCGTGGCGCGGCCGAGTTCCCGCCGGTCTGTCGAAGATAAATCCATTGACGCGTCGGACCTGGAAAGTGGCGAAACTGGAACTCACTCTGATTCTAACCGGATTCGCCCGTGCGAAAAAAGAACCGGCCGAAGGCGTGCTCCAGCCGGTTCCCTGAGTTACAAACTCAACGTGTGGCTGCTCGACGGAGGCTTTCCGCGTTGGAAAGTCAGAGTGCAGCCCGTCGGCCGCTTATCAAGCGAGCCACCTCTGGTTATCGGTACACATATATGGACCACCTCCTTCCGGTAAGAGACCCCATTGGACGAACCCACCAGTAGGGACATCCGCCGGCTCTAGTCCAGTCGGGCCACGTTCGCCCCGACACATAAAACGCACTGTTATTATTATCCGGTCGCGGCTGGGGTCAAGGCGCAGTTTGAAGGGCATTTTTGTATCGGTCGGGCGGTATTGAACGCCAGGACGCCATGCAATTTGAAAACGACACAACGGAGGCAACAGATGACACGAAGGTCCAATGCTGCGGGACAGGGCACAAGCTAGCGTCTGGGGGTGCCGAAGGCTGACTGGAGGCGGAGGGCTTGTTGGGCGGCGGGCGCGGTGAGGGCATTGTTGTTCAAACTGCGGCTCGCCGGGAGGCTCGCCCTCCCATCCAAGAGGTTTGCCCTTCCGTCGGCAGTGGCGCTCACGGAGACGAGCGGCGTGATGGAAACGTTGTCGATCAGCGCTTCGCCGAAGCCGGAGAGAGCGAAAGTGACGGTAAGGTTCACGTTGCGCGGCGCGGCGCGGTAGAGGACGAAGTGTTCCCAGCCGCTGGTCTGGCCAAAGCGCTCGGCCAGCGACTCGCCGCCGAGTGAGTCGATCACCATCAAGCCATCGACGCTGCCGCGAATCGCCGCGGGGATCTTCACGCGCCCCTCGATGCGAACGACCTCGCCCGCGGAGAGCGCCACCGGCGGAGTGGTGATCCAGAGCGGCGTGGTTTCCAACAGCACGGCGGCGGTGCTCCGGTCCTCGGCGGCGACTTCCATCCGCAGCGACGAGCGGCCGCCGTTTTGTGTGTCGGGGGGCGCAGCTCCACGGTCGTGGTCACGCCCGACTGCGGATGTTGCAGGTGCCGCCAGCCGGCCTGCATCAGCGCCGGAAGGCTTTCGAAATCGCCGGCAGTCAGGCGATTGGCTTGCGGACGGCGGGTATGCAGGTTGTCGATCAATGCCCAGTGCTCGGGAAGCGTGCCATACGCGGCGACGAACGGACTGGCGACGGTGGACTGTAACGAGTCGCGTGCGCGCTGCCAGTGTTTGCGCTTTAGCTCGCCAAGCGACGTGAGCGCCTGCCGCGAAGAGGCGTAGGCGCTTTTGCGATCGCCGGCGGCCAGCTCGCGATCAGCTTTTTCCAAGGTCGCACGGGCAGCGCCCACCAACGACGACGACGCGGCATCGTCGCGGACGTGCGCCGGCAGGCGTCGATCGACCGATTCGACTTCGGCAAGTGTGCGGCCGGCCAGCTCGCGAGCGAGCTGCGCCGAACGCTGCGAAACCGTGGCCAAGCGCCGCGCAAGCACGTTGACCATCAGCGGGTCGGGTGTCATCACGACCAGCGACGCCGTGTCGAAATTGTCGAGCGTGATCAGCGTGCCCCCGGTGACGCGGCGGTGCTTGAGCGGGCGAAGGCCGGCGGGGGTCAGCTCGATCAGGTCGTGCGACTCCGGCACTCCGGGAACCACGAACGTCACGCTGCCACCGGAAACGTGTTGAGGGACGTATTGGGCGTTTTGTGCGGTGCGCGTGGCCACCAGCAATCGCGAGCGATCGTACTCGAGCATGACCGCCTTGACCTGCGGATCATTCGAGTCGGCGGTGGTGACGTAGCTTCCGGCGGCGGCCCACGGTTCGACCAGCGCCAGCTCGGCGTTGATGAGCGCGAGCGTGAGCGCGGATGCGGCTCTCGTTGTCCTCTTGCTCGAGCGACGAGTGGGAAGCGAATTCCAGCCCGCGGACGCCCGCGCCGATCGCGGTGAGCGCGAGCAGGCGAATGGCATCGCTATCGAGCGGGGCGTTGATCTGGGCGCCGTGGAAGGCGGACCATTGGGAGCGGAGCGAGGCGCTGGGCTGCGTTTGAATGACGGTCCAAAGCGGCGTGCCGGGACGGGCAAGGCGCGGTGCTTGCGCAGCCAGTTGCCGTAGTCAGCCAGCTCGAGCGTGCTGGAGAGCGGAAAACGGTAAGCGCTGAGCAGATCGAGCGGCTTGCTGTAGGCGAGCAGCCGCGTCTCGGGCGAACCAATGGTGGGTCGTGAGCGGCGACGGTCGGCCGTGCGCAGTTTTTTTCGCAGGTCGGCGACCGCGTCGAGCTCTCGCGTCGTGAGATCCTGGCCGAGGCTCCATGCAAGGACGGGATCGTACATTGCGGGGACGGGCTCGAGCTGCGATTCGCCGTTGCCGCCGTTCCAGGATTTGAGCAGGGGCGGCGGAGCGATCAGCCAGATGCCGGCCTGTTCGGCTTCGGCCAGAAGGTACTCGGACGGGGCGGCGTTGATGCGCACGGCGTTGAAGCCCAGCTCGGCCAGGCGGCTGAGCGATTCGCCTTGATGCTCGATGGCGCGAGGAAAGAACGGGCGGCCGTCGATGTTGAGGACCGAGCCGCTGAGGCGGATGGATTTTTGTGGGGCGCGGTCCGCGATCGACGCTGCGTCGGCGGTGGCGGCCGCAAGCTGGACTTCACTATCGACGGCTACGGCACCGCGCACTTCCAGCTCGTCGAGCCAGACGGTTGTCTGGCCCGGCCCGCCGTAGATGTTGACGAGCACGAGATCGACGTATGCGCCGCGAGGATCGACCTGAGGACCGTGCTGAGCGCGAAGCACGCGGACTTGCCGCTCGACCAGTTGGGGGAGGCCGGTGATTTCCAGGCGTTGCCACGTACCCGCGTCTTTGGATTGCGTTCCGCGGACAATTGCGGTGAGCGGTTTTTGTGTCGCCGGATCGAGTGAGTTGGGAAGAACGACGCGGGCGAGCAGTTGCAATCGTGCGCGATCTGACTTGAGCATTAGGGAGAACTTTAGCTCGTCGAGAATGCGTGCGTGCGGAGCGGCATGTGCGAAGTAAACGTACGAGCCTTGCGTGGCCGTGATGCCGATGCGCTCGGAG
Organism: Pirellulales bacterium; assembly: GCA_963829655.1. Taxonomy (GTDB): domain Bacteria; phylum Planctomycetota; class Planctomycetia; order Pirellulales; family JALHPA01; genus JBBDYH01. The sequence goes on from CAWHJG010000002.1 coordinate 911,212, forward strand.
CTGCTCGCCCGCGGCGTATTCGGCGGGTGTTCGCTCGTGAGAATCGAGGCGGTACTGGGCGTCGGCGCCGGCCGCGTGCCAGGAGGTGGAGTCGCTTTCAAAACCCTCGCGGAACGCCGTCGGCGCCGCCGCTGCGGTGTGCGCAGCGGCGATGAGCAGGCAGGCCGTTATGGCTGCAGCCAGGGCGTGGTGTGTGAACGGTCGTTGTCGGCGGAGTGCGGCGATGGCGGGCTTGCTCCCTGCAAGCTGGGGCGGGGCGGTCACGAAACCGGGCGGCGGGATTTTCGTTGTGAGAACACCACCGGGTGGGGAATCGCGTGGCCAGAGTGTAAACCGTGTAGTTATCAGGATTTAGGAGATGTTGCCAGATCAGTGGTGGCGGTTTTTCAACATCGAGCGATCGAGCGGCGCGCGGCGGCGGCGGCCTCAATTCGTTTGGCCGCAACGAATTAGGGTTTTTGTGGTGAGCGGTGCTTGAATGTGGGCACGCTCTCTGCTCTAGGTGAGGGTATCTACCATCCCTTGGAGAACTGCCTCATGGCAACCGATAGCCGCGTCATCGTGAACAGCACCGAAGACATACCCGCCGACCTGGCCGAGTTGGGGGCGGTTTTGGCCACCTTGCCGCCGGAGTATGAGCGGTTGGTCAGCCCGGTATTTCAGCGGGTTGCCGAGGGTACGAAGCGGCGGCGGCGAATTCTGAACCTTGTGCAGGATGCCCTGGGTCAATTGCGGCTGGACATGAAATACCTGATGTTCGATCTTGAGGCCACTCGCCGAGAGCGAGACGAATATCGCCGTTTGACCGAGGGAAGTTAAGCGCGCTATCGAATGTGGTTGGTGGCGTCGATCCACTTGGCCGTCTGGAATATCTTTGGCGGTACATCGCGATTCTGAGCGTGAAGCGGTGGCGTTTCGGGCAGAGGTTATTGATGACCGATTGGAGTTGAGCGGTCGGTGCTCTGTAGGACTGCGAGCGGCAACTGCTTGTCCCATCAGTCTTTCGAGTCTCTCGATTGCGGACATCGCGAAGCGTCGGCTGGTTGCGGGTAAGCGGCGGCTCGACTACGATGGGACGTATTCCCAACGGCGGTCGTCGAGCGACCGGAACCACTCGGCGACAGGGGTCCGCTTCAAGCGCGACCCTGCGACTCTCATGAAGGTTCTAGCTTGGCGCCGGTAATCGTCCATGTCGGAAGTAACTGCTGAACAACTAGCTCAGCGCGCGTTCGACCTGGACCTGCTTGACGAGCGCTCTCGCCGCGATATCTACAACGAAATCAGCGGCGGCGAGGTGAACGTTGACGAGTTCAAGCAGTTTCTCCTGCGCCGCAATCTATTGACGCCGTATCAGCTCGATCGCTTACAGAGCGGGGCACAGGCTGGGTTTTATTACGGCCGCAACAAGGTTCTGTACCAGGTGGGCGCAGGCACGTTTGCACGCGTGTTCCGAGCGGTGAACCAGGAAAGTGGCCGGATCGTGGCGGTCAAACTCTTGCGCAACCGCTTCTCGAACGACGCGGACAAGGTCGAGTCGTTCCGGCGCGAGGGGGAGGTAGGCGGGGCACTTCACCACCCGAACATCGTGGGCGTGTACGAGGTCGCTTCGCAGCGAAATAGCCATTACATGGCAATGGAGTTTATCGAGGGGCAGAATCTGCGTGAGTTTTTGCGGAACCGCAGGAAGCTGGACCCGGTGGAAGCGACGCGGCTGGCGGTTGATGTATGCCGGGGGCTGGACTACGCATTCAAGCGAGGGATTTCGCATCGCGACTTAAAGACGTCGAACGTGCTAGTGGCCAGCGTCGGGCAGGCGAAACTCGTGGACTTTGGCCTGGCGGGCGCCGATCCCGATTTGAGCGATGAGGCGCTGGCGAACATCGAAAACCCGCGAACGATCGACTATGCGGCGTTGGAGCGAGCAACGGGGGTGCACAAGGACGATGCGCGAAGCGACATCTATTTCCTAGGCGCGATTTTCTACAACATGCTGGCCGGGGCGCCGCCACTCCAGGAGACGCGGGACCGGATCCAGCGATTGAGCAAGACGCGATTCACTTCGGTGATACCGCTGGGAGAGATCGCACCGGAATTGCCGAAGACCGTCATAAAGGTGGTGGGAAAGGCAATGGAGCTGGAGCCGGGGGCGCGCTATCAGACGCCGGCCGAGATGTTGGCGGATCTGGAGCTGCTGCTTTTACGGCTGAAGGAAAGCGGCAACGGCAGCCCGGGCTCCGACGCGGACTCGGCGCCGGTGTTCAAGCAGCGGACGGTGATGGTGGTCGAGTCGAGCACTTCGTGGCAAGACAAATTTCGCGAGCTGTTCAAGAGCAGCGGATTTCGGGTTTTGGTCACGAGCGATCCGCAGCGACCCGCCAATTCGTTTAATGACATTCAGCGGCCGGCGGACTGCGTGGTGTTTAGCACGAGCGGCCTGGGCGAAGAGGCGCTCGAGGGGTTCAACCAGTTTGGTTACGATCCCTCGACGAGCGAGATTCCTTCGATTCTACTGTTGGGGGCCAAGCACCACGGCTGGAAATCGCGGGCGAAGACGGCCAAGCACCGAGTGACGGTTTCTACGCCGATCAAGTTACGCGAGCTGAGGGCCATGCTGGACGGGTTGGTGCCGCGCGAGATGGTGAAGACCAGCGTAGATCATTGAGAGTCGCGGCGTCACTCGGACCGGCTATTTCTTTTCGTAGGCGATACCCATCCGGTCCATCAGCAGCTTGAGATCGTCCCACACGTCGCGCTTGGAAGCAGGGTTGCGCAGCAGATAGGCGGGGTGGTAGGTGCAGATAACGGGTATACCGCGGTAGGCGTGCCACTTGCCGCGCAGCCGGCCGATCGAGAGTTCTGTGGTGAGCAGCGCTTTGGCGGCGATGGAGCCGAGGCAGCAGATGAACTCGGGATGAACTACCTCAATCTGTCGATCAAGGTAGCCGCGGCAGTTAATGACCTCGTTGGGGTGCGGATTGCGATTGCCGGGGGGGCGGCATTTAAGGACGTTCATGATGTAGACGTCTTCGCGGCGAAGCTTCATGCCCTTGGTGATCATGTCGGTGAGTAGCAGGCCGGCGCGGCCGACGAACGGCTCGCCCTGGCGATCTTCGTCGGCTCCGGGGGCTTCGCCAAGGAATAGTAACCGGGCATTAGGGCTTCCAACGCCGAACACTGTTTGCGTTCGGGTCGTTGCAAGCTCATGGCAGCGCGTGCAGCCAGTGACTTCTTTGTTCACGACGGAAAGGGCTGCGATTTTCTCGTCCGAGGAAAGCATGGGTCCAAGCGGCGAGGGTCCATCTTCGTCGGGGGAGAGTAGTGGAGCGGTGGTATGCGCTGTATCGGGCAACGGCGGCGCCGCGTCGGTACGCGGCGAGGGGATATGGATATGCGGCGCGGGCGGCGATGGCACGGTGAGCGCCAGCTCGACGAATGCTGAGGTGCGCGGTTTGGGAAGATGAGTGATGCCGGCGCGCCGAAGGCTCTCGAGGCGTTGCGACAGTGCCTTGCGCAGCGACACGCTGTCGTCGAGGTGAATTCCCTGCATGGTTAGCCTCCGTGCTTTGTTCGTCCGAGAATTTGTGTCAAACGGTCATAGTATAGCGCTGTTGGTTGCGGTTGGCAGCGCCTTTTGTCGGTCGTATGCAGCCACTATGATGCGGATGAAGTAACATCTCGCACTTGCCGCACAAAACTTGGATTCACCGTGGCCGTTCCTCAAGTTGTTATTGTCGGCCGGCCTAACGTGGGCAAGTCGAGCCTGTTCAACTGGCTCGCGCAAAAGCGGCTGGCGATTGTCGATCCGACGGCGGGCGTAACGCGCGACCGGCTGACGCATATGTTGAACGAGCACGATCGTTACTTCGAGATTGTCGATACCGGCGGGATGGGGATTCAGGATGTCGATAATTTGACAGACGACATCGAGGGGCAGATCCAAGCAGCGATCGATCTGGCGTCGCTGGTTGTATTTGTGGTGGATGTTCGAGAGGGGATCGTGCCGTTGGATTTGCAAGTGGCCGAGCGGTTGCGACCCATTGAAAAGCCGCTGATTTTGGTCGCGAATAAAGCGGACAACCATGGCCTTGATCCCCAGGCAGCCGAGTTTCACCAACTTGGTTTTGGCGATCCGCTGCCGGTGAGCACGATTCAGAATCGCGGCCGCGACGAGCTATTGGCAGCGATCGTGGCGCGGCTACCGCCAAGCGTGGCTGGCGAGACACCGGACGAGCCGGTGATGAAAGTGGCGATCGTGGGGCGGCGAAACGTGGGGAAGAGCACGTTTGTGAACACGCTGGCGCAGGCCGCGCGGGTCATCGTGAGTGAAGTCGCCGGCACCACGCGCGACAGCATCGACGTGCGGTTCGAAATGGACGGCAAGCAGTTCGTGGCAATCGACACGCCCGGCCTGCGGCGCACCAAGAGCATTCATACCGATGTTGATTTTTACGGCTTGCATCGTGCGCAGCGGAGCATTCGGCGTGCGGACGTGGTGCTGATGTTCTTGGACGCAATGCAGCCGATCGGGAAGGTGGATAAGCAGGTAGCGGATTACATCGTGGAGCAATTCAAGCCGTGCATTTTCGTGATCAATAAGTGGGATTTGTTGGTGGACCAGGTGCGCACGGGCGAATGGGCCGAGTACGTGCACGACACGTTTCGCACAATGCACTACGCACCGATCGCGTTTGTAACCGGCCAGACGGGAAAAAACGTGAAAGCGCTGCTCAACCACGCGCAAATGTTGTTCAAGCAGGCGCGCCACCGCGTAAGCACCAGTGCGGTGAACCGGGCGGTCGGGGACGCTTTGGCCGAGAACCCGCCGCCGATGCATCACGCGGGTCGCGCGAAGATTTTTTACGCGACGCAAGTGGACACGGAGCCGCCGACGATCGTGTTGTTTTGCAACCATCCAGAGGCGTTTTCCGCAACTTACAGGCGTTACTTGTTGACGGCGCTGCGCGACCGGCTGCCGTTTGGCGAAGTGCCAATCAAGTTGTACTTGCGGAAGCGGGAGGAAAGCCGGGGAGAGAAAGAGCTGGGGGAGCGGGCGGCCCCCAAGCTGACGGCGGGGGATGAGTAGCAGGCCTCACGCCCTGACTATTTGATGATCGCAATCTGCACGTTGCCTTCGCGGCGAATCAGGCTGATGCTGACATCGTGCGGATGACGCTCGATCAATAGATGCACGGCCCCTGTGCCCACGCGCAGTCCGTTGATCCAGACCTTTTCGAGCCAGGGGGGCAGCACGGGCCGGAAAAGTCGGACCTCGTTATGCGGCGCGTCGATGGTGAGGCCGAGGCAAGATTGCAGCAGCAGAAACACGGCGCCGGCTGACCAGGCCTGCGGCGCACAGGCCACCGGATAGAGCGTGGGGCCTTCGCCCGGACGGCGCGGGAAGCCGCAAAACAGCTCGGGCATGCGGCGCAAGTCCATCGACATGCTGGCGTCAAACATTCCGGTAAGGATTTTTGCGGCTTCGTGCTGCAATCCATAGCGTGCCAGGCCGAACGCAATCAGCGCGTTATCGTGCGGCCAGATGGAGCCATTGTGATACGACATCGGATTGTACCGCGCCTCGGTCGTGGCCACGGTGCGAATTCCAAATCCCGAGAACGACGTGTCGTCCAACAGCGTCCGCGCAACGCGATTGGCATGGATCGATCGCGCAATTCCAGTGAAAAGGCAATGACCCGCATTTGAGGCACGCACGCGGCAAGGTTGTTTATCCTTGTCCAACGCCAGCGCGTAGGTGGAAAGCTCTTCGCACCAAAATGCCTCTTCGAACCGCTGCTGCAAAACGTCGGCGCGCGTAGTGTATTCGACGGCGAGCTCGGGTAGGTCCAGCAGTAACGCCAGATCGGCGGCGGCTCGCCAGGCGGCATAGGCGTAGCCTTGCACTTCGCAAAGCGCCACCGGCGCACTCGGCGAGTGAACCGTCGGCGTGGAACACCGAATCGACGGAGTCCTTCCAGCCCTGAGTAACCAGGCCAGTCGGCGACCGGCGAAAGTAGTCGCAAAATCCATCGCCATCGGAATCGGCGTAGTGTTCGACCCAAGCGAGCGCACGAACAATGTGCGGCCAAAGCGACTGGATAAACGCTCGATCGCCGGTACGGCGGTAGTAGCCGCTGGCGAGCATCACGAACAGCGGCGTGGCGTCTACCGTGCCGTAATACTGGCCAAACGGGATTTCACCGAGCGCGGCCATTTCGCCGCGGCGGATTTCATGCACGATCTTCCCCGGCTCCGCGTCTTGATCCGGCTTTAGCTCCGATGCCTGCGTGGAGGCCAGAAACGAGAGCACGCCCCGCGCGATCTCCGGATTGATCCACAAGTATTCGATGGCGGTAATGATGCCGTCGCGGCCAAACACGGTGCTGAACCAGGGTACTCCGGCGTAGGGGTAAGGGCCCTGCGGAGTGCGCGTGATCATCATGTGCAGATCGGCCGCGGAGCGATTGATCCAATCGTTGAACGATTCGTTGGAGGTGACGATCGTGGCATCGAGCGCGCGCAGCGACTGGACCTCGTCCAGCGAGCGCGTCGATGCCCGGTCGAAATCGGCGGCTGAGCGGCCTTGTCGCCAGTCACAGGTGATGGTCGCGCGCACGACGGCGTCCCCCTGTGACGGGAGCTCCAGCTCAAAGCGTGCGGCAGAGGCGCCCAATTCATTTGGCGTGGGGTCGAACGCGATCCGCGTGCGGCGCTGGACGTCGTCGAGACCGCGGTAGCCGAGAACGACGGATTGCCGTTCTACTTGGGGCGACAGTGCCTCGCCCCGGCGGTCGCGGCGCATACCGCGGACTTCAAAGATGTCCACGAAATCAGCCGCGTAAAGCAGCGAAAGTGTGAGCGTGATCGTGCGGAGAGCAAAATTATGGACGCGGACCTGCGTGTAACACACTCCCTCGTAAAGAAAACTGGATCGGAATACGTGAACGGTATCGCGGGGAAGCAAGAGCTCGCCATCGACGCGATGATCCGGGTTGGTGAGATCGGCCGTCAGCAACAGGTTGTCTTCGCGCACGGTCGAGCTGAGCAGCAGCGGCCGCCGATCGTTGACTAACAATCGGAAGCGGCTGAGAAAGCGCGTGCCATCGTGATACAGGCCCTCTTCCCCCATCCCAGCGGGCTGGATATCGCCGAAGCGGTCGAAGACGGCAAACGTGTCGGCGTGTTTCAGTACACGGGCCTGCTCATCCGCGCGCGGCGACGTGGCGAGGATGTAGTACTGCTCGTTGACCTGAATCACCTCGTCCGTCACTCGATCCGGCGTCGATGAGCTGCTCATAGACTTTCAGATAGTCCTGTGCCATCCGTGGAGAACTGAAGCGTTGTTCAAAAACTGCGCGGCAGGTTTCGCGGCTGAGACTCGGAACGCGTGCCACTGCCTCGACGGCTTCGTCGATATCGGTAACCACAAAGCCGGTCTTGCCGTCCTCCATGATCTCCGGCACCGAGCCGCAGGCAAATGCGATCACCGGCGTGCCGCACGCCATGGCTTCAATCATGACCAGTCCGAACGGCTCCGGCCAGTCGATCGGGAAGAGCAAAGCGAACGCATTGCCGAGGAACTCATCCTTTTGCGACTCGTTGATCTCGCCGATGTACTCGACGTGAGGTTCGTTGAAAAGTGTTTTGACAACCCGGTCATAGTAGGCACGATCGGCTTTGTCGATTTTAGCCGCGATTTTGATAGGCATACCGGCACGACGCGCAATCTCAATGGCACGGTCGCAGCCCTTTTCGGGCGAAACTCGGCCCAGAAACGCCAAGTACTTTCCTGGCTGGGGATGGGGTTGGTTTACTTCGAGGGGCAGCCCGTGATACACGGTGCCGGCCCAATTGCACATTGGAAGCGGCTTGCGCTGCGAGTTGCTGATCGACACCAGCGGCATGCCAGAGTATTCGCGATACAACGGCTGAAGGTCGGGGATATCAAGCCGGCCATGGAGCGTCGTGACTTGGATTGGGTTCAGCCGACAGCTCAGCGGAAAATGCAAGTAATCGCAATGAAAGTGAATGATGTCGAACTCGTCTGCGCGGCGGAACACTTGTTCGAGCATGACGAAGTGGGGCGCCAATGGATCGACGCAATGTCGATTGAGGCGGAGAGCCTGAGGGCAGCCCGGGACCAACTTCGCGCTGGTTAAAGAGTCGCCGCTGGCAAATAAGGTGACGTCATGCCCATCGCGCACCAATTCCTCGGTGAGATATGCCACCACGCGCTCGGTCCCGCCATACAACTTGGGCGGAACGCTTTCATATAGCGGGCTCACCTGGGCGATGCGCATGGCTTGATCTCCGTCTCATAAAACCAGGCGGCGAAGCAGCCCACGGTGTGCCGGCGTGGCGGAGCTTGTTTCGGCGCGCAATGACAGCGGTCCCGCCATCGTAACGCTGCAACATCGATACCGCCGTTGGACGCACATCAGCTTACTCGCCGAAGATGTTTATACGCAAGTACTTCCGTCGGTCTTCCATTTGTTAGTGGCAAACTGGGCAATACAGCATTTTGACATACTTGCAGTCACTGCGGCTCCAATTTCGACAGATTGGGAGGCGGCGAACGAACCTACGTTGCCAGCAACAGGCGCAGTGATACAATTGTTTAGAACATCCGTTTAATATTCCCGCGGCCTTGCTTAGCTGCCATGTCTTGGATCGCCTGGCGAATGCTGATCGGCAATCGCGCCAAGTACCTGGGCATCATCCTGGGAATTGCGTTTGCCGCGCTATTGATCGCACAACAGTCGTCGATCTTCTGCGGGCTCATGGCCCTGACTACCAGTCAGATCAAAGATGTGCACGGCGTCGAAATTTGGGTAATGGACAAGAACGTTGAGTTCATCGACGACATCAAACCGCTTTCGGACAACGATCTTTGGCGAGTGCGCGGCGTCTCGGGCGTGAAGTGGGCGGTGCCGTTCTACAAAGGTCTAGCCCGCGCACGGATGGCGGATGGCCAGTTTCAACAAGTCATACTGCTGGGACTGGACGACGCGACCCTCGTCGGCGCACCGGTGGAAATGATTGTGGGCGAGATCAAGGACCTGGAGCGCCCGGATGCGCTCATCATTGACGACGCCGGTTATCAGCAGCTTTGGCCCGACGAACCGTTCACGGTGGGCAAGGTGTTTGAGATGAACGATCGGCGCGGCGTGTTGGTCGGTGTGTGCAAGGCCTCGCGCACGTTTCAGACGTTTCCCATCGTTTACACCCGGTATTCGAAGGCAATCCAGTTTGTGCCTAGCGAACGAAAGACCTTGTCGTTTGTATTGGCCGAAGGGCAGTCCGGGCTCTCGTCGGAAGATGTCTGCTGCACGAATTCAAGAGCAGACCGGGCTGTCGGCGTTGACTCGCGAGCAATTCATGTGGAAGACGATTGTCTACTTCCTTTCGCGAACCGGCATCCCGGTCAATTTTGGAATCACGGTGTTGCTGGGCTTTGTAGTCGGCACGGCGATCGCCGGGCAGACGTTTTACCTGTTTACCGTCGAGAACATCAAGCAGTTTGGCGCCTCAAGGCGATGGGCACCAGCAACGCGCGGATCGTGGGGATGGTGTTGTTGCAAGCGATGCAGGTGGGAGCGATCGGATATGGTCTGGGTGTGGGGGGCGCAGCGGCCTTTGGCGAATTGACCAAAGTGAACTCAAAGCTCGCGTTTTACATGCCGTGGTGGGTGTTGGCCATTACGGCGGTGGCGGTAATGGCGATCATCGTATTGTCGAGTCTGGTGAGCATTCGCAAGGTGTTGGTCGTCGAGCCGGCGATTGTGTTTAAGGGATGAAGCCGAAGTGCAACACGACCTCGACAACGCGAACGACAGTGCGACCGGCAACAGCGGCCGCAACGTGGCGGTGCATTGTGAAGGCGTGACGAAGGAGTTTGGCTCGGGCGGAACGCAGGTCATGGCGCGTGCGGCGTGGATCTCGACGTGTATACGGGGCAAATGACCTTGCTTGTCGGCCCAAGCGGCTGCGGAAAAACCACGCTCCTGTCGGTGATCGCCGGAATCCTGGAACCGACGGCCGGTTTGGTTTCGGTGTTAGGCGAAGACCTCGGTGCGCTTTCGAACCGGGAAATCGTCCGCTTTCGGCAGCGAAACATCGGGTTCATTTTTCAGCAATTTAACTTGTTGCCCGCGCTGAACGCGATCGAAAACGTCGCGGTCCCGTTGATCATTGCCGGCGTAGCGCAAAGAAGGCGATACGGCGCCCGAAGTGGTCTGTGAGCAGGTCGGACTGGTTGACCGGATGCACGCTCTGCCGGTTGATTTGTCGGGCGGGCAGCAACAGCGCGTGGCCATCGCGCGGGCACTGGTGCACGAGCCGGCGACTTTTGGTTTGCGACGAGCCGACATCGGCGTTGGACGCGGTCAACGGCCGGTTGATCATGGAATTGTTGCACGACGTGGCCTTGCAGCCGAATCGAGCGGTGATCGTGGTCACGCACGACAATCGTGTATTTAGCTTCGGCAACCGCATCGCCCACATGGAAGACGGCCGGATTGTCCGCACCCAAGAGCAGCAAGTGCATCGCGGCGCGGTTTCAGCGTCGCACTAAGGAAATGGGTTATGATATTGGCACTGGTAAGCGCCGGGCGGCAACGATCGGCAAATCCCGCACGCGCCGGCAAAGATCTTTCACGGCGATGATCATCAAATACGTCCTGCCGGTGATCGCTCTGGGGCTGTTGATCTTCGCGGTCAATCACGTGATCGCGACGCGCCCCGTTGAGCAAAAGGTCGAGCCGCCAGTCACGCCGGCCAGCAGCCCGTTTGCGAATACGGTAGCCGGCGCCGGAATCGTGGAAGCGCAAACCGAGAACATCGTTGTGGGGACGACGACGCCGGGATTGGTGACCGAAGTGTTTGTCGTTGTTGGACAGAAAGTGCAAGCCGGCGATCCACTGTTCCAGTTGGATGACCGGCAGCTTCAGGCGGACCTGCTTGTACGTAAGGCCGCAGTGCAGGCTGCCGAGGCAGACCTGATCCGATTGCAAAGTCAGCCGCGACGCGAGCAGATTCCCATTTGGAAAGCGACCGTGGCTGAGGCTGAGGCGCAAGCCGCCAGCGCGGCGGACGAATTGCGGCGTGCGGAGGAATTGACCTCGGGCGGGAGACGCGTGCTCAGCGATCAGGAGCTTGTCGCGCGGCGTAATGCGCACAACACAGCGAAGGCCAGAGTAGCGAAGGCGAAGGCCGATCTCGACCTGCAAATGGCGGGTGCGTGGCAATACGACCTGGACATTGCCAAGGCGGCGGTCGATCAGGCCAAGGCGCAGGTGGCGGCGGCGGAGCGCGAGGTCGAGCGGCTGACGATTCGCGCACTCGTCGATGGCGAGGTGCTGCAAGTGAACTTGCAGCCCGGTGAGTATATGGCGGCGCCCAGCAGCGAGGCCCCGATTGTGATTGGCAACGTGGAGCAACTTCACGTGCGCGTCGATATCGATGAGCAGGACATTCCGCGGTTCGTTCCGAATGCGCCGGCGTGGGCGGTGCTCAAGGGGAACATTCGCCAGAATTACAAGCTGACGTTCGTGAGAGTGGAACCGTACGTCGTGCCGAAGCGGTCGCTTACCGGCGACAACACCGAGCGCGTGGACACGCGGGTGTTGCAAGTGATTTATTCGCTTGGGCCTGCCGGGAAGCCGCTGTATGTGGGGCAGCAGTTGGACATCTACATCGATGCGAGTGTGTCGCGCGGAGAAACGGCCAAGTAGCGAATTCTAAGCAGGTCGTGGGCCTGTGCTTGGGGTCCATGCGACTCTGCCACGGACGAGCGTGTATTGGAGCCAGCGGTCGTCCCAGCCGTATAGAAGCATGGATAATGGATTGATCGCGTCGCGCCAGTTGACATCCGGTCGAATAATAAGCAGGTCCGCGGCGGCGCCTGGTTCCAAGCGACCGACCTCGTTCCAGCCTAGCGCATCAGCGTTTCCGCGGGTAATTTGCCACCAGGCTTCCGCGGCGGTTGGAACTGTTGCCTGCGAATCGTCGATTGCCAGGTACTTAGAGGCGTTAATCATCGCCTGCGCCACGCGGACCATCGAGCACTCTGTACCGGCGCCGATATCACTTGCCAGGCTCGTGCTTATACGATCGCGAGCGAACCGCCAGCGAGGCATGATGCCGGAGCGGAGGAACGCGTTTGCGACCGGGCAATGCGCGACCACGGCTTGCGTGCGGCGATCGTTGCGCGTTGCTCATCGTCAAGATGGATAGCATGAGCCAGTATCGTGCGCGGAGCGAGCAGGCCGGCTGCCTCGTAGACGTCGGTGTATGATTTGCCGCCGAATAGCTCCTGAACGAGCTTGCATTCGGCCTCGGTTTCGGCGAGATGTGTTTGGATGATCGCGCCGTATTGAGCGGCAAGGCGTGCCGCGCCAGTCAGCAGTTCGGGACTGGAGGTGACGGCGAATCGCGGCGTGATCGCAGCTTCGACGCGCGACTGCGTTCGATATGGCGAAGGCGGAAATCGCTCCAATAGCAACTTCGCTTCGGCCACTTGTTCGTCCAAGGGGCGAACGAGGTCAGCCGGCGCGTTGCGGTCCATCAGTACCTGACCGATGCACGCGCGAAGGTTGTGCTGGTGGACGACGTCGAATGCGGCGAGGGTGGACGCATGGTGCACGGTGGCGTAGGCACAAAAGCTGGTCGTGCCGAACGATAGGAGCTGCTGCACGGCGGCTTGCGTTTGCGCCGCGGCAAACGACGCGTCGGCCCAACGCGCTTCGGCGGGAAAGATCACCTGTTCCAGCCACTCCAAAAGCGGAAGGCCATCGACGCCAATGGAGTCGAACTGGGGCAGATGCAGGTGCGTGTCGATGAAGCCCGGTGAGATCACGCAATCGTCACCGCCAAGATCGATCGTGTGCGGACACCGGCCGAGTTGCACCTCGACGAGCAGGCCCGATTCGATCCGCAGCCACCCCGGCGCAAGGCGTGTCGAACGAGCGGCGTCGGTAAAGAGCAGTGAGCCGGCGAGGATCATGCGGATCAGGATCCAATCTTGTTGTAATTTCAAGCGACCAACGCAACGATTGTAGCGACTGTAACGCGGCTTTCGGACCTTTGCGTTGACACTCCCCGGCCGCGCGACGAAGCTTGAAAGTGAACGCCACCGTCGAAGAAGAGCAATCCATGTCGCAACCGAGTATCGCGTCGAACCACGAAGGGCCTCCGGCCGACGGCGCTATCGCCGCCGGAATACCGCTGTTTGTGGATCTCGACGGAACGTTGATCGCGGGCGACGTGACGCATGAATCGGTGCTGGCCAGCATCAAGCGCGACCCGGCGATGCTATTTCGGATCCCCGTCTTGGCCCTGCGCGGCCGGGCGGTGATGAAGCGGGAATTGGCCGGTCGTGTGATGCCTGACGTTCGCGTGCTGCCCTACCGGCACGACGTGTTGAACTATTTGCGCGAGCAGCGGTCGGAGGGGCGGCGGGTGATCCTGGCCACCGCGAGCGACCGTCGTTACGCCGACGCGATCGCCAAGGAGCTGGGACTGTTCGACGACGTGATCGCCACCGACGGCGAGCTGAACTTGAAGGGGCCGAACAAGCTCCGCGCGATTCGAGACTATTGCACGCGGCATGGGTTCTCGCAGTTTGCTTATGCCGGAGACGCTCCGGCGGACATACCAATCTGGCGCGAGGCGGCGGAAGTGCACGTGGTCGCTCCCAGCCCAATGGTGCGCGCGATGACCGCGCGGCTGGACAAACCGGTCCATTTGCACTGTGAACGAAAGGGAGTCTGGAAGGCTGCGCTACGGGCCATGCGGCCGCATCAGTGGGTGAAGAACCTGCTGATCTTCGTGCCGCTGGTGCTGGGACATCACTTGCAGGACACGAGCAAGGTGGTGGCCAGCATCCTGGCGTTCATCGCGTTTTCAGCGTGCGCCTCGGCGGTGTATGTCCTCAATGACATGATGGACATTGAGGCCGACCGCCATCATCCCACCAAACGCAATCGCCCGTTTGCATCGGGGCAGTTGCCGATTTTGTATGGGCCGGTGCTGACCGCGGGGTTGATGCTGTTTGCGGTGGCGGTTTCGCTGATCGCCTTGCCGCTGCCGTTCTTGGGAATGCTGGGGATTTATGTCCTGGTCAATCTGTTCTACTCGTTCTGGCTGAAGCGAAAGCTGGTGCTCGACGTCATGTTGCTGGCGGGGATGTACGCGCTGCGCGTGCTGGTGGGGGGCGTCGCCGCCGACGTCGTTGTCTCCGAGTGGCTGCTGGCGTTTTCAATGTTTCTGTTCACGTCGCTGGCATTTGGCAAGCGGCACGCCGAGCTGGCTCGCCACGCCGACGAGGAAAGCGAGGACTCGCCGCGCGGGCGCGGTTACGGCGTCGGCGACTTGTCGATCATCGAAAGCATCGGTCCGACCGCCGGGTACATGGCCGTGCTGGTGCTCGCCCTGTACATCAACAGTCCTGAGATGAAGGTGCTGTATACGCGGCCGTGGGCATTGTGGCTGATCTGCCCGCTAATGCTTTATTGGGTGACGCGAATCTGGTTCATCGTGAAGCGCGGCGAGCTGGACGAAGACCCGGTGGTGTTTGCACTGCGCGATCGCGTGAGCCTGGGCATCGGGTTGTTGGTGGTCTTGCTGGCGGCGATTGCGACAAGGGCGTAGGAAAGTGACTTCCCCCTACAGCGGCGCCAACTGGAAAAAGAACGACTGATCCACGATCGTGTAATCGTCGAAGGTGATCTCGCCGTCGTTGTTCACGTCCCCCGTAGCCCAGCCGAGGTTCTGGATCAAATTAAAAAACGCGTTGTCCATTGCCACGTAGTCCTGGAATTCCACGTCCCCACTCAGGTTCCCGTCGCCGATGTACGTGTACTTTATCAGGACATAGTCGGGCTTCACCGTCTGGCCGCTGAATGTCGTGTGAGCGACTTCCCGGCAAACCGGTCGTGATGTCAATGTCCGAGTTTCTTATCGCACCCAGTCCCGCGAGGTCAAATCCATCGGCGTCGCCCTGTTCCAGATTGAAGGCCCGCGCCGTCGAACTCTTCAGCCCCCACCCATCCCACCTCGTAACGAAGTTCGAATCCACGCCGTTCTGCGCCTCACGATCCACCGGTTCACCGCGGCGTGCACCATGTCCTTGTTCCCCGCGCTCGTTCGCAGGATCAGGTCGTTGTCCATCATGTCGAGCACGCCGCCGGCCGCGATGTTCAGCGAGTCCAAGGCAAGCACGCGGCTGCCCAGCACCAAAATCGACGCGCTGGCGTTCGCGGCGATGCTCAGCGACCCCAAATCCTGAGACTTCAAAAATTCCACCGACGACGACTCCCATCCCGCCATCGCGTTCACGCTCACATGCCAATTTACCCCCTTCACCACGGCCGCGTCGCCATCGATCTCGTCGAACTCGGTCTCGCCTTCTTCGTTGATGAAAGCAATCGGCGCAGTCAGGCTAGAAACCGTTTGAATCTTGAATATCCCAGACCCAAACTTCCTCAGTGCGGCCGTCGCATCGCTCAAGTCTTTCACCAGCATGACCACTCCATTTGCAATCCCGCTGATCGTCGTGCCGCCGACGGTCACATTCACTGACTGGTTTTCCCCGGTTGTATTACTTACGGTCTCCACCGCCGCTCCGGTCAAAGTCAAATTCGGCGCATCCCCGCTGACTCTGGAGTCGGTGGTTAAAGTGGCGGTCTCCGCGACCGTGGCGCTCGCCGTCTTGGTTAGACGGTTGATCACTTGAGCGGTGTTAATATTCAACTGGCCCCCTTCCGCAATCACATCCAGCCTCGCAAGCGAATTGCCCGAAAACGGGGTGCTCGTGGGTACATTAATTGTCGTCGTCCCTGACGCATTCTTGAACGTGCTCCCCCAAGGCAGGTTCTGCTGGTTATCGGCAAATTGATCGATGGTCACAGTGGCCCCGCTCGCCACCACCCGCCGCTCCAGCCACGGCGCGGTCATTCCACTCAGCAAAAGGTCGGCGTTGCCATTGGCGCTTCGCCACGACAAACCGCTCGCCATTGACGAAAACATGCGTCTTCGCACCTGTAGTGCTATTCACCAGCTTCACGACATCCGTGTCGCCATCCAGTGTCTCGTGAATCGTTGTGTTCCCGGTTGCATCGGTTTGATACGTGTCATTTCCTTGCCCGCCATGGAACGTGTTCACTAGCGGATTGCCGCTGATCGTGTCGGCAAACTTGGTCCCTCTCACGTTCTCGATTGACGCCCACTTCGCCAGATTCAGATCGACAGCCTGACCCTCCGAAGCGCCGCTGAAATCCAGCGTGTCGGTGCCGCTGCCGTCAGTGATCGTCGCATCTGTTCCCCACTCGCTTGGTATTCCTGAATAGACGTACGTGTCGTTCCCCTCACCCCCATTGAGGATGTCGTTCCCTCCGCCGCCACTCAGCGTGTCGATCCCTGCGTCTCCGGTGAGCGTGTCGATCCCGCCGTTCCCTTGCAACGTATTGTTCGCGCTGTTTCCGGTGAGGTTGTCGTTCGCGGAACCGCCGCGAAGGTTCTCAAAGTTCGGAAAACTCGTGCTCAAGTTCACGGTGATGCTTATCGTCGCTGCGGAGAAGTCCAACGTATCGCTGCCTCGGCCGGCGTCCTCAATGAGGCTCTCGCCGCCGCCGACCGGTACGCTCACCGCGTACACGTATGTGTCATCTCCGTCGCCGCCGCGAATATTCGGGTACGAAGGCGACGCGGTTCCCCGGCTGATCCGATCATTGCCGCCGCGCGTCGCCACCGCCGGAGAACCAACAATAATCATCTTATCCAAAGCGAGCTGATCGTTCCCTACCCCGGTGTTGACGGTCAAGGCGCCGTTCAATACATACCCGTCGTTGACGTTCACTACCGCGCCAACCGACTTCGAGTCAACGCTTCCGTTGCCATTCAGTCGCATGTCAATGTTCGCGTTGCCTGATGCGATAACGCTGGTCAACAGGTTGACTGTGTCTGCCCCGGTGTTCCCTTTGATCGTCAGCCCATTACCGATCTTGATATGGTCAAGAATTACTGTGTCTTTCCCGATCCCGCCTAGTATGGTTAGTGAACCAGCAACCGTCGCTGCCGCATCGTTAACTTGCTCTCGAGTCCAGCCGAGCGGGATATTGGGATCCGTTACCTGGATCCGATTCGTCCCCAGCGCAAGTTGAACGACAATACTCGACACCGCGCCGGCCGGAACGGATACAGCGTTCCCGTTGTTCGTCACCGTAAACGACGTGCCGTTCTTGGTGATCAGAATGTCGTTGTCCCACGGTCCAGATGTGCTCGTTCCCCCTCCGTACACATACAGCGTTTGGGTATTGCTGTTCAGCGCCGCCTTTACCTTTTCCATATTGAAGCTGTCATCAACCGCGCACGTCAGAACGAACGGAACTGGCGTTGTTGGCAGCACGACTGAGTGGGACCACGGCAGCGACGCTGCCGGTGTTCCGGAGAACGCCCGCTTCCAGGTCACGCCGCCGTCCCACGATACCTCCACGCCCCCCACCTTGCCACCGACATCAGTCGCCGTTCCCTCAAAAGTCCAACTCGTAGTGTTTTCGGTAACGAATACGCCGGATATCTCCAGCGATGGCGTCTGCGGCGGCGTTGTGTCCGCCGAGCCCGACGCAACGTGAAGGTTCGTCGTCGATTCCAAGTAGTCCTCATCGGCGATCACGCCCATGTCGGCCAACAGGTTGATCGTTGCCTGTTTGACTTTGTAGTCGTGGTGACTTGTCGACGGAGGGTTAGGACCAGGGTCCGGCACCAATGCCTGGCTCCACGAGCTCATCCCGGCGCTGAATACCAGCCCCTTCCGCGATCCGCGGTACATCGTCAAGCTGTGCGTGGCGTCCTGTGAATTGTTATAGCCTGGGAGCGCAGTCGCATCGAAGAAACTGCCAGTGCCGGCGGGTCTGAAATTTGGATCGATTATATACCTCTGGACATAGTCCTCTTCGAACTGCTCGTCCTCCGTCGTCTCAGACAACCGCAATAGGCCGGACGGACGAAATCCATTGTCCAGGTCTTCATCCCATTCATGGCCCAACGGAATATTTAACTCTCGGCTTGCAGGAATCGTCACGTTGCGCCACAGGCGATGTGCCGCCTCTTTTGCGGGAACTTTAACCTTGTCCTCGTATGCCCTTTTATCTTCAAGCGTATTATCGAAGTTCACCGTAAAGATCGTCCCAAAAAGCGCATTCTCCGGCTGATATGATTCATGCTCGGAGTTAAACTGGCTTCCGTCCGTCGCAAATGGCCTTCGGTCGCGGAAAATGCCGGTCCACGTGTCCGTTGGGTCTCGATAATCGCCCACGCCGTTGTTCTGCGTCTCCTTGTAGCAGACTATCGTCGTGTAGTTGTCCTCCCACCGCGTCTTCCAAAACCCCTGGTTGCCGCTCAAGAACATCAGGTTCACGTCGTTGGCCCGTGCCGCTTCCAGCGCCTTCATGTGCTCGCCCGACCAATACTCGTCGTGCCCCGTGGTGATGTACACCTGGTGCCCACCTGCGACGCCTTGCTGCGGCGCGCGCAGCGATCCGGCGCCGGCGCATCGCCGTGCTCGACGTATCGTCGGTCCACGTCCACGTGCGTCGTATAACTCACGTCATACCCGTTCCGCTCCAGAAACGCGATCATGTTCGACTCGGTGCCGATCACGTCAAGCGCGCTGTCGAACGGACGGTTGTAGCTGACCTTGAACGCGCGCGTCCCCTCGCGATAGTCGAGCGTCTGATCCACGTCCATCTTGTCGTAATACAAGCTCTTGTTGCCCCAGAAGTTGTACGCCTGCCACGTCGTGTCGGCCACCTGCATCACGATCGCGCTCGACGCCGCGTTGTCGGTCAACACAAACACCACGCCGCTCCCCTTCTCCTGACTGTATTGCAAACTCTCGTCGCGCTTCAGCTTCACGTAGTACACGCCCGACAGCAGTGGATGCGGCGGCGCGAGCTGAGGGCCGGTCCCGTCGGGGTCTTCATCTGGGTTTCGGTATTGGTACCGACCGTTGATCTTCTCCGGCCTCCATGTGGCGTTTGTTTGCCAACCGGCATCGACAATGCCGGTCACTGAATTGGGATTGGGTGCGTCCGGTTGCGCGAAGCCAGCGATGTCATTTAGTCTTTCGACCAGGGCGCTCCCTTTCCGCCATAATGACCGAGACGATGGATCTCAACGTCCCACTTAGTTGTTCCGGGCGCGTCCACCTTGAAGTCGATGGCCAACTCTGGCTCGCTAAGGTCATAACTGATGCGGCTAGTGTAGCCTTGGATGCGATCGTTGTACGTCTGTTGAGTCGAATCCGTAAACCCATTCCACGTGATGCTATTCGGAGCTGCCGCACGTTCACCTGGAACGGAGGGAGCCCTCACGAGCCAATTGTCAGCGCCAGTGAGACCGTTTTCGATCACGATCTCGGAGGCGGAAAACATTTGGCGAGCTTCAAATGATTCGAAGGCCAGCTGCCTTGTGCGCCGAGATGCTCCGCGCCTTGAGACGTTCTTGGTGCGGAGCCGTCCGATGAACCGACGAAGAATAGAATCTCGCATCGAGACCTCCGGTACGAAAAACGATCTGCCGGATGTCCCGCTTTGCCCCGTCAGAAAAGCCGCCACCCGATTGTGGAAAGCATCATGTTATGCATGATGTCCACAACGTCAACGGTCGCAAAAAAGAAAATTAGAAGATGCGGCAAACCGCAATGAGTGCGATTTACCGCAAGCGCGCGCCGCGGCGCAAGCGCCACGCGGCAAGAACTACAAGGAATGACGAAAGGCTCAACAAAATGGATGATGGTTCCGGGACGAACGTCCCGGGGTCAAGCCGTGCGACCCACGGCTGGAAGGTTCTACTGTCCGCAGGCAGGCCGATTCCGACGATCGTCAGCCCATCAAAAGAAGCAGCCTGTGCTTTACCCAATTGAAAACCCTCCAGGTCAACGCCCTGTGCCATCAATAGGTCGGCCACACGGCGTGAACCGTGAAACTGGTCCCAGGCGAATGCTGCCGCTGAATCTCCCTGTGTAGCGGCGCCAACGATCACGTTGCCGTCGCCAGAGATGCCTTCCGCGATGGCCGTAGGACCGACACCAGGTATGTCCGGAAGTGAGACCATCCCTTCCTCCGCAGTCCAACGAAATGCGCGCGAAGGGAAAAAACCGCTATTCGCGAAGCTCCTGCCCACAACCACCGACCCATGGGCCGACACGTCGTAGGCCTCGCTGAAAAACCCGCCACCCGGCAGGTCGCCAAGTCCCACCATTCCGGTGCTCGCCGTCCATCGAAAAGCCTCAGTCCCCCCAGCGGATCACGCCGAACCGACAATCACCGACCCATCCGCAGAGGTCGCGTAGGCCTCGCTCCCCCGATCGCCGCCGGGCAAATCCCCCAGGCCGACAAGTCCCGTGGCGGCGGTCCAGCGGAATGCCTCGCCTGACTCTTCCGATCTCCCCCTTCCCACAACGACTAATCCGTCACTCGATACGTCGTTGGCCACGCTAGCTTCTACCGCGCCCGGAAGGTCGCCCAGAAATACCGGACCGGACGACTGCGTCCAGCGAAACGCGTTAAGCGACCCCTGAGGATATCCAGAGCCGACAATTGTGCTCCCGTCGGCCGAAACATCGTGCCCGCCGCTCGAATCACCGGTCCCCAGTGGGTAAATCTCTCCCGTCAGTGTCCACCGAACCGCCTCGTACGCAACTCCGTTATGGCTGTAGCCGACAACGGTGTTCCCGTCTGCCGATACGCCTAAGGCGTCCCCTGCGATACTCGCCCCCGGCAACTGCGGCAGCGGCATAAACCACGCCCCTTCCACCACCCCGGCGCAGAACACCACCCCCGCCGCCACGAGTATTCCGATTGCCTTGCTGTATCTCATCGCTGATCCTATTCCCCATTCCCCATTCCGCCCTCCCCACTCGCTCCCCCGATCATAACCACCCCGTCCCATCGCCGCCATTCGCTCGCCTGAGTTGGCCTGTCCTGAGCTTGTCGAAGCGGCCGAACGCCGACAGCCGACCGCTGAAAGCCGCCAACAACACACGATATCTATTCGTATGTACACTATTTGGTGGTGTGTCGCCCGGACCCCTTCTTGGCGTCCTGGCGGTTCAGTCTTCCCCTTGGTCCCGACCCCAAAACCCCGCATATTCCTCGAGAAATACGCGCCCCACCTCAATTCCGTGCTGAGTGGTTCATTGCACCTCGCAAAAACCCCCCTGTTTTCCCGATCCGTTTGCATCCAAAACACTCTAAAACCCCAAAAGCGTTCGAGTGTCCGTACCGCCCCCTCAACACCATCACTCAAGCTCACCAATCACCACTCGCTCAGCCATCAATTCATCCACGCTTCGGGCGGGACGTGCTTGATGTTGAGCGCGTCGGCGAGCCAGCCGGATTTGCGGCGCACGGCAACGACCAGCGATTCCCACAGCTTGTCGTCGGCGTCGAACACCTGCTTGTGACTCGTGGCAACCACTGCCCAAGCGCCGGCGTTGATCTCGTTCTCAAGCTGACCCGGTCCCCAGCCGGCGTAGCCCGCGAAGAAACGCACCTCCACGTCGCCGTCGCCGACCAGCTCCTGCAAGCTCTCGGGCGTGGCGGTGAAGAACAGCCCGGGCATGACCTCGAAATCGGCGAAGTGCGGCCGCGCGTGCAACGCGATCAGCGGGCCAGGGCAGGGGCCGCCGAAGCGGATGTGCTCGGTGGTGTTGCAGTCGGTTTCACTGACCTTCTCCCAGACTTGCTCGACCGTGAGATCGGCAGGGCGATTGAGGACCACGCCCATCGCGCCTTCGTCGTTGTGACGGACCAGGAGCACGACGGTCCGAAAGAAATTCGGATCGGCGAGTTTTGGCGAAGCGATGAGCAGGCGACCTTGGAGCGAGTCCATGCCCACCATTTTGGCAAAAAGTTTGGGAGAGTGAAGTGGGTGGGGATCGGGAGATGGGAGCAGAGGATAGGGGGATGGCTGGCGATCCTGCTCACGCGTCGCCGACTTCGGTCAATTCGCGGGCACGTGATCGCCACAACACCCAGCCGGTTGGCACGAGTACAAACAACATGCCAAGCGCCGTCAGCGGGGAAATTGACCGCTGCCAGATCACCAGGTCAAACAGCATGCCGAACACGACCTGCGACAGGCCGACGACCGACACGCGTGCCGGAGCGCCGGCGGTGAATGCCTTCGTGAGAAACAACTGGCCAGCGGTCGCGGTCAGTCCGACGCCGATGAGCATCGCCAGCGGCGCGAATTCAAGCGGCGGCAGAAGCGCATGCCCGTCACCGCTGGCCAAGAATAAACAGGCGCAGCACGCCAGAAGCGCGACCGCAGAGAAGTGGACAACGATCGCGCGCGGATCGATGTGCCGGAGGCGGTGCAACCCGAGAAGCGCAATGGCGCTGGTGAACGATGCCGCCAGAGCGGCCAGCGCCGCGAGCCGATCGCGACCAACCGTCGCGGCAATCGATTGCTCGGTCGGTGCAATACTCATATACGGCAGCTCGATCAACCACACGCCGAGGATGCCGGCGACGACAGCGATCCACACGCCGATCGTTGGCCGCAGGCCGAGCACGGGCCAGGAAAAGAGCGCCACCCAGAGCGGGAACAGGTGCGTGAGCGCGAGCATCTCGCCGACTGGCATCTTGGGCAGCGCGTAAAAGCCAAGGACCAGGCTTGCGGCACCCGCGAGGCTGCGCATCCAGAGCGTCGCCGGCCGGAAGAAAACAAGCCGCACACCGGAGTTCCAACAAAGGACGAGCGTAAAGATCAGCGCTAGTCCGGTCCTTGCGATCGCGGTCACGCGCCAATCGAGGTACGGGCCCAACGCGTGTGCCAGTGCGGCTCATTGCGGCGAACGCGGCAGAGCCCAGCAGCATCCACACGTACGGCAGTGAGCCGCCCGCCTCAAATGTCTCGTCCACGACCGGAGCTGAAATCGAGGCGGTAGATGGATCGTCGAGAGAAACCTCGGCGGGCAATTCGACGGGGGCGGGGGCGGGGTTCATTCGTGACCGGTGAATGACGGGCGGGAAAGGCTAATAGTACCGTCGTGATGGCGGTGCACCAAGTTCAGGACAGTCACGCGAGTGTGTAAATCCGCTAAAATGCAGTGAGAAGTTCCGCTTTGTGATGCCGCCGTCTCGGCTGCACAATGCAGGCGAGACGCCTGCACCACAACAAGGCTGAAGGCGGACGCCTGCACCACAATTCCTTAAGACAAGCTCGACACCAAATGCCCAGAATTGTTCGCGGCGCCCTGATACAAGCCACGCTGTGTGAACCGACCACGTCCAGCTTGGCCAAGATCAAAGAGGCGATGATCGAGAAGCATGTTGGCCTGATCCGCAGGGCCGCCGATGGCGGGGCGCAGGTCGTGTGCTTGCAGGAGCTGTTCTATGGGCCGTACTTTCCCGCCGTGCAGGACGCGCGGTGGTACGACATGGCCGAGCGCGTGCCCGAGGGGCCGACGATCAAGCTGATGCAGGATCTCGCGCGGCGGCACAAAGTCGTGCTGATTGTGCCAGTACACGAGGAGGAGATCGCGGGCGTGTATTACAACACGTCGGCGGTGATCGACGCCGACGGGTCCTATCTGGGCAAGTATCGCAAGACGCACCTGCCACACCTGGAGCCAGGGTTTTGGGAGAAGTTTTATTTTCGGCACGGTAACCTTGGCTATCCGGTGTTCGAGTCGCGCGTTGGCAAGATCGGCGTTTACATGTGCTATGACCGGCACTTTCCCGAAGGTGCGCGGTGCCTTGGATTGGCCGGCGCCGAGATCGTGTTCAACCCGTCGGCAACCGTCGCGGGGCTTTCGGAGTATCTTTGGAAGCTCGAGCAGCCGGCGCACGCGGTAGCAAATGGCTATTTCGTGGGCGCGATCAACCGGCCGGGTTACGAAGAGCCGTGGCGGATCGGCGAGTTTTATGGGCAAAGTTACTTTTGCGACCCACGGGGGAAGATCATCGCCGAGGGGAGCCGCTCAGCGGACGATATCGTGGTGGCTGATCTGGATTTAGAGATGATTCGGGAGGTGCGTAACGTGTGGCAGTTTTATCGCGATCGGCGGCCGGAGACGTATGGCGCGATCGTCGAGCCATAGGCGTCATTCGCCGAGCGTGGATTTGCGGCGGAGGATGTGGTGATAGTGCTGGGCGAAGCGGTGCGCTTCGTCGCGCACGTACTGCAACAACCGCAGCGCGAATGCGTGACGGCTAAGCCGAATTGGCTCGTCCTGATCCGGCGCGTAGATTTCCTCCTCGCGCTTGGCGAGCGAGATCACCACCGGCGGCGTGATCTGTAGCTCGCGAAATGCTGCCAGTGCCGCATTGAGCTGCCCGCGGCCGCCATCGATGAGCAGAATATCGGGAAAGACTTCCGCTTCGTCGTGCAGCCGCTGAAACCGGCGTGCAACGACCTCGTGGATGCTGCGGAAGTCGTCGATGCCTTGGACGCCGCGGATGCGGAAGCGTTTGTAGCCGGGCTTGAACGGCAGGCCGTCGATGAATTGCACGAGGCTGGCCACGGTTTCGTCGCCGCCGAGATGTGCAATATCGACGCCTTCGATCGTGCGCGGGGTCTTTTCGAGCTTGAGCACTTTTTTGAGCCCGGCGAGGCCTTTCTTGGGGTCGATGTAGAACACCTCGGGCTGGACGTCTTCTTCGAGGTCGCCGCGCTGGTCGAGTGTTTCCAGCATGCGGATCTCGTCGCGAAGGCGCGCGGCCTTTTCGAAGTTGAGTGCTTTGGCGGCATCGTTCATTTCGTCGCCCATCTCCTTGAGCAGCCGCTTCTTGTTGCCTTCGAGAAACATTTTGAGGCGGTTGATGTCGCGGCGGTACTCGTCCTTGCTGATCCGCAGATTGCAGGGGGCGGTGCATTGGTTGATCGACGCCAGCAGGCAGGGGCGGAACCAGCGCCAGCGCTCGTCGGCCTCTTCGATGTCGAGGCTGCACGTGCGGAATTTAAAGACTTTTTGCAATGCCTGCACTGCGCCGCGGAGGCTGCCGGCGCTGGTGAAGGGCCCGTAGAGCTTGGTGCCGCTCGACTTCGGTTCGCGCGTGACTTCGACACGCGGAAAATCCTCGCGCGTGGTGATCTCCAGGTACGGAAATGTTTTGTCGTCCTTGAGGTCGCTGTTGAACTTTGGCTGGATGTCTTTTACCAGCCGGGCCTCTGCCAGCAGCGCATCGACCTCGCTATCGCACTCGAGGAAATCGATGTCGCAGATTTCCTTGATCAGCTCGGCGGTGCGGCGCTCGTCGGCGGCGGCCTTGAGGAAGTAGCTGGCGGCGCGCGAACGGAGGTTCTTGGCCTTGCCGACGTAGATCACGCGGCCGGCGCGGTCCTTCATCAGGTACACACCCGAGGTCGTTGGAAAGCTGCGGACTTTGTTCGCAGCGTGGCCAAAGCCGCCCGGCTCGGGCAGCTCGCCGGCATCGACGGTTTGATCGGGTTTGTTTTCGTCGTTCATCTCGGACATTGGGCGCAAACGTGAGGCTTCGCTTGACCCTTTCTGTGGCGCGACTGACAATTAACGTGTTGCCGTTCTTGTATCGTACGCAGGAGATGCCGCCATGGCGCGTCGATTTGGGTTGCGATTCAGTCCGATTCTAAGCTGCATCGCGGTATTGTTCGTAGGCGCTGTGATGGTGCTGGCGTCGGACGACGAAGAGCCGGCGGCGGAGGGGAATCCGTATCTGCCGCGCGAGGGACTGAACGCCGAGGAGCTGCGGGAATTCATTGAACGCATGCACGACGCTCCTAAGACCGTGCAATTGCAGGCGGGTTTTGCCGAGGCGATTGAAGTGGCCGTCGATCGGCTGCTGGCCGCGAAGCCGAGCGACGAGATACTGGCGTTTGGCATCCGGCACAAAATGGACGTGCTGCACAAGCCCGCGGCGTACGAGAACGACGAAAAGGCGCAGAAGAAGCTCGTGGAGCTGGCCAAGGAGGGGAAGAAGCTGGTTGAGAAGGGAGTGAAGGACAAGGAGCTGGCGCGGGCGGCGGATTTTTATTTGCTTGAGCATCGGCTGATCGATGGGGCCGACAACGCGAAGACCGAAGAACTGCCGGCGCTGTTAGACGACTCCAAGAAGTTTTTTGCGGCCGAAGAGGAGCTGGGTCAGCGACACCTACGGATGTCGTCGGCGACGGTGAAAGTGATCAACCGACTGGCCGAGGATGAGCTGGCCGAAAAAAGTTACAAGGAGTTCGGCGAGCTGTGGACGAAGAGCTTTGATTTGGATCTCAAGCGATATGGCCAACGAATCGCGAAGGGGACGCGGAAGAAAGCGCCGCCCGTCGTCGGCAAGCAAATGGAATTTGCCGGCACGACGGTGGACGACAAGCCGTTCAACATCGAGCAGCTTCGCGGCAAGGTGGTGCTGGTGCAGTTCTGGGCGACTTGGTGCGGGCCGTGCATGTCGTCGCTTTCCGGGTTGCAGGAGATTTACGACAAGCTCCACGCCGAGGGTTTTGAAATCGTCGGGCTGAGCCAGGATGACGACAAGCAGGCGCTCGACATGGTGCTGGATGAGTACGACTTGCCTTGGGTGCAGCTTTGGGACACGGACCCAAAAGACGCGGAGAAACATCCGATCGCGGAGAAATATGGTGCGCATGCGCTGCCAACGACATTTCTTTTGGATAAGGCCGGCAAGGTAGTGGCGAAGGACCTGGAAGGGAAGACGCTTGTCGCGGCCATTGAGAAGTTACTTGCGGCCAGCGGAGATGAATCGGCAAAAGCTCCGGAAGCCGACACCAACAAGCCAGAGTAGCGCGTTTGCTACCAGCCCGTGGCGTGAGCCAGCGGGAGCGAAATTTGTTCCGGCGCACGCACGGTGAGCGTCCACCAGGCGCCATCCTGCGACTGCTTGAGATCGATCTGGACCTCGTTGGCGGCTGGGACGCTACTGACGAGTTTTCGCGCCTCGTTGGCGAAGAACAGGTTTACCAGCGGCTTGATCGCTTGTTGCAGCTCGTCGTCGCGAATCACGTGGTTTATAAGCGACGAATGAACGTGCACGACAACGTCCGGCCGGTTGAGCTGCCCTGGATCGGGGGGAGCGGCGGGAGCGAGTCGCCCGTCGCCGCGCACAACGGCGACTTGGAGATAGTTTTGCGACGTTGCAAACCAAACGCGAGCATGGAACGCGTCGGGCTTGATTGGCAACTGGGCGGCCAATTGTGCGACCTGACTTCGGCCTTGCCATAGGTCGCGCCAGACCTGAGCGTCGAATTGGGCGGCAATTCGCGACTCGGCCTTTTGCGCACTTTCCGCCTCGGCGGCGGATTTTAGCTCATAGGCGCGCCGGGTTCCAATTCGGCGAGCGATTCTGCCGCGCAGCCGGGGCAGGCTGGTGGATATACCTTGGATATTCGTGGTGGTTTGTGCATTT
Organism: Pirellulales bacterium; assembly: GCA_963829655.1. Classification (GTDB taxonomy): domain Bacteria; phylum Planctomycetota; class Planctomycetia; order Pirellulales; family JALHPA01; genus JBBDYH01. The sequence goes on from CAWHJG010000002.1 coordinate 938,610, forward strand.
ACCTGGGCAGGGAGCACCTGGATTCCCTTGTGGTCGAACGACACACGTTTCACCGCACTGAAGTTGGTCAGTCCACCGCTATGCACTTGGACGGGACCGCCGTGGCCGACGGTCTGTGAATGGATTTGCCCGTTGAGGGTCAGATCGACGATCGCGCGGTCGTGGGAAGGGACGAATCCCAGGTTGACATGCCCGGTCATGTTGGCGGTTCCGCTGACGGGTGTGCCAACGATTCGATCATTGATCGAAGTGGCGCGGTAGATCGGGCGTGCCAGAAGCTTGCGCACCAATTCGCGCGAGATTTGGACATAGACGATGTCGGCGGGCATCGGCCGCTCGGGCACGACCAGTTCTTCGATTTTTTCCGGGACGGATTTCAAGACATCCAGCCCGTTGTTCTGTTTTCGTTCCTCGGTGTCGCTTGAGGCGGCTGTTATGCCAACAGCGGTCTGCACGCCATTGGACAAGGCGTTCAAAGTGCGGCGGATTGGACCGCCGGTATCCTTTTCCGTGCCGTTGAACTCGAGGAATCGTCGATCACGGGGGCTTAGCCGCTCGACGGCAACTTCAACCGTCTTGCCATCCCCACGTTGGAGCCGGACGGACTTGGCGGTTTGGCTGAGCAGCAGCGCCTGCACCTGATGTTTGCCGCTGGAGTCAATCCAGGTACGCAAGCCGGGATTGTTGCGCAAAGTTTCATCAGCGGGACAGGCATGCGAGCATGCCAAACATGTCAGCAGCCCGACGATACCAAGAGAAAACAAACGTGAGTTTGACATCGGGCGCCTCGGGTTACTGCTGGCCGAGGTCTTAGAGAGCAATTTGCGCTCCAAATGAGGCAGTCCGGGTTGTGAAGCTAATTGGTGCAATGTCAAATAGCGCGGCGGGTACGAAATGGCGTTTGGTGGATGCGGACTACCACATTTTTTCAATCTATGCTTCTACTCCTTATCCGCCACGGCGAAAGCCTCTACAACGTCGAAGGCCGAGTCCAAGGCCAATCGGACGTAGCTCTTTCGCCGTTTGGGCTTCTACAAGCCGAAGCGATTGGCGACGCGCTGGCCAGTTCAGGCATCGACGCGGTGTTTAGCAGCCCGCTGCGGCGGGCGATGCAAACGGCCACTCCGGTTGCGGAACGGCTAGATTTGAGAATTCAAACTGATGAGCGGCTGAAGGAACTTAACGCGGGAGTTTTTCAGGACCTGCTTTGGAATGAGATCGAGTCGAGGTTTCCGGACGAAACACTCCGGTGGCGCGCGGAAGAGGCGGAGTTTGCCATACCTGGCGGCGAATCGCGACAGGAGTTGGTGGTTCGCGGGTTGGCCGCGCTAAGTTCAATTCGTGAAAGCCCATTTGGCCGCGTGGCGGTCATAGCCCACGGCGGAATCCTGACATCGGCGCTGAAGGGGCTGTTTCAGATACCGGCCCGACTGAGCCCTTTCAGCTTATATAACGCGTCAATCAGCCGATTAGCTTGGGACAAATCGCCGAAGCTTCTCACGCTGAACGAGCTGGATCACTTGTGCGCCGCCGGATTGGAGCGGGAAGACGCCACGGGGAACCTATAGTGATTGCTGGTCACTACTGCTGGTTCCTGCTCTAATCGTGCGCGATTTGACCTCCGATCAGCCCCGAGCGACCCATGCCACATCTTTTGGCCCTCGACGAAGGCACGACCAGCGCCCGCGCAATTGTTTTTGACGACGAAGGTACTGCTCGCGCGGTTGCGCAGAAAGAATTCCGGCAGCTCTTTCCGCAGGCTGGCTGGGTGGAACACGACGCGATGGAGATCTGGTCCACGCAACTTGGCGTGGCAATCGAGGCGATCAGCCGTGCCGGCTTGCACGCAAGCGACATCGCCGCGATCGGCATCACCAATCAGCGCGAAACGACGGTCGTGTGGGATCGTGAGACTGGCCGGCCGGTTTGCAACGCGATCGTTTGGCAAGATCGGCGCACGGCCCAGATGTGTGATCGTATGAGGGCGTCCGGCCATGAAACGATGATTCGCCAACGGACCGGACTGGTTATCGACGCGTATTTCTCTGCGACGAAAATCGCTTGGATTCTCGATAACGTTCCGGAGGCGCGAAATAAGGCCGAGGCAGGCAAGCTCGCATTCGGCACGATCGATAGCTGGCTGATCTGGAAGCTTACTGGCGGGCGGCGACATGTGACCGATGCCACGAACGCGTCGCGAACTTTGTTATTCAATCTGAAAACGGGCGATTGGGACGACGAGTTATTGAAAATGTTTAACGTCCCGCGGAACATGCTGCCCGAGGTTTGCGCGTCGAGCGGCGTGGTTGCCGAAACGGCCAGCGGCGATGGGCTCGATGGGTTGAAGCTTGCCGGGATTGCGGGGGACCAGCAGGCGGCGCTGTTCGGACAGCTTTGTCTGGCGCCGGGCCAGACGAAGAACACCTACGGCACAGGCTGTTTTATGCTGCAGGCGATCGGACCGAAGCCGATCGAGTCGCGGCATCGATTGCTGACCACAGTAGCGCGAAAGATTGGCGATCGCACCGAGTATGCGTTGGAAGGCAGCGTGTTCATCGGTGGCGCGGTCGTGCAATGGCTGCGCGATGGTCTTGGCCTGTTCAACTCTTCCGCGGAAATTGAAGGCCTGGCGCGCACCGTGCCCGATAACGGCGGCGTGTACTTCGTACCGGCGTTTGCCGGATTGGGTGCGCCACATTGGGATGCGTATGCACGCGGAATGATCATCGGATTGACGCGCGGCACCACGAAGGGTCACGTGGCGCGAGCGGCACTCGAAAGCGTGGCCTTTCAAGTGGCTGATTTGCTCGATGCCGTTGTGGCGGATTCCGGTGCGCCGGTAGACGAGTTGCGCGTGGACGGCGGCGCGTCCAAGAACGACCTGTTAATGCAGTTGCAGGCCGATCTGCTCGGCGTGCCGGTGGCGCGGCCGGCGACCACCGAAACGACGGCGCTGGGCGCGGCTTATCTGGCGGGGCTGGGCGTGGGCGTGTGGAAGGATCCTAAGGAGATCGAAGCGCAACAGCAGATTGAGCGGCGATTTGAACCGGCCATGCACGAGGATCGGGTCAAAGATCTGCGGGCCAACTGGCAGCGGGCCGTCGAGCGCGCGAAAGGGTGGGAGCAGCCGAGTGCTGCGCGGGATCCCTAGAGCGTGGCACTGGCTAAAATTCAGTGCGTTTGTTAGCTTACAAGCCCACATTTTCCGCTGTGCGTGAGTAATTCTTTCGATGAAACAAGCCATTGCCGGGGTGATGCCGTTCAGCGTTGGCGAGGCGACGATCATGGTCGTCTGGCCGTCGATTGCCTCGACGTGGTTTGGGCGGATGATGGGCCGGCTTTATAGAATCCGCCTCGGAATTGGCTTTGTTACCGTCGGTAATCTTACTCGCTTTGGCAAGCGCGCCGTTGATGGCCGGTGCGATTCTCGGCAAGTTTGTGGCCGCGTTCGTGGCTGGTATTCCGCTGTTGGGACTTCCGTTCCGGTTGTTGCCGAATGGCGTCGTGCGCTACATCCTCACGAACCGGCGAGTGATCATTGCTCGCGGTCTCAAGCCGATTCCGGAGCAGTATGTCGAGCTTGATCGTTTTGACGAGATTCAGGTTGTCGTGCAGCCCGGGCAGGAGTGGTACCCGGCGGGCGATCTGATCTTCAAGCGCGGCGCAGTCGAGACGTTTCTATTGCGAGGAGTGATTCGGCCCGAGACATTTCGGCAAACGTGCATGAAGGCGAGGCAGGCGTACGTTGGTGTGCGACAGGCAATGGAGCTAGTGCCTGTTTAGTAATCTGGAATCAATCGCCATTGATTGCTTCCAGGATTAGCCGCAGTGCGCCTGCGGACAGAACCGCCGGCAGCGACGGCGTGTCTTTCACTTCGCTCGTTACCTGCGATGTGTCGAGCGGCAGGTGAATAAATGTGGCTTGCGTTTTCAATCCCATTCGCTGTGCGTAATAGTGCGTCAGGTACATCGCCGCATTGCACAAGAACGTTCCGGCATGGAATGAAACGTCGGTTGGAATGCCCGCCGAGCGGATTTTTCCGGCCCACTGGTAGAGCGGCAGCGACGTGCGGTAGGACAAAGGGCCATCGTCGCAGAGCGGGCAATCGCTGAATCCATCGTGGTCGCGAGCGACGTTGAGTGCGACTGCCTCTAGTTCGATTCGCGCACGGCCAGGTGCTTGTCCCAGATGGAGCACGTAGTCGTAGTTGGCGGTGAGTTCTTCGGCCAGGAGCGTTTTCACGCGCTCAAAATCCACGGGCAACAGCCGCGTGGTCACGCGCGGCGCAGTTGGCAACGATTGCGTCAGGTGCACCAGCGCCAGCCAACTGGCATTGGTGTGCCAGCGCTCGTAAGGCTCAAATGCGGTGATGAGGACGGTGGACATCAACGTCTATACGGCACCACGTGTGATCGGTTCTCCGCGTCGTGCGAGCGCCGCATCGATCCGCGCAAGTTGCGCAGGCGTCAGCCGCCAGCCCTCGCCGCCCGCATTGTCGCGAATTTGATCGGTGCGTTTTGCGCCGCACAAAGCGGACGTGATTCCGTGCCGATGGATCGTCCAATTGAGCACAACTTGAGCAACCGAGCGGCCGGTTTCGGCGGAAATCGGCCGCAGAGCATCGACGAGGTCACAATTCTTCTGCCACTCATGCCCCTGAAACGCGGGATACTTGTGGCGGCTGTCCGTGGTGGGAAAGACATGGTCGCGCGGAATCTGGCCCGCAAGCAGGCCTTTCATCAGCGGCCAGTAAATCATCACGGAAACGCGGTGATCCACGCACCAAGGGATTACATCGGCCTCGATTTCGCGCTGCAGCATGTTGTAGGGCGGTTGAGTCGCCGCGATCGGGCATACCGCGTGGAACTGTTGCATCTGATCGAGCGTGACGTTTGAAACGCCGACCGCGCACGTCTTGCCTTCCTCCATCAGTTGCCGTAGCTCACCGGCAGAATCGGCGATTGGAGTTTTCGAATCGGGGGCGTGAAGGTAAAGCAGCTCCACGCGATCGGTATTTAGCCGGCGAAGGCTTTCCTCGCATTCGCGGCGAAGCGTTTCCGGACGTGCATCGAGAATTTGTTTTCTCGGCGGCTCCCAATGAATGCCGCCTTTGGTGGCGATGACCAGCTGATCGCGGCGATTGCCAAGAGCGCGGGCGATGAGTCGCTCACTTTCGCCGTTCATTCCATAGCAATAGGCGGTGTCGAGAAAGTTGATGCCTAAATCGAAGCAAGCGTCGATCGTGGCCAGACTATCGCGATCGTTGACGTCGGTGCTCGACATGCCGGCGATCGGCCAACAGCCCAGGGCGATCGCGGAGACGCGGATATCGGTCGTTCCGAGAGGGCGAAGTTCCATCAGCCCATTCTATTGCCGTTCGAGCCCGCCGTGCAGCAGGAAGTACTCAAAGAACGAGCAAAGCACTTCGTTCGACTCTTCGTTTGGATCGTGAGCTGGGCGGTTGGTCATGGCCACGCGGTTCTCGTAACCCAGGAGCTTGTTGACCGCGACCGCGTGGTTGAGCGCCTGCCAGCGCGATGGCGGGTCTTCGGCGCCGCCGGAAACCAAAAACGGTCGCGGCGCCATGAGAGCGTGAAGCTCGTGCAGGCCACGGCCGTCGGCGATCATCCGCTTGTAGGCGCCCATGCGGGGACTGGAGGCGGTGACGATGCCGCGCGTCCGCGTCGTGCCGCGCTCGTAGCCAAGATACCACGGTTCCCAGTAGTTGACGTTCGGTCGCTTTTCGTCGAACACGATGCCCGGGTCGCTGTACGCGGCGCAGGCGAATTTGTCGTAAAGGCAGGAGGCGAACATCGCCCACTTGCCGCCATACGAATGGCCGACGACACCGATACGATTGGGATCGACCTCGGGCCGGTTGGCGAGCACGTGGTAACAGTTCGCGGCAACGTAGGCCAAGGCGGAGAGCGGTTGCAGCTCGGCATTCTTCTGGTCAGGGTAGTACACCGACGCCGGGTGACCGACCGACAGGCACACAAACCCGCGGTTGGCCAGCTGTCGCGCGAAGTCGCGGTGCTCTTTGCCCGGGCCTTCGCCGATGGCGGTTTCTGGCTCGTAGAACACGACGAGGATGGCGGGTTTGCGTACCGATTTATCTTGCGCGGCTTGCGGCAGCAGCAGGTAGCCGTCGGTCTTATGCTTGGGCGTGATCGAGAATCGAACTTTGTGTTGAATGTAGTTTTCGCGATCTGATTTCTCTAGAAACTCCAATTCTTGTTTTTCGATCACCGGCGGCCAGGGGCCTAGCAATTTGTGCCAGGTTTGCAGGATCTCTTCGCGGCGGCGTTGCCAGTCGGCGGGCGAGCTAACCTTGCGGCCGTCGTCGAACACCAGCGGCGAACGGTAGTCGCCTAAGTCGTTCTCAAATTCCTTTGACGGACGAAAGGCGGGTTCGATTTTTTTCCACGCCGCCTGTCGTTGCGTCTCGTCGGCAGTTAAAGTCCAGGTCGCCAAGATCAAGCACACGAAACAAGCGGCCTTCAGCGGTCGAGGAAGCATCGGTATTCTCAGGTTGAGAGTCGAGTTCGGACCGGTAGTATAGACTTGAGATATCCGGGATGCACAATTGCTGCAAATCGCCTGCAATGCCATCCAGCTACATCATCGCCGCCTGCCGTACGCCGATCGGCAAGTTCCTCGGCTCGCTGTCGAGTGTGCCCGCGACCGATCTTGGCGCGGCGGTTGTTCGCGAGGCGGTTCGCCGATCCGGCCGTGACCCGACTTTGATTGACGAGGTGATTCTGGGAAACGTGCTCTCCGCCGGCCTGGGCCAAGCGCCGGCGCGACAGGCCGCCCTTGGCGGTGGACTTGCCGCCGAGTGTCGCGGCAACCACTGTCAACAAGGTGTGCGGCTCCGGAATGGAAGCGATCATGCTTGCCGACCGGGCGATTCGGTGTGGCGATGCGCAGGCGATCGTCGCCGGCGGAATGGAGAGCATGAGCCGCGCTCCGTTTGTGCTGGCGGGCGCACGTGAAGGTTGGAAATTCGGCGATCAGCAGGCAATCGACACGATGCTGCACGACGGGCTGTGGTGCGCGTTCGAGGACGTGGCGATGGGGGCGCACGCCGAACACACCGCCGAAAGCTGCCAGATTTCGCGGTCCGACCAGGATGCGTTTGCCGCCGAAAGCCATCGACGAGCGGTTGCGGCGCAGAGCGAGGGCGCGTACCAGCGCGAAATCGTGCCGATCACGGTTCCCGACCGAAAAGGCGACGCGCGTTGTTGATCGCGACGAAGGCCCGCGGGCCGATACGTCACTCGACGCGTTGACGAAGCTGAAGACGTCGTTCAAGCCGGATGGCTGTGTAACGGCCGGCAACGCTTCGCAGGTCAGCGATGGCGCTGCAGCGGTTTTCGTAACCGATGAAACGACGCGTGTCGCGGCATCGCGGCGAAATGAAAGCACGGATCGTCGCCGCAGCAACCAGCGGTGTGCCGCCTAAGGAATTGTTCATCGCGCCGGTTTCGGCGATGGAACGCGTGCTTGCAAAGGCAGGAATGCGGTTGGAAGAAATCGATTTGTTTGAGCTAAACGAGGCGTTTGCGGCGCAATCGCTCGCCTGCATGCGGCAACTGAAGTTGCCCTCGGAAAGGACCAACATCTACGGCGGGGCGATTGCACTGGGCCATCCGATTGGGGCAAGCGGAGCGCGGATCGTTGTCACGCTCCTCCATGCGATGGCCGCACGGAAAGTGCGCTATGGGCTGGCGTCGGCATGCCTCGGCGGCGGCAACGCCGTAGCGATGATCGTCGGAGCGATTGTCGTAACGCGAGGACTTTATTGCGGTCGGCCGCTCAGGCAGCAATCGACGGCACATACATCGTGGCTCGCACCAATGCGACCTAGTGCCGGTCGGTCGCGATTTGCCGTTGATCCGCTCGACGATCAACTCGCGAATCATTCGCACGAACCGCGGATGCGTTCCGACCGTCTTCGCGCCACCATCTTTATGCCGAGCTCGTCGCACAGGCTCCGCGCCTCGGTGTCAAGATCGTAAATCACTTCCATGTGATCGGAGATGAAGCCGATTGGAACGATGCACACATTGCGCACGCCGGCGGCATGCAGGTTGCGAATACGGTCCAGGATGTCAGGCTCCAACCACGGCTGGCGGGGACTCCGCTGCGGCTTTGATAGACCAATCGCCAGCGATCGTTCGGTAAGTGGACCGCCCGGCGATCAATTGGCTCGCCTCCAGAAGCTGAGCTTCGTAGCGGCAGTTTTGCGCCATCGCAAGCGGAATGCTGTGCGCGGTAAACACGACGTGCACTTCGTCGCGTCCGCAATCGGAAACTCGGACAGGGCATCGCGCACTCGTTCGATCATCGGCTCGATAAAACCGGGATGGTTAAAATAGGCGCGGAGCTTATGGACTTCGGGTGCGCCTGCGCAACTTCTCGTCTGTGCCGCCGCGATGTTCTCGCGGTATTGCCGGCAACCAGAATACGAGCTGAATGCCGAGGTAAAGAACGCCAGCGCGCTTCGCACCCCGTCGTCGCGCATCTTCCGCAATCGCATCGGGCAAGAGCGGGCGCCAGTTGCGGTTTCCCCAATAGATCGGCAAGTGCGGCCCATGCTGTTCGAAGCTCCCGATCGAGTGCGGCGATCAGCTCGCGATTCTGCGCGTTGATGGGACTGATCCCGCCAAAGTGCTCGTAGTGCTTTGCGACCTCAATCAGCCGTTCGCGCGGCACGTTCTTGCCGCGCAGCACATTTTCCAGAAATGGGATCACGTCATCGGTGGCCTCGGGTCCGCCAAACGAGACGAGCAACAATCGCGTCAAACGGCGAGACAGACATAGTTTGCAGCGGATGCGGCCGGACTTTGCGAACAACGAGTCTTTCATCGAAATCGGTCGAGCCGAAATGCACAGGCCACCAGCCAGCGCACAACGACGCACCAGTCGCACCGCGTACGAACCGTGAATGCTTCTCGGTCGCGGTCGGTGAGCCAGCGACTGACCCCGACGGGATTCGAACCCGTGTTACCGGCGTGAAAGGCCGATGTCCTAGGCCTCTAGACGACGGGGCCCGAAAATTGGCGAACTGGCTTGTATAGTGGTCGGCAACTCAAAGTGTCAAGTGCCGACCATCCTCAGCGCAACATCACGCGGCCTAAAATCACGGTTGGACGATCGTTGCGGAGAAACCGCCAACGACAACGAAACGAGCGCACCGGGAATCGAGAAGAGGCCGAATGCCCACTAACGCTCGGCAACTAGCCTGCCTCGCCCGTGTTTTCGCGGGACGCCGATTCCTTCGCCGCGGCGTCGTGACCGCCATTGCGAACGATGGCGTCGTAGACCTCGCGACGATGCACCGGAACCTCCTTCGGTGCTTCGACGCCAAGTCTTACCTTGTCGCCGCGAATCTCGACGACAACGATCGTAATGTCATTGTTAATGACAATACTCTCGTTTTTCTTTCGGGACAGAACCAACATCGAAACATTCCTTCTTTCGGAGTCCTGCCAAAATCGCGTTAGCAGGTTTCCCTGCGCGCCCAGACTTCCTGTTTCGTTGCCCGAAAGCTCGGAATAAGAAGCTGTGTAGACGGACACTTCCTTGTTTCACTCTACGTGCTACATACGGGCAGTCAAGCAAACTTGATCGCGCATGAACCAGTTTCGGCAGCCGTTTTTGCGATTTGGCATAGCATTCGTAGCGGCCCAGATAGGTGGAGTGTATTTATCCCCTGCACATGGGCCCGAAGACACTTATCCTAAGTAGTTTTCCTTAAACACTTTACGATTGCAGGTCAATTGGCCGTGCGGTGCCAACCACGTGCTCAGCAATCGTTGGTAATCATTTTCCATGGGTGGTAGGGATATGACGAACTTTGTCACTTTTTTGTGGAAAACCGCCGAGAGCTCCCCTGGAAATCTGTGAATTTGGGAATTGGCGCGGGTTGGGCGGTGGCACTGTCCTGAACAGCTAGCACAGCGAATAGCCGACACGTTGAATTGGCACATTCCGACCTAGTCAGTTCCTCGCAACGATGTCGCCGGTGCGATACGTATCGAACTTCGTTTAGCGGGCGGCTTTGCAGCCAACGCTTTCGTCTACGCCGCCGGCTTTTGCTCTTTCCAACTCGCTTGCGGGTAAGTGCAGCGTTCATATAATTCAATGCAACTGTTGATTCGCTTGCCACGGCGAGCGCAAATATGGGCGGAGACGCGAATGCGCCAATGGATTAAGGACGTGTCGGATGCCGTATGGACCGTCGCCCACGGCATGTGGGTAACATTGCGCTATTGGTTCAGGACGTACGAAGCCGGGCGCGGCACGTTCACACAGAAGTTTGAATACCCTGAGTTGCCGGTTCCCGTGGCGGCGCGATATCGGGGATTCCACCGCTACGATCTGACGACGTGCATTGCCTGCGACCAGTGTGCCAAGGCTTGCCCGGTGGATTGCATCTACATCGGCAAAGAGCGAGTGACGAACGGCAAGGGCTTTAAGATCACCGGCTTCACGATCGACTACTCCAAATGCATGTTCTGCGCCCTATGCGTAGAGCCTTGTCCTGTGGATTGCATCTTCATGGGCGCCACGCACGACCTGAGCTGCTATAGCCGCGACGGCTGCATCGTGGATTTCTCCCGTATGCCGGTCGAGGTGGCCTGGGGCCGTGCTACGCTGAACCCGACGGCAGTGGCGGAGTCAAAAGTTATTACCGAACCCGTACATGGCGGACCGAATCAATAATTAGGGGAGTCGCGTATAGAATGTGGGACAGAACCAAGCAGGCGACAACAGCGTAAAGGCTGATTATGAACTCCTCTTATGAGCCGAGAATTTTTACCTTGGAGCAGGCTAATGCAATGCTCCCCTTGGTCCGAGTAATTGCCAAGGACCTGGCCGAACTGTCGCGCGACGTGATTGAGCGCCGCGAGCGATTGAACGCGCTATTGGCCGGCCGCGGGCAGCAATCGCGCGATGTCTACAGCGAGGAACTTGCTCAAATTGAAGATGAGCTGGGCAAAGACGGCGACCGGTTGCGTGAATACGTGCGCGAACTGGAGGAGCTGGGTGTCGAACTCAAGAATCCGCCCGAGGGCTTGGTTGATTTCCGCTGCCTGATGGATGGCCGAGTGGTGTATCTATGTTGGAAGCTCGATGAGCCGGAAATCCACCACTGGCATGAGCTGGAGGCTGGCTTCGCCGGACGGCAGCCATTGCCGCGAGATTGGCAGGACGAGCAAAAGTCGGCAGCGGGGACGGGCGGAACGCAGCCATAATCGCAGAGTTTCGAACAAGTGATGCGTGTCTGGGTGTCTTTCTTTTCGCGGTGAGAGCGGCGGTGGTTCGCCTCCCGCACAGGCCGAGCGTTCGGATAGAATGCGGCCGAGTTCTTTGCCTTCAGTAGCTAGCCGAACTCCGCCGCAGATTCCGGGGAAATACATTCCGGAATGAATCCACGACGGATCCTTGTCACTTCTGCCCTCCCGTATGCCAATGGCCACATCCATCTGGGTCATCTGGTCGAGTATTTGCAAACCGACATCTGGGTGCGGTTCCAGAAGCTGCGCGGGAATCGCTGCGTCTACATTTGCGCCGACGACACGCATGGCACCGCGATCATGATTCGCGCTCGACAGGAGGGTCGCAGCGAAGAGGCGTTGATCGCCGAAATGCACGACGCCCATGTCCGCGACTTCGCCGAATTCCAGATTGAGTTTGACAACTACGGCAGCACTCACAGCGCGGAGAACCGCGAGCTGTGCGCAGAGTTCTGGCAAGTCGCTGCGAAAGGCCGGACTGGTCATCGAGCGCGACGTGTCGCAGCTTTACGATCCGCAGGCCGGAACGTTTCTCGCCGACCGCTTCGTGAAAGGGACGTGTCCTGTATGCAAGACGCCGAACCAGTACGGCGACAACTGCGAAAAATGCGGGAGCACGTACAGCCCTAGCGACTTGATCGACCCGGTCAGCACGATCTCCGGCGCCAAGCCCGAGGTGCGAACAGCCAAGCACTTGTTCATCGAACTGGAGAAGCTGCACGCGTTTCTCGACGGACTGGACGCAATCGGGCGACCACCTGCAGTCCGAGGTGGCGAACTACCTCAAGGGGCACTTTCTTGGCGAGCCGCTGCGCGATTGGGACATATCGCGGCCGGCGCCGTACTTTGGCTTCGAGATTCCCGACAGCCCCGGCAACTACTGGTACGTGTGGTTCGATGCGCCGATCGGCTACATGGCCTCCACTTCTGCAGTGGTGTAAAAAGCACGGGCGAGAAGTTCGACGATTGGTGGCAGCGCGAGCAAGCGCGGCCGAACGAAACCGTCGAGATCCACCACTTCATCGGCAAGGACATCACGTACTTCCACACGCTCTTCTGGCCCGGCATGCTCAAGACGGCCGGATACAACTTGCCGCGGAAGGTCCACATCCACGGCTTTTTGACGGTGGACGGCGAGAAGATGTCGAAGAGCCGCGGGACGTTCGTGCTGGCGCGGACGTATTTGAAGCACCTCGACCCGTCGTACCTGCGGTACTACTACGCGAGCAAGCTGACTCCGCGCGTGGACGATCTCGATCTGAACCGCGAAGAGTTCGTGGCGAAGGTGAATTCGGACCTGGTGGGCAAGGTCGTGAACCTGGCCAGCCGCACGGCGCGGTTCGTCGAAGGCACCGGGCTTTCGAAAAAGTACCCAGACGACGGCGGTTTGTTCGACGCGGCCGCAGGCACTGGTGACGAGATCGCCGCGGCGTACGAGGCATGCGACTACAACCGCGCGATGCGGCAGATCATGCTGCTGGCCGATCGCGCGAACCAATATGTTGACAGCCGCGAGCCGTGGAAACTTAAAAAGGAGCCCGGTCGCGCAGGCGAGCTGCAAGACATCTGCACGGTCACGCTTAATCTGTTCAGACAGTTGGCGGTTTATCTCGCCCCCGTGCTTCCGCGCCTCGCGGAACAAACCGGCGAGCTGCTGAACAAGCCGATTCGTCGCTGGGACGAATCCAAGCAGCCGCTCGTTGGTAGCCGGTCGCCGCCTTTAAGCCGATGCTCACTCGCGTTACTCTGGAGCAAGTGGAAACCATGATCGAAGAATCCAAAGATAAGTCGGCGGTACCGAGCGGGAATGGCGCGGCAACGATCGGCGAGCAAACGCCGCCCTCGTGGAACGACGGCCCAGAATCACTCTCCGCCGAGCCACTCGCGGCCGAATGCACAATCGACGATTTTACGAAGGTCGATCTGCGCGTGGCCCGCGTGATCTTGGCCGAGGATGTGCCCGAGGCGAAGAAGCTGTTGAAACTCACTTTGAGCCTTGGCGGCGACGTGCGGAAGCAAGTCTTCGCGGGCATCAAGGGGGTGTACAAGCCCGAGGATTTATTGGGCCGGCTGGTAGTGTGCGTTGCGAATCTTCAGCCGCGGCAGATGAAGTTTGGCTTGAGCGAGGGAATGGTGACCGCGGCAGGCGCCGGGGGGACCGATATCTTCCTGCTCACTCCCGATAGCGGGGCAAAGCCGGGGATGCGCGTGCACTGAGGACTAGCGTTTGACCAACTCCAACGTGCACCAAACGCTCGGGTCTTCCTGGAAGGGAAACTCGCGGTTGTAAGCGAGCGTCTGCTCGCCCACTTCGCGATCGACCACGGCATACATGAATCCGAGCTTGGCGTGATCGTCTGGGTCGTATCCGGTGAGCGCGGCGGCCGGAATGTGGCAATCCAAGACGTATCCATCCACGCGCTTTTCGCTCTCGATTTTGAGCACGCCGGGGCGTACAGGGTTCGCGTTCTCGCGGGCCCGGTTGATGAGCACTTGCTCGGCAACGGGCCGGTCGAGACGATGGCCTCCGCCGGTCGGCAAGAACACGAAATGGTGACAGAACCGGCTGGCACGGTGGATGTTCTTGGTGTCGCGCGTGTCGATCCAGACGTGAAATCCGTCGCTCTCCTCGGGCTGGTTCTCTCGACACCAAGGGCGATGCTTCTTGCCGCTACACGCGAAGCGAAAACGTGAGACCCTCGCCGTTCCAAGCACCGCGAACATCCGCAAATTCACGTCCGTCATCAAGTACAGTCAGCGAAAGGAGCTTGAACTCGTCTTCCAGCGGCGCCGTCGCCGGCCAAGGGCGATCCTTTCGCAACAGCGGTAGCGAGAATCGAAAAAGAAAACTCGGCGTTAACAGATCGGGAGACATGTTGTGTCGTGTTTGGTCGAAATACTCTGCGAGTCTCTGTATTAGGGAACCAGCGCCCTCGAGCGACCAGTCTTCGAGCGATCGGCATCCGATACCGTCGCAGCGTGCTCCTTTAAGAACGCCGATAGGTCGCCCGCGGCCAAATCGCTCGCGGTACAGAACCTGAGCTTGATGACGTCGAACTCGCGAGAGCTTGCGTCAAACTCACGGTCCGTGCCCAGCGCGGCGATCCTTCCCATGGCAAATCGTCCCTTGGGCCCGGTGAGCACGAGATCGACCGACGACAGTCGCTTGGTATGAATCGCGGCCCACGCCTCGTGTTGTGGCGTGGACGTAAACGTTGACGACCTGCTGATTGTTCCAGAGGAATTGCGCCGCCAGGAGCAGCCGCCGCCAACAGTTCGCACAGCTCCTCCAAGCACCTCCGTCTCCCAATAGATTTTCTTGCCGGGCGGAAAACCCTTCCTGGAAAGATGCCATTTCTGGCCCAGCACTTTCCACGGCATCAAGTCCTCGGGCCGCTGCTGCACGCGGTCGGTGAATCGCTCGAAGCTGGCGACACATTCGTCAACGAACTTCCAAAACGCCGGCTTATCGACTCTTCAAGCGAATGAACCTGGAGCTGCACTTCCTGCCACGGCCCGCGGATGTTCTTGCACTTCACACGCGGCTCGTTGCCGTAAACCGGCAGATGGTGCATCTCGTTGAGCGGCTTGAGCTGAAGGCGGCCGACGAGTGCTTCTCGCGCGAACGCCTTCTTCGACACGCGAAACTTGAGCTTCAACAGCCACTGCTCGCCGGTGATGGCGTGAAAGAACCAGCCGTCGCTCTTCTTGGTTCCGCAGATTTCGACCACGCTGCGGTCGCTCCATTCGGTCTCGCTGAACGAGCCTTTGGATTGGATATGATCGACGAGCTTGCCGAGTATTGCTGCCGTCCCACTTCGCCGGCTCGCCGTTACGGCCCACGCGGTCCTGCGTATGCCACTTGCGGCCGTCAATTTCCCAGGGCATTTTCACCGCTCGGCCAACGTCGTTGATTTCGAGATCGCCGTTGCGGTCAGATTCTGCCTCGGCGAAGTCGTGAATCTTCCGCTCGACGTGCGGCCCGGCGGCGAGAACGGGGGCCAAGGCTTCGCCAGTGTGAGAGCGATGCATGCCCGACGTCCGCTTGCGTACTTTCCGCGTGTCTTCGTTGACGAACGCGACCAACTGCTCCGGCGTGCCCGCAAACACCACGTTGCCGCCGCCGTCGCCTGCCTCCGGCCCCATGTCGATAATCCAGTCGGCGGTCTTGATCACGTCCAGGTTGTGCTCGATTACCACGACCGTGTTGCCCAGATCGACCAGCCGGTTAAGCACGTCCAAGCAGCTTGGCGATGTCGTCGAAGTGCAGGCCGGTCGTCGGCTCGTCGAGCAAATAGAGCGTCCGACCGGTGTCGGGTCGCGCGAACTCCGCGGCGAGCTTCACGCGCTGTGCTTCGCCGCCGGAGAGCGTGGGCGCGGCCTGGCCAAGCGTCGAGATAATCGAGCCCCACGTCGCACAGCGTCTGCAGGATGCGGCGGATCTTGGGAATGTTCTCGAACAAGCGTCAACGCCCTGCCGCACGACATCTCCAGCACGTCGGCGATCGATTGGCCGTGAAATTTCACGCCCAGCGTTTCCGCGTTGTACCGCTTGCCGTTGCACAAGTCGCACGTCACCCATACATCGGGCAGGAAGTGCATTTCGATCCGCTTTTGGCCGTTCCCCTCGCAGGCCTCGCAGCGGCCGCCGGGGGCGTTAAAGCTGAACCGCCGCGCCGTGTAGCCGCGAACCTTGGCGTCGGGCAGTTGCGCGTAAAGCTGGCGGATGAGGTCGAAAGCGCCGGTGTACGTGGCCGGATTCGACGTCGGCGTGTTGCCCAGCGCCTGCTGATCGACGCGGATCACCTTGTTGACGTGCTCCACGCCGCGAATCTCATCGTGCGCCGCGGGGACCGTGCTGGCGCGGTGCAGCGTTTTCGCGAGAGCGTTGTACAGCACGTCCTCGACGAGCGAGCTTTTGCCTGAGCCAGACACGCCCGTCACGCAGACGAGCGCACCGAGCGGAATCTGCACCTTGATGTTGCGGAGGTTGTTGTGGCGAGCGCCGAGGATTTCCAAATGCGGAGAATCCGGCAGTTCGGAGTGCGGAATGGAGGTGAGTGACGCAGACTCTGATCCAACGCGTCTGACTTTGACTTTCGCCGCTTTCGACGCTTACCGAAGCCGATGCTTGCGACTCCCCATTCAGCAATCCGCACTCCCCATTCGACCCGCCGGTTTAGCGGGACCGGGATCGCCTTCTTGCCGCTTAGGAACGGGCCAGTGACGCTTGCTTTGATTCTTGGCCACCTCCGACGGGCTTGCCGCGTGCGACAATCTCGCCGCCCAGCTCGCCGGCCGCGGGGCCGAAATCCAGCAACTGATCGGCGCTCTTCACGACGTCCCGATCGTGCTCCACCACCAATAGCGTATTGCCCAGATCGCGAAGCTTTTCCAGCGCGCCGATCAATCGCAGGTTGTCTCGCGGGTGCAGGCCGATCGTCGGCTCGTCGAGCACGTACAGCACGCCGCACAGTCCGCTGCCCACCTGGCTCGCCAGGCGGATTCGCTGCGACTCGCCGCCCGAAAGCGTCGGCGCGGAGCGGCCAAGCGTGAGATATTCCAACCCAACATCGACGAGAAATTGCAGCCGCGATCGCACTTCGCCGCAAGAGTTCGCCGGCGACCTTTTGCTCGTCGCCGGTCGGCTTCCAGGCGTTGAACTCGGCCAACAACTCGCCGAGAGGCATGCGGTTGACTTGATCGATCGATCGACCGCGCAGCCGAACGGCCGCCGGCATCGTCTCGCAGCCGGCTCCCCCCGCAAGCGGAACACTCGACCTCGCTGACCAGCGTCTCCAGCTTGCGCGCATCGCCTGCGACAGGCGCGACGCCTCTTCCAGGGCGGGATAAAGTCCCTTGTATTGAAAGCGGAACGAAGGCCGGGCATTTTTCTTGGCGTTGGCGGCCGGGACGACGTCGATCCAATCTTCGTCCGAGCCGTACATCACAATTCGGCGGTGCCGAGCCGTCAGCGAATCGTACGGTACATCAACCGGCAAGTGAAAAATGGCGGCTCAGCGCCTCGAGCATCGCTGCAAACAGCGGCTGCGCGAACCGTGGGCCAAAGAGCCACCGCGCCGTCGCGCAAGCGTGAGCTTCGAATCGCGCAATAGCGCCGTCGGATTGGCCCCGGTCTGCGTGCCCAATCCCTCGCACGACGTGCACCAGCCAGCGAGCTATTGAAGGAGAAGTGATTCGGCGTCAGCCGTTCAAAACTCCGCCCACACTTTCCGCAGGCAAAATGCTGGCTGAACGCCTCGACGCGCCATTTGGGCTCGGGCATGTCGTCGTTTGGCCAGGCGACGTGCAGCATGCCCTTGGCCAAATCGAGCGCCTTCTCGACGCTGTCGGCGATACGCGAGCGGGCGTCGGGTCGCACGACGACGCGGTCTACCAGGACTTCCACCAAATGCTTTCGGCGGCGGTCAATCGCGGGTGGCGAATCGACTGAGTGCGTCGTACCATCCACGCGCATTCGCTGGTAGCCGTTGGCACGAATCTCATCCCACAAGGTCGCATAATTCTCGCCGACCTGGATCTCCTGCGGCGCCATCAAATAAAGTTTCGTCCCAGCCGGCTCCGCGACGATCTTGTCGATGATTTCATCGGCCGTCTGCGTGCCGATCGGAATGTCACACGCAGGGCAATGCGGCTGCCCGAGCCGTGCGAACAGAATTCGCAGGTAGTCATAGATTTCGGTCACCGTGCCCACGGTCGAGCGCGGAGTGTGCCCCATGTGCTTTTGCTCGATGGCGATCGCCGGCGAGAGACCTTCGATGTGCTCCAGCCGCGGCTTCTGCATCTGCCCCACGAATTGGCGTGCATACGAGCTTAGGCTCTCGACATATCGCCGCTGCCCTTCCGCGTAGATGGTGTCCATGGCGAGCGAGCTCTTACCCGAGCCCGATAGCCCACAGCAAACGGTCATCTGATCGCGCGGAATCTCGACATCGATGCCTTTCAAGTTGTGCTGCCGCGCTCCACGGACGCTGATCGCGCGGCACTCTTCGACCTTTCGGGCCCGGCCGCCTCGATGTTTATGGTCATTTGCGGCGCCGTTGCTCGATCCATTCAACACCCGCGCAAGTACAACGCCGGTGAAGCTCGCGTCCCGTTCAGCCACTCGCTCCGGCGTGCCGGTAGCGATTACGAGTCCACCACCCGCCCCTCCCTCTGGGCCGAGATCGATAATCCAGTCGGCGGTTTTGATTACGTCGAGGTTGTGTTCGACAACCAGCACCGTGTTGCCCGCATCGACAAAGTCGTGCAACACCTTCAACAACATTTGAATGTCGTGAAAATGCAAGCCCGTTGTCGGCTCGTCGAGCAAGTAAAGCGTCCGCCCGGTGCTTTTCTTCACCAGCTCTCGCGCCAGCTTGATCCGCTGCGCCTCGCCGCCGGAAAGCGTTGGCGACGGCTGGCCGAGCTTCAGATAGTCCAGCCCCACATCGTGAAGCGTTTGCAGCTTCCGTCGGATGTCAGGCACATTCTCAAAGTGCGTCAGCGCGTCCTGCACATCCATCTCGAGCACATCGGAGATATTCTTGCCCTTGAAGCGCACCTGAAGCGTCTCGCGGTTAAAACGGTGGCCTTCGCATACTGGGCACTTCACCCAAACGTCGGCCAGGAAGTCCATTTCCAGCCGCGTGCTGCCGTTCCCCTCGCAAGCTTCGCAACGCCCACCGGACACGTTGAAGCTGAACCGTCCCGCCTTATATCCGCGCGTCTTCGATTCCGGCAACTTCACGAACAGGCTGCGAATGTCGTCGAACAGCTTAATGTAAGTGGCCGGGTTGCTCCGCGGCGTGCGGCCGATCGGCGATTGGTCAATCGCGATCAGCTTGTCCAACTCCTTCAAACCCTCGATGCGGTCGTGCTCGCCCGGGGTTCCCTCACCGAAGTTCAGGTCGCGGCGCAGCGCCTCGACCAGAATGTCGCTCACCAGAGAGCTTTTGCCCGAGCCAGAAACGCCGGTCACGCACACGAACGTACCCAGCGGGATCTCCACATCGACGTTTTTTAGATTGTTGTGCCGCGCGCCGACGATGCGTAGCATCTTGCCATTCGGTAACCGGCGTTTTTGTGGAATCTCGATCTTCTTTTTCCCAGCCAGGTATTGCCCAGTGAGCGACTTGGCCGTCCTGGCAATCTTGTCGGCAGGTCCCATGGCAACGACCTCGCCGCCGCGCACACCCGGTCCAGGTCCGAAATCGATGATCATGTCCGCAGCGCGCATCGTATCTTCATCGTGTTCGACGACGACGACCGTGTTCCCCTTGTCGCGAAGCTGCGTTAGCGTGTCCAGCAGCTTGTCGTTGTCCCGCGGATGCAGGCCGATCGATGGTTCGTCAAGGATGTAGAGCACGCCTACCAGGCCGCAGCCAATTTGGCCAGCGAGGCGAATGCGCTGCGACTCACCTCCCGAGAGTGTCGGCGCTGTTCGATCCAGCGACAGGTACTCCAATCCCACATTGACCAAAAACCCCAGCCGCCCGCGGATTTCCTTCAGGACTTCGCCCGCAATCGTTTGCCCGGTCGCATTCAGTCGTAACTCGCTGAAGAACTCGGCGGCGTCGGACACCGCGAGCTGGCAAACCTCGGGCAGCGATCTCGCAGGATTCTCAGCGAATCTCGGATTCGCAGTCGTCAGCGTGATCGCCCGCGCTTGCTCCTTTAGCCGTGCGCCACCACAGGCGCCGCACGGCGCCACCTTCATGTACTTCTCGAGCTGACGGCGATGCATCGCGTTTTCGCTCTGGCGATATCGGCTCAAGAGCTGCGGGATGATCCCCTCGTATTTTCCGCCGTATTTCTGCGGCGAGTTGCCGCCGCGCCAGGTGAACGTGATGTGCTCGCCCGCCGTGCCCCATAACCACACGCGCTGAAGTTCATCGTCCAACCGGCCCCACGGCGACTCCAACATCGTCCCTTGATCGATGCCCAGCTTGCGCTCCATCGTGTCGGCGACGCCTTGATAAATGTGCCGACGCCAACGCCCCATTTCCTTCCACGCACCGACTAACTCAATCGCGCCATCCTTGAACGACTTGGTCTTGTCGGGAATCAACAGATCGGGGTCGATGCCGTAGATGTCGCCCAATCCGTCACACTGCGGGCACATACCTTGTGGGCTGTTGAAGCTGAACAACTGCGGCGACGGCGGCTCGAAGCTCAGCCCGCAATGCGTGCAGGCGTACTGCGACGAAAATACGAGGTCCGAGTCGTTGGTCGCGCCGGCTCGCTTCTTTTTGCGCGGCGATTTTCCCGCTTTGACGCCGGGCTTCGCCGAACAATCCTGTTCGCCGTCGCCATTTACTTCTTCGGCCGCGGGCGCACTTTCTGGATTGATGAGCAACTCCGGCGTCACGATCAGCGTCCCCTGCCCCAACCGAAGCGCCAGCTCGACGGCTTCGGCCAGCCGGCTGCGGATGCCCGCGCTCATCGTCAGCCGGTCGATCACCACCTCGATGTCGTGCCGCATCTGCCGGTCCAACTTTAGATCGTCGGACAATTGAACGACGGCGCCGTCGGCTCGCGCGCGGCTGAAACCTTGTTTCAAAAGGTCGTCGAAGAGATCGCGATATTCGCCTTTCTGTCCGCGAATCAACGGAGCGAGCACGAGGAATTTTGTGCCGGCCGCCAACTGCATGATCCGCTCGATAATCTCCTCGCTCGACTGTGCGGTGATCTCTCGTCGGCACTTGGGGCAGTGACCCTGCCCCACTCGCGCGTAAAGCACGCGCAGGTAGTCGTAGATTTCGGTGATCGTGCCCACGGTCGAGCGTGGGTTCTGACCGCTCGACTTTTGCGAGATTGAAATCGAGGGACTTAACCCCGAGATGTGCTCGACGTCGGGCTTCGGCATCTGCCCGAGGAACTGCCGAGCGAAGCTGGACAGGCTTTCGACGTAGCGCCGCTGCCCTTCGGCGTACAGCGTGTCGAAGGCCAGTGAGCTTTTGCCCGAACCCGAGACACCGGTCAGGCAGATCAATTTATTGCGAGGGAGCGCAAGATCGACCGAGCGGAGGTTATGCTCCCGCGCGCCTTTGATGACAATATCCGATGCAGGCATGCCGCAGTGCGTGTCCGTTGAGAGTAGCATGTCGTCCGTGAAGCCGAACTAATCATTCTACTGCTATTTCCCGCGAGCGCAGAGCCAAGCCGGTGAAAACACCGCAAGCGTGAAAAGCACGGGAAATCCGGCCGGATTCCAGGGCTAGCGTTTCGCGTGCCGAGATAACTCGATTGTCACCAGCGGCTTGCCGCTCGACTCGTCGGACGGACACGTCGAACAGGCGCCGCACCCGGCCCGCCGGCGCCTCAAGACAAGCCAGCCGCGCCAAACCAGATACGCGGCGGCAATCACCACAACGAATAGCGCCGTAATGTCTTGCCAGTTTGAGACCATTTCACTTACCACTCACGCAAACAACATCCCCACTTGATACGTCACCAGCGCCGCCACATACGCCAGCCCCGTCATATAGGCAAACGTAAAGAGCGGCCAGCGCCAACTGTTCGTTTCCCGTTTGATGACCGCCAGCGTCGCAGCGCACTGCGCACACAATGCGAAAAACACCATCAGCGACAATGCCACCGGTATGTTGAACACCGGAGTATTCGTCCCGTCCCAGGTCGTGCGCCGCAACTGCGACTGCAACTCCGTCTGACCGGAATCCTCTTCAAAGTCTACATCGCCCAGATTGTAAATCACCCCCAGTGTCCCCAGCACCACCTCACGCGCTGGAAACGACGCGATCACCGCACAGCCCACGCGCCAATCCCAACCGAGCGGTTGCACGGCGGGCTCGACCCACCGCCCCATCCGACCCAAGTAGCTTTGGCGCTGCGATTCTCCCTGCGCGAGTTTTTCGCGCTCTCCAGCGGAATCGAAGGCCGCCAGCTCTTGCTCCAGGTTCTCGCGCTCGCCCTCGCTCAATTCAGGCGACGCCAGCGACGCCGCGAGCGAGGCTTGTCGATTCGCCAGCGATTGTTCGACCGCCTCTGGCCGTTGTGGGTAATACAGCAACGCCCAGATCACGATGGTCACCGCAAAAATGAGGGTGCCAGCCCGCCGAATAAACGCCCAGCCGCGTTCCAGCATGCGGTGCAATACGATCGGCAGCGACGGGAGCTTATACGCCGGCAGCTCCATCACGAACGCTGGTGTTGGCCCGCGCAACAGTGTGCGCTTCAGAAGCAACGCCACCACGACCGCCGCAACGATCCCCACACTGTACATTGCAAACAACGTCAGCCCCTGCAGCCCGAGCACGCCGCCCAGGTATCGCTTGTGCGGAATGAACGCGCCAATCAACAAGGTGTAAACCGGCAGCCGCGCCGAGCAGCTCATCAACGGCGCCACTAGGATCGTCGTCAGCCGGTCGCGTCGATTCTCGATCACGCGCGTCGCCATCACTCCCGGAATCGCACAGGCGAACGACGACAACAGCGGAATGAACGACTTACCACTCAACCCCACGCGGACCATCATCTTATCCATCAAGTACGCCGCACGGGCCATGTATCCGCAATCTTCCAGCACGGCGATGAACGCGAACAGAATCAGGATTTGCGGCAAGAATACAACCACCGCGCCCACGCCGCCCAGCACACCATCGACCAGAAGCGATCGCAGCGCCCCCTCGCCCATCGACGCGCTAACCCACTCTTTGACCGCTTCGACGCCGCTGTCGATCCAGCCCATCGGCTTGTCGGCGACAACGAAGATTGACGAAAACAGCAGAAGCATGACGGTGGCAAATACTAGCGTGCCCCAAACTTTGTGCGTGAGCACGTGATCGAGTCGGTCGCTCAACGAAATTGGTCGTTGGGCTGGGCGTGTCACCACGCCTTCCAGCACGCGCCCCACCCACTCGTAGCGAGCCATCGCCTCAACCGCCGGCACGTGGCAATCGGCGGCGGTCAAACGCTCGCGCGCGGCCGAGAGCCTCCGCGCGAGCTCACCGTTCTCTGATGTGACAATCGTGCGCTGGAGGTATCCGCTGGTGTCCAGCAACAGACGTTCGACCAAATATCGCGGCATGACCTGACCGGTGTGATCGAACAACGTCGAAGTCAGATCGTCAACTTCAGCCGCAAACGGCGCCGGGAAAGGCGTGGGCGTGGCGTCGCGCTTTGCGCCGCGAGAAACGAGAGTCAGCGCCTCCTTGAGCTGCGCCACTCCGCGTTTTTGATTCGCCTGCACCTCCACGACCGGCACGCCGAGCCGACGGCTCAACAGCGGCACATCAATCGTCAGTCGGCGCTCCGCCGCGACGTCGACCATGTTGAGCGCCACGACCGTCGGCAGCCCCAGCGCCAACACCTGGCTCACCAGATACAGATTCCGCTCCAGGTTGCTCGCATCTACGATGCAAAGCACTGCGTCGGGCGGCGGCACATCGGCTCGACGCCCCAAGAGCACGTCTACTGCCACCATCTCGTCCGGCGAACGCGGGGCCAAACTGTACGTGCCGGGAAGATCGACGAGCGAAAAAGTTTGCCCCGCATGCTGCATCTGGCCGAGCTTCTTTTCGACCGTGACGCCGGGGTAATTGCCGGTCCGCTGTCGCACTCCAGCCAGGGCCGAAAAGAGAGTGCTCTTGCCGGTGTTTGGGTTGCCGACCAGTGCAACCGTGACAACTCGTTGGCTGGTTGCGACAGACATGCTTCAACACAGTTCAATCAAGACGCGAGCAGCTTCGCCTTTGCGCACGCTGAGGTGATAACCGCGCAGCTCCAACTCCACCGGATCCCCCATTGGCGCGGCGCCGATCATTTCGATCGTCGTGCCAGGCGTGAGTCCCATTTCCAACAAGCGAAGCGAAATCTCGTCGTTGCCGTTCACTCGCACAACGCGGCCGCGCCCACCAATCGCCAGCTCGGCAAGGGTCACGCGGCGACTCCGGGGCGGACCAGCACGCTCAATAGTTCGCTGGTGCGAAGGCACAGCGTCTGTGACCCGAGCCGAACGATGCACGGAGAGCCGCTACGCACGATCTCGATCGCGCAGCCGTCGCAAATGCCCATTTCCTTGACTCGCTGCACATGCTCGGCACAGCCAAGGATTTGGGCGACGCGGCAGCTTTCGCCTGCCCGCAGGAAATGGATGGGCACCAAATCGGCCATCGGACGCCATCGGTCTCTAGTGAAAGTAATTGAGACTCAGTCTCAATCATCGGCCGATTCTAGCCGCGCAAATGACACAAATCAAGCGCCAGCGGCCGACAGATAGGCTATCTGCTATCTGGGCCGTAGCCGGAACGGTGACCTACCGCTCGCCCGCTAACTTTGGTTGGACCGCAAACACAGACCACACCGGTCGCTTGGCCGAGCCCTTGTATCCCCGGATCGATGCCGGATCATCAACAATTCGCCCCATGACGACCACTTGGCGATCCGGTTCTTCCGACAACTTCATCGGAGACACGATCGTAACCGCCACCTTGTTGCCCGGCGTTTCGACGATGGATTCAAACAGTTCGCCGGTCTGCTTCACTTCCTTGACGTCGCCGGCAATGACGATCCCCGCCTTCGCTGCGTTCGAGGAATAAAAGTACCCCGACAGCTTTCCCAGCTCATCAAACTTCGCCTGACTGGGTACGGCTTCGAGGACTGCCGCTTCGACTGTCTTTCGCACTTGCACAGCCAATTCGCCGCCGGTGGCATCTTGATTCGATTGCACTTCAAGCGTCGTAATTGCGTCGGCCACCTTGGTCAGGTTCACGTAGTGCGGGCCATTGGCGCGGTTCTTGTCAGCCTGCGGAGCATCGGCGGGCAGAGCCAGCGCCGCCGCGGTCGATTCCTTTGCGGCTTCGATCGCTTGCTGCACTTCTGCGTCCGTCGCGCGCTTCTCGACCTGCAGACCTACGATGCCCACCTCAGCCGGATAGCGCGACGTCGTAGGGCGCGGCGAAACCGCGTTGGCGTTATCTTGTTGATCTGACTTCGGCTCGTCGGACTTTGTGTCATCGATCTTCGATTCGTCGTTCTTGGCTGGCTCGGACTTCGTCTCGTCTGACTTGGATGGTTCCGCCGGTGTTTCGTCCGCCTTCGCGGGCGTAGTTATCGCCGGCGGTGCGCCGAACGGATCGCTGATGTCCGATTTGGTCGGCGCCGACGGCGCGGTCAAGCTGTCGAATGGATCTTTGCGTGCCCGGTTGTTCGCTCCCCTTATCTTCGTCCGCCTTCTTCTTCAGCGGATCATCGACAACTCCAAACGGATCGCTCTTTTTCATGGACGGATCGTCGATTGCGTCGAATGGATCGCGCTTGGCCGTGTCCGACGTCGGCTCTCCTTGGGCCGCATCCGTCGTCGTCAACGGATCGCCTGCATCGGCCTTCGCGGCCTCGGTACCGGCGACGCCACCACTGTCAGTTGCTTCGCCGCCAAACGGCGAAAACGTCGTGTCCGCAATACCCTGGTCGTTTGTCGTTGGTTGGTTGCCCTGCGCCACCGTTGTTGAACGCTGTAGCGATGACGGCACAAGAAAGTCCGGCAAGGTCTTGGCCACGCCGGCCGGATCCTTGCCGAACGCCCACATCAATATCGCGTAGCCAAGCACGATTCCGCTCAGGCCTCCACCGACGACGCCCACCAGCATCAAGAGCGGATGACTCTTTCGAGTCGTTCTAGGTGGCGCGGTCGCGATGGCGGTGGCGCCGTCGCTTACATCGTCAGCGGCGGCAAAAGATGGTCGCTCTTCAGGTGGCGTGAGACGGAAATCATCGTCGGCGAGCGACTCAGGGGACGACGCTGGCGATTCGTCGCTCACGAAGTTGTCAAAGAAGTCTTCACCACCGGCCGCTCGCGTCGATCCTGGTTCTCCGGCGTCGGGCATGCCCCCCGCCGCTTTGCTCGATCCGATCATCGCTCCCGATCCGCTCGTGTCGGCCGTGTCCAGGTCGATATCGGTCGAGGTCTCGTCTAAGAGCAGCGAATCGTCGAAGTGGATTGCATCTCCTTCGTCGGTGCGCGCATTGTCCGACGCCATCGTAGCGCCGCTCATCGCTGCCGCGCCGCTCGTCGCTTCCGTCTGCGTCGTGTCAGCAATGCTTGCCGCCGCCATCCAGCTTGCGCCACGCGGTTCACCACTGGCCGGTTCATCGATCAGCACCAGCGCTGGCGGAATGTACTCGATTGCCTCTTGCAGACGATACTCCCCGCCACACAACGGGCAGCGAACTCTGGACTCACTCGGGGCCGACACCGGCAAAGAAACTCTCGCAGCACACCGCGGACAAGACGTGACGGGAGACATGGCAGCAGCCTTTCCGGTTCGACAAGTCGGTATCTCCCTAGTTTAGCCAACCGGAGAGCCTACCGCGATTGTAGCTAGCACCTCCGTCGCCAATCGATCGGCTGACCTTGACCCGGCTAACGTCGCTTGCAACACTCTGCCCCCTCATTCTCGCCCTCGGTCGGCTCGGTCCTTTGGGAGATAACTCGATGCGACGTTGCCATTGGTTCGCGTGGGTGGTGCCGGTTTTCATGGTGCTTTCGGGCTGCGGAAACACCGACAGCGGCACTCCCGCTGAGGTCGATGCAACCACCAGCACCCCGGAAAAGGCGATCCACGAGTTCATGCTGGCTTTCAAAACCGGCGACGACACGCGGGCCGCCGCATTGCTCACGGATAAGGCGCGCGAGGAGGCGGACCGCACCGGCAAAGCCGTCTCGCCACCCGGCAGCAAAACGATGGTCTTCCAGGTGGGTCCGGCGGAGTACGTTTCCGAAGCCAAGGACGGCGCACACGTCGAATGCAAGATCAGCGATACGGACGGTGAAGGGCAGACGGCCGACTACGACGTTCTCTGGTTTCTCCGCCAGCAAACCGGTGGATGGCGAGTGGCGGGTGTGTTGATGAAGGTCTTCGAAGACCAGCCGCCGGTCCTGTACAACTTCGAGGACCAGGACGACATGGATCGAAAGATGGAGCTCGTTGAGGCGGAGATCATCCGCCGAGCTCAGGCCAACTCGACGGCGGACGACGCGACTGCACTTGAGGCGAAGAGGCGCCGAGCCGACCAAAACGGTCAAACAATAACTGTGGCCTTCCTCACGCCCGGGACCATCTAGCGACGCAGCGAGTATCACAAACTCATTGTGTCACTTAGGTTTAGCGTCACACTGGATTACGAGACCGTGGCGATCTGCCACGGTCTTTTTCTTTGCGGAACTCTAGCCGCACACGGATTTGCACGCTACATTTATTGCAAATCCCCCGCAAGGCACCCAGTATCCCAACGTCCCTCAAATTAGCCCGCCAGTGCCTTGACATCCAACTCCCAGTTGATAACTTAGCGTCCTAGCCTGTGCAATCGGCACGTCTTACGCAACCCGCAAGGCTTACAGGGCAGTCTTGTGGGTAGCCGCCGTCGAGTCGCTTGCATGGGAAAAGACAGTTTCTCTCGCGTTTGGTTGCCGTCGGCAAGCGTGGGACCCAGAGAACGACGGCAACGTGAACCTGTTACGCCAAGCTACTGTATTGGAGGATTCGAGGATGAATCGTGCATTGATCTTAGGCATCGCGATTTTCTTCGCGGTGGTCGGCATCGCCCTAGTGGGCGGTGAGAGCAAGGCCGTGGCCGGTCACGGCTGCCACGGCTGCGCGGGCGACTGCGGAGGTGGTTGCGATTGTGGTGGCGGACACGATTGCTGTGGCTGTCATGGCCGTCGGCATCACCGCCGTCACCGTCGTCATCGCTGCTGCGGCTGCGATGGCCCACCGGCTTGCTGCGGTGTCGAGCAGTGTGCTCCGGCGTGCCCGCCGAGCTGCGCTTGCCCGGCTCCGGCCGCAGTCGAGTGTGCTCCGCCCTGTGCGCCAACTTGTGCTGGTGGCGCTCCGGTTATGACCGCTCCGCCCGTTGGACATGAGGCTGCGCCTGCTAGCGCCGCCCCCGCCGCCGGCTGGAACCCAAGGCGCTCGGAAGATCAACCGTTTCCCGGTGGTCAGCGCCCGAGCCTAGCACGAATCGAGTTCACAACTGGTACCTGCCCTGTGTGCCGGTTGTGGGCCTGAATCAGCAAAAGCCAGGCTTCTCATGAAGCCTGGCTTTTATATTGCGCGAACCGAATTGGCGGCGTGGCCGCTTTATTTGTCCGCCCAAGGCGTCGGTTATTTTCGCTTCACCGCGTTCTTCACTTTATCAACCGCTCGTGCTGCTGCTTGCTTGGTCTTGCCTGCAGCTTGATCGATTTTCCCATCTTGCTTCAGCTTTTTGTCGCCTGTCAACGCGCCGGCGGCTTCCTTGACTCGGCCCTTCATTTCGTCAGACTTTCCCGCCATGACACATCTCCCTTGATTAGAGGTGGTAGTCAAAATCCGACTAAGAGAAATGCAATCGCTATGCCGAAATCCAGCCGCCTAGTTCGAATTCGCCTGTAAACCGGTGGCGGACATCGTGAGCCGCATTCGAGGGTGTTCGGCGACGACGCTTTGCTGTTGCGTGGGAATGCGCGCCGCCCTGTGCTCGAGATAAGAGTCGCGATTGCTGATCGAGCCGCTTGACGAGATCGCGCAGGTCGGCGTGATTGGCAAACAGTTGCTCAATCTCATCCTTGCGCGTGATGCCCGACGACTGCTACACGGCCATTTGCAGTTGTCTCGAGCTCGAAACCCATCGCCGATCTCTATGTCAGCTTCCTTGATGAGCCCGACAAGTCGCTGCTCCAGCTCGCGTAGTCCGGTTTCATATTCAGCGCGGACTTCGTCGAGACGAACGCTCGTCGGCGATCGAGCGGCGGCAGCCAATTGAGCCTCGGCCTCGGGCGAGATCTCGAGAGTGTCGCGGTCGCTTTTTGCGTTGATGCGACCAGCCGCCGAAGGATTCGCGCCGCGCGCAGCGGCCAGAACTTGGCCAACGCCGCGGGTGATAGCACCGGCGCCGAGCAGCCCCGAGATGGTGTTCATGCGCAGCGATTCCCTGCGACAGCCCCCGCGTCGTTCATTTCATCGGGTCGAAGGCCTTTTTGACCTTAACGATTTTGCGGATAGAAGGGTTTGTAGCAGCGTAACTTCCAAACGCGGTTAATTCGCGGACAGCTAACGACTTACACCAACGCGATTGTGCATCGGTTTAGAGGCAATCAGAAATTCTTGCGTAACTCCACAAGTACCGAATATGCGCCAATTCGTTGCGAGATATGCGTTTTTCGTTAGGGTTAAGTCAGGCGGCTCACGTCGCCGGCGGTGCAGACGTCGGCCAGTCTTAACGGCAGTGCTCGTCCAAACGTGCCGGCGCCTTGGCTGACGCGAATCGTCATGGACCGACTGCTGCCAGATTGACATCCTTGTTTTACTTCTCAAGAAGGGCCCGTCCTGATGAACCGCAAACAACTGTTGGTTCGCATCCTTGCAATCGCAGCGCTCGGCTTCGGCGCTTCGGCAACTGCGCTCGCGCAAAGCTCGTACACGTTCCAAGCTCCCACCGGACCCGGTGGAACGTGGAACATCTATCGCTTCGAGAGCGGCGGTCTCACGTTCAAAGGTGCAAGCACGGCCGCGAACGCCACGGTCGATCCCGTCACTGGCTTGGTGCCGGGCCGGCTCGTCAGCATCAACGATGCGGTCGAGAACACCATGATTTGGAATTTGACCGGCCGCACGGATACCTGGATCGGTCTGACGGACCGCGAAGGTGCTGCTCCGGGCGCATCAGAGGCGGGCACTTCCACGACCACCGGCTGGGCTTGGACCAGCGGCGAACCGTTTACGTACCAGAACTTTGGCGGCGGCGAGCCGAACGATTCCACCGGCGAAGATGCGGCACATATCCGCGGTGACGGAATGTGGAACGACAACAAGAGCGGATACGGCGTGGACGATCCCATCGTACCCGTTATTGTTCCTGGTTCTTCGCTCGACGAGTCGGCTGGGCCGTCGTTCCGGTACGCTGTTGAATGGCCCACCGGACTTCCGGGACCGGCACCGGGCATTCGCACCGCAACATTCCTCCCTGCTCCCGGTACGCTTCCGGGACCAAGCGGCACTGCCAGCGGTTTTGGTATCCGAGAAATCAAGGGCCTGCCCGGTTCGGCGAACATCATCGATGCAATCCAAAAGGCAACCTCGGGAGCGGGAACGTTCACCGACGGTCAGCACGCGATCCTCGATGTCACCGATCCGCAGCCAAATCCTAATGGCGGGCCGATCATTTCTTCGCCGCCGCTTCCCTATCTGACCGATACAACGGCCGACGACAACGACATCGTCACCATCGCCAAAGGCCGAGTGCGCGTGCCGGCCGCCGGCACCTACACCGTGCAAGTGCGTGCCGACGACGGCTTTGCGCTCCGTATTCCCGGGCAAACGTTTACCTCCATCAATGGCGGCGATGCGAACCGTGGAATCGACCCGATGGATCCCTCCACGATGTTCTATTATGCCGGGACCGGCGATACCGAATGCGCGTGGTGTGATTACCCTGGCCGCGGGCGAGTACGATGTCGAATTCATCAACTGGGAAGGGGGCGGTGGATCGTTTTACGAGGTAACGACCGGAACGGGTGCCTCGCCGACGACTTGGCTCCCTCTGGGCGCTGGCGGCAGCACGCCATTTATTCCAAACACCGTGAGACTGACTGGGCCTGCAACGGTGACGACGGTCGCTGAAAACGGCGGCCTCACCGCCAACAACATCGCCGAAGCTCGGGCGTTAATGGCCGCGGGTCCTCTGAACAGCGGCTCGACAACCATTGCTCGCGTGGGCGATGGTCAACCCGTGGGCTTCCCCGCCGGCACCCCGGCCGATGAGTTCGCCAGCTTGATCACGGGCAATTTCTTGCTTGACGACGGTGACGCCACGCCGGGCGAGTCGATCACCCTCACGTTCGGCTTGCTCTCCGACGATGGCCATCAGTTCCGCGTCTTGGGCCAGGACTTTACCGCGGCAAACGACTTTTCCGGCGACGGCGTTGCCGCACTGGTCGATGTCGGCGGCGATATGTCGCTGACCGCCGATTACTTCACCGGAAACACCAACGCCTTCGGCCTCATCACACTGCTGGAGGGAACCTACGGTTTCGAGTCGCTCATGTTTGAAGGTGGCGGCGGCGCCGACCAGGAAACCTGGTATGCCCTCGGCGACAAGACCGCGACCGGGTTCGATGCGAGCTTTGCGCCGCTCTCGACAAGTCTTGGCACAGAAGCCAACCAGGGCTGGCAGCTCATACCCGAGCCTTCGACCTATGTACTGGCGTTGTTTGGCATTGCCGGGTTGATCGGCCTCGTGCGTCGCCGAAAGTAAGCCGCACGATCGATGTCTTGCTAAATGGCAGACACGTCCAGTCGAGTAACGCGAGCCGGTCCGTTTGGGCCGGTTCGCTTTGTTTCTGTTCTTCGCCGGCTGCCCTTCGGAACGCCACGTGGGTCGTCTACGATAGTGGCGATGCATGACCGCACCCGTTACCTTCCCGATCCGCTCCTGCCACTGTTGATTACCGGGATCTCCGGAGTCGCGGGTTACAACGCGCTGCCGTATTTCCGCCGGCAGTTTGGCAACGCGGTCGTCGGCATTCGCCAGACGCGATAACTGGCGGCTAAGCGGGCCGGGGGTTACCGTGTGCGACGCCGAGGACCGCGACACACTCTCGGCACTCTTCGACAAGCACCAGTTCCGCGCTGTGCTGGACTGCGCCGGAAATCTGCGACTCAAGAGCTGCGAGTTCGATCCGGAAATGGCCTGGCGGATCAACGTCGAAGGCCCGCGGAACCTGCTGGAAGTTATCGATGGCCGCGACGTGCGGCTGGTGCACCTGTCGATCGACTTGGTGTTTTCGGGACTCGGAGCGCGGCGGGCACGTTCGAGCGCGATCCAACCGACCCGGTGACCGAGTACGGAAAAACAATGGCGGCCGCCGAGCGGCTGATCCTCGCGGCCGATCCGCGAGCGTGCGTGCTGCGGATCTCGCTGCCGATGGGCGTGAGCTTCAACGGCCATGCGGGGGCGATCGACTGGATTCAGTCGCGGTTCAAGAAGCACCGTCCGGCGACATTGTACTTCGACGAGGTTCGCACGCCGACGTATGTCGACTGCTTGAACGAGGCATGCCAGGCCGTGCTCGCGAGCGATCTCGCCGGCTTGTACCACGCCGGCGGGCCGCGGCGGCTGAGCTTGTACGAGATCGCTCAGGTAATCAACCGCGTGGGCGGTTACGATCCCGATTTGCTGATTGGCTGCCCGCGGCTCGAGGCGGGACCGATCCCGCCGCGAGCCGGCAACGTGACACTGGATTCCACAAAGCTGGCGAGCGCACTTGGTTTCGATCCGTTCGATCCGTGGCCGCTGGAGGAGCGGTGGGCGCCGACGCATCGACAGTGGCATTACGATCGCGGCGGCGAAGCCGGCTCGCCGGACCTGCTCGCGAAGGTACTGTATCGCAACCCACGGAAATGGCAGGGTGCGAGTGCTCTTCGATCCGCATCCGTCAGTGCGTCATCGCATAGTAGACAATGTTGAACCCAAGCGGATAGCACTTGTTCTCGGAGAACTCCTTAAAGAACCAGGCGTCGGTGCCCTCTTCTTCCCAGCCGTCGCCGGTGTCCGTGTTGTGGCAGATCATCACCATCATGCGATCTTTGTCATCGAAGACGGCGCGGAAGTGAACTTCACGAGCGTCGGCCATTTCCCAGGTAATTCCTCGGCTTCGATTCCTGACGGCAAAGCCAACGTTGGTCGTCTGCAAGGGACGATCGTCGGGGTAGATCATAAAGGCAATGAAAGATGGGGTGGCTGCGCGGCAGGTCAACGGGCTCGCGGTCCGGAAATACTTGCTTGATGGCGTGGTAAAAGTTCGCCCACTGTGCCTCGCCCCAAAAATCATCCACCATCAAGAATCCGCCGTTGAGAAGATAGTGCCGCAGCGATTCTGCTTCCTGTTCATCGAGCACGATGTTTCCGACGCCGCTCATGAAAGCCCATGGGTAGTCCAAGAGTTCGGGATCGCTGATCTCGATGACCTTCGGTTCTGGATTGACCTTTAGCGTGGTCAACTGCTGAAGTCGGTAGGACAGGTTCAAATCCGCATCCGGATAGTCCGTGTACCATGCCAGGCTTTGGCGCTCGTAGGTTGAGCGGTACCGGATTCGCACGAAGGTGAAAAGGTCGCCGCGGAAGTGCTCGTCCACCGACCAGGTCGGGATGTTGCCGCGTTCGAGCGGGCCATCATCGTACGTGCGAGGCCGACGTCCGCGGAAACTGCGCCAGCGACACGGCCGTCACGGCGATAACGACGCAAAGTGCGATCGCGGTTTTAAGGCGTGTCGTCATTCGGAAATGACTCGTGCGAATCGAGCCCCGCAAATCGGCGGATCGGCGTCTGACGGAGCCGATTCTTGCTTGCAGTATCACTTCGCTGCAATGCAGTACAGGCTTTCCGCGCCTCGAAGGAGCAGCTTTTTACCAGTAATTGCCACCGACGACCAAAACATGTCGTCGAGCTTGTTAGTGCCTAACAGCTTGAACTCCGGTCCGGCGGCAACAACAAACGTGCGCCCGTCCTCGTCCAGGCAGTACACATTGCCGTCGGCGGCCCACGGCGACGAAGTAAAGCCACGCGCCTCCGGCAGCCGCTCTCGATAGTGCCGTGTGCCAGTCTTGGCGTCGTAGCTACTGAGAATGCCTCCACGGTCGCCAAGGACGTATAGCGAGTCTTCGTAGAGTAACGCAGACGCCATTGGCGGGCCGGCTTGCTGAACAGTCCAGGCGATGTATTCGTTCGATTTATCGGTGCCGCGAAGCGAGATGTCCCCTTCGGCGCTGGTACGGACCGCCATCAGCGGTCCCGGTTGCATCGTAGCAAAACCTACGAACAGCAGCTCATCGTTACCCACGGGCGTGGCTTTGGCGTTCGCGCCAAATCCGCCCGCGCTGCCGTTTTTCAACTCCCAAAGCAGCTTGCCATCCCGCGGATCGTACGATCGAACAGTGGTGTTGCCGGCAGTCACCAGTTCCGTGCGCTGCTTGTTCTTCCACACATATGGCGTCGCCCAGTTTCCTTTTTCGTCGCGATCGACTCGCCACACCTCGTCGCCGGTTTTCTTATCGAGCGCGACAAGGAACGATTTCTCGTCGTTGTCGCATTGCACAAACAATCGCTCGCCATCAAACGCGGGCGAACTACCCGGTCCAAATCCGATGCGATACGACCCGAGGTCTTTTTTCCAAAGCGGGCTGCCTTCCATGTCGAACGCGAACACACCGGTCATACCAAAGTATGCGTACACGCGCTCGCCGTCGGTGATTGGCGTCTCCGTGGCGTAGCTGTTAGAAGGCTGAATCGCCACGCGCGGTTTTCCTTCATGCGCAAACGCTCCCACACCACGTTGCCGTTCGCCGCATCCAGGCAAAGCACTTTCCATTGATAGATCGCATTCGGCGGCTCGCCGCCGCCCATTCCGCCGGGTCCAAAACCACCGCGTCCGCCGCGGCCGGGTCCGCCCGGTCCAAAGCCACCGCGCCGGGGTCCTCCTCCCTCGCCGGGGCGGTCGCCCGCGTCGCGTTGCGGTGGAGCCTTTTCTTGTGCCGTGTCATCCTTTTGCGCAGGCTCGCGAGGTTGTTCTCGTTCTGGTGCATCGTCGCGTGGGCCGCGTGGTAGCCCGTCGGGACCGAAGCCACCGTCCGGAGGCCCAAAGCCTCCGCGCCGCCCGCCACCCGGACCGCCTGGTCCACCGAAGCCGCCGCCGCCGGCGCGGGGCTTTTGCTGGTTCTCGGTAATCGCCGTCGTGACAAAGATTTTATCGCCCCACACGATCGGTTGTGACCAGGCGACTCCCGGCAGATCAACCTGCCAGGCGATGTTTTTATCTTTGGCCCATTCGGTCGGAACTTGCTTCGCTTCTGATACGCCTGCGCGCTGCCGGGCCGCGAAATTGCGGCCAGTTATCGTCGGCATTTACCTTGCTCGTGCACGAAAGCACGAGAAACGCGGCCATGGAAATACGCATCGACATTTTGAACTTCTCTCTACGTGCTTCGTCGTTGTGTTCAAGTGCTCGTGGATCAATGGCATTGGCGCACGCAAGCATCGCCGGGTCAAGTCGCACGGCGTTGGGCGGTAGGATTGCCTGTTCCGGACAGCGTCGCCATTGATTCAACACGCACCTGCGACGCAGGTTTCCAGGACGGATGAAAATAAAAGGCCCGCCACTCGACGCCTGAGCCGAACGGCGGGCAAAAGGCCACCCACTTCGGGCGGCCGGTCGCGGCGAAAAAATGGTCGCGCCGCAGTCGGGGAACTGCTGCGCGACCGAGAAAGCACGAGAAACGCTCTTTTCAGAGTTCGTGCTTACCGTTCATTGAACCCAACAAGCACGTTCGAGTTCCGCTGCAATGCTGACTAAATGATTTCTTTGGTGGAAGTCCGCGCGACTTCGTCGGCACATGTGCCGGGGCGGTGGATCAGGCCCTACGGTAAAAGTTTTTCGTTGCCGATTCTGTGGGGGTTTCGTTGAATAATTCGTGCGCCTAGTATTGAGGAAGGCCCATGAATGGGCCTGATTAGCTGACGCAATGTGGCGGAATTGTTGTCACGGCAACATTGCAATCGGTTTCCCGATCGCGTTCGGCAGACGCGACCTACTCCGGCAGGGGCTTGCCTTTGGTTTCGGGGCCCAGCCAGACGACCACCATCCCGACCAGATAGATCGCGGCCACGACCGAGCCGGCCTTGGCGAAGCTGCCGCCGAAGAGAGACGTGAGGTTGGCTGTCTGCAATCCGCCGATCGCGGCCAGAATGCGTCCGAAGTTATAGGAGAACCCCTGGCCGGTGGCTCGGATCGCCGTTGGAAAAAGCTCGGGCAGATACAAGGGGAAAAAGCCGTAAAAGGACGCGGTGAGCGCCCCGACCAGAAACACCGACGCAAGGAATTGCGCGTTGTACTGATTGTTGCCTTGGTAGAGGTAAAGTGTGGCAGCGATCGAACCGGCGCAAAGCACAGCAAAAGTGATCCTGCGCCCGAAGCGCCCGCGCAAATCGCCGCGATCATCGTGCCGACGATCGCGCCAAGCGCGCTCCAAATTTGCGTCCATTCCTTTCCAAACGGATGTTGTTCTTTGAGCAGCGGCTCCTTTAGCAAATCTTCGGTGACCCATCGCGGCGCCCACTGAACCGAGCCCCACGTGCCTAAGAGCGCCACTCCGGCCAGCACCGCGCCCAGGACCATGCGCCCAACGATTTGCCGCTCACTAAACGATCGCAAGCTGCCCGCATTAATCGCGCGGACCAGATAGCCGCGCACAGGCCACAGGTAGCCGACCAGCGCCACCGCGAGCCCCACGATCGTGATCATGCCCGCCACTGCGGGATGTGGCCCGCGGGGCATCCAGGCCCAAATGATCACGAGCGATGCGAGGCAGCCGACCAAAACCCCTAACAAATCTCGATTCGCCCAATGCGATGTCGCTCCGCGCGCGTGTTCGTGCCGCCATTTCTCGGATTCCGGCACGAACATTCGGATGAAAAAGATCAACAACGCCGGCAGCGCTCCTGAAATCATCAAGAAGCGCCACGCCGAGTTGCGCAGTAAATGGTCAATCCACTGTTCCGAGACACCCATGCCGCTCAACATCGAGCCAACACCGGATACGAAGCCGACCAGCGCCATGCTCAATAGCGCCACCAACAGGA
The DNA here is from genome assembly GCA_963829655.1 of Pirellulales bacterium. Classification (GTDB taxonomy): domain Bacteria; phylum Planctomycetota; class Planctomycetia; order Pirellulales; family JALHPA01; genus JBBDYH01. The sequence continues at coordinate 975,550 of CAWHJG010000002.1, forward strand.
ACCCCACGTTCGCCGCAGCCCCGATCAAGCCGGCGATCACCGCGCGCGATTTGCCCGGCCAGATTTCGTTGACGAGCGCCACGCCGAGCGACCATTCTCCCCCCATGCCGAGGGAGGCGATAAATCGGAGGATGGCGATATGCCAGGCCTCGGTGGCGAACCCGCACAAGCCAGTGAAGATCGCATAGGTGAAAATGCTGAGCGACATGGCGCGCACGCGGCCGATGCGATCGCCCAGCCAGCCGAACAGAACGCCGCCGGTCGCCGCGCCAACGAGGAAGACTGCGATGATTCCGCCAAACCAGATGGCGGTCTCCCCTTTTTCCGCCGACGGTCCCAGCAGTTCCGCGAGCGCCGGGCCGCCGATCAATGGGAACAGCCCCATCTCGAAGCCGTCGAACATCCAGCCGAGGAACGCGGCGAGGAGGACCATCCATTTTCCCGATCCGGAGGTTTCAACCGACACAAGATTCGGCGATAGGGAGTCGGGCTTGGTGTGCATTGATTGAAAGTCCGAATCACGAAATCAGAATGACGAATTAATGACGAATGTCGAATGACGAACTGTGTTTTGCGTGCGCAAAGCACAGCCACCCAGGACGCGACGCTTAAACGGGTATTATGCGAATTCTTGCCACGAGGGCTTGATAACTAGCTCAGGAATGTGGGCACGCGGCGGCAGCTCGGCGATCATCAGCACCGCGGCTGCGACATCCTCGGGCTTGAGGATCCGCGCACGGTGCTCGTCGGACACCGGCTTGGCTCGCTGCGCGAGGATCGGCGTATCGACCTCGCCGGGATGCACGTTCGTGACGCGGATGCCATTGCCGGCCTCTTCGAGTCCGACGGCGGTCCCAAGACCGGACATCGCAAACTTCGACGCACAGTAGGCCACGCCACCGAGGCGGCTTGCGCAGCCCGCTGAGCGAAGAGATGTTGATGATCAGGCCGTCGCCGCGATGTCGCATGGCAGGGAGCGCGGCGTAGATGCAGTTGTATGCTCCGGTGGCGTTGACGGCCAGCAGCTCGTCCCACTGGTGGGGCTCCATGTCGGCGATGGTGCGATTGGGGATGTTGCGCCGCGCCGTTGACGAGGATGTCGATCTTGCCGAACTGATGCACGAGCCAGGAGAAGAACCGCCGCACGCTCTCGCGGTTGGTCACGTCGCAATCGAGCGTGACGATGGCGGGAGTGCCGGCGAAGGCTTTTGCGGCTTCGGCAAGCTTATCGTGACGGCGACCTCCAAGAGCGACCTGTGCGCCGGCGGCGGCGAGGCGATGTGCGATTGCGCGGCCGATGCCGGTGGCGCCGCCGGTGACGGCGGCGACTTTGCCTTTAAGTGTTAATGCCATAGATATTGAGAGAGAGTGATGATTTAGAAAGGGACAAGCACAAAGGTAGTCAATTCCGAATGACGAAACCCGAATGACGAATCAAGCCCGAATGTCGAATGACGAGCCCGATTTGATCGTCTGTGTGACAAAGGCGCGATCGGAGTTTAGAGGCCGTCCCCCATTGTTTGAGGTTGTGTTTTAATGGACGCCGCGGGGCGAGGAAAGAGCGACTTGCGGGTTTGAGCATGGGGGCGAATAATGCAAGTCATGTCGTCATTGTCGAAGCTGATGGCAAAGTCGAGGATCAAAAAGGGGACAGGCACCTCGCCGCTGCAGTTGTTGATGTGGCATGTCGGATGGTGGCTCGGAGCCCGTCCCCTTTTTGGAGCAGTCGATGGTTGAAGGCGTCAAGCAACTCGATTCGCGAATCGAGGTCCAGACGCCCGAGAACATCGCGTTTCAGTATCGCGAGGCGGGGCCGTTTCGGCGATTGCCGGCGTATGTTGCGGATTTGGGGATTCGCTTTCTGATGATGTTGGGGGCGGTGCTGTTCGTCTCGCTGTCGTTTGGGTCGGTTGGCGCCGACAACTACGCGGGCGCGGTGTTGGTGCTCACGTGGTTTGGTCTGTCGTGGTTCTACGGCGGTCTGTTTGAAACTTATTGGAACGGTCAGACGCCGGGGAAGCGGATGATGGGGATCCGCGTGGTGACGGTGGACGGACAGCCGATCAACGCGATGCAAGCCGTTCTGCGAAATATTCTGCGGGCGGCCGATTCTGCGCCGTTTTTCATGTATTCGATCGACGGCCCGCAGATGATGATGGCAATCCCGATACCGCTGTATCAGGTGGGATTGGTGGTGCCGATGCTCACCGAGCGGTACCAACGGCTGGGCGATTTGGCGTGCAGCACGATGGTGATTGTCGAGGATGCACCGTTTCGCGCCGGCATGCTCCAGATCAAAGAGCCGGAGGCGATCCGGTTGGGTGAGGAATTGCCGCCGAACATTCGGGTGTCGCGGTCGCTTGGCCGGGCGCTGACGAAATATGTTTCGCGGCGGGGGGCATTTAGCCGCGAGCGGCGGATGGAGATTGCACGACGACTGGGGCAGGCCTTGTGTGAGCAATACAACCTGGCACCGACGCTGGACCACGACCTGCTTCTGTGTGCGTTGTACTATCGGTCGTTCATTGGCGATCGAGCGAACGTGCCGGTAGAAGCGATGACGATGGGGCCTCGAGCGCGGCGCAGAGCGCCGATAGTGACGACGCGGTAAACCGGTTGTGAATTATGAAAGTCGTTGACCTACTTGAATCGCGGCGCGAAAACTGGCGGCAGTTGGAGATGCTTTGCCTGGACATGGAGAAACGCCGGCGTCGGCGGTTGGGAGGCGCAGGGATTGCGCGGTTCACTTCGCTGTACCGCGCGGCGTGTGCCGACCTGGCATTGGCCGACGCATATCAGCTTCCGCCGGAGACGGTGGCCTTCTTGCATCAGCTTGTGGCGCGGGCACATAACCAGCTTTACCGGTCGCGGCGATTCAACGTGCGCGCCTGGGGCGACGAACTGTTTCGCAAGATTCCGCGGCGGTTGTACCACGACAACGCGCTGCGGCTGGCGTTTGTGATCTTCTGGGGGATTTTTATCGCGGCCATGGTGATGGCGCACGAGAGCGACGAGTTTGCTCGCAACCTGGTCGGCGCCGACATGATGTCGCAAATGCAGGAGATGTACGACCAGCCGCTCGACGAGCGGCCGCCGGACGAGGCGATTCAAATGGTGGCGTTTTACATCCAGCACAACACCAGCATTGGGCTGGAGTGTTTTGCCTACGGATTGTTGGGGGCGGGCATCGGCGGGCTGGGGGTGACGATCTTCAACGCGGCATTTTTGGGAGCGGTGTTTGGATTCATGAGCCGCACACCGCAGCGGGACAATTTTTTCACGTTTGTGACCGCGCATGGGCCGTTTGAGCTGACGGCGATCGTGTTGTGCGCGGCGGCGGGGATGCGGCTCGGCTTTTCGTTGATCGACACGCGCGGCCGCTCGCGGCTGGAATCGCTGGTCGCGACGGGTCGGGAAGCGATGCCCACCATCGCCGCCGCGATTGTATTGTTTGCGCTGGCGGCGTTTGTGGAGGGCGTGATTTCTCCGTCGGGTCTGCCGTATTCGTTCAAGTCGCTCGTTGCAGTGGCATCGGCGGCGCTATTGATGTTTTACTTCGTGGTGCTCGGTCAACCGCGGGAGGGCCGCGATGCAATATGACAAAACGCGGATTGCGATCCGCGAGCGCGACTTGCTGGACGTGCTCGACCTGTCGCTCAAGGTGATTCGGCTGCACGCGGGCCCGCTGTTTCTGTGCACGTTGGCGGGGGCCGTCCCGTTCGCACTGTTAAACTGGTGGTTATTGTCTGATTTGCCGCTCGTTGAGGGGAGTGATTATTGGAACTACTCGTGGCGAATGGTGATGCTGGTGGTGTTCGAAGTACCGCTGGCGTCTGTGCTGAGTACGCTGCTACTGGGACAGGCAATGTTTTTTTCGCGATTCGACGCGCGGAGGCTCTTTCAGCAGGCGATCGATTCGCTGCCGCAGTTGCTGTTTTATCAGGTGCTGCTGCGCACTCTGTTCATGCCGCAGGCGCTGTTTTGGGGATGGTTCCATCGCGGCTTGATTCCCGATCATGGCGGTGCTGATGCTGTTGTGGATCGCGCCGTATGCGTTTTGGCCTTATGTGAACGAGACAATCCTGTTGGAGCGAAACCCGCTGTTCACCAGTCGCGGGCTTCACTCTACCTACAAGCGGACCAGGATCTTGCACAAGAACTATGGCGGCGATCTGTTTGCGCGGACGCTAATCGTGGCGGGTCTGGCAGCGTTGATGACGCTGGGCGTGTGGCTGTCGACGTGGCAAATTCGCATGTTCGTGGCACACGACCAGCAAACAGTCGATTCGACGTTGTTCACGATCCACTTGCCAATCGCACTCTGGACGGTGGCGGCGTTCTTCAATGTGGTAAGATTCTTGAGCTATCTCGACCTGCGGATTCGCCGCGAAGGCTGGGAAGTGGAGTTGGTGCTTCGTGCAGAGGCGGAGCGACTTTTGCGGCCGAGTGCACAGCCATCATGACGATCGATCGCGGTAAGCCTCAGCTAGCATTCAATGTGCGGTGGCGATGGTGCGCAATTGCTGGGGGTCGTCGTTGCAATTCTCATCTTGTCGCTGGCCGGCGCCGCGATGGCGGTGGATGGGGAGGAGGAGGTCGCCTCGGGCGCGAAAGCGCTCGACTCATGGACCAATTACCCGTGGTATGACGAGTCGAACGATAGCGTGCGGCCGGTGCGGCTTCGAACGCAACGACCGCCGACTCAGTCAACGACATTTCGCCGGGGAGCGGAGGATCGACTTGGGATTGGGTCGGATGGATTTTGATCGGACTAATGGTGCTGGCGATCGTCGCGCTGGCGGTGAAGTTTTTTCTGGACCGCGACAAACGGCGTAGCCAGTCGGTCACGGCAGGTCGGATTGTGCCGCCAGCGAGCGTCGATCGGCTGGAAGAGCTGCCGTTTGAGCTGGAAGAACCGGTGCACGATCCGTGGACGGCGGCGCGGGCGGCCGCGGAGCGCGGCGATTACAACCGCGCGATCATCCTGCTCTACAGCCATCAACTACTGGAGCTTGATCGGTCGCAGATTATCCACCTGACAAAGGGCAAGACCAACCGGCAGTACTTACGCGAAGTACGAAGCCGCCCGGGCCTGGCGGCGATGTTGAGCACGACAATCGTGGCATTTGAGGACGTGTTTTTTGGGGGGCACGATCTAGCATCGGGGCGTTTCGAGGAGTGCTGGCGACTGACGCAGGAACTGGTCGGGCTTCAGCAAGAGCGGGAGGCTGCATGAGGCGAATCAAATTCGCGACGATCTTGGCCGTGATGTTTTTGAGCGGCTGTGGCGAGGACATTGAGACTCGATTCGGCAGCCGTATGGGCGCGAGCGTCAACGGCACGGGGGTGTTGGCCGACATGTTAGAGAACGCCGGACATCAGGTGATCTCGCGGTCGTCGCTTTCGCCTGGACTGCATGAAACTGCCGACGTGATTGTGTGGTTTCCGGACGACTTTCAGCCGCCTGGTCGGCCGGCGATCGGATGGCTCGAAAACTGGCTGGGTGCCCGTGCCGGACGGACGGTAATTTATGTGGGCCGCGATTATGACGCAGCACCGGCGTATTGGCGCGAGATTCAGCCGCTGCCGCCACTGGAACAGGCGCCGCAGGTGCAAGCCAAACGGCTGGCGGCGGAGCAACAGTTCGACTCCATGCGGATGGCGGTAGTCGATGGCGCGTCGTGCAGTTGGTTCACGCAGCAAAAGATTGCTAAACCGCCACTGCGAGCTACGACGTTCACGGGGCCATGGTCGGTGGGCATCAATCCGACTGGGGCTGATATTGAGTCTGTATTCGCGATACAAATTCGCGGGCGACGACGGCGTGCTATTGGCAGGCGCTGGGGAGACAATCGTCGCGCGGCGAAATTATTTCGCACCGATCGACTACGAAAGCGGCGCCGAGACTAGCCAGTTGATCGTAGTCGCCAACGGGTCATTTCTATTGAACTATTCGCTGATCAATCACGAGCATCGCAAGCTGGCCGGACAGTTACTGAGCGAGATCCCGCCGGGGCAACGCATCGTGTTTTTGGAAAGCGGAGACGGGGGCCCAACGATTCTGGACAGCGACCCCCAACCAAAGTCACCGAACGGCCTGGAGGTGTTCGCGGTCTGGCCGCTGGGAACCGTGCTCTTGCACCTGGCGGTCGCGGGAGTCATCTTCTGTTTCGCGCGGTATCCGATCTTCGGCGTGCCGCGCGATCCAGCCAAGGAGTCGCTTTCGGATTTCGGCAAGCACGTGACGGCCTACGCCGAATTGCTCGAGGCGACCGGCGATCGCCATCACGCGCGGCAGAAGCTCGAGCAATATCGGCAGTCGGTTCAAAAGGAAGGGGAGCGGTTACCCGCGTGATACACAAAGCTCGAACAATCGGGGAGCATTGATGGCCAGCACTGCGTCGCTGATTACGTTTCCATGTTCGCGGTGCCAACGAACGCTGCAGATCACAGCCGACGCAGCAGGGAAACAGGCGCAGTGCCCAGAATGCGGGGCGATTGTCACGGTTCCTACAACACAGCCGAAACAGCCGGTCGCTTCTAAATCGCCGTTCGATGAGCCGCCGAAGCAAGCACCGACGGTAACAGCACCAACACCCACCACCAACCGCTCTGGCCCCCTACCAAGCATGCAGATGCCGCCGGGCGCGATCGGGCCAACGACCGATGGTGGATCGGCGGCATACGGTCTTGCCGCGCCGGCGCCGCCCCTTCCGCAGACGGCGCCGACGAACGTTTGGGGCGAGATGGCACGATCCAGCTCGATGTCGCCGGTCAAGCAGCTCTTCGACCGCATCATGGTCGAGATTCGCAAGGTGTATGTCGGACAGGACGAGTTGGTGCTGGGGACGCTCGTAGCGTTGTTCTCCGGCGGGCACGTGCTGATCGAGAGCGTGCCCGGGCTGGGGAAGACGCTGTTCGTGCGCACGCTGGGGCGCGTGCTGGGCTGCAAGTTCGGCCGCATTCAGTTCACCGCCGACCTGATGCCGTCGGACATCACCGGCTCGCCGATCTTCGACATGAAGAACGCAGGAGTTCCGGTTTCATCCCGGCCCGGTGTTCACGCAGCTTCTGCTGGCCGACGAGATCAACCGCTCGCCGGCCAAGACGCACGCGGCGCTGCTGGAGATCATGCAGGAGTATCGCGTGACCGTCGAGCGGCACGAGTCACAAGCTCGAGCGGCCGTTTCTGGTGCTGGCGACGCAGAACCCGATCGAGACCGAAGGAACGTACAACCTGCCCGAGGCGCAGCTCGACCGGTTCATGTTCAAGATCCTGATTGACTACCCGGACGCGACCGAAGAAGCGGCCGTGTTGAAGATGCACAGCCGGCAAGTGGACGTGGACGAGCGGCTGGCAGCGGAGTTGGCGACGGTGACTTCGCCGGCGGAGATCGTGGAGCATGACGAAGCAGTGCGGCGAAGTGCGCGTGGACGACAAGCTGATCGACTACATCAACACGCTCGTCCGGCGGACGCGCGAGTGGCCGCAGATTTACATGGGGGCGTCGCCGCGCGCGGGGCTGGCGCTGGTGCAGGGCGCCGGACGCTGGCGGCGTTTTACGGCCGCGACTACGCCGTGCCCGACGACGTGGTGCAGATCGCCCTGCCGGCGTTGCGGCACCGGGCGATTCTAACCGCCGAGGCCGACGTCGAAGGTCACAAGGTGGACGATGTATTGTCGGCGTTGGTGAAGAGCGTTGAAGTGCCGCGGGTGTAGATGAACCCATTTTTCTATCTGCTGCTGGCGGTAATTCCATTGGCGGTCGCCGCGCGCTGGAAGCGCGCGTACCCGAGCCAACGGTTGGTGTGGCTGGCGCTTGTGCCGGGGTTGTTTTCGCTTTCACTCTTGGCGTTTGGCTCGGCGTTACTGCCGGCGGTGTTGATTGTCGATGGCGCGGCGCTGTTGGCGGCGGCGATCGACCTGTTTACGCTGCCCGCCGCCAGCGCTTTCGCTGTCGAGCGGCAGACGGTCCACATTGCATCGCTTCAGAAGCCGCATCGTGTGACGCTGCTTGTCATGAACCGCGCGGCGCACACTTATCAAGCCGCGATCCGCGACGGTTATCCGGCGGAGTTCGACGCAGCGCCCGCCGATTTTCGAACGGCGCTTTCGCCTACCAGCCGCTCGACGATGCACTATGACTTTTCTGCTCGCCGCCGCGGCGCGTTTATGCTGCGCGAGGTCTACGTGCAGGTCCATAGCCGCCTGGGATTTTGGGTGCGTTATCTCACGTACCCGGCTGAAACCGCGGTCCACGTTTATCCCGACATGAAGCAACTGGCGGAGTACGCGATCCTTGCGCGCACGAATCGGCTGAGCCTGATGGGCGTGCGGCGGACGCGTCGCGTGGGGCAGGACAACGAATTCGAGCGGCTCCGCGACTACACGCCCGACGACGACTACAAGCACATCCACTGGCGGAGCACGGCCCGGCGGAGCAAGCTCACGGTCAAGGAGTTTCAGGCCAATCAGAGCCAGCGGATCGTGTTCTTGGTCGACTGCGGGCGGATGATGACCAACGAGGCGGCGGGGATCAGCCTGCTGGACCACGCGCTCAACAGCATGCTGATGCTGAGCTACGTGGCGCTGAGGCAGGGGGATTCGGTGGGGCTGGTATGCTTTTCCGATCAGATCCACCGGTTCGTGCCGCTGCGCGGCGGCATGCGGCAGATGAATCAACTTGTTGCACGCGTCGTTCGACCGCTTTCCGCGGCTGGTCGAAAGTCGGTACGACGAGGCGTTTTTGTATTTTGCGGCGCACTGCCGAAAGCGGTCGCTCGTGGTGCTGTTGACGAACGTGATCGACGAGGTGAACTCGAACCAGATTCAGCAGTATCTCACGGTCGCTCGTCGGGCGGCACTTGCCGCTGGCGGTGCTGTTGCGCGATCACGCGCTGTTCGACGCGGCCGAGGCCAGCGCCGATGAACGATCAGGCGCTGTACCGCGCCGCCGCGGCCGCGGAGATTCTCACCTGGCGGCAGCAAGTGCTGGCCGATTTATCGGCCGCGGGCGTCTTGTCGCTGGATTTGTTCCCCGAAGAACTGACAGCGCCGTTGGTGAACCGGTATCTCGACATCAAGGCGCGGCATTTGTTGTAGCATTGCGGTCATGGACGACTTCTCGCCCGACGAACTGAAGACGATCGAGCAAACCACGCAGGAGGTGGGCCGATCGTTGTTTGCGCGGCTCGATCATCGCCGGCCGGGCATTTGGGACCGCCGCTGGTGGGACGACCGCATCATGCAGTGGGCCATGGCCGATGAGGCGGTCAAGGTGCAGATGTTCCGCTTCATCGACGTGCTGCCGATGCTGCGAACCAACGAAGCGATCGCGCGGCACCTTGCAGGAATATTTCGACGAAGTCAAGTCGCGGCTGCCGGCGGCCGCGCAGTTGGGCCTCGACGTGGCCACGCGGACGCGACTGGGCGGGCTCGCCGCCGCCATCGCCGCTCGGCGCAACGCCATGTCGCACGCCCGGCGGTTCATCGCCGGCACCGACACCAAGCAGGTGCTGGCCGCCGCACTCCACGAACGGCGGCAGCGACGGGCTTTCACGCTCGATATCCTTGGCGAGGCGGTAACCAGCGAAGTCGAGGCCGATCGCTATTTGCAGGCCTATATCGAGCTGGTTGCAGGGCATCGCCCCGATCGTGAATTGCATGGCCCGAAGTGCCGCAGATCGACCGCGACGAGCAGCGGCGCCGCTGCCGCGCGTGAATGTGTCGGTCAAGCTCTCGGCGCTCGATAGCCAGTTCGACCCGATCGACCGCGAAGGGACGATCCGCCGCGTGTGCCGCGCGGCTGCGAAAGCTGCTGCGGGTGGCGAAGGAGCACAGCGCCCACGTGCACATCGACATGGAGTCGTACCGCACGAAGGACACCACGCTGGCGATCTTCCAGCACGTGATGATGGAGGACGAGTTCCGCGCGAACCCGCACGTGGGAATCGTGATCCAGTGCTATCTGCGCGATTCGGGCGATGATCTGGTGGCATTGCGCGATTGGGCGCGGCGAGCGCGGCACGCCGGTGTGGGTGCGGCTGGTCAAAGGAGCGTATTGGGATTACGAGACGGTGCACGCGCAGATCGATCGGCTGGCCGGTGCCGGTGTATCAGGAGAAGGAAGAGACCGACGCCAACTTCGAGCGGCAGACGCGTTTTGTGATGCGCAATCACAAGCGTGCTGCGGCCGGCACTGGGCAGCCACAACCTCCGCTCGCTCGCGCATGGGATCGCCGTGGCGCGGCACCTGGGCCTGTCGAAGACCGCGTTTGAGCTGCAAATGCTCTACGGCATGGCCGACGCCGAAAAGCAGGCGATGGTCGAGCTGGGGCACCGGATGCGAATCTACATGCCGTACGGCGAGCTGATCCCGGGCATGGCGTATCTCGTGCGGCGGTTGCTGGAGAACACGTCGAACGATTCGTTCCTGCGAGCGAGCTTTTTGGAAGACGTGTCGGTCGACGAGCTGCTGCAGCCGCCTGTTGTTTCGGAAACGTCGTCCCAGGAAAGAAATACCGCGATGCTTCCGAAGGATGGTTCCATGATTATTCATCACTCAACTCCGTTTCAGCTTCCGCAACGAACCGCCCGCCGATTTTAACTTGGAGAAGAATCGGCAGGCGATGCGCGACGCGCTCGACGCTCGTACAGTCGCAGATTGGCCGGTCGTATCCGCTGGTGATCAACGACCAGCGCAGTGGAAAGCGCACAGCAGCTTCGCGTGACGAACCCGGCGGATCATGCGCAGTCGCTCGGCACGGTCGCGATGGCCGAGGCCAAACACGTCGAGCTGGCCGTCCGCGCCGCGAAGGAAGCACAGCCAGCCTGGGCTGCGCTGGGCGCCGGGCAGCGGGCTGAGTATCTGCGCCGCGCGGCCGACGTGCTTGCGCCGCCGCAGGTTCGAAATCGCCGCCTGGGAGGTCCTCGAGTGCGGCAAGCAGTGGCGCGAAAGCGACGGCGATGTCTGCGAGGCGATCGACTTTTGCGAGTACTACGCCGCTGGGGCGATCGCCCTAGAACAGCCGCAGGAAGTCGATCTGCCCGGGCGAGGAGAATCGGTTCATTTATTTGCCGCGCGGCGTGACGGCGGTGATCGCGCCCTGGAACTTTCCGCTGGCGATTCTCACCGGCATGACCACGGCGGCGCTGGCGACCGGCAATACCGTCGTGATGAAGCCGGCCGAGCAGTCGAGCATCACCGCCGCGATGCTGATGGAGGTTTTCACGGAGGTTGATTTGCCGCCGGGCGTGGCGAACTATCTTGCCCGGGCGCGGCGAGGTCGTCGGCGCTGGCCTGGTCGATCACCCGGACGTGTCGCTGATCGCGTTCACCGGCTCGCGGTCAGTTGGGTCTGGCGATCAATCGCCGCGCGGCCGAGGTCTCGGCGTCGGGCCTTCCGTACGTCAAGCGCGTGATCGCCGAGATGGGTGGCAAGAACGCCATCATCGTCGATGACGATGCCGATCTCGACGAGGCCGTGCTCGGTGTTGTGAAGAGCGCGTTCGGCTATCAGGGGCAGAAGTGCTCGGCCTGCTCGCGCGCGATCGTGCTCGACTCGGTGTACGATGCGTTTCTCGGGACGGCTTGTCGAAGCCACGCGAAGCCTGAAGGTCGGCCCCGCGAGCGATCCGGCAACGAGCGTCGGCCCAGTGATCGACCGCGAGAGCACGGAGCGGATCAAGCGGTACATCGAGATTGGTCGCAAGGAGGCGCGCGAGGTGCTGGCGATCGATGCGGGCGACCTGGCGAAGCGCGGCAATTACGTCGGCCCGCACATCTTTGCCGACGTCAGTCCGAACAGCCGTCTGGCTCAGGAGGAGATTTTTGGCCCGGTATTGGCTGTCGTGCGTGCCAAGGACTTATCGGAGGCGATCCGGATTGCCAACGGCACCGAGTACGCGCTGACCGGCGGCATCTATTCGCGCAGCCCGGCCAACCTGGAGCGCGCTACGCGCGAGATGCATGGTGGGCAATCTGTATCTCAACCGGCCAATCACGGGGGCGCTGGTTGGCCGGCAGCCGTTCGGCGGGTTTAAGATGTCGGGAATCGGCAGCAAGGCGGGCGGTCCGGACTACCTGTTGCAGTTTGTGCTGCCGAAAACGATTACGGAGAACACACTGCGCCGAGGGTTTGCTCCGCCGCCGGATTCTCAAGCGGCGCCAGCGTCAGCGGGAGAGTAGTCGTTCATATGCGGACGAGCAGTGACTCCGCGGCGCGCTCGCCGCTGTGGATGCAGTGGGGAATGCCGACGCCGTGATACGCGTTGCCCGCCAGTTGCAGGCCGGGCAGCTCCTCTACGCGGCTTTCGATCCGCGCCACGCGATCCAGGTGGCCGACGTGATATTGCGGCATCACGCCGGCCCAGCGAGCGATGACCACGAAATCCGGCTCTGCGCGCGCTCCGATAAGATCGGCCAATTCCTCGCGCACCAACCGTTGCAACTCGTCGTCGGAAAGATTTAAGAGCTCTGGCTGGAGCGCGCCGCCGACGAAGGCGCGAAAGAGCACGCGATCGTCCGGGGCGCGGCCGGAAAACTTCACGCTGGCAAAGCTGGTCGCGATGATCCGCCGCCGTTCGACGGCCGGCACGACGAATCCAAAGCCGTCGAGGCGGTGCTCAACTTGCGATCGTGGATACGCAATGCACACCACGGCGCTGCCGACGTATTCGATCTGGCGCAGCTCGTCGCATAGATTGCGATCGACATCAGACAGCAATTTGGCCGCGACCGGCGCGGGCGCGGCGACAATCAAGGCGTCAAATTGTCCTGGCGGAGCTGTGGCGCTGGAAAACACCTGCCAGCGGCCATCGGGCAATCGCTCGATGCGCACCACAGGCGTGCGCAAGCAAATGTCGGCTGCGTTTAGGCGCGCCGCGAGTGCATCCACCACGCTGGCCATCCCGCGCCGCGGGGCCAAGAACATGCCGTATCGAACCCCGCTCTCCACGGTGCGCAGCGAATCGGCTTTCATTCGCGGCCGGGCTTTGCGCTGTTCCCAGGCGGCGCGGATCAAGCTGCGGTATTCCTGCTCCATCTCCAGAAAACGTGGCAACGTTGCGGCCATGCTCAGCCGCTCCGGATCGGCTGTGTAGATGCCTGACACCAGCGGCTGCACGAGCCGCTCGTACGCTTCGCGGCCGAGGCGGCGGCGTGCGAACGAGGCGAGAGACTCATCGGCGATAGTGCTTGCGGTAGAAGCGTTCGATGGTGGGTCAGCACGGCGTCGCGGTACAAAGTATTCCATCCCCAACCGAAGTTTACCTCGCCAACTTAAAAGCGGTGTCTTGAGGATTGGTCGAGCGCGACCCGGCTGAAGGAGCATAAATCCTTCCGGCACCGGATCGAGGCGGCCGCGGCACACGACGAACGCCTTACGGTATTGATCGTTAGTGCCGATTAGCTCGTCGGCCAGGCCGATACGGCGGCAAAGATCTACGGCCCACGGCGGGTCGGAGATAAACATGTCGGCCGCGTGCTCGATGAGGTAGCCGTCGCGCTGTTCGGATTTAAGCACGCCCCCGAGGCGGTCTGACGCTTCGTAGAGCACGACTTGTGCTTGCGGATGGATTTCCAGCAACCGGTGAGCGGCAGCAAGACCGGTGATACCGCCGCCGATGACGGCGATGCGTTGTGGCTTGGCTTTGCTCGGCTTCGGGATTGCGGTATTCAATGCCGCGACTCGCAGGCAAGGGAACTATCGGTCTGACAATCGTATCAAATCCGTGGGCGCGGCGGCGTTTAAGATGGCAGCACGCGAAACGGCAAAAAGGGGACAGGCAACTCGCCGCGACGCTGTTTGGCGACACATAACTCAGCAAATGCTCAGAGCCAGTCCCTTTTTAGGCGCGCGCCTAAGAAAACGCGCGTTCGTCCGTTAATCCAAGAGGAGCGGCAACCGGAAGCCTCCGTATGACGCCAGAGACCACGACCGCTGGGCGAGCGACGCCGTCGGCAAACGGCCGGTCGCCTTGCGCGCCGTCGGAACGCGGCCGGATTGGCTGTCGGCTGTCATGGCCGAGTATGAGGGGCGATTGGTTCGTTACGCAGTCGCGGATTGCTGGCGACGTGGAGCGCGGCCGCGACGTGACGCAAGAGACGTTCCTACGACTTTGCCGCGAGCCGGACGTGGCGCGGGCGGAACACTTGGGGCAATGGCTGTTCGTGGTTTGCCGGCGGCTGGCGCTGGACGTAGCAAGAAAGGAATCACGAATGAGTTCGCTCGTCGATGAATCGAAGGCCGACTCAGGTCAAGCTTGTTTGGTCGCGGCGTCGATCGATTCGTCCGACGCGCATGCCGGCATCTTGCGCGAGCTGGCAGCATTGCCGGCCAACCAGCAGGAGGTCGTACGGCTGAAGTTTCAGGAATCGATGTCGTACCGCGAGATCGTGGCGATCACGGGGCTGAGCCTGGGCAACGTAGGCTATTTGTTGCACATGGCGATCAAGTCGCTGCGAGAGAAGCTGGCGAAAGCTGAAGAAACCTAATCAACGATTGTGGTGCAGACGCCTCGCCTGCATGTGCAGCCGAGACGGCCGCACCACAAATGGGAAATTGAATGAGCATTGCAATGAAGTTCGATCCCAACGATCCCCGCTGGACCGCCTACGCGTTCGATGAGTTGAACGCCGGTGAGCGTGCGGCCGCCGATGCGGAGCTCCAGACTAATCTCGAAGCGCAACGCTTCGTGAACGAGCTGCGGCAAACTGCGGAAGTATTGCGCGCGGCAATGAAGTCCGAAGCGGCGCCAGGATTGGGTGAAGAAAACCGTCAAGCGATTCTCGCCAGGGCAAGCGACCCGATAGGTACAGCAATTCAACGGGCCGTAAACGCAACCGAGCAGAGGAGAGCAGTCATGCGCTCACTTTCACCTGAGCACCGCAGTTCATCACGTCGCAAGTGGATCTGGCTAGGTATAGGCGGCACCGTCGCGGCGGCAATACTCATTGCAGTGGTCTTGCCCGCCATCAATCCTGGCGCGAGGCGGCGACTCGAAATACGAAAAAGAAAACGACCACAATGAAGATGGAGATGCGGGAGCCCTCACCGGCACTGAATTCGGCAACGGACACGTCGCTGCGCTCGACTGGCGGCGGCGAAGTCGATAAGCGCGAGAAAGTCTCCGCAAACAGGTTAAGGACCACGGAAACGAGTACTCCTGCCGATCCCTTGCAGACTGATGCACCGACCTTTGCAGGATTGAGTCATTCGGTGGATCAGTTTCGCACCTCACCGAATCGATCGATGTCACTCCGCGAGGACATGTATCGCGAGTCTGTCGCGTGTCAGTAATTTCGATCGTCCTACCGATGTGAAGCTGGATACCGTCGCCAGCTTTCAGTCGATGCGCAACAACAACTAGTTCCCCGCTTGCTCCACTGCCGGCCACTACGATAGACGGATCGGTACGAGCCGGCGACGAGAACCATCTCCTGCGAAGCAATGTTCGCGGGGACAACACGACGAATGCAGAAACGTATCAATCCGTCACCGACAATCCCTTCCTCCCGGTCACCGACCAGCCGCTGTCCACGTTCTCGATCGACGTAGACACTGCATCGTATGCCAACGTGCGGCGGTTTTTGATGCAGCAAGGCCAGCTCCCGCCGCCGGCCGCGGTGCGGATCGAGGAATTGGTGAATTACTTTCGCTACGACTACCCGCAGCCGGACGGCGACGTGCCGTTCTCGGTGACCACCGAGGTCGCCACGTGTCCATGGAACACCGAGCATCGCCTGGTGCGTGTCGGTCTGAAGGGGCGAGAGATCCCGCGCGATAAGCGGCCCGTGAGCAATCTGGTGTTTTTGCTTGACGTGTCCGGCTCGATGCAGCCAGCCAACAAGCTGCCGCTGGTGCGCGAAGTGATGAAGTTGCTAGTCAATGAGCTGGGCGAGAACGACCGGGTGGCGATCGTCGTGTATGCCGGCGCGTCGGGCGTGGTGTTGCCTTCGACCGGCGGCGATCAGAAGAGCGCAATCCTGGCCGCAATCGAGCAGCTTCAAGCCGGCGGCTCGACAAACGGCGCGGGCGGAATCCAGCAGGCGTACGACTTGGCCACGGAGAACTTTATCAAGGGTGGCACCAACCGCGTGATCCTGGCGACCGACGGCGATTTCAACGTCGGCATCACCGATCCCGGCGAGCTGGTTCGGCTGATCACCGACAAGACCAAAAGCGGCGTGTTCCTCACGACACTTGGCTTCGGCATGGGCAATCTCAAAGACGCCACGCTCGAGCAATTGGCCGATAAGGGGAACGGGAACTACGCGTACATCGATACGATGGCCGAGGGGCGCAAGGTGTTGGTCGAGGAGCTTTCGGGCACGCTCGTGACGATCGCCAAGGACGTAAAGCTGCAGATCGAGTTCAACCCGAGCGAGGTCCGCTCGTACCGGCTGATCGGTTACGAGAACCGCCTGTTGGCGGCCGAGGATTTCAACGACGACAAGAAGGACGCCGGCGAGATCGGGGCAGGGCACACGGTCACGGCGCTCTATGAGATTGTGCCCGTGAAGGCGGCGAATGCTTCGAACGATGCGCCAGCGACGTCGGCCACGGCCGGCGCTGAGCAACGACCTGATGTGGATCCGCTGCGATATCAAAAAGCCGCCACACCAAAGGTCGAGCAGCCGAAGCAGGAATTGACCGACGCAGCCGCAAGCGGCGAATTGTTGACGCTCAAGCTCCGCTACAAGCAACCCGACGGTGATACCAGCCGCCTCCTTGAACACCCGGTGAAGGACAGCCAACGGCGGTACGGCGAGGCTTCGGCCGATTTCAAATTTGCCGCCAGCGTGACGGGATTTGGGATGATCCTTCGCGGGTCTCCACATCGCGGGGACATCACGATCGACGCCGTTGGTGAGCTGGCCCAAGAGGGCGTGGGAAGCGACGAGAGCGGTTACCGCAAGGAGTTTATTACGCTCATCGAAAAGGCGAAGGCGTTGGGGGCGAAATAGCAATCGTACTTTATTTCCGAGGCCGGAAATGTCTCAATTTCGGGCGCCTCAATTGCCGCCCGATTCTCTTTGACAACTCCCGATTTCGGTAGGACAATCGAACGGTCGCATGATTCGTTCGTCATCCATTCGCCGAAATCATAGGGGTGTTGTCATGCCAATTCGGGTTGTTTGTCCGCAGTGTGGGAAGGCGCTCAATGCACCCGAGACGGCGGCCGGCAAGGTGGCAAGCTGCCCGGATTGTAAAGGCAAAGTTCCGATACCCGGCACGGCCGTCGCTCCTCAAGCAGCAAGGCCGCCGGTCCCAGTTCCTCCTCCGGTTGCCGCAGTAGCGCCCCCGATTGCGGTAGCGAAACCAGTCGTACTTCCGGCGATTCCGGTCGGTGGACCGCCGACGTTGCCGCCGTCCTCAAATCCGATGGCGGGTTTTTCGTTCGATGAGTTCGGCGGATCGGCCGAGGGGGGAGTTGTGCTTGGTGCGCAGCCGTTAGCGGCATCGCCGCTTGCAGCGGCGGCGCGCACTCGGCGAAATGTCGGCAATCTCATGCCGCTGTTCATTATCGCGGGCGCCGTGCTCGGCGCAGGCATCCTGATGGGTGGCATCTACTGGCTGACGCGCGGCGGCGGTGGCGGCGACTGGATGAAATGGATGCCGGACAATTCACAAGTCATCGTGCACGCCAAGATGGCGCCGCTCTTGCCTTATGTTGACGACATGACCCGTGCCAACCCGCAGATGAAGCGCGAGCTGGAGAAGGTAATGTCCGAAAGCGGCACATCGCTCGATGACTTCAAGAGCTTCTCGATCGGGATGATGGCGCCAGCCGGGGGAAATGAACAGCCGCCTGGGATTTTTGTGATTCAAACGAATCGAGTAATCACCGACGATGACATGCGAAAAATGAAGTCAACTCGAACGGAGCCGCAAGGCGAACAGACGATTTATTACATTGAGAACAATCAGGCCGTGTGCAAGGTTGACAACTACACAATGGTCGGCGGCGATCCGGGAATGTTAAAGTCCGTGCTGTCGAGAACCACGACGCCCAAGTTCTCGCCTACTCTGCAAAAGGCGGTGGACGAAACCAATTTCTCGTCCGACTTCGCAGTTGCCGCCAGCCTGCAAGGCCTGGCCCCGGGCGGCGCGGGCGCTTTGCCGATGCCGGGTTTCGATCCGACCAAGCTCGAGGGCGTTTCCGTTGCCGGCGAGATCGGTTCGTCCATCGACCTGTCGGGAACGCTGTTGTGCGTAGACAGTGACACGGCCGCGCAGTTAAAAACGCAGGCCGATCAGATGATGCAGGGGTTCGGAGGCATGGTCGGCATGATGAGCGCCCAGAATCCCGGCATTCAGGAAGCGTGGGACTCGATCTCGATCGGCCGAAGCGGCGCGAATCTGACGTTTGCCGTCACGATCCCGGAAAGCCTGATCGAGAAGGCCAAGCAACAGGCATCCGGTTTCGGTCGCCCAGGCGCCGGGCCTGGCGGCTTTGGCGGCGGCGGGTTTGGCAACGAATTTTAGAGACTGCCGACTACTTGCTTGCGACCGGCTTGGGGCGAAGGATGTTCGCCCGCGGCGCGATGGCCGGGGCGGCGTCCGGCCCGCTGGTGTCTGACTGCTCCGCGTCCTGGTTCAATAATTCCAGATTTGGCTTGGCCGCCTCTTGCGTGCTCGATTCCGCCGGACCGCCTACTTGAATGCTGCCCGATTCAGTCGCCGTGGGCGATGGCCTGATCGTGGCCTGTGCGATCACCGCCGGCAACGAAGTCTTGCCGCGGTCGGTCTCGATAAAGATTCGCTTGGCCACGCGGCCCGATTGATCGTCGGCTGTGAACGTCACTGGGATTTGATACAAGGTCTTCGGCGGCGCGGCCTCATCGGGCAGCTTGAAGGTGAACCGTTCGTCGTCGCACGTGATGGCCAGGATCTTGAACGGTTTTTTGCTGCTGCGAACGATAAGCGGCCTCGTCGCCGTCTTGCCGGCATCGAGCGAGCCAAAGTTGATCAGCTGAGCCACGCTCAATTCCGGCACAATGCGCCCTTCGACATCGATTGGAAACTGTGCTGAACGCGAATCGTTGGTGACGAGAATCAGCTCGTCGTTGATATAGCCGGCCGGGGCATCGGCCCTCAACTTCACCCGCAAGTCGTACGAAACCTGGCCGCGCTGCCGCGCTCGTTCGACGGGTTCCACCTCGAAATTCGTGTTCGCGCAGCGGATGTCGAGGATCTTCCAATCTGGCCGGCTGTTGTTGGTGACTGTAATCATCCGCTCTACTTCTTGCCCTTGGTCCACCGTGCCTAGATCGACGAAGTTCGGCTGCACCATGATGTCGCCGCGGATGAATCCCGCTACGTGCAACTGCATCTCCGCCGGAAATGGCTTGTCAAACCGGACCGTGATCGTCGCGCTCCGCTGTCCGACAAACGCATGCGTGTTGAAAATCGCCACGATCTCACTGGTTTCGTACGTTTTCAGATCCCGCTTGGTAACTTCGGGCGTGGTGCAGCCGCAACTGGCGCGTACACTTTCGACGTGCACGTCTTCAAGGTAGATGTTTTTGATCCTGAAGCGGTGCTCGGTCTTGGCGCCCTTGACGACAGTTCCGAATTCGTGCGTGGGCTTATCCAAAAGCATCCGCTTGGCCCAATCCTGGGCCTGGCGCTTGGAGCGGATACAATTACGAGCACCACGAACGCTAAAACGCGTGTTCGCACGGATGGGTTCTCCCGGCCTTCAGCGATGTTGAGCCACAGGTATGAAGGTGAATGTGCAAAAACCTCGCCAGACTTCCTAATAACTCCCCTTCCCGCTTAACCCCTAAGCTGCTGTGGCCTTTCTGCAATCTAGGTGTTGCCAACGGGCTACGTCAACGCCGGACGTCCGTTGGGTGCGCACCTACTTGATATTCGTCGAGTAAGGCCTAACGGTCCAAACTTTTTTGCCGATTGCGTAGACGTGGAAAGGGCGGACGCTTTGGGCAAAATACGGAGATCCGGCAGTGCCGAGTTTGGCCGGCTAAACGAGGATTTAAACGCAAATTTGTCGCCGCTAGCGGTATTGGATACGATCAGTTAGGCCAAGTTCGGTGGCCCGATGCGAACTCGGCGGGTTTGCCGCAACCAAGCCATCCAGGCCCGCCCCTAACGATAAATGCCTTAAAACCGCCCGGAGGGTCGTTCACCATGCAGCGATATGTACCGGCATTGGCCAAGCGGTGCCCGATTGCTCTGGTCGTTTGTTTTTGTTCATTGGTTCTGGCTTTCAATTCCGTATCCAAGGGGCAGTCGAACAACGCTCCTGGCAAGAACCGGCCGAATGTCGAGGAAAAGACGTCAGACGCAGAACTTCCGCCCCGGCGAGTGCGGGCCCCTTCGCTGGAGGGAGGCGTTGGCTGGATCAACACCGCGGAGCCGATCGACCTGAAGGATCTTAAGGGTAAATTCGTCGTTCTCGATTTTTGGACTTATTGCTGCATCAATTGCATCCATGTATTGCCAGAACTCAAGAAGCTGGAGCGCGCCTACCCCAATGAGCTGGTGGTCATCGGCGTCCACTCCGCCAAATTCGAAGGTGAGCAGGACAGCCAGAACATCACCGACGCCGTTCTTCGCTACGAGATCGAACACCCTGTTGTAAATGACGCCAATCACAAGATTTGGAACAAGTACGGGGTCCAAAGCTGGCCGAGCTTTCGCATCATTGACCCGGAAGGTTATCTAGTGGCTGGCGAAGCTGGCGAGGTGCAATTCGAAGTATTTGACCAGTTTCTCAAGAAGTACTTGCCATACTATCGCGAACGGAAGTTGTTGAACGAAGAGCCGATCAAGTGGGCGCTGGCGCGCGACCAGGCGCACCCAACGCCGCTTCGTTTTCCCGGCAAAGTATTGGCCGATGAAAAATCGGACCGGTTGTTCATCGCCGACAGCAATCACAATCGGATTGTCATTTCGACGCTCGCGGGCAAACTCGTGGATGTAATTGGCACGGGCGCAGCCGGCGCCGCCGACGGCGACTTTCGCACCGCACAATTTGATCATCCCCAGGGGATGGCACTGGACGGCGACAAGCTGTACGTGGCCGACACCGAGAACCACTTACTGCGCAAAGTCGATCTGAAGAACAAACAGGTGGCGACGATCGCCGGCACAGGCGAACAAGCGCGCGGCCTGTGGCCGGGTATGCCCGACACCGGGCAGGCCGTCCCCGGCCGCGATGTCCAGTTGCCCGATCGCTTTGTTGGGCCGCCGCGCACCACCGCACTCAACAGCCCGTGGGCGCTGTACATACACAAGCGCGAGTTGTATGTCGCAATGGCCGGCCCGCATCAAATTTGGAAGATGCCGCTCGAGGAATCGGAGATCGGTCCCTATGCCGGCAACGGCCGGGAGGATATTCGCGACGGCAAATTGCTGCCGCGAATTCCATACGACCGTGTCGGGTACTCGTCGTTCGCGCAGCCGAGCGGCCTGTCCGGCGACGCCAACTGGCTCTACGTAGCCGACAGCGAGGGGAGTGCGATTCGAGCGGTTCCTTTTGATCAAAAGAAGGCGGTTCGCACGATCGTGGGCAAGACGGGTACGCTGTTCACTTTCGGCGATAAAGATGGCAATTACCCCGAAGCGCGTCTGCAACATGCGCTGGGTGTCGTGTATCACGACGGCGTCTTGTATGTCGCCGACACCTACAACAACAAGATTAAGGTCATCGATCCCACCCAACGCACCAGTCAGACGCTTGCTGGTACCGGCGAACCGGGCGCTAGCGATTCGCCAGCACAATTCGACGAACCGGCTGGGATTAGCTACGCAGCCGGCAAGTTGTTCGTGGCCGACACGAACAACCACTTGATCCGCACGATCGATCTCGATTCGAAAACCGTTGCCACGTTGGCCATTCCCGGGCTCGAATCGCCGGCGCCGCGGCACCCCCCGCGGTCGCGAGCAGCAGGCCAATTTTCCGAAACCCGAGCCAGGTCAAAGTGGAACCAACGGTGGTGAAGGCGGTTGACGGAAAGATTCGCCTGAAAGTGGAACTGAAACTGCCGGAGGATTGGAAGATGAACCCGCTCGCGCCATCGCTGTATCTGGTAGACGGAGTTGCGGCGTCAGGCGCGGTCGATCGCGCGGCGTTGGGCCGGCCGGTTAAGCTCAAAACGGCGGAGGAGATCTTTGAGATTCCGCTCGCGGTCAGCGGCGACGGCACGGACGAGATCCGCGTGTCGATGAACTATTTCTACTGTAAGGGCGGGCCGCAGGGGATCTGCAAGACCGGCAGCGTTGTTTGGACGGTGCCGCTGTCGATCTCATCCACGGCCAAGGAATTGCGCGTGGACTTGCCGCTCGTGGTGAAACCGTAAGCGGTGGCTATTGTGTGACCGCCTGAATCTCGGGCAGTGCCGGCGGCAGAAGCTGTTCTTGCCCGTTCTGCCACACGACGCGCGGTGCGCTGGCTTCGGCCGGCGCGTCGAAGGCGAACAGGGGAGCCGTGATGCCGTTTGCGCTTCGTGTGAATGCTTCGCGCATCTCGTCTTGCAGGTATTGTTCCGGGTTCTGATCCTCCTTCAGTCGCACAAACATGGACTGGTTGCTGTGCTTGGTTTGATACACGGTGTACTGTGCGCCACCCGGCATTGAAAGCACGGCCTTTACCGGAATTTCCAACCCGGCGATCGCGAACTCGGTCTGCCCCTGCACGCGTGCGAACGTCCGCAATTGCATGGTTTGGCCGGTGCCCTGTTCGCTCGCCTCGACATGTAGCCGAATCGGGGCCTGAGGATCCACCACGAAGCCGCTGTTCGTGAGGTTGTCGTAGATCAACTTCAGAAATGCATCTTGATTCACGCCAGGGACGTTGATCGTGCCTGAGAGGCTGATCCTGCCACCTTTGGTCAGCGATGGCTTGGGAATTTGCGCCTGCGCAGCGTGTGGCTGGGCCTTTTCACTGGGCAATTCAACGCGAATCAATGTTTCACGCCTTGGGCCTGAAGCGATCCACATTTCGCCGGCAGGACCAACGATTGGTGCGCCATCGAGCGCGTAGTTCAAGATGTAACCGCCGCGAGCCACATCGGCCAGCAAATGGTCGTCTATCAACAAGTGATTCGGTCCTACCCAACGGACGCTGCTTTGCTGCCTGCGCCGGCGGCGGCAGCGCAAGTTCGCCGGCAGGCTGACCGGTCGCAAGATCTACCAATGCCACGCGTGAATACGAAGCGTGATGCCGGAGTATCGCCAGATGTTTTCCTGGCGGGTCAAACGAAATGTCTTCGATCAAGTCCGAAACCGAACCGAACGCAATTCGTCCGCAAGGTTTACCGGTCAACGTGTCGTGAATTGCCCACGCCGATTCATTGGGAGCACGCGTGACGAAGTACCGTCCATCGTCCGAAAGTTGCACATTCCAAGCGTCAGTGACGATTAACAACGCCTTGCATTCTGGAACCTTCCAAACGATAAGCTCATTCATCTTCCGCAGGGTGATCACGTGCTCGTGATCGACAAACATCGCTCGGTCGAGATTCCAACCGCTCCCTTTTTCACCTGGGAAATCGGAATACGGCTTCCAGCCCACGACGTGCTTGCGCTCATCCAAGTCGATGATGTCCAGACGCGGGGACTGGCTTCCGCTGCGCACCAGCGCCAGCTCGCCGTTGGCGCTTACATCGATGAGGTTTGATTCGGGATAAATCTCGACCGTTGCATCTCGATTGCCTCTTCGACGGTCATAGCGATCGAGGAATCGCTTTAACCCTCCATCGGTTGCTTCTCGGAGCACGGTCACGTGAGCATTCGCAAGGTGGGCCTTCTTGAATTGATCTCCCCGGGCGAGCGACAAATCGAGTTGCAGTTTGAGTTCGTCCACCGCGCTCACGGGTTCTGCCGTGACGTCCCAACCATCGGGCTTTACCGATAAATCGACCTGTTTCAGGCGCGAAAAATCAGCGACCTTTAGTGCCGGCAGTCCGGTCTCGACCAATTCGCCGCCTGCCTTCAGCGTGGCCGCGCGCTTGAGCAGTTCGTCACCGGGCAGCTTCATCGATACGAGCGCCATGCCACGGGCCCGTTTGCCGCTGTCGATCGTGACGGCTTTGTTCCAACTCAGCATCCGGCGGAACTCGGTGCGGCCTTTGAACTCCTCGACCGGCTGCCGCAGCGCCTCGCGATGAAACAAGAGCTTGCCATCAACGAGCAGCCCGTCGCTTTGGAGCCACTCCAATCGCGGGCCAGAGTTTCTCCCAAACGCCGGCAGACGCTGGCTCGCTTGAACGTTTGCGGCGACCTTTCCGGTATCTGTCGCCCAAACTACAAAGTGCGAGTTTCCAAACGAGTACAACATGGCAGCCAACTCGCGGCCGTCCCACGAGAATGCCAGGGCTTGAAACGTGGCGTGTTTCCCCTCCTGATCGTGCTCGGAGAGAGGCGGCAGCCGCACCTCGCCAATAAGATTCCCACTAGCGACTTCGTAAATGTACAGTGCGCTCTTCATGCCAAGCGCAACGTAAGCGCCCCCGGGAGAAACCGTCGCCGCTTCCGGATTCTGTCCTTCAGCATCGATTGGCAGCTCGAAATTGCGCACGCTCTCGCCTGAAGCAACACTCCACAACTCTAATCGCGGCGCTTTGTTTCCGAATTCCGTCGTGTAGGTAACCAGGTGGGCGCCGTCGGTAAAGTCGTGCCATCGGAAGTCCGCCGTCCCGCCGGGCGTAATCCGGCGTCCCGGCTTGCCATCGTCGAGCGAATGAATCTGAATGGCAGCGTCGCCGTTCTGAAGCCACGCCAGCCACTTGCCGTTAAAGCTCAGCTTGGGCAGCTCGCGGCCGCGCGACTCGATCGCAAATGGCCCTTTCTTCTTTCCATCGCGAAGATCGATTGTGCCAACATGTCGCTTGCCGCGATCCTCGCCGTAAATCGCCACGAAGGGGCTAGGGCGCAGCGGATGCACCATGCCATGCCCACGATCGACGACTGGCACCTCGACGTCGGCCCACTTGGTCTCGCCACTGGTGATCTGTTGCGGGGCCGGATCGGGCTTCACGTTCCAGACATTGGGCGTGGCGCTGACGGATGGCTTGGGTTTGCGTGCGGCATCAGTCGAAGCCTCGTCGTTTTTGGGAACGAACGGCTTGAGCCAGCGATTCGCCGGCGCCGCCGAAACAGCCGCTTGCTTCGGCGGTGTTGTGCTTCTAGCCGCGGTATTCTCGCGATCGTTTGTCGAGTTCGACGGCGCACGTGGTGTCGCCGGAGTAACAGGTTCTGCGGGTGTCGCACGAACCGGCGGAGCAGTAGAGTCATTCGTACTGCGGGAACCCGGCGATTTGTTTAGTGCTTGTTGCGGCAAACTATCAGGGGGCGTTGCCGTCGGCTGGCCAGGCTCCGTGTTCGCGGCGATTTGCTTTTCGGCGTTGCTTTCTTTCTTGTTTGACAATACGACAACAATCGCGATGATGACCCCGATCAACGCCGTTGCGACAATGCCGATCCAGACCGCTTTGGGCACGCCGCGCGACTTCGTTGCAGAAGGAAGCAGAGGCGGCCCGGACAGCACGCCGCGGGTGGATGTGCGGGCGCGCTTGTGGCGGCAATCGCTGGCTGCGCGGCCGGCACCGACATGAGCTGCTGGCAGGCTTCGCACTGTACCGTCGCGCCGGCAAACTGTTCGGCAAGCGCAGTAGCGCTTGTGACAGGTTGGACAAAGAAACTGGATTGGCATGCAGACTGGCCCGGTGCTCAGGAAATCGCTGAGGTAGGTAAGATTCCTCCATTATCCAAGCACCCGCGAATCAGAGCAACGTGTATGCCGGCCGAAGTTTCGCTGGCTTGTTTGACGGATTTTGGCGAGCAAACCTAGAATGCGGTCGCAGCCGGCTGCGACCGGACTGGCGACACTCCGTCTTTATGAAGTCTCTGTATGCCGCCCATCGCTCGCGTGTTTGTCGTCGCCGCAGTGCTCGCTGGAGCTGCGTTATTTGGGCGTGGCACATCGGATCCTAACACGATCAAGATCGTCTCCAGCCTCCCCCGCACTGGCAGCGCCAAGCAGCAGAACGACACCATAGTCAATGGCATCCGCATGGCGCTTGAGGAGATCGATCACCGTGTGGGCGATTTTCGGATCGAGTATTACGACTGGGATGACGCGACGGCCGCCGCCGGCAACTGGACGAGCGAGCGCGAAACCTCAAACGCCATTCGCGCCTCCCAAGACCCCGACATCATGGTCTATATCGGTACCTACAATTCCGGCGCGGCGAAAGTCGCTATGCCCATTCTCAACCGCGCCGGCCTGCTGATGGTCAGCCCCGCGAATACCGCGGTCGAGCTGACCAAGCCCGAGTTGACCGATCCGCGGGAGCTTGCCGGCTTGCGCCCGTTCGGGCGCATCAATTTTTGCCGGATCGTCGCCAGCGATGATCGACAGTCGCGGTTTGCCGCCGAGTGGCGCGCGAGCTGCGTGTGAAGACCGTCGCGGTGCTCGACGACAACGAAGTATATGGGAAGGGCGTGGCCACGCTGTATGCTCAGTACTGCGGGGAATTGGGAATCGAGGTCATCTATCGCGACGGCATCGACGTGAAGTCGCAGGAGTTCCGCTCGCTTATGACGAAGATCAAGGGATTTGATCCGGATTTGGTGTTTTTCGGCGGCACGACGCAGTCCAAAGGCGGGCAGTTGGTGAAAGACATGGTGGCCGCCGGTCTCGATGCGAAATTCATGGCCCCTGACGGCTGTTTCGAGGAGGCTTTCATCGAGTCGGCCGGCGCAGACAACGTTAACGAGCGCGCGTACGTCACGTTCGGCGGCTTGCCGCCGAGCGAGCAGACGGGCCGCGGCCGCGAATTTGTTGAGCGATATCAAGAGAAGTTTGGTGTCGAGCCGGAAGTCTATGCGATTTACGGCTATGAGGCGGCGAAAGTAGCGTTGGAAGCGATCCGCCGCGCCGGCAAGAAAGATCGGCAGGCGATCCTCGATGCGTGCCTGGCGATCAAGGATTTCGAGGGCGCGCTCGGCCGCTGGTCCTTCGACGAAAACGGCGACATCACCAACGCTCAACTCAGCGGCAGTATCGTCCGCGACGGTAAGTTCGTGTTTGTGAAGGCTTCTGGACCGCCGTCGCCGTCTCTGAACCCTGAACCCTGAACCCCGAGCCTCCGTCGCTTGACCCAATTCTGGCAACACTGCATCGATGGTCTGGTGAACGGCTCACTGGTCGCGCTCGTAGCTCTCGGCTACACGATGGTCTATGGCATCATCGGCCTGATCAACTTTGCACACGGCGATGTGTTCATGCTCGGCGCGCTGTTGGCTTGGACGCTGATCCGCGCGCTCGATGTCGGCGTGGGCTCAAGCGGCGGCGAGACACTGGCCGTCTTGGCGCTCTTGCTCGTCGTCGTGCCCGCTTTCTGTGCCGCGACCAATCTGGCGATCGACCGGTTCGTCTATAGACCGCTCCGAAACGCACCGAAGCTCGCTCCGCTGGTTTCGGCGATCGGCGTCTCGTTCGTGCTGATGAACATCGGTCAGTTTTGGGCGGGCGAAGCCGATCAAAACGTCCCCTTGGTGTTTCGCAACGCGAACCTGCTGGGCGAAGGCTCATCGCTTTTGCTGCGGCCTGTCGATCTGTTGGTCGTAAGCGCAGCCATTCCGGCGATGTTCGCACTGGCGTTTCTGGTGAAATCGACACGGCTCGGTAAGGCGATGCGCGCCACGTCGCAAAACCCGCTGGCGGCGCAACTGATGGGGATCAACGTCGAGCGCGTGATCGCCGCCACGTTTCTTGTCGGCGGTGCACTGGCCGGTGTGGCCAGCACCGTCGAGCGTGCTTTACAACCCCACTGTCAACTTTCAGATGGGTTATCAGAACGGTCTTTACGCGTTCACGGCGGCGGTGCTGGGGGGCATCGGCAATATCCCGGGAGCGGTGCTCGGCGGTCTGGTGTTGGGGCTGGTGCGATCGCTCGGCACGGGTTACGTCGGCGAGCGCTGGACCAGCGCGATCGTGTTCGCGATTTTGATTCTGATTCTCGTCTTCCGTCCCTCCGGCTTATTGGGCAGCACCGCCAAGGAGAAGGTATGAGCGGCCGATGGCAGGTGCTCACGCGCTGGGAGAGCTTGATCGCGATCGCATTGGTGATCGCCCCGGCGCTTGTGAGCCAGACCCTAGCCAGCGACATCGCCAACCTATTCATCTTCGCGCTGTTGGCGCTCGGACTGAACGTGGTCGTCGGTTACACGGGCCTTCTGCATCTTGGCATCGCGGCCTTCTTTGGCATCGGCGCGTTTATCACCGGCATCCTGACCGTGAACACGTATCCGTTCCAATTCGGGTTTTTGTTGACGTTCATTTGCGCGGCCGCCGGCGCCGGCCTGTGCGGCGCCCTTTTGGCCGCGCCCACACTGCGGCTGCGCGGTGATTATTTGGCGCTTGTCACGCTCGGCTTTGGAGAGGTCGTAAAGGTCACGCTGCGCAATCTTGAAGAAATCACCGCCGGCACTCGCACGATCGGACCGCTGCCTACGCTGCGGCCGCCCGACCGACTCACAGAACTGTTTGGCCAGCGTGACGATCTGGCCTGGCACCACCTGCTGTTCTACTATCTCGCGCTGTTGATCCTCGGTGGCGTCATCCTGCTCTTGCGGAATATCGAGCGCAGCCCTCTCGGCCGCGCCTGGGTCGCTCTCCGCGAAGATGAGCTGGCGGCTCAGTGCATGGGGCTGAACGTCGCGCGACTCAAGCTCGCCGCGTTCGTGCTCAGCTCGGCGATCGCCGGCGCTGCCGGCTGCCTTTACGCCGTGCGGCTCACAAACACATCCGACCCCAACGCCTACGACTTCAACCGCTCGGTAATTATCCTGTGCTGCCTGATCCTGGGTGGGCTCGGCAGCATCCGCGGCACTCTACTCGGCGCGTTTTTATTGGTGGGTTATGAGACCATCCTCGCGCCGGCACTCGACCGGCTGCTGCAGCAGCTTGGCGCATCGGAAGGGTTTTATGGCCTGTTTGAGTTGAGTCGCTGGAACCTGATGCTGTTCGGTTTGGCGTTGATCTTGACGATGCGCTTCCGACCCGAAGGTTTTGTACCTTCCACGCGCGTGAAGCGTGAGTTACATGACACCGAAACGGCGCCGTCCGCCATGCGAGAGAGTTGATGTCCCTCTTGGCAGTCAAAAACCTGACGATCCTGTTCGGCGGCGTCACCGCGGTCGATTCGCTCGATTTCTCGATCAACGACGGCCAGATCGTCTCGCTGATCGGGCCCAACGGCGCCGGCAAGACAACGGTCTTCAACGCCATCACCGGCGTCATCGCGCCGACCGAGGGAATCATCACTTACCGCGGTCGCCAGCTTGCGCGACCGCTCACGTGGCGCGTGCGGTTGGCGTGCCTGGCTGTCGGGTTGATTTCCGGCGTCGTGCTTGCGCTATTGGCTGCGAACATCGACCTGCTGTGGAAAGCCACTATCAAACGAAACATGCTCGCTGCCAACGAGCCTTTTACATGGACCGAGGCCGGGCGCGATGCGCTTGCGTACGTCCGCGGCGAGTTGGCGATCGAGCCGCGGCTCGGCGGGCGCTGGGCCGTCGTCAGTCCGTCGCTGAATCGCGAACTGGGCGAGGCCGGTGCACAAGCCGACGCCGCGGCGCTTGCCGCGGAACTGGAGGACCGCCTCGACGGTGGCAAGTCGATCAACGACCTGGCAAACAACCCGCGCTGGAATTTACGCGCCAATGATGCGGTGATGGACGACGTACTCGACGAACGGCGTTATCTGCCCGTCACGACGCTCGGCGGCTTTGTTGCCGCATTCCTACTCGGCGTCGGCGGGGCATTTGCCGTTTGGTGGCGGTCGCGCCGTTCGACGGACGTCGTTGCCGCGGCAGGCATTGCGCGGACGTTTCAGAATATTCGCCTGTTCCGCGAAATGACCGTGCTCGAAAACGTCCTCGTCGGACAGGAGGGCCGCCAGCGCAGGCGGTGGCTTCAGACCGCGTTACCCTCGCGACACCAGCGCCACCGCCGCCAACGGTCCGCCGACAATGCGCGTGAATTGCTCCGATTTGTGGGGATCGAAGGCCGCTCGGACGACTTGGCCCGCTCGCTTCCCTATGGCGATCAGCGCCGCTTGGAAATCGCACGAGCATTGGCCACCGACCCACAATTGTTGCTCCTCGACGAACCGGCCGCCGGTATGAACCCGGCCGAAGCAGGTCGTTGGCCAAGCTCGTGCGTGCGATACGCTAACGCGGAGTGACCGTCTTGTCTGATCGAACACCACATGAACGTGGTCATGGACGTTTCCGACCGAGTGATCGTCCTCGATCACGGTGACCGAATTGTCGAAGGCACGCCGGCGGAGGTCAAATCGAATCCGCTGGTGATCGAGGCGTACCTGGGAAAAGACAGCGAGTGATCGATGCCAGCATCTGCTAGAAGTTGAAAAACTTATCGGCGGGCTACGGGGCAATCGACGCGCTCCACGGTGTTTCGCTCACCGTTGATTCCGGCGAAATCGTCGCGCTGGTCGGCGCCAACGGCGCAGGAAAGACCACCACGCTATTGTGCATTGCCGGCGCACTGCAACCGAGAGCCGGACGACTCACCTTCGACGGCCAGATGATCGCGGGGGAGCAGCCGTATCGGCTCGTCGCCCGCGGCCTGTGCCTGTCTCCGGAGGGTCGGCAAGTCTTTCCGCGCTTGACAGTGCTTGAAAATCTTCAAATGGGCGCGTACACTGCGCGGCGATCATAGCGCGCGTGAGCCGCGACCTCGCGCATTCCTACGAGCTCTTCCCCATTTTGAAGGAACGCTCCAGGCAGGCGGCCGGCACGCTCTCTGGTGGAGAACAGCAGATGTTGGCAATTGCGCGCAGCGCTATTGGCAAAGCCCAAGCTCCTGCTCCTTGACGAGCCATCGCTCGGATTGGCGCCGTTGGTCGCGGCGAAAATTTTCGAGACACTGCGCCGGCTGAACTCCGAAGGCGTCTCGATTCTCCTAGTCGAGCAAAACGCACGGATGGCGCTTCGGCTTGCTCACCGCGCTTACGTCCTCGAGACGGGAACGATCACCATCAGCGGTCTCGCAAGCGACCTGGCCCGCGACGCGCGCCTCCAGGCAGCCTACCTGGGGCGATAACACTTCATTCCCGCGCGGATCGGCTCGCCATCACTTCGCCGCCTAGCTTCTCGACCTTTGCGGCGCAACCAACGCAATACGGCGTAAACGGAATTGCATCCAGCCGCTGCTGGTCAATCGACTTTTCGCACTGTTGGCAAACGCCATAAATTCCGCCCTCGATTCTCATGAGAGCCGCCTCGACATCGCGCAGGATGTCTTGCTCGTTGCGCAATAAATCCACCTCCACATCCAGCGAGTCCGGGGCCTCATCCGCCGGGTGCGTTGGAACATGCGAGACCGTGCCGGTCGGCATCGTGTCTTCCTGCACAGCCTGAATGATCCGCTCGACCTCGCCAGTCAAACGGCCACGCAGCATAAGCAGTTTTTGTTTGTATTTCTCAAGATTCAGCGTGGACATTCGAACGCACCTTTCTAGATATCGAACTCGTCGGTTCCTTCAAGAATCAAGGTCGATAGTGAAGCAAGATTTGTGCCACGCACAGACAAAACCGCTCACTATGTCTGCAAGCTCCTGGCCAGACGTCGCGCGCGGAACACCAGCTTACCCGTGTCCCACCCGCACTCGCTGCACGAATAAATCAGATGCCGCTTTGGCCGGCGGTGGCGCGAATACTCACGTCGGCAGCGGGGGCAGGTAGCGGTCCATCCGCCATCGGGCATGAGTGCTTCGCCGCACCGCTCTGGAATTGCGCCGATCCTGCGGCAGACACTTCGCCACTTTGGACCGTGACCGGCCCGCGCGCCGGCGATAGCGTGCGCAATTTCGTGCAAGATGCAGTCGCGGATATTCTCCGCGTCGTTTGCCAGCACGAAATACACGGACAGCTCGATTCGCTGTTCCGAGTGACGGCATAAACCCATCGTCCGTTTCGCGCGGTTGAAGCCGAACCGCCACTCGCGCAAACCGTGCTCGCGGATCAAGGCGACTGCCATCGCTCGCGCAGCCGACGGCGAGAGCGTCTGTCGATCATCCATGACACTTGTCCTCGTTGCGAAGTTGTGATCAATCCAGCCCGCGGTCGCTTGGATGTGCCGTGCGCTTCACCTGTGCCGGCTTCGTTCGATTATAAACAGATGCACTTCGAGAAAATCAAGCGCACCTGCGCGCTGACACGGCGAAGTTTTTTGCGCGGCTCTTGCGTGCCGCGCCCGCTCACGCTAAAGGCGCGGCCGCAATGTTCGGACCCGCGATCGCCGGCATCAATCGACGCTCGCCTTTGCCAGAGGGTCTCGCGCAATAAAAAACCGCCCGGCAGAGATGCCGGGCGGTCGTTATGAAAAACTGGCGATTGCGTCGATCGGTCCGTCGCGTTCGCCAGATTGGTTGAAGGGAGAGCTTGAGTGGTGATGGGTGAGTTGGTCCAGGTTACTTATTTTTGGCCCTATTCAAACTATGGCCGTCTGCGACTGCGAATCGACATGCGGCATAAGAAACTCTTTTACGGAGCCATAATCCCGCCGCCGGCGACCTGCGATCCGCCGGAAATATAAATCACGCCGTTCCGCGGATTTATCGTCCCGGCTTTGACGTAGCGGACGACCGTGCGATAGGCGTGCCGCTCGAGCTCGGCGTAGTTGGTCACCGGAATGCCATCCAGCCGAGTGATCACGTCACCCACCTGCAAGCCAAGCTGATTCAGCGGCGAGCCAAACTCCGGCTCCGAGACGATGCGTGCCGCTCGGAACACATAGCCTGGAACCTGTATGGTTTGGATCTCGAATTCCGCGCCCAACCGCCAGGCGTAGTATGCGCTCGGCTGTCCCGCTTGATCGACGAGCTGATAGGCCTTGTCTTGTGCGTTGGACGCGGTCGGAAACAAGCCCGCTACCGCCGCCATCGCCACAGCCAACATCGTTCTGCGTACAAAGGTTGTCATGACCAAATTCCTGTGCTGAAGGTGTTCTGTTTGCCGCCACAACACAGCTATGGCCGTTGTTACACGGCAGGCGACAAGAAATGCGAAAAAAGTTCGGAAGGCCGGCCGCCGCCGTCACCATGACGGCTGCTTGCAAGATCGCCCAAAATCAGTCCTAGCGACCGCGGCCACATCAAAACTTGTCGGCCCCCCGACTGATGGTAGAATCGGCCCTTGGGGTTTTTTCCAGCGTTCTCGCGGCAAGGTATCTCGGCAGGGGGCGTCTCTGTGCTTCATGGCTCGGTAACGCGACTCATCACTGGCCTCAAGGAAGGGGACGACGACGCGGTTTACGTCCTGTGGGGCCGCTTCCGCAGCGACTTCGAGCGTGTCGCTCGCCGCCACCTCGACGATCGATCCCGCCGCGTCGCCGACGAAGAGGACGTGGCGCTGAACGCCTTTTACACGTTTTGTCAGAAGGCGTCGCACGGCGAATTCGCCGAACTCTATAACCGCGAGCACCTCTGGAAGCTGCTGCGGACGATCATCGCGCGCGAAGCCAACACGCAGGCCCGTGACCAACGCCGCAAACGCCGCGGCGGCGGCCGCGTCCATGGCGAATCGGTATTTGCCTCGAGTGAAGACGGCCCCCAGCGCGGCCTCGACGGCCAAGGCGGCGCCGACAGCACGCCCGACGAGTTGTTGATGAGAGAAGAACAAATCGAGCGGCTGTTTTCGTGCCTTGAAGATGCGACGCTCGCGCAAATCGCTCGCTGGAAAAGCGAGGGTGACACGAACGTGACAATCGCCAAGCGCCTGGGTGTAGACCCGGTGACAATCAAGCGAAAGCTCGACAAGATCCTCTCGATCTGGGAGAGGACTCTCTCATGAACGACGAGGTCGCGAGCGCTACTCATGTTGACACGACGCGGCTGGTGCTGCCTGCGGCCGATTCCACCGCCGAAAGCTTTGCCGATTCGGCCTGTGACTATCTTGAGAAGCAATACCAGCAGGGTCAGCGCCCCTCGCTCCGGTCGGTAATCGATCAGGTCCCTCGCGAGCACACCCCCGACGTGTTCACGCATGCGATCGAGCTGGAGCTGAACCATCGCGTTGATCTAGGCGTGCTGCCAAAGCTCGAAGATTATCTTCGCGACTTCCCCGAGTTCGAGCCGATAGTGCGACACGAGTTCCGGCAGCGGCAGCTCGCCGAATTCTTCCTCGGCCGGCAAATCGGCCACGGGGGCATGGGCTGTGTGTTCAAGGCACTCCACACCAAGCTGCGAAAGGTGGTCGCCGTCAAGCGCCTGCACGACGAGCAGATGCACGACGCCGAGCGGCGCGAGCGATTCGAGCGCGAGATGCAGGCCGCAGGCCGTCTCGACCACCCAAACGTCGTGCGCGCTGAACACGCCGGTGATGTCAGCGGTGTGTACTTCCTGGCCATGGAATACATCGACGGCATCGATCTCAGTGATCTCGTCGAGCGTTATGGGCGGTTGAAGCCGGCCGATGCCTGTGCGATCGCCTCCGCGGCGGCTTCTGCGCTCGGCTACGCACACGATCACGGCCTGGTCCACCGCGATGTGAAGCCGCACAATCTGATGCTCAATCGCGCCGGGCAAATAAAACTTCTCGATCTCGGCCTGGCGCGAATGCAGTGTTACGGCGCAACTACCGGGCTCACGATGGGCGGCCAAGGATTCGGGACTGTGGACTACATGGCCCCCGAGCAATTCAAAGACGCCTCGCGTGTGACCCGCCACGCCGACGTTTACAGTCTTGGCTGCACGCTGTTTCATCTGCTCGCCGGCCTGCGCGCCTTTTGGCTCGCCGAATTACGACAGCTTGTTCGCCAAAATGACCGCGCACGTCGAAGCTCCGGTGCCGGACCTGGCCGCTGAAAGGCCCGGCATTCCGCAAGAGCTTTCCGCGATCGTCGCGCGGATGATGGCGAAGCAGCCCGGGGATCGCTTCGACCGGATGGACGAAGTGAAGCGTGCGCTGGCTCCGCTTGCGGCGACGTCCAATCTGGAAGCGCTGGCTGCTGATGAACGCTGGGCTGCAGGCGGAGCGAACACACGGAGCACCGCCAGCCGATTGCGAGGTCAGGTCACCACGCAGAGGTTCCTGGCCGACACCGACCGCGAAAGCGGCCGCAAGCTGGTATGGCGGCGATTGATCCAGGACAAAAGAGTGGCGGCCGCGATCGTACTCATGCTGGCTGGGATCGCCACCGCGGTGTACTTCGCCGTCAGGCCCACTCGCTATGCGGCGGTCGAGGCCCTTCTGGCTACTCTGCCCGGCTTACATGGGCAATGGTGGTTCGACGAGACGCCGTGGCTGGTCCCCGAGGTCCGCAAGCGGATCACGGGCGCGGTGCGTGGAGAGAACGGCATCGCGGCGGCCGCTTTCGATGGCCTCGCGCGACGACCTACAAGCGCTCAACGCACAACTCAAGTCAGGTGACGCCGAAGCTGACAAGCGAAACCTTGCGCACGCTCGCCACGAGCTTCTTCGCCGCCGACAACGTGGAGAACAACAGTATCCTCAAAGGATTGGACGACAACGACAAATCACCCGACGAAATGCTGCAGAAGTTGGCCGAAGTGAGAGATGTGTTAGTCGCTCGAGGAAGTGGCAGCGTCCGCAACAACAAAGATGCACAGGCCAATGCGAACGGTCCTGCCATCAGCCACCGAGGCGGCCGAGCGCCTATCAGCCACCGATTGCCACCTGCTCGCCGTGGTGCTGCACAAGCTTGCGCGGCATGGCGGTCAAGCGGCGGCCGACGAAGCGAACCAGGTCACAGTCGCCGGTGGTTTCCCGCGACGATCTGTGGCGCGAGGCCGAACAGGTTTACCTGCTTGCGCTGGCCAAGTACGACGCCACCGACGATGCTGCCGAGGCAAGCCTGGCCCCGTTGTGCCGGGCCGACCTGGGCGGAATGTATTTTGACCGCGGCGATTCCTCGCAGGCCGCCGACGAATTCGACAACGCCCGCGTTCGAGTTACTTCGCCACATCACCTGGTGTACACGCTTTGTTCGGAGGCCGGCGCGCGTGCCGCGGTCAACCAGATCGGAACCGCGCGTGAGCTGTTGGAACAGGCCGTCCGCCAGGCCGATCGGCTGGCGGAAATCGATCCGCTCCGCGCGTACGTCCTGGAACGAACCGCGTGGTTCTACATGGATTGTTGGGATCCCGACAAAGCCGAGGAATATTTCGATCGTGCGATCCAGGCGCGGAGTCAAAAGGCCCGCCCGGGCACGGACAGCTCAGCGGCTGTTGTTTCACGATCAGCACGGCAAGGCGATGGTGCTGCAATATCGCAAGCGCGAGCCGGACACGCACGAAGCACGCCGCGATTTCACCTCGCTTTTGTCCGCCCTCGACGAGGAAATGCGCGAGACCTTCACCAAACAAAAACCGCGGCGCGCGATCATCAATCGCAAGCTGAACACCATGGTCCGCGAGGCCGACTGCTACCTGTTCAACGAGCCGCAGGATCCCCGCCGCGCGGCCGAGCTTTACGCAGAAGGCAGCCGAATTCATTCGCGAGCACGCCGCGAGTATCGACGACGCGGCCGGTCTGCCGAGCGTGCTCTTCTTGCAGAGCCTGGCTTTATCGGTTGCGGGTGACTCCGCCACGGCCAAGCAGTTGTTGGCTGAGGCCGAAGCCGCATGGAAACCCCTTGCGGCGGGCGAGCGCCAGCGGCACGAGCTGTTGCGTACTGTCGCCGGTTCGCTGGCTCGTGGGTCCAGTGCGAGTGCAGCGTCGGGCGAATTCAGTCTCGCGCAGCTACTCACGGCTCTGCGCACAGAAGGCCAAGATCACAAAGGGTGATCGCCCCCGCCTCAACCGCGACGAAGATCAGCTTGTAGGTCTCTACTGCGCTCAATCCAAGATTGATAAGCAGCAACTACTTCGCTCTTCGGGTGTCCGTCCCGTCCTTGAGCAATAACCGGCACATTCCGCCACATATAGCGGCCGATGGTATCAGCCGTTTTACATGCTGGCTTGGCACATCCATTTCCCGCGCGTCCGTTCCGTCACTTCCCATTCTGAATTCCGCACTCCGAACTTCATCAGGGTCCAACCGCGGCCAATTTTCTGCCGCATTCCAGGCCGCCCAAGAATCCTTGTGGAAAGCCTCCCGTCACCGCGTTATGCTGTGAGCTACTGGGGAGTCTCGTTCACTAACTATGCTTAAGTAGCCTCAATAGGCGCCCGCCGCCGCCTGCACGATCAGGAGATCGATCATGGTCAGAAAGCCAGCCAACCTGCCTCGCCGTCAATTCCTGCAGACCGCGCTGTCGGCCTCGGCTGCCGCGGTCATGGCGCCGACGATCATTCCCAGCTCCGCCCTCGGCCGCGACGGCGCCGTCGCGCCCAGCGAGCGGATCGTCGTCGGCGGCATCGGCATCGGCAACCGCGGCACGTACGACCTCGGCTGCTTCCTCGAGCAGGAGGACGTGCAGTTCGTCGCCGTCTGCGACATCAAGCAGGCCCGCCGCGACGCCGTCAAGAAGATGGCCGACAAGCACTACGGCAACGAGGACTGCGCGCACGTATCGCGACTTCCGCGAGCTGCTGGACCGCAGACGACATCGACGCCGTGCTGATCGCCACCGGCCCCAACTGGCACGCGACGGCCGCGATGTACGCCGCCAAGGCCGGCAAGGACATGTACTGCGAAAAGCCGTGCACGAAGAACATCGCCCAGAGCCTGATGCTCGCCGACACCATGCGCCGCACCGGCCGCGTCTTCCAGGCCGGCACGCAGCGGCGCAATCTGCCGCACTTCGCGTTCGCCTGCGAGCTGGCCCGCACCGGCAAGCTCGGCAAGCTCAAAGCGGTCTACGCCCACCCCGCGGGCATGACAGCCGCGATGAGCGGCTGGCTGCCGGCGGAGCCGGAGCCGATCGAAGGAAGTCGTCGATTGGGACATGTACCTCGGCCCCGCGGCGTGGCGGCCGTTCAACGCCAAGCTGCTCGACGGCTTCAACTTCGAGAAAGGCGGCGGCCTGGTCGGCGGCGGCGTGCTGGAGTGGGGCTCGCACTGCGTCGACCTCTGCCAGTGGGCGGTCGGCGACGACATCGATGCCCGATCGAGTACAACCCGCCGAAGGACGGCGAGATCGTGCCGCGATATGCCGAACGGCGTGGAGCTGGTCCTCCGCGAGACGGGCTGGATTCCGCTGGGCTCGTGCCCGGTGCGGTTCGAAGGCGAAGACCGGCTGGGTCGAAGCGGGCGACAGCGGCAAGATGGTGCTCAGCTCGCCCGAGTTGCTCGCCGGGCGGAAGGTGGCGGAGATCGGCGGCTATCCGGCGACGTTCCACGTCCGCGACTTCCTCGACTGCGTGAAGACGCGCAGCCAGCCGAAGGGCGAACGCCGACGCGGCCTGCAACGCCCACATCGCCTGCCACGCGGCGAACATCGCGCTCGCACTTGGACCGCAAGGTGAAGTACGACCCCAAGAAGCACGAATTCATCGGCGACGAGCAGGCCAACCGGCTGCGGTCGGAAGCGCTGCGCGAACCGTGGCGGCTGTAGTCAACCACAAGTCCATTCGTCGCTAGATCAGAATCCACCGATTATCAGGATCATAAATATGGATACGATTCGATACACCCCACGTTGCGTCTTCTGGCTCGCAGCGATACTGCTTCTGGCCGCTACTACGGTGCAGGCCGCCGAAGATAGCGCAGCCAAAGAAAAGGAACTGATCAACGTTCTGAAAACCGCCGCGCCGGCCGAGAAGGCGATCGCCTGCAAGCAACTGGCCATCCACGGCACCAAGGTGGCGGTGCCCGCACTTGGCGCCGCTCCTGTCCGATCCGAGCTTGCCTCGTGGGCACGAATCGCGCTCGAAGCGATTCCCGATCCGTCGGCCGCCGAAGTATTGCGCACGGCCAGCGAAAAGCTGGAAGGCAGACTCCTCGTCGGCACGATCAACTCCATCGGCGTCAAGCGCGACGAGCAGGCCGTTGAGACGCTCGCGCGACGATTGAAGGACAAAGACGCCGACGTCGCCTCGGCCGCGGCCGTGGCCCTTGGTCGAATTGGAAATGCCGCCGCGACCAAGACGATGCGCCAATCATTGACCGACTCCGGGAAAGGTGTCCAAACCGCCGTCGCCGAAGGCTGTATCCTGTGCGCGGAACGCATTCTGACCGAAGGGAAGTCGAAAGAAGCCGCCGAGATCTACGACGAAGTTCGCCGCGCCGACCTGCCGAAGCAGAAGATCATCGAAGCCACTCGCGGCGCAATTCTCGCACGCAAGTCCGATGGGATTCCGCTGTTGGTTGAACAGCTCAGGTCGTCCGATAAAGGATTATTCCAGCTTGGTTTGACCGTGGCGCGTGAGCTTTCCGGCCGCGAAGTCGCCGATGCATTGGCCGCTGAACTGACGCGGACCACTCCCGAGCGCGCGGCCCTGATCGTCGCCGCGTTGGCTGATCGCGAAGAACGTATCCTTCCCGCTGCAATCTTGGAGATTTCAAAGAGCGGTCCAAAACCGATGCGCATCGCCGCGATCGGCGCCGTCGGCCGTCTAGGGGATGCGTCCAGCCTTTCCACGCTGCTCGACATTGCCGCCGAGAACGACGCGGAGCTGTCGCAATCGGCGAAAGCGGCGC
Organism: Pirellulales bacterium; assembly: GCA_963829655.1. Classification (GTDB taxonomy): domain Bacteria; phylum Planctomycetota; class Planctomycetia; order Pirellulales; family JALHPA01; genus JBBDYH01. The sequence continues at coordinate 1,015,154 of CAWHJG010000002.1, forward strand.
TCGCCGAGCTATCGGGTGACAAAGTCAATTCGGAAATCGCCGCCCGGTTGGCCAAGGCCGAGGGTAAATCGCTGGCGTCGCTGATTGAACTGGTCGGCCAGCGGCGGATCGACGCAACCTCGCCGCTCGTCAAGGCGGTCGGACACCCGGACGCGGCGATTCGCAACGCAGCCCTGACCGCCTTGGGCAAAACGGCCAGTCCCAAGGAGCTCGCCGTGCTTATTTCGCAAGTGGTCGCGCCCGCCGATGGCGTTGACGCGCAGGTTGCCCAGCGTGCGCTCAAAGAGGCGGCGATCCGCATGCCCGATCGAGAGGCATGCGCCGCCCAGCTTACGGCCGCCATGGCGAAAGCATCAGTCGCCACAAAATCGAGCTTGTTGGAAATTCTCGGGGCGATGGGTGGGCCAAAGGCCTTGGAGACGATCGCCGCCGCGGTAAAAGGCAGCGATGAACAACTCCAGGATACCGGCAGCCGTGTACTCGGCGAGTGGATGAGCGTAGACGCCGCGCCGGCGCTTTTGGACATCACCAAAACCGTATCAAGCGACAAATACAAAGTCCGCGCGCTCCGCGGTTATATCCGTTTGGCACGTCAGTTCGCGATGCCGGATCAACAACGGGCAGAGATGTGTCAGAACGCCCTCGACGCGGCGAGCCGTGCCGACGAGCAGAAACTGGTGCTGGCGGTGCTCGAACGCTATCCGAGCGTCGATACGCTTCGCGTTGCAGTCAGGGCGTCCGAGCTGCGCGGGCTCAAGGACGATGCAACGCGAGTCGCAATGATTATTGCGCAAAAGATTGGGGGGAAAACCAGCGACTCGCAGCGGCTGCTGGCCGAGATCGGCTTGAGTCCGGTGAAAGTCGAGATCCTTAAGGCCGAGTATGGCGCCGGCGACAAGTTGCGGGACGTGACCAAAACGCTTCAACAGCAAGTTCGCGACCTGCCGCTGATCGTCCTGCCGAAGGCGACCTATAACGAGAGCTTTGGCGGCGATCCGGTTCCGGGAACCACAAAACAACTGAAGATTCAATATCGAGTGAATGGCAAGACGGCAGACGCTTTGTTCGCAGAGAACGCCGCGATCATGCTGCCGATGCCGAAGTGATCATTACTTCCGCCGCGCGAGCCTGACTTGCTGCATTACGTTGCGCCGCGCGTCGCCATTACGGATGAGCTGCGCAATCCGAGGTGCGTCGTCTTTTGGGCCTGCCCGTCCCAGCAACAAGGCGCACTCAAGCGCAATTGTGTCGCGTAGGTTGTCGCTCTCAATTTGATTGAGCGCTGACGTGCGCTAAGTCCGGCAGACCCTCGCCGCATGCATCCTCCGCGAGACGGGCATACCCTTCGTCGCGGTCGCCGGAAGGGGCGAGGTTTTGGAGTTGATACAGGCGTTCCAGATGAGCCGATAAACGGTCTCCGATCGAAATCTCCGCTTTGTGGCAACCGGCACATGCCACTAGCAGCGCCGCTGAAAGGAGTGCCCGCATCGTTGGCCCCAGCCCAAGGGTTAGAAGGTTCCCGCTCAGTGTTTGTCGTTAATCGACGACTTTTTCATGAGTGAAACGGCCGCCGACGCGACAACCGCGACGGGCCGGGCAAGCCAGGCGGTATTCAAGCAGCGAATCTTTTGACTTTAGATCCAATCCTCGGTTGCCGCAAACGCATCGTCAAAACCGGCGGGCGACAAGCCGGTCGCATTGGGACCGCCAAACACGTTTACCGATAGCGAAACCGAGCTGCTGCCGCCGCCGACCCGCAGGAAGTATGGTTGCATCGGATTCCCGGCCACCGACAGGCTCGTTGACTGACCCAGCGGCGAGCGGGCGATCAGGTTCAGGTTGTTGTCGTACACGTCCACGTAGACCGGCGTGCCGGTATGCGAAAGAGCCGAGACATCCAATTGATTGAAGCCGGCATCGAACGAAAACCAAATGTCGCCCGAAGCCAAGTTAAACGTGCCCGAGCCGGTGTTCGTGATTGCCGAGGCCAACAGCATCCTTTTGAGCATGAAATGCGGCCGCAGGCCAAATTCGCCAAAGTTGTAACCGCTTGCCGACTCGCCGCCGTTGAACGAGATTCCCGAAATCCACTCGTTCACCGTGCTTACGCCGCCGTTGGCCCCGATTTGTTCCAATCCATCCTGGAAGAATGCCGGGTGGATTTCTTGCACCGTGTACTGGCCCGGCGGCAGGTCGCTGAACAGGTAGTGGCCGCTAGCGTCGGTCTGCGTCATCATCTGGAAGCTGCCCAACAGTATCGAATTGCCGTACAAAATGATGTGGACGCCGGGGATTCCCATCTCGCCGGAGTTTCTTACCCCGTTGAAATTCGAATCCACATATACAAAGCCAGACAGCCCCGCGGGTTGCACGACCGCGATCGTGCCGAGGCCGGATCCGTCGGTGATGGTTGCACCGACGGCGTTTGCGAGATTGACCGTGAATGTCTCATCGGGCTCGTCGATGTTGTCGGTGAGCAGTTGAATGCTAATCGTCTTAACGCTTTCGCCCGTATTGAAAGTCAGCGTGTTGCTGTCGGCCACGTAGTCCTGGCCGGCGATCGCGGTTCCGTCGGCCGTGACAAATTGGACGGTAATCGGGGTGGCGGCGGGCGCCGAAAGCGTGACGGTAAAGGTAGAAATGAATCCTTCCGGCGCCGGCGGCGCGTCGCCGATCGAAATCGTGCGAACCTCGTCGTCGAGGATGGTGCCGGTTCCAAAACCACCACCGGGTTCGAGGTTACCACCCTGCGGGTTGGAGAGCACCACGCGGAACGTTTCGGGCGGCTCCAGCAGTGTGTCGCCAATGACGTTCACCGTGATCGTGCGGCTGGTCTGACCGGGGCTGAACGTGATCGTTTCGCTCTTGAACTGATAATCGAGCCCCGCGTTGGCGGTGACGTCGGCGGTGGTGTAGGTGACGCTGACCGGGTCGTCTGAGGATTCGCTTAGCGTAACGGTAAAGGTCATCGGCGCCGTACCGGCATTCCCCTCGACGACGCTGGGGCTATTGATCGTAATCGTCGGTCCCACGATCACTGGCACGCCGATCGTCACGCGCTCGCGGTCGTACATCACTAGATCCGTCGGCACCTCTTCGTCGGATCCGAACAGGAGCACTTCGTGAGCACCGTCTTCGGCCGCATCGGCAATGAAGTCGGCCACGCCGTCGGTATCGCCGACGAATTCCCCTTCCCACAGCAGCCGCGGACTGCCATCGAGCGGAGTTAGGTCGGCCGAGGCGCCAACTTCATCGATCACACCGTCCTGCGTAATGTCGGCCGTGGCGCTGGTTGGGGTAGTCGGCGCCGAAAGTAATCGCGGTGCCGCTCAGCGATACAAACTGTGGTTCGTATGTCAGGTCATGAAACGCCTGGAACACGCCCTGCGTGGGATCCGACCGCAGGTCGTCTACGAAAACCTTAATCAGAAAGGGTTCGCCGACGGCGAAGTTTGTCTTGGGCACTCCGTTGAGGTCGGTCGCAATCACGTCGATCTTTACCAGTTGCGATCCGGGATCGACGATCGTGGCCTCGCCCGTTCCTTGACCGATCGTTGCGTTAAGCGCGCCGCTCAGCAGGGCCTTGAATTTTTCGTTGGCTTCCGTTTGTTGGTCTGCGTTGACCGTAACGCTGAATTGCCGCGTGGTTTGGCCCGGTGCGAAGATCAACTCCTCCGTCGTCGGCTCGTAGTCGTTACCGGCGTCGGTCGCCGTGTCGTCCATCGTCGTCACGGTGACCCGGATCTCGCTCAAAGACGGATTGGACAATGTGACAGTAAAAACAGCCTGCGTGGTACCCGATCCCGGCTCATTTACCGTGACGTTGTCGATTGAGAGCGTGGGTGGCTGATCGTCGTTCTGGATGGTGGCAACACCTTCGCCGTCGGCGATGGTGGCCCCCACGGGCTGGCTCAACAGGACGCGAAAGTTCTCGTCCACCTCATCGAGCACATCGGCATTGACCTTGATGACGATTGTCTTGGTTTGCTCGCCGACGGCAAAGGAAACCTGCCCGGTAGCCACTGCGGTGTAATCGTCGGGCACTTCGGCCGGATCACCCGTGAGCGGGTCGGCGGTCGCATAGTTAATCGTCGTGGGGACGATTGCGGGCGCCGAAAGCGAGACGGTAAATGTGAAATCCGTCTGACCGCCGGTGCTCCCTTCGGCGGCCGAGACATCGTCAATCGAAGCGGCCGGAACGGTGCCGATGGTTACCACGTCGCCGATATACTCGACCTCTTCCGGAGGAATCGGCATATCGATGCTATCGAAGGTAAGGACTTCGCTGCCCACCAGGTCGGCCGGATTGAGACCGAACGTCGCAAGTCCGCTAGCGCCGGCTTGAACCTCAAACGGTGCAATAAACAGCAACCGTTCCCCCGAGCCCAACTCCTGAAAACCCGCAATCGCGCCCACATCATCCAGTTCGCCGGGCGTAGCGATAATCTGGGCCTCGGGACGATGGCTGCTCGGGTAGTCTGGCCCGTAAGTGATGTCGGCCGTCGGACCCGTCACCGCAGGGTCGATCGTGTGCATCACGAGTGTCGTGTTAAACGTCACGTCCGTGTATGCCGAAAATACGCCCCGTCCTTGAACGTTCTCCGGCAGCCGAATGTCCTTGACGAACACGCGGACCTGGAAATCCTGGCCCGGCGACAGAGTTTCAATAACGTTCCCGTTGACATCGGTGACTTCGGTGCGGATCCGGACTTTTTCGTCCTGAGCGGCATTGAGCTTGTGGATCACGGTTAGAGCGTCAAGAGGCGTAACCGCGCCATCGCCGTTCACGTCGATGAAGCGTTTTGGGGGAGTGTCGCTGGCCGCGAAGAACGATCCCCCATCGTCGCCGACAATGCCGCTTCCCAGTACCCGCGAGCCATTGTTGTTCAGGTCGCTAATGATAATCAGCGCATCCAGCGGCGTGACGTGCGTGTCGTTATTCACGTCAAACTGGCGGATCGGGTTGTTGTAGCCCGGCAGGAGATTCAAGTCGGCCGCCAAGCAGCGCCCGATCTTCAAGCCGCTCGAAGCGACGCTTTCGAGCGACTGTCGCCCGGTCTAAGCGGTGCGCGCGACGAGTTTTTTTCAATCGGTTCACAGGGAGAAGGGCCATGGGGGTAGCTCAAGGATGAAAGGACCGAAGCGCCGTTGCAGTGAATTAGCGGCATTCAGGGCTGATTGTCGAAACGTTTATCAAATGGTGTCTATCCGTTGCTTTCAAAACCGAGAGCAGCGAGCAAATCGTCGAGGTCGTCGGACTTTCGCGAGCCCACCGCCAGCGTATCGAGCGATGTCGCCGTGTTGGCGCCGGTGACGAAATAACTGTCGTCAGCAAGCGACTCGGCCAACGCCGCGACCGCCGGTGCACTTTGTGCCACTCGGACGCGATCGGCGGTGGTGTCGTCGGACGAGAACAGTTCTCCAATCACATCGTCCACAAGTGCGGCGCTAGCCGCCGTCTCCGCAGCGGACGTTGCAACTGCAAGTTCGATCGCGGGCGCCGCGGCGGTCGAACCTGATCCGGCTACCGAGATCGCAATGCCGGTCACGTCGAAGCTCGAGGCCAGCGGCACGCCCTCGCTGGTGATGAACGAAGCCACCGGAGGCGCTGCCGCCGTTTCCGACGAGGCCGAGGCAAAAGTCACCGGCGTGGATTCACCCCCGCTGGCCGCGCCGGTGATCAATCCACCGCCGCCATTGTTCAGCAGGTTGATGATGACCAGGGCGTCGAGCGGCGTAATGTTGTTATCGCCTGTCACATCGTAGAACGGCGCCGGCAATGTGGGCGCCACCGGCGGCACCGGCAGCGGGCCCGATCCTTGCAGGTTCAACCGATTAATGATGATCAGCGCGTCGAGCCCAGTGATCTTCAAGTCGTAGTTCACGTCCATGCGATGGAACGCATTTTGCCACGGATTTGGCTGAACCACGATGGTTTCCGAATCGTACGATGCCACGACCGGAGAAGCGCTGTTGAACAACAGAGTGTCGTGCGCGGGCGAGTCGTCGGCGGAATCCAGCGACAATGTGAAAGTCTGATCGCGCTGCGCCGTGCCCTTGACCGTGCCTGCAACGCGGAAGAGTAGCTGCCGCGCGCCACCCGTTTGGACCGGAGCAATGGCCCCCGCTTCATCGACGAGTTGATTTGCTTCGTCGATCGTGCCAGTCTGACCGGTGCCGTAGCTTGGTCCGAACGATAACGTCCCGCTCCAATCGATAAGGTCATTGTCATAAACCAGATCGGCAAAGGCCTGGCGAATGCCGGCCGCGTTAACGGTCCGCTGATCGTCTACGTACACTTCGGCCGTGACTTGCAGGTTGGGCGACACGAAGTATCGACCGAACGCGTCGCGGTACAGTTCCTTCGCGCTGTTGGCGTAGTTGAGTTGAAGCTCGTACTTGACCAGTGGAGTGACTTCGACTCGGTAATCCTCCACCTCGCCGTCGGCGGCGGCGCCGTTTGGCAACAAGTTCTGTTGTGTGCTTAAGCGGAAGCGTGCATAGCTCGTGCCGTGCGTCGCGCCAGCCGGCACGTTGATCACCAGATCGTTATTGCCCGCCACGACCACCCGGTTCGCGAAAACCTGTTCGCCCGCGTCGTTCCAATCGCCGTCGCCGTTGAAGTCAACCCAGGCGTTGAGGAACGAGGTGGTCTGCACCGGCAAACCGCTCCGGACCACATTCACGCGAACCGGCGTGGCTTCGCCAGGGACAAAGCCCTTCTGGAATGTGACGCCGTCGTCACCGTTATCGGTGTCGGCGTTGACGCTTGGTTGTCCGTCGGTTTCCGGAGTGACTGTTGCACCCAGTTGGAAGCCGGGCGAGATCACGTGGTATGCGCCCGGCTGGCTGTTCTCATCGACAAACAACGTCGGGTACGGATTCGTCGGGTCGTCAGGTGCGTCTCCGAAATCGACCGACTCGATGGCAATCGTGAATCGAGTTTGTCCGTTGACTTCGTTTGGCTTGAGAACGTTGCCGGCCAGGTCCTTAATGCCGAGCAATGGATCGTTGTTCAAGCTAATGACGTAGGTATGCTCCGGAGTCCACAGCCCTTCCGCTGGAACGAATCGAGCAACGTTGTTCAGCGAATCGTAGCTGAAAAAGTAGTCCACTCCTTCGACCAGCAACACGCCGTCGCGCGTCAACGTGAACTGCATCGAGGTCACGCTAACATCGTCCACGCCAATCCCCAAAGCCGGGTCGGCCGGTAGGATGCCATCAACAAGTTGAACCGCGAAGCTGGTCACGAACTGTGCGCCGAGCCGAACCGTGTTCGGCAACGTGCGTTCCAGGTCGCGGCCGATATCGTCGTTGTCTTTCGGATCGAAGAGCAGGGCGGTTGGGCCCGCCAGGTCGGCTCGCTCGATGGCGCCGCGGTCCTTAAATGGATTCTGACCGAGCCCGGTATTGCTCACCGTGCTGTCGTCCAATCGCTCCTGTCCCAGCATGTCGCGCTCGGGCGAGAGGATCGGCGAGGGCGGGATGCCCAATGGGTTCTGGATCGAGGTCATCTGCACTCGATCGTCGAGTGTGTCGCGAGCGCTGTCGATCAGCCGCGATCCGGAGATGGGATAGAAGTTGTCGTTGTCGGAGTCTACAAAGATTTCCTCGGTCGGCGCGACAATGATCGCCAGCGCCGGCGGCTGTGCCGGCGACGTTCGCAGTGTTGCGGTGATACACCGTGCTGCCGATCTGGGTGGTGGTCGAGGTGCCGTCCACCAGAATGCCAGTCGTGTTGTTCGCGACCACGTTGTTGAGCAGCGTGGGGCTCGCGTTCTCGGTCACGCGGATGCCGACGCCGACCGGAGTGTCGCCGCCGAAGATCGTGTTGTTGAAGATCCGCCCAAACGGAACGGCGCCCGGCGGGTTCGTGCCCGCGTCGCCGCTAAACAGGATTCCGCCGGTGCCGCTGTGTGCGATCACGTTGTTGGCGATCGACACGCTGGTCACCAGCCGCTGCGTGTTGAAGTCGATCAGATTGCGGACAGCGCCGGGATGCGGCAGGTCGCTGTTTGGATCGCGAACGCCGGCATCCACGAGGATTCCATGTTCGCGGGAGTTCGAGATCGTGTTGCCGTGGATCAGCAACTGCCCTTGATCGCGGAAGATGCTCGAATCACCGAATTTGGTGTCGACGTCCATATCGGAAACAACGGGTACTATGTCGCCCGAAAACTCCGCCACGCGAGCCAGATACACTTTCGGGCTAAGTTGGCCAAGTAGCGTGGTGGAAAAATCGAAGCTCGCCGTGCTCAGCAGGATCGGGTCGGTGTTGATCGCTTGCGATATGGCCAGCGCCACATCCGTCGCGCTTTGAGCAAACGAGATATTGACCGGCACATTGCCCGGAGCGATCGACGAGGGATCGCCAGTCAGATTGAACTCGAAGGTCCTAACGTTCAGGCCGTCGTCGATCGTAAAGGTGGTGCCCGGTGCAATGGTTTCCGGCTCCGGCGCCACGATCGAAACGCCGTCGGCAAAGCGTTCGTTGGACGCGAAGCCGCGAGTCATTAGCAGGATATAAGGATTCTGCGTGGAAAACGTCGCAAGGCCATATTCAAACCCTCGCCGCACCTCGACTTGGTAGGCCCCTTCCAACACCTGACCGGCCGGTTTGACATCCTCATCGACGTACGTTGTATCGGCGGGAGCGGCGGAAATGATCTCGCCGCGCTCGGCAAAGCCGATCACAAAGTCGTCGATGTAAACGCCTTCAAAGTTGTTTTCGCGGCCTTGATCCGCGCGAGTACGTAAGTTGGTAATCAGGTAATCGCCCGGAAGGTCCGGGATAAACAATGGCAGCCCAAACGGACCCGGGTTCAAAATGTCCTTACCGATGACATACAGAGCTTCCTTATCCACTTTCACCGCGGTGAAGATGTTCGGATCGTTGGTCGTCATGTTGACCGTAACGGCGTAATGCTCATCAAGCTGATCGGCGACTTCCAGCGCCACTTCATCGCGCGTCATGGCCGCGTGAAGGACGATTGGAATGGCGGTCGGATCAAGCAGCGTTCCCGGTGCGTCCCCCTCGATCGTCAGACCCGTGTTGGCCTGCTGCACGTCCATCGCCCCGCTCAGGTTCAACCGCGTGCCTGCTATGTTGACGACTACGTTTGGAATACTCTCGGCGGTAATTGCCGCTTCAATTGCCTGAGCTAATTGTTCAGGCGTCTCCGATCCGGTGATCGCAATAGCCACATTGGCTGCGGCAACGCCGTCGCCCGCCTTGTCGAATTCGAACACCACGGTGTCAACGGTAAAGGTATCGCCGTCTTGGAGGTTCACGGGCGCGCCGTTGTTCACCAGCAGGCTGAAGCCCATGTCCAACTCGAACACCGTTGGCGTACCAGCCAACGGGTCGAACAGCGAGAACGATGTCGCCGTCAAGTAGATTAACGCCTTCCACCATCGACAACGGCGTTCCTGCGTAGTTCGGCACGCCCACATCGCGGCTGCCAAGCGTGTTGAAGTCGAACCGGATGCGCAACGTATCCAGGCCCGCAAACGAGCTCAAATCCAGGCGTGCCTGCCGCCATTGCGAGTCGGCGACCAAATCGTCCTTGAATGGGTTAATGCCCTCGAACCGCTGAGGCACCGTTGTTTGATCCAGCAGTGTCCAGCCTGCACCGTCGTTCGAGATGTAAACGCGGAAGCTGTCCAGCGACGCATCCTTCTGCGCAAAGTAGTTGAAATAGAAAGTCGGCGCATCGCCAAACGCGTATCCCGCCAGGCTAAAGATTTCGCTAGTCAGCGTTCCGTGGGCTCCGCCCGGCAGGTTGTAGGTGCCGAACAGGCCGGTGTTCGTGTCATATAGCGTTGCACCCGGCTGCCCTGCGTCGCGCTCCAGACCGAACCAAAAACTGTTTCCGCCTTCGATCGCACGCAATCGTACGCCATCCGGCGTGGGGTCGAGACCGTGTCCCGCATCCCCTTCGCGGCGCTCAGTGACGTGCCACAGGCTGAAATCCAGCGACGAGAACGCCAGGCCAGACAAGCCAGGCAACTGAGTCTCGATACTCAGCTTCCCGTCCACAAACAACGGCTGCAGCACGCCGGCGTCGTCGAGCGACCAGATTTTGCCATCCGCGTCGGTGGCGAAGAACCTCTCCGCGTATTCGCCGCCCTCTGCGTTTCGCGGTCCAAGCGACAAGCCGCTGAACGGAATCGGAGTCGGAGGCGTCGCGCTTGGATCCATCAACGTGGAGATGACAGTGACTTGCGCGCGCACGATTTGAGGCGCCGGATCCGGTGGGGGGTCGTTGCCCAGATTCGCCAAGTCAATGCTAATGAAACTGCCGGCGTCAGTTACGCCGTACAGCGTGCCATTCAAATAGGCCAATCCCGTCACCACCTCGGTGAAATCCGCCATACCGATCGACAATGTGAGCGGTACATCATTGTCGGCGCCGGTAAGCTGATCGTCGGTCGTGCCGGTGTCGGCGTTAAACACCATCAGCTCGTTGTCCTCGCTGACCGCATACATGATCCGCCGGTTATTGCCAACATCTCGAACCGTGAATGCCTGGTATCGAGGATCGTTCGCAATGCCGTCGTCGCCGATGACAGCAAAGCCGGCAGTTCCCGTGTCAATTTCCAGCGTGCTACCAGGCGTGGTGCCCAGCGACATTCCAAGCAGTCGGCCATCTGTTCGCATGGCCAAGTCGCTCAAGCCCTCGTTGAATGGCACAATCCGCCCAATGTCGGTGTCGATCATTCCGGTAAACGGATCGACCGTCCACAGCCGCTCGCCGTTGTGAACGAACAACACCACGTCGCCCAGCTTGAATGCGTCGGCATGGGCGTTCATATTCGGGAACAAACGCTGCGGAGCAGGGCGGACCTCTGTCGAGAATGTCGGCACCCAACTGCCCCCCACGCGGTCGTCGATCAAACGATCCTGTGCCAGGATCGGCTCGATTCGCACCCGCGGATTGTTGAGTACTTCCGGCAGATTGGAATCGGGCGTTACGGCCAGGAAGTACCTTTTGCCGTCGTTCTCTCGCAACTGCACCGGACCGAGATACGGATCGAGCTTGCCAAAGCTGCCGCGCGACATATCGGTCACATCGGAGCCCGAGCTTGGCGCGGGCTGATCGTCGTTAACGTTCGAGTTGCGAGCTAAATAAATGAGCGTTCCTGTGTCATCGAACACAGCAAAGTTCGCGTCCGGCGCGAAGCGCCGTCGCCGTAATCGAAATCGAAAATAATCGAAGCCGTATTGTCGTGATCGATCACGCCCGGCGTTGGAATGTCCTGAATCGCCTGCCAATCGACCTCCAGCTCGTACCAATCGACTTCGTTGAAGTCGCCAAGCGTGCCGCCAAGAGAAAGCGCCCCGCGATCCTGCCGCAGCACATTACCGATGAATTGCGCAGTGGCTTGCGTGTCGTGGGCAGCGGTGGTTTCAAAAGCCTCGCCCAACAATGGCGAGTGCCCCGGCATACCGAGCACTTCGATACCGTTGGTCGCAAAGCGAATGTCGGCCCCGCGAATCGAGGAACCAGGCACTTCGTCTAGCTCGCGCAGCCGCACCTGAAGCTGATACACGCCGCTGGTCTGTCCTTCGTGCAGCTTGGTCGGGTCATCCAGCGAATCCCCCACCTTCACGTTGCTCCGGATGCGGATGTAGTAATCGTTGGGCACGTTCGTCGGCCCGGGAAGAACCAACCGCAGCCCTGCATCGCGCGGGTTGATGGTATATAGATCGCGACCGTTGAAAATATCCTTCTGAAGCGGGTACACGCGCGTGCCCGTAGCCGACGTTTGATCCACGGCGCCGGAGTCGTTTGATCGCGCCAAGACTTCGCCCGAGGCGTCGATTAGTTCGATCACGGTGTCGAGCGCTTGAGTTGTGCGATCAATATCGATCCAGACTTCCGTTCCACCGCGGCCTTCGAATGTGTATACGTCCACGTCGCTCGGAGTGGCGATTGCGCCTTGCACCTGGAAGCCGAGCCGGCGGTTGTCGTCGCCGCCGCGTTCGCCCGGACCCAAAAGCGTGGGATCAACTCCCGACCGCTGCGCGGTTGCCGCCAAATTTCCGAGCGACTGAGCTGCCTGCGGCGAGTCGTTGACGTCGGTTTGCAGCCTCGCCTTCGGCAAGCGTCGCCACGTTGCGGTCGTTGCTGTAACGTTCCAGCTTGATGCTCCGCCATTCGCCGGCGGTGCCGCGGCTGACGACGTCGTAGCCGATCAAATCAAATGCGCGGCCGTCGGCGCTGGAGAGCGCAGCCACCTGGCCGGCAGTCACCGTCGGTCCCATCAGGCCGATTTCACCGACCACACCTAACGCGGCTGCATTAAGCCAGTGGCTCGCCTGCGAGCCGTCGCCGGTGGCAACACCGCGCGACATTGGGATATCGCCAACTTCCAACGGCGCCACCGTCACGCCCGCGCGAGTAAACACGCCGCCGTCGTAGAACACATGGTTGGGCGCCGTCGGATCGAGCATTCGCGGTGCGTTCGTGAAATCTCGCGAGCCCGCTCCCGGCGCCAGGCGGAACAGGTCCAGCGTGTTGAGTTGAATATTCGTCTGGCCCGCGTCCACGTCGTCCACGGCGCTCACAAATCCCAGCGCATGTCCAATCTCGTGGATCATCACCGACACGAAATCAAACGCGCCCGGTGTGATTCCATCGCCTGGATCGAAATCGAAGGTTGCATCCAGATTCATCTGGATCGTCCCATCGATCGGCGTGATGGGATCGTAGGCCGAGGGTTGAGTCGGGAGTTGGCCCGCGGGCACGCCCAACGCGAGCAGGTTTGCCCGGTTGACCGTCATCGTTGAGTTGACAACGACGTTGGGATTCGGAACGGTTGTCTGTAGTTGAAGGAACGTTGGCAACTCGCCGACGATCGCCTCGCTTGCTCCCGCATCGCTGATCATCAATTGCCGGACCGTGTCGTAGGCCATCGTACTTGCCACAGCGGTCGCAAAACCAAGTGGGCCGCCCGCCCCCAATGAGGCAAAATCCACGTCGAGCACAACGTCGATCGGGTCGTCCAACAAGGCCTCCCACAACTCGGCCGCACGATTCGCTGCCGCAACCGCCGCGGGATTGGCCGCGAGCACCGGGTCAAAGCGGAAGTCGATGTTCATCTGGCTCGCCGTGCCCGCCGGAGCGCGCGAGGTTCCGATCGTCGCGTTCTGCGGTCGGCCATCGGGATCAACACCAGCGCCAACCGTGCTGTCCGTTAGCGACGTCACAACCACCGGATGCCCCGGCGTGCCGACGATTTGCAGACTGCCACCCAATCGATCATCGATGTCCAGCGGAGAGCCGGCGGCGGTAAAGCCGGCGGTCGGTCCGCGCAGTTTGACGACCAGGCTTTCCGTGGCGCTACTCTGCAACCGCACGCCGCTAAACGTGTGATGGTTCGGAATCATGATCTCGTCGGTGACAATGTGAACGATGTCCACATCGTCCCACACCGACTGCGTCGTCAACGTAGAGCCGCGCACGCGCATTCCGTTGAGCCCGTTGCGGTCGAGCCGGTTGCCGCGCACCAACACGCCCTGGTTGCCCACGAAGTTGCCGGTGCGTCCAGCGCGCCGGTGCTGCGGCCGGTATCGTGCACCCCGTCGCTGTTCACTGCGTTGACGTTAATCGAGATCGCCGCCGCGTCATCGCCAGTGTCGTTGTTGCGGATAATGTTGTTGACGATTACCGGCTGAGCGGCGCGAACGTAAATGATGCTCGTGTCGTTATCGAACCGGCCAATGCCTCGGCCCGCCCCGCGGCCGCCCAAATTCTCCTCCAGCACACTGTTCGTCAGTCGGACGTCCGCTTGTTGGATCTCGACCGGGCTGAACGATGCAAAACCGCCTTCCACGGCCGTGGTGCCGCCGGCAAACGTAATCACCGCATGGTCCAGACTGCCGTGCGACACCGGACCAAAATACAATCCGCCCCAGTCGCCCGGCGCCGGTCGAGCTGTCTCGCTGAGCACGAACGGCACGTTGGTGAATACGATCGCCGTGTTGTTAATGGTTAATTGAGTATCGCTGTCGCGCGAAACAACGGTGTAAGGCACGTTGTTGATCGTCAAGCGTCGCGCCTTCGGCCCACGCTGGCCACACGCTTCCCACCAGCGTTACCACGCCGTCGAGCACGCTGATCAAACCGGTGCTGAATGGACCAAGGTCCGCCTTCGCCGTGGTGAATGTCCCGCGGCCGCCATAGCGGTCGTCTAACAGCGAGGTGAAGACGACGCGGTTGTTTTCGCGGCCCTCGGCAATCAACTCCGCGCCAATCTCCGTTTCGATTCGCGCATGATCGATCTTGAGTACGATGCCTGGATCGATCGCCAGCCGCCCGTCGGGTCGCGCATCTTGCCGCGTTCCGCCGGCCTGAATGATCGCGCCGGCCGGTGTGCCCGCGATCACCAGGTTCTCCGAAAGCACGTGCGCAATGTCGATGTCGTCGAAGCGAGCTGATACTTCCAGCCGGTCCAGAATCTGCCCCGACAGCGTATCGATCTGAATGAACAGACCGTTGATGGTGTTGTTGACGAGATCGTTGTCGTAAATCTCCGGACCGATACGTCGGTAGTCGGCGGTGAAATCCCGTGCGGCGAGCACGTAGTCGTGCTGGCCGAAAAAGCTCACGCTTGGCGGCGAAACGCGCAACTGCGTATCGCTTAGCCGCGCATCGATCACAAATGGTAATCCGCCAATCGCGATGGTCTGACCAGCAATCCCTTGCGGCCAGACGGCGCCGATCAGCGTTACGATGCTGTTGCTTACCGTTACTTTGCCGCGCACGAAGTCCCGTCCCACTTCCGTGAACAGATCCTCCTTGAAACTGTTCGGATCTGCGCCAATCGCGGCGCTCGCGCTATCGTGGATGAAGTTGAAGCTCAGCGCCGGCCGCGCCTCGTTGAGCGTGATCGGGCTGAACTGGTCCTGAAGTCCGTTGACCAACAGGTCGCCGCCGCCAAAGCTGAGATCGGCGTGATTGACATAGTTGACGAAGATGCCTTCATTTTCCAATGCGCCGCTGAGCGCCCGACTCGATCGCGTCGTTGTCCAGCTCGTTCCGGAAGACGATCCCGCCCCAATCACCCGCTCGCGGAGCATCGGGTTGTCCCGGCCGCGTGTTGTACGATGTGAAGAAGACCCGTGTCGTGGGAGTGCCCAGCACTTGTAGATGACCCTCGGCTTGGTCCACGCCTTGCGCTTTGCTCCCCACGTCAATATTGGCGCGGCGAAGCCGGAACAGCGCTCCGGCATCGATCATCACCGTCACGCCCTTGGGGACCTGCATCGTCGAGCCGTCGGGCAGCGGTTGGCCGAGTGCGTTGAAACCGATTTCATACGCCAGGTTGTCACTCTGGGTGTTGACGTTATTGTCGGTCCCGCCGTTCCCCACGATCCGCACCACGCGCACGTCGTTCGTGGTGTTGCCGTCAAGATTCCGCTGATTCGCCGCGGTGAATGCCGCCGCGATATTGTTGAACGGAGCGGCCAGTGAGCCGGTCCCGCCCGCCGGCGCAGACTTCTCGACGATAAACGTGTTCGACGCCGCGGCCACCGTGAACCAGAAATTGTACTCGCCGCCCGGACGGCCGTCAGCGTCGCCATCCAACAGCGTCGGTTGAACATCGATGTCCACGATGCCCGAGATCGCCGTCGGATTGCGTTCGGGGCTGGGCTTGAAATTCAACCGCAGCTCATAGCGCCCTTCCGTTGTGCCGCCAAATCCGCTGTCGGGAATGTCGGGGTCGATCTCCGATGTCCCGGTACTCGTCACCGCGATATAGTAATCTCCCGGCTGCAGCTCCACTTCAACTAACGAATCCTCGCTGAAGTAGTCGTCGTTGCGCAATCAGCTCACCACTCGCGTTGAACAGCCACAGCGCGCTGTCCAGGTTGCTCGAATTCCCCAATCGCTCCGCGACCGTGGCAGCGCATAAACACTCCCATCTTGTCGAGCGTGAAACGATACACGTCCACGTCGGTGCTTTCCGGCCGATGCAGATGCCGACCATGGACGATATCGTGATCGCCGGGATAAGAAGGATCGTTGCCGCCTCCGAGCGACGGGTCGTCGCCTTGGATCGTGCCCGGTGGCAGATCGTAGGTATGCCCCAGGCCGAGCAAGTGGCCGATCTCGTGCATGGCAACACCAAACCAGGCGCCGCCCTGCTCGCTTGAACCCCAGTCCTCGGCGCTGTCCATGACCGCCACTCCGCCGCCGGCTATGCCGGCCACGCCGCCAGGACCGGTGACAACTGTGGGATCCACGGCGCGAAATCACCCGTTCCGATCGTTAAGCCGGCGTCGGCCGTCTCAACAAACTGCACGCCGAGATATCGCGAGTAATATGCAAACACCTCACGCGCTCGCTGCTTCTGAGCCGGAGTGATGAAGTTTGGAAACGGATCGCCGGAAGGCGCAAGGCCGATAACGTCCTGGAAGTTGTAAAACTCCGTGGTCACGCCGTTGCTTGCGTCGCCGCCACCCAAGTGCGGGGCATCCACCAACGGCGGCATCTCGCGATGGCCTGGCTCATCGTTGCTTCCGGGCAGATCCAAGCCATACGGCGTAACTTGCAGGATTTCGCCCTGCACAATGATCGATTGGCCGTCCAACGCCGGCTTCCCAACCTGTGTGTTGAGATTGACGGCGCCGTTGAACGTGCTAGAGGCTTCACCGGTCTGTTGTTGCGTGCGCACGATCGGCGCCAACGGCTCCGTGTAGCGATTGCCGATTCGCAGCCGGTAGGTGGACTCCGTCGAGTCGATCCCCGCCAGGTCTTGCCCAAAAATCAGCCGCACCTTGTTCTCGACCGCGTCGTAGACCGCCGAAACTGGAGTAATCGCGGGTCCATCGTCCAGATTGTCGGCCGTCTTGCGCGTGCGAATCAGTTGATAGAACGCGGTATTTTGCGCCGAAGTGACGTTCAGGTCGTCGTTGTTGAAATAGACCTCGATCTCGTTCCGCGCTTGTTGCAGCGCTCCGCCCACGCGGCGAATCGGCTGTGGCACCACCGCCACGATTCGCGGGCCAAGATCGAGTTCAAAACTCATCGACCGAGCAGCCGCTGGCATTTGATCGGTGTTGACCAGAGAGCCAGTGACTTGGATCTGAAAGCGATCGTCGGGCAGGTGATCCGAAAACCGGACCACGATCTCGTTCGGCCGATCGCCCCGCCCGATGAAGCCGTTCTTTGTGATGGGGTCCGGCGTCATGTTGACGTCGTTGGCGTTGCCGAACACGCCGTCGCCGCCCGCGGCGCGTTACGATCACGCCGCCATTGGCGCCGACATCTCGTCGAGAATCTGTCCTTCGTCAAACCGCAGGATGAACTCGCGCGGGGCCTCGTTGCGGACTTGGCCATCGATCAACAGATCGCCGGCGTTTGGGATGATAGCGATAAGCTGTGGCGTGACCGCCATCAGGTTGCGCGGCTCGAACTGTTCGATCTGCGCTCGACGAAAGACTTGCTCCATCTCCTGGCGACGGCGTGCCTTGCGCCGTCCGCTGCGCGGCGCCTTTTGCGCCTCGCCTGACCCTGACTGCCAAATGGCCATTTATCTTCTCCTTGATGTCGCTCTCAGGCGCGCGTCTTCTTCTATTCCGTTCCGACGCGGCCTTAATTCACGAACAGTTAGACCTCGATCCCGGGTCAATCCCGCGCAGGGAGCGACCCCGAAATCAAAGTATTTTGATCTTCTCTAGATTAATTGGGATTATCGCGCAGTAAAGCAGGACCGGCACGAACTTGCTAATCTACGGAACCACCCCGACGATTCCGGAAGGAAAACCCTGCGCCGACGGAGAACTGACCTGCCCTCAAGAGCGGCCCGCGACTTCCAGCCCCTTGCGTGGACAGTACTTCCGCGGCGGATGCGGCCTTGCAAGGCCACGCGCGAATAGATTGACGATAGTCGCCGACTGCAAGTTCAGCAAGCTATAGGCCGCAAAATCGAGAAATTTTGCGATCCCGTTACAGCCTGTGGTCTGCGAACGATTGCTTTTTCCCGCTAATAGTGCGGCGGAATTTCGTCTTCTGGCCGGCGGGGCGCCTCCACAATCGAGCCAATCAGCCCTTCTAGCGATGCTCTTAGTCGGGCTATTTCCACATCCTGCCGGTGCATTCTCTTGGCCTGGTCCAATACAACCTGGTTCAGGTCGTCGATCGTCCGCTGCATGAACGTCAGCAGCGACTCGACCCGGCTCAGCCGCTCCTCATTCGGCGAATTCTCGCTCGATGACCCATTCATGAAACCCAGGATACTGCACCCGACCCCCTCCGCCCAGGCATTGGCTTTGCTCGTCGCGACTCAGGATAATGAGGCCGCGTTTATGCCGCCTTCCTGTACCTGAACCCAAAACCCTCCCATGCAAACCCAAACCACCGAACAGCTCACGCACAAGAAGTGTGTCTCCTGCGAAGGGGGCGTCCCCAAGTACTCGCGGCAGGAGGCCGAAGCTCAGATTGCCGGCCTCCCGGGCTGGCGGCTCACGCCGGATGGTCAGCGAATCCGCAAGGATTGGACGGTCAAGAACTTTATGGCCGGCATCAAGTTCTTTGGCGCCGTCGCCGAGCTGGCCGAGGACGAAGGGCATCACCCCGACCTGCACCTGGAAGGCTATCGCAAGGTGTGGATCGAGCTATGGACCCACGCCATCGGCGGGCTGAGCGAGAACGACTTCATCCTGGCAGCCAAGATCGACGAGTTGCCGATCGAGGTCAAGAAGAGTGGTTGACTCGGTCTCGCATGGGGGTCGGTTGGGGCGGTACGGACATACGATCGCTTTTGCCGTTTGAGCGTACTTTTCGCGCCTAACGGGTCGGGAAAACAGGGGGGTTTTTGGTAGGTGCAAACAACCACTCAGCACGGAATTGAGGTGAGATGCTTATTTCCCGGGGAAACGAGGGTTTTTCGTGTCAGGACCCGGTGGAACATTGAACCTCCAGGACGCCGAGGAAGGGCGCGGGGGACGAGGCTGGATTAGTGTACCTATATACATATATCCGCCGGGGTGGGCGGAATCCGCTATACTCGCCGACTCTGGGGCAGCTTGTCTAGCCAACCAGAGGAGCTGAATCATGGGGCGTCTAAGAGTGCGCGGTGAGTTGAAGCTCGATCAGTTCTGGCCCAAGGGACGATCGGACGCCGACACAGCGAATCTGACCTTGTCGCTGACATTGGACCCGCCATTTGTTTACCGGCCCGAAAACGGGGCCGAGCAGGTGACCGACGTCTATCACAACGCGTTCTACAAGGACCGCTCCGAGCTAAAGCCAGTCTTGGGGACCAAGCGTGATCGCCTCAAAGTGCGGCTACAGGGGATCGACGCACCCGAGCTGCACTATCGTCCGCGCGTGACCGGCGCCAAGCAGTGGCGGCAGCGCCTGGCCGAGTCGGCTGTGTTCGCGTTGCGGAGCATGCTGTTTGACCTGACCTTTGGCGTACGCGACAAATCGCTGCGGGCCGACGCGATCTCGTTTGTGGATTCGCCGGATGATCCATTTGACGTGTATGGGCGATATGTCGGCAACGTCACCGTTTACGCGGACGGCTATGCCGTTGACATCAACCACTGGTTGCTGGAACACGGGTGGGCCGTGCCGGGTCTTTACAACTCGATGACCGAGCGAGAGCTGCACGTAACGCGCTCGCTGAGCGCGGCGGCGGCGCGGAGCAGGCTGGGCCTTTACCGATCGAGGTACTACCAAGATCGCCTGATTCGCTTTGAATCGACGCTCGTCGAGCGACACGGTATCGAGCCGGGAAACTTTCGGCTGTACGAAGACAAGGGAAAGGTGATGAACCCCAAGTTCTTCCGCCGCCAGGCCGAGTTTGAAGCCAAGGAACAAGGCAATCCGAGCGGGCAGACTTTCTTGGAATCGCTGCGCGGCAACGCCCGTTACAAGGCGCTGGTTTGGGAGACGTTTGCCGGCTTACCGGCACAAGCGCGACGAGACCCCCGCGCTTTGGGGGGGCATGCGGCCTTGTTGGGAAGTCTGGTATCGTCGAGCGGCAAGCTGCCTCGCGCGGATGACCTGATCTACATCGAAGAACCGGCCAAAGTCTACGACGAGGATGGCCAAGTCATTACGGCCTGGAATCTGCACAGCCCACGGCGGCGTCGCAAGAAACGTCCGGCCAAGAAGCGCGCGGTACAAGGCTAAGGCGTTGAGGTGTAAGCCCACGCTCGGCGGTCCAATTGACCATCTTGCCGCCGACCAGGTCCCGGCCAAACGTCGAGGGACAGGCATCAAATAGTATACATACGTCTCTATATTGGTCAGTGAACGCCGAAGAAGAAATTAACAGGAGGACGCAGAGGAAAGGGAGACCGGAAAGCAAAGAACACCAGGACACATTCATTGGAGAGCACAGAGGGGACAGAGGGCAGGGGGTCAGGTGCACGAACGCTGAATGTTGAACGTTGAATTCCGGCGCGCTCCCGACAAGTCGGGACAGGCTCCGACAGGCTGTCGAACGACGAATTCGCGCAAGGTGGCGGGGGCGGGGGTGGGTGTTTATGATCGGGGAGGGGACTGCGGAATTCGGAGGTCGGCGTGCAGGCAACAGCATGAGATACAGCAAGGCAATTGAGATTTTGGTGGGGGTGGTGGTGGTGTTATGCGCGGGGTGGTGGAGGGGGCGTGGTTTATGCCGCTGCCGCAGTTGCCGGGGGCGACTGAGCCGGGGGATGTATTCGCGGTTTCGGAGAATGGCTTGTATGCCGTGGGTACCAGCCACGACGGTCGAAGCACTACGGGGGCGACGAACCAAGCAGTACGGTGGACAAGTGCGGGAGCTATTGAGAATTTGATGGCCGGAGACTCGAGTCTTGCACTGGGTGTTTCTAATGATGGAAGCGTCGTCGTCGGGTATCGCAATGTTGTAGCCGATCAAACGGCATTTCGATGGACTTCCGCTAGTGGCACTGTCAACATTGGTGACCTAGCCGGCGGGCAAACATCAAGTCGGGCACGCGATGTGTCGGGAGATGGTTCGGTGGTTGTCGGCCTGAGCTTTGCCACTGAAGGGGGAACAGCCTTTCGTTGGACAGAAGCGACTGGGATGATGGGGCTTGGTGATCTACCAGGCGGCATCTTTGCAAGCGAGGCATATGGCTCTTCGAACGATGGTTCAGTGGTCGTTGGTTGGAGCGATTCCGCAAACGGTACCGAAGCATTCCGATGGACGGCTCAAGATGGAATGGTCGGCCTCGGAGATTTGGCTGGGGGCGGATCGTTTAGCGAAGCGTACGACGTTTCGGCGAATGGATCGGTGGTCGTAGGTACCAGTGCAGCAAATCCCGGTTTCTTTCCGTATCGTGCGTTTCGCTGGACGGCAGTTGACGGAATGATTGAACTGCCGGACGTTATCGGCGTCGGGCCAACGGCGGTCGCGCGAGCAGCATCATCCGACGGGGAAGTTATAGTTGGGGGAGCTTATCAGGGTGATTCTGCGATTGGTTTCGCATGGGATGCTTTTCACGGTTCGCGAAGCATAGCGGAATTGCTCTCCGCGCAAGGAGTGGAGGTTGGCGAATTCCATCTTGGGACAGCACGCGGAGTATCAGGCGACGGTCTGACGATTGTGGGGAGCGGGATTAACGCTTCACGCGAATTTCAACCTTGGATGGCTCGGCTAGACGCTGGCACGTTTGTGCCGGAACCGTCAACGATAGGCTTGGGCGCAGTGGCGCTTCTTACGTCGCTTGTCTGGTGGCGCAGCGTGGGCACGGCTGGCTAGAGAGGCGATTCTTGCTTTGCCCCGACGGGGCATCTGAAAATAGCCCAGGCATTTATGCCTGGGTTTACTATCCGGTATCTACCCTTCTCAGTCCCGTAGGGACGAATGAAAGGACATCGTTCAGGAGCCACACCTACACCAGTCAGCTTATGCATTGCGTGTTTAGCACGAAGAATCGCTTGCCCGTGATCAAACCAGAGTGCCGGAACCGATTGCACGCGTATATCGGCGGCATCGCGGAGCAGAACGATATGCACGCCCTGTCGGTTGGCGGCGTTGCAGACCACGTTCACATCTTGCTCTCGATCAAGCCCACTATTTCACTGTCGAAGGCAATGCAATTGATCAAGGGTGGATCATCTCTGTGGGTTCATGAAACGTTCCCGTCGATCACACATTTTGCGTGGCAGGAAGGTTACGGCGCATTCAGCGTTGGCGTCTCGCAAATGCCAGACACGATTGCGTACATCGAAAATCAGCAGGAACATCACCGCCAGCGGACGTTTCAAGAAGAATATCGCCTGATCCTTCAGCGCCACGGCATTGAATGGGACGAGCGGTATGTGGGGGGTTGATCTTCAGTCGTCCCTACGGGACTCCAAAAAAGATCGCGAACCCAGGCATAAATGCCTGGGCTATTATCAAGTGTCCCTACGGGACAGGGCGCGTTCTTTGATTGGGTTCAGAACCTGTGATGGGCGACGGGGGACGTGAACAGCGATGGGGTGATCAACTTCGATGACTACACGATCGTGGATCAGGCGTTCTTCTTCCAGAATGAGCCGTTGTAGGGGGCGGGATGGAGCGGGGTAAAAGGTGAGTGACGACACGCACCAGTGAAGAGTTAAACCCCGTTGGGGTTTGTGCGCAATTGATGTTTGTTTACCCAGTCCGGGGGTTTCACCCCCGGCTACTATTGTTGGACGCCTTCGGCGTCGAGAGAGGGGCAGGAAGAGCATCGGGGCTAAAGCCCCGAGAGGAAAAAGATTGTTGCGATATGAAACCCCGGCATCAACGCCGAGGCTAGAGAAGAGAAAGGCAAGAACAGGCGTAAACGCCTGTGTGAAAGCTGGTGGGGCGAATGGCGCAGACTCTGGGCGCTGACGCTTCCGGCTCGCCGTTGTGCGAATCCTTCGAAGCTATCGGGCCAGGCGCTGATGGCGGCTGCGCCATTGCTCGGCAAACACGCAGCCGAGCGCCGCCAGGCAGACCGCCAGGCCGGCCAGGCGCAGCACGCGGTACTTCAAGGGCGCGCCCGTGTCGGTATAAAGCTGGAGCGACAGGTAGGCGCTGACCAGCACGCCGAGAAACAAGGTCACAATTGCCAAAAACGGCCGGCGGTTCGCGCCGGTTTCGCGATGCAACGGTTTTTTCTGGTTTGTGTTCATGCACAAACGTAGGTCGCGGAAATGCGCGCACCAGGGCCGTTTATGCCGAGAGTAACGGTAGAGATGGATAACGGCTGATTCAAAACCGTGCCGGAGAGGGGGACAGTCCCGTTTTTTCTCGCGGCTCGTAAAAACCGGGACAGTCCCCGACGGTTTTGAAGCAATTACCGCTTGGAGAACTGCGTGCCGCGGCGGGCACCGCGCAGCCCGTACTTCTTGCGCTCTTTCATCCGCTGATCGCGGGTGAGCATACCCGAATGGCGGAGCAATTCTTCCAGACCGCTGTCGTGGATCCGCAGAGCGCGAGCCAGCCCCATCATCATCGCACCGGCCTGGCCGGCGGGTCCGCCGCCGTGCACGCGGACCTCCACGTTGACCGCGGTGAGCTTGTCGGACTGCTTGAGCGGCTCGATCGCCGCGTTGCGCTCCTTGATCGAGGGGAAGTACTCATCGAGCGAGCGACCATTGATCGTGATTTGCCCGTTGCCGTCTTTGACGCGAATCCGCGCGACCGAGGTCTTACGGCGTCCGGTGGCGATGGATGCTTTGGTTGCGGTGGCCATAAGTTTGTGATTCGCCAGTTTTGACGAGAAGGAATGTTACTTCGCCGCCAGCTCGAGCACTTCTGGCTCTTGCGCTTGGTGCGGATGGTCGGGGCCCGGATAAATCTTGAGCTTGTTGAGCATGCTCGTCGCCAGCTTGTTCTTGGGGAGCATGCGGCGGACGGCTTCATGCAGGATCAGCTCGGGTCGCCGCGCCAGCCGTTTTTCGGCGGTCTCGGTCTTCCGACCCGGGTAGCCGGTGTACCAGTCGTACGTCTTTAGCTGCCACTTGCGGCCGGTGAACTTCACCTTCTCGGCGTTGACCACGATGACGAAGTCGCCGGTGTCCACGTGAGGCGTGTAGGTCGGGCGGTGCTTGCCCATCAGGATGGTGGCGATCTCGCTGGCCATCCGGCCGACGACGCGGTCGGTGGCGTCAACCACCCACCACTTGGCCTTCAGCTCGCCGCGTTTGGCCACGTATGTTTTTGTGCTCATAACGTCAAAGCTCAGTGCGACAGCGGGGCAGAAAGCCCCCTGTCTCGCTCCCATAGCGAGAGGGAAAAGTCAAAGTTTACCCGCTCGGCGGGCACCCAACAAGGGGCATCAACGCAGCGTAGCCGACCCCAAATGAATTCGATACAGTGTCTTCCGAGCTAGTCTATGACCTTGCGAGCGAGCTCGTCTATGACCTTGCGTTAACCTCCACCCGCGTCCACACATGCTCCTGGCAGTCCTTCGCGAAACGTTTCCCGGCGAGCGCCGCGTCGCGCTGATTCCCTCGACCGTCGCATCGCTCGTCAAGAATGGCTTGCAAGTGATCGTCGAGCGCGGAGCGGGGGAAGCGGCCGGCTTTCCCGACAGCAAGTACGTCGAGGCGGGTGCACAGATTGCGGCTACCCGCACCGACGCCTTTGCCGCCGACTGCCTGGTTCAAGTGCGTACGCTCGGCGCGAACCCTGATGCCGGCAAGGCTGACCTGCCGCTGTTGCGACCCGGGCAGATACTGATCGGTCTGGCAGACCCGCTTTCGAATCCAAAGGCCGCCGAGGAACTGGCCAAGCGCGACGTGACGCTGTTGGCGCTTGAAACCCTGCCGCGAATCACACGCGCTCAGAGCATGGACGTGCTCTCGAGCCAGGCAACGATCGCCGGTTACCGCGCGGTGCTGTTGGCCGCGACCACGCTGCCCAAAATGTTTCCACTACTAACTACCGCCGCGGGCACGCTCACACCGGCGAAAGTACTCGTGCTCGGCGCGGGCGTGGCGGGTTTGCAAGCGATCGCGACCGCGCGGCGGCTGGGCGCCGTCGTCTCGGCGTACGACGTTCGCGCCGCGGTCAAGGAGCAGATCCAAAGCCTCGGCGCAAAAGTTCATCGAGCTGGAGATGGATCCGCAGGCCGCCGAAGGTCAGGGGGGCTACGCCAAACAAATGGACGAAGAGTTCTACCGCCGGCAGCGCGAACTGCTGGGAAAGGTAATCGCCGCGAACGACGTCGTGATCTCAACCGCCGCGATCCCCGGCAAGAAGGCTCCACTGTTGATTACCGCCGATGCGGTGTGCGCGATGCAGCCCGCGAGCGTCATTGTAGATTTGGCCGCTCAAAGCGGCGGCAACTGTGAGCTCACAAAACCCGGCGAGACGACGGTCGTGAACGGTGTGTCGATCCTGGCCCCGACGAACCTGCCAAGCGAAGTGCCACAGCACGCCAGTCAGATGTTCTCGCGAAACGTGGCCACGTTCATCACGCATCTGATCCGCGACGGCCAGTTTGTGTTTGACGCGAGCGACCCGATTGTAGCGGAAACGTTGATCACGCGCGGGGGCAACGTGGTGCACGCGGGTGTGCGGAAGCTGCTGGGTTTCGCTGGGGAACCGGGAATCAAGATCGATTGACCCGGATCGTCTAGAGCGCCTTCATCGCCCCGACCAGCTTCGTCAGCGAATCCTTGGCGTCGCCAAACAGAAGCGCGCACTTTGGATCGTAGAACAACTCGTTCTCAATTTGCGAGAAGCCGGGGTTCATGCTGCGCTTGAGCACGATGATGCTCTTGGCCTGATCCGCATTCAGGATCGGCATGCCGTAGATCGGGCTCGACGCGTCTTTCTTCGCCGCCGGATTTACCACGTCGTTCGCGCCGACGACAAGCGCCACGTCGGTTCGGTTGAAGTCACCGTTGATCTCGTCCATCTCGCGGAGCTTGTCATAGGGCACGTTGGCCTCGGCCAGCAACACGTTCATGTGCCCCGGCATGCGGCCTGCGACTGGGTGGATTGCAAAGCTCACCTCGCCGCCGCGCTTCTCGATTTGCTCGGCCAGCTCGCGCACCTGATGTTGTGCCTGGGCGACAGCCATTCCATAACCGGGGATCACGATCACGTGGTTCGCATAGGCGAGCTGAATCGCCGCGTCATCCACCGAAACGCTTTTTACAGTCCGGTCCTCGACCGCCGTTGCCGCCGCACCCGAATCCGGCACGGCCCCGAAGGCGCCAAACAGCACGTTCGTAAATGACCGGTTCATCGCGCGGCTCATCAGGATGGAGAGCAAGAAGCCGCTGGCCCCATCGAGAGCCCCGGCGATGATCAACACATTGTTTCCCAGCGCAAACCCGGTCGCCGCCGAGGCCAGCCCTGCGTAGCTGTTGAGCAGCGAGATCACCACGGGCATGTCGGCGCCGCCAATCGGCAGCACCATCAGAACGCCGACCGCCAGGCCCACGCCGATCATCAAATAGAACAAGAGCGGGTGCCACCACCCGGTCACCGAGAGTGCGATCAGGCCTATGAACAACACCACGGCCCCAATGAAAAGCCCGATGTTCGTTTCGTTCTGAGATTTGTAGGTGATTGGTGGCTGGAGACGAAACCCTGCAACTTGCCGAACGCCATGAACGAGCCGGTGATCGTGAGCGAACCGAAGAGCACTTCGAAACCGAGCGC
This sequence comes from Pirellulales bacterium, assembly GCA_963829655.1. Classification (GTDB taxonomy): domain Bacteria; phylum Planctomycetota; class Planctomycetia; order Pirellulales; family JALHPA01; genus JBBDYH01. The sequence continues at coordinate 1,041,758 of CAWHJG010000002.1, forward strand.
GGCCATCACCGCGCCGCTGATCGCACCATGTGCGCCGCGGAGGTGCTCGTAGTGTTCGACGCCGACCAGCGTGGCGGCGAGTGCTCCAAAGGCGTGCGAGATCGCGGTCCGCTGGGGAATCGCCGTCATTGGCATCCAGATCGAAATCGCGGCGCCGATCGCCGAGCCCAGCGCGAGTCCGATGATGATCCACTTGAAATCCACAATCTCGCGGTGCAGGAGCGTTCCAATTACCGCGAGCAACATTCCGGCGGCGGCCAGTTGCATTCCCCGGCGGGCCTTGTCGGGCGCGGTCAATCCGCGCAAGCCGAAAATGAACAACGCCGAAGCGAGCAGATAACAAATCTCGATGAACAGATCGCGGAGGCCGAGCGAGAGGGCCTGATCTGCGGCGGCGAGGAGCGGCATCACGGTTTGCGCTCCTGGCGGCGAAACATCTTCAGCATGCGATCGGTGATCATGAATCCGCCGACTACGTTGATCGTCGCCGCGGTGACCGCGATGAATCCTAAAGTGGCGCTCATCCAACCGCGGTCGGCGCCGGCCGCCACGAGCGACCCGACCAGCGAAATGCCGGAAATGGCGTTCGTGGCGGACATCAACGGAGTGTGCAACAGCGCCGGCACTGCGCGTGATCACCTGATAGCCGACGAAGCCGGCCAGCATGAACACGTACAACTGCAGGAGGGCGAGTCGATCCATGTAGTAGGAAAAAGCTCCGAGTTCGTTTTTGGGTTTGCGGATCGGGCCACGATTGCGGTCATGCTAGCCAGCAGCCGCCAAACCGGCAATACGAGCACCGGTAATAGCGGGGGCTTTGCATCTGCGGTTAAGATGGCCGCGGATATTTTCCATTCATCGCGAGTATGTACGATGCAATTCCGCACGTTCGACACCAAACAACAGCTCGCCGCGGCCGCCGCCGAAGACGGCGCCGCTGTTATCCGCCGCGCGGTCGCCGAACGCGGCGAGGCCAACATCATCGTGGCCACGGGGGCCTCACAGTTCGAAGTCCTCGACGCGTTGGCCCGACAGCGCGACATTGCCTGGCACCGGGTGACCGGTTTTCATCTCGATGAGTACGCCGGCCTGCCGATCACGCACCCAGCCTCGTTCCGGCTGTACCTGTGGCAGCGATTTATTAGCAAGCTTCCCTTACCGTTGGCGAGTTTTCATTTTCTCGACGGCGAGCGTGATCTAGAGTCGGAGTGCCAGCGCGTGGGCGAAATCTTGCTCGAGCATCCGATCGATGTCGCGTTCGTGGGCATCGGAGAAAACGGCCACCTGGCGTTCAACGATCCACCGGCCGACTTTCAGACGCAATCGCCTTACATCGTCGTCGAGCTGGACGATGCGTGCCGACGCCAGCAGCTCGGCGAAGGATGGTTTCCGACGTTCGACGACGTGCCGCGCCGCGCGATCAGCATGTCGATTCAACAAATCATGAAGAGCAAGGCGATCGTGTGCAGCGTACCCGACCGTCGCAAGGCCGAAGCCGTGAAGAATTCGCTTCGCGGGCCGGTCTACGCCACAGGTTCCTGCGTCGATCTTGCAGGAACATGATCGAGCAGTGGTGTATCTCGACCGCGAATCGGCATCTCTTCTGTAACGTGCCGCTCGATGGACGACAAAATCAGCGAGCATGATTGAATCGACAGAACGTTCACACTTTTACTGCATGAAATTCGCGGCGGATTTTCGCCGGCAAATGCGCAAGCGTGCGATGCGTGAGCGGTGCATTTGAAGAATGTTTGGCGAGTCGCTTGACAAAATCCAAACTGCGCAGCAAAATGGGCCGCTGTGTTGATCGTGATGTTTGTGAACTTGCCTCGCCGGACTCCCGGCATTCGATAGCGTGGGCTGTCAGCACGAATAACGCTGACAGGGGATTAGGGCCGTCTCCAGTTTTTTTAAGGGCGACTCGCCGTGTGCGCACTCCGAGCGAACTCGCATTGCAGTCGCAAGTTGGCAAATATCTAGGTCGTTCAATTTGGTTTTTTCGGGGGGCGAGACTGACCGGATCGACTTCGACGGCCAAATGGTCGGGATTTGGATGTCCCCCCCGCTTTTCATTCCCTCCAGACGCACAAAACCATCGGCGGTAGAATGCTTTGCTCAGCCGTGACGCAATCGCGTTGTAGCAATGAGGATGCAGTATGCCGGTGGTTTTGCTTGCCCTGGGCTCGAATGTAGGGGACCGCGCCGCCAAGCTTGCGGCCGCGGTTGGTGCTCTCGCGGCTTTGCCCAACGTGCGCATCCTGCGCAACAGCGCGTCGCACGAAACCAGACCCGTCGGCGGGCCGCCGAATCAGAGTCAGTTTCTCAACGCGGCGGTGCTTTTGGAAACTGACCAGTCTCCGGCAGACTTGCTTCGAACCATCCTGTCGATCGAGCACGAGCTGGGGCGTACTCGCGACGAGCGCCGGGGCCCGCGCTCGATCGACATCGACATTCTGCTCTATGACGACAAGCAGATCGCCACACCCGAACTAATCATCCCTCATCCGCGACTGGCATTCCGCCGATTTGTGCTCACACCGGCGACCGAAATCGCTTCGCAATGGCGTCATCCGGTGCTGGGCCGCACGCTCGGCGAACTGCTTCGTCATCTGAATACCGTGCGCCCCTACGTGGCGATCGGCGGCCTGTGGCAGAACAACATAACGCCGTTGGCCGAGCGCCTCGCCGGAGTCAAGCGCGGCCGCCTCGTCCTCCGCACCGATGAAACGATGCGGCAACTTGCACCGCCCGCTGATCGAGGTGGCCGAGGCGATGGTCCGCTTACTCTCGGAGCGGCTCAACCCTGAACACTGGGAAGTAGACCGACATCTTGCCGTCAGCGACTTTTGGTATGATCAATTGTTGGTCGAGTTTCAGGGTCTGTTGCCCCCCAGCAGCCTCGAAGGCTTCCAGGAGCTGTGGTTCGAACTGCGCCGCAACGTTACACCTCCGAAGCTGTTGATCCTGCTCGACGATTCGAGTGCAGGCAATACCGGCTGGTTCGGTCCCGTAACCACGAATGTGCGCATCGATCAACTCCGGATCGTCATCAACCAGATGGCTTGCACTCCCGGCGGCAGTCCGGTGCTTCGGCTCACTTACGAGCAACGCGGCCAATCGACTTTACCGGACGAGATCGTCCGGGAGGCGGTAGCCGCAATCGACGCGATGGATTAGGTCATTCGGGAATGAAAGTCGCTTCGGCAATCCCGCCACCCGTGGTCACAACGGTTCTCGAGCTTCGCTCTGCAGTGCGCGCGGCAAAGTCCCACACACAGCGGATTGGGCTTGTGCCCACCATGGGCGCCCTGCACGCCGGCCATCTCAGTCTTGTCGCGCAATCGAAGCTGGAGTGCGACTTCACGGTGGTAACCATCTTCGTTAATCCAACGCAATTTGGACCCGGCGAAGATTTTGATCGTTATCCGCGTGATTTGCAGCAGGACCTGGAGTTGCTCGGGCCGCTAGGTGTTGACCTGCTATTCGCGCCGTCGCGCGAGGAAGTGTATCGCCCTGGACATGCCACGCATGTTGAAGTGGATCAAGTAGCCGATCGCTGGGAAGGTGCGATTCGGCCCGGTCACTTTCGCGGCGTGGCGACCGTGGTGCTTAAGTTGTTGAATGCCGCCGAGCCTGACAGTGCGTATTTTGGCCAAAAGGATTACCAGCAATCGGTTGTAATCCGTCGGATGATGGCGGACCTCGATTTACCGATCAAAATCCGCGTGTGTCACACGGTTCGCGACGCCGATGGAATGGCACTTAGCTCGCGAAATGCGTACCTATCTTCCGACGAACGCAAGCGGGGGCTCAGCCTGTCACGAAGCCTGCGCGCTGCCGAAGAACTAGTCGCCAATGGAACACGAGATCACAAATCGATCGAAGCGGCAATGCGACAAGTCCTGAATGCCGCACCAGTGGAAGTCGATTACATAGGACTCGTCCATCCGGACACGCTGGCACCAGTAGATCGTGTCGGCCCGGGCGACGTCGCGCTGGTAGCGGCTCGCGTTGGGGCCACGCGGTTGATCGACAATACGATCTTTCGCTGATGCGCAACTTTGCTACCGTGCGTTATTGCGATCCTCAATCCTCGCAAGTGCGCTTTTTGCCTCTTGGGTCATCCGCGCCGCGGGTTCGCCAGTGGCCAAGCGCTCGAGCACCTCGACGGGCCTGCTCGTCGCCGATCTCCTCCAGGACCTGAATCGCTCGCAGCGCGCGTTGTTGGTTTGGATCGACCACCAGCGGTTTGCCGCTCAGGTCGCTCAGCAAGCGGCGAATCCTGTGGCGGACTTCGGCCGAGTCTGTGTCGGCAAGCGCCAACCGCAAGAACGGATCGACGCCTTCGCCTAGATCGGATATTTCCTGCGATGCTTGTTCGCGGATCGCGAACTGGTCATCGTCCATTTGCGCGATCAACTTCTCGACCCTTGGGCCCAATTCGCGATCGACCGGCGCGGGCTTAAGATGCTTCGCCAAAGTCGTTACGGCGTTCTCACCGGCAGTGGACAATGTCCAAAGTGCTCGATGCATCACTACCGGGTCGTCGGCGCCGAATTCCAGCCATACTCGCTCGGTCTCTTCGGCGTTTAGTTGCGGGGAGCGACTTTCATAAGCAGCCATCGCTTCGCGCAGATCCCACGCCAGAACCGTCGAATCCGCCGAGCCTGAGTACAGCACGGGCCGTTCGTTATCGAAATGGAAACGCAGGCATTGCACCTGCCCTTGGTGCCCGCCGGCGAAGCTGGCGATTTCGTTGCCCGCCAGCGCGTCATACACGTGAATCGTCCTCTGCGAATCACCTGTTGCCCAAGCCAGCAACCGCCCGTCGGACGAGGTTACCACCGCGGTTGGACTTCCGTTTTGCACCGCGACCGTCAGCACCACCTTGTTTGACAACACGTCCCACAACATCACGCTTCGCCCGCTGTGCCAAAAGAATAGCCGACTTCCGGCGAAATCACCTTGCTTCGTGCTAGCATTCGCGCCGCCCGGCAGTCGCCCCAGCTCGCGACCGCGCGACAGATCCACGATCGAAGTCGCTGGATTAGCGCTGTTGTCGTTCGCTCCGAATGGGTTGGCTCTGGCTTCGCTTTGCGTATCAGCGGCCGCCAACTGCGTGTCGTCCGAGAAGGCGAAGAAATGCGCCTGCACACCAAGGGGGTGCTTGACCGCTTTCGCAGCCGGCGATTTCTGCGACAAGTCGTAAATATGCGCGCCCGTTCCGTCGTTGGCGCTAACCGCCAGCGTTTTTCCGTCAATCGAAAGCGCGAACGACTGCACCGGAACGCCGCGTATCTCGCGTTCGAGTGCCGTTCGCAGATCTTTCTTCTCCGCTAATTCGGCGGCATTCAAGAACTCGATCGACGTCGCGCTATTCGCCCACAACAGGTTCTTGCTATCGGGGGTGAACGCGACCGACGCGGCGCCATACTGTTGCCGCCGCCCCTCAAAGATCGACTCGCCGGTGGCGGCATCCCACAAACGAACCGTGTTGTCGCCGCCGCTCGTGGCCAGAAACCGGCCATCCAAGCTGGCCGCCAGTTGGCTTACCGACGAGCGGTGGCCGGCGAATGACTGCTTGTCTTCGCCATGCAGGTTAAATATCTCGACCACGTTGTACGAGCCGACGACCAACCGCTTGCCATCTGGCGTCAACGCCGGAACCGTATGCGCCTGGCCCAATTGAATCCGCTTGGTTTCTTTCCCAGTCTGCGTCTCGAAAATGGCCAACTGTCCGGTTTGGTCTAGCACCACCAGATGCTTGTTGTCGGGCGCGAATTCCAGCCAGCGGATCGTGCTCGCTAGGCCGCCAAACGAGTTGATGGCTTTCTTTTCATTCAAGTCCACGAGCGTTACCGTCTGCTGGATCTGGCCGAGCGCCAGGTATTTACCGTCCGGCGAATAAGCCATTGCCATTGGCACTGCGTTGAGCGCCTTCAACTCTTTCCAAGCCGGCGTCTCCTTGCCTGTTTCAACGTCCCAGCTTCGGAGCGCCTCGTTTTGGTTGTGGCTGCTCACCGAGACAAATTTGCTGTCGTGCGAAAAAGCCACGTCGGTCGGGCTGTTGCCGACACGGTCAATGGTGTGGCGGACCTTACCGGCTTCCGTCTCCACGATCAATAGTTTTTGTCCGCTGTGAGGCTGAACGAGTGCCAACAGCTTGCCGTCAGGCGAGATCGCCGTGTGGCTGTTGTAGTTCCGGTCCATCGGAACCTTCCAACCCTCGATCTCTTTGTCCAACGGAATTGCTTCAATCTGATTCTGGCCGATCAGGATCGCGCGCTTTCCCCCGCTGACTAGAAACAGCACCGATCGACGCGGGCTCGAAGAATAACTGAATTGGTGCGCCGCGTTTTGGATCGACGTGACCTGACCGGTCTCCAAGTCGCAACGATTCAACGCTGGGTTGCCCTGCGAGAGCGTGACGGCTGTCTTTCCCGCTGGATCGACTGCAACGCCCATCAGATTCGCCGGGTGACGAAAGCGCGTTGATCCAAACCGCATCAACGCCTTGACGGGCATGGCGTCGCCATGGCGGTCCTTTGGAGTCTTGGCCAGCGTCGGCCAATTCCGCTTCTGCAACTTCTGCTCGACGACCGGCGGCTGCGCAAAGACGGAGTAGCTAATCACAGTGTTCAGCAGAACTGCTAAGGCAGCGATGCACGCGCGCCGGCGCTGGCTCGCTCGCGATATCACAGGAAATCCTTCGGATGGAACAGCTCAGGGGGGACTAAAATTAGCCGGACTCTCTATGATAACGGTGAAGGCAAACTCATGCGACAAGCTAACTGGCTTTGGCGCACGATCGAGCTATTGCTAATTTCGAATTTTCTCGACGGCATCCAGGAAAACCACACTTGCGGCAAACCCTGCTCTACATCCCGACCGAAGTCTACGGCGTGAAGCTGTTTGGGTTTGGAGTGCTCTTGGCGGTCTGGGCCATCCTAACTCTCGTGCTGCTGGTCTGGATGATCCGCAAGCAAGGCTTCAACGACGACACCCGCGCCTACCTGTTGCCACTGTTGCTCTTGGGCGGCGTGATTGGGTTCCTGCCCGCTATCGTCGGGGAATCGCAAGGTCTCCCGATCCGCGGCTACGGAGTCGCGCTTTTAACTGCAATCGTCTCGTCGGTCGCGTTGTTTGTGTGGCGCGGTAATCGCCGTGGCTTTGATCCTGAGTTGCTGTTCTCTCTGTGCGTCTGGATGGTCGTCGGAGGCATCGGCGGAGCGCGGTTGTTCTATATCATCGAGTACTTCGATCAGTTTCGCCGCGACACGATCTGGCAAACGATCGGCGCCATGCTCAATATGACGCAGGGGGGCCTGGTGGTATTCGGATCGCTCCTCGGCGGCGCTGCGGCGGCGTACGCGTTCGTCAAAAGACATCGCCTATCGGCGCTAGTGATCGGCGACCTGGTCGCACCCAGCCTCGCGCTCGGCATCGCGATCGGGCGCATCGGCTGCTTCATGAACGGCTGCTGCTACGGTGGTCAGTGCGAACGCCCGTGGGCACTTCAGTTCCCTTGGGGCAGTCCGCCGCATCTGAGGCATGTTGAAGAGGGAAAGCTCCTTGTGTATGGAATCGAGTTCGAGGCGGACTTTGGATCCCCTGCCCTTGTCAAACGCGTGGTCCCCGGTTCGTTATCCGAGCAAGCGGGGGTACGCGCCGGGCAAACGATCAAGGGCATCTATTACGCCGATACCGCCGAAGGGCCGTCGGAGTTTTACAAAGTCAAAAGCGTCGGCGACGCAAAAAACGCCTTGCTCAAAATCAACCAAGCGGGATCGGTTATCTGGCTGGCCGTAGACGAATCGTCAGCGAACGACGCTCAAGCACCAACTTGGCGCGTGCCCGACCCGCTTCCGCGCAGTCTGCCGATTCACCCCACGCAGATTTACAGCGCCGTAAACTGCTTCCTGATTCTATTCGCGCTTCTGGCGTACGAACCGTTTCAGCGACGGCCGGGCGAGTTGCTTGCCCTGTTGATCACGCTCAAGGCCGTCTCGCGGTTCGTGATCGAGGTCATCCGCACCGATGAGCGTGGCATGTTTGGCACGCCGTTCAGCATTTCGCAGCTTATCAGCCTTGCGGCTCTGGTGGGCGTGACGATTCTTTGGTGGTACGTTCTCCGCCAGCCTGCAGAGCCGGCCACGGCTGCCCATTAACGGTCAATCTGCCAGAAAGTCTGGTATTTCGATTGTGGTTTCGCGCATCCGGCCGTTGAACTTTTTACATCTGCCGCATCACTAACTGGTTTCCCGTCGCAAGTGATTAGCACGCAATGGTTTGACAGGCCGCCAACCTCGCGACAGACTTAATGCGTGGCGCTGCGGCAACCCGCATCCCACCTTGGGAACTTCTCGAACTCCGCTTGCGTCTTAGCTTTGGAGCGGGTTGTGAACGACGACGCCCAGCTCATCGACGATGCCTTGGCCGGTAATTCGTCGGCGTTTGGGCGTCTGGTGACGCGCTACCAGGACCGGTTGTACAACACGCTGGTCCACGTCGTAGGCTCCACCGACGAGGCGTACGATGTTGTCCAGGACGCCTTCGTTCAGGCGTACCTCAAACTGCGGTCGTTCCAACACAACTCCGCCTTTTACACCTGGCTGTATCGGATCGCCTTCAACCTGGCGATCAGCCGCGCAGAAGGCACAAGCCTACCACCTCGATCGAGCAGTCGCGAGAGCTCACCGGCGGCGAACCGATTTCGCACGATGATGCTCCCGCCGATCCACTCGATCGGGAAGAACGAGTTCAGCAGGTCCGCGCGGCGTTGTCGAACCTGAGCGAAGAGTTTCGCACCGTGTTGGTCTTGCGCGAGATTGATGGTTGCTGTTATGAAACAATTGCCGAGGTCCTCGAGCTTCCGGTTGGCACCGTCCGCAGCCGCCTGCACCGGGCTCGGCTTGAATTGCGTGAACAACTGAAGGAAGTCTTTCAAGAGGATTTGAAGTAAGGATTTGGTCGTCTCGTTTCAGACGACGATTTCAAAAGTCACTACCATGGACCCGCACCTCCACCATCGACGAAATGACGAGCCGCTCGCGGACGAGCTGGTCAGCGCCTATCTCGATGGCGAGCTGACGGCCGACGAGCAATCGCAAATCGAAGAGCGGATGGCAGGCAGCCCTGAATTCCGCCAAGCGGTCGAAGAACTTCGCGGCCTACGTACCGGCTTTGATGTCCTGCCTGAACATCGCCTCCCCGCCGACTTCGCCGATCGCGTCCTTCGCCGCGCTGAACAGGAGATATTAATCGGCACAAATGACGCCGCGGCGCCAACAGCGTCGCCAATCACGCTGGCCGCCCGGCCGGCATCCGAGGATCGGTTGCCACATCGACGAAGCGGCTTCCGGCCATTCGTCTGGACGATGGTTGCCGCCGCAGCGGCGTTATTGATCCTGATTACCAATCGCCAGCCCAACGTACGTGAAGTGCCGATCGCGAAAAGCCCCGAGGCGGAACGAAAGGCGCGCGCAATCAACCGACTTCGCAAGCGAAACCAATACACCCGCGAAACCAGCGCCCACCGCCGAGAACAAATTCTCGGAGTCGGGTCGCGCAGATGAATTGAGCGCCGGCGCCGCCGGCGAGAAGAGTGCCGCCGCTAGACCCGACGGGACGGTGCATGATCTGACCGACATGGACAAAAGCGAGAAAGGCGTCGAGGAAAAGATGCCCGCCTTGCGCGATACCGTCCCGGCCCCAGACGATGTCGCCGACAGTGTCACCCCCGCGCCCGAGGACGTGCGCGCCCGATCCCGACTTAGCACCGCTGGCGACGACGTGCGCGAGGAGGATAAGAGCGGTCGCGATGTCGAGCTGCGCCTGCCTGCTCCCACGGATAAATCAGGTAAGGACGTTCGCGACGCGCCTGCTGACAAGGAATCGGTTGCCAAAGAGCCGCTCGACAAGAAAGCTGCCTTTAGCGATGGCGATAGCGCCGGCTCGGCCGCAGCACCTTCGAACGCCCCCGTCACCGCAACGCCCCCGCCCCATCAAACGCTCGGTCACGTGACATCGATGCCGCCACGCTTCCTGGCATCACGGCCGGCGCCGATCTGCGTGAAGAAATGAACGACGAAGCCAAGCGCCGCCTTGACCGGTCAGAGAGCGCCGAGGCTCTCCAGGAGGAACAATTACGCTTTGGCGAACATCTTGGTCAGCTCGGCGCCGCCGTGTATTCCGACGACCTGATGGTTGTTCAAGTAACACTGACTCCCGAAGCAGCACAAAGTGGCGCCTTCGATGCAGTGCTCGCCAAAAACAGCATTCAGGTCGAAGGTTGGCGGGGGGGGGGTGCGGCACGTCGAGAAACTCGGCTTGGCGTTCCGCCCACGGTCGCAGGGCCGGTAACGAAAAATGACCGCGAGGAATTCGAACGCACTGGGCAATCCGCAATTCCGCAATTGCCAGATACCGCCGCGGGTCGCGCCGTGAAATCCGAATTGGCGCCTGAGAACCGAACCCGCCGCGCACAGGCCGCCGACGGCAAGCCCGGCATGCGTCCGCAATCAGGCCCTAGAGCGTCGCGCAGCGCTCCCGCTGATCCCGGCCGTGAAATGAACGAGCGCGGCCGCGCGGTTCGCCAGCAACAGTTTGGCAGGGACCTTCAATCGACACCGCCATCCTTGGCTCGCGACAAAGATCCCACTGCCGCGGAAAGCGAAGGTCGCGAACTCGACGCCGACGTCAAACGCAAAGCCGACGGCACGGCCATGCAGTTTGGCGATGGCGAACGCGCCGTGGCAAAATCGGACGTTTTCGACAGCATCGATCTTAATGTTGTCGTGGTCACCGCTTCGGTCGAGCAGATCAACGGCACGCTCGCCGCGCTTGAGAGGCAAAACGATCTGTTCCCGAGCGTGCAAGTGGCTCGCGGCTTCGACCTACCGAATGTTAATTTTCATCAGACGCCGGTCGAGGGCAAAGCGATCGGCGGCGTTGGCGGCTCCAGCTATGGCGGATTCGGTGCCGGCGGCGGTGGTCGCCCGGACTCGAGTCTGCCTTTGCCGTGCGCCTCCGAGGAAAGCTTGCAGAGCGCCACGCCATCGCAAAACAGTCCATCCGCAGACGACAAGCGCGAAAACGCGACGACGGAGGCGGCCCAATCGTTCGATGTGCAGAAGAAAGAGGATCTCGCGAAAAGCTCAGGCGGCGGCAAAGATGCGCTCCGGCGCTCCGCGGGGGGCGGCGAAGTCGGCGGGGCGGTCAGTGGCGCGACAAAGTTGCTCTCGGGCGCGCGGAATCGGTCGGACCGTGGCGAGGCCACAAGTGCAAACCGTGCGGGCATCGAAGCCGAGAAAGAGCTGTCCCAACCAAGCGGCGTCGAAGATCGCGCCGCATTCCGCTCGTCGGAGCCGCGCGATCTCAATGGCCGCAATTCCGCGGATTCCGCCCGCGCGGAGGGCGCCGCTGAGCCACCTGCGGCTGGTTATGCGAGGCGCATGCGTTTGGAATCGGTCGCCGAGGTCCTGCGAGTCCAAACCGGGCAGCAAGTGCAGGCGTCCGACGAACGTGTCTCGGGAAGATTGTCCGCCGCGCAGCCGCCAGCGATAGAGAAAGGCGTTGAAGCCGCCGCCGCAGCGGAAAAACCGGCCGATGCCGGCAGCCTCAAGAAGGCAATCGTTCAAAGCGGCAATGAGCGCGATAGTTTGGACACGACCCGCCGCGCCAAGTTGTACTCTGAACAAGGTTCTGCGAACGAACAAAGCCAGCCCGCCGAACCAATTCCCAGCTCGACGACTACCCCAGACCGTCGATTGTTCGATCTTGAACGCGGGATCAATCAGCGGGGCGATGCGAGCCAGGCGCAAACCCGCTTCGTCGCCCCGCGCACAATCGGCGAAAAGCAAGCTCAGCGCCGCGTGCTCTTCGTTTTCCGCGTCGCCGAACCCGCAATCGCAGGCCAAGCCGCTGGACGAGCGGGCACGGATTCTGCCACAGGCGCGCTGGAGACCGCACGCGACGCCGCGGAACAGACGTCGGTCGAGCGCGTTCCCGTTGTCCCCGCCCCTTCCGGCCCCGTTGAGGCGCCGCGGAAGTGAGCGTCTCCCCAGCGCGCTGGCACGGTACGCCCGGCATGCGGTAGACTGCGTTGTATGTCGACCGTCACCAGCTCCCTGCTCACTCCGCAACTGCTTGCCCAGTTGGAAAAGCTCGAGCTGGTCATGCGCCGCATCTTCCGCGGTCGCATGAAGGGCGAGCGCCGCAGCAGCGCAAGGGTCAGAGCGTCGAGTTCGCCGACTTCCGTAACTACGTCCCGGGCGATGACCTGCGTTTCATCGATTGGAACACCTACGCGCGACTCGACCGCCTGTTCCTGAAGATGTTTCTCGAAGAGGAGGACCTCCATTTTTACGCCCTCATCGATGCCAGCCAATCGATGGAGTTTGGCGACCCAACCAAGCTGCACTACGCGCGCCAGCTCGCCGCCGCACTCGGCTTCATCGGCCTGGTCCGTGCTGACCGCGTGCGCATCGAGAGCATCGGCCAGCCGCTCCGCAATGTCGGCCCCGTCTTTCGCGGCCGTAAAAGTCTGTGGCGAATGGTCGATCACCTGGAACAGATCGAGCCAGGCCAGAACGTCACGCTCGCTGAAGGCGTGAAGAACTTCTGCCTCCGCAACCCCGGCAAGGGGATCCTGGTCCTGCTCACCGACTTGATGGACAAGCAAGGTTACGACGCAGCCCTTCGCTACCTAGTCTCGCGCGAAATGGATGTGTACGTGATCCAGATCCTGTCGCAGGAAGAAGTGGATCCTGATGTCAAGGGCGACCTGCGGCTCATCGACTGCGAAGACAGCGACGTGGCCGAAGTCACGATCAGCGCCCCCCTGCTCGCCCGGTACAAGCAAACGCTGAACTCGTTCGTCGATGGCGCGCGGCAATTTTGCACGCGCCGCGGCATGAACTACCTGCTTGCGCGCAACGATCTCCCCGTGGACCAACTCGTATCCAGCTACCTCAGGAAACGGGGTCTGGTTAGATAATTTTTCGTCCTTCTTCCGTCGTTTACTCCCGTGGATTTCATCACGATGCTTTCCTGGTGGCAGTGGGGCCTTCTGGCCCTCGTGCCGCCGGCCATCATTGCGCTGTACTTCCTCAAGCTCAAGCGGCAGCCCCTGGAAGTCCCCAGCACGTACCTCTGGCACAAGAGCATCGAGGACCTACACGTCAACAGCCTCTGGCAGCGCATGCGCCAGAACCTGCTCCTCTTTCTCCAGCTTCTGTTTGTCGCGCTGTTGATGCTCACATTGTTGCGCCCCAACTGGGCCTCCACGCGCGCCCTTGACGACCGCCTGATTTTCCTGCTCGACAACTCGGCCAGCATGCAGGCAACCGATGAGGACCAAAACCGCCTAGCCGAGGCCAAGCGCCGCGTCGCCGACATGATCCAGCAGATGGACTCGGCCGATTCGGCGATGATCATCAGTTTTTCATCCGGCGTGCGCGTCGAGCAAAGCTACTCCTCTAACAAGCAGCAGCTACTCGCCGGCCTCGAACGCATCCAGCCCACGTCCCAAACTACCGCGCTGGACGGCGCACTCACCCTCGCCGCCGGGCTGGCCAACCCCGGCCGCAGCGCCACGGAAAGCACCGACGAGCAAGTTGCCGAGCCGATGCCCGCCACGCTGCACATCCTAAGCGACGGCCGATTCCGCGACGTGCAGGGTTTTTCGCTTGGCAACCTCACGCCGGTTTACGTCCCCATCGGCAACGTCGATGCGGAGAATATCGGCATCACCGCGTTCAGCATCCGACGTAACGATGAACGCCCCGATCAGCTCCAGGCCTTCGGCCGGATCGAAAACTTCAGCGACGAAGAGAAGACCGTCCCGGTCACGCTCTACCTCGACGGCCGCGACATTGATCATTCCGAGCTGGCGATCCCCAAGCGCGACGGCCGCGGCGTCGCCTTCGATCTGAACGATCGTGAATCCGGTGTGCTCGAGCTGCGCCTCGATCAGAAAGACACACTCACCACCGACAACTCCGCCTTCGCCGTAATCAATGTTCCACGCCCGGCCAAAGTGCTTCTGGTCACCAGCGGCAACCGGCACTGGGAGCGCGCCCTTTCCACGGGGGGCGCAAGCAAGCTCGCCAACGTCGCGCTTGCCAAACCCGCCGACGTCAAAACCGACACCCACAAGCGCCTCGCCGCGGCCGGCGTCTGGGACCTCGTCATCTACGACGATTGTCAGCCCGAAGTCATGCCTCGCGCCAACACGCTGTTCCTCGGTCAAGTTCCACCCGCCGGAGATTGGGCAATCGAAACTAAGGCCGACGTGCCGCAAGTCATCGATCTCGACCGCGCGCATCCCATCATGCAGTGGATCGATTTGTCCGACGTGATCATTGCTCAGGCTTCGATGCTCAAGCCCCCTGCCGGTTCGTCGCGTCTGATCGAAACCACCAAAGGCCTGCTGTTCGCCATCGCCCCGCGCGAAGGGTTTGAAGACGCGGTTCTCGGCATCGACTTCTACGCCGCCGACGAGAAGGGTGAGGAAACCGCCACCACCAACTGGCCCATCCGCCAGAGCTTTCCGACGTTCGTGTTCGGGCTGATCGAGTACCTCGGCGGACAGAACCGGCAGCTCGCCGGCGAAACGGTCCGCCCTGGCGTCACGGTCGAGCTACGCAGCGAGTCGGCGCGCGCGAAATCACTGTCAAGTCCCCGTCGGGCGAAACCAGCACCATCACGCGCGGCCCGCGCAACGTCTTTCCCTATTCAGGAACCGGTCAGCTTGGCGCGTACGAGGTCCGCGAGGGCGAGAAGCTCACCCAGCGCTTCACGGTCAATCTCTTCGATCCACAGGAGAGCGACATCCGGCCCCGCCGCGAAGGAGCGATTAAGATCGGCTACGTCGATGTCGAGGGAGACACCGCTTGGGAGCCCGCCCGCTTCGAGCTCTGGAAGTATTTGCTCTTAGTGGCACTAGGCGTGCTGTTGTTCGAGTGGTATATCTACAACCGCCGCGTGTATCTCTAAAAGAGCAATGAACTGGCAAATCCCAGGGCGATTTTCTCGCGTGTCAATGGTGAAGGACCCGCCATGACCACCAAGACCCCGCGTGCTCGTTCCTGGCGCAAGAGCCGGAGAGTCGATCGCAAGAAGCGCAGCGTCTTCAATCGGCTTCTCGAAAGCGACCTGATTCGCCGCCTTGACTATCAGGACTACCGCGCCAAGGTTCGCCACGTTTACGCCGGTCCCCGCGGCGCACTGCTTGCCACCTGCAGCATGCTCTCGCTACACGTCCCGCTGGGGGCCCGGTTGTTTCGCGAGCGCAAGTTCGACCTGACCGGCCGCAAAAGCCTGCTTGATGTCGGTTCGGGCGCCGGCCAAATTGCTCGCCATTTGCTCAAGTACGCTGATCGCGATGCGGCCATCACCTGCTTCGATCTGTCGCCCGAAATGCTCCGCCGCGCCCGGCAACGGCTAAAAAGCGAGCGCCCGAACTATCTTGCCGCCGACCTTTCCCAATTGCCCTTTGCCGATGGCTCGTTCGACTGCATCACCTGCGGTTACGTGCTCGAGCACCTGCCCGACCCGCGCGACGGACTGCGCGAGCTTTCGCGCGTGATGACGCCCGGCGGGCGTATGCTGCTATTGACCACCGAGGAGAACTTTGGCGGCGCGTGGACCAGCTACATCTGGCATTGCCGTACCTACAATCGCGCCGAGTTGTTACGTGCTTGCTCGGAGCTGGGCCTCGTCCTACGGCAAGAGCTGTGGTTCACGCCCATGCACAAGCTGCTCCGCGCCGGCGGCATCTGCGTGGAGCTAGAAAAGCGGTAGGAAGGCGCCGAGCCGTTTCAGTTAACGCACCCGCCCGCAGCAACGTAATTTGCGGCCTGCAAACGGCGATGTACATTTAAGTGCCCCCCATTCCGCAATCCCACCTCCTACCTCCCACCTGCTCTTGTCCGCACTCGCCGGCATCTTCACTCCGAACCTCGTCCCGCTCGACCGTGATGGCGAAATCAACGAAGCCGAGCTGCGCCGCTACGTCGATTGGCTGATCGACCACGGCGTCCACGGCCTGTATCCCAACGGCTCGACCGGCGAGTTCACACGCTTCACCGCCGAGGAGCGCCGCCGCATCATCCAAATCGTCTGCGACCAGGCCCGCGGCCGCGTGCCGATGCTGGCCGGCGCGGCCGAGGCCAACGTCCGCGAGACGATCGCCGCCTGCGAGGCCTATCACGAGTGCGGCGCCGCGCCGTCGCCATCGTCTCGCCGTTTTACTACAAGCTCAGTCCCGACTCGGTCTACGCCTACTTCCGCGAGATCGCGCTGCAACTCGCCGATCGATGTCACGCTCTACAACATCCCGATGTTCGCCAGCCCCATCGATGTTCCGACGATCCGCCGGCTCGCCGAGTTCCCGCGCGTGGTCGGCATCAAGGATTCAGCTCGGGCGACATCTCGTTCATGATGCGGATGATGAGCGCCGTCCAGCCGATCCGCCCCGACTTCGTGTTCCTCACCGGCTGGGAGGCGGCGCTCGTGCCGATGCTCCTCATGGGCTGCCAAGGCGGCACCAACGCCACCAGCGGCGTCGTCCCCGAGGTCACGCGCAAGCTGTACGACTTGGTGCAGGCGCGGCGGATCGACGAAGCCCGCACGCTGCAACTCCGCCTGCTCGAGCTGTTCGACGCGATGCTCTACTCGGCCGATTTTCCCGAAGGGTTCCGCGCCGCCGTCGAGCTCCGCGGCTTCGACTTCGGCCGCGGCCGCCAGCCGATCAGCGAATCGCAGCAAATCGACCGCGACGGTCTGCAAGCGCGTGCTGCAATGCATCCTCCACGACTTCGGATTTGTCGAGCCGCCGAGCGCCGGCTGCGCCGCGCGCACAGGCAACATGCAGATCGACCGCGTGACGCAGATCACCGAGGAAGTGCTCGAGCAGCTCCGGAAGCAGGGCGTGATGTAAAGGACTATGGCGAGTCGGCTTCAGCTAAGGCCGTCAGGCCGAAGCGAATGACTGAAAGCCGATGGCTGAATGCCGAATGAACGAACGATGCCGGCCTGACAGAATAGCACTGCTCGAAATCCACGGCCTGACCCCCGCCCTGGTCGCACTCGACCGGCTGGAAAAGGCCGCGCGTGCCGGCTGGTGCAGATGGAGCTGAACGATTTCTACGGTGTGTTCGTCAAGATCGCCGGAGATTCGGCGTCGCTTCGTGCGGCGGTCGATCGAAGCGCGCACAACGATCGAGCAGATGCAAGGCAAGATCACCGCGACAATCCTCGACCGCCCCGACCGACGAGGCCCGCAAGGCCATCACAGCCAGCCCGAGCGGTTCGCCGCTTGTTAGAGGCGCCCGTTGTCTTCAATCCCTCACGACTCAACCGACGAGCTCAGTCCAGAACCACAACTGCTTCAAAAACGAAGAGCAAAACCATGGAACGACCAATTCGCCATCGGACTGATCGAAACCCAGGGCTTCACTGCCGTGATGGAAGCCATCGACACCGCCTGCAAAGCGGCCAACGTCGAAGTCTCGGCAAGGAAAAACTCGGCGGCGGCTACATCACTGTCGTGATTAAGGGGACGTCGCCGCGGTGAAAGCCGCCATCGAAGCCGGCCAGCAAAAGGTCGAAGGCCTCGGCAAACTCATCGCCGCCCACGTCATCCCCCGGCCCAGCCCGGCCGTGCTCAGCCTGCTGCCAAAGTAGCCGCCATCCAGAAGGAATTGCCACGAATGGATGCGAATGAACGCCAATATTCGAATAAACTCGCGGAGACGCCCATCGTGCTGCGTACGAGGTCATGAACCTGCTCGGCCCCGGTCTTCTGAAAAACGCGCGGCTAGATTCTGCTTCGCGGTTACGTCAATTCTCCGCTCCCTGCCCCTCGGCCGTCCGTTGCCGCCAGATATCCACAAGCGCCAACCCACCGCCAACACCACCGGCCCGATCACCAAGCCCGACATTCCAAACACCGCCACGCCTCCCAGGATCGCAAAGAACGCCGCCAGCGTGTGTAGCCGCATCCGCTTGCCGACCAACAACGGGTACAGCAGATTGTCAATCAATCCAATCGCCAGCATCCCGTACGCGGTCAGGATGATCGCCTTCGTCCAATCGCCCGACAGTGCCAGATACGCCGCCACCGGTCCCCAGATCACAAATGCGCCCAGGTAGGGAATGATCGACAAGAATCCCATAATCACGCCCCACAATAACGCGCCCGGTATTCCCAATAGCGCGAAGATGATCGCCCCCATCGCGCCCTGCACCATCGCGACCGTGACTGTGCCAAACACTGTCGCGTGAATCGTGTCGTCCACGCTCTTGAATACCTTGTTGGCTTCTCGGCGCGAAAGCGGCACAAGTCCCCGCAGTGTTTTCACGATCGGCCCGCTATCGCGGAAGAAGAAGAACAGCGTCAACAGCATGATCAACAGTTGCATCCCCAGCCAGATCGTGCCGGTCAGCCAACTCGTCATGCTCGTCGTCAGATTGCCGACAATCTGTTGAGCCTCCCCCGCCAGATCGACATTCTCTTCCGCCCACTGCACTGCGGGCGACAGCCGCGGATGGTTTTCCAGCATTACTTCCACAGGGCGATTTTGTCTTCGCTGCTTGCATCCATTCCAGTCGTAGCCAGCGCCTGCTGCGTCACTTGATGCCCGACGAAAAACACCGGCCCCAGAATACAAACCGTCACCAAAAACACACTGATCCCCGCCGCGGCACCGCTGTGGCTGATCTTCGCGTTCAGCCAGCGATGGACCGGCCGCGCAATGATCGCCAGCGCCAACGCCCAAATGATCGCGGGCAAGAACGGCTCCACGAGCCGGAATGACAGGTAGGCCACGAGCGCCGTGACGAACATCAGCACAAAGAACAAAAGCCGCTCGCGCGTCGCCAGATCGTGCGGCTGCTCGTCGGGCGAATCATCATTCACTGGTTCTTCGGTCACATCGCCACTGGCCTGGTCTCGTAGCTCAAATGTCTTAAAACAGTTGCCCCACGCATCTGCAACTGTAATACCGCCGACCGCGGGCAAACCGCCGTTTCGGCATAGCCTTTGCCGTATAATTTTTGCGGCTGCGCCGATTTCCCCTGGAACAGGAGCTTCGCCATGCGCATCCAGCTCAAACCCTTGTCTGACCAAGTGGTTGTGATCACGGGGGCGTCCAGCGGCATTGGTCTGGTGACTGCCCGTATGGCTGCCCGTGCTGGCGCCTGCCTGGTCCTTGCGGTGCGCAATGGTCCCGCGTTGGCCCGCCTCGTTCGCGAGATCGAGGAGCAAGGCGGCCAGGCCATCGCCGTCCCCACCGACGTCACGCACGACCACGACGTCCACCGCCTCGGCGAGGCCGCCGTCCGACGCTTCGGCCGATTTGATACCTGGGTCAACAACGCGGGCGTGTCTATTTACGGCCGCCTCGATGAGGTCTCGCTCGAAGACTTGCGGCAACTCTTCGAGACCAACTTCTGGGGCGTTGTCTACGGTTCGCGCGTTGCGATCAAACACCTCCGCTCCCGCGGCGGCGTGCTCATCAACGTCGGCAGCGTGCTCTCAGATCGCGCGATCCCGCTGCAAGGCATGTACGCTGCCTCAAAGGCTGCCGTCAAGGCATTCACCGATGCGCTCCGCATGGAGCTCGAACACGATGGCGCACCCGTCGCCGTAACGCTCATTAAGCCCAGCGCGATCGACACGCCGTATACTCTGCACGCCCGCAACTACCTCGAGGTGCAACCGACGAACCCGCCCCCCGTCTATGCCCCCGAGCTCGTCGCCCACGCCATTCTCCGCGCCGCGCAAAAACCGATCCGCGACATCGTCATCGGCGGGAGCGGACGTGCAATGACCGCCGCGGGCATGTACGCCCCCCGGCTCATCGACAAGTTCATGGCGTGGACGATGTTCAAGCTTCAGAAATCCGGCCGCGCCAAATCGCGTGAGCCGGACGCATTGCATTCAGCGGGCGTCGATCTTCGAGAACGCGGCGATTACAACGGGCCGGTACGCGAGACCAGCACGTACCTGATGGCTTCCGAGCACAAGATGATGACGGCCGCCGTCGCCGTCGGAGCGGGATTGATCCTCGCCAGCTTGTTCCGCAATAACGAGTAGGACTCGACTGCCGCCATTTAGCCGCGCTGCTTGCACTGCGCTTTCTCCCACAGAATCGTTCCGCGCCACTACAATATTCGTATGCGTCCTCACCCGTTCCTCCCGTTCGTCGAAGACGGCTGGCGCCGCGCCGTCGACGGAATCCGGGAGGAGATCGAAGCGAGGTACGCCGACGAGCTACAAGGCGCGACCGACGCTGACCGCCAGTTGCTGGTCAAACGCCTCGAAGCCGAAATTAACCTGGCCGCGAAACGCCTTTCCTCCCCCTGGACTTTGTGGTAATTCAACCCGCCGTTACACCTTCTACTCCCTACCTCCTACTCTCTGTTTGCGATCATGCGTTCAAAATTCCCCTGCTGCCTCGCCAGTGCCGCTGTCGGAGCGGCTCTGACTGCCTGGATTACTTCCGGCCCCGCGCCGGTCGGTGAATCACTCGCCGCCGAAAACTCCGCGGCCGAATCGGAGATGCAGCTTGCACAAGGACCCGTCCTTCCGGCTCAGCGCGGTGACAGTCCGGCTCTCCCACCGCGCCGCACGGTGCGAATTCCTGAACCGCCGGCTGAAGACTTGCCGCCCGAAATTTCTGTCAAATCCACCGACCGCCCGCCGCTGCCGATCGCACGCGGCACGCTGCCCGAAGAAGACTATACCCCCGACGAGCGCATCAACATCGCCGTCTACGAAAACTGCAACCGCAGCGTAGTCAACATAGACACCACCGTCGTACAGAGCCGGATGATCTTCGAAACCCAGAGCGAAGGCTCCGGCAGCGGGAGCGTCATCGACAAGCAAGGCCACATCCTCACCAACTACCACGTCATCGAAGGCGCTCGCGAAATCAACGTCACACTCTTCGACGGCAAGACGTACGACGCACAACTCGTCGGCCACGATCCGCCGACTGATGTCGCCGTCATTAAGATCAACGCGCCCGCGGAGGCGCTCTTTCCAATCCGCTTCGGCGAATCCAACCGCTTGAAGGTCGGCCAGCGCGTGTTCGCCATCGGCAATCCCTTTGGACTCGATCGCACGCTCACCACCGGCATCGTCTCCAGCCTCAATCGCTCGATTCCCGCGCGCACGAAACGGGCGATGAAATCGATCATCCAGATCGACGCCGCGATCAACCCCGGCAACTCCGGCGGACCGCTGCTCAACAGCCGCGGCCAGTTGATCGGCATGAACACCGCCATCGCCAGCACGACCGGTCAGAACACGGGCGTCGGCTTTGCCATCCCTTCGGCCACGATCACGCGCGTCGCTCCGCAGCTTATCGAGCGCGGTCACGTCATCCGTCCCGAAACCGGCGTTGCCGCCGTCGCACGCACGGATCGCGGATTGATGATCGTGCGCATTGAGCCGGGCAGCCCCGCCGAGTGCGCCGGGCTGCGACCCATTCGCATCACGCGCGAACGCAAACGGCAGGGTCCATTCGTTTATGACGTGGAAAGTATTGACCGCGACGCGGCCGACATCATCATGGCCGTCGATGGCGAAGCGGTCGCCTCGACCGACGACTTTCTGGATCTCGTCGAGCGCAAGCGACCGGGCGAAGAGGTCACGCTCCGCGTCCTCCGCCAAGGACGCCAAGTGGATGTCCGCCTGCGGCTGATCGCCAGTGAAGCGTGATTGGGTTTATTTCGCCTCGCCCTTTTGCCTCGCCAGAAACTCTATCAGGTCCCGCAATTCCCGGAGCGTGAGGTGTTTGAGAAGGTCCGATGGCATAGCGGAAGGCCCCGTCGATCGTTCTTCAATCGCCTTCTTATCGACGGTAATGGTCTTCACATCGGCGGTCACGAGCACCAACTCGTCGTCCGTCTCTGCTTTTATGATGCCAGCATGTTCCCGCCCATCGTCCAACGTGACTATCACCGTTTCGTATCCCTTGGCAATCGCTTTGTTCGGCTCGACGAGCGCCTCCAGCAGGTACTCTCGCGTCTTTTCGCCGCCAATCTTTGTCAGGTCTGGGCCAACCTCGCCGCCGTTTACGTTGCCACGGTCGCGAACCTTGTGACACCGCAAGCACGAGACCGCGATTTTTGCAAAGAATATGTCCTCGCCGCGATCCGCATCGCCGCCAACCAGACACAGCCGATACGAGGCGGCGTCCGTCGCGTCACGCGATGGAGCAACTTTGGCCAACCGTTCACGCAAAGTATCCGCCTGCGTTGACTTCTTGGCATCCAATCGCCCTTGTGCCGCCAGCATAATATCAAGTCCCATCTCGGGCGGTACTTCGCCCGCGCCCAGTTTGGCGATCCATGCAAGCACAACTTCGTCGGCTTTGCCAACATCCAACGTCGCGAGCGTGTTCAGGGCCGCCTGTTTTTCGATCATTTCGCCAGATTCCAGCGCAGCTTCCAGCGGTTTCAAGGCCTCCGCAGGACGCGCCCTCGCCAAGGCGTTCGCGCAGCATTGCGCACCGCGGGTGTTGGATCGGAAAGCGCGATGCGCACCACGTCATCCAAGCGGCTGGCCTTGAGCGATGCGATGGCTTCGACCGCCGCCACCCGTGCCGCCGGTTCATTCGTCGTGTCGCTCACAATCGCCCGCAGCTCCGGCACCACCTCGCGAATCCCAAGCTTCGCTGCGACCGCGCCGGCCGTGCGCCGAACCGAGCTCGGCCCGCGAAATACCGCCGCCAGTTCCTTTGTCAGCGCATCTGCGGCGACTGCCGGATCGCGCGACGCCAGCGGCCGCCAATTTCCCAGCACACGGTCTCGCGGCGAGGGTTTTTGCCAATCTCCAAGCATCGCGATCGCTTCCACGCGCAAATGCTCCGGCGCGTCGTCGCGCCCGGCGTACATTGCCAGCGCCGCGGCATGCTCGGCCTTGCCCAAGCGGAAGTTTGCATTCAAAACACGGCGAAGCAGGGCGTCGTATTCTTCTCCGGCCCCACCGTGCCGCTTGTCGATTCGCAATGCCAACTCGTTCATCGCGCCGTCAATTGGCACGTCATGGATCGCTCGAGCCGCTTCCAGCGCCAGCCGCGGCTCGCTGTCATTCAAGAACCGTGCGATGCGCGCATCGGCCAAATGCCGCCACGCCAATAGCACGCCGATCCGCACGGCTGGCGATTCATCCGTGACAAATTTTTCCAGTACGCCTTTGTCCTCCAACCGCGACAAGCCGAATGCGGCCGAATGGCGGATGACCGGATCATGATTAGCATTTCGCCTCAACAACTCGACGAGCGCCTGTGCGTGTTCCGTCGCGTCTCCCCGAATCGCCAAAGCGGCCAAGTGGCGGACGTGGGCGTCGTCGTGGTCGATCGCCTTGGACCTTAGCGCCGGCGAGTCTCCAAACGTCCGAACGATTTGTGCCGCGACCTCGCTCGGCGCTTCGTCAAACGACGACGCGATTTTTTCCGAAATCTGTGGGCGAGTCGTCGGCTTGTGCCGTGCAATTTGTCCCAGTGCCCAAATGGCATGTACTCGCGCCACAAGCGGTTTACCGTTTTTCGCGACCTCGATCAGCGGCTCAATTGCCTCTTGTTCCGCCAGCGCCAGCTGCGATCCTTGGCGCACTCGGCGATCGGCGTGACCCAAGAGCTTGACCAGCTCGTCCGTCGGGCGTTGGTCAAAGCCTTCAGCAAGGCGCTTTTTCACTTCGGCTACTAGCGGATCTTTGGCCGCGTCGGGAACGATTCGATAGATCCGGCCGCGGCCCGTGCCGCTCCAGCCCTCGATCCAGTCGCTGGCATACAGCCCGCCATCAGGGCCAAAGTCGCAGTCGGTTACGAGCAATCCCTCCAAAAACTTTCGCGCTCCCACCAATTCGTACGATGCGCCTTTCGGCCGCTGCGACCAGGTATGAATGCAACTGTTCGCCGCGCCGCCGCGAAAGTCACAAACGAAGTAGTGACTCTTGTATTCCTCCGTCAGGCCGGTTCCAGGGTAATACGTCAGCCCGGACGGCCCATCGGTGATGTTCGCTATGCATGGCACGATGTACGCGGCCTGGCCGTCGTGTTGTGGATGCCAAAGTCTCTCACGATTCCAGGGACCGCGATCCGGCAGGTACTGGTAGTGCATCCGCCACCCGTAGTCTGCCCCCTCGACCAGGTACGTCCACCGCGCCTGATCTCCCCCGTCGGAATTGTTGTCGCAAGTGAACAGGTTGCCGTAGTCGTCAAACGCGAGCTCTTGAGGATTGCGGAGGCCTTTGCAGAACAACTCCAAATCCGATCCATCCAACTCGCAGCGCAACACAGCTCCCGAATCGGTGTTGATCAATTTACGGCCCTCGGCGGTTGTGACGTTCAATCCGCGATCACCGATCGAAAAATACAGCCGGCCGTCGGGACCGATCGCCAAGCCGTGCAGGTCATGGCCGTAGAATGCAAACCGGACGCCGTATCCGTAGTGCAGCGACTTTCGTTCGTCGGCTCGGCCATCGCGGTCGGCATCGCCCAGCTTCCACAGGTTAGGGATACATGTGTAGAACACGTCGCCGCGATGCGCAAGCACGCCCGCGCCCGCTCCGTCGGCAATTCCATTGAAGCCGTCGGCGAACACGCGCGACGCGTCCATACGGCCGTCGCTGTCGGTGTCGTAGAGCAGCTTGATGCGCTCGGAAAGCTTTGTATAGGCCTCGGCTCGCGGCCCGAGATGCTTGTTGATATAGGCCACGCGGTCCTCGACCGTCTGTGCGGCCAAATCATCGTCAAGCCAATCCATGTGGCCGCGATTGTCTTCGACACCGTTGCCGCTGCCCACGCGGTGCGTCTCGGCGACATAGATTCGGCCGCGTTCGTCGAAGCAGAACGCCACCGGGTTGGCCAAAAGGGGCTCGGCGGCAACAAGTTCCAGTTTGAAACCTGCCGGGGCCTTCAATCGACTAATCGCACGTTCCGCCTCATGGACCGCCGCCGCCGATGTTCTGTCGGGTGCCGGCGATTCTGGAGCCCCGAGTACGTTGCCGACAATGAAAGCCAGGCAGCTTGCCCAGGCTAGAACCAGCGACCGAAAGTCCAATGCGTGCCTGCAACGGTATGTCACTCCAAACTCCTTACCGTGCGACGACCTGCGACCAAGCGAACGAGCGCATCAACCTGATCCAGCATTATAAGTTCGGAGTACCCGCGCAACAAAAAACCGCTCGGCGGGCGGTATGGCGACCGATAGTCGTAACCTACAGGCTGCTTATCGCCCCTGCGGTCCCCATAAGCGAATTGGCTCATGGAAACCCACCAACCGGATTACCAGCCAGCCCAAATAGGCGGGAATAAACGTATCGACACAGAACAGAGACTCCATCGTCTCCTCCTCGGCCGAACGCTGAAGAAGCGAATTCGATGCCTAAATCAGCAAAGAATGAGCCGCTGACTTCAGATTCGTTCACAAATCGTGAGGAGATTATTAGATGGACATGAGACGTGCGTCAAGATTAGGTGGGTACAAACCGGGTCGGCCGGCTTACTTCTTCTGACCGACCGCGGCCTGAGCAGCCGCCAGCCGCGCGATTGGCACGCGGAACGGGGAGCAGCTCACATAGTCGAGTCCGCACTTGGTGGCAGAACACAATCGACGCCGGGTCGCCGCCATGCTCGCCGCAGATGCCGCACTTCAGGCCAGCGTCGAGTGCCGCGGCCTTTGGTCACCGCCATCTCGACCAACTGGCCGACGCCGGTAGCGTCGAGCGTCTGGAACGGGTCGCGCGGCAAGCAGCTCCTGCTTGAGATAGTCCGGCAGGAATGTATTCACGTCGTCGCGGCTGAAGCCAAACGTCATCTGCGTGAGGTCGTTGGTGCCGAAGCTGAAGAAGTCGGCGTGCTCGGCGACCTCGTCGGCCGTGAGCGCGGCCGCGGGAATCTCGATCATCGTGCCGACGGGAATGTCGAGCTTGCCTGAGTACTTCTTTTCCTTCCGCACACGGTCAATCGTTTGCAAGCGTGAGCTCGCGGAGCGACGCAAGTTCCTTGGCCGTGCCGACCAGCGGGATCATGATCTCCGGTTGGGCGTCGATCTTCGTCTGTTTGCAGTTGATCGTGGCTTCGACGATGGCCTGTCACCTGCATCTCGAGAATCTCCGGATACGTGACCGCCAGCCGGCAGCCGCGATGGCCGAGCATCGGGTTCATCTCGTGCAACTGCGAGACTCGCTGCTTAACCTTTGCCGGCGAAACGCCGAGCCGATCGGCCATTTCCTTCTGGCTCTTCTCATCGTGCGGCAGGAACTCATGCAGCGGCGGATCGAGCAACCGGATGGTGACCGGCAGGCCCTTCATCGCCTTGAAGATGCCCTCGAAGTCGTCGCGCTGATACGGCAACAGCTTGGCCAGCGCCGCCTCGCGCGCTTCGCTTTGTCTCGGCGAGGATCATCTCGCGCATCGCCTGAATGCGGTCGCCTTCGAAGAACATGTGCTCGGTGCGGCACAGGCCGATGCCCTCGGCCCCGAACTCGCGGGCCCGCTCGGCGTCGGCCGGCGTGTCGGCGTTGGTGCGAATCTTGAGCGTGCGATACTTGTCGGCCCATTTCATCACCGTGTCGAAATCGCCCGACAGCTTCGGCTCTTGCGTGGCGACTGCGCCGACCATGACTTCGCCGGTCGAGCCGTCGATGCGAAATCGTGTCCTTGGCGGTGAACGTCTTGCCTTTGACAGTGAATCTTCTTGCCTTTCTCGTCGATATGAATCTCGCCGGCTCCGGCGACGCAGCAGCGTCCCCAGCCGCGCGCGACGACCGCCGCGTGGCTGGTCATGCCGCCGGTGCTGGTGAGAATGCCCGCGGCGGAGTGCATGCCCTCGATGTCCTCGGGGTTCGTTTCTTTGCGGACGAGGATCACGCGTTCGCCGGCAGCGGTTCGCTCGACCGCTTCCGCCGCCGTGAAGGCCGGCTTGCCGACTGCCGCGCCCGGGCGATGCCGGAAGGCCGGTCGTGAGCACTTCGCCCTTCTTCTTGGCGGCCGGATCGAAGCTGGGCAGCAAGAGCTGCGTCAGGTCGCCGGCCGGAATGCGCTTCACCGCCGTGACTTCGTCGATCAGTTTTTCTTTGACCAACTCGCAGGCGATTCGAACTGCCGCCGCGCCGGTCCGCTTGCCATTGCGAGTTTGCAGCATGTACAGCGTGCCGCGCTCGATCGTGAACTCGATGTCCTGCACGTCGCGGTAGTGGTTCTCCAGCGTCTTCTTGATCTCAAGCAGCTGCTGATAGACTCGCTTGTTCCACTTGGGCATTTCATCGACGTGCAACGGCGTGCGGATGCCGGCGACGACGTCTTCGCCCTGGGCGTTGACCAGGAACTCGCCGTAGAACTTGTTTTCGCCGGTCGATGGATTGCGCGTGAACGCAACGCCCGGTGCCGCAATCGTCGCCCATGTTGCCAAAGACCATGCTCTGCACGTTGACCGCCGTGCCCAATAGGCCGGTGATGTTCTCCACCTGGCGGTACGTGATCGCGCGCGGCTGCATCCAGCTCTTGAACACCGCCTCAATGGCCAGCTCGAGCTGCGACAACGGATCCTGCGGGAACGGCTTGCCGTGGTGCTCGCGATACACCTGCTTGTAGAGGTCGACAAAGCTCTTTCAGCCCTTCGGCCGGCACGTCGGTGTCCTGCGTCGGCGTTGTACTTCTGCTTGAGCTTGCTCGAAGGCCTCTTCAAAATGCTCGTGATCGACGCCAACGACCACGTCGCCGAACATGTTGATCAGCCGGCGGTACGAGTCGTATGCGAACCGCTCGTTGTTGGTGGCCGCGGCCAGGCCCTGCACGCTCTCGTCGTTCAACCCCAGGTTGAGGATCGTGTTCATCATCCCGGGCATCGACGCCGCGGCGCCGGAGCGGACCGAGACCAAAAGCGGGTTCTTCGGATCGCCGAATTTCTTGCCGGTCTCTTTCTCCAGCGTGGCGACGGCCTTGCGCACGTCGTCCATCAATGCCGGCCGGCAGCTTCTTGCCGCTCTTGTAATACAAGTCACAACATTGCGTGGTAATGGTGAAGCCGGGCGGGACCGGCAGTCCAATCGACGTCATCTCGGCCAGGTTGGCCCCCTTGCCGCCCAGCAGTTGCTTCATGTCGCCCCTGCCGTCGGTGCGCGTCTTTCCGAAGTAGTAGATCAAACGGTCGCTCTTGACGAGTTTGCCGTTCGACAATTTGGAAGCCGACTTGCTGGATTTGTTGCCGCCGGCTTTTGCGCTGCGCTTGGTAGCCGTTGCCATGGGAGATGCAGTTCCTGTTGATGGATTTTCCGAACACACGCCCAATATGCGGACCGACCTTGGTCCAATTCAAACACGCGCGATCGTCCAGAACACGTCGCGTGTCGGGCCAAGAAGGCGTCGAAACACGGTAAGCCACGCGTTTTTCCGCCGGAATTTGAACGTTGGAATGTAACAACGCGTGCCGCAACCGTCAAGGACGGATGCGATCATATCAAGGTCATCTGCTAAGCTTAGCGATACGGGCAGTCGCAATTCTAAAGGCTTCAATAATTATTATCGTACGACCATCGTGCACCATCCGTTGATCGCACAACTTGAAAACGTCCCACGCGAGTACTATTACGCCGCCGCCGGGATTGGCGGCCTGGTATTGCTGATCGTCGTGGTGCGGTTGCTGCGGCGACGCAAACGTCCTGGTGCAACGCCGCCCGCCGATCTGACGATCGATGTCGCCGACTTGGGCGACGAGGGGCCGCCGCGAACCGGTCCCCAGCTTGAACTTTACAATGTTCCCGTGCGGCTCTCTGGACTCATCGTCGCGCCAACCGGCCGCGGCAACGAACTCGATCCGAACGCTGAAATGGCGGACATCGCAGACCATATCGTGCCAGGATTGGGCGACTTCATTCATCTGCATCAGCCAATCGTGCGGCAGTGGCCGCCGCAGCTCAGCACGCGCGGTTTCGCCAACACGCTGGCCACCAATGTTCGGCTGCCCGGCGGCCACGGCAAAGGCTCGCCTTGGAGTACCGTTGCCGGACGGTTCGAAGCGGACGGAAAACAGTTCGTCGCGGGTCTGGTGGTCTGCGCGGACGACTC
Source organism: Pirellulales bacterium (assembly GCA_963829655.1). Taxonomy (GTDB): domain Bacteria; phylum Planctomycetota; class Planctomycetia; order Pirellulales; family JALHPA01; genus JBBDYH01. The sequence goes on from CAWHJG010000002.1 coordinate 1,070,842, forward strand.
AAACAACCTCGGTCAGTTAGTCGTCGAGCGGCCTGGTGGCTGGCTCGACATGCTGCGTGTGCGATCGCGGACGTGAGCAACACAGAGTGAACTTCAATCGTCGAAAATGACATCGCTTCGGGAAGACGCTCAAGCAATCTGGCAAGCAGGTCTCGAAGCAGTTCGGTCGGACCGCCTGATGCGCGCGGCCGTCCAACTCGACGGCGATGACCTGGTGATAGATGGGCAACGTTTTGACTTGCGAAATGTACGCCGCATAGCAGTCGTTGGAGCCGGGAAGGCAGGCGCCGGAATGGCGGCCGAGCTCGAAGCCATTCTTGGCGGACGACTGATGGCTGAAAAGCAGCTCATCGGGTGGGTCAATGTACCGAATGATTGTGTGCGCGAGCTTACCAGGATTCATCTGCACGGCGCTCGGCCTGCCGGTCGTAACGAGCCGACGGAAGCGGGTGTGCGCGGAACGGACGAAATGCTCAAGATTGCCGCGGCGTTTGGCCCAGGCGATCTTTGCCTATGCCTCCTTTCCGGCGGCGGCTCCGCGCTGATGCCCGCGCCGGTCGAAGGCGTGACCCTTGAAGATAAGGTCGCCCTGACTCGGCACCTCAGCAGCGCGGGAGCAAATATCGCCGAGCTGAACACGGTCCGCAAACAGCTCAGCCGCGTAAAGGGAGGCGGTCTGGCACGCCGTTGCGGCGCCGGCCAGATCGTTTCACTGATTATCTCTGATGTACTCGGAGATCCGTTGGACGTGATTGCGTCCGGTCCAACTGTATTAGACTCATCGACACCGGCTGAAGCGCTCGCGATACTTGAGCGATTTTGCGCACGCGAAGAAGGAATCAGCGGCCGTGTGTTCGAATATTTGGAGCGATCGCGGCACACAGGACCCCAACGTTCGGCTTCGGCCTGGCACGTGCAAAACGTCATCATCGGCAACAACGCGATGGCGGTCGATGCGGCCGGTTTGGCGGCCGAGCGACTCGGCTATTCCCAGGCGATGTGCTCGGCTACACAGCTTGAAGGACCGATAGAGGAAATTGGCATTCATCTGCGCAGGTCGCAATACAAATGCGCCACCACTCCGGCCCAAATTGTCTGATCAGCGGCGGCGAAGGTACCGTGAAGCTCGCGCCGCCGGAAATCCGCGGCCTCGGCGGTCGAAATCAGCAACTCGTCCTGGCCGGGCTCCTCGAACTAATCAGCCGTGGTGAATACCACGGCATCACAATCCTTTCCGGCGGCACCGATGGTGAAGACGGTCCTACCGATGCCGCAGGCGCCTGGCTCGACTCCGAATTGATCGCCACAATCCGTTCCAGCCGGATCGACCCGCGCGACCATTTACTTCGCAATGACGCGTACCACTTCTTCGCACCGCTAGGCGCACTCCTTAAGACCGGTCCAACGCATACCAACGTGTGCGACCTGCGCGTGATCGTCGTCGAACAACAGTCACGAGCAATACGCGCCGCATAAAGCGGTCACGCCTCGCGCTCGGCATGACGTTGTAGAAGCAATTCATCGCTCGTCGATAGCCTTGTTTGTGTAGACGGTGCACCTTGGCAATCGACCCGAGCATCCATGCCCACCACCCGACGCCGCCTATCCACGGCAGTCCAAACGCCGTTGGAGACGTACCTGCGCGAGATCAACGAGACCGCGCTTTTGACCGGCCACGACGAGCAGACTCTGGCCATTGCGATCGGCAACGGCGACAGTCGAGCACGCGATCGAATGGTCCGTGCCAATCTCCGCCTCGTCGTCAACATCGCACGAGGCTACGCGGGCAAAGGCCTCGGCCTCCAGGACCTGATCGAAGAGGGAAATCTCGGGTTATTGCGAGCGGTCGAGGGTTTTGACCCCGCGATGGGAACGCGCTTTAGCACCTACGCCAGCTACTGGATCAAGCAGTCGATCAAGCGGGCGCTGATCAACACCGCGAAAACAATCCGCATCCCGGCCTATATGGTCGAGCTGCTCTCCAAGTGGCGTCGTGCCAGCGCCCGGCTCACCGAAGAGTTGGGCCGCACGCCCACGCCCGAAGAAGTGGCACGCGTACTCGGCCTGCCGCGAAAGAAACTTCCGATCATCAAAAAGGCGATTCGAATCTATAATTCCACGCCTCAGACGGATCAGGCCGAAACCGGTTGGTCGCTGGGCGAGATGGTCATGGATGAGAATATGAAGTCGCCCGAGGACGAACTGCTCACGCACGACAGCCTAACCAAAGTGCTGGGCATGCTTGGGACGATGGACGCGCGCGAGGCCACTGTGCTGCGAATGCGCTTCGGGCTGGACGATCACGATCCACGAACGCTCAAGGAGATTGGCGAGGCGCTGGGGCTGACACGTGAACGAGTTCGCCAAATTGAAACCGAGGCCCTGGCGAAGTTGGCGGCCGGTTTGGAAACCGGAGTTCCCCTGCCAGTTCGTGCTGATTAACGACAAGCCCGCGCTTCGACAACGGACGTGATCGCATCACGGCAATTGATGCTCTCCACATTGGTCGCTCGCGGCAAGCGATTCTGACGACTTGCCTCTTGGACGTCGATTCATAGCATTCAATTGGGACAACGGCTCACCGTTCCAATTGGAGAACTTTGCTATGAATCGATTATTTGCAACTTTGGCTGTTTTCGTGCTTGGGTTGAGTGTGTCGAGTCAAGCGCGCCGAATCCACGATCGAAGTGGATTCGCAAACCCTGCGGCCGACGTGGTCGTCAGCGTCGCTGAATTACGCCCTGCGAACCGGTGACTCCGCGGATAATCTCATTACGCCTGTCCGTCGCTGGGGTTGGTATGGAAGACCGTATTACGGCGGCGGGTACTACCGCCCCTATGGTAGCTACTACTATGGCGGCGGTGGGGGGTATCCGTACCGCTCGTATAGCTACTACCGGCCGTACTACAACTACGGATACTCGTCGTACCCATATTCGTATGGCTACGGCTCGTACCCGTCGTATGGATACAACTCGTATCCGCGCTATAGCACCGGATATCGCTACGGCATCGATCCAGGAGTTTCGTTTTATTTTGGTTGGTAGCCAGGAAAGCTTGAGGATTCAATGTATAGCCGCCAAGGGCACTCCGCGCTCTTGGCGGTTTTTTTTAATCCCGTTTTCCTGGATTGCTTGACCCGCGATTCTAACGCTATCTAGCATAGACGGTGTCATGTTTTCCAAGTGCGAGACACCGCCATGCCACGCGTATTGATCTATTTGTTCCTAGTCACCGTAGGTTTCACGAATTTGATGACGGCGCAGGAACGGGCGGTCGATTCAGCGCCTGAAGTAATTGCACCCGGTGAACTGGCGCCGCGTTTAGTCGGTCCGATCACGGCAGTTCCAAACAATAGTTCGCTGACAACCGCCGGATCACCGTCGAATGCGTACCCGCTCTTGCACATACCGACCGACCATGTGACGAATTACGGCGCCCGCCGTTTCGGGCCGCTTTACGAACCAACTCGAAGGCCACCGCCGACAGATCCCGTCACCGGTTGGCCGGTCGATGGGATTGGCTTTCCAATCGCCTGGGTGGGAGGCCCCCCAATTCGATCGTTCCATCGACCGTGGTTCGTGCCCTACGGTTACGGATACGGTTGGGGATATCGGTACCCGTTTGGCTTTCGTCCGTCGCTGTACAGCCCGGGGTTTTATCGCCCTTGGTATACCCAGAGTCTCTATCGCCCGTGGTATACCTATCCCGCGCCCGATCGGTCGCCGCTGTACAACGGCATTTATGACAGCGAGCATGGCGGCGCCGGCGTCTTCGACGACGAAATTGCCGCTGATCCGGACTGTGCGGGCTGCTTTTTCTGGTAGCGCTTAATCGCGGCAACCGAAGAAGGGTGAGACGGTCGCTTGTTTAGGGCGACGAAGTTCCCCGGACTCGACAAACAAGGCGTGAAGTCATGCGTCGTGTGCTGCGTCAACTGAGCTGTCTGGTTGCGCTCGTCGCTCCGTTCTGCATTCATGGCGCTGCTCGTGCCGGACACCCGCCCTATTTGATACTCCGCCAAACGAATGGCGGTGTGGCGCAGCCGACTGTTGGCCATCCGTATGCATACGGCTGGTTTGGAGTGGCCCCGCGCCAGCACACGATCACCCACACCGGCTATTACGGCAGCCATTGGATGTGGCCGGGGCGGCTTCCTCAATAAGAGAGTGCGATAGAGAATCGGACTCGTTCGAGGAACGGGCGCCGCACTTAAATCTTTATATGCCGCGCACTACCGGTTGATGCCGACAAAGAAGGCAAACACCTGGTTCTCGTCGCCAGGGGCTTCGAGAATGGGGAACGCAAAGTCAAACGCCAACGGCGCGGGTCCCAGCGCGGGCACCGTGATTCGTAGACCGAATCCGGGCGCCATGCGGAAGTTGTCTCCTTCCAAGTCGATCTCGCGTTCCACCGTACCGAAGTCCGAGAAGACTACGCCGCGGAGCATGTCATCGGCCGTAATGGGGAACATGTATTCGACGGTGCCGAGCAATTCCAACTGTCCGCCGACCTCGACTCCGAACGTTCGCGGTGAGGCCCCGCGAAACTTCCAACCGCGAAGTGTATTGAAACCGCCCGCATAGAATCGGTCGTAGATCGGCGTGTCGTCGCCAGTGACGCCGAATTCCCCGCCGACCTTCAACACGTGTCGGCCGGATCCGTCCGCGACGTTGAGTGATCGTGAAGTATTTGCTCGCTTCAATGATAAATCGCGGATAGGTGAACGAGCCGAAAACTTGCTCGAACTCGTAGCTTTGCATGAATCCTTCTGTGGGCAAGAACGGACTGTCGCGGGTATCGTGCATCAGTCCGACCTTCACACCATACACGCTGTTCGAGCCAAGCACCTCCAGCAGTTCCGGCGGAGTCGGGAATGTCGGATCGCTGATCGTCACTTCTTCGACTCGTAATCCGGTGGTCACACTCAAGTCGGGCCGATACGGGAACTGATAACCAAAGCTGATACGGCCGGTCGCTCGCTCCTCGTGCCAATGGCGGAAAAACCGTTCGTAATAAGAGCCACTGACGCCGAAGCTGACTGGACGGTTGAAGAGATACGGTTCCTGGAAGCTGATCGCATATCGTGAAACGCTCGTGCCGGGAGCGGCCTCGACACGGAACCGCTGGCCGTTTCCGCGCCAAGCAGTGCCATTGCGGAAGTCTTCCCAACTCGTGGGGAATCGTGTGATATCAAAATTCTGCTCGTCTAATACGATATTGCCAATCAGACCCGCGTTTGAGTTGACACCTACGCCAAACATCAACCTGCCGGTTTGCGCCTCAGTGACAACCGCTTCCAAATCGATTAACGGCTCATTGCCCGGAAACACCTGGTATCCAACCCCCGGCGCAACGCCGTCGGGCAGCACCACGGCGTTCGGCTGCACAACCACACCGGGGCCGCCGCCTGTCGCCGGCGGGCCGACGTAGCCCGGCATGGCGCCGATCGGCGCAACGTTGGCATTTGGCGCGGACGGACCTCCAAATCCCGGCGAAACTCCGATCGGCGCAACGTTGGCATTTGGGGCGAGATTGCCGCCTGGCGGCGCATAGTTAATCGCAGGATTACCATTGGCGGCATTCGGAGGCAAATAGGTTGAATTCGCGGGCGGCCAAGGGGCAAACTGAGCGGGAGTGACATGCGGATCGAAGTAACGGGGACTGTCGCTGGGGCTGGCGGTATCGCGGGCGGGTGATCCACTTCCAGCGGTCTGCTTCCAATGCGCGGTCGTAACTCCTGCGGGAGCGCCGTTTGTTCCTTGCGAAGCCGACATCGAGCTGTCGTAATAGACGGTTTGTTGCGCGCCACTCACCGGCCGATGTTGCGTCGCCGATTGACCTTTGCTGCCATATCCCGCGTTCTGTGCGCGGTAGACAACGGGCGCTGTGATTGAGTCCGACTCCGCTTCCCAGGGGCCTTTGGGATCCATTCGTCCATCGACCGTGAGATCGATGATCGCGTTGCCGTGTGCATCGCGTCTCACCACCGGTTTGCTCGCGTGGCGCACGGGGGGCCAATTCGCGTCGGGGCTCTGACCGCGGAACCCGCGGCTGGCGGATCCGCCTTTATTGGCCGTCGAACTGCGCGGGCGCTTCGCCAGTTGCTCGCCATCGTCCATTCCTTCGGGCGGAATAATTGCGATTTTTGGAACCTGACCCTTGGTCGGGTCATTGACAAATAACCCGCTTCGTTTGAGCCGGACTTCGTCGGCGCGAAGCAGGCGCGTATCGACGACGTCACCCGAGCGAAGCGAGAGCCGGTTGATCACCGTCCGCTGCTTGGTGTGTGGGTAATCGCCGTTGATGCGAACATAAATGCGGCCCACGCGATACCGATCGCCCTCGCCGATGTTGTAGACAAGGTCCACGAGACCTTCTTGTCCGGGCTCTTCGACGAACCGCGTGTCCGCCTGAACGTCGGCAAAGATGTGGCCCTGACCTCCGTACAGATCGCGAATGAAGTTCTGGTCGCCCTGGAGTTTCGCCTGGTCGAAGAACTGGCCACCCTTCATTTCCAGCTTCGAAGTGATTTCGTCGTTGGGAAACTTCTGATTGCCAATTACCGACACATTGCGGACCTTGTAGCGGATGCCCTCGCTGATCACATAGGTGATCGTCAGCCACTCGCGGTCTTCGTCGTAATCGAGCACTCGGCCGACTTCCGCCTGAAAGTAGCCTAGGCTGCGGTAGTAGGCGGTGAGGCGGTCTTCGTCGTCCTGAATTTTCTTCGGGTCCACATAACCACCGATGAACCAGATAATGCCGGGCTTTGACTGAATCTGTGTGCGAAGCCGCGCATCCGTGGCGATCGAGTTGCCCTCGAAGTTAGTCCACCAAACGCGCTGTTTGTTCCCCTCGTTGACGAGGAACACAACCTCGCCGGGTTCATTCCCTTTTACGTTTGTGACATTGGCTTTGGCGAACCCTTTCTCCTGATAGTACCGCTCCACGCGGCGGCGCGCATCCTCGATCATGTGCGGATCGAGTGCTTCGCCCACTTTGAGCTCAGCCTGTTTTTCAAGCACCTTGCGGCTGATCCCTTTGTTGCCGACGTACTTGATCTGACGAATCATCGGCCGCTCGACGACCGAAAAGATGACCACGATTCCGCCGGGCACGCGCTGATACTTGGGACGGATATCGAGAAACCGCCGCGTGCGATCGAGCGAGCGGACATCGTCCTCCACCAGCTTGGGATCAAAGGGCTGTCCAGCACGTGTCGCGAAACGAAAGCCGAGCTTGTTGAGCGGCGTGCTGTTGCCGTCGATGCGGACCTCGGCCACGTTGGCTTCACCGGCTCGCGGCGGAGGCTCGCGCTGTTGCGCCTTTCCGTCACTGGCGCCAATGGCCACTGCAACCACAAGCGCGACAAGGGCGCGGCCAGCAATCGGTCGGAGCCAGACACGACCATGGAGCAGTTTTCCGGGAAGTGAAGTTGTCGTACACCGCGAACGCGGTGAGGGTGCGCCGAATAGTGGCGGCATTCACCAGACAAGGCTTGCGTTAAACATCCGCGGCGATAGCAGCCATCGCCCGCGCACAAAGTCGCCCGCAAGGTCGAGTAGAAATACCCCAAGGCGCGAAATCGGACAAGGGGAGTTGCATCATCGCCCGCCTCTGCGAGTGGTACTATTGCGATCTGCTACGGGGACGGCCGAATCACCCGCACGCGGTGGTTATCGCTGTCGCCAATGTAGATTTCGCCGCTGGCGCCGACTCCGACACCGTGCGGGTTGCTCAGCAGCGCATCCGCCGGTGAACCGCCGTCGCCCGAAAACCCCTTCTTGCCTCCTTTGCCTGCAATCGTCCCCAAGATTTTCGTCGCGGGATCAATCCGGCGAATACAGTGATTGCTGCTATCAACCAGATAGATCTTGCCGTCCGGGCCCAGTTCAATCCCCTTGGGCGAATTGACTTGGGAGTGAGACGAATCCCCGTCCGCAAAGCCCGCCTTGCCGTTGCCGGCCACGTGATGCAGCGTGCCCTGCTTGAGATCCATTTTCCATACGCTGTGTCCCTCGCGAAGCGCAATCCAGAGATAGTTGCTTTCAACGCATACGGCTCGAGGACCGAATATGGGCTGCGCAATGGCGATGCCGCCGTCTTGAGGCAGCTTCCTTTCGCCCGTGCCGGCAACTGTATGGATCCGATTAGTTGATAGATCGATCGCCCGGACGCGATGGTTGCCGACGTCGGTTATGTACAGTTTTCCGTCACCAAAGCAAATGCTGTGCGGTTGATTGAGCTGTGATTGTTCCGATGGCCCGCCATCGCCCGCGAACCCCGCTCGGCCATTTCCAGCGACCGTTGTAATAATCCCGCGGCGATCGATCTTGCGCACCGCGTGATTGCGCATATCAGTGAAAAACAAATTGCCCTGCGCAGTCAAACCGCAGCTCATGCGGCTGGTTCAAGCCTGCTTCAATTGCCTGAGCGCCGTCGCCCGTATAACCCGGCTTACCAATGCCTGCGATGTTGCTGACGTGATTTGTTTGAAGGTCGAGACGCCGTATGCGGTGTGTACCAAACTCGCAAATATAAAGAGCGCCGTCCGGCCCAATCTGCACGCCGAATGGTTGGCCAAGGTTCGTTTCAAGCGCCGCACCACCGTCCTTGTCATCGTCGCCGTGCCCGGTGCCGGCGAGCGTTTCAATCGTTTGACCGGCGCCGAATCGAGAGTTTGCAAGAACCACAACCGATGCAGCCAACAAGAACATCGAAACCCGCAGACGTGATGAGCGGTATTTCATGGGTGGCATGCCTTGCCGAACAAGGTACATTCTTAGAGACACTCTGGAGACGCGGCAGTATCGTTCGCCTGCCGCCGTGAAACAAGGGTGCGGAATGCTGACCATGTGGCCCATCCTGCTCACGTTGGCTTTGCCGGTTCGCGAAGTGCAATCCGAAATCGCGAGCGACGAGGTGGTGGTTTTTTACCCCACTTATGCTCGTCGGACAGACGACGGTCAGAATTGCGCGCGAGTATCCACGGTTCGATTTTCGAGCCGGAGGAAAACTCTCTTAAGCGCGCAGCCTTGGTCAGCTTGCTTCGCCGGGGATTCGGACTGCAAAACGCCGCGCCCGAAACCGCACTGTTTCGCGAGCGTTTGCGACTGTTTCTGGTCGATAATGAGCGCGACAAAACAATTTACATTCAGTTGGGCAAACTGGCGTATCGCGTTGGCACATCCGATCCAAACGGGCATTTTTCGAGCGACTTGGTGCTGAAGGCGGAGGAGATCGCGGCACTTCGTGCCGCTCGCGGCCAGTCTTCCGCGCACATTGCAATCACGGCCGTTACAGCGGCGGACGACGGCCGCGACTTCCGCGGCGAGTTGGAATTGATCGGGCCTGAAGGATCGTCGGTCATCTCCGACGTGGACGACACGATCAAGATCAGCGAGGTGACCGATCACGAAGCGTTGTTGCGAAACACCTTCTTGCGCGAGTTCAAGGCCGTGAACGGAATGGCGGAAATGTATCAGCAGCTTGCTTCGCGTGGAGCTTCGTTCCATTACGTCTCGGCCAGTCCTTGGCAGCTCTACCAGCCGCTATCCGCGTTCATGGCGAACCACAGTTTTCCCGCCGGATCGTTTCACATGAAATACTTCCGGCTCAAGGACCACTCCGCATTGCAAATGCTCGCCTCCCAACACAAGTACAAACCCGAGGTAATTCAGAAGATACTCACCGATTTTCCCAAGCGAAGTTTCATCCTTGTCGGCGACAGCGGTGAGCAGGATCCGGAAATCTACGGCGGACTGGCTCGAAAGTTTCCGCGTCAGGTCGCCAAGATCCTGATTCGTGACGTGCAGGACCTGAGTTCTTACGATGAGCGATTCAAGAAGGCGTTTGCTGAAGTTCCACTGGATCGCTGGAAAGTCACAACTGCGCCCGAGAAGGAACTCGGCTGGCTTCTTGAAGGCATCACAACTCGGGATTAGCTGACAAGCGCTTGCCCGTCCGCTCGGGATGAATCGGCCAGTCGGCGTTCTCGCTGCGAGCGTGCTTTAAGTAATCTGAAATCTTAGCAACGATCTCATGGTGCTCCGCAGCGATATTTCGTTCTTCACCGATGTCGGTCTCGAGATCATAAAGCTCTAATTGCCCGCCGTATTTCAACAACACGCCTTTCCACTTGCCCATCCGCGCGGCCTGTTGGAAGCCCCGTTCGTGAAACTCCCAATACAGAAAGTCATGCCGCTTTTGTTCGCTTGGCCCGGCCTCCGCCGTGATCGTCGGATTGAACGAAATTCCGTCCATATCCTGTGGGGGCGTGATACCTGCCAACTCGGCTATTGTCGGCATGATATCCCAATGTGCGCAAACGTGATCACTCACATTGCCGCTCTTCACACGGCCCGGACAGCGCACGATCAGCGGCACGCGAATGCCTCCATCGTACAAATCACGCTTGATCCCGCGTAACGGACCGTTGCAATTGTGAAACGCAGGATCGGAGCCGCCTTCCTTGTGTGGTCCGTTGTCGCTTGAGAAGATTACAACCGTATTGTCGTCGAGCCGCAGTTCTCTCAACTTGTCTATCAACCGGCCAATATCACGATCCATGTAGGCGATCATCGCCGCACGGCCCTTCTCCGGCTCTGGCCAGTCCTTGTTGGCATACTCTCCGTAATCCGGCACCTCCATCCCGTTCGGTTTGGCCTCGTTGTTGGCATGCGGTTGTGTGTAGGCAAGATACAGAAAGAACGGCCGCTGGGCGTTTTGTTCGATGAACCGCGCTGCCTCGGCTGTAAACAACTCTGGTGCGTACACGACCTTCTTCGTGGCGACTCCGTTGGCCACTTCATTCTTCAATTCAACACGATTCCCATTCTTCCAGAGAAAGTCCGGGTAATAATTGTGCGCCTCGCCGTTGGTGACGTATCCAAACCAGTGATCAAAGCCCTGCTTGTGCGGTTCGCCAATGCCTCCGGGCATTCCGCAACCCCACTTGCCGATATGCGCAGTGCTGTAACCCGCCGGTTTAAGCATCTCGGCGATCGTCAGGTCTTCTGGAGTCAGATTCACCCGCGCGTTTCCCCGTATCCGACAGTGGCCGGTGTGCAAACCCGTCATTCAGCGCGCAACGCGACGGGCGCAGACCGTACTGCCGGCATATGCCTGCGTAAATCGAACGCCCTCTGCGGCCAGACGATCCAAATGCGGTGTTTTGAAATTCATTTGGCCATAGCAGCCGAGGTCGCCGTAACCCAAATCGTCGGCCGTGATCAGAATCACGTTTGGCCGCCGACCGGACGCTCGTTCGCCGGCGGTAAGCGGCACACTCACGGCGCTCGCCACAATTGCCGCGATAAGAGTCCGCGGCACACGCCAATTCGCGATCATCCCTCGGTCCTCACAAGTTTACTGGATGCCGTATTATGCGATCCATTGGCGGCAGACGGAATCATCCGGGGCCGGAAAGTGCTCCGGGTGCAAAAGCGCTGCCAGTAGCTCCACGCTATCTACCAATCGCGGCCCCGGCCGGTTGAAATAAGCATCGCCATCGACCGCGAAAACGCGGCCTGTCTGCACGGCCGAGATGCTCTGCCACTGCGGTAGCCGGCTGAGCAAGTGCATTTCCTGAAGTGTTCGCTCGAGATTAAAGCCACACGCTGCGACGACCACCACTTCCGGGTCGAACGCAAGAAACTCGTCCCAATCATGATAGGCGCTATGACGTCTGTCGACGGAAAGCCCATTCAATCCGCCAGCGATCTGCACCAGCTCTGGCGTCCAATTTCCCGCCGCCATGACCGGTTCGAGCCATTCAACGACTACAACGCGCGGCCGGCCTTTTGATTTGTCACGGAACAATTCCCGGACTGCGCTAAGCCGGTCATTCAATCGTACGACCAGATCGTTTCCTCGCTGCTCGATGCCAGCCGCGCCGGCAATACGACCGATATCGTTCAAGACATCGCCAAGCGACGTCGGATTTAATGCCAATACACGAGTGTCGCGTAAGGCAGTCCTTCCCCGGCACAAATCCACCAGGTCCGCATAACGAACAGCGCATACATCGCACTGTGCCTGAGTAACGATCAAGTCGGGCGCGAGGTGCTCAATTAGCTGCTCATCCAGCGAATAGAGTGACTCATGCCGAGAAAGCAGCAACTTTACCTCGGCGTCGATCGAAGCGCTGGAAGCGGCAGCGGCGATTCGCGACCTTGACGCTCGCCGCTTTTCAGATGCAGATGGCGGATAATTGCATTCGTGGCTGACGGCGACGATCCATTCGCTTGCGCCAAGTGCGTATAGAATTTCGGTCGCCGCCGGGAACAGTGAGATGATTCGCATCGTGAAATCATCAACGCCGGCCGGCTCGCGTTGAGAGAAGTCCCAATCTGATTAGCGCCGCCGTCTCTGACATCTATATTTCAGCTATCCTGATTCCCTGCTACTTTTCGGCACCCCTTTGTTCCTCGCGGAATCGGGTGCCGGCCCGATTCACGCCATCGCGCAGCTCATTCAACGCGGCTTCGAGCACTCTTGCTGAACTCATTCCACGCTTCACCGCTTGCGTCCTTTAATTCGCTGAGCCGCTGCCGCGCCTGCTCGCGCTGTGGCTCCAGTTCTTTCCATTCCTGCCGGAGCTTTTCCTTGGCCGCCCCCTGCGCCGCGTCAATGCGTTGGCTTAGATCGGCCATTCGCCCATCCAACTCATCAAGCTCCTCTTTCATCTCCAGCTCAAACTCCACTCGTTTATCGGCAGTGAGATCGCCAACGGCATCGACGGCCTCCCGTGTTTCGCGACCGGCACGCTCGCTGGAGGTTTCTGCCGCGGTCCCTGCCGGTCGGCCCGCCTTGGTCGGATCACTGCTGCGCGGCTCGGTGCAGCCAATCAGGACCAACATCGCAAACGGAAGAAAGTGGCGAACCATGACGATCCAATCGTGAATGAAAAATTGCGGTCAAAACCCTCAACTATCGCAGCCCGAAAACTGCATCCCCCAAACTCCAAGGCGTATTATTGAATCCGCCGTTTGGCTGGCAATGGTAAAAAACAATGCCGCTGTCGATTTTTCTAAGTATTTGGTGACAAAGGCGTTGCCACTCGCCATACTGTTTGAACACTCGGGGGACAGTTCCGTCAATTCGACGCCCCTTCAAGGTGCCCGCTATCAACCCGCCTGGAGTTCTTGCCATGTCACGACAATCCCGTCGCGAGTTCCTCAAGACCGGTGTCGCCGCAAGCGCCGTTTTTTCGACTTTCACAATCGCCGGAACCAAAGCCAGCGGCCAGGTCCTGGGCGCAAACGAAGCCATTCGCGTGGCGGTTGCCGGAATCAACGGCCGCGGCGGCTCGCACATCAGCGAATTCGGCGGCGGCAAGGAGAGTCGGATTACCTATCTGATTGATCCCGATTCGCGGCTGTTCGAGAGTCGAACCAAACAGGTGAAGAGCAAAGGCGGCAACACGCCCACCTGCGTGCAGGACTTTCGATCCGCACTCGACGACAAAAACGTCGATGTGTTGTCAATCGCCGCTCCAAACCATTGGCACGCGCCCTTGACGATCTTTGCTGTCCAAGCCGGCAAAGATGTGTACGTCGAAAAGCCGGCGAGCCACAACATTTCCGAGGGCCGAATCGCAGTCGATCTCGCACGGAAGCACAATCGCATCGTTCAGCACGGCACCCAGGGCCGCAGTGGGAACACAGGCAGCTACGCTGCCGAGCTGGCCAAAAGCGGCAAGGTCGGCAAACTGCTGGTCTCGCGCGGGCTGTGTTACAAGCGGCGCGACAACGGGCAAGGGATTGTACCTTCGGTTAACTCCACGGCAGCGCCGAGCGGCTTGGACTTCAACTTGTGGTTGGGCCCCGCCGCCGAGCGACCGTTCCATGAGAATCTGGTGCATTACCGTTGGCACTGGTTCTGGGACTTCGGCAATGGCGACATCGGCAACCAGGGTGTTCACGAAATCGACAAGGCCCGCTGGGGCATCCCCGGCGCTACGTTGCCCAAGAGCATAATCAGCATCGGCGGCCGATTCGGCGATAAAGACCAAGGAGAAACCGCCAATACGCAGGTCGCCATCTTCGATTACGGCGACACGCAATTGATCTTCGAAGTCCGTGGATTAAAAACCGAAAAGTTTCATGGTCAAGGTACCGGCAACATATACCACTACGAAGAAGGCGCGCTTGCCGGCGGACGGTTCTTCCCCAAGGGTTCGGACAAACCGATCGATCTTGGCTTTAAGCCAGAGATCAAGCGCGGGCCCGGCGGCGGACATTTTGGCAATTTCCTGGCCGCGGTTCGCAGCCGAAAGGTAGAGGACCTCAACGCTGACATCCTCGAAGGCCACTACTCCAGTGCCTTGTGCCATTTGGCGAACGTTTCGTATCGGCTCGGAACCGACGTCGCGTATGACTCGCAGATGAAGGCCTTCGGCGACAACAAGGTTGCTGTCGAATCGATCGAGCGCATGAACGAGCACCTCAAGGAGAACGGACTGAAACTTGAGGACCTGACATATCGCGTTGGTCGCACGTTGCAGTTCAACCCGCAAACCGAGAAGTTTATCGGCGACGAGCAGGCCAATACGCTGTTGACGCGGAACTACCGGGCGCCCTTTGCAATTCCGGGTCCCGTCGCATGACGGCCACGCAGTTAGACGCAATCACAGCGGCCTGCCGACTTTCGGCCGACCGTTTCTTTTTCCCCGCGGAAAGATTCGCTACCCTTTCAGTGCTGCCTCCGCTACTCCCACCTTCATTCCAATCAGGCGGCGCAATTCAACGGAAAGCACTGCGACAGGCACCATCAGCGACGCCTTTTTAACGTCCAGAAACCAGAATTCTCCCACACAATCGACGTGCTTGATATCGCTCCAAGGAATTGATCGCCGGATTGCCGCCGACCACGTTTCCAGTCGGTCGTCAAAGAACGTCCAGCGAATCGTTCGCGACAACGAGCGGCGCAGAGATCGGCGAACCCCGATGCCCATGTACCATTGACCAAATCGAGGATAAAAATACAGCACCGATTTGAATAGCAAAAGCAGTTGACAGAATATACTCGCCGCCAATAAGTACGGTGTTAACACAAAGTCTCCTGCCCAGATCAAGACCGCCGCTTGTCCCAAGACCAACATTGCGACCGCCAACACCAATGGCAGCGCCGGATGCGAGAATCCCTTCTCCGCTATCACCTGTGTGACACGTGCTACGCTCCGCTCATAAAAGGCCCTAGTGGCACGGTGAGCCAATTCATCAGATAGTTCATATTCAAACGCCCCCAGAGCCCGGGGGCGACTTTGTCGGCTCGGAAGACATAGATCTGAACTGTGTCGGTTGGCGCCGTTGGATTTCGCGTTTTACTTGTTCGATCGCCTGAAAAACTCTACCGCATTCAGCAACTCTCGCGGCATACTAGGTCGCAATGGCCACACCCATCGAGAACGACCACACGGTCACGCCTGCTGAGTTCTTTCGTTTGGCCGTCCTGTTTGAGGGCGGATTGCTTGTAGTGGCGATTGCCCTTGCGGCCTTTATGGGTCCTTCGCCGTGGGCGAAGGTCGATTTTCGACTTCAAAACCTTGCGGTTGGGATTGCAGCATCCCTGCCGATGTTGATGGCGCTGTGGTTATTGCGGAATATGCGCGCGGGCCCGATCGGCGGCCTAAACAACGTGGTGGACGACTGGCTCGTGCCGTTGGTGCGCCGCGCCACTTTGGCAGTACGCTGTGGTCGCCGCATTGGCCGGATTCGGTGAAGAACTTCTCTTTCGCGGTGTCTTACAAGAGTGGCTCACTGCCGCGACTGAGCCGCTGGGGAGCCATTGCTGTAACCAGCGTCGTCTTCGGCCTGGCTCATTTCATTACGCCGCAGTATGGACTATTGGCGGGTCTGGTGAGCGCATATCTGGGGTGGCTATATGCCAACTTTGAGAGCTTAACAATTCCAATCGTTACCCACGCGTTCTATGACTTCGTCGCCCTCTGGTACTTGACCCGCACCGTACGAATCCCCTCATCTCCTCTTCACTCCCCCGATCTCCTAAAAGCGAAAGCGGCCCGACTGTTGTCAGTCGGGCCGCTTCGTAGGGTCAGGCCTTTTCCCCTTCGGTCCACACCAAGGGGCTGGGTTTATCTAGGGTTTCAACTTTGTCAAGTCGCAGTCGATTCCCTTCGACAGCTCTGACTAGTCTCCGCAGCTCGGCTCAACGGCTGCACAAGTCGGATCGACGCAGGCCGGCGCCGGGCAGCATACCTGCACCGGAACTTGCTTGCAGACAACCTTCGGCACGCAGCGCGTCACCGTGTACGCAACCTGCCTCGGCACACAACGCATGACCTTCACGGTCTTCGTGTGGTGCACCGGCTTGCAAATCGTGTACGGCACTTGCTTCGAGCACTTCTCGGCAACCATGTGGCACACACGGTATGGGACCTCCTTGCTCACCGTTTCGGCCACCATCTTGCACACGTTGTACGTGCAGGTTCGGCTGCACACTTCTGGCACCATCCGGCACGTTGTGTACGTGCAGGTCTTGGACCGCGTCTCGGGCACCATCCGGCAAACAGTATACGTGCACTGCTTCACTCGTTCTTCCGGCACCATGCGGCAGACCGTGTAGGTCTTCGCACACTGCTCGGGCACCATCCGGCACACGGTATACGTGCACTGCTTGACGCGCTCTTCGGGCACCATCTTGCACACCTGTGTACTGGCAGGTCTTGGTGCGGCATTCCGGCACCATGCGGCAGACCTGGTAGGTCCGCACGCATTGTTCCGGCACCATCTTGCACACCGTGTACTGGCAGGTCTTGGTGCAGGTTTCCGGCACCATCTTGCAAACTTGGTACGTGCAGGTCTTGGTCCGAGTCTCGGGCACCATCCGGCAAACCGTGTAGGTGCAGTCCTTCACGCGTTGCTCAGGCACCATCCGGCAGACCTGGTAGGTCTTGGTCCGCGTCTCCGGCACCATCCGGCAGACCTGGTAGGTCTTCGTGCACTGCTCGGGCACCATCTTGCAGACGGTGTACGTGCAGGTCTTGGTCCGCGTTTCGGGCACCATCCGGCAAACCGTGTAGGTGCAGTCCTTCACGCGTTGCTCAGGCACCATCCGGCAGACCTGGTAGGTCTTGGTCCGCGTTTCCGGCACCATTCGGCAAACCTGGTAGGTCTTCGTGCACTGCTCGGGCACCATCTTGCAGACGGTGTACGTGCAGGTCTTGGTCCGCGTTTCGGGCACCATCCGGCAAACCGTGTAGGTGCAGTTCTTCACGCGTTGCTCCGGCACCATCCGGCAGACCTGGTAAGTCTTGGTCCGCGTTTCCGGCACCATCCGGCAGACCTGGTAGGTCTTCGTGCACTGCTCCGGCACCATCTTGCAGACGGTGTAGGTGCAGGTCTTGGTCCGCGTTTCGGGCACCATCCGGCAAACCGTGTAGTTGCAGTCCTTCACGCGTTGCTCAGGCACCATCCGGCAGACCTGGTAAGTCTTGGTCCGCGTTTCCGGCACCATCTGGCAGACCTGGTAGGTCTTCGTGCACTGCTCGGGCACCATCTTGCAGACGGTGTAGGTGCAGGTCTTGGTCCGCGTTTCGGGCACCATCCGGCAAACCGTGTAGGTGCAGTTCTTCACGCGTTGCTCAGGCACCATCCGGCAGACCTGGTAAGTCTTGCTCCGCGTTTCCGGCACCATCCGGCAAACCTGGTAGGTCTTCGTGCACTGCTCGGGCACCATCCGGCAGACCGTGTAGGTCTTCGTGCACTGCTCCGGCACCATCTTGCAGACCTGATAGGTGCAGGTCTTGGTCCGCGTCTCGGCCACCATCTTGCAGACGGTGTAGGTGCAGGTCTTGATCCGCTTCTCGGCCACCATGTGGCAGACCGTGTAGGTGCAGGTCTTCGTGCACTGCTCGGGCACCATCTTGCAGACGGTGTACGGAACCTTCTTCACGCAGTTCTCATGCACGTACCGCACGCAGTTGACGGTCTTTTCCTTGTACTCCGGGCACCAAACCTTCTTGCAGATCTTGCGCGGCGGGCATTGCACCTGGACCGTCTTCGACAGGCCGGGGCAATACACGCACCGCAGCAGCACGGATCCCACTCCCAGCAACCGGGCTCCTGCACGCACTTCTTCACCACCGGGCCGGGGCACTCGGTGACTTGCGTTTCCCAGCGGCCGCAGCAGACCTGGACCGTCTTGGTGTAGTGCACCGGCTTGCAGACCGTGTAGTGGCACTCTCGCTCGCAGGTCTCGTACACCGGCTTGCAGACCGTGTAGCAGATATCCCGAGTCTTGGTCTCGTAGACCGGCTTGCAGACCGTGTAGCAAACGTCCTTGCTCTTGGTCTCGTACACCGGCTTGCAGACCGTGTACGGAACTTCCTTCGAGTCTGGTCTCGTACACCGGCTTGCAGACCGTGTAGTTGCAGGTCTTGGTCTCGTAGACCGGCTTGCAGACCGTGTAATTGCAAGTCTTGGTCTCGTAGACCGGCTTGCAGACGGTGTAGTTGCAGGTCTTGGTCTCCATGACCGGCTTGCAGACCGTGTAGCAAATCTGCTTGGTCTTCGTCTCGTAGACCGGCTTGCAGACCGTGTACTGAATTTCGCTGAGTGCGGGTTTCGCTCACCGGCTTGCAGACCGTGTAATTGCAAGTCTTGGTCTCGTAGACCGGCTTGCAGACCGTGTAGTTGCAGGTCTTGGTCTCCAAGACCGGCTTGCAGACCGTGTAGCAAATCTGCTTGGTCTTCGTTTCGTAGACCGGCTTGCAGACCGTGTACTGAACCTCGCGTGCGGGTTTCGTACACCGGCTTGCACACCGTGTAATGCAGGTCTTGGTCTCGTAAACTGGCTTGCAGACGGTGTAGTTGCAAGTCTTGGTCTCCATGACCGGCTTGCACACCGTGTAGCAGATCTGCTTGGTCTTCGTTTCGTAGACCGGCTTGCAGACCGTGTACTGAACCTCGCGAGTGCGGGTTTCGCTCACCGGCTTGCACACCGTGTAATTGCAAGTCTTGGTCTCGTAGACTGGCTTGCAGACCGTGTAGTTGCAAGTCTTGGTCTCCATGACCGGCTTGCACACCGTGTAGCAAATCTGCTTGGTCTTCGTTTCGTAGACCGGCTTACAGACGGTGTACTGAACCTCGCGAGTGCGGGTTTCGCTCACCGGCTTGCACACCGTGTAATGGCAAGTCTTGGTCTCGTAGACTGGCTTGCAGACCGTGTAGTTGCAGGTCTTGGTCTCCATGACCGGCTTGCACACCGTGTAGCAAATCTGCTTGGTCTTCGTTTCGTAGACCGGCTTGCACACCGTGTAAGCGATCTCGCGCGTCTTGGTTTCATAGACCGGCTTGCAAACCGTGTACTGAACCTCTCGCGTGCGAGTCTCATGTACCGGCTTCATCACGGTGTAATGGCAAGTCTTGGTTTCCATGACCGGCTTGCACACCGTGTACTGAATTTCCTTGGTCCGCGTCTCGTACACCGGCTTGCAGACCGTGTAGCGAATCTCGCGAGTCTTGGTCTCGTGCACCGGCTTCATCACGGTGTAATGGCAAGTCTTGGTTTCATACACCGGCTTGCAGACCGTGTAGCGGATCTCGCGAGTCTTCGTCTCGTAGACCGGCTTGCAGACCGTGTACGCGATCTCTCGCGTCTTGGTCTCATAGACCGGCTTGCAAACCGTGTATTGCACCTGGCGTGTACGTGTTTCCCACACCGGCTTGCACACTGTGTACGTGCACGTCCGGACTTGGTCTCCCAAACCGGTTTGCACACCGTGTACTCGCACGTGCGGTAGCACGTCTCGGGCACGTACTTCACACAGTTCACGACTTTGTCTTCGCAAACCGTGTCGTAGCACGTCTTGTAGCAGGTGAATTGTTGTGGTTCGTATACGACCTGTTTACAGGTCTTCATCACGGTGTGGCATTGCTGCCGGCATCCGTCAATGCTGCCCGTGGAACAGCCTGACGCACAATGCCTGTAGCTTGCGGCGCCGCAATAACTGGCAGCGGCAGGCTCGACCGCAGCGGTGGCCATCACGACCGCCAGCAACGGTACTACCAACAGAAATCTCATTGTCCTGCCTCCTTCGTGGACGGCTCACAGGTGGGAATAGGCCTGAATGGACGAGAACCCTAAACTCGTCCAATAGCAAACATCGGCTGCACTAGTCGACGCACATTAGCTAGCTGCCCCAGATTCCGCCGTCTGTGAGATTGTTTCTCCTCACGTAGAGCGAAAAATTCGCGCAAGCTGTGCGGCAATGTCTGCTGGTATCGTCAAGCTGGGAAGAAGGCCTGAAATAGAGCGGTACCGCAATGCGAAGGAATCACGGGTTGACTAACGCTTCTGCCGGTCGTGACTTTCGTACGCGCTTATTCGTGACTTGCCAGGATTCCAAATCGCGGCATTTATGACGAAGGTGCTAATCGCACCAGTCGTCTACACTCGCAGGGCTGCGCACTCAATTCCAGAATCGAGTTATGAGTTCAGCACAAGCCCGATGCACCCGCTCCGCAGCGCCCTTGTGAATGGCTGGATAGTGAAATAGAGTACCCACGGGTCGCTCGCCGGCATTCGTCGCGCACCCTGCTCACGCCCGAGGGCTCATGAACGACCAGCCGGACAAGATGCCGAGCATGCCCGAAGGCCCCGTTCCCAAAGCGGTCGTCAGTCGGCTAAGCCTCTATCTACGCGAGCTGCAGCATTTGGTCCGCGACGGACACGAAACCACCAACTCCAGCCATCTCGGCGGCCTGTTGGGTTTCACGGATGCCCAGGTTCGCAAGGATCTCGCATACTTCGGCCATTTCGGTTACCCGGGAATCGGTTATCGTTGTGACGAGTTGATCGGCGCAATTCGACGCATCCTTGGAACGGATCGCGGTTGGACAGTGGCTATGGTTGGGACCGGCAACCTGGGCCGTGCTCTTTTGGGCTACAAGGGCTTTGGTCACCAGAATTTCAAGATCGTCGCCGCCTTCGATATCGACCCTCATAAGGTCGGCGGCAAAATCGAGGGCGTACCGATTCATCGCCTCGAGGAGTTGGCGCAAGTGGTCGCCGCGGAACACATCAAGCTCGGTTTAGTGGTCGTGCCGGCACCCGCTGCTCAGGGTGTTGCTGACAAACTTGTTCAGGCTGGTGTAGAAGGAATCGTGAACTTCGCACCGGTCACACTGGTCCTACCGGAACACGTCAGCCAGGTGGGCGTAGACTTGGCGATTGAGCTGGAACAGCTTTCCTTCGCCGTCGCCAGCCGCCACAACAAGCATTGATCGCTACCGTATCGCCCCGGATCCGCCACGGCGACCGCCGGCACGCGCCTACCGCCTTTTGATATCGGCTGGTAAAATTGCAGCGGCATCGACCACTACCCGGTGGTGTAATGGTAACACTGGAGATTTTGGCTCTCCCATTCTAGGTTCGAGTCCTAGCCGGGTAGCTTGTATGAACAACCTTGGAGCCCATGTCCATGGAAAAGTCTCGCGTCGAGCAAGTGGTTGCAACAATGCCCGATGACGTCGATCTGGATAGTTTGGTCGATAAACTCTACTTGTTGCGAAAGATTGAGGCCGGTGAGGCGCAGATCGAGTTAGGCCAGGTCATTCCACATGAAGAAGTCAAGCGACAGATCGCGGAATGGCTCAAATAGTCTGGACCATCCAAGCTCGGGACGACTTGCCTGCGATCGTCGAGTATATGAGCCGCGACTCTGTGCCAAATACCCGTCGGCTCGCACTTAGACTCATGGCGCGAGTTGATGTGTTGCAACGTTTTCACTCGTTGGTGGGTATGTGCTCGAGGATAAATCGCGCACTTACCGAGAGGTGCTACACGGCAATTACCGAATCATTTACCGAAGCGAGGGCAGTACCGTATTTATCATCACAGTCCGCCACTCGGCGCGTCTTCTGAGTGTCGAAGACCTAGACTGAAGAGTAATCTATACGGTGGACGACGACCGCAATCGTTTTACGAACTGCTCCAAGTCGTTCGGCAGCGGCATCCTAAACCGCATCTCTTCGCCGCTCACTGGATGAACGAATCCAAGCTCCGCGGCATGCAAGGCAATTCGAGGCGCACCGCTTCGGTCTTCGCGCTCCGCACCAAACAGCGGCCGGTGATACACCGTCTCACCGCACAAAGGGTGTCCCGCCTCGGCCAGGTGAATTCGAATTTGGTGCGTGCGCCCTGTCTCCAAACGGCATTCGGTCAGGGTGTACTTCTCGCTACCGACAGTGAAATGTTCGATGGGCCGCACATGCGTTACCGACGCCTTGCCAACATTCGCCGCCTTTGTGCTCCCCCGGCGCCCATCGCCACGGTCACGAACTAACCGGCTCTCAATCGTCGCTGCCTCCACGTGCCCCTGAGCCACCGCCAAATACCGGCGGTGCGTTGTGTGCAGGCGAAACTGTTCGACCAACCCGCGCTCGGCCGACACCGTCCGCGCAAACACCATCAAGCCGCTCGTCTCGCGGTCCAGCCGATGCACCGCGCGGACTGGCCGCGGCACCCCCCGTTGCCGAGAGCGGCCTTCGGCTTTCGCAATGACCTTTCTCAACAGTTCATCCAGAGTCGGCTGAAGCTGCCGCCGCAGCGACGGCCAACTGCGTTCTTCCGCATGGCGGGTGGACGTCACTCCGGCGGGCTTCTCTACCACCACCACGTGCTGATCCAGGTACTGCAACCGAACATCCTGAACATCGGGTGGCCGCGGGGCAGACTGCTCAAGCAGCTTCACCACGTCGCTCTCTGCCAGCCGCCGCCCCTCATCGACACAGACGTTGCCATTTACTGTCACTCGACGCGACCGCAGAAGCTGCCGCACCTGCGACCAGGTTCGCTCTGGCAGCCATGCCCGTAGCGCGGCCGAAACCGTCCGCCCCGCCAACTGCGGCGAGGCATGAAACACGGCGGAGGCGTCGCGAGGGGAAGGCGGCATTCGGCACTGGATCCAGGTGGTTTCGTGCCCATTTTACACGCGCACGCCCCGACTGGCTTGACCTGTTATTTGAGGATTGGCGACGTACGTGTGTAGAATCTTATCGTCACCTCCAAGAATCCTCGCGGCCGAGCGAAGTAGCTTTACCGACCCATTTCGTGGAGCGCAATCATGTTGCACCAACTGCTTCTCTTCGCCCAGGCAGGCAGCGCGTTGTCCGGCGACCGCCCAGATCCGGCGCTGATCGTCATCGCATTTTGTGTTTGCGGCGCGATTATCGCCGACTGCTGCACCTACTTCGGCTGCAAGCACGCTTCAAAGCAACGCGAGCTGGAGCACGCCGAGCGCATCAAGGCCATCGAAATGGGCCAGGACCCAGACGCCCACGACGAGGAAAAGAAGTATCGCAACGGCGTGTTTTGGATCAGTTGGTGGATCGGGTTCTTGACGCCGCTGGCGGCCATCGCGGGTGCAACTGCCGCCACGAAAGAGGCGGAGCTCTCAGCGTTCACGTTGTTTGCGGTCTGGTCGGCCGCCACAGTGATCGGCGTTGCCGGCGTTGCAAGCGCAGCCTGGCTTATGCACTCCTGCGGCGCACGATTGGGATTCGTCTCCAAGCGCGAACCCGGCGGCACGATGGCATACCAAGCGAGGTAAGACGCTCACTCCGGGAAGAGCTTCGTCGATAGATACCGCTCGCCGAGATCGGGTAGCACGACCACGATTGTCTTCCCCTTGTTCTCCGGCCGGCGTCGCGACCTTCAGGGCCGCCCAGGCCGCGCGCCCCGAGCTGATGCCGCACATCATCCCCTCCAGCTTCGCCAATTGCCGCGCCGTCTCCATTGCGTCTTCGTCCTGGACCTGGATCACCTCGTCGATGATGTCCACGTTGAGCACGTCGGGAATAAATCCGGCGCCGATCCCTTGAATCGTGTGCCGCCCTGGCTTCAGCGGTTCGCCGGCCTTGCGCTGCGTGATCACCGGGCTGTTGACCGGCTCGACGGCGATCATCTTCACGCCCGGCTTCCGCTTCTTCAGCACGTCGCCGACTCCGGTGATCGTTCCGCCGGTACCGACGCCGCTGATGACGATATCGACCGCGCCGTCCGTGTCGCGCCAGATCTCCTCGGCCGTGGTCTTGCGGTGCACCTCGGGGTTCGCCGGGTTCTTGAACTGCTGCGGCATGAAGTAGTTCTTGTTCTGCGCCACCAGTTCTTCGGCCTTGCGCACCGCGCCGGGCATGCCCTCGGCCGCGGGCGTGAGCACCAGCTCGGAGCCGAGCGCCTTGAGCAGCCGCCGGCGCTCCAGGCTCATGCTTTCGGGCATCACCGCCATAAACTTATAGCCGCGCGCCGCGCACACGAACGCCAGTCCGATGCCGGTGTTTCCGCTCGTGGGCTCGATCACCACGGTGTCGCTTTTGATTTGTCCGTCACGCTCGGCCGCGTCGATCATCGACCGCGCGATCCGGTCCTTCACGCTCCAAAGCGGGTTGAGGTTCTCCAATTTCGCAGCGACCTTGGCCACGCATCCTTCCGCCATGCGCCGAAGCTGCACCAGCGGCGTGTTGCCGACGCATTGAGTGATGTCTTCGTGAATCCCTCGGGCGGTATCCGTAGCCATGGCACTCCCTCAATTGAATGGAGAACTGAACGACAGGGCGCGGCGGCGCGCGCCGACCGGCTGCTCCAAAGCGCCGGATTATAGCCCTCTGCGGAAAACGGGGTCAATTCCGCTCCTTTGATCGTATTCGTTGCCTTCAGCGGCCAAACTTCGCTCCAGTTTATCGCTTCAAGGGCCGCCAAGCCGACCTTTTCGTTGCGTTTTTCGTTATACCGCGATAGCTTCATCGCATCCGAATCGTATATCAGCCGGAACAGGACGACCATGAACGCAGGGCATCGCGTTATCGCTCGTGGATTGCTTGTAGCCTGCGCGGCTTACGCGGCAGCGCTTCTTTTTGCCGCATCTTTCGCCCACGCCGCCTACACGACGATCGTTAATAACGGGCCAAACACCAACCGCGTCAACGCGGTGTTTCTTGGCGACGGTTATACCGCCGGCACACAGCTCACCACGACGTATCCGGCGCACATTAACACGATGCTCACGCACATGTTCAACAACAATGAGCAGCCGTTCGTGCGCTATAAGAACTTCTTCAACGTGCACCGCGTAGACATTGCTTCGAACCAGAGCGGCGCCGACATTCCGCCGCAAGGGATTCTCCGCGACACCGCCCTCGACGCCAGCTACTTTTTCGACGGGACGACCGACCGGCTGCTGTACGTCAGCAATTCGAAAGCCAACGCCGCGCTGACTGCCGGCGTCGCCGGCGCTTTCACCACGCACATGCGGCTGATCACAGTCAACGACACGCGCTACGGCGGCGGCGGCGGAACATGGGCCGTGTACGCCGGCGGCAACGGCTCGGCCCCCGAAGTCGCACTGCACGAGTTGGCTCACTCGTTCAACGGCTTGGCCGACGAGTACGGCGGCCCGGGCACGTACGCCGGCGGCGAGCCGGGCGAGATCAACGTCACCACCAACAGCACCGGCGCAAAGTGGTCGAACTGGCTCGGTTACAATCAGCCCGTAATCGGCGTAATCGGCGCTTACCAGGGGGGGCGATACTTTGACCAAGGCATCTACCGTCCGTCGCAAAACTCGAAGATGCGCTCGCTCGGCCGCCCGTTTGACGCCATCAGCCGCGAGAAGATCATCCTCGACATCTACGCGCGCGTCGATCCGCTCGATTCCTGGCTTCCGACGATTCCCGCGCCCGTGGACCCGGCGAATCTCTGGGTTGATACGATCGATCCCGCGGTCATTAGCCGGCAATGGTTTGTGAATAACACGCTCATCGCCGGCGCCACGGGCGAGACGTTCGATCTGGACGACTACGGGTATGGCCCCGGCAACTACGCGGTCCGCGTACGAGCTTATGATCCCACCGGGTTCGATCCGGTAAACGGCTGGGTCCGCCGCAGCCAAAACACGCTCGAGCAATCGGTCACCTGGAGCGTCACACGCCGCGTGCCCGAGCCGGCGACGGTCGTGTATCTCATCGTCGCGGCGCTCGCTGCTGTCTTTGTGCGGCGCAGAGTGGGTGGCTAACGACACGTAGTTTTTTTGGCCTGGCGCGCGTTTTTGCGCGATTAAGCCTGGAAAACCGGGCATTTTCTGCAGGTGCAATGCACCACTGAGCGCCGAATTGATGTAAGGCGCGTATTTTCCGAGGAAAACAGGCACTTTTCGCCACGGATGCCGCGAGGACGCGAAAGTCGAAGACCGAGCGCGGAGTGCCAGCAAGACCTCTGAGGAATCCAAGAATGCAGGAGGATGCTGTTGGCGCGAATTTTCGAACAGGAGTTTTTTCCGCGTTGGGGCCCCAAGGGTTTTGGAACAATAATCCCGTTTTGAATAAGGTGTGGTGTGCGCAACACGTTTGGCAGTGGTGACCTAGGGATTTGGGCGCTGATGGGATTATTCGAATATTGAGCATGAGAGTGTGTCTGGTGGCCTCGGAGTGCGGGGCACAAGAAAAGCGATACCGGGGGGTGGAAAACGAGGAACGATGAACGCTAGTCAGGCAGCGGTGTATTATATCAATTGTATACTTGTTAAGTATACATGTCAACACTTCGCTGTCGCAAGCGTAAGTCGTTGGGGCGCAAGGCGAAAGGGGCCGCGTATCAGCGGCGTGCGGGGGGATGGCGGCGAGTGGGCGCTGATGGGGCCGCCGTAGCGACTCAACCGCGTCGGCGTATGGCGACCGCGGCGGCTGCGAGCAATGCGGCAAGTGCGAGGGCCAATGCGTGCGGCTCGGGGATGAGGGCGAGCTCATCGGGTGTATCGGCCGTATGAATCAGCACGCCATCATTAGTTGTCGCAATACCCGGACGCGATCCACCTCCGGCAAACTTAGGAGAACCGTCCTCACGCCATTGCATATACGTCGAAATGGGTGCACGTACGAATTGGACGTGCGTCATGTCGCTCAAGCTTTCAGCGAGTAACGATTCGATCGGCAGCGTGAATCGATAAAGGAGAAACTCCGCGACTGCCTTGTCCCCTTCGTAGTTCCTGACGCGGAACGGATCACCACGGCCGGCGATCATGCCGTTTACGTCGTAATACGAACCTCCGTTCGAATATTGCTTCCAACCTGTAGTGCCGATTTCAAGATCGGGATCATCGTCTAGATTCTGAAGCCAGCCGTCGGACGACGCGGTGTGGTCCAGGGGGGGAACAATCCCTCGACGGACTCGAGGTGCGATTTCGCCCGCGTTGACCATGCTTCCACGGGCGGCGCCGCGGCCGATCTGAGTGCTCAGCATGTTGCCGGCGATGATGTGAATGGATTCGTCGTTTGCATTGCTGTTGGCACCGCCGACAAAGGCGTACAACTCGAAGTCGATCCAGCCGCCGATGCTGTTCTGATTGACGGCGACGGATTTTGGGCCATGAATGATGATCTGTGAGCCAGAGACTGCGCGGACGTCGAAGGTGAGATCGGCGCGGGCGGGAGCGGTGGCCAGGGAGAGGATTGCGAAAAGCGCGAGAGCGACCACGGTGGTTCGATTCATGCTGGGTAGCGTACGCCGTGCGCGGTGAAGTGCCGAATCCCAGAGCGGCGAGGGCAAGAGTGGCGAGGATCCACGAATTTGGCTCGGGAATCGATGCCAGCTCTTCGGGCGTGTCGGCGGTGTGGATGAGAACGCCGTCGTTTACCACCACTATGCCGCCGCCTACTACGCTATGGCGAACACCGTCCTCATACCAAGTGAAATTTATTTGTACGGGCGAACGCACGTAGTGCACTTTCGTCATATCGCTCAACACCACTGCCGGCATTGATTCGACCGGAAGCGTGAAGCGGTAAAGCAAGAAACTGGCAATCTCCGATTCGACAGGATTCATAACAGGGGACCCAAAGCCTGAGAAACCGGCAATGATTCCGCTCGCTGCGGTGTGATCAGTGCCGCCGATCTCGGCCTCAGGGTCTGAGTCCAGGTTTTGAACCGTACCGTCCTGGTGCCCGATGTCATCAAACGGCGCGACGATTCCGCGTTGAACACCGGGTGCGATTTCGCCGGCATTGACCATATTGCCAACAGCAGCGCCTCGGCCGAAGTGCGTGCTCAGCATATTACCGGCGAACGTTTGCATGCCATCATCGGTAGTTGCGGCATTATTGCCCGTAACAACTCCCCAGAGTTCGAAGTCCATCCAGCCGCCGACGCTGTTTTGGCTCACGGCGACGGACTTGGGGCCGTGGATGATGATCTGCGAGCCGGAGACAGCGCGGAGGTCGAAGATGAGATCGGTGCGCGACGTCGCCAGCGTACAGTGGAGAAGCGACAGAAGGACCGCACTGATGGAAACTGCTCGTTTCATGCAATTATTTGAGCACTGTGATGCAATTGTTTCAAACGAGAAGTAATCTCAGGCACTTCGAATCGTCTCTGCCGCAGCAGCAAATCGTCGGAGCGCGATGTAGAAGCCCACGACGCAGGTAATCATGAACACGAATCCGGAAGGCTCGGGGACGACGGTGATGGTGAGGGATTGGGGGCCGAAGTTTGAGGACCAGAAGAGGTCGCCGGTGAGTGAGGGCAGGTTAAGCGGTGGCGGGCCCGTGCGGCTATCAAATTGAACGGACCCGTAGCGGATCAAATCAAAGGAGTCGCCTTTTGCCGGTGTGTAATTGTTGATGAGTGCGACATTGATGGGACCAACGAGCCGAGCAAGATCGCGGACAACGAGTTGATCGAAATCAACGCCAGCCACGCTGCCGGGTCCGGCAAGCTCCATTGCCAAGGATGCGGACGATGAGTGGATATAGTCTCCCTGGACAGTCAACAGGCCGGCCGAGTTACCAACTGTGACCTTATTGCGCGCCTCCACGTCGGCGACGAACACTCCGTTCCCAACAATTTCGCCGTCCGTTCTGACTCGATTTGCTTGAATTTGGCCGTCCGAGAGTACGATGTGCGCAGAAGTAGCAGCAGCAAAATCTCCGCCCAGTTGCACTTTGCCGCCGTCCCGGACAAACAGATCGGCCTCGGAAATATTGAGAGTCTCGGCCATAGTCCAAGTTGAGCCTGCGCCGGTAATCGTGGCGGACGATAGTTTTCGAACTTGGGGATTTCGGTCGATCGAGCCGGTTTTGCTCGTGACCATTCCCCCATTCTCAATGGTTAAGTGTGTGTCACCAAACCTAAATCCGAGATTATTAGGCACTGTCAGCGTCGATCCCGGGCCAGAAACAATGAGGTCGGATCGAGAATCACCGGCCACATCCACGAAGTCACTGACCGAAACGTCTGCTCCGTCCCGAATCGACAAAGTCGTGCGGTCAATGGCCGCGTATCTAGCGGTAAGCGAAGCGCCATCAGAGATTAGAACGTTGGTTCTTGTCGGAGCGAATCCGAACGACTCCCAACGCGTTTGTGCGCCGCGAATAGTCGCCGAACCGCGAGGGCCACCGAGCGGCCCTGAAAAGTGTGCTCTGAGGCCGATAACCGCCTTGCCTCCATTCTCCACCACTATTTCGTGAGGAGTGTCAACCATATTCCATTCGTCGCGTATCGACCATGTCGATCCCGGCCCGGAAACGACGACCTTTAATGGGCCTCGCGTCATCGCGACGCCAAACTCAGCGCCGTTTAGGACGTTCACCGCGCCGCCATCGAGGATCGAAAACTCCCCTCGCCCCATCCTCAATTGCGAACGAACGTCCCACAGCGAACCCCTGCCAGTCACAGTTGTTGATGCTGTGGTCGCGCCGGGCCCAAATGGAACGGCAATATCGGTCACAGTCCCAGTGACTCCACTTTCGACTCTTCCGCCATTAGAGACGGTTAGATGAGCTTCGCCAGTTTGACCAATCCGAAAGAGGCCCCGGCCGGTATTCCAGAACGAACCCGGTCCGTCAACAATTGCTTGGACGCCGCCGCCGTTCAGCACAACCTGGCCGCCGATAGTCGCGGTGTTCAGCCTGGCGCCCGAATTTACGTGAATCGCTCCGCCCTCTGCAGTCAGGGAGTTTTGGATCTCAAGTCGGCTAGTGGCGTCGCGAACGGTAATCGCTTCGCCGGCGTTTACGCTAACGGCAGTGGGGCGAGTTACCTGATTGCCCTGCTCGACGGTAATCGATTCGGCGCGGAGCAGCGCGGCGCAATAGATAGCGCAAGCACAATCGAGAGGACTTGAGACCAGCGGCCGCGGGATCGGCCCGGCGCGGCCATAACGTGGATGAGGGCGTGCATGACGAGCTCCAAGAAGGAGTATGAGACGATGATGCAAAGGCGGAGGGTGCCTTGACGGACGGATGGATGAAGAGGAAATGGGGCCTTCGACCGAGCTGAGGCGAGCGAATGCGTCCTTGGACAAGCTCAGGACAGGCAAGCTCAGGACAGCGAATGAGGATCTCGCCCACGCGAGGAGAATGCGCAGGGAATTGATGAGTGCCGAGCAGCGCGGTGAAAAGCGGGAAGCAAGATTGAAACCGCTAACGAACCCGCACGCGCGGCCCTGACGCAGCGTTGCGGTCGAGAACTTTTTTGGTCCCGGGCCTCGCTTCGCGAACCCGGAACTGCGGCCATTGCAGTGTTGGTTCTCCCGGCGTGCTGGGACTGCGCGAACCCGAAACATTACACGTCCGATGGCCCACCGGCGAGTAACCTAACGGTTGCGGTGGGGCGGTGTCAACAAAATTGAGTAGGCGTTTGGGAACGAATATCGAGGGGCAGGCGGTTGAGGGCCTCGTGGAGGTTAGCCACAGATTGGCACGAATACGCACAGACGGAAGCGGAGAAGAGGAGCGGAGGAGAAAGGAGCGGTCGGAGGATCAAGGCAATGCGGGGGATGCCGGACGTGGTGCTCGCGGCTGATGGAGGAGAATTCGGCGAAGTTCAACTGTGTTTTGCAGTGATCGGCGACCACGGATGATCAGAGTGCGCCATTCGGTAGTAGAAGATCGATAGTGCCTCAGGCTGCAAAACACAGCCACCCGACCCTGTCAGGCACGAGGTGCCTGACCTACTTGACTCTGTCAGGCTCGGGGTGCCTGACCTACTTGACTACCCGTCAGGCACAGCCTGACCTACTACTTTTTTCGCTGCGAAAACATCCACGGCACGGGGCCGTTGGGGTCGGTGTAGGCGGGGGTCCAACTGTTGTGGCCGACGCC
Organism: Pirellulales bacterium; assembly: GCA_963829655.1. GTDB lineage: Bacteria > Planctomycetota > Planctomycetia > Pirellulales > JALHPA01 > JBBDYH01. Next base: position 1,101,960 of record CAWHJG010000002.1, read on the forward strand.
CGGTAGCTCGGTGTACTTGGGGTTGCCGCCGGCGCGTTTGATGGCCTCAATCATCCGCCGCGAGCGTTCGACGGGCACCGCGTCGTCGGCGTCGCCGTGGTAGGCCCAGATCGGGACGTTCACGAGTTTGTCGGCCTTCGATTCGTCGCCGCCTCCGCAGATTGGCACGACCGCCGCAAAGCGGTCCGGCTCGCGCATCGCCCAGTCCCAGGCGCCGTAGCCGCCCATCGACAGGCCAGTGAGATAGATGCGGTTGGTGTCGATCGGCATCGACTTGATCGCTAAGTCGAGCATCTGCATGACGACCTTCATCTGGTCGCCGGGATCCTCGGGGGATTTCACGGAGAGCTTGTCGCCCCAGTTGACGTCGATCCACATTTTGTCTTTGCGGCACTGCGGCGCGAGCACGAAGCAGGGGTACTTTTCCCAGTTCTCGGGCTTGGCCATCCACTCGGGGAAGTATTTGAGCTGGGCCTTGTTGTCGTCGCCGCGCTCGCCGGCGCCGTGAAGGAAGACCACCAGCGGATACTTCTTGTCTTTCTCGGGATTGAGCGGGCGGACGAGGTTGTAATGGAAGACCTCGTCCTTGTACTCGCCGCCGGTGTATTTCATGGCGCGGCCTTCAATCACGGGACGAGGGGCCTCGTTCGCCGCGTCAGCTTGAAGCGTGAATAGCATTGCCAGGAATGTGTTGAGCATTTCTCGTCCAATCGTGTGAGAATCCCTGCCGCGACCGCATCAGGATGGCCGCCAGCGGCGCGGAAAGCAAGCGGGCCAAATTCTTCCACTTGCGTAGTCTTTTAAGGATAATGGTGCGTGGAAAGGTCGCCTGACAATTGGTGGGTCATCGCGGGCAAAACGGATAATGAGATCAGAACAACTCCGCCGCTCGACCCACCCTACGCGGAAGGCTCGCTGGACGATTGCCGCGGCGATCTTACTTTCGCTGTTCGCAGCACTGGCGGCCGCTCGATCGGCACGCGGCCAGGACGTCTCCGCGCCGTTGATTTTCCAGTGGTTCGAGGCCAGCTATAAGACAATGGAGCGGCGGACGGGTGATGCGTTTCTCGCCGGCTACGGCAGCCTGTGGACGCCGCCGCCGGGCCGAGCCGACAGCGGCAATCAATCGGTCGGCTACGACGTGTATGACCGGTTTGATCTGGGCAGGCCGGGGAGCCCGACGCTGTACGGGACCGAGACGGGATTGCGGAATGTCGTCAGCTCGGTCCATCGCGCGGGGATGGACATCTACATCGACTACATCATCAACCACAGCGGGTTCAGCAATCTGGGCACGCCCGGCTTTGCGAACGCGGGAGGGTATCCGGGGTTCGTGATCACGCGGCCGGGGGCGATCGACGGCGACTATCACACGGCGTTTCCGCCGCAGGGGCCGGACAACGAGTATCAGTTTCGACTGTCGGGGCTGGTGGATATCGACCATCGCACGAACTTCAACTACGTGCGCTCGCCGGTTCCCGGGTTCGCCAACAACATACCCGCGGGAACTACCCCCGCGTTCGGTCGGTTGGCGAACGTGCCGGACGAAAACAACCGACGGTTTTATCCCGATCGCAACTTGCAGCCGATCGTGGTCTTCGATCCGCAGACCGGCGAGCAGAATATCGCGATCTATCCGTTCAACACCGCGGCGAATCCGATGGCGGGCGACCCGGTGCAAGAGAATGCGATGGGTTATTTGATGCGGTATTCGCAGTGGATGGTGCAGAGCGTCGGCGTGGATGGATTTCGCGTGGATGCCGCGCGGCACGTGTACCCGTTCGCGTTCAACTACTTTGATCGGTCGGTGTATCGGTCGTCGCAGCGGCCGTATCTGGACGGCAGCCCGCGGCAGGTGTTCTCGTTCCTCGAGGCGTACACGGGGGATAAGGGTCAGTTGCAATCGCTGACGCGGAAGAACATTAACCCGAATGACCCTGGGCGGGTGGGCGGAAATCGCGACGTATTGGATTTTCCGCTGTTCTTTGCGATGCGCGACAATTTGACAAACAACGGCACAATCAACAACTGGCATCACATCCGCGGGGCGAGCCAGGACTCACAGGATGATGGTTTGGCGAACAACGGCAGCCAGGCGGTGGCGTTCGCGGTGAGCCACGATGACGCGGGGCCGTATTTGAGCAACGTGGCCCACGCGTTCATGCTGATGCGACCGGGGAACGCCGTGGTGTATCACAACGCGAAGGAGTTTGGCTCAGGGCGCGATTTTCCGAAGGACGGGCGGGGGGATGCGCTGGGCGGATTCTATGGCGACGCGATCACGAAGCTGGTCGATATTCGCAACACGCACGGGCGCGGGACTTTTCGCGAGCGGTGGGTTGACGACGCGTTCAACCCGAACGGGTTTTCGAACATCTACATCTACGAGCGCGATAAGTCGGTGGTGGTGGGATTGAACAGCCGGCTCGACGGCGGGTTCGATTCGCGGAACGGCGTGCAGACGGCGTTTGCGCCCGGCACGCGGCTGGTGGAATTGACCGGGAATGCGTCGGATGCGGTGGTTGATCCGCTGAACGATATCGCCAGCGTGTTGACGGTGGACAGTCAGGGGCGGATCGACATGCGTGTGCCGCGGAATCGCAACGCGAATAACGTGGAGCACGGGAAGGGGTACGTGATTTATGGCGTGGCCGGGCCGCAGGGGACGCTGTCGCTGAGTAATGTTTCGAAGGTGATTGCGCCGGAGACACCGACGGCGGCGACCAATGGGACGGCGCGGCTGGCGGGGATCAACGTGATTACGGCCAATAGCTTCAACGTGCAGCTTGCGACAACCGCGGTTACGCTGCCGGGAGGATTTCGCGATACGCGACGCGGATGGCGACAACGCATTGCTACGGCTGGACGAGGGGACGGATCTGAACGGCAGCGGGCAAGTGGATTTTCGCACGCCCGGGTCGGTCACGTATGGATTTGAGAACTTTACGATACGCAACCCGGGGAATGTGTCGCCGAACGGAAACGGGAACTATCAGCAGACGGTGAACGTGGCGGCGCTGGGCGAGGGTTATCACTATCTGACCGCGCGGGCATTTCGGCGGCGGAGCGACGGCGGGCCGGCGGTGTTCACCGACTTCAAGAAGGTGCTATACATCGACCGCGAAAAGCCGGTGAGCGCGATCGCGAGCTTTGATCCGATCACGGCGGGGGTGAGCGAGAACCGCGACTTGGTGGTGCGGAGTGTGGATGGCACAGCGTACCGGCTGACGACAGCGGAGATGCAGCAGCCTGGCGTGCCGCAGAAGAGCGGCGTACATGTGTTGCTCGACATACCGGCGTCTTTCTCGGAGCAAGAGATCCTGAGCGTGATTGGCACGCACAGCCAGGCGGGGCAATTTGACCGCGATCTGTGGAAGTACGGGTTCTTTGGGCTCACGAACGGCAACCATGTGGCGACCGTAGTTACGTATGAGATCACCGGCAATGTCAAGGTGGACCGGTTTGCGGGCTTGTTCACGCAAACAGGGAATGGGCGCGGGCTGGGGGATTTGAACTTCGACGATCAGTTCACGCCGACCGACATCGCCAACGCGGCGAACGCGTTTGAGGACGTGCTGTACAGCCGCAACATGAAATTCAACGCGGCGGGCGATATCGACGGCAACGGGGCGGTGAACACGATCGACCTGGTGCAGCTTGGGCCGACGCTCGCGGCTGGCGGGGCCTCGCAGAGTGTGCTGGATGCCTGGCAGGGGGTGCGTTTTCGCCGTGTGAATTACAGCATGAACGGCGGAAATGACCGGCTGGACGCGGCTGATGTGGATGAGTTGCGATCGCACTTCGGCGCAATGGGGACCGCAGCATGGGTGTACGATCTCAACAGCGACGGGGCTGTGAGCAATGCGGATGAGACGTTTTTCACGACGCACTTCAATCCATTGGGCGGGGTCACCGTTCAGCCGGGCGGAGTGTATACGGCATTCAACATTCGCGCGACACAATTGATTTTGCCGACGGCGGGGACGCAGGCGATTCTGGCGGAGCAACCGAGCGGGGCCGGCCTGGTTGTGGTGGATGCGCTTCAGATGGCGCTCGGGGCGACACTTGACCTCAAGAACAATGGCTTTGTCGTTCACGCGACAGAAGCGACAGAGGACTTGGATCTTGAGCAGGTGCGTCAACAGATTCTGTCGGCGCAGAACGGAATCGACGGCCAGTTTTTGACGCGGTGGGACGGACCGGGGATAACGAGCTCGTCGGCGCGATCCTTGAACGTGGCGACGGGATTCGATTTGTATGCGATCGGCGCCATTCGCAACTCGGACCTCAACATTACAACAGGCCTGCCGGGTTCACATTTGACGCATTTTCGTGGAGAGGCGGTTGGCGAACACGACGTGCTTGGTCGGTACACCTACATTGGCGACGCAAACCTGGACGGGCTGGTTTCGTTCGACGATTACGTGGGCATGGACAACGCGTTTTTCGGGTTGATACCGAATCTGGGTTGGGCCACGGGTGACATCAATTTCGACGGGTTGATCAATTTCGATGACTACACCGTCGTGGATCAGGCGTTCTTTTTTCAAGGAGCGCCGTTGGGGAGCGGCGCGGTCGCCGTGCCTGAGCCGGCGGCGGCACTGACCGGTGCAGTGTCGGTATTCGCATTATCGTTGTTTGTCATTTTTCGATGCCGGCGGCGTATGAGTGCGGCGGTATAAACGGGGCGCTTGCATTGAGCGGCTGAATAAGTATTCTGATGAGGCAACGATCGTTGCCGAGATTCGGTCGGCAAAGGCGGCGTTCGTTGCGTCGATTGAAGGGCAGTCCTACCTAGATTTTCCCACGATTGTACGGTCACATCCTCGGGGGAGGGTTGTGACCGCTTGCCAATTTGCTCGCCACGAGAAATCACTTTTTCCGCGATTAGCGTTTGGCCGCACATGCGAAGCCGTTAGCCGATCACGCGGAACGTAGAACTTTCATTCAAAGTCGGTTGATGCGATCCAATCCGCTATCGATTGCGTTTATTATTCGGCCATCGAATTTCGTCGTTCGTGCCGATCATGCTGCGCTGCGATGGCTTTTGTTTGCCACCGTTCTGATTGCGGTTGCCCCTGCGCGCGCTGACGAAGAGGCGGGCGAGCGGTTCTATCAGCCGGTCAAGCGGCCCGCGGTACCGGAGGTGAATCAGAAGGGCCTTATCAAGAACGCGATCGACCACTTCGTACTGGCGAAACTCGAAAGTCTTGGACTGACGCTCAGTGAACCGGCTGACAAGCTGACGCTGCTTCGGCGCGTGACGTTTGATTTGACGGGACTTCCGCCGACGGCGGATGAGCAGACGGCATTTGTGAACGATCGCTCGCCGGCCGCGTACGAGCGGGTCGTCGATCGTTTGCTGGATTCGCCGCGGTATGGCGAACACATGGCGCAAGACTGGCTCGATCTGGTGCGGTACGCCGAGACGGCGGGTTTTAAGAGCGACGAGGAGCGGCCGGATGCGTTCCGCTATCGCGACTACGTGATCCGCGCGTTTAACGACGACCTTCCGTACGATCGGTTTGTGCGGCAGCAATTGGCGGGGGACGAACTGGAGCCGGACAACGTCGATGCGATCGTGGCGACCGGTTATCTTCGGCTGTACCCTGAGGAGTCGAACGCGTCGAACTTCAAGCTTTGCCGGCAGAATATTCTGGACGATGTGACGGAGGTCACTGGTCTGGCGTTGATGGGGATGACGTTTGGTTGCGCGAAGTGCCACGACCACAAGTTTGATCCCGATACTGCAAGCCGACTTCTACGAGCTGGAGTCGTTTTTTGCGGCGCTGTTGCCGCGAAACGGAGTGCCGATTGCCACGGACGAAGAGGAAGAAACGTTTGAACTGCGGCAGTTTAAGTGGGAACGAGCGACCGAGGATGTGCGGCGGCAGCTTGATACGCTGGTTGCCAACACCAAGTCCAAAGCGATGGCCGAGCTAACGGCAGCGTTCGACGCCGAAACGCAACGAGCGTGCTTAAAGTCGGCCGACGAACGCACGCCGATGGAGCAGCAATTGGCGGCGCTGGCTTCGCGGAGCGTTGACCGAAAGATGGATCGCGTGCCCGGGTATCTGGATGAAGTGACGAAGAAGCGCTATGACGAATTGCAGGGCCAGCTTGCCGAATACGATTATTTGCGGCCGCAGCCGCTGCCTACGGCGATGGCGGTGACTGAGGTGGACGGGTCGCCGCCGCCAACATACTTGTTGGCGACGGGCCACTATGCGAAGCCGGTGCGCGAGGTCGCGCCTGGTTACCCGGATTTTCTGGACGATGACGCTCCCGCGATCGCTCCGCCGGTAGCCGACGGGGACGCAGATGCGACGTCGGGCCGGCGACTGGCGCTGGCGCGCTGGTTGACTAGTCCTAACCATCCGCTCGTGGCACGAGTGATGGTCAACCGGATGTGGCAGCACCATTTCGGCCGCGGAATTGTCGGCACGGCCAATGATTTTGGCGTGATGGGGGAGTCGCCGTCGCACCCGGATTTGCTCGATTGGTTGGCGGCGGAATTCATTGAGCGGCGGTGGAGCATGAAGACGCTGCACCGGTTGATGGTGACTTCGGCGACGTATTGCCAATCGGCCAAGGTCGATCCTCAAAACGCCGTGCATCAGGCCGCACAACAGTCGGATCCTTCGAACAAACTACTTTGGCACGCGCGGCGACTGCGTTTGCGGGGCGAGGCAATTCGCAACGCGCTGTTGCAGCTTTCGGGCGAGCTCAATTTTCGGATGTATGGAAGGAGCGCCAGGCCGGAGTTGCCCGAGGTTTTGATGAGCAGCCGCTACTCATGGTACGCCGACGAAAACGTGCAGGACCGGAACCGGCGATCGGTTTACGTGTTCGCGCGGCGGAATTTGCGGCATCCACTGATGGCGGCTTTTGATCCCGCTGATCTGCTTAGCAGTTGCGCACGGCGGGCGACGACGGTGACGGCGCCTCAGGCGCTGACGCTGCTCAACGGGGAATTACCGCTGACACAGGCGCGACGCTGGAGCGGCAAGCTGATAGGCGCAGCGGGTAGCAGCCGCGTCTCGTTGGTGACTGAAGCATATCGCGATGCGTTCGGCCGCCGGCCGACATCGCCGGAGCTTGACGATGCCGATCGATTTCTGACGGAGCAGGCTGTGCGGATCGCGGCCGAGGAGGAAATTTCGCCAGCGTTATTGCCCGAGCCAAGACCTGAGGGAATGCGAGTGAGCGAGGCGGCCGCCGTGGTGGATTTTTGCCACGCGCTGGTCAATGCGTCCGAATTTATGTTTGTTGAGTAGCAACAGTGAGTGAGTCGGAAAATGTCGTTTGCACAGAATCAGCGACATCACGAGCTTGCTTGTTCACGGCGCGACTTTCTATTGCGCGGGGGCGGGTTTTGGCGGGGTCGCGTTGGCTTCGCTTATCGGCTGCGATGTGAGCGCTGCTACGCCGGAGCCGGCGAAATCCGCTGGCGGCCAAGAACAGCCACTTCGTGGCGCGCGCGAAGAGCGTAATCTGGTGCTTCATGGATGGAGGGCCGAGCCATCTTGATTTGTTTGACCCGAAGCCGGCTCTGGCGAAGCTGGCGGGCCAGGCGTTGCCCGGAAGTTTTGCGCGACCGATGACTGCGATGGGGAGCACGGCCAACACGCCGCTGCTGCCGTCGAAGCGGACGTTCAAACAGCACGGGCAGTCAGGCATTTGGGTCAGCGACTGGTATCCGCAAATCGCGCGCTCGGTTGACGATCTATGCGTGATCCGCTCGTGTGTGGCCGACGGCCAGACGCACGTCGGCAGTGTTTGCCAGATGAACACCGGATCGATCCTGGCGGGGCGGCCGTCGTTGGGGTCCTGGGCACTGTATGGTCTTGGGAGCGAGAGTGAGGACTTGCCCGGGTTTGTCGTACTCACCGATTACAGCTCCGATCCGCCAGGCGGGTCGATGAACTGGGGCACAGGTTTTATGCCGGCGACGTATCAGGGGACTCGATTCCGCGACGGGAATGCTCCGATTCTGGATGTTGCTCCGCCGGAGCGGATGTCGCCTGGCCGCCAGCGCGGGAAGCTCGACTATATTCAGCGGCTCAATCGCGGCTACGGCGACGAGCGGGCGGACGATGACAAGCTGGAGGCGCGGATCGCTTCGTATGAGTTAGCGTATCGCATGCAATCGGCGGCGCCGGAAGCGGTCGATCTGATGACGGAGACCGCCGAGACGTTGCGGCTCTACGGAATGGATCAAGAGGTGACGCAGCGGAACGGGCGCAATTGCTTGTTGGCGCGGCGGCTTGTGGAGCGGGGCGTACGATGCGTGCAGCTTTATATGGGCGCCGGCTCGCGGTGGGACGCGCATACGGACGTGGAAGAGAACCACGCCAGGTATTGCCAGGAAAGCGATCAGCCGATCGCGGGTTTGCTTGCGGATCTGAAGCGTCGCGGGCTGCTGGACAGCACGCTGGTTATCTGGGGTGGCGAGTTCGGACGAACGCCGATGAGCGAAAGCGGGGCCGGCCGCGACCACAATCCGTTTGGCTTTACGATGTGGATGGCGGGAGGCGGCGTGAAACCGGGAATGGTCTATGGCGCGACGGACGAGGTGGGTTTATATGCCGTCGAGAAGTCGTGCACACCTGCACGACATTCATGCGACGATCCTGCATTTGTTGGGCTTGAATCACGAAGAGTTGACCTACACGCACAGTGGCCGCGAGGAAAGGCTAACGATCACCGAGGGGCGGGTGATCGAGAAGATTCTGGCCTGACGACGATCACGCGGCTTGCGACATGAGCTTTGCCAGGTAGATCAGCAACACGTTCAGCGCGACGAGGCCGGCGACGACCAAGAACGTCCAGATGTAGAGCACAAAGTACACGCGGGTCAACAGTAACTCGTCGATCGTTGATTCCAGTTCGCCACGGACCTCGGCCGTTTCCACCTTCTCGCCGCGCTGCCGCTTGCCGCGAACGCGAGAGAGCGTGATTCCCCCGACGAGGTCCATCAAGTAGCCGCGGAACCACGCCCATGGGCCACGGCGCAATCGCCGGCCGGCGGTGACGGTTCGAAGTGCACGGGCGAGTTGCTCGTCGGCGAGCGAGCCGGGCTGGAGGCTTTTGTCGTCAACGCCAGGCAGTGCGGTCGATTTGTCTAATCCACGAAAGAAGTCGCCAAGGCCGAGTTGGCCGAGGTTCAGGCCGCGGACGCCGTGAACGACGGCGGCCGAGAGTGCGCGGTCGGCCGGCGACAAATGCGCCGACCACGACGAATTGAAAAACGATGAAGAATTGCAAAAGCCCGCGCGAAAACGGCTGCACTTCGGGCAGGTAATACCCGGCTGCGACGGCCAGCGCGATGCCGAGGGCCGTCATCAGCAGCCAAGTGATGATGAACGCTCGGACTGCCGCACCGAACAGCAATTGACATCGCGATCGGAGCGGAGCGGCGAGCATAGTTACTCAGGGTTACCGGAAGGAGTTCGCGTCAGCTTATCGGCGGCCTGAACGAGCTTGTAGGCTTCCAGGCCTCGGTCGCTGGCGATCAGCAGCACGGCATCGCTTGCAAAGCGCGTACCAGCGACACCGCTCAGCATGGCCCCGTGGTTGAATCGATCGACGAGTTTGCCGTCCTTGTCGAGGATATGGACAGAACCGTCAGCCGCCGCGGCAATCCAATGGCTGGCGTCGCCAAGCAACCGCGCGGCGGAGATCACCTCAATCGGTTTTTCCGGGACGCCGAGAGGCAGGTCGTAGCTCCAGAGCTCTTTTCCTTCGAGATTGAAGCCGAGCACGGTGTAGGCGCCGAAGGTTCGAATCGACAGGCCGGCATACTCCAGCGTGCCGTCGGCGTCGAGATCGGCGGCATTCACGCTTTGCAGCGGTCGACCGGGAACGAAGATTTCGCCGGTGGCGTTGCCTTCGCGGTCCAACGGCAAAAGACCGCCGCGGCTGTTGGCCGCCAACAGCTTGCGACTTCCGCCTTCGGCGTCGGTCGTGGCCAGTCGCAGCACGAATTGAAGCGTCCGGTTCGTCCATAAACGCTTACCGTCAAGCGACGCGCATTGAACGCCGACATCGCCCCAAAAACCGACGCCGACCTCCAGCGTGCCATCGCCATTCAAATCCGCAAGCTGCACGTCGCCAATACCGTCGTGCTTGTCCTCGGTCGAGGGAAAACTCAATACCCGCTTCCACGACTCATCGAATATATGGAGCTGTTGCTGGGCGGAAAGAAAGGCCGCAAAGTATCGCTTTCCTTGCCCATCGACGGCGGTGCGAATCGCGGAGACGACGGTGTCTGGGGGCAAGTCGAGCTCGTGCCGTGCGGCGACGGTTCCGTCGGGCTGGAACTCGACGACCGTGTTCCAGCCGTCAAAAGCGAGAATCTTTGGAGTGCCGCCGTCGGTGGAGTCTGGTTCGATGATCAGGATGTTGCCCGGCTGTTTTACGTCGCTGGCGGTCCATAGTTTTTCGAGGCGGTGTTTGACGGGCTCGCTACGCGGGGCGATCGTCGCGCGGGGAATCTCGACGGTTTGCCCATCGGCCGACGGGATTTCCGGTGGCGTTTGCTGGATGCGCTCGAATTCGGCCAGCCGCGTTTCATAGTTCTTTCGGGCGCGCTCGACGGTCGATTTTCCTTGCAACAAAGCTTCGATTGTCTCCGGCAGCGCTTTTTCCAGCTCGGCGTTTACGCCCATTTCATGGTGTTGGACAATACCGTCGTTTCCGATCACAAATAGGGCCGGCATCGCGGACACCTGCCAGGCTTTTTGAATGTGCTCGTTCAAGTCCCGCGCCAACGGGAGCTGCGAGCCCCAGGTTTTGTGCGTTTCACGGACGGTTTGATCGCTGACTGTGCTTGAGTCGGCGTTCACTGAAATAAACACTACGTCCTCACGGTTTTTGTATCGCTCGTATACCTTGTTCAAAAGCGGAAAGCCCTGCTGACAGGGGGTGCATTGCGTGAACCAGAAGTCGAGGACGGCGATTTTTCCCTTCAATGAATCCGCGGTGATCTTTTCGCCGTCGATCTTGGCGAATTCGAAGGTCGGCAATTGTTTTCCCAACAACTCGCTGGGCGGGCTTGGGGCTGGACCCCACAGCCGTCGCACGATCTTTGCTTCCTTGGGGACCTCCATTTGGAAGGCCGCGTCCGGGACCGATTCGTTGAACCTGGCGCCGGCGAAGTCCGCGAACAGCGCAAGGTCGCTCACCGGCCCGCTGTAGGTTTGTTCGAGCTCGCGCTTGAAACTGGCGATCGGAAAGTCAATGCGTCGCAGCACGTACGAGGCTTTGTCGATCCAGAGCACCAGCGAACCAAACTCGGAATCGATGCGGACTCGGTGGCACGGCTGGTCTTCGTAGCTCTTGGTAGGCAACAAGACGGGTGTCTGCGATTTTTGCGTGATCAAGTCCAGTGCGTTGTCGGCCAATAACAGCACCAAGGGCGGGGGCGTTTGAGCAACGCCTTGCTCCAGCACCTGCTGCATCGAAAAGTCAACGATCATGTTGAAGAGGTTTAGCTCTGCCGGCGCATCGAGCTCCAGCACCTGACCGGCAAGATCGTCGTTCCCGCGAATCCATCCACGGACCTTGCTTCCGTCGTTTCGCAATTCCAGGCCGTAACAATCCACGCGCAGCTTGTTGGGCCGCACCAAGGCGACGTTGAAGTTAAATGTCTCATTGACCTGTTGCCCGTTCTGCTCGAAGCGCAGCGTGACGGTGGCCGCGTCTTGATAGCTTTTCGCCTCGCGGTAGGATTTTGCCATGCTGGCGAGCAGTTCAGCCGCCGTCAACTCGTCGGGCGCAGCAACTTTCTGGCCGTCACCGTTGACTGTTCCTGGACTCGACCGGTCGCAACCCTGCAGGGTGCAAAGAGCAATTAGCACTAGCGCCACTCGATGGCACTGCGATACGCGGAATTGCGAAACCAATTGTCGCATGGTTGATACCTGAGGATTTGATCGATTGAAGTCGGTGAAACGCCGGGCGAATGGTCCCCTGGGCGCGCGAAGAACGACGGGGGCGGGATTATCGATCGATGCCGCGGCTGCGTAAAGCTCGGTTTGCCGGAGCACCTGGCGAACTGTTCGAAGGCCCAAGAGCTGTGCGAACTGCCTGACTGGCGGCTTGATTCCACGCAATCGTCGCCGATATGATTCGCGAGGGGTTGGCTATGTTTGCTGTCTTTACTGATTTAGCCAGTTGATGACCAAACGACTGCACTTTGGCCTGCATTCAACAATCGAATATGAACCGGTGCAATCCGGGGCGATTGTGCAATGGGACGGTCCGCGCGGCACGGCAGTTGACAACGCAACCGCGGCCACTGCCGCCGCTTTGGCTGAGCCGCTTGGTTTTCCACCATTGGGCCGGGCAATCGTGCCCGGCGATAAAGTCGTGCTAGCACTCGAGCCGGACGTGCCATGTCCAGCGCAGATTGTCGCCGCGACCATTGTTGCGTTAGTCGGCGGCGGCGTTGCCGCCAGCGATATCACCATTCTGCAGGCTGAACGTAGCGACCAGGATTCTTCGGTTGCAGACCCGCGATCTGGCCTGAGCGAGCAGTATCGCAACGGCGTCGAGCTGGCAACTCACCACGGCGGCAGCCGCGACGAGCTGAGCTACTTGACGGCCGATGAACACGATCAGCCTATTTATTTGAACCGCCGCATTGTGGATGCGGACGTGGTGGTACCGATCGGTTGTTTGCGGGCTGACAGTATGAGTGGGTACGGCGGCGTGAAGGCCGTTCTTTATCCCACGTTTGCCGATCATACCGCGCAGCAGCGATGCCATCTGAATCGTGTTGTCCAGCCCGAGCGAAATGGAGCGCAACGGCACAAAGCATCACGGAAAGCCGGCCAGCGTAAGCGTGCGACGTATGCACCAGTTACTCAGCGTGACGCCGAGCACGTGGCCTGGCTCGTGGGCGTATTGTTCACGATCCAAGCGGTTCCCGCCGCGGCGGGCGGCGTATTGCACGTTTTGGCTGGCCAGATCGATCAAGTATTCGAGCGCGGACATGAGCTGGCTCACCGTGCGTGGGAATTCCATCTACCCAGGCGGGCGGCGTTGGTCGTGGCGGCCGTGGAAGGAGGGCCTGAGGCGCAGACCTGGGAGAATGTCGGTCGAGCACTTGCCGCGGCCGAGCGGATAGTCGCAGAAGATGGCGTCATCGCCTTGTGTACGGAACTGAGCAGCTCGCCGGGGCCGGCTCTTCGCGCAGTCGGTCGCGCAGACGATCTGGAGCAATCGCTGCGGAAACTGCAGGCCCAGCAGTCGGCCGATATCCCGGTGGCTCAGCAGTGGGCCAGGGCTCGCAGCCGGGCCCGCATTTACCTACTCAGCGGACTTCGCGAGGAACAGGTCGAGCGACTTGGCGCGGCGTATGTTGCAGGACCGCAAGAAGTGTCGCGACTGATCCAGCGTCTGGAGCCTTGCGCGATCCTTGGCAGTGCGCAGCACGTGTCGCCAACGGTCGCGGAGTAGATTGCATGGAACGAGTGCGATCCACGAACGTCGATCCGGGTTACTTGGCGCTAGTGCAAGCGGTCGGTGTTGTCGAACTCTCGGCTCGCACTCAGCTTGAGTTCACTGGAAAAGACCGTGCAACGTTTTTGCATAACTTCTGTACGAACTCGGTGCGCGAACTAATAGCCGGCAACGGCCGCGAAGCATTCGTGCTCGACTCGAAGGGGCACGTCCTTGGCCACATTTTGCTGTTTGTCACACCGCATTCGGTCGTTTTGGATACGGTTGGTGGCCAGGCGGAGCGTCTGGTCGGCCATTTTGAACGATATGTGATCCGTGAGGACGTGGCCATTCGCGACCGTAGCGGGGAATGGACGGACCTGCTCGTGGCCGGGCCGCAGGCGGCCGACCTACTCGATTCATTGGGTCTGCGCACTCCGGACGAACCGCTTGCGCACACGGATGCGTTGTTGGAAGGCAACCGGCTGTTCATTCGGCGAGTTGAATTATTGGGTCCGGAGAGCTTCCTGGTCGCGTGCGAGCGAAGCGCGGCGGCGGACGTTCTAGCCGCGGTTGCGAATGCAGGGGCAATTCCGGCTGGATTGGAGGCGTTTGAAACGGCGCGGATCGAGGCGGGCACGCCGATCTACGGGCAGGACATTACGGAAAAGAACCTGCCGCAAGAAGTGAACCGCGACGCTCAAGTAATCAGTTTGAACAAGGGCTGCTATCTGGGACAGGAAACTGTCGCGAGGATTGACGCGCTGGGACATGTGAACCGGATACTCGCGGGAGTCCGGTTTCAATCGAGCGAGGTTCCGCCGATGGGGACCGAGTTGACGACCGATGGCGGAGTTGTAGGGACGGTCACATCGGCGAGTTTCTCGCCGCGGTTACAGGCGACGCTTGCGCTGGCGTACGTGCGAACCGGTCAGGCGACGCGGGGAACCAGGCTCTCGTCGCAATACGGCGCGGCGGAGGTCATCGCGCTTCCGTTATGACTTGCGAAACGCCGCATGCTACCGATTGCGTTTTAGTCCCGCCGATTGTGCGATTTTGAACGACTCGGGCAAGTTGGAGAGCCAATCGGTTGCGCGGTTTTCCGCGGTTTGGCCGGATTCGGACGTCGATTCGCTTGTGACCTGCCGCGTGCACAATCCATTGCCGTCGCGAAGCAATGTGACGAGGCGTGTCAATTCCTTACGCATCGACAGCAAAAAGGCAATAGTTTCGTCGTCCGTAAGGTCGCGTCCCATAAGCGCGGTTTCGTGTGACGTTCGTTCGCGACGCATCGCAGCCAGCCGACCACGCTCGGCCTTATAGAGGAATCCATTCACATACGCGCGCCGCAGCTCGCAAGCGCTGTTGAATTGGTAGACCCGATCCGGTGTCAGAAAGATACTCGGCGAGCCATCGCTGCGAAAGCCAACGACGATCTCGTCTGCTAGATCCGGTATCGCGAATGCCGCTCGATCGACGAGTGCAGTCGCCTCAGAAATGAGGTCTTCGCGATCGGACTCGTCGCGGGCCATGGATGCACCGGCCGTGAAGCTTCGAAGAACTGCGTGTGGCGAATATGTCCGAGGCCACGGTGGCGACGCTACTCGCTCTGCAGCCGCTCGCGGTAGCGTTTGCTCGCGCGATTCAGCAACAGTCGCTCGTCCGGCGATAGGGCTTCCATTCCGACCTCGTTCAGGCGGGCTAGAATCTCGTCGAGTCGCACCTCCTCGACGGCCTCCATTTCTTCCAGACGTCGCCGGCGCGTTTCGCGTCGTTCGGAGAGCCACTTGCGGAATGGACCCGGCTCACCGTGCCCACACTCGTCAAAGGAGCGATCGAAGCTTGTGTAACCTTCCGAGAAGTCGTAACCGAGGACTGTCTCGTCGGGTTCTTGCGGCCGCCAATTCTCGATGTGATTCTTCCCCTGAAAAAACAGGAAAATCGCAAACAAGGACAGCGGCAGCCACGACGGCAACGGTCGTATATCCTCCGGCAACAAAACGGCCATCACGAGCAGACCGAGCGCGCACAACATAGCACTTGATCCGACGATCATGACCGCGGCGCGCTGCGCCAAAAACCGGGCGTAGAATCGCCGAAAGTGCGTGTCCGCCGTCGAGCGGGAAAGCCGGAAATAGATTCAGTAACAGGAGGCAGTTGGTCCAGCAGGTTAGACGCAGCGCAACGAGCCACGTCTCACCGTCAAGAAGGTTCTTGGGACTCAGCGGGGAAAGGAACACGTCACGGAGATCGGTGCCCGACATGGCCAGAGCTGGGGCGGCCAATATGAGCACGAGGAAGTTTACAGCCGGTCCGGCCAGCGCGACCATCAGCTCGCGCTGCGGTTGCGGCGGCACGCTCGGTAGCACGAGGCCGCCAAACGGACCGATCACCAGGCGATCGACGCGGCCGCCGAAATGGACTGCCGCCAAAACATGGCCCATCTCGTGAAGCAGCACGCTGGCCAAGAGAATTGCGAGTCCCGACAAACTCAGTTGGGCCGCGTGCGGCGTCTCGGACATTCCGCACAAGTACACGACGAGTACGGCGCAAACAAAAAACGACGCGTGCAACCGCAGCTCGGCACCGCGCAATCGCCCCACTCCGACGGTCCAACTTGTGCTTTCCCGCATACCGCCACCATGGCGCAAAGGGTGCAGAAGCCTGTTTTCGCGACTCGTGTGTGCGCAGAGTTTATAGTAACACCACACTCGTTGTGATTCAACGAATTGCGCCCTCGCGAGCCCAAGAATGACCGATGCAGCCCATGATCCACCGGAGGTCCTACTCCGCACCCGTCGATTCACCGTTGTGCGCCACCATCAAATCCTGCCGGACGGCACAAGTCGTTATCGCGAAACAATCGAGCATCCCGGATCGGTTGTCATACTGCCGGTTGTCGATTCGGGGCACGTTTGCCTGATTAGGAACTTTCGCGTTGCGGTGGGTGAGACACTGGTCGAGCTTCCGGCCGGCACCATTGAGCCGGGAGACGACCCGCTGACGACCGCAGTGCGTGAACTTACGGAAGAAACGGGTTATACCGCGGCACGGTGGGAGAAGGCGTGCGAGTTCCTCATGTCGCCAGGCATCTTGCACGAGCGGATGCATCTTTACGTTGCGCGTCAGCTTGCTCCGGGCAAACCGGCGCTTGAGCCCGGGGAGCAAATCGAGCCTTTGGTCGTTCCCATTGCGGAGGCATTGGCGATGGTCGATGACGGGCGAATTAGTGATGCCAAGACGATGCTGGCACTTTTGTGGTACGAGCGATGAGCGGCAGAGTCGCGCGAGGGTGCGCCGTGACATCCGTGGCGCAACAAAAAACCCCCGGCACTTGGCCGGGGGTTTTGAATTCACGACGACGCTGGATGCCGCTACGATCCGAATCCATGGCTTTGCAGGTCGGAATCGATGCTTCCCCACATCCCGCCGGTGGCACCGCCCATCGAACCGATGGCCGAGATGATCGCGACGAGGATAAGGGCCAACATCACGGCATATTCAACGGCGGTAGCCGCGTCTTCCTGACGCCACAGGGTTCTTAGGAAGCGTCTCATAGCTGCACCCGGTGCCGGAGCCGGCGGTTGGTGTAAAACACGTTAATCTGCCCGCACTGCAAATCTATGTCACAATGGCCTGGAGTCAAAACGCGCGGGACCAAAAGCATATAGGGCGATTTGGACGTCGGCAAAAGCGTTAAAGTCAGGCGCGGTCGCCGGTTGGGCCAATTTCCTCGGCTGTGGTTATCGGCTATCTTCAAGTAGCGAGCCTCATGTCAGGCTGATGTGTCTGTAGTTTCCGTGAATTGATGTTGAATAATCGCGAAACCGTGGCTTTTTTGAATCATCCGGCATGCTGACCGACAACCCCCGCGACGACGTCCGCCCGTTTGAAGTGCAGGTTGCCGATCGCCTCAAGCGATTGCCTCCGTATCTGTTTGCTCGGATCAACGCAGTGAAGTATCAAAAGCGACGGGCGGGCGATGATGTGATCGATCTGGGGATGGGGAACCCTTCCGACCCGCCGGAGGACCTGGTCGTTGATAAGTTGGCCGAAGCCGCGCGTGATCCGCGCAACCACGGATATAGCAAGGCGCTGGGTATTCAGAACCTTCGCCGAGAAGCGGCGGCGAAGTACTTCAAGAAGTACGGCGTACGGCTGGACCCGGAGACTGAGACGATTGTGTGCCTGGGCAGCAAGGAAGGCTTCAGCCACATGTGCCTGGCGCTGATTGGGGCGGGCGATACGGCGATCGTTCCTGCGCCATATTTTCCGGTTCACGTCTACGCCGTCACCATGGCCGGGGGAAACACGATCCAGCTCGAAGTGGCCGACAGCGCGAAGTTCCTTTCGAACATCGCCTACACGTGCCAGCATCTTTTTCCGAAGCCGAAGCTGGTGATTGTCAATTACCCGCACAACCCTTCGGCGGTAACGATTGAACCGGATTTTTATGTAGACCTGGTCAAGCTGGCGAAGCGGTTCGGATTCATGGTGATCAGCGATTTCGCGTATGCGGACGTGGCTTTTGAGGGGTACGTGCCGCCGAGCTTTTTGGCGGCGCCGGGGGCTCGCGACGTGGGCGTGGAGTTCACGACGATGAGCAAGGGGTACAACATGGCTGGCTGGAGAGTGGGTTTTTGTTCAGGTAACGCCGAGATGGTCCGCGCCCTGGGCACGATCAAGACCTACTACGACTACGGGATGTTTCAAGCGATTCAGGTGGCGGCGATTGTTGCGCTGCGACATACCGATGCGGCGGTGGAGAAGCAGAGCATCATCTACAGAGAAAGGCGCGATGTGCTCTGCGAAGGACTGCGGCGATTGGGATGGGAGATCAGCCCGCCGCGGGCGGGTATGTTCGTTTGGGCGAAGATTCCCGAGCCGTGGGCTGGCTCGATGAGCACGATGGACTTCGCTGAAAAACTCCTAAACGAGGGGAACGTGGCGGTAAGCCCCGGCAGCGGTTTTGGCCCCGCGGGTGAAGGTTACCTGCGGCTGGCGCTTGTCGAGAACGAGAATCGGCTGCGGCAGGCGGTGCGGCAGATCAGCCGTTGCTTGGGGAGCGAGGCGAAAGCAGCCCCCACGACGGCGACGGCTTAGGCGCGTTAATTTCGGCAACGTTGCCATCCGCGGCATCCCTTTGACAATCCGCCCTTCTGGCGCGATAACGGGCAGACCCAACGGTAGATTGTCTATCCCGTGAAGGCGCTTTGGCCGACGGGGTGTGTCGCTGCTACCGCTTAGCCCCTTTGAATCACGAGCCTATGCCATGCCCGAAATCCAACCGTTCCACGGCATTCGATACGACGTGAAGCACGTGGGATCGCTCTCGAACGTCGTCTGCCCGCCGTACGATGTGATTGGCGCAGAATTTCAGGATGAGCTCTACAGAAAGCATCCGGCGAACTTCGTCCGGCTGGAGCTCAACCGAGAGGAGCCGGGCGACGACGAGGGGAACAATCGCTATACGTGCGCGGCGCGTTTTCTCAAGAACTGGCGGCAGGAGGGCTTGCTGGCCGAAGATCCGCGGCCAGCGGTCTACGTATATCACCAGGTTTTCGAATACGACGGGCGCAAGTTTACGCGGCGTGGATTCATGGCGCGCACGCGTGTCATTCGATTTGGTCAGGGCAACATCTACCCGCACGAGGAAACGATGTCCGGGCCGAAGCAGGACCGACTGTTGCTGACTCGGGCGACGAGGTGCAACCTGACACAAATCTTTGGGCTGTACCCCGACGAGAAGAACGAAGCGCAGGACCTACTCGAAAAGCACATTGCCGGGCAGGAACCGGTCGAAGCCACGGACCATCTGGGCGTCGTGCACCGCATGTGGCTGGTGACTGACGACGAGGTAATCAGCAAGCTGGCGGGTTTGATGGGCCCAAAGCCGATCTTTATCGCCGACGGACACCATCGCTATGAGACCGCGTGTAACTACCGTGACGAGGTCGCGGCAGCCAATGGCGGCGCCCTTCCGGACGACCATCCGGCGAATTTCGTGCTGATGGTGTGTATTGGAATGGATGACCCGGGGCTGATCGTGTTGCCAACGCACCGATTGTTTCGCGGCTTGCCTCCGATGGATTCGGCGGCACTGAAGGCAAAGCTTGGCGACGCGTTCGCATGCCGAGTTGCCGGCGAAGGCGCCGACCTGGCCGACACGGTTTGGGAGACCATTGAAACCGATGGCGACCAGGGGACGATAGGTCTGCTCACACAACAGGACGAGCGTTGGACGATTGCCAAACTAACCGACGCGGGCCGGCGGCGAATGGCCGAGATCGCCGGCGAGCACTCGTCCGACTGGCAGGGTCTGGGCGTTGCCGTCTTGCACCGACTGCTGATCGACACGCTATTGGGTGCCGCGGGGCATCCGAAGCCGGAGTACGTACACCTGGTGAGTGAGGTCGTGGATGGCGTTGAAACAGGCGAGTTTCCACTTGCATCGCTGGTCATGCCGGCAACTGTCGAACACATCCGATTGATCAGCCAGCATGGCGAGAGAATGCCGGCCAAGAGTACCTACTTTTATCCCAAGCTGCTCGGCGGCTTGGTCATCAATCCGCTCGAGTAGGTCGCAGAGTGTCGGCTTCGCATTTCAGGTGCAGAAGCCTCCCGGTTTCACGTGAAACCGGGTCTTCGTATTCCGCAAGCTGCGCGCTGTGCGCGTTTCACGTGGAACACATAAGACGCGGGGACTGTTTCACGTGAAACGGTTCCCAGCGCTTGTCGTGGCTGAGCACGATATTGCCGTTCGGACTTGGAACTTGTGCCGCTAAAATCCGCCGCGCACGAGTTCGATTTCTAAACTTGCTATCGCCGAAAATCGTGGGCCGCATTCTTTGCATTGCAAATCAGAAAGGCGGCGTCGGCAAGACGACCACCGCGATCAACCTGGCCGTTGCGTTGGCCAAGGCCGGCCGGCGGCACGTTGTTGATCGATCTCGATCCGCAATGCAACGCGACGAGCGGTCTGGGCTGCACGCCGGCCGACCGCCACCCGCTTGTGTCGGATCTGCCACTTCGAGAATCGCTGGTGACAACGAGCACCGAAGGCCTCGACGTATTGCCCGGAAGCCGCAGCTTTCAAGACATCGAGGCACTTGCCCAATCTGCCGAATGCCGCTCGGCGACACTGCGGCAGCATCTGGCCGCGGGGATGAATGGATACGACTTTGTGCTCATCGATTGCCCGCCGTCGCTCGGTCAGCTCACGCGAACCGCATTGGCTGCGAGCAGCGAAGTGCTGATGCCGATTCAATGTGAGTACTTCGCGATGGAGGGGCTGACTCAGATGATCGATGTGATTCGCGACGTGATGCAACAGGAGAACACGCGGCTGGCGTTTGGCGGCATCCTGCTGACCATGTTCGACCATATGTTGGAGGTCACGCACGAGGTCGAGCGCGAGGTGCGAGACTTCTTCGGTGAGATCGTCTATCAGACGGTCGTGCCACGCGACGTGGCGGTGTGCGAGGCGCCTAGCCATGGCCGCTCAGTACTCGATTACGCGCCTCGCTCGCGCGGGTCACGGGCGTATGTCGAACTGTGCCGCGAGTTGCTTGAAACCGCTACGTAGACGCGCGCTGTAATTCATTCCGCACTTGAAACCTGAACCGTCGATTAACCATCTACATCTCACGCTGAACGGCAAAGGATTGCCTCATGTCTACCGCTCCTCGTCGTCTTGGCCGCGGACTCGAAGCCTTGCTTGGCCGACCCGCGGCGCTCGGTGAACCTGTTGCCCCGCACCTGGCGATTCATCAGCCCGAGGCGCAGCCGACCGGCGAGCCGCTGAAGGTCAGCGTGTACGAAATCGACAATAACCCTTATCAGCCGCGGCGCGATTTTGGCGACGTCGAGATTGATCAGCTCGCCGACAGCCTGGACCAGCACGGGCTGCTGCAACCGATCGTCGTGCGGCGTGCGGCGAGCGGTATCAGCTAATTTCTGGAGAGCGGCGTCTGGCGCGGCGATCAAGGCCGGATGGCCGGACGTACCGGTTTTCATTCGCGAGGCCGACGACCGGCAGTTGGCGGAATTGGCGATCGTCGAGAATCTGCAGCGCAAGGACCTCAATGCGCTGGAGAAGGCGGCATCGTTTCAACAGTACCTGGAGCAATATGGTTGCACGCAGGAGGAGCTGGCCGGTCGGCTGTCGATCGACCGCTCGACGGTGGCCAACCTGATCCGGTTGTTGGAGCTGCCGGCGATGGTCCAGGCGGCGCTGCGGAGCGGCGCGATTACGCAAGGTCATGCGCGAGCGCTATTGCCATTGGGCGACGATCGCCAGCAGGTCGAGTTATGCACGCGAATTCAAACCGAAGGTCTCAGCGTGAGGGCAGTGGAGCAGTTTGTGGGAGAGATTATTGAGGGCGAAGATGCCGCGGATGAGAGCGAGGAACCTTCGGAACAGGCTGCTATTGTTGCTCCGACGGGCGCCGCAGGGCCAAAGAAGTCGCGACGTACACGCAGCAGCCAGGTTTCGTCGCTGGAAAATGAGTTGCGATCGTCGCTGGGCACCAAGGTGGAAATTCGCCAGACGGCCCGCGGCCGCGGCAAGATTGTGATCCACTTCACGAGCGCGGACGAATTCGAGCGGCTGCGGGAGTTGTTTTGCGCGGCAGCATAAGTGAAGCTTGGTCGCCCGTCGAAACACATGTACAGGCGTATCAATCGGGCGATTGTCTTGCGCCTGTCAATCGGATAAGATGCGTTGTCCGTATCTCGCCCCGGGGCGTAGCTCAGCCTGGCAGAGCGCTTGGTTTGGGACCAAGAGGCCGAAGGTTCAAATCCTTTCGCCCCGACTAATATTTCGACGTGACTCGGCTCAATGTCGAGCAGGAGCGGTCGCCGCGGCGAAAGGCGGAAGGCTCAAATCCTTTCGCCCCGACTGTGTGTTCTTCGTTATGCCGCGTCAGCAGGGCGCAGCGATCCAACGCAACTAAAAGAGAGGTTCGCCGGGCAGCTTTGATGCCTGCCTGATCCAGCTTGCCAGGAGCTTCTCGTCGAGCCCCGGTGCGCTGGGATTCTCGTGGATGTGGAAGTAGCGCACTTCCTTGTGTTTGGACTCGACGGGCGGGAGGGGGCGCAGCGAAGCTCCGCGAAAGAAAGCCACCTTGACGTACTTCGTGATGCAATGGAAGCCCAGGAACCAGCCCTGGCCTTCAATTCCATAGAACGGCGTGTTCCACCGCACGGCCTTACGCACGTTGGGAACTGTTCGCACGATGAGCGCGTCGAGGCGCTTTCCAACTTCGCGCTTCCAGCCCGGCATGGCCGCGATATAGGCCTGCACGGGAGCGTCGCCGTCGGCCTTCGCGATTTGCGGATTGCCGCCTGAAAGGAGCACGACTTTCTCGCCTCTCGGTGACTTGGCCGGCTTGTCCACTCGCGCACGTGGCTTGGCCATCTTCGCCGGCGGGCCATTTTGGGCCACCGCGGCCTTCACGAGCGCCTTGAACGCGCCCGCGTTGACCGTTTCTCCTTCGTGGATGTCTACTGCTCTGCGCGTGTTGCCTTCCAAGCTGGAATTGAAGAGGCGCGATGGGTCCGGGACGCTGGCCCCACGGGCGAACGTGAGCTTCACGACCTTCTTGTACGTCTCCCCGGTGCAGACGATCCCGTTGTGCGACCAGACCGGGATTCCCGCCATCGCATTCGACGGCTTCCTCCATTTCCGCTCCTCGATCACATCAGGGACGGCCTCCAGGATCAGCGCCCGCATGCGGGCCAGGGTGTGCTCTCGCCAATCCACCGGACCTGGCTTGGCCTTCGCGGTTTTCACGGCGACTGACGTGGACTTTCTGACCGACTTGCGTGGCTTGCTTGCTTGCGACGTGCCCTTGGCCTTGGGCTTCGCCTTGCTCCCAGTCATCATTCGTCCCTCGTTATTCGATGTTACAATGCGACTGACGGCCCAGAATGCCGGGCAGCATAGGACGCACGTTCGCGGTCTACAAGTGATAGGCAGAAACTTCCTGACCACGAGTTAGCTCTCATGGCCGTGCGTTTTGCCAAGTCGTATGTGGAGCGACTCTTTGCAGAGCGAGACATGCTTGGACTGTATCACGCGTGTTTGCGCACGGCCACCACTTGTCCCCACGCGTCCCGCCGGCCTGGTCGCTGCGGCGAGGTGCGAACGTACGCACATGAGCGCAGACATTATATGGCCGCATGATCAGGAGGTTGTGAATTGCAATGGTGATTGGAGAACTCAAGCTTCGAGTGGTTGTCGAGGGGTCGCCATCAGGCGTCTCGATGCAAGTTCAGCGCGGACGCAGCGGACTGCTCGCGCCATCGCGAAGAGATAGGTCGTCGGTCTCCTTCGAATTTTCTGTGCGCCTCGGCCCGTCCACGAAAACTTCGGCACTGCGCTTCTTGGGCGAGTTCGCGCAGGGACCCGCGGATGGCCGATTCGTCTACATCTGTTCCGGCAAGCGCGCCGGCCAGCCTGATTCGTGCTGGGACCGTCGCGCGAAAGTCGCGCTTGGGACGATTACGCCAGAGCAAGCCCGTTTAGCGCTCAAGGATGACAACCACGTACTTGAGGCCCGGGTTCAAGGAACAGCCAAGGACGGCGGTCCCCTGTGTGCATCGATTCCGCTGCTCGGAAGGGGTTGGGTTCTGCGGGGGCTTCGCTGAGATCTGATTCAGCAGGTGTCGGAGTTTCAAGGATCCGATTGCGTCTTTGCGCCATGGCGTCCGACGCCTTCATGTCGGACAAGTCCGTGCCGAACCCCAGCAACGTCCCCCTGTCGCCGTTCGCCCTAAGCGCCTCTGCAGCGCAAACCGGCCCGCCGGTACCGGCTTTGGCCCGAATAGGCAGGCCTGTAAAACAAGAAAATATCGTCAAGCTGGGGTAGGTGGGTTGACAATAGCGGTTCAGAGTTCATAATTTGCCCGCACCTGCTTGCGGGTTACCGCAGCTAGCAGATCCTCCCCGTGCGGCTAGCGTCGGCTGGGTAAATGCGGACCGAGTCAATCCTTCCCTGTCAGAGCTCGTTCGGCGGCGTTGAATTGGCTCCCTCGATCTTGTCAGCCGCCGGGCCGGTTGAGCGGCACAATCACACCACACATTAGGAGATGATCATGAGGAAGTCGCGTCAGAAAAGGCTGCGAATCGAATCGCTTGAAAACCGGTACTTGATGGCCGGCAACATCACCTCGTCGCTCGAGGGCGGCGTGCTCACGCTCACCGGCGACGCGTTGGACAACCTGTCGTTCGTCAACGGCACCGGCGTTCCTAATCAGATCATCGCCCAGCCGGTCGCCACCACGATCGACGGCGTGGCCGCTCCCAAGACTTTTAACGGCGTCACCGCGATCGTCATCAACAGCAACGATGGCAACGACCAGTTCTCGTTGCAAAACGTCGCGGTCACGGATCTCACGATCAACCTCGGCAACGGCAACGACTTCACCGTGACGGCCACGCAGTTTGGGCCCAACTCGGTAGGCGTCACCAATGCACTGACCGTGGACGCGGGCGCGGGTAACGACGTCATTCAGTTGTTCCGATCATTTGGCGGATATGACATGACGGTCAATGCCGGCGACGGCAACGACTTCATCCAGACGTATTCGAACTCGGCCGACGAGGTGACGGTAAACCTCGGTCAGGGCTTCGACACGCTCAACACCGCGTATTTCACAGTTTTTGGCGTGTGGACGGTAAACGGCGGCACTGAGTCGGATCTGCTGAGTGTCATCACCAGCTCGGCACGCGACGAAGCGTTCTTTAACGGCGGCGATGCGGCCGACAATCTGGCGTTTAACGCCAACGAATTCCGGAAAGACGTCGAGCTTGATGCCGGATTTGGTAACGATACGCTGTCGTTCCGCAACAGCCTTGTTTCTGACAACGTGTTTATCCGTCTGGGCGAGGGCATCGATCAGGCCAACATCCAGAACAACACCGCCGACGGACTCCACCTCCATGGCGGCACCGAGCGCGACGTGGTCACTCTCAACGCCAACGCTCTCGATCTCTTGTTTGTACATATGGAGGCCGGCGACGACGATCTCACTGCAACCAACAACCTGGTCAACGACTTTGCGTTGCTGGATGGCGGAAGCGGCAACGACCGGTTGACCCGCGCCGGCAACCTATTCGAGCACGATGACATCGTCAGCTTCGAGACGATCGTCTAAGCAAAGTAAGTTGTCGACGAGTTAGTTAATCGCAGAGGCGCTGCCGAAGGGCAGCGCCTCTTTTTTGTTGCCCGTTCCCTGGACGTGCGTCGCATTTCGAGTCCACCGATTGGTTGCACCAATCCGCCGGCCGCGGCCTTTGTGTATAAAGATGATATGCAGCCGAAGAAAACGCCCCTCCAAACTGAGGCCCGTCGGACCCTAAGTCCGCTGGTTGCCGTTGTGCTAATCGCGGCGCTTGCCGGCGCAGCGTGGTACGCGTACGGGGTTTGGCGCGACTTATCGGGAATTGGGATTGGTTACGAGCCGCGGGGAGAAATCGACGCTTCAGGTTTCACGACGGTACGATCTTACATTACACCGTGGAACGCCACTGCGACGCTTGAGGAAGTGCGCGACGCGTTTGACCGGATCGGCTATCGCGCCATCGGACAGCTTGACCAGAAACTCGTAGGCGCGAACACTTCGCTAGAGGACCGCCTCCACCTGTCGTTCGACAAGGCGCTGTCTGTTGAACTACGAAGGCGATCCGCAAAAGGCGTATGACGTGCTCGGTGAAGTGCGATCGCTGGTGGAGAGCGATGTGGTCTACGCCGAGAAGTTTCTATACGGCGTGATCTACCTGCAGGCGGTGACGGCCCTACGGCGAGGCGAGACCGAGAACTGCATCATGTGCCGGGGGGAAAGCTCGTGCATACTGCCGATCGCGCCGGCGGCGGTCCACACGATACCCGAGGGATCGCGGCTGGCGATCAATCACTTTACCGAGTATTTGGGGGCGTTTCCCGATGATCTGGAAGCGCGATGGCTATTGAATATTGCGCACATGACTCTTGGCGAGCACCCGGACAAGGTCGATCCACGGTTTTTGGTTTCGCTCGATCGTTACACGAAGTCGGAGTTCGACATCGGGCGTTTTCGCGACATAGGGCAGTCGGTCGGCGTAAACCGGTTGAATCAGGCCGGCGGTGGGATCTTGGATGATTTTGACAACGATGGACTGCTCGATATCGCGATCACGACATTCGATCCCACCGGATCGATGGCGCTTTACCGGAACACCGGCAACGGCAAATTCGAGGAGCGAACTCGGGAGGCCGGCCTGGCCGATCAGCTCGGCGGCCTCAACTGCGTGCAAACCGATTACAACAACGACGGGCATCTTGACATTTTCGTCGTACGCGGGGCGTGGTTTCCGGCGCCGCTGCCGATCCGGCCGTCGCTGTTGCGCAACAACGGCAACGGCACGTTTAGCGACGTAACGGAACAAGCCGGACTGCTCCATCCGGTCAACTCGATCACCGCCTCGTGGGCAGATTACGACAACGACGGCTGGCTCGATTTGTTTATCTGCTGCGAGCAGCAGGAGAACCGGCTATATCACAACGAGCAAGACGGAACGTTCAAGGAGGTTGCCGCTGCTGCGGGTTTGAACGGCAGCCCGCCGTTTGCTTGCAAAGGGTCCGCGTGGATCGACTACGATAACGACGACTACCCGGACCTATTTCTGAATCACTTGTCGCCGGAGGGCGGGCATCTGTTTCGCAACCGAGGCGCTGGGAAGTTTGAGCGCGTGTCGCAGGACATGGGGATCGATGGGCCCGTCGCGGGATTCTCGTGCTGGGCTTGGGACTACAACAACGACGGCTGGCTCGACCTGTTCGCGACGTGCTACGACCGCACAGTGGCGGACGTGGTCAAAGGGTTGATTGGCGAGCCGCACAGCCTGCAATCGAACCGGCTTTATCGCAATGCGGG
Source organism: Pirellulales bacterium (assembly GCA_963829655.1). GTDB lineage: Bacteria > Planctomycetota > Planctomycetia > Pirellulales > JALHPA01 > JBBDYH01. Next base: position 1,129,323 of record CAWHJG010000002.1, read on the forward strand.
GGGAAAGCGGTTCGAGAACGTCACGCGGGAAGCCGGGCTTGATATAGTATTCGCCACGATGGGGAGCAACTTCGGCGACTTCGACAGCGACGGGTTTCTCGATTTTTACCTGGGGACCGGCGATCCGAATCTGGCTACGCTGATTCCCAACCGGATGTTCAAGAACGTGGCGGGCCAGCGGTTCGCGGAGATCACGGCGTCATCGGGGACCGGAAACCTGCAAAAGGGGCACGGCGTGGCGTGCGGCGATTGGGATCGCGACGGCGACGTGGACATTTTCATTCAGATGGGGGGCGTGATCAACGGCGACAAGTATCACAACATCTTGCTGGATAACCCGGGCCACGGTCACAACTCGATCACGTTGAAGCTGGTTGGCAAAAAATCCAATCGGGCGGCGATCGGAGCGCGGATCAAGGTAGTCACCGCGGGGGAAAAGCCGCAGACGATCCATCGGCACGTTTCGACGGGGAGCAGCTTTGGCGCCAACGCATTAGAGCAAACGATCGGTTTGGACAAAGCCGAGCGGATCGAGCGGATCGAGATCCACTGGCCAACGAGCGGGAAAACGCAGGTGTTTTCCGACGTGCCGGTGAACCAGGCGATCGAGGTGACGGAGTTCGCCGAGGATTATCGGCCGTTGGAATGGAAACGAATCTTTACAACGAAATAAAGCGGCCAGGCGAATTTTTCTCAGCCGCATTGGCCTACAATTGCGACGGACAACCACTTGTCGGAACTCGTCAAAAACCCATGCCTGATCTTTCTGTTACGGTTGACGGTTTGCGGCTCAGGAATCCGTTGGTAATCGCCTCGGGGCCGCCGGGGACGAACGCCAGCGTAATCGCACGCGCGTACGACGAAGGTTGGGGAGCGGTGGTTTGCAAGACGGTGTGTCTCGACGCGTCGAAGGTCGTGAACGTGCAGCCGCGGTATGCGCGGCTGCGGGCGAAGTCGGGCGAAATCTACGGCTGGGAGAACATCGAGCTGATCAGCGACCGGCCGTTCGATGTCTGGCTCGACGAGTTCGAGCGGCTGAAGGACCGGTATCCGGATCGGCCGCTAGTGGCCTCGATCATGGAGGAGTACCGCCGCGACGCGTGGGTGGAGATCGTCGAGCGTTCGCAGGAGGCCGGCGTGGACGCGCTGGAGCTGAACATGTCGTGCCCCCACGGGTTGCCGGAGCGAAAGATGGGCTCGGCGATGGGCGAGGACCCGGAAATTTTGGCGGAAGTGTGCGGCTGGGTGATGCAGGCGGCGCGCGTGCCGGTGTGGGCAAAACTGACGCCAAACGTGACGCGGATCGCAGAGCCGGCGCGGGCGGCGCTATCGGCCGGCTGCCATGGGGTCAGCGCGATCAATACCTTGCGAAGCGTGATCGGCGTGAACCTGGACACGTTGCGACCCGAGCCGACGGTGGAGGGGTATAGCACGCCGGGGGGTTATTCGTGCGCGGCGGTGCGACCGGTGGCGCTGGCGTTGTGCATGGACGTGGCGACGTTGATCCGCGATGAGTTTGCCGGGCGGAGCTTGAGCGGCATCGGCGGGATCGAGACGGGGGGCGACGCAGCACAATTTCTGTTGCTCGGCTGCGACACGGTGCAGATTTGCACGGCGGTGATGAAGAGCGGCTACGAGATCGTACGGCCGATGTGCGACGAGCTATCGGCGTTCATGGAGCGGCATAATTTTGAGACGATCGAGGATTTTCGCGGTCACAGCCTGCAATTCCTTACGACGCACGCCGATTTGGTGCGGCGGCGGGCGGACGCGCGAAAGGCTGACTATCGAGAGACAGTGGCAATGAAGGGGACGTCGAACGGCAAAGGGCAAGACGGAAACCGAGTCGCCGCGGATCACGAGTGGTCGGCGGATGAGTTTGTGCGGCAGAGCTCGATGTTGGCCGAACCACAAGGTTAGAAGTGCGTCGGCACGCGCTTGAGGAGTTGCCCGCGGCCGAGGGAGCCCACGAACTGTCCGTCGCGGACCTGCACTTCGCCGCGGACGGTGACGACGCTCGGGCGGCCTTCGATCGCAAAACCCTCAAACGCGTTGTAGTCCACGTTGATGTGGTGGGTGCGTGCGGAAATTGTGCCGCGGTAGTGGGGATCGTAGATCACGATATCCGCATCGCTGCCGACTTCGATCGTGCCCTTGCGAGGGTACAGGCCGAATATCTTGGCGGCTCGTGTACTGGCGACATCGACGAAGCTCGGCATCTCCAGCTTGCCGGGGCAGACTCCGTAGGTGTAGAGCAAGTTGACGCGGTCCTCGAGCGATGGGATGCCGTTGGGGATCCTTGTGAAGTCGCCGCGGCCGAGTTCTTTCTGGCCGCGAAAGTCGAACGGTGCATGGTCGGTGGCAACCGTGCGTACTTCGCCCGTGCGGAGGGCGTCCCAGAGAATCGGCTGGTTTTCCTTCTCGCGCAGCGGCGGCGACATGACATACTTGGCCCCCTCGAAGTCCGGTCGCTCGGCATAAGTCTTGTCGAGCAGCAGGTATTGAATGAGCGTTTCCACAGTGACGTTGACGCCGCGATGGTGCGCGTTGGTGGCCGCGGCCAACGCTTCGCGGCAACTGGTATGCACGACGTACACGTGAGCGCCGGTCAGCTCGGCGAAGGTCACCAGGTGATGGACGCCGAGCGCTTCGACGGCGGGGGGCGCGATGGTTCGTGCCATTCGGGGCCGGTCTTGCCTTCGCTAAGTAACTGCTGTTGCTGTTGATGGATCAGCTCGGCGTTCTCGCAATGGGCGGTGACGATGACGCCGAGTTTCTTGGCGAGCGAGAGCGTTTGAAATAGTTCCGCGTCGTCGAGCGCGAAGGCGTCTTTGTAGGCCAGGAAGACTTTGAACGACGCAATTCCGGCATTGACGATTTCGCGCAATTGCGATTCCATGCCGGCGTCGAACCGCGTGACGCCCATGTGGAAAGAATAATCGCAGGCTGAGCGGCCTTCGGCCTTGGATCGCCAAAGGTCAAACGTGGCGAGCGGTTCGTGGCGGCGATCGGGGCAGATCATCTCGATCAGCGTGGTCGTGCCGCCGATCAGGGCCGCGCGGCTGGCGGTTTCCCAAGTGTCCTTGGCGAGCGTGCCCATGAACGGGAGGTAGATGTGGACGTGCGGGTCGATGAAGCCGGGGAAGACGAGCTTGCCCGCGGCATCGATGATTTCCGCACCCGACGGCGCGGGAAGGTTTGGGCCGACGGCGGCGATTGTTTCTCCGTCGCAGAAAATGTCGGCGGTGAAGCGGCGCTCGGCGGTGACGATGTCGCCGTTTTTGATCAGGATCGGCATCGGCGGATTCAGCCACAGATGGACACGGATGAATACAGATCAGAATGAAGTTTAACAGAGCATTAGATGGTGCGGCGGCGCGGGCAAGCCGTCGGCAAAATGGAAAGCCAGCGGCCGCTTGACGCACCCGACAAGACTACGCGTCGAGGGCGGAGATCCAATCGATGATGCGCCAGTCCATCCAGCGGTTGTCGGGATCGTTCGAACGTCGGGATATAAAACCGAGGTGTCCGCCGGCTTCGGTGAGGTGAAACTGGATCGAGGACGGCCAGGCGACACGATCGAGCGTTTTACGCGGGATCAGCGGGTCGTCGGCGGAAGCCAAGACGAGCGTTGGCAAGCGAATGCCCGGAACAAACTGGCCGCTGCTACATGTGCGGTAGTAGTCGTCGGCGCCGGCAAAGCCGCTGACCGGCCCGGTGAACACGTCGTCGAAGTGAAACAGCGTGAGCGGGCGACGGGACAGCGCCGTCCGTATCGCTTCGCCGTGGCCATTGGCATGATTGGCCGCATGGCGCTCGTCGCCTTCCAGCAGCCGCTCGCGCGTGCGAAGTCCTTGCCAAAGTTCGTTAAGGAAATTTACATCGTACAGGCGATTGACGCCGCGGCTCAGATTCAGCGAGCAGGCGCGTAGATCGACCGGCGGGCAGAGTGCGATTGCGCTGTCGAGATTGGCGCACGGACGATGGCCGATTTCTCCGAGGAGTTTCAGGAGCACGTTCGCCGAAAGCGAAAAGCCGACGGCCGTGACGGGGGAGCCGGGGCAATGGCGCGCAAGAAACTCGAGCACGGCGGCCACGTCGGCGCTGCGGCCGCTGTGATACGGATGCGACGCGAGGCCGGCGCCTGCGCCGCAGCCGCGGAGGTCGAGACGGAAGGCGCGGAAGCCACGGTCGGAAAGCTTCTCGGCAACGCGCTGCATGTAGCCGCTCTCGTGGCAGCCGCTGAGACCGTGCATCAAAAGGACCGCGCGTTTGCAAGGCTTCCAATCGGCCGACGAATCTTCGTGAAGGACGAGTTGGTCGTCGTCGTCCAATACGATATGGTGCTTCACGGCGCAGTACGAACGTTTGTGGCCAGGAAGGAAGACCGCGGCCAGTGTTTGCAAGTGGCCGCTGCGCAACAGCGGATGTGGGCGAAAAGGCGGGATTTTGGGCGCGGTAGGCATCGAGACATGTTAGAGGGGCAGGCAAGAGTTGTCGAGGCGGGGGATGGCCGTCGGCGGACAGCGGTCGGCTCTCAGCAGTCACTCGATCAGCTTCTTCGGGAGCCGAAAGCTGATAGGCGACAGCCGATCGCCGTCACGCTTCTTGCCCACGAATGCGGTTCAAGAGCCGAACGCGGTCAGGGTGGTCGGGCTCGAGCTCCAGGACGAGCTTGTACTGCGCCGTCGCGTCGGTACGCTCGTTTTCGAGCCAGTAGGCGTCGCCGAGTGTGAGATGGAGCCGCGCGGAGAGCGGGTTCTCGCTGACGGCCTTGGCAAGATATTCGAGGTAATGCTTGCCATCGCCCTCCTGGTGATAGCGATTTGCGACAGTGACGAAGGCTTCGGCGAGCATGGGCTTGTAAGTGGCCGGTTCGGTGACGATCGCCTTTTGCAGCCGGCCGAGGTAATTCTCATAATCGTGGCGACCGAGCGCGGCTTGTGCCCAGTAGAACCAGAACAACCCGGCGTCGGCGGGTTTCACTTTGGATTCGAGTTCCTTGTAGATGCGGTCGGCTTTGTCGAAGCGTTTGGCCGAGAGCCAGATGTTGGCTTCGAGGAAGCGGATCTCGAAGATGTCGATGCCGAGGGCCTGGGCGCGGGCGACCTGGAAGATCGCCGACTGCGGCGTGGCAACGTAGAAGGTTTCCTTCTGGCCGGGGACGGCGTCGATCAGGTAGCGGTCGCTCTTGATCTGGCCGGTCTCGCCACCGCGGATTTCGGCGGTGGTCACACTGCCGAGGTAGCGGTGCAGGTTGTAGTAAACGCTGGCGAGCTTGAAGTGGTAGGCGGCGCTGGTGAAACCGAGGCGGCCGGCTGTCTCGTACACGTTCGCGGCCTTGGCAAAGCGTTTCTGAGCGAGATAGATGTTGCCGAGCTGGTAGTGGTCCTGGGCGCTTTGCGGGTTGAGCTTGATTGCTTCTTCGAAATACTGCCGTGCTTTCGGGAGTTGTTCCTTCTGGTAATGCGCTTCGGCCAGCAGGTGATAAAGCGGGTAGTCATGCTTGTATTTGAGCAGCGGCTCGAGGACGGCGATCACGCGGTCGGGCTGTTTTTGCGGCGAAAGGAGCTCAGCCAGCTCGATGCCAGCCTCGACGTGGTCGGCGTTGGATTTCAGGATCTCTTCGAGCGTGGCGCTGGCCTTGTCGGCCTGGTCAGACTGGCGATAGGCCTTGGCCAGCAGCAGTTTATAGCTAGTCTTCGTGGCGTCGGCGGCGACCGCAGCGGCGAGCTTTTCGGCGGCGGCCTTGTAGTCGCCTTGGAAGTACAACGTGCGGCCGGTGTCGAAAAGCGACTCGGCTTGCTTGGCTTTGTCGTCGGATGAAGTTGCTGCCGCCGCAGGTTCGACGGCGGATTTGTCGTCGGCGTGCGCGGCAGGTGCGACGCAGAACAAGGCGGCAACAACGAACGATCGAACGGTCTTCATATTGGAATTCCCCTACTTGCGGTATGCCTTGATCCAGTTGATTTGCTCAAGCGCCACCTGCGCCTTCGGATGCGCGGTGAACTTCTGGCGGAACGTTTCATAAGCATCCATGGCTTCGACCCAGCGGCCGAGCTGCTCCAAGGCCTCGGCCATGGCGAACTGTGCGTCGGCCACGCGGGCGCTGGCCGGATAACTGCGGATGAAGTCGCGATAGGCGTCGACGGCCTGCTGGTGCTTGCCCTCGCGCTCAGAAAACTGGGCAACCTTCCAGGCTGCGTCTTCGGCGACGGGAGTTCCGGGGAACACCTTGACGATCTTCTGATACGTTTCCATCGCCGCCACGCGGTCCTTCAGTTCGGTTTCGTAAATCTCGGCCATTCGCAGGAGCGCGTCGTCGGTCATGTCGCCGAGCGGATATTCGGCGGAGGACCTGGCGTACATTTCGACGGCGCGGCGGTAGGCTTCGTTGATGCGGTCCTGGCGGTTGGCGACTTGCAGGGCGCTTTCAGTTTCGGCGGTGATCGCTGCTTGCCGAGCGGTCACGCCGAGTGTGTCGAGATTGGCGGAACCGGAGCGAAACGCTTGTGCGGCTTCGCTTAAGTCGAGCTCTTCCTTGCGCCCCTCGCGTTTGAGCATGTCGCGCTCGAGCGAAAAAGCAGCGTCTTTTTTCCGCTGTTCCTCATTAAACTGCGCATAGCGCCGCGCTGCTGGCGCTCGAAGGCGTCGGCGCGGGCCTTTTGACTGGTGACCGCGGCCAGACGCTGTGCATCGCGCTCGTAGCTTTGGCCGATGAGGTACAACGCGTCGTCGGCCAAAGGGCTGCCGGGGTAGTTCTGTGCCACCTTCAACAACTCGCCACGGGCTTCGACATGCTGTCCGAGCGCTAAGAGCGCTTTGCCGATTTCGAGTTGCGCGTCGTCGGCTTGCGGGCTTTTCGGGTAGTTGGCGGCGACCTTGCGGAACTCGGCCACTGCTTTGACAGGGTCGGCGAGTTTTTCGAGCACGATCATACCGATCTGGAACTGCGCGTCGTCTTTGTTTCGCTCGACGGCATCGTCGGCCAACAGAGTTTGATAGCGGTCGAGGTTCTTCAGGACTTCAATTCGAACGCGGGCCATTTCGGCCTGAGGATCGCCCGCATATTGTTGCACGTACTCTTCGTAAAGCGTGCGGGCCGATCTCCATTGGCTGAGGTTGATATGGCACTCCGCCAGCGCAAGCTTTACCTGAGGCGCGACCGGGGCCGTCGGGTACTCAGCGACGATGCGGGCATAGGCCTGCATCGCGTCTTTCCAGGCCTGGTTCGACTGATGAGTCTGGCCGATCTGGAGCAGCGCCTGCGCGGCGCGCGGGTCGGTCGGAAAACTATCGACGAACGCGCTGTAAACATGGATTGCTTCGAGGTAACGCTGCGCGGCGGCAAGCTGATCACCGATTGTGTAAATCTGTGTGCGGATCGCTTCGTTGTCGCCGGCGAGGCCGAGGTACTCCAGGTAAGTCTCTACCGCACGCAACGGGTTACGGAGGTTGGCAGCGTATAGCTCCGCCTGGCGCAGTACGGCCTGGTGGCGCGTGCGTGCGTGGGGAAGAACATTGGGATCTGGCTGAGGACGTGGATCGCTTGCTCCTGCTGATCGAACGACACCAACCGCTCGGCGAGATTCCAGAGTCGCTCCGGGAAGTTGACGATTGCGGGATGATCGGGCGAACCGTGAAAGAGATCAGTGAGGGCGTCGGCTGATTGCAGCAGCAAGCCCGCGGCACGGATGGGGCTGATTTGTGCCGTGAGCTGTGCTTCGCGGTCGAAGCTGTCGATCCGCAGGATCTGAGCGTGCTCGACCCAGTCGCGGCGGTCGGAGTATTCGTTGATAAACTGCTCGATGTCGGCGCGGGTTTGTTCAAAACGCTCGTGGCGCTGGTCGATCCAGGCTTTGTCGATTCGGTCGGTGGGTTGTTGCAGGGCGGCATAGCCAATCAGGTTCGTGAGAACGCGATACGCAAGCGAAACGCGGGCGGGCTCGTTGGGCCGGTCGGTTATATAGCGGCGAATCAGAACAACCGCGCGATCGGGACGGAGTTGGCCTTCGAAGAAACCGAACATCCAGTGGATGTGCGTGCGAGCTGCTTGTGCTGTAGCCGCGTTGGCGAGATCCGCCTCGGCGGCAAGTTTAATCAAAATCTCGTACGCCTTGTCAGAGGCGTCGTCTTGTCTTTTCATTGCGGCCGCGGACAGCACCGGGCCGGAGGGAAGGGCAAGGTCGCCTCCGTTACTGCGGTCGATTTGTACCTGCGCGTTATTCGTTTCGAGCATGGCGATCGACGCGAGATGCTCTTGCTGCGATTGCCGGACTTTGGCGAGCGCGAGATCATCGACGGAGGGACGCGCAACACCTGATGGATCCCCTGCGTGACCGCCGCCGCCGAATAAGCGGCCGCTCACTTCGCCAAACTCGGACCCGGATTGGCCGGCGGGGCGAGCAGCGGCTTTCTCTTCGGCATCGGCGAGTCTTTTCACTGCGTCGAACTCGCCGGCGCTTTTCATCGCGGTTGTATTAGCCGGCGGTGTGCTTGCCTGCACGGGCGGTGTCGGTTGCAAGATTGCGAGGCCATAATTGCGGTCGAGCTCGCCGAGGAAGGTCGCTGCGCGAAGCAACTGCAATTGAGCCGGCGATCGGAAGTCCGGGACCGCTTGTGCAAACCGTTCGATGACTTCGCGCGTGACCGGCCAGGCGCCGACTTCGCCATAGGTGCGCGCGATCTGGAGCAGTTCGTTTTCGGCCGTTTGCGCAAAGGCGCCGCGGGGGTGAGTTTTCAGAAATGCGGCGAGGGCATCGATTGCGGCGGCGAATTCCGGCGACAGTTCCTCGGGGGGCTTGATCTTGTCCTTGCGGTCGTCGAACGCGGCGCGTGCCTTGGCGACCGCGATTTGGGCGACTTGAAGCTCGATCCGCGGGGCGAACTCCTGCGTCGGGTGCGCCTTCAAGTAATCAGCCAGCACCTGGCGAGCGACGTCGAATCGAGCGATGCGATTGGTAGACGCCCGCGATCTGAATCACGCGCTCGACGGCGGCAGCAATGTACTCGGTCTGACCGAACCTGGTGGTGAATTCGACAAGCAACTCCAGCTCTTTCTGATGAAACTCATTGAGCGGAAGTTTTGCCCGCGGATCGAGGCCTTGCGTGGCAAGCGCGATGGCACGCGCGGCCTGACGATCGACGAGCTGGATCTGCGCCGAAGCGGACCAGTCAGCGAGCGGCGCGTCGTCAGCTTTGAAGTCCAGGGCGGCGATCACGGCCGCGGCGAGATCGAAGCGGTCCAGATCGGCGTATCGGTTGACGAGCGGCTCGACGAGCTGGACAGCGGTGCGCCACGTTGGTTTGCCGCGGTTCTCTGATACGATCTTGAGCACTTCCGCCAGTGCCTCGGCGACAAGCGGCGGCAGCTCGTTTGGGAGACGACGGTGGGCGGCAAGCAGCTCGTTTTCGATGTGCTGTGCCTGCGCGATCCTTAAGCGAATCGCCGCCCAGCGGCCGGCGTTGCCCGAAAGGTGGGAGTAAAAACGGACCGTGGCGTCGGATGCGGCGGTCCATTTTTGTGCGAAGCTATAGCGTTGGATGATCGCTTCAATTGCGGGGACGCAGTTCGTGGCAATGGGATAAACGGCCGCGAGCTCGCCATACAAGTGAATTGCCGCACGGTCGTGCGGCTGAAGTTGTTCGTTGGCCTTTACGTCGAGGCTGTTCTTCGCATTGTGAAAGGCCTTGGAGCCAAGCTCCGCAAAACGGTCGGCGAGGAAGTTGAGCAACTTCTGCTGTGCTGGTCCGACCGGCAGTGTGTTGAACGGAGTAGCAAGCTGGACGCGCTCGCCGGGTTTGATTTCGTCGACGAGTGCGGATGATACGATTTGGTTCAAGCCGGTTTCCAGGTCTTCCGCTTGCTGGTAGCGCGCCACCTGTGCAGCCATGAGATCGACGATCGCCACGCGTTGGTTCTCGTCGGTCGCGAGCGGCAGAGCTTGTTGGAGGATCGCAAGCTGAAGTTCGTCGGCCCGGCCGAGAACTGTGCCGAGCTTGCGGTTATCGGCTGGGCGACTATGGGCAGCCAGTTCTCGAGCAATCTGGAGCAATGGTTCGACGTCGATTGACGGTCGGCGGCGCCTGGCGGACGATCTCGGCAGCGAGCCAGTACGCGAGTAGCTTTGCGTCGGCGCCGTGCCGCTCGAAATCCGCCTTGCCAATTTGCGAAAAAGCCTGACTTACCTGCAGCCACAACGGTCCTGCGGCGGTCGTTCGATCGAGCCAGCCCCCCTTGAGCTCAATCGGATTCGAGCGCCTTTTCGTCACTTGGTAATTTGTCGCTGCTCACGAGCGGCCAAAGAATCGCGGCCGCGACATCGTGGCTGCCGCGGCCGATTTGCTCGCGGGCTTCTCTCAATAGCAGGGTCGCGGCACGCGTAACAATTGTCTGACGAAACGGACCCGCAGGAATCGCGGCGAGCGACTTGGCGACCCGCGTGGACACACCGGCGGCATTTTCGCCGCGATTTAATTGCACGAGCAACTTCGCGACATCGTGCCAAGCCAGCCAGTCGGGCGGATCGCCATTTTTCGGCAGCTCTACGCCGGCGAGAAGTTTTGCGGCTCCTTCAAGTCTGGGTCTTTTTGTCCCAACAGAGCAAGCGCCGCGAGCACACGCCCTTGGGCAGCGCTTCCCAGGATTGCATCAGGCGGCCGGCCTCGTCGAGGGCGGCACCGAAGTTGCCCGACCACAGCAGCGTTTGAGCCAGCATTGCTCGCACGCCGTCGCGCTCGTCGGCGTCCGCAGCATCGGCGATGGCCTGACGCAGTGCGGTTTCGGCGGGCTTGAAATGCGCCAATTGCCACAAACGTCTTAGCCAGTTCCAATCGTTCGGCGACCGTTTGACGGCGGCCGGTCAGGGCTTCGATGATTCGCCTGGCCTGGGCATGTTCGGGTGAAAGCGTCAAGACCTTGCGAAAATGCACAAGCGCCTTCTCGTTCTTGCCCAGCTTCAGGTACGCTTCGGCCAAGGCCAACTGTGGCTCGACGGCTTGGGGCAGGTTCTGAGCCCCGGCCGTTAGCAGGGCCAGGCCTTTTTCAAAGTCACCCGCCGCGATCAGCTCGCGTCCACTGGCGAGATCGGCATGGGCGTCTGCAAAAAGACGCGACGGCGCCGTGAGAAAAACGAGCGATGCCAGCAACGCACCCAGACAGGTTCGCACGGAAGAGCTCCTCGTTTGGAATATCACCACGGCCACTAGTTGTTTTATGCTCGCGCGGCGGATGGGGGCGCAACAGGTTGGTAACCAGCGCGCTACCACCGTGTTTTGCGACTAGCTGGACGGGGTTGTTGCATTCCAGCGAAGCGAGTCACAACCGTGTTGATTTGACTGAGCTTCGCAAAACACAGCCACCCGACGACAGCTACCCGGCGTGTTTGACGGCACGCCGGGCGAAGAAGTTCCACAAACGGCACGTGGAATGTGTGGCTAAGACGGCTCCCATTGCAGCCGGTGCATAAACCGCGGACCGTTGGCTCGAAGAATCAGCACGCGGTTCGGCACCGTGACGCCGAATTGTGGATGCCAGGTTGAAGGCTCGACTGAAAACTGCGCCTTCGACCGTCAGCATTGCTCGATGCTCCCCGATTCGCAGTTCGACCGTCTGGGCTGCATCGGCTGACTGCGAGAGTGTCAGATGGACGCGCGGGTGCAAATGCAGGCGTGCTTCAGCCGTCGTGTATCGTCCGGTGAGAACATCGCTGACTTCGATCTCTCCAGGTCGGAAGCGCCAGGAGCGCTGGTGAATCAGCCGACGAAATGAACGGCTGTAGCCATCATGATCGGCGACCAATCGACAGTCATCATCGCTCGGCCGCTCGCTATACACGATTCTCGGTTTCGCCCGGCGTCCGACGCGGAAACTGCTCCACACTTCTGAAGAATTTTTTCCATCGACTACCACGGTATTATGCGCCGCCGTTCCGCGTTGCCGTAGCCGCTCGTCGGAGACTCCATAGCATGAAGTTCCGGAGTTCACGAACACCCGCTGGCCGAACAGCGAAAGCTCATAGGAGAGCGTGTCCGCGTGCGCATGGCCGGGCTGGTAATCGGGCCCGACTGAAGCGACATCGAGCAATGCGACACAGTCACGCTGCTGCCAGCGGACGTATCCGCTGTCACCGTGAAGAGTGAGGCCATCCTTCAGTGCTGCAGTTTCAGTCAGCCCCAACCGTTGAGCATACTCTTCCAATTCCTGCGGCAGCGGCGCTATTCCAAACGCCGCATCGTTGAAGAACGCGATCTCACCATCGGGATGCGTAAGGTCGAGCAGCCATCGCCGCATTGCGCTTAGCCGCCCGATACCAACTCTGCGACAAGACGCGATTAAGCTGCGATTCATCTTCAGAATAGAGCACAAGAAGATTCGTGACGTCCAGCAAGTCCTCCAGCACCAGCGCGTGGTACATTGGGCTAAGTTCAAAATGTCCGCCGTCTGCGAGAATCTGTTCGCTGGCTTGACGATCGAGTAGGCCGATGCCTTTTCGCAGCCACTCATTCCCCTCGCTGCCGCCGAAGAACAAGCCCGCAAACACAACCGCCTTTGCATTTGCCAACAGATGGTTTCCCAACAAGTGATATTCCAGCCGATTGGATAACCACCGAGCCTGTGTTGCCAGGCTGTGCATTGCCGCATCGTTCAGTCGCCTCTCGCCGCCCGACCAGCCGGCGATTGCCCACTTGATCCAATTGACGATCCGCAGCGACGTGGGATACGGCTCCCATCCAATTCCGCGGCCGGGCGGGTTCTCGGCAATCCATTGCGAAACCAGCGCTTGATGCCAGTGCGCCCGCGACGGCGCGTCAGCGGTCATCAGATCGTCGAAATAGTGCAGGTTGTAGAGCCAGAGCTTTTCCACCCGCGGGTCGTTCCATCCGGCGGGAAACCGCAACTCGTGCTCCTGCGCTCAAAAAGCGGAAGCGCGACGGACCTAGCATGGTTGCCTTGCGGAGAATGGGCGGTCGCCAGACGCCTGAGTAAGGCCGCAAAGGAGGGGATGGCCGTTCGGGGGCGCCGGTCGCGGCAAGTAGTTGCGCAATTGCGCAACAATCTGAACCGGCTTGAGGTGGCGCACGGTATGAAACAGCCGCACAAGATCGGTCATACCAAAGCAGTCCGCAGTTGGCCGGGTTTTTCTGGTGTTGCCCCTGGCGAATGCATCCGTCATATCGGATGGCAGCCGGCATCTAGGCTGCTGAAAGCATGCAATCACTTCACAATAGGCGAACTTGCCGGACCATGAAAATTCCTCATCACTGGAATAAGTGGAACACTTGGCGGCGAAAGTTGACTTAGGGGGCGCCCCTTGTTTTAATACAACCTATCAGGGGCCAAAGCCCAGTCAGTACGAATTGACCCGAGGAGGAGTGGCAGTTTGTATTGCCGGCTGTCTGACGGGCCAGATCACGTCTGTACTCACGTCTTGTCTCGGTTCGGCTTCGCTGGGCTTCTTGGTCGGTCATGATGCAGGCCATGGGACGGCTTGCTGACACCGAGGGATCTTCACCTATTGCCGCTAGGGCAGCACGTGCTGTTGGAGTCTCTTGGAGGATGTGTACCGAGACGGGAATCGGTGGGGATTCAGTGTTTGCAACTTTGATTTGACGTCGCGCACCCGGTTCTGTTCCGCCTGCGATTGGATTGTCTCCTCTGATGTTCAACATTGCGATACTTTTATCTTCGGTCGCCGCGTTGGCGGCTGCTCTGGCGCTGACGCCGCTGGTGCGGGAGCTGGCGATTCGCTTTGATTTCGTGGATCGCCCCGATGGTAGGCGCAAGATGCAAAAGGCGGCGGTTGCCTTAGGCGGGGGTGCCGCGGTGCTGGCGTCCATCGTGATCGGCGTGGGCGTGTTGGCGCTATTGTGGTCGCCTTTCGACCTCGAGATTATCACCAGCCTGCGGCCGTTCGCAGGTGTCTTGGCCGCGACGGTCTTGTTGTGCATCGTGGGCCTGGTAGACGACTACTCCCAGGTCCGCGGTCGAACTAAGCTCATTTGGCAATTGGTGGCGGCGTCGCTCGTGGCGTTCGCGGGTCCACAAATCGATTATATGTCGCTGTTTGGGGCCGAAATCTATTTGGGACATTTGGGCGCACTCTTGGCGTTGTTCTGGCTGTTGATCTCGATCAACTCATTCAATTTGATCGACGGTGTGGATGGTTTGGCCACCAGTGTCGGCGTGATCTTCGGCCTGACATTTGGCGTGATGGCTTTGATGATGGGCAATCAGCTCGACGCGGCCATCGCGTTTATCCTGGCGGCGGCCCTCCTGGGGTTTTTGCGGTTCAACTTCGCACCTGCTTCGATCTACCTGGGCGACGCGGGAAGCATGATCATCGGGCTGATTCTGGGCACGCTGGCGTTGCGGAGCTCGACTAAGGAAGCCGCGACAGTGGCATTCGCGGCGCCGCTGGCGGTGTGGGCGATTCCGATGCTTGACTCGCTGGCGGCAATCCTTCGGCGGAAGCTGACCGGGCGCAGCATCTACACAACCGACCGAGGCCACATCCACCACCGCTTGCTCACGCAAGGCCTGACAACACGGCAGGCCGTCGCGCTGATCACGGGATTGTGCTTACTGACTTCAATGGGCTCGCTGGCCGGGATATATTTCGCGCGAGAATGGATCGGTTTTGCCGCTGTTCTGATCGTCGTGGGCACGCTGGTCACCACGCGGGTGTTCGGTCACGTCGAGTTGATGCTGCTCAACCGGCGATTGCTCGGCATTGGCCGTACCATAGTCGGCGGCGCCGAAGTGGGCGCCAGTCAATCGGCACATCGGCTCCAGGGTTCGCTTCAATGGGAGGAAAAAATCTGGAACGCGCTGGTTGAGTCGGCCGAACGTTTCAACCTCACGCACATTCGCCTGAATCTTTACCTGCCGCACTTACACGAGGATTTCTATGCCACGTGGCGCCGCCGCGCAGCCAGCGCGGCCAGCAAGGCGTGGCGGATCGACTTACCGCTGGTGGTTGACGGTATGTCCGTCGGGTATTTGCACGTGACGGGCGATCAGGATCCGAAAGCGGCAAGTGCCACGGTTCTGAGCTTTCTGGATTTCGTCGAGCCCTTGGAAGCGCAGATTCAGGAGCTGCTGGCCATCAAACCGGCCGCGATTGAGGATACGACTGGTGTTCTCGAGGAACAACCGGTAACGGAGAAGGCCACTGTAGCCCACCTGTCCGTCAACGGCGCTTCTGGCAACGGTGTTGCCACCAACGGCTCAGCAATTCATCCGGCCGAGTCAAACGGAAATGGCGTGCGAGAGCCCGTATATAGCCATTCGACGAGCAAGGCTCGCTAATCTAACTTGCCTTGCTCAGCTACCGCTAGTGCCCGCGGCGATCTATCTTTGATTGGAGGGAGGCGGTATTCCGTTTTGACTCGGTCAGCGCCGCTCCTTCGTCGATTACCGCGTTTGGTTTGACGCACGCATGCGGATTCTGTTCTTCGCCGACAACTTCAAGCCGGAAACTAACGCGCCGGCAACGCACATTTACGAGCGCTGTCGGCTGTGGGCAGCCGGCGGGCACGAAGTGACCGTGGTCACGTGCGCTCCGAATTTCCCCGAAGGGCGCGTCTATCCCGGCTATGAAAATCGGCTCCGCACCGTCGAAAGCATCGACGGCATCCGCGTGGTCCGAGTGAAGACGTACATCACGGCCAACGAAGGCTTTCTGCGGCGAACGCTCGATTACGTTTCGTACGTGCCGGGGGCTTTGTACTTCGCGCTGCGCGAGGAGCGACCCGACGTGGTCATCTCGAGCTCGCCGCAATTGTTCGTGGCCGTCGCGGGCGTGGCGTATTCAATGTTTCGCCGCGTGCCGCACGTGTTCGAACTCCGCGACCTGTGGCCGGCATCGATTCTGGCCACGTCGTCGATCAAGCCCGGTCGGATGTATCGGACGCTGGAGCGTCTGGAGTTGTTTTTATATCGCCGCAGCCGACGCGTGCTGTCGTTCACGAACGCCTTTCGAGACGATCTTACAGCACGCGGCGTACCGCGCGAAAAAATCGACGTGGTGATTAACGGGGCAAGCCTGGATATCTTTTCGCCGCAACCGCGGCGCGATTCCGGCGTCGAAACGCAGCTCGGTGTGCGCGGGCGATTCGTGGTTGGGTACTTGGGCACGCTCGGTTTGGCGCATGGACTGGAGAACGTGGTTCACGCGGCGGGAATATTGAAGGACGAGCCGATCACGTTTCTGTTTGTCGGCGGCGGGGCGGCGCGAGCGGGCCTGGAGAAATTGGTGGCCGAGCGCAAGCTCACCAACGTCGTTCTTGCTCCGCGCGTGGCGAAGGAAGTGCTGCCGCGCTACTGGAGCGTGTGCGACGCTTCGCTGGTGCACTTGAAGGACGATCCGCTGTTCGCCTCGGTGATCCCCTCGAAGATCTTCGAGTCGATGGCGGTGGGACTGCCGATCGTGTATGTCGGGCCCGATGGTGAGGGGAGCCAGATCGTGCAAGACCACTACGCTGGGTTGATTGTGCCGCCTGCCGCGCCGCACCTACTTGCCAATGCGGTGCGCACTCTGGCGGGCGATTCGATTCTCCGCGCCGTCTGGCAGCGAACAGCCGCGCCGCTGCGCCGCTGTATTCTCGCGAGCGGCAAGCGGAGCGGACGCTGGAGGTATTGCGGAAGGCGGCGAATGGCGTCGCGCGATGAGCCGGTCCCAGCGACTGTGTTGCGCTCGTTTCGGAATCCGCTATACTCTGCGTTCCGGGAGCACACTCGCATCTTCATTGGTCCGGTGCCAAGGCTACGCTGATGGACGACGATCCCTACCGTGGGCCGCAAGCAAAATTGAGCGACCAGGCGAACTTTGATCCGTACGCGATGTCGGACGCGGCAATCCAGGCGCCGCCGGATCGCCTTTGGCCCGCCCTGAAGAAGATCGGGCCAGGAATCATCGTAGCGGGCAGCATTATCGGCTCCGGTGAATTGCTGCTAACGACGTCACTGGCGCGGAATACGGCTTTGTATTTCTATGGTTGATCCTGTTCAGTTGCGTCATTAAGGTCTTCGTGCAGATCGAATTGGGGCGGTACGCGCTTTCATCGGGCAAACCGACGCTGGCCGCACTCGACGAACTGCCCGGACCGCGACTTGGGGCGCATTGGCTCGTTTGGTGGTGGATCATCATGCTGATGGCCACCGTATTCCAACTTGGCGCCATGGTCGGCGGCGTCGGCCAAGCGCTGAACCTGGCGTTCCCGCAAGTCTCTGCAGGTCTGGCAAGTTGGCTCGCCGGCTTTTGGCCGGAACTGTCGGAGGCGCTCAAGGCGCGACCCGAGCACCCGTGGGCCGTTTTCACAGCGGCAGTTGCGATCGGCTTGCTGCTGAGCGGCGGCTATCGGCGCATTGAGCGGGTGACAACGTTTCTCGTCGCGGGCGTAACGTTGATGACCGTGACCTGTGTCGCGCTATTGCCCGGCATGGGTTACCCGATCGGGTGGGGCGATCTTGAGACGGGATTTTCGCTGGAGGTTATGGCGTTGCCCGCCGCTGCGGTTGCGGCAGCATTCGGGGCATTTGGGATCACCGGCGTGGGCGCTTCCGAGTTGTACTCGTATCCGTATTGGTGCTTGGAAAAGGGCTATGGCAGGTTCACGGGTCCGCGCACGAGCGATCCCGAGTGGGCAGTGCGCGCACGCGGCTGGATGCGCGTGATGTATCTTGACGCGTGGGTGAGCATGATCGTGTTCACGGTGGCCACCGTCGCGTTCTACCTGTTGGGCGCTACCGTGCTGCATCGCCAAGGATTGCATCCCGAAAAGTCGCAGATGATTGAGACGCTTTCGGAAATGTATGTGCCTGCATTTGGAGAATGGACCAAGATCGTATTTCTGGTGGGCGCGTGGGCGGTGCTGTTTAAGACGCTGTATGTCTCTTCCGCATCACACAGCCGGCTGACCGCAGACTTCCTCAGTCTGGCGCACATCGTGCAATACAACGAAGCACGCGACCGAATGAGGTGGATTACAAGGTTCTGCGTCTTCTTTCCAGCGCTTGCGCTGGTGCTTTATTTTTGGAGGCGCGACCCGAAGGCAATGGTCATTATTGGTGGATTTTTTCAGGCCGCCACATTGCCGATCATTGCCGGCGCGGCGCTATATTTGAGATACCGGCGAACCGATCCACGATTGATCCCGTCGCGCATTTCCGATGCCTTCCTCTGGTTTGCATTTCTTTCCATAAGCGCGGTGGCGCTGTATGCGATCCCGCATTGGGCCATTCACGCTTTCTGGCCAGCGGTTCAGGAATGGACGAATCGTTGAGAGGCGATCGCTCCGGCTTGCTGTCAACGTGGCGTGCTGGGGGCGCTGATCAGCGCGAATATCGCGGCCGGCTCATGACCGACGGCCCAGGCAGATCGCCGCCCGCGGGCGGCATTTCGGGTCGAACGTCCTGGCGTGGCCTCGATGGGGGCGACGGGGGTGGGCTGGGGATTGTCTCGCCCACTATCGGCGTGCCGATCAGGCCCGTCCCGGGACTGCCGGCGCGGGGACCTGCCGGATGGTAATCGCTATCGACGACCGGACCGCAGTAGTCGTACGGGCTATCGCACGTTTTGCAGCCTGCGAAGGCCACGACAAACACAACGATCGCTGCAGCAACGCGAGACATGGTCGTCGATCCTTGACCTTGAAGCCAGCGGGAGCCTTGCCGTGATGGAACGGCAATGGCGTGGAGTTTGACGCGCGTGACGGATTTACCGCGCCTGCGCCAGTTATCTTCGTCCAACCTCGCTAGATCGCATCAAGAAAAGCGCAGCTAGCATTAAGCGTTGCGCGCGACTTCGGCGGAGCTAGCTACCGGCAGGCAGCGATTTGCCCGGCGCGCGTCTCACGATCCCAGCGGCCAGTGCTTGAGAAAGCGAGCAAGCTCGTCAAAACGGCTTAGGTAGATATCGGCCGTGGCCCGGTCGTCGTAGTTAAATGCGATCGTAGACATACCCAGCCGCGCGGCGGCGGACAGGTGATCGGAGTGATTGCCGACGAAGGCCACGCGCTCCGCGGCGAGACCCAATTGCTGAAGCGCTGCAGTGTAGCCATCTGAATCCGCTTTGGTGACGCCGAGTTCAGCGCTCGACAACACCAGCGAAAAACAAGCAGCTAAACCGAGCCGCTTGAGTTGCTGTTCAATCTCAGCGGCTCCAAATTCGCTATCGGCCAACAGCCCAAGAGTCAGACCTTGTTCCGCGAGTCGGTCGAGAGTTGAACGCACCTGCGGTAGTGGACGAATCTCGGCGAGAAACCTCTTGCGCCGCGGTTGGCTGGCCGCTTCGATTTCGCTCGCCTGACCAACCGACAGACCACACTCGCGCAGAAACTGGGAAAAAGCGTCGGAGAAGAGGCGGCGTCCTGAACGGATTTCGCGCTGGCCGGTTTGTTCCCACCGCGCTAGAAAAGTGTCGTAATCGCCGGCCACCTGCATACGCCGCAGCGCCTGCGAGAGCCAGCGTTGCCAGGCGGTGGCGTCGTAGAGAATATTATCGAACTCGAACAGAACCGCCTGAGGGCGGTTGCGCGTAGTCGGTTCACCGACCACCACTGAATACAGACGCGAACCATCGGCCGCGTGAACATCAAACGGAGGCGCACTGCGCCCGCCGGGCCCGGAGCGCTCCCGGGCTCGCTCAACTCCCACGGTGCTCATCTCTGTTTCTCCTGCCGTTGGTGTTTGACGCATCGCCGAAGCGAACGTCCGACCGCAACGAGCTGGCCCTGTACCTTGACTATGCTTGGAGCCATCCCGTGTTTCAACCTTTTTTTCTGATGATCTCCGACCGGCGATGCCGCGATGAGTCAAGGAAGTTGTCCTCGGCCCAACAGTGCTTGACCAGTTCGCCTTCGTCGTTCTCCGTCGCCCAGCGGGATCGATTGATCTTCGACGGCGAAAGGGCGCGACGACCGTTGCGCCTTTTATCGGCCGGCGGCGGTTTTGGGGCGTGGTGAGAATGCTAGCTTCCATGCAAGCTCTCGATGAGAAATCGTCCGTGTAATGACTTTAGACTAGTTATCCGCTCCGGACTGGTTCATCGCGGCCATCCGTTGGCGGAGCGCCGGCTGCTGAGCGAGCAAGCCCGCGATGCGCTGCCAGTCGAGATGTTCGTCGCCCAAAGCGTCCACAATCTGTTGGGCGTTCTCCCAATCTTCCGCGGTATCAATCCGCAGCCTAACATCGTGCCGATCCAGTGCATTGGGCACACGGATCATGCGAACCGCGAACCGCTCGGGCCGTGAGTGCAGATAATGGGTGGATTGCTCGCGGTCGTGCGCAAGGCGGGCTTCTCGGTCGGCCGTGAGCAGTGCTTTCGTCTTGAAGTATTCCGCGAACATTCCCAGCGATGATTGAATTGTTGGCCGCCCATCGCGCAGGCAATAACCGATGTAGTCGCAGTTGGGATACTCGATTGCGCGGCAAACGAGCTGGTCGATCGAGTCGGGATCGACAAATGGCTGGTCGTTGCCCACACGGACCACACCTACGCACGGATAGCTGACGAGCGCATCGGCGAGTTGGCCAAGCGCGTCGCTTCGCGCGCTCTGAAACAACGGCACGTCGGGAGGCACGAGGTCCGCGATAACGTCGCCCTGCGGTCCAGCCGGCGCGACGACGATCACGCCATCCAGCCGCTCGGAATCGGTGACTCGCCGGACAACCCATTCCAAAAGCGACTTGCCCTCGAACCCGCGATTGGCTTTGAGCGCAGGCAACGTCGAAGACGGGGGCACCTGCACAACCCCCAACGTGGACAGCATTCCAAATCCTCCTTGATTCGCGTCGCGCGGTGACGCGAATGTCACCACTCCCTGCGGCCCTAGCGCACTTTATCAGCTTAGCGCGCCGAGGGTCAAGATAAAGTAGCCGTCGCTGGCGGGCTGGCTGTGGATTTGCCGTCGATTGATGCTAGCAAAGTCGTGCGGTTTCCAAGATTAGTCGATCCCCAAAGCCGCGTAAATACGCCGATCCGCCAGCGTTTCGACAGCTAATGCGCAGCCGCTAAAGTCGTGGCGGCAACTGTGCGATCCGGGTACTGCGACCGCAAACGTGCCCGCCGCGACCGCCGCGCGGCAACCGTTCGAGCTGTCTTCCAAAACAAGCACCTCGGCAGGTGAAAGGCCAAGCCGTTGTGCGGCCTTCAGGTAGATCTCTGGGTGCGGCTTACCGTGTGTCACATCGTCGCCGGTGAGGATGAACTGAAATCGAGGCCCCAAGTTGAACCGTCCGAGGACATGATCGACGAACTGCCTGCCGCTACTGGTGGCGATGGCTTTGGGAATGTTGTGTCGCTCAAGCGCGTCGAGAAGCTCCAACAGTCCCGGCATACAGGCGAGTCGTTCGTCGAGGATCTCCGCAAACACCTCTTTGGTCTCACGAGACAGATCAGCGACGGTGGCATCAAGACCGTGGTAATCGATCATGAGTTGCAGAGCCACGCGCTGTGGCGTCCCCATCATCTGGGCGAGCAATTCGTCGTCGAACTCCTTTCCACGCCGCTTGAGCAACTGGCTGCCGACGTACTGATACAGTTCCTCCGTATTGAACATCAACCCGTCGAGATCAAATACGACTGCCTCTAGTCTGGTACTGTTTACCATCGTTGCTTGCGGAGCCCTTTTGTGTTGAACCATGCCGGACGCCGTAATGATACGCAATCGGGCAAATTGCAGTATTGCATTGTCTTTCGCACGCCAACGGCGGCAACTCACGTTAAGGAAAGACGAGCAGACGATTCGATTTTCTGCAATGAGGCCAAGATTATCCCGGCCGAGAATACGATCTCATCCAGCCGCGTGGAGCAAGAACGCTACCAAGAAGTACGTCGATGGACCGCGCGGCGCGGCGGCGATTACATGGGTTGAGTGTCCGGATCCGGCAGTGCGAAGTTCGCCGCCTGGCCTGGCCGTCCGTAGTAATATCCTTGGCCCATCTCAAACCCTATCTGCCGGCAAACGTCGTGGTCGCCTTTGCTTTCCACTCCTTCGGCCAACGGAGCAATTCCCAAATCGAGCGTGATTCGAACCAATTGCTCCACCATCTTCTGTTTGCGCGGCGACGCCGAGTGAATTCCGCGGCACAAGTCCAAATCGAATTTCACGACTTCGGGCGCCACTTCGACCAGTTCGTGCAATCGTGCCTGTCCAGAGCCAAAGTCATCGAATGCCAGGATCACGCTTAGTTCGCGAAGGAACTTGCGCAGTTCATGAAAGCTATCCACATTGGTGACCGCGGCTTCGTGGATCTCCAGCACGATTCGTGCTTGCGGCGCTTGGTCGCGCAACTCGGTCATCGATTTGCAGAGCGTGTCGGGTTCGACTAACTCGGCTGGATGCGTGTTCAAGAAGATGCCAGGCATCCCCGGCAACTTTTCGCGTCGCTTCATTCCCTCGCGCCGAAACAGCCGGCTCAGTTCTGCTTCCATGCGAAATCGCGAGGCTGCGCGAAACATCGCATCGGGTGAAGTGAGTCCATAAAGCGTGCTGCGGCCAAGCACCTCGTAGCCGATGATGCCGCTCGTGTCCATTCTCACGATAGGCTGGTAGAACGGAACGACAGCACAATCATCGATCAGCTTTGTGAACTGGATTGCTTCCAGAGCGGCGTCTACCGAATCGCTGGATTGAGTGGCAGTTTCCATTGCGCCGTTCTGACGATCCGACTTGAAATACTTCCTCCGCAAACTGAATCAGGTCGCCGTGATTAAGGATTGCCTCGCCCTGCACCGGGTGACCGTTCACGAACGTGCCGTTCGTGCTTTGCAGGTCGCGCACGACCAGCTTGCCGTCGCGCACCAAGAGCGCCGCATGGGATGACGAAATGGTAGGCTTTCCAATCCGCAAGCCAACACCCGTGCGTCGTCCGACGGTCAACTCAGTACCGTCGGCAGGCACGCCGATAAGTTGACCATCGGCATGGTTCACCAGGCACCAACTCGGATGATTGGCAGTAAGACTTGGCATGGAATTACGCTGACCCTGACGGCATCACAAGAGCACGTCGGCTAATTCTCAAACGGAAATCGTGCGGCAAGATCTGCCCGCAGGGAAGCGTAGGTTTTTGCTCGCAATGGCTTGACAGTGTCGAAGTACAAGTCCGGTTTAATCGTATTTTTCCGATTAGATGACCGAATCGGACGGTTAAGAATGACCGCAAGTGCGCCAATCGGCCCGTGCAATTCACGGAGGTCGAACGCGGCCGGCGCTTGTTTATCCGGGGAATCGCAATAAAACTGTGGAAATCCGCAACGGCCAATCAGCATATGCCGGCCTGGCGGCAATTGCAGCGAACAACCCGCTGCAACAGATGCAGACGGAGTGCAGTTGCAGTCAGCGGCCGGTCAAAAGAAATGCAATGATGTTAGGTTATTGAACAACCAAGCGCATTTCGCGATTCATGAAGTCGAGCATCAATGAGAATTGGGGCAAGTGTCCCCGGTGTGGGTCGCCGCTGCTGGTCGATCCGCAGACTCGCAAGACCGAGCCGTGCGCAAGTTGCTTGTCGCAGTCGTCTCCGGGAGGGCTTGTTGCTGGATCGTTTGTAGTGGTGTTGGGGGTGATTCTTGTAATCGTGCTTGTTGTATTTGGGATTAGCCTGCTGTTCGGATAGGATCTCACCGCGATAGTTCAATGACATTTGACGAGTCGAAGTCTGAGGATCGCCAGTACCCCCACTTGCTTACTTTGTTGTCCGTGTCGTCGGCGATGGTGGGCGTGTGTCTGACCGCCATCGGCTTGATTGGGATCATGCGCTGGCTTAGCGCGGTCCAAACTCTTGTTGATGATCTGCTTGCGGTCGGCGCTGTGCTCTTTATGATTTCGGCAGTGATGAGTTTTCTTGGCATGGCGCACGAGCGTCACCACGACTTGGCGGCACTTCGCGCGGACGTTGGACCTCGTGTTCTGCCTGGGCCTCGGACTGGTAGTGATTGCCACTCTGTTGCTTGCCTGGATGGTCATTTGACCGTGGTTTGGTAACTCGTGTCGCTCTGGTCTCTGGCTCGCCCGAGACTTCACAAACGGTTGGCCTCACTCGTTGGGGGCTTACTAATTGTGAGTCTGGAAGGTACGCGAGGATTGAAACGGTGGTGGCAACCCCTGGCACACCGACGGGTGACTATTCGTCGGCGCTGTCAAAGAGAGGAAGTAAACGTTTACTGTCTCTCCGCCACTACCGGTTCCGTGGTTTTACCGCCGCGGGCACGATTGCGCAAGCGCCGCAGCGACGGCCACCAATGGCGATAGGCATGCATGAATGCATCGCCGCCCACACCGCCGGTGCTTACTACCAGTCGTTCAATGGGATATGAGGCGGTAGTCCATTTTTCAGTGGATTCGACCAGCGGCCCAAGAAAGTCCCACGCGCTCCAGTCGTGGTCGGCAAAGAATCGTTCGGCCAGCTTCAAACGAAGCAATTGGCCCGGAGTGAGATGCGAATACTCTTCGTCATAACCCACCTTGGGCGAGAAGTACCACCCCTTGCTCGACCATCCCAGCTCAAAAGCAATTGCGCGTCCGTCAAACTCCAGGAATGCCAACTCCAGATGACCCATATTGGCCAATAGCGCCGCCTGCTTGCGCAAGAAACTGTTCATCACAGGTGTTTTGAGTATCGAGGTCCCCTCTCGGCCTTTCCAGCTCCGGTCTTCGACGCCGAAGCCGCGGTCGAGTAGTTCGCTTACGACATGTTCGTCCGTCGGTCGGTGTACGGCGAGCGTTGCGCCGCCCAACTCCACTGCGCGGCGGCTCATTTTCTTCATTTGCCGCCGAAAGTTGCTCGACCAACGCTTCTGGTACGACTCGTAACTGCCTGTGCAATCGACGGTGCCGATTTGAAACCGCTTGTGACGCTGATATTGCATATTCCGCTCGTCCAGGCAGTTCAACAGCCGTTGCCAGGACGCCGATTCCAGAGGCACGCCGTCGAACCACAACAGCCCCTGTGTTTCGCGAGCGACCAACTCCACGAGACGTTCAACTGCCGCCGCATCACACTGCGGATCAATTAACAAATCTCCAGCCCACGACCAGTGATTCCAAGGCAACCGAACGATCGGGAACAGTCGCTTCAGCCGCGCTTGGAGCAACGGAATCGCCGCCAAGAACTGGCCCTCGTGCTCGATTGCAAAAGCATGAAACGGCATTCCGCCGCCGAGTTCCTCGACCCATTGAGCGACTGGCAACGCTCGCGCAGTGGGCAGTGTCGCGTCGCTGCGTCGCCAAAGGTCGTCCCACCGGTCCCACTCTCGACGCAACTCTGCCGTCCCACGAAAATGATGAACCTGATAGCCGCGCATGCAGTAGCCTCGTGTGCCGCAGGCGGATTGCCTGTCCTTAAGAATGGCATACGAAGACAGCGGACCGGCACAATCACTACAAATGGACGATCCGGCCGCTGCACTATCACGACGTTGGAAAGAAGGCTGTACTTGGCTTCTTGCCACTGTCTGATCAGCGGTCAACAACCGCAGAGGTGACGTTAGTGACCGCCGACGCCTGTTCCACCTCGGCCTGCGTTCGTTTTCGAGGCACGGCGGCCACGAGTTCGGCAAACCGCTGGCGCGTCTGCGGCTCCAGCCGCTTCAACCGCTGCGCCAGCCGCACCATCCCCTGTGGGTTCGTTTCCGCGGACTTGGAAAGCGTACTTACGAACCGGGCAGTCTCGATAAAGTTATGATCGGCCGCGTTGCCGATCACTGGCTGGAAAGTTTTGGCAATAATTTCAATGCCCAGATTCTCCACTGCCAGGAACGTATCGAGTTGGCTGGTGACAGCGACGCCGCCACTGCGGTCGCGTTGGTACTTCGTCCGCAGCACCATCAAACATCGCCCGCGCACCGTGCGAGGGTACAGGCGGCCGTCGTAGCTGCCTTCGGAATAGACAATCGAAAGCTCGGGGCTGGTGTAGAGATACTCCATCCTACCCGTCGTCCCCTCGCCGTCCGAAATGTGATAGATGCCGCCTTCGGCCGGTTGCATGGTCATCCGCGTGATGCCCATCGTCTGCCAGATATTGACGACTATGTCTGGATGGTTGAGCAGATAAGCGTACAAATCGGCGTCGCAGGCGATCGTCTGCGTGGGCAGGCGCCGATACAGGCTTGTCTTTTGCAGGACATTCGAAACCTTCATTCGAGCCGCGCGCGGCAGTTTATCGAATGGGATGGCGCGAACTGCTTCGTCACGTGCCGCGCGACTGGTGTCAGCCTTCGGCGCCTCATCGTCGGCGGCCTGAGTTGACGACTCGCACACGACGAGAAGCGCGGACACTGCCAGGATTGCGATTCGGCGCAGAAACAAGACGTCCGCGCACGGCGCGAAACAGTCGGCGTATCGACGTGCGACATGGTCCCCCCTGACCGCCGTGGAAAACTTTGTCGATTGCGGCGGCCCTACGGATAATTCGGCCGCTGATGCTGCCGTCGGTGAGAAAATCCCAGTGCTGTCCCGGCAATCGACGAGCAGTGACAGCATCTTCGGTCCAAGGCATGCCCTCGTCTCCGTTTCATGGCCACCATAGCTGCGGCAAGCGCGGAGAAATGATCTTGCTGGAGCGGGGCGCGCCGCGGAGAATTGCCGGCCCTGAGTACCCATTGAATCGTCGAGCCGTGTCAACTGGGCCGCGATGCGATCCTCAAACAAAACAATAGCGACAGGCCGCCCACGTCGATACGTGGCGATGCTGGTAGCTGCGATCATCTGGGCGGGTTTCCTGGGAACTGCCTGGCTCGTCTGGCCGTACGCGAATGCCAACCTGCTGTCGACAAAGATCAGGACGGCGACCGGCGAGGACCTCGACGAAACCCTACAGGAGCTGGCGCGGATCGGCCCAGCGGGCATCGACAAACTAGTGACATTACTGGGTGCTCGTCGCGGTGATGTTCGCGATGCCGCGTTTCGCGTGGCCATGTCGGAGATCGAGCGCCAGTCCCGCACCGGCTACACCGGCGCAGGCGCCGTTCTTAACCGCATGGCCGCTTCGCTGGCAAGTTGCACCTCGCATTTCGATCGGGAACAACTTCGAATGGCCAGCCTGATCGCCGATCGGCTATTGGCTGCGAAGAATCTTGCGAATTCCGATGAGCGCCTGCGCGACTGCCAAATTGTTATCGCCGCCGATATTCGACGCCGGATGTCGGAGCCGACACCAACCGCGGGGCATGTCGGCGTAGTTTCCTTTAGCGAGCCCCTCGCGTATGACCCTGCCGTGCAAGTCAAGAAGTTTCCGAGCGCCGATTTGTCGTTGCCCCCGATTCCGCCCCCGGCACCCCAACTCGATTCGACGTCGTCGCTCCCTAATCGGCTTGATAACGCGTTAACCACTAAAGCAAAACCGATCGAGGAGCTTGACTCTCGACGCGGCCGGCGAAGTGCCGAACGACGGTCTTCCGAGCCAGCTAAGTGTCGATGCGCAGGAAGCCGACGACGACGCGCAAGGTGACGCCGACGCAGTGGACGCTGATGAACCGATTTCACTTCCAAAGCTGCGACGAGATCGGAAGTTCAACGAAACTTCGCCCCACATTTCGGTTGAGGTCCGAAGCGAGGTAAAGCCCGAAACTGCGCCGCCCAATCGCGCGGCAACCTTGCGGCCTTCCGAACTGAGCCGGCTTTTGGACCTCGACTCGCGGCTTCGCGCAGAGGATGACGCCGAAGTGGAGGAAGCCCGAGCGGAAATGACACGCGAGAAGATCGACGAGGCCCAACTGAAACTGGCCCGCGGAGCCGTCGATGCCGACCCGAACGTTCGCCGTGAGCTCGTCGAGGCCCTGAGCTATATCAACACCGTGGACACGCGCGCGTGGCTCTTGTTTCTCAGCCACGACAACGACGCAAAAGTGCGATTGGCCGTGGTTACAAGAATTGCATCTAGCGAGCACGCCGAATTCAAGAATCGACTCGCCGAGCTGGCCGATGGCGACGGCGACGAGCAGGTGCGCCGCCAGGCGCGTATGGCGGTCGAGAACAGGAAAGTTCGCTGAACGCCAGCTTCAAGTTGTGGTGCAGGCGTCTCGCCTGCCAAAACTTGAGAATGCAGCCGAGACGGCCGCAGCACTATGACCTCAACGCCGACGCACGCTGTCGGTCGTTCCCACCTGCACGGGCGCCACGCGAAGCGCGGTTACATGGGCCTTCTTCAGCTCTGGCATATACCCGCGTTGGCCGGTGATTCCAACGTACTGCCCTTCAAAGGATTGCAGGTTCACACCCGGCGCCGGAGATACAAACGCCACAACGTCGTTCTGTGGATTCACCAGCGCGAAACGCGGCGCATTGGGGCGCTGTGAAATCACCCGAGTCAGCTTGCCGACCCCGTCGTAGCGGCCGGCGTCGGTCGGGAGCGTCGGAGCAGAGAGCGGCCCGATATCGCGGCCGATTGGCAATGTCACGGGCTGCGTCGTCCCAACACTCGATGGAACCGCGGCAACCGGGGTAGTCACTGGGGCTGGGACTATGCCCAAGCTTCGCTGCCGTATTTCCTCGAATTTCTCGATCCGGCTCAAGAGCAAATGCACCTTGCCGCGCTCCAGCGCCGTTTGTGCCCGCGAAAGCGCCGCATTACTCCGTCGGCGAACGTCGTCCAGTTGCCACATCGTAGGCTCATCGACGACGATCTTCGTCACGTCGAGGTTGATTGCGTCCAGCTCGGTGGCCAATGCGGGATTGACTTCCAAGTTCAATGATTCCGTGGAGGCGCTGCCGGTCGGCCGATCGCTACCCGTCTCTTTGGTCGTTGGGCTTGTGCCGGAGTTATCGAGTTCGTCGCGCGATCCGGCCACGAGCGCGATCTCGCCGCTCGATACGGTTGCACCTTTGTGACGATAACCATCAGCCGGCCATGTTGACGACGTGAGTCCATCGTCGCCACTACGACGCGATCGAACCCAGCTTCCCCACCGATCAGCGCGCGGCGCCGATTCCAACAACTCAGCCGCAAGCGTGGGCGGCTCGCGAGAAATATCGTCTTCATGCGCCCAACGGAATTCGCCGCTGGGAGGTGCAATCTTGCACCAGAAGTCCGCGGCGTCTCCGTCGCCAAGCCGCACCGCATCAAGTACCTCCACCTCTTCGCCGCGGTCGAGCTTGACCTGCGTCACGTCGCGCAGCTCGCTCACGTTGCTTCCCACACAACAGGCGGCTTTGTCGGTCAACACCAGTGCAACGCCGTCGGTTCCGATCCGCAGTTCATCGGCCTTTACCCAGCTAAAGCTCGACTGCGGCGGGCGCACCGCGCACCAGCCGTTTTCGTGCCGAAATATCTCGACCTCTTCTCCGCGGCGCATCCGGTCGGTGGCGTAAAACCGCTTCGCAGGGCCGCTGCGCATGACCACGTCGTTGCGCGTAATATACGCCGTGTAAGGAAATTGCTGCTCGGATGACTCGACAGGCGAGCAACAGAGCAAGCAGAGAATTAGAACGCACGCGGCGCGCATCGCGGCGGTTCCTTCCAAATGAATGTATTGCGAAGAGAGACGAGAAAAGCGACCGGACTTGTAGCAGCCCTGCCGGACGCCGCTCAAGGCCAGTTGCACCCTCGGGGATACGGAGGCATGCGGGGCGAGCACCGGCGGATTGTCGTCGTGCCAGCAGCTAGTATGCCCCTTCCCGACACCGAGTGCCCGCTAGCGATTCGGAAGCCACTAAACCGGCAATAGGCGATAACCAGCGCACAACCCGAAAACCGCAATCCACCGGCAACCTCGCGCGTTGCCTTGAGAACTTTCGTCAGACTCGACGATAAGGAACAACAGCCCCTTTGCGCTGTGACCCACGGATTCGGCTTGCTTCAGGGAGCCAGGCATGGATTTGAATCGCAACCAATTCTTCATGGGCGGTCTGGTGCTTCTGTTTCTCGGCATCCAGTTCCGCATGGTGGACACGTTTACCTTCAACGATAAGGTCACGCGGTTTCTTGCTACCCAGATAAAGATCATCGACGACCCGGGTGCACCTGCCACCGCGGCAGTGACGCCCGCGGCTGCATCGTCGAAAAAGGTAATCCGCCCGCCGCAATGGATCGGCTTCGCAATGATCTCGATTGGCGCTGTGCTCGTGCTCCACGCCATGGCCATGCCCAAGCCTGGGGGCGGGAACGGGAGTTACGCGCACTCGACATGGTCGCCAACAGGGCGTTGCACAACCGGATGAACTCGGCGATCGCTATTGCGGCGCTTGTGCTCGTCGCCGGCTTCACGCTGTTGGCGACCGCCGCTGCCAAGCAAGCACCCGCCGACAATCCCGCCGGCACCCCTCCGACCGAAAAGCGGAACCGGTCAAATCCACCACGGGCCAGATCGAAGGCCATCTTACCGGCGGACGTTGGCGCGAGGGCACGAAGTTGGTGGACATCGGAGGGCAGTTTCGAGTCACCGGCGACCGAGTGACGTTCTTCTCCGTCGATGGCAAGTCGCGATTTGCCTGCCTCGAGAACCTCAACAGCGAGCGGATCGCGCGGATGGTCTCTGAGAGCCCCGACTCCCTGGAGTGGGTGATCCAGGGGACGATCACCGAGTTTCGGCAGGAGAACTACTTGCTCGTCACACAGGCCGTGCTTCGCACTCGCCAGACAGGCGCGGCTGCCGGGCGTTCGGCGACGGAACCGGAGTCTCCGGATCCCGCCGGCACATAGCTCTCAAGCAGCCGCAACGGCGATTCCAGTGTCGTTAAGTGCTTGAATCCGCAGAGGATCGTCTCTGTTGGCTCGCTTGACACCCCAATCGGCGGTAATATTATGACGGCTGGCGGACCTCGTCATCGTTCGGTGACGCGAGGCGTACGCCGCTTGCAAAAGGGGAATGGTTGAATGGCCCAGTACCGGCGGTTAACGGTTTCCGATGTCAACGATGTCGCCGTCGTGCGGTTCGTTGACCATAAGATTCTGGACGAGTCTGTCATTCAGGAGCTGGGCCAGGAATTGTTCCAATTGGTCGAGGCGGACAACCGCAAGCGCCTGCTTCTCAATTTCCAACAGGTCGAGTTTCTTTCGAGCGCCGCATTGGGGAAGCTGATCACGCTCGACAAGAAGGTCAAGGCCCACGGCGGAAAGATGAAGCTCACCAACATCCGCCCGGAAATCTATGAGGTGTTTGCGATTACCAAGCTCAACAAGCTATTTGATATCCGCGACGACGAGGCCGACGCGCTAGCCGCGTTTTAGTAACCGTCGCACATCAGGGCGACAGACTGACGGGTCCAACCCGCCCCACGCCATGTCGGACGCTAATAGTTGCTGGTCTACGACCCTCACGCTTCCCAGCGTGCGCGGCGCCGGCAAGCAGTTCATCACCGAGCTGCTACAGGAGCTGCACCACTGTGGCTGGGACGAATACGATATCTTTGGCGTGCATCTCTCGGTCGAAGAGGCGCTGGTCAACGCCGTCAAACACGGCAATCAACACGACGAAGCCAAGAGTGTTCATGTCGCCTGCCGAGTTTCGAAGGAGAATCTGTGGATCGAAATCACCGACGAGGGATGCGGCTTCAACCCCTGCGACGTGCCGGATTGCACCGCCGATGAGAACCTGGAAACTCCCAATGGCCGGGGTATCATGCTCATGCGCAGCTTCATGTTGCGCGTCGAATATAGCCCGCAGGGAAACTGTGTGACGCTCGAGAAAAATCGCGAGGAATAGGCCATACGGCCGAACCACGGCCCGACCGGCCCTCCCACCCGTGTCGTTCCTAAGCCGCAACTCCCACACTCGCCCATTATACTTTATTGCTAGAATATGCGCAAAGACCAATAGGCCTTTAGCGCACGATCTGCGATGGGTATCCGAGTTCAATGCCCCAATGGGCACAAGCTGAACATCAAGCGATTCCTCGCCGGGAAGCGAGGTAAGTGCCCGCACTGCGGCGCGAAGTTTCCGATTCCCAAGGACTCCCCGGACGACAACGCCGGGGAAGAGGACATCGTCTTGGTCGCGGCCGATGACGATCCGAACGCCGCAGCAGAGCCGGCAACTTCTTTTGGCGCCGGAGGCGGTACGGTCGCCGCGGCGTCGGCGTGGCCGGTGGCGGTCGCGCCCGCGCAAATCGGCGCTTACGGTGAAGCCGTGCCGGTTCCCGTTTCGCCCGTGACTACTGTCGCATCCGACCTGATCTCCGAAGCGCCGAATGCAGCCTGGTTCGTCCGCCATCCGGCCGCGGGACAGTTCGGCCCGACCTCGGGTGACGTGCTTCGCCAATGGACGAGCGAAGGACGCGTTACGCCCGACTCGCTCATTTGGCGCGAAGGATGGCAATCGTGGCGGCCGGCTACCGCTGTGTTCCCACATCTGGCGGCGGCGCAGCTCGCTCATCTTGCCGTACACTCTCCCGCCCCTTTTTCCGGCGCCGCCGCGACCGCCGGTCCGTTCGATCTCAACGCGATGGCCGAAGCGCATCCCAGCGCCGCGGCGTATGGCCGCCTCGATACACGCCAGCGCCACGACATCAACATGCTCTATGTCACGTTAGGTCTGCTTGCCGCACTCTTGATCTGCACGATTGTGTTGCTGTTCATCGTGTTCTAATCATCTTTCGTTAGAATCTGCAACGTTAACCCTCAAAACGAGTCGGGACCCAAAATCATGTTGAAGCTCCAAATGTTGCTGACGATCGTCGTGGCGATTTCATTTCTGTCTCGGCACGAAGCGTCGATTGCCGCCGACAAGGAGGATCAAACCATTTCATTGGCCGAGGGCAAACTGGTGCTCCAAGCGCCGCCCAAATGGGAGCGTAAGGAGCCGCGGTCGCGCATTGTCGAGCAGGAGTTCGCCGTTCCCGGTGCGAAGGACGGCGAGCCAGGCCGCGTGACCGTGATGGGCGCCGGCGGCAGTGTCGAGCAAAACATCGACCGCTGGATCGGCCAGTTCAAGCAGCCCGACGGTGGCGACTCCAAGAAGAAGGCCAAGATCGAAAAGAAGGAAATCGCCGGCATCGAGGTGCATGTGATTGACATCTCGGGCATTTACCAGGACGCTCCTGGCGGCCCATTCGCCAAAGGCAAGACGATCGATCGCGAGAACTACCGCATGCTCGCGGCCATCATTCCGGGCGGCCGGACCATCGGCAACTACTTCATCAAGTTCTACGGCCCCGCCGACGTCGTGAAGGGACACGAAAAAGGCTTCGCCAAGATGATCGAGAGCTTGCAAAAGAAGTGATCGATCAGTCTTCGAAACCGCGCATAAAAAACACCCGGCGACCCTTGCGAGTCGCCGGGCATACAGCGGGCCTGATTGGTCTCGGGCGTCTGTGCGCCAAGGCCCGGCGTGCGAGCTCGTGCGCTCTGGCGCACTGCCCAAAAATCGTTGCTGCCCCTTCCGTCAGCGGTCAAAAGCGAGTGGAGCGGAAGGGGATCGAACCCTCAACCTCAGCATTGCGAACGCTGCGCTCTCCCAATTGAGCTACCGCCCCGCTTGTAACAAGCTAGACGCACAATTTTAGAATTGCGTTCGCAGCCTGTCTAGACGACCGACACCGCTCCTTATCAACCACAATTCGTTGATTTCGCCACATTCTCTCTTATACTGCCACGGCATTCGCCTCTTCGCTTGGGCGCGAGAGCATTCACACAAACCGGAGTGATCCATGGCGGTTTTCTTGGGGATCGATATCGGCACCTCGGGCACGAAAACGCTCGCAATCAACGAAGCCGGAAAGATCCTTGCCGACGCTACCGAGCTTTATCCTTCGTACCACCCCAAGCCGCTCTGGAGCGAGCAGGACCCCGAAGATTGGTGGAAGGCGACCGTCAAGACTGTCCGCGCCGTCGTGAAAAAAGCGAAGCTCAAACCCGCCGACGTTCGCGCGATCGGCCTCTCGGGTCAGATGCACGGCTCGGTGTTCCTCGACAAGAATAACAAGGTCGTGCGGCGAGCACTTCTATGGAACGACCAGCGCACCGCCGCCGAGTGTGACGAGATCGAGCGTCGCGCGGGCGGCCGCCGCGAACTGATCCAGATGGTCGCCAACCCCGCGCTGACCGGCTTTACCGCGCCCAAGATCCTCTGGCTGCGCAACAAGGAGCCCAAGAACTTTGCCAAAACCGTCAAGGTGCTGCTCCCCAAAGACGACGTTCGCCGCCGCCTCACCGGCGAGTTTGCTACCGACGTGAGCGACGCCAGCGGCATGCTGCTCTTGGACGTTGCCAAGCGCGACTGGTCGAAGCCACTGCTCTCAAAGCTCGAGTCTCGACGAAAGCCTGTTCGGCCGCTGCTACGAGTCCGAGGAAGTCACCGGTCAGCTCACGCGCGAAACGGCGCACGAGCTCGGCCTTACGACCAATTGCGTCGTCGTCGGCGGTGCGGGCGACCAGGCCGCCGGCGCCGTCGGCAACGGCATCGTCAGCCGCGGCACGCTCAGCACGTCGATCGGCACCTCGGGCATCATGTTCGTTCACAGCGACGAAGTGCAGATCGATCCCGGCGGCCGGCTGCACACGTTCTGCCACGCCGTTCACGGCAAGTGGCACCTGATGGGCGTGAGCCTGTCGGGCGGCGGCTCGCTCCAATGGTTCCGCAACATGCTCTGCCAGGCCGAGGTCGCCGCCGCCAAAAAGAAAAAGTCCAACGTCTATGACACGATCACCAAGGAGGCCGAAGCCGTTGCCCCCGGCAGCGAGGGCCTGTTCTTCCTCCCGTATCTTTCTGGCGAACGTACGCCGCACGCCGACCCCGACGCCCGCGCGTGCTTTATCGGTCTCACGCTCAAGCACGGCCGCGGACACATGGTCCGCGCGATCATGGAAGGCGTGGCCTACGCCATGCGCGACAGCTTGGAGATCATCCGCGAGATGAACGTGCCGGTGAAGCAGATCCGCGCCAGCGGCGGCGGCAGCAAGAGCGCGCTGTGGCGGCAAATCCAGGCCGACGCGTTCGGCCAGAAGGTGGTCACGATCAACGCCGAGGAAGGGCCTGCCTACGGCGTCGCACTGTTGGCCGCGGTCGGCGGCGGTGCGTTCAAAAACATCGCCGAGGCGTGCAGCGCCACGATCCGTGTCGTCAAGGACACGCCTGCTCAGAAGTCGTCGATCGCTGTCTACGACCGCGGGTTCCCGATCTACCAGCAGCTCTACCGCTCGCTCAAGGACGATTTCAAGCGGATCACTAAGGAGATGGGTACATAAACAGACAAGGGACCGCCAACCACGGACAACGGACAACCGACCACTCAACAAAGTCTTACTTCGCTAGTCCCCGCCCCAGCTCAAAGATCTCTTCCGCGTCGAGCACCAGATCGTTGGCTTCAAACAGCCGCTCGATCGCACGGCGGTGAATCTTCATCTTCGTCCCACCCACGCCGATCGCGCCGTAACAGATGACGCCATCATGCTCCTTCGCCTTATCTGCCGATGCCACTCCCTCGATCCCCAGTGGCGGCACCGCGTTGAGGTCGATCGCCACGCGGAGCGATTTTGCTCGCCCCCGCGCGCCGGCCTGCAATAGCACGGCCCCAGGAGCGCCCGCAGCGACGACCACCGGGACGCCATCCAGTGCCCGCTCCAGCTCGTGCGGCTCAAACGTCGCAACGGCCGACAATTTCGCATCGGGAACATGCGCTGAGAGCGTCTTCACGACACCCTCGGCCTTGCTCCGCTCGCGCGAGCCCACGCGCACCCGCGCCCCAGCCCGCGCAGCCAACCGCGCCACGCGCTGCCCCACCGGGCCGGTGCCACCCAGCACCAACACCTCGCACTCCGCGAGTTTCACATGCTTCTCGGCCGCCAACACTGCCGCCGCCGCAGTGGTATTCGCGCCGTTCGAATCCAACATGACGGAGCACCGCACGGGCCCGAAGAAAGTCTTCCGCACAGACTCAAACAGCTTCTCACCGGCCGCCACGTTCGAACCGCCGACGAAGATCGCCGAGTTTTTGAGATCATCGGGCGACCGTGTGAACATTGCGCCGTAGACGAGATCGCGAACTTGCTCCGTCGTAATTCCCCCGTGCCGCAAAATTTGCTCGGCCCCCGCGTCAATCGCCACGACCGAGTCGAATACGCTCGGCTGCGCGTCGGTGTCAAGCTGCAAGAGAATCCGTGCCTTCGCCATTGCCCACTCCAACGGGGGAAAAGGGGATCAAGCATAGATGAGGGGATAGGAACAGTATCTCCCAATCCCCTGGCTTCATCCCCTGATCTGTCAGAACCCCCGGAACGGATGCGCCGCCTTTTCCTTACCGGCGATCATCTCCTGTGCGGTCGGCTTTCCCTTCATGGCGTTGGCGATCGCCAGCTTCGTCGCCTCGTAATTGAACTTGTAGATTTTCTTGTCGTCGGCCGCTTCCCAATGGATAAACACGCCGCACACGATCACCAGGTCTTCGGCCTGATTAGCCGGGATCACGTTGTCGGCCACGCTGTCGGCCACGGCCTTGGCCACCGCCGCTTGCGCCGGGCCAAACATCTGCACCGCCTGCTTCGCGCCTTTAATCGTTACCTTGGTGACTAGGACCGTAGAGGGCTTCACGGGCAGGTTCGGCTCCAGTACCGCCAAAAGGTTGCTGTGCCCTTGGCTCTGCCGCGCCAAGGCGTTGCAAAAGGCGATTCCCACAGGCCCGTCCTTGCTGCCAATGAGCAGATCGATGTGCGCGATCTCATTGCCTTCCCCCACCAATGCTTCGCCAACGTACAAACTCGGCATGTCAGTTCTCCTGCGCTTATTCGGTCCACTTGGCTTGCGGCAAACGAACCACACACCATAGCAGACCCGGTTTCGATTGCAAGTAGCCGGGCTGCGCGTCCCAAAACCGTCCGTCGCGCCTCTTGCATCTCCATTTCAGGCCGCTAGGCTGGAACCCTTACCGTCAAACTTGCCGCTAGTTCGCTGATCTTCGCGATCGGCAAACTCGCTGCCGCTTTCCCGCTTTCGTCTCTGGGCGAACGGGTCGCGGCGGTGACAAAACGGCGACCCACCTCGGCTTGGTCGCGGCTCGTTTCATACACGCCGACCGCCGGGCCACGCGTTTCACGTTTTGGTCTCGTCCGAGACCCACGCACCAGGAGGACAAATATGAAGTTGACCACGATTATTGCCGTGGCCGCGGTTGCACTGATTGCTCTGACGAGCGTCGGCCATACGCAGACGACGCCCGCCGCGCCGCAGAGCGCGAAGTCGCCTTCCGTTCAGCAGCCGACGAAACAACCAGCAACCAAACAGCCGGCGCACAGCGGCGCCAACGCAGGCCGCACCCGCCGCGAAAGCGGCCGTCACCGCGCAGCCGGCCGTCAAAAAACTTGTCACGCCGCAAGCCCAGCCCGCCTCATTCGCACTGCATCCCGTCGAACAGCAAGTCATCGACCAGACCAACGCCGAGCGTGCTCGCTACGGCCTGCCGCCATTGATGGCCGATCAGCAGTTGATTCAATCGGCGCGTGCTCACGGCACCTGGATGGCGCGCTCGCGCCGCATGCAACACACGTCGCGGCCGGTCGCCGAGAACATCGCGATGGGGCAGAACAGCGCCCACGAGGCGGTGCGTTCTTGGATGAGCAGCTCCGGTCATCGTGCGAACATCTTGAGCCGCGGCCACCGCCGCATCGGAGTATCGGCGTACACATCGTCGAACGGTACCGTCTACTGGACTCAGCAGTTCGAGCCGTAGACAAAGAACGTATTCCATCGGGAATCCATAGGCTCGGACCAGCGAGCGGTAGCGATGCGCGGCCCACCCCGTTTCCTACGCGCACAACTGATTCATCGCATGGCGAGGCACGGCGTGCGCGGTTAGACTACCGTTCGAATCCGCCAACGAACTGGTCGGTACGAAATGCACGGAGTCTGCCATGAACCGTTATCTGTGGAAGCTGTTCACCGTGTTCGTTGCCCTTGCCGCTCATGCCTCCGCCGCGTGCCGAAATACCACCCGAAAGCCGCGACGAAGCCGATATCGTTGTCACCGGGGTTGTCCGCGGCGTCTATGTTCGCGATGAGAAGCACTACCACAATTACATCGTCGAGCTACTTGTAGACGAGGTCGAAAAGGGAAAGAACGTCGAACGGCGCGATACCTGCTACGTGTACTGCTTCAAACGCAAGAGCACCGCGCCGCAAGTGCCGTCGGCCGGCGGCCATCGCGCCATCCCCAAGGAAGACCAGCGGATCAAGGCATACGTCAAGAATGACCGCGGGAAGCACAACGCCATTTATCCCAACTGGTTCGACGAAGCCAAACCGGCCGGTAAGGAATGACTGAGACGCCGCCTCCTCCGCAATTCCTGTTCGTCGCCTGCCAGGTGGGGGCGGAAGCGGCGGTTAAAAATGAGATGGCGCGCGACTGGCCCGAATTCCGGTTCGCCTATTCGCGCCCCGGTTTTCTCACGTTCAAGCTGCCGCGGCATCGTGCGCTCGGCCATGACTTCGACCTTGGCAGCGTCTTCGCACGAGCACACGGATTCACACTCGGAAAGGCAACCGGCGGCACGCTCGACGAGCGCGCGGCGAGAGTCGTTGAGTTGGCCGGGAAAACTCACTACGACCATCTCCATGTCTTCGTGCGCGACCCCGTGCAAGTCGGCCACCGCGGCTTTGGACCCGGACCGACTGAATCCACCGTCGAAGCGCATCAGGCGATCACCCGCGCACTCGGTGACACTTCTCCAACTCCGGCCTCCCCTCCGCGCAGCGGCCATCTCATCCTCGACTGCATCCTCGTCGAACCGCAGACTTGGTGGGTCGGCTATCATCGTGTTTCCGCAATCCCGTCGCGATGGCCCGGCGGAATCTTTACGATCGAACCGCCTGCCGACATGGTGTCGCGGGCCTACATTAAGATGCGCGAGGCGCTGGCTTGGTCGCGGCTTCCGGTAAAACGCGGCGATACTGTGGCAGAGATTGGCTCGGCCCCAGGAGGTGCAAGCCAGGCGTTCCTGGAAAAAGGACTGAAGGTCATCGGCATTGACCCCGCCGAGATGGACGAGCGCGTTGCAGCTCATCCCAAGTTCACTCACATCCGCAAGCGCGGCCACGAGGTTCGCCGTCGAGAGTTTCGCGGCGTTCGCTGGCTCACGGCCGATATCAACGTTGCCCCGCAGTACACACTCGACGCGGTCGAAGCAATCGTCACGCACCGCGACCTGAAGATCGAAGGCCTACTGCTTACGTTGAAACTGCTGGAATGGAAGCTCGCCGACGAAGTGCCGGCATTTCTCGAACGCGTCCGCTCCTGGGGCTACCGCCACGTCGCCGCCCGGCAGCTCAGCCATAACCGGCAGGAGATCTGTCTGAAGGCGATTCGATCAATCAATGAACCGCCGAGGCGCAGAAGCGCTGAGAAACGCTAAACGGCGTGCGATTGAAGGAGTAGTTGAGTCTTCAGTTTGCCTCTGTGTTCTGTATGGTTCAACTCCGCAGGGTGCCCGAATAGATGCGCTTTCGGCCTTCCGGCGTG
The DNA here is from genome assembly GCA_963829655.1 of Pirellulales bacterium. Classification (GTDB taxonomy): domain Bacteria; phylum Planctomycetota; class Planctomycetia; order Pirellulales; family JALHPA01; genus JBBDYH01. The sequence continues at coordinate 1,168,707 of CAWHJG010000002.1, forward strand.
TCCAGCAACAACGCCCCATCCGCCTCGATCCCCGCGCACCGCCCCGTCGTTTGCTCTTCGCCGCTGCGAACCGTCAACACCAACCCCTGTTGCAGGCACAACTCGTTGAACCGCTGCCCCATTGCTTCGGGCGACTCGGCGAGCACCCGCAGGCCCGCCGCCAGTTGTTCGAGCAGGATTTCCAACAGCTCGCCATGGTCCCACACGCGGCCGGTGAGCCAATGCAACGTGGCCACCGTCGCCTTCAATTCCGCCGGCGCATCATCAAGCGCATTATTCGTGTTGATTCCAATGCCAATGATGTGCCGTCCATCGGGCAACACATCCACCAAAATCCCCGCGAGTTTGCGATTGGAAACATACACGTCATTCGGCCAGTGCAGCCCAAGCACGTGGCCGCTGACCAATGGCCCAATGGCATCGACTACCGCCACACCCGTTACCAGAGACACCTGCGGAATTGCTCGGTTGGGTAAGCCGAAAGTTGCGGGGTAAAACAGCAGGCTCGCCGCCAGTCCCCCGTCGCCGGTCCACCAGCGGTTGTTCCCCCGTCCGCGCCCTGCTGTTTGACAATCGGCGACAATCAACAGCGCCTCGCCCATTGCTAGTGTGCCTGCTGCTTCCCGCGCGATCCTGTGTGCTGCCAAGCTGCAGGTGATGCTCAACATGCGACAACCACGATAGGCCGGCCCGAATCCGATCCAGGTTGTGCAGCCTTTCGACATTCGGTATTCGAACTTGTTTCGTCATTCGAACTTCGACATTCGTATTTCCTGCTAGCGTTCATTACCTGCTGCAATTGCCCGCCGCTGCTCTTGACCGCTGTCGCGCCTTGCGGTATTCACTCCCTCGCTTGTCTCGAAATAGAGCCGTTCGGCTCAGGGCCAGTCGCTTGCCCTGGAACAATTTCCACATGCAACTTCGCGTTGTCTGCGCCGGCATTTTGCTCGCAGTGATGGCCGCCGTTCCGGCCCGTGCTCAGCGTCTGCAATTGCCTAGCCGTCTGGAACCGGCAACCACGACCGCGCCGTCGTTTCCGGCGAATTCGAGCGTTGCGCCCGGGGGCACGTACATGCCGCCCGGCGGCGGCAGCGCCCTCGCTCCGGCACCATCCTACAGTGGCGGGCCGACTGGAGCGACGTTCTCGGGAGGCATTCAATCGTTCGATCCGTACGCGACGACCGCACCGCAAACCGTATTTCAGCCGGGCGCGGTGACCACACAACCGGTCCTCCCTGCAACGCCGGCGCCTATGCTTCCACCGGGGGGCTCGGTGCCCGTTACACCGTACGGGGCGGCGCCGCCTGTTGTCGCGCCGGCGCCGACCTTTGCTCCGGGAGTGCCTTACACGACTTCTCCGCCGGCCTTGTTTCCCAATGGCCTGCCACAGATGACTGCGCCGACGCTCCCCGACATGTCTAGCATTAAGAGCGTCACGCGCCTCTTGCAAGAGGTCCGGCTCCAGCACGAGTGGATTTTTGACGACGTCAGCCCGACCGGCGTCGAGATGAATTCGTCCGAGGTCAGCGCCACGCTCGCGTTGCCGCTGTTCGGATTGCAAACGCCGTTTCTGATCACGCCTGGATTCGGCCTGCACCTGTTCGACGGCCCCGTATCGCTGGGGCCCGGGACGGCCGATCTGCCCGGCCAGACATATGATGCCTGGCTCGATGTGGCCTGGAACCCGCAAGTCAACAACTGGTTCAGCGCCGAGCTTGGCGTGCGCACCGGCGTGTATACCGACTTCGAACACTTCAGCAGCGACAGCCTCCGCGTCATGGGCCGTGGCTTGGCGGTGGTTCGCGTTTCACCGACGATGCAGGTCAAAGCAGGCGTGATCTACATCGACCGCAACGACATCAAGATGCTGCCGGCTGGCGGAATAGTCTGTGATCCGTCGCCTGACCGGCACTATGAGATTTTCTTTCCGCGGCCGAAGCTCGCGCACCGCTGGACCACGCTCGCCAATCACACGCTCTGGTATTACGTGGCCGGCGAATACGGCGGCGGCGCGTGGACGATCGTCCGAGATGCGGGCTTTGTCGATGCCTTCGACTACAATGACATTCGCGTAAGTTTGGGGCTGGAATGGCTCCCCGAGGCACAAAGCGGCCTCCGCGGATTTTTCGAGGTGGGTTACTTGTTTAACCGCGAGTTGTTCTACGTGAGCCAGGCGCCGCCGCCCGTGGAACTCGACGATACGTTCATGGTGCGTGGCGGGATCGCGTTCTGATTATTTTGCCGCGGCTCGCAAAGGAGCGCGACACTCAATGCGCACCGCCGTCCAAATCTCGATCGGTGCGGCGGTCGTCGCTCTCGGCTGGTTCGGCAGCACCTTGGCACAAGTCGCGCCGCTGCCTAGCGCGATGCGCGCCAGCGAGCCGCTCGCAACCCGTTACACCCAGTTCTCACCCTCCGGTGTTTCCGCGTTCGACCGTTCCGCCGTAACCTCCGCGTTGCCATCCACCGCTGGTCGCACCACTTCCGTTGCACTGGCGCCCTATGGCTATCCTAGCGGCTACCCAGACAGCATCTCCGAGGCCGCAGTCCAGGCGAAGATGCTGCCACCCGTCCCCGGTGCATTCAGCACCCCCTCCATTCTCACCACGCCCGACGCCGTAATCATCCAACAACCCGCGCTGCCGCCCATCACTTCCGCGCCGATCGTTGTGGATCCGTACGCAGGCGGCCCGCCGGTCGTCTATCAGCCCACTCGGCCGACCAATCCCACGCTCATCCCCGGCCCCGGCATCGCCGATCCGATCGTGCAACCGGGTCAGGTCATCATCCCGGGCGACCTGCCACTGGAGATGCAGGACCAGGCGGTCATCGTGCCCGCTCGACCCAAGGGCCAGAAGGACGGGCCGCTGCAAAAGGTGAGCTTTCTCGCCACGTACTTGCCTAAGCTCGACGACGAAGGGATGGGCACGGTCGATCTGGAAAACGGCGTAACGGTGGCATTTCCGTTCCCCACGCGCGAGATGCCGTTGGTGCTCACGCCCAGTTTCGACTTTCATCTCATCGATGGACCAGAATCCTCAGTCGCCAACGGCGCGGATATGCCACCGCAGCTCTACGACCTTTATCTGCAAATTCGCTGGATGCTAAAGCTGAACGAGCGTTGGTCGCTCACCGCGGCCACGACTCCCGGCTATTTCACCGACTTTGAAGGCGACCACAGCGACGCCTTGCGCGTCACCGGCCAGTTGCTCGCCATCTGGGAATGGCGGCCGCAAAGCCAGCTCATCTTCGGCGTCGTGTATCTCGACCGTGAAGACATTGGCTTCCTTCCCGCCGGTGGTCTGATCTGGACACCCAACGACGAAAACCGCCTCGAGTTGATATTCCCGCGCCCGCGTTTTCTGCACCGTTATCGCATGACTGCTTACTACGAGGACTGGTGGTTCATCGGCGCCGAGCTCGGCGGCGGCGAATGGGCGATCCAACGCGAGGCCGGCTTCGACGACGTCGTGAGCCTCACCGACTATCGCGTCACCGCTGGATTGGAGCGAAAGAGCATCGACTATCTGGTCGGAATGTGCGCGGAAATCGGCTACGTCTTCGGCCGCGAGCTGGAGTATCGCAGCGGCACGCCTGGCTTCGAGCCCAGCGACACCGTCCTCGTCCGCGCCGGCTTCTTCTACTAGCCGCCGCTGGCTACTTCCTCATAAAGATCGATTCCGTGTTGTTCCTCAACACCTGCCGCCCCAATTCAATCGCCCGCTCCTCGCTCCAGCCGCGATCGACACAGAACCGCTCGGCCAGCACCTTCGCCAGAATCCGCTTGTACATCGCGAATTTCGGCAGCGCAAACTCCAGCTTGTACATGTCGCTGTAGTAGCCGATCTGCTTGGTCCGCGGCACCGCCTCCAGCCGCGCGGCCAGATCGTGCTCGATGAACGTCGGCGTGTTGCTGTACCACCAGTGCCCGTTGGTGACGACGTTCGGAAAGATCCAGGCGTAGCTCGCCAGCTCCTGATTCGTCACGCTGGCCAGCACCGAGATCGGGAACGTCACCTGCGGGAACGCGTTGAACAGCTCGCGGTACTGAATCAGCGAGACGCGGCTGTCGTACAAGTCCTGCCCCTGATACACGCCCGCCAGGGTACACCGCCCGATTCACGCCGATCATCAGATCGAACGGCAGCTTGTAATCGACGCAGTATTCGGCCAGCGTCCAGAACACAAAGTTCGACAGCTCGCGCTGTTGTCCGCGCCTGCAACACTGTCGCCGCGCAGCAGCGCATGGAAATCGCCGCCATCGGCCGCACGCCGTCGCTGACCTTCATCGGCGAAAAGTCCGGCGGCAGCGAAATCGCGCACGCCCGGCACCCTTTCTTGACGAAGTGCTCGAACAGCCGCCCGATGGCGCGTCTGCAGCGGTCGCTGCATCGCGAAACGCCACGCCCGACGGCCGTTTCCAGCCGGTCGCGCACCGCCGGCTTCGCCAAATGAAACACCAGATCGTCGGTCCGCAGGCAAGGGATGTAAATCCGCGTGTCAAAGCCTTCCAGCGGGTCGTCAAAGTCGTTCGTCAGAAAGACGGCTTCGAGAGCTTGCTCTGCTGCAAGACCGACTCCGCCCAGCCCGGCGGATTGCATCTTCGCCGCCGACGAATCGTAATACTCGTCTCCCAGTTGTCCTTCGTCAGCCGCTCGTCGCTGAAACCCAAAAAACTCTCGCAGCATCTCGATCAGCCAACTGTACTGGATCGTGTTCTCGATCGGACCGAGCCCCTCGACCAGCCGGCCCGACCTTCTCCTTCGGCGACAAGTCCCGGCTGCTTCGATGTGCTCCCGCGGCATGCCGGCCGAGTGCGCCAGCTCGGTGTAGTAGTGATAGCCCAGCACGTCGGCCAGCGTCTTCGACGCGGGCGCAAGCGCGTTGATGTGCGTATGCGGGTCGACAATCGTGAGCGAGTCCAGCTCGTCGAAGAGGCGCTGGCGAAGGTCTTGCGACATAGAAGAATAGCGTGCGAGTAGACAATGAGACGCCGATCGCCCTGTTTTAGCAGACCAACCGTGCCGCTGGGAGAGCCGCCGCTTGCAGCGTTAAATAAAGAGGCAACTAGCTTCAACACCTCGTGCAACCGAAAATGAAACTTCCCCAGCTTCCCGCCGTAATTTCCTGCGGTGATGGCGAGTACTCCATCCCCCGCCGCCGCACGAATCGCCGCCGCCATCGCCCCAGCAACCGCGGCCTCGTCCACGCCGTCGATCACGATCTCGCACACGGCCTCCGCCTCGGGCAGCAATTGCGATTCCACGCGCCCGCGCAACGTGGGGCAAAACCCATCGGCGGTCGAAGCCCGGAGCGCCTTGTATCGCGACCCGACCTTGCTGCCGCTGCGTGCCACGCCGCCGGGAAACGGCGTGATCGATCCTGCAAGCAATGCAATCGCCGCCACGCCGCGCCGCGCAGCCGCCAGCGCCACATCGAGCGTCACCGCTTGCAGGATGATGTTCCCGCCGCCCACCCCTTTCTCCACGCCGATCGATTCCTCGACGACAAACTCACCATCCATCACCGGCACTCGCCAGTATCGCCTGCCGTCGATCAGCTTGCTCTTCTGATAACCGTCGCCGAAAAATCGCAGCGACTTGCCGAGCGGCATGCGCTCCGCCGCCTGCGGCAGTCCATCAAACACCGCCGTCGTGGGACAGGTCATGACGCACTGCCCCGTGCGGTTCATCGCCGCCTTCGCGACCTGCTCGTTGGAGACCCCAAACAGCAATAGCGATGCGCCGCGGCGACCGTCCGGCGTCTCCTCGGCCGGCAGCCACCGCTCCAATCCCGCCTCGCAGTCGCAGCCGATGATCGACGAGCTGTACCCCGCCGCCTCCTTCGCCGCCGCTTCGAGCCAATAGCTCGTCGTGCGCCGTCACGATCAGCCGCGCATACCGCAGCCGAAACGCCTCGGCGAACGTATCGACGATCTCCGTTGGTACCTAGCTTCATCGGCCGTCGTAACTCGCCTTAATGCTAATGATGTCTCTCGTCCCACTCCCATTTCCTTCGCCAGCTCAATCAGCTTCCCACCGAGCGCCACATCTTCAATTGCCAGCCCCACCGACTTAAACAGCAGTATGCTCTGCTTGTCTTCGCGACCAGCCGCGGCCCGCCACCACGTCCGCCAATTCCACCGCGCTCGACCAGCTAAACCATCCCCATTCGATTGCTTCGCGAAAGTCTCCCGCCTCGTTGCGGCATGCTTGCACGCTGTCGCACACGACCATACCCGCTCGTCGAATTACTTCCGCATCAATCTCCGCACGCTGAGGCCAGTTCGAACCGACGGCGCACACCAGCGCCCCCTCCGCCACATCGCTCCCCCGAAAAACCGGCGTCGCCGCCGACGTGGCCGTCACCACGATCGGCAAGTTCGCAACAGCGTCCTCCGGCCGATCGACCGGCGTCACTTCAATCCCCAGCCGCTCAGCCATCCGCTTGGCAAACGCCTCGCGCCGCTCCGCGTTGCGACTATAAACCAACACGCGGGAAAGCCGCCGCACCGTAGCCACCGCCTCCATTTGCGTTTCCGCCTGATGGCCCGCTCCGAACAACCCCATCTCGCTCGCGTCCGCCAAGGCAAGGCGAGAGACGGCCACTCCCGTCGTCGCGCCCGTGCGAAGCTGTCCCAGTCGGTCCGCTTCGATAAGCGCCACCAGCGCACCCGATTTCGCATCGTACAGCCCCACATGAAACCGTGCGCCGCGCTCGGTCGTCGTATAACACTTCCAGCCCACTAATCCCAGATACTCCGCAGCCGCGCTCATCGTGTGCATCACGATCCCCGGCGCGCGAGCACGCACCCGCGGCACGTTCGTCGCCCGCCCCGCGGCCATTTGTCGAATCGCCTCTTCGACCACCGCGATCGCCGTCGGCATGTCGACCAGCCGCTGAACATCGTGCTCGCTGAGAAAGAGGGCCGGCATATCAATTCACCGGCCGCGAGTCGGGTAGAGTCACCGGCGGCTTGCCGTCCGGCGTCGGAATCGCCCCCGCGGCAACCGTCGGGCCATGCCGAATCGCTCCCCACGCTGCGTCCAAATCAAACTTGGGGCTGACCTCAGCCGTGTGACACCGGCCGCATTGGTCGCGCGCCACCAGTGGCGTCCGCGTCATCGGGTCAAGCACATGCGAGAACGATGGCCCATGACAGCTCTCGCAACCCACGTTCAGCGCGGCATGGCTGCGATCGGCCGAAGCGAACCCGCCCGTCCAACCGAACCCGGTCGTGTGACAGCGCTGACACTCGGCATCGTATTGCACGCCGCGATCGACCAGCGTTTGCCAGGCCCGGGCATGCGCCGAATTGTCCCACGCCACGCAATCGCGCACATGGCACGCGCGACACGTATGAGTGCCGGCCACCTGAGTCTCGCGTCCGACCGCCGGCGGCAGCTCCAGCACAAAACTCGTCTCCTGCGCCGTAAAGTCCCGAGCCGCCAACTCGCGGTGATACGAAACCAGGTTCTCAACCTGCCGCGGCTCATCCAACACGCTTCCATCGAGTTCGACGCTGCGCCCGACCAGCCTGTCACCGCTTCGCGATCGAACCGAACCACCGACGCTCCTCGAGCGCCCACCGCCGCCGTGATTACCGCGACAACCGCCTCGTCCTCCCGCGCCTCCACTTCGACACCTGCCGGCACAGCCACCAATGCACCCGCTGGTAAATGTGGCAACAGCTCTTTGATCTGATCCTGCGTCAGATACGCCAGCACCAGCAGGTCATCGTATTCCGTTTCCGCGGGCAGCGCCTCCGCAAGCGCCTTCCGCGGCGACTCGATCTTCAACAACTCGCCGCCGTAATCCGGCGAGAGCAGCCCCGCAATTGCCACGCGCCGGCTCCCGGCCTCGACCATTCGCAGCGTCTCCGCCACTGGTCGCCCTCGCTCATCGCGCACATTAGTGGAAACAAACGGCACGCCGAGCCGCTTTGCTAACCGCCCAAGCTCCGCCGCCGCCCAGCGCCGCCTCGCTCGGCCCAACGTTATGCGCGGCAACGCCCAAGAGCGCCTCCCCCTTGAGGATCGCACTGAAGTTCACACGATCGTACGGCGAATCGCCAAACGCAGCGTTCCCCAGATCGGCAACGACGACTGGCCCTTCGGCACGCGCCCGCCGCACCAATTCACCGCGCCGCCCCAAACCACCGCTTGGATTAGCGCCGCAGCCAGCGCCGATCGCGCCCTGCGTATCGCCGGCGATCAAGATCGTCAGTGGCCCATCGGACCGCGCACGCTGACGATCAATGACCCGCTGTGCGACAATCGTCACCACCAGAATCACGAACAATCCAACGGCCACCAGCGGCGGCCACGGCACGCCGAGCAACCGCCGCGCGATCGTTCGCCTCGCCATCGCAGGATCCTCCTGGCCGCGGGTCACAAGAATTTACCCCAGTCGTCGCACCGGCAGTTTCGACCATTCAATGTACCCGACCGCCGCTTACTTGAAAAACCCATGTCTCCCAGCCATAAAGACACCCGTAGGGACGGGCCAAGTCACCCGGAGCCACCAACTCTAATTCGTCTCCGAACGTTAAGGATTGTCATGACCCGGCAACACACCCGCCGTCAGTTCCTCTCCCAAACATCCGCCGGGCTGGCTGCCGGCGCCTCGCTTGGGTTCTTCTCTAGCGTTGCGCCCGCGCAATCAAAGTCGCCGAACGATCGCTTGAACATCGGCGTCGTCGGCGTAGCCGGCCGCGGCGGCGACAACCTCCGTGGAGTCGCCGACCTGGCAAACATCGCCGCACTGTGCGACATCGACGATCGCAATCTCTCCCGCGCCGCAGCCGAGCACGGCAAAGCCACAAAGCACCACGACTTCCGCAAGATGCTCGACGACAAGTCGCTCGACGCCGTCGTCGTCAGTACCGCCGACCACACGCACGCCGTCGCCACCGTCGCCGCACTGAAAGCCGGAAAGCACGTCTACTGCGAAAAGCCGCTCACGCACACGGTGCACGAAGCTCGCGTTGTCGCCCAAACCGCCGCGGAAATGAGAGTCGCCACGCAGATGGGCACGCAAATCCACGCCACCGACAACTACCGCCGGGTCGTCGAGCTGATTCAGGCCGGCGCGATCGGACCCGTGACCGAAGTCTTCGCCTGGGTACCGCGCGTGGGACGCCGGCGATCGGCCGAAGGAGATGCACGAAGTCCCGCCGCACCTGCACTGGGACCTGTGGATCGGCCCAGCGCCCTTCCGCCCTTTCCATTCCAGCTACGTGCCCGAGAACTGGCGTCGCTGGTGGGACTTTGGCAACGGCACGCTCGGCGACATGGGTTGTCACCTGATCGATCTCGTCTTCTGGTCGCTCGATCTGCGTCATCCCACCAAGGTCGCCGCCGAGGGGCCGCCGCCAAATCCCGACGGCGCACCCAGCGGCGTTTCGGCCACCTGGCAATTCCCCGCTCGTGGCGACAAGCCCCCGGTCACGCTTCGCTGGTCCGACGGCAATCGCGTGCCCAAGGAGGTTCACGGCCAGGGGGTGCCCAATTTCGGCGTGATGTTCGTCGGCGAGCGCGGCATGCTGTTCGCCGACTACGGCCGGCATACACTCTATCCTGAGGACAAGTTCAAGGATTTCAAGCGGCCGCCGCAGTCCATCCCCCCGTCGGTCGGGCATCATCGCGAGTGGATCGACGCCTGCAAAACCGGCGCGACCACAAGCTGCAACTTCGATTACGCCGGCGCACTCACCGAAACCGTGCTCCTTGGCACCGTCGCCTACCGCTCTGGCGAATCATTCACCTGGGACGCCAAGGCACTCAAGACATCGAGCGAAAAAGCCAACGCGCTCCTGCACACCAACTACCGCGACGGCTGGTCGCTGTAGTCGCGGTCCTAGGTTCGCTGCGCCACCATTTCACCCTCAACTCGGCACCGCTGACTTGTAAAGGTCCACAGGCCATCGCCAATTCGGTGCGCGAATCGCCGCCAGACCGTCTCTCACGGTCAACGCCGCAGTCACCTTCCGCTTGACGGCCTCTTGAATCCGCTTCCAATTCTCCCACTCCGCGGCCGTCGGCGTGTACGTCGCTTCGTACTCCACCTGTTGACCCACCAGCATTGACAAATAGCCCTCGCTGCCGAACTGATCGTTTTGGTCCAGAAGTATATTTCGCCAAAGTGTGGTTGGGCCCAGCTCGCGATAACACTGCACGACGTCCGCAGCGCTTTGAATGTCGGCGTCTTCCCGGCAGGCTCGCCAATACGCCGTGTCGTACCGCTGGTTGAATTTGAAGTGAATCGACAAGAAACGGCGGATTTGGTCCCAGCTATTGGCGTTGCGACGGTTGTACAAATCCCGCAACGACTGGCACAGCATTCGGTCGCACTCGTGCAACCCTTCCGCCAATATGTTCACCTGGCCGCAAATCGCGGCCAACCCCGTGGATTCCAGCGGCTCGACGAACCCCGATGAATTGCCCACCGCCACCACGTTCTTCACCCAACCCCGCTCAAAGCGACCGCTGCGATACTTGATCACGCGCGTAGCGTCTACCTTCGGGTTCTTCTCGCGAAACTCCGCCTCCGCATCTTCATCACTCGTAAAGTCGGCCGAATACACGTAGCCGCGGTTGATTCGGAACTCGTGGTCGATCTGCCAGCACCAGCCGGCCGACATGCTCTCCGCGGTGGTATACGGCTTGATCGGCTCGTCGCCGCCGCGCTCCCACCCGCCGATCACCGCGCGATCGTTGTACAAGCTGGGCTTGAAGCTGATGTATGGTTCGTGAAGCGTTTTTTCCAAAAGTATCGAGACAAACCCGGAGCAATCGAGATACAAGTCGGCGGTCACCACGCCGCCCGATGCCACGCGCAAGCCAGTCACTCCATGCTCGTCCTGCAATACCTCCTGCACCAGGTCGTCCAGGATCTTCACCCCCGCCCGCTGGGCGACCGTTTCCAAATCGCGCACGAAGGTGACGTTTTCCAGGTGATACGCCAACGCGTTGTCAACCACCGGCCGTCCCTGGTTGTCGCGCACAAAGATCCGGTTGTGCGACATCAACCCCGACACCACGCCCACATAGTCCATCGCGCCGTTGCAGTAGAATCCAGTATTCTTCGGCAGCAGTTGGTAGCGTGTATCGAGCTGGTGTGCGAATGCGTAGTCAAAAAACGGCCGCTTGCCCCACAGAAACCGGATCCCCAACTTCCATTGCGGCTCCGCCTGCGCATAGAACTCCTTCAGGTCGATCTTGAGATAATCGTGCAAGTGCTGCGGCAGCACGATCGTCGTCGCTTCGCCCACGCCGATCACGCCGATTTCTTTCGAACGCAGCACGGTCACCGGCAATGTCGGATGCCGATGCTTCAGCGTAATCGCGGCCAGAAACCCCGCGCTTCCACCGCCGAGTATGAGAATGTTATCGATCCGCGGTCGCATGCGATTGCCTTCCTCTCTGGTCCGGTTCCGATTACGCAATCTATTGGCGCATCCAGCGCCTGTCCAGCCACGCATAAAGGGCGGCGCTGCCTAATTGGCTCATGTCCCGGCGGGGATGCGCGTCGTGCATGTTGCGGTAAAGGACGGGGCCACGCGGCAAAGGAATGCGAGTTGAGTTTTCGCAATCACGAATTGTTCCCCAGTGTTTTTCGTTTTGGGGGGCCCCGACTTGTGGGGGACAATTCGGGGGTATCGGTGCGCGTGCGATGGTCGTTAGTTGGTGGCGGGCTTGGAGTTGAGGTTTTTGGCATGTTTGCGCAGGAGGCGATTTTTCAACCTGGCGAGCTTGTCGGAATTCTGTTTTGGAGGCGTGTGTTTAGAAGCAGTATGTTTCGAGGCTGTGTGTATTGGGACAGCGTGTGTTGGGGCAGTGCGTTTGGGCGCGGTGGACTTGGATTCGGCTTCGATCTCGGCGAGACGCTCGTCGATGAGCGCGACGGCCAAAAGAGCGTCGGGATGGAGGTTTTTCGCGGGAGCGGGGGCGGGCGCCGGGGGGACGCGGTTGCGGTCTGTGGAGCGTGCAGCGGGGGCGGGGACTTGTTCTGTGGGTTTGGAGACAGGTTGTTTAGGGATTGGTTGTTTTAAGGCTGATTGTTTTGAAACAGCGGCGCGGTCGAGGAGGATTTCGTTGACGATCTGGGTGACGAGTTCTTTTAGACGTTTTTTATTGAACCCGGCCGCGGCGGCAGCGCGGCGTCGGCGGAGATCGTAAAGCTCGGGCTGGACGGCGCTGAGCAGCCACGCGCTGCGCGCCAGGAGCGCTCGCCGGCGGAGATAACGTTTTGGAGTGCGCCGAGATTGCGGGTTCGCTCGGCCAAGCGGACTTCGGAATCGAAGCCGGTGTCGTGGCGGCGGGCGTATTCGACGCTTTTCTTGTCGATGCCGAGATGGCTGGCGGCGGCGCGGACCGAGCAGCCCAGGTGGATCATCATGCAGAATTCGTGTCGTTTTTGGTGGTTGAAGACGGTGGGCCGGCCGCGTTTTTTTGGGGGGTTTTCGATTTTTGTCGGTGGATTGGATTTCGAAGCGGCGTTGGAGGTGGTTGTGGACATGCGAAGGCCTCGGGTTAGGGATCAGGGGTCAGGGTTAGGGGTCAGGGTTAGGGGTCAGGGTTAGGGGTCAGGGTCAGGGGTCAGGGTCAGGGGTCAGGGTCAGGGGTCAGGGTCAGGGGTCAGGGGTTAGGGGGAACACAGTCGTGCAATAAAAAAAGCCCATCCTGGCGCACTCCCGATTTATCGGAAGGGCGGCGATGGGCTCGAGGAAGTACCCGGCAATGTTCCCGCTCGCGGCGCGAGCGGGCTACGATGTCGAGCGATCCAGCGATACTTTTTAGGGTTCAGGATTCAGGATTCAGGATTCAGCGACGGACGAATTCCGGCCGCGACGAAACCGGCCCTTTATCAGGTCATATTCAGTCACTATTGTACATGTGTACTAAATCTGGTCAATGGTCTGGAGAACTTTTTTTAGCGACCTATTTAGGCGATTGTATCTCTGTGGGGTGGAAGGAGTTAAGGGAATGGGGAATGACTGCATTCTTTAACAGGAGCAAACGAAGGAAACACAGAGGGGATCGAACGCCAAGCCTGGGCGGCGTGATCATCGTTTGTGCATTCGTGATTGAAAAGATTGCGTCTTCCGCTTGGCGCGGTTAGGCTGAACTCTTCTTTCATTCCTCCGCGTACGTCCGGAGATACTTTCATGACTCTCCGTTTTACTTATCGCCGGTCCATTCTTGCCGGCACGTTTTTCCCAAAAGGGTGCTCTCATGACTGTCCGATCCCATCCTTCCGGCCCCCCAATTTCCCGCCTGGTTCCACTGTTGGGCGTGCTGTATTTGACGCTCTTTGCTCCTGCTGAAACTCACGCGCAGTCGCCTCGCTTCAAGTTCACAAAAATCGCCGACTGGAGTACGCCGATACCAGGCGCGGCGGTCAAATTCAGTTCCTTCAGTCCGCCATCGCTCGACTCCGGACTCGTCGCGTTTGGCGGTTGGGGGTCAGGGTGGTGCAAAAGGTGTCTACTCTGCGCAGATCGGCGGTCCTGTCACGCTCGTCGCCGATGCTTCAACGGGCGTGCCCGGACCACAGAAGTTGCTGACCACCGTTCACGCGGCTTCCATCGATGGCCCGCGTATCGCAATCGGTGGGTTCAATTCACCCGCTCGTGGTGTATATGTCTTCGAGAACGGCGTAATCAGTTCGATTGCAGACACGAATACGCGCATCCCCTCCGGGACAGGAAACTTCGGGATGAGTGGGGGGTTGCCATCGGCTGACGATGGCCAGGTAGCTTTCACTGGCTCTGGCCAAGGCGGGCAATACGGAGTGTACCTAGGCAGCGGCGTTGGGCTGACGCGCGTAGCCGACACGACCACGCCCGTCCCAGACGATACGCGTAACTTCGAGACTTTCGCGTCGGTCGTCCTTGATGGCACGAATTTGGCCTTTGTGGGCAACGGTCGCAACCGGCCTGGAGTTTATCTGCACGACTTGGCGACCGGTAATCTCACTCGCGTGGCCGACACGAATACTCCGGTACCTGGTCGCACCGAATCGTTCCGACTTTTTGATGATCATGGTCGCGGCATCGATTTGGACGGCGGGAAAGTGGCATTCATTGCCGACTCGCCAAACACAAGCGGAGTCTATTTATTTGACAGCAGCTCCCACGCGATTTCCACCATCGCCGACTGGAGAATGCCGATCCCCGGTGGCGACGGAAGCTTGTTTAGAACCAACTTCAACGCCGTCTCAATCGACGATGGCCGGTTCGCACTTCAGTACGGCGGAGATCTCTTACAAACGCAGTCTCCGACAATACCTCCCTATGGGGTATATGCAAAATTCGATGGATTGCTCGAAAAGGTGATTGCCGGTGGAGACATTTTCGAAAACCAAATTGTCATTCAAGCGGAGATCGGCCCCGATTCGCTCGACGGTAACCAGATCGCAATCCAAGTCTGGCACACCGGCGGCGAAGGAATCTACATGGCCACGTTGATCCCTGAACCCGGCACTCTCGCTTTGCTCATTGCGGCGTTTTGTTTCGTCGCTCTCATCGCGTGCCGCCGGAGTAACCCCGGTTGCGAATCACATCATCGCACCCGCGCATTCAGGTCCGCCTCGGCAAGGCGGACCTACTCTGGAATGCAGAGCGGGAAACAGGCGTGAACGCCTGTGCGAGTTGTGTTCTCTCGCGGGGAGAGTGTCGGTCCTTACGGACCTCCGATATTCGTTAAATCAATTTTGGTCACCGACCTTACGGTCGGTGCTGCATCGGAACCAAGGTAGATTCAGTCAAAGAACAACAGGAAAGAGCGAATAAAAATGTGACTAACGGCCTTAACCCCTAGGTCGAATCTCAACGGGGGAAACAAAAACGGACTGCCAAAGCACCGTAAATGCGATGACAGTCCTAGCCACCACTTTGGTTAGGAGCAAAGCAATGGTTATCTCCAACGTAGCCCACAATGGGCATGCGCTGCAACCAGGTTCGATTGGCAGCGGGAATCTCGTATCAATTGGGAAATTAGCGGCAAGATTGGGTCTAAGCCAACAGACCGTGCGCAAGGCGAGCAACGATGGTGAACTGAAAACGTATGTGCTTAGCAGCGGGCATCGTCGTTATTCAATCGAAGATGCGATGAGATGGTTAGGGGCAGACGCTAGTGCGGGGATGAGTGAAAGAAAGATAGTGGTCTATGGCAGGGTGAGCAGTCAAAAACAAGCAGCGGGATTCTCGAAAGGAAATGAAGATAACGACCTAGCGCGGCAACTGGAGACGTTATTGAGTTACGCGCGTGAGCAGTTCGGTTGCTCAGATCCAATTGTGATCAAAGACGTGGCGAGCGGGATTAGCTTCTCGCCTACGGCTAGGCCAGGATTCGACAAACTGGTGGAAATGATGCTGACTGGGGCGCTTGATGGCGGGGTTGTGTTGGCGAATTACAAGGATCGATTGGCACGATTCGGCAACGAGATCATCGACAAGATAGCCAAGCATCACGGCATAGAGATCATCTTCGCTTCGGACGCTCCCGACAAATCGAGTGAGGAAGAATTGACCGCCGACCTCATTGCCTTCACTCACGTCTACAGTTGTCGGTTCTACTCAAAACGAAGCAGCGAAAAACGGCGGGTTGCGCCATTGCCGACAGTGGTGAAACGGATTCTGCAACTGAACAACGAAGGATGCAGCCAAAAGGCGATTGTGGATCGGTTGAAAAGCGAAGGTGTGGACCGCGATTCACAAAACAGATTGGTGAGCAGGACCGTGGTGGCGCATCCTGAAAGAAAACGATGGGATCAAAGCGCAATTGGTGGGAGAACAGCGGGCAACTCGTTCGCCAGATTCGCCAATGATCACTTACGAATCCAAAAGGTGGAATCGATTGATAGAAAAACGGGGTTCATTCAGCACATGGCCCTAATGACGCACTTCAAACGCTGGTGTGCGCACAAAATCGAATCGACGATCAGCAACAGACGCGTATTCGAGCATCTAACGAAGGTTATGGCGGTTCAGTCGAAAATGAATTGGCGAGGTCAAAGGATCTACTTTGGAATCAGTTTGATCGATTTGGATGGTGCGGGCATTCATGCGAAGAATCCCAAGCCGTAGGGAGTGGAAAAAATGTGTGGGCGATGTGATAGCAATTGATCACTCAAAACAAACGAAAGCGAGAAACACAATGGGATACGTACTTTTTTGTGCGGTGCTGTGGGGTGTCTGGGAATACATTAGAGACCAAATCCAACGCAACCAAACCTAACATTCTTATCCTTGCTACTGGTGTTTGGCTTGTGCGCGGGACTACACTTCTGGCGTTCACGTGTTTGGGCCACTAAATCAGGAGCGGGAACAATGGCAAAAAAGAAAGCCACAAAAGCACCGAAAAAGCAATCGGACAGCGCTAGTGCGAAGATTCGGGCAATATTGGACTCAGGAACTACCAAACCGAGCGAAGTGATTGCCGAAATGAAATCGAAGCACAGCGTAGACGTGAAACCTGGATTGGTGGCAGCGGTCAAAGCCAAGTGGAAAAAGGCGAGTGGCAAGAAACGCGGTAAGCCAGCTCGTGGATCGGCCAATGGTGCAATGGACGTTGACACCTTCCTAGAGGTTCAGAAGCTAGTCCAAAAGCACGGTGCAAAAGAGCTGGTCGCTTTGATCAAGAAACTAAGCTGACCCGTCGCCGATCCTAGACCACTTCGACCTTCCCCCTGAGCCGTTCAGACCAGTTCTGCGGCTCTTTTTTATTGGTTCATTCGACTAGATTTACACAGACAGAATTCAGCAGACTCTTGACTGCTATTCCCTGCCGCCGCTCTGCGGCTCCGGAGATGTGGAAGCACCGAAACTTAGGTCTTCAGCCTGGGCTACCGGGTGCAGGGCCGTTGGCCCTGAGGGGAATATCCAACGCGCCATTGGACTCCTATATCTAGGATCCAATCCGCACCATTAATGATCGACTCAGGCGATGCGTTTCTCGCTGACCCAGCTCCTGCTAATTGTACCCGCGTTTCTGCTGACGATGCATATCGCGCCGCCGGGGATGCCGCGAGACCGAGGTTGCGGCGTCTTCACTCCGCTCCGCGACGTGCGCGCGATCGGCGATGCAATCCTGCACGCCGACTCAGCGAACGAAATCCCCGAAGATGTTCTCAACGACTGGCTCGCCGATCGCCTGCCCGCTGACTATCCCGTGAAAACGCAACTCAGTCAACATCCCGGCGTCGATGCGTGGGGAAATACTTATCGAGTCGTGCGCGACGTAACGTCAGACGATGGTGGTCTCGTCCCCGTCGGCGTGTACTCAATGGGTCTGGACGGCGAAAGCGCGACCGAGGGAAACGATGCCGACGACGTAAGCTCGTGGAGCGATCGGTCGCCTGGATACTATGACGTGCTCCACAAGGGGGATCGCAAACAGCGGCACCGTGCTCAGGTCGCTGTGCACGCGGCATTGTGGACGCCGGTCACGTACGCGGTTCTCTTTGGTATTGTCTGGCTCTTCCACCGCGCCGCACGTCCGGCCTACGCCGGCGTAACGCTCGCCGATTCGACGCCGACCAAACTCGCCTCGGTGGAAAGGGAAGTGGCTCATTGAGGTCCGGCGCGGGGAAAAGTGATCGTTGTGCCGGTCCTTGCGGACCTCCGAAATTGATAATGGTGTTCAGAGTCACCGACCTTACGGTCGGTGCTGCTTCAAGAACGCAGGACAATTAAGCAGACTTAAGTAGAAAACAACAAATTAAAAGGTGACTACCGACCTTCACCCCTAGGTCATTCTCAACAGGGGAACAAAAACGCCTAGAGCAAGTGGTGGAACACTCGCCCTAGGCTGACAACCACGACAGGAGTTAGCTGTCATGATTGCTTCTCTCAATCTTGCTACGTCGTCACGTTCGGTCAATGGGGTCGGTAACGCGAACCAGTTGGCCGCCAGCAACCGAAGCTGCAATGGGTCTGGCGGGCCGCTGCTCTCAATTGGGCGGGTCTCAGCAAAACTAGGTCTCTCACAGCAAACGTTGCGAGCGGCAGCTTCTAGAGGCGAGCTGCGTTGTTACGTGACTAGCGGGCAACATAGGCGTTTCGACTTAGCGGACTGCTTTAAGTGGCTTGGCCATGGCCAAGAGGAAGAAAAAGAGAAGGTGGAATTCCCATTGCAGCGGTCATTCGTGTGAGCAGTGCTGGCCAGAACGTAGCTCAGGGGGCCAGCGACAAAAGCAGCTTGGAACACCAACGCGACAGAGTCTTGGAGTACATAACGAACAGGTGGGGAAGTGAGGCCACAACAACGTGGTACAAGTCAGTGGGCAGTGGTCTCAACTTTGAGCGGCCCGCCTTCCTTGAATTGGTGTCTGACCTTCTGGCGGGCAAGTACAAGGGCGGTTATGTCGTTGCAACGGACTTCACCCGAATCTGCCGCTTCGGTATTCGCCTTCTGGAACACATCTGCAAGTTGGGCGGTGCCGAAATCATCTACACACTTGGTGGTAGTGAGGATAAGTCAGCGAATGAGTCAATGGTTGACGACGTTTTAAGTGTACTCACCCACTTCACAGCGAAAGCCAGCGGTGCAAAAACCGCCAAGATTCTGTCGGTCAACGTTCCGCCTGCGAAGGTGAAGTACATCTTGGAGCTGTCGCAGCGGGGGTATTCGATTCAAGCCATAGTTGCCCAACTAGAGAAAGAGGGATTGGGGAAGGACGACAGAGGGCGGGCATGAAGCAAGACGGTAGTAAGTCGCGTGCTAAAGCAGAACGCTAAGTTGAAAGAGCACATTGTTGGGCCAACACAGGGCCACTCATTCGCTCGCTTTGCCGCTGAACACATTCGGGTGAGCAGGGTCGAAGTGATTGACCGTAAGACCCCATATGTAATTCATACCCCGCTAGTCGTGCATTACCGCAATTGGTGTGCATCCCACAACGAAGCCCCCGTCAGCAATAAACGCATTTATAAGCACCTAACCGAAGTAATGGGGGTTCAGTCCAGAGAGGCTTGGGATAACCGCCGTAGGTACTATGGGCTTTGCTTAATTGGGCTTGAAGGCTTAGGCGTTCACAACATTAACGGGGCCAACTACGGGAGCACAGACCGCCACTAGGCGGCCCGCAGGCGTTGGAAAAACCGCACAGAGTGAATTACGCAACCCCGTTGGGGCGCTTCGGGCCGCTGGGTCACAGGTGACCTAGTGGCCCTTTCGTTTGGCATCATCGGGCATCGCAAGGGAACCTTGCTCATTGCCCTCTAGCCAACTCGCTATTCGCTCGAACAGCACCACGTGGACCGCCGTTCTGAGCCTTCCAAATAAGTGGGCAAAGCCCCCTTATCAACCCCCGCTGAAAGAAGAAGTAGATGGTGGTGGGGTTCACACGATGAGGGCGGGCGATTAGCGAGCAAACTTAGTGAGCGAGTTTAGCGACCGCACTTAGTGGCCCGCCGCTACTCTGTTCCCTGTCTCTTGCAGCAACGGAGTGGGCGGGCGAGCTTGTGAAGAAGAGTTGGAAACACAAATCCTTCTCACTTTTTTTTGGCCCCTCTCCCACTGACCCCACATAATCAAAGAGGCCCACCGACCCCGTTTAGAATTCAGTAGATTTGAGAACGCTATTTCATGCCGCCGCTCCGCGGCGCCGGAAAGTAATAAGTGGTCGCGGGAGCAAAAAACACTGGCAGCGCCAGTGGCACACGGCGCAGAACGATCTCCCTCATGTCGGCTCAAACGACCAATAATATTGGCCGCTTTGTGAAAGGGGAGACAGCGGAGGGCCGCCGCTAAAAATCACACCCTCGCCAGAAGAGCGCGATGATGATAATCGGCAGCGGCAGACCGAGCATCCACGCCGCGATGCCATACTTGATCTTGCCAGCGCGCTGGTGTGCACGAAGTCGCATGAGATAACTCCCTTAAGGTGCGATTGGAAATTCGCATCGGGAGATTGCAAGCGCCGTGCCATATACAACGTTACCGCGTTGTGGTTTTCCTTGTCTTCGCCGCCGCCGAACCCGTACGAGGCGTTTCGGTGTGGCTGGCTCGCTTGTCGGGCGACTGCGTGCTGCCGGCCAGGAAGTTGTCGATTTGCGAGGCTTCCTTCAGCCGGTTGAATTCCTCGGCCATCGCCAGACGCTGTTTCTTCTCGTGGATGTCGCCGTAGATGTCCTCGCGGACCTCGTCGAAGCGGACCTGCGTCGGCTTGGTGAACCCTTCGCAGAAGAAGATCAGGTACTTGTCGCCTAACTGCACGATGCTCGACAATTCGCCCGGCTTGAGCGAGAAGACTTCCTTTTCCAACAGCGGCTGCCCGCCGTGACGCTGGATCGGCGGGACCTTGCCCTGCAGGGCCTTGCTTGACGGCTCGACCGAATACTCCTCGGCAAGCTTGCCGAAGTGCTCGAGCGTCGGGTTTTGCCGCGCAGCTCCCAGACTTCCTGCGCCTTGCGCTGGTTGGTCATCACGATCGCTCGGCAGCGTGCCCGCTTGCCGTAGTTGGCCTCAAACCCTTTTTGCAGGTCCTCTTCGCTGATCGGCACATCGCCGGCGAGAATTTTGAGCGCCACGCTCGGCCACACCGAGTCGCGCAAGTAAACCTCGTACGACAGTCCCTGCTCCTTGGTGATCATCTCGATCCAGGCCTGCACGTCGGGTTGGCCGTCGGCGGTCTTCTGGCCCATCGCCAGCGCGGTGCGAGTGATCTCCGCATCGATGTCGTCCTGCGTGACCGACTGGTTGCGTTGCTTGAGCGCCTGCTCCAATAGCCGCCGGCTGATCGCGCCTTCCAATATCTCGACGCCATGCCGCTCGATGCACTCCTCGCCCAGCTCCCGCATCGTGATCTTGCGGTCGTAAATCGTGGCGGCGACGCCGGGCATCTGCCGGCTAAGCTGCGGATCATTGTAGACGTTGACGATCTGGCCCTTGGCACGGTCCTGAAGCTGCTGAAAAATGTCCGCCGCCGCCGTGCGGAGCTTTTTCTCCACGATCATCTCGGTCAAGCGGCCCTCGGCCTGCTCGCGGTTGACCTTCATCTCGGGCATGCGCCCCTCGCACTTGATGATCACGTATTGCAAAAGCTGCTCGTCGCCGGCGCCCAGCGTGAGCGGAATAACGGGCGAAACCTCGCCTTCGCGGAGCTTGAATGCGGCTTTTTCCAACTCCGGCGCGCCCACGAACCGGCGGATCGGCTGGATCATTCCGTTCATGCTTGCGCTCGGGTCCTTGCTGTGCTGCTTGGCCAGCGCGCCAAAGTCGTCGGGATTACCCGCTGCTTGCGCGTGAACGCTGTGCGCGGCGTTGGCGTCGTCGAGCACGATGATGCGGGCCTTCACTGCTTCGCCGTACTGCGATTGAAACGCCTGCTCGATTTCCTGCGCGGTCGGCTTGATCTTCTGACCCGCCAACCGGCGCAAGGCCAGCATCGGCCAGACGATATCGCTGGCGTACGCGGCGGGCTTGATGCCGCGCTCCTGCTTGAGCATTTTCAGGTACTGCTCGGTCGCCAGCCCGAAGCGGCTGGCCATGCGGTTGATTTCTTCCTGCACGTCTTGGTCGGTCACTTCGACGCCCGTCTCCTGGCAATAGCGCTGGATGAGTTGCTTGTTCATCAGCCCTTCGAGCACTTCCTTGCCGTAGACGCTGATGCAGTCGTGCGCCAGGTCTTGGCGTCCGATCTCTTCGCCGTTGACCACGGCCACGATGTTTGGCTGCTGGGCGGGTTGTCCCTTGGCGGCGGCTTGACCGCTGGCGCCGCGGACGTTCGCGTCGCGATTCGCTTTTGCCTTGTTCGATTTCCCGGCCGTCGCGGCCTTGTTTTGAGCGTCGGCCTCGCTGCGGCCGGCAATCAGCTTGACCGCGATGCAAGCCGCGATGACGGCAATCGCGGCGACAATTGCCGAGATCCGGCGACGCCAGCGCCGCGGCGCGGCGGTGTCTCCGATATGCGCTCGTTCGGGCGTCGAGTCAGACTGAGTATTGGAAAAAGTGCCGTCGGCAGCGGGCGCGGCAAACAATGGAAGATCAGCATCCTGCTGGCTCATCGCGGCTACTCCATTAACCGGTGGGATGACGGGCGGCGACATTGCGCGTGGATCAGCCGTGCGCGATATCGTGCGGATTTTGGGCGGGGGCGCCGAAAGGGGTGGGGAGTATAGGGCGGTGGCGAAACGCGGTCAATGCGAGAAAAGAGTTATGGGCAACCGAATGCAGGCATGCCGCGACTAGTCCTCCATCACCTCGGCCTCTTTCGCCTCGGCCAAGGCGGCGACCGTGTTCTCGTACCGTTTGGTCAGCTCCTGAACTTCCTCCTTGACCGACTTGCAATCATCTTCGGTGAGCGACTTGTCTTTCTGAGCCTGCTCGGCGGCCTTGTTGCCGTCGCGGCGGACGTTGCGAATTGCCACCTTGGCCTCTTCGCCAAGCTCTTTGATGCGTCCGACGAGTTTGCGGCGGACGTCGGTCGAAAGCGGCGGGATATTCAGACGAATCACGCGGCCGTCGCTTTGCGGGTTGAGGCCCAGGTCGCTTGAACGGATCGCCTTTTCAATGTCTTTGATCGTGCCGGGGTCAAAAGGGCGGATCACAATCTGCGTGGGCTCGGGCGCGCCGACCTGAGCCAACGCCTTCAGCGGCGATTGCGAACCATAGGCATCGACACGCAGCGAATCAACCAGCCCAGGGTTGGCTCGGCCGGTGCGAATGCCTAAGAGCGCATGTTTAAAGACGTCAACGGCCTTATCCATGCGTTCTTCGCTGTCCAGCAGAATGTCGTCGGCTGTCATGGCTTGGTTCTCGTCAAACGATGACGCGCGGCATTGGCGCCGCGGCTAAGTTGCATTGACTTAAACGCGCTCCTGAACTTGAGCGCTGGAGATCAGCGTGCCCACGCGTTCGCCGGCCACGGCTCGCTCGATGTTCCGCTCCTTGCGGTAGTTGAACACCAGAATTGGCATGTCGTGCTCCATGCACTGCGCGATGGCCGTGGGATCCATCACGCGCAGGTTCTTTTCGCGAACCGCGTTGTAGTGAAGTTCGGTGAACAGAACCGCGTGAGGATTTTTTTCCGGGTCGTCGCTGTAGACGCCGTCCACGCGCGTGGCTTTGAGCAGGATGTCGGCCTCCAGCTCCAAGCGCCGCTGCGCGGCGGCCGTGTCGGTAGTGACAAACGGACTGCCGGTGCCGGCAGCGAGGATCACAATGCGGCCCTTTTCCAGGTGCCGGCGGGCGCGGCGGCGGATGTATGGTTCGGCCACGCCGTCCATGCGAATCGCGGTGAGCAGGCGCGTGTCGCAGCCAAGCGACTCTAAAGCGTCTTGTAGCGCCAGGCCGTTGATCACCGTCGCCAGCATGCCCATATAGTGGGCGGTGGCTTCCTGGATGCTGGAGCTGCCTGCGATGAATTGAGCGCCGCGAAGGATATTGCCGCCGCCGATGACGATTGCGATTTGCGGGCCGCGCTGTGCAGCACGGACCGTCTGGCGCGCCAAATCGACGACCTCAGTCATGGCGATGCCGCGCTCATTCGGACGCGCTAAAGCTTTCCCCAGAGAGCTTCAGCACGACCCTTTTGAACGGAAGCGGAACGGCGGATGAACCATCATCAGGCATGCGGCGATCTCAAAATTGACGCGGACGGAACTGCGGTTCGGTTGGTAAAAATGACTTTCAGAATCGCTACAAAAGCATCCGACGCGTTTTATACTTCAGTCGTTTTGCCCATCTGCCAGCGGACGAAGTGTTTGACCTGCATGCTGTTTTCCTTGACATACTGTCCGACGGTCTTCTTGTCGTCCTTCACAAACGGTTGTTCGAGGAGCACGCGTTCGGCGTAGAAGTTTCGCAGCCGGCCTTCGATCATCTTCTCGATGATGTTTTCGGGTTTGCCTTCCTTGCGAGCGGCCTCGGCGAGGATCTCGCGCTCTTTGTTGACCAGGGCGGGATCCAGGTTTTCTTTCGAGACGGCGCTGGGATTCTGCGCGACGACGTGCATGGCAACGTCCTTCGCAACGTCGGCGTTGCCGCCGTCGATCTCCACGAGCGATGCAATCGATCCATCATGGTGGGCATAGCCGCCCGCGCGGCCGTTGACGCGATACAGGCGGCCAACGTTGAAAACCTCGCGCATGCGGTTGAATAACTCGTCTTTCACGTCCTGGAGAGTCTTTCCCGACTGCGAGGGGGAGGGCTGCTTGAGGAGCTCTTCGCCCGATTTTGCGCCGGCGCCTAGCGCAAGCTGCCTGGCCAGGTCGTTGGCAAGCTGCTTAAAGTCGGCGCTGATCAGCGACGGGCGCGCTCTCGCACTGAAGCTCGACCATTGTGGCGACGTTCTTGTCCAGATCGACATAAACGGCGATTCGGCCGGCGCCGGTTTCCCGGCCGAGCCGAGTTTCCTGCGTCTTGATACCCGCCTTGCGCAGCCACTCGATGGCCTTTGCTTCGTCGCCGCCGGCCTCGCTAAGTGCTCGCTTGCAGTCCATCATTGGCAGGCCGGTCTTCTCGCGCAGCGACTTAACCGACGCGGCGGAAATCTCAGGCATATCACGCTCCGTTGTGTTGTGCAAAAAATAAAGTGCGTTAGTGTCACCTGCGCCGAACGCAGCGAGCTAACCGCGTTCATCGGCTAGGCGCTTACACGTTGGTATTCGCGCGACGACAATATCAGGCTCTAGCGCGCACCGACCGCGGCGCCTTCGGCGCGCTCAAGCTGCCTGGTGGATGCATCGCTTTTGCCCTCAAGGACTGCATCGGCCAGTTGTGAGATAATCAGCTCGATCGAGCGAATGCTGTCGTCGTTGCCGGGTATCGGCAAATCGACCTGGTCGGGGTCGCAATCGGTGTCGATCAAAGCCAGCGTGGTAACACCGAGCTTGCGCGCCTCGCGGACGGCGTTCTTTTCCTTCTTGGGATCGATGATCACCATGCATTCCGGAGGGCGGTTGAGCAGGCGGATGCCGTTGAGGTTGCGATACATCTTGCGATGTTCGCGCTTCAACGCCGCCTGCATTTTCTTGCTGTAGGCGTTGAACTCGTCGGAGCCCATCAGCTTTTCGAGCTCTTCCAATCGCGTGAGGCGGCTGCGGATGGTGCGGAAGTTCGTCAGCGTGCCGCCAAGCCACCGGTCGGCGGCATAAGGCATTCCGCAGCGCTGGCATTCGCGCTCCAGCGTGTCTTGTGCCTGGCGCTTGGTGCCTACGAACAGCACGAGCTTGTCCGCGGCGGCGACTTGACGCAGATACTTTTTCGCTCGCAACAGACCGCGGAGCGTTTCTTTGATGTCGATGATGTGGATCAGATTGCGGCGACCATGAATATAGGGCCGCATCTTGGGATTCCACCGGCTGGCGCGGTGTCCAAAGTGGACGCCCGCTTCAATCAATTCCTTGGCGCTGAGAGTGGCCACAATAACTCCTTAAACTAGGCACACCGGCAATGTCCCGCGGCAAACATGCGCACGGATGTCCGGCGTTCACTGGGACGGACACGGTCAGAAACGAATCACAACCGCAACCGGCACTTGAAGATACGCTCGCCCGAATGCGCAAGGCAGGCGCCGTGGTTGCCACCCGACGATGGACCGATCATCGAAGGGGAGTTCCACATCCTATCAGGTCGGGTTTGCACGGTCAACGTGCGCGATAACCGATTTGCAGGCAACTATTTAGGTGATGCGGAGGGAGCACTGCAGGGATGGAGATTTGCGATCTTCCGTGCTTGCGCCGCAATGTCGAGTCCCACGTGCTCGCTCCAAGCGCGCAGCAGCCGGCCGTAAACCTCACCCGGGCTCCCGCAGCCGATTTCGCGCCCGTTTATTGCCTTTACTGGTAACAGACAATTTGGCGTGCTTGTCAGCATCACTTCGTCAGCGGCCAGCAGTTCGTCCAGAGTGAATTCGGCTTCTTCGAAGGAAAGGCCGATCGAGGCGGCGAGTTCACGCGCCACCTGCAGGCTGATGCCGTGCAGGATGCGGGAAAGTGGAGGTGAAATCAGGCCGCGATTTCGTTGGTAAGCAACCACATTGGCCGTTGAAGTTTCACTGACGAGTCCGCTCTCATCGAGCAACAGTGCGCGAGCGGATGGATCGATCGCGCGCGCGTCGCGGTCGGCCAGATAATAGTGCATCCGGCTACGACATTTGAGTTCGGCGGGCCAAGAATGTTCAGAGACTTGGCGAACGCTTGTCGTCGCCAGCCGGCAGCCTTTGGTGTAATACTCTGCCCAAAGCTGAAACGGTAATCGATAGCTGTGCATCGCGACTAGAGGCCCGCCCCCGCGCCCTTCCGCCATGGCCGCGTACGGCCCGGGCGTAACAAACACGCATAACCCCTGGTCGTCGTCGTCCTCGATCAGCCGGTGGTTTTTGGCTGCCAGATGTTCTGCATCGCGGACCAATTCCTCTGCCGGCAGCGGTAGCGACACGCCTACGATTTCCAGCGATCGGGCGAGACGCTGAAAGTGCTCTTGGGGTCGAAATAACCGCCCGTGAAAGGTCCGCAGTTGTTCGGTGACCGTCGCGCCGAGCACAAACCCGGCGTCGGTAACCGGTACTACAAGCTGGTCGGCGGGAATGAACTGGCCGTTGCGATAGGCAAGTGATTCGCTCATGATCTCATCTTAACAACACTGGCACTCGTGACCATTACAGCATGGTTCGATTGAAATGATTCAGTTCGGGATTCTTGGTTGTGCTCGCATTTGTCGCCGAGGGATGATCGCGGGAATACGGTCATCGGGCGGCTGCCGAATTGGCTGCCATCGCCAGCCGGCAGGCCGACGTGGCGCGCTCGTGGGCAGGGGAGTTCGCGATTCCACAGCACTTCGGGTCGTACGAGGGGCTTTTGGCGGACCCGGCAATCGATGCCGTCTACATACCGCTTCCCAACGAACTGCACGCGAAGTACGTAATACAGGCCGCCGCCGCGGGCAAGCACGTACTTTGCGAAAAGCCGCTGGCGCGAACCGTGGACGAAGCCGCGCAGATCGTTGCGGCCTGCCGCCGCTATGGGGTGATGCTGATGGAAGCATTCATGTGGAGGCACCATCCGCGCGTGGCTCGTGCACGCCAGATGATTGACGAAGGACATCTAGGGGACTTGCGGTTAGTTAAAATGGACTTCTCGTTCGAGATCGACCGCAACGACTGGCGTTTGGACCCCGCACGCGGCGGTGGCGCTTTGTTCGATATTGGTTGTTACGGCGTGAATGCCGCACGGCTGTTTGCGCGCTCGCAGCCGGTGGAAGTGTCCGGCTGGACACGGCGACATTCAACCGGCGTGGACATGACCAGCGGAATCCTGATGCGGTTCACCGGCGGCGTTCTGGGGCTGATCGATCACAGCTTCGAATGTCCGTACCGCAATCGGATTGAGTTGGTCGGCACCAAGGGGGCGATTGAATTTCCGGGCGGCGTGTTGCCAGAGGCCGCCAGCGAGCTGATGTTTCGTCACGGCGACAGTACAGAGCACTTATCGTTTCCGGTCGCGGACCAATATGCCGAGCAAGTAAAGGCGTTCTGCGAAGGGATTCGTCGCGGCGAGTTGCCGGAGCCCGCCGAGGACGGCTTGGCCAACATGCAGGCGATTGAGGAGATTTCGCGACGTCTCAAGGAGGTTTGAAACGCGCCGCCTGCCCTACTTCGCTCCTTCGTCCGTGCAATTTTCTGGCCAGGCGTAGGGCTGCATAGCGACAGTCAATCGCCGTGAATTGAAGTAACTATCCCAGTTGTGGTAGTGACCAACATCGCCGCAGGCGTCCATCTGACGAACTTTTGCGTATCGCGATGAGTATCCCTCAAGCCCTTCGTAGCCAAGTGCTTCGCGACTTTTCGAGCGATCAATGAAGCGATAGCGCATCAAGATTTTGTCGCAACAGTTGTTGATCAAGAGCATGCTTTCGACGGCGTCCAACGCACGGCCGTGATGGGCCCCGTCGGCCAGCCAGTGGCTATCCATTGCTGCCGCAAGCAGCACAACCCGATATCGAATGCGGCCCGGCTCAATATTGGGGAGGGTGCAGCCATTCAGCGTACCGCCCGCGACCATGTGCATCGCACCGGTTGCGATCCGCGCTCCATAGCTGAAACCAACCAGACTGACTTGCGTCTCCGGATTAATGCGATTCAGCACCCACCCTAGGTACTTGCTCTCGACCGGCGTGCGCGCGGCCTTGATGCGCACATCTTGCAGGATACCGTGCATCTTTTGGCTGGGCCACGACCAGATCACAAATCGCACCGGCCGCCGGTCGGGAAAGCAAGCGATCAAACGGCAATACGCCAACATCCCTTGACGGAATGCCTCGCCGGAATCGACCTGGTTGCCGTGGATTGCAATACAAGTTGGCATGCATGGATCATCGGTCGCAAAAAACTCCTCCAGCGACGATCCCGTCCACCCTTGTTCCGCTGTCCGTTTCATCACGGCAATTGCCGGCGGATCCGCAATTGTGCAGCCCGGACAACCAAGTCTTCGTGTACTTAATACCCAAACTTGATCGAATGGGCGCACGGCACAGTTGCAATTGGCATCACACGTGTGCGCGACTGAGGTTGCCGAGGTTGCGCTGGATACCGATTTGGCTTTAAGCGACGAGGCCGGGGTGATCGTGGCCTCGGCTGCGCTTGCAATCGGCGAACGCACCGTGCCCGCCACTATCCCTGTGGCAATCAAGAAGGCAAAGATGGAAAGCTGAGTCGAAACGCGCCGCGCAACGCCGTTGGAGCGAATCATGAGCAGTCAGGCAAGGTGTTGAGAAATCAAAATGGGGCCGCCGAGTTGCAATCCCAATTGTACTTTCCGGCCGACTCATGAGTGGCGATTTACGGGAGTCGCACTGGCACTTGCGGCCGCAGTCCTCCGCATTACACAGCTTGACGACCATTTCCGCCACGATCGTCACAACCGGCGCGAGCATTGAATTCGGCGGTGTTGTCGCTTTGCAACAGCGACGTTCAAAAAAATATCGTGTTGCGTTTGCACATCACGAAGTGCGGTGTAGAGTTGCTCGGCCCACCATAATCGGGCGACTTGCCCTGGTTTTCGCGGCTCGCCGGACCACCGCCGGCCCGCCTCGTTACTACAATTGGCAACCTCGCTCCCACCTGACTCGCCGACACCAGTTGTCGAAGGAACCTTGCGATGAAGAAGTTCTTGGTTTTGCCGGCCGTCCTGATGTTGGCCTCGGCCGCCGGTTGTAACTGCTGCCGCGACCTTTGCAGATGGGATTGGTGTCGCCGGACGCCGACGGCCGTCGCGATGCCGGTGTACCCCGCCTGCCCGACGCCGACCTGCCCGACTGGCGCCTGCGGGCCGATGACGACCGTCGCGCCGATGACCACCTACGCCCCGGTCGCGGAAGATCCAGGCTGCGGTACGCCAGGGTTTGGCGCCCCGGTGATCACGACGCCGATCAATCCCGGTCCGGTGTACTCGAACTAAACCTGGGTCACACAGTCAACTCCTGAGCCCTCACACACGGCTCGCGGCACGCTACGTCGCTCCATCCTGAAGGCGACCAAGCGTGCTGCGGGCCGTTTTTCTTTTGCTCAAACGACTGCGTGGCTCGCAGCCTCGTCGATCCGCGCTTACAATCACTCTTGGTTGTGCGCTTCCACACAACGGTTGAGCCGCGTCTCAATGCCGGCAATCGGTCATGTCCGAGCAATCACTCTCCGATGTCTTTTCGCCTCCTCCAGGTTTGCCGCGCGAGATCGCATCGGGAATGGCCGCCGCACACGCGATCCTCAAACCACGCAAGGCACGGCCATTCTTTGGGCGACATCCATGGGTGCTCGATTCGGCGGTGGCGCGGGTCGAGGGAACACCCGCCGACGGGGATGTGATCGATCTGGTTTCAGAGAAGGGCAAGTTCATTGCGCGCGGTCTGTTTAGCGGCCGCAGCCGAATTCGAGTGCGGCTTTATACGTGGGACTCCGCCGAGGCGCTTGACGAGGCGTTTTGGCGACGCCGGATCGAGGCGGCTGTTGCCTTTCGACGTGAACTGGGTTATTTGGAGCCTGCCGAGGCCTGTCGCGTGGTGTTCAGCGAGGCGGATGGGCTGAGCGGGCTGATCGTCGATCGGTATGCCGATTACCTGGCGGTTCAGCCGACCGCGTTGGCAATCGCCCAGCGAATGCCGATGATCGCCGCAATCCTAGTCGATCTTCTCAAGCCGCGCGGGATTGTGATCCGAAACGAGCGCGGGGTGACGCAGAATGAAGGTGCTCATGTTGCCGAAGGTCTGTATTGGGGCGAACCACCCGAAGGTGCGGCATTTATTACTGAACACGGTATCCGTTATGGCGTTGATCTAACGGCGGGGCAGAAGACCGGTTTCTACGTGGATCAGCGCGAGAACCACCGCGCGGCCGCGGCGTACTGTCGCGATCGACGCGTGCTGGACATGTTTTGCTACAGTGGCGGTTTTGCCTTGTCAGCGTCCATTCTCGGCGGCGCTCACGAGGTTCTGGCCGTCGATAGCAGCGAACGGGCGCTTCGGCTAGCGCGGGCCAACGCCGAGCTGAACGGTATTGCCAATATCCGTTTTCAGGCTGGCGATGCGTTTGAAACGCTCGACCAACTCGTCGCCGGCAGAGAGCGGTTCGGCGTCGTAATCCTTGATCCACCAAAGTTTGCACGCAGCCGAGCCAGCCTCGACGATGCGCTCGCCGCTTATCATCGCATCAACCTCATGGGGGTGTTGGCGCTCGAACCTGGCGGGACTCTCGTCACCTGCAGTTGCTCAGGGCACGTGATGCGCGAGGACTTTCTGCACACGCTCTCGGGCGTCGCCCAGCGTACCGGGCGACAGATTCAAGTGCTCGAACAACGCGGCGCCGCTCCAGACCACCCAGTCAACGCCACGTGTTTGGAGACGGAGTACTTGAAGTGCTTTATTTGCAGAGTTACGTAGCCCCGCGCAAGATCAAGCCAAATCGAACAGCATGATCTCGGCATCGCTGGCCGCGCGGATCCGTAAATCTGCCCCCTCGCTCACCGCGGCGCCGTCGCTGGTGTCAAGCGTCTCGCCGTTGACCTCGACCGAGCCGCGAAGGACTTGCAACCATGCATGCCGGCCCGGCGCGACGGCGTGATGCACAACTTCGTTGCCCGCGACTGTGGCCACATAAATCGCCGCATCGGCATGAATGGTCAATGAGCCCTCGCGGCCGTCGCGGCTAGCTACCACTCGCATTCGCCCACGACTTTCCGATAAGTCAATCGCCCTCTGCTCATAGCTTGGCTCAAGTCCCTGCCGCTCGGGCAAAAGCCAGATTTGATACAAATGCACCGCGTCGGTCGCCGACGGATTGAACTCGCTGTGCCGAATTCCGGTGCCGGCCGACATCCGCTGAAACTCTCCCGGTCGCAACACTTCGCCGGTGCCGAGGCTGTCGCGGTGTTCCAGCGCGCCTTCAAGCACGTACGTGACAATCTCCATATCGCGGTGACCGTGCATCCCAAAACCCTGGCCCGGCGCGACGCGGTCCTCGTTCATCACTCGCAGCGCGCGGAAGCTCATGTTCGCCGGATCGTAGTAATCGGCAAACGAGAATGTGTGGTAAGTGTCGAGCCAGCCATGGTTGAAGTGGCCGCGATCTGCCGCCCTACGAATACGGAGCATGTTCTGATCCTTTGCATTGGTTCGACCAGGTTGCGCGTACGGTTCGCGTTGCGAATCCTGCACCGTACTGCAATTTCTGGTCTGTTTTTGGCTTGATTAGAATTACCCTTCCGGCGACAACTTCTTACTCGGCCGAGCCGCTGACAGCCCAAACCCCAGAACCGCCGTACATTCAACTCCGGCAAGTGCTAGCCTTTGGGTAGGCTCGAGGGCCGCGTCCACTCCCCGTTGACGTGCCCCCGCCGCATCGCCGATACTCATGCCTTGTAAGGCCTCGACCGGCGGCAAGCCGAGCACGCGGGCCTTGGGTTTTCGTGTTTAATCGAAAGGAGGGTGGCCAGCTCTGGAACGTTCACAGCGCATCAACGAGCAAATTCGCATTTCGCCGATACGTGTCATTGGGGCCGATGGCTCACAGCTTGGGGTGATCCCCACGGAACAGGCCATGGCGACTGCTCGAGAGTTGGATCTAGATCTGGTCGAGGTGGCCCCGAACGAACGGCCGCCGGTCTGCCGAATCATGGATTTCGGCAAGTTCAAGTACCAGCAAAAGAAAAAACACGGCAAGTCGCACGCTCACCAAAGCAAGATCAAGGAGATCCGCTTCCGGCCCAAGACTGGCGAGCACGACATCGACTTCAAGCTCAACCAGGCGCGCGGCTTCTTGACGCACAAGGACAAGGTGATCGTGTCTGTCGTGTTTCGCGGGCGCGAGATTGCGCACGTTGATGAAGGGCGGAAGCTGATCAACAACGTGCTCAAGCAGTTGGAAGAGATAAGCAAGGTGGAATCGCCGCCTCAGCAGCAAGGAAAGCGAATTACCTGCGTGCTTGTGCCTAAGTAAATTCACCCCAGGTAAAACAAGGGTCACTCATGCGCGTGGCCCTTTTTTGTTGGCTCGTTGTCGATCGGCTTCCAATGGTCATGAAGCGCCGCTGTTATGCACTGCCGCTGATTCTCATTGTGATCGTAGGCTGCGGAAGGCGGCTCGTCACCGTCCGACGCTTCACTTGCCGCGGCCGAGCGCGCTGCCAGAGATTCAAACGGCGCGACCCTCCTCCGACCCGTGGATGAAACGATTGCCGCCGGCGACTGGCCTGTCTGGCGCGGCCCGCACGGCGACGGTCGCTCGCGCGAAACCGATTGGAACCCGCAATGGCCGGCGGATGGCCCCAAGCAACTCTGGACCGCGTCACTCGGTATCGGATTCAGCTCGGTCAGCATTGCCGACGGTCGCGCGTTCACGATGGGACATCGCGACGGCGTAGACACCGTGTGGTGTTTCAATTCCGAATCCGGCGACGTGATTTGGAAATATAGCTACGCCTGCAAGCTCGTCGATAATCTGCACGACGGTGGGCCGGCTTGCACGCCCACTGTGGATGGAGATCGCGTTTACACGCTGAGCAAGGAAGGGCACCTGTTCGCGTTCCGCGCGAAAGACGGTCACATCGTTTGGCAGGCGCATCTTCAGGAATTGCTCGATGTGAAAATGCCCGAGTGGGGCTTCGCGTGTTCGCCGCTGGTGGTGCGCGAAAAACTCGTGATCGAGGCCGGCCGCACGTGCGCGTTGAACAAAGAAACCGGCGAGCTGATATGGAAGACCAACGAATACCGGCCGGGCTACGGTTCGCCGGTGCTGTTTGAGCCCGAGGGTAGCGAGCCGCTGATCGCCGGCCTGAACAACGACTACCTGATGGTCGTCCAGCTCGCCACAGGCAAGGAAGTGGACAAGCTCAAGTGGGAGACCAACTTTGCCACTCACGCCTGCACCCCGACGGCTAAGGGCGACACACTGTTTATCTCAACGGGCTACGGAAAAGGTTGCTTGCTGGCGGCGCTGGTAAATGGCAAGCTCGAAAAAGTGTACGAGCATCGAAAGCATCGCGCCCACATGGCGAATGCGGTGCTTGTCGGAAAGACACTCTACGGCATCGATGGGCAGAGTCATCAAGCCAGCCGATGTGCGCTGGTGTGCATGGATTTCGCCACAGGCGAAGTGCACTGGCAAGAGCGCGGCTTCGGCTGCGGCACAGTGTTAGCAGCCGGCGACACGCTGATCGTCCTCAGCGACGATGGCGAGCTAGCCACGGCCAACGCCACAACCGAAGGCTACCAGCAAATTTCACGCGCCAAAGTGTTGGACGGTACCTGCTGGACGCCGCCGGCCCTGGCTCGCGGGCGTATTTATTGCCGTAATTCCGCGGGCGATCTCGTGTGTTTGGATCTGCGGAAGTAAGCGATAGGCGGGTTCCTTGGCGATTGGACGGAGTCAACCATGCAAACAGACGCCTGGGGAATTGACCGCCAATACACCGACGCGTTCGAGATCGTTCGTCCCGCCCCGCAGAAAACGATTCAAGCTATTCGCGCCGCCATGGACGCCGGCGACGCACCCGCCCCCCCTCCGTCGCCGGTCAAGGTGATTCACCCCGGCGAAACGTTATGGCACGCTCGCGGCGAGCTGCGTCTGGAAGACGGCGCGGTGCTTGCAATCGACCAGTCGCTGCCGCCAGACCTGCCGCTGGGTTATCACGAATTTATTGGCGACGGCGACGACACGCCGGTGCGCGTGATCGTCAGCCCCAGTAAGTGTCCGTTGCCGCGTGCAAAACAATGGGGCTGGGGCGTGCAGCTCTATGCAGCGCGGTCATGCGAGAGCTGGGGAATAGGCGATCTGGCCGATTTGCGTGCGATTGGCCGCTGGTCAAAATCGTTGGGCGCCTCGCTCGTCATGATCAACCCGCTGCACGCGGTGGCGCCCGTTGAACCACAGGAGCCAAGCCCGTACTACCCTACGAGCCGGCGGTACCGCAATCCGATTTACCTGCGCATCGAGGATGTTCCCGGCGCTTTGGCGATCGCGGCCGAATTGGAGCCGCTAGTAAACGCCGGACGTGCCCTAAATAATAACCGTCTGATCGACAGGGACGCGGTCTGGCGGCTCAAGCGCCAAGGGCTCGAGCGAATCTTTGCAAGCTTTTCGGGCGATGACCGGTTCGAGCTATTCCAGCAAGAGCACTTGCAAACGCTCGAGGAGTTCGCCACATTCTGCGCTTTGGCCGAGGAATTCGGCCGCGACTACCGACTGTGGCCGGAGCAATACCGCCATCCCGCTAGCGGTGCGGTCGCCGAGCATCGGCGTCGGCACGCCGTCCGCGTTGGCTTTCATACCTGGCTGCAGTGGTTGCTCGAATTGCAACTGGCCGACGCTGCGAGTGAATTGAACATCATGCAGGACCTCGCGGTCGGCTTTGATCCCGGCGGCGCCGACGCCTGGGTCTGGCAAGACCTGCTGGCCGGCGACATGAGCGTGGCGGCGCCCCCGGATATGCACAATCCTTGGGGACAATGTTGGGGCCTGCCGCCGTTCGTACCACACAAGCTCCAGCAGGCCTGGTACGAGCCGTTCATCGAAACCATGCGCATGGGCCTGACTTCCGCTCATGGTTTGCGGATCGATCACGCGCTCGGCCTGTTTCGACTGTTCTGGGTCCCCGGCGGCTGCAATGCCGCGGAAGGCACCTATGTGCGATACCCGGCGAAGGACTTCCTGGACATCATCGCATTGGAGGCACATCGCGCGGGTGCGTTCATTGTGGCCGAAGACCTCGGCACCGTCGAAGAACCGACGCGCCGCGCCTGATGGACCATCAGATGCTCTCGTATCGACTGCTGTGGCTGGAGAAGGAATGTCCGAGCGAATTCCCCGATCGCTCGATGGCTGCCGTGACCACGCATGACCTGTTCACTGTCGCCGGGTTGTGGACCATGAGCGATCACGCCAGCCAGGAAAGTATCGGCCTCAAACCCGATCGACGCACGACTTATGCGGTCAAAGAGCGCGTGATGGAGCAGACCGGCCTGGCCGCCGACGCGCCGGCGGAAACAGTGAGCTTGACCGTGCACCGGCTGTTGGCCGAAGCGCCGTCGCTGGTCATTACGGCCACGCTCGACGATGCGATACTTGTCCAGGAACGGCCCAATATGCCGGGCACCATCGACCAGTGGCCCAACTGGCGGATGGCCCTTCCGCAGCCTTTGGAAGAGATCGAAGGGCGCGAGCTGCCGCGACAGATCGCCGGCGCACTCTCGCGTCGCGAGCCATTCAATTCGGACGGCGGCACATGCGGCGGCGAATAGCGCCGCCTCGACCGCGCGTCGCGGCTGGCGTATGATCCAGGAAAACGAGGAGAACCGCCATGGCCGACGCACCGCCACCTCTTGAAACCGACGTCCGCACCGTGCAAGGAATGCTCGACCGCGGCGAAGACCTGTTGCTGCTCGATTGCCGCGAGGCGGACGAGCATGCCACCGCGCACATCGCGGCCGCCAGGCTTTTGCCGATGAGCGAGATTCAGGATCGCATCGGTGAATTGGAGCCATTCCGCCAGCGGCATATTGTCGTCCATTGTCACCGCGGCGGCCGCAGCCTACGCGTGACCAAATGGCTCCGCGAACAAGGCTTTGCCAACGTGCAAAACATGACCGGCGGGATCGAACAATGGTCGCTGGAGATTGACTCATCGGTGCCTCGCTACTGACGTAGCCGAAGTCGTGAGACTTCGGTGTCTTCTCACTCTCCATCACCCCATCTCCCTCCTCATCCCCTCATCTCCCTCCTCATCCCCTCATCTCCTTCATGAAGATCCAGACCTTCCTCGAACACCACGGCATCCGCGCTAATCCCTTTGCCGAGGAAGATGCGCAGACCGACCCGGTATTCAAGGAACACTGCATCGCCAGCGTTTATCACCCGACGTGGGACAAGATCTACGGGAACCCGGCCGACCCCAGCACGGCCGTGGTGTTTGGCGAGAAGGGGGCGGGCAAGACGGCGCTGCGGCTGCAAATCTCGCGGCACCTGGAGGAATACAATCGCCAGCACCCCGACCAGCGGCTGTTCATGATCGAGTACGACGACTTCAATCCGTTCCTCGATCGCTTTCGCGACAAGCTCAGCCGGCGGCGTCAGCGCGCCGATCGGATGCTCGCCGAATGGAAGCTGTGGGACCACATGGACGCGATCCTGTCGCTGGGCGTCACCAAGCTCGTCGATCGCATCCTCGCGGGCGACGAGCCGCTGGCCACGAATCCGCCGACGCTCGACCGCCACCAGTCGCGCGATCTGTTGTTGCTGGCGGCGTGTTACGACCAGTCGTTGGCCGAGACCGCCAAGAGCCGCTGGCACCGGCTCCGCCGCACGCTGCGATTCTCCAACTGGAAGGCGTATTGGGACCTTGCGCTCGGGATCGGCGTCACCGTGCTTGTGGCCATTCTGGCTATCGTCGTCGGCATACAGTACGAGCGCCTGGGACTGGTTGATCACGCCCTGGCCGTATTTGCTCGTCGCCGCCGGGTGGGGGCCGCGGCTGTGGCGCGCGTGGAAGTGGTTCTGGAACGCCTTCGCGATCCAGCGGAACATCCGCGTCGGCAACCGCGAAACCAACTCGCTCCGCCAGGTGCTGATGAATTTCACCGGCGCCGAGATCGCCAGCCAGCCGCTGCCGAACAAGGAACGCACGGACGATCGCTACGAGCTGTTGACCAAGTTTCAGGGCGTGTTGCGCTCGCTCAAGTACAACGGCATTCTGATCCTCGTCGATCGTGTGGACGAGCCGTACCTGGTCAACGGCGCGGCCGAGCAGATGCGGGCCCTGCTCTGGCCGATGCTCGACAACAAGTTCCTCAAACACCCGGGCCTAGGTTTCAAGCTCCTGTTGCCCATCGAGCTGTGGCGGTTTGTCGAGCGCGAGGAGCGCGAGTTCTATCAGCGCTCGCGGCTCGACAAGCAGAACATGATTCCGTCGTTGGAATGGACCGGCGAGGCGCTGTACGACGTGGCCAATGCGCGAATTCGCGCGTGCACCAACGCAGCGTCGCCGTCACGCGCGGGGTCGCGCGGACCCACGCTACGAGATTTGCTGGACGAATCGATCTCCGAACGGCAGTTGATCGACGCGCTCCGCAGCTTGCGCGTGCCGCGGAACCTGTTCAAGTTCATGTACCGGGTGTTGGTCGCGCATTGCAACGCGCACACCGAGGAAGACCCGGCGTGGCGGATCCCCGCGCCCTTGTTCGAATCGACGCTCTCGCTTTATCGCCGCGACCAGGACGCGTTCGACCGCGGGGTTGGCGCGGTGTAGGGTCGTAGAGAGTCAGAAAATGTCTCACGCAAAGACGCCAAAGTGTAAGGCGTGTATATCTCACGCAAAGACGCCAAGCCGCGAAGTCGCAAAGACAGCAAAGCAATTATGGTCGATGGTAAAACAGAAAACTGAAATCGCGGCAATCGTGGTCGATGCAGCAATCAAGGTTCATAAGGAGCTGGGGCCCGGATTGCTTGAAACTGTTTACGAGGTCGTTTTGCTTCACGAGCTGAAGAAGCGCGGCTTGTCTTGCAGGCGTCAAGAACCGATCGATGTGGTCTATGACTCGATTACGTTCGAGGAAGCCTTCTGACTCGACCTGCTCGTCGAGGACAAAGTGATTTTCGAGATCAAGTCAATTGAAGGAATTGAAAAAGTTCATTCCAAGATACTTCTTACCTACTTGCGGCTAGCCAATAAGCGACTTGGCCTGCTTATTAATTTTGGCGAAGCGATGCTCAAAGACGGCATCTCGCGTGTCGTAAACAACCTACCGGAGTGAATCGAGCTCTTTGCGTCTCTGCGGCTTGGCGACTTGGCGCGAAATATTAAACGTGAAGCCGCGAAACAAAAAAACGGCCGGATCGAGAGACCCGGCCGTTTAGAACTAGCAGATTAACAAACCAGACGTTTTACTGCGTTTGCAGCAATTCGGCCGGGATGTTGGTTTCGTTGCCGTTGCGGCTCACCAGCGCACAGTACACGCGGATGTCGATGTCGGCCGTCAGCGGGCGCGTTCCCGCGTCGCCGAAGGCATGCATCACCACGTCGCCGCCGTGATCGCTGCTCGGACCGTATCGACGCTGTTGGGCGGGCGTCGGTGTGGTATCCCAGTACAGCGGCGTGTTCGTTCCGGCCAACGGGCCAACGTTGATCGCCGATTGCGTCGGCGGGTTACCCGTGGTGTTGGCGGTCCATTGACCCTGGGCATACACCGGACTGGGCGCTCCCGGCCAGGCGCAGACTACCCACGAAGAAGCGGCATCGTACCAGGACGCGTTCTTCCAATCCTTCGACTCGGTCAGGATCAGCGTCTTCGACACGCCGTCGCGGAGACCCGCGATCGTCGAGGCCTTGCCAGCGATGATCGCTCCGTTCGGCGGCGGCTGACCGCTCACGCTTGGAAACGCGAGGCACTCGTGGTGCGTTCCGGCGAACGTTACGTAGTTGTTGACCACGACCTTGTCCTTGCCGTTGTTCGGCAGAGTCGTCAGGCCGTTGAACGCATGGTTATTCGGATCGTTCGTGTGAAACGTGTCGCCGCCGTAGCCCGGGCAGCGGAACGTCGCGACCTCGACCACGATCGGATGCACCTGCGCGTTGTTCAGGTTGATGCGGATCGCGTTGTCGTAAATCTGCTTTTGAAACTTGGCGGACTTCGACGAGATCTCGTTGTACAGGTTCCCTTCCTCAACGTACGGCAACAGACCGGACCAGGA
Organism: Pirellulales bacterium; assembly: GCA_963829655.1. Lineage (GTDB taxonomy): Bacteria > Planctomycetota > Planctomycetia > Pirellulales > JALHPA01 > JBBDYH01. The sequence goes on from CAWHJG010000002.1 coordinate 1,207,884, forward strand.
AGCTGTAGTCGGTGCCGTTGTTGTTGGCGATGGGGCCGTTGAGACCGGGCGTGGCACAAAGCGTTTGAGCCGCCGCCTTGAGCTGCCGAGCGTCGTTCTGCCCTTCACGGCAGATCGCCGGCATCTTCTTGTACGAATCCATGTAGTTGTTCACCGCGATCGCCAACTGACGGATGTTGTTGGTGCAGGCGTTTCGTTGTGCCGCGGCGCGGGCCGCGTTGATCGCCGGCAGCAACAACGCTACCAGGATGCCGATGATGGCGATGACCACCAGCAATTCCACGAGGGTGAAACCTCGGTTTCGACTTCTTCGGGACATAAAATCCTCCTGGGAAAAAAGAAAGGATGAGAAATAGCGGCTTACATACCGCTGCCTCGGTCCGTTTCAGCTCGGCTAAAAGTTTGAATCCCCCTCGGCCGGCAGAGTTGCCGGACTTTCGAGATATGCAGAGTAATTTATAGTTCCGGCGCACGGATGTCAAACAGATTATTGGGGTCAAATCCGAATTCCGAAGCCCGAATGACGAATGCCGAATGACGAAAGGTGGATTCCGAAGGGGTGACGCGGGTTCAAAAGGAGGACAGGCACTTCGCCGAATGCCGCGGCTTGAACTCCGGATCAAATGAGCCCCGGAGCAGTCCCCTTCTTGCCTGTAAACAATTATACTGGTTGCGGCTGTTTTTGGCACAAACGGGCGGCAAAAGAGGGACAGGCACCTCACCGCCAAATCTTGCGGAGCAACAAGTCGTATCGTTGGCTCGGAGCCAGTCCCTTTTTGCGAAAATCACGGATGGAAGCCAAGGTTTCGGTACTTCTCGGACCCGCACGCAGCGGCAAAACAACGCAACTCGTTTCGCTATACCGCCGGGTGCTCGCCGGCCGCGAAATCGGCCGCGGACTGTGGTTGGCCCCCACCCATCGAGCGGCGGACGAGGTTCGCGCTCGGCTGGTCGGCAATTGGCAGGCCGAGCATGAGCCTGGAGAACCGCGGATTCGCGCCTGCCTGAAGCCAAACTGCTTCACATTTGCCCAATTTGCCGAGGCCGTCATCCAGGCTTCGCCGTTGGTCACCCGCTCGATCGACGCAGCCGGAAAGCGCCAAATTATCCGCCGGCTGATCGATGACCGCAGGTCGGCTGGAAGATTGGTGCATTTCGCATCGATCGCCGACAAGCCCGGGCTGATTGATCTTGTGGCGGGTTTATTTTCCGACCTCAAGCGGCAGGAAATCTGGCCCGACGAGCTTACCGCCGTATGTGCTCGGCCCGGCCGCGCGGTGAAGGACCGCGAGCTGGCCGAGTTGTACGACGCGTATCAGCACCTTTTGAACGAGCACCAGCTTTACGACGCGGAGGGGCGGTTCTGGTCGGCCCGAGAGCGGATGCAGCGCGGCGAGATGGCGCCCTTCGACGCCGTGACCACGGTCGTGGTGGACGGCTTCACGGACTTCACGCGAACGCAGCATGAGATCCTCGAGATTCTTGCCGGCCGAGCGACGGAAATGCTCATCACGCTACCCTGGGACGAGGCCGGAGGCGAGCGCTGCGACCTGTTCCTGAAGTGCCGCTCGACGCTGGCGGAGCTGGAGCGCCGGCATCCGGGCTTGAAGCGGAAGATTGTGCAGCCCCTGAACGGGAAGCATGTAAGCGGTACATTCGCGAACCTCGAACAAAACCTGTTCAAAGACCCGCGCAAGATTAAACCGGCAGCGGCCGCGGCAGGCGTGGCGATCATTGCCGCCGGCGGTCAGTTGGGCGAGCTGGAAGCGGTTGCGCGTGAGATCAAGCAATTGTTGGTCGAAGGCGACGCCGGCACGGCCGTGCGGCCGTCGGACATCGCGGTTGTGTTCCGCTCGACGGCCGAAGTTGCGCCGCTGGTGGACGAAGTGTTTTGCGAGTTTGGGATACCCGCGTCGATCGAGGCGCGGCTTCCGCTCGCCCGCGCGCCGATCTACGCGGCGTTGCGATCGCTGTTGCAATTGGCCGCCGACGATTGGACCTTCCGCGGCCTATTGTGCGTGCTCGGGCACAATTACGTGCAACCGTCTTGGGACGAGTGGCAGCCCGCCAATCGCACGAGCGCACGAGCGAATGGTCCGCAGGCTGCAAATTCCGCGGCGGCGGGAAGCGATCTTGCGAGCGGTCGAACGATCGGCGAACGTTGAGCTTGCGGACGATGCGCCCGCGGCGCGGGTTCGGCACCGCGATATGGCGCGTGCCGCTTGTGGGGTTCTTTCGCGGCTGAGCGAAACGCTTGCGGCGCTGCCGCGCGAAGCGACCGCGGGAGAATGGGTGAAGGTACTGCGGCGGCTGGCCGATGAGCTGGGTCTCTTGCGTGCGATCGCCGACGATTGCGGCGCGCCGTTGGCGCAGTTCGATTCTGTCGCCTGGCAGCGATTGCTCGACGGCCTGAGCGCCAGCCAGCAGTTGGAGACGCAGCTTGACGGGCGGACCGCGCCGTTTTCACTGCGGCGATTTGATCGCCCGCCTCGACGAGATCGCCACCGCCACGGACCTGCCGCCGCCGAACGACGACGTCGGCCGCGTCCGCGTGCTCAGCGCCGCCAGCGTGCGAACGCTCGATGTGCCGTATCTGTTTGTCGCCGGGTTGTCGGAAAAGTCGTTTCCGGCGCCGTTCGGCGAGCACCATCTTTATTCCGCGGCTGAATGCCGCGACATGAACAAGGCCGGATTGCGATTCGTCGATCGGCGCGAATGGGCCTGCCAGGAGATGCTGTTGTTCTACGAAGTGGTCACGCGCGCCACGCGGCGTCTGACGCTGAGCTACCCTGCTCTCGACGAGAAGGCGCAACCGCTTTCGCCCAGCCCGTACTTGCTCGAGCTGGAGCGGCTGTTCGCCGACAAGGCCATTGCACGGCATGACGAGCCGAGCCTGAGCCCGGTGATGCGTGACAAACCGCCGGCCTGCCTGCGCGATCTGCGGGTGACCGGCGTGGCCCGCGCTTCTGGGGGATGGCAAGCTGGCGGCGGCGCTGTTGTCCGCCGACGGCGCAAGCCATTTGACAAACGGGTCCGATGCGAACCTGTTCGCCGCGCTGCGCATGACCGGCCAGCGTGCGAAGCGCGACAAGTTTGGGCCGTTCGAGGGCGTTTTTTTGGGCGAGGCCGTGCAGCGGCGCCTGGCCGAGCGATTAGGCGACGAGCATTGCTGGAGCACGAGCCGATTGGAGGATTACGCCTATTGCCCGTTCAAGTTTTTTGCCAAACACGTGCTGGGCCTCGCCGAGCCCGAGGATTTGGTGCTCGAGATCGACCATCTTCGCCGCGGCCGCCGGGTGCACCAACTCATGGCGGCCGTCCATCGGCAAATCAATTCCGAGGCCGGCCCTTGCTCGCCTGCGCAGCAGGACGAGGAATCGTTCAAGCGATTGGTTGCCGAGAAACTCGCCGGGGTGATGGAGTCGTCGGCCGCAGACGGCCCCCTGGCCGCGGCCTTCGACGATTTCGACGCGCGAATGATCACCGCCTGGCTCGATCAGTATCTGGAACAACACCGGAAGTATGACGGAGGCTTCACCGATTGCGACGGTCCGTTGCTCCCAAAACACTTCGAGGTTTCGTTTGGTCCGGTGGCGGCGGAGTCAGATCGTGACACCGATCCGCTTTCGACCGCGAGTGCCTACGAGCTGCGGTGTGGCGATGTGGTGGTGCGACTATCGGGCAGAATCGACCGACTCGACGTGGGGCTGGTCGGCGGTAAGGTCGTGTTCAACGTGCTCGATTACAAGATCGGCACCGCGAACCAATACCAGCTCAAGGACATCGAGAGCAGCGCCATTCTGCAACTGCCGCTGTACGCGATGGCGGTCGAGGACCTGCTTCTGGCCGGCGAGAAGGCCGTGCCGTGGGCCGGCGGCTACTGGCACGTCAAGGACGGTGGCTATCGCGAGAAGCATTCTTTGAAGTTTCACGAGCAGAGTGGCGGTACGCTTCGTCCGACCGCGACGTGGCAGCAACTTAAAGCGGAACTGATCGACCGCGTGGCGCGAATTGTGACCGCCGTTCGAAGCGCGCAGTTCCCGGTGCATTGCGATGACGAGGACTGCACCGGCCGCTGCGAATTCAAGACGGTGTGCCGCGTCGGGGCGGTCCGCGCGTTGGAAAAGAGTTGGATGTTGCCGGTTCTCTCCGAGCGTGACAAGTAGGAATCACAACGCGTTTTTTTCGCATTCAAATGCCGACTACTTCGAAAAAACCGAAACACACGCCTCGATCGGATCTCACCGATGAGCAGCGGCGCGCGATCGAGACGCGCAACGTGTCTGTTTCGCTTTCGTCCGGGGCCGGCTGTGGCAAGACGTTTGTCCTCACCGAGCGATTCCTCTCGCACCTGGAGCCGGGCGATGCCGAAGCGCCGCCTTGCGACCTGGACCAATTGGTGGCGATTACTTTCACCGATCGCGCCGTGCGCGAGATGCGCGACCGGATACGGTCGAAATGCAACGAGCGACTGACAAAGCGCGCCGGCCGGCAGCAGGGGGATTATTGGCTGGCGCTGTTGCGATCGCTGGACGCTGCTCGTGTGAGCACAATTCATGCGTTTTGCGCGTCGCTCTTGCGGGCACACGCCGTCGAAGCGGCGATCGATCCCCGCTTTGCCGTGCTCGAGGCGGCGCAGGCCCAAACGCTGTTGGCCGAGTTGATCGACGATTTGTTGCGCGAAGCTCGCCGCGCGCGATACCGACGTGCTCGACTTGCTGGTCACCTTCGGGCTTGGCACGCTGCGCGAGCGACTAATGGATTTACATGGGGCGATCCGTTCCCAAGATTTGAGCAACTGGTTGACCAAGACGCCCGAAGAGCTAGTGGCGATTTGGGGAGAATATCACCGCACGCGTGTGCTGCCGAAGCTGATTCAGGAGTTTGCCGCGTGCACGGAAGCAGGCGCAGGCGCTGGCAATCCTGCGGGAGTGCACGTTCGAAAATGAGAAGATGCGCGAGCGCCAGGCGGTGTTGCTTGCGGTATTGCCGGGGCTGGCGGAATCGAGGCGGCTGGCCGAGGATTTGGAAGCCATACGTCAAAACGCGTACGTGAAAGGCGCTGGCCCAAAGCATTGGCCGAGCGAGGCTTTGCATGATGAGTTCCGCGATTTGGCCAACAGGTTGCGCGACGAAGTGAAGTCGCTGTCGGGAACGATTACGCTCGATGCAACCGCGGCGCTAGCTTCCGCCACGGCCGGCGCCGCGCTTTTGCGGCTGGCCGCCGAAGTCGATGAGGTTTACGACGCCGCTAAAACCGAGCAAGGCGTTTTGGACTTCGACGACCTGTTGATCCGAGCCCGGCGGCTGCTGACCGATCCGGCGCACCGATCGGTTCGCGAGAGTCTGGCGCGATCCAACACACTGTTATTGGTCGATGAATGCCAGGATACCGATCCGGTGCAGGTGGACGTGGTCAAGGCCCTCTGCGGCGACAACCATCGCCAAGGCAAGCTGTTCTTCGTCGGCGACTACAAGCAATCGATCTACCGCTTTCGCGGGGCCGATCCAAGCGTGTTTCGCAAGCTGCGCAACGAGACTCCGGAAACCGGCAAGCTCGGGCTGACTAAAAATTTCCGCAGCCAGCCGGCGATTCTGGATTTCGTCAACGCGCTGTTCTGCGAAGTGCTCGGGCAGAAGGACGAATACGAGCGGTTGACGCCGCATCGAGAGCAAACACATCCCGGAGCGGCGATCGAGTTCTTGTGGGCATTACCCCCGCAGGCTTCCGCCGAGAGCAACCAGGACGGCGCCGATGCCGGCGAGAATCTGCCGGACGCCGACGTCGCCGCGGAAGGCAAGGACGCGGACTCGCGCCGTCGCCGTGAGGCCGAATGGATCGCGAGGCGAATCCGGCGGCTGCTGGACGGCGAGCACGATTCCGACGAGTCGCCGCTGTTCATTGCTCCAAGACAGGGCGATTTCAGACCAGTTCAAGCGGGTGATATCGCCATCCTGTTTCGCGCGCTGTCGAATGTGCAGTTCTATGAGGAAGCGCTGCGGTCGTACGGGATCGACTACTATCTCGTTGGCGGCCACGCGTTTTATGCGCAACAGGAGATTTTTGATCTGTTGAACCTGTTGCGGGCGCTGGCCTGTCCTGCCGACGAGATCAGCCTGGCGGGCGTACTGCGCAGCCCATTCTTTTCGCTCAACGACGAGACGCTGTTTTGGCTTGCGCAGCACGGCGGACTCGCTGCCGGTTTCGATTTGTGCCGCTCGCTGCCGGAGATCGGCGCCGAGCAGCAGGCTCGCCTGCGCTTTGCCCGCCAGGTGTTAAGCAACCTGCGCAAAAAGAAGGACCGCATGCCGCTGGCCGCACTGATCAACGAGGCGATTTCTCTCACCGGTTACGACGCCGCGCTGCTCGGCGAGTTTTTGGGCGAGCGAAAACTCGCGAACCTGCGCAAGCTCGTGCAGCAGGCGCGGGCGATCGACCAGGGAGCGATGATGGGGCTTTCGGACTTCATCGTGCAACTCTCGGAGTTTGTTGTGCGACAGCCGAAAGAGCCGCTGGCGGCAACACAGCCCGAGGCCACGAACGTCGTTCGGCTGATGACCATCCATCAGGCGAAGGGGCTGGAATTCCCGGTGGTGATCGTGCCGGACGTCGGCTGGACCACGCAGGGAGGGCATGCTTCGATTGCCTTCGATCCGCAGCTTGGGCCACTGGTTCGGCTGCCGAAGGAACACGCACAGGCCGGTGCGCTTTCCGGGTTCAAGCTGCACCAGTTAATGTCTGGCGACGAAGAGGCGGAGGAACAGACACGGCTGTTGTATGTTGCGACGACGCGCGCGGCCGATTACTTGATTCTCTCCAGCAGCCTACAGAGCTTCGAGAAGCCATGCGGGCCGTGGATAGAACTCTTAGCGCAGCGGTTCGACTTGGAGAGCGGGAGACTGACGGCGGCGTTACCTCGGGGATACGACGCGCCGGGGATTCGCGTGATCAAACAGATGCCGGTAACTTCGACGACGCCGCATTCCCCACACACGCGCGTCGATCTGGGGGGCGTTGTGGACGAGATCGAAACGTTGGCGGCCGCCGGTCGCGCACTTTCGACGCCGTTTGTGCCGGCCGTGGCGGTCGATCATGCCGCGCAGCGGCGTCTTTCGGTGTCGCGATTGAGCGGGTTCGTTACACCCCGGGCGGCGACGATGTTTGCTCGCTCGCCGGACGCGGAGGACGAACCGGCTTCGATTGATCGACTCGGTCTGGGCACGCTGGTCCACTCGGTGCTCGCGAATGTCGATTTGAAGAACCCGCGCGATCTTCAGGGGCTCGTCAAGCTGTACGCGGAAAAGCAGGGTGTGGCCGCGGAAGTTGATCACAAGGAAGCACTCGCGCTTGTCCAACGGTTCGTGAAATCGCCGCGCGCGGGTCAACTGGCGCAGGCGAACCAGTTGCTTGTCGAGGTCGAATTCCTGCTCGGGTGGCCGATCGACGGAGGCGACGACGGTTCGCGTTACTTGCAGGGATACCTGGACTGCCTATATCAAGACGCATCCGGCCGCTGGCATGTCATTGACTACAAAACCAACCGAACGGTGGACGGCAAACGCGATGAGCTGGTGGCCGCGTACGAGCTTCAAATGCTCGCTTACGGGTTGGCTGCCGAGCAGGCGCTGGGCGAACCTCCGGCAGAGTTGGTGCTTCATTTCTTACAGGACGCCAGCGAGCATGTGTTCCCCTGGAACGATGCGGTGCGTCGGCGTGCGATCGAGCTTGTCAATCAAAGCATCGACCGGCTCTGCCGCGGAGAACCGCATCGCGAGATGCCGGGCGTATTAGCCGCCGGGTAAGTGCCGAATGTCTGAAATCAACGCCGACAAGCAGCAGGCCTTTGCACTGGACGTGGTTCGCCAGTTGCGCGCCGCCGGGTACGAGGCCTTCTGGGCGGGCGGATGCGTGCGCGATCACCTCATGGGACGGTCGCCAAAAGACTACGATGTGGCCACTTCAGCCGTGCCAGAGGAGATTCAGAATCTATTTGGTCGCAGCCGCAAAACGCTTGCCCTTGGGCGCGGCTTTCGGCGTGATCGCCGTGGTTGGACCGCGCGGCGCGGGCCAGATCGAGGTCGCCACGTTCCGCGAGGATGTAAGCTACAGCGATGGACGCCGCCCGGATGCCGTTCGTTTTACCAACGCGCGCGAAGACGCGTTACGCCGCGACTTCAGCATCAACGGAATGTTCTTCGATCCGGTTACGAGGAAGGTGCTGGACTACGTCGGCGGTCAGGACGACCTGCGCCAGGGTATCGTTCGAGCGATTGGCAGTCCGCACGAGCGCTTCACCGAAGACAAATTGCGGTTGCTGCGTGCCGTGAGGTTCGCGGCTTTCTTCGGTTTTTCGATTGAGCCGGCCACGTTCGAAGCGATTTGCTCCATGGCGCGTGAGATTACGGCGGTCAGCGCCGAGCGAATCGCCAACGAGATGCGAATGATGCTTGCGCAGCGGACGCCGCCGCGCGGTCGAGTTGCTCTTGGAGACGGGTCTGCTGGAAATGGTGCTGCCGGAGGCGGTGCCCAAGCTGCGGGAGCACGGCAATCGGACGAAAACGCTGACCATGCTCGACGCGCTGGTCGAACCCAGTTTTCCGCTCGCGTTAGCTGTGTTGCTGTCGGCCGAAGGCGATGACCGGACTAGAGCGGGGAGCAATATTGCACACCGCGTTGCCGCGCGATGGCGGCTGTCGAATGAGGAAGCCGATCGCACCGATTGGCTTCTGGAAAACCAACACGCGCTTGCCGGCGCAGCGGCACAACCTTGGTCGCGTCTACAGCCAGTGCTTGTGCACGATGGCGCGGCGGAGCTTTTGACCATGACCGACACAGCCGCGAATGTTGGCTTGGCTCAGCGCGACGACGTGGAATTTTGCCGCTTGAAGCTGGCGTTGCCTTCCGCTCAGCTCAATCCGCCGCCTTTGATCACAGGGGAAGATCTGATTCAGTTGGGGATTCCACAAGGCAAGGCGTACGCTCGTCTGTTGCGATTGGCTCGCGATGCGCAGCTTGATGCGGAGATTCAAACGCGCGACGAGGCGATTGAACTGGTGCAACGCGAGCACGAACGCGACCGGTCGTAATCATCCCCTGGACACATCGCATGCGGCGGCCTACGATCTTGCACATTGCTCTCGTGCCGTCGCGGAGATTTGCGAAATGGAAATCGATTGGCTTGCGTTCGTGTTGCGGCTGCTGCATATCCTGGCGGCAATCACCGCGGTAGGTGGTAGCATCTTTGCGCGATTCGCACTCTGGCCCGCAATCGAACAACTACCCGAATCGCAACGCGCCGGCTTCCACGATGCAGTGCGCCGCCGGTTTGCGCGGCTGGTGCAGCTTTCGATCCTGTTTCTGCTTGTGACGGGGCTGATCAACTTTGTGCTTTTTTTGCGCGAGCAAGGGGTGGGGGCCGGAATGGCGCGAGGAGTATCACACCCTCTACCAGATGTTGTTTGGGATTAAGTTTCTCTTGGCGCTGGCGATCTTTGCCTTGGCAAGCATCTTGACTGGCCGCAGCCCGGGCACTCAAAAGATCCGCGACAACGGGAAGTTTTGGTTGAATATCAATCTGGCAATGGCGCTCGCGGTGGTGGCCATCTCCGGCATCATGCGATTGACCCACGTTGGCCCGACCGATCCAAGCGCTGGCGGGCAACAGTCCGCCGTCCATGCGGCGCTATCGGATGACTTCAGCTAGCCGGAGAAATCGATGGACAAAAAGGCCAAGAAACGGATCGAGGTGCTGCAACCGAAGCTACAGAAGCTGCGGCTACAGCTCGCCGGCGCAAAGAAACAGATGGATGACGCTGCCGAGGTGAAGCGGCTTGAGTCAGAAATCGCCTCGGTCGAGAAGGAGTTGGCAGAGCTTCGTCACTCCTAGCCGACCGTCCAGCTCCCGCCGCCGCAACCGGCCGCTTGACGGCACTCCGCGGCGTTCGGCGAGCCTTTCCAGCGGCATTTGGGCGGTTGGACCGTGTAATCGCAAGCTACAGTTGCAACGGGCTTTTGCGGCCCTTCTTGCCAGGCGCGACAGTTCGCGTAGTACCGGTTGTATCGAAGGTTATGGATTCGCACTCCGCGCTCGACCGAATGGTTGCCCGCTGCGGCGAGCTTTACACGCTTCCGGCGGTCGCCGTCCGCGTGTTGCAGCTTACCGAGTCGCCGAACGTTGACCTGCGCACTAAAGGAGTGCATCGAGAACGACCCCGCGCTGACGACGAAGATTCTTCGCGTCGTCAACAGCTCGCTGTTCGGCATGAGTCGCGAGATTACCGATCTCAACCAGGCGCTGGCCTTGTTGGGAACCAACCCACTGAAACTGCTGGTGCTGGGCTTCAGCCTGCCCGAAACGTTATTTCTGAACGTCAATGGCGACATCCTTCGTCGCTACTGGCATCGCGCCCTGATAAAAGCAGATCGCAGCGCGAGAACTGAGCCGCGGTATTTGGAACCTGCCGGGCGACGAGGCATTTATCGCCGGATTGCTCCAGGATCTCGGGATGCTGGCGCTCTTGCAGCAATTGCGTGACTCGTACGCCGACTTCATCGATTGGCGCTGGCAAAGTCGCACAGCCTGGCGGCTGCCGAAACCGAAGCGCTGGGCTTCGACCACTACACGCTTGGCGCCCGGCTATTGGAACGGTGGTCGCTGCCGAACGAGCTGGTCTCGATCACGGCCAGCGGCAACGACCGAAACCGCATCGCACAATTGCCGGCCGAAGACCAGTGCATCGCGCAGATCGTCCATCTTGCCGATCTGTTGGCCAGCGTGCTGGCGGAGAATCGCGTCGATTTATTGCCGGAGCTGCTCGATGTTGCTCGTCAATACCGCCAGCTAACCGATCTGCAAATACAGCCTCTAGTCGGCACGCTCCAGGAAAAAGTTGACCAGCTCGCCGAAGTGCTCTCGTTGGAGTTACCCGAAGGAAAGCAGTATGACGAGGTGCTGTCCACCGCATACGATCGGCTCTCAACGGTCGCTGAGGAAGTAGCCGGGGAACTAATTCGGCCCCGGCCCGATTACATATCCGGCCGCGAGACCGAACTACTGGCCGAGATCGGTCGGCTCTCGAGCGCACTGAAGAAATTCACAGTGAGACCCACGAGCGGCCGCTCTACCGAACCCTGGGTGCCCGCCAAACCCACCGTTGCCGCGAACTCCCAAAACGAGGCCCCACCGGCGTCGGTCAAATCGGCGCAAGCGCTGGCCGACGCGCTGTTCTCGGCCAATGCGCCCGTGGCTGTTGCACAGCGACGACCTTCCGTCACCGAGACGGGTTTCGACCCCGGCCTGATCGGTCGATTGACGGCCGCGGTCGCGACGTGCCGAAATTATCGCGCTCCGCTGAGCCTGCTTTTGGTCGAAATCGACCACTACGACACAATTCTCGTCAGCCACGGCGGTCTCGGCGCCGAGCGCATTGTGCAAGCGGTCGGAAGCGTTTGCCGCGCGGTCGATCATCCACATTCGGCTTGCGTGCAAACGCGCGAGATCCAGTTCGCGGTCGTCCTTCCCAATTGTGACCGCCGGCAGGCGGTCAGTCTGGCCAACGAGCTCTTGGAGCGCGGTCGTGCGATTACCGCCGCACATTCGTCCGATAGTTCCGCAACGACTACGCTCAGCGTGGGAGTGTCCAGCGTGGCGACACCCCCAAAGAATTTCGCGGCTTCTGATTTGGCCCGCAGCGCTGAGCGCTGCCTGACCGGCGCACGGCTCTCCGGCGGCAATTCGGTCAAGAGCATCGAGATCTACTGAGGGGCGTCTTTCGTCTCTTGTACCCCGATGTCGCCGCAGGTGGATGGGCCGCCTATTATCGGCTGCACCGCGCGGCGGCTACTTGGTATGTTGACCAAATGAACCACGAGACGCCTTCCAACATCATTCCCGATTACGAAGCGCCGTTGCCGCCCGACGAAGCGGTGACGGTTCCAAGCCAGATGGCAGCGGCGGCATCGCCCGCCGCGCCGTCATACCACGAACCGACCGCTTTGCCGCTAACGATCGACGAAGTGCTGCTTGCGCAGCCGCGACGTCGCTGGTTGCTGCCGCTCGTGCTTTTCCTGGCTACCTGTTTCACGACGTTCATGAGCGGCGTGCATGCCTGGCGATTGGACTTTCTGACGATCGATGGCGCAACATCGAAATGGATTGACGCACGCTGGCAAGATGGCCTCACGTATATGGTTTGCGTCATGGCGATCCTGCTTGCCCACGAAATGGGGCACTTCTTGATGACGCTGCGCTATCAGGGTGCCCGCGAGCTATCCCATGTTTATCCCGTTTCCATTCCTGTTCACCGGCACGATGGGTGCGGTGATCGCCATGGATTCGAGCCGCGCGAATCGCCGCCAGCTTTTTGATATCGGCATCGCGGGTCCGCTGGCAGGTCTGGTGGTGGCAATCCCGGTGTTGTGCCTAGGGATCGCTCACGGCGAAGTGGGCGTGCCCGGCTCCAGCCTAGGGGTGGTCGGCGATCCACTCTTGGCCGAAATCCTGCTGCGCTGGATGCATCCAGACGCACCGCCAGGGTCCGAGGTCGGCATCAACGCACTCTATCAAGCTGGTTGGGTTGGCATGCTCGTGACCGGCCTGAACATGATGCCGGTGAGCCAACTTGACGGCGGGCACATCTTGTACGCACTCGCCGGCAAGCGGGCGCACTATATCGCACGGGGATTTCTCATCGCGGCGATTGCCGCCATGATTCTCGCCGACAACTACACGTGGTCGCTGATGGTGATCATCGTGACGTTGATCGGCACGGATCATCCTCCGACTGCCGACGACAACATCGAGCTTGGAACCGCGCGAACGTTGCTCGGCTACGCGTCGTTTGTAATCCCGGTACTGTGCTTTATCGCGCAGCCCGGCATGTCAAACTAGCAACGGCAAGTTTGCCTTGCGACCACTACACCTCTGGCGAAAACGAGCGCCTACCGAAAGTCGCCGTGACAACTGGTGCACGCCTTGCTTATCTGGCCGGCGGCTGCTCGCGCCTGCTCGGCGTTCTTCTGCCTGGTTGCCTCGACGATCGCAAGCGCGCCCTTCTGCATTGATGAGGCGTAACCTTGGTAGTCCTCGCTGTCCGAATCGACATAACTGGTGTGCAGGATCACCTGTGAGAGCGCCGCGACGATCTCGGCCTCGTGCCTGACGGCGTTGAGATTCTTATTAAATTCGTCGGGATTTCCCGTCCAACCTTTTAGCCGCTTATCAAAGGCCTCCTCGAGGCGCCGCATCAACATCGCGCGCCCCGCCACCTGCTTGGCGAAGTCGGGGTTCGGCTCGATGTTCGCCGGCGGCTGGATGCTCTCGCCCCGCAGCATGCCGGCCAGATCCTCGGTCCGCTGCTTCGATTCGTTAAACGTCCGGTCGTCGCCGGCCTTCGCGTTGTAGCCCGCCTTGGCAAAGATCTCACGTGCTGCCGCCGCCTGGCTCTTCCAGCGCACTTCGCCGTCGTATTGGGCGGTGATAGCGAACATTGTCGCCAGCACGCTGAAGTACCGCCGCGCGTCCTGATTGCTGCTCTTAAAGATGCCGGGCGTTTTGACTTTTTCCGCCAACAGTGGTTGGTAACTCTTAATCTCGTCCACCAGGGTTTCCGCTGAAATCAACTTCGACCAGGCAAGCGGGCCGCCGGTCGTTTCGACCTTGGTTGTCGGATCGGCGGTAACATTGTTGGCCGACGATGAATTTGTGTTGGCGGTCGTGTTTACAGTGGCACCGCCGCTTGGCCGAGGCCCCTTCAGCTCCTTGCGAGCATCGGCAAAAAAAATCTGCTCGACTTTCTTCGCGTCAAACTTTGGCGGCGGCGCCCGCTTGGTGGCCTTGGTCTGTGCCCACGCGCCAGCGACCGTGCCGAGTAGGACTGCTGCAACCGTAGAAAATACCAGCGATCGGGCGTTGTGCATTGGAAAACACAAGTCTCGAAGAGTGATCAACCGATCCAATTATTCTTGCAAATGCCACGCTCAACAAGCCGCCGATTTAGGCAGCGCGGGCGGTCGTGACTCGTCGCTATAATTGACCATTGTCCCGCTCCGAATTCCGCACTCCGCATTCCGAACTTTTATGTCCTCTCGCCCCGCCAACCGCCGCGAATTCTTGCAGGGAAAGGCGGCAGTCCAGGCGGCCCAGGAGCTGGTTGATCGCATTGTCACGGAACCGCATCTGGGCGATGAATTCGATGCTGCCGCGGGTGATTCGTATCTGATGCGGATTGGTCGGCGCGCAATGGCTTGCGAGTTTGAAGTGCTGCTCAACGCCGGACAATACGCAAGCGGCTCTGCGGCAGCACTCAACGCGCTCGACCTGATCGATCGGCTGGAAAGCCAGATGACCGTCTACCGTGACGACAGCGAGATCAGCGAACTGAATGGTCGCGCGTTCGACGAGCCGGTCGAAGTCGAGCCGCAGTTATTTGCGGTTCTTGAGCGCGGAATCGAACTGTATCGCGAAACGCAAGGCGCTTACGACCTCACCTCGGGTCCGCTGTCCAGAGTATGGGGATTTCATTGCCACGCGGGGAGAGTGCCGAGCGACGCCGAATTGGCCGAAACCCAAAGCCGCGTCGGCACTGAAAATCTCGACCTTGATCACGATCGCCGCACCGTACGATTTCTCACCGCCGGTATGGAGATCAACCTCGGCAGCATTGGGAAGGGATACGCGCTGGATCGCTGCGCCGAGCGAATGAGCGAGCATGCCATTGACCATTTTTTGCTACATGGCGGCCAAAGCAGCGTGCTGGCGCGCGGGTCGCGGGGCCACTTTGTCCCCGGCGAAGCAGCGGCTCGCGAAGGATGGTGGATCGGTGTTCGTCACCCCGAGCGGCCCCGGCAACGGCTCGTCGAAGTCCGCGTGCTCGACCGTGCATTGGCGACGTCCGGCTCGGCCGCGCAATTCTTCCTTTGTGAAGGAAAGCGTTACGGGCACATTCTCGATCCGCGCACCGGCCGCCCAGCCGAGGGTACGCTGTCGGCGACCGTGCTTGCTCCCACTGCGGCAGAGGCCGATGCAGTCTCCACGGCCTGCTATGTGATGGGCCGCGACGGGGCGTTGGATTTCTGTCGTCAGCGGCCCGAACTCGGATTGATCTTCGTCGCGCCGGGAAACAAATCGGGGTCGATCCAAGTCGATACGCTCAATATCGCCGACGAAGATTTGCGGTGGCACTGAATGGCACGATTGATCGTGACATTTGCGCTGGATTGTCTCAATTGCCTCGCGTTCCCGTTTCTAGCGTTTCGTGAAACAAGGTAGAATAGCTCCACCTACGAGGAGCTCATGCCCCCAATCGTCGCATCGTTGCTGGCAGACGCGGCCGAAGGCCTGCTGGGCGATGCGTCGTACATTTGGGTCATCATCTTTCTGATTCTCACGGGCTGCGGGCTACCGATCCCCGAAGAAGTGGGCATCATCGCCGCCGGTGTGTGGGCCGCCGACGGAGCGATGAATTTCTGGCTAGGGCTTGCAGCCTGTTTGTTCGGCTGCATTATCGGCGACAGCATCATGTACTTCATCGGATATCGCTTCGGCAAATCGGTGCTTCGTGAGCATCCGAGATTCATCGGATTTCTCACACCCGAGCGCGAGAAAAAAATTGAGGAGTTGATCCGCCGCAAGGGCTGGATGGTGCTGTTCACTTCACGATTTATGCTGGGTGTCCGCGGACCGATGTATCTCACCGCGGGAATCCTTCACTATCCCTACCGCCGGTTCCTGCTCACCGACCTGGTTTGTGCCACCATCGTCGTCACGCTTTTTTACGGCCTCGCCTGGTACTTCGGGCCGGATATCCTCGCGTGGATTCGCAAAGCGGAGAAAGGGCTCACCATTGTGGTGGTTTTGGCTTTGATCGGCGGCGCGCTTTTGTTTTGGGTACACCGCCGCCGGTCAAAGGCTGTGCTCGAGTCTCTAGTTTCCCAGGATTCAACAGCCGGAGTCGAGAAGAAGTCAGAAGACGCGTTGGCCGCAGTCCATTCGGACGATGGAACTGCCTCCTCAATTTCCGACAACCATGACAGTCGCAGCGGTCGCGTACAGTCGCCTGACGTCACGCGATATAAGACGCCTTGAGCTTCTCCGGCATTCCTGAGGCGCGGATCGTTGATCGCCTCACGAGATCAAGCACGGCCCGCGGGCCTTGTGCCGCCCCAAACGCTAAGAGCGGAGCGATCATCGACCCCCAGTACTGGTTGAATTCATAGCCGACAATTCCAAACGCGGCCAAATACGCGCACGCGGCGAATCCCGCTCGCTTGCCCCAAGCGCTTTGCCAACCCGCAAAGCCAACCAGCGCCAATGCCAGGAAAAGTGCGGTCACCCATTGAGGCAACAGCAGCAGGTAAGCGTTCATTTGCACGAGCGATAGGATGAACGCAGCACCACCGAATTGCAGCCAGGTCCCAGTGTGAGCAAGCCCATCAGGCGACATGAGTGGCAATACCTGCGAAATGTGCCACGCATAAAACGCCGCGTACGCTGCAAACCCGCCGATCCATCCCGATACTTCGCCGCGACGCCGCTCAAGCGCTGCCAGCGCAAAGCAGACGAGACAGTACGGCGCGGCCAGCTCACGGAAGAACAACGCGACGATTCCAAACAGCACGCCGGCCGCTCGCCGTTCAAATGCATAGAAACAAAGCGACAGCCCTACAAACAGGCCCGACCAGACCTCGGGCATGATGAATGCGCCCTTCAGCATTGCGGGCATCACCGCGCCGCTGAGACAAATGAGGCACAATCCCGCGCGGCCCAATCCCCCCTCGCGCGCTACAGCCACGCAGGCAAGCATCAGAACGCAGATGCCAAGCACCGACGTGATTACGATTCCGGCGCAGTTACTTGGCAACTGGGCCACCAACCAGATCGGCAGCGGCGTTCGCCAGTTAAAGACGCTTCGCGTGGGGTAACCGCGCGATTCCATTTCCAGCTTGGCCGATTCGTAGTAATCGCCGCCCGAGCGGACCATCGCTACGTGCATCAAAAACAGATCGATGTCGCTCACACCGCGGCTGGGTTGGTCGGCAAATCCGCTCTTAAGCGGCGAGACCGTGACTGCCACCAACGCGGCCGCAGTCACGATAAACGCTGCCAGCACAACTCGCGCTTTCCGCGGCATCAGACGCGCAAAGCCACTCGCGGTCACGGTAGGATTGGGTTGAGGCGACATGCGCGTGTTTGGGCGAAGTAAATTCACCGGCGATTTGCCGAGAAAACCCAAACAAACGTAGCTTACGAGCCGCTGCGAAAAGCGGGCTCGTAGCCCCAAAATGTCGCAAAAACATAGCGTTTTCGCGTTGACCGAAGCAAAAAAGTTGCGAGTGGAGGATAGGGGATTTGAACCCCTGACCTTCTGGCTGCCAGCCAGACGCTCTCCCAATTGAGCTAATCCCCCATCAAGTCGCGTCAACGCGAAGTGTGGGCAATGATTCCGTTCCGAGATCGACCTATTTTACGCAATCCGCCGCCTCAAGTGCGGAAAGAAAAACCCTATCACTCAACGATTTTCATGTCAAGGACGGCTCCGCGCTATATGTGGTGTCAGACTCGATTGGCACTCACTTTGTCCGCCGCAACTTCCCGTTGCTCGACCGGCGGCAACTTCCTAATCTTTCCATTCTCATGCCCGCGCCACATGCGGTATGCCGCAACGCGCGAGCTATCCGCGGCTACGGAAGGGCCAACTTGAATCGCAACATTACGACCATCCTCCGCTGGCTGTTTCCGCTGGCCATCGTCGTCTATCTGATCTACGACATCAGCCGCCAGGAATCCTGGTCCGATGTTTGGGCAGGGCCAAAGAATTGGCCGCTGTTGATGCTGGCCTTTGCCCTCTATTTGTCCGCGCACTTGTTGACGATCGTGCGCTGGTACTGGCTCGTCCGGCGCTGGATGTCCCCTTTCGCTGGAACGACGCGGTTCGGCTCGGCTTCCTCGGTTACCTGCTCACGTTTGTCTCGCTCGGCGCCGTCGGTGGCGATCTGCTCAAGGCGTTTTTCGTCGCGCGAGAGCAGCCCGGCCGGCGCATCGAAGCGTTTGCGACAGTGATCGTCGATCGCGTGATCGGCTTGTACGCACTATTGCTTCTGGCCTCCACAGCGATCGTTTTCAGCCGCACAAGTGGCGGACCGGTCACGCCGATTGTCGCGGCCCTCTATCAAACAATCCTTGCTTGCACGGCTGCGGCATCGATCGGATTCGTTCTGCTCTTGGTTGTCGCCGGACCGCGAGGAACTACGTTCGTCGATTGGCTCGGACGGCTGCCGACAATCGGCAATGTGCTACGGCCATTGGCCGGGGCGATGCAGATGTATCGTCGCCGGCTCGGCGTTGTCGCTGTTTCGGTGCTGCTAGGCATCGTGGTGCAGTCGCTTTTGGTCTTCACGATCTGGGCCACAGGCACCGCATTGCTCAGCGACCCGCCGACGCTCGCCCGACACTTCATGATTGTACCCGTGTCGATGTTGACCGCGATGCTTCCGCTGCCAGGCTATGGACTTGCGCGATGGAGTTTGCGCTGGAATTCCTTTATCGCCACGTCGGTGGCTCAAGCGCGGGGCAAGGCTTGCTCGTGGTGCTGGGTTTCCGGGTGCTGACCGTGGCAACGGCACTGGTCAGCGCTGTCGTCTATGCCGCTAACCGGCGCGAAGTTGACGAGGTCCTCCGCGAAGCGGAAGCCGCCGAAAGCAAAGGGGTCGCGGCGCAGGCGTAGGGACGAGGGTCCAGGGGCCGCGATAATCGGTAAGTGCCAGCGTGCGGGCGGTTTGCTTCCCGTTTCTCGGTCGCAAGGTAGGGTTGTAGAGGAGTAGTGCAACCCGGCCCAAGGGCGATTCTCTATGTCAACCATGGCGCGGCGTCACGTACCGCTGTGGATGATTGAAGTCTTTCCGACGGTGCTCGGCTGCGCTGATCATGGCGGCGTTCACATTCGGCGTGGACAACAGCCCGCTTGCGTTTTTCGGTTTGGCGTTGGCCTCAATTATTATCCTCGGATTTCGCGATATCGCTTTGTTTTGCCATTGGCAGCGGAAGCGGTGCGCGGAGATGAAGCACGCCGCGGAAGGGTTGCAATTCTCATTTCGCGAGAGCTCGCGCGAGAGTGTGTTCGGTTGGTCCGAGTCATTTCAACTTGCGCAATCAGTCGGCGCGGAAGTACACAAATGTCATGGAGGCGCCGGTTGGCCAAACCCGGGTGGTGATCTTTGACTTCGAGTGCGTCAAGCCAAATTCGGAGGGACCCGCATCCCGGCAAACGGTGTTCGTCGTCAAGTCATCCGACCTCGACCACCCGCCGATCGCATTACTTCCCCGCGGTGGTTTGACAGGCTGATTGGTAGATTCCGCGAGCGGGTGGCGACATCTGCACGATTGCCAAGCGGTTATCGCCTGATTGACTATTGCGGCGCCGTCGAGACGTTTGGCCGGCGACTACCTAGCTTGCTCGACCGAAAGATCACAGTCGAAGCCGGCGAGGGTGTGTTGTTGGTCTATCGAAAGGACAAGTTGGTTGAGCCGGACCAAATTGAGGATCTGTTGCGACAGGGGCTGGATATCTACTCAGCGTTGCGTGATGCCGCTATCGTGCAGAACTCGTCGGCAAGCCGGGACTGACTCATCGTCACACTTCCATCCGGACGGCGACGGCTCTTAAAGCCGCCGAGTCCAGTCGTCGCGCCCGTATTTTTCGAGCACGAGCTGTCGCGTGGCGCTCGCGAGGCCAAGCGGCAAGCGCCTCGCGTGCCGAGAATGCTTCGCGGACCGCGGCGACTAATTCTTCGCGCGCCACCGACAGATTCGTCACGAAGGCCTCGTGCGAGCGGCCCCGACGGTAGTCCGGCTGTCGCGGCGGCGTTCCGAGGTACTCCGCGATGCACGCCAGCGGAAAATCATACAAGAGCGTGCCGTGATATAGCCCATGCTCGCGCTTGCAGCGTATGCTGTTGCCAGAGAACTTGCGGCCCGCGATCGCGAGATCGCTCGTACCTACGTGCTCCACGCCTGCCACTCGTTTTGAGATGGCCTCGACAAGCAGCCCAAGCACATGCCGGTGCGCCTGGTCGATGAGCCGCAGATGTGGCGAGCGCCCAAAGTCGAGCAGCACGCCATACATCAGGCAGCCGCGACCGGTGACGATTGCCGCGCCGCCGCTTGCACGCCGCAGGATCGGCACGCCATCGCGCTGGCAATTCGCCACCTTCGCCTCAACTTCATACCGCGAGGAGGAGCCAAGCACGACAAACGTTGGCGGCGATTCCCAGATTCTTACGACTTCACGCGGAGCCTGGTGCTCCTCGGCGTCTAAGAGCAGTGCTTCGTCGAGAGCCAGGTTTTCCGGGGGCGAGTCGAGCGTGAGGTCAAGAAACAGCATGCGGCGTTGACTTCGGTTGCAGCAGTAGCAGTCGCGAATGCAGGGCGGTTGACGGAGTGGGGATGGTTCCTAAACTTTAGGAGGTAAATTCATCTCGATTGCGACCCTTGCATGTCGGAAACCACGAATCCAAACCGCGCCGCGGCTCCTCAGGCGCTTCCTCCGGTCGAACCACCCAGCGCTCGGTTCCTGGTCCAGTTGTTCGTCATCCCGGGCCTGATCGTAATGTTGATCGTGCTGGTATGGCTAACATTCCATTGGCTTGCGCAGATGGGCAACGACGCCCAAGCCTATGTCGAATCGCTGCAAAGCGACAGTCCCAGCCGCTGGCGTGCGGCATTCAACCTGTCGCAGGCTCTGCGCAGCGACGGGAACCTGGAGTTGAAGCAGGACGAGCAGGCCGCCGAGCAAATTGCCGATATGCTATTGGCCGAGCTGGCACAGCCGCTGGACGCCGCCAAGCCCAGCGAGGGACTCGATCGCCAAGAGCGGATTAAGGCCGAGCTCGCCCTGCGATTCTATCTCGCTTCGGCGCTCGGTTACTTTCACTCGCCGAAAGTAGTGCCGGCATTGCTGAAGGCCGCCACAACCGAGCGCACCAACGACGACCAGGATATTCGCCGGGCGGCGCTGGAATCAATCGCTCGACTATCGCTCACGCGCACTCGCGAGTACAACGACAGCCTGACGCACCCAGGCCTGGTCGATGCCGTGCTCGACGCGACGCGAGAAAAAGACACCAAGGTCCGCGAGGCGGCTACTTTCGCGCTCGGAACGCTCGACGACGAGCGCGTGCCGCCCCGTTTGCGGGAGCAGCTTTACGACGCAGAACCGAGCGTTCGGTTCAACGCCGCGACGGGGTTGGCGATGCGCGGAGATGCGGCCGCGGCGCCGGTGCTCATTGAAATGCTCGACCCAATACAAGTGGCGGCGACGCGGCAGGAGCCGGAGGAATTCAAGGAGGGCAAACGCGTGACCGTAATCGTCAACGGGCTGCGCGGCGCCGCCGAGTTGGCGCGATTGAATAACACTGCCGACTTGTCGCCGTTGCGAGGCGCGGTCGAGCCGCTCACCGGCGATTCCTCGCGCGAAGTGCGCGACCACGCCAAAGCAGTGCTCGCACGACTCAACGAACTTGCCGAAGCGTAAACTTTGAACGTTGACTTTGAACTTTATACCTCCGAGGAGGATCCCATGGCTTCAAGTACTGCCGACGTGATCGAGATGCTGAAGATGGCCTACAACATGGAGTTGGAAACCGTGTTGAACTACCTTGCGAACAGCGTCAACCCGGACGGTGTCCGCGCCGAAGAGATCAAAAAGTCGCTCGCGGCCGACATTCCGGCGGAACTGGGGCACGCGCAGCAGATTGCCAATCGCGTGAAGCAGCTCGGCGGCTTCGTCAATGGATCGAGCGGATTGAAATTCGGCCAGCAGGAACAGCCGCCGAAGGTGACCACCGACATCACTTCGGTGATCAAGGCCGTGATCAAAGCGGAGGAAGCTGCCTGCGCCGAGTACAAAAAAATCATCTCGGCCGTCGAAGGGGATGACTACGTCACGCAGGATATGTGCATCAGGCTCTTGGCCGACGAGGAAGAGCACTTGATCCTCTTCAAGGGTTTTTTGAAGGAATATCAACAGTAGGCGCTCGGCGGTTGAAGTACGATGAAGGGCATGACTCAACCGGCGCAGTCGGCATCGACCTCGGCACGACCTACTCGGCCGTCGCATATCTCGACGATCGCGGCCGCTCGGCGATGGTCCGCAATTCCGCCGGCGAAATCCTCACGCCCAGCGTCGTGCTGTTTGATGATGCCGAAGTAATTGTCGGCAAGGTGGCCAAAAAGTTCGCCGCCCTTCGACCCGATTGCGTGGCCGAATGCGCCAAGCGCGACATGGGCGAGCCGCATTACAGCCGTCCGATTCGCGGCCGCAAGATGCCGGCGCAGGTCATCCAGGCATGCATCCTGCGCGAGCTCAACGCAGAAGCCGTCGCAAAGCTCGGCGCCGGCTTCAAAACGGTGATCACAGTTCCCGCCTACTTCGACGAGGCGCGGCGTCGCGCGACGGCACAGGCCGGCGAGATGGCCGGAATCGACGTGCTCGACATCGTCAACGAGCCCACCGCCGCTGCTCTGTCGTTTGGCGAGAGCCTTGGCTATCTCACGCCCACAGGCGACGCAGCCGAGCCAATGCGAGTGCTTGTGTACGATCTCGGCGGAGGCACGTTCGATGTAACCGTCATCGAGCTAGAGCCCGGCAAGGTGCGAACGTTGGCCACCGATGGCGATGTGCGTCTTGGAGGTCGAGACTGGGACGAAGCGTTGTTGCAGTACGTCGCAGACGAATTCACCGAGAAACACGGCCCGGACCCGAGAAAAGATCCAGCCGCCCTTTCCGAATTATTGGTGGCGGTCGAAGAAGCCAAGCGAACGCTCTCCACTCGTAGCAAGGCGAATGTGACGATTCGCACCGGCGGCAAATCGGATGAGGTCTCAATCACGGTTGCGCAATTCGAAGACCTGACTGAGCCACTCTTGGAACGCACAGCGCTTACGACGCGACACGTCCTGGCCGCGGCGCGCGTGACGTGGAACCAGATCGACCGCCTCCTGTTGGTTGGCGGAGCGACGCGAATGCCCATGGTCGCGCGGATGCTCGAACGACGCTCCGGCAAGCGTCCCGACCGTTCCGTGCATCCCGACGAAGCGGTGGCTCGCGGAGCGGCGCTTTTCGCCGGATACCTTCTGTCGAAAGGGGGACACTTTCAGACTACGATGGGGGATGATGACCTGCATATCGGTTCAGAGGAAATGTGGGGCAAGAGACCGCGCGCGGGCGCGAGCTCCGGCGTCGATCCCACAACTTCGCCAACCGGCGCAAAGACCATGCGCTCGACTGCCGACGATGAGGCAATTGAGTTTGAGCCGGATGATCCTGACGATGCCGCTGAGCCGGCGCGAGCAGCCAAGCCGCCAAGAGGCGCCTCGCGGTGCGTCAGCGGCCGCGCACGCCGCGCCGATCGCTCCAGCCGCGCGGCGAGCGTCAGACCGCGCCGGTGAAGCCGCAACCCTTAACGCCCCTGCCGCCAACAGTTGCTGCTCCAATGAAGGCGACAGTGGTGCCCGACACTATGACGGTGTCTGGCCCCACATTCACCGTCACGGACGTGAACGCCCACAGCCTGGGGATCGAGGGCATCGACCAGCGCACGTATCGCCGTGAAAACGTGGTGCTCATCCCCCGGAACACTCCGCTGCCGGCGCGCGTGCGCTACAAATTTGTCACGAAGGAAGAAGGCCAGCGGACCGTCGTCGTGCAGGTGTTGGAAGGCGAGAACAGCGACCCGCAGCAATGCTCCCGAATTGGCCGTGCTGTGATGCGGCACCTGCCAGGCGACCTGCCGCGCGGCTGGCCGATTTACGTGAACTACGAGTACGGCACGAACGGGCGGCTGTCGGTCCACGCCAACGTGCCGGGCACCGACCGCAAAGTGGCGATTCAACTCGAGCACGAACGCGGGCTCTCCGACGAAGGCGTGCGAAAAATGGCGCAAAGTGCTCGATGAAAAGAAGGGTTTTGACGCGTTCGAGTCGATGCTTGATGAAGTCTTGGACGAAGCCGACGCCGAAGAGGCAGCAGTGGCGGACGTGGAAGCCGAACTGCCGCCCGCTGCCGGTGTCGCGCCTGAGAATGAGTTGCCGCCGACAAGCGGAACCGCACCTGCGCAAATGCGCCGCGACACGCGAGGCTGGATCATCGCGGTAACTGGTTATCTGATTTCCGGTCTGCTCGGCCTGACGCTCGGTTATTACCTGCTCGCCTTGTACACGCCGAAGGGAAATTTCTTGAATCTGCCGCTGCCGGGGTTGCCGGTGGAACACGCCGCTCCCGACGATTCGAGAAGCGAGTGACATGTAGAAACTAGAAATTGGTGAGTCTAGGAAATCAATGCGCGATTCTGAAAAAATGGCAGCCGAATGTTCAGTACATAAAGCCCCATTCGACAATTTGCATGCAATGCTGCTTTTCTTGCGCATTTTCCACAGGGCAGCCGTTACGGCTGTAGCTCTGCGGGCAATTCCCCTCGTTGACTGCGGATCGTCGGCGAACCCATGTCGGTCCACGCCTTAATAGCAGGGTTCGTTTCGCGGTACCAGCATTGGCCGGTTGCGGGTTCAAAAACGTACACGGCGTTGCCCCGCTCGCCCGCGACGACGAATTGGTATCGGCCTGAACCGGTAGAGGGCACTTCCCCCTGCGACGGCTGGCCAAACATCAGCGCAAGCACCAAACACGAAGCAAGGATGGAACCGGCAATAACCCAAGACGACGAGCGGGCGAGAGCTTTCATGGCGATTCTCCCTAGAGCGGTGTTGAAACGGGACGCCCGCCGCCCTTGCAAAAACGCTGCCGCAGTCGACGAATTCGCCTTAATCCTGTAAACCCAGTCGCCCGGAGTTCTTGAGGTACGTAATCACCTGGCCGAGTTCATGAACACGGATCACGTAGTTGTCGTCCTGTTTCTCCACCAGGCCGATGATTCGCACTCCGTTGGCCTCGATGTGCCGCGCGATGCGGCGACGAAGTGAGTTCGCCGAGCCTTCACCTGCGGCGAGCTCATCGATCAGCGTCTGGCTCGGAAAGTCGGCAAGCTGCCGATACACGCGGCCTGGCACGATGGCCGAAAACGTACCGCCGCCCGGCAGAAAGTTGTCCCACGTAAGAACGATTGGCGGAGTCGGATCGTCGCCGACACGCACAAGCCCGCTGTGAACTCCGATCGGCTGAACGCCGAATTCGACGGTGATCGCCTTCTTCGGGTCTGCCTTGAACGACTCGACGGCGTCAATCGGCATCATTGCCGGCGGCGGTGCTCCATGGCGTAGCTCTGCCTGCGCATCGTCCAGCATCTTTTGCAGCACTGGCATTCGCGACGCCAGATCGGCGACTTGCTTCTCCAGCCGCTCAACGCGGGCTTTCGTCAGCTTCGGTTTCGCAACCGGCGCTTCAGCGTCAATTCCGATGGCCAAAACCGCAACGGGAATTACGGCAACAAGCACGACTGAAAGAACCAATAACGCGCGCATGAAAACCTCCGCTTACTGTCAGGGAAATTGGCAGCCGCCCTAAGAATGTCGAACGAGAAGCAGCCAGATTACCCGACGATTCGCTCGTTTTCACTTGCGATTGAAAAGCGACGAGAAATCGAATTCCTCCATCAAAGAAGAGCCCCCAAGTAAGAAGTCCGCCTCGTCATTGTTGGTCAGCCGCTTCTCACCGCGTCCGTCGATTCCGACGGAATAGATTTCCGATTCCAATGGCCGCCGCTTGCCATCGCGAATTGGTAGGGAAGCAAAAAAGATGCGTTTGCCATCCTTGGACCACCGCGGTCCCAGCTCAGCGACCTCTGTTTTCGTTAACTGCAATCGATTGGTACCATCAGCATTCATCACTATCAGGTCGATATTTGATTCGGCGCCGATTCCCGTGTAGGCAATTCGCTCGCCATCCGGCGACCACGTTGCAAAACCACCACCTTCGATAAACGGTCGTGAATTGCCATCGTCGAGGTCAATTATGTATTGGGTGATCGACTTATCAGGCCATTTGCCGTGCACGATGCGCTTACCATCGCTCGACCATTGTGGGATGATTCCTTCTCCAACGTCGCGGTCATTGCTTCCATCACGGTTCATGACGCGGATGCTCGATTTCGGAGCCAAACCAATCTTTGATCGCAAGCCAATCATCCGGATCGCAGCATACGTGAGTCGTTGACCATCTGGAGACCATGCCGGATTGGTTGCATACCCGTTCTCGTGGCTCAAGCAAACTCGCCCCTCACCTTCCGCGTTTGTTACGCAAATCCTTCCTACCATCTCGTCCTTTGACATCCTGACGGATGAAAAAGCAAGGAACTTACCATCTTGAGATATGGTTGGATCAAATTCCAATTCGTCAGTGTTTGTTAGCTGTTTCAAATCCGTTCCGTCCGGACGCATGGAAAACAGATCCGAGCGTGGCGACGTTTTCTTGTCCCCCAGTGAACCGCGAGAAAAATAGACGCGCTCCTCCGCCGTCGAAACTCCGCGTAGCATCAACATCAGCATCAAACAACAGCATGCGGGATACATTCTCGGTAGCATTGAACGACTCGCCATGGTCAACGTGTCTAATACTTTCTAATCATAAGCTTGCACCGCTGCGCAAACAAAAAAACCCCTCGCGGTTCTTGCGAACCACGAGGGGTCTATCTAGTCAACTCGGTAGTTGCCCGATCTCGCGCCGGCCGAAGTCGACGGCGAATCGAGCGGAATTCCATTTTAGGCACACGGCGACTTGCGCCGCCGAGTGCGAAATCAGACCAACACAGAGACTATCTCCACAGTTTTTGTCAGTCGATTGCAATCCGGACACGAATGTCCGTCGTGCGCGAGCGGTTGTTTCGTGAGAAACAATTCACTCGTTATCGACTGGGATTCCTTAGAAAGGAGGTGATCCAGCCGCAGGTTCCCCTACGGCTACCTTGTTACGACTTAGTCCCAATCGCGGAGTTCATCTTCGGCGCCTGCTCCCTTGCGGGTTAGCTCGGCGACTTCGGATGCCCCCCACTTTCGTGGCTTGACGGGCGGTGTGTACAAGGCTCAGGAACACATTCACCGCGGTATGCTGACCCGCGATTACTAGCGATTCCGGCTTCATGCAGGCGGGTTGCAGCCTGCAATCCGAACTGGGGCGCGTTTTTTGGGATTTGCTTGCTCTCGCGAGTTTGCGTCCCTTTGTACGCGCCATTGTAGGACGTGTGCAGCCCTAGTCATAAAGGCCATGAGGACTTGACGTCATCCCCACCTTCCTCCGGTTTAACACCGGCAGTCTCGCTAGAGTCCCCGGCATGACCCGCTGGCAACTAGGGACAAGGGTTTCGCTCGTTAAGGGACTTAACGCGACATCTCACGACACGAGCTGACGACAGCCATGCAGCACCTGTGCAAGTTATGGGTTGCCCCACTCGCCGGCTTTCACCGAGTTAGAAATGCATGTCAAGACTAGGATAAGGTTCTTCGCGTAGCCTCGAATTAAGCCACATCCTCCACCGCTTGTGTGAGCCCCCGTCAATTTCTTTGAGTTTCAGCCTTGCGACCATACTCCCCAGGCGGAGCACTTAACACTTTCGCTACGACTGAAAGGCTATGGAGGACCCTTCAATCCAGTGCTCATCGTTTACGGCTAGGACTACCGGGGTATCTAATCCCGTTCGCTACCCTAGCTTTCGTGCCTCAGCGTCAGAAGAGACCCAGTAAGCCGCCTTCGCCACCGGTGTTCCTTAGGATATCAACGCATTTCACCGCTCCACCCTAAGTTCCGCTTACCTCTATCTCCCTCAAGCACAGCAGTATCGAAAGCAATTCCTCGGTTGAGCCGAGGGATTTCACACCCGACTTTCTGCACCGCCTACGCACCCTTTAAGCCCAGTAATTCCGAATAACGTTTGGATGGCTCGTCTTACCGCGGCTGCTGGCACGAGCTTAGCCCATCCCTTCCTCTGCGGATCGGTCAATCCAATGGGAGAACCCACTGGACTTTCCTCCCCACTGACAGTGGTTTACAACCCGAAGGCCTTCATCCCACACGCGGCGTCGCTCGGTCAGGCTTGCGCCCATTGCCGAAGATTCTCGACTGCAGCCACCCGTAGGTGTCTGGGCAGTGTCTCAGTCCCAATGACGCGGGTCGTGCTCTCACACCCGCTACCCATCTTAGCCTTGGTGAGCCATTACCTCACCAACAAGCTAATAGGACGCAGACCCATCTCAGGGCGGAATCACACCTTTGATCCGGAGATGTTATCGGGTATTACCCGCAGTTTCCCGCCGCTATCCCCGACCCCAAGGTAGGTATCTACGTATTACTCTCCCTTTCGCCGCTGTCCGCATTGCTGCACCCGCTCGACTTGCATGCCTAATCCACGCCGCCAACGTTCATTCTGAGCCAGAATCAAACCCTTCAATTTTTTTGCTTACCGCAACCGATTCATCACCGGCCGCGGGTGGCTAACGAAACTGAATCCAGGTTTGAGCTGGATATACTTACTAGCGAACCGAGTAGAAACGCCGACCGTCGCGTGCGATCGTTGCCGATCGCCAGCTTGGTTCGTGCTCCCTCAGCTCGCCGGTTACAGTCTTGTGCTGGCTGAACTAAAAAGGAATTCACAACTACCGAATTGTCAAAGATCGTGCGCGGAGGTGAGTCCGCAGTTGACTGGGCAACCGACTTGCGTCGTCCCCAGTCCTTTAGATACGCGGGCGAACCCGCGAGGGTTCGCTAGCCTATCACAAAATTTTCGCCGGTTCAATGACCCACTCGCGCCGAAACACCCGCGGGTATCGTCCTGACGAAAAGAGCCGGCTGCCGGCGTGCTTATTAGCCGTGAAAGGCTAAACGGCGGCAGCAGGTTTTGGCCGACCAACTCGGCCCCGCAAGCGGCTTCCCGCTAGCGTGCTCGACCAAAGTCGAGCCTGTCATCTTATCGGATTGACGGAGTCGGTCAAGGGGGTAGTGCAGACACGTTTCGTTTATGGCCTCGCGACTGTTTTGGAACGAAACGGGTCGGGAAATCAGGGGGTTTTTGCGCGGTACGAACAACCACCTAATACGGAATTGAGGTGGTGCTCGTGGATCCCGCAGAAAACGCGGGGTTTTGATAAATCAAAAAGCAGGGGGGGAGGGGTGGGGAGGACGCTAAGGAAGGTGGCGAGGGCATCCGCGGCTATAGTGTATATATGAACACATAACCCATTAGTCATCGGCCAGTTGCAAGGCAGGAACATAGAGCGGGAATGGGCTAAGGAAGCCAGGAACGCAGGAAGGAATTAGGAGGAGCTAGAAGCTCACCATCCAACATCGAACAGCCAACACTCAACGTCCAATGGCGGCCAAATAACGAATTGGGTAAGGCGGACAATCAGGTCCAAGTGAGTCGGCCGCGGCGGGGTTTGGTGAGTTCGGCGGCTTGGGGCTCGGCGAGCTGAATCGCGAGAGCAGCGGAGAATGTGGGAACGGTAAGCCTTCGTATCCACATTGCGGTCTCTCGTTGACTGTTTGTATGGGTCTGGAACGGAGGAAATGAGTCGTCATGGTTGGTTAGTATGAAGAACGATCGCATCCACTACGGCGTAGCGCGGGAAGTAATCGGCGGCGGGAGCGGTGGATGAATAGGCACGCGACGGCGACAAGGGCCAGCGCCCAGGCTGCGATCAGGTTTGTGCCGGGGACCAGAAGTGAGCCGACATCGATTCCCGGACGATACGTCGCTCCGCCCTGATCATCGTTCGCTGCCAGTGTTCCATTGATAAAGATCTGCGCGTCGTCATCCACGCCAAAGTCCAGCGTCCCAGACGTCGGAGTTCCATTGATCTCGAATTCCTTGCGGAGATAAATGGGCGTATCGCTTCCGTTGGCCCAAACAACATGTGGACTAATTGTATTGGTCGGGTCCCACGTGTCTGGCTGTGGCACCGGGTTTCCCCACCCAGAATCGTCGAATGCGAGGGAGTTGTTCCACCCCGGGTTGATCGCCTCCCAGGCCAAACCAGCTACTGCTATCGGTTGACCCTCGAGGTTTCCCACCTGCCGCGGTCTGCGCCAGGTTACGTCTGTCGCGATCGTTTCGCCGAGTCGGGGGATACCCGGGGAAAGGTATTCCACGTAATAGCCGTTAAAAAACTGAGATTCCTGGGCATCATTGAAGCGAAGGATCGTGTTACCGTTGAAGTTGCTCAATTCGCTGGACATCACGTGCTCGGGGCCAGCGTTGTTTGGTTCATCGTCGTTGCCGCCTACGGCCGTGGTGGACCACGCAGTGAATTGAAACGGCTCATTGGTGAGCCAGCGCCAGCCACCAGCCGGCTCGCTATAGTCGGGAGCGCTTAAGTCCTGATAGCCGCCGAGCCACAGATTACTGCGGTGACTTAGATTCGCTTGCACGAAATCCAACTCGGCCTGACTGGTTACCGTCAACAAATGGCCTGTGGTGCCGAGCCAAGATGTCCCGGCGGCCAATCTGGCTTCAGGCCACGTAACTTGCGAGTCAATTTGGTCGTAGTAATGGCCGTTACCGCCGTCGGCGAGTTTCCACTCGACTGGCGCCGCGACGACATTTCGGACGGGCCAACAGGCGAGCAAGAGTCGCGATAGCAGCGGAGAATGTGGGAACGGTAAGCCTTCGAATCATCATCGTGGTCTTTCCTGATTGAAATCGTGGGGTCTTGGTGAATCAAGTTGTTGTGCGTGGTTCGTGCAACACTGGCATTCGCTACGGCCATCGTTCGAATCCGCCCCCGTCGTTGATGGCAGAAAGGGCGTAGTAAGTCAACACGTCGGTATCTAGTAAGACCGGGCGCACCGCGCCGTCGGCGTAGCAGAATTGCACGCAATTGGGGTGATCGCTGCTGAACTTATACCACCGCGGCTCGGAAGTGCGATCGATCCAGAAGTCGCCACCGGCCAGACCGTCGCCGGTGGTCAGCGCCGCAACCGAGCCATGAATAGCCAAACTCCAGTTGAGCGCCGCTGCGCCCACCGACCGCTTCTCCGATGAGCAGGGTTTTGCTCGTGCCATCCTTGATGTCTTTGGTGCGCACCTGCGACCGGTTGTAGAAGACACCGCGAAAGTCCCAGCCGCGGTGCGACCCCACGACCCACCAGCCCGGATTCAAGCCGGCGACGCCGAGATAGTTGGTGAGGGCGGCACTTGCCGCCACGTCACCGGGTAGATCGGCTTTGATCTGTTCGACGGCGCCGTTGATCTTAGCTTGATGGAGGACGCCGATGACGCGCACAGGCCTGTCCGATGTAGAGGATGGGCATAGCGCCAAGCCAAGCGATTTACCGCCGACATCCACGAGCGCTGGCGTCGTCCACCAACGCGGAGCGTCGGCCGCCGAATTTGTGACACGGCGTGTCTGGCGGCCAATCGCTTCCTCTTCGATGTATGGAAGGAGAAAGGCGGTCAGGCCAAGGCATTGACCGAAATCTGTGCCGTCGGGCGGGAACTGGTCATTGCCATTCGGCCCGTAATACCCGGGCGGAAAGTGCTTGTGCGCGGAATGATAGTTGAGTGCCGCCAGGCCAAGCTGCTTGAGACGGTTTGAACAATCCAGCCGACGCGCGGACTCGCGAACAGCCTGCACGGCGGGGAGTAGCACGGCGAGAAGTACGCCGATAATGGCAATCACGACGAGCAGCTCGACGAGCGTGAAGGCGCGGCGCGCGGCGACCGGGTATCGGCATCAGCATAGTCGTTCGACGTTGGAGCATCATGGTTGTTGGCTCGTATGCACTTTGAGCTGCGGCCGAGTGCGCGAGAACTCTTTAATTGCCTCCGCCGGCACCGCGGTGCCCACCAGGGATAGATCGGTCAAGTTCGCCAAGGGTGCAAGGCGATGCAGTCCGCTCCCATCGAGCTTTGTGTGTTGGAGGAGAAGCGTTGTCAGTTCGGTAAGGCCGGACAGGTAGGCAAGACAATCGTCGCTGATCGCATTGCCGTGAAGGTCGAGCACGAGCAGCTTTTTGAGCGCAGCAATATGTCGAAGGCTGGCGTCATTGATCCGGTTGTTGTCGAGAACGAGTACAACCAGTTGCTCGGATCCGGCTAACTGGTTGAGCGCTTCTCCGGTGATCTGCGTATCGGTGAGGATGAGGGACATCAGGCTTCGCTTTTTGTCCAGCCGTGCGAGCGCCAGTCCTTGATCGGTGATAGGACACTGCTGGATCGCAAGCGATTCGAGCCGGTCGAGGTCCCGCAAGTATTGCAAGCCGTCGTCCGATATTTGCTGATTGTTCAGAATCAGGTTGCGGAGTCGAGGGACGTGCAGCAAGTTCCGCAGGTCGCCGTCGGTGATCTTATAGCCATGACTGCCCTCGATGCGCAGCGATTCGAGGCTCGGCATTTCCTTAAGGAAATCGAGGCCCGCGCCTGCCGCGGCGCCGATGTTCACGTCGGTTACTTCGCGAAAGAGATGGAGGTGATTGGTGCCGACCACTTCTTCCAGCCATGTGGGGCCACCGGGGCGGCTAGCAATTCTGCCGCCAGCGGCGCTTACGACGAGTACTGCCTGGTGTTGTCGCCTAAGGTATTCGACCGCCTCGCGCTCGACGAATGTGGCTCTCGAGCTGTTCGTGTTTGGTTTTGAGCTCGGTAAGGGAAGCATTGGCTGTGTTACGGGACTCACCGATGAGCCATATGCTCACACCCAATACAGTCGACAGAATCAAGAGGACCAAAGCGGTGGCGGCCACGAGCAGGACTCGTCGACGCATCCACCTTGATAAGCGCGCTTGCCCCAGGCGACGTGCTTGAATGGACTTATATTCCAGAACGCGGCGGAGATCGGCGGCGAGGTCGCGGGCGGATTGGTAGCGGTCGGCGGGTTCTTTGGAGGTCGATTTGAGGACGATGGTTTCGAGGTCGGCGGGGATTGCTGCGTTGAGCTTGCGCGGTGGGGTTGGGTCGTCGTGCGCGAGCTGCTTGAGGAGAGTAGCGCGGTCGTTGGCAGCGAAGGCGGGCTGGACGGTGAGGAGTTCGTAGAGCGTGACGCCGAGCGAATAGATGTCGGTGCGGTGGTCGAGAATCGCTGACTTGCCTTCGGCTTGTTCGGGGGACATGTAGCGCAGCGTGCCGAGGAGGTCGCCGGTCATGGTCAGCGTCGCATCGGATTCGACGCGGGCGAGGCCGAAGTCGGTGATCCAGAGCTTGGAAGGGTTCAGGTCGCGACGCCGACTCGCCTGCGGCGAGGTGGGTTCAGGGGTCAGGGAGGCAAATGTTTCCTCTCGCGGAGCGAGAGGACTACTATGGGGCGCGATTTGGCTACACTCCAGCATCAGGTTCGACGGTTTGATGTCGCGGTGGACGATGCCCATTTGGTGGGCGTGGTCGAGGGCTTCGGCGGCTTGGATGCCGAGCTCGGCGACGGTGCGGAAGAAGTCGCGGGGGTGGTCGGTGCGCGAGGGTTGAAAGGGCGGCGACTGACTGAAGTGTCTGCAAATGGGGAATGGGTGGGCGGCTACCGGCTGTCGGCTGTCAGCGTTCGGCGGGACAGCAGAAGCAGCAGATGCTTCGTCTCGCGGCTTCGACAAGCTCAGCCCAGGGCGAAGTCGCCTCAGCGACTTCACTGGGCAATCACATCGGCGAGGGTTTGGCCTTCGACGTAGTCGCATGGCGTAGAAGTGAATCGCCGCGCTCGCAGCCGACGCCGTAGACCTCGACGATGTTCGGGTGATCGAGGTGCGCCGCGGCGAAGGCTTCGTTCTTGAACCGCTGCAAGTGCCGCGGGTCGAGCACGCAGGCGAACGGCAGAATCTTGAGCGCGACGCGGCGGCCCAGCGAGATCTGCTCGGCCTCGTAGACGATGCCCATGCCGCCGCGGCCGATTTCGCGGATGATGCGGTAGTCGCCGAGCGTGCGTGATTCGCCGGTCGCGGACGACGGATCGCCCGTGGCATCGAGGATGCGCAGCGGGTCGCCATCGCTGGAGAGATTGGCGAGAACCAGCATCGTCGGCAGGATGCGGCGAAGGCGGTCGGCGTGTTCGGGATGGTTGGCGATAAAGGCGTCTGCGTCGGGCTGCTCGCCGCGCTCGACTTGCGCGGAAAATTCTTCGACGAGGTCTTCGAGGGAGGCGGTGGCGGAGGGAACGGGGTCGGGAATCGATTTCTCAATCGAGCCAACACTATGAGCGTTTGCGACGGGAAATCGACTCCCCACCCCCTGGGATGTTGATTCCATTACGAACCCTCCCGATACTCAAGCAGCAGGTCGTGAAGCCGATCGAGGGCCCTGGTGTGGCGGACGCGAACCGCCGCTTCGCTGATCGAGAGCGACACCGCGATCTCGGCGTTCGACAAACCCTCGAGATAACGCATCACCAGCACCTCGCGGTCGCGCTCGCGGAGTTTTTCGAGCGCCGCTGACACGCGGCCCTTCAACTCGGCGCGGAGCAGGCGCTGCACCGGCCCGCCGCTGGTGGTGGTCAGGTAGTCGGCAAACTGCTGTAGCGAGTCGTCGGACAGGCCGACG
Organism: Pirellulales bacterium; assembly: GCA_963829655.1. Lineage (GTDB taxonomy): Bacteria > Planctomycetota > Planctomycetia > Pirellulales > JALHPA01 > JBBDYH01. The sequence goes on from CAWHJG010000002.1 coordinate 1,242,340, forward strand.
TGCTGTTGTTGCTCGCGGCGGAGCGACCGCTTGCTGGTCGGTAGTGCAGCTTGGCCAGCCGCTCCCAGGCGAGTCGCCGCAGCCACGGAAAAAACGGCAGCGGAATGTCGCGGAGGTACGCGTCGAGCTTGCGATCGGCCTCGGCCAACGTCTCCTGCACCACGTCGGACGGGTCCACGCGTGCCGCCAGCCGCGGGTCGAGTCGGGCGGCGACCATGCGGCGAAGCCGGCTGCGGCAGTGATCGAGCAGCAGTTCGCGGGCATGCGGGTCGCCGTCGCGGGCCTGCCCCACCAGCACGTCGGTATCGTCTTCTGCCACCATTTGCCACCGGTTTTCTTGATCGACCTGCGCTGACGCGTCGGGCTACCAGGGCTAATCCTCCCAGAACGTGGCGATTGTTACAGAAAAAGCAAGAAACCGCGCGAGATTGTGTGAAAAGGCGGCAGATCGCAGCCAAATCGGATCGCGTCAAAACGGCCACGCGGCGCCAGCGCCTCACGTTGCGCCGCGGCCAGTTGCCGAATGCCCTGTTTGGCCAGCGCGACGAGCGACGTCAGCTCTGCTTCGCTGAATGTCGCCTCCTCGCCGGTGCCTTGCACTTCGACGAACTGGCCGCCGCCGGTCATGACGACGTTCATATCGACGTCCGCCTCCACGTCTTCTTTGTAGTCCAGATCGAGCACCGGCTGGCCATCGACGATGCCGACGCTAATCGCCGCGACGCTGTCGAGTCAGCACGGGCCGCGCGGGATCGAGCAGGTGGCGGATCGACGCTAGCGCATCGACCAGGGCGACAAACGCGCCGGTGATGCTCGCGGTGCGCGTGCCGCCGTCGGCCTCCAGCACGTCGCAATCGAGCGAGATCGACCGCTCGCCAAGCGCGTCCAGATCGGCGACCGCGCGCAGGGAGCGGCCGATCAAACGCTGAATCTCGGTCGTGCGGCCGTCGAGCTTCTCACGCTCGCGCTTCTTCCGCGGGCTGGTGCTGCCGGGCAGCATGTTGTATTCGGCCGTGAGCCAGCCGCGGCCCTTGCCCCTCATCCAATCGGGCACTGGACAGATCGACGCTGGCCGTGCAGAGCACCGTTGTGCCGCCGGCCTCGAACAGCACGCTGCCCGCCGCGGTGCGCGTGACCCGCGCGTGATCTTGAGTGGGCGGAGTTCGTCGTGTTGTCGGCCGTCGTGACGCATGCTGTGCCTTACTTCCTGCGCTGCCAACAGCCACGCCAGAATCCCCTTCTGCACGTGCATCCGGTTGGCGGCCTGTTGGACGACGACGCTCTGTGGCCCGTCGATCACTTCGTCGGTCACTTCTTCGCCGCGGTGGGCCGGCAGGCAGTGCAAGAAATATGCGTCGCCGGCGGCCTGTTCCATCAGCTTGCGTTGACCTGGTAAGGGCGAAGTCCTTGCGGCGCTGCTCGCTCTCGCTCTCTTGCCCCATGCTGGCCCAGACGTCGGTGTATACGGCCGATGCTCCGCGCACCGCCTCGGCTGGATCAGTGGTCGCCGACAAATCGATGCCGGGAATCGATCGGCGGATTTCGTCGAGGAACGTCTCGTCGAACTGGTATCCCTCCGGCGTGGCCATGACGAACTTCATCCCCAGCATTCCGCAGCATCCAGGCAGGCTGCGGGCAACATTGTTCGCGTCGCCGACGTAAGGCCAGCGTGTGCCCCTTGAGCCGGCCGACCAGCTCCTTGAGCGTGAACAGATCGGCCAGGGCCTGGCAGGGATGCGCCTTGTCGGTCAGCCCGTTGATCACCGAGCAATCGGCAGTACTTGGCCAGCTCGACGGCGGTGGCGTGCCGTTTCGCGCGGACGACGATCACATCGACATATTGGCTGAGCACGCGGCCGAAAGTCGGCCATGCTCTCGCGCGAGTTGAAGCCCACGTCGTCGCCCAGGAACAGGCTGTGCCCGCCGAGGTGGGCCATGCCGGCTTCGAAGCTGACGCGCGTCCGCAGCGACGGCTTTTCGAACAAGCAGCGCCATCACGCGGCCCGGCAAGAGCGGCTCGCGAAGCCCCTCGCTGAACTTGGCCTTGAGGTCGCCGGTGATCGCGAAGACTCGATCGATTTCGGCGGCAGTCAGATCGGCGACCGTGACAAGGTGACGCATCGAGGAGGCGCGGTAGGAATCAGGGAACGGCGAAGTGAGACTCCGATTGCGCGTCAGGTCCGCTGTGTCGGACGCTTGCTTGATAGACGTCGGCGAGGATATCGCAGCCCTTCGTGGGCCTGCTCGACGGTGAGGTTCATCGCCGGCAACAGCCGCAGCACGACGTTGTGCGTGCAGTTGATCAACAGCCGCCGTTCGAGGCACGCCTTGACCAGCGGCGCGCCTTCGATCGACAGCTCGATGCCGATCATCACGCCCGACCACGCGCACCTCGCGAATCAGGTCGCACTCCTGCTGCAGTCGCTCACAACCGCTCGCGAAAGACTTCGCCGAGTTGCTGTGGCGTTTTCCAGCAGGCTTTCGCTGCTCGATCATCTCGAGCGCCGCGATGCCGGCCCGCGCCGCGATCGGATTGCCGCCGAACGTCGCCGCGTGCATGCCCGGCCGCAGGCTCGGGGCGATCTCGGCGGTCGGTGAGCAGCGCCCCGCCGGCGATGCCGCCGCAGAGGGCCTTGGCCAGCGTCATCACGTCGGGCGTGACGCCGAAGTGCTGATAGGCGAACCAGTCGCCGGTGCGGCCGCAGCCGGTCTGCACTTCGTCGAAGATCAGCAGCAGCTTGTGCTCGTCGCACAGTCGCCGCAAGCCGGCCAGGAACTCGCGGCGGCGGAATGCGGACGCCCCCTTCGCCTTGAATCGGCTCGACCATGATGGCGGCGGTTTCGTCGTCGATCAGCTTCGTCGACGGCGTCCAGATCGCTGAACGGAGCATAGACAAATCCGGCCATCAGCGGCCCCAGACCCTCGTGGTACTTCGGCTGCGCCGTCGCGGCGGTCGAACCAAGCGTGCGGCCGTGAAAGCCGCCGCGGAACGTGATGATCTTGTAGCGCTCCTTTGGCGTGTGCAGCCGCGCGAGCTTGATCGCGGCCTCGTTGGCTTCGGTGCCCGAGTTGCAAAAGAACGCCTGCCCGCCAAAGCTGCGCTCGCGAGAGCATCTGTGCCCAGCGGCCCTGCGCCTCCGTGTACCAGGTGTTGGGCACGTGGATCAGCGTGGCGACCTGCTCCTGCACGGCCTGCACGATCGGCTCCGGGCAATGGCCCGAGCAGGTTGCAGCCCCAGCCGGGGAAGAAGTCGAGATAGCGGTTTCCCTCGGCGTCCCAGACGTGCGAGCCTTCGCCGCGGACCAGCGCCACCGGGTAGCGGGCGTAGTTGGGGACCACGTACTGCTTGAACAGCTCGATGATTTCGGTCGAGCTCGACGCGGTAGACGCGGTAGCCATAGCTAGGTTTCCGTTTCTCTTTCTCACGACCTCAATACAATCATTCGACTCTCGATTAGACAGCGCGTTGCGATAAACGTTCGGCTGCTACTTACATGGAATCACTTCACGCATCCCGAATTTCCGTCCCCACGCCCTGGTTCGTGTAAATCTCCAGCAGCAGCGAGTGCCGCAGCCGGCCGTCGATGATGTGGATCTTGCGCACGCCGCGGTCGAGCGTTTCCAGGCAGGCCTCGACCTTGGGAATCATGCCCGCTTCGATCTGCGCCGCTTTGCATCATCGCGCGGGCTTCGCCGGCCGTCAGCGAGTGGATCAGCGAGTCGGGATCGTCCTTCTGCTGGCGGACGCCGTTCACGTCGCTCAGAAATACCAGCTTCTCCGCCCCAGCGCCTGGGCCACCGCGGTGGCCGCCGTGTCGGCGTTGACGTTCAGCTTCTCGCCGATTCGGACCAAGGCACATCGAAGGAATCACCGGCACCTGGCCGGCGTAGCACAGGTTCTCGATCGTGGTACGATCGACGCGCGTCACGTGCCCGACGTGCCCCAGGTCGATCTGCTCGCCGTTCTCGCCGTCGAGCTGGCAGCTTTTCGCCAAACAGCACGTTCGTCGTGCGGAAGTTGAGCGGCATCGCCCGCCCGCCGATACTCCTTCGATTCGCTCGCGCGATTAGCTCGTTGGTCTCATAGGCCAGCACCCGCTCGACGATGTCGCGCGTGGCGTCGTCGGTGTAGCGGCGGCCCTGGATGAACCGGGGCACCAGGCCGGCCTCGTCCATGGCCCGGTTGATCGCCTTCCCCGCCGCCGTGGACCACGACGACGCGCATGCCCACCGTCTCCATGAACACGATGTCCACCAGCAGGTGCCGAAGCGTGACATCCGACTCCATCACGCTGCCGCCGAGCTTGATCACCGTGACCTTGTCGCGGAACTGGCGAATCCAGGCCAGGGCCTCGATCAGCACATCGGCTTTTTGAATGGCGCGCTTCTGGCTGACGCTGGACAAATGCGAGCTCCACGGCCGGTTGGTTGCGACCTGCCGCTGCGTCGCTGGGGTGCGACGTTTGGCACAGGAAAACCACTCATCTTAGTGCTTGCATGGGGGGTGTCAACGCGGCGGCCGCGGAGGGTTAAGAGTCGGCATCGAGTGGCTTCTTAACAAACCGGTCTGTCCCTCGACCGTATGCCGCCGCTATTCTTTGGCCCCCGAAATCCATCCTTCCTCGCCGCGAGCGCCCGATGCATACCCACCTCACCCGCTGCGTGCTGCCGTTCTTGTTTCTCATTGCCGCCGTGCCATCGCTGCTTGCCGACGACTTCCGCGTCGATTCGAAGGTCTACATCGGTAAGGAGACCACGCCGCACAGCGCAAACGTCACGTTCTTCCAAGGTGCGCAGGTCTACGACTTCCTCGATAAACCCGAGCAGGTGACCATCTACGACACCGCGCGAGAGCGGATCGTAATGATCGATCCCGACCGGCAGGTCCGCACGGAGATTACCGGCGAGATGATCACCGCCTTCTGCAAAAGCATCCGTGTGCTCGAGGAGAAGCACAGCGACCCCCTTCTGCGTTTCGCGCTCACACCGACGTTCGAGGAGCAGGACGCCAAGGAGGACGGGGAGCGCGTCTTCGAAAGCAAGTACATCACCTACAAGGTGCAGGCGAGCAAGCCCGAGGATCCGACGATGGCCGCCCGCTATCGGACGTTCAGCGACTGGTCGGCCAAGCTCAACGCACTGGTCAACCGCGGCTCGCTGCCTCCATTTCCGCGGCTGGCGATCAATACGTCGTTGGCCAAGACCGGCCAGGTCCCCGACAAGTTGCAGGTGACACTGTCTCCGCGTTCGCTGCTGCCCAGCCGCGGCGTCACCTTCCGCAGCGAGCACGAGTTCCGCCCGCGGCTGTTGGATTCCGACCTCAAGAAGATCGACCAGGCCGGCGATATGCTGGCCCGCACGACACGCATCGGCCTGGGGGAGTATCTGCGCACGCCGGTGGACCGGCAAGCATCGCGGTAGGTCAGAAACGCCGCTTGCCTTCCATGTCCAAAAGCGTCGCGATGCTGCGCGTCGCATGTGCACAGAGCGGATGACAGACAAGGCGTGTGACCGACCGAGACTGTCCTACCCTCCGCAGCCGAACGCCTCAACGTGCGCCACTTCGATTACCGCCATTGATCCCAGATCTTTTTTACGGTGAACTGGTCGCCGTGGCCCAAACCAGTTAACTTCGCCCGCGTGGACGACAATCTCGGAATCACTGTTAACGGTGAGACTGCGAATGCGCTTGTCAGCATGATATGGATAGGTCCGCACCGACTCGATGGCCTGTAAGATTTCATCGGGAGGAAGACCTCGCTTTTCGATCGCGCGGTCCTTCACTTCGTTTGCATCTGCTTCCGTCCATCCATCCGACACGAGTTGTGCCACGTAAGCATTCACGTGGGTGGCATTGTTTCGCGGCTTTGGGCAGGACATCGCGCAGTCTTGAGCGGCGGCTTTGATTTCGGCATCGCTGCGAGTCGGCAGCCGCGTATGTTGCGGAGTTCCACCTGATGTGTCCATCCGCGCATTGTAGCGGAGCGATTTACCGGTAGCGATTGTCCCCGCGACCTGAGGCGGGCTCGGTGGCACACGCCGATTCCAGCGGTTAGCATAGGGCATCCGTAGCCCCCATCTTTCTGCCCTACCGTTGGAGTGTCGCCATGTACGCACTTGCTCCCGTCCGGCGCCTTGTCTTGTTAGTTTTGATCGTTGGCGGCGTCATTTCAGCGCGCGCTCAGGCCGAAGTAACCGTCGAAAAAGCCGACGACAAGGTCACAATCAAGATCGACGGCAAGCCGTTCTGCGAGTATCTGACCAACAGCGGCGGCAAGCCGATCGTCTGGCCGATTTATGGACCGGGCGGCGCGGAGATGACCCGCTCGTATCCCATGAAGAAGGTCGAAGGCGAAGAGACCGATCACGTGCATCATCGGTCGCTCTGGTTCACGCACGGCGATGTCAACGGCGTCGATTTCTGGCTCGAAGGGTCACGGGGCGGCAAGCAGGTCCACCGCGAGTTCGTCCGGGTGGAGGGGGGCGACCGGGCGACAATCGTCACGCGCAACGACTGGGTATCACCCGCCGGCGAGAAGGTCTGCGACGACGAGCGCCGGCTGGCATTTTTTACCGACGGCGACAACCGCGTGATCGATTTCGACATCACGATGAACGCTCTGGACAAGCCGCTGGTCTTAGGCGACACCAAGGAAGGCACCTTCGGCATCCGAGTGGCCGAGTCAATGCGCGTCAAGCATAAGAGGGGCCGCGGCGAAGGACACATTACCAACAGCGAAGGCCAAACCGATGGCGCTACTTGGGGCAAGCGCACCGCCTGGGTCGATTATTACGGGCCTGTGAACTTCGACGAAGGAAAAGAATCAACCATCCTGGGAATTGCAATTCTTAATCACCCCTCTAGTTTCCGTCACCCCACGCATTGGCACGTCCGCGATTACGGCCTGTTTGCCGCGAACCCCTTCGGTCTGCACGACTTCGAACAGAAAGAACGAGGTGCGGGCAACCATACCGTCCCTGCCGGCGAAAAGCTGTCCCTTCGCTACCGCGTGATCATTCACTACGGCGACACGAAGGCAGCCAAGATAGCTGGCGCATATACCAAGTATGCGGCCGAGTGATCGACGGCGGTACGTTACAATCCTGCGGCGAATCGACCCTTCTATCTAGGCGAAGCCCGCAACCCGTAAAAAAAGGGGGCGGCATGCACAACCTGGTTGTGTTAATTCCGCACTTTGCGAATTTGTCACAGTCTCAGGCTAAGTAATCCCTCCATCTTGCCGATAGCTTAATCTATCGGGCGTCTACCCAATCTCTCTATCTCGCACGGTGACACCTATCTTTCCCAGTCACCGGCGGTTCAAGGAAGGAGCCTTTGGCGGCAATGCAGAGCACTTCCCCGCGACTTGATCAACTGGAAGACCTCAGACAATACGTGATCGAAAACCTATGTAGGTGCAATCAGCTCGACGTCGGTGCATTTCCTGTTACAGAACGCATTCTCGTTCGCAGCGGCAAGCCCTGCGGAATCTTCTTCTGCTTGCATGGTCCGCGATCGGTCAAGTTTACCGCGATTTGGGAGACCGAGCGGAACACCATCCTCTTCTATTCTTCGACGGGCGAGCGAATCCACCGCGCCACCTTGGTGCAAGCGCCGCGCTTGGAATCGGCGGCCGCCTGAGCGACAAAAACTTTTTGCCGCTGCGCTTTACATGCGTTCACAATCGTGTACAATCGTGCAAAACACCAAGGAGGGATAAACCGATGCTCGTCTTGTCTCGCAAGGAAAGCGAAAGGATTCGTCTGGGCGACTCGATTGTGGTTACCGTGGTCCGCGTCGCAGGCGACAAAGTCCGCCTCGGAATTGAGGCCCCCGCCGACATGATCGTGCTGAGAGACGAGCTGGAGGCACACCCTAGAGAATCTGCCTCATCTTCGGGCGGAGGCTCGTAGGTCGATTTTCCGGTTGCGTACGACAACCGGCGGATGAGAATGGATGAGCCGACGAAACGGTCTCGCACAACCATTTTCAACCTGTGATCAACCTCGCTCCCAAGTCCGAAATCTCCCTGGCCTCTGTTTTGGATGGCGAGGCATCCGACGCCCTCGGCGTGCGCTCCAAAAGCCCCGGCCCGCCCGGTTCGCTCCCGCTCGACGACGCCATGCTTCGCGACTGGAGCTCCGGCGACCTGTTCGGCCTCTCGCAGAACGCCGGCATGGGCTGGAAGCCCGAGGAAATGGTCGGGCCGCAGTACTTGATCCTTAGCACGCAGGGCGGTCTCCGCGCGCCGGACGGAACGCCGATCGCGCTCGGCTACCACACCGGCCACTGGGAAGTTGGGCTGCTGGTCGAGGCCGCCGCCCGCGAGCTAAAGAATTCCGGCGGAGTTCCTTTTGCCGGCTACTGCTCCGATCCCTGCGACGGCCGCACGCAGGGAACGGTCGGCATGTTCGACAGCCTGCCGTTTCGCAATGACGCCGCCGTGATCTTTCGGCGGATGATCCGCTCGCTGCCGACGCGCCGCGGCGTCATCGGCGTGGCGACCTGCGACAAGGGCTTGCCGGCGATGATGATGGCGCTGGCCGGCACGCGTGATTTGCCTTGCGTGCTGGTCCCGGCGGCGTCACACTGCCACCCGAGCAAGGCGAAGACGCCGCCAAGATCCAAACCATCGGTGCTCGCTACGTTCACGGCGAGATCACGCTGGCGGAGGCCGCCGACCTCGGCTGCCGCGCCTGCGCCTCGCCGGGCGGCGGCTGCCAATTCCTCGGCACCGCGGCCACGTCGCAGGTCGATTGCCGAAGCGCTCGGCCTTTCGCTGCCGCATTCGGCCCTCGCTCCCAGCGGCCAGCCGATCTGGCTCGATATGGCACGCCGATCTGCGCGAGCGCTCATGCGACTCGATCAGCGCGGGCTACGCGTCCGCGACATTCTTACCGAGGCGGCCCTTCACAATGCCATGGTCGTTCATGCCGCGTTTGGCGGCTCGACTAATCTCTTGCTCCACGTCCCGGCAATCGCGCTTGCCGCCGGGGTACGCCGGCCCACGGTACACGACTGGGAGGAGGTCAACCGCCGTACGCCGCGCCTCGTCGATGCGTTGCCCAACGGACCCGTCGGCCATCCCACCGTGCAGGTATTCCTCGCCGGCGGCGTGCCGGAAGTCATGCTGCACCTCCGCGAGCTGGGTCTGCTTGACCTGACCGCGCTGACCGCCACCGGCGAACCGCTCGAAAAGTCGCTTGCATGGTGGGAGAAGTCCGACCGACGGCGTGTGCTTCGCGAGATGCTGTATGAGCGCGACGGCATCAATCCCGACGACGTGATCATGTCGCCGGCGCGCGCCAAATCCAAAGGCCTCACCAGCACCGTCTGCTTTCCACGCGGCAATCTTGCGCCGGAAGGTTCGGTGATCAAGAGCACCGCCATCGACCCCTGCACGATCGACGCCGATCGCGTCTATCGCAAGGTCGGACCGGCCCGCGTCTTCTACACCGAGCGCGATGCTATCGCGGCAATCAAAGCGGCAAACCGACCGCCCAATCAAGCCCGGCGACGTGCTCGTCCTTTGCTGCCGTGGACCGATGGGCTCCGGGATGGAAGAGACGTACCAGATCACTTCAGCCTTAAAGCATCTTGAGTGCGGCCGCGAGGTCGCCGTGCTCACCGACGCACGGTTTTCCGGCGTCAGCACCGGTCCCTGCATCGGCCACGTCGGACCCGAAGCGCTGGCCGGCGGCCCGATCGGAAAAATCCGCGACGGCGATCTGATTCGCATCATTATCGATACCGATCGGCTGGTCGGCTCGGTCGATCTGGTCGGCGTCACCGATCCCGAAACCGGCACCATCGTCGAGTTCGGCCCCGACCAGGGAACGCTCGTCCTTGGCGAACGGCCTACCCCGAGTGGCTTCGCGCCGACGCGCGGCTCCCCGACGACACGCGGCTCTGGGCGGCTCTCCAGGCAGCCAGCGGCGGCACCTGGGCCGGCAGCGTTTACGACGTCGATCGGATTCTCGAAACATTGGCCGCCGGTCAGGCCGCGTTGTCCAGAAAGAACAAAACAGTCGCGAACGGGGACTAAATCAACTCGCGGATCGGATCGCGCTCGTCCAATAGATGGATCGGCCGACCGGTGTGATCGGGCAGCGTCGTCGCCGGATCGATCCCCAGCACGTGGTACAGCGTGGCCAGCACATTCTGTGGCCCATACGGCTGCGAGGTCGGCACCGCCGCGGTCGCATCGGTCGCGCCCACAATCTGCCCCATCTTCAGCCCGCCGCCGACAAACAGTGCACAACCCGCTTGCGGCCAATGATCGCGGCCACCGCCTGGGTTCACCTTTGGCGTCCGCCCGAATTCGCCCCACACGATCACCGCGACGTCGCGATCCAAGCCGCGCTCGTACAAATCTTCGATCAGCGCCGACAGCGATTGATCGTACAACGGTAACATCGAGCGATAGCCGTTGAAGATGCTCCCCTGCTGGTCGCCGCCGTGATGGTCCCACAGACCCACCTGCAGCGAGACATACGGCACGCCCGCCTCGACCAGCCGCCGCGCGTGAATAAACGACTCATACTCCCACGGCGCCGGCGACTTGTTGTACTCGTACTTTGCGCCTTTATATCCGTATCGCGCCACCACCTTTTCGGGTTCCTTGCTCAGGTCGAACGCCTCGCGAACTTCGCGCGACGTAACGATGTCCAGCGCCTGCGCCGTGAACGTATCGAGCGCCTCGAACTCGCCGCGCCCGTCCAGATCGCGCCGCACGTTGTCGAGCGACGCCAAGAGGGCCTTGCGGTCGCCCAGGCGATCGAGCGTGATCTCCTTCGGCAGTGAAAAATTGGCGAGACCCGCGCACGTCGGAATGAACGCGCGGTGCTGGGCTCCCACATAGCCGGGCGCCTCGAACATTTGCAGCTCCTGGTTATACTCGCTCGACAGGCTGACGAACTTCGGTAGCTTTGTGTCGCGTCGCGAATACAGCCGGCTGACGATCGACCCGAACGACGGACGCTCGTCCTTCTTGGGATAACCGGTAAAGACCTCGGCACGCTGATGGTCGGGCTCAATCCATTGCACGTTGCGCACGACCGAAAACTTGTCGGCCAGCTTCGATTGCCGCGGCATCAGCTCGCACAGCTCGATCCCGGGCACATTCGTCTTGATCGGATGAAACTCGCCGCGACACTCCGACGGGGCCTCCGGTTTCATGTCGTACATGTCGATCTGGCTTGGGCCACCGCCCAGGCAGATCATGATCACCGACTTCGGGCGCGGACCCGTCACAGCACCTTCCGCCCGCAGTTGCAACAGCCGCGACAATGAAAGCCCGCCCAGCCCCAGCGCCCCCACGCGCAAGAAATTGCGCCGCGACAGCCGGTCGCAGTAGCTTTGCGGGTTGCCGGAACGGATGGTCAACATAGGCACGATTGCAACTTCGACTCGTACATGCAAAACAGTCGTATAGATCGATATTCTAGGCGGCCCATGTATTTCGCACAAATAAACGGCCTTCCTTACGGCCTCGGGTCGATTTACGATAAACTTGAAACAGCAGTCGTCGGCCTCAGAGAGTATTCGTTCTAACGATCTGGCACTATTTCCGGATTGTGTAGGTGACCTAACATGTCCGTTTCACATTGGTCGATTGCCGATTCGGTCAGAGCCCAGGAGATTTGGGACGATTATCTGCGCCACCACGACGTTTCCGCCAAGCACGGTCAAACCGCCGGCATTGATCCAGCCACCGGACGAATTTGGTTTGGCGAATCGATCCAGGACGTGATCGCCCAGCGTGATGGCGACGGTAGTAGCGATCCGTTGTTTTTTGAGCGCGTCGGTTCGCCAATATACTACCGCAAGGGAGGGCATCGATGATCACGGGGATCGTGACCGGCGACGGAGTTCCCGTGATTACATTGGAAGTAGCCGGAGAGAAATGGCCGGGCGTGATCGATACCGGATTCAATGGAGATCTAGAGCTGCCTGATAGCTTGATCGCGAAATTAAACGCACTTTTCGTCGGTCGCGTCAGCTCGTCGCTCGCTGGTGGCCAATTGATTGAGGAGGATGCATATCTCGTGGACTTTCCGTTCGACGGAAAAAACGTGCGCGCATAAGCCACGTTCGTCAACGCGACGGAGATTTTGGTGGGTACGCGAATGCTCGGGAACTATCGCTTGGAGATTGATTTTCCAGCGCGCACGCTATCGATCAGCTCAGATTGAAGTTGCGCAACCATCGCGCTCGCCACATCGGCGGTTACCTGACGAAGCAATGCCCGAGCTGCCCGACATCACGGTCTACCTCGAAGCCCTCCAGCCGCGGATCGTCGGACAGACGCTCGAGCGCATCCGCGTCAACAGCCCGTTCCTCCTGCGTACTTTCGACCCGCCTCTGGAATCCGTCTCGGGCAAGACCGTTCGCGAGCTTCGCCGCCTGGGCAAGCGGATCGCGATCGGCCTCGACGATGAACTCTGGATCGTCTTGCACCTGATGATCGCGGGCCGTCTGCACTGGAAGCTGCCTGGCGCAAAGCTCGCGGGCAAGTACAACCTTGCTGCGTTCGACTTTGCGAGCGGCACACTGCTCCTTACCGAAGCCGGCGCCGAGCGCCGTGCGGCGCTCTATCTCGTCCGCGGCGATGACTCGCTTGCACAACACAAGCCTCCGGGTCTCGAAGTTTTCTCCGCGACCTTTGACGAATTCCAAACCGCTTTCCGCGCAGAAAACCACACGCTCAAACGAGCGCTCACCGACCCATCCATCTTCAGCGGCATCGGCAACGCCTACTCCGATGAGATCCTGCACCGCGCGCGGCTGTCACCGGTAACACTCACAAAGAAACTCGCACCGGAAGAAGTGCAGCGACTCTTCACCGCCACGCATGACGTGCTTCAAGAATGGATTGACCGGCTTCGCCAGCAGGCCACCGGCGACTTTCCCGAGTACGTTACCGCCTTTCGCACCGAGATGGCCGTCCACGGCCGTTTTGGAAAACCCTGTCCCGTGTGCGGCTCGCCCGTGCAGCGCATTCGATATGCCGACAACGAAACCAACTACTGCCCCGGCTGTCAGACCGGTGGACGCATCCTCGCCGACCGCTCCCTCTCGCGGCTTTTGAAAGATGATTGGCCAAGGACTTTGGAGGATATATGACGCAATCGCCTCCAAATTGGACAATAAACAGATGGCAACAAAGATAACAAAGAACTGAAGGCGAAGCTTTCACGAATCACGCCTTTTCCGCCTCTTCGTCTTCTTCGTTGGCTTCTGTTAGAATCTAAAAAAGTGAGATAATGTGGATTCAGCATAGTGTGTCGTAGGAATTGCCATGACGCCCGAAGACCTACGACTTCTCGTGAAGCGCACCCCGTTCAAGCCATTTCGGATTACGATGGCAACGAGCGAGGTGTTTGATGTTATGCATCCGGAATTGCTGATCGTCGGCCGCTCATCGCGGCGCTAGGGCTGGCAAAGCCTGACGCGGGCGAAGAGCCGATCGCTGATAACATAATTTGGCTGGACTTGAATCAGATCGTGCACGTGCAACCGGCAACATCATCTGGGAATCCGACAGCGCTGTCGTGATTTGGCCCGCCATGCGGCCGGCGGCCGGCGGCGTTCAGGTTAGGGGTGCGTGGCGTCAGCCTTTGCTCTCCTGTCTCGTCGTGTCTTTAGATCGACATGACGAACCATAGTTTCCCGCCAAATCCTTGCTCACACCCAAATTCCGGCTTACCATGAGCGCGACCCTGGACCTTCAGCAGGAGCGCTCCATGTCGCTTGCTACGCGCATCGCATTACTCGTCTTGTCAATCGCGTCCGCACTCTCCGCGAACACCGCGCTCGCCGACTTCAACTTCATCCACGGTGACCACAGCTATCTCGTCGTCGAACAGCGCCGAAGCTGGGCCGCCGCCGCGGCCGACGCAGCCACCCGCCAGCTCTTTGGCTCGCCCGGCTACTTAACGATCATCGACACCGCCGCCGAGAACCAGGCGATCTTCGCTCAGCTCGCCAACCCCGCAAACATCCCGCCCGCCGAGTACAGCAACACGCAAGCCCCCGACGGCGGCAACGGCATCTACGTCTGGATCGCCGCCAACGATATTCTCACCGAAGGCCGCTGGATGTGGGACACCAATGGCGACGGCCTCGGTACGCACTTCTATCAGGGTGAAGGCCGCGCCGGCGGCATGGCGATCGGCGGAATCTACAACAACTGGGGGCGAGTCGGCGGTCTGCCGTGGGAACCCGACGGTGTCCTTCAAGACGCGGCCGGCATCGGCATCCTCAACTGGCCCCGCGGCAACGCTGGCGAATGGAACGACGTCCGCGCCGACAACAACCTCTACTACATCGTCGAGTTCGACGCCGTCCCTGAACCTGCCACCATCGTGCTGATCGGCTTGGCGTTTTGCGGGATTCTAGCGTTGCGACGGCGTTAAGTTTCGCTCGTTCCTTGGCTCCGCCTGGGAACTCACTACCCGCGAGGCCCTGCCTCTCTGCGTTCTCGCGTGAAGCACCGCTTTCGTAATTCGTCTTTCGTAATTTGGTTCCCGAACACTGAACCCTCCACCCCGAACCCTCCCATGCACCGTCCTCTCGCTCTGATCTCGGCCGTCCTCATCAGCTTCCTCACCGCGCAAAAGCTCGCTGCCGCCGACATCCCCAAAGGCGAAGTCACCAAGCACACCTTCGATCAGAGCGAGATCTTCCCCGGCACCGTCCGCGACTACTGGGTATACGTCCCCAAGCAATACGACCCTACAAAACCTGCCTGCCTGCACGTCAACCAGGACGGCATCCAATACAAAGCCCCCGAAGTCTTCGATCAGCTCATTGCCGCCAAGGAAATGCCCGTCACCATCGGCGTCTTCATCATGCACGGCCGCGTGAAAGCCGCCTCCGGAGACGCCCTAGATCGCTTCAACCGCAGCTTCGAATATGACGGCCTCGGCGACAACTACGTCCGCTTCTTGCTCGACGAGCTGCTTCCCGACGTCGAAACCAAAACGACCAGCGACGGCCGCGCGATCCGACTGTCCAAAGACGGCAACGACCGCGCAATCGGCGGCTCCAGCAGCGGCGCCATCTGCGCCTTCACGGCCGCCTGGGAACGCCCCGACGCCTTCCGCCGCGTCTTCAGCGCCATCGGCACCTATGTCGGCCTCCGCGGCGGCAACGACTACCCCACCCTCGTCCGCAAGTTCGAGCCCAAGCCGATCCGCATCTTCCTCCAGGACGGCAGCAACGACCTGAACATCTACGGCGGCGACTGGTGGATGGCCAACCAGGAGATGCAGCGCGCCCTCGAGTTCGCGGGCTACGAGGTCAAACACGAATGGGGCGACGGCGGCCACAACGCAGAGCACGCCACGAAGATCTTCCCCGACGCCATGCGCTGGCTCTGGAAAGACTGGCCCGAGCCAATCAAAGCCGGCGCCGGCTCGCCGCAGCTCAAACAGATTCTCATCCCCGGCGAAGACTGGAAGCTCGTAGCCGAGGGACTTCGCTTTGCAGATGGACCTGCCGCGAATGCCAAGGGAGAGGTTTTCTTCAGTGACGCCCCTGCCGACAAGACATACAAGATATCGGTTGAGGGCGAACGATCGACTTTTTCCGAGCGAATCCAAGGTGCATCGCGTTTGGGTGCATCCGGCCAGGCCTTTGGACCTGACGGACGCCTGTATGCCATTGCGAGAATGGGCCAAGTTGTTGCGTTTGATAATAACGGTATTGCCAGGACGATAACCCAGGGAATTTCCGGAAGCGATCTTGTCGTCCGCAGCGACGGGGCAATTTTTGTCACGGAACCCGCCCAGAAAGCAGGTGATTCATGCACCATCTACCGAGTTAACTTAAAAGGCGAGGCCACTGAAGTGGACAGCGAACGTCGCATTGATAACGCGTTGAATCCGGGTCTACGTTACGCGACTGGCATCACGCTATCGCCCGATCAATCCTTGCTCTACGTTGCCGATGCGTGGAGTCATTGGGTATACAGCTACCAAATCCAATCCGATGGCTCGCTCGCACACAAGCAGCGATTCTTTCACCTGCACATGCCCGACACGGCTGAGGATAGCCGGGCACGTGGCCTTCGGTGCGACCGCGACGGCCGCCTGTACGTCGCAACGCGAATGGGTATTCAGGTCTGCGACCAGGCGGGCCGCGTCAACTGCATCATCCCCACTCCCAACGGCCGCGTCTCGAATCTCTGCTTCAGCGGTGAGAAGTTCGACACGCTCTTTGCCACCTGCGGCGACCGCGTTTACTCGCGCAAAGTGCAGGTCCAAGGCGCAAACGCCTGGCAGCCACCCCACAAACCCGCCGCGCCGCGGCTATAACGAGTCACGCGAACGCCGCGCAGGATTTGATCCATGTACTTCGGACACGCAGTCCGCGGATCTTCGTCCGTCTCCTCGTACTCTAGGACAATGAATCCTCGGTAGCCCACATCTCGCATGATCTTCGCCAGCCGCCTGAAATCCGCCTGCTCCTTCTTCTTGCCCGCCGTCGAAACAACCACCTTGATCTGCACGTTGAGTGCGTACGGCGCAATCTCGGCCAGCTCGCCGTACACGTCGGCGCCATGAAAGTTGCCGCTGTCGAGATTCACACCGAACCATGGGCTCTTCACGTCGCGCACGAGCTTGAGCAGCCCTGCCGCTGTCTCGGTCAGTCCGCCATGGTTCTCCAGCGCCAAAAAGACTCCCTTCTTGGCCGCGTATTCGCAGCACTGCTCGATCGCCTCGACCGCCAGCCGATGTGCCTCCGCCTCGGTCTGGTCCCGCTTCACGCTCCCCGAAAAGATGCGAATCACCGCGCGCCAAGAATCGCCGCCACGTCGATCCAGTCCTCCACTGCTTGAATCTGCTGTGTCCGCTGCGGCCCCGCCGGATGACAGAAATCGTTGCCCACCGCCGTGCCGGACACTGCCAGGCCCAGCTTGAAACACTTCGCTCGCAGTCCAAGCAGATAGTCGCCCTTATCCAGCGGCTTGGGGAAGTAATACGACGTTAGCTCCGTCCCCTCCAGTCCCATCTTCGCGCAGTCCTCGATGAAGTCCTCGAGCGTCAGCGCTTCCTTGGCGAACTTGTTGTTCGCCTTGAACAGGTCGCGATAGCTGTAGCCGGCCAGGCTGAACTTGAACTTCGGCCCGCCGCCGCGCGCGATCGGCTCAATCGCCGATGCCGATTGTGGCAAACCCGCAACCATCGCCCCGCCCGCCACTGCTGCCACGGTCCGAATCGCATCACGTCTCGTTAACTGTGCAGCCATGTTTCTCACCCATGCTAGAGGCCCGATCCTGCCGCTGCGCCGACAATCCCGCTTTTCTCACCCGCGCAGCGCAACTACAATTTCGACCACGAGGATGGTTGTAACGTCGCTTGAGGAAAAGACCGCCGGCCCATTGTACTTCCTGGCCGAGCGGCTCGAAACGCACGCCGGCTTCCCCCAAGCAATCGCCAGCCTGACGGCCGGGCACGGGGCGACTCTGGGCGGAGTCTGGGGATCGAGCTGCGCGCTGGCCGTCGCCGCGCTCGCCCGAAATACGTTGAAGCCGATCGTCGTCGTTCTGCCGCACACGTCCGATATCGACGACTTCTGCGACGATTTCGCGCTTTTTTCGCCGATCGTACCTGAGCGTTTTCCCCCCTGCGAAGAAGCGCCGACTGAACGCGGCGACGTGCACGACGACGTCGAAGGGGACCGGCTGCGCGTGATGAAGCTGCTGGCCGCGGGGCGAAAGTGAGCAGTCGAACGCCGCGATGGGCAACTCACCTGTCATCGTCGTGGCCAGCATTCAAAGCCTGCTGCAGCCGGTCGCGCCGGCCGACGTGCTTGCCCACCAAACGAGACGCATCGAAGTCGATGCCGAAGTCGATGTGCCAGGACTTCTCCGCTGGCTCGCCGAGAGCGGCTTTCACAACACCGGCGCCGTGTCGCTCCCCGGCGAGTTTTCGGTCCGCGGCGGAATCCTCGACATCTTCGCACCCGACTGGTACGAGCCGGTGCGGATCGAGTTCTTCGGCGACACCGTCGAGTCAATCCGCACCTTTGAAGTCGCAACGCAGCGCAGCACCGGATCGCTCGACTCGTTCGACATGACCGTCCTGCGTCGCGACGTGCAATACCGCGACCATTTGGCAAGCTACCTCCCGCCGGGAAGCTGGTTCGTGCTCAACGAGCCGGCCGAGCTGACCGAAGAGGCGCGGCACTACCGCCAGCGCGCCGAGCGTCCGCAAGACCTGCACGAAACCGACGACGTGCTGCGAGCGATTTATCGTTTTCCGTCGGTCACCGCCTCGGCGGTCGCCGCCGGCTCGATGGAGACCACCAGCCAACTGAAGATCGAAAGCGTCGAGCGCTTCAGCGGCGACATCGCCAAGGTCCGCGACGAGCTCGACTCAGCCGGGCTTGGCCAAGATGTCTTCGTTGTCTGCCAGACCGAGGCGGAGGCGGAACGGCTGGGCGAGGTTTTTTCGAAAACGCGTCTCGCCGAAACCGGCAACCTGCACTTTCCGATCGGCACGCTCCACGCCGGCTTCCGCCTGGTAACGGAGCGGATCGTGCTGGTCAGCGGCGGCGAGCTGTTTCACCGCACCGACATCACCCGTCCCACGCGCCGGCGCCTTGGCCGCGTGATCGATAGCTTCCTCGAGCTGCGCGAAGGGGACCACGTCGTCCATCTTGCCCACGGCATCGGCAAGTACCGCGGCCTGAAGCTGCTCGACAAAGGCGGCCACGTCGAAGAGCACCTGGAGATCGAGTTCGCACGGCGGCACGAAGATCTACGTCCCCGCCAGCAACATCGAGCTGGTGCAGAAGTACGTCGGCGGCAGCAAGAGCCGGCCGACACTGGCTCACGTCGGCGGCAAGACCTGGCTCAACCAGAAAGCCGCCGCACAGCGGCGGTGCTCGACCTGGCCGTCGAGATGCTGCAGCTGCAGGCCACGCGCGAGTCGCGGCCCGGCATCGCCTTCCCCGACGACACGCAATGGCAGCGCGAGTTCGACGCGGCGTTCCCCTATCGCGAAACGCCCGACCAGCTCGCGGCCATCGAAGCGATCAAGCGCGACATGCAGCGCCCGCGCCCGATGGACCGGCTGCTCTGCGGCGACGTCGGGTTCGGCAAGACCGAGGTCGCGATGCGGGCCGCGTTCAAGGCGGTCGATAGCGGCTACCAGGTGGCGGTGCTCGTGCCGACGACGATCCTCGCCGAGCAGCACCGCCGCACGTTCACCGAGCCGCATGGCCGAGTTTCCGTTTTCGATCGCCACGCTCAGCCGCTTCTCGACCGACAAGCAGCAGCGGCAGGTGATCGAGGGGCTGAAACAGGGCGGCATCGATATCGTCATCGGCACGCACCGTCTTGCGCAGCCCGATGTGAACTTCGCACAACCTGGGCCTGCTGGTCATCGACGAGGAGCAGCGGTTCGGCGTCGAAGTCAAGGAGCGGCTCAAGGCACTGCGGACGACCGTCGACGTGCTCACGATGACGGCCACGCCGATTCCGCGCACGCTGCACATGGCGCTGGTCGGCGTGCGCGACATTTCGAACCTCGAAACGCCGCCCGAAGATCGGCTGGCCGTCGAGACGCGCGTCGGCCGCTGGGACGAGGAGCTGATCCGCCACGCCATCATGCGCGAGCTGAACCGCGGCGGGCAGATTTATTTCGTCCACAACCGCGTCAACGACATCGAGCTGGTCGCTCAGCGGCTGCAGCGGATCGTGCCCGAGGCGAATCTGCGTCATCGGCCACGGCCAAATGCCCGAAGGCGAGCTGGAGCGGGTGATGGTCGACTTCATCGGCCGCAAGTTCGACATGCTGCTGGCGACGACGATCATCGAGAGCGGCCTGGACATCCCCAACGCCAACACGATCTTCATCGACGAGGCCGACAGCTACGGCCTGGCCGACCTGCACCAGCTTCGCGGCCGCGTCGGCCGCTACAAGCACCGGGCGTACTGCTATCTGCTGGTCGCGGCAGAACAAGCTCCTCACGACCAACTCCGCCGCGCGGCTGCAGGCGATCGAAGAGTTCAGCGACATGGGGGCCGGCTTCGCCATCGCCATGCGCGACCTGGAAATCCGCGGCGCGGGCAACATCCTCGGCACGCAGCAAAGCGGCCACATCGCCGCGGTCGGCTACGAGCTGTACTGCCAGCTGCTGGAACAACGCGTCCGCAAGCTCAAACACCTGCCGCCGCAGGCGGACGGTCGATGTGCATATCGATCTGCCTGGCGAGGCGTTCCTGCCGCGACAACTACGTGCCCGACATGCGCGCGAAGATCGATCTCTATCGCCGGCTGTCGCGCGTCTCGAACTTTGAGGAGGTTGCCGATCTGCGCCGCCGAAATGTCGGACCGCTTTGGCCCGCATCCGCCGCCGGTTGCCCGCCTTCTAACGCTTGCCGAGCTTCGCATCGCCGCGGCCCATTGGCGAATCGAGTCGATCCAGCGCGAAGACAGCTATGCGGTCTTTGGTTATACCGACCGCGAAAAGATCGAAGAGCTGGCACGCCGCCACCGCGGAAAACTGCGGATCGTAGACGAACGGGCTGCGTACCTGCCGCTCGACCGCGAAATCGCACAGTCCGAGCAGCATCGTCGAACCGATCAAAGCGCTGTTGCGGCCAAATTGACCGGCCACTAGAATCCCGCCCGCTTTGCCGCACTCCCCCTGCGCAGTCGCGTGCTAGGGTCTCGTCTCGCGGCCAAGCGGTTCATCTCATCCATTGGCAGGAATCGCCCGTGAGACGTGCCGCCGCACCGATCGTCGTTCTTGCGCTTGCCGGTGCGATGCTATTTCTGCTCGATCGAGATGGTGCGGGACAGGCGGTTTTCCCGTCGGGCATGCCAGCGCAGCCAATGGGACCTGCGCCCCCGGTTCAATCCGCCGGCGCATTCGCCGCGCCGCTTGCAAACACAGCCGAGCGGTCCCGTCTTGCGCCGCCGAACACACCCGTCAGGCGGTCCGGCCTTTGTGCCGCCGCCGATGGCCGTGGGGCAGCCGGCCGGCATTCCGCGCAACAACCAGCGAGCCCCGCTGCCGAAGTCTTCACCAACGCGCAAATCATTGCCCGGATCGGCACAGAGACCATCCTCGCCTCCGATATCCTGCCGCTGGCCGACGACGCGCTCAGCCAACCAACTCAGCAAGATGACCCAGGAACAGCGCGAGGCAATCGCGCCGGAGGATCTAGAAAAAACGCGCTGGCTCTACGTTCAAAAGATCCTCGAGCAGCTCATCGAAACCAAGATGAAGTACGCCGACGCGACGTCCAACATTCCCAAAGAGCGGCTGCCGGACATCAAGACCAGCGTCAACGAGAGCTTTGAAAAGACGCGGCTCAAGTCGCTGCTGGAGAAGTACAAGGCCGCGAACCGCTCGGAGCTGGAATCCAAAATGGCCGCCGCCGGTCAGTCGCTCGAGCGGCAGCGGCAGCTTTACTTCGAGGCCGCAATGGCCGCAAGCTGGGAAAACCAGCACGTCAGCCGGCACAAGGAGATCCCCGTCTCGCAGGTGCTCGGTTACTATCAGCAGCACATCGCCGATTTCGAGTTCCCCGCCCGCGCCCGCTGGGAACAGTTGATGGTCAACTTCGAACACTATAGCAGCCGCCCGGAGGCGTATCGCGCACTGTGCGACATGGGCAACGAAGTGCTTCGCGGCGCCGATTTCGCCGCCGTGGCCAAAGCACGATCGCACGGGCCGACCGCGATCAGCGGCGGTCAGTACGACTGGACCGGCCGCGGCAGCCTCGTCTCGAAAGAGATCGATGCGGCGATCTTCTCGTTGCCGGTCGGCAGCATGAGCCAGCCGATCGAGGACGCCAAGGGGTTTCATATCGTCCGCGTGATCGAGCGCACCGACGCGGGCCGCAAACCGTTCCTCGAAGCGCAGGTAGAGATTCGCGACAAGCTTCGCGAGGAGAGCATCACTGCGCAAAAGGACGAGTTCCTGGCAAAGATCAAACAGCGCACGCCCGTCTGGACGGTGTTCGGCGATGCGATCGAGGGCGCTGCCGGCGGCGAGTCGGTGGGCAATCGCGGCACCGATTCAGCCGCGGTAAACGGCCTCCTTGGCACCAGTGTTCTCGGCCGTTTAGAATTCGGACCACAGGCCTTTCGCTGTCTTAATTCGTGGTCTGCTCGGTTGCGATACTCCCTCCCGCAACATCGAGCTCAAGGCTCGCCTGAAAGACGTTCGCGCTGCACGGCAGATCGCCGAGCGTTTGGCCACCGCTCATCTTGGCGTCCAGCAGCAGACCGATACCTACTTCCGCTGCGCCTTCGGCCGGTTAAAGCTCCGCGAAATCGAGGGCCAGCCGGCGGTGCAGCTCATCGGCTACATGCGCCCCAACGAGCCAGTCGCCAAGGCGAGCGAGTATCGTATCGTCGAGTTCGCCGACGCCGAAGCGATTGCGCGGTGTTGACTGAAACGCTCGGAATTCTGGTCGTTGTGGTCAAGCGGCGGGAGATCTCTTTGCATCACAACGTTCGCATTCACCTGGACGAGGTACAGCGTCTCGGCTCATTTCTAGAGTTCGAGGCGGTTCTTAGCGACACAGTAGACGCCGAGGCCGGACGGCAACAGATCGCCTGGCTTCGCGACCAATTCGCCATCACCGACGTGGATCTTGTTAGGACCTCATACAGTGACCTGATTCTGCATGACCACGGACCACTGACTACGGACCACTGACAAACACGACGCCGACCGCTAAACTGCATGCTGCATTGCACTTGGCGCATCGCCTCTTGCGGAGACCGTCAATGAGTTCCGTCGCTGACAAGACTTCGTCGTCCAACGGCGTTGCCCGGCTGAAGCTGGGAGACCGCGAAACCGATCTGCCGATTATCGTCGGCACCGAGGACGAGCGCGCGGTCGATATCTCCAAGCTCCGTGCACAGACCGGATTCGTCACACTCGACGAGGGCTACGTCAACACCGGCGCAGCGACCAGCGGCATCACCTACCTCGACGGCGAACAAGGAATCCTCCGCTACCGCGGTTACCCGATCGAGATGCTTGCCGAGAAGTGCGACTTTGTCGAAGTGAGCTACCTGCTCATTTACGGCGAGCTACCCAACCGCGAACAGCTTGACAAGTTCCGCACGTCGCTCCGCCGGCACACGATGTTGCACGAGGACATGCGGTCGTTCTACAACGGCTTCCCGCGCGACGCCCATCCGATGGCGATCCTCGGCTCGGTAGTGGTGCGCCCTTTCCACCTTCTATCAGGACTCGCTCGACGTTCACATTCCCGAGAAGGTGCAGATTTCCGTCTACCGGTTGATGGCCAAGCTGCCCACGATCGCCGCCTACAGCTACAAAAAGTCGATCGGCCAGCCGTTCATCTATCCCAGCAACGACAAGGACTACTGCGAGAACTTTTTGCAGATGATGTTCGCGGTCCCCAGCGAGCCGTACCGCGCGACCCCGACTCCGTCGAGGCGCTCAACAAGCTGTTGATCGTGCATGCCGACCACGAACAGAATTGCAGCACCTCGACGGTGCGGATGGTCGGCTCCAGCGACGCCAATCTGTTCGCTTCAATCTCCGCCGGCATCTGCGCCCTGTGGGGACCGCTGCACGGCGGGGCCAATCAGGCCTGCGTCGAAATGCTCGAACAGATTCGCGCCGACGGCGGCAACGTGAAGAAATACGTCGAACTCGCCAAAAAGAAGGATCAGGGTTCTCGCCTCATGGGTTTTGGCCATCGCGTCTACAAGAATTACGACCCCCGCGCCAAGATCATCAGAGAAATGTGCGCATCGACTGCTCAAGAAGATGAAGATCCACGATCCAATCTTCGACATCGCCAAGGAGCTGGAGGAGGTCGCGCTTTCCGATCCGTACTTCATCGAGCGGAAGTTGTATCCCAACGTGGATTTCTATTCCGGGGTGGCCTATCGAGCCATGGGCATGCCGGTGCAGATGTTTACGGTGCTGTTCGCCATCGGCCGGCTGCCGGGTTGGATCGCGCATTGGATGGAGATGCACCATTCGCCGACGAAGAAAATCTGCCGTCCGCGGCAAGTCTACACTGGGCCTAACCTGCGCGAGTTTGTTCCGATCGAAAAGCGGAGATGATCGGCGGCAGTTTGCAATCGGAACAATTGGCCGCATATTTTGTCGCGCGACCGTGAAGCGGCGTCTCAGCGGCGCGACACCTCTTTGAGCCGTGCGCCGTGCTCTAAATTCTTATTCTATCGCCGCTTTACGGCTTGTCGTGCCGCGCCGCCTTCGCCGAGGCGGGTCGTAGATGTGAATTCCGCTACGCAAGACCACGTCGCGACGCAAACTCTTGTCGAATCACAAACTGCCACGGCGCATGGAGTTGACATGCGGCGACGCCGTTTCGCGATTGAATCGCGCAGGTCACGGTATCGCGCTTGCAATGGATGCAGCCGACGTGAGAAGTAACCAGCCGGTGACACCGGTAATGTTAATACCAACTCGCGGCCCGTTGCAGCAATCACAACAGTTCAGGAGCACAGATCATGAAAAAGGTTGAAGCGATCATCCGCCATTTCAAGCTGGAAGAAGTCAAAGACGCTCTGCACAACAAGGGCGTGCAGGGAATGACCGTCACCGAAGTCCGCGGCTTTGGCCGCCAAAAGGGACACACCGAAACCTACCGCGGCGCGGAGTACGCGGTAGACTTCCTGCCCAAGGTCAAGCTCGAAGTCGTCGTCGCCGATAAGGATGCCCAAGGCATGATCGACACGATCATTGGAGCGTCGCGCACCGGCCAGGTCGGCGACGGCAAGATCTTCGTCAGCACGCTCGACGAAGTGGTCCGCATCCGCACTGGCGAAACGGCGCAGGCGGCGGTCTAGTCAGCGTTTTGAAATCCAAAAAACATAGGCCCATGCGCGGCACACGCGCATGGGCCAGCCTTTTGACCGAACGATGATCCGGGCGTCTGCGCGATGCGATTGCGAATTCATACCCGGCTTATTCGTCCGACGACCGGTGCCGGACAATCTCGCCTTCGACCATGTAGATCACATCCTCGGCGATGTTGGTGGCCATGTCGGCCAGCCGTTCCAGATGCTTCGAAACCGAGTTGAGCTTCAAGAGATACTCGGTCTTCTCGGGCTTTCGTTCGATCAATGCCATGATCTGGTCCCGAATTCGCTCGCGCGATTCATCGACGGTATCGTCCTCGGCGCGAATCTGACGTGCCATCCCAGGGTCGGCGTTGACGAATGCGTCCAGGCTTTGCTTGACCATATGCTGGGCGTTCATCGCCATCTGTCGAAAATCGACCGGGAAGTCCATGGGGTCGCGCCTTGCCAGCCAGGCCCCGCGTTTGGCGATGTTCTTTGCAATATCGCCCATCCGCTCCAGGTCGTTATTGATCTTCAACGCCGCCACGACGAATCGCAGGTCGGCGGCCACCGGCTGATACAGAGCGAGGATTTTCAGGCAATCTTCCTCGACTTCGACCTCCATGTGGTCGATTACATCGTCGTCGGAAATGATCCGCTCGGCCATTTTTGCGTCGCGGTTCACTAGCGCGGAGATCGCCTTGGCGATCGATTCCTCGACGAGCGTGCCCACGTCAAGGATTTTCTCCTTGAGCGATTCAATCTGGCGTTGGATATGCTTCGTCATGCCGTTTTCTGTTTACAACCACCGGGCTGCGAGCCGTCGAGCGAATACTTGTCGATTCGTCGTTCGAGCATCGCGCCGCTGCAAATTCCCGAATCGATTCTAGCCAAAGCGCCCCGTCACGTAATCCTCAGTTTCCTTGAGGATCGGCTTGGTGAAGATGTCCTGCGTCGGTCCGTATTCGATCAGGCGGCCCAGATACATAAACGCCGTATAGTCGCTCGTGCGCGAAGCCTGCTGCATGTTGTGCGTGACGATCAATACCGAATACGTCCCGCGCAGCTCCTGGATCAAGTCCTCGATCTTCCCGGTGGCGATCGGGTCGAGCGCGGAGCAAGGTTCATCGAGCAACAGCACCTCGGGCTCGGCCGCGATCGCCCGTGCGATGCAAAGCCGCTGCTGCTGGCCGCCCGAGAGGCCCAAGGCGCTCTCGCGCAGGCGGTCCTTGACCTCGTCCCATAACGCGGCTCCATGCAGGCTCCGCTCGCAGACCTCATCGAGCGTGGCGCGGTTCCGCTCGCCGTCAATGCGCAGCGCATACACCACGTTTTCGTAAATGCTCATCGGGAACGGATTGGGCTTCTGAAACACCATCCCCATCCGCTTGCGAAGCTCGATCACGTCCACCGAGGTATGGTAGATCGAATCGCCGTTCAGCCGCATTTCGCCGTCGATCCGCACGGTGCTCAGCAAGTCGTTCAGCCGATTCACGCTTCGCAACAAGGTCGATTTGCCGCAGCCCGAAGGGCCAATCAACGCCGTCACCTTGTGCTCGGGAATCGCCATGGCGATGTTATGGAGTGCCTGCTTCTGGCCGTACCAAAGATTGAAGCGATCGACCTCGAGCACGGGCTTTTCTTTTGCAAGTGCCGCATGCGTTTCGGTCGGGATGGATTCACCGCGGGCAATCGCCAGCAGCCGTCCGTCGCGAAGCGAGCTAGGGCCGGCGGCAGCATGCTGCGGTGGAGGTGGGGCAGCAGTCATGGTGGACATATTCGTTGCAACTTGAAGCAAAGTGTGTGAAAGGAATCCACTTGGTGCTTTTGGTATGAGCCAAGATCGACGACCCGTGCGTTCTCAAAACTGATCGCTAGCGAACTTGCGTCGCAGCCGCGTTCTCAGGAACGCCGCCGCGACGTTTAAAAGCGCAATCAAGGAAATTAACAGCAGCGTGGTCGTGTAAACCATCGGCTTGGCCGCCTCGCTGTTCTGACTCTGGAATCCGACGTCATAGATGTGGAAGCCCAGATGCATGAAGCTGCGCTTCAAGTGGACGAATGGGAACACGCCGTCAACCGGCAGGTCGGTGCAATCTTTACGACACCCACTAACATCAACGGCGCCACCTCGCCGGCGCCGCGCGCCATCGCTAGGATCATTCCCGTCATAATGCCCGGCATGGCGCGGCAACACGATGCGGCGGATAGTCTGCCATTTGCTCGCTCCGCAGGCATACGAACCTTCGCGCATCGAGTTAGGGACTGCGGACAATGCTTCCTCGGTCGCGACGATCACGACCGGCAACGTCAACAGCGCCAACGTAAACGACGCCCACATCAATCCACCGGTCCCGAATGTCGGCGAGTTGTAGGGAGGAGCAAGTTCAGCGCGGAAGAACAATTGGTCGATCGAAGCCCCGACCACGTAACAGAAAAAACCCAACCCAAACACGCCGAACACGATGCTCGGCACGCCCGCCAGGTTGTTGATCGCGATGCGAATCGCGCTGACCAGCGGTCCACCTTTGGCATACTCGCGCAAGTACAGAGCCGCCAAGACGCCGAATGGAACTACCAAGAGTGACATGATCAGCGTCATCGCCACCGTGCCCCAGATGGCCGGAAAGACGCCGCCTTCGCTGTTCGCCTGCCGTGGATCGTCCGTCAGAAACTCATGCCACCGCGAAAAGTAAACGCCGGCTTTCTCGCCAAATGTGAGCTGATTGACTGGAAACGCTCGGACAATGTCCGCCAGCGCAATTTCTCTCGCCTGGCCGTCGGCGGTCGCAAACCGAACGCGATATCGCAGGTTTTCTTGATTCAGCGCCTCCCTCTGCTTTAGCACCGCCGCGTCCTTTTCCGCGGATTCCTGCTGGATGGCGGCCAATTCCTCCTGCGCAGCAACATAGGCCGCCGAGCCCACGCCCCCGTCCAGTTCGGCCTCTTTGAGCGCGATTCTCGCGCTTCTTACTGCCCGCCGTGACGCACCCAGCTCATGCCGCTCCAGTGCCACGACATCCGCACGGCGTTCGAGAATTGTGCCGTGATGCTCGTTGAATTGCTCCCAGACAGCGTCGCGCTCTTCGGCGACGACCTCGTCGTCGATCACAAACCCCGTTGGAAACCCATAGAATCGGCCAACGCCCGAGCGATCGATATCGGCAAACCGCTCAACGATGACTGCCCACTCTGGTCGGGTCTCGTCGGACACCAGCGTGTCGTTCACCCAGGTGAAGTGAGTGCCGGTGAGCTCGTAGTTACCGGTCCGAAACGAGCGGCGCACCGAAACTCCGTCAGTCTCCGCCAGCCGCGACTTGACAACGGCCTGTTGATCAGCCGGCAGCGACTCAATCAGGCGATCGCTCGGCCGATATCGATCTCGAGCGGTTACTTCGCCGAGGTACGTGGAACCATCGATCAGCGTCACCTGCACCAATGGTCCAGGCCAAAACGTGCCCACCCCTTCTACAAATACCTTCAGCATTAAGGCGAGGATCATCGTCAGAGCAACCGCCAACGCGCCGCCCGTGAGCCATACCATCGGCTCGCCATGAGCCAAGAGAATTGTTTGCGCCGCCGGCCGCCGCCGAACGCGGGCCCGCGGCTTGACAGCCGGAGCATCGACAACTGGCGCCTCTTGCGTGAGCACGTCAGAGCTCATAAGCCCTCCGGCGGAACCGCTGGCGCACTGTTTCAGCTACGGTATTCACCACAAATGTCATTGCAAACAGCGTAAGCGCCGCAAGAAACAGTGTCCGATAATGCGTGCTTCCCGCGGTGCCTCGGGCAATTCCGTCGCGATGGCCGCAGATAACGTCTGAAAACCGTTAAAGATGTTCCACTCCATGATGGGCGTGTTGCCGGCGGCCATCAGCACAATCATTGTTTCGCCCACCGCGCGGCCAAGTCCGATCATCAGCGCCGAGAACAGGCCGCTCATCGCCGTCGGAATAATGATCCGCGTCGCGGTTTGCCACGGAGTTGCACCGGTGCCCAGCGAGGCGGAACGCAAATGCTGTGGCACGCTGGAGAGTGCATCGTCGGCAAGCGTATAGATGATCGGAATGATCGCAAAGCCCATGATAAATCCCACCACCAAGGCGTTGCGTTGAACGTATGTATCAACCAGCGTTCCGCGAGGATCGAGATGAACCACGTCCAAGAGAAACGCGCAGACCACGGCAAGGACAACTGTTGCCAGCAGGCCTGCAAAGAACACGCTCGTCGAAACCATCGCCGCGCGCCGCTGCGTCCAGCCATACGACACGCTCCGCAACCAAGGATTTACGTAACGGGTAACCAGCCACACGACCGCAATCCCGCAGACCGGCAGGAAGATCGCAATCCATCCAGGCATTGCGGACTCTGTCGTCTCACCGGAATTGGTGAGGTTCAACCAGGCCTTGAAATCTCCCCGATCAAAGCGGATTCGATCCGCCAACGATCCGGTGCCAAACAGCACGTTCTCTATCACAGGGCCGGCATACGCGCCCACAAGCAAGCCCAAGGGAAGTGCCACGCAGAGCATTAACGGAAATCGCATGCCGCTATACTCGATCGCCTTGGAACTTGGCAGAAGGCGCCACAACTGAGCACCCAAAAGAAACGCCAACGGGACCGTCAAGAAGCACGCGAGGACGGAAGGGACGACGTCTTCGATAGCGGGGGCGATCACCAGGCCGGCGATAAATCCCAGCACGACGCTCGGCAGGCTTGCCATCATCTCGATGGTTGGCTTAATGCGCCCCTTCCATTTCGGCTGTAAAAACTCGCTGGTGTAGATTGCGGCTAACAGTGCGATGGGGGCGCCAAAGATCATCGAGTAAAACGTGGCCTTGAGCGTCCCGTAGATCAGGGGCGTAAGGCTGTACTTAGCCTCGAACTTATCTGTGCCGCTCGACGTTTGCCACACATAAGTTGGCTCAGAATAACCTTCGTACCAAACGGGGCGGAAGAGCGTCGAGATTGAGATCTCTGGGTGAAGTGGATCGAAATCCCACCGGCTGATTCCCTTCGAGGTCAACGCGATCAACGCGTCGCTTTTTGGCGTGATGCTCACTTGCTCGATCGGAACGTCCCCCTGCACTTGTTCTTCAAACATTTGGCCGTCAGACGTGACATAGAACACGCGAACATGGCCACTCTGGTAACCAGCGGCCACCATCCGAACGCGGGAAGACATGGCGAGCGAAGTCACAGGCGAACCAGCGGCGGGGAATTCGTGCGCCTTAGTCAGCACAATGCCGTCGCTGGTTTCGCCTCCTCGGGTTTGGCGCCGAACCAAGCGGTAATACGGCCAAGCGAGTCGCCGGCAATGAGCGTAGTGCGACCGAGAAGGAACTCTAATGCGGTCAGTTCTTCGCCAGCTTCGGGCACCAAATCGGTTTCTTGGACAAGCTTGGGATTCTCAAAATTGCGAGTGTCGAATCGCAAGCAGATTGCCGGAGCGATACGCTACAAAAACATTGTCGCCCAGACCGGAAATCAACAAATATGCCGGGCGTTCGCCGTCACCACTCGACGGAAGTGGGATATCGCTCGCCGACACGGTGACCGTCTCTTCGTCCGTGAGCAGATTGACTCGCTTGGAGATCGAATTGAGTTTGAGTTTGCCGTCGTCAGTCAAAGTCGCAGACAACGGGCCGTGAGAGCTTTCCGTGTAATCGACCAACCGCACTGGTGACTCATTTTCGCCCATGCGCGCGGATCGAGCTTCAGCGCAAGTTTTTGTACGCGGATTTGCCCTCCTCCAGTTCGTATCGCGATCCCATCTTCGACCTGTCCAATATCGCCTACGTCAATATTCTTAACGGCGTCCGGGTGCGTTTTCCAAGTCAATGTAAGCGGTGTCGAAGCGTATCTCTCCAGTGCGAAACGAACCATCGCCAAAACCGAGCGCAAGCGCGCCTTCCGCGTGCTCGAAGCCGCCGTCAACTCTGGGCCCGGCGCATCCGAGTCAGCGTCGCGGCGGACGTTGAGCGGCTGGCCAAGCGCCTTTCCACTGTCGAGGCGGAAGGCATGAAGGTCTCCATCTTCAAACAGTGCCCAGCCGATCAGCCGGTACTCATCGACGCCCAACAAGCGGGGTGTCTTGGCACTCCAGCCAGCTTGAAACTTTCGCTCGTCTTCAAGTTGCGCAGGTTCGAATAGTGGCACTGCCACGTAGACCAGGAATACACACACCAAGAGAACCGCAATGATTGTGCCCACTCCGCCCACAGCAATCACACCCTTGGCAATGCGATCGGTCCACCAAACCATCGGTGAGGTGGTGCGCTTGCGGCGGCGGCCTGTAAACGATTGCTTGGCGGCCATGTGACGACAATAGCAGTGACTCAATATGGAAAGTGGGTGACGGCTTGGTCACCGTCACCCACTGCGATGAATTCAGTCCACATGCAAGTCAGACCTAGCATGCTCCAACAGGCAAGCGCGCTAGTTTGTAGCAGTCGCGCCTAACCCAACACTCTTGAGCGTTTTCTCGGCGATCTTGGCAGTGACCGGCAGATAGCCATCGTTTACTACATCGCGCTGCCCCTCCTGGCTCATCATGTAGCGAACGAACTCGCGGCGAAGCGGATCGAGTTGGCCGCCGGGTTGGTGGTTGATGTACACATAGAGGAAGCGAGCCAATGGATACTCGCCTGAATATGCGTACTGCGATTCCGCTGGTATCGGCGTCTTCTGCCCCTTGCCGGCAAGCGGCACGGCGCGGACGTCGGACGTGATGTAACCGATGCCGCTATAACCGATGGCATACTTGTCGCTCGCCACGCCTTGTACAACTGACGAGCTACCGGGCTGCTCCTTCACTTCACTCTTGTAGTCGCCGTTGAATAGAGCATGCTCCTTAAAGTAGCCATAGGTCCCGGAAGCCGAGTTTCGGCCGTACAGACTGATCGGTTTTGTGGCCCAATCGCCCGTTAAACCCAGTTCACCCCACGTGGTAATGTCACTCTCATAACCGCCCTTGCGTGTCTTCGAGAAAATGGCATCCACTTGTTGCATCGTCAGGCTTTTGAGTGGGTTGTCCTTGTGGACGTAGACCGCGAGCATGTCGAGTGACGTGGGGACTTCAGTTGGTTTGTAACCAAATTTGGCCTCGAAGTCGTCGATCTCCTTGCTCTTCATTGGCCGGCTCATCGGGCCGAAGTTGGCCGTGCCCTCAATCAAGGCGGCGGGCGCTGTCGATGAACCCTTGCCTTCGATCTCGATTTGCACATTGGGATACAGCTTCTTAAATCCTTCGGCCCAAAGCGTCATAAGGTTGTTCATCGTGTCACTGCCGACGCTTTTGATCGTTCCCGACACTTCAGCGCTCGACTTACGATACACAGGTAGATTCTTGTCGAGAGCGACGGACCCGCCCTTCTTGGGCGCGCTCTTGGTTTCAGCGGCCGCGGCCTTTGTGGCCGGCGCAGCTTTCGTTGCAGCTTGAGCGGTCGCCTTCGCCGCGGGTTGAGCCGCTTTCGACGTGCTTTGTTTGGTCACCTGGGCCGACGTTGGATAGCAAACAAGCAGTCCCACTGCCATCGCTGCGAGCAACACTCTTGTCTTGGTCATTACAGTTTCTCCACCTTGCTGTTTATGGTCTGCGACAACGCCCATCGTGTTTCCAGAACGCCGCATCTGGCACAAGCCAGCGGTAGAAAGCTGCCAGTAAAGTTGACAGCCAAGCAAACCCTCGCTGTTCCGTCCCCGATTCGGAGTGCTAGCGGCGTCGTACTTCGACGACCTCAATCTAGAGCGGGCGTGTTAGATAACGGTTAGCGTTCCGTTAGAAACAGAATGGTCCCGTTTGCCTCAAGGGCTTAAAGCAATTCAGCTTGGGCGCGAGCGATAACAAAAACAAACACAAGAAGTTGGCGGAAGGCGAGACGCCTATACCACAATCAACTATTCGCCCGTGCTGATGAGCGGACCCGCCTTGCCAACGCCGCCTTTGAGCTCTTGCTCTTGTTTTACCGCGCCGGCTTCTTCTTCCTGTTGCTCGGCTTCTTCGGCCCATTCCAGCCGTTTGCGCGACAGGCCGATTTTCCGCTCATCGGTATCGACGCGCAGCACTTTCACGTCGATCTTGTCGCCGACCTTCACGACCTCTTCAGGGTTCTCGACCTTGTGGTCGGCCAATTCGCTGATGTGCAGCAGGCCTTCCAGTCCGTTCTCCAGGCCCACAAACACGCCGAAGTTCGTGATCTTGGTCACGGTGCCATTCACGATCTGGCCCGGCTGGTACTTGCCTGGGATGTCGGTCGCCCAGGGATCGTCCTCAAGCTGCTTCAGTCCTAGCGCGATTCGCCGCCGCTGTTGATCGACCGACAGCACCTTGCATTTCACCTTCTGCGCCTTTTCGACAACTTCGCTCGGATGGCTGATTTTTCGCGTCCACGACATATCGCTCACGTGCAACAGGCCATCGATCCCTTCCTCGATCTCGATAAACGCGCCGTAGTTCGTCAGGTTCCGCACGCTCCCTTCCACCAGCGTGCCCGGCGGATAGCGGTCGGCCACCTTGTCCCACGGGTTGTCCTGCGTCTGCTTCATGCCCAGCGAGATCTCTTGCTTCTCCTTGTTGATGCCGAGCACGACCACGTTGATTTCGTCGCCCACGTGCACCAGCTCGTTCGGGTGGCTGATGCGTTTGGTCCACGACATCTCGCTGATATGAACCAGCCCCTCGATCCCTTCCTCGAGCTTCACGAACGCGCCATAACTCATCACGTTGACCACTTCCCCCTTGTGCGTCGAGGTGACGGGGTACTTGTCTTCCACCTGGTCCCAAGGGCTTGCGCTCTTCTGCTTGAGGCCCAGTGCGATCTTCTCCTTCTCGCGATCGATGTGCAGAATCTGCACCTCGATCTCCTGGTCGATCGAAACCATCTCGCTGGGATGGCCGATGCGGCCCCACGACATATCGGTGATGTGCAGCAGTCCGTCGATGCCGCCCAGATCGACAAACGCGCCGAAGTCGGCGATGTTCTTGACCACGCCTTTGCGCAACTGCCCGACTTCCAGCGTCTCCAAGAGCTCCTTCTTCTTGAGCGAGCGTTCCTGCTCGATCAGCGCGCGGCGGCTGACAACGATATTGCGCCGCGCCTCGTCGATCTTCAGCACAATGCACTGGATCGTCCGGCCCACGTAGTCGCCAATATCCGCCGGGCGGCGGATATCCACCTGGCTCGCCGGCAAGAACACATTGACGCCGTTGATATCGACCAAGAGACCGCCCTTGATCTTCCGGGTAACGACGCCGGTGACGACGTCGTTCTCCTTGACCGTCTTCATCACATTTTCCCAGTCCTCGATTTTGCGCCTTGCGCTTCGAGAGCAGGATCATGCCGCGTGTCTCTTCGCCGAGCCCTTGCGAGTCCTCGACGTCTTCGATCAACACGCGAATCTTCATCCCCGGTTCCGGGGGCGGCTCGCCGTCCTCCCATTCGTTGCGCGGGATTTGGCCTTCGCTCTTGTAGCCGACATCGACCAGCACAAACTCGTCATCGACGCGGAGAATCTTGCCGTCGATCAGAGAATTGACGTTAACTTCTTCGCCGCCCCAGTAGTGCTCGTCGGCGGTCTCGCCCCCCATCGCGGCTTCCAGGTCGCGATCAAGAGTATCGTCTTCGTATTCCAGCCCGCGGATTAGGTTTCGGTTGACCATTGATTGATGATGTAATTCGTCGAGCGAGACTTTGAGTTGAATAGCCCGAAGCGTGAGCGACGCTGCGTCACGCTTCCGGGAAAGCCTCAAACCTCGCTCTGCAAACGGGTTAGAGTCAATGCGCGATCCCGTTTCCTGCGCAGGAAATCTCCGGGGGACCACGCGGGGAATCTAGGAATATAGCAGCGTGTTGGCAGGTGGGCAATTGGGGATATTTGCCGTCGGCGGTTGGATTTACGGCAATTCCGTATGTTGTGGCGCTGTCTCCGCTTCGCCCTACCGCACACCGCGCCGACTCCGCCGCACGAAAGCAAGTGCGCCAAGAATACCAATCCCCAAGAGCACAAAACTCCCCGGCTCGGGTATCAGCTTGTAGACGATCCCGCCCGTGCCATTGGCTGGCGTGTTGGTGACTAGCGCATACAATTCGCCGGCGCCGTCTTCGCCAAACCCGTGCACTGTCAGGCCGTTCGGCAGTTGGTGATCCGGGAACTGCGGGATCAGAAACTCGTTGATCGTGCCGTCTTCCAAGTCGGCGTAGAACAGCCGCCCGTCCACGCGCGGCGGAGCGTTGCGAATCGCCAGATCGCCGAACACATACTTGCCAAACAGCTCGGGGATCAAGCTGCCGCGATAGACAAAACCTCCCGTGATCGAAATGCCGTCGCTGTGGTCATACTGCAATGTTCCCAGCGGACCAGAGATCGGATCGATCAAACCAGCGGGAACGCCCGGGCTGTTCGCCCCGATGTTTCCGGTGGCGCGATCAAACAGAAAGGTTCCTTCCTTCACCGCCCAGCCATAGTTGCCGCCGATCACGATCCGGTTGATCTCTTCGATGTTGTTCTGACCCACGTCGGCCAGGATCAGATCGCCGGTCTCGCGATCGAATGCAAAGCGGTACGGGTTTCGAAGTCCGTACGCATAGATCTCTTTCGCCTGACCCGCCGCCTGAAACGGATTGGTTGCCGGTATGCGGTATTGCCCGTTAGGGCTGATCAGATCCGCGCTGCCGCCCGTTAAGTTTGGATTGAGCGGATCAATGCGCAGCATCTTGCCGAGCGGGGTTGTCAAGTTCTGAGCGTTGCCGCCCGGCTCGAGGTGGCTCGGTCCAACGTCGTTGGCGTTTCCGCCGTCGCCGGGCGCCGCGTAGAGATATCCATCACGACCGAATGCAATCGTGCCGCCGTTATGGTTGCCGGCGGTCTTGCCCATCGTAAAGATGACGCGGCGCGAAAGGGGATCGATCACATTGGGGTCCGCGGCCGATGCCTTGTACTCCGAGATCACCTGCTGGAAGTTTTGCGTGGAGCCATTGGGCGCCGGGTACGTCGGCGGGGCGGCCAGGTCGATCGGCTCGCTCGTGTAGGTGTAGAGCGTGCGGAAGCCCGGGCTCGTCGGAGTGTTGTAGCCCGGGTGAAACGCCAGACCCAACAGCCCTCGCTCATCGTTGGCGTTGCCAGGGTTCAGCGGCGGTTGCACGCGCGACTGCAAGTCGAGCGCGGCGCCCGGCAGAAGTACTCCATTCTGAATGATCCGCATGAGGCCGTTCTGTTCCAGTACGAACAGGCGGTTCATGTCGCCCGGCGGGCTGATCGCGTAGTCGGGCGCGGCCATCCCCGTGGCGATCGGCTGCAGGCCGATTGAAATCGTGCCGCGGGTGATATCGGGCAGTTGCGCCACGACGGGCGAACCGATGACCACGACGTAGACGGCGACCGCAACGAAAAGCCTCTTGAGTGTCATGGAACGAGTCTCCTGGTTCACGAATGGACGCCGAAAGGGCTGAATTCTGCCAGTCAAAACTCGATTTTCGACGAGCCAGAATTATGTATATGCAACTCTATTACACCCGTTCGCAACCGTTGTCAACGATTTGGCTTAGATCGGGGCAGATTTCAGCCGTCTGTGGTTGCCAACACCGTTTTGGGCCGCCATCGCCAAGGACGGGTTGTCTAGCCGATCCGAACGTGGTGTACCCAGGCCGGCGGGACGTTTAGGAGCACCGGCTCTCGGCGGATCTCGCGGCCGTCCAGAAACTGCTCGATCGCTTGAGCGATGCCCTGCAAGCGCTCGCGGTCCTTCCGCCCGCTTAGCGCGGCCTTGGCGCGGCGAATTGCGATGTACTCGAAAAAAGAGATCACACCTCCCGGCTTGAGTAACCGCTCGAAGGTCGCCAGCAGACTTTCGACCAGTTCCAAGTCGAAGTTATTGAGCGGCAGGCCCGAGATGACGAGATCATACCGACGATCGTTGGGCAGATTCTGGACGGCATCGTGCACGATCTCGCAACGGTCGGCCGCCGCACTAAACGCCGGTTCGTTCTCGAAGCGTGATCGCAGGTGCTCGACAAACGCTTCGTTCAGCTCCACGATCCGCAAGTGATCGTCCGGTTCCAGTCGGCGGACAATCTCCGCGGTGGCCGGCCCCGTGCCCGGACCCACTTCAAGTATCGAACGCGGCCCCTCGTTGTCCTTAATATAGCGGCAGAGCGCCGCGGCCAGCCGGCGACCGCTGGGCAGGATCGCTCCGGTCGTGTGATACCGCCGCCAGAACTGCTGCAGAAATACGCGGTATCCGTTGGCCGTTTGTTTCATGCACGACTCTAACACCGATTCCAAAGGGGACAGGCACTTTGCCGTTACCGAAATCAGACGTGGCGGGCCTCATTTTGGCTCGGAGCCAGTCCCCATTTTGCCCACACAGAATAGTGTTCGCTCGCCGCGGATAAAGATTTGTCCGCCGGAAACGGCCGGCGACGCCTGGCAGCGCTCGCCAAGCGAATTAGTCGCCACCACTTCGAGCGATTGCGGGTCAACGACCGTCGCGTCGCCTTGCTCCGAAAAGAAGTAAAGTTTTCCCGCAGCATAAATCGGCGACGCCGAGTGATTGCCGCCGATGCGCCGCTGATCGAGCAGCTTTCCATCTTTGACGTCGAACTTACTGACGACGCCGTTATCGGTGACGGTGAATAGATGTGGCGCCACATAGATCGGCGACGACTGCGACGGCACGCCCTTGGTTTGCTCCCAGGCAATGTGCGTCTTGGTCACCACTCCCTTGCCGTCGAGCCGCATCGCGCGGATCGTTGGCTCCTCAAAGCCAGAGCAGGTGATCGCCAATTCGTCCACAATCACCGGCGACGGCACGACGCCTTCACCTTGGCTATACGCGGTCCAGATTAGCTCTCCATTTGATACCGAAAAGCCCTGGATCACGTCACCCGCAGTGCTGATCAATTGCGGCGCACTGCCGCGGCCGGCGACGATCGGCGTCGTGTGTGCAATCCGCGACTTGCCGCGCTTTGCTTCCCAAACCACCTCGCCGCTTGATTTGTCGAGCGCGACAATCCGCGCCTCTTCCCACGGGACCTTCCAGCCGACCTTCGTGTCTGGCGCCGGACTCGAGCCGTCGAAGGGCATGATGAGCAAGTTCTCGTGCAGGATGGGCGATGCGCCGAGACCGTGCTGGCTGTAGAACTTCACTCGTTCATCGGTCCACTGCTCTTTGCCGTCGTCGAAACGCACGGCCGCGATGCCGCCGCCCCCGAACACGGCATACACCATGCGGCCGTCGGTCACCGGCGTCGGAGTGGCATAGGAGTTCTTGCCTTCCTTGCGGCGCGTCTGCTGTGTAAACACCTCGGTGTTCCAGACGATATCGCCGCTGGACCGATCGAGCGCCAACACGCGGCAACTCGTCCCATTGTCGACGGCCGTGGTTACGATGACACGATCCTTCCACACAATCGGGCTCGACCACCCCACGCCGGGGATGGTTGTTTTCCAGGCGATGTTTTCGCTGCTGCTAAATCGCGTCGGTGCGATTGGCTCGCTGGAAACTCCCTGGCCGGTTGGACCCCGAAACCGCGGCCAGTTCTCCGCGCAGCGTCGCTCCACGAAAGTGCAATTGCAATCAATACAAACGCCGCTAACGATTTCGGTCGCATCGATGTCCCTTTGGTAGGCGCGGACTGTACTACCTCGACTCTTCCGCTTGGTTCACTCCGAGCAATTCCTGCAGCTTTGCCAGCGACCGCGTGAGCATAACACGAACGGCCCCGTCGGTCTTTTTCAGTCGCTCGGCGATGTCCTTCGACGGCAACCCTTCTAGATACCGCATTCGCAGCGCGTCGCGCTGCTCCGTCGGCAGCGAATCGAGCGCCACCATCATCCGCATCTGCTTCTGGTCGCGCGAAAAGGCTTGGCTGGCGGTCGTCATGCTGGCAACCAACAGGTCGATGATTCCGCCGTGATCGCTATCGACCGGCGAATGGATCGGCACCTCGCGACCGCTGTCGCGCTTCTGGCTGGCAAAGCGGCGATGTGCGTCGATGATCCGCCGCTCCGCCACCTGGCAGAGCCAGCCGAACACATCGCGATCCCCCAGTTCCGCGCCCTTCAGGCTGCGTATCGCCTCCGCGCTCGTTTCCTGGAGCACGTCGTCGGGCTCGATCTTACGCCGCAGCGCCGCGCCGAGCCGTCGCTCGATGAATGCCAGCAATTGCGGCCGCCGAAGGTCGATGAACTTTGCCAGCGCGTCCTCGTCACCGGAGCGAATCTGCGCAATCATTGCTTCGTCGTTTTCGTCCATCGACGTCACCTCCGGCGCGTGTGGGTCAAGACCCGCTTATCGTACCGCAATGGCAGCAGTTCTCAAGCAAAACTTCTCGCGGACTGAGCCAATCCATTGCGCGCAAAAAAAATCGCGGCAGCCGCAGCTCGACGCCTTCAGTCGTCGAGTCGTGCGGCGCCGCGATTGCGCCTACCATTGTCGTGGGCGTCCTGCCCGTAGTCGCAAGGTTAGTGAGGGTACTACCGGCCGAAGTAGAACATCCAGTCGAAGTGACCGTGGTGGCCGTGGTGACCGTGATGCCCGTGGTGGCCGTGGTGACCGTGGTGACCGTGGTGGCCGTGGTGACCATGGTGACCGTGGTGGCCGTGGTGAC
This sequence comes from Pirellulales bacterium, assembly GCA_963829655.1. GTDB lineage: Bacteria > Planctomycetota > Planctomycetia > Pirellulales > JALHPA01 > JBBDYH01. Next base: position 1,281,773 of record CAWHJG010000002.1, read on the forward strand.
CATGATGGCCGTGGTGACCATGGTGGCCGTGGTGACCATGGTGGCCGTGGTGACCATGATGGCCGTGGTGGCCATGATGGCCGTGGTGACCGTGGTGACCGTGATGCCCGTGGTGTCCATGATGACCACCGTGATGGCCGCCGTGACCACCCTTGCCACCCTTGGCGAAGGCCACGCCGCTTCCAAGACCGACAGCGACGACCAACGCGAGTGCGATGCTAGTAAAACGTTTCATTTCCACTACTCCTGAGAGCTAGTTGGTTTATTTTTGGATCGAGCGACATGCTCAATCTCACACCCTCAGAGAGCGGAAGCGGGCGAGAATTGTTACAGCCATCGGGGCCGAAAGCCGCAGCGGAACGCCTATTTGGCCGAAAAGGCGGCGTTTGTACGATAAATCTGCCGGTTCGGCCGATCTACTCGTGCCCACCTTCCAGACCCGGGTCGGGCAGGAAGAAGCAAGCAATCGTACCGACGGCATACACAAACAGGCCGACACCCGCGGCTGTGTACGCGAAGAGCTGGGGCGGCGAAGCGCCCGGCAACATCTCTTTGAGCCATGCGGAACTTGCGATGGTTATGGTCACCAAAGCGAACGATGTGCCCGCAATCCGCCCGCCAATATTCGCGGCAAAGCTTTCCCCCGTGCCGCGTAAGTGAACCGGGTACACGCGCGGTAGGTAGTTACCCCAAAAACTGAACTGCGCGACGGTCAGCAGGCCCGCGAAGAAGATGCCAACTCGCAGCATATTCAAGTCGTTCACAGCGGCGTATGCAAAAACGATCGGCACGATTACGAGCCCCGGCAACTGAAACACGCGCAACAGCGATCGCCGACTGACAATCAGCACCGCCAGGAACGCCAACGCAAATCGGCCCGTCAGTCCGCCCAGCTCTTGAACGAACTGAACGTTGCTGACGACTTCCTGTTGCTCCGGTCGTGACAATTCGCGCACGCCGGGCAGCCCGGGCACAATCTGAGGCAAGTGCTGAATGGCGCCGAACGCCGCGCCATAGCTGCATGCGAACATAATGGCGGTGACGATCGTCGTGCGGCGGAACTCCGGCCGGAATAGTTCGAGAAAACTCGGCCGCTTGAGCGTGCCTTCGGCGTGTTTCCGCTGCCAAACCGGCGACTCGGGCAAAAACGGCCGGATGAGTATCAACGGGATGGCTGGAATGACACCGGAGATCAATGTCCAGCGCCACGCCTCATGCTGGCCGTGAATGGGGGGAAGCTGATCGCTGAACTGCAACGCGAGCCAGTAAGCACCGGTTACCAGTAGTCCGCCGACCGACGAAAACGCCTGCGTGTAGCCGAGGACGCGTTCGCGCTGCCGTGGTTCCGAAAAAAGCTCGGCAAGCCAGGCAACGGCCGCCACGAACTCGACACAAACTCCCACGAACGTCGTACACCGCAGGATGAGGAGCATCGTGATATTCGTGCTGAAGCCGGCCGCCATTGCCGAGAATGCATACAGCAGGATGCTCCAAGTCAGCACACGCCGCCGGCCGAGAATGTCGGTGAGATAACCGCCCAACAGGCCAAATATCCCGCCAAACACCGCCGGTGCGAAGAACAACATCCGCGCCGAATGCGCATACTCTGGCGAGCCTTGCAAATGGCCTGTGAGCGACTCGATCGCCGGCTTCAGGATTAGCGGCAGCATCAAGAGTTCATAGATATCGAACGCAAACCCGATCGAAGCGATGATGCAGATCAGCCACTCGGTGCTCGTGAGCCTTTGCCGGCCGTTGGAAGCAGACACCATAAGAGCAAGGGAGGTGGGAGATAGGGATAGGAGGCAGAAACAGGCATTGTAGGGACCGATTGCTGTTCAAACAATCGAACATCCTGCGTTGCTACTTCGACGGCTTCTCATCCAACAGGCTCAAGTAGCTTTCGTAACGCCGCGCATCGAGAAACCCGTCGGCCACCGCGTCTTTTACCGCACAATCGGCCTCGTGCGTGTGCGTGCAATTCGGAAAGCGGCACAGGTTGATATATGGCCGAAGGTCGCGGAAGTAGTTGATCACCTCTTCCGAGATCACGTCCCAAAGCTGAAACTGTCGGATCCCCGGCGTATCGACCACATAGCCCCCAATGCTCAGGCGGATTAACCGCGCGGTGGTCGTCGTGTGTTTTCCCTTCTCGTTCGCTTCGCTGACCGCCGCGACACGTAACGTCAGATCGGGATCGATCGCGTTGAGCACCGATGACTTGCCTACGCCGCTTTGCCCCACGACAACACTGGCACGACCGCGAAATGCTCGCCGCATCGGCTCAATTCCACGGCCGCCGCGCGCCGACATCGGCACGACGGAATAACCCATCCGGCTGTAAACGCCGACCAGCGGCTGTAAATCGGCCGCGTCCACCAGGTCGATCTTGTTGATGCAGATCAGCGGCCGAAGACCGTTCTGCTCCGCGGTGATCAAGAAACGGTCAATCAGGTTGGGTTTGAGGTTAGGCTCCGCGGCGCTGGTCACGATGACCATCTGATCGACGTTGACGACCATCACGTGTTGCCGACCGCGGCTGGTGCGGCTGATCACGCCGTGCCGCGGCTCGATTCGCTCAATAAGTCCTTCGTTACCCCCCGACGGTCGAAAATACACCCAGTCGCCGGCCGCGACCACGTGCCGTTGATCGGTCGAGAGCGTTTTCAACAGCCGCCTCGTTGCGCAGCGAAAGATCGTGCCGTCGTCGGTCTCCACGTCGCTCGCCAGGCCATACACTGAAAGCACTCGCCCGCGTCGGCAGACGGCCAGATCGACGTCGGGAACCACCGAAAACCCGGACTGATCGTCGTCGCTCTCATTGCCCACGACCACGCGCTTGCGCGATCGCTCGTCCTTTCCGATCCGTTGGCCGTGGCGGTGGTCGCCGTCGCCCCCGGCCTTGTATTCGCGCGTGAAATCGGGCCGCGTCTCTTTGCTGGCGCGGTTCTTACGGAATTCAGCGCGGAATTTTTTCTTCTTTGCCATGCGGTCGGGTCGGGCGGTGCCGTGTTCGCCATTTTACAGCTTCGAAGTCACGGCCTGTGCAAAGTTCGCAAATTGCAGGCTAGAATCAACACACAATTTCGCGGATTCTTCCGAGCCGGTCGAATATGACTGCGGCACCGCAAGCCACTGGCCACCCCCTAGCCGTTCGAGTGATCCTACGGCTGGGCCAAATTGTCGGCGTGCTTCTGCTGGTCGCGGCATTGTCGCGCGTCTCCTCGGTCGTGTCCTATGCCTGGGACGCCGCGCAGATGCGCGACTGGGAAGTCGTACGCGCCACAATTCTCGAAACCGACTACCGCGCCGAGAGCGACGAAAACGAGAACGAGATGGTGTTCGCGCGATATCGTTACGAATACCAAGGCGCCGAATACGAGGGCACGCGCGTTGATGTCTCCGACAGCCCAGACTTTATTCACGAGTTTCAGCAGCAGATGTGGAGAGAGCTTGCTGCGCATCTTAACAACGGCACGCCGATCGATGCTTACGTAGACCCTGCGCAGCCGGACGAGGCGGTGCTCTATCCGCGGTTCTATTACACGAACTTTGCGTTTCGTTTGCTGTTGACCGTCGTGCTTGCGTTTGCCGGCGCGGCCTTTTTCCTGGCATGTTCCTCGATCATCCGCCGCGAGAACCGATTCGGACTAGCGCGTGCCGAGCACCCCGACAAGCCCTGGTTGTGGCGCGACGATTGGGCCAGCAAGCGCATCTGCGCCAGCGGTCGCGGCGCACGCTGGATGATCGCCGCTGCCGCCGCAATTTATCTGCTCATCGTCCTGCCCCTCGGACTGTTGGTTGTTCAGGAGTGGGATTGGCCAATCCTCAGCGTGCCCGGCGTGATTCTAATCGTCGTCGGTTGGGGACTGTTCAACTTCGCGCGTTTGAGGTTTCAGTACGCGCGTCGCTACGAGCAGGCCGAGCTGCAGTTGGCATTCGTCCCCGGCGTGATCGGCGGGCCGCTGTCGGGCGTCGTCCACATGCCCGCGAAATTTTCCGGCGACAAACAATTCCAGCTCCGCCTGGAGTGCGTTCGCAAGCTGCCATCTGCGAAGGATCGGTCTGAATCCGAGGACATTCTTTGGCGCGAGGGAGCGACGATCGAGAAAACCTTGTCGTCCCCCGATCCGTATCGCGTCGCGATCCCGGTTTACTTCGCGATTCCGTTCGATTGCCAACCGTCGGACCCGCCAGACCGCGCCGGCGTCAACTGGCGGCTGAAAGTCGGCACGGACACGACCGACGCGAACCAGCACGCGCGGTTCGAAGTCCCCGTTTATCAAACGGCGGAGAGCTCGGAGCATTACGAGCCCGATCCCTCGGTGTTGCAGCCGTACGAGAAAGTGACGACGGCCGACGACGTGCTTCGCGCGACGAACCATCGCGTCACAATATTGCCGGGCGGCGGCGAGGAGATCAGCTTCAAGTTCTTTCAAACCTGGGCTCTGCTGGCGGCGATCGTTATCTTGGCCCTCTGCTTCGGCGGCATTGCCGCAATCCTGCACTTCGAATGGCACGCCGCCTTCACGATCCTACCGGGCTTCTTCGCCCTGCTTGTCGTCCTCGGTATGTCGGAGATGCTGCTCTGGAGCAGCCGCTTACAGATTCATACCGACAGCGTCACGGTCACCAGCGGCCTGCTCGGCTTTCGCAAGACGCGTCGCCTGCTGCCGGACGAGATCCAGTCGATCGAATCGGCGACCGATCTTCAAATGGAGCGCACGACCTTTTACGCGGTGATCCTGAAGGCCGCCGACGGTCAGACGTTCACGCTCGTCAAACGTCTCGAATCCCGCCACGATGCCGACCTCTTGGCCGACTGGCTGCGCGAGAAGCTGCCAGAAGTCCCTGTGGTCCGCAGTACATCGCCGGCAGCCGATGCTGGCGTTTTACAGGAAGAACACGACGGTTAAGCCGCCCTGACCGGGCCTTGGCCCTCTACCAATAACTATTCCAAGCTCGAAATCCTCCCCGATCCGCTCACAGACTGCGTAACCGTCGGGTTGCCGAGGTACGAGATATTGCCTGAGCCGCTGACGTCAGCTTCAAGCGTGTCAGTGGCGTGAACCATCGCGTTACCGGCGCCGCTGACGGCAGCCGCGGCGCTCTTGGCAACAATGCCTTCCAAATCCAGATTGCCCGAGCCGGTGACTGTTGCGTCGAGCCGGTCCGCGCTCCCCTTCGCCTTAACATTGCCCGAGCCATGGATCTTCGCCGTGAGATGCCGCACGCTCGGCGCCGTCCAGATGTTGCCCGATCCATGGATCGTCAGCTCAAGCTCGTCCCCGGTCACTTCGTTGGTCGTGATGTCGCCGGCGCCGTTCAATACCACCGAGCGCAGCGACGGGCAGGTGACGTTGATTTTAACACCGAGCCGGGTCGAGTAATTTTCCGTGGCGGCAATCGTCAGCGTCTTCCCCTCGACCTTGGCCGTGATAATGGGCAGCAGGTTGTCGTCGGCTTCGATTCTAAGCTGCGGCTCTCCGCCCACCGTCACCACCACATCGGCCGCGCTATCCAACACAATTGCGTCGATCTCGTCGATCTTTCGCCCCTCCGACGCCGCTACGCCGGAGCCGGCTCGCCCGGACATCCAACTTGCATCGTTGCAGCCGGCGACCATTGAAAGAACGACCACGGCCAACGAACAGGCAAGGCGATTCATATTCCACCAGATGCAGACATACACCGTCCCCCGCAGTGCATTCGCCGCAATCGCCTGACTATTGGCCCTCGTCACCGATTTCCCACCTACCACCTCCCACTTCCTATCCCCCCTGCTTCGCCGCCCCCTGAAACGACCGCTCCACCATATCGTTCACGTCCGTCGATACCGGGTGGTCCCGCCATACCCAGCGCATCATGCCGGGCAGGATCGAGCCGCCGTGCTTCTGGTTGTGCCCGCCGCTCCCCCACGAGTAGTTCACGTCATAGCCCTTCTTGGTCAGTGCGTCCGCTAGCCGCACGTTGTGATAGAACCAATCGCGCGATTGATCGTAATTGCCGCCGCGCCGCTGTCCGCGGTTGTCGTTCCGCCCGTCCTGAAAGAACACGCGGATCGGCTTGCGCTCGCTCTCGGCCACCTTCTCGGGATACACGTGCCCGCCGCGCAGGTTCACAAAGCTCCCCACAAAGCTGATCACCTTGCGAAACTGCTGCGGCCGCTCCCACGCCACCGTAAACGCCGCGATCGCCCCCGAGCTTGCCCCGCCAATGCCGCGGTGCTCCGGATCGTCCGAGATGTTGTAGTCTTTCTTCAGCGCCGGCAGTAATTCATCGCAAATCACGCGCGCGTACCGATCATCGAGAGAGTTGTACTCCGTCGGCCGGTTCGTATTCCGGTCGCCCCAGTCGCGCGGCGTCGGCTCGGGCTGATCGGGCCGACGCCCAGGGTTGATAAACACCGTGATCATTACCGGGATCTCGCGGCGGTACGTGAGGTTGTCGATCACGTTCGTCGCACGCACGTCACCTTCCGGGTTCTTAAACGCCTGCCCGTCGTTGAAGATCATCAGCGCCGCAGGCTTGGCCGCATCGTACTGTGCGGGCACGTACACCCAGTACGTGTGCTGCGTGCCGGGAAACACTTCGCACGGCAACGTGTGCGGGCCGGTGAGCTTTCCGCGCGGCACGCCTTCTTGTTCGAGCGAATCGGGCCCGAGCTTGTAGTAGTTGTCTTCGCCCGCGGCAAACACCGGCGCCGGTACCGCCGCCAACACACAACAGAAACACCGCGACCACACTTGCCATGAGCACCAGGCCTCGTTTCATGGAAACCTCCGGGGATTGATCAGGACGCGAAAGACAATAACGCGCCGGCGTGCGGGGTACAACGTTTGGGCGTGAGTGGTGAGGAGTGAGTGATGAGTGATCACGGAAATCGGCGATCTCGCAAAGTGAATCGGGGAATTAGTGTCGGTGGTCGGATCGGGAACGCCGTGATTTGCAGCGTTTCCATGGGGTGGGGGCGAAAGAAATTCGGTCGAATTATGCGCACTGGCCGACGTAATTGGTGCGCGGGCGCGGTTTGGACACAGTTTTGACCTGTTTTGAATCGCCAAGACGCCAGGTAGAGGCGCAAAAAAAGCCGCCGCGCGGAGGGCAAGTACGCGCGACGGCATGGCGCCCCAAAACGGATCAAGGCACCGCGAAAGCGTAGGTCGCACTTTGTTCCACAAGCGCAAACTTCACGAACTCGCAGCGATGATGCAAAAAGACCACGCGGAGAGAAATGTGGGGATTCGGACAAGGGAGATAGGGTGATGGGAAACAGACAGAGAGACAGGGAGATAGAGAGACAGGTAGATAAGGCGGCTCAGGCGGAGCTTCGCCGTCTCTGAACTCTGAACCCCGAACTCTCAATCACGCCTTCACGACATTGGCGCGGTCTGCCGCGACGTTCTTCGTCGCGTTGCGAGTGTCAACGACCAGCTTGCCGTGGCGGACGATCCGCTCGTAGTCAAACGCCGTGTGATCGGTCGCAATCAACAGGCAGTCCTGCGACGAGAGAAACTCCGGCGTCAATTCCTTGCTCTGCATCTCGGGTAAGGGATGATGCCGCATCTTCGGCAGCCGCGGAATGAACGGGTCGCTGTAGCTAAGCTGTGCACCGTGCGCGGCCAGCAACTCCATCAGCTCAAACGACGGGCTTTCACGCGGGTCGTCCACGTCCTTCTTATACGCCATGCCGAGGATGCAGACCTTGCTCCCTTTCACGGGCTTGCCGCGATCGTTCAAGGCCTCGGTCACCCGGTGGATCACGTACTGCGGCATGCCGGTGTTGATCTCGCCGGCGACTTCGATGAACCGCGTGGCCATCTGGTGTTTTCGCGCGAGCCAGCTCAGATAGAACGGGTCGATCGGAATGCAGTGCCCACCGAGGCCAGGGCCGGGATAAAACGCCTGGTAACCAAACGGCTTGGTCTTGGCCGCTTCGATCACCTCCCACACGTCGAGCCCGATCTTGTCGAACAGCATCTTCAGCTCGTTGACGAGCGCGATGTTCACGGAGCGGTAGGTGTTTTCGAGGATCTTGCAGGCCTCGGCGACTTCGCAGTTGGGGACCGGCACGACTTTGACCACGGCGTGCGAGTAGAGCGCGCAGGCCAGCTCGTGGCTGGACGGGTCCATCCCGCCGACGACCTTGGGGATGCTGCCGGCCGTGAAGTTCGGGTTGCCCGGGTCTTCGCGCTCGGGGCTGTAGGCGAGGAAAAAATCCTTGCCGACCTTCAGTCCGCCGGCTGCGAGGATCGGCAGCAGCACGTCGCGCGTCGTGCCAGGGTAGGTTGTGCTCTCCAGCACGATGAGCTGACCCGGCCGCAGCGCGGCGGCAATTTGCCGGCCGGTGGATTCGATGTAGCTCAGGTCCGGGTCGCGGCTGTCGGAAAGCGGCGTGGGCACGCAGATCAACAATGCGTCGGCCTCCGACATCCGCTGCATATCAGCGGTCGGCGTGAAGCATTTACTGGCGATGCAGTCAGCGATCCAGGGGGCGGGGATGTGGCCGATGTAGCTTTCGCCAGCCAGCAGTCGATCGACCTTTCGCTGGTCGATGTCAAAACCCATCGTGCGGAAGCCGGCGGCGACGAACGCGCGGATTAGCGGCAGGCCGACATAACCGAGGCCGATGACGCCGACCGTGGCGGTTTTCTTTTGAATGGCCTCTAACGGTTTGGAGTGCATCTCGGCCTTTCGTGCGTGCGAAACGTTGTACGATGAGATAGCCCCTCGCGGTATGGTCGAGAGGCCGAAATCGAGGCAGCCAGAACCTGCCGAAATTCCGCCGATAACAGCGACGCTTCGATTATATTTGCCGCTTCGCATAACCGCCAGTTGCCGCAACGTGGTGCAACGAGTGAGCTCGCGAGAATCGCTACTACCGGAAACGTCGGCGCCCGCCGCAGTGCATTCTGCGGCTGCCGTGCGGGCCGACGTAGCAATTGTCGGCGGGGGAATCATCGGGCTGGCGACTGCGCACGAGCTGTTGCGCCGCTATCCGGCGCGGCGCGTGATCGTGCTGGAGAAGGAGGGTTCGATCGGGCTGCACCAAACGGGCCACAACTCGGGCGTACTGCACTCGGGGATTTACTATCGGCCTGGTTCGCTGCGAGCTGTGAACTGCCGCGCGGGGAAGGCGGCGATGGAGGAGTTCTGCCGCGAGCAGGGAATTCCGTTCGAGATTTGCGGCAAGGTGATCGTCGCGACGTGCGAGGCCGAGCTTCCGTTGTTGGCGCGCATTTACGAGCGCGGGCAGGCCAACGGCGTGCGCTGTGAAGTGATTGATGCAGAGCGGCTGCGCGAGCTGGAGCCGTACACCGCGGGCATTCGCGCAATTCACGTGCCGGAGGCAGGGATCGTGGACTATCGCCGCGTTTGCGGACGACTGGCGGAGCTGGTGCAGGAGGCCGGCGGGCGAATTGTCTGTGGCGCGCGTGCGGCGGATTCATCAAAGCGACGACGCGATTACGCTTGAAACGCCGTCCGGCGACTTTGTTGCTGACCAGGTGGTGACGTGCGCCGGGCTGCACTCCGATCGCGTCGCGCGTTCGAGCGGAGAGCACGTGGGGGCCAAGATTGTTCCATTTCGCGGCGAGTACTACGAATTAGCGCCGGCGGCGCGGCGGCTGTGTCGGCGCTTGATCTACCCGGTGCCCGACCCCAATTTTCCATTTTTGGGAGTCCATTTTACGCGGCGGATCGATGGGACCGTCGAGTGCGGGCCGAACGCGGTCCTGGCGTTTGCGCGGGAAGGATACCGGAAACGCGACGTGAATCTTCGAGACCTGGTCGAGACGTTGACGTACTCGGGATTTTTGCGGTTGGCCGCTCGAAACTGGCGGGCTGGGGTTGATGAGTTGCGGCGGAGCTTCAGCAAGGCGGCGTTTGTGCGAGCGCTTCAGCGGCTGGTGCCTGCGACCGTCGCCGACGATTTGTTGCCAGGCGGAGCCGGCGTTCGCGCTCAAGCTGTCTCGAGGGATGGAACGCTCGTAGACGACTTTTTGATCAGTCAAACGGGTCGGCTGATTCACGTTTGTAACGCGCCCTCTCCGGCCGCCACTGCTTCTCTGAACATCGGCCGACTGATTGTCGAGCGGATGTCGGGTCAATGATCATCTCAGGCGATGTGGAAACCCGCCGATACCAGCCTTCGAGTTTGCCGGCTGGCAAAGGTTTGGCGAAAACCGGGATCGTCCGTCCAGCCTTTGTAGTAATTCCCGCAAAACCGCAGATTCCAGGCCATAAATGTCTTGTGTGGGATTTGACATCCGCGTAGTATTGAGAGTTCACAGGGCCAACGGTTTCTTCTCTCGGGTAGGGACGCCAAGTCCTTTTCGGACCAGATGTCGTTGTCTGCGCGTACGTTTATTGGCCGTGTGATTCTCTGCGCATTGACCTGTGCAATTGGGGCAATGGCACAGTGTACGCGCGAACTATATGGTGCCAACCGCGAAGACGTTGGATATGGGGCGCTCGTGGGGCATTTAGGCGCCGCGGCGCCCAACGGCGCTGGAGTTCCGGTGCTGATGGCCGAGTTCGGCATCGACGGCGGCTACACGCCGCTGTACGCGCTGCCGCAGTTCCCGAACAAGACGATTGCCGTTCGCACGCCGATGGGGAGCAACTCGGTGCACGCCACAGAAGTCGCTGACAACTTTTTTGGCGTCGTGACGTCGATCGCGCCGGGCATCAATCAAATCGAGGTCTACGAAACCAATGACTTTCTGACGAATGGCTACATGCATTGGGCGACATCGGCGCTCGTCCCCAACGTTTCGCCGCAGGCAAGTCGCGTGGCAAACCATAGCTGGATCGCGTCGGCAGCGAACATTAACCAGTCGATCGACCATCTTGGCCGATTGGATTGGCTGGTGCACCAGGATGATTTCGTGCAGGTCGTGGGAGTAAACAACGGGCCGAACGGCAGCAGCCCAATTTATTCGAACAGCTTGAATTCGATCGCGGTCGGACTGATCAACGGCAACCATCCAACCGGCACATTGCCGGTTGGCGGCGTTTATACGGCCGGTCGCAGCAAGCCAGACCTGGTGGTTCCCACATACGCGACGAGCTTTGCCGCGCCGGTTGTAAGCGCGGCCAGCGCGGTGCTGATCCAGGCTGCGCACTACAATCCGGCGTTTTCCAACGGCTCGTACACGCTGGCTCGAAACCCGAGCCAACGGATTTACCATGCGGAGACGTCGGAGGTCGTCAAAGCGGCGCTGCTGGCGGGCGCATCGCGCACGGTATTCAACGCCGACGGCAGCACTTTGCTTGATTATCGCGGCAACGCATCGGTGCAAACGGCCAACGGCCTCGACACGCGGTTCGGCGCAGGGCAGCTCAATGTTTACAACAGCTACCGCATCGTGGCCGGTGGCGAACAAAACGCACTGCAAGATGGCGGACCACAATTAGTCGGCCCAGTGGGATTTGACTACGATCCCAGCTTTGGCGGCGCGGGAGGCTCAAACAACACCGCTCAGTACGACTTCATCGCCGGCTGGACCGGTCAGACATTGTCGGCATCGCTGGTGTGGAACGCCAAGGTCGATATCGAACAGTTGCGCTTTTCGTCAAACAAATCCAGCGCGGTCACGCTAAACGACTTGAACCTGTCGCTGGCGGATGTCACCGACCCGGGAAATCCAGTTTGGATTACTTCATCGATCGGCGCTATCGAAAACACGGAAAACATCCAGGCAACGCTGGTGGGAGGGCATCGCTACCGAATGTACGTCACCACGCCCGGCGCGCCATTCCAATGGGACTATGGCCTGGCGTGGACCACCGTAAACACGATTGCCTGGGGAGGCGCGGCCGGCGGAGTGTGGAAACACAGCGATACCGCGGTGGCGAATTGGAGCCGAGGGTATACTTCCGCCGGTTTTGTTAACGGCGAACATGTCGTGTTTAACGATCTGGGAATCGACAGAAGCGTGGAGATCGTTGGCAATGTCGCCCCAGCTTCGATTCTGGTCGAGCATTCAGGACAGAATTATTACTTTAGCGGTGGATCGATTTTGGGCCCAACCGGGCTGATCAAACGCGGTTGGGGGACTCTGGCGCTGAACAACAACAACACCTATACCGGACCGACCATCGTTGAACACGGCTGGCTGCGACTGGATCGATCGAACGCGCTCAATCCTCAAGGACGGCTAATCGTCAAGTCACAGGGCGCCGTGAACCTCAACGGATTCGATCAGTCAATCGGCACGATAGCCGGCGATGGCCAGCTCCATGTTGAGTACGGCGGCACGCTGACCGTTGGAACAGGAAATGGAACCAGTGAGTACAGCGGCATCTTTACCGGTGGCGGAAACATCGTGAAGGCGGGAGCCGGGAATCTCGTGCTCCGAGGCACCCATTCCTTCGATGGCGACATCACGGTGCAAGGCGGCCATTTGACCGTGGCGCAGAACGGCGTGCTGGGCATCACAACGGGGCGCACCATCGTCCAAGATGGCGGGTCGCTTTTGATAGACGGTCCGGTGTACTACACCGCAGGCGAGCTGATCGAATTAAACGGTCAGGGAGCGCCGCCGGGGTTTGGAGCGCTGGAGAACATCGACGGAAACAACCTGTTGGCGGCGCACATCAAGCTGGGGAGCAATAGTAAGATCAGCGTGAGCGGAGGAACACTGGCGCTGACTGGATCGCTCGAAGTGCCCGCGGCGGTGCAGCTTACAAAGAATGGCGCCGGCGAGCTGACGATTAACGGCAGCTTGCGTTTGCACGACAACAGCGGCATGGCCTTCTGGTACGGAACGACGATCTTTGCGCCGCTGGCGAGCTCGACGGTTTCGCTAGGATCGATTTTTCCCAACCTACAAATCGGCGGCGGCGCGGCCGTGCGAGTTCAAGCCGGCGCCAAAAACCCGTTTGCTGACTCAACGGATCCAACGCGCCGTGTCGTCGTATTTAATGAAGCCGTCGCCGGACTTAGCATTGACAGCGGCAATGTTTCGGTACACACATTAACCGGCGTCAACGGGCGAACCACGGTTAACGCCAACAGCTCGCTGTCGGCGGGAATCATCCGGCAGGCCTCATTGTCGTTGACGCATCACACCAGTCGCTTCAGCATTCGTCCCAATAGCGGCGCGTATGGAATCTCGGCGCTCGGCGAGTTGACAATGACGCCCGGCTCGGTGTTCGATCTGGCCGACGATGATCTGATCCTGCGTGCGACGGCGGCGACTAAGGATGCCCTGCATACCAACATTCGCAATAGCATTATCACCGCGCAAAATGGGCTCGACGGCAACTACATCACCAACTGGAATGGATACGGCATTACGAGCTCCTCGGCGCGGGCGTCAAACGTGGCCAGAGGCTTCGATCTGGTCGGCCTGGGGGTGATCCGCAACTCGGACCTGGAAGTCACCACCGGGCTGTCAAACAGCGTGTACACGATATTCGGCGGGTTGGCGACGAATCGCGACGATGTGCTGGTGAAGTACACCTACCTCGGCGACGCCAACTTGGATGGCATCGTGAGTTTCGACGACTACGTGGGCATGGATAACGCGTTTTTTGGATTGATTCCCAACCTTGGCTGGGCCACCGGCGACGTAAACTATGATGGTGTGATTAATTTCGACGATTACACGGTGGTGGACCAGGCATTCTTCTTTCAGGGGGCGCGTTTGGGTGGCGAGCCGTTCGAAATCGGTGAAGCGTTTGGGGTGGGAGCGGCTATGGATTCGCTCGCCGTTCCGGAACCCAACGCACTCGCAATAGCCGCGCTGGTCATTCTTCTGGCCGTCGCATGGACAAGACGGCACACGCTTGGTCGGTGCCGAAGTTAAGGTTGCAAACGGTTCACATCGCCTCGATATCGTTCAGCGCGGTCGTGAACTGTTTCTCCTTCCAGAACACGTGACCCGCTTCGAGCCAGGGATGGCTTACCTGGATTTCAAGAAATCCGGGCGACCAGTCTTCAACCGCATCGAACTTCTTGACCAGCACACGAAATTGTGCGTCGTTCAGGTCGATTCCCTCGCGGCGAGCCCAGAAAGCCGTAATGTGTCGCAGGTCGAGAATCAACGAATCGAGGTTTACGTCGGTTCCGTTGGCGCGGAAGATCCACTTCACCCAAAGTCGGCCGCGAGCGAAGGGGCCGGGTCTTCCACTTTCGTTGGTGAGCGGGAGCCACTTTTCGCCTCCCTCGGGATCCAGATAGGTAACCGCCACGATGCGGTCGTATCCGTCGAAGTGGGCATCGACAAAGACTGCGTGTGAACAAACGCCGACAAACGCGTGGGCCAGCTTTTCAAAGGCGAAGGCCGCCTGTGAATTCCCGCAGTACGCAGGGTCGTTTGAAAAGCCGAACAGAGGCGTTTTGAGGATCAGCGTTGCTTGCAATACAACGGCGAAGCCCACGGTGGTGAGCTTTGCAATGAGCAAACCATCCGTTCGCGCCGGCGTCGGTTGACTGTCGGCAAGTTCACGCTGCCTGAGAAGTGCCGCATACCAATGCTCAGGCACCAACAGCAGGTAAACGGCCATCATCGTTAGCGAGAACAGCGGAATGGGAAATACGATCAACACACCCGCGTGCAACGTGATTCCCACCATGATCAATAACGGCCGCAACCTGTCGAACCAAAACAAAAACGGAAACAGCGCTTCGAAGATGATCGTGCCGTGGCTCAGGACGACCATCAGGCCATGCTGGTCCAAAAAAGGCTTCAGCCAATTGGCCGGGATTTGAATATTGCTGGGCAAAGAAGCGGGCAGCCACAGACCCAGACCGCTCTGCCACATTTGCTGACCGAGCTTCCAAAACACCGAGTCGAAGTATACCAGCGCCAAACCCAGAATGATGATTGCGTCGTAGTGCCAGCGGTTGACTCGGTCGTCGCCGGCGGTCGACGCCGGCAGGGAGTCAGATTTCCATCGGCGCAGGAAGTTTTCGAGCGACAGCCGCCGGTCGAGGGGAGTGAATAACAGGAGCAGATTCAGGCCGATGTAAACGTGATCGATATGGTAGGCGTAGTTGCCGAAGGTGCTGAACGTTAATAGCGTCATCGTGTAGTTGATCACACAAGCAGCACGCGTGAACAACCCGGCGATCAGGCAGAGAATCGCCGCCAGCCAGAACCAGAGCGCAGTATTCGAGCCGCGATTCGAGGAACACCGAGTACGGCGAGTCGCCGAACACGAGCTCGCGAAACTCGACGAGCTGGGCCACCTCGCAGAACAAGATGCACCCGTAAGCGATTCGGAAAACCGACAATCCTAGTGGAGACGTGGACGGACCCGCGAGGCGGCGGCGGATGCCCGAGGCGAGTCGTTCCATGGACCAATTCGTCATGGCGTCGCCCGCGGCCCCTGGGTGCTTGTCACGCGGCGGCCTTCACCGGTCGCCAGATATAACTGGCTGCTTCGGGGCCGGCCATGAAGAGTAAGTCCAGAATTGAAACGCGGCTATCGAACGGCGGATAAAGCTGCTCGTATGGCGGATAGGAATAGTCCATGAACTCAAGCACAATTCCGGCTTCGCGGAAAAGCCGCTCATCGAGATAGTTCTGTGCCGAGGGACCCGAGATATAGTGCGTCGCCCCCAGGTGGCGAACGATGTTCACCAACCGCTCGGTTCGCGTGCCGTTGATGCCCAGCTCGGACGACCGCACAAACCGGGTCCGATGAATGTTGAGCATTCGCGCGAGCTCGATCGTAAATTCGATCGTGTAGTCGGCGAGATTCTGCGGCCTGACGTGGTAAAACCGTTCGATCGCCGCGGCATATCGGCTGAAATATGGGGCGCGTGCATAGCAGGCGGTGAGCGTGCCCCAGTGCGTGCGGGTCCAGTCGCGATCCCACACGATCCTCATCTCATTGATCGGTGTGTGCTTCGAAATCGCGCCTTTCGAATACACCGGAATCGTGAGCCACTGCGGACCTTTGGGCGCCTTAATCAGGTTTCGATTCCGCCAGCCGTGCTTGTCGTACTGCACGTCGTCGTAAAACACGAAAACATCAGCCTTCTGGATCTGATGAAAGTATCCCCGCCAGGGGATGTACGAAGGCTGAAGAATGACACACTTCATATCGGTACGACGAACAGCGGCGCGAATTTCGGGTTTAACGTTTAGGTCAAATTGGCAAGGCATCTACGCGGCTTGTCGATTCGTGGACAGGTCGCGACGGAGCACGCTCATGTAAAACGCTGCACAGCGCCGGCCGTGCAACACGAATTCGTCGCGCAGCACGCCCTCGATCGCGAATCCGGCCGCGTTGTATGCGGCAATCGCCGGGGCGTTATGAGCGTGAACGGTCAGCCACACCTTATTCAGTCCAAGTTCGTTGAATGCATGGGCAACGGCCAAGGACACCGCCTGCCGGCCCACGTGTTTTCCGCGAGCGACGCTTTCGCCCACGTAGATTGAAAGCCGCGCGGTCGAAAGATGCTGGTCGATGCGGTCGAGAACGACGTTGCCTACATGGCGGCCGCCGAGCTCAATCGCCAGCGGAATCACCGTCTCGTCGGCGAGCGCCTGTTCGATCCATTGCTCGGTCCGAACGAGCGACGGCTCGCTACGAAGGCCGATGTTGTCGCGGACGGCCGGGTCGCACATCCAGCGGAACATGGCCGCCGCGTGATCGCGCCGCAAGGGAACCAATCGGACTTGGTTATCGGACATTTGAGCCTCTGAATCGTTACGCTGCTTTTGCAGGCTGGCCGCCGGGAGCGGTAAATGAGTCGCACCGCGCCGGCTGTCCCTCGACGATTTCGCTGAGCACGTACGGGGGTCGTTCCAGGCTGCGGTTGAACACACGCGCCAGGTACTCGCCGATGATTCCGAGAATAAACAACTGGATCCCGCTGAAAATCGCAATCAACGATGCCAGGAATGGAAAGCCAGGGACGTGTACCCCAATCAGCGCACGGCCGATCGCGTACACAAGCACAACCAGACCCATGAACGTAAAGGCGAATCCGATCAAGCTGGCCAATCTCAAAGGCGCCGTGCTGTAACCAGTGAGCAGCGAAAGCGTATGGTTGAACAGCTTCGTAAACGTGTAATTGGACCGGCCTTGCTTGCGCGGCTCCTGGCGCACCGGAGTGGTGGCGAAGCGAGACGTACCCCAGCTTAACAGGACGTCAATCTGCAACTGTGGGCTGCGGAAATCGGCAAACGCGCTGTGCAAGTGCGTGCGAAAGGCGCGGAACGCGTTAATCGCTTTGATATTGTGGTTGCCTGTCGCTACCGCGAAGGCATGCTTGGTGAAGCGCGAAGTCAAATTGCGCCACCACGAATGCGGCATGTCCGTCGGCGTTCCATAGACAACGTCGTGGCCCTCCTCGAGCTTGGCAAGCAGCTTCGGAATTTCCTCCGGCGGGTGCTGCAAATCGTCGTCCATCGTCACAATCGTGTCGCATGCGGCGGTTCGAAGTCCGCACAGGATCGCGTTATGTTGTCCGAAGTTCCGCATGAGATTGATGCCGCGAACCCAAGGGTGCGACTTTGCCAGCTCGCGGATGACTGTCCAGCTACCATCGCGGCTGCCGTCGTTGACGAGTACGACTTCGAAGTGCTTGGCGCACGCCGGCAGCGTGCGAGCCAATTCCGCCACGAGGGCGCCAAGCGTCGCCTGACTGTTGTAAACGGGAACCACGACCGTGATTCCCGGCAGCAGATGATTAGACGAATCGTGCCCAGGATGGAGTTGCGCAATGCGAGGCGGCAAGGAAGTTTGGGCTGTCTGAGCACTCTCGCCGCCGATTCCTGTTTCGACCATCCGTGGCGCTCGATTTGGGTGCATGAGGTAACGCGCAGAGTGGCGTCCAGCCACCCAAAAGGTCGGGATTATGCGGCTTGGCGCATGCCCGCACAAGGTCACTTCCGGTCCAAGAGAGTAACCGCGCCAGCGTACGGGCGTTCCACGATGCGTGCGGCCGAGCCCGCTCCGGCGCGCCGAGCGGCGCTGTTTGCTCTTTCACCGCTTTTAACACCGTCGATATACTTCCGCCCCCGCCAGCAAAGGGAAAGTCTGCAACCTCGCGCGGCACGCCGACAGAGGAGTTCATGGCGCAGCAAACTAGTGGGAGCAATCACGATCGCGACGACGCCGCGCGGGACGCCTGCTGCCGTGCGGGTGTCGATGGCCGGTAATTGCTCCAATATTCGCGCGCGAACGTTTCGCAACCGCGCTCATGCACTCTTAATCCGTGGACGGCACGCGTTTATTGCGCTCGGCAAATCCTACCTCGGGCTAGCGACAGCCAGACCACTTGTGTTCTCGCTGCTCACGGTCGTCCCCATGCTGGTGGCCTCGATCCTGATCTTCCGGCCGAGCTACGACACCAACGACGATCCGACCATGAACTTGATCGTCGCGGGCAAGTCGGCCACCGCCGAGCCGGACGAGCACATGATCTTTACGCACGTTGCGATCGGATTGGTGCTGAAGAATCTCTACCAGCGCTTTCCCGACTTGCCATGGTATGGGCTGTACCTGTTTGCGGCACAAGGACTTGCCCACGTCGCGCTGTTGTACGGACTGATTACGCAAGACAACCGGCGGCGAACGCTGCTGCTGTTTTTGCTCTACAGCGCTGTCGTTGGCGTCCTGTTTCTCGGAGTGCTGCAGTTCACAACGACCGCGTTTCTTGTCGGCCAAAGCGGGCTGTTTCTCGCGATCCTGGCGTTTCTTCGTGCCGCCGATCACAAGAACCGCGAGGCATTGCAACTGGCCGCCGCAGCCGCAGCCTTGCTGTTGTTTTCATCGATGATTCGCTGGCCCGTGTTTTTCCTGGTGGTTAGCCTCGCGGCGCCCATCGCCCTCGTACTGGCATGGTGTTACCGAAATGAAAAGCGCCTGCTTGCGACCTCCGCCGGGCTGGCGATTGCAACAACCGCGGCCGCCTATGGACTCGTCCTCCTGAACCACGCTTACTACGCGGCCGACCCACGCTGGCAGGATTTCTACGAGTTCAACGAACTGCGAGCCAAGTTCAACGACCTGGCCTGGGTGTATTATTCCAGCGAAACGGCCCCGGTGCTCGCGGCCAATGGATGGAGCGCCAACGACCTGGGCATGATCATGTCCTGGTTCTATGACGATCCCGCGACGTTTGGGTCGGAACGACTCCAACGCATTCTCGATAGCTATCCGTGGAGCGAGGGGGGATACGACGTCGTCAAGCTGCATGAGTTTTTCACTACAGCCGCAGCGCGACCGCCGCCTGATTCCATTGCTATGTCTGTTGCCCGTGATGTACCTGGCCCTGGGAAAAAGCCGGCGCGTGCACGCGGCGGTGTTACTGACCGTCGTATTCGTCGTAGCATTGATCGCGGCGACGATCATTCTGCGCAAGCCGCCGCCGCGCACGCGTGTACCTGCCGGTGCTGGCATTCCCTTCGGCCTTGGCGCTATTCTGCTCGGCGTGGCACGCGCGAGGTATTAGGCAGCCATGCTCCCCCTCGCGCAAGCACACTTACCAGATCCTGGCAGTGGGACCGCGTCGGATGGTCGTTTGTGGTTTCGCTGAGTGTGATGTTGGGTCTTTACGCCGCCATGGTGAATATGCTCGAGCAATACAACCGCGGCAAACAGCAGCGGCGACAAAGCATTCACTTCTACGAGCAATTGGCCGCAGATCGATCCGCGTCCCGACACGCTCTACGTCTGTTGGGGCGCCGCCATGCCGTTTGAACACATCCGGCCAACCGACAACCTGCAAAGACTGGCCGGCTTTCGTGCGCTTCACATGGGTTGGCCGCAGCAATGCCCCTTCCACGAGGACATGAAGGAGCGGTTCGACGTGCCGTACCTGGCACGCCAGCTTTACGAGCGATCGAATGTCATCCTGATCGCGCATCCCGAATGCCTGAAACTATATGCCAATTACGTGCGCGAGCACTTTTCGGCCGAAATCAGTTTCGAGCTGCTTGGCGAGCTTTCCGAAGCGGTGCTGGCGCGGGCCAGCCCAACGGGAAGCGAGTCGGTCGCATCGCAGCGTTCTCGTAAAACGCAATAACCCGTCTCGGTTTCCACGCACGATAACTCCCTAACTAACCTGACCTTGTTGCGGCATAAAGCCGTGACGATAATCCGCCGTTTTCCATCGCCCGTAAGCACAACGCACGCATGACGCCGCGAATCCCCTTCAATCGCCCATTCATTGCCGGCAAAGAGCTGTTCTACATTGCACAGGCCGTCACCTCCGGCAAAATCGCCGGCGATGGCCACTTCACTAAGGCCTGCGCCGAGCTGATGGAGCGCGAGTACGGCATCCAAAAGGTGCTGCTCACTCCGTCGTGCACCGCTGCGCTCGAGATGGCGGCAATCCTTTGTAACTTGGAGCCCGGCGACGAGGTCATCCTCCCTTCGTACACGTTTGTCTCCACCGCCAACGCGGTCTGCCGGCTCGGCTGCAAGCCGGCATTCGTCGATGTTCGCCCCGACACATTGAACTTGAACGAAGAGCTGATCGAAGACGCGATAACCCCGCGGACCAAGGCGCTCTGCCGGTGCACTACGCCGGCGTCTCGTGCGAAATGGACCGGATTCTGGCAATCGCCGACAAGCACAAGTTGTTCGTCATCGAAGACGCCGCTCAAGGCGTCAACGCCAGCTACAAGGGCCGGGCCCTCGGTTCGCTCGGCAACCTCGGCTGCTACAGCTTCCACGAAACCAAAAACTACATCTGCGGCGAGGGCGGGGCCCTGTGCGTGAACGACCCCGACAAGATCGACCGCGCGGAAATCATCCGCGAAAAGGGAACCAACCGCAGCCGCTTCTTCCGCGGCATGGTGGATAAATACACCTGGGTCGATATCGGCTCGTCGTACGTCCCCAGCGAAATCTCCAGCGCGTTCTTGTACGGGCAGCTCGAGCTTCGCGACTCGATCGCCGCGCGCCGCCGCGAAATCTATACCTGCTACCAATTCCATTTCCAGCGGCTGGAAGACGAAGGGCTGCTGCGTCTGCCGCGCATTCCCGACGGATGCGAGACGAACTACCACATGTTCTACTTGCTCCTCCCCGATCTCAAGACGCGGACGGAGCTGATCGCACACTTGAAAGAGCAAGGGATCCTGGCGGTATTCCACTACGTTCCGCTGCATACCGCGCCGGTGGGACAGCAATACGGTTATCGCGAAGGCGACCTGCCGGTGACCGAGGACCTGAGCGAGCGGCTCGTCCGCCTGCCGTTCTACCACGACCTGACCGAGCAGGACCAAATGCAAGTCGTCAACGAAGTGACCAGGTTCATAACGCGGGCAAAACTAAAACGATTGGCGGCCTAAGGGTTGAGGAGAGCGTCTTTGTGATCGAACCCGTCGTCAGCAAGCCGATGATCCGGCGCCTGGAGTGGGACTGCCACCACTTCGGCCTTTCGGTCGGGCAGATTCTCGGCGACGAGTGGGACGACGCGGCTCTGGAGGAAGCGCTGGCCGACGCGCGCCGCGAGCGGTACGAGCTTGTCTACTGGGCGACGTCATCCGGTCGCCCGATTTCCAAGGCGCATTTGGTCGAGTTTCGTGGGTCACAGGTGGACCAAAAGGCCACCTTCGTTCGGCGAACCATGCCCGACGTCGATGCCACGTTCTCGCCGCCGCCGGCCAAACTCGAGGTCGGTTCCTACGCCGGCGCCAAGGCGTCGGAGAGCCTGGTCCAACTGGCCATTGCGGCCGGCGTGTATTCGCGCTTCGGCGTCGATAACCGCATTCCGCCCGACAAGTTTGAAGAACTGTACCGCGTGTGGATCGAGCGCAGCGTGCGCCGCGAAATCGCCGACGACGTGCTGGTGGTCACCAACGGCGCCGGTGTCGAATCGCTCGCCGGCATGGTCACGGTCAAGGTCACCGAAGGCGTCGGCAACATCGGACTGATCGCCGTCTCCGAGGATTATCGCGGACAGGGGATCGGCTCGCTCTTGGTCCAGGCCGCCCACCATTGGATGTACTGCCGGCATGCCAGCGAGATGAACGTGATCACGCAGCGCGCCAACGCCCCCGCCTGCCGTCTCTACGAACGCACCGGCTACGCGCTGGCCAGCGTGCAGTACTACTACCACTTCTGGCCGTGATCGTTTGGGTCGGGAGTCGTTTTCCGCCCACTTGCGCGATTTCCCACACGGGCTTCCGGAAATCGACTCCCGACCCCGTCGCCTTCGTTCGTGCCGCGAGATGTACATTCTTCGGGCCAATGCCCCAACACTCGACAGCCCTCTCTGTTTTCTCTGTTTTCTCTGTTTGCTCCTGTTAGCTCCCCCGCTGCTTCATCCATCGCAACCTGCCTCGCCGTAGGCTTCTCGTTCAAACGGATTGTCCCAGTATCCGCTCTTCCCACCGAGCGAGAGCGCAAGCCAGCACAGCAGGTACGCGGGCACGAAGAATGGTCCCCACCGTTCGTATTGTCGCACGTGGACTAACTCATGTTGGCGACAAGCATCACGCTCGACTGCCGTCTGCGCCAGGATAACGTGGCCGAACGTGACCGCCGACGCGCCGCGAACGACCGGAAACCAGCGCAAGAACCAGCCCGTTCCGCCCCCCCAGAACTCGATCGTGCGTCCGTTCACGCGCACCGAACCGCCAGCCGCCATTCCCACCACGCCGATCAACGCGCCAAACAACGTCCACGGTAACGCCCATAATATGGACAACCACCCGATGACAATTCTCAACGTCTTCATCATGCGGGGTCAGGCCACATCGCACACCCGCACCGCCTGACCGAGAGCCGCGATCTTGTCAGCGCGCGTCGGGATGAACTCCTGGCCCACGTAACCGGTGTAACCAGTCTCGGCGATCGCCCGCATGATCGGCGCGTAGTTGATCTCCTGCGTATCGTCGAGCTCGCCGCGCCCCGGCACGCCCGCCGTATGGTAATGGCCGACGTACTCGTGGAATTGCTTGATCCGCGTGATCACGTCCCCCTGCATGATCTGCACGTGATAAATGTCAAACAGCACCTTCATCCGCTCGCTGCCGATCCGCTTGCACACATCCACCGCCAGCTCAACCGAATCGCAAAAGTAATCCGGGTGCCCCTTCATCTCGATGTCCACGCGCGAGTTCAGCATTTCCAGGCACAGCGTGACCTTTTTCCTTTCCGCGTGACCGACGATCTGCTTGAGCCCCTCGACCATGTTCCGCTGGCCTTCATCGATGTCGATACCGCGGCGGAACCCGGAAAACGTGATCACGCTGGGAAACTTGGCCTCGCTCGTCGCGTCGATGCTCGCGCGCAGCTTCTCCAGACACTCTGCGTGCTCCTCCTTGTGTGCAAACCCCTTGGCAAAACCGTGGCTGCCGCTGATCGCGCAGATCAGCCCATGCTTGCGGATCGTGTCCCAGTCCGAAGGCGGTATCAGCTCAACCGACTTACAGCCAAAGCTAGCGGCCGCGGCCGCCAGGTCCGCCAGCGGCATCTTAAAACACCACTGGACCACCGATTGGTTGATCCGCCCGTGCTTGATCTTGTAGCTGGCATCGCTGCTAGCAGCGTCGGCGTCGGCGGGGCGCGCTTGTTTAGCAATCGCCGTCGTAGCGAGAAGGCTCGAAGCGCCTGCGGCCAAGAGCGCCTGGCGGCGCGAAGATGAGTGCTCATGTTTGTCGCTGTAAAACGGGGGTAATTGGGGATCCTTGCTGCTTGCGTCAACTTAAGCCGCCGGCAGTGCAAACACAAGAAAGCGGTCAACCAGTAAAAACCTCTCATCACGTGCCACCGGCAATGCCGATTCCTACTGGTCCGGCCAATCTCATCTGGATGAGTTCTCTATCAGTCAGCGGGCCAAACGATGCAGGGCTTTGCGATCTCCGTTGTGCTGATGTCCGGTGCTTGCGGTCCGGCGCCGCCTCCATCGCCCGTCGCCGCGCACATCGAATGCGCCGACGCTGGGCGGATCGAACGGCCCATCGATACCGCAAGCTCGCCCGAAGATGGATCCCATCGGGCGAAGCAGGCTCCCGTCGGCCATCTTTCGGCTGAAAAACGGCTAGCTGCCGCTCGCGCCTCTTGTTTCAGACTCCCGCCGACGCCACAACAAGGGGTCCGTGGCCTTGTGCCACGCGGCAATGCGCTGAACACCCAGGCCCGTAACCCGTTTGCCATGCCCTACTTCGACCTCCAGGTCAACGGCTACGGCGGCATCGACTTCAATCAGGATGACCTGGGCGCTGGTGATCTGCGCCGCGCCTGCGAAGCGCTGGCCAACGACGGCGTCGAAGGCATTTTGGCGACGATTATTACCGAATCGCTCGAGAAAATGTCGGCCCGCTTGGCGCGGATCGTCAAGCTGCGCGAGCAGGATCCGATCATCCAGCGAATGATCGTCGGCTTGCACGTGGAGGGGCCGTTCATCAACGAGCTCGATGGATACCGCGGCGCTCATCCGGCCGACGCGGCACGCCCAGCGGCAATCGACGAGATGCAGCGACTGGTTGACGCCGGCGGCGGGTTGGTGCGGCTGGTTACGCTCGCTCCCGAGCGCGACGCGGGTTTCAACGTGACTCGCTGGCTCGCCGGGCAAGGGATCGTTGTCGCCGCGGGCCATTGCAACCCGCAGCTCGCCGAGCTGCGCGCCGCAATCGACGCCGGCCTCTCCGTGTTCACGCATCTGGGCAACGGCTGCCCGATGCAAATGCACCGGCACGACAACATCGTCCAGCGCGTCCTCAGCGTGGCCGATCGGGTGTGGATCACGTTCATCGCCGATGGCGCACACATCCCATTATTTGCGTTGGCAAACTACCTCAAGCACGTCGGGCCGGAGCGAGCCATCATCGTGACCGATGCAATCGCGCCGGCAGGTTTGGGCCCCGGCGAGTACACGCTCGGGCGATGGCGATTGAAAATCGGCGACGACCTGGTGGCGCGATCGCCCGACGGAAGCCACCTCGTCGGCGCGGCAATGAGCATGCCGCAGGTAACCAACAATCTGCGCGAGATCGGCCTCGATGAGGCCACGATCGATCGGCTGACGAACGTCAACCCGCGTCGTGCGTTGAACCTGTAGCCGCCGGCTATTGCTGTTTCCGCTGCACGCGAATCTTCACGTTGTACGTGCCCGGAAACTGGTTTTCGGCGTAGTCGTTCTGCATTCCGATCCCAAGGTGCAGCACACCGCTCCGCTCGACGTTGAATGTCGTCTTGGTGCCGATCTTTCGGAAGCTCTCGCTGCCAACCTTTCCCACCAGTGTGCCGCTGGCAATTTGATTCGGAATGAACCAGCCGTAGTTGGGCGCTCCATCGGGTGTGCTCGTTGCGCGGCGCCCACGGTGTCATCGTTAGCGTGCCGTCAGCGGTGATAGTGACCACGTCGCCGCGCTCCAAACGGATGTTCGTCGAAAGTGGATTTCGCGACGCAAAGTGGCTGCCATCGACGCTGAACAATTGCCGCAGGTCCTCTCGCTGGCCCGTATCGCGCTGTGCTCGGCGAATATCGGAGAGCTTGATGTTCAACTCGCCGTACGGGCTGGTGATCGGGAACGATTGCGGCACGATCTTGCCAACGATGGTGAACTCAGTGGTCTCGATCGTGTCGCGTTGACGCAATGGCTGACCGAGATCCGGGCTCGACGCGCCAGCATCCTGGTCCTCGGCAAGTTGATCGAGCTCGGCCAAGAGCGCCTTCACTCGGGTGCGGCGCTCCACGTCCTGATCGTTCTGAAATCGCTCAAGCTCGCTGCGGATTGGCAGGCCCATTTTCAGGAGAGCCTGCTGCGCTCGCTCGCGGTCGTTGTAGTTGCCACTGCCTAGATCAGCAATTAAGTTGCCAACTCGCTTGGCCAATTCTGGATGGCTGGACAAACCCGGAGTCAGGCTCTTGATGCTGCCAACCGGAACGCTGAGGTTGCCGAACTGCGTTTCGACGGCAATCTCTTTCATGGCGAGCTTGCCGGCGATCAGCGACCCGTCCATCAGGTACAGTTTTATGGCGTCTGGGTCCGCCTTAATAACCGGTTCAGGAATCGCTGGTACCTGCGCCGGTCGCTCGGCCTTTCGGTCATTTTGGTCGGCGGCAGGCTCCTTGGCTGGCGGTTTGTTGAGCTGAGGCCGTTCTTTAACTTCGAGCGGCTGAGCAAACAACTGCGACACGGTCGCCAAGGCGTAGGCAAATGCAACTGCGACGCAGCGTGTGCATCTGCCGCCGACGCGAGTTCGACCAACCGTGCGATGCTGCGGATTGAATTCGCTTGCCATGGAATTCCCAAGATCGTGTAACGTAGGCGTCGAGGAGTTGCTACCAATCAGTCTAATCCGCCGCCCCGGTGTATGCACGATTCGCCGTTCATGAAGTCTGACTTTATCAATACATCCGAAGCGGCGTCCCGTGGCCGTGGCCAGCTAGTGCCTTGGCACTTCGCCGCATCTGCGGCATGATGGTCGTGCATGACTCAGCCCAGATCAGCGATTCTTACCGCGCGCCTGATGATCGTCGCGGCTGCGGTACTGTGGAGCACGAGCGGGTTTTTCGCCAAGCTCTCGCTGTTCGAGGATTGGCCCCCGGAGTCTCGGGGCGTCCAACTTGCATTTTGGCGTGCCTTGTTTGCCGGGGTGCTCATCTTGCCGGCAGTGCAGCGCCGTTCTTTTCGCCGAGCGATGATCCCCATGACGATCTCGTTCGCGGCGATGAACATCTTGTACTTGACCTCGATCTCGCTGACGACCGCCGCCAATGCCATCTGGCTACAAAGCACCGCCCCCTGGTGGATTTTTTTGGTCGGCGTCTACGTCATGCGCGAGCCGATTAACCGCCGCGATCTGATTCCGCTAGTCTGCGGCTCTGCGGGCGTCGCCCTAATTCTCGCCAATGAATTGCGAGGCGAAATCCAATGGGGGGTCATCTGCGGCCTGGCTTCTGCGTTCGGCTACACGGGCGTGGTGCTCTGCATGCGCAAGTTACGGACAGAGGACTCCGCATGGTTGGTTGCCGTCAACCATCTGGTCACTGCAACAATCCTGCTGCCGTTTGTGCTGTACTATGGCCAGTGGCCGAACGGAACGCAGCTTTTGGTACTGGCGGCGTTCGGTTTCTTTCAGATGGCGCTGCCATATTTGCTCTTCGGTTGGGGATTGCGGCACATCACTGGAACCGAGGCAACGGCGATCGGCCTCTTGGAACCCGCGCTGGTGCCGCTGTGGGCGTATCTTGCTCAACGCGAAGTGCCGCAGTGGTGGACGATTGTCGGCGCAGCGATCATTCTGAGCGGACTCTTGTTACGCTACGTGATCGTGCGGGAAGATGAACCTGCTTCGCGCACCAGCGATTACTAACGCCGAATCCCAAGAAATCGCTCAGTCTGCTGGCGAATCGCGCGTTCGGTCGGCAGGCGCTCCATTGAGCTGGCGCCGTAAAACCCGTGCACCTGAGGACACCGCATCAGAACGTAGGCTGCATCGTCTGGTTCGGCGATTGGCCCACCGTGGCACAGCACGATCACGTCGTCGCGGACCTGCCTGGCTGCGTTGACGATCGCGCCGATTTCATCCACACATCGATCGAGCGACTTGGCCGTCTTCGCGCCGATCGAACCGGAGGTGGTTAGTCCCATATGCGCCACAAGTATGTCAGCGCCGGCTTCGGCCATTGCCATCGCCTCGCGCGGATCGAAGACATACGGCGAAGTGAGCAGATCAAGGCCGTGCGCAAGCTGGATCATTTCCACCTCGCGGTCGTAGCCCATCCGTGTTTCTTCCAGGTTCTCACGAAAGACACCGTCGATCAGGCCCACGGTAGGGAAATTCTGCACCCCTGCAAATCCAAGCTCGCGAAGCTCGGCTAAAAAGCGATCCATCAGCCGCATCGGATCGGTGCCGCACACGCCTGCGAGCACGGGCGTACCACGAACAACCGGAAGCACCTCGCGAGCCATCTCGACAACAATCGCGTTGGCGTCGCCATACGGCATCATGCCAGCCAGCGATCCATGACCGGCCATGCGGAAGCGGCCCGAGTTGTAAATCACGATCAGGTCGATGCCGGCGGCCGCCTCACTCTTTGCGCTGATGCCGGTCCCGGCGCCGCCGCCAACGATCGGGTGGCCGCGGGCAATTTTCGCGCAGCTTCTCAAGAATCTTGCTTCGAGTCGGCGTCGTCATCGTGAGCTTCCCTGAGCGACCACTAGGTGCTTGATCAACTCCTCGGCAGCGCGGTCGGCAAACGCCGCGTCGTTGATGTTCTCGTCCATTTCGACCACCACAACGTCGCGGCGCAGGTATTCGCGGATGGCGTCGAACAGCGCGCGATCGGCTTCCGGCCACCAAAACGGTCCGCCGACCGCGTCGATCATGCTGAGCCCCCCCACTGGAAGCAGGACGGTAACCGGGCCGCTGCTCTGATTCACCCGCTCGGCAAGCCGCCGGCCCAAGGCTCGGTTTTCATCAACATTGGTCCGCATCAGCGTGACGTTGGGATTGTGCTGGTAGAAACGCCGCTCGCGATATTGCACTGGGACAGTCTCTGGCGCCCAGAAGTTGACCATATCGAGGCAACCCGGAGCAACAACGGCCGGCACGCCGCGACGCGCAGCGGCCAGCAAGCGTTCGGGGCCGGCGATCATCACGCCGCCACAGAGTTCGTCGGCGAGCTCCGTGGTAGTAATATCCAGCACGCCGGCGATCATCCCCGCGTCGATCAGCGACTCCATCGTGCGTCCGCCACTGCCGGTGGCATGAAATACGAGCACCTCGTAACCCGCTTGCTCCAACTTGTTCTGCGCCTGCTGCACGCAGCGAGTCGTATTGCCGAACATCGAAGCCGCGATCAGCGGCTTATCGTCGCTGCTCGTGGGCGGCTCTGCTTCCACCATTCCGCAAATGGCGCCGACCGCACGGGCTAGCACGCCACGGCTGATGCGATTTAACCCTGCCAAATCGACAATCGCCGGCGCCATGAGGATGTCTTTCTCGCCGACATAGCCGGAAACGTCGCCGCCCGCCACGGTTGAGACCATCAACTTCGGAACTCCCAGCGGCAGCGATCGCATCGCCGAGCAGCAAATTGACGTGCCGCCCGAACCGCCAAGTCCGATGACGCCGTCGATGCGCTTTTGAAGGTGCAGCTCGCGAAGCTTGCCGGCCGCTGCTTGCGCCATCGCGCCAACTGCGGCGCCGCGATCGGCGCCGGCCAATACCGCTGAGATACCAACGGCCAGCTCGCGGAGCGCAACGTCGGCTGTGACCGACGAATCCCCGGTTGTGCCGACGTCGATCATTAGCGCTCGCTGCCCGCGCGCCATAATCTCGTCGCGTACAAACGCCGCTTCGGTGCTCTTCGTGTCGAGCGTGGCGAGAATGGCAATCGTTTTGGAAGCCATCGGAGATTTCGCAGTAAATTTGCGTTAGTCAAACCACGCGATCAACTCACTCCGGCTTCGTTGGCAGCTTGACGTGTTTTTCGTCAACGTCGATTGGCGCGCCCTCTTTTGGAATCTCCACGTGCGCGGTCCACAGAATCCCGTTGACAAGCATCCGTCGAAAACCGTCCCGCTCGAAATTGGCGTGGAAATGACCGAGCGTCGTGCCGAACGAACGACCCCCGTTGGAGTCGGGTCGCTCGAACGTCCACCCGACGATCTGCACCTTGCCATCCAAATTGACTGTCAGCAGAGGCTGCGTCTTTTCGTGAAACTTTAAGTCAAGATAAAACTCGTCGTGGATGTCCCATGCCTTCCATCCGCGATAGATCGGATGATCGCCGTCGGGCCGCTTCAGAGCTGACGTTGTGGTATTTAGTCCAGAGTGAGCGCGGTTGAACCAGCCGCCGAGCAAATCGAGATACTGCGCCCGTACTGCACGTCAGCGCCGGTAGACCAATGGATCGCTGTCAGGCCAGCGCCGTTCTTGAGCAATCGCTTGGCGTCGTCGCGGTTTGTGGGATTCAGCAGGACATCACCGGCGTGCTTGCAGTAGAAGACTATCGCGCGGACATCTTCGAGCGCCTTGGGATCGCGCGGCCAGCCGACGGAAACCGCCGTTTCGATGCCTGGCGACTTTTCCAGACAGGCGGCCAAGAGTCGGCAGTCGTGTTCGTACATATGCGTCGCCCAGGGGTGGTCCGGCGCCGAGGCGACCAGCAGCACTTTGACCGGTTTTGGATCCGCCGGCAGATCGGCGGCGTGTGCCGGTTGTAGACTCCCCAGCACGATAAAAGCCAGAATTGCCAGATAACATCGCGAAAAAGGTGAGATCATGCGGGCACTCCACAATGAAAAACAGTCTACTAAAGTGGGCTTGAGTTGCCGGATTCTAATCCGCGCCGAAGCGGCCTGAAAGTGCCCAACGAAATCGCATACTCTCCTGTCAGATGCGGCTCCGCCGAGGAGTGGGTAGTTGACAACGCGCGCCGCGGCACTAAGTTTGCAAACACAGAGACGTTTTTTTGCGGCTCCACAAGGAACCTTTTTGCCACGTGAGGGAGACAACACGATGAAGACAGCGTTTTCGATGTTTCTAGTCCTGGTATTCGCGGCGAGCACCTACACCGCGACCGCGTTAGGCCAGGCCCAAACCAAGAAATCGACCACTGTTCAACAGAAGTCCCACGATCACGACCACGCGCACGACGCACCCCCGCTCCCAACCAAGGCCGTTTGCGTATTAGTGCCAACCAAGGGGAACGATGTTCACGGCATCGTCGCCTTTAGCGAAACCAAGTCAGGTACCGAACTGTCGGGTGAAGTCCGCGGGCTAACGCCAGGTAAGCACGGATTTCATATCCATGAGTTCGGCGATCTGCGCAGCGACGACGGCGCCTCGGCGGGTGCGCATTACGATCCACACGGGCATAAGCACGGCGGGCTGGACGACAAGGAGCGGCACATCGGCGACCTGGGAAACATCACCGCCAATCAAAGTGGCGTTGCATCAGTAAAAATGACGGTCCGCGATCTCAAGGTGCACTTCGTATTGGGGCGGTCGTTAGTGGTTCACGCCAAGGAAGACGACCTGAAGACACAGCCTTCGGGCGACTCGGGGGCGCGTATTGCGGTGGGCGTAATTGGCGTCGCGTCGGACAAGCCAGCGGCCGCTGCGCCCACATCCGGCGGCGCAACCAAGGCAAAGAAATAAAACATCGGCAGATGCCAAAAAAACAAGCCGCCGGATCAGATGCGATCGGGCGGCTTGTTGCATTCCCCTGGCCGTGTTATCCACCCTTGTTTTTCTCCTCCTGTGCGCAGGCGCGAGCCCGAGCCCCCGACCCGCGCTCAACCGACCCAGCGGGCCGAGGTTCGCGAACGCTAGGCGCGGCCGGCGCTGGTCGTTCGACTCGCGCGGCACGAGGCTGTGGCGTTTCAACTCGCGGCCTGGATTCGATCGCGCGCGGAGTCGTTGGCGCAGTGGGACGGATTTGTCTCGGCGCCTGCGGTGAGGTCGGCTGGCGGGTCAAAGCCCCAGGGCCGCCCCCCACAGCTCGTGGTAGTTCCGGACGAGGTGTACTGATCCGGTTGGGATTGTCTCGTTCAGAAAGTGCTGGACTGCGAGCGCTCTGGCTTGTTGGTCCGGCGCGCGCACTTGACGTGTCGCGGATGACGGATCGCCCACCGCGCGGGGAACGCCTTTGTTCGTTGCGCCTGGGACATTCTCCCGCCCAACACGCGGATAATCCGGCATGGTGTCGGTTCGCCGACCTTCGATCATCTCGCGCTGCGCGGCGACCATCTTCCCGATCCTGTGCGCTACGATCGCTAAGTGCGGGTGGGGCTGCGGCGCCCCGGGCACCAATGGGTTTGGGTCCAGTTGCCCGCGCGGGGCCCCGCCCGATCATCGCGATCTGTCTCTGGCCGGTCGATGCCGGGCCGAATTGACCGTTCCGTCCGCTCTCGATCGCGTCTCCTGCCACTGTTGTCGGGCAAGGCGGTGTTGGGTCCTGCGTCGCTTCCCGCACCCGGCAATGTGCGATCCGGATTACCCGGCACACCATCCAAATCACGCGCGGGCGGCCTACCGTTACCCGGCGGGGTTCCCGCGTCGCGTGCCTGGGCCGCGGCGCGGCGTCGCGAGCGATCGGACGGTTACCCTGGCCGCTCGGCGCTGAACCAGTAACATCTCTGCCTTCGCCATTCGGGCGGCCAAGATCCGGTCCCTTCGCGGCATCACCCGTGATGTCCCGTGGGATGCGCGCCGGTCACGTCGTCGCGCTTGCTATCTCTCCCTCCACGAGCACTGGCCGAATCGCGAATTCGCGGTTTTTCGCTGCGTCGCGGACGGCATCGCTCGCATCGCGCCCGCGGAGGTCATTCGCCACGTCGCGTCCGTTCCGACCCCGGGTGACGTCCGCGCCAAGATCCGGGGCGGTGTCATTCGCCAAGTCGCGCGTTCTTCCACGCCGACTAACGACCGCCGGGTCCTGCATGGCCTGCGTCAGTTTGGCAACATTCAGTGATCGGGGA
The DNA here is from genome assembly GCA_963829655.1 of Pirellulales bacterium. Lineage (GTDB taxonomy): Bacteria > Planctomycetota > Planctomycetia > Pirellulales > JALHPA01 > JBBDYH01. The sequence goes on from CAWHJG010000002.1 coordinate 1,314,133, forward strand.
GCGGCTCGGCGCATGCGAGTATCCTCTCCCTTTTTCCCCGGCTCGCGCTCGGCGCGATCGACCTGCGCCAGGTTGTCGCGCGTCTCGGTTTGTCTTCGCTCCTGCACCACATTGCGCATCTGCTCGGCTTGCCGCGCCGCTTGGCGCCGTTGCGTTTGATCGATCCGCGTGAACTGTTTCGAATTGCGGAAGTTTTCGCGAACAATGTTGTTGATTGCCGAATTGTTCGTGATGTCGATGTTGTTGTTGACGATCTGCGTCACCGGCGCCGCGATCACCGAATCGCGAATCACGTTGCGATTGTCAATTCGGTTGGCGAACTGAATTTGATCGCGATACGTTCGCGGCGGGCGGAACCCCTCGTTGCTACGATAGTAGTCGTACCGCTCGCGGACGTGGCGGTCCCAATCGCGATCGTGGTGGTCGTGATCGTCGTGGTGATGATGATGGCCGTGGTGGTGCCGCCAGCGGTGATAGGAGTAGATCGGATCGTAGCTCACGCGGCCAAACGTGAACGACAGATGCCACGGCCGGATGCCCCAATTGGTATACCGATCGGCGTAGTAGTCGCCGTAGTAATAGTGATGGTAATGCGGCCGTACCCAGAAGTGATTTGTTAAAACGTGCGCGCTCCAGGCAATCGACGGCGTGTAGTAATAAGGACGGCTCCACACAACTTGATTGAAATACACCGGCGCAAACAGCGTTCCGCGCTCCTCGATTTCGTGGTCGTAATATCCATCGACAAAAATGTAGCCGCTCGGGCACCAGACATAATGCGCCGGAATCCAGATCCAGTTCGGTTGCGTGCGGCGGCTCCAATAGCCCGTCCGCCATGCATATCGACTGTCTTGCCATTGCCAAATACCTGGTACCCAGAAATGGTCTTGCGATGGCGCTTCGACCGAGGGCCCTTCTTCAATGGACTCAGGCGGTTGGGGAAGGTAATTCACTTCCTGCTGCTTGCCGCTTGACCAGAAACCTGGCACCCATTGATGACCGGCATCCGCTTCGGTCCAGTAGCCGCTGACCCAAACGCGGCCCGGCGGCACGTCACGCCAGAACCCGCTGATCCATAAGAATTTATTGTCTTCGTCGTTCCAACCCCAGTAACCTGGCATCCAAACCACATTATCACCCTCCGGCTTCACTTCCGGCGGCACTTCCTCGATCGGCGCAGGGGGCTTTTCGCGCACGGTGATGCTTTCCGAAACGTCGGCGGTCAGAGGTGTGGCAAAGCCCTCATGGATCGGGCCGCGAGTTTGGACTTCCATTGCGTTGTCCGGTATTGGCTGCACTTCTTCAGGTCCCAGCGATGTTGCCTGAGGTTGCGGCGGTGGCTCGTCCTGTGCGAATAGCGATGTAAAGTAACTAACCGAAAGCACCACCAGTGCGATCGAGCCGGCAATGGATATTTGTCGAACGATTTTCATGGTTGAGATCCCTCAATTGAACAGCGCGGATTGGCTGTCGTCAGATGGGTGGCGCACAGTTGCGCAATCGCGGCGCGGGAGACGGTGTAGGCCATTCGGGTTAGTCAAGTGCAATCGGCGCGCCTGACGCCTTGACGAATACCACAATCATTCCCATGCTCGCTGCATGAAACCGACCGATCTAATCGTTCTTTTGCCGTGTCACAGCCTGGAGGACTTTCCCACGCACCACCGCGCGTACTGCGGCCGAAGGGCTTCTTTCGACCTGGACCGCACTCTGGCATCCCGCGTTCATCGCCGCCACTCAGAAGATTCCAACTTGGGGACGAATCGACGACCCACCCGCGCCCAGTGCAGGCGGTCTCATCGTGGTGCCGACAGTTGCCGAGCTCGACCTGGCGGATGATTTCAAACAGCGAGCCGCGGAAGCAGGGGCTATTTTGATTTCGGGTGTCGTAAGTCGAGACGAAATCGTTTCACGCACTCTTTCCGCCATGGAAGCAGTTGCACCTGCGGTCGCCCAGTCATCGCTCGCCGATGATTTTTTCGCGCTCGGCCTCGCATTCTTACTCACCGAGCTGCTCACGCGGCGTATGCGATACATGAGCCGCATCGATGAGACTGCGTTCCAGGAAAAAGTCGTGGCTGCCGCAACGGCGGCCTCGCACAACGATACCGCCGGTGCAAGTGAAACACTCACCCGCGCTTTTGAAATCCTGATGGAGGCTAGGGCGCATTTTTATCCCGTGGATACCAGCTTGCTCGACTTCACGCTCGTGGCCGAAACCACTATCGGCGACGAGCTCCGCGAAGAGCTCGGCCGCGGCACCGCGACAAACGTGGTCGCGAGCGGCCAAGTGATCGAGCAGTTGGCAAGCCGAGAGCCACTGTCGCTTGAAGCTCTGCGAAGCGCGATTGCCGGCGGTCGTGCAAGCGTCATCGGCGGCGAATTTCACGAGGTCGAACTCCCGTTGTTGGCGCTCGAGTCCGTTCTTTCCACATTGCGTAACGGGCTCAAGGCATACGACCGACATTTGTCGGCTGTGCCGCGCGTCTTCGGCCGCCGGAGATTCGGGCTGACGCCGGCCTTGCCGCAACTGCTCCGCGGCCTCGGGTATCGCGGCGCTTTGCATTTCACCCTCGACGACGGTCGCTTTCCAGAGGCCGAACGAAGCAAGACATCGTGGGAAGGTGCGGGCTATTCGTCGATCGACACGATTGGGCGCGTGCCATTGGATGCGCGCGACGCCGGCAGCATCCTGCAACTCCCCGAAAAGCTCGGTGAATCGATGGACTACGACTACGTGTCGATGCTGTCGTTCGTGCACTGGCCGGGACAGGTCTCGGTCTTTTACGACGATTTTCGCCGGGTCGCGAAATATGCACCGGTCTTCGGCAAGTTCGTGACGGTGGACGATTTTTTCAGCAACACTGAATCCGCGGGGCAGTTCTCGCGGTTCGAGCCGGATCAGTACCGCAGCCCGTACCTCGCCCAAGCCGTACGCGCCGCTCGTCCGAATTACCTGTCCAGCCACTCGCGCCGGCATGCGTTGTGTCGGTTACGATCGACCGCTGAGGCATTCAACACCTGGGCCGCACTCTTGCTCGGCGACGAGAGCAGCGGCGGCGATCAGTCACTACCTAGCGAAATAGAGGTCGCCGATCTCGGCGATGACACAACGTACGACGAGCTTCAGAATTGCTTGCAATCCGTCAAAGGCCGTGCCGAGGTGAGGGTGGTCCAGGCGATTGCTCGAGGACCATCATCCGAGTCGCGAGGAGTCACGGTGTTCAACGCGACCGGTTTCTCACGCCAGGTCGTTTTGTCGCTTGCAGACGCGGTGACGCCACCAGTTGGCGGTCCCATCGTAGCGTCTGAGCAGTATGGCGATTCATCGCGCGCGCTCGTCGAGGTACCGGCGTTTGGATTCGCCTGGATTGGGTCGAGTTCCGAAAACAAACCGGCCCAACTGTCTCGCAGGGCAAAGGCGTCGCCGCCAATTGCACAGGAGAATACGCTAGCGAATGAATACTGTGAGATTTTGATTAACCCGGAAACCGGGGGCATTCAAACGGTTCGTGACTTCACAGTTCGTGGTAACCGGTTGTCGCAGCAGCTTGTGATGCGACTGCCTGAACGACCGCTGCCCATTGAGGTCGAGCAGGCCATCGCGGCAACAGGTTACGACCGCCGTTACACGCGTATGGTCGCCGAGAGCGTCGAAATGACCGATGGCGGCAGCTTGCGCGGCGAGATCACGAGTCGCGGCCGGCTCGTGGATGGCGAACGGACCGTCGCGACCTTTGTGCAAAAGACTCGTCTGGCGGCCGGTAGCCGGTTGATTGAAATTGAAGTTGAGTTGGAACCGATCGATGAACCGATGGCCGATCCGTGGGCGTCGTACTACGCCTGCCGCTGGGCCTGGGCCGAGGATTTTTCCGAGTTGAGACGAAGCGTCCACGGCGCGTCCTATGCCACTGATTTACAGCGTTTCGAAGCGCCTGACTTTGTGGAAATCGTAGCGACCAAGGCGGGCACGGCTATTTTGCCCGGCGGTTTGCCGTTTCACGTCCGCAGCGGCTCACGGATGCTGGATACGCTGCTAATCGTGCACGGCGATTGCGGGCGACGATTTCGCCTGGGCATCGCCGTCGAGCATCCGCGACCGTGGGAGGCGGCTTGCGAATTCAATTCACCCATTAGCATTGTTCCTGATGTCTCGTCGCCACCCGCGGGAGCGGTAACCGGTTGGATTTTTCACCTCGATGCAAAGAACGTCATGGTCACGCACTGGTCGCTGCTAGTCGATGGTGGGCAGGTGGTCGGCTTTCGTGCGCGATTGTTGGAAATGGCAGGAATGGGCGTATCCGCACATCTGCGGAGCTTTAGAACTGTCAGCTCAGCGCGAAGAGTCGATTTTCTTGGTGAACAGATCGAGGAGTTGCAGGTCGATGGCGACCGCGTTCGGATCGATCTGGGATCGCATGAATTTGTGGAGATCGAGTCACGCTGGTAATCTCGCTTCTTTACGGCTCGATGCACGCTACAATCCAAACATGATTGTCACCCTTGACGGACCAGCCGGCGCCGGTAAAAGCACGACGGCACGCGCGTTGGCGCGGCGGCTGGGGTTTCGATTTCTTGACACCGGCGCAATGTACCGGGCGGTCGCGCTGGCAGCGTCGCGTCGCGGCTTGCCATGGGACGACTCGGCGGCGCTCGTTCGGCTGACGGAGCACCTAAGAATCGAACTGCACGGCGACCGCGTGCTCGCAGATGGCGAAGATGTCAGCGATGCCATCCGAACCACGGAGATCACCGCCGTTACGCACTACGCGGCCAACAACCCCGGCGTTCGCGCGATCCTCGTCGAGCGACAGCGTGCGATCGCGGGCAGCGACCACATCGTGACCGAGGGCCGCGATCAGGGGACGGTCGTCTTCCCCCACGCCGAGTGCAAAATCTACCTCACCGCCAGCCCCGAGGAGCGCCGCGCGACGCCATCGTGAACTAACCGCACGTGGCGAAAGCGTCGCCTTCGACGATTTACTCGCCCAGCAGAACCGCCGCGACCAGAGCGACGCGACACGCGACGTGGGTCCGCTCTCCCGCGCCGACGACGCCATCGAAGTCGCCACCGATGGGCTCACGAAGCAGCAGGTGATTGATCGACTTGAGCAGGTGGTGAGGCAGCGGACGGCGAGCGTGGCTAAGCGAATGAAGTGAACACCTTTCCCTGCCACGTATCACGCCTCTCAAACTCCCCCTCCACCGCCGCACGAATCGCCGGCTTGTCGAGCGACCATGCCGGGCCGATAAAATATTGCGGCGGCGCTTCGCCGCTGATCCGCTCGATAATTGTTGACGGCGGCAATAGCTCAATAAAATCAACCAGCGTGCTCACATACTCGTCGCGACCCATCAATGTCACTTCGCCGCGCGCCACCTGGTCAGCTAACGGCGTGTCCTTCACCGCGTACAAGTTATGAATCTTGACCGCGTCGATCCGCAAACCGCGCCAGCTCGCGCGCCGTCGCCATCATGTCGTCGTGCGATTCTCCGGGCAGCCCCAGCATCACATGCGCCAAATCTCAAATCCGCGTCCCCGGCTGCGCTCCATGGCGTCGAGGAACGAATCGTAATGATGCCCGCGGTTCATCCAATCCAGCGAGCGATCGTGAATCGTCTGCAACCCATACTCGACCGACAGATACGTTCGCCCAGCCAGCTCCGCTAGCAGGTCAAGCACCTCGTCCGGCACGCAGTCCGGCCGCGTCCCAATCGCCAGCCCAACGACCTGCGGATGCGAAAGCGCCTCGTCATACAGCGGCCGGAGCCGCTCCACCGGTGCGTACGTATTCGTGGCCGGCTGAAAGTACGCCAAGAATCGGTCCACGTCGTATCGCCACTTGAGCCGGCGAATACCCTCGTCGATCTGCCCCAACACCCCCTGCCGCGGCAGCCGGCGGCTCGGGCTGAAGCTGCGATTGTCACAGAAAGTGCACCCGCCGGTCGCGACCGTACCATCCACATTTGGGCAGGTGAAGCCGGCGTCGATGCTGACCTTTTGCACCCGTCCGCCGAACTTTTGCCGGAGAAAATAGTTGTAGTGATAATAACGCAATCCGGCGGCACGCCAGTTGTCTGAAACGGCGGTCGCCAGGGGCGTCGGCATCGTTGACGCAATAAAAACAGGGGACTACAGTAAACAGCTAGGTGGGAGCGCTGTTTTCCGTATCTTACGGCATCATATGTTCTTATCACAGAGGCACCCATGTTCGGTGAACTGCATCCTTTAGGAGGCGGTGACCCCATCCCGTTAGTGAAACGGAGCCTGTTGGTCGGCCGCCGCGAGAGTTGCGATATTGTCTTGCGTTTTGCCAATGTGTCGGCCCACCACTGCCAGCTCACGCTCAACGGCGGTTACTGGTACGTGAAGGACATGCAAAGCCGCAACGGCGTGAAGGTCAACGGAGTTCGGATCGGGGCGAACGAGAAACGGATCGACCCGGGCGACGAGCTCGCCGTGGCGAAGCACAACTACGAGGTCCACTACTCGCCAATGGACAACGGCGCCGTCGGTCCCCCGCCGGCCGAAGACATGCCTAACGACATCCTGTCGAAGCCGCTTTTGGAGCGGGCCGGCCTGGAACACAAGCGGATCAACACGCCCGACGACCGCTCGAAACGCTACGACGTCATGAACAACGCACCCGGGCAGATTAAAGGCCCCAACACGCCGGTTTAACCGTCGTTAATCTTTTGCTCCCTTGCCCCTACCACCACCAAGCCGCCTCCGCGCGGCTTTTTCGTTGCGCGGCGGCAGCCTTGACCATCCTTGACGTTGCTGGATGATTGTTTGAGACTGGGCACGTTTGGATCGGGGATCTGCAAGCACAAGGCACGCTATGCACGCAAAGTTGGTGGTTCTTGGCGGCGGTCCCGGCGGATACGCCGCGGCGTTTCTCGCGGCCGATCTCGGCATGGAGGTGACGCTCGTCGAGGCCGATGCGCGGCTCGGCGGCACGTGCCTGCTTCGCGGTTGCATCCCCTCAAAAGCTCTACTGCACGTCGCCAAGGTGATCGGCGAAGCCCGCGAGATGACCGAGTGGGGCGTTGAATTCGGCCGCCCGAAATGTAACGTGGATGCGCTGCGTGCCCGCAAGGAGAAGGTTATCAACGTCACTTTCGGGCGGCCTCAAGCAGCTTGCCGCGCGGCGGAAAGTGACCGTGATCAACGCCAAAGGCACGTTCGAGAACTCCACCACCCTGCAACTCGCGTATACCGAGCCGGCGGGAACGACCGACCGGCTGACATTCGACCATTGCATCCTGGCCACCGGCTCGATCCCAGCGATGATTCCGGCCTTCGATATCGGTTCGCCGCGCGTGATGGATTCGACCGGCGCACTGGAGCTGCCTGACATTCCCGAAAGCCTGCTGGTCGTCGGCGGCGGGTACATCGGTCTGGAGATGGGCACGGTGTACGCCGAAGTGGGAACAAAGGTCACCGTCGTCGAATTAACCGATGGCCTGTTGCCCGGCGCCGATCGCGACCTGGTCAGGCCGCTGCACAAACGGTTGGAAGGATTGTTCAAGGCCATTTATCTGAGCACAAAAGTCGCTGGTTTGGCGGACAAGAAGGACGCGATCGAGGTGAAGTTCCAGAACGCCGACGGCGGCGGCGAACGGACCGAGCGATTCAGCCGCGTATTGGTCTCCGTCGGCCGCCGCCCCAACAGCCGCGGGCTGGGCCTGGAAAAAACCAAGGTCAAAGTGGACGAGCGCGGCTTCGTCTCCCACGACGATCAACTCCGCACCGCCGACCCGCACATCCTGGCCATCGGCGACGTGGCGGGCGAGCCCATGCTCGCGCACAAGGCCTCGCACGAGGGACGCGTCGCCGTCGAGGCGTTGCACGGCGGGCCGGCGGCGTTCGATCCGCTGGCGATACCGGCGGTGGTGTTTACGGACCCGGAGATCGCCTGGGCCGGTCTGACCGAGGACCAGGCAAGGCGGGAGTCGCGGAACGTCGAGATCGTCCGGTATCCCTGGGCCGCCAGTGGGCGAGCGGTGTCGCTGGGTCGAACTGAAGGGCTGACGAAGCTGTTGGTTGACCCCGAGACCGATCGCGTGCTGGGCGTTGGCATCGTAGGCGCAGGGGCCGGCGAGTTGATTGCCGAAGGCGTATTGGCGATCGAGATGGGTTGCACGGCGCGGGACGTGGCCGATTCGATCCACCCGCATCCGACGCTCAGCGAGACGCTGGGTTTTTCGAGCGAGGCGTATTTCGGCACGGCAACCGAGATCTATCGCCCGCGCCGCGAGGCAGACGTAGGTCAGGCACCCCGTGCCTGACAATGACCTGCTCACTTCGCGGCTTTGATCCTTATCGCCACTTCTTTCGCGCTATCCACGGTTGCGATCTTCTTGATTCCGCCGGCATGTTCTGAGCGCAGTTCCTTGATCGTCTTGCCGGTGATGGCGTTGATTTGCTCGATGTCATACGCGCCCTGCGGAAGCTCGAGATGCAGTTCAACCGCCGCCGGCGATTTTACATAAATCGCGTATTGCTTGCCGCGCTCGGCAAGCACCTGGCACGCGCACGTCTTTGGCCAGCTTGTTCTTCAGCTCGCCGAGCCCCGGCTTCATGCGTACAAAATCAAATGAGTGGACGAAGTCTTTCAAGACTTTCATCTGCCGCCGAAAGTCACGATTGCCGCCCCCGGGCTGCTTGTCGGGGTACTCAAACGTGCCGTCCTCGTGCTCGGCCGTGAACGAGTAGTCCAGGTTGTTGTAAAGCGCGCCGCCGGCCAGGATGAACTCCCAGGCCTCCATGCGGTAGTGGTCGTCCTTGGTGCCCTTGAAGCCCGTCTCGTTGTCGCCGATCGGCTTGTTGAGGCCGTAGTTCTGCTCCGACGGCCGTCGGCGGGTGCGCGTAGTGGAAGTTGAAGATGCTGATCGCCGGGTGCGGGTTTTCGACCTTCTTGCCGCCGTTGGCGATGTTGAGCGAGATCAGGTGTTTGTTGGGCAGGTCCTTCTCCGCGGCCTGGATTGTTTCGGCGATCCGGTGCTGCCAGTCCATCGTCACGCCGCCGAAATACGGCTCGTTGCAGACCTCGTAATACAGGTTGTCGAACTCGTTCAGCTCGGTAACGATCTTCTTGGTCATCGCTTCGTGAATCGCGAGCAGCCCATCGTGCTTGTCGAGCGTGTAAACCTCCTCGCGCTTGCAGTGGCCGATGTCGTTGACGTTGTTGGCGGCGTTCTGCGGGCTGAGCTTCCACATCGAGTCTTCGTAGAACGGGCAGAACAGGTTCATCTCGACGATCACGCCGCGGTCGCTCGCCTGCTTGAGAAAATCCTTGAGGCGGCGGAAGTAGGCGTCGTCCCATTTGGTGAGGTCGAACTTGTTGCCGCCGTTGGGGTAGCCCGGCGTTTCGCTGCGTGCGAACGGGCAGATGAAGCGGTCCTTGAGCGGGGCGAGCGTGTTTTGCGCGATGTTGAAGGCCTTGGCGTCTTCGACGTACGCGCCCGCGAACATGCGCGTGTTGTTCAGGCCGTGCGCGGCCAGCTCGTCAAGATACTTGACGTAATCGAAGTCGAGGTTCAAGACCGCGCCGTAGTGCTCGGCCGAAGTGATGATGATCGTCGGTTTGCCGCGGAACAGAAAATAGTGCGGGTTGTCCGGATGCAGCGCCAGCGGCTTGTGCTGCTCAGCCGCCGACGCACCAACCACCGCGCCGAGCACGACGAAAGCCGCGGCAATCAGGGGCCGAACCGCCCCCCACGTGAAAAGATTTTGCGTGCGAATTCTCTGGGGGGTTTCGTTCACAAATTCCCTGGCTTGGCGCACGTCCGCGCGAGCGTTAAGCGTTGGTTGGGTTGAAGTTGGGGCGAACATGGGAGTGTGATTTAGAGAGTGGTTTTTGAGTTTCGTTAGCGGAAGTGAGCATAGCAGATCAGGATTGGTCATTCATCGAGTTGAGTCCGCGTCGTTCGTTGGCCATGCGGAACATCATGGCGTCGAGCATGCCTTTCATGGGGCTGGATTTGTTGGCGCGTTTGGCGGTTTTGGCGGCCGACGGTCGGCCGTATTGGCGGCGCATTGTTCGTTCCAACAACCAGGCGGCGGCACGCCAGGACTTGCCGCTGGCGCGGCGGATGCTAGCCAACGCTTCCATTTCGCGGCGTTTTTCGGCTTGCTTGATCTCTTCGGCGAAGGCCGGATCGCGTTTTGTGAGCATGGCCAGCGCGGAGGGCCGGACGCCAGCCAGACGGGCAGCACGGGCGCGGGAGCAGCCGACCGCGATCATGGCGACGATTTGAGTCTTGGCCTTTCCGTCGAGCTTGGCGGGCCGGCCGGGTTTACGCGGTTTCGGGGAGTCGGCAGCGGGTGCGGGGGAAGTTTTGCGGGGCATGGGTCGGCTCGCATTTTGATCATAATATCACTAGAACACCAGTATATGTGACTACGGCCGCGAGTCAAGGATTTCGGTGGGCCGGGGCGAGGACTTTTGACTTTGCCGTAAGTCGTGATGAGGTCATAGGTTGCGCCCGTTCACTTAGAAGGTGGACGTCGTGCCGCGGATTTCGCCGCATCCATGCGAGCGCCCAGGGGCGCTCATTGCCGCCGTGAGGACCCCGGCTAGCCTCTTCTCTCATTCGGTCGACGACACACGATGACCCGTGCTCAAGCATGCTCAAGCACGGGCCTAAGCGAAAGAAGGCCCGTGAACGGGCCTGCGATTACCGGTCCTGAACGACGCCCACGAGTTCTGAGGTAAAAGTGCGATACCAATAGGGCGACGCTTCTGGACCACTGCCATATTCTTTCCAGAAATCCTGCGGGCGGCCATTGAATCGACCGGTTTCATACGCGCGTATTGTCCAGGCAACTCCGTCCAAAGTCTTTCGCTTCTCGCATCAGGTACCGCGTTTGTGTCGCGCCGCGAGACAGCTTCGATCTGCGCCACGTTGAATTCAACGGGTTTCTTAAGCGCCTTGCCGTTCACGTGGCTGACGGTGAATCTCGGCGAATAATCCTTAACGCGAATATCCGGCATCCGCCATGTTCCTTTCACTTCCATGGTGGTTCCCAGCGGCTGGCCGAGGCGACCAATGAGGGCAACCTTCTTTCCGATATCCTCGACGGAAACCAGCGTCGTCGGTTCTTCGGCCGCCGATGAAGTTAGCGGCGACGACGTAGGCGCCGCGGAAATCAGAATGGCCAAACATATGCAGAGTGCGATGTAATTAAGCGTTTTCATTGGGATACCTCCAAGCGCAGTCTTGCGTATAACATGGCGGTGTCAAATGTGGTAAGCGCCAAGCGTACGCCGGCACGTTGGACGAGGAGCGTCCAAGTGGAGCGCGATTAGACCTCATGCGGTTCAACGAAGCAGACATTGAACCAGAGGAACGGAACAACATCTTCTCTAGCGGACTGTTCTACGTGTAAGTCGTTCAATGCCGTTAGTGACTCTTGGTGAGTCCTTTCACAATACGCCTGCCACGTTTCATTGGCTTGCTTGGACAAAGTTTCCCAGTGCCACACGCCGTCTGGACCGCCGGCCCTATCCGGAATTAGTCCGCGCCAGTTGTCGTTTGGATTCGTAACGATCCACACCTCGCCGCCAAGAATCGCCTGGCCAGAAGCGACGATCTCGTTCAGCGCTTCGGGTATGTCGTCCCGCCGCCAAGCGAACTCCGTCTGCGCCCAGCGCGCACATAGGCCTTCTCAGCGATGCTCCGTGAAAATTCCTTCATGAGGTCCAACGTCAGGCACGGGGTGCCTGACCTACGGGGTCTGGGCACCAATGTTCATTTGCGCTTCGCCGCCAAGGTGGGATCGCCCAGCTTCTTGTTAAGTGCTACCGCTTCGCGTGTCAATTTGCGGACCGTGGCCGCGCTAATCGTGTCTCCTTCCAGCAGTACGACGGTTGCCATCTCGTACTTGCCGCTGTGCTTCAGACGCGGCTCAATCGGAGCGCAGCCGCTTTCCGCGCCAGAACCCAAACAAGACTCGCTTGGGTTCAGCGCGAATGAGCAGGACCGGGCCATTCGCCAGATAGACCAGGTGTCCCCACTTGATTTTCTCCTCGATTGCCCCTGCGGCGCGAACCGTGGCGCGAATTTCTTCGACGCATTCTGCGCCGCCAGCCCTTTAGCGCCGCAACATACGCATCGGGATCTGCAGCCGGCGTTTCCTTTTGCATTGGCACGGAACGTCACCTCGCGTATAGGTTAACACCGCCGCGGCACATCACGACTTGAATCGTGGCACGAACCGGCCCACGCGGCGCATGTAATCCTGATACTCGGGGCCAAACCGGTCAACGAGCTTCTGCTCCTCGATCCGCGTGCGAGTCGCCAGAAACGCGAGGGGAACCATGCCCGCGAGCAGGATAAACCAGTTCGCAGTCACCAAACTTCCGCCGAGGATCTGCAGCGCGATCGCAATATAGAATGGGTGGCGAACATATTGATAGGGGCCACTGACGACGAGCGTATGGTCCCTCCGCGTCACCACCGTGTCGGTCAAGTTCCTGCCGAGGTTGTGAAACGTCCACAGAACGAGCGTGCACGAACATGCCACGAGTCCAACGCCAAACCATCGCAGCCACGTGGGGATCGGCATCGCCGACCATGCCATCCATTGGGGATTGATCATCCAGGCGACTCCGCCCAGGAATATGGGCAGAGCGCCAGTCGCAACCCAAACAGGATGAACGCGCCCTCCTGCCGCCGGTCGAGCCTTTCGGTGGTTACGGAACGGATGCGATAGTAGAGGCCGAAGGGCAGGAATGAAGCGACAACAACGAGGTACGCCAGGCGAAAAGTGTTGTCATCGGGCATACCATCCTCCGTTGTTACGCCGTCAGGCCGATGTAAACCGGATTGGCAGGCGCGACGGGCCATGCACGGAAAGCGCCTTCGCGGTTCCCACGGCTCTGCGCTGGCAAGCTTGACATTTTGAAGCCGCGTCAGAATAACCGCCAGCGCGATCCGCGCCTCCAATCGCGCTAATGGCGCGCCCAGACACGCGTGAATGCCATGCCCAAAGGCGATGTGCGGGTTGGGGTCGCGGGTGATATCGAATCGGCCAGGGTCGGGAAAGTGTTTTGGGTCGCGGTTCGCGGAGCCAATCAACGGGAGGACGAGCTTGCCCGGGGGGATCACTTGCCCATGAATTTCGACATCGCGCCGCGTGGCGCGCGGCATCCATTGAAGCGGCGAGCGGTAGCGGAGAACTTCCTCGATCGCCGAGGGCAGAAGCTCGGGCGACGCCTGAAGCCGGGCAAGCTGGTCGCGGTTGTCGAGGAGGCACAGCACGGCGTTGTTGATCAGGTTCACGGTCGTCTCCTGACCGCCGACCAGCAGGAGCTGCATGAAGCCGAGGACTTCGTCGTCGGAGAGTCGTTGGCCATCCACCTCGGCCTGGACGAGCCGGGTCAAAAGATCGTCGCGGCTCGAGGTGCGGCGCTCGACGATTAGATCGTTCACGAAGACGCGCATTTCGGCGGTGACCGCGCGGTATTCGGCGACTGTTTCGGCCGCTTCCTCGTCTTTGGTGAAGGTGTTGGCGATCTTGAGGATCACGTCGCTCCAGCGTTTGTACCGCGGCCAGTCGGAGACAGGGACGCCGATCAACTCGGCGATCACCATCATGGGAAGCGGGAGCGAGTAGTCCTCGACCAGGTCCATCTCGCCGCGCACGATGGCGTTGTCCAGGAGCGTGCGCGAGAGCTCACGAATGCGCGGCTCGAGGTTGGCGACCACGCGGGGCGTAAAAGCCTTGGAGATGAGGGCGCGGAGCTTCGTATGCCGCGGCGGGTCGAAGAAGATAAACCACTCGCCCGGGTTGCCTTGGCCGGGCACGTGGGCCAGATTGGAGCTGAAGGCATCGTGATCGGCGAGGGCGCGCTTGACGCCTGTCGAAGTCGAAGATCATCCAGAGGTCGAACGGCGCGAGATGAAATACGGGGGCGCTTTCGCGCATTGCGTCGTAGACCGGATACGGGTTGCGGCGCATCTCGTCGGAGAAGAGATCGAACATGGTTTTTTCAGCGCACCGATTGTGCCGCAAGTCACTATACGGTTAAGGGGGGTTCGCTGGCAGCGAAGTCGCGATAGCAGAGTGCGGCCGATGCAATGTCATCGCGGCGCGGGACGATCGAAGCTCTGAGCCGCGAGCGAAGGATGACGCCCTTCTCGAGCCGCCCCTGGAACAGCCGCGTCGTCCAGCGCAGGACGCCGATGGCAACGGTGTCAGATCGCATTCCACGAAGTCGAGCGGGTGCACCATTTCGATGTAGCTCGAGCTGCGCCGCGCAGACGCGGAAAATGAAGCAGGCAGGTTGAAAGTCGCATCGCGTCTGGGTGGGAGAGCGGAAGCGACTCCGCAACCAGTTCAAATGGATCGGTAAGCTGCAACGCTTCGTCGGCTTGTAGGGTGGAATGGACGTCAACGGTCGGATCGCTGTCGAGCAAGACTGGTTTGCACGCTGGCCACCAATTCGATCGCGTGCTGCTCTCGCGCTGTGCCGCGATTCACGATGCGCCAGTAGACCTGGCCGCGGCGTTTACGTGTGTGCGTTTCGTGGTACGTGGCGACCAGATCGCCGCCGCGGACGTAGCAATCGAGTTCGTCAGCCGCCGAGGTGAGATCGACCGCCGGCAGATCGACGCCGAGGATTTGCAACGGCACGGCAGCGCCGGCTCGTAGAGACATTCCTGAAGCTGGAGAGCAGAGATCAAGTTGACCGGACCACTGATCGAGCGTGAGCCGGGCGTTGAAGCCGTCGAGCTGCCAAGGCGAAGACTGTGCGGCCATGTACGCTAGGAGTTTCAGCGAGTGCAATACAGAATCGTTCGCGAGCGCGCGCAGCGAGCCATATGGTCTCGGCGGCGCAATAAAAAACCCCGCCGCTCACTTGCGTAAGACGACGGGGCCGGAACAGAGAAGAGGCCAAGGTTCGAACGTCTGTCCGATGGGATAAAGAATCAGGCAATCGCGACCAAGAACGCTACGGATGGTCTGCCGGACACACATTCCCCGGACCAACTTCCCAACACCCGTATGATAACAACCGCAATAAGGTTGTAAAGTCTCTCGAAGAACTTTTTTTGGGCAGCCGCGATACGGAGGATTCGGAATTGAGCGATGTGGAAAGATAGGCACTTTAAAGCGGACGATTCGCGGCGTTCGTAGCTCAGGTCCATAGTTCGTGAATGACGCGGCCCTGACAGACGGCGATTGGGCGACCGAGCCGGTCGGTGACCGTCGAATCTGGTGGAATACCAAGGGCGTGATATACCGTGGCGGCGTAATCGAGTGGGCCAACTGGGTCTGTCGAGGGCGCAAGCCCCAGTGTGTCACTGGCGCCGTAGACCGCGCCGCCGGCGATTCCAGCGCCGGCCAGCAGGCCGCTGTAGCAGCCGGGCCAATGCTCGCGGCCGGCGTTGCCGGGGGTGATTTGGGGTTTGCGGCCAAATTCGCCGACCCAGCAAATGAGCGTGTCGTTGAGCATCCGCCGCTCTTCGAGATCGCCGAGTAATGCGGCCAATGCCTGGTCGGCGGGCGGAATCAAGTCATCCTTCAGGCGGTTGAAGTTGTTTCCGTGGGTATCCCAAAAGGCCTTGTCATCGTTGTGCCAGTTGACGCTGACCACAGGCACACCGTGTTCGACAAGACGGCGGGCGAGTAGGACGCATTGCCCGTGGATGTTTCGCCCGTAGCGGTCTCTTGTCGAGTCGGACTCCTGGGAGAGATCGAAGGCGCGGCGCACGGTGGCGGACGACAACAGGTCAAACGACTGCTTTCGCAGGGCATCTACTTCGCCGACCGTACCGGCCAAATCGAGACCCACGCGGGCGGCATCGACTTGGCGCAGCAGATCGCGGTGCGCGTCGAGGCGATCGGCGGTGATGGTGTCTAGCAGGCTCAGCTCGGGGATTTTCCAGCCGGGGACGCTCGGATCGCCCGTCAACAATAACGGCGAGTAGCGCTTTCCGAGCCAGCCGGCGGTTTGCCCTGGTGCTTGACCGCCGGGGGCGGCGGGGTGCGAGCAGATCCAGGGAACGGTCACGAAGGTCGGCAGATGGCTGGCCGGTAGGAGTTTGGCAATGACCGAGCCGAGATGCGGGCTATCGCGCTGGCTAGGTGGTTCGGCATCGCTTCGCACGACGGGGGCCAAGTTGCCGGTCAGCGTGGCATGAGCACTGGATAGATGGGCGGGATCGTCGTGCGTGAGCGAGCGGATGAGGCTGACCTTGTGCATCCGCTTGGATAAGTGCTGGAAATGTTCGCAGATCTGTACGCCGGGGGCACTGGTGGCGATTGGTTGGAATGGCCCGCGAATGTCGGTGGGCGCGTCGGGTTTTAGATCGAAAGTGTCGAGGTGGCTTGGCCCGCCCCACATGAAGAGGAAGATACAGCGCTTCGCCTTTCCAAAACCGCTGACGCTGTTTGCGACCGACGGCGATGATTGTGCGCGAAGTAAATCGGGTAATGCCAGGCCAATGGCGCCGAGCGCGCCGGCCTGGAGCACGGCGCGTCGCGATATTCTCGAAAGCGTGCGAAATTCGGCGCAGCCGGTGGCGCGGGATTGTGATTTCTGCATGGGGGGCAGGTTCAATGGCGGTCGGAAATCTCGACGGAGCTTGCGCGAAGTGGATGTGCATCCTAATTTCTGAAGAATTATGTGGCAAGCTTGACCGCTTGGGCGGGCGCGGCGATGCGATTCTGAACGAAGACCGCTAAGTCTATAATGCGGCGAATTGACGGTTGGGCACAATCCATTCGAATGAAGGTGTAAATTGGACCTGTCCCCTTTTTTGGCGGTGGCGGAGGAAGCGGCGCGGGTGGGCGGTCGCGTATTGCAGGACTGGAAAGGGCGATTTTCCGTCCGGGAGAAGGGACCGGCAGACCTAGTGACCGACGCGGACGAAGCGTCGCAGGAGGCCGTGCGAAAAACGATACTAGCGGCGTTTCCCGACCATGATGTTTTGGCCGAAGAAGACCGTGCGCTAGAAGAGCGGAGGTCCGATTATCGTTGGATTGTGGATCCCCTGGACGGAACGACCAATTACGTTCACGGTGTGCCGCATTACGCGGTGTCGATTGCGATGGAACATAGCGGCCGGTTAATGGCGGCCGCCGTCTATGACCCGAGCGCTGATGAGTGCTTTACGGCCGGGATTGGCACCGGTGCGGGTGAACTCGAAGCCGATCCGTGCCAGCGAGACGACTGTGCTTGGTGACGCGCTGGTGGCGGTGAGCTTTCCAGCGCTGGTCGATGCGCGGCTCGCGGTCGCTCGAGGACTTTGTGCAACTGATAGTCCGATCGCGCGCGGTTCGGCGGACCGGGTCGGCGGCACTTAACTTGTGTTACGTTGCGGCCGGCCGATTCGACGCGTATTCAGCGCGTGAGACGCGGCCGTGGGACGTTGCCGCTGGTGCGCTGTTAGTGCAAGAAGCGGGGGGAACGATTGTCGGAATCGACGGGCAGCCGTTTATCGTGGACAGGCCGCAGTTTATTGCCACGGGGACGCGGGAATTGAATGCGACGCTCTTGGAGTTGATTGGCGACGCAGCATAATCGGCCGCGGCGAACACAAGCAGAAGGCGAGCATTCACTCGCCGCTAGCCCTTACGATGCCGGATTTTTGCGCGCATGCGGCGTTTCTTTCGACCCAGCTTTCGGCGACCTTTACCGGTCTTTTTAACTCCCACGATTATCTCCTACTTGTTGCTGATCGATGCACAATGCCGCGTTGTGCGGCACGATGCCACGATTCTAGCAAAGCGCAATTATGCCACAAGGCGAGTCGCCGGGGTCTTGGTGGCGCGAGAACTAGCGCTTCGTCCAATCGAAGCCCGAAAGGGATGCCAACGCGAGCATGAGTGCGTGGGTGCCATCGCGGCCATGCCCTTGTGCTTGAAGCGCCAGATAAAGTTGGTTGGCCAGCGCCAGGCCGGGCAAGGAGAGTCCGATCCGCTTGGCCTCGGCAAGGGCCAAGCCCATGTCTTTGATGAAGTGTTCGACGAAAAACCCTGGATCAAATTTGTTGTTGATGATTCGCGGGGCGAGATTTGAGAGGGACCAGCTTCCGGCGGCGCCGGGTGCGACGGATTGCATCACCGTATTCAGATCGAGGCCGGCCTTGAAGGCGTACAAGAGGGCTTCGCAGACGCCGATCATGTTGGTCGCGATCAGGATCTGATTGGTCAGCTTGGTGTGCTGACCGGCTCCGGGTCCGCCTTGATAGACAATGGTTTTTCCCATCGCCTCCCAGCAGGGCTGAAGCGCCTCGACGATGTCTTTTTCACCGCCGATCATGATCGAAAGCCGAGCCTCGCGGGCACCGATGTCGCCGCCCGAGACTGGCGCATCGACACTGTGGACGCCTTTGGCTTTGGCTCGGTCGGCAATCTCGACGGCCAGCGACGGGTCGCTGGTCGTCATGTCCACGAGGATCGACCCTGCGCGGCGCCGGCGAGCGAGCCGTTGTCGCCGAGCGTTATGTCGCGAACGTCGGTTGGGAAACCCACGATTGAGAAAACCACGTCGGATGCTTCGGCAACGACGCGGGGTGTGTCGGCCCACCGGGCTCCCTTTTCCACGAGCGGGTGTGCCTTGGCCTTGGTGCGGTTGAAGACGGTCATTGGGTAGCCGCGGTCTATCAAGTGGCCGCACATGCTGGTGCCCATAACACCTGTGCCAATCCAGCCCAAGCGAGTTTTTCCGGGAACGATGGCGGGCGCTGGCATGGAGACTCTCTGTTGAATGGAGGGTGGACGATTCACACCTAGCAAGAAACCCGATCGTACATTCGCCGTACGTTCAAGACCAGCGCGCTTCGGGCGCTCGAGGATTTCCTTGAGGATGACGGCTTGCTTGAGATTTCCGCCACTCAAGAGCGCGGCGATCGGCGCCGCGGAGCGTGCAACGTCGACAGCGGGAGCGGCAGCGGCGGGAGCTGTTGCCGCCGGCGAGGAGGCGGGCCCGAGCGTACCTAACTGATGGGAAAAACTCTGTTGCAGGTTAGTCCCGATTTGTGACGACGCATCGAGTTGACCAAGCTGAGCGGCGCGCTGGTCAAACTTTTGCGTATCGATGGCGTGGCGGACATGTTCTTCGACGCCTTCGCTGCGCTTGCGTTGGGCATCGTCCTTGGCCCTTGACTCCGTCAAAGTCGGAAGAGGTGCAGCGAGGGTGCGGCGCTTGGTTGGATCGCCGCGGTCGTCACCGCGACGGCGCGGTTTCCGGCCTTCGCTACGTGGCGCAGCAACGACGGGTGTCGCTACCGGGCGGACGGGTTGTTTGGTCGGGTCGCGTTTTTGTGCCTTTTTTAAGAACTCGTCGAGCTCACCCGCGATGGCATCGGCGCCGTCGGCCTTAGGGGGTCGCTGCGGCGCACGGTTCTTGGCGACTTGCCGGTCACGGAGCTTGCCCGCCAGAAAGCTGATGAGATAGAAGGTTCCGATGACCAAAAAGGTGGCTAGTTTAACCCAGTCGCCATCGGCGAGAAGAAGGAGTTGGATCATTGTGGGGAATTCGAAGCGGTCAGCGGCAAATTAGTTCCAGAATTTTATACGGTCGTCGCATGCGTGGCCGGTGATCCGCTGCCCGCGATGGACCGACGCATTTCGGTATCGGCTTGTACGTTGCGGAGCTTGTAAAAGTCCATGATTCCCAGACTCCCCGCGCGGAAAGCATCGGCTATTGCGAGCGGGACCTCGGCCTCGGCCTCGACCAACTTGGAGCGGCTCTCTTCGATTTGTGCGATCTTTTCCTGTTCCGACGCGACGGCCATCGCGCGCCGACTTTCGGCGTTGGCTCGGGCGACGCGCATGTCGGCCTCGGCCTGGTCGGCTTGAAGCCGAGCGCCAATGTTGTCACCGACGTCCATATCAGCGATGTCGATCGAAACGATCTCAAACGCGGTTTGCGAGTCGAGACGGTGCGCGAGCACTGTCTTCGAAATGCGGTCGGGCTGGGCAAGCACCGCCAGGTGAGTCTCTGAGGAGCCGATCGCGCTGACAATGCCTTCGCCCACGCGGGCGATAATCGTCTCTTCGGTGGCTCCACCGATGAGCTGGTTAATGTTGGCGCGCACGGTGACGCGCGGCCTTGACCTTGAGCTGGATGCCGTTCTTGGCGACGGCATCGAGAGAATCGCGGCCGGAGGCGCGCCCCGGGCAGTCGATGACTTTGGGGTAAACACTGGTGCGAACGGCCTCGAGTACGTCGCGGCCGGCGAGATCGATTGCAGTAGCTAGACGGTAATCGAGGTTGATGATCTTGGCTTTGCGCGCGGCGATCATGGCTTGGATGACCAAGGGCACGCGACCACCGGCAAGGTAATGGGCTTCGAGCGCCTTGCTGGTGATGCCGGTTTCTTCGCCAAGACCGGCTTGCACCGCCATGATCTTGCTGCGGACGATGATCGTCGGGTTCACTTTGCGAAACGTCATTCCGAGTAAGTCGAAGATGCCGATGCCGGCGCCAGTCGTGACCGACTGAATCCACAATCGGAAATAGTGCGCGAAAATTGCAAACAAAACCAGACCGAGAACCAGCAGGACCAGGATCACGATAATCGTGGCGATCTGGCCAAAGTTCTGGGCGAATAGCGGGATGGAAGAAATGAGTCGCATTTTGCACTAACCAATTAGACGAACGGAATTGGCGGCCAGCGAACCCGGCCGCTGTGCCCGATGGCTCAACATGCACAGTGTCGGCTGCCGGTGTTTCACCTGTCAACCCAAGGGCTCAAAGGGGTCCAGGCCAAGCTGTTCGATCGGCTGCGAGAGCACATCGTCGCCTTTTGCTTGAGGCCTGGCGGAAGCGGCCTGTTCGGTGATCAGGCGAACGACGACGCGCGTGCCGTGCACCTCGACTACTCGAACCGGTTGCCCGGGGTCAATTGCCAAGCCGTCGCTGACGGCATCGATCGTTTGGCCTTCGACTTCGACCGCGCCGCTGGGGAGCATCACCGATTTGGCTCGGCCCACCTTACCCAAGAGCGATCGCAACATACGGCGCTCGTCGTCGTCGGGCAAAACCTCTTCGCTCGTTGGCACGGTAGCGAGCAGTCGCTTGCCGACGGCTGTGTCGGGAAGCCAACGGAAGGCGAACACGAGAATTGTGGGCACGCTAATGAGTGCGACAAGCACAAAAACGATGCCGAAGAGCGGTCCGCGGTAATAGAACGCCATGACGATCGCCGCCAGAATGGCGGTAATCGAGAGGAGTCCTAGGATCCCGCCGGATGGAACAAACACCTCGGTCATCACAAGGACCAAGCCAACCAACAACAGCAAGCCAGCCCAAACGAGCGGATCCATCTAAATCGCTTTGCGAGTAATCGAGGAATTCAATATTCGACGCTGCAGCCGGTTCAAGACAGTCGCCGTCGCTACTTCCAATATACAATGATAGGGTTCGCAGTGCGTAGCCACGGCGCCGAAAGAGGGAGCGGGTCCAACGGTCTGAATTGGAACGAGAGGCCAAGCGGCTCACACCAGAGCGGCGATGACGACCACCCGGTTACCGCGTGCTTCGACGACCGTTAGCGGCGTGCCGCGGTCGAGAAATTCCCCGGTGGTAATGACATCGATCAACTCATCGTCGATGCGAGCCTTTCCGGATGGCGCCAGCCGCGTGATCGCTTCACCGGAGCGACCGAGCAAATGCTCGTAGCTGACCATCGATTCGCGATAGTCCAAATCCTCCAGCTCCTCCTGTGAAGGGGGCGCAAGGAGCATGCGATTAAAAACCGGCGCATGCGGGAGCCAGCGGCGCAAGCCGGCGATGGCGGCGACGACGCCGAGTGCAGCACCGCCGACTATCAACAGCGAGTTTTGCATCTGCCCAATTTCGGACGAGTTTCGTGGCAGCACAAAAGTCTGGCTAGCCAATACGAGCGAAACGATGATCATTGCGCCGCCGAACAGGCCAAACAGCCCCATGCCGGGGAAGATGAAGATTTCAAGGACCAGACAGCCGAGGCCGGAGACAAACAGCAGGATTTCCAGTGCGGTTGCAGTACCCTCAAAGAAGTGGGCCCAGAAGTAAAACAGGAAGCAGATGAAGGCGATCATGCCCCCGAGTCCAACGCCGGGCGTCTGGAGCTCGGCATAGACGGCCGCGCCGCCGATCAACAGCAAGAAGAGCGACACGCTTGGAGAAGCCAGAAAGTGCAAGAGCTTATCGATCCACGTGGGATCGACGAGGCGCGGATTGTCTTGCAGGTCGTAATAGCGTTTGAGCTCTTCGAAGCTATTGACGACGTGGGCGACATCCAGCTTGGCCGCTTCGTCGCCGGTTAAGCGCAGCGGACCGTCACCGCTGGTTACGATAGCTCCTTTGGTCCAGCCATCTTTCCCCGCGGCCTCTTCCTCGCTCCAATACTGCGTCTGTCCATTTGCCTGGTTGTGATA
This sequence comes from Pirellulales bacterium, assembly GCA_963829655.1. Lineage (GTDB taxonomy): Bacteria > Planctomycetota > Planctomycetia > Pirellulales > JALHPA01 > JBBDYH01. The sequence goes on from CAWHJG010000002.1 coordinate 1,336,517, forward strand.
TTTATAGACCTTGAGCGCGGGATCGAGCATGGCCGCGCCGAGCGACCAGGAGCGTGACTTCAAGGGCGCCATCTCTTTGTATGAATCCACAGCAGCTTTGATCTCGCGTTCGTCCATCCTGGCGGCGCCCGATCCGCCAAGCGTGGCCTGCGGATGCATCACGATCTCACTACATGCCAGAGCGATAATTGCCGCGTCGCCCGCAGCTTCCTGGGCGATGTAGGCAACGGTGTGCACGCGATCGGCGTCGAGGTCCGCAAGGTAGTTCGCCAGTTGTTGGCTTTCGCTGGGCGAGCCTCCTTTGCTATCGATTCGCAGCACCAAGAAATTGGCCGAGCCTTCCTTAACTTGCTCGTCGAGTGTCCGCTGCAAACGAGCGCTTTGGCTGCTGGTAATTTCGCCTTCGATCGTCAACTGGATCGGCTCGATCTGGTCGGCCGCCACAACGGATTTGTGCAGAGCTGCTTCGGGCAGGCCGAGTGCTCGCGCCAGCTCGGTTCGATCAGCAGCGAGACGACTTACCAAGCCTAACTCGCGGGCCTGCGCAGCCCGAGAACACGTTGTCTTCAACCGGTATGACTTGTTGTACGTCGTTGGCTTTCTTGAGATCGTCAAGCCCTTCTGGAAAGACGAACTGCGTTCCCTTTTCGGTGATCACCTGAAGCACGCGCTGGTTCTTGTCGAGCATTTTCAGCGCGAGTGGGGGCGGGATCGTGCCGTATTTGCTGGCGATTGATTGGTAGCTCGCCTTCCGGGATGGGGCGTCGGCGGGTTCGTCGGCACCGGCGTCGCCCAAATCCGCGTCGCGAGCCATCACGATGGTCTCGCACGCCATTGCAACCAGCACCGCGTGCCCACGGACCGTTTTGGGAATGAAAGCAACGGTTTTGGCGCGCTTCATTTCGGGACTGGTAGTCAAAAACTCGGCGATGCGATTGGCGCTGATGAAAATCGCTGCCCAGGCCGTCATCGCTTTGGCCCGTGGCAAACTCGATGACCAGCGTGGGCCGCGCACCGGCGGGCGGCACTCGCCGCAAGACCTGTCGGGCGCTGGCAATAAACTGATGGCTGGTGGCGTCGCTGATTGGCACCGGCAACCGCACGAGAGCGCCATCGAGGACTCGGGGCTCTTTGTCGGCGGGCTGAGCGTCGCCCTGGTTTGCATGTACGGGACTCGACCAGCAAGCGAGCGACCAACCAAAGAATGCCGCCGTCAGCACCAGCGCGATGCGGTGGATAAGGCGAACGGTTTGAATTGATCCAAGTGCGGGGAACCTGACGCGAGATAACATACTTCAGATGCCTGCAGTTGGCGCGCAAGCGACCCATGCCACGAACGCTTGACGGTGTGATTATAGCGCGGGGCACGGAGAGGTCAAAGGCGGGCGAAGCGCGGGGCCGCCGAACGCGAGCGATTTTACCTAGACTGATTCAGCAGACGCTGCTATCGCTGCTGTGTCTGGAGATTTCGCTGTTTGCGGGCTGACCGCTCTTCGATCCGCGGGTGCTGCGGCTCATTCGTGAGAGCACGCTCGCGCTCGTCAGGTCTTTGGACGACCTTTTTGTAGCCGAACGGGAGGTTGGGTGCGATGAAGGGGCGAAACTTGTCATCGAACACGCCGTTGACGGCTGGCTTCGTAAGTTGATAGACCGTCCGCTTGCCGCTCCCCGGATCATAAAGTTGAATCGCGATGGGCATGAATTCCTTGCGCGTGAGGATGACCTCGACCTTCTGGAAATTTGCGGCGTCGGCCTGGAAGCGGGGATGTGCCTCAAGCCAGATTTGTTCTTGCGGACTTGGCGACTCGATCTCGCGGATCCAATAGCGGTGCTTCAGTTTTGCGGCTTTGGCTCCGAACACAAACGGCAACGGTCCATCGGCAATCGCGGTGCCTTGGAGTTCCTCGGGCAATTGCTGCTCGACCAGTTGCTTGTCCTTGTGTCGAAGCTCGAACACCGACGTGCCGTCGCATACCCAATGCTCGAGCTGGTCGGGCGGCAGTTTCTTCAGTTCCCATTTGGGGGGATCTCCTTGCTTTGCGGGCGGCTGGACCAGGGCCTGTTCGGCCTTTGTGACTTTGAACAGTCCCTTGTCGGGGGCCATGTAGCGGATTTCACCTGAGCTGACGACGCTGGCGTCGTTTTTTGGTCCAAAGACTGAGTCGTATTCCCAGCGCGTAAACTCACATTTGTAGGTTTTCACCGCGGTGCTGGTGCGCTCCCAGGCGACCAGGATATTGTCTACGTGTTGCTGTTGCTCGGGTGTGAGCCGAAACGGCGCCAGCGCCTCGATTGGCCTTTGCTGTGCGCCACCTGGTTGCTGCGGAATGGCTTGACGCGAGCCATTTCCTTGCGGCGCCTGGCGCGACGAACCCTGCCAATCCGTTTGTGCGTCGTTGTTGCTTGGCCCCACCTGCCGCTGTTGTGCTTGCGTTTGACTGACACCAAGTAAAGCACTAAGCAGAATCAGAAACAGCAGGCAGGCTGTGCGTCGCTGCATTTCGGTTCCCTTCGTATTGCACGCGGAGAGACGAACGGTTGGGCACGCGCTGTGGGGCGGCTGGAAGCAATCTTCGTCGATCCCCATTCTGGAGATTCGCGAAAGGGCCGGAAATTCTAACTGCGACACCCAAATCGCCCTAGACCACTCCATTCGCCGGGATTTGCTCGTCCAGGCCCAACCATGCCAGCAGCGGCCCTGCGTTAAGAAAGGAGTCGAGGCGATAATCGACCAGGTGGCGCCAGGCGGCCCATTCGTCCGCCGTGCAATCCGCCGCATAGAGGACGGTTCGCACTTCCGCGGCGCGGCCCGCCTCGAGGTCGAAACGGTAGTCGCCGATGATCGCGGCACGGGTCGGTGGCACGTTCCAGGCGGAAAGGATTCGGTGGAGGCCGGCTGGATCCGGTTTCGGCGGACCATCATCGCGCGTGACCAGCGCGTCGGGCGCCAGGAGCAGGCGGTCGAGCGTTGCACGAGCAAACTGCCGGCCATTGCGCGTGATCACACCGATGCGGACATGCGACCGACGGAGGGCGCTCAAAAACTCCGGCACGCCAGGCATGGGGATCGCAATCTCCGCGCCGCGTCGTTCGTGTTCCTCAAGGATTTGCCAGCAGTCCGCGGCCTGTTCCGACGGTAATTGCGCGATGGTTTCCAGCAAAGGCGCCCCCTTGGGAAGATTCATCTGGCGGCGCATCGCTTCGAAGTCCAGTCGTGAATCGACGAGCGTTCCATCGAGATCGAAAACTACGGCGTGCACTGGCTCAGGGACAATCGACATTGCGGACCTAGGTGTTACGATGACAGACGCTGAAACCTAACACGAGCCGATGTCATGAATACAGCCGTCTTTAGCACCAAAGCGTACGATCGCGAATTTCTGAGCGGGGCCAACGCCGCCGGGCGCCATCAGCTTACCTTTTACGAGCCACGGCTGACGTTGGAGTCAGCGAAACTCGCATTCGATTTTGACGCCGTTTGTTGCTTCGTCAACGATCAGCTCCACGCCGACGTACTGCGGTTGCTTGCCGAAAACGGTATTCGGCTAATCGCGCTGCGCTGTGCGGGCTTCAACCAGGTGAATCTGATGGCTGCGGACGAGCTGAACCTGACAGTCGTTCGCGTCCCCAACTATTCGCCGCACGCAGTTGCCGAACACGCCGTGGGGATGATGCTCACATTGAACCGCAAGTACCACAAGGCCTACAACCGGGTGCGTGAGGGAAATTTCGCGCTCGAGGGGCTGCTGGGGTTTGACCTGCATGGGAAGACGGCAGGCATCGTCGGCACAGGCAAGATTGGCGCGACCACCGCGCGAATTCTGGTGGGATTTGGCTGCCAGGTGCTGGCTTACGATGTCTCGAAGAATCGCGAATGCGAATCGCTGGGAGTTCGCTATGTTCCGTTGGACGAACTGTTTCGCGAATCCGACATCATCTCGCTGCACTGCCCGCTAACACCGGAAACTGACCACGTGATCAACGCGGGTGCTCTGGCTCAAATGAAACGCGGGGTAATGCTGATCAACACGAGCCGCGGCGCCCTGGTGGATGCGCGAGCCACAATCAACGCGCTTAAATCCGGTCATCTTGGTTATCTCGGGCTGGATGTGTACGAAGAGGAAGCCGACTTGTTCTTCGAAAATTTGTCTGAAAAGGTGATACACGATGACGTGTTCACGCGACTGCTTTCGTTTCCAAACGTACTGATCACCGGTCACCAGGCATTTTTCACTCAGACCGCGCTCGAGGAGATCGCGAGGGTTACAATTGAAAACATGACCGCATTCGAGCAGGGTAATGTGCTTGCAAACCAGGTCAGGCCCAAAAAAGTGCTTGCCGGTTGAGCGAGAGTTAACCCAAGTGAGGAGCGTATCGTGGCACCGACTTGCCAAGCCAGCTTCTCATCTGCTGCTAACGGAATCCTAACAGCATGTGGGTAGGCTGTTAGGCGAATCTAGACGCCGCGAGTTGTTAATGTAAATCGTTGGGCGGTCAGCGGTTTTACGACCTGGTTAGCGGCTTGGCCATAGAATTGGGCGGGTATGGCGATTGGTTCGTCTTTAATGCGTTCGCCTGGTCAGTCGAGCCGATCGCGTCTTTGTCGGCACCATTACGGTGTTACCTCTGAAAAAGTAGCGTTCGGGGGGGTGGGGCGTTGCCTGCATAACCTTGTCCGAACGTTGCGGGAGAACTACCTTGAACGGAACCATGTTAAAGAGTCGCGTGATGGCTAGAGAACGGATCCTCGTAGTTGATGACGAGGAAGATCTGCTGGAATTGGTCAACTATAACCTGAGCCGTGAAGGCTATCGGGTCGAGTGCGTAGCCACGGGCGAGGAGGCGCTTGCGGCGGCGCGCAAGAGCCTACCGGATCTGATTGTGCTGGATCTGTTGCTTCCCAGCGTCGATGGTCTCGAGATCTGTCGGCTACTGAAGAACGACTCAAAGACCAAGCATATTCCGATCATCATGCTCACGGCAAAGGGGGAGGAGTCCGACATGGTGACCGGCCTGGAGCTGGGCGCGGACGACTACATGACCAAGCCGTTCAGCCCGCGCGTGTTGTTGGCGCGGATCAAGGCAATCCTTCGCCGCAAGCACAAGGAGCCCGCCGACAACGATCAAGCAATCCAGGTTCACGAGCTGGTGATTCACCCAGGCCGCCACGAAGTACTGGTGGATGGCAAGCCGATCGAATTGACGTTCACCGAGTTTCGTCTGCTGCACTTTCTGGCGCAAGCCCGGTTGGGCGTTCAGCCGTTCGCAGATCGTGGACGCCGTTAAAGGAGAAGACTATCCGGTCACGGAGCGAAGCGTTGACGTGCAGGTGGCCGGGCTGCGGAAGAAGCTCGGCGAATCGGGTGCGTATATTGAGACAGTTCGTGGCGTCGGATATCGGTTCAAGGAGTAGCCATGTACGAGCGGCGGCTTGTCTGGCGATTGTTCGTGGCCTACGCCACGGTCGCCGTGCTCGCACTAGCCGCGATGGCGTGGTATGGAGCGTACGTGGTCGATCAGGCTCTCGTGTCGGGGCTGGCCGGCCGGCTGGAATCGACGGCACTATTGCTCGCCGACCAGATTGAGCCGCTACTGGAAGGCGACAACAGGCGCGAATCGGGCGAATTGCGCAAGGCGCCAATCGGATTAACCACAGCCGCGTCACAGTGATCAACCGCGGCGGCGGCATCGTGGCCGATACACACGAAGACCCAGCCCGGATGGACAATCACAGTACGCGGCCGGAGGTCATGTCGGCGCTAGCCGGCAAAGTCACGCACGAGGCACGATACAGCGCCACGGTTGGTGAGCCGATGCTCTATGTGGCCGTTCCGATCGGCAATGGCGAGGCGATTGGAGGCGTTGTGAGGGCGTCGATTCGACGGGCCGAAATTCACCAGGAGCTTAGACGTTATCAGTCGATGTTGCTCGGTGGATTTGTGTTTGTCGCACTTGCCGCGATTGGGCTGAGTTGGATGCTTGCACGCCGCCAAGCGTGCCCCGTCGAGCAGGTTTCTGCCGCAGCGGAGCGGATCGCGCGAGGTGACGTAGAACTAACGCTTCCGAAGAGTGACATTCACGAACTGTCGCGGTTATCGGACTCGCTCAAACACATGGCCAATCAGCTTGAAGAGCGGCGACATACAATCGGCCGCAAGGGGCACGAGCAAGAGGCGGTGCTGGCGAGCATGGTCGAGGGAGTGCTGGCGGTGGACAGCGATGAACGAGTCATCAGCATCAACCGAGCGGCGGCGGAGCTGGTTGGCGCCAACGCGGCAGAGTTGGCCGGTCGAAGCCTGCAGGAGGTGATTCGCAACGCGGACTTGCGCCGATTCGCAACGCGCACACTGGTCAGTGAGGACTCGATTGAAGATGACATATTGCTGCGGGGCGACAAGGAACGCCTCCTCCAGATCCGAGGGACAGCACTGCGTGACGCCTCGGGGCGGAGCATCGGCGCGGTAATTGTGCTCCATGACATGACGCACTACCGCCATCTGGAAAATATCCGCCGCGACTTCGTGGCCAATGTTTCGCATGAGCTGAAGACGCCAATCGCTTCCATCAAGGGGTTCGTCGAGACGCTGTTAGATGGGGCCGTCCATAGTCCGGACGACGTGGAGCGATTCTTGAGAATCGTGGTTAAACAAGCGGACCGCTTGAATTCGATCATCGAGGATTTGCTGAGCCTTTCGAAGATCGAACAGAGCGAAGAGGAATCCAACCTGGCGCTTGCGTTGGGCAACGTCAAGGACATCCTCAACTCCGCGGTCTACGACTGCCAGACGAAATCGACGGAACGAAGCATCGTCGTGAATGTGTCGTGCGAGGATACGGTCGTCGCGAACATCAACCCGCGACTGCTGGAGCAGGCCGTGGTCAACTTGTTGGACAACGCCATCAAGTACAGCGAACCGGGCGATGAAGTTTTGCTAACCGGACGTGTATTGCCCGGCGAGGTAGTTATCGCGGTGAGCGATCATGGCTGCGGAATCGACCAGGACCATCTGCCAAGACTGTTCGAACGGTTCTATCGCGTAGACAAGGCCCGCAGCCGCAAGTTGGGAGGGACCGGACTTGGTCTGTCGATCGTTAAGCACATCGTGCAGGCACACGGTCGGCGCGTGTCGGTTGCCAGCACGCCCGGTAAGGGGACGACATTTACGATCCACTTGCCTCCGGTGAAGACGGTCGCGGTTGTGAGCTAGGCCTGCTCGCTATGAGACGGCGCCGACCGTTTCGCTTGTCTGGCGCATTGCGCGATAGCGCCGGCCAATGCCAACACGCGCTGGGCCACGTCGAATGCCGCGCGAGGTTTTCCTAAGCGAGCGGCGTTTGACTTGATGTGCCGTAGTCGGTCCGGATTGGCAAGCAAAAGATCCAACTTGTATGCCAGCGTGGCGGTGCTGTTGGCCTTAATGGCCGCACCGTTCTCCAACAACAGGTCACTGTTGCGGCTCTCCTGGCCGGGAATTGGATTGACAATCGTCATCGCGGCGCCGCTGGCGAGGATCTCCGAGGTCGTCAGTCCGCCGGGTTTCGAAACGACGATATCGGCGGCGCACATTAGCTCGTGCATGTCGGTGGTGAAGCCGAGGACCTTCGCGCGATGATGCGGCGGAACTGGGCAGCGCTCGAGCCGTGTTTTGAGCTCGGCGTTTCGTCCGGAAACCACGATCAGTTCCATCGGCCGCTTTAAAGCCAAAATCGTGCAGTAGATCTGCTCGATTGGTCCCACGCCAAATCCGCCCGCCAGTTGGAGAATAACGGGGCGGTCGCCGATCACGCCGTGCTTTCGCTGACACTCGGCGCGGTCCTTGGTCCGACTGAAGGCCGGATGGATTGGAATGCCGGTCAAGATTGTAGCGTCTGTGGGGACGCCCCAGTGATGCAGTTGCAAAGAGGCCTCGTTGCTGGCTGTGAAATATTGCTCGCACGGTTGGTTCGCCCAGAGCCGGTGCGCTTCGAAGTCGGTGATCACCGTTGCCTGCGGGGGAGGGAAATCACCTTTCTCCTTTAATCCGGCGATGATGTCGGCGGAGAGAAAGTGCGTGTTGACCACCGCGTCCCATGGCTTGCTTTTGAGCAGCCGGACGAACTTGCCGAGGTTCATACGCTGCACGAGCCGGCGAAGGCGGTCTGAGCGATGGCTGGGGGAGGGTTCCTGGTCCAAGAGATCGTAAAAGTACCCTAGAGCGTGCGGCATTTTGTTGACGAGGTCCAAATACGCCGTGCCGTATACGCGGCGGAACATGGCGTTGGTCAGCGAAAGCACATCCACGTGTGTGGTTTCGACTTCAGGCGCAAGCTCATGGATGGCCAACTCAACAGCCTCGGCGGCTCGAGTGTGTCCGGCCCCGACTGATGTGGAGAGCAGCAGGATCTGCCGCGGCATGGGAGGACCTATCGAAGCTTGTAAACCATTGGTGTACGCAACACTCTATCACGGCGGCCACAATGCGGGACAATTCTTCTTCGGAACTTTCCTTCGCCCGACGGCGTCGTATCTTGCGTGAGGGACGTCTATTTCAGCGGATTTTCGCACACCACGGCGTGCCAGAAGATGTTGCGGGCGAAGCAGATAGGAACCATTCCTTCAACTATTGGAGTTGTAACATTCATGTCACGCTGCCCACCACTTGGTGCACTCCTGCTGTTATTGGTGATCGTTGCCACTTCCTCCGTCACAACTGGCGCCGACGAAAAGAAATCCACCGAGCTGCCGCTGTCGCGCGTGGTGATGTTCTCCAGCGGCGTTGGCTTCTACGAGCACAACGGCGAGATGCAGGGGGACGGGCAGGTGACGTTGAAGTTCAACGTGGAGGACATCAACGACTTGCTCAAGAGCATGGTGCTCCAGGACTTGGGGGGCGGCAAGATCAGCACCGTCAGCTACGAGAGCAAAGACCCGATCACCAAGACGCTCAAGACGTTTGCCATCGACCTGACCAGCAACCCGACACTGGCGGATTTGCTCAAGCAGATTCGCGGCGAGAAGGTGCAGGTGGAAGCGCCGACACCGATCACGGGCACGATCGTGGGCGTCGAGAAGCGCAAGGTCCGCGTAGGGAAGGACGAAGCGGTCGAGCAGGATTTTTTGAACCTGCTCACCAGCGAAGGATTGCGGAGCGTGAACCTGGAGTCAGTCAGCCGGATCCGGCTGTTGGACGATCGGCTGAACAACGAGCTGCAACAGGCGCTGGCGATCCTGGCCACGGCGCACTCAACCGACAAGAAGAGCGTGACCTTGAATTTTCTCGGGCAGGGCAACCGCAATGTGCGAGTGGGTTATATCCAGGACTCGCCGATCTGGAAGACGAGCTATCGCCTGATCTTGAAAGACGACGAGAAGCCGTACTTGCAAGGTTGGGCGATCGTCGAGAACACGACCGAGCAGGACTGGAACGACGTGAACCTGACGTTGGTCAGCGGCCGGCCGATCTCGTTCATCATGGATTTGTATCAGCCGTTGTATGCGCAACGGCCGGTGGTGCAGCCGGAGCTGTATGCCAGCTTGCGGCCGCAGGTGTATGACCAGGATTTGGCGGGACGCGACGCCGACTTTGCCAGGGCAGCCGAGGTTGCAGATTTGAGTCGCCACGCTCGCCAAGGAATCGAACGAAGGGCGCGGTCGGCAACTGCATCGCTACTCAACTGCCGGGGGACTTGCGTTTGGGATGAACGCTCCGGCGACGGCTGGTGGCGCGAGCGACGGATTGGCTCTGGGGCGAGAAATCAATTTGGCCCAAGGCGGCCAGTCGCTGGCTCAAGGGGGCGACGTCGGCGAGCTGTTCCAGTACACGATCGCCACGCCAGTGACGTTGCCGCGGCAGCAATCGGCGATGCTGCCGATCGTCAACGGCAGCGTGGAAGGCACGAAGGTCAGCATCTATAACCAAAGCGTGCACGCCAAACACCCGCTCAATGGGCTCAAGCTCAAGAACACGACCAAGCTGCATTTGATGCAGGGGCCGGTCACGGTGTTCGACGGCGGGGCGTATGCCGGCGACGCCAAGATTGAAGCCTTGCAGCCTGACACCGAGCGGCTGATTAGCTATGCCTTGGATCTGGACACCGAAGTCGCGCCGGAGAGCAAAGGTCATCCGGAGCAACTCACGACAGTCAAGATCGTGAGGGGGACGCTGCACGCTACGCGAAAGCACACACGCGAGAACAACTACACCGTGAAGAACTCGGGGGACAAGACCAAGAGCGTGCTGGTGGAATATGCACATGATCCCAACTGGAAGCTGATCGAGCCGAAGGACCCGGGCGAGAAGACACGGAATTTGTACCGCTTTCCGCTCGAGGCCAAGCCGGGCGTGCCGGCCAAGCTGGCGGTGCAGGAGGAGATGATCGTCAGCCAGGCGTTTGCCTTGACTAACCTGGACGACAACACGATCTACTACTACATCAACGCCAAGGTGGTGAGCGACTCGGTGAAAAAGTCGCTTCAGGAGGTGATCAAGCGCAAGACGGCGATCAACCAGACGGTGCAGAACCGCACGGCCTTGGAACAGCAGATCCAGACCGTGGAGGCCGAGCAGAACCGGATCCGGCAGAACATGGCGCAATTGGACCGCAACAGCGATCTCTACAATCGCTATGTGAAGAAGTTTGGGGAGCAGGAGGACCAGATCGAGAAGCTCCGCGGCCAGATCGCCGAGTTGCGCGGAGAGGAGCAACAGCAGCGTACATCACTCGATGAGTATCTGTTGAAGCTGGATGTGGCTTGAGAGAGGTTCAGGGTTCGGGTCGCCACGGCGACTCGCCTGCGGCGAGGTTCGGGGTTCAGGGTTCAGAAGTACTGGCGACAGGCGGCATTGTCTTGCGCCAATTGTCACCGCCGCGCGTTTGTCGTTAGATTAATGTGGATGGCCCCCACTTCGACCACGCGCACCCTGTACGACGACTGGCGCGAGCGCCGCGATCGCCTGCGTACCAGTAGCGTGGAGACACCCAATGCGGCGCTACATCTTCGCGTGCTCAACTACCTGCTCGATCGCTATCGGGAAGAGGTGGCGACCCTTGACGCAGCGCCGCCGCTATTGGACGGGGTCCTGGTCAACCATCGCGCGATTGTCGTCAATCATCACTGCGGACTGGGACAGGTAGCGGGTGTAAAAAGCCGAAACGAGGCTTTCGGTCGGATGGCGCGTATCGTTCAACGAATGTGCGATAGCGCTCACGACGACGACCACGATGGCGAATTCCATAGCCCGTCGGCAACGTATGTCGAGCGACCCGCGATGAGCTACTCCATCGCATCTCTTTGGGCATTGCTCGATCGACGACGTGGCCCGATACGGCGCGAAACGGCGAAGATCGTCGTTTCCCAGTACCCGTTTTTGCCGCACCGGTTCATCGAGCACTTGGCGGCGTCGCTCTTGGAATTGGATTGCGAGGTGCTAGAGATCGACATCGAACTTCTGGAGTCATGCCACAACGCGATCGCGGCGACGGCGCTTGTGGATGGTTGGCGAAGACGCGTCGAAGCCGAAGCCGAGCGGGTCAAGGCGCCGGATGTTACCGGCTACGGGCATTACGATCCGCTTGCGACGCGCGAGCTTGCCAAGATCGTGGCACGGCTGGAGCAGGGAATTATCCGGCATCAAAAGCGGGCAGCGAAGCTTTTACGACCGCTGCTTGCGGATGAGAACGCTCAGGTGCGCCTCGGTGTCTACCGTCTGCTGCGACACGTCGGATCGCTACGAGATGTGGCGCTATTGTCTGATTTGCTTGAGCTAGAGTCGGTTGCTGGCGACCATCCGCGCGAACGATTGGAGATTGCCGAAACGATGCATTGGATCGCGACGCGTTCTCCGGCGGATTAGCGGCGAAACCGGTGGCCATCGATTGGTTGGCGAAACTCGGTGAATGCTTAGTCCATCGGAAGGTGGAACAGCCGCCGAGCGTTAACGGTTGTCTGCCGAGCAAAGTCGTCAAACGCCATACCGCGAGCGGCGGCGATTACGCGCGCCGTGTGCACAACATTGGCCGGTTCGTTTCGTTTGCCGCGCACCGGCTCGGGCGCGAGATAGGGGCTATCCGTTTCGACAAGGATCCTGTCGGCCGGCAGTTGGGCCGTGACATCGCGAAGCTCGGTCGATTTCTTGTAGGTCACCATGCCGGCGAAGCTGATGTAGAGCCCCATCGCGACGCACTCCTGAGCCGCTGCAAGGTCGCCGGTATAGGAATGCATTACACCGACGAGCGGCCCGCGACGGTGCGCTATGCGAAGCGCTGCAAGCATATCGTCGAGGCAGTCGCGCATGTGAATCACGACTGGCAGGCGTGTCTCGTGCATGAGTAGAAGGTGGCGATCGAACCACTCGAGCTGCTGCTCAAAGGGAGTGTCATTCCAATAACGGTCGAGACCGGTCTCGCCGATTGCCACCACTGAAAAAGGGGACATTCTGCTTTTCTCGGCTGTGTCGCCTAAAAAAGGTGAATGTCCCCTTTTTGCGAGAGCGGCGATGTGGTTCCAGTCGTCGGGACCGGCTTCGGCGGCGTTGTTTGGATGAATGCCAACCGAGGCAAAAACCATCGCATGTTTCTCAGCCAATTCGACGGCGCGGCGGCTCGACTCGACCGTCGTGCCGATGCAGGTTATCTGCTGTACGCCTGCGGCAGCCGCCCGCGCGATCACCGCATCGCGGTCACCGTCAAACTGCTCAGCGGCGAGATGAGCATGCGTATCGACGAGCATAGGCAGCACAAAGCCTCACTTGGCCGCGACGGTCGCCGTAAGCGACTCCAGCTTCTGCAAATGCGCGCGGGCGTCAGCGAGAACATCCTCGGCCAAATCATGCCCCTCGACGTCGCCGTGCAGTTGCCCGACACAACGTTCGATGAATTCAACATCATGGCGCTGATGCTCAACAATCTGGTTCAGGAGGAAGCCCAGCGACAAGTCGTGAAGATCCGTGAATACAATCGGGAATTCACCTGGGTCGATCGTGTGCCGACGATCCTGAAGCAATTGCGTAAGTCGTTCGATACTGTGCTTCTGGTCGGCCACCAGTCTGCCAAGCGCATCGCGAGTTCCGTCGCCGTTATACGCAACCCAGGGGGCCGCGTGGCTCAGATACATCGGCATCGAGCGACTGAGCACTACGAGCAGGCGGTTGAGGCACTGATTGACGCTTTGATTGAGCATGCACTCTTCGCGTAAAAGACTTATCCAAACAAACCCCGCGTCACCTGCTTTGTCAGCTCATAAAAGCCGCCATAGAAAAGGCCCAGCACCAACAGCGGCACCGACAACAGGACCACGTACACGCCGGGGACCGAGACAAGCGAAAACGTGCGGGGCGCTCGATGCTCCGACTCAGGGTCGAGTGCCATCACCTTCACGACGCGCAGGTAGTAAAACAGGCTGAGCGCCGTGTTCAATCCTCCAATCACCAACAGCGCGAGCATCGTCGTACTTGCCGCCGGCACGGCCATGGCATCAACGAGACCGGCAAAGATCACGAACTTGCCGGCGAAACCGGCCAATGGCGGCAAACCGATCAAACTGAAGAGCATCAGCGAGAAGCAAATCGCGATGCCTGGCGAGCGGCGGATCAAACCGGCATAGTCCTCGATCTCTTCGCTGCGCAGCTCATTACGCAAAAATGCCACGACCGCAAAAGCGCCGAGGTTCATGAACAGATACAAGCCGGTATAGAAGGGCAGGGCGGCTAGGACAACGTCGGCCTTCGATGGACTAGACGATGACAGCGCCAGTGCCGCGGCCACGGGCATCATCATGTAGCCAGCGTGGGCAATCGTGGAGTAGGCCAAAAGTCGCTTGATGTTTGTCTGACCATAGGCGGCCAGATTGCCGAATGTGCATGTAATCGCTGCGACTACGGCGACCAACAGCAGCATGAAGTCGCGGACCGGCGCGAGGGCGGCATATCGCTGGCTCGACACAGCACGTGCGCTGTCTGCGGCCGCGTCGGCATTCGTTTGATCGACTATCGATACATAGGACGGCCCGGCGTTGTCGCTTGCTGTGGCGAGCGCAGTCGTCGCCGGCACCAATGTCTGTTCGGGAACCGATCCGAAACCTAGACAGGCGCGTACCAGAAGCGCCAGCGCCGCGCCCTTTGAGGCCACGCTCAGAAACGCGTTCACTTCGGCTGCGGCGCCTTCGAAGACATCCGGGCACCAAAAATGAAACGGCACGGCCGAGAGCTTGAACGACAGGCCGACGCCGACCATCAACCCGCCGAGCACCAGCACCATCGTGCGGTCGCCGAGCTCGCCTGCGCTAATCCAATCGGCGAGCTGTGCGGCCATTGTGGGAAGGTGGCAGGACCCCAAGAGCCCGCCGAGCAGGCTGATGCCATAGAGCATGATGCCGGCGGCACCGGCGCCGTAAACAACATACTTCAGCGCTGCTTCGCTACTCTGGCGGCGGCCTTTGAGAATGCCGGCCAGCACGTACGACGGTACGCTCGCCATTTCGACAGCGAGAAAAATTATCAACAGATGGTTAGCCGACGCCATCAGGCACATGCCGACAACGCCACCGAGCACCAGTGTGTAAACATCAGGTCCGTCCTCGCGGTCGGGAATACCCGAAAGGCGTGTCAGCACAACGAATAGGACCAGGAAGAACAGCAGAAACGCGCGGAAGAACACGGTCACGCCGTCGTACACCAACAAACCGGTGAAAATCTCGACGCGTGGGATGTCAGCCCACGCAACGTTTCGCACGGCCAGCCAGAGCCCGATTAGCGATCCGACGAAGGCGATCGCGAAGCTGCTGACGCGTGTGCCGGCAACAATCCGCGCGAGCAGCAACACGATGATCGTGGCGCAAAGGCACAACTCCGGCGCGAACAGCGGCAGACTCACGTTCACCGTGTTCTCGTAGAGCGATTTGACAAGTTCCGCCAGATTCACATTTGTTCGCGGCGTTCAGGCCGCGCGTCTGGGATTGTTATTTATGCGCAACGATGCCGTCACTGTTTTCTGTGTTTGCCTGCGACGTAGTGATTGCACCGGTTTCTTTGGCCCTGGTCCACTCCGCCAATTCCTGGACGGACTGGTCTACGGTCGGCGACATGTAGCGAAATACCGACCGCGGATAAACCCCGAAGAGAATTGCGAAAACTACTAAGGGCGCCGCGATCATTACTTCACGACGCGTGATCGGCGTCAGGTGATCGCCGTGCGGGCCGCGATACTCCGGTCCGAGGTACACGCGCTGGACGGTCCACAGGATGTATCCCGCCGTAAGAATGACTACCGATGCCGACACAACGGCCAGCACACGGCTGTAATTCCACACTGATAGCGTCACCAGGACTTCTCCGATAAAGCCGCACAAGCCGGGTAACCCCAGTCCGGCGAAGAAGATCACGATCGACAACCCGCTGTAGAGCGGCATGCGGTTCATGATCCCGCCGAATTCGTCGAGGTTGCGATGATGCACACGGTCGTAAAGCACGCCGACCATGAAGAACATGCCGGCCGAGCTGATTCCGTGGGCGATCATCTGGAACATCGCGCCGTTTATGCCCATGGCCCAGTAGTCGGGGTTCCATGCATAGTCCTTGGTCGCGCTCCAGACGCCCATGCCGAGCACGACGTAACCCATGTGTGAGACGGAGCTGTAAGCGACAAGGCGTTTGAAGTCCTTTTGGGCCATGGCGGCAAACGCGCCGTAGACCATGCTGATCACACCTACGGCGCACACGAAGTTTGCCAGCTCGTAACCGCCGTCAGGGCAGATCGGATAACAGATGCGGATGATGCCGTAGCCGCCCATTTTCAAGAGGATGCCGGCGAGGATCATCGAAATAGGTGTGGGGGCCTCAACATGCGCATCGGGCAGCCACGTATGGACCGGAACGGCCGGTACCTTGATTGCAAAGCCGATGAACAACAACAGGAAGGCCCACCATTGGAGCGATTTTCCCCAGAGAACTTCCTGGTTGAAGGGAGAGTTGCGCAACTGCCCTATTTGCTGAAGTGCGAGGATATTGAACGTGTGGTCCTTGACGGTTTCCGTACCGACGTCGTTCTCAGCGAACTGCGCGGCCAACCGGTTTGCTTCGTCGAGCGATGACGCGACGTGCGTCTGGACGAGCTGATCGGGAGTAAGCAACCCGAGGTCGCTGCTGAAATACAGCATCAGGATGGCGATCAACATCAACACGCCGCCCAGGAGCGTGTATAGGAAAAACTTGATGGCCGCGTACTCGCGCCGAGGGCCGCCCCAAACGCCGATCAGGAAGTACATCGGCAGGAGCATGACTTCCCAGAATACAAAGAACAGGAAGAAATCGAGCGACATGAAGACGCCGAGCATGCCCATCTCCAAAAGGAGATACAGCATGCAGTAAGCCTTTACGTGTTTGGTGATGTTCCAGCTTGCGCCCATTGCCAGGACGCAGATGAAGGTGGTCAGCAATACGAGCGGAAAGCTGATTCCATCGAGACCCATGAAGTAGTAAATATTGAATGGCCGGATCCATTCCAACGAGAAGGCGTTCTGCATGCTGGCCAATTCAACGTCGAACTGACCGGGGCGTTCGCCGGGCCAGGCGATCCAAACGGTGACCAGCAAGGTGATGATGGTGACAGCGAGCGACCACCAGCGCATCGCTTCGTGCTTTTGCGCAGGAAAAACACGAGGGCCAGCGCGCCAATTGCCGGGAAGAAGACGACAAAGCTCAAGAGTTGAACGTAAGTGTCCATGAACGATCTATCGCTCGAAGGTTATCGTGTCAGCCTGCGGTGCGCGGCAAATCGCGACGGAGGCTAGTAGTTCGCCGCCCAACCAAGGCTCCTGAAAAAGCTCACCAACACAAGAATTGCCACCGTGCCAATCACGATGAACGTCACGTACTGCCGCAGTTTGCCGGTTTGCACTTGTTTCAATGAGTGTCCGGCCGAATAAGTCCACCGTCCCACGGCGTTGACTGCCCAATCGACGCCGTGGCGGTCGATCAGGTCGTCGAGTACCGCCAGCTTGGTCACGGCCACGGCTGCGCCGTCGATCAATCGATCGATGACCTTGCGGTCAAAGTCGGCAACGCGGCGCGATATGAACATCGCCGGCTGCACAAAGAGCGCGTTGTACAGTTCGTCGAAGTACCATTTGTTGATGAACAACTTGTAGACTGGCGCGAAGAACCGGCGGACCTCGTCGGGGTCGGCCTTCCGCACGCCGTAGAACACGGTGGCCAGTGTGAAACCGGCGAGCGCCATCAGAAAGGCGAGCCAACCCGCGGTTCCGTGAATCTCGGGCACATGGCTGGCATGCTCGTTGGGATGCGCCACGACCGCGACCGGTAACCCTTGTGTTTCGGCAAGCACGCCGAGCGGGCGCGCCTGTTCAAGCACGTTAGTCAGGCCAAGAATCGGCCATCCGATCGCGACCGCAAATATCGCCAGCACGACCAGCGGCACGTACATCACCGGCGGCGACTCGTGGGCATGCTCGTGAATGTGATGATCTCGAGGCGGGCCGGCAAACGTCATGAACCACAGGCGGAACATGTAAAACGCAGTGATCGCGGCGCCGATGGTCGGCGCCCAGAACAGGATGGCGTGTTGAGGATTCGCTTCTTTGAATGAGTAGGCCTGTGCGACAATTGCGTCCTTCGAATAAAAACCGCTCAATCCGAACTCAATGACGGGCGCACCGGTGCCGATGATTGCCAGGCAGCCGACGAGCATGGTGTAGGCGGTCCACGGCATTTTTGGCCGTAGGCCGCCCATCTTGGTCATGTCGTTCGTGTGACAGGCATGGATCACCGAGCCGGAACACAGGAACAAGAGGCTCTTGAAAAACGCGTGCGTGATCAAGTGGAACACGCCCGCGAGCCAGCCACCGACGCCGAGCGCGAGCATCATATAGCCGAGCTGGCTGACCGTGCTGTAAGCGAGCACGCGCTTGATATCGACCGCCGTGATCGCGATTGTCGCCGCGAGCAAAAGCGTGATGCAGCCGGTGTAGGCGATCACCAACAGCGCCTCCGGCGCAAATACCGGATAAAAGCGCCCGACGAGGTACACGCCCGCGGCCACCATCGTCGCCGAATGGACGAGCGCCGAGACCGGCGTGGGGCCTTCCATCGCGTCGGGCAACCACACATGCAGCGGGAACTGCGCGCTTTTGCCAACGCAGCCGCAGAAGATTCCGATTCCGGCAACGACCAAGAGCCAATAGCCGACGCCACTTTCGCGCCATAAAGGCAACTGGTTTTCAATTGCCGCTTCGGCCGCGGCGGGGGCGTTTGCATTCGCTTGGACAAGTGCTCCGACTTCCGTGTGCGCCTCGGCGCGCACCATACCATCGGGCACGGTCAGCTCGTGGTGATTACTCTCCGGGCGCACCAGGCTGAAGATGCCTGGCTCGGTCTCGCCGTCGGCGGTTCGCATGTCCCCAAACGAAAATGTTCCCAGTGCGCCCCACAGCGCCATCATGCCGATGAGCATCCCGAAGTCGCCCACGCGGTTGACGATGAAAGCCTTGTTGGCGGCGTTTGAGGCGCTTTTGCGCTCATAATAGAAGCCGATCAGGAAATAGGAGCAGATGCCGACGAGCTCCCAAAACACAAATACCATCAGCATGTTGCCCGCGTAGACCAGGCCGAGCATGCTGAAGCAAAACAGCGACATGTATTGGAAGAAGCGATGAAAGCGACCGGGCCGATGGAGATGATGCCCATGCACGGTGACCTCGTGGTCGGTCACTTCGTGCAGCTCATCATGCATGTAGCCGATGGCATAGAAGTGGATGCACGTGGCGATCAGCGTGATCATCGTGAACATCACGACGGTCAGCGAATCGATGTAATAACCGATCGCCAGCCGCAGTGAGCCGAACTCCACCAGGCGGTACCATTCACCGGAGTATTCGTGCTTCTCGGTTCGATGGTCGTGGGCATGCGCGCTCGTGTCCGCGTGACTCTCTCCAACCTGTGCTAGGGCGATCTCCTCGGGATGGTCCACAGGCGGATGCTGCGCCAACCAGCCGCCGAGCGCCACGACGGAGAGCAAGAAGCCGGCAAGGATCGCGCCGGTCGCCAACCAGGCGGCGTACTCGCCATGTTTGCCCATTCGGGGGCCGAAAAACACAATGATCGCAAAGCTCGCGAGCGGCAAAAGCCACGCGACGCCAAGCAGCACAGGAAGTGTTTCGGCTAAGTCCATGTTCTGAGGCTTGTTGTCAGCCTTTCAGCTCATCTGCTCGATCGACGTCGACCGTGGCGTGGTTGTTGTAAAAGTTGAGCGTGATCGCCAGGGCCACCGCTGCTTCGGCGGCCGCCAGCACGATCACGAACAGGGCGATCGACTGGCCGTCGAGGCCGAGGGAGAAGGCTGTGTCGGCCTGCAGGAACCTGCTGCCGAAGGCCACAAAATTGACATTCGCGCCGTTGAGGACCAGTTCGATCCCCATCAACACACCCAGCGCATTTCGCTTTGTGGCCATGCAGACCACGCCTGCGACAAACAGCACCGCGCCCACCACAAGGTAATGGGCAACGCCAACGGGTTGGGTCAGGAGGTCCATGAGGATACAGGGGTTTATTGTCTAGCAGTCGCTGAAATTGCGTGTTGGTCTCAAGTCATTGCGCGCGACCGCGCTCTTCTTCGCCCGTGCCAGGTATGCGGCTCCGATCAGCACGACTAACAAATGCACGGAGATAATTTCGAAAGGCAACAGATATCCGGCCAGTCCGGGTTGCTTCTCGGCGGGAAATTCGTCGGCGTCAACGCGCGTGCCCAAAAGGGCCAGACCTAATGGAGTCGCCGTTGGCTCGTTCGCCTGCTGTGCTACGGCGGCCGTATCCGGCAGCTCGCGCCATTCACGGACGCGAAACGCCGCCGACAACAGCACCGCCAACAGTGATCCTCCGACGATGGCGGCGATTAGCCACTGGCTACTATCGGTCTTCATGGTGATGAACGGACCTTGCGCCGTGAGCATCACACCGAAGATCAGTAGCACCAGAGTGCCTCCGACATAGATCAAAAGCTGCATCGCTCCGACAAAGTCAGCGCCGGCAAGGAAGAACAGGCCGGCCGTCGCGCCGAGCGACAACGTCAGATAAAACGCCATCCGCACGATATGGCTTGTGAAGACGACCGCGAGCGCGAAGACTATCGCCACCAGCGAAAACAGCAAGAAAAAGAACGAATGCCAGTTCATTGCGGATTCGCTCCTTCGCCGCGCGCCAATTTCGAGTCCGCGAGCGAATTGCGCGGCTCGCGTGGCGAAATGGATTCCAATCGCCCGCCCCCGTCGATAAATGTCTCGCGGACGACGCCGGGCGACTCGCCGAGCTTGAATAAGCCGGCAGGAAACACGAATTGCCAAATAACCACGCACACAAACATCACCGACGCGATCGGCGTGCAGTACTTCAAACAGGTCTTCATTACCTGATCGATTCGCAGTCGAGGCAGCGTCCAGCGAACCCACATCATCACCGTTACGCCTAACGTGCCCTTAATGAGCATGTTCGTCATACCTAGCAAATTGGCGATGTATCCAGTGAACCGAGTGGGTTCTGCGCCGGAGTCGTAGGCCCATCCAATCATGTGCATGATGGGAATGGGCCCATTCCAGCCGCCGAAGAACAAGATCGAAGCCAGCAAGCTCACCGCCAGCATCGAGCCGTACTCAGCCATGAAGAAGAAGCTCCACCGCAAACCGGAATACTCGGTGTGAAATCCGGCAACCAGTTCACTTTCGGCCTCGGCCAGATCAAAGGGGGCCCGGTTCACGCTTGCGGTTGCGCACGTGAAATAAACCCAAAATGTTATGAACGTGAATGGGTCGTGAAAGACGAACCAGTTCCAGAACCAGCCGCTCTGCATCTCGCCGATTGTCGTAAGATCCATCGTGCCGGCGATCAGCACGGGCACGACGACGCACAATCCAAGTGGCACTTCATAGCTCACAACCTGGGCAGCCTCGCGCATGGCGCCAAACAGCGACCACTTGCTGGCCGATGAGTAGCCAGCCAGGATTACGCCAAACACCTCGAGGCCAAGAATCGCCAAGATAAAAAAGACAGCAACGTTCAGCGATTGTCCGACCCAACCGAATGCTAATGGCAGCGTGAAAAAGGCGGCGAATGAGGCGCAAAAGCTTACATACGGCGCCATCTTGAATAACAAGGAGTCGGCGCCGGCGGGCATCGTGTCTTCTTTGGCGATCAGCTTGATGCCGTCGGCCACGGTTTGGAGCCAGCCGAATTTACCGCCGACGCGAGTAGGGCCAAGCCGGTCCTGAATCCTGCCGGAGACCTTGCGCTCAAGCCAGATAAAAAACAGGGCGCCAACGGCGACCAGATTGATCAACAGAAATACGTGCACCAGCGCGGCGAGCGTGTAAGCCGCCCACGCATAGAAGTTCAACTCTTGAATGAGGAATTCGGCCACCGCGAACAATCGTTGATGAAAGTGGAGCGGTCCCGCCGCCGCATCAAGCAACAAGATGCGCGTCGTGCGGCAGTCTCCCTACCGCCGAGCCGTCGCAGCCGGGCTGCTAGAAGAACAGTTCGTGAAATATTGCACAAATGCGGCGAAACTTACAAGTGCCAACGCGGACTTTTTATTGATCGCGCGTGCGGGCAAATTGCAATTGCGGCTCAGTCGCGCCGCCGGCCGCGACCGCCACCACCTCCACCGTATCCGCCGCCACCACCTCCACCGTATCCGCCGCCACCACCTCCGCCGTATCCGCCGCCACCACCTCCACCGTAGCCGCCGCCGCCGCCGCCACCCGATCGCGGCTCCTTCGGCCGGGCCTCGTTGACGGTCAGGGGCCGCCCGTCGTGCGGCTGCTCGTGCAGCCCGCTGATCGCCGCTTGCGCCTCGGCATCGGTGCTCATTTCCACAAAAGCAAAGCCTTTGCTTCGCCCCGTGTCACGGTCCATCATCACCTGCGCATAGGTGACCGTGCCGAATTGCGAGAAGAGCTGCTCCAGATCCTCGTTCGACATCTTGTAACTGACATTGCCGACGTACAGTCGCTTACCCACAGACATTCCTCCTCCGGCGTTCCGATGGATGCCGGACTGATGCCCATCGCTTATGCACTGCGTCCGACGAACACACCGCCGGATAATGGCCGGACCTGGTTGCAGGCGGCCACGTTGGCTCCACAGGCATGAAATCGCCCGACAGTATAGCGGGGACAAATCGAGAAGTACAGATTTCGTACTCCGGCAACTTGGAACCGCCATCAGTCGCGATACTGGCGTCTATTGGCCAGCAATGCGGCGCTAAAACGCACGCGGCCTTTCCCCAAACGAAACAACCCGCTGTCCGCGCTGGACATCGGGTTACATGAAAAGCGGGCGAAGGGACTCGAACCCTCGACATCCAGCTTGGGAAGCTAGCGCTCTACCAACTGAGCTACGCCCGCGGGCAATCAAGAGCTATTCTAGCTTTTCGGGCACGGCGTGCAACTTTTGCTGCCTTCCTGCAGTGCGCATGTCGTTGAGCATTGGAGCAAAGCGCAGGTCGATTTATTGCTAGTCGCTGTTGCGGGGAATGCTAAGTAGGAACGCGCGTGACGCACTCTCATTCACACGCCTATCATGATGACTGCCGCCACACCAATCGCCGGCGGCTGGCGATCACATTGGCGCTGGTCGCAGGCTACATGGTGACGGAAGCCATTGGCGGGTGGATGGCCAATTCGCTTGCGCTTTTGGCCGACGCGGGGCACATGCTCTCGGACGCGGCGGCGCTGGCGTTAAGCCTGTTTGCGATGTGGATCGCCCTTCGGCCGCCCGACCCTCGGCGGACGTTCGGCTATTACCGCGCGGAGATCCTGGCCGCGCTGGTCAACGGGGCGGCGCTGGTGGCGATTGCGGTTTTCATCATCGTCGAGGCCCTTCAGCGCATTGGTGAACCGCCCGATGTGAAAGGGCAATTGATGCTGGCAATTGCGGTGGGCGGCCTGGTGGTGAACGTCGCATCGTTGGTGCTGCTCCATTCCGGGCGAGATGAAAATCTGAATATCCGCGGTGCATGGTTGCACGTTGTCACGGATACGGTCGGGAGCATCGGCACGATTACGGCCGCGGCGCTGATCTGGTGGCGCGGCTGGTATTGGGCCGATCCGGCAATCTCGCTTGGGATTTCGGCACTCGTGATTTATTCCGCGTGGGAACTATTGAACGAAAGTGTCGCAGTGTTGATGGAGAGCACTCCCAAGCACATCGACGCGGAGGGGGTCCGCAACGCGATCATGCAGGTGGAAGGAGTCGAGGCGGTACACGACTTACACATTTGGACCATCGCGAGCGGTTTCGAATCGCTATCGGCTCATGTGGTTGTAGCTGACGGGAGTGGGGGGCAGGCAATGTTGCACAACTTGCGCGAGCGGCTTCATGAGAAGTTCGGGATTGATCACATCACGATTCAGCTTGAACCGTTCGATTTTCCCGAGCGGCCAACGGGATGCGGGTGATTTTTGTCCGTTGTCAGTAGTCCGTGGTCAGTTGAAAATCGCTCGGCGCAGATCACACTAAAAACCGCCAGGGCTATACTGCTCAAACTCGTCGTAGGGTTTGTAGGCGGCGTTTTCGAAGCGAGTGAAGTCGTGCATCCAGTGCAGCTTGACGTCGCCGATCGGGCCGTTCCGTTGCTTGGCCACGATGATTTCGGCCTGGCCAGCGACGCGAGCCTTGTCTTCTTCGTTGGTGCAGTAGTATTCCTCGCGATGGATGAACATCACCACGTCGGCGTCTTGCTCGATCGCACCGGACTCGCGGAGGTGGCTAAGCCGCGGCTTATTGTCGCGCGCGACCTCCGCTTGCCGGTTAAGCTGTGCGAGGCATAGCACAGGGATCTTTAGCTCGCGCCAAGCCCTTGAGCCGGCGGGCGATCTTGGCCACCTGTTCCTGACGCGGGTCCTTGGGATTATCTGGTTCGATGAGCTGCAGGTAGTCGATCACGACCAGACCAAGGCTGTTGCGGCGTTTTAGCCGGCGGGCGGCGGCGGCGATTTCAGTCATGGTGCGACTGGCGGTGTCATCGACGAACAAGGGCGACTGGCTGATTTCGGCCGCGCGCTTCGACCAGCTTGCGGCGATCGTCGTTTGAGATGGTGCCGTTACGAAGGCGGTGCCCATTCACGCGAGCCGAGGCGCAAAGCAAACGGTCGCCGAGCTCGAGCGACGACATTTCCAGGCTGACCAGTAGCGTGGCTATCTTAAGTTCCATCGCCACGTATTCGGCGATATTCATGGCCAGCGCGGTTTTTCCCATGCTGGGCCGCGCGGCAAGGATGATCAGCTCGCCGAATCGTGCAGGCCGCCGGTCAAATTGTCGTAATCCGAGAACCCGGTCTCAATGCCGCCGACTGCGTGCTCGTGCTTCATGCGCGAGTCGATGCGGGCCATGGATTCGTGGAGGATTTCGGCAATGGTGGACAACTCGCCGCCACCGCGCTTGTCGAGGATCGCGAAGATCCGTTCCTCGGCATGGTTCAGCATTTCGCGCGGCTCGTTCGAGTCGTCGTACGCGTCGCGAAGGATTTCGGTGCTGGACAGGATGAGCTGCCGCAGCGTCGATTTGTCGCGGACGATTTGTGCGTAGTAGATGGCATGTGCGGCGTTGGGAACACTGCGAGCGACCTCGGCGAGATATGCCATGCCGCCGATCAGCTCCAAGTCGCCGCAGTTGCGAAGCCGGTCGACCAAGAAGCGTGGTATCAATGCGCTGGCCGGATGCAGTGCATCTCGAGCATGCACTGGTAGAGCTTGCGATTGGCGTCGTCGTAGAAATCGTCGGGCCGGATGATCAGCGCAACGTCGTCGCAGACGTCGGGCAGCAACAGGATGCTGCCGAGAACACCACGTTCGGCCTCCAGGTTGCGCGGCGGCTGCCGATCGAGGATTTCCGCGGTGACCGCAGGCTTCGCGCTCGCGGCGGCGACATCGTCGATGCGTTGAACAGTGGCCATCAGAAAAGCCCTCCGTGCTTTGAGTGGCGGCCACGCGCGAGTCGTGCGCAGATCAAACCCGACCTTGCGGGTCGGGCTATTATATCGCGCCGGTGGTGTGGGCGGTTGCTACTTCGTGTGTTTCTGATCCTTGGACTTATCGTCCTTGGCTTCTCTTCCTTAGGCTTTTCCTCTTTCTTCTTTTCGGCGACTTCGTCGGCCACCGTCGGAACGACCCAGACTTTCAGCTCGCCCTCGATATCCTGACCGAGATGGACGAGTACCGTGTAGAGGCCAAGTTCCTTGAGCGGTCCTTTGAGCCGGACCTGGTCGGCAGTGATGGTGATATCGTGTTGCTTGAGCGCCTTGACGATCTCCAGCGCGCCCACCGAGCCGTAGAGGTGGCCTTCGTCGTTGGCGTTGGCTTCGATCGTGATCGACTGTTTGCCGAGCTGATCGGCGACGTGCCGCAGGTGCGCCAGCCGCTGGTTCTGAATCTCTTGCAAGCGGGCCTTGTGCTTATCGACCATCCGCTTGTGGTGCTCGGTGGCGACTGTGGCCAGACCCTGCGGCAAGAGGTAATTCATCGCATAGCCGCGGCGGACCGCGACAACTTCGCCCTGCTTGCCGAGATGATCGACGCTTTGGATCAGCAGTAATTCGATCTGACCATTAGCGGCGCGGGGAAGCCGATTGGCGGTGGGAGTTCGTTTTGTGGTAGTTCGAGGCATTTCAGTAAGTGTGTTTGGGTGTTTGCTGTCTTGCGATCAAAACGGGATGTCGTCGCCGGACTCACTTTGGGAAAAATCACTTTCGGATGGCGTGAAATCGGAGTCTTCGTGCGAGGCGCCTTGCTGCTGAGGACGTCCGCGAGCTCCGGCGGGCTGAGCAGCGCGAGGACGCCGCCACCGCCGCCACCACCTTGCCCCTTGGCGCCGAGCATTTGCATGTGCTCGCCGACGACACGCAGCTTGCTGAACTTCTTGCCTTCTTTTTCCCACGAATCGAGTTTCAACCGGCCCTCAATCAGCACCGGCGCACCCTTGGAAAGATACTCGCTGGCGACCTCGGCCGTGCGCCCCCAAAGCGTGACGTCCACGAACGTCGTCTCTTCGATCCACTCGCCGTTCTGCGCCTTGCGCCGGTGATTTACGGCCAAGCCGACTTCAGTAACCGCCATTCCGCTTGGGATATACCGCAATTCTGGATCGCGCGTGAGGTTGCCGACCAAGATGACTCGGTTAAAGCTGGCCATGGGCGACTCCGGTTTGAAACGCCTCTCGCGACTGCGTGGCGACGTGTTTTATGAACTACTGTCAAGCTATACCATGCAGCCGGCC
The DNA here is from genome assembly GCA_963829655.1 of Pirellulales bacterium. Taxonomy (GTDB): domain Bacteria; phylum Planctomycetota; class Planctomycetia; order Pirellulales; family JALHPA01; genus JBBDYH01. The sequence continues at coordinate 1,362,773 of CAWHJG010000002.1, forward strand.
AACACAAACCGGCGGATGCATCAGACTGCTTCGATTGCCGGCACGACCGGTTCTTCCTCCGCGCCGATGGTCACCTTCCGTTCGAGCACCGGCGAGCCGCTTAGCGCGTGACTCACCAGCGTATCGACGATGCGCGGGTCCACGCGCAGGTGCATTGATCGCAGGATGTTGTCGTTGATCTCGCACTGGCGTGTAATCTCGCCGAGGCGTGTCGGCTCGAGCCGGAAGTAGGTTAGCCAATAAGTCCCTTTGCGCTGGCCTCGGATCGAGTAGGCCAGTCGCCGCTCTTCCCATAAGCGGCTGGCGAGGACTTCGCCGCCGGCGTTCTGAATGATTTCGTTGATCTGACCGGACACGCCGGTCGAATCGCGGCCGTAGCGGTTGGTGTCAAGGATGTACAGTCCTTCGTAAACGTTGGCGGCCAAGGGGATACTCCTAGCTTTGATGTTCTTTTGATCCAGTTTAACCAGGGATCGCGCGGCCCTCGCCTGCGCTATGATTCCGAGTTGTATTTGTTCATCGCGGCGGCGACGCCGTTGGTGACCCAGTCGGCAATGGCGTCGGCAGCGCGAGCGGCGGCGATGTCGATTTCCTTTTGTTCTTCTTTCGAAAACTTTCCGAGTACAAAGTCGGCGCCGTCCCAACCGGCCGGCAACGGGCCGACGCCAATCCGCAATCGCGGCACTGCGTCGTGCACCAATCGGCGGATGATATCGGCCAGTCCTTTTTGCCCCCCGCCGGATCCTTGTGGACGAATCCGCAACCTGCCCAGCGGCAAGGCAAAATCGTCGCAAACCACGAGCAAGTCGCTATCGGCCAGTTTATAAAAATCGCGTGCGGCCAACGCGGTCGCACCGCTCAGGTTCATGTAAGTTTGTGGCTTCGCAAGCAGTACCTTTTCACCGCCGATTGAGGCCTCGATCGTGTCGGCTTGAAAGTTTGTTCGCTTACTTGCCGCGCCAGCGTGTCTGCGAGCAACCTCTTCAATGACGAAAAATCCAACGTTATGTCGGGTTCCGTCGTACTTCCGGCCAGGATTGCCTAGTCCGATAACGAGCTTCATGCGGGCAAAAGTCGCGGAGAGCCAGCGAGCAATCGGCTGGGCCGAAGCTCTGGCGCTCGCCGCTACTTCTTCTCCTCGGCTTCACCCTCCTCGTCCTCCGGCTTCTTGCCGATGACCTCCGGCTCGGCGGCCTCACCCGCAAGCTCGGCTTCGGCTTCCTGAGCCGCCTCGACGCATTGCACGACGACATCTTCCGCATCGGCGAGCACTTTCACGCCTTCGGGCACTTGGAGCTCGGCCACGGTGATCTTGTCGCCAACCTTCAGGGTATTTACGCGGACTATGATTCGCTCGGGGATTGTTGTCGCCAGGCACTCGATTTCCAGGTCGTGAATCAGATGCTCCAATACGCCGCCTTCGTGCGTTCCGGGCGCGTTGCCCTTCAACTCGATCGATACCTTGACCTCGATTCTCTCGTCGGCCGAGACGCGCGTGAAATCGACATGCAGCACTTCAAGTCCGAACGGGTCCCACTGCAATTCGCGGATTAGCGCGCTGTCAGTCACGCCGCCACGGAGATCGACTAATCGCGTGTGCCGGCGCACTGCGTTCGTCAGTTCCTCGCCACCGACCAGCAACGACACCGCCTTTTCGCCGTGGCCGTAGAGCACCGCGGGCACTTTTCCCTCTCGGCGCAAGCGGCGCGCTTCGCGTGTGCCCCGTTCGGAGCGAACTTCGACGTTCAAAACTTCTGCCATTGCCAACCTCGGATGGAAAGCACGAGCTGCTAGGGCCTATTGCCGCAACCCGAAGCTCTGGTTTGTCTTAGACTGCCCAAGCATTCACGCGGAGAGGCGTCGCAGAGCGAGCCATCACCCCGTGAGGGAATCAAGTATTTTGCCGGAAAGCGGCGGAAATGCAAGGGCGCGTTGTTGGCCCGGCTCGAACTCAGGCTGGGTAGTGCCCGCTAGACGAACAGCCCGCTGACGGATTCGTTGCGGTGGATACGTTTGATGGCCTGGCCGAGGAGGGGGGCGACGGAGAGGACTTTGATCTTGGGGATTGTCTTGTGCGGCGCAGAGCGGGATGGTGTCGGTGATGATCACGGTTTGGATCGGCGCCTCCTGCATACGCTCGATCGCCGGGCCGACCAAGACGCCGTGGGTACTGGCAACGTGAATCTCGCGGGCGCCGCACTGGTGAATCACCCTCGCCGCGCCGCAAATAGAGCTGCCGGTGCTGATCATGTCGTCGAACATCAGCGCGATCTTGTCCTTGACACCGGCGCCGATAATGTTCTCCTGCTTGGTCACGTCGGCGCTTGCGCGGCGCTTGTCCACGATCGCCAGCGGGGCCTGTAACCGGGTGCTGTGACCGAGTGCACGTTTGATTCCGCCTTCGTCGGCGCTGACCACGACGAGGTCTTCCTTGCGGAAGCCCATCTGGGCGAAATAGTCGTTGAGGACCGGCGCGGCGTAAAGGTGGTCCACCGGCACGTCGAAAAAGCCCTGAATCTGAGCGGCGTGCAGGTCCATCGCCAGCACGCGGTCGGCGCCGGCACGCGTAACCATGTTGGCGACGAGCTTGGCGGTGATCGGGACGCGGCCGGCGTCTTTGCGGTCCTGTCGGGCATAGCCGAAGTACGGCATCACGGCGGTCACGCGATATGCGCTTGCGCGTTTGAAGCTGTCGATCATGATCAACAGCTCCATGATGTTTTCGTTGACCGGCGGGCAGGTGGGCTGAACGATGAAGATGTCACGGCCGCGGACGTCCTCGTCGATCTTGCAGGAGATTTCGCCGTCGGGGAAGTTGCCGATCGAGATCTTACCCGCGGGAAGACCGAGGTAAGCGCAGATCCGCTGCGCGAGATCGAGGTTGGCTCGGCCGCTGAAAATCTTGAGATCGTTCATCGCTCAAAACCAGCCTTCAGGGCGAGGTTTGCTAACGCTTTGATCGCTGATTCAACAACTCCCGCTCCACTTCCGCCAGTTCATTCACGTCGTTGATGCTCAGCGATTCCACGGGCTGGAGGACCGGCAGCGCCTGAACCACTTTTCCGTCGCGTTTCAGCACGCCCGGCACATCGGTGATGTAGTATTCGCGCTGGGCATTGTCGTTTCTGATATTGGTCAGAGCTGCCAATAGCTCGACAGAGTCGAACAGGTAGCAGCTCATGTTTACTTCGGTGACGCGGCGTTCTTCCGGCGTTGCGTCCTTATCTTCCACAATCTTCAGGAACTGGCCTGCGGTATCGCGAATGACACGTCCCAGGCCTTGCGGGTTCTCCTTGTGCGCCGTGCCGATCAAGCATGCCGGCCGCTGCTTTGCAAATTCTTGCGCCAGCGTCGCCAGCGAACTGGGCTGCATCATTGGCGAGTCTCCGGCCACGACCAACGCCGCCACGCGGCCGCGGCGTGCAAGTTCTTCGCGACAAACCATGACGGCGTGGCCCGTGCCAAGCTGTTCGGTCTGTTCTACGAAACTGACACCGCGCCGCCCCTTTAACTGTTCACGGACCAGATCGGATCGGTAACCGACGACTACCAGCACGTCGTGAATCCCCCCCGCGGCCAGCGCGTCGAGCACATACTCGATCATCGGCCGCCCGGCCACTGGGACGAGCACCTTGGGCAGGTCCGACTTCATGCGTGTGCCCTTGCCCGCGGCCAGCACCACCGCCACCGTCTCGATTGCGTCGCTCAAACCTTGGATCCTCCGTCGGAGTACGATGGCCGAGGCTTTACTATACCACGGCGCAGTTGAGCCAACAGTCTGCCATCGGCTGTGGCCCCGGTGCCGTCGCCTCGGACCGTGAAACCGATACAATACCGGCGAATCGGCGACGTATGCTTAGAAAAAGGATGGTGACGGCGTGGCGAATGTGAAGCGAATTCTGGTGACCGGCGGCGCCGGTTTTCTCGGCTCGCACCTGTGCGAGCGGCTGCTCGAAGCAGGGCACGACGTAGTCTGCCTGGACAATTTTTTCACCAGCCAAAAGACCAACGTCGCTCACCTGCTTGGCCGGCCGAACTTCGAGCTGTTGCGGCACGACATCACTCAGCCGCTGTGGTTGGAGGTGGACCAGATCTACAACCTCGCCTGCCCTGCGGCACCGGGGCACTATCAGTTCAATCCCATCAAGACGATGAAGACGTCGGTGATGGGGGCGATCAACATGCTGGGTATGGCCAAGCGCTGCCACGCAAAGATTCTCCAGGCATCGACCAGCGAAGTGTATGGCGATCCGGAGGTGCATCCGCAGCCAGAATCGTATCGCGGCGCGGTCAACCCGATCGGACTGCGTGCCTGCTACGACGAAGGGAAGCGTGCGGCCGAGACGTTGTTCATGGACTATCACCGCATGAACAAGGTCAACATTCGCGTCGTGCGGATCTTCAACACGTATGGGCCGCGGATGCACCCATTTGACGGGCGGGTTGTTTCGAACTTCATCCGGCAGGCGCTGATGGGAGAGCCGATCACGATCTACGGCGACGGGCAGCAGACACGGTCGTTCTGTTATCGCGACGATCTGGTGGAGGGGATCATCCGCATGATGGACGGGCCGGATGATTTCATCGGACCGGTGAACCTTGGCAACCCAAACGAGTTCACGATCAAGGAGCTGGCTGAGTTGGTCCTCGAACTGACCGGCGCCAAGTCGAAGCTGGTGCAGCATCCGTTGCCGCAGGACGACCCGCATCGGCGGCAGCCGGACATTACATTGGCGAAAGAGAAGCTGAAGTGGGAGCCGACGACGCCCCTGCGCGACGGGCTGACGAAGACGATCGAGTGGTTTAAGTCGATTCGGATCAGCGATTATCGGCCACCGTCGCCTAACTATTGAAGGGGATAAGGGGATGGGAAGGGGATAGGGGGATGAAGAATGAGGGGTACGGCCAGTATTTTTAGTCGCCGCGGTCGGCGACGGACTGAGCCAGGTCGCGGTTCTCTCGATACGAATCCACGCAACGGCGCAGGCCTTCTTGCCAGGGGACCGTTGGGGACCATTTAAGCAATGAGCGGGCCTTTTCTATTGACGCCCAGGTGGCGTGAACGTCGGCCGGGTGCGACGGGCGGCGGACAATCTGCGGCTCGCGGCCGACCAGGTGCGCGATCTCAGCGATGATCGCGTTCAGCTCGACGGGCTTGTCGCCGCCGAGGTTAATGACCTCGAATCCGGCTGGTTGAATCGCGGCGATCGTGCCGCGGGCGACGTCCTCGACGTAAGTGAAGTCGCGCTGTTGAGTGCCGTCGCCGAAGACGGTGATCGGCATTCCTTCCGAGATGCGGTGGACGAAGCGGAAGATGCTCATGTCGGGGCGGCCGGCGGGCCCGTAGACGGTGAAGTAGCGTAGCACCGTCACGTCAAGCTGATGCAGGTGGTGGTACGTGTACGCGATCGCCTCGGCGGCTTTCTTGGATGCGGCGTAGGGTGAGAGCGGACGGCTGGTGTCGTCGGCTTCGTGGAAGGGGATCTTGTTGTTCGCCCCGTACAGGCTGGACGTGGAGGCGAGGACAAACTTCTTGACGCCATAACGGCGGCAGAGATCGAGCAGGTTGAGCGTGCCGTCGGCGTTGGTCTGGAAATAAACCCAAGGGTTCTCGACCGACGGGCGAACTCCGGCGCGGGCGGCGAGATTGATCACCGCTGCAAAGGGTTCGTGCTGACGCTGTTCGAAGAGCTTTTCCAGCGCGTCGCGATCACAGATATCGAGCGAATAGGAGAGAAAGCCGGGGGAGTGCTGAAGCTGTTCGAGACGCCACTCTTTGAGCGCGGGTTGTAGGCGTCGTTGAGGTTATCGATGCCAACGACTTCATGGCCGGAATCGAGGAGCTGCCGGGCGACGTTGGCCGCGATGAAGCCGGCGGCGCCGGTCAAAAGATATTTCGCCATTGGTGTGCGTCAAAAAGGGGACAGGCACCTCGCGGCCGCCATTTCAGTGCGTCAGTGACCAACGGACTCGGAGCCAGTCCCCTTTTTGAATCAGTGGCGCGAGTTTCGCGTGCGCCCACGAATGCCATGCGGAGCTGGTGCAGGAAGGAGCTAAGGAGGGCGGATTCTTCGGGGGTGCGGTTGCCGTTCGTTTTTTCTTCGAGCATGGCGAGCGTGTCGATGAAGTGCTTGGCTTGTTTGGGTTGGGGGTCGAGCTTGCCGGTGATGGGGTTGGGCACGTCGCCGAGGGCGACCATGGCTTGAGTGCCAAGGGTGGTGATCAGGAAGGCGAGCGAAGCGGGGAAGCTCGTAGTCGTGGACCGGATCGGTGCGGTGACTCGATGCTTTCTCAGGCGCGGGCTCGCCGTAGGGCTGCGACTGGCCGGTGGTTTCGGCAGCGCGCTGGCGGACGGCTTGCTCGGCCGATGAAGGTTCCGTTGGTGTAGCTTCTGGTGTTGGAACGCTCTTGGCCGCGGCCTGTTTGGCGGCTTCCTTTTCGCGCTCGACCTGGGTTTTCCAGTCTTCGTCGATGTGGAGCGTTATGTCGGGGTCGGAGGACATGGGAAGGTTGAAGGTTATGAACCATCACAAAAGGGGACAGTCACCTCTATCTTAAATTCCGAATGGCGAAGCCCGAATGACGAATGAATTACGAACCAAAGCGTTTTGGCATCGGATGCGTAGTCTAGGCTCGGAGGCAGTCCCCTTTTGTTCTATGTGCCGGCGGTAGTCCAGGCACCGGTGGTTTTGCGTGCAATCGCCGCGGCGACGAAGCCCGCGAACAGCGGCTGGGCGGCGGTGGGTTTGCTTTTGAACTCGGGGTGGAACTGCACGGCCACGAACCAGGGGTGCTCGGGCAGCTCGATGATCTCGACCAGCGCGCCGTCGGGGCTCGTGCCGGCGACCAACATGCCGTGGGCCGCGAACTGCTGGCGGTAGACGTTGTTGAACTCGTAGCGGTGGCGGTGCCGCTCGGAGATCGTGTCGCTGCCGTAGCAGCGCGGCGGCTTTGCTCGATGGATCGAGACGCGCGGTCTGCGCGCCCAGCCGCATCGTGCCGCCTTTGTCGGTGATCGTCTTCGTTGCTCGTCGAGCAGGCAGATCACCGGGTGCGGCGTGTCCTTGTCGAACTCGGTCGAGTGGGCGCCGGCGAAGCGCAACGACGTTGCGGGCGAACTCGATCACCGCGCACTGCATGCCCAGGCAGATGCCGAAGAACGGGATGCCGCGCTCGCGGGCGAAGCGGATGGCCTCGATCTTGCCTTCGATGCCGCGCTCGCCGAAGCCGCCGGGCACGAGGATGCCGTCGAAGCCCGAGAGCAGCCGCTCGGGCCCTTCGCGCTCGACTTCTTCGCTCTGGATCGCCTGGATGCGAACCTGAGCGTGGTGGGCGATGCCGGCGTGGTCGAGCGATTCGTAGATGCGATTTGTAGGCGTCGCGGTGCTCGGCGTATTTGCCGACCACGGCGATGCTGACTTCGTGCTCGGGGTTGCGCAGGCGGTGCAGCAGTTCGCGCCAGTCGTCGAGGTGCGGCTCGGTCGCGGTGAGCCCGAAGCTGCTTGACGATGAGCTGATCGAGCTGGTTGTCGTACGAGGCTGAGCGGCACTTCGTAGATCGAGAAGTCCTTGTCCTTTTCCTCGATGACGGCCTCGAGCGGCACGTTGCAGAACAGGGCGATCTTCTCGCGGTCCTCGCGGTCGATCGAGCGCTCGGTGCGGCAGATGAGCACGTCGGGCTGGATACCGATCTGCCGCAGCAGGCCGACGGAGTGCTGCGTGGGCTTGGTCTTCAGTTCGCCGGCCGCCTTGAGGTACGGCACGAGCGTGAGGTGGATGTAGAGGCAGTTTTCCTTGCCGACGTCGAGGGCGAACTGGCGGATGGCTTCGAGGAACGGCTGGCTTTCGATGTCGCCGACGGTGCCGCCGATCTCGGTGATGACGACGTCGACGCCGGCGGCCGCCAGCTTGCGGATGACGCTTTTGATCTCGTTGGTGATGTGCGGGATGACCTGCACGGTCTTGCCGAGGAACTCGCCGCGGCGTTCCTTGTTGATGACCGACAGGTAGATCTGGCCGGTGGTGTAGTTCGAGTCGCGGGTGAGCGGGCTGTTGGTGAACCGCTCGTAGTGGCCCAGGTCGAGGTCGGTCTCGCTGCCGTCGTCGAGCACGTAGACTTCGCCGTGCTGGTAGGGGCTCATCGTGCCCGGATCGACGTTGATGTACGGATCGAGCTTCTGCATCCGCACTGCAGAGCCCGCGAGCTTCGAGCAGCATGCCGATCGAGGCGCTGGTGAGTCCCTTTCCCAGGGAGCTGACGACGCCGCCGGTGACGAAGATGTGTTTGGTCATGCGGGGCGGAGGGAGTAGGGGGGTAGGGATTAGGGAGTAGGAAAAGGCGGTCAGTGGTCAGCTATTGGCTAACGGGCGTGACAAATGGTTTGGGGTTCGGCCATTGGAATAGGGGTGCGGCGTGCTGCGCTTCCAGTGTTGATTATCGATTTGGGGCGGAAATCGTCAACGAGCGTGGAAACCCGCAATGGTGTTGGTCTTTGGTCTTTTTTAATTGGCAAGTAGATTGGAGCGATTACGGATGATGTGCAAACGTGTGAGGGAATGATGGTATTGCCTAGGTTTGTAATGGCGGCGTTGGCTGTGGCCACTTGTTATTCCGTTGAAGTCAAAGCGGAGGTAATTCATGGCGGTCCTCGGCCGCGTAGAGACAACGGTTGGGTCGACATGGATGAAAACGGCACACGTGATTTCTCTGTGTCCAGCATCATGGAAATTCCGCTTCCCGGCCAACCTGACATTCACCATTTCTACATTGCTCCGCAGAGAGAGTTGTTTTCGGAGAACAGTGTGCTTGCCTCGGATGAGTATGGTAACGTCTCTCCGGTTGCCGCGGGTTTGCTTATCGATTGGAATCCGCAGGCTCCGATGAATTGGTTCCTGAATAACGGTAGCATCGCACTTGGTATTGATGACATGTGGGGTGTTCCATGGACCACTGATCCAATTGGAATTCTGGGTGTGCGATTCGCATCCGATGAAGGGATTCATTTCGGTTGGATTCGTGTGCGTGTGGAAACTTGGACCGAGCATACAACAACCGAATCTGGATTGCCGATTCAGATCACACACGGGCCAGAAGTAATTGATTGGGCGTATGAGTCCACGCCGGGGGCGGCGATTGTGGCTGGGGCGGTGCCGGAGGCGGGGACGGTGGTGTTGGTGGTTGTGGGGGCGGTGACGGCGTTCATGCTAGGTTGGCGACGCAGACATTTGGCGAGTCGTTGAAGCCCATTGTGAAAATGACGAATGCCGAAGCCCGAATGACGAAGCAATGACAAAGCACCAATGACGCAGGGTGCTATGGCATCCGCTGCGATTTTTCGAACGCGAGATTTTCTCTGCGGTGGGGCCCCAGGGGTTTTGGTACAAAAATCCTGTTCTGGCGAAAGGCGTAAATGCGCAACGCCTTTCGCCGTTGCAGATTGTGGATTCGAGGGATGCCAGGATTTTTCGAATATTCGGCATTGGGAGCGGCTGGGGTCCGTAATAATTGGCGGAAGGTTTCACGCAAAGCCGCAAGGACGCGAAGATCTGGTGAGTGGTGAGTGCCAGGGCAAGGCGCAATCGTTTGAATCGTTCGTTCATAGCATACATAGTAACATGATTGGTCAAGGGGCGGGCCGGAAAAGTTTTGGCGGAGCTAGGGCCGCGCAAGTCGTAATGGATCAGAATGTTAGAAGCGCCCGTCCAGGCTGTCGCCAGATGACGAAGCGGCAGGTCAGTCGTCCCTTTCGGGACTAGAGACGGAGGGCGCGGTTCACGATTCCCAGGACCGAGGTCCCGGGCTATTTTCAGTTGTCGCTACGCGACAGAGCCGGTTGCGACCCGTTGGGCCTTGTAGAAATCGTCGGGTGCACGATGACCCAGGGCTGCGTTCGCCGCGGCGGCGTACTTCGCCCTGGGCTATCGGGTTCGGGGGCCTTTGGCCCCGTTGTGACGTGACTGCGCCACACCGATCCTCATGTCAGGCACGGGGTGCCTGACCTACGGTTAGAAGTGGATGGCGCGGCCGGCGACAGAGAGGGCGGCTTCTTTGAGGGCTTCGGGGAGCGTGGGGTGGGCGTGGCAAGTGCGGGCGATGTCTTCGCTGGAGGCGCCGAACTGCATTGCCGCGGCGGCCTCGGCGATGAGATCGCCGGCGCGGGGACCAAGGATGTGCACGCCAAGCACGCGGTCTGTCTCGGCGTCGGCGAGCACCTTGATCTTGCCGGTGGTGTTGCCGAGCGAGAGGGCGCGGCCGTTGGCGCGGAACGGGAAGCTGCCTTTGCGGTAAGCAATGTTCTGCTCTTTCAGCTCGTCTTCGGTGCGGCCGACGCTGGCGATCTCTGGCTCAGTGAAGATGACGGCGGGGATCACGTCGTAGTTGACGTGGCCGTACCCGGTGACGATCTGCTCGGCGACGGCGACGCCTTCCTCTTCGGCTTTGTGGGCGAGCATGGGACCGGCGATGCAGTCGCCGATCGCGTAGACGCCGTCGGCGGTGGTGCGGTAGTGGTCATCGACCGAGATGCGGCCGCGCTTGTCAGGCTGAATTCCGACGGCGTCGAGGCCGAGCCCTTCGGTATACGGCACGCGGCCGACGGCCACGAGAACGCGATCGCACTTCAGCGGCTCCAGACCATCGACTTCGACGGTGGCGCTGGTCTTGCCGGCGCGTGCGGCGGTCACGCGTTTGCCGAGATGGAATTCGATGCCTTGCTTCTTGAAGATATTGAGGGCTTCGGCGGCGAGCTCGCTGTCGGTACCGGGGAGGATGCGGTCGAGGAATTCGACGACGGTGACTTTTGAGCCGAGGCGGTTCCAGACGCTGCCCATCTCCATGCCGATGTAGCCGCCGCCAATGACGACGAGATGTTTTGGGACCTTTTCGTAGGCGAGGGCCTCGGTACTGGTGCCGATGCGGTCGCCGTCGATTTCGACGTTGGGGAGCGATGCCGGCTTGCTGCCGGTGGCGAGGATGATGTGCGACGCGGTGATCTCGACTGGGCCGTCTTTGGTTTCGACGATTGCACGGCCGGGCGCGACGAGGCGGGCCGTGCCGAGGTAGCGCGCGATCTTGTTCTTCTTGAAGAGGCCGTCGATGCCGCGGGTCAATGTATCGACGATTTTGTTCTTGCGGGCGAGCATGGCGGCGAGGTCAAGGCGCACGTCACCGGTCTGGATACCGTGCTCGGCGAGGTTGTGTTTGGTTTCGGCGTAGCGCTCGCTGGATTCGAGCAGGGCCTTGCTGGGGATGCAGCCGATGCGGAGGCACGTGCCGCCGAGGCGGTCTTCTTTATCGGCGCAGGCGACGTTCTGGCCGAGCTGGGCCGCGCGGATGGCAGCGACGTATCCGCCGGGTCCGCCGCCGATGACAAGGATGTCGTGTTGGGGCATATTTCAGTGATCGGAGAGGCCACAGATGACGCAGATGGACACCGATAGGAACGCGAAGTTACTCGCGACTAGTGGACTCCGGTAAGTTCTTAAGCACCTGCTCGGGAGGGACGTGAACGACGTGACCGTTTTGCCAATCGGGCACGGAAAACCCGAGCCGCGCGTGTTCGATCACTGCGGCGCAATATGCGGTACGAAGCACAGACTCGATATCCTTTGCATGCGCCCAAAGAAGGTCGTCTGTGATCTTGATCCGACTCGTCACGTGTTGAGCTCCTTAACCAGCGTAGATTTGAAGGCGAAGCCACGACGATTCGTCAACGATCTGTTGCATTTGCGGTGTGCTGCCATATGCAATTAGCTTCGGCTGGGATGACTCCGAATTATTGTAGACGGCCCAACTATCAACAATCGGCAGGTATAACCGAAGAAGATTCTGGATGCCGAGCGTGTATCGACGACGAATGTCCGATTCGGGAACATTATGACCTCCACGCTGCACACGTAAATGAACACGTTCTACGGCAATATCGGCACTCTCCAGCCACAGAAATACGAGATGTGTTTTGTAACCTGCGGTCGAGAGATCGCGTAGGAAACGTGCGTAGGTGCGACCCGATAGCGTTGTCTCGAAGGCAAAGTCGGCTCGCCTCGCAGCCAATTCGTGCAAGCGTTCAAGCATCAGTCGGCCCGCTTCGAGGGCGACGCCGGCCGGATGGAATGCAGAAAGTCCCTGAGCAATTGCATCGGCGTTGATCCATTCGGTGATGCCGAGCGTGTCGCGCACGAGAAGTGGTGCGCAGGTCGATTTGCCCGCGCCATTTGGTCCGGCGATCATCAGAATCCGAGGGGCCGAGGAGTCGTCGGACATTTCGATTCACCGGAGAATTCTTCGTCACACCTCAATTAACAGCCGCGTCGGGTCTTCGATGGCTTCCTTGATCCGTTTGAGGAAAGTGACGGCTTCGCGGCCATCGACGATGCGATGATCGTAGGTAAGGGCGACGTACATCATCGGGCGGATGACGACCTGGCCGCTGCGGGCGACGGGACGATCCTGAATGGCGTGCAGGCCGAGGATCGCGCTTTGCGGCGGGTTGACGATCGGCGTGCTCAAGAGCGAGCCATAAACGCCGCCGTTGGAGATGGTGAACGTGCCGCCTTGCAGCTCGTCGAGGCGGATTTTGTTTTCCTGGGCGCGGCGGGCGAAGTCGCCGATCTGCTGTTCGATCTCGGCAAAGCTCATGAACTCGGCGTTGCGGAGGATCGGGACGACGAGCCCTTTGCCGCCGCCGACGGCGATGCCGATGTCGTAGTAGTTTTTGTAGACGACGTGGGGCTCGCGGATCTCGGCGTTGACCTGCGGAACCATCTTCAGGGCATCGACGACGGCTTTGACGAAGAACGACATGAAGCCGAGCTTGACGCCATACTTCTCCTGGTAGGTTTCCTTGAACTTGTTGCGAAGAGCCATCACCTCGCCCATGTCGATTTCGTTGAACGTGGTGAGGAGAGCCGCGGTGCGTTGGGCCTCGACCAGGCGCTCGGCGATGCGTCGGCGGATGGGGCTCATCACCACGAACTCTTCTTCGCGGTGTGGCGCGGCGGCGGCGGGGCGTGGAGCGATCGGGTAGTCGATTTTCTCGGCGCGAGCGGGGGAGGGCACGAGCGGCTGCGCGGACGGAACAGAGGGAGACGGCGCGACGCGGCTTTGGGACGCGGGAGGAGCGGCTTCGGCAGCGGGTTTGGCGGCTGTTGCGTTCGGCGTGGCGCTTGTTGAAACGTGGCGCTGGACATCTTCCTTCAAAACGCGGCCACCCGGACCGGTGCCTTGGACGCTGCCGGGGGCGAGGCCGTGCTGGGCCATGAGTCGCTCGGCGGCAGGCATGACCGTTTCGCCGAATTCTTTCGAGGGCGGAAGCGAGATGTGCGGCGACGGGGCTTGCGGTGTCGCCGCGTGTTGCGCCGATCCTTGCGAGGCCGCTTGTACGGAGCCGACGGTGGTTTGGCCCCCGCGCTTCTTGACGGAGACTGTCGTGCCACCGGGCGATTGTTGTCCATCGCCAGCTGCACTCGCCTCGTCGGCGGAGTTGACGTAGCCGATGACTTCGCCGATGGCGGCGCGATCCCCGGCTTGCTTGAGGATTTTTCCGACGGTGCCGGCGACGGGCGCGATCACATCGACGGTCGCCTTATCGCTTTCGATTTCGACGACGCTTTCGTCGCGCTCGACGCGTTCGCCTTCTCGCTTTCGCCACTGGCCGATCTGGACTTCCGTGACGCTTTCGCCAACGGAGGGGATTTTGAGTTCAACAGGCATCTATCGTGCAAGCAGGCTGAGGTGGAATGCGTTTTGAAGCGTAGTGCGCCGGTAAGTTTAGCAGGCCGGAAGCGGAATGACGAATGAACGAAACCAGAATGACGAACGAAGTCCGAATGTCGAATGACGAAGCGGCGTGTACGGACGCCGGACACTTACGGGCACACTTTAAACATCGCCGAAGGCGGCGGCGAGGAGTTTTTCCTGCTCGAGCGTGTGGCTGCTCTTGCTGCCGGTGGCGGGGCTGGCGGCGCTGGCGCGGGAAACGCCGGAAAACGGGAAGCGGTCGAACAACCGCTCGCCCAGGTGCACGCGGAGGAAGCGCCAGGCGCCTTGGTTCTCGGGCTCTTCCTGCACCCAGAAAACGGGTGTGCCATCGGCGTATTGCGAGAGCGTATTGCGCAGAAGTTCGCGGGGAATGGGATAAAGCTGTTCGATGCGGATGATCGCCACATCGTCGCGTTTGAGCTCGTCGCGCTTTTGCAATAGCTCGAAATAGATCTTGCCGGAGCAGAGCAGGACGCGTTCGACAGCGTTTCCGGCGACTGTGGCGTCGGGGATTACCTTGTGGAACGAGCCGGTGGCACACTCGTCTAGCGTGCTGAGCGATTGCGGATGGCGCAGGAGCGACTTGGGGGTCATGATCACCAGCGGTTTGCGCCAGACGCGCAGCACCTGGCGGCGGAGGCAGTGGAAGTATTGTGCGGGCGTGGTGAGGTCGCAGACCTGGATGTTGTCTTTGGCGGACAGTGCGAGGAAGCGTTCGAGGCGGGCGCTGACTGTGCTCGGGGCCTTGCCCTTCGAAAGCGTGCGGCAGGAGCAGCACAATGCCGGAGAGGCGGTTCCATTTTTCTTCGGCGCTGACGATGAACTGATCGATGATCACCTGGGCGGCGTTGACGAAGTCGCCGAACTGCGCTTCCCAGAGGACGAGGCCGTCGGGGCAATCGAGGCTGTAGCCGTACTCGAAGCCGAGGACGCCGTTTTCGCTGAGCGGGCTGTTGTAGATTTCGATGGGGGCCTGATCGGGGGTGACATGCTTGAGCGGCATGTAGGTGCGGCCGTCGTTGATGTCGTGGAGGACGGCGTGGCGGTGGCTGAAGGTGCCGCGCTCGGTGTCCTGCCCGCTCATGCGCACGCGGAGCCCTTGTGCGACGAGGCTGCCGAAGGCCAAGCGCTTCGGCGCCGCCCCAGTCGAGGGGCTGCTCGCCGCGGGCCATCTCGCGGCGCGGCGCGAGGACCGTGCGTTCGACGGTGGGATGGGGCGTAAAGCCGTCGGGGAGCTTTGTCTGGCCTTCCAGTAACGCCGCGAGCTTGTCTTTGCTCATCCCGGTATCGACTTCGGCGGCCTCGCGCTCGCGGCCGCCGATGTAGAACGACCAGAAGCCGCCGATATCGGTGCGGGGGACGTAGTGTTCGCTGCGGGCGACAGTTAGTTCTTTCTCCAGCTTCTCGCGCTGTTCATCGACGATGCGGTCGGCTTCTTCGCGGGTGACACCGCCGAGCTTGAGCAGGTGGTCGAGATAACCTTCGCGAACGTTCTTGCGCTGCTTGATCGCTTTGTAGAGCAGCGGCTGCGTGAAGGACGGCTCGTCCTCCTCGTTGTGACCGCGGCGGCGGTAGCAGTACATGTCGATGACGACGTCGCGCTGGAACTCGCGGCGGAAATCCATGCGCCAGGCGCACGCACTTGGGCGACCGCCTCGGGGTCTTCGCCGTTGACGTGGAAGATGGGAATCTGCAGCATCTTCGCCACGTCGGTGGCGTAGGTGCTGCTGCGGCGCTTCCGAGGGGCTGGTGGTGAAGCCGATCTGGTTGTTGACGACGACGTGGAGCGTGCCGCCGATCTTGTAGCCCGGTAACTGGCTGAGGTTGAGCGTCTCCTGAATGATGCCTTCGCCGGCAAAGGCGGCGTCGCCGTGGATCAGCACCACCATGCCGCGGCTGCGCTGCGATGTCGTCCGGCGCGGTCCTGCTTGGCGCGCATACGGCCGACGGCGACCGGGTTGACGAACTCCAGGTGGCTGGGGTTGAAGCAGAGCGAGAGATGGACCTTGTGACCGTTGGCGCGTGGTCCAGTCGTTGGAGTAGCCGAGGTGGTACTTCACGTCGCCGCGGCCAATGTGCAGCTCGGGGTCGATATCCGCGAATTCGCGGAAGATTTGTTGCGGGCTCTTGCCCATGATGTTGGCGAGCACGTTCAGCCGGCCGCGGTGGGCCATTGCCAGGACAATCTCGTCGGTCTTTTGCTCGCCGGCTTTTTCGATCGCTAGCTCAAGGAGCGGGATCAAGCTTTCGGCGCCTTCGAGCGAAAAGCTTTTCGCGCCCTGAAACCGCTTTTGGATGAACTCCTCGAAGATGACCGCGTCGGTGAGGCGCTTGAGGATTTTGAGCTGTTCCTTGCGGCTGAGGTAGCAGCGGTTCTCGGTGCGCTCCATGCGGTCCTGAAGCCATTGGCGGACGCGCAAGTCGTCCATGTGCATGAACTGCACACCGATGAAGCGGCAATAGGTGTTGCGCAGGCGGGCGACGATCTGCCGCAGCGTCATTTGCTGCGGGCCTTCGATCGTATCGGTGGAGAAGGTGCGGTCGAAGTCGCCGTCAGCGAAGTGATAAAAGGCCGGGTCGAGCTCGGGCAGCTCGGGGCGCGGCAGGCCGAGAGGGTCGATCTGCGCAATGAGATGCCCGCGGACGCGGTAGGCACGGACGAGCTGGTCGAGGCGATCCTGGAGGATCGCGACGTTCATTTGCTCGGTGGCGACGCCGTAGCCGTTGGTGGCCAGACGGGGAGCGCTGAACAGGCTGGGGGCGCGGAAGCTGGGGCCAAGGCGAAAGGCCGCGTTGAGCGTTGCGCCATTTTCTGCCCCGTCGCCGTTGCCGTGCGACGTTTCCTCAAAATAACTGCGCCAGTCGGGCGAGACGCTTTCGGGGTCGCGGAGGTAGTCAGCGTAAAGGCCTTCGACAAAGGCCAGGCTTAAGGTGTCGAGCTGTTCGGGAGACTCGTCCATTTCTCGTCGTTACCAAATCAGCGGCAGGTTGGCAATGTGGAATAAATGGCGATCACGGCTCGTCAAAACGGCCCTCGCGGGCGTCGTTCTCGATGGCGGTGATCTTTCCCACGCGGCGGATGTGGCGATCGGCTTTGCTGAATTTTGCTGCGAGGAACGTTCGAACCAGCTCCTTCGCCAATTCGGGGCCAATGACTCGTGCGCCAAGACATAGGACGTTGAGATCATCGTCTTCGACACCTTGGCGAGCGGAGAAGGTGTCGTGGCAAAGCGCGGCGCGGACGTGAGTCACCTTGTTGGCGGCCACGCTGGCTCCAACCCCGCTACCGCAGATGAGCACGCCGCGGTCCACTTCGTGTGAAGCAATCATCTCACCAACCTGGCGCGCGAAATCCGGGTAGTCCGACGGCGCCGCGTCGAACGCGCCGACATCGCGGACCTTGTGTCCGGCAGCTTCGATCTCTTTGACCACGGTGGCTTTCATGGGAAAGCCGGCGTGGTCGCAACCGACGGCGATTCTCATGGGAATATCCTCGCGGTTGACTTTGCATGTGCAGTGTAACCGGTCTTCGGAAGCGTTGGCAGCCCGGCACGGTTTTTGATGTTAACGGGTCGGCGTTTGGCGATTTGACAGGGAAGCGTGACAGCATTACAAAGCGCGATGCGACATATCACCAAGAGACGCCCGGCTGCATCGAATACCCATCCACGCGGCTGTTCAGGGCGCTCGATGCCTAGGTTCTATTGAATCCGAACACTTTAACTTAACCTCGTTGAGGACGGCTATGATCTTCGGCAAACTGTGGGGCGCGTTGAAGGCGCAGATGAATAAGATCGCCAACTACTTTTGGACGGCCGATCCGATCGCCCAGATGCAGTACGAGTACGACCAGGCTGTCGAGCAACTAAAGGACGGCAGGCAAGGGCTGGAGCAATATCGTGCGCTGGTCGAGCGGGTTGGTCGTCAGGCGGCCGGGAACCGCCAACAGGTGCAATCGCTTGAGGCCAAGGTGAAGGCCTATCTCTCCGCCGGCGACCGCGACACGGCGGCCAGGTACGCGCTGGAATTGCAGAAGGCCAAAAACGAGACGACTGAGAACGAGCAACAGCTCAAGATGCACGAAGAGGCCTACCAGAACAACGTGACCAAGGTGCTGCACGCCACGAAGAAGCTCGGGGAGGTGCGGGAAAAGATTCAAAAGTACGACGCGGAGCTGAAGATGAGCCGAGCGGAAGCGGAGATGGCCGAGCTTGCGCACAGTTTCAACTTCAACGTGACCACCGATTTTGGCCAGGCCGAGCAGATGATCCAGGACAAGATCAGCTTAAACCGCGCCAAGGTCCGCGTAGCGGCCGACCTGTCGGGCGAGGGGCTCGCGGACATCAAGGCCGAGCAGGCGATGGAGAAGTCTATGGCGGATCAGGCGCTGCGGGAGTTTGAGATTCAGATGGGGATGGTCACGCCCGAGACCGTGCCGGCCGGTGAGACGAAGAAGGAGATTGGTCCGGCGTCGAAGCAAGTGCAGACGCACTGAATTACGAATTACAAATTACCAATTACGAATGGCGCGGCATGAGCGTGGTTGAAGTGAAAACGCCGGAGGTTGGGAAAGCGCAGGGGGATGGGGCTGCGCAGGCGGTAGTGAAGCAGCCGCTGCCGTCGTCATATCCGTCTTGGGCGCGGGACTTGGGCGATCTGTACGTGTCGGGCACGACGTGCATGTTTGTGCTGCACGGCAATGTGCACGATTTTGTGCGGCGGCCCGAGGACGCGGGCGGGGGATACGCGACGCTCAACGAGTTCTTGAGCCAGCAGGTGTTCGGCAAGTGGGACATCGTGCTGAGCTACGACGTGAGCCGCGGGTTGCGGGCGATGGCCGGGGGCGACGTCAAGCGGTTGCAGGCGATGATGCAGTATCTGACGGCGCGCTGGGGCGAGCCGCTGACTTGGCCGCGCGAGCCGGACAAGGTGTTGTTGGGGCTGGACGCGTTTGTCGAGCGCAACCTGGTCGAGGAGCCTGGTAAGCGGAAGAGCATCGCGCTGGTGTTCGACTATGCACAGTACCTGGTGCCGGCCGGGGACCTGGACAGCTTGTCGCGCGGGAATGGATCGAAGCTGGTGCGATTTTTGGCGTGGGCGCAGAACCCGCACATCAAACGGGAGAACATTGCATTTTGCCTGATCGCCGACAAGCTGTCGGAAGTCAACGATCGGTTATTGCAAAGCTCGTACGTGGCGGCGATCGAAGTGCCGCTGCCGAACGAGGAACAGCGCGGCGCGTTTATCGATGAGACGGCAAAAAAAGAAGACTTCGCGAAGCTGAGTGATCTTTCGCCGCCGCAGCTTGCGGAGCTATCAAACGGCTTGAACCTGGTGAACCTGAACGTGGTGCTGCAACAGGCGGCGCGGAGCAATCGCCGGCTGGATCTGGCGCGGTTTCGGCAGCTCAAGAAAACGATGATCGAGCGGCAGTGCCAGGGTTTAGTCGAGTTTGTTGAGCCACATTTCACGCTCGACCTGGTGATCGGCCACGAAGATGCATTGAAGCGGCTCAAAGATGACGCCGAGGCGATCCGGCAGGGTCGCGGCGAAAGCGCTCCGATGGGTTATCTGGTGTGCGGACCGGTCGGCACTGGCAAAACTTTTCTGGCCGAGTGCTACGCCGGCTCGATCGGGATTCCGTGCGTGTCGCTGCGCAACTTCCGCTCGAAATACGTGGGCGAGACCGAGGGTAATCTGGAGCAGGTGCTGACGGTGCTGCGGTCGCTGGGGCCGGTGCTGGTGATCATCGACGAGGCGGACGCGGCGCTGGGCAATCGACAGGCGAGCGGCGACAGCGGCACGTCGGCACGCGTGTTTTCGATGATTGCCAGCCAGATGGGGAACACGCGCTATCGCGGCCAGATCATCTGGATGCTGCTGACCAGCCGGCCGGACTTGTTGCCAATCGATCTCAAGCGGCAGGGCGGCGCGGAAGTGCACATCCCGCTGTTCTATCCGCACGAAGAGGAGAGCATCCGGGCGATGTTTCGTCGCGATGGCGAAGAAGAATAAGACGGCGCTGGCGGACGACGCGATACCGCCCGTGGATTTACAGCGGAGACTGAGCGGGGCCGACATCGAGAGCATTTTACTTTCGGCGAAGAGGCTGAGCGAAACGGAGGAGCGCAAAGAGGTGACGCGGGCCGACTTGGAGCAGTCGCTAGCGGAGTTCATTCCTTCGGCGCAGGGGCTGGAGAAGGAGCTGCAAGACCTGGCGGCGGTGCTGGAATGTACGCAGATGAGCTTTTTGCCGCCCGAGTGGCGAGCGAAGGTGCAGGAACCGAATGGCCGGTCGCGGCTGCAGGAGCGGTTGGTGGCGATCAGGCAGTTGATTGAGGAGCAGTGACGACAATTCGTCGACCGATGACGGCAGAACGAAAGCATGAACTCGCCACGCAGTTAACTCATGGCAACCAAAACGACGTTCAAGAGCCAGTGGTTTGACGAGAAGTCCGAAACGCCAATCATCGCCGAGCAAGCGCGGCGGCTGGATTCGTTCCTGAAGGCCGTGGCCGACGGTAAAGTAGAACAAAAGGAGCTTGAAGCGCAGGAGTCGCGACTGGTGGCGCTGATGAAGGAGGTCGAGCCGCAGCTTGATTCGGCGGTGCACGAGAAAGTGACGCAGCTACTCTGCGAGCTGACGGCCTACGATATGATGCACGTCCTGAACATGATGCAAGAGAACCGGCCGAAGACACAGTTCCGTGGGTAGAATTGATACACCATGGTGAAATACCTGAAGGCCGCGTTCGTACAGCCGTGGAACCTGGTGATCTTTCTGGCGCTACGGCGGTGGGGATCGTGAGCGGTTCGCCGGAGGTTGTGCTGCCAATCGTGGCGGTGGGCGAGCTGGGCTACCTTGGTGTGATGGCGGGCAACCTCAACTTCCGCCGGCAGATTGACTCGGAAAAGAACAAGGTCGAGGAGCGGCGCGAGAACTATGCCGCGCAGCGGGCGCTGGTGCGCGTGGCGCAGAGCTTGCCGCGCGAAAGCGTCGAGCGGTTTCACCGGCTGCGCGATCGCTGCCTGGAGCTGCGGAAGCTGGCGCCTGGAGCTTCAGAACCCCGGCACGGAGGCCGAGGACCTGCCGTTCGAGGAATTTCAGTCGGAGAATCTGGACCGGCTACTGTGGCTGCACTTGCGGCTCCTCTATAGCGATCATGCGCTGGCGCGTTTTATGCGCTCGACGAACGAAGACGAAATTCAGCGGGACATCGCGGACCTGGAGCAGCGGATCGCTCAGACGGCCGGCCAGACGACTCCACAGCAGCAGAAGATCCGCGACGTGTTGATCGACAACCTGGCAACGTGCAAGGAGCGGCAGGCGAATCTCGAGCGCGCCGGCAGAATCACGAATTGGTGAAGCTCGAAATCGAGCGGCTGGAAGACAAGATCAACTCGCTGGTCGAGCTGGCGATCAACCGCAACGAGCCGGAGTTCATCACGCGCGAAGTGAGCCACGTCGCCGAGAGCGTTAAGGAGACCGAGCAAACCATCAGCGAAATGGCGATCGCATCGGACTTGAACGCGCCTGAAGAGCCACCGGAGCTGTTGAGGGCGGGATCCTTGGAGCGGATGTAGGGTTGCTATCATCCAGCCACTCGCCATCTGCTCGGAAGCAATTCATCCGCAATTGCTTGCTGTTGGCGCAACATTGCGCTAAACTGGCGGCCAGCTATTGTGTCCGGTGTATGGAACGAGGAGATCGAAGCATGTGGTCGCTATTTAGAACGACAGCTCGCTACTCACGACGATCATCTCAACGCCGCGGCGCGAAGCGCTTAACGAGTTGCGACCGGCTCGAAGATCGCCGGATGCTGGCGATTACAGCCGAGTTTGCCGCGGGAGTGCTGACCTTTACCGGGAGACAGCGCCGACAACGAGCTGACGATCACCGCCGCGGATCAGACCAGCACGAGCGTCGCTTTTAGCTCAGCGACGGACACGATCACGCTGGTCGGTGGAACGACAAACCCGCAAGCGGGCATCACGAGCATTGTCGTTGATCTCGCCGGTGGCAATGACGAGCTGAGGATCATGGGCTCGGCGCAGTCCGACTCAATTGCAGTCAACGGGCTGACGGTAACGTTTGGCGCAGTTCCATATAACATGAATGCGGCGGTTGATGATTTACTCGTCGATGGCCAAGGCGCCGCGGATATCATCAGCGCCACGGGAAACAGCGTCAGCGGGGACCTGTTACTGTTCTGTGGTGCAGGAAACGACGCCGTGTCGGTTCAGAATCTGACCGTCGGTGAAGTCCGCGTGGATGGCGGCGCCGACGCCGACACAATTACCGTCAATTCGGGTGTGACGGCGACAAGCGGCGCGATTTTTTTCCTTGAACCGGTGACTCTGGCGGGGCCCACGACGTTCACCGCGACCGGTAGCTTCGGCGGGGTAAACTTTAGCAGCACGATCGACGGTGCGAACGCGATGACGATCAACTCGAGCGGCGGGACGACGTTCGGCGGCGCGGTGGGTGGAGTTACTCCGCTGAGCTCGGTTAACGCCAGCGGGGCAGTGGCGATCAACGGCGGCACGATGGCTACGACCGGCGTGCAAAATTATACCGGGCCGGTCGTGGTCGATGCAGGCTCGAATACCACCACGTTTTCCGGCACCAATATAACGTTTGGCGGGACGCTGAACGGCCAAGTGGCGGACACGGAGATCGTCGAGCTACAGAACACCGGAAACGTAACCTTCGCCGCGGCCGTGGAGGAACCGCGCGGCTGGCGCAGCTCAATATCAGGGACGTGGCGCCCAACACCGGCAGGGCAGTTTTCAACGGCGGCTCGGTGCGAACGTCGGGCACGCTGTTGCTCGGCAAGGCCGTTGATGTGACCGCCGATCTCGTGCTAGACGCGGGGGCCGGCGACATCGTATTCGGCCATACGATGGACGGCGCGTTTGATGTGACGATGACTACAACCGGGTTCGTCCATTTTCTGGGCAGCCTGGTAATCGATGGCGACGTGGGAGACGTAACACCGCTGGCAAGCTTGACGGTTTCGACGGGCAGGACGCTCGACGTGGATGTCAGCGTGACGACGACCGGCGATATCACGCTGACCGTGCCCGAGGGGCAAGACATCACAATACCTACAGGCACCGTGCGATCGACAGCAGGCAATGTACGAATCGACGCGGGCGATGACTTCAGCCTGGGCGATGCGGATGGAGGAAACCCGGAGGCCGCGGTGATCGCCAACGGTACGCTGGTCATCCAATTGGATGCTTCCGGCGCTGACGCATCGGGCGGAACGGCCACCATTGCGGGAAATCTAGCCGCGTCGGCGAGTCCGAACAGCCTGGTACTGCGCGGCAACGCCGAAGCGGATGTATTCAACATTTCCAAAGTTCCAAGCACGCCGCTGAACATACTTGGCCGCGCGGGCGACGACACGCTGGTCGTCAATGGTACAGCCAATGCGGACACGATCAACGTGTTTGCCACGCAGATCAATGTCGCGGGCGGCTCGGTCACTCCTAACATGATTTACGTGCAGATGGAGCGAGTGGATATCAACACGCTGGATGGCGATGACAAGGTTATCGTTCAACTGCCCGTCACGCCCATGGAAACCCTGCCGGCCCTGGTCCGCATGGACGGGGGTGCGGGAAGAGATTCGGCCAAGTTCGGGGGCACGGTAGGCAATGACGTGATTCGCGTGGGCAGTCCGACCGCGACCACGAACCCATTTCAGATGACCAACGCCGAGTGCCTGCAAATATTTGGACTGGACGGCGGCGATTTACTGGTCAACAACACCGGTCTCACCTCGTTATTGGACGGAGGTTTCGGCAACGATCGCCTGATCGGCGGCGACGTGGTCGATGTTATGTTTGGCGGCGGTGGGTCCGACATTTTGGAAGGCCGCGGCGGCAACGATTTTCTGTTCAACGACCACGATTTCAACTTCGGCACGCCCGCCGGCGTTCAGTCTGATTACGATTCGTCCGACGGCGGCGACGGAACCGATCGAATCGTTGCGTTGGGAATCGATAGTATTCTGCGAGCCACGCCCGGCGACACATCGAACGATTTGGTGATCTGCAACTTGGCGCTGATCCAGGTGCAAATGGGCGTCGGCGGGCAGTTCGTTCCGGCTACCACGGAGAACATCCTGAGCTCGATCGCCCTGGCGCTTGAAGAGCCGTGTGCCGACGTGATCTGACGGATTCGGCGCGGGCCTCCCGAGGCACGGTCGGGAGACCATCTATAATGGCGCTTAACGGCCAAAAGCCGCGATTTTCGGCGGTTTTAGCTGGTCGCCGGCACCTTTGCGCAAGCTATGCTTGTTGTGTGGGATAGCAGGTGCTTGCGGAACGACTCAACCTGTCGTGCGTTTTATGAAATCTACCATCGAACGAAACGAACCTGAAAAGCGCGATTATGAATCGGTTGAAACCCCGATCGAGCGCGAGTCCGTTTTCACGCGTTTGGCGCAGCTCGACTCGGATTGGGACATTGCGCGACGACAATTCTTGCTCCGCGACCGCCGCGGCTTCGCGCGTGTTCCGCACCACTCAATGAGCGTGGTTTGGGTGACGCTGGGGATTGCGCTGGCCGGCCTGTGGGTACCGCTTTTGCTATCGGCCCTGTCGGGTCGCGACTGGCACCTGCTTCATATCGTGGTGCCGGCCATCAGCGCCGTATTCATCGGCAACGGACTGTATACGTTCAACCTGGCTGTGCGTTACGAGCGGGCGCTGGAACGCTACGAGCTAGCGCGGGCGAATCTGCTCCGCAAAGGTTGAGCGAGAGGCCGGAGGCGGCGATGGCAAAAACCCTCGATCGCGAGTCGCTTCGCGAACAACTCGCACGCCTCGACACGGACTGGCGGTATGAGCGGCTCAAGCACATGCTCAGCGACCGCTACCGCAAGCGCTATGTGCCGCGCCGCGGGATGAGCGCGTTCTTTAACATTTTGGGATTGGCGCTATCCGCAGTGTCGCTTCCCTTGCTTATTATCACTCTGGTCGGCGGCGATGCCAAACTGGTGCATTGGTTGTTCGCCGGAATGAGCCTGTACATAATTGCGTTCGGCGTTTATTCGCGGCGCAAGGCGATCGATTATGAGCAGGCATTTGGCGAGTATCTTCGCAAGCGCGGAATTGCTTGAGCGGGCGTAGCATGAACTACTTGTCTTAGCCGGCCAACCGCCGGACGCCGCAGCGCCCCCGCGAACCCTTCTCACAGCCGCCTGGTGCGGACCTCAGCCCAGGCCCGGGACGCCGGGCAAGGGCGGGTGTATTCGACACAGGTGCGCATACGCCTATTCTTGGGCGGCAACGCGGGGAAAAATGGACGCACACCCGCCGTGTGAGCGTATTACAATGGGACTTGCTTCATTGGAATGCCGCCACAATCGCAACAAAAGGGGGCGAGTTGTGACGGAACGATTCCTGACCATGCAGCGTCATAGTCACGGCAACCCACCGGCAGCCCGAATCCGAAATTAGACCACGATGAGAACTGCAATGAGGGCACGTTTTGTCTTGGCGACCGCTTGCGTCGTTGTACTGACCACGAACGTGCGGGCTGACCGAATTGACTTCTCCACGCTGGTTGGAAGCGACGTGGCCGACGCGAGCGGCCAGAGCTTCCCCTGGCAATTCGGCGCTGCAAGCGGGACCGTGAATGTCAAGGCGAGCTATCCCCAGGTGTTGCAGATCAACGGCGCGATTCGTACGCCGGTTCAGCCGCCGGCGAGCTTTGGCAGCCCGTTCTTCGGCACGGTCACGCTCACGTTCGATCAACCGGTGGAGATTGCGGTGCTCGCCACGTTTGCGAGCATGACGCGTGACGCACTTGACGGCGGGCGGTTCGAGCAGGTGCAGCTCACGTCGTCCGGCGGCGTTTCGTTTAGTGGAGCGGCGGGCACGACCGCGATTTACACCGGCGCGGGCACGAACACCATCACTGCCGACGATCAGTTCCCGCCGACGCCGCCGCTGTCGATCTGGGGTTTTGTTGGCGACGGGATCAGCAGCACGTACACGCTCCAATACACCGGCACGACCAGCGGCCTGAGCGAAACGTTCGACGTGCGCGTGATCCCGGAGCCGACGGCGTGGCTGGTCGCTATCTGCGGCGCAGGGCTGAGCGCGCTGGTGGTGCGGGGGCGGAATCGCGACCAAGAGCGCTACCGGTTGGTTTGGTCGTCGCCGCGCTTAAAAGAGTTTTGGATTCTGCTGGACGAACTTGGTCACGCCGTCGGCGATGAACGAATATCGGCCGGTGCGTATGTAGGCGTAGGCCATGGCCGCGACGATGACCGCGCCGATCGTATCGACGATCAGGTCGGACATGGTATCAACCACGCCGGTTTCCGTGCTCTGCATGTTGGCGGTGGTGAACCGATCGACGACGAACTCGAAGATCTCCCAGAGCACGCCGAGGAATACGGCGAACAGCACGCCAAAGAAACAGACGAAAAACGGCGGCATGTCACGCGGTAGGCGATTGGTGCGATACAGCAAGAAGAGCACAACAAAGCCAACGATCCCGAGCAGGAAGCCCGAGCCGGTGTGCAGCACCGCGTCCCACCACCAGTAACGGTAGTAGTAGTCCTTGGCCGAGCCGAGGTAAAGCGAGAGGAACACGAACGCCGCGGAGATGAGCTGGAACTCGGGCGGGACAAACACTTGATACTGTCGCTGGAGGAGCAGTGGCGCGAACGTGAGCGCGATCACTGTGGCGGTTAGAAACACGTTCTCCCAGTCGCGGCGCAGGATGTAAACGATGAGACCGACGGCGAGCAGCGCCTGAATCGCGAGGGTGAGCGTAAGGTAGATGTTCCGCTGCTGCCGCTGGTCGGAAGTGACGGGCGAGTTGTCAGTTGTGTCGGCCGGCGAAGGCTTTGTGTCGGGCATGAGTCGCGAAGCAGTCGCTCGGGAACAGCAATCCGATGAGAGGCGAACTTCCTGTGCGCCAATTGTCTTATTCGCCGATTGTCGTGTCCATTGCACGCCGGCTATAGGTACTATGTCGCCACTGCAGCTCGCCACGGAGCAAATCCAGTTTGCCCGCGAATACACGCTGGGCATATTGGCGCCGGTCAAAGACGACGACTGGTTTCGGCCGCCGCCGGGTGGAGTCACGCATCTGGCGTGGCAGCTCGGCCACCTGGCGATGGCCGAGTTTCGGATGGTGCTCGAACGGGTGCGCGGCCCGTGCCCGGATGATGCGGACGTTCTGCCGCCGGAGTTCTTGAAGATTTATGGCCGCGGATCGGAGCCATTGGCGGAGGGCGTGGCCTACCCGTCGATTGAAACAATTCGCGACGTGTTTGATCGGGTGCATGAGCGCGTTCTTGCGGAGCTACCGCTGTTCACGTCGGAGCAGCTTGCGGCGCGGCCGCTGACGGAGCACAGGGTCGCGAACACGGGGCTTCGATGCCTGTGTTGGTGCAGCCAACACGAACTGATTCACGCCGGCCAGATTGCGCTAATTAAGCGGCAGCTTGGGTATCCCGCGATTTGGTAGCTCGTATGCTTTCGCAAGGGAACAGGCACCTGGCCGCGGCCTGTTGGTGATAACGACGGCGAAAAAGGCACGGAGCCAGCCCCATTATGTATTGAGTATGCCGCGGTAAACAGCACTTCCGTGGCGGCGAAACGGCCTTATAATGGTGGATTCCCAAGCGGCCGGTGAGCCTTGGCATTACTGGCAGTTGCGTAGTTCGCACCGACGGATCTAAATATGCCCAAGCAAAAGACCCATAAGGGAACGAAGAAGCGGTTTCGGATGACCGCCGGCGGCAAGATCAAGCATCGCCAGGCCGGGACGAGCCACTTGAACAGCCGGATGTCGAAGAAGCGGCGCCGCCAGCTTCGCGGCACCGATACGCTGCGCAGCGCGCTCGACACCAAGCGGCTGACGATCGCACTGGCGGGGAACAGTTATTAGATTTGCCGCCTAACTCGCGGCGACACGCACGCAGCCGGGCAGACGAACGCTCGCGATTTACACGCGCGAGGGCCTTGAGCAGCGACAGACGAAGGATGAGTTACGATGCGCACTACGTCCGCGGTGCAGCGCAAGCGCCGCCACAATCGACTATTTCAGAAGGTCAAGGGTTATCGCGGCGGGCGACGCCGCCTCTTACGCACCGCCAAGGAAACGCTGGTCCGGTCCGGCGTGTATGCGTTCCGAGACCGCCGCCGCCGTAAGCGCGATTTTCGCCGGCTATGGATCATCCGCATCAATGCCGCCTGCCGCCAGCACGGGCTGCGCTATAGCGAGTTCATCGCTGGGCTCTCGCAGGCTAAGATCGAGCTCGATCGCAAGTCGCTCTCCGAGTTGGCGATTGCCGATCCGGCTGCGTTCGGCGCGATCGTGGAAAAGGTCAAGGCGACGCTCGCGAAGGCCTAGCGCAAGGAGCTGCGATGGCGCTTGCGGACTTCGTCGCACAGCTTGACGCGCTGGTGATCGACGCGAAAGCGGTGTTCGCATCAGCCGATGGCCCTGATTCGGTCGAGGCCGCGCGCGTGACGTTTCTTGGCGCCAAAAGCGGCCGTCTCAAGGACGCGCAGAAGGGCCTCGGATCAGTCCCCCCTGCCGACAAGCCGGCGGCGGGCAAGCGCTTCAACGAAGTCAAAACCGAGCTGGAATCGCTGTTGGCCGAGGCGCAGTCGCGCGCTCAATCGGCCACAGGCGGCGCGGCAAGCGAGCCGTTTGATCTCACGGTGCCCGGCAAGCGGCCGGTGCTTGGCCATTTGCATCCGATCACGCAGACGATCGAGGAGCTGAAGGACATCATGGGCCGGCTGGGCTTCACGGCGGCCGAGGGGCCCGAGATCGAAGACGAGTGGCACAACTTCGAGGCGCTGAACATCCCAGCGTCGCATCCGGCGCGCGATCCGCTGGAGAATTTCTATCTCTCGACGGCCGAGAAGTCGCACGCCGGGCCGCTCTTGTTGCGAAGCCAGACGAGCACGGTGCAGATCCGCGTGATGGAGAAGCAGCCGCCGCCGGTGCGGATCGTGTCGCTCGGCCGCGTGTATCGCCCCGACACCGCCGACGCCACGCACTACCCGATGTTCCACCAGATCGAGGGGCTGCTGGTCGATCGCGGCGTGACGATGGCCGATCTCAAGAGCGTGCTGCGGCTGTTCGCCAGCAGCTTTCTGGGCGAGGACGTGCATATCCGCTTCCGCCCGTCGTTCTTCCCGTTCACCGAGCCGAGCGTGGAGGTGGATATGAACTGGGTCGATAAGAACACCGGCGCGACGCGGTGGATCGAGATGGGGGGCGCAGGCATGGTCGATCCCAACGTGCTGACGGCCGTCGGCTACGACCCGGAGGAGGTGACCGGATTTGCGTTCGGCCTGGGGGTCGAGCGCGTGTGTGCGCGGCGGCACCAGGTGACCGACATCCGCGAGTTTTATAAGAACGATGTGCGGTTTCTACATCAGTTCTAAGCTTTACGCCGCTTGCGGCGAGCCCGCACGATAACGTAATTTATTCCCATGCCGCGCGTTCCAATTCTCGAGCCTAATTCCGCTCCACCCAGCGTTCAGGCGATCTACGCCGACTTCTACCGCAGAATGTCGTTCCCCGCAGCGCCGAACTTTATCAAGGTGCAAGGGCATTCCCCAACCGCAGTCCAGGGCACGTGGGACTTGGTGCGAAATGTCCTGGTCCTGGGTGAAATTCCGCGTCACGTCAAAGAGATGTTGTTCGTTGCGATTTCCAACGACCGCCAATGTGGCTACTGCGAGGCGGCCCATATCGCCTGCTGCCGGATGCTGGGCGTGGATCAGAAGCTGCTGGAAAGCCTCATCGACAACCTCGACCGGATGCCCGACATAAAGCTCCGCGACATGATCCGGTTTGGTTTGAAATGTTCGCGCACGCCGCAATTTCTAACCGAGGAAGATTTTAACGTTCTTCAGGGCCACGGGCTGAATCAATCCGCGATCGTGGAGTTAATCGCGATGTCGGGCTTGGCGGTATACGCCAACATCATGGCCGACGCGACCGCGGTCGAGCCAGACAAGATGTTTGAGGAGGTTGGCGGAGGGCCGTCCTGACGCTCGCTCGGTTCCTGAGTTGGAGCGATTCGATCAGAAATATACGTGCTGAGCGGCTGTGCGGATTTGGTGTGGCGGTTTGTGGCATTCTAGAATGAGGCGTCTTTGCAAAAGGGAAGTCATGCAGCCATCACAACAGGCCGGTAAGAATGATCACGCGCCGCTGGCCAGCCTCGACGACTGGGAAGACTTTGTCGTGGCGCGGTATCCGGTCGAGGGCCAGCCGGCCGACGCGAGTAAGGACCGCGACGCGTATCGCAACTACGACACGCCGGCGCGCGACACGGTGCGCGAGTTTTATCGGTTGAACCACCAGCACCAGACGTATGAGTTTGTGCTGGCGAAGAAGCGGGAATTCTTGAAGTTTGACCGGCGGCGGATGAGCCCGTGGGAGGCGCTTGAGTACCTCAACACGCTCGTGGACGACTCGGACCCGGACATTGAGCTGTCGCAGCTCGATCACCTGCTGCAAACGGCCGAGGCGATCCGCGCCGATGGCCACCCGGACTGGTTCGTGCTGACCGGCCTGGTGCACGATCTGGGCAAGGTGCTGTGCCTGTTCGGCGAGCCGCAGTGGGCGGTGGTGGGCGACACGTTTCCGGTCGGCTGCCGCTGGTCGCCGAAGATCGTGTACCCGGAGTTTTTCGCCGAGAACGCGGACTCGCAGGTGGCGGAGTATCAGACGGCGAGCGGCGTGTATCGCGACGGCTGCGGCCTGGAGAACGTGCATCTCTCGTGGGGGCACGACGAGTATCTGTATCACATCATGCGGCCGTACCTGCCCGAGCCGGCTTTGTACATGATCCGCTATCACTCGTTTTACGCGGCGCACCGCGAAGGGGAGTACGACCATCTGATGAACGACCGCGACCGCGAGATGTTCGCCTGGGTTCGCGCGTTCAATCCTTACGATCTGTACTCGAAGTCGCCGCAGCCGCCGAAGCTGGATGAATTGCGGCCGTATTACGAGGGATTGATGGCGAAGTATCTGCCGGGGGAGTTGGAATTCTAAGGCGCTGAGAGACGATTTAGTGCTAAGCCTTATCATCTACTTAGCTTTAATTGGCGGCCTATTGCTGACCCTGGCTGGAGGGCTCGTTTGGAGCGCGCGGGTCGTTGGATCGTCAAATGCTCGATTCTGGACTGGAGTTTGGCTGGCCGTCGGTTTTCTCGCGCTGAACGTAGTCTCCAGTCTTGTCAGCATTTACTTTTCAAGAGAAGAAGCGGGGCTCGCGATTGGCATTGGACTCCTGCTCCTTCAGTTATTCATCGTCTTTCTCGTTGCCGGGCGAGCATTTCGACTGTCGTTACGCGCTCTATTGCACCGCTCGGTGCCTATATCTTTGTAAATGCGGTCTACTTTGCCGTAGTTTTCCTTGTGATACTGCCGTTTGTCACGGAACCGTTTCGAATTCCCGATCAGAGCATGTCACCGGCGCTCGACGCGGCGACCGATTTTTTGTCAACCGGCGGTTAACTCCTCGTCGTTGGGATCTTGTCGCATATAAAACGACGGGAGACGATCCGGTAATCTTTTGCAAGCGGCTTATCGGCCTGCCTGGAGAAGCACTTCGCTTTGAAGACGGCGAGCTGTATGTGAACGGTGAGAAAGAAACCGCGCCGGAAATTGTCGCCGTTCGATATTCTGCGTCTTACGATGGCGCTCGTGAACTCAGCCGCTATCGCGATGGTCAAAGCATCAAGCTCAGCAACGACGAGTACTTTTTTATCGGTGACAATGTTGAGCGCTCGCGCGATTCACGTGCGGACGGTCCGACCAAGACAACGGAGCTGGTCGGCGTTGTAGATCTGCGCTACTGGCCGATTGGTCGATTCGCCATCGTGCGGTAGGCTGTTCATACCGATTCGAGCGATCGCCAAAGAAGAGTGCGGCGATGATTCGAATTACGCCCAGATTCAGTTTGCGTGCACTGTTGGCGGTCGTTCTCATTAGTGCAATCGCGGCGTGCGGCTATTGGATTCTTTGGCCGAATTGGGTTGCCTATCGCGCCGGGGTCAATTTCGAACGAATGGCGATGGAGCTGCGGGCGGGAGTAGATACCGATCTTTTCCAAGCGCTACCCAATAGCGGCACGTTGAGCGGCGTGCAGATGTTTGATTCGCAAGGCGCTTCGGTTGAGATCCTCCCGTTTCGGTTTAAGTACGCCTGGTATTGTGTGTATCTCCGAGAGTCACCGACGAGCGCGAATCGCAATCCACTCTTGGCTTGCGGCAGGCAATGGGACGAAGTGCGCGTCTATCGTATCGAGCCGCCTTCGGCCATGTATCGTGCTCAGACAGCGTCGGGAGCGGCGAAAGTCATCAAGTTCAGTCCCGGTAAACCATCAGCAGAAGTGGAACGGGATAGCACAGAACAGTTTCTGGCGGATTTTTACGAAATCGCCACAGGCGCTGAAACAAGGGACTTGGGGATTTCGTATGAGCTGGTTCATGCGGATTCGATGTCCGTTGGCCAATGAAACCTGGATGGGAATCACGTTCAGCCGGCATCGTCAGGCACGGGAGTGCCTGACCTACCAACTGATCGTCAGACACAGCTCTCCGCAGGCGAGTCGCCGAGGCGACCCGACCTACGGGCTCGAAAAATCGCGCGTGACAAAGTCCCAGCTTCCCGGCCTAGGAATCCGGGGGAGTCATACTCTGAGGGTATAGGTCGATGAAGACGAATTGGGGCAGAAAGGCTGATTTGCCATGGATGCGTCTAGGATTCCTGGCGATCGTTGGGGTTTTCGTCGCGGTTGGAATTCAATCGCCGGTTAAAGGGCAACAGGGCGACGTGCCGGCGGTCGTCGCGGGGAACAATCGGTTCGCCTTCGACATATACCATCGGCTGCGGTCGAGCGAGGCGGTCGCCGAGAACAACGGCAACCTGATCTTTTCGCCCTATAGCATCTCGACAGCGGTCGGGATGGTGCACGCGGGTGCTCGTGGGCAGACAGCGCAGGAAATTGCCCACGTGTTTCATTTCGGGCTGCCGCAGGAACGGCTGCACTCGGCGTATGGGTCGTTGATCCGCGATCTGAATGGTCCGCACCGCACAGGATATCAGCTCTCGGTCGCCAACCGCTTGTGGGGTCAAAACGGCTTCCCGATGCACCAGCCGTTTTTGGACACGACCCGAGACCACTACGGCGCGGAGTTGGGGCGGCTCGATTTTGTAGGCGATGCCGAGAACTCACGACAGACGATCAACCGCTGGGTGGAAGAGCAAACGAACGATCGAATCAAGAATCTGATTCCTTCCGGCGCGATACGGCCGGATACGCGCCTGATCTTGACCAATGCCATCTATTTCAATGGCGACTGGAAGCACGCGTTCAACAAGAACGCGACGCAGGATCGGCCGTTTGCTGTCAATGCAAATGAGCAGATCCGCGCACCTACGATGTTTCAGAACGGGCGATTCCGCTACGCCGACGGCGGCGGCTTTCAGATGCTTGAGCTGCCGTACAAGGGGGATCAACTCTCGATGTTGATTGTTCTGCCGAAGGCGGGAGGACGAGCCGGTGAACCAGCGTGGGGCGGCGGGTTGACGACTACGGAGATCAACATTACCGGACCAATTGTGCCGCTGGACCTTCACCAGGTGAAGTTAATGCAGGGAGGCGGTGCAACGGTCCTTGGTGCGCCTGCGCCATTCGCCGCGATTCCGCAAAATGGCTTCGCGCCGGGCCCGGTCGGCATCGATGCACTCACGGCGTTGGAAGCGGGGCTGACGCCGGATGTCCTCCAAGCGGCAATCGACGACCTCGCGTTCCGAGACGTGAATGTTTATTTGCCGAAGTTCAAGTTGGAAACGGGCGTGAAGCTCGGCGGCACGCTCGCCGAAATGGGGATGCCGACGGCATTCAGCGATAGCGCGGACTTTTTAGGGATATCTGACATCGCCTTAAAAATCAGCGAGGTTCGTCATAAGGCGTTCATTGAACTGGATGAAGAAGGGACCGAAGCGGCAGCGGCCACCTCAATCGAAATGATAATGACGAGTGCGGCGATACATCCAACGCCAACGCTATTCAACGCCGACCATCCGTTTCACTTTCTGATTCGCGACAACGAGACTGGCAGCACTCTGTTCATGGGCCGCGTAGCGCGGCCGGAGGGGTCAATCGTCGCGATACCCGAGCCATCGAGCATCGTGCTTATTCTCGTGTCTATTGCCTTAGGAGCTTTCGTTCAATTCCACCGGCGGCGGCGAAACCGCTAACAAATCTCTAACACAACTTGGCCTCACCAACACGCTGAAATTGATTGACTGCGCTCGTGCCGCGTTACACAATCACGAGAGCAATGTCTGGGGGTCAGCGCAGATTCGTTTCGAGTCGCCTTGCGAGCTGAGGCTGACGTATTGCGGCTCGGAGCCAGTCCCCTATTTCCTTTCATGCGGAGGTGCGGCGATGAGGCGGAAGGCAATACGCGGGAATCGATCACGGCTGGGTTTTGAGCAGCTCGAGCGGCGAGAGATGCTGGCCGGCGACGTGTTCGTGTTCATGGATCGCGGCGGGAATTTGCAGATTTGGGGCGACAACCGCGCGAACGGCATTCAGATCGACCAGTTCGGCGAGATCACGGTGCAGGGAATCGACGCAGGCGGAAGCGCTACACGGATCAACGGAGTGGCCAACGGCGTGGTCACTTTCGAGGTGGCCGGCGAGGGGGACATCAAGGTGCACCTCCGCGGCGGCAACGACATTGTGCGCGTCGGCGAGCGGTCGGACGACGTGAACGCGCCGGACGACCTGGAGATCGACACCGGCCACGGCAATGACACGATCTTGATCACCGGCGACACGAACCTGGGCGACGATCTTGAGATCGAAAGTGGCTCGGGCAACGACCTGGTGGATGTACGGAACGTGGACGTGGCCGACGACGTGGAGATTGAAACCGGCGATGGCGACGACGTGGTGAAGCTGCTTGCCGTGCGGATCGTCGGCTCCACGCGACTCAACACCGGCGACGGCGCCGATAGAATCTACACCGAGTTCGAAGCCACGTTCGGCGGCTCGCTGCGAATCGACACCGGTCGCGGAGACGATTTCCTCCAGCTCACTCGCGCCAAATTCGATGGCCTCGTGCACGTGCGGATGGGCTCGGGCAACGACGGGCTGTGCATCGAGAATGCGACGTTTGCCAGTGAAGACACGTGGTTCGACGGCGGTCGCGGGGACCGGGATACGTGGGCGGTCAACTCAGCGGTATTTGCCGGCGAGCCGATTCTTGGCGACATATTGCCGCGCTTTGAGTTTGAGTACGACGACTGCACGTTCTTTGAACATTTCGATCCCGATCCGGTGTCGGATTGAGAGACTGTGCGGGGTCAGGAGACCCGCGCAGAACAGATTAGCGCGCGCGGGGATGCGCCTTCTCGTAGACGCTGCGCAAGTTGGCGGTGCTCACGTGTGTGTAGATCTGCGTCGTGACCAGGCTCTTGTGGCCCAGTAGCTCCTGCACGCTGCGGATGTCGGCGCCGCGATCGAGCAGGTGCGTGGCAAAGCTGTGCCTCAGCGTGTGCGGCGTCGTGCGCAGATCGAGGCCGGTGAGCTTGAGATGCTTCTCCAGCATCCGCGCGACGCTGCGAGTGGTTAGCCGAGTGCCAAACTTGTTGACGAACAGGGGCGCGGCGCCGCTTGGACGGATGCGAGCGCTGATGCGCTTCGGCGATGGCCGCATTGGCAGCCAACGATCGATCGCGCGGATGGCGAAGGAGCCAACGGGCGCGAGCCGCTCCTTTTTCCCCTTGCCACGGACCCGGAGGATGCTGGAGGCGCGATCAAAGTCTTCGTCGTTGAGACCCACGGCTTCGCTGACGCGCAAACCGGCCGAGTACATGGTTTCCAGGATCGCGCGGTCGCGCAGTCCGGCCCAACTGTTCGCCGGGGGAGCTGAAAGCAGCTTGCCAATGTCGTCGCCGCTGAGGAAGTGCGGGAGGTTTCTGCTCTTGCGCGGATTGCGCAGCGGTCGAGCGGGATTGCTCGTGGCCCAGCCTTCGCGCTGACCAAAGCGAAAGAAGCTGCGCAGCGACGCCAAGCGCCGCGCGGTCGTGGTCTTGGCGTAACCAGAATGCTGAAGGGATGCAAGATAACCGCGCAGGTCGAGCGTGGTGATGCTCTCGGGCGGCGGGCAACCACCTTGCTCCGCAAGATACTGCATCAGATGCTGCAAGTCCTCGCGGTAGCTTTTGATCGTTAAGTCGGAGGCGTTCCGCTCGACGGCCAGAAATTGCAAGAAGCGGGCGACGGCCGTTTGCATTGGATGGCTGTCGGCGGTCGGCTCTCGGCGGTCAGCGGGCGTAGTGGTAGGCATGTCGAAAAGGGGACAGGCACCTCGCCGCCAACTGCTCTCTCACGACAAGAACTCACTGAGGCTCGGAGCCAGTCCCCCTTTCGGAGACTACGCGCTGCGATCTTCAACATCCGGCGCGAGCGGCACGTTGAAGCGGCGCTTGACCGTGAGCGGCGCGGGAGTGTGCGAGGTCTGTTCGCGGACCTTCTGGCTGAGCACCGCCGCGTCGTACCAGCTAAAGCTGAGATCAGGGTTCGAGGCGAATCGGCCGAGCGTGCGCAGCGTTGCCGCGCGGCTGTCGTCGTCAAACAGAAAGATGTATCGCTCGTCGCCCTTGACCAACGCCAACACGTTGATGTCTTGCTGTGACACGTCCGTTGTGCTCCCCTGATGTGCAAGCCGTGCTAGCCGACTCGCCGCGATCTCCGTATCTAACCCGGCTTCACGCCGACAAGATTTTCTATCGGCGTTCCGGCCAGCGCCACACTACTCGTGTTTCGCCGGCGCCGCCGCGGGCGGAGAGCATTTCGGCGATGTGCATGTGACAGCAGAAGCGGATAAAGTCGTCGCTCCGTTGCAGATAGGATTGCCAGCTTCCGGGGTGCGCGTCGTCTTTGAAGTAGGCGTAGGTCTCGAGCGCCGTGGTGACACCAACGTCATTACCGTTATAGACGCGCGTGTGGCGAAGCACAGGCTCATCGTTAGGCCTGCATTCAGGACATACCGGCGCGGGTGGGGCGGGAATTAATCCGCGCGGATCGGGCCAATCGACCGGCAATTGCGCAATTGGCGCGGCGACGAGTGCATGTGCGCCCGGCGCCATGATTGGGGCGGGTCCGATGGGGCCGGGGTCGGGGAGCGGGCCTGGCACGATTTCGGGTGGAGGCTGTTTTGCTGATATAGCGTCCGAACGAACGCGAGGCGCAAGCACCGACAGCGCGCTGCGCCGCGCCGGTGCAGAACTATCTCGATCCGGTCTCGAATCGCCTGGTACCTCGCCGTCGATCGTTTCAACATACGCCATCTGTTCGATTCCGCGCTGCGAACGCGCGGCGGCGGGCGGAGTCAGTCCTGAGAGGCGCAGCAACTGAGGGCCGCGCGAACGCCTGTGCTCGGGCGGCAGCCGCTCGCTCGGCCTGTCGGTGCGCTGTAATGGTGGTCAATAAATTGCCGGATTTCGACGTGTTCTTTTCACTGGCGGGTAGTGTTCCGCCTTCAATCAGCGGCGGGTGGGGCATCTGCGTTTTTAGCTGTGCACGTGCAAGCTCCAGCTCGGATTCCAACACGAGCGCGTTGGGGATGTATTCCTCCTCAATGGTGCCCCACGGCAGACCGTATCCTGCCGGGACGGTGTGAAAGCAAGGATTGGCGGCGTACCATTCAACCTGTAAAGCGCAACGTGGTGGGTAATAGGGCGAGAAATCGGTGACGGCGCCGATCACGACAGCATCTACGTCCAGGGCCTCGGCTAATTGGCGGACCTCGCTTGGACTGGCAAGGGAGAGGTGTAACTCGTTGGCCTTTTCTTCGACCACCGTGAACGGCACGACTTCAAAGCCGGGTATTGCCTGGAGGGCGTTGAAATAGGCGTCTGCAAATTGCCGACCATCGACCGTTGGCTCGGCGCTGAGATTGAAGAACGGCGCGACCGCGACTTTGGTGAGCTGCGGGAAGGGGTTGTGGTAGGTTGGCTGGTGCGAGATCTCGGGGAGAATGCCGCAACCGGCGATCAGTATCAGGACGCCGGCGCCAACAGAAAGCCGCAGGAGGAGCGACATAGACGAGCCAAGGAAAAAGGCACCCCCCTTTTTCCGCCGCTAGCGCCGCAAAGTGAGTGCGCAGAGCCACGGCCGTCGCTTTATCGGCAGGTAGGGGCAATACTCTCCAGCGTTTCGCCGAATGCACGTGGGGAGTGAATGTCGAAACAACAGGCAGGCAGATTGGGTAGACTGTTACGTGTGCTAGCATCGACACGCAGCGGAGCATAGTTCATGTGGGCACGACGGCGTCTGGAAATCGGCTGGCTCGATCTGGTGGCAGCGCTTGGGTTTTGCGCGACGCCCGGCGGACCAGCGCGGCGCAGCGGCGGCTCGAGGAAACTTGGACGGATCAAACGGCGCGAAAAGAGCAGACACCTGGCCTGGTCGCGCTTTCGGTCCGAACGGCATGGGACGCTTGGTTACAGGCGATGGCGTTTCCGCCTGGCAGTGAAATCGTGATTTCGTCGGTCACGATCCCGGAGATGGCGCAAATCATCGGGCTCAACGGCCTGAAGTGCGTACCGCTCGCCGTCGATCCAAATACACTGGCGCCGGATTTGGGTGAGCTGGCTCGCGCCATTGGACCGCGGACAAAAGCAATTCTCGTGGCGCATTTGTTCGGGGTGCGCCTCAACCTCGAGGCGATCGGCGAGATCGCGCGAAACAATGGCTTGTGGTTGGTCGAGGACTGCGCACAGGCCTTTTCTGGACCAAGCTGGATTGGATCATCGGAGGCCGACGTATCGTTATTCAGC
The DNA here is from genome assembly GCA_963829655.1 of Pirellulales bacterium. Taxonomy (GTDB): domain Bacteria; phylum Planctomycetota; class Planctomycetia; order Pirellulales; family JALHPA01; genus JBBDYH01. The sequence goes on from CAWHJG010000002.1 coordinate 1,401,400, forward strand.
TTCGGACCGATCAAGACCCAAACTGCCTTGGGCGGCGCACTGGTCCGCATTAGCGATCCGTCGGTGCGAAAGAGGATGGACCGGGTTCTCAATTCGTATCCGAGGGTAGCTCGTCTGAAATTCGGGTGGCGTGTACTGAAATACGGCGTGTACAAGCTGCTCACAACACGTTGGGCATACAGCCTCGTACGGCGCTGGTGCACGTTGCGGGGGCGCGACCTCGACAAACTCGTCCGTCAAAGTGTCCGCAACTTCCCGGCCGACGAGTTATTGTGGTCAATTCGGCGGCGACCTTCGGCAGGAATGGTGCGGCTTCTGGCGCGACGAGTCGATCGCTTTCGCGAGCGGGACTTGAGCCAGAGGTGTGGTCGCGCGACGCAGTTGCAGGCCCGACTTCGAAATCACGTTACGGTCCTTGGCGAGCAGGCCGCATGCAACGTGTGGTGGGTGTTTCCAGTTCTCGGGCCCGATCCCGGCGCGCTCGTGAGCACGTTGCGAGCGGCGGGATTCGACGCATCGCGAGCTCATAGCCTGACGATCGTGCGACGTTCCAAGAGCGAAAACATGCTCGGCGCCGCTTGTGAGGAGGATTGGCTATCGCGAACGGTGTTCCTGCCGTGCTATCGGGAGATGTCGCAATCGGAAATCGACCGATTGGCGGACATTGTGCTTGCGACTCTCACAGAGCGCAGCCCCAAAAAGTACCATCGAATCGCTCCGCCGGTGACATCAGTGCCGGTTCGAGCGACGTAACACAATGGTGTCGGCTCAGATCAGTGTGTCGAACCCGCGCAGACCCACGGCCTCGCGGCAGGCGAAAGGTTCGCCATACTTCGTGTTGATCGCCCAGCCCCAATACGCCGCTTGATCCCGCAAACGGTCAAGAAACCTCGGCGGCTGTTCTGTTCGGCCGGTAAGAAACTGGCTGGTGTAACAGCGGATCGCCTGCATCTTTTTCTCAAAGTGCTCGCCGATGTCGATGACAAAGGCCGGCTGCGCGATGACTCGCAGGTGCACGCAATAGTAGTAGAAGATCCGCTCCGGATGGTGCGGCTCGCCGGGCATATCGGTTTTGGTAAGCTTGGCCCAGAACCGCGCTGCGTCGATCAGGTCGGTCGCCGCCACGTGATCCGGATGTGCATCAACCCAATAGGGGCCAAAGAGCCACCGGGGCTTAGTACGGCGGATTACCGTTGCTAGCTGCTTTCGCGCCTCAAGCGTGTGTTGGAGGCTGCGATTGGGCAGGCCCAGGTTCTCGCGCCAATCCAATCCCAAAATCGCTGTGGCCGCCGCCGTCTCGCTGGCACGAAGCTCAACGCTGCCATGCGGGGTGGGCTCGCCATCGGTCAGATCGAGTACCCCCACGCGCAGCCCCTGGGCCTTCATCCGCAGAATCGACCCGCCCATTCCCAATTCGGCATCGTCCGGGTGGGGGGCAATGACTAAAGCGTCGAGCATGGAGCGCTCCTTGTGGACCGGCTGCCGAATTGGCCTGGACAGTATTTGTGTGTTTTGAGAAAGTCCCGCCCAATTCTTTCCCGAACGCCGCCGTCAAACAATGACCATGCCAAAACGTCGCGGAAGACGCCAGAGGCACTGGGCCTGCATCCTGCTCGGGTTGCTGGTCGTCAGCGGCTGCGCCACATGGCAATCGGAAGAGCCGAATCTCCGGGATACCGAAACCTCCCGATGGGGCGAAAAATACCGCGCTCCGCACGGAGGGAGCAGCTTTGGCACGGTGTCGCCCGAGGCCCAACAGGTTGAGCGAAACCTGGGAATCAGATAGTCCAAGCTGCTCTAGCCTACCCGCAAACCGACCCTGGTTTGCGACGCTTCTTTGGGCCGTTACTATGTGTGCAGCTTGCAATGTCACTGCGCGCTGAGCACACAACTCCCATCGTCTGCATCAAATGCCCGACGCTGCTGAAATCTACGAAAGCGTGTGCCGTCATCGCCGCGAGACAGCGATGCTCGGCGCGATTGATTCGCTACTCGCGTGGGACGAGCGGACGATGATGCCCGAGGCCGCCGGCGAGTATCGCGCGGAGCAGGCCACGCTTTTAGCGGGCATGATTCACCGCCGCGAGACGGACCCGCAACTTGGCGAATGGCTCTCGCAATTGGCCGAGACCGAGCTGGCGAAGGATCGCCACGGCGATTCCGGTACGGTAATTCGCGAACTGAAGCGGGAATACGACAAGCGGATCCGCTTGCCGCAATCGCTCGTGGAAGAAATCGCGCGGACGTCGGTCCTCGGTCAGCAATGCTGGGTCGCCGCGCGCAAGAACAATGACTTCAAATTGTTCGCGCCGATTCTCAGCAAGATGATCGGCCTGAAACGCGACGAGGCGGACGCTCTCGGCTATCGCGGGTGCCGGTACGACGCACTTTTGGATCACTACGAACCCGGCGCGGTGACATCGCAGGTTGCAAGCGTGCTTGGGGCGCTGCGCGATCAACTTGTGCCGCTTGTTGCGGCGATTCGCGAAAGCGGTCGCCAAGGGGATATTGGGATTCTTCAGCGGCATTATCCCACTGCGGAGCAACAGCGCTTTGGCCGACAGATTGCGGCGCAAATCGGATTCGACTTTCAGCGCGGCCGCCTCGATGTCACAGCGCATCCGTTTTGTTCAGAGACGGGTCCGAACGATTGCCGCATCACAACGCGCTATAACGAACGGCATTTCAACGAAGCGTTTTTCGGCATCCTTCACGAGGCGGGACACGGCCTGTATGAGCAGGGCTTGCCTTCCGACCAGTACGGCTTGCCTACTGGCATGACGATTTCGCTGGGGATTCACGAATCGCAAAGCCGCATGTGGGAAAACCTCGTCGGACGCAGCCAGTCGTTTTGGGAATATTTCTACCCGCTTGCGCAAGCGGCTTTTTCGGACGCGCTGTGCGACGTGCCGCTGGATGAATTCTATTTTGCGATAAACGATGTTCGACCTTCGCTCATTCGTGTGGAAGCGGATGAAGTGACTTACAACTTGCACATTTTGATTCGATTTGAGTTAGAGCTGGCGCTGATCAACGACGGGCTTGCCGTCGCTAGTTTGCCGGCGGCGTGGAACGAAAAGTATCGGCAGTACCTTGGTCTGACGCCACCGAGTGACGCCGACGGAGTGTTGCAAGACATCCATTGGAGCGCGGGACTCGTTGGATACTTCCCAACCTATTCGCTCGGTAACCTATACGCGTCGCAGTTTTTTGCAGCGGCAAACCAGGAATTGGGAGATGCAGCGTTTCGGCAGGGATCGTTTCATCCACTGCGGCAATGGCTTTTGGACAAAATCCATTCTCAGGGGCGGCGATTTACCGCCGCTGAGCTCGTCGAACGGGTAAGCGGTCGGCCGCTCTCGCACGAGGCGCTAATCCAACATCTTCGCGCAAAATTCGGTCGGCTATACAGTTTTGACTAACAAAACCCCGTACTGCGGCGACGTTCCAACCGTTGCCGGATAACGCTCCAAATGGCTATTTCCAAGCCCAACTATTGTTTTGCCACAATCTGCATGCATTTTCGTTGACGCCTGCATGGTTTCTCGCTAGAGTCATGGCCGGGGCCGTCCCGGGCAAGTGGGACTTGAGAATCTATCGGGCCGATCGGTCCAAAATGGCAAGCCGCCGTCAGGGGGAGGCCAATTCAGGAGGAGCATTCATGTGTAGACATTTGCTTTGTTTCCTGGGGGTGGTTCTGTGTGGTTGTTCGTTGCTCGGCACGTCGGCACAGGCAGCCGATGACGCGAGCTACACAACGCTAAATGGCGTTGAACTCGCCCAAGGCGGTCCGATTGATCCGCGCCCGACGGTGTTTCCAGCACTCCCGACGCGCTGTCCCGCCGTACAGACTCGGTGCCCGATCCGGCTCACGCGATGTCCGGTCATCGAGACACTTTGCCCGGCGACGGAAACTCGCTGCCCACCGCGGCTGACGCGGTGCCCGCCGGTGCAGACACTTTGCCCGGCGGCTGAGACACGTTGTCCACCGAGGGTCACCGCTTGCCGCGGAGGCGAGACGCGTTGCCCGCCGGTCGAGACGCGTTGTCCCCCACGGCAAACGCGTTGTCCTGAGGCGGAAACGCGATGCCCGCCGAGCGACACTCAATGTCCTCCGGTACAGACACGCTGCCCGGTGGTGGATACTCGTTGCCCGCCGTCAAATACCGAGTGCCCGTCGTTTGAAACACGGTGCCCAACGGTTGAGACTCGGTGTCCGCCCCGCGAGACGCGATGTCCGATTGCAGAAACGCGGTGCCCGCCGAGCGAAACACGATGCCCGATCTTCCAAACGCGGTGTCCGGTGGCGGAAACGCGGTGCCCGCCGACAGAAACGCGATGCCCGCCGATTCAAACACGATGTCCGACGGGCGAAACCATTTGCCCCGTATCTCAGACACGATGCCCAATCGCCGAAACTCGATGTCCACCGAGGGAGACGCGATGTCCGGTGGCAGAGACGCGGTGTCCGGTTACGGAGACCCGCTGCCCGCCGAGTCAAACAGTGTGTCCGCCGCGCGAGACATTGTGTCCCGCCGAGCGAACGGTCTGCCCGCCGTTTGCAACCCTGTGCCAGAACGTGGAGACGTTCTGCCCGGCGAGCGAGACGAAGTGCCCGCCAAGCTTGACGACTTGCCCGCCAAGTGAGACGCGGTGCCCTGTAGTCGAGACGACGTGTCCCCCGTTGCTCACACGTTGTCCAGCCACGGATACGATGTGTCCGGTGTCGCAGACGAAATGTCCGGCATTCGCTACTCGGTGCCCTGTCGAAGAGACGCGGTGCCCTCCGGTTCGAACGCGGTGCCCGCCATTGCAGACATTGTGTCCGGTAGCGGAAACGCGCTGCCCGCCGATACCGACGGAGTGCGTGGCGATCGACACACAATGCCCGCCGCAGCAAACTCGGTGTCCTCCGATCGACACGCGCTGCCCGACGGCCGACACACGTTGCCCGCCGGTGCAGACCGATTGTCCGGGCTTGGCGACGATCTGCGCGGGCCCCGCGGCCACGCAATGCCCGGCCGAGCAAACACGTTGTCCGACATTGGAGACGCGTTGTCCGACGGCCGAAACTAAGTGCCCGCCGGCGCAAACGCGGTGTCCGGTGGCAGACACGAGATGCCCACCGGTTCAGACAAAGTGCCCGCCGCTGGTATCGTTCTGCGTCGTCGTTCCGACGGAATGCCCAACTGCAGCCGTCCTCACCATTTGTCCGGTGGCTGCGACTCGCTGCCCCCCGGTAAGTACGAGCTGCCCGCCGCAGGTAACGGCATGCTCTGAGATTGCAGATACACTTTGTCCGTCGAACGCTACCAAATGTCCGGCGTTGGTCACGCGGTGCCCAGTGGCAGACACGCAGTGCCCCACCACGCAGACGCAGTGTCCCATAACGCAGACGCAGTGTCCGACGCCTTTGACGGTCTGCCCGCCGCCAGGCACGGTCTGCACCGTGGATCCCGCGGGTGTATCGTTGCAAACCGGCCGTGTATTGTCACCGCAAGTCGCGGTTCGCGGGAAGTTCCAAGTGCCGACCGCGGCAACGCGTTTGCCGCCGCGGCAGGCGTAGTGTTTTGTCGTTTGCTTGTGTAACCTCAATAGTGGCGGATGACTTCCCGTTGTCCGCCACTTTTTTTGTTTTCCAGCCGATTGACCGGATGTACGGCACGCCATGCATCGAGCGAGTGCCAAACCAATTCTCGCCAGCACCGGTCCGATGGCGATTTCTGATGCACGGACTTCGCGGCCATCGTCGTGGTTGATTGCCGGCGGCGCATGTGGACTGGCGGCGGCATGGATCGCCGCGGGCTCCACCGGTCTTATTGCTCACGGCCTACGGCATGCGATTACCTGGCTGCTTCTGGGTGGCGCGGTCGTGCTGGCCTGGCCGCGCGGCACAGAACTATGGCAACGGGTTTCGGTAGTGGCCGCGGTCATCGCCGCGGTATTGATGACGGCCTCGTCGATTCAGGCAGTCAATCTTTTTGCGGCCCCGGTGGTGTTGGCGGCGCTCTCCCATGCGCAAGCCGGACCGTCTCGACGGGTCATCCTGCTGTGCGCAGGCCGCGGCAGCGCTGGCGATCTTTCGCTTCGCACAGTATTCAAGCGCGGCGTTTTGGCATGCGTGTGACGTCATCTCGGGCGTAATCGGCCACGCGGGCGGCCTGGCCACCGGCGAATCGCTGAACATCGGCGCCACGTTCGCCGGCTTGGATTTTCTCGTGGTGATGGCCGTGCTCGTTGGCGCACTATTCCTGACGCGCGGTGTAAGTTGGTCGGCCAGACTTGTGTCGGTCGGCTCGGTGATTCTTGCTCAGTTCCTATTTCTCGCCGTCCTCTCCGACAGCGAACGAATCGTGGCCACTGCCAGTTCGATGAAGCGCACCCGGCAGTTAGAGATGATTTCCGAGGCGGACCGTTCGCGAATTCTAAGCCAACGCGGCGCGGCAGTCACTCCGTTGGCGACCACGATCGACGAGCCTAGCGACGAACTACGCGCATCGATCGTCAAGACCGGTCGCTTGCCGGAACGTACACCCCCAGCCGCGCACGATGATTTTTTCAACGCGATTAAGACCGATGTGGAAGCGGCCTACATGCAGGAAATGCAATTGCCTGGCCGCCGTTCGCCGTACACGTGGGATGCGTTCCTGCTAGCGGCAATTCCATGGAATCTGCCCGCGCTGGCAATGCTTCTGCAACTGCCAATCGCAATGGTTGTTTTGTCCGTGATCGGCTCAAAAAGAGGGCAATTGTATCGTGTGGAAGCTGCGGGAATCTCAAAGGCGGACAATGTTGCTGCGGCGCGACGGGCGCAGGATCGCGGCCTTGCGACGTCACATGGCCTCGCCGCCGGCAATCGCGATTGCCGCGGCGCTATCCATCGTCCTCGCGTTTGTCACGCATTACGCCACAGGCCCGGGCGAATATCGCGGCAAGAACATTGTCGCCTACAAACGCGGATTTCTGAATTGGCTGAAGGCCGAATACGGCGATATGCAATCGAACATGAACTTCGGCCGGCTCTCGATCGGCATGTACGGCATGCTGCGGCCGTACGTCGAGAGTCTGGGCATGAACTTCAGCCTCTCCGACGAGCTTTTCACGCCCGCTTACGTCAACGCGGACGGTGACAAGATCGCCGCCGTAGACGACCTGGCCGACGCCGACGTATTAATCCTGCTCTACCCTAATCGTCGCTGGAAACGGTCGCAGCTCGATCGGATACACCAGTTTGTCGAGGAGGGGGGATCGCTGTTGGTGATGGGCGAGCACACGATCGTCGATGGTGTTTCGAAAGAACTCGAAGCGCAGCGATTCGCCGCTGAAGAAGACAAGACGCGCATGCCCGTGACTGGCGACGCGTGGGCCGGGGAAGAAGAAAACGCGATTCGCGTAAACGAGTTGCTGGAGCGTTTTGGAATGGGGATCGCCTTCGATTCTGCGGAGTTCGCCGTTGGAGGCTGGCTTCAATCGTACGGTACGATTTCGCACCCTGCGACGGCGGGGATTAGTGACGAACGGAACGCTTTCGGCGCAGTGATCGGCGCGTCGATCGAACCGGACCGCATGTCGCGGCCGCTGTTGATCGGACGCTACGGCAAGGGCGACATCGGCAACATCGACGACGAAAAAGGGCACGGCTCGTACATGGGCGACAGCCTGTACAACAGCGGCGAACGCTTGGGCGACCTGGTGCTCGCCGCGGAAAAGCGATTCGGTCGCGGGCGCGTGGTTGTATTTGGCGACACGTCTACAATAACCAACGGCGTCAACATCAGCGCGCACCCGTTTACGAGTCGATTGCTGGCCTACCTCGCGGCGCCGCAGCACACGCCCCAGAATGCAGCGCCGGCAATTGTCGCCGGGCTGTTGTTGATTCTGATCGCCGGTGTGCTCTTGGCAGCGCCCTCCGAGATTCTAATCGCAACTATTTCGACGGCGCTGGCCGTTTCTACGTGGATTGCGGTGGCACTCACCGCGAATAGTAACCGTGTCGTACCCGACGGGAGGTCAATCCGCTCATTTGACGCCGACAACCAAGCGAGCCAGCCAGATTTGATCGGCGGCACTCCCAAGGACATCGAAGAAGCCGTCGCCAAGCACGGCAACAACCTGGCGTATATCGACACCTCGCATCTGGAAACGTTCAGCGAGGAATCGCTGCGGTTCGATGGTATCCAGGGATTGGAGCTGACGTTGATGAGAAACAATTATCTCACGCTCACGCTGCCGGAATTCACCGCCGATCGACTTCTGGACAACGATCCGAAACCAGGACGCGAGCCGGGAATCAAGGCGCGGTTGCTGGTGTCGGTGGCACTCAACGACCGTTTACCGCCCGGGAAGAAGCCGTTCTCAAACAGTTTATCGGCCGCGGGGGAATCTGGATCGTCACCGCCGGTTATGACGAAAGTGGTGCGATTCGCCCGCTACTTGAAGAGTTCGGTTACGAAGTCGGGGAATATGCACCCGACGTCTATCACCCGCAGAATCAATGGGCTTCGCAATCGCGCGACCGCTTGCAAACACCGGAACCTACCCCGTTGGGTCACTTAAAAACTCGGTTCTTCTCGACGGCGGACTATGCCAATTTTGTGCGTTTTCACGCAGCCTGGCCGATGCGTGTGCGGACGCCGCATCGCGACAGCACCGTCACAGTCGCGTTCTATGACCCCGATCACCTGCTGATCGGTTTGACGCGGTACGAAAAGGGCATGGTCGCTGTGATCGGCGATACCGGCTTTGCGATGAACAAGAACCTTGAAGACGTCAACGGATGGCCGATCGAGGGCATGCGCGAAAATGCCGTGTTCTGGCGATGGTTCCTGTCGTTGCTGGAAGATCGCGCGGATGAACCTGTTTGGGTGCCGCCCAAACCGCAAATCATCCCCACGAGTCCATCGGAGACGCCCGACAGCTCGACGGAACCTACACCGCAACTCGATCTCCCCGCAGTGAAGCCGTCGGAGCCGGCGGTCAATGGAACAGACAGCGACGCGAGTGCGGCCAATGCGAAGGAGCCTGACTGATGGTTCCTTGGATTGGCATCGCGCTGCTTTCGGCGTCGTGGCTGTTTGGATTGAGCTACTATCAACCGGCGAATTATTGGGTTTGGGCGGTGCTGGCTGGGGCGGGCAGCTTGTGTGTTGGTCCAATCTTGTCGCGACTTTGTCGATCGCCGTATTGCCACCGTTTCGGCGGTGATTCTGGCTCTTGGCCTGTTCATCGGGATGATCCCGTTCGATCGATTGCCCGAAACTCCGGCGCTCGCCGCGTGTTTCGCCCTGCTTGGCGGTCTGGTCGTTCTGGCGGCGCCTCGTGCAGAGCAAATCGTTCCGCAAATCGGCAATTCGCTCATTGCGGCCGGTGCGGTGATGCTCGCGCAGTTGTGCGCGATCGGCTTCTACGAAGCACAAACATCGCGTTCCCATGAGCTCCCGTACGTATTGGCACATATTGTCGGCGCGGTCACCCAGTTGCTGTCGCTCGATTCCGGTGTGTTCGACTCAACGGTCTCGGTGCATTCGATGCGCGAAGTCCACCGGCTCGGTGCAACGTGGGAGTTGCTCGTCGATCCGGTTTCGCTGTGTTACTTTGTCGGCGGGTGTGTCGCCATCGCGCTGGCGGCGTGGTCGCGCGCCGGCTCACGAGCGTTGGGTATCCATTGCAAAACGCATCGGAGCGCTTAGCGTCGTGATGGCACTCTGGCTGCCGATGCGCACGGGTTTGGTGATTGCGGCCTATATGCATCTGGGGCTGCGACTTGACTACGACGCCGATCCGGACGCGATGATCCTTTTCTGGCAGCCGTGGCTGTTAGGCGTGTTGCTCTTGCCGCCGGTGTTGGCGTCGTGGCGGTTCGTGAGCTGGCCTGCGGGCCACGCGATTGTTGTCTCAATTGGACAAGCTGCACAGCCTTTGTGGCGACCGGCTGCGGCGCTGGCGCATCGCCGCACTTGGCAGCCTGTGTGCCACCTTTGGCCTGTGGTGGGATCCCGTGGGCACGCGTAAGGACGGGCGCGTGCTGATAGACGAGCTTCACATCGGCAAGAATCCGCACACTGCGCGAGATGCATTGGGAGCCGACGATTCGTCCCTACGACACCGACTGGTACGGGCAGGAGTCGGCGTACAACTACTACTGCCTCTACGAGTACCTTGGGCACTATTTTGAGATGACGCGGCTCGAGCATCCTGACCGCGACGGTGCGCAAAAGCGCCGGTCGCTCATGTCGCCGAGGATCACCAACTCCCTACTGCGCAATTTCGATTGTCTGGTGCTGAAGGTTCCCACGCTCGACTACGAACCGGAAGAGATCGAAGCGATCAAGCGGTTCGTCGAGCGCGGCGGCGGGTTGCTATTGATCGGAGAGCATACCGACGTGTTCGGCACCGGACGGCATTTGAACTCGGTGGCGCGCGAATTCGGCTTTCAGTTCCGGCACGACTGTCTGTTCGGCATCGCCTCGGTCTTCGATCAGGCCTACGAACCACCCGCGACGCCACATCCAATCGTGCAGTACATGCCGCGGCTGAACTTTGCCACTTCAGGATCGATCGACCCAGGCAGCTCGAGCGGACGCGCCGCGATCCGCTCAACCGGCCTGTGGAGCTTGCCGGCCGACTATCACGCGGACAACTACTACCCGCAAGTCGAATGGCGACCGGATATGCGTTACGGCGCTTTTGTGCAGCTTTGGTCCACGCGGCACGGCGAAGGACGCGTGGCGGCATTCGCCGACTCGACGATTCTGTCCAACTTCAGCGCCTTTCAGCCGGGCAAGGCGGAGCTGATGCTGGGCATGGTCGAGTGGCTCAACCACAGCGATTCGATCGCGAATCCTCGGCTGATTCTGTTCACGCTGGCTGGGGCGCTGGGTATCGCCGCTATCTGGCTCGTCCGCGGTTGGTCGGGCTCGTGGGTCGCGCTGTTGGCAGTGGTCGTCGGCACGTTCGCCGCGAGCTCGTCTGCCGTTCCGCGGTGCACGCTGCACAAATGCCGATGCCAAAGACCGACGAAAGCAGAATTACGCGGGTGTATTTCGATCAGGAAATGAGCAGCGGAAAACTTCCCGACGGCAGCTTCATCGATGGCAAGCGCGACGGTTTTGGCATCTTCGAGCGGTGGGTATTGCGGCTCGGATATTTCCTCAAGCGGCCCCAGCGCGGCGAGTCGCTCGCGCCGGCTGACTTGCTCGTGATCACTTATCCGCGCGAAGTGCCGAGCACTGAATATCTTGAGCGATTGGAGCGATACGTGAGCAACGGCGGAAAGCTATTGGTGATCGACTCCGCCGAGAACCGCGGTGACAACTCATCCGTATCGACCGGCAACGCGCTGCTTGAACGCTTTGGATTTGCGCTCGACGAGGAGTCCTCCTTGGCCGGCACGTTAACTAGCGATCAACTGTCGGGCGGTGTTCCGTTGGAGAAGTCAATTGTTGTCAACGGCGGCGAGCCATTTGCCACCGTCGCGAAGGCAACGGTCGGCGCATGGACTCGCCACGGCGACGGCGCGGTCTACGTGGTCGGTTTCGGCACGCGGTTTAGCGACCTCAACATGGGCGTGACCGGCGACACTGTCCCCGACGAGCAGATGCGGAAGGTGTACGACCTTGAATTTAACCTTCTGCGTTGGATCGTCGAAGGACGCAAAGCGCCGAAGCCCAATTGATCCAACGACTTCGGTGCGCGCCGCTGCACAAGCCGCCGCGCTTCTGCTATTCTGTGAGGCCGCTGGACATCAGGCCGCGCACAGAATTCTCAGCAGCGGAGAGTACCAATGGAAGTTTCCACCCAGAAGATGCTCGGCTGGTGCCGCACGTTGCTGAATGCGAACCCCGCCGCACCGAAATGGACTCTCCAAGATTACCTTTCATCGATTCCGCGGTTGGAAACTCTGTCCAACGTGCCGCGCGGTACGCCGGTGCTGGTGCGCGGTGACGTGGACGCCAAGCCGGGACCAAAAATCGGCGATGACGACGAGCGCCTCTCGTCGATGGTTGACACGCTCAAGTTCGGCATCTCGCACGGCTGGAAGCAGGTGATATTCGGGCACATTGGCCGCAAGCCGGACGGTTCGTTGGCCGCCGTCGCGCGGCGGATCGGGGAGCTTCTCGGCCAGGATGTGCCGCTGCTTAGCGACTGGTGGCATGAACCGAGCCAGACAATTCCAGACGCAATCACGCAGCGGATAGCGGCTGCGAATCCTGGTAGCGTGCTGGTGCTGGAAAATACCAGGCAATACGAGATTGAGCGTTTGCTGTGGGATGCGAAGCCGGACGATCTGCCGGCGCTTACACCGAGACTTGCAACATTTGCCAACGAATTCGCAGCCAAGGTAGCGAAAGTTTACGTGAACGAGGCGCTTTCGGCAGGCAGCCTCGATAGCTCTTCGACGATCGTGCCCGCTGCGATGGATCGAGTCGCGCTAGGGAAATATGTCGCCGGCGAGTTTGATGGACCGATGCAGGAGTGCCTGCGCGCTTCGCTCGTTTTTTTCAGCGGACTGAAAGTTGACAAGCTCGACGACTTGCAGGCGATGATCGATCGCGGAACCGTTCGCTGGGTGTTCGTTGCTGGCTCGCTCGCGATGGCGCTGCGCAAGGCCGCCGCCGAGTTGGAAGGCCGACAATACTCTCTTGGCTTGGCCGAAGACCGGGCAAACACAAAGCAACCTTGGTACATTCCACCCGAGCGCGTCGAACAAGCCAAACGAATGATCACCGAGGGCCGCAAGAAGGGGATTCAGTTTGTGTTGCCCGTTGATTCTGTCCTGCAAGACGGCCGCACCGCCGACACGCTCGGCCCGACCGATCAGCAATTCGACGTGGGGCCGAAGACCAGCGAGCTATTCGAGCGAAAACTCGGCGAGTTTCTCGAAACGGTCCGCCCGCAGTTGGGCACCACCAAACCACCGGTCGCGTTTTACAACGGCGTGTTTGGAATGTTCGAGGACCCTCGCTTCGAAGAGGGCACGAGACGTTTCATTCCGCAGCTTAAGCGACTCAAAGATGAGGGCGTCGCCGTGTACGTCGGCGGGGGCGAAGGCGGAAAGGCTCTGGAAAAATACGGCCAACCCGACTGGGTGACCCACTGTTTCACGGCCGGGGGCACGGTGCTTAACGCACTGGGAAGTCTGCCTGTGCCGTATCTGCAGGCTTTAACGATGGCGACAAAAAAGTAGACCTCGTCGATCTCTGGTAAAGCGGACTCTCTCGCCCGACGCGCTTAGCGATTGGAATCGGTGCGGATTCCATCCTCACAACCGCGCCAAGCCAAACGGTAAAGCGCGCACGTCACGCGGCGACTTTCCGGAATAAGAAGACCGGAGTGTTGACGGAAAACAACACGATGACGCAAAGCAGCTAAGCCAGGGTCTTGGTGCGGCCGATAGCACGGATAGGACTAGCCAAGAAGCTTCTGCCAAATCCGATCGTTTTGCCGAGGCCGTCGGACTCCGCCGGCAAAACGACCGTGGGACAAGGGATCCCGGCAGACGGATTGGCGGAAATGGTTCACCCCTAGTCAGGAGTAACTTCCATGAAGCGTCGGATTGCATTGTCTGTGGCCCTGTTCGCCGGGCTGATCGTGTTCGCTGCGGCGGACGCGAAGGCGTTCAACGTGTTCAATCGGAGCCACGGCGGCTGCTGCGAACCGTCTTGCTGTGCTCCAGAGCCGACCTGCGGTTGCGACAATGGTTGCGACCACGGCTGTGGCCATCGCCGTCACTGCGGTTTGTTCGGCGGCTTGTTCGGTCACCATCGCGGCCACGGTTGCCACGAGGCCACCTGCTGCGCCGAGCCCGTCTGCGCCGCCCCGGTTGAAGCGACCTGCTGCGCCAGAGCCCACATGTGGTTGCGACCATGGCTGTGATCACGGCTGCGGCCATCGCCGTCACTGCGGTCTGTTCGGCTGGTTCAAACACCATCGCGGCCACGGCTGCTGCGAATCGACCTGTGCCGCCGAACCGACTTGCTGCGCTCCGGAGCCCACCTGCGGTTGCGACCACGGTTGCAATCACGGTTGTGGTCACCGCCGCCACGGCAAATTGTTCGGTGGCTTGTTCGGCCACCATCGCGGCCACGGCTGCTGCGACTCCGGTTGCGAACCGGGCTGCGGCGCCGAGCCGGCCTGCGGCTGCCACTAAGCCGGAAACTGTATAACCAATGGGCGAGTCCGAATGACTTCGCCTCAAAGGGATGAACTTCGACGGCTTGGGCGACGACATTGTTCGCCCAAGCCGTTTTTCATTGCACTTGCCGAGCGCAGTTGACCTCTCGCAACAAAATAGTTGACGCCCCGTGTTCCGCTATGCGATGCTGAATGCCTCGTCTGGCTGGCGGAATCAGAGAACAACGGAGGTGTCTCATGTTGCGCAGTCGAGCCATTCGTCGAGCGTTCGTGGCGGCGGTTTCATTCGCAGCGTTTGTAGCGGCAACCTGGCCGGTTCACGTTGGCGCCGTTGAACCCGCTCTGGAAGAACTTCAATTTCGCGAGCAGCTCGCCGCCGGAGAATTCGCCCCGGCCATGAATTCCGCATTGGCCCTCGAACGCGGACAGGCGCACGATGGCCGGCTTGCATCGCTTGCCGCGACACAAGCTCGTACCGGCGCCTCGCAGTCCGGTCTTTTAACCGCGAGCCAGATTGATGACGGAAGCGTTCGCGGCGCAACGTACCGCCAGATTGCCCGTAGCCGACCACATCAACGATGCGCGATGGGCGGCACACAGGCAGATTTTGACGCATTGATTGATTTGATTACTGCCACGATCGCCCCTACATCCTGGGATACCGTCGGCGGCCCCGGCTCGGTCCAGCCGTTTGAAGGCGGCGTACATTGCGACGCCGAAGGCACATTGCGACCAGCGCTCGGCGTTGATCGTTCGGGAGCACTTGCCGCAATGCGCCGCCGCGCCCGCTGGCTCGGTGAAACGCCGGCGGCGGCAGCTAAAACGTCGCAGCTCCGAAAAGTTTCGCTTTCGCGGCTCGAGAAACATCTTGGAGCGGCGACTGATTGATGGAAAGCAGCCAACCGAGGAGATGCGAACGTTGGCCGGGCTTTATCGCATCAAATATGTCCTTGTCTATCCAGAACAGCAAGAGATCGTGCTAGTCGGTCCCGCCGGTGATTGGAAGGAGGACCGCGAAGGCCGCCTGCTCAACCGAGAAACCGGACAGCCGGTTCTTCAACTAGACGATTTGATCGTGATGTTGCGGCATTTCATCAGCGACAACGGCGGACGATTCGGCTGCTCGATCACACCCACGCAGGAGGGCCTCGCACGCACGAAAGCGTTTGTCGCCGAAAGCAACAAATCGCCGCTGAAGCCCGGCCAGCGCACAGTTGGCTCAAAGGCGAATTCGCGAACAACTGGGCCTGCAAAACATCGAGATCTACGGTATCGATCCCGCGCACCGCGCAGCGCGCGTAATCGTCGAAGCCGACTACCGGATGAAACTCGTCGGGTTGGGTTTGGAAGAGGGCGTTTTGGGCGTGAAGAACTATCTGGATTCGTTGGTTGTTAAGCCCAATGGACCGCCGCCTCCCATGGACGTGCTGCGCTGGTGGTTCACAATGAACTACGACGCTGTGACCGCCACGCCCGAGCGGAACGCCTATGAGATTCGCGGCCAGGGCGTGCGCGTGTTGAGCGAAAACGAGCTTTTGACGATGACCGGCGAACGCGTGCATACCGGCGAAGCCTCGCCCGCCAATCAGGCATTTACCAACAGCTTTACCGAACACTTCGATCGGCTCTGCGAACGGTACCCTGGTGTATGCCGACTTGCGAAACATTTTCGATCTGGCGCTGGTTGCCGCCTTAATTAAGACCGAGCGGCTGCCCGAAAGGGTCGATTGGAAGATGGGCTGTTTTGGCGATTCAACGCGTTATCAGGTGGCGCTGGACGTAGCACCGAAGAGCGTTGACACCGTCATCGCGCATCG
This sequence comes from Pirellulales bacterium, assembly GCA_963829655.1. Classification (GTDB taxonomy): domain Bacteria; phylum Planctomycetota; class Planctomycetia; order Pirellulales; family JALHPA01; genus JBBDYH01. The sequence continues at coordinate 1,417,350 of CAWHJG010000002.1, forward strand.
AGTCGCTCATGCAAAACACATCGTCGTCGGAATCAGCGGCGGCGTTGCGGCCGATCCATCCCGCTACGTGAAGGCGGAAGCGATTAAGATCGACGCCGATGGCGCCCTCAATTCGGATCGTCGCGAGTCGCAGGCCAAGAATCTGCCGCTGGCAGCGTGGTGGTGGGACTGAGCCCAAATCAGCCCAACAAACACAACCCAGGCGTTAAGGTCTGCCTTGCTCGGCGTGTTTCGCCATTCTCCCGACTCATTCTGATCCGCACGGTTTAACCAGCCGCGGACGATACGGAGATGAGTTAATTGTTAGCTTTCTGTAAATGCTTCATGCCTAATAAACGTGCCGAGCGCTATAGCCGATACGGCATGTATGGCGTGCGGCAGAGGTTAGCCTTTGTGCTTCACGCCTACCCGCCTGCTGACCCGCGCGGCCGATACCGGTCGCCAAGAGTGCCTGCCCGCTTCCCACCGACAACAGATTGTTTTCCTCCGCCATGACATGCTCATGGCGGATTTCACCTGAATCCATGGATGATTGATCAAGCCAGTCGCAATGCGCATCGATGCGCGGCGACGCGACGGGCAATGATGCGCTTCACAACAAGGAATGGACCATGAAGAAACTGTCGCTGTTGCTGCTCCTTCACGCTGTTCCCCTCGTCAGCGCAAAGTCTTGCCGGTCATCATGGTGGCTGCTGCGACAATTGCGGCTGCCATTGCCCCACGCGGAAAGTCTGCCGCTGGGAATGGGAAGAGAAGGAAGTCAAGGAGGTCGTCTGGAAGTGCGAGTGCGAAGACTTCTGCATCCCCGGGCCCAGCCCGCATTGCCGCGTTGATGAATGCGATGAGTGCTGCAACGAGTGCTGCGACGATTGCTGTGGTGGTCACTGCGAGAAGCACATCGGCGGTTGCCTTTGCCACAAGAAGAAGTGGGGCTTGCCGTGCGGATGCTGCGTGCGCACCAAAAAGAAACTCATTCGCACCGAAGAGGTGAAGATCATCAAGGTTCCCAAGTGCATCATCGAAGAAGTCTGCGATCGCTGCTGCGGTAACGGCGGATGCGGCAATGGCGCATGCTCCAATGGAGGTTGTGCCAATGCCGATGGCGTGATGCCGTTACCGGGTGTTCCGATGGACCTGCCGACCGCGGCGCCTCCTTCCGACGCCCCGATGCCGCCGATGCCGCCCCAGGCCGGCAGGCAGAACACGCGAAAGAAGCCCAACCCACTGCTCTCGGCTTTTATGCCGGCGAGCCGCTAGGCGTGCGACTCCGGTCGGCACGGATGCCCGGCCTGGCAACTCATAAGATTCACCGACCTTCGTTAACGGATGAACGGACCAATGCAACGCTTACTATACGCGTGTTTGCACCCTCTTGCTCGCGGGCGGCCTGGTGGTCGTCTCGATTGAGCAGCCGAGCAGTGGGTCAGCAGCCGACGTACTCGGTCGCGAGCCAGCAGCAGCAGATCAACATGCTGCAGGATGAAATCCGATCGCTTCGCGCTGAAATGAATTCGGTGCAAGGCGAAACGACCGAATCGTTGCCGCCGGTCGGCATCGGCTTCGGCGAAGTCAGCCCTGACTTCTACGTTCAGGACAAGGACGGCAAGGACGCCAAGAAGGACGGCAAGGACGCTAAGAAGGAGAAGAAGTCGATCGACTCGCGGGTCGCCGACTTGGAAAAGGCTGCCAAAAAGGCCTCCGACGCAGAGAAAAAGAAGAAGGCTGCCGACGCAGAGAAACCGAGCATCAAAGTTCGCGGGCGGATTCACACCGACGTGGCAGTGTTCGACCAGGAGCCGCTCTCAGCGCGGTCGTGGGCGATATTCAGGATGGCGCCGACTTCCGCCGCGCTCGTATCGGCGTGGAAGGCACCATTTTCGAAGTGACCAACTATCGCATCGAGATGGACTTTGGCGGCACCGGTCGGCCGTCGTTCACCGACGTGTACTGGGGCATCTCCGAGCTGCCGTACGTCAACAACTTCCGCGCCGGTCACTTCAAGGAACCGTTTGGTCTCGAACAGTTGACGAGTTCGAACTATACCACCTTCATGGAACGCGCTGCTTGCCCGACGCACTCGTTCCAGCGCGTAACTGGGGCGTCTCCACATTTGATCACTTCGAAGGTGAGTGCGGCACTTGGGCCATCGGTGCCTTCCGCACTGGTAGCGACGACTTCGGCGACGATGTCGGCGACTCGGGCGAATGGTCGGCCACTGGCCGCTTGACCGCGGCGCCTTGGTACGACGAGCCTTCGGAAGGCCGCTACCTTCTCCACCTGGGCGGCGGTTATAGCTACCGCGATCCGGATTCCGTAAGTGCGGTTACTGGCAACGGCTTTGCGCGTTATGCCTCAACGCCGGAGATTCGCATGCGCGAAGACGGTGTGGCGAGCGTTCCCAACTTCGTCGATACCGGCAACATTCTGGCTTCGGACATCCAACTCTTCAACGCCGAAGCCGCTCTAGTGTATGGCGCGCTGAGCATTCAAGCGGAGTGGGTCAATTCGACGGTCGATCCGTTCCTGCCGTTCGCGGCGGGCGACATCGACTATCAGGCGCTTACATCTACGCGAGTTACTTCTTGACTGGTGAGAACCGCAACTACAACCGTAAGCTCGGTTACTTTGACCGACAGAAAGTATATGAGCCGTTCTTCTGCGTCTGCACGCCTGACGGAATTTGCAAAGGCAGCGGCGCGTGGGAAGTGGCGGCACGCTGGTCGTACGTGGATCTTGGCGATGTTGCGCCGGCGGCCTCGCAGAATACTGCCGGTACCACGGATACCTCGACGACTTTACGTTTGGCGTCAACTGGTATCTCAACTCCTACATGCGGCGTGATGTTCAACTATATCCATGCAGATCTGAACCGTTATACGCCAATTGTGGCTGGTGACGTGGATACGGACATCTACGGCATGCGTTTCGATGTTCACTTCTAATAGTCGCAACGGCGACGTTAGCGTGTCCGGGTGAGGGAAACTGCGGTGATTGTAAGGGCACGGACGGTCGAAAAGACCGCCCGTGCCTTGTTTGCGTTATAGCGACTCACGAGTGCTAGCGGACGTGCCAGGCGGAGCGCGGCCGGTTGCATAGAAGTAACAGTTAATCGCCTACTGAACGGACTGATGAATGCCTGCCATGACAATTTCCGGTTGCCGTATCCGTTTCGTGCTCACATCCGCCCTTGTTCTGCCTGCGCTCCTGCTTGGCATCGCCCGGGGTCAAACGCCGTATGGCAATCCAATCGCGGCTCAGCAGCAACAGCAACTCCAAGAGCTGACTGCAGAAGTTCGCGTGCTTCGGGCGCAGATGACTTCACGGAAACCCAGTCAGACCGAGGCGTTGCCGCCGGTGGGCATCGGGTTTGGTGAGATGAACCCTGACTTCTACGTTCAGGACAAGGACGGCACTGACGCGAAGAACGAAAAGACGACGCTCGATGTACGCGTCGCCACTCTTGAAAAGGCTGCGAAGAAGTCGTCCGACGCGGAGAAAAAGAAGAAGGCCGCCGATTCCGAGAAACCGACCGTGAAGGTCATTGGAAAAATCCACGCGGATATGGGTTGGTTCAGCCAGGACGCAAACAATGTCGCCACTGTCGGCGACATTCAGGACGGCGTTGATTTCCGCCGTGCGCCGGATCGGAGTTGCTGGCACAATCCTTGACATCACTAATTACAGGATCGAGATGGATTTCGCGGCGTCCGGCCGGCCGAGCTTTCGCGACGTCTATCTTGGCGTCAGCGATCTGCCGTACGTGAACAATGTTCGCGTCGGACACTACAAGGAGTGGTTCGGGCTGGAACAGCTCACCAGCGACGACTACATCACGTTCATTGAGCGGCAGCCTTCCCGACGCGTTTGCCCCAGCCCGCAACTGGGGTCTTTCGACATTCGACCACTTCGAAGGGGAATGCGGCACATGGGCGATCGGGGCGTTTCGCACCGACACCGACGAGCTCGGCGACGACATCGGCGACTCAGGCGAGTGGTCCGCCACCGGCCGCATCACCGCATTACCCTGGTACGACGAGCCGTCCGAAGGAAGATACTTCCTGCACCTGGGGGCCGCCGCCAGCTATCGCGATCCTGATTCCCTGAATCCCTTGCTCGGCAATGGCGCCGCCCGATTTTCTTCGCGGCCCGAGGCATTCATCTCTGAGACCGGCGTCGGCAGCGTACCAAACTTCGTTGACACCGGAAGCATCCTGGCAAACGACTTTCAGCTCTTTGGAACCGAAGCGGTGCTGGTCTATGGGCCATTGAGTTTACAGGCCGAATGGATGGCGTCGCATGTTGATTCGATTGCCGCCGGCGATTTGCACTTTAATACGGCTTACCTCATGGCGAGCTATTTCCTCACTGGCGAGCACCGTGGCTACAACCGCAAGGTTGCGTGGTTCGATCACCAGAAGGTCTTCGAGCCGTTCTTCTGCGTTTGCACGCCGGACGGCATCTGCAAAGGGAGCGGCGCCTGGGAGGTTGCGGTTCGTTGGTCGTACATCGACTTGGACGACGCACCGGTGCTAGGCGGCTATCTGGACGATCTCACGTTCGGCGTAAATTGGTGGTTGAACCCCAATATGCGCGTGATGTTTAACTACATCAACGCCGATTTGAATAATCCTGTGCGCGGCGAGAGCGAAGCCGATATCTTCCTGACTCGCTTCCAGGTGAACTGGTAAATCAATCCCCAAGGCGACGCCCCCAGGACCGGAATCGATACTGTTCAACCGGAACTGTTCGACCAGTACGGGTTGTGGAGTGCGAAGGGGTGAAGCGACCACACATCTTCAGGAGCGAGTTACCGGCCGCTTAATCAAGTTTGCCATCGACCTTGATTAAAGAGCCACGGCTGCAAAAGAGGAACCGCGTTTCCCTAATGAGATAGCGATTTCGCGAAATCGGTTCGCTGGTCCGATGCTTCCGGTCGATATGCCTGTCCTTCGAGGAACCCGATGAGTCGCTCGCGGAGGGTGTAATAGTCGTGATGCTCCAGCACGTCAGTCCGCACGCGGGGGCGCGCGAATGGCACTTCCAGAATGTCGCCGATGCGGCCCGCGGACCGGTGGTCATCATCACGACGCGGTCCGACATGAAGAGCGCCTCATCGACGTCGTGGGTGACCATGAGCGTCGTTTTCTGATCGCGAGCCAGCAGCTCCAGCAGCACTTCCTGCAGCTCCATCCGCGTCAGCGAGTCTAGCATGCCGAATGGCTCGTCAAGGAGCAACATTTTGGGTGATAGGGCAAAGGCCCGCGCGATGCCGACTCGTTGCTGCATGCCTTGCGAGAGATCGCGGGACCGATCATGCATCGATTCGCCCAGACCGACAAGCGCCAGGTGATGCTCGACGATCGCCTTGCGCTGGTGCGAGCTGGCATGCGGAAAGACCTGCCGCACCCCGAGCATCACGTTTTCAAAAGCAGTCATCCACGGAAGCAGAGATGGCGACTGGAACACGACTCCACGGTCGGGACCGGGGCCATCGATTTCGCGGTTCGCGACAACGACGGCGCCTGTCGTGATCGAGGTGAGACCGGCCATCATCGTGAGCACGGTGGTCTTGCCGCAGCCGGAATGGCCGATCAGCGACACGAACTCGCCCTGAGCGATGTTGAGGTTGAAGTCCTCGACGATCACGGCGGGGCCGGCCGGCGTTGGATAGGTTTTTCCAAGTTGGAAGAGTTCGACGTAACCAGCCATCGTGTATCAGCGCCCTGTCTTTCGTGGTCAAAGCCTCGGTGAGGGTCGATCGTGCTACGGCATACCCGCCAGGACCGATCGCACGCTGCGGCGTGACAGATCGGCCGGCACGAGGTTTGGAACAGCGATTGGCACAGTGCTGTGCAACGATTTAGGGTGCAGCTTCTTGCGGCTTTCCACCAGCCAGGCAGTAACCGCATTTCGCAAGTGCTTGAACTCTGGATCGTGATTGAGTTCTTTGCGGTTTCGAGGGCGGGCTAATTCGACGGCGAACGAGGGGCCGAGCGTGGCGGCTGGGCCGGGAGTGAGGGGCACGATCCGATCGGCCAACAGGATTGCCTCGTCGATGTCGTTGGTGATCATCACGCAGGTGGTTCGCTCCTCGCTCCAGATGCGGGCCAGCTCCTGCTGGAGCGTGCCGCGCGTGAGGGCGTCCAATGCGCCGAGCGGCTCATCGAGCAGCAGCACCTGCGGGCAGGTTGCGAGCGTGCGGGCGAGCGACACTCGCTGCCGCATGCCCCCCGACAGCTCGTGCGGTCGCTTATGAATGGCAGGCGTGAGGTTGACCAGCTCGATGAAGTGTTGAATGTGCTCGTGCCGCCGCGCAGCGGGCCAGTCGCGCAATACCTGATGCACGGCCAAGGCGATGTTTCCATAAACAGTCAGCCAGGGGAGAATCGAATAGTTTTGGAAGACAATGCCGCGGTCCGGGCCAGGACCATTGACGGGCATGCCATTAAATAGGACATGTCCGGAATCCGGCATGGTCAGACCCCCCAGAAGCGAGATCAGCGTCGATTTACCAGAGCCGGAATACCCGACAATCGCCACGAATTCGCTGCGCTGGACCTCCAGGTTCACATCGCGCAGCACCTCACGCATCCGTGAGCCGGCGTTGAATGACTTGGCAACGTTTTGGAGCTGGAGCAGAGCCATGTCGGGAGCGTTGAGGATTCAGGAGTTCAGGCGGGAGGTGTGTGAGTATTCGAGGCAAAGTCTTCGCTTTCTTACCGAGCTCCAAACCTAGACCCTTCGTCAGGTGAATTTTATCCGTTGCTCGACGAGGCTCATCAGCCGGTCGAGCAGGAAGCCAACCACACCTATGGTGAGGATGCAGAGGATGATGTGTTCGAAGATGAGGCTGTTGTATTCCTGCCACAAAAACCCGCCGACACCCGGCACGCCGGTGAGCATTTCCGCCGCCACGATCACGAGCCAGGCAATCCCCAGGCTCAGCCGGAAGCCGGTAAACATGTAGGGCAGCGTCGCCGGAAGGAGAATTTTCCAGAGCATCGTCCACCGCGACAGCCTTAGCACCCGCGCGACGTTCAAGTAGTCCTGCGGAATGGCGCGCACGCCGACGGCGGTGTTGAGGACCGTCGGCCACATCGAGCAAATGGCGATCGTGAAGATGGCCGCAGGCTGGGATTTGTGAAACAGGATCAGACCAAGCGGCAGCCAGGCGAGCGGTGACACGGGCCGCAGGATTTGCATCAAGGGATCGAGGGCCCGCGTGAGCATCCTCGACGTGCCCAGCGCAAATCCCAGCGGCACGCCAACCACGAGCGCGATGGCGTAGCCTTGCGCCACGAGCACCAGCGACATCCAAGTAAACCGCAGAATTCCCTGATCCAGCTCGCCGCGCTTCGCTAGCGGATCGAGGATGTAGGTCTTGCTCATCGCCCAGGTCTGCGACGGTGAAGGGAGCTCTTTTGCCCAGGTGATGCTCGAGAGCCACCAGGCGGCGACAAAGAGCGACAGACCAATAGCCGGCAGAAGCAGCCAATCACCTGCAAAACGGCGTTCGTTCATGGTCGCTCTCTAACCTTTCAGATTCTTGACGGCGAACGAGGCGGCGTAATCTTCCGGCTTGGCCGGGTCGAACGTCACGCCGTCAAACAGCGTTTCCGGCGCCACATTTGGGCCGCCATGCTCGTAGCCAATTTCCTTCATCGCCTCTTCATACAGGTCCGTTCGCATGACTTTTTTCGCGATCCCCTCGTAATCGGGCGGGCCTTCGACCATGCCCCAGCGGCGATACTGCGAGAGGAACCAGATCGCGTACTTGAGTTGCGGGTAATTGCAGTTCCGCTGGCTGAATATCATGTAGTGATCGTCTTGTTTCGTGCGGCCGTCGCCATACTCATACTTGCCGAGCATGCGCCCCAGGATGATCTCCGCAGGGCAGTTGATGTACGTCGGTCGCGAGACGATCTGGCACTGTTCCTCGCGATTGCTCAGATCGTCGAGCCAGACACTCGCTTCATGCAGCGCCTTGAGCACCGCCTTGACGGTCTTGGGATTCTCTTCCGCGAACTCCTCGGTGAATGCACAGACCTTTTCCGGATGGTCCCGCCAGATCTCCTGCGTGTTCAGCGACGTGAAACCAATGCCGTCAGCTATGGCCCGCGCGTTCCACGGTTCGCCGACGCAGTAGCCATCCATCTTGCCGATCTTCATGTTGGCGACCATTTGCGCCGGTGGAATCGTCACCAGCGCCACATCGGCCGAACCACCGGCCCCATCACCAGGATTGATACCTCCCGCCGCGAGGTAATAGCGCATCCACATGGCATGGGTGCCGGGTGGGAAGGTCATCGCGAAAGTCATCGGCGTGCCCGCAGCCTTGGCGGCATCGACAAGCGGCTTGAGGGCCTTAGGGTCGGCGGCCACCTTGCCCTTGAGCTCGGCCTTGAGCGTTATGGATTGCCCGTTGCGATTGAGCAGCCAGGGGATCACCATCGGCCGCTTGGGCGCGCCGAGCAGACCCATCGTCGACGCCAGCGGCATGCCAATGAGCATGTGCGTGGCCTGAATATCGCCGTTGGAAAGCGAGTCGCGAATCGCCGCCCAGCTCGCGCCTTTGCTGATCGTCGATTCGATGCCGTACTTCTTGAATAGCCCCTTTTCGTGCGCGATGATCAGCGGCGAACAATCGGTCAACGCAATGATGCCGAACTTGAGCGATTTAGTCTCGGGTCCTTCCGTCGGTACGGTACCGACCGGAACTGTGCCGGTTGTAACTGACGAGCCGCATCCCGAGAGCGCCGACGTCGCCATGGCGCCAGTTGCGGCAAGAAACGCGCGTCGCGTTACTCGCGAGCGCGGAGTCGCCGCTGAACGAGGAGCCGTTCTACAACCAACACTGGACTCATTACGCTGCATGGTTCAGTCGCCTTCAACGTGATAGGAACAACGTGGCAATCGGAAACAGATGAACTCGCGCTGGCCTTTGCGAGATAGCGCCACAGACAAACGTGCCCAGCGAGATAGGACACACAGCGCGCAGCAACGGCGCGGCAGCGGCAATCGCAGCATCAAAATCCCCTAATGCGAGGCCGCCTACCTCGGATCAATCAATCACCATTCGCTAGACGCACTAATGCTAATGCGCACGAGCGATCTCTCGCTTACGCTTGGCAAATGGGATGCCACTTTAGTTGCCCGACTTCCGGACACTGATTCGGCCTCGTTTTCTCGGGCACTTTTGCGGTCATCAACCTTCCAGACCCCATTGTTACTGAGTTCAAATGCAGCAGCCAGCATCAGACCATGCCTTTTTTCTCCTCAGCGAGTGCCACAATTGATTGCATTTCGGCCCATCAAGAAGTTCAGTGGCCGCAGGCGATCTCTTCTTCAACAGTGCCTACATTTACGCCAGCTACTTGCTGACCGGCGAGCACCGTGCTTGCAACCGCAAGGTAGCCTGGTTCGATCATCAGAAAGTGTTCGAACCGTTCTTTTGCGTTTGCACGCCCGAGGGGATCTGCAAAGGGAGTGGCGCCTGGGAGGTTGCGGTTCGCTGGTCGTACATCGACCTGGACGACGCACCCGTGCTGGGCGGTTATCTTGACGATCTTACGTTCGGCGTGAACTGGTGGTTAAACCCGAATATGCGCGTGATGTTTGACTACATCAACGCCGACCTGAATAACCCCGCGCGTGGCGAGAGCGAGGCCGACATCGTCTTAACGCGATTCCAAGTGAACTTTTAGGCGGGCAAGCGTGTACGGATGAAGGAGTCGCTCAATCGCGGTCGCCCACGACGACGTCGGCGAGCTTGAGCAACTGCGCCGCATTTTCAGCCTCAGACAGATCGACCTGGCCGTTGCCGCCTCGAACCATGTCGAGCAGCCCTTTCGACTCCGACAACAGGTCCTCGTAACTCTCGTCCCAGTGCTCGACGTTCGCCAAGCACGGCGGAGTAACCTGTTCTGCCTTGTATTCCACAACGCGATCGATGATATACAGCGGGCGGCCGCGCACCTGATCGTAAATGCGAATCACATATTCCCCGAGCATGCTGATGCCCAGCGCATTCAACGCGCCAAAAAACTCGCGCTCAAGATATGCGACGTCCAACCGGGAATCGCCAGGTCCGTGAATAGCCGGAAGTAGGTCGATACGGATGCCAAGGCGACAAACAGCACAAGCGCGCCGTAACCGATCGCGTAAAAAACCGAGAGCGGCAGCGTCGAGAACGAAAAAATCGCCGTCTTCGCCAATCGCCATAGTCCTCGCAAGGAAACACGCGGCTTATCGTCATAGCGTTCATGGCGTTCCACTTCCACGCCCGTCTGACGGAAACCCACCCACGACCGCAGTCCCGGCAGGTACCGGTCTCGCTCTGCGAGCGTAATCACTTGCCGTGCAACGCGGGCATCCATCAACCCAAAATTGCCGGCGTCGGCAGGGATCCGTGTAGTGGCGACACGCGCCAATAACTTATGAAATCCGTTGAACAGACAGCGCTTCCACCACGCCTCTTTGCGGCTCAGGCGAACCGCGTAGACCACGTCGAACCCCTCCTGCCATTTTTGCAATAGGCGGCCAATCGAATCCGGCGAATCCTGTAAGTCGCTGTCCATGACCAGGATGACATCGCCTCGCGCTTGCACCAGGCCCGCCTGCACGGCCGCCTGATGCCCGAAGTTTCGTGAGAAATGCACCACGCGCACATCGTGATCGCGTGCCGCAAGCCGATCGAGGATCTCACCGCTGCCGTCACTCGATCCATCGTTCACAAAAATGATTTCGGCGTTTGTCCCGCAGCCGGCAATTGCCGTTTGCACCTGCGCGAGCAGGCGCTCCAGGACCTTCGACTCGTTAAACACTGGCAGCACAATGCTCACCAACGAGTCGGGCAGCGGTGGCCGCTCGTTCCCCTGCAAACTGCTGGTCACCTCAGGATGCGACATACCGTGTCCTCAAGACCTGCGTGCGAAATTCCACCCTGCGAATCCGAATAAACTCACCAGCAAGCCTAGGCCAAGGATGCTCACCGCGGCCCCAGACCAGGCTCTCCGGGGCAAACCGAAACGTAACGGTTCTAGGCCCTGGATCGATCAAGCAACCAAGAAAGTCGCCGTTCACACACGTCGTGTGGTTCGCCGCACCCCCCTCCACGTTTCCTTCTACGGACCAGCCACGGTGAAAGCTCTCGGTCAGCACGAGGAACGATTTCGAGGGGACATCAACCTCGAGCTGGATGTATCCCGGCTCGTCGCGCACCACGCGGAGGTCTTTGAACTTCGCGACACTCGGCGTATCAGATTCCGCAAAGGACAATCCCTCGCCTGGCGCAACCACTACGGTCGAACCCAAATCGATGGTGTGGATCGAAATGCGCGGCTCGTCGGATTCAATCAGGTGGCTCACGACTCTCGCTCGCGGCATTGGATCGTGTACCGCTTGCCATGTTGCTTGACCGCGCGGCGCTCCCGGCAATCGATTGAGGTCCGCTCGTGCCCAATTCGCGCCGCAGCGCGCTGTGCCGGAAGAGTGCGAAAGTCCAGCGCCCGTGCAGGTTCCAATCCGGCGTAACCATCAGCGCGGCTGTAGCCCGCCAGCAAAAGTCGATTCCCCTCTCTCACGCCACGATACGTCGTGCTCGCGCCGTCAAGCACCGCGCGTTGGGCGGGATTGCCCGGAGGCGTCTCTGTCTCCGCGATGAACCGCTCAAGCGTCTGCGGCGCGCGATAAACTGTGTAGCTGAGTCCATAGAAGCACAGGTCGCTCGCAGCCACGATAACCAGCATCAATACGGCCCAGCGGCTGCCATGTGCTGCAAACCGTGTCAACATCGTAGCTATCAGTAGCAACCCCGGACCAATCCAGATTAGACCCATCGTCGCGGTATGATCTGTCCAGATGAATGGCGCGCCGACCGCCAGCGCGACGCTGACGGTGACCAGCCCCAACAGCGTTCGCTCGGGAAACTGACGCGCGTTTGAATCATCATCACGAGATCCGGCCAACAACTGCGCGAACCCAATCGCCGCCAAAATCATCACGCCCAATTGCACAAGTACGATCGCACGGCACGGAAAACGAAAGTTTCCCAGTACGGGGACGGATTCGACCAGCGTGTGCAACGGACTGTACGCACCAAGCGCGAGCACAAAGCCGGTCAACACCGCGAACAAGGCGAATCGCCGGGCAACAATCGTGCGGCCGGTTCCCTTGCCGCCGAAGAATGCAAAAAACGCCAACACCAGCGGCACGCACCCTACATACAAACTCAACTCATGCGTGTTCTGTCCAACAACGCGCGATTGAAACAGGTACGGCGCGATCAACTGCACCGCATTCAGCGGATGCATCGAACCCCAGCCTGCGAATTCGCCGCCCGCGTCCAGGCGCGGAATCCCCGAGTGCCTCGATCGTCGGCAGCACCTGCACGGCCGCGGCCGCGAGTCCGAGCAACTTGCCCACAGTCCACCAACTTAGCGACGACCATCGGTGGCCACTTGCCTCTCGCCGCCAATAAACCACTGCCAGTACCAGCAGCTCCGCAACAACCGACAGAAATACGTATTGCGGATAACCAACCAGTAACTGCGAAGCGGTCAACGTTCCGATCATCGCGGTCAGAAATAATCGCTCGCCGCGCATTGTCGCTCGAACGAGCTTGTCGCCCGCCCACAAGAGCCACGGCACATGCGCCACGACCGCCACAGCGTTGACGTGTACGAAGTGCATCAAGTTAAAGCCGCAAAAAGTAAAGCACATCGCGCCGAACAGTGCGGACGCGCTCGAACTCAACCACCGCCGCAGCATCAAATAGGCGCCAAAAAACAAAAACGGGTAACTCAAAACGCATTCCACGTTCCAGGCGACATCCAGCGGAAACGACCGATACAACAGCCAATGCAGCGGATGATACGTCCCGGCTTGCCCTTCCCCGGTTAAATAAAAACCGCAATACAGATCGGGACACCAATCAAACGCCGCCCCGCTTTCCAGGCATCGTTCGTAAAATGCACGCAGCGGAAGATGAAACTCGCCCAAGTCGTCGGCCGTGTAGACGAACCCCGCCAGCGCCGGCGCAATCAATAACGCAAATAGCGCCAGCGAACACGCCATGCAAGCCGCCGCGATCCAACCTGAAAAACTTGCCACGGGCTCACCGGTCGTGTAGTCGAGCCACGCTTCGCCATGGTTCCGGACGTTCTCGCGTTCAACGAATGTTGTTGACATCGTTTCACTCCTTAACTAATCAACTCTCCCGCTTTGCCCCGCAGCGAGCGCAAATGCGGCACATCGAGAATTTCAAAACGATTCACCAGCGGTCGCCAAGGCTCGCCGCGCTGCTCAATCCGGCGATCTTCGATTGGCCCCAGCTTGCCCCCCGCCAGGTGCAAGTAATGAACCTGCTTGGGGTCAACATCCATCAGCCGCGCCACTGTCGCGTCCACCGCGGTTGGATTCGTTCCCACGATCACGAGCCCCATCGCCTTCGGGCTGCCCATGATCGGCCCATCACCCTCCATGCACAGAATTCCGTCCACGATCGCGATCGCCTTGGGCAACGAGGCGTTGATATCGAAGACCGTCTGCGGAATGCCCGCATGGTGCAGCACGTTCTTGGGCCAGCCGTACTTGATGCCCGGGATCACGCCGTAAAGATTCTTCATCGAGGCGGTGATGCCCACCCAATGGTGCGTCTTCATCTTCGGCATCGACACGACGAGATCGGCTTCGACGACAGACCGCGGAAAGTAAAAGCCTTCGAGCTTGCTCGTGCGTCCGCGGTTCTCGACAAACCGCACCTCCTCGTAATTCAAGTCCGCAAACGCCAGTTCCGCGGCATCCAGCGCCTCGAGCATTCGCGATTCGACCAAGGCCAGTTCGGTATCGCGCACGTGACCCGGCCCTTCGCCCACGGTGACCGTCGCGTCCCACTGCCGGAAGACTTCCGCCGCCGCCTGTACCATTGCCGGATTCGTCGTCATGTGCGGCGATTTCTTCGTGGGCTCAACCAGGTTCGGCTTCAATAGCACGCGCTTGCCGCGAATCTCCGCCGGATTAAGACCCGTCGCTAACAATCCGTCGCGAATCGTTTGCACGAGGGGTCCGTCGTATCGCTGCCCGCTGGCGATGAAAACCGACTCGCGCTGACGAAACCACGACCGCGCAGCGCCCAAACCGAACAGTCCCGCCAATGCCGCTCCACCGCCGAGCAACAGCGTGCGCCGGTCGAGCTGCGGCGCGGTGCCGGCCGGCGTCGTAAAAGTTGCTGTTTGTTGTTCGGGGGTCATGTAGGTCCGTTTCCTCCGGCCGAAGCCAGCGCCAACAGTGCCAGCTTGTACGGCGACCCGCCGCGCCGGATCACATGCTCATACGCTTTGCCGAGGGCCGACTCGAACCGCGCCACATCGCGCCCGTATCGCCTCAGCGCCATCAGGCCGTAACACAGTGATGCCGTGGGCGTGTCCGAGGAAAGCCCCGCTTTGAGATAATCGATCGACCGCGCAATCCGGCCGTCGCCATCGTCCTCGCCCCACAGCGCTAACAGAACAATCGCGGTCGGTTGCAAGTGTGGCCGTAGCTCCTGCCCCAGCACCACCGTGTTGCCGTAGTTGCAGCCGCCGTTCGAGAATAAACGATCGTGCAGTAACAGCACGGCTTCACGCGTGCGACCATGATCGCCCTGACCAACCGACTTGAGCGCGAGCACCGCCAGCGCCGTCGGCTCGACCCACGAATGCGTCCCCTCGGCCCACGGCCAGCCGACGAGCATGGGATTGTGCCCCCCGCGCTCGCCCTTTTTGAGAGTTGTGCCTCTCGTAGCCAACAGCCATTCGACGCCGCGCTGGCGATCGAATTTTGACTTGCGAACCGCGGGAGTATTGTTAATCGCGACAAATCCAATAGAACCATCGCGCTCGCCAGAATCGTTACAGTGCGCAATCGCGTCGGTCAGAATCGCGAAGCTGGTCGGCCAACCGGGCGACGAAAGCCCCTCCGCCGGCCCCAGGCTGCCATCCGTCTGCTGCATCTTGGCCACCCAGTCCAATCCTTTCTCGGCCGCATCCGTTCGACCAGCAGCAACCAGTGCCATCGAGGTCAGAGCCGTCGGCTCCGTGGCCGTCGGTCCGCCGCGCTCGTAACCGCACGGCACGCAGTCGGCAAGGCGATCAAGAACTTGTTCGCGCCAATCCATACGACCACTACAGGCGGAGGGCGGGGATACATTCAGGGCGGGGTGCGCTGCGGTTGCTCGGCCGTTTCCAGCCGTTGGCCCGCTTTCGCAGGGCGGACGCGTCACTACGGTCCGCCAATAGAAATCTAGCTTTGGATACGCCGGAGTTTCCCGCCTTTTCCGCCTGCCGAAGTCGATGAACCACGCTCCCTCGCTCAATCCACCGCCGTCCTGGTCGCCGGCCGACGACCCTGCATCCGCGAGCGTGCGAAGTTTCGCCGCCGGCGCGTGGCGGCTGTTACTTGTTGCGCAGTGCCTCGCGATCCTTGGCATCGCCGTGTTCTTCCGCGGTTGGCAGCTCGGCAGCGTTCCCGGAATTAACGGCGACGAAGCCTGGTACGGTGTGCAGTGCGAGATGCTCTTGCACGGCGAACCATTTTCCGGGCGCACTCCAACCGGCAACTGGCTCAACCCGTTCTTCTTCGCGCCGCTTGTCGCCTTGCACGCGCTGGTAGAACCGTCGTTCGAATTGCTCCGCATCACACCGTTCGCGAGCGGACTGCTCGCGCTCGTCGTCAATTTTGTCCTCTGCCGCCGCGCGCTCGATCTGCGAACGGCCACCATCTCGACGGTCGCGCTCGCAGTCCTGCCAATAAACATCGCCTACAGCCGGTTCGCCTGGGACGCCAGCCAGTCGCTCCTGTTCACGCTGGCGGTTGTCTACGCGCCATTCGTCGCGGCGAAAGATGTTTCGGTCCGAACGCGCTGGTCAGTGATCGGCGCAATCGCGCTCCTTGCCGCCTACCTCGTTCATCCGACAAATGTCTTCGTCGCGCCGTGGCTGGTTGTCGGCCTTGCACTTGTCTGGAGCGACCGGCTGAAAGTTGCCTGGATTCACAACCGCGGTGCGTGTGTCTGCAGGCGGAATTGCCTGCATCGTCGTTGGAGCAACTGCCGCCGCGCGCTGGTGGCTCCGTATCGCCGACCACGCGATGTCGCCCGATAACTACCCCGCGTTCATCAACGACCTTGCCGGTCTTTTCTCCGGCGTCACGGCTTACGAATACATCTCCGGCACGCTGGGACCGCACGCGCGCGACGCAACCGTCGCTTTGACAATCGAAGTCGCACTCACATTTATTACCGCGTTCATCGCCTGGCTCGTCGTCTGGGCATGCTACCGGCGCATTCGCCGAGGGCGGTCCACACTCGATCTCGCACTAGCGATCGCCTGGATAGGTTGCATCGGTGCGTTCTTTCTCGTCGCCGGACCCGAGGCCGTCCGCCCGCACTTCGAGCGCTACGCCATCTGCCTTATTGCGCCGACCATCGTGTTAACCGCACGCGGTCTGCACTGGTGGATGCAGCCCTCCACGCGCTTTTCCTTCGCCACCGCGCCGCTGTTGATCGTGCTAGCTTGGACCTCACTGTTCGTCTTTAAGCGGCAGTACTTCGGCGAATTCGCCACGCATGGCGGCAATTCCCACCGCACGTTCCGCACGGCGGCGGCCGAGCCTAAACAAGCCGCGCTGGCATTGATCCTCGAACGAACGCCGTCAGGCGAGCCGATCCAGATTTCAACCAGCGAGTGGTGGCTCTATTGGCCGCTGCGATATTTGGCCTACGGTCACGACCGTATCCAGGTAGAACAGCGAGATGGGGAAGATTCACGTTCGATAGAAGAACAATTGTTGCCCGACCGCGACCATTGGATCGTCGAGTTCGCCGAAGAAGAAGCGGGCTGGCGTCTCAAGCGGTCGCTCGATGCGTCAAAAAGGGGACTGGCTCCGAGCGTCGTTTTCATAAGTCGATCAAATACGCCTCACGGCGAGGTGCCTGTCCCCTTTTTCCACCGTCCAATCAACGTAGAACGACACACGATCTACGGTCCTGACCAGCGTCCAATTCTGCTCCTCTTCCGCCTGCCCGCACAAGGTCGCTAGTCCGCGACGTACTCCTCCACGCGCTCATCGCGCCGCGCCAGCCGATAACCGCTTTCCAGCGCCGCCTCGCGCAGCGACTCAGCCCAGTCGTTTCGCTGCGACGGGTTGAGCACAACGGCCGTAAATTGCCGATCGCGCACTCCGTGCTCCAACGGTTCAAAGCTCAAGTGCCCGGACGAGAACGACAGCGAGAGCGCATACCAGTCGTAAACCACCGGGTTTCCCACGCGTACTGCGATCTCATCGTCCAAAATCAGCGCCGGCCCGCGGAGCGCGCGATACCGTGCAACGTACTCGCCGGCTCCCGGCATACTGCTCTCCACAGTCCAATACGGCCGCGGAATCATCCGGTTCAGGCCTAGTCCGTTCCACGCCAGCCCGTGGATGATCATCGCCGCCAGCGTCCCAACAAACAGGCACAAAACCGGAACGATCGCAAAGCGAGATCGGGCTTGAATCATTCGCCCGATTGCTGTGGCCGTGACCAGGACCATCAACATCGACAGCTCGCCGTGATAATTCAAATCCGACCCGATTTTGCCGTGAGCCAACGTAGTCACGGCGAAACAGACGCCGAGATAAACCACCAATGGCGTTTCCGACTTGCGGTACGCAAGCCACGCGACCGACACCAACGTCGCCGGCAACAACGCCCCCCAGTGCATCTGTGCCAACGCCGAATAGAACACGATCGATCGCTCGACCAGTGCAAACGGGTTGGCGGCCATCGCCAGCACCGTGTGCTCAAAATACCCGCTGCCCAATAGCGTTAAGCTTCCAACCACGACGCCCGCGCCAAGCACCAGCGCCGCGCCGACCAACTGAAGTGCCGCGCGCCATTGCCGCTCCAGGACTAATTGCACGCACGCCGCCAGCGGCGCCGCGACGAACGTCGGCTTGAACGACATCGCGCCCACAAACGCCAGCGCGGAAAGAACGACCCACCGCCGCGGACGAATCTGCACGATCATCCATCCCGCCAGCGAGAGCAGGATCGCCGGCGTCTCCGGCCGGTTTCGAAAAAAATCGGTCAAAGTCGAGCTGTGAAAGTACAACAGCATCGCCGGCGCCAGCGCCGCACACCACCTGCTTCCGCTAGTGCGGCGCAAGTACCAGGCGACCAGTCCCAAAACGCCCAGCATACTCACCAGCGAGATCAATCGCCCGACGACGAGCATGCCGTCGAGATCCAAGCCGAAGGTACGGCCGATCCAACCTGCCGGCAAGTACGTGAACGGCTGATAGAGATGGTACGCCAATGGCAATCCATCGACCGGTGGATACAACGGCTGCCCCACGGCAATGCAGCGCACGCCGTCCACGATATGCATCTCGGTGGCGCACGTCGGGACCGGATCCAGCGCGGTCATCACTCCTTCCCACACGACACGCACACCGTCGCACGACCAGACAGCGAGCAAAACGGTGATCAACAACATGCCCAATCGAGCAAGCCCAAACGGAAGGCCCGCACGCTTCTCACTCCCACGCGCACACCCGTCACGATTGACATTATCGATTTGCAACACACCCGCCGACATCTTACGACCCGTCAAACCGTTTCCAGAGTTACGATCCGCTTCATAAACAACACAACTCGGTCAACCTTAGCCCGCCCCCCGCTCGGCTGCGTCTCGTGCTTATGGACAAATGACTTATAAGGAAGCCAGGAATCCAGGAATTTAAGACAGAAATTGCGGCGCAGAGTATTCCTTTCCTGCTTTCCTGGCTTCCTTAGAAAACACTCTTCTCCTGCCTTCCGGGCCTCTTTAGCAGACCCAACCCAAAAAACTTTTCCGGATTCCTTAAAGTTTTTCTCCCCCCAATTTGACACCCCGCGATCCCGAACTACGTTTCCATTACGTGGGCAGTGCGGCGAAAGCAGCACTGGACGCGAACACGGCTTTCGGGCTGTGGTAAAGCGGAGAGAACGGCGTCGGCGCTTTTCAAAAATTGCCGGCGAAACGGCTCCTTCCGCAACGTTGGAGAAGGCCTGCACGAGGCCCTCTCATCCTCGATAAAGGCAAACCGGTCGAAAGGCCGGGTGCAAAGCTCATGGGCCCCTGGTCGCCACGGCGACCGAGGCAGCCGAGTTGCCGAAGGGATGCTGGCCGTCAGTCGCTACCGAGCGCTGCGGTTACTACCGCTGGGGATTGCTTGCGACGCGCGATTCGCCCGCCGTGGCAGTCACCGGTCCCGAGGTGTCGGGATTCGCGTACCTTCGAGGAGAGGCGCCACGTCGTACGTGAGCAGGGCTTTGAACGGTGCAGCAGGCCGGCGGCGGCATATTTGGTGTCGTCGTCGCACCCGACAAAGCCCATAACCTTTGTAACTTCGATTCGTCCCCCTTGATTAACGGGTGCGGCGGGTCGTTGGAGGACTTTATGAAGAGCTTGGCCCTGAAAGTTCGCAATTTTTTGGTTTCGGAAGACGGCCCGACAGCGGTTGAATACGCCGTTATGTTGGCCCTGATTATCATCGTGTGCCTCACGGCAATTAGCACGATTGGTACCAACGCGAACACCACGTTCGGTGATGTGGCTGCGTCGATCGCGGCCAGCTAACCAGCTGGTACAGCTCGAAAGTGCGAAAGGCACCCGCCTCGGCGGGTGCCTTTCTTTTTTGCCTTCCGGTCGGATCGCAACGGTTACCGCCGCGCGACCTCTTTTCTTGACCTAGGCTTGTAGTGCATCCCGGACTCCTTGCGGAAAAGCCATGTATACCCAATTGCCACCCGACGCCGCCGCCAGCATGTTTTACCTGGTGAGTTGTTTCGCCGCGGTATTGGCGGCGTTCGTGAGTCTGATGTTCGGCGTGCGCAGTTAATCAGAACACTCCGTGGTTTCCACCTGCCACTGAACCCTGAACCCTGACCTCGATCATGGACTTAGAAGCACTAGGCACGAACTGGCACGTTTGGCTGGTCACCATCACGCTGGTGGTCGCCGCCTACATCGATGGCAAGCAACTAAAGGTCCCCAACTGGATCACGTTTCCGATGATCGCCAGCGGCTGGGTCTTTAACCTGGCCATGTTCGGCTGGGAAGGTCTCGGCATCAGTTTGTTGGGCACCGTGGTCGGCCTGGCCTTGTTGATGCCGGCTTACGCCATCGGCGGCATGGGCGCCGGCGACGTCAAGCTCCTGGCCGGCGTCGGCGCTTGGATGGGCAGCTCGGTTACTTTTTACGCCTTCTGTGCCTCGGCGATCATCGGCGGAGTGATCGCGCTCGGCATGATCGTTTACCGCAAGGCCTGGTCGCATCACAAGAGCCAGTTCTTGACCATCCTCAACGAGATCACCACGGTCGGAAGTCCGACCGAGTTGGCCACGATTGCAGCGGCCAGGAAGAGCAGCATGCTCCTCCTGCCTTATGGAATTCCTATCGCCATCGGCACCATCGCCTACTTCTTTTGGACAGGAATGCTGGTATGAACGCAACCCTTGCTAGCAACACAGCTCTGACTCAAACCGGTATTTCGGCAACCAAAAACGCCGCCGCAATTTCCTACAATCACGCCCCGAAAGTGGAGAAGCTCTGCCGGTTGTGCCGAAGGAAACGACGGGGGGCAGCCGTTGTCGAGTTCGCCATCGTTGCGCCCGTGTTCTTCCTCCTGGTTTTCGGGATGATCGAATACGGACGAATGGTCATGGTCCAACAGATCCTGACCAATGCTTCACGCGAAGGCGCTCGTGCGGCTGTTCTAGACGGCGCCAGTGCCTCCGGCGTCGAAACCGCGGTCACGAACTACCTAAGCAACGCGTCGATCAACGGCGCGGATGTAGACATTAATCCGCCGGATCCAGCTTCTGCGGGTTATGGCACGGGTATCACCGTTACCGTTACGGTCCCTTTCAGTCAAGTTAGTTGGCTTCCAACGCCAATGTTTCCAGGGAATCAATCAATGACGCTGACGGCCAGTTCCGTTATGCGCCGCGAAAGTATCCAGTAGCGAAGAGAGTGCCTGGTGGGCTAGTGGCTGGTGGCCTGGTGAAATGACCAGGTCACAAGACTACCAGGTCACAAGACACCCGAAAAAAGTGCCCCGGGACGGAAACTGGGAGTGTGCGCTTCAAGGTCGATACACAACCAGACTCGTACCCAAGTGATTTAACATGCGTACTAAATCGATCGTGCTGTTGCTGCTCGCGCTAGGCTGTGGCCTGGTGGCCTCGATCGGCATTAGCCAAATCATCGAACAAAACAAGCAAGGCGGCGGTCCCGCTGCCGAAACGCAGCCGATCCTTGTGGCGATGAAGCCCATCGCCGGCCAGGAACAGCTCAAGGCCGAAAACGTCAAACTCGAGGAATGGCCCAAGCACCTGATCCCCAAGGGCGCCCTCACGAAAATCGAAGACGTCGAAGGCCGCCGCGTCAAGTTCTCGCTGGTGCCGGGCGACCCGGTCCTCGAGAACAAGCTCGTCGGCGACGAAGATCGCCGCGCGACGATCGACGTGCCGCCCGGTTTCCGCCTGGTGGCCGTGCATGCCGACGCGGTCAGCGCCGTCGGTAACCTGATCAAACCGGGTGATCGCGTGGACGTGCTCGTTTACCTGAAAGCCAACAACTTCCAAGGCGGACAGGAAGCCGGCGCCACCACGATCCTGCAAGACATCAAAGTGTTTGCCGTCAACGACCAGTGGCGGCCGAGCGAGGAAAAGGGGGGTGAAGTCGCGGCCGTGAAGAACGTCGCGCTGTTGGTCACTCCCGAACAGGCCGAGAAGGTCACGCTCGCGACGGAGCTGGGCAAAGTGAAGCTCGTACTTCGCAGCCCCGACGACGACATGAAGGCCGAGTCGCTCACGGGCACCACGCCGCACGACCTGTTCGGCACCGGTGACCGGTCGAGCCGCGCCGCCGAAAAGAGCTTCCTCGCCAAGAGCGGCAAGGCAGCCAAGGAAAAGAGCAAAGGCTTGCTTGGGTTCCTCGGACTCGGCGAAGAAACCGACGACAGCTTACAAGGCGGACAGCTCGCCTCGCTGGCGCCGGCCGCGACCGAACAATTCACGATGCAATTGATCGAAGGCTCGGGTTTGAGGAACGTCGAGTTCGTCAAGTCGCTGGCCAACGGAAAGAACGCTTGGCAGTCGGGTGACGATTATTCGGCGGCCAGCCCGCCGCAAGACACGCCGGTGGCCGATCTTGGTGAGCAGCCCACGCAAGGCAGACCGCTCAACCCGTTCGCGCCGTCGCTAGGAGACTAAAGCAACAACCAGGGAAGGCAGATTGATTCGGCCATGAGGGCCGAAGCAGTAATCAACCACCGCGGCGCGTCAGGGCCAAGCGCCCGAACGAATGGATTGTCACACACGAGTTCCGCTCGCCGACCGATAGCCTAATAGCGTCGGTCGCGCGGGCAAACGACTCGGTGTGGAAGAATGGTTTGGACGGAGGTCGAGGAATCGCGGACCAGCGCGGTCCTCTGTTCGTCTCTCTCCTGGAGGGGAGAGGGAGATTGTAACGCTTATCCAAGGATGTACACGGATGGCTACGCTACTTGTTGGGCAACGGACCGCCCGTCGTCTGGGCCTGCTCTTAACCGCTTCCGCTTTGGCGTTCGCCGGCAGGTTGCCTCCCGAGGCATCGGGCCAGCAACTGGAAGCGCCGCCGATCGTCCACCACATTCAGGCCGCCACCGAGCGGCTGGAGATGACGGCGAATTCCAGCCGCATGCTCACGCTCGATCAAAAGATCCCGCGCGCTCAGGTGAATAACCGCGAGATCGTCGAGCTCACTCCGCTCTCGCCCAACGAGATCCAGGTGTTCGCCAAAAAGCCCGGCGTCACCCAGATCAATCTCTGGAACGAGCAAAACCAGATCCACACGCTCGACGTGATGGTATTCGGCGACGCTCGCGAGCTGGCAATGCTCATCCGCTCAGAATTCCCGCACGCCTCGATCCGCGTGAAGCCGCTCGCGCAAAGCGTCGTGCTGTCCGGGTTCGTTGACCGGCAGGATCACGTGAGCCAGATCATCCGCATGGCCGAGGACTATTATCCCAAGGTCATTTCACACATCACCGTCGGCGGCGTTCAGCAGATCAGCTTGAACGTTAAGGTTTACGAGGTTTCGCGAACCAAGCTCCGCACGCTCGGCATGGACTGGTCCACCTCCAGCGGTGCCGATTTCCTCGTCTCCAGCGTTAGCGGTTTGATCGATGCAGCGTCCGCCTCCGCGGGAACCGCGGTTGGCACCGGCGGCGACACGGTCCGCTTCGGCGTGATCGGTGACGACACGACGTTCTTCGGGTTCATCGAGGCCCTCCGCCGCTATGACCTGATGAAGGTGCTCGCCGAACCGACGCTGGTTACTGTCAGCGGCCGGCCGGCGTTCTTCAATTCCGGTGGCGAATTCCCGATCATCATTCCGCAGAGCCTCGGCACCTCCAGCATCGAATTCAAGAAGTTCGGCACGCAGATCGACTTTGTTCCGATCGTGCTCGGCAACGGCAATATCCGCCTCGAAGTCCGCCCGCGCGTCAGCGAAATCGATCCCACGCGAAGTGTGACGATCGCCAGCACGACCGTGCCGGGCTTGCGCGTGCGTGAAGTAGACACCGGCGTCGAAATGAAGCCCGGACAAACGTTGGCCCTCGCCGGTTTGGTCCAGACTCGTGTCGAGGCCCGCACGGTCGGTCTGCCCTTTCTGGCCGATCTCCCGTACCTGGGTATTCCCTTCCGCCGCAACACGGAAGAAATCAACGAGATCGAGTTGCTAGTCCTCGTCACGCCGCAAGTCATCGAAGCCGTCGATTGCAACGAGCTGCCGCCATGCCGGCCCGGCATGCACAGCGTCAGCCCCGATGACCATGATTTCTACTTCAATGGCCATATTGAAGTGCCGGCCAAGGGCGTCTGTGCTCCAGGCATGCCCGGCTGCTCGTCGAAGAATTTTGGCTACGGGCCAAATGACGGCGGCCTGATCTACCAGGAGTACCCCGACATGTTGCCCGGCGGCACGATTCCCAACGGCATGCCCGGCGCCGTTATGCCCGGCACGATGGGCCCGGGCACGGTCACGCCGAGGGCCGAAGAGATTCCTCCGGGGAGCACGATGTTTCCGGGAGCGCCGGGATCAAGCAGCGGACGTTCGGCCACTCGCCAACCGAGTCGATCCTCGGCCAGCGTCGCGGCGGCGCACCAGCAATCCGAAGCTCGATAGCCGCACCACGGCCAGGTCAATCCCGCCGAACAACAAGTCGGCCAAGAAGTCGTCCACGCCGAGCTGGTGGCCCTTCCTCGACAAGAAGACCGCGGCCACCAAAAAGCCAGCAAAAGCCGCCAACCGCTACAACCCGACCAACCCGCAAGATGCGCGGGCGGATCTGCCAAGCGTGCGTGCGGCAAGCCACCCTGGCTTCATTGGCCCAGTCGGTTATGACGTTACTAATTAGCGGTGACCTGGATTCCGGCGCGCCGAATCTCGGTCCTAAGATTAAGTAGCGTACCTGTACCGCCGGCCCAGAGTCTGCCTGTGCACAGCATGGGCAGACACTCGGCTGCTGCGTAGCTGAGCCCTTGATTCGCCAAACATGTCGAACGTACTCCGCTTAGCCATCGTGGATCCGAGCGACTCGGCTCGCGATGCGCTCAAAACGACGCTGCTCGGCCTCGACATGGTCTGGCTCGAGGCCGAGTGCTCCCGCTATGAGTTCTTTGCCGACGTCGTGGCCCAGACCAATCCCGACATCGGCGTCGTCGCGCTCGACACAGACCCCGACAAGGCCCTCAAGCTTGTCGAGCAATTAGGGCTTCAACGCACCGATTGCAGCATTCTCGTCGTCAGCGGATCGACCGACGGCACGCTGATCCTCCGCGCGATGCGCGCCGGCGCTAAGGAGTTCCTGCCCAAGCCCGTTCGGCTCGAAGATCTAGTCGCCTCGCTCGATCGATTGAGCGAGCGCCGCACCGGCCGCGGCGACGCGCAGTAAGAGCGGCAGCTCCGTCATCGCCGTCGCGGGCGCCACGGGCGGCGTCGGCACCACCAGCATCGCCGTCAACCTGGGCTGCATGCTGGCCAGCGATACGAAAAATACCGTCGCGCTTGTGGACCTGGACCTGAGCCTCGGCGATGCCGACGTATTTCTCGACACGATCCCCGACTACACGCTGGTAGACGTGGCTCAGAACGTCACCCGCCTCGACTTCACGCTCCTCAAGCGATCGCTCACCAAGCACAACTCCGGCCTGTTCCTGCTTCCCCGGCCGGTCCAGCTCGAAGACACCAAGCTAATCACGCCCGACGACATGCAGCGTGTCTTCGGCCTGTTGAAAGCGACGTTCACGCACCTGATCCTCGACCTCTCCAAGTCGTACAGCGCGATCGACATGGTCGCCATGGAAGGGGCCACGCATATCCTCCTCGTCACGCAGCTCGACTTGCCCTGCCTCCGCAACGTGGTGCGCTTGATGATGGCGTTCCAAGAGCACGACTTGAAAGACAAGGTCAAGGTCATAGTCAACCGCGCCGGCCTAGACACCGGCCAGATCAGCTTGAAGAAGGCGCAGGAAACCATCGGGCGAGAGATATTCTGGCAATTGCCCAACGACTACCGCACGATGGTCGAAGTCCGCAACAACGGCGTGCCGCTCATCGAGCAGGCGCCCAAGGCCGGCATCACTCAATCCATCATGCAGATGGCCCAGGCCCTTTCCGATTCTGAAAAGACCCCGGAAGAGGAAGACCCGGCAGCCAAAAAACAGCAAAAGCCCTGGAAGTCGTTCTTCGGCGGCAAGAAGTAACCGCTGCCGCCGTGCGTCGTTTGCGCACGAATCTATCGCTGTCTGGTCTCCGTTCGCACTTGCAACGACAACGGACCGCTGACAACGAACTTCTGCCATCAATCCGGCCACTCCTCTTGGTCCGTCTGCCGCAATCGTGCCCGAATTAGCGGTCATTCCGCTCGAGCAATCCCAGCCGGAATCTTCGGAACCTGATGCCCATTTTCACCGCGCCGATTTTCCGCATCATAGCGCGCACTTAACGTGAGCTATGTTTTCGTTGGATGCGGGACCGAATACCCAAACATCCACGTTGCGAGGGCACAACTACGGCCATCGCCGCGTCCCACGCGACTTACCCTCACAGACTGAATCGACGTTATGCCCCCCGTCAAATCCGCACCGCCGATCCGTCAGGGCGACAAGAACCAGGGCAGCGACTTCGAATCGCTCAAGCGACGCATCCACACCAAGCTGGTGGACAAGCTCGACCTGACGCGCGTCGGCGAGCTGGAGGGCGACGTGCTCCGCCGCGAAATCCGCCTCGTCGTCGAGCACCTCTGCGACACCGAGGACACGCTCCTCAACCGCAGCGAACGCGACCGGCTGGTCGAGGAAGTGCTCGACGAGACCTTCGGCCTCGGCCCGCTCGAGATGCTGCTCAAGGACCATACGATCAGCGATATCCTGATCAACGGCCCCAAGAACATCTACGTGGAACGCCGCGGCAAGATGGAAAAGACCAGCGTCGAGTTCCGCGACAACGCCCACCTGATGCAGATCATCGACCGCATCGTGTCGAAGGTCGGCCGCCGCGTGGACGAAGTTTGCCCGATGGTCGATGCCCGTTTGCCCGACGGCACCCGCGTGAACGCGATCATTCCGCCGCTGGCCCTGGACGGCGCCGCGGTCTCGATTCGCCGTTTCGGCGCCAACCCGCTCAAGCTCGAAGACCTGCTCAACTTCAAGGCCTTCACGCCCGAGATGGTGATGCTGCTCGAAGGCTGCATCAAGGCCCGGCTGAACATGATCATCTCCGGCGGCACCGGCTCCGGTAAAACGACGCTGCTCAACACGCTGTCGAGCTTCATTCCGCACAGCGACCGCATCGTGACGATCGAGGACGCGGCCGAATTGCAGCTCCAGCAGGACCACGTCGTGCGGCTGGAAACGCGCCCGCCGAACATCGAAGGCAAGGGCGCCATCACGGCCACCGACCTGGTGCGAAACGCCCTGCGTATGCGGCCCGAACGGATCATCATCGGCGAGTGCCGCGGAGCCGAAACGCTCGACATGCTCCAGGCCATGAACACCGGCCACGAAGGCTCGCTGACCACGATCCACGCCAACACGCCGCGCGACGCCGTCGCCCGTATCGAAACGATGATCATGATGGCCGGCTTCGAGCTGCCGCTCAAGGCCATGCGGCAGCAAATCGCCAGCGCCGTGGACGTGATCATCCAGGCCAACCGCCTGCAAGGCGGCATCCGCACGCATCACGCACATCACCGAGATCGTCGGCATGGAGCAGGACACGATCGTCATGCAAGACATTTACCACTACCAGCAAGGACGGCATCAACGAAAACGGCCGCGCCATCGGTACGCTTCGAGGCCACCGGCGTCCGGCCCACGTTTATGGAACGCTCGAGCCGTCGGGCGTTCGCCTGCCCGCCAGCGCCTTCCGCCAACGGACCATGCTCACCGACACCTGATGCGATGCCGCGGCGACGCACACGCGCGTCGTCGCCAACGCCAACCAACACTGTATATCAGGGCCAAACTTTACAACTCGGCCACAACCAACAAGTCACCATGTCGCTGCTCATTCCAATTGCCGTATTCATAGGCGTCGCCGCCCTGGTTGGCGGCGTCGCGCTGTTCCTTCGCGGCCGCACGGAACAGGTCATGGAAGCCCGCCTCGCTCAACTCGCCGTCGGCCGCGCGAGCAAGGACACGCTGATCAATCAGAGCGTGCTCTCCCAGCCGCTCGGAGCCACGCAGGGCGTACTCGGCGACTTTTTCGCCAAGATCGCCAACTTCAGCCTCCTGTTCGAGCAGGCCGACACTGCGGATGACCATCCGCAAGTTCCTGGCCATTTCCGCTGGGACTCGGACTCGTCGGCGCGTTGGTCTCGACCATCGCCGGGATCCACGCCGGCGTTGGCCCCGCTGATGGGTCTGTTGATCGCCGCGCTTGCCGCTCGGCTGGATCATCATGCGGCGGCGGCGGCGACTTCGCGCGTTTGCCAAACAATTGCCCGACGCTTTGGAGCTGATCGCTCGCGCCCTGCGCGCGGTCACAGCCTTTCCGCCGGCTTTAATCTCGTTTCCGACGAAATGAGCGACCCGATCGGCACCGAGTTCCAGCGCGTGTTCGAGGAACAAAACCTGGGCATCGCGATGGATGAGGCGCTCAATTCGATGGTCCAACCGCGTGCCGAACCTCGACCTGAAGTTCTTCGTCACCGCCTCATCCTCCAGCAACAGACCGGTGGCGATCTGGCCGAAATCCTCGACAAGATCGGCGAGCTGATTCGCGAACGCTTCAAGATCTGGGGACAGGTCCAAGCCCTCACCGGCGAAGGCCGGCTCTCGGGCATCGTGCTCTTGGCCCTGCCGCCGGTGTTGTTCCTGGCCGTGTACCGGCTCAACCCCGATTACGTGATGGTCTTGTTCACAGACCCGATGGGCAAGCAAATGCTCGCCGGCGGCGTCGTTATGCAGGTGCTTGGCGCACTGGTCATCCGAAAAATCGTCAATATCAAGGTGTAATACCGTGCTTTTGTCTGCCATCATTACGTTCGAAAAGTTGATGCCGGTGGCCATCTTCGGATTGTTCGCCATCGTCTCGTACTGGATTCTGACGTTGCTGGCCGGGCGTCGCACGCGCGCTCGACGAGCGCCTCGACGAAATCCGCCAGCCGACGCGCCGCGGCGAAAAGGCGCAAAAGCCGGACGGCGCCGTCAGCAAAATGTTGGAGAAGGCTTCGCCGCTGGCTAAGCCGCTCCAACCCAAGACCGAAAAAGAGGTCGGCCGGCTGAAAGCCCGGCTCGGCGTCGCCGGCTTCCGCAGCGAATCGGCGGTCAGCGTGTTCCTGGGAATGAAGTTCATCGGCCTGATGCTCGGCCTGTTCGTCTGCGGCGGCCCGATGCTGATCCTCAACGGCGCCACCCAGAATACCGTGATGTACGTCATTTTGATGGCTGGCGGGTTGTTTTATCTGCCCGACGCGGTGGTGTGGTTCATCGGCAGAGGCCGCAAGCAGGCGATCTTCCTCACGTTGCCCGATGCGCTCGACCTGTTGGTCGTCTGCGTCGAAGCCGGTCTCGGCCTCGACCAGGCCATGCGCAAGGTCAGCGAGGAAATGAAGCGCAATGCGCGCGTGATCTGCGAGGAGTTCAACCTCTGCAACTTCCAATTGCAGATGGGTAAGCAGCGTGCCGAAGTGCTGCACGATCTCGGTCAGCGCACCGGCGTGGACGACCTCCGCTCGCTGTCGGCGATCTTGATTCAGGCCGACAAGTTCGGCTCGAGCATCGCCCAGGCGCTTCGCGTGCAAAGCGACTCGATGCGCACGCGCCGCCGCCAGCTTGCCGAAGAAAAGGCGGCCAAGACGGCCGTGAAGCTGATCTTCCCGCTGGTGATCTTCATCTTCCCGGGCATCTTCGTGGTGCTCGTCGGCCCCGCGGCCATCACGATGGTCCGCGAAATGTTCCCAGCGATGGGAGCGCGGTAGCCATCGCGAGTTGTGGCGCTTCGGGTGGCTGTGTTTTGCGCAGCAAAACACGGTGCCTTCAAGACCTTGTTGTGGCGCGGTCTCCCGACCACGCCACCTGGTACCCCGACGCGTCAGGATGCGCCCTTGTCAGCCGCCGGTCGCTTGGGAGTCGCCGTGGCGACGCGTTAGCCCACGGTTTGTCGTAGCCGCCGACGTGAGTCTGCGGAATCTGTCTGTTGTGGTGATGTCTCCGACCGCGTCACACTTTGCGCACAGTCAATGCATGCCATTTTCCGGTCACCTCCCACTTGCGGGGAGGGTTAAGGAGGGGCCCTCATAGCTACTCGTTGCTTGCTCGCCCGACCGCACCACCTGGAAGCCCGACGCATCAGCGAGGGACGTGCCTCTCATCGACCGCCTCGCTTCCCTCCTTCGCCCATTCCGCGCCGTGCGTCAACGCGGCACAACACGCAGGCGGTTGATTTCACATGTCCGCGTTGCTCCGCAGCGTTCCAACTTAAAGCTAGCCGCACCTGGAACGAAAGAAAGATTCCGGACGCCGGTTTTCACGCAATGATGCGGTGCATTTCCAGCGACAGTGTTCCAAACCTGCTTTTGATGCAATACACGGCTAACTGGCATGTGCAAAACCTGATCATGGTACCTTCGTTCTTCTTTTCGCCTGCTGCGATTGAGAAGCGCAGGCCTCTGGCACCCACTGCTCGCCGTGCGGGCTGGATTGGCTGCAGCATATTGTTGAGCAAAATCGCGGACATTGGCAAGATCAGAGTCGTGAGCAATGGGCAACCGACAGAGGCCTCCGCGGTGAGAACTCAGTACGTGTCCGTTCGACCGCTCGCCAAGTTGAATGTCGAGGTACGCGGGTGGACATTAGACGTATTGCGCCTTGTCAGGAACCTTGGGCAGCAAAACTTCTCCATCAAAGACGCTTACCAATTTGCTCCCGCGTTAGCGAGGCTGCATCCGAAGAATCGAAACGTGCGACCGAAGATTCGTCAACAATTGCAGGTACTTCGCGATCTCGGCTTCATTAGATTTCTCGCGCGTGGCGAATATGAAATGTTGAAATGAGGTGGCCCAACGCGCAATGTTGGTTTCTACTTCCGAAACGTAACCGAGTTGCTGCTATTCGGGATTCGCGGGCGCATGCGCACGCTCAAGCGTGGGCGAACACAAGTCAACATTCTCCGGACGCGCAAGCGCGAACATTCTGGCAAGCCGGACGAAATCTACGACATTATCGAAGCCTGTTCACCACGACCTCGCTTGGAACTGTTTGCTCGCTCTCCACGCGAAGGTTGGCACCAATGGGGCAACGAGGACGTCGAACAGAATATGGTGAGCGGCGTTGCTACTCGTCGCGGCCACATCCATCCGCACCTTAGACTTGTCGAATGTCCAAGGGGTTATCGGGGCGGTGAATTCCTTTTCGAAACGGCCTGAACCAACTTTGTTGGGAATTTGGCTGGGGGGCTGCACGGCTTGTCGACTGCTGTGCTTGCCCAAGCATATCAGCCCCATCCCCTTATCCACCAACGACTTAAGACATGTGATGCGCCTGACTGGCGTGCGTTTGCCGAGCGGTCGAACTGCCTGCCAAAGATCTTCTCGTACGTCCATTGACTAACGAACAGTATAAGTGTACACTTGATTTAAACGCCGTCACACCGGCGTCATCCGCTCTTTCTCATTCCGAAACCAGCCCAACCCGGAGCGATCCTCCCGGGCTGCCTGCCCTGAGCTTGCCGAAGGGCCTCCCCTTGCGCACTTGGACTTTCCGCCTCTCAGTGCACTCCGTTCCCTCTGCGCTCTCCTGTAAAAGTGCCTGGGGCCGGTCATTGGTCAATCGTGTCCCGACTCGTCGGGATTCTATCGGGATTCGCGATCGATTCCCGGCTATTGCTGTCCCTTGCGTCTTTTGCGCCTTTGCGTGAGACAACTGCACTCGCCAGGTTGAAAATTCGCTACTCCACCGACCAGGCTCAAAGTTGCAACTCTCAACCACTCAGCGACTTGCGCCAACCGCGTTTTCGAATTCTACGCGATTTGTTCCCCACAAGTCGGGGCCCCCCACGATGATTTCACGTGGGGAACAATTGGTGATCAAGTTGGATATGTTGACTGATTTCGCGGCGCTGCCGCTATTGGTCATTGGTGCTTGGTCATTGGTCGGAAACGCTGCAAATCACGGCGTTCCCGAAACGACCAGTGAAACTAATTCCCCGAATAAGTTTGCGAGATCGGCGATTTCGACGCCCGCACAAACACCGAATGATCACCAGCCAGGTAAACATTCCGCGCGTGCCTTTGGCCAACAGCCGAGCGCCGACCGTCCGCGAGAATGAGCAAGATGAAGAATAAGAATTCGATTGAGAGGAAGAGCAAGAGTAGAGCAAGACCCGGCGTCTAAACCCTAAACCCTAAACCCTAAACCCTAAACCCTAAACCCTAAACCCTAAACCCTAAACCCTAAACCCTAAACCCTAAACCCTAAACCCTAAACCCTAAACCCTAAACCCTAAACCCTAAACCCTAAACCCTAAACCCTAAACCCTAAACCCTAAACCTACTCAAACTGCCTCGGAGGATGGAGGGGCGATTTGGTTTGCGGAATTTCCCTGTCCAGCCAGCGACGCAGCTTGTCGTAAAACTGGCCGGACGTTTCGCCTTCGATTCGCTTGCACTCGCCAAAGGCTTTGATCCTGCGTTGAAGCTCGGCGGTTCCCTCGGGCGTTTGCTTCAACTGTTCCATCGACGCTTGCAGTTGAGCCAGTTTCTCCTCGATCAATTCCTCGATAAGCAAAGCCTCTTTTGGACTCATGTGTTGGAGAGTGACTTCGTTGCCCTCACGAGTCGCTTTTCGGCTGCGGTCCATCTTCTTCCTCTTCTTTCCAGCAGGCTTTGGTGTCGCTCAGCACATCATAGCAGGCTCACTAAAGGCGGTCAGAACCGACGATCCACGGGAGTTTCCTGTTACCCCTCCCGACGCCTCCATTACATTCGACGCCGAGAGCTTGGAGATTACCCCTGCGGCTCGCTTGCGGATTATGGTAGCGTGGGCATTGGCAACCCAACTATTCTTTGCGATCGACGAATCGTCACTGCGGGCTTGGAGACGCTGGCAATCAACTGGCTTTCCAAGTCGTGGTGGCTTGCATTGCTTCGTGGGTTTTGACTCCTAAGCCACGCGCTGCGCCGAAAAAGTCGGGCCAACCAGTCTGATTGTTGCTGCGCATGAGCCGACGAGTAGAGAGCTAGAAAACCAACGAGAGGGCAATCGATGAACGATGCACCACGATTCGGCGAGCAAGGTTTCATCTTTACTCGAAACGGAGTAGTCCAGCATTACGAGGGGGACGGCCAGTGGGGAATTCTTGTTGCCGCTACGTACGATGACGCAGAGCGAGTAGTTGAGAGGTTGTTCGCGGAACACGGCCACAAGATAAGGGTTTCGCCTTTCTGTTCCGTGCAAGGCGAAACGACGCTGGAAGGTCAAGCTAATGCGGCACTAAAATTCGGAGCGACTGGAGTTTGGCTGACCGACGGAGAGCAAATGCAGTTTTTCTCTCCTGAAATAGGCGACGAAAGGGAGATCGATGAAACGAACTAAACAACAACGGCCAGAGGCACTCGCCAAGGTCCCAAAGAAGACCGAAGAGCAGCGGAAACAGACCGAAGCAGCGGAGCAAGAAAGACCCGCTGAGGAACAAGCCGCACTCGCAGAGAAAGTGGTTCGTAGCGAGCAGAGAAAGAAAGGAGTGGCAACGCGAGAGAAAGACAAACGAGAGGCTTGGCAGAACGCAAAAGCCGAAGCCGTCAAAATGCTGAAAGCACGCCGCGACTCATTACCAAAGGACTAGGCCCGATAGAGAAAAACGGAAACCGATGAAGGGAAGTCACGTCGAAGGCAGATTTCTGTCCGTTGCCAGATTGCCGGTGTGCGTGTCTAGCAGCCTCTTGAAGTATTGCGTGACCGTGTCCCGCACTACAAAGTTCGACGAACTCTCAGGGTGGTTAACGGGCCTCGAACCCGCAGCCTCCAGATTCACAGTCTGGCGTCTAACCAATTGAGCTATAGCCACCGTGCAAAGTGCTGGGGCGATCGGTGATCTGACCCAAAAGTTGATCGAATGTGAGATCAGTCTTCGATTGAACCCTTGCACTGGCATTAGAAGCGTAGACCGGGTCGATGCGTTACATTCCAGGCGACATCAGTACACAATGCGGTACAGTCGCCCGCTCCCGGCGGCCGATTGTTAGTACCTCGGAGCCGATCGCGTAAATCTTGCGGCGGCTGGTTCTATGGGTGACGCTGTATCTGGCCCCGAATCGTGTCATGCTCGGAACGGCAGGCTTATGTGCTGTTCGGGGAGGGGGATATGAGGCGGACGGCGACGTCGGCCGACGCCGAATTGATCAACGGACACGAAACCCATTGTCAGGCACGGCGTGCCTGACCTACACAGAGCTGGTTGGCGGGTCCGGCATCCGCAGGGTGGGCAATTGGCCGGACTGATTCCAGCGTTCGATTTCTGCGGCGATTGTCTCGCGCGTCGATTCGGTCATGTCGCCGTCAACGACGCGCCTTTCCCAATACTCGACGACGCTGGGCGCCCGAACGCAATCGCCGCGCGGATCCATGATGAAGACGGCGTCTTCGTCGATCGCCATCACGTAGTTTACGGGGGCAGCATAGGTCTGCCCGTAGACGAAGTAGCGCGGGTAGACTCGCTTCTCGAACATTTGTGTACTATCAGGCGCGGCCGGGGCGGTGGGACCGAGTGGGAGAAGGCCTCAACAAATCCAGGCGAAAAGCCAATACCAAATGGCGAGGCCGGCCGGAACGCCAAGCGCGATACCCTTGGCGGCTGTTAACGGATCTTCACAATCCATGTTGGGTTTGCCGAGATGCGTGCTGGCCAAGCTAAGAATAGAAGTTTGACTCGGCCAAGTCCATGACTTTCTTGCGTGAGCGGACTAGCAATCTTCGCGCAATGCGGGTACCCGCAACGAGAACGCGCACCGATGGCCTCAGGGACGCATTTGGAGCGACCAAATGGTGGCTGGAATGTGGAAACCCGCAGCGCTGCTGGGAAAGGCATCGCGCATGTTTCAGGGCATCCGTCCGGCGCGGCGGACTACAGCCTGGCTACCGAATGCCGCTGTTCCGTGGCTCCTGATATACGAATCCGCGGCGCGGGTTACTCAAACTGGACAATCTGGGCGGTCCACGCGCGGGCGAGGCGTAACTTGTCGGTACACAGTTTGCACCTTTGCAGGCGTTTCAGATTTGACGTAAAGCCACGCGGCAAGGGCACATCTCCATGAAATTCCCGGCCATCATCTTGCTTGCGGGAACAGCGTTCTTTGCCACGTCGCAGGGCGAAATGGCGCGGGAGGCGCTCACTTTCGACCTCCGGGCGGTCGCAGGCTCGCAAGTCACCCTCCATGGCCCGAAGTCCGTGAGCGTTGATCAGCGCAGCGTCGGCGGGTGGATCGACTTTGAGTTGTACGCGTTTGTAAATGGCGAAAACGGCAACGCGAGTGACGAATCGCTCCAGTTCTTCGTCGGAAACATGTACAGCACGCACATTGGCCGCGGTTCCGCCGGCGGTAGCATGGTCAACTCCGGCGAAGTCGCGGCCGGCATGCGTCGTGGCATCGTTCCACCGATGGACCATCACGGATATTCGGATGGGTGGCTTCAAAACCTGGACGATGATTCGGACCTTGAACTTGGCGGCACGGGGTTGGAGCAGACTGAGTGGCTAACGCGGTTGAACAGCACGATTGGCATGATCGGCGGTCGAGGCGACCCGTTTCGCGTAAGAAACTATGATGGCGAGAACGCGGTCGCTGAGTTTCTTCTGTACCGCTTTACGCTCGCGATCGAAACGCTTCCCGCTCACGGTCTGAGCGACATGACATCGATCTACTTCTCGCCTGGACCTGTCGAGCCGATGGGCCTGTGGTTCGAAGATCGGGCCGCCCAAGGAAATGCAAGCGGTGGTGTCATCGACTACGGTAACTCCGTCCTCATCCACACGGCGCAAACGCCCGAGGAACTAGCCATGATTCCCGAACCAGGCACGTTGCTGGTTAGCGTCATCGGCACGCTCGGCGCCGTTTGGTTTGTCAGACGACGACGCTTTTGAGTGCTTGGTACCGAGAACATCAAGAGCCAACAAGGCGAGCGCGGGGCGGTGTGAAAACAGCGCGAGCCGCCATCGTCGTAGAGAAAGGCGACCCGCGCGTTGGGTGTCCCGGCGTCGCCTGCATTCTGCAAGCTGGCCGCGGTCAGCGATCGGGTTTCGGCGAGATCGCTGATGGGGGTCAAATATTTGAGATTTTGACAGCCGCGTCTGTACGGAACCGCACAAAGAAAAACCTCGCCGTCCGAGTCGGCGAGACAGGACGACGAGGTGCAGTGCCTCGTATTTGGGCACGAGGCACTGGCCGACTACGCGAGTGTAGTGGCGTGGAGCGCGAGTGCAAACAAGCACCACTTAGTCACTAAGGCAAGGCAAGTCGCTGCGGCCCATTCCAATTCCGCGAGCCGCAAGTGTAGGGTGTGGCGCACCGTAACGTCCGTACGAAAGCGTACAAAAGAGCACCCGCTCAGCCGGTTAGCACGAGTGGGGCTTTTGACTCAGCAATTCCGGGAGCCACTTATGATCCGTTGCGCGCTACTCTGTTGGCTCGTCGTCGCCGCTGGCGGCGCCTTGGCCGACGACGCCGATCCACGTCGGCCCGCGGCAATCACCACCACGGGCGTGCCGCTCGTCCCCGCGGACCTGGCCGAGCGGCTGGCACAATATCAGAACGTGCGCGAGGCGGCCTTTCAAGGCTGGATGCCCGACGGTTCGGGCATGCTCATCCGCACGCGCTTCGGCAATTCGCCGCAGTTACATCGCGTGTACGAGCCGGGCGGCCGCCGCGAGCAGGTGACGTTTTTCGAGGAGCCGACGGGAGGCCGTCCCATACCCGGCACGAAGGGTCAATTGCTGGCAATGCTGAGCCGTGGCGGCAACGAGAACTTCCAGATTTACCGCGTCGACCTCGAGGCCTTCCGAACGGAGCTGCTCACCGACGGCAAGTCGCGCAACGAGCTGGGCCCTGTTACCGACGACGGCAAGCGGATGATCGTGGCCAGCAACCGCCGCACGCCGAGCGACATGGACCTTTACGCCGTCAACTTGCGGCAGCCAGACGAATGGGAACTGTTGATCAAGTCGAGCGCGCGTTGGATTGCGCATGACTGGTCCCCCGACGGCCAGCGGTTCCTGGTGGACCGCTATGTCTCGATCAACGAGTCGTACGCATTCGTCTTCGACATGCAGACCAAATCGCTCAAGGCCTTGCCGGTCCCGGCCGGCACGGAGGGGACCTCGGCCATCGGCAAAATGGTCTTTGCCGCGGACGGCCGCACCTACTATCTCACCACGGACGCCGGGAGCGAATTCCGGCGGCTCGCCCGTGCGAGCATCGACAAGCCGGCGCACTACGAGTATCTCACCGACGATCTGAAGTGGGACGTCGACGACATCGAAGTCGATACTACGTCCGACAAATCCGATCGCCTGGCATTCACGATCAACGAAGACGGCGCGAGCAGGCTGTTTCTGCTCGAAGACGGCAAGCGCCGCGAAATCCCGCTGCCGCTTGGTGTCGCGAGCGACCTGGAGTTCTCGCCCGACGGCAAGCAACTCGGCTTCACGCTGGCCCGACCCAACGGGCCGGCCGAGGCCTATAGCGTGCCCGTCACTGGCGGCGAGCCGACGCGCTGGACCTTTAGCGAAGATTGGCGGGTTGGATCCGGCCTCGTTTGTCGTCCCCGAGCGCATCAAGTTCGCCTCGTTCGATGGCCGCGAGATTCCCGCCTGGGTTTACCGTCCGGAGAGAGCTGCCGCCGATCGCAAGGCGCCGGTGCTGATTCAGATTCACGGCGGCCCTGAATCGCAGTACCGCCCTAGCTTCTCGCCGATCACGCAGTTCTACACGAGCGAGGGGATCGCCGTGATCCACCCCAACGTCCGCGGCTCGTCCGGCTATGGCAAGACGCTACCTGCGGCTCGACAATGCGGAGCTGCGCGAGGACAGCGTGAAGGACATCGGCGCCCTGCTCGACTGGATCGCCCGAGAGCCCGAGCTTGACGCCTCGCGCGTGGCCGTGGCGGGCGGCTCCTACGGCGGCTACATGGTGCTCGCCTCGTTGGTGCACTTTGGCGACCGCCTCAAGGCCGGAGTCGACTATGTGGGCATCGCCAACTTCATCACCTTCCTGGAGCGCACCAGCCCCTATCGCCAGGACCTGCGTCGCGCCGAGTATGGCGACGAGCGTGATCCGAAGATGCGGGCGGTGTTCGAGCGGATCAACCCGACGGCAAACGCCGACAAGATCGTCTCGGCGCTGATGGTGGCGCACGGGCGGAACGACCCGCGCGTGCCGTTCTTCGAGGCGGAGCAGATCGTTGAGATCGTGCGCGGCAACATCGCGCCCGGCAGCAAACGCGAGGTGTGGACGGTGTACGCCGACAACGAAGGCCACGGCTTCGCCAAGAAGGACAACTCCGATTATGTGCGCGCCGCGGAAGCGATGTTCCTGCGGCGGTTTCTTGTCGGCGAGCGGTAGCGCTTGAGCGAGCGCTCTAATGTGCGGCGTAAGAGTGGGACCGAGCGGTAGCGTGGTCAGGAGACCGCGCGACAACAAGTGCCTGACCTACGCGGCGGACAAGGTCGCGTCCAGCAGACGCGACCTACTTCTTGGCGTTGCGTGGGTCGTCGGCAGGGTTGAGGTACTGGATCGTCCACGGGCCTGTGCCGTGCAATTGAATCACGGTTTCGCCCTTGGTCCAGGCGAAGTGTTTCATGCCCGCGTCCCAGCGCCGAACGTGCCGGCCGGCATGGGGTCGGTTGCCTTGTCGTCAAACTTCTCGCCCATGCCGATGTTGAGCGTTCCCTGGATGACGGTGACTCGCTCTTTTTTCGGATGCACATGGGGCAAGACGCGAAAGCCGTCGGGCAGCTTGAGGCGGAACACGAACGGGCCCTCCTTGTTCGGGTCGCCTTCGAGCACGGCGATTTTCGAACCCTTGGCAAGCGACGGCGGGCCGTCCTGCCACTTCAGCTTGTCCGGCAAGTTGAGCGAGATCTCGCCTTCGCCGTGGCGTTGGGCGATGGCGGAGTTGGCGAGGAGCAACGTGACGCACAACGTGTTGGCAATGATGGATCGCATGGTGGGAGATAGGGGTTAGGAAGTAGGGAGGAGACGAAGGTTCCAGACACCCGTCGTCATTCAGACACCGGCCGTCATTGTAGCGTGGATGTTGCTATAGGAAGGTTCGAAGGTGTCAGAACCTTTTCCTGCTACCGTTCTCAAATGTTGCCGTGCCAGGTGGAAAAGGTTCGAGACACCCAACCACGAGCGCTCTGACAACCGCGAATTGTGGTTTAGTTTCGCCCGCGAAAGGGTTTCTCTGGCGGAATGGCCTCGCTACGATTTATAGCGGCTGTGCGTGTCTACGGTAGCGGTTTTGGGGAAACGTGCGCTGCGAACTGGTGAGCGGCGTTCCGCACACGCCGCGGAAAGCGGTTGCACCAGCCGAATCTTGAAAAAATCCGCCGCCGCGCCACGAATTCTCGCTCATTGCGCGGCGCGGCAAGTCGATTCCCAGTATTGCTTAGACGGAGTGCGCTGAGCAATTGCGGCGTGATGCAGGCGAGACGCCTGCACCACAATAACGGATTGCCTGTGTGGAATGGATTTCCACGGCGGTGTGGCCCGGCGTTTCTGGGCCATGACAGAACATTGCCAATCGTGCTCTCGGTCACGATGACCGGAGACATGGAAGTACCCGTTCCCAAAGGAGTCCGACGATGAAGCGAGTCCGCAGTGTTACACTGGCATTCGCTGTGTGCGGCCTGGCCGCCGCAGCAGTGAATGCTCAAACCTCGGGCGGCTACCCGATCACGGGACGTTATGCCGCACCCGCGTTGTTGCCGCTGCCGGCGATGAGCGGTCCCTGGACGAACAGCCATGTGACGCCGGCGAGCGGCGTGGCGAACGCTGGTTCCGCGGTCCAGGCGGCGCCGACGTACGTGATGCCCTCGAACAACTACGTTGCCGCTCGATCGGCAACTCCGAGCGTGGTGCCATCCACGCGGGCATCGAGCGCATTTTCGGCCCCGACGTTCCCTCACGTGGCTTATAACCGCGCGACGCAGGAAGAAGTTCCCGCGCAGGCGAGCATCGCTCCGCCACCAGTTCCGACGGGCGCACCGACACCCGCACCGGGAGTTGAACCGGTGGTGAGCGGAGTTCACGGTGGCGTTCACGATGCGCCGGCGAGCGTGTATGAGGAAGCGGCTTCGGGCGGATGGGGCGGCGATTGCGGCGTGTGCATGCCTTCGTGCTGCCCATCGTGGTACGGCTACGTGGGCGCGTTGTACATGACCCGCGATCGGTCGAATCGGATGTGGACAACCTATGAGACCGGTAACAACGCGAACCAATTGATGTACTTCCCCGACGCGGATTGGGGAACCGGCGGCGAGGTGACGATTGGTCACACGTGGTGTGGATCGCATGGGTGCACATCGTGCGGAGACGGCTGCTCCGACGGCCACGCCTGTGGCGGCTGTGGAGTCATGCCATTTCGAAAGGGTTTGGAATTCACCTATTGGGGCCTGACGGACATGGACGGCGAAGACAGCCGTCGCAGTGAAACCAACCAGTTGAGCACACCGATCGATCTGGGTTTTGTCGATATCAACACACCGGGCTTGCCGGCGAGCGCGTTCTTTGACAACGCACGCGAGCACCGGGTGCGGCGGGAGAATGACTTCCACAACTTGGAGATTAACCTCGTTCACTTCAACACTGATTACGACCGCACGTTGAGCTTTCAGTGGTTAGGCGGCGTACGTTTATTCCGCTTTGATGAGTATCTGCAATTCGCGTCGGTGGCCGGCGGCTCGGAGTTCGGCTCCAACGGCGGTTTGGATGAGGCGTACCTGGATTTGGATGTCGAGAACAACCTGTACGGTATTCAGGTCGGCGGCCGCGCCGATTACCGAGTGGGTTGCCGCTGCCGGCTGTTCGGTGGCACGAAGGTCGGCGTGTTCGCCAACGAGATCGAATTCGACACGCAGTTGTATCGTGGCGACGGGGCAACCGCCGTGTTTACCTCAACCGGCAACGCGTTTGACTTAAGCGCGGACAAGACCGACGTGTCGTTTACTGGCGCAGCTTGACTTGGGAGTCAGCTACGACATCACGTGTCACTGTAGCGCGATGCTTGGCTACCGAGCCGTGGCGTTGACGGGAGTCGCCTTGGCCGACGACCAGGTGCCCGCGTACCTGGCGGCAGAGAACGATTGGACCGACATCGACTCGAGCGGATCGATGATCCTGCACGGAGCGTTTGGCGGATTGGAATTTCGGTGGTAAGGGACGAGGGTGTGTTGTGGCGCGGTCGGCCTTCGGCAAGCTCAGCCAAGCGGAGACCGCGCCGCAACATTATTCATGGGAGTGCGGTAACCCCGGTCGAGCGACCGGGGTTTTTTCGTTTGCAAACATGAATAACCAGGAGTGGCATGGTCGGGAGACCATGCCACAACTTTTAGGCGTGACGCGCCGTGTATTGCTGCGAAAAACACAGCACCCGGAATCTAGACGACGACAGTAATTAGAGCGCGGAAGCGCGGGTCGTCGCGGACGAAGTCGAAGTCGGGCTCGCCATCGATCAGCAGCCGGTAGTTCTCGTCGAGCTCCAGCGCGCGCTTGAGGTAGCTGGAGCGCCTTGCGCTTGTTGTGTGCGAGGCTCCAGTAGCAGGCCAGGTTGTAATGAAGGATGGCCAGCTCGGGCTCATTTTCGAGCGCCAATTCGAGCGATTCAATAGCTTTTTTGATCTGGTCGGTGCGTTTGTAGCACCAACCGAGGGCGAGGTGGATGTTGACATCCTTTGGATCGAGCTGGATGGCAAGTTGGAGCGGGCCGAGCGCGTTGCGAAAGCGCTCCATGGTTCGGAGGGCCTGCCCGCGGAGGAGCAAGGCGACTGGGCTATAGCCAGATTCGCCTGGGAGGCGGTCGAGCGTTTGAATCGCTCGCTCGGCCAGGGCGGTGCGACGATCGGGGGCGAGCATCCAGCCTTCGCTGAACATCAGCGCGAGCTCGAGATATCCTTCCGCTTCGCGGAGCATTTGCTGCCGGCGGATACGATCTCTCGATGACACGTGCTGGCCTCCTGATGACTGGCCCCCTTTCAGTCTAATCAGGAGAGCTGATTTACCCAAGGCGCATGTGGAAACCCGCCGGAATGCGGCGGTATTCCTGCGCCGGCGTGATTACAAGAAGTCCATCAATGTGAGCCGGGCGAGCTGAGCGGTCATTTGAAGCGAGGCCTGAAGCGTGGCTTGGCGCCGCGTGAGCTGCGAGATGGCCTCGGCGAGATCGACTTCGATCGTATCGGAGAGGGCCGATTTGAGATGGACCGTTTCGTCTTCGATGCGAGTCGCTAGCACGTCGAGCCCTTGCTGGTTCGAGCCAACTTCGGCGCGTGCGAAGTTGACATCGACGATATCCACTTCCAGCAGGTCCACGGCGCGAGAAATTTGGACGGTGTCGTTGGCGCGAAGCGCGTCGCGAAGTCGCATAAGACCGGTGAAAAGGCTGTCGGTTTCGCGTGTGTTGGTGTCGCGGCCGGTGAGAACTTGGGAGGGGCCGGCGGCGGCGGTGATGGATTGTTGGCCGACCGGGATCAGACCGAGGTCCTCGGCCGCCTGGGAATTGTTGACTTTGAGCACGGTGAGCTGGCCCGCGCCTACGACGCCGTTATCGATCAATTCAATGCCGTTGCCGGTGGTGTTGAGTCGAGCGACAACTTGCGTGAGTGGGTTGAGGTTATCGGCATGATTGTTGATCATGTCGATCACGTCGCCGACGGTCTGGGCCGAGGACACATCGAAC
Source organism: Pirellulales bacterium (assembly GCA_963829655.1). Classification (GTDB taxonomy): domain Bacteria; phylum Planctomycetota; class Planctomycetia; order Pirellulales; family JALHPA01; genus JBBDYH01. The sequence goes on from CAWHJG010000002.1 coordinate 1,459,856, forward strand.
CGCAGCTCGACACCGTCTTTGCGGCGGATGACGAAGTCGTCGCCGATCACGTTGGGATGGACGCCGAGGCCGTGGTTGAGGTCGGCCAGTCGCGTGGCCGCGGTGTGCGAGCGGAGGCCGAGCTGCGTGGCGGTGAGGCCGCCGTTTTCTCCGACGGCGAAGTCACCGCCGCTGAGGCGCGAGCGGAGGCTCATGGTGCGGCCGTCGGCGCGTAGATGCGCGTGCACTCCGGCGTCGGCGCCGTTGAGTATGTTGAGCATGTCTTCGACAGTGACGGCGGCGCTGATGTCGATCGTATGCGTTTGACCGCCGTTGACGATTTGCAGGCCGGAAGTTTGGTCAAACGCGATTACGTCGGCGAGTCGAGTCGTGAGCTCGAGCCGCGGATCAAGATCTTCACCGACGATAGGGCCAGTGCCGAAGGAAGTTGTGGAGAGAATGCCAAGGTCGTCGGCCGTTGTGCCGCCGCCGACCTCGTGGATTCGCAGGTCGCCGCCGCCACCTGCGTCGATTGAGACTTGGAGGCCGGTGGGCGTGATTACGACGGTGAGCGTGCGGCCGGCGGGTGGACTGGCTTCGATCAAGTCGGCAACGTCTTGCAATGTGTGTGCGGAGCTGAGATCGATGATGCTGCCGTTGGTACCATCAGTGATCTCGATGCTGCCAAGCGTGACGCCGGCGCCATTGTGGAGGACCGAGAGCCGAGTTGTTGGGGTGAGGCGCGGATTCAGGTCGGCTGTGCCGACCACCGGGTCGGAAATTGCGCCGAAGACATCGCTGCCGGTGGCATTGGTGGGAAAGATTGTGTTGCGGTCGGTAAAGCTGTCGAGGTCGGTCTCGTTGCCGTTGTAGCGGATGTTGTTGCCGACAATTTCGAACGGTAGTTGGTCGGTGCGCGAGCCGGCGAAGAGGAAGCGGCCGCGAAATTTCTGGTTACCAGAATTGAGGAGTCGCTCGATGGCCTCGTCGATTTCCTGGGCGACGGCGTTGCGCTGGACCTGGTCGGCCACCGTGCCGGTGACCGAGAGGGCAGAGGCTTTTGATTCGGCGAGCAGTGAGGATATGTCGGCGATCGCGGCGTCGGTCTGGGTGAGGTACGACTGGCTCGTCTGCAGGTTGACCTCGGCCTGAGCCTTTTGCTCGAGGATGCGCTGGAGCGTCATTGCGCGAACCGAGGCAGGAGCATCATCGCTGGGCAACTGCACGCGCCGTCCGGTGGAAATCTGCTGTTGAAGGCGCAACAGATCGACCTGATCGCTGTTTAACTGCGTGATCAGTCGCTGGTAAGCGAGCGAGTCGCTGACGCGCGTGCTGGGAATGGGTGTGATACGGGCCATCTTGGCTTTTGATATCGCTAATAAACCCGTTGCAGGGCCGGGAGCTGGTTATAGTGCGACCAGGATTTGGAGCAGCTCGTCGAGGGCGGCGATGTATTTGGCGGAAGCCTGGAACGAGCGCTGATACTGGATCATCTTGAGCACTTCGTCGTCGATACTCACGCCGGTGATCGCCTGGCTTTGACCCTTGAGCTGGTTTTCGAACACGCGAGCGCCCTCGGCGACGCTACGGGCGGCGGTGGACGATTGTGTGATTTCGGCGCTCATCGAATCGTAAATTTCGGCCAGATTGAGCCCGCCCTGAGAGATCAGCGGCTCATCGTGGAACAGAGCGAGACGCAGGGCGATCTCGGCGTCTTCGCCGACGCCGCCGGCGCTGGTGGAAAATTTGAGGGGGTCGGCGGACACATAGCTGTTGATGCCAAGGTTGCGAGCATCCGCGCCGGTGAAGAATGTATTGAGGCCGAGGGCGGCTAGCAGGCCACTTGTGTCGTTGGCGAAGGCGACTTGCTGGTCCTGCGAGTCGGCAGTGATCGTGAGGTGATTGTCGCCATCGATGGTAGCCGTGACGCCGTTGATCGCGTCGATCGCCGCGGCGAGATCGGCAAGCGTGGTGTCGGTGTTGAAACCGTTGAGATCGACGCGAATGTCGGTGGTCTCACTGAGGCCGGTTGCCGGATTGTAAAGCTGCAGTTGGAAGGAGCCGTTGACGGGCGTGTAAGGGAGGCCCGCGGCGTCGAGCGAGACGGTGCTTGAATCGACGGCTTCGAGGCTAGTGAGCTGCGAGAAGCCGCTATGCCCTGGCCGGAGGAGAAGATGCGGTTGAATTCGAAAGCCAGCGTGGTGGCGAAGTTGTCGAGCGAGTCGAGGAAGCCGCCGAGGACTTCGTCGCGGCTCTTGATCAGACCGGCGACTTCTCCGGCGGTGTTTTTGAGAGGAGAATTGGGGATTTCAATTCGCAGCTCGTGCACGGTCAGTCCGCGGTCGGACGATTGCTCGGTCGTCACGAAGCGGGCGTCGCCGTCGATCACGAGATATTCTCCGCCGCAGAATACGGAGACCATGCCGCCGGGCTGCTCGTGGACCTGGATATCGATGAGTTTGGCTAGGTCGCCCAGCGCAGCGTGGCGCTGATCGCGGAGTCCGACTGCGTCACTATTGGAAACGTCGCTGCCTTCCGCGTCGGCGATTCGCAGGTTGAGCCCGCGGATCTGTTCCAGCAAGCGGTTAATGTCGTCGGCACTTTTTTCAACGCGGTCGTTCATATCGGAGCGGACGTTGAACGCCTGCTGCGAGAGGCGGTTAATGTCGCTGGCAAGCGTTTGACCGCGGAGGACGGCCATGCGGCGAAGCGCTAGGCTGTCGGGCTCCTCGCTCAAGTCGGCGATGCTGTTGAAAAACTCGCTGAGCGAGGTGCTCAGGTCGGTGTCTTCGAGCTCGCCATAGATGGATTCCAGCTCCAGGTGGGTTTGCTCTTCGATCTCGGCGGCCGAGCGATCGCTGGTTGCGCTGCGCAGACGCTGTTCGAGAAAATGGTCTACTTTCTGGATGACCGCCTCGACCTCGACGCCCAGCCCGAGCAGCAGGCGGCCGAGGCGTTGCGTGGGCGCGGCCGAGAAGACGACCTCTTCACGGATGTAGCCGGGCGTGTTGGCGTTGGCGATATTTTGCCCGGTCACCTGAAGGCCGATTTGATTGGCCCGCAGGGTGTTGTTTGCCAACTGGATGGAGCCGAATAGCGACATCGTTTAAGTAAAAAGGGTGCGTAGCGCAGTGCAACGGACGAGCGATCAGCCGAGCTGATTGAGCAGAGCGCCGCGGGTGGCGGCGTCCGCTTTTGGATAGGTCGGCTGCAAGCGGCCGCCGGTCGCGATAATTTCTAACAGTTGCGAAAGATGTACCAGCGTTTGTTGTGCTATCACCCAGTTGGTGAGGGCTTCGTGTTGAAGCAAGCGAGCCTGCGAGGTTGCGGAGCTTAGCTGCGGGGCAAGCTGGCGATGCTGCGTTGAAGGGAGAGTTTTCGCCAAGGAGCGTAAGTTGGCAACCTGGTTTCCCTCTTCGGCCGCTTGGGCGAGTAAGCGTGCGCGACGATCTTTGCAATCCTGAAGGCGCTCGATGAGCGCCGCCTCACGATGCGTGATCTGGTCCAAGCCCGCGGAATCGGCGCGCATGAGCACCTGTCGCTTTTCGCGCAAGGTGCTTAGAAACTCCGTTTGAGCGGCGGCGAGGTCGGACAGTAGCGAGGCGAGCTCGCTCTCCATGGCAAATTCGTCCGCTGGCGCAAGACTGGGAAGCGTTATCGTGTCCATATTTTTTGGTTAGCTGCGATTGAGTGAGAACAGCTCGAACATCGGACCGGTCAACTGTTCGGACGTGTTTTCGGCGAGCTTTTCGGCAAGTACCTGATTGAGTTGCGAACGGAACATTTCCTCGGCCTGTCCGCCGTGGAAGTAGGCCGGCTTGGCCACGGTTTTTTGCATGGCGGCGAGCATCTGGCCGTAAAACGTGGTGCCAATGAAGCGGTCAAACGCTTGACGCTCGGTGAGCGCGTCTTCCGAGACGTTGGGCGCGTTGGAATGCGCCGCAAGCTCGACGGTGGTTTGGGAGTTGAGGGGGCTGATCATATTTCGTTACTCGTTGAATGGCGAGGCATCGGCCGCGGGGGCCTCGACCCACCCTACTTATTCGACAATCAATGTGCCGTGGAGTTTTCCGTCGCGTTCGATGCCTTTGATGATCGCAACAATGTCTTCCGCCGGAACCTTCAAGGCGTTGAGCGCCTCAACCAGGCTCTTGAGCTTCGCCGTTGGCTTTGTGGCCGAATCGACGCCGACAAAGCGATTGCCCAGTGGCGCCTCGAGGGTTGTTTCGATGACCATGTTCTTGTGAGTGACCGCGACGGCGCCGATTTCAACATCGCCGCTGATCACAACGGTCCCGGTGCGTTCGTTGACGACGACGCGCGAAGGCGTTTGCGGATCGAGCATCGGCAGGCTCATGACCTGCGAGACGAAGGCGACGGGGTCGTCTTGATACTGCTTGGGCACGGCGACTTCGATGTTCACCGCGTCGAGGGCGCGGGCGAATTCGCCTTCCTTGCTTTGAAAACTTAACTGGCTTTCGATCAGCTCGACGACGTCCTGGGCAACTTGAAAGTCGGCGTGGTTCTTGTTGAGCACCAGCGTGACCTTGCCGTCCTTGACAAACGGGTTATTGAAATCCTCTTCCAGCCGGCAGCCGCGCGTGACCTTGCCGGTGGTTTTGATCTTGGGATCATCGAGCTGGATCGGACCCTGGGCGAAGCCGTACACAACGGGGTTGCCAACCTGAGGCCCAAGAAGAGGAGTGACGAGAAGCACGCCCTTTTCGAGGCTTTTGGCGCTACCGATCGAGGAGACGGTGCATTCGAGGACATCGCCTTGGCGGGCGCCTTGAGGAGGAACGGTAGCGGTGACCATGACGAGCGCCACATTCTTGGCGTCTTTGAGCTCGAGTGCGCCTTTTTCGCCGAGCGGGTTGTTCATCTTTTGCAGCATCGTGGCCAGGCCGCGAATGGTGGGCAGAAAGTTGGCGCCGTCGCCCGTGCCGGACAGCCCGATTACGAGGCCCATGCCTTGGACGGTATTCTCTTCCTGGCCTTTGAGGCGGCAGATGTTTTTGAGGAGAGTGCGGGCGTCGGCAGGGGTTGCGGCGAGGCAGGAGGCGGCAAGAACCATAAGAGTGAGTCGGAGATGTTTGAGCATTGCAGCCATTCGTGACTTTGGGATTAGTTGTTTAGAAGCGCCGGGCTTGTCTTACTGGAAATTGGACCTGTCCCCTTTTAGAAGGGGGCGAAGCGGTCGTAAGCCTTGTGGAGCCAACCGCGCTTGTAGGAATCGCGGACGTGGCCGAGCGTGCGACGCTCAATGCTCAGCTCGGCGACCGCGTCGCTGGTGATGCGATTTCGGGGATCAACGTCTTCTCGCCGCACGACGCCGGTGAGTGAGTTTTCCCAGATCTCGTCGTCGATCTTCACGCGCTTGCGGGCTTCGATGACGAGGTTGCCGTTGGGACGGATATCGACGACGCGGGCGGTGATGTTGAATTTTAGGGCCTCACGGGTTTCCAGCTCGCCTTCGGCGCGGAAGATCGAGTTGAGAGTGCCGTTGGCGCGCGGGTCGCCATCGCGCTGCGGGGCGGGTTTCAGGTCGAGGCCATTGAGCTCGATCCAGCTTTTGAGCTGGGCGTCGAAGGAAGTGTTCTTGCGGCCATCGAACTCACCTTCGCTGATCAATTGCGACGACTCGATGACGACGACGGTAACGAGGTCGTTCAGCTTGATCTCCCGGGGGGGTAACACTTCGCGGTAGGTGAGAGAGCTCGTCGATAGCGGGATCAGATTGTTTTTGTCGCGAGAATAGAGGCTTGACGTTTGCGCAAGGCAATTTTCGACGGATGCTATTGCGATCAGCGAAACGGTGGTGCAAAGAACGCCACGGCGAATTGCTGGTTTCAGTGTCATATGAGCCCTTCGGTTGTATTGTGAGCGATCTAGTTTCTGACTGCGGCGCTGGTGCCGGTGATTTCGACTTGTTGCAGGCCTGATACGCGGACCAAGAGTGAGCGACGGTCGCTGAGCAACTCAATGTTGATCAGGTCGCCATCGCCGCCCTCGTCTCGCGCGCGGCCTTTGGTCCGAACCTGGACGCCACCCGAACGCGAAATCACATCCACCACGTCGCCGCGTTTCACAAGCCGCGGCGTGCGAACATATTGTTCGTCGATCGGCTGGCCAGGGGTGATGTTGCGCGTGGCTTCCATCCCGACTACGTCGTCGATTGCTTGAAACGCGGTGCGCTGGACGCTGCCTTTGACGCGTTCGACAGCGAGATGTTCGGCGCGGATGCGATCTCCGCGGTTGATTTCCGCGATAGCAACGATCACTTCGGCGGTTTGCGGTTCGTTGGCAGGCTTCTTTGGCGTAGTGCGCTCAGTGCTTTTGGGGTTTGGTCGCACCTTGTTCTCATTGCGTGCGGAATTAGTGACGGCTACTAGCGATGCACCCGAAAAGCGGTGCCTGGCGGGATTGATGCCGGCAAGAGCCAGGCGGTCGTGAATTTCGCGTGCGCGGAGCGTTTGTTTGTTGGCGGGCGCCGGGCCGAGCTCGATTGATCTAAGCTGTTCCGCTTCATCTGTATTCCCCGAAGCGATATCGGCCACATCGCCTAGGCAAATCACCGAGCCGCTACATCTGGCGTCCGTTCGAAGTCGGATTTCGGCGGCCGAAGCGACGTTCAACATGCAATACGAAACAATGAACACACCGACTTTTGCGTGCGACCGCCAATTTGAAATCTTTCGCGCCATCTTGCGTGTAGACATTTGGGTGCCGCCCCTTCGGGGCTCCGGAACAACTTTTCTTTGTTTGATTACCCCGGGCTTACGCCCGGGGCTATTAACTGCCGCCGCTTCGCGGCTCCGATCCGCGCCGCTTAAACGAATTAGAAGCGGCGGAGGTTGGCGACGAGTTGGAGGATCTGGTCGCCGGCCTGGATTGCCTGCGAGTTCAGCTCGAAGGCGCGCTGCGTGGTGATGAGGTCGATCAACTCCTGCACAGGTTCGACGTTGGAAGCTTCGAGCGAGTTTTGACGTACCAGGCCGATGCCGTTCGTGCCCGGGTTGCCAGTGATCGCGGAGCCGGAGGCATCGGTTTCGGCGTAAAGGTTTTCGCCGAGCTTGAGCAGACCTTGTGGATTCTGAAACGTCGCCAGTTGCATCTGGCCGACTTGCGAGAGCTGGTTTTGTCCTGCCTGGCGGACCGATACGATCCCATCGGAACTGATGACGATTCCGGTCGTGTCTTGCGGGATGCTGATTTGTGGCTCGACGAGACGACCCGTCTGCGCACTGCCGACGACGAGCGCTCCGTTGGCATTGATTGAGAAATTGCCGGCCCGGGTGAACAGGGTTTGGCCGTTTGGGTCGAGCACCTGGAACAACCCTGCGCCCTCGATCGTCACATCGAGCGGCCGATTGGTGATCTGAAACGCGCCCTGTTCGAAGTCGGTTTGCGTGCTAGAGACGCGCGAGCCGAGGCCGATTTGCGTGCCGACCGGCGTGAGCTGCCCGGAGGCATCCAGCGCGCCGGGGAGCATCTCGTGGCGGTAAAACAGGTCCTCAAAGTTGGCGCGGTCGCGCTTGAAGCCGGTGGTGTTGACGTTCGCCAGATTGTTGGCGATGACGTCGAGCTTGGTTTGCAGCGAGTCCATGCCGGTCGCTGCTGTGTATAGCGTTTGAACGCTCATCGTGAGATTCCTGCCGTTGTGGTTTTGCGATTACGCTTGTCGCATGACGCGGTTGACCAGCGCCCCGAGCATCTGGTCGTGGTTGCGGATCATGCCGACGTTCATTTCGAATGCCCGGGTAGTTTCGATTAGCTCCAGCATTTCGAGCGTGGGACGCACGCCGGACATTTCCAAGTAGCCTTGGCGGACTTCGCGTGTCTCGGGCGGCACCGGTTGTGGCGGCACCAGCGCGCGGAAGAAGTTCTCGCCATGCTTGATCAGATCGCCCGGTCCGTTTGGGTGGACGATTGCGAGAAATGTCTTGCCGCCGTCTTGTTCGATGGCGCCTTCGGGCGATACACGCCAGGGAGTGCTTGGATTGATCTCGATTGGCGTGCCTTCTTCGCTCATCACGGCGTCGCCGGCCTGGTTGACCAGAATACCTTCGGCATTAACCGCGAAGTTACCAGCACGCGTGAGAAAGCTTTGTCCCTTTTGATCGACGACGAAGAAGCCGTCGCCGTTGAGCGCCATATCGGTTGGAAGCCCCGTGCGTTTCAGCGTGCCTTGCGAGTGGTCGGTTTCGGTGCCGGCAATCCAGACGCCGCCGCCGACGTCGTTGACAGTGCCGGAGCCGGGGCGATCCTGGCCGCGGAGCGTTTCCTCGGCGAGGCGGGCCTGACACATCGTCAGGTCGCGCTTGAAGCCGGGCGTATCTACGTTCGCCAGGTTGTTGGCGAGGACTTCCATGCGCTTTGTCTGCGCGTGGGCGCCTTCGGCCGAGATGTACAGCCCGTATGGCATGACGGTTCGGTTGGAATCGTGCATGCCCCCCTGTGGACGGCTCGTCGATTAGCAAGAGGTGTGCCGAGCGAAGCGCGATCGCGCACACGGAAGATTGCTAGCAGCACCAACTCGTTTTGTTGTGCCCATTTAGTGATCGGCGCGGCACCAGTTCGGCATAAGTGTCTTGTAGGAGCTACGCGGTGGTAAGGGCTAATTCGGCCGATCGACGCGCAGATATTGCCGAAGGCGCGAATGGCGACATCATTTTGACGCGTTGCTTTCGGAACCGCTGCGGCTGCGCCGGCCGCGGATGCGGGCTTTCTTTTGCGGTTCGCCGCCGCTGTTAGCGCCTCCGCCGCGTCCGCTATTGGTCTGCCGCGCAGTGCGCTGGGTGCCGATTCGTTCGGCATTGTCGCGCCCGCTACTTTTCTTCAGGCGACCTTTGATCTGATCGGTTTTGCGATTCTCCTTGTCGCCGAGCTTGTTGCGTTTGGTACTTTTGCTGGAAGTGGGCATGGTTGCATCTCCGGAATCGCTAATTGAAAACCGTTGACTGCAACTGCAACCCGTGTTCCGTTCGAAAAATGTCTCCGTGAGCGGTAGTGAAGGCGATTTAACGGCAGGCACTCGGTGCAGCTATAATCGGCGTCGAACGCACTTTTGAAGCGGAGGCGACCATGGGAAGCGTGTTTATTGGCACAGGGCGGATAAGTAGGAACCGAAAGGTGAGAGTGGTCGGCCGTGTTATTTTCGCGCTGTCGCTGACATTGGTGGCGGGATCGGAGGTTGCAATTGCCGGTGATGGAAACCGGCTGGCGTATCTGGACGAGATGAACCCGTATTATCCGGGGCGTGGTTTTCCAAAGCTTGTGACGCCGCAATGGGTGGGTGAAGAGGGGGTCGAGGCGGTCGTCGTGCTGGCGATCGATGACATGCGCGGATACGAGAAGTGGGAGACATATCTGCGGCCGATCATCGCGCGGCTCAAGCAAATTGATGGGCGGGCGCCGATCAGCATCATGACGTGTGACATCGACCCCAAGGAGCCGCACTTGCAAACGTGGCTTAAAGAGGGGCTGTCGATCGAGGTGCACACGGTGGATCATCCGTGCCCGCTCTTATCAAAGGGGGATTTTGCGGCGGCCAAGAGCACGTACGACCGTTGCGTCGATCTGATGAGCGCGATACCGGGCAACCGGCCGGTGGCGTTTCGGATGCCGTGCTGCGATTCGCGGAACACGCCGAGTCCGCGTTTTTGGGCGGAGATTTTTAATCGCACGACGGAGCGGGGAAACTTTCTGACGATCGACAGCTCGGTGTTCAACGTGATCACGCCGAACGATCCGGAGCTGCCGCGCGAGCTGGTTTTGGAAGAGGGCCGAGAGCGTTTTCGGAAGTACCTGCCGTTTCCGTCGTTTGTGAACACAATCGACGATTATCCATACCCGTACGTGATTGGCGGGCTGTGCTGGGAGTTTCCGTGCGTGACGCCGAGCGATTGGGCGGCGCAGAATCTCAACAAGCCGAACAACCCGAAGACGGTGGAGGATTTGAAGGCGGCGCTGGATGCGGTGGTGATCAAGCAGGGGGTTTACAACCTCGTGTTTCATCCGCATGGCTGGATTCGGCCGCAGCAAATCAACGAGATCATCGATCACGCGGTGAAGAAGCACGGCAAGAAGGTGAAGTTCTTGAACTTCCGCGAGGCGGCGGAGCGGCTGAAGAAAAATCTGTTGGCGGGCGAGACGCTGCGTTCGAAGGCGGGGCAAGATAACGGCGTGCGGCTGCTGGATTTGAACAACGACGGATATCTCGACATGGTCGTCGGACGCACGGAACCGGATTTCCCAGGTACGGTTGGTGGTACTTTAGTTTGGTCGCCTAAATACCAAGAGTGGGGAGGTTCGCTGAACGTAGCGATAGTTCATATCGATGAAAAAGGGCAGTCATGGCCCACGGGCGCCGCGTTCGGAATTGTGGATGGAAAACCGATCGGGATCGTCAATTGTCCTTCGCAAAAGAGTGCGGACGAGTTTGCGAATGATGCGTGGGTGGAACGACACGACTTGCTAAGCGGATTGCAAGATGAGAAGGGCTCTGAGATTCGGACAAGCGACGGGCAGATTGATCAGGGCGTTCGTCTTCGCGATCTTGACGGCGATGGAAACTGTGAACTGGTGATTGGCAACGCGCGGCAGAATGCTGTGTTTGGATGGTCGGAAAAAGAGAAGTCGTGGCAGCGGTTGCCGTTCAAGCTGCCAGAAGGCACGCGAATCGTAGACGAGCAAGGGCGCGACGCGGGATTGCGGTTTGTCGATGTCGATGAAGACGGACAGCTCGATGTGCTGTTCTCCAACGATGAGCGGTATTCGCTGCATTTGTTTGCGGACATGAAGAGCGGATGGTCGCGCGAGGCGATGTACGGTAAGCGCGGAGAGGGAAAGGGCATTCCGCCGATCGTGACCGCCGGAAGGAATGCGGGGGCGTGGTTTCACTCGCGGCACGTGTGGTGGCAGAACGAATCGACGGACCGGTTGCAGGACCTGGTCGATCGGCGGTCGTTCAATGATCTGTTGAGCGAAGTGACGCCGCGAGCGAAGTCGGCGGAGGCGGCGCTGGCGTCGATTCGCGTGCGCCCCGGTTTTCAAGTCGAGCAGATGGCCGCGGAGCCGCTGGTGATGGACCCGGTCGCGTTTGCGTGGGGGTTTGATGGGCGGCTGTGGGTCGTGGAGATGGCGGACTATCCGATGGGTGAAGACGGCCAGGGCAAGCCGGGCGGGCGGGTGCGATTCTTGGAGGACACCGACGGCGACGGGAAGTACGATCGCTCGCAGGTGTTTGTTGAAGGGTTGAGCTCGCCGACCGGCGTGATGCCGTGGCGCGAGGGTGTGTTGATTGTTGCCGCGCCGGATGTTTTCTATGCCGCAGACACCGACGGCGACGGGCGCGCTGACAAGCGCGAGGTGCTTTACACCGGGTTTTACGAGGGGAATCAGCAGCACCGCGTGAACGGGCTGCGGTGGGGGCTCGACAATTGGATCTATCTGGCGAACGGTGAGAGCGGCGGGCACGTGAAGTCGATGAAGACCGGGAAGTCGGTGGAGATCGGCGGGCGCGATATTCGCATTCGGCCGGACACGGGGGATATCGAGGCGATCGCGGGACAGTCGCAGTTTGGCCGCGAACAGGACGATTTTGGGAATTGGTTCGGGTCAAACAACTCAAACCCGTTGTATCACTTCGCGCTCGATCTGGGGTACTTGCGGCGAAACGAGCACGTGCCGTCGCCAAACCCAAAGGTGGACGTGCCGCAGGTACCGGGGAACTCGCCGGTGTATCCGCTGAGCCGCACCGTCCCGCGGTTCAACGACTATCACACGGCGAACCGAATCACGTCGGCGTGCAGCGCGATCTTGTACCGCGATGAGCTGTTTGGGCCAGAGTTTTACGGCAATCTGTTTGTGAGCGAGCCGGTGCATAACCTGGTGCATCGCGAAGTCGTGTCGGCCAGCGGCGCGAGTTTTACGAGCCGGCGCGCGGAGGACGAGAAGACAAGCGAGTTTTTTGCGTCGAGCGACAATTGGTGCCGGCCGACGACGATTCGCGTGGGGCCGGATGGTGCGCTGTGGGTGGCCGACATGTATCGCGAGACGATCGAGCACCCGGAGTGGATACCGGACGCGTGGGAGAAGCGGTTGGATTTACGTGCCGGGCACGATCGGGGGCGGATTTATCGCGTGTATCCCGTGGGCGCGAAGCCGCGGGCGGCGCCGCGGTTCGATCGGCTTTCGTCGGCGGACTTGGTGGCGTTGTTTGAGTCGCCGGGCGGGACGGTGCGGGACATGGCGCAGCAGTTGTTGATCGAGCGAGGCGACCGAAGTGTTGCACCGCTGCTTGCGCGTATGGTCAAGGAGAGTAAACAGCCAACGGCGCGGTTGCATGCGCTGTACACGCTCGCAGGATTGGGAGCGCTGGGCGCCGCCGAAGAGCCGCTGTTGTTGGCGGCTTTGGCGAATGAGCATCCGTCGCTGCGGCGGCATGGGCTGCGATTGAGTGAGCCGCTGGCCGCAGAGTCGCCCAAGTTGATGGAAGCGTGTTTGAAGTTGGCGAATGACGCGGACCCAAGCGTGAGGCTGCAGCTTGCGTTTTCGCTGGGCCAGTGGCACACGAAGGAGGCGGCAGAGGCGCTCGCGGGTTTGTTTGAAGGCGCGGCGAAGGACCGGCTGCTCTTGGCTGCAGCGGTAAGCTCGCTGCATCGGGATAACATTGCGGTGGTGATGCGCGGCGTAGGTCGGCGGTTGGATGCGAAGTCGCCGCCACCACGCCACTTGATTGAGCCGCTGGTGGCGACGGCGATTGGAGTGGACCCTGAGCGTGGTTGGGAGAGCGCGATGGCGCTGGTGGGCGAGCCGGCGGACGGCAAATATCAGGCGTGGCAGATCGGGGCCATGGCGACGCTAGTGGATGGACTTGAGAGGCAGCGGCGGTCGCAGTCGGCGGATGGGGCGAAGTCGGAGGCGATGGCGAAGCTTGCGCACGTATTCGAGGCGGCGCGGCGGATTGCGTTTGACAGCGAACAGCCGGCGGAGACCCGGGTGGCGGCGCTGCGGATGGTGAGGCGATCGGCGGGCGAGCGCGAAGAGTATCTGGAGCGGATGTTTGCGCTGTTAACGCCACGGGAGCCGGATGAAGTACAGTCGGCGGCGGTGACGGCAATTGCGCGTATAGGGACGAAGGAGGTTTTGGAAAGATTGATCGAGGGATGGGCGGCTTATTCGCCGCGGCTGCGGAGCGAGATTGTGGATGAGCTATTGTCTCGCGACGCGGGTGTGACGCTGTTGATCGGGTCGCTTGAATCAAAGCAATTGGGTGCGGGGGATTTAAACAGATTTCAGAAGGAACGATTGACGGAGCATCGAGATCAAGCCGTGCGGGAGGCGGCAAAAAAAATGTTTGGTGACACTGGGGGTGATCGGCGGGAAGTCGTGGAGCGGTTCGTGAAGTTGCGCCTGCGCGGCGACGCCGAGCGCGGGCTGGCGGTATATCGCCAGCGGTGCGCAAGTTGCCATCGCTGGGGGAACGAGGGGAAGAACGTGGGGCCGGATTTGGCTTCGCTAGCGGACCGGTCGGCCGAGGCGATGCTGGCGGCGATCCTCGACCCAAACCGCGCGGTCGAGTCGCGTTTCGCGGCGTACACGGCGGTGACGGCGGATGGGCTGACATTTTCAGGCGTGTTGGCGAACGAGTCGGACACGAGCATCACGCTGGTGATGCAAGAAGGGAAGGAGCAGCCGCTATTGCGGAAGGATTTGGAGGAGCTAACGACGGCGGGGAAGTCGCTGATGCCGGAGGGATTGGAGCGGGAGTTGAGCGAGCAGGATGTGGCGGATGTGGTGAAGATGTTGGGAGGGTCGCCGTAGGAATTACGAGTTACAAATTACGAATTACGAAAAAAGTGTCCGCACACGGAGTGTGCGGACTACTCTAGCGGGACCTGGCGGGGGGAGCGGAGGTAGGCGACGAGGTCGCGGAGCTCGCTCGAGCTGAGTTTTTCGAGCTGGCCTTCGGGCATCATGGAGACGGGCGAGGTTTGCAGCTCGTCGATCTCGCTGCGCGTGAGCGTGGTTTTTCCGCTGGTGGTTTTGAGTGTGACCGTGGCGTCGTTCTGTGATTCGATGACGCCCGAGACGACGCGTCCGTCGTCGAGCGTGGCAACGGTCATTTGATAGTTCTGGCCGACGATGGCGTTGGGGTCGATCAGGTTTTCGAGGACGTAGTCGAGGTTCGTGCGCTGAGCGCCGGTCAGCTCGGGGCCGATCTTGGCTCCTTCGCCGAAGAGCGAATGACACTGGCCACACATGCGGGAGAAGACGACGCGGCCGGCGCGAAGGTCGGCTTGCTCGATAACTGCATCGGACAGCGTGGACTTGATCTGGTCCTTGAGGCGCTGCTTGTCGCCGCTGGTTGTGTTTGCGCGGCCCCAAACTTTAGCAAGGCGGTCGTTGATGGCGCGGTTCTTGAGGGCGGCAAGCTGGCGGGCATGGAAGGGGGAAACGTCTTCGCGGGATATCTGTTTTGATTCGAGGGCGTCGAGGAGTTTATTCGCAAATGAAGCGCGCGAGGCGAAAGTGTTGATGGCTTCGATGCGGTCGGCTTCGTCCCAGGATTTGTAGCGAGTGAGGATTTCGGCGGGTGTGGAAGCGTCGTCGTAGGCGGACAGGCCGCGGAGCGCGGCGAGGCGGAGCGGCGGTTGGTCGAGAAGTTTTAGGAGTTGGGAGACAAGGCCTTCGGTTTTGCGCTCGGAGAGCAGCTCGATGGCGGCGATGCGGTCGGCAGTTTTTGCATTGTGGTTTTCGAGCGTGGAATGGAGCTCTGCGAGCGCGGCGGGATCGCCGAAGATGAGAGAGAGCGTGCGGACGAGCTTTATGATCTCTTGGTCTTCGCTCGTAGCGAGCTTAGCAGCGAGTTTGTCCCAGCCTTCGGGGAGTGGCTGGTTCTTGAGGCCGGCGAAGGCCTCGGACATGCCCGCGAGCATGGAAAGTTGGACGGCCGAGTCATGGCTGTTGGCGATGGCCGCGACGACGGCGGCTAGATTCTCGTTTCGCAGGTCTGGCTCACAGAGGCGGCGAACGATGTACTTTCTGGGCTTTGTGATTTTGCTGTTTATGGCCAACTGCAATGCGCGCATTGGGTCTTTGGCTACGCAGGGTTCGATGCCGTACCAGAGCATGAGTGGGATGTCTTTGTCGCTCTCGTACCTAGCGCCCTTGGCCACCTGCTCGGCAATCGTCCATCGGTCTTCATCGACAAGGCGGCGCATTAGCGACAACGTCGAGAGGACGATTGGAAACCGTTCAATTTCGTAATTTTCATCGGCATCGATGCCGGCATAGAACGACTCTGTCTGGTCAACTTGTCCCCATCTGAAATGGACGAAATGGGCCAGAGTGTCCGGCTCGGTGAATATCAGTGTTTCGACTGAAGCTTTACTTAGAGCATCGGTCGCATTCAGCGCCCATAGGCAACGCAGTCGTGTGCGGGAGTTGCCGAGAGCTTGTTCGGCCTGTGACCACAGTTCTTGATCGGCCTCTGACATATCGTGCGTCGCCGCGCGCTCGGCGAGAAGGCGTCGCGCGTGTTGAACGTGCCAGTTGTTGGCATGAAATTGCAACTTCGCCAGAGCGAGAGGGTCGTGCTTCGCGAGGTTTAAATCCTTGGGCGCCGTAGGCTCGCCGTACACAACCTTGTAGATCCGGCCGCTGTTGCGGTGGACTTGTTCGTAGTCGTGGCATTCGCCGGTATCGGACCAGTCGGCGATGTACATGCCGCCGTCGGGACCCATCGCGAGCGCGACGCCGCGGAACCAGGAATCGTTTGCCTTAAAGAAGTCGGGGCGATGCTTGGCGACCCAGCCGCTGCCTTTGCGCTCCAGCGAGTCGTTGTTGACGCGGTGGCCGTGGATGTTGCAGGTGAAGAGTGAGCCATAGTACTCCTTGGGGAAGTTGTCGCCGAGGTAGATGAGCGTGCCCGAGTGTGCATGGCCGCCGCCGGGTGAGTCGTGCTCGTCGCCTTTACGGCTTTCGGTCCAGTGGCCGCCGCCCCAGTGCAGGTGATCACTGGCGGCGTCCATAAGCTCGTAAACGTAGGGGTTGAGGTCCTGCCCGAACATGCGCTTGTAATGAGCGCCGGGGATGAGATGGAAGGCGTGGTCGATCACGCAGTTGGTGAAGAAGCCTTCGCCGTACTCGTTGAAGTCGATGCCCCAGGGGTTTGTGGTTCCGTGGGCGACGACCTCGAAGGTTTTTCTCGTGGCGTGATAGCGCCAGATGCAGCAGTTGAGCGGGATGCGCTTGTCGTCGGGCGTGCCCGGGCGGCCGACGCGGCTCGTGGCCGTGATTCCGTGGCAGCCGTAGAGCCAGCCGTCGGGGCCCCACTTGAGGCCGTTGAAGACGTTGTGCTGGGCCTTGGTCGTCCAACCGTCGAGAAGGACTTCGGGCTCGCCATCGGGGCGGTCGTCGCCGTTTTTGTCGGGGATGAAGAGCAGGTGCGGGGCGCAGCAGACGAAGATGCCGCCGTAGCCGAATTCGATACCGGTTAGCGAGTTGCCGCGATCCCAGAAGATGGTGCGCTTGTCATGCCGTCCGTCGTGGTCGGTGTCTTCAAGGATGACGACGCGGTCGCGGTTTTTGACTGTTTTGAAATCGGGGTAGGAGTAGCACTCGCAGACCCAGAGGCGGCCGCGATCGTCGAAGGTCATGGCGATCGGCTGGCGGATGTCGGGCTCGTGGGCGAAGAGCGTGACGTTGAAGCCGGGGGGGACGGTGACGCGCTTGAGAGCTTCGGTGGGCGGGAGCGGTTGGCCTTCGGTGTCGGTGGGGAGAGTTATATCTGCGTCGCCGGGTTTCTTTGGGGGTTCGTCGGTGCGCTGCGCGCGCAGCAAGAGGCAGGGGAGGGCGAGGAGGACGATGAGGATGGCGAGGGAGGAGCGGGGCATCATTGCTGGTCCGTTGTCAGTAGTCCGTTGTCAGCGGTACGTTGTCAGCGGTACGTTGTCAGTCGTAATAGGATAACCGACAGGAATGACGAATGGCGAAGTCCGAATGACGAAACAAGGACGAAGGAGGAATGGCGAAGCGGGAAGCGGGCGAACGATGAACAGAGGACTACGAACTCTAAGGAATCCAGGTCGCGACAAGGACTCGCTTCGGCGAGAAAACAGGAAGAGCGCGGGGCTGAGCGGAACGGAGTATTGTTCCCCAGTGACTCGCTAACGGGGGCCCCAGGGTTATGGGGAACAAATGGCGGTCTGCGCGGGGCATGCGATCCGCGCAACCTCCGATGCGATGCAATGTTGCGAGTTTTGGGTTCGTCATTCATGGGGTGAATTTTCAACCTGGCGCTGGTTGAGTTCGGGAATAAGCGAGTCGTTCGACTTTCTTGCCAATCTGCACGTATGAAATACCTGCCTGCGGCGAGCCTTTCAGCGATCCAGTGATACCGCTGTTTGGTCCGTGGTCCGTTATTAGTGGTCCGTTGTTATCATTTGCAGTGGGTAGTGGTGGGTGCGGCTGACGCCCGCCGTCGGACTTGGTTGGCACGGCAAGGCTCGCCGGGAGCAGTTTCCGGAATTATAATATACGTCTGTTCATGTAGTGTCAATGTGTTCGCATTAACTATTTCTGGAATTCGTAAGTCGTTGAGAGCGAAGACGATCGGCGACATTGGCCTGATGGAATTGGCCGGGGCGATGGACGGCCGCGGGTCGCAGATCGACAGCGCCGGCACGATTGTGTTCACGCTCGACTTCACCGACGGTTCGTCGGGGGTGTTTGCAGTGCAGATGCCGGAGCCGGGGGGGATTGTGTTGGGGATGTCGGCGATGGTTGGAGTGGCGGCCGCCGTGTTTTGCGTCAATCGGCGTGCGGCACGTGGCTAAGAAGTTAGGCACGCAGGCAGTGTTCGCGTGACGAGAGTTGGCAAAACACAGCCACCCGCCTAATTGTCCGGCACGGGGCGCCGGACCTACATCTACTTAGATGAGTGAAGGCTGATGAATCGGCTTGCAAGAAAAAGAATGCAGGCTCGCCACCAACGAGAAGTGACCAATTAAGGCGGAGCCTCGCAGACCGTGCGTTCCCAGGCAGAGCCTGGGAACGAGGATAGTCAGACGACCGAAGCAAGCGGCCGCTTTGTGGATTGCGGAATGCCGCGCGTGAGGGACAGCTCGTGCAGCTCGGCGGCGAGGCGGCGGTAGTCGTCGGCGCCGTGGCTGTCGGGGGCGTACTGGAAGATCGACTGGCCGAAGCTGGGGGCTTCGGCGAGGCGGATGTTGCGGCGGACGCGGGTCTGGAACGTGCGCGCGGAGGACCAGGCTGGGTGTGAGTTGGCCTGGCCGGTGAAGAACTGCTCGACGTCACTATTCACTTCGGCGGCCAGACGCGTACCCGACTCGTAAAGGCAGAAGACGACGCCGGTGAGGCGGAGCGCGCCGTTGATACGGCGGGCGACAAGCTCGATGGTTTGCAGGAGCTTGCTGAGGCCGTGCAGGGCGAGGAAGTGGGGTTGGAGCGGGAGGATCACTTCTTCGACAGCGGCGAGGGCATTGAGCGTGAGGACGCCGAGCGACGGCGGGCAATCGACGATCAGGTAGTCGTAGTTGCCGGCGGCGATTTCGGGATCGTCGGCAAGCTTGTCGCGGAGCACGACCTCGCGACCGACGACGCCGGCAAGCTCGACTTCGGCGGCGGCCAGATCGATGTGCGAGCCGGCGACAAAGAGATTGTCGGCGACCTGGTGGCGGGCGGCGGCGAATGGTGCGTCGCCGGTGAGCACATCGTACATTGACGCGAGGTCAGCGGCGGGAGAGAGGCCGAGATGGAGCGAGGCATGGGCCTGAGGATCGAGATCGACCACGAGCACGCGCTGGCCGATTTGCGCCAGCGCCGCGGAAAGGTTGACGGCGGTGGTGGTTTTGCCGACGCCGCCTTTCTGGTTGAGGATGGCGATGGTGCGCATAGGGGAAATGACGAATGACGAAGCCAGAATGACGAACGAAACCCGAATGCCGAATGCCGAATACCCGCAGGCGTTTTTGAATTGCGGGGATTGTAGTGCGGTTAAAAGCACGGGCCTAGGGCATTCGGGCGGTGCTATCACCGGCACAATCGGAATAAGCGTTCTCTGAATTGTTGGGCGGAATGCGTCCGGTACGACTCGTGTGCTTTGAATCCATAGAACCGTTCCAGGCCGCTTGTTGCGCGGCACCCTTTGGCCCTCTTGGGTTTGCGTGATTGCAAGGTGTAACCCACACTTCCACTGGGAAAGAGCAAAACATGGTTTTTGAGCACGCGGCGCGCATTATTGCGCGGTGAAGCGACGGCGTTTTCCGTTGACGAGCCAGATCGAGTTTGGGGGAAATTCATGGAGTCAGTCGAGTCCGTCGCGATGAACGGCGCTGAACAACGGGTGGAAGCCACCTGGTGCCTGATCGGCTGTGGCGACACGTCGGAGACAAGCCGGCACGTGAATGTGTCGCATTTGCCGTTTCGCGTTGGCCGGCTGCCGGAGGCGGACTGCTGCATCAATGATCCGACGGTTTCCAAGAGCCACGGCGAGTTCTTTGGCCAGAACGGCGCGCTGATGGTGCGCGACCTGGGGAGCACCAACGGCACCTTCGTGAACGGCCAGCGGATCCAGGGGAGCAAGTCGGTCCACGAAGGCGACCTGATTCAGTTTGCGAACATCGTGTTCAAGCTGGGGCGCGAGCGATCGAGCGGGGCGATGCGGCAAACACTGCAACAGGAGCCGGGCGAGTGGCCGCTGGCCTTGTTGCAGTTCGAGCGAATGTTGAGCGGCCGGCTGGTGACGCCGCACTTTCAGCCAATTATCGCGCTGGACGACCGACGGATCATCGGCTACGAGTCGCTGGGCCGCAGCACGCTGGAAGGGCTGCAAAGCCCGCTCATGATGTTCAACGTGGCGACGACGCTGGGGATGGAGAGCGAGCTTTCGGTGCTGCTGCGGAACGAGGGAGTGAAAGTGGGGCGCGAGTTGCCGGGCCGGCCGATGCTGTTTTTGAACACGCATCCGACCGAGATGCACAGTCCGACGCTGATCAGCTCGCTGACTGAGATGCGGGAATTGGCGCCGGACCATGATCTGGCGCTGGAGATTCACGAGGCGGCGATCACCGACGTGGGAGTGATGAACGAGGTGCGGGCGGCGCTACGGGACTTGAACATCGCGCTGGCGTACGACGATTTTGGGGCTGGGCAAGGACGGCTGGCGGAGCTGATCGAGGTGCCACCGGACTATCTGAAGTTCGACCTGCGGCTGGTGCAGAACATTCACGTGGCGCAGAGTAAGCACCAGTACATGCTGGCGCAACTGGTGAAGATGATCCGCGAGTTTGGGATCGCGCCGCTGGCGGAGGGGATTGAGTGCGCCGCCGAAGGCGACACCTGCCAGCAGCTTGGCTTCGAATACGCGCAGGGCTTCTATTACGGCCGCCCGCGCCCGCTGGACTATTACCGGCGAAATGCGAAGTAGTTCTTCTGTGGGGTTGCAGTGCGGAACATCAGACTGGCCGCAATACGGTCATCTCGCCAACGTCCGGCGGCCTTAGCGAATGGGTCGTTGACCGCCGCCGCATGAACCATCTGACGACGACCAGCGCAGCGAGCAACGCAGTCGGCAGGACCCAGGAAGGTCGATAGGGTCCGCGCACAGGAATGTCGGCGACTAGCTGATTCGAGCGAAGGTCGTAGACACGGATCGCGCGATCGGCGGAGTCACTGAGGGCAAGGAGTGTGCCGTCGTTTGAAAAGGCTGCCGCAAAAGCGCGTTCAGCATATTGCCTGGCCACTCGCTGATTGACAGCGTCGTAGAGTGTCGTTGAGTTTTCATCGAAGATCGCAACGTTGCGCAGATCAGGTGAGATTGCGAGGGGTATGGATTCTGGGGGAAAGGGATAGCTAACCTCTCGGTCAGAGACTCGGTCCCATACATGAAGTTTCGCTCGATCGGCTACCGCCAACTGAGTGCCATTGGAGTCTTCCGCTACGGCGACGTACCAAGGGTCATCCAGTTTCGGCCACGACCGCACGCGTTTCTTGGCAAGATCAAGGGTTTGCCCGGGCTCGTCGAGATCGACGATCGCGGTCCCCTGCTTATCGATGAATGCTCTTGACCAAGATGACGTCAACATCACTGGAAGCCGCTGCGCTTGCGAATGTTGTCCATCCGACTGCCACGTATCGATCGTCATGTCATTGGCCGTCCACAGCGATTCATTATCGGCCCAGCGAAGGGCCGTAATCTCGGCATTGGGAGACAGAATCCTTACGTCACCGGGGGCCAAGTCATATACGATGACCTGGTTTGTGCGCCAATTGGTTGTTGCGATCTGCGAACTATCGGGGCTAAATTCCAGGCGCAGCGTTTGTCCGCAATTGACTGGATATGGGCCCTTGGTTTCCCGGTAAGTATTGGTGCCATGCCAATGAGCGCTCTAATGAACGCAGATTCCAAATCTGGATAGTTCGGTGAATATCTGCGCTATACGCTTTGCCGGTCACGTTTGCGTTGCGCATGCTATGGACGATTGCCGCCAAATGTTCGCCATCAGGTGAAAAGGTGATTTTCGACACAAATTGGTACCGCGTGCCACAACCTTCGCTTTGCAGAAACAGGAATCCCAATGCGATCAGCGCGACGGCCATGAACATTTGGCCGAGTGTAAACCTCACTAGCGAGGGACGACGTTGATCGTCTGCGATCACTTTTTGCCCAGACTGCGCTGCTGTTGGAAGAAGCGGGTGAGGATTGCACCGGAGCGATCGGCCAGCACGCCGGAAACGGTCCGGCAGGTGTGGTTGAGCCGCCGGTCGGAGAGCAACTGGTAAAGCGTGTGCACGGCGCCGGCCTTGGGATCGGCTGCGCCGTAGACGACGAGCGGAATTCTCGCCTGAAGTATTGCGCCAGCGCCACATCGGACAAGGCTCGAGCGTTACATAGAGCGTGCAGCCTTCGAGACGCCAGGAGCCGAGCGATCCGGCGGCTTGCGTGATGGCGATCATCTCGGCGTGGGCCGTGGGATCGTGCAACTGTTCGCGCTGGTTATGCGCCGCGGCGATCACGCGATTTTCGAAGACGACGATCGCGCCGATCGGTACTTCATCCTCGGCGAAAGCGGCCTCGGCTTCGGCGAGGGCGAGCTGCATGAAGGGTTCGTGCATGGCGGTTTGAAATCTTAAAAAGGGGACAGGCACCTCGCCGCACCGCTCTGGGCGACAACCTTCCTCGATCTAGGCTCGGAGCCAGTCCCCTTTTGAAATCAGCTAGCGCACGGGGTCGATGATGATCTCAACTGGCGCGGCCATGACGTGGTTCTTTGCCGCGCGGCCGGCGCCCCTGCCCATGGCGCGGATGCTGACGGGACCGGCGCCGAGGTCGGCGGTTTTGATTGAAGCATTTCCCTTTGCGCCGTTGATTTCACCGAGCCTGCGGCCGTTACTGTAGATCAGAATCGATTCGGAGCCGGGGGAGTCGGCATCGAGTTTCAGATTCTGTCCCGCGCGAACGCGCTTTGCCTTCGCGTTGAGCTTGATGGAGCGGCCGTGATTGTCGAATTGGACGGGCAGGATCAGGCGACCCTGCGTTTCAATGGGGCTCGAATCGATGCCGATGACGCGAAGCTCGTGCGATCCGTCGGAGAAACCCGTCGTGTCGAGGTTGAGCGATTCTCCTGGCAAGCACTTGGCCACGCGGGCGCCGTCGAGATACAGCTCGAAGCGATCGACCGGGGGGCCGGTGGTGGTCGCCTTGGGAGAGATCGCGAAGCGCGCCTTTCACCGAGTCGCCGGCGGCGAGTCCATCGACGGTGATTTCAGGAACCACGGCCCACGGGCGACAAAGAGCGTCGCCGACGACAAGCAGTTGGTAGGGGCCTTGAACGGACTGGTAAAAGGATTCGGCAAGCGAGCAGCCGCGGGCGTAATGCACGTGGATGAATGCGTTGGGGAATTTTTGGGCGCATTGGTGGGCTCGTAGGAAGTGCCCGACGATCCCGCCGCGCCGTGACGCAGGAACTCGCTGAGCAGCGTTTGTTTGTTGGCGAAGGGAAACTCGGCGCCGTAGCTGGTGCAGTTTTCGCAAATTGCGCCGGGGAGGATTTTGCTGCCGCTCTGGCTCCAGTCGAAAATATGAGTGCCGAGCATCAGGCCCATGACGTCGGTCTTGTCATTTGGGAGGTTGGTGGTGGGATCCGGATCGACGATTTCGGCGCGAACGCCGAGCTTTTCCAGGGCGGCGACCGCGGGTTCGAACAGCGGCAGGCGCGGAGTAACGCGAGGATCGTTCTTCTTTGAGTAGTAGATGGTTCCCTTGGGCTGAGTGCCGTCCGCGGGTGCGCTTCGGCGAAGATAGGCCAGGACCTCGTTGACCGAGTTGGCTTTGCCCGTGGTGACACCGAGCATCGTCGAGAGCATGTAACGCTGGCCGCCGGCCTCGGCGAGCGCGCCGCCGGGCGCCCAGCCGTACCAGCCGCGGAAGCCGCGCGTGGGTTGTATTTGCTCGTCGCCGGTGACGGGACGAAAGTAGAAGTTCGCGCCAAGGTTGCGGTAAACCGGCTGCCTGGCCAGTGAGAACTGATACAGGTAGGTCATACCGGTGAGCGAACCATAAGGGCTCATCTCGTTTTGCTTGTCGGCGGGGAGGTCTTCGCGGAAGTCGATGGCGTAGGGAAAATCGCTCGAGTAGAGGATGCCGTCGATATGCGTGGTGAGGCCGCGCTCTTCGATCTTTTTAAGGACCGGCAGCAGGATCTTGTCGCGGAATGCGCCGATGGTGGTGGTGTTAAAGTCGCCGTCCCAATCGAGGTAGTGGACGTTGCTGGAAGGGATTTGCCGCAGGGCGATGTAGTGATTAGCGATGGTGAGCGAGCCAGCGCTGAGCCGATTGACGACGAGGAAGAAGTTTTCGGGACCGCCGCCTGCGTATGCGACCGGCGGCAAGACGAGCAAGCCAAGGATCGCAACTGCCATGAATCGCATCGGGCACCTGAGCGGATTATTGATAGAGCGGGCGCGCTTCATCAATCGTAACACGTTGCAAGAGAGGCGCAAACGGCGCGAGGTAAATGTTATCAGCGCAACGAAAACCGCGATCCGTTGGATCGCGGTTGGAAAACTTGAGCGACGGTCGGTACGCCTCAGCTTGGCTGAACTGTTTCAGGCGGGGGTGGTTCAGACTGAGCTGTTTCAGCCGGCGCCGTTTCTGGCTGGGCTTGAGCGCCGGCCGTCTGGAAGAGCTGGCGATCGACGACCGGGAGAAATTCCTTCAGGAACTCCTCGTTGGCGCGCTTGCCATCGACGGCGGCTTCCGGAGTATTGATCACATAGAGCTTGTACAACGCGCCGACGCTGGCAAACGTCAATTGAGGACTGGTGGGGGCCGTCCATTCGCCGTCGTGCGTCCAGGCCCATAGGATTTCAACTTGTTCGGTGCCTAGAGAAGTCTCGCGATCGAAGCGTCCGCGTTTGAACTCGCCGCGGCGATCGGCGAATTCGATCGGTTGTCGGTCGGCCTCGCCCTGTAATTTGTAGCCGGCGGCGGCGTAACATTGGTCGGGGCTGTGATCGATCGTGGGCTTGGTCTTACCGCAAACGAGGAACACGTTGACGGTGGCGCCGGTGCGGCGGTTGTAAAAGATTCGGGAATAGTGGCCGTGAATTTCGGCGGCTTTGATCTGCGAGTCGTCGCTGGGAGCGGGCTTGCTCTCCCAATCGCCGACGCGGAGCGGAATTCGACTAAGCTGCTCGGCAAAGCGATCGAGCTCGGCGGGGTCGCGAGCGCCCCAGCGTTCCCATCGAAGGCCATCGAAGACGGTGACGCCAAGGATGGCAACGCCGGCAATGACGTAAGCGGCGATTTGGTTCATGTAATATGATCTCCGATCGTGTGCTTATCTAAATGTTCGGCGGAAACCGCGCCCTTCCAGCTCGGCGGGAGCCTCGCCCTCCCAGCTCTTAACTAACCAGGCATGGCGTAGTAGCTGCGTGCGGTGCGCTGGGTTACTCCGCCGACCACGCCGCCGAGGACCGGGACGCCGATGGCCTCGAGCCGCTCGCGGGCTTCGTAGACCATGGGGACTTGGCTGACATCGCGGAGGATGGCGAGCACGGCAGCGTCGGCATGGCTGCCGAGGAGCAGCGTATCGGCAAATGCAAGGACCGGTCCGGTATCGACAACTACGAAGTCGTACTCGGCACGGACCTGATTAAATACGTCAACGGCGTTCTGCTTTGCCAACGCGGCAATCGAACGATGGTCGCATTGGCCGGCCATCAATAGCCACATGCCTTCGACTTCGGCGGGTTGCACAACGCGAGCGACTTCGGCCTCACTGCGGAGGACCTCGCACAGGCCGGGGGTGAGCGGCATGTCGAACATTTTGTGGACGCTCGGCTGGCGGAGGTCGCCGTCGATCATCAGCGTGCGCTTGCCGGCGCGGGCCAGGCTGGCCGCCAGGTGAGTGGCGACGGTGGTCTTGCCTTCGTGCTCGCCGGCGCTGGTGACCAGGATCACACGCGGAGCGTTGGCGCCTTTCTTTTGCAAGAGCATGGTGCGGACGCTATCGATGCTTTCGGCGAGGATGCCCGCCACCGCGCCGCCGGCGGCGCCGTTGTTGGATTTATGTGCGATACGGGCGAGGTTCGGCACCGTGCCGAGCACGCGGATGCCAAGTCCGCCGTAGCCGATTTCGTTGATCGAGCTGACGCGCTGCTTGGAATATTCCAGGAATGTCACGCCGGAGACACCCAGCCCAAAGCAGACGAGTCCGAGCAGCGAGCTGAGCAGGATGCGATAACCCCAGGTTCCTCCCTCCGGCGGTTCGGCGGGTTCTCGCAGGGCGATTGGCGGCGGCAGGTTGAGATCGACTTCTGCCTTTTCAAGGCTGGTGCCCACCTCGGCAATTCTGCGTTTCAAGGCCTCGATTTCGCGCTCTTTGGCAATCAGCTCGCCGCTGCTTTCGTTGACGGTGGTAAGTTCATCTTCCAGTTTCTGCAAATCGGCTTCGGCCTTTTCGATGTTGGCGCGGCATGTTTTGAGCGCGCACGGTAATTACGGGTAGAACGTCTTCGGGACGAGAGAGTTGATTTTCACTTCCAATCGAGGCGATCGCCTCGTCGCGAAGCGAAGCCGCCAACTGCTGGCGTTCCTCATTCAGTTGCGCTACTCGAGCGCGAGCGCTTCGAATGGACGGATTGTTTTGGTCCTTGAAAGATCCCTCGAGATGCGAAAGCAATTTCTTTGCATCAATGAGCTCTTTATCCAACTCAATCATCTGAGGATTTTTTCGGATAATTCCCGCTACGACAGGCTCGGATACTTCGCCGCGGCGGATTCGCTCGAGCTGAGCCTGCATGAGCGCGATCTTTTCCTCGTTGTCGGAGAGAGACCTACGATCTGCCGCAAGAGTATTGCGCATGAGATGGATTTCTTCTCGCAACAATTCGGCAATGCGGCGAGCTTCTTCCGTGTTGCCGCCAGCATTTTTGGCTAGGCCGGCATACAGGTTTTGTTCTCGCGTGAGCTCGACCATGTTTTGGTCATAGCGCTTCCGCAAAACTTGCACGCGCTTGCCGCGGTCTTCCTTGGCGTCGGCGGCGGCACGAGCCAGGTACTCGTCGGTAACCGCTTTGACAACGCGGACCATTTCCTCCGGTTTTTCGCCGCGCATTCGGATGATCAACAGGTCGGACTCTTTGGGAGTGACGACGCTCAGCGAATTCTGCAGGAAGTTGATCGGCTCACTCTCGGTCTTAAGCATGCTGAGGTTGGCGATATCCGGCTTGCGGAGAACGGCGGTAAGCACGCCGGTGCTTTCAGCCAACTGCAACTGCGAATTGCGATAGCTTTGCACCCGCATGGGATTCGAATATCCGGTGGTGCTCAGGTAGCCCTCAACGTCCTGGAACTGGAGCAGCGACTGGACCTCGTACTTGCTGGGAAAGAGGAGCCAAGTGAGGATCGCGGCCGGAATTGCCAGAGCCAGGCCCACGAACAGCGCCAAGAGCCAGCGCCGGCGGAAGGAGTGGGCGAGGCGGGAAAGGCTCATGCCGCCGGGGGCGGCGGGCTCTTGCCAACCGTTGGCCATCATGGGGGGATACGCCAACGGTCCGTAGTTGGCAAGCTCCTGCTCGCGGGGCACCAGTGCGCCGGGAACGTGCCTGATGTCAACCTCGGGAGCGATTTCAGGGCGATCGGTGATTTGAGCCACGGTGGACGGTCCTCAACGCAAAAGTGCGGTACAGGGTTGTGCGAATGACCAGACAAACGGAACCACGCAAGCCCGAGGCCACGGCGAACGCCGGAGGCGCCGGAACGCGACTAATTCAAGGTGTTGAACAACTTACGGAAAAGGGGGCAATCCTTGGCGGATTGCTCAGTGTTGTATTCGTGCAACATCGGTTGTTTTGTTGCGTCGAGCACTCCCTGGCCACCGGCGAGTCCGGAGGAACCCAGGGAACACGCGAATCAACTTCTCGCGGGCGAGACCGGGCTCGACCGCTTCATCGATGGCGCAACGCCGAACACCGGCACATGCTCGACCTTGCTGTCGTCGATGACCAGCTTCTGAAGCACCATGTATTCGAGGTACAAAAGGCCCATGCCGATGCCCATCATGAACAGGCTGGCGATGAGGCCGGACATTCCTTCGTGAAAATATTCGGCCACGTCGCCGTTGAAGTAGCGCAACACGCCATAGACGGTAATACGGGCGGTGTTAGCAAACAGGGCGATGGGGATGGCGCTGGCGACGATGACCATTTTTTCCCACAGCGCGCCAGGCAGAATCAAGACCATGGCAAAGCACATGGCGCCGAACATCGTGAGCATGCGCAGGCCGCTGCACGCTTCAGCGACCGTCAGCGGCTGTTCGATGCCTTCCCGGTCACGAATGAAGATTTGATTGCCAGACGCATAGGTTTCGATTCCGGTCGTTTCCAGTGCGTAGGTGCTGGCGATCGTGGCCAGCCTTTGAAGCGGATCAAGGACGACTCGCTCCATCTTGTAGGAAAGCGGGAACATAAACGAAAGGAACAGCACCGCGGGACCAGCCCACCGCAAGAAGCGCCAGCCGCCGACCAGCATCAGGCAGGATAGGAGCGCGGGGACAAATGAATAAACGTCGAGCGCGGAGAACCGCCACCAAGCGGCGAGGGCACGCAGCCCAAGCGAACCGAGGAGGCCTGCCAGCCCGATTAGCCGCTCACGATTAGTGACCGGTCCAAACGGCTCGCGGCGCATGAGCAATAGCACGAGCGCGAAGACCGGGATCAGGTACCCGTGAGAATATTGCGGCGCCGACCAGGCCTCGACGACCCATCGGCCGAGCACGTCGGCGTAGGAATACAGCAAGGCGGCGACGAGAACGACGAGTGCAATCAGTGGCCCTCGTTGGTCGCGGGGCAAATCTTTCAACGACTGTGTAAACGAGTCGAGCTTGTCCTTCATAGACAGGTGGGGTTCCAAGGTGATGAATCAGTGGAAGCAGTTTGGCCAACGCGCAGAAGCAGGGCGCCGTCGTCCCTGAGGCAGAAGCGGAAGATTCTGTTCGCCCGATATGTCGAGTTGGCCCACTCGACGGTACG
This sequence comes from Pirellulales bacterium, assembly GCA_963829655.1. Classification (GTDB taxonomy): domain Bacteria; phylum Planctomycetota; class Planctomycetia; order Pirellulales; family JALHPA01; genus JBBDYH01. Next base: position 1,488,398 of record CAWHJG010000002.1, read on the forward strand.
CCCCTGGGTTTGACGATAGACGGCGCACAACGGACTGTCAAGCAACTGCTGCTCACCGCGGGCATGGTGCGCGGCGGTTTTGAGAATTTGTCAAAATAGGTAATCTGTCGCCAACGCTAATGATGATAGTGAGGCGACCTTGAGATTGTTTCCGAGCCGTTTTGAATCGAGAGAAAGTCTCACGGCGGCTGTGCCGATTATAGGGACGGTGCTAGATGGGCAAACTTTGCGGGTGCCCCAGTGCAAGTTGCTACCACTGCCAAGTCGAGGACCGTGATGGCGTCACGCCGGTGGGCTTTCCATTGCATGCTGCTGGCTTGCGCCGCGAGTGTGGCCGGCTGTGCGACCGTACCCCCAACGGGACCACTCCCTGGCGATTACGGAGTGCCGGTCGCACGCGAGTTGGACAAGGTTTCGCTGCCTCGATACGTGATCGAGCCGCCCGACATTCTGTTGATTGACGCCCTCCGAGTGGTACCGAAGTCGCCGTTTCGGATTGAGCCTTTGGACATTCTTTATCTCGATGTATTTGGGACTCCAGTTGATAGTCCAATTCGTGGCCCGTACGCCGTTGAGCCGGGAGGCGCCGTAGACCTGGGAGCCTTGTACGGCAAGGTGAACGTGGCTGGGCTGTCACTGGATGAGGCCACCGACGCGGTGACCGAACATTTGGGGCGGATTCTTAGCAATCCGCAGGTCTCGTTGACGCTGTACCAAACGGCGGGACAACAACAGATCGTGGGACAAAAGATCGTGGGCCCGGATGGCAAAGTGAATCTGGGCGTGTATGGCACCGTATTTGTTTCCGGAATGACAATCGAAGAAGCGACCGAGGCGATCCAACGACACCTCGCGCGGTTTGTGGAGGAGACACAGTTATCGGTCGATGTGCTGGCGTACAACAGCAAGGTGTATTATGTCATCACCGAGGGGGCGGGGTTCGGCGACAACATTCAGAGGTTCCCGGTTACCGGGAACGAAACGGTGCTGGACGCGATCAGCGAAGTGAATGGATTGTCACGGCTTTCGAGCAAGAACATTTGGATCGCGCGTCCCGCGCCGGACGGAAGTTGCTTTCAGATTTTGCCGGTGCGGTGGGACGATGTGGCTCGCCACGCCGGCACTATGACCAACTATCAGGTTTTGCCAGGTGACCGGATCTTTGTGGAAGAGAACCATTTGATCGCCACCGATTCGCTCCTCGCCAAGATGACCGCGCCGTTCGAGCGGGTGCTGGGCTTCTCGCTGTTGGGGGCCAATACCGTACAGACGTATCAGCGATTCCCAGGTGGGTTTAACCAGTTTTAATCGCGAAGGCTACGGTAAAAGTTGGGCTAATGCGACTGTTGCCAAAGTTGCCCGCACGTTTTCGTGGGCGTAGAATTCATTGTGTTGGGCCTTGAAAACTGAAGCGAGGGCGCCGGAATGAAACGAATACTGTTGGCAATGGGGATCCTACTCCTAGCCGGCGAGTTAAGAGGGCAAGGACCAGCGCCCCCGTTTAGCAACTTGCCGCCTAATCGGCCTGTAATCAGTCCCTATCTGCAACTTCTCAACCAGGACACTCCTGGCGTATCGAACTACTTCACGCGCGTCCGCCCACAGATTGACGCGACCAATGAGCAACGGCGTCAGGCGGTGCAGCTCGATCGGTTGCAGCGGCAGGTGAACCGGGCACGGCCCGCGGGGCTGCCGGTGCAAGGGTCGCAGGAGATTCGCGGGACGGGACACGAGACGGTGTTCCTCAACACGCTGCATTTTTACCCGCAGCGAGCGCGTTAAAGGGAACGGGAACTGGATCCGAATAGCCGGCGAAAGCCGGCTTTTTTTGTTGGGTTTTGGCGGAACTCGTGGTGGAGGCTTTCAAGGCCGGCGGGGGGCTGGGGATTCCCGACAAAAAACGAACCTAAAACTTACAAGAACTGGACTTTCCACCCACGACACGCCACAATGGTTGCTGGCGTGACGGAGCTTGGGGGAAGCAATCAACAGCCGTGGGCCGCGGCGCTTTTCCCGCTCTCTTTTACGTCAGCGGAGCAGAAGTCAACGTAGAGGCAATTGGTTCTCATCGGCCTATTGCAATTCATTTGGCCATCGCGGCGTTGCTTTCTGCACGTGAGTTTTGTGCAATCTTTTCGCAGTGGGCATGTGATTGAAGGAGACTGTCTTATGGCCCGTCGCAATCGCGTTGGTTTCACACTGGTTGAGTTGTTGGTGGTGATCACGATCATCGGGATGTTGATGTCGCTGTTGTTGCCGGCGGTCAACTCCGCTCGGGAAGCTGCGCAGGCGCACAATGCATGAACAACATGCGCGAAGTCTCGCAGGCGCTGCTTACGTACGCCAATGCAAAGCAGAAGTTTCCCGGATTCACTGGGAACAAGATGGTGATCAATCAAAACGGAACTACTCCGCGGGAGACTTATGGTATTCCATGGACGGTCGCCATTCTGCCCTATCTTGAGCGGCGCGACATCACGGACCAGTGGGAGCGGAACAATTTCATGCCAGTCAATCCGCCGCAAGCGCAGACTGGCACCGTACTTGGCGTTTTACGTTTGCCCAAGTGATCCGCCAGACAGCCAGACACAGCAGCTTTCGTTTGTTGTCAATGGTGGCAACCCCGACACCGAGAATTCACAACTCGACACCGTAGGCCGGGGTGATCGGAAGGAGCACGGATTGTTTTTTAATGTGATATTCCCCAGGGCGCCGAAGCTTGGACCGGCCGATGTGTTGGACGGCGCCAGCAACACCTTGATGGTTACGGAGAATATTCAAGCCGAGTCTTGGGATGAAAAGCGACCTCATTACTCGTACGTTCAACCAATCGGGTGGTTACACGTATTCGCCACTGGACCCCCTTCAGCTCTCGACCGCACAACCAAACGGTCCGCCGAACACGCAAGGCGTTGAATATGCGCTGACGTTCGTGTGGCACCAGGTGCAAGGGAATAACCCGACAAATATTCGCACGGAGTGGAGAATTAATGGAAAGAAAGAGAACGTTCCGCCGGCGAATGAGGTTTATAACTATGCACGACCCTCGAGCTATCATCCGGGAGGCGTTGTTGCAACGTTCGCCGACAAGCGTGTTGTGTTTATCCGCGAAGACATCGAATACGACGTATACCAACAGTTGATGACCACGCATCACCTCAACTCAATGAACGTATTGAGCCCAAAAATTCTCAATTCGACTGACTACGAGTAAAACCTGGGGCAAAATCGATCGCCCCTTCGAATGCATCCACGAGCCCGGCGGAGATCCGCCGGGCTTTTTTGGTTGAGACGCAATGCTGGGTCAGCGCGGACAGCGCCACGCGTGTTAGGTTGACGGATTGGCCGCCTGACCCACCCTACAGTTGCGGCTGCAAAACACAGCCACGCGCAGCCTCCTACGCCTGCGCCGACATTGCGCCGCGGGGGAGAGGAACGCCCTTGAGCGTGCCGGAGCAGACCAATTCCTTGCCGACGAAGTTCTGAAAGTGCCAGGAAACGAGGACGCCGGGGCGATATCTTACCGCGTGGCCTTGAATCACAACCCGGTCGCCGCAACGGACCGGCGCGCCAAACTCCACTTCGTCCATGCCCGCGAAGGCCAGCACGCGGTCGGCGTAGTCCTGCAGCGTTTGGACGAAGTAAGAACAGAGCTGCGCGGCAGCCTCGCAGAGGAAGACAGGAGGCAACGTTGCAGTGGCAGGGTCCTGGCCGCGGATCCAGAACTCGTCGGCAGTGACATCGCGGTAGCCGACGCATATCCGCCGCTCGCCGTCGGTATGCACCACGGCGGAAAGCTGCTCCATTTCGAACCGCTGGGGGTTGAAACTGCGCAGGCCTTCTCGATCCACGGTCACGCGGTCAAGATCGTACTCGGAAAAATCGATGATGGGCTGCTCGGATTGCATGCGATTCCTTTCAAGAAGCGTAATCCCTCACGCTTTCTTTGCAATGCGCTTACCCGGGTTATAAGCGCACTGAGGGTGAATTCCGGAGGCCGAGTAAGCTCGCTTGCCGCAAATGGGACACAGTCGCGCTTCTGGTATGGCGAACAGCGGCGCGGGCTTCTGGTTCTTATTCGTCGGTTCGTGCACGGTAGAGTCTCCCCGGTTGAACAATGAACCGCGGGCCGGTGCGCCCGCCGCGGCGGACGATCGACAACACTACGAATACGATTGTCGGTTGGCCTGGGGAATTTTCTGGGTCGTGCAGGACGAGAGCAACGGCCGATGTCACCGGCATCGAGAACGACGAGGGCCCTAAAATCATTGCTTGGCCGCTCAGATAGGTATTGTACCCGAACTACAGCGCGAAAGAGCGAAAAAGCCAAGAATCGCAGGATGTGCCGTGGCTGTATCCACTGGCGAGATGTCAGCTCGTACGCGCCAGGTTTGTCGCGAACTACGTTGCGGGGCCTCGTGGCGCTGTGAACGAGATTGGCGACCAGGGGCTAAACCACCAGGCAAGAACCAGGACAAAAGCGATCGCGCCGAGCAAGAAACTCGTGCGCACGGCGCCAAGAACTGGAAGGTGCAGACGATTGTAACCGCGAGCGAATTCGCGAGTAGCAAAGACCAGTGTCAGGCCGGCAAGCAGGGCGAGCACAAAGCCGACGAGCCCGTGAAAGAACGCCGGCATTCTCTCCGGCAAAATCCGATAAACGACGATCAAGTACGCGGCAAGCAGGAACAGGCTGGTTGCCGTGCGCTGTCGAATGCGAGGACGGATTCGGGCACGCGCTGTCTTGATCGAAGAAGCAGTCGTCATGGGCGTACGCTCCGTTTCCTTTGACCGACGAAAATGACATTTGTCGATTCTCGGCCCTTTGTTATGGTACCATCGCGCAGGCGCGGCCAGCGCCGATTGGCGGATATTGGCTGGCATGCTATCGGTGACAGATGACCGCACACGGAGTGTGCGGATCAAATGACCGAAGTCTCACGACTTCGGCTACTTGTCGAGGCGACTTGGGATACTTGTCGAAAGGATTCGAGCTCTCATGAGCGCATCTGGAGAGCGCATCTCATCGTTTGCGGACTTCTGGCCGTACTACGTTCACGAGCACAGCCAGCCGGCGACGCGCGCGATTCATTTTGCAGGTACGACAGCCGCAGTCCTGCTGTTGGTTGCATGCCTGGTCTATCAGCAATGGTGGGCGTTAATTGCTGTGCCCGTCGTTGGATATGGGCTCGCGTGGGCGAGTCACCTGGGCATCGAAAGAAATCGCCCCGCCACGTTCAAGTACCCGCTGTGGTCGTTGCTAGCGGATTGGAAGATGTGGGGTTTGATCGCCAGCGGTCGGATGGCGCGAGAGATCGAGCGGATCAAACAGACATGAGCAAGTTCTCTACAACGTGACGCCAATTCGTTTGGCCCGAAGTCGCATGGCACTCTCAAAATACACAAACGGGTATTGGCCGCGGCGTCGAGCCCAGAAGAAAGTGCCCTCGACAAGACTCTGCGGCAACTCCCCCTGCTCCACTTTCCGGGCGACAAGAGCGACGAAGGCAAATTCCTGCGGCCGGCGTGTCTTCAGGCCGGCTTCGAGGGTTTGCCGGAGGTTGGCCGAGGCCGCCTTTCCGAGCCCGGGGGAAGTTTGGGCTTCTCCGGCGGGTGTCCAGATGCCGAAGCAGAGAAAAGAGACAGCCAGTGCAAACCATGAGCGTCGCGTCACAGCGGGGCTCCTGGACCAGAAGGGAATCGAGAAAACACAGAAGAGCGGCCCCGAATGGGGTGCAGCTTTTTATAGAAAACAAGCCCAGGCAACAAGGTGACTTCCCGTCGCGCTGTACGCGCGGGGCGAGGAGTTTCGCTTGAGAGCTAGCACAAGGAGGCGGTTGCATAGAATAACAAAGTAGTTAGCTAGCTGATCGCGGTCGCAGGTATGCGGCCGAGGGAGGCAGCAGGGAGTGTTGCGGTGCGTCCTATATGTGGGTTTGCTGCAGTCTTCGTTGCTACGGCCAGTCTTCCACTTCTTTACGGCGGTGACTTTCCCGACCGCCCGGCCGTGTTGCTTTTGGCAGGCCATCCGCCTGCCGATTCGCTCGCTTCTATCGTCCCACCGAACGCTGTTGGGACCATTCGGACCTTGGAAACGCCCCTTACCGCCGCCGAAATCGCGAAATGGATCGCACAGCTCGACAGCGATCGATATACGACACGAGATACGGGGGTGGCGCGCCTGTCGGCAGCGGTACGGAATCGGGAATCATGCGCGCCGCTGTATCGAGCCATCAAGTGGGCGTTGGCCGATCCGACTCTTCCTTTGCATACCCGTTTGACGCTCGCGTCGCTGGTGGATGAGGCGCGCTACCATTGGCTTGCGAGTGCCGAACGAACCATCGAGCTTGTGTCGGTCGAGCAGGTGAATGTCTGGGTGGCCCAAGTGTCCAAAGCGAGCCGCACTGCCGAGGCTGCCATCCGAGTTCGCGGCGCCGCGGCAGAGCGCGAACTGCTTGACGCGCTTTTGAACAGCGAGAACGTTCTGCATGTGAAGCAGCGCGTAGAGAAGGCGCTGGAGAGCGAGGAGCTTGATCCACTGGCGGCAACGCGGCTGCAGAACGTGTTGGAGTGGACGCAGCCGGCGATCGCAGCCGAATACTGGAAGCAGCGGCGGAATCAGAGCATTCAATATGTGCTGCTCGGCAAGCCTACGCGGCTGGACGGCGCCTATCGGGCCAGCCACTTTGACGAACTGGGACGGACGAGCGTTCGCTGCATCAGCGGCAACTCGCTGCGTCCGGGCGTGTATCCGCTGGATGTGGCGTTTCCACACCCGCGGGAGCACGACGCGTTTTTCCAGCTTGTATCGCTGCCGGGGGCGCGCGACCGGTTTGTTCACCAGTTTGAGACGACGCGGTTGAGCGACGGGCGCGGCTGCGCGCGATCACCGAACGGACGATGATGCCGGCGATCGACCGGCGACGAGTGTTTGAAGACGGCGAGCTGTTGGTTCTGGCGCAGCTTGATCCGCCGACGGTGGCGCGGCTGTTGGGCGAATATTTTTCCCATGTGCCCGATGAAGCATACGACCTGTCGGATGTCTTACCGATGCTGACCGACGAGTCGAGCCGGCACCGGGCGGCATGCCTGATGCTGGCCGTGGATGGATCGCACGAAGTGGTGCCGGCGCTCGTGGACGCGGCCAAAGCGGGACTGATGCGCGAACTGCCGAACGATCAGTCGCATTCGATCCCATGGATTGCGGCGCTGTCGATCGCGCGGCGCGATCCGTGGCCCGAAGTTGATACGTGGCTTGAATCGCTGATTGATCGGAGGGAGCCGATCACGTTTGGCGGTGACGCGCAGTGTGAGCTGGGCGCGACGGCGGCGGCGATATTGATCACGCGGCACGGCGAGACGGTGGAACGATTCAATCTGGTGGCGCGAAGCGTTGCGGCGGGACTTGCATGATCGATTCGAGTCGCCGGTTAACGATCTTTACCGGCGGCGGATGTTTGAAGACCGGATGTTCCGTCAGTTGGGAGTCACGCCGCATCGGTTCTCCGAGCCTGGCGGACCAGCGGCTGTCGCCCAGTGGCACCGGTCGTATCTTCAGACGAAGCCAAAATGCATTGCCGCGCCGAAGTTGATGATTCCTGCCAATGTTACGGTGCGGGCGGGAAGGCCGTAGCGGAGGGTTTAGGGTTTGACGCTTTTTGGCGGGTTCTCCCGTCGCGGTAAACGCCATCTGGCGAGTGGCTGAAAGTTTGACCGCACCGCTTTGATCTCGATATACTGACAGGGTTTGCGGCGACCCTCCAGTCCACCCCGCCTCACGTTCGCGTTAGGAGATTCGGCGATGCTCGTAATTCCAGGCCAAGCCGGCAAGGACCTTTGCGACCGTCATCTTGGTGTCACCCGCCGCGAGTTGCTGCAGGTGGGCGGCTCGTCGATGCTGGGCTTGTCGCTGGCGGCGCTGTTGAAAGGCGAGGCCGCGGCGAAAGAAGCGGCCAAGGAGTCGGCCAATCACACAGCCAGCAGCACCAACGGCGGGCCGGGGTGGAACAAGGCGAAGAGCGTGATCCTGTTGTACTTGCAGGGGGGACCGAGCCACCTGGACCTGTGGGACCCGAAGGACGACGTTCCCGACAACGTGAAGAGCGCATTCAAGACCGTCCCGTCGAAGGTGCCGGGGATCAACCTCACCGAGGTCATGCCGAAGTTCGGCGAAATCACCGACAAGCTGACGCTAATCCGCTCGATGAGCTACACGCCGAACGGTTTGTTCAATCACACCGCGGCGATCTATCAGATGCACACGGGCTATACGGCCGACAAGGTGAGCCCATCGGGCCAGCTTGAGCCGCCGACGCCAAAGGATTTTCCGACTTTCGGCTCGAACATCATCCGGCTCAAGCCGCCGACGGTGCCGATGCTGCCATTTGTGATGCTGCCGCGGCCACTGCAAGAGAGCAACGTGGTTGGCAAGGGCGGGATGGCGGGGTTCCTAGGCCGTGCGTACGACCCTTACTACTTGTATCCGTCGGGCGACGACATGGACCTGGCGAAGATGGACCGGATCAAGGTGGATGATTTGCAATTGCGACCGGAGATTTCGTCGTCGCGGTTGGAGCGGCGGGCGCGGCTGCGCGATCTGATCAACGAAGGGATGCCGGAGATCGACAAGGCGACGGCCAAGTACGATCTAAACGAGTACTACGACAAGGCGCTGGGGTTGATCCTTTCCGGGCGTGCGCGAAACGCCTTTGATCTTAAAGAAGAAAAGGACGAGGTCCGCGACCGCTACGGACGGAACACGTTTGGGCAGAGCTGCTTGTTGGCGCGGCGGCTGGTCGAGGCGGGGACGCGCGTGGTCGAAGTGATCTGGCCGAAAGTGGCCAACAGCGACAACCACTCGTGGGACATGCACGTTGATTTGACGAAGCGAATGAAGGACCAGGCGGGGCCGATGCTGGATTCGGCGTTGTCGGCGCTGTTTACCGACATGGACGAGCGCGGGATGCTTGAGGACACGCTGGTGATCGCCGTCGGTGAGTTCGGCCGGGCGCCGCAGCGCGGGCTGAGCACTTCTGGCAACGGCAACTCGGCTGACGGACGCGATCATTGGCCGTATTGTTACACGGCGGTCGCGACTGGTGCGGGGATCAAGCGCGGGTTCGTCTATGGAAAGAGCGACAAGACCGCCAGCGGGCCGACAGAAAACCCGGTGCATCCGTGCGATCTATTGGCGACGATCTATCACGCGATGGGACTCGACCCTGGCCAGATGATCTACAACCACTTGAACCAGCCGCGTGAGATGGTGGTAGGGAACGTGGTGACGGGGTTGTTTGCGTAACGTTCTCTCCGTCGACGATTGGATTCGGCAGAGGTTCTGTTTATTGCGGTTCGTCGAAGCGGCGAGTATCGTTGATCGAGCGTTTTGTTCTATCTGGGCTCGATCATGGTGGCGGCGATGCGCTGTATTATCTTTTGTGTTGCTGTGACGTTCTGCGCGGTGTCTGTTCGCGCTGCGGAAACCAAGCTCGACGATCACGAGCAGCGGTTTGAGATTTCCCTGTTCGCCGAGCAGCCGCAAATTGTTAACCCAGTCGGGATTCAGGTGGATGATCGCGGGCGTGTGTTCGTGATCGAGAGCCACACGCATTTCCGGCCCAAGGATTACGACGGGCCGAAGGCGGATCGGATTCTGTTAATGGCAGACACGGACAAGGACGGTCGCGCGGACAAGACCTCGGTGTTTCATGAAGGGTTTCAGCACGCGATGGATTTGGCGCTCGCCGAGGATGGAGCACTATTTGTTGCAACGCGGTCGTCGATTCATCGGCTGCGCGACAAGGACGGAGATGGGCAAGCCGAGGACGTGGTCAAGCTCATCACGCTCGATACGAAGGGGAATTATCCACACAACGGACTTTCGGGGCTGGCGTTTGATCGCAAGGGCGGGATGTACTTTGGGTTCGGTGAGAATCTCGGTGAAGCATACAAACTCACCGGGTCCGACGGCGCGACGCTGACTGGAGAGGCCGAGGGGGGCGGCGTCTATCACTGCCAGATGGATGGCATGAAACTGCGCCGCGTGGCGACGGGCTTTTGGAACCCGTTTGGGTTGTGCGTCGATCCCGCGGGGAATGTATTTGCCACCGACAACGACCCGGACAGCTCGCCGCCGTGCCGGTTATTGCACGTGGTCGAGGGGGGCGACTACGGCTATGAGTTTCGCTACGGCCGCTCAGGCTTGCACGTGTTTCAGTCGTGGAACGGCGAGTTTCCCGGCACGCTGCCAATGGTCACCGGCACCGGCGAGGCGCCGTGTGAGATCGTGCCGTATGACGGCGGTTTGCTTGTTGCTTCGTGGGCTGACAACCAACTGGAACATTACACGCTCGTGCCGCGTGGCGCCTCGTTCGGCGCCGAGCGCAAGATTCTCGTCAGCGGCGACATGAGCTTTCGGCCGGTGGGGATCGCGGTGGCAAAGGACGGAACGCTGTATGTGAGCGATTGGGCGAGCGCGAGTTATGAGCTGCCGAGCAAAGGGCGAGTTTGGAAGCTAACGCCAAAAGGAGAGGTTGGCAGTAATCAAGCAGGAGTCGTTCGAGAGCCGGGGCGACCTCTTACGTGGCCGGATGATGAAAGACTCGTTTTCAGACGACTCGATAGTGACGATCCATTTGAACGGTCTGATGCAATCCGCGACTACGCATATGTTTTGGCCGAAGACCGCTTCTTTCCAGATTTTGAGTTGCTTCTCAAACGGGTTCGGCCGAATCCGCGTCAATTGGCTGGTGCTCTCGTGGGCTTTCGGCGGACACCGACGCCCGCCGCATTATTGACAATCCCAGAAGTGCTGAGCGGTGATTCACACGATGCGCAAATGGTGGTACTCAAATGGATTGCCGATGATCGGCTCGCATTGTTTCGGGATGACGTCGAGGAGGGATTGAAGCGGGCTGACTTGTCCCGGGAGCTTTTGGCGGCGCATCTGGCGGCGCTAGAGCGGATCGACCGAAAGCCGATTGGGGACCGGCCTAATCCGGCGCTGGTGCTGCCGATTGTGAAGAACGAAATGGCCGCGGCGCGGGTGCGGGCATTTGCATTGACACTGTTGCCGGCAAACCACAGCGAGCTGACGATTGACTTCTTGAAGTCGCTGTTGAGCCACGACGCTGCGGAGTTGCAACTTGAAGTCGTGCGGACGATGAACGAAAGCCCGTCGGCGGAACGGCGGAAGCTGTTGGCGGAGATTGCCGGCAACGAGCAACTAAAGGCGAGCGTTCGCGCGGCCGCGATCGGAGGGTTGGCGGGTGATGGAAGCTTTAAGGGACAGCTCATCAAGTTGGCGATTGAGAAGAATGACGCGTTGCGCAATGAAGCATTGCGATCGCTGGTTGAAATGCCGCTGGCTGATGAGGATTTTGCGAAACTGGCCTCGTTTAAGGAAATACCCGAGGCCGCGCGTTTGTTTGGCGAAGTGCAGCAAACGCCCCCTCTGGATAATCTGTCGGCGTGGTTAGAGCGGACCAAGGGTGAAGGCGACGCGGAAGCGGGCGAGCGAATCTTCTTTCACGCCAAGGTCGGCTACTGCGCGAGGTGCCATCGATACGATGGGCGCGGGAATCACGTTGGCCCGGACCTGACGAAGATTGGCCTTCAAAAGAATCGCGAGCAGTTGCTGACGGCGATATTGCAGCCGGCGCGGACGTGGCCCCGGCGTATCGTCAGTGGGAGATCACCATGAGGGACGGCCGCACACACACGGGGATTTCGCTACGTAAAGGGAGCCACACCGAGGATTACCTGGGAGCCGATGGTAAGCAATTCAGCGTGCGCGCTGGACCAGATGGATTCACGGCGCGAAGTCGAGACATCAATGATGCCGGAGGGGCTGCCAAAGACGATGACGGCGCGGGAGCTACGCGATGTGCTGGCGTTTTTGCAGAAGCGGTCGTAGATGTCAGTACGGCCGGCTGCGCAAAAAAAGTGCGGTCGGACGTCAGGGCGTCCGGCCGCACATCGCTGCCTGCCCAAACAAGCATGACCGGTGAGGCGAGCAAAAGCCTGGTGGGAGGGGGATTTCAGTGGGTGGCCCCGGCTCGGTTCCCGATCACGCAATTTGGCCGGCAGATCGGCAATGGTATTCGCGAAGGCCGATCGGCTTTATTCCCACCTTTTTTCTCAAAATCAAAAATCTCCGTAAGCTACGTAACGATAGCAGTTTAGGAGCAGCCTGGATCCGCAAGGTAAACACCGTCAGCGCCGCATCGTGACGCCAGCGTCGTTCACTTGATGCGGCGAGTGTCCCGCGAATGCTGAGGAGTAGTGATCGAAGGGAGAGGCAATGCAGCGACGTCAGGGTCGGCGGGCGTGTGCCTTCGAAGTCCTTGAAAAGCGACAAGCGCTTACGACGTTTCACGTCGCCATTTCGGGCGACAATGGCGACGATGGTTCGGCCGATGCGCCCTGGCTAACGCTACAGCACGCGGCCGGCCGAGTGACCGCCGGCGACCAGGTGGTTGTTCATCCGGGCAACTATGCCGGCTTCGATCTGCGGCGTGATGGGACGGCGGCCGCGCCAATCCGCTTTTTGGCCGGACCTGGCGTCGTGATCGACTCCGAGAATCCCCGAACGCCGGACGGCATCAACCTGGAGGGGGCGGACCACGTCATCATCGAAGGGTTCACGGTGATCGGCGTGGAGCGGGCTGGGATTCGCTCGGTGACGAACCGTGGCGTGGTGATCCGCAACAACCGCTGCGACTCAAATGGCACCTGGGGCATTCTCACCGGCTTCAGCGAGAACATCCTGATCGAAAACAACGAATGCTCACGGTCCGCGATCGAGCACGGGATCTATGTAAGCAACAGCGCCGACAACCCGACGGTGCGCGGCAATCGCTCGTGGGGCAACCGCGGAAACGGTATTCACATGAACGGCGACATCTTCACCGGTGAAGGTGACGGCATCATCTCCGGCGCACTGGTGGAGAACAACGTGATCTACGACAACGGCCGCGGCGGCGGGTCGGGCATCAATTGCGATGGCGTGCAGGGCTCGGTGATCCAGAACAACTTGCTCTACAACAATCACGCCAGCGGAATCTCCCTGTATCGCATCGATGGCGGCGGCGGCTCGACCGGAAACCTGGTGATCAACAACACGGTGGTGCAAGCCTCCGACGGCCGCTGGGCATTGAACATTCGCGACGGCAGCACGAACAACACCGTGCTGAACAACATTTTTTACAACCATCACTCGTTTCGCGGAAGCATCAGTGTTTCGGCCAACAGCTTGAGCGGACTGGTCAGCGATCATAACGCGGTGATGAATCGATTCTCGATCGACGGCGGCGGTTCGGTGATCACGCTGAGCCAGTGGCGAGCAGGGACACAGCACGACGCATCGTCGCTGTTGAGCACGCCGACGGAGCTGTTTGTCGATCCGGCGAACAACGACTTTCATTTGCGGCAGGGGAGTCCGGCGATTGATGCAGGCACGCCCGCCCAAGCGCCGCCGGTGGACTTTGAGGGAACGCCGCGGCCGCAAGGAGCACGCGTAGACATCGGCGCGGACGAGCGCATGGCCGGGTTTATCGCAACAACGGGAAACGACACCGTGTATGTACGCACGAATTCTGCGCGAACGCAGTTGGAGTTACGTGTAGCAACCGACGGGCAACCGGTGCTGACATGGCCGATTGATGCGACTGAGCCGCTCGTAATCAACACGCTCGCCGGCGACGATGCTCTGATTGTGGAGTTGGCCGGCATCGCCGGGCCGCCCGGCGGCATCCGCTATTTGCCAAGCACGGGCAACAACCAACTTATAGTGAACGGCGGCCACCTACGGATCGACAGCGTCGCAGATGGCGGCACGCTGGAAACCACTGTCTCCGGCGGGGCACACTTAAGCACCGCGCGGCTGAACCAGAATGGCCTCACATTAAGCGGCGCCAACACGAAGGTCACGATTCTGCCTGACGGCGCCTTGGCCAACGTGCTTGAGTCGCTCACGCTGGACGCCAGCTCGACCTTGGACCTGACCAACAACGATCTGATCTTGCGGGCCACCGCCGGAACCAAGGACGCGATCCACTCTGACGTGCAGGCCAAGATCGCCAGCGCTCAAAACGGCGTGGACACGAACTTCATCACCAACTGGGACGGACCGGGCATCACCAGCACCAGCGCCGCACCAGCAACGTGGCCACCGGTTTTGACCTGGCGGCCATTGGCGCGATTCGCAACTCGGACATCGATGTGATCACCGGTCTTCCCGGCGCGGCCTACCCGAGCTTTGGCGGCGTGCCGGTCTCGCCCGACGACGTGCTTGTAAAGTACACCTATCTTGGCGACGGCAACCTGGATGGCCTGGTGAGCTTTGACGACTACGTCGGCATGGACAACGCCTTCTTTGGCTTGATCCCCAACCTCGGTTGGGCCACCGGCGACATCAACTTCGACAACGCCATCAACTTCGACGACTACACCGTCGTCGATCAGGCGTTCTTCTTCCAAGGCGCGCCGCTGGGAAGCGCGCGGGCCGAGGCCGCGGAATCGGAATCAAAGAGTGGTGGGGCTGCGCGGTCAACCTCTGGCGAAGAAGAAGATCCATTGGCCGCTGGACCCACCCTACGACAAGACGCTGGTGGGGCTGCGGAGTGAGCCTCGTGAAGTAGAACACGAGACAGCCGCTGGACCCACCCTACGACGTGCACGTCGCCGTATCAGTATTCCCGCGTTTGATTGATGCCCGGCTGCGGGACGGGGTACTTCCCGTCGGCGTTGGCCTGGAGCGGCGCGGGTGCATCGAACGCGAGCTTATCCACATCGGGTCCAAATTCGTGCTCGTGTTTGATGTAATCGCTGAGCGCCACTTTCTGACCCGTGTGACAGGCGTAGCGGCCCATCGCCGTGACAAGGCTGGCCATCGCTCCGCGCTCGACCTCGTTGTACTTCTTGTTCTCCTTGACGGCCGAGACGAGATCGGTCCACTCGACCACGTACGGATTCATGTCGCCCGTTTCGCGGCCGCAGTCCCACACGATCTCCGATCGGGTTTTGCCGCTTTCGGAGTCCATCGAATGACCCTTGAAGATCTTCGCGCACGACGGCCAGTGGCCGCTCTTTGAGATGATCGCCGAGCCCTTGGTGCCGTGTGCGTAGCTGGAGAACTCGTTATCGCAGCCGTCCATCAAGCGGCCTTCGAGGATCAGCTTTGTGCCATCTTCGAAGGTGTACTCGGTGGTGTAGCTGTCGAAGTTCTGATCCACTGAGTCGCCGCGGTAGTGGCGGCCGCCGTAACCTTTGGCCTCGACCGGCCAGGCGTCCTTCATCCAGCAACACTCGTCGATGTTGTGAATGTAGAAATCGCTGAACGCGCCGCCACTGGCCCACAGGAACGAGTGGAAGCGATTGATTTGATACAGCAGCTCGGTTGTGTTATCGGGCTTGGGCTTGGAGAAGCCCGATGCCGTTGGGCCGCTCACGCGATAAGCGCGCAGTAAGGTCAGGTCCCCCATCTCGCCGTTCTGGATGCGATCGAACAGCTCGCGGCGCGAGGGACAGTGGCGACACATGAGCCCGACACCGACCTTCAGATTTTGCTCGTCGGCCTTCTTGGCAAGCTCGAGCATCTTGCGGGCAGATGCCGGCTCGACCGCGATTGGCTTCTCCATAAAAACGCTGAGGCCCTTTTTGATCGCGTAGCTGAATTGCACCCAGCGGAAGGCCGGCGGCGTGGCGAGGATGACGATATCCCCTGGGTTGAGCGCGTCCATGGCGTGCTTGTAGCCATCGAAGCTGACGAATTTGCGATCGTCGGGCACATCGACGCGATCCGAGAATCGGCTCTTGAGGCCCTGATAACTCTGCTTGAGGCGGTTTTCGAAAACATCGGCCATGGCGACGAGTTTGGTGCGGCCGGACTTGTTGTTCATCGCGTCATCGACCGCGCCGCTGCCGCGTCCGCCGCAGCCGACCAGCGCAAGCTGGATCGTGTCGTCCTGAGCGGCATGGACGTGTGGGATCGCAACACCAGCGAACACGCTGGCGGCAGCGGCCGTGCCAGTGGCTTTGAGCAAGTCGCGACGTGAGACGGCGGCGAAGACGGATGGATCGGTCACAATAAGGCTCCTTGGAATGGAAGTAATGCGTTGCAGCTTAGTGCTTGTGATCGTGATGGTTGTGGCCGCCGCCTTGGAATACCGGGTGCTCCTGGGAACCGCGGGCGACGATGTATGCAACGAGGTCCATGATCTCATCGCGGCTGAGCTTGTCGAGCAAACCCTTGGGCATAACCGAAGCCGCGGCTTTTTCGCGTTCGGCAATCTCGCGAGGCTTGACGACGACCGGCTTGGCGCCGGCCAGGGGGTTCTCGACGATGGTAACGCCATCGATCGAGTCTGACGTAATCAGCCCGGTGAGCGTTTTGCCGTCTTCGAGCGTGATCACGTACGTCTGATATTTCTCGTTGATCACGGCGGAAGGGTCAAGCATTTCCTTGAGAATGTCGGCCGCTTGCAGCTTGGGATCGAGCTTGCTTAGGTCGGGGCCCAGCTCGGTTCCGACGCCGTTGAGCTTGTGACAGGCCGAGCAGTTGGCGACGGTGAAGAGCTGCTTGGCGTTGCCGAAATTGCGGCCGTGATCGAGCTCGGCGAGGGACGCGGACAGGTCGTCGTATTTCCATTCGGTGCGCGGGCGGCGGTCTTTGAGCAGATCGTCTTTGATCTCAAGCTTGCTTGCGGCGAGATACGCTTCCGGATTCTCGAGGTACGCATCGAGGTCCTCGACGACGTAGAGCGCGCCGTACATCCGCCGCCAGTGGCCGGGGTAAGTGCAGACGTATGGATAGACGCCGGGGGCCGTGGGCGCGGTGAAGCTGAGCTTTTGCGTCTGGCGCGGCTGCAGCAGTTTGCTTGCCAAGAGCACGTGCGGTGACTGCGGCACATACTGTCGGATCGCGGTTTCAGGCAGCGTAGCCGTCTCTTCAGCGATGCGGCCGATCTCTTCCATCGCGCCGGGGCGCATGATGACCAGATTGTGCGGCATCAGGTCGGTATTTTCAAAGATGATTTCGACCGGCTTGCCGGCTTTGACCACGAGAAGATCCTTGTCGTACGACATTCGCTCAAGGAGTGTGCCGAGGCGAATCACGCGCACGCCGATCTCGCCGAGCTCTGCGCGATTTTTTCGCTTGGTCGGCCGGAAGCAAGCCGGCGAGCGAGTGGGCAAATTCCATCGCGTCGAGCGCCTCGGGCGAGGTTCGCTCGGAAACCGGCAGCTTGCGCAGATATGCCATTACGCCGCCCAGCAGCGCGGGTGCATTGTCGCGCGGCCAATGGTCCTTGGCGATGCGTTGCAGCGAGCGAATGGCGGTGATGCGATCTTCGTCGTCGTCGATGTACTTGGCCAGTTTGCGGAACGCGTTTTCCTCCTGCCCGCGAACCTGCACGAGCGCTGTCATGGCGGCGCGGCGGATGGCGCGCTGCTGGTCGCCGCCGCCAAGCTCGAATGTCGCGCTTGGATCGGCGCGGGGATATTATCCTTGCGAAAGACTTCCTTGCGAGCGTTGTCGAGCACTTTGATCGTGAAGCCTTCAAGCCGCTTGCCGAAGTCGCCGTCGCCGCGGTTGTAAACGGCAATCGACTCGATCGGCATTGCATCGCCGAGGTCAACTTCCCACCAGGGGTTTCGCGTGTTTTCGCGGGAGTGGGTTTGCCCTCCCGCTCCGTAGGCAGGCTGCTTGTTGCCGTCGATGGCGCGAGCAGCATGTCCGTCGTGCGCCGTGTCACGCTGCGACGCTTTGCCGCGTCGGGCAACATTCTGGCCGTCGCTCATTACTTCGACCTCGGCCAGCGTCAGCGTGCCACGGCGGGGGAGCTCGATTCGGACGAAGCGCCCTTCAATTCCGCTATTCTTGCCGGCAGCTTGCCAGATGACCCGGCAAACGATCGACCAGCGGCTCGATCTTGGGATACAGCTCGGCGCGGAGGCTGGCGTCGTTGACCAGCGGCATCGCGCTGGTGAAATCGCGGAGCGAACCGACCGAGCGATTGGCGAGTGTCCACGCCTTGTCAATCGAGCGGTCGATGTTCATCAGCGCCACAAAGCCGATCTGACGGAAGATCGGTTGCCGCGCGGTTGTGGCGAGCTTTTCCAGCTCAGCCCGAGCTGGCGCAAGCTCGTTCGCGGGTCGCGAAGTCAGGAGCCGCACCAGCTCGAAAATCACGCTGGTGTCGGATTGGTCGTCCTTGGCGTCGAGCGAGTGGATCGCATCGATGACCACGCGGAGCTCGGGCTTGCGATCAAGCTGGGCCAGACCGCGAACGGCCTCGCGGCGCTGCTCCTCGCGCAGGCCGGGGCGATACAGCATTTCGAGGTAGACCGTACGGTTCTTCTGCATCTTGAGCAGTTGTTCGTTGCTCATGCTGCGAAGCAGGAAACGAGCGCCGGGCTCGGTCGTAAAGGCGATCTGGCGGCCCTCGCCGAGCGGCTTGTTTCCAGATGGGATCGAGCGCCTTCATTGACTCGTCGCGGACGAAATCCAGGTACGCGTCGCGCGGGTGCTCATCGGCGATGACGATGATCTCAACCGCCTCGGGGACTTCGTAGAAGCTGGCGGCGCGAACTGCCTCAAGCCGGACGCGGGCATGCTCGTCGGCAGCCAGTTTCTTAAACAGATCCAGCGAATGGGGAACGCGATCGCGCCAGCAGCAAAGCACTCGGGCGGCAGCGGCGCGAGCATGGAAATCGGGGGAGCGAAGTACGCGGTCCAAGAGCGGGACATCAACCACGTTGTGATTTTGATGCATCCACAGTGCTTCGAGCACATGGTGCTGGTGGTCCTTGTGGCTCTGGTCGAGCGATTCAAGCCAGCGATCGACCGCGGCGATGACTTGCTGGCTGTCGCGGCCGCTTAGCTCAATTCGCGCGCGATAGCGAACGCGGTCTTCGGGATGATCGAGCAGCGAAACCAGCCGGTCGATCGGCTCATCGGCGATCGCGACCGGCTTGTTCAGCGGGCGTCCTTCGTAGGTCACGCGATACACGCGGCCGTGTTCCTGGTCGCGGCTCGGGATCGCGGAGGTTGTGCTGCATGTGGCCAATGATCGGATTCTGCCAATCGACGAACCAGATCGCGCCGTCGGGGCCGATTTCCATATCGACTGGGCGGAAGTTGGCGTCGGTGGAGGAAAGGATCGGCTCCAGATCGGTGCCGCTGAAGCTTGCGCCCTTGTCGTCGATGCGGTAGTGCAGGATGCCTTGAAAGCCGATCACGTTTTGCACGAGCAGCGTGCCCTGCATCTCGTCGGGGAAGTGCTGGCTCGAAAGATACTCGATCGCCGGCAGCGGGCGCGTTCGCTGTTCGATAAACCTGCGGCGGCCGCGCGTGTTTTTGCGGGAAGTTCACGTGGCCGCTGAAGAGCGCGGCGTGGTACGGGTTTGCGCCCGTGCCGTCAACCACGATGTCCTGTCCCCAGCGGTCGAACGCGTGGCCGTGCGGGTTGGCGAAGCCGTGCGAGACGTAGACGTCGATCTTTTGCGAGCGCGGCTCGTAGCGGAAGACGGCGCCGTTGGCCACTCGGCGCGGCGGACCCCACGGCGTTTCGATCTGCGAATGGTGGAAGGTGCCTTCCTGAAAGTAGAGCGCGCCGCCTGGGTCGAGGATGAAGCTGTTGGCTGTATGGTGTGTATCGGCCGTGTCCATGCCGCTGAGGATCTGCTCGCGCACGTCCGCCTTGTCGTCGCCGTCGGTGTCTTTGAGAAACAGAATTCGCGGGCCTTGGGCGACGATTACGCCGCCGTTCCAGAACTCAAAACCCGTCGGGTTATGCA
This sequence comes from Pirellulales bacterium, assembly GCA_963829655.1. GTDB lineage: Bacteria > Planctomycetota > Planctomycetia > Pirellulales > JALHPA01 > JBBDYH01. The sequence goes on from CAWHJG010000002.1 coordinate 1,508,195, forward strand.
GGTCGCCGGCAAAGGTCTTGCACTTGTCGGCGCGGCCGTCGCCGTCGGTGTCTTCCAGGATCAGGAGCTTGTCATCCATCGGCTCCTTGGGCTTCCAGTGCGGATAGGTTCGCCAGGCGGCGACCCAAAGGCGGCCCTTGGTGTCGAACGCCATCTGCACCGGGTTGACCAGCTCCTTGAAATCCTCCTCGCTGGCGAACAGCGTGACCTTCATGTTCTTGGCCACGCTCATGTGTTTGATGGCTTCCTCGCCGCCGAGGAACTTGTGCTTGCCGCCGGGGAGCGGGCCGGGCTTGTTGGAGATGACGGGGATGTGATCCGGAAGGTTGCTGTCGTCGGCCTTGATCTGTTTTCCCTGTGCCGCGGCCCAAATGACTTTGTCGCGGTTGGAGGTCAACACGTCGATCATTTCCAGTTCGCGCTGCGCAACCGAGTAATTCGACAGCCCGTCGCCGTAGCCACCGGGGCCTTCCGAGAATTTTAGGAATGCGCGGTCGCCGTAGGTCGAATAGCCGTCTGTCACGCGATAGCGGTGGAACCAGTGAAAGTTCTTGTCGAGGACGGCGCGATGAACACGGTCGTGGTTTACAGCGTCAGTTTTGCTAAACGTTGTATAGGCAGGACGTCCGAATAGAGCGGCCTCAATTTCGATCGCGAGCAGCTTGTCGCCTTCACTGTTGAGATGTATGCCGTTGATCGTCAGCGTGGCGGGAGTGTGATCGTATATCTTCTGGCTGGCGGAGAAGAGATCAACAAACGGCACATTGTGCGCCGCGGCAACTTCGGACATCGCCCTGGTGTAAAGCTGCGAGGCGAGCGTTAGTCTCGCGGCCGTCGGGCAGGTTGCTGGTCCCGAGGTCTTCGTGCGCGATCGGCGAGAACAGCACGAGCCGTGGCGCTGCCTTGCCGTTGTACTTTTGGGCGAGCGAGTGCTTGATGAATTCGGCGACGTTCTCTTTGAATTTGGCCAGGCCCGATTCACCGGCCCACGATTCGTTGTAGCCATAGAACGCGAAGATCACGTCGGCCTTGCGTGTTGGTCAGCTCGAAACGGTTCTCGCGGACTTTTCCTTTATCGCGCGGGGAGAGTTTATCGGGCTGTGGGCAAGGGGCCGAACCGCTGAGCCATTGATCGTGCGAACCGAAGTCGCGCGAGCGCAATCGCGAGTTGAAGTTCTTCCAGCCATCGATCTCATCGCCGGGATAGCCCAGGTTGCGAAACACCAGCTCGTGCTGTGGAAACCGCGCGTGGATCAGCGTCTCCAGCCAGCCGTGGTGCTGCATTCGCTCGGCGAGCGTGTTGCCGACGATGGCGATGTGGTCGCCTTTGTTTAGCGTAAGCGGCTCCGCGGCAATGACCGAAGATGCGATGGGAACCGGGGCCATGAACACAACGACTAGCGCGGCCACGAAAATTGCACGGATAGGACGGTTCATGTCGAACGAAATCCTTTATTGGCTCGGCAAAGAGAACAGGCGCGGCCGCGGGCAGCGACCCGGCTTGCAGGAACTGCGTCGGCGGGAAGGCAATCGAAGGCCCTGTGGCAGTCCGGAAAAACTCCCCATCTACTCTAAACCATGCCCTCCCATGCCTCCAGAGCGCCGATAGCTTGACAAGCATAGCAGACAGGCTGACGATAAGGGTACTGGCTGTCCGGACGAGGACCTCTGTGGGTAGGCCCCCGCTCGAACCCGCGACTGGCCGCTTGCGACTTGTCGGGCTGTTTGAGCTGGCGGATCGCTCCACACTTCAGGCGAGGTGGGGGATGAATCACTGCGCCGCCGCAAAGCGCATTGCCAACGAGCTACATGCTCGGCATCTGTCGACGCTGCGAGGAGTCACTGTTCTTACGGAGGCGGCGGCCGTCGTGTTTGGCAACGACGATTACGCTCACGATCCGCAGACCCGCGAAGAGGTCCGCCTGCTCTTTGAAGGGGCGGCTCAGGACAAGGTCGAGATTCTCGACTTCGCCACCGACGACGTAGGGCATTCGTCGTGGGCGGTCGTGCTTCGCAGCACGGACGTGGAATGGCTGCGGGCCAAGCTGCGCGAAGCATCGCTGGCGGCGCAAATAATCATGCTTCTTTAAATGGATCGCCGGGCACGACGCCCGACGAAGCTGCTAAGGAGCAGCTTGGCAGCATTGTCTAAGGCCCGGGCGATCTGCCCGGGAGTCACGAGTTTAAGGAGGGACTCGGTCCGTTTGTTGTGCGTTCGGCGCAAACATTTCCATCAATCGAAACTCGCGTTCTTTAATTTCGGAGCCGCAATGAGCATTGTTGAACGACCCCGCAGCGCCACTCGTGCAATCGGCCGCGAGCCAACGCCGGCTGAGCAACCGGTTGAGCCGAAGTACGAATACCCGGGCATCCCCGTAACGTGCGACGGAGCGGAAGCCGTTGTTCACGTCGAGATCAACATCTCGCAGGGGACCGGCGCGTACCCGATCACGAGCTCGACCACGATGGGGGGCGGATTCAATGCCGCGGTGCAAAACGGGCAGACCAATCTATGGGGTGACTCGCTGATCTTCATGGAGCCGGAGAGCGAGCACTCGTCGGCTTCGTTCTGCGAAGGGTTCGCCGTGTCGGGCGGGCGCGTGACGAACTTCACGAGCGGCCAGGGCCTCGTGCTAATGAAAGAAGTGCTTTACACGATCTCCGGTAAACGTTTGCCGGTCGTGTTCAACATCGGCGCACGTGCGCTAACGAGCCAAGGGCTGAATGTTCACGCCGGACATGACGACTTGATGAGCGTGGCCGATTGCGGCTGGGGAATGTTGTTTGCCCGCAATGCGCAGGAGGCGGGCGACCTGTGCTTGATCGCGCGCCGTGCGGCCGAAGCCTCGAAAACGCCGTTCTTCAGCGCACAGGACGGTTTTCTCACGACGCACACCGTCGAGAAGGTCCACCTACCCGAAACGGAGTTCATGAAGGACTACATCGGCGATCCCAAAGACAAGCTGATGAACCTGATGGACCCGGCCAGTCCGATGATGTCGGGCGTGGTGCAAAATCAAGATTCGTACATGAAGGGAAAGGTGGCGCAGCGCTGGTATTACGACCGCGTTGAGCCGGCGTTGGCCGAGGCGTTTTCGGAGTTCGCCTTGAAGACAGGCCGGAAGTATGACTTCGTGCGGCCGTATCGCTGCGAGGACGCGGAGTACATCGTCGTCGGCATGGGCTGCTACATGGAGACGGCCGAGGCGACAGTTGATTACTTGCGCAAGGAGCGAGGACTCGCGCGGGGTCGCTAACGGTTTATTGCTTCCGCCCGTTCCCAGGACGGCAGATTGTCGATGTGTTGCGGAATTGCAAGGGGGTCGCGGTGCTGGAGCGGATGGACGATCCGCTTTCGACGACGGGCAACCATCTGACGCGCGAGATCAAGGCGGCGCTGTGCGACGCAGCCACGGGCCGCGGCGGACACGAACCGCTGGCGAAGATCCCCAAGATGTTTCACGGTTCGGCGGGCCTTGGCAGCCGCGACGTGAAGGGGGGCGACATCATCGCCGTGATCGAGAACATGATCGACGACGGGCAGGAATACTTCTGCATCGGAGTCGATCATGCATTGGCGCTGAAAATCACCGATGATCCCGATTTGCGACCCAAGGGCGCGTTCTCGATGCGCGGCCATTCGGTCGGCGGATTCGGCTCCGTGACCACGAACAAAGTGATTGCCACGATCGCCGGCGATGTATTTGGCAAGGACGTGCAGGCATACCCCAAATACGGCTCGGAGAAGAAGGGCCTGCCGACAACGTATTACCTGACGATCGCCGAACAGCATGTGCGCACGCATAGCGAGCTGGAGATCGTGGACCTGGTGGTGCTCAACGACGTGAACGCAATCCAGAGCGGGAATCCGCTGATTGGTCTGGTAAATGGCGGGGCGGTCATCATGCAATCGGCGTTTGAAAACCCGGCCGACGTCTGGAATCGGTTGCCGGCGTATGCCAAGCGGGTGCTCGCGGATAGACGGGCCCGTGTGTACTTCATCGACATGGTGAAGATCGCGCGCGACGTGGCCAGCGAACCGGACTTGCAGATGCGAATGCAGGGGATCGTACTGTTGGGCACGTTCCTCAAATTGACGCCCTACGCCTGTGCGTCGGACATGACGGAGGAGAAGGTATTTACGGGCGTGGAGAACGCGCTGCGCAAATACTTCGGCAAGCGCGGAGACCAGGTCGTGCTAGACAACCTGACGTGCGTGAAGCGCGGTTTCAAGGAGATGCAGGAACTTCCTCAAGAGATGATCAATGTGCCGGCATAGGGGCGGCGCGCATTGTTGCGCGTCGCCGCAGATACAAGTCGCCGTGTGGGCGACAGCGAAGTAGCACTTACCAATCCAACGAGAACCAAAGACATGGCAACTGTAACCGATGTGTCTGATCGCCCGTCGATGAATGAGGCCAGCGAGCGCGACCCGTACAACAACTCGAGCTACGGCACGCTGGTGGACCATCAGTACAAGATGGTGAAGCTGCCGGTGCTGGACGTGAACGACTTCAACAATCGGATCATCCGATCGTATGAGGACGGTACGGCCGAGAAAGAGCTGCCGGCCGATCTCACTTTCGCGCGGTCGCTGATTCCCGCCGGCACCGCGACTCTTCGAGATTTCAGCTACGTGGCGCCGGAGATTCCCGAGTATATCCCCAGCAATTGCACCGGCTGCATGGACTGTGTGACGCTTTGCCCAGACACCGCCATCCTGGGCAAGGTGATTTCGGAGCCGGACTTGGAGCAAAAGCTGGCCGCGGTATCCGACCCGGCCGAGCGCGAGCTGTTCGCCAGGCAGTGGTCCGACACGCGCAAGTATTACGAAGGTCCGAAAAAGAAGGGGCAGGAGGGCGGCAAGTTCGTGATCATGATCGACCCGAGCAAGTGCAAGGGGTGCGCGGAGTGCGTGACGGTCTGCGACGACGACGCGCTGAAGATGATCGCCAAGACCGAAGACATCATGACCGACATCCGCAAGAGCCACCGGCTGTTCAAGCAGTTTGGCCCTTCGGACAACCGTTATGTCAGCGACAACTTGCTCGTGGACATGATGCTCAAGGAGCAGACGCACGTGTATGTCGGCGGGGCGGGAAGCTGCGCCGGCTGTGGCGAGGGGACCGCGATTCGCATGTTCTGCGCGGCCACCGGCGCGAAGTACGGCGACCAGTGGGGGATGATTGCCGCCACCGGATGCAACACGGTCTACACTTCGACGTATCCCTACAACCCGTACCTGATTCCGTGGACCAACTCGCTGTTTGAAAATGCTCCTGCATACGCGATGGGCGTGCGAATGCGATGGGACCAGATGGGTTGGGCCGACCGGCCGCTGTGGTGCCTCGGCGGCGACGGAGCGATGTTCGACATCGGCTTCCAGTCGCTCTCGCGCATGCTCGCCTCGGGCATGAACATCAAGGTCTTCGTGCTCGACACGCAGGTGTATTCGAACACCGGGGGTCAGGCATCGACCAGCAGCTTTACCGGCCAGAACACCAAGATGAGCGTGCACGGCAAGGTGATCGGCGGAAAGCAGGAGCGGCGGAAGGAAATCGCACAGATCGCCATGATGCACCCGCGGACGTTTGTTGCGCAAACGACGTGCGCTCACATCAACCACTTTTACCGCGCGGTGATCGACGCGTTGGAGTTCGACGGGCCGGCGATTGTGTGCTGCTACACGACCTGCCAGCCGGAACATGGCGTCGGCGACAACATGGCGACCGACCAGGCGCGGCTGGCCGTCGATACGCGGGCGTTTCCGCTGTTGTGCTACGACCCGCGAAAGGGCGACACGATCCGCGAGCGGCTCTCGCTGCAAGGCAACCCGGCGGTGAACGAGGATTGGTGGATCAATCCCAAGACGGGCAAGCAGGTGGACTTTGTCGATTTTGCGCGCAGCGAAGGCCGGTTCGACAAGCAATTCGACAGGCAGGGGAATCCCAGCGAGACGCTGTTGCGAGCGAAGCAAGACCGGCTGGAAAATTGGCATGTATTGCAGGAATTGGCGGGCGTTCGCGGCGTGAAGAAAGACGCCGCCAAACCAGCGCCGAAGCCAGCCGCCGCAAGCGAAACCGCCACGGCCGCTAAGACCAACGGTCACGGCGGCTTGCCGGAAGGATACGGCGTGGGCGCGCGAATTCGCTACAAGGAAAACGGCGGCTGGGTGCCTGGCGTGCTCAAGTCGTTAGCGCCTGTGCTGTTGGCCTTGGACGACGAAACCGAAATCGAAACGTCGCTCGACGTGCTGACGAACGCGATCAGCGAAGGGCTGGTTGTCAGGCAGATGGCCGAGTCAGTCCGATAGATTAAGTCGTGACGAACTGGTGAATCGCTGTCGGCCAGACTGGCTCCGCTACTTTTTACAGCTCGCGAATCTTGATGTCCTTGAGCGCAAGCGGCATGGCGTGGTCCTGGAAGCCGATGTAGCCGCGTTTGGGACGGCTGGCAAGCGGTTCCTTGCTCAGGTCCACTTCGTTCACCACCTCGCCGTTGAGCTTCACGGTCAGCTTGTTGTCCTTGCTTGTGATATGAAACCGGTTCCACTCGTTGGCGGGCCGTGCTGTATTCTTCGTCGGCGGAACGCTCGGGATAATGCCGCCCGAGTCGTGGTCGGTGAGCTTGGCGTCCTTCCCCTTGGCGTGTGATTCGTAAATCTGCACTTCGATCCCATTGGCAACCGGGCTCTTCTTGTCGCCGACGCGGAAATAGAACCCGCTGTTGCCGCTTTTCTGCACCTTGTAGTCGAACTGAATCTCAAAATCCTGGTATTCCTTGTTCGACCACAGGTAGGCGTCGTAGCGCTCCCAGCCGCGCTCGCCGCGCGCGGCGTCAACGTGACCACACCTTCCTCGTCGCTGGTCCAGTTGCCGGTCGTTGTCCAGTTGTTTTTGAACCCGCGGCCTTCGAGCAAGTTCGTCCAGCCTTTTTCTTCGTCGGCGGCGAGGGCGAATCCAGCCGCGACAAGAATTGCGAACGAGCAAGCAACGCGAGCAAGTGCAGATCGCATGGTCATACTCCTGATGGCGATGTGGTTTCGGTATATCGCGGCAATTAACCTAAAGCATCCCCACGCCAATTTCAAACAAAAAACCCCGGCTTTGGGGCCGGGGTTTTTCAGTTTTTCTGCTCACTGACCACTGGTCACTGACTACTACTAATACATGTCGTAGTCGCCGCCGTGGCCGGCGCCGCCGCCCTTCTTCGATTCCTTCTTGGGCTTGTCGGCAATCAACGCGTCGCTGGTCAACAACAGTACGGCCACGCTGGCCGCGTTCTGTAGCGCCGTGCGCGTGACCTTGGTCGGGTCGATCACGCCCGCCTTGACCAGGTCTTCGTACTCGTCAGTGGCGGCGTTGTAGCCGACGTTGCCCTTGGCTTCGAGCACGCGCTCGCAAACGATGCCGCCATCCTGGCCGGCGTTGCTGGCGATCCAGGTCAGCGGAGCTCGGCAGGCGCGTACAACGATGTTGTAGCCCACCTCCTCGTCGCCCGACAAACCGTCCGGCTTGATCTGGCTGGTTGCACGCAACAGCGCCACGCCGCCGCCCGGAAGAATGCCTTCCTCGACCGCGGCACGCGTGGCGTGCAGCGCGTCTTCGACGCGGGCCTTCTTTTCCTTCATCTCGCTTTCGGTCGCCGCGCCGACGTTTACCTTGGCAACGCCGCCAGCGAGCTTGGCCAGCCGCTCTTCGAGCTTCTCCTTGTCGTAGTCGCTCGTCGAAATCTCGATCTCGCGGCGGATCTGGTCGATCCGGCCCTTGATGTCGGCGCTCTTGCCGGCGCCTTCGATGATCGTCGTGTTGTCCTTATCGACGAGCACCTTCTTGGCGCGGCCAAGGTCGGCGAGCGTCAGGTTCTCAAGCTTGATGCCGAGGCTCTCGAACACGGCGGTCGCGCCGGTGAGGATCGCGATGTCTTCCATCATCGCCTTGCGGCGGTCGCCGTAGCCGGGCGCCTTGACTGCACACACCTGAAAAGTGCCGCGGAGTCGGTTGATCACGAGCGTGGCGAGCGCCTCGCCCTCGACCTCTTCGCAAACAATCAACAACGGCTTGCTGCTGTTGACGACCTGCTCCAAGAGCGGGATCAGCTCCTTGATGTTGCTGATCTTCTTTTCGTAGACCAGGACGTACGCGTCGTTCAGCTCGCAGGTCATTTCCTGCGGGTTGGTGACAAAGTACGGCGAGAGATAGCCGCGGTCGAACTGCATCCCCTCGACCCATTCGGTCTCGGTCTTGAGGCTCTTGCCCTCATCGACGGTGATCACGCCGTCTTTGCCGACCTTCTCCATCGCGTCGGACAGGATCGCGCCGATCTCCTCGTCGTTGTTGGCAGCGATCGAACCGACCTGAGCCATCTCCTTCTTGCTCTTGATCGAGATCGACATCTTCTTGAGCTTGTCGGTGATGTCGGAGACGGCGCGGTCGATGCCGGTCTTCATCTGAATCGGATTGACGCCCGCCACGACGGCCTTGAGACCCTCGTTGAAGATGGCTTCTGCAAGCACCGTGGCCGTGGTCGTGCCGTCGCCGGCGACGTCGCTGGTCTTGCTGGCGACTTCACGAACCATCCGGGCGCCCATGTTCTCGTACACGTCTTCCAAGTCGATCTCCTTGGCCACGGTCACGCCGTCCTTGGTGACGGTGGGCGAGCCGAAGGATTTCTGAAGGATGACGTTGCGGCCCTTGGGACCGAGCGTGACTTTGACGGCTCGGGCCAGCTTCGAGACGCCGCGGCGCATCGCGTCGCGTGCCTCTTGTTCGAATGCGATCATCTTGGCCATGTCTACTTTAGCTCCTGTGAGTTGTCAGGTTGATTTGTTCTGGAAATGTGTTTGTGTTCGAACACGCGTCAATGCCGAATAACGAAGCACGAATGACGAATCAATGACGAATGTCGAATGACCAAGAGAATTGACCGTGCCAACGTTCGTCATTCGAAATTCGGATTTCGTTCGTCATTCTGGTTTCGCCATTCGTCATTTCAGGCGGGATCGATGCTTAGTCATCAATCACTGCCAAGATGTCTTCCTCGCGCATCAGGATCAGCTCGTCGTCGCCGACCTTGAACGTCTCGCCTGCGTAGCTGGAAAACACCACGCGGTCACCGTTCTTCACTTGCAGCGGCTGGCGCTTGCCGTTGTCGAGCACTCGGCCATCGCCGACGCTAACGACCGTGCCGCGGGCCGGCTTGTTCTTGGCGGTGTCCGGCAACAGGATGCCGCCGGCAGTCTTGGCCTCTGATTCCTCACGCTCGACTACCACGCGATCACCCAGCGGCTGTAACTTCGTGCTAGTGGATGCGGGTTTCTTCTTCGGTTTGGTCGCAGTCGCCATCTCGCAGAACCTCCAGAGTGATATGGGATACGGGTGTGTGGTTTGAGACTGTACTTAGAGATTTAAGCACGATGGCCAAGTCAGCGGCGAAATCAAATCCCCCAGGCCAATGGCACGATAGAGCCGACCCTGCCAAACGTGCGCAGTTTCAGATGTACTGACAACCTGAAACGCAATGGGCGCACGCACGGCTGCTCCAATCGCACTAAGAGGCGGTCGGGCTGGGGTTTGCGGAATACCCTTATTCTTCGGCGCCGGGACCGTGCCTAGACTGACAGATCCAAAGCAAAAAGCAGGGAAGGCTCTGCCAGTTTGACAGCGGTCGGCGACGCTAGTCAAGTGAAACTGCGTTGTTTCGGTCGTCGTCCGCGTGGGTTATTCTAAGGTGTATCACTTTCAGCATACCGAGAACTGGTTATGACCCGTTTCATCGTTGTATTGGCTTGCCTAGTGGAGTTCATTTCTTCGTCGGCGTTGGCGCAAGTTGCGTCGCCGCTGGTCGATCAGACGACCGCCGCGCGACACGGGCTGCGCCGATCGTGGTTCATGCAAGTGCCGCTGGGCCGCGCCGGAAAGCTCATTGATTTGAAGCACGACGGCGGTACGGTGTTTGTGCAGACGTCAAGCGCGCGGACCATGGCAATCGACGGGGAAACTGGCCACGTATTGTGGTCGGCCGATGTTGGATCGCCCTCTCAGCCCTCGTTGCCGCTTGGAGTCAGCGAGGCGCGAGTTGCCTCAATTAACGGCACCACTCTTTACGTGCTCGATCGAAAAACCGGTCAGGTCCAGTTCAGCCGCCGGATGGTTGGCACGCCGAACAACGGTGCTGCGATGAGCGAACAAGCAGTCTTTGTCCCGAACATGGCGGGACAATTGGAAACGTACTCGCTCACTGAAGAAGACAACCGTTCGCTCATAAATGTGCGCTTGGAAGGACGGCAAGTGACACAACCGGCTGTCAGCTTCATGGGGGTCGCGTTTGGGTCGGCACGCGGAGATTTTGGTCTGGCCAAACTCGACGGAATGGGTTCGATTTTTCGCACACCAACGAATTTCCCGATTCTGGCCGCGCCGGCCGCGCGGAGCCGTGGCGTACGTCGGAAATATGGGTGGCTATCTCTACGCCTTCGACAGCATCTCCGGTAACGAGCAGTGGTCGTTTGGGGCCGGTTATCCTATTAGCCAGACGCCGGCGCCGTTTGCTGATGCGGTGTACGTCATTTGCGACAATGGGACGATGTATCGCGTTGGCTCCGAGACCGGAAAAGAAGACTGGGTGGTGCAGGGGGTCAAGCATTTTCTGGCTGCCACGCCTTCGCGAGTTTACACGACGGATCGAATTGGCCGGCTGGCCGTGTTAAACCCCAAGAGCGGCGCGACAATCGACGTCATGCCGTTGCCGGCGTATGCAACGCACGTGAGCAATTTTCAGAGCGATCGTATTTTTCTGGCGAGTTCTCGCGGGCTGGTGCAGGCACTGCACGAGATCGAGTTGAGCCAGCCGCTCGACTACCGGCCAGAGAAGCCAAAGCCGGCCACTCCAAGGGAACGCGCCGCCAAATCCAAGGCGAAGGCGAAGGAAGCCGCAACGGAAGAGACGCCAATGCCCACGGACGATGCTGAAAAAGGCAAGCAGGACGCAGCACCCGTCCCTGACCCGTTTGGCGCCGGGCCTGCCGAGGCTGGCAACGCCGCGGACCCATTTAAGTAGGTTCCGACCCCTCTCGGCTGAACCACCCAATTGACCATTGGGTTCGAATTCTCTACAAGCAGGGCTACAGCCCGCGGTGGCTTATGCACGAGCCAACGCACAGCACTTGTCCTTCTCTCGCGTTTACGATTCATGGCACACTCTGCCGCTGTTGAGCTTGGTTCGCCGCCGAAGATGACCATTCGCCGAGCGCTCGTCAGCGTGAGCGACAAAACCGGCCTCGACGAGTTTGCGCGGGACTCGCCGTCGGCTGGCGTCGGCCTATATGCGTCGGGTGGCACGCAGCGATTCCTCGTGGACTTGGGACTGGCGGTCACCGAGGTCGGCGAATACACCGGCTTTCCGGAGATGCTCGACGGACGCGTGAAAACGTTACATCCGAAAATTCACGGCGGCATTCTCTGCCGTCACGATCGGCCAGACGACATGCAGGCGCTTGAGCGACACGGCATCGTTCCGTTCGAGCTGGTGATCGTGAATCTTTATCCCTTCGAAGAAACTATAGCCAAACCGGACGTGACCGATGCGGCGGCGATCGAGAACATCGATATCGGCGGACCGAGCCTGATCCGCGGGGCAGCCAAAAACCATCGCTACGTGACGGTGATAACTTCACCGGACCAGTACTCGCGAGTTCTCGAACAGCTTCGCGCAAACGGCGGAACGACCTTTGAGCTGCGGCGAGAATTGGCCGGGGCGGCATTCGCGCGAACTGCAAAGTACGACGCGGCGATTGCCGCCTACTTTGGAAGAGGGCGCGGCGCGCGACCGATCCGAGTTCGATTCAACCGTCGCAATCAACTTGCAGCTCAAGGAAACGCTTCGCTACGGCGAGAACCCGCATCAGCGGCGGCGTTGTACGTTGATCCGGCCGCCGACCAGGAAACGCTGGTCGCTGCAAAGAAGCTGCACGGCAAGGAGCTGTCGTACAACAATTTGCTGGATCTCGACAGCGCTTGGTCGATGGCTCGCTCATTCTCGGAGCCGGCCGCGGTCGTGATCAAGCACAACAATCCTTGCGGCGCGGCGACGACGCCGAACTGGCGGTGGCCATGCGGCGGGCGCTGGAGGGAGATCCCGTTAGCGCATTTGGCTCGGTGCTGGCGATCAATCGAGAGATTGACGCGGCGACGGCGGAGGTCCTGGCCGAGCCGGATCGGTTTGTCGAAGCGATCGTGGCGACAGGCTATTCCGAAGAAGCGCTGCGGATTCTTACCACGAAGCCGAAGTGGAAAGCGAACGTGCGGCTGATGCAGATCGACGGTTCCGGGTTCAGGGTTCAGGGTTCAGCATCGGCAGAGCGACCTCAATACCGCCAGATTGACGGCGGGTTTCTGGCCCAGGACGGCGACACGCGAGACGATCCAGAAGCCGAGTGGAAAGTTGTGACGCACAAGCAACCGACTCCCGACCAGCTTGCCGAGCTGCGGTTTGGCTGGGCAATGGTTCGCCACGTGAAGAGCAACGCCATCACGCTCAGCAAAGACCGCGCGCTCGTTGGCGTGGGAGCCGGCCAGATGAGCCGAGTCGATTCGGTCGAGAACGCCATCCGCAAAGCCGGCGAGCGGTCGCGGGGGTCTGTGCTCGCCAGCGACGCCTTCTTCCCGTTTGGCGATTCGATCGCGATCGCGGCCAAAGCCGGAGTTGCTGCGATCATTCAACCCGGCGGGTCGAAGCGCGACGACGAGGTGATTGCCGCCTGCAACGAGTACGGGCTGCCGATGATCTTCACCGGCAGACGGCATTTCAAACATTAAACCAGCAAGACGGCGATCAGCCATCGGCTTTCAGCTTGAGCACAGGCTGATAGCCGATCGCTGACAGCCGAAAGCTTGAGCCGAACGTCGCGCAAATGTCCATTCTCGACGAAATCGTTGCCACCAAGAGAAAAGAGATTGACGAGGCAAAGGCCGCTCGACCGGAAGCCGAACTGCGCGGCGCGGCCGAGTCGGCGACGCCGTCGCGAAATTTCTTCGCGCCCTTGGCTCGCCGAGGGCCCGATTAAGCTGATCGCCGAAGTGAAGAAGGCCAGCCCGTCGGCCGGTGTGATTCGCGCGGATTTTGATCCTGTCGCGATCGGGCGAACGTACGAGCAGCACGGCGCGGCGTGTCTGAGCGTGCTCACGGACGAGCCGTATTTTCAAGGCAAGCTCGAATATCTGCGCGACGTGCGATCGGCGGTCGGCATCCCATGCTTGCGGAAGGATTTTATCCTCGACCGCTATCAGCTCTTTGAGGCGCGGGCGGCGGGGGCAGACGCGGTGCTGTTGATCGCCGAGTGCCTGGACGATTGCCACTTGCGCTCGCTTTTCAACGAAACGGTGGCGCTGGGAATGACGCCCCTGGTTGAGTTGTACGACGCGGAGAACCTGCAAACGCGTGTTCGACGCAGGCGCGACGCTCATCGGCGTCAACAACCGCGACCTGCGAACTTTCAAGACCAACCTGGAGCACACGCTGCGACTGCGCGAACACGTACCCGACCAGTGCGTGCTCGTCTCCGAAAGCGGCATTCACACGCGGGCGGATGTCCAACGACTGGAAGCGGCAGGGGTGGATGCAATTCTTGTCGGCGAGAGCTTGATGCGTGAGCGAGACATTGGCGCGGCGGTTGCAGCACTGCTCGGTCAGAACGTCTAAGTCCGTCGGCTCGCCGGAGGATATCATGAACGCGCCTCACGGCCACGATCCGCGAATTCCACAGTTTGGCGATCACATGTCGGGCGCCGACTATGTCCTGCGCCACGGAGGATACGCGGTAATCTTTAACACGGACGGCGAAGTTGCCGTCGTCTCAGCGCCGGGAGGGTTGCTTTTGCCCGGCGGCGCACAAGAGCAAGGTGAATTGGCGGACGTGGCGGCAATCCGCGAGGCGGCAGAAGAATGTGGGCTAGGCATCAGGTTACGCGAAAAACTGGGCGTGGCTGATGAATTAGTTTATGCAGACGATGAGCACAAACATTACCGCAAGCGGTGCGAATTCTTTGTCGCTGAAGTCGTTGGGAGGGCGACCGCGGTGGAGCCAGACCATCATCTAATGTGGCTGTCGCCCGAACGTGCTTTGACCAAGCTGCGGCACGAGAGCCAACGCTGGGCGGTCGAACAGGCGCTGCGCTCGCACGATCGCTGACGGTTTTGCGCAAGCGCGATCCGCATCATGGCGGAGAAGTCAATCTTGTCGCAGCAACTAAATGGGTTGCCAGGCGTCGTGCTGGCGTGCTCAACGCATAGTCCCGCAACTCCGCCGGCTCGATCCAGACGTGATCGGCCATCGAGGCGTCGGGCGAAACCTCATGCGCTTCGCCGTTCGCGGCGGCGGCGTGAGCCTCAAAACACTCCAGGCGGATGCGAAAGCGTGTCACGCAGTGATGAATGATGGTAATTGACTGAGTGCGCTTGATGGCGAGGCCGGTCAGTTGCCATACGTTGTCGATCAATTCGCGCTCAAGTCGCGCGCCGTTGCCGCTTTGGACCTCAAACCGCGGAAAGTCCCACAACCCGGCCCAGCGCTTGGTTTCGCCGCGTCGAAGCAGCAGCAACTTTTCTCCCCGCCGGACTACCACAGCCGCTTCGCGGACATGTTCAATCCGCGGCTTCGCGCGGGGCAATGGAATTGAGTTTTGCAGTCCCTCACGCTTCGCCAGGCAAGCTTGAGCCAGCGGACATCTGTCGCATGCTGGGTCGCGCGGCGTGCAGACCTGGCTGCCAAGCTCCATCAGTGCCTGGTTGATGGCGCCGAGCTGCGCCGAGGCAGAATCGTCTCGGCCGCTTGCCAAAGCAGATCTTGACCCGCCGCGCTGGCCGTGTCGTCGCGATATGCCAGCAACCGGCTAAACAGCCGGATCGTGTTCGCCTCAAGAATGGGCTCGCGCGCATCGAACGCGAACGACGCAATTGCACCGGCCGTGTAGCGCCCAACTCCGGGCAAGGCGCGAATTGCGTGAATGTCTCGTGGGAACACTCCGCAGTCGGCAATGATCTTCTTGGCGGCGGAATGCATCTGCCGAGCGCGGCGGTAGTAACCAAGGCCTTCCCACAGCCGCAAGAGGTCGTGTTCGTCCGCGGCCGCAAGGCGGCTAACGCTTGGGAAGTGGGTAAGGAATCGCTCAAAATAGGGGACAACGGTTGCCACTTGCGTC
Source organism: Pirellulales bacterium (assembly GCA_963829655.1). Lineage (GTDB taxonomy): Bacteria > Planctomycetota > Planctomycetia > Pirellulales > JALHPA01 > JBBDYH01. The sequence goes on from CAWHJG010000002.1 coordinate 1,523,392, forward strand.
TGCTGGAGCATGATCTCGCTGACCCAGATCGCGTACGGATCGCGAGTCTCGCGCCAGGGCAGATCGCGCGCGTTGCGTTGAAACCAGGCCAACAGCCGCCTCCGAAGCGATGCTTTGAATGTGCTCGGCGGCCACGGGTCGGGCGGCGGTTTGTCGCAGCGGCGCAAGCGTCGTTTGCTGGTCAATAGGCGCATGAGGTTTGCTGCGGTAGGCTGTCGCCGAGTCCCAAGTGAGTGTATCGCAAGAGCGGAGTTGCGCCTTGGCTAAGCGGAAACATCCCGGCAAGTACGGCCCGCGGCAGCCTAGCCCTCACATGCCTGTGGGGGAGCGACAGCGTGAATCTAACGCCGTTCGCCCCAACGCAACCGAGCTGTCGGTGCGCATGCGGCCCGATGGATTGTTCGAGTTTGTGCATCCGCGCTGCGCGACACAGCGCGAAGACGATGTCCGCGAGGCGCAGGCGATGGTGGCGGCGGGCGAGATGGAAGTGGCTCGAGATGAGCTCCGCTGGCTATTACAAGGATGCAGCGACAATCTGTCGATCCATGTGCTCTTGGGCGAGATTGCAGTGGCGGAAGCGGACTTTGCGCTGGCGCGGACATTTTGGATACGCCTATCAGATCGGTCAGAAGGCGCCTCGCGCGGCGCGTGCCAGCGGACAATTGCCTGCCGAACTGCCCACCAATCGATCGTTTTTCACGGCCGGAAAAGGGCTCATCGAATCGCTCGTCCAGCTTGGGAAGCGCGAGTTAGCCGAGGAAGTAGTGCAGACTCTGCTTCGCTGCGATCCTCCAGATCCGATGGGGCTGCGCGGTCCTGACAAACGAATCAAATAGAAACCCCCGCCGTTGAAGGTAAACAGTTGCCGGGGCTACTTTGCGCCGGTTACTTCCTGCGACCCGGGCTCGAAGTGCGGAAAGCTGTCGCTGAACTCCACTTTGGCTTGTTCCATTTCGCGCTTCAGCAGCGTCTCGAACAAGATCGGCATAAACGTCCGCACCACTTCATTGCGCGCGTCGGCAAATGACTTTTCGCCCGCCTTCACTTCGGTGACGGTGATCAAGTGCACGCCAAAGGGACTAACCACCGGGTCACTGACCTGATTCGTTTCGAGTGCGAATGCGGGCCGGTTGAACTCCTCGATCATCGGCCCGCGGCGATCGATAAAACCGAGATCGCCGCCTTGATGGCGGCTCGGACCCGACGAGTGCTTTTTGGCCGCTTCGGCAAATGCGAGCTTGCCCGAATTGATCTCCGCCTTGATTTCAGCGGCCTGCCGGCGAAGTTTTTCCAGCTCGGTCTGACTGCCACTGGTGGGACGCAGGAGGATATGACTTATCCGCAGCTCGGTGCCGTCGAATTGCCGGGCATTCTTCTTGAAATACGCCTCCAGGACCTCATCGCCTGCCTGCCGTTCCAGGTACATGTTGATGCTTAGGCTGGCCGCAATCTGCTTCCGATAGTCGCTCATGAGCGCTCCGGTCTTGCGCAACGTGTCTTCAAGCGACGAATTACGCGCCTTGAACCGATCACGCTCCTTTTGCACCTGCTCGTCGATCTGAGCTTCGGTGGGTGCAATCTTTTCTTGCGCCAATAGCTCCATCAATAGGTGGCGAAAAATAAGCTGTTGAAGACCTTGGGCCTGCGCCATACGCAGGTTCTCGCCGGTCAGCTCTTGTCCCGGGGCAAGCGCCTGCACGGCCTGGTCAACTTCTCCCCGGTAGATCGGTTTGCCGTTGACTCGTGCGACGACTGCCTGAGCCCCCGCCGAAAAACGAGACGGTGTCTTGGCTGCCGATTTGGTTGTCGCCGCATTTGCGCCCTTGCCGGACGACGCTCCTGCTGATTGAGCAAGTGCGGGGGCGGCCGCCAAGGCGCAGACGGCAGCCATGAGTGCAAAGACGTCGCCAATGCTAAATAGTCTTAATTTCATGCAGCCTGTCTTGCTGTTTCTGCCGTTGTGTCGCGGTCAACTCGGTTCGCGCGTGCTTACGGCAAAGTGATGTTCTTGAGTTCGTAGTCCATCGGAATCTGATGAATACTGATCGGTGTACGATAACGGAACGTAAGGCCGTCGAGGCCCTTTTCGAGATCGAATAAATATGCGACGCCGATCTCGTCTTCCAACCGGTGCGTCGTGTCGAGGCCGGCATTGTCGATCGTTTCGCCGGAAGGCGTCACCATCACAGCCTCGTTGCTGAGAATCCACGCGGCCAAGTGTGAGTCGAAGGCATCAAGCGCCTGCGCATACTTGATTCGCAAGCGCAGCTCCCAGACCTCGCCGCTTTTGCGAACGCCATCCAGCGTGACAGTCACGTTGTGCTTTTGTTGTGCAACCTTTTGAGCGGCCTTGAGGTTCGTGAACTCAAATGGCTCGCTCTTGCCTGGTATCAGTAGATCGACCGCGCCTTTGAGTGAAGCGATTTGCTTGACCGAACGCGGCGGGGCGTCGAATCCCAGCTCGATCTCCACGGCGGGAGAGCCTTGGTGGATCATTGCCGGAATATCGCCCCCTTCCGTGACCGGGATGGGCTTGCCGCTTTCGTCGGTCGCTGTGAGGGCTGCCTTGCGCTGGACAAGCGTGATCGGCTGCAGTCGAGGCTCCCAGGAAATCTCGACGCCGACGTTGAGTGAAGGAGCGTCGCCGAGCCGCGGATCGCGCTTCAGCTCGACGCGTGTCGGCTCGAATCGAAGCGGCCCGTTGTAAACCGCATTCTGTCGTCGCGGCAGATGCCGGGGCTGAAGCGGATGTAGCGCAATGCCGTCGCCGCCGTACACGTAAACTCCGGCTTTCGCTTGATCGGCAATCGTGTCGAGGGCCTGCCAAAAAGGTATTTTGTTTAACTCGAGATCCACAGTGGTTTTGGCAGTGTTTTCGTCGAGCGTGACCTTATTGCCCGTTTGCCTCGCAAGGTCCTCAACAACGTTCGCGAGCTCAAGGCCCTTACCGGCGATCGAAACCTGCGCGGCCTGCATGGCGCGATCGGCTTCTTGTTTGTCGAAGTCGGCGCGAAGCCGCTTGAGCGAATCCCGAACGGTGGCGGGCGTCGCATCGGTGACTTCGGGCAAGTGTTCCAGTGCCGTCGGCCCAATCCGGATGAGCTCCGCATAGGCCTGATCGCGAGTGGCGATCTCAGCCGCGTCTAGTTGGCGAACCAGCCGGCGGACCTGGCGGACAAGCTCGTCGGCCACCACCCCTTTTGCGGCGCCCTTCTGAGTGGGCGTCGCGGCTGGCCGGTCGCCTGCACCGGATTTCGCAGTTTCTTTAGGTACGGCCTTTTCCTGCGCCGCGGCCGTGCTGGCCAGTGCAATCGCGATGGCGACCACTCGCAACATTTGACGGATCCAGAATTGCCGATGCAGGCGAGTTGCAACATGAGGTCGGATGCCTGCATCACCCTTGATTCTATCGATGGCCAAAGCACGCCGCTACGGAGCAGGGGAACGTAGTTACCGGCCGTACGGCGCGGACGGCATGACCTAGACTTTTTTGAGCGGGCGTCCGCCAACCGTGAGAGACAAGTGGTCGGCGATGTGACGATTGTGCCGCTCGCAACACGAAATGGTGTTATACGGAGGGTTCGATGTTCGAAGGACACTCCTGTTCGTGGTCCGACGATCCGCGCAAGTGGATTCGTTTCATTGTCATCTCGCTGACGGCGGCCATTATCGCGCTGGTGAACGTGGCGCCCGGGGCCGACGTGGCCGGCAAGGCAACCGTCGAGCTGCTGCTGAATGGACAGCGAGTTGAGGGGACTCCCCTGGCGGCATCAACCGAGTTGGTATTCCTCTTGGGCCGTGACGGCCGGCTCTGGGAGTTCAACCCGAACGAGGTAACTGAATACCACAAAACCGCCGGCGACTTTCGAAGTTACTCGGCAAACGTCATGCGCGGCCAGCTTGAGGTGGAATTGGGTCAAGCCTATGAAGTCAGCGGCACTGGGCACTTCCTGGTGGCGCATCCTCGTGGTCAGAAGGACTACTGGGTGGATCGCTTTGAGGACATGTACCGATCGTTTGTCCTGTATTTCAGCGTCCGAGGATTTCGCCTTTCCCAGCCCCCGTTCCCGATGGTTGCCATTGTATGGAAGGGCAAGGACGACTTTCAGCGATACGCGGTGCGCGACGGATCGAAAGCTTCGAACTCGATGCTCGGATACTACTCGCTATCGAGCAACCGTGTAACGCTGTACGACGTGGGCCCTGGCAAGAATAACGCCGCCAATTGGAAGCAGAACATGGCCACGGTGATCCACGAGGCCGCGCACCAGTCCGCGTTCAATACGGGAATCCACAATCGATTTGCTCCGGCGCCGCGGTGGGTCGCCGAGGGGCTGGGCACCATGTTCGAGGCGCCCGGCGTCTACGATTCGCTGCCTACACTAACCAGTCGGACCGCATCAATCGCGGCCGGTTTGTTGAATTCAAGGAATACCGAGCCAAGCGACGAAAAGCCGACTCGCTCGTCCAGTTGATCAGCAGTGACCGGTTTTTTGACAGCGATGTTTCGGCGGGCTACAGCGAGGCATGGACGTTCACGTTTTTTCTCGTCGAGACCATGCCTCGAGAATATGCCAAGTATTTGGCAAAGACCGGTAGCCGCCCAGCGTTCACCAACTACTCGTCGGCGGCCCGCGTGAAGGATTTTACCGACGTATTCGGCACCGACTTTCGCATGCTCGACGCGCGCTTTTTGCGCTTCGTCGATTCACTAAAATAGAACCGCAGGCCCACGCACGCGATCGCGTCCCCGTAGCGGCGACTGTTCAACGCTCTCCGGCCTACCCTGCCTGCCGCATCGGCGATTGCACAATTCGCAGAAATCGGCCCCCGCTCTCGTACCAGCCAAGCCGCGTGAAGCGGCACCACGAGAGGTCGATCAACAGGCCAACCCACTTGCCGGGTGAAAGCTCCAAGGAAACGATCGCACGGCGATCGTGGATCGGCTCGGCATGATAAAAGCTCAGGCCACCGTCACCCAAATCTTTGCCGGCGACAACGAACGACTCGCCTGTAGCGTTCAGTCCGTCTGCCTCAACCGGCGTCAGATGGACCAATCGAGGGTAAGGGTAACGTGCCTCGGAATTGCGCTCGTACGCATCGCAGTGGGGATACATCGCCGAGAGCATGCCGCGGACGCGGCTTCGTAGTTCCGTCTCGGCGGCGCGGGTCAAGCGCGAACGGCGAAACGGCAACAGGCAGGCTGTGGTGCTCATTCGTAACTCGATAAAGCGGAGGAAGACGATCCGAGGGGTCTCGGCTCGCGGAGTCGGGCTTCGTTAAACCGATATCGGCCGAATGGCCAAACAGAGCGATAGGGTTTGCTCTGGTTACGAATCACACCATGATAGGTGGCAAACGCCAAAGAAAACCTAGGTCGGAAATGAGCCGTCGTCAAATCGGCGGTGAAATCCACCACGAGCTGAGCGCCGGGGACGTAGCACTGCCGGAATACATGGCAGTAACTGCTTGCTTCACAAGAATTTATGGACGATTGAACGAATATTAATGAAATCCCGCTCGACCGCGAACGGCCGAGCGGGATTCTTTACGCGCGGCGCTTTACTACGCCTGATGCCTCAATAGGAATGGGCGATACAGGGCTCGAACCTGTGACCCCCAGCTTGTCGAGCTGGTGCTCTAACCAACTGAGCTAATCGCCCGAAAAAATCCAGTTCCAGTCGCGATGATGCGGAGTTGTATGGATTCAAACCTACGACCCAGCGGCTTTAGCGACTGTGTTTGCAGTATACCCGAGAAGCGTTTCCCGAATCCAGCGGGCCATGCATGACTTCGGAGATTCCGTCGAGGGTCGGGTGCCTGATTAGAAATCAAGTCAATGCTTATTCGGTCAGGCCGAACCGGGTCCACGCCGCGGCTGGCCAGTACCGGTACTGCACGTCGCCGAGCACGTCGCCAAGGGCCACGAATCCTGTCGTGCGGCTGTCGCGCGAATTGTTCCGGTTGTCGCCCAGCATGAAACACATCCCGTCCGGCACCTTCACCTCGGGGTAGTCCGATAACGGCTTCGTGTCGGCAGCGAAGAGAATCCGATAGCGGCGGCCGGCGTTGGTTTCCTCGAATAGTTCCCCCTCGATCTCTTGCGCCGCGGCCCCGAGGCTCGCCCGTGGCAACGGCTCGCGCGCTCAACGGCTGCCCATTGACGAACACCTCGTTGTCCTTCACCTCGACTGTATCACCGGACAGCGCAATGACACGCTTGACCCAGTTCACTCCCTCCGACGCCACGCGAAACACCACCTCGTCGCCGCGGCGCACGAATCGCCTCTGGTAAGTCGTCTTGTTCACCAGAATCCGATCGCCGGGGAGCAACGTCGGCGCCTCGCTGGCCGTCGGAATCGCAAAGGCCTCGAAGACGTTGCTGCGGATGAAGTACAGCCCGCCGGCCGAGTACGTCAGTCCTACCAGGATGAACAGAGCGTAGACCAGCGGATGGTTGTAGTCCATTGACTGGAAGAGATCACTGCCGCGGCGGGCAAGGCGGAAGGCGTCCGCCACCGCAAAGATATAGACCCCCAGCACTGTCACTAGCGCGAGGATCAGGACGACCAGAACAATGGTCGCCGGTGGCAATAGGGCGGCCACCACGATCGCTGGCGCGAAAAGCAGCGAGCCGAGGAACATCACCAAGCCGCGGACGATACGGCCGCAGTAAACCTGGCCGAGTCCGGTGGCGGCAAGCGATAGAATTACGGCGATCAGCGGACTGCGGGCGGAAGCGATAGGGGTGCTCACGAGAAATCCTCGCCATTACGGAGTTCACTGGACGAAAAAGACGGCAACAACGGCTGACATGCGATACAGAAAGGCTAGGCACGCCAAGACGCAGGCGGCGACGCGCACGGCGGGTAACGACAGCATTAGGACCCTGACGCCCTTCGAGGAAGGCGGCGGTGCGCGGCGGACAGCGTCCATGACGCGGTCGGCGAAGTCAGCGGGCGGCTCGGCATCAGCCCGTTGTATCCACAGATTGTAAAGTTCGTCGTTCATGAGTGCGGCTCGGCTTCGTGGATGAGGAGACAGCGAAGTTTCTCACGGGCCCTGGCGATTCGCGACTTCACGGTGCCCACGCCGACGCCCTCGATCCGTCCGACATCCTCATAGGAAAGACCTTGCAAGTGGGCGAGCACGAAGGCGGAACGCTGCTCGAACGGCAAGGCATCCAGGGCCGCGTCGAGCTGGCGGAATAGTTCCGCTTCCGAAGCCGCCCGCTCGGGCGACCGTGGATCGGCGACGTCCGGCAGTTCGGCGCGCGTGAACGGCCGCCGGCGGGCCAATTCGTTGCGGCAGCGGTTGCGGGCGATTGCGAACAGCCAGGTCGAAAACGCCGACCGCTTTGGGTCGAACGATCCCAGGCAGCGGAACGCAGCCAGAAACACCTCCTGCGCGACTCCCTCGTGGTCGGTTTCGGGCGGCGTCAGGTTGCGGACCAGTGTCAACAGCGGGCGCTGGTAGCGCTCGACGAGGCGGCGGAACGACTCGACGTCGTCCGCCAGCACCCGTCGGATCGCATCGAGGTCATCGTTCATGGCGCCCGCCTTGCCGCACTGATCTCCGCTGAGGGTTATACAGCCGGGCCCGGAAAAAGTTCCCCGCGCTCGCGGGGCCCCGATGCATTCACCTTGCTAAACCACACGGTCGCAGCAGGTTACATTGGCGCCTCGGTCCGACACACGAATGGCACGTAGATTTACGTAATGCCTTTGGCCATTTTGCGTTTCATCTCCGCGCGTGGCTTCGTCAACCAGTCGTAGTAGTTTTGCCGCTGTTTCTTGAGGCGGGGTTCGAAACGGTCAGGGCGGTCAGCTACTCGGTGGGTCGCGATGGCGTCCAGCAAGTTGTTGGTGCAGTTGTATGCGATATGCTTGCTCGGCGCCAGCTTGCAGTTCCATCACCGGCTGGAACGCTTCCAAGGTTTGACAAGCACCCTTGAAACTGATGGAGCGGGGCATGATGCCATGTGTTACCGCGGCTTGAGCGATGATCGTGCGGATGAGGTTGTATGCCAAAATGTGGGTCCAGATTTCCTTCCGCACCAGCTCCGGCGTCTTGCAGCGTAAGTGATGCATCTGCATGGTGGACTTGATCGAACGTAGATCGAGCTCATTGTTCCACCGAGCCCGATAGAGGGTCGCCAGGTCCGCGCGGGTCGTTTGCCGGTGATCTAACAACGTCGTTACGACCACAATCGTCTTGGTGCGGAAGCCAGGCTGGGCCATGCGAATGAGTGTTTCTCGGATCGTGACGTACTCCGGCAATGTTTTGTATGTTTTCCAGTCTAGCGAGCGAATGGACGACGGCTTGAACCAGCGGACGATGTGGTCGTGATGATCCAGACGTTTCCCGCGCCGAAAGTCTGCTTTTCGATTGGCCTTGTTCAATCGAGCCACCAGTTCGACCCCGCGCTGTTTAAGCAGGAAGATGTTCAGCCAATTGGCCATCAACCGATCGGTCAAGAGAACATCTCCGGGACAGAGCAGGTTCCACAATTGGCGGATCAGGCTGACCTCACCCTGGCCTTTGCCGGCATATTGGCAGATGCCCAGATTCAAGATCGCGCCGCACGACAGTGACGTAAGCGCGCCAATTCGGGCGATGGGAAATCCCAAGCCTGGCTTCTGATTGTAAATCTGTGGATACGCCTGTTGATTCTCCGCAGTGTCCGGCATCGTGACTGTCGTGCCGTCGAACATGTAGACCCGACGGCCTTTCCACAGCCACTTGGAACCGACCTTGGCATCTAGCGCACGTCCCGACCAAACAGGCCACGGTCGCGAAGAACTGTTCCGGCAATCGTTTTCTGGCCTGGCAGTAAGCACCGGTCTCCGCTGAACAGGGGCTATGGCCCTGGGAAACCCGATGAGCAATCAAGCGTGCCACGGCTCCGCGACACGAATGGTCGGGACTTAGCACTTGGCTTAAGAATACCCACAGCGTCATCAGTGGGGTGTAAATGCGGTCCTTCCACACCCCCTCGACGGCTGCCAATGCCTGCCCAACGAAGTCGTGCGTCAGAATATCGCCAAATGGCAAAGCTCCGTCCTGCAAATATTGGCGCCTAAGAAATCTGACTTGCTCGCGCAACCGTCCCTGGTTAGAAAACTGCATCGTTGGGCCTCCATGCCGAAGATGGGTCTGTACACACACCATCTAAGCATGAGAGGCCTTTTTCACCGATGTCGTTTTCAGGAAGAGACTTATCGATTTCTACGTGCCATTCGTCCGACACACCGAAGCGGCGAGGGACGCAGATTTGCGAGAAGACTCCCGACTAGCGGGACCTGAACTGATCCGTGGTTCGAGCGAAAAGGGCGTGATCTTGGGACTCGAACCCAATAATCCGTCCCAAAGCTATTAGCCGACGTTTGCGGTTCAGGTGAGACAAAACCTGATCCTGGCTCCCGGAGTAGGACTCGAACCTACGACCCAGCGGTTAATCCCGCGCGCCGGGACGCTACTGATTGAGAGCAAGACGGATAGAAGCTCCCGGAGTAGGACTCGAACCTACGACCCAGCGGTTAACAGCCGCTTGCTCTACCGACTGAGCTATCCGGGAATGGCGACTGTCTATCGTAGTTCGCGGGCCGAAACGTGACAAGCCGCGACTAATCTTGCCGCCACGTGTACGTCAAATCGTCGAAGTATACCCGCTGCTCGTTTCCGTCAATCCACGTGGTGACGATCCCGAATCGATCAAACTCGGCCGGCGCTTTGCGATGCCCCGCTCCCAGATCAAGATGCACCTTCCGGCCGTCAAAGCCGACCGTCATGCGGCCCTTCCCCGCGTTAGCGTCCGGGTCGTAATCAAGCGACCAGTCGTGAGATCTTCCGTCGGGCATGATGTGCAGCAGCTCCGAACCGTGCGCATAGCCATCAGCGCCATCGGAAAAGCGATAAGCGGGATAAACAAGAAAACCCTCTCGGCTCGGTCCTCGAGCACCACACCCAAAAAATTAATCGGCCAGCCAGATGACTGACTGTCCGAGACCGCGATGCTTTTCTTCGAATGAAAGAAACCGATCAGCGACGTGCTGTCGCTGATGCCGCGCCGCATCGCGACCTTGCCCGCGGCGCGGATCGACTTGGCTGGCGTCAGCGTCTCAAGTCGATCGCCGTAGTACGCGACTTTATCCGGATCGCGATTGTCACCCCTAAAAATAACGCCGCCAAGCTCGCCGCGCCCTTTGCCAGCCGCGAAGTGCGTATCGCTGAACCCAAAGTCAAACCGCGGCCGCACGCTATTAGTTATGTACGTGCGCCTGTTACCCACAGCGTCCCATTTGGGATCGGTCGCAAAGTCTTCCCTTTCTCCATTAACTTCAATGTCATCCAGCCAGATTTTTCCCGCCTGATCGTAGTGCTTGGGAATGCTCAATAGTCCAAAGCGATTGAACGTGGCGCCATCGCCCTTGTGCCCCGGGTCAAGATGACAGACCGCCTTCTGGTCGTCGATCGTTGCATTAATGCTGCCTCGTCCGCCGTTTGCGTCCGGATCGTACTCGAGCGTCCACGTGTGCACGGCCCCCTTCGAGGCAAACCCGGCGAACTGTTTTCGCCCCGGCAGCTCCGGATCCTCGATCAATGCAAACCCGCCCGGGCTGTCGGCGCCGCGCCACCGGCTGGTTGCATACTCAACGTACGCATAAAAGACGTCGCCGCGCCCATACAGCCGAAACACGATCGAGTTCGGCGTTCGCCATTCGTTGATCGTGTCCCCGTTAAAGAAACCAACGAGCACGTGAAAGTTTCGATCCGTGCAGGCCAACTTGCCCGAGCCGATCAGTCGATCCTGAAACGTCGCCTTCGGAATCCGCTTGGCATAATACGCGGGCTCCGCGGCGGGAGTTATGAAACCGCCAATTTCGCCGACCGTCGTTCCCCCCGCGTGCTTCGTCGCGCTATGACCGAAATCCTGGCGAACCGGCTGAGGCTCCGGCTTTGTGGCTCGGTTATTGTGCCCGTCCCATTGTGGATCGCGATCAAACGCTTCCCGCCGCTCTTCCGCCACGCACGTAAGCGAGAACAACGCGGCAAGTGCCGCCATCACAAACATTCTCATCGTCATCCCTTTCGCCGCCTGTATTGACCGCGCCTTCGCCTGGTGTCGCGCGAACATACGCTTTGTGTGATAAACAGCCCGCAGTATCGCACAACATTGCAGTCGCTTCTACGTTTTGCAACCAGTAGCATGTTTGCATGGAAACTCTGATTCAGGTCATCGACTATCACAAGACCTACCGCGAGCTCGTCGCCGTCGCCGGGCTGAACTTCGAGGTTAACGCCGGCGACGTCCTTGGGCTCGTCGGTCCCAACGGCGCGGGCAAGACGACCACGCTCCGCGCACTGGCGGGAATTATTCCGCCCACGCGCGGACAACTGCTCATCGCCGGTCACGATGTCGTTGCCGATCCCGTCGCTGCCAAGCAGCAACTTGCTTATGTCCCCGATGACCCTAAGCTCTTCGACATGCTCACCGTCTGGGAGCATCTCGAGTTCGCGGCAGCGACGTACCGCGTCTCGGATTTTAAGGATCGCGCCACCGGATTGCTGGAACTCTTCGAGCTGACCGAAAAACGCGACACAATGGCCCAGGAGCTTTCGCGCGGCATGCGCAAAAAGTCGCGGTCGCTTGCGCCTACCTGCATGAACCCCGCGCGATCCTGTTCGACGAGCCGCTCACCGGCCTCGATCCGCGTGGCATCCGCACTCTCAAGGATTCGATCGTCGAGCGAGCCGCGGCCGGCACGGCCATCATCATCAGCTCGCACCTGCTCTCGCTCGTGGAGGACCTCTGTACTCATCTGCTGATCCTTCAGGCGCGGTCGTTCGTTGTTTTGCGGACCTGTCACGGCGGCTCGGTCGGCGTTCGCCAACGTCAATGAAGACGCCTCGCTGGAAGAATTGTTCTTCAAGGCGACCGAAAGCTGACAATGCATCCCGCACTGCTAAAGCTCGGCACCCTGCGCCTCCGCGGAACGCTCCGCCGCTTGGGCCGCGCTTTCAAGTCGGTGCGCGGCGCTCTTCTGGCCGCTTTCGGTCTGCTGATTCTCGTCCTCCTCGTGCTGCCTACGTTCAGCCCCGAATACCTGCGCTCCGACCCCGCGGTCGTTCGCGCCATTGCCCCCCTGGCCATTCTCCTTTTTTGCCTGATGTCGCTTTTGACCGCGCCCGACAAGGCCATCAACTTCAGCATGGCCGAAGTCGAGTTCCTGTTTCCCGGCCCGTTCACTCGTCGCGAGCTCTTGCTTTACAAGCTCATCGAAAGCGCGTACGTCGCGGCTTTCACGGCCCTGATCTTCTCGCTCGCCTTCCGCTACTGGTCCACGTGGTGGATCGCCGGCTGGATCGGCATCTGGCTCTCGTTGCTCTTTATTCAATTGCTGAGCATGGCGGTGGCCCTCGCAATCCAAACAATCGGTGAGCGCACTTACACACTTGGCCGCAAGGTCGTATTGGCCGGCGTCATCGCGCTTGTGGCCTTAGGATTATGGCAAATGGCCCCCGCCGTCGGTGACCTCGGATGGCGCGAGCTGATCGCCGAATTTCGCGCCACGACCGCCGGGCAGATCATCCTCGCGCCCTTCGACGTCTTCGGCCGCACCATTGCCGCCGAATCGCTCGTTCCAGAATTCGTCCTGTGGGCCGGCACTGCGCTTGCGGTAAACGCCGCACTCGCTGCGATCGTCCTCTGGCTCGACGCCAATTATCTTGAGGCCGCCGCCACAGTCAGCGAAAAGCGCTACGAGCTGATCAGCCGCGCAGCAGCGGACGAATGACCGCGCTCGCCTCGCGACATACCGCGCGCTGGCGGCTGCCGCAGTTTCCCTGGCTCGGGGGCGCCGGTCCGCTCGCCTGGCGGCAGGCCGTGCAGCTCATGCGCGCCTCGCCGCGCCTCCTGCTCATAATCTGCCTCGTGGCGATCAGTGCGGGACCCGCATTTCTCGCATTTCGCACCGAAGCCACCGACGTCAGCGGACCGGCGATCGGAATGGTCGTGTGGATGACCTTCTTCGTAACTACAATTATCCCCACCGGCTTCCGCGCTGACATCGACTACATGGACTGGCTAAAGATGCTGCCGCTCTCCGGCATGGCGGTGACCATTGGCGAGCTGATTCCCGTGATCATCTTCGTCACGCTCTTGCAAGCCATGGTCCTCGTCGTGCTGGCGGCCTTTCAAATCATCCCACTTTCGTTGCTCGCGCTGGCGGCATTTGCAGCGCTGCCAATGAACCTCCTGTTTCTCATGTCAGAAAACCTGTTGTTCCTCTCGTACCCCTCGCGTCAGACGCCCATCGGTCCCGGCGATCCACAGTTCATGGGCCGCCAGATGCTAATGCTGTTTTTGCGAATGCTGTTGATCGCCGCGGCAATCGGCGTCGCCGCCGGCGCGATGTACCTCGCATGGTTTGCCGGTATCCGCTCCTGGCCGCTGTTGTGGGTTCTCGGCTGGTGCGTATTGACGGCTCAAGGATTAGCGTTGATCTTTGCCGTCGTCGCCGCCTTCCGCCGCTTCGACCCCAGCGTGGACATGCCGGTATGAATCAGTGCATAGGGACTTTCCGGTGTTTTTCTTGCATTTTGCCGCGCTTCTGCTTTACCATAAATGCGCTTGCCTTCTCGGAATTGAAGCGAGTCGCGTCTTGAGGCATTGTTCGCGGCTCGCTGTCTGACTTGTCGGAACGCCAATCAACCAACGGCTTAAGGGGAGGATGCGCAAATGGATCGGGACCGAGCAATTCTCAACCCGCGCCGGCGATCAAATCAAACCGCGCGCCGCCAGCGTCGCTCAGCCTTCGAAACCCTCGAGCCGCGGCAATTGCTTGCGGCTGCTCCCATCGGAGTAAACGACTCTTACGCACTGCCCAACACCGGCACGCTCACGGTCGGCAATCTTGCCGGCTCCCTGGCGCCGTCCGATATCGTCGAACCCTTCCCAGAGTTCACGCCCAGTTCCGTCCTCGCCATCACCAACGGGCGAATGATGGGCCATCCCGGCATGCTCGGGTTGGGGAATCCGGCCAGCGAATACGACGCGATCCTCGTCTCGGATCCCAGGTCCAATCTCACCATCAATCAATGGCTCTCAGTGGGGCAGGCCGGTCAAGCCAAGCTCACGGTTAGCCGCGGCGGTACGTTGCACACAGCCAACTGGACGGAAATTGGCTACGGCATTGGGTCAGCCGCCGACGCGCTAATAACCGATCCCGGCACACGTTGGACCAACATGAACTTTCTCTCGATCGGCGAAAATGGTGGCCGCGCACGCTTCACGCTCGCCAACGGCGCACTGCTGCAAAACAACAACTGGACCCAAATCGGCAACGACGGTGCGCACGGCGAAGTAATCGTGTCTGGCGCCAACACAAGTTGGAACAACGTTCAGTTTTTCATCCTCGGCTCAAACGGCGGCCACGGCCTGTTCACTCTCGCCGATGGCGCAGTGTTAAATACCGGAAACTGGGCCGAGATTGGATATGGTGGCGCATTTGGCCGCGCCAATCTTTCCGGCGCCAACACCCGCTGGACCAACACGAACCACTTCTCGGTGGGCGAGAATGGCGGCCATGGCGTGCTGAATATCACCGATGGCGCAAAGCTCGACGTCGGCGCCTATGCCGACATCGGCTATGCCGCCGGTTCACTGGGCGAGGTCACGATCAGCGGCGCCGGCTCGCGCTGGACGATCCAGGAGCGCCTGGAGGTGTCGAACAACGGCGGGGAGTCCGTGATCACGCTTATCAACGGCGGCGAGCTCCATGCACTCGGCCCGATGAGAGTCTTCACCGGCGCCCGTATTCGCGGCGATGGACTCCTTCACGCCGGAAGTATTGACAACCAGGGCCTGCTCGATCCCGGCGCACAAATCGGCATCTTGCGCGTGCAGTCGAATATCACACAAGGCGACAATGCGACACTCGAGATCGAAATCCGCGGCAACCAGCGCGGAACATCCCACGACGGCCTCGACGTCGTCGGCAGCTACGAAGCCGATGGCCGCCTGCGAATAAGGTTCTCAAACGGATTCGCGCCCAAAGCCGGCGACGAATTCGTGCTCGTCCAGGCCACTTCGGTCAGCGGCGCTTACGACGCTATCGGCATTCAAGGCCTAGAGGCCGGCTTCGCATATCGAGTCGCCATCGCCGATGGCATGGTCAAGCTCATCGCCATCAGTGACGGCGTCGCTCTGCCCGTCCAGCCGCAAGACGATGGCGTCTTGATCAACGATAGCGACCCGGACGACGACCGCCTCTCGGCAATCCTGGTCGAGCGGCCGCTCTGGGGTGAGCTCCAATTGTTCGCCAACGGCTCGTTCCGCTACATCGCGAGTCCCAACTTCGATGGCGTAGACACCTTCCGCTACAAGGCCACCGACGGGTTCCTCAATTCCGCCCCCGTGCTCGTCACGATCCAGAACCTGCGGCCGACGGCGGTTGACGACTCCTGCTCGATTATTGAAGACACCGTTTGGGACGACGACGAGGTCAGCATCCTCGAAAACGACAGCGATCCCGAAGACGATCTGCTCACCGCGCGGCTCGTCCTCGGGCCGGCTCACGGCACGCTGACGTTGAACCCCGACGGCACCTTCGAGTACACACCAAACGAGAATTTCTTCGGTACCGACACATTCTCGTACCAGGCCAGCGACGGCCTGACTCGCTCCAGGCTCGCCACCGCGACGATCGAAGTCACGCCAGTGAATGATCCCCCTATTGCGAACCCCGATCGCAATATGGTGGTCACCGGCCAAACGCTGCGGTTTTCCGCCGACGATTTAACTGCCAACGACATTGATCCCGATGGCGACGCACTCCTGGTCATTGCCGTCGGCACGTTACCGGATACGCACGGCACGGTCGAGCTGGAAGGCGGCAACATCACGTACGTCCCCGACGCCGGCTTCGTCGGAATGGCCCGGTTCTCCTACCGTATACAGGATCCAAGCGGTGAGATCGCCGAAGGCATCGTGCAAGTCGAAGTAAAACCATCTCTTGCCGCCGCCGGCCGTGCACAAGGCGTCGGCAGCCTCGACGGCTTTGAACGCTTCTTCGCGTTCTCAGCCGATAGTCGCCGTGGAACCACGAGCGGCAATCTATTGTTCGTCGATCTGGAAAACCGCCTGTTCTTCACCGCCACAACCATCGAGCAACTCAACATCGCCGCCGATGGCAGCAAAGCAGTTCTCTCGGGCACGGGGCGCGTCAACGGCCGCTCCGGTTTTCGCTTCGTCGTGACCATCGAGGACGGCGCCCGCCGCATGCGCCGCGACACGTTCCGCATCGAGATCACCGGCCCGATCGATTTCGAATACGACAGCCTCCAGCACGCGGAGCAGGGCGGACGCATCGATCGCGTCGGCGATATCCGCATCACACCGGTCCAACCGATGGTCTTCGCGTCGTTCGCCTCGCTCGCACGTCAGGCGGTTTTCGCCGATCTGGCTGCCGATTCGACCAGCATCAAGACCAAGACCATAAAGGTGCTGCGTTAGAGGCGCGCCTTGTCATTCGTCATTCGGTTTTAGGTCGTCATTCGGATTTCGTCATTCGGATCTTACCCCATGGAGGTCATCGACCCGTTCGGCAATCGCATTCGCTTCGACGAACGATTGCCTACTGCTACGGTTTGACGACGGGCCGCTTCCGCTCAAATAGTTCCAACCACGAAAGCACGATCGCATCGTGGATCGTGCCCGACTTGCGGCACTCCTCGGGCGTCTTCCCCCAATAGAATCCGATCCATCCGCCGGCATGCGGCTTCGACCGGTCGATAAACTCGCCAAGCTCGTCGGCCGAACACGCCAGCGGAAACGTCTCTTCGATTACCACCGGCTTGCCGACCGAAAAGCCTTCAAGCGTTTTCAGTGCTTCATCGAGCTTGCCCGCCTTGGGATAGATGTGCACGGCGATGAAATCCAAATCGCCGGCAATCTTTTCGGGTACAAAACCCGACGTCAGCCCCGGCCGGTCAAGGCTCCAATCCACCAGCCCCACCGTGACCATGTGCCGCCGATCGTGCTTGCGAATCGCGGTCGTTAGTTTGCGAATCCATTTCTGCGCAATCTCGTGCCGCTCTCGCCCCTTGCGATCGAGCGCAATCCGTTGAACGAAGTGTTTTCCGCCAAACGCCGGTCCCAGCCAATCCACCTGCGGCTTGTCGCCACCCGGCGCGCCCGGCTCATTCATCAGGTCATAGCAAAAGACCGCATTGCTCTTGGCACAGCGCTCGGCGACCGCCCCCCAAAATCGCGCCTGCACCTCCCACCGCTCCTGCTCGTCAAGCTCGTCGTACCACGCGGGCACGTCCTTCTTGTGGTAACAGCCCAGCCCTGTCACATCGAGATACAGCCCCTGTTTCTCCGCGAGCGCGACCAGCCGACCCAATTGCGCAAGCGCTGCTTGTTCGGTGTCTGAGCATCGGACATGAACTTGCCGAGTTGCAAGTGAACGCGAACGACGTTCGCTCCCAACTCTTTCATTTCATGAAAATCTTGCTCGACCTTCGCCCACTCGGTCTCCCAATAATCCTCGATCAGCCTCCCCTGTTCGTCGTGGTCGTAGTTGAATCCCCACGGCACAAACGCCTGCTTCGACTCGGCCAGTTCAAACCCCCGCCCACCTTCCGCCACCCGCACCAGTTCCTGCTCTGCAGCGCAAGCAAACGCCGGCAGCCCTACGGAAACGAATATTCCTAAGGACGCGAGGCCAAGAGAACAGAGCGAGTTATTTTTCCTCATCCCTCTCTCCTGCTTTCCTGGATTCCTTAGAGTTTTTCTCTCATGGCCTGAACATTCCTCTCCACGCCCCGTTCCTCGGTGCTTTTTATTCGTTCCGCTCGAACGTCGAAATTGTCGAGCCAGACCCAACCGCCACTTATAATGTACCCCGCCTCATTATTCGATCGCGCCTACTCACCTGACGGGCCCCGTCGCCATGATTCGACTCTCATTTATTCTCATCGTGCTAGCCCTGCTGCCTTGGTTCACCGATAGTCTCCCCGCCGGCGAAATCTGGGACGGCGGTGGCGCCGATAGCAATTGGACTACCGACGCCAATTGGGATGGGCTTCGCTTTGGGACTTCACCCCCCAACAACGGTACGGCCAATATCCACATTGCCGGCAACGACAATACCGTTCCCAATGTTGATGTTCCCTGGAGCATTAGCTCATTAACCTTTGACGCCGGTTCCGTCTCGTTCTTTGTCACCGGGCAGGAGCTGACGATTGGCGCGGGCGGCATCACCAACAATGACAACTCCGGCCAGGTCGTCACGGCTCCGATAAAGCTGGCGGCCAACCAAACCTGGACCGCAGCGGGATCGCTCTTGCAGGCAAACGCCATCAATCTGAATGGCTTTAACTTGACGATGGGGGGCGCCTTCAACACGACGCTCAACGGAGCAATCAGCGGCGCGGGCGGCTTGATCCTGCCTACCGGCTATGCGGCAACCACCACGATCTCGGGCTCCAGCAGTAACATGCACACCGCGCCGACTAGTATTCGAGGCGGCACACTCGTGTTGAGCAAGTCGGGCGGCGACATTGCGATTCCCGCCGATCTCTCCATTTCGGCTGGCGGCACAGTGCGACTCGCTGCTGACGAGCAAATCTCCAAGCGCCCAACGTTACCGTGAGTTTAACTTCGACTGGTGTCTTCGACTTGGCTGGCCATACGGAGACGATTACTAATTTCGTGTTATCTGATAGCGCCTCCGTCACAACCGGCACGGGAAGGCTCGTCATTGGCAATCGCATTGGAACTGGGGGAGGCTCGTTTGGTAGTGTTTCCACAGTCACTGGTAACATTGATTTAGGCGGCGGAAATCGAACAATTGACGCCTTTGGGTCATCTTTGGTCATCGATGGCGTTATCTCGAACGGTAGCGCGAACTTATCCGCTTTTGATACGCATACTCTTCGACTGCGAGGCGCTGCCAATACCTACACAGGTCTGACGACAGTTAATGCCACAAACTTGGCCCGAATTCACTTTGAAAAATCTGCGGTGGATGGTGCAGTCCGCGGCGATCTGACCATTCGTGGCGACGGATTTCTTATTCTGGGAGCAAGCGAACAGATTCTGGCCGCAAGCGGGAATGAAGTCTTCGTTGATCGAGGCAGGCTCGATTTGCAAACGTTCTCTGAAACGATCCAGGATCTCATACTCAAGGTTGGTCACGTGACAGGCTCAGGAACACTGAGCGTGCTCGGTACATTGAAGACCCTCCCCAGCGGTTTTCACAGCGCGATATGCGCCAATATCAACCTGCAAGGCTCGCGAGTTTTCGACATTGCGTCGGGCGGTAATCTCGACGTGGGAGGTGTGGTGTCCAACGGCGCCGTGGTCAAAAATGGCCCGGGCGTCTTGCGCTTCAACCGAATAATACCTATGCAGGCGGCACATTTCTGAATCAGGGTGTCATCGATGTCAGCACGGACAGTGCTCTGGGAAACGCAGCGGGAGCGCTGCATTTTGACGGCGGTACTCTGAGATGGGGGGGCTTTAACTCAACCAGCCGTACCATTACCTGGGGCCCGAATGGCGGCACATTTGACATCCATTCGATAGGATTTGTAGTTGGAACGCAGTCGCTAACTGGCTCAGGTCAATTGACCAAGATTGGACCTGGAAGGCTCCACCTGCTCGCGCCGCAAAGCTACACCGGCGGCACGACCGTGACGGAAGGGATACTAGAAGGCAACACTCAGTCGCTTCAAGGTAACATTCTTAACAATTGGGTCGTGTTTTTTAATCAGGCGGCCGATGGGACAACTGCAGCCAATATCAGCGGGTCCGGCGCACTTGTTAAACTGGGTACTGGCGTAGTGCAACTCACGGGCAACAACACTTACTCAGGTCTAACGAGAATCGAAGTTGGTTCGTTACGACTTGCCGGAAACAACGCCATCGGCGATCTAACGGCGGTCACCCTCTACAATACCACTGGCGTGCTGCTTGATCTCGCCGGCAGCAACGAATCGATTGGGTCCCTTGCTGGCGGAGGCGCTGCTGGCGGCAATGTTGCACTCGGTACTGGCACGCTCACCACGGGGGGGAACAACACCGATACCACATTCGCTGGCGTCATCAGCGGCACGGGAGCGGTAACCAAGACCGGCTCGGGCACTTGGACGCTCACGGGCAACAACACCTACTCCGGTGGAACTACGTTCGCTGGCGGCGTCGCCAGTGCCTCGGGCGACGTAAACCTCGGCGATATCGCCGCTCCGCTCCGCTTCGATGGCGGAACACTCCGCGTCACCGGCGCGTACAACACCACGCCGCGCTCCGTCGAACTCCTTGCCGGCGGTGGCGGGCTCGATATCGCCAACGCAGCCAACAGCTTCACCTACACCGGCAACATCAGCGGACCCGGCGGTCTCACAAAAGCGGGCACTGGAACGCTCACACTCGCAGGCGCCAACATCTACGGCGGTCCAACGACCATCAACGCCGGCACGCTGAGGGCCGAACTTCAACGCGCGATCCCGGATTCTTCCGCTGTCACCCTCGCCAACACCGCGGGCGTTCTCCTCGACATCGACGCGGCCGAAACCATCGGCTCGCTCGCCGGTGGCGGACCCGCCGGCGGAAACGTCTCGGTCGAGGCCGCGACTCTCACCACCGGCGGCGACAATTCATCAACCACGTTCGCCGGCTCAATCACCGGCTCGGGCAGTCTTGTCAAACGTGGATCGGGCGTCTTCACGCTCGCCGGAAACAACACCTACTTTGGAATCACCAACGTCGAACAAGGCACGCTGCGCCTCGGCGCCGCCACCGGCGTGCCGCAGAACGCTAACGTAATCGTCGCACTTGGCGCAACGCTCGATCTGAACAGCTTTGACAAAACACTCGCGCGGCTGACGGGTAATGGATCGGTCACACTCGGCGCCGGCGACCTCACGCTCAACGTATTCGGCGGAACGGGCAACACCTTCGCCGGAAACATCACCGGTACGGGCTCACTCACCAAAACCGGCGACGGCACCCTAGAACTCAATGGCGCAAACTCCTACACCGGCGGCACCACCGTTCTCGCCGGCCGCCTCCGCGGCCCCGCGAGTGGCCTGCAAGGCAACATCGTCAATCAGGCAATCGTCGATTTCTCTCAACCCAGCGACGGCACATACGGTGGCACACTCAGCGGCCCGGGCCAACTCGTGAAGACAGGGGCCGGCAAGGTGACGATTTCAAGTCCCGCCACTTACACCGGCACGACGACAGTTTCCCAAGGTACGTTGCACGTCCCCAACACTCTCAATACCCCCGGCGGCGCTACCCAAATCCAAAGCAGTGGCGTCCTGGAAGCCAGCGGCATCATCCAGCGCGCAATCTCAGGCGCGGCGCACTCACGGCCGCCGGCAATCTCGTTGCCGGCGACATCACCAGCGCCAGCGGCTTTCAAGCCGGCGCTCTCAATGTCAGCAGCCACGCCGTTGTTCTACTCGATGCCGACCGCGCCCACATCGGCGGCGGAACCATCGCTGGCGGTTCTCTTACATCCCTCGCCGGACTGGAATTGACTGGCGGGAACTTCGACGGCCACGGCACCATCAATGGCGCTTTCATCAACAACGGCACCGTCGCCGGGCCGCCCGCGCCCCAAGCACTATCCTTCGCTGGCCCACTGAGCGGCGCCGGCTCGTTCACCGGCAACATTCGCATCCTCGACTCGTTCTCCCCCGGCAACAGCCCCGCCGCCGTCACTCTGGAAGATATCACGTTCGGCCCCACCTCGGTGTTAACCATGGAGCTTGCCGGCCTGACTCCGGGTACACAATACGACACGCTGACCGTAAGCGGCGCGGCGCAATTAGGGGGCGAGTTAATCGTGACGCTAGACGCAGCCTGGCTCCCCGGCCCGCAATTTGGCGACCGATTTGATTTGCTCACCGCCGCCGTGTTACAAGGATCGTTCGACGCCGTGCAACTGCCGCCGCTTTCCGGCGACTTGCAGTGGCAGTTCAGTCAAACACCGACGTCGCTGTCGTTGACGGTCGTACCCGAACCGGCAACGTTGGTATTGATGCTGGTCGCCGGCCTCGCCGTTGCCGGGAAATTCATTCGCCGACGCTTTTGACTTAATCGCCTTGACCGAGGACCTCATGCAACGCCTTTGTCTCGTCTTCGCAGTGCTCGTGTTATTCGGCCTCGTTCAAGGTCTCCGCGCCGACGAGCCCAAGAGCGATAGCTCGTCCCCCATCGCCACCATGGAAAGCAGCCAGAAATCCGGCGACGGCCAGATCCGCCAGTTCGCCCTGGACGGCGACGACGAAACCTACTTTGCCTCCGAAAAAAATGCCGCCAAGGACGACCATCTCACAGTGGTCTTTGCTGAGCCCATCGCAATCAAGTCCATCTCGATCAACAGCGGCAAATCCAACGGCGACAACAAACTCACCGCCGCAACTATTACCGTCTCCGACGACGGAAAGTCATTCGACGAGATCGCCAAGTTCGCCGACGGCGCCGCCCGCGCGGAAATCAAGGACCGCAAGCTCAAGGCCGTTCGCGTCCAAGTCTCCGAGTCGCATGAGCACCCGCTTGTGATCCGCGAGATCACGATCGACGCCGAACCCAACGTTGCCGCCTTCAAATACCCCATCGAAGTCGTCGTCGATGTCGCCGACGCACCCGAAATGCAGGAGTGGGCCGACAACGTCGCTCGCATCTGCGAGCGCGCCTACCCGATGATCAACGCCGAGCTCGCCAGCGACGGTTTTAAGGCCCCGCACCTGGTCACCATGCGGCTGTCGAAAGATTACCGCGGCGTGGCCGCCGCCAGCGGCACGCGCATCGTCGGCTCCGTAAAATTCTTCAAGGACCACCCCGATGATGTCGGCGCGATGGTCCACGAAATGTGCCACGTCGTCCAGCGATATCGCCGCCGAGGAAATCCCGGGTGGCTCGTCGAGGGCGTCGCCGACTACGTGCGCTTCTTCAAGTTCGAGCCGGGCAACATCGGCCCGATCAACGTCGCCCGCGCACGCTACGACCGGAGCTATCGCGTGACCGCCGCGTTCCTCGCCTATGTCACAGAGAAATACGACAAAGACCTCGTCCGCAAGCTCAACCAGATCATGCGAGAAGGGAACTACAAGGAAGAGGTCTTCAAGGAATTGACCGGCAAAACCGTGCAGGAGCTCGACGAGGAGTGGCGCATCTCGCTCGGCGCAAAATCGAAAAGCCCGAATTGAAGCGAGATTAGGATCGCTGGCCGTATTAGGACTCTGCCATGCCATACATTACCCGCCGAGACGCCTTGAAAACCGGCGCAGCCTGCGCCTGCGCCGCTAGTCGGCCGCGCCGGTTGGAGCGCCGACACGGTCGATCCCTATGCCGACGCGATCCTTGTCCAAGGCGAACCGCCGAAGCCCGAGAAAGGATCGTTCACGGTCGCCGTGCTGCCCGACACGCAGAACTACTCTGAAAAATTCCCAGACCATTACTTCGCGCAAACCCGCTGGATCGCGGAAAACCTCCGCGACCGCAACATCGCCGCGGTATTTCATCTAGGCGACATCACCAATCGCAACACGCCCGCCGAGTGGGAGGTCGCGGCCCTCGCCATGAGCCAACTGGACGGCAAGGTCCCGTACTTCCTTACCGCCGGCAACCACGATTACAGCGAAGGCGGTACATGCAATGACCGAACAACGCACTCAATGACTATTTCCCCGTCAAAGAATTCCGCGCCTTGCCCACCTTCGGCGGAACGTACGACCGCGAACCCGATCGCCTCGAAAACTCCTACCATTTATTCTCAGCCGCGGGGCGCGAGTTTCTCGTGATCTGCCTCGAGTTCGGTCCCCGCGCCGACGTCGTGCGCTGGGCCCGCGAAATCGCCGCGAAACACAAGAACCGCGAGGCGATACTTCTCACCCACGCGTACATGTATTACGACGACACGCGTTACGATTGGACGCACTACGGTAAGAAACAGAATTGGAACCCGCATGCCTATGGCGTGTCCGACGCAAGCGCTGGCGACGTGTGCGACGGCGAAGAATTGTGGCAGCGCCTGGTGCGAAAGAATGCGAACTTCGTGCTGACGATGAATGGTCACGTGTTGCAAGACGGCCTCGGCCGCACGACCAGCCGTTCGGCGTCCGGCCGCGATGTGCACCAGGTGCTCGTCAACTTTCAGATGAAACCCAACGGCGGCGACGGTTGGCTCCGCCTGCTCGAGTTTGCGCGGA
Organism: Pirellulales bacterium; assembly: GCA_963829655.1. Taxonomy (GTDB): domain Bacteria; phylum Planctomycetota; class Planctomycetia; order Pirellulales; family JALHPA01; genus JBBDYH01. Next base: position 1,547,620 of record CAWHJG010000002.1, read on the forward strand.
TGGCCAAACGGTCCAAACGTACGACTATTCACCAACGCGAAACGAGCGCAACGAATCGCAGCAGAATCAATTTGCAATGACCTTGGCGGCGCGGGTGTAATATACTTACCTTTTATTTAATACAACTCGGAGGTCAATAATGAGATCGCGATCCTACTTGCTCGTCGTCATGGTTGGCCTGTTTTCGATCGCGACTCAAGCGGCCGATTGGCCACAATGGCGCGGCCCGCAACGAAACGGCATCTCCCGCGAAACGGGCCTACTAAAAGAATGGCCAAAGGACGGCCCAAAACTGATCTGGCACGTCAAAGACGTTGGCCATGGCTATTCAACGCCCGCGGTCGTCGGCAACCGGCTCTATCTGATGAGCAATCAGGGAACCGACGACGAGTTCGTACAGGCACTGAACGTCGCCGATGGAAGCCAGGCATGGGCCACGCGCGTCGGCAAGGTCGGTCCCAATCGCGGCCCGCAATATCCCGGCTCTCGCTCGACCCCGACGGTGGACGGCCCACTGACGTTCGCGCTCGGCTCTGACGGCGATCTCGCCTGTTTGAACACCAGCGACGGAAAGATCCGCTGGCAGAAGAACCTCCGCACCGAATTCGGAGGCAAGGACGGCGCCTGGGCATATTCCGAATCGCCGCTGGTGGATGGCGACAAACTTGTGGTCACACCTGGTGGCGCGGATGCAACGATCGTCGCGCTCGACAAGAAGTCCGGCGATGTGATTTGGAAATCGCCGCTCAGCGAGGGGGACGAGGCGGCCTACGCGTCGATCGTCACCGCCGACATCGGCGGCGTGAAGCAATACGTGCAGTTCCTTCAAAAGGGCGTGGTCGGCGTCGCGGCCAAGGACGGCAAATTCCTTTGGCGATATGAGAAGACAGCGAAAGGAAGCCCGGCCAACATTCCCACCCCAGTTGCGCACGACAACCTGGTGTATACCGGCACCGGCCGCGGCGGCGGTGGATTGGCAAAGATCAACTCCGGCGGCAACGGCTTTGAGGCCGAGGAGCTCTATTTCTCCACCAAGCTCCCCACCGCCATCGGCGGCGCCGTGCTCGTAGACGAAAATCTTTACGGCACATCGTCGGGCGGTGTCATGTGCGTTGACTTCGCCACTGGCGACGTCCGGTGGCAGGAACGCAGCGTCGGCGCCGGCTCTTTATGCTACGCAGATGGCCGGCTGTACCTTCACGGCGAAAGCGGTGAGGTGGCCTTGGTCGAGGCCACACCCGAAGCGTATCGCGAGCTCGGAAAGTTTACGCCCCCCGATCAGCCCGAGCGCGGCCGCGGCGCAAAGGCCTGGGCATACCCCGTCGTCGCGAACGGCCGCCTGTATCTGCGCGACGCGACCTCGCTGTGGTGTTACGACGTGAAGGCAGCTCAGTAAGGATGAAAGACCGGCCGTTGATCGTCGGACTCGGCGAAGTGCTTTGGGATGTGTTCCCTGACGAGTCGCGGTTCGGCGGCGCCCCGGCGAATTTTGCGTCGCACGCCGCCATGCTCGGCGCCGACGCCTTCGTCGTCAGCCAGTTCGGCGACGATTACCTCGGGCACAACGCGAGCGCCGCGCTCTCAGAGCACGGAGTAAACACCGACTTCGTCGCGACAAGCCGGCAATATCCAACCGGAACGGTTCAGGTCGAGCTCGACTCGTCCGGCCAGCCGCACTACACCATTGCCCGCGACGTCGCTTGGGACTTCATTCCGTGGTCTGAATCGGTGGAGTCGCTTGCCGCCCGCGCCGACGCCGTATGCTTCGGCACCTTGGCCCAGCGGAGCGATACGTCGCGAACAACCATCCGCCGATTCGTCGATGCGACAAAGCCCGACTGCCTCAGAATCTTTGATGTCAACCTGCGGCAGAACTTCTACAGCGAAGCGATTGTCCTAGTGTCGCTCGACACCTCCAACGCGTTAAAACTCAACGACGAGGAACTGAAAATCGTTGCCGCAATTTGCGGCCTGCGGGGTGGCGACCGGGAGCTCCTTGTCCAACTACAAAAGCGATACAACCTTCGGCTCGTCGCACTTACCAAGGGTTCGCAAGGCGCGATCCTTTTCGACGGCACGTCATTCGCCGATTGCGCTGCCGAAAACGTCATCACGAAAGATACTGTCGGCGCTGGCGATGCCTTTACCGCCGCGATGGCGATCGGCTGGATTCGGCGCGACAGCTTAGAATCAACCTGCCAACACGGCTGCCGCGTGGCCGCCTTCGTCTGCTCACAGCCCGGCGCCGTGCCCCGTCTTCCAGCCAAGCTGAGAGTTCGCTAACAGCGCCATGCTTACCAGCGCAGCTTCCAGACCCACGTTGGCGCCGTGCATAAACGCCTCGCCCGAGTCGTCGATCAGCGTGCCGCTGGTCAGCGTGTCGGTAAAGTCTAGCTGGTCGCTGGCGCGAACCAAACCGTCGATGAACAGCACGTTGTACCCAGCGCTGGCGCTCCAGTTGTCGGTAATCCGCACCAACCCAGTTACGCCACCTTCGAGCACATAGCTCGTGGTGGACCAGTCCGAGCGCGTGTCGCGGAAGATAAACGTGTTGCCGAAGTCGCCGATGAACTGGCCCTGCGTGAGATTGGTTCCAAAGAGACCGGCCTTCCCGACAGCTTCCAACCCCAGAATGCCTTCATGACGCCGCCAAACACCGCCAAACTGCCCACCGAACAGGTTGTTCTCGGTGCCCACGCGATAGTTGCTGACCGAGTTGTCGGCGTCGGTGCCGGTGATGTCAATGTCCTCCTGGAAGTTGATGTAACGGAAGCCAACGAGCCACGACAGATCGGTGCACTCGACCCGATTGACGCGGTTGATCTCGATGTTGTGCAATTCGACCGAGTTGTCGATCTGAATTCGATCGGCGCCAAAAAAGTCGTCCACCGCGCCCAGGCCAATGTCGCCGTCCAGGCGTAAATCGTTATTTCCATTCACCACGGCCACGCCATCCCAGTCGTCGAAACCAAAGTACGACGCTTCCCAGGCCACGTCGCAGCACACCCAACGGCCAAAGGTGACGCGCGCCCCGAGTTGATTGCCCAGATCGGCGTCGTCGGTGGTGAGCAGTGTTTGCAGCGTGTTCTGATTCGATGCCACAACGCGATTCGTGCCCTGATCGATGTCCCAGAATAACGCCTCCGCGAGAAAGTAATGACTCTCGCAGCACGAGTCGCATCCACAGCCGTGATCACATCCACAGCCATGGTTATGGCCACAGCCGCGGCCGCATCCGCACCCGCTGTCGCAGCACGAGGCGGCGCAATCGCTTGAGCCCCCACTGACATCAGCCGCTGTCGCGCTAGCGGCGGACTCCACATTTGCAGTTGCAGTTAGGTTGTCGGTCGCCATCACGCTGCGCGTGGCGTCATACGTCACGCGCTTGACTTGCTGCCCGGGATCGGCGTCCAGGTCGCTCGCCGTTGCCAGGCCGGAAACCTCGCGATCGAATGCTTCGTAGAGGAATCCTCGTTGTGGCCCGTCGGCCAGTGAATACGAAACGGACACGAGCGCAATAATCAACGCGCACGCCGAGTGGCGGAGCATGAGAAGTCCTCCGTGACCCTAGCCGGGTGAGATGACAGGTAGGCCGCAAGGGCGCGAATCAAATCGCGTCCGGGCAGGTGGTGATTTGATTTTCGGGCGGGTCGATTTTCGGCGCGAGTCCCTGCGCCATCCGATCCGACCGCGAGGCTACGTCATGTATCGGTCGTGCGGATGACTCGCCACAGGAAAGCGGGGGAGCTTCGGCCTGTATGTCGGACCGTGAGCGTTAAGGCGCAGAAAGTTTGCCGGATCGTCCGGTTATGTCGCCGCGACTTTTCGGATTGGCGTTAATTGGACGGCTAACCCCCGCCGAGCACTGGTAGAGAACTGCACGCCCGACTTTCTACCCGAACTGCTAAAGTTTGCCCAAACTACTTGCTTTTGCGACACCGCTGGATAAACTCGCCAGTGTCAGCCCGGCCAGCTTCGTTTGCGCGACCCAGGCGCGGCACTCCGGCTTCTCAGGGACGTTCGACCTTTCCAGGTCGCCGGGCAGCGGTCTTAGATAGACACTGGACCGGACAGCGCACGCGCGGCGTGGGGGTTATTCGCCGGACAGGGCGGTGGCGGATTGCAAGCTTCTCGTCACGTACTTAGGCAGACACCATGAAGAGCCACCATGACTCGCTGATTAGCGTGCGCAAATCCCGCGCGGAGAAGCCACCGCGATCGATCAATACTCCGAGGCCGCTCAACCTGGAGAACCTTCGAATCGCTCGAGCCGCGCAACCTGTTGGCTCTTACAACCGTCGGCGTACCTGATTGGATCGAACAAGGCCCGGGCCCGATCACAGGCGGACAAACCGTGGGTATCACCGATAATCCCGTAACTGGCTCGATCAACGCGCTGTTCGCACATCCGACTAACGCCGACATTCTCTTCGCGGGCGGCTCCGATGGCGGCGTGTGGCGAACGATGAACGCGACCGCGGCAAATCCCACCTGGACACCGTTGACCGATCAATTCCCGTCAATATCGATCGCGGTTCTGGCTGCAAATCCTAATGACCCAAACGAAATACTTGCCGGTATCGGAGGCGTTGCGGCCGGACAGTTTGATTCGAGCCTGCATCGCGGCGACTTCACCGGTGCGCTTTACACCACCAACGCACTGGCTGCCGCTCCGACTTGGCGGATGCTCACCGACGGCATCGCCGAACTGGGAAACAACAACCGCCGCGATGGGATCAAAGGGGTCGCCGTGCGCGACGCCTATCTGCTGACCGGCGGCTCGAATGGCCTCTGGCGCAGCACCGACGACGGCTTTAACTTCGATCAATTGAGTGGTACCGGCGGCCTACCGATCGCGCGCATATTCGATCTGTTTGGCGATCCCTCCAGCGCCAACCGCTTCTATGCTGCAACCGCCAGCGGCATCTTCCGCACCGACGACGCCAACGCGGCAGTCCCTACCTGGACCAACGTGACCGATCCGCTGATGCCTATCGGAGGCGGAACCAACAACATCAAGGTCGCCCTGCACAATACCGCGGGCAACAACATCGTTTACGTCGGCGTTGTGAATAATGGCCAGCTCGCCTCATTGACCTTCTCGCCCGACCAAGGCGCGAACTGGACGGCGATGGACTTGCCCACCATTCTCACCGCGACGCGGCCGATCACCAATGCGACTAATGCGTCGCCGATCGTGATCACCTCCAATAATCACGGGTTGGCAAATGGCAACGTGGTCCGCGTTGCCGGTGTAACGGGAAACACTGCCGCTAATGGGGACTTCACCGTCACCGTCGTCAATAATAACCAGTTCTCGCTCAACGGCAGCGCCGGTAACGGGGCCTACGGCGGCGGCGGAACGTTTGCAAAGATCTCCGGAATTCAGCCTCGCGAGAAACCAGGCAGCCAGGGCGCAATTCACTTCTCGATAGTCGCCGACCCGACTTCGCCGAACCTGGTCTATGTCGGCGGCGATCGGCAGGACAACCCCTTTCCGAATTCGATTGGCGCAACAGGGTTCACCGGCAACCTGATGCGCGGCGATCGCTCGGTCGCGCCGACCGGTGGCAACATTTCGCCGCAATGGACCGCAATCACCGACAACTTCGCCGGCGGCAATAGCGGACCCCATGCAGATTCTCGCCGGATGGTCTTCGACGCAAACGGCGACATCATCGAAGGCGACGACGGCGGGGTTTATCGCCGTGACAATCCCACCTCCAACGCCGGCGCTGGACCAGCGTCAACGGCGATCTGAAAGTCGCCGAGATTTGGTCGCTGGCACTCGATACAGTCAACAACGTAGTCGTCGCCGGATTCCAGGACACCGGCACCGCGGAACAGGACTCGGCCGGCAATCAGAACTGGAACCAGATCACACAGGGCGATGGCTTCTATCAGGCGGTTGACAACACCAGCATCGCCAACAATTCGCTCCGCTATTCGCTCGGCAACACTTTCAACACCTTTAATCGCCGCCAGTTTGATAACACCAACGCCTTCGTCAACACCACGACGGTCATGCTTGCCGCTGCCGCAACACCCGGCACCGCGCTGAGCGGCTTGCAGAACGCGGATCAAAACGCGGGCGCCTTGCTGGCGCCGATGGTCCTCAACACCATCGATCAACGTTTGATGCTGATCGGCTTGAACGGTGTCTACGAGGATAACAACAACGCCGGCCTGGCTGGCGACATCATCACCGATATCACACCCGCCGGTATCACGGGCCAGGTACATGCGCTCGCATACGGCGGCAGCCGAGCCGGCATAAATTTCACTCAGATCGCCTACGTCGGCACCACAAACGGTCAACTGTTCGTGCGCGGCGAAGCCGGCGGCTTTACGCAACAAACCGTGCCGGGTACGGGCGAGATTCGCGACATAGTGCTCGACCCAGCGGATTGGCGGATCGCCTACGTCATGCGCGGCAACAACATCTTCTTGACCACCGACAACGGCCAAAACTTCAACGATATCACCGCCAACTTTGGCAGCTTTTCGAACGAGCTACTGTCGCTCGGTTTGTGGGATCCCACGCCGGCGGCGTCCGGCGATGGCGTGCTCCTGGCAGGTGCTCGGGGCGGCGTCTATCGGCGGCTGGCCAACACGATTTGTCCCGACCCCGCTTGGACCGACACCGCCTTCATCTGGAAAGAGTACGACAACGATCTGCCGAACACGTCGGTTCAGGACATTGCGATCAATGGCAACCAGGTTGTGTTAGGGACTTATGGCCGCGGCGTCTGGTCGATTGCCGACGTTAGCACGACGATCAGTGTTGAAGCCCAACTCACAATTACCGGCGATGGTGCTGCCAATTCCATCTTGCTGCAGCTTGACCCAAACAACTCGAATCGTATTCTGGCCGACGACGGACTGGGCAACGTCCAATCGTTCGAGCGAAACCTGTTTCACCGCATCAGCATCGATGCGTTAGGTGGAATCGACTCGATCAGGATTGACTCCAACGGGCCTGCCGCGTTCGGCGACGTCAACTTCGTCACGTTCTTAATTGACGCCGATGCAGGCGGCAACCTAGGCGACGCAATTATCGTCGGCGATACCGGAGACTCGATTGACACCATCGTAACGATCACTCAAACAACAGTTGGCGCCGAAGCCGGCGACAACCTGTTCGGCGAGTGCGGCAGCCTTACCTACAGCGGCGTGGCGCAGGGCAATTTATCAGTCCTTCTCGGCACGCAAGCCGATGGCGTTGGCAGCTTCCCAGAACATGTTGCAAACGTACGCGGCACTATCGCCGGCACAACCACCGTCGTCGGTGGACCCGAAGACGACATCTTCCGAGTTTCATCCAACGCCGGCATCGACGACAACGGCCACCTCGACGACATCGACGGCAACCTGGTTCTCAGTGCATTAGCGGGCGACAACCGCTTGATCGTCAGCGACTTTGGCGGCGGGGCGAACCCAAACGTTGAACTCACATCCTCGACTATTACAGGGTTCGCTCCCGCCCCCATTTTCTACAGCGCGACTGGCGGCAACTTCACGAACGCACTGATTTCGACGGAATTTTGCTCCGCGGCTCAAACACCGCCACCGATCACTTCACCGTCCGCAGCACGCTCGAAGGCAGCACCACGACAATCGAAGGCAACGGCGGCGACGATCTGTTCGAAGTCGCTTCGACTCAGGCCGAGAACAACGGAAACCTCGATAACATTCGCGGCAAGCTCACTATCGAGGGGGGCGCCGACGGTGCAGGGCGGGATGAGATCTTCATCAACGACCGTGGCTTCATTGGCAAGATCAACTACCTCATCGACCCCGTACAGGTGGTGAACCTTGCCGATCCCGCCCTGCCACCGCGGCCCAATTTCGCCGGCATCATGTACGACGGCACGACCGAATTCCTTCGCCTCGACGGCACCGACGATGTCAACGTCTTCTGCGTACGCCCCAGCCTCGACACCGAGTTCTACATCGACGGCAACTTGCCCGCTCCCGGGACAGTTTCGCCGAGGAGGGTGACTTTCTCAAGCTCGATACCGACACGCCCACACCCAGCCCCATGGGCGATGTGCCGGTCGCAGGCTGGAACCTCGAGATCTTTGGACCAGGCATAGGGCGCTGGACGTTCACCAGTCCGCATAAAGACGTCGGATTTGAAAGCATCGAGAAGTTCAATCACGTCGCCGTTGTCGCCATCGGCTCAGAAGCCAGCGCCACCAGCGTCCCGCTCGTCAAAGTCTTCGATGCCGACACCGGCGCGTTCAAGTTCGAGTTCCTTGCCTATGAAGTCACGTATCGCGATGGCGTACACGTCGCCGTGGCCGATATCGACCAGGACGGCTTGCCCGATATCATCACTTCCCCCGGTCGCAGCCGCTCCCCCGACATCAAGGTCTTCAACGGCAGCCCGCAGGTCGGCCTTACCGGTACCGAGATCGCGAACTTGCGACTTAACGCCGCACAAACCTACGGCGCCGGCTTCAACGGCGGCGTTTACGTCGCCGCGGGCGACATCAACGGCGATGGCTGCGACGACATCGCGCTCTCGCCCTTGCGCGGCGCTCGCGGATTCTCGTCTTCCAGAACCAGGTAATCGGCGGCGGGTCGTGGGCCAAAATCCGCGACTTCTTCGCCTTGCCACAGACTTTCATCGGCGGATCGAGTGTCGCAATTGGCGACCTCACCGGCGACGGCAGCGGCGAAGTCCTCACCGGCTCAGGCTCCGGCATGCGCGCCACAATCAACGTCTTCGACCTGACAACATTCGGCCCGGCCGTCCAGTTCCCCGCAGCCCACAAGCAGTACTTCCCGTTCGACGAAACGCATCGTGGCGGCGTGGAAGTGGCCGTCGGCGATTTCTATGGCAACGGTCTGATCGACGTCGCCGCATCGGCCGGCGCGGGCGGACGCTCGCGCATGGAAATCCTCGACGGCGAATTGGGAAACCGCGCGATCGTCGATTTCTTCACTGCTTTCAACGATCAGGGCTTCAATGCGCCATGCACGTCCAGGCCGGGATCATCGACGGCAACGAGCTCGGCGGCTTGTTCACGTTCCAGACGGCCGACGGTCGCAGTAACGAAATCCGCCGCTGGGACCTCACCTCGCCACATCCGTTGCAGCCCGACTTGATCATCAACCGGCTGTCAAACACAGCCACGCCCGTCCCGTCCGCTCTTGTGACCGGCGTAACGACAGTGGCCGTAGTCGCTGGCAACTTGACCATCACGGGCGATAACAACGACGACATCGTCACCATTCGCGGCACCGGCGTGCCGGGTCAGTACGAAGTCACGACATTGCAAGCCACAACCATCCAAAACGGCGTCGCCGGCTCGATCCTGATCGACCTCGGCGCGGGCAGCGACTCACTGACCCTCGACAACGCGCTTGTGGCCGGAGCCATCCAAATCAACACCGGCGTTGGTCACGACACTGTGCACCTCGGCTTCGATCACATCGTGTCTTCCGCCGGCAACACGATGGTCTCGCTCGGCGACGGCGACGATGTGCTCATCGGCCGCCGCATATTCATCGGTGGAAATCAATCGACTGATGCAGGCGCCGGCAACGACACCGTTGCCTTCCTCGGCGCCGCCGCTCCTGGCAACTTCGTGCTCGGCACTTCATCGGCCGGCACCACAACCATCAACGGCCAAGGCGGCAACGACGACATCCCAATCCAGTTCGCGTTCATCGTCGGCAACACGCAAATTGACTCCGGCGCCGACTCCGACAACACCGATATTCGCTTCTCCGCCGCCAGCGGGCCGATGTCGTTGCTCGGCGGCTTCGGCAGCGATGTGATTGTGTTCGACAGCAACTTCCTGACCGTGAGCCTGCTGATATCCGGGGGCAATGACAACGATCGGCTAGAGGTTCGTCACTCGCTCAATCCGGCCATGGTTCAGCTCGATGGCGGCTTGGGCGCTGACCACCTGGTCGTCCTCAATCTGACCGCACAGACCGTGTCGCTCACCGGCGGAACTCAAGACGACACGGCCGACGTCCGCAGCTCAGCACTCGATTCATTGTTTGCCGATCTCGGCGATGGCAACGACACGTTGATCGCGTTTGGCAATCTTGTCGATCAGCTAGTAGAACTCGACGGCGGTCCGGGCAACGGCGACCGCTTCAACAATCAGGGCAACGCCTTCACCGGTGCCTTCCGGCGGCGGAACTTCGAATTGGCATAGACGGCTGCTACTTTGCCTTGCTCCTGGCGATCTCTCCCTCGCGCAGGCGCGAAAGAACGCCTGAAATCCGCGTTCCACGTTCGGACCCGCTGCCTTTGCCGCGGCGCTTACTTCGTCAGTGTCGATTGAAATGCCCCGCGCCACCAAAAGACCAGCGGCTTGTGCGGCCACTGCTTCGTCAAAGTCAACGAGCGACTTTGCTACCTCCGAAATTCCTCGTGATCCGATCTCCGACGATTCGCCGCGCATATTCAAACGCGCTCGTGCGTTTGCCGTCACCATCCGCGTCCAGCCACACCGCCCCGGTCATCCCAATCACCTGCCGATTTACATCGCTGGACGTTGGCTGATACGGCCGCGCAACCGGCCAATAAAGCTCCGTGACTCCGGGCCCTGTCGCGACCGCGGCCAGATGCACGTCGTGCTTGAATCGCGGCAGTTTCCAGGTTTCAGCCCACTTCACTCCGCCGCGTCTGGCACCGCTGATCTTCGCTTCGCGAATCTTTGCCCCATTTGCGTAAAGCGCAACATCATGTGCCTCCACCCAACTTGGCCCCAAAACGGTGATCGTCGCCCGTAACTCCGCACCGGCGGGAACCAAATCCCCCGCCACATAAGTGTCGTCAACTGTGAGCTTCACCAGCAATCCACAGCTCACAAGCACCCGTCCAGCTACAAGGTTACTCGCCGCCTCCTTCACGTCGATGTTTCCCGGATCCTTGTCGTCACATTGAATGTATGTTCGACCTTGCCCGACAATAAATCGTGACACGTCGTGCGAATCGCTTGCGCCAATCGGAGTGACCACAACGCCTCGGTTCAACAGTCCAAGCCAATCGTGAAACAATTGCAGCGTCTCGGACTGCTGAGCGCCGGAATTGATGATCTCCATTGCGTTCGCCCGGTACAACCACGAATCGAGATTCTCGCCCGTCGCCGCGTTGTGCCGCTCCGGTCCAAACGGACGGTAGCCGCTGTGAACATCGCGGGCATGATTGAGGATGACGACCTTCGCTTTCGTCCGCTCGCGAATGCTGTCGTGAATTGCGTGGCCATCCTTCAACTGGAATTCCGGCACAAGCCCGTCCGCCGGCACGGGAAAATATTGAAGTGACCCACCGGCGTTGTAACTTCATTTCCAACGACCGGCGTGAAATACTGGCGAACATTGAGACGCCGCGCCACGGCTTCATAGTCCACCTGCCGATTGTGATCGGTCGCGATGGCCAGCTCGATTCCCTCTCCCGCGATCGTCACCATCCGCTCGTCGATCGTCGCATCGCCATGGCCAGAGTACGTCAGCGTATGCACGTGCGTGTCACAGGCAACATAACCGTCCGTTGGTACTTCGCGGCGGATCGACAATTGCTTGCGGACCGCGTCGCCAATATTTAGCGAAACTTCGATCTGATCGATTCCATACTCAAACCCCCGGCCGGCCACGATCGTGTACTCCCCCTCCGGCAAACCAAATCGCGCTTTACCGGTCGATGTATAGATTACACCCGGACGAACGGCCAACTCACCGTTCGACCGCGCCGAAGTAGTCACGAGCGCGCCCTGGCGATTCATCACCGTGATTCGACACGGCTGCGGATGCGGCTTATCGCGATCGGTCGCGTCGATCACCTCGATCTCGACCTTTGCCGCCGAAAGCACGTCGTTCACCGGCGCCGCGAGCATGGAAAATTCGCCGACTCGGATATCGTCCGCCGTTTTGCCAGCGGCCTCGACCGCCAGAGTGTTTGGAGCTGCGATCAGTCGGCCCGCCGGTACCGGGAAGTACAACACCTGATCGTTTTCGTCCGCCGTCAGTCGCGCCAGTTCTTTGCCGTTGAGCACGACGCGCCATGGCTGCTTCACGTCCTGCTGGCGAACTCGCAGCGCGTGCTCTTTCTCGTTCGCGGCACTTTCAAACCGCAGCTCAAAACTTGACCCTTCCGACTTCTCCGGAAAATCACTCCATTCGCGCACTTCGCCCGACCGCAAATGATGCAGCCGATCATCCAGCACTTGTTCCCCACCAAGCGATACCGAACTGCACAGGTATGTTACTGCGACCAGAGTCAAACAAATGAATATCCGCATGCGACCGCTATTTTGCTTCGAAGTGACTGACAGAACGACGCGCACTACGCCATTCTAAACTGAGACGGTTTTCATGGGCACCGTGCCGTTTACCTGCCTCCCAGCCTTAATTCTTCGTGAAAGAACTGGATTTCCCGCCCTCGCTTTGCCTATAAAGAAGGGGTGTCAGCCCGCCTTGGGGAGTTGGTCCGTTCGCCCTACGCCCGTCGGTTCGAAACTGCGTCCTACCAATGAACCGGCGACGCTTAACCGCCTCGCCCGATCGCCAGGCCATGAATTCCTGCCGGCAAATCGCGCGACTCGCCGCCTGCTTGCTCCCCTTCTTTCCGGCTGCAATACAAGCGGCTGAAGCCACGCCCGACCGTGAAAGCATCGACTTCTTCGAGAAATCGATTCGGCCGATCCTGGCCTCGCATTGCCACGAGTGCCACGGTTCGAAAAAACAAGAGGCCGGCCTGCGCCTTGACTCTCGCGACGCGGTGATGGCCGGTGGCGACTCCGGTCCGGCGATTATACCGGGCGAGCCGGAAAAAAGCCGCCTCGTCACCGCCATCCACTACGGCAACGAGCTGCAAATGCCGCCGGATGGAAAGCTCGAAAAAGAGCAGATCGCCGCGCTTTCCAACTGGGTGAAGCTCGGTGCGCCTGGCCCGCGAGCGAACAAGTCGTTCGTCCGACGCTGGCCGATCGCACGTTCTCGATCACCGACGAGGACCGCGCCTTCTGGTCATTCCGTCCTGTGGCCGATCCGCCGGTGCCGGCAGTCAAAGACGAACAATGGCCCCGCACTTCGATCGACCGCTTCATCCTGGCGGGATTGGAATCGCATGATCTGCACCCCTCAAAGCCGGCCGACAAGCGCGCACTAGTTCGCCGTGCGACGTTCGACCTCATTGGCCTCCCGCCGACGCCCGCTGAGATCGAGTCGTTCTTAAGCGACGAATCGCCCGAATCGTTTGCCCGAGTCGTGGATCGCTTGCTCGATTCGCCGCACTACGGCGAGCGCTGGGCTCGCCATTGGCTCGACGTCGCTCGTTACGGCGAAGACCAGGCGCATACCTTCCAATCTCGCAAATACCCGCATGGCTTCCGCTACCGCGACTGGCTGATCCGCGCATTCAACGAGGACATGCCGTACGACCGTTTTATCCAGGAACAAATCGCCGCCGACTTGATCGATGCTCCAAACAAGTTCGAGCGATTGCCCGCGCTGGGATTCTTCGCCCTCGGCCCGGTGTACTACGGCGACCGGTTGAAGCTCGACCAATATGATGACCGCATCGACACGCTTACCCGCGGTGTCCTCGGGCTGACGGTGGCATGCGCCCGCTGCCACGATCACAAGTTTGATCCAATCTCGTCGCAGGACTATTACGCTCTGGCCGGCGTGATCGCCAGTAGTGAATACGACGAGGTCGCGCTCGTTTCGCCGGAAGAAGTTGAGGCGGCGAAGGCGAAGCTGAACGAGGACGAAAAGAAAAAGAAGGTGGCGCCAAATTATCCGCTCATTCACGCCTTGAAAGACGCCGAAAAGCCAACCACGTTGCGCGTGCATCTACGCGGCAATCCTGAGAACCTCGGCGACGAGGCGCCGCGGCGGTTCCTGGCAATTCTCGCGGGCGAACAGAACGGCCCCTTCACGACCGGCAGCGGTCGGCTCGAACTTGCCCGTGCAATCGCCAGTCCCGACAACCCACTGACCGCACGAGTGATCGTCAACCGCGTCTGGAAGCACCATTTCGGCCGCGGGATTGTCCGCACTACGAGCAATTTCGGTTCGCTCGGCGAGCGGCCTACGCACCCCGAATTGCTCGATCATCTCGCCGGCCGGTTTATGGCGTCCGGCTGGTCGATCAAAAAGCTGCACCGCGAGATCATGCTCTCGGCCGTTTATCAACAGGCGAGTGCCTTCAACGCGAAAGCGCCGAGATCGACGCCGAGAACCAGTTCTTGTGGCGGATGAATCGCGGCTCGCCTCGATGTGGAAAGTTGGCGCGACGCGATGTTGGCGGTGGCGGACACGCTCGATCCCACGATCGGCGGACCGTCTCTCGACCTCGCTTCGCCAGACAATCGCCGGCGAACGATTTACGGCATCGTCAGCCGGCACGACCTCAATAATCTGCTGCGGCTGTTTGATTTTCCCGATCCCAATATTACCAGCGACGAACGGCCGCTTACGACCGTGCCATTACAGCAACTGTTCGTCCTCAACAGCGAGTTCATGGTCAAAAACGCCAAAGCCCTCGCCGCTCGATTGGCGAAGGACGAAAGCGACGACCGGCGACGGATCAAGCGCGCCTTTGTTTTGCTCTATGGCCGTCCGGCAACCGACCGTGAAGCGGAACTTGGATTGCAGTTCGTGTCGACTACATCCGATTCCGACACGCTCACGCCCTGGGAGCGATACGCCCAGGCGCTGTTGAGCACGAACGAATTTATGCACGTGGATTGATTGCTAATCAGGCGCCGCACGAGGACTTGCGATGTATGCTCATCAATCGTTGACTGGCGGCCTGCCACCGCGGCTTTCTCGGCGCGAGGTGCTGCTGCGAATCGGCGGCGGATTCGGCGCCATCGCGCTCTCTACCTTGTTCGCTGAAGCCAGCACATCGGCGCCAACAACCGCTGGCGGCGGCCTCGCCCCCAAGGCGCCCCACTTCCCCGCACGCGCCAAGCGACTGATCTTTTTGTTCATGAACGGCGGCCCGTCGCACATCGATACGTTCGACCCGAAGCCCGAGCTGACAAAGCTCAATGGCCAGCCGCTCCCCGAGTCGTTTGCCGCCAAGCTCAAACGAAAAAAGAAGGGCAACTTGATGGGTTCGCCCTTTAAGTTCCAGCCCTTCGGCGAAAGCGGCATCGAAGCCAGCGAACTGTTCCCGGAAGTCGGCGGCGTCATCGATGACCTCTGCGTCGTCCGCTCGATGTACACGGACCATCCCAACCACGAGCCCGGGTTGCTGATGATGAACTCGGGCAATATGCAGCCCATCCGGCCGAGCATGGGTTCGTGGCTCGCATATGCGCTCGGTTCGGAGAATCAAAACCTCCCCGGCTTTATCGTCCTGTGCCCCGGCAAACCCGTCGTCGGGCCGCAGCTTTGGAGTAATAGCTTTCTCCCCGGCATCTACCAGGGCACGCACATCAATAACAAGTCAATCGACCCCAAGTCGATTATCCGCGATGTGAACAATAAGTACCTGTCGCCCGCGTCACAGCGCACAGCTCGATCTGATCCAGCAAATGAACGAGCTGCACCTGCAAAATCGCGAGCGTGACGAGCAGCTTGAGGCGCGGATCGCGTCCTTGGAGATGGCGTACCGGATGCAAGGCGAGGCACAAGACGCGTTCGATGTCGGCCACGAATCGGCCGCCACCCGTGCAGCTCTACGGCAACGGCGAATTCGCCGATGCCTGCCTGTTGGCTCGCCGCCTGGTGGAGCGCGGCGTCCGCGTGGTCCAGATCTACTACGGCAACAACCAGCCGTGGGACGACCACAAGGACATCAACCTACATCGCGATCACGCCCAAAAGAGCGACCGGCCGATCGCGGCGCTGCTCCGCGATCTCAAATTGCGCGGCATGCTCGACGACACGCTGGTCGTGTGGGGAGGCGAGTTCGGCCGCACACCCACGTCCGAAGGAGACAAGGGGCGCGACCACCATAGCACCGGCTTCAGCATGTGGCTCGCCGGCGGTGGCGTAAAGCGCGGCCTGACATACGGCGCCACCGACGAGCTCGGCATGCACGCGATCGAAAACCGCGTGCACGTCCATGATCTGCACGCCACGATCCTGCACCTGATGGGCCTCGACCACGAGCGGCTCACCTATCGCTACAGCGGCCGCGACTTCCGCCTGACCGACGTCCACGGCCGCGTCGTGACCGACATCGTTGCGTAGCGCGTCGAGTGGCTTGCGCTCAAACGGTGTGTTCTGACTAACTGCCTCGTGCAATTCGATCGATGTCATCATTGCCTCCTCCCTCGGTGATTCCGCTTGGCGACACCGCAGCGTTCATCCAGCTTGGAGATCGGATCGATCGAGACACATTTCGCCGCATCCGCGCCCTTGCCGATCATCTCGATCTCCATTCGCTGCGCGGAATGATCGAATACGTGCCGGCGTTCACAACGCTGGCGGTGTACTACGACCCGCTTGTTATTTCGTTTCATGACGTTGCCGCAGATCTCGCGGGCGCTGCGGCTGAAAGTGTCCCGACAAATGAACCGCATTCACAAACCGTCGAAATCCCCGTCTGTTACGGCGGTGAGTTTGGTCCGGATCTGGAACATGTTGCGACTCATAGCAGCCTTTCTCCGGAACAAGTCGTTGCCATTCATTCCGGTGCTGAATATCTCGTGCACATGCTTGGTTTTACTCCTGGCTTTCCATATCTCGGCGGAATGTCATCCAAAATCGCCACGCCCCGCCGCGACTCGCCGCGCTTAAAAGTTCCCGCCGGCTCGGTCGGCATCGCCGCCGAACAGACGGGTGTGTACCCGCTTGCAACCCCCGGCGGTTGGCAACTCATCGGCCGCACGCCGCTTGCATTGTTTCGACCCGTGGAAGACCCGCCGACATTGCTTCGCGCCGGCGATATCGTCCGTTTCCGCCCAATTACACCCAACGAGTTCAAAGCCCTCTCGGCGGAGGCGCGATGACCGTCCAAGTAATCCGCGCCGGCTTGATCACGACAGTGCAAGACCTCGGTCGCCGCGGCTACCAGCAATACGGCGTGAGCGTCGGCGGCGCGATGGACCGATTCGCGACGCGCGTGGCCAACATCCTCGTCGGCAACCCTGAAAGCGCTGCCGTGCTTGAAGCAACACTGCGAGGTCCCACTCTGCGATTCGACAGTGATGCGCTTATCGCGATTTGCGGCTGCGATCTCGCGCCAACAATCGATGGTGCACCCGTCCCTCGTTGGCGACCGGTCGCGGTTCGCAAAGACACGACCATCGCATTCGGTACGGCGCGATCCGGTTGCCGCGCTTACCTGGCGATCGCCGGTGGGTTCGACGTGCCGCTCGTTCTCAACAGCCGCTGCACATATCTCCGTGCAACGCTCGGCGGCCACGAAGGCCGCGCACTGCAAGCTGGCGACGCATTGCCTGTCGGAGCGCCAAGCGTTGTTGCGCTTGAAATCATGCACCAGTTGTCCGGTGACCGCTCGAAGGCATTTAATCCAGCACGTTGGAACGCCGAGCCCTACGCGCCTGCATACGCCGAACATCCAACGGCCCGCATTATCCTTGGGTGCGAGTTCGACTGGCTCTCGCAGGAAAGCCAACAACTGCTCCTCAACACTGCCTACGAGATCACAAACCAATCCGACCGGATGGGTTACCGGCTCTCCCGCCCGACGCTGACGCTCGCGCAGACACGAAAGATGATGGTCTCGGCACCGGTTTGCGCCGGTACGATTCAAGTGCCGCCTGATGGCCAACCCCTCGTGCTCATGGCCGATTGCGCGACGACCGGCGGGTATCCCCGCGTCGCGCACGTAGCCACGGTCGACCTGCCACTCGTGGCGCAGGCCAAGCCGGGTTCGCGCCTCCGCTTTCAAAAGATTACGCTGGGAGAGGCGCACGAGCTGTACCGCGCCGCCGAAACCGCTATCGAAAAGCTCAAGCTCGCATTGAAGCTCAAAGGTGCACACGGCCCATGACTCCTTCGGTCGATCTCAACTGCGACATGGGGGAATTGATCGCCGCCAACTGCGGCGGTAACGCCGACGGCAATGATGAGGAGCTGATCAAGTACATCAGCTCTGCCAACATTGCCTGCGGGTTTCATGCGGGTAGCCCGAGCGTGATGCGTCGCACCGTGCGACTGGCTGCCAGGCATGGCGTGGCGATCGGCGCGCATCCCAGCTTGCGCGATCCAAAGAGCTTTGGCCGCCAGTGGATGGACACGTCGCCAGACGAGGCCTTTGACATGGTCGTGTACCAGATCGGTGCACTCGCGGCGATTGCACACGCCGAGGGCGCTGCGCTGCGTCACGTGAAGCCGCACGGCGCTCTCTACAACCGCGCAGCGCGCGACGCCGACCTGGCCAAAGCCATCGCCGACGCGGTGAAATCCGTGGATCCGCGGCTGGTGCTGTTCGGTCTTTCGGGGAGCGAGCTTTTGCGCGCGGTCAGGCGGCCGGCCTCGATACCGCCAGCGAAGTGTTCGCCGACCGCACCTATCAAGCCGATGGATCGCTCACTCCCCGCGTGCAGCCCGACGCTCAGATCAGTGATCCAGAACACGCCGCACGGCGAGCGCTGGCGATGATTCGCGACGGCCGCGTCGTTTCGCAGCAGGGGACCGACGTGGCTGTTAGAGCCGACACGGTCTGTATCCACGGCGACGCCAAACATGCGGTCGCGTTTGCCAAAGCGATCCGCGGGGCGCTTAACCAAGCCGGAATCGAAGTTCGCCCGTTCGGGCCCCCGTAGGGTGGGTCAAGCGGCCATGTGCGTTCGATCTCGTTTGACGCCCGCCCGCGATGACCCACCATGAAATAGGCTTCGATCTCCCACGTAGGGTGGGTCAAGCGGCCAAATGATTCTCCATCTCGACCGTCCTCATCCGCGATGACCACCAATGAATCCTCTTTGACAGCTTCAACTTTGTTTATTTGCCCAAGATCACAAGTTATGATCACGGGTGCCTCGTTTTGTCGAGCCGGCGATGCCTCCTCGTCATTGGACATTCGTTATTCGCTCGTCATTCGGACTTCATCATTCGGATTTGGTGTCAACTATGCGAACTGTCATTGCTTGCTGTCTTTTATTGTCTGCCACCCCCCTATTTGCCGCGGAGGAAGAGTGGATCCAGCTCTTCAACGGTAAGAGCCTCGATGGCTGGACGCCGAAGATCCGCGGGCACGCCGCCGGCGAAAATTACGGCAACACGTTCCGCGTCGAAGACGGCCTGCTCAAGGTCGTTTACGAAAAGGACAAGTACGAGCAGTTCAACGAACGCTTTGGGCACCTGTTTTATAAGGAGCCGTTCTCGAACTATCGGCTTCGGATCGAGTATCGCTTCGTGGGTGACCAATTCGCCGGCGGCCCGAACTGGGCGGTGCGTAACAGCGGCGCGATGATCCACGGCGAATCGCTGGACACGATCGCCAAGGACCAGGATTTTCCCGCCTCGATCGAGGTCCAGCTTCTCGGCGGCAGCGGCACCGGCACGCGTACCACCGCCAACCTCTGCACGCCCGGCACCAACGTCGTTCTGAACGGCAAGCTGCATTTGCCGCACTGCACGAACTCGAAGTCGAAGACCTATCACGGCGACCAATGGGTCACCGTCGAGATCGAAGCTCACGGCAATGGGACGATCAAACACATCGTGGACGGCCAGGTGGTGATGGAATACACCGAAGCGCAGTACGACGAGCGCAACGCGCACGGCAAGGAACTGGCCGCCAAACACGGCAAGATGATCAGCGGCGGCACGATCTCGCTCCAATCCGAAAGCCACCCCGTCGAGTTCCGCAAAGTGGAGTTATTGAAACTCAAGGAGTGAGGGGGCGGTAGGAAAAATGCTCGCTGCGCTGTTCACTGTCCTAACTCTTCTCGCCATCTGGGTGATCACCGCGGTCTATTGCCTCGCAATGGCGGTCGTAGCACGCGCAGGCGGCATCGCGGTCGAGCACTGCGCCGTTGGACTCGGGCCAACGATCTGCGAGTTCCAGATTAACGGGATGCCATTCGTCGTCAAGCCGATCCCGTTGTCCGGTTACACGAAACTCAAAGGGATGGGTGACGGTGACAAACCGCCTTCCGCCAATGCCGGCGAACTGTCGCTGAAGGATGCGACTCGAAGCCCGGAGGGCCCGCATTTCGAACACCACATCGCGGCATATCCCGGCTCACCAGCACCCGACAGCTTCCAGGCCGCGAGTTACCCCCTTCGCGTCGCCATCCTGCTCGCCGGGCCGGCGACAAGTATCCTCCTAGGACTGCTCCTGCTCGAGCTGCCGGTCGCGGCGAGCGCAGAAAAGCGACTGGCGCGGTTTGGCGACGGCGAATTGATTGAACCCAGCGGTGTGCCAGATTTGCGGCTGGAAGAGGTGTCGCCTTCCGATGCCACGCAACTTCAAGTGGCCCAGCAGACAGCCGGCGACTACTTCACGCGAATGATTACATTTCGCTCGCTCCATGGCTGGGGAGGCTACAGCACTGCCTGGTGACTTCGGCGGTGGTGGCAAAGCAATCGTTCGCGGCCTGGGTGACATGCATCGGCGTCATCTCGATCGCCAACGGCGTCCTGAATCTATTGCCCGTGCCCGTATTGAATGGAGGGCGTCTGATCATCGAGACCTACCAAGCGGTGTTTGGCCCCGTTCGCGAGGCTGCATTCGTTGGCATGAGCTATCTCGGCTTGGCTTTAGTTCTTATTGTGATGGGTCGCGTTGTTTGGCTGGATGTGACTTGGTTGATTGGGTTGTTCTGAATCGCGACAAGTGTTCAAAACGAAGCGGCGCAGATACGGCTGAATGCTGCCCGTCCTCCTTGCGACTTTCCGGCTGCCCGCCCTGTGCATGGAGGCATCCCATCTATCGGGAAGCATGCCGAAAGGGTGCGCGAGACTCAGACCCGTCACGTCGTGGCAGGTAAACGATTCGAAGCGCCCTACACCGGCGCTGATTCTCGTCCGGCGACTCCATCTCTTGCCGCAAACGCTCGTCGGGCATTGTGACTTCGTCGGTCACTGCCTGCTGGACACCATACCGCTCCACTAGCATCCTCTCACGCCGCTCGTACCATTCGTCGGCGATGGTTCGCTTTGCCGCGCGGCGCTGAGCCGAAACCACCCGGGCATTTCTGACCATGTCGCGAACGACCGACCAAAAGCCGGGGTACACCGTCTCGCGATAGCCGCTTTCGGCCGGCAGTTGCTCCAACAGCCGCCGGTGCGCCGTGGAAAGGTTGTGGTACGGCAGCGACGGAAACAGGTGGTGCAGCGCGTGATATCGCAGTCCCAGCGGAAAGAACAGCTCGGTCACGATCGGCATCCCGCGCAGGTTGACCGAGTCGAAAAGCTGATCGACGTGCGCCATCGGCTCGCCGCTACTGCGGTAATGATGGGCCACCATGTTGCGAACGTAGTTCAGCCCCAACGAGATCGCGCCAGGGAATAGATCAGCGGGATCCGCTCCCATGGCGCCCAGCCCATAAATACAAACAGCACGAGCGCGGCGGCTCGCAGGAAGCAGCAGAACTCGAGCACCGCCCACCAGAACAAAGGCGCCCGCGCGGAATCTCATGTCGGTATTTTAGGTTGATCACAAACGACGAGAACCGTTCCAGAGCCCAGCGCCTTAGCGGCGGACAGACAAACGACAGCGGCGTGATGATCAAGAACCGCAAGTAGATCGCAATCGGCAGCGCAAACACCTGCATCCAGAAATACACGATCTCGCGGAGCGGACCGTTACCTAGCGGGAGGTACTCGCCGTCCTGGCCGGTGCCGTAGTGCTTGGTCGAGTGGTGGTCGATGTGGTTCGTGTAAAAGAACGATGGCGTTAGCATCGGGATGCCGGCCAGAATGTTCCAGCCGACGGTGAACGATCGCAGCTCGCAGCCGCGAAAGTGAACGATCTCGTGAATCCACGACGCGGCGCGAAATAACGCGAACCCGGCCACGAAGTACGCCAGCACGCGCGGCCACGACCAAACGGGCGCCGGGTAGTTGAAGTAGATCATCGCGGCCGAATAGCCGACCGTGAGCGTGACCAAGAGATCGGTCCAATAAACCCAGGCCTTGTGTGCAAACAGGTCCTTGATTAAATCGCGCGCTTGTTGAACCGAAAAGCTGCGAGCAACAGACATTGCATCCGGCGGTGGAGAACGTGTGCGCCAAGAAGCAGGCCACCTTGCGGCTTCGACGGCGCTGACGAAGGGCCCCCACACAAGCGGCTTGCACTCGGCCCAGAAATGCGAAGTGCCGCTCTACCCATTCTGATTGCGCAATAAACTGCGTAAAGTGGGTAGATTGCGACACTTGATCGCGCCACGCGCGTGAGAACAGAATCGCGCCGTAACCCGCTATCAAATAAAGGCTTGCGTCAATGCTGAGAGTAGTCAATGCTGAGAGTAACTGAGCGGTCGTGACCGGTTCCGCTCTCCCGCGCGGGCTTCGCCTACTCCACGCTAAACGCGTGGATCGTCGTCTGCCGGTAGGTTTTGCCCGGCTCCAGCGTCGTGCTTGGGAAGTCGGGCTTATTCGGCGAGTCGGGATAGTGCTGCGTCTCCAAGCAGAAAGCGCCATGCTGCTTGAAGCCGCCATTGGTCGCGCCACCGTCCAGAAAATTGCCGGTATATAGCTGAATGCCAGGCTCGTCGGTAAACACCTCCATGACGATGCCCGTCTTTGGCGAGCGGGCGCGCGGCAAGTTGTGTGGCCTGCGGTCCGGCGGTCTTGTTGAGCACGTAGCAGTGGTCATAACCCTTGGTGTTTCCGCGCTGAAGCTCGGCAATGTCTTGGCCGATTGGCTTCGGCTTGGTGAAATCCATAATGCCTTTTACGTCGAGAAACTTGCCGGTGGGGATCAGCGTGTTGTCCACATCGAGGTACTTGTTCGCGTTGAGAGTCAGGACCGTATCGAGGACATCGCCACTGCCTGCGCCGCTGAGGTTCCAGTACGCATGGTTGGTGAGATTGCAGACCGTGGTTTTATCGGCGGTGGCCGTGTAATCGATGATCACCTGGTTGCTCGCGGTGAGCGTGTAGATCACCTCGACGTCGAGCTTGCCCGGATAGCCTTCTTCACCGTCCTTGCTCGTATAAGTAAAGCGCACTCCCACGCCGTTGGTCGCCGGCTTGGGTTCGCTCTTCCACACCTGACGACCGAAGCCGGTCGGACCGCCGTGCAAATGATTGGGCCCATTGTTCTTGGCGAGCGTGTATTCCTTGCCCTCGAGCTCGAACTTGCCCCCCGCAATGCGGTTGGCGTAGCGGCCGACCGTGCTGCCGAAGTGGCCGCCGCCTTTCACATAACCTTCCAGGCTGTCAAAGCCAAGTTGCACCTCAACCGGCTTGCCGCTGCGATCCGGCACGGTAAGCGACTGAATCGCCGCTCCGAACTCGGTGACCTTCAGCGTGATCCCGCGCCCGTTGGTGAGCGTGTAGATCTTGACCTCTTTCCCGTCGGGCATGCGGCCGAAAACGGCCTGGTCGGTGGTCATCCCCTTGCCTTTCTTTGATTCGTCGTTGGTCGGCTGCGCCTTTTCGCCCACCTTCTGAGCGGTGGAGTTTTGCGCTGAAATATGCGCCGCCCACAGGCACGTGGCGGTGAGCAGTGCGGCAAAAATGATTCGGTGTGTCATGGCTCGTTCCCTCGGTGGCAATGCGGTGGATCGACCAAGATCATAGTCGCCCGGCGAGGGGGACTCAACGCGCCGGCCGCTGTGGCGGCGCCAATGACCCGATGGGCTCGCCCAGCTCTAGGTTGCCGCGGGACGTGCCGGCGCCAAGCGGCGCAGCCATGAATGAATAAGCACAAAGAGCGCGACCGCCAATGCGGCCCCCACCGTGTCGGCAACCCAATCGCTCCAATCGAGAATGCGATTGGTGAGCGGCTGGGTGATTTCGTCGAACGCGCCGAGGGCGGAAACGCCGATCACAATCCAGACGCAAGCCAGCAGTGAAAGCCCGCCAATCAAGTACCGATCTGGGCGGCGCAGTGCAACGACCATGGCGACCAAGACTGCGAGAGCGCCGTATAGCACAGCGTGGCCCGCCTTGTCCCACGACAATAGCTGTTGGGCCAACGCCGGGAGCCCGGTCGTTCTCATCGGCACGTGAGTCGCAAAGAACAGCAGCAGCCAATACGCGACGAGAAAACCGATCGCGGTTCGATACGCTCGTCGCGCCCCAGCCGCTTGGTGTGTCGATTCGCAGGCGTTACAAATCTCAAGATCCGGCCGCATCCTCCGCAGCCGCGCCCGTCCCCACCAGCTCATGAACGTCTGCGCGACGCGAATCCGGCGCAGACTTTTCATTTTTGAAAGCGCCGACGCCGCTCGGTCGCTGATCAGGGTGCCGCGCAGGTCCAGCTCGCGCAGCGTTGACAGCGTGCCCAACGACGCGACCTCCGCATTTCCAACCTGCGCGCCAGACAGATCGAGCCGCCGAAGCTGCTGAAGCGCATCCGCGTGCTCGACCAGATAGCTGATATCGGCCGCGGTCACCGTGCGGCCCGTCAAGCTGACTGCATCAATCGTATCGACGACCTGCGCAAAGTCTTCGCCAAGCTCGCGCGCCAGCCATTCCGTGCTTTTGGTTTCGACCTTGCCCCCGCGGCGTTCGATCTCGGCGACAATCTCCTGTTGCTGGATGTACCGCTCGATGCTCGCGGTGAGCCAGCCGCGGCGGCCCTGGCGAGCCAGCGCGAATTGTCGCGCGGCTTCGTAGTCGGTTTGCAGTTGGTGAAATGCCTCGACCGTGCCGCCGCGATCGGGATGTGCCTGCTTGACGCGGTCGCGATAGACCGACTCGATGTCCGCCAGCGTAGCCGGCAAAAGCACGCCCAGCCGCACCAGAAAGTCAGGCCGGGAATCGGTGGTCGGTTCGGTAGCGGCAAAGGCCACGGGCGGCGTCATGCGACTTGCTCGGCGCGGTGAATCCAGATGGAACATCTAGTTTAACAACGGCGGCCGGGAAGGTCAGGTGTTGATGTAATCGGTCCACCCCCAGCGAACCCGCGAGGCCAGTTCTTCTCAATACCCTTGTTTGGCCGCGATCCTTACTCCAATTCCCAGCGCCGCGCGATGATGACGAATTACCGCACTGCTAGCGGCAATGTTATGCTGAAACTGCACAAGTCCCCGTAGCTCAATTGGATAGAGCAGCGGACCTCTAATCGAATCCCGCGAGCAAGAACGACACGGCATTTACTGGTTTTGGTTTTGCATCGCAGCGCCAACCGCTCTGCACTTGGCTTGATGTTTTGGATAGGGCTAGCAGCGCCCCGCCTTTTGCACTCAGAGAGGCGGGTTCTTTTTGCGCTTCCAAATTGCGACCTATACTTTGTTGTGCGCCCTTTGAGGGGCACCAGGGCCGCCGCGCGACCTGCCCGTTGCGTGGCGGTTTTTCTTGCGCGGTTCTTGTTGTCGCCCAGTGCTAAACCGCTCACGGAAGAAAAAGTTGGACTGTGCGGCAGGCCATGTCTGTTCGTTCCGCCCTTGGTTGGAATGATCTACACTTCGTGATTTGACAAGCGTCAGACGCAAGCTAGGCTTCAAAATGAACGGAAGCCATGAGCTCTTTTCTCATGTCAAATACGTCCTTTCGGCCGCCGATTGGATCGATGATCAAGTCGAATCAGTCGTGACGCGCTTGATGAAAAGCAATAAATCTCCCTGCATTGCCACGCTACTCAGCTACTACCTAATAATACCGATCGGCCGACAAGGGCCACATACTGCCGGTAGGATGCGAACGTAGGCATCCACGACATTGCTCCCTCGGCCGAAGGCCCGATTTCTGAGCAAATGTTGCCATGAATCTCCTCACGCCGTCTTCGGGACCACACGAGCCCGTCTTTCGCAAGCGAACAAGAACTCGGGGCACCGCTCATCATGGCCGCCGCGGCGTGGCCGTGGTTGAGCTGGCCGTTTTGCTCCCGCTGCTCGTGTTCCTGTTCGTCGTCACGGTTGACTTCGCCCGCGTTTACTACTTCTCGCTCACGCTGCAGAACTGTGCCCGCGCCGGGGCAATGTACGCGAGCGATCCGCGACGTAGCGGACGAGTCACCGTTCGCAAGCACGGAGGAGGCGGCCCTGTCGGACGCTACGAACCTCAGCCCGGCGCCGACGATTACCCAGACGTCGGGCACCGACGCCTCCGGGCGTTCCTACGTGGAGGTTACGGCGGACTATTCGTTCCATTCGATTACGGGCTTTCTGGGCATCCCGAAGTTGATGAATATCACCCGCTCGGTCCGCATGCGTAGTGCCGCCATCACGCCCGACGAGACCTAGCGTGAAATGAGGTGAAGCCATGTTACGAAACAGACACTGCCGACACCGCCGCGGCACCACGGTCGTCGAGTTCGCCGTGGTCTGCCCGATCCTGTTTTTCCTGCTGCTTGCGACAATGGTCGGCGGCATGGGCGTGTTCCGCTACCAGCAAGTTGCGGCAGTGGCCCGGGAAGGGTCCCGCTGGGCCTGCGTGCACGGCGGCCAATACGAACAGGACACGGGCAAGCCAGCCGCCACTCCGGAGGACGTCTTCAACAAGGCAATCCAGCCGGCCGCCACGACGCTCAACCCCACACAACTGAGCTACTCCGTGACGTGGGATCAGAGCAACATGCCGCTGCAGGTCACCGACGACGTAGAAAAACCGTTCGGGAACACCGTCACCGTCACGGTGAACTACCAGTGGTTTCCGGAGGTGTTCCTGATCGGCCCAATTACGCTTACGAGCAGTTCCACTTCCCAGATGATGTACTAGCGACGTTAACGTGTTACGTTTCCGGGCGGATGCGACAGCGCCGCCCGGCACCTGCACCCTGAAGGATTTCACCATGTTTTCCTCAAATCTAACTCGTGCCCGGCGCAAGTCGCGACGGGGAGTCGTTGTCGTGATGGTCGCGATCTCGATCGCTGTCGTCCTGGCATTTGTCGCCATTGCAGTTGACGGCGGCTGGCTGCTCGAGCTGCGACGCAAGTCGCAGGCGACGGCCGACGCCGCGGCCCTGGCTGCGGCCGAGACGTTGTTCCGTGAATACCCGCAGCACTATGGCCTGGACGTCAATGGGAACGCTGCCGACGCGGCCCTCTCGATTGCGGCG
Organism: Pirellulales bacterium; assembly: GCA_963829655.1. Lineage (GTDB taxonomy): Bacteria > Planctomycetota > Planctomycetia > Pirellulales > JALHPA01 > JBBDYH01. The sequence continues at coordinate 1,574,690 of CAWHJG010000002.1, forward strand.
GCCAATGGCTTCAATAACGACGGCACGACGTCGGTCGTTAGCGTCCGCACCTCTCCCGCGACCTTCAGCGGAGGCCCCAACGAAGGCAAGACGATTCCCTCTGGAGTCGCCGAGGCCGTCGTACAATACAACCAGAAGCGTTACTTCAGCAGCATCATAGGCTCGGGAACCATCCCCGTTCCCGCCCGGTCGGTAGCCGCCGGCAGTTGGAAAGCGTCCGATGTTGCCATCCACGTTTTGGACCTCCACAGGTCCAGTTCGCTAAACGCCACGGGTGAGTCGTCCGTCACCGTGCGCGGCGCAAAGGTGATCGTCAATTCCGACGCGTCCGACGCCATGAACAGCAACGGTGGCACGATTTCGGCCCCGACCTTCGACATAACGGGCGGTTCCTCCGTGGGCGGCAAAGGGGGCTTTATCGGAGACATCAATTACGGCACGCCGCCCGAGCCCGATCCCCTGCGCAACATTCCCCAACCGATCGCCACTGGGGGCCAGAACAAGGTACAATTCTCCAACGGCACACGAACGCTCAGCCCCGGCGCGTACCGCGGCGGGATCTCCGTCAGCGGCAAGGGCAACCTCATCATGGAGCCCGGCATCTACTACATGGACGGCGGCGGGTTTAGTTTTAGCGGGCAGGGCAATCTGAATGCCAATGGTGTGATGATCTATAACGCCCCGACGAAGTCCAGCGACGTTGTTAGCATCACCGGCACCGGCTCGATCGTCATGAGTCCGCCCACAGAAGGCACCTATAAGGGGCTCACGCTGTTCCAGGACCGGGCGTCGTCAAACACGATGACCGTTTCGGGCGGCGGGTACATGGACATTGTCGGCACGTTCTACGCCGCCGGGGGGACGCTCAAGGTCGGCGGAGGCGGCGACGGCCGGGTCGGGTCCCAGTACATCAGCCGCTTCCTCGAAATCGTCGGCAACGGCGGCCTGCGGATCGACTACAACCCGGAAAAAGCCATTCCGGTACGGACGCTGCACCTGATCGAGTGACCTAGCCGGATTGTCCTGTCAGCCATGATCCTGTAGCCGCACCGCCGCGCCGGTTCGTAGAAAACATGGTCCTCGGGCAGATACCACTGCCCGAGGGTCGCTGGCTTCGATCGTCGTAGCGATCGCTGCATTAATCGTGCTCGCAACACACGGAGGACTCGCGGCGTAGAGCCGCCCGGTGCTTGCGATCGCGCCCGAGCGGCAACGAATTGTCAGACATCATCGCTGCGGCGTTATCAGCCGCATGGTGCATATTAAAACGATCCTCCGCCCACTTGATTTTTTGCTGCGCGACAAAAGCTCTACTGCTGAGCAGTGGAAGCCGCCCGACCAAAAGGAACCACGATAGACGGCGAGTTGTCCTCGCAGAGCCAGGGTTAAGTGACGCACGTCGCCAAGAGTTCGCCAGCAATGACAGTTCGGCGCAATCAACGCGACGGCATATACTTGAGTACTTGCCCCTGTAGCTCAATTGGATAGAGCAGCGGACTTCTAATCCGCAGGTTACAGGTTCGAGTCCTGTCGGGGGTGCTGATTCACGCCGATTCGTGCACTACTCTCAGAAATGAGTCGCGGACTACCAACGTCAATTGGAAGACCTCTATCGCGTCCGGCCGGTCTTGTCCCGTTTTCCGTCCGTCTGTACGCGGGATTTCGGCATGATCGACTTTTTCTTTGAAGAAACTGCCCGCGGATTGAATTCCAAAGCCAGCTCCAGCCACGACTCCAGATCGCGCTTGGAGGCGACTCCCTCCTCGTTGACGAACACGAAGCCGCGCATCGGCTTGCCCGTGAAATCCATCGGCTCGCAACCTTTGCGGCCCAGCGCCTCGTCATAGATCTCCGGGTCGATCCGCGCCATCAAGCGATCCTTCTCCACGCCGACACACATCTTGCCATCAACCATGAAACACAGCCCGCCCATCATCCGCTTTTCCTCAACAGCAACGTTGCGATCGGCAAAAATCCGCCTCACCCGTTCCGCAAGTTCTTCGTCATAGGCCATGGAAACCTCTTTCGCGTCGAAAGTGTACTCATCTCGGTTCTGACCCACGGAGAATTCGCCGCTGCCTGACGGCAGTGGCGAGTCTTCATCGCCCTGTGCCTCAGCGCCGCTGTGCTTCATCAACGCTGTGCTTTGCGCTCCGCGAGCTTGCGAATCCGATCCAGCCAGTGTTCCCAGCCCTCCGCCATGCCGTCGCGATGCTCGGGGATTATCAACCCCATCGCCCGATGCAGGAACGTCATCTGTGTCCCTTTGTCTTTCTCCTTAAGGCGGTACTGCACGTGGTTCACCGCGGGGTACGACATCGGCATCGGCCCCGTGATTTCCAAGAGCACGGGGGGCTTGATCACTTGCACGTGACCCCAAAGATGTCCCGCATTGTTGCCCAGGTCGCGGTACCATCGGCCGCCGGGCCAAGGCTCGAGCTTCATGGATAGCGTTTTGCCGTCCATCATCTGTGCTTCAGGCCCAAGCTCGTCCAGCATCGCCTGAAACGCCACCGCGATGGGAGCGCCGATCTCGATCTCCCGCCGAATCGTGAACACATGAATTGATTCTTGTTCAATCGTGTCCATTGTCATTGGATTCCTCGCTTCGTTTGACTAACTCGCAATGCCCCGTTGCTCTCTTGCCTTGCGCTCCGCGCGTTGTTTTATCCGATCGATCTGATGACTCCAGTGCTGCTCAAATTTCTTGATCCAATCGTGCACGGATTTCAGCTCCTTGGCTTCCAACCGATACAAACGCTGCTGGCCCTGCTTCGCGACTGAAACGGTGCCGACCTTGCGAAGCACGCCCAAGTGCTTTGAAACCGCGGGCTGCGGCAGACCCAGCGTCACAACCAGGGCGCCTAACGCCCGCGGCAAGGGCGATGCAAGCAACCCGTCAGTGGGCACGCTCAGCAGCTTTGATAGTCATTCGCGGTCGGCCCCGCCCTGAGGTAAACCACGCGATGAGCGCAAACTGCTAATAAAGTCGGCCCAAGGCCGTCCAATTGCTGGACATTGCTGTAATTTGGCCCGATACTACGGCCGAATCGGCAGGGTTCAATTGGAATTGAGAATTGGCATGACTCGCCTGTCTGTTCCCAACTCGATTCGTCTTACGATCGGGCAACGACCCTAGAGCAAGTTGGGCGGTTAGGCTGTCACACCGCCTTGGACGCGCAACCACGTCGGCATGTGTCGTGCGCAGCGGAAGTTTGTTTGCGTCACCTGCACCTTTATCAGACCGACTTTCTATACGACCGTTCGGGAAGGAGTTCCAAATGTCAAAGCGTAGCTTCCTAAGAAAAACTGCATTGGGCTTTGCGGCAACCGCGAGCGTCTGTGTCGCCTCCGACACTGCTCTTGCTCAGATCGACCTGAACGGAGGGACGTTCAACGCTCACGGCGCCTTATCCGACGGCAGTCTGAATGCACGCTATTGGCACCAGAATCTTCTGTCGATCTTTACCGGTCCGGTTGCCAACCCGCCGCCGAATAACAACAACAATTTCAAGCCGTTCACCTCCTTCAACTCGGCCACGCAATTCCTCAATGGCGTGGACGGTAACGGAATTAATGATCGGCTTGCGCCCGGGGTTGCAGAGCCCCTGCTCATTGTCGATCTCGATTTTCCAGCCGGCAACGGCAACGACGGTCCGGAAGGCAATCCGTTCACCGGCGTCGCCATCGTGGAGCAGGACCATCATATGGGCGCCTGGTCCGGGCAGTTCAACGCAACCGAGTCCGGCGTACACACGTTCTGGACCGCCAGCGACGACGCGTCGATGATTTTTATCGACGGCCAGATCGTCGTGAACAACAACGCGCAGCAAGGCATGACGGAACGATCGGGAACCGTGAACCTCACGCCAGGCAATCACGAAATCCTGATCGTCTTCCAGGAGGCAGCCGGCGGCTCCGGCATGACCGCCAACTGGCAATCGCCCAGCGGCACGAAGGCCTTTATTAATCCGTCCGCCACTCCGACTAACTTCAGGTCCTACGCTGTCGCCGACAACAGCTCCCAGCAGGTCAATGTCAATGCCAACTCGACGATCGACGTCCAAGCGTCGAAAGCGCTGTTTGGCGATCTGGCCCTGAACAATGCCGTCTTGTCGCTCACCGGAACCCGGCTGGCCGACAGGACCACCTTCGGCAACGCCATCGCCACCGGCGCCTCGGGCATCAACAACACCGTCGATGCCAGTCTGGCCAGTCTCAATTCCGGCGCTACTCCCTTGACCTCGTTCACCAAGAGCGGCGTCGGCGGTCTGCGGATCGATGGAAATTCCACGTTGACCAACTCGACGAACGTGGTAGTACAGGCGGGTACTTTGGCAATCAACGCCACCGGCGGTCAGCAAGGCCTCGGCACGGCCAACATCAACCTCGCTGGCGGCACGCTCGGTATTTCAAACGCCGACCCAACCCCAGCAACGCTCACGAATGCAATCCAAGTGACCGCCAGCTCCGGCATCAACGTTGGCGCTGGCGGTATGGGCCCCACCTTCGGCGGAGCCAACCTCGGAACGGTTACATTTACGCCCGGCACCACGCTGACCAAGACCGGAGCCAACGGCGTCAACCTAACCATCGCTACAACAAGTGTCCCCGGCGGCGGCACGATCGGCTACAACGTGGCCGACGGTGGACTGAACACCGCCGCCTACAGCTCTGGCGGAGCTGCGCTTACCGTCAACAAGACCGGCGGCGGCCAGCTCAACCTCACGCAAATCGGAACGAACCTGACCGGTGGCTCCTTCAATGTGCAGGCCGGAACTCTCGCCGCTACCAATGATGCGGTCGGCACCACGCTCGGCAATACTCCGGTCACGCTCTCGGGCGGCCGCTTGCTGCTGAACACTGTCGGCTCACCCATCGGCTTTACCGAAGGCCTCACCGCTGGCTACCTTGCCGGCGCGTTCAACGAAACGGACGCAAACCCCGGTTCCGCGCCAAATGGCTTCGGCGGAATCCGGCTTGACGTGCTCCACGGCAACGATGCCAATATTCCCCCTTGGGTCGGAGACAACGAAACCTGGGTTTACTCTGGACAGATTTTTACGGATGACGGCACGTTCTCCCTTGCCGAGCATATCGACGACAACGTACTGATCCGCATCGACGGCGCAAGTGCTCCGCGACACAGCCTGGAATGTCCCGAGCTTCGTTCCCGTAACTACAACGCCAGGGTGGCACGACTTCGAGGTGCGCTTTGGTGAAGGCGGTGGTGGTCAAGGTCCCGCGGCTGGCGGCGCTCCAAGTCCGGGTTGGGCGGCAGACTATGGGTTCGGTTATTCGCCCGACATTGAAGCCGACGCTAACGGCGCAAACTACGTGAAGCCCGTTGAACCGGCTGGCGGCGGCGAAACGCTGTTCCGCACGCAGCAATTTAGCGGGGCAACCTACAACAACGCGATCACGGTGACCGCCAACTCAACCTTGGATGCGGCCGGCAATGCCGCGAGCATTCAACTTGGCAACATCGCCATGCAGAACGGTTCAACGCTCACCGTCAACGGCAGCCGGCCTACTACTATACCGCAAGTGTCGGTGGCCGCCGGCACGACGTCGGCGATCAATGCGAACGTCGGTGGTCAATCACCGCTGAACATTCAGAATGTTCAAGTCCCAACTGCGCAGCTCAACATCAATGGAACCGCCGATGTAACGGGGACGGTGACCGGTGGAAAACTCGGTGCGCTCAATGTCGGCACGGTCAATGTCAAATCCACGGCTTCGTTTGCCGGCGCGGCCGGAATCGAGACCGTGCTGGGCGGAACCATGCGTTTCGAGGCCGCCGCGGGCACCATCAACGCCTCCGCCGTCGCCGGAAATCAGTTGAACAACGGTACCGTCCGCGCCGTCACCGGCACCACCAATCTCTCAAGTCGCCATGCTCACCAGCACGGCGCCTCCGCAGGGTACCGGGGCCGTCGCTCATTACTCGTTCGACGAGGGGTCCGGCACCACTGCCAACGACACCGGCCTGGCGCCCAACAATGTCGGCACGCTCGCCACCGGCGCCAGCGGCACCGGCAATGGTCCCGATTGGACAACCGATCCCGCCGACCGTAAGTTCGGCACAAGCTCGTTGCGCTTCGATGCCACCGCTTCCCAGCGCGACATGGTGGTGGTTCAAGATGAGGCCAGTCTCAATCCCACCAACCAGATTTCGTTCTCCGCGTGGATCAAGGCCACCGACTGGAACGGCAATCGGCGCGTGTTGCAAAAAAGTCAGGGTAACTCCGATACGCAGTATCGCTTCCTGGCGGAGAATGGACAGTTCCACTTTCGTTTGGAAGGGGGAGCAAATCCTCCGGGCAGCATTACCGCCCCCCTGCCGCCGGTCGGTCAGTTTGTTCACGTCGTGGGTCAATATGACGGCTCGGCCATGGAGTTATTCTACGACGGTGTTTCAGTGGCGAGGCGTGCTGTAACTGCGCCGCTCAATGTAACCACCGGTACATTGAGGCTCGGCACCAAGGAAGAAAGCGTCACCGTGGACGGTGATTACTTCAATGGCATCCTCGACGAGATATTCATCTTCGGTCGCGGATTGAACCGCAGGGAGATTGTTGCGCTTCGCGACAACAACACCTGGCTTCTGCCGAATAACCTCGGCACCGGTGTGGTCGACGTTACCGCTGGCGCCACGCTCAATCTCGGCGGCTTCCGCAATCACGAGTCGGCGAACGTCGCCGGCCGGCTGAATCTCACCCCGAACGGCACCGACGCTGGTACCTCGTCGGTCGATGCTTTGAACATTACCGGGACCGGGGTTCTTGACCTTGCCAACAACGACATGGTCGTGTTCTCCACCTCGGGTGCTAACGACGCCGAGCTCGCCGCGGTCTACGCCGATATCGTCAGCGCCCAAAACGGCGTGGACGCTAACTTCATCACGAACTGGAACGGTCCCGGCTTGACCAGCTCGACGGCGCGAGCCGCCAACGTTGCCTCAAACTTTGACTTGGTCGGTATCGGCGCAATCCGCAACTCGGATATCGATGTCCTCACGGGGTTGCCGGGTTCGTCGTACACCACGTTCGGCGGTCTGGCGGTGACCCCGGATGACATCCTGATTAAGTACACCTACATCGGCGACGGTAACCTCGACGGCCTGGTTAGCTTCGACGACTACGTCGGCATGGACAACGCCTTCTTCGGCTTGATCCCGAACCTTGGCTGGGCGACCGGCGACATCAACTTCGATGGCGTCATCAACTTCGACGACTACTCCGTCGTCGATCAGGCGTTCTTCTTCCAGGGCGCGCCATTAAGCGGCGAGGGAAGCGGAGTGGCCGCCGTGCCCGAGCCGGGCACATGGCTCTTGGCCGCGCTGGCAAGCTTGACCGGCCTGTTCACCTGGTTCCGTCGCAAGAAGTAGCTCGGACCTTGTTCCGCAAACCAAGCCGCGCGATACCCCTGGTGGATCGCGCGGCTCTTTTTGCGCCGTCATGTTTTGCCCGGCGGAGACTCGCTGTGGAAACCCGCCACGCCTCGCGCTCGCACCGACTAATTCACAATCAATAGAGAAAGCCCGCGCCGGTCGCTTGCAATCGTCGCAACTCTAAATAAGGTGAGGGTTTGTCACGGGATAAGCAGTCCATCACGAGAGTGAACCACCGGCCATCCACCTCAAGTACGCGGTACGGCGGGAGGGAGATAGTTATGCCTTTGGCAATTCGAGTTTTCCACGTTTGCGGACTCTTGATCGGCATGCTCGCGCTGCTAGTTCCCTGCGCCAGCGCCGGCGAAATCTGGGACGGCGGCGGCGTCAACGACTTCCTTGAAAATCCCGAGAACTGGGACAACGACACGCTTCCAAACTTCGGCGGCGCGGTGGCAACCCTGCAATTCGGCGGCGCCGTCCGTCTGACGCCCAATGTCAGCTTGCCCATCAATCCGCTCCACATCCAATTCCCAGCCACCGCGGGTGCTTTCGTTTTCGGCGGCGCCAACTCAATTACGATGGGCAGCACCACCGTCAACGGCGACATCACCAACAACAGCGCCGAAACCCAGACGTTTAACGTTCCCGTGATCATTCGCCGCGGACGGATCATCAGCACCGCTGGCGATCTCGTGCTCAATGGCACAATTAACATCGGCGACAACGCCAACACCACCGGCCGCAGCCTCTCCGTCGATGGACCTAACGACGTGTTCCTCAACGGCACCCTCGAGGGAACCGGCAACACGACTGCCGCCGGCGGCAATATCACTAAGATTGGCGCTGGCATCCTGCACGTCGCCGGCAACAGCCCGCTTTGGGGAGGTCGCATCGGCGTGGACGCTGGGATACTTCGCGCCTCCACAGCCAATGCCCTTGGCGACGTCGCCGGACGTACGCTGGTGCCCACCAGTGGTGGCGGCCGTCTCGAGCTGACCGGAGGCGTCACCTTCGCGGCTGAGCGCCTCGACTTTGGCGGCCGCTTGACCGGGTCCAGCCCCGTCCACCTGAGCAACTTCAGCGGCAACGACACCTGGACCGGGCCGATAAACCTTGCAACCGGCGGCGGTGAGTACGGCATCGAATCGGCCGCCGACAAGCTGACAATCAGCGGCGACATCAACAACAACACCGGCAACACCGCCGTTCGCACATTGCGACTCTCGGCGCTGGCCAGGGCGAGCTAACGGGTAATCTCGTGCGCGGCGCGACAACCACCGGCCCCTGGATGATTCGCAAGGACGGCGCCGGCGACTGGACGTTCAACAACGCGACAATCTCGATTGATGGCGACACAAACATTAACGGAGGCTCGCTCGTCGTCGCCGCGGGCGCCCCGCTCGACGCCTCGCCGAACATCACCATGTCGGCCGGCACGACCCTCGATGTCTCCGCCACCGCCGGCTTGAATCGCACCGCGGCGCAGACGCTAACCGGATCGGCCACGATTCTCGGCAACTTGACCGACAGCGGATCGACAATCACCGTCGCCACGCACACCACCGCCGGCACCCTCGCGATCGGCAATCACTTGAACCTCAACGGCAACGGCATCCTCCGCTTCGATCTCGCCAACGTCACCACTGAGGGCGGCGGCATAAACGATCTGATCAACGTCGGCGGCAACCTTTCGCTTGGCGGTCAGACTACCATCGCAATCAACCCCATCGCCGGCGCCCTGGCCAACGGCAGCTACCGTCTGCTCAACTACGCGGGCACGCTCACCGGTGACGCATCCAACCTCTTCACCAGCTTTGGCTCCCCGCGACAGTCCGTCGCGCTCAGCACCGCCACGCCAAACCAGGTGAACCTCGTGGTCACCGGCAACGCAGCCAATCTCGTCTGGATGGGCGACGGCCTCACAAACGTCTGGGATGTCAACGGAACCGCCAACTGGAAGAACGGCGCAAACCCGGACAAGTTCATCGACCTCGACAACGTGACCTTCGACGATACTGGCTCGAACACTCCTGCAGTCGAAGTCGCGGGCACGGTCACCCCCGGATCGATCACGGTCAATGCGGCGCAGGATTACTCGTTCGTCGGCTTCGGGAAAATCACCGGCACGACCGGCGTCACCAAGAACGGGACCGGCCGGCTCACGATCGCCAATGGCTCGTCGATCGTCGGCACGAACGACTTCTCCGGTCCGATCGCCGTTAACGCCGGCACGCTCGCGTTCAATAACCGCAGATCCCATGACGCTCGGCGGCGCCGTCAGCGGCTCAGGCAGCCTCGAAAAAGCCGGCGCAGGAATCCTCACCTTCGTCGGCGACGGCAGCTTCACGGGCACGACCACCGTCAACGGCGGCACGCTTCAGCTCGGCAACAACACGGCCACCGGCTCCCTGGGAACCGGCGACATCATCCTCAACGTCGATCCCGCGACCCCCGCTTTGCAGTTCAACCGCAATACCGCGCTCGTCGTCGATAACCTGATCAGCGGCACCGGCAGCGTCGATAAACGCGCCGGCGGCACGATCGAGTTCACCAAGGCCAACACCTACACCGGCTCGACCACGATCAACTCCGGCATCCTCGTGATCGACGACCTTGCAAACGGCGGCGTTGCCAGCTCGATCGGTCAATCCACGAGCGACGCTGCCAACTTGCACATCCGCACGAACGGAACGCTGCGATACGTCGGACCCGGCGTCACCACCGACCGGCTCTTCCGCATCGGCAACGCGCGGATTGAAGCGAACGGCGCTGGTCCGCTTGTATTCGCCAACACCGGCGCGATCGGCACCAGCGGCGGCAACCGCACGCTCACGCTCCAAGGCACGAACGCCGGCGACAATACTCTGTCGTCGGCCGTCGTCGATGACGCCGGCGGAACCACCGGCCTCACCAAGACCGGCCCCGGCACGTGGATCATCAACGGCGCGAACACCTACAGCGGCGTCACCACCATCAGCGAGGGTATTCTCAAGGCCCCCACGATTGACGCCCTCGGCGCGACGACCGGCAACACCGCAATCCCAGGCGATGTTGGCGGCAGCGGCCAGCTCTGGCTCACCGCCGGCGCGGCCTACGCAGCCGAGCCAATCAACCTCGGCGCACGCCAGGCGGGCACCGCGCTCATTCCTCACATCGTCAGCGTCACCGGCGAGAACACCTTAACCGGGCCAATCAGTCTCGTGGCGGGGGGATTCGAATACAACCTTCAGTCTAACGAAGGCTCCATCTTTACCATCACCTCCAACATTGCACAGACACTCGCGACGCTCGACCGTTTTCTGAATCTAACCGGCGACGGCGACGGCGTCGTCTCCGGCAGAATCCTCAACGGAACCGACACGCAAGTCCAGCATCTCCGCAAGCGTGGCGATGGCGTCTGGCAGCTATCTGGAGCAAATACGTACCTCGGCACAACGAACATCGAACACGGAAACCTTGTAGTTGGTGCAGGCGGAGTGATCGACAGCAACAACACCGTGAACATCGCCGCGACCGGCCTGCTACAGGTCTTTGAGGGTACGGCGAATGTCGGCAACATTGCCGGCGACGGCGGCATGAATGTCAGCGGGTCCGCTGCCAGCACGGTCACAGCTAACCACGTCCGGCTCGCCAACGGATTGGCCGTTCAAGGGCAAGGCGCCCGTATGACGATTCGGCCAAACGGCGCCGACGCAGGGACTTCCATCATCGGTTCCTTGGATATCAGCGGCGGCACATCAGTGCTTGATCTGAACGACAACGATCTCGTCGTTCGCGCCACGGCGGCTACCAAAAACGACGTCCACACCGCGATTCAACTTGATATCGCCGCAGCCCAAAACGGCGTGGACGAAAACTTCATCACCAACTGGAACGGCCCCGGCTTGACCAGCTCCGCGGCGCCACCGCCAACGTCGGCTCAGGATTTGACCTGGTCGGCATCGGCGCAATCCGCAACTCGGACATCGATGTCATCACCGGCTTGCCAGGTGCGTCATACACCACCTTCAGCGGCCAGGCCGTAACGCCCGACGATGTGCTCGTAAAATACACCTACATCGGCGACGGAAACCTGGATGGCCTGGTCAGCTTCGACGACTACGTCGGCATGGACAACGCGTTCTTCGGGTTGATCCCCAACCTTGGCTGGGCCACCGGCGACATCAACTTCGATGGCGTCATCAACTTCGACGACTACACCGTCGTCGATCAGGCGTTCTTCTTCCAAGGCACTCCGCTAGGTGCAGATCGCGCCGCGGCCGCCGTCCCCGAACCAGCGACGTGGATCATGGTGGTCCTCGGCGGGTGGCTGTGTTTTGCTGCCGCAAGAAACCGTCTCGCGTGACTGACCCGTAAATGTTCAAGTCACGCAAGCGTTGCCAACCTTTGCAAAACACGGCGGTGGCTGTGTTGTGCCGCTGAGGAGGGTGGCTGGGTTTTGCGCCACAGTCCCTGTAGGTCAAGCACCCGCGCATGACGGGAGCACTCCATGCGTCAAATCTCGCCGGCGTGCTTCCGGAGCTGCCGAGAGCGGCATGAAATAGCTAGGGGCGTAAGCCCCTGGTATCAAACCGCGCAAACCCTCCCCTCAGGAGCCCCGGAGGACGCGCGCCTCTCATAAAACATCGCGCTGTACTTCTTGGGCCGTCCTGTTGGTTCCCATGCAAACACATTACCTGGAAACCCACCGCTCGTCACGCTTCCGCCGACTACTTCACAACTGTCAGAAAAAATCCATGCCAGTCGCTTGCAATCGTCGCAACTCCCTATAAGGTAGATGGTTACTGCAATAATTTTCGGCGACCAGGTTGCGCCGATCTAAAGCGCGAACGCTCGCCCATCAACTCCACTGCGCAACAAGGCTTGGAACAATCATGCGAAACTACTTCGCCGCGTTCGGTCAGCTCGCGTTGAGCTGCGTATTCGCCCTGGGGACAACAACATCTTTTGCCGCTGACCGTACCTGGAGCGGCGCCAGCGACAACAACAATTGGACCACGCCGCTCAACTGGGTCGGCGGCGTCGCGCCAGTCGCGAACGATTCGCTGATCTTTAACACCTTCGCGCGGCTTACGCCCAACAACAATTTCGCCGCGGGCACCGAGTTCGACGGAATTACCTTCGCGCCCACCGCCGGCGCATTCACGCTCGGTGGCAACTCGATCACTCTCGGCGGCAACATCACCGATAACACGCCGATTCTCACACAGACGATTAACCTGCCGTTGATCCTGGCGCTTTCGCCGAATGTGACCGTGGCCGATGGCGCTTTTCTAACCCTCGGCGGGGTCGTCTCGGGCGGCTTTGGGATCAACAAGCTCGGCGACGGCACGCTCACGCTTGGCGCTTCGAACACCTTCACAGGCTCGGTAAACATCGCCGACGGCACGCTTCGTGTCAGCTCCGACACGAACCTGGGCGCCGCGCCGGTTGCTGCGACGCCGGGCAAAATCATCATCAACGACGGTGCAACGCTTCAATCCACCGCCACCTTCACGATCAACGCCAATCGTGGAATCGCGATCGGGCCGAGCGCCGGCGGCGGCTCCGGCACGATTAATGTCGATAGCGGAACGACATTGAGCTATGGCGGCATAATCGCCAACAACGCCGCTGGCGCCGGCGGCCTGACGAAGCTCCGCTTTGGCGGACTCACGCTTTCGGGCGCCAACACCTACACCGGGCCCACCGCCGTACGAAACGGTGCGCTCACTCTGAATTTCGCGGATACCGCGGCCGCCACGCCGGTCACGAACATCATCGCACCCGCTTCCACTTTGATCATGGGCGGCGCCACGGCGGGTCTTGGTCAGAACAACAACGCCACTCTGACCATGAGCGGCAAGGCGGCAACCAATAACGTCCAGACATTCGCCAACACGAACATCGACATCTATGGCTCGGTCATTAACGTCACCAACGGCGCCGGCGGCACCGCAACGCTCAACCTCGGCGCCGACTCACACGCTTGGCGCCACGGTCGTCATCCCGACCGGTGCGGCCAACGGCACGGTGAACACAACCACGACCGTCGCCACCACCAACGGCATTCTCGGCGGCTGGGCCGTGGCCGGTACTCCGGACGTAAGCCGAGGAATCACGAAGGGGAACGCCTACGCCACAGTGGATGGTACCGGCAAGATCGTTCCGTATACGGTGCACGTTGCAGCCCCAGCGTACGTTATCGGCGATAACAATACTCTTCTGCGCAATGATGCCGGAATCCTCGCCAACGCGGACAAGAATGTTCAATTCACCGGCTCGGCGACTTCAACCCTCCTCCGCGTTGACTTGGAGAACGCCGGCACGACCACCGACATCAACACGCTCGCCTACACCACCGGCGGCGCTAATCACACACTCGTGATCGGCACCGGCAACACGCTGCGTCTGGGCAAGTTCGGCGGCATCTTTAAGCAGGCTAACGGCAACAACCAGCTTTACATCGGCGGCAGTGCCGATGCCACGATGACTGGCAACGGTACGGCCAGCACTGCCACTCCGGCGCAAGTCGGTTTTCTCACTGCGGGAGGCCCTACTCTTGGCACTCCGGGCGAGATCGTTCTCACGACGAATGAGGTAGACAACAACAACGGCACGCTGAACATCATGGCCAATATTGTTGATAATGGCCCCGGCGGCGTTGTGACTTTGGTTAAGACTTCGGTGTCCTCCGTAAAGATTGATGGACACAACACCTACTCCGGCGGAACGTTTATTAACCAAGGGCGATTCCAATTGGCGGGAAGCGAAGTCGGCCGAATCGCCAACCCGCTGGGAGGCGCCGACCTCACCGTCGGCAACCCGGACGGCCTCGGATCGGGCCCCGTGACTGTCGCTCCGGGCGCGTACCTGTTCCTCTCGGGCATTAACGGCACCGCCGTGTATACCGGTCCGGGAGCGATTCCTGGCGCGATTGCCAACACCGCGCAGAATGCTCCCATTCCCAACAATCTGACCATCTCCGGCAACGGGACGAATCAGGAAGGCATCGGCGCCATACGCCTGGGTGCACGCTCAATCGTCTCGGGCCAGATCACACTCGGCGGCGATGCCCGCATCGGTGGCGGCAATGCCGCGGCCTACAACGCAATTAACCCCGACGGAACGACACTCTACGTCGATCCGGGTAACTTGCTCTCCGGCAAGATCACCGGTCCATTCAGCCTCGACATCGGCTCCGCTGTGAGCATTGCGACCAATTTCGTCATCAGCAACACCGCGAACGACTGGAGCGGAAACACAAACTTAATCGGCCGAACGGGCGGTACGGCCAGCACCACGCGCCTGCGTCTGGCGAAAAACGAGGTCATCCCGCACGGGCCTGGTAAGGGCAACGTTCAATTCGGTAACACCGGAAACACGAGCAGCCCAATCCTACTAGACATGAACGGATTCAATGAGACGATCAATGGCCTATCGACCGCGCTTTCGGCCGCCCCGATCAACAACACGATCGAGAACAACGGCTTTACCGCCACCGTAATTGACGACCCGAACAATCCAGGTTTCAAGACGTACTCGGTCACGGCGGGTACTGCCACGCTCACCGTCGGCGGGTTCGATCAAACCGCCCGGTTCGACGGTATCATTCGCGATTCGGACCTCGCCGCCACAGTCAACCTGCCGGATCCAAACGGCGGCACGACGCCAATTACCTTGACCGCGCCTTGGGCCACGGCGGTGCTAAGGTTGCAATTACCAAGATCGGCACCGGCATTCAAACGCTCGGCGGCGCCAACACCTATACCGGCGCAACTACGATCAATGCCGGCACGCTTTCCGTCACCGGTTCGCTCGACATCAACGGTTCGGTGGCGGTCAACAGCGGCGGCACACTATCCGGCGCCGGCGATGGCGGATTCACTGGGCTCGTCGGAAACGTGGCGATCGCCGCCGGCGGCAGCATCGCGCCCGGTGAATCAAGCGCTCTGGGCAGCATCGGTACGCTCGCGATGAGCAGCCTCACGGTAAACGGCGGCGACCTGAAGTTTAACTTAGTCAATCCCGCCGGAAGCGACTTGATCAGAGTGAACGGCGCCGCGAACTTTACGGCCGCCTCGACGATCACACCGAACGGCGGCATGGCGGGCACCTACACCGTCCTGACCAGCACCAGCCCCATTACCTACGCCGCGACGCCGACGCTCACGCCATTTGTCGATCCGCTTACGCGACCGGCAAGCTATGCGCTGGATACTACGAGCACTCCCACGGAGCTCAAGCTCACGGTTACGGGCGGATCGAAAGCGCTCACTTGGACAGGCACCGCCGGCAATGGGAATTGGGACATTAATACGACGACCAATTGGACGGATGGAGCAATCGCTGAAAAATTCTTCAATAACGACACGGTAGTCTTCGGCGATGGCCCAACCAATCGCACTATCACGATCGTCGGGTCGGTCCTTCCCGGCTCGCTAGAAGTCAACAACAGTCAGGGCAACGACTATACGTTCACCGGCGCCGGCAGCATCGGCGGTTCGGTTGGCATTCTCAAGAACGGTCTCGGAAAGCTAACCGTTTCGAACAACAACACGAATTCCGGCGCGACGTTAATCAACTCGGGAGTTCTGGAACTCACAAGCACCGGGACAATTGGAAGCGGTGCGGTGACCAACAACGCTGTTTTGGAAATCAACCGCACCGGCGCCTCGACGTTCTCGAACCCGATCGATGGCGCTGGCGAACTGCGGCATACCGGAACTGGAACGACCACCCTCAGTGGGGCGAATACCTATTTCGGCAGCACGCTGGTCAGCAATGGCACCGTCGTGGTCACCAACGCGGCTGGCGGCAGCTCGTCGCTCGGAAGCATCTCCGGCTTTCAGGTCACCGTCAACCCGGGCGCCGCCATTGACCTTGCCGGCAACGCCGGCGGCAACCTCAACTTCGGCAGCAAGCAATTCGTGATTGCCGGCACCGGGGTTGGCGGCACTGGCGCGATTACACACAGCGGTACCGCGGCACAGCTCAATGCCTTCCAACTGATCCGGCTGTCGGCGAATGCGACCGTCGGCGGTACCGGCCGGTTTGATATCCGGGGCGTTGGCTCGAATTTGGACCTCGGCGGCTTCACGCTCACCAAAAATGGCTCCAATCAGTTCTCATTGGTGGGTACTCTTGTAAGCGATGGCAACATCGTCATCAACGAGGGCGTATTTGCAATTGAAACGGTGTCGTCCATCGAAGACGTCGTAACGACCGACACGACGATTACCTACAACCCCGGAACCACCGCGCAGTTTTTCAATCTCACTGGGCCAATCACACGGCCGATGATCTTTAACGGTGGAAATCGAATCGGCAATGCCAGCGCCGACCCCTCGACCGTCGGCAGCAACATCACGCTCGCCGGCAATGTGGAGTTCACGTCGCTCAACAACAGCACCGGAGACCTGACGCTCAACGGCAATATCAGCGAAACCGGTGGCCCGCGATCGGTCACCAAGACGGGGCCCGCAACGTTGTTCCTTTTTGGTGCCGTCAACTACACCGGTTCGACGGATATTCAAGCCGGGCGAGTATACGTCGCCCCCTCCGCAAGTCTCACGACCAACAACGCCGTGACGGTGGCTACCGGCGCCACGCTGCAGACCGAAGGTCCGGTCGTCGTGGGTCCAATCGACGGCGGCGGAACAACAAACCTGCTAGGCACCGGGACTCTCATCGCCGATCACATTCGCCAAGGCAGCTTGATCGTCAGTGGGCCAACGGCCAAAGCAACCGTACGTCCCAACGGCGGCGACGCCGGCGCCTCGGCGGTCGGAACGATCGACGTGGATAGTGGCGGCATCCTCGATCTCACCAACAACGATCTGATCATCCGCGCCTCTGCCGCCACCAAGGACGCCGTTCACGCCGCCGCCCAGGCAGACATCGTCTCCGCCCAAAACGGTCTCGATGCCAACTTCATCACGAACTGGAACGGGCCCGGCATTACCAGCTCGGCGGCGCGAAACGCCAACGTTGCCTCAAATTTTGACTTGGTCGGTCTTGGCGCGATTCGCAACTCGGATATCGATGTCCTCACTGGGCTGCCGGGTTCGTCTTACACCACGTTCAGCGGCCAGGCCGTAACGCCCGACGACATCCTGGTGAAGTACACGTACATCGGCGATGGCAACCTGGACGGCCTGGTCAGCTTCGACGACTACGTCGGAATGGACAACGCCTTCTTCGGTTTGATCCCGAACCTTGGCTGGGCCACCGGCGATATCAACTTCGATGGCGTCATCAACTTCGACGACTACACCGTCGTCGACCAGGCGTTCTTCTTCCAAGGCGCCCCACTCAGTGGCGAAGCCAACGGCGTCGCCGCCGTGCCCGAACCAGGCACGTGGCTACTTGCTGTGCTGTTAGCGCTCGCGGCGGGTGGCTGTGTTTTGCGCCAGAGTCCTGTAGGTCATGCACCCCGTGCATGACAAGAACACGCCATTCGTTAATTCGCGCCAGCTATTGCCGAAAGCTGCACTCGCAGCGGCATGTGATAGCCAGGTACCTAAGCCCCTGGTATCAAACCTGCGCAAACCCTCCCCTCAGGAGCCCCGGAGGGAACGCGCGCTTCTCTCATAAAACATCGCGCTGTACTTCTTGGGCCGTCCTGTTGGTTCCCCTGCAAACACTCGGTGTGGAAACCCGCCGCGTTTATCACGCTTCCACAAGCTAATCACTCACTGCCGGTGATCGTCTCGTAGACGGTACTGTCAATTCGGTAGTTGCGAGCCAGGCCCCATCCTTGCAATAATCGGCCTGGGAAATCACGATAAAATTCTCCTGCTTTCTTGCGATAGGGCATGTGTCCGGTTCGCGGGGCCGCCCCAGCGTAGTGAAACTTGTTGTTACGGAGAACCCGTAAGGTGCGTGTTGGCTTTAAGCTCTCGATATTCGGACTGGCACTGCTGGTTGCGGCAGAATCGCCTGCCCGCGCAGACATCTTCCGCTGGGACAATGGTGCGTTAATTCCCGGGACCGAATCCATCACTCCGGGACCGGGTATCCAGCTACCAAACTGGAACACCGAGCAACGCAATCTGCGCTTTGCCGACTTTTTTTCCTCCGATCTGAGGGGAGTTTCCTTTGAAAATAGCTGGTTGGAAAAGGCGCTGTTGCGGCGTGCAAACCTGAACGGAGCCGACCTGAGTGGGGCTAACCTCTCCGAAGCAATTCTGGAGCTATCGTCCCTAGGGAATGCCAATCTGTTGGGGGCCGTGGTCGCAGGCGAGACTTTTCTGCCACAACCTCGAACGGATTTATGTCGTACCATCTTTATTGCACGAGTAGCTACGAGGCTAAGGACATGCGCAATTAAGCTGGCACTTAACAACCTCTCTAATTGGAACTTTTCTGATCAGAATCTAATGGAGGCTAGTCTCCATCGATCGAACGCCCAACGTGCGAATTTTTTCAATGCGAACCTGTCTGCGGCAAACTTGGAGAGCACGAACCTAACTAACGCGAACTTGACTAATGCCAACCTCAGTGGGGCCAACATCAGCTTCGCGAACCTAACGTCGGCAACCCTGACCGACGCCAACCTCACCAATGCGACCATCCGCGAGGTCAGTTTCGCGAACGTCACCGCACGTGGTTTCACGCCCGCCCAGCTTTACTCAACCGCCAACTACCAGACTAAGGACTTGCACGAATTGGACTTGCTCTAAACGACCTCACAGGTTGGGACTTAAGCGCGCAAAACCTCGAGGGCGCAAATCTGTCCAACTCAAACCTGACTGATGCCAACCTGGCGGCGAGCAACCTCGAGGGCGCGCACTTCCACACTACGACGCTGAATAATACCAATCTGACTGGCGCCAAGCTTAACGCCACGATCGAGTTCTCGTCCCTGACAAATGCTGTACTTACAGATGCTGATTTGGCGAATGCCCAAATCAGCGACTCCTCCTTGACCAACGCCAATCTAACAGGCGCAATCTTACGGCAGCGACCATAAAGAACACCAACTTAACCGGCGCCAATCTCTCCAGTGCTAACCTCACGAATGCAAACCTGTCTTCCTCGACTTTGACCAATGCCGACTTCACTGGGACCGTCGTTCGTGGAACAGATTTGAGCGGTGCAATCGCCAATGGATTTTCATCTGCTCAGTTCTATTCGACCGCCAGCTATCAGGCCAAGGACTTGCGGGGCATCAGGCTTCCGCAAAACGACCTGACCGGATGGGACTTCGCCTCGCAGAACCTTGAAGGAGCGAGATTCAACGATGCAACGTTGACCAACGCCAATTTTTCGCAAGCAAATCTCACCGGCGCGACTATCTGGAGAAGCTTAGCGAACGCCAATTTTTCGGTGCAATCGTCCGCGGTGCCGGACTTTCAAATATCACATCTGCGCAGCTCTACTCTACAGCCAGTTATCAAATCAAGGATTTGCAAGGAATCGGTCTTGGTGGAGACCTCACCGGCTGGGATTTTAGTGGGCAGAACCTCACAGGCGCGGCTTTTGGGGGGACTATGACTGGCGCCAATCTCGCCGGTGCAAATCTGACGCGTGTGCGAATTCATAACAAGAACTTGATCGATGCCAATCTGATGGATGCCAACCTGACGGACGCATCCTTGAGTTGGTGTTATCTTCACAACGCTAACCTGACAAGGGCCAATCTCACGGGCGCGGAGTTACGTTTAGCTGAATTGTTCGACGCCAACTTGACCGACGCCATTGTGAACGGCACAAGTTTTTCCACTACCACTGGTCGTGGTTTTACGGCGTCCCAGCTCTACTCGACTGCCAGCTACCAGGCCAAGAATTTGACGGGAATCAAGCTTTCGGAAAATGACCTTTCGGGTTGGAACTTCAGAGAACAGAATCTCACCGATGCTAACCTCTCCGCAAAACTGACCAATGCCGACCTGACTGGCGCGGTGGTTCGCGGCGCGAGCTTTGGTTACACAACTCACCGAGGTTTCACTGCGGAGCAGCTCTATTCGACCGCCAGTTACCAGGCCAAGGATTTGGCCGGAATCAATCTTGGAAGCAACGACCTCTCCGGGTGGAACTTCGTCGCGCAGAACTTAACCCATGCGAACTTTGGCTATTCCTGGCATCCCGGTATTGATCTCAGCTTTGCCGATACACGAGGCACTGAAGGCCTAGCTAACATTGCGGTTACGAAGAATCAAATACAACCCGACGGCCGAATTCTCGGCCTGAATCTGGGCGCCGGTGAAAAACTGGTGGCCTACCCTGGTGTTTCAATTCCAGTTCACGTGTCCGGCGGATTTTCAATCGACCCCAGCGCTACGTTCGACCTCACCGACAACGATGTTATCGTGCGTGCCACGCCCGAGACGAAGACGCGCTCTATGCCGAGATCCAGGCAAAGATCAAGAGCGCTCAAAACGGCCTCGACGAAAACTTCATCACCAAGTGGGACGGACCTGGTATCGCCAGTTCGTCCGCACGTACCGCAAACCTCGCCAGCGGGTTTGACTTGGTTGGACTAGGTGTGATCCGCAACTCAGATATCGACGTCCTCACCGGATTGCCGGGTTCGTCATACATATCGTTTAGCGACCAGCAAGTCACGCCCGACGATGTGCTCGTAAAATACACCTACATCGGCGACGGCAACCTGGACGGCCTGGTCAGCTTCGACGACTACGTGGGCATGGACAACGCATTCTTCGGTTTAATCCCGAACCTGGGTTGGGCAACCGGCGACATCAACTTCGATGGCGTCATCAACTTCGACGACTACACCGTCGTCGACCAGGCGTTCTTCTTCCAAGGCGCCCCACTCGGTGGCGAAGCCAACGGCGTCGCCGCCGTGCCCGAACCAGGCACGTGGCTACTTGCTGTGCTGTTAGCGCTCGCGGCGGGTGGCTGTGTTTTGCGCCGCAAGTAGATCTGGAACGTTGCTCACTTTTTATCGTCGTATTCACGCCAGCGTTGCCAACCGCTGCATAACACGGCGCCTGAGGCTAAGTACTGTACTAATGAATAGTATACGGTGAATCGGTCCACAAGGCCCGCTGCTCCGCCTGCCGCCCGCCCCCTCCTCTTTTTGACTCATCAAAACCCTGCATATTCCCCGGGAAATACTCGCACCACCTCAATTCCGTGCTGAGTGGTTCATTGCACCTCGCAAAAACCCCTTGTTTTCCCGATCCAAATGTCTCCAAAAACCCCCGACCCCTCAAAAGCGCTTCAGCGTTCGTACCCCTCTTGAACCCTACCCCAGCACCTCCCTAAGCGCCGCCCCGGTGTGATTCCCCTCCATCGCCGCGATCTCCTCCGGGCGTGCCGCTGGCGACGATATATCCGCCTGCTTCGCCCCCCTCGGGCCCCAGGTCGATGATCCAATCGGCGGTCTTCATCACGTCCAGATTGTGCTCGATCACGATCACTGTGTTCCCCAGATCGACCAGCCGCTGGAGCACCTCCAACAGCCGCCGCACGTCGTCAAAGTGCAGTCCGGTCGTCGGCTCATCGAAAACGTACAGCGTATTGCCCGTGTCCACGCGCGCCAGCTCGGTGGCCAGCTTGATCCGCTGCGCCTCGCCTCCGGAAAGCGTCGTCGATGGCTGCCCCAGCGTCAGGTATCCCAGGCCCACGTGCCGCAAGCTGGCCAACAGCCGGCTCGATGGCCGCGAAATTCTCGAAGAACGGCGACCGCCTCATCAACGCTCATCGCCAGCACGTCGGCGATCGAGCGGTCCTTGTACTTCACCGCCAGCGTTTGTTCGTTGAACCGCTTGCCGCGGCAAACGGGGCAGATCACATACAGGTCCGGCAAGAAAGTTCATCTCGATGCGGCTGCACGCCCTGCCCCTGGCACTCTTCGCAGCGGCCGCCTTTGTTGTTGAAGCTGAAGCGGCCCGCCTTGTACCCCCGCTGCCTTTGCTTCGCGCGTGCCGGCGAAGACGCGTGCGGATTTCGTCGAACAGGCCGGTATATGTCGCCGCGTTGCTTCGTGGCGTGCGGCCGATCGGCGACTGGTCGACCTCAACGAACTTGTCGATCTGGTTCACGCCGCGCAGGCTTGTATGCGGACCCGGCTTCGCGCCAAAGCCGGTCAGACCTGCCGCTTGACGGCTCTGGCGAAGGTGGCGTTGACCAGCGAGCTTTTCCCCGATCCGCTTACCCCAGTGACGCACGTAAACGCGCGCAAGCGGAAAGCGTGCCTCGACATCTCTTCAGGTTATTCGTCGTAACGCCTTCGATCGTGATCGATCGCGTCTTGGAAACTCTTCGGCGCTCGCCGGCGGCACTGGAATGCGATAGCTCGCCCGACAAGATATTTGCCCGTGATCGAGCGCCGAATTGCTTTGCACTTCGGCCGGCGTCCCCATGCGCGACGATCTCCCCGCCGTGTATCGCCGGCGCCCGGCCCGATGTCGATCAGAGCACGTCTGCCGCGCGCATCGTGGCTTCGTCGTGCTCGACCACGATCACCGTGTTGCCTTGCTGCTGCAGCTCGCGAAGCGACGCGATCAGCCGGCCGTTGTCGCGCGGGTGCAAGCCAATCGACGGCTCGTCGAGCACGTAGCAAACGCCGACTAGGCCCGAGCCGATGCCCGTCGCCAGCCGCACGCGCTGCAGCTCGCCGCCGCTGAGCGTGTCGGCGGGCGCTCGAGCGTCAGGTATGCCAGGCCCAGCTGATCCAGAAAATCGAGCCGCTTTGCGGATTTCGTCGGCCAAGCGGCTCGTAGATCGGCGCATCGTGAGGATGGACCTCGACCGCTGCAAAGAACTCGGCCCGCTTGCACGACAGACAAGCGGCAGATTTCATGGATCGCCTTGCCGCCAAAACGCACGCTGCGTGCCTCGGGCCGCAGACGCGCCCCGCCACAAGCGGCACACACCACTTCGCCGCGGAAGGTTTCGAGCCTGGTCGCGCGTTTGCGGTCGAGTTGCCGTGACATACTCTTTTTCCAACAGAATTAATAGACCCTGAAATGACTCGTCGCCTCGCCAAAAGCTCTCAAGCATCGCCGGTTTCCATTGTTCGCAGCGGCGTGTCCCAGCGGAGCTTGATTCGCGCGCCAGAAATCGATCGATCGGCTTTTTGTATCGCTCGAAGTTGCCGCGGCCGATGCCCCTTTCCAGGCCGCGACGGCCCCGTTCGCCAACGACAGTGATAAATCCGGCAAGAACCAGCTCCCGATCGAACTCGACGCGCGTGCCCAGTCCTTCGCACACCGGGCAAGCGCCATACGGGCTATTGAAGCTGAACGTGCGCGGCTCGATCTCCTCGAAGCTGCGCTTGCAGTTCCGGGCACGCGTTGAGTGTGCTGTACAAGTTCAGTCACTGCCAATCGTCCGCCGCGTGCGACTTCCGTTTGGTGACTGACTGACAAGCGTCCCTTCGCCGTGTCGACAGTGCAAGCTGAATCGACTCCGCCAGCCGATCGCCGATGCCCTCGCGTATCACGATGCGATCGACCACGGCCTCGATCGTGTGATTCTTCCGCGGCGCAAGATCCGGCGGCTGCTCGACGTCGATCACCTCGCCATCGACGCGTGCCCGGATAAGGCCCGCCTTGCGGATATCCGCGAACACTTCCTTGTGCTGCCCCTTGCGGCCGCGCACCATCGGCGCCAGCAGCATCACTTCGTTCCCGGCGGGCAACGCGAGCAGCTCTTCCTGGATCTCCTCCGGCGATTGCGGGCGGATCGCGGCGCCGCAGTCCGGGCAGGTCGCCTCGCCCAACCGGGCCATCAGCACCCGCAGATAGTCGTAGATCTCAGTGACCGTCGCCGACCGTGCTTCGCGGGTTTTGGCTCCCCGCGCGCTGATCGATGGCCACCGTCGGCTGCAAGCCTTCGATCAGATCGACGTCGGGCCGCTCCATCTGGTGAAGAACTGCCGCGCGTACACCGACAGGCTCTCGATGTACTGCCGCTGCCCCTCGGCCACCAGCGTGTCGAACGCCAGCGAGCTTTTCCCGACCCGCTCGGCCCGGTGATGACCACCAGCTTGTCGCGCGGGATGTCGAGATCGAGGTTTTTGAGGTTGTGAACGCGCGCGCCGCGCAAGCGGATGAATTCGTCGGTGGCGGACTCGTCCCTCACGCGAACCTCGACCTGCACCTGGCGGCTCTGGCGACAAGGGCGCAGACTGGTCGAAGCTACCAGACCGTCGTCCGCTTCGGCAAGAATCGCCGACCGGCATCGCCGTCACTGAGCGCGACGTAGACTTGCCTAGCGTCCTAAACCCCTTGGCGGTGCGGGCCTTGCGGCTAGCCTTCCTATCACGACTATCTTTGCTGGTGACCCTGTATGGAGTACTCGATGCGTCACGTCCTTTCCGCAGTCGTGCAGAACGTTCCCGGCGTGCTGGCCCACGTCTCCGGCATGCTCGCCTCGCGCGGCTACAACATCGACTAGCCTCGCGGTCGGCGAGACCGAAGACCCAGAGCTTGTCGCGGATGACGTTCGTCGTCGTCGGCGACGACCGCGTGCTGGAGCAGGTCCGCAAGCAGCTCGAAAAGATCGTCACCGTCGTGCGGGTCGACGACATCAGCTCGCAGGACTACGTCGAGCGCGACCTGATGCTGATCAAGGTCAAGGCGCCCGCCGGCAGAAGCCGCACCGAGATCCGCGAGCTGGCCGAAATCTTCCGCGGCAGGATCGTCGATGTCGGCGCCGAGGAGGTGATGATCGAAATCTCCGGCCAGGAGAGAAAGATCGAGGCGTTCATCGACCTGATGCGACCCTACGGCATCGTCGAGCTCGTCCGCACCGGCCGGATCGCCATGGTCCGCGGCGGCAAGCCAGCCACGACGAGCAGCCGCAGGGCGTCGACGACATCCACGTCGAAGACGAAGACGTCGATCCGCGAGTCGTTGCGCGCTGATCTCGGCCGACTCATCTACTCACAACTCACCGACTCACCTCCGCTCTACCTGGCTCTCATGCCCGCCAAGATCTACTACGACAACGACGCCGACCTCTCGGTCCTCAAGGGCAAGACGATCGCCATCCTCGGCTACGGCTCGCAAGGCCACGCCCAGGCGCAGAACCTGCGCGACAGCGGCTGCAAGGTGATCATCGGCCAGCGGCCAGGCGGCCCGAACTACGACCTGGCCAAGAGCCACGGCTTCAAGCCGGTCAGCGTCGAAGAAGCGACCAAGCAGGCCGACATCGTCAACATCCTGCTGCCCGACGAAGTGCAGGGCGACGTCTACCGCCAGCACATCAAGCCGAACCTCGAAGCCGGGCAACGTGCTGATGTGCTCGCACGGCTTCAACATCCACTTCGGCCAGGTCGAGCCGCCGCCGGGCGTCGATGTCGTGCTCGTCGCCCCGAAGGGCCCCGGCCACCTGGTCCGCAGCGAGTTCGAGAAGCGGCGGCGGCGTGCCGTGCCTGATCGCGCTCAGCCCGGCGCCAGCGAGCAGACGCGCAAGATCGGCCTGGCCTACGCCAAGGGCATCGGCGGCACGCGCGCCGGCGTGATCGAAACCACGATCGCCGAAGAGACCGAGACCGACCTGTTCGGCGAGCAGGTCGTCCTCTGCGGCGGCGTCAGCGAGCTGGTGAAGGCCGGCTTCGAGACGCTGGTCGAAGCCGGCTATCAGCCCGAGATGGCCTACTTCGAATGCATGCACGAGCTGAAGCTGATCGTCGACCTGTTCTACCAGGGCGGCCTGAACTACATGCGGTACAGCGTCTCGAACACCGCCGAGTTCGGCGACTACACGCGCGGCCCGCGGATCGTCACCGACGAGACCAAGGCCGAGATGAAGCGGATTCTCAAGGAGATCCAGAGCGGCCAGTTCGCCCGCGAATGGATCCTGGAAAACAAGGCCAGCGCCGCCGCCTTCAAGGCCATGCGCCGCCGCGAGCGGAACCACCCGATCGAAGAAGTCGGCCGCCGCCTCCGCCGCATGATGCCCTGGATCAAGGCCAAGGAAGTTTGATTGCTCGAACCATCGCCGCATGACCGCCACCGAAGCTCAATCCCGCCACCTCTATACCCAGCTAAACCCCGGCGACAAGCGTCGAGGTCGTCCACACGGTGATCGTCGGCAACAAGCGTGGACTAGCACGACAACCGGTACGGTGCTTCGCACCGAGCGCCGCCGCCACGGCCTGCACTTCCGCCGCAACTACGACGACAAGGTCTATAGCGACATCATTCATCCTCGCGCGTCCAGACGGCGAGCTGACCACCGTCACCATGGACGAGTTCACGCAGCTCCGCCGGCTCCAGTTCCCTTGCCTGCCGGCCGCGTGTTAGGGTGAGGGTATAATTGCCGCATGTCGCATTCGCCGCCGCCTCTCGTCCCGCTCCACACCTCGCACGAGCGCTCGTTCGAAGCACAACCGCTTTGTTTACCCGGTGCTCAGCCGCCGGTCGGGGGGGATCTCGATCGGCGTGAACCTCAACCCCGACAAGATCTGCAACTTCGATTGCATCTACTGCCAGGTCGATCGCACCAACGAGAGCGAGACGCACGTTCGTCGAAACCGACGGCCTGCTGCCGAGCTGGAAGAAATGCTCGACGCTCGCCGCATCCGGCGCGATCTACGAGACCGAGAAGTTTCGCGACACGCCGCCGCATCTCCGCCGACTTAACGACATCGCCTTCTCCGGCGACGGCGAGCCCACGACCTACCGAAACTTCGACGAAATCATCGCCGCGCTGTGCCGAAATCAAGCGGCGGCACGGCCTCGACGACGTGAAGATGGTGCTGATCACCAACGCCAGCATGTTCCACCGGCCGCACGTCGCAGCGCGGCCTGGCAATCCTCGACGAGAACAACGGCGAAATTTGGGCCAAGCTCGATGCCGGCACCGCCGAGTATTACCAGCTTATCGATCGCACGACGATTCCGTTCCGGCAAGTACTCGACAACATCACCGCCGCAGCCCGCAAGGCGGCCGATCGTGATCCAGGCCCTTTTCATGCGCGTGCACGGCGAGCCGCCGTCGACCGAGGAGCAGCAGGCATTCTGCGACCGCTTGAACGAAATCATCGCCGCCGGCGGCCGGATCAAGCTCGTGCAGATCTACACCATCGCCCGCCGCCCGACGGAGAGCTACGTCACGCCGCTCACCGACGCCGAGGTGGATCGCCTCACGGCACTAATACGGGCAAAGACCGGCCTACCCGCTGCAGCCTACTATGGTATCGTCGTTGCCGACTAGCGGTTATCGTGATGCGCATGGCAGTCTGCGTCGACCACCAAGTCCGGCTACGCCGCGACAAGACTCAATTGGACGCCACTTCTAGGCAGTGACAATTATGAAAGTAACCCGCACGATCGGATTGTGCTCGCTCTTATTGCTTGCCGTTTCGACAACAAATGCACAGGATCGCGCCACGAAGGTCCGCACCGACCGCGAGCAGCTTGCGCAAAGCAATATCTGGACCTATAACGATCTCGACCGCGGAATCGCAGACGCGAAGAAAACCAACAAACCGCTCTTAGTCGTCCTCCGCTGCATCCCCTGTGAAGCCTGCAGCAAGTTCGACAAAAAACTCACGCTCGAACGCAACAACGAGGTCCACGACCTACTTGACCAGTTCGTCTGCGTCCGGATCGTACAGGCCAACAACCTCGACCTCTCGCTGTTCCAGTTCGACTACGATCAGTCATTCCATGCGATCTTCCTGAACCCGGACCGAACCATCTACGGCCGCTTCGGCACCCGCTCGCCACGCGAAGAAGACGAAGACATGACCATGCACGGTCTGCGCCAGCCATGCTCGCCGTTCTCAAGATGCACGACAACTACCCCGCCAACCGTGTCTCGCTCGCGGGCAAGCAAGGCCGGCCCATCGAATACCGCGTCCCCGAAGAACTCCCCGCCCTCAAAGGCAAGTACACCGACAAGCTCAACTACGAGGGCAACGTCGTCGCAAGCTGCATCCATTGCCACCAAATCCGCGATTCAGAGCGAGAATTCTTCCGAACAGCCCGCAAGCCAATGCCCGAACACGTCATCTTTCCCTACCCGCTTCCGGATGTGCTCGGCCTGAAAATGAACGCTGACCGCGCCGCTAAAATCCAGTCAGTCGAGGCGGACTCGATCGCCGCGCGAGGCGGATTGAAGCCAAACGATGAAATCGTCTCCCTCGCTGGACAGGTGATTATCTCCACCGCTGATCTGCAATGGGTTCTCCATCACGCCCGCTCGTCCGACGAACTGCCCGCCGTCGTCAAGCGCGGTGACGAACAACTAACAGTCGCGCTCAAGCTGGCCAAGGGCTGGCGCAGTCAATCCGATATTTCCTTCCGCCCCACCACTTGGGAGCTCCGCCGAATGGTGACGGGTGGGCTGGTGTTTGAGGAACTAAGCGCAGACGAGCGCGAGCGACGCAAGCTAACGAGCGACCGGCTGGCATTAGAAATCAAACACGTCGGCCAGTACGATCAGCACGCGGCCGGAAAACACGCGGGCTTTGAAA
This sequence comes from Pirellulales bacterium, assembly GCA_963829655.1. Lineage (GTDB taxonomy): Bacteria > Planctomycetota > Planctomycetia > Pirellulales > JALHPA01 > JBBDYH01. The sequence continues at coordinate 1,603,468 of CAWHJG010000002.1, forward strand.
AAGGCGACGTCCTCATCGCAGTCGAAGGACGCATACAGCGTCAGTCCGAAAGCCAACTCATCGCTTCGCTCATCGACCGGCCTGTCGGCGAAAAGGTCCGCATGAAAGTGCTCCGCGGCGAGAAGGAGCTCGACCTGTCGCTGCCGATGCAATGAGTTGTGGTGCAGCCGTCTCGGCTGCTCACCGTGCGAGAGGTGGGCACAACTTGGAGAGATGGGCACAACTTGGCAGCCCCCTCAAAAGATCCCTGCCCCAAACGAGTCCGGCTTCGATTCGCTATCGCCGTCCGGCGGCGGTGACGCGGTCTTATTCACCGCACCGCTGGCGCTCCCCTGCATCGGAGCATGCTGCGGCGCCGGCCGATGATGCGGCCCACGCGCCTGACCATCTCCGCCGATGACCGCGCCTGGGCACCCCCGCCCGACCGGTGATGTGGCGTCTGTCCGCGGCCGGTCGGGCCTGCTATGCGGTCGCGGCGGATCTTCGTAGTCGAAATCGTCGTACCGCGACTTGTAACCCGGTTGCTTCGCGCGCTCCACTTCCTGGTAAAACTCCTGGATCACGCGGTCCTGGATCATTTCCCGACACTGCGAGTTGATTGGATGCGCGATGTCCGCGTACAGCTTGGCTCGCCCTTCGTCGTCGCGCCCGGCCGGCTCCTGATGCGACACCCGCGCGCCGCACTGGTTACAGTACACAGCACGCAGATGATTTTTGCAGCCGCACTGTTGGCAATGGCCTGTCAGCTTGCGGCTGGGCATCGCCACAAATGGCCCGTTTGCGCCTCCGATAATCTTCAAATCGCGGATTACGAAGCAATCGTCGAACGTGATCGAGCAAAACGCTTGTAGCCGCTCGCCGCCGTCTTCCATGAGCTTGATGCGGACCTCGGTGATTTGCACGGCGTTCTCCTTCTCCAGCACAACTCCCTATCCACAGGCAGCCGTGAACACACGCCCAAGTTGCCGCGATCGCAACCGACCGGACACGCATCGTGCGTGGCGAGCGCTCCGGCATATACCGAAGTAGCTCGTCCCACTGCCGCTCATCCCGACTGCCAGACATCCCATCCCGGCAAACCCCTGCTCCAAACGCGCAATCCACGGCGACAGCCGCCGCGCCGCCGGCGTTAGTGCGTTGTAAATCTCCAATCGCCGCCCGTCGCGCTTGCATAGTCCTTCGAGCATCGCCGCCGCCGATCGCACACTCTCGCTCGGCTGCGACGCCTGATACACTGCCGCCGTCCGCAGCCCCTGCGGCGGACGGACGACCACTACGAACAACACGCCGAAACCGTGCAACCGGTGTCACTTGCTCTCCCCGACCGCGGCATATGGCCGGACCGCGGTAGAGAAAAAACGGCACGTCGCTACCTAATTCTGCGGCCAGCGGCAGAAGTCGATCCCTCGTCCAGCCGAGATTCCAGGCCACGTTGGCCGCCGCCAGGGCGGCAGCCGCATCGCTGGAACCACCGCCCAGGCCGGCGGCCGATGGGATGCGCTTCGTCAACCGGACAGCGCATTTGCGCTCTACTCCGCCCGCCGACGCAGTAGTTCAATTGCCCTTACGGCAATGTTGTCGTTTCCCGTTGGCAACTCTTCTAAGTCGCTTCTTTCAATGCCGGCTGTCCCGACGCCGAATGTCGCGTCGTCGGCGCGCCCGTCGTTCCCGCATACCGTTAGCCCCTTCCGCAAACCGGCCGCCCATTCACAGTCCATCGCCACCACCGCTTCACCGTCGGACTGTAACGGACCCAGATCGCGAAATACCAACGTGTCAAACAAGGCCAACGGCGCCATGAGCGTTTCTATCTCATGGTACCCGTCAGCCCGACGAGCGAGGATCTCGAAGAACAGATTCAACTTCGCGGGCGTAGCCACCACCACGCCATTGGCTTCCCGGCGAAGCTCCACACCGGTTCTCCGAGGCTCTCATCCGCGCCAACTATTATTAAACTGGAAGAAATTTATAAAGCGCACTCACGCGCCGCCGCATGCTGCCGACACGGATAGGGCGCTACCGATGAATCTATCCCTTGTCTAAAAACCCGTCAACGCGAATGCGCGCCGGTGGGCGAGGTTTGTGAAAATACCGGAACTTTTTGTTTCAACCGGGTAAAACAGGGTCACTTTACCGGCAATCTGTGCGTTTCACCGAAGCCCGTCTCGTGGCGCCGGTCTCCGCTCGGCTGAGCTCGCCTGTTCTGAGCCTGCCGAACGGCCGCGGGCCTGACCACGCCACTTGGTTGCCTTTACTTAGGGTTCGGAACGCACGTCGGGACCGGTTCTCGGCTTACGGCGTCGAGCCGCCACCGCCGCCCGCACCACCCGCCGACGACATCGGCAATCGTGGCGATGGGATCGAGGCGTTAAACTTCCGGCCGACCGCATCCACGTACTCGCTCGACCAGCCTTCCACCACCATGTCGGTGGCTTGAACCGACGGCAGCGCGCCGTCCAGGTTCAGACTCACAATGCCCTGCTGAATCGCGTCGATCCGCGACGAGGTGACGCTGGGGTCGGTCGAGCGTCCACAAAGATCGACTTAAACTGCGGGGGCGAATTCGCCATGATCGACTTCACGCGAAGCATGCCGGCCGGCGTCAGCCGATTTTGGCCCTCCTCAAAGTGGTGTTCACCCAACAGGTTGTAGCGCTGCCAGCCGCGCACTTCCATCACCGCAAAGGGGCCCTTGACGGCCGCACGCTCCGGGTGCACGTACGGCTCCGGCCACATCTTGTTGGTGTGGTAAGCGGAATGCAGGTCGTGGTGCACGCAATGAAACCACGCGGCTCGTGTCGGGACAACCGCAGCCAGGGCCACTGCGCCGGCTATCAATGCAGAGCGAATCCGGAGCATGCTAGCAACTCCATTCAAAAGCTCAGAAAGCGCGCGCTGTTGCGCAAAACGGGGCTAGCACTCCGTATCGGCAACGACTACAAGCGGGCTAGGGAAGTTCTCCCCCCGCCCGCGCAACCGTTGCAGGCGGCAAGGTTATATCCGCAAATTCCCCCGCCTCGACTCATCCTGCTCGTTCGACGGTGAATGCGAAACGGACAACCGGTCCGCGCGTAAAGTGTGTGGGCGATCCATTCTGCGACTTTTCCGCTTCGACGGGAAGCAAAAACAAAAACCCCGCCTTTACTGGGAGGAAAAGGCGGGGCTGTATCGCACCTCGATGCATCGGAGCGCGACACCACATAATTGCGTAGCAGCTCAAGCGGGGCGACACTGCCTGCGCTGCGTCTTAGTTCAGAATGGCAACATCCAATTGAGTCGGTTCACGATTTGCGCGAGTTCCGAATCTCCAGTCTGTACGAAACCGTACCGCCGGACGGCTGTGGTTAATACCGACTGGCGCCGTCGGCGTTGGAGAAGGGGAGGATCAACGGGCGGAGCGTTAGCTGGAAGAGATTCCGCGACGCTTGAAAACTTATGTCTCCTTTGCCACTCGTCCTCCAGTACATGCGTGCGCCCGACCACGCCCGTCGTACCGATCGGGAGGCGAGTCACCGTTCGTCAGTCTTGGAGTCAATTTCGCCGACGGATTTGTTCTGGTACGTCGCTTGCATCTTTTTGGCCGAATCGTTTTCTCCTGCCGTAAAGTAATCCGGGCCTCGTCCCGTCGCATTTCGCCATTGATCGCGGAGAACGGACTAACCCATTGAGTACGAATCCTGTAACCATGACATCTGATCCGAAATTGGAGGCATATCGCTTTACGATCGGCTCCGTTCGGGCCACGCGTGACGCCGCACGCCGACACGCTGAGCAATGCTATGAGTCTAACTTTCTTCGTATCGCCGCGTTCATGGACGAGTGGGAACGGTTGAAGGACGCGCACCCACGCGGAAAGATATTCACGCCATTTATCGCGATGAAGGGGAGTGTGGCGGATCTGCGCCTTGAAAGTCATCTGGCAGCCGGTTGACCGCCAAGCGACCCCTTTCCGTTGGATTGGCGGATGAAACGGCCTTTTATTCGTCGCCAAACCATGCAATCAAACCCCACTGCAAATACAGTTGAGTTTCTCCGTTGTCATCCCCACGCATCACTGCAAGAGGTGACCGAATACGCTCACCGGCTCTGCGACGAGCGGGGGATCGCGCTTCGGTTTATCGAGGACTGGTCCGCACTCCAAGAACGATTGAGAGAGGCTCAATCGAGATCAGATGCCTCTGGATAATGCAGCTGCGCAGTCGCATCAGGGTAGAAATTCCTGCGCCGTCTCATGGAGCTGCGGACTCATGTCGGCTAATAGAACTAAGCCAATCGCAGCGTCGCCAGTTTCGCGTGTGCTGTTCCACCACTGACGTCGGGCACGATCACCAATTCAAGAACCAATACACGGTCCAATTCTACCGTGTACTCCTCAATTTCCTCGGTCGAACCCCGAGGGCTGAAATTCCAACGTTGTCGGACAATTTCGTGAAAAGAGTCGCCATTGCCTGAGGACCATCGCAATACGAACTCCTGAGTCCGTTCATCCGACAGCTCAAAAAATCTCAGGCTGATTCGACTCAGCCTCTGCGGCGCGTGAAACAGTAGTCTCAGCGTTTGCTTCCCCGGTTCGCTTGCCCGCCAGCCACAGCTTCGCCCGTGCACAAGAGCCCCTTCCACCGGGGCATCGGGATCCTCCGAAGTAACCTCCACCTCGGTGAGTTGCTCGACATTGAGCCCCCCGCCCGCTTGTGCCGCCTCTGCATGTTTGATGATTCGCTTTTGCATACTGACCTCTCGAGTTTGTTGCATGAAAGCGAACAACATGCCAATATCGCCCATTTCAAACGTGCCGGCGACGCTGGCATTCGGTTTGCCTCGAAGCGGCCATTCGGCCGTACCCATCAGGCGGAGCATCCAAAATGAAATTCGCGGTCTGGCGCCCAATGCAGAAACTGTCGATGTCCAGCTCGCGGCGCGGCCCGTCCCGCTCAAACGGCACGCCGCCGGTTGGTGGCAGGCTGACGTTCCAGAGGTGCAACCAGGGACCGACTATTGGTTCCGGCTTGATGGCGGCGACCCTCTGCCCGATCCACGTTCGTTTTTTCAACCCGAAGGCCCTCACGGGCCCTCACGAGTGGTTGATCATCAGGCGTTTTCATGGACCGACACACATTGGCAAGCCAAGCCGCTCGCATCCGCGGTGATTTACGAGCTGCACATCGGCACATTTACCCCAGAGGGCACTTTTGCCGCGGCGATTGAAAAGCTACCTCATCTGGTGGATCTCGGCGTCTCGCACATCGAGATTATGCCGGTCGCCGAATTTCAAGGCGAACGAGGGTGGGGCTACGATGGTGTCAGCCTGTTTGCGCCCGATCATGCTTATGGCGGCCCTACCGAGCTAAAGCGCCTCGTAAACGCCTGCCACGACCATGGTCTCGGCGTGATTCTGGATGTCGTTTACAACCACCTGGGTCCCAGCGGAAACTACCTGCCGCGTTTTGGTCCCTACTTTAGCGATCGCCATACGACGCCTTGGGGCCCTTCGCTGAACTTCGACGGTCCGCACAGCGACGAGGTCCGCCGGTACTTCTGCGACAACGCCGCCATGTGGCTGCGGGATTACCACTTTGATGGGCTGCGGCTCGACGCAATCCATGCGATCGTCGATACCTCCGCAATTACTTTCCTGGAACAGCTTGCGACCGAAGTAGACGAGCTAAAGGCACACCTTGGCCGGCACCTGGTCCTGATTGCTGAAAGCGATCTCAACGACCCGCGCGTGGTGCGCCCTGGCAAATGGGTGGTTTTGATATCGATGCGCAATGGAGCGACGACATCCACCATTCGTTGCACGCAGTGCTCACGGGAGAACGCGACGGTTACTATTCGGATTTCGGTTTGATCGCCGATCTGGCGGTCGCCATGCGCCGCCCTTATGTCTACGCCGGCAGACATTCCTCGTTTCGGCAGCGCCGTCACGGTCGCCCGCCCTCTGGCCTGAGCGGCAGCAGCTTTGTGGCCTATCTTCAAAATCATGACCAACTAGGCAATCGCGCCCGTGGCGACCGAATTTGCCAGCTCGTCAGCCTCGACAAGAGCAAAATTGGCGCTGCGCTCGTGCTTCTCTCTCCCTTCGTACCCTTACTTTTTCAAGGCGAGGAATGGGCCGCAACCACTCCCTTCCAGTACTTTGTGGATTTCACGAAGGAGCCCGAGTTGGGCCGCTCGATACGCGACGGGCGGCGAGCTGAGTTTGCCTACTTCGGCTGGAAACCGGAGGACGTACCTGACCCGCTGTCAACCAGTACGTTCGAGCGGTCGAAGCTGAACTGGTCGGACCTGATCGATCCGGCACACGCCGGCATGGTGCGCGGTACCAGGATCTGATTCAAATCAGGCGGCGGTTTGCGGGTCTGACTGATGGTCGTCTCGATGTTATTCGAACCTATTTTGATGAGCCGGCCCAATGGCTGGTAGTCGAGCGAGGGCCAACCACTGTCGTCTGCAACTTCGCGAGCGAGATTCGGGAAATCTCCATTGTGCGCGTGCCGATCGGAAAACTAATTCTGGCGTCCAAACCACCCCTGGCGATCGACGAACGTTGCGTCCAACTGCCGCCCGAAGCGGTGGCTATCTTTTCCTTGGACGACGCGGCGCGGCCATTCGGAAATGGTGGCTGAGCTGAGTGGCGAATGCGCAGCAATCCGAAGTTCAGACAACGGTCAGATTGATCGATCCGTGCCCACCATCGCTGTAAACGCGACGATGAGTTTGTGGAATGTGGGTTTTCACAAGCGAATGGTGTTTTCTTATCTTCTGTACGGTTCCGCGCAGACGGTGTTTGAGATGCGCGTAGGTTAGAAAAGTGCCTTCAATTTCTTCTGTTTGTCGTTCGTCAATGATTATCTACCACGGAGGTCAAATGAAAATTCTGCTTGTTGATGATCAGCCGGACTGCGCTTATGCGTTGTCCAGACTTTTGATGCTCGCCGGCCACGACGTGTTGATTGCCAATTCGGGAAGAGAGGGCGCTAAAGTTGGCGGCCGCACATCGTCCAAGAGTTATTTTGATCGACTTCTGGCTTCCCGATATGCGCGGTGACGAGCTGGCCCGCCACCTCCGCAATGATCTCGGTTTGAATTTCGCCAGGATTGTTGTGGTAAGCGGCGATGACCTCGACCGGGAAGCCCTCAGCCGAAATGGCATCGATGCGGCACTTATGAAACCGGTGGGGCTGATTCAGTTGTTGCCTTTGGTCGAATGCGGCAAGTACCGGAAATGGATGCTGCGTTCGCATGACACTACGCCGAACGCAACCAGCAGAAAGGTCAATCTGCAATGAACCCAACCGGTGATTCGATTCGGTCATTTGTGCTCAATCGCCACAATGATTTAGTTCAACCGGAATTCGAGATGCGCAGTCGGCACGCTCTGTAAGCTTGGTATCCTCTTGTTCAATGGTGATGCGCCGCAGCTCAGCCCTGCTTGGCAACGCATTTACGACGAACACAAAGCGATGCAACGTGCTAAGCAGGACCGGTCCAAAAGACGGATCAATGGAAATGAGAGCAATGGTCACTTTGCCATCGTGGACACGGCTGAAACGGATGCGCGTGACCGTTAGCTGAAAGTCACTAAGAGACAACCGACACAAGCAAGGTTAAAAAATGGCCGGCGTCGGATCGCTACCCGCCTGAGCGAAAGTTATCGAAGACAGGCACGCTCTTTGCGGAACGTCCCGCAACGCCCCAAACGGAGTTTATCATGTTTCGCCACATCAAAGATTTGCAGTTTGATGCCCGCGTCTCCAAGCCCGATCCTCGCTTTGCGAACCTGCTACTCGAACAGTTCGGTGGGGGCAACGGTGAGCTTAAAGCGGCCATGCAGTATTTCGTTCAAGCATTTGGTTGCCGCCGCGCATACCCGGACAAATACGATCTTCTCATGGATATCGCCACAGAAGAGTTCAGCCACCTCGAAATCGTCGGCGCGACGATCACGATGCTGCTGGACGGCGTGAACGGCGAAATCAAGGACGCGGCTGAAGGTAATCTCGTTGCCCAAATCGCAAATGGGTCCGCTCGTAAGAACGACGTGATCGGCATGGCCATGGACAACCCCAGATTCCTTTTGGAGTCGGGGGGTGGACCATTGGTTACCGATTCCGTGGGGGTGCCATGGACGGGCGCCTTCGTTAATGCCAACGGCGACTTGACGGTGGACCTAAGGTCCAATATCGGCGCTGAAACGCGCGCCAAGATCATTTATGAGCGTCTCTTGCAATTCACGGACGATCCCCATGTACACGACAGCCTTCGATTCTTGATGACGCGGGAAATCGCTCACTTCCAGCAATTTAGCGCGGCACTTGCGACAATTGAACCCAATTTCCCCCCAGGAATCCTGCAAGGCGACCTGCGATTTACTCACACGTATTTCAATATGTCGGATGGCGTCGAAGACGCTCGCGGGCCTTGGAACAAGGGAAAAGGACCGTGGGAGAAAGGTGAGCAGTGGGAATATGTGGACGATCCCACCGCCCAGGTCAAGGAAACAGCCGGGCAGAAGGAAAAACAGCCGGCCGGTCATGAACGCGATCCGAAGGCTACGGCGGAGTTGGAGCGGCAACTGGCCGCACAGCGGAGCGCCGAAGTGAATGAAGCTACCCCAGACGGAGAACTGCGTTGGTCGGAGTACGCGGCCGAAGCGTAATTCGTACTGACGTGATGCGTTTATCGATGAATGATTTTGCGAACAATGCTTCCCTACTAACCGCTCGGAGCCTGCAATGAGCCTCGAAACACTGAACGATCTGTTTCTTCATGAGTTGAAAGACCTTTACGATGCCGAGAAACGGCTGTTAAAAGCACTACCGAAAATGGCCAAGGCAGCCACGTCCGAGGCGCTACAAACCGCGTTCTTGAAACACCGCGATGAAACAGAGATCCAAGTTGAGCGCCTCGAACAAATCTTCGGCCTACTCGACAAGCCCGCCCGTGGGAAAAAGTGCCACGGTATGGAAGGGTTGGTAGAGGAAGGATCGGCACTTATGGAAGAAGAAGGTTCCCCCGCCGTGATGGATGCCGGTTTGATTGGTGCAGCCCAAAAGGTCGAGCACTATGAGATCGCCACCTACGGTACGCTTGCGACCTATGCCAAAATGCTCGGACTCAACGAAGCTCTAAACTTGCTCAAGCAAACACTGTCTGAAGAGGAAGCAACCGACAAGAAGTTGACGCAACTTGCTTCGCAGATCAATGTCGAGGCTGAAATGGCAGCGGCAGAATAAGGCCCCGTGAGGAAGCCAGTCTCGACGGGGAATCGCATTCAAAAACCGCTGCCCGCTGCTCGCAGAAGCGGTCTGATTTAGGACAACTATTGACCTCCATGCGCAAGCGTTGCTGGGCGATACCTCGGGCAGGCGCCAATTCCGATCAGCCTGCCCTGCGGCCTTTTCTGCCGAGCCCCCGATTATGCGCGGCCCTACCATTTCGATGGTGAACGCTCTTTCTAAGCGCCTCCATCAGGTTTAGCACCGGTTGTCTTTCGGTCTCTTCCGGCGCAACGATCTGCTTACCCTTTCGCTTGGATGCAATCAGTTCCTTGACACGCTCACGGTATCGATCTTCGTATGCTTCGATCCGGAACCGCTCCGAAGTCATGGAGCGGATCAAATCTTTCGCCAATCGAAGGTTCTTCGCCGGAACACTAGCTTCGCTGCCAACCCCAAGCGCCTTCGGATCGCGAAGCTCAGGGGCATAGTTCAGCATCGCCATCGCCAGAACCCGGTCGCGAGCGAGGATCGCGGCGAGTTGCTCCTTGCCTGAGAAAACCACTTGGCCAATTCCGATGAGTCCATCGTCTTCCAGCGCCCGTCGCACAAGTTGATACGGTTCGCGGTCGTGGACTCCGACTGGCGCCAGGTAGTACATGCGGCCGTCGAAGTAGATTTGGTCCAACTGGCCACCGTCGATGAATTCCTCGATCCGAAGCGCGCGCTCGTCCTTCGTACGGATTGCATCAAGCTCGTCGGGGTCAATCTCTACATACTTCCCACGGCCGTACTCATATCCAAGAACGATCTCGTTCTGACTGACCTCGCCGTGAATCGGGCAGACTTTGTCGTATTGAATGCGGCTATGGCACTCGGCGTGAAGCTGGTTGAAATGGATATCGCTTCCAGTGCGCGAATGCGCGTTTATTGCCTCCACGCTGAAGCGAACCAGTCCAAGCTGCATTTCACCCTTCCAACTGGCTCGCCATTTGGAACGAGACGCCACTTTTGTACGTCGATTTACCATGATTATCCCAATCCGTTATCTAGAGCTCGATCCCGCCTGCGGGAGTCCACGAGTCTGCTTCGCAAGATGCATACCGGGTGAATGCGGGCCGCGTTAACCGTGACTGCTAGCATTGGCAACTTCGCACGAGCCGCCAGCATCGAGAGAAGGCGGCAGGCCCGGCGAATGGAGCCGGCCCCGTTCGCTGGCCTTAGTTCAACACGGCAACAATTCTTGCAGCTTTTCCAATCTGACTGGCTTTAACATGTGGCCGTCGATGGTGGCCGCAACCATTTTTTCGGGATTGGGCTGGTAACCGCTGACGGCCAATATGCGCGGGACGGTTCCATTGCTTGCCGCGCGGAGCAAGGGAGCGAGGTGATACCCATCAACACCAGGCATGGCCAGGTCCAGAAGGATCACGTTTGCTTGCCATTGCTCGGCAATCTCAACTGCTTTCTCGGGCAACAAGCAAAATCGGGACTCACAGCCGCATTGCCTGACCAGTTCGCACAGAAGAAAAGCTACATCTTCGTTATCGTCGATGACCAGGACACGCATAGCAACCTCCCCCAGCGTGCGAATTGGCCCGCGGTTCAACTACGGAACCGGACAAAGAAAAAACCCCGCCTTGTCACCAACAAAAGGCGGGGTGCTGCTGCCCCATCCAATTCAGCAATTGCAATTTACGGCAATGCGTATGTGCAGTCCGTACGGAAACGTACAGGCGCCATAACAAAATCCCGCTTAGGCGCGGCCCGCTTCCTATCCTAGCAACCGCTCGTACTCGTTGTTCGCGTTCTCGAAACACTCGCACGACCTCGATTCCAGGCCTCGCCGGTCCAGCACGTGGATGATGCCTCGCCCGTACCGAATCAACCCATTGTCTTGCAGAGCCTGCAGCACTTCAGTTACCCCAGCGCGGCGCACACCGAGCATGATCGCCAGAAACTCGTGCGTCAGTGGTAATTCATCCCCAGGCAACCGGTCGTGCGTCATCAACAGCCAGCGGCAGGTTCGCTGCGGCAGCGTATGCAGCCCGTTGCACGCCACCGACTGCGAAACTTGCATCATGAATGCGGCCTGGTAAAGCGAAAGCAGCTTGGCCAGCGCCTTTTCGCGTTCGCTTTCGTCGCGCAATGTACGAATGCCGATGCGCCATGCATCACCGGCAACCTGCGCGAACACCCGGTTAGGTGACGTCTCCGCTTCCAGTGCCGGTGGCAATCCGACCGCCCCTTCGTTGCCGACCGTGGCCACCTCGATCATGCTGCCGTCCTGCATCACCGTTACGGCGGAAAGCACGCAATCGATCGGGAAATAAACGTGTTCCACTGGCCCCTTGGCTTCGTAAAGGACCTGCTTCACGTCGAGGGTGACGCGCTGCATGCGCTTGCGAAGACGTCCGGCAATTGCTTTCGGAAATCGGTTCAACAGCCGGTTCCCATCCGGCTCGACTGACGGAGAACGTCCCATGACAACCTCAGTGGTTGGTCTTGATTAGAAAGAACCACCAAGGGCAAGTGCTGGCCTACGTCAGCCGATGTCGCGGGCGATAGTGTCTAAGGAAGAAGGTGTAAGGTCTCTTCGTTGGCAACTATTTGGCTAAGAATGCTGATCCAAACAACAGTATCGCGCCCCTGGCCGGTCGTGAACACCCAACGGCGCGAAGGCTCTTTCCCGACACAGTCTCCTTGCTGGCGACAAAAGATATTACTGCCAGAATCCGCCTCGTTTTGTACGGTTCCGTACGGACAACGCTCTGGAAACCGGCGAAAATAATTTGTGAGCGACCCGCTTGCACGCTCGCAGGCGGCCTTGAACGTTCATTTACCGTGGCGGCTTCGGCGGCCGCAATTCTGAACGGACGCTGAATTATCTCGATGAAAGTTCTCGTTGTTGACGATCAGCCCGATTGCGCTTTCGTTCTGGGAAAGCTACTCGAACATTCCGGCTTCGAGGTCCTGCTGGCTCATTGCGGCGCTGAGGCGCTCCAACTTTCCGAGGCACACCGTCCGCAAGCAGTCGTCCTCGATATCGAGCTCCCCGACATTCCGGGCGACAAGCTGGCTCGCCGGCTTCGCAATAACCTAGGTCTGAATTCGGCCCGAGTCGTTGCAGTGAGTGGTAGCGAGTTAGACCGAGAAACGCTGATCCAAAACGGCATCGACGCTGCTCTCCTGAAGCCAGTGGGCATTCAGGAGTTGATCGCGGTGCTGGCCGGCGATCCGCGCCCAAAGACGCTTATCCTCAAGTCTTCGCAGGATGCTGGCTCTGAGTTGCTGATGCCGCTACCTGATCATGCCAGATGAACTCGAGCTTGGCGAGAATATCCGACAATGCGCTGCGCAGTGCATGGAGAGTGCCGATCCGCGGGCCTGTGTGAACCACTTCGTTCGGCAACTGGTGGCCATTCGTGGCTGGGCTCGACCCGACGCCGAACTTGTCGCTCACGAAGCGTTGAAGGTCATTGCACGGATTCTTCACGATGACTCAATCGCAGATCCCGTCACCGACGCTCAGGATCGCGAGTCGGAAGTTGAATCCTGATTCACAGCAGGCTCGAACCAGTGTCGCCTCCGTCCTCATCGTCAGCGAGTCCGCGCAACACGCCCAACACCGACGCCTGCAACTGCCGCAGTTCCGCCCCGGTCCATGTCCCTTCGCGGCGCAGCTCGTCGATCTCTTGTCCTATCGTCACCACGGCGTCGGGCGACGCGTAGCAAGCATCTAAGACCTGTCTGGCGGCGGCGTTGATCTTCTCTGCGTTCATTAAGATAATTATCGCGCCGCCGGCGACAGCATTACAATCTCCCGAGCCGCACTACGTGGAAAGCCACATTCGCGGGCGTGCCGGATAAAAACATTTTCCGCCCCAGCCACTTCACAGATATATACCTGTCCCTCGAATCATTTACCGTGTCCGTTCCCGGCTCGTTAACCGCAGCAGAGCCGGTAACACAAACAGGTTGCCCAACAAGCCGCCGAGCATCGTCAGCCCGGTCAGCACGCCAAAGTAGATCGTCGGTACGAACTGGCTGACGACCAGCGAGCTGAAGCCAATCACCAACGCCAGCGTGGCAAACACCGCCGCCCGGCCCGCCGATTGATGTGCGGCGTCGAGCGCCGCGCGAAGCGTTGCGCTCCGCGCGCGGCGCGCTGAAAATCCAGGACATAATGCACGCTCGAATCCACCGAAAGCCCCATCGAGAACGCCGCGATCACCGCCGCCCCCATGTTGAGCTTGATCCCCAGCCACCCCAGTGTCCCCGTCATCAGGAACACCGGCAGCACGTTAGGCACCAGCGCGATCGCGGCTAACAGCAGGCTTCGAAAGACAATGCTCATCACCAGCCACATGCCGAGCGTGGCAGCGGCGAACGTGATCCACTGGTCGCGAAGCAGGCTGTCGATGATATTCGTCAGCAGTACGTAAAAACCCGTGGCCTCAGCACCGCCGTCTAGGAACGACTCACCCGCCATCCGCTCAACTTCCGCGATGATGTGTTGCTTGGCCGCCGAAGGCAATCGTTCCTTCGAGCGAAGCAAGATGCGAAACGCGCACTGCCCCGTCGCAAGGTCCTTCGCATACATGGCGTTGATGGTGTCCGGCATGCGTGCTCGCATCGCTTCAAACGCGGTGTTGAGCGTGGGCGTGACCAGCGCGTCGGGCATCCGCTCAAGCGCCTGAAGCGAAATTGGCGACACCGCCTGTACCACGTCGGCCAGGCTGAAGACCTTGGTCAGGCCGGGCTCAACGCCGCCTGCTTCGTTAGTCGCGCGAATCTCGTCGCGCAGGCGATCTTCGAGAGCGATAACGCGGCGTAGGAACGGAGCATCGAGCTTCTCCGGCGCCGGTACGATCAAGTCCCAAACTCCTGCCCCGCCCAGCTCGCGCTCAATGAAGTCATACGACTGGACCAAGGGACTAGACTGGCGAAAGTTCTTCGTGAAATCGGTTTCGATTTCCAATCGCGTGGAACCGGCGATGGCCAGCGCGGCCAGCGCGACCGTCAGCAGCACCACTCGCCACGGACGATCGACGACCGAATCCACCGATCGCGCCAGCCCGCGGTCCAGATGCCGCTCGCCCCAGATGCGGTGCGGGTCGGGATCAAATCGCGGCCAAAGCAGCACCAAGCCGGGCACGACCAGCACCACGCTGACAAGCACCAACGTGAGCCCGATCGCGTTCATCAGACCGAAATCCTGGATCGGCCCGACGCGAGCAAGCAACAGCGACGTGCTGCCGACGGTGTCGGTGAAGACGGCCGAGACAATGGGGACCGCCAGCATGACCCCCGCCGCGCGGAAGGCGCCGAACGGCGACAGGCCGCGCGACCGCTCCTCGCGATAGCCAACAATGATGTGCATGACCGTGGCCACGCCGACGATCGTGACGATCGCCGCGAGCATCGAACTAACCATCGACAAGCGCAGGTCGAGAGCCACGAGCAGGGCCTCGGTCATCCACAGCGTCAAGAGAACCACAGCCAGCGGCACCACGACCCAGCGAATGCTGCGGAAACAAAACACGATGATCAACATCAACAGCGCCGTCGAGAGCGTACGGAGCAATCGGCCGTCGGACTCGAGATAGCGAAACCCGTCGGCGATCATCACCGGCTCGCCGGCCAGCATGCCGCGCGGGTGGCGGTTGATGATTTCGCGGAGCGATTCGACAATCTCGCGACGCGCACCTGAAGTGGGCGGTTGGACGATGCAGATGATCGCCGGCGTTTCGCGGTCCGCCGAGATCGTATATCCCTCGAAAAGATGGGTAAGGTTTCGCGCGACTGGATTGGTTTGATCGACGATCGCTGGCCCAAGCGGCGTGTTGGCCAGGCTTTGCGCCGCTGCTACGCCAGGCACGCGTGCAAGTTCATCGGTGATCGAGCGCAGACGCTCGATGCCGTCGGCAGTGAGAACGTTCGCGTCGTGGTAAGCCGCCAGGGCGATTTCGTTACCACCAAAGGTCCGCTTGAGACGCCGGTACGGTTCGAGCAGGGGGTCGTCGGCCGCGAACATGTTCTCGATCGACTGATCGAACTCAAGCTCGCGCCGGCAGGTAGCAAACAGCGGCGAGCAGCACGCCCACGGCCAACAACGGCACACGCCAGGCGATGAGTCGGTCGATCAACGCGCGCGTAATTCGTTCAGGCATCTCATCAGTCGATCTTGTGCAACTACCAAGTCACCAGACACCAGGTCAACAGACACCAGGTCAACAGACACCAGGTCAACAGACACCAGGTCACCAGACAACTCCTCCAGCCGCGAATGATCGTATCGCATCGTCGGCGGCGGTGGGAACTTATCTTCGACTCAATCGGATGTTTTTGTTAAGCTGCACACATGCCACAACCCGCGATAAAGTATCTCGCGTTCGACACGGAAAGCGCGGCCGACGCAGCGCTCGTGGCCAAGCTGCGATATCCGAACGAGTCTCTCGACCCGGCGGCGGCGGTGCGGCGATATCGCGACGAGCTTTTGTCCAAGTACGAGACGGACTTCGTTCCGTATACGTTTCAAATCCCGATTTCCGTGGCCGTGGCGAAGATCGCGGCCGACTTCCGGCTGATCGACCTGGTGGTGCTCGACGAGCCGAAGTTCCGACCCCACGTGATCACCGAGCATTTTTGGCGCGGCTGGGAACACTACAAGCGGCCCACGCTCGTGAGCTTCAACGGCCGCGGGTTCGACATCCCTCTGCTGGAGCTGGCCGCCTTTCGCTACGGAGTCAGCGCGCCGGCCTGGTTCGCGCAGCAACAAAAGAGCTTTGAACAGCCGCGAAACCGGTACAACGTTGTCGCGCATTTGGATCTGCACGAGCTGTTGACGAATTTTGGTTGTGCGCGGTTCGTCGGCGGGTTGAACCTGGCGGCGAACGTTTTGGGGAAACCGGGCAAGATGGACGTGCAGGGACACATGGTGCAGGACATGTACGAGGCCGGCAGGATCGCGGAAATCAACGACTATTGCCGCTGCGACGTGCTCGATACCTATTTTGTGTTCTTGAGGACGCGCGTAATGCTCGGCGATCTATTGCTCAAGGACGAGCAGCGGATCTTGCAAGAAACCAAGGAGTGGCTCAACGGACAAGCAGAAACGGTTCACGCCTATCGCGACTATCTGGCCAAGTGGGGCGATTGGACGAACCCGTGGGAGGATCGAGTGCTGAAGTAGCGGCGATCCTGCCTTACTGCCGCTTTTCAAACTCGGCACGAAATACAACCTCCCCATGAAGCCGCGTGCGACGCTCGAAATGAGTGCGGTAGTCAAGGTCGTGCTCGGGCGGCCGCTCGGGAACTTCGAATGGGCCGGCGAAGGTCGTCGCTTGCCGCACGAGTTCGAGCGTGGTCTGAAAGTATTCCTCCACGTCGGTCCAGAAATGCAGCCTACCCCCCGGCTGCAAAGTGCGGTCTGCGTCGCGCAGGAATTCCGCCTTCAGGACACGCCGCTTTTTATGACGCTTTTTCCACCAAGGGTCGGGGAAATAAACGTGGACCGCGGCGAGTGAATTGTCGGAAATCAATTCGCGGAATACGCGTAGCGCGTCGCCATGAACGAGGAGGGCGTTGTCGAGGCCGCGCCGCGCAAGTCGCGCTGCGGTATACCGAGCGTATTTGAGCGCCAGTTCGATCCCCAGAAAATTGCGGTCGGCGTGTGTGGCGGCCGCGCCGACGAGGAACAAACCTTTGCCGCTGCCGACTTCAACTTCCAGCGGTGCGTCGAGGGCAAACAGCTGCCGATTGTCCCACGGTCGCGGCAACTCGTCGATCTCGCGGTAGTGACGCGCGAGTTCTAGTGTCGGATCGAGCTTGCGAAGCGGTCGGCGTGTCATCTCGCGCTCACCACCACCGGTCGGCTGGCCGGCGCTGGTCACGATCGTATGGATCTGTGTCGGCGACGCGCGCGTGCTTGGGATGCGGGATTATCCGATTCAGAAGCGGCATCGCGATCGCGCCGGCGGCGAACCCGCCGATATGCGCCAAAAACGCCACTCCCCCGCTGATTTTCGTCGTCGTTTCACCCACAAACGATACCAACTGACCAAGAAACCAGAATCCCAGGACCGCCAGCGCCGGCAGATCGACCACCGTCACAAATATCACCAGGAAGATCAGTGTATGGACACGGGCGAACGGAAACGTAACCGCGTATGCCCCAAGCACGGCGGCAACGGCGCCGCTAGCGCCAATGACTGGCGTCGTGCTGTCAGAGTACATCGCCCAGTGAGCGCCGGTCGCGGCCAAACCACCGAGAATATAGAAGGCCAGGTACACGACATGTCCCAGCCGATCCTCAATATTGTTGCCAAAGATGAACAAGAACCACATGTTGCCGATCAGGTGCATCCAACCGCCGTGCAGGAACATGCAGGTGATAAGCGATCGGTAGATCTCGCCATCATTCGGCTCCAAACGAACGGCGGGGGCCGGGGTGTCGATGACCTGCAGCCCGATGTGTTGCTGTTTGTCCTCCCCCAACCGGACGACCATCGGCTCGTCGGTGCGGATTTGCTCGATGCGAGCAGGGATAAAACCGTACCGCAGCGTTGCCTCAATCTGCCGCTCGTCCCCCAAGCTGCTGAACCAGAGGAACGCGATCACATTGGCGGCGATGAGCGCGTAGGTTACAAACGGCGTGCGGTGCGTCGGGTTGTTGTCGGCGAACGGAAACATTCGAGTCGCAAGCGTGAGGAGTCTTGCCGGAAAGCGGCGTTGATACGGCGACTCAGCAAGTTCGGTACCGCCGCGGTGCTAGGTCCCTTCGGCTGGCATATCGATATCCAGCGGCACGCCTCGGATCTGTCCTTCGACGACCAGGTTCTCGCGTACGAACCCCTGAAATTGGCAAACGATCATCGCGCCGCGGCGAACCTTCACCAGCTTGACCATCAGCACCAACCGGTCGCCCGAAAGCACGGGGTCGCGAAAACGAACGCCCTCCATGCCGCCGAAACCAACCATTTTCGCGCCCAATAGATCGTATCGCTGCGAGAAGTAGCCGACCAATTGTGCAGCAGCTTCACACATCATCACGCCCGGCATCAGCGGATAATTCGGCATGTGCCCCCGAACCCAAAACTCATGGTCGGTTACGTCTTTGTACCCGACACAGCGGCCGGACTCCTTGTCCTCGAACACGACCGCGGTGAGCTGCTCCATCTCGAAACGCTGCGCGTTATAGCGGCGGATATCCTGAAGGCGCACGACCGGACGAGTCAGGTCAAACTCGGAAAAGTCAACGATCTGTTCCTTTCCGGGCACGTGCGACTCCTCGTACGACTCACAAGTGAAGGTGAGGGGCTCGTCGGGGTGATCAGTGCAATTCTTGCACAACGCGAGCGGGGTCGCCGCTAGGTTTTCACCTGGTGGCGCTTAGCCTTGCGAGCCTTGCTGTTGGAGGGGCGTGCGCCATGATTGGATTTTTTAAGAATTCGATGCGGCTTTGCCATCTCGGCTATCCCTTCTATTAGCGGAAATCAATCTAGTTTGGCGAACGATAGCTTATCAGCGCCCCGCGAAGGGCGAAAGTACGATGACCACCAGCGGTGCGTAGCCACGCGAAGTCCGCGCGTCACAAACAAAACGGCCGGGGATGACCCGGCCGTTGTGGCATGTGAAGTCGTTCGACGGTCGATAGAACCGCCGGTACAAACCTGGCAACTTGCCTCTTTTAGCGAGCGCTCAAGGACGCAACCTTTGCCAGGCGGAGGTAGTCCAGCGTAATGCTGATTGCCTCGTTATTGTAGAACTCTCGTTTGAAGACCACGCCACTCGAGTTGTTCAGCTCTTCGAATTTCTTTTCCTCTTCCTTGTCGGCGTTCAACTCGGCACGGTCCTCCAAAAACGCCTTCTCGTTGAGCGTCACCTTCTTGTCCTCTTTTTGCTTCTTGTATCGCTCAATGTTCTTGATCACCTTCTGGAAATCGCTGTTCTCAGTGATTCGATCCTTCGAAAGGCGGCGAAGCTCTTCGATCAGCCCGGAGTCGATCATGTTGAGCTTGTCGTATTCCGCCTGCTCGACGCGGTCAAATTTCATCGCGTAATCGAGATCGGCCTCGCCCACGTCCAAATGCGTGGTCAGCGAAGGTAGCTCGATGTCGGACAAAACGCCGCGATTCTGCGTGCTATCACCGCTGGGGCGATAAAACTGCTGCATAGTGATCTTCAGCGCGCCCAGTTGCGGGGCGTTGGGCGTGCCGCGGAAAAAGAAGCTCTGGCTGAGATCCAGCAGGCTCTGGACTGTACCTTTGCCGTGGGTGCTCTTATCGCCAATGATCAACCCCCGCCGGTAATCCTGCACCGCGCCGGCGAGAATCTCGCTCGCGCTTGCGCTGAACTTGCTGATCATCACTACCAGCGGCCCATCCCATGCAACGCCGCGCTCCACGTCGTCATAGTGCTGCACGCGGCCGCTGCTGTCCTTTACCTGCACGACCGGGCCTTCGTCGATGAACAGACCCGTGAGGTTGATCGCCTCGGTCAGACTGCCGCCGCCGTTGCGACGGAGGTCGAGGACCACGGCATCGATTCCCTTCGCCTTGAAGTCTCCGAGTATTTTTCGCACGTCGCGAGTCGTGCTCTTGAAGTCATTGGAGCCGCTGCGAGCCGCATCCATGTCCATGTAAAAGCTCGGCAGGTCGATCACGCCGATCTTGTACGGCTCGCCGTTGGGCTTTTTCCCTTCCTCGAACACCTCCGCGCGTGCCTCCTGGTCTTTGAGCTCGATGCTTGCGCGCGTGATGTTGTAGACCTTCGGCTCCTTTTGACCGCTCGGGATCACCTTAAGGCGGACGATGGTGCCTGGCGTGCCGCGAATGAGCTTAACCACGTCGTTGAGGTTCATATCGACAACGTCCGCCACTTCGCCGTTTTCGCCCTGACCGACGCCGATCACTCGGTCCTCCGGTTTGAGCCGACCATCTTGTTCGGCTGCTCCGCCCGGAATCAGTTTGCTGACCTTGGTGTAGCCGTCTTCAAATTGCAGTGCCGCGCCGATGCCTTCCAGCTTCAAGCTCATCTGAATGCCAAAGTTCACGAATGAGCTGGGCGACATGTACGTGGTGTGCGGATCGTAACTGGTCGTCATGGCGCTCAGATACATCTCCAACAACTCGTCGTTGTCGATTTGCTTCATTCGCTTGGAGAAACTGTGATACCGTCGTTTGAGCTTTTCCTTGGCTTCTTGCGGCTCGGTCTTCTCTGATTTTTGCACGAGCAAGTCGTACTTGATCCGCCTGCGCCACTTATCGCGCACCTCGTCGTCGTTCTTGGCATAGGCGGTGACTTTGCTGTCGGTGATCATCTGCTCGTCCACGGTGAAGTCGTGGTCGGTCGCCAATAGCTCGTCAACCAACTTCACGCGCTCATCGACGCGTTTAAGGAATACATTGAATATCGAGTACGCGTACTCCGTCTTGCCTTCCTTGGCCAGATCGTCGAGCTCAAACTCGCGCTTGCTGAACTCGTTAATGTCTGCCTGAACGAAATACAGCTTCATCGGGTCGAGCTGCTTCAGAAACGCCTTCATCCATCGCTGCGAAATCTCATCGTCGAACTTATGTTGCGACAAGTGCTCCTTATTCAGCCGGTAGAGTATGCCGCGGGTGATGAAACGGTCATTGGCGCCCGGAGCGGTGAGATCGGCGGTGCTGCGACTTGCCAACGTCGCCAAAACCAAAGCCAAAACGGCCAGAAGGCCAACCGAGTAGGGGCGACCAAAACGGCCCAGCAGTGCGTAAGCGCGGTTCATGCCGGAATTCCTGAGGGGAAAGAGGAGTCCGATAGCTTTGACCCCGCAGCGTTCCGACGGTTGCGGGGTAGGCGGGGGGCACCATCCGTGAGGCGGTTGACTCTCGCTTAAGTTCTAATGCATCAATAACTTACCGATAGTAACCAGGACCCAAGCCCGACGCAATACCGGTCGCAGCCGCAGGTCCCGCTGATCATTGTATACGGACGGGAAAGCACCGCAGGTTGCCAGTTCGTAACAATTGTTCGACCAAACTTGACCAATCTTGAACTGCCTTCGTAGGTAGCGTGCTTGCGAGGTCGAGGTTTGCCACTCCACGCGGTGGCAGCTTCTACGACAAGTTGATCTACCAGCCAAAATCCGGTCGTCGTACTCTTGGAACACAATCCGTAGAATAAATCCAAACGACGTTTCGACTTCCGTTCACGAGTGCCGTCAAAATGCCTTCGGCAAAGACCGGTTTGCGACCGCCGACTGCCACCGTCGAAAAACCGCAACTAGATACAAAAGTCGCAAATCCAGTACCCGCCGGATTTGACGAATCAAACACCGTTACCGTTCCGTGGTATCGGACGACGCTCGCGGTTGGTTTGATTGGGAGCGTGCTCGTTTGGGCATCACTGCCCCCGGTCGGGTGGTCCTGGTTGGCGTGGATGGCGCCGCTTCCTTGGCTGTGGCTCATTTTACAGCCTGCGCTGCCCGGCCGGAGGGCAAACCCATCGCTGCTTATCGCCGGGTTCGCGTTTTGGATGGGCACGCTGCATTGGCTACGCCTGCCACACTGGGCAACAAACATTGGCTGGATCGCCATGTCGGCATATCTGGCCCTCTACGTCTGGGCATTCGTGGCGCTGTCGCGCGTGGCCGTGCATCGGCTCAAAGCCACGATCGTGCTGGCCGCCCCCATCGTGTGGACGGGCCTGGAGGTCGTGCGCGGGTACTTGCTGGGCGGGTTCACGATCGCGAGTCTTGCGCACACGCAGTACCAATGGCTGGAATTCGTTCAGTTGGCTGACGTGATCGGCTGCTATGGCATTAGCGGCTTGATGATGCTGGTGACTGCATCAGTGGCACGCGTGATCCCATGGGCGGGACAAAAGAAAACGTTCTGGCCGCTGGGCGTAATCGTTGCGACACTCGGAATTGCAATCGCTTACGGCCGCCCGCACGTAAACGAGAGACATGGCTTTCAGGGCCCGACGGTCGCCTTAATCCAGGGTACTTTCGATACGACCTTCGACTACGATCCGGATGAAAACCGGCGCGTGATGGGCGAGTACGTGCGCCTCACCACAGCAGCCGTAGAGGAACTGCGGAGGCGATCGGCATCGACTTTCGATTTGATCGTGTGGCCGGAGAGCATGTTTCGCTCGCCACTGGTGAGCTTTTCTGATGACTATCGCGAGCCGGAAGGCGCCGATTGGACAAAAGAAGAGATCAAAGATCGCGTCCGTCAGGAGTTCACCGGTTTGGCGCAATTGACGGGGACGCCGGCGCTAGTCGGTTTGGGCCGTGAGCATTTAACGAACGATCGTCAGGATCGTTGGAATTCGGCGATCTTTGTCGGACAAGACGGGAAGATTCTCAGTGTGTACGACAAGCAGCACCTGGTGATGTTTGGGGAGTACATTCCACTCTTCGACCTTTGGCCGGCGCTTTTATCGACTGACGCCGTTGGGAGATGGTTTAGCGCGCGGCCACTACCCAGTCTCGCGAACCATCAATGGACTGAGCTACTCGCCCAACATTTGCTTCGAAACGGTAATCCCACACTTCATTCGCCGCCAAGTGAAACAACTTCGCGACGACGGCGCCGATCCGGATGTGCTAGTGAACCTCACCAATGACGGCTGGTTCTGGGGAAGCAGTGCACTGGACCTGCATCTCATATGCGGAGTCTTTCGCGCTGTGGAAACCCGCAAGCCGCTCGTTATCGCCGCCAATACCGGCATATCGGCGCACATCGACGCCAGCGGACGAATCGTGCAGCAGGCGCCGCGGCGGCAGTCAACTTACCTCATCGCTGAGATAGCGCTCGACGATCGCGCGAGCTTTTGGTTGGAGCACGGTGGCTGGCTGGAGATGGCCTACGCATTGCCAATCTGTGGGCTAGTCGCAGTGGGCCTGTGGTGCAAACTCCGCCGGCAGACTGGACACGCCCAGCACCAAGGGATTTGATTGCTTGCGCACGCCTCTGCGAATAGACTAAAGCCGTCCCACCGTGAGCCTTTAGCCACCTTCCCGTGCGCCGGCTATCTGCCGGAGCCTGCCATGCCGAGCCGCTCCGTAGTTGTCTTCCCCCTTGTTGCTCTGGCACTAGTTGCCGTTGCAGCACTTTACGGAGCTGAAAAGCCGGCGAACAGTGATAGCGCGAGCACATTACCTGCGACCAATGGGTCGCCTACGATCGACTTCGCCAAAGACGTCCAGCCGATCTTTGCCAGCCATTGTTACCAGTGTCACGGTCCCAAGAAGGAAGAGTCCGGATTTCGGCTCGATAACCGAGAGCGGGCGCTGGCCGGTGGAGACTACGGACCGGCGCTGGTGAATGGAAAAGCCACGGCAAGTGCGCTGGTGAAGCGGATTGTCGGACAAGGCGACGAGGAACGGATGCCCCCTCCAGGAGAAGGCAAGCCGCTGACTGAACAGCAGATCGCGATCATTCGCGCTTGGGTTGACCAAGGCGCTCACTGGCCAGACGAGGCCGGTGTCGCGACCGGCAAGCGCGCCGGGGCGGATCACTGGTCATTTCAGCCAATCCAACGGCCGGCGGTTCCCACCGTTCAAAACCCGAACTGGGTACGGAACCCAATCGACGCGTTTATTCTCAGTAGGCTCGAGAAGGAGGGCGTGACGCCATCGCCCGAGGCCGACAGATTCACACTGCTTCGTCGATTGAGCTTGGATCTAGTCGGTCTGCCGCCAACGCCGGCAGAAATCGAAGAATTTATTCGAGACGACAGCCCGCAGGCCTACGAGCGCGCCGTCGATCGACTGCTTGCCTCGCCGCACTATGGCGAGCGCTATGGGCGTTATTGGCTCGATCTAGCGCGCTATGCCGACACGGATGGCTATGAAAAGGACTTGGCACGGCCCCATGCCTGGCGATATCGCGATTGGGTAATCAATGCTCTGAACAATGACATGCCGTTTGATCAATTCGTCGTTGAGCAGCTTGCCGGCGATCTCCTGCCGGACGCAACGCCGCAGCAGCGCCGCGCAACGGGCTTCCATCGAAACACCCTGACCAACCGTGAGGGGGCGCCGATCCCGAGGAGGATCGTGTCAAGCAAACAATCGATCGCACGAACACGCTAGGCACGGTGTTTTTAGGATTGAGCGTCGGTTGTGCGAATTGCCACACGCACAAGTACGACCCGATTACACAGAAGGAATACTTTGGGCTGTATGCGTTTTTCAACAACATCGACGAGGTGAATGTCGGTCTCGACGGCGGGCCGGACAAGCCGATTCGCGCGGGCGACGTGCGGAACGATGAGCCGGAGCCCATGAGCCCGCGTGCAAACACGCGACCGGCACTACCAAAAGCGAATGAAGCAGCACCAGCCGAAGCAGCAGCCCAGGATGGGGACAGCACTGTTAAGTACAACGAAGTCAACGCGAATAAAAGCGTAAACGAGGAGCAAGATAAGCAGCAGAAGGCAGAAGATCGGCGCAAAAAGCGCGCTCTTGCCGACGCGAAACGTTTGTACGCGCCCGCGGTGATGGAGCGGCGCGAGCCGCGCGAAAACCATCTGCATGTTCGCGGAGATTTCTTGACCAAAGGTCCAATCGTCCAGCCCCACACGCTCGAGGTGTTGCCGTCGTTTGACATTCGCGGCGAGCGGCCGGATCGACTCGATCTGGCGCGCTGGGTGGTCGAGCCCGCACATCCGCTGACCGCGCGGGTTGCGGTCAATCGGTTCTGGCAGTGGCACTTTGGCCGCGGCCTCGTCAACACTGGCGATGACTTTGGCACGCAAGGTGACCCGCCATCGCATCCGCAGTTGTTGGACTGGTTGGCCGCCGAGTTTCGTGACGGCGGGTGGCGAGTAAAGCAGTTGCACAAGCTGATCGTAATGTCGGCCACATACCGGCAATCCTCGCAGGCCAGGAGGGAGCTGTACCAGCGCGATCCCTACAACACTTGGCTGGCCCGGCAAAACCGCTTGCGTGCTGAAGCGGAGTTAGTCCGCGACTCCGCCCTGATGGCTAGCGGCCTGATGGTGCCAACCATCGGAGGAAAAAGCGTCCGACCGCCGCAGCCCCCGGATGTCGCCGCACTGAGCTACGCAGGCACGGTCAAATGGGTCGATAGCGTGGGCCCTGATCGATACCGCCGCGGCCTTTACACCTGGTTCCAACGGACAACTCCTTATCCAATGTTGGCTACCTTTGATGCGCCGGACTCCAACTTGGCCTGTACGCGCCGCGAGCGGTCGAACACTCCGCTTCAGGCCCTGACCTTGCTCAATGACGTGGTGTTTGTGGAGTGTGCACAGGCGCTCGGGCGGCGACTGCTTGCCGAGCCTATGAATGGCCTTGTGGCATCCGATGGGACGGGCGGGGGAGACGACGCAATCGCGGACGCTCGCGTGCGTTATGCTTTTCGCCTTTGCCTCAGCCGCGACCCCAGCGCCGGCGAGCATGCACGTGTGAAGAAGCTTTATCACGAAGCGCGTTCCGAGTTTGAGAAGGACGAAGCGACCGCGAAAAAAGTCGCCGGCGACGATGTTGCCGCAAATGTCTCACCCGCCGAAGCCGCGGCATGGACGATGGTCGCGCGGGGGATGCTGAATCTGGATGAATTTATCACGCGCGAGTAAGCGCCATCGGTTATGAAAAGTTACGACGATTTCGTTCTCCGCTCGCGCCGCGGATTTCTCACATCCACCGCCAGCGGCATTGGCCTCTTGGCACTCGCGTCGATGTTTCGTGACGACGGACTGTTGGCCGCCGACTCTATCGCCGGCGCAGACAACAACGATGCGAAGGCCGACCCGCTCTGGCCCAAGCCGCCGCACTTTGCCGCCGAAAGCCAAGCGATGCATCTGCATCTATCTGGAGGGCGGGCCCAGCCAGATGGATCTGTTCGACCCCAAGCCCACGCTCAACGAGCTCAATGGTCAGCCGCTGCCGGAGAGCCTGACCAAGGAAGTCCGCTTCGCATTCATCCAGAAGGAATCGGCCACGGTCATGGGAAGCTCCCGCAAGTTCGCCAAACACGGCGAATGCGGCATGGAGTTCTCCGACTTGCTGCCGCACATCGCGACCTGCGCCGACGACATCGCGATGATCCGCTCGATGCACACCGAGGCGTTCAACCATCATCCGGGCCAGTTGATGATGAACACTGGCGTGCCGCGATTCGGCCGGCCCAGCATGGGTTCGTGGATCAATTACGGCTTGGGAAGCGAGTCGCGCTCACTGCCGGGATATGTCGTGCTGACAAGCGGCCGCGGCACGAGTGGCGGGGGCAGGGAACTGGTCAAGCGGGTTTCTATCGTCCACCTACGCCGGTGTGTTGTTTCGCAATCAGGGCGAACCGGTGCTGAATCTCGCGAACCCGGCCGGGATGTCGCGCGAGATGCAACGCAAGACGATCGACGCGATCACCGATCTGAATCGCGAACACTACCAGCGAATGCAAGACAGCGAAATCAACAGCCGCATTGCCGCCTACGAGCTGGCATTCCGCATGCAGGCGGCCGCGCCGGAGCTGATCGACCTGGCGAGCGAGCCGACAGCACGTGCGCGACGCGTATGGCGTGGATCGCGACGACCCGCCAATCAAGGCCGAGCGGCACGGCGGCCCGGGGCAATATCGGTCGTTCGCGACGAATTGCCTCCTCGCTCGGCGGCTGCTGGAGCGCGGCGTGCGGTTTGTAAACCTGTTTCACGCCTCCTGGGACCACCACAGCAATCTGAACGCGGAGCTGGCGTTCAATTGCGGAATGGCCGATCAGCCGGTGGCAGCGCTGATCAAAGACCTCAAGCAGCGCGGCATGCTCGATAGCACGCTGGTAATTTGGATGAGCGAGTTTGGCCGCACGCCGCTGGGCGAAAATCGCAAAGGCAAGCCCGCCGTGACCGGCCGCGATCATCACCCGTTTGCATTCAGCCTGTGGATGGCCGGCGGCGGACTAAAAGGCGGCCAGACGATCGGCAAAACCGACGACATCGGCTGGCACGTCGTCGAAGACCCCGTCCACGTGAACGACCTCCATGCAACGATCCTGCACTTGTTTGGCATGGACCATCTGAAGCTGAAGGTGCGGTTCAATGGGCTGGATGTGCGGCTCACGAATCTGGCGGGAAAAGTAGTCCAAAAACTGGTGGCCTAGGACGGCGCAGTCTGAGTCTGAGTCTCGCGCCTTCGGTCGAGCCATTCTGGCGGAACGAAGGCGAGCGTCGCGGCGAACATGATCGCCGCAAACGGCAGATCGCCGCTTGCCAGGCCAATGCTTAACCAGACTGGAATCGATGCCGCTAAGAGGATTGGTCGCGCAAGTCGGTGCCAGATCAAAAGCGCGAACGCGATCTCGTACACTACGACGGAGTACGTCCACAGGTTGAGGAGGTAGAGATTATCCGCCAACCAGGTCAGGTCCAGATAGCTGCCCTCGGGGTTTCCGGCATAACCCCAGAGCGCACGTCCAAGCCACCACGTGGGACTGGTGTTCAAGTTTTGCGCCGCGAGCTGCGATACAGCCATTCCGAAGTGAATGAGCGCTAGATGAACCTGAATCAAACGTGTGGCTACGGTTGTGCCCCAGGACCAGTAGTCATCAACGGCCTTGTCGCCGTGGCGTCGGCGCTTGAGTATCGCATCAACGGAAAACGCGCCACCGTTCGCCCCGAAGCACAGGTAAAACATCGTCATCGCCAAAACATCCTCGAACGGCCGGACGAGCATCGGTCCGCGATGGATCAGCGATAGAACGAAAACAAGTGCAAGCACCGTCGTCACTCGCGAGAGCACGCCGGCGGCGAATAGTGCGATGACGCCAAACCCCAGCCAATAGAAAAAAAACAGCGTGGACGAGTCCTCGATCCAATCGAACAGCGTGAACACCGGCTTGTTGTTCAAAGTCTCAGGACCGCGCCAGGACTCGATCGCTTGGTCGTTGATCACGCCCGCCGGACCAAACAACAAATCGAGGTCCGAACCGTAGCTCCAATACCAATGCAGCGCGATCACGCCGACCACCAGCCGCATCAGGCCCAGCGTCGTCGGTCGCGAAGGCGTGAACCAGAATCGGTTCCAGCCGCGACCGAAAGTTGCGGCAAGCGTATTGAGATAGTCCAAGACTGGATTGGGCATAGGCTGTATTGGCAATCGATGCTGCAAATGTCGGCGTTAAGCGATTGGACTACAACGGTGGCAAAAGTGGAGTACGCCGCGTGGGCAGTTTGCCTTTGGTGTCGCTCTGACCGGGCGGACTCGCTGGCGGCGCGGTGCGCCCAGTGCCGGTCGCGCCGGGCGAAGCACCTCCCTGCGTTGTTGAGCCGGACGACGACGGCGAACCAGATGGAGCCGCGCCCGTGACCGGAGCTACGTCGCGTCGCTCGCCAATTCTGTTGAGCTGCGGCTGCTTAAAACCCGGCAGAAAGAACACATCGGCCACGTAGAGCTGTTCCGGGGGGCGGCGGACTGGCTCCGGGTTGGCCGGATTTTGCATCTCGTCGAACATATACGGCGGCGTGCGGAACAGGCGGACTTGCGACTTGGTCGCGTTATGCTGACGCATCATGCCCCCGCCAACCGCCAGCGGAATTACATCGCTTCCCTGCGGCGCCTCAACCAATCGCGCCTGGTGCCACGATAGCCGTTTATAACGCTCGCGGCGATGCCCAAGCGGCAACTCCTGGTCCGGAAATCGCACGATCGCAGGATCGCCTTGCTCACCGGGTTTCAATTCGACCTCCACATAGTGGTCGTAGTCCATAACGTCGCCATGCGTTAGGTGATAGTGATACGGCCGGTCCATCCAGAGTGGATACAAATAAACGCGCAGGCGATTTTTGATTTCTTGCGCCAGTCCCGGCACCAGCTCGCTGCCATCGCGGTTGGCAAAGAAAATCACGGCAAGCGAGAACAGGTGGATGAACAATAAGAGCGACACAATGGTGCGGACGGTGTCGCTGGGGGTGCTGCCGCTCGTGTTTTGCGGTGAGGCTGCGGGCGTCGATGTAAGTGCTCGATTGGTCATTCAGAATCCACGTCGTGTTTTCGTCAGCACGTGCCCATAGGCACGATGCGCTTATCGACGAGCTGATTGTAGGCAGATACAACCGCTCGTATAGACCGCGCAGTTGGGATAATCAATATAGAGCGAACTCTAAATCGTTGCAGGGGGACGATTGTGCAGACTCAAGTGCGGGACGCTGGGAACGGAACGCCGATGCGTCGATCTCATTTTAACGGAGTCGGCGGCTCCAATCGCGTTCGAATCAATCTGCCTGTGCAAAAGGGCGTTATGCGTCGTTGTTGCAATGTGCCAATCTACTCGGTCCTGCTCGTAGTGTTCCTCAACCTTTCGGTTGTTGAATCGTTCGCGCGCGACTTATTCGTCAACAACGTGGATGGCGACGACTTGTGGACCGGCGCCGCGGCGGAGCTGGGGGCGCCTGACGGCCCGACAAGGACGATCGCCAAGGCATTGCGAATTTCTGGCCCCGGCGACCGAATTGTAATCGCCAGGACCGACCGCCCGTACGAGGAATGCCTTAGCCTCGTCGGCAGCAAGCACAGCGGCACGCTGGAGCACCCCTTCATTATCGAAGGTAACGGCGCGATGCTCTCCGGATCGTCGCGAGTGCCTCATGAGCTTTGGAAGCACTGGAATGGCAATGTGTTCCGGTTCCCGCTCAAGCAGCTCGCCTATCAGCAGTTCTTTCTGGACGGAAAGCCGGCGCGGCGGTACGCGCCCAACGGCCGTGACTGGTCGCCCGGCAATCTCGGACCACTGGAGTGGGCGTTGTTTGGTGGTCACATTTACTTTGCCGTCGAGGAAGATCGATTGCCGCACCAATACGATCTGCGCTATGCGCGAGCAAACCGGCATCACGCTTTACAAGGTCGAGAACGCGGTCGTCACCGATCTGATCGTGCAGGGCTTTCAAATCGACGGCATTCAAGTTCACGACTGCGCGGGCCCTGTCTGTTGGCGGGAATTACTGCGCGGAAACGGCCGCAGCGGAATCGCGGTAGTTGGCGCCTCGGAAGCCGCTATCGACGCATGTCTGGTCGGCGACAACGGCGTGAGCCAATTGCAAGTGGAAGGACCGGCCGAGGCCCGAGTCACAAATTCCGAGCTGTTAGAGTCGAGTGCGCCAAAATGGCGAAACAAGGGAGGCCGGCTATTCGTCGACGGAACGCGCGCGAACCAGTCCGACTGAGATCAGTCGCCACTCTGAAACCGTGTCGCGCGAAACATTTCAATCGGATGCCCGGTCCACCCGTCCTCGCACAGATCAGCCAGGATTTCCCCGACCACGCTGGCGAACTTAAATCCGTGACCCGAGAAACCAGCAGCCACCGCCACATTGCGATGACGCGGGTCGAGATCGATAACGAAGTGCCGATCGGGCGTTAGCGTGTACATGCAAACGGATGATCGATTTGCCGCCCCATTCACGGTGGGAAGGTAATCCGCGAGAAATCGCCGCAGCGGCAGTTCATCGTCGGCTTGCGGCGACCAATCGACTGCCGACGGATCGCCAAGCTCCGGCGCTCCATAATGTTGGGCGACCTTGAGTCCTGCGGGATCGATCATTGGAAAGCCGTAGAAGGCGCCGTACGGCGTTTCGGCGATATAGCAGGGAAAGCGGTCGCGGCAAAATTCCTGCGGTCGCGGCGTACCGAACCACATCGGCACTTGGCGCATCACCGTGAATGGCACGCCGATTTGATCGAGTAGCCGTGTTGCCCAGGCGCCGGCGGTCACCACCAACCGCTCTGCGGCGTAGCGACTTGATCTGGTGATCACTTCGACGTGCTGATCGTCGGCCCGCCAGCCCACGACCTCCTCTTGCTCGTGAATCGTCGCGCCGAGCCGGCGAGCCTCAGCCGTATGCGCCAACACACAATCCTCGACCGCTAGATACCCCGCCTCGCGCTCCAGAACCGCCACGTTGTCTTCCGGCGTCCGAAACTGCGGATAGCACTTGCCCAGCTCGACGTTCGAAAACCGCTCCAGCGGCAGGCCGTGCTCGGCGGCGGATCGTTCAACGCCCGCAACAATGGACGATTCCGGCAAGCCAATGCTCAGCACGCCGCACTCGGTCAATAACCGCCGGCCGCACGCTTGTTCCAACGCATACCAGTGCTCGTACGCACGCTCGAGCAGTGGAACATAGTCGGGGTGCTCGAAGTACGCCTTGCGAATGATTCGCGTGCTGCCGTGAGAGCTCCCGCGGTCATGGCCGATCGTGAACTGTTCCAACGCCAAAACTCGGCGGCCGCGGCGTGCAATCTCATAGGCGGCGGCGCTACCCATGCCGCCGGCACCCAGGATAATGACGTCGTAGTTTTCCATCGTCTCGAGCGCCGTCGCGACTGTCGGGTTGCGGATTCTAGCTCACCTTCCATACGTGCCGGCCGGCGTCGGCCACCGGTGGCGCAGTCTCCCAGAGGCGTATGCCGCCTGTTAGCGCATCCCGATTATCGCCGCGGTACATTCCCTGCGGTAGCTTCCCCAGACGGCGAGCGTTGCCGCCTCCGACCACGACGTAGTCGGTCAAGAAGACTTCGCTCAAGAGTTCGACCATGGCATACACTTCGCGCCGCCATCGAGTTAGACCATGTTGCTTCAGACCCGCTTCGGAAACCAGCTCCGCATAATTCGAGCGGCTCTTGGCATTCAGCCGGCCGATCTCCAAGGGAATCGCCACGTGCTCGACGATCAACGTTGAACCCAGGCCCGTCCCGAAACCCAGGAACAACATCCGGCCGCCGTCATAGCTTCCCAGGGCCTGAAGTGCCGCATCGTTAACCACCCTCACGGGCTGCCGAAATGCTTCGGAAAAATCGAAGCCTTTCCAACCTTCGCCCAGGTTGGCCGGATCGACGGCGGGTCTCTCCTTGGCCACCGGCACCGGCAAACCGATCGAGACGAAGTCAAATTGCCAGTCGCGCGTGTGCGATCGGATCTGCTCAACCATCGACTGCGGGGTCAGCCGTTTACTCGAGCGAAACCTGTGTGTTTCCCGCTTGTCGGAATGCATAACTTTTACGCTCGATCCTCCGACGTCAATCACCAGTACGCTCATAATTGGCCCCGGGAAAAGTTGATGAGATGCAACAGTGACCAAGCCGAGAGCAATTGTCGCACCGCATCGATTGTCGAGACCGCAATATGCAGGCCGCAAGCCGTCTATACTGCTGGATGGTAATCGATCCCAGCTAGTCCTGTCTTACCCCATCTAAAGGGAGTGCACATGATCCGCATCTCGATATTCAGTAGCTTTTCATTGTTGTTTCTGGTCTCTCTCGCGCGCGACGTGGAGTCCGGCCCCACGGTCGGTGAAAAGATTCCCGCACTGAAGGTACTCCACGTCGTGGGCGACAACGAGGGGAACGAGGCCGATGCAACTGCCGAGCGCGCCGACAAGCCCACCTTGTACTTGTTTGTTCGCACTGATCGGTGGACACGCCCTGTGGCGCGCACGATGAAGGTATTGGATGAGAAAGCGAACAAGGAAACCGCCGACGTCCGGTTGGTCGCGGTGTGGCTCACCGACGACAAGGAAAAAACAAAGGAGTACCTGCCAAGGGCGCAGCAGGCGTTGAAAATGGAACGCGCGATTCTGGCACTCCACGCCGACTTGAACGCTGGGCCTGAGAGTTGGGGAATCAACAGCGACGCGGACCTAACGGTTGTCGTGACGGCAAACAAGAAAGTGGCCGCACGCTTCGGGTTTGTCTCGCCGAACGAGAAGGTGGTCGAAGATGTGTTGAAGGAGTTAAAGAAGGCGGCCGACGAAGCGAAGAAGAAATAGCACCTGCGAAGAGAGCCGCAAAACTCAATCTGCGATTATTCGCGGTGCGAAGCTTGCCACCAGGCGCGGATCGACATGTCGAGAAAACTCGCCAGCAGGAATCCGAAAAAAGCCCCCAGCACCGCGGAGGAAGTGGCTCCCACAATCCAGCCCGCAACGCTCGCACGCGTCCAAGCGGCTAGCGACAGCCCGCCCAAAATTCCCCCCATCAAAGCGCCACCGGCGCTTATCACCAGAATCAGCCGGCCCAAAGGCGTGTGTTCGTGTAGTCGCCGGCTCGGGTGCTCACGAGAAACGGGGGGCAAGCGAACTCGCCGCCGGCGCAGGTCTGGGTTCAGTTCTTGCGAAACATTGTCGCGGAGTTTCGTCCCCAGTGCGTTCCCCACGACGTGGGCCGCGACGAGCGCCAGCATCAACATGGCAAACAGTAAGCCCCACCAACCGCCCTGCCGGATGATTGCAAACAGCAGCCCCAGGATGGCAGTTGCTGCCAGCAGGGTTTGCATGCTGAACTGCGAACGGTGGCGTGCACGGTGGGACGGCATGAGCAGCTTTATTTTAGGCTGCTTCGGCAGCCCAGACTATCACTCACGCGGGAATTCGGGCGGCGAATTGCATTGTTTTTGCCCCTCGTGAAACTGATCCAGACTTCTTAGGGTCTAGCCTGCCGCGGTTTTTTGCGCAACCTACTAAGGGCTCCACTGCGCCAATTGTGCATGCTGACCGTGGCAACCTAGAATTAAACGCCGCATGTCACGACTAACAAGACTTCGGCCTGAAATACGAATCCATGGGGCCGCAATACAATGTTGCCCCCATCCCGTAAATCTCGCCGGGCCAATACTCTTAAGACACTCGCTCTCAACCTTTCGTTCAAGGGCACTCCCATGTTCGCCGCTTTCCGTAGTTGTCGTCTGGTCCATCTGATCCTGTTGCCCACAGTGCTAGCCACGGCTTTGGTGGCTCTGCCGGCACGAGCAGCCGCCGAAAGGCTCGGCAACTCGCTCGATCTTGTCCCCGCCGATGCGTCATTCTATTCAACGAGCCTTCGACTGCGCGAACAGTTCGACCTTCTCGTGCAAAGCAAGGCCTGGGCAAAGCTGCTGCAAATGCAAAGCGTTCAGATGGCGTTGAACATGGCGCGTTCCCAGCTCGAACAACCGGGGGGCCCAAAGGAACAATGGGAGAACTTCATCCGCAACCCCGACAACGAGCGTTTGTTGGAAACGCTCAAAGACATGGCATCCACGGAAGTTTTCATCTACGGCGATAAGCAGTTTGCGGATTTTCTGGGCCTGTCGATCGAGGCGTTCAACTCGGCGCGGTACGCACCAGCGCTCGCCAAGCTCGCCGACCCGCAAGGCGCGCATAACGACGAGCAGATTGCGATGACCGCGTTTCTGGAAACTCTCAATGACAACCTCGACCGAGTGGTCGTTCCGGACATGGTAGTTGGATTTAAGATCAGCGATACCAACCGCGCAGATCAGCAGGTGCGGCGGCTGGAGACGTTGGTCAATGTCGTGATCGGACTACTGACAATCAACGAGTTCAAGGACCGGTTTGGCCGCGTCAAGGTGGGTGACGGCGAGTTCATTGAAATGCGGCTGGATGGCAAGCTCGTTCCGTGGGAGGAATTCCCGTTTGCCAACTTCGAGGAAAACCCCGGCGACTTCGAGCCGTTGAAGCAAAAGCTCCGCTCGCTGACGATGACCATCGATCTGGGAATCAAAGACGGCTACCTGCTCTTCTCGATCGGCGACACCAACGAACATGTCGCAAAGCTTGGTAAAACCGATCTTTTGATCAACAGGTCGGAGTTGAAGCCCCTCGGCGAACACCTTTCCAAGCGCCTCGTCGAGATCGGCTATACGAGCAAGGAGTTCAATGCCCTGATTACAGGCACCAAGGACGACTTGGATGGCCTCGTCGATCTGGCCGAAGAAATGTTGCCCTATGCCGAACTGCCAGATGAGCTTCAGAAGCGGATTCTAGACGATGCAAGGGCGCTCGCCGCCGATTTGAAACCATTCGTGCCGGTGCCGGGTGGGTCGCTGTCCTTTTCCTATCTCACACCACAAGGTTACGAAGGCTTCTCCTACGACTGGACACAAAACCTCATGCTCGACGACTCCAAGCCGTTGTCGCTTGCGCGGCACACGGGCGGGTCGCCGCTCTTGGCGTTCGTCGGGCGGAGCAAGCAATCGCCCAAGGACTACGATCTGCTGGTGAAGTGGATCAAAAAGGGCTTCGGATACTTCGAGGAGTTTGGGCTGCCGCAGATGAGTGACGCCGAGCGCGAACAGTTCAAATACGTGATGGACTTCGCAGTTCCGCAGCTCAAGCGAATCGATCACGCCACGCGGACCATGCTCCTCCCGGCGTTGGCCGACGGTCAAGCCGGATTGATTCTCGATGCCGACATTACCAGTAAGCGCTGGCACAACGAAATGCCGCCGGCGGCGGAAGCATTGCCGATGATCGAGCTGGCCTTGGCCTTCGGTGTGACCGATGCGGAGCTACTGAAAAAGGCGATGAACGAATACTTGTCGGTTGCACAGGCTGTCGCCGATAAGCTCAAGGAAGTGAACCCCGGCTCGTTGCCAGCAGGATATCGCGTTCCGGACCCCATCACTCGCGAAATCAGCGGCGGCACGGTGTACTCCTACGAATTGCCGGCCGATGCGGGCCTCGACCCCCAAATTCAACCGGCTGCCGGTCTGAGCAAGTCGGTCGCGGTAATTTCGCTTTCACCCAAGCAAGCCGAGCGGATCTTGGAACAGTCTCCGTTGCAAAGCGAGTTGATTGCGTCGCGCAAGAACATCGGAAGCGCGTTGGTCTTCGATTTTGCCGGCCTGGTCGATACGGTGCGCCCGTGGGTTGAGTACGGTTTCAAGTATTACGCCGTCGGCGTTTCGCACGGCGAAGATGTAACCGAGAAGCTTAAAGAGCTGGACAACAACCCACAACTCAAGTTCGTGTTGGACGACATCCGGACCGGTGCAGAGATCCTCAAGTGTTTCGCGGATCGACCAGCATCACTTATCTGGAAGATGGCGTGACTGTAACCAGGAGCCTAACCCGGATCGAGGACCTGAAGTGAGCGCCTGTCGGGCCAGCGGAAACGTGACCGACGGCCCGCCCCTGGCCGCCGAATCGTTCGCCTACTTTTCTCGGGCCGGCATAACGCCGGCCTTTTCGTTTCTGGTAAAACAGGTGGAATGAAGATCCACCTTCTCGGCACCACCGGCTACCATCCCAACCGCCGACGACAAACTGCGTGCTTCATGATGCCGGAGCAGGGGATTGTCCTAGATGCCGGCACGGGAATCTTTCGTGCCCGCGATCTGATCGCGGCGCCGACACTCGATATCTTTCTGACCCACGCGCATTTGGATCACGTTGTCGGTTTGACGTACCTGTTCGACGTGCTTTACCAGAAGAAGCTCGATCGCGTCACCGTACACGCCGATCCGGAAAAGCTCGAGGCCGTTCGCCGTCATTTGCTATCGCCGCTCATTTTTCCCGTGGCGCTGCCCTGTGAGTATCGTGCCTTAACTGGACCGGTCTCGTTGCTCGGTGGCGGCCGCTTTACATATTTTCCACTCAAGCATCCCGGCGGCTCGCTTGGGTTCCGCCTGGACTGGCCGGGTCATTCCCTCGCATACGTTACCGATACCACCGCGCGCGTTGACGCCAACTATGTCAAATTGATTCGCGACGTTGACCTGCTCATACACGAATGCTACTTCAACGATGAACATCCGGAATTGGCAGAAAAAACTGGGCACAGTTGCGTGACACCGGTCGCCGAGGTTGCCCGGGCAGCAAATGCAAAACGGTTAGTGCTCATGCACATGAACCCGTTGGACGAGACCGACGACCCCATCGGTATTTCCACCGCGCGGAAAATCTTCCCCGCAACAGAATACGCGGAAGACGAACAGACGTATGAGTTCTAGCCGCCGGCCTCCTCAGCCATCAACGAACGAGGTGCGACGCCCATATCACTTCAATTCGGTCTTAAGAACTTCATCAACCGGCCCCGCCGGAGCTTCGGCATCGGTCGAGGGGCGTGTTGGCTGCCGTTCGGCGGCCGCCGACGCTTTCTCGAACACCTGAGGCAGACCCTTCACGTAACTGCGGAATGACCGTACCGCTTGCTGCCGACTACCCGCAGCCCCTTCCGGCCGGTAGGCATAGGTTGGCGGTGATCCAGGAATTGACGATCGAAGTGTACTAAACGACAACACGCGGACATCCAAACTGTCGTTATCCATCAATTCCACTAATTCGGTCGCGGCGCCCGCCAGCAGTTCGTCTTTTGAAAACCCGCGCAACACTCGATAAAGCGTCAGTCCATCCTCGCCGCGCTGCTCCTCAAATGTCTGACGCACTTTGGAAGCCACTTCCGGCCCGCGCAAGCGCCATCGCGCAGACTTTCGATCAGCGTCGGCCAGACGGCGTCGTAATCATCATTATTAAGCAGTGGCAACAGCGGTTGAAAGACATCGATCAATGCCAGGCTTTGCGCGGCGAGGTAGCGCACTTCCTGCCGCCGATGGTCGGTCAACTCTTGCAACGCCAGCGATACCGGCCGGTCGCCCGCATTTCCAAGTTGCCGGTTGACCGTGTCCCAAGCCAACTTTTCGAAATTCGTCAAGCCTTCCGCCGCCGCAATCCATTTCGGCAGTTCGTTGGCCGCTACCGTGTCGCTCGGATGTTCTGCCAATTGTAGTCGGCTGGCGGCGATGATCTTTTCGCCCCCGGGCGAGCGGTCGCTCGTCCACTGAACCTCGCCGCTAGTCACGAACAAATCGACCGCGCTATTGGATGCGACTTGTTCTGGATCGGAACCCGGCGGCAGGTGCGGCCGAACCTCGGCTGCAAACGTCGTGTCGGCCTCGACAAACCTGGCGGTCCCCTCTTGATCACCCAGCACCAGCCGCAAAACCACATCGGGCTTGCCGGACGTCATCACTACGATGCGGCCGAAGGGCACATGTAGACCGGGCATGCCTTGCGGACCAGGCGGCAATAATTCCACCTTCGTCTCGCCCAGTATCTGCACGGTGAATCCCGCGGTTAACGTGATTGCGGGCCGATACGTGGGCAACACCAGCAGTTGATCCCCAGCCTCCAAAGTAGCCCCTTGTGCGGTGCGCTCCCACTCGCGGTTTCGGTTCAGTCGCAATAAGACGTGCGGATCGTTGAGGAATCGGCCGACCGGCTCGGCAGCCGCCGGCCGTGCTACCGCCGCCCGATCAATATCGTCGGTCGGCTGTTCCGTCGCGCCGTCGCGCACAGGTTGTGGTTCTTCGAATGGCCCGCTCGTATCCGCGTCAGACTTTTTCGTCGCGGTAACATCGACGGCCGGAACATTGTCCGGCTCGGGCGGCAACGGCGCTTTGGTATTATCGTCGTCGTGCTTGGGACCATCGATCGCGACTGTTTTCGCTTCGTCGCCGGGTTGATTCAGCTTGGCAGCGCCCGTGCCCTGTGCCGGTTGCGCCTTCGCCGGTTCTACAACGGTCGAGTCCGCGTTCGATTTATCGGGACTGTCCGCAATCGCTTGGCCGTGGCCAGTCTGGGCCACCTGCTCATCGCCCCAGATCGGAAGCCAACCCAGGAGCACGTTACTCCGATCAAACGGCCCAACAGCACGTACCACGGCGCCCAATAGAAGAAGCGCCAACAGCAGCGTGGCAGCAATCGTCAATAGCTTGGAGCGGCTCTGCTCGCGAAGGTAGTCGGGAACGTGCGGGCGCTGTCGAGACCGAGTCATACCAGGCGGAAGCGGTGGAGGCGCTTTTGCCGCCTCGACCGTTGTGCCATGCGGTTGCTCTGCTTGATGGACGATTTGATACATCTTCCGCCGCAGTTCGGGATCGATTTGTGCCGACTCGCCCAGGACGAGCGCGAGAACCTGATGGCACGCGGCTACTTCGGCCAAATGCACGTCGGATTCCAAACACACCTTCTCGAAATCCGGAACGCGATCCGACGGCAGCGTATTGTCCAGGTACATGGCAACGGTGTTCGGATCCACACCCATCCCTTTACCCGTCAGCCTTGGCGCGCCGAGCCTGATCCGCCGCGTCACATCGCGGATCCGATGCATGATGCCGGTGGCGAACTCACTCTCCTCGATCTTGTGCGCAATTTCCTCGCGCTGCGCTGGTTCGAGAATTTCATC
Organism: Pirellulales bacterium; assembly: GCA_963829655.1. GTDB lineage: Bacteria > Planctomycetota > Planctomycetia > Pirellulales > JALHPA01 > JBBDYH01. The sequence goes on from CAWHJG010000002.1 coordinate 1,642,654, forward strand.
CATGTAGGCCAGCATATTTCGCAACGTCAGACGCATCGCAGGGCTCCCAACAACCGTGTCACAAGAGTGAAAGTGGCACAATTATTAGTGGGGCCCGAGCCGTTGCGGCGTACAAAAAAGGTCGCACTTTTTCCACTACGTAGCGGGCGCCGCATTGCTAACTCATTGCGCCGGCGAAATTAACGGCTTCCGCTAGCGTACGACCACTTTTCGGCGGAAGTGTGGGCGAAGGCGATTTCGGCTGCTTGCCCCGTCGCCGCTCGCCGACAAATCCATTTCCGAGGCGCCCGAATGGGATATCAATGCGGCCAGCGATGCGAGCGTCACGAACACCGTGAGCAACAAAGGATGCAGCGCGCCGCGAGTCACCGGTGTGCGATTTGGGCGCGCAAATGCCGCATCGCCCAACGCCCCAACCTTAACCCAGCCCTGTGACGTGCGCCGCCAACCGGGTTCGTCTAGATTCCCTGCGACAAACGGCGCTACGATGTCGATTTCGGCGATTGCCGCGCTTCCGACGACGATCAGGGCCAGGATTGCCAGCGATTGTTGCACCATCACCTCCGCGACGTGGAAGAAAAAACGTCGGAAGGCAACGATCGCAACGCGCAGGCCGTTCGGCCGGCGTGCCGCGAATGTCTGTCGCTAACTCAAACCGCAGTTACTCTTTGTGCGCAGGAACCAATTCCTGCGGCCGGTTGACTTTCGGCTACAACGTTGACGTACGGCTACAGCGCGTTTGCGGAATGCACCGTCTCGCCAGTTCTCTCCCGGCCATGGGAAAACGGTTTACGACTCGCGGCGGGTCATTTTCGGCCGCTATTTCGTTGCACTCGCCTGAAACGCGGCCTACGGTTTAGTGGCTCGAATGTGTTGCTGCATTATGCATTTTGGTGGAAGATTCCGGCGCACGGGACATGCTCCAGGAAGACTCATGACCACCCCGAACGAATCGCAAGTCAACCAGTTACAACGAATTCTGCAAGGCGCGCAATTGCCCGCGTTGCCGCAAAGTGCCATCCGTCTGATGGAACTGTCACGCGACCCCGATAACGGGCCGCCCGAATTCGCCGTACCGATCGAGGCCGATCCCGGTTTGACCGGTCAAATTCTCAAATTTGTTAACTCCGCCTACTTCGGGTTCTCGCGCGAGATCTCCAATGTGAAGATGGCGATCACGCTCGTCGGCATCCGTACGGTCAAGAACTTCGCTCTGTGGAGCGCGGTTTTCAGCCTGATGCCCAATCCCCGCTGCGGTCCGTTCGACCTGAAGCGATTGTGGCAAGATTCGCTGCGGCGGGCCCTGTTCTCGCGCACGTTTGCAAAGCTATTGGGACTCAAAGACTGCGAGGAATCGTTCTCCGCCGGATTGCTGCAAGATATGGCGGTTCCCCTGTTGGCCAAAGAGTTGCCGCGCGAATACCTGGCCCTCCTGGAAGCCCGTGAGAAAGAGCGGCGCCGGCTGTCTGATTTGGAACTTGAGAAGTTTGGTTGGACCCATGCTCAGGCCGCAGCGGCGATGGCACGCGGCTGGAAGATGCCCGACGACTTCGCGGCGCTATTGGAGAACCACATTTCGATCGATGCGCTGATCGCTTCGGGAACTGCGAAGCCGGATGCGTTGGCCGTCGCACTCTCTGCTCTGTTGCCGTCGATGAGCGACGATCGATGGAGGGAATGCCCGCAGTTCGAGGCCGCCTACAGTCGCCTTCGTCCGACCAATGGTCCTACGTTGGTGGAGCTGCTGGCCCGCGTCGATCAGGACTTCATCGACTTCGCGCCGGTTTTGAAGCTCTCGGCGCCTGCTAAAACACTCACAACGTGGTACGAAGAGTCGCTCGCCGCTGCAACGGCCCCGCCGGTATTCCCACAAACTGGCGCCTGCACGGAAGTATTACAAGGTCACGCTACCTGACGGTCGCACTCGACCAACTGCTCCAATATTGCGGCCCAGCGCAAGGCGACAATTGCTGGCGCAAAGCGGCGGCTAATGTAGGCCTGCCCGCTTTCAATGCGATCTAAAACTTCGGCCGGATTACTTATCGCCCACGCGATTCCGGCCGAAATGTCTTCGCCCAGCCACAGATAGCCGCCGAGTTCCTGGTACGACGGCAGCGGATACGCGACGACGAATCGGCCACAGCGCAGCGGTTCGATCACGCGGTTGGGACTCTTGACCAGTTTCTTCGCGTCCGGAAGACTCGGCACGACGACCAGATCGCATTCCGAAAGCGCCGCCCACGTCGCCTCGGGACTCCACGGCGTAAAGCGGGTAACAATAGACGGTCGGTGCCGCCGTTCGACATCGCTCAAGAACCCTTGCATATCTCCTGCGCCGGCCGCCGAAACAACGTGTAACGAAAGCGGCTGCTTCTCGCTAAGTCGCACGAGACCCGGCATCATCGCAGCAACCGTGTCGAAGTTCACCGGATGCCCAAACCACAATAGCCGCACTTGCTCAAGCCGCGGCACGAATCGCGGCGCACCCAATGGCCCTTCGAAGGGATCATCGATGACCGTCGCCGCTCGACCGGTGCGCTGCCGAATTATTTCCGCCATGGCGCTCGTGCTGGCGACAACGCGATCCGCGAGATGACAAAGCGATTGATAGGCCTGACCAAGCTCCGGTGAATCAAAGTGATCGTCGCAAAGATCGACAATCACGCGGCTTCCTAACTGCTTGGCTCGCTCGGCCATCGCGATGCCACCGCGCGAGCACTTTAGAGACTACCACTACATCGGACCGCAATCGCTCATCGATTTCGTCGCGAGGCCGGCGCTCATCGATCCGAACAAATTGAATCTGGTGCCCTTCATCGCGAGGATACACGCGCGGGAGCCAACACCCGGTAGCGCACGCTGGCCAATGGCGAATACCAGTCGCCGCTCTCGACCGTTACTTCGGAGGAAACCAGCCACGTGATGCGCATGCAATTGGGGTCGGTTCGTGATCACGCCGTGGCAAGTGCGGCTAGCGCCTGCCTCGCCATCTGGTTCTCCGGCTGAATCGCCAGCGCCTGCTGAAACAACTGGCTCGCTTCGCGCTTCGAACCATGCGACGCATGGATCGCACCCAAACGGAAAAGTGCAACGGGAGAATTGGGTTGAAGCCGGATCGCGTCCGCGTAGCATCTCGCCGCATCCGTCGTTTCGCCCCGCATCTCCAGGATTTCGCCAAGGTTAGTATGAGCATCGCAAAGCTGCGGGTTCACGCGAATCGCCTGCCGCAAAACCGTGATCGCGTCATCGATGTGGCCCGCCATCCATAAGCAGGTGCCCAGCGTATTCTGGTAGCGAGCTTCCGTTGGATTCAGCTCGACCGCGCAGCGCCACTTCAACCGCTGTTACCCGGTTGCCAAGTTGCACCTCGCAAATCGAAAGCATGTTGAGCACTTCAGGGCTGTTCGGATGCTCTCGCAGCAGTTTTCGGTAACCGATCCGCGCCCCGGGAATATCGCCGCCTTGATGCCGTGCCACGTGGTGCGGCAGCTCTTGGTCGGGTGAGGCCGACACAACAGCCGCGACCTTGCCCGGCGTGTCCGGCCAACCGACGATGAAATCATCGACGACTCGATCCAGCACCGCCGCCCCAAGACTTTCCAGCAGCTCAATCGACGCGTACGGCTTCTGCCCATAGTGCTTCACGCCGTGGAATTTGTCCTCCACGATGATAATCGGTTTGTTCTCCAGCAATGTTTGTCGCGCACCCTCCAGGACATTGAGCTCGAAACCTTCGGTGTCGATCTTCACGTAGCCCACATTCTCGAGCTGGTAGTCGTCGAGCTTGCCGACGGGAATCAGGCCTGGAGCCTTCGTATCCACATGCGTCGTGCCCGAATGGGCTTCGTCGTAATGGAACGAGACCGCTCCGTGCTTGTCACCTAGCGCAATCGGCACGACTTGCAACCGTGGCGAAATGACGTTTCGCTCCAGGCACGCCCGCATCTGCGGCATTGGCTCAAAGGCGACAACGCGGCTGAATTTTTGCACCAGAAACTTGCTCCACATCCCGACGTGAGCGCCAATATCTACCGCGGTCTGCCAATTGGTCACGAACGCCAACGACCGATTGAGTTGCCGCGGCTGGTAAACTCCGCCCGACTGAGTCAAATAGTCGGGCATGTGCGCTTCCCCATCTGGCAGGTAGATTCCAGCAACTTGTTTCATGGGAATACGAAAGTTCGGGTGTCCTAAAATCCGCGAATAAACGTGTCCACGGCAAATCAAGCGGCCCGCAGGCTTGCCGTCGCTTCCTTGACGCCGATCATGTTGACCATCAAATACGGCAAGTATTTGCGTTTCACCTTTCCGTCGTGCGACGAGATCACAGCCATGGCGTTGTCAACTCCCGGCTGACTTTCATCGATCGTGTAGAACTCTCCCTCGGCGGTCGTTGAGTAGTAAGCACGCTCCCACCGGAAATGCTCAAACAGGCTTTTCACCGCGCGGAACGAAAACCGAAAGTAATCGTCAGGGTAGGGATGATAACGCCATACCCAGGGGACCGAGATGTATAACCTGCCGCCGGGCTGCATGAGGCGCGTGATGTTCTCCGCCATCAGCCAGGGCTTGTGCACATGCTCAAGAACCGAACAACAAATTCCAAGAGCGAAGTGATTCGTCGGCAAGGCGCCGATCCCTGCGGTCAGATCGGCAACGACATCGACGCCTTTGCCGTCAGTCAGATCAACACCGACATACTCGCATCCACGATAAAACTCGCGGAAGCTCGAAGTGTTGCCGTAGTCGCGGCTGCCGATTTCCAGCACCGGTCCATCGCACGTTGGCGCGTTTTTCCGCAGGAACAAAAGCTGATTGACATCGCCCATGACATTCTCTTAGAGCCGTGAAATCATTTCGACACGCTTATCGCACGCGCTTCAGATAGCCGCTTCGATTAAACGACAACAGAAACTTCTCTTTGCTGCGGTCGATCATCCACCGGTCGGTGGATTGCAGAAACTCGTCCACCGCCTCCATTGGTCCTGGACCAAACTCAGGCCGAAGCGGATGCCCGTTGACAATCGTGTCTTCCACGATCATGTAGCCGCCGGCGCCGACCAACGGATCGTACGCCTTCATCTCGGCGAGCACGTGGTCCTTGGAATGGTCCGAGTCGAGGATGACCAGCGCTTGCTTGGCGTCGGCCTGCGCGCGGCGTACAGTCTTCACAACGTCGGCGCCAACCGACGACCCCGTCAAATAAGTCAATCGTGGATGCTGTGGCCACGCGCTGGATTGAACAATGTCGATGGAAATCACCTCGCCGTGCTTCACAAGGTCGCACATCGACGCCAGAAACAGCGCCCCGCCGCCATGCGCCGTCCCCGTTTCCACGATCAGACCCGGCCGCGTCTCGAAAATGATCTCCTGGTACAGCCACAAGTCCAACGGGCAGCGCAGCGTCTTTATGCCCAGCCACTGAGTGTTGCCCCAGGTCAGGTTCTCGCGCCGTGCGCCGTAGTACAGATTCAGAAATCTGTCGGCCAGCTCGCGGTCGCTTGCCGGCATGGATCCCAAGTACAAATCATCAGCGACTGTGGCCATCGTTTGACTTTTAGAATGCTGTTGGGGTTTGTCGAAGATCGCCGTTAGAATCCTCCACTCTCCAGCGGCCGTGGCGTGCGCATGGCCGCGTTCGGCGCGTATGTTATCGTCGTCACAATCGGCAAACTTCACGCATATCTCCAAGTCGCATCGCAAGGACGCGAAATGAGGATCGCCATTCTAGGAAGTCAGGGCCAGTTGGGCGGCGAACTGTGCCGGCAGCTCGACGGTGAAGCCGCCCCCTTGTCGCACGCAGCGTGTGACATCGCGAATTTTGCCGCCACTCGTGAGACCCTCGTTCGGCTTTCACCTGATGCTGTCATCAATGCCGCCGCATACACCAAGGTGGACCTCGCCGAAACCAACCCCCGCGAGTGCTTTCTGATCAATGCAGAAGCGGTTGCAAATCTGGCGGCCATTTGTGCTGGGCTCGACGTCCCCTTGGTCCAAGTCAGCACGGATTACGTATATTGCGGTGATTCAATACGGACCATGGCATTCACCGAAGATGAGCCGCCATGCCCGCAAGGTGTTTATGCTCGCAGTAAGCTGGCCGGCGAACAGGCGGCCGCCACCTGCCCAAAGCACTTGATCGTTCGCACGTGCGGGCTATATGGACGTCGGAGCAAGGCGACTCAGACAAATTTTGTGGACACGATGCTGGGTCTTGGCCGCCAACGAGCGACTGTCCGGGTTGTCGCCGATCAACATTGCACGCCAAGCAATGTGTCGGATGTGGCCGCTGGCATCTCGGCATTGCTCCTCCTGCGCCGGCGGGATTTGCCATGTAGTAAATGAAGGCGAAACAACTTGGCACGAGTTCGCAACAGAGATCTTCCGCGCCGCCTCTCTTGCGGTACAAGTCAATGGAATTACGACGGCTGAATACGGCGCGCCCGCCCCTCGGCCAGCATTCAGCGTCCTTTCCACCGAGAAATTCAACCGTGTGACCGGCCGACGGCTACCCGAATGGCGTATCGCGCTTCGCGAGTACGTTGCCCGAACGCTACAAACGTCAAATGCTGCGTAAGTGCCGCGCTTACCGCATGCCGCCCGGCTTCCGTAGCTCTCCGAGACTTTTTCTCTCCCGGCATCCAGCAACTCGCCGATGTACGGTATGGATGCGGCGCTCCCCGATTTGAAGCGCTTGGCTCCGCAGTCGAACGTGGTCGGTAGATCGTGCGCGCTTGACTCACATTTCAAGCGGCGACCTGCTGCCGGCCAGTATTGGAGGATCGGCTGAGGAGAAACCCAATTCCGCGCGGCACGGCGCCGCGCAGGTGAATGCACCATTTCGACGCATGGAGGCGCCAGATGCGAGTCAATACCACACGCTTCGGCCGCTTGGAGATTGATGCCGACGATGTACTCCTGTTCCCAACTGGACTGCTGGGACTGGAGGACTGCCGACATTGGGTGCTCCTGGCCGATGCTGAGAATGATAGCCTCGGCTGGCTGCAAAGCATCATGCGGCCCGAAATTGCACTGGCCGTCGTGAGCCCGCGTCGGTTTGTCCCCGACTATCAGCTCCGTGTCGCACGAAGTGAGTTGTCCGCCCTCGAACTCCAAGACTTGCGGCAAGCGCAGGTGTTGTTGGTAGTGGGCAAGAACGAGTTGGGAGTTACTGTCAACTTGAAGGCCCCATTGGTGATCAACATCGATCGCCGATTGGCCAGCCAGGTCATCGCCAACGGCGATCAACCGGTGCAATTTCAACTTACCGCCGAAAAGGCGCCGCTGCGGCGCAGCGCATAGTTCAACGGAATGCTCGTGCCTGCTTTTCGTTAACAACCAGATTTAACTAACCCCGCCGATCGATTGCGGTCCGCCCGCCCAGCCGGACCGTGTAAGCCGACAAGGAGCCAGAGATGCTTGTGTTGTCGAGACAGCGCGACGAAAGCATCATGATCGGTGACAATATTGTGGTCACGATCGTTGACATTCGTGGCGACAAGGTGCGCCTCAGGGATCAATGCGCCCACGGAGATCCCCGTCCATCGGCAGGAGGTCTACGAAGCAATTCAGCGCGAGAATCTAAGAGCCTCTCGGCTCGAACCAAAGGATACGCAGCCGCTCGGCCGAAGCGGACCCCCGCGCAAAGGGCCCGACATGGATCGACCCAGGCGCGACCCCTGATCTTCGCTCAATCAGCGATCCGGCTCATTCTGCTCCCGTTTACTTCGAAATGCATCGCTCGCCGCAGTCAGTCGAGCGTTTGCGCGCCATGCGGGATCTAAACCCCTTGGGCAACATTGTGCAATTAGGGATCCTGGCACAAGCGTACGGACTGTGCCGGTTGTGCGGTGTTGCTTGGCCTGGACCACGAGCCCGCGCCGCGGTTTTCTTTGTGTAAGCAAATTCTCGTGCCGAATGAGAATTCAAGGAAGAAGCCGGTAAGCGCCGGCTTGCTTCCCAGTTTACCTAAAGCACGTATCTAGATCGGTCGATGATCCCTTTGACGCAGGCGTAACCCTCGCGCATGCGCATTGGCTTGCGACCGGTAATGTCAAACACCCGTCGCTGGCCGAAGCCACAGCTTGAAGCTTTCGAGTAGTAGGCGGTGCCGGCGAGGGACCGGCACCCCAGCGATCGCTATACCGACCAAACCGCGTTTCCAATTGCCGCGTCCATCACGCGATCGGTGCATGTTGCAGGTCGCGACCGGCCGCCGGCACACCGATCGAGCCCGGATAACTGTCCTTAACCCCGCAAAGGTGTCAGAGCAATGACACGGATCAACACAAACGTCAGTTCACTCATTGCCCAAAAGCAGCTCGGGCGGTCCAACGCGCAGTTACAGACTGCTCTGCAGCGGCTCAGCACCGGCTTGCGAATCAACGTGGGTAAGGACGACCCCGCCGGTTTGATCGCCAGCGAAATCCTCCGCAGCGACATCGTGGCCACGCAGCGCGCGATCAGCAACAGTGAGCGGCGCCAATCAGATCATCGCCACGGCCGATAGTGCCCTCGGTCAGGTCAGCGCACTGTTGAACGACATTCGCGGCCTCGTCAGCGAAGCCGCCAACACAGGCGCCTTGAGCGACGAGCAGATCGAAGCCAATCAGCTCCAAGTCGATAGCTCGCTCGAAGCGATCGACCGCATTGCACAGACCACCTCATTCCAGGGTCGCAGGCTGCTCGACGGTAGCCTCGACTTCCTGACGACCAACCCCGGACTGGCGCAGCTTCGCGCCAGCGGCACTGTTGGTGGCGGAGTGGATGCCGCGTCGTTGGGCTCGTTTGGCGGCGGCGCCGATACGATTCAACTCTCGGCAAGCACCGTCGGTTCGCGGTTTAACGCCACCGTCGTGGTCAACTCCGCAGACGTCGCCACCAGCGCAACGTACAACACGGCCACTTTCACCCTCACCGTAACTCGCAGCGCTGCCGCCACCGCGGCCGAAATTGCGTCGGCAGTTACGACCAACGGTGTGTTTCAGGCCAGCACTACCGGCACTGGAGCTGCGACGGTCACCGCCGGCAGCACGACCTCGGCGACCACTGGCGGCAGCGACAACAACCGCTTGATTCTTTCGGCTTCCGCTGGCGGCGCCGCCTTCAACGGAAGCATTGTTGTCGTCGCAAACACCTCCGGTCCGGTTTCTGCCAGCTACAACACGGGCGCAAACACGCTCACGATTCTGACAACGGCTGCGGCCGCGGTCTCCGAGCTGATCACGGCCGTCAACCAGACCGGCGCCTTCAGCGCTTCGACCAACGGCGCCGGCTACGGTGTCCTCACTGCCGGCACTTACAACAGCGTCACCAGCGGTGGTGTCACCGGCGGGGCCACGATTAACGATCTTAAGATCGACCAGGCCAACTTTGGTACCGCGTCGAGTATCAATGTCGAAGTCGAGATCGACCGTCAGGCGACTCAGGCCACGCTTACCCTGACCGGCACCACTCTAGGTGCGGAGCTGGTCCTGGAGCTAGGCGGCACTCGCGGATTCGAGACGTTGAACTTTGGCGCCGGCACCGAGCTGGATGACGTGGCCCAAGCCATCAATGTCATCTCCGACGCGACCGGTGTCGAAGCCTCAATCAACTCATCCGCGGCAACCGGGTCCATCCTGACGTTGCAGTCGATCGAGTACGGCTCCGATGCGTTCGTCTCGGCGAAGGTGCTTAACACCAACGTCGGCAGCTTCAACACGGTGAACACTGCTGGCGTCATCGCTCCTCGCACCAACGGCACCGACGTCGATCTGCGAATCAACGGTGTGCAGGCCACCGGCGACGGCCTGCGAGCTAACCTCAACACCTCCACGTTGGACCTGAACTTCTCTGTCAACAGCCAGATGCAGGACGGCGACTCGTTCAGCTTCGCCATCACCGGAGGCGGTGCGAACTTCCAGATCGGCCCCGACGTGGTCAGCAATCAGCAGGCTCGCATCGGCATCCAAGGCCTCAGCACTGCGACCCTCGGCGGAGTAAGCGGCAAGCTGTACGAGCTCCGCACCGGCGGCACCAAGGATCTGTTCACCGACACCAAGGGCGCTGCCCGAGTCGTCGATGAAGTCATCGCCACCGTGACCGGCCTCCGCGGTCGGCTCGGTGCCTTCCAAAAGACGACGCTCGAGACAAACATCATCACCCTCGGCGACGCACTGGATAACCTCACCGAGGCCGAAAGCCTGATCCGCGATGCCGACTTCGCCGCCGAAAGCGCGGCTCACACGTGCTCAAATCCTCGTGCAGTCGGGCGGCGCCGTGCTTGGCAATCGCCAATCAGAACCCAACAAACGTGCTGTCGCTGTTGCGATAAGTCACGCTCAAAGATTGAAACTCGCCCGGCCCGCGGTCTTCGGATCCCGGGCCGGTTTTTTTGCGCAATGCTTGCATGCTCTCGTGCCGTCAAAATTTCCCGATGTTACCGGCTCTAACATGCCGAATTACTTCGAGGACGATTCCGTCCGCGGCAATCCGCCGCGCTCTTCCCAATTGATCTCATCGAGCAAGCACGGTGACACATAAGGCGGCACGATGCGCTAGCTGCTGCCAAACAACTGGCTGCGCGGCGTGAATACGCGCAAGCCGAGGCCGAAGCAGCGCGGCTGCTGCGCGCAATCCCCAAGATCACGCGGCGATGCACGTGCTCGGAGTCATCGCTCGTAATACCGGTCGGATAAACTTCGCTATTGAACTGCTGCGCGAGCGCTGCGGTTGAACTCATCCGAGCCAACCTATCACTTTGAGTTGGCGCTCTCGCTCACCCGTTCCGGCCAGCTTGAATCGGGCCTTACTCACTTCCGTCGTGCCGTTGAGCTGAAGCCCGACTACCAAGATGCCGTCGTTAACGCCGGAACACTGCTGGACCGTCTCGGCCGCACCGACGAAGCTCGTCGGTGGTTCGAACGCGCCATCGAGCTTGATCCAAACTGCGCCACCGCGCGATTCAATCTCGGCAACACGCATCGGATCGCAGGCCGTCTGAGCGACGCGATCGCCTGCTTCGAGCAGGCAATCGCCATTTCGCCAAAGTTCGCCAATGCTCACTGGAATAAGGCCCTCTGCCACCTCCTCGGCGGCCAGTGGGCGGATGGTTGGCGCGAATTCGCCTGGCGCGATCGCGCCGGCGAGGTCGTCTTCGACACCTACACGCAGCCGCGGTGGAAGGGTGAATCCCTCGCCGGAAAAACGATCCTCTTCCACGCAGAGCAGGGGATCGGCGACGAGATACTCTTCGCCTCATGTCTCGGCGATGCGATCGCCCACGCACGCCAATGCGTCATCGTCTGCGACCGGCGGTTACAGCCGCTATTTTCGCGCTCGTTTCCACACGCCACCATTTATGGCCACGCGCAGCGCAAGAACCGCGCGCGATTCATTCCAAAAGAACCGGTTGAACTTCAAGCACCCCTCGGCGATCTGCCTTGCCATTTCCGCAAAAGCTCCGACAGCTTTCCATCTCGCGAAGGCTACCTGATCCCCGATCACACAAAAGTCGCCGCATGGCGCAAACGATTTTCCCGTTCTGGGCCCGGTTTATCCGTCGGTATCTCCTGGCGTGCGGGCGGGCAGCCTCACGAGCGAACCAATCGTTCGACGTTGCTCGACCAATGGCTACCGCTCTTGCGGCAGGCCGGCGTTAGCTTCGTCAACCTTCAATATGGCGAAAGTCGCCGCCGACCTTCTCGATCTTCAAACGCGTCACGGAGTTGCCATACATGACTGGCCGGAGGGCGATCCCTTGATCGACCTCGACGACTTCGCCGCCAAAGTTGCCGCGCTCGACCTGGTTATCTCCGTCGGCAACACAACCGTACATCTTGCCGTGCGCTCGGTGTGCCAGCCTGGGTCCTCCTCCCCACCGTGCCCGGCTGTGCTGGCTAATCGACGGTGAAACCAACCCCTGGTATGCAAGTGTTCGCGCCATCCGCCAAAAACAGCACGGGAATTGGACCACCGTATTTGAGGACGCAGCACGGCGGCTTGAGTCAATTGTCGGGAGACCACAAGCCTATCCGACACGACCGACCGAAGCTGCGCAAGCCGCGATTCAAACCATTCCCAACGCCCCGATCAATGGAGGCGATAACTCGATGGGTTCCAAATCCGTCGCTCTTACGACATTCAATCTGAAATCCCGGCTTCAACAAGCACTCCAGTCGGTACGCACGGGCGACGTGAACCGAGCCGAGGCGACGTTGCACGAGATTCTGGTGCATGCCCCACGTAACATCGCTGCCTTGCATCAGCTTGGCCTGCTCGCGCGGCAGGACAACCGCATGGAACTTGCCATTCGAATGCTCGCTCGCGCCGCAGCCGCCGCCGAGAACAACGCTGCGATCTATCTCGACCTCGCAAGAACTCAGTATGCCGCGCGACAACTCGCCGAAGCCGCCGCAAGCTACGAGTGCGCAATCGCCGTTAACCCCGCGCTCCCTGAAACCCACTTCGAGCTCGGCGCTGTTCGTCGTGATCTGGGCAAGCTCGATGATGCGATCACTGCCTTTCGGCGAACGATTGAGCTAAGCCCTTCACACGCTAAGGCGTTCAACCACCTCGGCGCAACCTGCATCGAATTGCACCGGTTGGACGAAGCCGAGCAAGCGTTCCGCCGCGCAATCGAGCTGGCCCCCGATTACACGGCCGCCCGTAACAACCTCGGCTGTGCCTTGCAACGCCTCGGCCGCACCGCAGAGGCTCTTGCATGTTTCGAAGCGGTCGTTTCCAGACAACCCGATAATATCGACTCCCGAGCCAACCTGGCCGAGTTGCGAGCAAAGGCGGCAAACACTGTTCAGCCACAACTACCTCATGTCGCGAAGCACAGTCGTTTTCCCCTGCCACCGGTCCTGGAATCCCACCTCCGCAAGGCCGCGGAACTCTTTAACAACAACGAAATCGAATCCGCCGCCACCATCGCCCGGCAAGTAGCCGACCAAACATCCGACCATCCCGTGGCATTGCGAATTCTCGCGGTTGCCGCCCGGCGAGCCAAACGGCACGACGAGTCGGTCGCCCTGCTCAAGCGGGCCGTCGCACTCGACCCCGCCGCTCACGCATTGCACTTCGAGCTTGGCGTCTCCTGCCTCGAAAGTCACAACCACAAGGACGCCTACGATTGCTTCCTCAAATGTCAGCAACTTCGCCCCGACTTTCAACCGTCGTACATCAACCTCGCCGGCATCCTGGAACAACAAGAGCGCTACGACGAAGCGCTTGTCTGGGGCCTCAAGGCCATCGAGCTAAAACCCGATTGCCACATGTCCAACTACAATGTGGCCAACTGTTACCGCGAATGCGGTCAAATCGAAGACGCGATTCGACACTACGAGCGAGCACTTCAAATTGAGCCCGGCTACGCGCGCGCCGAATGGAACCTCGGCATCTGTCACCTGCATCTGGGCAATTACGAAAAAGGGTGGCCGCTCTACGAGTTACGCGAGACCGCGGAAGGCGTAAAGATTGATCGCTACACGCAGCCGCGCTGGAATGGTGATCCACTGGCTGGAAAAACAATTGTCGTGCACGCCGAACAAGGGATCGGCGACGAGGTCGTATTCTGCTCATGCATCCCCGAATTGCTCCAGCAAGCCGGTCATGTGATCATCGTCTGCGACCCGCGATTGGAAAAACTGTTCCGTCGCTCTTTTCCAGGAACCTCCGTCTATGCTTGGCAACGCAAAAAAGACTGGGTTCCCTATCCAATCACCGAACACGTCGATTTCCAACTGCCAATGGGAAGCCTGCCGCGATTCTTCCGAGCTTCGCGAAACGATTTTCCAAACCGCGATCGCTTCCTGGCTGCCGATCCCAGCCTCGTCGCGCAATGGCGAGACCGTTTTGCATCGCTCGGCCCAGGGTTGAAGGTCGGCATCTCCTGGTGCGCCGGCGGCAAACCGCTCGAACGTCGAAAACGGTCCACGCCTCTTGACCTTTGGGCCCCCCTGTTCGCCGTGCAAAACACTCACTTCATCAACTTGCAGTACGGCGACGCAATCGACGATGCCGCCAAAGTGCGCGACCGCTTCGGTCTGACGCTCCACGATTGGGAGCAAGGCGACCCCCTCGTCGATATGGACAGCTTCGCCGCCAAGATCGCCGCGCTCGATTTGGTCATCTCTGTCGGGAATGCCACCGTGCACTTGGCCGGAAGCGTCGGCACGCCCGCCTGGACGCTTTTGCCCATGATCCCCTCCTGGCGCTGGATGGTGCGCGGCGACAAAAGCCCTTGGTACTCGACCGTCCGCCTGTTCCGGCAGCCAGCGCGAAACGACTGGCAACCCGTATTCGCCCGCCTTGGTCGCATGCTTACAGAACTGTCCGCCGTTACACACAACAACCAACGCCAACACGCGATGACGGTCGATGCGCCTTTGCACGTTGCCAGTAATCCTCTGCCACGGAACCAACCCCTCGACAATCACGACTGGCTCGACTTCTCGCAATACTCCGTGGCCGCCACCGTCGAAACGATTCCCGATTCCATTCAGCAGGCTGGCGAAGCCGAAAACCGCGGTGACCTGGAAACCGCCGAGTCGCTTTATCGCCGTGTACTCACGATTGCACCTCGGCATGCGACAGCACTCCACGGGCTTGGCAACGTGGCCCGCCGCCTCGGAAAAACCGACCTGGCGATCCGATCGATTCGACGCGCCTTGGCCACGCCGGAGCTGGTGCATGTTCGCCGCTGCGACCTGGCCGCGGCCCTGGCCGACGCAAACCGCTTCGACGAGGCCGCCGAGTGTTATCTGCGCGCAATCGAGCTTGCGCCCGACTACTATCCCGCACATTTCCAATATGGCCTGATGCTGCAATTAGCACAGCGGCATGCCGAAGCGAAAGCGCGGTTTCGTCAAGCTATCTCGCTGGCCCCAGCAAAGGCCGAACCCTGGATTGCTCTTGCGGCGTCCGAGCGCAGCACTATGCCAGACCGATGTCGCCCTTCGCAGCCTGCAAACCGCTGTCTCCCGCGATCCTTCCTCGATCGCCGCGTATATCGCGCTCGCAAAACTACATCACGAAGACCAAAGCTACGTGGCGGCGGAAGATTGTCTTCGAAAAGCACTTGATCTCGATCCCCAATCGCTCGAACCAAGGTTCTTACTGGCGGAGATCAACGAAGCCGCGGACAAACTGGACGAAGCGATCGCAACCTGCCAGCGCTCCCTGGAAATACAACCAAATCACTACGCAACGCTCATTCGTCTGGGCACTCTCCAGTCCAAACTCGGTCAAGCCCGACAAGCCGAATCCGCGTACCGCGCCGCCATCGAACTCGTACCAACCCCTCCCCGCGAGCTGGTCAACTCGCTCGGCACAACGCTCGCCGATCAAGGTCGCCTGGAAGAATCGCTCGAGTACTACGACTGGGCGTTACAACTGAGCGACAAAGATCCATATCCCCTAGCTCACGCCAACCGGGCGTTCGCCCTGCTACAGCTCGGTCGTTATGCCGATGGCTGGCGCGAGTACGAGTGGCGGTGGCAGTGCCTCGATTCCGGACAACCGCGCGACCATCTTCGCGCACCGGTCTGGGATGGCTCCTCGCTCACCGGCAAAACCATTCTCGTCCATGGCGAGCAAGGCATCGGCGACGAAATCATGTTCGCCACCTGCTATTGCGACCTCATCGAGCGCGCGGGACGTGTCGTGATCACCTGCGAACCGCGGCTCGAACGATTGTTCCGCCGTGCGTTTCCCACCGCCACGGTGATCGGAGTCGTGCGTGGGCACGAACATCAATGGCAGATTCCGCCGCGCCTTCGCGTCGATTGCCACGTTGCCGCGGGAAGCCTGCCCCGGCACTTCCGACCAGCGGTCGAATGCTTCCCATCGCAACAACAGTTCTTGACCGCCGAGCCGGCGCTGGTAAATCAATGGCGTGACCGACTCAGAGCCCTCGGCGACGGCTTGAAAGTTGGCGTCTCCTGGCGCGCCGGCGATAAACCTAAGGACATCCGCACACGCACCACGCGCCTCCAACAGTGGCGCGACGTCCTCAGCATCTCCAGCGTCAACTTCATTAACCTGCAACACGGCGATTGTGGCGATGAGCTCCTGGCGCTCAAGCGCGAGCTCGGCGTTGAGATTCACGCCTGGCCCGACGTCGATAACCGCAACGACCTCGATTGCCTCGCAGCGCAAATCGCGGCGCTCGACCTGGTGATATCCGTCGGCAATGCAAACGTCCACCTGGCCGGCGCATTAGGCGTGCCCGCCTGGTCGATGCTTCCCTGTCATGGCGGTTGGCGGTGGCGCCGCAATTCACAAACCACGAACTGGTATCAAAGCGTCCGCCTGTTTCGTCAGCCGCGCCCGGGCGATTGGACGGGGCTGTTTGCGCAGGTCCGGCAGAGTTTGCTGGATTTAGTGCGCCAACATGCCGATGAAATGACGTTGCGGCGCACTCCAGCGCCGCATTGGTCAATCGCCGCTAGCCGCCACCAGAATTCCTCCGGCAAATTAAACGGTTGACACCCGGCATGAGCCGCATCACTAGCAGCATTGGCCTCGCGACCGGTCTGAACATCGAACAGACCGTTGCGCAGCTCATCAGCATTCAGGCTCGGCCTCGCGACACGATCGTCAATCTCAACAAGAAGATCGACGGCCAGCGGACTGCGCTAACAGTCCTCACAGCGCAGCTTGTTTCGCTCCAGATCACGACCCGCAAGTTCTCTAGCTCCGACGTTTTTTCTCAGCGCTCCGTTACCTCCAGCGACGATACCCTGCTCGACGTTATCAGCACCGGCGAGCCACAAATTGGCCAGTTCACGTTCACGCCGCTCCGCCGCGCCCAAGCCCAACAGCTCCAAAGCTCGCGCTTTTCAACCAAAACTCAACCCATCGGCGCGGGCACATTCTCGTTCCGCTTTGGCGGGTCCATCAACCCAGCCGCCGATTTGTCGCTTCTCGGCGCCGGCCAAGGTCTCGGCGCCGGCAAGCTCCGCATCACCGACCGTAGCGGCGCGGTCGCCGATATCGATCTAACGCTTGCGCGAAACATCGACGACGTGCTGGACGCAATCAACAGCCACGCCGCAATCCGCATCGATGCCAGCGTCGTCAACGATCGAATTCGTCTTACGGATACGACCGGCGCGACGATCTCCAATTTGAGAGTCGAAGAGCTCGGCGGAAGCGCCGCCGCCTCGCTCGGACTCGCCGGAATCAACGTTGCCGCCAACTCCGCGGACGGCCAGGACGTCCTCGCGTTGTTCGATGACCTCGCCCTGAAACATCTCAACGATGGCCGCGGTGTTCGCTTCGATGGCGCGCTCGGCGATCTTCGGATCACGCTTCAGGACGGCAGCCGCATCAACCTCGACTTTAACAAACTTGCGACCAACGGCACGTTCGCCAGCGGAACCACCACCGCGGCTAACGGCGTCAATGCCCAACTAAGATTCACCGCAGTCGATCCCGGCCCCGATTTCGACGAGTTCGCGATCACCTTCATCGACGACCCCGCAATCACCGCCGGAGCCGAAACGGTCGATTACGACTTCGCTCAAAAAACCCTGCGTTTCCGCATCGACGAAGGCGCCACCACCGCCAATCAAATCGTTGCCGCCTTAGGTCGTGATCCCGAAGCGTCGGCCGATTTCACGGCCGCGCTAGTCGTCGGCGGAAATGGCACAGGCCTCGTTGCCGCCACCGATTCCGCCACCACCGATGGTCCCAAATCCGCGGCGGTCACGCCCGGATCGAGCGGCGCAAACGCGAAATTGCTCTTTCGCGCGGTCCAAGGCGGCGACGAATTCGACAACGTCGTAATTCGCTTCATCGATGACGCCGGCGTCACGCAAGGCGCCGAAACAGTCACCTACGACGACACCAACCCGCTCAACAAAGAATTGGTCTTCCGCATCGACGAGGGGAACACCACCACCGCCGATATCGTTACGGCACTGACAAACGATCCAACCGCCAGCCTGCTGTTCGCCGCCGAACACTTCGGCGAAAGCAACGGCACGGGCCTGATCTCGGTCACCGACACCGCGTATACCGCCGGCGGAGCGCTCGTCGGAAAGTCCGACGCCAGAAACGACGTCACCCTCAACGAGGTTCTCGATCTCATCAACGCCGTCGCGCCCGGTAAGTTATCCGCCTCATACGGGGCCGACAACAACCTGGTGCTCATCGACGCCACGGTCGGAGCGAGCACATTTACAGTCGAACAGCTCAACGCCTCGCACGCCGCCGCGGACCTCGGCCTCGACGTGACTGCGGCCGGTGGAACAATTTCCGGCCGCCGCCTCCTCGCCGGTCTGAAAACCACACTCGTCGATAGCCTCAACGGCGGCGCAGGGTTGCAGTTGGGATTGATCAACCTCACCGACCGTAGCGGTGCCACAGCAAGCATAAATCTGGCCGCCGCCGCCACGCTCGACGACATCGTGGCGACGTTCAACTCCGCGGGTCTCGGCATCCAAGCCCGCGTGAACGACGCCCGAAACGGCATCCAGCTCTCGGACACCACCGGTGCGACCACGAGCAACCTGATCGTGGCCAATGGCGACGCGACCAACTCGGCAGATCAGCTCGGCATCTCGATCGACGCCGCCCAGACAACGAAGAACAGCGGCAATCTCCGCCTGCAAGTGTTGAATGAGCTCACCGACCTTAGTTCCCTCAACGGCGGCCTCGGTGTCGCCAATGGGACCGTCCGAATCACTGACAATCAAGGCAAGGTCGGCACGTTCACGATTGGCAGCTCGACAAGAACGATCGGCGACGTAGTCGAAGCGATCGGCCAGCTCGGCTTGAAGGTCCAAGCGCGAATCAACGACGCCGGCGATGGCATTCTCCTCATCGACACGGCCGGCGGCGGCGCCACTTTCAAGATCGAAGAAGGAAACAGTACGACCGCCCGCGACCTCAGCCTGTTGGCCGAAAAGAAAATAGTCCAGATCAACAATGTCGCCACCCAGGTGATCGATGGCACAACCACCTATCAGGTGGACATCACCGAGACGGACAACTTGTCCGATCTGGCAACGAAGATCAACGCGCTCACCGGCTACGTGCGCTCCTCGGTCTTTAGCGACGGCTCGGCTGTCCGCCCGTTCCGCTTCACGCTGTTCAACCAAAGCACCGGCCGCGCCGGCCAGTTGCTCGTCGATACCTCACAAACCAGCTTCACACTCCAGGAAACCGCTCGCGCCGAAGACGCTCTGCTGCAAGTAGGCGCGCCCGGCTCAGGCGGAGTGGTCGCGTCGTCCAATACAAACGAGTTCGAGGGCATCCTGCCCGATATGACGCTGATCGTCAAAAGCGCCGCGAACGAGGCAGTCAGCGTGAACGTGGCGGCGAGCGACGGATCGCTGGTCGAAGTCGTCAATGACCTCGTCGATGCCTACAACAAACTTCGTAACAAAATCACCGAGCTCACGCGATTCGACGAGGTCACCCAGCAAAGCGCCGTCCTGCAAGGCGACGGCCGCGTGCTGCGAACACAGTTCGACCTGGATGCCCTTATCTCGCGGCGAACGTTTGGAGTCGGGATTTTCCAATCGCTGGAGTCCCTCGGCGTCAACCTCGGCGACGATGGAACGCTCTCGCTAGATGAAGCAAAACTGAAGGAAAAATTTCGCCAGAACCCCGCGGATGTCGAGGACTTCTTCACCAAGGATGAAATCGGACTTGTCGATCGGCTGGACAAGCTCGTCGATCAACTGGCCGGCGTCGGCAACTCGGTGCTGGTGGGACGAGCAGCCGTGCTCACTCGCAAGATCGAGGCCAACAACGCCCGCATCGAACAATGGAATGCCCGCCTCGAACGGTCCCGCGAGCGACTGCTCAAAAGCTTCATCAAGAACGAGGAAGTCATTGCCAAGCTGCAAAACAGCCTCAGTGCCATCAGCGGCCTCGCGCCGCTCCCGTCGCTGTTTAGCGGCAACCAACAGTAGTCGGCACGCTCAATGTGCGGACACACCCAGGAAGGATCCCCAAATGACCACCCATCCCCGCGAAGAGTACCTCGTAACTGAAGTCTCAACCGCGCCGCCTCAAAAGCTGCAACTCTTGCTCATCGACGGCGCCATTCGCTTCGCACTTCAGGCCAAGGAACACTGGCATGCAAACCAAGATCGAGACGCAGCGGCCGCAATGTTGCGCTGTCATGAAATCGTCAGCGAAATCATGGCCGGCGTAAATCCCAACGTCGATCGCCACCTCGCCGGAAAAGTTTCCTCAATTTACTCGTTCATCCTCCGCGCACTCATCGCAGCCGACCGCAGCCGCGACGTACAACAGCTCGACCAGGCCATTGCCGTGCTCCAAATCGAACGCGAAACCTGGCAGCTCCTCTGCCAGCAGTTGGGGACCCAGGCTCCTACCGCCCCTCATTTTCAAACGCAGTCCTCAAGCGGCTTCTCCCTGCAAGCATAGAAATCCGGCGGGTGCAAAGCCTGTCAAACCCTGCCGGTTTTTCCTTCAATTCCGACCGTACATCCGGCCGAAATTGAATACGTGTTGTTCTCGACAGACTCTTCGAGGGGACTTCTGCATGTTGCGGATCTTCATTGGTTGGGACTCGCGCTTTCCCGAACCGGCCGACGTCCTGCGTTACAGCTTGCTAAAACACTCGTCGATCCCGTTGGAAATTCATTACCTGAAGCTCAACGAGCTCGACATCAATCGCAAGCACGACCCGCTCGCTTCCACCGAGTTCACCTACTCCCGCTTCCTCGTGCCGCACCTCTGCAACTTCCAGGGCAAGGCGCTGTTTCTCGATAACGACATGCTCTGCCTAGGCGACGTCAAGGAAATCGCCGACCTCGACATGAGCTACTACGCTCTCCGCGTCGTCAAGCACGACTACCAGCCGGAGAACACCGTCAAGATGTACGGCGCCGTCGCAGACCAGCTACCCACGCAAGAACTGGTCGAGCATGATGCTCATGGACTGTGGCAAGCTCCGGCTGTGGACCAAAGACATTGTCGAAACCCAAACCGGCGCTTACCTCCACCGCTTCCAGGACATCTCCGATGATCGCATCGGTGAACTTCCCAAAACGTGGAACACCCTGGATTGGATGGACGACAACACCAAGTTGATCCATTACACCAACGGCGGACCCTGGTTCGAGCAATATCGCGATCACCCGCACGCCGCAATCTGGTGCAAATATCGCGACGAAAGCCGAATTCCAGCCGGAAAACGCACGCTTCGCGGCCCCCACTTTCCAACCAGCGTGGTCAGCGCCAACGTCGCCTCGACGCAACAATCCATCGCGGGACGATAAACGCTTCGTCCGGCCGCCGCCCCGCGATTCACTCACACATCCAAACCGCGCGGCAGTTAACACCAAGACTGCCGTGCGGTTTTCTTTTGGCACGGGGGCAAACGCAGTACACCCCTTTGACGTACGCTGCGATCACCGAATAAGATCGTGCCGTCCTGCCTTGTGATTGACGCGCTCCCCGGTTCGTCATTCGTCCTTCGTGATTCGTTCGCCATTCGGGCTTCGTCATCCGGATTTGCACATCACACCGCCCACCACAGCCACAAGATACTCGTGCCTAAAACCCTCATCCGCGTCGGCCACAGCCCCGATCCAGACGACGCGTTCATGTTCCATGCCCTCGCCAACGGCAAGATCGATACCGGCGCCGTACGAGTTCGTTCACGAACTCGTCGATATCGAAACGCTCAACCGCCGCGCCTTCGCCGGCGAGCTGGAGCTCACCGCGCTCTCCCTCCACGCCTACGCTCAACTGAGCCATCTCTACATGCTCTGCCCCTGCGGCGCAAGCATGGGCGACCGCTACGGACCAATGGTCGTCGCCAAGCAGCCGCATTCAATCGCCGACTTGAAGGGGCTTTCGATCGCTGTCCCCGGCACGCTCACAACCGCGTATCTGGCGCTTCGCCTCTGTTTGCGGCAGCCGTTCCGCGAGCTGGTTGTTCCTTTCGATCAAATCCTCGATGCCGTCGAACGCGGAGAGCACGAAGGCACGCCCATCGACGCCGGCCTGATCATCCACGAAGGCCAGCTCACCTTTGCCGATCGCGGGCTTGCAGCTCGTCGTCGATCTCGGCCAATGGTGGCACGAACAAACCAATCTGCCGCTGCCGCTCGGCGCCAACGGTATCCGCAAAGATCTCGGCTCCACAGTCATTCGCGACGTGAACCGACTGCTTCACCAAAGCATCGAGTACGGACTGGCGCATCGCGACGAGGCGCTCGATTATGCGCTCCAGTACGGCCGCGATCTCGATCGAGCCAAGGCCGATCGGTTCGTGGGCATGTACGTCAACGATTGGACGCTCGACTTCGGTCCGCGCGGCCGCGACGCTGTCCGCCGTCTTCTCGCCGAAGGCCACCGCGCGGGAATAATCCCCACGCTCGTCGAGCCGGAGTTTGTACAATAGGGTCGCCATTGTAGTCATCTCGCGCCCCTGTGCTGAGCTTGCCTGTGCTGAGCTTGCCGAAGCGCCGAAGCCGCGAGATGAAACTTTCGTCAGGTTAACACACCATCGGCGAACCGACCCGACGACTCCCTCACTGCGCGGATTCGTGACCAACAGCCACCCATCCCCCGAACGCGGCGACATTTTCGTCGTTCAGCCCGAAAGGCCGCCGCGCGCGAATTCCTGGCTCAGCATCGTTCTGGCCGGCATGGTCGCGCTGTTTCTGCTCGCGGGCCTGTTCCTCGTGATGCTTCAGCTCGGCGGCCCGCTGGCGATCGCCACGGCGGTAATTCTGATCCCCGTCGGATTGGTCGCGTTCCTACACTACATCATCTGGGGCTGGTGGCTCTCCGCCACCATACGCGACGAAGTCGAAGCCGAAGAACGTGACGCCAAACCTCGAGGAGCCAATCCCCCTGAACCCTGAACCCCTTGCCTATCCAAAATACTCCGGCTCGCTCCCCGGCTTCCACTTAATGTTGCACCCAATGCTCGGAGTCTGTCGCTCACTCACCGGCTTGCCCGCCAATACCGCATCCAGCGCCGCGCGAAATCAGCACCCGTCACCGGCATTCCATTTCCCGGCCGGCTCGAGTCCATCTGGCCGCGATATACCAGTCGCTGGTCTTTATCGAATACATAGAAATCCGGCGTACATGCCGCTCGATACGCCTTCGCGACCGACTGCGTCTCATCGTACAAATACGGAAACGTGTACCCACGTTGTTCCGCCTCATGCACCATCTGCTCCGGCGAATCCGCCGGGTGCGTCCCCACATAGTTTGAGCTTATCCCCACCACGGCCGCGCCCTTCTCCTGATACTCCGCGGCCAACCGCGCCAGCCCATCGGCCACGTGCTTCACGTACGGGCAATGGTTGCACATGAAGATTACCAACAGCGCCGGCGCATCCCTGAATTCCGCGAGCGACACCGTACGACCATCGATATTCGGCAGTGAAAATTCCGGGGCCTTCGTGCCCAACGGCAACATCGTGCTCGGAGTTAATGCCATGTTGAACTCGCCTCCAGTCAAGTACACCTTACGTCGGCGACAAACTTCGCCCGCGAATTCTACCAATCACAAGCTGTATGAACCATCGCCCACGGCCCGACTAAAAATCCTTCCGCCACACGTACACACACCCAATCGCCAGCATCCCAGCCAGAAATCCCAGGTTGCTCCAGATCGGCCCCCACAGGTCAAGCGTCATCCGCCGCGTCCGCAAGTCGCCGTCGCGCGGACCGGCCACAATTGTCTTTTGATCCGTCAACAAATACGTGGTGATATTGTTGATCTCCGTCGGTTTGGGAAACACCGTGTGCACCGGCACAACAACGTACCGGTACAACGTCTCCAGCCAGTCCGCCTCCATTTGCGCTCGCCGCACGATTTCCAAATCATCAAGCCGGTATTCGCTTACCCGTGTCACTCGATCGGCCACCAACAGCCGATCCGACCCGTTGAACGACACACCCGAGATATCTCCCTGACCCGCAACCGACGGCGCGCACAAGCTCGTCGCGCTCCGCGTCATAAAGCCACAACGTCCGGTCGTGCAACACCACCGCAAAACGTCTCCCATCAACCGCCGCCTCAATGAACCGCGGCGCAACCCCTTCCGCCGGGTTCCAGCGCTTTCGAAGCGAAAGATCCTTCGCATTGAAAACCTGAATCGACCCATCCCCTGTGCCCAACATGATCGTCGTCCCACCAAAACCAACGATCCCCGACTCGCTCGCCGCCAACTCCTTCCGCAACCGCTCTTCGTATTTCCCGTCCTCGTTGCGAGCATACACGGCCAGCACCTCGCGGTTGTAAATCGCAATCTCCGCGTTCGACGCATTCACCGCGGCCGAGTACGGATGCGACAACCGCGTCACCAGCACATGCTCCAATCCCCCTGACTCACCACCCAGCATCGCCGGTAGCCGCACGCCAAACACCTCGGGTTGCGGTCCCGTCTTGTTTGTTAGCTCACTCTTTTGCCGAAACACACCCTGCCCGGTGACCACCAGCAGTCGTCCCCGGTCATCACGCGCCAACAATGTCGTATCGCTCGGGATCGAGATCCCCTCCCGCCTCCGCCAATGCTCGTTTCGGCTCCCCAGCACCAGCGGTACCGTTGACGACAGCGTCGCGAATCGCCGCGTCGGCTTTTGCAATACGACGAGCCGCTCCTGGTCCGGCTCATACACCGGCCCGGCCAGCGGCAAGCCGCCGCTGAACGGTCGCCAGCGCCGCGCTTCGTCGGCCACCAGGATCTCTTCCCAGCGCCCGCCTTCTTTGCTCCAGCGCACGATCTGCCCCCGCTCGTTGGCCGCCACCAAGTCCTCGCCCGCCGCCAACAACTTGATCGGTCGCACCGGATCGAAGAAAAAGTTCTCGATAATAAACCCCTTGATGTTTCCGATCCCCCAGCACACCAGCCAGAACACCACGGTCACCACCACCGCAACAATCGTGTTCCGCCAGATCAGCCCCGCCACCGCCGACACCGAGTAGTACACCGCAAACACAAACACGAACACTGGAATCGACCACAACAGCGCCGAGTCCCACATCCCGTAGCGCAGCCCCACAATCAACCACAACCCGCCCAGGATGTACGCCGCCGTGATTGCGGTAAACATGCAGCCGCCGGCGAACTTCGTCAGAAATACCAGCGGCCGCGACACGGGCTTGCTCAACAACAGATCGACCGCCCCCGGCTCAAACGTCTGCGGCACGACCGATGCGGTAACGATGATCCCGCAAAACACTCCCAGCATCCCCACCATCAGGTTCGAAAAGATCACCAGTGTGGACTTGATGATGAATTCGCGCCTAAGCGGCAGCGGCGTCCCCAGCGTGTTCCCCCAGTAGCTCACATACAACTCCAGCGAACGGCTCGGGCTGATCTCAAATGGAAATGCCGCCTCGATCAACAGCCGGTTGAGCCGCGCCGCTTCCTCGTCCGTCAAATCGTTCGGCCCCGCCGTCACCAGCTCCCGCGCCTCCGCATCCAGCCGCACAATCCGCCACGCCGCCGCATCGTACAGTTCGCGTCGTGAAAGCAGCCGATTCAACAGCGCCGACATCTGCGTGGCCAGCGGATTCCCGAAAGCCGTAGATTCAGCCGCCGCAACGGTCTCCACCAGCTCGGCCTTGCTTTCATCATCCACCAGTGCCCAAATCCGCTTGCCGGGCGTGGGATACGCAGCGCCCGCCTGTTGTACGATTTTGTTGTACAGACCGAGCGCATCGCCAATGTCGTCCTTCGTAAAGCTCGCCCCCGCGTGCTCCTGCAACCCAAATCCCGCCAGGATCACCAGAACCAACGTCGCCAGCCCCAGCACGATCCACAACACGCGCGACGAAAACGCTTCGCGGAACGAGTCCTTGAGAATGGTCAGATAAGGGCTCACGGCGACTCCTCGCCCGTCGGCCCGTTTTCGGCCAGCGCCGCCAGAAACGCTTCCTCCAGCGTCTGCCGGTGGCGTGCCATCGCGACCACCGAAATCCCGGCGGCTCTCAGCGCATCAAGCAGCCGGTCGCTGTCTGACTGATCGGCGATGTGTACGGATATCTCATGATGGCTTGCGTCGCCCGATTGCCATGCGATGATCGCTCGGCTGCCCATCTGCGCCGAATCAGTTCTCCCTCACCAACTAACGTCAGATACGCCTCGGTGCGCGGCGAAATCGTCAGCTCGCTCACTCGCCCCTCGCGCCGCACCACGCCCCGCTGCATGATCGCCACCCGGTCGCAAACCAGCTCGATCTCCTGCAAATGATGGCTGTTCAAAAAAACTGTCTTTCCCGCCTGCTTCAATTCCACCAACAACGACCGCATCTCCGATCGACCCACCGGATCCACGCCATCCGTCGGCTCGTCCAAAATCAACAGCTCCGGGTCGTGCAACAGCGCCTGCGCCAGCCCTAGTCGCTGCTGCATCCCCTTCGAATACTTGCGCACGCTCACGTCGCCCCACTGCTCCAACCCAACAAGCTTGAGCAAATCGCCGCGTCGCCGGCGCACTTCGCGCGGAGAAAGCCCGCTCAGCCCGCCAAAATACTCCAGCGCCGTGAAACCCGTGTGGTGCCGCGGAACGCGGTTATTCTCAGGCAAGTAACCCACGCGCCGCCGGCTGCGCCGATCGCCCGCCGCGCTTCCCAAAAGCGATGCCTCGCCCCCCGTTCGTTTCACAATCCCCAGCAGGATCTTGATTAGCGTTGTCTTCCCCGCGCCGTTCGGTCCAAGCAATCCAAAGATTTCCCCGCGCTCCACCCGAAAGCTCACTCCAGCCAGCGCCCGCACGTCGTGACGCGAAAACCATCCGTCGCGATACGTCTTCTCCAAATCGCGAACCCAGACCGCCGGTTCAGCGCCGCTGGCTGATTGCCCCTCGACAAAATTCGACTCGCTCGTGTTGATCGCCGCCTTCACGCCGACTCTCCTCCTGATCGTGTCTCTTCACCCTGGTCCAGCTCCGTCAACCGGCGATCCACCTCGAGTCGCATCTCCTCCCGCCGCGCATGAATCTCGTCAAGCTGCTGCCGAAGATGACCCGCTTTCCGCACACCGATCACAACCCCCGCCGCCGCAAATACCAAGCGCCGACCAGCGCGCCCTGCCCCGCGTTCCAAAGTTCCGGATCAGCGTTTGCCGGGGCAATCCGGCCGATGAAAAAGCCCAAAATGCTCCCCGTCGCCGCCATCACAATTGGCCACAGGATCACCAGCATCACCAACCAACCAAGCTTTCCGCGTCGATCCGCTGCCGCCCCCGGCGACCGGTAAGGGTTCGAGCTGTCCGCGGCGGGTTCGTCCATCGGCAAGCGAACTCAGCAATTGGCTCAACGCATAGTCATTCCAGTGTATCGCTCGTACAGCCGCTGCGGAAAGGACAAGCAGTCGCGAACATCCACCCGCGTTGCCTTGTTCCAATCCCATCAGCGGGATAAAGTTGACAGCCTCGTCATCGCTCAGACCGCATCCTTCCTCCCCCTTCCTGCTGAACTCTGAACCCTCAACCCTGAACCCTGAATCCCATGCCCCGCGTCGTCCTCGCAATGTCTGGTGGCGTCGATTCTAGCGTCGCCGCGCACCTGCTTTGCGAAGCCGGCCACGATGTCGTCGGCGTGTTCATGCGACATGGCGAGACCGTCGACTCCGCCTGCGCCACCACTTCCACCAGCGCCGCGACCAATTCGCTTCCGGTTACCTCCCGCGCCGATCACAAGCAAGGCTGCTGCACCGCCGCCGACGCAGCCGATGCCCGACGCGTCGCCGACCGGCTCGACATCCCGTTTTACGCGATCGACTTCCACGAGGAGTTCGGCCGCATCATCGACTACTTCGTGGACGAGTACACGAATGCCCGCACGCCCAACCCCTGCGTCATGTGCAACAACTGGCTCAAGTTCGGCAAGCTCTTCGACTATGCCGACTCGATCGGCGCAGAGTTCGTCGCCACCGGCCACTACGCTCGCCTCGCCGATCTCTGGACTTCGGACTCTCGACCCGGGACTGGTAGTGTCGCACTACTCCGCGGCCTCGACCCCCCCAAGGACCAGTCCTACGTCCTCTTCGGCATCGCGCGCGACTACTTGCCGCGAATGCTGCTGCCGATCGGCGGTTATCAAAAGAACGAAATCCGCCACCTCGCCGACGAGATCGGCCTCCGCGTTGCCGACAAACCCGACAGCCAGGAAATCTGCTTCGTCACCACCGGCAACCACGCCGATTTCGTCCGTCGCCGCCGCGGCGATCACGATATGTCAGGCGACATCGTCACCGTTGGCGGTCAGGTCGTCGGCCGTCACGACGGCATCGAAGAATTCACCATCGGCCAGCGCCGCGGGCTCGGAATCGCATTCGGCGAGCCGCGATTCGTCGTCCGCATCGAGGCCGATACGCGCCGCGTTGTCGTCGGCACAAAAGACGAACTCGCCCGCACCACGCTCACCGCCAACCGCACGAACTGGCTTGCCGATCTCCCCGCGTCCGAATTTCGCTGCCAGGTGCAAATCCGTTATAACAGCACCGCCGCGCCCGCTACGGTCGAAGTGCTCGACGATGATCGCATTCGTGTCACCTTCGATGAGCCGCGCCACGGCGTCGCACCCGGCCAGGCTGCCGTTTGTTACGACGGCGACCGCGTCCTCGGCGGCGGCTGGATCGAATGAAGCCGGGTCGGTCGCCGAGCGAGTCGCGCACTCGGCATTCGCAGCCATCTCCCATCCCCTTCCTTCTGATATGCTGAAGGGCGATCGTAAATATCCGCTAGAGGTCAACCGCATGCCCCTCCTCCCCCTCTTCGCCCAATTCGGCCGCGACGCCGACCCAAACGCCTCGCCCTTCGATGTCGTCTGGCCGCTCGTCATCGGCGCGATCGTCATCGTCGTCGCCCTGGTCCTGCTGATTGTGGCCCTCGCTTACGGCAAGATCTGGTTTCAGGCGTACATGTCCAACGCCCGCGTGAGCCTCATGAGCCTGATCGGCATGAGCTTCCGCCAGGTCAACGCCCGCGTCATCGTCCAGGGAAAGAT
Source organism: Pirellulales bacterium (assembly GCA_963829655.1). Lineage (GTDB taxonomy): Bacteria > Planctomycetota > Planctomycetia > Pirellulales > JALHPA01 > JBBDYH01. The sequence goes on from CAWHJG010000002.1 coordinate 1,671,603, forward strand.
CATGGCCATGCAGGCCGGCGTCGGCAACGATCCCAATTCACCAATCACCACCCGCCGGCTCGAAGGCCACTACCTGGCCGGCGGCGACGTGCCGCGTGTCGTCCGCGCCATCATCGCCGCCCATCGAGCCGACTTAGACCTCGACTTCGACCGCGCCGCCGCCATCGACCTCGCCGGCCGCGACGTGCTCGACGCGGTGCAAACCAGCGTCAACCCAAAGGTCATCGACTGCCCCGACCCCGACTCCAGCCGCCGCACCTTCCTAAGCGCCATCGCCAAGAACGGCGTCGAGCTCCGCGTCCGTGCTCGCGTAACCGTTCGCACCAACTTGCCTGCGCCTCATCGGCGGCGCCACCGAAGAGACCATCATCGCCCGCGTCGGCGAGGGAATCATCACTGCCATCGGCTCGTCCGAAAGCCACCTGCACGTGATGGAAAACCCCGACCGCATCTCCAAAGCCGTCGCTCGAGCGTGGGCTAGACTCCAACACGGCGTTTGAGATCGTCTCGATCGACATCGCCGACATCGACGTCGGCGAGAACATCGGCGCTCGCCTGCAAGCCGACCAGGCCGAAGCCGACACCCGCGTCGCCCGCGCCAAGGCCGAAGAGCGCCGCACCTTCGCCATCGCCCGCGAGCAGGAGATGAAAGCCGCCGTCGCCGAAAACCGTGCGGGCGTGGTTCTGGCCGAAGCCGAAGTCCCCCGCGCCATGGCTCAGGCCTTCCGCCAGGGCAACTTCGACATCACCCAAAACGGCCGCAAGTAACTTCGTCTGCGCCTACTTCTCGCCCATTTCCTTCCGCAACCAACCAGGCCGGTTGGTCGTGATCGATGCCACGCCAAGCTTGGCATAGAAAGCGGCTATTTGCGGCTCGTCGATCGTCCACACGTGGAATTCGCGGCAGCCGAGCTTGCGCAGGCGCTCGATAAACGCCGCATTGAAATACTCGGGAACGCCCTCGGCGTCGAGGCCGTCGGCGCCAATCCGCTTCAGCGTCGAGGCGACTTGCTCGGCCGTTGGCGGCAGCGTGCCGTCTTTCTTCTTTTTCATGCCGCAAAGCCAGAGCGCTTTAATGTGCGGCATTTGCCTTTTGCACTCGGCAATCGCGTCCGCATGAAAACTGATAACCACGACTTGCTCCGGCTTGAGCTTGGACGCCGCGAGAATCTTGGCCACAGGTTCAACGACTTCTCGGCTTGACTTGAGTTCGATGAAGAGTTTCTTCCCCTCCGGCACGGCCCCCAAAACCTCTTCCAAGATCGGCATCCGCTCGCCTTTCCATTGACTCCCCTTCCAGCTTCCGACATCGAGCGAGCGCAGCTCTTCAAAAGGCGCCTTCTTGACCAGCAGCTCCTTTCCAGCCACGCGCTTCGTATCGGCGTCGTGCAAGCAGATGACCTGCCCGCCTTTGCCCAAGAAAAAGTCCGCTTCAAAGCCGTCGGCCCCCTGTTCGATTGCCAGCTGGAATGCAGCGAGCGTATTCTCCGGCGCATCGTGCGATGCGCCGCGATGAGCGATGATCAGCTGGCCGTGCGCGCTCGGTAATGCCGCGACGATCACGAACGAACAGACCGCCAAGCGCAATAGTACATACATCAGATATCAAACCTCCCTCACGCTTCAGAATAGAGCCGTCAGGAAACATAACCGCATCCAGCCTTGCGCTCCCAGATCGGTACATCTTTCCAACGCCTTTTTACGTGAATATCCTAATGCGCTCTCGGCTGGTCTCAAGCCCGTCTGTTCAGTTCGAAGTCGATGTGGATGCCGGCCCGCCAATCAACTCGGGCAGTTTCTACACCTTTTGCATTGACATCGATCCCGCATTGGTCCCCGGGGGATGTGTCGGTGTGCCCCCAATGCCCGGCGGATGGAACAGAGTTTGCATGCCAGCACGGGCCACCCGCAAACTCAACCCCAGCTACCCTCCCCACCCAGCTTTCACACATCATGATAAAGCTATCAATGCAAAGGGCATTTTCGCGCCGTCGCCCACGTCTGCTCGTCGAAAACCTCGAAGACCGCATCAACCTCAGCGCCGGAATTGGCACTTTCGATGCCGGCACCGCCACCTGGGCTATTCGCTCCTCCGCCTCGCCCGGCCTGACCGACATTGGCCTCTTTCAATACGGCTTGAGCGAACCGTCTACGGTTCCCGTGGTGGGCGATTGGAATGGCGACCAGATCGATGACATCGGCACGTTCGACAAGGAGACAGCGACCTGGTCGCTCCGCTTCGGCGCTTCCGAAGGGCTCCCCGACGCGGGTGTTTTCCAATTTGGCGCCGCTGGCGCGATCCCGGTCGTAGGCGATTGGAACGGCGACGGGCGCGACGACATTGGGACGTTCAACCCCACGACGACTACATGGTCTTTGCGCTGGGCGCCTCGGCCGGCCCGGCCAATGCCGGCACGTTCCAATTTGGCGTCCGCGACTCGCTTCCGGTGGTCGGGGACTGGAACGGCGACGGCGCCGATGGCATTGGCACGTACATACCGGGCAGCAACACCTGGACGCTGCGTCACACAGCCTCGGCAGGCGTAGCAGATGCGGGCGCGTTCAGATTCGGCGCAACGGGCGGACTTCCGGTGGTTGGCGACTGGAATGACGACGGCGTGGACGGCATCGGCACGTTCGTCACACAGACGGCAACCTGGACGCTGCGGAACCTCGCCGCAGCCGGCGCTGCCGACGTTGGCACGTTCCAGCTAGGCACTGCAGGGGCGCTCCCCATCGTGGGCGACTTCGTCAATCCGGCCTTGGCCGAGAACACGATCCTCAACCTCACGGTCAAGCCGCTCGACATTGACCTGCTCGGGTTGAAGGTCCAATCCAGTCCGATCACCGTGACCGTCAGCGCCGACGACTGGCGATGGAAAGCTGCTGGGGAACCTGCTGACCACGGTCGATCAAATCCTCAATCTCGAAGTGATCAATTCGGCGGTCAACAACGTGCTGGACGCCACGGTTGACCTGCTCAACTCGGCGAGCCTCGCCGTCGAGGGAGTCGGCAGCGGCGTGTTCGATGACGCCGAGGCTCGGCTACGCAGGTGCTCGAGCTATTCGTGGCGCCGGTGAACTTAGACCTGATGGGTGCGATCGTCACGACCAGCCCGATCCGGCTGTCGGTCAGCGCAGTCCGGCGACGGGCTGGTGCTGGGCAACGTGCTGACTGTGCTGTCCGACCTGTTCAACGGCGCCCCGGCGCCGCTCGACCTCGCATTCATCAACGACCGGCTGGCGGGATTGCTCGACGACCTGCGGGCGCAGTTGCCGAACTTCGGCTCCGTTGAAGTTCCGCCTCCAACGATGGCCGAGGGCGACGTGCTTGGCGCTGACCGTGCCGGCGATCGACCTTGACCTGCTGGGGCTCTTGCTCAAGACGACGCCGATCACCGTCGATGTGTCGAGCCAGGAGGGAGACGGCCTGTTGTTGGGCAACGTACTCCACAGCGTCCTAGGCACGCTCAACGCCACGCCCCAAGAATTAAGCGAGCTGAGCGGCCACGTCAACAACGTCCTCAACTATGTCGTCGGAGTGCTCAACAACACGACGCTGACACTCCCGCCGGGGGCGGTGGACCAGTTGTCGGAAGTTTTGCAGCAGTTGGCATTGCCCGACCTCGTCACCGCCGAGCCAGGTCAAACGGCCAAGATCCTCGACCTCATGATCGCCCAGCCCGACGGCAGCACGCCGGTCAACGTCGATCTCTTGGGCCTGAATGTGCAGGTCGGCAATATCGACGCCGAGTTGTCGGCGCACACCGGCGAAGGCCAAATCCTGGGCAACCTGTTGTACAACGTCGCCAACCTGGTCAATCCCGGTGGACTCGGGTCGCTGATCGACCTGCTCACACAGATCGGCGGCGGCACGACCAGCAACCTCGGCGCTGTTACTGTCGGGCTGTCGCCCGCCGCGGCCGACGCGACCCCAGTGCTGACGCTCACCGTCCCGCCGCTGGACATCGACCTCTTGGGCGTCGAAGTGAAAACCGCCGAGCCGATTATCATTACCGTCTCGGCCCTTGAGGGGGATGGCCTGCTCTTGGGCAATGTGCTGACCGCCGTCTCCAGTCTGCTCAACACGGACGGGATCAGTTCCGCTCTGAACAGCGTGCTTGACACCGTCGTTGGGATCCTCAACAACCTTGACCTATTGGTGGATGGGATAGGCAGCGGCATCTTCGACACGGCGCCAACGTCGGTCACACCGATCGCCGATCTGAAGGTCGCCCCCGTGCGGCTCGATCTGCTCGGCGCGCTGGTCGAGACCAGCGAGATCCATCTAACCATCACCGCCTACGCGGGCGAGGGCCTGGTGCTCGGCAACGTGCTGACCGCGCTGTCGGACTTGTTCAACAATCCGCCCGATCAGCTCGACCTCAACTTTATCAACACGCGGTTAGAGGAGTTGCTCGCTTCGCTCGACGAGCAGATTCCCATCCCAGTGGTTCCGCCGACTACGCCGCCTCTTGGCGAGGGAGACATTCTGGCGCTCACCGTCCCGGCGCTCGATATCGACCTGTTGGGCCTGGTGCTCCAGACCGAACCGATCACCGTAAACGCCAGCGCGACAAGTGGCGATGGTTTGCTGCTGGGCAACATTCTGACCAGCGTGTTGACCACCATCGACGCGACCCCCGAGGAGTTGACGCGGCTGAACTCGACGCTCAATACAATTCTCGGCGAAAGTAGTCACAGTGCTCAACGGCGCGAGCACCCTGCTGCCAACGGGCCTGCCGGACACGCTCTCCGACGCGCTACAGACGCTTTCGCTGTTCAACCTGTTGGCCGCCGAGCCGGGCCAGACCGCGACGATCCTCGACCTGACACTCACGGACCCGAGCGGCACGCCGGTCTCAGTGGATGCGCTGGGACTCTTGGTGACGACCAGCAACATCGACGTGACGCTGTCGGCCCACACCGGCGAGGACCAGATCCTCGGCAATCTGTTGTACAACATCGCCAATCTGTTCAACCCAGGCTCGAGCCTGCTCTCGTTGCTCTTGCTGCTGGGGGGCAATACGCCGCCGAACCCCACCGAGTTTGATGTGGACCCGGACGAGATCGCGGGCCAGGTAAATCTGCCGGGCGTGAACGTGGTCGGCGGGCGGCTGCTGGTCGGCGGTGGCTCGGGGAACGACGTGCTCGTGATCACGGGCACGGGGGATGGCACCCGTGGGCAGTACGTGGTGGTATTTAACGGCGTATCGCAGACCGTCAGCGGCGTCACCGGCGACATGGAGATCGACCTGTTTGGCGGCGACGATCAGGCGACGATCAACAACGCGTATGTGAACGGCTCGATCGACATCGACATGGGGTCGGGCCAGGACAACGTGACCTTGGGATCGCAGAATATCGTCTCGAGCCTTGCGCTGTCGGTGCTTTTCGGCGCCGGAAACGACACGCTCGCCGGCCAACGGCTATACATCGGCGGCACTCAGAGTGTAAGCGGCGACGACGGAAACGATCAGATCTCGTTCTTGGGATCGGCCGGGCCAGGCCCGTTTGTGTTGGGAACGTCTTCGTCCGGGGCCACGTCGATTTCCGGCGGACTGGGGAATGATCGAGATCGCAGTCACATATTCGTTCGTCGTCGGAACGTGGCAGTTTGTCGGTGGCCTCGGCGACGACGTAATCAGCGTGCGGACTTCGGCCTGCAACAGCAACGTGAGCGTCGTGGGGGATGCGGGCGTGGACACGCTGGTGGTGGACACAAACTATTTTGTTGCGAATGTGCTGATGGACGGCGGCGCCGACGCGGACCGGCTTGAGCTGCGCAACTCGCTGGGAATCGTCACGGCAACGCTCGACGCGGGAGCAGGCGCAGATGCGGTGTTTGTCAGCAACCTGACCGCGAGCCGATTGTCGCTGATTCTTGGTGCCCAGAACGACACGGCCGACGTGCGCGGTTCGCTGTTGGATGAGATCTTCGCGCACCTGGGTGATCACGACGACTCGCTCACGTTGTACGGCAATCTGGTTCGCCGCGCATCAGCGCCGACGGCGGTGCGGGCCGCGACGCACTCTTTGAACTCGACAACACGTTCCAACGCGGCCTCCGCCGCGTGGGCTTTGAGGCATAACTTAATCCTCTCGGTCCCGCTCCTCCGCCTGGGAACGTCCGCCGCGGCGGATCCCCGCGGCTCCGCCGCTGCCCCGCCGCCATGTTCGGTGTCGCGTTAGCGACAACTGAGATTAGCCCAGGACCTCGGTCCTGGGTATCCATCGGGCAGCACCACAAATTGAGTCCCGTTAGGGACGACTGAATGCCTGTCCCAATGCATTCGCAATAGGTTGGTAACCCAACGCGTCAGCGAGGGTGCCGGCGTTCCGCAGCCCCCATTAGCCGCTACGCGCCACCCCCCGGTTCTCCTTCGTACCTCGTACTCCGTACTTACCTCGTCAACGAACCGCCGCGCCCTCGGCGCCCATAGTAGCCATGTTGCTCCCCCGGACTGAGCCTGCCGAAGTCGCGACATTGTAGCATTGCCTACCGTCCAAGCACCTTAGAAGCGCCGTCAAACAGCCTGCCGTGAGCGCCGTCGGACGGGGTGAGGATGCCGCTTCTGAGGGTCGTTCACGTCCCTTTGCCATGTATAGGCCGCCGTTTACGGCGGGTTCGCATCATAAATAGCCGTACCGTAAGGGCGCGGAGACACTGCGGGAAACACTTCAAGCCTGCATCGAATACGCGGAGGAGCGCGAATTCCGCGATTCGTGCAGGGCCGCGCGGCATTGTTGTAGTTCAATTGCCCGATTGCGAGCGTGTCGCGTCGGATCCTCCCCGGAGTAGAGGTCTGGCAACTATCCTGCTGGAGCCGATGGCGTCCTCGTCTCCCCTGTGCCGGCGGCTTCCGGCTTTTCAAGCCGCACTAACTCGACAACCTGAATGTTATCGGGACCGTAGTGTGCCATTCCGGTCGCCTCCGACTGAGTCAGATTAAACACACTGGTCTCTAGGACGATCGGCTTGTTTTTGTCATCCGTATATTTCCAGACGGCCCGCTGAGTTTGCTTATCTACCGTGCCTTCGATTGGGAAGGTGGCAGCGGTCGCCCGGTTCGACGCGGTACCACTAATCACGCCTTCTTTTGTAACAGCGAGCTGCATGAGCATGGTAGTGTCCGGCACACCGTCCCGCGCCACAGCAAACACGCCCAGCGGCAGCCATTCGGCTTGCTGAGCTTGTTCCGCGGTCCAGTCAGGCGCTTGTTCCGCGATCGCAACGACCTGTTCGTGATATACCGGCGCCGGTTGATACCATTCGCCATTCACATACACAACGTCGTTGTAGCAATGCATGTACTCACCCGGACCATAGTCCCAGTAGTACGGCGTGCTCCATCCGTGGCCGTGGTGTAGCCACGACGTCAACAACGGCGCTGTGGCCCAAGCCCACCAGAACCAGTCATCGCCATGATGGTGGTGGCCCGCCCAACCACCCCAGTAGCCCCAATGATTCCAATGATCATGGTCGCCGTGCCATCTGTCTCCTTTCCAACCGCTATGGAACGGAACATCACCATCATTCCAATCGCCCCGCCAGTGGTCTCGAATCTGATAGGCGGCAGCGAAGCGGTCGCCATCCTTCCAATGTCCGGACTTATCGCGGAAGTCGCCAACTCTGCCCTCGACTCCCCGTGACGCGCCCTGACGCCACGATTGATATCTTGCTTCAGAGAAACCGCGACCACCGAACTCTCGGTTGCCGCGAAAATCTCGCCCAGCAACGTCGCGGCCCGTATCGAGCCCGTTTGCGTCGCCAACACGACGATCGTTACCGCGGCCGAAACGTTCCGACCACGCGCGGTCGCCTTGAGCGCGAGATTCATCCAGTCGAGTCCGAGAACCTTGCCCACGCCCTTCCGTCAAGTCGCCGCGCAAGCGATCGCCGTCGCCGCGCCGGCCGCTCAGATTCCCGTCACTCGCTCTTCCTTCTCTGGTGCCCGGTGATGTGCCATCGCGTCGCATCTCCAGGAAATCGCGAACTTGGTCGTTACTCGGCCGCCCCACTGTGTACCGCTGCGGCGATGTCGGTGACCCACTTCGGGACCCACCATCCTCGGAACGTCGATTCATCACCTGCGAATCGGATGTCCGCGGCTGCGGACCACGATCGAGCCTGTCTTCTCGGCCTCTCGAGCCTTCCTGGCTCCCAAAGGTTTGCGGCGAAGGCGTAGTACCTACCGTGCGCCGATTACCGCCATCGGATGGACGGTAAACCTGTTGGGATGGTCCTCGAGACGATTCGGGCGGACGGAATGAGCGAATTTCGCCACCGCCACCCCGACTAAACGATTGGCTTGGGGCTCCGCCTAGATTGACCGGAGGGCTACCCCCACCGCCGCGATTGAACGAAGGACTACCGCCACCGCCCCGACTAAACGATTGGCTTGGGGCTCCGCCTAGATTGACTGAAGGACTTCCCCCACCGCCGCGACTGAATGACGGGCTAGCACCGCCGCCCGCGCCCCGACTGATCGAAGGGCTACCACCGCCGCCGCGACTGAATGACTGGCTACCACCACCGCCGCGACTAAACGATTGGCTTTGGCCTCCGCCGCGATTGACCGAGCCGCCTCCACCGCCTCCACTCCCCCCGCGCCCCCCTCCGCCGCCGCGCTCACCACGTTGAGCAAGTGCATCTCCACCCGCTAGTAGGGCTATCGCAACACAGGCAACGATGGCTCGCCGAGAATATTTGAAATATGACATTGGAATACCTCCAGAGCAGTGACACATTCCACGTTTCCCATGCAGACCTGGTTAGTCGCATGAAACGTTGCTGTGTCGTTAGTTTCATGTGGTAATGAACGCCTCGATGCAAATGCGTCTACTATTGCAAAGTACGTACCGAGAAATGGGGTGTCATCCCTCGCGCAATTCTGGATCGATGGCCGAAATAACGAAGCGGCGCAAAATGCGGCGCGGAAGAAAAATAGCGAACCTTCGATCAACTCTCCGCAGTTTTTGCGGTAACGGTTCGGGTCACAAGATTTCGGAACGTCCGTCGAAAAGAGCGGTCGAACGAGTTGTTGCTGTGAATTCGAGGGAACTGGCCAGGCTGCAGTCGCAACCGTGCCACCGCGGGTCACTTAAACCAACAAGATTATGGATGAGGAATTCGTCCATGCCACTTGCGCAAAGCGCTCGTAGCAATGCACCCCACACAACTGCGCTTGTTGCGCTGGTTACTTTCCAACCACCGTCCCGATGGAGCGATTGCTTCGGCGCCATTCTCGGGAAGAATCTCAAGCTGATAAAAAGCGAACCGCTGCGGTTCACTGTGGCTAAACGCGTCCGATCCACTTGGTGCCACGCTATCGTCCTAGACGTGGCTCATTTCTCGACGCGGTTCGAAATCATTGTCTCCCCGCCCTCTTCTCCAAACAACCACAGCGACGCCGGCGCCCTTACAAGATTGTCAGCATCAGAAAGCGGGAGAAGTGATCGTTGTGCGCGGTCCTTGTGGAGCTCCGGCATTCGATAAATCGATTCTGGTTCACTTACCCTACGGTCTCGGCGCACGGGATTGCCCAACGCTGCTTGGCAGCTTGCGCAGCGAAACGGTTACCAACTCGCGCAATTGGCCGACCACGCAACGCGGTCCCGCTCATCTCCATCTCGAACCAAACATTGCCGCCCCGATTCATTTCCCCCGCATGCGCTCGCCCGCGTCCCGTCCTTGCGTAAAGCTCCCGATCACCGCTCGCCGCAGCGACGGTACAACCAGAACAATCAATACACCCAGCGCAATGCCGATCGGTATCGCAAAACGCTGCAAATCCTGCGGGCCGAAAGCAAAGAGCGTAGACATGTTTTCCCAGCCGGTTGGAGTGTGCGGAATTCGAAGGCTACTGGAATCTAGCACGCAGCCCCCGTGAACGAGGCTTGAGCATTTGTAGCAATTTCGGATTCAGATGCACGCCCGTATCAGTCTGCCACCGCCGCACGTCGGCCGCCTACATCGACAACGCCCTCTTCACCGTTCTCTGACAATTACTCGCGCAAGTATAAGCTTCCCCGCTTTTCGTTTCCCGCCCAATCCGCATTTCGCCGAATTGCTTGGCCGCCTCACGTGGATTATTCTCGACCAGCTGTTCTGGGCCGTGACGAAGGAGATACTTTCCTTGGCCGCAATCGGATTCAGAACCCTTTCTCTGGTCCGTACTGCCGCCGTTTGCGCCGCGGAAGGACCGGGGTGAGGAAGGGTGTGGAGTTGTCCGTGCATCCTCTTAATCAGATCGTCGTTGCGACGTTGCCCCTTGTATCCATTGCGTAAGCGGCTGCGACTCGACCTCCCACAGCAATGGCAACGCGCCATCGTCAACCCAGCCGACGGCAGCGGCGGGCACATTTCGGCCAGAAGTGGTTGTCGTCCCCATCAAGGTTCACCCCCATGCGGCTGCCGGATTCATCGCGAAGATGGGCGGCAGCCACTTTCTCGTCACCAATATTCACGTCCTGAGTGAGCTTAAAGACAAACAGATCCGCACCGCGCTGGGAAAGACGATCGAACTTCCGGACGAATGCTTTCTGAGCAGGTCCCGCGACGTGGCCCTGGTGCCCGTGAAATGGGACGCAAGCGCGCTCGATGTGATCGGCGACGCCGCGACCGGCGCAAAAAGCAGGGGATGCGGTTAGCGTCTGGGTACCGTCAGCCGATGCGACGGTTTCGCCGAACGAGGGAATTGTGGTCGAAATCCTACCAGACGTTGTTGAGGTGACATCCGCATTCAAGCCGGGAAACAGCGGAGCCCCGATCCTTCACGTGGCCAGCGGCAAGGTGCTGGCCATCGCGTCCTACTACGTCGATGACCCGGATAAGGGGCGGCGGTTCTTCGCCCCTCGGCTCGACGAGACGCAGGTCCAATTGCAGAGGCTGAGTCGGAGGGTCTTGCGGCGAGACGCGGAATTCGTGAACGACTACTTTGAGACCGGCGACGTTTACGGCGCGATCCACGCGGCCCTGCAGGACCGCCGTTTTCTTCCCGAGCTTCCCGACACCCCGTGTAAGCGCAATGTAATCGCGCTGCTCGAAAAGCGCTCGCTCTGGGACGGAAGGGACGTTACGCCGCACAACACGGACCAGCTGGCGGCGTTGGCCAACGACCTGAAGACGACGGCCGAGGCCGGGCAGCACTACCTCGACCACGAATTGCAGGTGGTATTCTATCGAAAGACGCTGACTCGTTGCATCGAGCAGCGCAACAAGTTGGCAGAGTCGTTCGACGCATACATTTCCAAGGAGGAAAAATGATGCGTCAGATGAGAGCATTCTGCGCCGCGTAGCCGGCGTCACTCTTTGCCGCTGCCGCAGAGTACGAGTCGGATGCACGCCTCATGCACCAATGTAGTGGCATGCGGAATTCCCCGTCGGCGTGGGACGGGCGACTGCAACCAAAAACCCATCAATTGCAATTCTTGATCCGGCAGTAGATATTACGACTGCTCGTGGTTGCGATCGCCGCGAAGCGATTGCCACACTCCGCCGTTCGACAAATCTCACGCATCTGGGGGAGGTCTGATAATCATGAAACGCTGCCTGCTCTGCTTTGCCCTGGCGACAGCGCTCCTTGCCGCCAACCCAGCGCGTGCCGACACCACAATTACCACCTTCGACAACTTCACTTCCGACACGCTCTACCCCTCCTGGGCGCTCCCCTCGGCCACGATTCTGTCTGGCCCCACCAGTTACAGCATCACCGCCACCGGTTACGGCAGCAACTACAAGTATATCGAGGACCCGTCCAGGATCGGCGCCGGCAACACACTCCTCGAGCTGACGACGACGCTCTCCGGACCTCCCGCGGCCGACGGGCAATTGGGGCCCATCGTCACTCTCATTGACACGGATGGCTCTCGCTACAACTTTGCCTGGTACGCGCAGTCCTTAGGTCCTCACGTGCTCACGATGCCAGTTGACTCGCCGACTTGGATTGATTCACCAGGCACGAGCCCCGGCCTCAACCTGAATGGGCTCCAGCACATGCACCTGCAACTGGATCCCGGTGGATTTGGCACCGCCGCGCATACACGGTCGAGTGGCAGGACCTCCGGTTAATCGTGCCTGAGCCAACCTCGCTGCTGTTGTGCGTGATCGCGGCATCAGTCTTCTGTGCCGTCCGCCTCCGCCTTCGTGATCATCGCGCAACGATTCGATAGCCTTGGCATGGCTCCATAGGCCAGCATGACCGACCACATCGATTGGAACGATCGCTACCGAGACGGCAATCTGCCTTGGGATACAGGGCGGCCTTCCTCGGAGCTAGAGCGTGTTTTGAGCCAAAGCACCATTCACCCCTGCCGCGCCCTCGATATCGGCTGTGGCACTGGCACCAACAGTGTCTGGCTGGCCCAACAGGGCTTTCAGGTAACCGGCGTAGACGTGGCGCCGCTCGCGGTTGAATTAGCCCAACGCCGTGCTCAAGCCACCGGAGTCAACGTGCATTTCCTGGTTGCCGATGTGCTTAAATTGCCTGACCTAGGCGGCCCGTTTTCATTCTTCTTCGATCGCGGTTGTTACCATGCCGTTCGTCGAGACGCGCCAGGCCAATACGCCCCCGCCGTGGCGCGGCAACTGGCTGCTGGCGGCCGCGGTCTGATCCTGGCCGGCAACGCGCGTGAACCGCACGATCCTGGGCCGCCGGTGGTTACCGAAGAACAGATTCGCGACGAGCTCGGCCTGGCCTTTGAAATCCTCGACCTGCACGAATTCCGCTTCGATGAAGCTCCCGGTGTCCCCGAGCGCTTTCTCGGCTGGTCCTGCCTCCTCGAAAAGCGCTAACCGTTGCGCTGCATCGAGGTCCACCGCTTCCAGCTTAGCGTCAGTAAATGTACTTTAGTACACTGCATGACCGGATCGCCTTAGAGGGCTTGACCGCATCCGACAGCCATTCCGCCCAGCTTTTTGACCACTCAAAACCACGCGTTTCCCTCGGGAAATACGCATGCCGCCTCAATTCCGTGCTGAGTGGTTCATCGCACTTAAGAAAACCCCTGGTTTTCCAGGCCCCAAATGCTCCCAAAACCGCCTCGCACCCTCCCAATGCAGACATCGCACTTACGCCGCCCGACGGCTGACAGACAGCGGCGGCGAGACCGCCGGTGCGTCAAAGTTGATCAGCTCCCGGATCGTATACGGTGTTTTCCCCTGCGACTCGTAATACGTCCGCACGCCCAACTCGCCCAGCATCCCCAGCACGATGAACTGCAAGCCCACGAACTCGGCAAACACCGTCAGCAACAACAACGGGTTGCCGGTCATATCGACCCCGCCCGCAACCTTCATCGCGATCGTCGTCACTCCGGCCAATAATCCAACCAAGATTGAGACCAGGCCGATCTTGCCAAACAACCGCATAGGGCTCGTCAGATACTGGATCATGTACTTCACCGTGATCAAGTCGAGCATCACGCGCAGTGTCCGCGAAATGCCGTACTTCGACTGGCCGAACCGCCGCGGATGGTGCCGTGTAACCACTTCCGCGCACTGCGCCCGCGCGATGCGCAAGAATCGGGATAAACCGGTGCATCTCGCCATAGAGTTGCAGGTCCTGCGCGACCTCGCGCCGCATCGTCTTAAGCGTGCAACCCAGGTCGTGCACCGGAAACCCAGTCACTCGCGAGATCACCCAGTTGGCAATCTTTGACGGCAGCTTGCGGTTCACCCACGCGTCCTGCCGGTTTTTCCGCCACCCGTGGACCAGGTCGTACCCTTCGGCCAGCTTGTCCAACATGAGGGGAATGTCGGCCGGATCATTCTGAAGGTCGGCGTCCATCGTCACGACCACGTCGCCGCTGGCCATGTGCAGCCCGGCGTTCATCGCCGCGGTCTGACCGAAGTTGCGGCGAAACCGCACCACCTTGACGTGACCATCGATTGCAGCAAGTCGTTCCAGCTCCTCGAACGAGCCATCGGTCGAGCCGTCGTCCACCAGCAGTATCTCATGCTCGTGCGGCAGCGCCCGCAGCACCGGCGACAGTGCATCGTAGAGCCGCCGAACGTTTTCTCGCTCGTTGTAGACCGGAATCACGACCGACAGTTTCATCTGCCACCTCCGTGTGAATTCACCGTGCCGCGCACATCAGCTCCTGCTCGTCCGCGGCCTGGTCACTCGCCGCTTCGCTTGTTCCGGCACATGCCGAATCGCGCACCAGCGGCGGCCCCAACAAGTAAACAATTCCGCCGACCAAACCCGACGCCACCGTCACCGACAGCCATAGAAATCCTAGTGCGATTCCCGACGACTCCGGCAAACCGTACGGTCCCAAAAGCACCGCCATCCCCGCCTCGCGGACGCCCACGCCCGCCAGGCTGATCGGCAGCGCCGTGGCCAGCGCGACCATCGGCACCGCAACGCAATACGCCACGGCAGGCAGTTCCAGTTGGAGTGCAAATCCTAGCGCCATCACGCACGCCACGTTCAGCCCTTGCACCACCAGGCTCCATGCAACGCCGACCAGAAACACAATCGGGTGATGGTGATACGGCAATAACCGTTCGGCAAAGGCTTCCAGCGGATGTTGCGCAGGCAGGTTGCGCACCGCCCACGCCATTAGCGCAAGGCCAACGCGCGTACCCACCGCGGCCGCTGTCGCCAAACCGATTGCCGCGGCCACTGTGCCCGCGGTCGAAAGCGAGTAAGTTCGATTCGCCAGCGCGGTCAGCCCGATCAAGAGCACCGCAATCAGGCCCGCCGCCCGATCGGCGACAACCGTGCAGCCTGCGAGCATGCGCGTTCGCAGGTTCGTTCCCAGCCGGATCGCTTTCACGACGTCGCCGCCAATCGACGATGGCAGACACAGGCTGAAGAACATGCCTTCCAGATAGAGCTGCTGAAAGCGCGCCAGCGACAGCCGAAAGCCGACGGCACTAGCCAGCCCTGCCCAGCGAATGCCGCTCAAAATCTGCGATAAAAAGTACAAGACGAACGCCAGCGCCCAACCGCCCCACCGCATTTCGCTCATTGCCGCCATAATCTCACGCCAGCTCACGCGGGTGAGCAAGTACGTCACCAGAGCGGCGCTCAGGCCGACGCGCACCAAAAGCGGCCACCAACGGCGGCGCGGCGATTGGGCCGTTAATTCTGTTGGTTCGGGCATTCTCGTTTAACTCTAGCGAAGTTGTGTCGCGCCGGTGCTTGCCGTTTGCGCCTCTCGCCCCAGCAACAGCACCTCGCCGCCTTTCAGAAACCGCGGCTGCCGTGCGACGATCGTCACGCCCATCGGCAACTTCTGCTCCAACTCGGCGAACCGCTCATCGTTGGTAATTAAAAACCCATTGCGGTTAACGTCGAGAAACGTCGCCGCCTCGCCAACATCGTCGCATCGCGACACGCGTTCGCCCGCATAGTAAACGACGCTCGATTCCGCGTGTGCAAAAGTGGCTAGCTCAATGGCGCCGCCGGCGCCGGATAACCGAGCTAATTCAACTGAGCGCCGCACTGTTCTGGTGCCGGCTCGCCCGTACCGCCACACCGCCAAGCGACGCCACTGAGAATAAAACGGCCATAACACAAAGTGTCGCCATGACACGCTGCGGTTGCTGCCGGTTGAACCAATAAACACACGCCAGGCCTCCCAGCAGCGGGATGAAACCCACAAGCGCAATCAGCTCATCGCCCGGCAAATAGTGCTTCGCCGCGATCGCCAGGCCAATCAACAATCCCATCCCGACCAAAACCAATGACCCCCAAGCCACGTGCATTAGCCACCGTGGCACTACGGCAGGCCGCGCAAGCCAATCGTCGGCGAAAGCCGCACACAGTAACGCCAAAGCGGGATATGCCGGTAGCACATAACTCGGTAACTTCGTCCCCGCCAGCGAAAATACCGCTACCCACACTCCCGCCCAACACACGACAAACGCGTAAGCCGGGCGTCGCACTGCGTTGGCAAAACACCCGCGAACTGCAAACCACGCGGCCGCCGGCAGAAAGATCGACCAGGGAAACAAACCCACTAGAATTGCCGGGACATAGTAAACAATCGGACCCCGGTGGTCCTCCATGGCTCTCCGGAATCGACTGAAGTTCTCCGTCCCGAAGAACTCTCGTAGCCAAACGCCGTCCGTCCGCACTCCGACTAGCACGTACCACGGCAGTGCGATCGCCAGTACTACCGCAACGAGCGTCAGCGGGCGCATCGCCCACCCCGTTCGTGCAAATCGAATCACAAAGCCCCGCATCCGACGTCCCAGCGTTTCACCGATGAACGCTTGCTGCGATGGGCAAGCCAGCAACAGGAACAACCCAATAATTGTGACGGGCAAGCCAATTCCCACTGGGCCCTTCGCCAACATCGCCAACCCGAGCGCCGCATAAACCGTCGCAAATTGCCACCACCGCGACGGCACAAACTGCCAAAAACCAGACTGCTCCCGCAACTGGCGAATTGACTCGAGCGAGAATGCGTCGCTGCGCCTCTGCGAAACGCCCCATACGAACGCGCAGAGGGAAAGAGTGACAAAGAAGATCAAGCTCGAGTCGGGCGTGGCTGCTCGCCCGGAGACGCCAAACATCAGACACGTGGCGATCATCATGCCTGCGAAAAAGCCCACCCGCCGATTAAATAGCAGCCGGCCCAGATGATAGGTTAAAAGGGACGTCCCGATCGCAAACAACGCCGACGGAAGCCGGGCCGCGAATTCATTCACGCCAAACGCGCTGTATGATGCCAGCATGCACCAGTAAAGCAAAACTGGCTTTTGCGTACGCAGCTCGTAGTTGAACGTGGGCACGACCCAATCGCCCCGTTTCAACATTTCGCGAGCACAGGCCGCGTTGCGCGGTTCATCCTCGTCCCATAGTTGCGGCACGCCGAGGTTCGTGAAGAACACGATGGCCGCCGCGGCGAGAACGACGAATTGATCGCGGTAAATCGGCGGAATCACGGGAAGGCCCGTCATTAGGTAGGCGAGTTGTTGGGGCGGGAACTTTAGGCGGCCTGGCAAACCTGGTCAAGAGAGATTCGCCACACGGAATCACCCCGACTTCTTTGGCATTGCCACGCCTTTGCCGGGATTGGCGACCGCTGCGGCGGCAGCGACGGCGCCGACCACCGTCGGCAATGGCGCATCGGCCGGCGGAGCCATCATCGCCACGGTGTGATCGATCTCGATCGCCTTGCGCCCTTGAACGCGCCGGGCCGAGCGTGGAATTTCGCCACGCCCTCGACCAGCACATCGAGCGGCTCGCGCACGTCTTTCTCCGTGGTGATGATGTCGCCCACGCGGAGGCCGATCATGTCGCCGGTGCTGATCTTGCTTTCGGCCAGCTCAACAATCATTTCCACAAGCGCCGCGCAGCCCGCGGCCGATCGCCTGCAAGCTCTCTGGCGTGGCGCCGCGACGGCTGTATGCCAGCCAGCTATTGGCCGAGAGCTTGTTGCCGATCCGCTCGATGCTGTTGAACGGAATGCACAGGTTCATCATGCCCCGCACTTCCTGCAGCGTGAGCTCGAAGCTGATCAGCACCACAACCTCGTTCGGCGGGACGATTTGCACCAACTGAGGGTTGCTTTCCACGCGCTCCACCGATAACCGCATGTGGATCACGTTTTGCCACGCGCGATGCATCTCTTCCAGAAACAGATTCGTGATCCGCGATACCAGCCGCAATTCGATCTCGGTGAGCGGCCGCCTGGCCAGCGGACCGGGATCCTTTCCTCCGCCCAGCAGGCGATCGATGATCGGATAGAGGATCGACGGGTTGATGTCGAGGATCAGGTTGCCTTCCAGCGGTTCGGCGCGGAGCAGGTTGAAGCAGGTGGGATTTTCCAGGCTGAAGACGAACTCGCTGTAGGTGAGCTGATCGACGCTGGTGAGCTTGACTTCGACGATGCTGCGCAGCAGGCCGGAAAGCGCCGCGCCGAAGTTGCGGCCAAACCCTTCGTGCAGCGTTTGCAGCGCGCGCATCTGCTCTTTGCCGACGCGTTCGGGCCGCTTGAAATCGTAGGGGCTGACTTTATCGCGCGGCCGGAAGACTGCCGGCAAATCCGACAAATCACGCGCCGCCGATGCGCGGACCGGCGCGGTGTTGTCCATCGCGCTCAAGAGACTTTCGACTTCCGCCTGGCTAAGAATCTCGACTCACGTTATCGATCCTCCGTGACTGGCGACGTTGCAAACTCATTCTCGCACTTGTCCGTCGCCGTAGACGATCCACTTGTAGGTCGTCAGCTCTTTGAGCCCGCAGGGGCCGCGAGCATGAAACTTGTCGGTGCTGATGCCGATCTCGGCGCCCAGGCCGAACTCGCCGCCGTCGTTGAACCGCGTGCTGGCGTTGACCATCACCGCGGCGCTATCGACGCGATCGGTGAACTCGCGGGCGGCATGCAGGTCGCCAGTGACAATCGCGTCGGTATGTTTCGAGCCGTAGCGGTTGATGTGCTGGATCGCGTCGTCGAGCGACGTCAACCACCTTGCAGGAAATGACAGGCCCGAGGTACTCGGTCGCGTAGTCCTCGTCGGTGGCGCGCTTCGCCGCGGGGATGAGCGAACGCGTCTGATCGTCGCCACGAATCTCGATGCCGCGATCGACCAGCGCCTTGCCGATGCGCCGCACAAAACTGTCAGCTACGGCGGCATGAACCAACAGCGACTCGGCGGCGTTGCAGACGCCCATCCGCTGGCATTTGGCGTTGACGGTGATCCGCTCCGCCATGTCGAGGTCGGCCGCGCGATCGACGTATACATGGCAGTTGCCGGTGAAGTGCTTGATGACCGGCATGCTTGGCTTCGTCGGTCACGCGGCGAATCAAGCCTTCGCCGCCGCGGGGAATTGCGACGTCGATGTATTCGAGCAGCCGGAGGAAGTGGCCAACCGCTTCGCGGTCGGTGGTGCTCACCAGCTGCACTGCGTCGGACGGGAGGCCAACTTCGGCCAGCGTCTCGCAGAGCAGATCGACGATCGCGCGGCTGGAGTGCATGGCTTCCTTACCGCCGCGGAGGATCACGGCATTGCCGCTTTTGACACAGATCGCTGCGGCATCGGCCGTCACGTTGGGACGCGACTCGTAAATGAAAAACACGACTCCCAGCGGCACGCGAACTTTTGAGATTTCCAGGCCATTGGGACGCGCGAGGACTCGATCACTTCGCCGATGGGATCGGGGAGGACGGCGATTTCCTCGAGGCCGGCGGCGATGGATTCAATCCGATCGGGCGTGAGCTTGAGGCGGTCGATGGCCGCGTCGGTAAGTCCGAAGCCGGGGGCAGCGGCGATGTCGAGCTGGTTAGCGGCGATGATCCAATCGGTTCGTTCGCGGAGCAGCCGGGCGGAGCGGCGGAGCCAGTCGATCTTGGCGGCGCCGCTGGCGGCGCAAGCTCTTCGCCGGCGGCACGGGCGCGGCGGGCCACGTCGAGGCAGTAGCGGTCAAGATCGAGCTTTTCGGCGGTAGCCAAAGTGAGGGTTTAGGGGTCAGGGTTCAGGGTTCAGATCGGCAAGCGGCGTCATCTAGTCATTATTGACGGATTTTGGGTGCGGAAGTATCCGGGAATAGGGAAGTTAGGTCAACGGCGGAGGGCAACGACAAACGCTGAACGATGAGCGATGAACGCTGAAGGAAGGGGGTACAGACGGTGTAAGTTTTTTTGGGGTGGAGGGGTGGTTTTGAGGCATTTCGGACTGGAAAACAAGCGGTTTTTTGCAGGTGCAATGAACCACTCAGCACGGAATTGAGTTGACGTGCGTATTTCTCGGCAGAAACAAGTGCTTTTGATTGATCAAAAATGGTACGGTGCGGGGTCTCTGTACCGCTTATTGGGTCGTGGAGCGAGGGGCAAGGATCGAGAACGTGCGGTTTTCTCGGGGAAAACACGTGTTTTTTAGGTTTGAGGCGAAGGTGCAGTGAAGTGCGTTTTGGAAGTGTATGTACCTTGGCGGGGCCGGTTGTGTGAAATTCCTCGGGAAAACAAGGGTTTTTGAGTCTTGTTCGAGCAGTACAGTGAACTGCGTATGTACCCAGGGTAACGACGAAACACGAAACCAGAATAACGAACGCATGACCAACCTCGAATGACCCAGACGGGCAAAGCCACTAAGGAAGCCAGGAAGGCAGGAACAGGGTTTTGTCACGGTAAGCGCGCGGGCGCTCGCTGTGTACTTGGTTGCGGGCCTGGCTGTGTTGTTTGGTGGGCGGCCCGCCTGCGGCGACCGGCTGTGTTGTTTGGTGGCCGGCCCGCCTGCGGCGACCGGCCAGCGCCCACCCGCAAATCACGGAAGTTGGGATAAAACCTCGGGGCGGGATGGAGAGTGCTCGGCGTTAAGTTATGCGTAGTCAACATTTGTATCGAAACGGTTGTTTTGACTCAGGGGGTTTTATCCCACGCGGCGCACACTCGGGCGCGCTAGGCGGTAGCAGGTGGCGGACCAGACAGGTAACTATTATGTATTATTGTACATTATCTCAAAACAATAGTGTCAATGCGTTTAGGCAGATATTTGGAGGAATCCTAAGTCGCTGGTGGGGAAGTAGAAGCAGTCGCAGCGGAGGGGGTGGGGTGGGTATGATTGGATTTTGAAGTTCGGAGTGCGGAATTCGGAGTGGCGCCAGTTAGCCACACATGAATAACAGCCATAGTCTGAATGGAAGATAATTCAGTCACTTCCGGGTACCTCGTCGTCAAGACCTTCGAGCGGATGTACCGGGAGTTTCATCGTCCGGCTGAAGAGTACGAGGAGTTGTATTCCATACCTCGCGAGAAAGTTCCATTCAGTGAGATCCGCAAAAAATACCGAGGCATTGCCCGAGATCCGATTCAGCCGTGGATTGAAGAGTTGCGTGGCAGCGGGTGTTGCGAGCCGATCGATTCGGAGCTTGCGGCTTGTCTTTTTATGGAAGAGCTTCGGCAGTCGGAGCGAGCCCACGACGACTTTATTTTCGATCTGGGAGATGTCGTCGCGTTGCTTCAACGGATTTCGCCGCCTACGGAGCGCGAAGTGATTTGGGCACGTCGGACTGATCGAGATCCAGAAGGCCCCATGGACTCTGCGCTCTTGGGTTTCGACCCGACCTTTTTTTATCCGAGCGAACATTTCTCAGCGATTGCGGATTGCATGTGCTTTCCAGCATGGCACGGCTGTGACGCGGAAGGTACTTTGTTTCTGCCGTATCATGATCAACTCAACGAACATGCTCTTTTCGATACGCCCGAGCTTGCCAATGAATTCCTAAGTTTCTACCTATCCCAAGAGTGGACGGAGCGAGGCGAGTTCTATATCGCCGAAATACGAGCGATCCCATTGACGGTGTGATTGGAGTTCGGAGTGCGGCATTCGGCCTTCGGCGCTTCGATGAACTCAGCACGGGCAAGCTCAGGGCAGGTAATGGGAAATGAGGTGGCGATGATTGGCCACAGGATGTTTGGGATTTGGGTTGTGTTGGTGGCGGTTTTGTCGGCGGATGGTGCGCAAGTCACATGCTTTATGCCGCTGCCGGTGTTATTACCTTCACTCTGCGGCGGAGCATCAGATGGCACATCACCTGAATAGTTTTGTGATGGTTGGCGCACTCGGTATTATGCTCGGCTGCGGGAAAAGCGATGTCGCACCCTCCTCCGGCTCAACGAACACATCTACTCAAGATAATGCAACGAGAGCAGTTCAATCGACGCGGCAACAGTTTGGCAAATTCTCGTTTGAAGTCCCCGATGGCTGGTCAAGTGTTACACCCTATCGGGACAAAACCAAAGCAATGGTTCTGCTCGGTAGTACTAATTGGCAGAATTCCAAAGCCATGATCAAGGTTGACGTTGGGACTCCTGCCTTTCCGACCTCGCAAGAAATGGCAAACCACTTCGCCAAGCGCGATGGTGGGCAAGTTGCGACCGAGACGCTGGACTGTGGAGGCGAAGCGGCAACGAAGGTTACAACCTCAAGCACAACTTTGGTGACACCACGTGAGGTAATGATTATTTATCGGGACGGTAAGGCATACCTTGTCATGGCCGGCGCTGTGGAAGGCGTTGATACGACCGACGCAATCGAACACATCCGCTCGACGTGGAAATGGGAAGGCTAGAGACTAATCGCGAGACAGCAGAGCGATGCGCAGTGTTGATGTTGCTCGTATGGAGGCGGAGGGCGGGCGCGCGGACGTAGACTGTTGTTGCGGCCCGTTGGGCTGCTTTGGGTTTGTGCGCTATTGGCTACCCAAGCCTTTCGGATAGATAAGGTGCAACCCTTTCAGGGTTGAAATCGATTTCGCGATAGGTTACCCAGGGTGGCGCCTCGCGGCATACGCCGCTTCGGCTTACCCTGGGCTTCGATCTGTAACGCCTGCGGCGTAAGGCAAAAGGTTATGTTGCGGCGAAGGCGGGCGAATTAAAGTAGACGAATCTCGAAGTTTGATGACGGAGAAGGAACACACATGGCGAAGCGAATTGCGTTTGTTGGTGTGTTGGTTTGCAGCGTGACGCTGCTGGTGGTGGTGGAGGCGCGCGCGGAAAACTGGCCGCAGTGGCGGGGGCCGGATGGGACGAGCGTCACAAGCGAAAAAGACCTGCCGCTGGCGTGGAGCGAGAGCGATGGCGACGCCCACAGAAAGGGGATTGCGTGGAGGACGGAACTGCCGCAGTGGGGGAACAGCACGCCGGCGATTTGGGGGGAGGCGATCTTTCTGACGTCGCACAGCGGCGATGACCTGCTGCTCGTGCGGCTCGACAAGCGGACGGGCAAGATTGAGTGGACCAAGACCGTGGGGAGCGGCACGCCGGCGCTGCGCCGATCAGGAAGAAGACCGACGAAGAACGGCGGAGCCAGAAGTTTCACGAGCTGCACAACTTTGCCAGCCCGTCGCCGGTGACGAACGGCAGGGTCGTGGTCGTGCACTTTGGCGACGGCGACCTGGCAGCGTATACGCTGGCGGGGGAACAGCTCTGGAAGCGAAACCTGCAGGAGGACCACGGTCCGTACACGATCTGGTGGGGCCACGCCAACAGCCCGGTGATCTATAACGACCTGGTGATCTCGGTGTGCATGCAGGATTCTCTGGCGGGGGTGATCGATCCGCCGTCGGCGAGCTACGTGGTCGCGCATGAATTGAAGAGCGGCGAAGTGCGTTGGAAGACGATGCGGATGACCGGGGCGAAGGCGGAGCAGTGTGATGCGTATACGACGCCGGTGCTGCGATATCACTATGGCGATCGTTGGTACCCGCGGTATCCGATCAAAGTGGGCTCGCCGATTCGTAAAGTGATCATGAAGGAACTGGTCGTGATGGGTGGGAACCAGATCGACGCCTACGACCCGGAGAATGGCAAGCAGACGTGGTTTTTGCCAGGCATTGTGGGAGGCCGGACAGTGACCGGTCCGACGATCGGCAACGACGGGGTGATTTACGCGACGCAGGGGATGAAGGGGCCCTTGTTGGCGGTGAAGCCGGGGGATGGAAACGGAGGGGAATTGCGGGCGAGCGAGCATGTCGCGTGGTCGAACGACAAGGGGACACCGGACAGCGCGACGCCAGTGATTGTCGACGGCGGACTGTTCACGGTGACCGATGACGGGATTCGCGGTGCTATGACGCCGACACGGGAGAGATCCGCTGGACTGAGCGGATCGGCGGGAAGTACAGGGCGTCGCCGATCGCGACGGCGGATGGGCGGGTCTATTTCCTGAGCATGGAAGGGAAGTGCACAGTGGTCGCGAGCGCCGGGGAGAAGTTTGAGAAGCTGGCCGAGAACCAGATTGAAGATGAGTTTATTGCGTCGCCCGCAGTGTCGGACGGAAGGATTTATTTGCGCGGGAAGAAGGCGTTGTGGGCGGTGGGCGGTGAGGAGAGCCGGAGAGGGGGATAAGGGGATGGGCGGGGATGGTGGGGGTGAAACAGACGAGGAGTGGATGAGATGGGGAAAAGAGAAGAGTGTGCGAGTCGAGCGCGGGTAAGCGTGGCCGGAATCGCGGTTCTTTTGTTGGTTGGATTCGTGGTTAATTCGGGTGCGTGGGCGGGTGAGAACGCGGAAAGCGTGAAGCCGTTCGTCGTGATCAGCGGCGCAGACAGCCACGTCACTAAGCCGTCGTTGGCGGCGATTCAAGTTGATGAGCAGTGGCAGCGTGTATGGGCGCAGCATTTGGGCACAACCGTTGATGATGCATATCGCGCAGCGATGGAGGTGGATTTTGATCGGTGCATGGTTGTCGCAGTTTTTCGCGGTTCGACAAGGAACGTACGCGGCGTCACAATCGACTCTGTATCGGCGATGGGCGCGTCAACTCGAATTCGGTTGAACGACGTAGGCTATCAGACTGGTGGTAAAAGCAGTGAACGACCTCTAGACCGGCCTTATGCGTTTATCGTTCTTCCAAAATCTGCCAAGCACGTAGTGGTGGAAGAAAACGTACAGCAATACAAAGGGGAGCCGCCGGTATGGAAGGAGTGGCGACGAACTGAAGGACGCAAGGATAGGAAGCGAGCGGCGGAGTAATGGGGCTGCAATGAACCTTTCAGGGTCTTAAGTCTACCGGGGGTCTTGGACCGCCCGGCTAATTTCTGTGACGCCTGCGGCGTCGGGAAGTGGCATGGTCGGGAGACCATGCCACAACGGGGTCGGGGAGACCATGCCACAACGGTGCGCAGTGCGCATCGGGGCGGTGGAAAACAAAAAGCGGCCGAATAAATCGGCCGCTTTGTCGGAAAGAATGTTGGTGGGGCTGCGTCCCATCCTACACGTTAGTTACTTGCGGACAGGTGCGGGAGCGGCGCCGGGCTGAGCCGACGGAGGGGCGTCGGCGGGTTGGTTGAAGGGTGCGTCGGCGGCGGCGGGGGCGCGGCCGGCGGGGGGCGGTTGGGTGGCCCTGTCGAAAGGGGACAGGGGCGGGGGCGATACCTCGGCCGCCGGGACCGACGACCGTTGCTCGTGGGGCGAGACCAGCGCCACCAAACGCGCTGAAGCCGCCAAAACCGCCGCCGCCACCGCCATCGGCGCCGTTCCAGCCGAGGCCGTCGGCGTCGCTGACAATCTGCTCAAGGCGGCGGTCGATGATCGTTTGCCGCGCGTCGCTGCGCTTCTTCAGTTGCTCGCGGAGCTTACCGACGCGTTCCTCGATTTGCGCGATCTCCTGTTCACGGCGCTGGCGCTGAACGTCGAACTGCTTGCCCAGCAGTTCGCCGAGCTGGGTCTTGAGCTTATCGCGATCGCCGGTGTTTTCGGCTTCGCCGAGCTGGCGCGTAAGTTCGGCGGCCTGTTGAGCCAGTTCGTGTTCCTCCTGATTGAGCTTGTGCCCGCGCGGGTCGGGGGGGTATTGGGGACCGCCGAAGTAGGAGAAGTAGTTGTCCGCGCCGCCGCCGCCGCCGGAGAAGACGCCACCGGCGGCCTGAGGCGGTTGAGCCACTTGAGGTGGTTGAGTTGGCTGGCCGAAGTTTTGGCCGTAAACGAATGCCGCGCCGAGCAGGCAGGCGACGAGCGAAAGTGTGATGCGAGAAACGTTGCGGGACATGAGTAGGCTCCAGGGTTGATGTGTTTCTGGTTTGTGAGGACAAAACGTGCGATCTTCAGTCGTGCCTGCGGCACTAGGAATTCTGCCTGGCAACGGTGACCCAGCGATAAATCGCTGGGCTATTTTCAAATGCCCCTGCGGGGCACAGGCAGCAGTCAGGGAGAAGCAAGGTTGTTTTCGAGGGTGTTGAGTAGTTGTTGAATCTCGTTCCACGTGCGATCGGGCAGAGCGCTCGATTGTGTTGGAGCGCGGAACGAAGCTTCCAGGTGGCGAAGCTGTTGTTCGGTGATCTGGAGGTCGCGGTCGAGTGTGTCGGACTCGATGGCAGGTTGTGCGGATGGGGCTGGGGCGGCACTGCCGGACAACGCAGCAGCAGCGTCGGTCTCTGCGTTACCCGGTAAACCGTCAACGGAAAGCCACTGTTGGACGCCAAACGCCAGCAACACAACGGCCGCAACGACAGCGGCAGCGATTGCGGCGAACTTCAGGCGCGGCAACCAGACGTTGGGGCGAATCGGCTGCTGGAGCTGCGCGAGCTGTTCGGCGAGGACGCGGGCGACTTCGTCGGCGGACTGAAAACGGTCGCTCGACGATTTCGCGAGCAGCTTGTGGACGATCGACGCGAGCCAATCGGGCACGTCGGGGTTGACCTGGCGAAGCGGTCGGGGCGAACCGTCGCAAATACGACGGAGGACTGCCACGGTGGTCTCGGCACGGAAGGGGGAGTGACCCGTGCACATGGCGTACATCACGCTGCCGAGGCTGAAGAGGTCGGCGCGGTGATCGACCGTTTCGCCGGAGGCTTGCTCGGGGGCCATGTATTGCGGAGTGCCGGCGAGCACGCCACTTTGCGTCTGCGTGGCATCGTCCATGGCGCGGGCGAGGCCGAAGTCGGTGATGCGGACGCGCTCGACGCTGTTTTCCAAAAGGATGTTGGCCGGCTTGATGTCGCGGTGCACAAGCCCCTGTGCGTGCGCGGCGGCCAGGCCGGCGGCGGCTTGCATGCCGATGCGAAGGATCTCGCGGAGCTCGAGCGGACCGGTCTGGTCGATGCGCTCTTGCAGCGAGTGGCCGGGGATATAGGCCATGACGAGGAAGGGCACCGGGCCGCTGGTATCGACGGCGTAGATCGGGACGACATGGTCGTGGACGACGGCGGCGGCGGCCTGCGCTTCGCGGGCAAAGCGACGGCGAGCGGCGGCGCTGTGGGCGAACTCGGAGGCGAGCACTTTGATGGCGACGTAGCGGTGCAGGGCGGAGTCGAAGGCCTTGAGGACGATGCCCATGCCGCCGCGGCCGATCACTTCGACGACGTCGTAGGCGCCGATACGGCCGAGGGCTTCAGGCTCGATCGAAGGGGCGAGCAGGCCCGCGGGGAGCCAGGCGAGTTGTTGTGTGTGTTCGGCGCGAGTTTTTTGACTCGGGTTGTGACGCAGGCGGTGTGTCGTGGACATTCGAGGCCGCCGTGTCTTCGTGAAGGTAAATGCGGGCGCTGTCCCACCACTGTGGGGCGGCGGCGAGACTCTCCAGCTCCTCGCGACAATGCGGGCAGCGTTCGAGGTGCGACGAGAGCTCGGCGTCGGCGAGATCGACTCGACTTTGTTGTAGTACGGAGCTTAGCTGGGCTCGCGTAGGGCAGTGGTTGTATGGGGCGACCATTATGGAGAAATCCGAATGACGAAGCTCGAATGACGAACGAATACCGAAGTTCCAATGACGAATGTCGAGGAGGCGGCGGTTCTCATGTTGAAAAAGGTCAATTCAGAGTTTCGAACTCTTCGATGCGTTGGCGGAGGCGGGCGATCACACGGCTGCGAGCGATGTACACCGCGCCGGCGGTCAGGCCCAACTGGGCGGCGACGGTTTTGGTGTCGCGGTTATCTACGGCCGTTTGCCAAAACGCCTGCCAGGTGGTGTCGGTGAAATCGTTGCGAACCTGGTCCGCGGCCCAGACGAACAGTTGCCGCCGGTATTCGGCTTCGTAGATCGCGGAGTCGTTGGTGTTCGCCGCCGGCGCTTCGGCCAACAGTTGGTGAAGCTGCGTGTCGCCGGTGCCGGCGACGCGGCGCTTTCGTCCAGTGCAAAAGTTAATCAGCATGTTACGTGCGATGCGAAACATCCAGCCGCGGAACGAGCCGCGGCGAGGGTCAGGCTGCCAGCGTTCGATGGCCAGGGCCACCGCGCGGAGCACATCCTGGCAGAGGTCGCGGGCATCGGCGTCCTGAAGGCCTTTGCGGCGAGCGAAGCCGTACACCGCCGGCTCGTAAATCCCGACGAACTCCTCCCACGCCGCCTGGTTCTCGGCGTCTTTCAGCCGTGCGATCAGGGTGAACCGGGTGGTGGGGGTGGGGGACATCGGGGGCCTCAATAGAGAACACAACGGCGGGGGCCGGGTCTTTCAGTGTTTTTTCAGTTTGCATTATGGGCAGATTCTTGGGCTGGTCGCAGGGTTGGCGATAGTTGGACGCGGGAATTGTGAGGCGGACCGTTGCAACTCGGTCGTGAATCGGGGAGTATTTCCGTGCATCGCGGCACGAACTTCAACCGACGGGAGCGTGATTCATGAGGACGCTAGCTCTGGTGGCAGGATTGACGCTCGTATTTGGCGGCAGCGTGTCATGGGCGCAGAAGGCTGCTGAAAAAGCCAGGCCCGCGGCAAAGGCCAAGGGAGAGGCGAAGACGCAGGCCGGAGCGGCTGCCGCGGTGACGGTGGAACTGGTCGGGCTGGAGATTACGAAGCCGGCGCCGCAAAAAAACGAGGGAGGGGGCCGGGTAATGATGAGCGGCCAGGATGGAGTGCGTTTGAAGCTGCGATTGATTGACGAGAGCGAGAGCATCGTGGCGGTTGATGAAAAGGCCAGTAAGGTCAGCTCGTTTACAGACGACAAGGGGACGGATTTAACAGGTACGAAGGGTGGCGGTGGCGGGTTTGGATCGAGTTCCTTTTCGGCCCAGAAATTTGGCGCGGAGCCATTATCGCTGGTTGAGGTCCAGCAGCCGGGAATGCCGGCGCACGGAGCGACCAAGCTGCAGTTGAAGGGGGAGCTGGTTGTGATTCGCGCGAGTGGCGAAAAGACGTCGGAGCAGAAGAATGTCGCCTTGAAGAAGAACAGCAAGATCACGGTCGGCCCGGTGCCGCTGATCGTTGAGGAAGTTCGGGACTCGGGCTTTGGCGAAATGAAGCTGACGGTGACGCTGAGCACGGACAAGCCGCTGGATGCGATCAAGAGAATCGAGTTTGCCGATGCAAGCGGCAAGGCGATTGAGCAAGAGCAGATGGGGTCGGGAAGTTTTGGCTTTGGCGACAAGACAACGTATCAGCGCACGATTGGGCTGGCGAAGAAACTCGACAAGGCGACGGTGCGGATCACGCACCACGACAAGATGGAGACGGTGAAGGTGCCGCTGGAATTGGAGTTTGGGGTGGGGTTTTGAGCGAACGGAGAATGACGGAATGGGGATGGCGAATAGGTGAGGCGCACGCCGGGGAGTTATCAGAGTTGTATTGGTTGGCCGTCGATTCCGCCGGTGGCTTCGAAGAGAAGTACCGCTTCGCGGACCGCACGGACATCGTGAACGCGGATGATCTGGACGCCTTCGCACGCCAGCGAACAAGCGGCGCCGATGGTGCCCGCGATGCGGTTGGCGTCTTTGTCGCCGAGAAGCTTGGCGATGAATCCTTTGCGCGAGTGGCCGACCAAGAGGGGACAGCCCAGCTCGTGCAAACGCCAGCAGTTGGCCATGAGCGCGAGGTTGTGTTGATGCGTTTTTCCGAAGCCGATGCCGGGGTCGAGGCAGAGGCGCTGGCGTTCGATGCCGGCGGCGGTGAGCGCTTCAGTGCGGGCGCGCAAGTAGTCGCGGATTTCGGTAACGACGTCAGTGTATGTGGGGTCATCCTGCATCGTCTGCGGCGTGCCTTGCATATGCATGACGCACACTCCGGCGCCGGTAGAGCGGGCCAGTTCGATCATCTGCGGATCGCCTGTCAGCCCGGTCACATCGTTGATGATTTCCGCGCCGGCGTCGAGGCAGGCTTCAGCCACGGCGGATTTTGACGTGTCGATCGAAACCGGCACGGTCACGCGGCGGCAGACTTCCGTGACGACCGACACCACGCGGCGGAGCTCTTCATCCTGGCTGACCGGTGTCGAATAAGGCCGCGTGCTTTCGCCACCGATATCCAAGAGGTCCGCGCCGTCGCGGACGAGCTCGAGGGCGTGTTCAATCGCGCGATCGGTGTCGAGGAATTGCCCGCCGTCGGAGAAGCTATCTGGCGTGACGTTGATGATGCCCATCACCAGCGGGCAGCGCGCGAACGAGAGTGTCCGTGTGCGCAGTTTCCACGATTCGGCACGTGACGAGAACGGAGTCGGCGAGGGTGTCATGCCGCCATTATAGTGGCGCGGCGACAACGGCGATTACCGCCTGTCACCAGGGCGATTCCATCAGGCCGACGATCTGGGCGGCGAGCTTGTCGATCACATACTGTTGTTCGCTGGCGACCGAGCGGCCGTATTCGGGAACGATGTCGGCACGGGCGCCGATGTCGATGGCCGCCGGCGGGAGAGGAATCGCTTGTTCGCGAATGACATCTCCCTTGCGATTCGCCCACTTGACGATGAGCTGCATGTTGTACTCAGTGTCGCGAGGGTCGTCGAAGCGATTCTCGACGATAACGCGCTTGGTGTCGTTGACTATGTGGACGTAGAGAACGCTGTCGGCGTTCGGGCTATTGACGACTTTGAACGGCGTGTCGGTTTCGATCTGCTTGCAGACCGCTTCGGTTAACCGCTCGCCGAGGAAACGGCGGAAGCTTTCGCTTTCGGCCATCGGGACATAAACGGTTTGAATATCGGTCGGATAGAGCGTGTCGTTGCCGATGTGGTATGGGGCGAGGCAACCAGCCGGCAGAACAAAGAGCAACAACGTGAATAGGTGGAGGAGGGGCCGGCAATGACGAATCACGAATTTCCTAATGACGAACGAATGACGAAGAACGAATGACGAACGACCGCCGCACGGATCGTCATTCGGCATTCGAGCTTGATTCGTCATTCTGGCTTTGGCATTCGTCATTCATCGCAGCGGAATGACCCGCACTTGGGGCGAATGACTATCGTCGCCGGCCGGCTTTGCCGCTCGGCTCGCCGAACACGTAGTTCAAGAAGGCGAAGCGATCGGGCGGGCTCTCGGGCTCGCCACCGAGGGCCGCGACACGCTCGCCGGCGCGGCGAGCGAACTCGGTGCCCGGATAGTCTTTGGCAAGATCCTTGTAGACGGCCTTGGCGGCGCCGTAGTACTTGCCTTGCTCGTAGTATTGGGCCCGCTCCCAATCGGCGAAGGCGAGCTGGGCGCGGACTTCGCCTTTCTGCCGCACAATCCGCTCGCGCTCGTCGCCCAGCTCCGTGGGGAATTGCACGAGCATCTGATCGATCAGCTCTTCAGCTTCGAGGAGCGGTTTTTTGTCGTACTGCGGCCCCTGGTAAAGCTTCATCTTGCTTTGCAGACCAAGCAGGTGAGCCTGGATCTGGAACTCGCTCTTTGGGTAGTCGGTGCGGATCAGCTTGTAGTAGTAGTCGGCGTCGGCCCAGCGGTGGCGAAGGAAGAAGGCGTTGGCGGTGGCCATGATGGCGTCGTCGGCCAGCGGGCCGCGGGGGTCGTTGAGCCGTACGTCGTCGAACGCCTTGATCGCGTTGCCGTGCGTGTCGAACCAGGGGCGAGTCTTATCGACAAGGTTGGGCGTGATCGGAAATTCCGGGTCCTCCTGATCGGTCTCGACCCAGTAGTGGGCGATCGCAAATTGTCGGCGGACGCACGTGTCCAGGTGCCGCGTGTTGACATACTTGCGCATCAGCTCGCCGTAGACGTCGCAGGCCTTGGAGTATTTGTCGGCGAAGAACAGGCTTTCGGCCTGCATGTACATGGCGTCTTCTTCCAGGGCGATATCGGGCCAGCGGTCGGCGGCGTCGCCAAACTTCTTAGCGGCCGACGCATAGTCTTTCTGCTGGAAGAGCTGCTCGCCTTCGGCGTAAGCCTCACGCGCCACAGGGTTGTTTGGACCGCGTCCGGTCATTTTTTTCCACTGCTTCTTCATGTTCTCGCGGCTGAAGCGGTCCCAGCCGGTCGGTTCCTCTTCATACGCTTCCTGACTTACGACCTGCGAGCCCCCAGCGTTTTCTTCGTAACTAGCCTGAATCACCCCGTCGCCGCCAGCAGGCTTGCGCGAGGCGAAGGGGTCGGCGGATTGGCGATTGAAACCGGAACAGCCGCCGGTGACGAGCGACATGCCGACAATAAGAAACGTCGCAACAACGGCGCATGTGAGATGCATCGATGACGTCCTTGCCCTATTCATTCGCTATCCCGACAACGTGCCCAGGTATTTGTGCATCTTCGGGCGATGACCCACCAGATGCGCCAGGTAATTATTCACAACGCCTCGCAACTCGCCTCGAACTGCGGCCGGAATGTCTCTATCGGGCCGTGGCTGCTCATCGTCGCCGGCAAAGCGTTGCAGTACTTCGAGCACCGCGGCGCTGAGCGAGACGAGATGTCGTTTACCAGCTTGGCACTTACTACACAGCACGCCACCGGCCAGCAGCCCGAATGTCACACGGCGATCGGCGGCGACCTGATTCCCGCACTCGGCGCAGGCCGAAGAGCGACGGCAGATGCCCGAGCACCCGCAGCGCAGTCAGTTCAAATCGCAGCACGAGTGAAGCAACGGTCCCGCCTTCGCTCAAGCCGGCCAGCGTTTCCACGGCCGCGTCGAAGAGCTCAGGGTGTGGATCGTCGTCGTGCGTAAGTTCGAGGAGCAGTTCGGCGACGTAGTAACCCGCGTACAGACTTGCCAGATCACGGCCGCGGGGCCGGAACCGCCGATCGAGCTTGGCTTCGGTCACCAAGTCGAGGGCGCCGGACGATTTGCGGAGGAAGACTATTCGACACAAGGCCAGCAGGTCAAGGGCATGTTCGAAGGGCCCTTTGGGCCGTCTGGCTCCCTTCGCTAAAGCGCTCAGCTTGCCGAATTCGCGCGTGAACAGCGTGACGACAGCGCTGGTCTCGCTGAAGTCGATGACGCGGAGGACGAGAGCGGAAGCTTTCTCGGGGAGGGACATGCGGGAGCGTCGGTAGAGGACGGCGTTTTCTATATTATCGCCGCGGGGTGACTCTCCGAAAAGGAATGACGAAGGACGAAATCAGAATGACGAACGAATGACGAATGAATGAATGACGAACGCTACACAAGCGCGATTGGCCTATTGGTCTGCTATCGCGATGGCTTGTCGCGAAACGAATCGGCGAAGGGTATGCTTAAGGAGGACTTTCCGTTTGGCTCGACGACTCGATGTATGTTCAGATTTTTCGCTACAATTGTTCTTACAATGCTCGCTTTGACAGCATTTGCGGGCGACAAATCGCCGCCGACTGAGCGCGAGATCACTGCGCTGATTGAGCAGCTTGTTTCGCCAAACGTGGTAACACCGACAGACGATTGCTGGCCGGAGCATCCGCCAAATTACGATCGAGAGGCGCAAAAGCGGGTGTTGGCAGCAATGCAGGAGTTAAGAGCCATGGGCCTCCCCGCATTTCCGCATTTGTTAGCACGGATCGACGACAAGCGCTATTGCCTCACAGAAGACGCGGCGTCATGCGAGTTCGCTTTTTCGGTCGGCACGATCTGTTATCGAACAGTCGATACGCACCTCCAACCATACGGACCCCACACCAAGGGCGAAGGCGATCCGCGAGAACGCGCGAGCCGGCCGAACTATATACGTCAACAGAAGCTAACGACGCCGAAGGTCTTTCAAACATGGTGGAAAGTGAGTAAGGATAAGACCATGCGTGATGTTCAGATCGAAGTACTTGAATGGACCATCGCTGAAGAAGAAAGGCGGCCTAAAGATTTCTCTGTCGAGGAACGCAAGTACTTGAAGGGCGTGCTTATTGGACTTCGAAAGTCAGACAAAGCGCTTCCGCCGCGATGGCCATTTGCGAAGTGAAGGACTCTCTCGTCCTTCGTCATTGATTTCGGAAATTCGTCATTCGCCATTCCCCATTCTCGTATTCCCCATTATTCGCCGACTTGCTCCGCGTGCGGCTTGAGAACTTCAATTGCCACGCGGTCGATGCGCCGGCGGCCGGCATCGAGGATGCGAAGCCTTACGTCGCCAATAGTCAATTCTTCGCCAGGCGCCGGAATCCGGCCCAGCTCGTGAAAGATCAAGCCGCCCACGGTGTCAAAATCCTGGTCTTCGGGAAGCGACAGGCCAAGCCGCTCATTGAGCTCGTGAATCGGCACACGAGCCAGCACCTCGGCGGAGGTCTCATTGTGGACCTTGATGCCATCGACGAGCGCTTCGTCGTATTCGTCGGCAATCTCACCCACGATCTGCTCGATGGCGTCCTCGATGGTCACGACGCCGGACACGCCGCCAAACTCATCGAGCACGATCGCCATGTGGTTGCGGCTGCGCTGGAATTCCGCGAGGAGCTCATCAACCTTCTTGGTTTCGGGCACGAAGAACGGCTTGCGAACTATCTCGGTCAGCGAACGCCGGCCGGTCGCTCGGGCCATCTCCCCGAGCATGTCCTTGATGTGCAGGATGCCGACTATGTCGTCGCGAGTCTTTGCGTAAACGGGAATTCGCGTGTGCTGTGAATCAATGACAAACTTTACCACTTGCTCCCATGGCGTCTCGACATGCAGCGAGATCATGTAGGTGCGCGGCGTCATGATTTGCCCCACGGCGACTTCGGAAAGCTCGATCACGCTTTCGATCATTTCACGCGCGTCTTCTTCGATGACGCCTTCGCGTTGGCCCTCTGTCACGATCGAGCGAATCTCTTCGGCCAGCTCTTCTTCCTCGGTGGCGGGCTCGGGATTTCCCGAAAACCAGTGGAAACCTCGTTCCAAGAGGCTGGTGATCGCCACGGCGGGCGCAAGCACAACCGCCGCCGCGCTCCACAATTGCCAGGTGTTGTAGATAATCGACTCGGGCCAGACATTCGCTGCCGCGGTGGGAATCCAGATCAGCGCCGCCCAAAGGATGACGATGAACACCAGAAGCCAAATCCCGTCGAGAATGACGTCGATCGGTGTGAATTCGGCCTGCCGGGCCGAGGCAAGCCACAGAGTAAGACCGATGACGGCAAGCGCGTTAAACGCGACGCGAAGGCTTTCCGCCGCGAACTCAGCCTGTGGCTTGCGCTTTAGGATTCGATCGAACAACGGCAACCGGCTATGCCGACGACACAGGGCTTCCAACTTGCTCGTGGACACGAATGCAAAGGCCTTGCTGGCAGTGGCAGCAAAGCCAGCCGCCGATACCGCCAAGATCGTGAGCACGATGTACGCACCGGTCACCGGTCAATCGTCTCCAGACGCGAGGGACGGTTCTTTGTAACGAGGCATGAGGCCGAACTGTGCCAGGTAGTGACGTTCACGAGCCCGCATTTCGCCGCGGGCATCGTCCGTCTGATCATCGTAGCCGGCCAGATGCAGACGTGCCGTGAATTGCGTATAGCAGAAGCTCGTCATTGGCCGACCAGCCGAATTGTTCGGCGTTGGCGATCGCGGTGTCGGCGCTGGTGACAATCTCGCCCTCGAGTGAATCGCCGTCGCGCTCCAGCACGAAACTCAGTACGTCGGTCGGGTAATCATGTTCCAGGTACTTGCGGTTTAAAGCGTGGATAGCGACATCGTCAACAATTGCGATGGAAATGGATGCCGCGCCGACGCCCTCATCTTCCAGGATCCTCCGCACAACAAGCCGTATGCGGTCGTCAGCGACTGCAACCGCGTGTTGATCGTTGGTGACTTGAATGTCGATCATGAAGTTGTCGTGTAACAGAAACTCGATCGGCTGCAGGCCACAGATGCCGATGTGCCGGTGGCTGCTAATCAGTTTACGCGGTCCGCTGATCGGGGTACTTCACGCGGCCATGGTAAACCGCGGTGAGCGATTTGACGAGGCTGTCCTCGATCGTATTCAGCTCTTGCAAAGTAAGCCCGCATTCGTCGAATTGGCCGTCCAAAAGCCGTTTCATCGCCAGGTCATGCACAAGACCCTCGATCCGCCCAGGATTCGGCTCGACCAGCGAGCGACTGGCGCTTTCCGCGGCGTCGGCCATCATCAGCACCGCGGCTTCCTTCGTCTGCGGCTTCGGCCCCGGGTAGCGGAACGAGGTCTCATCCACTTCACTCCCGTTCGGGTCGCTTTCGCTTTGCTGGCTGGCCCGTTTGTAGAAGTACTCGACAAGCGTGGTGCCGTGATGTTGCTGGATGAAGTCGATGATGGGTTGCGGGAGGTGATGCTGCCGTGCCAGGTCGGCGCCGTCCTTGATATGCGCGATGATCACCAGCGTGCTCATCGCGGGCAATAGTGACTCGTGGCGGTTGCTGCCGGCGCCCTGGTTCTCGACGAAGTATCCCGGCTTGAGCATCTTCCCGATGTCGTGGAAATACGCTCCCACGCGAACCAGAAGCCCCTGCGCGCCGATTGCGTCGGCTGCGGCTTCGGCCATCGAAGCGACATTGATCGAGTGGTTGTACGTGCCGGTGCACGGCGCACGAGCTCCTGCAACAGCGGGTGCGATGGATCGCCAATCTCCAACAGGCTGAGATCGGTGAGCACGTCGAACACTCGCTCGATGAACGGCAAAAGGCCGGTCACAAGGAAGCTAGCAAAGAACGCCCAGCCACCGTTGAAAAGCGCGGCGTTTAGCAAGTGCACGCTTAGCGGCTGGTTGTTGACGACGTTAACGCCGATCGCCGTTAACGAGGCAACAGCCGCCCGAAATGATGCCGACATAAATCAGCCGGCTTCGCGTGCGGATACGTCCAAGTAACAGAATCGAAGACGCCGAAGCGGCCAACAGTATGACGTAAGCGGAAAGATCTTGGCCAAGTGCAATTACCACGACCAGGCTCAGTGCTGCGGTGAGCAACAAGGCCAATTCCTGGTTGTAGGCGATGCCAACCGTCATGCCAAATACCAGGATCGGCAACATTTCGCCGCGCAATTGCTCGCCGGAGGCCATCATGGCCAATGCCACTGCCGCGACGAACAGTACCAATAGTCGGACAAACTTACGGAGATCGACCAGCAACACCGGACTTCGGAAGTAGATATAGAATCCCGCCAACGTAAACAAAGCGAAGAACATGCCGAAGATTGCGAACGAACGGAAAAGCTTGTCGCTAATGTCTCGCGAGCTGATGAGCTGGTCATATTCTCTGCGCAGCAGATTTCGCGTCTCCGCATCGATGGACTTTCCCGCGGCCGCCAACTCCGCTTCCCCCTTGGGAAATTTTTGGGTGACCGGATCCACGATTCGCCGCGCTTCCTCGCGCTTTTCTGTGGTTTTGTCGATATCGAGTTGAAGCGTCACCAAGTCCGTCAGCTTCGGTGAAAGCCAATCGAATAGCCGCTTGGCGACGTCCGCGCCAAACGCGTCGCGGAGTCGCGCGTGAAGTTTGGCGGCGGGAGCCGGCTTAAGCACGTCCGCGAACTTTACCACTTGCGGGAAGTTTGGCTGACCCGGCGGATGCACCTCCAGTTCTGTCTGGTTGCCGGCGATTCCGGTCGTTGTCTTCTCCGTCCCTAACAGTTTTGGCTTATCGAGTGCCCCGGTTTGTTCGATTTCGGTAAACGCGGCGTCAAGCTTGGTCCCAAACTCCGCCAGCTTTTCCTTCGAATCCAGAAGCGCTCGCAGCTTCTGAAACGCAGCCTCTTCCTGCTCGGGCATTGGCGTCTGGTTAGGCTGTGGCGGCGGAGAAAAACCTGCCCAAAGCCCTTCGCGAACATCCGCAAGTTTTTGCGCGCCGGCAAGTTCGCCCACCTCATTCTTCAAGCGACTGCGAAGCTGCGCGAGCTGTGATGGCTCCTGAACATACACATATCGCACCTGATTGGCCGCCTGCTCTGCGCCAGGTCCGTTTCGGCCGGCAATGGACGCTCGAAGTCCACGATCGCAATTACATCCCGCTGTGGCGTGTAGCCTGTGCGGTAGGCAAACGGGGGATTCCAACCCTCGATGATCCCCCACATGACAATCGCGGCAATCGCGCACAAGGCAACGCGCAGCCACACGTCGCCGTGTTGGACGCGGTCCCAGAACCGCTCCCAAAAATTCGGGGGCAGTTCGATCGCGGAGATGCGCTCGAGTCGGCTTTTGCGTTGACTACCGGTGGACAAAATAGGTTCAGGGTTCAGGGTTCAGAAAAACAGCGGGTTAACCGTCGCGGTTATCGTTCTTTTCGACGACGGTTATTTGTGCCCGGTTGGTCTTCGGTGTCTTCGTACGCAGCAACAATCCGCTGCACCAGCGGGTGCCGTACGATGTCGGTCTTTCCCAGCCGCACCTGCGAGAATCCCTCGATATCCCGCAATCGCGATATTGCGTCGATTAGTCCGCTGCGCGAATGTGCCGGAAGGTCGATTTGTGTAATGTCGCCGGAAACGACGATCTTCGAGTTGTTCCCCATCCGCGTCAGAAACATCTTCATCTGCGCGACCGTCGTGTTCTGCGCTTCGTCGAGAATAATGAAGGCATCGTTGAGCGTTCGCCCGCGCATGTACGCCAACGGGATCATCTCGATGATATCGGTTTCCGTAAGCCGCTTGACGCTCTCGTAGTCCATCAAGTCGCGGAGCGCATCGAGCAGCGGCCGCAGATACGGGTTGATCTTGGCCTGCAAATCACCTGGTAAAAACCCGAGGCTTTCGCCCGCCTCGACGGCGGGGCGAACGAGCACGATCTTGCGAATGCGTTCTTGTCTGAGCGCGGAGATCGCCATGGCCACGGCGAGATAAGTCTTGCCGGTGCCCGCCGGTCCGATACAGAAAACCAGATCGTGATCGTGAATTGCCTTGACGTACTCGGCCTGACCCGCTGTCTTGGGACGCACTTGCTTGCCAACGGTCAGCCCTTGGATCGGCGGCTGGTCGTCGGCAAAGGTCTGACCCGTGACAGCGCCGAGCAGTGCCGCGCCACGTCGTGGGGGGCGACTTCGCCTTGGCGCTGGGCGATGCCTTTGAGCTGTTCAAGCACGGTGGTGGCCTGTGCCACAGCCTGATCGCTCCCCTCAATCAAGATGCGGTCATCTCGCGCCGAGATGGCGACGCCGAGTGCGGAGCGGATCCGTCGTAGGTATTGGTCGCGGGGGCCGAAGAGAGTTAAGAGCGTCTTCGAATCGACCACCGAGATATTCTGTGCGTTCATCAAGTTGAGGCGAGGCACACGTTTCGAACGAAAGCCACGCCTACCGCCGGTTCCTTAAAGCACGCGCTCCAACACTTCCGTTGCCTAAAGCACGGGCTGTTGGACCGCATATTCCTCCTTCATCCTGGCCAACCGAAATCCCTGATTCA
Organism: Pirellulales bacterium; assembly: GCA_963829655.1. GTDB lineage: Bacteria > Planctomycetota > Planctomycetia > Pirellulales > JALHPA01 > JBBDYH01. The sequence goes on from CAWHJG010000002.1 coordinate 1,710,430, forward strand.
GACACCCGAGGCGTAAAAACAATATAGAAACTATACCCGAAGCAAAGAGCGCAACACCATCGAGCGTAATCGGATTGATGTAAGTCATTATACCATATTGATTTACATACATCGGGATTGTCGCAAGTGCTGTGAAGAACCTTACGGTACCAACCCGCTAACCCACCCTAGGTATGCGACTGGCGCGGCGAACAGAATCGAGTCGAGCAAATCCAAGACGCCGCCAAAGCCCGGCATCCAGGCGCTCGAGTCCTTGCGGCCCAGGTCGCGCTTGATGAGCGACTCGGCCAGATCGCCGACTAATCCTGCCGCGGCTACAAGCAATCCATACGCAAGCCAGGCTGCGACGGTTTCGTCAGGTGGCGACGCCCAACTTCGGCCGCCGACCCAAAAATGCAAGATCATCCAGGCCGCCAGCGCACCGGCGGCCAGATGTCCGATGGCGCCTTCCCAGGTCTTGCCGGGGCTCAACAGCGGCGTCATCTTGTGGCGGCCAATGAGCCGGCCGACCGTGTAGGCGCCCGTGTCGCCGAACTTCACGATCGCGATCAGCGACACGAGCGCGACCATGCCCCATTCGGGCGAGACAACCGATCGGAGCTGCACTACGAACGAGAGCAGAAGGCCAACGTAAGCAAAGGAGAACACCGTGACACTTAACGTAGTCACACTGTGCCCCGGCCTGCGGTAGCGAACCATCTCGCCGACGAAAGCAGCGAGCGTCGCCAACGTGAATGCGATTAGCGGCCATCCCCAAAGACCGAGCGGGCAGTCGGCCGGATAGTCACGCCAATAGAGCGGGATTCCATTGCTGGCGACTATGGCGAAGTTGCCCGAGTACGTGATCCATCTGATCGGTCGGAGGTCGAGTGCGGCCAGCATCCAGAGCATCTCCCCGCTGGCGGCCAACGAAAGCACGAGCGCGATCGGGAAGAGCCACAAGCCGGCCGGTGCGCGAGCGCCTTCGATCCATCGAGCCAGCACAAACCGGCGAGTGCCGCAATCAAAAGTGCGCCGAATAGCAATCGCCAGCGAAGCACAGGGAGATTAGGAGATAAGAGGGATGAGGGGATTGAAACAGCGTGAAGTTCGGGGGTGTCGCGTGCGAGGGTTACTGAACCAGGCCTCCGAAGCGGCGATCGCGATCTGCGAAGCCGGCCAGTGCCGCGTGCAAATCGGCCTCCACAAACTCCGGCCAGCATTTGTCGGTAATCCAAATCTCGGCGTAGCTGATCTGCCACAATAAAAAGTTGCTGATTCGCTGCTCGCCCGCGGTGCGGATCAGCAAATCAGGGTCAGGCATTCCGGCCGTATAAACGTGGTCGGCAATCGTTTGTTCGGTGATGTCCGCAGTGCGAAGCTGGCCGATTGCGACCTCCTCGGCGATCCGCCGCACCGCATCGACTATTTCCGCGCGGCCGCCATAGTTAATCGCCAGACACAGCGTCATCCCCGTATTAACCGACGACATTTCGATCGTCTTGTCCATTTCGCGCTGCGTCGCCTGCGGGATTCCTTCGCGGCGGCCGATCACGCTCACGCGAATGTTCTGCTCCAGAATCGTCGATCGCTCCTCGATCATGTATTGCTCGAGCAAGTGCATGAGAAAGTCGAGCTCGTGCTGCGGCCGTTTCCAGTTCTCGCTCGATAGACAGTACAGCGTGAGCTGGCCGATGGCGATCCGCGTGCACTCCTCGGTGATGCGGCGAACGCTAGCGACGCCGCGGCGATGACCTTCGATCCTCGGCAGCCCCTGCCGCTGTGCCCATCGGCCGTTGCCGTCCATGATGATGGCAATGTGACGCGGAAGGCTTTCGCGCGGAAACGGTGAAGAAATAACCGACATTGGAGAAACTCAAGATGTACCTGGCCGCGGTTGCTACTCGCCGTGGTGCTCGTGCGCACGATCATAACCGGCCGGCCGCGACTTCGGCGAATGTCGGCGCAAACATCGTCTGTTCGCGGTCCGGACCCACCGACACGACTTCAATCGGCCGCTCGATCAGTTCGCCGATCCGCCGCAAATATGCCCGGGCATTCGAGGGCAGGTCATCGATATCGCGGAGGTGGCTGATTTCCTGCCGCCAGCCGGGAAGGGTTTCATAGATCGGCTTTGCAACGCGGACATCGTCTACGTGACTGGGGAACTGCGTCGTGCGCCGCCCGTTGACTTCGTATGCCACGCAGACCTGAATCTCCGTCAATTCGCTCAAGACATCCAGCAGCATGATCGAGAGCAGATCGACGCCGCTCAGACGCGCGCGTGTAGCGCACGGCGACGGCGTCGAACCAGCCGCAGCGGCGAGGGCGGCGCGTTACCGTGCCGTACTCGTTCCCGCGGTCGCGAAGATGTTGCCCCGTGGCGTTGTCTTGTTCGGTGGGTAATGGTCCGCCGCCCACGCGTGTCGAATATGCCTTGACGACGCCGATGACCTTGTGAATCCAGCGGCCCGGTACACCCGAACCCGCCGATACGCCGACGCCCGAGCTGTTGCTGCTGGTGACGTAGGGAAATGTCCCGTGGTCGATATCTAAAAGCGCGCCTGAGCGCCTTCAAAAAGCAACCGTTGATTCGTCTCAACGGCGTCGAGGAGAAACGCGGTAGTATCGGCAACAAACGGCTTGAGCCGCTCGGCGTGTCCCTCGTATTCGTGGAAAATGGATTCGGCATCGAGCAGCGGCTGAGTGCCGGGCTGGCCGTTCATGCTGGCAAGCGACCGGTTCTTTGCTTCGCAGACGTGCTGAACCTTGTCGCGGAAATCGCCGCGATACAGATCGCCGAGGCGGATTGCATAAGCGCGACCAACTTTGTCGCGGTAGCAGGGGCCAATGCCGCGACCGGTGGTGCCAATCGCTTCGCCGCCTTGGACCGAAGAGTCCATCGCACGGTCTTCGGCCATGTGCCAGGGGAAAATCACGTGTGCGCGATCGCTGATCATCAGGTTGCTGCTCACCTTCACGCCACGCTCGATGAGCTGATCAATCTCCTTGAGCACTGCCGGTGGGTTGATGACGACACCGCCGGTGACGACGGATTTCACGCGGGGGTTGAGGATTCCGCTGGGTATCAACGACAGTTTATAGGTCTGACCGCCGGCGACCACCGTATGCCCGGCGTTGGCGCCACCCTGGTAGCGGACGACAATGTCGTGCTTTTCCGTGAGCAAGTCTACGAGCTTGCCTTTCGCCTCGTCGCCCCATTGCAAGCCGATCACACAGGTTCCGGGCACGATACACCCTTTATAAGCAAGCGAACTTTTGGCATGCGGCACGCCGCCGACGGCGAAGCAGCTTCGACTGAAGGCCTCGAAAAGTCCCGCCCAAACCTGTTCATTTAAGACCGGCGGTGGGAACGGGTCAAGGTGACGACTGTTTTTGACATGCGCGCAAGCCAAGATTTATGATGCGCGTGCGAATAGAGCGGTGTGGCTGGCGGCAGGACATTCACTGATCGTTGGGAGGTAATTCGATGTTCGAATGGCTATCGCAACCGGGAGTGGTTTTCTGGCTGGCGATCGCGGCCATCGTCTGCGTGCCGTGGGTGTTTTACTACGTTCGCGAGATGCGGCGCGATGAGCGCGAGGTCGACCTGAAGCGAGAGATGATCGCTCGCGGGATGAACGCCGACGAAATCGAGCGCGTGCTGAAGGCGACTGCGAGCAAGGAAGAGTAAGTCCTAGCATCCGGTCGTCGCCGAATACCTACTCGCGAATGCCCGGTAGCTGCTTCGCGCTCAGATCGCTGGGATGCTTGTCGAGCGACAGGAACGCGAAAAGGTCCGCGATCTCTTGCGGTTTGAGTTGTTTCTCCAGGTCCTCGGGCATCATCGAGAGCTGGCCGGTGACCACGTCGGCCACCTGATCGCGAGGGATCGTCTCCAGCTTGCCGCCTTGCAGCTTGAGCACGATTCGCTCCGAGCTGTCTTCGACCAACAGGCCCGTGATCGAGCGACCGTCCTCGGTATCAACTACTCGTGCCTGATACGCGCCGCCGATGACCAGGCTGGGATCGAGGACATTGCTGATGAGCTGATCGAACGAGCTGCGGCCGTTATTGGTTAGGTCGGGACCAACGTCTTGCCCTTCGCCGTGGATCTTGTGGCATTGTGCGCAGATCGTCTTGAATACTTTCTCCCCTCGGAACGGATCGCCAGGCGTACGACCGATCATCGCGCAGATCGGCGATTGTTTTCTCGCGGTCTGGGTTGCGTTCGGTGCGGACCGTGCCCCAGACGGTGGTGACGAGCTTGACCAACTCTTCGTCGCGGCTCTTGAGCAAACGCGCGGCTTGATTGGAGTTGAGAACGGCGCTGGGAATTTCGTTGCGACGCATTGCAGCCAATAATGCTTTCGCCCACGCCGGACGCTGCGTGAGCAACTCGATGGCACGCGGCTGGAGCTCGGGTTCGAGCTTTGCGTACGACGCGAGAACGATGTCGGCGATTTGTGCGCTGTCCGAACGGCCAAGCGCGGCCAGTACCGCTGCGCGAAACCGAATCGGGTTATCGCGCGTATCCACTGAGCGCCGCCGGTACAGTTTGCAGAATCGACTTGTCGGCGGCGGCAATGAGGCCGCCCAAAGCCTTTAGTCGGTGATCCTCGTTCGACTTCTCGGAGACGAAAATGACCCGCGCCGCCGCGATGCCGTTTGCGTCCTTCCAGCTTGCGCTCAAGACTACGGCATCGACGAGCAATGGGTGATCGCTCTTATCGAGAATCGTTGCCAGGGCCGGCTGGAGTCGCTTGCGTATCGCGGCCAATTGTTCGCCTGACAGCTCGCGCGACTGCACCTTCTCGGCCAGAACCGTAAGACATTGCCGCGCCGACTCGGGGTTCTCTGAGTTGTCAGCAACGAACTCGAACAGCGTCACGACCGGCTCGGGATCGAACTTGTCCTCCGCGCGAACCGTCAGAGCGGCGAACGAGCAGATTAATAGAACGACCGCGCCCGTTCGCATCGTCAGCCTTTCTTCGCAGTCAACACGCGTTCGGCCACCTTCCGCGTGAACTCGGGCGAGAGCTTTACGCCGCGCTCTTTGACTAGCGCTAAGAAACGCTGGCTGTCCGTCTGCAACAGCGGATGCACGTTCTGCCACACGATTTGCGGCAGGATAGGATCGTCGCCGGCCGCTGCGAGCACATCGACGAGGACTGGCAACGGATCGACGCCCTCCAGTTTGCCGCGCGGCGACTGCGCATTGAAGGAGCACATCAGGATGCGATTTTCTCGCGAGTTCCAGTATTCGGTCTTTGACCTCTGAGGTGACTGACCGAGCATTGCCCGCGGCGCGCACGCCCCAGGCCTGGAACGTTGGATCTCGATCGGCCATGAGCTTAAGCTGCAAATCACCCGCGACCTGGTCGGCGCCCAACAGCGCCCACAGCGCGTGCAGCCGCTTTTTGCGCGGGGCTTTATCGTCGAGGACTAGTGTTTCCAAGGTCGCGTACGTATCCATTGCCGCGCGCTCGCTTAAAATCCGCTGCGCAATGTCGCGATAGAACACGTTGGGACTGCCGAGCCGCTCGATCAACTGCGCGTCCGTTTCCTTCGCCAGATCAAACGGCTTCGCCCGCGGCGTGTCTTTGTAGCGAACGCGATACAGCCGTCCGTTCAGGCGATCGATGCCCTTGGGATCGCGGTTGGCGTCCTGATAGCAGTGATACCGGTCGTACCAGTCGAGAACGTACAGGCAGCCGTCGGGCCCGGTCTTCTGCACGACCGGCATGAACCAGGCGTCGTTGGCCGAGAGGAAATCCGGCTCGCGCGTGCCGAAGTACGTGCTGCCGCGGCGCTCGAGCTTGTCGCCGTTGATGCAGTTGCCGTGGATGTTGCCCATGTAGAGCTTGTCGCGGTACTGCTCGGGATAGGCGTCGCTGTCGAAGAAGTGAATGCCGCAGTAAGCCGCCTTCTGATGCTTGTGCTTGACGATCGATTCGATCTTCCAAGTATGCGGCGGATAGGGACCGCCCTGGCGGTGGTAGTAGCCGGTCTCGGTCAGGTGCCAGAGATGGTCGATCACGCACGCGCTGACGAAACGCGCTCCCCTCGCTGTCCCAGGCCACGCCCCACGGGTTGCTGGTCCCTTCGCAGAAGAGCTGGAACTCGCGCGTGCGCGGATGAATGCGGAACAGGGCGCAGGTGAAGTCGAACGTCTTGTCCGCCTTGCTTGACTTTGCTGCGCATTGAACACGCCGTTCAGCCCGTACAGCCAGCCGTCGGGACCCCAGGTGAGCGAGTTGGGCAGCTCGTGCGTGTCGTCGCGGCCGAAACCGGTGACGACCACCTCGCGCTTGTCGGCCTTCAAGTCGCCGTCGGTGTCTTGCATGAACAGGATGTCGGGCGAGTTCGCCACCCACACGCCGCCATGGCCGACCGCGATGCCCGATGGAATATTGAGCCCGTCGGCAAAGATCGTGACCTTGTCCATGCGTCCGTCGCCGTCGGTGTCTTCCAAAACCTTGACGCGGTCCTGACCCGCGCCGGCCTGGCGACGCGGATATTCGAGGCTTTCGGTGATCCAGAACCGGCCGCGCTCGTCGATCGTCATCGCCACCGGGTTCACGATCATCGGCTCGGCGGCCACGATCTCGACCGTAAAACCTTCGGGCACCGTCATCTTCTTGACGGCTTCCTCGGGCGAGAGCGCCGGACCCGGCGGCTTGTCCTGTCCGTGCGGCGGTTTTTCATCGGCAGCGCGCAATACAGTGCCGGCAATTAGAACTAACAAGCCAATCACAACCAGCGTCAAGCGGTTCAACTTCATCGATCAATGCTCCTTCAACCTTAACCTTGGATTAAACCGCTTGAAGTGCGCGGCCGCGATAGTTAAACATGCATAGTGGTCACTTCTGCCGCTTGGGAAGTGCCATTATGTCTGGGGGGAAATCAGGCGGCAAGCGAGCGGTTCTCCGATCGCTGCTGCCGCCGCTGTCACGGAACAGGAGAAGCATCGTGCGCTGGTTGTCTGTCATTACGCTTTTGCTTTCGACCGCCTGCCAGGCACAACAGTCGCCGACCGCGGCGAAGCAAGCAACTCCTACCGGCAGGGCGACGTCTGGAATCGAATACGGCCAACCGCGCAAGCTCGCCACGCTCGCCGACAAGCGAATCAAAGAGAGCAGCGGGCTGGCCGTATCGCGGACGAACCCCGGGTGTTTCTGGACTCACACCGACGAGGGAGCGCCGCGGCTGTTTCTGATCAACCGCGAAGGCGACACACTGGGAATGTTGAAAGTGGACGGCGCAAAGCTCAAGGATTGGGAGGACATCGCCTCGTTCTCGCGCGGCGGCAAAGACTATCTCCTCGTGGCCGACACCGGCGACAATGACCTGTCGCGCGAAGGTTATCGGCTGTACCTCATCGAAGAGCCGCGCGTCGGCGAGGATCGTAAGCCGCCTAAGAAGATCGACGTCGCGATGGAGATCGAGTTCCGCTATCCCGATCGAGAGCGCGATTGTGAGGCGATGGCGGTTGATTCGACCAGCAACACCATCCTTCTTGTTTCCAAGGAGAAAAAACGCGGGGCCACGGTCTATGCGCTGCCGCTGCCCGCCGAACAGCCGACAGAACACTTGACCGCGGAGCCGATCGGTTACCTTTCGCTCCCCACTGTCGTCGCGCTCGATATTTCACCCGATGGCCGCCGCGCGATCGCGCTTACCGACGAGACTCATGCCTATGAATACAATCGCGGCGCGAACGAGACGTGGAAACAGGCGTTGGCTCGCCAACCGCGCAATGCTCATGCCGCAGCGACGCAAAGGCGAGTCGATCGCCTACGGCCTCGACGGCCGCTCCCTGTATCTAACCAGCGAAGGCGAGCACGAGCCGCTCTGGGAAGTGCCGGCGAGGTAGGGTTCAGGGTTCAGTAAAGCAAGTCAAGCGGATCACTTGCCGCCGCCTTCCACAAAACGATAAATGCCCTTACCCGTCGGCGTGTAGGTCATGAAGTACATCTCTCCCTGCTCGTCCTCGCCGAAAGACATCACCGGCACGTTCGGGTCGGGAATCGGCCGGTTCGCGACAACGCGCTTCTTCGCGTCGTCGTACTTCAACCCCCACAGCTTGTTGCTCACGTAGTCGGCGTAGATGTAATAGCCGCGCAGCGACGGCACGCGCGACCCGCGATACACCGTGGCCCCCGTGATGCTCTTGCCGATGTCGTGGTGATACTCCCAGATCGGCTCAATGTATTCCTCGCGCGGGCCGGTCCCCTTCGGGCCAAACGCATGAAATCCCTCGCGGCGGTTCCAGCCATAGTTGCCGCCGGCCGTGAGGAGGTTGATCTCCTCCCACAGGTTCTGACCCACGTCGCCGCACCACAGCACGCCCGTCTCGCGATCAAACGCAATCCGCCACGGATTGCGCATGCCATATGCCCAGACCTCGCCCCGCGCCCCGTTGCGGCCGACGAACGGGTTGTCCTTGGGTATCGCATACGGCAGACCCGGATCACGGCGATTCACGTCGATCCGCAGCACCTTGCCCAACAGCACGTCGAGGTTCTGTGCGTTGTCGTACGGGTCGTTGGCCGCTCCGCCGTCGCCATGCACGACGTACAGATAGCCGTCGGGGCCGAACGTGATCGTGCCGCCATCGTGGTTCCAGAACGGCCGCTCAAACCGCAGCAACTCCTCCTCCGACGCCGGATCGGCGCGGTTCGGATCGTCCTTGCTCATGCGATAGCGGCAGACAACGTTCGTGAGCCGCTTCGGCGTGTAAAAAACAAAGAACTCGCCGTTCGTTTTGAAATTCGGATGAAACGCCATCCCCAGAAAGCCTTCTTCGTTCTCTTTGTCCTCGTAGCGAACTCGGTCCTGGATGTCGAGAAAGACCGTGCTCTTCTTGGCGCGATGGTCGGGCGAAAACACATGCACGACGCCGCGCTGCGTGGCCATGAATACGCGGTTCGTCCCGTCGCCCGCGTGCGTGACCAGGATCGGCCGCAGCGCCGTCGGTAGGCCGTCCTTTTCGGCTTCCCATCCGGACCATTCCATGTCGTCAAACGCCAGCTCAGTCGTCACTGGCAGCGGCCGCTCGTCGAGCTCTTCACCTGGCACTTGTGCGGGGATTGCCGTAATTGTGCCGCCGCGCAGATCAGGCACAAGGATCCGCCGCCCCTTGTGGTCGTAAGTAATATCGGCGGCGCTCTTGAGACCTTCGGCCAGAAGCACTGGCTTATCGGCGGCACGCGCGAACGTAAACCTTGCCGCCCCCCACGTCGCTGATATACAGCCGCCCGAACTTGTCCCAGGCCAGCCCGTCGCCGCGACCGAACCCGTCGGCGACTTTTTCGCTCTCGCCGTTTTCGATGTTCAATCGATGTAATTCGCCGCCGAGGTCGAGCACCAAAATGTGTAAATGGCTGTCGAGCAACAGGCCGTTGGGCGACTTAACCGCTTTCGGCGCTGTCTTGTAATCGGCGACCAGCTTTGTCTTGCCCTTCTGATCGATGCGGTAGATCGCGCCGCCGCTCCCCTTGCGGTCGCCGGAATCGCTCACGTAGAGCACGCCCTTTTCATCGGCCGCGATGTCGTTGAGGAACTGCGGCTTGGAAGGAAAGGCATCTTCCGCGACCAGCGTGGTCGCCTTGCCGTCCTTGAGGCCGACCTTCACCACGCGCGTCTTATCGGTAAGGAACAACGAGTCGCCGAACGCGACGATGCCCTTGGGGTCGTTGAGATTCGCTGCAAACGGCTTCACGTCTTTGCCGTCGAGGATCAGCAACGCGCCGTCGCCGTCCTTGTCGAAATCGCCGATCGAGGTGACAAACACGCGGCCGTCGTTGCTGATCGTGATCGACTCCGGGTTCTTCAGGCCACTTACTAGCGGCTCGGGCAGCGCGGCGACGGCCGCGCTAGTGATGAAGGCGGCGGCAAGAGCGACGGCAAAGTACGCACGGCAATGCAAACGGTTCAAGGAGCACCTCGCGTAAGATGATTACTCGGACGGACACCAACGGCACAAAGATGTGCAGCACAGAATAACGTAAAGCCAGTTCGGTTTCACGTTTTTTTGGACATCAGCCCCAATCGTGCTGCGTAACGGTCGCGTCGGATGGCATTTCGCCTATTTCGCGGCCTCATTCCAGTAGATCCGCACATTCTTCGTCGCGCGCCCCGCAGCCACGATGTCGATATCGCCGTCGGCGTCCAGATCGCCCGCGGCCAGGTCTTCAACCGCCACGCCGCCGGGATCGACGAGGTGGCGGCGCCATTCGATTTCCCCGCCGATTGAAGCTGATCCGCCATCGTCTACGGTCGCCGAGTACTGCGGGTCGTAAACCCGCACGCCGCTTCGATGCTCTTCGCCCTTGTTGTCGCGGACGCCGATGATCAGCTCCTCGTCGGCGTCATCATCCATGTTGGCACACCAAACCGCGTGCCCCCACGCGAGCTGATCGTCGAGCACATGCCGCGTCCAAGTGTCGCGCGAGCCGTCGTTTGGGCCCCCCGCTTGCTGACCGTCAGGCCGTGTATAGACCACCACCTGAAACCCATGCCAGGGCTCGATGGTTGCAATGTAGTCGAGCTTACGAGTTAGCTGTCCATGCTTGATCTCGCTCGACCCGCGGTTGGGGCTAGTCTCTTGATTGCCCGAACCGATCAGCGTTCGCTTCCACTTCTCGCCGTCGCGCTCGATGAGGTTTACGCCCTCAAAGCTGGCGAGCAACAGATCCAGCTTCCCGTCGCGGTCGAGATCGGTCGGCCACAGGTTGTGCGAAACGTGAACCTCGTCGTTCATCACCTCGGCCTTCCACTGGTCCTGCTGCGTCGGGTCCTTGGGAATCGCATACCGCAGCGTGCGGACGCCAGCCCCTTCAAACTTTGGCCCGCGATTGCCGCGGCCGTGCAGCGGCGACACGATCAATTCCGCGCGGCCGTCAGCGTCGAAATCGGCAAAGCGCATGCGATGCACGGTCGGCTCCGTGCCGATCGGGTACACGGTCCACTTGTCGTCGAGCGATTCGCCGCGGCGCAGCCATTGGATCGTGCCGCTGTTGACCGTGTCGGCCGGCCGCCAATCGGCGCCCAGCGCGAAATCGATCTTGCCGTCGCCGTCGATGTCGTACGGGGCGATGCACACGTTGTCACGCTTCGTCTGGCCGTCGATCACGATGCGCTCTTTCCACGATGGATTCTCGTACCACAGCACGCGGTTGGAATCGACCACGACGATGTCATCCTTCTTGTCGCCGTTGACGTCCACGATTGAAACGGCGTAACCGACGGTGAGGCCGGTTTCGATCTCCTGAGGCTTTAAATTGAATTCAGCGGCACGTCCCGGCGCGGCAGCGGCGAGGCAGGCCCCGATTAGTGCTACGACGACGAATTTCAGGCGGCAACTCATGGCGGCACCTCCCCGGGCAAGAATGAAACGGCCGTTAGTATACCTGCCTCCCGCGACCGATTGTGCAACTGGCCCGGCGGTGTTTTAGAATGGGGGCGATACCCCAATGAACCCGGATGATCTCCATGCACGCCCCAATGAATCGCCGCGAATTCCTCGCTCAATCCACCGCCGCATCGGTCGGCGCCGCCCTGGCCGGCTCGCTACCGATTAGCGCTCTCGCTCAGGATCGCGGCGAGCGGCCGCCAATGGCCACCGGCGTCGAAGTGCTCAACCCGCGCGGCCGCGTGCCAGTGAGCCTGATCATTGACGACTCAACGTGTCTGGTGAACCTGGCCCACTTCGCCATCCCGCATTTCGCCGAGGCGTTCCCGGACAGGTACAAGCAGGATTGGCGCAAGCTGCCGCGCGAGATCCCCGACAGCTTCGTCCGCAAGTTCGGCGAGTGGTGCCACGAGCACGGCGTGAAAGGCAAGTACAGCATCGTCCCGCACCCGGCCTGCGTCGGCTGGGTCGATCGCGACATGCCGGGTTGGACGCGGAAGGAGCTGGACGACAGCCTCAAGCTGGTGCGCGACCTGATCGTGCCCGATTGGGATATCCACCCCGAGATGGTTACGCACACCTGGGCGATCGACACAAAGACGGGCCGCCCGTACCCGGAGCGCAGCGAGCGGAGCCTCGAGAATTGGGGATTCTCGGTGGGCCGCTCGGTCGATTTTCTGGCCGACTACATCGGCTACGCGCTGAAGATCCTCAAGAACGCCGGCCTGCCATGCGAAGGCATGACCACGCCCGGCGGCTTCGGAAACCGTGTGCTCCCGCAGCTCGCGCAAGCCACGCTCGAAGCCTGCCGCGACGTGTACCAGACCGAGGTCCCGCATTACTTCCGGCACCTGTTCACCGACCATCAAAGCGTGGCGCCACGCATCGAGTACGCCAGCGGCCTGGACACCGACGATCCCAAGTGCGTCGTTTCGGTGATCGGCTGCACGGGTGACTGGTTTGGCGGGTGGGACGGGCTGGAGCCGCCCGACGCCGACAAATACATTGCCGCCGACCTCAACGGGCGCGTGCCAGAGATCATCGCGCGCGGCGAGCCGGCGGTGATGGTCTGCCATTGGCCGGGCATTTATTGCAACGGCGGCGAGGAAGGATTCCAGGCGTTTCAAACCGTCGTCGAGCGGCTGCACCGGCGATACGACAACCTGATCTGGATGAAGAACAGCGAGATCGCGCGGTATTGGGCGGCCAAGGAGCTGACGAAGATCGAGGGGGACGGCAGTACCGTCGTTCTGAAAGCGCCGTTCGCCTGCCCGGGGTTTACTGTGCAGTTCGCGGCGACGAGCGAGAAGCCGCCGATCGTGCACGCGGGCAAAGAATCGCCATCCCCGAATTTAAACAGTGTGAGTCGAATGCTCGACCTGAAGCCGGGAACTTTCTTCCGCGACGGCAAACACGTCACCGCCTGCTTCGACCTGGCCAAAGGCGAGTCGCGGGTGGCGGCATAAGGGCAAAACAAACGCAGCCGCCTACAGGTGGTTTTCTATTGTGCGGGTAGAATGTGGGGATGAAGCGGCGTCCGTGGTACATCGTACGAGGCCTACTTGCTGGCTTGGTATTGGGTGCCTTAATTGTGCCAGCCATGTACGCCGCATCCCCGATGCGTACATTTGAGGATTGCCTCTCGGTAATCGTGCGCTTTTATGTTTTCGCCGGCGTCGGACTGTTGATCGGATTTATCGTTGATTTGAGCAGTGCTCTAGCTGAAAACAAATTTCAAATGACCCCCACCACCCCCGCGCCGCATCTTCTAGCGAAACCGGGCACATTTCTGTAGCATACAACTTTGCGGCTTGGACCGACGGTCGAGCCATTTCTTTACCCTTCGCGGCCGCCAGTGGCCGGCAGTTTTCTTCCGCAATGCCCACGATCAACTTCGTCAACGAAAAAAAAGAGCTTCAAGTACCCGCAGGGGCCAATCTTCGCAAGGAAGCGCTGACCGCCGGCGTGAACTTGTACTATGGCTTCAACGGCATTGGCCAATCGCTCAACCAGGTCATGAACTGCCACGGGCTGGGCGCCTGCGGGACGTGCCGCGTGCTCATCACTAAGGGGATGGAAAATACCAACCCCATGACAATGATGGAGAAGGTGAAGTTCAAGACCATGCTCCCCACGCCGCTGCCCGATCCGCTCCCCTGCCTGGCCTTCATCGGCCATGAAGACACGATGCGGTTGGCCTGCTGCGTGGAGGTAAATGGCGACATCACCGTCCAGACGAACCCGGAACTAAACGTCTACGGCGAGAACTTCTTTAGCTAATCGAGCCTCTGTTGTTTGCCGCTCTGAACCCTGAACCCTGAACCCTGAACCCTCCCGATTGAAACAAATCGTAGCCGTCGTCAAACCGTACCTCGCCGAAAAGGTGCTCGACTCGCTGCGGCGAGCGCCGTTGGAGGCGTGCAGCGTTCGGGAGGTGAAAGGTTACGGCCGGCAGAAGAGCTATCTCGATCAATACGCCGAGAGCGAATACTCGCTGGCGTTTCTACCGAAGGTCGAGATCACGCTCTATGTCGAAGAGCACCGCGTCGAGGAGATCCTGCGCAAGATCGTCGAGGTGGCGCGCACCGGCCGCATGGGCGACGGCAAGATCTTCGTGCTGCCAACGGCCAAGACGGCCGCCGTCATCGATTTCTAGTCCCGAGTCCAGAGTAGTGGATACGGAGATACTGGAGATGTTGGGGATGAAATCAACTAAGGGGCGAATAATTAACCCTCTTAGTGACGTTTCAACTATCTGTTTCTTATCTCCGCTATCCCCGCCATCCCCTTATCTCCTTCTCTGCGAAGTGGCGTTCAAGCTTCTACAGCCTGTGCGATCTCCGCATCCACAAACGCGTTGAACCGTTTTCGGTTCTCTACCTGTAGGCGCTGGCAATCCGCCATCAGCGTCTGGCGATCGGGATAGCCAATCAAATGCGCGAGCTTGTCCAGCTCGACAGGGTTGCTCGGCAGATCGTTTAGCGCGGTCATATTCATCAACCGCAAGCGCCCCTGGATCGATCGCAGCACCTGGTAACTGGTCGTGAAATAGTCAAAGTCGTCGCCGCTCATCAACCCGGCGCGGTGCAGTGCGGCAATCGCGTCCATCGTATTCGGCTGGCGAATCGACGGCTGCTCGCGGCCGTGCTTGAGCTGCAGCATCTGCACCAGAAACTCAATATCGACCACGCCGCCTGGGCCGCGCTTCAGATTGGCCTTGCTCGCCGTCTCTTCCAACCGAAGTCGCATCCGGCGAATCTCCTCGGCATGCTCTGGCCGCCACGGCGGGTCGTAAGCGACAGTCGTGATTGTGTCCATGGCGGCGCCTCCGGCCGCTTCGCTGCCAAAGACAAGCCGCGCACGAGTGAGCGCCTGCCGCTCCCAAAGCTGCCCCTCGCCCTCGGCGAAGTAGCGAGCAAACTCCGCAAACGACGTCGCCAACCGGCCGCTGCGCCCGGTTGGCCGCAGCCGCGGATCGATTTCGTACAGCCGGCCATACGGACCTAGATGCCCGGCCATCTTCACGATCCGCTGCGCCAATTCCGAAAAGAAATGCTGATTGGTCGTCGTTTCTCCGCTCCGTTTGCTGCGGCGCGCGTGGAACGTCGCGCCGTCGGCCTCATAGAGAAAAATCAAGTCCAGGTCGCTGTGGTAGTTTAACTCCCGTCCACCGAACTTGCCGAGCGCCACGATCACGAACTCCGCCGAGCGGCCCATCTCGTCGCCGGTAGCGATCATCGGCTGGCCAAATTTGGCGACCAGCTTGTCGTATTCGCTCATGGCGATCCGCTCGACGCACGCCTCGAGCGATTTCGGACAGTGCGCCGTTGATCGACTGAATCTGATCCTTCCCCAGCACATCGCGCACGCCGACACGCAGCTGCTGCGCGCTCTTAAAGCTGTGCAGAATCGGCTCGATCGCCTCCGCGGCGCGCGACAGCTCACCCAACTCCGCTCGCAACTGCGCCAGCGTCGGCAGCTTATCCAACAGCAGGCTATCGAAAAGCTCGTCGATCATCCCCGGGTTGCCGGTCAGGATGTCGCACAAAAACGGACTCGTCGCGCAGAGCTCAACATAAAGGGCTAGCGACGGCGGGTTGAAGCTGAACAGCTCCCACAGCACGCCCTTTGCCCCCCAGCGAATCGCTGACTTTGCTCAGGTTCACGAGCGTCGCGTCGGGATCGGCGGTCTCGGCAATTGCTGCCAACAGGCGCGGCGCGATCGAGGCCAGAAAATGCCGGCAGCGCCGCGTCGATAGGAACGGAATCTTCTCCTCGGCCAGCGCCATCAGGTTCTGATACGCGTCCGCGACGTCCTTAAACCGATACTTGCCGAGCACGCGATCGATCATTTGCTGAGGCGGTTCGGGGTCAAGCACCAGGTCCACTTCCGGCTCGGTGTGTTCCTCGCCGCTGAAAGCATCGTGCAACAGATGATCGAGGATCTTGCGGTTCAGCTCGGTAATCCGCTTGTAGTCGGCTTGGAACGCGTCGAGGGCCGGCTGGCCGGCGTCGTCGTTGTAGCCCAGACGGATCGCCAGCCGCCGCAGCTCCTCGGGCGATTGCGGCAGGCGGTGCGTCTGCAAGTCGAACATGATTTGCAGCCGGTGCTCGATTTTGCGGAGCGTGCTGTAATTGTCCGCGAGGATGGTCCGCTCCTGATTCGTCAGGCAGCCGCGCTCTCCAGCTGCGCGATCGCGTCCAGCGTGTTTTGCGTGCGCAGCTCGGCCAGATCGCCGCCGTTGAGAAGCTGCAAAAACTGGATCACAAACTCGATGTCGCGGATGCCGCCGTGGCCAGTCTTTACGTCGGCCAGCTTCGGCCCCCTCGCGCTCGGTGCGCTGCTCGATGCGGCGCTTCAGCGCGCGAATGCCGCTGATGTCGGCTCGGCGACAGATAGCGGCGATAAATCCACGGCTCAAGCTGCGCCAGAAATTGCTGCCCCAAATCCAGGTCGCCGGCCGCAGCACGAGCCTTGACGAACGCCTGCCGCTCCCATGTGCGTCCCAGAACGTCGTAATAATGCAGCGCGCTCTCCAGACTGCTGACGACCGGCCCCGCGTTGCCCTCGGGCCGCAGCCGCAAATCCACACGATACGCCACGCCCAACGGCGTCGGCTCGGTGAGCAAGCGAACAACGTCGCGCGCCAGCCGCTCGAAGAATTCCTGGTTCGTCAGCGGTCGCGGGCCATCGGTCTGGCCGTCATGGTCGTACAGAAAAACCAGGTCGATGTCGCTCGAGTAATTCAGCTCGTTCCCGCCGAGTTTGCCAAGCGCCAACACCACGAACCGCGCGACCGAACCGTCGCGCGTCCGCGGAACGCCGCGCTTCTCCTCCAGGTTTTTCGCGCGGCACGGACGGCGGACTCAACCACCGCATCGGCAACATAAGAAATCTGCCGCGTCACCGTCTCAACGCGCTGCGAGCGGATCACGTCGCCATAGCAGATGCGCAACAGCTCGCGGCGTTTGAACCGCCGCAGCGCCGTCATCACGAGCCGCTCGTCGGCCAGGGCCGCCACTTCGCCGGCCAGCTCCTGTACGATCGTCTCCCGCGCAACCGGCTCACCTTCGGTCATCCGCAACAGGTCGTATGCCTCGCGATCCGTGATCAACAGGTCGCTGAAGAACTGGCTCGTGGAAAAGATTTGCAGCAAAATCGGCAACGCCTCGCGGTCGCGCTCAAACAGCGTCGCCAGCGACAGCGGGTTGCGCGCCGCGGCCACGAAACGGTCCAGGTTGTTGAGCGCCATGTCGGCGTCCGAAAGACGCGGCAAATGCTCGGCAAGCTGGTCGCAAATATCGGCGACTGAGATCCAGCGTGACGTTCGTGCTGGCGATGCCGACCAGGTTGGCGTGCGCTCGGTCAATATCCAGTACGCCGCACGTGCGCAGCCAGTCCGCGGCTGCGGCAGGTGTCGTCCAGGCGGCGGCGGAGATCAGAGAGCTGCATCACGAAGCGATGAACGATGAATGCTGAACGATGCTGGGTATCCTGTTTCGTCGCTTTGCTCTCCGCCATTATAAGCTCAGCGTATAAACCTCGGGCCCCACGTGGCGCGTCACCACCTGTCCGAAAAGCGTATGGGCGTTTGAGTCATAAATCGTTACCGGCAACAGCTTGCCCAATCTGTCGCCGCGTCCCCTCGAAAACCACAATTCGGTCACAGTGCGTGCGGCCGACAAGCTGCAAGCGTGTGGCTCTCGGGGTCGGCATGCTTCCGCGCATCCTTGCTCGGCCCCTCGACGAGGACCTCCGCGGTTTCGCCAAGAAACCCCTCGTTGTCTTCTTCGCAAATGCGGTTTTGAACCGCCAATAGCTCGTTATTCCGCCGCCGCTTCACGTCCTCCGGCACGTCGTCCGCCAAAAGCTCCGCCCCTTTCGTTCCCGGCCGTTCGCTGTACTTGAAGATAAAGCTGTTCTTGAAGCGGCACTCGCGGACCAGATCGACCGTCTGCTGGAAATCGTCGTCGGTCTCTCCGCAAAAGCCAACGATGAAGTCACTCGTCACCGCGTAACCGGGCACCGTCTCACGGATGCGACTGTGCATTTCGCGATATTCCTCGACCGTATACCCCCGCTTCATCCGCCGCAGCACCTCGTTTGACCCGCTCTGTGCCGGCACGTGCAAATACGGCGATACTTTCGGCAGATCGCGCACCGCCGCCAGCAAATCGTCGGTCATGTCCTTGGGATAGTTCGTCACGAACTTCAGCCGTACGATGCCATCGATCTCGTGCAGCCGCTCAAGCAGGTCCGATAGCCGCGTCACACGCCCGTCGCCGTGCCGGAACCGGTAGCTGTTCACCGTCTGCCCAAGCAGCGTGATCTCGCGGCAGCCTTCCGCGGCCAGCTTCGCCGCCTCCGCATAAATGTGATCCGGATGCCGCCCCTGCTCCGGCCCGCGGACGCTTGGCACGATGCAGTACGTGCAGAACTTGTCGCAGCCAATTTGGATTCGCACAAACGCCTGATACGGCGTCGGCCGCATCTCCGGATCGCGGTCGGGATCGTAACTCTCAAAGCTCCGCTCGATCTCGTCGCGATTCCCCTCCTTGCGGCCCAGGCTGACTTCCATCCTCGGGCCGCTGCCGGACGCAACCTCATCCAACAGCCGCGGAATCTGGTGCAACTGCCCTGGCCCAACGATCAGGTCCACGTACGGCGCCCGGTGAAAGATGAGCTGCTGGTCCTTCTGCGCCATGCAGCCGATCACGCCGATGATCTTCTGCGGGTTATGCTCCTTCGCGTGCTTCAATCGGCCGAGCGCGGAATAGATCTTGTCCTCGGCGTGCTGGCGAACGCTGCAGGTGTTGAACAGGATCGTGTCGGCCCGCTTCGGCGAATCGGTCAGCTCATAACCCTGCTTGCGCAGCGCCGCCACCACCAGCTCGCTATCGAGCATGTTCATCTGGCAGCCGACGGTTTCGATGTAGAGAAGCTTTGGCATTCCAATCAATCACCAGACGACCAGGTCACCAGACACTTTTCGTCCTTCGTCATTTATTTTCCTCCACCTTCTTCTTCGCCCGCCGCGCCTGTTGTTGTAGGTCCTGCACGACTTCGTCGCGGCGATTGAGCATCAACCGCACCAGCGTCGTCACGGCGACGAAACCCACGATCGCGAGGATCACATAATCAGCGGTCGTCCAGTCGGCCATCTCACCGGTCCTCCAAGCATCCGTTCTCGGATCACTCCGACATTCTAACCGCGGCTCAAGCTGCGACGAAGGGCGGCTTAACGGCTCATGTCGTTATTCACCATGTCCAAATCGATCGCCCACCTTCACCGGATGGCCGCGCAAAAACTCGCCAATTGACATGCCTCGCTTGCCCGCGGGCTGAACTATCCGCGGCAGTAGCGTTCCCGCACCACAAGCAATCCGCATCGATTCGCGTTCGATTGCGACAATGGTTCCTGATTCGGCCCGAGCCTGATCCACTGCATCGCCCGCCACCGCCACTTCCTCAAGAATCACTCGCAGCGGCTTCCCGTCGCGCGCCAAAAACGAATAACTCTTCGGCCACGGCTGAAACGCCCGCACCTGGTTGCGAATCTGGTCCGCGCTGTGCCTCCAATCGATCATCCCGTCCGACTTTTTCAGCCGAGGCGCCTGCGTCGCCGCCGCCGGATCTTGGACGATGCCCACGCCCAGCGCCCCTCGGCCAGCATCTCAATTGCCTCCAGCACCGCCGGTGCGCCAAGCTCCGCCAGCCGCGGCTCCAATTCCACCGCCGTCTCATCCGGCGCAATCGGCGTCGCGCGCTGGACCAGACACGGCCCCGCGTCCAACTTCGGCGTCATGTGAATCACGGTCACGCCCGTCTCGCGCTCGCCGTGATAGATCGCCCAATTGATCGGCGCGGCGCCGCGATACCTCGGCAGCAGCGAACCATGCAGGTTGATCCCGCCCAGCCGAGCCAGCCCCAGCATTTCGCGTGACAGGATCTGCCCATAATCGCAGACGACAAAGAGGTCGGCTGCCAACTCCGTGAGCTGCGCATGTGCTTCGGGCGAGTTGATGCTCTGCGGCTCAAGCACCCGCAATCCGCGCTCGATCGCTAAATCACGAGTCGGACTCTGATCCGGTCGCGACTTGCCATGCGTGTGCACCGGCCGCTCGGGCCGCGTGAAAAGCGCCACGACGCTGAACCGCTCGGGCCGCTCGAGAATTTCCCGAAACGTCGGCGCCGCAAACGGCCCTGTCCCCATCATCACCAGTTTCAATGCGTCGCTCGCCATTCTTCATTCCTACTCCCCACTCCCTACCCCCTAGCCCCTCCATTTCACGTCCTCATCTTTTCCAACTCCTCCAGCCGCCGCTTGATCTCCTCGTCGTCCGGTATTTCGCCTCGCTCGCGTTGCCCGTCAAAGGCAATTTCGAACTCATCCAGAATCGGCCGTACGTTCAGCTCGCCGGTCGTGTTCAAGCGGTCGATGAACAACCGTCCGTCCAAGTGATCGGTCTCGTGCTGCACCACGCGCGCGAACAAATTGTCGAGCTCCATTCGGATCGGCTCGCCCGAGAGCGAAAATGCCTCAACCGTCACCTCGCTCGGCCGTTTCACCATTCCATAAAGCCCCGGCAGGCTCAGACACCCCTCCTCCGCCTCTTCCGTTCCCTTGCGGCGGCTGAGCACAGGGTTCACAAACACCATCTCCTCCCCCTCGCCGCGCCGGCCGCTCAAGTTCACCACAAACATTCGATACGGCAGGTCCACCTGGTTCGCCGCCAGACCGACTCCGTTGTGCTGATACATCAGATCAAACATTTCGCCGACCATCGTCCGCAATTCGGCGTCGATCTTCTTCAACGGCCGGCTCACATGCCGTAACGTCGGGTGCGGATATTGGATGACTTTCAACGGCATAGTAACGGAGCGGTTAGGAATAGGTAATCCAACATTCTACAGCCACCCGGTACGCCGAATAGGACCGCCAATTCATGCCGCCGCTGCCGCACCGACCGATGCCCTGCACTTCTTAAGCGACCCCGCATATCCGGCATATCCGGCCTGTTCGGTCACCAACCGCGGGTTGTCGCGTACGGTCGATCCAGGTCACAACTCCCGCCATGCCAATGGGCCTAGAGTTTTCAGAGCGAAGTTAGTCGCCCACAATGCGCGCTCGGCGCAGCCCCTGCGGCGGTAATCGGACGGTTTTCTCGTTCGTCATTCGCCATTCGTCATTGTTTCGTCATTCGGATTTCGTCATTCGGATTTGATGCATCCGTGCTCACCTACGTCCTTTCCACTGCTGTGCTCTACATCGGCGTCGGCTACTTCATGGGCCGCAAGCTGCTCTACGTGCGCATGCCGACGATGGCCGATCTCGACAGTGATGATTGGACCGATACCGCCGACGACGTCCGCGCCGGCAACAGCGGCGGGACCGGCGAGTGGCACCTACCAGAAAACCCGTTCCGCGCTCCCGACGGTAGCCAGTCGGAAACGCGTCCCTTCGATGTCAGCCAGTTGCCCGCCGATTGGGCGAAGATGATCGAATCGCTCGCCCCGCCGGGCGAAAAAATCGTGTGCACCAGCGCGGTCGAGGCCTCGGTCCATGTGCTGAAGTTCGAGGTCGGCCGGTATCGCCACGACCTGACCAATATCGACACCAACGTCCGCAACTGCCTGAAATCGCCTGACGCGGATAAGCTGCAGCGATCTGTCGAACAGCTCAAGCAGGTCAACGATCAGTGGTGCAATCGGCAGCAGGAAGCCACGCGATACCTGTCCACGCAGAAGCGGAACCTCGGCGATATGTCGCCGCTCGGAGAACGGTTGGAGGAAGTGCTTCACAATCAGACCACGCAGATCGAAACCGCCTGCGGCAACATCGAGATGTTCGACTTCCAGTCGAGCCCGATCATCGGCGCGGCGGCTGATCATCGAGATTCGCAAGCTGGTCGATCTGGCACACACGCTCCGCGATTGCATGCAGGAGTTTCTCGTGGCCGTCCTCTGCCGCGAGGGACGCATTCAGGATGCCGGAAGGCACCTCGAGGAAGATCCGCTCACCGGCCTCCGCAATCGCACCGGAATCGAAACATTTATCCGCCGCTGGTGGCGCGACGACCACAAGCGGATGCGACAAGTCAGCGTCGCCATGCTCGATCTGGACCACTTCGCCCGCATCACCGAAAGCTGCGGCCCGCTCGTCTCCGACCGCCTGCTGGCGGCCGTCGCGCGATTGGTCGATGACCTGCTGCGAAAATACAGCGGGCTGGACTGGTGCGGACGCTTCGCGGGTCAGCGATTCTTCATCTTCTGGGCCGACACCGGGCCGCACGGCGCGACCAGCGTCGTCGAGCGCATCCGACAGACCGTCGGGGAAACGACTTTCCGTTATTCCAAAGGCGATCTGGCGGTCACGTTCTCTGCCGCCGTGACCGAAGTGTTCGCCAACGATGCCACCAAGTCGCTCTTCGATCGCCTCACCGATACTTTGCACGTCGCTAAGCAGGCCTCGCGCAATTGCACGTATCTGTACGAATCCGGCGGCTCGCATCCCGTCCAGCCGCCCCAATTCGATGTCCGCGGCAAAGCCGTCGAGCTAGATGTGTAAAAGGTGACTGTGTTTTGCCGCCGCAATTCCCGTGTGGCTGTGTTTTGCACCCGTACCCCAAGCGACTCCTATAAATCGAGACGCTTGAAAGTCCGAAACGCGCCGCCGCAGCCATCGCAAAACACGGCTGACCGCTGATCGCTTAAAGCCGACCGCTGATCGCCGACCACCGCGCAAAAAACAACCGCCACGGCATCGCTCTCGACGCCGCGGCGGCTGCAATATCAAACCTCTCTTCGATAGCGACGGTGGCTGTCGCTGCGAGAAAAACGCGGATCAAGCCGTGCTAGGCACTGGCTTTTGGCGATCCGGGTCAACGCTCCTGGTTAGGCACCTCCGACGGTATACATGAAGAGAGGCTTGGTTCGATGGTTTGTTTGCTCAAAAGGGGACTGGCTCCGAGCCCCCGCTCCGCTTTTCTACTAAGTCTCGTGTGACGGCGAGGTGCCTGTCCCCCTTTTGAAAACTACGTCTAATCACTGGTGAAGTTCGCCGCAGGGCACCAAATCTATCGGCTCCCGCCCGCCCGCACCTGCATCCTTTTGTAACCCCTCCGCGGCTTTCACCGGGTCAGTATTCATACGCAGCCGCATTCAAGGCGTCAAGGCCGCACCACGTAGGTCAGGCACTCTGTGCCTGACACTGCGTGCCCCTGCATAACTGCACGTTTTCTGCCTCTGCCCCGTAATGGCTCACGCTTGCGTGAGCATGCTCGTATCCCCCAATCATACTTCACATTTTTTCAAAATCGACAGCGTGCACAGTGCTCCCGCTACAGAGCAAACCCCGCGCCACAACATCAAACAACAAAGCGGCCGATTGCCTCGCCCGTTCAGTCCTGTAGGTCATGCACCCCGTGCATGACGAGAGCACTCCATTCGTCAATTGTCGCCAGCCGTTGCCGGTACCGCCAAAAGTGGCATGTAAAGCAAGGGGTGGAGTCCACCGCGGGGAAAACCCGTGGAGGAATCGCGCAAAGCGTTGCCGGAGCAGCGGCATGGAAGTAGGTCAGGCACGCCGCGTGCCTGACATTGCCAGCGCAAGCCTTGTTATGACGCGGTCTCCAGCCCTTGTTGTGACGTGTCCCACGACCGCGAGACTACCAGGTCATCAGGCACCCCCCGCCTCACATCTGCCCAAGCTGCTCGTAACGCCTGGTCGATCAGCGTGTAATCGTCGAAGTCCACGTCACCGTCGTGGTCAAAATCCCCCGCCAGCCAGCCGTACACCGCCGGGTCGTAGTGCTTTGTAGGTCAGGCACGCCGCGTGCCTGACATTGGAGCTGCCGAGAGCGGCACGTAATAGCCAGGGGTGTAGCCCGCCGCGGACGAAACCCCTGGAATGAATCGCGCAAAAGTATTTCCGGAGTCCCGGGGGGACGGCACTGTGCCGCCGAGAAAACCTGGCGTTGCGATCAGGATCCCAATGCCCTCACGCCGGCAACAAAAAAGTAGACCGTCCCTTTTCCCCTTATATAAACGGACGATCACTGACTAAAAAGTAGAATGTCCCCTATTCTGGCCCTTTTCTGGCCTAAACCGAGGTTTTGAAGCCATCCTTATCCTTCCATATATATATGCCAGCCCTTCGCGAAACTGCGACGGCCGACTGATTTGGTGAAAAACGAATATCGGATACTGAATTGGCCATGCGGAATTCATCGTGCGTGTCTGAATCGGTAAATCTATGCACAATGCGGCCGCTCTTTGCGTCCATGAGTACTACGCCAGACTCGGCAACCCCCGGCAACAATCCGCCGTCCGGCGACAAATCGCAGCAAGGGCCCTTCGAAAATTCGACGTACATTGGTGTACCCGTCTCAATTCTCCAGAACAAATACCGCTTGTTATTTACTCGCAGCGAATCTGACATGAGGTGAATCCCGTCTGCACTAAACTCCAAGTGACCACCACTTGCTTGCCGGTGTCCAAATTCGTTCTGTTTTTCTAAGCTTGGATACTTCATTACGGTGAAGATTCCCTCCGTACGTGTCGCAATGCGACTTCCGTCCGACGAAAAGGCGACGCCATCTGGCGGCTTAGGGCCAGGTAATCGTTCAAAATCACGCGTCGCAAGATTCCAGAGGCCACCTAGGGCGTAAAGACGCTTCGAGTCACTCGCGAACACAACAGTCGTCACTGTTCCCCCAGGCCTGCCAGGCGATGGATTGATGTCTTCCAGCCGGCGACCTGTGCGTGCATCCCACAATGCGACATATCCTTCGCCACCGACCGCCAATCGATTGCCGTCCGGCGAAAAGGCGAGCACCCGTGGCCACCCATGACCGGCGGTCGTGGTCACTTCGGTGGCGCGCTCAAAATCGGGAAGTCGTTTTCCATTCAACACGTCGATCAGGCAGAACCCCTCCGCCTCGCCAATCGGCCCGTTGGCGACAGCAAGTACTTTCGAGTCCGGCGAAAACGCCAGACGCCCTCGATGCTTTTTGATGACCAAGTCCGGTTCGCGGGGCTTCTCCGCCGCCTTCTCGTCCGCCGACAACCGCGCCGTGCACGCTACGCGCCGCCGCCGATGCCGCCAAAAACTCTCGTCGCTTCATCGCATCACCTCGTCCAAAAAATGCCTGCCGCGCTCGCAGACAGTCCCTCCTCTACGAACGCGCCCAAGCGAAGGTTCGAACCAAAGACCAATCGGCGCGTTTCCACATCCCTCCCCGCCGCCACGCTTCTCCGGTCCGCCAGAGCAGGGGCTACTTCGATTTAGACACACCCCGCACACCAACACAACCGAATGCCCCCATTGCGCCTGCATCAGCGGTTTCCCGCATGCCCAATTCGCAACACGCTAGGGAATCTTGGAAACAACATTCCTGCCTTCCTGGCTTCCTTACTAAACTTGGCCGGCTGTGTAAAAACCGGGCACTTGACAGACTACTGTACATCCACTACAATCATGTCGCTGCCCTCACCGGCCGCGCTCGCTCTTTGAAAACCTGAAAGCGGCCATGCGGAGCGATCCTCCGGTTGCCGCTCGCTGGCGTCAGCGTTCGGCTGTCAGCGATCGGCTCGTGCAGAAAGGCTGACCGCCGAAAGCCGATAGCTGACCGCCCTTTGCGGCTTGGCGTCTTTGCGTGAGACAACTGCGCACACAGGTTGAAAATTCGCCGCTTCACCAACAAAGCTCAAAGTTGCAACGCTCGACCACTCAGCAACTTGCGTCAATCGCGTTTCCGAAGTCGAGCCGATTTGTTCCCCACAAGTCGGGGCCCCCCACGATCAGATTCTGTGGGGAACAAATCGCTTGAGAACATTTGCGTTTCACTTAGCCCTGCGCCACTCCTGCTTTCCTGGCTTCCTTAGTGTTGTCTCTTTGCGGCTTGGCGTCTTTGCGTGAAACCATTTACGCAAACGTGTCAAATCCGTGCGAAAAACGCGACCCGTTGCGCCCAAATACGTCCGCCGGTGCGCATAATTCCTCCGAATTTCTGCTGCCGCCCAACTCAAAAAACCCTGGAAAACACGGCAAGCCAGAGTGGCCCAGCGAAACTTATTCACCCATTAAGTTCGCGAAATTGCCGATTTCGTACGGTCGCTCTCGCCAATGATCACCTGTCAAGTAATCATTCCGTCCGTGCCTCCCGCGTCGAGACGTCGTTTAGCTACCCTCGTTCCCCTTCTTCCCCTTCATCTTCTCGCGGCGCATCTGGTACTCCTTCTCCTCGATCTGCTCCGGCGAGTACGAAATCTTGCCTTCTTCAATGTCCACAACATCCTGGAGGATGAACGGCGACGGGAATTTGCCGCCCGGCTGCCGCTCGATCGCGCTGCGGTAGCGGCCAATATCCTCGATCAGGTCTTCCGCCGAGACGCTGTCCGCCGCCATCCGCGGGTACTTATCGATCACCAGACGCCACTTCTCCCACGCTTTCTCGTACAGCGGGATCGCCGAGAACGGGTCGCCCTCGTCGAGCTTGCGCCCGGCGAGATACGTGAGCTGTCGAGCTTCGATGGTGTTGTCCTCGGGTTCGGCCAGCCCGCGCGTCCGCCAGTATTCGTAATTCACCTTGGTGCGTTCGATGCTGATCGAGTGCACGCGTTCTTCGGCAGCGTTCAGGCGGTTGGCGATGTCCTTGGCCTCGACGCGCTTGTCCGCCGGCGCTTGGTCGGCCACTTCATCCCACTGAACTCTCACGCGCCACTCGTGTTGCGAGGCAAGTCCCCGCTGTTCGGC
Source organism: Pirellulales bacterium (assembly GCA_963829655.1). Classification (GTDB taxonomy): domain Bacteria; phylum Planctomycetota; class Planctomycetia; order Pirellulales; family JALHPA01; genus JBBDYH01. The sequence continues at coordinate 1,737,082 of CAWHJG010000002.1, forward strand.
GTTGCGCTCGTTTGGGGGTGTGGCGATCGCGTCGCGCTGATCGGCGGGCAGTTCCGCGAGCCGCTCGTCGCGCATTCGAGTTCGCACGCCGGGCAAGAGCCCTCCAACCTGGCTGTCAGGTCCTCGACCAAGTCGCGCTGCGCCTCCATTTCCTCGAGCCGGATCAGCCCGCCGAACGACGTGGGGATCGGCCGGTATCCGTACTTGAGCCAATCCTCGCGCGCAACTCCCAGGCGGCCTTGGTTTCGTTCAATTCCTGATCGGTGATGAACTTGCCTTCCAGCTCGCGCGTTTCGGCGTAGTTGATCTGCGCCTTGGGTGCCTCGGAATAAAAGATAATCGGCGACGTGCGCAGCGGAATCCCTCGCTCTTCCAGCCGAGCGGTCAGCTCTTCGGCCTTGACGAAGTATTCCTTCGCGACGAGCCAGCTATCGCGCTCCGCCGGCAGCCGGCTCGGGTTTTCCCTGGCGTGAAACAGCTCTTTCCAATCGTCCTGGAACAGCCGCCGATACAGTCGGTGCTCGTCGGCGCGGCCGATCTTTTGGGCCAGGTACCAGCCGACGCGATTGAGCAGCCGCGGCTCGGTCTCGTTCTTTTCCACGCCTTCGCGGAGGAAATGGATGCCTTCGATTACATACGTGTAGCGGTCGCGATAGTCGTCGAACTCGGCCGAGATATTGAACGACAGGTTGTGCGCCTGATAGTCCCAGACCTTGAAGAAGTTGGGCTGCAGCTTGACGATTTGCTTGAGCGTGGCCTCCAACGAGATCCAGTCCTCCTTTTTCTTGTACTCGTTGCGCGGTCCCAAAGGATGTTGACGGCGATGTTGCCGAGGCCAAGCGTTGCCAGGCGCATCGTCACGCTCGACGGATCGATTTCACCCAGATCGGCCTGGCTGAGCTTGTGCTCGTCGCGGAGCGACGCCAGCGCGCCGCCGGCGGATTCGCGCGTGGCCGGCTGGCTCAACAGCGACAACGGGTACAACAGCGCGACTATGATCGCGATGTAGATTAGCTTGCGGTAAAAGATTTTCTTCTCACTCATTTCGCTACCTCGCGCATCCTCAGAAAGAGGAACCCGGCCAGGAACGTGGCCAGAACAAATCCAGCGGTGATCGCCATTTGCTGCAAGATCAAATCGGTCGGCACGTCGAACCCTTGCGCACAAAGTGGGCATCGTCAAATCGACTGAGGTCGGGCATCAATGAGCCGAGTCCTTGCATCACATACATCATGCCCAGGTCGAGCGTGGCGCCACGCGAATGCCCGGCGTGTCGTCCATCTGGCTCATGATTCCCTTTTGGGTCACCAGCCGGATCGCGGATTCGATCGGCCCGCCGCCGGGCATCAGTTTTTCGTTCTGCTCGATGACCGATTCGGTCAGCGGCATGACGAAACTCGCCACGCACAGGCCGAGCACCAGCGTGCCGAGCGTAGCCAGAAAAGCGACCGGCCCGCTCAAGAACGTGCTGAACATCACGCCGAACGCCACGATCAGGACCAACTGACACCAAATGCCGATGTAACCCTTGACGAAGTTCCACTCGAACGGCGCGTCTTCGGCGCGCAGGTACAGGTCCGGACGCGCAGCGCCAAAGTACTGACCGCTGTCGGTGCAGCGGATCAGCACCTCGAGCTTTCCATCCGACGAAACCAAGTCGCGAAAAATGTCGAGCTCGCGGTCGTCGCCCTGCTTGGGATCGATTGGCTGGTTGCGGTCGATCCACTGGCTGTCGATGACGAATTCCTTGACGGTAAACGGCATCGGCGCCGTGGCAACCTTCGTCTCCGGGTTGCGAAAAATCATTTCACCTGCGACGCCGCGGCGCATGTCGCCTTTGTGCGTGCGGAAAACGCGCAGCGTGCGTTCGATGAGCAGGCCGCCGTTGGGAAAGCGGTCTTCACTCACGTTATCGAAGGTCCAGACGGCGGCCATCAGAGAGTTGCCTTCAATGAATCGACGGTATCCCCACTCCTGCCCGACGCTGACACCCGCCTTGGGACCGTACTTGGCCTCGCCGGTCCGTTCGAGCATGTAAAACTCTTCCTCACTTCCGAGGATCGGCACGCGCGCAATCGCCAGGTCTTCGCGAGCGCCAATCTGATAGGCGATCTTGCCATCGCGATCTTCAGCGGTGATAGGGTGGCGATGACCGCTTTGGGCCTGATAGTCGGTCCAGCCGCTTTCGCCGGGCTCGATTGTGAATGTGTGCGAGTGCCCCTGGACGGTGTTGGTCTTACCGATCCCTGTCGCTTGATCAAACTCCGCGATCTCATGTTCGTGCCGCAGCGAACGCGTGACGAATGCGTAGCTGACAACACCCATCACTAACAGCATCGCGGTTCCGATCACGATAAAACCGATCATGCGGCCGAGGATGATCTCGCCCGAGCGGACCGGCTTGGTGACGACCGTGTAGATGATGCGGTTCTTGATCTCGTTCGGCAGGCTGAACGCCGCCAAGAACATTGCCATGAATAGGACCAGCAAGTTCGTCCACCAAAGCACGAAGCTGAGATACAGCTTGGCCGGTTCCTTGGAGTTCGGATCGAGAAACCAGCCAGCGAACAGCAACACCAAAGCGAATATCACGAACACCACCCACACACGGCGTCGGATGGCTTCCTGAATGGCCAGTCGGGTGATCGCGAACACGCGGCGGGGGGCCATGTGCACCAGATCGATGGCCGCGGCCGATAGCGTGCGATAGGTAATGTCGCCAGCCGCCAACGGTCCGTGCCGAATCGCGGCGACGAGAAATCCGATCACGAGCCCCACCAGCGCGACGATCACCGCCGATTGGGCAAAGTAGCCCAGCGCCATGGGCAGCCATTCGAGAAACGGCGGAATGGGAGTTTCGAGAATCATCGATCGTGCTCAATCCCCCTTGGTGCGGCGGCCAGGACGAGCTTCGCTCTCACGTACGATCGTGAGGAACAGTTCCTCGAGCGTCGTCGTGGGATTGCCCATTTCGAGGACCTTGCCTTGGTGCCGCTCGATCACGCTGCGGATTTCCGCGCGGGCCTCATCGCTGAGGCCTTGGGCTTGAATCTGTGTTACGTCGCGAACCTTCAGTAGCGAATCGACGCGGCCCAGTTCCTTCAACTCCCCCTGATGCAGGATTGCGATGCGGTCGCAGACATCTTGCACGTCGGCCAAAAGGTGGCTGCTCATGAGCACCGTCTTGCCCTGCGACTTGAGCTTGAGGATCAGGTCCTTCATCCACCGCGTGCCGAGCGGGTCGAGGCCGCTGGTCGGCTCGTCGAGCAGCACAAGCTCTGGATTGTTGATCAACGCTTGGGCCAGGCCGATGCGGCGGGTCATGCCTTTGGAATACTCCTTGAGCTGACGGCGCTTGTCGCGCTCCAGTCCGACTTCGGCAATCAGCTCTTTGGCTCGCTGGCGGCGAACATCGGGTGGCATGTCGAACAGCCGGCCATAGAAATCGAGCGTCTCCTCGGCATTGAGGAACTTATAAAGGTACGACTCCTCCGGCAGGTAGCCGAGGCGCTCGTTCTTGCTTACTTCACTGGCGTCGCGACCGAAAACCAAAGCGCGGCCGGTGGTCGGAAAAAGCAGCCCGAGAAGCAGCTTGATTGTCGTGGTCTTGCCGGAGCCGTTGGGGCCGAGCAAGCCGAAAACTTCTCCGCGGTGGATTGTCAGGTCGAGCGCCTTCAGAGCCCGCACCTTTTGGCGGCCCCAGAAGTCGCGGTAAACCTTGGAAAGGTTGCGTGTCTCGACGACTACGTCGGTGCCTGTGGCGGCGGCGGGTTGTGCCACCCGAGCGGCAGTCGCTTGGGCCATGCCATCCTCTTTTGAGGTGAGTGTGGGTTGCTTGCGATCCAGGCCGAATGTCGGTCCAAATTGACGGGCCCGGGGTGCGCACCGCGAGCGGGTGGAAAAGACCTATTATGCTACGCTGGCCGGGCGATGACGGTTCTTTGTTAAGTGCTGGGACCGGTTATTTACCCGAATTCGATCCAGGTGCTCATTGGGAAGAGGCCAATATACGATTAGGGAGCAAGGCACTTCAACGGTCGTTCAGGGGCGGGGCCCTTCATTGCAGGTCGGCGCTGGCAAACGGGACTGCCGATGGTTATCTTCAAAGGCTCTGGGGGAGCGCAAATGGTTCGGTGTGCGCGCCGCTGCGCCGCCTTTTTGAATCACTCTCAATTGCCGACGAGGAGTTATGACGATGGCCTTTCAATCTCGCCGCCAGTTTTTGGAAGATTCGATGTTCGCCGCAGTCGCGGCGGGCGCTGCTGTGGCGGGCGCGGCGCCTATTTTGGCTGCCGACGAAAAGCAGACGGCCAGCCCGAATGAGAAGCTGCGGATCGCGTGCATCGGCGTGAACGGTCAAGGCAACGCTCACGTTAAGGAGTTCACGGATCGCAAAGACGTGGACCTGGTGGCGATCTGCGACGTGGACTCGGTTGTCGGCAATCGCAGGTGCGACGAAGTCGAGCGAAAGACCGGCCAGCGTCCGAAGTATTACCAGGACTTGCGCAAGCTATTCGAAAATCGCGACGTGGATTGCGTGAGCACGGCGACGCCCAACCATTGGCATGCGCTCGTGGCGATTTGGGCGATGCAAGCCGGCAAGGACGTTTACGTCGAGAAGCCAGTCAGCCACAACGTGAGCGAGGGGCGCCGCATTGTCGAAGTTGCGCAAGCTCGGCCGCATCTGTCAGACGGGAACGCAGTGTCGCTCGATGAAGGGGACGATCGGCGCGATCGAGTGGGTCAAGGCCGGAAAGGTCGGCGACGTGAAGCTCGCGCGCGGCCTGTGTTACAAGCGCCGCGATTCGATTGGTCCACGCAAGGAAGCGAAAGTTCCAGACACCGTGGACTACAACCTGTGGTGCGGACCGGCGCCATTGACGCCGTCGCTGCGCAATGGGTCGCGCGGGCCGGTGCATTACGACTGGCACTGGTTCTGGGATTATGGCAACGGCGATCTGGGCAACCAGGGCATTCACCAGATGGACATCGCGCGATGGGGTTTGGGCGTCGATACGATCAGCCCGTTGGTGCTTAGCTATGGCGGCCGGTTTGGATACACCGATTCGGGTGAGACCGCGAACACTCAGGTCATCATTCACGATTACGGCGCGAAGACGTTGGTGTTTGAGGTTCGCGGGCTGAAGACCGACAAGCTGAAGGGCGCCGGGGTGGGAGTGATCTTCGAGGGGAGTGATGGGTATGTCGTGCTCGACGAGTACACGCACGGCGCCGCGTTCGACAAGCGGGGCAATAAGGTTGAGGATTTCCGCGGCGGGCAATACGCGCACCACTTCGCCAATTTCATCGACGCGGTGCGCAGCCGAAAACACACCGACTTGCGCGGATGTCCTTGAGGGCCATCTTTCGAGTGCGCTGTGCCACACGGGCAATATCTCGTACCGGCTCGGCAAGGAGATGAGCCTCGACGCGGTGAACGAGCGAATCAAGAGCTTGAAGAATGCGGACAACAGCGCCGAAACACTAGAACGGACGTTGGCGCATTTGAAGAACAACGACGTCACGATTAACGGCAAAGACCAGATTCGCCTGGGCCTGTCGCTCGAGATGGACCCGAAAGCGGAGACGTTCCTGTCGAACGACGAGGCGAACGCGATGCTGACGCGACAGTATCGAGAGCCGTTCGTGGTTCCGGCTCGCGCTTAAGATTTCGCCGCATTGCTACACGAGAGACGCCCCGGCGCAGGCCGGGGCTTTTTAATTGCCACAGTTAGCGGTCGAAAATCTTCTTGATCGCGTACACGGTCGTCGCGCGGCCAGCGCGGGAGATCTCGCGTGTGAGCGGAATCTCCTTGGGGCAAACGGCGACGCAGTTCTGCGCGTTGCCGCACATTTGAATGCCACCTTCGCTCATCAGGGCGTCCAGACGTTCGCTCTTGTTCAGGCTACCGGTCGGATCGTAATTGAATCGCATCGCCTGCGCGATGATGGCCGCGCCCATGAAGGCGCGGTCGTATGACCGCCGCTTGCGTTCTTCGAATTGCTCCTCGCTTTCGTCGTCGCGGCGGAAAGCTTCCAACTTACTGTACTGCGGGCAGGCTTCCAGGCAGCAGCCGCAACTGATGCACTCGGTGATCGGATAGATCGTCTGCTGCTGCTCTTGTGACTGGCGCGGGCCAGGCCCGGCGTTGTAGTAACCATCGACCGGGACCCAGGCCTTTACCTTTTTGAGCCCCTCGAAGAGGCGGCTGCGATCGACCATTAAGTCGCGCACCACCGGAAATCGAGTCATCGGGCGCAGTTCGATCTCGTCGGGGTTGTCCGCGAGTAATCGATCGACCAAAGCCGTGCACGCCATCTGGGTGCGCCCGTTTACGACCATCGTGCAAGAGCCGCAGACCTCTTCCAGGCAGTTGCAATCCCAGGCCACGGGCGCCACGTGCCGGTCGTCGATGGTCGTGGCCTGCGCCGCGATTTTTTGCAGCACGCTAATTACGTTCATGTCGCGCTCGTAGGCGACACGATGGCGTTCCCAATAGCTGGACTCGCCGGGCCGATCCTGACGCAACACGCGGACCTCGAAGGTGCGCGGGGCGGTTGAATCGGATAGTGCGTTGGGGTTGTTCATGCGAGTTTTTGACGCCCAAGTCGGCGTGCCGCCGACTGCTAAACGTGCGGATGGCTAACCGGCCGCGGCCGTTGCCGCGCGGGGAGCGGCGCCGGCCTTTTCACCGTTGCCGTCGGTTGTAGGCTCGACTTGGGTGCGCTTGCGCTGGCGTTCGCGCCAGACTTCGTCGATGACCTCCGCGCCAACCAAACCATACAGCCGAGGCCGCGGCGGAATGAGTGAAGTGTCAACGTCCTCATAAGTAAGTTGCGGTTCTCCGCTGCTATCGAGCTTGGCGACGGTAGTCTTAAGCCAACGCCGCAGATTCTCGTCGAACCGATTGCACCACGCCTCGGCTTCGCGGCGCTTCTGTGCGGGCTCGGTGGCTGCAATGCCGGGAAACTCAAACTCCGGCTTGAAGTGCGCGCCACGGCACTCGTCGCGCAGCAATGCGCCTTTAAGGATCGTTTTCGCCAGCGGGAACATGTCGCGGAGGGCCTTCGTGAACACTACGTTCTGGTTCGTCCAAGTGCCAGTGTCTGAGAGCGACGCGCGGCGCATGCGCTCTTCCAATTCCTGCACCTGGCCGTAGGCCTCACGAAGCTGCTGATTGCGCCGCACGACGGTTGCCGCCTTGGTCATTGCCAAGCCCAGCTCTTGATGGATGACGTAGGGGTTCTCGCCGCCTCCTGTGCGCTTAAGCAATCGGTCGTGATCGTCCTGCTGCTTTTTACGGGCAGACTCATAGAGCGACGCCGGTTGATCCGCAGCCGCGCCCCCTTTGAGGGACTTCAAGTATGCATCGATTCCGGGGGCGACGATCAGACCGCTGAAGATGCAGCTCAGCAGCGAGTTCGCTCCCAGCCGATTCGCGCCGTGATACTGGTAGTCGCACTCGCCGATGGCGTACAGGCCGGGAATGTTGGTGCGCTGATTCTTCGGCGAGCCGAGAGCGAGTCCGCCATTGGCTGTGCGCTCGTAATCGACCCACAGGCCGCCCATCGAGTAATGGACGGCCGGGAAAATTTTCATCGGCTCGAAGCGCGGGTCGACGCCCTGGAATTTTTCGTAGATCGCGAGGATGCCGCCGAGCTTGACGTCGAGTACGGCCGGCGGGATGTGCGTGAGATCGAGGTACACGCAGAGACGATCTTCCTCGACGCTGAGCCCCTCTTCGGTACAAACGTTGAAAATCTCGCGCGTGGCGATGTCGCGCGGGACGAGGTTGCCGTATTTGGGATAACGCTCCTCAAGAAAGTAGTACCGCTCGCTCTCGGGAATTTGCTTGGGCGGCCGAGGGTCTTGCGGCTGCCGCGGCACCCACACGCGGCCTCCCTCGCCGCGGGCCGTTTCGCTCATCAGCCGCAGCTTGTCGGCGCCGGGAATGGCGGTGGGATGGACCTGGATGAACTCGCCGTTGGCGTACTTGGCCCCCTCCCGGAACAAGCGGCTCGCCGCGCTGCCGTTGCAGGCCATCGACATCGTGCTGCGGCCGTAGATCAGACCGCAGCCGCCCGAGGCGACGATCACCGCGTCGGCTGGGAAGGCGCGGATCTCCATCGAGACCATGTCCTGCCCGACGCATCCGCGGCACGTGCCATCGTCGTCGAGGACCGGGCCGAGAAAATCCCAGAACTCGTATTTAGTGACCTTCCCGGCGACTTCCCAGCGGCGGACCTGCTCATCGAGGGCATATAAGAGTTGCTGGCCGGTGGTGGCGCCGGCGAACGCGGTCCGCTTGAAGAGCGTGCCGCCAAATCGGCGCTGGTCGCGAAAGCCCTCGGGCGTGCGATTGAAGGGAACGCCGAGCCGGTCCATCAGGTCGATGATCTTCGGCCCCCACTCGCACATTTCCTTGACCGGCGGCTGATGCTGGAGGAAGTCGCCGCCGTAGACCGTGTCGTCGAAGTGCAGCCACTCGTTGTCGCCTTGTTGGCGCGTGACCTCGTTGACGCTGTTGATGCCGCCTTGGGCACAGACGCTGTGCGAGCGCTTCACCGGCGTGAGGCTCATCAGGTCGACATCCGTGCCGAGCTCGGCGAGCTTCATCGCGGCCGCCAGCCCAGCCAGCCCGCCGCCGACGATCATGACGCGTTGTTTTGACATTCCAAAGGGTTCGTGGTTCAGGGTTCAGGGCTCAGGACGCCGGCACTACTGACCGACATCGAACCTTTGTCGGCTTGCTCCTGGATCTCATCGGCGGGGTCGCCGCGAGTCGCTTTACGCAATTCTTCCATGCGATCTTCGATTGCCCGCGCTTTGTCCATGTCCACTTGAGTCATTCCGACGAGCGACTCCGATGCCAACACTCGCCAGAAGTATCCCAAACGCGAGACACGCATAACTAGCGCCGCGCATTCGCGCTCGCTAGTCCAAATGCCCCATGTGATTCCAAAAGTCCAGATACCGTTGGCGAGATGATATACCGAGGCGAGAACTCCAATCACATAGCCAATCCGGACGGCCGTTGATTGGAGCGCCGCAGACGCGGACGAACTGGCGTGGTGCGCATCGAACCAGCCGCCGCCAAACGGCTTTCCATACTGATGCAAGTGCCAAAGGTGCCACAGTATGAAGAAGAACGCGATCATTCCCGTCACGCGCTGCAGCGTGTAGCGAACGTTGCTCGTGTAGGGATAAGAGCCCACATTGGCCACCATACCGCTGACAATCAGCCAGCCGACGGCGGCGTGAAACAACATCGGTCCAAAAATGAACGTCCACTCGAGCACCGGCACAAGAAAACCAAGCGAATGAATCTGATCGACCGCGGACTGAAAAGAGGCCGGACTAATCAGCACCAACGCATTAGCGCATAAATGAAAAACCAGGTAGCCGCCGATCGGAACGATGCCCGCCAGCGAGAACAGGCGGTAGATAAGAAACTGGTGGCGGCCGATAAACGAGCTTGCCGTCGCGTTTTCCAATTCGTCCTTCCTTGTGCGCCGTCGGCGTAACGGTGCAGAGCGAACGACGCGTAAAAACGCCAGTATAGAAATGTGCCTGAATCTCGCAACCACTCCGCTGCCTAATTGGCAGTGACCAGTCTCTGGGATACACCGTGTCGGCCAAGATTCTTACCTATTTTGACTACGGCAATTCTAGGAAATACGATAAAAGTGCGGACACAACAACGCCTTACGGTGAATTGAAGGCGTTGGCGGGGATGCCTGAGAGGTGTCGGGCCTTCAATTTGCTGACACGTTTTTGAATCGCTAGTTATTGCAAAGCGCAAACCATGGCTTCGTTCCAGGTTCCATCCATCCTGATCACCGACGACGACACTGCACTGCGCGACACGATTCGCGAAATGCTGGAGCCGTGCGGGTATCGGCTCGCGCTGGCCGGCAGCGGAGAGGAAGCCTTGGAGATCGTTGAGCGGCAAGATATCCACTTATTGCTGCTCGATATGAACATGCCGCGGCTAACTGGACTGGAGACGGCCCATCGGGTTCATCGGCTCAAGATTGAACTTCCGTGGATTCTGATGTCGGCACGGGTGGACGACGATTTATTGCAGCAAGCACAACAGGCGGACGCGTTTACGGTGCTGCGTAAGCCGGTAAACCGGGCTATGATCACGCATAATGTCGAGCTAGCGCTCCGCGATCGATATGATTGGTCGCCAGGAGGCGGGTATCGGCTTGATACCGGCCGGGCGAGGGGGTGATGGCCACTGCAATAAGATTGGCGCTTAATGGGGAACAGACAATAGAAGCATGATTGGCATCGTTTGCGATCTTTTGCGCGACCGCTGTTGCGTTCGGCTCGCAATTCAGTTACAGGCGGCAAGATTTGCGCATCCTCAATGTTTGGCAGCGGCTGGGCCGATTGCTCCAGAAGTGGACTGGTCGCGGCCAAATGGCACGGTGGTTGCCCCACCGGAGCGGGTCAGCGTTCGATTGGCCGGCGTAAGCGGTTGGGCCGCTGCGAAATCAAGTCCAAAGTTGACGAAAAAACGACCTGTGCCAGCTATGCATGCGTAAGAGAATTAGTTGTTTGGGCCGAAAAGCCCACTTATAATTCCAGCGACGCTACGATCACCTAGGGAGTCGCACAAACTTTGTCGTCGAAGCCCAAGATCCTGGTGGTCCGCGAGCCTGCTTCGGCCAACGGCTTGCCGAAGTGGGGCGACAGCTACCAGACAGAAGAGGTCGAAAGCCCGCTTAGGGCCTTGGCTCGCCTACGCGCGATCACTACGACGGCATTTACGTTACCGGCTCGCATGTCTCGGAGGCCTTCCGGCTGGGGAGGCTCCTTCAAAACGAGCGGATTCTAGAGGGCATGCCCGACGGGGTCGTGCTGCTCGACCATGAGAACACGATCGTCTGGGGCAACAGCCGGATGAGCGAGTGGTCGGGACGAGATACGCTGGTTGGCGAGAATTTCTATTCGGCGCTCAATAGTCCGGAGATCCTAGGCCCCGATTACTGCCCGTTCCATACGGCGCTTTCCAGCGGGCGCGCCAGCAGTAGCACGTTGCGGTCCGCGGACAACCGATACTTCCACGTGCATGCAGCTCCCGTGCTGGAGCATGAAGGTCCGTCGAAGCATCTGATTGTTACCGTCCGAGATGTGACCAAGGAGATGCACCAGCAGCAGAAGCTGCAAGCGATTCACCAGGCCGGCGTGCAACTCGCCGACATGAAGCCCGACGAACTGTCGCACATGACAGTTCCGGAGCGAATCGACTATCTCAAATCAAATATTCTCCACTTCACCAAGGACCTGTTGCAATTCGACGTCGTAGAGATTCGCTTGCTCGATCAGAAGACGGGAATCCTCGAGCCGCTTCTGGCGGTGGGAATGTCTAGCGAAGCGGCGGGGCGCGTGCTGCGCCGAACCGAAGCACAACGGCGTAACGGGTTTCGTGGCCGCGACCGGAAAGAGTTATTTGTGCGAGGACACCACCGAGGATCCGCTGTACCTGGAAGGGTGTAAAGGCGCAAAAGCTCCTTGACGGTGCCGCTGATCTTGCACGACGAGGTCGTCGGCTCCTTCAACGTGGAAAGCCCGGAACCGCACGCCTTTACCGAAAGCGATCTCCAGTTCCTGGAAATCTTCACGCGCGACGTGGCGGTGGCAATCAATACGCTCGATTTGTTGGTGGCCGAAAAGGCAAATGCCGCGATCGAAAGCGTCGAGACGATTCACAGCGCTGTGGCGATGCCGGTGGACGTAATTCTCAACGAGGCCGTGAACGTGATGGAGCGTTACATCGGCCACGAGCCGGGCGTCGTCGAACGACTACAAAACATTCTTCGCCATGCCCGCGATATCAAGCAAGTGATCCAAAAAGTCGGCCAGACGATGGCGCCGGCGCAGGCGCTTCCGGCTAACAAGCAGGTGGACAAGCGGCCGGCATTGCGCAACAAGCGCGTGCTCGTCGTCGATGCCGACGAAGGCGTGCGCACTGCGGCACATGCGCTGATGGAGCGATACGGCTGCATCGTCGAAACGGCGCACAACGGCGGCGAAGCAATCTTCATGATTCGCAGCATGCTGCGCGACGAATCGTACGACGCGATCATCGCCGACATTCGCTTGCCCGACATGAGCGGTTTTGAGTTCCTGATGAAGCTCAAGGAGCAGATGGATTACGTCCCGCTGATCCTGATGACCGGTTACGGGTACGACCCCGGTCACAGCATTGTGAAATGCTGCTCAGGCGGGCCTGCCCAAGGGTTCGCTTCTCTGTAAGCCGTTCCGTCTCGACCAGCTCCTTTCGACGGTCGAGCGCGTGATCGAAGACGCTCCCAAGCCGGTTCAACAGGCCGGCTAATGGGCCTCTGGGTCGACTCGGCGTTGATTCCGGTGGCCCTGCTTGGCCACATCGCCCTGTGGACCGGAATCGTCAATCGCATTCACGCCACTGGCATGCCGCGGTGGATGATCAAGAGTTTGACCCTTCTCTTCTTCTGGACGGTACCGATCGTGCCGTTGATGTTATTGGGATTGGCCTGGCCTCGCGGGTCAGGGTGGACCGGCGGAGAATGGATACAGGCACTTTGGCGGCAAGGGGCGTATTATTTCGTCCCGTGCATTGGCATTGCAGTGGTCGTAACGGCAATGTGGGCCTGGCGGCGCCTGCGTCCTTCTTGTGCCGCCGCCTCAATCGACCGAGTGAAAGTCGTTGACGTGGCGAACACCCTCGGCCGTGCGCCGCTTCACGGCTTGTATTCTCAGATGCTCAGCTATTTTCCTGGCAATCAGATTTTTAAACTGCATGTGCATGAGCGTGAGTTCGCCTTGAATGCCTGCCGCCCGCGGCTCGATGGAGTTGCAATCGCACACGTCAGCGACCTGCACCTGTGTGGCCGAATCGGCATCGAGTATTTCCAGGAGGCAATGCGACAGACGAATGTGCTCGGCGCGGACCTGATCGCGGTCACCGGCGATATCGCGGATCATCGCCACTGTTTCGACTGGCTACCGTCCACTTTGGGCCAATTGCGTTCGCCGCTGGGCGTCTACTTCGTGCTAGGAAACCACGACTTGCGCCGCGCGACGTAAATGGACTTCGCGAGCGGCTAAGGGCTTTGGGCCTGGTCGATCTCGGCGGTCGCTGGATTGAGTTGGAACACCGGAACGCGAAAATTGTCCTTGCGGGTAATGAGCTGCCGTGGTTTCCGCCTGCAGCCGACATGCAAACCTGTCTGACTGCGCGGAACGGCTCCCTTCGGATTTTGCTCTCGCACTCGCCTGACCAATTTGGGTGGCGCAGCGCCTGGAATTTTGATTTGATGCTCGCCGGCCATTTGCACGGCGGGCAGATACGGTTTCCGCTGGTAGGGCCGGTTCTTGCGCCAAGCTGGCATGGCGTAAAGTACGCGTGCGGCACATTTGAGGCCGGCGGCACTGTGATGCACGTGAGTCGCGGCACGTGCGGCGAATTTCCGCTGCGCTTGAATTGTCCGCCGGAGATAAGCAAAATCGTGTTGCGTTTGTGTCCGCCTTGATCGGCGACTTTGATTGCCCTTGATTTCATTTCATTGGTCATTCGTTTGGACGAAAAACCATGCGTCTTCCCCGGGAAATACGCTCAGCCCCTCAATTCGGCGTGAGGTGGTGCATCGCACCGCACAAAAAACCCTAGTTTTCACGACCCGAATGCGCAAAAACAGAGTTCGGAGGCCAAAAAACATTACGTGTCGGGACCGCTCTACCTACCCCAAATAGCCCGTCAAAAACCGCCCGTTTCCTTATCGGTCAGTTCTTCAGTGCGTTTCACTGCGCCCTCCACGACGACGGCACGAGCTTTGCGTCCCGCAACGCCATGAGGAAAAGCAAACAGCACAAAAGGCCCAAACGCCAAACGGTTTCCTACCGCCGCGTCCGCACGCCGAAAATCGATATCGCCGATCCGGTCGCCTCGGCCAAACTCGCGAAGCTTCGTTACCTCACCGACGAAAAGCCCGGCATTCGGCGGAAGCGACAGGGCGACGGTTTCGCCTACTTCAATGGCGACGACAAGCGCGTCCGCGACAAGAACACACTGGTTCGAATTCGTCAGCTCGCCATTCCGCCGGCTTGGACCGACGTTTGGATCAGCCCTGTGGAAAACGGCCACCTCCAGGCGACCGGCCGCGACGCGCGGGGCCGCAAACAGTACCGTTATCACGCCCGTTGGCGGCAGGTCCGCGACGAAACCAAGTACAGCAAGATCATTCTGTTCGCCGCCGCGCTGCCAAAGATCCGAGCAACGGTCGAAGCCGACCTGAAACTCCCTGGCCTCGCGAGGCGCAAAGTGTTGGCCGCCGTTGTGCGACTGTTGGAAACCACGCTAATCCGCGTCGGCAACGACGAGTACGCCCGCGACAACGGGTCGTACGGCCTGACGACGATGCGCGACCAGCACGTGTCGGTCAACGGCTCAAAGGTGAAGTTCAAGTTCCGCGGCAAAAGCAGCAAGTGGCACTCGATCGAGCTGGCCGACCGACGCCTCGCGAGAATCGTCGGCCATTGCCAGGACTTGCCCGGCCAGGAACTTTTCCAATACCTGGACGACGATGGCGTGCAGCAGGACGTGAACTCCCAGGACGTTAACGATTACGTCCGTGAGATCGCCGGCGAGGAATTCACTGCCAAGGATTTTCGCACCTGGGCGGGCACCGTCCTGGCCGCGATGGCCCTTCACGAGTTTGAAAAGTTCGACAGCCAGGCCCAGCGAAAGCGAAACATCGTCCGCGCGATCGAAAACGTCGCCGAGCGGCTCGGCAACACGCCGAGCGTGTGCCGTAAGTGCTATGTCCACCCGGCGATCTTGGAGCTTTACCAAGGCGGGGCAATGCTCGGCACGCTCAAGCAGCGGGCCGAAGCCGAGCTGGCTGGCTCGATCGGCGATTTGCGGCCAGAAGAATCGGCCGTCCTGGCGTTGCTCCAGCAGCGGCTCAAGGAAGAACTTCAGGCAAAGTGAGCCATCAAGCGGTTTTGAGGTGATCCCATGCCTCGCGACCAGTCCACCACGATTTCCGCCGCCGATTTTCTGCCTGAGCGGCGAACCTTGCCCAGCTTGGTAAAGGCCGCGGCACATTGCGAGGGCTGCCCGCTGTTTGCCCGCGCGACGCAGACTGTCTTTGGCGAGGGCCCCGCGGACGCCCGCGTGATCATGATCGGCGAGCAGCCGGGTGACCAGGAAGACGTGCAGGGCAAGCCGTTTGTCGGCCCGGCCGGTAAACTCCTCGACCGCGCCATGGGCGATGCCGGCCTCGACCGCGGAAACGTTTACGTAACCAACGCCGTAAAACACTTCAAATGGACGCCTCGCGGCAAGCGCCGGCTGCACTCCAAGCCGACCGCTCGCGAGGTCAACGCCTGCCGACCGTGGCTGGAAGCCGAGTTCGACGCGATCGAACCGGAGTTTTTGGTGTGCTTGGGCGCAACGGCGGCGCAATCGCTCTTGGGTCGAACGTTTCGCATCACGCACCAGCGCGGCCGGTTCGTCCAGAGCGACTGGGCGGCTTGGACGATGGCCACATATCACCCCTCGGCATTGCTTCGTGCGCCGGACGAGGAATCGCGCGAACAGATGTACGCCGAGTTGGTTCACGACCTGCGGCTGATCGCCAAGAAGTTGTAGAACTCAACGGGCTGGTTGCAGCGACTGTCTAGGTTTACTAACGCCGCCCATGCTAGCACGTACATTTTCTCGCGCGGCAAGTTGACGAATTGACGAACGACCGCCAGAATCCAACGTAGAGGCCGCTGACTTGCTCTTCTCTTGCAATCGACAATGCGGAATGTCGGTTGCCGGCATATTGATCGCGCGGCCTCCGCCTTTTCGCGGCACGGGTGCGCTGCCGCGCAATGCGCGCCGATCGCCGCACCGAAGCGAGAATGGAAGCTCATGCTCACGCAGTTGTTGTTCGCTGTATTGGCCGCGGCGCCCGGCATATTGCCGGCGGCGCTGGTGTTGGTGGCGATCCTTGCAGTTGCAGCGGCGATTGGGTGTGGCCTTTATGCACGCCAACGCACCATTTCGAGCCGATCGTCGCTCGTTGCAGCCACGCTGCTCTCGGTGATCGCGGCATTTGCGCTGGTTTACGCGGTGCAGCACTGGCCGGCCGACGTCGAGCCTACCGACACGGCACGCCAAGCGAGTCCGCAGATATTCAACGAGCTGAACTTTCGCTTCGACGCGCCTGCGGCCGAATGGGAACCGGTCGATCCCGCGAGGCTCGACGCCGACGCCAGGGTCGCTTACGCGCAAGCTGATCAGCACATGGCGTTTGTGGCGATCGTCCATGCACCGGGTATCGAAAACCAAATTGGCACCGAGACGCTCAAAGAGACACTCTTGGCCGGCCTTCGCGCCGCGTTCGCCGATGTGGCCATCAAGTCATTGAAGTCGGAAACGCTGGCCGGGATTCCAGGAGAACGACTGACGCTTGAAGTATCCGGCGAAGCAGGAACCCTCAGGCACGTTGTTTGGCTGTCGGGCCACCGCGGCCACACGTATCAACTCCAACTGTGGTCAGATCGTGCGCAGGCTGAAAAGCTAAATCTGGCAGCAAGCGACTTATTTGGGAAGTTTTCGGTGATTGATCCCGAGCGCGTTGTCCGCGCCGGCCCGCCGCTTCATGCGTTCGTTTCGCCGCGCTACGGTTATTCGGTCGATTTGAGCGATACGCCCTGGCAGCCGTGGGAGAACGTGCGCGAGGTTGCGCCGGATGCGGAGTTTGGCGCAGTCGCGGGCAACTACGCCGGCTGCGCCGTGATACCGATCGCGCTCGCTGGCCGCGAGCCGCGGCTTGAGGCCGTCACTGCAGCGCTTTTGGCGCGTTTTGGACTGCGATACGACTCGATGGAGCTGCGCAACCTCCACGCGGTGGCGAATCCAAATGGCCAACGGTTTGAAGTCACGCGCGAAGTCGCGGGACACAAGTTTGACTACCATTTTCAGATTGCGCAACAGGAGGGATGCGCTTGGCTTGTGGCGGCGTGGGCCAATCAGGCCGCGCCAATCGATGCCGCGCCCTTGATCGGCCGGGTATTTGAGCGATTCAAAATCGAACGTATTCCCAGCGAGCCGCCGGCCCTCGTTGAGATGCCGATCCGCGAACGCCGGTCGCACGCCAGGTTTTTTAACGACCTGGGCCTGTACCATTTCAACGCTCGCTGGTATTCCGACGCGGCTGATTGTTTCCGTCAGGCGTTCGAGACTGAAACCAATGACGCGGGCTTTCTTGAAAACCTGATTGTTGCACAGCTTGAGCTGTCGCGCCATCGCGACGCGAAGGAGTACCTCGCTCGGCATCTCGAAAAGTTCGCCGACCACGATCGCCTGCAGCGGCTGTACGCGGATTTGCAGGCCGAAATCGGCGAAACGGAAGCGGCGACGAAGACGTATGCCGCGCTGTTTACCAACGGTTATCGCGACGACGAGGCATTCGCCGACTACATCGAGTTGCTGACTGGGTCAAATCGCCTTGACGAAGCGGCGGGCGAGATCGACCGGTATTTGCTTGACGGCGATTCTCAAGTCGTCCGTCGCATGCAAGCCGGCTTGATGTTGCGCCGCGGGGACCACGAAAACGCGATTTCGCTTTTGCTCGCACAGCAGAAATCGCGGCCGTTCGATCCGGACATCGCGTATACCCTGTCCGAGGCGTATTTTTCCGCGGGTCAGTACCGCAGCGGGCTCGACGTCTGCCGCGAGCTTGTAGAGCATCGATACGACACGGCTGACACCTACCTCCTTAAAGCACAGCACGAGCTTGGGCTTAAGTGGTACGCCGACGCGAAGACGTCGCTGGAACTCGCGCTGGCACGCGAGGCAAACGACAGCCAAGCGCAAGCGTTGTTGAGGCAGGTGTCGAGCATTCTCGGCCAGGGAAGCAATTCATCGATCAAGGAGCAGATCACGCCGGTTGCCATCCCGAGCGATTTGCTTGCGCTACCGGCCGAGTCGGTAGCCGAACAGTATCGCGCACGCTACGGCGCCTGCTGCTTGCAACGAATTACGGCCATCGGCTTCTCGCCCGCGAAGGAACATAAGATCACGCGGCGGCAGGTGATCAAGCTCCTCGACACCAGCGGCGTCACGCGGTTTAGCACGTTCCAGGTTGGGTTCGATCCGGTCGGCGAGCAAATCTACGTCAATACCTTGCGAGTCACCGATGCCGAGGGCCGGGAGATCGCTGTTGGCAAGCCGAGCGACTATTACGTGATTGACGCAGCAAATGACAACGTGGCCACGCAGCGAAAAATCCTCAATGTGCCAGTGCCCGGTTTACAGCCAGGCCACACGGTCGAGTTTGTGGTCACGACGCGCGACCTAGCTGAAACACGTCACTTCCCCTACTTGGATCACTTCTTTACTACGGACATACCGCTCATCAAGGATATTGTGTACGTGGATGCCGCAGACGTCCTGTATACCGGTCACGCCACTCACGATCTGGCGTCAGTGCCTGCCGGAGGCGGGGCTGCGTGGATTGTCGAAAATCCGCTGGTCCTGATTTCCGAGCCGCTTCAAGCGCCGCTGACAAGTTACGTGCCGCATCTGGCGATCGGGGATTCATCGCTAACGTGGGGCAAACTCGTCGGCAATTATCGCGAGTCAATCAAGGATCGCCTGACGATCGAGCCGACCATCCGCGAGCTGGCGGATCAGACCACGCGAAACATCGCCAACGAGGAGGATCGCGTGGCCGGGCTGGCGCGCTTGGTTCAAGAGCAACTTACCTACAAGGCGATTGAATTCGGATCTCGCGCCCGAATGCCCCGCAATGCGTCCACGGTGCTCGCCAACAGATTCGGCGATTGCAAGGACCACTCGCTGCTACTGACCCAGTTGCTTCAGGCCGCTGGTATCGACGCCGAACTGGCCCTGGTCCGCACCGACGGGGACATCGTGGAAACGCTTCCGTCGTTCGACCAGTTCAACCACATGCTTGTTTATCTGCCGGGCTACCGCGGCGGGCAATTCATCGATTGCACCGACAAGCATGCGCCGGTTGAGCAGCTTGTGCCCCCCGGGCTGGCGGGCCGCCGGGCACTGGTGCTCGGTGGCAGCGAGCCGCAATTTATCACCGTGCCGAATACCGGCGGGGGAAATCGCGTCGAGAGCAACCGCTCCTTGCGGATAATCAATAACGCCGATCTGAGCATCGAAGAGACCTTGCGTCTTGACGGATACCTCGCAGCCAATCTTCGCGGACTCTTGAGCGAGATACAGCCCGCCAATCGCGCGGCGGAATTACAGAAGCAGTTGGCCGTCGGCTCCGGCGGCCCACTCCAGGTTCAAAAGGTGGAAATCGATAACCTCGATGACAAGCGCAATCCGTTGGTCATCAAGATGACGTTGATTGCCAAAAGCAAGTTCCATTCATCGGGCGACGTGCTGATCGGTCAGATACCCGCGCTTTGGGAGCGGTTCTTTCTCACCGCCGATCCGGTGGAGAAACGGCAGACGCCGTTTGTGCTTCGCTCGCCACTTCGTCTGAAGAGCACGGTCGAGTTCGTGCTTCCCGAAGGGTATGTGACTGCCGATATGGGCCAAATGAACCAGGAACAAGAGTCGCAATTCGCGACGTGGAAAGTCGCCGCGAATGCGGAAGGCGGCACGGTCCGTGCCAACTACGAAGCCACGCGGCAATCGGGAAGCTTCCAAGCTGAGGAATACGCAGCGTACTGCGATTCAATGGATCGCGCCGCCGCGGCGCTGGTGCACAACATCGTCCTTCATCGCTCGTCCAAATAGTGTGTCCGCGTTGCTCTCGCACGGGTTTTTACAACAGACTCTCCAATAACAAGCGCATCTTTCGCATTTCGCCGTTGTGATCCGCGTCTTCTATTTCCTGCATGTGTACGCTCAGCGCACGCTGGTACCCGATCAAACTGAGCTGTGTAATCAGCTTGCCGTATTCGACTTCCCCTTGACCGACGCGAACCTGGAGCTTTTCTCTTTTGGTATCCCGCAGATGTGTGTGTACTACGTGCGGAAGAAGCGGGTCATAGCTTGCGCCTGAGTTCCAAAAATAAAGTGGCTCGGATCGAGCGTGACACCGAGACCTTTCACGTTGTTGCACAGTGAAAGGGTAGTGTCCGGATTCTCGGTGAGCCGCCCCGTCTCGGTTTTGATCCCCACCAAGATTCCGTCAACCGATGCGATCTTAACCAGTTCCCGCAACCGCTCGATCTCGGCATTGAAAGGCGTTCCCAATTCCGCAGCGGCCACCGCGACTGTGACCACCTTGGTCGCCTTGGCTAGTTTGCAGCATGCGGCGAACTGCTGGTAGTAGTCGGGGCCATCCGGCATATCGACGGTGAAGGCAACGGGGGTAAGCCGGTGTGTATCGCGGCACAGCTTGGTCGCACGCTCGAGATTGGCGAGAACGTCCGACGGCCGAATTTGCCGGCCCGACTCAATGATCGCGATCTCGACGCCCGTGTACTCCAGATCGACGAGCCGATCGAGGGCCTCTACCAGCGGTAGGTCCGCGAAACACTCCGTACTTGCGGCGACAAACACTCCGTTGGCTCCTTATCTTTCCGATCCGTGGCGCGTGCTGAGATCCATGAGACCCTTGCACTTGACCGGTAGCTTACGACACGGCATGCGAGGGTGCAACGCCACTGCGGCCGCCGCTGCATGCATCGCGTGTCGTCATGAGCAAGTCGCCGCGTTTTGGCGACTTTTGTACGTCGGTCGCGACACTGCTCGTCGCCGACAGTGCCAGTACACCAAGAGACTGGCCGACACGAGCACCAACGCGATTCCCGTTGGTTCCGGCACGACGCTGATCGCATAGCCGCTCGCCGTGAGTGATTCGTGCCAGGCCAGCCCGTCTGAAAGCTGCGGCAGCTCAACCGAGCTGAACCAGCCGTTGCGATTTCCAAAGGACAGTAGCTCAAATGCCTGCCCGTACGTTGGTTCAAATCCATTGAGCAAGCCAACCTCGAGTTTCCCCTCAACCGCCAACATCCCGTCCAGATGCAACTGGTCGTATGACACGCCGCCATCAACGCCGCCAATCTCCAATTCAAGGCTGGCCGAGCGGCTAAGATTTAAATCGCCTTCCAGCTCCACCGCACCAGGACTATTTCCCGGGCTGAATGTTCCCTCGAATACGTGAGTCCCCGCCCCCGTAAACATGCCGGATCCGCTCACCTTGCCGAAGTACACGGCCGTCGAATCGGCGCTTACTCGAAACTCGCCGTTATTTACAACGTTATCGTGGAATGTGGCATCAGACCCTCCACTAAGAATGACTTTACCATTCGTCGCATTTTCGATCGCGCCGAACACGTCGCTCATTCCAACCGACAGTCCCACGGTGCCAGAGTTCACCAGGCCACCGTTGAACCGCAACAGAGCATCTTGCCCGGCAATAAAACCGGTCGAGGCGTTTGACAACTCACCATCGAACACCACGCCACCTTCGAAGACGTCGATCCAACCGGCGTTTACGTGCTCGTGTGCCCCACCGAACCGGAGTTGCTGACCGGCATCGACCTGAACTTTCCCCAGCCCCTCCACATTAGTTAGCGCGGCATTAATCCGACCTCTGCCGGTTACAGTTCCGCGGTTTTCCAAGCCGCCGGTGATGGTCAGATTGTCCGCTACGACAGTGCCATGATTCACGACTGCGGCCTGAATCGTTCCGTCGCCCGTAAGCGCGCCATTTTGCTGCACCGCCACTGGCGCTGTGGCCGTGATCGTGCCTCCTTGTTGAAGGTCGAGCGTGACGTTGCCCGTTCCACCAGCGATCGAAAGTGACCGAACGGTGGAAGAGCCTGCCGGGCCAAACACAGTCATGCTAGTCGCTGGATCAATTCGGACATCGTGCGGCGCGCCTGGCTTAAGCGACAGCGTCCAATTGCTCGCCGTACCCCATTGTCCGCCAATACTTCGCCGCCACCGCACTTCGGGTGTATAGAGGAAGATGCCTTGACGTCCATCGATCAGATTTGCAGTGAATACCACTTGACCATGATCGTTCAAAACAGGCCTTCCTTGGTTGCCTTGCCCAGTCGGTGAACTGAGAGCAGCAATCTTGCTCCCCGCCAAAGGCTGTTTCTCTCGCGCGACCTGGACAGTCTCCTCGCCGTCTGACAGATACAACCCGACGTCGTTTGAATAGTCCACTCCTACCCCCGCGAGCGAACTTTGAAAGACGACCTGACCACCGTCGCTGAGGCCCGGTTCTTCGTTGAAACTTGAGTAAACGATGCCCGGTCCCGCGGCCATGGCCGCCGACCCTTCGCGCGCGATCAAACCAAGTGTGGTGGGAGTGCCTCGCCAGATGCCTTGATCGTTTGCGCCCGTGACATTTGCGCCACCGACAAGCGCCCGAAAGGCGACCTGTCCATTGGCGTTGAGCGCCGCGATTGCAAAGCCCTTGAACTGAGTGCCGGCTTGGGTGCCCGCGGCTTGCCGCGCCTTTGCGAGCAATGAGCTGGACCGAGTTGTGCGTGCCCCGCCATAGGCCTTCGTCACTGACACTGGTTACGCCGCCGCCGACGAGCGAGCCTCCAAATGCCACTTGCCCCGCGTCGTTGAACGTAAACCCGTAGATGTCGCCAAAGACCACGCCCGCGGATGTGCCGGGCGCACTGTTGCCGCGTCGTGCCACTAAATTTAGATTACCGGGTGCGCCGGCCCAGAGTCCCTCGTTGTTCGCGTTGGTTAAACCGAGGCCACCGATTGCGCTCAATACGGCGACCTGGCCGGCATTGTTAAGGCGTGTGGCCAATTCACCCTGGAACACGCTACCGGCCGCCGTGCCAGGCGCGGTCGTCCCTTCGCGAAGCACCAATCCAACGTTGTCGGCGCCTCCCCAGATGCCGCTGTCGTTCGACCCCCCCACCCCTAATCCAAATAGCCCGGCCGAAATTACTACTTCGCCGGCATCATTGAAATCGGGCATGAACAATTCACCAAAGTTCACACCCGACGGAGTGCCGGGAGCGGGGCTGCCTTCTCTGGATGCGAGTCGAAGGCCCTCAGTGTCCCGGCGCCAGATGCTTCCATTGTTTACGTTACTCACGCTTTCGCCGACAAGCTGTGCACGGAACGCCACGCTGCCGCCAGCATTGAGCGACGGGAATCCAAAGTTCTGAAACACCACACCGTTCGGCATGCCAGGAGCCGCAGCGCCTTCACGAGCTTCCATTTCGAGCCATCCCGGTGCGCCACACCAGATTGAATCGTCATCGGCCGTCGTCACCCCATCGCCCGTGATCTGCGCTTTAAAGGCCACCGCGCCAGCATTGTTCAGCACCGGGAATACGTCGAAGCCGGCGAAGTAAATGCCGGTTGGCGACCGGGGGACACGGTCATTTTGAAGAGCGACTGCGAGTGTTTCCGCGGTCGCGCGTTGGCAATTTGCAAAACCAAACAACAATGCCCACAGAAGGAACGCGAGGCGAGCGCGAAATGCCAGCGTCGTGCTGGCAATGTCAAACCAATGATTGCGCACATTGAGCGCGGCGGTCACCACGTTTGGGCGCCGCACAAATTCGCGTCGAGTATCCCCCGGTCCGTCCAGCCCGTACCCAAGACTTTCCATGCCACACCGCCGCAGTTCCACAAAAAATCCTAATCTGGCAGCCTACTGTGGACCTCCGTCGAGGTCAAATGTTTTGCCGAATCCCAGCCGCGAATTCGTTATCGATTGCCGAGGCGTGAATCAAACGAGTTAGGTCAGATTCGCTAAAATGACTGGTTTGTCAGCCTGTCAGTGCCCTGACGCATCAAAATGAGTTCCTAGAGGTAATCGCAATGTCCACTGCTCCCAACAATCCGTTTCCCAGTTCGGTTGCTTCACCGCCTCCAAGTTCGTTGCCACCCGGAGTTGCAGTGGCCGGCTATTCTGGGCCTCCGGTTCGCGTGATTCTGGAACAGCCCCGATTCGGTCGCATTGGCGGCCGTGTCGCTTGGATTCTCGTGATCCTCCTGGTGCTGGTGATCGTCGCCATGTATGGCTCCTATCGGAGCTACATGCAGACCAACCCGCCGATTCATGAGAAGTATCACTCCCTTAATTCCACCGCCACGGACAAAGTTGCAATCATCACGGTCGATGGCACGATCATCCACACCGAAGGTTTTTCAAAATGGCAGATCGACCAGGTGCGCAAAGATGACCAGGTGAAGGCGGTGGTATTGCGCGTCGATTCGCCTGGCGGCACGATCACGGGCAGTCACTACCTGTACCACCACCTCGTCCGGCTGCAAAAAGAAAAAGGCATCCCCTTAGTGGTTAGCATGGGTGGCCTGGCAGCCAGCGGTGGGTACTACATCTCGATGGCCGTCGGCGATAAACCGAATACCATCTTCGCCGAGCCAACGACGTGGACGGGATCGATCGGTGTGGTCATTCCACACTACGACTTCAGCAAGCTGCTCAAGAAGTGGGAAATTGAGGACGACTCGATTGCCAGCCATCCGCTTAAGCTTATGGGCAGCCCCACCCGCGACCCGCCGGCCGAAATCGAATCGAAGGAAGACGAGATCCTCAAAACGCTGGTCGAGGAATCCTTCAATGATTTTAAGGAGATCGTTAAGTCGGGGCGGCCGGCACTTGCCGAATCGCCGTCGGCGCTTGATGAAGTGGCAACCGGCCAGATCTTCACGGCGAAGCAAGCGCAAAAGTTGGGCCTTGTTGATCAGCTCGGCTTTGTC
The DNA here is from genome assembly GCA_963829655.1 of Pirellulales bacterium. Taxonomy (GTDB): domain Bacteria; phylum Planctomycetota; class Planctomycetia; order Pirellulales; family JALHPA01; genus JBBDYH01. The sequence continues at coordinate 1,761,780 of CAWHJG010000002.1, forward strand.
GAAGACGCAGTCGATCGTGCGATTGAACTCGCTCAGCTCGAGAAAGCCGACGTCCGTGTGGTCAAGTACGATCGGCCCAAAGGTTTAGTGGAAAGCCTGGTCGGTAGTCCGTTCGGTAAATCCAGCGGGCTGGACCTGGGCACCTTCCTCGAATTGAGCGCACCGCGCGCTTACTATCTTTGCACTTTGCTTCCCGCGGTGGCATCCAGTGGACACTAGCAAAGCCTTTCAAACCGCACCGCCGTAATCACCGGCGGCGCCAGCGGGATCGGCCGCGCCACTGCGATCCTGTTCGCGCGGCGCAGGCGCCCGCGTGTTCGTGGGCGATGTGCGACTGCTCGCTGAGAATGAACGAACGTTTGTGGAGTTGGGAATTCAATCTCAATCCTGCGACGTGCGAAACGAAGGCGACGTTCGCGCTCTGGTCGCGACTGCGACTGCCGCGACCGGACGAATGGACATTGCGGTGCATTCGGCGGGAGTTGTCCTCGTCAAGCAGATTCCCGAGGTGACCGAACAGGAATGGGACGCGGTGCTGGACACCAATTTGAAGGGGGCGTTCCTGTTGGCGAAGCATGTCCTCCCGGCCATGCGACAAAGCGGCGGTGGGTCAATCGTTCATATTTCCAGCAACGCCGGCCTGTTGCCGCGATCGCATGATCCCGTGTATTCGACGAGCAAAGCGGCGGTTTGTGCATTCACCAAAGCGCTGGCCCTGTCGCACAGTGTGGACAAGATTCGGGTGAACGCGATCTGCCCCGGACCGGTGAGCGACACAGAGATTGTCAACGCCGAGCTTGACGATGCACCCGACCGTACGCGGCGCCGAAGAGCGTTTGATCGCAGCGGCGCCGATGGCTCGGGCGCTGGGGCGAATGATCACGCCCGAGGAGGTTGCCGAGGCTGTGTTGTACCTCGTAAGCGACGCATCGCAGCTCATCACTGGCACGATGATTGCAATTGATGGCGGAAAATCGCTTGGTGTTCCGCCCTCCCGTTGACGTGCCGCACATGCCTCGCACGAATCCTGACCTGCACGGCAACGCACCGGACAAGTCGCCGGTGGCGCTGATCTTGATTGATGTGATCAATGACCTGGATTTTCCGGAGGGGGATCAACTACTGCGTTTTGCTCTGCCAATGGCGGAACGCCTTGCTCAACTGAAGCAGAGCGCAAGCAAGCGGGCGTTCCGGTGATTTATGCCAACGACAACTTTGGCCGCTGGCAGTCGAACTTCAATGCTCAGGTCGAGCATTGCCTTCACGATGGTGTGCGCGGCCGTTCAATCGTCGAAAAGCTGCTGCCCGAAGACGACGACTATTTTGTATTAAAGCCAAAGCATTCTGGATTCTTCTCCACCACACTGGATTTGTTGCTGAAGTATCTGCAAGTTCACACTGTCATTCTTACCGGCATGGCAGCGAACATCTGCGTGTTGTTTACGGCGAACGATGCGTACATGCGCGACTATCGACTCTATGTGCCCAGTGATTGCGTTGCGAGCAATACCGAGGAGGAGAACAAGATGGCGCTTGCAAATGCAAACGGTCCTGAAGGCCGAGATCCGGCCGTCGGTTGAGGTGGATTTCGACCACCTCCTGCGACGATGACACGTTCGTATTAACCACCGGGCACGGTCAACGAATGGCCGTTGTCCTTCGCGGTGAGCTCGAGCAGGAAGGGAACGGCGCGCTCGGCCCACTTTTCTGGTTTCGGATAACCATTTGCCCCGTCCGCCCAGGCTTGCCTAAGCATGTCGGTGTTGATGATGCCCGGGTTCAGCGGGATTGCGGCCATGGCGCCCGGTGCATGCTCCTCCAAGTCCGCGGCCAGGGCCTTGGTCAAGCCTTCGATCGCGAACTTGCTTGCGCAGTACGGCGCGACCTCCGGCGAGACCGATCTCCCCCAGCCGGAGCTTAAGTTCACGATCACGCCCGATTCTCGCTGGAGCATCGCGGGTACAAAATGTCGGATCACGTTTGCGACGCCGCTCACGTTTACGGTCATGAGGCGGTCGAATTCTTCCGCAGGCACTTTCCACAACGCGGCGGGTTCGTTCATGACGGCGGCGTTGTTGATCAAAAGATCGATCGGACCGTCGGCGAGGACTTCTTCGGCCCAGGCGGCCACGGCGCGATCGTCGGCGACGTTGACAACATCGAAACGATGGGGCTTGGACCAGCGTTTTTGCAGTTCGGCGATTTTTTCTTCCGACGTCCCACAGCCGCAGACGGTGTGGTTACGTTCGATGCATCCCGTCGCTAGCGCAAGTCCAAGCCCTCGAGTCGCGCCCGTGATGACAATTCGCATTATCAGTCCTCCGCCGCGCTTCCGTCACCGCACATTTTGACGATCTTGGGATCGAAGCGAGCGACAACCTCGACCAGGTCCTGCTGTTCGCGCATGACGGCCTCGATGTTCTTGTAAACGCCGGGCACTTCGTCGCTGCCGGCGGACAGCACCTTGATGCCTTTTCGCTCCAGGTCCTTCTGCACCGCGCGAAAGTTGAATTTACTCTTCGCGGCGGTGCGCGACATGCAACGTCCGGCACCATGCGACGCAGAGTGCAGGCTCTCCGTGTTTCCCAGGCCGCGGACAACGTACCCGGGGTCACCCATCGAACCGGGGATTACGCCGAGCACGCCGCGGCCGGCGGGCGTTGCGCCTTTGCGATGCACGTAAACGTCTTCGCCGCCGTGACGCTCCTTCCATGCGAAGTTGTGATGGTTTTCGACGCCGGCGATCACTTCGCTGCCGAGCAGCTTCGCAACGTTGCGGTGGATCACGGCGTGGTTGGCGGCTGCGTAGTCGCCCATCAGGTTCATTGCGGCCCAATACTCCTGGCCCTCCTGGGTGTTCATGTCGAGCCACGCCAGCCGTCCGAGCGGCTCGTAGCGCTTTGGCAAACGGGCGCGGGCGATGGCGCTGTAGGTGCTGCAAACCGAGGCACCGGTCCCGCGGCTGCCGCTGTGTGAAAGCAGCGAAACATACTGGCCCGCTTTGAGGCCGAGGTCATTCGCATCTTCGTTGACGGTGAGCAGGCCGAATTCCACGAAGTGGTTGCCCGAGCCACTGGTGCCAAGCTGTCGCCAGGCCTTGTCTTTGTTTTCGCGCGTGATGCGGCTGACGGTCCAGTCTTCGTCCATCACCGGATGCTGCATGGGGCGCTGATACTCGCAGCCGACGCCGAAACGAGTTCCCTTCTCCAGCGCGTCGCGATACAGCGGGAATTTGAGCTGGTCGGTGAGTGTCCAGAGCGGGATGTCGAGGACCGAGAGCTTCATGCGGCAAGCGATATCGACGCCGACCGCGTACGGGCAGACCGCGTCTTTGCAGCGCCAAGACGCCGCCGATCGGCAGGCCGTAACCCACATGTGCGTCCGGCATGAGCGCGGCGCCTGCGGCCATGGGCATGGCGCAGGCTTGCTGCATTTGCGCGTGTGCGGCCTGGTCGATATCGGTGCCCCAGGTGCGGTAGGCGATCGGCTCGGCCGATGGCGCCGGTTCGCTTTGATAGGCGGCGATCGCCGACGCCAGCTCGCTGAAATACGGGTCGGTCGTATGTGTTTTGGAATCGGCGAGGATTTCTGCAAATGTTCGCGCAGGTCGAGCGAGCGGAGCACGCCGGCTTTGTTGGCGGCCTGAATGCCCGCGAGCGCTGCGTGAATACAGTCCGGGTCGTTGGGGATGCCGTGTTTTTGGAGTTGCCGGGAGTTCATGGATTGTCAGTTGTCCTTCGTCCGTGGTCCGTTGTCGGACGAGTCAGACACGCGTCGCGGCGACGAGTTCAGGGTAGAAGAGCAGGGGATGTGGGGATAAAGGGGGATGAGGGGATGGAATTATATGTCGAGTTCCGGCGTTGGCCGTCAATTCGGCTGAGCAGTGGCGGATTGCGGCCCCGTGAACCACTTGACGCCGCCGACGGCGACGAGTGCGGCGGCGATGATCCACCAGGCGAGGACGTTATATAGCGGGTCCACATATTGTGCCGCGCGGACGAAGACTGTATTGAGCGAAGCGTGGAAAAGGACGGCCATTAGCACGCTTCCGTTGGAGCGAAAGTGAAGCCAGGTCATCACCAACGTGATCGCAGCCACACCAAGCACGTAGATGAAAAAAGGTTTTGGCACTTCGGCCCCGGGAATAAACCATAGCGGCAGATGCCAGAATGCCCAGATCACTGTGAGAATGGCACTGGCGACGATCGGACTCCGCCGCTTGAGCAGATGCGGCAGTGCAAAACCGCGCCAACCGGGCTCTTCGCCGAACGGGCCGCCGATGAAGAAGATCATGGCAAGGTGCGGGATTACTTCCACCGAAACTTCGAATGAAATGAATTCACCGGTGATGATCAGCGCCAGGATCAGGGCCAGCGGCGGCAGGCCGAGTGCGGCGAGATAACAAACGACGTTGACGCGCCACTGAACCATCCGATGCGCCAGCGTGCGGCGGTCATCAGTGAAGAGGAACGCGGCAATGAGCGGTCCGAATTGTCCGGCGGTGGCAAGAATCTCCTGCAAGGCGCCGGGCTCGATCCAGACAAGCGGTACCCAGCATGCCCAGGTGATCCCGTAGGCAGTGAGAAGAAAGAGCGAAAGGCGCAGATGTGGATTCACAGGATCAGTGTATCGCGTGAGCTGCCCTCTGTACGTAAAACAACAGTGTCTCACCCTACGCGCTAGGTGTGGTCGGCTGGTATTCTACGTTCCATGAAAAGCCATACTGAGCATCTCTCGTTCAACGTGCCGGCGCGGATGGGATTTGTAAACATCACGCGCGAAGTCGAAGCAGCGGTCCGCAAAAGCGGCGTGCAGGAAGGGCTATGCCTGGTCAAGCTATAGAAGAAACGTGGGCAGACTGAGATTTGTCTTCATCTGTGGTGGGTAGTTCTGTTTCGCCGTATTCACCTTCTGCTGTGATATTCCCGCACAGCTTGTATCTCCAGACTTTGCTTCTGTGATTCGACTGTCCGTCGATTGCTTCGACGTAGACGCCCATAGGTTTGCCGTCGAGCGTCGTCCCGTCGAATACGTCTTTGACGAGTTCGCGCTTTTGCTCAAACGTCATTTCCTCGACTTGCTCTAGCGCACGCAGTTTGAGCATGTGGTCCATCGTGCCATATTCGAGTTTGCTACGTCGTTTCTTTTGCTTACCGAAACGATCACGCATAAGGTGTGACACATGCTCAGCAACGGCACGAATCTCCTCACCCGATAGGGACTTCTCTAAGCTCGCTTGCAAACGATCAATTTCCTCGCGCTGTCGCGTCTCACGCTCGCCCGCTTCCTTAAGTGATTTTTCTGCATCGGCGTCTGAAATGACACCTCGAAGGATCAATCCAAGCACGACCTTTTTTCTTTTCTGGGTTTGTGCAACTTTCGTTTCGAGTGCTTTGATTCGCTGTCGCGTTTCGTCGTGCTGTGCCTTGTTTGGTGTTGCGTCCTCAATCGCTTTCTGTATCGCTTTGGGATTGCCGTAGAAGTCGAGAATGTGACGAAGGACTGCGTTATCTAGTTCGTCGGCCCGAACATAAGGACGAGGACGAACTTTACATTTGGCCGCACCATCACGATCACTGTGGCGATAGTAGATATGTCCGCCTTTGCGATTTGGAGATTGAGGCATCAATCTGTACCCACACTGAGCGCAGAACACCTTGCCGCTCAGCGCATATTCGTACTTTGCTTTCCGATCCTGACAGGTTTTGTTGATCTGCGCACGTTTCCGCAATTTGTCAATCGTTTGCTCGTCAAGCAAGCGGGGCACTTTGATGGGGACAACCTCATGGATATTGAATGCGTCTGAATCGAAGTGGAGTTGCCAATCCTCTCCGCAGCGCTCCATCAGCGTCTTGTGAAGGTTGGGATGATTCATTCCGTATTCGTTTGCAAGCTCAGCCATCGCCTCCCCTGCGAGGTATCGCTTCGCGACTTGCTGTATCGTGTCACGGAATTTTTTGTCGATGCCCCATTTCTCCGTCTCACCGTTGTAAGTTCGGCCTGGCGGGAGCTTCCCAGCACTCGGTACTCCACGCTTTGCTCGCGCAATTCGATTTTCCATTGACTTTTTATTCTGCTGACTGGCAGTGAACTCACCTATCTCTGCCGACATGCCGAGAAATAGCTTTGTCTCGGGGCTGTGCAAATTCATTTCGCTTTGGCCAACATAAAACGCGATGCCGTTATCACGTAGGATTCTAAGACCCGGCTTAGAACTCTCGTTGTCGCGGCTCCAGCGGTCAGCGTAAGCCACTATCACGGCATCGAACTTCTTGCGCTTTGCGTCGCGTAGCAGTCGCTCCACTTCTGCCTTCTCGTAACCTGGAGTGGCGTGCTCCTGTCTGCCATACCAGTCGACGATTGTTCCACCAAGAGATTTGACATCCCGTTCGTTCGATGCTCGTTGGGTGCGCAGGGACTCGCCTTGCTTCTCTTGCTTCTCCGTGGAAACGCGGACCAGCGCTGCAAAGCGAAGCTTGTTAGCCATAGAAGTCCTAACCTTTCGTCCCTAACCGAAGGTAGGAAAATAAACGGGGGCTAGTTGTCTCGGTTAGGAAAAGACAACTCGTTCTGAGTAGCTAGCTCAGAACGTGCCCCCTCAGATCATTTTGATGATTGCTGCACTTGTTATCAACGGACGACGCTAACACTCCCGTTTAGTGGACTGAATCAAAAAACCGGGGCGGCTCTGAGGTTGCCGAGTGTCTCCAACCTGCGCAAGGGGGAAGTGACCCCTCGCAACTCGCCGCCCTCGGCCGATGAAACTGAACTCAATAGCTTGCTCGCGGGAGCGGTAACACTTCCTCCTCGTCGTTCTGGTCTGACTGACGCTGTGTCGCCTTGGAAACAGTATTAGGGTGGTTCTGTACGTGCTGACCCATTCCAGCCGCTCTTGAAGCGAACAGAGCCTGTCTGTCAGCCTCATTGAACGTGCTCGGCATGGGTAAAGGTTTGTCATCATCGTCCTCTCCTTCATTCGCTCCCAAGTACGATGGAGTCGGATTGATTCGAGGCAGCGGTTCGTCAGGCAATCCACGAATGATTGGGCCGTGAGTCAATCGAGATTCGCCGCTGGCGTTCAAAGTTGACGGCGGCAACGCAAGTCCGTCCTCATCGTCTTCCACTGAATTGAGTATCAGAGCGTGATCATTTCGCGCACCGACTTTTTCCATAAAGTCATGCAGATTGTATTCAAAGTTGTCCACGTCCTCGGGTGTTCCGCGGTAGTCAACGTTCTGACCGTTGTCGCGGCGGGTCATGCGAAGGCAGGTTGGGCTCAATCGCATGGAGCCTTTGACATTCGTGACGTTCATCTTCGTAACTCCTATTTAGTTGTTACCCCAAGTCAGACTTTTATTTTTTGTAACTCGCCAAGCACGCTCGCATTTGCAGCTCTATTGCGAGCGTCGCCGGCCTCGCGTTGTCGCCAGTGTGCGGGCTTATGCGAAACAAGCTCCTTTCGCGCTTCATCGAGTTCCTTCTGACGCTGACGAACGACTTTCTGCAATTGCTTTAGGATCAGCATTTCGCGCTCGTCAGGTGGTCCGTATCCGCTACGCAAGTTAGCTGCCGCGAGTGAGTTCAAACGCTGCTTCTGGAAATCGAACTCGTTGACGGCACGTCGCAAAACATCTTCTCGATATTCGACAACGAGCTTGCTTCGGTCATAAGCGTCCGATGGCGGTTCTCGCATCACACCGAGACCAGTGCGTTCCATCATCGCCCCGTCTGAAAACAGCAGCCAACCGTCGCCAACGTCGATCGAGTTGTTGCCATGCTTCATTGCGAACTGCTCGCGCGGATTGACTGGCGGCGGTCGGTTTCTCGCTTTCTCCTTAGCAAGCTCGCGTTGTAATTCTTCGGATCTGTGAAGAGCACGCCGCAAGAGCGCGTCATGATATCGGGTTTGAATCTTTAGCAGTTCGCTCTTTTCAGTAGGAGGCTCTTTCATCAAGCCGCTGGAGTTGACTTGCATCATCGCCCCATCGCTAAACACGAGCCATTCATCGATCGTGATGCAGTCATCACCATGCTTATGTCGAAAGTCGTCGCGCGATGTCGATTGTTGTGTTCTCGTCATAGAGAAAGCTCCTGAACGCGATTTCTTCTAGGCATCGCCCCGATTGGGACGTGTGGAATGGAAGCAACGTAACCAACACCGGCGACGACATTTGCCAAGTCATCATGACCACCCGGTGCGTGCGATATTTGGTCGCGTCCCCCGCTCCGCGTCCGTCGTTGCAAGTTCGCGAGTTGACTGACGAGAGTCTCATCGTCGGGGAGTTCGATCGAATCGCTACAAGCGCGTGGGATGAACTCGAGGAATAGCTCTGAGGCCGTCTTGTCGCAGCGCTCGTAATGGATCCCCGCCGACTCAAAGGAGCTTGAGACAAACTCAGCAGAGTAGTTGTCGCCCGTCACACGATGGATGCCGTAGCGCTTGAGCATAGGCACCAATTCAGCTTGTATGATTTGATGAGGATTGAACGGGGGTTTCCATCGTCTCGCACAGTCGACAACGACAACTCGTCCTTCGTTATGGGCAACGGCGAGAGCTGCATCGTCCGTACGCCCTCCGCTCAAATCGGCAAAAGCGAAATACCAAGTGCCTCGCTGGGGAAGTAGTTCTGTCCTGCCTTCAATGACTAGTCGCTCGATAACTTCGCGTGGCAGGAAAGCTGAAATGTCTTGACGCCACTCACCCATGTATTCAGATCGTGCTGCTGCGAGGTCTTCCGCGAGCGCTTCATCCACGACTCGCTGCGAGAGAGTCGGATTCATCGTGCGACTTGGGCAGTTCCAGACGAGGGCTGTTCCTTTGTCGTTTCCAAAGTGTCGCTTCCACGTTTGGTGTGCCCAGCCCTTTTCAGCGTACGGAGTCGAAATCGCAACGAGCTTCCCGCCGACTGTCGCAAGGCCGGGCTTGAGCGCTCGAATCAACTCGGTATCGGACTTGACGTAGCTTTCAGCATCGAGGCCAAAGAAGCACGCCTCATCGACAATCGCAGCAAGCAGCGTGAAAGCCCGAATCGTTCGCCAGTCCCCAGCCATCACTTCAATCCGAGTGCCGCTGCGAAGCTCAAAGCTTGTACTCGTCTCATTCACGACCTCAGCAGCGAGAAGTGGCGTCTTGAATATTGCTCGCAGATAGGAATGGACGACACGACTCTGCTGCTTTGTCGGGGAAATGATCGGCACCACCCCGACCTCTCCCACTGACAGCCTGCGCTCATGCCCCGCTAACGCTGCCTCGTAGGCTCCGATGACGGCCGCGATTCGTGATTTCCCAGAGCGACGGCCAGTTAGAAAAAGAGCGGTGTCGAACTCCCCATCAGGAAAGCGCGTCCTACCGGTGCATTGCTTGACGACTTTCCGACGAACCTTGGGAAACGCGCAACCCGTACAGCACTCGCAGCGCAGCAATCCAGTTAAGCCACGAAGTCAGGTCATCACCGAGAAAGGGTCGAAACAAGTTCTCGTCTTTGATGGCCTTGACGATGTTCAAGCGCTGCGCTGCTCCTTCAAGTACGCTTTGAGATTTGTTCCTTGCATTCTCGACTTGGGAATGCCAAGCACTCGCAAAAGACCGATGAGACAATTGACCGACTGCGTGTATGACCCGATGTCGAACTTCTGACCTTCCGCTGCTTCGACCTCAATCGTTTCGAGCTGAAGCGCTACAAAGACAGCGCGTTGTGCGAGGATTTCCTTCTGGTAACTGTCGCAGCCCGTGTCGGACTTGAGTCGATGCAGGCGATGCGTGATTTCTTTCTTGATCGCGAGACGCGAATCGAGGTCCGCAAAGAACTTCGGGACGAACTTGTCTGGGATCGAGGGGTCGGCGGGTTTCAAATGTCTTTGCTTGTATCCCACGACGTTCTCTCCCACGGTGTTCTCGCGTCTCGTTCTAATCAGTAGAGATACCGAACGAAATTTTCAACGGCTAGCCAAAGAATTTTTTTGAGCGTCGCCAGCCGGGAGAAGAATAAGTTCAGCACTGGGAACGCTGACCTCGACTGCGCAACACAGAGGCTCTACAAGCTCGGCAATTGCGCGACTGGCGGTTTCAGTGGCTGAGAGTCAATGCCACGCTTTCACGGGCTCTGAGAAGGTAGCGAGTCGCTCGTGCGACACCTGTCTGAGTCGGGAAGCTTTTCGCTCCCTACCAGCGAGCGGGTGTTGCCGCTCATTGTCAGTTCTCGCCAGCCCTCGCTCGCGATTGCATCCGGCACTAATTCGCGCTTAGAATGCCCCCTATTGCGAGCGTCGCAACCTGACGCAAGCCGAAGGCGAGCCAAACAAGGAGTTATCCGTGAACGCCAGCGAAGCACCGCACGAGAAAGAAGCTCTGGTCAGCGTGACAGTGACCTACAAGGAAAGCAACGTTACGATCGGGCAACAAAACGTCGTAGTGGAGAGCATCACCTACCAAATCGCCAGGAATCCCAGCTTCAACCCTGTCTACAAATCGTTCTTCTCCTGGCAAGGACACGGTCCAGGCACAGGGATTAAGTCTCCGGGAGGAGCAAGCTTCAATACTGATTTCGCCGGTGGCGCAAACAAATGGATTTGCCGGCGGGTGCATACTACATTCGTGCCCTATTCGCATATCGAGTCGCCGGAGGCGCTTTTCAGTTCCACCATGGGGACGTCGACACTTTCAGCGTGTAGGGAGGGACTCGCCGCCCGGTTGCGGACATTCGGTCAACTCGCTGCGACGGAAGACACATAGAAGCGAGTTACTACGTCAAAGAACAACCGTGGTCTGCGCGACGGAGCGCTGCGGCAGTATGGTTCGTGGAAGTTTACGACGCTCTCTGAGAGGTTAAACTCGCGATGGCTTGCTCCCGTTTCAAGGCTTTGTAGATTCCCTGTCGAGTGCTCTTGAGTCTCGTTGCGACCTCAGTCATAGACAGACCTTGCTCGCGTAGCTTGCGAATGTCTGTTGCGAATAGAGTCGGACGCCTGCCGAACTTCTTTCCATCGGCTTTTGCTTTTGCCATGCCTCGCTTCGTGTTCTCAATGAGTCGAGTTCGATACATCCGCGCTATCGAGAAACAGAACGCAGCAATCGTCTCCCCAATTTCGTTTGAGAAGTCGAATTGCTCGGTCAGTGAGACAATCCTGACTCCCTTGTCGAGCCACTTGCCGATCAAGTTCAATCCGTCCCGCGCTCCCTTGCGACTGAGACGATCAAGAGCCCAGACAACCACAACGTTGACTTGCCCATAGAAAATGTCTCTTTCCAAACGATCTAGCTGTGGCATCTTTGTTGCTGCTCCTGAGACACGATCGCGATACCACTTCACATTCTTGAAACCGTGTCCTTCGAGATACTTTCTAATCGCGTGCTCTTGGGACTTGATGCCCTTCTCTTGATCGAGTGTCGAAATCCTGAGATAAACTGCCACGTGTGGCATGGGATTTGTCCTTCTTGATTCTTGGTTAAGCGGCTATAGTGGGACCGGGACGCTTGACGTGATGGGAGGTGCGTTATGTTCTCGCTGCGAATGCTGCTTGCGGTCGTAGCTCTTGCTGCGGTTTACGTCGCGGGCATGCTGTTTCGAACGCCCTGGTGGGAAGCGTCGATTCTGACGCTGACCTACATGATCTTCGCTGGGTCAATTGCAGCGGCGATTCTCTCGCGTGAACACCGAGCGTTCTTTGTGACGTTCGCTGCATTTGGGCTGGCATATTGCGCCAGCGTCTATTTCCGGATGGAGCTAGTTACAACCCGAGCGCTCCATGAATTCGCCTCGCGTGTTCAGGAGGAGGCAAATGCTCGTGATGACGTTCAGTGCGCTCCTACTGCTCAGGACTTTGTGACCATCTATCCAGCTATTGATCCTGCTAATCCTCCTGCTTACCTTCCGACTGCTGTTCCTCCTCCTCCTCCTGCTTACCTGAGACCTCAAGTTGCCCGCCAGCAAAGTTTATTGGACGAATCCATACTTTCGAGTTTCGTCTTGAAGTCCATTGGGCAGGCATTCTTTGCTGTGCTGTTCGGTCTTGTCACAGGTGTAGTAGCCGAGGCAATCATGAAGCGCAAGACGAGCGTCACCTAGCAGCCGCTTTCTTTAGCTGCGCTAGCTCAGCAGACGTGAGACTCGCAGCACCCTTTCTGTACTTCGCGCTTCGACCATCCGAGATTGCAGTCGTCACAGTGGATGCTGCGACCTCTCCTTTGCACAGAGCGTTGATCGCTCGCACAGCGTCAGCAGTCTCCCAGCCTTTCGCACCTAGAGCTTTGCCTACTGACGTTACGCTGTAGCTGAGCACCGTTGCTCGCTGCGCCGTGGACTTCGCTTGCTTCTTCGCAGGGGTCTTTGTCTTCGTTGCCATTGCTTGATTCTCCTTGCTGAGAGTGTAGGGAACAGAATACCACTACACCGTACTTCCAGCCGGTGGAAGCTGTCAACGATGGGTGGGTTTTAGACTCGTCCTTAGGGGGAGCGAGAACTTCCAGAAAGAGAGGGTCGGATTCTGCTGAAATCACAGACCCTTTAGTTCACATCGGAGTGGCGTGAGAGTAGAGGTTGGTTAGGCGTGGCTGTGTTTGTGTGACAATTCGAGACAGTTGTGTTGTCACTCGCTATATCGCCAGCCCGGACGTATCGTCGGACAATATTGCGCACGAAACTCAAAGTACGGGTGAACGGCCACAATACGGTCTGAGGTTATCGCACTTGTTGTGTAACCAGTTATGTCCCATTCATTGAACTCAGGATTGATGGTCTTTGCAAAATAACTTACGAGTCGCGTCCAAGATTGTCGTTCGATCCTTCGACGGTGACTGCGGCATAATCCATGTGGCACTCAACAACAACAGGCTCACCTAGTTTCCGTAGAAGGTCTGACACTCTTTTATCAACCCCTCCCTTCCCCGGAAAGAGAGCCCAAATCGCTTCCCCACCATATTTCTGCACGAGTGGCTCTCCGTCGATGCCACATGCGCAGCCCCGCGTGAGACAGATCGCGATTCGACCTTCGCGCGGTCCATCAAGGTGACTGTCCCACTCGCCGAATCTCGCTTCTATTGCTTTGCAGAGTACCTTGCTTGTGACTTTTGTAGTACGGAGATAGGTCAAGAACTCCGCATGGTGCTGTTCCATTTTCAGCAGCCGCAAACCAGTGACTGCATACGAATGACCGGGAAGCTGCTTCGTGCAATGGAAGCCTGCGATTCCCACTTCGCGCATGGTCAACAATGTCTGCGAATACGGAACGAACTTCCCAGTGCTCGACGATTTCCTTCTGGTCGATCGAGTTGTATTGCTTGAACAACTCACGGAGAGAGCGTGTCTCTAACTGCTTCCTGATCTGCTGCGGCCATGTTGTGTCATCGTCAGGGATTAGCATCGACCACTTTGACTTTCTTCGCCCAGTCATAGAGTGCGGTTCGGATTGATTGTGGTTTTCGTCGCCATGAGTGCATCTATACCGAGTGGAGTTGAGGGAAAGAAATCAGCCGTAGGTGTTCTTGTAGGCAGCGGTCATACGAGCGGCTCTTGAGGTCGTAGTAGGAGAGGAGTCTTTTTGCGAGTTCGTATTCAAGAGGATAATTCATCGGTGAGCCTGCGAAGTAAATATGGTCGATGGGCAGCACAGCGTTTGCTTCCTTCACAAAGTGAGCGTTGATCTTCGCGCATTCCTCGAACGCAGTGGCAACACCCTTTGTTTTGTATCTCACGACGCGGCCTTTCTTTTGTGACACCCAATCCTCTCCCTCTTGCAGTGTGTAGTTCTCGGCGACGTTAATGATCTTGTACGTCCCCAGTTCGATGCCACAGGATGTGAGGTAATGGAGCACCGTGTCGCGAGCGAATCGAGGAATGGTGTCGATGTGAAATCGTCGCTTTCTTGATCGAGGTGTGACTGGAAGCGTGACGGGTCGCTTCGAATAGTCGAAGGCATGACCGTCGAACGCAGGGACGTAAATTTCACCGTACGATGCCGATAGTTTCCAAGACGCCGAGTCTGCCGAATAGAACTGCGAGTAGTTCAACACGTCAAAGTTCGTGGCACCGAAGCAATGCGTTTGCGCCATGGGCCGTCCTGCGCGATCAATCAAATGGTGTTCGATTGACTCTAACCATCTGAGTTGCTCGACCGTTGTGCAATCGCTCGCGGGGCTGATTCCGATGTACTTCACTCCGGAGTCGAGATATTTCGTTAGCCATCGTTCATCCTCGTGTTGATGAAATACTGGAATCACTTTGTCCGCTGGAAGCTCAGTGATCATTTCGCGATAGTTCTTCCAACTCTGACGACACGCCCGCTCGATATTGTCTTTCGTCAGCGTTGCCCTCAAGCGGTAGGTGCCGGGAATCACGTCAAGCGAGACAAAGTAGGTAACGTCAGGGTATTCGTGGCAAAACGAGAGGTAGTCGCGCAGATCAATCTCAATGCCCTTCTTCCAATAAGTGTAGGCACCTGAATCAACCATCAGCAGTTGCGTCAAAGTCGTTGTCCTCATGCTGCGCGTTCCTCAAGCTCGTCCTCGTCCTCTCGGAGTTTGTCTTTGGCACATACGGCCATTGACTTATGGAAGTCATCGAGGAAGTGCACCAGTGCGTTAGTTCCAAACTTCGCATTGAACAGATAAAGCACCACTTCGTCGGACCATCGATCAATTCGAATGGAAAAGAGCTTGCGTAGACACTGGCGAGCTTTGTTGGCATTCAATTTGCGCTCTGTCTGTCCGTCGCTTCCGATCTTCTCATTGAGTGTCGCGAGCAAGCCCTCGACCCCGATCATGCCGCTGTCAGGAATCGTGTCTTTCAGTAGTTCCCAGTTCTCTGACAGTTGCATGAGCCTATTTGCCCACACGTGCGACCAGGGCCAGTTCGCTTTGCTTTTGATCCACGGTCCAAATGTGCCGTGGCCAAGTCGCTCTTTGAGTTCGCGCAGAAAGTCGCCGCTGCGTTTGAAGTGATGGATTTGTTTTTGTGCAACCTCGATTCCGAGCGTGCATTCTTGTCGCGCTCCTGCACCGAGTTGCTCGATTGATTGGTCGTGCATCGTTCGCTCCTGATTTCAAAATGAAAGTGCACTTTCAATTTGGCGGTTGAAATATTGTGGTCTCATACTACTAGTCGGGATAGGCACCAACATCGATCGTCGGAATTTTGATCCGTTGACACTCGAAACGGCATAAGTCATTAAGCCACAAGGGGATAGGTTCCTATTGGTCTCCGGGATACGTCTGGACGCGATAAAATCGTGGGGTGGTGAACCTGTGTTCTGAATTCGGCGTCCTTCTAAATCAAAGGGAGTAGCGCAATGAGTGTTCGCGAACGTCTAGAGGACGCAATTCTGTTGTGGGAGCACGGACGGAAGGAGGGGGCTTGGATTCAGGTGTTGATCGCTGCGGCCGCCACGTCGCGAATGCGACTGCCAAAACCCGTGCCGGACAAAGAAGCCTTTACCACGTTCATAAAGCAGGTGTCACCAACGATTGTTACTGGCAGCGGACAGCCCTGCGAAAAGGGCATCACGTTCATGATTGGCGAGGTAGCGCTTGAGGACGTTATCTACAAGCATTTACGCTGCAACTTGGTGCATGAAGCTGACATAGCGGACAAGGTTACCCTCCATGAGTCGCGAGTCGTCGATGGAAAGTTATTCGGTCAGTTTGGTGGACATTGCACAAAGGACTCGCCGCTAACAATTCCTGACTTCTGGGTACTGAATCTTGGAAAGGCAGTAGCCGACGCACCGGAGAATGCGGCTACTTGTGGTGAGCTGTTCGCGTTGGCATCTGCGGCAAAGGACGCCGCTTCGAATTCTGCTGTCGAAAGCAAGCCCGCCGTGAGCAAGAGTGTTGAACCGACTGGATCGGCTACTTTGCTCGATCAATTGGTTGCTGGTGTTCGCAAACCATCAAATCCAGATGGAGGGAATAGCACAGCGGGACAAATACAGATCCCGATGCCAGAAACGTCCCACGAGGGAATCCGCGAGCACTTCTTTGCGCGGGTTACTTCCTCAACGGTGCGATGCACTGTCCGCAGCCCGTCAATCGGTTTAGGATTCTGCTCGCGTCGATCTATTCCTGCCGGGCTATCACAGAGCTAATGCTCGAGGAAGCATCGCGTGGGGAGTTGACTGTGGATCGAAAGGCGGCCGAGGAGTTGATTGTTGCTGAGCTGCCCTACTACGGCTTGATCGAGCGCATTCGGATTCACGACTTTCACCGTTATGGGATCACGCCTCCGAACCCTGCGGTGAACGAAGTTCGTGGTTATGGTCCCACAACGTTGAAGGCTAGCCGTGGTGAAGCAGTCTTGAGCCTAACGCCTCAAGGTCCGAAGACCACTTGCACGGGAAATTCAAGCGTGAAGGAGAGACGACCAATCCACATGGTCAATGACACGTTCTTTGATGATGACACTGAGAAGCAAGTCGCATTGGCAACTATCATCAGGGACTTTCTTATCGCTGTTCCTAAAGCAGTCTGTGTCTTTGAAGGGTTATACAAACGAGAGACAGCGTGTGAGTCGTCAGACGCTTCACAGCCTGTCAGTTCAAACTAGGAAATCATCTTTTGACATATAACCCATATCAGTAGCCTATTACGACGTAAAGAAATTTGTAACTCTGGCGTTCTTGGCAACTTAGAAAAAGCGCGGAGTGTCATACCTGCTAACGCTTGTCGTCACCTTGCAGTCGCAGGTCGGTTGAGAAGCAACTGGTATCTTGCGAAGTCTCGACACACTTCCTCTACGTCGTTGAACTGTGCCTCGACAACGGCTTTCGCAGTCCAATCATCCGAGAGTGCCATGAGCTTGCGCATGTTCCGTCTCGCCTTCGCGAGGTGCGCGATGCTTCATCGTGAATGTCTGTGATGGTTTTCATTGTAGGTCTCCTTCTTGAGTGTGGGATCAACGCTGAGCTTCGCGAATTCGTCTCGGATTACGGAAGCGAGATAGTCAATGTCCTGCGGCACGGTCAGCAGGCAATCGTGGATTGTGAAAAGCGGTAATTCCTGTCGCTCGCTCCTGATTCGATTCGCGATGCAGTCAATGAACAGCATTGCCTCGATGTTTTGCAACAGCCACGCTGAGCGTTGATACTCCTTGCGTTTCATCTTACGCAGCATCTCCGCGACCTCTGGGTGCCTGTGCTCGAATCGTTCCTTGAGCGAGCTTCGCCAGTGATTCTCGCCAAAGAACACGTTGGGATAGAATCGTTGCTTGAATCGATCTCGGTCGTCGCCTTCCTGCATAAGCGATTCGTAGAACAGCCCGTCCTCGCAAAGCGCGATGTAGCGCTCGACTCCGAGTCGTTTAGGACGAGCTTCTTTTATCGACTGGCGGAAGCGATACGGGTTCGCTTGGTTGTTGAACGAGCGTTGCAACAGTCGTTGCCGGCCCTTTGCGGAATTGAAGAACTGGCGAGCACAGATTCCAGCAATCAGCGGTTGCGAGTTCGCTAGGTCGAGTCCCACTAGCGTTTCCCCATCGACGCTCAAACAGCAGCGCAGCGGTTTCGCAAGCGACGTAAGCGGAGTATGAACACGCCCGAAGCGGTCGCACGTTAAATACAGTTCTCCATCTGCAAACCTCTGGCACGACCCGCGAAGTATCGCCCGATATTCCCTGCGGCTGATCTTTGCATCGTCGTCAGGCTGCAATGTCCTGATGATCGAATGGGCAAGGTCTAGATCGAATTCAATCAGCCTGAGCTTGCTTTCGAGCCAGCGGTGAATCGGGCGTAGTTCGACGTGCTCAAGTCGATAGAACGCGCTCAATCCTTTTGCAGAGCACAGCGTTGTTGCAAACGACTCTGCGAGCCTGTCGATAATTTGGGTGGAGTCGATAGCCGTAACACTTGCGACCCTCGTCGTAGACGTTATCGCGCTGAATCACACCATCACCCCAGAGCGAATCACGAAGGTCGGGCCAGATCGACTTGGGGATGATTCGAGTCAGATAATCGTGTTTAAGACGAGCGTAGCCGCGACTGTCTGACTGCCAGCAAATCCATTTCCAGTGCAACAGATTGAGAAAGTAATAGGCATAGTCGCGCTGCGACTTGGGTACGGTCGATGAATCGAATTCGGTCGGCACATAAAACGCGATTTCGTTTGTTTGCATGATTCGTCCTCGTTGACGGGGATCCCCCTTGCAGACCGGGAGAGGGCTTTCCAGTCTGCAAGTGGGGATACTTGTGGCGGGGATCAGCCGCCGTCCCGTCATTCATGTCTTTCCGGATTTGTTCCCCTGACCGACTCTGTGGTGCAGTGTGGTCCGTTTAGTCATATCTCGTTCCCTATTTCGGGTTCAGTGCTGGCTCATCCCGAAAGAGTTCGGGTACTCGGTCCTGTAGATTGTGCTCGCGCATGAAACTGCGCAGTTCCTCTTTAAGATTCGCTGTCTCTTTTAGGAGGCGTGCGCGCTCTGCCCTTAACTTCTTGTACCCCTTCTTCAACTGCTCATACGCCTCAGTCAACTTCTCTGGGTCTTTCCTCAACTGCTCGTAGTCGTTCATCCGCGTCGTGAGTTGCCGTTTTGTCTTTGCCATCGTGTCCTCCATTGTGGTGGTGCCTGACAATTGCCCTCTGTGTATTACTAATCGGGATACGTCCATCGTTCGGGCTCTGAGCGTGCGTTTAGAGACGCGGATTAGAGCGGCGACGACTCGCAACACGTCTGACGCTCATCCGAGGCCACTTGCACCGTTTGCGCTCGGTTCGTCTACTGAGTTGATGCCTTGTAAACTCCCAATTGTTGGAGTCCATCAATCAGTCTCTGACGGGCGGCCGGCCATTGTGTCGATTCGCTTAAAAACTCCGAGCGCATCGTCACGCGTAAGAGCGACTGTCAGGCAGCCCGTCGCGATCGTGAAGTACCACTCGCAGTTTACATTTGCGACGAGTTTCGATCCTCGGCAAACCCGCGAGTGCGCGTGTCTCGGTAGAGCCGAGTCATAATTGAAAGGAGGGTAGGCGGCAAGCGGGCGTGAGGAGATTGCATGGGGAATTCGAGGCAGTTGTTATGCGCGTTCAGTAGGGGTAGAACGTAGACTCAACAAAGCCTTCGGAAAGAGAGAGTGTCGGTATTAGAAAGGAGGTTTCTTGTGGCGAACGATAATGTGATCGACTTCTGTCCTCACTGTGGCAACACCGCCCCTCAAAGATTGTGTGGTGTTGTAAATAGCGCTCAATACAGTCGGGGCACTGAAAACTACATTCTGACCCAGTGCGAAACATGTCAAAAGGCGTTGCTATATCGAGAGTACGATCCGGCGAGGGCGTATGTGGGGCCGTTTCTGTTCGATTTAGATGACTGCACTCGCGTCTGGCCCTCATCTGGAGAGCTGCACGACGCTGTTCCGGCCGAAGTCAAACGACACTACTCCGAGGCCGTTCTGATAAAGAGTCGCGCTCCAAACGCTTTTGCGAACCAGATTCGTTGCAGCCTTGAAGCCGTTTGCAAAGACCGTGGTGCGACTGGTCATACTCTCGCCGCGAATCTCAAGCAACTCGCTGACCGCGGAGAAATTCCGCAAACGCTCGCGACTATGACCGATGCCTTGAGGCAGCTGGGCAACATCGGTTCTCATGCTGGCGATGAAAAGGTCGAACGGGAATTTGTCCCTGTCATCGACGACTTTTTTGCGCCGTGGTCGAGTACGTCTACATTGCTCCATACAAAGTGAATGAGTTTAAGGCGAGGCTAGAGGAGGCGCGTCGTGCGCAATGAATCTGCGACGTAAACGACATTCGGAATCGCATGGCCAGGAAAAGAAAACGACGATCTACAACACAGCCGAAGCTGCCCGAAGAGCTAATAGGCGGGCCGCTCATTCCACCGATTATTTGGAAGCCAGCGTCCCCCCATGAACGGCGAATGGACGAGTTCTCAAAGTTTGTTCCGCCTCCGGAATGGCAGCT
This sequence comes from Pirellulales bacterium, assembly GCA_963829655.1. GTDB lineage: Bacteria > Planctomycetota > Planctomycetia > Pirellulales > JALHPA01 > JBBDYH01. The sequence continues at coordinate 1,781,677 of CAWHJG010000002.1, forward strand.
CCCTGGGTCGGCTCGAGCGCGACTAGAGCGCGCGATGGAAATGGATGTCGGATTTCAGATCAAATTCAAAAGGCTGCAAAAGCTGATTCCCTATTTCATTGCGACGCGCTTTTGGGGAGGGTCTGGACTCGTAATGGCTAGAACTCTACGGAGATACTTTCTGGAATACGCGAATCGCCTCGTTCAACATGGTCCGCATTCTCTTCCGTCATCGTTCAACATCGTTGAAGCTTTCTTAGTCCATAGCGTGGAGGTTGCCCTCTTCGACTTGCGTCCAGAGATCGACCATCTATTTAGTGCTGACGACTATTTTGACTGGTATAAACATAGTGGCATGCCACACGATCCAGTGCTACTAAGAGATGTAATGCAGGAGTCCACGATCTACTCATTCAATATGGTGAGCCAAAACGGTGGGTTGAGAGTCGCTGGTGACGAGTCAACTCTCGTAATTGCAGGAGTGTCGCTCGTCCGGCATGAGAACGAATTGTCGTGTATGCTAGTTGCTGGCGAGTATCCTCCCTATCCGTCCGACGAAGAGGTTGCGCAAATCGAAGCGACCTCGATTGCCAATTCTGAAAGGGCGGCGACTTGCCGCCGATCCAGAACTTGACGTTTCGGATCGGTATCTTGAGGAATATCCTGGTCACTCGCGCCTAATTGTCCTCACCCGATTGAACGTCGTTGGAAAAAAACACGACGTACGGTATGTGGCGATTGATCACGGTAAGAGCTATCAGATATTCACAGATGATCCGACACAGTACGAGGACTTTCCAGCAAAAGAGCAGGACGAGCTTAAGACGACGGCCCTAAACGGCTTGAGCCGATACGATAACTTGTTCTCGGCACTCGCCGCTTCAATTTATCTTCCAGTGACCGTTGTCGCACATGCAACGGCAGTCCAGCAGTTAGTATTTAAGACTGAACTTGAGACTAGGAAGTCGGGGGATGTGGTTAGAAATGCGATGCGGGAATTGGGAGTAAACGAGTGCCGGTTTGAGCGGACAGTCCGATGTTTACCGATATTACAAATCCAGGAGACGAGTAGTGAGGTCACTGTAAGTCCGCCTGATCTCAAATTCAAATCGACTGGATTCTGGAAAGCATTGGGGCCTAGTGAGATCGGAGAAGATGCCGATGGGAATCCAATAGTCGGAAAGACTTGGGTCAATCAAAAAGAATCCTGGTCAGCTCGCAGCCCAGAGGCTTTTTTGCTTCGGAGGGTAATAGAGGTACCGCGTGGGCCGGATCCGGGAACTGTCTATGTGGTCAGATCTCCCGCGCACGACCTTGAGATTTACAAGATTGGTTTGACTCGACGGATTGTCGAGAAGCGAGCTGCGGGAACTGAGTTCGGCGACAGGGGTCCCACTACCATTCGGTATTTTGGCTAGTTGGGAGGTTGGTGATTGCGCGGCGGTGGAAAAGGAGATTCATCAAAAGCTGGAAGCGTACCGAATTAACCCGAGTCGAGAATTTTTTCACACGTCTCTACAACAGATCGTTAAAGTTGTCCATGCAGTCGTAACAGAACGCGAATGAATTACTACTCGCAAGGCGATTTTGAATCTCCTTGAACGGCACCCGTATGTTGGACGATGTACTTCAGCGCACCTCCAGCAATTCATCGAAGGTCAGGATTTCAGTATGTTTGAGTTCACGCCGAAATAGCTCGAATGAACTGAACTGCTGTTGATTGACCCCGTGTTTGCGTTGGAATTCCCGTAAACTGCCAGCAATGATGAACGATCGAGGTCGGTAGAGATGTACGACTTCGCCAGTCGGAGTGCCATCTTTGTCGAATAGCTCCTCCTTTGGGTCAAGTCCTTCGATTGCTTTTTGGACGGTCTTTTGAATCTGCGCAACGGCTCCAGCAAGTTCCGCCGAAATCGGCCAGCACTCTTCTCGATAGCTCTTGTTGTCTAGCAGATCAGTCCGATCATGTTTGATTTCCACAAAGCAGAGCGAACTTATGACACCTTTGGTTTTCAATAGCCCATCGGTCCTTTTGCCCGCTTTGTTGAATTGATGGCCGCTGGTTACCTGCTCAAGCTTCTTGTCATCTAAGGGGGAAGTAAATACGTAGGTTAAGCCGTAACCAAAAATCCAATGATTCATCTCGAAAAAATGCTGCCAAGAGCGCTCGCGCGTTCGCTTCCCCCACTCGGCCTGCTTGTCTGTAAAGAAGGCATCATCATTTAGAAGCCGGTCGAAAATTTCAAGCTGCGTCTTGCGATAGCCGAAGGCAACAACGTCCGATTTGGTTATTGCGTTTTCCGCGAGGTACTTAACTAGATCAAGATTTTCGCAAAGGATCTCTTGGAGCCCCTCCTCATCGAACTTCTTGAGCAGAGTAACAAGTGCCTTCGTCTCTGGTCCGCCGATACTTTCAAGCGAAGACAACGATTCAATCGCTCGGCTGACAGAAATCGGCCCGTCGTAAGCTATACCAAGCTTGACAAGGCCACCGTAGACAAGGGAACTCCGTTCCGGCTCTTTGCTCACCCATCGCACAACGACTGGAGCGTCCAACAGTGTGTCGATTATTTCGTCGAACAGTGTTGGGTCTTGCTTCCGCTGGTACAAGGCCTTGAGGATCGCATGAACGCCGTCAGCGTCGAGGTCTTTTAGCTGCTCAATCGCCCGAACGATGTCGTGCGGGCTCGCGCTGTGGGGCGAGAGACAGTTCTGCGCTAACCAATTTTAGTAGGAGTTGACGATGCCTCGGACTCGTATTCCAAAGTCGTTCCAGCTTTTCCTTATCCAAAGCGTCAAGGAGAAAAGCATCTACCTGCTCATCGGTATAAAGAATGTTCTGCAAGCCGCAAATGCCCACTTCGTCGATAACTCTACGAGCGACGAATGCCAATGCTCGGTCGGTCCCGTCGTACTGACGGTATTGTCTAATTCGGAGGACCAAGATTCGTTCATGTGCCGTTTCAATTGGCGACTTGATCTCATCGTCGCGTATGGTCAGGAGTACGGCGAGTTTCTTCCCATCGTTCGGTCCCGCAAGAAGTAATGTGGCCAAACTCTTGCCACCTGGGAAAATCCGTTTTGTGTGACCAAACTCCGATTCCCAGTCGAAGTCGTAATACACCTTGATTCCTCTCATCAGCTCCGGTGCCCCATGGCAATGGCACAATGGAAGCGGCCAGTCGCCGAGGGGAGGTGGATATTTTATTGCGTTGTCGTTTGCCAGTTCATCCGACAGAAGTTCGGTCGTGAATGGCTCATCGCGGCCATCCAAAATCGGTTCGTTCACAATTGGCTGGTCATCGCCATCAAGGATCGGTTCGTCCACAGTGTGCTCCCATGCTCGAATTGGAACTCCGACTCCAATGTCGATCCATCGACTACCCCGGCCCGCTGTGCAGCGGGTGGAGGCAAGACTGTGAGACAACGCGGGGTTCCACGTCGATCGAGAATCGCCCGTGATTGTTCGCAGGTCTAGGGCTGGCTTTTGTTCATCCTGTTTCGAGACGATGAACGGAAAAAACTGGTGGTAGCATTATGGCGAGCATACGGCAATGTGGCAACAATACAACAAACGTTTTGATTAAAAACTGTTGCAATTATCCGATGAGCCGCAGTCGTTTCGTCTGCCATTCGCGCCACTTGAGTCGAAACTTGGGATCGCGGTCGTTCAACCGTCGTCCTTCTCGTCCCAGTCTCGATAATTCGGACGCTGGCCGACATACCACCAAACGCTCATTCCATCGATTTCCTTGACCGCATCATCCGTGAAGCCGTACTCCTTCAGCGGTTTGACCCTGTGCCGCAACTCATCGTCCAGAATTTCCCACAGGTCTTCGAAATCTCTCTCTTGGCAGCACGATTCGGCTCTCGTGAGATGTTCAATTTCCTGTTTTATCCGCGTTCGAACATCAAACGACGCCCGATCGATGTAATCCTTGGGAATGCACCTTTGCGGTGGCAAGCTCGCCTTGCGATCCTGCTCGTCTGCCATTTGCTCGCGCGTGTGGAACCGTCGAATGACCTGCATGGCTCCCGAGATTGACAGGTGCAGCGGTTCGTCTGCACGACTTAATCTGGTATGGGTCGCTCGCGTCTAGAACTCAATTTCGACTCGCCAAGCCGCTGAGCGAGGTCGTAGCGGGCGTTTCGACCGTTCGATAGACTCTCTTATGGGAACTGATTTCGATGAGAACGCTGACGAAAGAACTCTGGATGGAGGTGCCCCAACGTCGGGCCATCGTCTCGATTCACTACGAGATAGAGCGATTGGTTGCCGAAAGTGGAGTTCGCGATGGTCTCGTCTTGGTAAACGCGATGCACATAACCGCATCCGTTTTCATCAATGACAATGAGTCTGGTTTGCATCAGGACTACGAAGTGTGGTTGGAGCAGCTTGCCCCGTTTGATGCCTCGCCCAAGCGCTACAAGCACAATCTAACCGGCGAGGACAATGCGGATGCTCACCTCAAACGACAGGTCATGGGACGGGAGGTGGTAGTCGCAATCACCGATGGCAAGCTCCACCTGGGACCGTGGGAACACATTTTCTATTTCGAGTTTGATGGTAAGCGTCGAAAGCGCGTGCTCGTTAAGATCATTGGGGAATGACGCGACCGTTTACTGCCGTCGTGCCATTAAGAAAGAATTCGAGACTGTGAGTTTTTCTGCCTCGTGAACGCGATGCACATCACCGCCAGCGTGTTTATCAACGACGACGAGCCGGGGCTGCACGAGGACTACAAAAAGTGGCTGGAGCAGTTGGCGCCGTTCGATCCCTCGCCCGAGCGTTACCATCACAACCGCACCGGTGAGGACAACGCCGATGCGCATCACAAACGGCAGATCATGGGCGCGAGGTCGTCGTGGCGATCACCAAGGGAAAGCTCGACTTTGGACCCTGGGAGCAGATCTTTTATGGCGAGTTCGATGGGCGGCGGAACAAGCGGGTGCTGGTGAAGGTGATTGGGGAATAGGGTTCAGGACTGCGGAGTGACTGCATGAGTGTGGTCGAAGGAGCGGTTTTATCCCGCGAGTTTTATGCCCGGCCGGCGGTGGTCGTTGGCGCGAGTTATTGGGAAAGCACTTGGTGCGTCGCGTTGGCCGCCGCGAGCAGGCGGTCGTGATTACAGAAACGGAAGCGTATGTCGGAGCGCACGACCTCGCGTGTCACGGCAGGTTCGGCTGCACCGAGCGGACGCGTGTGATGTTCGGACCGGCCGGCTACTGGTACGTGTACTTCATTTATGGCATGTACTGGATGCTCAATATCGTCACGGGTGAGGAAGGCACGCCGGAAGCTGTGCTATTCCGAGGAGCTGGAGAGTACACCGGCCCAGGTAAGCTGTGTCGCGAGCTGTCGATCGACAAGCGGCTTTACGGTACTCTGGCCGAGCCCGCGAGCGGGTTGTGGATCGAGGATCGCGGCTCTCGCGTCAAGCGAGGGCAGGTCAAGCGGACGGCGCGGATCGGCGTGGATTACGCGGGTGAGTGGAAGGACAAGAAGTATCGGTTTGTGTTGAAATCGTGAGGGTCTTTTCGCGGGATTTGTAAATGCAACTAGCCAAAATTCGGTACGGAACGTGGGGCGAGACGATCGGAATCGTGGACGGAGTCGCCATCGTTCCGCTGTTAATGAACGACACGTATCGCACGCTTTCCGACCTGTTGGAGAGCGACAATCCGGCGGAGGCGGCGCGAACGCTCCAGTCACGCGAGCGAGCGGCGCTGGCCAGCGTAACGCTTTTCAGCGCCGATCGACCGGCAGGAGGTGTGGGCCGCCGGCGTCACCTATAAGCGGAGCAAAGTCGCGCGGATGGAAGAGTCGCAAGGGGCCTCGCGGTTCTACGACCTGGTGTACGACGCTCCCAGGCCCGAGCTGTTTTTCAAGGCCAGCCCGCATCGCGTGGCAGCTCCGGGCGAGCCGGTGCGCATTCGCGCCGATGCGAAGTGGAACGTGCCCGAGCCCGAGCTGACACTGCTGCTCAACTCGCGGATGGAGCTGGTCGGCTTCACGGTCGGCAACGACATGAGCTCGCGGGACATCGAGGGGGAAAACCCGCTGTATTTGCCACAGGCGAAGGTGTACGACGCGTGTTGTGCACTGGGCCCGTGGATCACGCTGGTCGAGGGGATGCCGCCGCGGGAGGAAATTGGGATCCGTCTGGCGGTAAAGCGCGAGAAGAAAACGGTGTTTGCCGGCGAAACCAGCATCGACGAGATGCACCGCACGTTTGAAGATTTGATCGGCTGGCTCGCCCGCGACAACAGCTTTCCGCAGGGCGTATTGTTGCTCACCGGAACTGGGATTGTGCCCAAGGACGATTTCACTTTACAGGCGGGCGACACGGTCGAGATCACGATCGACGGAATTGGCACGCTCGCGAATCCGGTTGTGCAGGGGCGGGGATTGTAGCCACGGATTCGCAGTTACGAATCAAGGTCGCAGCCGGCAGATGCCACGTACTTGTTGCGAAACTGCATCATCACGGCGTTTACGCAGACTCTGAATTGGCAAGCAGTTGCGTTTTACTTGCGAGCGGCCGGACGTTTCTGCGGCGCGCGTGACCGATTCGACCTATGTTTCAGATGGCGGAAAAGGATTCCGCCGTCACGTCTTTTACAAATCGTTTACGGCGTGTTTGCAGATTGCTGCATGGATGCTGCTGGCGGCGATAAAGACTTGTAACGGGCAGAACCGGTCGCCCCACTCCTCTCCTGCTTCGGCACAGCGGTTCGCAACACGCATGCGACCAAATTGCTGGTGCCACTTCTCGGTAGGGGGTTCTTATGTACGCGCAAGCTTTTCGAAAGGCGCGGCAGCAACAGCGTTCACAGCGCCGCGGCGCTGTGATTGTGCTGGCCGTGCTGTTGATGGCGATCATGTTGGGCATGGTGGCCTACGGCGTCGATATCGGTTACATCCTTAGCACGAAGACTGAGCTGCGCCGCGCAGTGGACGCGGGCACGTTGGCGGCGCCGGAGAGCTCGTCAAGGGCCTGCCAGCGACGGAAGCGATGGTCAAGCAATTCGTAAAGGCCAATCGCGTCGGCGCACGTGACGTTCGTGACGACGAGATCACAGTTGAACTTGGCAACTGGGATCCGGGCACGCAAAGCTTCGTCGCCAGCCAAAGTCGTCCTTCGGCGTTGCGGGTCGTCGCAGTACGCGAGAATCAACCGCTGTTCTTTGCTCGCATTTTTGGCAGGAAAGACTTTGACCTCCAGGAAGAGGCCATTGCGCAGATTCAGCCGCGCGATATCATGCTGACGCTTGATTTCTCGGCCTCGATGAACGACGACAGCACGTTTTCCGCGCGCGGCACGCTGGGCCAGGCACATATCGAAGCGAACCTGCAGCAGATTTACAATGAGTTGGGCCAGCCGCGGTACGGCAACATGACGTTCGCCCCGCGACTCATCAGCTCGACGACCAACTCAACGATCAAGACCAACCTGGGCTTGAACGGCGTTCCGTACCCGTACCCGGTGGGAAGCTGGGACGAGTTCATCAATCACGTGAAGAACAATGCCGATCTGAACAACGCCGGCTACCGGAAGAAGTACGGATACATGACGCTGATCCACTACTGGTTAGTGGACCGGCCGATGAACAGCGAGACACCGTCGCTGAAGAACGTCAGTGCCCAGCCGGTGGAAGCATTGAAGGATTCAGTGCAGGTGTTCCTGTCGTTCATGAATTCGTATCAGACGAACGATCGATTGGGCTTGTCGATTTACAATTCGGTGAATGAGACCGCTGTACTCGAAAGTCCATTGACGGATGATTTTACGGTCATCGATACGAAACTGCAGAACCGCCAGGCTGGTCACTACAACCACTACACCAACATTGGCGCGGGAATGCAGAAGTCACGGATCGAATTACAAAACAACGCCCGCGCCGGTGCTTTCAAGATGCTGGTGCTGATGACCGATGGAATCGCGAACCGGCCGACGAACGAGGCCACGGCTCGGGCGCTCGTGCTCAGCGAAGCAACGGCCTGCGCAGCGCCAAGATTCCGGTGGTGACGATCAGCATGGGGGCGGGCGCTGATGTGCCGCTAATGCAACAAGTTGCCGACATGACCAGCGGAGTGCACTTCAACATTCCGGGCGGTCAGACCGGAGCTCAGTATGAAGCCGATTTGCGCGAAGTATTTGAAAAGATTGCCTCCGGCCGGGCCATGCAACTTGTGAAATAGCCCTGCACCCGCGGGTTGTTTCACCGTCGCTGCTGCCCAGAACGGCAGCAGCGACTGATTGGATTGAGACGGTTGGCGGGCAGACGACTTTGTGAAAAATAATTCAAAGTCGCCTCCAGCTTGGAAATCTCGACATAGGGTTGTGATTAAAGCCAGCACGCATGTGCCGGCTGCTTATCAACCCAGACCGCTCGGTCAATAGCTCGAAGATTTCCGTGAGGAGGCATCTATGTGGCTGCGAGACGCTCGTCGCTTGAGCCGCGGACGCACGCCGATTCTGGAACGTGAGTTGACCGACGACTACAACGCTGTCAACACGATGCTTCAGGGCCCACAGGCGGGACACTACGACCAGTACACCAATATTGGCGCTGGACTGCACACATCACGATTGGAGTTGCAGAACCATGCGCGTGCCGGAGCGCTTCGGATGATCGTGCTGATGACCGACGGTCTGCCGAATCGTCCGACGAATGAAGCCACGGGTCGCCAGTACGTGCTTAACGAGGCCGCGGCGTGTGCCAGCGCCAAGCTGCCGGTCGTTACGATCAGTCTGGGCACCGGCGCCGATAGTGAGCTGATGCAGGAAGTGGCCAACACCACCGGCGGGTATCACTTCAATGTCCCAGGGGGCAGACGGGCTCCGAGTATGAGCAAGACCTGCTTCAGATCTTTGGTCAGGTCGCGGCGAGCCGCCCGCTGAAGCTGGTGCGATAAGCATTTGGCGAAGATCATGCCGCCGTGTCGATGGTGGCAACACATCAACCCATGTCTCGTTTTCGCAACCCCCTGGGCTGGGCACCAGGGGGTTTTGCCTTTTATGACTGTGGAATCTACATGGTGACGTTCGCTTTGGACAAGTTTCCGTGCAAATTGCTTTGACGACGTGGCAAAGCTAGCGAAGGCTTTCTATTGGAAGGTTGCATAAGCCTTCCGCAACGACTCATCGTTGTCGGTCACTCGACCAATAGACGCAGTCACGCTCGTTGTTGAAATGGCCAGCCCCGCCGCACCTCGTGCTGGCCCGGAGGTAAAGCCGATGCGAACGTTAGCCACTGGTTCCTTAAGAGCGTTTGCCCTGGTTTGTGCAGTAGTCGCGGTTGGACTGGTTGGTTTGGGTCCAACGGCGCAGGCGGATCTGCCGCTGGGTGTGATGAAGGTGGAAGAGGACTGGGAACTGGTGGTGATCGAGCCACATACCGACACTGTCGGTCCGCAGGTGTCCTGCGTCATTTCTCCGGTCAATCACATTGACGGTACTTACGCGACCCTCGAGTTGAATTACGGTTCGCTTCCCGACTTCACTGAGGGCGGGCTTCAGCTCCAGGCTTGGAACGGCGAGGAATGGCTTAGCGTGCGCAGATCATGCCGGCACCACGCTTCAGAATGAAGGCGAAACTGTCACGTGGACGACTCGCATGTGGCTACAGGGCGGCAAGGTGCACTTCAAAGTGGCCGACGGCAATGGCACGTCGTGGGGAAATTTCGGCGACAGCGTTGACAACATCAAGCTCTCGCTGAACAGCACCCTATTGAGCCTCAACGGGTACACTACCGCCGTATCGGTCGCGCATTCAGGGGTTGGCTTCGGCGGCCAGCGCAGTTCTGAGCCTGAAAATTGTTCGAGTCCGTTACTACGACACTTTTGGGAATCTGCTCCTGGAAGACAATACGGACCACGAAGTCGATCACTAATTGACGCCGGTCCGCCGGGAGCCTGGCCGCAATTTGCTTGTTGCCCTGGCCCCCGGCGGTTTTTGTATACCAAGCACCGCCAAATTGAACTGCCGAGAGCAAGTTATGAAACGTCGAAGCTTTAAACTCTCCAACAGTCGCCGCCGTGGAAACATACTGGTGCTGACTGGGTTTTTTATGATTGTGATGGTCGCCTTCTTGGCCATGGGCATCGATATCGGTTATTTGCAGAACGCCAAGGTCGAACTGCAAAAATCGGCCGACGCAGCGTGTATCGCTGCAGCGTGGGAGCTGATCGATGATAATTCATTGATCACGCCCGCCATCAACCTGGCGGACGACATTACCGAGGCCCGTTCGAAGGCCGTGGAATACGCGGCGGCCAACACTGTGTGTGCTTCGGCGCCGACGATTGATCCGAACTCAGCGAACACGCCGGACGGCGACATGGTCGTCGGTTACCTATCGAACCCGTCCGATCCGAATTGCACGCTCGATACATCCGATCCGACGAAATACAACGCGGTTCAAGTGCGCGTGCGACCGCGACAGCACTGAGAACGGCGAAGTGCCGATGTTCTTCGGCAAGGCGCTTGGGTACGGGAGCATGGCCACCGAGGCGGTAGCCACCGCGGCGCTCTTGAAGAACCTGAATGGGTTCAAGAAGCCGACTAACGGCGACACGATCGATATCCTCCCCTATGCGCTGGATAAGCAGACCTGGACAAACATGATCAATGGTGGCGGCACCGACACCTACCGCTGGAGTACTGCGACCAATACGGTCCAGAGCGGAGGTGACTCGATTCGCGAGGTGAACCTGTTCCCGCAAGGCACCGGCTCGCCGGGCAACCGGGGAACGGTCGACATCGGCAGCAGCAACAACAGCACTTCGGACCTTTGCCGCCAGATCCGATATGGGATCAGCCGCCTCCGATTTCGACGCTCTGGGGAAACCACTGGAATTTGACGCCAACGGAAAGCTGACGCTCAATGGCGATACCGGAATCAGCGCCGGCACCAAGGACGACCTGGCTGCGATCATCGGGCAGACGCGAATCATACCCATCTTCGAGAGCGTTTCGGGAAACGGCAACAACGCCATGTACACGATCGTCCAATGGGCGGGTGTGCGCATTCTCGATGTGAAGCTCACCGGCTCGATGAGCAGCAAGAAGCTGATCGTGCAGCCGGCGCACGTCTTCTCGAAGTGGGCCAAGCCGACAGCGGAAGAGAACACGAGCTGGTATGTGTACTCGCCAGCCTGGATCGTGCGATAGCGAACACCTGGCACTCTGCTGCCAACCGCCTTATAAATTCTCGACTCAAGCCCGCGACCAATCGCGGGCTTGTTTCATCGGCTGTTCGGCCGGCCGCGCCCTTGTGAGTGTTCGCAGCGCGGGAATTGCTTACAATGGTCGCCAGTGGATGGTCGTTTGATGATGAACTGGCAATGAGCCAGGAAGGAGCCGGCCGTGATCATTGGCGTGCCGAAGGAAGTCAAGCGCGATGAATATCGCGTCGGCATGTTGCCGGTGGGTGTGGAAGAGCTCGTGCGCCGCGGGGCACCGAGTGCTGGTGCAACAGGGAGCAGGTGTGGGTTCGGGCTTGGCGGATTCGCTTTACGAGGAAGCGGGGGCGCGGATCGTCGAAACAGCGGCCGAGGTGTTTGCCGAGGCGCTGTTGATCGTGAAGGTTAAAGAACCGCAGCCGCAGGAGCTATCGCTTTTGCGGCGCGGACAGTCGCTCTTCACGTACTTTCACTTTGCCGCCGATCGCGAGCTCACCGAGAATTTTTTGGCCACCGGCGCGGCGGCGGTGGCATACGAAACGCTGCGCGACGACCAAGGTCGCCTGCCGCTTTTGACGCCGATGAGCGAGGTTGCCGGCCGGATGAGTATCCAAGAAGGCGCGAAGTATCTTGAACGGCCGCAGATGGGCCGGGGGATACTCTTGGGCGGCGTGCCCGGTGTTGCTCCGGCGAATATCACGATCCTGGGTGGCGGAGTGGTGGGGGCTAACGCGGCCAAGGTCGCCGCCGGCTTTGGCGCCGATGTTGCGATCCTCGACATCAACATGGACCGCCTCCGTTACCTCGACGACGTGACGCTGCCAAACGTGGATTGCCTGTTTAGCGATCGCCACACGATCCGCGAGCAGCTTGCGCGAGCCGACCTGGTGATCGGCGCTGTGCTTGATTCCCGGCGCCAAGGCGCCGCGACTTGATCACGCGCGAAGACTTGAAAATCATGAAGCACGGCAGTGTGATCATCGACGTGGCAATCGACCAGGGCGGATGCGTCGAGACCAGCCGCCCCACGACGCACAGCGAGCCGACCTACATAGTCGAAGAGGTCGTGCATTACTGCGTCACGAATATGCCAGGTGCCGTTGGCCGCACGAGCACATATGCGCTTTGCAATGTGACGCTGCCGTGGGTGTTGCAGATTGCGAATCTCGGTCTTGAACATGCGGCCGCAACGCTTCGCCCCGTGGCGCGAGCCATCAATGTGATCGACGGCGAAGTGACGAACCAGCCGGTAGCGGCCACATTCGGAATCAAATACAGCCCGCGGTTTGCGGCTGCGGGTTGATGGGCGGTTGCCAGGCATGAACGACGCGACCTTCTTCGCGACACTCCGTTGGATGGGGGGCATCGACGGTCACTTGCGTCTGATCGATCAGACGCGGCTGCCGACAGAAATGGCGGAGATCGACTGCCGCGATGCGGAATCTGTGTTTGAGGCGATCCGCTCATTGCGCGTGCGCGGGGCGCCGGCGATCGGGATTGCCGCGGCCTACGGCATGTGCGTCGGCGTGCAACAGGCGCTCGATGGCGACGCCGACGCAATGCGCCAGCGAGTTCGGGAGGTTGCGGATTATCTCGCAACGAGCCGGCCCACTGCCGTGAATCTTGTCTGGGCAATTGGGCGTATGAAGCGCGTGGCCGAACCGGCGGCCGGTGAAGTAACCGCGCGCGTAATGGCCGAACGGCTGCTAAGCGAAGCACACGCGATTTGCGAGGAGGATCGGCAAATGTGCCGTGCGATCGGGCGGCACGGCGCCGCGCTTTTGCAAAACGGCCAAGGCGTGCTCACGCATTGTAACGCCGGCGGGCTCGCCACATCCGATTACGGCACGGCGCTGGCCGTGCTATTCACAGCGCAGGAGTCGGGCAAGCGAATGCACGTATTTGTCGATGAGACGCGGCCGCTTTTGCAAGGCTCGCGGCTGACGGCCTGGGAGTTGAAGCAGCGCGGCATCGATACGACGCTGATTTGCGACTCGATGGCCGCCCAGGTAATGCGCGAGGGACGCGTGCAGGCCGTGGTCGTTGGCGCCGATCGGATAGCGGCCAACGGCGATACGGCGAACAAGATTGGAACCTACGGCTTGGCGCTCGCGGCCGCTGCCCATCAGATTCCGTTCTACGTCGCCGCGCCGTCGAGCACATTCGATTTGTCGATCGATTCCGGCGAGCAGATTCCCATCGAACAGCGCGATCCGCGCGAGATCACGCACGGCTTCGGCCGGCAGACTGCGCCCGACGGCATTGGCGTTTGCAATCCGGCGTTCGATGTCACGCCCGCGCCGCTGATTACGGCGATCGTTTGCGAGCGGGGAGTGATTCAACCGGTGACGCGAGAGTCGATTTGTGCGATGCTGGAGTAGGCTCTCAGCACTCAGCTTTCAGCAATCGGCCTTCGCCAGCGGTTACTTCTTCGCTTCCTCGCCATTCGCGACGAAACGATAACCCGCGCCCCGAATGCTGAGAAAGTGCCTCGGCTGGCTGGGGTCGATCTCGAAATACTTGCGCAAGTTGACGATGAAGTTATCAACCGTTCGCGTGGTGATGCTCTGCGGCACTCCCCAGACTTGCGCCAACAGCTCGCCGCGCCTAACCACAGAACCCTCGTGATCGACGAAGTACTTTAGCAGCTTCATCTCCAATGCGGACAAGCGTAGCTTTTCTCCGGCCACGCTCACCTCGAAGCTGTCGAAGTTGACCTCCGCGCGGCCGAATCGATAGACGCGGCCGTCGAAGGCATTGGCGTGCTTCGGCTCCTCCGTGCCGCTCTTGCGCTTTCGCCGCGAAAGCAGGCTGCGGACGATGCTCAACAGCTCCTCCAGGTCGAACGGCTTTTGCAGATAGACATCGGCGCCCACGTTGAAGCCGCGGACGCGGTCTTCCGTGAGCGTGGCGCGGAAAGAATCAGGATCGGAATGTCCACGTCGTGCCGCCGCACCTCCTCGCACACCGCGTAGCCGCTCATCCCCGGCAACATCAAGTCCAGCACGATCAAGTCGATCGCTCCCGGATGCTGACCAAAGACCGCAAGCGCTTGCGGTCCCTCAGCCACCGTGGTCACGAAGTAGCCTTCCGACTCCAGGTTGAACTGGATGCCGTTGGCGATGTGCGGATCGTCTTCCACGATCAGGATGTGTTGCATTGAGCTCAGGTCTCGAGCCTCCTCGGCAATTGAACCTCAAAGATCGTGCCCGGCCCGTCACCGCGGTCGCGCACGCTGATTCTACCCCGCATGCGGCGAACGAGCTGCCGCACGATGAACAGGCCGAGCCCGGTGCCCGCCTGTTTGCGCTCCAGCTCGCTGCCGACGCGCACAAAACGACCGAATACCTTGCGGCGCAGATTGACGGGGATTCCCGGTCCATTGTCGCTGATTCGCGCGGTCACGCGACCGTCTTCGGCACCCAGATCCACCTCGACCTTCGGTTGCGTGCCCCCGTACTTCACCGCGTTATCAATCAGGTTTCGGAAGATCATCTCAAGATCGGCGGGCCGCGCGTGCATCACCATCGGCTCAAGCCGTAGATCGACCGTTGCTTCCGGAAGGCGATAAAACTGGCAGGTGTTTTGTGCGATCGTCGCAATCAGTCGCGGGAGATCAACGTCTTCCAACGGTGCGTCCACCGGCTTGCGATCGATCCGCGCCGCGTCTAACAAGTGATTGATCAACTGATCGAGCCGCTCCAGGTCCTCCAGCATCGAGTGGTGAAACTCCGCGGCCTGAGCCTCGCTCATCTTGCGCCGCGAGAGCGTTTGCAGATAGAGTTTCAGCGAGGCAATCGGGCTCTTCAGCTCATGCGTCACGCTGTCGATGAAGTTTGATTGCCGCTGGTTGAGCGCCACCGCCTTGATCGAGATGAACAAGTACAGGACCACGCCGGCAAGCATTAGCAACAGAAATGTCGTGCCCACCCCGAGCATCGTCCAGTACAGCGCGGGCGTCTCGCCTTCAAAAGCCGAACGCACCGTGACGATGATCCAGCTCACCGTCAACGCGACGATGAGCACGATCATCGTCACGCCAAGCGCGATCGGCCACGAGAGAGAGCGGCGTGTGATCATTTGCTTAAAGCCGCGCCAGCATCAGCGCCGCCGATGCAATACAGGTGTTTTTCGCCCCGAACGAATAGCCGGCCCTGCGACACCGCCGGCGACGAATAGCAGTTCTCGACCAAATGATTCTCGGCGATCACGTCGAGCTTCGTTCCCGGCCGGACAATCTTCGTCACGCCGTCGTCGGCCGTGAAGTAAACCAGGCCCTCCACAAGCACCGGGCTGCCACTATAGTGCGTGCCCAACCGCTCTTTCCACAGCCGCTTGCCGGACTCGGCGTCGAAACAACTGCCAATGCCTTCGTCCGAAGTGATCAGAAAGTAGTTGCCCGCCGCGATCGGCGACGGCACATACGAGCAAGCCTCGCGCGTTCGCCAGGCAATGTGCGTCTTGGTCACATTGCCGCTGCCGCGCGGATCGATCGCCAACATGTGCTTGTCGGGGTAACCAGCGGTGAGAAACAACAACTTGCCGTTGTAAACCAGCGACGCCACGAATTGCTCGGTCGGCCCGTCGATCACCCAATGCCGCGAGCCATCGCGGGGGTCGTAGCTGGCCACGCACTTGTCGCCCGAAAGAACCATCTGCGTGCGGCCGTCGATGTCGCGGATAAGCGGAGCACAATAGCTGCGTGTGTTGTTCTCTCGCGGCGTCTTCCAAACCACGTCCCCCGTCGTCTTGTCGAGCGCCACCAGATATCCATCCCCGTCGTGGTCGCCGTTGACGATCAGCGTGTCTTCAAACAGCACTGGGCTGCTGCAATAGCCGTGCATGCTGGAAAAGGTGCCAGGAACTTTTTTCCAGACCTCGCGGCCGGTGAAGTCGAATGCGGCCACCACCATTTCGCCTGGCGTCTCGCGCGCGTTCTGCCCTTCCGTCCCGTCGGTCTGAAGAAACGTCACATAAACGCGCTCGCCGTCGGTCGCCGGTGTGCTACTGGCGAAGCTATTCAGCACGTGCTTCTTTTCCAACGGCGAGCGGAGCACTGTGCGCCGCCAGAGCGGTTCGCCGGTATCGCGGTCCAGGCACAGAAGCAGCCGCTCCTGCCGCTCTTCGTCGCAGGTGACTACGAACAGGCGGTCGTTCCAGACGATCGGCGACGCGTGGCCGCGGCCAGGGATTTCGACTTTCCAAGCGATGTTCTGCTGACCGCCTTCTTTGCCCGACCATTCCAAAGGCACGTTGGTCTCACTGCTCGACCCGTCTCCGCGCGGGCCGCGCCAGCCGGTCCAGTTTTCGGCGCTGCGCCGTCGAGATGGCCGAGACTAGCAATAAGCCACAGATGAGCGCCGATAGACACAGATACGACAAAAGCATGAGCTGGCGAACGCCAACTTTGAACGGTCGCGCGTTTGCCAATTTGCGTTCATTTGCGGTCATTTGCGGTCCAACTCCCTGGGGTAGTCTCTCGCTGTCATTATTCCGCCTAACTTCGTTCGACGCCATGCCCGCAGCCGGGCTTTGCATTGCAGCGCCGCTCGTTTAAGCTAGACGCCTGTTTATTGCCGAACGGAGTCGATTCAGATTCCCGGCCCTGCGCCGAATCACGGAGGTCTCGCACATGGATGTCGCGGCGTTTCTTGATCGGGTTCAGCATAATCCGTCCTACGCCGGACAGCTTGCCCATGTCGAGATGCTGCCCGAGCGGCCGGGCAAGTACGGTGCGCCGGCCGAGTCGCTGCCGCCGGCGCTCACGTCGATGCTCGCCGAACGCGGCATCGAGCGATTGTACTCGCACCAAGTCGCCGCGTTAGAGGACGCGCGAGCCGGCCGCGACTTTGTCGTCGTCACCGGAACGGCCAGCGGCAAGACACTCTGCTATCACCTGCCGATTCTTGAAGCCTGCCTCGGCGATCCCGAGGCCCGCGCTGTACCTGTTTCCCACCAAAGCGCTCGCGCAGGATCAGCTCAAGAATCTGCTGGAACTCTTGAACGGAGCAGAAGTTCAAGTTCGGAGTACGGCCTGCGACGAGCTCAGTCGAGGAAAACTCGGAGTGCGGAATGGCGGACTGCCAAAGAACAAATCGGCAAGTTTGTTCGACGACGCGGAAACCGAGACGCTGGCCCCGGGACCCCTCGCCGCCATCACCGCCGGCGTCTACGACGGCGACACGCCCACGTCGCAGCGGCGGCGAATCAAGGCCGAGGCGAACCTGGTCCTCTCGAACCCCGACATGCTGCACGCTTCGATCCTGCCCTACCATCCCAAATTCGCCCGGTTCTTCAGCGAGCTGCGGTTCGTGGTGCTCGACGAAGTGCACACGTATCGCGGCATCCTCGGCGCTCATGTCGCCTGCGTGCTGCGCCGATTGATCCGCGTGTGCGAGCACTATGGCTCGCGGCCGGTGTTCATCGCCACCAGCGCCACGATCGCCAACCCTGGCGAGCTGACTGCAAAGCTCATTGGCCGGCCGGTGGAAGTAATTGACGACGATGGCGCTCCACGCGGCCGGAAGTTTTTCGCGCTCTGGAACCCGGAGTCGCTCGGCAACGACCGCCTCGCGCGCCGCAGCGCTGCCGACGACGCGGTGATGCTGATGGTCGAGGCCGTCGAGAGCGACGCACAGGCGCTGGCCTTTACGCGCACGCGTCAAGCAGCGGAGTTGGTGCACCGCTACACACGCGAGGAATTAGAGGCGCGCCGTTCGCGGCACGCCGATTCGGTGCGCGCCTACCGCGGCGGCTACCTCCCGTTGGAGCGGCGCAAATTGAACAGGATCTGTTTGCGGGTCGGTTGGCGCAGTCGCCGCAACAAACGCGCTCGAGCTGGGCCTGGACATTGGCTCGCTCGACGTGGCCATCCTCGCCGGTTACCCCGGCACAATCGCCAGCACCTGGCAACAGGCCGGCCGCAGCGGCCGGCGGCACGACGAGAGCATTGCCCTGTTAATCGCCGGCAATGACCCGGTCGATCAGTACCTGCTGCGGCACCCGGACTATTTCTTTCGTCAGTCGCCCGAGCAGGCGGTCGTGGACCCTGAAAACCCATACGTGCTTGCGCGGCACGTGAAGGCGGCGGCCTTTGAAATACCGCTTGGCGAGAGCGACCTGGAACGCTTTGGCCGGCACGCCGCGCCGATCGCCGCCGCGCTGCGCGACGCGGGCGAATTGGCCGAAGTGGACGGCCGGTTTTTCTACACGGGTACGCCGAACCCGACAGTCGGCGTCAGCCTGCGTCACATGAGCGACAACACGTTCAGCATCGTGCTCCGCAAGAACTCTGCTCGGCCGGACGCGACATTCGCGCCAGGAGCGCACGACGCTTCTGAAGTCATCGCCAACGTCGATAGCATCAGCGCGCCGGAGCTGGTGTACCCCGAGGCGGTCTATCTGCACAACGGCGAGTCGTACTTCGTCCGGCAGCTCGATCTGGAGGGCAAAGTCGCCTATGTCGAGCGCCACGAGATGGACTACTACACGCAGGCGGTTTTGGAAAGTGCGGTCAAGATCACGCAACCGCGCGACGAGCAAGACGCCGCTGGCCGCGATGTGCCGTTTTCACTGGCGTACGGCGATGTGGAAGTCACCTGGCAGACCGTGGCATTCAAGAAGATCAAATTCGGCACGCGCGAGAACATCGGCCAGGGCCCGGTCGATATTCCTGCTCAGACGTTGTCGACCACGGCGTTCTGGCTTTCACCGACATCCGACGTGCGCGCCCAGATGAAAAGCGAACGGCTGCGGGCGACCGAGGGTCTCGTCGGTTTGCGAAACCTCGCTGTCGTGGCATTGCCGCTCGTGGCCATGTGCGACAGTCGCGACCTGGGTGGTGTGGTCGATAGCACGAACCTCGGCCACAGGCGCTGATCGTTTATGATCGCTACCCCGGCGGCCTCGGGTACAGCGATCGCGGCTTCACGCGGATCAATGAGCTGCTGCGAATCTGTCACGAGCTGCTCGCCGACTGCGAGTGCGAGCAAGGATGCCCAAGCTGCGTGGGTCTGCCCAATCTGCGGCCGGCGATTCACAGCGATCCGGACCTGACGCGCGGCTATCCGATGCCGAACAAGCGAGCGACACTGCGTCTGCTGGAGCTTTTGCGAGCCTCACACGTGCTTACTGAGCCGATCGCGCAGGGAACCTGACCATGCTCAGCGACGAAGTGATGCGACGATTGGGCGAATTGAACCGCGAGCCTCTACCGGCGGCGAAATGCGACGAGCAAGCGCCGTCAGAAGCAATTGCGTTGGCCGGCAGCGCATTCGCACCTGCCTCGTTCGCGCGCGCAATTTGGTCGCCCGACTTCTCGCGCATCGGTGCCGCACATGTGCATCGTGAGTCGCTCCCGCCGTTCCCGGCAAGCGTCGTCACGCTCACCAAGCATTGCGACCGCCGGTCGCTGCCGCTAATCGACCCTCTTGAGGCCGAGAATCCTTCTGGCAAACACCTCGTCTACCAGCGCAGAGTGTCGGACTACCTTGAGCTGACCTCGCCCGGCGCTCCTGGCGACGCCGAACCACTAGGGAAACGCAACAAACGTGCTCAGTCTGAATTGGCCCGTGTCCGCGAGGCGTTCCCGCAGGGTCTGCTACTTCTGGACCTGGAAACCTGCGGCTTGGGCTCGGCGATGATTTTCCTGGTCGGCGTGATTCGCCAACACGGCGACGAGCTGACCGTCAAGCAGTTCTTGGCCCGCAGCTACAACGAAGAGCGCGCGATCCTGGAAACACTCTGGAGCATTGCCGCCGATGCAACCGCGCTCGTCACGTTCAACGGCAAGTCGTTCGACTGGCCGCTGGTGCAGGATCGGACGACGTATCACCGGATGGGCCGATCCGCGCAGCCGTCGATGAGTCACTGCGACATGCTGCATCACGCTCGCCGCCGCTGGCGGCACGTGCTCCCCAACTGCAAGCTACAGACGTTGGAGCGGGTCTTCTGCGGCCGCGGCCGCTTGGATGACATCCCCGGCCAGCGGATTCCGCAGGCCTATCACGACTTCGTCCGCACCGGCCGCACGCACGACCTGGAGCTGATCCTGCACCATAACGCGCTCGACCTGGTGACGCTCTTGGAGCTGACGCTGCTGTTGATCGGCGACAATGAAGGCTCTAATCCAGCCACTGCTTCTCTTCCAGCCGCTCGGGCACGTACGTCTCCGTCACGTAGCTGATGTCTTTGCTGATCAGCGACTCGACTTCGAGCTTGAAGCTGTTCTTAAGCATCAGGTCGATTTCCTTTTGCCACGGCTTTTTGTGGGCGAACCACGGGTAGGCCGCGATCTGCTTGGCCCGCTTGATGTCCTGATCGTTCAGATTGATCTTCACGCTCGGTAAGAGCTCGCAGCGCTCGAAATCAATCGACCGCAGGCCGAGGAACCGCGCGTCGGGAATCGCCATCCGCTTGCTCTCATACGCCAGGTTGATCGAGCCTTGCTTGAGCACGCTGTAGATGTAGTACCCCCAAGGGTCGTTATCGAGCACGCAATACACCGGCAGCTTCAGCTCGTTGTGCAGCCGATACAGCAACCGCCGCACGCCGCGCGGGGGCTGCCCGCCGCCGTGCGTCAGGATGCAGTCGTGCGTTCGCCAGAACTTGTCTTCGTTGAACCGCCGCCAGACCGTGTCCTTTTCGACATGCAGGATGAACTTCGCGTCGCACTTGCCGAACTGCACGACCTCGGGCTCGACGATCGAGGGGATGCTGTAGCCGCCGGAGCCCATCCGCGAGCAATCGATCTCGTCGCCCGTGTCGGTGAGCGTGATCGGGCCGACCATCGACCCCGCGTTCTCGGCGTACAGGTGCAGCTCCTCGCGGATGGCGTTGAGCATCACTTCCACGTCTTCGATGATCGTGTCGCACTCGCTCTGATCGTCGAAGGTCTTTTCCTTGGTGCCTTCGATCGTGTGCTTGAGCATGTAGTACAGACCGCGGAGGCTCGTGGTCTTGCCCTCGTCGATCAGCCGCTTGCAGCCGCTGGCGACCAGCAGCGACTGCATGTAGACCTTCGCCTGCGACAGGTTGAACAGCTGCCGGCGGTTCTTGGCCGACCCCATCTCGAGGATCTTCTTCGTCTTGTTGAACTTCACGTTCGACAGCGTCCGCGCCGGGATGTCCAGGTGCGGCTCGCGCTTCTTCGCGGCCGCGTCCGTCACGCCGATCGGCCAGCCCGCGAGATCAGCTCGAGGGTCTTCTTATCCCGCGGCGTGAGCTTGGCTTTGCCGCTGTCGCCGTTGAGTCGTTGCAGCTGTTGTTCGTCGTTTTGCCATAGGTCTTTCGATGATTTAATGAACCGCAGAGTCGCTGAGCCGGAGAGTGCAGATGCATCAAGGATCTCTGCGACTCTGCTCACTCGCGGTTCGACTGCTGACTCTTTCTCGGTGGCGGCGTCGGTCACTGCGTCCAGCGGCACGTGTGTGATCGACGATCAGCACGTTCTCGCCCAGGTCGAGTTCTTCGTCCTCGATCACCGGCTTGCCGCGGTCGTCGAGCTTCATGTCGGCGTCGGCCGTCTTCTTCTTGGCCACCTCCAGCAACTGCTCGTACAACTTGCTCGCGTTCGACGTCGTTGATCTCGCTCACCGCGCCGGCCACTTCGCCCAGGTACCGCAGGAAGATGCTCCGCCGCTCGCCTTCCTGCTTCACGCGCTGCCGGCGGCGGACGTACATGCCCAGCTTGCGGCCGACGGCCTGCAACGCCAGCCGGATCTCCTTCTGAATCTCCGGGTAGCCGGCGATCGCTTCCTTGATTCGCTGGTGAACGGCACCCACACGCTGGCCATGTGGACCATCAGCGTCACCGGCCCGCTCGGCAGCCCGCCGCGCGACTGGCTCAGGCCGTAGCTCCGCCAGTTGGTCTGCATCACCGTCTGCGTGATCGCACAGGCCGCGGGCTGGAACTGCAGCGGCACGCGGTTGGCGTACCGCAGCACCTTCATCGTCTGCCCTTCGGCGAGGTTCACGTTCTGCATCGCCTGATGCAGTTGCGCGATCTCGGCTTTCTTCAGCCGGCCGGGCGACTGCCGCGTGCCGAGGTCGGCTTCGCTTCAGAATCTTGTCGGCCGCGTCGCTGCCGAGGCCGCGAACGATGCTGATCAGGAACTGCCGCAGCGTGCGGGCATCGCTTTGCCCGAGCAGCTCCGCGAGCACATCCAGCGACACTTTCTGCGTCGCCGTGACGCCGCCGTAGGCCAAGGCCGCTTCGATCAGGAACGGATTGCCGCGATAGACGGCCGGCGGCCGCGTCGCCGCGGCATAGAACTCGCCCGGCACGACCTGATGCAGGCCCTTGAGGATCAGCTCCTCGCCGATCGGCGAGATGCAGTCGGTCGAGGGCGACGGCGATCCGCGCTTCTTGGATCGCCGTGAAACAGCGCGTCGGCCTCCTGCCGGCCGATCGCGGTGCGGACCCATCCGCGTGCTGAGCTTCGCCGTCTTCGCAAATCTTCCGCGCCGACCCCGAGCTGACGCGCGAAAAGTTGCCGGTCAAGAAACTCCGTGAGCGTCCCCTCCTTCGTGTCCTTGAGCATCGTCACCAGCCGGCCCAGCTCGATGCCGTACGGGTGCGGCTTGATCTCCTTTGGCTCCGGCGGCAGGTGCGTCGGTCGAGCGCTCGAATAGCCGCTCGCTCGCCTCTCGGGATCGATGTAGTGGAGCGTGACGTGCGGGTTGGCGATCGCCGTCTGCTCCAGGTACTCGTCGACGCTGCCGCGGCCGCGCTGATAACTTCCTTCCAGCTCGATCGTCACGCGCGTGCCGTGCTCCACTCCGGCGCCCTTGCTCGTTCCGTACTGCACCCACTCGATGCCGTGCTTGTCGATCATCTCAGCGCCCTTCTCGCCGGGCGGAATGTCGACCCCTTCGCCCTTGCCGTTGAGGATCTCCGGCACGTTCTTCTTGGTGTCGATCTGAATCTCGTAGTAGTGGGCCGGCTTTTCTTGCGCGATCTTCGAGATGATCTTCACCGGCTTGCCGGTCGTGAGCACGCCGTACATGCCGGCGGCGCTGATGCCGATGCCCTGCTGGCCGCGGCTCATCCGCAGGCGGTGGAACTTCGAGCCGTACAGCAGCTTGCCGAAGATCAGCGGGATCTGCTTCTTGACGATGCCCGGGCCGTTGTCCTGCACGCCGACCTTGTAGCGGTTGTTGCCGGTCTGCTCGATGTGGACCCAGATCTCCGGCAGGATGCCCGCCTCCTCGCAGGCGTCGAGCGAGTTGTCGACCGCTTCCTTGACCGTCGTGAGCAGGGCCTTGCGCGGGTTGTCGAAGCCCGAGCAGGTGGCGGTTCTTGGCGAAGAACTCGCTGACCGAGATATCGCGCTGCTTGGCGGCCATCGACTGGGCCGTGGCTCGCCGGCGGCGACCCTCTCGCCCAGGAGGCGGAGTTGCATCCGATGCATGCCCGTTGACCTCTGCGGCCAGCATAGCAGCGGGCTCTTCCGCGGCAGTGGCCGGTTCGGTGACGTGTTTTGCCTTCTTCGCGTGAGCTTTTGCCAATGCTGTCGCTCCGTGATCGGTTCCCTGCTCCATCCCTTCCTCCATGAATCGGCCTAATGGCCGTGCCGGCAAGATCGGCCCAAAAGAAAAAAGTTACCCCGTTTACCCCGCCACCGCCAGTCGAAAAGCGCCGATATGCTCGACAACTATACAGATACGCGGTTTCTCGGCCCACCGGCACTGTCGTTAATGCCGGCACTTTAGGAAACCTTGGTATATCCCGCTTGCTGCGATTCAGCGCTAAGAGCGGCATAAGTCGAAGTGTAGGACAGATCGCCGTCCCGCACAGCTTGATCGCGCTCGCTGACTAACGGAGTCCCGACTCATGCCCCGATCGATTTACTTGCTGCTCGCTCTGACCTTCGTCGCTTGCGGCGCGCTTACTCTGCCGACCACCGCTCAGGCCGAATGGGAAGGCGACTACTGCGGTCCCTATTCGCGACCCGATTTGTTCTACAACTATTACGCGCCGCCAGTTGGCTGCTCGACGTATCCCGGCGCCGTCGGCGCGCAGTTGTACGTCTCGCCGCGGCCGGTCCCCCCCTGGGTCGGCCACACCTACATCACCTACCAGCCGTTGTTGCCACACGAGTTCCTGTACCACCACCGGCGAACGTACTATCGCGGCCATGGTCCGCACGGCGGCCTGACTCGAACGTCCGTTCGTTGGCATTAAACGATTCACTGCGTGCGGAGCCCCCATCTCCGCGCCGTGCTGTGCACTCCAGTCCCGCCTGCCAGTTGGGTCGAAAGCGGCAAAGCGCCCTTATTTGCCGCTTTCGACCTCCCTCCGCAATTCGACAAGGATTCCGCCGATGAAACGTATTCTGCTTGCGCAGTGCGCTCGCATTGCTCATGGCCGTCGCTTGTGCAACAACCGCCCACGCGCATTGGCCGCCTTGCGATGCGGCCGGCTGGGCAGCCTGCCGCGGCCAGTCGTTGCCCTGGCACAACGCCTACTACCACGCGGCGTTCGGCGAGCCATACGCCTTGGTCGTTCCACCGACCGCCGAATTCCAGTCGAACTACGGCTGGGGGGTCGGCGGCACGCGCGTCGAGCCGATCTACCATCAGTTCGGACGCCGGTATCCGGGCGTCGGCGGCGCCGGCGCCTATGGATATTTCTATCCCACCCCCGCCTGGCCCAGCGACACCAACCAGTTCGGCGTGTATTACATCCGCGGACCGTGGTAACCGCGCACCGTTGGGCGATATAAGCGACAAACCTCCTACAACCGACGACAACTGTCGCCGTTGCGACAAGGATTTCCGGTCCAGTTGACTTTCGCGCTCAGACCGGAAGAGCCGCTTTACGATGAATGAACTGTCGCGGTTGAATAGGAGGTTTAACCGCGACATTGCGGCCAATGCCTATCCCAAGGCGCTGGCACAAACGACCGGGGGACGAACAGGGCGGCTCGATTACGCGCCGCCAACTGAGCAGCGAGGCGTGCTTCACTCGCACACGACACTTGGGCGTCGTGCTCGACCGGCGGAATGCGGTCGTAGCCGAGTCGTCCTGTTCTCCCCTCTTTTTTCCTGAAGGACTCAAGCGCCATTTCATCTTGGCGCTAGTGCACTTGACGCCAACCGCTTAGTTTTTTCAGAAATCCGCACGTTTCCGGCGAGATTTCGCTGTTTGCGCCGTTTCTCCTCGAAACTATAATTTCACCTTGTTGGCGTTGTCGGCGGCGGCTGGTTTGTTTTTACCAACGACCCTTTTCAGCCCGCCCATGCACTGCGACCGTGTCTTTGCCATCCTGACGCGCGGCCCGTTCCCCTCGGGTGAAGTCACCGACGTGGCCGTAGAGTTGCATTTGGCGCACTGCGTTTCGTGCCGCCGCCTGGCCGAAGCGCTGCGGCCGATTGAAGCGGCGCCCCATGAGACCGTTGAGCGGGCCGACGCGCTGCGCTGCCCGGTTATCGAGGCGATCATCCCGAGTGGAGTAACGATCGAGTTCGATCGTGCCAGCGCACCGCGCCGCAACCTGTAGTTCCAGTTCAAATTCCGTTGCGGCGCGAGCATCGCGGGCGTCTTGCCCGTTTGCGGATCGCGCGAACGATCGCCTTCGTCTTATTGGGAATCGCCGTCGGCGCTGCGTGGACCACGATCGCCAAGCCAGAGGGGGACGCAATTCGATCCCGCAGCGTTGCGTTGGCCGGATGGGGAGGCAGTCACGCATCGACCGAGCTGCAACAGCAAGCGCTCTTGCTCGAACGAATGGAGTTGCCGCTTGTCTGCAGGAAGTTCAACGGCGATCGCTTCCTGCCGCTCTCCGACGATCCTCGCGTTCCGTTGTACTTGCACAACCCCGCTCCTTCTTTCGATAGCCAGTGCTGCACTCAGTGCCACTCGGGCGGTGGCAAAAGTCATCTCTCTAAGCCGGCTCGCAACAAGGTCATCCAAAGTTGCACGATCTGCCACGCGGACGACTCCGGCCCGCGTTAGCCAACTGCTGCGCTACGATTTCAGCGCGCCGCCGGCAAGCAGCGCCAGCAACAGCGCGCCAGAGCCAGCCGATACACGATAAACGGCAGCGTTGTCCGCGTCCGCAACAGCCGCAGCAAGAAACCAATCGACCAATAGCCGACAACTCCCGACACGATCGTTGCGACCGCAAGATTAGCTGCATCATCCTGCGTCGCGAAAAGCGCCTCGCGCTCCTTGTACAGCTCATACACCCCCGCCGCGAAGATGCTCGGCAACGAGCAGAGAAACGAAAACCTCGCCGCCGCCTCGCGCGAAAAGCCGCAAAACAATCCCGCGGTTATCGTCGCCCCCGACCGAGACGTTCCAGGCACCAGCGCCAGCGCCTGAGCGATTCCAATTGCGATCGCGTCGCCCCACGTTGCTCCGTTAATATCCTTGAGGGGCAATCCGCGCCGCGTGCGTCGCTGCAAATACTGCTCGGCGATTGCCAGGACCAGTGCCAGCGCAATCATCATTACGGCCACGACATACAGCGAGCGCAGCGTCGATTCGATGTGGTCCTCAAACAACAGCCCGCAAACCACAATTGGTATTGTCGCTACGGCAATCATCCATCCGAGCCGCGCATCGGGCGTGTCAAGCGGCCGGCCGCGCATCACTCCGCTTGCCACCGCCACCGCAATCCGCACGATGTCGCGCCAAAAATAAGCTAAAACCGCGGCCAGCGTGCCGATCTGGATCACCGCCGAAAACGCGGCCCCGGGATCGTCCCAGCCCAACAACCGCGGCACGATTAACAGGTGCGCGGTGCTGCTGATCGGCAGGAATTCCGTCAAACCCTGCACAATGCCCAGCACGATAGCTTGCAAAAGCGACATGGAACGCGACCTGCGGTCTCGGTTGGTGCTAATCGAAGGAGCAATTTCGCACGAGCATAGTTGATTGAACCGCTATTCGGCAGCCGAAATGTTCCGCTATTCATTCGTCATTCGAGCTTTGTCATTCGGACTTTATAGTGACGCCCCTTCAATCCCCAGCCATCCTCTGGCATAATACGCCGTTCATTTGCTTTCGCCGCAATCGAGGGGATTCAGCGCGGCAACCTGCATGGAGGAGGCGCCAATGTTTCGCAACTTGAGCACCGATGCCCTCGGCATCACCAGCCGTCAAAACGAGTCGATCGAGCTCGCCCTGTCTCACGGCTTCAAAGGGATGGATTTAGATGCCGTCGATTTCTTTAACGCATCGTCGCGCCATGGCCCCGCCATGGCCCGCCGATTGTTCGATCGCGCGCGGCTGAAGATCGGCGCTTGGCGGTTGCCGGTGGTGTGGGACGAGGGGGACGAGTTGTACCAGCGCGAGCTGAACCGTTTGGCCGCCATTGCCAAGACGGCGGCCGAGATCGGCGCCACGCCGGCGATCACAGCAATCGCCCCCGCCAGCGACGCGCGGCCGTACCATGAAAACTTCGAGTTTCATCGCCGCCGGCTGGCCGAGCTTGCCGAGATGCTCTCGCACTTCGGCGTGCGGCTCGGCGTCGAGTTTGTCGCCGCTCAGTCCGAGCCCGAACCGCGAGCGTTCCAGTTCATCAACTCACTCGACCAGCTTGTGACGCTCGTCAACATGATCTCGCAAACAAATCTCGGCATTGTATTGGACCTGTACCAGGTCTACGTCGCCGCAAACACGCTCGATGACGTCAAGAAACTCTCCCCCGAACGGATCATTGCGGTCTATCTATCCGATGCCCCGGCCGATCCGCCGCGCGAAGAGCTCGCCGCCAACCAGCGGCTCCTCCCGGGTGAGACCAATCAAATCGACTCCTCGCTAGCACTCACGTTCCTCGCCGAGCTCGATTACGACGGACCGGTGACTCCCGCAGCCCACCGGGACCAAACGCAAGCGATGAAGCGCGACGAACTGGTCAGACTGGCCGCCGAGCGGCTCGACACCGCTTGGAAATCCGCCGGCCTCGACCCAGAAGGTAAGCTCGAGCCCGCCGCCCGCCCCTAGAACTTTTGTGGTGCAGACTCTTGTGGTGCAGGCGTCTCGCCTGCTCTTGATAGCTGCAGCGCCGGCGTCCCGCCTGCGTCCGGCGCTTCTGGCAATCTGCGAAAACCTTGCCGGTTGTTCCGCCTTGCTGCCTCGTTGCCGCTGCGCCCGTGCTTGTTGTGCCAACCATTCCGCCAGGGAAATCTCGCGATGCAATCGCCGGCGCCGCTTTCACTTCGCGCCTCGTTTCCCGCTAGACGATTCGACTTAGTGGCGGCTCATTGGTCCCGCTGCGCCATCCCGTGGCGCGCACAGCGCCCGACTGGTTGCACCTGCCTGCTTACGGATAAGCGATCGATGCAAACGACCTTGCCCCAATGCGGCGTAGCCGCCGCACTGTCATTGTCTCTGTTGCTGACCGCGGGTTGCGACCGACCTGCCGTCCCGCTATCGATCACTCCGCCCCCTGTCCAGCAAACACGGCCCGCGGCGCTCGACGCCGCCGCGATGCTGACCCCCGTGCTGGTCCAACCGCCTACTTCCGTCGTGCAAGTTTCGGCGGAGATCGCGGACCTCCCACCGGTCGATTCCAATTGTGGTGCAACCGTCCCGGCTGCAAGCGGTGTTTGTGGTGCAGGTGTCCCGACCGCAAGTGAATCCGAGACATATTGTAGTGCAGGCGGCCCGCCTGCAAGTGGATCCGAGACGACCCCG
The DNA here is from genome assembly GCA_963829655.1 of Pirellulales bacterium. GTDB lineage: Bacteria > Planctomycetota > Planctomycetia > Pirellulales > JALHPA01 > JBBDYH01. The sequence continues at coordinate 1,810,489 of CAWHJG010000002.1, forward strand.
CTACAATCTTCGATCTCTCCCCTCACACGTCGCACTCGACCTGACACAGACTTCCAAAGTCGCCGCCACGGAATTAGTACTTCCCTCGGTCCTCCACAAACACGACGCCGCAGGGTCCGCCGTACCTTTGCACCACGAGCCGGCCTACGCGAGCGAGCCTACCGTCGCGCCGCCGAACCAGTTGGAAGAAACCGGGATCCTTGCCTGGGGAGCAAGCACACCCACGCCCGAGCTGCTCGCCGTCGCGCGTCAAGCAGACGTACACGTCGCCCGCGGCATCCAAATGGCCGAGCGCGGCGCAAGCTACACCGCTCGCGCCGAGTTCCTTCAAGCCCTTCGACTTTCGGCCGACGCGCTCGATTCCCAACGCGAAACCACAGCCCACCGCCGCGCTCACCGCCGGGCTTGCGGCGCTCGACGAAGCCAAGACCTTCCTCGGACCCTCCGGCGGCGTCTCGACGAACCTAACGGTTGCCGAAATCGTCGCCGGTCATCGTACGCCGCTTTTAAGGCGAGGGGATGACCTCTCGGGCATCGCTCCGGCCGACGCGATGCAGCGCTACTTTACCTTCGCCCAGGAGCAGCTTGCCTCTGCCGGCGGGGACCTCGCGCCGGCTGCCGCCGCCCTGTACGCACTCGGCAAGCTCGAAATGCTCTCGCTTCCCGCCCGCGCAGGCGCCATCGGTAGCATCGAGTCGGCCCGTGCCGTCGTTTACTTTCAGGCGGCGCTTGTCGTACAGCCACAGCACCCGCTGGCCTCCAATGAGTTGGGCGTTCTCCTGGCCCGTCACGGGCGACTGCGCGATGCCAAGGCGGTGCTTTTGCACAGTGTGAGCATCAAGCCCGAACCGTCGGCATGGCACAACCTCGCCGTGGTTCATTTTGAGCTGGGCGAAATCGATCTTGCGCAACGTGCCGAGCAGCAATCAAGACAGTCCGCTGCTCAAGCGCCGGCCGCACCCGGCGCCGTCGCCAGTGCGAACGCCGTGCAATGGATCGATCCCACGACGTTCGCCCGCACCAGCCAGGTTCACCGCGACTCGGTCCCCGCGCTGTCGCCGGCCGCGAGTGCACAGCAACAACCAGCGACTGCCGCCGCCTCGCCCAGCACCGCGTCGCCAAGATTGACCGCCAGCCCGGCGACTTGGTTGCCATGGTCCCGTTCCCAGCGCTAGCCCCAACGACATTCGATGCCACAGATGACGGCGCACGAAGCCAAGAGCCCTTCCGCCGCGCGAGCAACAGTCGATCTCGCCGCGCCGCAAATCAATCCGCGCCTGCGCATCATCCTCGCAATCATCGCGTCGGCGGCCATCCTCCTGCTCGGCGCCTACGCCACGATTGGCGGTCCGCCACCCGTCGTTCATCTCGGCGGTCACAGACACGTGAGCGCCCTCGCGCGCACGGCCCGTCGGGCTATGTTCCCTACGGGCCCGTTTCGTTCGGCCCCTACGGTCCCGGCGAATACGTCGGTCACGAACGGTTCGCCCACGTGCCGGTCTACCGCCTCCGCGTAGACGACCAGCTTGAGTGCCTGTACCGCCTTACGCGCGAAGAAACCGCGCAGCCGTACCAGCTCAATGTTGGCGACGAAGTTCAGGTCGAGTCGGTCGGCGACCCTAACGTCAACCGCAATCTCATCGTTCAGCCCGACGGCACGATCACGCTTCGCCTGCTCGGTCAGGTCAAAGCCACCGGTCACACGATCCAGCAGCTTCGCGACAAGCTCGAAGACCTTTACCAAAAATACACCAACGTGCCGGCAATCACCGTCACTCCGCTGAAGGTCAACACCAAGCTCGAAGACTTGCGCACGACGGTCGATAACCGCTCTGGCGTCGTCGGCGGTCAGGGCGTGCAGGTCCGCATCACGCCAGATGGAACGATTGCGCTCCCTGCCATCGGCAGTGTTCCGGCGCAAGGGCTCACGCTCGACGAGTTGAAAGTCGAGATCGACCACCGCTACGCCGCCACGGTTCCCGGCATCGAGGTCACGCCCGTGCTTCACCAGCGCGCACCGCGGTTCTGCTACGTCCTCGGCGAGGTCCGCCTGCCCGGCCGCTACACGCTCGAGGCCCCGACCACGGCCATGCAGGCCATCGCGCTCGCGGGTAGTTGGAACATCGGCGCGAACCTGCGCCAGATCGTCATCTTCCGCCGCGGCGACGATTGGCGGCTATTGGCCACGACGATCGACCTGGAAGGCGCGTTGCTATACGCCAACAATCGCTGCCCCGCGGGCGAGATCTGGCTGAACGACTCCGACGTGATCATCCTGCCCAAGGGCAAGATCCTGCGTCACGCCGACTTCGTCAACCTCGTCTTTACGCGCAATATTTACGGCGTTTTGCCGCTCTCGGCCGCATACTCCTTCGGCCCCTCCAGCATCCAATGACGTGTTTCTCTGTATCGTAGCTCTCCTCCTCTCCCCTTCTCCTTGTCTCCCTGTCTTGTCCCGTCCTCCCTTGCACCTTCCGCCTCCTTGGTGCATCATGGTACTCGATGCCAAAAACGACTAAAAAGAAGCCGCCCAAGAAACCCGTCGCGAAAGTGCGTAAAGCAGTGCGCAGACCCGCCAAGGCGGCGCCGCAAAAGCACACGCTCAAGCATGGCCAGCGAGTCACGCACACCGAGACCGAGCAGCGCGGCATCGTTCGCCTTCTGGCCGAAAACTACATTGGCGTCACCATGAGCGATGGCACCCGCGCCGACTGGGCCCGCAAATGGGTCAAGCGCGTCTGAGTAGGTCGCGTCTGCCGGACGCGACCTCAGGCGAGCCGGAAGCGTCAGCGCTCGGAGAATGCTTCCACTCTTGTTGTGACATGGTCGCCCGACCAGGGCTCTCACCGCCATCGGTGGCTGCGCCGCCGCGTAGGTCAGGCTGTGCCTGACGAATTGGTCTCGATTCTGCGCCGCTCTACCGCCCCGCCACAATCGCCATCCGGGTACACCCCCACGATCGCGATCAAAATCAAAACCGCCAACACGCAACCCACCCAAACTTGCTGCGCAGTCCACCGTCGAACTCTATCGCGCCTCCGCGCTGACTCTGCCTGCGGCGCCTTGTTCGGGTTCTCGTCCATTGCAAACCGTTCCGCGTTGCAGTTCGACAGCGTGAAGGTCGATCCCCGCGCACGCCGTATAAGCCCGTGCATCCAACAACCCCAACTTTTATGCTTGAGGGGCCACAAGGCCGGTGGGCGCCGACCGCGTGGGGGCCGTTGATGCTGGGGGGCTAGATGAGCGGGTGCCCCATAAGGTCACGCTCCATCTCACCCCAGCCGCTTCCGTGGTCAAATGTCGATCCCCGATCAGCACGAATATGAAAGTCATCATATGCAAGCAGTCGAAGGATCGCATCCGGTCGTGTATGCCAACTTGCCCAGCTCAGAGCTGAATCGCCGTTCGCATCTTTCATGTTCTTCGCGCCGCCAGCCTTGAGCAGGAGCTCAATGGTGGACTTCGGTGCGAACGCTGCGGCCCGATGGAGCGGGGTCTCACCTTTGGTGCGGCAATCGCGCATGAATGCACCGGTCGGTACGCCTGGCTTCGTCTGGCGGTTGGGATCAGCGCCGGCTCCAAGGAGTACGCGAACCACGAGCTCGAAAACCGGCCGGTTAGGCGTACACAGCGCTGCATGCAGAGGCGTCTCTGCGGTATCCGGGTTCGGGCGATTTACGTCAGCACCATTCTCGATCAGGAACTCGCACAACCGCCAGTGACCGAAGAACGCGGCACATTCCAGGTCAATCTTCGACGTTATGGAATCGAGCCGCTCGCCATTTGCGAGCAGAAATCGCATCGCGGTTACGTCTCCATAATACGCGCACCAATAGAGCAGCGGCATGCCGCTGGCATCGCGTGCGGTCGCGGCATGTCCCGCGCCCACATAGTCAAACACGAGGTCCGTCCGGCCCGCCGCGATGCGATCAACTATGGGATCAGCTTTCTTGAAGATATTCACGGTTGCTTCCTTAGAGAGAACACGAGAGCAGTTGCGTCACGCCAACGTCGTTTGTGCATTGCTTCCGGGCGGAAAAGCGGCATTGTACTTTTTCAAAACAGTCAAATTAGTCTACAAAGCGCATTCCGCCGCAGCCCTCGTCCCTGCATTCTACCGCGCCTTCCACCGCCTCAATCTGCGTACATCCGCGTCATCTGTGGCAAACTTCCGTCACTCCGCATTCAGAACGCTCGTTTGCGTCCTCGCAAAGGGATAGAATTACGACTTCGCCGCACCCTTGATCGTCTAATCCCGCCGTCTCTTGCTATCTTGGCTTCCTTATCTTCTAACCGCTTGACCAACAAGCGCTTGCCGCAATTTTGTAAGAATTTGCACAACGGACCGCGATACCTCTTGACTAGTGGTTGTATTATATGTCCACTATGTCGTCGCGTACAGTTAATTGAAGACTTTTTTGCCCGGCCTCCCGCCTAACTTCCCACTCATACATCGGACCACGGACCAAGTACATAACTTTGTTGATAATTCGCTCCTCCAGCTATGAATCCAAAACCACAACACACACCCGCACGCCAACTTGCGAACTATTCGACCAGCGCCATAAACCGACTTTCGGCACACAACTCGGGGCCCCCCCTGCACGAAAAGCCCACTGCGCCGAAATCCAGTGGTCTCCTCCGTGATCTCTGTCGTCTCTGTATGCTCCTTTGAGATCCCTCTTCGTCCTTGCGAATTTGTATTCCGCACTCTCCGTGCCTCCGAGTCTCAGTGGTTAATCATCCTAAATCATCAAAAATGCCACCGAAATCGATTTTGTTCGTGCCTCTCTTGCTCGCTAATTCCCACGACTTAGTTCACCATCACCATGAAATTCCAACGCGTTTTTCCAGACTCAAATGAACCGTCGAGAGACAAAGTCCCGATTAAGTTTCCGTTTGCCTCGATGTCTCGCGCGAACAGAATACAAATTCAAAGTGGTTACCAGGAAATTGGAATTACCAAAGTGGTAAACATGACAGAGATGAGAAGTAATTGGTCCGTTTCCTCTGCGGCCTCCTGTAAACTGCAGGGAAAAATTGCCGTGCAAATACGCATTTCCCTGATTGCCTTGCACCTGCTCTTCGTGACCACCTTGGCCATCGCCGCCGAGCCGCAGCCAACACCACAGCCGCTTCCCCAAGCACACGCTCACAACGACTACGAACACCAGCGTCCGCTCCTCGACGCGCTAGACCACGGCTTCTGTAGCGTCGAAGCCGATATCTGGCTCCGCGATGGCAAACTGCTGGTCGCCCACGATGCCCGCGACCTGAAACCCGAGCGCACGCTCGAAGCGCTGTACCTCGACCCGCTGCGAAAGCGCGTTACGGCCAACGACGGCCGCGTCTTCAAGAATGGCCCGCGCTTCTGCCTGCTCATTGACATCAAAACCACCGCCGAACCGACCTATCGCGCCCTGCACGATACGCTGGCCGATTATGCCGAAAATCTTTCCACGACCCGCGAGGGAAAACACGAAGAGCGCGCAATCACCGTCGTCATCTCGGGCAACCGCCCCATCGATTACGTCACCAAGCAGACAAACCGTCACGCCGGTATCGACGGCCGCCTGAGCGACCTCAGCTCCGACGCGCCGGCGCACCTCATGCCGATGATCAGCGACCGCTGGGGTGCGAACTTCAAGTGGGCCGGCGACGGTCCAATGCCCAACGAAGAGCGAAAGAAGCTCCGCGACATCATCGCCAAGGCACACGCTCGCGGTCGCATCGTTCGCTTCTGGGCTACGCCTGAATCCCCCGCCGTCTGGAAAGAACTCCGCGACGCCGACGTTGATCTGATCAACACCGACCAGCTTGAGCAGCTTCAAAAGTTCTTGTCCGCTGTGGACTCACGTAAACCCACAACCGTCGTGATGGTCACTCCTCGTGATGGCGCAACCGAGGTCAACGTGAGTGCACCGTTGCAGGTTCATTTTTCAAACGGCATGACGCTCACCACGCTAACCGCCGACTCCGTTCGCCTGCTCGACGCCGAAGGTAAACCCGTTCGCGCCCAATTGGGTTCCGATATCGAAGGCGATGTCGTCAACATCCAACCCGCCAACCAATTGGCTGCCGACACCACCTACACAATTGACGTCACGAACAAGCTGATCGATCGGGACGGAAGGCCCGTCGTGCCGTTTCGCTCCTCGTTCAAGACCGGCTACCTGGTTGCCGCGCCAACGCAAACCGAAGGCTTTCATTTCACGAAAACAAAAATCGACGACGAACTTGGGCCGACGGCCATCGCCATCGGCCCCGATGGGAACATTTACGTTGCGACCTACTACGGCAACTTGTATCGCCTCCGCATCGATCGCGCGACAGGTCTTTCCACCGGCAAGTACATGCTCCTCACGCTCGACGGACGGAAGATCCTCGGTCTGACCTTCGACCCACAATCAACCGCCTCGAATCTGATCGCCTGGATCACGTACGACGACCGCAAAGCCGAAACCCTCGACGTCGGCACGTTCAGCGGCGTCGCTTCCAGAATTACCATCCCACCGCCAGATCAGGACCGCGAGGCCGTGGAAACCAAGTACATCGTTGGTCTGCCGTCCGGTTGGCATCCCCTGAACGGCTGCACGTTCGGCCCTGACAAGCGGCTGTACATTTCCGTCGGCAGCATGAACCGCCTCGGTCACGATCCCGTTCGCCCCGAGACGCTGTTAAGTTCCGCCGTCGTCGCGGCCGATGTCCGAAACTCGAGCTTCGACCGCGGCGAGCTTCCGCTCAACGTGCAGACGACCGAGCCGGTCAACTACGACCCGCACGCGAACGACGCTCCGCTCAAGCTCTATGCCACCGGCTTCCGCCAGATGTATCGCGTCTGTTGGCACTCCAACGGAAATTTGTACGGCGGCGTGAACCAGAACGACGGCACGGGTCGAGCCGAAACTCCTGCGCCGCGGGAGTGCCCTCGCTCAACTCGGTATTCCCCGACGAAGACCTCGTGCGTATCGTCGAAGGCGGCTACTACGGGCATCCCAATCCCTCGCGAAATCAATACGTGCTGCTCGGCGGAAATCCCACGGCGGAGGTCGATCCGTGGGAAGTTCCGGAATACCCGGTCGGCGTGCGACCGGAGAAAGATTTCAATCCTGCCAACCTGATCTTTAACTTGAAGCAAATCAACGGCACCAGCGCCGACGGCTGCGCGGAGTACACGCTGCCGGGTCCGCTGAAAGGCCGTTTGCTCATGTGCTTCTACGAAGGCACGCATACGCTGCACACCTTTGCCTTCAACTCCAGCGGAACGGCCGTCACCCATGACCGGCCGATCCTCGCTGACAACAACGAGAGCCTGAAGTTCGCGCACCCCTCGACGTCGCCGTCCATCCCAGCGGCCGGATTTACGTGGCCGATTTCGGTGATTGGAGCAGCTTCGGCGGCGGCGGCGTGATCTGGGTGCTCAATGCCACCGCGCCACAGACAAACGCTCGGATCAGTTCATCACAGTGAACAGTGTGCGATCCAGATATTCGCGGAAGGCCTTTTCGCGCGAAGATTGCATCGCGGCCTGATAGGCCGCCTGGTACAGCGCCGCTTGCGCAGAACTGGCCTGGGGCGCGACCGGCAATGCGACGAAGGCTCCAGTCGAGGGCGTCAACGGCGGCACGGAGATCATATGATGCGAGAAGCGGTGCGAGTTCATGGCACGGTTCGTACGCTCGATGATAGCGTCAAATGATTGTTCGGTTAGATGATCGTTTTACTGTTATCGGATTGCAATGCGTGTCGCGTGCGCTTGTTCTTGCCCACGTGAGCGACTGCTAGCACTGATGCGCTCGTGCGTTCGGCAGATCCGTCAAAGTCGCCTTGTCAACTCAATTGTCGCGTTCCTATATTCTGTACAAGTTTCATTCGCCGACCCGGCATCCGGGAGGCTTTCTACTAGACGCCATTAGCGTTGCCGACTGGTCTGCCAGAGGTGCGCGGTCAATCGTGGGTTTCTCCCAGCGTGCGGCAGTTTGAACGCTGCGTCTATCTTCACGAAGGACAAGGTGTTCGCTTCCGCATTTGGTCGCCCACAAAGGAGTGTGGATATGTCGAGTGCTCTACTGGAACGAAGCGCCATCGGGTCAACGTTTCCCGGCGGCGCCCCCTGGCAAACAGCGGGCGTGCCGGCAGGTTCGCCGGCTGCCGCAAACTGGTGCGTGGTTCCGCGTTGTGAATTTCGCTTCGAGAAGTGCGCCGGCGGACTGAAGGTCTGGTGCAATTGCGACGACGAGGTCGCCGCGGCCACTCTGCAGAACCTGTGCCGCATGCTTAGCGACGGGCTGTGCAGTTGCTGCTGCACGTGCAACGGCATCTGCGTGTGCCAGTGCAACTTCACGCTCGGTGTCTGCAAGTGCGAGTACACCAAGGACGGCGTGTGCGTCACCTGCACGAGCGGTGACAAGGCCTGCGCCGAGATCTTGCAGCAATGTTGCACTTGCATGCAGGCCTGTTGCGCGGCTAACTGCGCTTGCTACCTCTGCTTCAATAACACGCCAGTTTGCTGCGGCACGTGCTAAACGATCGCGATTTGCCGACAGAAAACAGGAAAAGTCCTCGGACGCACGGGCGTCCGAGGACTTTTTGCATGCGATTGTGAATGATTCTACTCGATGACCACCGAAACCTGCTCGCTGCCCGCTCGCGTCACCAACTTGGCGAACTCACGGATGTCGATGTCATCGCCGATGAAATGCACCGACGCATCGCCAAACGCAAAGTGCGCTCCGCCCGCGTGAAACGAGTATGCTTCGGCAGTTCCCTCAGTGCCGTAATACGGGTGAGGGAAAGAGCCATTTGCAAAATCCTCTCCGTTCGTGCAATTGATCGCGCAAGGCCCTGGAAACGATGCACCGTCATAGCTCGATCCATCGACGGAAAAATCGCTGGCTGGACGCGCCCATCCCCCAGCGTTCACACGGTACGTATCAAGATCGCCGACCTGCTGGCCGTTGCGATATAGGTATGGTCGGCCGCCGCTCTCAGCGTACATGATCGTATGCGAGAAGCCATCGCGCACATCGCGGTGCCGCGGCTTCTCGTTCTTTGCCAACAGGCCCTTGCCCTCCTGATCGACGAGGCCGGCATCCTTGAGCCGCTTATCAACGCCGACGGTCGGCGAGTAGTCGGTGGGCGCCGCGACTTCCGGTTTCCACGGGCTGTTCTCCGGCACGCCGTCGAGGCGTTCTGGGCTGGGCGATGATGGGCACAACAGCGTGGCGATCTGCTGCGAGACAATAGCGCGGTTGTCCGCGTGGCTCCAGTTCTTCGACAGGTCGTATTTATCGTATGACCCTTGTTCCTCAAGATATGGAAGAATCTGAAGGATGCCGGCGATCCGGGGCAGCGTCGTGAGGCCGGCCGGTCGGATGCTGGACGGAAAGTGCTTTTTGGCATCGGCAAAGTTGTGCGCGGCGATCGCCACCTGGCGGATGTTGTTGTTGCATTGCGTGCGGCGCGCCGCCTCGCGCGCCGCCTGCACGGCCGGCAGAAGCATCGCCACCAGGATGCCGATGATCGCGATCACGACCAACAGTTCAATGAGCGTGAACGCAGGTCGTGGCCAGGCAATTCGGTGTAACAGTTTGGAACGTTTCATTGTGGATGTCCTTTCGAAAAGAAGTCGGTGGTGATAGTGGTTTAAATCAGCGGCGTATCTTCAGCGTTGGAATGTTGGCGCCCCCTTCGGCAACGCTCACTTTCCAGGGAGATGTTTTCGGATTGGCGAACTTGGTTGGCAGCACGTTGGGGCCGGCCTTCACCTCGCCCCCTTGCTTGGTGAGTCGGTACCAGGTGATCGTCGCGACGTATTCCCCAGGCGCGACGCCATCGCCGCTGTCGTACGTTGAGAAACGGAAAGTGCCGTCAGCGTTGACTTGGGCCCGCGCCTTGGGAGCAACCGGCGCGGACTCGCCTTTAGGATGCAGCACAATCAACGCACCCGGCGCTGGTTTGCCATCAAAACTGACAGAACCCGACACGGGTGCGACGGGGACGCGGTCGGGCTGCGTTTTGTCGCAACCGCAAACAAGTCCAAGCAGTATTCCGGCAGCAATCATTCGCGGCAAACTTGCCGCAATTCGGCATCCCTGCTTGCGGCCAACACCGTCATTAGAAGGATGAGTAGCATACATTTCTGAATCTCCACTAAAACGAAACTGGATGGATCAATCTCAACGCGAATGCGCTAGCACGTCGGACGGGTGTGAAAGGTGCGGGCAAGACAACCACACCAAAGTGCCGCTAACACCAGCGACAACAACAAGAAGCGCCGCCCTGCGGCTAAGCGCGAGACGGCCGGGAAGAATGGCCGTGGACGATAGAAACTTGTGAAGGAAGGTTTTCATGGCTCGACTCGTGCCGCTACGCCTCAGCAATCGCTGTCGGCATGGCGGAGTCCTTGGTTCAATCGCCTCTCGTTAACGAGTCGGTCGGAATTCAAGACGTCGGAAGGCATTTAGGGTTCGCGGAATATTGTTATCGTCATTCGTTTCACACCTGTTCAGCATTAGACTTTGGGAGGCGGTGCTTCTCGGTCCGTTCAATCTGCACGACGACGCCGTCCTGCACGATGATCGAAACGACGCCATACCGTAGCCCGCGCAGCGTTTGCAGGATCTGTGAGATCACCGCCTCGCCGAGAGCATCCGTGCGAGTAGTGGGGAGCGGATTGTCACGAATGTGGTTTGCCATCATGGATCTTTCCTCATCCGCCTGTTTTAAATCACATACTCTGGAATAAATACGCGAACCTTTTTCGCCGACACGAACACGGAATCGCCCGCTTGAAGTTGCAGCTCGGCATAGCGCTCGGCACTTAGGTCCACCTGGATGTCGTGCCCCGTCTCGGCAGCGCTCAGCGCGACGCGAGCCACTGGCCCGGCACGCTGCACTCGCTCAACGCGCGCGGCAAGAGCCGGTGTGCCGTTGGCGTGCCGCTCGATATCTAATTCGTGGGGCCGCATGTAGAGCACTGCCGGCCGCTCTTCGGCATGGGGATATTCTGGGTAAGCGATCTCCATTCCACCCAGGTGCGCGCACCGATCCTTCACGCGGCCATGAAACACGTTCACGTTCCCCAGGAAATCCATGACAAACGTGTTGGCGGGATGGTCAAACACCTCGGTTGGAGTGCCCTTCTGCTCAACGCGGCCATGGTTCATTACCACGACCTCGTCGGCGACCTCGAACGCCTCTTCCTGATCGTGCGTTACAAACACGCTCGTCGTATGAATCTCATCATGCAGCCGCCGCAGCCACTTTCGCAGCTCCTGGCGAACCTTGGCATCCAGGGCGCCAAACGGCTCGTCGAGCAATAGCACCTTCGGCTCGATGGCCAATGCCCTGGCCAGCGCCACGCGCTGCCGCTGCCCGCCGGAAAGCTGCGAAGGGTACCTCCGCCCCAAATTCTCCAGCCGCACCAGCGACAACAGCTCGTGAACGCGTTTCGAAACCTCCTGGCGCGGACGCTTACGCACGCGCAAACCAAAGGCGATATTCTCAAACACGTTCATGTGACGAAACAGTGCGTAATGTTGAAACACAAACCCGACGTTCCGCTCGGCAGCCGCGCGGCTGGTGACGTCCTCGCCGTGATATTCGACCTTGCCGTCGTCGGCGGTCTCCAGTCCGGCGATGATCCGCAACAACGTCGTCTTGCCGGAGCCGGAGGGACCCAACAGCGCGACCAGCGAACCGCTGGGGACGTTGAGCGTGACATCGTCGAGCGCTTTGCACGTGCGCAAAAACCTTCGTGACGTTTTGGATATTAATGCTCATGAAACGGCCTCAGGTTTTTCCTGTCGGCTAGATTCCCTGCCCGGTCGCGACGAACTCGGACTCGTTTTTGCTCGTTGGCTCGGGTGTGGCGTCCTCGACCGCCCCGCTGTGCGAAGCCTCTGCTAGATCGCGCCGCGTCTTGCGTTCCAGGCCGATCTTGGCAAACAGCGTTACCAGCGCCAGCGAGGTCAACACACTCGCCACGGCGAACGAACCGGGATTGTTGTATTCCTGGAACAGCTTCTCCACGCGCAATGGCATCGTGTCGGTCCGGCCGGCTATGTGCCCCGAAACTACATACACCGCGCCAAACTCGCCCATCGCACGCGCATTGCACAGAATCACGCCGTAGAGCAAGGCCCATTTGATGTTTGGCACGGTGATTCGCCAAAACACCTGCCAGCCGCTGGCGCCAGGCTGACGGCAGCGACCTCTTCGTCGCTCCCGATGGCTTCCATTACCGGAATCAGCTCGCGGGCCACAAACGGCAACGTGACGAATGTCGTCGCCAGGATCAGGCCCGGCACGGCGAATATGATTTTGATGTTGTGTTCCAAAAGCCACGGTCCGAGCAGCCCCTGCAAGCCGAATATCAGAACGAGAATCAGACCCGCGACGACTGGCGAGACAGCAAACGGAAGGTCGATCAGGCTCACCAACAGCGAGCGGCCCGGAAACTGAAACTTCGTGATCGCCCAGGCGGCAGCGACTCCGAAAACCAGGTTAAGGAGCACTGCGGTGGGCGCGACAATCAGCGTCAGCTTGATCGCGTGACGTGTATCGCCGTCCTCGACCAAGTTGCTCCAATAGGTGTGGAACCCGGCCTTCGCCGCGGCGACGACCCGTCCGAAACTGGTAACGGTCTCATCCTCATAGCTACTCTCCCAATAGTCCTTGATGCCCGGCGCAATCGCCCCGTAAAACACATTGACCACGGGTACGATCACCAGCACGGTGATGATCGCCAACGCTGTAAGCACCAGCGGCCACTTGATGTACCAGGGAGTTTCCTGGATTGCGCGGCGCGGCGGAGCAACGGTAATAGTCTGGGGCTTATGCATAGTGGCGCTTGCTCCACCGCTCGAGCAGGTTGATCGCCACCAGGGTCGCAAACGAACCTACTAACAACACCACTGCCACGGCGGTGGCCTCAGCGTATTGAAACTCTTCCAGCCGCGCGACGATCAACACCGGCGCAATCTCCGTCTCGTACGGCATGTTGCCCGAGACGAACACCACCGACCCGTACTCGCCCAGCGAACGAGCGAATGCCAGAGCAAAGCCGGTGATCAGCGCCGGCAACGCAGCCGGCAAGATGACGCGCACAAAGTCTGCAAACGAGAAGCCCCCAGAAGTGCGGCGGCCTCTTCCGTCTCGGCGTCCATGCTTTCCAATACCGGCTGCACCGTTCGCACCACGAACGGCAAACCAATGAAGATCAGCACCAGAACGATCGCAAAACGTGAATACGCGCCGTGGATGCCTAGCGGCACCAGAAATTGTCCCAGCCAGCCGTTCTGGACGTACAAGCTCGAGTACACCAGCCCCGCGACCGCCGTCGGCAACGCAAACGGCAAATCCACAAGCGCATCGAAGAGCCGTTTGAACGGAAAATCGTATCGCACCAATACCCAGGCGACGAGCAATCCCAGCAGCACTGATACCGCGGCCGCGGCGAACAACGCGCCGAACGTGAGCAGGTACGCGCTTTTTGCCCGCTCGGTCCACGCAGCCGCCACGAACTCGCTCGGGCTGAGCGAGAACGCTTTGACGAAGCAGGCGCCGAGCGGAATCACGACCAACAGCGTCAGATACATCAGCGTGAAGCCGAGACTGAGCCGGAAGCCAGGTAAGGTGCGACGTGCCATGGCAATTCAATTCGGTGTCGCAAAAACGTTACTGTTTGGTGTAAATCCGATCGAACACGCCGCCATCCGCGAAAAACCGTTGTCCCGCCTCCTCCCAATCCTTGGCAATCTTGGTGATGGGAAACAGTTCGATGTCTCGCAACGTATCCTTGTGCTTCGCCAGCACCTCGGGATTGGTCGGCCGATAGTGATGCTTGGCGATGATCTCCTGGCCTTCGTCAGTGTAGAGGAATTTCAGGTAGTCCTCAGCGATCTTGGTTGTCCCCTTGCGCTCGACCACTGAATCCACAACGGCGACGTGCGGTTCCGCCCGAATGCTGGACGGCGGAATAACGATGTCCAGCTCGCCCTTCGCTTCTTCAACTTCGAGATATGCCTCGTTTTCCCAGGTGAGGTGAACGTCGCCAAGATTCTTCTGTGCGAACGTGGTGGTCGATCCGCGGGCGCCCGAGTCAAGCACCGGCACCCTCTCATAGATCTTGCGTACGAATTCTTCCGCGTCCATTTCGCTGCCGCCTTTGTTGATCACGTAACCCCAGGCTGCAAGGAAGCTGAGCTTGCCATTGCCGGACGTCTTCGGGTTCGGCGTGATGACCTGAATGTCGTCTGCGCCAGGTCATTCCAATCCTTCACGTTCTTCGGATTCCCTTTCCGGACGACGAAAACGATCGTCGAAGTGTATGGAAGCGAACGACTAGGAAAGCGATCCTCCCACCCCTCGTTGATCAACCCCTTCTTGCGAATCGCGTCGGTATCTTGCCACATCGCGAGCGTGACCACGTCGGCTTCGAGCCCGTCGATCACGGATCGCGCTTGTGTGCTCGAACCGCCATGCGATTGTTCGATCTTAATTTCGCTTCCGTGCCGATCGGCATACTGCTTCGCGAACGATCGGTTGAGATCCTTCCACAGCTCGCGGGTCGGATCGTACGACACGTTCAGCAGGCCGGTCGAACTATCGGAGCAACCGGCGACGAATGCCGGCAGGATGAGAAGGACAACTCCGTATACAAAACGTCGGCGACTCATCGCAGAGGCTCCATATATAAGTTAGTTTATAAATATAGTCGTATTGTTGTTCATTACTATCGTCATGTAAGTGATGATTGTCAACAGCGAAAACTGAGTTCGCGTACTGACCACCGTAAGTTGTTGGCCTGAAAAGGCTAACGAATGCAGGGCACCTTCAAAATGCAGTAGAATGCCTCGCACGCAACCAGGGCTGCTAGCTGCTGGCGGCTTGAGTCCGTTCGCGCACGTATACCAGGGCCTGTTCAAAATCGTCCTGCAATTGGAGAAATCGCCGCTGGTCGCCACCTCGGTCCGGATGAAGTCGCTTCACCTTCTTGCGATATGCCCGCAGGACGTCGTTCTCATTGCAAGGCATTCTCAGGCCGAGCGCCACCAAACATTGTGGGGTGTCCGCTTTAGCCCACGCGGGAATCTGTGGCAAATAATTGACTACAACGACCAATGTCCGTCGCATCGAGCGGATATATCGGCGGAAGTCAATCACCAGATACGCATGACCCAACACGACCGCACCCGCGATGATACTGCCGAAGAGAACGACCACCACGAGATCCAGAGCGTCAGGCCAATCGCCGTGTTTGGAAGTCGCAAGCAGAGATGTCATGGCGCGATAGCTATGAAATGACGAAGCACCAATGACCATTAGCGGCAGCCCCGCAAATTAGTCAACATGTTCAACTTGAACATCAATTGTTCGCCACGCGACGCTCATCGTGTGGGGCCCCAGGGAAATGGGGAACAAATCGTCTCGCATTCGGCAAAATGATTTGCGCAAGTCGCTGATGTAGCGAGCGTTGCAACTTTGAGCTCCGTCTTCGAGGCGGCCAAGTTCCTCGCTAGGGAATTTTCATCTGTAAGTGGTTGGCAGACAGGGGGATTGGAGCGGAACAAGGAGATGGGACCAAGAGACAAGGGGTGAGTGCGGATAGGCAACCGGCCAAATTTCGGCGCAAGAATAGAAACACTAGCATGTTGTATTTGTTCCACTGTAGCATGCGAATATGCTACGACCGACGATTGTCCTGTGGCCTTACTTTGCACGAACCGGCATTGCGGTGGCGGTTCTCGGATATTTCGTTGTTTTTGGCCGCTGGGTCGGAGTAGTCGCGCTCGCTTCGATTCTCCTTGTGTGCGTAATTGCGCGATGTCGATGGCTCTGGCGGTTCGCCAGGCAAGTCCGTCGATTTCGTACTGCCGAATACGGCCGTATCACGTTGCATTTCTCGCCCGAGCTCGACACAACGTGGGATATTCCAATTGTTCTGCGCCAATGCCAGACCGAGTATGAGCGATTGGCACGGTGGTTTGATGTCCAATGGCCTTTTCTTTTCCACCGTCGAATTCACGTCTTTCTATTTTCCAGCGCCGATCGCATCAGCGAGATCTTTGGCCGTCGATACGGTGGCACTGCGCTGGCGAGTGCGAACGCGATTGTCATCGGCAATGAGGAGCAGCTCGAAGAACCGCTGCGGCATGAACTGGCTCATTTGTTCTCTAGTCGTTGGACGCAGCGCACGCAACCGCTGTTCAGCGAAGGATTGTCCGTCTGGCTGCAAAGTACCCTAAGTGGTTTTCCCATTGACCGGCTGGCGTGGAATATGTTGTGTGACGATGACCTGCAGCTATCTCGACTTTTGAACCCCCGTTTCTTCTTCGCACGGCCGCATGTGCATCGATGCTATGTGCTTGCCGGCAGCTTCACAGGTTTTCTGATTCGACACTACGGTAAGGACAAGTATCGAGCGATTTTCAGCGCCGCGACTCGTTCGGAGCTTCATTCTCTCTTCACAAAGTCCTTTGGTCTCAGCCTGGAAGATGCTGAACAGCATTGGCGTCGCGAACTGCGGCAGACGGCGACCGAGAGATAAACGAATTAAGCTGGTGAGCGTCGTAGTGGCTCAACCCCAGGCCCGACTACGCTCCAACCCTGGCGCGGCGTGGAAGTTATTGCACTTGCACACCATGTGCAAACGGTGGATAGTTAGGAAAGCGAAACTCAAACATCGCCGAAAATTTCGCGCTGTTCTGCAATGAAATCCTCGTCTTCCCAACATGATGTCGCCTGGGCGAAGGGGATTCTCAAGAACGCAGGACTTCGCAGCACGGCCGCACGCGTGGCCGTCCTCCAACGGCTGGTAGTCGCGGAACAACCAGCCAGCCATGCCGATGTAGTCGGGTCACTGCAGAACTTCGCCTTCGACCAATCGACGATCTTCCGCTCGCTACAGGAATTATGCGATGCGGGGCTTGTGAACCGCCTTGAGCTGGGCGACCAGGTGCGACGCTTCGAACTCCGCACGACGGCCGGAACCGACGAGCTGGAGCATCCTCATTTCATGTGCGTCGATTGCGGCAAAGTTACCTGCCTCGACGACTTTTCTTTCCGTCTCTCGCCAGGCCGAGGGCCGCGCCGCGAGCAACTCGGGGAAATTACCGAGGTGCTCCTGAAAGGGCACTGCGGTGACTGTGCTGACTAACAGCGATCGATGCAGACCAGCCGTCTGCAACTAGTAACACTCAATTTTCGCACCACGAATCGCCGCCACCAAGACACGAACAGACCAACGACGACCGCACCACACAACACCCCTGTCGCGGGCTCCGGGATTGTCAGTAGATTGCTCTCGACCCATCCGATGGCCGAGTCGTGGACCTCCTCAGTCAGCCCATTGTTGTAAACGACGAACAGCGGCAGACTGTCGGCAAGTGCCGCGTCACTGCTGGTCAATTCCAATGGGATGAGATAGATGCCCGCGGTCGGCTCGTTTCCGTCGCCAGGCGTCGAGTTACCGTCGGCGCCTTGCAGGAACGAACCAAAATGCCGGTGGATCGATCCCCCCGCGGCGATTCCGCCGATTGGATACCCGGCGAGTTCACCGGTCGCGCTGCCAATTGTGCGGTTTTGCGCGCCGAGGTTCAGTCGCAGCGTTTCCAGATTGGGCACCGTGCTAAACACCACGCTGCCAATGCCATTCCAAAAGCTGAGATTTCCCGGCAGGCCGAACGCCGCCCCGTCCACGATGTTGAAGCTCAGCGTGCTACCAATAGGCAAGCCGCTCGGACCGGCCGTGTTGAACCCCGGATCGGTGATGAAATATGGATCGAGTAGGTCTTCGTGAAAGTCGTAACCGAAAATGCGCACGTCCGGCGTAACTTCGCTGGTGGAATCGACCCAAGCATCCGTGACAATCCGGCCATTCTCGACGTCGGGCTTGATGTCGGCGTGCTGACCGAATCCTGCTGAGCAAATCACCGTTGCCGCAAACAACATCGCAGCCAAGGACACGCGCATCATGATTGAATCTCTCAAGGTGTAGGACAAGGAAAACGAGACTGTCCGTCATGCGCCATTCGTCATTGATTCGTCATTCGGATTTCTCATTTACGCGGTTTCGTAAAATCCTTACCGCTCTTGCACCATTCGGCGATCGTCACTGAGGGGATAAACTCCACGCGCGCGTCGGCGTATAGGTAATGATGCGCCGTCCATATGCCGGTCGGTCGAGACCTCGCCGTTCATCACGTCGAACACGCGATCAGCGTTGATGTTCTGCACGGTGAACCAGCGCGCGTTGTGGATGTGATCGTCGTGCAAGGTCACCGGCCGATTGTCCCGATCCGAAAGCTCGAACATGACTATCGTCTTACCCTTGGCCGGCAGCTTGCTGCGATTGAGGATCGCCCCGCGCGGGATGAAGCTGGCGTCGGTCAGCCATTGATTGATCACGTAGCTCGTCAGCTTCATCGCGTGCCGCTCGTCGCGCTTCTGATCGTCCTGGCACATGCGCACCGCATCCACGTCTTCGTAGAACGGCCGCAGCTCGTAGATCCAAGAATGATCGGCATTCTCGACCTCATGCCTCGTCTTGGGAAAGAGTCCCTTGTGCGTGTCGCAGTACATGATCGTGGCCAGACCCACTTGCCGCAGGTTGTTGCGCATTGCGTGCGCCGTGCCGCGGCTCGGGAGCTTTGGATCGCCGGCAGCAATACGGCGACGAGAATCCCGATGATGGCTATGACCACCAACAACTCGATTAATGTAAAAGCGCCTCGTCGCTGCATGCTCGCTGCTCCATAAACGCAAATTAATTGCATTTACGAGTGTTAGCTCATTTGCAGACGGTCGTCAATAAGTAAATCATCCGTCTTGCAATCGTGATAGCAAATCACGAAAAGAAGACCGCAAAGTAACCGGTCCCTAACACAACGCCTTGGCCTATCCGAGTTCGCGGCAGTGCAAATGAGTCACTCCCAGACGGTCACAGTACCACCCCTTGTTTGGCACAAACCATGCGTATTTCCCGGGAATATGCGCGTTACCTCAATTTCGTACTAGGTGGTTGTTCGTACTGCGCAAAAATCCCTGGTTTTCCCGACCCGTTGCGCCAAAAGTACGCTCATAGGCCAAAATCGATCATGCGTCCGTACCGTCCTACCGTCCCAATTGCCACTGTTTGATGCTTTCGAGCGGATAGAACAGCATCAGGATGTTGAGCGTAAGGTTGTCGCGGATGGAGAAGGCCAGAAGCAGCTCGATGGCGACGACAAAGAGCAGCACCCATTTCCAGTCGTACCTCCACGCCAACCACAAGCCGAGCATCGCGGCGACCAGGTCGAACGTCGAATTGAGGATACTGTCGCCGTAGTAGTCGAGCGAGGCGGTGGCGGCGCGGTAACGCTCAATGACATAGGGAGTGTTCTCCAGGACCTCCCAGCCCGCTTCCATGAGGCTGGCGATGATGAACCGAGTATCGATCGCAAGCCACCGCCGCGTCGGCAGCAATAGCCAATAGAAAAACACGCCGTGCAGCACGTGCGAAAACGTATAAGGATCGGCCATCCATTGCGACGTGTCAGGCGTCCAGGCGCCGGTCCAAAACCCGAAGCCAGAATCGCTGACGAACTCGCGGCCCATCAGCCACAGCGTGAGCCAGAATCCGATGAAGAGCAGCGGCAGGGCGACCAACGAGCGCCGGGTGACCAGATGAGCGATTGACTTTTCACCGTTTGGCGGCATGCGGGCAGTATAACAGTGAACGAGTCGTGTGCGGCCAATGGTTAGTTTGTTGCGACGCGGCCGGCGGTTTTTTTCGGGAGGCGTGACGCACCGTAGTGCGAGCATTAGACTATTGGGTTACCGTCGCGTCCCTGCGCATCTTCTCCGGACCAATTAATCCATGAAAACTCGACGTCTTGCCCTCTTAGTCTCGTTAATCTCTTTGCTCAATGACGGCGACGCCCATTCGGCGGATTTGCCGCGAAGCAGTCCGGAGGCGGAGGGTGTTTCGTCATCAGCGGTGCTTTCGTTCATCGAAGCCGCCGACGCAATCGACACCATGAACAGCTTCATGCTGATGCGGCACGGTCGAGTCGTGGCCGAAGGTTGGTGGGCTCCTTATCGCGCCGATTCGCGGCATTCGCTTTACTCGCTAAGCAAGAGTTTTACTTCGACGGCTGTTGGTCTGGCGATTGCCGAAGGCAAGCTCCGCCTGGATGACGAATTGTTGAAGGTTTTTGCTGAGGATGCACCGCCCGAGGCGGGCAACAACCTCAAGGGGATGCGGTTACGTGACTTGCTGCGGATGTCTACGGGTCACCAAACGGAGCCGCCGCGCACCGACGAAGTGGCTTGGACGAAATCGTTCCTGACTCATCCAGTGCCCTTCAAGCCGGGAACGCATTTTCTGTACAACACGCCGGCGACGTACATGCAGTCGGCGATGGTTCAGAAGGCGACCGGCCAGACCGTGCTCGATTATCTACGGCCACGGCTGTTTGAGCCGTTGGGCATTGAGGGGCCGACGTGGGAAATGAGCCCACAAGGCATCTCCACGGGTGGTTACGGCCTGAGCATTCGTACCGAAGACATTGCGAAGTTCGGTCAGCTCTATCTGCAAAAGGGGAAGTGGGAGGGAAAACAATTGGTGCCAGCCGAGTGGACTGAGGCGGCGACTGCCGCGCAAACGTCGAACGGCAGCAATCCCAAAAGCGATTGGGAGCAGGGATACGGGTATCAATTCTGGCGTTGCCGCCACGGCGCGTATCGCGGCGACGGCGCATTTGGGCAGTTTTGCATCGTGATGTCGGAACAGGATGCGGTGATCGCCATCACGAGCGGCGTGAAGGATATGCAGGCGATTTTGAATTTGGTGTGGGACAAGCTTTTGCCCGCGATGCAGTCGTCTCCGTTGGGGGCTGATGAAGATGGCAGCTCGAAGCTCAAGAAACGCCTCGGCGCGCTTGCCGTGCGTCTACCGGAAGGCACTGAGAGACAGGCGAAGATCGCTGATGGGACGTATGTATTCGATTCCAACGATCTCAAGTTGGAATCCATTGCGTTGGAGCGTGACGCAGCCGATGGCCACGAGACGCTCATCGCCCGCGTGGACGGCAAGGATCAACGAATCGAGTGTGGACGCGACAATTGGCAGGGCGGACAGGTAGCTTGGGGGCGGCTGCCGTTGCAGGCGGCAGCGGCGGCCGGCGGCTGGGTGGACGATACTTTCACGGCGAAAATCTGCTTCTACGAAACGCCGTTTATCGTCACGGTACGCCTGAAGTTCTCGGGCAATGAGGTCACCGTGAACTCCGAATCCAATGTCGGATTCGGCCCAACGAAGCAGCCGGAACTGGTCGGCAAGCTGCAATAGTTTCTACCCGTGGTCATTTGGCGCCGCACGAATCTCTCGGGGGCCTCCCGGCGTCAGAGTCTCTGTTGGCGGCCTTGACTGACGAGACAAGTTGTCTATGATAACAGCAAGACAATCCGTCTTGTTGCAGCCACAGTGCGTAATCGAATTCGCGAGAATTGGCGGATGAAGAAGCGGCCGTTACCGTCAGTGACCCCGGCCGAGCTTAAAGTGCTCGAAGAGCTTTGGCAGCGCGGTCAGGCGACGATTCGCGATCTGCGGGATTTACTGTATCCCGAGGGGGGCGAATCGAAGTTCGCCACCGTTCAAAAGCTGCTGAGCCGGCTCGTGGCCAAAAAGCTCGTCGGCCGGCGCAAGGAGGGGGCGACCTGGGTCTTTCGCCCGCTGGTTGCTCGCGATGACCTGATCGGCGGCGAGCTGCGCCGCGTGGCGGATCGCCTTGGCGGAAACTCCATGACGCCGTTGCTGACGTATCTCGTCGAAACCGGAGAGCTGACTTCGAAGGAGCGGGCGCACTTGCGCCGTCTTCTGGACGAGCAGCCTGCCGCATCGCGCCCTGCAGCGGCAGGACAAATCGTAACGGAGATGGGCCATGTCGTGGCTGTTGTGGATCATCTCGAACTTAGTCCTAGCGACCGCTATTGGCGCTGGTCGCGTGGTTCGTGCAGCGGCGCTTGCGATTACCCGGCGTCGCCCGCGTCGTGTGGGTGCTCGTCTTGGTAAAGCTGGTGACGCCGCCGATGGTGAGCGTGCCGCTCGTTGATTTGCCGTACACTTTGGCTTGTTCGCTCGGCCAATGCGGCTGCCCGCAGCACGCCGGAATGATTGTGGACCGCACGTTTCTTTGGACCATCTTCGGCACATGGTCGGCCGGTGCTGTCGCGACCGGCTGGCTTGCGTGGCGACGTTGGACTCGATTTCAACGATTGATTGCTCAGGCCAAGGCGGCGCCGCCCGAATGGCAGTCACTGGCGGTCACTCTTTCGTCGGAGCTGAGGCATTCGCTGCCCGGAGATTTTGGTGGTGCCAGGGCGATTGCCGCCGCTAGTCGTTGGTGGTCGGCCTCGGCCGCGAATGCTATTGCCGATGGCCTTGATCGATCAGCTCGATGGTTCACAGAGAGTCGCGCTGTTGGTGCACGAGCTGGCTCACATTAAACGCGGCGACCATTTGGTTCGGGTGCTGGAGATGGTGGTCAGCGTGGCGTATTGGTGGTTACCAATTGTTGGCGCGATCGGCCGGCAGTTGCGCAGCTGCGAGGAAACTTGCAGCGACGCGGCGGTGGTGGCTCGCCTGCCGCAAGCGCGGCGCGATTATGCACGGTTGCTATTGGATGTGGTCGATTTCGCCAATCCGCTGCCGCGACACTCGGTGCCACAGGCGACCGCGATGAGTGCGGCGGCAAATGATCTCGAACATCGGCTGCGCGCGATCCTTGATAACAGGCAACGAGCGCGACGCACGTGGCCGGCGGCGGCGCTCTGCATTGGGCCTGGCGTGTGCAATTCTCCCGTGCGAATTGCAATGCGATTTTGCAGGCTTGCGCGACTGCGGCGCAGTCGGTCGAGCCAGGAAAAGGTGCCCCGGCAACATCTTTGCCTGGCGACACTCGGATGATTGAACTGTCCTCATTCTGTTGCCCGTCTTGATAACGAGACTTTTGGAGCGTTCCATGCATATCTTTCTTCATTCGTCGATGGTTTATCGTGTCTTCGGCGCAATCTATCTGCGCCATGTTGTTGGCCTGCCGATTTGCTTCGGCGCAAGTTGCCGACGAAGAGTTTGAAGGGTGGAACCTTGAGCCGGGCGTCGGGCAAGCACATCTGGTGATGGTGGCGCGCGTGGCCAGTATCAGTCAGGTGACGATCGTCGAAGGCGCCAAAACCGACCTGGCGTTGCGCGAGTATCGCTTTCAACCGGTCCGGCGGCTGAAGGGCATCTTTTCACGCGATCAACTTTCGATGACCGGCTCGGATCTTGGACTGACCTCGGAAGACGCCTCGTCCACCCCGTTGAAAGAGGGTGAATTTCGCCTGCTGATCCTGGTTCAACAAGCAGGCATCCAAACCTATGGCTGTGTGGCGGCGGCGCCGGGCGCCACGACTTTCGCGCAGCGCGTGCCGCTGGTAAGCGGACTAGACGACCCGCTAGTCGGAGCGGTTGAAACGCTCATCGAAGTCGCCGACTCGCGGTCGCGGCGCCAGCGCGCGGAGTTATTGAGTAAACGGCTGGGAAACACTCGCGATCTGGCGGCGGTACCGCTTCTCACCAGCCTCCGATTGCGCTCCGATTGGGCAGTCGCCGACAGCGTTTATGCTCCCCGAAAGCCGTGGCCAGGTAATGGTCCACCCCAAAGCTTGATCGAGTTTTTGATCAACGACCGCCAGCCGGCTGTTCAAAGCGCTGCGCTCGCGCTCCTCCGTGACATGCTGGCCAATCGGATTACGCCCGATGACGCGCAAGGGCGTAAGAGTCTTGGCGCCGCGCTGCGCAAGATACTCGCGTCGGACCTGGCAAAAACTCGCGTGCGATTAACTGCGCTTGAGGCCCTTGGGCACTTGCTTGCGCTCGACGCCGATATCGAGGGGGTGCGAGAACTCTTGATCGGGCGGTTGAGTGGCGCCGCTACTTACGCGGAACGGACCGCGGCAGCGCGGGCGTTGAGCCGAATCAAGCATCCCGAGGCGGTCGCCGCGCTCCATGAGGCACTTGCGGGGCTGCCGCTTGATGAATCGCCGGAGCGCGAAGCCGTCTATGCTCGCGCGGCGGTCCGGCTCGACGCTGCTGGCGCCGAGCGAGTTTTGCTGGCTCGATTGGAACGGTCGACTAACGCGCGGCAATCTCTCCAATCCGAGATCGAGCCGTTGGGCCGTATGCGAAGCAAAGAGAGCCTGCCGCTGTTGCTGGCGGCCGCGGCGCAACTGAACCTGGCCGCGGTCGACCGTCAATACATTGCGCGTGCGCTGCGCGGTTGCGCGATGATCGGGCGGTGCCGGTGCTGGCCGGTTGGCTGCGCGATTACCAGACGAAGGAATTCGCTCTGGCGGCGCTGGAAGAGCTCGATTCGGAAGCGGCCGCGCGCGAAGTGCGGCCAATGCTCAAGACGGAGGGAAATCTCGCGACCAAATTGCGCATCGCGCGGCTGCTTGCTCGGCATGAAATAGCTGACGGCTATGCGCTCGCCACCGAACACCTAGCCGACGTGGGGCACACCGCCTCGGCCACATTGGTGCTGTCGGCGCTTGGCGACCCACGCACCGCGAGCGATTTGTCGGCAATCCTTGCCACGCGGCCCGACAGGCGTTGGCACGGCGCAGTGTTGAGCGGACTGGTGGCAATTGGGAACGCGGCTGCACAAAGGGAACTGCTCGAGATATTGTCTGACGACCGCCACCCGCTGGCCGCCGACGCGGCGGAGGCCGCTGGCCTGGCCGCGGACAGCGAGTTACTGGCGCCATTACCCAAGCTCGTGCAGTCACGGAATAAGCAAATTGCCAGGGCATCGCTTCTGGCCTTGCGAAGGTTTCTAAGCGGCGTGCGTTCGTCGCCGCGCGGATTGGCTGCAGTGGACATATTCAGCGCAGACGATACCGACGCTGACGAGGACGAACTACCGACGGCGGCCGCCGAATTACCGGCGAAGACGCGCACCGCGATCGTCGAGGCAGTGGCGTCGCTGGTGGAAGGCGCTTATGTCGAGTCCGATGTGCGCCAAGAGGCGTTTGCCGTCGCCAGGCTATTGCGAGGCGAGCGCTTCGCGCAGTTGCTGGCCGACGTGGCGGACCAGGCCGAGCTGGAAGGAACGCAGCTCTTGGTGGCCGTCCAAGCGGAGATGCGTCGGCAGCGCGGCATTGACAATTGACACGTCGGAGATTTACAGCTTCGGTCCGGAGGCGCGGACTTCGGCGGTGGCGTGGTCGGAGTATTTCGCAAAATTGTCGCGGAAGAGGCCGGCGAGTTTTGCGGCGGATTGCAAATATGCGTCGCGGTCCCGCCAGGTGCGCTCGGGCAACAGGATCTCATCGGGCACGCCGGGGCAATGAACCGGGACCGAAAGGTTGAACACGGGCTCTTTGGTCACCGCAACGTCGGCGAGCGCGCCGGAGTGAATCGCGTCGATGATCGCACGCGTGTGCGCGAGTTTGATGCGCGAACCGACGCCGTAAGGCCCGCCGGACCAGCCGGTGTTGACGAGCCACGCGGCGGCCTTGTGCTCGCGCATCTTGGCGGCGAGCATCTCGGCGTACACGGTCGGGTGTCGCACG
Source organism: Pirellulales bacterium (assembly GCA_963829655.1). Lineage (GTDB taxonomy): Bacteria > Planctomycetota > Planctomycetia > Pirellulales > JALHPA01 > JBBDYH01. The sequence goes on from CAWHJG010000002.1 coordinate 1,836,088, forward strand.
AGGAACGCCGCGCTGAAGCAGGCGGAGAACGCGACCTGCGGCTCTTTTACGCCGACTTCGGTGCCGGCGACGTGCGCGGTGTAGCCCGAGAGGAAGTGGTACATCGCCTCGGAGGACGTGAGCTTGCTCACCGGCGGCAGCACGCCGGAGGCGTCGCAGGTCAGGAAGATGATGTTTGACGGATGCGCGCCGACACAGGGAATCTTGGCGTTGGGGATGAACTCGATCGGGTACGCGGCGCGCGTGTTTTCGGTGATGCTGGTGTCGGCGAAGTTGATTCCGCGCGAGGGCTCGTCAAAGACGACGTTTTCGAGCACCGTGCCGAAACGGATGGCCGCGTAGATCTCCGGCTCTTTGTCCGGCGAGAGGCCGGCGCACTTGGCGTAGCAGCCGCCCTCGATGTTGAAGATGCCGCTGTCGCTCCAGCAATGCTCGTCGTCGCCGATGAGGCGTCGTCGCGGGTCGGCGGAGAGGGTGGTCTTGCCCGTTCCCGAGAGGCCGAAGAACAGCGACACGTCGCCCGCATCGCCTTCGTTGGCCGAGCAGTGCATGGAGAGCACGCCGCGTTCGGGCATGAGGTAGTGCATGGCGGTGAAGACGCCTTTTTTCATCTCGCCGGCGTATTCGGTGCCGAGGATCACAAACTCGCGCCGCTCGAGGCTGAGGTCGATGCTGGTGCGCGACGTCATCTGGTGCGTGTGCGGGTTGGCGGGGAACTGGCCGGCGTTGTAGATCACGTAGTCGGGCTCGCCGAAGTTGACCAGCTCGAGCGGCGTGGGGCGGATCAGCATGTTGTGCATGAAAAGCGCGTGATACGCGCGGGCACAGATCACGCGGACCTTCTGGCGGTAGAGCCGGTCCCAGCCCGCAAAACCGTCGAAGACGTAGAGGTATGGCTGCGTGTTGAGGTAATCGACGGCACGCTGGCGGTTGATCACGAACACGTGCTCGTCGAGCTTGAAGTTGACCGGGCCCCACCAAATTTGAGCGCTACTATTGGGGTGATCGACGATGCGTTTGTCGAGCGGGCTGCGGCCGGTTTTCTTTCCGGAGCGAATGATGAGGGCGCCGTTGGTTGCGATGGCGGCCTTTTCGCGCGAGATGGCGTCTTCGTAGAGGCGGGCGGGGGAGGCGTTGCGAACGATCTGATCGACGAGGATCTCGTGCTGGGCGAGGTCAAAGCCGGCCATGGCGGGGTCTCCGTACGGGGATGGCCGAATTATATAACGCGTCGCACAGCGGACTGTCCCATTTTGCTTCTCAATACTGGGACCGCCCAATGAAAAAAGGCCTGCTCGCTTTCGCGGGCAAGCCCGGGTAGAAAGGCCGGCGTTACGGCCGGCCCTCCTACTTTTTGCTTCACTCACCGTAATCACATCGAACCATCGTGCCGCCGACTGCGTAGGCGAGAACGGCGGGGCCACCATTTAAACGCCCCTCGTTACGGAGCGGCCACCGGGGTTCGAACTCGGGTAACCGTGCCGGCCGGGGCGGCGACGCCAAATAAGCGAATTTGCGGGCCAGCGCCAAGGAAAGCGCCTAACGCGGCAGCGGCCATGGATAACATCACGCCAAACAGTGCCACCCAGCTAGCCTTTTCGGCGGTTTCGGCCGCGGCGTCCTGGTTTGCCGGGTCGCGTGCTTCCGCGGCGGCAGTAGCGGTTCGGTCGCGAACGGCCTCAATGTCGGCTTCGGTTGCCCCAGCGCGACGAGCGATTGTTTCCGTTGTTTCGCCTGTAGCCTGCGCGACGTTTTCGCCGATGGCGGCGACGCCAAGGATCGCACTAAAGCCGGCGCGGACGCCGAGTGCTGTTAGTGAAAAAACCATGACCAGCATCACAGCCCAGGTGACAAGCCCGTGAATCACGGCCTCGCCATAGTTTTCGCCGACGGTGCACTGGCTGACGATGTACCCGCCAACCAAGAACGAAATCACCGCGGAAACGACCGCCCAGATCGAAGCGGTGGTCCCGAAGGTGTCGGCGGTTATGTTTTCCCGAACGGAGAGTCCGATCGAACCGCCCAACAGGCCGAGCACAAAAAAGGTGGACAATCCGATCGCCGCGCCGGCAAAGATCGCTCCCCAACTGATACGACTACCGACCGGGACAACGTCCTCGGTACGAAGGGCACGTGTTTCCGCCATGACTGAGCTCCCTGTAATTTTTGACTACGAAACGGCCACGAGTGGCGAACCACTTCGACAACGAAGGAGAGACTGTGGTGTGCTGCACAGCAATTTCTGGGCCGGAGCTTGCCCATCTTCCCATTCGATCCCACGGACGAGATATGCCACAATGATTTAGGCCAAAAATGCAAAGGTTTTGTTGCCGCCGCGACTCGCTTCGCGCTGATTCGCGGCCCCAATGGTCGTCTTCTCGATTGGTTTGGACGAGCCACGACCAGTCATGCCGGGTATATTTAGCCCCATCAGATCGCCGCAGTGATCGCGAAGGACGCCATGGCCGAAACTCTGTTGTTGCGCGAAGTGAAGAAGACTTTTGTCGAGCCGGGGGGCGGGGTCCTTCCGATCCTCGACATCGCGGAGTTCCGGGTATCGGCGGGTGAGCAGGTGGTGCTCGTTGGACGGAGCGGCAGCGGGAAGACTACTCTGTTGCACACGATCGCGGGGATTAGCCGGCCGGACTCGGGTCTGGTGCAAGTGGATGGCATCGACATTACGCGGTTGGCGGAGGCGGGGCTGGATCGGTTTCGGGCCGACAAAATCGGGTACGTGTTTCAGACGTTTAATCTGTTGCCGGCGTTTTCGGCGCTGGAGAACGTGCTGTTGGGGATGGCGTTTGCCAGCGGGCGGCCGGACGAGGGTCGGGCGCGAATGCTATTGGAGCGGGTGGGGCTGGGACACCGGCTGACGCACAAGCCGCCGATGCTTTCGGTCGGCGAGCAGCAGCGCGTGGCAGTGGCGCGGGCGCTGGCGAACCGGCCAAGATTGCTGTTGGCCGACGAGCCGACGGCGAACGTGGACACGCGGCACCAGCAGCAGGTGATCGAACTGGTGCGAGAAAGCTGCCGGGCAGAGAACGTGGCGCTATTGCTGGTGACACATGGGGCGGAAGTGGCCGAGCAATTCGAGCGCGTGGAGAACCTGGAGCAGTTCAATCGCGCGTCGGGGGCGAAGACAGCGACGATGGCGGCGGTGTAATCGAAAATAATCAATTACTCATTACCAACGGCCGGACAAGCCATGAGTCTCTGGAAAATTGCCTGGCGGAGCATACAGCAGCGTTCGCTGGCCTCGACGTTGACGGCGGTGTCGATGGGCTTGGGCGTAATGCTTGTCGTGGCGGTGCTTGTGGTCGGGTACGTGGTCGATCAACATTTCCGCACGGGCGCCGGGATGGGCTACAACCTGGTGATCGGCAAAAAGGGGGGCGAGTACCAATTGGTGCTCAACACGGTGTATTACCTGGGCAAGCCGATCGAGAACATTCCGTGGAGTTATTACAAGGAGTTTCTGCCGGCCGATAAGCGCGGCGGCGATCGCGATGGGAGGTTCGCACGGCATGTCGAGAAAGCTGTGCCGTGCAATCTTGGGGATTACTATGAGGGCTATCGCGTCATCGGAACAACGCCGGCCATGTTCGACGAGCTGGAGCTAGTACCAGGCAAGCCGTTTGAGTTCGCGGCGGGCGAGAACTTCAAACAGGATGAATTCTTTACCGGCGTAATCGGCGCAACGGTGGCCAGTGAGACGGGGCTGCGCGTTGGCGACACATTCAAGCCGACGCACGCGTCGGAAGACGGGCACCAGCACGATGACCAGTTTACGATCGTGGGAATCCTGAATCGCACCGGCACCCCAATCGACCGCGCGTTGTACATCAACATCGAGGGGTTCTTCCTGCTCGAAGGGCACGCGATGACGGAGGACCTTACGAAGCTCGGCGAAACTTCGAGCGATAAGAAGCATACGCACGATCACACACACGGCGAGTATCACAAGCACGAACACGGCGAGAAGCACGACCACGACCATGCTCACGATGAAAAGGAGTCGTCCAAGGCGCATGATCACAAGCACGATCACTCGAAGGAGGACTCGGCGAAGCCGCACAATCACGAGCACGATCATGCACACGGACACAAGCACGGGGCTCACGATCACGCGCACGGTCATTCGCATGGGCACGACCACTCACATCACCACGGGCACGATCATCACCACGAGCCGTTGCCAGAGGAACAGCGCGAGGTGACGGCAGTTTTGGTGCTGACCAAGTCCTATGAGATAACGGATCCTCGGACCGGGAATACGATGGTGATTCCGCCCGAGTCAACGGCGACGCAGATCATCAAACCGATTAACAAGGACGTGGTCGCGCAGGCGGTGCAGCCGATTTCGGTGATCTACCAGTTTCTGTCTACGTTCCTTCAACCGCTTCAGTGGACACTGTTGGCGCTAACGGTGCTGATCGTAATGGTGGCGGCGATGAGCATTCTGGTGAGCATTTACAACTCGATGGCCGAGCGGCGGCACGAGATCGCGGTGATGCGGGCGCTTGGCGCAGGCCGCGGAACAGTTATGCAGATCATGCTCGCCGAATCGATCCTGCTGGCCGTCGTGGGAGGACTCTTGGGTTGGATTGCCGGTCATGCCATCTTGGCGCTGGTCAGTCCCTGGCTGACCGTGAAGGCAGGGGTGTCGATTTCGGCCTGGCACCTGGCCCCCGGTGAACTGTGGCTGGTGCCGGGTATAATCGCATTAGCTGCGCTGGTCGGGTTTTTGCCGGCGATGTCGGCATACCGGACCGACGTGGCGAAGGCTTTGACGGCGAACCCTTAGACGCAAAATCCGAATGACGAAGCCCGAATGCCAAACGAATACAAAATGCCAAATGACGAACGGCAGCGGGCTCTTCCGATTTACTTTCATTCGTTCATCTATTGAGTGTGCACATGTCTTCTTATCGAATTAGTCTGATCGTCGCCGTGGCGGCGATGGCTGCCTTGAGTTTCAACGGCACGGCCGCGGTCGCATGCCCGTTCTGCTCGGCGGTGAACGTGACGTTCAGCGAGGAGATTAAGAACAACGATACGGCGGCAATCGTCAAGCTCGTCGAGCATGCGCCTAAGCATAAGGGAGAGGAGCTGGAGTTCGCCAAGGCCACGTTCGAAGTGACCGATGTGCTTAAGGGGAGTGAGCACGTGAAGGTCGGCGACCGGCTGAAGACGATTTACATCGGCGAGGCCAAGCTGGGGAGCGAGTTTTTGACGATGGGCATTCTGCCGCCGGTGTTGGAATGGGGACCGCCGATCGAACTCACCGATCGCTCGAAGAAGTATCTGCACGAGCTGATGAACCTGCCGGAGAAGGGCGTGAAGCGGCTGGCGTTCTTTTTGGGGCATTTGGAAAGCGCCGATCCGCTGATTTGCGCGACGCGTACGATGAGTTTGCGACCACGCCGTACGACGGAGTGAAGGAATTGAAGTCGAAGATGGACCGCAAGCATCTGATCCAACGACTCAAAGACCCCAAGACCGATTCTCAGCACCGCCGGCTGTACTTCACGCTGCTGGGCGTATGCGGCACAAAGGAGGACATCCCGCTGTTGGAGGAACTGCTCAAGAGCGACGACCGGGATCTGAAGACCGGCCTCGACGCAATGGTGGCCTGCTATCTCACGTTGGCGGGCGAGGATGGGCTTCCGTTGATCGCGGAGCATTATTTGAAGAACGAGAAGATGGAGTTCACCGATCAGTATCAGGCGATCCAGGCGATTCGCTTTCATGGCGAGCAGGGGGGCGTGATCAAAAAGGAGAAGCTGGCCGCGGTGCTGCGGCATATGCTCGATCGGCCAAAGTACGCTGATCTGGTCGTGCCGGACCTGGCGCGCTGGGAGGACTGGTCCGTGATGGACCGGCTGTACGAGCTGTTTCGCGATGCCGATTCAGAGTCTTTGTGGGTTCGCGAGCCGATCGTGAACTACATGAAGGCCTGCCCATTGCCGAAGGCCAAGGAATATCTCGCTGAGTTCCAGAAGATCGACCCCAAGGCGGTGAAGCGCGAGGCCGGCTATGCACCGGTAGCGCCGAAGACTTCGCCGGTGGGGGACGATCCCAAGCCCGGCGCACAGAGGCCGGCGCGAAACAAAGACGCAGTGGCTGCTGGCACGACATCCGAGCCAGCGCGGAGGACGTTTAAGTTTGTCAGCGCGGCAGATGATGATTCGACCTCAGTCGAGAAATCTGTTGGTGAGAATGAAACGGAAGCGGCGCAGTGAGAGTTCGGAGGTGGCCGCTGCCGATGGCGAGGCAGTCGCGATCGCGACTGATCCGCATGCCAGCGAGCAAGGCGGCGATATGCCGGAAAGCGCCGGCGCACCGCCGCCCCAGGGGGTAGTCGTGCTGATTGTTGCGCCGCTGGTGGCGGGAGTGGCGGTGGCGCTCATAATCTTCCTGCTTTCGGGGGGAACCACGGCACGGCCGTCGGCGTAAAATCATTGTGAAGCCGCCCAGCGGTCGGTGTGGAGAGTGCGCACGGCGGCAGAGTTTCTGAATGAGCCTTCCTCAAGCCTTCCCCCTAAACCGGACAATTGCCAATCGATCATGAGCGCGGCGAGCCCGATTCAACGCGATACTTCTGGATTGGAGCCGGGCGCTTTAACCGCGATGCAGCGAAGGGCGCTGCGCCGGACAACGGCCGCCCAACTGGCGACGGCATTGACGCTCGCGCGAAGCTTGATATCAATACGCGCGACGAAGTGCCCGCGGAGGATTACGCAAGCTACCGCGCGATTTCGCCAGCGGCCGTCGGAAGCATTGTGCTGGGTCTGGCGTCGTTCTCGGCGTTTATCAATTGGTGGCTGGTCGTGATTCCGGTCGCGGGGGTGCTGCTGGGTGTGTTTGCGTGGCGGCAGATCGGCGAGTGGCGCGATGAATTGACCGGCCGGCCAGTGGCCCTGGCGGGAATTGCGCTCTCCGCAGCGTGCGCGATCGGCGGGCAGGCGTCGCTTTGGCACGAATACCTGACTGAAGTGCCGGAGGGGCACGTTCGACTCACGTACGACGATTTACAGCCGGATGAGCGCGTGCTGGGCCAGGTTGTGCCGCCGACGATTCACGAACAAGACGGGAAGCGGATCTTCATCAAGGGGTATGTGCTCGCCGGAACGCGGCGAGAAGGAATTACGACTTTCATCCTGGTGCGCGATCAGGGGGATTGTTGCTTTGGCGGCAACCCGAAGTTGACTGATCGGATCCTGGTGCAGCTCAAGCGCGGACAGGCATTCAGTTACACGGATCGCCGGCAGAAGGTCATCGGCGAATTTCGCGTGCGCGCGGGCAAGGCTGTGGACGTGCCGGGGGATGTGGTGTATCAGCTTCAAGACGCGGAGATTCTATGAAGCATGCCGCGTGGGGACTTGCCGCGATTGTGGCGGCCGCCGGTTTGGTTACGGCCGCCGGCTGCGGCGACTCTACGCGCTCGATCGCGGCGGGCAGCTCGTCTACAGAGTTGCGCGAATCGCCCAAAAAGGAATCGGCTAACGCCAAGGACACGGCCGACGAGGGGAAGAAAACGACGCCGATCACTCTCACGCCCGAGAAGCGGCCCACCGACGCGGCCAAGGCGGCGCAACCCACGCGGAACATCTCGTTTGACTCGATCAAGTTCCCGATGGAGAAGCAGGAGCTGTTCAAGCTCACGATGCTCACGCCGCAGGTGAAGGCTCTCGACGGGCGGCGAGTGAAGATTCGCGGGTTCATGTTGCCGAGCTTCGTCAACAAGGGGCTGAAGTACTTTGTGCTGGTGCGCGACAATCAGGAGTGCTGCTTTGGTCCGGGGGCTGCGCTGTTCGACGCAATCCACATTGACCTGGCCGAGGGCGTAACCGCCGAGTACTCGTATCCGCCAATCGCCGTGGAGGGCGTGTTTCACATCGATCCGGTCGAGAACCCGCTCTTTGGCGAAGGGCCGCTGGAGAACAGCCACATTTACATTTTCCGCATGGACGATGCGCGGGTCGTGCGGCGTTAGACGCCGCGTCTTTGTTCGACGTTGTCGTATGTCGCGATTGGTTGCATCGTCGGTTGTTCTTTTATCGCTCGCCGGTGTTGCGGCGGCATGCCCGTTTTGCGGCGTGGTGCAGCCGACCTTACGCGCAGCGGCGGGATGACGCGGTTTTCGTTGCGCTGGCGGAGGTGATGGTCGCGGCTGGAAAGGGCAGCGACGGGCGATTCATGGCTCACAGGCTGTTCAAAGCGCCGCCCGGGTTCGGAGAGCGGAAGGCGCTTGAACTTCCTTTGGGTCTGCCCGGCACGAAAGACCGCGGCGGATTGAAGCCGGGCAAACTCGTGATTCTCTTTGCCGAGGGCGATCCCACGGAGGCCCTGTCAAACTGGACCTGGACGATCGAACCCGCTGATGAGACGCGAGCGGACTATTTTTCTCGCTCGCCCGAGCTGCAAAGGCCGAGCGCTCGAGCGGCTGGCATTCTTTGTCAAGTATTTGGAGCACGCGGATGCGTGGATTGCGGAGGACGCGTTCGCCGAGTTTGGGCACGCGCCGTACGATGAAGTAGTGCAAGTGGCTGACCGGTTCGACATGGCCAAGCTGCGCGAGTGGTTTTCTGAGCCGGCGGGGCGCGAGAAGCGGCAGGGGTTTTATGCGCTGGTGCTGGGGATGGCGAAGCGCGAAGAGGACCGGCGGATTAATTTGCGATTGCTGGAAGCGCGAGTGGCGCATGAGCGGAGTGATTTTGCGCCGGGTTTGATGGCGTGTTGGCGGGGTACTTGCTTTTGAAGGGGAAGCCGGGGCTTGAGCGAGTTGAGTCGCGGTATGTCGTAAATAAGGACGCGGCACACGGCGACACGCGGCACGCGATGCAGGCGCTGCGGTTCTATCACGAGTATGGTCGGAACGAGCTGCGCGAGCCAATCGCGGAAGCAGTGTCGGTGTTGATCGATCGGCCGGCGTTTGCCGCTGCGGCAATCACCGATTTGGCGCGGTGGGAGCATTGGACGGTATTGGATCGCGTACGTGCGTTGTATGGGCGGAAGGAATTCGACGACGGCCCGACGCGTCGGGCGGTAGTTGGTTTCTTGCTTGCGTGTCCGCTAAAGGAGGCGAAGGAGGCACTCGATAAACTTCGTGCCGTCGATCCCGCTGGGATGGCGGAGATTGAGAAGCGCCTCGCGGGGAAGAGCACAAATTGAGGAGCGCGTACGAGGTTCAGTCCAGCTTGATTCTTCGGCCCGTCCAGCGACGGTAGAGGGCTTCTGCCACGAACGATCCGGCGGCGACAATCAGTAAGGCAAGGATGGCCAGCGGTTGTTGTTGATAGGTGTACACGGCCAAAGTTGCGAAAACTGCGAGGCACGTCAACATCGACAGCCAGACAATGAGCGGATTAGCCCCCGTTTGCTTGAGCACTCGCAGGTGGCCAGCGTTTACAACGGCGTAAACGAGGAGGAATGCGGCGCTACCCATCATGGCGATGCCTGAGAGGTCGAACGCCAGCGTTACCACGATAACCAGAGCGGCTGTGAGCAGCAGGCCGCCGGTGAGCTGTTTCCACTCGGATCGCGAAAGGCCGATGGGGAGTTCCCCGTCCTTGGCGATCATGTAGCACACGTTGGCCGAGCCGAACAACGTGGCGTTGATCGCCGATGCGGTCGAGAACAAAGCGGCGACTGCGATCAGGCGAAAGCCGAACTCGCCCAAAAATGGTCTCGCCGCCTCGGCCAGTGCGTAGTCCGCGGCAGCCGCGATTTCATCGTTCGTGAGGTTTCCGTTGACCGTAACTGCCACGGACAGGTAGATGATGATCACCAGAATCACGCTGGTGTAGAGCGCCCGCGGGAGCAAGCGGCGTGGATCCTGCATGTCGGCGGCAGCGTTGGTCACGAGGCCGAAGCCTTCGTAGCCGATGAACAACACGCCGGCACCGAAGAGAATTGATTGAGTGCCAGGCCACAGTTCAGGGGCAAGATTGGCGGGTTTGATGAACCATAAACCGACGCCGGCGAACAGTGCCAGGATCGCGACTTTGATGGCGACGATCAGCGTTTCCGAACGCCCCATGACTTTTGCGCCGAAGGCGTTGACGAGCGTAAGGACCAGCACCGCGCCAATGGCCAACGACTTGACGAGCAGCGGCGAGGTATCGGTGGAGATGAATGTTGCGGCGTAGTGGCCGAAGGCAGTGGCGTAGAGGGCCAGCGAAATGATGTAGCCGACCCACATGAAGAGATTCAGTGCACCGGCGAGAACGCCGTCGCCGAAGCTCTCCACGAGAAAGTGCACCGCGCCGCCGGCAGACGGAAACGTGGCGCCGAGCTTGGCATAAGAGTACGTCGATAGGAGTGCGACGACGCCACCAACCGCGAACGAAAGCCACATGGCGTTGCCCGCGACTTGGGCAACGACGCCGAGGATCGAAAAAATTCCAGCGCCGACCATTCCGCCGACGCCGATCGATACGGCGGCTGCCAGACCGATCTGATTGGCAGACGAGTTCTCCTGAGCGGAGTGGTTCGCGGTTTGCTGGTCGCTGGTAGTCATTGCTAGATCGTAACGGGCCGGACCACGATGCGTCGACGCCAGCCGTTTCGGATGCTGGTAATCGCAGGCGCAATTGGGGAGAATCATGAGCGTCTATCTGCGATGCGGTGACCAGCGTGACCAATCTTGACGAACTGCGAGAGAGATTTATCGAGGCGGCGTGCGCGCCGCGGGATAGCGGGCATGCGTCGGGAACGCTTGACCAGGCTGCGCGATTCTGGACGCGCACCCTGAGGTGGCCAGTAGCGACATTCATACGGCGGCGATCATCGGGGATGACGCGGCGGTGCGGCAGTTTCTGACGCTCGATCCGCAAAACGCGACGGCGAAGAGCGGCCCTTACGGCTGGGATGCGCTGACGCACCTGTGCTTTTCGCGGTATTTGCGGCTGGATCGCGCGGTCGGACGGATTTGTGCGAGCGGCGACGGCTCTCTTAGACGCGGGCGCGAGTGCAAACGCGGGCTGGTTCGAGAAGGACCACCAGCCGGAACCCGAGTGGGAAAGCGCACTGTACGGCGCGGCGGGGGTTGCGCATCACGCGGAGTTGACGCGGCTGCTCATCGAACGCGGCGCCGATCCGAACGATGGCGAGGTGACTTATCATGCGCCAGAAGGCTGGGACAACGAGGAGATAAAGGTGCTCATCGAAAGCGGGAAGCTAACGCCGGACAGTTTGGGGACGATGCTGTTGCGCAAGGCCGACTGGCACGACCATGAGGGCATCAAGCTGCTGCTCGAAGCGGGGGCTGACCCGAATCGGCGGACGCATTGGGGGAAAACGGCGCTACACAACGCGGCGCTAAGCGACAACGCGCTGGCGATCTTCGAGTTGTTTCTCGATCACGGCGGCGACCCGACAATCCATGGAGATCGGCCCGACAAGTCTTATCGGTCCACATTAGGAAGGTCGGCAGTTTCCATCGCGGCGCGGAGAGGACGGGGGGACGTGCTTGCGTTGTTTGAGCGGCGCGCGATTCCGATCGAGCTGGAGGGCGTGGAGCGATTGATCGCTTCGTGTGCAAGAAACAACGCGGCAGCCGTCCGATCGATCGCCGAGCGTGAACCGCAGCTTGTTAACGAATTGGTGGCCGAGGGGGGCACCCTGTTGGCGGAATTTGCCGGCAATGGAAATACCGGCGGCGTGCTGCATTTGCTGGATCTTGGCGTACCTGTTACGGCGGTTTACGAGAAGGGGGACGGGTATTTTGGCATCGCGCCGAACAGCACGGCATTGCACGTGGCGGCGTGGCGGGCGCGGCCGGCGACGGTGAAGCTGCTCATCGAGCGTGGAGCGTCGATCGATGCGACAGATGGCCGAGGACAGACCCCGCTGGCGTTGGCCGTAAAGGCCTGCGTCGATTCGTATTGGACCGAACGGCGCTCGCCGGACTCGGTCGAGGCGCTGCTCCGAGCGGGGGCACCCGTGAGCGGCGCCGGTTACCCATCGGGCTACGCGGAAGTTGACAAGCTGCTTAAACAGCACGGAGCCGGCGCATGATTCAGCCCGACGAACTAAAGAAGAACGAGCCGCTAGTCTGGTCGACGGGCATCGGCACTGACGTGTGGGAGCTATTCTGCGCGGCGACCGCGGGAGATTTGGAGACCGTCAAGCGGCTAGTCAAGAAAGACCCGTCGATTGTCCGCAGCCAGTACGCGTATCGCACGCCGCTGTACTTCGCGGTGCGTGAAAATCAGATTGAGGTGACGAGATACCTGCTTGAGAACGGCGGCGACCCGCTGAGCCTGGCAGTGAACGACAGCTTGCTCGAGATCAGCCGCGACCGCGGGTACGCGGAGATGGAAAAGCTGCTGGAGGCAAAGCTCGCGAGCGTGCATGGCGCTTCGACGAAAGGCGCAGTCATCGCCGCAGCGATTCGCGAGCGGAGCATCGAAAAGGTGCGCAGCCTGCTTGATGCCTCGCCCGAGCTATTGCATGCCGGCGACGAGCGGAGCAACCAGCCGATTCATTGGGCGGTAATGACGCGGCAGATCGCGATGATCGAAGAGGTCTTGTCGCGCGGGGCGGACATCAACGCGAGGCGATTTGATGGCGCGCGTCCGATTCAGCTTACCAACGGCGACTATCACTATCGCGGCTGGCGCGATGTGCCGAAGGAGATCGCGACGACGCCGGCCGAAGTGTTTGCCTATCTGATCCTGCGCGGCGCTTATGTCGATATTTGCACGGCGGCGCACATGGGCGACCTGAACCGGGTGAGAGAGCTGTGCGATCAGGATTCGTCGCTGGTGAACCGGGTGTCGGACTATGTCACGTACTATCTCGGCTCGGGATCGCCGCTAAGAAACGCCGCCGCGAAGGGGCACATCGAGATCGTGAAATTCCTCTTGGAGCGAGGTGCCGATCCGAATTTGCCCGAGGAGGGGATCGCGCCACAGGGGCACGCTCTCTATTCGGCGGTGTATAACGGCCACTGCGAGGTCGCCAAGTTATTACTGGAGCGGGGAGCGTATCCGAATCCGCCGGTCGAAAGCTCGGCCGACGCGCTATCGATTGCAATGGATCGCGTAAACGAGAAGCTGGTCGAGCTGTTGTGCTCGTATGGCGCCGCTCGATCGGTAGACCTATTGTCGTATTACGGCGATGTGCGGACTGCGGCGGCGATGTTTGCGGTGAACCCGGCCTTGGCCGACGACCCGCAGGCGCTTGTGCAGGCGGCGGAAAATGGTCACGAGGGATTCGTTCGACTGATGCTGCATTACCGGCCGGAGCTGGCCGAGCGGGTTTCGGTTGGCGCGAAGACGCCGGAGCTGACTGAGTTTCTGTTTGAACGCGGTATGAACCCGAGTTTCCCTGACTGGCTGGGCGTCACGCGGTTGCACGAGTTCGCCAGGAAGGGTGACGTGGAACGTGCCGCGCTGTTTATCGCACATGGCGCTGATTTAAACGCGCGGGATGAGGATATCTGCTCGACGCCGCTGGGTTGGGCGGCGAAGTTTGGCCAGACCGCGATGGTTGAGTTTCTGTTGAGCCGCGGGGCCAAGCCGAATTTAAACAACGATCCGCCGTGGGCGACGCCGCTGGCCTGGGCGACGAGGCGCGGACATGAGGAGATCGTGGAATTATTGAGGCGACACGGCGCGACGTGATCGAATTGGACCTGTCCCTTATTTTAGGGAAAAACGCTATGGCGATTGTTGGCGCACACATGCTCTTGTATTCGTCCGAGCCGGAGAAGCTAAGAGCGGCGCTGCGGGACGTGTTCGGTTGGACGTTTGTGGACGCTGGTGAAGGATGGCTGATCTTTGCACTGCCGCCAGCAGAGATCGGAGTGCATCCGGCGGAGGGGCCCACGTATGAATCGGGACGCGGCATCAGATCTCGCTGATGTGCGACGACATAAACGCCACAATTCGCGAGCTGCGGGCAAAAGAAATCGAGGTAATCGGCGAGCCTCTGGACGAGGGATATGGTGTTACGGTGGTGCTGAAGCTTCCTGGTGGTGTGGAGGTGATGTTGTACGAGCCGCGGCACGCGACGGCGATCTCCTCATAAGGCTTTCGTGCAGTCGAACCCCGGCGTTTAGCGGATTATATTCGATCAATCCGATCGAATTGTGAGCGGCCAACTTGGCTTCGCTGTTAGATGAAGACGATTGCTCCACTGCCCGAAGCCCTTCGATATCTGCAACCGATTGTCAATTCGCTGGCGAAGCTAACTGCGCAGAAACTGAATGAGGATGTAAATCCCGCGCGACTGGAAGCGGCGTTGCGCAGACGTCTCCGCGGATTAACTGGGGACGACGCCGACGAGGCACTGATCGGAGACCGTCAGTTATTAGACGAGTGGTTAAAGGCGTCGGGCTCGTTGGATCATCCGGCCTACTGGATTCTTGGCTATCTCTCACTACCCGGATTAGCGAGCTACCTGAATCAGCCGCCGGAACCTTCGGACCCAGGACCGACGATTTCGTTCGTCCCGCCACACGGGTGGAAAGTTAAAATCGTTCCATTCCGTCTCGACCTAAAGCACGGAAAGCTCTGGGCGGAGATTACGACCATCAATGAACTCGGTTTTGCAATTGAGAAGTAACTGGACAAGCATTGGGTAGCCCCACCGGAGTTGAAACTCACGATGGACGTTCGGTCCGTTGCTTTCGGGCCGTGTAAGGGAAAGAAATTCGTTGTCCTAGATCGTGGGCCAGTGGAGGGAAAAACGATCCGAGATGTTCTGACTGTGCCTGGCGGTTACGTAACAATACACGTTGGAGCGCAATCAGGCAGACTTCGATGAGTTGTCGCTGGAGTCACAATTGCACTCTTTGCATCTTTCGACACCTAGCTGACAGGGAGCCGGCGGTTGCGCATGTCGACCCCGCGGTCAGCCAACTGTGAGACTCGTGACTTACCTCACCTAACGAGCTCTCGTGAAAATTTCCCTGCTTTATCCATTCACTCACTGGCGCTTCCGGCGAAGGATCAAAGGCGGCGTTTCGACGGGAACGTCCCGCGAAGTGGTGCTCAAAAAACTCGGCGAGCCTCGGCGAATTTCGTGGGATGACGAAAACGAAGTCTGGGTGTACGAAGTCGGTCGGACGGGCAAGATTGACCTAACTTACGAAGTTTCGTTTGAAGGTGACAACGTCCGAGCGAGTTGGTGGGGTGAACATGTCACATCAACGGAAAGATCGACTGAAGTTGTAAACCGTGCCTCCTATCCTCTGCTTTCGGAGGTCCACGAAAGTGCGGGTGGCTGTGAGCTGCTCCTTAGTGACGGCCATCGAGTTACCATGGATTTGCCGCTTGCAGACCTTACCGACTACTTGGCAGGGTTGGGTTACGCGCAGCTCGAGGACCTGTGCCATGCCGGACGCGTGGAGGTGATCCATTGTCAGGTCCGAATGTCGCCGGAGGTGTGGACGGCCATCATGGGTATTCTGCAATCGAACCCGGAGGCAGTGAAGAAATTTCGGAATCATCCACAGGTGGCAAGTCTTTTCACGTTGTCATACGATGACGTGATACGTTTGCCCTTGCGGCTCTACGGTGGCATAAGCCCTGCGAACCTCGAACTTCGCGCCGATCTGTACCTTTCCCCGCCTGTTGATTTCAATCCCGACGTCAATCGCGGGGGATCGTGGTACTACGGTCTCTTATCCGCGCCGGGCGGGTGGGTCTTTAAGACTGCGGTTGACTTGTCGTCGGGAGAAGTCCAGATCGAAGCTGGGCAGATTCATGGACATTTCGTTAACCGCCGCGCCTAAGTGGCACTCACGCAACCCTGCCAGAACAGAAATGTCATTGCGGCAAGAAGTAATGATCGCGTTCTCCAAGGTGCACCATCCAGGTGATGACTCGCTCACAGTCTGCCCATGCGATGAATGCCAATGGGAGGTCGCCCGATTTAAGGGCATGAAGTGGTCTCGCCTCAGCCTGGCGGATATTAGCACCGAGAGCGCAATATTTTCCTGCTCACTCCAACGGCGTTCCACTATTTTCTGCCCGGGCTGTTGCTACTTATTCTGGACCATCCCGACGCTGATTCGCTGCTTGGCCGCATCATCAGTCGACTCGTAGTCTCGGATCAGGCAAGTGAAGCGGAACGTGCCAACGTGGAGCAATTTGTCGGTCGTCTCTCGGCCAGGCAACGGCAAGTTCTCGTCGAAATAGTCCGTCAGTCGCATGATAGCGCTTCATATTCGCCGGTGGTATGGAACTCCGCTATTGCCAACCTGCGCGGCGACGTTGTTTCACCATATTCGTCCGAAGCGCTTGAGCGATGGTGTATGTCTCTGCGCAAATAGGTGTGAGTGACGATTTCAGCGAGATGGGCGTCGGTCGGCATGACGCGGCGCCGATACCATCGGCTGCGTTGTGGGGCCGCGTTTCGCTTCGCCCCACCCTACATTTCATGTGCCGCGTTTGTTCGGAGCATCAAGTTCAGCACGCCGCCGAGGGCGAGGACCATCACCGACCATAGTGCTTCGGGCGAGCGGTGGTTCCATCCGTATTCGAGGCTGGAATAGAGCATGAACAAGCTGATTGCAGCGAATAGGGCGGGGACGAACGGATAGAGCGGCACGCGGAATGGTCGCGGCCAATCTGGGTCACGACGCCGCAAAATAATGAGCGCTACCGCGACCAGCAGGAAGAAAAAGAAAAACACCGGCGTCGTGTAAATGACCATTCGCTTAAATCCCTCTTCATACAGGCCGAACACCACAATGGGAGCCAGGCAAACCACGCCCTGCACGATCAAGGACGCAGTTGGCGTGTTGGTTTTCGCATTCCATCGGCCCAGCCAGCCGAATTGCCGGTGGTCGCGACCGAACGCGTAGTAGATCCGCGCACCAGCGAAGATTTGCCCGTTGATGGCGCCTAGCGTGGTGATGCACACCAGGCAGCTAATCAACCGCGCGCCTTTGTCACCCCACGCCTGCCGCATGACGTCGGCGGCCACTGCCTGCGATTTCCGTAAGCCTTCAAACGATAATGCAGAGACAAACGCCACGTTGACCAGGACATAGATCGCGGTTACTACCGCGAGACCAACAAACAGTGCCCTAGGGATATTTCGTTGCGGGTGTTTTACCTCCGCGGCGACGAAGCCGACTTCGTTCCAGCCGCCGTAGGCGAACATGACGAGGATAAACGCCACCGCATAGTTTATTTCGCCGGCGACCACGTCGGTTCCTAGAACGCGCTTGTGCAGAACCGGCGTGCACAGGCCTATCACGGTGACGAGCAAGAGGCCGAGGACCTTCACGACAGTGAGCAGGTTCTGCGTCCACTTGCCCTCCTTCAGGCCAAGCAAGTTGATTCCGGTGAGGATCACGACGGCGCCGGCAGCGTAGATGATGAGCGGCGCCGGTCCATCGCCTTGCGGAACGAGAGAGTTGGCATATTTGGCGAACACATACGCCATCGCGCCGATCGAGCCCGGACGCACGATCCACAACTCGGCCCAGGCAAACAGAAAACCCATCCGCGGGCCGAAGGCGCGCGACAAATAGACGTAGGTCCCGCCATCGCGGGGGTAGGTCGTGGCAAGTTCGGCGTAGCACAGTGCGCCAACCAGCGCGGCAGCGCCTCCGGCGAGCCACACAGCCACCAACATCGCCAGGCCGGGCACCTGCCGAGCAATCTCCGGCGGCGACTCGTAGATCGTAGCGCCAATGATGACGCCGACGATGATCGACGCGCTGTCGAAGAGCGAGAGCGATCGGGCGGGGCGGTCGGGCGCCGCTGGCGCGCCGAGATCGTTGTTTTGCAGCGCCGCCGAGGATGTCTCGGCGGGCGAACTTTGAGGCGGCTCGGGATCGGTCATCGGGAAATAGTATCGATTGCGAGCGAGGAACCACAAACCGAATGTATCAACCTAATCTGACTCGTCTGGACGCTACCAGGGTAGATGGTACACTGGCTTTGTATTGCCGTATTTGATCGGCCGTCCGGGTTCTCTATCGGAGTTGCTTATGGCAGAAAAAGAGGAAGCGTTAGAGGTTGAAGGCGTGGTTACGCAGGCCTTGGCCAATACCCGATTCCACGTTCAAATCGATGGCGGGCACATTGTTACAGCGCATGTGGCGGGACGGATGCGTAAGAACTTCATCCGCATCGTGCCGGGAGACCGCGTGAAAGTGGAGCTCTCGCCGTACGATCTTACCAAGGGCCGGATCACGTATCGCGAGCGCTAAACCCAGCCGCTCGTTGGATTTCGGGTATTCTAGGTGGAGGTCCGCCGACCCTGTGATCGAGCGCAGATTCCGGGTTTTTTGGCTGCCCTGGGGGATAGCGGTAAACGATTCCGTAACCTATCCTTTCTGAGCCTGCGCGGCAGAAACTGCTGCGTGTAAGTCCCACCTTCCGCCGTATTTGGCAAAACCGGCGGAATTGAAACCTGCCTGCCGTAGTTGGGGTAATTCAATCGCTGGAAAGGTCGCTGGTCATATGTGCGCATCGGCGCGCCAGCGACGTTTCGCCTGACTCCTACCGCAGCCGACCAAAACACACACCCTTTTTCTTTCGAGGAGTACTGCACGTGAAGAAGCTTTTGCTTTCCGCTTTTGCGCTCGTCGCCTTCCTGGGCGGCGCGGCGAAGTCGCTGGCACAGGACAAGCCCGTAGTGACGCTGTCGATTGCCAGCTACGACGAGATCATGGCCGACGTTGATTTCATCGGCAGCGCAACCGGCGTGCCGGAGATCAACCGTCAAACGATTGAAGGCCAGCTTCAGCAGGCCAACGCGGCCGACGCGCTCGAAGGCGCTCGACAAGAGCAAGCCGATGGGCTTGCTGGTGTTGACCGATGGTCAGGGAGACTTCCGGCCGATCGTATTCGCTCCGATCACCGACGTGAAGAAGTTTGTCGAGCCGTTCGCCGGGGCGCTTCCCATTACCGTGGAAGATGCGGGCGACGGGATGTTGAAAATCGGCTCGCCGCAACCCGGCCAGGAAGCCTATGCCAAGTCGCAAGGTGGTTATACCTACTTCGCACAATCGGCGGCGCAGCTTGCCACGCTGCCCGCTGACCCACAGACGCTGCTCGGCGGGTTGGAGAAGGAGTACGACTTCGGCGTGCGGGCGTATTTGCAGAACGTTCCGCCGTTTTTGAAGAACATTGCCATCGGGCAGCTCAAGCAAGGCGTGCAGCTTGGCTTGCAGCGCGAGCCGGGTGAAGACGAAACCGCTTTCCAGGTTCGCAAGCGGTTAATGGAAGAAAACCTCAAGCAGATCGAAACGGCGATCAACGAGATCGAGACGTTCACGGTCGGCTTGAAGGTGGACAGTTCGGCCAAGACGGTGAATCTGGACTTCGGCGTAGAGATGCAGAAGGGGAGTAAGTTTGCGGCACAGATTGCCGAGCTTCAAGGAATTAAGACCGCGCACGCGGGCTTCCTCGATCCGGCGTCGGCCGTGCGAATGACGTTTACCAGCCTGGTGGGCAAGGAAGACGTTGCGTCCACCGTGGGTATGATCCGCCAGCTTGAAGCGCGAGCAGCGAGCGAACTGGAAAAGGACGCATCACTGAGCGACGCGGACCGCGCAACGGCGAAAGACGTCGTCAAGCAACTCGTCCAGGTCGGAGTGAAGACGATCGAAGGCGGCAAGATGGACCTTGGCTCGACATTGTTCCTCGACTGCGCAGTCGCTGACCTTTGTTGCCGGCGCCACTGTGGTAGACGGCGGGGCCCTTGAGTCGGCGTTGAAGAAGCTTGCCGAGGCCGCAAAAAGCGAGCTGCCGTTCGAAGTGAAGTTCAACGCCTCGACGCACGGCGGCGTCAACTTCCACACCTCGTCGATCCCGGTGCCGGACCGCGACGCACAGAAGGCGTTCGGCAACAGTCTGGATGTCGTTGTCGGCACGTCGGACACGCGGTTTTACCTGGCGTTTGGCCGAAACGCCGAGAGCGCACTGAAGAAGGCGATCGACGGCTCGAGCACGGAAAAGGCAGTGCCGCCGATGCAGCTCATTGCATCGCTCACACCGATCTTCAAGTTCGCCAATTCGATGGAGCCGAACCCGATCGGGTCGATGCTGATCGACGAGCTTGGCAAGACCGGTGGCAAGGACCACGCGTCAATCGTGGTCACGCCAAGCGACACAGGCGTGAAGTACCGCATTCAGCTCGAAGAGGGCGTGTTGCGGGCGATTGGCGCGGCGCTCGGATGCATGGCGGCGGATTCTAGTCGCCGCAAGAGTGCGCGACAGTTAAGTAAACCCCAACCCCGGCTGCAAGGCCGGGGTTTTTCGTTTGCCGTTGTGTGTTTGGCGAACCTTGCTGTGGGAAACTGGTACTTTTAATCGGTCCTTCCCGAGCGCAAACGTTTTGGTTACGGTAAACGGTTCCATCGATCCTCAGGTTGAACGAGCACATGCCTACACCGCCCCGATTCTCCACGTTTCGCACTCAAATTGCCGGCATACCGGTCGGCGAAATTGCGCGGCAATTCGGCACGCCGACCTACGTGTATGACGCCGCGAAAATCGTCGAGCGGATCAATGAACTGCGCGCCTTTGACTACATCCGCTACGCACAGAAGGCGAATTCGAACCTGGCGGTTCTGGACCTCATGCGGCGCGAAGGAGTGCTCGTGGATGCGGTAAGCGGGGGCGAAATCCAGCGTGCGCTGGCGGCGGGCTACAAGACACAAGGTGAACCGCCGCCAATCGCCTACACGGCCGACATCTTTGACCGCGAGTCGCTGGAACTGGTGCTTGAGCAAAATATCTACGCCAATTGCGGGTCGCCGGACATGATCGATCAGCTTGGCGAGCGATCGCCCGGTCGCAACATCATGCTGCGGATCAACCCAGGCTTTGGCCACGGGCACAGCCAGAAGACGAACACCGGCGGCGAGCAATCGAAGCATGGCATCTGGCACGAGCAGCTCGGCGATTGTTTGCGGCGAGCCGATCATCACGGAGTGTCGATCAACGGGCTGCACATGCATATCGGGTCGGGAACTGACCTTGAACATTTGCGGCAAGTGGCCAGCTCGATGGATCGCGCGGCACGCGAAGTCGGCCGCACGGTGACCACGATCAGTTGCGGCGGCGGGCTGCCGGTGCCATACCGCGACGACGAGGGATACGTGGACCTGGACGCATACTTCAAGCTTTGGGACTCGGTCCGCAAGCGGCTATCGGATCACTTTGGTCACAGAATTTCGCTCGAGATCGAGCCAGGACGGTACCTGGTGGCGGAGAGCGGATATCTCGTGAGCGAAATTCGCGCGATCAAGCGGATGGGGGGCAACACGTTTTATCTACTCGACGCTGGGTTTAACAATCTTGCGCGGCCGATCCTGTATGGGGCGTATCACCCGATGTCGATTGCGCCGGCGTCAGGAAACGGCGCGGATCGGCCGGAGCAGGATGTCGTTGTCGGCGGTCCCTTGTGCGAGAGCGGTGACATTTTTACTCAGGAGGCCGGCGGATTTGTCTCGACCCGGAAGCTACCTGCCGCACAAGTGGGCGACCATTTGGTGATCGAGGTCGCGGGAGCGTACGGCTTTGTGATGAGCAGCAACTACAACAGCAAGCCGATGGTGGCGGAGGTACTCGTGGAGAACGGCAAGCCGCATCTGGTCCGCGCACGGCAGTCGTTTGAGGATCTGGTGCGGGGAGAAGTTATACCGAAGCGGTGAGCGCTGGGGAGCGGGCCGCGATCCGCTCGCGAATTCGCTGACTCATGTTTGCTGTGTCGATTGCCATACCCGTCAGCTTGGCCTCGTTCACCATGCGATCGACCGCGTGGCAGCGGACCTGGTGGCCGTCGATCTGAACCAGCGCCGGCGTGCCAACGCAGCAGGCCTCGGTCGCGAGTGGACATCGCGGGTGGAAGCGGCAACCTTCGGGCGGATTAATCGGGCTGGGAACGTCGCCTTGTAGCAGAATCCGCTTTCGCCGCTTGACCGGGTCCATCGTCGGGATCGATGAGAGAGCGCGTGCGTGTAAGGATGCAGCGGGTTCTTATACAGCTCAACGCTATCGGCCAGCTCGACGATCTCGCCCAGGTACATGACCGCCACGCGGTCGGAGACGTACTCGACGACCGAGAGATCGTGCGAGATGAACAGATAGGTCAGGCCGAATTTTCGACGCAAGTCGGTGAGCAGGTTGATCACCTGCGACTGGATGGAAACGTCGAGCGCCGAAATCGGCTCGTCGAGCACCATGAACTTGGGATTGAGCGCCAGGGCCCGGGCAATGCTGATTCGCTGACGCTGGCCCCCGGAGAACTCGTGCGGGTAGCGATTCAGATAGCGCGGATCGAGGCCGACTTGTTTGAGCGTTTCCTGCACTTTCGCGAGACGCTGGCGGCGGTTGCCTTGCGAGTGAATGATCAACCCTTCTTCCACGATGCCGCGGACGGTCATGCGCGGGTTGAGCGAGCCATAGGGGTCTTGGAACACGATCTGCATGTCGCGGCGAATAGGGCGCAGTTGCGAGGCGCGCAGATTAGTGATGTCTTTTCCCTCGAACACGATACGGCCGGCCGTGGGATCGAGCAGGCGCAAGATCGCGCGGCCCGCCGTCGTCTTTCCGCAGCCGCTTTCACCGACGAGGCCGAGCGTCTCGCCTGGTTTGATCGAGAACGAAATGCCATCGACAGCGCGGACATGCCCGACAGTGCGCGGAAGATACCAAGTGAGCTTGCGGTACCACGGCTCACCGGTGGCCGGCTTTTGCGCGCGACGAACCGGGAAGTACTGCTTGAGATCGGTGACTTCGAGGAGATTTGGCATCATTCGGTTCAATTATCTAGACCTGGCCACCCGGGCTTGCTTCGCCGTACTTGCCCGATTTCAGATCCAGCTCGCCGGCGAAGTGGCAGCGCACCCAATGGCCTGGGACGATCTCGCGTAACTGCGGCTCTTCGGTAGTGCACTTCGTCGCCTGGCAAAACGGGCAACGCGGGTGAAACTTGCAGCCCGTGGGAAAGTATGCGGGGCTGGGGACCATTCCGGGAATCGTGTTGAGCCGCGTGGACTGCGACTTTGCCCGGCTCAGGCCGCGACTGGAACAAGCCGTAGGTGTAAGGGTGAAGCGGATTACCGAAAAGCTCCTTGACAGGTGAATACTCGACGACCTTCGAGGCATACATGACCGCCACGTCGTCGGCCATCTCGGCGATGATGCCAAGGTCGTGCGTAATCATCAGGATCGACATGCCGCTGTCGGCCTGAAGCTCGCGGAGCAGATCGAGGATTTGCGCCTGGATGGTGACGTCGAGGGCCGTGGTTGGCTCGTCGGCAATCAGAAGCTGCGGGTTGCACGAGAGCGCCATCGCGATCATCGCGCGCTGCCGCATGCCGCCCGAGAACTGGTGCGGGTAGTCGTCCACGCGTTTTTCCGGCGACGGGATGCGGACTTTGTTGAGCATTTCGATCGCGCGGTCGCGGGCCTCGGCTTTGCTAACGTGCTGATGAATTCGGATGGCCTCGCTGATCTTGCGCTCCGATCGTGTGCACCGGGTTGAGCGAGGTCATCGGCTCCTGAAAAATCATAGAGATTCGCGAGCCGCGGATCTTTCGCATTTCGTTTTCAGGCAGATCGGAGAGGACCGTCGGGTGGCTGCCGTTGGAGTACATCACGATCTGTCCGCCGGCGATTCGTCCGGGCGAAGCGATGAGCCGGATAACGGACATGGCAGTGACGCTTTTGCCGCAGCCGCTTTCGCCAACCAGGCCAAGCGTTTTGCCGCGCGGGATGCGAAGCGAGACATCGTCCACTGCGCGGATCACACCCTCATCGGTGTAGAAATACGTCTTCAGGTTTTGAATATCGACGAGCGTGTCGGGCACGTGGATCACTTTCCTGCTTCGCGGAGTCGCGGGTCGGTGGCTTCCTGAAGACCTTCGCCGATGAGGTTATAAGCCAGCACGGTGAGGAAAATCGCCATGCCGGGAAACACAATCAGCCACCACATCGTCAGGTCGCGGCGGCCGGCGTTGAGCAGCACGCCCCAGCGCGGGTCGGTGGGCGAGGCGCTGACGCCCAAAAAGCTCAGGGCGCTTTCGATCAGGATGGCGGCGGCAATTCCAAACGTGATCGGCACCAGCACAGGCGCAAGCGCGTTGGGCAGGATGTGTCGGAACATAATCCGCAGCGGACCGGAGCCAAGCGATCGAGCCGCCGTTACGAATTCACTGCCGCGCAGCTTGATGAACTCCGCCCGCGTGAGCCGGGCAATGCTGGTCCAACCAGTTACGCCGAGCACGGCCATTACATTCCAGATGGTCGGCTTGGGTATGATGGCCATCAGAGCCAGGATAAGCACCAGCGCCGGGATGCACATGATGACTTCGATGATCCTGCTGATCACGAGATCGATCCAGCCGCCGAAATAACCGGCCATCGCGCCGAGCGGAATCCCGATCGAGGCGGCAATGCCCGTGGAGATAAAACCGACCAAGAGCGCCACCGTGGTTCCGTGCACCATCTGAGCGAAGACGTCGATACCCTCCTGATTGGTGCCGAACAGGTTGTATTGGTTGGGCGGCGACGTGGGTCTCGTTGGCCGGTTGATCCGGCCACTCGTCGCGAACGCGCCGGCTTGGATCCTGAAACACCAGCGGCCAGATCGCCCAACTCTCGGGGTCTTTCTTCTCAAACGTCTGGGGAGAATAACGCTTGCGGAAGCGGTCCCGCATGAAGACCGGATTTTCCCACTCGGGCTTGAAATAGCCGAGCGCGGGGAAATAGATCTCACCTTTGTACTTCACGACGATCGGTTTGGTTCCAACGATCGCGGGAGCAGAGATCGCCACGCCGACCAGAAACGCCACGAACAGCAGCGCCACCATCGCCAGCTTGCGGCGGCGGAATCGACGCCACGCCTCCGTCCAGAACCCGCGCGAGTGTGTCGGCTCAATCGCCGCAGCGCTCGGAGCGAGCTCTTCTTGGAGCGATTCGGGCGGTGTGAGCGGGGCGACGTCAGACAAGGAGATATGGGGAAGGGAAGGAGATAGGGGGATGAAGAACTGTAATTGCGACTAGGAATACGTCACGCGGGGATCGACGACGGAGTACAGGAAATCGGCCAACAACTGCCCCAGCAGCGTCACGATCGAAAACATCAGCGTCAGGCCCATGATCACCGTGTAATCGCGCATGTTGATCGACTCGAACATCAGCGTGCCGACCCCGGGCCAGGAAAAAATCTGCTCGAGGATTACGGCGCCGCTTAAGAGCGCGGGCAAAGTCAGACCGATCAATGTGACAAACGGGATTAGCGTATTGCGGAATGCATGATGCCAAAGGATGCGGATGGGGCCAACGCCTTTGGCCCGCGCCGTGCGGATGTAGTCCTGACGAACGACTTCCTGCATGTTGGCTCGAATGAATCGGCTCTCGTAAGCCAACACCCCGTAGGTGAAACAAAACACGGGCAGAATCATGTGCTTGGCAACGTCGATGATCTGCCCGAAGGTGCTTAGCGAGTTGAAGTTGTCGCCGCGCATGCCAAACAGCGGCAGCTCGAAACCGCTATCGCGCAGTTTGACGGCGAATAGTACTTGCAAGAGCAGCGCGGCCACAAACGCCGGTAGCGAATAAAGCATGTAAAGCAGCGTGCTCACCACGCGCTCGTCCGGCTTGTTCGCACGAGCGCTGGAATACAGACCAATGGGAATCGAAAGCAAATACGCCAGCACCAGCGACGTGACCGAGAGAAGCAGCGTGTTGCCAATGCGATCGCCGATCACCTCCGATACGGCAATCTTTTGATTGAAGGACCGGCCGAGATCACCGCGCATTAGCTTGCCGAGCCAATCCCAGTAGGCCGTGTACCAAGGCTTGTCCAAACCAAAGATCGCCCTGGCCTGCTTGATGTCATCCTCATTCAGGTTCTGACCCGGCCCGAGCATTTCGCGGTTGACCGTGAGCGCGTCGCCCGGCATCGCGCGGATCAGTCCATAGACCAGAAACGTGATCAGCCAGAGCGTGAGGATGGCAATCAATGCGCGGCGGATTAGATAGGTCGCCATGACTTAATGCCGCGTGGACACCGACGCGCCCCCGTGAAACTCTCCACGGCTCAAAATCAACTCTGCTTCCAAATGCTGCTGAAGCCGGGACCGTAATGATAGGGCCCGCGAGGACTGAACATGTAGCCGCGAAGGCCCTTATTGAACCCGTAAAACGAATTGCGGTAGTACAGGAACATCATGGGCTGGTCTTCATTGATCAGTTCATGGATTTTTCCATAGGCTTCGTAGCGGTTCGTCGCAGGCGAAATCCCGATCTTGGCCAGTCCAAATTTCTTCACAATCCGCTCGCGTTCTTGCGTGTTGCCCTCCATCTGTTTGCCAAGCTCAAATAGGCCATCAACATAAGGATTGGAATATCCGCCATAGTTTCTGCCCTGCTCGATCGCGCTGGTTGTATAAAGGTTGTCGCTGGTATCTGGGTCGGCGCCGTGCCGAATCCGGCAAACACCGCGTCATAGTCGCGGGCCTCCAGCTTGCCAAATAGGGTCGCGATCTCCATTGGCCGGACGTTGCACTTAATGCCAATTTGCTCCAGATTCTCCTTCAGCAATGCGCACATCCGAACGCGCTCTGGCACATCGCCGCAGATAATCGTGAATTCGAATTTGACGCCATTTTTGTCAAGCACACCATCCTCATCGCTATCTTCCCAGCCCGCGGCTTGCAGCAGTTCTTCGGCCTTGTCCAGATCTTGCTCGAAGAACGGCAGCTTCTTCTTGGGATACATCTTCGAGGTTGGATTGAACGGGCCGTTGCCCGGCTGGGTGAGCCCGTAGTTCAGCTTCTCGAGCATCTCCTTGTGATCGAAGGCGTAGGCCATGGCGCGTCGCACGCGCTTGTCCTTGAACCACGGCTTGGCCGTGTTCCAGCCGAAATAAAAGAAGGTCCATTCGGGTCCGGTCACCTTGACGCACTGTTCGTTGAAATCGGCGTCGGCGGTCTGAGGGGATCGCCATTGCTCGAAGTTCAGCTCCAGCTCGTCGAGTTTGCGGGTTTTTAGCGCAAGAGCGCGGTGTTGCTGTCAGAAATCGGCCGAAAACGAATGCGCTTGAAATACGGCTTGTCGCGGACCTGTTTGCCATTTTGCATGTAGTACTCTTCTCGACGTTCGAGCACGAGTTCCACATTCCGCGTGCGGCTGACGATCTTATACGGGCCGGCGTAGACCGGATTGTTCTCCAGCGCCACGTGAGCCGAACTGCTTTGCAGCGTCAGATCATCCTTCCAGGTTTTCTCGTAAACGTGCTTGGGAATCACCGGGAAGTTGAGGTTCCAGACGTTGGTGGCCAATGGCCGCCGATGGAAGAACATCACCGTGTGGTCGTCGTAGGCTTCGACCCACTTGATTTGCCGGGTTTGAGTTCGCTGAGCAAGCACCGGCACATCAGGGTTCATGATCACGCGGAAGGAAAACACGACATCGTGCGCAGTCACCGGCTTGCCATCGGACCACGTCAAGTCGTCACGCATCACCACCTTGTCCATTAATCCATCCTTGCTGGTTTGCCATTTGACAACCGTGTCGGCCGTGGCAAATGGATCCATGTTCCAGTCGTAGCCAAAGAGGCCCATTGCAGTCAGTGTGTAGAGGTCCTGCTCGTAGACGCTGCTGGCCAAGATGGGATTGGTGCTGTTAATGTCGCCTTTCCAGTGGCGATTGATCGTGGCGTCCCAATCGACTTCGCTGTCGCCTTTGGGCAGCCGGCCGAGCGTGTCCAGCAGCCGCTTACTGATCTTCACTGAACCGTCGTTTTTGAGGTTCAGGACAGCCGAATCCGATTCTGGCGCAGGATGCTTCTTCTTGAATTCCCGCAGGAGTTGCATCGAGTCCTTGACCGCACTATCCTTCCATTCCGCCTTATCAAGCTCTGCCAGCGGCGGGGGTGTGAACGGCTCGATCAGAGTTTTGAGGCCTTCCGCATCAGTGAACACCTTGCTTTCGGCTGTGGCGGGAGATTGCGCCACCGCCTGTTGAGCTGACCACGATCCATACGAAATCAATAAGAAAACCCCGCCCAGGAGCGAAAGTCTGAGAACACGAGAATCCATGAGTCGAAGTTCCTTCGGAGGAGTTTGGGCAGTGAACAACTCCCTGCTTGCGCGATTCCGAGAGACTTATCGCAACGCGCTAAGCGCATGCTATCTATTGACTTGCGTAGGGTCAAGCAGAGTCGCAGATGCTGGCAACGGCGATTCGCGCAGCACAGTACGGTTTGTTCTACGCAAGCAACCGTGCCGCTGGATCGCGCTTAAGGCGGCGTTCGAGCTCAAGAAACCACGCGCATCGGCACCGACTGCGGAGGTTCTACCTCGGCTGAGTCGGTTTGTTGCGTTTCGCCATTGGAGCTGCCGGCCGGAACTGGGCACGCCGTCGCCGTTTCCCCCTGTTCCCACATCCTCAGGCCGCCAAAGAACGCATACTCGTTTCCCCCGCGGCGACAGCCTTCGGGAAGCTGCTTGAGCTTCTTCACGTTGCCACCGCCGAGAACCACATAGTCGGCGAGGAATGCCGCCTTGAGAGTTTTGGTCGAGCGGGAGACCGCGTCCTGAAATTGTTTCAGGCCAGACTTTTCGAGCGCGCGGCGGCTCAACTGCTCCGCCAAGGTCCCTCGCTTGTCGAGCGGCAGATGGCCCAAGCTCAAAGGGATAATGTGCCAATCAACGATTAGCACCGTGCCAATGCCGGTCCCGAGACCCAAGTAAAGCATCCGTCCGCCATCGTACACGCCGAGAGCCTGCATCGCGGAATCGTTCATGATACGCGTGGGCCGATCAAACGCATGCTCGTAGTCAAAACCGACCCAGCCATTGCCTAGATTGAATGGCTCTTCCGCCGGCAAGCCGTTTAATATCTTGCAGGGAATACCGATCGAAACGCGGTCGTATTTCCAGTCGCCAAGCACCTTATAAACACCAGCGACCATCTGTTCGGGAGTTAGATCGTTGCTCGAGGCGAATTTGAGCCTGTCCGCTTGATCGGTCCGCCAGACTTTGACATTGGTTCCGCCGATGTCGATGACCAGAGTTTTCATTGCTGCGGATCCCAAGCGAGAAACGGCCGCGCATTCAGAGCGTGATGAGAATTGAAGACCAACCAAAGAGTGCAAATCCTGGGCCGCAACTGAACGAAGCGGCGGCGCTATGGCTTTGCAATTCGATACAGATGTGTTCGCGATCGAGCAATCAGCGATTCACCCACGGCAGCAGGCGAGGCCATAAAGCCCTCGTCCAACTCGTTCTTGGCCAACAGCTTATATTCGCGGCCCGGCGCGAGGACCGCGCACACGCCCTCCTGACTGAAAAAGTACATCTTGCCGTCGGCATAGATGGGCGACGCGGTGTAGTTGCCACCCAGGCGCTCGACCCAAACCTGTTTGCCAGTTTTCGCCTCGGCACAAGAAAAGATGCCGGCGTCGTTGACCATGTAAATCAAATCGTCGATCAACAGCGGCGAGCTGCGTGTGGGAATAGTCTTGTTTTGCTTCCAAAAGACGTGCGACTTAGTGACATCCCCCTCACCGTCGGGGCGCGTGGCGAATAGCTGAAAGCCGCCGGCCGCAGTGGTGCCGTAGATCAACCCGTGTCCCCACAGCGGTCGCGCGGAGACGTTCATGCCGCCGCAGTTGACGCGCCAAAGCTCCTCGCCGTTGCGCGGATTGTAAGCAACGTGAGCGCCGGCGCTGGGATTGATCAGTTGCGGCTGGCCATTCACGTCGATCACGCGCGGCGTGCCATAGGCCTTCTTGTAATCGCCGTCGGTGGTGCCGTAGTCGATGTTTCGATCGCGCGTCCATACGGTGTCGCCCGTGCGCTTGTCCAGTGCAACGACGTACTGCAGGTCGTACCCATCGAAGTTCAAGATCAGCAGGTTCTCGAATAGAATCGGCGACGAGCCTGGTCCGCGATGATGGTCGCACTTGAGGTCCTGGCGCTTCCACAGGATTTTTCCGGTCTGCGTATCAAGGGCCGCCGTGCCGTGTGCGCCGAAGTGCACGTAGACGCGGCCTTCCTCGATCGCCGGCGTGGGCGAAGCATAGCTATTAAATGGGTGGCAATACTGCGGCTTGTTGAGGTTCCAGAGCTTGAGGTTGTGAACAACCTTGCCGGAATCGAGATCGACACACATGGCCCACATCGCTTGGCCGTCCTCCGTCGCGGTCGTTAGCCAGACTTGGTTTTCCCAGATGACGGGCGATGACCACCCCTTGTCGTGAATGGCAGTCTTCCATTTGATGTTTTCCTGTTCGCCAAACGTGACCGGCAGGTTCTTGGCGGTCGAGTGGCCATCGGCGGTCGGGCCGCGAAATTCCGGCCAGTTATCGGCGGTGCGCAACCGACGCGATCAGCAATAGGCAGGTCGCGAGACAAACAATTCGCATGGCAGAATCGGTAAGTGACCGTTAGTTGGAGAACTGCAATTGAGGCAAGCTATTTTGGGCACGAAGACAGTTGAACGTCAAATAGGTCGGCAGCGATTCTATCTCGCGCGCATGATGAACGCCGCCGGTCAATTGTTCGCACGGCTCACCGGCGTACAATGGCGCTCGTACTTTTCGGTGGAGCAATTGGAAGGAGCGTTTCGATGGCTTGGTGCTGCTGGTCGTCGCGGGTCTGCTTGAGGTTGGCTGGGCGATCGGGTTGAAGTACACCGAAGGGTTCACGCGGTTGTGGCCGAGCGTGCTCACGATCGTTGGCATAGTCGCCAGCATGTTTCTTTTGGGCGTGGCGGCGCGCACTCTGCCGATCGGCACCGCCTATGCCGTGTGGGTTGGGATCGGAGCAGCAGGCCGCAGGCATTTTGGGAATTGTGCTGCTCAAAGAACCGGCTACGGCGCTACGCCTGTTCTTTTTAGGGCTATTGCTTGTGGCGATTGTGGGACTGAAGTTAACGACGCCGGAACCGATCGTTGCTCCAATCGTTGACGAAAACGCGCCTGCCGCTGGTTAGCACGGTCTGCTTCGACTGCCTGCGACGGTTGTATCGAACGTGCGTGACCTAGACTTTCTGTGGCATTCGCCAGCGTTTTCACGCATATACGCCCGTTCGAGAGACACATCATGGGCCTGATGTCGGTCATGCAAGTCGGTCTATCCGGCATGTCGGCGGCGGAGTCCACGCTCGACGCTGTAGGCAACAACTTGGCCAATCTAAACACCGACGGCTACAAGCAGGCGTTCCCCCGCTTTGCCACGCAGGTGCCGGCGATCCGCTCGCTTGGCCAGCCGCCGAACGGCGCCAGCGGCGGCACGAATCCAATTCAGATCGGACGCGGCGTGCAGGTCGCCGAGTTTGCCACCGACTTCTCGCAAGGCTCGCTGGTCACTACAACAAACCCGCTGGATGTGGCAATCGAAGGGGACGGTTTTTTCGTTTTGCAAACGGCCGACGGCGGCCGCGCTTATACGCGCAATGGGCGATTCAGAATCAATGGCCAGCAACGGCTGGTGACGGCCGACGGCGACTTTTTGGTTGGCTGGGGCGTGGACGAGCATGGCAATGTGGTCGAAGGGCCGCTGGTACGGCTGGAGATTGGATCGAGCGAGGTGCGTGCCGCCGACGGCAGCATCGCCAAGTTGCTGGGTTACTCGATTGCCGGCGACGGGCGAATCGTCGGGCGATACAGCGACGGTCTCTCACGGACGCTCGGCAAGATTCCGCTTGCTCGGTTCAACAACCTGGGCGGACTGGTCGGCGCCGGCGGCAACGATTACATCGAAGGGCTGAATTCTGGCGCCGCGGAATTCGTCGCGGCCGGCGAGCGTGGCGTCGCGAGAATTGTGGGCGGCGCATCGCGAACTGTCGAACACCGACATCGGCCAGAACCTGATTCAACTGCTATTGGCGCGGAACCAGTTTTGCGCCAGCGGGCAGGTGGTGAACACGGCCAGCGACCTGTTGGAAAGTCTAATGTACCTTCAGCGGCGCTGAACGCCGACCTCTCAGCGTGCCGCCGACTTCTGTGCCTCACCAGGTTTCGGCGCGGCGTCGAGCGTCATCATGTAGGCCAAGAGATCGGCGGCATCCTGGGCGGTGACGTCTTTGAGCACCAGCTCCGGCATCAGAGAGATGCGATGCTCCTGGATCGATTCTACGTCGCCGGCCGGAATGCGGATCAGCTTGGACTGCGTGTCTTTGAGCACGACCCGCTCGGCGTTTTTTTCCACCAGCAGACCGAGGTACGTGAGCCCGGCCGACGTCTCCACTAAATGCGGCACGAACTCGTGCGAGATGGCTTTGGAGGGCTGCAGAATCGTCTCCAGAAGCGCCGCGCGGTCGTACTTCTTGCCGATCGTGCTCAGATCGGGACCGAGCGTTGCACCCTCACCGTTAACGCTGTGGCAGCTTTTGCATTGGGCGGCGGTGCTTAGTCGGAAAATCCGCTCGCCGCGCTTTACGTCGCCAGTGAGCTTGAGAATCTCGTCGGCGCTGATAGTATCGCCGAGCCGCTTGGGCCGCTGATCCTCGGGCAGGTATTTTTCGAACAGGATACGCACGTTGGAGTCGGGATGCTTGCCGGCAGCCGCAACTGCGTGCTTCGTCAGGTCCGGTGAGATCCGGCGTTCTTCGATCAGTTTAACGAGGACTACCGCCGTGCCGGGATTTGCGAGCAATCGATCAGCGACGGCCTCGCGCTCTTTTGCTGCCAACTTGTCATCACCGAGCAATGCGCGGACCGTTTTGATGTCTTGTATGGCAATCAAAGCGTCGATCACCGTGGCGCGAATTGCGGCCGACGGATCGTCGAGCAGTTTTTTCAGTTCGGCAGCCGTGCCGGGGGGTTAAGTTGAGCCAGCGTGGCAATGGCCTGTGCGGCGCCAGAGTTCGGCATACGATCGATCACTCGCGAGCTTAGCGACATCGCCGGAAAGCTTTGTGAAACCGCGCTCGGCAATCGTCGCAAGCACGAGGGAGCGGAGTCGGCCATCGCCAAGCAGCTTTCTCAACGTCTCGACCAGTTCCGGATCGTCCACTAGCGCCTTCCAATTCCCGGCAAGGTTCGCCGACAGCTTTTCGAGCGCAAGCTGCCGCACATCTGGCGAGACTTTGTCGTTGCTCAAGAGCGCGATAAGCGACTTGCCTGCTTCGGGCGAGGCGATCGTGTCGGCCTCGGCCAACAGCGTCTTTTGAATAGCATCGTCTGCGCCGCCTGCGCAAGCTGTTCCTTCAACGTCTCGGCGGCGGCATCGGGATCGAGTAGCTTGAGCAACTGGAATCGCCCTGGCGAAAACAAATCGCCCTTCGCCAGCCGCCTGTATATCTCCTGCTTGAACGGCCCAGCAGCAATGTTAATTGTTTCGAGCATATAACGGTCGCTGCCATTGTATGCATAGGCGATCCGAGTAATTTCAGGAAGAATCGCAAACTGATCTCCGCGGCCCAAATTACGTAATGACAACAGGTACTCACGTTTCACTTCGGCTGACGGATCACGTTCGGCAGCGGCCTGTATTTCATTGATGTACTTCATCCCGTGCCTGCGTAGAATCCGTACGGCCAGCGCTCGAAGCGAGTCGTCTTTCGAAGATAGTTGCTCAATCACAGCATTCGCGCGTCGCCGCCGATGCGGTCGAGCACCCAAAGCGCTCGTGCCTGGTGATTCGGCTCACTCGACTCGACCAACTGTCGGAGTGCCGCCACGCTCTTCAGACTTTCCGCAAGCAGCTTCTCGCGCGCAGAAATTGCGTGGCCAGGTTCGGGCTCTTCAGACCCTCGATCGCATCGGCGATCGTACGTGTACGGGCCCGGCTTTTCTTTGCGTGAGGCTTCTACGCCCTTTGGCGTGAGCCGATAAATTCGCCCGCGGTCGGGGTCGTTATACGCATGCCCGCCCACGCCGCCGTCGTACCAATCGCTCACGTACAGAGCTGCCGTCCGGGCGCGTGCAGATGTCGTCGGGCCGGAAGTAATCGTCCCCCTTGCGAAGTCAGAAACACTTCGCTGGTGGCCTTCATGCCGAACCCGTCGGGCGTGTGGCGATAGATGCGGACCTCGCGCGGGCCCGTGTCGGCGTGCAGCGGCGCGTTCTTGTACTTCTCGCCAAAGGCATCTCCCTCGTAGAAGCACATTCCGCACGGCGAGCCAAAGCCGGTCACCAGCGTCGCCGGCACGTGGCCCGGGATGTGGCCGCGGAAGTGCCAGTGCTCGCCGAACGGCGTCCCGCGGCCGCGTAAGATCGTTGTGCGAACGGCGGGCTGCCGAACCAGCCGTAGTCGCCCCCTTCCAAGATCCAGCAGATCCGCACGCTGAAGTTGCCGTCGTTGTCGTTGTCGCTGCAGAACGACTCGCCGAAGCTGCTCACGCAGATCTCGTACGGGTTGCGAAAGTTGTGGGCGATCATCTCCAGCTTGCTGCCGTCGAGCTCGCCGCGAAGCATCGCGCCCCATTGATACTTGATGTGCGAACCGTCGGTCCCGCGGACGTCGAAGCCGGTGTCGCCGTGCGACATCCACCACTTGTGATCGGGGCCGAGCACCAGGCTGTGCGCCCCGTGGTCGTGGTTGTGGCCGCCAAAACCGGTGAGCAGTTTATTCGGCGGGCCGTCGGCCTTCAGGTCGCCGTTCTTGTCTTCGTACACCCACAGGTCGGGGCTGGTGGCGACGTAGACCTTGTCGCCGGCCACGCAAACGCTCATCGGCGCAAACAGCCCTTCGGCGAACACGGTCGACTTGTCGGCGCGGCCGTCGCCGTCGGTGTCTTCGAGCACCTTGATCTTGTCGGCCGGCGGCTGCTTGGCCTTGCCGCGATACCACTGGATTTCGGCCACCCACACGCGGCCGTGCGTATCGATATCGATCGCCGACGGGTTGGTGATCATCGGCTCGCTGGCGAACAGCGAGACTTCCATGTTGTCGTCCGCCCGGAGCGCCTTCAGCTCTTCCTCGGGTGGTTTCTGCGCAAGTGCATCGCCATTAAGCAAGAGGCACAAACAGACACCGAGCAACCAACGGGTGCAAAAGATCATCGACAGAATCCCCCAGTGAGTCTGCGAAAGGAATTTGTTTGGCAGGCGAACCGGCCGCGGCCGGTCTACGCCGATTGAAACGCAATTATGGTTGAACCCCGGACGCGACGCAACGCAACACGCAGCGGTTCCGAGCCCGGTTTTACTTCGCATCCCTCACACAGCGAAAGCTCACGTGCGAGTTGCCGGTGTCGATAGCGCCTTTGCCGCGTCCCGCCACGCGATAGCGCACGCAATATTCCACGCTGCACAAAAACGAGCCGCCGCGCTGCACGCGCTTCAGCGCCGCAGGTTCGTGCGGGTCGAAGCTCTCACTTGGACCCAACGGGTTGCGGACCACCTCGTTGCGAGCGGCCAATTGCGCGAAGTAGTCTGGCCGGTACCAGTCGCTGCACCACTCCCAGACATTGCCCGACATGTCGTACAAGCCGTAGCCGTTCGGCGGATATGCCTTCACCGGCGACGTCCGGTCATAACCGTCTTCCTTGGCGTTTGCGATCGGAAACTTGCCTTGCCAGGTGTTTTGCGCGATGCTTGCCATCGGGCGTTAGCTCGTCACCCCAGGCGTAAGGCTTGCGGTCTAGCCCGCCGCGCGCGGCGAATTCGAATTCGGCCTCGGTCGGAAGCCGCTTGATGGCCCACTTGCAGTAAGCCTGCGCATCGTCATACGCGATATGAACGACAGGGTGATCCTCGCGGCCTTTCAAGTTACTTTCTGGCCCTTCGGGATTTCGCCACGAATGCGCCTGCCACGTAGCTCCACCACTGCACATGATTTTCGAGCGAGACTTCTTCGTCCGGCGGCGTGAACACGACCGAGCCCGCCTGAAACGCGGACTCGTCGGGCTTCGGCGTGCCGGGGGGCAGTTGCTTTTTGAGGTCTTCCCAATCAGGTTTTCGTTCGGCGAGGGTCACGTAACCGGTGGCTTCAACAAATTCGCTGAACTCTCGGTTGGTCACCGGCGTGGCGTCCATCCAGAAACCATCCACGTAAACGCGGTGTGCCGGACGGGCATCGTTGAATTGTTGGGGGTCATCGTCCTGCGCCGCGCCAGAATTCGCCCCCGGGTATCCAGACCATGCCGGTTGGCTTGTCGTTCTTGAGATAGAGCGTCACGCCTGCTGCGATGGCCGCGGCGAGAATGCCCAGACCGATGAGCGGGACGATTGAACGTCTGGATGTAGTTGCCGACTCGTCGCGACGCAGTTTGACGTCGTTCGAGCCTGGCCGATTGTGCCCGCGGCTTTTCATCGATCTGCTTTCAGTCAGCCGCCAAGAATCTCAACGCCGTCGATTTCCAGGCCGGCTATCGACCGACATACGAGGCGTTCGCCGCGTGCCGATAACCTTCTTGTCCCGATACTCGCTACCTTGTGGATCTACGTATTGCTCGACCGCTTCGCTCCCAGCATCCACGATCCACACCTCGGGTATGCCCGCCGCGGCATATCGCGGCAGCTTTTCCTGGCGGTCGTAATGAAGAGTGGTATCGGCCACTTCGATTATGACAAGTGCGTCTTCCGCGTTCGGCAGTTGTTCGGCGTAGTAGTCATCTCGCCACTTGAGGAGGATCAGATCCGGTTGCGGCTCGGTGTAATCGTCCAAGACAATCGGGTCCTGCACACTCACTAAAGCTTTCTTTTGTAATCGATTGACGAGCAAATGAAGTAGCCGTTTCACGGTCGATGCATGCCATGAATTGATCGGACTCATCTCGCGCACCGCACCATCGATGAGCTCCACGCGGTCATCCTCGTGAAGAATGCCGCTTTCGAGCATCCGGTGGTAGTCTTGAACCGAGAACTGCCAGAGTTGAATGGAAGCGGCCATGGCCGATCACACGCGAGGTTAGTCGATCCCGGTCCAGTGCCCGCCTTTTGGGACCATCTAATTATACAGCACGACATCGTTCGGAGCTCAGCACACTCGACGACGCGACGCACTTTCGCGTGCGCCGCATTCGTGCCTAGTGCTCCCGCTCAAGCAAAAACGCCGCCGTGCCCGCTTGCTGCGGATGCTCAAAGATCTGTTCCGGCGGCCCTGATTCCAGCACCATCCCGTCCGCAAACACGTGTACCCGCGAAGCCGCACGCCGCGCAAAACCCATCGCGTGAGTCACCACCACCATCGTCTGGCCCGCGGCGGCCAGATCGGTGAGCACCGATAGCACTTCGGCGGTCATCCGCGGGTCAAGCGCGCTCGTCGGCTCGTCGAACAGGATTGCCCGCGGCTCCATCGCCAGCCCCGCGCAATCGCCACGCGCTGCTGCTGCCCGCCGGAGAGTCGCTCGGGCCGTTCGTGCAGCTTGTCGCTCAGCCCCACGCGGTCGAGGAGTGTTTTCCCGCGCTCGGCAGCGGCATCTTGCGACAGGCCAAGCACTTGTATCGGCGCTTCGATTACGTTGCCCAACACCGTGAGGTGCGGGAACAGGTTGAACTGTTGGAAGACAAAGCCGACCTGGCGGCGGACTTGTCGCAGGACCTCCAACTCCCGGTGGTCCTGGTCGCCGGGTTCGAGCCGGTGCTCGCCGACATGGATTT
The DNA here is from genome assembly GCA_963829655.1 of Pirellulales bacterium. Lineage (GTDB taxonomy): Bacteria > Planctomycetota > Planctomycetia > Pirellulales > JALHPA01 > JBBDYH01. The sequence continues at coordinate 1,873,570 of CAWHJG010000002.1, forward strand.
CGCCGACGTCGAAAGTTTCGAGGCCATTGATGCAGCGCAACAGCGTGCTTTTTCCGCCGCCGGAAGGGCCAACAATCACCGCGACCTCGCCTTCATTGACATCGAGCGTGATGCCGCGAAGCACCTGATGATCGCCGTGTCGCTTATGAAGGTTATTTACGGCGATCATCGCGCATTCTGCAAGCGTGAAAAAAACGGTCACACGAATAGTGCTGGACGACGGCCGCCGAAAGCGGGTGGCCGCTATCTTAAAAAGCACCCAGCACCACACGCTACCCCTGCTCGGCCAGAAGTGTGTCCTTACCGTCGGCAGGCGGTTCGCCCCCAGTGATGAATCGCAGATCGACGAGCTCCCCCGGTCGCAGATTCATTGCATCGCGGCACCGGAATGCGCACCGGCAGCCCAAATTCCTGGACCTTCTGCGTCTGATCAACAAGCTGATGCACCGGGACCAGCTCGAACTGTGGTCCAACGCGATCGACGATCGAAGTGGCAACCCATTTGTTGTCCAAACGCGAGCGAATCGCAACCGGCATGCCGACGGCCGGCGCTAATCGCTGATTCTGGCGCACATAACCGACAACGTATTGGGGTTCGTCGGAAGCCAGCGTGTAGAGGATCGTGCCCGCGCTAACGGTCTGGCCAGGAAAGCTATAAATCTGAGTGATGTGACCCGTGATCGGCGCGAACCGTAAGCAACTTGAGCTGAGCTTCCAGTTCCTCGATGCGAGCTTTCTGAAACTCGACGGTCGCGCGCAGCGGCAACAAAGCGCGTTCCACATCGGCGACAGCGGCCGGCTCCTGTCGCGCCAGGAGCGCTTGCTGTTCCTTCAAGACGCCGTCGGCCGTTTTCAGGTAGTCCTTGTGTCCCTGAATCCTCCCAACAACGGCATTGTGAGCGATCACCACATCCTGATAGTCAAATTTGCTGATAGCCGCCGCATTCGGGTTGCGCCGAAGCTGTCGCGCAGCTTCTAGCTTTGCCTCGTGACCGACCAATTCGCTCTCGTCGGCTGCCAATAGCGCCTTGCGATCGGCAATGGCCATCCGCTGCTTTTCAATTTCCACCAATAATTGCTGGATTTCTCGCGTCCGCTCGAAATCGCGATCGGTCCGATCCAGACGAAATTCTTGCGCGGTGGACTCCAGTTCGGCCTGAGCCATCTTGAGCTCGCGATCGACTGTCGCAATCAGTGGCGCGTCGGCGCTTCGTCCAACTGCGCCATAATCTCGCCCTCGTTGACGCGGTCGTACAATTGCCATTTTCGCGAGGGCGCAGAATTCCATCCAAGGATACCACAATATCCACACGTTCTGCCCACACCTCGCCCACCACCGTCGTACTGACCATCTGACGGTTCCACAGCGTCAGACCAAGTGCGCAAGCGGCAACGAAGCTCAGTACCGGAAGAACGCCGAGGCGAAACGCTTTCCAACGTTGCGAGAGAGGGACGGGAATGGGAGCGCGATTGGCCAATCGACTATACCTCCGCCTCGTCAGAACGATGGTATAGCGAAACCTGAGTAATCCCGTTGGTGGCTTGCAACTCGTTCAATAAATCCTGACTCCGTCGCGGATCGCGCAACAACAACCGGTAGGAGAGGTCCACAGCTTGGTCCGACAGTTCGCGTTGCGACGCAACTTGCACCTTCAGTGCATGTCGGCGGAGTATCGGATTGATGATTGGAAAGGAGGCAGTATCGCTTTGCAGCGATACAACGATGTCGTACCGGTGCCGGCTTCCAAAAGCAGTGCCTCGCAGATACAGAAAAATCGCCGATATCGCCAGGCAGGAAATGATCGCCAGGCCGAACTTGAGCGTGCCGGACGCCATCCCTTGCAGAATCGCCCACATCATGAACGTCGTGTCGCGCGTGTCCTTGAGCACATTTCGAAACCGCACGATCGCAAAGATGGCAAACAACCCGAAGGCGACGATGATGTCGCCGGCCATCAACACCATGGTCAGAGATACCAGCGTGGGAATGACGACCAACGACCCCACGAACATCTGCGAGTACGACAGCCCCACGTGCGTGAACATGTAAACCCAGCCGATGACATGCCCCATGCAGAAGGCCAACACCATGGCCAAGAGCATGCTCTCGATCGGTATGTACAAAGCGCCGAAGTCGCCGCTGGTCAGCGTATTGAAGAAGTCGTTCATGGCCGAGACGACAGTCGAAATGCGAACACAAAGGGCCTGACAGCCCGGCGGACGGGTACCCCCGAACCCCGCCATCTATATTAATTCAAGCGGTTTCCTACCGCCCGTCGTAAATCACACTTCCCAGCTTGTATTTCCTGACCTGGCTGGCAAAACCGGACCTTCCGGCTCCTTTAGCCAGCCAACAGCCCCTTGGTGCATTGATCCAGCGAAACCGCACAGGCCACGTACTTGGCCATCGGGCTGCGCAGTCAGGTTGAAGCACTGCGCCAAATCCCTCATCCAGCCGGGGAACCGATCGGTGAACTTCAGCTCAAGGATCGTGCCCGGTGACTTTCGGCTGGAAACGGGCGTCAAGCTTATTGATCTGCAGAGACTGATCGAACCTACCGGATTGAACATTCCGGTCAAACGTTAAGCGAACCGCGTCGTCCTGCGGGGTGACATAGGCCTCGCGCAGATACGAAACGAGAATACCCCGATCGGCGTTGATTGCATTCCGCAACGAGCAAAAGTGCCGCAGCGTATCGAATCCCTTGGGGCTGAACTTCATCAAGTCGCTCCGCTCGGGGAAGCGCCGCCGCAGAACGTCGGTAACGGCCGACTTTCGCACAGCCACGCGCTCCTTGCAGATGACGTCGTTCAACCGCTTCTTGATTTCAAAAAAGATCGGTTCGTCCGGAGAGTCGTTGTAAAACCGCATCCGAAGTTTGAAGCGGTTCTTCAGGCCTTGGAGCGTTGCTTGTGCCGTGTATAACGACGTGCTGTCCAAATAGATGCTGTGGATCTCGTACGAGTTCCCCAACGCCGGGTTGGCGTTTTCGTCGAGCACCAGATATGGCCGAATAAAGTCGCGAATTGCTTGCGCGCGCAACTCGTCGATCATGTACTTGAACTCAAATCGGTTGCTTTGCATCCGATGGACGTACGTCATTTCCGCCGCGAATCCTCCAACGATTTGAGTTGCCGTCGCGTCACGTGCGTCGGGCTCATCCCGACGACGAACGAGGAAGCCCCCCAACCAATTGCCTTTCGGCGCGACAAGAAAGCGTCAACAGAAGAACGCACGGCCTCGCTGTCTGATTGCAGCGAACCGTGCGGACGGATGTTCCGGACTCGTTCCCTGTTGCCTTTCTCTAACGCCGCTATCACAGAATCTTAATAATTATCCTGCGGATTTCCCACTTGCAATAAGGAAAACAAAAAAAGTCCCCAAACGTCGAGAAAAACAGGATCCGCCCCACCCGACGGCGAAACACACGGCGGCTACCGACACTCCCCCGGAAACTCCCTATTTCAATCCCTTCAACCACTCCTCGACCACCCAGCCGACCTTTGCCAACGACAACGCCGAGCAATTACCCGGCACGTCCTGTTCGGTGTGCCAATGCGGGAAGTCGAAGTCGATAATGTCGCACGTTGGAATCTTCGCCAGGTCGTGCAGCTTGAGATGATCGTCGAGCACGCGGTCGCCCTTCTGCGGCACAAACTCGCGAACCCCCAACCGTCCCGCCACACGCCAGATCTCGTCCACTAGAGGCCTGGTGTCCTCCCACTCCACGCTATGCCCTTCTTTTGGGAGAAGAAGGTCCTTGTCGCCCACCATGTCCAATAGCACCCCCCACCGGTAACGGTGGTCCGGGGGATCATTCGCGTAATCAGTGGCAAAGTATTCCGAGCCCAGGAAATAGGCGTCCCCGTCGCGGTAAACCAGCTCCTCACCATCGAATAAGACGAAATCCACCCCCACTCCGCCCTCCAAGCGCCCCATCCGCTTGCCGAGTTCCATAAGGACCGCCACTCCGCTCGCCCCGTCGTTGGCCCCCACGAACCGGCCGCGCGGCCGCCGACGGTCGCGGTCCGGAAATGGCCGAGTGTCGTAGTGGGCACAAAGCAGTACCCGCTCCCGCCGCTCCGGGTGCCACTCGACAATCAGGTTGGCCATTTCGACCGGCTGACCTGAGATCGGGTGGCGGGCATGAAACTCCTGCCGCGAGACGTTGCCGCCTAACCGCTTGAAGTGATCCTCGAGGTACTTCTGCTGCTTGGCCATCGCCTCCGAGCCGCTTCGCCTGGGACCAAAATCGCAGATTTCCTTGAGGTATTCGTACGCCGTAGCACCATCAAACGGTATGTCGCGCAGTGTAAGCTCCGCGCCCTCGCGCACTTGGAGCCTGTCGCTTGGCTCTCGGCAAAGCCATCGCCGGTCAGCGCCAGATAACCCAGCAGGACAGCGCTCGCCACGAGCACCGCTGCCAGGAACACGCTTTGGCCGGATGGTTTAGTCACGGACATAGTCCCACAAATAGAAGCCGGCATCGCGGCCGTGTGACCACGATGCCGGCAGTTAGTTTATGCTAACTTCAAGTCCTACCGCGACGCCACCTGCGCATCGGGCGCCCGCAGTGATTTCAGGAACGCGAGCATCTGCATCTGCTCGGCACGCGAGAGCTCGAAAAACTTTTGCCCGATGCGCGTCGCCTCGCCGCCGTGCAGCGCGATCGCCTGCTCCAGCGTCTGCGCTCGGCCATCGTGCAAATACGGACCGCTATCGCGCAATCCCCACAGTGGCGGTGTCCGCCATTCGGATCGCAGTGCGCCGATGGTCTTCTCACGCTCAATCTTTTGCTGCTGGCCGAAGATACCGCCGGGGCGTGAACCCGAAAGACTCGGGATCGGCTCTTCGCCGCCCTCCTCCGGCGAGTTGGGTATGAAGATGCCGTACGACCCCGTGTCGCCGAGATCCTCACCCATGTCGTGCAACGAGCAAGTCGCTAAACACGCCCTTGGCTTCACCAAGGTCCTTCGTATGGCACGTGGCACAACCCACGGCCACGAAGTGCTTCTCACCCGCCCCCAAGTATTCCTCCTGCTGCTTGGTCGCCGCCTTCTCGCGCAGGCGCCGGCAGCTTGCGGAGGTAATCGACCAGCGAATTTGCTTCCGCCTTCGACAGGTCATTGCCGGGCGACTTGTAGTCGGCCTGGTGCGGCACGCCGGCCTGCGGATGATCGGGGACGTCCAGACCCAACTCGACAGCGCAGGCCGTCATCGTGAAGTCGTACAACGTCGCGGTCTGGTTCTTCCAGCCGAAGCGACCAAGGCGGCCGTCCTTAAGCTTGGCGACTCGCCCCTGCACCTCGGGAAAGTCGGCGTGCTTCTTCCCGGCGTTTTCGCGGATCGCGTCTTCGGGAATCGCGTCGATCGCACCCGCGCCGAACAGCGCCGTGGGATTACGCTGCGTGCCCGTGAAGAAGAAGTTACCCACCTGGGCGTTGGTGCCCTGCGTGAAGCTGCGGAACTGCTGCAACATCATGCGATGCTGATTAATCGTTTGTTGCGCCTGCGCGGTCTGTGCGTTGACCACCGGCGGCTGAACCTCCGAAGTCGCCGGAGTCGCTGGAACCGTGTCGGCTACCGCAACCTCGGCAACCGCCTCGATGGCAGCCGGCGCAGTGATGACGGTATCGGTGAGTGTCACCGTTGCAACCGGCGCTGCAAATGTGTTGCTCGAAAAGTCAGCGCCAATGAATTGCACCAAGTGCCCTTCGCCGCGCATCTGCGCTCGCCACGCTTCGTATTTATCTTCAACGCCGCTCTTATGCAGCACAACGCTTCGTGCGGAAAGGAAGCCGGGATGAATCTTCGCCAGCTCTTGCGCATGCTTCTTGACTAACTCTTTCTTGGCATCTTTCTCCTGCGTAGTGGCAGTATCGGCGCTCGGCTTCGACTGCGGCGCTGCGGGTGTCCCCACCGCGCCAAAGATCGCCCGAAACATCGCCTCCGGCAACGTCGCTGGTCCATGATCGATTTGGGCTGTCGTCGGATTGGCGAACACCGTGATTACATCCACGTTCTTCGTCGCCGGTCCTGCGCCGCCGGGGCCGCCTTGGTTATGGCAGGCCACGCACGACGAGTCGTTAAACACCGGCCCCAGACCATCTCCCTTTCCCGCCCGAGCGTCGCCCGGCAGCCATTCGCGCACGAACAGCTCGTAGCCGTCCGCCTTTTCGTTTGCGGCCGCCTCCTCCTTGGCTGTCACATTCATTCCACACCACGCCAGACCGACAGACGCGGCCAGCACGGCCGCCAACATCCATCGCGCTCTCATAATCGGCCTCCCCTCGATAAAACGAGGAATCGAGTAGTGGTTGAGCGACGCTTTCGATCGTCGGCCGTCAGTATATGCCGCTGGCGCGCAGATTAGCAATAAAAGTAACGGGATTGTCGGATCGACTGCGCTTGCCAGTTGGCAGTATCGCCACGCCAGCACGACAATCACGTGCTCAGTCTGCTGGCAGCAAGTCGATTACGCCGCCCATACACTCGCCAGATGCGGCTGAATGCGGCCGACAAACCTGTCGGACCGCAAATGCTCGAGAGATTCGCGTTCGAGCAGGCCGGTTGATCTCTTACCGCCTGATATAGACTCCGCTTGCAATCACTGTCACGTCATTCACGCCGTGGTGGGTGCGTCCTTTGACAACAACGATCTCTTTTTCCTTTACGCCCAACAACTCGCGAGCATCAATTTTCAGCGGTCGGCCGGCTGTGTCGCAAATCTTTACGAGCGCGCTCGCATCCGAGTAAGCGTCAGCGCTGCAATAACACCCCTCCGCGCATTCGTCATCGCAGCCCGCCGTAATGGAGTTCTCAAGCAACATGAACGCCGCTACGCCGTCAACCCATGGGTTCATTCCGCCCCCGACTCGTCCGACGACGACAATCTCTTCATTGTCCGCACTCATCGCCAGCATTTTCATCACGCCCACCGCCCCTTCCGGCTCGACCGAAAGGAGAAACTGTGCGCGTTTCGGCGGGAATCGCCGGTCTAGCTGCCGTCGTATCGGCTCGACCGCAACCCATAGCGCATGCACAAAACGACGCCACGACCAGCATCATCGAAACGCTTCTTTTCATGAAATACTCCGTAGCGCCCTGCGGCACAGCCTGACTAGTGCTTGGGTTTCTTCGTGAATGTTCCCTTCGAGCAGACGATTTTGAGCGGCGTGTCCTTACCCTTCTCGACTGCCTCCCACATCGCCCGCGGTGAGGGATGCTTCTTGGAGTCGGATTTGATCGTGAGTCGCCTTGCCTCGACGTCAGCCTCAATTTCAGCGACACCAGGCACCGCATAAAGTTGTGCTGCGATCCGCTTCGCGCAACCCGCGCAACACATTTTCTCCACCGTGATCGTGATCGGTTCGGCGGCTTGCAACTCGCTCGCAACAAACAAAGCCAAAGACGCCGCTAATGTTGCAAAAACCCGATGCATAAAACCTCTCCCAATCGTTAGGGTCGAGGACCTGGAAGGGGTGCGACGCGCCCGGCAATTACAACCGCGTATCGGCCTTCGCGTCGGAACCGCTTAACGCGAAACCGTATCGCTCTGTCCGTGGCGCGAGGGTTCGTGGCGGCAATCTCAAACTGATGCGCGTGCACTCAATTTGATAACACCGTATTTCGCCCACGTGTAACATTTCCCCCGTTTTTGCGCTATTCGCGCCGCTGGCACGTCGAGTGCTTCCCACCTCTCTTGGCCTACGCAGATGTCACCCTTTACCCTGCGTAAACAAAATGAACAGGCAGACGGTCAGGCCGACCGGGACCCTGAAATCGGAGGCAGCTTCCATGACTCTCGCCCGCATTACACGAAAGATCAGTATTGCCGCAGTTCTGGCTATCGGCGTTTTCTCCGTTGCCAGCCTCGGCACAGTGAACGAGGCCCAGGCCGCTGGCGGCCACCGCATCTCGGTCGGCTTTGGCTACGGCCACTCACACCACCCGCGTAGCCTCTATGGCTACAACGGCCCGATCTATCATCAGCCCTCGGTCCACTACCACCGCGTGTACCACCCAACTCGCTCTCATTGGACCCCGGGTCGCGGGTGGCACACCCACGGACATTACGATTACGTCCCCCACTATGTGCCGGGACATTTCGATCACCACCACCACGATCACATCGACCTGAACCCGCACTTCCACGACTAAACGGCACAAATTGCAATTTCAGTCTGGGAGAGCCGGACCTTCGGCTCTCCCAGCTTCGTTTTTAGCGGTCGCGGGGTAGAATTGCGTAGGTAAACTGGCAAGATCAGCCTTGCTTCCAACCGAAGCACTGCCAGATACTTGAGCCAGCAACCTTTCCCAGTCTGTCCGTAAGGACCAACGCATGAACGCAATCGTGTCAATCGTGACCGCCGCGTCTGTGTTGGTCCACGTCGTGCTCGGCTGTGCGGCACACCATGCGCACGCGCGCCAAGTCGCTTGCGGCCTGACACACGCCGCGGACAATTCTCCCGAGCCGGTTCCGCACCAGTGCTGCAAGCACAAGCACCACTCGACAGCGCATACGCCGGCCGCCGACCACGAGCCGGCGCCGGCTCAGCCGCAACACAAGTCGTGTGACGAAGACCGATGCACCGCGATCTTGGCCGGCACGGTCATCGACTCGGTCACCTTGGTCACGGCAACTTTGCTGGCTGATGAGTGCGTCGGCATTCCCAAGGCAATCCGCAATCCGACTATCTCGGCTGATTATGCCTCCTCTCAGCACGACCTCGGGCCGCCACTGCGCCCGCATCTCTGTTTTTGCGTGCTGTTGATCTGATTCTCCGCCGTGTCACTCGCTGTGACATTGTGCCCCGGCTTGTCGCATTAGCTTCGGGGCTCTGCTGCGCGTTCAACTAAGTTCCGCACATTCCCAACTTCAAGTCTGAGTTCCCTCATGTCTACGGCCACCACCGTCGCCAATCCGCGAAACCATATCCGCACCTGGGTTGTGCTTGCTTCGATCATCGTTGTCGCCGTACTCGCCGCTTTAACTGCCGGCATCTGGTGGCCGCCGCTTCGCGAACAAATCGCGGCGGTCGTGAATTCACCGGCTGACAAGCACGACTCGGCGGCCGACGAACATGCCGATCACGCCCACGACCACGGCGACGATCCGGATGTGCTGGAGTTGAGCGAACAAGCAAAAAAGAACATCGGCCTTGCGATCGACGCAGTGACGCTGACCAACTTCACCCGCGAGCTCTCGGTACCCGGCATCGTCGTCCAGCGGGAAGGGCGTTCAACTCACGCCGTGGCCGCGCCGCTAACCGGCGTGGTCACCCGCGTCTACGTCACCGAGGGACAGGCCGTAACGCCGGGTGACAAGCTCTTTGATCTCCGGCTTACGCACGAGGATGTGGTTCAGGCCCAGGCCGATTTCCTTCAAACGGCCCAAGAGCTCGACGTGATTCGGCGCGAAGTGAAACGCCTGGAAGAGGTCACTCGCGATGGCGCAATCGCCGGCAAGACACTGCTCGAACGCAAGTACGAGCAGGAGAAAAAGGAGGCGTCGCTTCGATCCCAACGCGAGGCCATGTTGCTCCATGGTCTGAGCAACGCACAGGTGGATGATATCCTCCGCACTAAAAAACTGCTTCCGTCGTTGACCGTGACCGCACCTGACCATAGTCACGACGACCGCAACTCCGAATCCGTCGTGCTTCAAGTGCAGGAATTAAAGACGGATCGCGGCCACCATGTGGCGACTGGTGAGATGATGGCGGTGTTGACCGATCACGATGAGCTTTTAATCGAGGGTCGCGCCTTCGAGCAGGACGCACAGTTTGTGTCCCAGGCGTTGGCTAAAAAGTGGCCAGTCGCCGCGGTTTTGGAAACTCCCAGCGGCGACCCGGTCACCGTAAACGACCTGAGCATCTTGTTTGTCGCCAGCCGCGTGGACCCCGAATCGCGCGCGTTGCACTTTTACGTTCGCCTGCCAAACGAGCTCATCCACGATTCCGAAACCAACGGCCGCCGCCACGTCGTCTGGCGCTTCAAGCCCGGCCAGCGGATGCAAATCCTCGTGCCAGTTGAGAAATGGCAGGACAGGATCGTGCTTCCGCTGGAGGCGATCGCACAGGATGGCGTCGAGACCTACATCTTCCGCCAAAACGGCGATCGCCTCGTTCGGCAACCGGTGCATGTTGAGTTTCGAGATCAATTCAAAGCGGTGATCGGTAATGATGGATCGCTGTATCCCGGCGACCGCGTGGCAATGAACGCGGCACACCAACTCCAGGTGGCGCTCAAGAACAAGTCGGGCGGCGGAGTTGATCCGCACGCCGGTCATACGCACTAGCAATCGGCCAGTCAGGTCCAATGCTCAACGCCGTCATACGTTTCGCTCTGCGGTACCGCCTGCTGACGATTGCGCTGGCGGTCGTCCTGTTGATCTACGGCGGCTTTGAAATGTATCGCCTGCCGATCGACGTGTTTCCCGATCTGAACCGGCCGCGCGTCACGATTTTGACCGAAGCGCCGGGGCTGGCCCCTGAAGAGGTCGAGACGCTCATCACATTTCCGCTGGAGTCGGTGCTCAACGGCGCGACCGGAGTTCAAACCGTTCGCAGCTCGTCGGGCGTCGGCCTGTCGGTCATCTATGTCGAGTTCGCCTGGGGAACCGACATCCTCGTCGATCGGCAAATCGTCACCGAAAAAATCTCGCTCGCCGCCGACCGATTGCCCAAGGGAATCCGCCCCCAGCTCGCCCCGATGTCATCGATCATGGGTCAGATCATGGTTGTCGGCATGTGGAGCGAAAGCGGCAAAACCACTCCCATGGAGGTCCGCACCCTTGCGGACTGGGTCGTGCGGCAGCGGCTGCTCACGGTACCCGGCGTCGCGCAGGTGGTCACGATGGGCGGCGGCCGCAAGCAGTTTCAGGTGCTCGTCAACGCCGACGAGCTGTTGAAGTACGACATCACGCTGGCAGAAGTCGAAAAAGCCGTTTCCGAGAGCAACGAAAACGCCACGGGCGGCTACCTCAATCAGGGGGGCAACGAGCTGTTGGTTCGTTCGTTGGGGCGCATCGAGAAGATTACCGACCTGGAAAAAGTCGTCGTCAAGGCGGACGCGGAACGCCCTGTTCTGCTTCGCCAGGTCGCTCGCGTGGCCGAGTTGCCGCAGGTGAAACGAGGCGATGCTACGGTGGAAGGCCATCCCGCTGTCGTGCTGACCGTTACCAAGCAGCCCGGCGCCGATACGCGGCTTGTAACCGAGGAAATCACCGAGGCGATCGCCAGCGTGCAGACTTCCCTGCCCCCCGACGTCCGCGTGGACCCCCAGGTGTATCAGCAACGATCATTCATCGATCGCAGCATTCACAACGTGATCGAGGCCCTTCGCGACGGCGGCATCCTGGTCGTGATTATCCTGTTCGTGTTCCTCCTGAATTTCCGCACTACGTTCATTACGCTGACCGCGATCCCCCTGTCGATCGTCGTTACGGCGCTGGTCTTCAAATGGTTCGGCATGTCGATCAACACGATGACGCTTGGCGGCCTGGCCGTTGCGATCGGCGAGCTGGTCGATGATGCCATCGTCGATGTTGAAAATATCTATCGCCGGCTCCGCGAAAATCGGAACGCCACTCATCCCAAACCCGCCTTGCGCGTCGTCTACGAGGCCTAGCAGCGAGGTCCGCAACTCGATCGTCTTCAGCACGATCCTGGTCGTGCTGGTTTTCATCCCCCTGTTCGCACTAAGCGGGATGGAAGGCCGGCTGTTCGCTCCGCTCGGCGTCGCCTACATCGTCTCGATCACGGCTTCGCTCCTCGTATCGCTAACGGTCACTCCGGTCCTTTCGTACTGGCTTTTGCCCAACGCCAAATTCATGGCGCACGACCGCGAAGGCGTCGTGTTGCGGCTCCTCAAGTGGCTAGTCGGCCCTGTCATTCGCGTCAGCATCCGTCATCCCGTTCCGATCCTGACGACGGTGGCCCTGGCCGTCGTGGCCAGTGGGATCGTAGTCACGAAGCTTGGCGGCGACTTCTTGCCGAAGTTCAACGAGGGGACTGCACAAGTCAACGTTATCTTGCCGCCCGGTACATCGTTGGAAGCGTCCAACGAAATCGCGGGCATGGTCGATCAACGCCTCAGGGCATTTCAAACGGACGGGTTGGTCGCCTCCTTCGCCCGGCGAACCGGCCGTGCGGAGCTCGACGAGCACGCCGAGGGTGTCAACCATTCGGAAATCATCGTGGCGCTAAATCCGCAGCCGGGGAAATCGCGCGACGAGATGCTCGAGGAGCTGCGCCACGATCTGTCTGAGGTGCCCGGTGCAACGATCACCGTCGAGCAACCGTTACAACACTTGATCTCGCACATGCTCTCCGGCGTGACGGCCACGGTGGGAATCAAGCTTTACGGTGACGACCTCGCCGTGTTGCGCCGGACCGCCGCCGAAATGAAGACCGCCATTCAAGATGTGCCCGGAGTAACCGATCTGGTTGTCGAGCCGCAGGTAGAGATTCCGCAGTTACAGATTCGACGCAAGCTCGACAAGCTGGCCGAGAACGGTTTGAACGTTCGCCAGGTCAACGAATTCATCGAAACCGCGATGAACGGCCGCGTGGTCTCGGAAATAGTGCAAGGCGAGCGCAAGTTCGACCTGGTCGTGCGGCTCGACGACGAGTATCGCAACGATCCAGAGAAGCTTCGCCGGCTGGCGATCAACCTGCCGGGCGGCGGTCGGATACCATTGGAGTCCGTGGCGTCGATCGAGCGCGCCAGCGGACCCAACACGATCAACCGCGAGAACGTGAGGCGGCGAATTGTCGTTCAATGCAACATTGCCGACCGTGATCTCGCTAGCGTCGTCACCGACATTCAACAGCGGCTCGCGCCGATCGAAGAGCGATTGCAACAGGAGTCGAGCGGATACTTCATCGAATATGGAGGACAGTTCGAGAGCCAGCAACAAGCGACGCGGATGATGCTGCTCTTGGGCCTCGTTTCGCTCGCTCTCATGTTTTTAGCGCTCTACACGCTCTTCAAATCGGTTAACCTGTCGCTTCAGGTGCTCTCAGCCCTCCCGATGGCGGCCATCGGCGCCGTGACGGCGCTGGTCGTTACAGGCCAGACGCTGACGGTCGCCAGCATGGTCGGCTTTATCTCCCTCGCCGGAATCGCCTCGCGAAATGGGATCCTGTTGATCGCGCATTACCTGCACCTGGTCCGATACGAAGGCGAGGGTTTTACGCCGCAAATGATCGAACGCGCGGGAAAGGAACGGCTCGCTCCGATGTTGATGACCGCGCTTACCGCGGGGATTGCGCTGGTGCCGCTGGCTATGGCCGCCGGCGAGCCAGGCAAGGAGATTCTGTACCCGGTGGCAACCGTGATCATCGGCGGATTGATTAGCTCCACGTTGCTGGATTTCTTCGTACATCCCGCTTTGTTCTGGTCGTTTGGCCGTGCGCAGGCGGAACAGCAATTGCTCGCGTCTGACGAAGATGATCTCGATGATGTCCACTACAGTAGGCCGGCGGCGCGCGCCCGATCCGACGGCCTTGGTCGCGATATGAAAGTGCCCCTTGCACGATAGGATGTCTGTCGCCTGTAATGGCTGGGAACCGAATCAAATCGAAGAAAGGATTTGTCATGAGTAAGACAGTTGCACTCTGTGTTTCAATCGCTCTCGTCGCCGGGTTGGGAGTTGTTGCCGGCTGCGGCGATACCAAGACTAAGACCAAAACGACAACAACGACTAACAAAAACAAGACGCCGCCGGCCGAGGGGCATGACCATGGTCACGCGCACCACGGCCCGCACGACGGCGACTTGATCGAGCTTGGCACGGACGGAAAGTATCACGCCGAAATGGTTCACGACGAGGCGACGCACAAGATCACGTTCTACATCCTCGACGGTAGTGCCAAAAAAAGCGCGCCGATCGCGGCTGAGGAAGTCGTCGTTAACTATGTCAAAGACGGTAGCCCCCAACAGACCAAAGTGCCCGCCGCTCCAACCGAAACCGACAAAGTAGGGGAGTCATCGCGCTTCGAATCAAAGAACGAAGAGCTGTGCGACGCGATTTGCCACGATCCGAAAGCGAAAGCGCAGCTCAGCGTGATGATCGACGACAAGCCCTACGTCGGTGCGATCGAACACCACGAGCACGACCACGACCACAAGAAGTAGGACCCGCTTTAGGCGGGCTAAAGTCGCGACATTGCGCCGTCAACCGGACTACATAGCCGGCTCGTTCGGAAGCTTGGTGGCCAAAACTCCGCGGTTTTCTGCGATTGTCGCCAATCGGCATAACGGTTGCTACGCGCTAGAATTGGGGGCAGCGTTTCGAACAGAAAAGGACGCTCTATGCATCGTATAATCGTCGTCTTTGTGCTTGTGTGCGTGCCTATCTCGGCTTGGGCCCAAGCCGTTGTCGAACCCAGTTCCTCAGCTCCCAGCCCGCCGCGAGCTGACGAATCGTTGTTGCCCGATCAGGCTTCCCAATCGCCTGCACCCGATGATCAGTTGAATCGGCTCCAACGCCGGATCGACGAGCTCGAAAGCCGCATTGATCGCAGCAATTCCGAGCCTGCTGCGGTTCAACAGGAAGCCATTCCAACACCAGCGACCGAATCTTCTGCCGTCGCCACCGACAACGCCTGGCGATACCGCAATCACAATGGCGCCTGGTGGTATTGGCTGCCGAGCAATCGTTGGGTGCAATGGTCGAACGGGGCGTGGGTGGATGCTCCCGAAGGCTCGTCGGTACCGACGACCTACACATCGCCGACCTACACATTGCCGGCCGTTCGGTACGTGGCGCCCACCTACACCTACTACCGCCCCAGCTACAGTTACGGATCCTCGTACTATCCGTCGTACGGGTACGGTGGATATGGCGGCTACGGTGGAGGATATGGCGGCTACTACGGCGGGCGCGGCATAGGCATCGGGCTGTCGTTTGGTGGAGGCCACCATCATCACGGTGGGCATTACCACGGTGGGCACGGACACAGTGGACACCATCACGGTGGGCACCATCACGGTGGGCACGGTCACGGCGGACACGGTCACGGCGGCCACGGTCACCATTAAAGCACGGCGTGCTACTTCGGCTTGACCGAGTCAAGATCATCGACCGTCCGGCCCAGGTAGATGTGGTCGTAGATCGCGTAGTTGCCGTCCACAGGCGAAAGCGCCATACCCGTCAGCGTGAACTCGCCAAAGTCGGCGAACAGATCGCGCGTGACCACGGTTAGCTTGTTCGGCGGCTTGTCGGCGATTGCCAATGACGCTCCATAGCATTCACCCGGGCCGGCGTGGTAACGAAACTTGCCGGCGGTGCCCGGCTGCGGACCCCACTGGCCGTCGTGGTTGAGCTGCAAGCAAAGCTGGTTGCCCCCCTGTTTCTTCCACGCGAAGCGCATGTAACGGTACTCGCCCGGCCCCGGCTCCTTGCGGATCTTCACGCCCAAACTTGACAGCGACGGATTGAACCGCTGATCGGGCGTCACAAACACGCTCGCCGTCCCCGAGTACTTGTCTCCCCCTTCCAGGCGAATCTGTCCTCCGCCTTGATCGAGCGCCATCGCAAACGCTTCATCGTCCTCAAAGATCGCTAGCGGTGGTTCCGCCGCCGGCTTCTCGCCCCCCACTACGTTGAGCGTGACCGGCACGTTGTTCGTGCGAACCGCGTTCTGCAAATCCGCCGGATTGGCCAGGCTGGCCGCGAACACCTGCACTCCTTTGATCTCGCCGGCCTTCATCCCGTGCGGCAGCCGTACTACTAATTCAAACTCGGTTTTGTCAGCGGCAAGGTCGAAAATCGGCGAAGGCACGCCCGCCGGCAATCCGGCCAGCATCACGCGCACCGGGTGCGCGAAGCTAGATTGTCGCATAACCTTGCCCGCAATCTTGCCGGTCTCGCCCAGGCCGGCGCGGACGTCGATCTTGTTCGGCCCGGATAGCTCTATCGCCACCGGCCTGCTGGGCGAGGCAACCAAGGCGGGCGTGTATGCCGTGGCCACGACTTGCTTGCCGTCGGCCGCCAAAAGCTCGCCGCGCAAGAGCAGCGTGTACTTCGTGTCGGCCAGGTCGGCGGGCACAATCACCGCGGGGCTGGCCTCGGCCTGATCGGCCGCGATCACCGGCGTTCCCTCGAGGCGCAGCGTGCGCTCCACGTCGTCCACCTGCCGATCGATGTTGTTTTCTTTGATCGTCTTCTTCGGCACGGGTTGCGTCGTGACAAGCGATAGCCGTACAGCACCTGCTGAATCGGCCGCACGTGTGACCGTCGTCTTGGCGGCCAGCTTCGCTCCCAACGGCAATTGCGAACCGCTCGCGTCCCATACAAGCGCGATCGGGCTTGGCGTCGTGAGCGCCACCACGATTTGTTGACGCAGCCACGGCTGTCGCTCGGTCAGCGGATTAGCGGCGACGAGCGCAGTCTGTACGATCGGAGGAGCGCCTTCGCCGCTGGCGCGGCCCACGACCGCCACTTCGCCAAATGCGGTTTGATTTCCGCTTCCCTTGAGCATCACCAACCCCAACGCGCTGCCGGC
Source organism: Pirellulales bacterium (assembly GCA_963829655.1). GTDB lineage: Bacteria > Planctomycetota > Planctomycetia > Pirellulales > JALHPA01 > JBBDYH01. Next base: position 1,890,085 of record CAWHJG010000002.1, read on the forward strand.
TTCGATCCGCGCATTCTCGGCAGTGATCCCCGCCGGCAGGTTGCGAAACTCCAGGTCGATTGGCCCGTCATAGCCGCGCCGCTCGGCGGTCACGCGAACGAGCGAATAACCATTCTGCGGCACGTTCACTCGGTCGTCTGCCATCGCCAACGAAAAACCGCGCGACTCGCCCGTGCTCGCGATGACGCGATACACAAAGTCCTCGCCGCCGCGTCCCAGCAAATCCTTGATTCCAACGGTGACTGCGGTCGTACCCGCCGGCACGCTGAACTCCAGCCCCGGATCGGCCATGCCCGGACGATCGTCGTTCGTGGCCAGTTGGTTTTTGCCCTCGGCGTCGTACAACGTGATCACACCGTCCAGCGGCGAGCCGAGCCGCGCTGCCTGCGCTTCGAGGCGCAGCTTGCTTCGGGGCTCAGCGATCATCCGGTACCGGTCCTCCTCCTTCGCGTTCGCCAGCCGGCCTGTGATACCGATCGGCAACTTCATCTCGACTGCGACATCGCTTGGCAATTCAATCCGCTCAGCCTGATCGGTCACTTCGATCGGCGGACGAAGACCGGAGAAATTCGGCACACTTGGCAACGGCGCCGGCACAAAGCCCAGCTCGTCCGTCGGTTTGAACGTCACCGCCGCATCCCCCGGAAGATTTGTCGCCGCAAAACGAATCGTATCGGCGGCGCCGATGCCACGATAAATCGCCGCGGGCATCGCGATCCCCGCGTAGTGGAACTGGCCGATCTTCAGCCGATAATTGCCAGGTGCCCCAGCTTGATACAGTGCGTCGTGCAGCTCCACGGTATACGTCCCGTCAGCCGGCAGCGGGGCCGCAAGCCGCGCGTCGCCGCCCAATCCACGCGACCCACGCGCCCACGCAAGCTGCACGTTCCGCGAATCATAAAGATGAACCACCGGGTTAATCTGGCTTAGAAGCCGGCGTGCCTCGACCTCGACGACTATCCGTTCGCCTTGCTTCCCTGCAAACGACACCCGCGCCGATTGGTCGCCGGCAATTGACCCGCTGACCGCCGCTGGTAGCTGTGCGATCTTCTCAACGACCGGCGTTTGATAAAGCGCATCGACACCTACCGGCATTGCGTTCGATACGCCGCCGGCTGTCAGCAGCCGAAGCTGGTAAAGACCCGGCGTCGCATTCCCCTCAAGTGCCACCTCGATCTCGACGCGTTTGTCGGTGCCGCCTGGCTTTACGCTTTGCTTCGTGATCGGCACGCCCAAAACAATTTGCGGCTCCGGCAATAGCCGCTGGCCCTCGATCACAAGCGTCGTCGTCGCGCCCGTCTGCAACCCCCGCAGCGAAAGATCCCTAACCTCCGGCGGCGCTGCAAGGACCGTCGTCGCAGCGATTGCGAGAATCAATGTGAGAATGTTTTTCATCTTTGTGACCGATCGATTGATTCTTCCAATTGCTCGATTTGTTGTTGCAGCTGCATATTCTCGCGGAAAAGTTCCGCGTGTCGATTCGACGCAACAGCATCTCCTTGAATCCGGCCAAGAAACCAGCCACTGGCGAATCCCGCAACGATTCCCGCCACTCGGTAGATCGCTTTAGCTTTAGCTCGTGACATTAATACACACCACGAACAGAAACGCCGCCCTGCGGCGGCGTAGGAGGCTTACGCTAACATATTTGCGTCTATTCGCGATCTTCGCGCGGCGACCGGCTAACACATTCTCGGCCAATCGCACTTACCGCTTTTCTTCAAACGGATTATCCACCGACTTTGACTCTCCCGGCTGCACCGGATCGTCGGCAAATGGATCCCCCTTCGCTTCCTTCTTCATTTCATCCGCATCGCCAGCCGCCGGCGGTGCGCCAAACGGATCGGCGCCCCCAGCGGGTGCGCCCGACGGAGAAGCAGAAGGCGCCCCAAACGGATCGGCCCCTTCCGGCACAGCGCCGGCCGGCGGCGCCGCATTGTCAAATGGCGCCACTGGCCGCGGAATCGGAGCACGTTCGATCGTTGTCGTTTCGCTTCTACTGCCAAAAGGCATGTAGCGGCCGATTGCACCGCCCCACGATCGTGCTTTACCTTGTGCTTCACCTTCCGCCACGCGGCCAAACGCCCGGAACAGACCGCTCGCTGCCCCACCACCGCCGCCAGCCGCCGGTGCAGCAGCGCGCCGGCGCGGGTGCAACGTCAGCAGACGCAGCAGGCGCGCCAAACGGATCGGCATCACCAGCCGCGGCCGGGGGCGCACTTGCCGCCGGAGCACTGTCAGCCGCCGGAGTTGCTGCGCCAAACGGATCAGCATCTCCCGCCGCGGGTGCAGCCGGAGCAGGTCGAACAGGATTCGCGCCGGCGTCTGCTGGCACTCTTTCGGGTGTTGCGGGCGCTGCTTCGCCGAACGGATCGTTCTCCGCCGCGGGTCGTGTTACAGGCGCACTTCTCGGCGGCGCTGCGGCACCACCGGCCGCCGGTGCAATCGAAGTGGCAGGAACAGCCGCGGCCCCGCCGGCATCAGCAGCCGGCACCGCAGCGCCAAACGGATCGGCGCCGCCCCCCGCTGCCGCGCCAAACGGATCGGTATCCCCCGCAGCCGGCGGCGCGGGTGTCGTCGCCGGCGCAGTTGCAGGGGCTGGTGGATCATCGCCGAACGGATTCGCACCCGGACGCGGCGGCGCCGCGTCCTCAAACGGAGTAGCCCCGGGCGCGGCCGGCGTTTCTGCGCCAAATGGATCAGGCGCGCCCGGCGCTCGCGGCGCGGCCGCTGCATCGCGTCGTGGCGGCGCTGGTGTAGCAACGTCGTCTCTGTCTAGCGGCATCGGCCGCGCTTCTTGCCGCTCCGCCAACGGCGCGGGCTCGCTAGCCGCGGCGCGGCGAACCCGCGTGCGATCCAGCTCGCGCGCCTTCGCGTATCGTTCGCGGCGCAATTGCTCGGCGCGCTCATAAGCCACGGCGCGGGCACTCTTGCGATAACGCTCCAAGCTCTGTCGAGAGCCGCCTTGCACGCGCTCAAGCGCCTTGCTCACTTGAAATGCGCCGTGTACGTCGGCCGCTTCAAGCTCGGCGCCCCGCCGCATGTCGGCCTGCGCCTCATACTGGCGGCCCATCCGCAGGTTGGCTAGCGCCGAAAGTAATAGGGCCGCGGATCGTTCGTGCCGCCTGTAATCGCGGCCGTAAAGTCGGAGTGGGCATTGGTCGTGTCGCCGGCGAAATAGCGGTGCACGCCGCTGCCATATAACTGGCTCAACACGAGATCTTCGGCCGGCGATTGCGCCGTGCAAAGCACAAGCGCAGCAAAGCCCAACAAGTGGACCATCTTCCTGAACATGGCAAGAAACTCCTTCGATCCGAGCTGTAAACGGTAGGAAACGCGAGGCCAGCAGGCAGCAAGTCCGATACCGCCCGCACACTCTGGTCGCCGTGCCATTTGCAGAAGCTCTGTTCCCAAAGCTCCATTACGCTGCGCGCGGCAGCGCGGCCGACAACCCAGCGGGCTTACTTCACCCGTCATGGTAATCCTGCCAACGCGGGGTTTCAAGCAAACCGAGCTAGCGGTGCCCACACAACCGCTACCAGCGGCATTACGCGACACTGGCGGCTTCATCGAGCTCACGGCCGCCGCACGACTGCCACAGCGCCGCCCGTCGCCTCCTCGGGCGGATCGCCGGCCGCCACCTGCTGAGCGACGATCAACTGACGGGCCTGCACACGCAACGCCGACAGCCGCAAGGCAAACACGCCGGCTCCGGCAATACACACGACTCCGCCCAGTGCCACGGTGTTCGGTGCACCGATTCTCTCTGCCAAAAACCCCGCCAACAACGCCCCAAACGGCGCCATCCCCATGAACATCATCGAGTACACCGCCATCACACGGCCGCGCAGCGCGTCGGGCGACATCGCCTGAATCAACGTGTTCGATGCCGCCATCTCGACCATCATGCAAAACCCTGACGGCACCAAGATCGCAACCGAAAGCCAAAAACTCTTCGAGAGCGAAAACAAAATCAGAAACACGCCAAAGCCCGCTGCCGCTGCTGCGACCACTCGGGCCAGTCCAAATATTCTGCGGCGCATCGCCAACGAAATCGCACCAACCACGGCGCCTACGCCTGTCGCGCCCGTTAACATGCCCAGCTCGCGAGCACCGCCGTCCAAAATCTCGTCCGCAAAAATCGGCATCAACACCGAGTACGGCATTCCCATCAGGCTCACCAGCCCCAACAGTAAGAGCAGCGCACGAATTGGCGGCGTGCGCAGTACGAACTGAAAGCCTTCGACGATCCGAGCCGCCGCCGAACGATGCGGCGCATGGATCGTGCGCGGTGGAACTTTCATCGCCAATAGGCCCGCGATCACCGCCAGGTAACTGACGGCGTTCACCATAAAGCACCATCCTTCGCCGACCGTGGCGACCAAAACGCCCGCCACCGCCGGACCCGCGATCCGCGCCCCGTTCACCATCGACGAGTTCAGCGCGATCGCGTTGATCAAGTCGCGCTGCCCGACCATCTCCACGATGAAACTCTGCCGCGTTGGAAGATCAAGCGCGTTTACCGTCCCGATCATTACCGCGAGCACAAAGATGTGCCACACTTTGACCACGCCGGCCAGCGTAATGCCGGCAAGAATAAAAGCCAACACCATCGCCACGATCTGCGTGCAGACGATAATGCGATGGCGTGGATGCCGATCGGCAATCGCTCCGCCCACAGGCGCAACAAAAACACCGGCAATTGCGTGGCAAAACCAACCAGCCCCAACAGGCTCGCCGACCCGGTCATGCGATAGACAAGCCACGCCTGCGCCACCGACTGCATCCAGGTGCCGGTCAGCGAGACGAGCTGCCCGGCAAAGAAAAGCTGAAAATTCCGATGACGCAGCGCTCGCAGCGCAAACGGCAGCCGCCGCTGGCCGCCTCCCTCTCCCCCTGGGAGAGGGCCGGGGTGAGGGTCTATCGCAACTCCCATATTGCCCTCACCTGCACTCAATGCAACGTCATCCTAGCGTGCCGCCGTTTTCTCCACCCGGCGCAACTCGATCTGCCGCGCCTCTCCCGCCGGCCGTCGCTTCAACAGCTCGCTGAGCTGAAACGCATGGTACTTCTGCTCCGCCGCGGGCTCGCCATCTTTGCTGGCGTTGGCCACCCAAAGCTTCGTGCTCTGCGGCTCGAACAATACGTTGTGCAGGTTCGATTTCATTGCCACCGGCCGGTCCATCAACCGCAGCGCTGCTTCCAGCGTAAACTTGCCATGTCCATCCTCCGCGCGGCGAACCAGCTCCAGGTATCGCTCATCGGCGGAAAGCAACACGCAATCCTTCACCGGCGTGTGCAACAGCTCGTTCTTCGCGCCCGGTTTGACCACTTCGAACCGGTCGGCGCCCGCTTCCATCCCCACCGCGTCGCTCGTTTCGCCGTCGGCGATCACATAGAAGTATTGGCAAGTCCGCTTATTGTCTCGAAAAACAGCCACCGCCTCGTCCAGACTGCGCGACCGCTCAAGCACTTCCCGCACCAACAGCGCCATCGGCACCCCTTCCCACTTGAACAAACCTCCGCCTCCCATCTCGCCGATCGAGATATGCTCGGCGTTCATGCCCGAAACCGAGCCAACGAAGCCCGCATAGCTGATGTTCACAAACGCGATACCGCCCTTCGGCTCAGCAACCACCAGCACCGCGTGCTCCTGAAGTCGCCAATCGGTCGCGTAGTCGAGCACTCGCCCGTGATACAGCGTACCGTCCTTCGTCGCGCTATTGGCGATCGCGAATCCGCTGCAATGAAAAAGCTCCGGGATAAAATTCGCCGCGCGCACGTCTTCAACCGGCAGCTCAGCGCCGGCCGCCAGCCCTGCCATCTCCTCAAAGTACTTCGGCGGCACGTGCTTCTTCTGAATGCGCAAGATTTCTTCAATCGCCGGCCGCGGGTACAGCTTGACCGGTCCCACTTGCACCGGCGCTGCCCCCTTTTCCTCCAGCATGAATTTCAGGTTCGCGCGGACCGACTCTTTCAAAAGCGCTCCGTGCTGATAGCCCATCTCATACGGCGTGCCCCGCAGATGCAGCACGCGGTAGCCGTCGATCTCCTCAAGCCATCCCTCGCCGCAGCGTGCAATCGTCTCCGCCGAAACTTGCGTCACCGCGACGACTAGGACCAACCACAATACCATCATGTGACGACAAAAACGGAAACCGAAGTTCAACATGAGCCACCCCTTGGGTCTTGGCGGATAGCCGATAGCCGCCCGCTGACAGCCGATAACCGAGTGCTGCCAGTATACCGCCATTCCTCTCCTAACGCGCCTAGAGCCTGAGCGCTCATCACAACCTTGAACCTGAAACCTCGAACCTCTCACTGCGGCGGCCGCGCAAAATCGAAGCCCGAACTGCACCACTCCGCGACCGTCTCTTCGTCGATCGGCTCCACATGGCCGTCGGCATACAAGTAGTGCGAAATCGCTCCGTGCCGGTTCACCTGCACCTCCTTCTGCATCGATTCCAGCACCGTGCCGGCTTGAATGTTCGCCGCGCTAAACCAGCTCCACGGATGCGTGTGCTCGCGCGTAAAGCTCAAGTCGCGGTCGTCGGAGCCTTCAAACATCGCAATCGTTTTGCTCGTGGCTTTGAGCTTGCCGAGCTTGCGAACCGCTCCCGGCCGAGTCGAGGTCAGATAACCGTTGATGATGTAGCTCGTTGATTTAACGAGCACACGGTCCGGCCCTTTCGGGTCGTCAGGGCAAATGCGGACCACGTCCACGTCCTCCAAATACGGCGCGAGCGTGTAAATCCACGATTGCCGCTCGCCCGCGTGCGCAGTTCTTGGGAAACTCTCCCTGGTGGGCGCTAGCAAAATTGTGAATCGCCATGCCGATCTGCCGGATATTGTTCTGGCAGGTCGTTCGGCGCGCCGCCGCACGCGATTGCTGCACCGCCGGCAGCAACAGCGCCACCAGCATGCCAATGATCGCCACGACGACCAATAACTCGATCAATGTAAACGCATATCGTGTCCGCACGGGTTTGTCTCTCGATTGAGATTGGGACTAGTCACCAGAAAACGCGGTCACATCGCGCAGCAGCGCGCAATATAGACACTGGACAACAAAGAGCAGACGCACGTAAGCCGCCGCGGGCGCACAACCTCACCCGCCAATCGACCGGCTCGTTCGTCCATGATCCGCACTACAGAGAAATGCGCGGCGGCCTCTCGACCCGCCGCAGCGTTGCGGAATAGAATCGCTCATTAAGTAAGTCCGACCAGCCGCACGGATCGAGCTCCACGGTCAACGATGTGGAATCGATGGTCGTAACCGGCGGCAAACCAGACCACGTAGCGCCGACGCCCCTGCAGCCCGGCGCCGCATCAATTGCGACAATGCCGGCTTCGTTCCGCGCCGGCAAGAATTCAATGACCGATTGCTCAGTTGCACAATCGGCGGATCCTGCAGGCGATCCCGATGTCTTAGCGCAACAGCGCTCCACACGCTCTGGCAATCTATCTGGTTCGCAGCATGCTCGCTTCTCGGTCGGTTTGATCTCCGCGGCTTTGGCCAGCACCTCCGGCGGCGGCTCGATGTTCCGCTTCCGCGCCCACGCGAGCCTCTCAGCCAGCGAATGGCAACAGCAGCTTCGCCAGCAATCGAATGACGTTTTGCACGCGCAACGGCTCAACATGCAGGGAAACGGCGTACTGCGGTCTTTCCCGCCAACGCTTTCCACCGAAATACCAAGCGACATCGAGACAAACCCAAGGACCGCCAGACCGACCGCTGCGCGCAAAGCGCATCGAACGGCAATTCGGTTAAACTGGCGAGAATTCATGGCGGGCGGTATTGCAAACCGGGCGGCTGATTGCCGACGATTCTAAATCGCTGATAAAACCGTTACAACATCCAGCCGCCCCTGTTGTGGTACGGTCTCCCTACCGCGCCTACAGATCGCTAATGAAGCCAGGAACCAGGCGAGAAGTGTCGGGGAAAAGTGTTTCCTGCATTCATGGTTTACTTATAAATCTCATCGTTTCGTCCTTCGGAATTTCCCACAATGCCTCCCGGCGAGCTCCTCACACGCTGGTCGATTCGCTTAGCACTCGTGTGCTATGTCGCCGCTCTCGCCGCGCAACTCCTGAGCAACAATCGGCACTCGGTTGTGGCTCGGTCTCCCGACCGTGCCACAGTACTCAACGCTCGCCGAAAACTATTGCGCGAAGCACGGCTCGCCTACACCGCCGGCTGCGCACTCCTCTGGGCACATCTCGCGGCCGCATTTCACTTCTATCACCGCTGGAGTCACACGCTGGCATTTGAAGATACGGCTCGCCAAACCAAGGAGCTTCTTCGCTGGCCAGTCGGCGAAGGCGTCTATGTCAACTACATCTTCGCGGCGGTCTGGACTGCCGACGCCGCGTATTGGTGGCTGGCCGGCCTCCAACGCTACTCCGCGCGTCCGCGCTGGATCGGCCTGACCGTCCATGCATTCCTGCTATTCATCGCCGCCAACGCCACCATCACGTTCCGCACCGGGCCAGTCCGTTGGATCGCCACGGTAATGATTGCCGCTCTACGCGCTGGTTCACTACGTCGTTACTTCGATTCGCCGCCGTTGAACTGCTCACCAAAAAACGTCCGCAACCCTTCCGCCGTTCGCGGCGAAATTGCGACCAATCGCTCTTCCCACCCCGTCAAATGCGCGACATTCTGATCGAGATCAAACGATATGGTCGCCCAACTGCCGTCTCCCTCAAACCGTACAAGATAATCCCACTTCGGCCGCACGCCGCGCGTGTCGCGCTCCCAATCGAAGCTCCCCTCCTCCAATAGGCTGCGCCGAAAGTGCACCGCCCCCCGCGCACGGCTGATATCGCGCTTCGCCGCTCCAGCACTTTCGGCATCTCGTGAGAGCCGATGCAGCTCCATGCGGTCCGAGCCGTTGATTAATCCTGCCACCGTTGTGCCCCACAGTGCCAACGGCCGCCGTGTAAGCTGATGCTGATACCACACGGCAGCAATTGCCGCCGCAATACCGGCCCCCAACATCAAAAAAATGATCAACTTCCCGCGATTCATCGGATAACTATCTCCGCCATTCACTCCATTTCAGCCGCACATTATACTGCCACTCACTGAACCTATTGGGAATCCGCTACCATGCCCGACGAATTCGATCCCTATCGCGAAGCCCTGATCGTCGAAACCCAGACCGTCTGGCCCGATGAATACGACGATTGGGAGCCTGCCGACCGCCTGCTCGTTGAAGACAAGCTCCACGCCGAGCCCGACAAGGCCGCCAACTTGGAATACCTCCGACAACACACCGGCTTTTGCCGCAAGATCACTGTCACGCCCGAAGACCTGGCGCGAATCGGCATGGCCAGCTCGGCGGCGTCGTAGCGCGGCAAATGGAACCCACTTCTGTGTCTGACACACGCTCGAGTGCCGAATCGCAAAGCGTCCGCGTCGATCTCGGCGCCCGCAGCTACGACATTCAAATCGGCGCCGGCACGCTCGCATCGGCCGGCCAATTCGTCTCCGACCGATGCCCACTTGGCCGCGCGGTCGTGATCACCGATTCCCGCGTCGAGAACCCGCACGCTAAGATCGCCGGCGATAGCCTCGCCGATGCCGGCGCCGAAGTGGACGTGATCGTCGTCGAAGAAGGAGAGACCAGCAAAAGCGTCCCAGTCGCAGAACTTCTTTGGAACAAGCTGCTCGAGTTGAGCGTCGATCGAAAGACCGTGATCGTCGCCGTCGGCGGCGGCGTAGTCGGTGATCTGGCCGGGTTTGTCGCCGCCACCTTCGGCGCGGGCTGCTCCTCGTTCAGATACCGACGACTCTGCTGGCACAAGTCGATAGCTCCGTCGGCGGCAAGACCGGCGTTAACCTTCCGGGCGCGAAAAATATGGTGGGCGCGTTCTGGCAACCGCTCGGCGTGCTCATCGACACGCAAACTGTTAAAACGCAGCGCGGCCGCGACTACCGCTCGGGCCTGGCCGAAATCGTCAAGTACGGCGTCATCCTCGACGCCGAATTATTCGGATACGTCGAGCGCGAGGCACACGATCTACTTTCCCGCCATCACGACGCACTGGCCCACGTCGTCACGCGAAGCTGCCAGCTTAAGGCACAGGTCGTCGCTGGCGACGAGCGCGAAGAAAGCGGTCTCCGCGCAATTCTTAACTACGGCCACACGTTCGCGCACGCCATCGAGGCAGTTACCGGCTACGGCGAGCTGCTGCACGGCGAGGCAGTCTCCATCGGTATGATGTGCGCCGCGCGTCTCGCCTCGTACCTCGGCCGCGTAGACACGGCATTCGTCCAGCGGCAACAGGACCTGTTGGTCGCGCTCCAGCTGCCCGTCGCCCTCGACAACGCCGACGCCGACGCCCTTCTTGCCGCCATGGCTCACGACAAAAAAGTCGCCGAGGGCCGACTGCGATTCGTACTCCCCACCCGACTTGGACACGTGGAACTGGTAGACGACGTCCCCGTCGAACAAGTCCGTGCCGCGATTGGCGGAGACTAATTGCCGCGGAAACGTGCGATAGTCGCGATTTGGTCCGCTATCCGGTAACGTATCGGAATGCCGACCGGAGATGCAGCCCACACAACCGGCACGCAAACGACCGTCGCGACCCGCGCGCTCGAAGTTCGCAACCTGCTCCTGCTGGCGGCCGGCGTCGCGCTCGTGTTCGTCGTTGATGCTTTTCTGCCTTCCGGCATTTCAATTGATATCTTTGTGCTCCCGGTCATCGTGGCCGCCTGGCTTTTAGTCGGTGCTAAGGCTGCATTGGCCGTCACCGTGATGGCAGTGGTATTGATGGTCGTCGAACTCTTCGTGTCAGTGGCGGCCCCCTCCGACGAGATCCACCGGTTGGCCGTACTTGACCGCGAGCTCACAATCACGATGGTGATCGGTTCATCCGCGCTCATGTTTGCCCTAATCCGCGCGTGCCGCCCTGGCCGCCAGCGAAAAGGACCGCAGCGCCGCCGAAGCAGCGCTCCGCCAGACCGAACAGCGGGCCGAAGCCGCCTTGATGGAAAGCGAACAGCGATTTCGCAGCTTCATGGACAACAATCCCGCATTGGCGTTCATGAAGAACATTCGCGGCGAATATGTGTACGCCAATCAAATCTGGCGCCAATGTCTGCTGCCCCCGAATCATCCTTTCGATCGCCCCACCGACTTCGACCTCTTTCCCGAGAATCACGCCGCTCTGCTCCTCGAAAACGACCGCCGAGTGCTCGAAGGCGGCCAACCATGGGAGGGCCAGGAGCAAACGCTCACGATCAATCGCGGAATGCGGCAGTGGCTGGTCTACAAGTTTCCGTTCAACAGCATTTCCGGCGAACGCTTTCTGGGCGGTGTTGCGTTCGACATCACCCCCCGCATCGAGGCGCAAAATGAAGTCCGCCGTCTGAACGCGGAATTGGAAGACCGCGTGAAACGCCGCACCGCGGAGCTGGAAGCCGTCAACCAGGAGCTCGAAGCGTTCACCTACTCCGTCTCCCACGACCTTCGCGCCCCCTTGCGCGGCATGAGCGGCTTCGCCCGCATGCTCGAGGAAGATTGCTCTGCTCAGCTCGACGAAACCGGCCGCCGCTACGTTCGTGTGATTCAGGAAAACGCCAAACAGATGGGCCAATTGATCGACGACCTCTTGGCGCTTTCCCGCCTTGGCCGCCAGCCGCTCAACAAGTTAGTCGTCTCGATGGAACAACTCGCTCGCGAGGCCTTTGCCAAGGCCGCCGAACACGAGCCCAATCGCCAATTCGAGTTCACGCTCGATCCGCTCCCCGATTGCCGCGTCGATCCAAGCCTGTTTCATCAGGCGCTTTTCAACCTCTTTTCCAACGCCATCAAATTCACACGCCACTGCTCCCCCGCGCATCCGCATGGGTCAGCGCGAGACCGCTGGCCAGGCCGTGTACTTCGTCGAAGACAACGGCGCCGGATTTGACATGCGCTATGCCGACAAGCTCTTCGGCGTTTTCCAGCGCCTGCACACGGCCGAGCAATTCGAAGGCACCGGCGTCGGTCTCGCAATCGTCAAGCGCGTGATCGAAAGGCACGGCGGCCGAGTCTGGGCTGAAGCGGCGCCCGATCGCGGCGCGACGTTTTTCTTCACGCTGGGACCCGAGTGTCATGCCCAATAGCCAGGCCGAAATCCTGCTCGTCGAGGACAACGCCAACGACGCGGAGCTGACTGTTCGCGCCCTGCGAAAAAGTGGCATCGCCAACCAGATCACCGTCGCACGCGACGGCGCCGAGGCCCTCGATTGGCTGTTCCGCCGCGGCGAACATGGAAGCCGCGACCCCGCCAACCGTCCGGCGCTGATCCTGCTCGATCTGAAGCTCCCCAAAGTCAATGGCGTCGAAGTGCTCCGCGCTATCAAGCTCGACGAGCAATTGAAAACCATACCGATCGTCGTCCTGACCAGCTCAAACGAAACTCGTGACCTCGAAGAGTGCTATCGGCTCGGCGTCAATAGCTACGTCGTCAAGCCGGTCGAGTTCGACCAGTTCACCGAAACCGTGAAACAACTGGGGCTGTACTGGATGGTGCTCAACAGCGGACCGCCGGGTTAGCTTTTTGGTGCAGCCGTCTCGGCTGCTGGATTACTTGTGGTGCAGCCGTCTCGGCTGCATGTGCCGCAAACTGCCATCAACACTGCCGGACCCATATGCCGAACGAACCGCTGAAAGTCCTGATCGCCGAAGACCGGCCCGAAGACGCCGAGATGATGGTCCGCGCGCTTCGCGCGCTCGATCAGCCCATCGACTGGCGGCTCGTCGCCAGCGAACACGACTACCGCAACCAGCTCCTCTGGCCGCCGCACATCATTCTGGCCGACTACACGCTCCCACAGTTCAACGCACCGCGTGCACTGGCGATCCTCCAGGAAACACGCCTCGACATCCCTCTGATCGTCGTCACCGGCAGCATCAGCGAAGAGGTCGCCGTCGATTGCATCAAGCGCGGCGCCGTCGATTATCTGCTCAAAGACCGCCTCACGCGCCTCCCCGCCGCCGTCACCAACGCCCTCCAAGAGCACCTCCTCCGCCACGAAAAACGCCGCACCGAACATCAACTCCGCGACCGCGAGGAACGACTTCGCCTCGCCCTCGAAGCCGCACGCATGGGTACCTGGGAATGGAACCCGCAAATCAACCGCCTTGGCGCCTCCGAACAAGCGGGGCCTCTCTTCGGCCTTCCGCGCGGCGACTTCTTCCACACCATCGACAACTTCTACGCCGCGATCCATCCCGACGATCGCGAAGCCGTCCGCGCCGCCATCACCGCGGCCATAACCGACGCAGCCGATTACAAGGTCGAGTTTCGTGTCGCGTCGCCCGATCCCCCCCTCCGCTGGCTCATGTCACAGGGCCGCGTCGAACGCGACCACGGCGGCCGCCCGACACGCATGCTCGCCGTTCTCGCCGACATCACCGATCGCGTGCGCATGGAACAGGAAGCCAATCATCGACTCGCCGAACTGGCGCACGTCGTGCGCCTCACCACGATGGGCTCGCTCGTCTCCGAAATCGCGCACGAGCTCAACCAGCCGCTCTACGCGATCTCGAACTTCAGCCAGGCCTGCTTGAACCGTGTCCGCCAACCCGAGCCTGGCGTCGGCGCCGAGCTGACCGACTGGCTCGAGCAAATCGTCGTACAATCCCACCGCGCCGGCGAAATCATCCGCCGCGTGTATAGCTTCGTCCGCAAAGTCCCGCCTCAAAAACGTGCCGCCGACATCAATCGCCTCGCCCGCGAGTGCGCCACGCTGTTGCAAGTCAACCTCCGCCACGACGACGTCAAGCTCGACCTCAAGCTGGCGCCCCGCCTGCCTCCCGCGCCCGTCGATCACATACAAGTCCAGCAAGTCCTGGTTAATCTCCTCACCAACGCCATCGACGCCGTCCGCGAGTTGCCCCGCGACCAGCGGCGCATTACCGTGGAAACGCGCCAACTCGAATCCGGCGAGATCGAAGTCGCCGTCCGCGACCGCGGACCCGGCGGACCCGAACCGCTCGACAAACTCTTCGAAGCCTTCTTTACCACCAAGCCCGAGGGAATGGGGATGGGTCTCGCCATCAGCCGATCCATTGTCGAGGCTCACGGCGGCCGCCTCACCGCCGTAAAGAATCCCGACGCCGGCCTTACCTTCCGCTTCACCCTCCCCACACAATCCAGGAATCGCGCCGATGGAAAATGAAACGACCGCTCAACCGATCGTCTTCGTCGTTGACGACGATCCCGCGGCACGCAACTCGCTGGCCGCGCTCATCTCGTCGCGCGGTATGCCGCTGAAAACCTTCGCCTCCGCCGAGGAATTCCTCGACGCCTACGAGCCGCACGAGCGCGCCTGCCTCATTGCCGACGTGCGCATGACCGGCATGAGCGGACTCGAGCTGCAAGAAAAACTCGCCGCCCGCGAGCTCAACCTGCCCGTCATAATCATCACCGGCTTCGCCGACGTGCGCACTGCCGTCATCGCCATGAAAGCCGGCGCTGTCACCTTCCTCGAAAAACCCTGCTCCGAGCAGGAGATTACCGATGCCATCCAAACCGCGCTCGACATCGAACGCAAGACCAACGACCTGCGAGCGCGCCGCGACGAAATCGAAGCCAGCCTCAACCAGCTCGACGATGTCGATAAAGCCATCCTCGACAGAATCATCGCCGGCCTGCCCAACAAGTCGATTGCCACCGATCTCAAGCTCGCTCTTCGCACGATCGAGTTTCGTCGCGCGCGAATCTACCAAACGATGCACGCCGACTCCCTCGCCGAGCTCGTTCGCACCGTGATGGTCGTCCATCCTCCCAACGGCCACGCGCGTGCCACTGGCTCTGCCAGTGATTGACTAAATGCCGCGGCGTGCCGGGATGCGCAAAAAGAGAGCGACTCCCTCGGCTAGGAACGGGGCAGGGAACCTTGGCCTGAGGAAGCCGCTCAAGCACGCGATTATTTGCGAAACCGCGATTCCCCGCAAGCGCCCGAACCAGTTTTCTGTGTCCCAGTTGATTCGCACGTCGCTCCCCGCTCGACACCGCCCACGCAATCGATTAAGACAGTCGCCACAACCTTCCTGGGGCCACAATGGATCCCGACTTTTTTGTCTCCGCCGAATCACGTGCCACTGCCGACCTGCCTGGCCGTGCGTCTGATTTGCTGAACCCTGAACCCCAACCTCTGAACCCTGAGTTGGCCGCCGAGCTTCGCCTGGCCCTCGTCGAGGGCGTCGGCCCGCGACTCCGCCAGCTGCTGCTCGAACGCTTCGGCGACGCCCCCGGCATCTTCTCCGCCTCGCTTCACGAGCTCCGCGAAGTCCCCGGCATCGGCCCCAAAACCGCCCGCAACTTCGCCGCCGCCTCCGACGAGATCGACCCCGAGCGGCTCTTCGACGAGTGCACCGCCGCCGGCGTCGAGATCGTTCTCCGCTCGACCGAAAACTACCCGCGCCCGCTCCAGGAAATCACCGATCCGCCCGGCGTGCTCTTCGTCCGCGGCCGTTTCGCGCCGCAAGACGCCCTGGCGATCGCCGTCGTCGGCTCGCGCCACGCGTCGCACTACGGCTTGGCGCAGGCCGAACGACTCGCCAGCGCCCTGGCCCGCGCCGGCCTTACCGTCGTCAGCGGCCTGGCTCGCGGCATCGACGCCGCCGCGCATCGCGGCGCGCTGGCCGCCGGCGGTCGCACGATCGCGGTCCTCGGTTCCGGCGTCTGTAATATCTACCCGCCCGAACACGCGTCGCTCGCCGAGGAAGTCATCGCCGCCGGCGCCCTCATTAGCGAGAATGCTCCCGCGTCCGAGCCGTTCAGCGGCGCGTTCCCGCAACGCAACCGCCTGATCAGCGGCATGAGCCTGGGCGTGCTCGTGATCGAGGCCTCGCTCAAAAGCGGCGCGCTCATCACCGCGCGCCACGCGATGGAGCAAGGCCGCGAAGTGTTCGCCGTGCCCGGCCGCATCGACAGCCGCACTTCGCAAGGCTGCCACCGCCTGATCCGCGACGGCGCAAAGCTCGTCGAGTCGGTTGACGACGTGCTCGAAGAGCTCGGCCCACTGGTCGAGGCCGCGCCGTCCCCCACGGGTATGCCGATCCATCACCCCGCCGAGTTGATCTTGAACGAAATCGAAAAGCAGGTGCTCACCGCGATCCCCGCCGACGGCACGCTGATCGACCAGGTGATCAGCGCCACGCGCCTCCCCCCGCCACAGGTTCTATCGGTGATCTCCGTCCTCGAAATGCGCCGCCTCATCCGCCGCCTCAGTGGCACCACGGTGGCGCGAATCTGACTTTCGCGCCAACCGCCGCTATACTCGCTCGCATCTCGGGCCACCCCAACTGGCCAACTTCCACAACTGGGGCTCAAAACATGTTCACTCCCCTTCGCACCAACACCCTCGCGCTCGCCCTGCTCGCTGCCACAACCTGCGCCCTCGCCGTCGCTTCCACCGAAGCCGCCGCAGAAGTAACCGCCCTCTTCAACGGAAACGACCTGAAAGGCTGGACGTTCAAACCCGCCGACGACGAAAAGAATCCCAAACCCGCCGAGAACGTCTGGCTCGTCCAACAAGGCGTCCTCGTCTCCACCGGCACGACCACCGGCTTTCTCACGCACGAAGGCCAATTTGAAAACTACGTGCTCACGCTCGAGTGGCGCTCGATGCCGCGCCGGCAGCGGAGGTGCCGGCAGCAAGCTCGCCACCAGCAGCGCCGGCGCCCTCTTCATACACGCCTCCGACGAACCAGGCTCCTTCGGCTGCCCAAAATCCGTCGAGATCGGGCTCTTCAACGACCCCGGCTCCTGCTACTTCCGCGATGTCGAGCCGTTCGCCCAACAGCAATGGGCCTTCCGCGCCCCCGACTTCGCCGGCGAGTTCGAAAAGCCACTTGGCGAATGGAACGAGATGAAGGTCATCTGCCACGACAACCGCCTCACCGTCTTCCTTAACGGCACGCCGATCAACCAGGTAGACGGGCTCACCCGCACCAAGGGGTCGATCGCGCTCCAGTCGCATACCGCGTCGTTCAAGGCCCCATCCTATTATCGCCACATCAAGCTCCAGCCGATCTCCGACGCCGCAGCTCAAGAAGAAAAGGCCGCCACCGCTCAACTGGCCAGGCTCGCCGACCTCGCCATCCAAAAGAAAGCGGCCGCCGCGGCCCGCGAGCTTGAAAAACAGGCCGCAGCCAAGAAGCGCGCCGAAGAGCTCGAAGAGAAAAAACGCGCCGACGAGCTGGCGCGCCAGTTTCCGCCAATCAACGTCACCCAGCAAATCGAATTCAGCACCGACGTGCGCAAGCTCCCCTTCCCGAAAGACGCTCGCGATCTTGAATTCGAAATGACCTTTGGCGACGTCAAATTCGTGAGCAGCTCCTCCCTCGACAACCTCGCCTTGTTCTATCGCACCGAAATGGCCAAACGCGGCTGGCAGGAGACTGAAAAAAAGCGCGACGACGACTCCGTCGATGTCACGTTCAAACACGCCGACGCCGAGGTCGAATTGACTCTGGAACAGGACTCCAAGGGCGTCGAAGTCAACCTGGACACCGACGGGTTGTCGTTCGAAGGCGCCAACGACCCGGCGCAACTGATCACCCTCGGCCTGCCGCAACCGAAGGCCTACGTGTTTTTGCAGAAGGAGATCAAGCTGCCCGCCAACGTCCGTGACCTGGAGTTCACGGACGGCAATAGCTGCATGTTCAAGTCCGACCTCACGCTCGAGCAGGCCTTTGATAACCTGAGCGCGCAGCTCAAAGCTAAACAGTTCCGCGAATCTCGCCGCCCGATCGTCACCGCCGATCGCCGCTACACCGAGTTCACCAAGGGGCGTGTCGAAGTCAGCGTGAACGTGTTCACGCACGAACGCGGCTCCCGCGCGATTATCGAATACGAGGAGAAGTGATTGCAGGGTTCGGGGTTCAGTTCGACCGCGCTCACCGCAGGCAGGGTTCAGGTTAAGGCAAGCACGAATGACGAAGCACGAATGACCAATGCGGGGGACGGTACCGACACGTAGTTGTTTTTTCGTCCCCGAGGCTGTTTTGCAAGCAAACGGCTCGGAAAAACAGGGGGGTTTTTGCAGGTGCAATGAACCACCTAGCGCCGTTTTGATGTGGTGTGCGTATTTACCGGGGAAAATCAGCATTTTGGCCACAGATGGACACGGATGAACGCGGATCGCTGAGACTGTAATGGGGATCGGACGGGGATGCTGGCGATGGGTGCACAGCTCGGAATTCGGAGTGAGAGCGGTTGAAGCGAAGAGGGAACCCCGACACGGCGTGACAGGCTGTACAACGGAGACGAAAGGTTGCAATTGTTCTCCAGTCGCGATTTGTTCCCCAGTGTGAGTTGTGAAGGGGGGCCCCGGGTTGCGGGGAACAATTCGGGGGTTTTGAGCGGAGGCGGTTTTTATAACTGCGTGTGCGGTCAGGGATTGTGGAATTGGGTTTCACGGTTGGGCGGGGTATTTTCAACCTGTGCGCTGTTCGGGTTGGCAAAACGATGAACGATGGACGCGAACCGATGAAGTCAGGCAACGGCGCATACGATAGCAAGTGTACACTTTATTACTGTACGTGTCAATACGTCCATATAGTTTTCCATATGTCGTAAGGCCCTTGGAGATAAGGGGATGGGGGCGGGGATGAGGGGATGGGGTGGGGCAAAGACAGCGAGACTGGGAGACACGGAGACCGGGAGTGAGGCGAGTGGGGAGTGCGGAATGAGGGCGGGACCGCTGATCCCTCGATATAGCCTCCCGAGGCGTCGCGCGGGGCGTTATCCAGATAGGCGGCCGACGTGCGGCGGTGACGGACTAGGGCATCTCCAGCGGCCACGCGTAGACTGTCGCTCGCTGGTGAACTGGGTGAACACAATTTTCAATAATGTGCATGTGCCTCTTGCCAAGTGGGAGCTTTAACAACTCACGACACAGCAATTCAAATGCAGACACAAGAATCGAAACATCGATTTTCGGTGGTTCGTGCTCGTAAGTGATAACAATAACGCCGCGATTCTCGGGACCGTCGCGTTGCATGAGTTTGTAGACATCAGCTATTGCGCTAACGTTTCTCGGATACCGGTGGAGGATGTTTTGCGACCAATGCTCTGCTTCAACTCCGTTGTCGCCATATGGTCGGACGATCTTGAATTCCAAAGCCCAGAGATTTGGTACCAGCAAGTTAGGAATGCGGCAAGTTTTGACACCCGGGTAACGGCCAGAACAGTTGGCGAGATGCGCCGCGATGAGCTTTGTCAATTGTGGTTCGACAAAGGGTCCAACTCCTGGTTGAAACTGTTTAAATGCGGTTCCGCCGCAATCTACGGCGTGGATTGCCGCCGCAATGTCATCGACGAGTTGCTGCATTGCACAATCTCGAGCCCAAGGTAAGCGATTGGTGCGGGCAGCGCTCGCCCGCCGGAACAAAGACGGGATTGCCCGCAGTATAAAAGTTCAGCGCACGTTGCGGCAAAGGCGAACACGACGCCCGGCGCGACAGGGCAACGTAGGGTGCGTCACAAGATCACCCCTTATGCGGCAAATCGAGGAAGACGCCGAAATGGCCACAATCGTCCAAGCCGCGGTCCCAACCTCCTTTGATTAGAGCCTTGCACTTCGCGGTGATTCTTGGGTGGCCTGCCTTTTCTATTTGTCGGCGATATGCGCGTGCATCCTCACGACTGAGGTAGCCGCATGGGCGACCACCGATTAAGACCTGAACGGCCTTCGCATCATAGTGGTTGGAATCTTCGAGGACGAGCACCGCGTCGACGACCTTGTCGCAGCTGTCTTCGGTACGGCCGCCTGCTGCCGCCTCGATCGCGTCCTGATAGTTCGATTCGCCGACAACGCAAATCGCGAAGTCGCCGGGGCCCGGAAGTACCGCGTCGACTTGGATACGGCGATTGCTATCTTCTGACAACCAGTCAAATTGGCCCATACGTGCTCCGTTTGCCGATCGAAGCATGCGCCGAAGCTCGATTAGCAGATGCAAGTGTAATGGGAGCACAGGTACGTGAGCAATCAAACGAGCCTCGGCCCTCACGGCTCGGACAATTTCATGGCGAAGTTTCGCCGCGTCAGAACAAAGAACAGATTCGAGGTCGGGTAGAATACGGGGATGAATGAGAAGCGAATTCGTTGGCAGTTCACGCTTGCGACGATGGGCCGAGCCGTGTTCTTTGCGGCACTATCGGCAACGGTGTTCGGTCCTTGGGCCCAAGCCCTGCGTCAATCCGAGTTACTGGCTGCGCGGGGGCTCTTCATTGCGTGGGGCTACGGTAGTGCCGCGCTTGCTGGTGCGGCAGTTGGAACGCTGCTTGACAAACCAAAAATTGGCGTGCTCTGCGGGGCTGTTTCCCTTGTCGTCGTGGCTGTTGTTTTCAACCTATGATACCGGCGGCTCGCCGATGGACGAGAACCCGTATGAAGCGCCGCAGGAAGAGAGCGAACCGCCTCGGTCGCGGCCATTTTACGATTTGCCTCGATGGCAAGTGGCCGTTGTTTTGCCTCTGTTGGCGTTCGCGGCAATTCGCTTCCTACGGTACCTCATCTTTGATCGATAGATCGGATGAAGTATGGACGAGAACCCGTACAAGGCGCCGCAGACTGAGTCGGAAGAGAGCGTGGTGACGGTGCGGCGATAGTCGCCGCACGTTCAACAACGACTGTGGTATCTCTGCGTGATCGTGCTTATGGTCTCTTGGATCACCGCGTCGATTGTCGTCTGGGGGGCGACGCGATAATGGCTTTACGCGCTGCGCTTGTCAAGAATTGCGGCGGCCAAGTGATTGTCCAGCTCTAGTACGAGTGCCTGATCCTCGTCGCTTATTTGTGGATCGGGCCACGGCACTACGATGTACAGCGGGCGATCGTTCAAGGTAAACGCAGCCTCGAACGGTTTTGAGTTTGGAGCCGCTTGCTGCACGAGCAAAGTTCGGCGTAGTGAATCGACGAATCGCGTGAGTGCCTCGCGTTCCGCCTGTGGATTGCCTCCGGAAAGCGCAATGGCGGAGTTGGCGACGCGATCCCGCACATAGATGGTGACCAACGAGGCAGCGTCGATTGTTGTTAGCTGCACGGTGATGTGGGCGAGTGGCGGGATTGGTATGACGCGCTTGAATACCGGTCCGAACTCGTCAATTAGTTGGCGGCAAAACGCAAGCCAGCGAGGCGACAGCTCAGCGAAAGACCGGCCAGCGACGCCGACCAACTCGCCGTCGAAGGAGAACGGTGCAACGAAGAAATTGGGAGAGTGGGTCAGGCTGATCCTCGACCGTTAGTCGATCGAAGCTTAATGCAATGCGCTGAGGATAGTTGTGCGGCTGCGAGTGTCAATGTGTCGGTTCCTTTTTCGGAGGGATGCGCGGCGTATTTGTTCCTGGCCCTGACGGACCAGGCTACTTCATGGCGCTGCTCCGGAGTTCGTGAGGGAATGCGGCGCGGAAAATGGGGTTTGAGGTCGGGTAGAATACGGGGAAAGCTTTTACAGAGTTGGCATTTTCCTTGCATTCGAAACTGTGACTCGCGACCCTTTGCCATCCGAACCGCAGTGGATGCCGGACGCCGAAAGCAAGTTCGTTGACCGCATGCGGCGACACGTCCTGAAGAGCATTGGCAAAGGCACGCCGGATGAAGGCATTCCAATAGACCGACTAAGCTTTGGAATACGATCAGCAAATGGTGGTTTGCATTACAGTTTGAAACGTCAGCCCTTTAGGGCGTTTCAGCGTTTTGGACCGGACGGTGTAATCCTCTTCCACGAATTTGCAGAAAAAGGTCCGGTCAGCAAATACTGCGTGGTGCTGCTCAGGGACTACTCGACATTTGAGTTTGTACGAAGACCGGAAGATAAAAATGTATATGAGCTGTATTCCAATAGTTCCTTGATCGGAAGAATTAAGATTACGGGTGCAAGGCCGACCTCAATTGGGGGGTCGTGGTGGCAGCGATTCTGTGCACTGTTTACATGGATCACGGATTGGGAGATTTGGAGCGAAGACCACCTTTGGGGACGAGTCTCGATACAGTCCCCCAAGTCGAGTACAAAGTCAGCCAAGGTGGTCGAATGCGGTGCGCTTCAACTGCCCTTACACTTGTCATTGAACGCTGCGCGAAAGGTTCCAATTGAAGCGATGGATTTTCGCCGAAACAGCCAATTGTACGGCAAGGACTTGGTTATTCCTTACGGAACGCCAGAACTGGATTCTGTCGGAGTGCGCCTGCTATTCTGCACGAATATTGCGTTTCGAGTCATTTTCTATTCGCTGGACTTTGCGGGTGGATGATCGGTTGCCAGCGGCGTTATATGGCTCGTCCGCACAACAGCCAGCCGGTCCGATTAAGCTGCGAGATTCGCGTTACAGCCGTTTCTTTAGCCATTCTATTTGCAATGCGATCATCGCCTGTTTAGAGTCGGCTGTCGTCGAACGTTGATACTCTCCGTCGAGATCCACAAATGCAGCGCCTCGTATTTGCCATTCCACTTGTCTTCGCACTTTGCGGCGGCGCGCGGCGCTGATCCGCTATCTACACCTCACATATTGGTCAGCCAAATGAGCTCAATTGGCGGAGTGCACCGTATTGATGCCGCGACAGGCCAGTATATCGATGCACTCGTCACTGGATTCAATTTGGCCAGTGGCGCCAGTATGGACGTCGGTCCCGACGGCCAGCTCTACGTGGGAAGTTTTAACGCAAATGTGGTACACAAATTCGATATTCGAACCGGGGCCTATTTTGGCGTATTTGCTACAGGGGCCTCGGGTGTCCGCGGCATTGCCTTCGGACCCAATGGAAATCTCTTCGTCGCGTCCGCAAATTCAAACCAAGTAAAGGAGTTCAATGGCACCACCGGTCAGTTCATTCGTGATTTTGTCCCGGACATTGCCACGCCAGTCGCCTTAAATTTCGGGCCCGACGGAAACCTGTATGTTGGGCGCGGCCATCAACAAGTTTCTCCGAACGAAAGCGTCCTGGTCTTCGATGGAGTCACTGGTGCATTCCTTCGGACATTTAACACTGCCGACATCGATACGCCGCAGGACCTGCTGTTCGGTCCGGATGGTGATGCCTACGTCTCCAATCAGGTTTCACAGTCGGCGCCATAGTTCGTTTGAATGGACCTTCGGGTCAATTGGTCCGAATCGTTGATCACACTCTGATCAATCCACAAGGCCTGTTATTCTTGCCCGACGGCACTTTGCTTGCCGCCACCGACAGTTCACAACTAAATCGCTATGACGTTGACACCGGTACGTTGCTGGGGGCCTTTTCAACCGATAGTAGGTTGGGAATGACGCATGATTTGGTTTTTGTTGTCCCAGAACCACACACGGTAGTGTTGTTTTGCATTGCCGGTGCGCTCTTGTCGTTCAAGATGCTTCAGGGAGCAGTGGGGTTAAGGTCGGGTAGAATGCGGGCATGGACGATTGGTTCGACGAGGACGATGAACCCGGCGGGCGAATGTTTTGGTTGATCGTCTCGCTCCTCGTCGTGCTAGGAATGTTCTTTTGGAGTTGCCGCCGCTGATGGACGAGAACCCGTATGAGTGCCGCAGGGGAAGCCGGAAGACAGGCCGGCGATTCCGAGTCGGTTTGTGGACCGAGTATGGCTCGTGATTGTCGCGCTGTTGGTCTATGTCGTGATTGCCGTGTTCGCCGTGGTCCTCTCTGAGCCGCCACGGTGACGTTGGCACAAATTTCAGTCGTCCCTAGGGGGACTCAGAGGGGAGGTTCGGCATCGCGTAACCCAGGACTTGCGTCCTGGGCTACTATCAGTCGCCGCTACGCGGCTCACGGCATGAGCAGGGGTTGGAGGTCGGGTAGAATACGGGGATGGATGAGAAGCCGAGCGAACGCCGACCGCGAGTGGGAATGCTTTTTTGGTTGTCATTGGTTGTGCTGGCGCTTGTCGGGGGTTTTGTCGCCGGCTGGCAATCGTCCATACGTTCATTGCGTGACGAAAGAGACGACCTCCAATTCCAAGTTGAACGGCAGGCGGGAAGACTGAGATCAATTGAGCGTAATATCGAACGGCGTAAGCGGCAGCTAACAAAAATCGAATCGGATATAGAACTTGCGACGCGCATCAGTGACTCCCTGGCTCAGCAACTGCTCGTTGATGGACTCGAACCGGTACGAAGCGCCGCAGACAGCGGCCGGACCGGCAAGGCCGGAAGGCAGGAAGATGCGGAGACTGAACCCTGACCCCTCGCTTACGCGTCGGCAAAGCCGGGATGCGAGGCGGAGCCTCGAATTCCGTGCGTTCCCAGGCAGAGCCAGGGAACGAGGCTAAGATCGGTGGAAGGTCGCGTAGAATAATCGCATGGACGAGAACCCATACAAAGCGCCGCAGGAGGAGCCTGAGGACAGGCCGGCGATTCCGAGCCGGTTTGTGGACAGAGTATGGTCGCGCTAATGATCTATGTTGCGAGTGCTGTGCTCGCCGTGGTGCTCTCTGAGCCGCCACGGTGAGGTTGGCACAAATTTCAGTCGTCCCTAGCGGGACTCGGAGGGACGCTCGGCATCACGTACC
Source organism: Pirellulales bacterium (assembly GCA_963829655.1). GTDB lineage: Bacteria > Planctomycetota > Planctomycetia > Pirellulales > JALHPA01 > JBBDYH01. The sequence continues at coordinate 1,914,596 of CAWHJG010000002.1, forward strand.
CAGGACTCACGTCCTGGGCTACTATCAGTCGCCGCGACGCGGCTCGAGGAAGGACGGACAAAAATGGTCGCTCGAACCGCACGCTAGCGCGTCGCGGCTGAGGAACGACGCGAGCACCCTCACCCTACCCTCTCCCAGAGGGAGAGGGGTTTTTGTACGGGCGCGGTTTGGTTCCCCGCCGTAAACGACGGGGCTATGGGGGCAAGGAAGAAAGGGTCGTGAACGACCCTGGCGAGCGAATCCCGGCGCCGGGATAGGGTGGGACAGGCTGTCGAACGTCGAATAGGGCAGCGACGCGAGGCGGAGCCTCGAATTTCCGCCACGGCGGACGTCCCAGGCAGAGCCTGGGAAAGAGGCGGGTAGAGAAGCGAGTGTCGCCGGCGATGCGTTCAATCCGCGGGCTTAGCGCGATCCAGCATGTCGCGACTTGCCAGGGCGCCATGCGTGGAGAAATCCATGAAGTACGACAACGAATGAACCGAGCCGTCGCAGTAGGCTGCATTCCAGTGAGTGGGATGAGCACTGCCGAAGTCGTGACAGCTCCAGCAACTATCGGCCAACCGTACATCCCTCGATGGAGCTCTTTTGGCAAAACGCACACAATCGCTGCGGCGGCATTCAAAGATCGTCCAGTTGTCGCCAGGATCGTCGCCCGTCGTGTAATTATCAGAGCTCAACGCTTTTTCACCGATGAGGTAGGTGGTGCTCAATCCATCCTTGACGTCTTTGGCGCGCACTCGCTGCAATATGCGTTGACCGTTTGGCAGGTGAACGCGTTCCCAAATGCCCGGCCAATGCACCGAAAAATTGTCCGGAATCGCGGAAGCGCCGCCATTCAGCGCATAGTCGGTGCGAGAACCGGATGTGTACAGGCTTTGCCAACCACCAGAACGCGGGTTGCTCGTGAAAGATCCGGTCGGAAAGGCCGTGGCCGGGCGTCGGCTGGGACAGTAGAGCACGGGAACCGCGGCGTTGACAATTTGAGCAATTGGGCGGCGCGAGGTGCCCGGCGGTTTGTGATAGCCGACGGTGCTGGCCCACTCGTCGTACAAGGTTTTCTCTTCGAGATATGGAAGCAACGAGACGATCCACGTTGGGTCAGACCAAAATGCCTCCGCGCGAGTGGCGTATTGACGATGGTCGTGCTCATAAGCGATCTCGGCAAGCGCAAGCTGCTTGAGATTGTTGCGGCAGTGCAGGGCGCGGGCGTTTTCGCGGACACTCTGTATTGCTGGCAACAAGAATGCGGCCAGCAAGCCGATGATGAAGATGACCACCAAGAGCTCGACGAGCGAGAAGCCAGCCCGGCGCGTCATGGTACGCATCCAGCGAAATGGAGCAACCGACGTAGACTATCGCCGCTCTTTCTGTGCCAGCCGCGATTGTAACGCGCGCACGATGGCACCGGCAAGAAAAATCGAGATGGGAGCCTGCAGCTCTGCCCGGGCTAAATGGGGAGCCACTGACCAGGGTGGGAGCATGAGTAAGAGGAAGATTAGGAATGAGACTAGGAGGAACAGCAGGAGCAAGATTAGGAGTTCGCGCAACACGGTGGCAGGATGGGAGACTGGCCACAACGGGCATTGTCCCTCACGGAGTGCCAGACCTACGTGGGTGCGCGGACCGAAGTCTCACGACTTCGGCTACGACTCACGCCTCACTCACATCCGCCGAGCGGGGCTCGGGCGGCTCGATGACTTGCGGGCTTTCGGTTTGGGTGCGGATCGCGCTCGTGCCGGGGACGATCGCGGGGCTGGTGGCGGTGCGGTCCATGATGTCCTTGAGCTCGCTGGCGTCGATGACTTCGCGCTCCATGAGCTGCTTGGCCAACAGTTCGAGCGACGCGCGGCGCGACTCCAGGATCTCGCGGACACGTTCGATCGACCCGTCGATGATCCGCTTGATCTCCTCGTCGATCTCGCGGCAGGTCTGCTCGCTGTGATCCGCGGTCGCGCGCGATAGTCGCTGCCGCCGCCGCCGGACAAGAACGGCGAGCGATTGCTCTCGCGATAGTTCACGCGGCCGAGCCGGCTCATGCCGTAGTCCATGACCATGCTGCGGGCGATCTCGGTGGCGCGCTCCAGGTCGTTCTGAGCGCCGGTCGAAATGTCGTCGAACACGATCTCTTCGGTGATCGTGCCGGCCAGCAGCACCTGGATGCGGCTTTCCAGCTCGCTCTGCGTCATCAGGTAGCGATCGTCCTCGGGCCGCTGCATCGTGTAGCCGAGCGCGGCGAGCCCGCGGGGAATGATCGAGACCTTGTGCACCGGGTCGGTGTTTGGCAGGCAGTAGGCGACGAGTGCGTGCCCGCTCTCGTGGTAGGCGACGCGTTGTTTTTCCTCGAGATGGATGACGCGTTTCTTCTTTTCGAGGCCGGCGGTGACGCGCTCGACGCCTTCGTTGAACTCCTGCATGCCGACGTTGGCTCTTGCCTTTGCGCGCGGCGAGCAGCGCGGCCTCGTTGACGAGGTTCGCCAGATCGGCGCCGACGAAGCCGCTGGTCAGCCCGGCGACTTCCTTGAGCGTGACGCTGCCGTCGAGCTTGACGTTCTGGACGTGGACCTTGAGGATCGCCTCGCGGCCGCGGACGTCGGGCCGATCGACGAGCACATGGCGGTCGAAGCGGCCGGGGCGCGAGCAGGGCGGGGTCGAGCGTTTCAGGGCGGTTCGTGGCGGCCAGCACGATCACGCCGTTGTTGCTATCAAAGCCGTCCATCTCGACGAGCAGGGCGTTGAGCGTTTGCTCGCGCTCGTCGTGACCGCCGACGATGCTGGTGCCGCGCGTCTTGCCGAGCGCGTCAAGCTCGTCGATGAAGATGATGCAGGGGGCCTTGGCTTCGGCCTGCTGGAACATGTCGCGGACGCGCGCCGCGCCGACGCCGACAAACATCTCGACGAAGTCGGAGCCCGAGAGGCCGAAGAACGGGCACGCCCGCTTCGCCGGCAATCGCCTTGGCGAGCAGCGTTTTGCCGGTGCCTGGCGGGCCGACGAGCAGCACGCCTTTGGGAATGCGCCCGCCGAGCGACTGGTACTTCTCGGGCGTTTTGAGGAACTCGACGACTTCGCGAAGCTCTTCGACGGCCTCGTCGATGCCGGCGACGTCTTCGAACGTGATGCCGAGGTCTTCCTGAGCGTACATCTTGCCGCGGCTGCGGCCGAAGGCCATTGGCGAGCCGGCGCCGCCGAGGCGGCGCATCATCAGGAAGATGACGAGCACGAACAGGGCCGTGACCACGATCATCGGCAGGTAGTTGCGCCACACGCCGGGGGCTTCGGGGTGGTCGAAGTCGATGGCAGCGTCTTTGAGCGCGGTCTTCAGCTCTTTTTCGCTCTCGTCGCTTTCGCTCTTGTTGGCGAAGAACGCAACGCGGGCGGGTTCTTTGTCGCTATCGAGGACCTGGCGTTCGACGCTGCCGACGACGCGGTATTTCTCGATGACGACGTCTTGGAGCTTGGAGAACTGGACCTTTTTCTGGTTGCCGGGGGCGCCGACGGTGACGGTGATGGAGCCGTCGGGGGTTTTGCTTTTGGCGATCAGGTCGAGCAGATCGCTGTAGCGGACCTCGACGTTGGCGGCACTGGAGGTGTAGGTGACGACGATCAGTATCGCCAGCACCATGAGCACCAGGATCCAGACTGCGCCGCTGGCGAAGAATGGTTTGCGATCGGCGGTTTTTGGCTTGGGATCGGACTTGTTTTCCATGCGGAGGGGGGCTAGAGCGGCATGGCACGGTTGGGGAAACGTGCCAGAGCATTGGGTGGCAGGCACGGTCGCGAGACCGTGCCACAACCAAGAATTACGGGGCCGGCCGCCTGAAGGTGCGATCGATTCCGCGTACTTTTTCGTGGGCGACGGCTCGGTAAGTCTATCCTACGTGCGAAGGTGCGAAGTTACAACGAGCCGATGCGACGCTGGCACGGGCATTGAGCGGGAGACGACGGGAATGCGGGTTGTGGGGGCGGAAGTCGGCCTCTAGAATCGGCTTACAGCTAGTCGCCGCAACGGAATATCCGCGCCAACGGTGTGCATTGTCCCCCCGAGCAACAAACGTCGCCGTGTTGGGTTCGACCGGCAGCATCGGCGTGAACACGCTGGCGGTGATTGAGGCGGCGGGAGAGCGGTTTCGGGTGGTGGGGCTTTCGGCCCATCAAAAAGCCGATCTGGCTGTGGAGCAGGCGCGGCGGTTTCGGCCGGTTTGGCTGGCGATTACCGATCCTGCGGCGGCCAGACGCGTCAAGGCCGGCGATCTTCCGCGCGAAACGCGGCTTTTGGTCGGTCATGAGGCGTTGGAGAACGTAGTAAGGGAGTGCGGGCAGCGGGCCGACGAATCTGACTCTCAGACGGTCCAGTTGGATGTTGTCGTGGCGGCGATTGTCGGAAGTGCTGGGTTGCGGAGCACTTGGGCGGCGTTGGAGGCGGGATGCACGGTTGCATTGGCGAATAAAGAGACGCTGGTGATGGCGGGGCCGCTGGTGGTGGAGTTGGCCGAAAAGACGATGGCGCGGCTGGTTGCCGGTGGATAGCGAGCATAGTGCGGTTTTTCAATGCCTGCATGCCGGGCGGCGGAGCGAGCTAAAGCGAATCATATTGACGGCCAGCGGTGGGCCATTTTTGCGGCACACGGCGGAAGAATTGTCGCGAGTGACGCCCGAGGAAGCGCTGCGGCATCCGAATTGGAGTATGGGGCCGAAAATCACGGTGGATAGCGCGACGATGATGAACAAGGCGCTTGGAGATCATCGAAGCGCGGTGGCTGTTCGATTTGCGCCGGAACAGATCGGCGTGGTGGTGCACCCGCAATCGATCGTGCATTCGCTGGTGGAGTTTGTGGACGGTTCGGTGATTGCACAGATGAGCCCGCCAGATATGAAGCTGCCGATTCAGTATGCGCTTTCGTACCCGGAGCGGTGGGAGGGCACGGCGGCGCGGATGGATTTTGGCGTGCCGATGGATTTGGAATTTGAGCCGCCGGATTTTGAGCGGTTTGGGGCATTGGAGTTGGGGCTGGAGGCGGCGCGTGCCGGCGGCACTGTTGGTTGTGTGCTGAATGCGGCCAATGAGGCGGCGGTCAGTCAGTTTTTGGCGGGGGAATTGCCGTTTACAGAGATTGTGCCGCTATGCCGGCGTATGATTGACCATCACACGTTTGAAGCTCATCCCACGCTCGAGCGATTGTTTGAGCTCGATCGATGGGCTCGCCAGGAGGTTGCAACTTGGGCGCATACCTGATGTTCGCCGGTTTGGGTGACACACTGCTTTGGTTGATCAACCCGCAGAACTACTGGACTATCGCGCAAGTGGTGCTGGGTCTGGGGTTCGTGATCTTCGTGCACGAGCTGGGGCACTTTATTGTCGCGAAAATGTGCGGCGTGAAGTGTGAGAAGTTTTATCTAGGGTTTGACGTTTACGGGTTGAAGCTGGCGAAGTTTCAGTGGGGGGAGACCGAGTACGGCATCGGCATACTGCCGCTGGGCGGCTATGTGAAGATGCTCGGGCAGGACGACAATCCGTACCGCGCTGCCGACGAGATGAAGCGAGCGCGAGCGACGGAGGCGGGGGCAGTTGGCGCCGTGGGCGGAATGTCAGCGGCGAGCGAGGGCCCACATCATTTGCCGAGCGGCGATCTCCCGCCGGAGCCGACAGCCGAGCCGCATCCGCCGTACGACCCGCGCAGCTACATGGCCCAGAGCGTGCCGGAGCGGATGGCGATCATTTCGGCGGGCGTGATCATGAACGTGATCTTTGCGTTTTTGATGGCGACATTAGCTTATTGGCTGGGTGTGAAGGAGCTTCCGTGCAAGGTTTCGGACGTGTATTCGGGGGGGGCGGCATGGCAAGCGGGGATGAAGGTAGACGACGAGATTGTGCAGATTGGCAATTTGGAGAAGCCGCGATACGAGGATTTGCAGTCGCGGGTGCCATTGAGCGACGTGGAGGAAGGTATCGAGTTTGTCGTGAAACGGCGGAGCGAAGAAGATTTGATTTCGCTCAAGCTGTATCCGGAGAATCGCATTGGGATTCCGCTGATTGGAGTGGGCGGCCCGCGGAAGCTGGAGATCGCTAAGCCGGCGCTTGCGAAGACTTCGGCGGCGGCGAAGGCGAATCCGCCGCTGGAAATTGGCGATCGGATTGTGGCGGTGGAAGGGCGCGAGGTAACGACGGTGGGCGAGCTGAATCGCGAGCTGGGGTTGCGATTGGATCAGGAAATCACGCTGACCGTTGAGCGCGCGGCGAAGAAGAAAGAGGGAACGAATACGGAGAGTGCGACGGCGGACGGCGAGCGGGTGATTGCAAGGAAGCGAATCGACGTGGTCATTCCGGCGGCGCCGTGGAAGCATTTTGGAATGACGATGAAGATTAGTCCGATCTCGGCAATTCAGGCTGGATCGCCGGCTGTGGGAAAACTGCAGGCCGGCGACAAGCTGATCTCGATCGACGGAAAACCCGTTGGGGATCCCTTGACGCTGGGCGAGCGGTTGCGGAAACGGGCGGGTGAGAGTGTGAAAGTGTTCGTGGAGCGAAATGAAGGCCGGCGCGAACTCGACATCGAGCTTCGCGCGGTCGATTGGTGGGAACAGCCAGGGATTACGACCGGCGCGGTTGGAGTGCCGGCACTGGGAATCGCGTATGAGGTGCACCCAACGGTGGAGGCAGTTGAGCCCGGCGGACCAGCCGACAAGGCTGGGATTCGCGCGGGGGATCGGTTGGTGTCGTTTGAGTCCCTGCTTTCGGACGAGGTGTTGGCGGACGAAGGTTTGAAGCGGGAAGGGGAGGCATGAAGTTTGAAGGGCGCGATGAGACCGCGTGGCCGACGTTGATGGTTCATAACGTGCAATGGGCGCATCCGAAGGGAACGTTCAAGCTGGAACTGGAGCGGGATGGCGAGACACTGAGTGTGGAGTTATCGCCGGTAGCGTCAGAAGAGTTTTTCAATCCTGACCGCGGGCTGGACTTGGCGCAGGATTACGAAACGCGAAAGGCGGAAAACTGGAGCGAGGCATCACAATTGGGAATGCGAAAGACAGTGGATTCGCTGTTGATGGTGTACCGGTTTTTGCAGCGGCTGGCACAGGATCAAATTTCGCCAAAGATGCTGGGCGGCCCGGTGACGATTGCTAAAGTGGCCGGTCGCTACGCCGAGCTAGGTTTCACGTCGCTATTGATGTTTCTGACGATGCTGAGCGCGAATTTGGCGGTGGTTAATTTTCTGCCGATCCCGGTGCTCGACGGCGGACACATGGTGTTTTTGATCTACGAGGGGCTGACCGGCCGGCCGCCAAGCGAGAAGGTGTTCGTGATGCTCAGCTATCTGGGCTTGGCGTTCATCTTGACGCTGATGCTGTTCGTGTTTGGGTTGGATCTGGGATTCATTTCGCGGTTTTAAGCCGCGGCGTCAATCGCCATGCCGATTCGCGCAGTGCTGTTTGACGCGGTCGGCACGTTGCTTTATGCCGATCCACCCGTGGCGAGGGCATACGCTGAATTCGGGCATCGATTTGGCAGCACGCTTGACGAGGCAACGATCGGAGAACGGTTTCGCCACGCACTAGCGGCCGAAGATGAGATCGATCGAACGGTTCATGGCATGCGGACCGACCCGGCGCGAGCAGGAGCGCTGGCGGAGGATTGTATTGGCGGTGTTCAGGGAAGTCGCGGATACTTCGCCGATTTTTGCCGCGCTGTGGCGGCACTTTGCTTCGCCATCGAGCTGGCAGCTCTACGACGACGTGCCGGCGTGTCTCGCGCGTGTTGCCAGCCCGGGGATCATGGTTGGGATTGCTTCGAACTTCGACGATCGGCTGCGGGCGATCGTCAGATCGCACGCGGCGCTGCAACGTTGCCAACACCTGTTTGTGTCGTCGCAAATCGGTTGGCGGAAGCCGGCACTCGAGTTTTTCCGATCGATCGAGAAAACCTTGGGGATGGCTTCAAGCGAGATACTGCTGGTTGGTGACGACTGGGAAAACGATTATCTGGCCGCGACCGCGGCCAGTTGGCGGGCGTTCTTCTTGGACCGTGAAGGACGAGAGCAATCCACAACGAGTGCTAGCGTTCGCTCGCTTGCCGAGTTGGCTGCGGTGGGTTGAATCGAAGGAATCAACGACTGGTATTTCGGATCGAGGGTTCTTGCAGTAGCATTCGTCGCCTTGCGTTTCAGGGATTTGATTGCGCTTGCAGGGGGAGATTCCATGCCGGTCCGACTGGCGGCATTAGCACGCATCGTTGGCGGAACGCTCGTCGGCGACGGCAGCCTTTCGATCAGTGGCGCGGCCACGCTGGACGCGGCGCACACGGACGAGATTGCGTTCCTCGATTCGCCCGATCGCGCGCCTCGGCTCGCCAGGAGTAGGGCAGGCGCGGTTGTCGTTCCGGTCGGGTTCGAACCGGTCGGGGTCGCGGCCATACAGGCAGCGGACGTTCACAAAGCATTTGCGAAGCTAGTGGAGTTTTTTCGCCCGCGGTACGAGCGGGGTCGCCGGCACGTGAGCGTTCAGTCGATCGTCGGCTGGACGGCGCGGCTGGGGAACGACGTACATATCGAGCCGGGCGCCTTTATCGCCGACGATGTGCTGATCGATGATGGCGTGACAATTCATTCGGGCGTCAGAATCCTGCCCGGTTGCCGGATAGGCGACGGAGTGACGATCTATCCCAATGCCGTGCTGTACGAGAACACGATCGTCGGCCCGCGGTGCATTATCCACGCGGGCGCCGTGATTGGCGCTTATGGCTTTGGTTACAAGCTAATCGGCGGGCGGCATCAGCTTTCACATCAGCTTGGATATGTGGAGCTGGAGGCCGATGTGGAAGTGGGCGCGAATACGACGATCGACCGGGGCACGTATACGGCCACGGTGATCGGCGAGGGAACGAAGATCGATAATCTGGTGATGATCGCACACAATTGCCGCATTGGCCGGCACAACATGATTTGTTCGCAGGTGGGGATTGCGGGCAGCACGACGACCGGCGACTACGTGGTGATGGCCGGTCAGGTGGGCGTTCGCGATCACATACACATTGGAAGCGGCGCTGTATTGGGCGCGATGGCGGGCGTGGCTCACGACGTGCCGGAGAATGCGCACATGTTAGGCGCGCACCGCGCAGCCCGAGCGCGTGCAGAAGCTGATGTTTGCCACGATGGCCAAGCTGCCTGAGATGCGTAAGCAGCTCAAAGAATTGCAACGGCAGGTGGCCGCGTTTACTGGACAAAAGCCGGAGGATGGGCGAGCAGCCGCGTGAGAGGGTTCAGGGTTCAGGGTTGAGGGTTCAGGAGTGCGATGTCAGCCGTTCAAATTTCCCGACCGCGAGTCGGACTCATTGCCGGATGGGGGCGTTATCCGATCGTTGTGGCCGAGGCGCTTTCGCGGAGCGGCTACTTCGTCTGTGGACTCGGGGCGAAGGACCACGCCGATCCGGCCCTGGAAAGTATCTGCGACGAGTTCTGTTGGTTCGGCCTTGGGAAATTGGGCCGGGCCATGCGTTACTTCGAACGCAACGGCTGTCGAAAGCGCGACGATGGCGGGCAAGATTCACAAGGTTCGCTTGTACCAGCGATTCGGTTGGCTGCGGCACTTTCCTGATTTGACGGGACTGCGCGTGTATGGGCCGTTCTTCATGGGGGGCAAGAAGGACCTGCGCGACGACACGCTGTTGACGGCGATTGTCGATGCGTTTGACGCGCGAGGTATTCATTTTGGACCCGCGACCGATTATGCACCGGAGCTACTCGTGAGAGCAGGACAATTGACACGGCGAGGTCCGACCTCTGCCGAACGCAGCGACATTGAGTTTGGCTGGCGGCTGGCCAAGGAAATGGGGCGGCTCGACATTGGCCAAAGCGTGGTGGTGATGAACCGCACGCCGATCGCGGTGGAAGCGATCGAGGGGACCGACGAGTGCATTCGGCGGGCGGGCGCACTCTGCAGTGGCGGCTTCACGGTCGTAAAGACGGCCAAGCCGCGGCAGGACATGCGATTCGACGTACCGACCGTCGGAGTGGGAACGCTCGAATCGATTCAATCCGCCGGTGGAAGAGTGCTGGCAATCGAGGCCGGCCGCACGGTGCTGATTGACGAGCCGAAGTTTATCGAGTTCGCCAATCGCAACGGTCTGGCGGTAGTGGCGCTGGATGAATCGAACGAGCTTTCCGGTTAGTCGCGGCTAATCACTGGTCCGGAAAGAGATCATCGACCGGCATCCTCCAGCCAGGCACCGCGGGCTCCGCCTCGGCGGTGTCTTCTCGGCGGTAGATCACCGGATTCTGGGGATCACTGGCCCGGAATACGCGAATGGTCTCGTCGCCGATCAAGTCAACGTCCCAGACCACGAGCGTACCGGCGGCGAAATAATCGGCGCGTTTTGACACAATACCTCGCTCCGCCCTGGGGCCATAATCCTCGCGGCTACGCACCTCGACCGCAAAAATCGGCGGTCCTGCCACAAAATCGTGCGTCAAAGGTCCTAAGTGATAAGCCGCATCCGGGCTGAACGATTTGCGGTTCGGCAGATCAACGATGAATCCGCAGTTGTCACCGATCGCATAGCCCTTTTTCTGACGCTGGCAGTGCGCGTGCAAGCTCATCGTGATTTGATGCGCGGCATAATTGTGCAATCCACCGGCGGGCGACATGACAACTAGTTCCCCATCTACCAGTTCGGCCTTTCCATCGTCGGGAACATGACGCAAATCTTCAATGGTCGCTTCACTCTCAAGTCGCATGGCTTTTCTCCGCCGGTGCATCATACTAGCAATTATAGAGCGCTGCCACGCTGAGCTGGGAATTGACAGCGTGTCGAGTGTGGACCGGTCCCTTCGCAAACCTGGAAGAAATCGTGTGATGAAGCGGAGCCGCTTATCAAAGACGATTGCCGTCGCCAGCGTCGTTCTCGCCTTTTTCACGAATGCGCAGTTCGGCGCCATCGAGAACGTGCCCGCTCAACCGGCTCTCGATAGCAACGAGTCCATCCCACCGGCGCTGACTGAATACAAAGGCCGGACGATCGCGCAGACGATGCACTACCTAGGCGCCGACTGGCTCACCCGTGAGAGCCGGCAGCGCGAGGAAGACTGCACCACGATGCTTGCGGCCCTCGGTGTGAAGGCGGGCATGGCGGTATGCGACATGGGATGTGGCAACGGCTTCTACACGCTGGAACTGGCGGAACTGGTCGGCGACCAAGGCACAGTCTATGCCGTTGATATCCAGCAAGAGATGCTGCGTTTGCTCGAAGCTCGCGCGGAAAAGACCGAACTCAAAAACATCAAGCCTGTCCTGGGGAGCCTGATCGATCCGCGATTGCCCGACGGAAAGCTCGACCTGATTCTGTGTGTGGACGTTTATCATGAGTTTTCGCATCCCGAGCACATGCTTGCGGCGATGAGGAAGTCGCTCAAGAAGGATGGGCGGCTCGTGCTCGTCGAATTTCGCAAGGAGGATCCGAAGGTGCCGATCAAGGAGCTGCACAAGATGAGCAAAAAGCAGATCCTGAAAGAGCTGGAGCCGAATGGTTTCAAGCTGGTGGAGCAATTCGACAAGCTGCCGTGGCAGCACATGATGTTTTTTGAGCGGAAGGACTAGCCTCGGTTGCTATTTGGTGCTCGTGAAATGAATGCCCATTCGCGCCAACGCCAGGAGTTGAAGCGTTTGACAAGCCGGATTGCACAGATTTATTATGGCGCTCTGCAATAATCTCGCCCGGCAATCAAAACCCACCTATTTCGTGAGACCCGTCATGGCTTCTTCTGACCCATTCACCACTGATGGCAAATCGCAGACTTCCCGCCGTGAGTTCCTCTCGCATTCGGCCGTAGTCGCGGGCACAGCGGCGTTTGCCGGCACGCTGGGTATTGCTCGCAGCGCGCATGCCGCGGGCAGCGACCAGTTGAAGGTGGGACTGATTGGTTGCGGCGGGCGCGGAAGCGGCGCTGCGGCCGACGCATTGCAAGCCGACAAGAACGTGGCACTCACGGCAATGGGCGACGCGTTTGCGGATCGCGTTGAGTCCAGCTTGAAGTACCTCACCAAGCAGTTCAGCGGCCAGCCGGAAAAACTTCAGGTTTCCCCCGACCGATGCTTTGCGGGCTTTGACGCCTATCAGAAGGTGATTGACTCCGGAGTGGACGTAGTCCTGCTTTGCACGCCTCCGCACTTTCGACCGGAGCATCTGGCGCCGCAGTCACTGCCGGCAAACATGTGTTTTGCGAAAAGCCGGTAGCGGTGGACGGTCCCGGCGTGAGGAGCGTGCTGGAGACGTGCGAGGCGGCGAAGAAAAAGAATCTGAGCATCGTTTCTGGTCTTTGTTATCGCTACGACCTGGCGAAGCGCGAGGTGATGGATCGCGTGCACAACGGCGCGATTGGCGACATCCGGGCGTTGAACGTGAGTTATCTCACGGGAACGCTTTGGCATCATGGTCGCAAAGACAACTGGTCCGACATGGAGTGGCAGGTCCGCAACTGGTTGTACTTCACCTGGCTATCGGGCGACCACAATGTGGAGCAGCACGTGCATAGCCTCGACAAAGCCGCGTGGGCCATGAAAGACGAGCCGCCGGTGGCATGCACGGGCGTCGGCGGGCGCGAAGTGCGCAACGAGCCGAAGTGGGGGAATATCTATGACCATTTTTCGGTCACCTATGAATATGAAAACGGCGCGAAGCTGTTCGCCGCTTGCCGGCAGATGGCTGGCTGCGAGAACGACGTGAACGATTACTTGATTGGGACGAAGGGCACGGCGAACGTCATGCGGCACGAAATCACCGGCGAGAACGCGTGGAAGCATCGCAGCGATCGCACGCGGCCGAAGGACATGTACCAGCAGGAGCACGACGAGTTGTTTGCATCGATCCGCAACGGCCAGCCAATCAACAATGGGTTGTACATGTCGCGAAGCTCGCTGATGGCGATCATGGGACGCATGTCGGCGTATACAGGGCAGCGCGTGACTTGGGATCAAGCGCTCAATTCGCCGGAGCGACTTGGACCAGAGAAGTACGAGTGGGGACCCGCGCCGGAGGTTGTCGTCGCAGTACCTGGCGTGACGAAGTTGGTGTAGCGGCAAGAACTAACTATCGCAGCAATTCTTGGACAACTCGCTCGACCTCGGCGTAATCTACTTTAGCGCCGGTGAACTTCTTGGCCAGTTTGCCTTCGCGATCGTAGACGATCGCGGCGGGGACTGCGGGGATTTCGAGCTTCTTATACAGTGCATCGGAATCCAGCGTCGAAAGCACGTTATCAAACGTAGCTTGTTGCCGTTTCAAGAAACTCAGCACTGCCGGTTTCACGTTTTCGATCGGATCGAGGCCCTCGTTATCGAAGCTGAGGGAAACACAGGCCAGATCTTGGCGGCCATATTTGTTATGCATTGCGACAAGATTCGGAAACTCTTCAAGGCATGGCCGGCAGGACGTGCTCCAGCAATCCATGACCACGACCTTGCCGCGGTGGCTAGCGAGAAGTTGTTGAATCTCGTCCCAAGCCAGCACTTGGAGATTGACCAACACTTTGGCCCGCGCAACGGGCTCGGCTGGTTTAGAGCATCCAACAACTGCGACACTCGCAAGTGCGCATAGTGCGAACCGATTGATGGTCAATGCGCGTTCCTCGCTGCGATAAGCAAGTTTTCGCGTTACTCTAGCGAATCAAGGCGGCGCGGAACAGCCGTCCGCATTGTTAGTGGCGCGCAAAGCGAGCCTGACGGGGTCATTCCCCTCAGGCTCGCGAGAGTACAGCTTGTTCGAGTCATCAAACTTTGGGCACGGTGGTTCCCCGGCGACTCATGGCGATTGCACCCCAAACGACCACCAGGGCCCCGATGATCGACATGATCCAGCCGGAGCCGTTAAACGGGCCGCCTTCGTCGCCGACGATCGCCCAGCTCACGAGGCCGCCCAGAAGCGATCCAACCACGCCAAGCGCCATGGTGGCAAACAGGCCCATGGCCTGCCGGCCGGGGTACAACATCCGCGCAATCGCGCCAACCACCAAACCGAAGACCAACCAACTCAAAATGGTAAGTAGCATTTGGATTCTCCACATAGCGAGTGCCAAGCATGTCAGTCGTTAGTCAGTTAGTTGCAATAGTTGTGCCGAACAAGGCGGAGATGAATCTCGCCCTCCTTGGATAATTAGAAATCTGCGTTTCCCGGCGTGCGCGGAAACGGAATCACATCGCGGATGTTGGTCATGCCGGTGATGAATTGCAGCACACGCTCCAGGCCGAGGCCAAAACCGGAGTGCGGCACCGTGCCGTATCTGCGCAAGTCGAGATACCACCAATATGCCTGCGGGTCGAGGCGTTGCTCTTTCATCCGCGTTTCGATGACGTCGAGCCGCTCCTCGCGCTGGCTGCCGCCGATGATCTCGCCGACTTTCGGGACGAGGATGTCCATCGCCCGCACGGTTTTCTCGTCGTCGTTGAGCCGCATATAAAACGGCTTGATCGATCGCGGGTAGTCGAACAGGATCACCGGTCGCTTGAAGACCTCTTCGGTCAGATAGCGCTCGTGTTCGGCCTGAAGATCTTTTCCCCAGCTCACGGGAAACTCAAATTGCTTGCCCGATTTTTCGAGGCGCTCGACCGCCTCGGTATATGGCAATCGGACGAACTCGCTGTTGACTATCTGTTCCAGCGTATCGATCACGGTGCTGTCGATCCGCTCTTTGAAGAACTGCATGTCGTCGGCCGATTGCGCAAGCGTGTCGCGGAAAATGCGCTTGAGGAACGTCTCGGCAAGCTGCATGTTGTCGGAGAGTTCAAAAAACGCCATCTCCGGCTCGACCATCCAGAACTCGGCCAGGTGTCGCGAAGTGTTGCTGTTCTCGGCGCGAAAGGTCGGGCCGAACGTGTAGACCTTGCCCATCGAGCAGGCGAAGATCTCGGCGTTGAGTTGACCGCTGACGGTGAGATATGCCGGGCGATGAAAGAAATCGCGAGCGTAATCGACGTTGCTCCATGCGGGGTTGTCGGCCTTGGGCACTTTGGCCGGGTCGAGCGTGGTCACGCGGAACATCTCGCCGGCACCTTCGCAGTCGCTGGCGGTGATGATCGGCGCATGGATGTACAAGAATCCGTTTTCCTGGAAGAAGTCGTGAATCGTGCGGCTTACCTGGTTGCGCAGCCGCGCGATGGCGCCAAACGTGTTGGTCCGCGGACGAAGATGGGCAATCGTGCGCAGGAACTCGAATGAGTGACCCTTTTTTTGCAGCGGATACGTCTCGGAATCGGCGAGGCCGTGAACAATAACTCGCTCGGCATGCACTTCGGTGGCCTGGCCCTTGGCGGGCGACGCTTTGACTTCGCCTTCGACCGTGATGCTCGAACCGGCTGTCAGGTGTTTTACCTCACTCTCGTAGTTGGCCAGCTTGCCGTCAGCGACCACTTGCAGGTTGGCCAGGCACGAACCGTCGTTGAGCTCGACGAACGAAAAGCCGGCTTTGCTATCGCGGCGAGTGCGAACCCAACCTTGGAGGCGAGCCTTTTGGCCGACGGATTCGCCACTCCGGGCCTGGGAGACGGCGAGGTTTTCCATTTTTCACTCCGTTGAATCGAAGCGCGTCAATCGCTACAGCAGTCTGCAATCCATTTCATCAATGCCCCGTATGCGCCAGCCAGCGTTCGGCGTCGAGCGCGGCCATGCAGCCGGTGCCGGCGGCCGTGACCGCCTGGCTGTAGTAGTCGTCGGCGACGTCGCCGGCGGCAAACACGCCTTCGACGCTCGTGTTGGTGCGGAATGGAACGGTCCAATGGATGTAACCCTTGCTGTTCAGTTCCAACTGCCCTGCGAGGAACTTCGTGTTCGGCGTGTGGCCGATCGCCAGGAAGATGCCGCTTACGTCGCGCTGATGCACTTCCTCGGTTTCCGTGTGCTTGAGGCGGATGCCGCTGACGCCTTGGTGTCCGTCGCCGAGCACCTCGACCATCTCGCTGTTCCACACCGGCTCGATCTTGGCGTTGCTCATTGCGCGGTCGGCCATGATCTTGCTTGCGCGAAGCTGGTCGCGGCGGTGGACGAGGTACACGCGGCTGGCGTACTTGGTCAGGTAGGTGGCTTCTTCCACCGCCGAGTCGCCGCCGCCGATCACAGCCAGCGGCTTGTTGCGGAAACGCGGCAAGTGCGCCATCGCACACGGCACAGGCGCTGACGCCGTGGTTCTTATACGCCTCTTCGGTCGGCAGGCCGAGATAGTTGGCTCGCGCGCCGGTGGCGATGATCACGCATTGAGCCTCGACCTCGCCGCCCGCCAGCGGCGACAGCTTGAACGGCCGGCGGCTGAAATCGACGCTTGCGATATCGTCCGTCACGATGCGCGTGCCGAAGTTCACCGCCTGTTGCCGCATCAGCTCCATCAGCTCGGGTCCGCTCACGCCGTGCTTGAGGTGCGGGGCCATCAAACCGCGACGATCCTCGGCGATGGCCGCATCCAGGTATGCGTTCATGTCGCCCGAGGGAAAGCCGGGGTAGTTCTCGACCTCGGTTGTGAGCGCAAGCTGGCCGAGCGGCAGCGTGCCGTTGATGCGATTCTCCTCGGTGATCGCGCCCTCGAACACGAGCGGGCTGAGGTTAGCGCGGGCGGCGTAAATGGCGGCGGTCCAGCCGGCGGGGCCGCTGCCGATGATGACGAGTTTTTCCATGCGGGCGGGGTCGGGGTTCAGGGTTCAGTTGAATAGCTCTGAGGAATCATATTGGAACTCGGATTATATGGCTTCGCGATACGGCCAATAAGGGCGCATCGAGTGGCGGCTTGTGACCGACCTTGCTTCCGCCAGTCCGTGGCCGGTATCGTAACAGTAGATACCTCCTCTCAGGATTACCGGCGAAACGGCCGGTTCTTTCCGCCATGTCGCTTGTGACAATCGCTCTTGTATCCGCGGCCGTGCTGACGGTCGCGTATTTCACCTACGGCCCGCTGTTGGTGCGGCTGTTTCAGCTCGATCCCAAGCGGCCGACGCCGGCAGTGGAGATGCGCGACGACGTGGACTACTCACCGATCGAGCCGAAGTTTCTGTTGAGCCAGCATTTTTCGGCGATTGCCGCCGCGGGGCCGATCGTCGGGCCGATTTTGGCGGGGATCATGTTCGGCTGGCTGCCGGCGCTGGTGTGGATTCTGATCGGCGCCGATCTTCATCGGCGGCGTGCACGATATGTCGTCGCTCACCGCGTCGATCCGCCACAAGGCGCGGAGCATCGCCGACGTGGTTCGCGAGAACATGAGCGACCGCTCGTACTTGATGTTTCTGGCGTTCATCTGGATCGCGCTGGTCTACATCATCGTCGCGTTCACCGACGTGACCGCGTCGTCGTTCGTGGGTCTTACCGAATTGGAAAACGGGGAGATCGTCAGTGGCCCTGGGATCGCCAGCTCGTCGCTGTTGTACTTGGCACTGCCGATCATCATGGGTCTGCTGCTGCGGTACACAAAGCTGTCGCTTAACATGGCGACGTTGATCTTCCTGCCGCTGGTGGGTTTGACGATTTACGCCGGGCAGTATGTGCCCTTGGACTTGGGGGCCTTACTCAACGTGGACCCGGCGCAGGCACAGAGGATCTGGGGGGTGCTGCTCCTCGCATATTGTCTGATTGCCGCGGTTGTGCCGATGTGGTTGCTGCTTGCAGCCGCGCGGGCATCTGGGTGGCTATTTCTTGTACGTGTCGCTGGCCGCCGGAATGCTGGGCCTGTTGTTCGCCAACAAGCCGATTGAGTACCCGGCGTTCACCGGCTGGACGGCAAGGAACGGCGAAACGCTCGCGCCGTTTTTGTTCATCACGATTGCGTGCGGCGCGTGCTCGGGTTTTCATTCGCTGATCGCCAGCGGCACGACGTCAAAACAGCTTCGCCGCGAGACCGATGCGCGGGTGATTGGCTATGGTGCGATGCTCTTGGAAGCAATGGTAGCGGTGATCTCGCTGTCGTGCGTGATGATTCTGGCCACCGATTCCCCGGCACTCACGGGTCAGCCGAAGCCGAATTTGATCTACGGCCTTGGGATTGGCAGCTTCTTGGAAGAGTTTGGAATGCCGGCGGCGCTGGCCGTATCGTTTGCGCTGATGGCGTTCACCACGTTTGTTTACGACACGCTCGACGTGTGCACGCGGCTAGGCCGGTACATCATCCAGGAATTGACCGGCTGGCAAGACGCCAAGGGGAAGTGGCTGGGCACGGCACTGACGGCCGGTGTGCCGACTGTTTTTCTTGTTTCAACAGAATGTAGATGCTACGGGTGCATCCGGTGCCGGTGTGGAAGACGTTCTGGTCGCTGTTTGGCGCGAGCAACCAACTGCTGGCGGCGCTGACGCTGTTGGGTGTGACCGTGTGGCTGTGGCGGACGCGGCGGGCAGCGATGGGTGTGGATCGTGACCGGCATTCCGACGGCGTGGATGTACGCGATGAGCACTTGGGCGCTGGTAGCAATGACGTGGCCGAAGTTCACGCAGCGACGGCCAGTTTGCCGTGCCGCGCGATCCCGTGGCCTGGGCGGGCGTGGTGCTCGTGGTGCTGGCCGCGCTGATGCTGCTGGAGGCGATTTGGATTGTGCTCGGCAAGGGCGCTCCGCCAGCGCGCGGCGCGAGGCGCTGGCACCGCAGACGGCTTGATAGTCCGCTGTCCTTTGTCAGTGGTCCGTTGCAGGGGGTAATTGGACTGGATTGAAGAGGCGGCGATGAGTGATTCGACTCCACGACTTGTGCCGTCATCAGAGGCAACAACCGATCAACCGCAGTTCACGTTGCGCGGGCTGCTGTTGTTGATTTCGGCGGTGGCAGCGTTTCTGGCGATTGGGATCCAATTCGGCTTTGGATGGTCGGTCTTCGCACTCGTCCTCGGCTTACTTCTGTGGGTCAACTGGCACCAACATTCGATAGCGCGCTTCAGTGGCGTTGCAATTTTGGTTTTGGTCGTTGGTGCCTGCATTTCGGTAATGTTGCCAGAGGTAGGTAGTCGCGAGGCGTCGCCTCGTGCGCAATGCCAAAACAACATGCGCGAAGTAGTGGCGGCGATACTCAAGTATCAAGATGCCAACGGTCATCTACCGCCACCGTATCTTGCAGATAAAAATGGCACGCCGCTATGTAGCTGCGCGTGCTGATCCTCCCCGATCTCGAACGCAGCGACATCACCGATCTCTGGCGGTTCGACGAGCCGTGGGATAGTCCCAATAACAAGAAGTTGAGCGATACCTACCTTGACGTCTTCTGCTGCCCAGGCGATCGCAACATCGACAAGAGCAAATGCCTGACGAGCTATGTCGCTGTTGTCGGACCGGGTACTGCGTGGGAAGAGGACATGAAGCTCAACACTGCGTCATTCAAAGATGGCGCTGGGAATACGCTCTTGCTCGTGGAGCTCAAAGACTCCGATATTCATTGGGCCGAGCCTCGCGATTTGTACGTCGGACAAATGGCGACCGTGATCAATCCGAAGCAGGGACAAGGGATCTCTTCCAAGCACAAAGGTGGAGTCGTTGGCATCTTTGCCGACAAGCGCGTGTCGTTCATACGCGAGGACACGATGCCCAATGTTCTTAAAGCGCTTTTGACACGGGACGGCGGTGAGCCGGTATCGCCGGCGGATTTCGAGAATTAGAACGATGTGTGTATGAGTGATTGGCCGGCTGAAATTGATCCTTCACCAGCGACCAAACCGCATCAGCCGGACCAGCCGCAGTTCACGTTGCGAGCGCTTCTTTGGACAATCGCGGGTGTCGGCGTGCTCGTTGTGATCGCCCTGCAGCTCGGTGTTGGCTGGGCTATTTTCGCAACGGTCCTTCTTGGTCTCGGGTGGTTCGGCGGCAGCGCACAATTCGCGGCCAGGTTGAAACGGATCATCGTCGCCGCGGCTGGTTTCGCGATAGTTCTAATGATTTACCCGAGTATGGGCGACGGCGCGGCCCTGCGCTCGGGCCCAATGCCAAAGCAACATTCGCACGGTTGCTTCCGCGATCTTGATGTATCAAGCCCAAAACGGTCATCTGCCACCACCGTACGTAGCTGATGAGAACGGAAAGGCGCTATATAGTTGGCGCGTCCTGATCCTGCCGTATCTGGAACGCAAGGACATTTACGACCTGTGGAAATTCGACGAGCCATGGGACAGTTCGAATAACAGCAAGCTGCAGCCGCAAATTGACCTCTTCCGCTGTCCGGCTGACAAACCGCGAGATCGCCGACCGCTAACGAACTACGTCGCCGTTGTTGGGCCCGGTACTGCGTGGGAAGAGGAAACGAAGATAAACACCGCGTCGTTCAGCGATGGGGCGGCGAAGACGTTGCTTTTGGTCGAGATCGCCAACACGGACATTCACTGGGCTGAGCCGCGAGATTTGTACGTTGGGCAGATGGTAGACACGATTAACCCGTTGCACGGACGGGGAATCTCTTCGAAACACTTAATGGACAAAAAACCGGTCGGCGCGATCGTGGCCTTTGCTGACGGGTATTCGCGGTTCCTACAGAACGACACGACGCCGGTGATGCTCAAGGCGCTTTTGACGCGGGATGGCGGTGACTCAATATCGGAAGAGGATTTCGAAAATTAGAACGATGTGCAAATGAGCGATTGGCCGGCTGATATTGATCCGACTCCGGCCACCAAATCGAAGCCGGCCGAGCAACCACAGTTTACCTTGACGGGACTGTTTCTAGCCATTGCTGCCGCCGGCGTTTTCATGGCAATCGCTCGAGTCCTGAATATCTATTGGGCTGTATTCTATGGCGTACTCTTCAGCCTCGCGTGGTTTAACGGAAGACGGGATATGACATCGCGCGCGAAACGTGTTGGCGTGAGCGCGATCGTGATGCTTGTGATCTTGGCTATGTTCTTGCCGGCTATCAACACCGGCAGAGGGATAAGGCATCGCGCCAGTTGTCAAAACAACATGCGCGAAATTGCGCAGGCGATTATTTCGTATCAGAACGCCAAAGGTCATTTGCCGCCGCCGTATGTTGCCGATGAGAACGGCACGCCACTCTATAGCTGGCGCGTTCTAATTCTGCCTTACCTTGAGCGCCGCGACATTACCGCTCTATGGAGATTTGATGAGCCATGGGACAGTCCGCACAATAGCCAGCTACAACCTTATATCGAGGTATTCCGCTGCCCGAACGACAGTCACGAGGATCCACGGCAGCCGCTAACCAACTATGTCGCTGTCGTCGGACCCGGCACGGCATGGGAGGAAGACGCCAAGCTCAGCACGGCGTCGTTCAAAGATGGTGCCGGCAATACACTACTGCTCGTAGAGATCGCCGAGAGCGACATCCACTGGGCTGAGCCGCGCGATCTGAGTTTCAGCAAAATGCCAAAGACAATCAATCCAGCGACCGGCCTTGGCATCTCGTCCAAGCATCCGGGAGGCACGGCAGCCGTCTTTGCCGACAAGCGCGTAACATTTATCCGTGAAGACACGATGCCAAACGTGCTCAAGGCTCTATTGACCCGGGATGGCGGGGAAACGGTTAATTCGAGTGACTTTGAATAGACGCAAAAGGGGACAGGCACGTCGCCTTAACCTTTTTTCGCTGACGTAAGCTTGTTTCGGCTAGGAGCCAGTCCCCTTTTGGCCGCGATAGCCGCGTTCCGGCTGGGAACTTTCTTCACCCTGGCCTCGTCTCAAAAGCTAGAATCGAGCGCAGGTTCTCTGCGCCGCAGACCGCGGGGATAAACCCCCGCGGCCCGTCGTAAGTACAAGGAGCTCCATCATGTCCCGCACACTCAGCCTGCCAATCGTTCTGGCGCTCGCCATTCTGCCGCTGTCAGCCGCTCATGCCGCCGACGAAAAGAAATCGACCGAGTTGCCGCTTTCGCGCGTGGTGATGTTCTCCAGCGGAGTGGGCTTCTACGAGCACAACGGCGAGATGCAAGGGGACGGACAGGTGACCTTGAAGTTTAATGTGGAGGACATCAACGACTTGCTCAAGAGCATGGTGCTCCAAGACCTTGGCGGCGGCAAGATCAGCACCGTGAGCTACGAAAGCAAAGACCCGATTACCAAAACGCTCAAGACGTTTGCCATCGACCTGACCAGCAACCCGACACTGGCGGATTTGCTCAAGCAGATTCGCGGCGAGAAGGTGCAGGTGGAAGCACCGACGCCGATCACCGGCACGATCGTGGGCGTGGAGCAGCGCAAGGTTCGCGTCGGCAAAGACGAGGCCGTCGAGCAGGATTTCTTGAACCTGCTTACCAGCGAAGGGTTGCGTAGCGTGAACCTGGAATCGGTGAGCCGGATCCGGCTGTTGGACGATCGGCTGAACAACGAGTTGCAGCAGGCACTGGCAATTTTGGCCACTGCGCACTCGACCGACAAGAAGAGCGTGACCTTGAACTTCTTGGGGCAGGGCAACCGCAATGTGCGAGTGGGTTATATCCAGGACTCGCCGATCTGGAAGACGAGTTATCGCCTGGTCTTGAAGGACGACGAGAAGCCGTTCTTGCAGGGGTGGGCGATCGTCGAGAACACCACCGAGCAGGATTGGAACGAGGTGAACCTGACGTTGGTCAGCGGCCGGCCGATCTCGTTCATTATGGATTTGTATCAACCGCTGTATGCCCAGCGGCCGGTGGTGCAGCCGGAGCTGTACGCCAGCCTGCGGCCGCAGGTGTATGACCAGGATCTGGCGGCGGCGAATGAAGAGTTTCGGAAGGCGGCTGAGAGTAAAGACGCAGCGCCCGCGGATCGCCTGGCGCGTTCTCGCTCCGGCCGCAGGGCGGCCGGCGGCTTCGGGGCGGGCGGGGGGCTCGCGGCGCCGGCGGCAGCAGCAGGAGATGAAATGCAACTGGGTGTGCACTTCGAAGCTGAAAAACTTGCTGAACTGAATCTCGCCCAGGGCGGCCAATCGTTGGCTCAAGGGGGCGACGTGGGTGAATTGTTCCAGTACACGATCGCCACGCCGGTCACGTTGCCGCGGCAGCAATCGGCGATGCTGCCGATCGTCAACGGCAGCGTCGAAGGCACGAAGGTCAGCATCTACAACCAAAGTGTGCACGCCAAACACCCGCTCAACGGACTCAAGCTCAAGAACACGACCAAGCTGCACCTGATGCAGGGGCCGGTCACCGTATTCGACGGCGGCGCGTACGCCGGCGACGCCAAGATCGAGGCCTTGCAGCCCGACACCGAGCGGCTGATCAGCTATGCGCTCGACCTGGACACCGAAGTCGCGCCGGAGACCAAAGGTCATCCGGAGCAACTGACCACGGTCAAGATCGTGAAAGGCACGCTGCACGCTACGCGAAAACACACACGCGAGAACAACTACACCATCAAGAACTCGGGCGACAAGACCAAGAGCGTGCTGGTGGAGTATGCCCACGATCCCAATTGGAAACTGATCGAGCCGAAGGACCCGGGGGAGAAGACGCGGAATCTGTATCGGTTCCCGGTCGAAGCCAAGCCAGGCGTGCCGGCCAAGCTGGCGGTACAGGAGGAGATGATCGTCAGCCAGGCGTTTGCCTTGACCAACCTGGACGATAACACGATCTACTACTACATCAACGCCAAGGTGGTCAGCGAGGCGGTGAAGAAGTCGCTAGCGGAAGTGATCAAGCGGAAGACCGCGATCAACCAAACGGTGCAAAACCGCACGACGTTGGAGCAGCAGATCCAGACCGTGGAGGCCGAGCAGAACCGGATCCGCCAGAACATGGCGCAACTGGACCGCAACAGCGATCTCTACAATCGCTACGTGAAGAAGTTCGGGGAGCAGGAGGACCAAGTCGAGAAGCTCCGCGGCCAGATCGCCGAGCTCCGCGGACAGGAGCAAGAGCAGCGCACGTCACTCGATGAGTATCTGTTGAAGCTCGATGTGGCGTAGGCAAATGCGGAGTGCGGCCTGCGACGAGCTCAGTCGAGGCAAATTCGGAGTGCGGAGTATTCGCGGGCACGACCAACGTGTCTCTGTACTGATTTGCGCATTTGTTGCATTACAGGCGGGCAATTTCTCAGCAGGAATAAGTTAGCGCGCTAGTAATTGGCGTGCTACTGAGTTCTAATAGGCGGCGCGACTCAGTCATCCCGGAACGATGAGGTGAGGAATGGCCGGCCAGCAGGTATGCTCATTCTGTCGAAACTCGGACCCGCAGTTCTTTCGTAGCCGCATTGAGTCTGAATCTGGGCCGAAACGTGAGAACCTGTTCTTCACCGTCGTGTTCTGTATGCATTGTGGCCACGAGCATACTCGAATGCCGCTCGATCCGGACAGCGAGGAGAACATCCTCCTTAAGGAATCACGTCCGATGCGACTTTGAGCTCAAGTGAACGAACTGGAGCGGAAAGGGTTCACGGCAAATGAAAACGTTTCTTGGTTTGTTTTCAGCCGTCGTCGTAGTTTTCGCCACCGTCACCGGCATCGCCGCCGAGCCGCAACGGAAGACCACTGTGTCGATCGCCGGCGACGCCTTCCACATCAACGGTAAGCCGACGTATGAAGGCCGCACCTGGAAAGACAAGAAAATCGAAGGGCTGCTGTTCAACTCGCGGATGGTGCAGGGCATATTCGACGACCTGAATCCAGCAACGCGGGACCGCTGGAATTACCCCGACACCGGCAAATGGGACGCTGACCGCAATACGCGCGAGTTCGTGGCCGCCATGCCCGAGTGGCGCCGGCACGGCCTGTTGTGCTTCACAATCAACCTGCAAGGGGGCAGCCCACAGGGTTACAGCCGCGACCAGCCGTGGCACAACTCGGCGATTGCCGAAGACGGCTCCCTGCGGGCGGAGTACATGGCGCGGCTGGAAAAGATCCTCGACCGTTCGGATGAGCTGGGGATGGTCGTGATCCTGGGCGTGTTTTATTTTGGCCAGGACGAGCGGTTGAAGGACGAAGCGACGGTGAAGCGGGCGCTCGACAACACGGTCGATTGGGTGTTCGACCGCGGCTATCGCAACGTGATGATCGAGGTCAATAACGAGTGCAACGTGCGCTACGACCACGATATTCTGAAACCGAATCGCGTGCATGAGCTGATCGAGCAGGCGAAACAACTAACTCGCGACGGCCGGGGGCTGTTGGTCAGCACGAGCTACGGCGGCGGCACGATCCCCAGCGAGAACGTGGTCCGCGCGGCCGACTATCTATTGATTCACGGCAACGGCGTGAGCGAGCCGGCGCGAATCGCCGAGATGGTCAAGAAGACTCGGCAAGTGCCCGGTTATCGCGCGATGCCGATTTTGTTCAATGAGGACGACCATTTTGACTTCGACAAGCGGATGAACAACATGGTCGCGGCGATCGGGGAGTACTCGTCGTGGGGATATTTCGACCCCGGCAAGAGCGACTACCGCGACGGATACCAGGCGCCGCCGGTCAATTGGGGGCTGAACACCGAGCGGAAGCGGGGGTTTTTTGGGCTGGTGAAGGAAGTGACCGGCGAGTGAGGGCAAGTTCGGAGTGCGGAATGCCGTCGCGATAGGAGCGGCGGGGTCAGGAGACCCGCGCCGAACTTTAGTCAGGCACAGCCTGACCTACAAAAGCTCGCCGATCCGGCCGGTGCTGTCGCCGAGTTTTTCGATGTCCTTGGCGCCCATGCGGTCCAGAAGCGACATCCAGAGATTCGCCAGCGGCACGTCCTTGTCGAATTTCACGTGCCGGCCGGCTTGATCGATGCCGCCGCCTTTGCCGAGGAGCGCGACTGGCAGGTCGTTGTGATTGTGCCGGTTGCCGTCGCCGATGCAGCTTCCGTAGACGATCATCGAGTTGTCGAGCAGCGTGCCTTCGCCTTCCTTCACGCTTTTGAGCTTGCCGATAAGATAGGCGAACTGCTCCAGGTGGAAGCGGTTGATCTTGGCGATCTTCTCCTGCTTCTTCTTGTCGCGGCCGTGATGCGACAGGTCGTGATGCCCCTCGGGCACTTCGATCAACGCCGTAGCTCCGGTTGCTGCCTTCGTTGGCGAAGATGAACGTGCTGATCCGCGTGGTGTCGGTCTGGAAGGCCAGCACCATCATGTCGGCCATCAGCCGCAGGTACTCGTTGTACTCCTTTGGGGATGCCCGTCGGCTTGACGAACGAGGCGGTCTCGGCGGCGTTGCCACTCTCGACGCGAGTGATCCGAGCTTCGATTTCGCGCACGCTGGTCAGGTACTCGTCGAGCTTTCGCTTGTCGTTGGCGCCCAGGCGGCCTTGCAAGCGGTTGGCGTCTTCCATCACGTAGTCGAGAATGCTCTTTTGATACTTCTGCCGCTCGGCGCGGGCGGCGGCCGAACCGACCTCGGTCGTGCCAGAGAACAGCCGCTCAAAAACCAGCCGCGGATTCGTCTCGGGCGTTACCGGCGTGCTTTCGGTCTTCCAGGAGATGTTCGACGAATAGGCGCAGCTATACCCGGAGTCGCACTCGCCCGACTGGCGGCCCTTGTCGCAGCTCAGCTCGAGCGAAGCGAACCGCGTGGCCGCGCCGACCTTTTGCGCCGCGAGCTGATCGACCGAGATGCCGACCTTGATATCGGCGCCGCCGGTCTTCTTCGCCTGGCAGCCGGTGAGGAACGTGGCCATCGCACGAGCGTGGTCACCCGGGCCGTCGCCGTTGGCTTCGGCCTTTTTCTGCGCCAGGCCAGAGAGGACGAGCATGTCTTGCTTAAACGGCTCGAGCAGCTTGAGCGTGGGTGTCAGCTCGAAGTTCTCGCCGACCTGCGAGGGCTTCCAATCCTGCATGTGCACGCCGTTCGGAACGTAGCAGAACGCCAGGCGCAAGCGGCGCGGTCGCGGCCTTGGCAACGGCGTCGGGCGTGACGGCAAACACGCTGCGGATCGGACCCATCGCGTCGAGGACCGGCAGCGCCACCGCCGCACCCACGCCACGCAACATCGTCCGCCGCGAGACTTGCCAGTTACGCATGGTGGAACTCCTTTGACGGTACGCTCCTTGCTTACGCGTCGGGCTTTCGAGTGTCGAGCTTCCGGCGACTTAATATATCGGCTTTCGTTTATCCGTGCACCAGTGGCTGCGGAACAGGGCTTTTAGCGGGCCACGCCTCGTTTCTTCTGAAAGGCGTCGCTTTGGACGATTTCCAGATACCAGGCTCGTAAACCTATAGTCTTTCTTGGCAACGGCTTGTGCGATCCGCTCGACCGTGGCCTCGTCGTACTCTTCCAGCCCGCGGCCAAGGGCGTACGTCAGCACCCGATCGACCAGGCAGCGGACAAACAGATCGCGCTTGGCTCTTGAGGACCTCTTTTAGTTCGCTCGGGCCGTTAAATTTCTTGCCGCCGACCAGTTGGCCACTGGCTTCGATCGCGTGCGGCCCGTCCTTGTCGCGCCAGGCGCCGATGGCGTCAAAGTGTTCCAGGCCGAATCCGATCGGGTCCATCCGCTGGTGGCATGAGGCGCAGCTTGCGTTTTCGCGGTGCTGCTCCATGCGCTGTTTGAGCGAGCCCTTCAGCTCGGCCCCCTCTTCCAATTCGGGTACTTCCGGCGGCGGCGGGGGCGGCGGCGTGCCGAGGATGTTTTCCAACACGTACTTGCCGCGCTTCACGGGGCTGGTGCGCGTGGGGTTGCTGGTGATCGTGAGCACGCTGGCCATGGTGAGGATGCCGCCGCGGTGTTGCGCGCTTTGCTGATCGTCGGCCAGCGTCACCTTGCGGAAGTTGTCGCCCTCGACGCCGGAGATGCCGTAGTGCTTCGCCAGCCGCTCGTTGAGGAACGTGAAGTCGGCGTCGAGGAATTCGACGATGCTGCGGTCCTCGCGCATGATCGACGCAAAGAACAGGGCGGTTTCCTGCTCCATCGCCGCGCGAAGTGTGTCGTCGAAGGCCGGGAAACGCTGCCGGTCGATGTTTATGCTCGCCAGCCGCCGCGTCTGCAGCCATTGACCGGCGAAGTTGTCCACGAGCGCCTGCGACTTCGGATCGGCGAGCATCCGCCGCACTTGCTTCTCGAGGTTATCGTCTTTTCGCAACTCGCCGCGACGGGCGAGCTCGAACAGCTCCGCGTCGGGCATCGTGCTCCAGAGGAAGTACGACAGCCGCGTGGCCAGCTCCAAGTCGTTGAGCTCGTAAACGTTATCCGCGTCGTCGGTCGCCGGCTCGCCCTCGACGCGATAGAGGAAGTGCGGCGACACGAGCACCGCTGTCACGGCAATCTGGATTCCGCGCTCAAACGGCTGACCTTCCTTGTCAGCCATTTGCCAGAGCTTCATCAGACGATCGACTTCGTCGCTCGTGACCGGGCGGCGGAACGCGCGCGTTCGCAAAGTTGGCGATGATCTTTCGCGCGCAGTCGGCGCGAGTCAGCAATCGATCTTTGTCTTCTTTCTCGCGTTCGCGGCGGGCCTCTTCGCGCGCTTTTCGCGCCGCCTCGCGCTCCTCGGGCGTGCGCGGACGGGATCGCCGCGGGCGAATCACGATCGGCCGGTCCGGCGGCGGCTCGCAAATGATGATCTTCTTGTGCGAATCGGGCAGTTTTTCGGGGTCGAGGCCCAGCGGTCCCTGCACTTCGACGTACTCGATATACAAATTGCGGTCACCGGGCTTCTCGCCGCTTCTCGACCTCGTCTTTGTTCTTGAAGAAGTCGTTGGTAAACGCGACGCCGACCTTCTTGTTGCCGCGCTCGCGCGGATCTTCGCCTTGTATCCAATCGCGTTGTGACGAAGGTTGGCTACCTCGAATTGGCGAAACTCCTTGTCGTCGAGCTTGATCGCCATCTTCGCCGCTTCGCGGCCCGCCTGATCTGCCGACGCTTGCACGGTCAGCAGATACTCGCCGTCGCTTGGTATCTCGACCGATGTGAACGCCTCCCCCTCGGAGGCAAGAACTCGCGCGTCTTCAACCGGGCTGCCCGCGCCTTCCAATCGCGCGCCCAGGATTCGCCGCGTGGGGGCCTTGTCGGGGTTATCGACCATGATCGCACGCTCGACGATCGTCTCGGCCGCGGCGAGATACTTCTCCAGGAGGATCGACGGCATGCCCAGCACGTCGCCAATGTTGTCGAAGCCGTAGCCCACGTCGTCTTGTGGAAAATCGGCGGCCGGCTTGAAGTCGATGCCGACGAGGTCGCGAATCGTGTTGTTGTATTCCGCGCGATTGAGGCGGCGAACCGTGACGCGGCCGGGATCGATCGGGCCCGCCAACAAGCTTTTGGTCAGTTCCTGGTCGATCCATTCGGCGATCGCTGCGCTTCCTCGGGCTTTGGCCGCGTGCCGTGGTCGGCCGGCGGCATTTCGCCCGAGGCAATTTTTTGAGCGGCGAAGCCGCCAGACTTTGCGCGCCTTCAAGAACGAGGCCGCGTCGCGATACGATGTGAGCTTGATGCCGGCCTCGGCCTCGTCGCCGGTGTGGCAGTCGGCACAATATTTGGCGGCAAATGGCGCGACTTTGGCCTGAAATCCGTCGCTCGGGGCACTTTCTGGCGACTTCGCCTGCTCGGCATCGGCAGCCGAAACACGGCCGGCCAGTTGAGTCAATAGCGCCGCGACTGCCACAGCGCCGGCGCATACCCAATGGCTGCGCAATAGCAACCGCCGCAATCTTCGGTTCCGGGCAAACATAGGGGGGCGAGTTTAGGCGGGACGCGAACGCGAGTGAAGCCGAAGCGTTCGCGTAACTATATAAGGAGACGTTTATTAGACCATACCCACGGCCGACCGTCCAGGTTTGCGATCCCCTCGTTAAATTCGTCAATCCCGGCAATCCCTTGGCAGCTTTCCAGCGCAGTATGATTGTTGTAGTCACTAGAGCTTAGCGAAAATGACGATTTGCTCTACGGGACTGTTCGGCGATCTGGCGTTCTTAGTTTCACGATCAAATCCCGTGTAGGGAGAGATTTCCATGATGATTCATCTCAATAAATTGCTTCAGGTCCTGGCCGTCTGTGTGCCAACGTTCGCAAGCATGCATGT
Source organism: Pirellulales bacterium (assembly GCA_963829655.1). Lineage (GTDB taxonomy): Bacteria > Planctomycetota > Planctomycetia > Pirellulales > JALHPA01 > JBBDYH01. The sequence continues at coordinate 1,944,434 of CAWHJG010000002.1, forward strand.
GGCTCGCGCGGACGAACCTGCTGGTCCGTCGATCGTTGTTGAGGAGTCGCTTGTCGAACCTCAAGCGATCGAGGCCATTGCGCCCGGCGAATCAACTGTTGCTCCGCGGGCTGAACGCGCCGGCAAAGCACAAGCAAGCGACGACACCAATTGGCGCTACAAACAACACGACGGGCGGTGGTGGTACTGGCTTCCGAGCGAGCGCTGGGTGATGTGGCAGGACGGCCGCTGGATCGATCCGCCAACCTACTCGCTGGAAGAAGCACCTGCCGGCGCCGGCATCCCCGGCTTTGCAGCCCCCGCGACGCAATATCCATCGTCGGCTCGTTATGCGCCATCGTATCGGCGGCAGCCGCTTTTGACGCCGCGGCCGCGCGACTGGTATTACACGGGCCGCACCTACGACGGACCGTACTATTATTACGATGAGTTCTATCGCCCGTACGGCGGCGTCCGTCCCGACTCTTACTATCCCGTGCCACGACCGTACAGTGGCGGATACGCGCCGGGGCAGTACTATCCGTCGGGACCCGCGTACTACAACCGCCCGGCGTATGGCGGCTTCTCGATCGGAGGCGGCAGCGGAGTGCGGGTTGGGGTTGGGTTCTAGATTTTGTGCGCCCGTCGGCTAGTCGGCGTTATTGACGCGCATGCGGTGTTGTGTATCGTTTTGTGTGACTTTCGCCAGTCCACAGTCGCATTTCGTGCATGGCTACCAACATTGGAATTGACGAACGACTTCTCGCGGAAGCACAGCGCATAGGCAAGCAACCGACGAAAATTGCCACCGTCAACGAGGCGCTGGCTGAATACATCAAGCACAGAAAGCGCCTCAAGTCGCTTGAATTGATCGGAAAGGTCGATTTCAATTCGCGCTACAACTACAAGAAAGCGCGGCGGCAGGGATGATTCTCGTCGACACGTAATCATTGCCGTAACGTGTGGTACCCCAGCTCTCGTTTCTCCTCAACGGGTGGAGACATGAGCTGACGGATCGCATCGAAGACAACCGCGAATTGCTCGTCGAATTTGGCCTCCAATTCGTCAAGCCTGCGGGCGAGGTCTTTGTGCGATGCGAGCAATTCCCGCAATCGCACAAACGCGCGAACGACTTGTATGCTCGCTTCAATTGCAATGGGACTATTTAGCACGCTGGCGAGCATCAGGGCACCGTGTTCAGTAAAGGCCACGGGCGGGTATCGTCGTCCTCCCCACTCTGAACTTGAGGTCGCAAATTGCGACTTCAAGCGCGTAAACTCTTGCGGCGTAAGGCGAAACGCGAAGTCACGCGGAAACCGATTGACGTTTCGGCGGAACTGCTCATTCAGTCGTTTTGTCGAAACTCGGTAGAGTTTCGCAAGATCAGAATCGAGCATCGCCTTCTCGCCGCGAGTCACGTGAATCGAACGTTCAATCTCGATCGACGGGATGAGTTTCGATTGCCGCTTCGCCACTGTTGCTGCCCTTCAACTGATTAACGAGCGTTCTGCATCACCGTCCGACCGCGCTCGCTTCCGGCCGCTGACCGCGGACTTCGGCATTCGGAAACCGGTCCTGCAGCGCCTGCACGGTCATCTCTTCCGTCTTGAGCGCCGCCATCGCCTTCACCGCGGCTTCGGCGGCTTGCATCGTGGTGATGCACGGCACGCCGTGGGCAACGGCCGACGGCGCGGATGCGCCCTTCGTCGGTGCGCGCGCCTTTGCCGCGCGGTGTGTTCATGACGAGCTGAATCTTGCCGTCGATGATCAGGTCGAGCACGTTGGGATGCCCTTCCTGCAGCTTCTTCAGCCGCAGGCAAGGGATGCCGGCCTCCTCAAACGACGTGCATGTTCCGGCGGAAGCCGATGAGCTGATATCCCATCGCGACCAACTCCCGCGCGAGCGGCAACATGTGTTCCTTTTGGGCGTCAGTGGCCAGGCTGATGAAGATCTGTCCCTGCGGTTGGCAGCACCGTGCCGCCGGCCAAGCTGCGCCTTGGCAAACGCGATCGAGAACCGCTCGCTGACCCCCATCACTTCGCCGGTGCTCTTCATCTCGGGGCCAAGCACGATATCGACGCCCACGAACTTGCTGAACGGAAACACGCTTTCCTTGACGCTCACGTGCGACGGAATCGGCTCGCGTGTCAGGCCCTGCTCGGCCAGCGACACGCCCGCCATCACCTTGGCCGCGATCTTGGCCACCGGCACGCCCGTCGCCTTGCTCACAAACGGCACCGTGCGGCTGGCGCGAGGATTCACTTCCAGCACGTACAGCACCTGACTGATCGTCTTCGCGCTTGATCGCGAATTGAACGTTCATCAGGCCGACCACGCGCAGTGCCTTGGCCATGGCGTGCGTCGCCTCGCGTATCTCTTGCAAGATCGGACCGGCCAGGCTGTACGGCGGGATTGCACAGCGCCGAGTCGCCCGAGTGAACGCCGGCCTCCTCGATGTGCTCCATGATGCCGGCGACGATCACGTGTCTCGCCGTCGCTGATGGCATCGACGTCGACTTCGATGGCGTCTTCCAGAAAGCGGTCGATCAGCACGGGCTGGCCTTGTGCGACGATCGAACGCCTCGTCCACGAACTGCTCCAACTGCGACTGGTCGTAGCAGATTTCCATCGCGCGGCCGCCCAGCACAAAGCTCGGCCGCACAAGATTCGGAAAGCCGATCTTCGCGGCTTCCGCCCGCGCTTGGTCCATCGTGCGCGCGATGCCGTTGGCCGGCTGCCTCAGCCCCAGCCGGTGCAGGAGCTGCTGGAACTTTTCGCGGTCCTCGGCGGCCTCGATCGTATCGACGCTGGTGCCGATGATCGGCACGCCGGCGTTCGCCAGCGCCCGCGACAGATTCAGCGGCGTCTGCCCGCCGAACTGCACGATCACGCCGTCGGGCTCGACGCGGTCGCAAATGTTGAGCACGTCCTCGACCGTCAGCGGCTCGAAGAACAGCAGGTCGCTGGTGTCGTAGTCGGTGCTGACCGTCTCCGGGTTGCTGTTGACCATCACGCTTTCGATGCCCAGCTCGCGCAAGGCGAAGCTGGCGTGGCAGCAGCAGTAGTCGAACTCGATCCCCTGGCCGATGCGGTTCGGCCCGCCGCCGAGGATCATGATCCGCTTGCCGCCGGCCGGCTTTGGCGGCACTTCGTCCTCGTCTTCGTAGGTCGAGTAGTAGTACGGCGTGTAGGCTTCGAACTCCGCGGCGCAGGTATCGACCGACTTGAACGTGGCGACGATGCCGCGGCGCTTGCGCTCGGCGCGAACCTCCATCTCGCTCGTGTTCCACATAGTGCGACAAGCTGCCGGTCGGAAAAGCCGAATTGCTTGGCGCGGCGCAACAGCTCGTCGCTCACTTGCGTCGGATCGTGGATCGCGCGCAGCTCGTCTTCGAGCTCGACGATCTGCTTCAGCTCGTCGAGGAACCAGGGATCGATGCCGGTCAGCTCGAAGATCTCCTCGAGCGACATGCCGTCTTTCATCGCATAGCGCAGGTACCACACTCGTTCGGCGTTGGGAACCGCGAGCTTCGCGCGAATCTCTTCGCGCGAAGGCTGCTGAGCGGTACCCCACAGGTCCTTGCCGTCGCAGCCAAAGCCAAAGCTGCCGACCTCCAGCCCGCGCAGCGCCTTTTGAAACGACTCCTTGAACGTGCGGCCGATGGCCATCGTCTCGCCGACGCTCTTCATCTGCGTGGTGAGCCGCGGATCGGCCTCCGGGAATTTTTCGAAGGCGAACCGCGGGATCTTCGTCACCACGTAGTCGATCGTCGGCTCGAAGCAGGCCATCGTCTTGCGCGTGATGTCGTTCGGCAGCTCGTGCAGCCGATAGCCGACCGCCAGCTTGGCCGCGATCTTCGCGATCGGAAATCCGGTCGCCTTGCGACGCCAACGCCGAGCTGCGGCTGACGCGCGGATTCATTTCGATCACGATCATCCGCCCGTCTCCGGGATTGATCGCGAACTGGATGTTCGAGCCGCCGGTTTCGACGCCGATCTCGCGAATCACGGCCAGCGACGCGTCGCGCATCCGCTGGTATTCCTTGTCGGTGAGCGTCTGCGCCGGGGCGACGGTGATCGAGTCGCCGGTATGAACGCCCATCGGATCGAAGTTCTCGATCGAGCAGATGATCACGACGTTGTCGTCCACGTCGCGCATCACCTCCATCTCGTACTCTTTCCAGCCGATGATCGATCTCCTCGATCAGCACCTCGCTGACCGGCGACAGATCGAGCCCGCGCTGCACGAGCGTGTCGAACTCCTCGCGGTTGTAGGCGAAGCCGCCGCCGGTGCCGCCGAGCGTAAAGCTGGGCCGGATCACGCACGGCAGGCCGATCGTCCTCGAGCGCTGCGCGGGCTTCGGCGAGCGTGTGAACCGTGCGGCCTCGGCACACTTCCAGGCCGATCTTCTCCATCGCCTGCTTGAACAGCTCGCGGTCCTCGGCCTTGTCGATCACGTCGGCCCGAGCGCCGATCATCTCGACGCCGTACTTTTCCAGCACGCCGTTCCGCCACAGGTCCATGGCGATGTTCAAGCCGGTCTGCCCGCCCAGCGTCGGCAGCAGCGCGTCGGGCCGCTCGGCAGCGATCACCTTTTCGACGATCTGCCAGGTGAGCGGCTCGATGTAGGTGCGGTCGGCCGTGGCCGGATCGGTCATGATCGTGGCCGGGTTGCTGTTGACCAGCACGACCTCGTAACCCTCGTCGCGCAGGGCCTTGCAAGCCTGCGTGCCGGAATAGTCGAACTCGCAGGCTTGCCCGATGACGATGGGGCCGGAGCCGATCAGCAGGATTTTGTGGATGTCGTTACGCCGGGGCACTTAGTTCGACTACCTCTGCGACAGTCATTGGGCGCTTTGAGCCGCCGTGATCTGCCGTTCGCTTTAAGGTCTATCTCTGAAACAAGTTAAGTTGAATCGCCAGCCTTTGAATCGCGTATAAAATCTCTCAAATCTATCACGGCGGCGGCCTCGTTTTCAAGTGTCGCGCGATTCGCCTTTGCGTTGCTTACTGGCAGACGACGACTATGCCGCCGTTCGTTGACGCCTTTCCCTAAGCCGTTTACAGTAAATACGTTGTCTCCGCTTGCTTGGCTCGTTTTCCCATCGCTCCACAGGTCCTCAATTGGCCGACAAAGCTTGGGCCGGAGTCTTCTCCGAAGCCACGGACCGCCGAGTCGAACTCTTCACCGAGAGCATCAGCTTCGACCGACGGCTCTACGCGCACGACATACGCGCGTCAGTCGCACATGCCCAAATGTTAGCCAAAGTGGGCCTGCTCACGGACGAAGAATGCCGACAGATTGGGCAAACCTTGGAGTCCATTCGCCAACAGATTGAGCAGGGGCAATTTGAGTTCAAGACCGAGCTGGAAGACATTCACCTGCATATCGAGCGGGCATTGATTGACCGGATCGGCGACATCGGCCGGAAACTCCATACCGCCCGCAGCCGCAACGACCAAGTCTCGACCGACCTGCGGCTTTGGTGCCGCGACTCGATCGACGAAATCGTCCGCCGTTTGATCGAGATCCAAAAGGCGTTCGTCGGCCGATGCGCCGCCGACCGCGACGTGATCCTGCCGGGCTACACCCATCTGCAGCGGGCACAGCCGGTGCTGGCGCCGCACTATTGGCTGGCCTACTGCGAGAAATTCGAGCGAGACCGCCAGCGTCTGGCTGACTGCCGGCGGCGGGTCAACGTACTCAGTCTCGGCGCTGCGGCACTGGCCGGCACAAGCCTGCCGATCGATCGGCACGACGTCGCCCGCCGGCTGAGCTTCGTCAATGACTCGGGCGAGCCGCAAGTGGCCGCTAACAGCCTCGACGTCTCGCAGCGACCGCGACTTTGTGTTGGAGTTCGCTTTTGCACTTGCGCTGATCGCCGAGCACCTCAGCACCTGGGCCGAGGAGTGGATTCTTTGGACCACGAGCGAGTTCAACTTTCTCAAGTTGCCGGAGGCGTTCTGCACCGGCTCGTCGATCATGCCGCAAAAGATCAATCCCGACGTGCTGGAACTGACTCGCGGCAAAACGGCGCGTGTGATCGGCAACCTGCAAGCGCTGTTGGTGCTGGTGAAAGGGCTGCCGCTCGCGTACAACCGCGACCTGCAAGAAGACAAGCCGCGAATCTTCGACTCGTTCGACACCGTGGCCGCGTGCCTGGAAGTGGCCGCGCCGCTCGTTGCCGGCGCTGAACTAAATCGCGCCGCCATCTCCGAGCGGCTTGACCGCGGCCATCTCGACGCGACAACCTTGATGGAAGAGCTGATCCGCCGCGGCATTCCGCAGCGTACCGCGCATGAGATCGTAGGCAAGCTCGTGCGAAAGGCGCTCGATCGCAACTGCCGCCTATCCGATCTGAAACTGGCCGACTTTCAACAAGCGCACTGCGCAGCTCGACGACAGTATTTATGGCGCACTCGGCGTCGAACATGCGATCGAACGTTTCGTCAGTTATGGATCGACCGCACCCGCGGAAGTGGACCGTCAAATAGCGGCTTGGAAAACACGCCTACAAATGCCTCGGTGATTCGATGTCTTGCAACCAACGCAAATCGTTGTTCGCTATCCCCTTGAGCCTTGCGTGCGGGCTTGTGTTTTTGACCGCAGCATTCGTCACTGCGCAGGATCCGTTTGGCGATGCACCGCCAGCGGGTGCGGCGCCCGACGCATTCGGCCAGGCTGAACCGGCCGCGACTGATGACGCAAAGAACGCCGATGCCAAGAAAACTCCAAACAAACAGATTGGCAAAAAAGCTTCTGAACCGATTGTTCCCCGGCAGTATCCTTTGGCCGTCGAGGCAGTTCTCGAAAGCAAGCCGCGAACTCCCGCCGATCTCGTTCGCGCGAGTGCCACGCTGATCAACCTCGGCGAGCCGGAGCTTGCGAAGCCATTCATCGAGCGGCTCCAAACAGCGCAGCTCGAAGACGCTCAGCTTTCCGAGATCATTCGCCAGCTCGGTGCAGCACCGCTATTGAAGATCGCCGGCGAGCCAGCGCTCAAGCCCGAGGGCGCGGCCTTTGCCGATCGCGCGCTGGCCGCGTCGGCCAAGGTTGCACGCGACACCGCACGGCTGGCTCAGCTCGTCGAGCAACTGGGAGATCCATCGCTCGGCCGTCAGCAACAGGCGGCGGCCGCATTGCTCAACGCACACGAATACGCGGCGTTCCCGTTAGTGCGGGCGCTCGAGCGATCCGCAAAAGCCAGCAACACACAGGCGCGCCTTCGACACGCTCGTCGCACTAGGCGGCGATGCGGTGCAGCCGCTCACGGCAGTGCTAGATTCTCAGGACGACGCGCTCCGCGCCGCGGCGGCGCGAGTGCTTGGCGACCTTCGAGTTCTCTCCGCCGTGCCAGTGCTTGCGGGTCTTGCAACTTCGCCGGCCGCGACCGATGCGCTGCGCCGCGCGTCGAGTGATGCTGTGGCCGCCATGATGGATTCCGAACCGACGCTCGCCGCCGCCGCGCGCTTACTCCACCGCGAAATGGGCGAAACGCTCGCTGGTCAGCGACCATTGCCGACCACTCCGGACGGCCTGGTCCCGCTCTGGGTTTGGGATGCCAAGACGCAACAACCACTCTTCGCCAAATTGTCGCCCGACGCGGCGCGAGCCTATCTCGCCGCGCGTCCCGCGGGTCAACTCTTGAACTTCTTACCGCAACAAGCCGAGGACCGGCTGCTGATCTGGACCAGCCTGTTGCAAGCCGACGCCTATCGCGCCGGCCTCGATAACCCACCGCCGACCGACGAGCACAGCGCGTTTGCAATCGTGGCCGATCAAGGCGCCGACGTCGCGGAAAATACGTTGAGTTACGCGATGGGGAACGGTTATATGCCCGCGGCCACCGTTGCCGCGCAAATCCTCGGCACGCTCGGCGACAACGAAGCGATTAAAGGCGTCAACGGGAAACCGAGGCGCCTTGGTGGCGGCGGCACGCAGCGACGATCGCCGGCTTCGTTTCGCCGCGATCGAAGCCATCGTCAAGCTCGCGCCAAACAATCACTTCTCAGGGCTGAGCTACGTCACCGACGGACTTGTTTACTTTGCCACGGGCTTCGGCCAGCGCCGCGCCGCCGTTGCCCACCCAAATCAGTCCACGGCGCAAGAATTGGCGGGAATGCTCAACTCGTTGGGCTATCAGTCCGATCCAGTCACGAATGGCCGAGACTTGTTTCTCACGGCTGCTCGCAGCAATAGCTACGAACTGGTTGTCCTTTCCAGCCGGCTCGATCGACCTGAAACGAAGCTGCTCTATCAAGAGCTGCGCAAAGACCCGCGGACCGCTCAGACGCCGATCGTCATCCTCGCCGAAGAATACGAGCTTCCGAATCTGCGCGAAATGATCGGCGCCGACCTTCTATCGAGCGCGGTGTTTCGTCCGCGCGCCTGGCGGGGATGCAGGTTGTCGTGGAAGGCGCTCGCCCGAGCCGGTGACCGCATCTTGCCAGCCGAGGTTCGCGAGCGGCAGGCCAAGGCCTCATTGAAATGGATGGCCGAACTACAAGGACGCGCACCCAAGTTATTCGATTTCCGCGGACACGAGCGGCGTCTGGCAGAGGCACTCTATGTTCCGGCTCTCAGTCCATTAGCAGCAGACGTATTGTCGCAACACGGCACGCACTTTTCGCAGCAGACGTTGCTCGCCCTCGCAAATCGCAGCACGCAATCGCTCTTATCCCGCGAGGCCGCTGCCGCGGCCTTTGGTGAGAGCGTTCGCCGATTCGGTTTACGGCTCACAAAGTATGAAATCAGCCAGCAATACGCTCGCTACAACGAAAGCGAGAGAGAAGATAAGGCCACGCAAGACCTGCTCGGTGCGATCCTCGACGCGATCGAACTGCCAACCAAGATCAAGGTGGAAACGGGAGGCTAGTTCGTTTGTGCATGCGAATCTAATCCAAGCGCCGCCGCTGAAGGGCCTCATCGGCTCCGGGCCTGCCATGCAGCAGGTGTATCGGCTCACGCGCCAAGTCGCGCGGTCGAACGCGTCGGTGCTGCTGTTGGGGGAAACGGGCACCGGCAAGGAGCTTATCGCCAAGGCCGTTCACCAGCTCAGCCAGCGCAGCACCGGCCCATTTGTTCGCGTCAATTGCGGCGCGCTCACCGAAAGCCTGCTGGAGAGCGAGCTGTTCGGCCACGTCCGCGGCTCGTTCACCGGCGCCGTGGCGAATCGCACAGGCCGCTTCGAAGCAGCTCACACGGGCACGATCTTTCTCGACGAGATCAACTCCACTACGCCGAAGCTACAAGTGAAGCTGCTTCGAGTGCTGCAAGAACGGGAGTTTGAACGCGTTGGCGACACGCAAACCGTCCGCGTCGATACGCGCGTTGTCGCGGCCAGCAACAAGGATCTCTTAGACGAGATCGAAAGCGAACACTTCCGCGAGGATCTGTACTACCGGCTCAACGTGGTCTCGATCCACTTGCCGCCGTTGCGCGACCGCCGCGAGGACATCCCCGAGCTCGTGGGGCATTTTCTGAACGTCTACAACGAAGAGAACGATCGCTACGTGGCACACATCGATCGCCGCGCACTCGAGGCGCTGCAGGATTACGACTGGCCCGGTAACGTCCGCGAGCTGCAAAATTACGTCGAGCGCGCCGTGGTGATGGCCGAAGGGGACGAGCTGACACTCGACTTGCTGCCGCCGGTCGTGCTCGGCAAGCGCGGCCCGCGCAGCATGCGCAGCGGCAAACCGATGGATCTGGAGCAGCTTACGCAGGAGCTAGTCCAGCAAGGAGTCACAGCCGCCGGCCCGCAGGAAGACAACCTGCATCTGAAGATCGTCAACCGCGTCGAGCGCGAGCTGATCGTGCAGGTAATGGCCGCCTGCGATGGCGTACAAACCAAGGCCGCCACCAAGCTGGGGATTAACCGCAATACACTCCACAAGAAGCTCAAGGAATATGGGCTGGAGGATGTGGATCGAGAGGCGTGATCCGCTCCGACCGCGGATATAATGACGTTACCAGAAAGGCAAGGTATTTCGTCCCGACGAGCACCAACCATGAACGTTAACTTACCAGCGTCTATCGCAAGCTTTGTCGAGGAGCAAGTCGCAAATCTTGGGTTCCAGAGCGCCGCTGCATATGTATCCGATTTGATTGAAGCCGATCGACGGCGCTCCGCTCGCGCATACTACGAGGCCGAAGTGCTCAAGGGTATCCAGAGTGGCCCCTCGGCTCCTCTGGACGAAGCCGAATGGCAGTCAATTCGCGAAGAGATACTCGCCCGTCATCGCGAAAGCAATCAACTCACGCCTTCAAAGGCGATGTTTGACTTAATACGTCCGGCGTGACCACGACCGAATGCTCTCTGGAATCTCCGTCTTCTGTTTCGCCGCTAGCTACACGGTCGCGCTTGCGCTGGAGACCACGCGGCTCTGGTTTCGCAGCGGTGTTCGCGGCGCGCTCATGCTCGGTTTCGCAGGCGCGGGACTCCTGGCACACACACTGTTCCTCGGCTATCGCGCCGCGACAGCCGCCGGCGCTCCGCTCTCCAGCCAGTTCGATTGGTATCTCTTGGCGGCCTGGATTGTGATCGCTGTTTACCTTTACTTCACTTACTATCATCCCAAAACGGCCATCGGGCTGTTTGTCCTGCCGCTGGCCCTCGCCTTGATTGGCGTCGCACAGTTCTCCCCCAAGGAACCATTCCCACAAACGCCCGCCGCTCAGGTCTGGGGCATCGTTCACGGCGTGTTTCTGCTCCTGGGTTACGTCGCCGTGATCGTCGGCTTCGTGGCAGGCCTGATGTATCTTGTGCAGGCCAATCGCTTGAAACACAAGCGGCTTCCCGCTCAAGGGCTGCGATTGCCGAGCCTCGAATGGCTCGACCGCGTCAACAGCCGCGCGATCGTGCTCTCGGCGGTGCTCGTGGCCGCAGGCTTTCTCTCCGGCGTCGTACTCAACGCGGTCAACCACCGGCATCAGTCCGATTACGTCCCCTGGACCGACCCGATTATCTGGCGTTCGGCTGGCATGATGCTGTGGCTCATCGTTGCCGCGGTGTTCAGCCGCTTTTACAAACCCGCTAACCACGGGCGGAAAGTAGCATACTTGACCGTGGCGAGCTTCGTGTTTCTTGCGATCTCAGTGTTGATCCGCCCGTTGGTAGATACCGAACACCGCCCGCGCGAACAAGAACAGGCCCGCGCCGTTGTGCACATAACAATCACCGCCAGTCACGCTTCAGCGGAGGTGTCCGCATGAAGCTGCAAATGGTCGGCTGCTCTCATCACAACGCGCCGCTGGAGATCCGTGAACGCCTGGCCTTCAATCCCCAGCAAGCGGCCGCGGCGCTGGCCCGCTGGCGCGAGGAGTTCCCCCACGCCGAGGCCGTGCTCCTCTCCACCTGCAACCGCGTCGAAGTCTACGCTGCCAGCGAAAATGCCAAGGAATGCCCGTCGCATCATCAAGTTGCGGAGTTTCTCGCCGAGTTCCACGGCTTGGACCTCGTCTCGGTTTTCGATGACCTGTTCGAGCAATCGGGCGAAGGAATGGTCCGCCACCTGTTCATGGTGGCCGCCAGCCTCGACAGCATGGTCCTCGGCGAGCCGCAAATCCTTGCTCAAGTCAAGCAGGCGTATCAGCTCGCTCAAGACCAGCAGTCGGCGGGCCATCTCACACACGAGATCTTTCAGTCGGCCCTGCGCGTGGCCAAACGCGTGGCCAGTGAAACCTCGATCAACGAGCGCCGCGTCAGCATCCCCAGCGTGGCAGTGGCCGACTTCGCGCGAGATCTTTGAGCGTTTTGATGACAAGCACGTGCTGGTGATCGGCGCGGGCGAAATGGCCGAAGAAACCGTACGCTATCTGCGCGACCTGGGTGCGCGCGACATCACGGTAATCAATCGCAGCCAACCGCGCGCGGAACAGCTCGCGACCACATTCACAGGTCGTGCCGCGCCGTGGGACAAACTGGATGAATTGCTAGTCGAGACCGATCTCGTGGTCAGCACCACCGGCGCCAGCCAGCCGGTCGTCACGCTCGAACGCTACCGCGCGATCGAGCCGCGCCGCTACCAGCGGCCGCTATTTATTCTTGATCTGGCCGTTCCGCGCAACTTCGAACCGGCAATTTCGGATTGCCTCGGCGTGTACTTGTATTCGGTGGACGATCTCGCGGCCGCCTGCGAGCGCAACCGCCGCGCACGCGACAAGGAGCTGCCGCGGCGCTCGCCGTCATCGATGAAGAGACGCAGCGGTTCATGACCGAGCTGCACCACCGCGCGACCGGCCCCATCATCCAACGGCTGCGGCACGGCTGGCACACGCTCCGCGATGAAGAACTACGGCGTCTGTTCAACAAGCTGCCCGAGCTCGACGAGCGATCGCGCGTCGAGATCGAGCAGACCTTCGAACGCTACTCCAACAAGCTCTTGCATCCGCCGCTGGAATCGCTGCGCGACGAATCCCGCCACGGCGTGCCTCATTCGCTGCTCGACGCTCTCAAGCGGCTATTTAATCTGAAGGACTAGGGCCTTATCATCATCACTGCTACAGTGCGGCGAAACGCAACGAAGTCCCGCCTCGACTTTCGTATCTCAGGAGAACTCTCATGTCCCGCGACGTGCCATTCCTATCATTCGTCGCCGCGATCGCGTTGACGATTCAAACAACGCATGCGCTTGCCGCCGATCTCGATGCCAAACGCGACAAGCTCGACGACGGCGGCTTTACCGCGATCTTCGACGGCCGCACGCTCGACGGCTGGCACACCAGCGCCCAAACCGGACACAGCCGCGCCAGCGGCAACAAGTCCGCCGGCCGCTGGGTCATCGAAGACGGCGCCATCGTCGGCAGCCAGGACACACCCGGCAACGGCGGCATCGTGCTCACCGACAAGCAGTACGGCGACTTCGAGGTGATCGTCGAAATGAAGAACGACTTTGGACCCGACAGCGGCTTATTCCTCCGCAGCAACGAAAGCGGCCAGGCGTATCAATACCTCGTCGATTATCACGACGACGGCAACCTCGCCGGCATCTACGGCGAAGGTCTTTCGGGCGGCATCCACGTGCGCAACTTTGACTTCATCAAGAACCCCGAAACGATTCGCAAGAAGGATGCGAAGTTTCCGTTGCCGATCAGCCCGGAAGAATGGCCGCGGCTCTGGAAGCACGGTGAATGGAACACGTTGCGGCGCGCATCGAAGGCAACCCGCCAAAAATCACCACCTGGATCAACGGCGTGCGGTTCATGCAGTGGGAAGACGTCGAAAAGCGCCACCCGGACCGTGGTTCGATCGCGCTTCAGGTCCACGGCGGCGGCGATTTCACGAAGCAGTTCGTGCGATATCGCGGCGTCAAGGTCAAGGATCTGAAGTAGTTGGGCCGTGCGGCTTCTGCCGCCGTGCATCATCCAATTCGCGGCGCTGGTGAAAATACTTCCAACCGGGCACAAAGAAGCACAGCGCCGAAACGACGCCAAAGATCGTATGCGCAATCGCCGGCCATTGCGCCATCGCCAGCGCGGTGAGAAACAGCGCCGCCGCCTGCACGTAAAACACGCCGTTGAGCATCCCGGCCTTCACGACGAACACCATTCCGCTCAATAGCCCCAGCACCGGCGCAAGCCCCAACACGGGCTCGCCCATTAGCCATTCAACCACAAACAAGAGGATGCTCCCGATAACGCTCGCCCCCCACAGGTGAGCGATCTGCCGCTCCACGGCTGTCACCGGCCCCGCGCGATACCGCAGCGCCAGAAAATCGGCGCCCACACAAACAATCCGCCCGCCCAGACGGCGAGGTAAACCCAGCGGTTCGTCACCTGTTGCCACGCCAGGTAATTCGTGATCAGGCACAGCGCCAAGAGCACCGCGCTATGCCACATCCACAACAGCCCCCAGTTCTCGAGCACCGTGGCATGATGGGTCTCGCGGAACAACCGCGCCACGACCTGGCTAATCCCGCCGCTTCGCGCCGAAATCTTCTCGCCAGCTAAATACGCCTCCAAGTCCTCCGCCATCGCCAGCGCAGTCGGATAGCGCAGCTCCGGCGGCTTTTGGAGTGCCATCAAAGCGATCATCTCGAGATCACGGTCGGCCGCGGCGTTGACCAGCCGCGGCGGCAGCGGATCCTGCTCCAACACCAATAGCACGGTATCCACCGGCGACGCCGCCTGAAACGGCGGCCGACCGGTGAGCATTGCGTACAGAATCGTTCCCAGCGAATACACGTCGCTCGCCGGGCCAATCTCGCCGCGGTTGCCGGCGGCTTGTTCGGGGGCCATGTAGCTCGGCGTCCCCAAAATCGCGCCGGTGTTTGTCAACGTCCCATCGCCCGCAATTCGCTTGGCCAGTCCGAAGTCGCTTACGTGCGGCCGGCCCTCCAGATCGATCAAGATGTTCGACGGCTTGAGGTCACGATGCAGCACTCCCTGCTGATGCGCGAAATGTACAGCGCGACAAATCGGCGCCAACAGCGCCGCCGCCTCCCGCGCTGCAAGCGGCCCTTCGGCGAGCCGCGCGGCCAGCGTCGTGCCGGCCACGAACTTCATGCTGAAAAATGGCTGCCCATCGAGCTCGCCCACCTCATAAATCGGCACGATGTTCGGGTGGTCGATCCGGGCAACCGCTTCCGCCTCCGCGCGAAACCGAGCCACGTCGTCCGCGGTCGCCATCCCGCCGCGCAACAGCATCTTGAGCGCAACCATCCGATCGAGGCTCACCTGCCGTGCCTGATAGACTACGCCCATCCCGCCGCGTCCCAATTCCGCCAGCAGTTCGTAATCACCGATCCGCCGCGGTAATTCGCCGGCTGGCTTCTCAAATCCGGTTGTCCTTGGCGGCGCGGCCGTGTGGAGATTCTGCGTCGAGTAGAGCGCCACCGCATCGGCGATCATCACCGCCGCCCACAGCTCGCGCAGCTCGCCAGACAAATCAGGATGCTCGCGCGTCAATGCGTCCAGTCCGGGGCCTCTCCCCGCGCGCATCGGCCGTCATCTGCTCCAACAGCCGCGCCAGCCGCTCATCGCGCTTCTGTTGCTCAGCTTGTGCGCGAACCAGATGTCATAATTCTGAACTTCCCGCCTCATCCAGCTTCTCTCTCAACCTCCTCATCGCCCGCAGATATCGCATCCCCGCCGCCGCTTCGCTGAGCCCCAGCGCCTGCGCCACCTCGCTGTTGCCCAAATGCTCAAAGTGGCGCATCAGTACGACTTCCTGATCCTGTTCTTCCAACGTGTCGAGCGCCGCTTGAAACCGCCGCTGCAGCTCGTGCCATGTCGCAGCCGCCGCTGGCGTCAATTCACGATCGGCCAATTGTCCGGCCAGATCCAGCGTCGATTGGTCCAAGTATCGCGCCGCCACCAGCGGCTGTTCGCGATCCAAGCTGCGCCGCGCCGCCTGCCGGTGCCGCCGATGGGCGTCGATCAGCCGGTCGCGCGCCATGTGCCGCAGCCACAAATGAAACGGCATTACCGGATCCTTCAGATATTCACTCAGCCGGCGATTGGCTTCTATCAACACGTCCTGCACGATGTCACTGGCATCCACCCGCTGCTGGATTGCCCGGTCCATCCGCAGATCGATCATCCGCCGCAGCGCCTCGCGGTGCCGGTCCAAAAGCGCGTTGACCGCCGCCGGCTCGCCGGCCTTCGCCTGCTCCAAAAGCTCTTGCGTTTGTGAACTATCCGGCCACATGCACAATCTAACCTCGGTGCTTCGTTGCCCCAGACAGCAAACAGGCACGTCCGGCGCTCGCGGTGCCTTACAAATCAGCAAACCGTTGCCGCTGTTCAGTTTAGACTGGCACTGGCACAGTCACTAGGCGAACTGAAGCTGAACCACAAATCCAACGCACCCACCTCCTCGTCTTATCCGCAAGGGAATATGAACCTGACCGAGCCGATCGCCGAGGCGACCGTGATGGAAAGCGACGACCCGCCGCAGGCGGGTGCGCTGACCGATGCCTTTCGCGCTGGCAGGATGAACTGTTGGGCACGCTCTTCTACCTGGTCGGAAACCGGGAAGACGCCCGTGACGCCCTGCAGGAAACGTTCATCAAATGCTGGCGCAACCGCGAAACGCTCAGTCAGATCGATAACCTCAAGGCCTGGATTTTCCGCATCGCGTTGAACACGGGCCGCGACCTGCGCACCAGCGCCTGGCGGCGGCATCGGCAGCCGCTGATCGAAGGAGGAACGATGCTCACGGCAAAGGAACGCAGCGTTCATGTACGGGTCGAGCGCGAGGAAGAGGTGACTCGCGTTCGCTCCGCACTGTTCGACCTGCGGCCGGAGGAACAAGAGGTATTCCTGTTGCGGCAGAACGGTGACCTTACCTACGAGGCGATCGCCGCCGCGATCGGTATCCCCGTCGGTACGGTTAAAACGCGGATGCGCTTGGCAATCGAAAAACTCCGCATTGCACTTTCGCCAGTTTAAGCCGGAGAAGGAGATAGGTAGATGTTGGGGATCAAGGGGATAAAGGCAGAAATATTGAAGCAGTCAGCGCTAGAACAATGTCGCGGACAAACTTTCTCAATTCTGTTTTCATCTCCATTATCTCTAGGATCCCCTTATCCCCGTCTCTGCCGAATTGAATAACGTTGAGGCCAGCCATGTCAGATAGTCAACAGCCAAATCTCCAGCGACTGCTGGAACTGCACTACGATCTCCTTCCCGACAACGAGGCCGTCGAACTCCGCGCCAAGATTCGAGCGCGACGCTGAGCTTAGCCGCGCATTCGACAATGCGCGCCGCACGGCGGACCTGTTTGCGTTGGCGGCCAAACTCGAAGAGCCGGGTCTGTCGTTTGTCACGGCTGCACTTGATCGCGATGGCCAAGCGTCGCCATCGCACGTAATCGTCAATGCAACTTCAGCCATTCCACGTTCTGCCGATGATGGCGCCCTCCGCTTCCGCCGTGCGATGCAATGGGTCGTCGGACTCGCCGCCGCCGTGCTGCTCGCGTTTCTCGTCGGCGCCTACATCGCATCATCGTGGTCGCCTGTCGAACATCGCCGCCGAGCACCTGCGGATGACCGTCACCGGCCCGTCGGAGCTTGCCCGCGGCGTGGAAAACCGCTTTGAAGTGAAAACCACCGACATCACGGGCCGCCCCGCGAGTGTGCCTGTGCGATATTCGCTGCTCGGCCTGGCCGGGGAGAAGATACTCACCGAGGAGCAGACCACCGACGCGAACGGCCTGCTCATGTTTACTTGTCCCGCTTCTACTCCGCTTCCTCCGGTCGCGCGCCTCGAAGTCGCGGCGATTACGGATGAACACACCTGGAGTGCCGAAACCTGCGCTGCCGGTCGAACTTCCACGCCTGGCCACACGCCTCGCCACCGACAAGCCGCTCTATCGCCCGGGTGAAGTTGTGCGATACCGCTCGCTCACGCTTGGCCGCTTCGGCCTCGATACTCCCGGCGACGTCCCCGTTCACTTTCACGTCCTCGACCCGGCCGGCGCAGTCATCGATGGCTCGCAGATCGACGGGATCACGACGCGCGGCGTCGGCAATGGCGAGTTCGCGATTACGCCCGACCGACCCGGCGGCGAGTACCAGCTCGTGGCCACCTGCCCGAGCAGCGCATTCCCCGAGGAAAAGCGGAAGTTCTTCGTTCGCGACTACCGCGTGCCGCGATTGAAAAAAGATCTGGAGTTCGTCCGCGACAGCTACGCCGCGGGCGACAAGGTCGCCGCCGACCTTTCGGTGATCCGCGCCGAAGGCGGGCCCGCCGCATCGGCCAAGGTGACCGTCACCGCACAGGTGGACGGCACGACCGTGCACCAGCAAGAACTCGCAGCGTCGGCCAGCGGCGCTTGCCGTGTCGAATTTGATCTCCCCGAGACTATCGAGCGCGGCGATGGCCTGCTCTCGATCGTCGTGGACGATGGCGGCACTCAAGAAACCATTGCCAAAACGATCCCGCTCAACGTCGGCAAAGTGGATGTCAAGTTCTACCCCGAAGGCGGTGATCTCGTCGCCGGCCTGGAAAACCGCGTGTACTTCGTCGCGCGCAACCCGCAGGGGAAACCACAACATATAGAAGGCAAAGTCTGCGATACCAACGAGCAAACTGTTGTCGCATTTGAGACCGAGCACGACGGCATGGGTTCGTTCGAGTTCACGCCGAAAGAACAGGCGAAGTACGTGATCAAGCTAACGAAGCCGGCCGACGCCACGCTCACCGGTGAATTACCGGCAGTAAACGCCGATCGTCAATTCGTTCTCTCGACTGGCGACGGTGTATTCGCTGCCGACAAGCCCATCGACCTGACGTTACAAGCGGAAAAAGCCGACACGCCGCTGGTCGTCGCCGCCTATTGCCGCGGCGTGCAAGTCGGTCAGGCCAGCGTCACGACAAAACAGGGCGCCAACGACGTATCTGTCCCCCTCAACGCCGAAGCCTGCGGTGTCGTCCGAGTCACCGTGTATGACTACACGCAAAAAGCTCCCGGCGCGGCTGGTAAAGCTGAGAAATCAGATGCTGACGCGAAACGCGACACCGAAAACACCGCGCCGCGGCCCATCGCCGAACGCCTCGTTTACCGCAAGCTGGACCGCCGACTCAAAGTCCATCTGGCCGATCACCGCGAGCATTATGCACCCGGCGATCAAGTCGATCTGTCGATCATGTGCACCAACGAATCGGGGGAACCCGTCAAGTCGTCCGTCCTCGGTGTTGCGGTGGTCGATGATTCGTTGTTGAAGCTGGCCGACAACGATACAGCCTCGCTTACGACGCACGTTCTGCTGACCACCGAAGTCGACAAGCCTGAGGACCTGGAGAAGGCCGACTTCTATCTTTCCGACGATCCAAAAGCCGACGCCGCCCTCGACCTTCTCCTGGGCACGCAGGGCTGGCGGCGCTTCGTCGAGCGCACCGTAGAGGAGCAGCGCAAAGAAGCCGAGAAAGCCGGCACGCCCGTCGAGCCACAAGAACCCGTGAAGCGATTGCTCGCGCCTTTCTGGAACAGCTACTCCCCCGGCGATGCTCGACAACTTGGACGAAGTTCGCAAGCGATACAACGCCGCGGTGACGAGCGCCGAAGATGACCAACGCGCTGCCCTCGGCATGTTGCGTCGCATTGGCATCGGCGGCGGCATCGCGCTCGTGCTCGTGATCCTCGCGCTGGAACTTGCTCCGCTCGTTCGACGCCAACCGGTGGCCGACTGGTGGTGCGCCGGCCTTCGTGCCGCGCCTGCCTTGGCCACTGCCGGCGCTTGCCTCGCAATCGCGGCATTGGTATTTCGTGCCGGCGACGCACCCAGTCGTCGCTCGTGGCCATGCAACAAGTTCGCATCCCGCCGCCCACGCGCGAGGAAATGCTCGCGCTGAAAGTCACTGGGGGCGGCGTTCCCTCCGCGCCGGTCGAAAACTTCTCCGACAATCTTTACCTCGACTCAAGACTGAGCCGCCTGTATTTCAACTCACCTCAAGGTCTCGACCTGAACCGTTGGGGAACCTCGCGCAACGAATGGTTCGACCTCGCGTTTATCGATCCCGCAAATGTCAACGGTGCCCAAGTCGATGCGTTCTTCAAATTGAAGATGGGCGGCGCCAACGATCGCCAACTCGCCCACTACTACGCAGTTCCCAATGATGCCTGGATGTATCGCGGCTTTGCCGCTGACCAGCGCTTGCTCGCCGGGCGTGATTTCGGCAACGCCCGTTACATCGTTCTCGGCGAAGAGGCAAAGTTTCAACATGGTCTGGGTTTCGGCCTGCAAGCCGGCGTGGACTTTGCCTACATCAAACCCGAGTTGCTCAAGCAGCGTCTCGGCAGCGATGCACACCAAAGTCGTCAACGGCCAACTCCGTTACGATTTCGATGGCGATTACATCGCCCCCATCGTCGTCGATGGGACTCTTTGGGAGGCCAATAGCGAGGAGTACGCAAGATCTCGCCAAGTCCTACAAGGTCCAACTGCAAGCACAGCTCGAATCGCTCCGCCTGCCGATCCGCGAGTACGCACATAAGCACGTCACCGGCCAGCCGGGCGTCCGCAGCGATTTCACCGAAACTGTCTGCTGGCATCCGTTCCTGATGACTGACGACGACGGCCGCGCCAAGCTCAGCTTCGAGCTTTCCGATTCGATCACCTCGTTCCGCGTGCTTGCTGATGCCCACGACGGCGTGGGCCGCATCGGTTCCGGCGGCGGCGAAATCCTTTGCCGCCTGCCGTTCACGGTAGAGCCTAAGCTGCCGCTCGAGGTCAACGCCGGCGACTCACTCGAGCTGCCGGTTGCCGTAAACAACGACAGCCCGTCACCGCTAGCCGTCCAGCTTGCCTTCACAGTTCAAGGCCGCGACGAAAGCCGAACGCTCGGCGAGCAAGGCAAAGCTGCGACCAACAACGAACAAGACAAACCGCTATTCGAACTCGTCGGCGCTGCTGAACACACGCTGAACCTTCCACCGGGCGACCGCCGGCGTCAGTACTTCGCGTGCAACGTCGTCGGCCATCGCGGCGACGCGGCGATCGAAGTCCGCGGCACTGCCGGCGCGCTGGCCGACGCCAAGCGCCAAACGATCCGCGTCGTCCCGCCAGGGTTCCCGATCGCCGAATCCTACTCCGGCCGGCTCAAAGGCCAACAGGAAGTCACGATCAAGCTGCCGGCCGACTGCGTCCCCGGCTCGCTCGAAGTGACGCTCGCCGCATACCCCACGACGCTCGCCACGCTCCAAGGCGGCATGGACAGCATGCTCCGCGAGCCATCCGGCTGCTTCGAGCAAGCCTCCAGCTCGAACTATCCCAACGTGCTCTCGCTCCAATACCTGAAAGAGCACAACGTCGGCAACCCGGAGCTCACGCGCCGCGGCAAGGAGCTGCTCTCGGCGGGCTACGCAAAGCTCACCGGTTACGAGTGCAAACAGCGCGGCTTCGAATGGTGGGGCGCCGACCCCGGACACGAAGCCCTTACCGCGTACGGCTTGCTTCAGTTCCGCGACATGGCCGAAGTCCACGACGTCGATCCAGAGCTCGTTTCGCGCAGCCGCGACTGGCTGCTGGCGCGCCGCGACGGCAAAGGCAGTTTTCAGAAAAGCTCCAAGGCGCTCGACAGCTTCGGCTCCGCCCCACAACACATCGCCGACGCGTACATCGTCTGGGCATTGAGTGAAGCCGGCGAAACCGGCATCGACGCCGAGCTAAAGCACGTGACCGAGCTTGCGCAAAAATCGGAAGACGCATACTTGGTCGCTCTCGCCGCCGCCAGCGCCATCAACAGCAAACAGGAAACCGCTGGACGCAAATTGCTCGACAAGCTCGCCCAGGTGCAAGCCGCCGACGGCCATCTGGACGGCAAGGAAGGCTCGATCACACGTAGCTCCGGCCAGTCGCTCGCCGTCGAAACCACGGCGCTCGCCGCGCTCGCCTGGCTGAAGCTGCCCGACTACCATGCACGGGCAAACAAGGCCATCGATTGGATCGTCAAGAGCCGCTCGGGCGGCGGCTTCGGCACGACGCAGGCCACTATCCTCGCGCTCAAAGCGCTCGTTGCCCACTCCCAGGCCAACCGCGTCACGCTCACCGCCGGTGATCTGGTCGTCAAGCGCGGCCGCGACGTGATTGCCACGCTGCCGTTCGCTGCCGACGCCACCCAGGCCATCACCCTCGGCGATTTCGAGGGCCAGCTCACCACGGGCGAAAACCGATTGACGATTTCGCTCACCGGCGAGAATGAAATGCCGTACTCGATCGACATCAGCTATCGCGCTCGCACTCCCAACAGCCACGCGGATTGTCCGGTGCGACTGACAACCGAGCTTTCCCGCGCCGACGCAAAGTCCGGCGAAACAGTCTCGCTCGCTGCGAAGCTGACCAACACCGCCGACGCCGGCCAACCGATGACCGTCGCGATTCTTGGCCTGCCCGCCGGGCTACAGCCGCGAGCCGATCAGCTCGACGAATTGAAAAAGGCCGGCACGATCGACTATTACGAGACCCGTGCCCGCGAAGTGATCCTGTACTGGCGCGACTTGGAGCCGAAACAGGAGATCCCCGTCCGCCTGGACCTCGTCGCCGAATGGCCTGGCAAATACACAGCCCCCGCCTCGCGCATATCTCTACTACACACCGGAACAAAAGCAGTGGGTCGAGCCGCTGCGAATCGCGATCGCGCGCTGAAATAACTTCCGCGCTCCTGAGTGCCCTCACTCACAACGGCCGCCGTTTCCGGTCGTTCCTCTTGCGGATTTCTCCGCTGTCGCCGATATTGCCGGAAACTGCCATGCACCCATCGGTCAAAAAACTAGCGATCAAAGCCGGCACGAAGGTCAAACACGCCGTAACCGGCGAACGCGGCATCGTGCGCGCAACGTCGATCTATCACATCGTCGTCACGCTGAAAGACGGGTCGCGCGCGCACTGGGCAAGAAAATGGGTCAAGCGGACCCGTTCGTAGAGGGCGTCGTGGCCGACCCAGGCGATTCTCGACCCGCTGACAGTTCTCACGATAACGATACGCTCGCCGCGGCCCTTGCCCGGCATCGAATCGATCTCACCGAAGAACAGACAGTGTTGCTCGACCGCTACGCGCGGGCACTTTGGGAGTGGAACGAAAAACTCAACCTCACTCGCCACACGACCTACGAGAAATTCGTCACGCGCGACGTCGTGGATGCTCAGTGGCTCGAGCAGTTCCTCGATTCCGCCGAACGTGTCCTCGACGTAGGCACCGGCGGCGGTGTTCCGGGCGTGATTCTCGCGATACTCCGACCCGACCTCGAAGTCGCGCTCGCTGAATCGGTCGCCAAGAAAGCCCGTGCGGTCGAAGACATCGTGCGGCAGATCGCGTTGCCAATCCGCGTGCATCATGCGCGTGCCGAGGATCTGCTAGCGGACCACGAATTCGACACGCTCGTCATCCGCGCCGTCGCGCCGCTCGATAAGCTTCTTACTTGGTTCAAGCCGCGGTGGAATTCATTCCGACGAATCCTCGTCGTCAAAGGCCCCGCTTGGGTAAACGAACAAGCCGCCGCGCGCACGCTCGGTCTGCTGCGCAATCTAGAGATCAACACGCTGGCGTCGTATCCGCTCCCCGGCACGGAGTCACAGAGCGTGATACTCGAGATCAAAGCGCGGCAATAACCATTGGCTCGCCTGTTGGCACGCCCCGGTTATAATTGAGATAGTCACATCGCGACGAATGGAGGTGCAAATGGCCGGCGTCGTTTCGTTCGAAGAACAGGTAGAGATTCCGCTCGATATTCGCACACTCGAGGAGTTCCGCCGCTGGGCCCTCTCCGACGACTTTCCGCAGCGCGGGCGAATCGACTATGTTGGCGGACGAATCGAGGTGGATATGTCGCCGGAAGATCTCTATTGCCACGGAAAAATCAAAGTCGAATTTGTGTCGGTGCTCGATCAAATCGTGAAGCAACACGATCTGGGCGACCTCTTCACCGATACCACGCGCATTTCGTCCATCTCGGCCAATCTTTCTGCTGAGCCCGACTTGGTTTTCATTTCACACGACGCGATCGATAGCGGTCGCGTAAATCTAATTCCCAAGTCGAGCGAAGAGGAAGGTCGATTTATCGAAATTGAAGGTGCGCCGGATTTGGTCGTTGAAATTGTCAGCGACTCGTCGGTTGATAAGGATACCAAGCGGCTGCCCAAAGCGTACTTCGAGGCCGGCGTTCGAGAGTTCTGGCTGGCCGACGCTCGCGGCAAAGAGCTTCTGTTCCGCATCTACCATCGCGGCGAAAAGGGATACATTCCTCAAACGCCGGACGTAGATGGTTTCCAGCCATCGGCAGTCCTCGCTCGGCGCTTCTTGCTCAACCGTGCGGCAGCAAACGAAATACCTGGCAATACGACCTGCTCCATCGACCGCGCTAAGCTGCCGCTTCCAGCATTCGGGATTTCACCCATGCTCGCCCCCGCCGACATCCTGGGTCCCGAAGGTCGCATCGCCGTGCGGCTCTCGCAGTACGAACAGCGCCCTGAGCAGCTCGAAATGTCGCAGGCCGTGGCTACGGCCATCGCCGACAGAAAACACCTCATGGTCGAAGCCGGTACCGGCGTCGGCAAAAGCTTCGCCTATCTCGTGCCGGCGATTCTCGCCACCGCCGACGCACCTGCGCCCAAGCCGGCAAGCGCCAAAGCTGGCGAGCCCAGCGACTCCGACACAGACACTGAAGACGCTCAAGGTGTCCGCCGCGTCGTCATCAGCACGCACACGATCAGCCTTCAGGAACAGCTTATCCAGAAAGACCTGCCGCTGTTGCGCTCGGTGATGCCCGTCGAGTTCACCGCCGTGCTCGTCAAAGGCCGCAGCAACTATGTCAGCCGACGCCGCATGAGCACTGCGCTCGAACGCGCGGGCAGCCTGTTCTACGATGCAAGCGAAATCCGCCAGCTCAAGGACCTCGTCGCCTGGACCAAAAAATCGCACGACGGATCGCTTTCCGACCTCAGCTTCCGCCCCCTACCGCAAGTCTGGGACGAAATCCGCAGTGAAAGCGGCAATTGCATGGGCCGCAAATGTCCCACCTACAAGGAGTGTTTTTATTACCAGGCTCGCCGCCGTGTCAGCAACGCACAGATCCTGATCGTCAACCACGCTCTGTACTTCAGCGACCTCGCACTCCGCCGCGCCGGCGCCAGCATTCTCCCCAACCACGACATCGTGATCTTCGACGAAGCTCACACGCTCGAACAGGTCGCCGGCGACCACCTTGGCCTCGGCGTTACGTCGAGCCAGATCGACTACACGCTCAACAAGCTCTACAACGATCGCACCAACCGCGGACTGCTCGTCGCCTACCGCCTGGCCGACGCTGAACGCGTCGTCATCGATTGCCGCCGCCGAAGCGAGGAGTTTTTCGACTCGCTGGAAGGCTGGTTGGGTCACCAAGGCAAGTCCAACGGCCGCGTCTCTCAACCGGAAATCGTCGAGAACCGTCTCAGCCCTGCACTCATGAAACTTTCCAAGCTCGTCCGCACGCATGGCGACTCGCTCCGCGAAGAAGAAAAGCAAGACTTCACGTCTGCCGCCGACCGCCTCCGCTCGCTCGCCGACGAAATCGAAGCTTGGCGAAAACAATCCATGGCCGACTCGGTCTATTGGATCGAGCGCAGCTTCACGCGCCGCGGCCGGCCCAAACTTGGACTGGCCGCATCGCCGATCGACGTCGGCCCCGTCCTCCGCGAGCACCTTTTCAGCAAGGTGCCGACCGTCGTGCTCACCAGCGCCACGCTCTCGGTCGGCCGCGAAGGCTCCTTTGATTTCTACAAATCTCGCATCGGCCTGACACAAGCTCGCGGCGTCCGCCTCGGAAGCCCGTTCAACTACCGTGAGCAGGCCGAGCTGATTCTCCTCGACGGCATGCCCGACCCCGGCGACAAGCGCGAGTACGACGCCGCCTGCACAGCCATGATCCAGCGCTACGTCGAGCGCACCGACGGCCACGCGTTCGTGCTCTTCACCAGCTACGACTCGCTCCGCCGCACCGTCGAAATGATCACGCCGTGGATGGCCGCAAAAAACTTCGCGATCTTCTCGCAAGCAGAAGGCCTGCCGCGCTCGCAATTGCTCGATCGCTTCAAAGAAACCCCACGCAGTGTTCTCTTCGGCACCGACAGCTTTTGGCAAGGCGTCGATGTTCCGGGCGACGCGCTGCAAAACGTGATCATCACCAAACTCCCCTTCAGCGTGCCCGATCAGCCACTATTGGAAGCCCGCCTCGAAGCTATCCGCGCTCGCGGCGGCAGCCCGTTTATGGACTACCAGCTACCCGAAGCCGTACTCAAGCTTAAGCAAGGCTTCGGCCGCCTGATCCGCACTAAGAGCGACCGCGGAATGGTCGTGATCCTCGACCCCCGCGTTCGCACCAAGCCCTATGGCCGCACATTCCTCGACTCGCTCCCCGACTGCCGCCAAAAAGTCGAGCGCTTCCCTATAGCGTGATTGACGATGCCAGCAATCGCAGCTAATGTCGAAGTTTCGGCGGTGTTAAGTCTTACCCGAGTGGACGAGCATGAACCGGTTTTCTGGATTGTTCGCGCTGACTGTCTTCCTCGCTCAAACGCAAGCGAACGCTCTCGCCGAAACCCAAGCGAACGCTCTTGAATACCGCGTTAAGGTGCTGGATGCCCTACCAAATGCCGAGTACAGCTATGCGACTGACATTAACAATCATGGCCAAGTTGTGGGGAGGACTAGATTTCGTGCATTCTATTGGGATTCTCAGCGGGGCGTGGTAGATGTAGGCGCATTTCCCGGAGCTGAATACGCAACTGCGGATGCCATCAACGATCAAGGTCAAGTAGTCGGACACAGTGGCGGTCACGCATTTATCTGGTCTGCCGACACGGGTATGCAACGTTTGGTCGGCGTGCCTGGCTACAGCGGCGCAAGCGATATTAACGATTCTGGATCGGTAGTCGGCTGGAATTCTGAGAGCGCATTCTATTGGGATCCAGAAAATGGGATGGACGATCTGCAAGAGCGAGTGGCCATCCCAAGCTATCACTCGATTACAGCCGATGCCATCAACAACAAAGGACAAATTGCAGGACTTCTACAGTCGCTCGAAGCCACCGGCGATTATCGTGCCTTCTTTCTTGATGGCCCAGGTCCAGCAATACCACTGGACTTTGGCTCACACGGCAGTCTGTATTACGTCGCTGACTTGAGCGATTCTGGAATAGTTGCGGCAAACGTCTGGACGCCTCAAGGTTTTCGTGCCTACGTTTGGAGTGAGATTGATGGTGTTACAGAACTCGGATTCTTTCCAGACCTGTTTGAGCCAAGAAGTCATATCTCGGGGATTAACAATGTTGGCCAGGCTGTTGGGATGAGCAGCGGTTGGGGATTTGTTTGGGATCGCGAATCCGGCCTGCAGCGCCTTCACGAAGCGGTCATCCGTGCCGATCCAACAATTGCGTGGTTTGAACCAATCGCCATAAACGACTCAGGTGCCATCGTCGGGACCAGCGCTGTCTTCGTTAATGACGAAATAGAAACAAGGGTAGTCGTGATTACGCCTGTCCCGGAGCCATCGTCGATTCTTATGACGTGCGCAGGCTTGTTATCAATACTTGTTGCATTCGTGTGGCATGCTCGGTGATCCGCTCTAATCAGCGCCAGCTAACGGATTTCAGTGGTGTTGTTGCGTTCGACCCCGTTGCTGTGCCCCTTTTTTTAACAAGTATTGGAACGTTTCTATTTGCGCGCCATAATCAAAGGCAGCCGGCACGCCCTCACACGACTCCCGCTCTCAAAGGACCCGCCCATGTTCATTCGCCCGCTCGTCTCTCGCCGCGATTGCTTCAAGGCCGCGCTGGCCGCAAGCTGCGTCGGACTCCCGCGCTGGTTCATCGACGAAGCACTCGCCCACGCCGCGCAAGACGAAACCAAGTCCCCCAACGACCGTCCCGGCGTGCTCCTCGTCGGCTGCGGCGGCATGGGCACCGGCGACGCCAAGAACGCCGCCCGCTATGGCAACATCGTCGCTGTTTGTGACGTCGATAAAAGCCATCGCGACAAAGTCGGCGACGAGCTCAAAGCCGAGGGCCGCTACTCCGACTTCCGAAAAGCGATGGAGCACAAAGGCGTTGATGTCGTCATCAACGGCACGCCCGACCATTGGCACACGCTGGTCAACATTCACGCCCTGCGCAGCGGCAAAGACGTCTACTCCGAGAAACCACTCACGCTCACGATCGCCGAAGGCCAGAAGCTCGTCGATGTCGCGCGGCAAACACAGCGCATCCTGCAAACCGGCAGCCAGCAGCGTAGCGACGCGCACTTCCGCCTCGCGTGCGAATTGGTCCGCAACGGCCGCCTCGGCAAGCTCACGAGCGTCGAGACCATCATCCCCAGCGGCCTGCACGGCGGCCCGTTCAAAACGTCGCCCGTGCCCGCCGAGCTCGATTGGGACTTCTGGCAAGGGCAGACCCCGTCGGTCGATTACGTCAAGGAGCGCTGCCACTTCTCGTTCCGCTACTGGTACGACTACTCCGGCGGCACGATGACCGATTGGGGCGCGCACCACAACGACATCGCGCTTTGGGGCCTCGGCCTGGAGCGCAGCGGGCCGGTCACCGTCGAAGGCAAACCGCTCGTTGATCCCGTCCCCGGCGGGTTCACCGCGCCCAGCGAGTACGACGTGCATTACACGTACGCCAACGGCGTCAAGCATCATTGCCACAGCACGCCGCTCAACGGCCCCACGGGCGCCACGACACAGCGCAAGCCCATGCCGGGCGAACGCAGCAACGGCGTGCTATTCACCGGCGGCGATGGCTGGATCTTCGTCACGCGCGGCAAGATCGAAGCCAGCGACCCGGCGCTTGTTGAAACAAGAACTGCCCTCCGGCGCCGAGCGGCTCTATGCGAGCAACAACCACATGCAGAACTTCTTCGACTGCGTGAAGTCGCGCAAGCCGGCAATCTGCGAGCCGGAGATCGGCCACCGCTCGGTCAGCGTTTGCCACCTCGGCGTCATCGCCATTCGCCTCGGCCGCAAGCTCCAGTGGGACCCCGAGAAGGAGCAGTTCGTCGGCGACGCCGATGCCAATAAAATGGTCTCTCGCGAAATGCGCAAACCGTGGAGCCTAGACGCGGTTTAGCCGGCCGCCGCGTGGCGTGCTCACGCTCCTGTGAGCATGTTTGAACACGTTGTGGCGCGGTGTCCCAACCCCGTTGTGGCACGGTCTCCCGACCGTGCCACTCCTCGCCGCACCCTAATTCGTCTCCGCAATATCCCGCACGCTGACCAGCCTTAATCGTCCGAACGGATTGTGCATCGGACTATCGACCGGTCCTTCAGGGCTGTCTTGCGCGAAGGCCTGAAACTGCGGGCCGGCGAGGTCGGCCAATATATGACCGTCGCCGACCGGCTTCTCGCCGCGCACCAGGTATCGGATCACCTCGCCAATGTCGAACCCCTCGGCCTCGATGTCGCTGCGTTTCATCACGATGTCGCGCAAGCCGAGCACGTGCATGCCCATCGTCCTCACATCGGTATCCCCCCCGATGACGGAGACGAACGCAAAGCTCAATGCGTCTGTCCCGCCGTCCTCGGTCATCTCCAGCCAGGCCTGCCCGCCGTGAGCCAGCGCGCAGTTATCGATGCACACGCCCGCGCCCCCCGCCTCGACGATGGCCGCGCCGGCCTGCATCATCGTGCGTGCTGCTTCAAGCGAACCACCGGGTCCGCTCAAAAGAACGTTCACGGTATAGCCATCGACCGTCGCCAGTTCGTCGTCGGTCGCCGGCTGCCGGCACGACGTTCGAAAGATCTCGGCAAACTGATCGTCGGCGTCCATCGCGCCGAAGTCGATCTGTGCTTGATCCGGCAAGATCAGCTTCTCGGGCGTGAAGCGGCACCCTGCCGGCAAACGCTCGATCAGCTCTCCCGGATGCGCCGACTTGCCGGGTATGCGCATGTCGATTTTGACTGGTGGAGTTGGCTCTTTCATTCTGGACATTCTACGGATCTGTTAATGCGCCGCCCGCGGCGCCACCTGCGCCTGCTCATCGAGCGAGGGCGGTAACGAATATAGCCCGGCAGAACGTACAATACATCCCATGCTCCCCGTCACGCCTCGCCGCCGCCGCTGGTTCCGCATCAGCCTGCGGACACTGTTGCTTCTTGTCACGCTGCTCTGCATCTGGCTCGGCGTGAAGGTCAATCAGGCCCGCCGCCAAAAGGAAGCCATCGCCGCGCTCAAATCGATCGGGCTGAGAATCGATTTTTATCACCAAAGACGCGATCAGGGGTTTCCTGATTCAAGTGCCGAACCTCCCGCTCCCACCTGGCTTCGTCAAATCACTGGCGACGACTTTTTCCAGCGCGTTTGTAGCCTCGGCGGCAACAATCCGGACTTCACCGATGACCATGCCGCACATTTGAGTGCACTCGATCACCTCATGTATCTCACTATCGGAGATTCGCCTGCCAGCGACGAAGCCCTGGCCCAAATTGGAAACACGTCGTCCCTCGAAATTGTCCATTTCTTCAATACACCTGTCGGCGACTGCTTCGTCGGGCGCTTGGCGAAGTCCCAAAAACTCAGTTGGCTCGTCCTCGACAATACTCGCGTAACCGCTGAAGGCCTCAAATCATTGTCTAATTTGCGCGAGCTCAAGGTGCTGAATCTCAGCAACAGTCCAATCGGCAATGACGGGTTGATCGTCGTCGGAGCCATCACCAAACTTAGTCTGTTACATCTCTCCAATTTGCCAATTACGAACGAAGGGATTGAACATCTCTCAAACCTGTCGAATCTCGAAACGCTGACTCTCGAACACGTCAACGTTTCGGACGCTGGCATCAAGAGTCTAAAGACTGGTCCACCGTTACGCTCGCTGAACCTAAGCGGAACGCGAATTCGCGGTGATGCACTGCCGGCAATCTGTAACCCTACGCTCGAATACCTGCACTTGAGCGACGCGCTCATTGACGATGAGGTGCTTATCCATTTAGAGCTTGCAAAGGGGCTCGGAGAGCTTTATCTCGACGGCACGAATATCACTGACGATGGGCTTGCACATCTGGCAAGACTCTCCTCTCTCAACTCGCTTCACTTGGGGCGCACAAAGATAACCGGATCAGGTCTACGTCACCTTGCCGCCCTACCAAATTTAATCGACCTTGATCTCAGCGATACGAACCTTTCGAGAGACGGCCTTGAGTTACTGACTAAGCTTCTGGTTCCACCACCGGCCGGCAGCTCCTATCTTGCCCTTCACGGTACATCGCTCGACGATTCGACCATGGATGTGATCGCACGATTACCGGTCACGCAGCTCTTTCTCAGCAGAACGAAGATCACCGACACAGGACTTGCAGAGTTGAAGAACATGCCGAACCTACAAAACATCGACTTGACCGACACCGCCGTCACACCCGCCGGCGTCGCCGCGCTGAAACAGCGGATCCCATCCCTCCGCACGGTCCACACCAGCTTCGACCGCGATTGATCCTTGGCGTCCTTGCGGCTTTGCGTGACACATTTCCTGGCGTCGTGGCGGTAAATGGTCCTACTCCGAGCGACCATTGCGCTCATGATCCTGACTCAAAACCCCACGTCTTTTCCGGCAATTACTAGCGCCACATCAAATCGGCGTGAGGTGGTTGTTCGTACCCGCAAAAACCCCTGGTTTTCACGACCCATTTTCACTCAAATCCACCAAAACCCGCCAAAAACGAACAAACGTATCTCCCATGGCTGACCAATAAGGTGCAAAAGCTGCAAAAACGTGCAAAATCACGGCGGGCCACTTTCCTAGATGAGTCCGATGACCACCAAGCTTCGATTCGGCTGTACCTGTTTCCTCGCACTCCTGTGCCTGCTCCGCGCCGCGCCGGCTTCGGCCGCAGCCACGTTCACGCCGCTCGGCGATCTGCCGCTCGGCGATTTCGCCAGCGAGCACCCCGCCGTCTCGGCCAACGGCTTGGTCGCTGTTGCAAAAGGTTGGTCCGAATTCGGCTATGAGGCATTCCGTTGGACCAGCGGCGGTGTCGCCGGCCTCGGCGATCTAGCGGGCGGAGACTTTTTCAGCCAGCCCTCGCGCGTCAACGCCGACGGATCGGTCATCGTCGGCGAAAGCCATTCCAGTCTCAGCACTGGTCCCGACAGCCGGGAAGCCTTTCGCTGGACGAGCGGCGGCGGCATGGTCGGACTAGGCGATCTCGCGGGCGGGGAGTTTCATAGTAGCGCGCACGGCGTATCAGGAAACGGATCGGTCGTCGTAGGTGTCGGCTCCTCCGCTCCCAGCAGACTAGAGGCCTTCCGCTGGACGAGCGGCGGCGGCATGGTCGGACTAGGTTTTCTACCGACCGGCGGCGACAGTAGCGCGGCTTGGGATGTGTCCGGAGACGGCTCGATCGTCGTGGGCGAAAACCTCACCGGTGCCGACTCGCAGGCGTTCCGTTGGACCAGCGGTGGCGGGATGGTTGGCATTGGTGACCTTCCGGAGGGCGAGACTGGTAGCAGCGCCAACTCCATCTCGTCCGACGGTTCAACAATCGTCGGCTGGTCGTTCTCGGCTTCCGGCAGGGAAGCGTTTCGCTGGACGAGCGCCGGTGGTATGGTCGGCCTGGGCGATATCCCTTTAGGCGGTTTCGAGAGCATTGCACACGGCGTCTCGGCCGACGGCTCGGTCATTGTTGGCGCCGGCTTCGGCGAATCCGGGTTAGAGGCCTTCATTTGGGACGCCTCCAGCGGCATTCGCAATTTGCGCACAGTGCTCATGAATGATTACGGGATCCCGATGTTCGGCTGGACGCTTACCAACGCTCGCGGCGTATCCGCCGATGGCCTCACGATTGTCGGCGATGGCGAAAACCCGGAAGGTAACCTGGAAGCGTGGATGGTGACGCTGCCGGCACAGAATGATATTGTCGTTCCGCCCAATTTCACCCGAGTGTTCGCGAACATTCGGGCCACTAGCCTGACACTGGTCGGTGAACGGAGTGTCGCAATCGTTGACAATGACGGAACCGACGTTGGAACGTCGGCAATCGGCACGCTCTCGATCGGCCCATTGAGTAAGCTGGATCTGACAGACAACGACCTGGTCATCCGATCGACAGCGGCGGAAAAGAATGCGGAGCATGCCGCAATTCAAGCCACGATCGTCAGTGCCCAGAATGGGCTCGATCCCGACTTTGTCACGAAGTGGGACGGTCCGGGAATCACGAGTTCAGCCGCGCGTTCGCTCAATACGGCTTTCGGGTTTGACCTGGTCGGACTGGGTGTAATCCGCAACTCGGACATCGATGTCATCACCGGATTGCCGGGGGCGTCGTACACCACGTTCAGCGGCCAGCTCGTGACGCCGGACGACATCCTTGTGAAGTACACCTACATCGGCGACGGCAACCTGGACGGCGTTGTCAGCTTCGACGATTACGTTGGTATGGACAACGCATTCTTCGGTTTGATCCCCAACCTTGGCTGGGCCACCGGCGACATCAACTTCGACGGCGTGATCAACTTCGACGATTACACGGTGGTCGATCAGGCGTTTTTCTTCCAGGGCGCACCTTTGTCGCGCGGTGACGTGTGGGCGGTTCCCGAGCCAGCCGGGTGGCTTACCGCGGTGCTTGTGCTTTTTGCAGCACATTGGTTCATACGCCGTTTAACGACGAGCGAGTCCACTAAAAGCAAGAAATGCACTTGACCTGAATCAAGCAACCGTTTGGGTCGCGTAGCGCTCAGCCCAAGCGCGAAGATCATCGCCGCCGCGGCGATCGCAAAACTCGCCAAAACACTCAGAGCCTTCACGCGCCGTCTTGAAATACAGAAACAGCGGCACGAGCGACGGCACGATTTCTTCCAACGGAACCAGGTCCTTGTAGATGAAGTTCATCCGGTCGCCAAGAAACCGCCCGCCGACGAAGACCGTGTAACGATCCGCCGCCTTTCCAACCAGGCCGATATCGCAGTTGTACGGTCGTGCGCAGCCGTTGGGGCAACCGGTCATGCGGACGGTGAACTTCTCGCTATCGAGCCCGAGCTTGGCAAGCTCGGCCTCAAGCTGATCGATCAGACCGGGCAAGGCCCGCTCCGCCTCGGTGATCGCCAATCCGCACGTCGGCCACGCGACGCATGCCATCGACCAACGGCGCACCGTGCTGATCTCGGTCAGGAGCTTGACGCCGTGGCGATGCAGAATCTCCTCGATGCGCTCGTCGCGCGTCGGCCGCCAAATCGGTGAACAGGATACTCTGATTAGCGGTTAGTCGGATGCCGGGCGAAAGCGTGTGGCAGATTTCGCGGAGGGCCGTTTTGAGCTGCGTGTGCTCGTCGTCGAACAGGCGACCGTTCTCAACGTTCAGGCCATAGTAATAGCGTCCGTCGCTTTGCTCATGCCAGCCGAGGTGATCTTCGTACTCGGTGACATCGGTCGGGTGGCAATCGGCCAGCGGTTGGCCGTAGTACTCCTCGACCTTGGCCCGGAAACGATCGAGACC
This sequence comes from Pirellulales bacterium, assembly GCA_963829655.1. Classification (GTDB taxonomy): domain Bacteria; phylum Planctomycetota; class Planctomycetia; order Pirellulales; family JALHPA01; genus JBBDYH01. Next base: position 1,978,311 of record CAWHJG010000002.1, read on the forward strand.
CCAGTTGGCGATCAGGTACTTCATCCGCGCGAGCTTGCGATCGGCGCGATTGCCGAAGTCGCGCTGCACCTTGACGATCGCCGTGCAAACATCGATCGCCTGCTCAGGGCGGATGAAGCACATCCGCTTGGCGATCGCGGGGAACGTGTTCTTGTTGGCGGGTGTGCAGCCCATGCTGCCGCCTACCAACACGTTGTAGCCGATGATCTTTGGGCCTTCCGTAATAGCCATCAGGCCGATGTCGTTGGCGTACAGATCCACGCAGTTATCGTTGGCCAGTCCGACCGCGATCTTGAATTTTCTTGGCAGGTAAACGGGACCGTAGATCGGTTCCGCGGGATCGACGGCATGCGGGCCAGCGGGAAGTGTCCACGAGGCAGTCGGGTGGCCATTGGATTCGGCCACCTTGCCATCCTGACCGATGAGTTGTTCTTCGCCGGTAGCGTCGTCACGGAGCCAAATCTCATAGTAGCCTGTCGTGCGCGGCTTGAAGTGTGCCGCGAGTCGATCGGTAAGATCTTGCAATTCGCGGTGGACCGGATCGTCGTGCGGCGCAGGACAGCACATCACATTGCGGCTCACGTCTCCGCACGCGGCGATCGTGCCCAGTTTGATCTCGTTAATGCGGCGGATGCATTCCTTCAGACTGCGCTTGGGAATGGAGTGGAGCTGCAGACCTTGGCGGCTAGTAATCCTCAGAGTGCTATTACCCAACTCGTCGCCAAGCTGCAGCTCGCCGAGAAGCTGCTGCGCGGTGAGTTTCCCCCTGGCACGCGGGAGCGGACCATGAAAGAGAATTGCTTGAGGCTCTTTTGGCCCTCGCGCGCGGTTCGCAGCTCGCGGTTATCTTGCTGATAGGTGCCGTGGTGTTTGAGGAGCTGAATGCTCGACTTGCCGAAGAAGTCGTTGCCATCCAGCAGCTCGGCGGCGATCGGTCCGCGGAGGTAATTGCTCTCGCGCTTGAACGTCTCGACGGGGCTGAGCTTGGGTTCGTCTGGCATCGGTAGGTAGGGTCACGCAAGTCGGCGGGCGATAGCGCATTCTAAACAGCCAGCCGATTGTAGGACGGTTTTCGCCGCACAAGAATGGCAACTTAGTGCCGAATTGCGGCCTTTCCGCAGTTCGGCAACTCAATGTTCACTTAGATTATTACTATTGTCGTCATTGACCTCGTGAAAGTCAAGCCGCCAGTTTCGTCCTTGCCGGCCGAGTATACTCGCAACGATCGCCAACCAACCGCGCTCGATCTGAAACAAGGCGAACTAGTAGCGAGGGTCGCATGTCAATACGCAGGCCTGCGCCAGTTATTCGGCGACTGCTGGTTGTGTCCGTGTCCGTTCTTGGTGCGTGTCTTGCCGCCAATCTCGCAGCGGCGGAGGACGCGACCAAACGGCCGAATATCATCGTAATCGTGGCCGACGATCTGGGATATTCGGATCTTGGCTGCTATGGCTCGGAAATCAAGACGCCGAATCTCAACCGGCTGGCCGCCGGCGGCTTGCGGTTCACGCAGTTCTACAACACCGGCCGCTGCTGTCCGACACGCGCTTCGCTACTGACCGGTTTGTATCCGCACCAAGCGGGTGTTGGCCACATGGTCAATGACCTTGGCAAGCCGGCTTATCAGGGTTACCTGAACGACCGATGCGTGACGATCGGCGAAGTGCTTGGAGGCGCAAGTTACAGGACGCTATTATGCGGCAAGTGGCACGTGGGCGAAGAGCGCGGCCACTGGCCGGTCGATCGCGGTTTTGCGCGGTCGTATGCGCTTGTCAGCGGGGGCACGAACTACTGGCGGCTCGACCCGAACCGGATACTTGCGCACGACAACGAGCGCATTCAACCGCCGGCGGACTGGTACGTCACCGATGCAATTACCGAGAACGCGGTCGCATATCTAGACGAGACGGCGAGCTCTGAGCGGCCGTTCGCTTTGTACTTGGCATACACAGCGCCGCATTGGCCGCTGCACTGCGCACGAGAGCGACATTGCGAAGTATCGCGGCAAATACATGGACGGTTGGGATGCGCTGCGCGAGCGGCGGCACAAACGGATGATCGAACTTGGCGTGGTCGAGGCAAAGTGGGGATTGTCGCCGCGCGAGCGGACCTCCCCCGTGTGGGATGACTTAAGCGAAGATGAAAAGGCGCAGTGGGATTTGCGAATGGCGGTCTACGCGGCGCAGATTGACAGGATGGACCAGGGGATCGGCCAAGTGCTGGCGAATCTCGGGGAAAAGAACGCGCTCGACAACACATTGATCTTGTTTCTGGCCGACAATGGCGGCTGCCAGGAGCGGATCAACCGCGGTCAGCCCGGTGGGCCACCCGGACCGGCGGATTCGTTCTTGAGCTATGACATCTACTGGGCCAACGCCAGCAATACTCCGTTTCGAATGTACAAGCATTTTGTGCACGAGGGCGGGATCTCGTCGCCGCTTATCGCTCACTGGCCCGCGGTGATCAAACAGGCCGGCACGATCACGAAGCAGGTGGGGCATTTGATCGACGTGTTGGCAACGTGCCTGGACCTGGCCGGTGCGGAGTATCCACGCCAGGTCGGCGGCCGCGATGTGTTGCCCCTTGAAGGTAAAAGCCTGCGGCCGGTTTTCGAAGGTCGCGAGCGCCTACCGCATGAATATCTCTTTTGGGAACACGAGGGGAATCGGGCCGTGCGCCATCGCGATCTCAAGCTGGTTGCGCGGCATGGCCGCCCGTGGGAGCTCTACGATTTAGAAGCAGACCGCACGGAATTGAAGAACCTCGCCGGAGCGCAACCCGAGAAAGTCGAGGAGCTCACGGCCAAGTACAACGCGTGGGCGTCGCGAGTAGGAGTCGAGCCGTGGGAAACCGTCCGGCCACGGGGAGAAGGGAAGGCTGCCAAGAAAACGAAGGACAAGCAGTAGAAGGAAGAGCGCTATTTTTCGCCGGATAAACGAGGTCGGACAAGAATGAGTAGCTGTCTTCGTTCGCGCATTGCGATGGCGTTTATAAGCGGCTTGCTCACGGTTTCAGCGTGCGGCAGCACTACTCTGCTATTGGCGCAAGCTGCGCCGGCGAAGGTTGGGACCCTGTCGCAGAAGGCGGAGCGCAAACGCAACGCCAGCGATGATTTTTTCGAACGCGGCGAAATCCCGCGCTTGAAGATTACGATCCCTCAGGCGGAGCTTGAGCGGCTGAATCAAAACAACCGGGACTACGTCCGTTGCGCCATCAAGGAGAACGACAAAACCGAATACATCAGCGTCGGAATCAAGCTCAAAGGCGCTGCGGGCAGTTTTCGCGGCATCAACGACAAGCCGGCGTTGACGCTCAACTTCGACAAGTTTCGCGACCACCAGACATTTCAGGGGCTCGACAAGATGCACCTGAACAACTCGGTGCAGGACCCAACGTATCTCAACGAGCTGATCTGCTCCGAGTTATTTTTGGCCGCCGGTGTCCCCACTCCGAGAACCACGCATACTCGTGTGTGGATCAACGGTCGCGACGCGGGATTCTACGTTCTCAAGGAGGGGTTCGACGGCGCGTTTTTGAAGCGGCATTTCGGCGATGGCAAGGGCAACCTATACGACGGCGGTTTCCTGCAAGACCTCGACACGAATCTGGAAAAGGACAGCGGCGATGGGCCCGACGACCGGAGCGACCTGAAGGCGGTGGTCGATGCAGCGCGGGAGCCAGACGCGCAGAAACGGTGGCAGCGGATCACGGAGCTTGTGGATGTAGACAAAATACTCACGTTTACGGCGCTGGAGTTGATGGCCTGCCATTGGGACGGCTATTCACTCAACCGGAACAACTATCGCGTTTACTTCGACCCGAGAACAAAGAAGATGCTGCTCCTGCCGCATGGTATGGACCAGATGTTCGGCGACACGAATACGAGCGTGCTCAATAATCCTGGCGCGATGATGCCGCAAGCGATTTTGTCAAACCCGGAATGGTGCGCCGCGTATCGCGATCGGATCAGCGAATTGTTGCCTCTGTTCTCACCTGCGGTTCGGTTATTGAAACGCGTGGACGAGGTTCATGCGCGAATTCGGCCGGTCGTCAACGAGTGGAACGCGGATGCGGCTCGCGACTTGGACAACCAGGTGCGCCATCTGAAGGAACGGATCGTCGCGCGGGCCAAAAGCCTCCAACAGCAAGCCGACACACCCGAGCCGCGGCCGTTGAAGTTTGACCGCGACGGCATGGCGACCGTCGTCGGGTGGAAACCGAAGGTCGAGACCGCGGATGCCAAGCTGGACGAGGAGGCGCGTTCGAACGAGCCTAAACGCTTTCGCATCGAGGCTGGTCCAAGCGGCCGCTGCGTGGCTAGCTGGCGTGCAAAGGTGCTGTTGCCGGCGGGGAAATATAAGTTTGTGGGAACGGTGCGCACGACGGGCGTGATCGCGCTTGCCGAGACGAGCGGCGAAGGGGCCGGAGTGCGCCTTTCCGGCAGTCGGCGGACAAACACGCTCTCCGGCGACTCCAGCTGGCAGAAGCTTGAGCACGATTTCGAGATACTTGCTGCTACCCAGGAAGTGGAGCTGGTCGCGGAACTGCGAGCAACCAAGGGGCAGGTCTGGTTTGAGGCGGATTCGCTCCGCGTCGTGCGTGCGAAATAGGACAATCCTGCCGAATACCTCATCCGTAAGAACGCCTCGGCAGCAATTGAGGGCATAAAGGGTGTTGGGATTATTCGGCCCGTTGACCGCGCCCGCGACGCTACGTACAGTGGTTTTCGTCCGCCTTGATCCCGGCCTATGCCGGAAAGGCGGGCGGTTCTTCTCCGTCGCGTCGCCAGCTTTGCTCGCTTATGCTCGCTAAACGGGTGATACCGTGCCTGGACGTGGACCGCGGACGCGTCGTCAAGGGGACGAATTTTCTGAATCTTCGCGACGCCGGCGATCCGGTCGAAGTGGCTCGCCGCTACGAAGCCGAGGGCGCCGACGAGCTGGTCTTTCTTGACATCACCGCCAGCCACGAGCAGCGGGACATCATTCTCGACGTTGTCCGGCGCACCGCCGAGGTAATCTTCATGCCGTTATGCGTGGGGGGCGGCATCCGCACGCTCGACGACATAAGGGCTCTGTTGAACGCCGGCGCCGACAAGGTCTCGATCAATTCCGCGGCGCCGAAGGACCCCAACTTTGTTCGGCAGGCCGCCCGCAAATTCGGCAGCCAATGCATTGTCGTTAACATCGATCCCAAACGTGTGCAGAAGGATGGGCGGACGGTGTGGGAGGTCCATATCAATGGCGGACGCGTGCCCACGGGATTGGAGGCGGTGCCTTGGGCACTTGAGGTCGAGCGTTTGGGGGCCGGAGAAATCGTGCTGACCAGCATGGATGCAGACGGGACGAAAAGTGGTTACGATTTAGAGATAACGCGTGCGGTGAGCGAGGCGGTATCGGTTCCTGTTGTTGCCAGCGGCGGCGCCGGGCGGCCGGAGCACTTGGCCGAGGCGATCCTCGAAGGCAAGGCCGATGCCGCGCTTGCGGCCGGCATCTTCCACTTCGGCCAGTGCACAATTGCCGAAGTCAAAGAGGTGATGCGGCAGCGAGGCATACCGGTTCGCGCACCAGCGGCCGCGTCGTAGCGCTCATCCATGCGTGCACAACCGCACGATTCAAAACTCATCGAGGTAGATGGCAAGGTCGCGGCAAGCGTCAGGAACAGAGGAGCAGAACATGGCCACGATGGAATCACACAGCTCGGCCGCATCGAACGGTTCGGCGGAAGACATTGCCGACCGCGCCGCCAAGAAGGCGATCGCTCACGAGCTCCAGAAGTTCGTCCACAAGAAAGAGTATGAAATCGACAAACTCTTTCGCGGCTGGTCAAGCTCGAAGGCAGCGACCTGCACCTAAAGGTCGGAAAGCCGCCGTACGTCCGCGTGAAGGGTTCGTTGCGGCCGATTAATCGTCCGGCGATCGAAGACGAAGAGATGTGCAAACTGATCTTCGAGATGTTCAATGACTACCGGCAAAGCATCTTCGATAGCGTCGGCGGCTGCGACTTCGCTCATGTGGTGGACGTGGACGGCGTCAAATGGCGGTTCCGCGTGAACGTGCTTCAGCAGCTAGGACACGTCGGTTTGGTGGCGCGTCGCGTGAATAACTGGATCCCTGACTTTGCCGGGCTGAATCTGCCGCCAATTTGCGAGGATCTTTGCAAGTTCGACCAGGGGATGGTGCTGTTGGCCGGCGTCACCGGCTCGGGCAAGAGCACGACAATCGCCTGCATGCTGAACTATATCAACCAGCATTATCGCAAGCACATCCTCACGCTTGAGGACCCAATTGAGTTCGTGTTTACCGAGGACAAGTGTCTGATCAATCAGCGCGAGATCGGCAACGACGTCAAGGATTTCGGCATCGGCATGAAACACGCCGTTCGCGAGGATCCCGACGTAATGCTGGTCGGCGAGATGCGCGATCAGGAGACGTTTCTCACCGCGATTCACGCGGCCGAAACCGGACACCTCGTGTTTGGGACCATCCACGCCAGCACCGCCCCTTCGACGATCGGCCGTATTCTCGACCTCTTCCCGCCCGACATGCACTCCGCGCTGCGCAGCGCGATCGCTTTCAACATGAAGGCGATTATCGCGCAGAAGCTTTTGCCCAGCATCAAGCCGGGCGTGTCGCGCGTGCCCACGGTCGAGATCATGACCTTCAATGCGACCGCGCGGAAGTTGCTTTTGGAAGAAAAGGACGACAAGCTGGCCGACTTGATTAAGATGTCGTCCAAAGACGGGATGCAGGATTTCACGATGAGCCTGAGGGACCTGGTCAACAAAGGCCTGGTCGATCGCCAGGTGGCGTTCGAAGTCGCGCCCAACGTCGAGGCGCTGAAGATGGCGCTCAAAGGAATTGAAGTTTCGCAGCCGGGTATCTTGTAATGGCTCACGTGTTGAAGCTCTGCCTGATCGGCGTCCTAGTGGGATTGCTCGACGCGCTGCCGGTGTATGCGCAGGCGACGGTCAGCCATAACTTTCCCTATGGTGGTCGGGCGCCGGGTTTCTACTTCAGCATCTGGAAGATTGGGTTGGTTTGGGCGCTCTTCGCCTTGTGGGTGAAAACCTCCGACTGGGTCAGTCAGGACTGCCTGCGGCTCGGCTGGAACTATGCGCTTTGGAACCCGATCATCGTGTTCACGTTCGCGGCGGCCTTCGCACTGTTTTTCTTCATCCCCTGGTATTGGGCCGGTTTGGCGCTGATGGTCGTGGCCTATCTGGCGCCCTTGATCACGTTTATTGTGTGGCGTAATGAGCGAGTGGAGTTGCACCAAAAAGTGCTCAGCCGGTCACACATCCGCCACATGTGGGCCGACTTGGTGGGCAAGCTCGGCGTGAAGGTCGATCCCGACGCCAAGCCCGAGGCGGACAAGGGTCCGCCAGTGACGTTGACGGCGATGGGCGCCGCGAACGACACCGACAACCGCGCAAATCTCGGCCTGGCTCGACAATCGCCGGGCTTTGTTACAGCCAAGGAGCTGATTGCCGACACGTTGGATCGACGCGGCGACGCCGTCATGCTCGAGTACACCACACAAAATGTGTCGCAGAAGTTAATGATCGACGGCGTTTGGCACGAACTCCCGCCGCGCGAACGCGCCGCCGCCGACCCGATGTTGGCCGTTCTAAAGAAGATCGCCGGCCGCAACGAGACCGAGCGCCGTGCTAAGCAGGAAGGCAAATTCGGCGTGGAATATAGAGGCCGCAAGTTCGACGGCAAGATCGTCACACAGGGAGTGGAAACCGGCGAGCGCGCCGTGGTGTTTGTCGAAGACAAAAAGATTCCGTTCAAGTCGTTTGAAGAGCTGGGCATGCGGCAAAAGGTAATTGAACAATTGAAGGGGGTGCAAGCACAGCCCAAGGGAATGATCGTGTACTCCACGCCTCCGCAGGGTGGGCTATCGACGCTGTTTTACGTGGCGATAAGGGAATGTGACCGCTACATGCGCGACTTCGTGACGATTGAAGACGCGGCGCGGCCGGAAAAGGAGGTTGAAAACGTGCACGTGCACGCCTACGACAGCATGAAGCGGGAAACGCCGATGAAGGTGCTCCTCGAAGTATCGCGGACCTATCCCAACGCCTATGCAGTTCGCGATCCCACGAATTCGGAGACGCTTAAGTTCCTGCTGGAGCAAATTCCGGAAGATCGTCTCGTGTTGACGACCGTGCGGGCAAAGGAGTGCGTCGAGGCGATCTTGCGCGTTTTAATGCTCAAGGTTCAGGCGAAAGACCTTGCCTCGGCGCTGAAGCGGGATCGTGAATATGCGATTGGTGCGCAGGCTCTGCGAGGAGTGCAAGGAGGCCTACGCACCGCCACCCGAAGTCGTGCGCCAGTTGGCCGCGGTGGTGCAAAAGTCGAGGCGCTGTATCGTCCGCCGCAGCCTGTGCCCGGCGAAAAACCAACGCCGCCGTGCAAGAAGTGCTCCGGCATCGGCTATCTCGGCCGAGCAGGTATTTTCGAAGTGCTCGTCGTGGGCGACAACACGCGCCTGGCGTTGGTGCAAAGCCCCAAAATCGAGTCGCTGCGCACAGCCGCGCAAGGACGGAATGCGAACACTGCAAGAGGAGGGGCTGCTGTTGGTAGTAAAAGGTGTTACATCTTTGCAGGAATTGCTGCGGGTCTTGAAGCAATAGATCGTTCAGGGCTCAGGGTTCAGATAAGAAAGAGCGACGAAGTATGGGCTGGCTCCTTAACATCATCTTGCTCGTCATCTGGCTTGTGTGCGTCATCATGTCGCTGGCCGGCGGCTTGTGGGGCAATGTGATTATGTTGTTCAACGTGGTCATCGCGGCCCTGGTCGCGACCAACTACTTCGAGCCGGTCGCAGAATTCCTTGACAAACAGATGCCAACTTTCACCTATTTTTGGGACTTTGTCGCGATGTGGCTGTTATTTGCGGCGGTCTGCGGCGTGTTGTGCGCATTTACTGATGCCATGTCAAAAGTTCGAGTTCGGTTTAAGAAGCCCGTCGAGATCGGCGGTGGCCTGTTCTTCGGAGCCGTAATTGGCTGGATCATGATTTGTTTCACGCTGTTCTCATTGCATGCGTCTCCGTTGCATACAACATTCATGGGGGGCGGCTTCAATCCGTTCGAGCCGATGTTCTTCGGCACGGCGCCCGATCGGCAATGGGGCGCGTTTGTTGCCGGTCAATCGACCGACGGACCATTGGCTAGCGGAGACGAACAATTCGTGTTCATCTCAAGAAATCCGCAGAACCGCAGTTTCGTTACATCGTACATGAAGCGCCGCGAGAACTTTGCGACGGAGAAAACCTCGCGAGTCAAGAAGTAATCGCGCCGCCTCACTCGCAGATAATCCCTGGTGGACCGAAAAACCCACCCGGATCGCGGCGTGCGGAATTACGAAGTGGAACACCTTGACCGCAAAAGCGACACTCAGATCATAGAATCGCCTCCGGCCGACGAAAGCTATCGCACAGTCAGCGCAAGCGCCATTTTTGCGCTGGTATTGGGGTTATTCTCGGCCGTCGCGTTTGCTCACCCCTTGCTCTGGGCGTTGCCACTCGTCGCCGCCGGACTGGCAATCGCAGCGCTCGTACGGATTGCACAGCAACCGCACGAACTGATCGGGCGCAAGGCGGCACTGATCGGCCTTGCTGCAGCCGTGTTGTTTGGGTCCGCGGCCATCAGTTATTCATTTGTCGCGAGGCCTGGCTAGTACGTCGGTCGCGGCAGGCGGCCGAACTTTTCTTTTCGTTATTGGCCGCGGGCCAAGCACATGCGGCACATCAATTGACCTTGATGCCGAGATTGCGCCTGCCGACCGACAGCGATTTTGCGGCGGCCTATGCGAACAATCCGGAGGGCGCTGAACAGTTCGAGGAGTTCCTGTCCGGCGAAATAATCGCGCGCCTTAGCCACGGCGCTACCGGTTCACCGCCCGTTTATCAAGGAGGGAGGCTAGCAAACCTCGAGATGCTTGTGGAGTACGTGGAGCTGGATTACCTGCTCAACGACGGCCGCGAGTCCCCACAAGTCAGGGTGCTCGTGGAATTCTCGCGACATCCCGATACTGGGGTGGAACAATGGCGGGTAGCCCAGGTTGGCGCATTGCAATGATCAATCGCGCTGATCGATTCGACCGATACGGCCGGCAGGAGTGACGCGCCAATTAGCGGGATTCCTCGGACGATTACGCAATAGGTGCGCCGGCACTTAGGTGTGCCACCCCCCGCTGCAACCCGGCCTTTGACGCCACTAAAGTCATGGCCTATACGAGTATAGGGAAAACGTCGATCACTTCCGGGCGTGCGCCTCGAAGTTTCATTTCCCACCGCGCTTTTGGCCATCGCTAGCGCGAGCACGACGCAGAATGTGCACACTCGCAAGAAGCAACATGGAAGACCGGAGCCAGACAGGTCTCGAGGAATGCACGGGCGAGCTTGATCGCCTGTGGGAAGAGCAGCGCCGCAAGGCGACTGAGTTCCTCTCTGCGCAAAAGACGCGTCTCGACGATATCGAGTCTCGTCTTAACGCCGACCTGGATCAGATTAGCGATCAGTTGAGCGCTGCGTTAAACGGCGAGTCGAACGATCACGCTGCCGAGATAGAGCGGCTGCGCACCGAGCTGCAGAAACAACAGCTTGAGCTGGATCGCGTCCAGAAGCAAACCAAGCAGGAGTTGCTTGATCGCGACGGACAGCGAATTGCGCAACAGGAAGAGCTCGTGCGCTGCGACTCCCAGCGCGAATTGGAGCTGGCTACGGTCCGCCAGCACGTTGCGCAAAAACAACACGATGCGATGCAGGCGGCCGCGGAGCTGGAGTCGGTCCGCAGCGTACTGACAAACGCCACACAAGAACTAAAACAGGCAAAAGGCGAATTGCAGGAAGCCAACGGCGAAAGAGAGCAAGCCAAAGTCGAGCTCCAAAACGCCAGGGGTCAGTTGGAGCAGATTAAAGCCGAGTTGGAAACGGCGCGAGCCGGCTCGCAAGCGGGCACCGCTGCGGAGTCGCAACTTGCCGAGCTTCGAAAGCGCTGCGAGCAACTCCAATCCGAGCTGACTGCGGCAGGAGCAGAACGTGCCGCCGCCAAAGCCGAGTCAGAAGATCGGGTTGCAAAATCTGAAGCACATGTGGAACGGCTAAGCGATGAGCTTAAGGCCGCTAGCGAGCTCTATCGGGCGGCGGAAGCCGAGCTAACCGAATTGCGGGCAGCGAAGGCCGATCTCACACGCCAGGCGGGCGACTCGGCCGCGGCAAAAGCCGAGCTGGCCCGGCTGCGCGAAATCGAGTCGCAATTTGCGGGACTGAAAGCCGAGCTTGATCGAGCGACTGCCGAGCTTGCCGAACTTCGGGCAGCGAAGGCCGATCTCACACGCCAGGCGGGCGACTCGGCCGCGGCCAAGGCAGAACTGGTTCGGCTGCGCGAATTAGAGTCGCAGCTTGCGGGATTGCAAAGCGAACTAGAAATAACCGCCGCCGATCTTGCTAGGGCGCAAACGAAAGCGTCTGCGGCCGACGAACAGATTGCCGAACTAAAGGAGCAGCTCGAAAACGCCAACGCCGGCAACGGCCAGCCGTCGTCCGAAGACTCTCAACTAGTCCACGATCTGAAAAAGAAGCACGAACTCGCCATGGAGGACGTCCGCAACCTCAAGAAACGGAATGCGGAGCTGGAGCAGAAACTTGCCAACATGAAGTCGGGGGAGGTGCAGCGGCGACCGGTCAAGGTGGATCGAGCTGGGAAGCGATGAAGGAACGAATGCTCGCCGAGATGGAGGCGGACACCGACGACACGCCGGAGCGGGCGAAGGAACGGCTCGCCATAGACGACGCGATTCGTATGACCGACGACATCGTTACGCAAAAGATCAAGGAAATTGAAGATCTCAAAGCGCTGTTGGAGGAGCAAAGTCACACGGTTGGAGATGTGGCCGTCGGCGCAGCCGCCATAACCGAACTCTTCGATAAGGATGAACTAATCCGCCAAGAGCGAGAACGGTTGCAGCAGGCCCAAGACGAATGGCGCGAGAAGCTCCGCCAGGCGGAAGTCGATATCTCCGTGGAGCGGGCTAAGATCGGGCGGGAGCGGGCGGAATTCGAGGAAAAGCTGCGATCGCTGGAAGCCGACCGCTTGCAGGTACAAGCCGGTGGGACCGGCGGCAAACATGGCAAACCCGCGCGGCCGTTGGCTCGAACGGCTTGGATTAAAGGAGTCCGACAAGTAGGCGTGCTGCTCAAACGGATTTAGCGCCTTGTTGGCCGCGTTCATTGCGCTTTCAGGCTCTCGACCGTAGGTTGGTTTTCCTTAATCCGAGGGGACTGCGCGGTCGATGTTAAACTCTACCGGCCACGGATGCTGGTCCGACTGCGCAAAGTTTGCAGGATCTTCCGCGCAAACCATCGCAGACGACGTTTGGGAACGGACTGTCTTGAAAAACCGGTCCACCCTTGGTCGTCCGTGGTCAAACCTGTTCCCAATTATCTGAAGCTCCAGGCGCGCGACTTCGAGGTTACTCCACCCGACGTCGAACAGTGTGCTGGACTAGAATCACTGTGCCAGGCCTTTTCGGCCGCAACGGGCTGGCTGTTAGAGTACGCCGATGGCAGCGCCGCCGACAAAGCCGAACTCCTGTGGTCCGCACCGGTCAATCCGGGCGTAGGAGCATCTCCCGGACATCTCAGGATCGAGCTTGGCGCTGTAAAGCGCGTGGCGGAAATCGCCGCGAGAATTCCGCTGGAGAGTGCCGAGCAACTTGCGGCTGCAATAGCGAAGCTTGTCGAACAAGTATTGTCGCTTCGCCACACACTCTGGCAGCGTGAAGCCGAGTTGGCCGCCCAAGTACCCGTCACGTTGCGCTCCGATGAGCCGCAGCATTTGGCCGCACGCTTGGAGGCGGCCATCAAGGCCGGGCGCAAATGCTCAACTGCTTCGGAGGCGCGCTTTACACGCTCGACGAAGCCACATCGCAGCTCAAGCTGCGAAGTAGTTGGGGATTGTCGCCGGATCGCCTCGAACAGCCCGCTCGCCCTCTGGCCACGGCGCTGGCCGACCTGGAGGCATTGCTGGGGCATGCTGTCGCGCTTTCGACGACGCAGTCGTTTCGACCGTGGAATGTCCCGGAAATCTGTGAGGCCGCGTTGTGCGTGCCCGTCTCCAGCCCGACAACGCCGTTGGGAACGCTTTGGTTCTTCTGTGATAAATCGCGCGATTTCACCAGCGCGCAAACGAATCTCGCCGAAGTAATCGCGGGCCGGCTGGCTAGCGAGCTCGACCGGGCTCTACTGCTGCACGAACAAGTGCAGGCTTTGACCGTCTTGCGGCAAATCGAAACGGCAAGCCGCCAACAGCAACACGCCCTGGCAACGACGCCGCCCTCACTCGACGGGTGGGACATTGCGGGCTGGACGTGTCAGGCGGCCGCCCTAGGTGGCGCCATTCACGAATGGCGAATGATCGCCGACGGGCGTTTGGCGGTCTTTCTGGCCGACTGCGGCGACGGTGGAATTGCCGGGGCGCTGACGGCCGCCGCAATCCGCACTGCGCTTTGCTCCGAGTGCGAGCACTTAAGTGTTGCGCGATCCGCGAGCCGCGAGGGTCAACGGCCACACGACGCCGTGTCGGTTCTCACGCGACTCCACCACCTCCTTTCCGCCACATCCGCCGGCGATCAATGGGTCGGCGCGGTGCTCGCGATTATCGATCCGGTTCGCGGCGAGATTGAGTTGGCGTCGGCTGGTCGGCCAACGGTGCTGGTGATCAACAGCGACGGACACAACGCGATTGCTCGGCCTGCGCTGCCGTTGGGCCTGCTGGACCCGTCCTCGATCCAGGCATTGAAGGTGAACCTCGCGGCCGGCGATGCGCTAGTGATGTGCACACGCGGCGTGGTTGAAACTGGCGACGAACAAGGCCGGCCGTTAGACGAAGCAGCGCTTTCCCGCACTCTGTGGCAAGCCCGCGCGCGCACCGCCAACGAGCTGATTGAAGTGCTCTGTGACCGCCAGGAAGCGCACGCGGTTAGCCCGAACCAGATGGACCGCTCGGTTGTCGTGATCAAGCAACGGTAGGCGCCGATCGCGGCCCTTGACCCTCCGTCCCGATCGAATAGACTTGCCTCTACGACTCATGCGGCCGTGGCGGAATTGGCAGACGCGCCAGGTTGAGGGCCTGGTGGGAGCAATCTCGTGCTGGTTCGATTCCAGTCGGCCGCACTGAATCAGCTAAACGAGCGAGCCGCGGCATATGTCCGCGGCTCGTTTTGTTTGTCTATGATCACAATCGGACCGTGTGCAGAAAGGCGCGTCCGCACGCCTCAACCTTTTGCCTGGTCGATCGCCGCTTGAAGCTGAGTCTTGGGCCGAACGCCTACAAATCGTTCCACTACCTCCCCTCCCTTGAAGATCATCACCGTCGGAATGCTCGACACGCCGAAGTTCTGCGCGGCCATCGGGTTGTCGTCGATGTTGATCTTCCCGACCTTGAACGACCCGCGATTCTCGTTGGCCAGCTCTTCGATCGTGGGAGCAATCATCCGGCATGGGCCACACCACGGAGCCCAAAAATCAACCAGCACCGCCCGGTCCGATTCGAGCACTTCTGTTTGAAAATTGGTGTCGGTGAATTCAGTCACGTTCCCAGCCATGGTCGATCTCCCGTTTGCGCCTTGCGGGTATCCGCCCGCTTAGTCGGAATTGCCTTGAAATCTGCCGCCTGATCGCAACTTGGAATTATAAAATTGAGGCGCATGGTGTCAACGCGGTGCGGCAGACGGATTGCTTGCCGCCAAAGCAGCGGGGGCATTCGCGTAGGACACTTCTTTAACTGGTCGCGCGCGGCAGCGGTACCAGAGTATAGAGTATAGCGAATACCTGAATGAACTTTCTCGACCTCCCCATTCTGCTCGACGACGACTGCTTGCTGGTAATCAATAAACCCACCGGGTTGCCGACGCAGGCGCCGAGACAGTTTGATTCGGTCGAGCGACGCGTACGAGAATGGCTTGCGGCAAAGCATAATGACCCAAGGACGTATCTCGGACTCCCTCATCGTATCGATCGCGCGGCGTCCGGCGTATTGGTTCTCGCCAAAACGCCGCGCGAGCTGCGCCAGGTATCACGGCAATTCGAGCGGCGACAGATTCGCAAGTCTTACTGGGTCTGTGTCGAGAGCGATGTTCAGCCGCACGACGGATTGTGGGAGGATTACGTCCGTAAGTTGCCCAGCGTTCCAAAGGTCGAAATCGTCGCGGCCGATTCGCACCTTGCTTTGCATGCCGTGTTGCGCTATCGCGTCATCGGAAGTACGCAGTACGGCTCGTGGCTTGAGATCGAGCTACTAACCGGCCGCACGCATCAAATCCGTGTGCAGTCCGCCGCTCACGGCCATCCGGTTCTGGGCGATACGCTCTACGGCTCACTGTCCAAGTTCGGTCAGCAACAACTGGACGAACGCCAACGAGCGATTGCTCTGCACGCGCGGTCACTGACGTTTCGGCATCCCACAACCGCCGCGACGACGATAATCACCGCCGAGCCGCCGACAACGTGGGCAGAATTAAACCGAAGCTCCAACGCATCGTGACGATTAAGCAACGCGCTGAGAATCCGCGGTCAAATTCTCGCGATCGATCTCGCCGCGCATCTCATCCATCGACGCGTTGATGACATCCAACTCGTCGCGGAACATATCGCCGATCAATAGATCGGTAATCGGCCCCTTGAGATGCGGGTTGCGCTTAATGAATCGGCCGAAATTGAAGCCGTCATAAAACTCCACGACCAGCCGCCGCATTCGATCCATGCCCTTCTGAAAATCTGGAGCCCAACAACCGAGTTGCTCCCCGGAAAGATCGCCCTTTCGCAATCCCTCGACGACCGCATCAGCGGCCAATTCGCCGCTGCGCAAGGCCAATAGCACGCCCGAAGAGTACAGCGGATCGAGAAAACCAAACGCATCGCCCACCAGCACCCAACCGGGGCCGGCGACTTGCAACGACTTGTACGAAAAATCCTTGGTGGCGAAAAACCCCGTAATGCGGCGGCCCTCCGACACGCGCTCTTTGGCCGCCGGACAACGGTCGAGCTCCCCCTGAAAAATCGCTTCGTGCTCGCCCCGACCGCGGAACAGGTAATCAAACGACGCGACTACGCCAACGCTCACGATGTTGTCATGCAGTGGGATGTACCAGAACCAGCCCTGCTTCCCCTTGGTTTGCAAAATCAGCGTGGCGCCTTCATCGCGTCCGGCGTCGCGCTGTGCGCCTTCGTAGTACGTCCAGATCGACCCCTTTTTTAGATCCGCGTCTACCACCCGCAACTTCAACCGGCTGGCGATGAGCGACGACTGGCCGCTGGCATCGACGACCACATCAGCCGCCACTTCGCGGGTAACCCCGTTCTCATCGATCAGCCGCACGCCTGTCGCACGATCGTCATCGAACAATACATCGAGCACCCGCACCCCCTCGCGCACGTCCACACCATGCTCGCGCGCATTGTCGAGCATCATCTGATCGAACTCGCTGCGGCGAACCTGCCAGGTCTGCGATTGTTCTCCGGGCTTGTAGTCGGTGAAGTAGAACGGCTCCGAAAGACGTCCGTTCTCGTTCACAAATTGCACGCTTTCTTTGCGAACGAATCGACTTCCCTTAAGCTTCGGAAGCATGCCCAATCGGCGAAACGTCCAATATGTTTCTGGAATCAGCGATTCGCCGATATGAAACCGCGGAAATCGATCGCGCTCCAAAACGAGCACACGAACGCCTTGCTGAGCAAGGACCGTGGAGGTAGTGGCGCCTGCCGGTCCGCCGCCGATGACGATCACTTGCGCGTCGGAATTGGGCCAACTCGAAGTCACCATACGGTATGCGTCGTTGGGTCGGAGACGGTCGCGAAACGGCTAACGATAGCACCTGAATCATAGGCAGGGAGCAAACACTTGTCCAGACAAGTATCGAATCGGTTCGTCGCGCATCTTGGTTCATTTCAGTCAATGCTGGCAACGGTTTACGGCGAGACACGACACTCGCCGCCAACCCTTGCGACGACGATTAAGAACGTCTAGCCTAGGCGCTGGCGGTCGGACCTTGCCCAACGGATTGCAACCATGCCCGAATACAGCAAACACCAGCGGAACATCATCAAGAACTATTACGAGCACTTCGACACCATCCAGCTTCAAAAACTCCAGGAACAACTCACCGAGCTATACCTGGCCGAAGGCAAGGCCCGCGAGAAACGCTGGAAACAAATCATCAAATCGCTCGAAAACCTCAAAGTGCCCGCTTCGCGCATCGATCACCTTCGCAAGGCCGACAATCCCCAGTTGCTCGGCAAGCTAATCGAAGAACTCCTGGCCAAGCACAAGTAAATGCGAACCACCTGGACCTTCACCTCCGCCGGGCAGTTGATCTTTGGAGCGGGCGCGGTCCGGCAGCTTGGGGAGCTGGCCACACGTCACAGTTTTCAGCGCGTGCTTGTCGTCACCGACGCCCCTTTGGTCCGCGCCGGCGTTCTCGATTCCGTCCGCGCGCCGTTGATCGAATCGGATATCAACGTCGAAACGTTCGACGGCGGCGAGCCCGAGCCGTCGTTCAGTGTTGTCGATCGCGCGATAGAGTTGGCGCAGCGTTTCAAGCCCGATGCCGTGCTCGGTCTCGGGGGCGGCAGCAACATGGACCTCGCCAAGATGGTCTCCGTGTTGCTGGCTCACGGCGGCGAGCCGCGCTTCTACGTCGGCGACAACAAGGTTCCCGGCCCGGTCATTCCGGTGATCTGCGTGCCCTCAACCGCCGGCACCGGCAGCGAAATCAGCGCCTCGTGCGTGCTCACCGACGACCGTGAGCAAGTGAAAGTCGGCGTATTGAGCAATTTCATGCGCCCGCGACTGGCCGTGGTCGATCCGTTGCTGACAGTTTCCTGCCCCCGCAAGGTCACCGCCGATAGCGGTATCGATGCCCTCACTCACGCCATCGAGGCATATACCGCAGTCGATAACGAGCGCTTCGACCTTCCGCCGGGCGAAACCACGATCTATCAGGGCCGCAACCCAATGGGCGACATGCTCGCCGAACGCGCGATCGCGCTTGTTCGTCAACATCTGGTGCGCGCGGTCGAAGAACCGCAGAACGTCGAAGCTCGCACCGGCATGGCCCTTGCCGCCACGCTGGCCGGGATGGCATTCTCCAACGTCGGCGTGGCGCTCGTCCACGCGCTGGAGTACCCGCTCGGCGGCGCCATGCACTGCTCGCACGGCGAAGGCAACGGGCTGTTGTTGCCTTATGTAATGCGCTTCAATCTGCGCGGCCGCGAGCGCGGCGTTTCGCGCATCGCCAAGCTGCTCGGTTGCGACGTTGAGGGCTTAGATCACCCCGCCGCCGCCGAAGAAGCCATCCGCGCGGTCGAAGAGCTCAAGGCGCAATCGGAATCCCCTTGCGGCTCCGCGACATCGGTGTCCGCGAAGACGAGTTGCCCTCGTTCGCCGACAAAACGTTGGCAATCAAGCGCATCCTGCGCGTCAACCCGCGCATGCCGTCGCGCGAGGACCTGCTCGACATCCTCCAAACCGCGTGGTGACCACTTGGCGTTGACGCGTGGGTACGGGAATTGAACTCGTGGCCGCAACGCACTCGCGCTTTGACAGCCCGCGAGTGCACAGTTAGACTTCGCCTCGATGATTGCACCACAACGTTTAATGCCTATACCTGGTCGTGTCACAAAGCCGCAACCTCATCTCCAGACGTTGCTCTTGCTGTTTGCCTCTTTTTTTGGCGCAGCACCGCTCAATGCCGCCCACATCCAAGCGGTCACCAGCTTTAATATTGTTTCGCGGTTGACCGGCTCTAATTCGCTCAATCAAACCAACCAGGTTGGCATTGGCGGAACCGACTTGGGTCACATGGTGAATCATCAAGGAAAGACTTACTTCCTGTACGGCGACACATTCTCGGGAGACACGCCGGCCATCGGCGGAAATTGGCGCCACAATGCAATGTCCTGGAGCAGTGACACGCAGCCCGCAAACGGGATTGTATTCGATGATTGGCTTCGGACCGGTTCGACGGCCCGTGAAGTGATTCGATCCGGAATCGGCGGCTCGATTACCGAGATTCCGACGGGCGGCGTGAGCATCGGCGACCGAATCTACGCCTGGTATATGGCGGTGAACTTCTGGGGGCCGCCAGGGCAATGGTCCAACAGCCACGCGGGCTTGGCGTACTGGCAACCCGGCGACGCGGGTTTCACGGTGGTCCCTGATTTCCAGTTTCCCAGCAACAGCAATTTCGGAATGGTGGCCGCAAACTTCCGATCGGCCGCCGAGGCCGTCAGCGACAACTTTCTCTACGTCTGGGGCACGCCTCCCGGCCGTTTCGGTGGAGTCAAATTGGCACGCGTGCCCGCCGAACAGGTCTCGAATATGTCGGCCTATCAGTATTTCGACGGCCTGGTTGCGGGTGAACCCCTTTGGACTGCAAACGAGTTCGATGCAAATCTTCTCGTGCAGTCGCACGTCGGCGAAATGTCGGTCATGTACAACGAAGCCGTCGGCCAATGGACCATGATGTATTTCAATGAACTCCGCGCAGCGATCGAAATTCGGCAGTCGCCGCTGCCCTGGGGACCCTGGTCGGCGCCCTTAACCGTGACCACTTCGGCACAAACACCCGGTGGCATCTATGCCCCGTACATGAACCCGCTCTACGTCGAAAACGGCGGAGAGACCGTATACTTCACCATGTCGATTTGGAATACGTACGACGTTTATCTGGCCAAAGCCACCTTTCGCATCGTGCCGGAACCCTCCACGGTGCTGTTGGCTCTCTGCGGTGTGACGGCAACTGTCATCTTTCGCAAGTTCCGGCGCCAACGTTGATCCATTGGGAGGTCGCCAACCAACACGGGTTTCACCTTGATTTCACCAGCTACCGGATGCCAACCAACGCTACTTTTGTCGAATCCCTCCGTTGGAAAAAATTCCCCGTCCTCGACGACGGTTTCGTCACGCTCGTTGATGTGATGGGTGACGACCAAGCCGTCGTTCAGGCTGCTCGCGTCAGTTATGGCGAAGGCACGCGCAAGGTGTCCGACGACCGCGGCCTGATCCGCTACCTTTTGCGGCACCGCCATACGACACCATTTGAGATGGCCGAGCTGAAACTGCTTGTCCGCGTTCCGATGGACTGCTGGCGGCAATGGATCCGCCACCGCACGGCCAACGTCAACGAGTACAGCACGCGTTATTCGCTGGCGATCGACGCCACACAGAGTACGCCCCCTGGCGAATGGCGCACACAAGCCGCCACCAACCGCCAAGGTAGCGGCGCGCCGCTGATCGCGCTGCGGGCGAAAAACTTTCTGCGAGCGAAGCTGAGTTTCAAGCCGCCGCGCGCAAACTGTACGAGGACCGGATCGGCCAAGGCGTCGCACGCGAACAGGCTAGAAAAGACCTGCCGCTTTCCACCTACACCGAAGCCTACTGGAAGATCGACCTGCATAACCTGTTGCATTTTCTGGCGCTGCGAATGGATGAACACGCGCAAGAAGAAATTCGAGACTATGCCACGACAATCGGACGAGAGATCGTGCAGCCGCTTTTCCCGCTGGTGTGGGAAGCGTTTGTCGATTATCGGCTCGAGGGCATGTTCCTCACACGTCTGGACCGCGGCGTGATCCAGCGACTCGCTGCTCGGTTGGCTTCTCAGAACCGCGCTCAAGCGGCCGAAGAAGATTTCCTCGCCGTTCAAGACCCCACCTGGGCCGACCTCACGCGCTCCCGCGAACGCGACGAATGCCGGGAAAAACTGGTTACACTCGGGTTGTTGCCAGAACCCTGAACACCGAACCCTACATCAACCACCACTCCCCCCTCACCACCACATACACACCCAAAAGCAAATTCGTCACGGCGTGCGCCACCACGCAGTCCCACACGTTCTTCGTCCGCACCAACAGCCACGCCACCGCCGCGAACCACACCGCCGCGGCGAGCGCCTCCTGCGGGTGCATGAGCACAGGAAAAATAACAGCGCACGCAAATCCAACCTTGTCCCATGTGCCAATCGGCACATTCCACCAG
Organism: Pirellulales bacterium; assembly: GCA_963829655.1. GTDB lineage: Bacteria > Planctomycetota > Planctomycetia > Pirellulales > JALHPA01 > JBBDYH01. The sequence continues at coordinate 1,999,360 of CAWHJG010000002.1, forward strand.
TCGCTCCGCACAAAGTACCGCTGCAAAAACCCGCGCAAAAACATCTCCTCAATCACCGGCACCACAACCGCTAGCCCGATGAATCGCACGGCCAGAAATCCCCAGGCCGCTGCCGGCCGATCGGCCAACTGTTCGAGCGGATTAAACGCGCTCCGCTGGCCGACCGCCAGAAAGCTCAACTGCTCTTCCAGTCCCAGTGCCGGTATCGCCCACCGCTGCAGCCTTGCCAGCGCGATCCAAACGACAACTCCGACAACGCCCACCAAAAGCGCCAGCGGACTGATCCGCCGCACCGGTGGGTACCATCGCCAAACCGCCGCAATCGACGCCACCGTGAGAATAATCTTTGCCGTATACACCCACGGATAGTGCTCATACCGAATTCCCAGATCGAGCCAGCCGGCTTTCGGTTCGGCATCAGCCGCCGGCGGGAGCGGTTCAAAGCTGCCTGCCACCAGAAACACCGCCAACGGCAGCAAGTACACCAACCAAGAATTGCTGAACATACTGGCAGCGTCCTGCGTACTATCTTGGGTTGCATCATGGGGTTGAGGCATACAGGCTCCATTTGTCCAAGCAAACTAACCGCCCGCACACTCTCGAACAACGCCCGACCGGTAGACTCACCGTCGCAAAACATCCTACAAACTGCCCCAAACTTACCCTTTGTTCGGAAAAACCCGCAAAGTCGCCGCCCCAAACTGCCCTTTCCCCCGTCGGAAAACCGAGTACGATAAGAGCTTAAGCATTCCCACCAGGCGGCTTGCTCCGTCTTGATGTACCGACGGCGGCAGGCTCCCCAAGGCGGCCCGAGCGGAACGCTTGGGACGCCGGTTTCTCGCCTGGCACGCGGCCAACGGCATCTGCTGGCGGCGGATTTGCAGGGCTGACGGAACCCATCCGCTGGCGGTACAACTATCAGTCGCTAGAACGTAGATCGAGGCAACGGTTATGGACCTATCCAAAGTTCGCAATATCGGCATCTCCGCCCACATCGACTCGGGTAAAACAACCCTGAGCGAGCGGATCCTTTTCTACGCCGGCCGCATTCACCGCATGAACGAGGTGAAGGGGGACGGCGCCGGGGCCACCATGGACTACATGGACCTGGAGCGCGAAAAGGGGATCACGATCACCAGCGCCGCCACCACGGTCTCGTGGGAAGGGAACACGATCAACCTGATCGACACTCCCGGCCACGTCGATTTCACCGTAGAAGTCGAGCGCTCGCTCCGCGTGCTCGATGGGGCGATCCTCGTACTCTGCGCCGTCGGCGGCGTGCAATCGCAATCGATGACCGTCGATCGGCAGATGAAGCGCTATCACGTTCCGCGCCTGGCGTTCATCAACAAGATGGACCGCATGGGCAGCAACCCGTTCCGCGTGGTCGATCAGGTCCGCGAAAAGCTGCAAGCCGACGCGGTGCTTATGCAGTACCCCATCGGTAAGGAAGACAACTTCCAGGGCATGATCGATCTGATCACGATGCAGGCAATTTACTTCGACGGTACCAACGGCGAGAAGGTGCGCCATGAAGCCATTCCCGCCGACCTCAAAACTGAAGCCGAAAAAGCCCGCCATACGATGCTCGAAGCCCTCGCCATGTACAGCGACGAGCTGATGGAGCTCTTGCTCTCCGAAGAGCCGGTGCCCGAGCAATTGATCCACGACGTCGTCAAGCACGCCGTTCAACAACAAGATATGACGCCGGTTTTCATCGGCACGGCGTTCAAAAACAAAGGCGTGCAGCCGCTTTTGGACGCAATCGTGCGCTACCTGCCCACGCCGATGGAGCGCCAAGTCGTCGCCAAAAAGTGGGACAATCCCGAAGAGAAAATGCCGCTCACGCCCGATCCCGCCAAGCCGTTCGTGGGCATGGCGTTCAAGATCGTCGATGACCCGTACGGCCAGCTCACATTCACGCGCATTTACCAGGGCACGGTTTCCAAGGGCGAGACCTACTTCAACCAGCGCACCGGCCAGAAGCAGCGCTTCAGCCGCATCGTCAAGATGCACGCCGACAAGCGCGAGGAAATCGACTCCGCCGAAGCCGGCGACATCGTCGCGATCATGGGCGTCGATGCCGCCAGCGGCGACACTTACTCCAGCGAGCACAAATACTGCTCGCTCGAGAACATGTTCGTTCCCGAGCCGGTGATCAAGATGGCGATCACCGCAACGAGCCGCGAGACGACCGACAAGCTGGCCAAGGCCCTTCAGCGCTTCAGCCGCGAGGATCCCACCTTCCGCATTACGACCGACGAAGAAACCGGCGAAACGTTAATCGCCGGCATGGGCGAGCTGCACCTGGAAATCTACGTCGAGCGCATCCGCCGCGAGTACAAGGTCGATGTCGAGGTCGGCGCGCCCAAGGTCAGCTACCGCGAGGCGCCCACTGCGACCTCGGCCTACAACTTCAAGCACAAGAAGCAGACCGGCGGCTCGGGTCAGTACGCTCACATCGTCGGCCGGCTGGAAGTGCTCGGTGAAAGCACCGAAGAGGCGCCCAACGACGGCGTCTACGAGTTCGTGAACAAGGTCATCCAAGGCCGCATCCCCAAGGAGTACATTCCCTCGGTCGATAAGGGATTCAAAGATTCATTATCGAAGGGGCCGATCGCCGGCTACCCGATCGTCGGCGTGCGCGCGATTCTTGAAGACGGCTCGTACCACGAGGTCGATAGCTCAGACATGGCGTTCCAGATTTGCGGCCGCAACTGCTTCCGCGAAGCGTTCCTTGGACGCCAAGCCGGTGCTGCTGGAGCCGATCATGAAGCTCGAAATCGAAGTGCCCACGCAGTGGCAGGGAACTGTCGCTGGCGAGCTCACCAGCCGCCGCGGCATGATCATGTCCACCGAGATGCAAGGCAACACCGCCGTGATCGAGGGCGAGGTGCCGCTCGCTGAAACGTTCGGCTACTCGACCGACCTTCGCAGCATGACGCAAGGGCAGGGCACCTTCACGATGGAGTTCGCCAAGTACGCGCCGCGTGCCTTCCAGCATCCAGCAGGAAATCGTCAGCGAAAAGAAAAAGCAGCAATTGGTCGGTGCTAAGTAGTACTGGTCGCTAGCGTGCCTAAGACACGCTACTCCTTAAGAGTATACGAGCGGCCGGTTCCAACCGGCCGCTTTTTTTGCGCTTGAGCACAGTTGCTGACCGCCAAATCACTACCGACACCGCGTCCAAGATCTGTCGGAACGCTGACCGCTCGCTAAGAATTCATCGCGTACTCACGATTATTTGCTTCCAAACGCCGGAGGTTGCCCTTATAACATGGGTGCATAGGCGACCCGAATGTCGGCGGCGAGCTGCAAGCGCCTTCGCGTCGGCTCGCAAGTCAGGCGGGCGTTTTTTCTAGCGAGTCAACGCATCTCGGGTTCGTTACCCGTCGGAAGCCCGCGCCGTTTTCTCCGCATGAAGCTCAAGGAGCGACTTCTATGAACGCCAGGACATTCGTGTTGGCACTTGCGTGTGGGTCGATTCTTTTCGCGGGATGGTGCGAGCGAGCACTTGCCATCGATTGGATTACGCCCCCCGGCGCACAGCCGCCGCTGGTACCGCCCCCAGGCTCGACGCTTTTGGACTTTCAAACTGGAAGCAATTGGAGCGACGGCCTTCCTCCCGCCCTAAACAACTACAACGTCAGCAACGGCGCCACCGCGGTGTTCGATCCCTTGAATACTTCGGGGATCATCGGCGTCGTGAACCCGATCACCACCGTTCAAGTCAATCAAGCGGTTTTTGCCAATGGCGTGGGAAATTCCGGCCATTTCCGCGTCCATAGCGGAACGCTGGAAATTGGCGACGGTCTCTCAAGTGGCACGAGCTTCGAGATCGGCACCAACGGGGGAACGGCCACCGTCGTGCATACCGGCGGAACGGTGCGCGTCCTTCGCCGAGGTCAAGACTTCAATATCTCACGGCACGGCGTAACGACCTATACGATTAGCGGCGGCGCTCTTGGAAGGCGGCCGTTGGGAGGCAGCGCCGAATTCAACATACGGATTCCGCCCCAAGAACGACGGCACGGTCACCGGTGACGGCTACGGTCAGGGACCCGAGTACGGAGGCGATCTATTTCTCGTCCGCGACAACGACCCGAATAGGAATGCCAACGTCGTGCTCAACGTCCAAGGCGGCTTGGTTCGAATTCCCGAATACTTTTACATCGCTGACCAAGGTACTGCCGACGACAACGGCACCCTGAACATCTCCGGCGGCGAAGTCGTTGTCGGCCGTAACTTACCTACTCACGATGATCGCTCCATGGGAACCGCCACCATCAACGTCTCCGCCGGACGACTCTACGTTGATCGTGATTTGCAATTGAACAATACGGAAGACAACAACCCCGATCCCAGCGGTCTGGCGGTTATGAACGTAACCGGTACCGGTCTGGTCGAGGCTGGCGATCACTTCGTGCTTGGCGGCGGCACGGGAACCGGCCGCGTCAATCAATCCGCGGGCACGGTGAGAGTCGGCGTCGTCAACTTCGGCGTGGACCACTTCCTGGGCCCCGGCGAGAATCCAAACCTTCTGATTGGCCCCAACCTCGGCGACCGAACGTATAACGATAAGGCCCTCATTCTCGGCATCGAGTCCGGCGGCACCGGCGAATACAACCTCAGCGGCGGAACTCTCGAAGTCCGACGCGTCGTTGGCGTCGGCTTCAGCGCCAACGGCGTCTTCAATCAGTCCGGCGGCACTCTCAATGTGCGCGCCATGGGCACGATCGGAAACGGCACCTATCGTGAAGCCGAAGATGACGACGAAGCCTGGGATACGGTGAACACCACCTCCAACCTCTCCGGCTGGCGAAGCACCGGCGGCGATCTCTTTGTTTCCGGTGATTTCGTGGACGGATTGCGGTACGGCGTCAACACCGCCACCATCAGCAATCCCGGTGATGTGGCGACCCCCAGCGGCACATACAACCTCTCGGGCGGCTCGCTCAACACCGATGGCAACCTGGTTGTCGGGATTCAAGGCCCCGGCATATTCAAAGTCACCGGCGGCGCGGCCACGACCAATATCGGTCAGGGCTACACCGATTTAACCGGAGCGAAAGAAGGCGGCATCTACTTCGCCGCACTTCCTGAAAACGCGACGCCGCAACGCCACGTCGATATTACGGTCAGTGGTACGGCAAAGCTGATCGCCGAAATTACCGGTCCCGCGCACACGGCACTTCGTGCGCATGGCAATGTTGTTATCGATCCCTCCCCCGCCGCCACCACTTTGGAAGTCGTAGCCACAAACGTCCCCGCCACTGGCGCGCATCAATTCACGTTGTTGCAAGCGAACTCCGACGCCGACGCCACTGGTACTCTGACCGGTACGTTCGGCACGACAACTTTGCCCGGCGGAATTAGCCAAAATCGTCGGTTTGCAGTCTTGTACGAAAACAATTCCGTGGTCCTCGGGCTCGCACGCCCCGGCGATGCCAATTTCGACAGCGCCGTAAACAATGTTGATCTGACGGCAGCGACGCCAAAATTCAATACCGCATTGACCGCGACCTGGCGCGAAGGCGATTGGAATGGCAACGGCACGGTGACCTCCACTGACCTGCTCGAAGCGTCACCCTTTTTCAACTTGTCGTATGAAACGAATCCACTCGCAAACGGCGGCGAACAGCCCACGATTGTCTACGACCCCGCTACGGGAAATTTCACCATCGATGCAGACGGCCGAAGCCTGAACTCCTATATCCTGCAATCCGATAGCGGAATCTTCACGGCGGCAAATCCGAGCTTCATCGGCGGAACAACGTTCCTCACCAATACCAACAACGAGGTCAGCGAAAACTTCTTCAGCCCCACACTCAATGGCATCCACAACCTCGGCAATATCGCCCCTGCCGCGCTGACATTGCCGTTCTTAAGCCAGGATCTCACGTTGCTCGGCGGCTTTTCGGGCACGCAAAACTTTGAATTCGATTTGGTCATCGGCCAGCAGCCGATCGAGAAGACCTGGAATATTAACGCTAACGGGCAGTTCGCCACCGGCGCCAACTGGACCGGCGGCGTCGCCCCCTCCGGCGTAGGCGACACGGCCGCCTTCGGCGCAATTATCACCGCCGACCGCACCGTGACAGTAAGTGCACCAGTGACGGTCGGCACGCTCAAGTTCAACGACAACAACAATTACACGCTGTCGGGCATTGGTCCCATCACGCTTCAAGCCTCTGGCGCCGGAAACGCTACGATCACAGTTCAAAACACAAACGGCAACGGAGCCCATGCGATCAATGTACCGCTGACAATTGCCAGCGATCTCGTCATCACGCAAGACAGCACTCAGCCGTTGACGATCGGCGGGCCGCTCGATGGTCCCGGCCGCGCGATCAACAAAGCCGGCGCCGGCACGGTCATCGCCAATCGCGTTCGCGCGGCGCACTCACCGTGAACGCCGGCTCGCTGGTCATTGCCCCTAATGGAGGCGATCCCGGCACATCCGTCGCAGGCACACTGAGTGTGAACGGGACCAGCCGGTTCGACCTGAACAACAACGATCTGGTTGTCCGCGCCACCGCCGCCAACAAGGACGCCGTTCACCACGCAATCCAGGACGACATCGCGAGTGCTCAAAACGGCGTGGACGGAAACTTCATTACGAACTGGAACGGGCCCGGCATTACCAGTTCCGCGGCGCGAACGGCCAACGTTGCCTCAAATTTTGACTTGGTCGGTCTTGGCGCGATCCGCAACTCGGATATCGATATCCTCACAGGGTTACCGGGTTCGTCCTACACCACGTTCAGCGGACAAGCCGTAACGCCCGACGATGTGCTCGTGAAGTACACCTACATCGGCGATGGTAATCTCGATGGCCTGGTCAGCTTCGACGACTACGTCGGCATGGACAACGCGTTCTTCGGCTTGATCCCGAACCTCGGCTGGGCGACCGGCGATATCAACTTCGACGGCGTGATCAACTTCGACGACTACACTGTCGTCGATCAGGCGTTCTTTTTTCAGGGTGCGCCGCTTACTCACGCGAACCTCGCCGCCGTACCTGAGCCGGCGACTTGGTTACTGACATTTCTCGGTCTGATCGCAGTGGTTCTTGTTCGGCGACGAATCCGCTAGTGCTCGACGTCTCCAAGCTCGCGCCGCAGCCGCGACAAGACGCGCGACTTGCAAACGCGTACTGCGCCTGGCTGCATCGCCAATTCGACGGCAACATCCGTCGCCGCCTTTCCCTCAACAACCACGCTCCAAAACGCTCGCCACGTTTGTTCCTGAAACTCCCCACGAATCAGCTCTACGCGCCCGCTGAAGCACCTCGCTAAACGCCGCATCCTCCGCCGCGTCAAACTCCCGCGCAATCGCTTGGACATCCGGCGCCTGCGCCAGCCGCAGCGATGCCTCCGTTCCTCCGACGGCCGCCGGCCGATCGGCTCGCCGCCGAAAATAGTCCCGCACCTTGTTCCGCGTGATCGTCGAAAGCCAACCGCGAAACGTGTCGTGCGGCCGCTCCTTGCGAAACCGAACCAGATTGCTCGCAACCGCCGCAAAAACCTCCTGCAAAATATCCACCACGTCCTGCTCGGCCACACCCAGTCGACGGCACCATGCCGCCACCAGCGGCGCGTACAAATGCACCAGCCGACCCCACGCCGCCTGATCATCCTGTTGAACGTCGGCAAGCAGGCTCCGCGACGTCGAGACGCCACATCGCGCGCGATCGTCAATGCTTTTGTCCGCCGTCATACCGCCGCCTTTCGCCGCCGCTGCGCCACGATTGTCACCGCCACGCTCACGATCACCAGCGACGCCGCGATCGTCCCCATCAAAACAAACGCCCCCCGAAGCCCGCCGCGCGTGTTGTCAATCTCGCGGTCCAGCGGTCGAACGATCTTCATCACGCCCACCACGTCCCCCACCTTCCAGTCCTTCTTCGGGCTCTTGCCATCCGGGTGATTGTGGCAACCAAGGCAGCTCTCCTCCATGTGCCGCGCGCTATAGTACAAGAGCTTGCGCTGAGCCCCCTCCGTGACAAAGCTCGCGTACTCCGCCGCCGGTTCAACACCCGCCTGCGCGCTCGCCTCCAGCCACGCAAGCGCCGCCACGTCAAACTCATCCTGCGGCCCGCCGTTCCTCCGGCCCGGCCACGGGTAACGGCTAAACACGCGAACCGCCATCCCCGGGCTGCGCTGGCTGATCCGTTCACCCAGATCGATCGCGAATGTCGCCGGCAACGGCAACGACGGATGCACCGTTCGATAGTTCTCCGTGATCGCAATGTTCGACTTCGCCGAATCAATGTCCTGAATCTCATCGCTGTAAAACCGCCACACCTCGTCGAGCATCTTCGTCTCCAGCCGCGCGCCCTCCAGCGCCGTCTGTCGCACAAAATACTCCGACAAGCTCGACAGATACACGAGCCCCGCCACCGACCCCAACAGCACCGCCAACAGCACGCCGACCGCCAGCGGGTACCGCCGGCACCAGCGGAGCGTCCGCTCGACGTAACCCATCGGCCGCGCTAAGATCGGTTGCCCACGCTGGTACCGCCGCAGGTCGTCGGCCAGCCCGCGCGCACTCTGATACCGCTGCCCCGGCGACTTGTTCATCGCCTTGAGACAGATCACCTCCAGTTGCCGCTCAACATCCGGGCGAACGCTCCGCGGCAATCGTGGCTCACCCTCCAGTACCTGCACCATCAACTGCCGCCGATCCCCCTGAAACGGCCGCTCGCCTGTGAGCATCTCATACAGCACCACACCCAGGCTATACACATCACTCCGACCATCCACCTCGTGCGACGCCCCGCGCCTGCTCCGGCGACATATAAGCCGGCGTCCCCAACACGCGACCGTCCGAGGTCATCGTCAGCTCGCCGGTCTCTTGCTTCGCCAGCCCAAAATCCATCAGATGCGCATGCCCGCGTCTGTCGATGATGATGTTCGACGGCTTTACGTCGCGATGGATCACGCCGTGTTCGTGTGCGTATTGCAGCGCATCCGCCAGCTCCGCGGCAATCTCCGCCGCCTCATGCCAATCGAGCGCCCTGCGCGACAGCCGCTCTTGCAGCGTTACGCCGTCAATATATTCACAGACCAAATACCCAACCCCGTCCGCCGTCTGCCCTGTCTCATAGATCGAGACGATCGCCGGATGCTTTAACCGCGCCGCGCTCCGGGCCTCGCGCAAAAAACGCAAGCTCTCCTCGCGCGTCGCAAAGCTCCCTGCCCGCTGCACCTTGAGCGCGACCGTACGCTCCTGATCCGGGTCCCACGCGCGAAAGACATATCCGAACGACCCAACGCCCAGCTCCGCCTGCAGCTCAAAGCGATCGAGCCACACCGGCCCGTCGGAGAGCCGCCGCACTAGCTCACGCCCGACATCGGCCACGACTTGCCGTCCCCGCCGACCGTCCGTCGCCCGCTCAGTGAGCACAGAGCTAACCCAGCGGTCGTTGTCGCCGTTCTGCTCGCTCTCACCCGCCGGCATTGTCCGAAGCTGCCCCACCAGCTCATCCGCCGCGCTGTCCAACTTCTCAAGACGCGAAAGACAATCCTGCGCACCCCTCGACATGTGCCGCGATTTTCTCCCACCGGCCGCCGCTGACCATGCCAACAGCAAACGCCCGCAACAAAACGATCTCAGGGCACACAGTTTCAGGCATTTCATTCCCCCGCGCAAACACCCACCCATTTTAACGCCGGCACGTTACAACTGCTGAAATCGGCGATATTTCTGCACGAACCGGCGACTGAATTTGACCGTGTAACGCCCATGCGTTCTATATAGGGGAGGTTGGACGGGTGGCTGTGTTTTGCCACCCCCGCCTGAGCGCCCCACGCTAACTCCGGCTTTAGCTCCAGTCACTGCCGCATTGTCAAACATCCGCAAAACACAGACGCCTCCACTTAAGCTCCAATAAACACCTCTCGCCAGGAGAAAAACCATGGCCCGCGCCCCCGCCCGCACTGCTACCACTCGCCGTCATTTCCTGGAATCCGTGGGAGGAGGAATGCTCATCGCCGGCCTGGGCGCCACTCTCTCGCACGACCTCGGCGTCCGGACCGCCTTCGCCGACGACGGCGACGACTCGCTCGCGTTCGGCAAGTACGACGCCCTGATCGACCTACTGCAAAGCACCCCCCCCGACCAGCTCCAGCCGATCCTCATCGACAAGCTCGACAGCGGCGAGACCGACCTCAAGGAACTGACCGCCGCCGGCGCCTTGGCCAACGCCGAAACCTTCGGCGGCGAAGACTACGTCGGCTTCCACACCGCAATGGCCATGCTGCCGGCCTTGATGATGACCGACCTGTTGCCGACCGAACGCCGACCTCTGCCGATCTTAAAGGTCCTCTATCGCAACTCGCAGCAGATCCAGCAATTCGGCGGCCCCTCCAAGAAGATCCTCCGCCAGATGCACGCGGCCGAGGAAGCCACCGTCGAAAATGCCACTGCCGACGGCGTCGAGATCGCAATCCGCGACGCCTGCCGAAAAGCTGATGTCGATCAAGGCGAAAAGCTCTTCGCCAACCTTCGTAACGCTCCTGTCGACGTCATGTTCAACGCCCTTCAGCCCGTGATGCAGGACGACGTCAACGTCCATCGCTACGTTTTCGCCCATCGCACGCACGGCCTGGCCAAGCTGCTCGGCCAGGACTACGCCTACGCGATCCTCCGTCAGTGCGTCCGCTTCTGCTGCAGTCACGAGGCGCCGCGGCTCGTCAAGAAATACCCTGAGTCCGAGATCCGCGCGGTCATGCCCAAAATCCTCAGCCAGTTCAAGCTCGACGGCAAAAAACTCGGCACGCGCGATCCGGGCGACGCCGCCGTCGAAGAGCTCGCCAACACGATCTACAAGGGCCCGCCCGAGCGATCGGCCGAGGCCGCCGCTGCCGCGCTAGCCGAAGGCATCAGCCCCGAAGTCGTCGGCGAGGCGATCTCGCTCGCGTCGAACCTGCTCGTACTCCGTCAGGGGCCGGACAAGTGGCGCGCCCACGGCGATTCGCCGGGCGTCCACTCGTCCGACGCGACCAACGCCTGGCGGCAGATGGCACGCATCGCGCAGCCGCTGCACGCCGTCTCGGGCTTGATCGTGGCCGCTTATCACTCCGCGGCTCACACGCCGTTCAACACCGACGCGTATCCAACCGACGAGCACCGCGCGGCGATTAAGGCGACCGACGCCGAAGGCCTGCTCGCCGAAGCCGAAGACGCGGTGCAACACAACGATCAGGGCCGCGCCGCGGCCGCGATTGCCCTCTACGGTCAGCAGGGTCACGCACCCGAGGGCGTGTACCAGCGGATGCTCAAGTACACGATCAGCGAGGACGGCCGGCTGCACGGCGAGAAGTATTTCCAGACCGTGCAGGAAGAGTTCAAGACGATCCGGCCCGCCTTCCGCTGGCGGCAGCTTGTGGGCCTCGCGCGAGTCACCGCGAGCGCCTACGGCTACGACCGCGAAGACAAGCACGGCAAGCGCGCCCCGGGCTACGAAGACGCCTGCCGTTTGCTCAAGGTGACGGCGTAAGTTGTCAGTTGTTCCCGGCGGCCGGGATCCGTGGTCAGTTGTCATCAATTGTAGGGTGGCGCAGCCCCAGCGTGTCTGCTCCGATAAAACCACGCGGCCACCGCGCCTCCAATCACGCCGGCGACAATCACCAATAGCGCCCGCGTCACCTCCGGCAGCCGCTTAATGCGTTCGTCATCGCGCAGGCGAACCCAGGCGACATTGTTGCCGTCGCGCCAGTCGAGGATCTTCTGCATATGCTGCACGTCGATTCTTCCCAGGTACTCGTCCTCTCGCAGGTCCATCTGCGCCGGAAACACGCGAATCAGTTGCTCGGCAACGGTCTCTTCCACTCTCCAGCCAGGCAATCGAACGTAGCTCGATAGCGCTGCGGCCAGCCAGAACCCCCAGCCGAAGATCGCGCAGCCGATCCAAAATGCGCGCCGATCGCCCCTGGCGAAGACAGCGCCCACGATCGCCGTGAACAGAAACAGGTAGGCGAGCATTTCCAGCGCGACCAGCCACGTGTAGTTCGCGTTCTTGGTGGCCACGATCGCCAGCGCGACAAAGGCGACGGCCAACATTAGGGTTCTCAGCGAAAAGCGGGTCATGGGGGACAGTATAAGCGAGGGTTCAGGGCTCAGGTCGCCACGGCGACTCGCGTGCGGCGAGGTTCAGTAAGGAATTCGAAGATCGGAGTTTGGAATTGGGAGTGCGGCTGGGGACGGTGCCGAGATGCAATTGATTTTGGCCTCCTAGGCTGTTTTGCGCAAACGGGTCGTGAAAACACGGAGTTTTTGCGCGGTACGATGAACCACGCAGTACGGAATTGAGGTGACGTGCGTAATTCCCGACGAAAACGCATGGTTTAAGGTCCGAAAACATAGGTGCGATTGGGGTCATATGTACCTCATTTAACCTCGCTGACGGACCGCCGAAGGCCTCGAAAATGCGTTTTTTCCGCGGAAAAAGCGGTTTTTTGTCTTTGAGGGTGGCGGTACAGTGAATCGCGTTTGGGAAGTGTATGTACCTTTGGCACGGTTGCGCGGCGCGGATTGCAGTATTTTCCGAGGAAAACGCATGGTTTTTCGGTTGTGACAGTCGGTGCAATGAACCGAGTAACGTACCGAGCAGTGGTCTCACGCAAAGCCGCAGAGTCGCCAAGAACAGTCCGAATGCCAAAGCCGACTCGACTGCGCTCGCCACAGGGCGAATGCCAAACGAACGACGGTCGCCCGGCGGCGCGTTTTTTGTAAAGCTGTGTGCGGGTGAGTGTTATGAATCGGCAGTTCATGGCTGGGCTGGGAATTTTGAACATTTGGGTGATTGTGGTCCGTTGTCAGTTGTCAGTGGTCCGTTGGCAGTGAGCGGTGATCAGTTGCTGTATTAATGAAAAAAGCCCACGTCCTTCGGCGGGCTCCCCGATGGATCGGGATGCGTCCGTGCACAGGACGGGGCTGAGCCGGCTCAAATGACGTGGGCTCGTGGAAATACCCGCCTGCGGCGAGCCTTCCAGCGATACCGTTGGTTTGTAAGTGGTCCGTGGTCCGTTGTTGGACGCATGCGGAGGTCAGCCACTTGGCAAGCGCGTCGCGGCAGCGAGTTGCTATCGCGGCCGTTTTGATCAATTGTACACGTTGTTACTGTACGTGTCAATATATCCAACAGGAGAATTCGTCGTGTTCCACAAATCGTTGTGGGGGAAGGGGATGAGCCGCGGAGTGCGGATGATTATACTGCCTTGAAATAGCCGCCTACTAGAATACGACTTGTGAGCCAGGACGACTGGCACGATAGGCCGCACATATGCGGTCTAAAGGTGAGACGTAGCCGGCTCGGCCACTGATCGGCACCACGTTATCCGGCTAGAGGACGAATGCCATGCAATTCCTCCGCAAGAACTGGTACTACGTCGCGGCTGGCATTTTCGTAGCTCTAGCTGTCGTCTTGGTAGTTTTTTGGAACGACATCAGCATGCTTCGGAAGCTGATGATCATGAGCTACATGGCAGTGCTGTTCCATCAGTTCGAAGAATACGCTTGGCCAGGCGGTTTCCCTGCCATCTATAACATCGTTTTTCGGCCCGTCGGGGATAGGCCCGATCGATGCCCCCTGAATCGGCAAAGCGTCGTAGTCACCAATGTGTTCGTCGCCTGGACACACTACGTGCTTCCGATCATCTTCCCCGACGTCATCTGGCTGGGTTTTGCGCCGGTCCTTTTTGGCATGGCGCAGATCGTTTTCCATGGGATCATGGTCAACAAGAAGATGCGCTCCATCTACAATCCCGGCCTCTTCTCGGTGGTCTTTGTCCATTGGCCCCTCGGCATTTACTACATCTGGTACGTCGTGACGAACGGTCTCGCACAGTGGTGGGAATGGCCACTGGCGGTCGTCTACATGGCTGCGACGCTCATCTTTGGCGTTAGCCTGCCAGTGACCCACTGGCTCAAGGATGAGAATTCCCCATACGCATTCAGCGAGCAGGAAATGGCTCGATTTCATGTGCGGGAGAAGATGGAGCGGCTCCGCTTCGCCGCTGTGGCGCCGGCCGCCGAATAACCACGCACTCAACGGACCGGCCGGGCGGAACGGTCGTTGAGGTTCCAACGCAGCTCATCGCCCAGCCGGCCGTTGAACTGATCCGTTAGGTGTCATTGTATGCCTCCCTACTGGCAGACGTTCCTTGAGCAGCACCATTTGATTGGGCGCGAGTTCTCCGTTCCAGTTGAGAGCGACTTGTCCGGCGACGGAGCGGAGATCGAGATTCTCGACGAGCGCGGAATCCGCGTTGAGCAGACCGAACTTTATCCGGGGATTGGTGTTTCCAAGGCAGGGTTTGTGCCCGTCGGTCGTTGCGGCATCGGGACTGGAGACCCATACTTTATCAACACCCGCGACGGTGAGGGCGGGCCACTCTATCGGATTTACCACGATGAAGTGACCGATGAGAGTTATGACCCAGCGAGAGCGATTGCGACTGTCCTCAAGGATTACAGAGAGCTGTTGAAGTATGCTGACACCTAACTATGCGCTCCAGCGAACCCGGCCATCGCGCTCCGGTTGCAATTCACGCGTCCCGCGGGGCCGGATCGCTGAGCTTGGGTCGTTCGGCCGTATGGAGTGTTCCTATGTGTCTTCGTAACTCGATTCTGTTGCTCTGGTGCCTCTTCTTGACGTACGGGGAAGCTCGATCCGAAGATGCCAAGGAACAGGAGAAGCTCGAAGGCACGTGGAGCTTTGTTAGCTCCTCCGGGGGGGCCAGCGAGAAGAAAGAAAAACGCGCCGCCGTGCGGATGGTCTTCAAAGGCGACACGGTGTCCTTTGTGGCCGAGGGTAACAAGCGTACGGTTCAAGGCACCTACACAGTCGGTTTGAGCAAAACCCGAAGACGATGGACATCAACTTGGAAAACGACGGGAAGAAACTGACGACCCTGGCGATTTACGAACTGGACAGCGACACCCTGAAGCTATGCCACTACCTAGGGGAAAAGGCTAGCAAGGAACGGCCGAAGAAATTCGTCGCCGACAAGCAGACCGTCTTGGGTATTCTGAAGCGGGAGAAAAAGTGACCAGGCAGCGGTCAGACGGTCAGAGCGCGCCTGCAGCGCCGAGTAGGCCGGAACCAGCCGTTGCACTTGACCGGGCCGGCATAACGGTTTTCCGCGACATCTCGTTCCTAGCAGCCGGCCCGGCAAGCGAACGTTCAACGTCGAATCTCCAACGTCCATTGACGATCGACCAGAGGGGCTTGACGACGCGAGGAACTGTAACTATTATGATTACAGTAGCAATTGGCAGTTCGTGGCCACTCAATGACCAACAGCAGTCGATTTACGGTCGCAGTTCATGTGTTAACGCTCCTGGCATATGAGGAGGGGCGGGCGCTCACGTCGGATTACATTGCCGGCAGCGTCAACACCAACCCGGTCGTCATTCGCCGGGTACTGGGACTGTTGTCGAAGGCTGGCTTGATCAGCACCACGGAGGGAGCGGGGGGCGGAACGGTGCTCGCGAAGCCAGCCACGAGGATCACACTAGCCGACGTTTTTCATGCGGTCGAGCAAGGAGAATTGTTTGCGCTGCCTCCCAACGAGCCGAACCCGCTGTGCCCAGTTGGCCGCTGTGTGCAGACAATCCTCGGCGAGCATCTGGAGAGGCTTCAAGGATTGCTCGAACGGGCGATGAAACGAGTGAGCGTGGCCGAGATCCTGGAAGAGGTTAAGAGCGGGAGTCGCCGGTAGTCTTTTTTTGCGCATAACTGTAACCATTGTAGATACAGAAAGGACGTTCGTATGAATCCGAATCGTGTTTGCACCGCCGCCGTTGCCACCGTGCTCAGTGTCGTCGTCGCGGCTGGAGTGTCTGGTCAAGTCAAGTCGTCAGAGCAGATCAAGTCACGAAAGGAGTCCGCTATGTCCGCCGAACGAAAGCAACAAGTAACCGACTTGCTCAAGAGCATTGAGACCGGCGAAGCGAAGCCGGCCGGCGTGATCAACCCGACAAGGTACACGCAGCACAACCTGGCGGTGGCGGACGGGATTGAGGGTTTTGTCGCGGTGCTGAAGCTCTTGCCAAAGGACTCGGCGAAGGTGAAAACGGTCCGAGTTTTTGCGGACGGCGATTACGTGTTTGCGCACACCGAGTACGATTTTTTCGGTCCCAAGATCGGGTTCGACATTTTTCGTTTCGAAGACGGAAAGATTGTCGAGCATTGGGACAACCTGCAGGAGAAGCCAGCGAATCCCAACCCGAGCGGGCACACGATGACCGACGGCGCGAGGGAGTTGAAGGACCTGGACAAGACGGAGGCAAATAAGAAGCTCGTGCGGAATTTCGTGGACGATGTGCTCGTGAACGGCAAGCTAGACAAGCTCGCCGCGTACTTCGACGGGGACAAGTATGTCCAGCACAACCCACAGATTGGCGACGGACTCTCCGGACTGGGCAAAGCACTTGAGGCGTGGGCGAAGCAGGGAATCACCATGAAATACGACAAGGTGCACAAGGTGCTTGGGGAAGGAAACTTCGTCTTGGTGGCGAGCGAGGGGACGCTTGGCGGGAAGCACACGGCCTTTTACGACCTGTTTCGCGTGGAGGCAGGCAAGATCGCCGAGCATTGGGACACGATCGAGGCCATCCCCGAGAAAAAGGACTGGAAGAACAACAACGGGAAGTTCTAGGCGACGTGTGTCATCGGCTGGTGTGCGACCCCAGCCGCGGTCGGGGCGCGTTGGGGCGCATTGAACCGGACGATAGCGCTTTGCGGCCGATGGGGCAGAGGCAGAATGCTCATCTCGCGGAGCGAGATGGCTACAAAGGAGAGCGGACGAGCTGGTCGGGGCGTGAGGGCGCGGGTGAATAGGACTGAAATACAAAGTACGCGGTACAGAGTGCGTAGGACGAAGGGCGGCGGAGTAGCGCGGGGGTCAATAGCGAAACAGTCGGGCGTTGTCACGGGCCGGTTACAATACGCGCATGGACGAGAACCCATATGCGGCACCGCAAGCCGAAATCGCCGATCCCCCGAAACCAAAGCCGCCACTGTGGCGAGGCAAACTGCCGCCAAAGTGGACCATGCTGTGGATGATGTCTGCGGCTGTGGCGGGCTTAACCGCGGCGTGGATCGTGACGCGCTACTTCAGCTCGCGCTAGGTGGCGGCACAGTACGCGGTGCGTAGACAGGGAGACGGGGAGACGGGGAGACACGGAGACGGATCAGAATGCTCATGTCGCGGAGCGACATGGCTACTATGGGGGCCAGCGAGCCGGGCGAACGTCGAATGGAGAGCGGCGGAGCCGCGGGGACAGAGCATTCCAGGCAGAGCCTGCAACGAGGCTTACTCGGGGAACTGGAGGACCAACAACGACACGGCCTGGCGGGGGAGGGAGAAGGTCAGTTTGGCTTCGCCATTCTGAATGTTCACGTTGGTTGTGTCGCCCAATTGCGCAAGCTTTCCCGCGGCGAGAAGCTTGTCGTATTGTTCGGTAGTGGGCGACTGAGGGGAACCCATCTTTTTCCAGGCGTGAAACGCGTTGCTGTGATCCTCGTCGATGCGGTAGTGCTCGAGACGCGCGTCGCTGGCGCTCGCGGGCAAGCCAACCAAGGCAAGCTCCACATCGGCGGGCGGTCCGGGTACATCGTCGTCGTGGTAATGCCAGACCATGATGCACAGTCGGTTTCGATCCAGCGTGGCCAGCGCCGCCACGTCGGGCGCTCGCGGACGCCTGTCTTCAGCATGACATCCAGCGGCACGGCATGGTCGCTCGTCACGTCGAGCTTCTGACCGCTCATCTTGCTCGCCATGCGGAAAACGTTAAGCACGGGTTTTTCGATGCCATTCGTCGCCAGCGAGCGGAAGCCGGCGAAGTACGGCTGATCTTCAAATTCAAAGGCCCACGTAAGAGCGCCTTCCAGGTTGACGCCGTGCTTGTAAGCGAGCTCATGTTTGCGGGCAAAGCTGGCCGCGGTGTAGCTGGAATACATGGTCCCGTTGCGATAAGCGAGCTGGGGGCCCTGGCAGGCGGCGCATCCCTCTGGGTCGGACTCGCCGATGACGATCGGCTTGTCCTTGAGCTCAGGGAACGACGCCACAATGCGAAACCCGTCATCGATCGTCCGCAACTGATTGGCGATACCCATGCGCACGTGGCCATCGACGTGAGTCGGCGCGCCCTTGGCATGAAACGACACAAAATCGAGCGGCGTGCCAGTCTCGCCCGTCGCGTAGTTCTTGCCACGCAGGCAATGTTCAAAGAACTGTCGCGTGAATCGGCCGCCGCTTCCGGCAGTGTCCGGCCCGCCGACTTTGGCAGTGGGCAGTGCCGCGCGCACCGCGTGGATGGCGTAGTCGTTCAACTTGTGAAACTCCTGCGGCGTGCCTCGCCAGTAGCCGATGTTTGGCTCGTTCCAGACCTGCCAATACCATGTTTCCACTTCCTGGCGACCGTACCGCTCGACGCAATGCGCGACCCATTGATAAACCAGCTCGGCCCATTTTTCGTAGTCCTTGGGCGGATATGCCCAGCCAGTGTAGATGTCTTCATAACGCGCCTGAGGCGTCCAGCGGTGTTGGTACGGATCAGGCTTCGTGGAGAGATCCTTGGGCATGAAGCCGATTTGCGCGTAAGGACGCACGCCGCGCTCTAAGTAGGCATCGAAGATGCGGTCCAGAATCGTCCAGTCGTAGACCGGGTTTCCATCGGCGTCTTGGCGGTAGGCGCCGGTCGAGCCCCATTTGAGCGCCGGCGTTCCGTCGCCCGAGGTCAGCAGGTTGTGGGCTCGGAAGTACACCTGCCGCGGGCGCAACTCGCCGAGCTGGGCCAGCAGTGTTTTGCCGTGCTTCATGTAGGCGTAATTCGGCTCGTCAGCGCCAAAGAAGCGCCAGATCGGCTTCAGCTCGCCGTGCGTCTTGGCGGCGTCGATGCGAATGGTGACTGGAAAGGAGTCTGCGGCTTGGCTCTCGCTCGCTGAGAGGCTAATGGCCACCAACGCCAGCCATATCGCTCGTTTCATGATCATGTTTGCGGCGCGTATGGGAGAATCGGGAGGTCATGGACGTTCTCGTCGAGACGGCATTGTAACGGCACGGGCAGCCGTGTACGAAGATTTGGATGGCGGACGGCGGGAGCGGCAAAGGAAAACGGCCGAATCAATCGGCCGCTTTGTTGGCCAGAGTTGGTGGGGCTTGCGCTCTGAACCTACAACTACGCGGATTTTCCGACGCGGAGTGCGGACCTACGCGTCTTAGTCCACAATCAGGCCGTGGCGGTCCTGAAAGCTTCTGATTGCCGCCATGCGCTGCTGAAAGTGATCGAGACCGTGCTGCTCCAAGCGGTCGGCGGCGGCCAAGAGCGACGGATCGCTTTGCTGCTCGCCTAGCGCGCGCAGTTGTTCGGCCATTTCCATCCGCTGGCTGAACTTGCGCTTCTCGTTGCGCACCTGGCGATAGTACGCGTTCTCGCGACCCGTGAGCTTTGAACCGAGTGATCCATCCGGCGCCGTACTACCCGGCGGCGGTGGCGGGTTGATCGGCGACTGAGAATCGTCGCCCGGCGATGAGACCTCGGAGTCGTCCGGGGCAGAGGGATCCTCCGGATCGGTGTTCGGATCCTTGCTGTCGATCTTCGCCAAGCGCTTGTCGTAGTGATCCTGGGCTTTCTCACGCATCCGCTCGGCGGTGTCTTTCAGATGCTCGTTGCCGTTCTTTTCGGACAGCCGGTCGAGCTTGTCGGCAACGTCCATGCGATGCTTGAGCTTCCGCTCTTCGTTGGTGCGTTGCATCGACCAGGGTTGATGGTCGCGGGCGACGTCGTCGAGCTTGGGCGCCCGCTCGATCGTTTCGGTTCGCTGATGCTGATGATTGACCTTCGGTTTATGTGTATGGTGCGAGTGGGAGTGCGATCCGCCTTGGCCATGGGGTTTCGTCACATTGCCGCCGTGACTGTGGCTATGACTGTGGCCGTGACCATTGCCCCCGCCTCGTCCGCCGTGACCGCCTCCGCCACGGCCGCCTCCACCGCCTCCCTTTCCGCCCATCGCGTAATCGGTCGGACTCAGGAAGCAAACGGACATAAAGAATGCGAAAAGCGTAATACGCAGGGAAAGGCGCATGTTGATACCTCCAGATACGTCACTGAGGGAAGCGCGTCACGGTCAGCCGTGGTCAATCGCGACAAGAAGGAAGCGAAACATCGCCCCATCTAAAGGCATAGGTCAGAAAACGACGTTGTCAAATATTGCACTGGCTAAGCCAGTGGCACACGGGGATTGTCCGGCACGGAGTGGGGGAGTACGTGTTGGTGGGGCTGCGACGCTTGCTACGCGTTAGTTATCATGGAAACTCCGTGTGCGGAAGCACGAAAGAGGGTGGCACGGTTGGGAGACCATGCCACAACAAAGCAGGCGGGACGCCTGCACCACAAGCTGCACCAACAAAGCAGACGGGACGCCTGTACCACAATTGCCATAGAAAAGCAGGCGCGACGCCTGCACCACAAGCTGCACCAACAAAGCAGACGGGACGCCTGCACCACAAATTGGAGCAAAGATGCTGGTTCGTGATGCTTATGGGCCCGGACAATTCGGCCTGTCGTTCGAACTGTTTCCGCCGAAGACCGACGCGGGCGAGGCCGCGCTGTGGCGGAACCTCGACGTGTTGATGGGCTATCAGCCGAGCTTCGTCACTTGCACGTACGGCGCCGGCGGCTCGACGCGCACCAAGACACTGGCGATCGTGGCCCGCGTGCGCGAGCGGTACCGCGCGGCGGTGGCCTCGCACCTGACGTGCGTGGGCGCGACGGTAGACGACCTGCGGAGTTACCTGCGCGAGGCGCTCGAGCGCGGGATTCAGAACATTGTGGCCTTGCGCGGCGACCCGCCGCGCGGCGAGACGGCATTTGTGCCAGTCGATGGCGGGTTGCGATACGCCAACGAGCTGGTCGCGTTGATCCGCGCAGAGTTCGCCGAGCTTGGCGTGGCCGTGGCGGGTTATCCTGAAACGCATCAGGAAGCGCCGAGCGCGGATGCGGACTTGGCGAACCTGAAGCGGAAGGTGGACGCGGGGGCCGACGCGGTGATCACGCAGCTCTTTTATCACAACGAGGATTTCTTCCGTTTCCGTGAACGGTGTGAAGCGGCGGGGATCCGCGTGCCGATCGTGCCGGGCATCTTGCCGGTGACCAACTACGCGCAGGTCGGCGCGGATCGCGTCGTTATGCAAGGCGGTGCTGCCCGAGAAATTCAAGGCGGCGTTGTTGTTGGCGGGGGAAGACGAGGCGGAGCAATTCGAGGTCGGCGTTGATTACGCGATCCGGCAGGTGCAAGGTTTGATCGACGCGGGCGTGCCGGGCGTGCACTTTTATGTGCTTAATAAGTCGCAGGCGACGGAACGGGTGCTGCAAGAAGTCCGAATGTCGAAATCAGAATGACGAACGAATGACCAAAACCGAATGACGAACGACAACCGCACGAGATAGCACGTCTTCGATATTCGTCATTGGGGCTTGTTTCGACAACCCTGTCCCGGCAGCGGGATTCGGGCTTCGGCATTTGTCATTTCCCAACAAGGAGGACGTCGCGGTGTTCCTTGGGCATGCGGCTTTCCGCCAGCGACGTGTCGCAGAGGAGCCGCATGGTCACGCTCCAGCGGCCTTCGGCGTCGCCTTGAATGTGCCAGTGCGGCTGGACGACGACGGATTGATGGACCAGCTCGAAGCCGCCTTCGCTTTGGCTGACGGTTTCGATGGGGAACGTCCACAGGCTGCGTGGGCCGGCTGAACGACAGGTTCACGTCGATGCCCGAGCCACTCATCGACAAGGCCGATCTCGTGCGAGGTCGGTTTCGTCCAGCCGCGTGCCGAGCTGGCCGAGGCGGCGCGCGACTCGCCGGTGTAAAAGTAGCGGTCGTCGGCGCCGGACGGCATGCCCGCGAAGTCGAACTCGACCGAGAAGTGCAGCGTGCGGTCGCGCGGCACGCCTTCGAGCAGGTAGGCGATCTCGAGGGCGGGCGAGCCGGCGTCGAGCGTGACGCCTTTGGTGAGCTTGATGCGGGATGCCCCAGGCGTTGCCCTGGCGGACCATCTGCACCTGGATGCGGTTGCGGGTTGCGGCGGATCTTGGCCTCGTAACGATTGGCTGAGGAAGTCGCCGCGCTCCATCGCTTCGCCGCGAGCGAGCGCCTCGGGCGAGACGTCGTCGTCGTAGAAATGATCCAGCAGGCTCTTGCGCGAGTACGGGTCGTACTGCACGCGGCTTTCGAGGCCCGCCTGCTTGAACTTGACCGGCTGAGCGGCGTCGATCACGCTGCCGCCCGCTGCCGTTGGGCCCGGCGAGCACGCGGCGGTGGTAGGCTTCGCGGCGGCGCGAGAGCGTGGCGAGCAGGTTGTGGCAGATCGAGCGCACGTCGAGCTCGTAGAGCTGGCCGCCGCGCATGGGGCGCGATCAGTGCGAGCAGGCGATCGTTGACGAGCTGCACTTCCGGGCGGCCGTCGAAATTGAAGTCGTCGCTGACCGCTTCGACGCAGGACGCCGTGTGGCCGAGCTCGCGGTCGAGCAGGTTGTCGGCGGCGATCAGCTTTTGGTAGGCCGCCATTGCGCAGGTGCGGCAGGTAGATGCCGCCGAACGCGCCGTGCCAGTAGGTGCAGTTGCACTGGCCGCGGTACAGCTCTTGCCGTGCGTGGCGGACGAGCTCGCCGTCGTGCCCGTCGTCGATGAGCGCGTTGCAGCCGATGGCTGACCATCATCATGCGGGCGTACATTTCGTTGGCTTCGGGATAGCGGATTTTGAAGTTCCGCCAGAAGCCGCCGCGCATGAACCGCGCGACGCGCGGCCAGCGGGGGTCGTGCTGCAGCTCGCCGCGAGCCTGCTCGTATTCGGCGAGGCTGGTCGGGCGGGAGCACCCATTCGGTCATTTCGCGGTAGCTGCCTTCGGGAAGATAGACGGTGCCCAGCGGCGGCACGCTGTCGATCGCCTCCGCCGGCGTGGCCATGTGGATCCAGCTTTGGTTTTCGGCCAGGAGATCGAAGAGGCGGCGCAGCCAGCCTTCGTCGTAGACGCTTTTGTTCGTTTCGGGCCAGACGCCGAACTTTTCGCCGTCGTCGGCGAACATGGCGATGGCGCCGGGATGTCGCTCGGCGACGTCGCGGAGGTAGTCGATCGTGTCTTGCGGTGCGCCGAAGGGAATCACGTAGCGCAGCCGCTCGCTGCCGGGGATGACGCTTGACCGTCGTTGCCGTCGTCTTCGGTCAGGTAGTAGCCGTGAAGCTCGTCTTCGGAGAGGCCGGCGTTTTTGAAGTGCGAGTCGTCGAGGACGATGTAGTCGATGCCGGCGGCGGCCAGGTCGCTGGCCATGTTCTGTTCCCAGACGCGTTCGGCGATCCACATGCCGCGGACTTCGGCGCCGAGGCGGTTCTGCAGCCACGCGGAGTAGGTCTGCACCTGGCCGATGCGATCGCGGCGCGGGGAGCATCGCCAGGATCGGCTCGTAGAACGCGCCGCCGATGATCTCGATGCGGCCGGCGGAGACGAGGCTGCCGAGGCGATCGAGGTAATCGGGATGATGGGCGTCGAGCCACTCCATCAACGGACCGCTGGTGTGCAGCCCGATCTTGAGCGATGGGTAGCTCTCGAAGAGGTCGAGGAACGGCTTGTAGCTGTCTTGATAGGCCTGCTCGAAGACGTCGTCGAAGTTGCCGATGGGCTGGTGATCGTGCAGGACGAACAGGAAGCGGATGGGGTGCATATCCGAGGGGCAGCGAGTCGTTGTGGTCGTTTGGCGGCGGAGACTTTAGATGGCGGCTTGTTTAGTCGGCGGCACCCGTCAGGGGCTTAAACGTTACCGAGGCGCGAGGTAGAGAGAGGCGGCAGCGAATGCTAGCAGCGTGTGATTGTCACTCCATCGACTGTTTTTTGGCATATTCTGCAAACTTTCCGCAGACGGAAATGTTTCGCAGGCGAACCGAGTTTCCCGGGCGAGGCCACGGTGTCGTAGTCTCTACGCGGTCGAACCAGGCTCTCGGAGTTTGGCGGCGGCTCGCTCGGGCGAAACAGGATTGATAAAACAATCGGCGCCCAACTCGTAGCCACCCACGGTCGTCATGCGCGGCGCGATCTCTACATGCCAGTGATACGATTCAATCGCTACGCTGTCAAACGGCGCGGCGTGAATCCAGAGATTGTAGGCAGGGGGTTGGGAAAGTCGTTCGATTTTGCGGAGTAGATCGAGCGAAAAGGTTGCCAGATCGGCAAGGTCGTCGCCGCTCTGTGTGTGGAAGTGGGGAGCGTGGCGCCGGGGAAGGATCCAGGTTTCGTAGGGGAGGCGCGGGGCAATGGGGCAGAGAGCGATGAATCGCGGCGACTTGCTCACGACTGCGCGTTTCGGTCAGGCGCTCTTCGCGGATCATGCGGCAAAACGCGCATTCGTTGTGTTCGCGGAAGAGGCGATCGCAGGCGGCAAGTTCTTCTTTCAACTGCGGGTGGGACGAATTCGGTGGCGATCAGTTGGCTGTGCAGGTGCTCGATGGATGATCCAGAGGGACGGCCGATATTCTTGAAGATGATCGCGTGCTTGATGTGTGACGATTTTGTGATTGCCGCGAGCCGTGCGCGGTAGACTTCGAGGACGGTGCGGAATTCGTCGGCGAAAAGTTCGCCGGTGGTGGTGACGTGGCGCGGCGTTTCGACGATGACTTCGTGGATGCCGCGGGCGGATGAATCGGCGCTGGCGGCAGGCGACACCGCGGGGTATTTGTTCGACACGACGCGGATTTGCCAGCCGGGTGTGTTAGGTGCGGAACTGCCGTCGCGAATTGCGTAGACTTCGGCGGGGGTTTCTTGCTCGCTGCCAGGGCAGAAGGGGCAGTTGGCCTGCGGGACGTCGGTGGTGGCTGAGATAAAGGCGCCAGGTCGCTCACTACGAGTCTCAGCCACGATCACGATGCGGCCGGTAATGGGATCGCGGCGAAGTTGCGACATGGGGAACAGTGCTGTCAGCGGTCGGCGGTCAGCTACCAGCTTATTGCAAGTACAAATCGCAAATGCCTTGCCGTGCGGTGATCGAGCCGACAACGATAGGTGACGGCCCGAGCCGGCTCAACGGCTGGTCATCGACGGGCGGCGGACGCCGATCATGCGCTCGTAGAGGGCGGCGTACTCCTGTGCGCTACGACGCCAGGACCAATCCTGGGCCATACCGTTGGCGACGATCCGCTTCCAAACATCCGGCTTCGCATAGTTGTCGCAAGCGCGGGCGAGCGTTTCGTTGAGAGCCAGTGGACTGTACTCGCGGAACGAAAAACCGTTGGCGGCGCCGGTAGCGAGCGATTCGTCGGTGGTGTCGGTGATCGTGTCGGAGAGGCCGCCGGTGGCGCGGACGACGGGCACGGCGCCGTACTTGAGGCTATACATCTGGCTTAGACCACACGGCTCGTAGCGGCTGGGCATCAGGAATATGTCGGCGGCGGCCTCGATGCGATGGCGCGAGTTCTTCGGAAAATGCAAATCGCGCGGCGACGCGATGGCGCGAGCGGTCGGCGAGCGTGGCGATTTGCTCCTGATACTTCGCATCGCCGGTGCCGAGGACTACCCATTGGGCGTTGCGTTGAGCCGCCCACTCCTGAATGACCGGTAGGATCAGGTCGATTCCCTTCTGTTCGATGAGTCGACCGATGAACGCAATCAGGGGAGTGCGCGGTTCGAGCGGGATATGCAGCTCTTCCTGGAGCGCTCGCTTGTTCGCTGCTTTGCCGGCTTCGACATCGCGCGGGGAGTATTTGCGAACGAGATATGGATCGACGTCGGGACTCCACTGCGAGTAATCGACGCCGTTGAGTATGCCGAACACGTCGCGGCGGCGGCCCTGCAACACGCCTTCGAGGCCGCAACCGAGCGGGACGCTTTGGATTTCTTCGGCGTAACGAGGGCTGACGGTGTTGATGGCGTCGGCAAATACAAGGCCGGTCTTCAGTAGGTTGAGCTCGCCGTAGAACTCCATTTGATGCCAGTTGAAGTATCTCCAATCGAGGCCGGTCAGCAGCATGTCCCAATGCCAGAATCGACCCTGGTAGGCGAGGTTGTGGACGGTAATCAGCGAGACGGCGTTTTCGAACCGCGGGAGGGCGCGGTATTCGATCTGTAACAGGGCGGGGATGAGGGCAGTCTGCCAGTCGTTGCAGTGGACGACATCGACATCGAGGTTCAAGAGCCGGATGGCTTCAAGGACCGACCGGCTGAAGAACACAAACCGCTCGCAGTTGTCGCGATAATCCTCGCCGCGCTCCTGATACAGTCCGTCGCGGTCGAAGTAGTCGTCCTGGCGAACGAAGTAGACGGGGACTTTTGGCCCGGTGGTTCGGCCCGTGTCGGCGGGTGAGGTGAGGAAGCCTTTGAGCAGCTCGCCGGCGACGGTCTTCTGGCCGATCGGGATGGAAAGCTGAATGCCGGTAGGTTTGAGGTCGAAGCCGCCCTGAAGTACCGTCCGATAGGCGGGCAGGATGAGGCTTACTTCGTGGCCGAGACGTGCCAGCTCGAGCGGTAGCGCGCCCGCGACATCAGCCAGACCACCGGTCTTGGCGAATGGAACAGCTTCGCTGGTGGCCAGGACAATTTTCACGGCGTTTCCCGGCTCCCTCGATTGATGCGAATTGGCGTAAATGCAGGCTGCGTTGTTGTTTAAAGTAGCACAATCGCCACAAAAGACAAACCGGGCCTGGCTTAAGCCAATGCGGCCATCGCACGGTACTACTTCAGTTTGCGTCACGTTTCGCGGCTCGGTGGACGGAATCCGTCCGGGCTGCTGAACTTTCACGTTTCGTTGGGCACTAAATTAGCGGAATCCGAGCGACGGCTTGCGGGTAGGGGATTGCGCGACGGCAGGGGTGCGGCAATAGAATAGGGAGTTGTCGCATGGTCATTCCGCAATAGGTGGGGACGCCGGACGGTGCTTGACCTTCGCCAGGTAATCGACGAGCACTTCGCGCGGATTCATCGCGCTGCGTTGGTGTTGGCGGGCAATCCGTGGGACGCTGACGACCTGGCGCAGGAGACGTTTCTGGTGGTCGCACGTCAGTCGGAATCGTTCGCGGGCCGCAGCAGCGTGTATACATGGCTGTATGGCATTCTGCTGAACCTTGAGCGCCGCGGACGGCGGCAAAACAACTTGCGGCGGCATAAATTGCAAGTGATTTGGGGAGATGAGTCCAAACAAGAGTCCGGTGTGCCGGCGGCCGAGACACCGATTGAAGTGGCGGAGTGGAAGGCGAGCCTGTGGTCGTTTGTTGCACGGCTGCCCGATGCGCAGCGCCACGTGTTGGTGCTTCGGTTTAGCGAGCGGTTGTCGTATGACGAGATTGCAGCCGTCATGCAATGCCCGTTGGGGACGGTGAAATCGCGGATGTTTCACGGACTGGACTCGCTACGGAAGCTGCTCGAAGCGGCGGGCGCGGAGGTTCGCGTGATACCGAAACATTTGTTTGAGGACGGCGCAGATGCAGTCTGAACTACCGCCATACTCTGACGACGAGTCGATGCCGGATGATTTGGAGTTGGCGTTGTCGCCGAAGTTGGCTGAGCTGGGGGATTGGCTGAGCGCGGATGCGGATTTGATCGCGGCTCATTATCCAATTGACGCCTCGCCGGCGTTTGGCGCGGAGTTTCGGTGCGCGCGCATGAGGCGGTGGACGTTGCAGGCTCGAATGAACCCCATCGCGAGCAACTTGGGGACCGATCGCGGCGGCGGATCCTAATTGCATCGAGTGCAGTGGCGGCCTGCGTGGCATTGTGTGCGCTCGTTACGTGGCGGTTGAGCGATCTGAAGGACGAGGCATTGGGTGAAAATCTTACCGCGGCTGTTGGGCAGTCGGAAAACGGGTCGAACAGCGGCGCGGTCGCGAACGGCGACGTGCTTCCGGCACAGGGCAGCATCAACGAGGAGAGCGTACTGCGGGTCAATATATTGAGGGGCCTTTCCGGCGCGGAGCAAGAGGCCGTCCTCGACTTGTTGGACCGGCAATCGCCGTCGCCGTCGAGCTATTCGATTTAGATTAGAGATGACTCATGCGTTCGGTCACGATCCTCATCCTTGCCGTTATATGCGTTGGCCGTTCGGCCGCGTTTGGCGAGGAGCTGTCGATCGAGGCTATAGCCGAACGACTGGTCGCGGCAACGGTGACGGTGCGGACCGTGGCCGCCACGACGTTTGAGCGAACTGACGTAAAGGAAGATGTGCCCAAGGGCGACGCCGCCAACGGAGATGACGGCGCCAAGCCGAACGCGACGCGGCGCGATGAAGTTACCGTTACGAGCGGAGTGTCGCTCGGCAAGGGCCTGATCGTCACCTTTCACTCGCTGCCGTTCGCCGCGGACGCGCTGCCGCGCTTTCGCGTAACGCTGGCCGGCGGCGATCAGGCCGAGGCTCAGCTTCGCGTGATCGATCGGCATTCGCACCTGCTGTTACTCGAGATCGAGAATCACGAAGGGCTGGGATTGGAATTGGTAGAACAATTGCCGAAGGTGGGAAGCACCGTACTCACCGCTGCCGCCGCGGGGATTGAACGGCCGGCTGTTTCGCTGGGGATTCTGGGCTCTACCGACCGAACTCTCTCGGGAATAGATCTACCGCCGCTGTTGCAGTGCGATGTTCGCACGACCGAAACTTCGAGCGGCGCAGCGGTTGTTGATCGCACGGGAAAGCTGCTGGGTGTCGTAGCGGCGACGGGCTTGCCCGGACACCAAACGGGTTGGACGTATGCGATTGGATTTGGCCACGTCCAGCGCGTCGTGAAGGCCAAAGTAGATGGCAAGGTGATCGAGCTGAAGCGGCGGCGGCCAGTGGCGGGGTTCACACTGGGCGCCGGCGAAAAGGAAGGCATCGTGCTCATCGAGCGGGTGGAGAAAGATGGTCCTGCGGGCGCCGCCGACATTCGAGCCGGCGACATGCTGGTGGAAACCGACGGCATCAGGATCCGGAGCGCTTACCAGGCAATCGACTTAATCTTGAAGCGACAGCCAGGCGAAAAAATGGCGTTCACGGTCGAGCGGGGTCGCGAGCGACGTACGGTCGAAGTAACTCTTGGCGGCGGTCCACTATTGGTGTCGGTCCTTCCACAGCGCGGCGACGGCGGGCAGGTGACGATTGGACCGCAGCTTCGCGCATCGCGGGCGCTGCGTGGCGAGATCACGGTTCGCAACAGCACGGTCGCGGAAAACCCGTCGGACGCGAATTCGCGAATTCGCCGTAGTCCCGGCGACGAGGGGGAGGCCTTGCGGCTGCAGCTTGGCGCTTACGAGCGCGTGATCCAGAGCATGCAGAAAGAGATCGATGAGCTGCGGCGGGAGACGACGCGGCTGCGGGAGGAAGTGAAGGAGCGGAAGTAGGCTTATCTGATGATGGGCCGGCGCTTGCTGCGCTAGCTTGTCGCAGCCTACACCTAGCCCGCCTACGGTTTAGCGCTGCGCACGAAGGCTTCGATGCGGTCGAAGCCCGTTTGCAAGGTCTCCAGGCTGGTGGCAAACGAAACGCGGGCGTAGCCTTCGGCGCCGAAGGCGCTGCCCATGACCGTGCCGACGTTCTGTTGTTCTAACAGAGCCAAACACCATTGGGCGGACGTTTCACAGCGCGTGCCGCTGTAACTCTTGCCCAGGTGCTCACTGATGTTGAGAAAGGCGTAGAACGCGCCAGCCATCTCGGGGCAGGTGATGCCGGGGATTTCGCGAATGCGATTGGTGACAAATTCGCGACGCTTGGCAAACTCGCGCAGCATTTCGTCTACGCACTGCTGTGGACCGTTGAGGGCGGCCAGAGCCGCGTACTGGCTGACGCTGCAGGGGTTACTGGTCTCCTGGCTTTGCAGGTCGGCCATCGCCTTGGCGAGATTGAGCGGCGAAAGCGTCCAGCCGATTCGCCAGCCGGTCATCGCGTAGGACTTGCTCACACCGTTGACGACAACGGTTCGCTCCTGCAAACCGGGCCGCAAGGTTGGGAAGCTGACGAAGCGATTGTTGCCGTAGACGAGCCGTTCGTAGATTTCATCGGTCACGACCGTGAGGTTTCGCTCGATGGCTACCTCGGCGAGCGCCCCAAGCTGCTCGGAGGAGTACATCGACCCGGTAGGGTTGCTGGGCGAGCAGAGGAGCAGGACTGTAGTCCGCGGCGTGAGCGCCTTTCGAAGCAGTTCGGGCGTCAGCAGGAAATTTTGCGATTCCTGCGTTTCGACAATAACGGGTTTCGCACCGGTTAGCTTAACGAGCTCGGCGTAGCTCACCCAATACGGCGCGGGGATGATCACCTCGTCGCCCGGATTGCAGAGCACGGTGAATACATTGTGCAGCGAGTGTTTTGCGCCGTTGGAAACCACAATCTGCTGCGGCGAGTACTCCAGGCCGTGGCGCGACTTGTATTGCTTTGCGACGGCAGCCTTGAGCTCGGGGATACCACTGGCGACGGTGTAATGGGTGTGGCCGGCGCGCATGGCTTCGACCGCCGCCTGGCAAATGTGTTCGGGCGTTGTGAAGTCCGGCTCGCCGACACTGAAGTCGTAGACGGTTTTTCCGGCGGCGGCGAGTTCCTTGGCCTTGGCGGCCATCGCCAAGGTGGCGGAAGGCTCGAGCGCTTGAACGAGGCGGGAGACGGCGGGCATGACGAATTACAAATTACGAGTTACGAATGGCGGAAGTGGAAAGTGGAGGCATAGTGGCGCGCAAACAGGCACTGCCAGTTGACGTTGTATTCAGCAAAGCCGACAATCATAGATGCTTGGTGGTTCGCTTCCAAGCCGCCAGCTCGAACTAACGGCCATGGACGTTGGCCGCACGAAACGCAAAGGAAACCAGTCACCCGCACGAATTTGAGATGCGGGCAGCCGGTTTCCTTGTTTGTTTTTCGCGAGATTGCGTTGGGTGCGGCTGGCGCGATAGTGTATATGCAACATTGAAGTCGCTGGGCTTTCTAATCAGCCACGCATAGTAACCTGCGCGTTCCCATCTAACTGTTACAAGCTTCATGGCTCGAAACCGCATTGGCATCTGGCTCATTGGCGCGAAAGGGGGCGTGGCCACTACCGCCATTACCGGTCTTTTGGCATTGCGGAAAGGATTGATCGGCGATGCCGGCTTGATCACGACGACGTCGCGGTTTGCCGGTTTGGAATTGGTGGGCTGGGACGACTTCGTAGTCGGCGGACACGACATCCGCGAGGGCCGGCTGCATTTGGAAGCGATGCGGATGTACTCAGAAAGCCGAGCGATCGACCCGACGCTGTTCGAAAAGCTCCGCAGCGACTTCGATGAGATCGAAAACAACTTGCGGCCGGGAACGATCCTGAACGTTGGCCCGACGATCAGCCAGTTCGCAGCTGAAGACTTGCAGAAGGTGCGCGAGACGCCGCAGGAAGCAATCAAGCGGATTCAGAACGACCTGCGCGAATTTTTCGAGGCAAACAAACTGTCGCACGCGGTGGTGGTGAACGTCTCTTCGACCGAGCCGAGCATCGATGCGGAACTGCCCGAGCGGTGGCGTGATCTGGCCAAGCTGATCGATGATCCGCAAAAGTGTCCGTTGCCGGCCAGCTCGTTGTATGCCATTGCTGCGCTCGATCTGGGCCTTTCGTATATCAACTTCACGCCGTCGCTGGGCGCCACGCCGCGAGCGATTCAAGAGCTGGCTGTCGATCGAGCCGCGCGGCACTATGGTTACGACGGCAAGACGGGCGAGACGTTGCTCAAGAGCGTGCTCGCGCCGATGTTCGCCAAGCGGAACCTGGAGGTGATGAGCTGGGTCGGGCACAACATATTCGGCAACATGGATGGCAAGGTGCTCGACGACCCGACGAACAAAAAGAGCAAGGTCACGAGCAAGGATCGGCTATTGGGGCAGATTTTGGGCTATCCGCCGCAAACGTTGGTCACAATCGAATACATCGCGAGCATGGGGGATTGGAAGACAGCCTGGGACCATGTGCACTTCAAAGGTTTCTTGGGCACGCCGATGACGTTTCAGTTCACTTGGCAAGGATGTGATTCGATCCTGGCTGCGCCGCTGGTGCTGGACCTGGTTCGCCTGACGGAGCGAGCTTGGCGAAATGGGAACACCGGGGCGCTGACGTTTCTTGCGCCGTTCTTCAAGAGCCCGATCGGAACCGACGAGCACGACTTTGCGGTTCAGTTTCAGATGCTCGAGACGTGGGTTCACGCGGTCGAGCAGCGGACGGCGGCGAAGTGTGCGGGTTGACGCGCTGTGCCGCCGCATTTCGCAAAGAAAACCGGCGGCCGATCTCGATTGGAGAGTCGGTCGCCGTTGTGTGTTTCGCCGTCGATGGAGTGGCGAAAAGCTTCGTTGTTAAGAATCCCCTGGCGCGACCTATCGCGCGAACGCGGGGAACGCAGGAAACGCGGTGTCGTTGCTAGCCAAGCTGGTGCGGCTGGCCGAACCTGCTCGACGGGCCAGCTCCGCTTCGCGTCGCGCCCTGCGGCTGGCAATTTGCGCCTCCTTTTTTGCCGCCTTCTTTGCGGCGTCGGCTTGTTGCCGCTGTGCGTACGCCTGCACCTGTGCAAAGTACATTTGCTGGCGCTGCATCTGGGCCAAAAGCCGCATCTGCGATTGCATGATGGCCGTGGGGGACGGCGATGACGAAGATCCGGAGAACAACTCCGGACCCGTGACCGCCGAGCCACCAGCTACCGCAGTCGCGCCGCCCGTGGATCCGCCTCCGCGGTTGCAGCCTCCGCCGCGTCCCTGAGCCGATGCATCAGCCGACATTGCACAGTACGAGCGCAATGGCCGATGCCGAAACGAGAAATCTCATGTCCGGCCTCCTCTTTTGTGTTCCTGGCGAGTCGCCTCAGCTTTCGCCGCTGGCCGTCGTGCCGAATTGGCACCGAGGAATCGCCACCGTTCATGGGTAACAATTCTTTCAGTTGGTGTCAAATTCCGGTCAATCTAGGAGTAGCGGAGGGAACCAAGGACGGCGGCGAATCGTCAAATCCGGCGGCAGGAGGGATCAACATGCAAAGGAGCAAGCGATGAACGCCGTTCGGTCGGCACTGGTCGTGGGCCTGATGGTGCTTGCAGTGCGCGCGTGGATTGGCGGTGATTCGGGCACCGGCGCGGAGCCGATTCCCAAGATCACCGGTGTTGTGGTGGACGAGGACGGTAGGCCGATTGAGGGCGTCAAAGTGCAGGTGTCGGGCGTGGAGAAAAGACTGTCGGACGGCACCTGGGAGCGCAATCGGCGCTGCGGGTTTTTGATGCCCAAGGTCTCAATCGGTGAGGCCGGCCGGTTTACCCTGGCCTTTGATGAAGGTCACTTCACGCTGCCGATCGACGAGCAGGACACGCGTGTGAATCTTTGCTTTGAAAAGGACGGATATGCGCCGACGTTTGTATCTGCCGTCGGTCCGGACTCGGACGATCTGAAGGTCGTCATGAGTCGCGGGATGCAAGTTGCGGGTCACGTGCGCCGCAAGATCAATGGCAGGCTTGAGCCGGTTGACGGAGCAGCAGTTGAAGTGCGCCTGGCGAGCGATATGGAATCGCAGCGGCGTGCGTTCCGCGATCCGCTGACTTTTGTGCTCAAAGAGGGAGGAGATCTACCGTATCGGCAACGCGTGGTCACGGACTCGTTCGGTGAGTACCTCGTTGCACTTCCGACGCCGCCGAAAGGTAAGCAATGGTTTGTCGTTTGCTTGGACGAGGCGATGGCCATCGATCTGCAAAATGGACAGGATGCGAAAGGACCGGACTTTGTGGTCGAAGTTGAGGCGAAACAAAACCCGAACTAGGCTGCCACTTCTGGCGTTCTCCACAACGAGCGCGCGGACGTGATTTCTCAATGCGCCGCGACGCATTCTGAGCCCGGACTTTGTGGTCCACGACCAATTGCATCGGAACCATAAAGGGCTATTCTGGCGGGTAGGCGTTCAGGGTCGCTCGGTTCGGCCGAACACTTCTAGTTGCATTCAACGGGAGAGTGTGATGAGAAAGTTTACTGTTGCAAGTTTTGTTGTAGCGTTGTTGGTCAATGCGGCTGTGTGCATGGCGCAGGAACTTCCAAAAATGCCGGCTCCCCAAGAGCAGCACGCATGGTTGAAGCAGTTGGCGGGCGAATGGGAATCGCAGTCGGAGATCTACATGGAGCCGGGGAAACCCCCGATCAAGGCCAAGGGAACAGAGACTGCGCGGATGATCGGCGGATTCTGGCTTCAGGGGGAGAACAAAGGCACGATCATGGACCAGCCGATGACGGGAATCCTCACGGTCGGTTTTGACCCGGAGACAAAGCAGTACGTTGGCACCTGGGTCGATTCAATGACCAGCTACTTGTGGAAGTACGAGGGGAAGGTGGACGAGACGGGCAATATCTTGACGCTTGCGACGAAAGGTCCCTGTCCCAAGAAACCGGGAACGCTGTCGAACTTCAAGGAAGTGATCGAGCTGAAAGACAAGGATCATAAGGTGTTCACTTCGTCGATGCAGGAGGACGACGGAACTTGGACCAAGATGGTGACGATAGACTATCGGCGGAAGAAATAGCAAATTCACGGCCTGTTCTTAGAGTCATGCATCCTCGCTTATCACCGATTGCCATGGTGCGCGCTGCTTGTATAGTCGCTTTCGTTGCTGTGTGCCATTTTTGGCTCGTTGGTTCGGCACGGGGTGATGATAAGCCGCGACTGGTTGTGCTGACGGACATCGGCGGCGACCCGGACGACCAGCAGTCGTTGATCCGACTGATGCTGTATGCGAATGAGTTTGACATCGAAGGCCTGATCGCGTCGGCGTCGGGCACGCCGGGTGAATTGAAGCAGGCGGTCGTTCGCGCGAATTTGATCCGCGAGATCGTGAACGCGTACGGGAAGATCCGAGAGAATCTGCTACTTCATGCACCGGGATATCCGACGGCCGAGTCGTTTCTGCAGGTCGTCAAGTCAGGCAATGAGAAGCGTGGGTTGGAGGCCGTCGGCGAAGGCCATGACACGGAGGCGTCGCGTTGGATTATCTCGGCTGCGGATCGAGTTGACGCCCGGCCATTGAATATTGCCATCTGGGGCGGCCAGACCGATTTCGCGCAGGCGCTGTGGCGCGTGCGCAAGGATCGAGGTGCGGAGGGGCTGAAGAAGTTTCTTGCGCGGCTGCGGGTATACGACATCGATGATCAAGATGGGATTCAGCCTTGGATATTCGAGAACTTTCCCGATCTGTTTTACGTGCTCGCTAAAAGCGCGGGGGGCCGACAAGCGGACGGGCGCTTATCGCGGGATGTACCTGGGAGGAGATGAGTCGCTGACCAGCCGCGCGTGGATCAACACACACATCCGGCACGATCACGGGCCGCTCGGCGCACTGTATCCCGACAACACCTGGACGGCGCCGAATCCGCATTCGGCGCTCAAGGAGGGGGATACGCCGTCGTGGTTCTACTTCTTGCCGACGGGCTTGAGCGATCCAGCTCATCCTGACTTCGGTGGCTGGGGGGGCCGGTTTCGAAAGGAGCAAGTGGGATTGTGGCGCGATGCGAAGGACACCGTCGGCGAAACGCTCGACACTCTCACGATGGTTTGGCGGTGGCGGCCGGCGTTTCAAGCAGATTTTCAGGCGCGGATGGATTGGTGTGTGAAACCTGTAGGAGAAGCAAACCACCCGCCGGCAGCCGTTCTCAATAAGAAAGACGGTCGCGAAATTTTGAACATCTCAGCCAAAGCGGGCGAATCCGTCGAGCTAAGTGCGGCCGGCTCGTCCGATCCGGATGGAAACCGGCTGTCGTACCGATGGTTTGTGTATCCCGAAGCCGGCACGTATGGCCGTGCGGCGCCGATTGACGGCGACACGACGCAACAGGCTTCGCTCAACATTCCGCGCGACGCGGCGGGTAAGACTTTGCACGTGGTGTTTGAGACTACCGACGACGGCCAGCCGGCGTTGACTCGATATCGCCGCGCGGTGATTTCGGTTGCGAACTGATCGCGTGGGCCGGCCTGCATCATTTGTCGTTCTCGGACTTCCCACGAAGTGGCCCGATGTAGTCGGTGGCGATGACGACGTCGTCGAACCAGACGCGGCTGACGTGACCCTCGGGCGCTTGCGTCAGGTACAAATACAGCCAAACGAAATTGATGTTCAGATCTTTCGTCGAGCGCCAGCGGAAACCCTCGAACGGTAGTCCGCCATCCGGAACGTTAAACCGCTCGGGGCCGCCTTTCTCCTTGTCCCAGCGGATGCCTTCGCCGTCGTCGCCGGGTTTGAACTTGTCGTAGGTCCATTTGCCCTTGGGAAATCCTTTGCCGAGGTGGCTGATCTGTTTGCCGTTGAGCCAGAAGGCCATTTCGCCATTGGTGTCGTCGGGGTCGTTCATCTTCATCATGACCTCGACGCAGATCCACTTACCGCGCTCGACCTTGAGCTCGGGATCGCGGACAAAGCTGTTACCCCAGGTTTGGCCGCGCGGCGGGCTGCCGCGCATATCGCACCAGTAGGTGTAGTAGTCCCAAACCCAGTTCTTGCCGCACGGTTCGATGCCGGTCCAGAATGACTTGTCGCCCGGGGGTGGCTGGCCAGCGCGCACCGATGGCCACGGCGTCGAAGGATAATTGCCACCAAGGTTTGTGCCGAAGTGATGGATCGGCGCAGTCCGGATCGAACTTCACGTAGAAGCGGCCGTGCAGTTTTTCGTAGCCGGGCTGCAACCGCCGGTAGAGATGCCCGCCTTCGCCTTTGCCGCCAACATGCGCCATTAATAGCGATCGCTTTCCGCCGCTGGCTTGCGGAATGTCTTCGGTGAGCGACATCGTCTCCGGGTGGGTCACGGTTTCCCAACGCTTTTTGATCTCGTCGAGCGACGGCCCTTCAAAGTTTTCGGCAAAAACGACGCGAGCGTCCTTTTCGATGCCGACATCGCCGGGATACTTTGCGGCGATGCCGTCGGCGGTTTTTGGCGGCGGGCTGTCCTTGTCAGCGGACGCCAGCAGCGTTTCGATCCGCGCGGCCCGCGCGGTCGATCCACGAAGTGCGGCACTCTTGGCAGAGCGCTTCGAAGGCGCGAATCGCTTCGGTGCGCCTACCTTGACGGGCCAGCGCCTCGGCCTGCTTGAACCGCTCTTGGCCATCGGTCAGCGCGGTGGCGGTGATGCGCACGGCTTCCTCGCTCGTGACGTTTGACGACACCTTGGCCAAAACGGGTGGTGCGGGATCGACCAGCGCGCGGTACGCCTGCGGCACTCGCTCGCGGAACAACCGACCGCGCATGTCGCGCTGCATGTTGAAGGCGTCGCCGCCTTCGCGTCCGTCCGCGAGATCGACGTCGGCGATGGCCAGACCGTCGGGCTCATCAGCGGTTGCCAGAACCTTGCCTTGGGGCGAGATAATCATCGAGCCGTGACCGCGCATGGCCACGACCACGTACACGAAGTTTTCCACCGCGCGCGTGCGGAACGCCGCGAGGCTGATATCGCCGCCACCGATCGCCGCGCCGCCGAGCGTTGGATGGAAGATCACATCGGCGCCGCCAAGCGCCAAGCACCGCGCGGCCTCGGGAAAGACCATGTCGTAGCAGATCAGCATGCCGGTATCGCCGAGGTCCGGGGTTTTGAAGACGGGAAAATCGTCGCCGCGTTTGCGGTTCTGCTCGACAAGCGGGAGGTTCACCTTGTGATACCGGCCGATCTCCTTGCCATCGCGGCCAAGCAAGTACGACGTGTTGTAGACCGCGCCATCGGGCTCAATCGTGTCGCTACACAAAACGAGATACATCTTGTGAGACGCTGCGGCACGACCGAGCCGATCGAGCATTTTTGGAATGGCGACGGGCAAGACCTTGTCCAGCTCGTCGGGATGCGCTGCTTCCCAGTTGAGCAGGCCGAGCGTGTCTTCGGGCAACGCCAGGGCGTCGCACTTTGCGTCGGCGGCTTTTTGGATGAGCTGCTCCAACTCGCCGAGCGCCTTGTCAACGCGGCGCAATACCTCCGCCGCGTCATCGATCTTCCAATCGATCGTCCGGTTCTTGGGCTGCGCAGCGGCGAGGCGAACTGTTGCGGCCGAACAATCTTGCGCGGCGTACAGTGCAACCAAGACAACGAGTGCTGCGCGAAATAATCCGCTCGATAGTTTGGACATGATATAGCTCCTCAGCTTTATGGCTTGGTTACCGTGCCGTCCGGCAAGCGGAGGTCGCCCCAGCGGAAATCGAACGGCGGGTCGTCGCGGATGGGGAATTTCGCCGCCAGCTTTTCATCCAGGTCGATTCCCAAACCCGGCTTATCGTTGGCCCAATAGTACCCGTCTTTCAGC
This sequence comes from Pirellulales bacterium, assembly GCA_963829655.1. GTDB lineage: Bacteria > Planctomycetota > Planctomycetia > Pirellulales > JALHPA01 > JBBDYH01. The sequence continues at coordinate 2,037,619 of CAWHJG010000002.1, forward strand.
GTCGGGCATCCAGGGAACACATCCTGCTCGGCCTGCGTGAATTCACGAGCTTCCTGTACGCCGAAGTTGGGCACCGCCAGGTCCAAGTGCACGTTGGCCGCATGACCGACCGGCGATACGTCGCCAGGGCCGTGCCACGCCGTGCGCACCGCGAAGAACTCGCACATCGCCGCCATCTTGCGGGCCATCGTCAGTCCGCCCATCTGGGAAATGTGCACCCGAATGAAATCGATCAGCCGATCGCTGACGAGGCCGGTCCACTCATGCGGGTTGTTGAACAGCTCGCCCATGGCGATCGGAGTGCTCGTTTGCTGCCGCAGGTGCTTGAAGTAGCCGATGTCTTCCGGGCTGAACGGGTCTTCGATGAAGTACGGCTTGTACTGTTCCAAATCCTTTACGAGCTGCATCCCAAGTATTGGCGGAACGCGTTCGTGCACGTCGTGCAACAGTTCTACTTTGTCCTCGAATTTCCCGCGCAAGTGCTCGAACAGCTTTGGCAAACTACGGACGTACGGCCGCGGCTCCCAGACTTGTTCGCTGCGAGCCTCGGCGCCCGCGCCGGCTGCGCCGGCGCCATAGGTTGAGAGGCCGGGGACCGAAACTTGAACACGGACGTGTCGATATCCTTGCTCCATGAACGCCCCCACGCGATCGGCGACCTCTGTGAACGTGCGGCCGCTCGCGTGGCGGTAGGTATCGACTGCCTTGCGACATTTGCCACCGAAGAGTTGATACACCGGAACGCCGGTCCGCTTTCCAAGGATGTCCCAGAGCGCCATGTCTACGCCGGAAATCGCGTTGTTGAGCACCGGGCCGTTTCGCCAATAAGAGCTAAGGAACGACGCCTGCCAGATATCCTGAATGTCGAGCGGGTTCTTGCCGAGCAAAAACGGGCGAAGGTACTTGTCGAGGGCGGTCTCGACGACGCGCGCGCGTTGCGTGAATGTGGCACATCCTAAGCCATAGAGCCCTGGCTCGCTCGTGATCACCTTGACGACCACGAGGCGTATTCGGGCGGGTTCGGTGAGGATGGTTTTGATGTCGGTGATCTTCAACGGAGGAGCGCCGCGCTGGTCGGACGGCGGAGGATCGGCAGCCCAAGCGCGCGATGCTCCGCAGGGCAGACCGCTGAATAACAGGCTCGCGCCGCCGGCGGAACCCGCACAACTTGTCAGCCAATCGCGTCGGTTCATGTCAACCTGCCTGTGTTCGTAGGAGTGTGGTTTCTACCGAAAGTCGAAGCGTAACCGTTCACGCAGGTCGCTCGGAAGCGCGATCGTCGCCGCGCGACTGTCAAACAAAAATATCTCCTGGCTTGAGGAAGACCACAGTGTCTGGCAGCGATCCGCCAGTATAGACTTGAGCATTGGAGGATGCTTGATGCGAGTGTTGGTTGTCGAAGACGATGATGATGTACTAGCGATGATGCGATCGTTGCTGACTCGAGCTGGCCACGAACCGTTGCTCGCACGCAGTCCCCTTTCCGCCCTTGCGACTTGCAAAGCCTCAAGACCTGACTTCGCACTGCTCGACATCGGCTTACCCGAGATGGATGGTTACAGTCTCGCTGAAAGACTGCGTGACGATTGCGGCCTGAGTAACGTGCAAATGTGGGCGGTGAGTTCTTACGCGGACAATCCGCGCCGCCGGCGACAATCGGGCATTGTCGGTCACATACAAAAGCCGATCTCTTTCGCTCACATCCAGCAGTTGATTGGTGTTGGCAACTGAATCGGATTCTGAATCTCCGGTCAGACTTCCTCCCGCGACGGCGTTGATTAATATCCGATGTTCTTCACCGCTTGCGGTCCGAGGCGCTGTGCAAGCTGCGCCAGGTACAAGCTTTGTGACGCGACCGGCGTTCCGTGCGAATCGATAATGGCTTCCGGCAGGTTTGGCGAGGAGTCAAACGGGCGGGGCATCGGTTTGCTTCGACCGATGCAGCCGATCATCCAATTCGCTGCGCCGGGCGGATTCTGAATGATGTAATCATTGGCCTCGCAGTTCCAGGCAACGCCCCAGCCCATCGTCCACCCGTGGCCCGAGCCCATGGAGCCGCGATTGCGAAAGTCGATTCCGCCTTGCGGAGCGCGGCAGTTGTCGTAGAGCATTCCGGTTGACCAGCGCTGATGCGATTCGGCGCGACCGTTGCCGCTGAACGTGCAATTGAGCAGCACGATTGGCCCAGCCAAACCGCCGCCGGTGCCCGCGTACCAGATGTTATCACCAGTTACGGTGCAGCGGTCGAGCAAGACCTGGCCGGCGTTGGGGGCAAACTCCGCCGGCTTGGACGAGCCTTCATGGCGGGCCTTTCGAATGACGGCGACGCGCTCAAGCGTGATCCGCCGACCGTTGACGGCGACGCTATTCATCGTTTCGTCGATCACAACGTCGCGCACCCAGCAGTCCTCTCCGTTCAACCTTAGTGCGGTGAAATGGGGCTGAGTATGGCTGATTTCCTGTGGCGGGGACTCAATATGCAAATACTCGATCCCAACTTGCGATAGGCGCACCGGCGGTTGGATCTTCGCGACGACGGTTCCGGGCGGGTTCAAGTAGCGCGCATCGAAGGAATCGGACAGCGGGACATCAAGCGTAACCGTGTTGCCCGATACTTCTGCGATCCGGCGCTCGGTCGTCGTGGTGTTGCCCGCGCGAATCCAGGTCTGCTTGCGGCCGTCGCGCACGAGGTCGTGCATTTGCATGAACTGAATCCACTCCTGCGTGACCGGCCGGCGGATGGCGATCGTGTCGCCGACGGCGAATCCGGTGGCATCGGTGACATCAAACGCCATAGCGCCGGAAGGCACGTACGCCGATGAGATCGAAGTTTCGGCACGCGCTATTTCTTGCGGGGCAGGCTGATCGGAGTTGGCGGATGGTTGAGCGGCGCCCGTTGAGCGGCCTCTGCCGCCGCCAGGGGCGCGCACCGAGATCGCAAGGTGCGGCTGACCTGTCAACTTGATCGTGGATTTCGTTCCCTCACTCGCACCGCTCCCGCTGCCGCGAAGCACGATCCCGCTAGCCGAAATATTGATCGTCTGCGCACAGAAGTAGTTTCCAGGCGAGAGCAGAACGGCTCCGCGGAATCCATCCATCACCGGCATCTCCGCCACCTCGTCGATGGCGCCCTGAATCAGCGCGGTGTCGTCGTCCCCTCCGGACGGTTGAATAGTGCACGCGACGGGCACTGTTGGTAGGGTAACGCCGCCGCCCATGTAACCCGCGTGCGAAAAATCCATGATTCTGGCGCCGGTCGGCGTTGTCTTGTAGGCAAGTTTTCCGTCGGGACCGGGATAAACCCATTCGCTGGTGGCGCGCTCGGCCGCGACGGTGATTGTCGCTGCGGCAATGACTGTGAGAACAGCGATCGGCGTCACCCAACTCACACGAACGATTGGCTTGATCATTTTCGCCGTTGAACCTGCTAATTCGGTTTGAAACTTCCTGAGGGTGCGCATCCACGCGACTATTTTGTTGCCAACTGCTTATCGAACCAGTCGGCGAGCACCTGCACTTCCTGATGCACGGTGAGCCAGGGATGGCCGCCTCCCTTTTTGACGATCAACTCCGCCGGCACGCTGGCTTTTTTGAGCGCGTCGAGCATCACCTCCGATTGTTGCAGCGGCACGACGGGGTCGGCGTCGCCATGGATGATCAGGAACGGGGGCGCCTGTGGCGTCACTAGTCGCGCGGGGCAAATCTGTGTGATTTTTTGCGCCAACTCTTCCGCTGTTTCCTCGCCAAGCCCCTGTGGAAATGCGAGCCGCTTGAGCAAATTTCCCAGACGGTCTTCGGCTCGCACATCGACTGCCTTGCCGCCGAAATTCAAAAAATCGGTCACCGGGAAAAACACCGCGACGGCTTTGACGCGCGTTCCCGGAGTTTTGGAAAGCGACCAGCCTTCGCGTTTCGCGTCTTCCGCCGTAACCGCGGCCAGACACGCGAGATGTCCGCCGGCTGAAGCGCCCATCATCCCCAGCCGATTCGGATCAATGCCATATTCCCCCGAGTGATCCTTGACCCAGCGAATCCCCTGGTTCAGGTTGCCGAGCATCTCGGGCACGCCAAACTTGGTAACTGAGCCCGGGCGGATGGCGAACACCGTGTAGCCCTTGCGGCAGAGTATGTGAAATGTTTGCCCCGCATAATGGTCGCGGATTTTGCCGCGGTCGGAGTGCCAAGCGCCGCTGACAACGTCGATGACGCCGAGACCGTTCTTTTCGCCAGTGGGCGTGAAGACGTCCATCAACAGGCCCACGCCGTGTGCCTCGGCATAGACAATGTTCTCTCGTTGCGTGAATGGAATCTCCTCAGCCAGGACGGGAGCGAAAATAAGGATTACTAAGAGCAGCGACACGGCAACGTGACAGGTGCGCACAGGCGTGTACCTCGATTTTGGCTCTGAGATGCAGCGACCGGATCCCTTGGAAAGATGGTACTCTACGGAAATTCGCGCGGAAAGCAGGATTGGGCCAAGCCACGTTGGCACCCGTGCTTGTTGAGCGCACCAGCGGCTATGATGGTGGCGTCAATCAGGGCAGATCACTGTTCACTCACCGAATAGACATGGACCTCGCGAAATTGAGCTGGCCTGTGGTGGCCGCGCTGTCGAAGGACACGCCCGTCGTGATCCCGATTGCAGCGCTGGAACAACATGGGCGGCATTTGCCGGTGTTTACCGACAGTCTGCTCTTGGGCGAAGTCATTCGGCGGGTGAGCCAGCGACTGTCTGACCGCATCTTGTTCGCGCCGCTTACCTGGTTGGGCAACTCGGACCATCATCTTGACTTTGCGGGCACGCTGTCGGCGCCACCGCGAGTGTATATCGATTTGCTCGTGGCGCTTTGCGAGAACTTTGTGCACCACGGGTTCCGCCGGATCGTGTTCTTAAACGGCCACGGAGGCAACGATGTTCCCGGCCGACAGGCGGTGTTTGAGTTGCGGCAGCGTCACCGGCAGCGCAAAGATTTGTTGTTACTGTTCGCGACGTATTGGAGCTTGGGCGCAAGGCCGTCGGACAGCGACGCGCGTATCAAGCAGGCCGAGATGGGTCATGCTTGCGAATGGGAGACATCGATGATCCTGCGACTGGATCCTGCGCTGGTGGGCGACTACCAGCAGGCGGCGGCCGTGGACATGACGGCGTCATTTACACCCGCGGCGCGCGGATGGACCACCAAAGACCGCAGCGAGCCAGGGCACATTGGATCGCCGCATCTGGCTACCGCCGAAAAAGGGGAGACGCTGTTTGAGTTGTTCGCCGACGACGCGACGCGATTGCTTGAACGCGTGGTGAATTGGGACGGATCGTCGTGGGGTGGCTGATTCTTTCGCGAGGTTTGCGCGAGGCAATGGTTGAATGACTCAAAGCGACATGCAGTTGCCTCGCTCTCGCACTTGGACCATCTGCGGCTTGCTGCTGTTGGCCTCGGCGATCAACTACATGGATCGGCAGACATTGGCGAACGCCGCGGTACGAATCAGCCGCGAGTTTGAAATGTCGCAGGAGCAGTACGGCAACCTGGAAGCGGGTTTCGGCTGGGCGTTTGCCGCAGGTTCGCTGTTCTTTGGATTCCTGGCGGACAAGGTTTCGTTGCGCTGGTTGTATGCGGCCGTCCTGTTGCTCTGGTCGGCGATGGGTTTCGCGTCCGGGTTTGCGCGGAACTACGAAGATTTGCTTATTTTCCGCACGCTGTTGGGATTCTTTGAGGCCGGCCATTGGCCTTGCGGAATCAAGACGATTCGCGCGCTCTTGGATGCGAAGGGACGCGCGATGGGCAACAGCGTGCTTCAGAGCGGGACGTCGATTGGCGCCATTGCCACGCCGTTAATCATGACGGCGTTGCTAACCGACGAAGTCGGCAGTTGGCGACTGCCGTTTCAAGTGGTCGGCGCGGTGGGCGTGCTGTGGGCGGTTGCGTGGATCGCTTTGGCGCCTTCCGAACTGCCGGCGCACGCGAGTGAAAAACCCGAAGCGGCCATTGGTTGGTGGAGAATCCTGTTCGATCGGCGAATGCTCGTGATTCTCACGGTCGTAGCGCTGATCAACACCACGTGGCAGATGCTTCGAGCATGGCTGCCAAAGTTTTTGCAAGAAGGGCGAGGATTTGAAGAAGGGGAGACTCTATTATTTAATTCAGTTTGGTTCGTGGCGACCGACATAGGATGCCTGGGGGCTGGCGCGGTCGCGCTGTGGCTGGCGCGGCGCGGGCAATCGGCTGTGCAGGCGCGCTTACTTACATTTCTCGCCTGCGCGCTCTTGTGCCTGGCCACGCTGGCGATTCCCTGGCTGCCGCAAGGCTGGTTGTTGTTGGCTACGCTGCTTATCGCGGGCGCAGGCGCTTTGGGTGTATTCCCGATTTACCATGCGTTCACACAGGACATTTCGCACCATCATCAAGGGAAAGTGACCGGTATCGCTGGAGTGGCGGCCTGGGCATTCTCGCCCGTTGCACACCGATTATTCGGGCGGCACATTGATGAAACCCAATCCTTCGACCAGGGACTGGTAGTGGCGGGCTGCCTGCCGCTGTTGGCGTTCTTTGTGCTCGCGTTTTTTTGGCCTCGCACGAAAGATGGCAACTCATGACTAACACGTTCAACCGGCGTACGTTTCTGGCTGGCGCCGCTGCGGCGTCGGCCAGTGTGTTGACTTCCAACGTCCGATCCGCACAAGCACAGCCGAAGAGGATCGCTTTTTTGGGAACCGAAGTTCGCGTTCACTCGCACGCGCAGCACTTTCTGGATCGGATGACGCTGGGCTACGGGTGGGGGGGTAAGTGGCAAAAGCCGCGCCTCGAGGTCGCTTCGGTGTTTATCGATCAGTTTCCGGCGAAGGATTTGGCGCGTGATCGGCTGAAGCGACACGATCTCAAACTATTCCCCACGATTGCCGAGGCTTTGACGCTGGGCGGCAACCGGCTGGCAGTGGACGGCGTGGTGATCATCGCCGAGCACGGGAACTATCCCGAGAATGAAAAAAAGCAGCGGCTATATCCTCGTTTCGAGTGGTTCAAAGAGGTGGTGAAGGTGTTCGAGGCCAGCGGCCGCGCGGTGCCGGTCTTCAACGACAAGCATCTTTCGACGACTTGGGAGCGATGCAAGGGGATGGTTGATGACGCCAAGCGGTTGGAGTTTCCATTTCTTGCCGGTTCGTCGTTGCCGGTTACCTGGCGGCTGCCGTCAGTCGACGTGCCGCATGGAGCGCCGCTCCTCGAGAGCGTCTGCGTCTGCTACGGCGGAGTGGACAGCTATGACTTTCACGGGCTGGAAACGGCGCAGTGCATGTCGGAGCGGCGCAAAGGAGGCGAGGTCGGCATCAAGAGCGTGCATGCATTGCGCGGCGAAAAGATGTGGGAGCATCTCGCGACGGACGATCGCAAGAACACGCGCCGGCTGCTGGCGGCGGCATTAAGCCGCAGCCATACGCTTCCAGTGAAGGAAGGTTATGTGGAAGAGCCGATCAGCGTGGAATGGGCGCGGCGCGTGTTGCCGGAAATGCTCGCGTATTTTATTGAGCATCGCGATGGCTTTCGCACGGCGATGTTCCTGACCAACATCCAGGACTTCAACTACGCCGGTTTGCGCGGCGACAACGACGAGATCATCTCCTGTCAGATGTACCTGCCGATGCCACTCACGAGCGCCACAACGGCCGACTTCTTCAATCCGCTAGTGAGGCACATCGAAACGATGGTGCTCGAAAATCGGGCGCCGTATCCCGTCGAGCGGACGCTGTTGACCTCGGGCATGACTTTGGGGGGCGTCGATTCGATCCACAACGGCTACTCGCTCGTGAAGACGCCCGAGATGGAGGTCGTCTATCAGCCACCAAAGGAGTCGATGTTTTGGCGGGAGTGAGGATTGGCCGGAGTGCCGAGGCAGCCTGTAAGAACCGGTGTGGCAGGGAGTTATCGCGATGCGATAGGAGAATTAGGCGGCGATGGCGGGATTAGGGGCCGCGATGAGCTGATTGCGTTGTGGCCAAAAACTTGCGTAACACGCGCCAAAACGTCGCCTCAGACCGAGGTCCGGCTTAAACTGGGGCGGTTAGCTAAGTCGGCTGGGCAGCGGTGCTACCCCGCGTTCTAACAAAGCGACAACATTGATATCGGCCAAACGCACCGTGGCCACTTCGATTGGAGAAAACCAATGAGTCAGGGCCATTCTGGAAGCTGCGCAACGCTGGCCAAGTTGTTTGGATTGGCGGCGCTGTTCCTCACACTTTCCGTCGGTCAAAGCCTCGCCCAAGGTATCCCGCAATTGGGACCCGAGGACACGGCGATTGCCATTGATCTCGACAGCGTTTTTGTTCCAGCGGCGAACAATGGGCGGTATCCCACACTGGAGAGTCCGCGGCAGGGAATCGATGGGGTGGCCGGTACCAAGTACCTGAACTTTGGCGGCGCAGGGTCTGGTTTTATCGTCTCGCCCACCATTACTGGAAACATCGTGGAAAGTTTCCAGATCCGAACGGGCAACGACGCGCCCGGCCGCGATCCGGCGAGTTGGGAACTGTACGGGTTTAACGGCCCGCTGATCACCACCGATAGCGGTCCCGACCCTGCCATCAACCAGACGGGGCTGGCCGAGGCGTGGAATCTGATTGACTTGGGTACCGTGGCACTGCCGGGCAATCCGGCGATTAACAACGATCAACGCGGAGTGCTTGGGCCGGTCGTCAATGTGAACGGAGGCGCCACGAGCTTTCAGCACTACAAGATGGTTTTTCCGACGATGAAGACTTTGGGCTCGATCATGCAGTTTGCCGACATCCAGTTCTTCCGCGACGAAGCAGGGTCCGCCGCGCAATCGCTGTTGTTGCCCACCGATCCGATCATCGGCATCGATCAAACACCCGTTCCGGCGGGTTGGGGAGGCCCCGGGGGCAGCAGTTATCCGGCTGGTGAACGGCCGGCGCTGGCGATTGATCAGGCGACTGGCACCGTGAATTTTGGCACGGCGGCGCTACCAGACAATCGGACCGTTCCCAACACCAAGTATCTCAATTTTGGTGAAAACAATTCGGGCCTTATCATCACCAACTCGAGCGGGCCGATTCGAGTTGACACGTTGGGTCTGACCACAGCGAATGACGCGCTCGCGCGGGATCCGATGACTTTTAGTTTGTATGGGACCAATGATCCGATTACGTCGGTTGACAATTCCAACAGCAATGGCACCGAAGTATGGACGCCCATCCTCTTGGATGCACCGACGAATCTGCCGGGGACTTTGCCTGACGGTCCAGGCCCCTTGAACAATCCGTTGAATGACGACGCGCGATTTACGCAGGTGCTCATTCCGATTAATGCATCGGCGGAGTACTCGTCGTACCGGTTGATTTTCCCCACGGTCAGGGATGCGGCCCTTGCTAACTCGATGCAGATTCAGGACGTTCAGTTCTATACGATTCCCGAGCCATCGACCTGGGCGATGTTGGCCCTGGCTGGCCTGGCGACGGCATTTGTCGCTCGCCGACGCCGTAATGGAAAATAGTTTCCGCGGCATACAATTTGAACTAGAACAAACGCTAGCCGGTGACGAGACCACTCGTCCCGGCTAGTTCTGTTTTCGGGCAAACTCACACGCCACATCGCATGAACCGCCTCGCCAACGAAACCAGCCCGTACCTGCTTCAGCACCGGAACAACGCGGTGGACTGGTATCCGTGGGGACCGGAGGCGCTTGAACGGGCCAAGCGCGAGGACAAGCCGATCTTCTTATCGGTCGGCTATTCGGCGTGTCACTGGTGCCACGTGATGGAGCACGAGAGCTTTGAGGACGAGCGGATCGCGAAGCTGATGAACGAGCACTTCGTGAACATCAAGGTGGATCGCGAGGAGCGGCCCGATGTCGATTCGATCTACATGAGCGCGGTGCAGATGATGACCGGCCGCGGGGGGTGGCCGATGAGCGTGTTTCTCACGCCCGATTTGGAGCCGTTCTACGGGGGCACGTATTTTCCGCCTTCGCGACGGATGGGAATGCCGGGCTTTGACGATCTGCTCTTGGGCGTTTCCGACGCCTGGCAGAATCGGCGCGAGCAGGCGGTTGCACAGGCGGCCGATCTGACGGGGCACCTGCGAGCGGCCGCATCGCCGCCGGCGCAGGCGGAGCGGAAGATCTCAGCGACAAGCTGTTGTTCGCGGCCGCGGCTTCGCTCGAGCGAGCTTCGATCATCGGTATGGCGGATTCGGCGGAGCGCCCAAGTTTCCGCACCCGATGGATCTGAAGCTTTTGCTGCGCGTATGGCGGCGGCGGCCGAGCGAGGGATTACTGCGAATGGTCACGCACACGCTTGAGCGAATGGCCGCGGGCGGGATGTACGATCAGCTTGGCGGCGCGTTCCATCGCTATTCGGTCGATGAGCGCTGGCTGGTGCCGCACTTCGAGAAGATGCTGTACGACAACGCACAGCTTGTCGGCTGTTACTTGGATGCGTACCTGGTCACGCGGATTGAAGCGTTCGCACGTGTCGCGCGGGAGACGATCGACTACGTATTGCGCGACATGACCGACCCTTTGGGCGGTTTCTACAGCACCGAAGACGCGGACAGCGAAGGGCACGAGGGCAAGTTCTACGTGTGGTCGCCGGCGGAAGTGGCCGAGGTGATCGGACAGGAACGAGCCGAGATCTTTAACTACGTGTACGACGTGAGCGACGGCGGGAATTTCGAGGGCAAAAACATCCTCAACCTGCCGAAGTCGATCGACATGTGCGCACAGATCAAGAAGCTTGACCCAGATACGCTGAAACGCCAGGTTGCGGACGATCGCGCCAAGCTGTTCGCCGTGCGCGAGAAGCGAGTGAGGCCCGGGCTCGACGACAAGGTAATCGTGGCCTGGAACGGGCTGATGATCGAAGCGCTGGCTCAGGCGGCAGGCGCTGGACGAGCCGCGGTACTTGAAGGCCGCAGAGAGCGCAGCGGCGTTTGTGCTGGAGAAGATGCGGCGCGGCGACGGGCGGCTGTTGCACACGTGGCGTGGCGGACAGGCCAAGTTTGACGCCTATCTGGACGATTACGCGTCATTCATCAATGGCCTGGTCAGCTTGTACGAGGCCGGCTTCGACGAGCGGTGGATCGATGCGGCCGTGGAACTGGCCGACCAGATGCTCGCGCACTTCACCGATCGCGACTTACGGCGGGTTCTTCTATACGCCCGACGACGGCGAACAACTCATCACGCGACAGAAGGACTTGCAGGACGGCGCCACTCCGAGCGGCAACTCGATGGCGGCGACCGCATTTGTGCGGCTCGGAAAGCTCACGGGACGGCAGGATTACCTGGAGGGGGCGATCGGCGCGATGCGATCGGCAGTGGGGCTCATGCAAAAATATCCTGCCGCCGCGGGTCAGATGCTGTTGGCGGTGGACCTGCACGTGGGCCCGACGTATGAGATTGCGATCCTTGGTGATTCAAAGGAGCAGGCGACACGGTGCGCGCTCACCGATCTGATGCAGCGATATTTTCCCAACCGCGTTTTAGCCGCACGAGCGGAGAGTTCAGGGTTCACGGTTCACGGTTCAGAAGGCAGAGCGCTCGATCCGTTGTTTGAAGGGCGAGAAGTGCAATCTCCATCGCCGACTGTGTATATCTGCGAGAATTTTGCCTGCCAGGCGCCGGTGAACGGCGCCGATGCGGTAATCGCGCTCTGGGAACGCTTGGCGCCGAAGGGAATAAGGGGATAGGGAAGGAGGGGTAAGGGGATGAGAGGCACGAACTAAACACGTCAGCTTGCCCCTCGCAGGCTAAGGATTAGCTCGACTTCACCAACTTGCGAGCCGACCTGCGTTGCGATCTTGGCAGCGGAAAGTCCGGCGTCGGACAGAGCGTACACGCGCTCGAAGCGTGTCTCTTCGTCCATGCGCAAGGGACGCGACGGCGCGCGGCGGGAGGCAGCTTGCGCCGTCGAAGCAAACGGCGCGGAAGCATCGCGGGCGGCTATCGCCGAGTTCCAGGTAGTCGCAGCGGCGCCAACCGCTTCACGCTCGTCGAGAAGTCCCAATGATTCTGCGCTGTCAATCGCGCCTTCCAGCCGACCAATCGCCTCGTCGGCGGTACGGACAAGCGCTTCGAGCGCCCGCATCTTGGTATCGATCTGGCCGCGGAGCTCGCGCGCCAGCTCGTGCATTTCAACTTCCCAGGCCTCCTGTTCGGCGGCGCCGCCAACCGAGCGAACGCGCGCACTGCCCAGCGGCAACATGGTTGCCGCGGCCGCACGCGGCGAATCGTCGTCTCGCGAGTATCGACGCGACGGCGCGGGCGACGTTTTGAACGCTCGCGCCGTCCGTCGAAGTATCACAAACACAAACAGCCCGATACCGGCGATTAGGGCCAGTTGGCTGGAAGAAAGTTCGGCGAAAGTCATGGCCGCCTCCATGCGGAATGACAAGTTACTTTAGTCCGAATGACGAACGAAGCCCGTCTCTATTCTATTGGCGCCACAAATGCTCGGCTTGCAGCTTCCATTACACTTCGCAGCGGAATGTTATGTTGCTCGGCGATTTGGCGACACGCCTCGTACTCGGGCGAGAACTGCGGCGGCCGTCCGGAGATCGTTGCGAGCTTGCCGGCGATCGTCCCCCAAGGCGTTTCGACCGAGTGAGGTTGCCGCTCGAGCCGCCGCCGACTCACCGGCCAGCGGCGAACGCCAAGCGTGGTGGTTTCGGCAAACAGAATCGCTTCAAACGCCATGATGTCCGCCGGCTGACAGAGAACGCTCAAAACCACGCCGGGCCGGTTCTTTTTCATTTGGACCGGAGTGGTGTAAACATCAAGCGCCCCGGCCGCGAGCAGCCGTTCGGTGCAATAACCGACGAGCTCGCCCGGTACGTCGTCGAGATTGGTTTCAATCATCCACAGTTGTTCGTCGGCAGGGGCGTTTTCCGAAGTCTGGCCGACGAGCAAGCGAAGGATGTTCGCCTGCTGCACCAGGTCGCGCGTGCCAGCGCCGTAGCCGATGCGCTCGATCGTCATCGCCGGCAGCGGGCCGAACGAAGAAGCAAGTGTGGCGAGGATCGCCGCGCCGGTGGGCGTGGTCAACTCGGCTTCCACCGCGGAAGGGGCGATCGGGATGCCGGAGAGCAGTTCGGCCGTGGCGGGCGCGGGAATGCTGCATCGGCCGTGGGCGATCTCAATAAAGCCGTGCCCGGTGGGAACGGCTGAAGCGGCAACACGCTCGGCTCCCAAGAGGTCCCACGCGATTGCGCTGCCGACGATGTCGGCGATCGAATCGACCGCGCCAACTTCGTGGAAGTGCACCTTGCGAATCGTCGTTCCGTGGACCTTAGCTTCGGCTTCACCGAGGCGCGTAAAGATGCGCTTTGCCAGCTCCTTTTGCGTCTCTGACAGAGCACTCTTATCGATCATCTCCGTGATGTGATGCAAATGGCGATGAGCGTGCTCTGGCTCGTGGTGCACCGTGATGTGCAGTGCGCGGAAGCCCTTCTTTTTGACCTCTGTCGCCTCCAGCCGGAGTCCGTCGATCCCAAGCGAGTCGATGCCCGCCTGCACCTCGGCCAATGGCACGCCGGCATCGACGAGCGCGGCGAGCGTCATATCGCCGCTGATTCCGCTGGGACAGTCGAGAAAGGCAATTTTCATGCGCGCGGTGCGAGGGCAGCTTAACATTCGAGAAGCGGCGTAAGTATAGGCGACGTGGCCAGCGCAAGCCACGGCGAAAGGCGGCGGGCCATTCACCGCCGTTGACGCATTTTACCCCGCCCGCTAGAGTACGCCGCCGATCATGCGCAAACCCCACGACAGCTCTTTCAATTCTCATGCCCGCGGTTGCCAGAGAGACCCCTAAATCGAAACCCTTGTTGCCACGTGGCACGATGCCGGCGCGGATGCGCGCGATCTACATTCGCACTCGCGATCGCACCGGGTCCTGGCTGGCAGAGGCGTTGGAAACCGACAGCGCTTCGGAAGTCGAGCTGGAAGAAATCGTCGGAGTGACGGCAGGGCTCGCTCGGCTGCGCGACGATGCGTTCGATCTGGTCTTGGTCGCACACGAGCCCGATGAGCTGAATGCGCTCGACCTGGTCGAAGGTTTGCGAACCGGGGGCAACGAGGCTGCGATCCTTGTGCTTGGCAGCGCCAGCGAGCAGGAAATGGCGGCGCTGTGCTACGAGGTGGGGGGCGACGCCTACCTGTGCGTGAACACGACCACGACGCGGACGCTCTTATGGGCGGCGGCGCGGGCCATCGAGCGGCACGAGCTGTTGCGCGAAAATCGGCGGTTGTTGCAGGCCGACCGACAGCGGCTCCAGCAAGAACATCTGGAGGCCGACCACCTGCTGGCCGAGCAGCGGGCACTGATCAGCGACCTCGAAGCGCTGGCAAACGATTCGAGCGCAGGCACTGGTGGAGCCAGTGGCACCCGAGGCGGAACCGACACTGGCGGAGCCGATGTCAAACCGGTCGCAGGTGCAAAGAAGCTGGTCCAATCGACCTCGAATTCCAAGACCGAAAAATCAAAACGGAGTGCGCCCGCCGTTGCCTGCCGCGAAGCCGCGCCCTCGTCCGCTTGCCTGAAAACTTGCTTGCACATTATCGGGAGCTGCTGCGAGCGTACGTGATCATGGGGTCGGGCAATCTGGTGGGAGAGATGCACGAGCTGGCGGAACTGCTGGCGGGAACGGGCGTGACCGCACAGCAGACGATGCTGATGCACTTGCAGGTGGTCGAAGAGCTGATTCGCGGCCTGGGGAGCCGCAGTGCGCGGCACGTGATGACACGCGCCGACCTACTGGTGCTAGAAATGATGATCCACCTCGCCGAGGGCTATCGCAGCCGATACTGGGACTGCGTGCATCCACCGCGGCAGCGCTGGCTGCCGGGTTTTGAGGGATACGTCGGTGTGACCGCGGCAACACCCGCAGCGACGAGCGGTGATGCAAGGCTCAAGTGACCGGGGCGCCTGCGGAGTCACCTTTCGTTGCTCGATCGCGGCGCAAGGGCCAAGCTGATCCAGCCATTCTCGATCGTGGCGTCGTAGAATTGGAGTCCCGCCAGCTTCGGTCTGGCTGCGTCGGCGGGTAGCTTTAGCGATAGTTTTCGATTTTGCGAGAGTATCTTGGCAAAGATGCCGCGCAGGACGAAATCGACGCGGCCGACATGCCCTTCGCCCCCGAGCTCGATCGATCCATCGCGGGCAAGCTCGAGTTGTTGGCCGTTGACCACGGGCCGGTAATACGCCGTGGCTTCCATGTCATACCAAACGTTTCTGCCCTGATCGATCTCCGCAAGCGCTAACGTCAGCTTCACTCGGCCCTCGTCGCAGGTGATCCGCACGGGATCGAATTCGGCAAAAGTTACGACAACATGCTCGGGCAGATCGTCGGGAATCGGCTGATCGCCGCGGCTAAGCCGATCGTTGATCCAGGTATGCAGCTCGGGCAGCGTAAATGTTCGGCCCGCGAGCTGAAGCTGTTCGAGCACGTTGTTGAGCAGCGATTCGTGGATTTGCAGGCTTGCCAGGCTGTCGGACATTGCCAGCGGCCGCGGCGCATGCGCGCCGAATTGATCCTGACCGGCGACACGGAAGCGCATCGTCATCCGTTCGGTTGTGGTAGCAAGTGAGATGACCGTCGGATCGACGCCGAGCTTCGTCAGCGGAGCGATCACTCGGTTGCGAAGCTGAGTCTCGGCATTGGAAAGGCGTCCGGCCACTTCCGTTTCAAAGCGGTGCGTGGCGCGATTGGCGATCTTGGCTTCGATCTCTACTTCGGCCTCGCCAATTCGCTCATCGCGTTCTGAGAGTGCATAGCTTCGGACCAGCGATCGGACGATTGGAACCGAATCAAAGCTCGTGTGCAAGGAACCAAGGCTCGTGGAGCTCGCCGCCTCGGCCTGCACTGGCCCAACGCGAAAGCCATCGCGCTCGATGGCAATTTCGTTCCGGACAGCGTAGGTCGATTGGCCGTTGTTGGTGAACGTGACCGGGCCGCTCGTCGAGGAGGTTTGCGAATCGACAACGCCGCGAGCCTCAAGCGTAAACCGCAATCGATTCGGGTCCGGCAACAATCGGACTGCCAATTGCGTGGCCGTGGTGCTGTAGCCGCGTGCCGGCACGCCAACGACCGTGTCGTTGACCCACTCGGTCTGTGGAGTTGGCTCGGGGAGGACGCGGTTAATCAGATTCGCCGTGACGACCAGCCTCAAGTTGGCGTTGCGGTACTGGCGTTCGAGCTGTTCGCCCAGGCGGCGATCGCCTGGCCGCGCAGACCAGCGGAGGCGCGCGATGTGATCGGCGAGAATGCGGCCGTCGCTGGCCAGCCGGCTGGCCTCATAGGTTTCCACGGCGTGCAGGATTTCGCCTGGCGGAACGTTCGTCGCGAGCCAGCGGCGGAGATGTGCGTCAAGCGCGGCGATCGATTCGTGGGCCACGAAGTCGCGCTGCTGTGCGGTCAGTCGCGGACTTTGCAATCGGGCAATCACGCGCCGCGCCGCCGTCGCGCGCTCTTCCATTACGGCCTCGCCCCGACGCCCGGCGAGATCGTTCAGCTTGCTCAACTGCAAGTACTCGCGCCATGTCTGACCGGCAGGCGCAGCCGCGGTCAGCTCGACTACTTGTCGCACGAGCTGTTGCATCCGCCGATCGATCGTCGCGGAGGTAGCCGCCACGAATAGATTTGGACTGGTATCGACTTCTCCCCAGACATCGAGGCGACGCTGCAGCTCGAACCGAGCGTGCAGCAAAGCTTTTTGCGAATCGATCTCAAGCGGCCTCGTGATGTGCGGGCCGGAGTCGTGTAGCTCGCGTAGATCCGCCAGTAACTGCCGTGAATGCTTGTCGGCGATTGCGGTTTCCTGAAGCTCGTCGAGCAGGCCACTAATGGCGGCGGCCCATTCGGCCGTCGCGCCATGTGGCAAGAGTTCCGCAAGCCGGCCGCGGAGCGTGATCGGGTCGGGCCAGTTTGACAGGTTAGGAACCGCCTCGTTCTGGCTCTCAGCAGGATCGTGAGTTGGTTGCGAACGGGCACTGGCGCTCTTAGGTTGCTTTTCGACTGCTTCCTCGTTCGGTTTCAAGCCCTGGGAAGCGATCAGCTCAAAGACCGGTTCAAACACTGGCGACGGGGGGTCAAAAGTCGATCCAGGATCGCGCGGGGGATTTACGCGCCGCGCGATCGTTGACCCCGGCGCAAGATGGATAATGGTTGGTGCAGACGGCGGACGGCGATCGAAAGAGCGCACGGGCAGGGAGAGGGCTTTTTCGTCCGCCTTATTCGGCGTCCAGCTCCGAGGCGAAATCAACGTTAACGCAAATAGACTGCCTAAGATCAGAAGGTAGGGCCAGATCGCGGTTCGCTGATTGAGTTTCATGCAACGTATAACGACTGCTGGACGTGCAGCAGGCAGGGGGCGCGGGAAGTCAGTGCGGGGTTTGGAACGCCGGCGGCAGAGCGTTCGCGCGATCGGGCCCTACGGTAGAAATCGGAGAAACGATGCGGGAAATGGAACCTCTTTGCGCAGGGTCGGTTCGTGCCGCCGGAAGTATCGGGCGGGTTAATCCGACCGAAGTGAGAAAGTTTGCCGAGCGTAACGACCGTGTCGGCCGAAGGCGCGAATCAATCCCCAATCTCGAGCTCTAGCGAGACGAACGCGGCCGATTGATGAGAGTCGCGGCGAGCACTGCGGCCGCGATCAGCGGAAACAGCCGACGTTCGGGTGCTACGACCGCTACAAGAAGTATGGAAACTCCAATCGCCGGCAGAACGAGGCCCAAAGGCACACGCCTTCCGTCCCACCGGATGAGAACGGCGGCCAATAGCGTGGACCCGATCCAAGAGTGGCCCGCTAACTCAATAAGGGCCAGGGGAAACCGCGAATTTCCGACTGTCGCTTCGCCGGAAGCAACTTCGATGACCGGTCCGTAGATATCGAGCCAGGCCAACGCGACGAACATCAGGCCGGCCGTCAATTCGACCAGGGGATATCGCGGCGGAATCGCCGCTCGGCAGTCACGGCATTTGCCGCCGAGCACCACCCAGCCAACGACGGGCAAATTGTGAAACCAGCGGATGGCATGGCCGCAGCGAGGGCAATGCGACGGCGGTTGCGACAGGCTCAATCCACGAGGGAGCCGGTAGACCACAACGTTCAGGAAACTGCCGATCGCACTCCCCACCACAAAAACCCAAACTGCCATCAGGCACGGGTAGTCGGCGATAAGGTCGCGGAGGTAGGACACGGGTGGAGCGGTAATGCGGAGTGTAGTGCGATGGGCCCGCCGGGCCTCTAGTAATGTTACTTTGTGACGGCTCTTGGCGTCTGCAATCGAGCGGAACTGAGGGGTGGTTTCCTGTTTCGCCTAACCGAAAAGGTCGGCGCGGCGATGCTGTGGGGGCATCCGTCATTTCTGGATTGCTGCGCGGTTTTTTCTTGCTATGGCGATTCAGGACCATTAAGCTGCGCTGGTGTTGAGTGTAGGGACAAGCACTCAGATGACGGGCCTCATGGGCGATAAACGCGATCTTTTTGGCTTCGATTCGCAACCTGCGGTCACTACCGACAACAGGGACGTCTTCGATTCCGAACGGCAGCAAATCAATATGCGCCGGAAGGCGGTCGGGCTATCGCCGTCGGTCGATGCGGATCTGGTGGGCTTGGCGCTCTCTGGTGGCGGTGTTCGCAGTGGCGCGATCAGCCTCGGGCTGTTACAGTCGCTCGACCGCCGCGGCGTGTTGCGGCACGTTGATTATCTTTCGACGGTGTCGGGCGGCGGATACGCCTGCGCTTACCTATCGAGCGCCGCCCTGAACGATCGTGTTCGGCGCGATTCACCCCCAGTCCCGGACAGCAATGGACGCCCGGAATCGACGGACGCACCAGCTCGTCAACGGCTGTTGCCGATCACGCCGGACGGGAAAGGCCCGGAGCCGGCCCGGATGATGGATTTCATCCACGGCGGGCAGTATCTGCGCAGAACGTGGGCGTTCATCAATCGCTATGCAATTGGGCTTTTGCAGATTTGGGCGGTTGTGCTCAGCGCGCTCTTGGCGTTGGCTGCGATCGTCGTTTGGGTTTTTAAGGAGCTCGATAATCCGCGCGTGCGCGACTTTTTTGCGGCGCTGGATTTCGAGAGCGATTTGGCGGCGGCGTTTTTCCCCAGCTTCGTCTTGTTGGTTTTGTGGGCGGCGGCCTGGGGCATCTCGTATTTTCGCCGGCAAGGCAAGGCGAATGGCCGCGTGGCGCAGGTGTTGTTTTACCTGCTGATTGGAGTGACGGCGGTGGCCGTGGCCTCGCTGTTCGGCACCGGCGACATCAGTTGGTCGGCTGCGGCGCCGGCTGAGGGTGCCAGCGGAAATCGAATCAACGATCTGGCGCGGATGGCGCAGACGTTCGTGTTTGGCGCGATTCTGGCCGCGTTATTGCCGTACCTCAGCCCCAAAAGGCTATTCCGCAGCGGCATGTCGCCCGAGAGCAAACCACTGGAACGCTATTTATTTGTCATTGCAACACGGGCACTGTTGTACGGGCTGCCGTTTTTGTTGGTGTCGTACTTTGCGCGCGAGAACATTTCAGGTTGGAACGAGCTGCGCGACGACAGCGTGACCCTCTACGAGATTTCCGACTGGAATCGAGTGAGTCCGCGAGCCGTGGGCGCAACACCAGACGAAGGCGAAGGCTTTGTGGCGCGATGGTGGAATACGGATCAAGTGAGCGCGCCAGAACGGCGTCGCAATGTGGTCAATGTATTTGACGATTTGGAGCAGATCGAGCTGCAGCTAAACGTGCTGGATTCACCGATGGACGCGCAGGGTCGGGAGCGACTGGCTCGCGAGCGCGTGTTGGGAAACGAGGAACTGTCGCGCTGGCGGCGATGGAGATATTTCGGTGAGCTGGTCGTACCCATGCTGGTTGGGTCGCGCGAGGATGTGAAGAAGAATGTGCTGTTTCAGATTTGGGACAAGCGCGGCGAAATTCGGGACACACGGTTCGCTGTCTTGGACCTGTTAAGCAAGAACATGCTGAACCGGGATTTCTACACATGGTTCAGCCCTGACGAAAGGGCGCGTAACGCCCGATTTGGGATTCTAGCGCGCTTGATGGGGACGAAGCTTGCGTCATACGTTTACCGTTGGGTTGACCCTTGGTCAAAGCAGGACTCGCCGCGGCGAGTGGATCGGTGGAAAGAATTGCGGGACTCGTTTGTCGGAAACGCAGAAAAGCAGAAATGGGTGGATCGCGTTCAGAGCGCGTATGACAATGCCGCCCGCGTCGAAAGGGAAAATGCTCACGAGCCGGAGCCGCCCCCTAATTGGAGAAAGCGCGAGGACCTAACCGATCAGCAGGTTTTGGGCTACGAGAATCTAGAGCGAGTTCGGCTCGCCGCGCATCGCAAGTTGCTGGAGGCCTATTACGACGGCGCGGTCACCAATAAATCGACCGTGTACTCGATCGTCGTCCGTACGCATGACCAACGGACTCGTTTGACCTGGTTCGCCTGGTCGCTGGGTATCTTCCTGGTAGCGGCGACGTTGGTAAGCCTGAATGCCACCTCCTGGCACGGGTTTTACGCCACGCGAATCGCCAATATGTGGATCGAACCGGTGCGCGGCGTGGGCGCGACATTCCGCTGGCGCAACTCGATACGACTCGCGCCGGATATCCCTACCACTTGATTAACGCGTCGCTTCAGTTGATGGGCCGCAAGGAAAGCAAGGGACGATATCTGGCGCAGGACCATTTCTTATTCTCGCAGTTGTATTGCGGTTCGGATCGGCTGAAGGCTTACTGCGCGAGTCACCGCTTCATGGGAGGCGGCTACGCACTGAGCGACGCGATTGCCGTCTCGGGCGCGGCGATCTCTCCTTTACATGCTCACAATCCGCTGTTGCAGGCGCTGTTGGTGCTTGGCAATGTCCGGCTGGGCCAATGGATCGACAACCCGGCGGCTTGCGAACAGGAGCGATCCTGGCTCGGAAGGTTGAGCCACTGGCTGTGGGTCTCGCCGCTGCGACTGTTGTTGCACTGGTTTCAACCGGCAGAGCAGCGGCCGTTCTGTTTTGTTACCGATGGGGGCCACCATGAAAACCTGGGTATTGAATCGCTATTGAAGCGGCGATGCCGCCTGATTATCGCCTGCGACGCGGGGCAAGATGAGCAACACAGTTTTTTGGACTTCTCGCGAGTGCTCACACGCATGCGATTGGAGGAGGGGACTACGCTGCGGCCGATCGAACAGGACGAACAGGTGATGAAGCTCGATTCGCTGGTGCCGGAGGCCAAAGGGCGATACACCAAGGACCATTTCCTAATCGCCGAAATCCTCTACCCGAATGAACGAAAAGAGCGGAGTTACCTGATTTACATCAAGTCGTCGCTCACGGGCGACGAGCCGACCGAGCTGCTGCAATACCACCGGTTCAACACAATGTTTCCCCACGATCCGACGGCCGACCAATTCTATGGGCCGGCGCGTTTCGCACCGTACGCTCAGCTCGGCGGCCATATGGCCGAGATCGTTTGCCGCCATCTGCCGCAACGGCTGGATGACTTGAACGTGGTCGGATTTATCGCGGCGATCTCGGGGGAGGACGATCGCCGTCGATATACGCGGTGCGATACGCGGCAACGCAGTTCGATGGCTACGGCCGACGATGGTGTTGCCGAGCTGGCGAGCGATGTAAACGTCGGGGTGGCGGCATACACGCCGTCGGGCACCGGCGTCAGTATGGCGTTCGCGAGCGCGGCGATTTCGCAAGAGGTGACTTTCGACGCGTCAATCATCGGCCATAAACGGGGCGCCGATTCGAGCGCTATGATGGCATCTCGTTTGAAAGAGATCGTCGTCGCCATTGATGCGTTGACCGGCGCGACCAGACAGTTAGTCGATGGTTCGGAAGCACCAAAGAAAGATGTGCTAGAGCCAAAGCTTCGCCAACGTTTAGGCTCGGAAGTCTCCGACGACAAGACTCGCGACGAACTGTCAGGCCAGCCCGTATAGCGGGCCGCCGCGTGCAAACAACTGATCCACACGCCGGCTGACCGCGGCGTCGGGCTCAAGCGCCGCGGCGTGGTGCGGCTTGATCCGCGCGTTGATCACCAATGATCCACGGCACCCCCAGTGCTTGTTGATCACGAAAGCATCAACACCGTGAACATCCGCCGCCGGATTGCTGCGCGTGAACGTCACCCATAGGAAGTTATTCAACGTACGCGCTGTAAACTCCGCATCGTCCACTAACACGATCAGCGGAAAGACGTTTAGCATGTGACCGGACGGCAATTCAGTGCTTTCTGAACCCTGAACCCTGAACCCCGAACCCTCGACAGCCAGTACTCCCGGCATCACGACTCGCGGGTTGCTGAATCCGCCTGGCAACGTGAAATCGCGCGGTAACTCAGCCGGCAGCTCGCGCCGTGCCGGACCCACGGCGGCGACGACCAGCTTTGAGCCTTCGTTCAACGCGGTGCCGGAATAGTCGAGCGTGTCGATTGTCGTCTCGGTCTGAAAATGCAGGTCGCGCGACCAATCGACGCGCGCGAGAACATGGGCAAAGAACCGCTGGATGTCATGTGCGTCGAGCGACGCGTCGTCATCCTGCGCGACGATGAACAGGTATTTGGCTAACGAAAGTTGTCCCTGGCCCAGAATCGCATTCGCCTGCGTGAGCAATTCCCGCGGGCGAGTGCGTTCGGCATACGGCAAATAACGCTCGCTGCCAATCGCCAACAGAAGCGGATGCACGCCCGCCGCATCGACCGCGTGGACCTGCTTCACGCCCGAAATGACTGTCGGTATTACGGGCCCCGTCAGCTCATGAATGAGCTGCCCGAACATCGTGTCTTCCTGGGGCGGCCGGCCGACGACTGTGAACGGCCAGATCGCCCCATCTCGATGATAGACCTGTTCAACTCGCATCACCGGAAAATCGTGCGCCTTGCAGTAGTAACCGAGATGATCTCCGAACGGGCCTTCAGGCAGCGTACGGTGCGGATCGACCGTGCCGGTGATGCAGAAATCGGCCTCCGCATAAATCGGCAGCGGCGAACGATCGTGCACCAGTGGGATGCGGTGACGCCCGAGCGCTCCGGCGAACGCGAGCTCCGACATGCCCTCGGGCAGCGGCATTACGGCGGCGACCATCATCGCCGGTGCGCCACCGACAAAAATGTTCGCGCGCAATGGCTCGCCGCGGCGAATGGCCGCGGCATGGTGCACACCAATGCCGCGGTGAATCTGGTAGTGCAGACCAACTTCCTTGTTGACGGCGTACTGCCCTCCGGCGAGCTGCACACGGTACATGCCGAGGTTCGAGTGCTTCGGGCCCGGCCGATTGGGGTCCTCCGTATAGACGAGCGGCAGCGTGATGAACGGCCCGCCGTCGAGCGGCCAGCTCTTCAACTGCGGCAGTCCGGAAATCCGAGTTTCTTGTGCAAGCACCGCCGCATTCGTTACGCGTTTGGGCAACGTGGTGAGCGCCGCCAGACCGGCTTTGAACATTCCGCCGGGTCGCTTGAGCGCTGCCGCCGGATCGATCTTGAGATCCACGAGCGTGCGCACCGCTTCGAGCGAGTCGCGGAAGATATAGCGCACGCGGTCCATGGTTCCGAATAGATTACTCACCATCGGAAACCGGCAGCCCTTGACTCGCGCGTAGTACACCGCCGGACCGCCGGCCGCAAATACGCGTCGATGAGTCTCCGCCGCTTCAAGCTCGGCGTCAATCTCCGCCTCGATGCGCACCAGTTGCCCCGTGCGCTCCAAATCGTTCACACAATCTCGCAGGTTACGATAGCCCATTTGCCGCGGCGTCGTGTTGATGAGCAACTGTGTTAACCGTGGGCGAGTCGATAGAATAACTGCGGCTCAAAGCGGTGGATAGCGGATTGATTGACCTACACAATATCGACCAATACTGACATGAACATTCACGGAACGAACACGCGGCTTGCTCAACTGGAAGCCGATGCGATTGTGGTCCCGCTTTTCGCCGACGACCCGCGGCGCGGACCGATTGCCGAGCTCGATCAGGCGACCGGCGGACTCGTTACGCGGCTCGTCGAACGCAAGGAGCTGACTGGTAAGAAGTATGAGCTTGTGCCTTTGCTGGCCCCGGCGGGAATCAAAGCCGGGCAGGTCCTGGTGGTCGGTCTCGGCGATGCTTCATCGCTTGATTCAATGACCGTCTATCGGGCAAGCGCGGCGGCCTCGCGCCATTTGGCAGGCAAAGAGCGCAAGAGCGTCGCGTTCTATCTAGGCGATGCCTTACCTAGCGGCCAACACGAGCACGCTGTCGCCGGGGCCATCGCGGGCTGCCAGGGTCAGGACCTGTATCGCTCCGAAAAAAAGCGGTACGAGTTCGACGAGCTGATGTTCGCCGGCCTTGTCGATGTTGCAATTGAGCGCGGGCGGATTGTTGGCGACGCGGTTAACTTCGCGCGTCGGTTGGTGAATGAACCGGCAGAGGAAATCTACCCTGAGTCGTTTGCCGCTCGAGCCGCGGACATTGCAAAGCAAAACGGCCTGACTATTGAAGTATGGGATGAGAAGCGGCTCGAACGGGAGCGGTGCGGCTCGCTTCTGGCGGTGGCGCGCGGCTCGACGCGCCCGCCGCGGCTGATCATCCTTCGTCACAACGGCGCCGGCCAAGATGCACCAACGCTGGCCATCGTCGGCAAGGGGGTCACGTTCGACTCCGGCGGCCTCTCGCTTAAGCCCAGCGATTCGATGCTCACAATGAAATGCGACATGGCCGGCGCGGCAACCATGCTCGGCGCGATGCAAGCCATCGCACAGCTCAAGTTGCCGTGCAATGTCGTCGGCCTGGCGGGCCTGGTCGAAAACATGACCGGACCGGGAGCTTATAAGCTCGGTGACGTGCTGCGCACACGCAGCGGCAAGACCATCGAAGTGCATAACACCGACGCCGAGGGCCGGCTGGTGCTGGCCGATGTGCTGACCGTGGCCGTCGAGACCGGCGCGGCAAAGATCATCGACCTAGCCACGCTCACCGGCGCGTGCGTCGTCGCGCTGGGCACGGATGTCGTCGGCGCGATGACCAACGATCAGCCTTGGTGCGACGCGGTAATGGCTGCCGCCAAGACCTGCGGCGAGCCCTGCTGGCAGTTGCCAATGTTCCCCGAGTACGACGAGCACATCAAGAGCGAAGTCGCCGATTTGAAGAACGTCGGCGACGGACGTTGGGGAGGCGCGATCACCGCCGCAAAACTGCTCGAACAATTCGTGGAAAAGCGACCCTGGGTACACCTCGATATCGCCGGCCCGGCGTTTGCCGACAAACCAAAGCCGTGGACCGACGGCGGCGCCAGCGGCGTCTTTGTGCGCACGCTGGTCGAGGTGGCCCGCGCATGGAAGTAAGGATTCGCGTTTCGTAATTATTTGGTCACTCTGATTTCGAAATTCGTCATTGACCACAAATGCCTTGGATCGCCGAAAACTCGCCGCAGATAACGTCCGAGCGGATGCAGGAGCTAATCGACCGCACGGTCGCGGAATGCCGCACAGCGGATTTGCAAAAACCCTAAGCGCGTGCTGCTCTTGCCGCCGGACATCACGCGTATGCACTCCGGGTCGGGCCGCATCACCGAGATGCTTTTCAACGCCTTCAAGGACGAAGCCGACGTGCACGTGATCCCCACGCTCGGCCAGCACGTGCCGCATACGGCGGAAGAGAACCGGCAGATGTTCGGCAGCATCCCGAACGAGCGGATTCATGCTCACGACTGGCGCGGCGGCGTGGTGCCGGTCGGCGAAATCCCTGTCGAAGTCGTTCAGGAATCCTGCGGCTCGATCGTCGATTGGCCGATCCCGATCACGCTCAATCGAATGCTCATGGAGGAGAAATGGGACCTGATCATCAACGTCGGCCACATCGTGCCGCACGAGGTCCTCGGCTTCGCCAACCACAACAAGAACTATTTCATCGGCCTCGGCGGCAAAGACCTGATCTGTGCCGCACACATGATGGCCGCCGTCTGCGGCATCGAGAACAATCTCGGCAACATGGTCACGCCCGTCCGCCAATGCTTCAACTGGGCCGAGGACAAGTTTCTCGCTCACCTGCCCGATGTGTACGTGCAGGTCGTGATGGCCCGCAGCCAGCAGGACCAGCTCGTCCACACCGGGCGTGTATGTCGGCGACGATCTCGACACCTACCTGCAAGCTGCATTGCAATCGCGCGAGCAGAATATCACGACCTTCGAGGAGCCGCTCCGAAAAGTCGTCTGCGTCATGCAGGGGGACGAATTCTTCAGCACCTGGGTGGCCAACAAGGCGGTCTATCGCACGCGGATGGCGCTTGCCGACGGCGGCGAGCTGGTGATCATCGCACCCGGCCTGAAGCGTTTCGGCGAACAGCCCGAAGTAGACGCCTTCATCCGCAAGTACGGCTATTGCGGCACTGCCAATGTGATGGAACAGTACCGCCAAAACGCCGACATGCACGACCTGGCCCACGCGACGGCCCACCTGATCCACGGCTCGAGCGAAGGGCGATTTCAGCATCACCTACGCACCCGGCGATCTCTCGCAGCAGGAGATCGAGCGCGTCGGCTACCGGTATATGGAGATCGGCGAGGCGATCCAGACCTATAAGCCGCAACGCCGCCGCCAAGGCTGGAACATCACAGAAGACGGCGAGCGGTTCTATTTTATTCCGACGCCGTCGGCCGGCCTGTGGAGTACGCGGGAAAAACTCAATAACCGGCTGTACGAGTTTGCGCGGCGTACATTCAATAAGTACACGCCGCTATAAAAACAGGAATCAAGGACCGAACCATGCGACTCGATTCCGCTCGCGCGCTCAAACAGCAGCTTCGCGCCGAAGGCTATCCCGAACGCGCACTGACCACTGTCCGTGCCAGTGCGTTTCGCGCCGGCGTTACGGCCGCAGCGCCGCCGCGCTCCGCGGCCCATGTCGCGCTCGGCGTCACCGGTCAGGAAAACGACGTCAAGCTCGCCGCACGAATCCAATACGCCACTCAACCCGAGGCTGAGGCAATCGCGCGCGACCTGCGCCGGCGAGCGCGTGGCGAGATCGAAGTCCGCCGCCTCCCGCCGATCAAGAAACAGGCCACGCCCTGGCATCAGACGCGCAACCGACCGCTTTCGATCGGCGGATCGATTTCGCTGTTCACGCCGAACAGCCGTTTCATTACCGCGGGCACTCTCGGCTGTTTCGTGCGCCGCCGTGACGACCGCGACGAAGACCTGATCCTGAGCAACAACCACGTGCTCGCCGAGGAGAACCAGGCGGCTCGCGGCCACGTCGCCATTCAGCCCGGCTCGCTCGACGGCGGCGGCCGCGACGACGCGATCGGAAAGCTCGAAAAGTTCATCCGGCTCAAGGCGCACGGCAATCAGGTCGATGCCGCCGTGGCCTCGATTGCCGAAGGAACGGAATACTACTACAACTGGCTGGAGGACGAGGGGCCTCTGCGGATTGCGAACGGCGGCGCTTCGCCCCGGTACTCGCGTCTTCAAGATCGGGCGGACAACGGGCCGCCGCGACGGCGAAGTCAGCGCCGTGGAGTTAGATGGAGTGCTGATCGAATACGACACCGGCGACTTCGAGTTCGACGATCAGATCGAAATCACCCGCGTCGGACGCCGCCCTTTTAGCCTCGGCGGCGATAGTGGGTCGCTGATCGTCGATTCTCAGCGCCGCGCGGTTGGTCTATTGTTTGCAGGCGATGATGAGGACGTAACGTACGCAAACCCAATCCAGATGGTGCTCGACGAGCTCGATGTGGAATTGGTTTTCTAAAGAGTCCGCAATGAACGATCGGCAGCAGAAAAAACTCGACGCGGCCCGCGCAGCCAAGACCAAAGCCAAACAAGTGCTCAGTCAATTTGGCCAGGTCAACGGCGTCGGAATCACCGAACGCGATGGGCAGTACGCGGTCAAAGTGAATCTTGAGAAAGCGACCGTGACCGGTGAGGACTGGCCCGAGTCGATCGACGGCGTTCCGCTTGTCGTGCAGTTGATAGGAAAGATACGCAAACAGGGTGGTTGACGCCTCCGCTTGTCCAGCGAGGCATAAGCGCAATTGGCAACCGCCGCCGATAATGCTATTGTCCCCCCTTCGCGTCTCAATCGCTCGACCAAGGAAGGTCATGAGCCTGCCAGCTCGCCCTGCTAGCACTGCCAGCGTGCCGCATTCGGCGCATCCCGATCACGTACGGCAGCCTGTTGGATTTTCCTCGCGATCCAATCGCCTGCATGCGCAAGCTTTACGAGCGACACGGCCTGCTTGCCTCGCTCGAAGAAAAAAATGCTCGCGTCATCTTCGCTTTTGGTCCCGAAAACAATCAGCGCGTCCTGAGCGATACCAAAACCTTTCATTCTCGCTTCTTCGCGATCCGCGGCCCGAAACATTCTTCGCAGCGCCGCCTGACCAGCGGCCTGTTGAGCATGAACGGCGAGGACCACAAGCGGAATCGCCGGATCGTGATGGGCCCGTTCCAGAAACGCGCCATCGAAACCTATCGCGATTCGGTCGTCGGCCTCGCCGAGCCATGCTCCGCGACTGGCGGCCCGGCCAGCTCCGCAACATCTGCGGCCGACATGACGCAGTACATGCTCCGCGTCACCAGCAGCATCCTGTTCGGCTTCGACGTGCCCGAGCTGGCTTACTCGATCGGCCACAAAACCGATCGCTGGGTACAGCTCAACCATCAGATGGGCATGGGAACGCTCGTGCAAGAGGCCCGCGATCAGGCGGGATACGCGGACCTGTTACAGCAGGCCAAGGAGCTGGAGCGTGATATCGTTCGCATGATCGAGTATCGACGCACCGCGGCGCAGGAAGGCAACGACGTTCTCAGCCTGCTCATCCGCGCACACGACGACGAAAGCGGCCTGGCATTGACCGACGAAGAGCTGATCGGTCAGGCCGCGGTGTTATTTGCCGCTGCGCATCTGACGACGGCTTACACACTGACATGGACATTGTTTCTGTTGGCACAGCATCCAGCCGCCGCCAACGAGCTGTATGACGAACTGAGCGGAACGCTCCGCGGCGACGCGCCTCGGCTGGACCAGCTCGACCAGCTTCCGATGCTCGACCGTGTGATCAAAGAAAGCATGCGGGCGCTCCCCTCATCGAGCTACTCCCAACGGATCGCCGCCGAGCCGGTCGAGTTGGGACCGCTGGCCCTGACGCCGGGAACGCTCGTGATCTTCAGCCAGTTCATCACGCATCACCTGCCCGAGATCTTTGCCGATCCCTATCGCTTCCGCCCCGAGCGCTGGGCCACGCTCGACCCGTCCCCCTACGCGTTTCTGCCGTTCGCCGCCGGGCCGAAGATGTGCATCGGCGGGCCGCTCGCCTCGCTCATCGTGCGGCTGACAATCGGCACGCTCTGGCAACGTGTGCGGCTATCGGTGATGCCGGGCGCGAACATCAACGGCCGTGTCACCTCGACGATGCTTGGACCGACGACCGGCATGCCCATGTTGGTCCTCTCTCAACGCGCCGCCTACGAAAACCAATGGGTTCGCGGCAACATCCACGACCTCGTCGAGCTCGACTGGCCCGAGACACCGCGACTGGCCAAGCCGCGGCGCGTGGCGTAAGTCGCCCGCATCTGCCATTTGCCGTTTGAAGTTGCGGCCGCTTGCAACGCCTCTACCGATTGTGCGACAATGACTTGCGCTATCCCGCCGCGCCTAGGTAAAAGAGCTAGGGTTTCACGATCCCCCGCCTCCGATTCCCGGCAAGATCGAAACCCGCCCGGCGAATACTCGGTAGATAAATCGAAGTTAGCGTCGCGAGGTTCCCCATGGAAACATTGTTTCTTGTTTGCGCCATCGTCGGCGGCACGGTTCTCGTTTGCCAGTTTCTGATGACCCTGTTCGGCATGGGCGCCGGAGGGCACGATCTGGACGGCGGCTCGCCCGACTTTTCGCATGACATACCCCACGACACGCACGCGGGCGGCGCGCATCATCACGACACACATTCGCATTCCAATGCGATCTTCAAGATTGTCACCATCCGCACACTGGTCGCGGCGATCGCATTTTTCGGAGTCGCCGGCATCGGCGCAACGCAGAGCGGCTTCGAACGTCCAGCCGTAATCACGATCGCGCTGGCCGCCGCCGTCGGCGCCATGTTCGCGGTCTACTACCTGATGAAATCGCTGACACGCTTCGATTACGACGGCAATCTGCACATCGAATGGGCGGTCGGCAAGCCCGCGACCGTGTATATCCCGATTCCCGCTTCGAGCGCGGGTGCCGGGAAGATCCAAATGAAGCTGCAAAACCAGATCGTCGAATTTCAGGCGACCACGCCGCACGAGCGGCTTGCCAGTGGCGCCAAGGTGGTCGTGACCGGAGTTATTGGTCCAGACACCGTCGAGGTCGCTCAACTCAACGAATCGGAGATCGTCAGTCATGTCTAACGCGTTTGTGATCGCCGGCGCACAGCTTTTTGCTCAGCGCAACCAGTTTCCCTTCGATCTGAACCTGTGGTGGGTCGGCGGGATCATCCTGGCCACGATCCTCGCCTTCGGCCTGCTGATTCTGTTCACAACGCGCTACAAGCGCTGCCCCAGCAACCGCGTGCTGGTGATTTACGGCGCGCACCGGCGCGGGCAACGTCGCCAGACCGATCCACGGCGGTGCGCGTTTTGTCTGGCCGCTGATCCAGGACTATGCCTACCTGAGCCTGGAGCCGATCCAGATCGAAATCCCGCTGCGCGGAGCGCTGTCGATCGAAAACATCCGCGTCAACGTGCCCAGCGTGTTCACCGTGGCCATCGGCACCAGCCCGAGGTGATGCAGAACGCGGCCATCCGCCTGCTGGGCTTGACCAGCGAACGAGATTCGACAAGCAGGCCGAGGAAATGATCTTCGGCCAGTTGCGGCAAGTGATCGCCTCGATGCGGATCGAGGACATCAACCGCGACCGCGACACGTTCCTGGAGCACATTCAAAGCATCGCTCGAGCCGGAGCTGAAGAAGATCGGCCTGGTGCTGATCAACGTCAACATCACCGACATCACCGACGAGATCGGGCTACATCGACGCCATCGGCCAGAAGGCGGCTTCGCCGGCCATTCAGCAGGCCCGCGGCGACGTGGCCGACAAGAGCGAGATGGGCGAGACCCGCGTGGCCGAGGCCGAGCGCGACAAGTCGATCCAGGTGGCCAATGCCCACAAGCTCCGCGAGATCGGCACGCGCGAAGCCGAGCGCGAGCAGGCCGTCCGCGTCGCCACGTTGGAAAGAGAGCAGAAGGTCGCCGAGCAACAGGCGGTCTTCGAGCGCGAGGCTCAGGTGAAGCACGCCGAGCAGGCGATGCGCGTCAGCGTGGCCGAAGCCAACGCCAAGGCGATCGAAGGCGAAAACCAGTCCCAGGCCATGATCGCCGCGTCGCAGGCCGAACTTGACGGTCAAGAAGGCCGAGGCCTACCAGATCGGCGAAACCGCGGAAACGCGAGGCGGAAGCGGCGGTGCTGGAAGCCCAGAACCGCGCCATGGCCAAGGCGGCGCTGGCCGAAGCCGAACGCGTCGAGGCCGAACGCCGCGCCGCGCTCGAAGCCCCGGCCAAGGCCGAAAAGGCCGCGCATCATCGTCGAAGCCGAAGCCGAGGCCGAGAAGCGCCGCATCGAGGCCAAGGGCGAGGCCGACGCGATCTTCGCCAAGCTCGAAGCCGAAGCCCGCGGCCAGTACGAAATCCTGGCCAAGAAGGGCGAAGGCTTGCAGCGGATCATCGACGCCTGCGGCGGCGCCAAGGAAGCGTTCCAGATGCTGATGCTCGAACACTTCGACAACCTGGCCGAAGCGTCGGCCAAGGCGATCTCGAACATCAAGTTCGACAAGGTCGTCGTCTGGGAAAACGGCTCGCAGAACGGGCACGGCAACACCGCCAACTTCCTGCAAAGCATGGCCCGCACCCTGCCGCCGATGATGCAGGTGATGAAGGACATCGGCGGCGTCGAGCTGCCCGAGTCGCTCGTGAAGTTCGCGAGCGACGGCGACCCCGTGGTCGCCAAGACCGACGGCGAGTCACCGTCCGACGTCACCGCCCGCAACGGCGCCAAGAGCGCGGCAAATAACTGAATGCGCGATCGCACTCAGCTGAACTTGCCGACATCTTTGACAATCACTAGTCTTAGGGCACAAACAAGCCTCTTAGGTAGATTTTTCCTCGAGGCCGCTCTGTGAAGCTCTCGCTTGAGAACCTAGGACGAATCGAGTCGGCTGAAATTGACGTTCGTCCGTTCACGGTCTTCATTGGTCAGAACAATACCAACAAGACATGGACGGCTTACGCACTCTATGGCATTCTACGCCCACTAACGGAAGCAGTGACGTTTGCGCGTCCCATGGGCGGCAGAGTTTCCGATATTAGCGTCCCAAAGGAATTGCTCCAACGCATTAAGGCGGCTACGTCGAGCACCGCTCGTAGAATTGAGGAGTCACAGGATCAACAGACGTCAATCGAAATAAGCAGGACTGAACTCTTAGACGGGCTTGATCCTTCGGGAGAGCTTGAGTTCGGTATTAATTCCGATGGAATCGCGCGAATGCTCAATGCAGATGCTGATGAATTAAAGGGAGCATCGGCTCGATTGATGATTCCCGCGAGTCGGTTTCTTGAGCAAGGCCAATACGACCGGCTCGTGGTTGTTGCCGATCGAGAACAAGGCACTGTTACATACACGCTTCAAAGGGGAGAGAGAACTCGCACGCGCCGAGTTTTTGGTTTTGCCATGGGGTCTGGGACACCAAACGGTCTCGCGCAGCGCCTACAACCGATGGTGATGTCGCTGGCCTTAGCAATCTTCGGTCGCGTCGTCCCACTTCCAGCTGAGCGGAAAGCATTTGTTGGTTACTTTGACGTGGTCGACGACGCACTGTCGCAACGAGAGTTAGGCGTCCCCGCCAAAGACTTTCTCAACTTGATTCGGTCCGTGCGATATCGACCAACAACAAGCGGCACTGTGAAGAAAGTCCTCGAGATATTTGACCGCGCGATACTTGGTGGAACGGTCGACTTCGAAGGCCAGCGTGAGGAACGTCTGAAGTCGCCGATGCAGTATTCGCCTGACGACGGACCAAAGCTAGAGATGCAAGCATCTGCCTCACTCATTAGGTCACTCGCTGGCCTTGAACTCTATTTGCGAATGTTTGCAAAATCAGGCGACGTTCTCATTATCGATGAACCTGAAATGAATGCGCATCCAAAGCGCAGGTTCGCATTG
The DNA here is from genome assembly GCA_963829655.1 of Pirellulales bacterium. Lineage (GTDB taxonomy): Bacteria > Planctomycetota > Planctomycetia > Pirellulales > JALHPA01 > JBBDYH01. The sequence goes on from CAWHJG010000002.1 coordinate 2,070,814, forward strand.
TGGAACTGCTTGCAATGCTAGTCAATTCCGGCCTCGTCGTGGTTGTTACTACCCACAGTACGTTCTTCGTCGATCATCTCAACAACCTAATGGAAGCATCCAAGTTACCTGATGACGCAAAAACCCAAATTGCGTCACAGCTTCGCCTCGGACAACTAGATTCAATCTTGTCCCCGGATCAAGTGTCGACGTACTTTTTTTCCGGTCAAGGTCCCCCGAAAAGTATTCTAGATCGATCAACAAACGTAATTGACCTCAAGTCGTTCAGTCGAGCAAGTGATTTTGTAAGCAATTTGTACTCGGCCATCTTGGCGGCTGAAGACAAGCCGTGAGGGTTGACCGTGCCGTTCAATGTCCTCGTAGTTCACTGCCTGAAAGGTCATTCATTTACTGAGGACGGAAAAACTGTTCGGATGTCGGCTGAAGGCCACGAGCAACTTGCATTTTTTCACCTTGATAATGACGCCTTTCGCGTAAAGTTCGGGCTCGTGGGCAAGCCCGTTTGTGACATACTGGTTTATTACCGAGAAGGCACGGACAATCCATCTCTTATATTCGTGGAGTTGAAAGGGAGTGATTTTAAGCATGCTCTTGATCAAGTGCTCTGCACTTCGGAGACACTTTGTCCTCTAATCAGAAAACACTGCACGTTACAACCGACCATCGGCTTAATCGTTGCATCAGGAAGTTCGCCTCCTTCGCAAAAAGAGTTGCAGAAAACTGCATCGAAACGCGGCTTGATACTTAAGTTTGCAACGGGAGTTGCCAAGGGTGGAAAGGTGAACGTTCGAGACTACTTGTAGAATATGAACATCGAGCGGCCACCTTATTTAATCGTGGCTGACTGCCTAGCTCGCTTGTTTCTTTGCGTTCAAATCAAGCTCGGACTACACTTGTTCCCAAGTCGATAGGAGCCAATGACTTGCGTTGCATGGACAAAAATTAACCACGTGCATTGACAAACGTCCATCAAACGCTACAATGCTTCTTGAGGCTCAATGCGGCCTTGCATGTAGTCGTTGGGCCAACCGCGTTGACCTGTGACAGGGGAACAACGCGGCCGGAGCTGACCTGTCCCGCCCGGTAGGCAGATTGCGACAGAACGTGGCGTAGTGAGCGGCAACTCACCTCTCACTTACTCACCACTCACTCGTCCTCTGCCTGGTAGGAGGTCGGCATCCACCGAGCCGGCGACTCGTGCCCTGTTCTTTGACAATTTGAGCAGCAGCCCAACTCGCGAGGCGATCCCTCCGGGCTGTCTTAGACTTTGCTCCTGCCGACCATTGGTCTACCTGTCCCGGCGCCGGGATTGGTGCTTGGTCATTGATCCTTCATTCGGCATTCGCGCTCGGCATTCGGGCTTTCCCTTGGCGTCGTGGCGGTTCATGTACCGCCAGGAAAACCGCCAAAACCTCGCGTTTTCCACGAGAATTACGCACATCCCCTCAATTCGGCGTATAGGTGGTGTATTGCACCGCGCAAAAACGCCGTGTTTTCACGACCCATTTGCGCAAAAACAGAGCTGGGAGGCCAAAAAATCAATTACGTGTCCGGACCCACCCGCTGGACCATCAGGAATCCGGCCAAAAACCTGGTCGCCTGAGCCTGACCCCGCGCAGCTTCGCCCCCGTCTTCCAGGCCGCGATTCCAAGCGGCCGCATCGGCTCCTGCTCCCACCAGATCGAAAACTGATGACCGCGCGGGTCCAATTCAATCACGCGCCGGCCGTCGATCCACACCGCGATCTCATCGGAGAAAACTCGTAATCGGATGCGGTACCAGCAACCGTTTTCAAACAATTCGTCCGTGCTGGTTTCGTTCTCAGCGGCCGAAAGTCCGTCCACATTCGACAGCCCGACCGTTGTCCCGCCCCATCCGCCAAGGACGAGCGTGCACTGCTCCTCGCCAATCGGAAACGTCAGCCCGCAGAAGAAATCACTTCCCACGGTGCGCATTGCCTCCAGTTCCACCTCGTAGTTGATCCGCGGCGCCGATCCGGTAAAGCGAATACCCGTCCCCGGGTCACCCGGCGGTAGATGGATTTCACCACCGCCGGCAACGACCGCGCCATGGCCCTCAAAGAAATCCGCGTCGGCCACCTTCCAGCCAGCCAAGCTGCGGCCATTGAACAACATCCGCCAAGTTGCTTGTTCATTTCGACCTCGCGCCAACAACAAGAGCAGCACCGCCATCACCGCAAGAAATGCAATCAGCACTGCTATCGCTGTTCCGCGCCGTTGGTTGTCAATCGAATTGCGCATCGTGGCGATTGAATCGTGCAGGGATTCGTGCTATCTGTGTTATCCGTGGTCTTCCCTAGTTGGTCTAAATACTGCACGGATTGGATAAAGAGGTCGATATGCCAAAACTCACGGTGGACGGCGTTGGTTCATTCGACGTACCCGAGGGAAAACGAATGGTGCTCGCACTGGAAGACGAGGCCGGCCTCGACCAGCTTCATGCCTGCGGCGGTAACGCGCGTTGCACCACTTGCCGCGTCGAGTTCCTCTCCGGCGAGCCGCAACAGATGACGCAGGCCGAGAAAGATGTGCTCACTGCCCGCGGACTGATCAGCCAGCCCAACCTGCGGCTAAGCTGCCAGATCGTATGCGATCACGACATGAGCGTGCGCAGATCAGCCGCTTGGCCGGCAGCGGCCGACCCGACGCGGGTAAGCGCCCGACCGACACGATCCAGCCCGAACCCGTTCAGTGGACGACCAAGTAAAGGTCTACCGCTTGCGGCGAGCGGTCGCAATCCAAACTAGAACGGCAACGCAGCCGAGGACCACGCCCGATGGCTCCGGAATTACAAACGGGTCGATCGCCCGCAGCGCGATGTCGTAGTCGCCCAAAACGCCATCAGTCATGCGCAATCAGCGCTACGCGGCCGTCGGAATACTCGCCCGTTGCCGGCCCGACATTGTTATCGAGAAAGAAGTTCATGAACCGGTTGGGATTCCGCGGATTGAACAGGTCCATCACATTCGAGGGCGACATGAAATCGAGATCGCCGTCGAAGTAACCAGTGGCAATCCCATCGTTGTAAGTGAGCGCGATGTAATGAAATTGTCCCGTGATATTGTTCGCCAGGCCGCTAGAATCCGGAAAGATCGCCAGGCTGTTCGACGGATCAACGTAAAACCCGTTGTCCGACTGCCGCCCTTCGACGTCGATCAGCCGCCGCCAAGTCTGGTTCCCTTCCAGTAGCTGCACGACCATCTCGATCGTATACGCGTTCGTGCTCAGGATCGGCCGCGTATCGAGCTGAAGGCCGGCGTTCTGCGTCGCAGAGCCGTCGAAGTGATACACGCGCCGCGCAATTCCATAGACGGTCGCCGTTTCAAACTGGCTCAGCCCCAACGGATTTACCGCGACGAGCGGCACGGCGCCAACTTCGTCGGGCGCAAGCGAGTTGCTGAACCGGTAGGTGGCGCTCGGCGTCGTCGGAACGGCATGAGCGACGTCTGGCGACCATGCAGTAAGCGCAGCCGCAAACACGCCCAACGCAATTTGCAGCGTGACGGGCGCAACGCGAAACAAATTGCGGATCGCATGCATGGCCCATTTCCCCCAAATCGGACAGTCAGAGCGATTTTCACCGAGACCCGACCCCAACGCAAGCGTTTGGGCGGCAGCCGACGAACTTCGCCACGATTAGACGATCCGAACGGCCTGGCGGTTCCATTTACGAGCCCGCCCTGCCTTGTGCCGCCTGGGCACGCTTCAAAAGGGCGTTGTAACGCGTCACATTGTCAGGCCCGTCCAGGTTCGGGCTTAAAGTCAGCGTCGATTTAAGTAGCTGCTCGGCTTGGAGCGCCTTCTCCGGGTTCTTGATGGCCCGCGATTGATCAACGAGGCACAAGGCGGCGTTGTAGATCGCCTCATAGTATTCCGGCGGCTTGCGCGGCATTCGGCCCAGCAGTAATCGGATCTTCGTCCATTGCCCTACGCAGTCGTCGTAGTGTTTTGGGTCTTTGGCCGGCCCAAGCCTGGAGAATCTGAGCCTTCACCAACAGTGGCTCGAGCGCCCTGGGATGACCCGCGATCAGCTCGTCGGCTTGTTTGACCGCCTCTTCGAACCGTCCCTCGTCGCGCAACAGTCCCACCAATTGCGCACGCACTCGCGTGAGGCCGTTTTTGGCGTCGGCGCGGAATTTGGCATCGGCCTCGGCCAGCCGCAGGATTTTTTGATACTGCTCGCGGGCACTGGAATACAGTCCCAGCCGTCCGCACGCGTCGGCAACGTATAAGAGCGACGCGAACTGAAGTTGCTCGCGCGGCAACAACTTTTGGATCAAACGCGACTCGATCGTCCGCAGATCAGCCGACCGCTTTCGCATGGCGTCGCCTTGCGCGAGATTCTTGCTGGCGTCAGCTTCCTCAATGCGCCGCATCGGCCTTGCGCGTCTCGGCACTCAACAGCCGGGCGATGTCCACCAGCACGTCGTTGATGTCGCCATTGTCGGTACCTGATCTCACTCAGCACGTCCGCAATTTGCGCAGGCCTTCGCAAGATCGCCTCCCATCAAGTGAGCCTTCGCGCCGGCCAGGCACAATCGCAGTTTCACTGTGTCCACTTCCTTGGGTTTACTGCCAATCAATTGATTCAACAGCGGATCGAGTAGCTTCACAGCATCGGCCGCGCGGCCCGCGTCGATTTGGATCGTCGCCAAAAGAATACGCGCCTCCTCGACCGCTCGTGCAGCGGCTGGTTCGGTAGTGCTTTGGCTGCCGACTGCCGCCTCGAGTCGCTCGATGGCCTTATTGCGCAAATCGTCTAGCTTTGCTTTGTCGTCGGGAGCGGCCTTGCGCGCTTCGAGAAACCACCGCCAATGCGCTTGGCCGGCAAAGAGCTGCGCCGCCGCATATCGCTTCGACTCGGGACGCACCTGCATGAAGAGCTGAACGGCCTCCGCCGCCTTTCCTTGTCCATGGCGCACCTGGGCGAGAATGACTCGCGCCTCGTCGGCCTCGACGCGTTGCGACCAGCGGTCCACGATGCTCTGAGCGATTCTTTCCAGATCTGCCAAGGGCACCGCTTTATCCGCGGCACTGGTATACCGCGCGTGAGCGCAAGCAAGTGCTAGTGCCGCAGCCGCCGAGGACGTGGGATCGTTCGGATCACCGGCGGCGACGCGCATCGCGTGCTGATACGCCTCGTCGAGCTTGCCGGACGCGTACGCGGCCAAGGCAATCCGGTAATCGACGAGCGTCAGTCGCTCTTTGGCCGTCTTGATGTGCTGTTCATTTTTTTGCTTTTCTGCAAACTCCAGCGCCTTCGCAAATGCCTGTTTGGCGTCGAGCCACTTTTCAGTACGACCGGCCTCGTCCCCCAACGCGACCAGCTCGTCAAACGACGATGTTCCGGCGGCCGCGCCTTGCGCATGTTGGCGCCGCAACAGAATCGCCTCGCTCTGATATTCGCTTTCGATCTTGGCGACGTTGGCCAATTGGGCCAGCGCCTGCTGCGTCAGCCGGTTCTTCACGTCGCCCTTGGCGTCGGCGGCGCCGGCCAAAAGCAACTTCGCGAATTCCAATGCAACACCCTGATAGGCGCGGGTGCGGTTCCAATTCTTATGGTCCTCGAGCCACGCCTCCGCATCTTCCAGCGCCTCCTTAATCTTGTTTTGCTTGGCCAGCAGTTTCAGCCGCGCAAGCGCAACCTGAGCATAGAACGGCGCTGTGTCAGGCGACGCTTTAGGCCCCTCCGGCGCCATGACCAGCACTTCATCGTAGATGTCGATCGCCGTGCTCACGTCACCTAACTCGTCGAGCGACTTCCCCTTCCAAAAGTGAGCCTGGATGCCGATGTCGCTGTTGTTCCCGTGCTGGCGATATAGCTTGTCAAATGCATCCGCGGCCGTTGTCAGCGCTTTGCGGCGGTCCTCGTTCGACGGTTGGAGATAGGTTTGCGCAATCTGGTAATCCACGATCGCGCTTTTGAGCAGGCTTTCGGCCAGACCCACTTCAACGCGGTTCCGCTCGGCCAAAGTCTTCGCATTGGGGATTTGAGCGCGCTTGCCGGGTGCGTTCGCGGCGGTCGGCGCCTCGGTCAAGCTGCGCTCGCTGCGCTTCGAATCGCTTGGCCGCGTCGGAATATCGCGGACGGCAGGCCTCGAACGCCTGCCTCGCCTCGGCGAGCAAACGATCCTGCTCGGCGTTCTCTTTCGCTGCACGCGCCTGCATCAGCTTGTCGATCGCCTGATCCGCGGCAAAGTCGGCGCCAGCAAGCGCTGCGTTGGCCACCGACGGATGATCGCCATGTTCCTTGACGAACCTGTCGAGATGCTCCTGGGCCCGAGCCACCAACTGCCGCGCCTGCTCCGAGCTATACGCATTTTTTGCGGCAGCCCGAAAACTCTCGCTCCGCTCCAAATCGAGGGTCTCGCGCAGCTCCGCGGGGACTTGTCGGCGCGATTCGAGGCGGTCCAGGTAGACGAGCGCCATGTCGCCATAGCCGTTCTCGCGCATGGTGCGCAGGAAATCCTCGGCGGGCTCTGCGGCATTTACTGTCGCAACGGAGAACGCGGCAACGATCGCGAAATATAGATGCGGCGCGTCTATCCATCGTAGGTTCGCTATTTCGCCGCCTTGGCCATTTCCGCCTTCATCTCGGTCGCCGGTTTTTCCAGCTCGTCTTCCCGGTCGAGCTTGTACAGCGGCAGATACCGGTAGTACACCTCGAGCGTCAGGCAGGACAGCGACGTCACCATCAACCGGCCTCCGGCGTCTCCCCATTCGTCTCCCTCGGGATTCCAGCTTCCCTCGGCGCAGCCGCTTCGCTCCTGCGATTCAACAAGCACGCGCCGCATCTTCCGGTTCCAGTTTTCCCATTGCTCGCCGGGAACGTTGTGCATCACCTGTGTCGCGTAATAGTAGTAGTAAATATTTCGCATGTCTTTGGTCGGCAAGTGTTTCATCAAGTAGTCCACGCCGTCTCGCATCCCCTTGTCGTCGCGCGAGGTGCCCATGTACTGCATACAGAGCAAACCGACGCCTGTCATGGCGGGTGTCGCAGGTCGACCTTGCTGATAGCCATACTGCCCCTTGTACTCGCCGGTGGCGGCTTCCTGGAGTCCGCGCTTGGCTTTTTCGAGAATGACGGGGTTTACTTCGAGCCCCGCCATCTGTGCGCTCTTGAGCGCCATCACCTGCCATCCAACAACCGAGGTATCGGTCTCGGGCGTGCCGGCCTGATAGCGCCATCCGCCTTTGCCGTTCTGTGCGTTTTGCACGAAGTTGACCGCGGCCTGAGCTGAGTAGCCGATCCGCTCGTCCTTCGACATGCCATACGCTTCGCATAAAGCGATCGCCGCCAGCCCGTGCTCGTACATTTGCCGGCTGCCGCCGTCGCTCAAGTCGCCGTTCGGTTTTTGGACCTTGAGCAGGTAGTACAGGCCTTTATAGATGTTGTCTTTGTACGGTCCCTTGGTGAGATGTGTCTGACCGGCAGCGAAGAACGGCAACAGGCCGAGTCGCCGTTGCGCCGCTGTTCGCCTTCTCGCGGCCGCCGCCGGTGCATCGCTTGCCCTTACATGCGTTGGTATTGTGCTCGATGCTCCAGCTTCCATTGGGATTCTGATGTCGCGCCAGCCAATTCAAACCGCCCGCCACTGCGCGTTCCGTTTGCTTGGTGCCGCCACCGGCGATCGCGTCGCGCTTGCCGGCCCCGCGGCCGCCAAAGCCCATTCCGTCGCCGCCGCGGCCGACGCTATTGCCAAAACCGCTCCCTCCCTCGAGCCCCCCGCCGCCACGCGCCACCGGCCCCAGACCGGTTGCCTGAATGTTGAGCCCCAGCCCGCCCAGCGATGCGTCGCTCGTAGCTACCGTTCCGCCGCCGCGCTTTTCGAATTCGGGCGAGTTATCGTTGAACTCGGCGTCCTGCGGCACCGGATCGTAGTTGGTTTCCATCAGCGACTCGGTGGTCAGTTCCGTCGGGTCCACTTGAGGGTCGCCGACTTCAAAGCGCTCGATCGGCTGCTCGTCCCACGAATCGACATCCGCCGAATCGAACTTCGTGACATTCTGGTCGTTCTTTTCGTAGGAGATCGTGCCGAGCACGAGCGCGGCGGCGAGAAACAACACCATGTGAATCACGGCGCTGGCCAACCAAGTCGGAGCGTCGTGCAGGAACCAGTACTTGAACGCCGCGGCAACGCCGACCGACTCGCCGAAGGTGTCAACAGCAACGACGGTTGGGTTCGTGCTTGCCGCTGAGCGCATCGCATTATTTGCGATTGGGGGCGGCGCAGCCGCCGGAGAGTGCTAGCCGCGACAGGTGGCGGAACAGCAACAGGCGTCGCTTGTGGAACCGTGCTCATCGCCGATTGTTCCGCCCTTTCTGTGCCTGAATCCAGTTATTTAATTGTATTCAACAAGGTTGGTGATCGCATCCCGCCGCAACACTTCGTGCTAAGACTCCCGCCGATCCAAGAAATCCAGGTCGTTGTCGTCGTTTGGTCGTGAATCCTTCGAGCGGTCTCCGGCTAAACCTCCGTCTTCCGCATCTTCAAGCCAGTCGTTGGCCTCTCGGCCTTTTGAAGGCGAAATAGGAGGAACAATCAGGCCGCGCGGGCGGCGAAGCCAAAACCGCAGACCCAAGTATCCTACGAACAGCACGCCCAACGCGATCCAGATAAACTGTGAATCGAAATCGCTACGCGGCTTCTGAACTGGCACATCGCGCGTAGCCAGTCGCCCAATGAATAGCGGCGCCTTGAGCGGCCGATCTTGCGGCTTCGCGCCGGCCGCTTCGTAGCCCAGCACGTTGAAGAAATAGCCATATAAGGTGACTGCTACACCCTGCTCTTCGCCAACGTGCATCCCCGGCGGTAGCTCCGGCGTGACGACGACGTACAGCCAACCCTGCGTGTTGTCGTTCCAGCCCCAAAGTTCATAGACGGTCTTTACACCGATCCGTTCGTCTTGCTTGTCGTACTTGAGCACACGGCGGATATTGAGCTTCAGCCGCACCAACTCTCCACGATGAACCGCCGGTTCTTGCATGAGATCGTTCAAAGGCGGCGCCGGTCTGCTCCGCGCCCGCATTTGCTCGAGCGACTGGTTGAGCACCCAGCTCCATACGCGCCGATACGCGAACATGTCCTCGGGTTGGATGGCCAGCTCGCCGTCGGAGACTGCTTGAAACTCCTCGATTGCCGCCGCTCGTTCCTCGTCGTCCTCGTCGGTGGGACCAGACGGTGGCGCAGCGACTTTGGTATCAACGACTGGCTTCGCTGCAGTAACGCGCCACAGCCGCCGGTTCAAGCTCGCCGCGGGCCGGCATCTCGTCAGCTCGACCTTGGTCCGCCATGTCGTCCTGCGCCAGCCAACGCCACGTCGAAGGCTCGCGCGCCGCAGCATCAACAGCGCCACCACCAACAGCATGACGAGCATCGTCATGAGCCGTACAAGTTCTCTGCCGCGGAAGAACGATTGAGACCGTTGTAATCGCATATGGCGGTGTGTGCGCTTTGACCGAATTGACTAGCCGCTAGGCAACTCGACAAAACTTAACTTCGACAGTTTCTGACCGTTGGGCAACTTCGCTCGCGTGCAAATATCGACCACCTTCATCAGTTGATCGTAATGCAACGACGGGCCAACCTGAATAATCACCTGGTCGAACCCGCTTCCCCTGTCGGCTAGGATTGAATGGATCCGCGATTCCAACACCGCCAGGTTCGAGACGCTGTTCTCGCCGAGCGCAATCGCCTCGATTCCGCCATTGGCGTTACCCATCACGGTGATCACCAACGAGTTAAGCCCCTGGATCGGATTTGGATTATTCTCGTCGGCGCCAGCTTGCTGATCCGCGTTGATGTTCGTAACCGGTTGCGGAGGCGGCAGCCGCAAATCGACCTGCCCCTCGACCGGCGAAGGCCGGAACGTGAGGATGAAGAACGTCAGGAGCTGGAATGCCATGTCCAGCATGGCGGCCAGGTTGAGCTCGACGTCGCCTTGATTGCGCTTGCGTCGCCGGTGTCGCCGCATGCTACTCCTGCTCCTTGTTCATCGCCTTGAGCGAGAACTTGCGATAGCCGTTGCTCTGGCAGGTGCTGATGATTTTATTCAACAAACGGAACGGCGTGGCTTTGTCGGCGCGCACCACAACGGTTGTTGGCAACTCGTCGCCAGGCTCCAGCTCGGGATGCTTCTTGCGAGCGAAGAATAAGCTGGCCTGCGCCTCAGTCGCGATGTATCGCTCGATGTCCGTTTTCTGCTCCCCGTAAACATTCAAATGGCCAGCTTTGTCCACATTGAGCACCAGCAACTCTTCCTGCCCCTTGTTGTCCGCGGGCCGTGCCGATCCAACCACCGGCAGCCGCAAGCTGAAGTCCATCGCGGCGGTCTTGAAGTTGATCACGAGCATGAAGAACGTGATGAGCTGAAAGACCATGTCGAGGATGGGCGTGAGGTTCGGCTCGGCGTTGGCCTCGTGCTTCATCGATGCGGACATTTGCGACCCTTCGCGGTTCTTGCGCGGCGAACTTTTATTGCAGACGCTACACCGCTGCGGGTGTGCGGGCCTGGGGAGGTGTCTTGGTTTTTGCCGCTTGGGCTAAATGTCGCAATAGCTCGTCGGCCTGCAACATCGTGTTCACCGACAGATGCGACACGCGGTTGCGAAACACGGCAAAGAAATAGATCGCCGGCACCGACAGCATGACGCCTTCAAACGTCAAGAGCAGAGCCTCCGAGATGCCGCCGGCCACCTCGCTCGCCTTCAACGTCACGTCCGACAACGCAATTACGCTGAAGCTGGCGATCATGCCCTTGAGCGTGCCCAGCAAACCGATCATCGGACCGAGCGTTCCAAGAACCGCCAGAATGCTGATCCGCTTTTCCATCTCAACGGTTTCCGCCTCGCCCGCGCGGTCCATCGCCTCGCGCGCGTCGGCCAGGCCGTTGGGAAGCTCAACAATCCCCGCCGTGAGCACGTTACTTAAGAACGAACCTTCCTCGCGGACGTAGTCGTACACGCCGCGGAAGTTGCGCTGGCCGATCAGGTCGCTGACCTGCGCCACCACCTCGGGCGGCGCGACCAGCTCCGGCCGAAAATCCATGAACAGCCGGATCACCGTGGCAATGAAATAGATCGAAAGTCCCAGGATGAACAATCCAATCAGCCCAGAGGACCTCACGACCCACATGAAATACGAATCACCGCTTATGCCTTCTTCTTTGTCGTCGGCGGCTTGCACCGCGGCGACATCGTCCTGGCGCAAAGGCAACTGACGGAATTGCTGCGGTGGAAGCGAGCCAAACGCAGACTGCCAACAGAAACACGCCGAAACGGTGCATGGAAAAGACCTCGTGGACAGACAATTCAGGCGGAAAAGACGGCCACAGGGAGCGCTGAATTTGCTTGGCTTCGAACGAAGCAACTCGCGTGAACCATCATTATAACCAACCGAAAGCCGACCGACTCATGGCGGCTGGCCTTTGACGGGGCCGGTCAAGTCCGAATTACTCGGTGATCAATCCGTCAACCGGTAAGAACGATAAAGATGATATAGCCGGCAAGTCGCTAGACGCCGCTCAGAGCCTACCTGTTCACTCTTTTGGGCTGCCGCAAAACGCCAATGGAATCCCTGGCGCAACGTCAAGCATCGCTTGGCAAGCAGTTCGCCAAGGGTTATCGCCTTTATTCCCAACCTAAAAGGGACCTGGCTCCGAGCCCAGCATGCGTCTCGCATTGCCATGAGTGCTGCGGCGAGGTGAACTGTCCCTTTTTTTTGAACCGCGGCCCAAACTCTCTATTTCCTTGAGCCCAGCAATTGTTTGATCCGCGCCCGTGCGGCATCGAGCGCCGCTGGCATTTTCTCCGGGTGCTTGCCGCCGGCTTGCGCCATGTCGGGCCGGCCGCCGCCGCGCCCGCCGACAACTTCGGCGGCGCTTTTGATCCATTCGCCGGCGTTGAGCCCCTTCTGCTCCAACTCGCGGCTGATGCCGGCCACGAGCGTGACCTTATCTTCCTCGCGGCTGCCAAGAAGCACCGCTATGGGGCTGGCGGTTTTTCGTAGCTGATCGATGAGCTGCCGCATCAGTTGCGCATCGGCGCCGGCCGCTTCCGCAACGATCGCCGTCACGCCGTCGAGCTTGACCGACGATTCCTCGATCAGCTTGTCGGCGGTCACGCCACCCGCCTTTTGCGAGGCGAGCTGCTTCTTCAGATCGCGCACCTCTTTGGCTAGCGTCGCCACGCGTTCCGGGATTTCGCTCGTGGGAATGCGAAGCTGACCGGCAATCTCCGCCAAGACCGCCTCGCTCTCGCGCATCCGTTGGATTGCCTGTCGGCCGGTAACTGCGGTGATCGCGGCGCGTGCCCGCCGAGACGCTTTCCTCGCCGATGATTCTCACCAGACCCACCTGGCCGGTGTTCGAAACGTGCGTTCCGCCGCATAGCTCCTTGCTGAACTCGCCCATGGCGACGACGCGCACGATCTCCGGATACTTTTCGCCAAACAGCATCATCGCGCCGGTCTTGCGGGCGTCGGCGATCGGCATGTACTTCCAACCGACGGCCTCGGTGTGGGTGACCAACTCATTGACTTCGTTCTCGATCCTCGCAAGCGTCTCCCGATCGATCGCCGACGCGTTGGCAAAATCGAATCGCAGCCAGTCGTCATCTACCTTGGAACCCTGTTGCTGGGCATGCGACCCAAGGTACTTTTGCAGCGCATGGTGAAGAATGTGTGTCGCCGAGTGTGCCCGGCGAATGCCCGCCCGGCGTTCGGCATCGACTCGTGCCTTCACGGTCGCGTTCACTTTCAGCACGCCGCGCTTGAGATGGCCCCGGTGAAGAATGAAGCCCTTTTCCTTTTGCGCATCGATGACTTGGAACTGAAAAACGTCGCCGGTCAGCTCGCCGGTGTCGCCCACCTGCCCGCCCGACTCGCCATAAAACGGCGTCTGATCCAGGACGACCGTTACCGGATCCTTGTGCCCGATCTCGTCCATCGTTTCGCACAAGTGATCTTGCGCGATGATCGCAATGATCCGGCCTTCGGCCTCGATCGATTCGTAGCCGAGAAACTTGGTCGGCTCGGCGGTCTTGGCAATCGAGTCGATCGGGCTGTGCGTGAATACGTCGGCCACCTTGCCGCCGCCGGAACGGATGCCGTGCTCCTCCATCGATTCGCGAAAACCGGTCCAATCGAAGCTCAGGTTGTGCTCGGCAGCCAGCGTTTCTTGTAGCTCGGGCGGAAAACCATACGTGCTGTAAAGGTTCTGCGACTCCGAGCCCGAAATCAGGGACTTGCCTTCCTTCTTCATTTGCGCAAACAGCCGCTCCAACCGCTCTAGTCCATCGTCGATCGTTTTCTGGAAGCTGGACTCCTCCTCGCGAATGCCCTGTTGCACGCGCTCGACCGTCTCGGAAAGATCTGGGTACGAGCTCTTCATCGCTTTCACAACCACCGGCACGAGCTTGTAGAGGAACGGCTCGCGGACGTTCATCTGGTGCCCGTCGAGCACCGCGCGGCGCAGCAAACGCCGGATGACATAGCCTTGCATTTTGTTGTCGGGCCGCACGTTCTCGTGCACCGCAAACGTGCAAGCGCGGACGTGGTCGGCAATCCGCCGCAGCCGGCGGCCGTCATCGCTCGCCGGGTCGTACTTCACTCGGCACACCTCGCCGGCCGCCTCGACAATCGGCCGCAGGATGTCGATATGGAAGTTCGTTTCGACGCCTTGCATCACCGCGGCCATCCGCTCCAGACCCATGCCCGTGTCGATGTTCTTGCTCGGCAACGGCCGGAGGTTGTTCGGCGGATCGCCAACGCGATTGAATTGCGTGAACACCAGGTTCCAGATCTCGACTTCCTTGCCGCGCGGAAGGGTGAAAGAAGATCTCGCTGCACGGGCCGCACACGCCGTCGGGCCCTTTGCTCGGGCGCCGGCGGGCCAGAAGTTGTCGTCCTCCCCCATCCGCTGGATCCGCTCGGGTGGCGATCTTCACCTCGTCGCGCCAGATGTCGTACGCCTCGTCGTCGTCCTGATAGACCGAAACTGACAGACGCGCCGGATCGATCGCCATCCACTTCTTGCTGGTCAAAAACTCCCACGCCCAGTGGATCGCGTCGCGCTTGAAGTAATCGCCAAAGCTGAAGTTCCCCAGCATCTCGAAGAACGTGTGGTGATACGCCGTGCGGCCGACGTTGTCGATGTCGCCGGTCCGCAGGCACTTCTGGCACGTCGTCGCGCGCGTGAATTCGAGCTTGAACTTGCCCAGAAAATGGTCCTTGAACTGGTTCATGCCCGGCGGGCGTGAACAACACGGACGGGTCCCAGCGCGGCACGAGCACGTCGCTCGGCTTGCGCACGCAGCCCTTGGACTCAAAGAATTGCAGGTATTTCTCGCGAATCTCGTCGGTTTTCATGATGTGAATAGCAAGTCAAAAACGGTCGGAATCACCCATGATACCGGCCGCCTGGTAGAGCGGCCAGACGAACAAGAACGCCCGGCGGCGATCACCCTGCCGGCTGTATGACGCGTGTCTCCACGCCCTTGGTCGAGTCGGCGGCAAACACCGTAAGTTCGACCGCGCCGTCCTTGCCGAGAATCGCGGTGCGAAATTCCTTCGGCGTACGGACCTTTGCGCCGGCCACATGCGTGACGAACATCCCCGGCTGCAACTGCGCCTGCCAGCCCGGGCTCTCCTTCTCCACGTGAGTAATCAGCACGCATCCGTCGCGCAACAAATCCGTGCGCCGAACGCGGCGCATCTCCTCAGAGGGCACCGCCGTCGAATAATCGACGTGCACACCTCGCCACAGTGCCGGCGTTACAGTGACGATCTTTCGCCCCGGCACATGCGCCTTGCCCAATTCCACGTCAATCTTCTGCTGGCGTTTATCCCGAAGCACGGTCACGCGCACGCGCGCCTCTACCGGCCGCTTAGAGACGTTCAGGATCAACGTGTCCGCGTCACCAACCGCCTCGCCGTCCAAATGCGTAATCACATCCTGCACCGCCAGACCCGCACGGTCAGCCGGAGTTCCCGGCGGGACATCGCTGATTCGAACGCCCTGTAATCCTGCAACCCGGTCCTGCGGCGTGAGGTTAGTTGGCTGCACTCCCAACAACCCATACTCCACCTCGCGCCCCTCCCGAAGCGACTCTGAGCGCCTGGCGAAACACATCATCGACCGCGATCGCGTAGCCGGCCGCCTGCTCGTACCCGGAGATCGCGGCCATCGAAGTCGTCAGGCCGATCATTTCCCCCTTCAGGTTCACCAGCGCCCCGCCGCTAGTGCCTAGGTTCAACTTGGCATCGGTTTGGATCAGCGTGCCAAAGTGGTACAGCTTGTCTTTCTGCTTTCGCGTGCCGTCTTCGCTGGTCAGAGGCGCCGCCTTCCGTGCGATATTGGCGATGATTCCCCAGCTCGCGCTGGCCTGTCCATCGCGTGCAATCGCGTAAGGATTTCCCAGCGCTATCGCGATCTGCCCCTTCTTGAGCGTGCTCGCATCGCCGAGCACGATTGGCTTGAGGTCTTTTGCATCGATCTCCAGCACCGCCAGGTCGCTGCGAGGATCGGCCGCCTTGACTCGCGCGATACACCTTGCGATCCACCGTGCTCACAAAGTGCTCGGCCGTTTCTGAAACCACGTGATACTGAGTGAGGATCAATCCGCCGAGCGCCAATCACCACACCCGTGCCGAAATAGTCCGGCACGAAATCGGGATCAAACGGATTCTTTGATCGCGCAAGTTCCGCAAAGCCCGGTTGCTCGCGAGCCGCTGGCCGCGTGTCGGCAGGAGTGTCGATCCGCGCAATCGCGACCACCGACTTCTCGGCGCGGGCAATTGCTTCGACGAGCGTCTGTTCCATCGCCGCGGCAAGTTGTGCGCCAGTGGGCTGCTGAGCCGCGACGGGAGCGAAAACCGCGAAGGCAATACCCACAATCCCCGCCGCGAAAACAAATCGGGGGACCAATGTCCCCCGATGGTCATTTGTGCGAAATCGCCAGCTTACCATGCTATTCGCCACTTTCTCCATCGCCGCCGGTGGCGAGCGCCTTCACTCCCGCGGCGAGAATTTTGGTTCGCAATTCTTCAACCACCGCCGGGTTTTCCACCAGGAACTGCCGCACTTTTTCTCGCCCCTGGCCCAGGTGCGTCTCGCCGTATTTGAACCAGGCGCCGGACGGCACGATCAGCTTTTGCGCAATGGCCAGGTCAAGCACGTCTCCCTCGTAGCTGATGCCGTTGGTATGCATCATATCGAACTCGGCCACACGGAACGGCGGGGCCACCTTGTTCTTGACCACCTTCGCCTTCACGCGCTGCCCAACCACCTCCTCTCCCTCCTTGATCTGACCGATGCGGCGCACATCCACGCGGCACGTGCAGTAGAACTTCAATGCACGCCCGCCAGGCGTCGTCTCGGGGCTGCCGAACATCACGCCGATCTTCTCGCGAATCTGGTTGATGAAGATCACGCAGGTCTTGCTCTTGTTGATCGCGCCGGTCAGCTTGCGCATTGACTGGCTCATGAGCCGCGCCTGCAAACCGACGTGCGAGTCGCCGATCTCGCCTTCCAGCTCCTTTTGCGGCACCAGCGCCGCGACCGAATCGATGACGATCACATCCACCGCGTTGCTCTTGATCAGCATCTCGGTGATTTGCATCGCCTCTTCGCCGTTGCTCGGCTGGCTCACCAGCAACGTCTCCAGATCGACGCCCAGCTTTTTGGCCCAGCTTGGGTCCAATGCATGCTCCGCGTCGATGAAAGCCGCAATGCCGCCGTGCTTCTGGGCGCTGGCAACCACATGCAAAGCCAGCGTCGTCTTGCCGCTCGATTCGGGACCGAAAACCTCGATCACGCGACCCTTGGGAAATCCCTGCCCCCCCAATGCCAGATCGAGCGACAGGCTGCCGGACGGTATACCCGGGAATCGCGCGCCTTCGGCTGGTGCGCCCAGCGGCATGATCGAGCCTTCGCCAAATTGCTTTTCAATCTGCGCAATCGTGTTTTTCAGCGGCCCCTCTGAGATCGGCGAGGCTTGCTTATTGCCGTTCTTGCCGGCCGGCCGTGTCGCGGTGGCTTCTTTTTTGGACATGCGATGGTTGTTTTTTACGGCGGTAACCATGAATGCACATTCCTTCGACAGGTGGCCTCGGCCATCATGTAGCCGAGCAGAGTTTGTAAACGCACGTCCAGTGTATCGGTTTACAGAGCGCCCGGCAAGAGGCGATGCGCAAAAAAAGTGGATCGGCCGCCAGTTTACCCCCCCGCGACCCGCGAGACCAGCAATTCATAGCGCCGTGCTAGCAGAAATCCCGAGTCGTTCGCTTCATTCCCCATTCTTCCCCGCTTTCCGCGCAATTTCCACCGTGGCCATGAGGGCTTCATCCTGAAATCTAACAACCGCCGTGATCTCGTCAATCTTATCCACGAGCCGCGCAAACGACGACCGATCGCCCAGCTCCGGCCGCTGCCGCGACGACTGGCGGTTCCCGTGGGCGCTGCAAACGACCTGGTCCCGATCGGCGTCGTATTCGTAGTGTCCGCCATCGGGGCACAAGTGCCGCACGCCATATTTCGTTTCTGCAAGCCGTGACGCTTCCTCAACCGGCACCTCATACAACTTCACCAGGTTGTAAATCGAGATCGTGTTGCGATTACAGGCTAACCGCGCCCGCTCCGACCAATACAGATCCAGGTCGCCATACATCCGCGACAGCCCGCGGCCGTTCAACCGCAACAGCACGTGCCCTTCCGGCGCGGCCTTTATCGGCCGGGCGGCGCCGCGGCCGCATCGATCACTTCATGCAGCACATGCGGCCGAGTGGCCAACACAAGTTGCTGCCCGACCAGCGCCGCATGCAGCCGGACCTTCGCCGCATAAAGCTGGTAGCTGAAGACATACACGGCGTGGTCCTTGTAGTCGGGCAAGCGATACGCATCTAGCGTCACCGGCACGCCGCCGATATTGCCCCCTTTGAGAAACAACCGGCTGGTGAGCTGCTCGAGCAGGCGGTTTGCCTTGTCGCGATCCTCCACGTCGATCGTTACATACGCCGGTACCTGCATCGACCAGATCAGGCCAGCGACGGCCGCCTGATACACCAGCGGCGCCTCGCCCACCAGCGGCACCTTGAGCTGACCCAACCGCGTGGGATCGACCTCCACGATCGAATCGGCATCGCAATAATGCAGCGCCGCTCGGTCCCCCAGCCAGCTTAGATCGGTCAGCGTCGGATCGGCGGCGAGCGCATCAGTCATTCCTGGCAGGCCGCGCAGGGCGTCGGCGATCTTCTTGTTGCCGGGTACGCCGACGAACGAAACCACGGCCGACTTCGCGACGCGCGACGTATCGAGCGACTGCGGCTTCTCTTGCACGGCGCGCCGCAACGATTGATACAGACTGCCCGGCGCCATCGGCAGCACGCAAGTTTCCAGCTTGACCTTCTGGTCCAACGTCATTCGCACCGCGATCGGGTCAAACGCCGTCCCCCAGAACCGCTCGTAGCGCTCCTTGTAACGCTCATATTCACGCCGCTCCGTGTCGGATACGGTGAGCACATTCAGCTCCAAATTCGGCGTCAGATAGCGCAGGCGATTGTGCAACGAGCACGTGCAGGCATCGTGGGCCGTATCCCACGCATACGCCGCCGCCGTGCGGGCAGATGATCTTGCTGGTGTCGGCAAATCGCTCCGTCGTCAGATCGGACAGCGACTCCGGCGAATCGCCCTTTTCCAGCCGGTGCAACAGCGACGCATTGTTCAGCATCACCAGGTTGTTAAAGCATTCCAGCCGGCGCTTTTCGGAGATCTTGGCCGCCGGACTGACCAGCCGCCGCAGGCAAGCCTCGGAAACGTACAGATAACCGGACTTCTTATCATCGCTGGGCGGCAACAGCAGCGTCACATAGCGATAGTCGATCGCATCGCCCAGCCGCGGCGCCAGCCCGCCGGCCGCATCTAGCACGTCGCGCACCGCGCGATGCGAGTTGGACACGATCGCGTAATCCCCCTGCCAGCTCACGAACGAGCTAATGCGCCGGTCGAGCGTGTAGCGGGCCGCCACCTTGTTGCCGCGATAGTTGAACTCGCGGATCGTCAGCTCGTCATTTGCTTTCTCGGCCTTAGATAGCCACAGCGCCAATGCCTGTTCGACCGCCTCTCGCTTGGCAACCTTGAGAATCAGCGTCATGTCGCTGCCTTCCAGCAGAAACGGATCGGACCCGACGACGGCGATCTCGCTCAACGCCGATTCCGCAAACAGCGTCGTCAACGGCCCGCGCTCGACGATCAGTTGCTCTTCGAGCTTGGCTTGCAACCGGTGGTCGCGGGCTTGCACATCGACCAGCCGCAGCAAGTTCGCGCCCCAATCGCTCGACAAGTCCAATAACTCGCCCGCCGCCGCAAAATCGTTGAAGTGCAGGAAGTAGCGGTCTTCGGGCACGAGCGTCGCGATCGCCGGCACGGGCGGCTCCTTCCCGTCGCGCTTGATCTTGGCCTCGAGCAATTCCTTGTACGACAGCGAGCGTACGCGCGGCGTGGCAAGCTGGCTGATATGCACGTTCTGATCGCCGACTGACGCACCGCCGCGGAGCGTGGTGGTTTGCAGCGCCTCCTGCACCGCCAGCGCGCCGGAAAACACGCCGTACAAGCCGACTTCGACGTCGGCCCGAGCGGGCGCCGGCTGCGGCAGCGACGGCGCGGCCACTCCGTGGCGCTGCTGCGATTGCAACAGCGCGTATTGGAAGAACGTTTCGTGCGGATAAACCTCCAACAGATCGTGGAAGTACGAATTCTGCTGGCGTGCCCAGGTGCGATACACTTCGACCGGCCCGCTGGGCTCGGCGGGTATATCGATCTCCAGGTCGCCCTGCCGCATATCGACGCGGCGCGAGCCGTCTGGGTTTTCCGAAACGACCTCATAGGTCAGCCGCACCTTGGCTTTCCCTTCGCCGCGCAGCCGGCCATAAAACTCGGCGTGCTTTTGCTCGAATCGCGTCTGCTTGGGATAAATCAGGTGCGAGTTTCGGTCTAAAGGGGCCAAACGCAAGTAATTGCTGCGTTCGAACTCCTCGGCCAGAAACGGCTGCTCGAGCCGCAAGGAAAACACCGCGGTGTCGGGGTCGTCCTTGTCGCGATAGACTTCGACTTTATGCGTAAACGGCAGCGGTTCGGCGGCGGAAACGACTGCCGGGGCCAAGAAACTCAGAACAACGACCATCAAGCTGAATAAGCTGCGCGCGTACATAGTCTGGCCTCCAAGCGACAAAGCCCCGCGTGTAGCTGTACCGATCAGGCGTGTGGGCGGTTTCAGCATTGCGCCGGGATTTGTTTGCGGCTGTTCGAATTCACGCTACGATGGGGGCATGCATCGGCTTGGACTCATCGCGGTTTTTGTGGCGGCTTCGCTGTCAGCTTCGCGCGCAATGGCCGCCGAGGACGACTGCGACTGCGAGTACCCGACGCTTGATGAGATCAAGGCGGCGGTCACCAAATCGATTCCGCTTCTGGAATCGAGCGCGGTCGTGTACCGCAAAGAGCGGGAGTGCTTTGGCTGTCACCATCAGGCGTTGCCGGTGCTGGCGCTGACCGAGGCGCGGCGGCAAGGGTTCACGATCGACGAAGGCAACTACGCCGAACAGCTCAAGCGGACGGCCGAGCACCTGAAACGCGGCGAAGAGAGCTATCGCAATGGCGAAGGCCAGGGGGGCCGGGCCGACACCGCCGGGTGGGCGCTCTGGACGCTGGAAACCGGCGGCTGGAAGCCCGACGATACGACCGGTGCGGTGGCCGGTTATCTGCTCGCTCGACACAGCGAGTCGGACCATTGGCGATCGGCGGGGAACCGCCCACCGACGGAGGCCAGCGCGTTCACGACGACGTACGTCGCGGTGCGTGGGCTGTCGGCCTTTGGCAGCTCCGAGCAGCAGGAGAAGATCAGCAATCGCAAGGAGCGGGCGCGTCAAGTGGCTGCTGACCGCCGAGCCGAAGGACGCTGAGGATCGGGTATTTCGCTTGCGGGCGTTGGCGTATCTTGGCGCAGACGAGGAAGCCGTGAAATCGGCGGCCGACGAGCTGAAGAAGCAGCAGCGCGACGATGGCGGCTGGTCGCAGTTGGCGGAGTTGGAGAGCGACGCGTATGCGACCGCACAGTGCTGGTTGCGTTACACGAGAGCGCCGATTTGCCGGTGGACGATGATGTCTATCGCCGCGGCTTAAAGTACTTCGTGCAGTCGCAGCTTGCCGATGGCTCGTGGCACGTGAAGACTCGGAGCAAGCCGATTCAGAAGTATTTTGAGAGCGGCTTCCCGCACGAGAAGGACCAGTTCATCTCGATCTCTGCGACCAGTTGGGCGGTTGCTGCGTTGGCGATTGCGTGTCAGAAGTGAGGGGCGGACGACCGCGCGCTTGTGGCCTCCGGGCCTTCTTTTCGCTCAAACGGGTCGTGAAAACAGGGGGTTTTTTGCGGTACGAACAACCACCTTAGCGCCGTTTTGAAGTGACGTGGGTATTTCACGGGTAATACTGGTGGTTTTGGGCAGTCAAACAAATCAGGGCGAACGCTGTGGGGACGCGGTGATGCACCTTGTCAGACCGGCTGGAGTATAGTGTACTCATGTATATATATTTAGTGAGTCAATGAGGCGTGTGGAAACGATGAACGCGGAATGATAAACATCGGTGGGGCTCGCGCAGCGAGGCCCAGAATCAAAAGAAACTCGCCGCAAACCGGCCTTAAGGCGCCAATCACTTTGCTATGCGTCTTGTTTCCGCCGATAATGCAGTAGATACCGCGCTTTGATTCACAACCTCGGGAGAAACTGCGATGTCGAGCTTAAGATTCAATCGGCGCGGACGATTGCAACATTCAGGGTCGGGGGCGCGGCGGCCTGTGCACTTCGGCTTCGAGCGGCTCGAATCGCGGCAGATGCTGGCGGTTGATGCCGTCGACGATGTGTTCTCCAGGGGCGTTGCCGGCGGCACGCAGCCGCTTGACGTGTTGGCCAACGATACTTCGGACGGCACTTATGACTTCGTTTCCGTCACCCAAGGTTCGCTCGGTGGCTCTGTCTTCATACACGTGAACCATCAAGGTTTCGAGGAGATCCGCTATAGTCCTCGCGCATTCGTGAACACCACCGAAACGTTCACTTACACGCTTGCCGACGGCCTCGGCAACCAAGACACCGCCACGGTCACGGTTCATTTGGGGAACGAGTTTATTGGCGGCGGTTTGGAAGGCAGCACCAATTACTATCCAGGCACCGTCGTCCCAGGCGAGCTCTACACGACCGTTCAAGCGTTCCACGACCCTGACCCCAACGTGACGCACATCGCCGAGTTCCGCTGGAACGATGGTGTAGTGACCCGGGCACATGTATCGGAAGTACACAATGCCAACGGCACCGATGGCTATATCTCGTTGTGGCGCATCTTCGCGACTCAGAACCCGACGCCCGCGGGTTACCAGGCCCCGGGAACGTTGTACACCCTTAACAGCAACGGCAGCATTATTGCGCAACGCGATCTATTCGCTGGCGCCGATGTCCAGACGATTATCATTCGGCCCGACCGCGCCGATCCGAGCAAGACCGCCTTGGTCATTGGCGGCTTTGAACTCGACGACCCGATCCTCTTCCAGCCCGACGTGGGTGGCCAGCGAATGACGGTGCCTTATGTAACCGAATTTGTGCCCAACGTACCTTCGGCGCAGTCTCGTACCACGGCTCTGATATGGGCGCGTTCATCGTGGATCATTTGATCGTCTATGGCCAGGGCGGCAACGATCTGATTCAAGTCAATCAAGCAATTACCTTCCACGCCCGCCTGTTTGGCCAGACTGGTAACGACACGCTCGTCGGCGGCGGCGGTCACGACATTCTGATCGGCGGCGTTGGCAACGACGTCCAGTATGGCTTCGGCGGCCGCGATCTGGTATTCGGCGGCTTGGGACAGGACTTCGTGCAGGGCGCCGGCTTTAGCGGATCGGCGACCGGCGACGACAGCGACATCGTAATCGGCAGCTACGTGTCGTTTGATAACGACCTGCTCTCGCTCAGCAATCTTTCCAATCGTTGGCGTTCGAGCGACCCTTATGCGGCGCGCGTGGCCGACGGCCGATCGACGTCGCCTCGGTTGCGCACGAATGAAACTGTCTTCGACGACTGGTCGTTGGACTACGTCTTTGGCGCCAGCGATCAGGATTGGTTCTTCGTCGAGCCAACCCGTGACAATTATGACCGGCAGGCGAATGAGTCGCTCAATGAAACCTAAACGCCGGATCGTTTCGGACTCGCGCAGCGAGGTCCGGAATCAAGAGGAAGCTGCAATGGCCGCGGGAGTAGAAAATCTGTGGTCGCGTTGGCGCCCTACGGTTCGCGGATCCCGGCGCACGGGACAGGCTGAAGCGATGAACGGCGGCAAGCAATTGGGCAGGAGGCAATTGAGGGAACGGAGGGCAATTGGGCCGATTTACCGACATTAGGCACTATTCTGCCGCAGATTGCTGAAAGGCCGGCTGTGGCGTACGATTAGGCGGAGATCCGGCTGTTGCGGCGACGAATGCCGACCCTTGTAAGAATCATCCTCTGCCAGATGCTTGCCGCTGGCGGCGCCACGCCAGCCTATCGCCACGCGCACATCGGGGGCGATTCCCCGCACACTCATAGCGTCGATCGCTCGCCTCACGCATCTGACCTGGATGCTGATGGCCATCACCATCATCACGGTCATGGGCATAGCCATGCGCATCACCACGGGCATAGCCATCATCACAAAACGCAACCTGCCGATGAGAGTGACGCGACCAATAGCGGTGCTTCACAAATCAACCACGTTCACATTGTTTGGTTTGGAATTGAGTTCACATTCCCAGAACCAGCTTCGGCTCCGGGAGAGTCGCAAGAGCCTGAAACCAGTTTGCTGGTTATGCCGATTTCGTCACCCGTCTTGATCGGATCGGATTCGGGACGAACCGCGGCATGGGGCGTTATGCATTCCGCAGTCATGCCAAATGCGCGTATGCGCAACATGCTGTTTAGCGAACACGTTCTCTGTCAAAACCTGTTTGGCAAATCCTCTGTGTGATACTGTGCGCGATGAGCGCTCGGGCGTGCAGCTAGCCTGAGCGATTTCTCCACCGCGGTCGCTCTGCCGCGGTTTCTGAACGCACTGCGAATTGCGTTATCCAGTTGGCGTTGTGTGTTTGCGCACATCATGCATAGAAAAGCAGTCGTTTCAAACAAGCTCTCGGTTCCTATATGGAGATTCTGACATGAAGTTCCGCATTGGGTTTGCATTGATCGGCGTCGCACTCATCAGCATCGGACTAACGGGCTGTGGCGACAGCAAGAAGAAAGACGTTGCCAAGAGTACCGACAAAGCGCCAAAGAACGGAGACAAAGCCGCCGTCGATCCGCACGACGTGCCGATGACCGACGCAGAGGTCGGGAAGCTCAAAGGCGAAATGACGTCGTACAACACCGCCGTCACGCGAATCAAGTCGTATCGTGACAACATTCGTGACAAGGTCGCGGCGAACAAGCCGACCGAGGCTCATCGTTCCTTGGATGAACTGGATCTCATCCTGGGGTGGCTTCCCGGCATCGCCAAAGACAGCGACGTGCCTCGGGAGAAGTGGGAGGAAGTGAGCACATCGGCGCAAACGCTTCGCGATTCGTTCAATGAAGTCCATGCTGCAATCGACGCAAACACGGAACCCGACTATGGCGCTGTGTCCGGCAAGATTGATGAGGCTGTTGGAAAACTCGAAGCGATAAGCGCAGACACAAAGTAGATCTCTCACAAGCAGATTTATCATGAAAACCAACCCCAATCCACGGGTAGGGGCCTACGTGGCCCCGCCCGTATTGATCGTGCTGTTAGTTTTGGCGAGTCGGCAGGCGTTGGCACACGAGGGGCATGCCGCGTTGCCGACGAAGGGTGCTACCGTTCAAGGCGACCAACTGCTTCTTTCGAGCGGTGCAGCCAAAGCGATCGGAATGACGCTCGCCAAGGTGGAACTCAAGGATCTGTCGCGCCACATCACGGTGAATGCCCACGTGGAACTGCCTTGGCATCAACAGGCAGTGGTCACGTCGCTGGTATCCGGTCGAATCGAGGAACTGCTCGTGAAGCCGGGCGACAGAGTGCAGCGGGGTCAGGCATTGCTACGCCTTTCCAGCGCAGAGCTAGAAAAGCTGCAACTTGATTTGTTGAAAGCGCAAGCGGAGTTGCAGCTTGCAGAACGCCTGCTACGACAACGCAGCGAGCTGCGCGGGACAGGGCGCTGGCGGGCAAAGCTGCCGATGAAGCCGAATCGCAACATCGGCAGAAGACAGCCGAGCTTGAGATTGCACGCAAAATTAGTGGCTTTGGGCATTGCACCGGAAAAACTGGAACAGCTCCTGGAAGATTCCAGCACGCTCCGCTCGCTAACTATCGCTGCGCCGCGAGATGGTTCGATCGTGCATGCCGACGTGCGGGTTGGACAGGTGATCGAACCAAGCGAACATCTGTTCGACATTGTAGATGATAGCCGGTTGTGGGTAGTTGGAAATGTGCTGGAAGCCGACGCGTCGTTAGTCAGGCGCGGCCAGCGCGTCAGCGTGACGCTTGACGCGCTCGATGGGACTGTGATCGAAGGTGAAATCGAAGGCGTCGATGTGCACCTTGATTCGGACAACCGCACGCTTCCCATTTACCTCACGCTCGAGAATGAAGAGCATCTATTGCGAGCCGGCATGACAGGCCGGATGAAGGTCGAGAATCAGCGGGTTGAGAAAGCAGTGGTGGTTCCCAGTAATGCGCTGATCCAGGAAGGTGAGCACATTTATGTTCTCGTGCAGGAAGGGCCCGGTAAGTTTCGAAAGCGGCGGGTCAAGTTAGGACTCACATTGCCCGAGGAGGCCGAGGTCATCGACGGGTTGTTTCCCGGCAATCGCGTGATTCAGGCCGGTAAGGTTGTGTTGGCTTCTTTGTTCGGACGCGCGCAAGCGCCAAGACGACAGTCGCAACCACCGGTTCGAGCAGGCAGTCTGGCACGAACGCCACCATGCTCGTGCAGGGAGTAGCGGAACTCCCAACTTCGGCGAAGGCGTTTGCCAATTCGACTATCGACGGCAGGCTATCGAAGATTCACGTAAACCACGGTCAATCTGTGTCGGCCGGGGACGTTCTGGCCGAAATCGAAAGCCTGGAGTTGCGAAATCTTCAGCTTCAGCTTGTCAAGGTTCGGGTGGCCCTCGACGTGACTCAAACCCAACTGCGCCGGCTGCGGGATGCCGGTGCAAAGGCCGTAGCGCAAAAGGAAGTTTGGACGCTCAAGACTGAGAAGGTGCAGCTTGAAAACGAGGCTTCGAGTCTTGCAAGACAGTTGCAGTTGGCGGGACTTCCCGACGAACACATTGCAGGATTTCAGAAGAGCAATGGCCAAATACTAGATGGAGTGTTGTCCAGCACAGTCGCCATTCTCGCGCCGATTGATGGTCAAGTGGCGCGCTTCCGGCTCACTCCAGGGCAGGTCGTCAAGCGAGACGATCAGATATTCGAAATACAAAACCTATCCACGATGTGGGTTCGCGGATCGTTGTTTGAAAAGGATGCCGCCCGCGTCAAAGTCGGCGACAACGCTGTTGTAACGCTGCCCGGCAATCGCGAATTTCAAACTGTTGCCAGGGTCGCGCGTATCAGCCCGATCGTTGGAACGAAAGAACGAACGATGTCCGTCTGGGTTGAGCTTGGCAATAGCGAGCAGCAACTCAAGGAAGAAATGTCGGCTTGGTTGACGATTCAGCCGACGGGTGCGGAAGCGCGGCGCAGCGGACTGATCAAGCAGGTCACTGCTTCGGCACTGAAGGGCAATTGAATACGCCTATGTTGAACTCCATCATTGCCGCCTCGCTCAAGAATCGCATGGTCGTACTGGCGATCACGGCGGTTCTCGTACTTTACGGTGGGTACAGAGCGGCACAGTTGCCGATTGATGTGTTTCCCGATCTCAATCGGCCAACCGTAACGATCATGGCCGAGGCGCATGGCTTGGCCCCGGAAGAAGTCGAGACGCTGGTAACTCGACCGATCGAAGCTGCCCTCAATGGCGCTACGAATGTGCAGCGTGTTCGCTCCGCCTCGGGGATTGGAATTGCGATCATTTGGGTGGAATTTGCCTGGGGCACCGACATCCATACAGATCGGTTGATCGTCAACGAAAAGCTGCAAATGGTCCGCGACCGGCTGCCGGTGGAAGTGGAACCAATCATGACGCCCATCAGCTCGATCATGGGTGAGATCATGCTGATTGGCATGCGGTCGGAAGGGAAGACGACGCCGATCGAACTGCGAACGCTGGCGGAGTGGACGTTGCGTCAGCGGTTGTTGGCCATCAGCGGCGTCTCGCAGGTGACAGTGATGGGAGGCGAGTTGAAGCAATACCAAGTGCTCACGTCGCCGGATCGGCTAGCACAGTACAACGTAACCCTCAACCATCTCACCAAGGCCATCGAGCAGGCCAATGTCGTCACGGGCGGAGGCTTTCTGCTTGACGGGGAGCAGGAGCGATTGATTCGCATTGAAGGACGAACGCGAAGCGCGGAAGACATTGCCAATACGGTCGTACGTCACTCCTCACCGTTGTCGATCACCGTGGCGCAGGTCGCCGACGTTCGACTGGCTGGCCCAGTCAAGCGCGGCACGGGCAGCATCAACGGTGAACCGGCCGTCATTCTCTCGGTTCAAAAGCAGCCTGGCGCCGATACGCTTGTGCTGGACCGCAAGATCGAAGAGACGCTCGATGAAATTCAAACCGGATTGCCGGCCGATGTAACGATTGAGCGAGAAATCTTCAAGCAGGCAGACTTTATACGCGCCGCCATCGGCAATGTCGAAGAGGCGATTCGCGATGGTGCAATTTGGGTAGTCGTGATTCTGTTTATTTTTCTGTGGAACGTGCGGACCAGCGCGATCACGCTCACCGCCATTCCGCTCTCGATCATCGTCACGGTGCTGGTGTTTGATTACTTCGGCATCTCGATTAATACCATGACGCTAGGTGGCTTGGCTGTGGCGATTGGGGAACTGGTTGACGACTCGATTGTGGATATCGAGAACATCTATCGTCGCCTTAAGGAAAACCGACAGAAAGCCAACCCGGAAAACCCGCTGAAGGTCATTTTTCTGGCGTCGGCCGAAGTGCGAAACAGCATTGTCTACGCCACTCTGATTGTGGTGCTGGTGGTGTTTCCGCTGTTTTCGTTGGCTGGGCTCGAAGGCCGACTTTTTGCTCCTCTCGGTCTGTCGTATGTTGTCACGCTCACGGCCTCGTTGCTTGTGTCGCTGACCGTCACGCCTGTTCTTGCCTCTTTCTTGCTTCCGCAAGCGCGGTTCTTGCAAGAAAAGGATGACCCATTTCTACTTCGCTGGCTCAAGCGATTCGATGCTCGATTGCTACGTTTTACACTGCGACACGCGTACCTCGTTCTGTTGGTTGTCACCATCGTGGTTGTTGCTTCAGTTGCCTCGATTGCATGGATGGGTGGTGAGTTTCTGCCGGAGTTCAACGAAGGAACATTGACGATCGGCGTGGAGGCTCCGCCATCGACGAGCCTGGCGGAGTCGGACCGGTTGGGCACGTTGATCGAAAGGTCACTTCTTGAAATTCCTGAAGTTACTCACGTCTCTCGTCGCACGGGCGTGCCGAGATGGACGAGCACGCGGAGAACGTCAACTTCTCCGAAATAGACGCGGCATTGAGAGAGCCGCACGTTCCCAAGCCCGGCTTTTGGTTTTCGGTGTTGCGCCGTTCCGGGCTTGCATCGATTTGGCGTGGAATCCGTGGGGCGGCCGCGTGAAGAGGTGATTGTCGAAGTCCGAGAGCGGCTGTCGGAATTGCCGGGCCTGGTGATCAACATTGGCCAGCCCATTTCGCATCGGCTGGACCATATCATGTCGGGCGATACGTGCGCAGGTTGCGGTTAAGCTGTTCGGGGATGACTTGTCGATATTGCGATCGAATGCGTTGGACATTCGCGACTTGATGGCAGAGGTTCCAGGCGTGGTTGACTTGCGAGTGGAGCCTCAGGTGGACATTCCGCAAGTGCGCGTCAGCGTGCGCCGGGAGGAAGCTATTCGTCACGGACTTTCACCGGGCGAAGTGGCGACATGCGCTGGAAACCGCCTTTCAGGGGAGCACGCTGAGTCAAGTGCTGGAGGGACAACGGACATTCGACCTGGTGGTGTGGTTTGACGAGCAATCGCGGAACAACGTGGACGCGATTCGCTCGACGTTGATTGCCGCGCCCGACGGTTCGCGCGTGGCGCTTGGGACACTAGCAACCGTCGAGGAGACAGCTGGCCCCAACACCATCAACCGCGAGAACGTGCAGCGTCGGATCGTGGTCTCCTGCAATGTTGCCGGTCGCGACCTTGCCGGGGTTGTGGCGGACATTCGGGCTGCCGTCGATGGCCAAGTCGTGCCGAAGTTGCCCCGTCAGGGTTATTTTGTCGAGTACGGAGGGCAATTTGAGGCCCAGCAAGAAGCCAACCTGCGGCTATTCGTGTTGGGAATGTTTTCGCTTGTTGGAATCTTTTTGCTGCTCATCAAGTGTTTGGGGTCGTGGCGAGCAGCGGTACAGGTGATGGTTAACATCCCGCTCGCCGCGATCGGTTCGGTGATTGCGCTCTTGCTGGTCAATCATCCAAGCGCGGAGGCATTGGCATCAGCGAGTTGGTGGGAGTGGCCGCGCGTGTGGATCGAGGCAACGAAGTTATCCGTCGCCCATTGGGTCGGTTTCATTACGCTCATTGGCATCGTGTGCCGGAACGGAATCATGATGATTTCGCACTACATTCATCTGATGCAATACGAAGGCGAGAAGTTTGACGAGCACATGATCGTTCGCGGCAGCCTGGAGCGCCTGTCGCCCGTGTTGATGACAGCGCTTACGGCGATCATCGGCCTTGTACCTCTGGCGATGGGGGCTGGTCAGACAGGCAAAGAGATCCTTCATCCTCTGGCGATCGTGGTAATTGGCGGCCTACTTAGCTCGACGCTTCTAGATCAGATTGTGACGCCGGCGCTGTTCTATAAGTTTGGACGCAAAGTCTACGAGCATCGATTTGATGTACCGCCGCAAGAGCCTCATAGGCATCTGGGCCAACTTGCAGCGGAGTTCGATTGAGTTGGCCGCTAGTTTATTCGAAGAAGCATCGTCGCGGACGAGCCGCGCGATCCACGACGGCGGACGCGCCAGGCGGAGCGTGGGAACGAGGGACAGGGAGAGGGAGGACTTGCGCGGCGGAGCGGTCCCCCGCCGTGAACGACGGGGCTATTACTGCAAGGGAGAAAGGGCCGTGAACGACCCTGGGGGCGAACGCTCAACCGGGCGCAGTACTTGGATTGAACCCCATCCAACGCCCTGGCTCTTTCAGCGGGCTGAATCCCAAGGGCGCATAGACCGCATGCGCATCAGCGGTGGCCAGGAGCCAGGCAGCTGTGACCTACACAGACGGCTCCGTCGGAGGTTCGCCCTCCCATCTGCGTGCGGTGGCGCAAGGCCCATAAGGCAAAAACACAGAGTGCTGCAAGGGCGATGGCCGATGGCTCGGGTACAACCGAGCTCGTAAACGATGCGACTCGGCCTGATAGCTCGAATAGTGGAGCGGGCGGCGATCCCCATTGCGAGATCGACCACCTGTTCGTCGTCCACGGATCGAGAGCAAATGCCTGCTCAGGCAGATCCGTGTTGTTGAAGATGGTATTTGGCCCATCGAGCCGCCATTGAAACAGCCAATACTCAGCCAGGTTAGGGTTGGGCTCGTCAGGAGTGAGCAGGTCCAAGCGAGAGTGACCAACTTCGTAGCTATCGTGTGTTCCGCCAGGCCCAATGAGATCATTGCCCACGACAATGAATGTCGGTGACTGACTCGTCCCGGACCACTCCCAGCTACCAACCTTGAGGGAGACGATGCTCGGCGGATAGTCGGTTTGATAAGTGCCAAACGCCGGAGAGGGGTTCGTATCAACTGCGTCGGTATCGAAAATGAACGTACCGATGAACGCACTGCCTAAAGGCGGCGCATTGGCAGGTACAGGCTCAATTCCAGACCTGTTGGTAAGACTGCCGGCAATCTCAAAGCGCACGAGTTCAGCGGTCGCAGACTGGGGCAAGAGGGAAGATAAGCTCACCAGTGCAGCAAGGAAAGCAATTGAACGCGTGACACTAGCTCCAATGGCGCATGCGTTGCAATCGTCGGCGAACAAACGGCGCGAGGGCGGCGACGACGACTATCACAATAAGCAGGCCGAGCGTCGTTGGTTCGGGAATCGGAACTCCGACGGGGGCGGCGATGTCGAGTGTGTGGAACGCGCCGAGTCCTCCGGCCGGCCCGATC
Organism: Pirellulales bacterium; assembly: GCA_963829655.1. Classification (GTDB taxonomy): domain Bacteria; phylum Planctomycetota; class Planctomycetia; order Pirellulales; family JALHPA01; genus JBBDYH01. The sequence continues at coordinate 2,102,178 of CAWHJG010000002.1, forward strand.
GGACCGACGAGCGTGGCCGCGCCGGTCGCGAGATTGATTGTGAAGAGCTGGGAAGCGAAGTCGAGCGGTCCCACGATGGCTGTCAACGAAGCGTATGCGATGCCGGTTTGACCCGAGATGTCGAAGCCGAGTCGGTCGGCGGAGTCGAAGCCCAGAGGGCCGATGGTTGTGAGCTGGCCGGTGTTGGGGGATGGAACGCCGTTCGCGCCTCCCTGTCGCACGAGTGTATTGAGCCCGAAGTCGATGCCGTAGAGCGTCGTCTGCGTGGCGCCGCCGAAATTGTTGGTATAGGCTGCGCCGACGACGTCTGGATTCACGCCGAAGTTGGGATCACCCGCGACATAGGCCAGGGGCGTATCGACAGCGGCGATGGTGGCGTCGTTGGGGTTGAGGCGGATGTTTTCGTCAGAATCGGTGACGATGCGCAAGCGGTCGGGCACCGGATTGAAATCCATGCCAAACGCGGGTCCCGTTATCGCAAGCGGCAGTCCGGGAATAAGCGTTGCCGTGCCGGTGACGGTGTTGATGGTGTAAAGGTGGCGCGTATCGCCCCAGGCGTAGAGGACGCCGTTGAAAGCCGCGGCCGGGGAATCGGTAGCCACGGGGCGAAAGTCGATGGCGAAGAGGTGCTCATTGGGCGGCAAGCCGGTGATGGGGATGTGGGGAGTGACTAGCGCCGGTGTGGCGCTGTCAAAACTGAAGAGCTGGTTATTCAGCGTGAGGCCGAAGATGGTTTCGGCGTTTGCGACGGTGGGCGCGAGGGCGAGGGCGAGGCAGGCGACAACTGAAAGGGGGATGAGCGATTTCATGGCAAGAGGCTCCCGTTCAGTTTATTTGGTTCCGGGCCTCGCTGCGCAAACCCGGAACGGCACGCAGGGTAGAGATAAGCTGCGCCCGTATTAGAGGCGTTGGCCGGGGGCGCTCAAGGAATTGGCACGGGGGTGGGGAGCGGGGGCGGGAATTACAAATTACGAAGCGCGGTCCCCGCCGTGAACGACGGGGCTATTACTGCAAGGGAGAAAGGGTCGTGAACGACCCTCGCGGCGAACGCTCAAGGGGGCGCTGGTGTTTGGATTGTATCCCATCCAACGCTCTGGCTCTTGCAGCGGGCTGAAACCCACCGGAGCATAGACCGCATGCACATCGGCGGTGGCGAGGAGCCAGACCACCGTGGAAAACTCTGGATGGTGAAGCGCGGAACGCACTAGCGCACGAGCCAAACCGCGTCGACGATGAGCCGCATCCACCCACACATCGCAGATGTATGCGAATCGTGTTTTGTCGGAAATGACACGCAGATAACCGACTTGCTCTTGTGGTGTGAACGCCGCAAGGACGAGCCGAATTACTGGCGGCGCGGCGAACCTGCTCCAGCGTAATTCCGGGTGACCAATAGGAGGAGGAAAGCCAGGAGCAGACGCGTAACCAGTCGATGCGGTTTTCGCCCGCCTCAATTACATAGTCGTGATGGGTTTGACAGTGCATGGGCGTCAGCGTGCTTTCTCTGAGGTCGGTGGTCCGAAGTGGACGGACACGACCGTGAGAAACAGGTTCGGGTGGGGCGCTGGGCGGTTTTTGGTGGGCCGGCCGATGGAGCGCGGCGGGGAGAGGCAGAATTGCAGGTTACGAATTACGAAGGACAAATGGCGAAGGGGAAGCGGCGGCGGCGGAGCCGCGGGGATCCGCCACGGCGGACACGCCCAGGCGGAGCCTGGGTGCGAGAGCAACCGGACGCTAACGCGTGCCGGCTGATGGAGCGCGGCGGGGTCGAAAAGCGCAAAGCAAGCAAGGCGAGAATGCCGAGCGCCGCCAGGGCAAACGTCGAAGGCTCGGGGATATCCAGATGGCCCTCCAAGATTTCGGTGATCGTGAAGTCGCCGTTGATATCGATGTGATAGCTGCCAAGACCAAAAGGCAGCGGCTGCCCGGAAACGCCGAAGTTAGACTTAAGACCTTCGAAGCGATCCCAATCGGTCGCCGAGCCCGGCAATACGGCGAGAACGTAATTGCCGACGGCTGGCACTCCCTGAATCTGTTGCACTGTGTCTGACAAGGGGGTCGTTTGAAGGCCCGAAAGCTCCAGGCTCCCTTGTGGGCCTTGACGATAGAGGCGGACAGACAGATCCGGCAAGGAACCCTCCGTGCCGACAATTGTGAGCAGGCTGGGGGAAGGCACGTGGATTCTGAAGAAATCCAGCGTGTGATGATCGTCGTTTGGGTTTTGGGTTTCGCGTTCAATGAAGCCATCGAAGGTGAATGTGGCGGCACAGCAAGCGCGTGAAATAAGCAAGACGGCGGCGAAGGTGATGAGCGAGCGAATCACAGGGCGGGTCGTCGGTGGGAGGCGTTTTCGGTGCACGAATTGGCCGTCAATTGTTTGGGTTCAAGTCGATTGCATTGTCGTTGGGGTATAGGTTCAAGGCAACCGTGTGGACGGTGAAAATGTCGTGGAGCGAAAACAGGCGAGGGGTTGCAATGGCGGAGCCAGTGGCGCACGGCGTTCCCACGCAGAGCGTGGGAACGAGAGCACCACGAGGGAGCCGTGACCTACGGCTGCACATGTGCCGCTTGTTGAACGTGGAATGGTTGGGGGGCAGCGGTTTGAGAGGCGGCGATGGGAAGAGGGCGTGGCGGCCAGGAGTTTTGCGGCGGGGAAGAAGGCGAACGTCCAACGCTGAACATCGAAAGTTGAACGTCCAACGAACCCAGAACGTCACCCCGTTCGACTGCGCTCACCGCAGGCGGTTCGACTGCGCTCACCGATGGATTGGGATCCATCGTGCTCACCGCAGGCTGCCCAGGGGGCGAGGGGTTTACTGGAATTCCTGGCGGAATCTCTTCGCCGGGGACTTCGGCGGGCGGGAGTGCGACCGGCGTTTCGACGTCCTGTTCGACCGGGCCGGCGGAGACGTTTGGTCCGCGGCGAAAGATGTAGTTGAGCGGCCAGATGGGGCGGCCGCGGCCGTCGCGGTGCTTCGCGTCGTGGTAGGCCTTGCCGGGCCACGGGCCTTCGGCCAAAAGCACCTCGTTGTGATCCAAAAGCGAGCCTTTTTCGAAGTGCACGTTCTTGACGGCGATGGCGTACTCGGCGAGCGCGGCGAAGTAGCGGACTTCGGACTCGGCGAGCCGGCGCTGAGCTTCGAGCACCAGATCGAGCGCGGCCTTGTCGGTATCGTAAAGCACATGGACGGCAGTGAGCTGTTGCGCGCGGCGCGGCGGCGGTTGAACGCGGTCTGCGCGACGCCCCAGGCGCGGTCCACTTCGGCGACGGCGTTCGAGAGGCCGAGCATCACGTCGCGCTCCTGCTCCCGGAGCACGGCTCGCTCGCGCGAAAGGACGATCTGCGCGTTGCGGACGGCGGCGTGCCCGCGGCGGAAACCAAACGGCATGGAGAACTCCAGCCCAAGCTGCCACTCCTGGTTGTCGCCGCTGAACAGATTGTCGAAAGTGCTATCGAACTCGGCGGGGAACTCGTTTTCGGGGAGCAGGTCGTCGCCGAACCCGCGGAAGCGGTAGAGGCCGACGGCGTCGAGCTGCGGCTTGAGGTAGTTGCGGGCGGCAAGCAGGGCTAGCTCGCCGCGCTTGATCATCCAGCGCTGGCGGCGAAGCTCGGTGCGGCGGACGAGGGCTTCGGCCGTGACTTCATTCCAATCGAAGACGACGCGGGCGAGGCTCGGCTCGTCGGCGGGGCGGAGGAGCTGGCCGTCGTTGATGGGAACGCCGAGCAGCAGGCGGAGGCGGCGCTCGGCGACGTGGACGCCGCCGGTGGCGCGGAACGAGCCGCCGCTGGAGCCGTTGTTGGTCTGCGTGCCTTCGACCAGCCGGCCGGTGAGCGAGTTTTGCACTTCCTCCTGGAAGCGGAAGTATTGCTCGCGGGCTTCGGCCTCGCGGAAGGCCTCGCCGCCTTTGCGGCGCGCGATGTAGAACGAGTAGACCTTGCGCCAGCTTTCCAGGGCGGTGTTGCGGGCGGCGACCTTGGCGTCGAGATCGCGGTAGGCGAAGTACAGGTCCCAGTAGGCGTTTTCGACGTTGCTCACCAGGTCGCGAACGCCGACTTCGAAATCGGCGAGGCTGATGTCGGTGTTGACGCGCGCGATCAAGACGCCGTTGGGCTGGCCGGGAACACCGCTGGGTCCGGCGATGCGGTTGTAATCGAGGCCGGCGTTTTGCAAGAGCGGCTGGCGAACCTCGGTCTCGATGTTGGCGTTCCAGGTGTTGAAGAACTGGTTGGAGGTGATGTTGCTTTCTTCGTAGTCAAGGTTGTTGCGGTAGGTGAGCAGCGTGCCGGTGGCGGCGCGTTTTTGAATCTGGCTGTTGAAGAAGAACAGGTCCTGCGAGAGCTCGTTCGGCGCCCTGGCCGAGGATGGCATTGTTGAAGGTGCGGTCGGGCTTTTCGCCCATCGCGCGGGTGGAAAAGACGGCGTCGAACTCGGAGAGCGCCGCCTCGACTCCGAAGCGGGGATCGGTATCGACCAGCGCCGGCTCGTACATGGTGCGCACGCTGCCGGGGGAGCGGAGCACCGTGCCGCCGAGGTCGCGGAGCACGCGCGAGTTTTCGAGCGCGAGATGAACGGCTTCCTCGAGGTGCAGGTTCCGATACGACGGCTCGTGGTCGGCGCTGAGCACGATGGGCGGGCCGACCGCCTCCTGCGTGGGGCAGGATAGATGTGCGTCGGGGTGCTCCAGTTCGGTGGCGACGCGGGTGTAGTGAGGGAGCGAGTCGGCGTTGAATTTGATCTCGTTGCGCGGCACAGCCGCCCAGCCAGAAGGCTGTGATTACGAGAGCGGCAAGCCAACTGCGAACGAGCAGCATGCTAGCAACACCAAGCTGAACGCGGCATGCGCGCGCACCACCACGTACAAAACCGCTATTTTCATCGGCACCGTCACGACCGGTTCAACCGTTAATTGTTAGGAAACCGGCTAAGTCGCGCTGTTTTGCCTGGGTTGGCGGTTTTCACCCAACACGCATGGAGTTTAAGAGGGCAAGGTGCGTAAGCGGGGCGGTCGATAATGGATAAGAGGCTAATTACTCGCCGCTTCGACCGTGAGCGAGGCGGAGCGTCGGAGGTAGTTCGTTCGCAGGCGGAGCCTGGGAACGAGAGCGACAATAACCATGTCAGATTCGTCAACTACGCCGGAATCGAGCACCGCCGCCGAAGTCGGTTGGCAACCGCGCGGCGACGTGCGCCTGTTTTGGGCGGGTGATGAGCGGCTGGAGGCAACGCTCGACGAGCTGGCGGCGATGTCGGCGGCCGAACCTCCACGGACCGATTTCGTGCCAGCGTTGTTGCAGGTTGCGGCAACCGCAGTGAATGCCAGCGCGGCGGCAATTTGGATTGCCGGGCCCGGGAAGGAATTGACGCTTCAACTCCAATACCAACGGGGCGACGACGCGGTCGCCGTCGAAAGGCGCGGGGTCGGCGTCGAGTTTTCAAGACTGACGCTGCAAGTTGAGGAAGCGCATTCGACGGGTCAGGCGGCGACAGCTCACACGGCGGATGGATCGCGCGACGTGTTGATGTTTCTGTGCCCATGGCGAGTGAAGCTTGGGACGAGCGGCGTGGTAGGCATTGCGATCCCGGAAGAAGTGTCAACCGATGCACGGCAGTCGGCACAGCAATTCACGCATGCGATTTCGGCGATCGCGGCCGATTACTTTCGCAACGTGCGGCTGCACGAGTTGTCGGCCGAGCAGGGAGTGTGGCGTGAGTTCGAAGAATTCACGCTGGCGGTGCACGCGAGCAACGACGTGGACCGCGTGGCGAGCGCGATTGTGAACGAAGGGCGGCGGCTGGTGGGCGCCGACCGGATGAGCCTGGCCACGTGCGAGCGAGGCGACGTATCGCCTGATAGCGACCAGCGGCGTGACGATAGTCAATCGCCGCGGCAATTTAGCGCGGCGGATGGAAGAGCTGAGCCGCGCGGTGGCGACCGGTGGGGAAGTGGTGTGGCGGCCAAACGATGCGGCGCTTCCGCCGCAGGTTGCGGAGCCGCTGGAGCGCTACTTAGAGGAACACACGCGCGGACGATCGCGGTGACGCCGCTGGTTTCCAGGTCCGAAGTCAAAGCGGAACATGGCCTCGCGATTGAGGCGGCGGCGCCGGCGGGTGTGTTGATCGCGGAATGGTTTGAGTCGAGCGAGGCATCGGCGGCAGCGAAAGCGCGGCTGGGCGTTGTATGCCGGCAGAGCGAGGCGGCGATTGCGCACGTGCTGGACGTGGATCGGTTGCCTTTTGTTCGCGTGAACCGGTGGCTAGCGAAAGTCGTCTGGCTGACGGAAGCGCGGCAATGGCGGAGGACCAAGATTTGGGCGGCGGCGGTCTTCGCGGTGATCGCGTTTTTCGCGATTTGCCCGGCGAGTTTTGAGGTGGAAGCCGACGGCGAACTGCAACCGGTGGAGCGGCGCGAGCTGTTTGCATCGTTGGACGGTGTGGTGCAAAGCGCGCTGGTGGACCACGGCGAACATGTAATGCCCGGGCAGGTGCTTGCGCGGCTGCGCAGCCCGGCGCTGGAGTTGGAGACCGCGCGGGTGAATGGAGAGCGGCAGACGGCGGAGAAAAGATTAGCCGCTGTACGAACGGCTCGACTGGAGCTGGACCAGGATGGCGGCGGCGAAGCCTCTGGCCGGTACTTGCAACTCACCGCGGAAGAGGAAGAGATCAAGCAGTTGCTGACGAGCCTGGGACGGCAAAATGAAATCCTCGAGCGTCAGCAGCGTGATCTGGAGGTCACAAGTCCGATCAAGGGACAAGTACTGACGTGGGACGCGCAGCGCGCTGGCTAATCGACCCGTGGAACGGGGGCAGCCACTGTTGTCGGTGGGCAATACCGCGGCGCCTGGTCGGTCGAGCTGCATGTGCCGGACGATGAGATCGGATACGTGCTGGCGGAGCATGCGGAGGCGCTTGCGGAAGATCGGCCGAGCGTGGTGTGGTTCGTCCTGGCGAGCGATCCGGGCACGCGGAGGCGCGGCGAAATCGAGCGGATCGCGATGCGGAGCGCCGTGGAAGGCGACGGCCAATCGCCGACCGTGACGGTGACGGTGCGGATCGACGAGCATGAGCTAGCTGGTTTGCGGCCGGGAACGAGCGTGGTGGGCAAGATTGATTGCGGCTGGCGATCGCTGGGATTTGTGTGGTTTCATCGCGCTTGGAACGCGGTGCAGAGGCGGGTGTTTTTTTGAGTCGAAGCGGCGGTTTCAGCGTACAATTGAACATACGGAAAAGATGTCTGGCACGTTACGGAGGCGCTCGTGAGGTCAGATGGTCCTACCGCCTAAGCCGGGCCTTGGAATGGAGAGGAGCGACTTCAGGATGGCGACGGCAACTGATTGCAAAATCGACGTGGTGTGCGAGGGCAGCCCGCGCGAGATGGGGCTGGCACAAGGCACGGCCGCAGCCGAAAGAATTCGGGCGGCGCGGCGGACTCTGCACGAGCTGGAAGCGTTTCGGGTGCAGCAGCCGTGGTGGATGCCATATGCGGCTTTTCGACGGGCGGCCGAAAAGCGGTCGTCGGCGGCACTGGTGAAATCGCTGGTGGAGCATGACCCGGCGATGTTGGCGCGGCTGCAGGGTCTGGCCGAAGGGTCGCGGCAGAGCTTGGAGACGGTGTGCCTGTTCAATTCGCTCGAGGCGCTGTTATCTACGGTAAGGCAGAACACGGTGACGCCGGGTTTGTGCGCGTGCTCGGCGGTCGGGGTGCGGGGAGGGCGATCGGCCGGCGGGGAGCCATTGATTGCTCGGAATTTCGATTACTTGCCGCTGGTGCAGCCGTATTACTTTCTGCGCGAGAGCCGGCCGCAGGGGGCATGTCGAGCGCTGGAGTTTACGACCGCGCCGATGGCGGGAACGATTGACGGGATCAATGAGCATGGGCTGACGATCACGTTTAACTACGCGTTCGTGCGCGACGTGCCGGAGTGTGCGGTGCCGATTTCAATGGCGATCACCGACGCATTGGCCACATGCCGGACGGTGAACGAGGCGACCGCGCGGATCGAAAAGCGGCCGCGCTGGGGGGCGGGTATCCTGATGCTGGCCGACGCGGAGGGAGATCTGGCTTCATTGGAGCTGTCCAACACGCGAAGCGAGCTGCGGCGGCCGATGAGCGGCGAAGATTTTGTGTTTCATACGAACCATTTTCAGACGCGGGCGATGCGCGAAGTGGAAGTGCCCGCGGAGGCGATCTTTTCTAACAAGGCGCCGGCGCCGTTGCGCGGCCAGCGTGTGTTGGAATCGGCCGAGCATCGATCGCGGAGATTTGAGCACTTGTTGGCGGAGCACCGGCCGTTGTCAGCCGACGATTTGGCGGACTTGATGGCCGACCACGGCGACACGGAGGCGGCCGACCATCGCTCGCTATGCATGCACAGTGAGTATTGGAACACGACGGCGTGCTTGCAGTTCTTTCCGCGGCAAAGGCGAATGCGCGTGTCGTACTCGTCGGCGTGCGACGCGCGATATACGGATTTTGCGCTGTAGATCTTGGGATGTATGCGACGCAGGAGGCGCGGCGCCGCGCTAGCGAGCATGTCAACGCCGGTGCGCGTGGCGATTGTCGGGGGCGGGTTGGCGGGCCTGGCCGCTGCGGTGGCGCTGGCCGATGAATCGCGAATTTTGGCCGCGCGGGGCATCACGCTGTCGATCGAGTTGTTTGAAACGCGGCGGCAGCTTGGCGGGCGGGCGACGAGTTATGTCGATCCGGAGACCGGCGAGACGATCGACAACTGCCAGCACGTGAGCCTGGGTTGTTGCACGAACTTTGACGACTTCTGCCGGAGGACGGGCGCGAGCGAGTGTCTGCGAACGGTTGCGACGCTGCGCTTTGTTGGGCCGGACGGGCGGCGTGAGTTTGTTGCGTCGTAATGCATTGCTGCCTGCGCCTTTGCACATGGTGCCGTCTCTTTTGGGACTTGGCTACTTATCGCTTCGCGAGAGAATCGCGTGCGCTCGTGCCCTTTGCCGATTGGCGAAGATGCCGGCGGGCGCGGATAGCAAGGACACGATCGCGGCGTGGCTGCGCGATTGCGGCCAGAGCGAGCGGGCGATTGAATTGTTCTGGACTCCGGTGATTGTGAGTGCTTTGGCGGAGGAGGTTGATCGGGTCGGCGTTGCGGCGGCGCGGAAGGTGTTTGTGGACGCTTTTTTGCGAAGCGATCGGGGATATGAGATGCGGTACCCCGTCGTGCCGCTGGCAAGATTGTACGATCACTATGTGGCGCAGTTTCTTGAGCAGCATAGCGTGCGGATTCATTTGGGCCGCGGCGTGCGCCGGGTATTGGGAGTCGCGGAACGCGCGACCGGGTTAGAACATGCAGATGGAGAACGGCGCGATTTTGACCGAATCGTGGTCGCGGTTCCATGGTTTCGCGCGGATGAATTATTTGTAGGCGGAATGCGGGAACGATTGAGTTTTCTAAGCGATCTCAATCGGTTCGAGCCGTCGCCGATCACGAGCGTGCATCTGTGGTCCGACGGCGTTTTGATTGACGGCGATCATCTGGTGCTGCCGGGGCGGTTTAGTCAGTGGATATTCAAGAAGGGTTCAGGGTTCAGGTCGCCACGGCGACTCGCCTGCGGCGAGGTTCAGGGTTCAGAGAGGTCGGACGGCGCGAGTCACTACTATCAAGTTGTAATTAGCGGCTCACGAGAGCTGGATGAATTGTCACGGGATGAAATTGTGCGGCGCGTGCGGCAAGATATTGACGATTTGTCACCGCGGGCGCGCGAGCGCGGCTCGTTGCCGCCAAGGTGATCACGGAACAGCGGGCGGTGTTTTCGCCCCGGCGGGGAATTGAGAAGCATCGGCCTTCGCAACAGACGGCCGTTGCAAATCTGTACTTAGCCGGCGATTGGACGGCGACCGGTTGGCCCGCCACGATGGAGGGGGCGGTGCGCAGCGGCTATCTGGCCGCAGAGGCCGTGCTTCGGTCGCTGGGAGTGGAGCGGCGGATTCTGGCGCCGGACTTGCCTGTTGCGCGGTTATCGCGCTGGCTGTTGGGCATTCGCTGAGCACATCGTTACTCCGGCAACTGAATCACGACGCTTTCCAGAAACTTCGCCAGTCGAACTGCGGCCGTGATGGCGCTTTCGCGGAGCTTCCACAGGTCCTTCGCGGCAGATGGTCGGCGAACCAGGCTTCCAGCCGCCGAGCCGAGTCGTTTTGCAAACGTATTCTTGTTGATCAGGCGTTCGACGTCGCGCGGCAGCTCATCGTCGAGCGCGTCGGTGATCGCACGAATTGCGAGGAACCGCTGTTTCTCTTGTTGGCATACTTGCGCGACCGCCAGCGATTCCATATCGACGGCCAGCGCGCCGTGCTTCTCGCCGAGGGATTGCTTTTCGGCGGCCGTCCGCACGATTCGATCAACGGTGATTAGCGCGCCCGCGTGAAGACCTTTGGCCGGTGGATGATCGCTGGGCAGGTGCAGATCAATCGCCAGCCGCTGGCCGTTCTCGCCGAGAACGGCATTGGCCATGACGATGTCGCCGCGCGCGACCTGTGACACGAGGCCACCGGCGAAGCCGGCTGAGATCACCCAGCGGGGACGGTGTCCGGCGATGAGGGCCTCGGCGCCGCGGCGGGCGGCGGCTTGGCCGTGACCGGTGACCATGACGGCAACGCCGCGGCCCTTCAGCCCACCGGTGCGAACGGTGAAGCCGTCGCCATGTACGGCAATCTTTCCGGCAAGCCGGTCTTCGAAGTAGCCGGACTCCAGGTCGAGTGCGAAGACGACACCGACGTGGCAGGGGAGGAGCTTTAAGGCGCGGCGTCGTCACTTGCGGCTGTGCTTTGAGCGTCGCTGGTCGTCTGGGCGCTCTTGCGGAGATTGTCTGCGACGGTCTGTTGGACCTGCTCGGCAGCAAGCCGCTGGAGAAGAAGGCGCAGGAAGCTGCCGATGGGCATGACAGCCTCGTGTCAAAAGAGGACCTGGAAACCGGCGGCGGTGAAGTGCTGGTCGTTGGTGAAGGCTTCTTGAATGCCGAGGCGGCGCATTACCTGGAACGACACATGATCGACAATACTCGCACTTCCCGCCATACCTCGACGGTAGTCTATCCAAGCTTGCTGCCAATCCGATTCCGTTGGTCGAATCACTAACTTTGAACGTTCAAGCCTTGCCCAGAAATCGGCGATGCTCGCTCGCATTGACGTCCGCGCAACCGCATTGCCACACTCCAACAGCACAAACGTGGTGGTTATCAGCCGATCCTGAGAGGTTCTGATCTCTTGATAAACACTCTCCGCCGCAACATGCCACTGATCCCGCGTGTTCAACAATGCCAACACCGCTACGGCATCGACAAAGATCACTCTCATGGCTGATGCTCATTGTGGCGAGCAGCCGTATCGGTGACGCCTGAATCGTATCGCCGCGACATGATCTCGTAGATTTCGTCCATGTCCGCGTCCGTGACGTCGGCAAGAATGCGCTGCAATTCCTCGCTGAGCGGGGCAACGGTGACGTGACAACCCTCCGGCAAAGTCACGCTTTCGGTGGGCTTGAAGACGCCGTTCTCGTAAATCGCGTGAATGGTCATGGCAGAGCTGTTTTAGGTGCGCAGTCAACAAGCGTCAGCATTATACCTAAGACAAAGTTGCGAGTCGAACTACGACCGAATCGCAGAGCTACCGATCGCAACATTGTCCGAAGTCGTGCGGACGTCTTCTCGCATGGAGATTGAGTAAAGCTGCGGCTCACAATTGACGTCAGTCGAGGCACTTGCGACTCGCACTCTATCGAGCGTTACTCGGCTGATTTGTTTGGACCCAAAAAGAGTGAATCGCGCGGTGGCGAAAAAGCCGCGGAGGGAGTTGAACGTGGCCGCTACGGCCGAGGGTTCGTAGCCGCAATGCACCATGCAGTCGCGGCAGCGCGGGTTGCCGCTTGCGTGTCCATAGCGCTCCCACTCGGTCGTCTCCATCAGCTCTTTGAAGGTCGCCGCGTAACCTTCGTCAAGCAGGTAGCACGGGCTTCTGCCAGCCGAACAGGTTGTAGGCCGGGCTGCCCCAGGGCGTGCATTCTAGCTTCCAGTTGCCTTTCAGAAACTCCAGGAACAACGGCGACTGATTGAATCGCCAGCGGCGGTTGGCGTTGCCGAGCACGCGGCGGAAGAGCGATTCGGTCTGTTCGCGCTTGAGGAAATGGTCCTGATCGGGGGCCTTGGCGTAGCTGTAGCCCGGCGAGAGCATCATCCCTTCGACGCCGAGGTCCATGAGCGTGTCGAAGAATGCGCGGAGGCGTTCGGGGTTGGCGTCGTCGTAAAGCGTGGTGTTGGTGGTGACTCGGAAGCCGGCGGCGAGCGCGGCACGGATGGCCTGGATGGCGACGTCGTAGACTCCTTCGCGACAGACGGCGTGGTCGTGTACCTCGCGCGGGCCATCGAGGTGCACCGAAAACGAAAAATACTTCGACGGGCGAAACTGGTGCAGCGATTCTTCGAGCTTGATGGCGTTGGTGCAGAGGTAGACGTACTTCTTGCGGGCGACGAGGCCGGCTACGATCTCGCCAATCTGCGGGTGCAGCAGGGGTTCACCGCCGGGGATGGAGACGATTGGAGCGCCGCATTCGTCGGCGGCACGCCAGCACTGTTCGGGCGTGAGATTGCGTCGCAAGATGTTGGCCGGATGCTGGATCTTGCCGCAGCCGAAGCAGGCGAGGTTGCAGCGAAACAAAGGCTCAAGCATCAGGACCAGCGGATAACGCTTCTGGCCGCGCAGCTTTTTCCCTAGGACATAGGTGGCGACGGTCCACATTTGAGAGAGAGGGACGGGCATGGAGAGTTTCTGGCCTTAAGTGTTATGGACGACCGCGGGGAATGACGAATGCTGAAGCCAGAATGTCGAACGAAAAACCAATGACGAATGTCGAAGGATGGTGCAATCCGCCCGTTCGTCATTCGTCCTTCGTCATTGATTCGTCTCGCCGCACCGAGTCTCCGACATTCGTAAATTCGCCATTCACTATCGATCCGCATGGTCGATTTACACGACCACGCGATTCGCTGGCATATTTCGCGAGGGCCATCAGTGGGAAGTAGATCGGGTACATGTGGTATCGCAAATAGAACACGCGGGGGAAGCCGGTGCCGGTGAATTCCGTTTCGTGCCAGGTGCCGTCGGCGCACTGCGCATCCAGTAGGTAATTGATCCCGCGAGCAACTGCGGCGTGATCGGTGCAGCCGGCCGACAATAGCCCGAGCAGTGCCCAGGCGGTTTGCGAGGCGGTGACCGCACCTTGGCCGCGCTTGTGCGGTTCGGCGTAGCTATCGCAGCTTTCGCCCCACCCGCCGCAAGGTTGTTGGTGGGCGACGAGCCAGTTGGCGCCGGCCACGATCGCGGGATCATCGTGCGGCACGCCGACAGCAGTCAAACCGACCAGCGTCTGCCACGTCCCGTAGACATAGTTGACGCCCCAGCGCCCGAACCAGCTTCCGTCGGCTTCTTGCGTTGCTCTCAAGTAGGTCACTGCGCGGTCCACAGACCTGGTCGCCGACGCGCTTACCTAAATGCCCAAGCGACTCCAGCACCCGCGCCGCAAGATCCGGCGTGCTGGGATCGATCATCGCGTTGTGGTCGGCGAACGGCACGTAACAGAGGAACTGGCGGTCGTTGTCGCGATCGAATGCGCCCCAGCCGCCATCGCGGTTTTGCATGGCGAGCATCCATTTTTCAGCGCGGGCCGTAGCTGCCAGGGCGCGGTCGAGGCGGGCAACGCGCGTGTCTGCTTGGGGCGGTCTTTGCTCGGCGCGGTCGCTGAAAATCTGCAACGACGGCGGCAACGATCGTACCGCGTCGCGCAGACCGTCGCTGAACTGAGTTTGCAGCGCCATCGCGACCATCGCGGTATCGTCGAGATCGGGATAGAACTGGTTGGAGTGTTCGAAGCACCAGCCGCCCGGCTCGCATTTCACTGTCTTCGACCAATCGCCTGTGCACTGAATTTCGTTTTCGAGCAGCCAGTCGGCCGCGGTCTCAACCGAATCGTGGTCGGCCGGCAAGCCGCTCTCGGCCAGCGCTCGCAGTGTGATCGCCGTATCCCACACCGGCGACTTGCACGGCTGCAGCCGGGCGGAGTTTTCGTCCTCGATGATCAGCCCATCCAGCCGCTCAAGGCAATAGCGCATCTCGGGCGTATCGTCGTCATGGCCCAACGAGCGGAGGGCGATAATGCTCCAGACCATCGGCGGGAAAATCGCGCCCAGGCCATCGCTGCCCTGGAAACGTTCGGTCATCCATGCGGTGGCGACGCGGACCGCTTTCTCGCGGCAGGGGAGCAGGCGGTTGCGCTCGAGAAACTTGAGCGTGGAATCGACCGTGCGAAAGAAGCGGTCCCAGCTCAAGAGGCCCGTGCCGCGCTTGAGGCCGGGACAGCGCAGCGGCGGCCAATTCTTTGGCTCGCGCAGGAACAGCTCGCGGATGCCGCGCTCTGGCATCGACGCGGCGGACCGGTTTTGCGCGGACATGATCGACAGCGGCACGATGATCGTTCGCGACCAGGCGCTGACCGCGTACAGGTTGATCGGGCACCACTTCGGCAGGAGCACGAACTCGGGCGGCACGGCGGGGCATTGGTCGTAGCCGATTTGCCCGAGCAGCGCCAGATAGAACCGCGTGAAGCTGTTCACCGAATCCGCGCCGCCGCTTGCCAGAATCGCTGCGCGGGCACGCTGCATCGGCTCGCTCGACGGATCGTGGCCGACCAGTTTCAGCGCGAAATAGGCCTTCACGCTGGCGCTGGTGTCGATCGCGCCGCCGGGATACTGCGCCCAGCCGCCAGTCGGGCAGTTGCTTGTCGAGCAGTTGTTGTGCGCACTTGCCGGCGATGCTGCTGCCTTCGCGCTCAAGAAAGGCCAACAGCAGGATGTACTCGCTCTCAAGGATCGTATCGCCTTCGAGCTCGCCGACCCAGTATCCGTCCGGGTGCTGCTGCTCGAGCAGCCATTGGCGAGTGCGCACGATGGCCTGCCGCACGGCACTCGCGGGCGGCGGCGCGTCGGACGGGTGGCGAGCTGGTACGGCGCGACGCTCGTGAGGGGCCGGTACTGTGAAATGCGGCCCGTCCTTGGCCACGATCTTGAAGGTTTTGGAGACCAGCGCGCGGGGATTCCAAGCCATGGTGGTCGTCTTCCGTGACATTGCACCGAGTGAAACTGCGAGTTTTGGAGCGGGAAGGTTACGCGATCGGTGGGCGATGCGGCAAGGGGAATCGCGTGCTGTCACACGGGCGGTTGCGCGGGCAGCCGCACGACGAACGTGGCGCCGGCACTGGGTGTGAGCGAAGATCGTAGCCGTCGGCGAAGACGTGGTAGTGAATTTCAGCGATCGCCGGGTGGCGGCGATTGATTCTCCAGCGCCAATTCGACTGGCTTCGCCGCGTTGATGCGTCGGATGGTTCGCTGTTTGCGGCGGAAACGCCAGATACGGCTTGGTGCATCCGTGCAGACAGTTTCGCCGCATCCATGCGACGACCAGGAGTGCTCATTGCCGCCCCCTGGACCCCAGGCTAGCCTCTTCTGCTGTATTTGGGCCGCATTCGCAGCGATTAGCCTGCCGCCGGACCGTCGAGCGCTTTGACAATCTTCTGCCACTGATTCTCATGCTGCTCGACATCGGCGATTACCACATTGTCGATGCCGCTTGAGAAGTCGGGTTGCTTGCCGTGGCGGGCACTGTACTTCACAGCGTAGGCCTTATTCCTCGTCGCTTGTGCAGCGCAAATCTCCTTGTGGGTCAGCACAAAGAAGCGTTCCTTGAACGTCTCGTCGTTGCCTGCCTGTATTTGAAACAAAACCCAGTAGTCGGGCGATTGTTCGTCCGCAACGCGCCGGTCCCAGAAGCCCTCGGTGTTCGGGTCGTCGTCGCCGCACTTCTGCGAGAGGCTCGTGACAAAGTTTCCTTTCTGACTTGTCTTGACTTCGATCTTGAGGGCCCGCACCTTGCGGTCGCTGATGGCATAGACGTCAACGCCTTTGCGAGTGCCGTAGGTGACGGTGGCGAAGACGCCGCGTTTGTTGAGTTCGCTGCACACGCGATACTCGCCAGCAAGGTTCAGAAGGTAGGCCGGTATCTTCGCCATCGGCAGGCCAACGTGTATTTAGACTGATCCGTAAATTACCTGTAGGCCGCCTGTTTGCAGCCTAACGCGCAGGCATTGCCGTTACGTGCCTCGCGCCTTGAGAGGCTATATGC
This sequence comes from Pirellulales bacterium, assembly GCA_963829655.1. Taxonomy (GTDB): domain Bacteria; phylum Planctomycetota; class Planctomycetia; order Pirellulales; family JALHPA01; genus JBBDYH01. The sequence goes on from CAWHJG010000002.1 coordinate 2,118,372, forward strand.
GGTTTCAGCGTAACGCTCCTCGTGCCGGCGGGCAATTCTTGAAAAAGGGAGGGGAGCTAAACGCTAGCGCGTGCCGGCTGATGAGGGCGGCGAGAAAGGTAGTGTGATCACAAACGTCGCTCCTCCGCCGGGGGTGTCGCGGACTTCGATCTGGCCGCCGTGGAGCGTGACGATTCGCCAGCATTTGGAGAGGCCGAATCCAAGCCCTCTCCCCGCTTCGCGGCCGGAAAAGAATGGATCGAAGATTTTGTCGCGGATTTCGGGCGGGATGCCGGGGCCGTTGTCGGCGACGGTGATTTCGGCGCGACTAGCATTGTGTGTTGATCCGTTGTGACTGTTTTCGTCAGTACGGCGCACACGCAATCGAATCTCGATGTTCTCGTCGCCCGCTTCGACCGAGTTTTTTACGAGCGCGTCGAGCGACACGCGGATCTGTACGGGATCAATTTCTGCGACGATCGGTTCGAGCGCCGGATCATCGACGATACTCAAGTCGGACGCGTCGGCGTTCTTTCTCCAATGGTCGGCAACGGACCGGAGCAGCGCGTTCAGATCGGTCGCTTCGGGCGCATCTGCGGCGGGCGAGCGAACAGCATCAGGTCCGCGATCATTTCGTGAGCGCGAAAGGCTTGCGCATTGATCGCGGCCAGCTTGCGGCGCCTTTCGGGGTTCGTCTCGTCGCGCAGCAGGGTTTGAGCACGGGTGGCGATGTTGGCCAATGGATTGTTGATCTCGTGCCCGGCGCCGTAGGCGAGCTCTTTCATTGCCTCGAGCTTGGCGTGCTGGACGGCGGCGTCGAAACGCCGCTCCAGCTCATCCAGCCGTGCCAGCTTGGCGTTGATTTCGTCGGGGTTCATGTTTTCAAAGTCGGCAATAAAAAGGGGACAGGCACCTCGCCGTCACGCTTACCTGATGCTGAAACCGCAGTTGAGGCTCGGAGCCAGTCCCCTTTTGTTTTGCCGGTCCTGTAAGAAAGCGGCGGGCGCCATCGACTTATAATGCGACCGCATCATCGTTGCCAAGAGGCCTTACGCCAATGACCGATTGGTCAAAAATTGTGAACGAGCATGGTTCGCTGGTCTGGAACACCGTGTTCCGGCTGGTAAACCACGAGGCCGACGCGGCCGACTGCTTCCAGCGGACCTTCGTGGCGGCCCTCGAGCTGTCCGGAAAAGAATCCGTGCGGAATTGGCCGGCTGTGCTCCGGCGGCTGGCGATCACCCGGGCGATCGAGACGCTCCGAAGCCGGTACCGGCACCGCAACCGCATCAACCCGGGCGCCGACGTCCAGAGCGCCGAATCGAAGGGCGCAACGCCGGGTCAAGCCGCCGTTGCGGCCGAGCTGGCCGACGACCTGCGAACGGCGCTGGCCGAGCTGGATTCGCGACAGGCGGAGGTGTTTTGGATGGTGCGGATTTTGGAGATGAGCTACAGCGAGGTGGCCGCCGAGACCGGTCTGACGGTGAACCACATTGGCGTGTTGCTCAATCGAGCCAGGTCGAGTTTGCGAGAACGGCTGCGTGCCCACGGGCCAGCCGAACCAGAGTTCAAGCGGGAGATTTAGTCATGAGCGATCTCAATCAAAACCCTGAACGAGATGCATTGTTGGACCGGGCGACCGAGGCGCTGCGCACGTCGGCGGTTCCGCCTGGGCCACCCGCCGAGCTGGTGGCCTCCACGGTGGGCCGGCTGAACGAGGCCGCCATTTCATTAACCACTTCGCCGGACGCGGTCCGGCTTGCTGAAAGGAAGGAACGTATGCTTCGCATTGCACGAGTATCGAGTTTTGCCGCAGCCGCCTCGGTCGCAGCGGTGTTGTCCGCCTGGTGGCTGGTATTAAGCGGCGGTTCCCGCGTGGCCTTCGGCGACGTGTTGCAAAACATCCAGAACGCCGAGAGCGTGACCGTCGTCAACACGCAGAAGCTGCACGGCGGGCCCGAGATCAAGTTCACCTGGTACGTTGAGCGGGATCGATTGCGGATGGATAACCCGCAGATCGTCACAATGATCGGCGACATGCAGCTTAAAAAGACACTGCAACTCAATCACGGCAACAAGTCGGCGATACTTCGTGACGTGCCAGCCGGTAAGCCGTCCGGACCGTTTGCGAATCCGCTCGATGGACTCAAGAACGCCAAGGCCGAGGACGCAAAGTTTGTACGCGAAGAGCAACTCGACGGCGCAAAGGTCCTGGTGTACCGGCTCGACAAGTTGTACCTGATGGACATGCAAGGCGAGGGCACGACGACCGTTTGGGTGGATGCCAAGACGGAGCTGCCGGTGAAGATCACGGCCGAGTCGTCGCACGTCGATGGCAAGGGGCGCAACATAAAGAGCCTCCTATCGTTCGACGAGTTCCGCTGGAACGAGCCGCTCAATCCCAAGCTGTTCAGCTTGGAAGTTCCGGAGGGTTACCGCTTGATCGACGAGAAGGATTTTCAGAACCAGATCGAACAGGGGCAGAAGGCGGCCAGCGGCCAGGCGGAGGCGAAGTCCGACGATAGCGACTCGTCCGATGCGACGAGGTGAGCTGGCTCATAAGACGAGGTGAGCTGGCTGATAAAGCGCCATAATCACGAAAAAATCCCGCGGCAACTCGCCGCGGGCTTTTGCGTTTGACGGGTTTATCACTGCCCCTTGTTTGGTGCTGCGTCCGGGTCCTTCCGGGCCGGACTGACCGCAGCTATCAGCCGGCCACCATGCTACTTTCGACTTCCAGGTGCTGGCAGATCCTATCCACCAGTTGATCGACCTCGAACGGCTTTTGCATGAAGTCGTTGGCGCCGGCCGCCTTGAGATCGTCGATCTTGTCCTGCTCGACCATGCCGGAGATGCAAATGATCTTCACATCGTCCATCGACGGGTCGCTGCGGACACGCTGGCAGACCTCTTTGCCGTTGATGTCCGGCAGCATGATATCGAGCACGATCAGGTCTGGATGATACTCCTTGACCATCATTCCGGCATCGAAGCCGTTGTTGACCGTGCGGACCTCGAAGCGGCCGTCCTTATCCAGGACATCGCCGATCAGCTCGACGAGCTCGACATCGTCATCTACGACCAGGATCTTGCGTTTTCCGCTTTCCAAGGCGTCCGTCGGGATGCCGTTGTCCTTCATGAACTGGTACAGCTCATTTCGCGGGATACGGCGGAAACGGCTGCCAGGAACGCGGAAACCTTTGAGTTGGCCGGAATCGAAGCAGCGGATAATCGTTTGCTGGCTGACCTTACAAATTTTGGCCGCCTCGCCGGTTGTAAAGACAGTTTTCATCTGCGAACCACCCTCTCCCTAGCCGATGGTGCAGGCTAGTCTAAGCGGGACTCCGGCCGTTCTTTACTGCAAGGCAGGCCTGAAGTTCCTAGTCCTCCGTGTATCGCTTGACAGACGAGCGAAGCGATGGCCCCTTTGGAAGTATCCAAATTACCAAACTTGCCATCCTGCCCGATTATATGCAGCCTCTATATTGAGTCAAGATCGATCTATTTGCCGCAAACCACGCCATAGGAACAGTTTACGCAAATCGAAGGCGTGACGGCGAAAAATGGCGGCCAACGGCGGTGGAAAGTGAAATGGGGCGATTGGCGTGGCCAAACCAGATTCAAAGGGGAATTGGCACGATGCCATTTCGAAGAATCGGCCGCTGTTTCAGCCATCCAAATGCACCATTAACAATGCCAGATCGGCCGGGGTGATCCCGCTGATCCGGCTGGCTTGTGCAATGGACAGCGGACGGATTCGGCCGAGTTTTTCACGTGCCTCGACGCGAAGCTGTGAAATCCGTGCGTAGTCGAAGCTGTCGGGTATGCGCCGCTCGGCAAGGCGGCGATTGCGGTCAATCTCCTGTTCCTGCCGGGCGACGTAGCCTTCGTACTTTACGTCGTATTCCACCTGCCGAGCCACGTCGGCCGATACGGCGGCCAACTCGGGCAGCCGTTCGCTAAGTTGATTCCAATTGGTTTCCGGACGTCGCATAAGCTTGAGAAGCGATCCGTCGGTGGTGCGCGTTTTTTTCAGCAAATCCGTAACGCGGGCGATTTCTTCCACTTTCCAGGCAAAGCGCTCCCAGCGCGGCGAGTCAACCAGGCCGACATCGCGTCCAAGCGGCGTGAGTCGCCGGTCGGCGTTGTCCTGGCGCAGCGAGAGCCGATACTCCGCACGACTGGTAAACATCCGATACGGCTCGTCTACACCGCGCGTGACCAGGTCATCGATCAACACGCCGATGTACGCCTGGTCGCGGCGAAAGCACCACTGGCTCGCGGTCTTGGAGCTTGAGTGCAGCATTGATGCCCGCCATGAGCCCCTGGGCTGCGGCCTCCTCGTAGCCGGTTGTGCCATTGATCTGCCCGGCGAAATAGAGCCCGGCGACGCGCTTTGTCTCCAGCGTCGGCCAGAGCTGCTCGGGCGGCGCGTAGTCGTACTCGACTGCGTAGCCGTAGCGCATGATCTCGGCACGCTCAAGGCCGGGCACGAGGCGGAGCATTGCGTCTTGCACGTCGCGCGGCAGGCTGGTCGAGATGCCGTTGACGTAGACTTCGCGCGTGTTGCGGCCTTCTGGCTCCAGGAAGAGCTGATGCTGGGACTTGTCGGCGAATCGCACGACCTTGTCTTCGATCGACGGGCAGTAGCGCGGCCCGCGCGATTGGATTTGGCCGGAGTACATCGGCGCGCGATGCAGGTTCGCGCGAATTACGTCGTGAACCGCGGCGTTGGTGTACGTGATCCAGCAGGGAAGCTGGTCGGCTGTCAGAGTATCGGTGAGGAACGAAAACGGCTGTGGATCGTCATCGCCGGGTTGCAGCTCGCAGCGGCTGTAATCGATCGTGCGGCCGTTGAGGCGGCAGGGCGTGCCGGTCTTGAATCGCGCGCAGCTCGAATCCGAGCCGCGCCAGCGCCCCGCTGATCCCTGACGTCGTGGCCTCGCCGGCGCGGCCGCCGGGGGTCTTGGTTTCGCCGGTGTGCATGATCGCTTGCAGGAACGTGCCGGTCGTGAGCACGACGGCATTGGCGCGGTAAACTGCGTCGCCGCGAACGCGAACCCCGACGACGCGCGCCCTTCGGCGGCGTCCTCGGTCAGTATGTCCTCAACCACTTCTTGCCGGAGAACGAGATTCTCCTGCTCTTCGACGATCCGCTTGACTTCAAACTGGTAGGCCTTTTTGTCGGCCTGTGCCCGCGGGCTGTGCATCGCGGGGCCTTTGCGGCGGTTGAGCATGCGGAACTGAATGCCGGTGGCATCGATTGCGCGTCCCATTGCACCGCCGAGGGCGTCGATCTCGCGGACGATTTGCCCTTTCGCCACGCCGCCGATGGCCGGATTGCAGCTCATCTGTGCAACGGTGTCGCAATTGATGGTCAAGAGCGCGGTGCGGGCACCAATTCGCGCGGCGGCCAGCGCGGCCTCGACGCCGGCATGGCCGGCGCCGATAACGAGGAGATCAAAGTCATATGTCGAAGCGCTCATTGAAACTATCCTAGCAAACCGGAGAAGGGGATATGGAGGTAGGTGGAGATAAACGGGGATGACGCAACCGAATTGACTTGTTGCGCCGATAACGTTCATCCCCACCATCCCCGCTTCATCCCCCGATCCCCTTCTCTGGGTCGCGGATGCGCAAACCGGCGTCGTCGATTTCAAACGGATGAATTTCGTCGCTCGCGGGGCTCCCCCGGTGCTTGGCGATGTACAGCGCCCGGCGGAGCTTGAGCCCGTCGCGAATCTTCCCCAGGTAAATTACCGTGTTGGCATTGGATAGCAGGTCGCCTTCGTTGAGCGGGCGATCGATGAGCTGATCGAGCATGCTTTCGGCCGACGTGTATAGGAACAGGCAACCGGTCTGCCGGTGATCGTAGGCGTGCCGCGCGACCGCTTCGGCTTGCTGCCGGAAGTGCTCGCGAAATAGGTCGCGCACGACCCAGTCGTGATCCTTGCGCAGGATTTGGTGATAGACATACTCGAACATCTCCATCTGGAAGGAATCGCTCGGCCGCTCGACTGGCTCAATGCCATCGATGACGCACCGCCGTACGCCGCGAACGAAGTTGCCGTAGAAGAACGCAATTGCGGAGTTCAAGCGGCCGACAAGCTGCGCCTTCCAATCGTGGAACGCGTCAAAGTCGAGATCGCGTTTGGTGACGCGCCGGCCGGTCTGGTCGAACACGTGCAAATAATCGCTGGCTATCCGATCGGATTCAAAGAAAGTGTCGAGTCGAAGCGGCGCCTCCGCCTCGGCACTGCGCAACTCCCAGCCGAACATCCGCCGAGCGTAGTCGGCGTGGCTTTGAGCGTCGCCGCGCGCGGCCATGTCGAAGATGATTCCACGCCTTCCCTCGTCGCTAAGGCCGCCGTTGCAGAATTGGAGACCGAGCTGTGTCTTGCCGATGCCAGTCGCGCCGCAGACGACCGTGAGCGTTCCAGGCAAGAGTCCGCCGCCCAGAAGATCGTCAAGCCCGACAACACCGGTGGAGAGACGAGTGTCGCCCATCTAACTCCCGGTCAGCGAGCCGGCGACAAGCTGCGCCAACTCGTCGAAGTTTGCCAGATTCAGCGACTGAACCAGTTCGGGAACACGCCAGGCGATGACCACTGCCGCCTGGTTGGCGCCGTCGGCGGGCGTATAGACCCACAGGTCAAGATTCTCCTTGAGCGGCTTGTGGACATGGTTGCCATCGGGGTCTAAATGAAAATAAGGAGTCGTGGCGGTTCCCGAAAGTCGCTTCCACTGAATGGCTGTGCCATCCGGAGTACGTACATCGAGATCTTCGAAATTCTTACCAGGAAAGTCTTTGGCCAGCGCTTCTTTAAGCTGAACGAGGATGGACTTTCCGCGACTGGTTGCGGGCGGGGTCCAGAATGCGACGTAAATTGGAACCTTGCCGTCTTCCGTAGGGTTGAAGACCTCGAACGTCGCGACGTGCGATTGAGCGAAACCACTCATGTAGGGGGGCACGGCACGCAGTGGCTCAACGCGCTGCTGCAAGCTGAGCGGATCGGAAGAGCTTACCCGGATATAGGTTTCCGGTAGCTGCTTGGGAAGCCGGACGCTGACGGGCAACTGCCCCACGGGGAATCTTGTTTCGCCGAGTTGCTCAAACTTTTTCGCTTCCGTCGCATGCTGGGAGGCGCTCTTAAAATCCTCGTCATACCCTCCGGCACAGCCGGCGGCGAGCAGAAGCAACAACGTGAGGCAAAACAGCGGATTGCGGTGCACGGGAGCGATCGAGCTATGGGACAAATACCTGAAATATTCCTGTTCTGCGATTGTCGGCAGCGCCGTGCCGGAGGTCAAGGCGCACCAACCGTGCGGTCGGAGCGTGCCGCGGACGACTTCATGACCAACCCGCCGCGTTGACCCTCCGCGACAATCCAGCTAGACTTTCGTTCATTCACACGTTGCCAATCCGTCCTCAACGCGCCCGATCGCGGACCTTGTGACTGCACCGAGACCAAATACAGAAGAGGCCAAGGCTCGGTTTGAGGACCTCGGACTGACCAAGACCATGATGGCCGCCATCGCTCGGGCGGAGTATCTCTGGCCGACCCCGGTACAGGCGGGTCTTATACCACGTGCGCTAGCGGGTGTGGACGTGCTGGGGCAGGCGCGGACCGGAACTGGAAAAACCGCGGCGTTTGCAATCCCGATCCTCGAGCGGCTTCGTGAGCATCAGCGGGGAATGGGCCCGCAGGCGCTGGTCCTGGTGCCGACGCGCGAGCTGGCCGTGCAAGTGCGTGACGAGGTCGAGAAGCTGGCCTTTGGTCGCAAAGTGCATAGCGTGGCGCTCTACGGCGGCAAGCCGATCAAAGGGCAGATTGAAAAGCTCAAGCGCGGCGCCGACATTATCATTGGCACGCCCGGTCGCGTGCTCGACCACCTCAGCCGCGGCACGCTGGTGCTGGGCGACCTGACGATGGTTGTGCTCGATGAGGCGGACCGAATGCTGGACATTGGGTTTCGGCCGGATATCGAGCGGATTCTTCGGAAATGTCCGCAGTCGCGGCAGACCATGCTGTTGAGCGCCACGGTTCCTCCGCCGGTCGAAAAGCTGGCGCAGCGGTACATGCACGAACCGGAGAACCTCGATTTTTCTCCGAAGGATATCGGATCGGAAACGATCGAGCAGTTTTACTTCACAGTCGATCCAGAGCGAAAGTTCGAGCTGCTGGAGCGATTGCTTTCCCGCGAAGAGCCGCGGCAGGCAATCATCTTCTGCCGCACGAAGCGCGGCACCGACAAGGTGCATCATCGCCTGACGAGAAAGTTTCAGGGCGCCGCCTGTATTCACGGCGATCTCGGCCAGAGCGCGCGCGACCGCGTGATGAAGCAGTTTCGCGAGGGCAGCGTGCGTTATCTCGTGGCGACCGACGTTGTCGGCCGCGGCATCGACGTAACCGGCATCTCGCACATCATCAACTACGACGTGCCGCATTTCTGCGACGACTATGTCCACCGCGTCGGCCGCACGGGACGCATGGGGCGAGAAGGCATTGCGTTTACGTTCGTCACGCCCGAAGAAGGCAACGAGCTGACGCGGATCGAGATGCGGATCAATAAGCTTCTGCAGCGTGACGAGATGAAGGGTTTTGAGTCGTTCATGAAGCCGGTCGGTACGCCGGATTCACCGCCCCACGGTCCGCCAGCGACTGAACCAGGCGATGGCGAGGGACAACTGGCTGCCGCTTCGGCCGCGCCTGAGGAGCCACCACCGCCAGCGCGCCCAAGTCTCCGCCGATGCCAGGCGGGCGAACGCGTCGGTATCGGCGGGCGCTGTAGCCGTTTTGTTCAAGGTGGTGTCTGCGAACGCGGCATCGGCTAGGCTGTCTTGATTCGCGGGCGCGAGTCTTATCTATCAGCCAAAAGTCGATTGTTGCCGCATGATTGAAAACGCTCCTATCCTCTCGATCGTTCACAACGGTCTCACGATTGAGGGCTACTCGCGGGCGGCCGTGCAGACCTATTGGCGCATTCCAGAGCTAAAACTGGGATTCGATTTCGGCGCGCAGCCGTGGTCGTTCATGGGCACTCCGGTTTGGTTTCTTTCGCACACGCACCTGGATCACGTGGCCTCCCTGCCGGTCTACGTGGCGCGGCGGCGAATGATGAAGATGGAGCCGCCGGTAATCTATATGCCGGAGCACGCGGTGGAGCCGGTCGAAAAAATCCTCAAGCTATTTACGCGACTCGACCGGGGTCGGATGCCGTGCCGGCTATTGCCGATCCGGCCAGGCGATGAAATCGAACTCTCGCGCGAACACGTGGTGACTGTTTCGGCGACAAAACACACCATTCCCTCGCTGGGGTTTGTCGTTTGGGAACGGCGCAAGAAGCTCAAGCCGGAGTACCACGGACTTTCCGGCGAGCAAATCCGCGACCTGCGGCTCTCGGGGACCGAAGTGACCGAGGAGCTACGAATTCCGCTGTTGGCGTATCTCGGCGACAGTTCGCCCGAAGGACTCGACAACTGCCCGGCGATGTACGAGGCGCACGTGCTGATCACCGAGGTCACGTTCGTTCATCCTTCGCACAAGAAGGACAAGATCCACAAGTACGGGCACATTCATCTGGACGACATCATCGAGCGCCGCGATCGGTTCAAGAACGAGCTGATTATCGCCTCGCACCTGAGCACGCGTTACGAGGGAAGCCGCGCAGCGAAATACGTACAGCGCAAGCTCCCGGACATGCTCGACGGACGGCTAAAGCTGTGGGTGTAGCGAGTGCGGAGTTCGGAATGCGGAGTGCGGAGTGAGAGCGTGCGCCAGGCTTTGTCGGCGGCGTATCGAGTTGGCGATTGCAAACAACGCAACGATAAACAGAAGAAATGTCCCCGGCTCTGGGACAACATCGACGCCAACAAATGCGATCCGCGCGATGGCGTGTGCGGAAGTCGTGTTGTCGCCGAGGAACAGGAAGTTTGGCAGGCTGTAGGGCAAGCCAAAGCTCGAGTAGTCACGTAAACTCCCGGTGAGCGTGGTCATGCCGGGCGTCGAAAGCGAGTATGTGTTGGCGAGCACGCTCAGCGTGTAGGTCTGCCGGTCCGTCGTATCGACAAGCTGCTCCTCGCCGTGCGTGAACAACGGGCTGTCGTTCTGTGCCCACACGCGATCCGTCCAGAATCCCAACTCCACGCCGCGTCCGTCGGACGCCGTGTGCAGAATGCTGAACCCCGCGCGATCGTTGCTCGCGTGAATCTCGCCGAGCACTTGCACTTCAAACGTCAGTGTGTAACCGGCTGTCCGATCGAGGTTCACCGCGGGGGCCAGCAGCTTGCCATAGCCCGCGCGGTCGCTCATCGGGTCGAGCGTATCGAGCGTCGTCAATCCGCCGGCGGTCGTGCGGATCACTGAAGCGGCCGGCGTGAGCAGCGTGCCGCCGTCCTCGGAAAGAATCCAGTTCCAGACAGGGCTATTGGGCGGTTGGTTCGTTGCACCGTCGTAGAGCACAACCTCGGCGGCGGCCGCGCACCCGACAACGATTTGGGTCGCGGCGAAAGTCAGAAACGCCAATAAAAGAAATCGAAATGAATTCATAAAAGCCCTGCCCGTCGAGAAACAACTAAAGCACTCCAGCGTCGGGATCGTATCCAAGCTCTTTGGCAAGCTGCATATCGGCCTCGGCTTCCTTGGTCTTGCCTTGCACTTGATATACCAGCGAGCGATGATGGTGCATCACGGCCAAATCCTCGTTGAGTTTTTGTTCCATATCGGGCGACCTCACATGGCTCCTGCCCGCCATCGTCATTGCGATCGCCAGATTCAGGTCCTTGAGTGCATCATCCTGTCTGCCAAGCAGGTGGTATAGGTAACCGCGCGTGTCGATCAGTGCCGCATTGGGACGAACCATGCGAATCGCGCACTGAACGTCGTCCAACCCGGCCTCGAGCTCCTTCTGGTCTACGTTGCCCAACGCCCGGATATAGGCCCGCAGGTTAAGAAGCTCGGGCGTCTCACGGCCTACATATTGGATGGCTTGAGTAGCGTCGTCGATTGCCAGCTTATGCCGGCCGGCGCGACAATTGGCCCAGGCCCGGCCGTAATACACATACGGCATCAGGTCCGGGTCCTTGAATTGAGCTTGGACGAGGCGATCGAAGTCGCGCAGGCTGCCTTCAATGTCGTTTAGCTCCAGCCGCGCTCGGCGCGAAGGCGGAGCAGGCGGGCATTGTCGCTGGAGATGGGGTCCTCGCCCTTGATGTTGAGCGCCCGCGTGGAGTTCTCCACGGCGCCTAGAAAATCGCGGGCTTCGAATCGATCCTGAGCCTCCTTGGTCCACCAGCTAGCCAGCATCGCCTGGCCGGCGGTTTTCGCCCAGGGAATGACGGCCAATACAGCCACAACCAAAAACAGAACGACGAGGGTCCGGCGCTTGGCACGCGAGGGGCCAGCCGGACGCGTTGGAATCTCGGCGCTTTTTGAAAGTTCTTCGAACGTAGAGGGGATGGGAAAACCAAGCGCGTCGTACTTGCGAATGGGCGCCGGCATGGACGGCCCTCCTGACGGTCGAGCACGGATGCGAATCCAGGAAAAAGGAGCGACCTCTATCTTAGGTTGCGGCAACTTGAATGCCAAGCGATTGACGCGACTCGGATATTTACGCGAGGCGGACGTTCACCTCGTTTTTTTAACGACCGGCTTGCCACTTTTTCCGCCGATCGACAACAGCTTGGACTGAGTGCGGACATACATTCGGCCGTCCGCCACGGCCGGTGTGGAGCGGCTCACGTCATCGGCGACTTTGTTTCGCGCCAGCACCTGAAACTCCTTCGAGGCTGCAATCACGACCATCTCGCAGTCAGCCGAAAGACAAAAAATGCGGTCGCCGACGCGGATGGGCGAGCTGGAGTAACTACCGCCAACGCGCTGGCGATAGTGCTGCTTTCCAGTCGCGGCGTCGAGACACGTGAGCACGCCGTCGTCTTTCCAGAGGTATAGAAGATCGTCTGCCGCAATCAGTGTGGGCACATACGGCGCCCCCGTGCGGGAAATCTTGTAGGCGACCTCCGGCTGCTTGCCGTTGTCATCGCCGGGTCGCACGGCTACGACCGAGTTGGTCCCGGCGCCATCGCCACAGCTTCCGACGATCAGTCCGGCCACGAGCACGGGCGAGCTGACCGGCCTCCGATCGAACACGGTCGCTTCCCAGTTCACGCGACCTGTCTTGGGATCGTGACTCGAAATGCCGTGCGCCCAACTGTGCAGGATCAACTCGGGTTCGCGGCCGCCGGCGGTATAGATCAACGGCGTGGAGTACGAGGCGTTTTGCGGCGTTTCCTGCTCACGTGGAATCTTCCAGCGCGTCTCGCCATTCTTTCGATCGACTGCGGCTACCCAGCTTTCACCATCCTGATCGTTGGTGATGATTACCATGTCTTCATGGATGATCGGCGACGTTCCAAAACCGTGCTTGCCGGTGTATGTGCCCAGGTTCCGTCGCCAAACCTCGTTGCCGGCATGGTCGAAAGCCGCGAGGTTGTAGTGGTCCGGCATCGCCCAGGCAAAGTACACATGCTCGGCGTCGCAGGCGGGGGTGCTTGAGGCGTAGGTGTTTTGTGGGTGAAGGCCGTGCGTGCTTCCGGATAGTTCTTTGCGCCAAAGCACATTGCCGTCGGTGGCGCTAACACAAAACAACAGCCGGGTGCCGCTTTCCGGTTAGGCACTTGCCACGAAAACTTTGTCGCCCCATACGACCGGCGATGAATGCCCCAGGCCGGGAAGTTCGATGTCCCAATTCACATCCTGCTTGGTCCACTCGGACGGAATGGTCGCGGCGTCACTTTGTCCCTGACCGTTGGGACCGCGGAAACGGGTCCACTCGTGTCCAGCTACTCGATCCGAGGCCAAGCAGCCAATGACTAATGCAAGTGCGGTTCCCAAGGCGGCGTGAAATGGCATGGTTGAGGCTCCGTTTATCTGTCCAGGCGGGAAGACGGCGGGCAATTGTCAGATCGTAGCCCATCGGCAACAGAATCACCAGCAGGCGGCGGTTTGTGGAACGCCAGTTCACGTTTTCGCTAAGTCCTGCTACTATGCGGCTTTGAGCGGCCGACGTGGCGGCTGCCGCACGGCGGTGGGGGCAGCCGGCCCACCGGGCACGACAGAATTTTTTTGTCCATCATGTACATGCGCTCTTGACTCTGAACAGCGGTATATTAAACTTCATGGTAATGTGGCTGTCGTGACACGGATTGCCTTCCGCGACTTGCGGACCGGGCGTCAGCACGGCACAAAAAACAACCATCGGTTCCCGTTTTCCGCGCCGAAAAAAGGGGCGGTGTCCCATGTCCACTCCATCCTATCGAAGAATTGTGCCTGGCATGACTGAGCTCGACCTGCTCACCAAGCGCCAGCGGCACGTGTACGACTTCATTCGCGACAAGATTCGCAACCGCGGCTACGGCCCGACGGTTCGCGAGATCGGCGAGGAGTTCGGAATTGCCAGCCCCAACGGCGTGATGTGCCATTTGAAGGCCCTGGAAAAAAAGGGCCTGATCACGCGCGAACCTAATATGTCGCGCCGATCCAGTTGGCCATCGAGCCGATTGAGGAAAAAGGCGTTCCGCTGCGCGGCCGCGTGGCTGCGGGCGTGCTGCACGAGGCGGTCGAGCAAAACGAGCGCGTCGATTTCGAGGCCATGTTCGCCAAGAAGAACTATTTCGTGCTTCACGTGAACGGCGATTCGATGATCGATGCCCAGATTGCCGACGGCGATTACGTCGTCATCAAGAAAGCGCGCGAGGCTTCGGCCGGCCAAATTGTGGTGGCCGAAACCGACGACGGCCAGGCGACGCTGAAGCGCTGGTACCCGGAGTCGAACCGCATTCGTCTGGAACCGGCAAATAGCTCGATGAAGGCGATGTACGTCAAAAACGCCAAAGTGCTCGGCGTGCTCGTCGGCGTCGTGCGGTGCATGGTGTAACAACTCTCCGAATCGCTGGCGGCAGGCCGCTGAAGTGCCGCCGGCGAGAGCGGCGCGTTACGCCCCCTGGCGGTGTCGCGCCCTGGTCCGCTAAAATGAGCGGCTTACCGAGTTATTTGGTCTACGGCCGCGCGATTGTTACCGCATTGTCGTTGGACCGTTTCCACCGCGCGTCTGGAGTCGTTGATGGCCAAAAGCAAAAAGAAAGTTGAAACTGTGTTTCTCGTCTGCGAGGAAACTGGGGACTACAACTACTCGCTCCGTCGCAAGTCGGGGGGCGAGAAGCTGAAGCTCAAGAAGTACTCGCCCCGTCTGCGCAAGCACACACTGCATGCCGAGAAGAAGAAGTAGCAGCGCTGCGCAAACGACATTTATGCTTGTCGCCCTGCAGCCACTCTGGTTCAATGAGTCGCGGTAATGGATTACACCTCGCTCGTTGAGTCTTGTTATGCCCAAGCTGTGGCGGATTCACGCTCACGATCCCGGCCGGATCGCAGCGCTTGAGCGAGAGGCGGGCGTGCCCTCGGTCGTGGCACAGCTTTTGTTGTGCCGCGGCGTCTGCGACCCTCGGACGATCCGCGAGTTTCTCGACTGCAAGTTGGCCGGCCTGCGCGATCCCGATCTGCTGCCGGGCATCCCCGAAGCGGCGGACCGCATCATGGCGGCCGTCCGCGACCGGCGGCCGATCGTCGTTTACGGCGACTACGATGCTGACGGGATGACAGCCACGGCGATTCTGTTGGATTGCCTGCGGTTGCTGGGCGCGGAAGCGAGCTATTACGTGCCCAACCGCATTGACGAAGGGTACGGCTTGAACGACGAGGCGCTGCGATCGCTCGCCGCGCGCGGGGCGTCGCTGGTCGTAACCGTCGATTGCGGCATCGCCAGCGTGGAGTGTGCGGAAACCGCTCGCGAGCTTGGCCTGGAGCTGATCGTCACGGACCACCATCAGTTTGCCGATCGCTTGCCGAGCGCCGCGGCAATTGTGCATCCGCGGCTGCCGGGCAGCACTTATCCATTCGGCGAGCTGAGCGGCGTGGGCGTGGCGTTCAAGCTTGCCTGGGCCTTGTGTCAGCGCACAGCCAGGCCAAGAAGGTCAGCGATCGGATGCGCGCATTCTTGCTGCAAGCCGTTGGGATGGCGGCAGTCGGGACCGTGGCCGATGTCGTGCCGCTGGTGGACGAAAATCGAATCCTCGTGCGCCACGGCCTGGTCAGCCTGAAAGAGCGGCCGCCGCTGGGTCTTGCGCACCTGATGCGCGTAACGAAGCTGGATGCAAAGAACGCGCTCGACTGCGAGGACATCGCGTTTATGATCGCGCCTCGGCTCAACGCCGCCGGAAGGCTCGGTCAGGCACAGCTTGGCGTCGAGTTGTTGACGACGCAGAACGCACGAGCGAGCATCGTCACTGGCCGAATATCTCCACGAGCTGAACAAAAGCCGCGACAGCCTCGAGCGCAGCATCTATCTTTCCGCACACAAGCAAATCCAGGAACAGTTTGATGCCGACGGCGATCCGGCGTTTGTACTTGCCGGCCGCGGATGGCATGCGGGCGTAATCGGAATTGTCGCGGGCCGACTGGCGGAGAAGTATCACCGGCCGGTGGTGCTGATCGCGCTTGACGAGCTTGGCGTGAAGCCAGGAATTGGTTCGGCGCGAAGCGTGCCCGGCTTCGACCTTCACGAGGCATTCTGCCGCCTGTCGCGAACATTTGACGTCGCACGGCGGGCACGCAGCCGCCGCCGGCTTGAAGATCGACGAATCGCGCCTTGAGCAGTTCCGGGCTGATTTCTGCGAATGCGTGATGCAGGCGCTGTCCACCGCCGAGCGCAAGGCGGAGCTGTGGATCGACGGCGAAGTGATCTTGAGCAGCCTGACGCCTACAATCGTCGCGCAGATCGAGCGGCTGGCTCCGTTCGGGCACGGCAACAGCCGGCCCGTCCTTTGCGCCTCGAACGTGATCCTGTCCGAAGCGCCGAAGCGAATGGGCGACGGCGGACGGCACTTGCAACTGCGGATCGAGCAGCACGGAGTGCGAATGCGCGCGGTGGCGTTTGGCGGCGGCGAGTGGCACGATGAGCTGGTTGCTGTCGATGGCCCCCTGAATGTCGCGTTCCGGCCAATGATCAATAATTTTGGCGGGCGGCGTACGGTCGAGATGCATATTGCCGACTGGCAGGCATCGGTCCGCGCCAGTGCAGCGGGAGTCTAGTTGAGCGATGCGCGGCAGGTTTCATCGCAGTATGGCGCGCCGCATGCAGTAAGCGGATCGGCGTACAATGTTCTACCGAATCTGGCGCCGACTCACCGCCGGCTGCCTCGGCCTCACATTGCCTTCCATGTCGTTTGATTCAGAACGCAGTTCGATGGTCGCCGAGCAGCTTGCCGAGCGCGGCATACGCGCTGCGCGCGTGCTTGCGGCCATCGAGCGCGTCCCGCGCGAGCGGTTCATCGATGTGGGACAAGCCGACCAGGCGTATGCCGATCGGGCGTTGTCGATCGAGTGCGGCCAGACGATCAGTCAGCCTTATATCGTCGGCCTGATGACCGAAGCGCTTTCGCTGCAAGGGACGGAAAAGGTGCTCGAGATCGGCACCGGCAGCGGCTATCAAACCGCGGTGCTCGCCGAGCTTGCGGCGCAGGTGGTGACAATCGAGCGGCACCCCGAACTTTCGGACCGCGCGCACGCATTGCTCGACGAGTTGGGCTATCGCAACGTGACGTTTCTGGTCGGCGACGGCAGCCTCGGCTGGAAGGCGCTGCGCCGTACGATCGCATCATCGTGACCGCGGCGGCAGCCGATGTGCCGCCCGCGTTAGTTGAGCAACTCGCCGAGAATGGCATTTTGGTGATTCCTCTCGGTGACCGAGAGGGCCAAGTTCTGGAAGCGGTGCGCAAAGTGAACGGCCGCATGCAGGCAAGCGCGCTCTCCGGGTGCCGTTTCGTGCCGCTCGTTGGTCAATTTGAGCCGGAGTAATCGTGCCGTCACACGCGCACTTGACCCAGCCGGAACACACTGGGACAATGGCAGGTCTCCGTTCCGCGAACCCGCCACGGCGGGTTCGGTCTTCAAATGCAGATTCACGGGGCGTAGCTCAGCCTGGCAGAGCGCTACGTTCGGGACGTAGAGGTCGAAGGTTCAAATCCTTTCGCCCCGACTTGATTGACGATGAGCCTTGTAATTTATGCAGCAGATCACGATTGAATTTGGCATTGGCAAAAAGCTAGTTGAAGCGACACAACAGGCTGTCGTTTGCGACGAACAGGGTCGTGTCCTTGGCCTTTTCTGGCCAGTTCCTGGCCGGCCGGACATCGGTGACCTGCAGCTAGAACCGCCGCTTTCGATTCCGCAAACTGAAGAGTTGCGGAGGAATCGAACTGGCAAGCCGTTGGAGGAAATCCTCGGTCGGCTCGGGTACTAATGTCATATCGTGTACTTTGGGCGCCGTTTGCTGAAGATAAGCTGCATTAAATGCTTCAAGCTGCGTCCGATGCAGCCGTTCTGGCATCGGCCGCAAGGCAGATTGACCGCCACCTGCTTGCCGCCCCGACATCCTTTGGCGAATCTCGCTACGATACCATTCGCATCGGCTTCGTGTATCCGTTGGGTATCCAATTTGAAGTAATGGACGATGTTCGAACGGTGATCGTGCACGACGTGTGGCGCATTGATAGGAAGTGAATCCAGATCGCTGGTTCAAATCCTTTCGCCCCGACTATCTTTCGTAACGAGCCCTTCGGCAAGAACGTCGAAGGGATTTTCTGCTTCAATTCCTCAATTCCGGCATCTTCTCCGGGCAGCGCCAAGTTCAAAAAGTTGCCGCCTTGGCCAGGGTATTCTTCGGTCAACGCTGCAACTGCTTGCCGCAGTTGGGAGTTTGGCGGTTTAAAGGGTGATTGAGTGCCTCGGGCCGGCCGCTTATAGTCAGCGCAATCTGGTTGGAGAATCCCAAGTGATGCGCCACGTGCGGCAAGTACGGGCATCAGCAATGATGCGAGGAAAGGACGGATATGGCGCTTAAACGAATGGACAACGTCCTCATCGTTGTTGACGATCTCGAGGCAGCCAAGGCGTTCTTCATCGAACTGGGACTCAAGCTTGAGGGCGAGACGACAGTCGAAGGGCCTTTGGTCGGCAGTCTGATCGGCCTCGACGATGTCCGGGCCACCCTCGCGATGATGCGGACGCCCGATGGTCAGGGCATTGAACTGGACAAGTTCCACACGCCCAAAGCGATCCGATTTGGGCCCGTGGACGCGCCCGTGAACACGCTGGGCATCCGTCGCATCATGTTCGCCGTCGATTGTCTCGACGCTGTCGTTGCACATATGCGGGCCCACGGGGCCGAACTCATTGGCGAAATGCAGTACGAGGACACGTACCGGCTAGCCTACATCCGCGGGCCAGAAGGCATCATTGTCGCGCTTGCTCAGCAGCTTGGTTAATACGTAGCAGGTGGCCGTGGCCAGATCTCTTCCATAGACGCGTCGGCGTGTCGGCTCGAATTGCGCCGCGCCCCTTGACGCCCAACTATATCGCGTTACGATATACCACAGCACGATACAGAGGAGCGACACTTGATGAGCAATTCCAAAGAAAAACAGTCGCGGCTGGGGTGGGTTGAACTCCACATCCTATTGGCGTTGGGTGATGCCGACCTGCATGGCTATGCGATCATGCAAAAAGTTTCCCACGACACGAGCGATCGGATTCGTCTTGGCGCCGGTACATTGTATGGGGCGATCAAGCGGCTAACAGCGGCGCGTCTCATCGCCGTTGCGCCTAAGAGCAAAACGGCCGATCAACGACGAATATGCTACCGAATCTTAGCGGCCGGCCGAGAAGCACTTCGCGAGGAATTACAGCACATAGCGGAAGTCGTAAGAATTGCCCGCTCCGTTGGGATGCCCGTTCAAGCCTAGAGGTCCTGCGATGTCTATTCTTCACAAGAGCGTCGGGCTGGCACGTGCCCTCTATCGGCAGAGCTTGCGGCTGCTGCCTCGGCGCTTTTACACGGAGTATGCCGAGCAAATGGCACTCGACTTTGATGACTTGCTACAAGATACGGCTCATCAAGGAAATGCTTTTCTGGTCGCCAAAACAATGTTGCGGGCCATTGGGGATGTGTTTCTATCCGCGGTTCGAGAACGTGTCGCGATGCTGCACGGCGAGGTGGATGCGCGACCGGTCACGCCTCGCGCATATGAAGCCATTGCTATTGCGTCCGCGGAGGCGGATCGCAGCGCGGGCGTTTCCGCCGATGGGCGCACTGCTGATTGGACTTGCGGCCGAGCAACACGGTTTGGCCGGATTAGTGCTGCGAGAACTGGGCGTTTATGCAGACCGATTGCGGGCGTCGTCCGCGCAGACAGAAAGTTCGACCGAACACAACGCAACAGTCGATGAGCCGGACGACGTTGCGGCGTCGGTTTCTTTTGTTCGCCAACTGACGAATGCCGCCGAGTGCGCACGTACGTTTGGACACAACTTCATTGGGACGGAACATCTCGCACTATCCATTCTGGCTGAGACGAGCGGTGATGCCGCGCGGCTGATCGAGCGCCTTGGAGTCGATCCAAGTTCGCTGCGCGACGTACTGGCGGAGCGGACGAGGAACTTAACGCGTGGCCAGCGCAGGTGAGACAAAAGCTGCCAGACGGACGCGATGCACTGGCTGAAGCGGCCGAACTGATGCAACTAACTTCGCAAGCAATTGAATTATCCCAATAACCAAGTCCCAACGACGAATACGCACTTGTCGGCATCTCCGTTTGCCAGCAGTCAGTTAGTTTTTCTGCATTGGTCATTCGTTGAGATTTGGGCATTGGAAATTGTAACGATGCCGACAGACCCGTCCCGTACGGAAAAGGCGTATGATTCGCGCACGCGACTTGCGAAAATCATACGCCAACGTCCAGGCCGTTGACGGGGTCAGCCTGGAGTTGGTGGCCGGCGAGACGTTCGGCCTTCTCGGTCCCAACGGCGCGGGCAAGACGACGACGATTCACATGCTGATCGGAGCGTTGCGGCCCGACGACGGCGAAGTCACCATCAACGGCTCGACCGATCCGATGCGACCGGATGTGCGCCGCCAAATTGGCGTGGCGCCGCAGGTCGAAGCCCTTTATGACGAGCTCAGCGCCGCGGAGAATCTTTCCATTTTCGGCAGACTGTACGGCCTGTCAGGCAGTCGCCTCAAAGAACGCGTGAGCTGGTGCCTCGGCGTGGCGGGGCTGACCACCCGCGCCGGTGACCGCGTTAAGACGTATTCGGGCGGCATGAAACGGCGGCTCAACCTGGCATGTGCTTTGGTACATGATCCGCCGGTCCTGCTTCTCGATGAGCCAACCGCCGGCGTCGATCCGCAGGCCCGTAATCACCTTCTCGACTCGATCGAAGAGTTTGCCCGCGCGGGCCGCACCATCCTCTACACCACTCATTACATGGAAGAGGCCGAGCGGCTCTGCGATCGCGTCGCCATTATGGATCAGGGAAAGATTCTCGCCGTCGATACTGTGGACGAACTCTTGCGGAAGCATGGTGGGGCTTCCATGCTCGACGCCGAGCTGGCGCAAATCCCCGATGGCGTCTCGTTGCCCGCGCCGCTGGAGGGCAAGATCCTCCGCTTTGCCAGCCACCAGCCTTTCGAGGACGCCAACCGTCTCAGGAATGCGGGCGTCCAGTTCGTTCGCTTTCACGTCGATCGGCCCAGCCTCGAATCCGTGTTTTTGAACCTGACCGGCCGGAGGCTTCGCGACTGATGCGAGCCATGCTCACACTCACTTATAAAGACCTGCTCTTGCTCTGGCGCAACAAGGCCGCGCTCGTCTGGGTCATCGTGTTCCCGCTGATCTTTGGCTTGTTCTATGGCGCGCTCATATCCGGGGATTTCGGTCAGCCCGCCAAGATGAGTATCGCCTTCGTAGACGAGGACGAGTCGCCCGCATCGCAAACGCTTGCTCAAAAGCTCGCGGACCATGCGTCCGTTCGCCTGGTTCAGACGCAAACGGAAGGCCAGCCGCATGACCGCGATTCCGCAATACAGAGCGTGCGCCGCGGCGATCTGACCGCTTATCTGCTCCTTCATCCCGGATTTGGCGAATCGTTGAGCTCATTCGGCCAGGAGGGCACGAAGATCGAGCTTGGCATCGACCCGAGCCGGCGGGCAGAGGCGGGGTTTCTTCAAGGCATCATGATGGAGGCGACGTTTTCGATTCTCGCGAAACAGTTTATGGACCCCGAGGAAATTCGAAAGTGGCTCCAGGCCGGGCAGAAGGAAGTCGAGCAGGCGCGGGAATTGCCCGAGGCGCAGAAGAAAATCCTGCTCGAGTCCTTCGCTCTGCTCGACGGCTTCGTGCCCAATTTGCTCGCCGCCAAGGTTTCGAGCGAAGAGGGACCTTTTGAGGCATTGAAGCTCGACGTCGTTCCCGTGACCTTCGATCGGTCGCAGCCGCGAGGCGCTTTTGAAATCACGTTCCCTGGTTCGATTCTTTGGGCCGTCCTCGGCTGCATGATGACATTTGCGATGTCGATCGTCATCGAGCAAAAGCAAGGGACGCTGCTGCGTCTGCGCGTCGCGCCGCTGGGCATAATGCACATTCTCGGAGGCAAGGGGCTGGCGTGCTTCCTGTCCTGTGTCGGCACGGCCTGCATCCTCTTGCTTCTGGTTGTCACTTGCCTGGGAGTGCGCGTGTCCAGTTGGCCCTATATGCTCACGAGCATCGGCGCCATGGCCGTGTGCTTCTCCGGCCTCATGATGCTCCTCTCTGTCCTGGGTCGCACCGAGCAAGCCGTCGCCGGTTCCGCAATGGCAATCATGTTAGTGATGGCGACGCTGGGCGGCAGCCTGGTTCCACTCATCGCCATGCCCGATTGGATGCTGACCATGAGCCACATCTGCCCCGCCAAATGGGGTGTCCTTGCCCTGGAAGGCGCCATCTGGCGAGGATTCGGTCTCGCCGAAATGCTGCTTCCCTGCGGCATCCTGCTGTCGGTCGGTGTGTTGAGCTTCGGCTTGGGAGCGCGGATCCTGTCGCGTCGTGCGTTTTGACGTCAAACAGAACGTTGGCGACGAGTTCGTCGTGCATTCCAGGCTAGCGGGCCACGGGCCGACGTTGTTCGCGGGGCTATCGAAGCATATCGACTTGAAGCTCGTGAGCCGGCTGGAGTCGGCTCGGGGGCGGCGGCGATGCGGTATGAGCCGAGAAGGTAATCATCAGCACTAAATCTTACGCTCTCCCAGGTCGTCTTGGCTTCTCAGACATGGCCGGTAGCGGTCGATTGGCCGTGTTGCACAAAAGCCGAAGCCACTTGCTAGACGAATCTGGAAGCATCCGGCAGCCTGTGTCGCGAGCCTATTATGCGGACGCGGTTACATCCTTCAAGCAATGCCGCAGTCCCGCTTTCCAGCCCCTGACTCCAGCCCGAAAAAGTTCTATGGGTCTTGTCGCCCCGACTAGTACAACAAGCGGCTCTTAGCGTTGAATCGCAGCGCTGGGTGTCTTTGCTTGGTACCAACGATTTGCGCTGGAGGGCAGTTCGACGGGTCAGCTTCAAACGTCCGCGCAAATCTGCACTCGAAGACAAGGATACGTTCCAACTCGTTGCGGACCCAGAGTTTGCCGAGTTCAAATCCCGTCGTCAATCAACCGGTTCGACCGACGCAGAAAACGGTCCATCGTTGACTCGTCGCAAGAAAACAAAGGCAAGGCTGACGACTTGATGACGCGGAAATTAATTGTCGCCGCGCCGATAATGCCTTTGACGTTAGGCCGTTTGACTTCATGCGAGCTAGAGGGACTTTTCGAAGATGTCGAGTCCGCGCTGCGCGGTTTGGCGGCTGATGTTCAAGGCGGGGAAGAGCATGAGGACGTCTTCTTCGGCGGAGATGAGCAGGCCGTTTTCTCGGCAGGTGTCGCCGACCTTAGAGGCATAGTCTTCGTCTTCGACTTCGATGCCCATGGCGAAGCCTTTGCCGTGGACGGTGGCCTTGCCTTTGAAACTCATCTGAGAGAGCCGGGTGCGGAAGTATTGGCCGAGTTGGGTGGCGTTTTTGAGAAGCTTATTCCTGTGGCGCGTTAGATAGCGAAGGTTGGCCAGGGCGACGGCGACGTGCGCGGGTGCCAGCCGTAGGTGGAATAGAGGCCGAAATCTTCTTTGATGGCGTTTGCTATTTTAGACGTGGTGATCACGGCGCCCAGGCCGCCGTAGCCGCCGGAGATGGCCTTGGCCATGCACAGGACGTCGGGCTCGAGGTCGAAGTGCTCGCAGGCGAAGAGCTTTCCCGTCCGGCCAAAACCCGTGGCGACTTCGTCGGCGATGAAGAGCGTGCCGTAGCGAGTGCAGAGCTGGCGGACGCCACGGATGAACTGGTCTTCGGGGACGACGGCGCCAAGGTTGCAAATGATCGGCTCCATGATAAAGGCGGCAACGTCGCGCTTCTTCAGCAACGTCTCGACTTTGCCAAGGGCCTTGTGATCCAGCGGCGGCTCAATCTTGTGACAGTTCGGCAGCAGGTTTTTGAACGTTTCGCGGTTGTCGGATGCGCCAATGCTCATGGTGGCGATGGAGTTGCCGTGGTAGCTGTCCTCGATGGAGACGAACTTGCCGCGGCCGGTGTAGGCCATCGCGATTTGCAGCGCGCCTTCAACCGATTCGGTGCCGCCGGTGGTGCGGTAGGAGACTGCGAGCTTACCCGGCGTAATGCGGGCGAGCATTTCGGCGAGCTGGACCCAGGGGCGGTAGAGGTAGTCGGGATGAACGTAATCGGGGCCATCGAACTTCCGCGCGGCCGCGCGGATCTCGGTGTTCCCCCAGCCCAGGTTGCCGACGCACCAGCCCATCATGAAGTCGATGTATTTGCGGTTGTGGGCGTCGGTGAGATAGCTGTCAGCGGAATTGCCGACGATGACGTCCTGGGGTTCCCCCTGCCGGCCGAAATGCTTTTTGTCGAGTTGGCGAAGGCTCATGCGGGGCTCCTTTTGCAAACGGGGGACGATTCGCGCAGCGTGGGGGCAAAACAAAGGAGACGCGATTCGATGCTACGAAACAAGTTGCTTCGGATCGCCGGGAAAAATCCCTTACTAGACCACACCGAAGTCCCTGCTATGCCGCAGTTGCCACTTCGGCGATCATGACGGAGTCAATCTTCGCCAGCGACATCCACCACCTGGGAGCCGCGGTTTGTGGACTAAGTCGCCAATGCCTGCCGGATAAAACACCAGCGTATCGGACATAGCAGTCCTACGTCGCCTGGGTCAAGCAGTTTATTCCATTTCACAACAAGCGGCATCGAAGGAAGATGGGGTCGCAGGAAGCGTCAGCTTTTACTCAGAACCAGGCACGCGACGCACTTGAATGAGCATAAGTGATTCAGCGGCCAAGACTAAAGCTCTTGGCCAGCCTGCAACGCCCGATACAAAAAGTTCTAACGGTGTCGTCTCGCCCCGATCATGTTGCAATGGCATAGTATTCACATTGCACTGAAGTTGTGCACTTGCGCTCGAGGAGCACGTAATGCGACCCCTTCGGTATTCCATCAACGTCACATTGGACGGGTGCTGCGATCATCGGGCAGGCTCGACGGACGAAGAATTGCATCGTTACTGGGCCGAGAACCTCGCGCAGGCCGATGCCCTACTCTTCGGCCGGGTAACCTACGAAATGATGGAGGCAGCGTGGCGGCCGCCGGCGACGGGAGTGAGGCCTGATTGGATGGCCGACTGGATGGAACCCTTCGCCCGGACGATCGACGCGGCAAAGAAGTACGTCGTGTCGAGCACCCTGGACCGGGTCGATTGGAACGCGGAGCTCGTGCGCGGGGATCTGGGGAAGGCCGTTCAGCAGCTCAAGCGGGAGCCGGGCAAGGGACTGTTCGTGGGAGGCGTGAAGCTCCCGCTGGCGTTGGCGGAGCTGGGATTGATCGATGAGTACGAGTTCGTCGTGCATCCCAGGCTAGCGGGCCACGGGCCGACGTTGTTCGCGGGGCTATCGAAGTATATCGACTTGAAGCTCGTGAGCCGGCTGGAGTTCGGCTCGGGGGCGGTGGCGATGCGGTATGAGCCGAGAAGGTAGCCATCAGCACGAAAGCTTACGCTCTCCCAGGTCGTCTTGCCTTCTCAGACATGGCCGGTAGCGGTCGCTAGGCCGTGTTGCACAAAAGCCGAAGCCACACGCCTGTCTCGCGACCGTCGGCTGCCGCCGAAGTCGAGTGGTTCAATGGTCTGTCACGTCGCTTACAAAACAGCTATTTCCGTTGTATTTCAAAGAATTACCAGCTTTGTGATGTATTTAGACTTCGGTACGCTACGTGGGGCTCTACCGCGAGGCCACATCCATGCTGTGCAGATCTTCCTTCTTGGCAGTTGGTCTCGTGTTTCTGCTGGCCGCAGCCGTGCTGGCGGGCGAGCCGATTTACGACACCAAGCCCGGCCATGCCTGGGACCAGGCCCGCGACATCTTCTACGTTCGCCGATTCCCGACCGGCGAAATCTACGAGCATCCGCACGCCTTCGCGCCGCCGTGGAACGAGTTCATCCGTTCACGCGCGATGCCGCCTTTCATGAGCAGGTGCTCTCGCGCTTGGAAGCCGTGGAAAGACTTCCGCCGGCGCAGATGGAGGAGCAGCCTGCGTCGCGCCGTCTGATCTTTCTTCGCGACCTGTGGCCGGTGTTCGATGGCCTCCGCTATGCGCATCACAGTTGGCCGCTCGACGAAGACAAAGAGGCTTCCGCAAAAGCCGTCACTCGCCGCGATGAGTTGCTGCGCCTGCTGGCCCGCATCATGAAGCGACTGGAATTGACCGAGGAGGAAGTCCGCTCGCTGCCCAATGCCTTCCAAACCATCGGCGAAAAGAAGCTTTACCCGAAGGCGTTTGATCCGTCCTCAGTGAGGTATGTAGACGAATCTGATCCTCTAGCCGGATCAGTGAGCGAGCCGTTCTTCCCGACCGATCTGCTCGACAAAGACGGCCCGTGGGTAACTTATTCGAGTGAGCAGCAGCCGAGCGCCGGCGGCATGGTGCACATGGATTATGTCCGTCATCGCTCAGTCTTCACGCTGCATTTGCGAATGCCCGGCGGCCGCGATGGCGGCGTGAAGTTTTTGCAAGGATTTCACGAAGACCGAAGGACAACAGGCGGTTCCGCCCGGAACGACGCTGGCGCTGCTCCGCCGAGCGCTGGTCCCGACGCGGTCGGGGAGGTTGCTGGTTTCGCCGCTGGTCGAATCGCTGCAATTGATCGTGGTCACGCCGCTGCTGGACCAGCGCTTCAAGTTCACGCTCGATCGGAAGGAGTTTCTCACCGGCGGGGCCGGGATGAAGCTGCTTGGGAAGGACGATCCGGTCGACACGTCCAGCTTCGAATCGATCATCATCCAATCCCGAATCATGTCGACCCTGCCAAAGGAACCGGGTCCCCCGAGCGAGTCCCTGATCGCGGGGCAGTACAGGACCCTCCGGGAGATCCCCTCGTCCTTAGGAATCTGCGCTGAGTGCCACAGCATCGCGACCCGAACCAGTATCTTCGGCAGCCGCGGCCTGAACAATGCAGCCCACGGCAGCCTACTTGCAATCCGACCCCGACCAGGCCGCCGCCACGATCGCCAAGAAAAAGGAAGCGAGCGAGGAGTGGAAGTCGTACTTGCCCTGCGCAATGCGCAAGCCAAGTAGTCGAATTGAGAGCCAGGTACTGCCAACCGTCACTTGCGATCAAAGCACCCGCGTACCGAGGTTGACCAATCGCCAAGGTTGCCCAAAGGAATTCTGGACACCTGTAAGAAGAAGTTCTAACGGTGTCTTGTCGCCCCGACTATTCTTAATTTCAAGCCGTTAAGCTAGGTGGCCGAGGGGCTTTCTCTATGTGGCGACTATACTTAGCGCTCGCGAACCTTTCGGCAGTCTCAGCTGTCCTTTTGGCCGAACGGCAGAGGGCCGCAAGGATCGCTCGCAGGGACTGAACTCGTGAACATCCTGGAACAACTGGGCTGGAACGAAACCTGGGCCCACCGCTTCTTACCCTACGTCGCCGACGGCTGTTTTCCGGGTCGCATCAGCGTCGAGCACAAGGGTCTGTATCACTTTCAGGGCGAACACGGCGAAGGGACCGCCCAGGTCAGCGGCCGGCTCAGGCACGAAGCCCTGGGCCGGGCCGACTTCCCGGCGGTCGGCGACTGGGTTGTGCTGCAGCCGGCGCCAGCGGACGGCCCCGCAGTCATCCACGCCGTCCTGCCGCGCACCAACAAGCTCTCCCGCAAAGCCGCCGGTTCCACGTCCGCAGAGCAAATCCTCGCCGCCAACCTCGATATCCTTTTCCTGGTCACTTCTCTCAATCACGACCTCAACCCGCGCCGCCTCGAACGTCATCTCGCTGCCGCAGCGCTGCCGAGCTGCCGGCCGGTGCTGGTGTTGACCAAGTCCGACCTGTGCGACCGGCCCGGGAACCTCGTCGAGCAATGCCGGGCCACGCTGCCGGACGTGCCGGTCCACGCCGTCAGCGCGTACACCGGCGAAGGGCTCGACGAGCTGACGGCGTACTTCACTGCGCAGCAGACGGTAGCAATGCTCGGCTCGTCCGGCGTCGGCAAATCGACGCTGCTGAATCGTCTGCTGGGCCGGGAACATCTTCCGGTGCAACCGGTGCGCGACTGGGATGACCGCGGCCGGCACACCACGACGCACCGCGAGCTGGTGCCGCTGCCGCAGGGCGGACTGTTGATCGACAGCCCGGGACTGCGCGAGTTCCAGCTGTGGGACGAAGGCGCCGACGTGGATGCTGCTTTCACGGACATCGCCGAGCTGGCACAAAGCTGTTTCTTTGGTGATTGCACACACGGTCATGAGCCGCGCTGTGCAGTGCGCCAGGCGGTCGCCGACGGCCGGCTCGAGGTTGCGCGCCTGGAAAGCTTTCACAAGTTGAATCGGGAATTAGAGTATCTCGAAAGTCAAATCGATCCGGACCTGCAGCGACAGCGCAAGCAACGCGAGCGGCAAATCCACCGCATCCACCGGAACCTCGACAAGCAGCTGAAGAAAAAGCGGCAATAGAACGCTGGAACTCGCCGCAGAGCAAGTTCATGATTCCGCGTTGGCCGATGTTGTCGCGCCGCTCTCCTCAGCCCTGCCGCTTCACCATGAAATCCACCCACACCGGCACGTAGGGGGGAGTGCAGCCTTTGGACACCGGCCAGTCGCGGTACAGGCCGATCTTCTCGCCAATGGCGATGGCGCGCTTGCGGAGCTTGGCGTCGTGGATGCCAATGGCGGCAAGCGTGTTGTTCATGGTCCACTGCACCTCCGGCTTCGCCTTCGGCATCTCTTTCTCGATTACGTCGAGCAGCGCCGCGAGGTCGAGGCCAAGAGCGCCCTTGTTCGCAGCGCCCTTGTTGATGGCGCTGGCGGTGAGGTGCCAGCCCGCACGGGCGGCCCAGCGATCCTTCGCCTTCATCCACTTCTGGCGCAGCGCTTCCTTCTCGGGATGTTGGGCGACGACATAAGAGTTCAGCCACTCTGCCACCTGCGGCAGGTGGTGGAGCGAGTCAGCTTGTCGAGCTCGTCGGCGGAGAGCGACTCGGGCTTGATGATGAGCGTGGCGAGGAGTTGCGCTTCGACGTTGCCGGTGTCCCAGAGCTTGAGCGCGAGTTCGTGATCAGTCTTGATCTTCTTGGCCGTCAATTTTTGGCCAGCGCGGATGTCGCCAAGTTTCACGCCGAACTGGTTGTCGGGCGCGCCGGCCTTGGTGTTGTGCTTGCGCCGGGCGTCGTCGCCAAGGGACTTAAGCTGTGCGAGGATTTCTTTGACGGTCATGCCGACGATTATACCGCGCAACTCTGAGCAAGCCAACTACTGACCGTCGCTCCCCAACGATCATCCAAGACGCGGAGAGGAAGCTAGTTCCCTAACCGATGTGCCGGTGGAACTCTGGATTCGAAGTTGGAAATTTCGACACGATGATCCCCAATAACTCAAGTATCCTGTCGCCTCGTTTTATCCTAAACCAATCCCGTCATTGGTTGCGCAGGCGACTGGCGGCGGTACTACAATCTTAGGAGAGGTCGCCGCTTGCGGCCAGGATCTGAACTGTAGGGGCGGTTGATGGGGCATCCCGCGATTTCCGTGCTCTTGTCCCTGGGTGCCGCATACGCGCTGGCGATCGCGATCTATCCGCTGATTCGGCGTCGCGATGCAGCTGCAATCGTCGCGGTCACGTTGGCGTGCATCGGAATTGTGGCGTGTCTGTTCATCATTCCGCGTGAGCAGGTTGTGTTGCGCGCCTGACGGCGCTTGTGACTGTCGATCTATTTCTTCGCCTGATCGACTTTACGCGGCAAAGCTGGCAGGGCAAAACTGAAACCGCCGTTTGGGCGGATTACTGCCGCTTTCTGGTTCCGTTCCCGTGGCTGCTGGTCGTGTTCGGCCAAAAGAATCGCCGGCTTCAATCGGGCCAACGGATGCGCCATGGACGTTTCTCGCGTCTTGTTGGGCGCTGCTGGCGCCGCGCTTGGCTTCGTACTCCTTCTTGCCGCCAACGAAAAGCCGTCGCTTCAGGCGTCGTTCTTGTTCGACCACATTACGAAGCTTTTCATCTTCGTCCTTACGGTCGAGTCGCTATCCCAAGCGCTTTGCGGGCTGGAACGCCTGTTGGGCTTCGACACGCGACTGATCATCGATCGCGGGTTTCTCGCTCGAACACCCGCCGATTTCTGGCGACGCTACAACACGCGCGTTCAACCTTGGCTGTATTGGAACGTGTTTGTCCCCTCGGGCGGCCGCCGCGCGCCGCCCGCGGCGTATGGGCGACGTTCCTGGTCAGCGCCATTCTGCATGAAGTCGCTTTCGACATTGCGCTCTCCCGTTTCACCGGCTACCAGTTTTTATTTTTTCTCGTTCAAGCGCCTGCCGTACTATTGTCCCCCTGGCTCGAACGTTTCTCGCGCGGCCGGGGCGCGTGGGGTGACGTGCTTGCCCGCGCCGTCACGATCCTTTGGATGGGCTCGACCTCGATCTTCTTCTTGGATGGCGTCGATCGCATCTTTGGGTTTTATTACGCAAGCGAGCGATGTTTGCCGTGACGCCAATGAATAGGTTTGGTCGAACTCGCAGCTCACTTCGAGCGGCTGATCTCAATCAAACCGCCGCGGCTGATCAAGTGCAGCCCCGCGGCCCGATTCTCGCCGCTCAATACATTCGCTACCCGCTCGAAACGCTCGAAGAATGAATCGTTGCCGGCCGCTGGCGCTTTGCGCTCAAATCCGCGCCAGCCACGCAGCTCGTTGTTCGGCATGCTGCCGGTCCAACTCACGTCCTCGAACGAGCGATCGTGAAAATCCATGCGGACCGTGCCGCTCTCGCTCACGGCCAGCGACGGAAGCTCACCCAACGCGTCTTCGGTCAATTGCACCTCGATCTGGCCGCCATGGCTCACCACCCGGTGCGGCGCTGGGGAGTGTCTTCGCAATTGCCAGCTTTGTCGCGCCGTACTCGTTGACCACGTCGATCGTGCCGCCGATGTTCGCCAGCTCCAAGTCGGCCCGGACGAACCAGCCGCGAAAGCCTCCGTCGATATTCTTGTAACTGCATTGCGTTGGCGGAAACACGTAGCTCGTGCGGGTGTTGTCCACGTGCCGCGTTCCGGAATTGCCCAGGTACGCCGTCATCGTTACGTCCACGTCACCCTTCACTCCGTCGATCGCCTGCAGCGGCAAGCGGTCAACAGTCAGCGAACCACTGAGTCCTTTCACCGAATACTGGCCGTTGTAATCCCGGTCGCCGTCACCGCGTACGATCACCGACGCATCGACCGATTCGATGTCCACGCCCTGTAGCCCGCCTTGCAACGCAATCACCTGGCACGCAGGAACATAGACCGTCAGCGTTGCATGCCGTTGCCACTGGCTCGACATACTGCGCTCGCCGTTGGGCGATCCGACTTCCAGCGTAATCTGCCGATTGCCCTCGTCGTGAGCCAGGCCCTTCACGGAGATGACATCGATTTGCCGGCCTTGCAGCGGACGATAAATGTTTTGCCACGCCTTGCGTTGTTCAACAAACTTCCTCCGCCATTCCAACTGCTTCGCATCGAGCTTCTGCCCCTCGGGACTCTCCAGGTGCGCTACCTCCTCAGCGTCCAACTCCTCTGCCGTCTTTCCAACCTCGTTTTCTGCAAAGCGATGTTCGTGAAGGACTTGCATTTGCTCGAAGTCCTGATCGACCGCCTCGTCGCCTGCGGTCAGCACCGCCTTCTCCAGCACGCACTTCACCCCCGGCTGGTCCCAACCGACGATTCGCACTTTGGTCGCCAAGATCAACAGCCGCCGCTCGACGCCGAGCTCAAACGTCGTCGTATCGCTTTTTGTGTGAACCTTTGCTGCCGGCACAAACGTTTTCTCCTGCTCAATTTGTTTCCGAACTTCGGCCAACTCGACACGGAGCTGTTCGATCTCCCGCTTGGCCTGCTCGCCGCTGATGGTTCCTTCATTAATCTCCGTGTCCAGCGAGCGGACCTTGCTCAGCAGCCGGTCGTACTTCTCCTTGAGCGGCTTGGGTGCAAAGAAGCTGCCCCCCAGCTTTGAGCCGACGATCGCCTGATCCGGCGGTGCCTCTCCCTTTGCGGTTGGCGTTGTCTGCGCTCTGGCAAACCTACCGTTATTCCAAACGGCAAAGGCGAGCAGGAGTCCCAACATCCAAGTTGACTTCAGGGTCCGGTGCATCTGCTTATTTCGAGTAAGGAACATGACACTACCTCGTATTAGGCGTTGTTGAAATAAAATGTGCGCGTGCGTTTGCTAATGCCAATTGCAAACCGCACTAGGTCGAATCCGGCGGTCCAAGTGATGGATACATCGCCGCCAAACTGCTTAGTTCTCGCCGCGCTTCGAGCCGGGCCGCTGCGTTCGCCAGGCGGTCGAGATCAGCGGCAACTTCATTCAAGCCAAGCTCGAGTTCGTCCATTTGAGCCCGCGGAATTCTCAGCGGAACCGTTACGACAGTTGATTCGCGCGGCTGCTGTGGCTTATCTGCGATGTTCCGCTCGTTTGACTTGTCCTTGCTGGGAAGGGACAGCATCAAGGCGACGATGATCGTCGCCGCAATCGCCAAACCACCGGCCAGCGCCAACCGCGGAGAAGGCGCCGAAAGCCGAACGGGCACGGGCGCTTCTTCCAACGCGACTCGCTCCCAAATACGGCGGTGATTGCCGCTCAGGTGCTCCGGCGCACTTAACTGGCTACGGAGTTCAATCACCCAATCCCGCGTCGCGGCACACTTGGCACATCCCCGCGCGTGGAGTTGTGCCCGCATTCGCGTGATCACCGAGCCCGTCGAATAGCTCGCAATGAAGTTGTCGCAGTTCATTGAAGGTTGCTCCTTAATGCCTCTAGCCCCGTATTGAGCCGGCTTTTCACGGTCCCGACAGACAGTCCCATCGCCGTGGCCGTCTGACGCAAGGTCAGGCCGCCCGTGTAGTGCAGCACAACAACCTGGCGCACCGGCGGTGTCAGAGTCTCGATCGCCGCAGCAAGGCGCTGCGCCGATTCGGACTTCTCAGCCTGTGAGTCCGGCGATGCGCCTCGCGTATCCGCTGGCTCGATCAGCGGCTCGAACTTTCGCCGCCGCTCGTGGTGGTCAACAAACGCGCGGTAGGCGATCGTCATCAACCAGGCCCTTGGATTGCGCAGTCGAGGCCGGTTTGCAAAGTGCCGCCAAACGCGGATTGCGGTGTCTTGGTAAACGTCATCGGCGTCGGCGGCATTGCGGCAGAGGCGGCGGAGCATGGCCAACAGCGTCCCGCCATGCGCTTCGAGCAACGCCACAAACTTGTGCCGATCCGTGTGCATGGCGCGAATGACGATCCGATCGATCTCCAAAGGCAAGGCGTAATCCATGGCCAGCACTCCCCATCGGCACTACCTTGTTGATCGTTTGATGTCGCTTCGCGTATTTAGACCGCCACAGTCGCCAAGGTGTTCGTCGGCCGCGAAACATTTTTAATTCCCATCCCAAATTGCCGCAAAAACGCCGCTTAAACCCCGATCTGGCAGCTAATCTCGTCGCGGCCAAGGCCGCATGCGGTGTCGGTTGACGGAGCATTTGCAACCGTGTAAACTTTGCTACGCAAAGCTTTTCATGGGGAGCTACCACATGCGCATTCAAGACGCTCTCAGTCAGGTTCAGGCGATCCAAGCTCAGTTGGCTCGTACGCAGCGCTGTTGTTGCTACCGCTCGGCAACCGTCGCGGCAAGTAGTTGCTTCGCGGTCATTGCCGCCGCCGCTCAATCGGCTCACTTGCCGTATCCGTTTCTGGACCTACAAGAGTATCTGTTCTTGTGGATTGGAGTAGCCGCCTTATCCATGGCAGTGATTGGTCTCGAACTGCTTGTGCAATGGCAGTTAACCCAATCCCGGCATGCTGGCCGCCAAGCGTTTGCTGCACTGCGGCAGTTTGCGCCCTGCCTGGTAGCGGGCGGCCTGGTGACGTGGTCAATTGCCACGACCTGTCCGGAGCATGCTGCCCTGCTTCCCGGCTTATGGGCGACATTCTTCAGCGTAGGGATCTTTGCTTCGGCCACGCATCTACCACCCAGTGGTCTTGTCGTAGGCGCTTATTACTTGCTGGCTGGCCTGGTTTGCCTTGTCTGGGGACAAGGTGAGCAGGCTTTGAGGCCCTGGACGATGGTCATTACGTTTGCTGTTGGGCAGTCGATGGCCGCTCTGATCCTCTACAAACGCCATGATCAAGGAGTGGGCAGCGACCGTGAGTAAACGTGCCAAAAGTTCGAATCAACCGCGAGCCGGCCGTTTTGCATACGACGGCCTCAACCGCGTTTTTCATGAGAAAGCGAGACTCGGCATCATGACGTCGTTGACGACGCAGCCGGACGGCCTGTCGTTCTCCGATCTCAAGGAATTGTGTGCCTTGTCGGATGGAAATCTGAATCGCCATCTCGCGGTCTTGCAAGACGCCGGCCTCGTGAAAACAAAAAAGGAGGGAGGCGGCCGCAGTTCGCACACGCTCTGCGTGGTCACACGCACCGGCCAGGCAGCATTTCTTCAATACCTCAGCGAATTGGAGCGGGTCATTGCCGATGCCGCCAAATCCGCAATGCAGCCCGCTGGTTCCACGGGCCAGTTTCGGGCCGGTTGGTCCACGACATGATCGGCGAATTTTTTTGCCCTTAAACTCTGTATTGCAAAGTAAATCGAAAGCCGGAAGGTTTGCAATGAAACACTGGATTCCTGAGGCACTACGTGTTCCTCCCGCGCTCGATGAGCAATTTCGCCCGGCGGCCGTCACTCCGCGTTCAGCATTATTGATTAACCCGTTCTATCCTAAAGATCCGCACGCGAGCTTTGGCAAGCACGTGCTCACGCCGAGCTTGGCGCTCACCAGCATCGCGGCCAGCACGCCCGCAAACTGGGACGTTCGCTACTGGGACGAGAACCTGCTGCTCGGCCCGCCGCCGCGCCACCCGTTTCCGCAGGTAGTGGGAATCACGGTGCACTTAACGTTCGCGGAACGCGCCTATGCGCTCGCTCGCTGGTATCGCGAGCGGGTGCGAAGGTCGTATTTGGCGGGCTGCACGTCATCTCGTGTCCGGAAGAGGCCGCGCCTCATGCCGACGCAATCGCTGTTGGCGAAGGGGTGCAGCTTTGGGGCCGCATTCTCGAGGACGTTGAGCATGGCCAGTTACAGAAAGTCTATCGGGGGAGCTATCAAAAGCCTTATAGCGACGACCCCGCGCCCCGTCGCGACCTCTTGCCGCGGCGAAGTTTTTTGACCACCGCCAGCCTGATCGCAACACGCGGCTGCCATAGCCGATGCGGATTCTGTTACTTGTCAACGCGCGGCTTGCACATGCCGTATTTGACCAGGCGCGTGGAACAAATCGTGCGAGAGTTTGCCGATGACGATCAACCCTACGCAGTATTCGTTGACAACAATCTCGGCTCGCGACCGGACTACTTGCGCGAGCTGTGCCGCGCCCTCCGGCCCCTCGAAAAAATCTGGAGCGCCGCCGTCTCCATCGACGTCACCGATGATCCGCAGCTCGTCCGTCAGATGGCGCTGGCGGGCTGCACCGGCGTGTTCGTCGGCTTCGAGTCATTGCAAAACGAGAACATTGTCGCGTCCAAGAAAAAAAGCCCGAACACCGACGAATACGCGCGCTGCGTAGCCATCTTTCACGACAACGGCATCCAGGTGAACGGCAGCTTCGTCCTCGGCTTCGATCACGATTCGCCGGACGTCTTTGCGCGTACGGTCGATTGGATCGAACAGAATCGATTGGAGTGCGCGACA
Organism: Pirellulales bacterium; assembly: GCA_963829655.1. GTDB lineage: Bacteria > Planctomycetota > Planctomycetia > Pirellulales > JALHPA01 > JBBDYH01. Next base: position 2,153,581 of record CAWHJG010000002.1, read on the forward strand.
TTCCACATTCTTACTCCCTATCCCGGAACGCCGCTATTTGCGCAGATGGAAGCGGAGGGCCGGATCCTCCACCGAAATTGGAGCATGTACGACACCGCTCACGTCGTATTCCGCCCGCGGCACATGACGCCGGATGAGCTTTTTCAAGGATACGCCTGGTGCTACGAGCGGCTGTTCTCGCATCGCTCTATCTGGCGTCGCCGGCCCACCGACGTTCGAGCCGTGCTACCGTACCTCGCCATGTCGTATCTCTACAAGCGATCCAACCGCTTCTGGCATTTGCTCATCAAGCATCGCCTCACCGCGCTCGTCTGGCGACCGCTGGTCGAATGGACGCGCCGTCGCCATGTCCGCTTTCGCGAGCGTCTGGAAGGTGCCACGACGGCAACCGCCCCGACGGCAGCCGTAGTAACCCCCGGCGTGTAGCCGACAAGCCGCTGCCTTGACGAGATGGGGTTGTCTGCTCAGACGTTCTCCGGCGTCGGATGCTGCCATTTGTCGCGATACTCGCGCGCGAGCCGGCGGTTGGCTTCCTCGTCATCGACGACTCGGCCGTTCTCGGCGTCCCACTTCAGGCTGCGGCCGAGCTCCATCGACAGGTTGGCCAAAATGCAGCAGGACGACGAGATGTAGCCTTGTTCGATATCGGCGACCGGGCGCTTGCGTTCGCGGCGCGCTTCCAAAAAGTTTTGCATGTGCCGCCGCGTCGCCGGGGCAGCAAAGACCTCCGTCTCCTTGTGCTTTTCATCCTCGGGATACTTTTCGCGCTCGTCCAGAAAGTCGCCGCGGACCGGCGTGCCATCTCCCTTGGGAATGAAATCGTACCGCCAGACGCTGATCTTCAGCGTCCCCTTGTCGCCATACAGAGTCGCTCCCCAGGGATAGTCCGGCTCCGGGTTCGCGCCCCAGTTCCGCTGGTTCCACACAAGCTGCAAGTCGCCGTAATCGAACAGCGCCGTCTGCGTGTCATGCGTGTTCGCACGCGAGTTGCGGTCCTTCATCAATATGCCGCCGGTAGCCGAAATGCTCTTTGGCCAATCGAGGTCGAGGTGGTACCGCAGCACGTCGAACAAGTGCACGCATAGATCCCCCGTTTGCCCGTTGCTGAACTCGCGGCAGGCGCGCCAGTTCCGCGGATGAATCCCCGGACTGAATTTGCGCATCGGCGCCGGGCCAACGTACATCTCCCAGTCGAGATGTTTTGGGGGCGGCTGAGGCGAAGGAAAGTCGCGTCCGCCGCCGTAGTAGCTGTGAATATCGACGTAGGCGATCTTGCCGAGCTTGCCGCTGCGGATGAACTTGTCGCGCGCTTCGATCAAGTGGTCCGTGCTCCGCCGCTGCAAGCCGACCTGCACCGTGCGATTGTACTTTCGCGCGGCCGCGACCATCGCTTGCCCTTCGACGACGTCGTAGCTGATTGGCTTCTGCACATACACGTCCGCCCCGGCCTTGCAGGCTTCCACCATCGGCAGGCAATGCCAATGGTCAGGCGTGCCGATGATTGCGATCTCGGGCTTCTGCTCGGCCAGCAGTTTTCGATAGTCGCCGTAGGTGGGCGGCTCTTTCTTCGACTTCTGCCGTCCCGCGACGATCTTCGCTGCTTCGCCCGCCGCGCGGCTATCGACATCGCATAGCCCGACCACGTCTACCGGCGCGACCTGGATCAAATGCAGCAGGTCGGTCTTTCCGTACCAGCCGCAGCCAATGAGCGCAACACGGGGCGTCTCTTCATCGGCCCCCGCGAACGCGCCGGTCTGAATCGCCAAGAGCGAGGCCGCCCCGCCCACACCCGCCTTTAATACGTCGCGACGTCGCATAGTCATTCCTCTCAACTTGTTGGTTCGTCGGTTACCTGACCAGGCCCGCTTTGCGATTGCGGCACACCGCCCGCGTACGAAGGGCGATACGGAAAACGCGGGCTGCCTTCTGGATACACGCGAATCGGCAGAAGACCTGTCTCCGGCCCGGTGACAATCGTGCCGGCGGCTGCGGACGGCGCCGAGAGACCGCCAGCCAACAGAATTCCGACGGCAAGCGATGCGATGAGCCGGCGCGACGATTTGATCCAAGAGTTCATGCGTTTTCCTTAGGTGTTTGGTGCTTCCGGCGGTCACGCAGAACTGGACAGTCTAGTTGATCCGCCGGGCGGAACAACCATGTGTCCGAAGATTTACTCTCACAAGGCCGTCGCGCGGTATAATCGGCGTTACACAAGATCGCCGAGGAGCAACCATGCCTACGCCACCTGAAAAACTGAAAGCGACGCTCGACGAGCTTCATACGGAGCTGGATGCGCTTCACGAGCTCGATGACGCCACGCGCGAGCAGCTTCGTACTACAATCTCGGAGATACAAGCGGCGCTCGGCCGGCGAACGGCACCCGATCAAAGTGCGAGCGCGCCTATCGACGACCAGTCGCTCGCCGAACGGCTCAACGACGCCACACGCGGGTTGGAGAGCACGCACCCGGAGTTGGCCACGAATCTGGGCGGCGTGATTCGCTCGTTGGCACAGATGGGCTTCTAAGCGATTCGTATTCGTCGCAAACGCTAGCCCTTGTCGTTTTTCTTCTCGCCGTTCTTCTTGTCGCCGTTCTTTTTGCCGCCTTCTTTCTCGCTGACGTCTATCCCGCTGCCTTCGTTCGACTCGGCCTTCTTGCCGGTCGCTTCGTCGCCGGCGACGTTGAACAGATCGCCCGGCGGTGCGCTCTTCGCGGGCGTACGGCTGGCGGCCGTCGATTGCGGCATGCGACGCTTGGGCGCCGCCAGCGGTTTCATCAGCTTGGCCTCCAGTTCGCCGATCACGAGCTGCCCCTTCGTCCCTTTGATTCGCTTTCCCTTGACCTTGGTCACCTCGTCGCCTTGGGATAGGACCGACGCATCGGTGACATCGACCTTGATCGAAACTTCCGGCGCAAGCTCGACCTTGTAGCGCCGGAACTTGAGCGTGTTGTCGTCAACCGCGTTGATCACGTCGAAGATTTGCAGCTTGAGCGTGGGTGGCGGTAAGCCCTTCTTGCCGCCGGTTTCTTCGTCGGAGATGATGCCCGTCCGCTCGCCCGGCCGTGGGCTGGCAATCTCCAGCTCTTTCACCGGTTCGACCGTGGTGTTGCTCTTGCGATCGAATTCGGCGTTCAGCCGGACGACCATGCCGGGCCGCAATACGTCCTTGTTCGCTGTGCCGGTCACAGTAACCTTGGCCACGGGCGCCACCATGCCGACCCATTGTTCGCCGCGGAGCAGCATGCCGAGCGCTTTGCCTCGCACTCCGACCACGGTGCCTTCGCCCTCCCAGTCCTCCCATTCGATCTTCGGTTGCTTGTCCTTCGGGGCGAATGCGGACGACGAGGCAATGCTGCCAAGGATCCCGACTAAAACGACGCAGAGCCGAAACACGGGCATGGCAACCTCGAGCTCGAAAGACGTTTCCCTTTTCCGCAACATAGCCGAACGCAAAAGCCGCTGCTACAACACAGATTGGACGGACGGTATCAGGCCGCCGGCGGCTTCCTTGATCGCGCACGGCGAGCCTCGCCCTGGCCGGCTGTGTCTGTATTCGATGACTCGTTGACAAGATATTCCCGCCCTTTTTCACTATGCCCGCCGATACCCGGATTACCGTTCCCAAGTTCACCGGATTCAAGGCCGCCGGCCAGAAGATCTCGATGCTGACGGCCTACGACTACCCGATGGCCGCGATGCTGGACGCGGCCGGGATTGAGGGGATTCTGGTGGGGGACAGTATGTCGATGGTGGTGCAGGGGCACGCGACTACGCTGCCGGTCACGCTGGACGAGATCATCTATCACGCGGAGATGGTGGGCCGCGCGGTCTCTCGGGCGCTGGTCGTGGTCGATATGCCATTTCCGTACAACCACCTGGGGCCGCACAAAGCGGTGGAGTACGCCGGCCGCATCCTGAAGGAGACGCGATGCCAGGCGGTAAAGCTGGAAGGGGGCGCCGACCAGGCCGACGTGATCCGCACGCTGGTGACGGCGGGGATACCTGTGATGGCGCACGTGGGCTTGCGTCCGCAGAGCGTGAACCAGCTTGGCGGCTACAAGGTGCAGCGCGACGAGCAGCAGCTCATGACCGACGCGAAGGTCGCACAGGACGCGGGGGCGTTTTCGATCGTGTTGGAGTGCGTGCCCGCGGCTGTGGCGCGGAAGATCACGCAGACGGTTCGCGTGCCGACGATCGGGATCGGGGCGGGGCCGGATTGCGACGGTCAGGTGCTGGTGATCAACGATCTGTTGGGAATCACCAGCGGCTACGTGCCGCGGTTCGCGAAGGCGTACGCCGACTTGAAGGCCACGATCACCGGCGCGGTGACGCGGTATCGGGACGAAGTTCGCGGGGGGGCGTTTCCGGGAGAGGAGCATTATTTTAAGTAGTGCGGAATGGGGAATGGGGAGTGGGTAATGCCGGAGAGGGGGATGTGGGGATCGGTAGGGGATGAGCGCAAGTTCGGTGTGTAATCTGAAATCCCGACAAGTCTGGAATGTGATAGGTCCGGGCAGGCAAAGGTCGCGGGCGTTCGTGTCTTACATCATTCTTGGAGCACCACATTGAGGCCGAACAATGAAACTACGCTGCAAAGAGATTCGCCAGAAAGGGTCGTGGGAAGAGACCGTGCGCGTTGCCGGGGAATTCTGTAACTCCGTCTGCGCCGACAAGATCGTCTCAATATCACACGTATCCGAGGCTCCCTACGGGGTCATCTTCGTGTGGTACCGCGAGGGGTAGAGCTGCATATGGACGAGAACCCGTATGAAGCGCCGCAGGCACCGCTCGGCACTGACCCGCACACGACTCCGCGTTCGCGGATGAGCGGGAGGATTCCACTGGTCATACTTGTTGGCGTTGTGCTCACTGCATATGCAATGAACTTCGAGCCGTTCAATATCTGGAGGGTTGGGATTCTGCTGGTCGTCGTGGTGCTTGTAGTCACGGCCTTTCGTAGTTCGGACACCAAGCCCGGCCAGTAGGCATTCGCGAAGTGGATGATGGTGGTTGGGCGGCGTGAAACCCCGTTGGGGTTTGTGCGCGTTATTGGTTCGGTTACCCAGGCTGCGCCGCTCGCGCGTTGAGCCTGTGCTTTATTGTGAAACCCCTTTGGGGTGTGTCGGAGTCAACCTGGTGCACATTTCTCTGATCGGCGATTTCGACGCGAACGTAACGGCGCACCGGGCGATTCCGCTCGCACTCGAACGTGCTGGTGACGAGTTGGGCGTCGAAGTGCGGTTTACATGGCATCACACTGCGAAGCTGGGACCCAATCCCGAACGCACTCTGGAAGCATCCGCGGGTATCTGGTGCGTGCCGGCCAGCCCGTACGCCGATACCAAGGCGGCGCTCGCTGCGATTCGCTTCGCGCGGGAACGGCCACGGCCGTTTTTGGGAACTTGTGGAGGTTTCCAGCATGCGCTCCTTGAGTACGCACAGAACGTGCTGGGAGTCGCGAACGCCGCGCATGCGGAGGCGGATCAGCATGCAACCGATCCGTTGATCACTCCGCTCTCCTGTGCACTCGTGGAGCAGGCGGGGGCAGTGACGCTTCAAGCAGGTTCGCGATTGGAAGCGGCTTATGGCACGTCGTCGGTTGTCGAGGAGTACCACTGCTCGTACGGGTTGGCGCGTCCTAACGAGTGGATCTTCAAAGACGGTCCGCTGCGGATCGTTGGGCGAGACAACGAGGGGGAAGTCCGCGCGGTGGAGCTGGACGGGCATCCGTTCTTTGTGGCGACGCTGTTTCAACCCGAACGTGCGGCGCTCGCGAACAAGACCCCTCCGATGGTGCGTGCGTTCGTCGAAGCGGCGGCGGCACCGTCCCGTGGCGCGGGACAGTGGCACCCGTGGCGCATGTAGCCGGCGGTCGCGGCTAGAATACGCGTATGGACGAGAACCCGTACGCAGTGCCGCAGGAGAAGCCACTGGCTGTTGTGCCGAGCGTTTGTCGCGGGACACCGGAGCGAGTGTTTTGGGTGGGATACTGGATCGTCACGGGCTGGCTTCTGAGCTACGTGGTCCTCGCACTGCTTGCGTAGGAACGCACCGATCCAGGTTGGTACAATGGCAGTATGAACGAGAGACGCTGGCCCGAAACGTGGCACTGGGTTTTGTGGTGGGCGGTGTTCGTCGTATGCGCTTTCGTCGCGGTGGCGATGGTAACGAAGTACGCGCGGTAGACGATGGGCAGCTAATGACGAATGCCGAAATCAGAATGACGAAACAATGACGAAGGACGAATGACGAATGCTGTATTTTGCCGCGGCAAAACACAGGCACCCAGTCTCGGCAAAACACAGCCACCCAACCCCCCCCGTTCTAAAGAAATTCCATGGATACTGGAGGATCGTGGGGCGGCGTGTTAAGGTGATGGCCAGCGATTCGGGGGTTTTTTCGAGTTGAGTTGGGGATCGCGTTAACGGTCCGGGTTCAAGACGCCTCCAGAGGGGAAAAATTATGGGAACTCATAGCACTACTTCGCGCCGCGATTTTCTGAAGACCGCGGGGGCGGCGGTCGCCGCGCCGTACGTGATTACTTCCACCGCGCTGGGCAACGCCGATGTCCCGCCGGCCAGCGATCGCATCGTGATGGGCGGAATCGGCCTGGGCAACATGGGCTCGGGCGATCAGGGGGCGTTTCTTGGCCGCCGCGACGTGCAATATGTCGCCGTGTGCGACGCACGCAAGGGTGTGATGAACGCCGCGAAGGACAAGGCCGACAAGAAATATGGCAACAGCGACTGCAAGACCTACGCCGATTTCCGCGAGCTGCTGGCTCGCAGCGACATCGACGCGGTGCACATCGCCACGCCCGACCATTGGCACGCGATCATGGTGGTCGAAGCGTGCCGCAACGGGAAGGACGTGTATTGCCAGAAGCCCGAGACGCGAACGCTGCGCGAAGGGCCGCTGATGGTTGAGGCGGCGCGGCGATATGCACGCGTGGTATCGGGCGGCAGCCAGCGCGTGCTGGAGGACTATCGCAAGATCGTCGATCAGTGCTGGGGGGGCGAGTTGGGCCCGATCAAGTGGATCAACGTAAACGTCGGCCCGCTGTCGCAGCTTTGCAACTTGCCGGCGCAGCAGACGCCAGACGATATCGACTGGGAGATGTGGCTCGGCCCAGCGCCGTGGGCGCCGTACAACAAGGCGCGGTGCGACGGCAACTTCGGCACCAGCGGCGGAAGCTGGCGATCGTATGTTGACTACTCCGGCGGCGGCATGACCGACTGGGGGCGCATCACTTCGGCGGAGCGACGTTCGCAGTCGACGTCCGCGAGCTGCAGCCGGAGGAAGTGAAGTACCACAATGAGAACGGCGCCAAGTGGCTGACGTTCCGTTATCCCAACGGCATCTTGATGACGCACAACCGTCCGAAGACGGAGAACCTGGCGGTGGAAGGCACGCCCGGCGAAAAGCGCGAGGCCAAGCCGGTGCCGAGCTATAAGGGTCAGGGCGGGATTTATGGCGACTTTATTGCTTGCGTGAAGTCCCGCGAGCGGCCGTTCCGCGACATCGAGTTCGCGGTGAACAGCGTGGCCGTGAGCCACCTGGGCATCATCGCGTACGAGCTTGAGCGGTCGCTGAAATGGGACGCGGCCAAGCAGGAGTTCCCCGGCGACGAGGAGGCGAACCGCCTGCTCGATCGTGCGCGGCGCGAGCCGTGGCTGTTGTAGTCCTGCTAAGTCCCCGGTTTTGATCCTGTATACAAACAAACTTGCCATATAAGGACTAAGAATATGTTGGACCAGGCCTTTGATGCGTTGAAGAAATACGACTGGGGTACGGAACCCAAGGTCTTGCAGCCGATCGACGACGCGGTCGTGAAGACCCACGGCGACGCGGCGGCGCGGAAGGATTTGGAGACGCGGCTGGCCGCGGTGCTGGCGAGCTCGGTATCGCGCGACGCGAAGGACTATGTGTGCCGCAAGCTGATGGTGGTTGGCACGGCGGCGTCGGTGCCGGCGCTGGCGGCGCTTTTGACCGACAAGGACAATTCGCACATGGCGCGGTTTGCGCTCGAGCGAATTCCCGCGCCGGAAGCGGCCAAGGCCCTGCGCGATGCGCTGTCGAAGGTGGCCAGCGGGCTGAAGATCGGCATCATCGGTTCGCTGGGCTCGCGCGGCGATGCGTCGAGCGTGAAAGAGCTAGCGGCGCTCGTTGGCGATAGCGACGCAGCGGTTTCACGCGCGGCGGCATTGGCGCTTGGCGATATTCGCACCGGCGAGGCGGCAAACGCATTGGCCAGTGCGAAGCCCTCGCACGATGACGCGAATGCGGCGGTAACGGACGCGCGGTTGGCGTGTGCCGAGGCGCTACTGTCTGCGGGCAAGAAGGCCGAAGCGTTGGCGCTATACCGATCGCTGGCCGGCGAGAATCAGCCGAAGCACGTTCGCCTGGCGGCGACTCGCGGCCTGCTGGCGACTGCCGGGAAGAAAGAATAAATCGTTCTTGAGCTGGAGCAGCAACGTGTTTTGCCATTGTCTACAACTGCGCGCCATCGTCTCGCTCACAATCGTTCTCTTGATTGGCGGCGCATCAGCCACGGTCAACGCTGCGGACGACGACGCTGTGGATTTGATCCTCACCCTGTTGGCCGACCAAGACAAGGAAATCCGCGCGTTGGCGCTCGAGCAGGTGCGCACGGAGGCCAAAGGGGAGGTGGCGACCAAAAAGTTCGCGGCGAAATTAGCTTCATTGCCGCCCGCGATACAGATGGAATTGCTCGCGCCTTGGCCGACCGCGGCGACAAGGCTGCGAAACCGGCGGTATTGCAGACCTTTAACAACAACACCAGTGTCGAAGCGAAAGTTGCCGCCATCGAATCCCTCGGTCGCCTCGGCGACGCCAGCGACCTCCCGTTTTTGATGCCATTGCTCGACGGTGGCTCAAAATCCGAACAGGAGGCCGCGCGAAAAAGCCTCGTTCGCATGCCTGGCGACGACGTTGTGTCAGGCCTCGCTGACGCCCTCAAAAACGGTAAGCCCGACACCCGCGTGGCGCTCATCCACATCCTGGCGGTACGCCTCGCGCTTGCCGCGATTCCCACAATCCTGACCGCTGCCACCGATAACGAGCCGGGGCGTGCGCCGCGGCGATGGTGGCGCTTGCGCAAATTGGCGGCCCCGAACACATCGCGGGCATGGTCGCCGGCGTGCTAAAAGCCCAAAAGGGCCCCGAGCGAGACGCGGCCGAGGCGCGATCATGGCTGTCTGCGGCCGGATTGCGGATGCTGACAAGCGAGCCGAGCCGCTGCTGGCTGCGATGAACGAGCTAAGCGATCCGGATCGGCTGGCAATCGTGCCTACGCTGGGCCGAGTCGGCGGAGCAGCCGCGCTCAAAGCGGTTGAAGCGGCGCTTGCCGACCACAATGCGCAGCGGCACGAGGCGGGTTTGCGTGCGTTGTGCAACTGGCCCGATGCGTCGGTGGCGCCACGGCTGATCGAATTGGCCAAGGCCGACGAACACCCGGAGCATCGCGCGATGGCACTGGCGGCGCTGATTCGCGTGGCGCCCTTGCCGGACAAGCGGCCGGATAGCGAACGGTTGGAGCTTTTGAAGAAGGCGATGGAAATGTGCACGCGCGACGCCGAGCGAAGTCAGGTGCTCAGGCGGGCGCGGGCGATTCGCACGGTCGAGGCGTTAAGGTTCCTGGCGCCCTTTTTGGAGCAGCCGGAGTTTGCCCAATTGGCGTGCGAATCGGTCGTGGAGCTGGCGCATCATCGCGGGTTGCGGCAGCCGAACAAGGCGGAGTTCGACAAGGCGCTCGACAAGGTGATCGCCACGAGCAAGGACGCGGTCGTCGTCGAACGCGCAAACCGGTACAAACGGAACCAGACTTGGGCGCGGCCGACTGCGAGCGAGTAGCAAAAGGGACTGGCTCCGAGCCACCATCAGACCGTTTATCGCTACACAACGTTGTGGCGAGGTGCCTGTCCCCTTTTATGCGTCCTACGCCACTTTCGCCGCCAATCGCGTGATTCGCAAATGCCGGTCGTAGTGCGCCGTCGCCACCTGTAGTCCATCGGCGTGCAGATCGCCGTCGTGCGCCAGGCTCGGCAACGCGAACTTATGGAACTCTGCCGCTTTGTCGGGTTTCCAGAACGCCAGATGCCCGCCGGTGCTGCCGCCGCACACCGACATCAAAAAACCCTCCGCGTGAAACAGCGACCGCCAGGCCGCCCCCTTCAGATCGCTCACCACGTGCGACTGCAGCAGCTTCTGCGACTCCCACTCAAATAACAGCACCAAGGGATCGTGCACCGCGCCCAACGGGTTACTCGCGTTGTGCAGCCCGCCGCACGCCAGATGCTTCCCGTCGGCGCTCATGGCCAGCGACCGCACGCCGCCGAAATCGACTTGCTGTCCGCCGTTGTAAGAGTGCAACGACTTGACGTCGAACGTGCGCATCAAGTTGCCTGTCGCCAATTCCCACTGCTTGACCTGCCCCTTGAGATCGCCCGAGATCACCCACTGGTTGTTGGGATGTACCAGCACCGTATACACGTGGCTCTCATGACCCACTAGCTCGCGCACCAGCGACCCATCCGTCGGATTCCAGATCTTCACCAGCCGGTCGTTGCCCCCGCTGGCCAACAACTTACCGTCGCCGCTCATCGAAACCGAGCGGACCCAACCCGCGTGTGCGTCGATCTTGCGCGATGGCTCGGGCTTGTCGGAATCGGCGGACCACCAGATGAGCCGCCCATCGCATGCGGCCGAGACGAGCGTCTTTCCGTCGGGCGTGAAAGCGAGGTCGTTGACCCAGCTTTCGTGACCCGTAAGCCCAACCTTCGCCGCGCTTTTCAGGTCCCACCGCTGAATGCTGTGGTCCTCGCAGCCGGCGAACACGAACTTACCCGGCGGGTCGAACCGGCAACACAACAGCGGACTGGTGTGCGGCCATTGGACGGTGACGTGCGCAGCGCGGATCCGCTTTGATTGGCGCCGGCGCGGCGGCTGGCGCAGGCGGGTTCGCGTTCGGCGGCGGTGCTGGTTCAGCCATGGTTATGCCAGCAGCTCCTTGATCGGCGTCGCGGCAGGGTCGGCCATCGGCACGTCGCGCCCGCCGATGTCGAACGTCGCGGTCGAGTCGATCCCAACCGCCTCCAGGTACGTGTGGAACAAATTCGCATGATCCACCTGCCGATCGGTCACGGCCGTTCCCTTCTCGTTCGTTTTGCCGATCACCGCCCCGCGCTGGATTCGCGACCCGCCGAGCACCACGCTCCAGGCCGCGCTCCAGTGATCGCGGCCCGCATACACGTTGATGTTCGGCGTGCGGCCGAACTCAGAGAGCACGACCAGTAGCGTGCTCTCCCACAGCCCGCGCTCGACCAGGTCGGAAACGAGCGAGGCAAACGACCGGTCAAACTCTCCAAGCTGCTCCAGGTGAAAGTTGAAGTTCTCGTTGTGCGTGTCGTAGTTCGAGTGCGAGACTTGGACGAAGGTGATGCCCTTCTCCAATAGACGCCGTGCAAGCAGGCAATGCCGGCCGAAGTCGTACTTGCCGAAGCGCTCGTGGTCCTTCTCCGGCTCCTTCGAGACGTCGAAGATTTCGTTTTGCTGCATGAGTTGCAGCGCTTGTTCGTAGCTTTGCGTGTAGGCGTCGGTCTGTGCCGTGCGGCGGCGCGATGCAAAGCGGACGTTGTTTTGTCGCCGCAACGCCTGCCGCTGTTCGTCGGCGGTGAGCGTCAGCCCGTCAGGTCGGACCGAGTTGCGCAGCGGATTGCCGCCGCTAAGCTGTACGCTCGAAAACTTGGGTCCGAGATACGCCGCGTCGTTGCTGCGTCCGCCACCGCCGCCGGGCGTGATCAGGATATGGCCCGGAAGCGAATGGTCGCCGGCGAGTCGCCTTGGCCATGACCGCGCCGATTTGCGGGTAGTCGGCGGCGGGCGTTTGCCGGCGGCCGGTGACCATCAGATACGTGCCTTTGCCGTGATCATCTTCCTTGGTGTTCACGCCCCGGACGACGGCCAGGTGGTGCATTTGCTTAGCCGTCTGCGGCAAAAGCTCGCTGACGTGCAGGCCGGGGACCGACGTGGGGATGGCACGAAAAGGGCCGCCGGTTTCAACGCCGGGTTTGGGGTCCCAGCTTTCCAATTGGCTCAGGCCGCCGTGCATGTTGATGACGACGATCCGCTTGTGCTGCTTCGCAAGCTGCTCGGCCGCCAGCGGACGAGCAAGCCATCCGAGGCCGCCCGCGACCGCGCCGGCGCCTGCTGCCAGATTGCCCAGGAATTGACGGCGCGCCAACCGGTGTTCGTTGGATCCGCAAGCGTATGAGCATTTCATGGCCGACTCCTTTGTGCCAGGTGGAATGACGAGCAAAAGGGGACTGGCTCCGAGCCCACAACAAGTCTTGAGTTTTGAATCGAGGTCGTGGCGAGGTGCCTGTCCCCTTTTGAACCTTCCACGACGAATCCATTGCTTAGTGGTTGAACCGGAACTCCAGCGAGGTGATCAGTCCCCAAGCCAGCTCCTGCACCGCCGCCGGTCGTTCATTCGCGCGCGCTGCGAGATAGCTCGTAGCCTCTGCAGTTTCGGCTTCACTCGGCCGTCGCGTGAGTATGCTTAGATACAGCTCCTCGGCCAGCGCGTTCGGTTCGGTTAGTTTGTTCAAACGCTCGCTGAGGTTGCCGCCGGCGGCGCAAGCCAACTGCGAATGAGTCCGTCGTTGGCAAAGAACAGCGCCTGGTCGGCGGTCGCGAAAAAATCCTGCGGCTGGCCGGCGCCGGTCGCAAACAATTCGACGAACCGCGCGGCGTTGGCTTGTAGCTTGGCGTCGGTGGCTTCTTCGATCTGCTGCTTGCGCGCGGCCATCTGAGCCGGATCGTTACGGATGGCGTCGGTCAGCGGCGTCTTGGCGTTGATCTCGGCCTCCGACGCCGCGCGAAGCTGATCGGTCAGTCCAACGGCGCGCATCGTGGTTCGCGCCAGTTGCTCTGGCGTGAGCGGCTTGAGCGCCGCGGTCGCAACTGCCGCGTCTCGTGCTGAAGCAGATCGTCGGCCGCGCTTGCCAGCGCCTGTTGATTGGCGGTCAGCTTGTCGGCCGCTGCCTTGCGCTGTGAATCCAGCGCGGGAACTTGTCCATCGAGCTTAGTGATTTCGGCAGTCGTCGCATCGACGGTTTGCTTGGCCGCGGCGACGCCAGTGGCTGTTTGATTGGCGGCCTGCTGCAGAGCGGCAAGCTGCTTTTGTACCTCGGCGACTTCGGCAGCGAGCTGATCGGCGCGCGTTTTCACCGTTTGCGCGGCCTGTGCCAGCTCGGTGTCGGCGGGCAGTTTCTGGCGAGCGACCTCGGCTTTCGCGGCGGCCGCGGCGAGCGATTGGCTGGCGTCGTTCTTCACCGCAAACTGTTGCTGTGTCTCCGAGAGAGCCTTCATTGCTTCCGCGTGCTGCTTTTGCGTCTGCTCCAAGGCAGTATTTTTGGCAGGCAATTCGCCGGCGAGCTTGTCTCGGCCCTGCTTGACGCCAGCCAGGTCGGCATCCACCTTGGCGAGCGACGCCTGATCTGCGTCGCGCGCCGCTTTGGCGACGCGATAGGCAATTAGCGATTTGATCGCTTGCAGCCTGCGTTCGACCTGTTTTGCTTTCGCGCGATCGGTTTGGATCTTCGCCAGCGCGCAGCGCTTTTAGCTTCCAAGCCCTCGACCTGAGTGCCCGCGGAGCGTTCTTTGCCGCCGGCGTCATCGATGGCCTTTTGCTCCGCCGCGAGCTTGTCCGAGGCGGCCTTGGCTGGTTCCGTTTTTTCGGTGGCGGCCTTGGCCGCGCGCAGCAACTTCAGCGGCAAGCTGTGTCGCGCGCTCGCGGAACTTCGCGGCGGCTTCGGTCAGCGGCTTCTCCTGCGGCAGCTTTTGTGCGGCTTGCTCGGTCTGTGTGGCGGCCTCGGTGACCGCCGTGGCGACGTCTTGCTTGGCGGCAAGAGCGGCTTGCGCCTGCGCCAGCGCTTGCTGCGCGGCGTCGGCCGCTTTCTTGGTTTCGGCCATCGCGGTCGCAAGCTTGGTCACCTCACCGGCGGCGGCGACGGCCGCGGCGCGCGATGCGACCAGCTCATCGTGGGCTTGCGAGACGGTCTTGCTCGACTCATCGGCCAGGCTAGTGAGCTTTTGCAGCTCCGCCTCGAGCGCCGTAGCCTCGGCGGCGAGACGGTCGTCCGGAGCGCTCAATTGCTGCTCCGGCAAATCGATCGAGCGCTGATACGTTTGCGAAAGCGCGATCTCGCGCAGGAACACCTTCACGTCGAACTTCATCGCCACCAGTTCATCGGTCAACAGCGCCAATAACTCCGGGTGCGAGGGCGGATTGTCCACGTGATGCAAGTCGAGCGGCTCGACCAACCCGCGGCCGAGCATGTGCGCCCAAAGGCGATTGGCGATGTTCTCGTTGAATGCGCGGTTCGCGCCGGAGGTAGCTTCTTCGGCCAGCCGCGCGCGGCGGCTGTACTTGGGCACCGGCCTCACGCCGTCGGCCGGCTTCACGGTGTATTCGTCTCCCGGCGCGAATTGTGGCTCGGCAAGCTGCAGCGCCGCCGGGAAGCCGCGGCCGCGTGTTTCCTTTTGCGTCCTTGTCGAACACTGATTCAAACGCGACGCCGCCTTCGCCTTTCTCCGCGTAGAAAACTTTTTTGTCCTTATCGGTGAACAACGCTCCGCGGTTGAAGCAGGCGAACAACCCGTAGTAGTCGGCCTGGTAGTAGGTGTCGATGATCGGGTGATCGTGACACTGTGCACACTGAAAATCGCGGCCGAAGAAAATGCGGCCGACGTCGCGCGTCAGCAGGTTCGGATCGCCGTCGCGGTCGAGATAAAACTTTGCGGCCGGGCGCAGCGCCGGGTCAGTGCCGTCGGCGGCCAGGATTTCGCGAGCAAGCTGGTTGTAGGGCTTGTTGGCCGCCAGCGACGCTCGGAGATACTGCTGCCATTCCGCCTGCGGTATGACCTTGTCCGCGCGGCGCTCCATGAGCATCACGTTGAATACGCCCGCCATGTGGCGCGGATAGGCCGAGCCGGCCAGCAGCCGATCGACGAGAGCCGTCCGTTTCTCCGGTGATTTGTCGTCGAGAAACTCGCGTGCCGCGGCGGGCGAAGGTATTTCGCCGTTCAGGTCCAGATAGACGCGACGCAAAAACTCGGCATCGTCGGCGATTGGGGAGGCCGGGCCAACTGTGGCGGCTGCGATAAGCTGGTCGATTCGCGCATGGAGCGGCTCGGCGGCTCGAGCCGAAATTGCCCAAAGCACCGCGACGAGTGCGCTTGCAGGGCCGATGATTCGACGAAAATTCGACATCGTGTCGCGGGTAAAACGGGAAGGAAATCTCAACCACGCCGGCGAGTCTCTCGCCTCGACAGGGTTCGTCGGAGCCAGAAACTCGAAACACGTCCGTCGCGGCGGACGCAGCCACGTGAGACTACTCGAAGCCGACCAAGGTGACCGGCACTCTTAACCGCCGCACTCACTCCGCACAGGGGATGCTCGGAGACGCCGACTGCGGCAACGCTGTCTAAAAGGCGGGAAGTCGTTGAGTAATGAATACTGAGGATGTTGATGTCCGCGCAGACTAGTTCCGCGCAAACGATCAACACCGACCGATACGTTAACCAATTGAAACAGCTGAAAGTCAAGGACTTTTTGCGAAGCGAGAGCGATACTGTTTGAAACCGGCAGCGCGGCGGCAGTATTCTAGCTGTCAATTCAACAATTCGTGGTTGCGCCGTTTGAAAACGCGCGCGACATGTCACCTAACTTGGGAAGCCTTTCATGCTTCGACATCTTTGCTTGTTCGTGTGTGGCGATTGTGTATTTGGCGCTGTGGCAACGCCCATCGATGCAGCCGAGCGGAAGCCGAACGTGCTCGTCATTCTCTGCGACGACGTGGGTTGGGGCGAGATCGGCTTTCAAGGCGCGAAAGACACGCCCACGCCGCACATCGATTCGATCGCCACCAACGGCGTTCGGTTCACGCAGGGCTACGTCTCCGGTCCGTATTGCAGCCCCACGCGTGCCGGGACTTGTTGACGGGCCGCTACCAGACGCGGTTCGGTCACGAGTTCAACAGCGTCGCGAACCAACGCGGCCTGGCGCTTTCGGAAAAGACGATGGCCGATCGCCTGAAAGACGCCGGCTACGCGACCTGCGCGATCGGCAAGTGGCATCTCGGCCGCAACCCGGAGTACCGCCCAATCCAGCGCGGCTTCGACGAGTTCTACGGAACGCTTGCCAACACGCCGTTTTATCATCCGACGCAATTCGTGGACTCGCGCGTGTCGCCGGACATCGCAGCGCGTGGAAGACGATAGCTTTTATACGACCGACGCGTATGGCGAGCGTGCGGTCGATTGGATCGAGAAACACAAGGACCAGCCGTGGTTTCTCTACCTGCCCTTTAACGCTCAGCACGCGCCGCTACAGGCGCCGCAGAAGTATCTGGACCGTTTTGCGCACGATCGAAGATGAGAAGCGGCGAACGTTTGCCGCGATGATGTCGGCGATGGACGACGCCGTTGGCCGAGTCCTCGAAAAACTCCGCGACCTCGGCCAGGAAGAGAACACGCTGATCTTTTTCCTCTCCGACAACGGCGGCCCGACGCGGCAGACGACGTCGAGCAACGGCCCCTTGCGCGGCTTCAAGGCCTCGACCTGGGAAGGCGGCGTGCGCGTGCCGTTCTGCGTGCAGTGGAAAGGCAAGTTGCCCGCGGGAAAGACGTACGACTCACCCCGTCATTCAGCTCGACATCCTGCCGACCTGTTTGGCTGCCGCGGGCGTCAGCGTCGATCCCGCGTGGAAGCTCGACGGCGTGAACCTCCTGCCGTATCTAACGGGCGAGAACACCGGCGCGCCGCACGAAACGCTTTACTGGCGCTTCGGCAATCAATGGGCGATCCGTCACGGCGACTGGAAGCTCGTGGTCGGCAACGGCGGCAGCCGAGAGCCGGAGCTTTACAACCTGGCGGCCGACATCGGCGAGTCGAAGAACCTGGCGGCCGACGAGCCCGAGAAAGCCAAAGAACTCCTCGCGCTCTATGAAAAGTGGAACGCCGAGCAAGCTCCTGCGAGCGTGCCCAAGGAGCAACCCGCCAAGCAAAAAGCCAAAGCCAAATCCGCCAAGGCCAAGAAGGCAAAGGCCTAATGGTTCACTCTCGCTATTAGTCCGCTCATGGATTAGCTGTCTCTGTTTTCGAGCCCTGCTCCATCGCAATCAGAAGTTGTATTAGCTCATTGTAGGTTCGATCACTCGCACGCTCATCTACTTCAACATCAAGCTCGGGCGATACTTTTGCCCGAGATGAGATGATATCGAGTACCCGTGCTATGACTGGTTCACCGCTTTGCACTCGGACTGCCCCAATGTCGGTCATTGAAATCCAAAGGGCCCTTGGTGGATTCGATTCCTGATCGCGTGCAGCAATAGCCAGTGTCAGCAATTCGTGACGATCAATTACAAATACATTAACAATACTTCCGCCATCTTGTAGAAAGCGGCGTCCCACATACTCCAGCCGTTTCGATATCGCCAGCCGATCACATATCCTCTCTTCGATCGGCGGACGCAATTGAACCCACGCCACACTGCCGACCGCCAAAAGCATGACTCCGCCAATCAGAACTCGGCTTTTCATCTTTTTCGGAACACTGGTTTGGCCTGCTCACTATGCTTTAGGAATCCCACTCAAGCAGGATCTGGAACGTCGAGTACGTTGCAGTTGATCTCGATATGCTTCTCAACAACAAGCTACCGGCCGTCTCAATCCGCTTCTCAATGTTGAGGAACTTGTTGCCTTCGGCGTTGAGGTTCTTGGCGTCTTTGCCCGACAGAATGCCGACGGCGGTCTTTCCGCCCGATTGGGAATTTCCAATCGTGTTATCGCGGAAGACCAGGTCATGATGGTGACCCTCGATCAAAACCGCGGCCGCCTTCGAATTCCGCCCGCCGCCGTTGTCCAGAATGCGGTTGTTCTCGAACACATTGCGATGGCGCCCATCGCCTCCGCCTCGTTGCGGAATAGAATCCCCGTTAATGAGTTCTGAGCTACCGTATTGTTGCGAAACAGATTGTCAGTGTCCTTGTGGCCGATGGAGATGCCTGCATTCTTGTTGTCGCGAATCTCATTGTCCGCGAACAATCCATGCTTGACGCGCCAGCAGACAAACAGCCCGTCGCCGCCGTTGCCGATCGAACGATTACGACACACAACCGGATGCTGCGATCCGCTACCAGGGTGAATCCCAAGTCCTTCGTGGTTCTCTGACAGGCACTCCTCCACGGTGACGTTTTGCGACACCTGAAAGCTGATTCCGTCGCCGCGGTAGTCGCGCACCGTGCAGTTGCGGATCGCGACCTTGTCGCACTCGAACAGATAAATCCCCGCGCCGCGGCAGCCGTTCAGCGGCTGTGCCTTCTCGCGGTTGCCCTCGATCGTCAGCCGCTCCACGGACGCGTTCTTGACGTTCCAACCGCCCACGACTGGAAACGCAAGCCTGGCCGTCGCCTTTCTTCGACACCATGTAGTCCAGGTACAAGGGCGCCGACAAGCTAAATGAGTTGCGATCGGCCTCGAGCGGTCAGCGTCGCCGTGGTCACTTCAAAACCGCCCGAATCGCGGTCCTCGATCGACACTCCGTCGCCGACACGAAATCCGGACGGATCCTCCACAGTGATCTCGCCGCTCGTTGGCATCGCCGTCGGCCGAAAGCGGTGACGCAAAACCGTCGCAAGCCACCAGGATCGTTTCATCAGGAACGCCGATTAAATGGACGTTGTCACGCAGCTTCAGGGCGTTCCGCATCTCATATCTTCCGGGTCCGACAAACACCGTGCCTCCGCCCAGGCCCGCGACATAATCCACCGCCGCCTGTAACGCGCGATGATCGGCGCCGCGGATATCACCTTCGTCGATCCCCACGCGAATCTCGGCCGGCTTCGTTTGGCTTGTCGCTTGTGGTTCTTCGGCGACGAACGCGTACCGTGCCGATTGTCACCAAAAGCCAGCAAGCGAAACAACACAATCGCGTTACGTGCGTGAAGCGGTTCATCGTCATTTGAGGCCGCCTAGATCTGGCCCGTGCCTTCGTAGACAAGTGCAAACGTCAGCGTCGAATGCGAATCGCCGACGCGCGCGGGAAGTTTCAAGAGCACCACTTTGTGCTGGCCGTCATTGTGCTCGGCCAAACGGGGGAACTCGCCGTCCGCCTTCTCGACGGGCTGCAAGTTTAGGTTGCTGGGGTGTTTGGCGGCATTCACCGTGGCCGCGATCTTCATCAGCTCCTTGTGCGGAATCGGTTCGAGCTTCGTGTCCTGCTTCGCGGAGATCAAAAGCGCAAACGTCCGCGTCGGCGCGACGCCCAGATGGTTGCCGTCCTCAGGCTGGATACCCAGCCGCACGACGTACACGCCGCTGGGGATCTCCTCGTCGCGGAAGTCGTATCGCTCGCCATCAACACGCACGACGCCAAGGATCGTGCCTTCCGCGAGCGTGGTCAGCCCGAGCGTTCCGCCGGCGGGCTGTTCGGCCAGCGGTAGCTCCTTGCGAAACCAGAACTCGAAGAACGGCTTGTCGCCGGTCGATAGGCGAATCACCTTGCCATCGAGCACCGCACGGATCGGCTCGGCGATTTCCTTGGGAGGCTCAGCAGTCGCCACGGCCAGCTTCGCCGCGTCGGCCGCGAAGAGCGCCGTGGGCAAGGCCGGAGAACAGCAAACGGCGACAACCACCAATACAATCGTGAGTACGCGATTCATCGAGACACTTCCCGTTGAGGACTGAGGAATCCATTCTCGCGATCATCCCAAAAACAAACGCCGTGGCAAGGGAGGCGTCCGATTGCCACGGCGAAGTGATTTAATGCAACTTGCATGCTGCGACGCTATTGGCTGAACGACGCCAAATAAGCGCTGCGGCGGTTGGCTTCGTCAAAGTGCGTGCCAAGGCCTTCGCCGCGGTAGGCGCCCGTAGTGGTGTAAGCGGCGCGTGCCGACGCAACCTTCACGAGCGGCGGATAAAACAGCTCTTCGTTCCCGCAAACGTGGTCCTTCCCGCCGAGGCAGCGCGTCTCGATCTCGACAAGCTTGCCCGCACTCACCTTCGCGCACCCGTCATTCGGGCAGCCGGCGTTGCATACATCGACCGCGATCGGGGCGGCTTCGATCTTCACGGTGTCGCCCAGCACTTTGCCGGCCGAGCTCTTCACGAAGCGAACCAGCGCGTCTCGCTGTTGGACGCTGGCGGCGGAATCGACAATCAGCACCGAACGGGCCGGCTGCGGAAAGCGAACTACGTCGCCGAGCGTACCGTCGGCACGCACGACTGCCACAACGTTCAAACCGTCGAGCTTCACGCCGTCGAGCTCGCCCTTGCGGATCGACCAGGTGAGGATGGCCTGCTGCCCTTCGAGGTTCATCTCGGCGTTGGCAAAGCACGAGCCGGTATACACATCGCACGAGCGGATTTCAACGTAATCGCCGGTGACGGCCGCTGGAGCAGCGGTGGCCAAAGCGAAACTTACGACAAGGCCGGCCAGGGCCGCGCCGAAAAGCGTTCGATTCTTCATAGTGCGTCTCCTATCGCAAACAGTTGGTCTGTGAGATGGCGGTGCAAAGCTGCCGGTCGATCAAGCGAACCGGCAGCCGATCCTTATTATAGGGCCGTCTGCCACGAATCGCCAATGTGGGCTATTGCTCGTAACAGGGCCGCTCGGCGGTGCAATCCTCGCTGGAAACCGAGGTGTTATCCGGCCCAAGGCATTTCTGGGTCTGACTGCACCAGAAGATGCCGCTGCTCCCTCGGTCCTCGAGCGGGATGCCATTGTCGTAGAACATCTCCTTCGAGCGGAGGTTCCGGCACGTTCGCGCTTCGCTGAGGCGTGTCCAGGGATCGTCCGACATGGCTTAACCCTCCAGTTGCTTGGCGGCCGCCAGGATCGCGCACTTGACGGCTGTCTTTACCAACCGAACCTTGTACGCATTCTTGCTGAGCG
This sequence comes from Pirellulales bacterium, assembly GCA_963829655.1. Lineage (GTDB taxonomy): Bacteria > Planctomycetota > Planctomycetia > Pirellulales > JALHPA01 > JBBDYH01. The sequence goes on from CAWHJG010000002.1 coordinate 2,174,564, forward strand.
GCCTGGCGCCCTTGGCCGCGGCATCACCAACGCGAGCGGCCGATCCTTCGTCCGGGCGCTTGCCATCGAGTAATGCAGTAGCTTCCGCAACGCGCCATGGCTTCGGCGCAACATGACCCAGCACGACCTCGCCTCCTCGGCCGCTCGCGGGGAAAGCCACCGAGGCCGTCACCAGCGGCCAGTCGAGCCCTTGCCGCTGACGCACTTCATAGGTCGCGTTCAACAGTTTTTTCACCGGTACCGAAATCCGAGTGACGATCTCGTTGGCCGCCAGCACCGTTTCGCGCTCGTCGGCGGTTTGCGGCACTTGAAAAAACTCGGCGGCCGGCACCGTTCGCGTGCGGCCCCTCGCGCCGACGATTTCGACCGTCGCGCCCAACGCAATCAGCGGCGGCCCGAGCGACGACGCGCTCACAAAATACGCCGGACCTTGGTTGCCGAAAATCGCGTGATAGCGGTTTTCACCTTCGGGGATCAACGAGTTGCCTTCGAGCTGCGCAAGCAAACCAAAGCCCTGCCGGTAATACCAGCACCGCGGCCGCTGGCAGAGATCGCCACCGACCGTGCCCATGGCGATGATCTGCGGGCTGCCGATTCCTTCGATCGCTTGAGTAATCGCCGGAAAATGTTTGCGAACTTCAGCGTGCTCCAGCACATCCACCAGCGGCGTCATCGCGCCAATGCGAACGGAGTCGGCCCCTGCTTCAATTCCCTTCAGTTTCGCAATCGCCTTCAAGCTCACCACGCGCTTGGGAGAGGCAATCCCCTGCTTGAGCGACGTGACCAGATCGGTGCCACCGGCAAGGATTTCCACTTCACCGAAGCGGCTCCCCAACATGCCAATCGCGCTGTCCAAGTCCGTCGGGCTGGCATATTCAAACGAGTTCATGTGCGGGCCTCCGCGTTTTCGAGAGCTGCAAGAACCCGATCGGGAGTAAGCGGCAGGTGCGGCACGCGAACGCCGATGGCGTTGGCCACGGCGTTCGAGATCGCTGCGCCCGGCGAGATCACCGGCGGCTCGCCCAGCCCAATCACGCCGCGCTCGTCATAGCCTTTGCCGGTCATCATGTGGACTCGCAGCTTGCCGACGTCCGGCAGCGTGGCCAGACGGTAAAACTCCATGTCCGGGTTCAGCATCCGGCCGGTCTGCTGGTCGTAGACCGTTTCTTCAAACAGTGCGTACGTCACGCCCATGATCAACGCGCCGTAAACCTGGCTTTCGGCCAGCTTCATATCGATGATCAGACCGCAATCTTGCACGGCCAGTATCTCGTTCATCGTCACCAGGCCGGTTTCGATATCGACCGAGACATCGGCGATCTGCACACCGCCGACGCCGCTGCCGGTCAGCTCAGTCTTTGCCGCCGCCGCGTGCTTCCCCTGTTGCGTGATCGACATCTGACCCAAGAGCTTGCAGGCGTCTTTCCAGGCGATCCCCTTCTGCGGGTTGTCGATCTCGCGAATCCTTCCTTCTGCGGCTTCCAGTTTGTCCGGCGCGATCTTCAACTCGTCTGCCACTCGCTTCAATAGCTCGTCGAGGGCCGCGATTGCCCCGCGGCGTGACGACGACGAAATGCCGCCGATCGTCGTGCTGCCGCCGGATCCGCCCGATGCCGGATACGAGTTCTTGCCGATATTGACCTGCACTGCTTCAAGCGGAAGCCCCAAGCTCTCGGCGACCACAATGGCGACGCACGTCCGCGTTCCAACGCCAAGGTCCTGCGTGCCGATGTTCGCGATCACTGAGCCGTCGGGATTGATCGTCACGTCGCAGGCGCTGTTGTGCCCCTGCCCGCCCCACGTGTGCAGCGAGATTCCCATCCCGCGCTTGATCGGGCCTTGGGTCTTGTCGCCGCGGAGGTGTGCCTTGCGCTTGTAGTCGATCAAGTTGGCGGCGATATTCAGCTCTTCGCGATACGTCTCGCGCAGCGCTTCTGGCGCGAACTCGATGTTCTTGAGATAAAACTCCAGCGCGTCGATCCCAAGCTTGGCCGCCAGGTCTTCCATCGCCGCCATCGTGATCGCGCAGCCTTGCGGATGACCCGGCGCTCGCCACGCCTGTGCCGGCCCTCGGTTTGTTTTGATGCCTTGCGAAAGCGTACTGCGATTCGGGAACGCGAACACATACGGCAGCGGCGGCGCGCCGTAATTGCCCATGCCGCCCGTGCCCCATACCTTCGAATCCCACGCCGTGACGCGGCCGTCCTTATCCCCGCCAATCTTCACGTCCGCAATTGCCGACGGCCGATTGCCCGCGATCATCAGCTCCAGGTCGCGATCCAAGAGCATCTTCACGGGCTTGCCGGCTTTTTTCGCCAGCTCCACACAGGCGGTGCCCCACGAACCGGGTCCAAACTTCGACCCGAAGCCGCCACCCATGTACTGGCAATCGATGTGAATCTTGTTGGCTTCCAAGCCCGATGCCTGCGTGAGTTGGCCTGCATAACCCGAAACGTTTTGCGTCGAGGGCCAGACGTTAAGCGCGCCGTCGCTGAATTCCGAAACCTGACCGTGCGGCTCCAGACAGCAGTGCGTGATCATCGCCACGTTGTAGCGGTTGGAAATCGTCCCCGCGGCTTCCGCGAACGCCTTCTCGGGATCGCCGTCGGTGCGCGTGCGCGGTCGGCCTTCGGCCTTCGCCAGATCGGTGTCGTCCACCTGCGGCTTGCCGCGCTCGTACTCTGCCTTGACCAGGCGGATCGCCTCGACCGCGATCTCCTCCGTCTCCGCGGCGATGGCGACGATCTCCTGGCCGGCCCAATTGATTGGTTTGCCCGGCTCGGTCATCACGTGAATCGCCGCCACGCCTTTCAGCGCTTCAGCGGCCTTGGTGTCGAGCGATTTGACCGTACCCGCGGCGATCGGCGAGCCAAGGATCTTGCCATACAGCAAACCCGGCCGCTGAATATCGAGGCTGTACTTGGCTGCGCCGCTAGACTTCGCCGGCCCGTCGAGCCGGTTGCTCCGGCCGCCGATCAGCTTGAGTTTTTCTTTTGGGGGCCAATTCACGCTGGTCATGTTGCGCCTCCCACGCCGGATGTCCGACCATTGAACGCTGTTCGGCCGACCTCAACGATCGCGTCCTTGATGCCCGCATACGTTCCGCAGCGGCACAGATTGCCGCCCAGTCCCAGCCGCACTTGTTCGGGCGTGGGGTTTGCATGCGTCTTCAGCATCGCGGTGCACGCGACGACAAAACCCGGTGTGCAGAAGCCGCACTGTTGTCCGTCGTGCTGCACGAACGCGGCTTGCACCGGGCTGAGATTGTCGGGTGTACCAAGCCCCTCGATGGTTGTGATCTTGCTCCCTTGCACGTCGATTGCCAGTGCCGTGCACGAGTAGATCGTGCGGCCGTCTTTGATCACAGTGCATGCGCCGCACGTGCCGCGATCGCACACTTTCTTGGCGCCGGTCAGATCGAGCCGGTTGCGAAGCGCGTCCAACAGCGTCGTGCGCGGCTCGACCGACACGCTTTGCTCTTTCCCGTTGATGCTCAAGGCGATCTTGATCTCGCCGGGACCGACGGGCTGCGTGAAGTCGGCGGCCGCGGCTTCTTCAGGCATTCCGGCGACCAACAGGCCGCCAGCGGCGACCGAGCTGGCGCCGACTCCTCTTAAAAATTCCCGGCGCGAGAAGCCGGCAGATACTTCGGGTGGTTTCTGTTGCACGACCGCCTCCGATTGATGGGTAGGTCATGCACTCTGTGCATGACATAACAACCGCGGACGCACCAAGACGTAGGTCATGCTGTGCATGACGTGACCGTGTTTCAGGCGAACAACAAAACAACGGTCAAACGATCCATCAAGCGGCATCCCCCGACAAACCGCCCTCCGGCAGCCGCGATTCTAAAACACCCACAAGCGATGTCAAGCAATCGACATGCACTCTTATCTTTCGGGGTGAGATTCCGAAATACGCGTTTCAAATGAAACGGCGGAGGCTAAACCTCCGCCGTGTTTTGGTGGCACGAATAAAGGATCAGCGCTTTCCGCTCACCGCTGCCTCGCTGGATGTTGAGATGTCTTCGGCGCCATTGGACTCAAAAATCTTCTTGGCCCGATCCGTTTCCGCGGCGTCTTCGGAATGGACCGATATCAATGCATGGCCGCCTTTCACTTTACCTTCATAGCGCTTGGCCTCGTATTCCGGTATGCCCAAGCCAATCAGCGCTCCGGTGAGGCCGCCCACGGTGCCGCCAACCGCCGCACCGGTCAACGCTGCCATAATGGGGCCTGCCGCGATGAGCGGGCCGAGCCCTGGAATAGCCAACGCACCAATGCCGGCCAACCAACCCAGGCCCCCGCCCAAAAGTGCACCCGTACCAGCACCGGTTGTGGCGCCTTCCGGGGCTTTCGTTTCGTTGTCCACCGCGAAGTCCTTTGTGCCGGCTCTATCCGACATCAAAACGGAGATATCCCTGTTGCTAAAACCCGCAGCCTTCAGGCGATCCACAATTTGCGTGGCCTGATTGGAAGTTTTCACGGTGCAAAAAACGGCTTTGGCCATTGCTCGACTCCTTAAATAATGTTCGCAGATTTAGCGGATGGTTGTTTACTTAACTTCCAGCTGACTGACTACTTTGCCTGCCCCCGCCACGCTGTTGGCGATGTCTTCGATTTGCTTCTTTTCCTCGGCCGAGTTAACCGGACCGCGGAGGGTAACTTGACCGTCCTGCGTGATGATCTTCACATTCTGGGCATCCACCGACATCTCGGTGTCCACGACCTGTTTGCGAATGTTGGCCGTTATGTCGATATCGGCCTGATTCTCGTTTTGGTCAATTGGCGTCTTCGCGTTCGCATCGCGATCCCGCACGTTGATGGCGGTATTGTCAGGTTGCGTGGTTGTTGACGTGGTGCTTGTTGATTTCGATTTGGATTTAGTGGTGGACGTTCGGTCGCAGCCGCTGATCCCCACGACGATCAGTGTGATTAATACCAGACTTTTCATAGAAACTCCTTGGGAAGTTAGCCACCGGCGATACACGGAAGCAAAGCCTGTACCGCCACCACAAGGGCATTATTTCAAACGCATGATTGGCAGCCGCGGAGTCATCGTGAGCGACCGCTGCGGTTACGCTCGAGTGGTCGTCCCGTCCCTATGGCAGTTTGCAAATGTGGAGTTGTGGTTTGTCGCATTTGCCAGGGCGACGCCGTACTAGCATCGCAAGCGCAAACTGCGTGCGATCCGCAGTCCGCGACCGGATTCCCTATTCCCTCGCCTCGGTCACCGAACCAAATGGGCGCAGCTCAGTGCACAAGTGCTACACTTGGGACCGCAGCAGACCGGCCGCCATTTCGACAATTTTTTCCCGCAGCGGGCGGTTCTTCCATTGCTCGAACGTGACTTTGCGCGAGCGGCGTTTGTCCCGCTCAAAAATTCCGGACTGCTCGACAGCTAGCTCCTGGCTCAGCGCATTTAAGTTCGCTTCGTCGTTGAGGCGGAATGAGCGATTGTCGAAGTTCGTCGAGCCCACACTCACCCAGCGATCATCCACCACCATGACCTTACAGTGATACATCGTGGGCTGATACTCGTAGATCTCCGCACCCGCTTGCAGAAGTCGACCCCAGCGCAAGCGCGACGCGCGGCGAGTGATTGTGGTGTCGATCTTGGGTCCCGGAACGATGATTTCAACTTGGACGCCCCGCTCTCGCGCCGCCACCAACGCCGCCACGGATCGGTCGTCCGGAACAAAGTAGGCGTTGGCGATGAGAATCCGCTTCTCGGCCGCCGTGATCGCCAAGAGATACATCAGCCGCATGCTGTCGCTGCCTTCGCTGGGCGAGCTCTTAAAAACTTGCGCATACGTATCTCCCGCCGTATGTAATTCAGGAAAGTAGCTCGCGTGATTCAGAACGTTCGACCGAGTCTTGATCCAGTTGTCGAGAAACGCGGCCTGCAGATGAGCGACGGCAGGGCCTTCCAATTGAAAATGTGAGTCGCGCCAGTGCTCGGGGCCCTCGGCATTCCCGGACCACTGGTCTGCAATACCCACGCCCCCTGTAAACCCGATCTTGCCGTCAACAACAAGAATCTTCCGGTGCGTGCGGCTGTTGAACCGCGACAAATGATACCAGCGCAAGGGGCGGTACTTGGCCACCTCGACGCCGGCCTGTTTCATTTCCTCCAGAGCATCGTTGTCCAGCTTCGCGCTGCCCACCCAGTCCAGAAGTACATGAACCTTTACCCCGGCTCGCGCGCGTTCGGCAAGCAGATCGGAGAATTCCTGCCCGATTTCTCCAGACCAATAGATATACGTTTCGAAAGTGATCGTCTCTTTGGCGGCTCGAATAGCATCGAGCATGGCCGGAAAGATCTGATCGCCGTTCAACAAGCACGCAATGCGATTACCAGCCACGAGCGGGGGTCCCAATAGGTGCGACATGCACCGCTCAAAGATCGGCTCGCCGACCGCCATGGGGCCGATGCAATACTCGATCTTGCGCTGGCCGGACGAAAAATTTCTCACGAGCGCCCAAGCCACGAGCGTTGCCGCGATGGTTGCGAGTATCGTGAATACAATCGCCATTTGCGTGATGGCTCCCAAGAGAAATCGTCTGACCTTGGCGCCTCTGGCACGGTAAGCTGCAATTGCACGGCATAACGCGAGTGGGACGCAGTAGGGAGTGCTAAACTTAGCCCAACGCTCCCCCCCAGGCAAAGGACTCTCATCCAAGGCAAACCATGGCATATCGCGACGAGTTGATGACGCGGCTTCAGAAGTCCGGTAAATGGTCCCAGCTCAGCCCGCAGGCGCAGACGTTTATCACAAACATGACGGACGCCCAGGCTTGTGAGGCGTTGGTGACGGGCAATCTATTTGAAGTCCATGACGCCGAGACGATTGCCAGCGTCGGTCTGTTCTGCATGGACGAGATTCAGCGGGAGTTTCATGGAAAGCTCGTCGAGAAGATCTCGGAGAATTCTTTTGCGCTGACTCCGCTTGGGGAACAGCTCGCGAAGTTCTTCGAAACAGCAAAGGCGCACGGACTGGATTGGAATTCTACCATTCAAGCGCTCGGAGGCCTGGACGTGTTCGAGGTCGCGACGCTGTTCGTCGCGCGGGAAGGGCTACCGCGCTTGCAGGCTGAGCGCTAAGCGTTTCCGAATTGTTGCACTCTGCCACGGGCGCACTGCGATCAGACAAGCAGCGACAATTACGCCGACCAGCAATATCCAACCGGCTGGCTCAGGCACCGCGATAATCGCGCCGGTGGAGTACAAGGCTGACGTGTCCCATATCAGTCCCGCGCCAAGCATAGGCAGATCGAGCGTGTCGAATCGGCCGGAGAGTGCACCGTAGTCAAACAGATCGAATGCGTCGCCATAGCGCGGTTCAAAACCATCGAGCAACGTAACTTCGAGCGAACCGCCGAGCAACAATTCTCCGCCCACCTGCAATTGGTCATGTAGGTCGTCGCGAACGCCGCTTAATTCCATCAATAATTGCGCACCAGCCGATAGTTCCACATCTCCATCCATCGCGACTTGACCGGGACTGTTGCCGGGCGAGAACGTCCCTTCAAATCGCACTGCCCCGGTTCCCGTGAACGGACCCGCGCCAGTGAAGTTGCCAAAGAACACCGTCGTGTTCGTCGGCGAAGTGCGAATCTCGTCGCCGTTGTGCGTGACGTTGTCGTAGAACGTGACCACGTTGCCGCCGCCGGAGTTGATCATCTCGCCGCCCCCCGCGCCGCCCGTGAATGTGACGTTGCCAAAGATGTCCGTCGGCCCGCCGGAAAACTGCAACTTGCCCGCGTTGGTCAGTCCGCCGTTGAAATCGAGCGTGCCGCGGCCGCTGATCCGTCCGCTGGCGCTGTTGGTCACCGCGCTTGTGAAGTCGAGCGTGCCGCCAACCAGGTTCAGCTCGCCGGCATTCGGCGCAACCGCGCCGGTAAAAAAGATCGCCTCACCGGCATCGACGCGGATCGTGCCCGCCGCGCCGTTCGTCACCGCGCCGTCGATCGTGCCGTCGCCGACAATCAACCCGTTGTTCTGCACCGCGCCGATGGAGCCGGATTTGATTTCGATTCTGGCCTGGTTGACGAGCGAGCTGGCGCTGAGCATCCCGCCATCCACGACGATCGGCGTCTGGAGTGTCACGGCCACGCCCGGGTTGGAAGCAAGCACCTGCCCGGCGCGAATCGTTGCATCTGATCCGAGCAGTTTCGGCACATTGGTGCTTGTCAGAGAAAACGGCGCATCGAACCGCAACGTGCCGGCGGTCCAATTGAGTTGCCCGTCGAGCACGGGCAACGTATTTATTGCCAGCGTGCCGCCGTTGAGGTTGATCGTGCCGTCTCTAAAAAGCCGCAGCGTGTTGACATCGACCGTGCCGCCGCTGATTTCGAGCGTGCCCGTGCCGCCGGCAGTGCCGCCATTGCCCCCGACCGCCACACTGCCGGTCGTGCTCAGAGACGCGCCGCTTTGCACGCTAAGCAGGCCCTCGCTACCGGCGAAGGCGCCGATGTTCACGCCGTTGGAACCGAGATCGACCACGCGGCCCTGGCGGACCAGCATTTTCCCGCGGCGGTTGTCGCCCACGGTGATGCTCGCAAGGTTCAACAAGCCGCCGGAGCCGATGAGATCGAGCGTGGGCAGATCGCCTGTGTCGGCGCCGTTGATGGAGAATGCGGCCGCCGCCGCGCTCGGCTGGAAATTGCGTGCCACTTGCAACAGGCCGTCGGTGAAGTCGAATTTGCCATTGTTGGTGAAATTGCTGGCGACGAAGATCGAGCCGCCGTCGAGATTGAGCGTGCCACTCGGCCCACCAGCCGGGTCGTTCACATTGAGAATTCCCCCGACATAGACCTCGGCGCCACCGGCGACATTGAGCGTCCCATCGCCGATGTTGGCGACCGTCACATTTCCGGTGGTTGTGAGCTTCGATCCGGCGCCGGTGATCGTCGCCACGCCCGCGGAGGCCGCCACGGTGTTTCCTAGGAAAACGAACGAAGTGGAGACTTCGCCGCCGGCGGAAACCGTCAATTCCCCCTTGCCGGAGTCACCGACGGTGAGCGGGTTGGCCAGCGTCCATTGCGACCCCGCGCCGGTGACGGTCACGCGTCCTTCGCTGACCGCCACCGAGCCTAAGACGGCATTGCTGTTGCTCGTGACTTGGCCTCCGTTGGAGATGGTCATGACGCCCAGGCCGCTTGCGCCGATCGTGTGGTTGCTCGACAGATTCCAGCGCGAGCCAGCGCCCGTCACAGTCGCCGTGCCGAAGCCCGTTGAGGTGTTGCCGAGCGTAACGGCGGCTGCTGATGAGACCAACCCTCCGGAAGTAATCGTAAGCGTGCCGTCGCCGTCCTCTCCAATGGTGGAGATTCCAGCTATGATCCACGACGAGCCGGCGCCGCTGACCGACACGGAGCCATGCGCGCCAAGGTTATCGCCTATTAAGACCGACGCTGCGCTCGTCAGCGTGCCGCCGTTGGTCACGTTCACCGTGCCGGCGACGGCGCCTCCGGCGAAGATCGAATCGCCTAGGCCGATGGTCGTATTCCCGCTGATATCCGCCACCGCACTCGGACCAGTGATTGTCACCGTACCGTTATTCCCGCCGAAACTTCCAACGATGAAGGTGCGGCCGTCGATCCGTCCGTTTTCGTTGACCGTGAGCGTGCCGGCGCCCGAACGTCCAACAAGGATGTCGGGGCGGGCCGTGGCGTTGCCAAGGTGCCCCCCGCTGGTGATCGTCAAAAACCCGATGCTGCTGCCGGGGCCGCCATCCGAGGCGCCGATTACAACCTGTTTCCCATTTGTGTCTACCGCTAGAGTGCCGCCCTGTACGGTCAAGCGGGCCGTCTGCCCATCGCGAAGGCCAACGTCGATAGACTGGGCTTGATTCGACGCCACGGTATAAGTTCTGCCTCTGAGATCGAAAGTAACGTCCCCATCTTCTACGTCGAGCATGAAGTTCGTCGCGTCCGCAAGAAAGGCGACCTCATAAGTCTCGTCTAGCGTGAAATTTGCGGTGTCAGCCGGGCCGGGAACGCTGGCTCCGCCCGGGCCGCCCGCCGTCGTGGACCAAAACGCGGTGGCCCCGAATTGACCCCCGTTCGGTGCGATCCAGAACCGGTCGGCGGCATGGATCGGCGAGGACGCGAAACCAATAAGGGCCGCCGCGGCGACGTAAGCAGAGAGGCGCAGATGGGGAAGTGATTTCATAAAATGTCGTTGTTCGGCGTGGCGGGAGCGAACCGAGAAAGTGCGGTGTGCTGTCATCCTCCGTGCCGGCGCTTGGAGCATAACCAGATTCGCATTCCACCGCGAGTTTTAGGACGCATTTTCCCCGGATTCTCATTCCGCACCCCGCCCCCACTCGTCATTACCCAGCATTCCATTCCCCATGCCGACCGCCGTATCAACGAGCAGTGTACATATGTATAATATTCAAGAACCCCCGGCTTCTGACCGCCCTGAGCTAGTCACAGCCCGCGTGAGACCGTTCCTTGGCGTCTTGGCGGTTCAATCGGCATGTTTCCGACGACCGCGTACACCCTAAAATACCGCGTTTTCCCCGAGAAATACGCACCCCACCTCAATTCCGCGCTGAGTGGTTCATCGCACCGCGCAAAAACCCCTTGTTTTCCCGACCCATTTGCACTCAAAACCAACACAAATCACGATAATGAACGAAACGCCGCCCACTGCCTCCTGACCCCTAAAACCTGAACCCTAACATGTACTACCTCTACGGCTCCAAGCCCCGCGTCGACAAGAAGCTCGCCGCCACCTTCGATTCCGAACAACAACTGCTCGCGTACGTCCGCTGGGCCACGTTGAAAACCAACCCCGACGGCGCCGCCAAGTTCGAACAAGGCAGCGCGCTGGCCGGCTACGACCGGTGGGAATACAGCCAAGAGCCGCAACCAGACGACCAAGCGGCCGACGTGCCCCACAACCCCACGCCCAGTATGCTGTAGCCCGGTTTCACGTCGGTAAGCAATCGCTTCCGGCCATACCTTCTCCAATGCGGGGAACCACCATGCCACAAGACTCCACGCTCCATCGACACCGCCGATCGTTTTTGCTCTCGCTTCTGGGAACTGCGGGAGGCGCCGCCGCGCTCTGGTCGTTGCCGGCGACCGAGGCTCAGCAACCGCCCACCTCGCCACGCGTCCCCGGCGAAGGACAAAAAGGTCGCCAGCGCGCACTGGAGCTGGTCGGCGCCGGCAAGAAGCTCACGATCACGAAACTCGAAACCATCCTCGTCAAGCCGCGCTGGCTGTTCCTAAAAGTACACACCGACGCTGGGATAGTTGGCCTCGGCGAGCCGATCGTCGAAGGCCGCGCGGAAACTTGCGCCACGGCCGTGCAGGAGCTATCCGATTACCTCGTCGGCAAAGACCCGCGATCGGTCGTGCACCACTGGCAGGCGATGTACCGGCACGCGTTCTATCGCGGCGGGCCGGTGCTCACGAGCGTGGTCAGCGGCATCGATATGGCGCTCTGGGACATCAAAGGCAAGGCGCTCGGCGTTCCGGTCTACGAGCTGCTCGGCGGGCCGACGCGAACGCGGATGCGCGTTTATGCGCATGTCCGCACGCCCGAAGACGTGCTGCGCCGAAAGCAGGAGGGTTTCACCGCGTTCAAGACCGGCGTTTTCAAGGAGCGTCCAGCGCGGATCGTCGAGACGCCGGGCTTTGTGAAAAAGATGGCCGAGCGTTTCGCGGCATTGCGCGAAGCGGCCGGCGACGAAGCCGACATCGGCATCGACTTTCATGGTGAGATCAGCCCGCAGACGGCCAAGCTGTTGATCAAGGCCATCGAGCCGTATCAGCCGATGTTCGTCGAAGAGCCGGTGAATTGTCAGAACGTGGAAGTAATGGCCGACATTGCTCGCGGCACGCACCTACCGATCGCCACGGGCGAGCGAATCTTCACCAAGTGGGGGTTTCGCGAAATTCTTGAGAAGGGTGCCGCGTCCATCCTGCAACCAGATCTATGCCACGCGGGGGGCATCACCGAGGTGCGGCTGATCGCCGGCATGGCCGAAGCGTATTACGCCGCCATCGCGCCGCACAATCCGCTGGGGCCGATCTCGCTTGCCGCCGGATTGCAGCTCGCCGCGTCGATCCCCAACTTCATGTGTCAGGAACAGGTGAGCCTCGGCAATGGGTACATTAAGCGGCCGTTCAAGGTTGTTGATGGTTACGTTGACCTACCGAAAGGCCCAGGCCTTGGCATCGAACTCGACGACGACGCCATGGCCGACAAGATCGGACACGAATGGAAAAACCGTGAGACCTACGACCAGGATGACGGGTCGGTGGTGGATTGGTAATGCAAGCCAACATACCTATGTAATGGGCTTGCGTCGTCCGTGAAAGAATAGCAGCGACGCCCATAGGGCGATCGCTGACACGCCAAATAGCGCGGAGAGCGGCCGATCAAAGAACGCGATCGGCGAGCCGTCGGCACCCATCAGCGTTTGGATGAACCGCTCTTCGAGCGGGCCCCCCAACACAATGCCGAGCACGACCGGGCCCACGGGCACTTGCCAGCGCTCGAGTAAAAAACCGACGACGCCCATCGCCAGCATTACCCAGATGTCAAAAACGCGTTCGCTGATCGCGTAGGAACCGACAACGCAGGCAAACAGGATGATCGGTAGCAGCACTTTTTGTGGAACGCGGACGACGTAGCCGCCGGCTTTGATCGCCAGCAAACCGATCGGCACGAGGATCAAGTTCGCCAGGATGAAGATGATGTACAGGCTGTAAACGAGCACCGCCTGCTTTTCGAAGATCTCGGGGCCAGGCTTCACGTTTTTCATCAGCAGCACGCCGATAACGATCGCGGTCACGGAATCTCCGGGAATGCCGAAAACCAGCGCGGGAATCCACGCGCCGGCGAGCGCGGCGTTGTTGGCGGTTGTCGCTTCCGCGAAACCGTCCAGCGCCGCGTCGTCGGGATCCTGCGACTTTTTTCCGAAACGTTTGGCGACCGCCATCGAAACCCAAGCAGCGATGTCGGCCCCCGCGCCGGGCAGCATGCCGATCGCGGTGCCGATGGCGCTGGAGCGAACAACGCCGCCAAATCGTTTCGCAAGTTCGCGCAGCGCCGGCGCCATGATTTGCGTCCACGGCGACAAAAGCAGCCGCAAAAGTCGCCGTTTTGTCGCCGGCTCTTCGACAGCGGCTGCCGCGATTACCGCTGGCAATTGTCCCTGCGCGAGCGCCGCCAGGTTTTTGAGCACCTCCGAAACGCCGAACAGCCCGATCATTGCGGGGATGAAGCTTATTCCCTCATACAACTCCGGCGATCCGAAAGTGAATCGCGCTTCCGTATGGACCGCACTCAGTCCTACGGTCGAAAGCAGCAGACCCAACAACAGCGCCAGCACCGCCTTGAGCAGGCTTCCATGCGCGACGATCACGGCGCAACTCAGACCCAAGAGATACAGCCAGAAGTATTCGGCGACGCTGAACCAGGCGGCGATGGCCGCCAGTTGGTGTCCGACAAGAATCAAAACCACCGAGCCCAACAATCCGCCGACCACGCTGAAGATCAACGCGATTCCGAGAGCGAGGTTGCCGCGGCCTTGCTGCGTGAGTTTGTACGCGTCATCAACGTATGCCGCTGAGGCGGGTGTGCCGGGAATGCGCAGTAGGATTGCGGGTATGTCGCCGGCGAAGATTGCACAGGCGCTGATCGTGACGATCGCCGCCAGCGCGGGCAAAGGATCCAGCCAAAAGGTAAACGGCACCAACAGCGCCACCGCCATAGTTGCCGTCAGGCCCGGCACCGCGCCGATAAACAGGCCGAAGAACGCTGCCGCGAGCATGATCAGCCAGAGGTTGGCGTCTAGAAAGACGTTCTCGAGGGCCTGCTTAAATGCTTCGTCCATGCATCACCAACCCAAGAGGCCCGGCGGGAGCGAGACGCGCAGATGAACCGCGAAGAGTTGATACGTTACGACAGCGACCAATGCGGCCGCGGGTGTGGCGGCGACCAGGCGCGCGCCGAGATAGCGCATGAAAAGGACGAGCAGCAACACCGCGGTCAACACAAAGCCAAGCCAATCCATCAAAAAGACGAAAGCGGCCACCCAAGCGATTGCCAATCCTACTGCCAAAAGCACGCTGTACGGCTCCGCGGCGGTTTGTTCGCGATTACGAACAACGAGCAGCAACGCGGCCACAACCAGGAGCAGGCCGCCGATGACCGCGGGAAAAACCATTGGGCCGTATTTGGACTGGCGCACCGATTCGTAAGTGTCACTGGTCAGAATGTCGCCGAACTCGCGGTCGTGACGCGCCAGCGCCGCGGCGAACTCCGTTGGCCCGTCGCCGCGCGCATCGAAGCCGGACGTGCGCATGAACTCCTGGTAATCTTCGCGCGCGATCACGCGGTTCAAAGCGGCAAGCAGGACTTCTTTGCGCTCCGCCGGCACTCCGTTGGGAAGCGCCAATCCGCGCCAGCCCCCCATCGACCAATCGACCCCCTGCTCGCGAAACGTCAGCACATCCTCGAACGTTGGCACGCGTTCGGCGCCATCACGCCCAGCGCCCGAATTTGGCCGGCTTCCATCAGCGTGTCGGCCTCGGGCAGGCTGCAGCAGATAAAATCGATGCCGCCGGACAGCAACTCCTGGAGCGACGGACCAGCGCCATTGATCGAAACCCAGATTACGTCGTTAGGCTTCATGCCAACGAAGTCGAGCCAGCCGGCGACGGCGATGTGCCAGATCCCGCCTTGCGCCGTGCCGGACGCTTTGAGCTGTCGCCGTCGGGCACGAATGTCGCGCTGCAGGTCGGCCAACGACTGCCAAGGCGATTCGGTTCGCACAAACAACGCCGACGCGTCGCGGTTCACAAGCATCAGGGGATCAAAGTCGTGATAGGAAATGTTCGTCAGGCCGCGCCAGTGCAGCATGTTCAACTCGACTGTGATCATCGTCAGCGTGTAACCGTCGGGTTTGGCAAGTGCGCCGCGCGTGTGACCGGTCACGCCCGAGCCGCCGGTGGCGTTGATCACGTTGACTGGGATCTTCAGCTCGTCTTCCAGAAGTCCGCCGATTTCGCGCGAGACACGGTCAGTGCCCCCTCCCGGCGACCAGGGGCAGACGAGCGTGATTGGCCGATTTGGAAAAACACTTTCGTCGCGGCAGCCGAGGCCGACGATCGCAAAAGCTGCAATGATCAAAGGCAGACTGCGAGTCATTTTCAGTCGGACCGAATCTGTTGGCTTGCGGGCACCGCAATCATAAGAAAGAATCAGCGTGCCAGCCAATGGGATCACCAAGTGAGGCCGATCATGACTTCGAAAGCATGTTGGGCAATGTTTCTCCTGTTCGTCGCAGCTTCGGGTTTTGCCGCCGATTGGCCTGCTTGCGCGGCGCCAAGGGCATCGGCGTCGCGACCGAAACGGACTTGCCCGGAAAGTGGAGCAAAACGGAGAACGTGCGCTGGAGAATTCCGCTGCCCGAGCCAGGCAACTCCACGCCCATCGTTTCGAAAGGTCGCGTATTCGTTACGCAGGCCATCGGCGACCGCCGCACGCTGATGTGTTTCGACCGCAAAGACGGGAACCTCCTCTGGCAAGAAGGAACCACGACCAAGGAGAAAGAACCGACCCACAACACAAACCCGTTTTGCTCCGCCTCGCCGGTGACGGACGGCGAACGCGTGATCGCATCATTCGCATCGGACGGCCTCTTTTGCTACGACTTCAGCGGGAAGGAACTCTGGCGGCGGACCGATCTCGGCCGGCAAATTCACATCTGGGGCAATGGTGCGTCGCCGGTGATTCATGGCGATCTGTGCTTCTTAAACTTCGGACCGGGCGAGACCACCTATCTCTTGGCCGTCAATAAGAAAACCGGCGACACCGTTTGGCGGAAGGACGAGGAGACCGGGTATGGCAAGACGGCGGCGGGCGCGGCCGACGCGAAGGACAAGGAAGCAAAGCAACAAGCCGCCACGTATATCGGATCGTGGACCACGCCAGTGGTGATGAATGTCGAGGGTCGCGATCAGTTGCTGATGAGCTGGCCCAAGCGGCTGGTAGCATACGATCCGAAAAGCGGCGAAGAATTATGGACGTGTGCCGGTCTAAACGTGTTGGCGTACACGTCACCGATCTATGCCGACGGAATCGTTGTCGCGATGGGGGGCTTTAACGGGATGAGCATTGCCGTGCGCGCGGGTGGTAGCGGCGACATCACGGAGTCGCGCCGCCTGTGGCATCACCCGAAGACGCAGCAGCGAATCGGCTCGGGCGTGATCAAGGACGGCTATATCTATATCCACAACGACCCGGGGATTGCGGAGTGTTTGGAGCTGAAGACAGGGGAGCTGGTGTGGAAAGAGCGGCTAAAAGGCGTCGATCCGGCGGGTTCGAACTGGTCCTCGATCATGCTTGCCGGCGACAACTGCTACAGCATCTCGCAAGGAGGCGATTGTTTCGTTTTCAAGGCTTCGCCGAAGTTTGAAGTGGTTTCGGTGAACTCAATCGGCGAATTAACCAACGCCTCGATCGTTCCCTCGGATGGCGAATTGTTCATCCGCACGCACGAGGCGCTGTGGTGCATTGCTGAGAAGAAGTGATGGTCACTCGCATGTAGCGGAACCAAAATATGAATGCACGCCACATCATCCTGTTGACGGTCATCGGCCTGTTCGGCTTTTCCGCGGTTCAGCGCAGGATCAGCCGGCGAAAACGATTCGCGCCGGAATGATCGGCCTCGATACATCGCATGTGCCGGCGTTTGCCAAAATCTTTAACAACCCAAACGCCGCCGGTGATGTCGCCGGAATCAAGGTGGTGGCGGGTTACCCCGGCGGCACCAACATTCCCGCCAGCCGAGATCGCGTCAAAGGTTTCACCGACCAGTTGCGCGGGATGGGCATTGAGATCGTCGATACGATTCCGCAGTTGCTGGAGCGGGTGGATGTCGTGCTGCTGGAGAGCGTCGATGGCCGGATTCATCTTCAGGAAGCGATACCCGTGATCATGGCTGGCAAACCGTTGTTCATCGACAAGCCGGTGGCCGGCTCACTCGCGGACGCCATCGCGATCTACGTCCTGGCAAAGAAACAGAACGTGCCGTGCTTCTCGAGCTCCTCGCTGAGATTTCACGAAGGTGTTCGGGATCTCTTGAAGAACGAGCAGCTTGGGACAATTGCGGGTGCCGCCACTTGGGGCTCGTGTTCGTATCAAGAAGGGACGCCGGACATGTTCTTCTACGGCATTCACGGGATCGAGCCGCTGTTCGTGTTGATGGGGACCGGTTGCGAAACTGTCACGCGTGTTCAGACAAAAGACACTGATCTGGTTACCGGCGTGTGGAAGGATGGGCGCGTTGGAACGTATCGTGGGATTCGCCGCAACAAGTCGGATTTTGGTGCGTTGGCTTTCGGGAACAAGGCAATTGTCCCCGCCGGCAAGGGAGGCGGTTACGTGGAGCTATGCAACGAGATCGGCCGTTTTTTCAAGTCACGCAAACCGCCCGTAAGCCCGGAAGACACCATTGAGATCTTTGCCTTCATGGAAGCCGCCGACGAAAGCAAGCGGCAAGGGGGTGCGCCGGTGTCGCTGGCCCGCGTGATGGCCAAAGCGAAAGCCGAAGCGGCCGCAAAGTTGGGCGAGTAATTCAAAAGACGCCGGTGGGAGTCGAACCCACTTGTAACTGCTCTGCAGGCAGCCGCCGCGCCGTCTGGCTCCAGCGTCGTTTGTCGAGTAGCCCGTTCAGGAGTCGAACCTGATCTAACAGCTTCGCAAGCTGTCGTGCGATCCGCACACTCACGAGCCAACTCCGTGAAAGTACGAAGGACTAAAACAGCCAAGTCCGATTCGGACCTGAGTTTCGCCCTTTGACCTTCCTACTTTGTCCTTCAAGTTGCAGGTCCGGGCGGCTGCCACCGCCGCCGGGAGCCGACTATGCTCCTCGGAGCACGCAGCTCCACGTCCGCACGACAATTAGCTCGCTCGCCACAGGCAACAAAAAAGGCCCGATGTCGTTGTGACAGCGGGCCTGGAATTGCCTTCGCGGACCATGCACGGCCGAGCCTCACAAGCGCAGGGGACACTTGAGCGTATTCCCGCTGGGCGGCGTATCGCTTCTGTGTGTCGGTTCTTGCATGCTCGACCGTAAAAAGACCATTGGAAGTTCAGGCTTTCGTTGGAATCGTCGTTGCAGTTGATACAGCCCGCATCGCGCGGACCGCTCGTGGGTTTACTATGAATTAGACGCCCGAGAGCGCGAATGGTTCACAATGCCTTTTTTGCGTAAGCGGCGTCAACAGGGCCTTGGATGTAGACCACATTGGTTGACAGTCGATAGCGGACGAGATAGCTTCGCATAAGCCGCTATTGATACTGCCCAAAGGATTGTGCCGACAGAATTCCGCTTGACGAGGCATACTTGTGTCACGATTGCAGTCGTCTATTAATTGTCTGTGCCGCGCTGATCACGACGATGATCGTGCCGGCGACAGCCGCGGCCAAGCCTCCGCACAAGGCGGCGCTCGTTCGCTATTACGGCGACCTGCTTCCGAAGCAGTTCCAATCGTGCGACACATGCCACCTCACCAGTGACGAAGTCATCCGGCTGAGCTCGAGTGAACGGAATCCCGACGAGAAGAAGCCTTGGAACGCGTTCGGCCGCAGCCTTGCCGAGCTGGGAAGAAAACAAGCTGCATCGCATAACGGCGCACGGCAGCCAGGCCCGATACTTGATCGCCTGCGCTTGTTGGCCGATCAGGACGCCGACGGCGACGGAGTGTCCAACGAATTGGAATTGATCGCTGGCAATTCTCCGGCGGTGACCGGGGATCAACCAACCGCCGACCAACGCGTTGCGGCAAAGAAGCGATTAGACGAGTTTCGCGCTGGCCAGGTCGCATTTGTATGGAACCCTTTCCAGCCCGTCACACGGCCCGAAGTGCCCGCGATTAGTTCCCCGTGGATACGAAATCCCATTGATGCTTTCGTCGCACAGCAGCACGGCCGGGTTGGTCTTGAGCCGCGTCCACCAGCGGCGAAGGAAGTGCTCTTGCGGCGCGTGTATCTGGACTTGATTGGTCTGCCGCCGACGCGCGAAGAATTGCACGCGTTGTTGAACGATTCGTCCCCCGACGCGTACGAGCAGGTCGTCGATCGACTACTTGCCAGCCCACGGTATGGCGAGCGCTGGGGCCGGCATTGGATGGATATTTGGCGGTACAGCGATTGGGCCGGTTGGGGGCAGCAGGTCCGCGACAGCCAGAAGCATATCTGGCGTTGGCGCGATTGGATCATCGAGTCGCTGAACGCGGACAAGGGTTACGACCAGATGGTCGCTGGAGATGCTCGCGGCCGACGAGCTATTGCCGGGCGACCGCGATGCATTGCGAGCGACCGGTTTTCTGGTGCGGAACTTCAAGTTGCTCAGCCGCGAGCAATGGCTGACCGAGACCGTCGATCACACCTCGCGTGCTTTTCTGGGCGTCACGCTCAAATGTGCCCAGTGCCACGACCACAGGTACGACTTGCTTACGCACGAGGAGTATTACCGCTTCCGCGCGATCTTTGAACCGTACCAGGTGCGGATTGATCCCTTGCCCGGCGAGCTCGATCCAGAGAAAGGTGGCGTCGTGAGAGCGTTCGATTCGCAACCGGACGCGCCGACCTATCTGTATCTCAACGGCGACGAACGGACGCCCGACAAGAGCAAGGCGATGACACCGGGGCGCCGGCGTTTCTGGGTGGCGGAGAGCTAAAGCCCGAGCCGATTTCGTTGCAAGTTGAGAGCTACTATCCATCGCTTGCTTCATTTGCGATTGAGGAGACGCTGGCGAAGGCTCGCTCGAAGGTCGAGACGGCCCGGGCGACGCTGGAAAAGCACGAGAAGGGCGAGCAGCAGTCTGAATCCGCGGCGAGGGACACGGCCATCGCCAAGTCCGAGGTTACGGCTTCTGAAGCCGAGTTGCGATCGCTCGAGTCGCGAATTGCAGTCGAACGCGCCAAGTACCTGGAAGGTAAGTCGGAAGATGATGTCAAAGTCGCTCGCTCAAGCGGCCAGCATGGCCGAGCGCCAAGCGTCACTAGCCAGAGCCGAAGCAACAGTCATTGCCGCGGAGCAGCAATTGGAGCAGTCTCGCACGGCCACCGATCAGGATGAAAAGGTGAAGAAGGCGATTGCGGAGGCCGAGAAGAAAGTCGAAGAGGCGCGCGAAGCGCGAGAGGTGGCTCAGTCCGCGAGTCAATCGGAGAGCGACAAGTACAGCCCGCTTGGACCGATTCATCCGCGCACCAGCAGCGGACGGCGGTCGGCGCTGGCGCGATGGATTGTCGATTCAAAGAACCCGCTTACGGCGCGCGTGGCTGCCAACCATATTTGGGCGCGGCACTTTGGCGCCGGATTGGTGCCAAGCATGGACGAGTTCGGCCAAAACCGCAGCGAGCCGAGCCATCCGGCTTTGCTCGATTGGCTGGCGGCCGAACTCATGGAACCATCAATCGGCTCTCAGTCGAGCGGTTCAGCGCAGGCTGGTCGATGAAGCATCTGCACCGCCTCATCGTCACGTCGAACACTTACCGCACCGCTTCTACAAATAATCCCGCGTGTTACACGATCGACCCCGACAACCGCTACCTGTGGCGGACGACGACACGGCGCGTCGAGGCCGAAGTGGTCCGAGACAGTGTGCTGTATGTCGCGGGTGGTCTAGACCTGACGCAGGGCGGACCGGAGGTCGATCAAAACCAAGGCCTGACGACGCCGCGTCGCAGCTTGTATTTCCGCAGCGCGCCGGAAAAGCAGATGCTGTTCTTGCAGATATTCGACTTGGCGGCGCCGACTGAATGTTATGAACGGCGCGAGAGCGTTGTGCCGCAGCAGGCGCTGGCATTGGCGAACAGCGAATTGACTGTGCGCGAAGCGCGGCGACTGGCGCGGCGGTTGACCGACGAATCGCCGAGCGACGTTGCCAGCTACATTGCCGCCGCATTTGAGCACGTGCTCAGCCGATCGCCGGCCGCCGATGAAGTGCAGGCATGTGCCGCGTTTCTCGATCAGCAAACACGCGGCTTTCAGGATCGCGGCGAGAGCCTCGGCGCCACCACCTCCGACCGTAGCGACTTCATGAAACCTTCGGCCGATCCAGCGACACGCGCCCGCGAAAACCTGGTACACGTCCTGTACAATCACCATGAGTTCGTCACGCTGCGCTGAAAGACGCATGTAATCGTATTAATCGCATGACCGACTTCGTTTCTACTCAAACCGGCCGACACCCAAGTTGCCCCGGCGTGAGCCGCCGCTCGTTTCTGGCGGACACCGGAATGGGCATCACGGGACTTGCGTTGGGTTCAATGATGTTCCGCGACGGAATCGCGCGTGCGGCCGAGCCGGCCGCCGCGCTTGCCCGCAAAAGCACGTTCGGTCATTTGGATTTTTCTGTGTGGCGGCGTAAGCCACGTCGAAAGCTTTGACGTGAAGCCGGAACTGACGAAGTACGCCGGAAAATCCATCGACGAAACTCCTTACCAAAAGTATTTCGATGAGGAGCGAGCCTTAAAGAACCTCGTTGGGATCAACCCGCAGCATAAGAACCGCAAGGCCTTAATGGGGCTGAACACCGGCTATCGGCCATATGGCCAATGTGGCCTGGTGGTCGGCGATTGGTTCTCGAAGATCGGCGAGTGCGCCGACGATCTTGCCGTCGTGCGAACGCTGTGGACCATTCACAACGATCACGGCACGCAGCTCACCTGGCATACCGGCCGCCACCCGCGCGAAGGCGGGCTGCCGACGATCGGCTCGTGGATTAACTACGGACTCGGATCGCTCAATGACAACTTGCCCGAGTATGTTGTGCTGGGTGAGCCGACGGGGGATTGTTGCGGCGGCTCGTGGACGCATGGCGCGGGATACCTGGGTCCGGAGTTCTCGGGCGTGCGTTTCAAAACCGACGGCAGCGAGCCTCTGGCGTTCGTCAGGCCCGCGGCCGGCATGCATCCTGACGAGCAGGCGGCGGAGTTTAGTTTAATCGGTCAATTGAACCGGCTGGCGGGCATCGAGTATCCAGACGACCCCAAGCTGCGAGCGCGAATCAAGTCGTACGAGCTTGCTTTCGGCATGCAGCGCGCCGCGCCCGAAGCGCTCGACTTCACCGGCGAAACGCAGGAGACCCTGAACCTATATGGGGCCGAACAAGACCCGACGCGAGCATTCGGCCGCCAATGCCTGGCTGCCCGGCGGCTCGTCGAGCGCGGGGTGCGGTTCGTGCAATTGTTTCACGGTGGGGGAGGCGGCGGCGATTGGGACGCGCATGGCGACATCAAGAACAATCACACGAAGCTCGCCGCACAGGTCGATCGACCGATTGGCGCACTGTTAAAGGATCTCAAGCGACGCGGGCTGCTCAATGAGACGCTCGTCGTATTCGGCACCGAGTTCGGCCGCACTCCGGGGGCGGAAGGTACGGGACGCGATCACCATCCGCAAGCGTTTTGCGCCTGGCTCGCCGGAGGCGGCATCAAAGGCGGCGTCACTCACGGCGAGACCGATGAGCTGGGTTACTGGCCCGACGGTCCGGGACATTACGTCACCGACATTCACGCCACCGTGATGCAACAGCTTGGACTCGACGCGCGGCGATTGGAGATACCTGGACGCAAGCGGTTGGAAATCGACTACGGACAGCCGATCCGGGAAATCATCGCCTGACGCGGCAATACTTTGGACGCCAAGACTTTTTCAGCGAACCTGGTTATTCCTCGCCGCCGCTCGCTCAGTTAACGTCGTCAGAACCGACGGCGCCCAGGCTGACGTGCTTTCCAGCCCTTTCTTCGCGCGCGTGTCGCCGCCGTCTGCGCCAGGCAATAGCCGATTTACGCCCGCAAGCGCCCTCGACATCATTCCTGGCATGATGCCGTGGAGCGCCGTGACAATTTTTGCCGGCAGCGAAATCACGAGATACGGATCGCCGCGCCGGCACGCGGCCAATACCTGCCGCGCAGCCCGCTCGGCGCCGATCGACGCGCCAGGCAACGAATCGCTGATCGTAAACCATGCATACTCCGCCCTGTGCTTTCCCTTAAAAAGGGCGTGCGGCGGGCTACCGGTGCGCATTAATCCTGGAATCACCGTGGTCACGCGGATGTTGTCCTTCTTAACCTCCATCCCCAGCGATTCTGAAAAGCCGGCCAGAGCGAACTTGCTTGCGCAATAAGGCACCAGATGCGGCACACCCACCACGCCGCCGATCGATGAGATATTCACGATTCGACCCTCGCCTCTGCGTTTCATCTGCGGCAGCACGGCCAAAGTCGTATGCACGTGCCCCCAAAAGTGCGTTCGCATCGTGGAATCAAAATCCTCCATCGTCATCGTCTCCAACGGCCCAACCGAAATTACCCCCGCGTTATTAATAAGCACATCGATACGGCCGAATCGATCAGTGACTCGCTCAACCAACGTCTTGGCCTCTTGCTCGCTGGTGATATCGCATGGATCGGCCACGACACGCCCAACGCCGCCCAGCAGTTGCCGCGCGCGATCCAGCGTCTCACGGTCGCGCCCGCAGATCGCCACCTTTGCCCCTGCGGCAAGCGCCTGCCGCGCCAAAACCAGTCCTAAGCCCCGCGACCCACCCGTAATCAGGACCACCTTGTCACGCAGCGGGTAGGACTGCTTCGCCAGCCACCGCCCGAATAAAACTATGCCCACCGCCGCGCCTGCTCCAACCGCCAGATCGCGAGCCGTATCGCTTCTCATATCAGCACCTCATGGTTCCACACGCCGTCTCTACAGCCACATCGATCGAGATGGAGTGCGGCAACTGACATGCCGTACAAAACTGAGGCGCGCATTCGGCGCACCAATTGCTAGCAGTTCCGCACAATATGAATAGGATTTACCAGTCCGCCGTGGCCGGCTTCATCGCAACCGCACCCATGACCGCTGTGATGTGGGCACTCGACCGTGGTCTGCGAGCAAGAAGGGAGGCGCTGCCCCCGGAGCAGATCACTCGTAACATTGCTAAGCGGCTGGGAGTTGAACATCAACTCGACGGCCGACTGAAAAAGACCGCAAGTTGGCTCGCACATTTCGCGTTCGGCACGGCCAGCGGCGCTGCTTACTCGATCGTCGCCCGTCAAATGGTCGTTCCCGCTCCAATCAAGGGATCGCTCTATGGCCTGTTGGTATGGATGCTCAGCTACCTTGGTTGGCTGCCCGCCGCGCGGATTTTGCCCCCCGCCAAGCGACAGTCCTCTCGCCGTAATCTTGCGATGATCGTTGCTCACATTATTTGGGGAGCAACGCTCGCCGTTCTCGTCGAGCACTGGCGCAACTACCGTCGCGGCCGTTAATCGCTTTCCGGCCGCCACCAGAGGTCGATCGGCTTCGCCGCCTTTGATGCGAATGGCAACATGACTTTCCGGCCGCTGCCCGCCGATTGATAGGCCGCGAACAGCACTTCCATCACGGCGCGTGCGTCGTCGCCCGTTACGATTGGCTGCTTGTCGTTCTGCACGCAATCGACAAAGTGCGCCATCTCGCCGTGGAAGCCATAATTCCAGGCTTCCTGGTAAATTGGAAACGACCAGCCGCGGGTTGAGCCGGCCTTTTCAACCGCATAGTCATACCCTTCGGCGCTATAAGCCTCAATCGCGTTGCCATGCAAAAGATCGGCGAATGCGACGCCCTTCGAGCCGTGAACCTCGGCGCGGTCGTCCATGCCGCCGAGCTTCGTCCAACTTTCTTCCGCCAAACCGAACGCGCCCGTCTCAAACTCGACGATGATGATCGCGTTGTCGTCGCCGCGCGTCTTGTCCTTGTGCACGAGTGTGGACATCTGAGCGTAGACCGACTTGATCTTTGGCCGCCCGAGCATCCAACGGAAAAACTCAATAGCGTGACAGCCCATGTCCATGGTCACGCCGCCGCCGCTGCGTTCGACGTCCCAAAAGTGGGCGGCGTGCGGGCCATCGTGTTTCTCGGACTGTTTGACGAGCGTGGCATGGCCGAGCGCGCCGGAGTCGAGCAGTTTTTTAAGTCGCACGTACTTGGGGGCGAAGCAAAGTTCTTCAGCGTACATCAGCTTTAGGTTTGCCTTGCGGCACACGGCCAACATGCGGTCGGCCTCGGCAAGGTTCAGACACATCGGTTTTTCAAGGACGATGTGCTTTCCCGCAGCCGCGGCGTCGAGAGTGATCTGACAATGCACATGGTTCGGAGCGCCGATCACGATCATGTCGATCTCGGGCATCTCCAATAGCTTGCGGTAGTCCGTGTGATAATGCGGAATGGCATGTGAACGCGCGAATGTCTCCGCGTTTCCCGGCGTGGGAGAAGCCACTGCAAACAGTTCGGCGGCGGGGCACGCATTCAGAGCCTCGGCATGGATTGCCGATATGAATTGGGAGCCAACCAGTCCGACTTTGACGGTGTTCGTCATGGCATTCTTAGTTGCGGTGATTCGTTCGTCCGCGTGACAAATTGCTTTGTGGTATATCCCGAGTGGGCCTCATTGAGTCGATCCCATGGATACAGCCCGATTGTAAGCGGTCACCGGCTCACTTCCGAGTGAGGCATGCCAAGAATGCACATCGGCTCGAACCTAGGACTACTTTGTTCCGGCGGCGGCCGGCTTGGCGGAGATAATAGTCGCGCGGTCGGTAGACAGGTACTGCTTCGCCAGCGATTCTATTTCCGTTTTCTGGATGGCCGCATTGTCGGCGGTCCGGCTGCGTGCGTATTCGAGCAACTCAGGCCGGCGCTGGCAGTTGTTCAACACATTTAGCCAATAGTCATTGCCGCGTACGGACTCTTGCACTCCGCTTAAGATCGGTTTCATCGCGCGGTCGAATTCGTCGTCGCTGATGGAACCGGAGGCCAATTCTCCTCCGATTGCGGCGATGAGTCCGCCAATGTTGGAAAGCTCCTTGGAATCGACAATCACTTGGGCGCCCAGAAAACCGTAACCGGGGAACACGTCGCTGGTAAAGCTATTGCACACCGGCGTGTACGTTGAGCCGAGCTCTTCGCGCACTTTAAGGCGGAGGCGATCGGCAAGCACTTCACTGAGCACGCTCAGGCGCCTGGCACGTGCGACATCGGCGCCGTCGCCTGTCGGCCAGCAAACTACCGCAATGGCCCGCGAGGTATCGGAAGTAAAAGTAAATTCCCTGTTCTTCGTCCCCACGGGAAACATCACTTTCCGTTCGTTCTTGAATGCCGGGGCCGCGGCCGCGCACGAGGGAGCGCGCCAAAAGTTTTGGCGACTAGCCCAAGCGCCTTGTCGGGATCGACATTCCCGACGATTGACACTTCCAAGTAGCCTTCTCGCAGGGGCGCTTCCAACCATGCCTTGACGTCATCCATGGTCAGCTTGCGCATGGCTTCGCGATCTGGAAAGCCAAAGCGCACGTCCCCCGAGCGCAGAAATCGCTTGATCTCACGCTCAACAGTTCCCTCGGGCGTGTGCTCAAGCTGGCTGTACAAGCCGTCGTAGAAATTCTGCTGCTGAGTCGCCGCTTCAGCTCGATACCCCGGCGCGGTGACAAAGGCCGCCGTCAACTGCAACTGCGTTTCCAATTCGGCCGAAGCACAGCGTCCGCCGAACTGAAGTGAATCGTCGGCAACGGCAAATTGAAGTCCCACGTGCTTGCTCGATACGATGCGGTTCACCTCATCCAAGCTGTGGGCTTTCAGGCCACCGGACATAAAAACGGCGTTGGTAAATTGTGCCAGCCCCGGCTTATCGATGTGAGCTTGTAGCAGCCCACCCCCAACGCTCACAAGCACGCGGACACCGTTGCTCTCAAACGGCGTTTGCTTGACGTTGACGCGTACATTGTTGGCGAAAACAGCCTGCGCAATTTCTAGGTCGTCGTGTTGACGGAGGCTGACGATCTTGCCCGCCGGTCCAAAATCGGTGTAAGCGAATTGGGTCGAAGCCTCGTCAACGGGCCGCGACACCGGCATCAGGCGGCTAATCCCGTAGACCGACAGGATCTTCGCCGCACTGTCGCCGTCCAATTCCAAGTTGCCTTGGACAAATACTCTTACGTCCGGTGAGTCCCAGCTCTGGCGAAACGCCTCATGACACTCCTCTTTCGCAAGCCCTGCCAACACGTTCTTCAGAAGCAATAGGTCATCGCCGGGATGCGTAAAGACGTGTTCATCGGACAACGACTCGACGATTCCGTCGGCCAATTCGGACGGTTGGCGCGTTTCGGCGCCGTCGGCCTCGCTTTGAGCGAACGCAGTGGCAGCAGCCGTGGCACGCGCGAATTCGTCGTCGGTAAAGCCGTATTTCGCGGCGCGGCGAACCTCCTGCTCCAGTAACCGCAGCGCTGCCGCCCATTGCTTCGACTCGCAGACCACCGCCGCCGAAGTTTGATCGACAAATCCAAACGACTCACTGAAACTGGCGCTGCCATTTTGAATGCTTGCCCCCGCGGCACGGCGAGCTTTTCGAATCGCGTGCTAAGCATCAGGTTGGCTAATGCGCGGACAAGTTCTTTGCGCTGCCGCTTGGCCGTATCGGCTTCCGGGAAGTGTGGTCGATTGATCGAGAGCGAGATCGTGGTTGCCGACGCTTCCTTTTCGGTATGCAATCGTGCCACGACACCGTGACCGGTCGCAATCTCTCCGAACGAGGGATTGGCTGTTTCACCCCGCCGCGCCTTGGCATCTTGAAAGTGTTGTTCGATGAGCCGCCGCATCTTGTCCGCGTTTAAGTCGCCAGCGGCCACGATTGTGGCCCGCGCGGGCGTGTACCAGGTTTCATAGAAGTTAATAAACTGCTTGCGCGACATGCCGCGGATGCAATCGGTAGTTCCAATCGGCATGCGGTGAGAGTACTTCGAGTCGGGCAGCGCAAATTGCAGCCCGGCGACAGTCGAGCGGTAATTCGCGGAATTGCGAGCGAGCATTTCGCTGAGTATCACGCGCCGTTCTTGTTCAATCTCCTGCTCGTCGAGGTTCATGCCGTCTAGCACGTCGCGAAAGAACGTCAGGCTTTGCTTGGCAAGGTCATCTTCGACACGCGGCAATTCGAGCTTGTACACCGTGGAATCGAGACCCGTAGCTGCATTTGTATGCGCGACGAAGGCCATTCCCAACCGTTGGAAATACTTCAAGCTCTCGCCGGCGGGGAAGTTTCGTGTGCCGTTAAAAGCCATGTGTTCCAGGAAATGGGCCATGCCTTGTTGATCGTCACCTTCTACGGCCGACCCGATGTTGATGTAAAGGCGCAGGCTCGCGCGACCCGGCTGTCCGCGGTGGGGGAGGATGACATATCGAAGTCCGTTATCGAGCGAGCCCCAAACCGCCGCTGGATCTGGCTTGAGATCGCTCGCTTCGTGCGGGAAGCAGCTTTCGGGCGACGCCGCAACTTTGGGCGGCTGGCTGGCGCCATCGGAGCTAATTGCGTCCGAGTCGTCAGCGTTCAGGCTCAAACACATGCAAAACGTAAGACATATTGAGGTAAATGGGAACTTCATTTCAGTCGAACCTCTTCGTGAACGGTGATGGATTGGCCTCCCGTATCAACGGCGCCGCGCTGATTGCGCGCACGCGCTCGGGAAGCGCATGGCAATGCCGCTTTAGACACAAGCGCAGAGGAACGGCAATCGTTACGCTAGAATGCGAGACCGCATACTTGTTTCACCATTGCGACCGCCAAACGCCAGTCAGCATCATGCCAAGAATCATCGAAGCTCCCACTCGCATTCAGGCCGCGGGAACACCGCCCAAGACCATCGAGGAATTCATCGGTCGCGTCGCTTCTCAGACCGACTTGGTAAGCATCGCGCGTATGACGAGCCCATGCGGTTGGAGCGAACCGGGTCAAACACCGGACTTCGACGAGTTCACGGTTGTGCTGCGGGGAGAATTGCGCGTCGAAACGCGCAACGGAGCTCGCGATGTGTCCGCGGGTCACGCGATCATTTCACCGCGCGGGCAATGGGTGCGTTACAGCACGCCCGCAGCAGGCGGAGCAGAATACATTGCCGTCTGTTTGCCCGCATTCTCGCCAAAACTGGTGCATCGGGACTCTGAATGAGGCCTTCGCACGGCCGTCATTTCAGCGAGTCGGTTAGTGTTTCCGGAATTGTGTTCGATAGCGGGAGGTCGCCGCGGATCAGCTGCGTTCCGGCGCCGGTCAGTTTCAGGTACCAGTCCGACGGAAGGCCTTCGTAGTTGACAAAGTGTTTTCCCACGGGCGTTTCATTGGCCACTTTGTAGATCGCCGTTGCTTCGTCAACCTCATCGAACATTCCAACAAATACCGTCCGAATCCCCAGTTCTCGAAAAATCGCGAACTGCCGCCAAAGGAACTCGCCCTTTCGACGGGGAATCATGGTCGTACCCGGCTTAGCTCTGCGCAAGTTGTCCCACGAGAAGCCGGGAAACGCCGTCGGCATGTAGCCGATGCCCGTTTCCTTCAACTCCGCGAGGTCGCCTTCCCACACGGCCTTGCGGATGTGATCCATGGAATCGTTGTCACGGTAGCGACCCGCGTTCCATGGACTGATCGAATCGAACGATCGATAGACCTTGGCCCACGCTTCATCCGTCCGAGACTCGCCGCGGAGCGTTCTCCAGTGGGCGTCTATTCCACCGACGAGGTAAACGCCGCCGTATTCTGGATCGTCCTTGAAGAACTTCACCAACTCTTTACCTTGTGCCGGCGACCAAGGGCGATCCTTGAAACCTAAACCCCACAGCAAGACCACCGGTTTTCCCTGGTGGCGCAGATATCGCGAATCCTCGCGGACCTTCACTTTGTCGCAGAGGAATTTCCAGTCGTTTATGACAGCCGCCGTACTTCCGCTTCTGCCCGTCGATAGGTCGAGCATCATCGCCCAGATCCTCCCTTCGCGATGGCAGCCCTCCCGCACATTGGCAAGAACCGTGTTCACGTGACGGGAGCGCGTCGGACTGCTCGCCTCACCGACGAAGCGGCTAAGGAAGACTCCATCGATTCCGTACTCGCGCATCCACTTGAAGTGCAGCAACACCGGCCCCTTGCGAAACGCGCTATAGAGCTTAGCCGGCGAACCGTCGGGCATCTTGAGGCCCGGCACTTCGCACAGATCCGCCGGGTCGTATTCCGAAACGTCCGGCCACATATCGACGACGAACCGCGCACGATCGGGTTGATCCAGCGACCGTCCCCAATGCGTAAAGCTGAAATTCGCTCCGTCGCAGGGTGTGTTGAACCAACCTTGATAACCGCAGAGGACCTTGCCATCCAAGGTGGTCGCATCGATGTCGGTGCGAGTAGGACCGGTGTAGGGGACAAGCCATGGCTCGCTCGATTCCTCGCCGCGCGCAATGGCGCAGTTCATCGAAGCTGATGCAAACAGCAACACGACAAAAACGCGTATGTTCGATTCGATCAGCTTCATTGCGCTAGCTTCTCAGGGGCTGGCGACTCGGCGACAAACTTCAGCGCCCCGTCGATGTAAATCTCACCGGTCATTTCGCCGAGGCACGTCCGCGTTACATAGTCATAAACCTGGAAGCTGTTCCAATCGACGCGCGTGAGCATGTAGCCGAAGGCGTCATTCGTCAGGCCGAACAGGAGGTTGTGCTCGCCGCGCATTTTTCGCTTGAGATAGAACCCGATGTTCGGTAGGGCCTCGCCTGGAATCGTGAGAATCTGCGCGTTGCCGATGTTCACCAGATTCAGCCGCGTGCTCACTTTCGTGTTATCGCCCGTGCCCAAGCCAAGCGGCGACGCTGCCATCACCGCGCGTAATGCGGGCGAATCGACCGGAAACGTGATCGTCCGCGCATCGCAAAGTAGCCTTGGCGACTTCTGCACCGGTGCTCTTTCGACAATGCGGATCGATTCGTCGGCAAGCAATTCCCCGATGCGTACGCATTCCTGCCAATCGCGGGCCTGCTCGCCAGCCGGTCGGCGGTTGTCGGCGGTAATCATGCCGCCTTGCGCCGTTCATAAAAATGCCGACGCCCGCACCTTTGTCCTGCAATCGATCGTAGAGCGGGCCGATTAAGTCGGGGCTGCAAATGCCCTGGTTTGAGCCAATCACCTCGGGATGAATCGCGTAGTTGACGAGCGTGGCGAACGGTTTGCCGTCCGCGCCGATCGCCTGGATGACGCTGCAGCGTGGGTCGTAAAGCCGCTCGGCGTAATAGTTATACGCAATCTTTCCCTGCGCCTCGCCGGTGGCGATCTTGAGACTTGCCGGCTGAAGATTCGCTGCCGCTTCATTGACGGCCTCCGCCATCCGCCCGCAGACTGTTTCCAAGTACTTCAAGTTCGCGGCGGTTGCGCCCCTTCCATCGGTGAAACCATAGCAGTCCGGCGCACTGTGCGTGTGCGTGGCGCCGATCAATACGTTCTCAGGCGGAATGCCTTTGATCTCCTTCCGCGCCTGATTGGCCAACACCGCCGGGAATCCGAGGAAGTCGGCGCTGACGATCGCGATCTTCGTGTCGCCATCGGCGAGGACCAGCGCCCGCACGGTCAATTCGCCCTGCTTCTGAGTCGTCGGTTTGGATGGACCAATCCCGCCGGAGACCGGCAACAGCGGATCAGGAGTCACCACGCGGACAGCGATGCCTGCGCGAAAACCGCCGGGGGACGCCGTTGGCTCATCGGCGCCGGCCAACGGCGACGTGATCAATACAATTGCCAAGACCGATAATGCATACCGTTTCATAAACAGTTCGATTCGTTATTGTGTCTTCGTGTCAGTGACGCGTGGAAGCTCGATGAAGCTCGCCTGGCCGGCCGCATGATACACCCGTTGAACGGCCTTGCGATAATCTTCCGGCTTTGCATTGAAAATGTTGGGGACGAACGTCTGCGGGTTGCGATCGTAGAGCGGGAACCAGCTCGATTGGACCTGCACCATGATGCGGTGCCCCGGCAGGAACACGTGGTTCGCGGTGGGTAGTCCAAATCGATAGCGAAACGGCTTGTCGGGCGTGATCGCTTTCGGCTTCTCCAAGCTCTCGCGATAGCGGCCGCGGAAAATGTCCGCCGCGACCATGAGCTGATAGCCGCCGAGGGCAGGCTGGTCGGCGACTTCGTCAGGATACACGTCGATCAATTTGACCACCCAATCGGAGTCCGTACCGCTGGTCGAGGCGACCAGGTTCGCGATTGGCTCGCCGCTGATCTTCACCGGCTCAGTCAAAACGTTCGAGACAAACGCGACGACGTCGGTGCGGCCCGACGCTTCGCGTTGATCGTCAACGAGCCACTGGCGCCACGTGCTGTTTGCGGCGGAAATTGGTGGAATCGGTCGGATGCGATAGGGCACGGGCTTGGCCGGGTCGCAGACATACTCATCGAACGGTGCGTCGCCGTCCTTCGGCGCGTCGAAGCTCAATTTCAATCCGGCTTTGAGATAGAGCGGCGTCGGCTTGACGCTTACTCCGTTGGTGCGATCGGCCGGCCACGCGGTCAATCGCTGCCATTTGTTGGACCCGGTTTCAAACGCCGCAACCGGCGGCACGTCGGTCTTTGGCGCGCCGTCCTTGAGATACCGATCCAGGAATGGACGGAGTATCTCCTGGCGGAAGTAGAGCGCGGTGTCGCCGTTGAACTTCATCGCACCGAGCGAATTGCCCTCGCCGATCGCCTGGCCGTGACTCCACGGGCCCATAACGAGGTAGACCTTATCGTTTTGTTTGTCGTTCGGCTCCATCGCTTTGTAGACGGCGATGGCGCCGTAGATATCCTCTTGGTCCCAGAGGCTGTGGACGATCATGGTTGGCACCTTCAGCGGCTGCGACGCCAACGCCTGTTCGACCGCCTGGTCGCGCCAAAACGCGTCGTAGGCGGGATGCTCAAGCAGCTTGCGCGCAGAAGCCGATCTGGTCGAAGCCGCGGCGGCGGCCCATCTCGCCGGCAGTTCCCGCTTCGAGGAACGCGTCGTAATCGTCAAGGTGACTTGTCCACCACTTGGCGTCCCCCTTGCGTGTGGACAACTGATCGTAGAGCCACGGCATCATCTGCTGGCGGAACGCGCCATAGTGAAACCAGTCGTCGCCGACCCAGCCATCGACCATCGGGTTCATCGGCACGGCGACTTTGAGCGCCGGGTGAGGATCAACCAGCCCCATTAATGTCAGAAACCCGTTGTACGAGATGCCGATGATCCCCACCTTGCCGTTGCTCTCCGGCACGTTCTTCACCAGCCAGTCGATCGTGTCGTACGTATCCGTCGCGTGATCGACCGGCGTTGGGTTTTGTGGTCCGCGCAATGGGCGGGCCAAAATGTAGTCGCCCTCGGAGCCGTGCTTGCCGCGAACGTCCTGTACGACGCGAATGTAGCCGCCTTCGACGATGATGTCGGCCGCGTTGTCGTAGCCTTTCAAAGTCGTGCCAAGATGAGCGCTCTGAGCGCGGCTGGTGAGTTTGTCGGCGCTGTAGGGAGTCCGCGTAAAGAGGATCGGGGCGTTTTTGGCGCCTTTTGGGACCAGGATCACCGTATGCAGCTTCACGCCGTCGCGCATCGGGATTTCCGCCTCGCGCTTGACGAAGTCGAAGCGGTCGGTGACCGGCTCGAACTTGTCCGGTATTTCGCTGGGAAGGTCGGAGTAGGTTTTGGGAGGCTTTGATTTGGTCTGGGCCGCCGACACGTTCAGCAAGAACAGCGTGCACAGAAAGATCGCTAACCACGCGGATGAGGGCTTCATTGCAGCTGGGGTTCTCGAAAGGGGAGTTGATTTGTTTGTCTTTTTTGTCTTTTTTACCACAGTGGTAATGCGGTTATGTTTTTTTGAGGTGTTTGGTGTTTTTGAGTGCAAACGGGTCGAGAAAACCAGGGGTTTTTTGAAGGTGCAATGCACCACTCAGCACGGAATTGATGTGAGGTGCGTATTTCCCGAGGAAAACCAGCAATTTTGGCCGCGAATAGCTCGCGAATGAACACGGCATTGAACAGGAGGAAACTGAGGGAACGGAGACTACAGAGGGAAGACAGGAACGTTGAACCGACCATCCGCAGCGGATTGTGCCCGAACGATGAATATCGAACATCGAATGGTGCAGGACATTGAACAGGAAGCAACAGAGGAGACAGAGGACAGGGAGGAAAATGTAAACGTCGGACGCTGAACGTCGCAGGACCGTTTTGTCACACGTCGCGCGCGAACACCGAAATCACGGAAAGTGGGATAAAACCTCCATCGGGGTCGGCGGGCAGTTGGCGTAAAGGTAAGTGCAGTAGACATTTGTATCTAAACGCTTGTTTTGACGTTGGGGGGTTTTATCTCACGCGGCGCATATTCGGTGCGCGGTCGCACGATACCTGGTGTTGCTTGGTCGCCGGGTGACCATTGTTGATTTTGTATTTTGTTCGCGCGGGAAATCGAGGCAAACGGAGACTAAATGGGGAATTTGTTCCCGCGACAGTTTCGTTTGGGTCTGGGAAACGCGGTGGAATTTGGTGGTCATGGTGAACTAATTCGGTGGAATTAACGCGCAAAGTGGCGCGAACAAAATCGATTTTTGGTGACATTTTTGGTGAATCACGAGTGAGTTGTTGGGCAATTTCACAGGAGGCCACAGAGAAAGCGGAGGGTCGGAAGGGCTGCATTTGAACCACGGATAGCGCGGAGAACACTGAGTGGACCCGCCGCGGCGGGCAGGTTCTGGGAACGGAGGACGTTTGAGGGTTCAGGGGTCAGTGGCTCCGGGTTCAGCAACGAGCAAATAAAAAAGCCCACGTCCTTCGACAGGCTCAGACCCGGGAGCCGCACTGGGCCTCCAAGGGAGATATTGTACACTTAGTGAACTTGTGGTCAAGTTGGTGGTATGATTTTTTGGTGCGTCGGAAGATGTTGTGCGGAACCATGTTATGGCTTGGAGAGCCGCCCCGCTACAATACCCGCATGGACGAGAAGCCAAAACGACGAGCGCCGTATGTCACGTTGCGCGACCTGTTTGCTGTTGTGACCATCGCGGCTGTGCTATTGGCGTGGTGGCTGGATCATCGCCAGCTTAAACGACACATCGGTGAGATGAAGAAGAAAAGTCCATCTGCCGCGTACTATCAGGAACTCAAACGGCAGGGCTACGTCTTGCCGCCACCAGCGGACGTCTTGCCGCCATCAGCGGACTCTACTGGTCGCCCTTAGGCCCACACACTTCCAGGACGCTACCCACGCTCTTTCGGCACTTGACGACGCAGTGGTTCGGTGCCGATAGTGGAAGACTTGTCCCGTGCTTCGAGATTTCTGTGCGATTCAACCTCTGCGCGTACTTTCCACAATGTCATTCGTCCGTTTCAGCGGGAACGCGTCCAAATATTTTGTAATTGCAGCCGTAATTCTGCTGAGCGGTTGCGGCGATTCGGCCTCTAAGCCGACGCCGGGCGCTGGGTCTGCGTCGGCAATCGAACAAGCGGCAATTGGTCCGCCGCCGGAATTCACCGGCGACGACTGGAACGAAGTGGGAGTGCGGTTCAAGGAACCTGAATCGGCTGTGCCCCAAGCAAGCGGGGACGACGAGAAGCGAATCGAAGCTCGCCGCGAAGTGCGGAACTTCACAGGCCACACCGCGAAGATCACCGGTGTTGCATTCTCCGGAACTGGAGAACAGGCCGTTTCGTGCAGCCAGGACGGCACCGTGCGGTTGTGGGACGTGGCCAGCGGACAGGAAGTTCGCAAGTTGGAGCATGGCCAGGACGGGAAGCCGACGTGTATTGCTCACGGGAGACTTGCGCCGCTGGTGGCGTGCGGCTTTGACAATGGAGCTCTGCTCGTTTGGCAATTGGAAACCAATGAACCGCCGCAAGTCCTGGACGCGCATGAGGCCGCGATTCACCAAGTTGCCGTTTCTCCGGCCGGCAAACGAGTCGCGACGGCCGACGAGGCCGGCCAGGTCATTGGATGGACGGTCGGCGCGACGGAACCGAACGTACTGCTCAGTCAGTTTGGTCACGAAGGCCAACGCTTCTTTCCGACGTTCGGGCATAAAGGCGAGGAACTTCGCCTTATGATCAGCGCCGACAGCATTGGCCGCTGGACGGCGCTTGACTGGAGCAGACAAGAAAACATTTCCACGCGAGCACCACTTCCCAATGCCCGCATCATGGAGCTGTCGGGCGAGGAATGGCTGGTCGCCGCCAATCGCCGCACGCTGGTGTTCCTGCAGCGTAACGGACCCAAAGCGTTCGAGGCAGGCAAGCCTCACGTGAGCAGTCTCGAACGGATCCATCAAGTCGCACAGGTGACGGCATCGGGACTGGTCGCAGCGATTGGCGGTGATGGATCGGTCGAGTACTGGCGTCCCGAAGAGTCCCGCGCCGGCGGGGCAGTATCCCACGCCGGTCGAGGGAGTTGCTTCGGCGGCTTGGAATCCGGCCGACTTGCAGGTGCTGAGCGGACATGAAGATGGAACGCTCGTGCTCTGGCAATTGCCTCGCCCAATCTTTAATGCGCGAGCAACAGCAAGGGTGGATGCACAATCTGGCCTCGCTACTTTATCACGAGCAGTTTGAACAGCTCGACACCATGGCGCGTCAGTTGCGAAAGGAACGCAAGGAGCTGCCGACACACCAGCTGGCCTTGGCGATGTTCTATGAGTCGCTTGATCACCCGAAGGCCGACGGCGATTGGAACGCGCACTTTCGCGCGTCAAGAAATGGCGGGCCGCGCAGCCCGAGTCATTGACTGCGACGATCGTCGAGGGCAAGTCGATCATCTGCCAGGGATATTTAGAGCGAGGTGGGGGTTATGGGATTAGTCGAGAAACCGCTGCGTTGTTAGGCGAACGGTTACAGCGCGGCCTCAACATTCTGCGCGAGGCCGCCGGGATGCCGGAGCGCGATCCTGAAGTTTATGCGATGGCGTTGTCGGCGCATCGGGGCCTGGGAATTTCGCGCAAAGACGCAAACGCGGCGTTTCGATTGGGCGCGAAATCGACCCGTACTATTTTCCGTTGTACGAGAATATGGCAGTCTACCTTCTGCCTCGTTGGAGTGGGGAGGAGGGCGACATTGCAAAGTGGTCGAAAGCGGCTTGCGACACGCTGCCTGATCGGCGCGACGAGTTCTATGCCCGGATCGCGTGTTATTTAGTCGGTTACGAGAACGAAGATTTTCTTGGAGCACTCAAGATGGACCTCGATCGCATCCGGCGCGGGTTAAGTGAAATGAAGCCGGACTATCGCGAGGATCGGTGGCTGCTGAATTGTGGCGCCTGTTCGCTTGCTTGGCCGGCGACCCCCAGGTGGCGCACGAGAATTTTCAGAAGATTGGCGAACACCCGCAACTTCTTGTCTGGCGCACCGACCAGCGGTTCCATGACTTTGTACGGTGGGCCGATCCCAAGCAGGCGCGTGGTCAGGAAAGGAAGTCGTTTTGGGACCGCGGGCTGGCGTTGCAATCGGCGGCATTCACGGCGGACGGTAAACATTGCGTGACCGTCTCGCGGGACCATCGCACTCCAATCAAGGTCTGGAGCGTGGAGGACGGCAAGATGATTCACAGCCTGAGCCAAATCGGCATACCGTTCAACGACGCTTTGTTTCATCCGAAGATGCCGGTGGTGCTTACCGCCGCCGGCATCCAGCCGCGCGCCGAAGTCCGGCTCGATGATCCGGACGCTGATGAAACTGAGTTGCCGCCATCGCGCGGAAGCCTGATGGAGTGGAACCTCTTACGGCCTGACGAACCAAGGACCATGTACAACGGCGGCGTGAAGCGACTGGTGCTATCGCGCGACGCACGACTATTGGCCGCGAGCTGCATGGACAAAAAAGTGCGCATCTGGGACCTGTATACGTCGGACGAACCGAAGGAGTTGCCGCAGTTCGACGTCGTCACCGACATGGAGTTCTCGCCCGACGGGGATCTGCTGGCCACTCAGATCACGACTTTCGTGCAGATTTGGGACCTTGAGTCCGGAAAGGAGAAGTTCTCGATCGGCAAAGGTCAGGTTGGTCTTGGTGATCGACGGAACCTAAGGTTCTCACCCGAGGGCAAAATACTGTCGTTTGGGAACCTCAATGGCCAGTTGGTGCTTTGGGACATGGAAAAGCAGCAAGCCAAACACACTTTGTCACTGAAGCCGACGAATCTATACCAGACGGCGTTTTCGGCAAACGGAAAGCTGCTCGCCACGGCCGACGATGATTACTCGATCCGCCTGTGGGACTTGGAGACGGGGAAAGAGCTTCACGAATTTCGTGGTCACACGACGATGCTCATGGCGATTGAATTCATCGCCGACGGAAAGACGCTGGCAAGCGCGGGTTACGACGGCGCCGTGAAGCTGTGGGACGTCGCCAAGTGGATTGAGAATTGACCGCGGACGTCGGCGAGATTGGTTACAACAGCTCAGCGATCGGTTCGCCGCCTTCGATCAATCGAGCAGGATGTCGTCCATCAGGCCGCGTTGCGCTAGTGCCGCATGCAAACCGTTTTGGGGAGTAACGGAAACGATGGTCACTATCTAATACCCATTTGCCGCGCCGCCACGGCGCGAATCGGCGATGCCGTGAATTTCGCGGGTCTGGGGGTCGATCCAGATGGTATGGGCGTCGCCTTGCTTGGCCGCGGTCGGCTGTAACGCGTGGCCCATTCGTTTGAGCTCGTCGATTGATGCTGCGTGCCCGTTCAACAGTACTGCTTCGACCTGAATGTGATCCGGGAACCAGGCATGGTGCATGCGCGGCGCCTCGACCGCGTCGGCGGGCGACATCTTGAACTCCAGCACGTTGAGCACAATGCAGGTGACTGTGTTGATGATGGTTCGGCCGCCAGGGCTTCCGGTGACCAGCAGCGGTTCGCCTTCGGGTGTCGTGACGATCACCGGAGTCATTGAGCTGAGCATGCGTTTGCCGGGGGCAACCAGGTTTGGCGCTGTGCCGATCTGCCCTTTGTCGTTAGTGACGCCCGGCTCCGGGTTAAAGTCGCCCATTTCATTGTTGAGCAAAAACCCGCCGCCGTGCACGACGATGCGAGACCCGAAGTTCTGTTCCAGCGTGTAAGTGTTTGAGACGGCCATACGATTGGAATCGACGACGCTGAAGTGCGTCGTTTGCGGAGATTCGGCCGCGAGCGGGATCTCTGTTGCGAGCGCGCGGCTGGAGGTTGCATGGTCTCGATCGATCTCGGCGGCCAGTTTCGTGGCGTATTCTTTGGTCGAAAGCTGCGCGGGGATGTCAACGAAGTCTGAGTCTCCCAGGTAGCGGGCGCGGTCGTAATACGTGCGGCGCATCGACTCGACGATCAAGTGCAAGGTCGTCGGGGAGTATCGGCCTTCCGCCTTGAGATCGAAGTTCTCGAGGATGTTCAACATTTGCACGAGCGCTGTCCCGCCAGAGCTTGGCGGCGGCGGGCCATAAATGTGATAGCCGCGAAAAGTGCCGTGAACCGGCGGGCGGAGCTTGGCGCGATAGGTCTGCAAGTCGCCGGTGGTGATCAGACCACCGCCCGCCTTCATTTCGGTTGCAACCAGATCGGCCGTGACACCGGTGTAGAAACCATCCGCGCCGTGGTCGGCGATGCGTTTGAGCGCGACGGCCAGCTCCGGGAGAACCAGGCGATCGCCGGGCTCCCATTTTTCCTGACCGCCATCCTTACCGTAGACGCGTCGGAATTCGGGGAAATCGTCTGAGGATCGCAGGCCGTCGTTGAGCGAATCGGCCAGCGGGCGATCGACCTCAAATCCTTCCTCCGCGAGATGGACGGCGGGCATCACCAGATCGCGCCAGCGCAACGAGCCATACTTTTCGTGGGCCAGAGCCAGGCCCGCGACGGTGCCGGGCACGCCGACCAACTGGTACTGCGAAGGATTTGGCTTGTCGGCGAACATACGCTCGGTCGCGGCGGCCGGCGCCATCTCACGGTAGTCGATGACGATTGGCTCCTTGCCGTTACCCGGATGGACGAGCATGAAACCGCCGCCGCCGATGTTGCCGGCCTCGGGCCAGGTTACGGCCAGGACAAACGCCGTGGCGATGGCGGCATCGACCGCGTTGCCGCCGCGCTTGAGCGTTTTCAATCCGTGTTCGGCGGCCAGCGGACAGACGGCGACGACCATACCGTTGCGGGCGGTTTGGTAGCGCGCTGTTGGTGCGGGTTCTTGAGCAGCGGCGAGCGTGGCCAGAAGGAGAATGAGCGCTGCGAGCACGAGTGACCAGGATAGAGCAGGTTTACTCGTGTCCCGTTTCATCTGAGCACAGCAAAAAGGCCGCAATTAGCGCGTCACCGACTGGAAGACCGTGCTTCGAGCGGGGCCTTTGCCGGATCGAGGTCGGCGAAGGGCAACGTGTCGGGCAGGATCCGCACCGCCGATGTCAGTTTTAATGGGAACGATTGGCCAACGTCGAACGTCAGCTCGACGAAGAACGCCGTCCACCCTTTTTCCGGCGTGGTAATCCGGCCGACGTAAACACCTCCGTCGTCCTTGAGAAACTGACTCTGATAGGTTTTGCCGATCGTCTTCACGCGGAAATCGCGGGCGTTCGGATTGGTGGCTTGCCAGAGCTTGACCTCTTTCGGCGCGACGTCGGACTTCACACGAATCGAGCCGTCGCTCTCGAAGGTCCAGGAATATTTTGGCCGCGGGCTTCCGGCGAGAACCGTTTGATAGAACGCGATGATGCTTTCCAGTGCATCGGAATCGCGGAGGCTGTGGTCGGCGTTGGGGACGTAACGAAGATATTTTTCTTCCGGCAGATCGCCGAAGTAGAACTGCGATGAATCAGGAGGAAAATACTGGTCGCCCGAGGCGTTGACGACGAACTTCGGCATCGTCAGACGCTCGCGGTAGGAGTACGGGTCTTCGATGGCATACAGCAGTTTGGTTCTCGGATCCTCTCGCCGCGATGTGAGCTGGTGGCGGACATAATCGCCGATGGCTTCCGCGTGGAAGCCGTAGGCGGCGATGTGGTGCCGCGAGCAAGCGGCGACGTTGACGACGTCAATCACGATCGGGATGGCCGCGGCGACGCGCCTGTCAACGGCCGCCGTGCACCAGGTCGTCCAGCCGCGCTTGGAGCCGCCGGACACGACGAAGTTTTCGATCGCGAAATTTCCGCCGGCATCGCTGGCGAGCAACTCCTGCACGCAGTCCATCGCGCGGACCGCGCTTTTGACCATCGGCAAGCGGGCGGGCCAGGTTTCGTCGCCCGTCTTGAGGAACTGGTCCCAGGTGTAGGCGATGAAGTCGTCTTCTTGGCGGGACACGCCATCGCGGTTGAGCATGATCGGTTGGTTCGGAACCATCTTCAACTCGGCGACGACCGAGTTGGTGGCTTTCGCCATCATGACGATTCGCGGTTCGGCCGACTGCGGCGGTTCGCCACCGTTGGCGCCGCCGCCGATGCTCAGGAATGCGGTTTTAGATGCCGGATTCGCCGGCTTGACGATCGTCAGCCAGTGTTGCCAAACGGAACGATCGACGTCTAGTTCGCTGCGCCAGGTTTGCGATTTCAGATCGACGATGTATTGAGTCAGACCGTCGGCGGTCGTGGTGCGAACCACCTTCCACGAATACGTGGGATCGGGTTTGGCGATGTAGCGGTCGAGCGCCGTTTCCTCGGCACGAAGCGGAACTGTCGCGCTGAGAGCAAGCGCGACTACACACCACGAAAACACGATCGACCGTTGGGCTGAAATTAGCCTGGGCATTAGACACCTTTCTGGAGTCAATCCCGAATGACGAAATCCGAATGACGAATCAATAACGAATGTCGAACCTCGATGCTCCAGCGTAACGTGAAAACTATGCTGGTCGGCCGCGTAAGACCATCACGCAGGACCATTGTGCTCGAAGCCAGTTCGCGTTTCTATAGGCAGCTCGAAGCCGGTCCCATTGAAGCTGGTTTCTAACGCACGTCGGCGCCGGGCCACACTTCCAACGGTTGGTCGGGAAGCTGTTCGAGCTTCGATTCGACGTGAAACACTTTGAAACCGCGGGCCTCGTAGTTTGCAAGGGCTTTGGGATGGTCGAGGTCGCAGGTATGCACCCAAACGCGCTTTGCGCCCATGTCCCATGCTCGGCAGACGGCGGCGGTGAGAAGCGGTCCGCCGAGCTTTTTGCCGATGAAGGCGGGGAGCAAGCCGAAGTACACGATTTCTACGTTCGCGTCACTTTGGCGTTCCAACTCGAAATATCCGGCGGGCGTGCCCGATACGTATGCGACCCAGGTCTCAAGATCGGCGCGGTCAAGATATGCGAGCCATTGCGCCTTGCTCCAGGATCGTCGGCCAAACCAGCACCAGTTGGCGCCGACGGCCGTGTAGAGAAAGCGGTTGAGCTCTGGGGATGGGATCTGTGCTCGTATGAGATCGAATGTCGTGTTTAACGCAGTAGCCGGCCGAAGCTGCGCGCGGCTGGTCATTTCGAGATGCGTCGTCGTGACGAGTCGGTCCATATTTTGATTAACGCGAGCGGCCGTTGGTGTTTTCCGCCGTCTCGAATAATGGCTTGAATCGCTCGCACAGCGCCTTGAGTCGCGGCAGGTCGTCGGCGAGCAAATACCGAGAAGCGGCGAGGCGATCGGCCGCTTCCATGTACCGGCGCTCGTAATCGTCGTAGTTGCGGTAGCGTTCGGCAAGTGCGGGGCGCGGATCTTGCGAGGCTTGCGCGCTGCGCGAGTGAGCGGGAACGGGATGTAGGCGCCTTGTAGCGAGAGCAGCTCGCCCGCGGCGCCGATCGATTCGCCGCGCAGATTCCAACTGGTGTATGTCGCCACCGGAACGTCGATCGCAGGCAGGTTCAGCGTTCCGCGCTCGTTGCCATCGGGATCGAGCGCCGGAACCTTTACGATGTACTGCCCTTTCACCGCGGGTGGTTCCAGCGTGGCGATTCGCTCACTGTCCCAGCGTGGGCCGCGATCGAGGAGCGGTGGCTGCTGGATTACTTCGGGATAGTCGCACACCGGGAATATTCGGCCAGCCGATTTCGTCCTTCTGCCAGCCGACGAGCGTGCCGTCGGCGATCTGCGGAAAAACGCTCGCTGGCGGCTCTTGCCCATCCTTGACCCACGCATCGAGGGCGAGGACTAGGGCGCGCATGCACGGCGTGTAGTCGGCGGGATTACTCGGCAACTGGCCGCCTCCTTTGGCCGCGGGAAATCCGCTGCCGGCGCCATGCTGAGTGCCGCCGAACGTGTAGAGGCGCACCTCGGGTGGAAT
Organism: Pirellulales bacterium; assembly: GCA_963829655.1. GTDB lineage: Bacteria > Planctomycetota > Planctomycetia > Pirellulales > JALHPA01 > JBBDYH01. The sequence continues at coordinate 2,217,650 of CAWHJG010000002.1, forward strand.
TTCAGCGTCGTGCTTGCCGAGCGGATCGGTGTGGACCAGCGAACCGCTGCGATGCCAATACTCGCTGGACGATTGCGTGTGGAAGACTTTGGGCACGGTGTTTGTTGCGCGGCATTGGCGCAAAATGCCGTCGGCCTTGCCGCTGAGCGGGTCGGTCATGTCGCCGTAGGTGAACGGAAAATAGTCAGCGGGAAAGTGATGTTCTTCGTGCTGGCCGTTGGTTCGCGTGGGCGAGGCAAAACGGTGATTGAAGAACCCGAGGCCGCCACCGGCAACGTGTGAGATTACTCCGTCCAACACGCGGCGTCCGTGCTCGTCGGCATTGAATCCATCCCATAGAAAATGTCGCAGACACCGACCGCATTGCGAGGTGCCAAACGCGTGTGCTCGACTTATCAAGGGTTGACCATTCGCGCGCAAAAGCGGATTTTGGTCGCCTTGGCCATACTTGAGCGCGGACACGATGTCGCGGATTCCAGCTAGCCCTGTGCCTTGGACGATTGGGCCTTGGGCCTCATAGATGACCTCATAGATCCAGCCGGGCTTCAGGCCGCCCGCTACTTCCAGCTCGATGAGCGGCAATTGACCGGCTTGCTGATTGCTAGCGACGTCGTTGATGACCAGCTTCCATTCGTCGCGGGGGATTTCCTGCCGCGGATCGGCCTCGCGCTCGCGCCGCGTGACTTGCGCAGTCGCCAGGCCGTGCTCGGTGGGACGATAACTGCCCTGGTTGCCGCGATGAGATATCGAAGAGCGCGGGACTTCGCGATCGACGACCAGCTCGCTGCGCACCAGACCGCGAATCGGCTGGCCGTTTTCAGTCGCCACCGGCGCGTGTAGTCGCAGGCGGCCATCGCCCGGCTGCACCTCGGCAATCCAGCCGCTCCATAACACGACAAAACCTTGCCGGCAAAGGAAGTCGTCGGCACCTTCGTCGATCAGCCGCGGGGCGGTCGCTCCGCCGCGATTATTGACTTCGTAGAACAAGGCGCCGTTGGCCTTACTGCGATCGACCGGCACGAGCATGCGGAAGTCGGCCGCAAACTCAACGTTGCCGCTCGCATTACGCGGCGCGAGCTTCAAATCGACAATCTGCCCGTTGGCCGGGTGCGCGGGATCGAGAGAGAAGTGAACGGTACCGGTCCATTGTTCGTAGGGGCCGGCTGCTCCTCGCGGTTTGCCCATCGCATAGGGCTCGCGCTTCGCAATCTCCCAACGAACCAGCTCGCCGAAGGCCGTGGACTGAATAAAGATAAGTGCGAGGACGGCGAATACAGGAAAGCGGTGATGGGTGGGTTTTATCAAGCGGCTGCGCCTATGCTGAGACTGCGTCGCGGGAATTAATCTACCTGCCAGCGAGGACGAAAGCGATCCGCAGTTGCCGCACCCCTTCCCACAAAGCTCACGGAACGACGTTAGTCGTGAATCTTTTGCGATTCACGTCGGGTACAATTAGAGCCAACTTACGTCGTGCTGTGCCAGATATAGTCGCGAGCACTTGTCTTCAAGGGGCCAAACGATGCCGATACGAGTCCTCAACGATTGGTCGTAATTCTGGCCGTGTTGTCGTCGGCCGCTGGCTATGTGTATGGCGACGATCGAACCGCGGCCGATGTCCTGCCTCCGAGCACCGTGATCTTCGCGGAGATTCGGCAGCCCGAGAAGCTGTTGAATACTGTATACGATCACCAGCTCGCTCGGCGAATTGAGGCGCTTGATCAGGTTCAATCGGCACTGGCGAAAAAGGAATTCCTGGATCTCAAGGCCGGGTGTTGCGATTGTCGAGCTCCAGATGGGACTGCCATGGCGCAAGATCATCGGTCAGGCGACGGGCGGGGGCATTGTTGTCGCGTTGGATGCCAAGACCCAGGGCGTGGTCGTTCTGGCGCGGGCGACGGACAAGACCACGCAGTCCAAGCTGCTCGAGACGCTGGCGAACCTGGCGACTCTCGATGCCAAGAATAAGGGCAACCCGGAGCCGATCAAGACCGGCGACTACCGTGGGATCAAGGCCTACGCGGTTGAAAAGAGCAAGTTCGCGGTTGTGGAAGACTGGCTGGTGGTGACGAACAAGGACGAGCTTGGAAAACAGATCGTCGATCGTTTGCTGGACAAGCCAAAGGAGTCGCTCGCTGCGGATGCTCAGTTTGCGAAAGCGCATGCGGCGGTGAGCGAATCAACGACGCTGTGGGGATATGTGAATACGGCGGCCCTTCGCGACGCGGGTTTGGCGAAAGAGTTGTATGGCGGAAAGGCGGACAACCCGCTGATCGAGTTCCTCGCCGGCGGGATTCTTAGCACGTTGCAGAAGACGCCGTATGTTGCGGTGAGTCTGGACGTGAGCGATCGGCAGCTACGATTGTCGGCGTCGGCGCCGCATGATCGCGGCTGGGCCGGGGATTCGCGAGAGTATTTCTTCGGGCCGCAGGGGGTTGGGGCTGCTCCATCGCGATTATTGGGCGACGAAACGATCGCTTGCTTGAGCGGTTACCGCGATGCATCAGCAATGTGGCTGAGAGCCGGGGACTTGTTCGACGAAAAAACGAACGAAGAGCTGGCAAAAGCCGAGAGTGGGCTGTCCACATTGTTTTCCGGCAAGGACATTGGCGAAGACATTCTGGGCGCGTTTCAGCCGGCGGGGCAGATTGTCGTGGTCCGGCAGGTATTTGCCGAGGGCCAGCCCGTCGCCTGCGATCAAACTTCCGGCTTTCGCCCTCGTCGCCGAATTGAAGGATTCAGCGAAGATGCAACCGGAGCTGCGCCGCACGTTTCAGAGCCTGATCGGCTTCTTGAACGTCGTTGGCGCGATGGACGGCCAGCCGCAATTGGATTTGGATATGGAAAAGTCGGACGCCATGCAGCTTGTCACGGCGAGCTATCTCTCGGACCCGAATGCCAAAGACCCGGCCGGATTGAAGATCAACTACAATTTCTCGCCGTCGATTGCGTTTGCGGGTAGCCGGTTTGTGGTGGCGAGCACGAAAGAGTTGGCAAAAACTCTGGCGACGGCAAAAGCCGCGGACCGACCAACCGGCGATGCCAACCGAGTCGTCAACACGGATGCCGTGCTGCACTTCGACGCGCTTCGTGAGATTCTCGCCGACAACCGCGGGCAGCTTGTCGCACAGAACATGCTTTCCGAAGGGCGCACGAAGGAAGAGGCGGAAAAGGCAATCGGAGTGCTGTTAGAGCTGGTCGGTTGGTTCGATCGCGCGTCGTTATCGCTGGACACGACGCAGAGCGAATTGCGATTGTCTGTCGATATCGGGATTAAGGCGACGAATTAAGACTGGGATTGCGGATTTGGCTGAGGGGGTTTGTATGGCTTCGGCACTGGACACGATCGATCCGGATTGGGCTTGGCAGCCATTCGTGCCGACCGAAAAGCAGGAGTGGGATCGACGCCTGGCGGCTCATCTGTTTCGCCGCGCCACGTTTGGCGCCTCAACCGCGCAAATCGACGCCGCGGTCAAACAGAGTCCCGCATCAGTCGTCGAGCAGATCGTGCGGGGATCGGAGGATATGAAGGACTTTCGCGGTCAGAGTGATGCCTTAGCCAGCACGCTATTAGCGACGGGTGAGCCACGGCAGCTCGCCGCATGGTGGGTGTACGTGATGCTTCATACGACGCATCCACTGTTGGAGCAAATGACTCTGTTCTGGCACGGTCATTTCGCGACGGGGGCCGAGAAAGTGACCGACGCGGCCTTGATGTTGGAACAGAATCGGCTGCTCCGTCGGCATGCGCTGGGCGATTTTCGAGCGTTGGTTCAGGAGATATCACGAGACCCGGCGATGCTCGTGTATCTTGATTCATCGACCAACCGCAAGGCACACCCGAACGAGAACTACGCGCGCGAAGTGATGGAGCTGTTTTGCCTTGGTGAAGGAAACTATTCGGAAAAGGATGTGCAGGAGTTGGCGCGGTGTTTCACCGGCTGGGAGATCAAGCAAGGGAAGTTCCGATTCAACCGCTTTCAGCACGATTCAAGCCCGAAGACCGTGTTGGGCAAGACGGGCGCCTTTCAAGGACGGCGAGTCGATCGACTGGATTCTGGAGCAACCGCAGGCGGCGCGGTTCATCGTCGGCAAACTATTCCGCTACTTTGTGTGTGACGAACCGGCGCCACCGCCACAACTTCTTGAGCCGTTGGCAAACGAATTGCGCGAGCACAAGTGGGGGATCGGTAGTGTGGTTAAACGGATCCTTGGTAGCCAGCTTTTCTTTTCTTCGCACGCCATTGGTCGCAAGGTACGATCGCCGGTCGATTTGGCCGTTGGCTTGCTGCGATCGCTCGATGCGACGACGAACACGCATCAATTGGCCGCCGACTTGCATCAGAATGGGCAGGGGTTGTTTTTCCCACCGAATGTCAAAGGGTGGGATGGCGGCCGGGCCTGGATCAACTCGTCAACGATACTGGGTCGCGCCAATATGATCGCCCGACTGATCGGCGATGAAAAGACGCGGTTTGGCGGCGTGAAGCTCGACGAGTATTTTGCACGCTTGGGCGCTGACGGACCGGAGCAAGTCGTCGATGTGCTGGGCAGTTTACTGCTCGCGGCGCCGTTGGTTCCGTCTTCCCGCGACGGCTTGATCGAGATTTGTCGTAAGAACCCGAACAAGGCTCGCGGTTGCGCGGAGGCGATCCACGCGCTGGCCGCTTTGCCGGAGTTTCAGTTGTGCTGAAGCCAAGAAGTAGGTGTTGAGTGCAGAGGGTTCGGGCGATTGAATCGCATCTCTCACCGAGTGCAGGAGACAACCATGTACACATCACGACGCAAGTTCCTGGCCACGCTGGCTGGCGGGTCGGCCGTGATTTCGTTGGGCGGACGCGTACCCGCGTTCTTGTCGGAGGCTGCGGCGGCCGAATCGGCGGGGAATAAGGACACGATTCTCGTGGTCGTGCAGATGACCGGCGGAAATGATGGGCTGAACACGGTTGTGCCGTACAACCACGACGAATATCGCAAGGCACGCCGCAAATTGGCGATCCCCGCCAGTGACGTGCTGAAGATCAACGACACGCTCGGATTTCATCCGTCGGGCGCGGATTGTCGGAGTTGCTGGAAGCGGGAAAACTGGCAATCGTGCAAGGCGTCGGTTATCCGGAACCGAATCGGTCGCACTTCGAATCGATGGATGTCTGGCATACGTGCCAGCGCAAGGGGGGCAATCCGCGCTCGACCGGCTGGTTGGGACGATATCTCGATGCGTCGCAGAAATCCGCTGATGTCGATGCGCCCGCGGTGCATGTCGGTTCTGAAAAGCAGCCGTTGGCGCTCGCGGCCGACCACGTGCGGGTTCCGTCGTTTGGGTCACCCGAGTCATTTCGACTCCAGGACGGAGGCAGTCGCCAGCTTGGTGAAGCGATTCGCGCTTTGGCAAACGGCGGCAAGGAACCGGCCGATCCCCTGCTTGGATTCCTGCAATCGAGCACAACTTCGGCCCTGGCCGCGAGTGAGCGTATTGCGGAGGCGCTACGCGATTACAAAACGCCGGTCACTTATCCCGATAGCGCCTTAGCCACACGGCTCAAGACCATTGCCCAGTTGATCGATGCGGATCTGAAGACGCGCGTTTACTACGTTGAACTGGATGGATTCGACACGCATTCGCAGCAAGCGGCGGCACATGCCGCGTTATTGCAGCAGCTCGGCGGCGCCGTACGTGCCTTTGTCGAAGATGTCGCGCATCATGGCCACGGCGATCGAACGCTCGTGATGTCGTTCAGCGAATTCGGCCGTCGGGTCGCAGAGAACGCCAGCGAAGGCACCGACCACGGCGCGGCCGCGCCGATGTTCCTGGCTGGATCGCGTGTGCGAAACGGATTGGTCGGCGAACACCCGAGCCTGAGCGATCTTGATGACGGTGATCTCAAGTTCCACACCGATTTCCGCCAGGTCTACGCCACAGTGCTCGAACGGTGGCTCGGCTGGCCGGCCACATCCGTTCTTGGCGGCGAATTCAAGGCAATCGACGTGTTGAAGTCCTGAATTGGCGACGGATTTACAGCTCAAAATTGATTGCCAATAGCGTGGCCAGCAGATTTCCGGTGTTCACGAGCCGGTCGCCGGTGCCCGGACCTCCGTCGAGGAACGTGTGTACTCGAACCAGCGTGTTTTGAATGGTCGCGGTGTCGTCGGCTTCGCCGAGCATCATCAGCAAGATATCGACCGCGGCGCCGTTCAACGTTGCCGCTGTCCGCCTCGGTCCCGCCGTCGATCACCAGCGTCTTGGCTGAAGCGTTGGTGAGGTTGAACGCGTCGATTCCCTGCCCGCCCGACATCGTGAGCATTGCGGTTACGATGCAGTTGTTGTGGGTGATCGTGTCGGCGCCTGCATCGCCGGAAAAGTAAACGTTCGTGCCGAAGAAATCGGTATTCACCGTCATCGTGTCGTTGTCTGCGCCGCCGAGGAACGCGGCGTCGCTGGCGGCCGAGCTTACGGTGACGTTGAAGGTGTCGATGCCCGCACCGCCGTCGAGCAGCATGCATCGGGCGGACGTGAACGCTGACAGGATTACGTCGTCGGCACCTGCGCCGCCCTGGATGACGAGATCGCCGCCGCACGAAAGGCTCGACGAACTATTGGCGTTCCAGCTCACATCGTCGTTGCCGGCGCCCATGTCGAGAACGATGTTGCCGGCGATCAAAAGCACCGTGTTGACGCCCGCCGAGACGAGCACGTCGTCGGCGCCGTTGCCGGCATCAAAGATCAGGCTCCCGCCGGCGATGCTGTTGTGGCTGCCGCCGACGAACAAGGTGTCATTGCCTTCGCCGCCGTGATAAATGATGCTGCCCGGCACAACCAGCGCGGGCGAGGGAGAGGGAAGGTTCGACAGCGAAACCTGATCGTTGCCCGTGGTGAGCGAGATGATCACGCTGCCGGTGACGGCGAAGGTGACCGTGTTATTGGCCGCCCCTCCATTGATGCTGGTGCCGCTGCCTCCGCGGATGTCGATCGTGCCGGCGGCAGCGCCGCCTTCCATGATGATGCTGTTGTCGGCGGAATCGCCTGTGATGATCAGATCGCCATTGACCAGCGACGGCGTTCACATTGCCCGCCAGCGCCAGGCGCAACTCCAGGTTCTCGACTCGCAGCGGACGACGCAGACGGTTAGAACAGCGGCGGAACATTTCCAAACTCCTTGGTTTGAGGCGTGAGCAAGTTCGCCATACTGTTCCGGGAGTCGGCGTGTGTCAACCATTTCGGCGAGCCGGCAACACAAAAAGCTCCTTTTGCAAGAAACATTACGACGGATCCGAGTTGACTGTCGGAATTCATCGGATCTCTCTATGCTGAAGCGCGATTGAACAGTTACGCGTCGTTTCTTGGAGGAGCTGCTGTGCACACTCGCATGATTCTCCTAGCTGTCGTATCGGTTGGACTCAGCATCGCCTTCGCCGCAGGAACGGGGAAGATCCCTCCAGGCCGAGCCGCGTTCGCCCAGCAAAAGACTGCCGCGGACGTCGCGGAGAGGGCCGCTATAACGCCGCAGGAAGCGTGGGAGAAATTGACGGCAGGCAACGACCGGTTCGTCAGGAACGTGTCGCAGTCCAAGGACATTGGCACGAAGCGAAGGCAGCAACTTTCCAACGGACAGAAGCCCTTCGCGGTCGTGCTAACTTGTGCGGATTCTCGTTTGGCGCCGGAGTACATCTTCAATCAGGGGCTCGGCGACCTGTTCGTTCTTCGCGTAGCCGGCAACATCGCAGACCCTTACGTTTTGGGGTCGGTCGAGTATGCGTTGGAGCATCTGCACGTACCGTTGGTGGTGATCGTGGGCCATGACAAATGCGGCGCAGTGGAAGCAGCACTTGGTCAGAAAAAGCCAACGGGTAATCTCGGCAAGCTAATTGGTGAGATCGAGGTTGGCAAAGACCTTCCTGCCGGAAAGGAGGTTGCGCTGGCGACCGCGGTCAAACGGAACGCGCGCCATCAGGCCCGATTGTTCACCGAGCGAAGCGACCTGATCAAGGAGTATGTGGCCACGAAGAAGGTCCGCATTGTGAGCGGCGTGTACCAGCTTGCATCCGGCAGAATTGCTTGGCTCGACGAACCATGATTCCGTATGGGCAAAACTTTTGGTGAGGCGTCGGTCCGCCGGGACCACTTTGCAAGCCGTGCAATTGGGAGATGCCGGCGTAGGCTTATGCGCCACGCCGACGCGGGGCCAGATTTGGGAATTCACAGAGCGGTTTGCTCTTGGACGGTTCACGAATCAGATCGCCCAGCGTGGAATCACGGAAGGCCGTTTCGACCATCGCTAACGCGTCATCCAAGCGCTTGTGAAGCGGGCAGAGGCGAATGCCGTGGGCCTGGAGTCCCAGGGGACAGAAACGAATACGTTGGATTGGATCCACTGCATCGATGACTTCCCACACGCTGACATCGTCCGGGGACTTAACGAGCGTAAAGCCGCCGTGCAATCCACGCTGGGAGTTTACTACGCCAGCGCGGGTCAGCGATTGCATTACTTTGGATAGGTAGCTTGAGGGAACGCGCGTCGCGGCGGCAATTTGCTGCGTCGTTCGCGCTTCTCCCTGGTCGGCCAGATACACGATTGCGCAGGGCATATTCGGCGGTCTGGGAGATCATACAAGCACTGGCCTTCCGGGTGAGTCACTTCCAGTAATCGGGCAGTTCCGAGTGAGTGCCTTGGAGAATCTCGACAATCGCCTGGCGATCGGAGGTCGAAAGATGCCCAAAGTCCTTGCTCGCACTGCGGTCTTTCAAGATTTCCCACAACCGCCGCCAGACGTAATCCCGAACTTCCGACGGCAGTTGGCGGAAGCTGGCCGAATAGATGAGGTAGCTGCACGGATAACGGAACATTCGCCGCTCTAGGTCCAATTCACGCAGCGAACGTCCCTTTCCGTCGCGAGGACCGCGCACCTGAAACTCTTCCGCGAATTTAGAAGTCCCCGTAATCTTGCCGGTAAGTTTCGCCTCGCCGTGGAACAACAAGTATTTCACCAGCGGCTCGCCGGCGTCTTTGATCCTCGATGTCGTGCTGTTCCATTCTTCATCCTGCGGCTTGCCAAGCGCGCGATTGAGTTCTTGTTGTTGAAAAAGGGCGGTACGAGTGAGAAAGTTGGCCCGCGTGATCAGGTTGTGCCCTTGAGCCTGATGCTCCAAGACCATTAGCGCCCCGATATCGCTGTCCGCCGTTAGATAGCGCGAGGCATCGACCGTGGAAGGGAGCTGTTCGAGGTTCAACCCAGCGGTGTTGTCGAGTTTGTCAGGTACGTCCCGGCTGCGGATGATTAAGTTGCCGAGGTGTTTCATCTCTCCGTGCGTGCCAGTCACGTACCAGCCGCCCCAGCGTTTCTCGAACGGGCTTGTGTGGTCGATTCGATACGAGCCCGATGAAAGAATTGGTTGCCCTTGAGAATCGGGAAATACCGAGCGCACCAGATGGCCGGGGATGTTCTGCGTCGCCGACGATCCGTGGCACATCAAACAGTTGTCGGTCTGGCGGCGAAACACTGGTTTGTCTTCCGGCTGTTGGTCGATCGTATAGAAAACCGCGCCAAGCTGTGGGTCGGCAACCGAGACTTCTATCACGTCGCCCGCCTGGCAAAATCCGACGTACACATCGTCGTTGAAATAGATGGCGCGCGGCTTCTGTGGCCAGATGCGACGGGCTTGCAAGCTGGTTTTCGAAAACACCAGCATCTGCGACGACTCGGGCACGTCTAGCGCGCAAAGCGCCGAGCGGAGATAACCAAAGTGATCTTCGTATTCCAGTCGCCCGTCTCCGTCGAGTCGCTTCTGCGCGGGTAACGGCGTTGCAGGCTTGGGATGTCGAATAGTTGATCGGAGCGCGGTCATACTCATCGGCTGCGCTTTGTCGCTTGCATAAAATGCATATGTATACAATCACCGTAACAAGCGGGCAGGCGAACAGAATCCGAATGTTGCGGGACTGAAAAGTAGGGACTGTCATCCTGCATTGCATTTCGCTTATTCCGAGAGGTGTAGGCAGATCTTCTCAAGATACAGATATACGGATATTTTTATCCACATTATATCTGCCATCTGGATTCGTCAACCCCCCTCGCATCGCTTGGCGCAGGGCCGAAGTTACCAGCTACCCCAAGGATTGACAGTTGCGACATGGTTCATCGTTTGAAGTTAGGCGCGCCGCGTCTGCAGTTGGCGACGATCGACGCAAATCGGGTGATAGAATAAGCGTGAGGACCGCATCCATGAACATTTTCTCGACCGTCGCTGCGGCTGAACACGCTGAGCATGTCGAGTCGCTGCTGGAAGCCAAGTCTTGCCGCATCGATCGGATTGTCTCGCACGGCCATGCTTCGCCCGCAGGTTTTTGGTATGACCAGGAGCAAGCGGAGTGGGTGCTGGTGTTGAGCGGCGAGGCCGTTGTACGATTCGAGGATCAGGACGAGCCGGTTGCCTTGAAGCCAGGCGATTACCTTAACATCGCGGCATGCCGCCGACATCGCGTCGAGTGGACGGCGCCGGATCAACCCACGATTTGGTTGGCGGTGCACTATGCCTGAGCCAAAGGGTTACAAACTGCTGGTGAACCTGGGCGCATCGCAAACGCGCCGCCGGCTGAAAGGTTTTGGCCACGGAGTACGGAAGGTGCAAACCGCCGGGCGCGGTTGCGCGGTGATTATCCACACGGCAACTGGTCGGCACCTGCACGAGTTGGAAGCAAAGTTTGCCGACGTCGGTTGCGGGACGGCTGGTCTGCCTGAGAGAATGGCGTCGCCTCGGGCGACATCACCGTCACTTGCCCTATGACGCCCGCGCCGGTGCCGGTAATGATGTCCAGACTCCCGTCGTTCGCAGGCGGAGTCTACGTGGCGAGCATTCCGGAGCCCGGGGACGGTTGCTCCCGCTGATACGGCCATGTGGCCGCGATCATGTTTAGCCGAATCCGAAAGCGATCACGGGCTTGAAGGTTCTTACCGTGCCGTCGATTCATACAGTGGCAAGTGGCGGTAGTAGACCTCGAGCGACAACAGGTTCAGCGTGGTCACGTAAATGCGGCCACCTTGACCGGCCCAGCGGTCGGGGGCCTCGCCGCCCGGGTCCCAGCTTCCGGCCATCGGGCCTTGCTTGGTCTGCATGCCGATGAGCAACGGATATAGCTGCCCGTGCCAGCGGCGCCAGTAGTCCCCCTTCATGTGGAACATCACCTGCGTGGCGTAGTACCAATAGTACGTATCGCGCTGGCGTGAGCGCGTCGTTCCATACAATGGCGGGTAATCGAGCATGTGCTGTGCGCCTGCGCTGCATCTCCTCGCGCGTGCGATCCCAGCCGAGATACAGCCGCATCAGGAGGCCCACGCTGGTCATCGTCGGCCGGCGGACGTCGGATTGCTCCTGGTTGCTGCCGCGCGCGGCGTTGTAAACGTATTGCGAGCCGTCTTCGGGACTCTTCTGCGAGAAATCGAGCCAGCGGCGAACGCCTTCGTAAGTCTCCGGCTTGACCTTCAGGCCGGCAAGGTCGGCGCTCTTGAGGGCCATGAGCTGCCAGCCAGTGACCGACGTATCTGCGCTGACGCCGGGTGCATATCGCCAGCCGCCAAACTGCGCATTCTGCGAAGTCTCAATGAAGTCGATGGCGCGCTGGGCTGGGCCGGCCAGTTCGTCATCACCGGTCATGCCGTAGGCTTCCGAAAGCGCGATCGCGGCGATTGCATGGCTATAGAGCCAGGCGCTCTCGTGGGACTTCTTTTCCTGGAACGTGTAAAGGTCGCCGCTCTCCTTTTGTTGATCGACGAGATAGCGCAGGCCGCGCCGCACAATGTGGCGATGCTTGTCGTCGAAGTGGTCGTAACCCGCGCCAAGGAACGCCAGCAGCGCCAATCCAGTGGCGGCGGTGTCCGAACGGCAAACTCCGGTGTCCGCGTCGGTCGCGCCAGGAAAATGCTGGAAGCTCCAGCTTCCGTCTTCCTGCTGTGCACGAACCAGGAAGTCGAGGCCGCGCTCGATGGCTTCCTCGGTCTTTGCATTCTGTTGCCCGCGACCCGTGCCGCTTTCGATGCCGGGCCGTTCGAAGCCGCGCGCCGCCTCGCGAACGAAACCTTCGACGGGAACGGCGCCTGATATTTGGCGGCCACGGAATCGGGCGTCGTCGTTGTGGATCAACAGGCTGTCGCGCGTGGATTGAGGCTTGCGCGAGCCAATGGCGGCGGCGATCTCAACGCCGAGACCGCCGGGACCGGGCGCCGCGGCGAGCTGAACGGGAACACCGGAGCTTGTGCTCCGCGCGACTGGACCCGATGAGGGGCCCGGCGCGTTATCGCCCGCCGTGTTGGTTGCGCCGGGTGCGGCGTTGGCAGTCGGATCGGCGACATCGGCGGCATCGCCGACCAAGTTCGGTAGGTTGATCGTCGTCGAGCGAGCCAACGGCGCACCACCCGCCAGATCGGTGACGGCCGGCCGGCCGGTTCCCTCGCGTGAATCGGCGCCGAGGCGGCGACGGCGCCAGGATTACTCGAAAGCGGCGCGTCCATCGCCGTCTCGCCGGCAATCGCGCCGGCGACGCTGGTGGCAGTGCGACCCGGAAGACCTGAGGGTTGGCGTGATGCGCCAGCGACGCTGGCCTCCAGCGGCGATCCTTCGCGGCCGCCGCGCGGTTGCGGGCGCTGGCCACTTGAACGTCGTCGGCCTGCGTGTTTGCAGTAAACGGAGCAGAGGTTGCTCGCTGCGGGCCGGTGGCCGAAGCGGAAGTGGATGCCGAGGGTTGAGCTTCCGCGCCGCGCGATGGCGCACTGCCGGTTGCTGCGGTGGGTTGTGCTACGAGATTTGTGGCCGCACCGCCGGCAATATTGCTTGCCGCTGGCGCTGAAGTGCTGGCCGACGCACGGTCGCCAGCACCGCGCTGAGCAGTTAGTGACGCAGCCGGCGACTGTTCACCACCGGCGGCGCCGGCCGGTGCGCGCGGGGCGTCGGCCACGTCGGCGGCAGCAATGCTCGAAAGCAGCGCTCCGCTGGTTGCTGATCGGGCCGGCTGACCCGTGGTTGACACACCCGCGATGGTCGGCTGTCCGCCACCGTCGCCGCGGCCGGCGCCGGCGCGAGAAATTACCCGGGGTGCGCCGGTATCGAGCGCCATCGTGCCTTGTCCGGCGGCGGTTGTGCTTCGCGGAGCGCTGCTGCCCGCACGTGCGACGGCCGCGCCCGAACTCGCTTCGAGCGGGCTGGTGATCGCGCCGCCGCGCGTGTCAGCGTCTGGCGCGTCGTCGGCTTGCGCCGAGGCCGAGCTGATCGCGGCCTGAGCGCGGCTGCCACGGGCGAGCGAAGGAGTACTTGCGGCGACCGAGGGACCGGATTCCGTCGATGTGGCGACACGGCGCGAAGCAGCCGAAGCGGTTTGTGCATTGGTTGCCGGAGCGCTCAAGCTGGTGTCAAGGTTGGCCGAGCGGCCGCGGCCCGCTGTGCCGTCCGTCGAACGAGTCACGCTCGTGGCGGCGGGTTCGGCCGAGGGCGAGGCGGAGGCTGCGGGCGAACCGGCGAGGGTTGGGTTTTCGATCGCAGCCGGTGAGGTTGCCGAATCGGCGGCGGCGGTTGTACGCCCAGGGCGTGCAGCGTTCGCTGTCGCGCTCAGTCCTGGCGCACCTTCGGCGCGGCGCGGAGAGGAGGCGGTTTGGGCGACGGTTGGATCTCCTGTGCCGAGCGAACTGTCGCTCGTTGCAGTGCTGGACGCGGTGGCTGGCGCTGCCGATGAGGTTCGCGCGACCGATGTCGCAGCGGGACCGGCGGGGGCCGTTGTGGGCGCGGCAAGCGGGGCGCTCGCCGTGGCGGGTGAGTCAATCGCCGAATCAGCCTGTTGCGCCGCTTGAGCCAAGGTCCGCGAAGCGTTCGACGGTTCTGTTCGCGCCACATCAGGCTGCGTCTCGGACGATTGACGTGCGGAGGCGGATTGGGCAACGTCGGCCGGTGAAGGCGTTACCGACGGGGTAACCTCCGTCGTCGATTGGCGAACGACCGGGCTGGCGGTTTGCTGGCGTGCGAGCGACGTATTGACCGAGAGCTCACGCGGCTGGTCGGATTCGACTCGCAAAAGCGCCGACGGCTCTTCGGCCGCGGCTCGCGGAACTTCGGCGGTTTGTGCGACGGCGCGCTCGAGCGTGGGCGCGGCGGTTGAGGCTGCTGCCGGCTGCGGCTCATCGGCCGCGCAACGCGCGGGCTGCGTAGCGTGGCGTGCAACTTCGATGGTCGCGGGTGTATCGACGGATTCGAGACGCGCTGTCTGGGTCGTTTGGCGGCGCTCGATAGCGGCGGTTTGTGCTTCAGGCTCTGCGGGTGCGTTCGTGGCCACGGACTGCGCCTGCAGGGCGCTCACCTGGTCGGACTGTTGAGAGGGTGCGTCGGCCATCGAGCGGCTCAGACGCGACTCGGCGACTGCACGCCGCGCGGCGGCGAATTCGTTTCGCTGCATTTGCAGCATGCTCGGCTCGATCGGCGTTTCCCGTTCCGGTACGGGCGTGGGGGGCGCTTCGACTGTGACCGGCGTCGTCGTCGCGGTTCGCTCGATTGCGATCTCGCGCTCCGCTACGGCCCGCGCTTCGACCGGCCGCTCGTGAAGCTGCTGTGGAACGCCGTCGTCGGCCAAACGGGGCTGATACTCAAACCGCACCGCCGTCGATCGCGGCGGCGCTCCGGTTGCCACTTGCTCCGGCACGAACGAATCCAGGTATTGTTGATAGAGGAGCACACCCGCTGCCAGATGGATGATCAGGCTCACGAGTGCCGCAAGTTGAAACCGGCGACCGACTGACCCGCGTACACAATTCGCAATGTACAACAGCAGGCCTACGCTGCCGACGAGCGAGGCGAGACGTGCCCAGCCGTTGCGCCAGACAACGGGTGTGTCGAAATCGCTAGTACCAATAATTACGCCGGCGGCGATGCCCGAGAGCACGACCAACAGCGAGTTGATGGGCCAGAGCTGCTCATCGAACGTCGGTCGTGCTGCGTGCTCGAGTTTTCGGACTACGCGTGGCATGGTGAGTGGTCGCTAACGCTCAACGGGGTCTACGGTGTCGATACGGTAATCGGTCAGGCCGGACTTGATGCATGCGTTCATCGCGCCGACGACGTATTTATGCGCGGCGTCTTCGTCGGCGCGAATGCGGACGGTTTGCTGCGGGTTGTTGGCGGCGGTTTGCGCGAGCAGACGCTCCAGGTCTGCCAGTGGGCGGAACTGACCATCGACGAAGTACTGTCCGTCGCGGCTGATGTTGATAAAGAATTCAAACGGGCGGGCGGTGATCGGCTTGGCTTCGCTGGCCTGTGGCAATGTCACTTGAAGCTGGCGCTCGGCTTCGTCGAGGCGCGTAGCGACCAGGAAGAAGATCATGAGCTGGAACACGACGTCGATCATCGGCGTCATGTCCATGCCGCCGGCGATGCCTTTTTTGATTTTCAGCGGCATAAGTGTCTAGTGACCTGGTGTCTGGTGAACTACGAATTAGCCGGGGTTGTGACGGCAAGCTCAGTGGCGCCATCAGGAGCTTGTTGTCGGTTAGCACGCAGCTTGCCTTCGTATCGCTCGACCTGCGGGAGCAAGTTCGCAAGCAGCTCGTCGATCTCGCGAAAGCGGGCCATGATGCGGCCTTCGAAGTAATGCACGATACAGGCAGCGGGAATTGCCACGGTCAGGCCTGCGAAAGTCGTAATTAGCGCCGTGTAAATGCCCGCCGCCAAGAACTGAGCTCGGTTCACGCCCGGTTGGGCATTGGCAGTCGCGTAAAACGCCATGATCATGCCTTGGACGGTGCCCAAGAGTCCTAGTAGGGCGCAATCGTAACTGTCAGCGCGATCGGGCGGATGTTGGTGTATAACTTGTTGGCCTCGCGATCGCTGGCGTTGGCAACCGCTTGCTCGACCTCGCTGTGCGGCCGGCCAACTTTGAGCAGCATCGCGCGGACGACGTTTGCGGCGGCAGAGGGAAACTGCTGGCACAAACGATAAGCCTTTCGCGGATCGAAGCCGCCGTGTGCCGACATGTCGCCGAAGCCGGCCACCAGTTCGGACGGCACGACCTTGTCACGGCGCAGCGCAAAGAAACGTTCGACGCCGAAGGCCAGCGCGACCAATGACAGGATCGTGATGGGGATCATGAAGATCCCGCCGGCCACGTACAATTCCCAAAGGTTCTTCTTCTCCGGCTCAAGAACGGTGGCGGGCTGTGCGGGCGATGGCTGATTTGTGGCGGTTTCCGAGGCGAGCGCTTCTTCCGCGCGACGCGTGGCGGCATCGGATTGCGCCTGTGCGGATGGACCTGACAGAATGCTGTGTACAGCGACGATCGTTATCGCACAGGCGGCGAAGGCCAATAGGCGCGTGAACGAGCGGATTGGCTTCACGTTGAGATCACGCATGGCGAGCTCCAAAACGAACGTCAGGGATGTTGCAGGTCAATTGTTATCTAACGCGGCCAGGCGCTGTTGCGCCTGTTGTATTTTGTCACTCTTTGGATACTGCTCGACCAGCTCTGAATACAGCTTTTTGGCTTGATCGAGCTTCTTGAGGATTTCCAGGCAACGAGCGGCTTCAAATAGCGCGTCGGCCTGAATGGTTTTCAATGTTGCGGAAGCATTCTCCGCATCGACACCGTACGCGGCTTTGAAGAAACTTCGCACCGCGTCGGCATGGTTGCGCCGTTCGAACAGCACCTGCCCGACCATGAACTGACTGCGGGCATAAAGCTCGGGGCGGGCCTCGGCCTGATCGGCCGCTGCTTCGTAGTGTTTGACGGCCTCGTCGAACAGCGTCCGCGCCTGCTCGGGGCCTCGCTGCGATGCGAGTTCTTGAGCGCGGCGGTAAGCCACCTGGCCGAGCTCGAACGTCGCCTCAGCCATGTAGGGAGACTTGTCGTAGTCCTTTCGTAACCGCCCCAGGTATTTCGCCGCAGCGTCCCACTTCTTTTGCTGCACCGCGGACTGGCCCGCATGAAGTAATGCCAGCGTAACGAAGTCCTCGGACGAAGGATTGGTCGCGAGTGCATTTTCGTACGCGGCCAGCGCGGGTTCGAACTTGTTCTGCTTGAACAGACTTTCGGCGCGCAGGTATGTGGCGTCGGCGGCGAGATCACCCTGCGGATAATCATTCAATTGCGTGCCGAAATCACGCTCAGCACGCGCGAAATCGTCCTGCTTGAACAACGACCAGGCGAGCTTGTGGCGTGCCTGCTCGCCAAGGCCCGACTTGCCCGCGATGGCAACCGCTTGCTCGTAGGCTTTCACCGCACCCTTGAAATCGCCCTTCGCGTACCGCTCTTCTCCGACGAAGTAGTTGCTTTCCGCGGCCAATGGGCTTTGGGGGTGTTCTTCAACAAGACGAGCGAAGTAAGTTGCCGCAGCGGCCTCGTCTTTCTTTGTGCGATAAGCCCAAGCGATTTCCGACAACACCTTATCGCGACCCGTGTATTTGGGATCGTCTTTAAGCAACGATTCGAGTGTTTTGATCGCGTCGTCGTATTGTTTACGTCCGACCTGGGCGACACCGATGACGTAGCGGGCATCGGAGCGATCGGCGCCTTGTGGGTCCGCCTGCAAATAGGCATTGGCGTCGGCGATCGCGCCGTCGTAGTCTTTGGTTTGCAATCGAGCGTTGGCTCGTCCGTGATGAGCGCGGCGCTACCAAGGCGTTGTCCTTGTGTTCGTCGAGCACCCGAGTGAACGTCTTCGCCGCGTCGTTGGCGTTTTGCTGGCTGAGCTGCGCCCAAGCGAGGCCGAACAGTGCGTGTGGCACAAGCTGGCTCTTGGGCGTGTTCTCGATGACCGAGCGATGGTGCTCTGCGGCGTCCTTGTATTCGCCCGCGGCATAGTGGAATTCGCCGAGCCTAAAGTGCGCACGATCGACTACGCCGCTCTTGGGAAACTCGGCCAACAGTCGCTGCAGAGTCATTTTGGCGGCCTTCAGATCGTTCAGACCGCGCTGTGCAAGCGAGAGACCGAGCAGCGTTTCGTCGGCCTGACGCCAATTGGGCTGGGCCTTGAGCGCGGCGTTGAAGGCATCGGCCGCTTCCTTGTAGTTCTTTCGCTCCAGCAGGCTGCTGCCTAGCAGAAACTCGGCCTCGGCCACGAGCGCCGGTTGTTTGAACTTCCGTGTCAGCGGCCAAAGATATTCGACCACCTCGTTGTGCTGTTTTTTGAGGTGCAGGCTCAGTGCGCGGCGGACCTGCCACAGCTCGTGGTCGGCGTGATCCGGGTGTTTGTCGAGCAACTCCAAGTACAACTTACCGGCGTCGTCCGGCCGGCCGAGCTGAATCAGGCTCTCGGCGTTGACGAACAGCACATCCGGCCGCAGCGCGTGATTCTCATGTTGTTGGAGAAACGTTTCCGCATGCCGATGAGCGGCGTCGAAGTCCGTCGCGTTCAAAGCCGCGAACGCGGCCATGTAGGCGGCCTGTGGAGCAACCTCGGCCTGAGGGAAACGCTTGGCGATGTCGGCGTAAAGGCCGACTGATTCCTTGCGTCGGTCGGGCAGGTCGTAGAGCGCGTCGGCCTGGTCCATCCGCAACAATGGCAGTTGGTCGCTGTTCTCCGATGCACCAAGGACTTTCTCAATGGCCGCGAGCGCTCGCTCGGGCTGTTTATCCTTCAGGTAGCTGCGCGCCAGCCAATGCGCCGCCTCGGCCGCACGCTCGCCACCCGCTTCGACCGCACGGCCTAGCCAGCTTCGCGCCTGTTCTTGCATGCCCGCCAGGTAAAAACAGTTGCCTGCCGAAAGCGTTGCCGCTTTGGCGTGCTCGGATTTCGGGAAGTTCGACACAACTGCCGCGTAGACGTTGGCCGCTTCGGGGTATTTCTTCTGCTCGTAAAGCGCAAGCGCGTGGCGCATGGCGGCATAGTCCGCAAGCTTAAAGTCCTTAGCCGCTGCGACGGATGCGAACAGTTTCTCTGCATCGCCGTAGCGCTTGGCGGCCAGTAACGTGTCGGCCTTGCGCATCCGCACTTCGGTAATCATGCCGTGTTGCGCATAGTCCTTCAGGAACTGATCGAACGCGGCCTGCGCCGGTTCATTTCGATTCAGTTCTTGTAGTGTCACGCCGAGGGCATACAGCGCGTCGGGTCGCTGCGGCGCCGTGGGATGTTTCTCGACCAATCGCTGGTACGCCGCAGCGGCATCGGCCTTTTTGTCTCGTGCATATAGCGCCTCCCCGCGGAAAAACAGGGCCTGTGGAACCTGAGGCTTGTCTGGGAACTTTTCCACGAGCGCGGCGAAAGTCTCGGCGGCCTTGTCATTGAGCTCTGACTTGCCCGCCTGGGCGGCGGCGTAATATGCCATGCCCAGATTGAGATAACCCGCGTCGGCCAGCTCGTAGTTTGCATGTTTCTTCAGCAGCGACTCGTAGGCGCGGATCGCGTCGTCATGCCGCTTTAGCTGCAAATAGCAGACGCCGGCATAGTGCTGGGCCTTCGGCGCGAGCGGATCGTCCGGAAATTTATCGAGGAATGCCTCCCACTCCTTGACGGCGAAATCGTATTGCTCCCCGTTATGAAGCGCGCGTGCGGCGCGATACTGGGCCACGGCGGCCGCTGACGATTGAGCTGTGGAACCGTCGGCTTTGGCCGGTGCGTCTTTCGTCGCGTCGCGCGGCGGCTGTCGATCCTGACCGAATAGAACGTCCGTCGCTGCAAACGTGACCGACAGCGCAGCGGCAAGGAAGCACGACATCGCGCGATGGCTCATGGCCCACCTCTTCTAGTGTTCGTTCGCAGCGGAACAAACAGCGCTGACGGCGCAGGCCCCATAGGTAACACGCATGGCGCGGTGTGGTCTTTCACACTTCTGCGCGTTTTCCGTAGGAGAAAGTTGCCGACACGCTGAAAGTCTTGCCCCGGTAGCTTCCCTCTACTCTAACCCTTGGCAATCGCCAAAAAAAGATAGCGAATAAGGCCGAAGCAGGCGGTTTCGATCGGGTTGCTGCCGGCGGCGGTACTTCCTATGATTTGCCAGCGGTTGGGGCCGGTGGGCCAATTCGCGCCATAGGCACGACAGAATTAATTATACCGTGGTGCGCCGCTTGCATCACCTACCGCTTCAGCGCTAGTTCGCCGCGGGAGCGATGAGTTATTCGTGGTGCTGTCGCTCGCTCCCGAACATGCTGTTTCGTGCATTTTGCTCCGTGACCTGACGAGGCCATCCATTGACATTAGACGTACAACTTTGGCAGTGGCTGGCGTTTGGAGTCTTTGTGGTCGTGATGTTGACGCTCGACCTCACGGTTTTTCACAAGAAGTCGCACGAACCGAGCCTGAGAGAAAGTGCATTCTGGACGGCCTTCTGGTGTTCCCTGGCGTTGGCCTTTAATGGCCTGATCTGGCTCGAGTTCGGCTGGAAGCCAGCAATCGACTTTCTTCAGGGCTACCTGATCGAGTGGTCGTTGTCGATGGACAACGTGTTCGTGTTCGCGGTGATCTTTAGCTACTTTCGCGTGCCGCTGAAGTATCAGTACCGAGTGCTTTTTTGGGGGATTCTGGGCGCGATCATCATGCGGCTGACGTTCGTGTTGATTGGGGCGGCGCTTTTGCAGAATTTCAAGTGGATGATGGTCATCTTTGGCGCCTTCCTCGTTTACACCGCCATCAAGCTCGTCTTCAAAGGCGACGAGGAGATCCATCCGGAAAACAACATTTTGATGCGGCTGGGGCGGAAGGTGTTTCGCGTATCCAAAGAGTCGCATGGCGACCAATTCTTCGTGGTCGAAAACGGCCTGCGCTGCGTGACGCCGCTCTTCCTGGTGCTGCTGGTCGTTGAAAGCACCGACGTGGTCTTCGCGGTCGATAGCGTGCCCGCCATCTTTGGCATCACGCGCGAGCCATTTATTGTCTTCACGTCGAATATCTTCGCGATCATGGGCCTGCGAGCCCTGTACTTCCTGCTGGCCGGCGTGATGGACATGTTCCGCTACTTGAACTACGGGCTGGCCGCGGTCCTGGGATACGTCGGCCTGAAGATGATCGCCGAATATTTTGTTCACACGCGGACATTCGCTGAGTGGACGGGGATCGAGCGCTTTCTGCCAGTCATTGACCCAGCGCATCCGGAGTTGGAACATACCGAGCACCTGGTGCCGGGCTGGGTTAATCTGATTGTGATTGTCTCGCTCTTGGGGATTTCGATCGTGGCTTCGATCGTTGCTCAGAAGCGCGAGGAGCGGCTGGGGCTCGCAAAGCCACATCACGACTTGCCGGGCGAGGGAAGCGACGAACCAGTGCTGCCGCCGGAACCGGAAGGTCAGGAAGTGTGAGCTGACTCACAATTGCTCCCAGGCGCGGGCGATTTCTTCACACGCAGCAACCAAATCGTTGCGTCGCCGCGCAGAGGCGCGCGGGGCGGTGTAAACTTCTTGGCCGAAGACATCGATTACGCGGCAGTTCCTGGCTTCGGCATATGCAGACGGCGTATGCGCTTCAACGAAGGCATGGAGGGCCGTCGCGATATAAGCGGCAGAGTCGTTGGTAAGCGGGCTCGTCTTTGAGAAGTACAGCTTCAGTGCTCCCGCCTTCGGCCGCCCGTGACGGTCTGTTGCTGATAGCACCACTTCGGGGCGGATGCTCACTTCCAGGCCGCCGATCGAGAGCCTCGGCTGGTCGTTTCCGCCGCGGGCCGCGCTGAGACCTTCCAGGTCAATCGAATCCGCTATATCAAGAAACGCTTGCAGCGCCTCCCTGGCAAGTCGTTTGCGGTCGCTCTCCCATTGGGTAGCCGACGGGGCGCTATTGAGCCGCTCGATTTCGCTAGTTAGGCGCCCGGCGTCAGCCTTTCCGCCAACGAGATACTTCGTGATGGCGTCCTGTGCCTCGGTGTACCGCGGCAGGATGAATCCCTTCGGCCGCTTCTGGTCTTGCACGATTCGCCGGCGCCGTAGCGGCGTGGCGGTCATGTATTCGCCGAGCTTGTTTACGGAGATCCGTCGGGCGCGGCGCGTGGTATCGGTAGCCATCATATCGCCCTCGCTCTAATGTACGCACTGTCCCGTCTGATGTTCAATTATACACAGCAAGTCAAGCTCTGAATCGAGCCGAACGCGACAGCATGTTATTGGGGCACGTGCCGAGAAAGTTGAGCGCAGCCGACGAAATCACTACGCCGCGCGGTCGAAGGCCGCAATGCGAAGGCGTCGCTTCGGCCGCCATTCGCCGAGCACGGAGAGCGCGATCCGGTCCTCCAGATTCGGCCGGAAAATCGCGAGTAGCAGAAGCGGCAGGTACCAGGCCATGTACAGCCCGCCGCCGTAGGCGTTCCAAAACTGCGTACCCAGCATTACGGCAGCCGAGCAGCTTAAGAGGGTGCCGAGGTTCTTCTGTGCCGGCCAAATGGCCAATGTGGCACTCATCACCACAAACGCCGCTAGCACGGGGATGCGGAACACCGGATCGTTGAACGAAAGCCCCCAGAAACCAATCCGCTTCATCGTCGGCATCATGAAGCCAAACATCTCTCGCACTTGAACGATGAATTCGTCGGAGCTCGCCGCGTTCAATGCCAAGACGCCGGTCAAAACCGCCAGCATGCTCAAAACCCCGACGGAAAACCGCACCAACCCCCGCTCCCAATAAAACGCGACCCACAACGGCAACAGAAACATTGGATAGTACGTAGTGCCGATAGCCAAACCCATCAGCACGCCGGAGACAAGCGGGCGTCGATAGGCCACAATCGCCCACACCAAGAGCGCCGCGGGCAAAACGTGCGTCACTCGGCCGGTCATTGCCGCGGTGTACGGCAGCATCAAATACAAGACCCCGGCGGCAATTCCCGTCTTGATATTGTCGAAGTGCCGATAGCCGATGATCACCATGCCCAGCACGATTGCAAGATGCGACAGAATTGCCATCGTGCGCGCTGTCGCAACGTCAGCGGTGCGTTGTGGGTCGATCGGCGATTGTTCGGCCTGTGCGGCGGCCTCGTCGGGAACAAAGATCCGTGTGGAGATACTCGGGATGACCTTCAATAGCGCATACCCGGGCCCTTGATGCGAATGCCGTTTCTCGGCGCGCTCCTCGGGTGACGGTTCATCCGGCGCAACTACGACCGCCGGCGCACCGTTTGGCTGGGCAATCGCTTCGGGCGCCGACGCCGCTACTAGATCGTCGGTATCCGGTTCCTTCGTCACCACATTTGCCATCAGGAATACAAATAGCGCAATCCCCAAAAACGCCAGACCGCCCACCGACAGATTCGGCTCCAGCAACGGGCGGCGAACCATCAGCGGGTCGAGCAGCATGCGGATCAGAAAGAACCCGCCGGTGCTAAAGAGCCAGATGTACCCGAGTTGCTTCTGGGGTTCGGAATTGTGCGTGATCCCCCAGTCGATGATGATCAGCCCTGGCGCGAGCAGAATCAGGGCGATCAGATCGAGGTTGCGAACGCTCCAGACCCGATTGAATTTGAAAAACAGTGCAATCGTCAACAACGAGGACAGGTATGCCCAGGTTGTGATTCCGACGCCCTGATAATGGAAGAGAATATCACGCATGCAACTCTTCCGACCGACGGGAAGCTATCACGAGGACATGGGGAGGGAACAACTATACCCGCCTCGCTCCGCCAACGTTGATTGTGCGCCAAACCGAGAGGATATGGTATTGGGGAGGTTCTGCAAAGTAGCGGGACAACAACATCGGCGCAGGAATCGGATCATAAATCGTTTATATGACACGGTTTGCGCGAGGACGTCTCTGATCATCACTTCCAGCACAGCGGAATCACGGTTGGTTGCCGACGCGACCGTGCGGGTCACTCGTGTGTCCCGCTAAACATCGTGTCAGCCTCGGCTGCCCAAGGACTGTCTGGCGCCAAGCGTACATAGGCACGCCAGTGTTCGTCGGCTTCGGCCGTTCGGGCGAGGTTCACCAACGTTCGCGCCAGGTGAAAATGTGCGTCGGCGTAGCCAGGGTGGTACCGCAGGGCGCCCTCGAGCGCGGCGACTGCCAATTCCAACTCCCCCATTTCGGCGAGAAGGCAGCCTAAGTTTGCTCGAGCCTCGACGTATTTTTCGTCCAATTCCAGGACCATATAGTATCGCTCTCGTGCCGCAGGCAGATCACCGGTGCGATAGAGTGCCTCGGCCAACGCAAACGTCGCCTCAGCGTTTGAACCGCCCGCTGCGAGCGCGGCGCGATACAGGTCGATCGCACCGGCCAGTTCGCCATGATCTTCCATTTCTTCGGCCATCGCGAGCAGCGCATTCGGGAGAAGCGGAACTGACAACATCGCCGCGATCGACAAACGGCAACACAGTCTCGCGGTCGGTCGCTGACGGTTGAATTGGCGGTGTGCGCGAGCGATTTTCGTCCGCGAACTCAAACCAGCATTGCCCATCGGGGCCAACGAGTGAATCGTCGCGACGCATTAGCAGGCGCTTGCCGCGTGTCGCAACGAGGAATCGTTTTACGCCTTGCCGGCCGTCGGTGGATCATTTTCGCCACTCGGCCAATTGCGTTTCCAGATGCGGGGGCGGCATACCCGCGCTGACCAAGCTGGCCAACTCCCGCGCAACCGTGATCTGCTCAAAATCGAAGTACGGCAGCTTGTGTACCTTGCAGACCGGCTGAAGCAGGCCGCGGCGATGCCAGCGGCGAACAAGCGCCACGTCCACGCGCACCAGATCAGCGACCATAGCGGGTGTGTGAAGACCCAAAAGCTGCGGATTATCTTCGTCGTGTTCCAGGCCGGGCATTATTGCAGATGTCCGTGTAGTTTTAGGCCATCGTAGTGTAGCCGCCTCGGCTGCCCATGCAGGCGAGGCGCCCGCACCACAAGTATAGCAATTCAGCGGCATTCCTGGCGCCAGCGGCGCTCGTTACATGCGCGTTACGCTCGGTAGGCCGATGAATGGCTACGATTCATGCGGTGGCAAGCGAGATCCCATTCGTGCTCACAAATGGAGGAAGTCATGCGTCGAACGAGCATCACTTTGGCGGCGTCTTTGATCGTTGGGTTGGCAACTCACGCGTTGGTTTGGGCCTGCGGAGGATATGGTTCCATGACCGAAAGCTGGCGCAACTGGCCCTTTCCGAGGACAAGGACATCGCCGGTCGCGCCGTCGAACAGCTTCGCGCCATTGGACCCGAGGGACTTGAGGCGCTCGTGGATCAGCACGCGGATCTGCTCGACGATGCCACGCGACCGGCGGCCGAAGAACAGCAAGCCGCTTGGACTGTTCTCGCGAACGGCTGTTTGCGGCCATGGACGGAGTATCGGGCCAGCGCGATTGTCGCGCCTCGCGTCTGTTTTGGCACACCGACCTCGAAAAGGCAAAGGCGGCGGCCAAGGCTCAGGGGAAGCCAATCCTTTCGCTGCGGATGATGGGGCGACTGACCGACGAGTTCAGTTGCGCCAACAGCCGGTTCTTCCGCACCACGCTGTATGCGAACGCGGAAGTGGGCAAGGCGCTGCGCGAGAAGTTTGTGCTGCATTGGGAATCGGTGCGGCCGGTGCCGAAGGTGACCATCGACTTTGGCGATGGGCGAAAGCTTCAGCGTACGCTCACGGGCAATAGTGCACATTACGTGCTTGATACCAACGGCCGCGTAATCGACGCGCTCCCCGGCTTGTACAGTGCGAAGGCGTTCCTGCGCGTGCTTTCTGGCGCCGAATCGGCATATCACGACAGCCTCAAGGTTGTCGACAGCGAGCGCGATACGTTCTTCGTCCGCTACCACAACGACCGCAAGGCTGAGATCGAGAGCAACTGGGCAAGCGATCTGCGTCGCGTTGGAGTGGAGCTCGCCGCCGCTGGAGCCCAAGCCCCCTCCAACCCCAAAGGTGCCAAGGTTGCGAACGCAGCGCCGCCAGCGCGTGCGGCTGCGGCACTGGCCATCAGTAAGACAGCGGTGGAAATGCCGATTATCAATAGCGTGACCGCCGCGGAACTGCGCGTTCCCACTTCGGACCAGTTGAGGTCGGCGACGGTTGAGGATTTGTGGCCGAAGATTGCAGCGCTGCACTTTGCGGAGGCCGAACTTGACGCCGCCAGCCGTGCCCTGATCGCCAGCAAGAACCCGACCGCGGCCCGGGCTGGTGTTTTGGCCGAGAGCAAGGTGCGCGTCGAAGACCCGCTGGTGCGAATGATTCGCAATTTGCAGCAGTCGATTGCGGTGGACACGGTTCGCAATGAGTACCTGTTCCGGCGGCAGATCCTGGAATGGCTGGCAACCGGTGGTGGACAGGCTGCGGGCGACGTGTATGTATTGAATGAGCGCGTTTACGCGGAGCTGTTCCTGACGCCGCGGCGCGATCCGTGGCTGGGACTGCTTCCGGCAGACACCTACTCGGCGCTGGAGAACGATGGAGTGGCAGTCGTTGAACGGTGAGGATGGTGTTATTTTCCCGTAAGCTCGGCGTGGCCGAGGGGCTCGTGGGTTGGACCGTGGCGGCCTAAGGTGCTTGAGAATACCGTAACCTCAGAGATCATCATTGGTCCGGCCTCGAACTCGGCGAATTGCTTGAGCGTGCCGGCCAGCTCGCCGGGGCCCTCGGGCAAGCTGCGGACGCGGCCGAGCGTCAGGTGAGGATGAAAGCGGCGGGCCTCGGCCTTGAAGCCGAGGTCCGCGAGGCCGTTGGAAAGCGCAGTGTGAAGTGCGATGAGCTGATCGCTGCCGTCGCCGACGCCGAGCCAGATTGTTCGCGGGTTGTCGTAGTTGGGAAACACGCCGATGTTGGCCATTTCCACGTCAAAGGGTGTAAATGGCTTCACGGCGTCGGCCACGACCTTGCATACGGCGGGAACTTCGATCATCGGCACATCGCCCAAAAAGTTCATCGTCAGGTGCATGTGCTCCGGCTTGACCCAGGTGATCCGCGCCGAAGTGTCTTTAAACTTGTGGATCAGGGACTTGGCGCGGTCGCGGATCTCCGGCCAGACTTCGACGGCGGTGAAGGTACGAACCAGATCCATGGTGCGAATGACGAATTTCGAAATCCGAATGCCTAACCAAACACGACTTGATAAGGAAACCAGGAATCCAGGAAACACTTTTCCTCGATTCTACTCTCCTGGTTTCCTGGCTTCCTTATAGGCCCCAGTCGTTGGATAGAGGCTGAGTGGGCCGAAGTGTTGCTCGTAGCGCGTGGTAAATTCCTTCCAGGTGAATGTGTGGCTTTGGCCGCCGAGGTGTTCCAGCGCGTACGTGGCGGCGACGCTGCCGATTTGAGCCGCCACAGGATAGGTTGCGCCGTTGGCCATGCCTTTCATCAGGCCGGCGCGGAACGCGTCGCCGACACCGGTTGGATCCACGATGCGGTGCGGCTTGACGGCTTTCACGTCGGTGCGTTCGCTGCCGGTGTAGATCGATGAACCGTCTTCGCCGCGTGTGATAATCAGAACGCCGGCTTTCTCGAGCACGTCGTTCTCGCTCATGCCGGTTTTTTTGCGGATCAGCTCGAACTCGTAATCATTGACGATCAAGAGCCGCGCACCGTTGATACCGTGTGACAGCTCGTCGCCCGACATGCGGGTGCATTGCTGGCCGGGATCGTAGATGAAGGGTATCTCCAATGACCGGCATTCTTCGACGTACTGTGTCATCGCCGTCGGGTCGTTGGGAGAGATGATCACCAAGCCGCAATCATCGACGGTGCGGAACGAAAGTTCGGCGGCGTTGGCCATGGCGCCGGTGTAGAACGAGGCGATCTGATTGTTCTCGACATCGGTGCTGCAAAAGAACGAGGCGCTGAACTTGTCGGGCAACTGCTTGACGAGCGACGTATCGACGCCGGCCGCTTCGAGCCACTGGCGGTATTCGCCAAAATCCTGCCCGGCGGTGGCCATCAGGCAGGGCCGCTCGCCGAGCAGGGCCAGCGTGTAGGCGATGTTGGGGGCGCAGCCGCCGCGGCGCTTGTCCATCGTATCGACCAGGAAGCTGAGGCTGACGCGGTGGACGTGTTCGGCCAGGAAGTGTTCGGTGAACTTCCCCGGGAACGACATCAGGTAGTCGAAGGCGATGGAACCGGTGACGACGAGCTTCATTCGAAGGAGGGGTTTCAGGGTTCGGGGTTCAGGGTTCAGGGTTCAGAACGGAGGGTTATTATCGAGCAGTGAGACGGGGACGCAAGGCGTTGACGCAGGCGCGGGAGCGAAGCACGATTGAGGGCCATGACGCCTGTGCGAAGATCGATTGTTGCGCTGTTGGTTGTTGGAGCACTGGCCGCCACACGTGGTGCTGTGGCTGATCCGCCGCGGGTGCCGCACGCATCGCCGGCCGAACTCGGAATGAGCGGTGAGTTGCCGGCAAAGATCGAAGCGGCGGTTACGGCGGCGATCGCCGAAAAGAAGCTGCCGGGTTGTGTCGTGGTGATCGGCTATCGCGGGCGGATTGTGCATGCTCAAGCGTACGGCGATCGGCGGATCGAGCCGGTGCGCGAGGCGATGACACTGGACACGGTGTTCGACCTGGCGTCGCTCACCAAGCCGATCGCCACGGCCACGAGCGCGATGATCTTGATCGAGCGAGGCAAGCTGCGGCTGGATGATCCGGTGGCAAAGCATCTGCCCGAGTTCGCGGCAGAAGGGAAGGAAAGGATTACGGTCGAGCACCTGCTGCTGCACAGGGGCGGGTTGATCGCGGACAACGCGTTGTCGTATTACGAGGATGGCCGCGAGCGCGCGATCGAACGAATCTGTGCACTGAAGCCAGTTGCCGCTCCTGGCGAGCGATTCATTTACAGCGACGTGAGCTTCATCGTGCTGGGATTGTTGGTGGAGAAGCGCGTCGGGCCAGGCGCTGGATGAGTTTGCGCGGAACAATATCTTTCGGCCGCTGGGGATGAACGAGACGATGTTTCGGCCGGGCGATGCACTGTGTGTGCGGGCGGCGCCGACAGAAAAACGAAACGGCGAATGGCTCGTTGGCGAGGTACACGACCCACGGGCCGCGAAGCTGGGAGGCGTGGCGGGTCATGCCGGATTGTTCTCGACCGCGGAGGATTTGGCCGTGTACGCGGAGATGATGCTCCGCGGCGGGGAGCATGGCCGCGTGAATCTGATTCAGCGCGAGACGTGGGGGATGATGACGCGGCCGCGCGAAGTGCCGCGGCGAACGTCGGCCGACATGAACAAGGATGCCCGTGACACACCGTGGGTGCGCGGGTTGGGCTGGGACATTCGCACAGGGTATCCGACGAACCGCGGTAAGAAGCTGTCGGACTCTGCGTTTGGTCATGGCGGGTTTACGGGGACGTCGCTGTGGATTGATCCGGGGAAGGAGTTGTTCGTGATCTTTTTGAGCAACCGAGTGCATCCGGACGGGAAGGGGAGTGTGAACCTACTGGCGGGTCGGATTGCGGAGTTGGCGGTCGAAGCGATTGGGAGTGATCGATAACGTCTGCAAATGAGAACATTGGGCGGCGTTGAGAATCGCCGATTTCGCAAACTTATTTGGTGAATTAATTTCGCTGGTCGTTTCTGGAAGGCCGTAATTCTCAGGATTTCGGATAGATGACCGGGAACTTAATTGGGGGAATTATGTGCGCTGGCGGACGTATTTTGGTCGAGTTTGGGCGCGAACGAGCGCGGTTTTGACGCAGATTGAACCGCCACGACGCCAAGGAGCATTGAACGATGAAGGCTGAACGATGAATCCTCAAGGGTAAGTGACGAATTTCGGCGCAGTGCGATTTTCGTGCAGGGGGGCCCCGACTTTTGCGCAAAAGTCCTTCTGGCGAGCGATCGTGATTTGACGCAAGTTGTGATTTGATCGAAGGTTCAGTAATTCGCGACGCGGAGAGCGGAAGCGCTTTTTGAACATTTGGCGTTTTTTGGTGTCACGCCGGATTTGGATCACAACAGACTAGTCTCACGCAAAGACGCAAAGCCGCAAGGGACAGGATTGGCCGCGAATCAATCGCGAATCCCGACAGATTCCCGGAGCGCCGCGCCAAGGGATCGCTTGGGGATTTGGGCTGGTTTCGGGATGTGAAAGAGCGGATTGGCCAGTTGTGGGTGGCCGTTGGTCCGTTGCCAGGAAGTCGAGGTGGCGACGGACTGGTCACGTAGTATACAAGAAGTACGTATACGCGTCAATAGTATTCCAGTCATGGGGACGAATTGTGGAATGTGTGAGCGATGGCGGGGTGAGGAGGGCGTTGTTATCATCGGGATGAGGCGGGACTGAGGAGTAACGGATGAGAGCAATGATTTACAACTGGGTTTGTGGCATTTGCGTGGTGTTTGCGGCGGTTTTCTCGGCGGCTGCGGCGCCGGGGGCCGAATTCCGGCTGCTCGAGAAACTGCGGCCGACTGACCAATTCTCCGACGCATACGCGGTTTCGGCCGATGGAAGCACGGTCGTCGGGGTCAGCCACACGGGGACGTGGTCGGAGGCGGTGCGTTGGACGCTTGCGGGGGGCGTGCAGAGCATGGGCGCTGGACAGCCAAGTACCGCGCAAGGAATTTCCGCCGACGGGAGCGTGATCGTTGGAGGGCGCGTAACACCTACGGGAGGCGAGGCGTATCGGTGGACGGAGGCGAGTGGACTCGTCGGCTTGGGCGACCTACCAGGCGGATTAGTAGGCGGTTTAGCGATGGATGTGTCTGCCGACGGATCGATCGTGGTTGGATCAAGTGCATCGGAACGTGGCGGCGAAGCATTTCGTTGGACGGTCGCCACTGGGATGGTGGGGCTTGGGCTGTCACCAGAAGGCTTTCGAACAGTCGCAAACGGCGTTTCGGATGACGGGTCAGTCATTGTGGGCGATGGGCGGACCGTACCAGAACCGACATTCGGCGATCAAGCAATTCGTTGGACTGCCGCGACTGGAATCGTGGGGCTCGGAGATTTGCCGGGCGGCGGATTCTACAGCGAAGCACGTGACGTGTCCGCGGATGGCTCGGTCGTCGTTGGTCGAAGCACGACCGACAAGCCCGATTTTTCGGCGTTTCGGTGGACCGAGGCAACGGGGATGGTCGAATTGCCTCCAGTCAGGGACGGTATACCGTTCGTCACGGCCGAAGGTGTCTCGGGTGACGGGCGAGTAATTGTCGGCCTAGGGGCTATCGTTTGGGATGAGTTTCACGGCTCTAGACTGCTTCGAGAAGTACTTAGCGCTCAGGGTGCCAATCTCGGAGACTGGATTCCGGTAGTAGCACGTTCGGCATCCTACAACGGGGAAATAATTGTCGGCCGCGCGCAGTCCGACACTTGGTGATCAGGCTTTTGTCGCTCGGTTAGACCCTGGGACGTTCATCCCTGAGCCATCGTCGCTCATATTGAGCGGTATGGGCTTGGCGATCGCGATTGCGGCGGCGTGGCGCACGCGTCGGAAACGCTCAACATTGCGGTAACCCGCAATCTCATTCTTCCTTGATTTTTCTCAGATTTCCGATGAACCGCTTGGCGGGTCGGGACGTAAATCCCGAAAGCGGTTACCGATCGGAGTGACGTTTCTGCTCATCGGCGGACGGGACATCCGGTAGTTCTCTTTGCCACCGGAGGTCTCGATGGGACTATTGCGTTCTTTTCTTCGCGGACGGAAGCGATTTAGCTTTGAGTCGCTGGAATCTCGGGAGACGTTTTCGGCGGCGCACATCGTTGCCGAGATGATCTTACCGGATACGCCGGGCAATGGACGGCGGATTTGCGACGCACCATGATGTTAAACCCCGTTGGGGTTTGTGCGCGATTGTTGATTGATTACCCAGGCTGCGCGGCGAGCCCGGGCTTTGGTGTGTAACGCCTTCGGCGTATGGAAGGGTCACCAACCTTACGGTCGGTGCTATTTTCTTGCCACTGCTCGGCTGGGGAGATCGCAACATTGAGGCTAGGTTGCCGGCAACGTGTGCGCGAGGCCCGTGGCGTCGGACGGGCGGCGAGCATAAGGCCGCGGCGCGGCGTTTTTTTGGCACATTTGCCAGGTTTTCGGCGTGGATCAGCGGGCCGGTTTGGCATTTTGGGGGTTTAATTGAAGATGCAGAGGTTGTTGAAAAGCACCCCGTCGCTGGCTATCTTCAGTCGTGCCTGCCGATCGCTGCCGCCCCCCTTCCCCCCACCGTTGCCTCGCTGGCCAGGCGACCCGCAGTCCGGCCAAAAACTCGAAAGCCTTGTCGAACGATCACCTTGGAGACGCACCATGAAGCGTTTTGTCGCGACTTTTCTGCTGTTGTTTGGGTTTATCGGGAGCATCGACGCCAGCGAACTGCTGGTTGCCGACCGCATTGCCAATCGCGTGTATCGGTATAGCGAGAGCGGCGATTTTATCGGCGTGCTGATCAACGACAGTGTGAATCTGTCGGAGCCGAATGGGCTGGCGCTGTCGCCGGACCTGACCAAGCTGTATGTGGCCAGCCGGCAGAATAGCCGCGTGGTTCGGTACGATTACAACGGCGTAAGCGCGACCAACCCGGTGGTGTTGATCGCAAGCGGCATCGACACGCCGGCGAGTGTGCTGTTCAGCGGCGACGGGAGCAAGCTGTATGTGTCGAACCTGGGAGCGTTGTTCAACGGTTCGACGGTGGCGCAGTTCAATCCGAACGGGACGAGCGCCGGCGCGGACCTGACCGGGGGCGCGGCACAGGGGCGGACGGGGCTGGCGTTTGCGCCGGGCGGAGAATTGCTGGTCGGCAGCTTTCAGAACGGGGCGGTGCTGCGTTACAACAATGCGACGAGCGCGTTTGAGAATTTCATTGGGCCGAGTGCCGCGTTGTCGGGCGCCGGCAATATTCTGGTCAACGGGAACGATCTGTACGTTGCGGCGGGGTTCACGGGAAGCGTAGCTAAGTTTAACGCCACGACGGGCGCGGTCGATCCGTCGTTTGCGGTGAGCGGCTTATCGTTTCCGGCCAGCCTATCGCTTGCGCCAGACGGCAATAGCTTGTTGGTCGGCGATCTGAGCCTGGGCCCCGGCGTTGGGGAAATTCGGCGTTATTCGTTCAGCGGTGCGCAGATGGCTGATTTCGCGCACAGCGAAACCGACCCAAACCTCGGATTCACGGAAGCGACCGGACTTCTGGTCTCGCCGATTCCCGAGCCGTCGATGCTGATTCTCGGTGCGATAGGCGCTGTCGCGATGACGCTGGCTGTCCGTCGCTCTCGGGCCGGTGGCGCGTAGTTGGCACTTCCCGCTGTTTGATGCACCTTGGACCTACCTTCGGAGCGTGCCATGTTGATTCGAATGCCGCGGTGGACGTTGAGTGTGTTTGTTGTGTTGAGCCTGATCGGCATGTCAGCGCTCTGCGCGGCCGCGCCGATCACGTACTTCGGGCAGGACGCGGCGAACGTCGATTTGACCAACTCGAACGCCGTGCGCGCCAACTTTGTGGCGACGTTGAGCTCGTTTGCCGTGGAGTCGATGGAGGGTTTTGCGAACAATCAGACGGACCCAACGCTGTTTGCGGGCACGATGTTTCAGGCCACGTCGAACTTCGACCGCGTGGTTGCGGCAGCGGCTTTCTCCGTTAGCCCGTTGAACGCGCTGTTGGATCAAGGTCCGACGAGCGAGCAAGGCCCGGCGTTCAATGATATCGTTCAGTTTTCTCAACCTATCACCGCATTCGGCAGTTACTTTGCGCAAGGCGGCGATCGTGCCCAACCTAATAGCCTGACTCTGCGGCTGGAGAATACCGGCTTGGGAACGAGCAAGGACGTGACGGTGACACTCGGCCCGCTCGCGCCGTTTTTGAACGTCTTCTTCTACGGAGTCACGGATACCGACCCGTTCGACCGCGTTTTGATGGTGGAATCGGATGACTTCGACGGCATATTACTGGACGACACGATCGCAGGCATCGTCGTGCCGGAGGCAAGCACGCTCGTGATTTTGGCGGTGGGCTGTGTGGGGATGGCGGTTGCCGCCCTCAGGCGTCGGTTTGGGCCAGGGCGCAGCTAACCGCGAGCGAAGCAAGTGCGAAGCGAACTGGCGCTTCGAAGCAACGATTGCTTGAAACTGCTACGATGGTGCTCGGAGCCAGTCCTGTTATGCGACGCGCATTCACCATCGTCGAGCTGCTGGTCGTGATCGGCATCATCGGTATGCTGGCCGCGCTATTGCTGCCCGCGATCCAGGGGCGCGGGAAAGCGCCCGTCGGACGCAGTGTTTGAATAACCAGCGGCAGATCGGGATCGCGCTCACTAACTACACGAGCGCGTTGAAGAAGTTTCCGCCAGGGGCGGTAGCGAAGGCATATCCGGCGGCGCCGGGGCATCCCCACACGTTCTACCGCTGGTCGGCCTTGGCGCACGTATTGCCCTATCTAGAGGGGGGCAACGTGTATGAGAAGCTCGACTTGGCGCTGCCAATGTATGGCCCGAACCTGTCCGTCATGCCGGAGAACAAGGAGGGCGTGTCGCAGATGGTGGCCGAGTTTCTCTGCCCGAGCGACCATCAGGAGCCGGTGGCGCAAGGGTTTGCACCGACGAATTACGCGATGTGCTCGGGCACGGGGATTGGTGGAGGGACGCCGTTTGACACCGACGGGATTTTTTACGTGAACTCGGCGGTTGGTTTCGCGTCGATCCGCGATGGCGCATCGCGAACGGTTGTCGTTTCGGAGAGCTTGTTGGGCGACGCGGCGGGTCCCGGGGGTCAGGCCGATCCGCAGCGGAATTACAAATTTACGTTCGCGACGCCGCTCACGGACGCGGCGTGCGAAGGCTCGACGATTTACAACTTCACCGAACGCCGAGGGTTTTCGTGGGCCAGCGGCGAGTACCGGTGCGGTTTGTATAACCACTACTTCACGCCAAACTCGACGCAGATGGATTGCATGGCCGCGGTGAATATTGGCGATCTCAAAGTGCGGTACGCGGCGTATGGCTGGCGCGGGCGCGGAGCCTGCACACCGGCGGAGTCAACGTGTTGTTCGGAGATGACTCGACGCACTTCGTTTCGGACGAAATCGATCCCGTGGTGTGGCGTGCGATCGCGACGCGTGCGGGGAAAGAGCCGCAGAGTTTGGTGGAGTGAGGGGGGCGGCCGAGTGACACGGGCGGATGACCTGTCGGCACACGGAGTGTGCCGACTACTTGCCCATCAGCTCCCGGAAGCGGGCGAAGAGGTAGCCGGAGTCGTGGGGGCCGGCGGAGGCTTCGGGATGGTACTGCACGCTGAAGGCGGGCAGGCGGCGGTGGCGGACGCCCTCAATCGTTTGATCATTCAGGTTCGTGTGCGTGACTTTGAGATCGGCGGGCAGCGATTCGGGCGAGACGGCGAAGCCGTGGTTTTGCGACGTGATCTCGACGCGGCCCGTCTCGTGGTTCATCACCGGCTGATTTGCGCCGCGGTGGCCAAACTTGAGCTTGAACGTCTTTGCGCCGCAGGCGAGCGACAGGAGCTGATGACCGAGGCAAATGCCGAACACCGGCGCCTTGCCGAGCACGCCTTGGATCGAATCGATTGCGTAATTTAGCGGCTCAGGGTCGCCGGGGCCGTTGGAGAGGAACACTCCGTCGGGCTTGAGCGCCAGGATCTGGTCGGCGGTGGCAGTGCCGGGGACGACGGTCACACGGCAGCCCATCTCGGCCAGATGGCGGGCGATGTTCCACTTCATGCCGTAATCGACGGCAATCACGTGAGCGTTGCAGTCGCCGGGTCTTGCGTGCGCGCCGGCTTCGCCGACGGGGGCGGCGCCTTCCATGCGCGCAAGCTGGTGCAGACGCTCGTTCCAGTCGCGGGGCTGTTCGGGCATGACCTCACGCACCAGATCGCGGCCGACGAGGCCGGGGCTTTTCTTAGCCTTTTCGATGAGGCTGGCGTCGTCGAGGTCGGTGCTCGAAAGGACGCCCTTCATGGCGCCGCGCTCGCGGATGCGTCGGACGAGGGCCCGCGTGTCGATGCCGGCGATACCGACGACGCCGTGGCGGGCAAGGTAACTTTCGAGCGTGGCGCTGCTGCGGAAGTTGCTGGCCACGCGGCTGCGCTGGCGGACGACGAAGCCGGCCAGTTGCGGGCGGGCGCTTTCGTGGTCGTCGAGGTTGGTGCCGTAGTTGCCGATTTCCGGATAGGTCATCGTGACGATCTGGCTGCGGTAGCTGGGATCGGTGAGGATCTCCTGATAGCCGGTCATCGAGGTGTTGAAACAGACCTCGCCATCGACCTCACCGGCGGCGCCGATTGAAGTGCCGGTGTAAACCGTTCCGTCTTCGAGGGCAAGCTTTGCGGGCTGTGTCATCGTCGGACAATGTGTACTTTGCTGTTGGCGGACTGCGCGGCTAAAGTCTATACGCAGGCCGGTTCGATGTTCACCCATACGGCTGTGGGTCTCCGGGCGAGCGCGAGCTCAGTTCGGACAGCCAATGAGGAGGGTTCTTGGCACGGCGAGCAAGAACCCTCTATTTTTTTGCGCGGGCACTGGCAGAGCCAGTGGCACACCGTAGCACCAGGCAAACTCAATGGTGCGGCAGCGCGGGTATTGTCTCACGGCATGGCAAGCCAATCGGCCGCTGGTCGACCCTACGCGCAAAGTCATACCATCATAGAAGCGCGGGGTTTCGTTGGATAGGCGCGACTGTATTTGGGGGGTGCAAAACACAGGCACCCAGAATTACATCGAGCGGCGGGAGGGGAGCGGCGGGGGGACGGGATTGAAGTGGTCGCGGGCGAGCTCGCGCGGCTTGCAGCGGACCTGAATGTGTCCCGTTTTGCGGCGCAGTAGCGCGATCAGGCTTACGCCCCGATCGTAACCGTCGTCGGTCTTGTCGAGGGCTTCGCAGAGCGCTCCGCCTTCGCCGGCGAAGTACTTTTCCAAGAGCCAATTGAGCGGCGCAGGCGGCATGCTGAAATCGGTGCCGTGTTCGCCGGCGCTGTGGTGCAGCCAGCGGGTCATTGTGCGGATCGTTTTGATCACGCGGTAGAGCCGAGCGTTGTAGTGCGAGAACAGTAGCGTTTCGACGGGGAGTCCTTCCCAGACCGCGCGCAGCCGAGCACTGTCGTAGCGGCGGTAGTGGCCAAAACTCTCGTCGTGCGGGCTCCAGAGGGCAAGCTCGGCCGGTACGGTGACCAGCACGTAGGTCCCTGGTGTCAGCGGCGCGAGCAAGCTGGACAATAATTGGAAGTCATCGGAGACGTGTTCGAGCACGTCCATCAAGGTGATGAACGATGCTTCGCGGGCGAGCTCGCCGAGGTCGTGGGGAGCTCGGCCCTCGATGAACTGCACGTTGGGAAACCGCTGGCGCGCCCATTGGATGGCGTCTTCCGAAGTGTCGATGCCGACACAGCGGTAAGAGTCGGCGAGCGAGCCGATGTTGCCGCCGGTGCCGCAGCCGACATCGACGACTAGCGGCCGGCGGGCGCGTGCGTCGGCGGTCAGGTGGGCTTTGATCTCGTCGGCGTCGGCCGACGCTCGCACCTGGTCGGCGGGCGACAGCACATGGTCAATGATCCGCCGGATGATTTGGCGGCGGGCGGTGAACCACCAATGGCGGTCCTCGATGTTAGCGTGTAAGGCAAATTGAGCCGCATGCATGGCCGATTTCGCTCCAATTTGGGCACACGATTCCCCACAAACGTAGGTCGCCCGTAACGGCCAGAGGGCGCAAAGTAGCGATTGTGCGGGGTGTGACGGCGGGGGGCCTCGTGGCAACTCACGGGCGGCGCGTATGATGAAGGCGGGCGGGGACCAAGATGACGGCTTATCGGTCGAGATTTCTACATGCCCGTTGAGACTTTTTCTGTTGAGAATCGCCCCTGCCGCGCGATTTGGCGGTGGCGGATCGATCTGGCGGCGCTGACGCTGGGGGTGATAGCCGGCTGCGCGGTGATGCTGGGGTGGCGAAGCACGCGTGATAGCGATCCAGTCACCGACGAAGTTTTTGCGCCGGCGGTTGTTACTGAGCAGCTCGTTGCCGGTGAGTCGAATCCGGATCCGGAAGTGTTCCGCCGACAAGCGTGGGACAAGATCGCACTTCATTTGCCGCGTGCCGATCAGGCGAGTGCGGGCGAGATTGAAAACGCGCTGCGGCCGATCGGCGAATTCTTCTACGAGCGCAAGCCGGGAATCCCCGACTTCGCCAAGGCGACGTTGTCAATGCGCGGCAAGTGGGCGTTTATTCGCAGCAAGTTGCCGACGCGCGAGGCGGAGGAGCATCTGGAGTACCTCGACCGCAAGTTCAGCGAGCATGTATTTGGGCCGGGCGAACTAAAAAAGGTGATCGAGCAGGCGGTGAAGGACTATCTGAAATCGCTCGATGCGATTGAAAACAAGTTGTTGGTCGAATCGCGGGCCGATATTGCCGAGCTTGATACGCGGGCTGCCGAGTGGCTCCCGTTTGCGTCGGGTGATCGGATGTTTGCGGACGAGTATCGGCAGATGATCGAGCGGGTGGTGGCCGATGTGTCGCGCGAGACGAAGCTGACCGCGGGGCGCGAGACGGTGTCGCTGATTGGCGGCGAGGTCGCGGCGATTATTGCCGTTCGAGTCGGCGTGGCCGTGGCGACGAAGCTGGGGATCGACGCGGGTATATTGGGCGCGGGGGCCGCATCATCGTGGGCCACGTTGGGAGTCGGGCTGGCGGCGGCGATTGTCGTTGACTTGACGCTGGAATGGATGATGAAGGTGGCTGGGCACGACCCGGTGACGGCGGTGGCGACGAAGGTCGAGACGACGCTGAATCACGTGCACGAGTTGATTGTTGACGGCGATCGCGAAGCGTTCGATGATTATCATCAGCTCAAGCGGTTGGCCGAGAGCAACGCGGACGAGCGCATGCGCGCGAAGTGTCGCCGGGCGGTGGCGGTGATCGAGCGGAGCGGGCGGCTGGGGTTGCGGCACGAGCTGTGGCGCGTGCATGACGATCGGGCGGGGCTGCGGGAAGCGGCGTTACGGAGGATGGTTCTCAATGATCAAACGAATTAGTAAGCACGTCGCGGGGTTGGCACTGATCGTGGCGGTGGCTGGATGTAATCCGCCTCCGGAAGTGCCGCGACAGAAGTCGATTCAAGAGAAGCTGGACTCGCCAAGCCCAGAAGAACAAATGGAGGGCGCCGAAGATGCGATCAAGAAATATGAGAAAACGGATGGCGACGCGACGAAGTAGTTGGATTGCGGGCGTTGTGGTTGTGTTTTGCTTCGCGAACAGCGTTACGACGGCGATGGCGGACGTGAGGAGTGAGGCTGCGCGAAATCGCCGAGCAGGTGCTGAAGAAGTTTGGCAAAGAGGCCGCTGAAGAAGGGAGTGAAAAGTTTGCGGTCAAGGTGGAGGCGTTGGCGACACGGCACGGCGATGAAGCGCTCGACGCGGTGAAGAAGGTCGGCCCGAAGGCAGTCCGTGTGATCGAAGAGGCCGGCGCGAACGGCACTCACGCCGCAAAGCTGCTGGCGCGATATGGCGACGATGGAGCGTGGCTGGCACGACAACCGGGATCGCTGCCGTTGTACGCGAAATATGGCGACGACGCGGCGGAGGCGATGATCAAACATCCCGGGATCGCGGAGCCGGTGGTGGCGGCGTATGGCAAGGAAGGGGCCGAAGCGCTGGTGAAGCTCAACAAAGAGAACGCCGTCTGGCTGTCGCGGATGGTCAACGAAGGCGAACTGGCGAAGATCGGGCGGCAGAAGGAATTGCTGGGAGTCGTGAACTCGTACGGCGACAGCGCGATGCAGTTTATTTGGAAGCACAAAGCGGCGCTGGCGGTGACGGCGGGTCTGACGGCGTTTCTCGCAAACCCACAACCATTTATTGACGGCACGCAACAACTGGCGACGGGCGTGTTGGAGAATGTGGCCAAACCGATCGTGGAGACTCCGGGGAAAGTATTGAGCAACGCGGATTGGACGCCGGTGCTGGTGGCTATCGTGGTGGTTGTGTTCGTGTATCTGTTCACAAGAAATCTGTTGCCGAAGTTGCTCGAAAGGCATGCCATGAAACAGGATGAAAAACTGGCCAGAGAAGGGGATAAGGGGATAAAACGGAGATAAAGGGGATGAGGGCAGGTGAGTAATTGAAACGCGCTATCTTGTTGCGGTTGGTCCGTCATTCACTAGTCTTCGCTGCGCTGTCGTGCGCGCTCTGTAAATTCTCGGCGAATGCAGAGGATTTCCCGCGAGAGTTGGTGCAGTTTGCGCCCTACCGCGTGAATCCGGTGTTTACGGGCGCCGGTGAAGGAAATTGGGACGTCAAGATTCGTGAGCGTGGGTGGATTCTCAAAGACGGCGACTCCTGGCGTCTGTGGTACACCGGTTACGACGGCACGCGCGAGGGGCTGCGAATGCTTGGGCTGGCGACTTCGCGCGATGGAATTCGGTGGGAGCGGCACGCAACCGATCCACTTTACCGTGAGCACTGGGTGGAGGACATGCAGGTCGTCAAGCATGGCGACACGTATTACATGATCGCCGAGGGGCAAGAGGATCGAGCGCAGTTGCTCACGAGCAGCGACGGCGTGAAGTGGGCGCGTGTCGGGGAGCTTGACGTGCGGCTGAAGAACGGCGAGCCGATTCCGCCAGGAGCGTTTGGCACGCCGACGGCGCTGTTTGAGGATGAGCGCTGGTTTTTGTTCTACGAGCGCGGCGACAACGGAGTCTGGCTGGCAACGTCGAAGGACATGCATGTTTGGCAACGTGCAGGATGAACCGGTGCTTCGCCCTGGTCCGGCAGCGTATGATCGCGACCAGGTGGCGCTGAACCAGGTGATCCGACATGGCGGGCGATTCTATGCGTATTATCACGGAGCGGCGTTTCCCGAGCCGCGAATCGACAACAATGGCAAGCGCCGGCCAATGCTGTGGAGCACGGCGATCGCGGCAAGCGACGATTTGATTCGTTGGCGGAAGTACGAGAAGAACCCGCTGTTGCCGACCGACGCCAACAAATCGAGCGGGACTGTGGTGCACGACGGGAAGCAGTATCGGTTTTATACGATGCACGATCGGGTGGATGTGCATGTGCTGGCGCCGCGGCGGTAGTTGAGCGCCTTCTGCGGGCGGCGTGTCCCCTTTATACTGCCGCTTTCTCGCGATTTCGTGTACCGGTGCGGAGATCTCGGCGACATGCTTCTCGTTCTTGGCACGCGGAATCGGAAGAAGTGTGAGGAGCTGGTGGACTTGCTTGCGCCGTGGGGGTTTGAGCTCAGGACGCTCGCGGACTGCGCAGGGGCGATCGAAGTCGAAGAAACCGGAGCGACGTTTGCCGAGAACGCGCGGCTCAAGGCGTGTGAGCAAGCGCGACGGTTGAAGCAATGGGTGCTCGGCGAAGACAGCGGGCTGGTCATTGATGCACTGAATGGCGCGCCCGGGGTGCGGTCGGCGCGGTTCTCTGGCCCAGGAGCAACCGACGAATCGAACAACCGGTTGCTCATCGAGAAGCTGGCGGGAGTTCCAAGCGAGCAACGAACCGCGCACTACGTGTGCCATGCCGTGTTGTCCGACCCGGTGGGGGATGTCCGTGCCGAGAATTGGGGACGCTGCGACGGGCGGATGCGAATGGAACCGGCGGGTAGCGGAGGGTTTGGCTACGACCCTTACTTTGAG
This sequence comes from Pirellulales bacterium, assembly GCA_963829655.1. GTDB lineage: Bacteria > Planctomycetota > Planctomycetia > Pirellulales > JALHPA01 > JBBDYH01. Next base: position 2,259,052 of record CAWHJG010000002.1, read on the forward strand.
GTCGTGGAATACCATCGCACGTTTGCCGAGCTGGGGTCGGTGGTAAAGTCGGTGCTCAGCCACCGGTCGCGTGCGATGCGCGGTCTGATTCCGCAAATGTTAGCGCACGTTGAGAATGGAAAGTGGCGGGCGTAGTCGGTTCACAGTTCAAGGTTTAAGGTTCACGGTCACAGCCGACGGGACCATCTGTCGCGGCACGGTTTGCTGGTTCATAATACTGGCGCCGTAAATCTTATTTCGCCGTGAGGTGTTTATGATTCGCAGTGTGGTTCTAATGGTTGCCGGTGTTGCGTTGCTGTTCTCATTCGGTCCGACCGCTCGATGCACTGCGGCCGAGATCGACGCGTGGTTGGAGAAGAATATCGAACCGCTGGTCGCGCTGTATCAGCATTTTCATCGCAATCCCGAGCTGTCTTTTCAGGAGAAAGAGACCGGCGAGCGGCTGGCGGCGGAGTTGAAAACGCTCGGCTTTGAAGTGACGACGAAGGTCGGCGGGCATGGCGTTGTGGCGCTATTGAAAAACGGCGACGGCCCGACGGTGATGATCCGCACCGATCTGGACGCATTGCCGGTGACGGAAGAAACGGGCCTGGCGTACGCGTCGCAAGTGAAAGTCCGCGACGCAAGCGGCCGCGAGGTGGGCGTGATGCATGCCTGCGGTCACGACATACACGTCACGAATCTGATCGGCACGGCAAAGTATCTCGCCGAGCATAAAAACCAGTGGAAGGGGCGGTTGATGCTGATCGGCCAGCCGGCCGAAGAACGCGGGAGCGGGGCGAGGTTAATGCTGCGCGACGGATTGTTCACGCGGTTTCCCAAGCCGGATTATGCGATCGCGTTGCACTGCGACCCGGCGCTCGCGACCGGGCGGATCGCGTGCCGGCCGGGTTTCATTTGCGCGAACGTGGACAACGTTGATATTACAATTCGCGGACGTGGTGGTCACGGGGCGTGGCCTCATACGACGATCGACCCGATCGTGATCGCGGCCAAGCTGGTGCTCGACCTACAGACGATCATCAGCCGCGAGCTAAAGACGGATGAGCCGGCGATCGTGACCGTTGGCTCGATACACGGTGGGAGCAAGCACAACATCATCTCCGATACGTGCACGCTGCAACTGACGATCCGCAGCTACTCGAATGAGACGCGCGAAAAGATCTTAAGCGCGATACGCCGCAAGGCGAACGCTGCGGCGGCGAGCGCCGGTGCACCCGAGCCGGAGGTGAAAAGCAACGACGAATTCACGCCAGCCTTGCGCAACGACGAGGCGCTTACCGAGCGGATCACGGCGACGCTGCGCAAAACGCTGGGGGAGGATCACGTCGAGCTGGCCGAGCGCGTGATGGGAGGCGAGGACTTCAGCCAATACGGCCTGGCCGGCGTGCCGATCTGCATGTTTCGGGTGGGGACGACCGATCCGATGCGGCTAGCGGGATTCGAGCGATTGCAGGAGACGCCGCCGTCGCTGCACTCGCCGCGGTACTATCCCGACGCGGAGGAGGCGTTGGCGACGGGGATACGATCGACGACGGCGGCGGCGCTTGAGTTGTTCCGGAACAAGGAGAAATAGAATGGCAACGGGCGAAACCGCAATTGAGCCGGCGACGCCGTTTGTGATTCGCAACCTGCCGTGGATGCTGATCTACGGCGTGGGTTTCATCGCCATCGTGTTTCTGTTGACCGGCGTACAACAATCGGTGCTGACCGCGTACAACGCAGAAGACGAAGCAGCCTGGCAGGCATGGAAGCGCGACGCCGGCAACAAGGACGGGCGGCTGGGACCGATCGCGCGGCGCGAACCGAAAACCGACGAGCCGCCGAGCCTGTTGCTGTTGCGCGATCATTTTCCGGCGGTCGTGATCTCGATGCTCGTGTTCTATACGTGCATGTTCGGATTTGCGATGTTCGTGGGGAAGGGGATGGCGCGGGGGCGGAAAGCTGGCGTGCAATCACAGCAGATGTAGGTGAGACACAGCGCCGTGTTTTGCTGCGCAAAACACAGCCACCCGACGCAGGTGCCGACGACTACGCCTTGAAGCACGCCACCTGGTGAGCCTCTTCTGACAAGACCGGCGACGCCTGGAGGCATTCTATCTCGGCGATTGGGCAGCGGTCGGCGAAGCGGCAGCCTTGATACTCGCGGTCGGGCGACGGAACGTCGCCGGTAAGCACGATCCGACGGCGGTCGCGCTGAATCTTCGGGTCGGGCACCGGCACGGCCGAGAGCAGCGCCTTGGTGTAAGGATGACGCGGGTTGCGATATAGCTCTTCGGCCGTCGCCAGCTCGACGATCCGGCCGAGATACATCACGCCGACGCGATCCGAAATGTGCCGCACGACGGCGAGGTCGTGGGCGATGAAGATGTAGGCCAGGTCCAGCGTTGCCTGCAATTCCATCAGCAGGTTGATCACCTGGGCCTGGATCGACACATCGAGCGCAGAAACCGGCTCGTCGCAGATGATCAGCCGCGGGTTGACCGCCAATGCCCGTGCGACGCCGATCCGCTGCCGCTGGCCTCCCGAAAACTCGTGCGGGTAGCGGTTCATGAACCGCGGGTTGAGGCCGACCATGTCCAGCAGGCGCAGGACCTCGAGCTTGCGGCGGCGCGAGTCGTGAAGGCGGAAGATTTTCATTGGCTCGCCGACGATCTCGCCGACGGTCATCCGCGGGTTGAGCGACGCGAACGGATCCTGAAAAATCATCTGCATCTGGCGGCGGTAGGGCCACATCTCGCCGTCGTCGAGCGTGTCGATGCGGTGCCCCTGAAAGTACACTTCGCCGCCGGTAGGGGGGATGAGGTTGAGGATGGCGCGGGCGGTAGTACTTTTGCCGCAGCCCGACTCGCCGACCAGGCCGAGCGTTTCGCCTTGCTGGACCATGAAGCTGACGCCATCAACTGCGCGGACCAGGCCGTGCTTGCGGTTCAAAAGCCAGCCGCGCGAGAAGGGGAAATGAACCTGAAGGTTGCGGACATCCAGCAGAGGCTGGCGAGGAGGAGCGGTTGGCTGCGGCGAAAGAGAAACGACCGGCGTGGGTGAGTCAGAAACCTGCATTCGCACAAACCTCTTTTATGACGCTGCTAGCACGCCCGTTGCTCTCGACGCAACTACGCTGCCTCACTATTCTACCCGCCCGCGCGCATATGCGCACGAAGGGCCGGATTACGGAGCGACTACTATGTCACGCGTACGGCTGGTTGTAATTGCTGCGGTTTGGATTACGGTTTCGAGCATCGCCGATGCACAGGCCCCGGTGAAAACTGCGCGGCGAGCGGCGCCGGTCGTTCGGCCCACGGAGCGGCGCGTTGTGCCTGACGAGCCCGCGGCGAGTAACGCGCCTGCCGCCAGGGAATCAGGCAAAGAGAAGCAACCTGAAAAGAGCGCGGCGGCGGACAAGAACGCAAAGCCGTCCTCCGGCGGCGAGAGCTTCGCGACCGACGAAGCGGACGAATCAGAGTCCGGGGGCACCGATCCCGCGACGAGCGTCGAACCTCCGACGAATACCCGGTTGCGCATCGGCGCACAAACCGCCGAAAAGCGCACCCCTCCACAAGACAAGAGCGGCAAGACCGGGGCGCCTTCGGCGATCATTTCGCCGGCGCCGGCATCGATCGGCGCAAGCGAGGCCGTCGTTGCGCGAGCATCCGCGCCGGTGGAACCGGTGAAGCTTGCGCCGCTGGCGTTTCAAGGTATCACGCCGAATGCATCAACGATCAGCGAGCTGGACTCCAACTGGGGCCCCGCCGGCCAGGATCGCAGCCGGCAGGGAAACGGCCGGCGCAATTACAAGTTTGAGCAGTACAAAAACGTCGAGGTCGCGCTTGAGCATGGGAAGGTGACAAGCGTCGTCGTGTATCTGGCCAAGCCGCTCGATGTGGAGAAAGCCCGTGCGCGGTTTGCACCGGGCGGATTGCATCCGGTCGAGATCACCGACGAGCTCGGCGAGCCGCTGGGGTTGGCGTATCCTGAGCGCGGCGTGGCGTTCAGCTATGCGACCGGCACGCGGGATGTGGCGCGCGTGCTGTTCGAGCCGATCGACGAGGAATCGTTCTTGTTGCGGGCGCAGACGAATTGGCGCAGCGAGCCGCGGCGAAGTCTGGCCGACGCGCAGTTTGTGGTGTCGCGCAAGGCGGACCATGCGGCCGCACATTGGTGCGTCGCGCAGATTTATCATGAGGCGGGGCAGCTCAGCGACGCGTCGCAGGCCATCGAGAGCGCATTAAAAGTCCAGCCGGCCAACGCCGAGTACTTGCTGACCAAGAGCCGGATTCTGGCCGAGAGCGGCGACTACAGCGTCGCCACGCAGATTTGCCAGAGCGTGCTCGATTCGGAAGCCGGCGGCGCGGCGGGTAGCCCCGAAACCAGGGCCAAGGCCTTGTGCCAGATGGGCGATCTGATGGCGGCCGGACCGGGTCGCGATTACAAGCGAGCGATGAACTTTCACCTGGCGGCGATCCAGTCGGCGCAGCCGCACCGCCAATCGAAACGGACCGACGTGCGCCGCGCGGCGAAGCAGGTGCTGGTTGAAGCTAACTTGGGAGTCGCGAACGACATTGCGTGGGGCTATTGGCAGCAGAAGGAGCGAATCGTTCCCAAGTGGCTCGCGGCCGCGAATCATGCGGCGGAGGATTTGATTCAACATGAAGGGGCCGACGCCGCGACGCGTTTGCTCGTGGTCCGAAAGTCGCTGGCCGCCAGCGCCGGCACGCAAGGCAAGCTGGATCCGGTGGATTGGACGAAGGACGCGATTCGCACCGCGCGAGCTGGTGAGGGGAACGGACGACGAGTGGCGGCGGCAGCGGCTGGAGTGGGAATTGGGGCTGGCGCTTTACGATGCACTGCAATCCGATCAGGCGCACGGATACCATGAGCACGCAATGTCGAACAGCGCGCTCGTGGTGAAGTATTTGGAAGGGGCGGCCGCGCACCGGCAACAAACGCCGCACGAAATGTATTTGCTGGGACGGCTGTACTTCCGCGTGGGCGCACTGCACGCGATCGAAAAACAGGATCACGCGACGGCGGTGGCCTGGTTCGACAAGAGTCGCCCGCTGCTGGAGCGGCCGCTGCCGACGACGGCGACGGCAGACGTCGGCTGGGTGGGTGAATCATTCGTGAGCATGGCAATCTCGTACTGGGAAGTTGGGCGGCGCGACGACGGCGTGCGACTGACCGAGCACGGGTTAGCGCTCGTCGAGCAAGGCATCAAAGAGAAGGTGATCGGCGAGCACGCGCTCACCGCGCCGTACACGAACCTCGCGTTTATGCACCGCGAACTGGGCGACGCCAACAAGGCCGACGGCTTTATCGAAATGGCCGGGCGCGCCGACGAAACGCGGCGGCGGTAATGGCCAAGGCTGTCACGACGAGTATCATCGCCGACGGCTCTGGGATCACGATCGCGAAGCCCTCCGATTGACCGGCCGGATTGAGGCCGTTGCCGACCAGCACCAGCCCGTCGTCGGATACATCGTCGATCCGCTGGATGCGCCAGCCGGCCAACGCCGCGCCCAGGCCATAATCGTTGACGAGTACGTCTTGAACCTTGCGCATCCCGGTGGCCTGCGTCCAGACCCACCCGTCGTTGTCGAGCCCATAGATGGTGCTGCCATCCGCGGACATTGCCGTGGTCTCGGTGTGGGTTGTAGCCGGGTTCAGGTCACCAAGCGCGACCATGCCGGTGGCCTGTGTCCAACGAAACGCTTCGGTACCGGCGGCCGTGGTCCCGATACCCGCGACGACTGAGCCGTCGGCCGAAACGACAGTCGCGGTGCTTTGGAATGCACCACCGGGCAAGTCGCCCAGGCCGACCATGCCGCCCGCCATCGTCCAGCGATATGCTTCGTGAACCGTGTCGTCGCCGGAGCGGCCGACGATCACCGAGCCGTCAGCCGAAATTCCGTAGGCGATATCATGCGAATTCACGTTCGGAACGAGGTTACCCAGGCCAACCATGCCAGTCGCGGTCGTCCAGCGAAAGCTTTGAGTTCCGGTCGCTGACGAAGTAAAGCCGGTAACAACACTACCGTCGGGAGTGATGGCCGTTCCATGGCTGGAGTTATCGTCGAGCACGCCGAGGCCCTGAACGGGTCCACCGACCGGCGCACGATACGCTTCGTAGCATGAATTAGTGTTCGGGCCGCAAAACATTCCCGCGATGATCCCGCCGTTGGCGAGATTGCCCCCGTAAAGTTCCGACACGCCCGGCAAGATGTCTACGAAGCCCCCGGCAGGCGTCCAAGCATTGCGACCGACCAGGACCATCGAACCGTCGGGCGAAACCGACGACGCAGATCCGCCGAGGGGGTAGAAGGCCGCCGCGTTGGCGTCAGCGGATACAAGGGAAACACCGATGCACAGAGTTGCAATCGGGATCGTTCGAACGCGGCGCGCACGTGTGGCGATCAAGATGACGGCGGCTGCCGCGATCAACAACCAGATGGTCGCCGGCTCGGGAATCACAACCGCGAAGCCCTCAAGGCGGCCTGACGGAGCACGGCCGTAGCCAACAATCACGCGGCCGTCGTCGGAGATGTCCGAAGCCGCCGACAGCCGCCAACCGACCATTGACGGTCCGAGACCGTACTCGTTTGTAAGCACAGCTTGCAAGCTGCGCATGCCATCGGCCGCGGTCCAGATAAACGCGTCGCCATCGATCAGTGTCGTTCGACTCTGCCCGACGACGATTCCACCGTCCGCGGTAGCGTTGTAAGCCTCGCTGTGAAAGGCGCCGCTCGGAAGATCGCCCAATCCCACCATCCCTGCCGCCTGCGTCCAGCGAAAGGCTTCGGTTCCCGAGGCACTCGTCGAATAACCGACGATAACTTGACCGTCACTCGAGATGCCGCGTGCACCGCTGTTGAATTCGCCGCCGGGCAAATCTCCCAAGCCAACCATGCCCGTGGATTGAGTCCACCGGAACGCCTGCTGACCCTGAGCACTCTCGGCTTCGCCGGCGACAATCGAACCATCGGCCGATACGGCGTATGCCGCATCGGAGAAGTGATTGCCGGGCGCCAAGTGACCAAGGCCGACGAGTCCCGTTGCGCTCGTCCAGCGGAACGCTTCGTGGCCGTCGGCGCTCGATGCGTAGCCGACAACGACGTTGCCGTCAGGCGTGATGGCGTAGGCGTCGCTACCGCCGTGGCCGCCGGGAAACGCACCCAGCTCTTGCACCGGACCACCGATGGGAATGCGTGCCGCAATGTAGGAACCGTCGGTCAAGCCGACTACGATGCCGTTGTTCGAGATGTCGCGGCTGTAGACAAATTGGTTCGGCGAAAACTTGACGAAGCCGGTGGCGGGAGTCCAAACGTTCTCCGTCGTCAGTACAACCGCGCCGTCGCGCGAAACACTGCCCGCTGTGTCGTAGTCCACACCCGATGAAAGATGGTAAAAGACCGCGGCACGGGTGGGGATAGAACAGACAGCGGACACGCAGAAAAGCGCAGCGCATAGAAGAACACGCATGAGACACCTCCCTCTCTGTTCGATGACTCCCCTCTCCTGGGTCAGATCATCGCAGAGGTTAACGAGAGGTGCAAGTTTTTTGCATTAGACGGCGGCCGGGCGCGGCAGCGGGACCAACCGTTACAGCATCTTCCCGACTTTGGCGATCAGGTCCACGGTGCGGCAGCTATAGCCCCACTCGTTGTCGTACCACGAGCAGACCTTCAGCAGATTGCCGTCCATCACCTGCGTCCAGTCGCTGACGAAGATCGAGCTGTGCGAGTCGCCGACGATGTCGGTCGAAACCAAGGGGTCGCTCGTGCACGTCAGGATTCCCTTGAGCGGGCCATCGGCGGCGGCCTGCATGGCGGCGTTGACCTCCTCGACCGTGACATTGCGCTTCATGAGCGCCGTGAGATCGACGATCGAGCCGGTCGCAACTGGCACGCGGAGCGAGATGCCGGTGAGCCGTCCTTTGAGCTCGGGGATCACGAGCCCGACGGCGGTTGCCGCCCCGGTGGTGCTGGGGATGATGTTGAGCGCGGCGGCGCGTGCGCGGTACGGATCCTTATGCGGCAGGTCCTGTACGTTCTGGTCGTTGGTATAGGCATGGACCGTCGTCATCAACCCTTTGTCGATGCCGAACTTCTCATGCAGCACCTTGGCAACCGGCGCCAGGCAGTTGGTGGTGCAACTTGCGTTGGAGATGCACTTCATCTCCTTGGTCAGTTTGTCGTCGTTCACGCCGAGCACGCAGGTGAGATCGGCGCCATCCTTTGCCGGAGCGCTCAAGATCACCTTCTTCGCGCCGGCGGTCAGGTGCGTGTCGTAGCCCGCCTTGCCGTCCTTGCTTCGCGCGGTGAAGATGCCGGTGCTTTCGACGACGATGTCGGCCTCCAACTGCTTCCACGGCAACTGCGCGGGGTCTTTCACCGCCATCGCGCGGATTTTCTTGCCGTTGACGATCAAGTGCTCTTTGTCGTGGCTGACCTTCCCATCGAAACGGCCGTGGTTGCTGTCGTATTTCAACAGCGTGGCGAGCATTTCGTTGTCGGTCAGATCGTTGATGCCCACGCACTCGAATTCGCTGGGCCGCGCGGCCATGATGCGAAAAACCAAGCGGCCGATACGTCCGAAACCGTTGATGCCAACTCGAATTGCCACGGTGACTCTCCTCTCAAAATTTGAGGCACTTACACCGCGATTCGTGTTAAAGCGTGGTGCACAGCGTATTATATCGGTCGCGAAACAGCGCGCGTAGGGGCTGAACGCGCTTCGACGTTGTGGTGCCGCCGTCTCGGGTGCACGTGCAGGCTGGACGCCTCCTCCACAATATGTGCAGGCGAGACGCCCGCACCACAATTGAGTTCACCGTGTCGTCATCTCGTGCAAGCTGGCAGCTACCGCCGGGCGTGACCCGGAGTCTGTGGGAATACGCGCAGGCGGAGCACATCGCGCGACTACGACGAGTACTTTGCGTACAACCGGCTGTTTGATTTTGATGAGGAGGTGCTTGCGCACTGGTTTGCGCGGCCGGGACTGGTCGTCGATCTCGGTTGCGGCACGGGGCGAGCGCTGGTGCCGCTGGTGCGCCGCGGGCATCGCGGGCTGGCCGTCGATCTTTCGGCCGAGATGTTGGCGGTGGTCGGCGAGAAGGCGGCCGAGGAGAAACTGGGCATCGACCGCGTGCGGTGCAATCTGGTCGAGCTCGGCTGTCTGGCCGATGCGTGCGCGGACTACGCCATGTGCCTTTTCAGCACGCTAGGAATGATCCGCGGAAGCGACAATCGGCGGCGGATGATCGAACACGTGCGGCGGATACTCAAGCCCGGCGGCCTGTTCGTGCTGCACGCGCACAACTTTTGGTACAACCTGTACGATCCCGGCGGACCATGGTGGGTGATCAAGAGCGTGCTGGCCGCGCCGTTTCGCCGCGACTGGGAGGTGGGCGACAAGTTCTTTGACTACCGCCAGATTCCGAACATGTACCTGCACGTGTTTCGCCGAGGAGAAGTGATGCGGCTATTGCGTCGTGCCGGACTTCGAATCCGCGAGATAATCCCGCTCGATTATCGACGTTCCGGTCGGCTGCAGCGGCCACGGCTCTTGGGCGATCTGCGCGCAACGGGTGGATTTTCGTGTGCGAGCGGTCGTGACTGCGTACCCGATTGCGAGGTACGTCATTGCCGCTCTACGATAGACGATGTCTCGGGACTCAGGACGTCGCTCGCTCGAAATATGCTCGACACTAAATCGCCAAGTGCCGCATATCAAAGCGCGATTGAGTTTCTGTTCGGCCGCATCGACTACGAGCGCGCAGGCCAGCGTGCCGTATAACCATCGGGAGCTTCGGCTGGAGCGGATGCGCGAGCTGTTGGCGCGCCTCGACAATCCCCACCATACGTTCCCGATCGTGCACATCGCGGGCACAAAGGGGAAGGGCTCGACGGCGGCGATGATCGCGTCGATCTTGTCGGCCTCCGGCCATCGGGCAGGTCTTTACAGCTCGCCGCACTTGCACCGCGTCGAAGAACGAGTGGCGATCGACGGCGAACCGTGTACACCGCGAGAATTGGCGGAGCTGGTCGAACGCGTGCGGCCTGCGGTTGAGGCCATGGATCGCACCAGCGGCGACTTGACCGATGGCCGTCCGACGTACTTTGAGATCACGACGGCGATGGCGCTCTTACATTTTGCTTGTCGCAAGGTGGATGCGGGAGTCATTGAGGTGGGCCTCGGTGGGCGGCTGGATTCGACAAACGTCTGCCGACCGGCGGTATCCGTGATCACGACGATTAGCTATGACCACATGAAGCAGCTCGGCGGAACTCTGACGTTGATCGCGCGAGAGAAAGCCGGCATCATCAAGGACGGCGTGCCGGTCGTGAGCGGTGTGGTCGATGACGAGCCGCGGCGCGTGATTGACAGGGTGCGGCGGCGACGACGTTCTTCGCTGGCTCAACTAGGAGCAGACTTCGAGTTCACGTATTCGACCGCCGCGCGACCTGCACGATCACGCGGAGCTGGGTCAAATCGATTTTGTGTCGCGAACACCGGGTCAGGCCGGGGCGTTTCGCAACCTGGAGCTGGCGCTACTGGGCCGGCACCAGGCGGCCAATGCGGCGGTCGCGCTGGCGACCGTGCTGGAGCTTCGTGCACAGGGCTGGTCGATTCCGGAGGAGGCAATTCGCGAGGGGCTCGTTGACGTGCGTTGGCCGGCCCGCGTCGAGGTGATCGGCCGCCGGCCAACGGTGGTGATCGATACGGCGCACAACGCGGCGTCGATCGCGTCGCTGTTGGCCACGCTCGACGAGAGCTTTCGCGCTCGCCGCCGCTGGTTGATTTTCGCCACAACGCTGGAAAAGCAGGTACGCGAGATGCTGCGGCTATTGCTGCCGCGGTTTGACGGAGTGGTGCTCACTCGGTATTTGAACAACCCCCGGTGCGTGCCGCTGGATGTGCTGCGTTCGATCGCGGATGAAGTCGCGGCCGATTCGAACATCGACGGTCATCAACCGGCCAGCAACCACGTGTTGATTTGCGATGCCCCCGCCGACGCCTGGCGACAAGTGCAATCGCTCGCAGCCCGACGACCTGATCTGCATCACCGGTTCGTTTTATTTGGCGGCGGAGATGCGCGCGGTGATGGGGACGGTGTAGCATCCGAATCGCTATGCATCGGCTGCCAGTTGCGCGAGACACTCACGCATGTACTCGATGCTTTGCCGCGCCAATCGCTCGACGCCTGGGGAGTAGTCGAATACCTCGACCGAGACCCAGCCGCGGTAGTCGATCTCGCCCAGTGCCTCGAAGATCGGAACGAAATCGACTTCGCCAAAGCCGGGCCCTTGCCGGTTGGGATCGTTGGCGTGAAAGTGGTGCAGGTACGCGCGTTGCGCGGAGGAGATCGGGGATCGGCGTCGATTCGCTCGACATGGCTTTCACGTCGAGATGCAAACGGCAATTGGGCGAGCCGACAAGGTGACACAGCTCGACCCCCTCCGCCGCAGTCAGCAGAAAGTCTCCTTCGCTCGGTCCGAGCGGCTCGACTGCCAACGTGATTTCGGTTTCCTCGAGCACCGGTAACGCCGTTTGAATACAGTCGGCTGCGTAGCGCATCGCTACCGGCTTCGGGACGCCAGGGAGCAGATTCCGCTGCTGCGGCGAGCCGAGCACCATCAGCGACCCGCCAAGATCGTGACAAAGGCGCGCCAGCTCGCTCAGGTACTCGCCGGTTCGCCGGCGCACGGCGGCGTCGGACGTCGTCAGGTAAAAACCCTCGGTCTTGGCCAATAGCCAATGCAGCCCGATGACTTCCAAGCCCGCATCGGCCGCTTGCCGGCGCACCTCATCGCGCTTGGCCGGCGAAATCTCGGTGGCGTATTGCGCGATCGTAAACGGGGCAATCTCGATCCCCGTGTACCCGCAATCGCGCGGAAATTGAAACCCCGCCTCAACCGAGCGGTCGTTGAAGGTTTCGTTGCAGATAGCGAAATTCATAAGTCACTTTTAACCACAGAGGCGCGGAGGCACAGAGAAGATTGTCACTGTGGTTTAGACAATGCCCGGCAGTTTCGTTTGATCGTGGCGTTCTCTGCGACGCCGCGGTTTTCTGTTGGGATCGTCAAGACGCCGTCCGTTTGCCGTGCTCGGCGCACTTACCAGCGGTTCGGCGGCACCATCCAGCGGATCGCCTTCCCGGATATTCTCCAGACGCTCTTTGATCCTGCGCCGCATATTCAGGGGATAGCTCGTAGCTCAGATACCGACGGCCGAGCTTCTTGGCGACCGCCAGCGTCGTGCCGCTGCCGCCAAACGGGTCGAGTACAAGTTCACCCGCATTGCTGCACGCGCGGATGATGCGACCCAGAAGCTGCTCGGGCATCTGACAGCCGTGCCATCCGGCGCGCTCCTTGAACGTGCCATTGACACGTGGGAAATACCACGTATCTCCATCTTGTTGGAACGCCTCCGGAATATCCTGCGGGCGGAGAATCCAGGTATCGTCCGGCAAACGGCCCTTTGGGTTCGCGCGGCCGTCGCCATACACAAGCTGCCGCGCCGATGGCACTCGGATCGAGTGATCGTTGAACGTGAAAGCCTCTGTGTCACGGACCATGTGGAACAAATGCGCGTGCGAGCGACTGAATTTCTTGGTGCAATTCACGCCGAAGGTGTAGTACCAGACAACCCAGCTCCGGCACGAGAGGCCCAGCTCGCGTTGCATCAGCACCTTGAGTTCGGCGGCGTACTCATCTCCGATAGCGAGCCAGAACGTGCCGGTTGGCTTGAGCACGCGGACGACTTCGCTCATCCAGTCGTTGCACCAGTGCAAATACCGCTCGCTCTCCAACCGGTCGTGGTACACATCGTAGTCGTAGCCGATGTTGAACGGCGGATCGGCGAAGGCCAGATCCACGCAGCCCGCGGGCAGCCGTTTCATGCCACTGACACAGTCGGTGTTGTAGAGTCGATCGACTTTGATGTCCAAGGCGGAACCTCCGTGACGATTCCAATTCTACCGCCATCGTAACAAACTCGACGGGATCGCGCAAATGGCGTGCCCGAGCGAGTCACTCCAACTCAAACACGCGCGAGATCTCCGGAAAGCCGTATCGCGATCCGCCGGTGAAGATGTGGATGTTCGGCAGCGGACGGCATTGGCCGCTGCTGTGCGTGTGACCGCAGAGGACCGTAAGCTCGCGGTTGAGGTAACGGTCCATGATTTCCAGGATCGCGTCGCCCAGCGCCTTGCACGTGAAGTGCGGCGCCCACTCGTCGTCGGAGAGCTGTCCTTCGTGCCAACAGGCCTCGCGCAACGGGGGGACATGCGTGGCCAGGATCACGCGGCGGATAGCGATCAAGGGCAGGGGGAAGCACCTTGCGAATGTGCGCGGCGGCTTCGTCCCCCAACGCCTTCAGTAATGCCCAGCGCTCGAGCTTCGTGTGCCGCGTCAGCTCCGCGATGAGCCGGTAATCGTTCATCATCACCATGCTGCGCTCGTAATCCCCCAGCCGCGCATCGGCCCAGCCATCGTGACCCACCAGCGCCACGCCCGGCACCAATTCGATCGGCTCGTCCGTCGCCGTCAGGTAGCACAGCCGCGGGCGTGCATCGCAAAGGGCCGTCACTGCTGTGCGTATGTCGCGAATCGAGCCGTGGTAAAAATCGTGATTGCCCAGCACGAAGTAAAGCGGCCGCTGAATGAGATCGTCGATGTGCGCGAGCATCGCCGCCAGGTCGTGAGCCTCGGACACGTCGCCGGTTAAAACGACCGCATCCGGCCGGCGATCGGCAACCTGGCCCAGGAACTCGTCCACTCGCTCAAACGGGAGGAAGTTAAAGTGCAGATCGGTGATCCAAGCGAGGCGGAACATCGCGACGATCCCGGGCCGGTGAGAATGCGCATTAAAAAGCGCCCCGGCGAATTAACCGCGGGGCGCTCGTGTCGTTGTTCAAGAAGCAAGAAGGGGACGTGGCCGAAAAGGTCGCACGTAAAACCGTCGTTTCGCCTCGATTCGAGGCGGCTCGACCTCGTCACCGGAGGTGATTCACGCCAGAGCGTGCTGCCGGTGTTTCGGTCACGTCCTCCATTCAGTTTACCGCACGCCGCGAAATTGCCAAGTGGATTATGCGACGCCGCCCAAAGCCGCGGGCGCTTATTTCGGATGTCCCTGACGATGGGTCGTTTGTGCCCGCTGTTCCGTACGGGTGGGTCGATTGTCTCGGGTGACCTTGGCCTTGCCTTGTAGTGAGCGCTTTTGCGGCGCCTTTTTCGGCTTTTCCGGCGGTCGGTGCAGTTTTTCGTTTCATCTGCGACTCCAGTTTGTTTGTCGAAAGTTCGCTCCACCAAGAGCAGCAACCTTCGTGCCACTTTCAAGTGGTCAAACCGTGGAACGCCACGCCGACAACGTAAGCGAGCATCGCCGCGATGCTACCTATCAGCAGCGTTTCCAGGCCCGACCAAAGGACCGAGCGATGAACAACGCGTCCTTTGGCAGCACCAATGAAAAAGAAAGTTACCGCGGTCAAGGCGGCGCTGGTTGCGAACAGCCGATCTTCCGGCAGCCCAAGCGAAAACGTGAAAGGGATCAAAGGCACAAAGCCGGCAAGCACAAACGCCGTGAACGTGGACAGGCCGGCACGGACCGGCGAGGGACGGTCGAGCGGAAGTCCGAATTCCTCGGTAATCATCGTATCGACCCAGCGCTTGCGATCGTCGGTGATGACTTCAACGATCTGCTCCAAGAGCTCGCCGGAAAACCCCTTGGCCGCGAAGATCTGGCGGACCTCCTCGCGTTCTCCTTCGGGTATCGTCTCGATGTGCCGCTCCTCGTGACGGCGAATGCGATCCACCACCTGGCTCTCGGCTCGAGCACTCAGATAGTTGCTCACGGCCATGCTGAAGCCGTCGGCCAGGAGATTGGCCAGCCCTAGGATCAAGGCGACCTTGTTTTCGAGCTGCGCCCCCGCCACCCCCGAGACGACCGCAAACGTGGTGACCGTGCCATCGATCGCGCCCAACACGAAATCGCCGAGGTAGCTATGGTGGCCAACGGTGTTGAGCCGCTCGGCGATGGCGTCGGCCGTGTGGGTCGATTCGAGATGCTCGGGCGTCAGGTCCATCAGCGCGTACGGCGAATGACCAGCGTGGATCGTTAGAACGTCGTTATTTCGCCGGCGGAATCACCAGCACCGACGCGGGCGCTTGCGACAGGATCTTTTCCGACGTGCTGCCCAGGATGAGACGGTCGAACAATGTGCGGCTCGACTTGCCGATCACCACCAGTTCGCTTTTCTGCTTATGAACGACGATCAGGAGTTGCTCAGCCGGGTTCCCCTCGGCCACGGTGGGCGGGGTTGACTGGAAAGCCGCCGGCAATTGTTGCTGATAAGCAGTGACGTTGCTCAGCGTCTGCTCACGTTCTTGTTGGTGCTCGTGGACCCAGAGCTGTGACATGGCCTCCGTGTCTGCGTCGTGCGCACGTTTCTGAATCCAGCTCGGCAAATGGCTGGGAAGCAGCGATTCGATGACCGCTACAAGCTGTGAGCTCGTGCCCGAGGGCCAATGGAGCGAGTTGACGACCTGAGCATGCCGCGCCGCATTCGCCGTGTCATAAGCCATCAACACGCGCACGCCGCTGGCCCAATCGCTCTTGTCCTTGGGCACATGACGGACAACCAGCACGGGCACTTTTGACGCGCGAACGACCGTGCTCGATACGCTTCCCAAGAGCAGCCCTTCGATCGGCCCGAGGCCGCGCGCCCCGACCACGATCAGCTCCGCGCCCCACTTTTCGGCGGCCTCGACCAATTCCTGCGAGGCGCGTTCTTGGCCGATGATGGTTTCAACCGTGTTCCGCAATCCTTCGGGCAAGCGATTGCGCCCCTCCTCGAAGATCACGTTCGAGACCGCGCGGCAGGCCCGCTCGTGCACAGCGTCATCGACATTCGAAACCTGCACGCCATCGCAAGAATGATAAAGCGCAACGGAATCGCTGCCGGGTTTTAACAAATGGCCGGCGCGGCTTACCGCGGCAAAGCTGTGCTCGGAACCGTCGAGACCGAAGAAGACTTTCATGGGGCCAATTCCACCTTGTAGGGTTCGCCAGCGACCTCGCGCACGTACCGAGGGACGGCGTAGCCAGGGAGTCGCCGCCGAAGTTCTTCAACAATTCGTAAAGCCTGCTCGAGCGGCACTTCAAAATGCACGGCCCCGCGAACGCGGTCGAGCTGATGCAAATAATACGGCATCACGCCAAGGTCCACGAGCCGTTCGGATAAGTCTACCAGCGTGTCGGCATCGTCATTCACGCCGCGCAGCAGTACCGCTTGATTGAGTGTTGGGATGCCCGCAGTAACGATGCGCCGAACCGCGTCGGCCGCGCGGCCGGTCAATTCCCCCGCATGGTTGGCATGGATCACCATCACCGGCGCCAGTCGCGTGCCGCGCAGCCAGTTAAGCAGTTCATCGGTAACTCGCTCGGGGATCATCACCGGCAAGCGGGTGTGTACGCGCAGTCGGCGTACGTGTGAAATCGTCGCAATCCGCTCGGCAAGCTCGGCCAGATGACTATCCACGAGCGTTAGCGGGTCGCCGCCGCTGAGAATCACTTCGTGGATGCTGGCGTCCGAAGCAATGCAATCCAGCGCCGTCTGCCACGCAGCCGGCGACCGCGGCGCTTCACTATAGGGAAAATGCCGGCGGAAGCAGTAGCGGCAATGGACGGCGCAAGCCCCGGTCGCTACCATGAGCACTCGGCCTTCGTACTTGTGTAATAGGCCCGGCGACACACTCGCGGCCGCATCGCCCACCGGGTCGGCTGTATAGCCCTCGCGATCTATCGCCTCCGCCGCCAACGGAAGCACCTGTCGCAACAGCGGATCGCGGGGATTCCCTCGCTCCATGCGGGCTAGGAAGCTGCGGGGAACGAACAGCGGGAAGTCACCCGCCGAGCGGCGTGCGGTCTCCGACCACGATTCGGGCAGGTCTAGCAGCCGGCACAATTCGTCAGGGTCGCGAACGGCGTCCTTGAGCGCATGTTGCCAAGAGGCGTACACTGGCTCGCGATGCGGCGCGGCCTGGTGTGCATGGACAAGGTCGGTAGGTAATGCGGTAACGATCACAGTCGGATCGAACGGTGTGGCTCGAAGTGCCTATTGAAGGACGATTACAAGTCCAACACAGCGTATCCAACATAAACTATCCACTGAACCAATCGAAGTAGGAAAAGCGTCGTGGCATACAACACCAGCGATTTCCGCAAAGGAATCAAGATTCAGATCGACGGCGACCCGTACCTGATGGTCGAGTGCAACTTTGTGAAGCCGGGCAAAGGGCAGGCGCTTTATAAATGCAGGATGAAGAACCTGATCCGCGGGACAATGCTCGACCGCACCTACAAGAGCGGCGACTCTCTGGACGAGGCCGACGTGGCCACCATCGATGCCCAGTACCTCTACCGGCAGGGCGACGCCTTCGTGTTCATGGACAACACCTCGTACGAACAATATGAGGTGAAGAAGGAGACCATGAACGACGCCGACAAGTGGCTCAAGGAAGGCACCCCCTGCATCGTGATGCTCTTCAACAACAACCCGATTTCCGTCGAGCCGCCCAACCACATGATCCTGAAGATCGAGTACTGCGAGCCGGGCGTGCGCGGCAACACGGCCACCAACGTGACCAAGCCGCTGAAGCTGGAGACGGGCGCCACAATCGTCGGCCCGGCATTTTTGGAGCAGGGGGAGTACATCCGCGTGGATACGCGAACGGGCGAGTATATCGAGCGGTCAAAGGCGCCGGGTTAGGCGGCGCTCGTCCAATCTACGCCGCGCGGCTAATATAACGGGATGAACGAAGACCGTCCCAGCTTTGCCGGCCTCCGCGTCACCGCATTTGAAAGCCGCCGTGCGGACGAGATCAGAAACCTGATCGAAAAGTTCGGCGGGCGGGCGATTGTGGCACCTTCGATGCGCGAAGTTGCGCCGAAAAAAACCCAGCGGCGGTCGATTTTGCTCACCGGTTAATGACCGGTGGTATCGACGCGGTCATTTTTCTCACTGGCACCGGTAGCCGCTTCCTCATGCAGCAACTCGATCGGCAGGTCGATCGGGCGCGCTTTCTTACTTCGCTCTCCGACGTGACCATGATCGCTCGCGGCCCCAAGCCGACTGCCGCGCTCAAAGAACTCGGCCTGACGCCAACTTTTCGCACCTCCGAGCCGCACACCTGGCGCGAAGTGCTGAACGTGATTGATCAGCACGTTCCGATCGCCAACCAGACCGTGGCGCTACAGGAATACGGCGAGCCCAACGCCAGCCTGGTCGCCGGCCTGGAAGCCCGCGGCGCCAATGTGCACGAGTTGAAGGTCTACCGCTGGGATTTGCCGGCAGACACCACGGCCTTGACTGAGGCAGTCCGTGCAATCGCCGCGCGCGAAGTGGACGTAATGATGTTCACGTCCAGCCATCAGGTGACCAATCTGCTGCTGATGGCCGAGCGGCTGAAATTGTCCGATGAGCTGCGCGGCGGCATCAGCCGAGCCGTCATCGCATCGATCGGCCCCGACACCAGCGCCGCGCTTCGCGAACACGATATCGCCGTGGACCTGACACCGCTGCATCCACAAATGGGGCATCTTGTGGCAACTGCCGCCGAGTGCGCCCGTGAATTGCTGGATCAAAAACAGAAGATTTCGGCCGTGCTGGAAAGAAAAGACAGACCGCCGGTCATTTCGCCTTCGAGTGACAGCTTGTTCCTCCGCGCCTGCCGCCGCAAGCCGACCGAGCGAACGCCCATCTGGCTCATGCGGCAAGCCGGCCGCTACTTGCCCGAGTACCGCGCAATCCGCGAGAAGGTCAGCTTCCTCGAGCTGTGCAAAAACCCGCAGCTCTGTGCCGAGGTGATGATCACCACGGTCAATCGGCTCGGCGTCGATGCGGCGATCATCTTCGCCGACTTGCTGCCGATCCTCGAGCCGATGGGCATGGACCTGGAATACGCGATCGGTGAGGGGCCGGTCATCCACAATCCGGTGCGCGAAGCCGGCGACGTGGACCGCGTCGTCGAATTGGAGAGCGTCGAGTCGCTGCACTTTGTGATGGAGACGGTGAAGCAAACGCGTGCGGGTTTGCCGGCGGACATACCGGTGATTGGCTTCGCAGGGGCGCCGTTCACGCTCGCCAGTTACGTGATCGAAGGCGGCGGCAGCCGCAACTACCTGCACACCAAAACGCTCATGTACCGCGACGGGGGCGCGTGGCGGGAATTGCTCACACGGCTCTCACGGTCGATCGCGCGCTATCTCAACGCCCAGATCGCTGCCGGGGCGCAGTGCGTGCAGTTGTTCGATAGTTGGGCCGGATGTCTGAGCGTGGCAGACTATCGGCAGTATGCTTTGCCATTCACTTCGGCCGTCATTCAACAAATCACGCCCGGCGTGCCGGTCATCAACTTTGCCACCGGCAATCCGGCGCTTTTGTCGCCGCTGGCCGAGGCCGGTGGCGACGTGATCGGCGTCGATTGGCGAACCGAGCTGACCGATGCGTGGTGCGCGATCGGCGATTCCAAGGGTATCCAGGGCAACCTGGACCCGACCGTGCTATTCGCAACGCCCGACGAGATCCGTCGCCGCGCCCGCGACATTCTCGATCAAGCCGGCGGCCGGCCGGGCCACATCTTCAACCTCGGCCACGGTGTTTTGCCACAGACGCCGGTAGATCACGTACTAACGCTCATCGACGAAGTAAAAACGCAGTCGGCACGGTCGAAAAACTAGCGGTGCCCTAATTCTCAGCCGCTCTTCGTTTCTCCGTGTCTCTGTGCCTCCGTGGTTACCTGCCCGTTCTGTATCGGCGGCGGCACCGGTGCCATTGGATGTCCATGCGCCTGCGGCAACAGCTCGGTAGGCACCACTGCTTCTCGATTGACGAAATCAACCAATTGTCGCAGCCGTCCATGGCTGCGGCGATCGAAATGGAACGCCAGCCGCGGCAGCGCGATCAAGTTTGGCTCGTCCTGTTCCTCGCGCATTGCGGCCACCATTTCGAACTTCCCGTCCACTCGAATGTCCGCAAACTCGCGATTGATCCGCTCAAGGACCTCATCCGTCAACATTTGCGTCAGCCGTAACACTAGACGCGTCCGCACAAACCGCATGCTGTGATACACGCGATAGAACTGGGTAATCTCGTGGACCGCCTCGTCCAAATTGTCAGTCATTTTGTAGAGCGACAAGTCCTCCGGAGAAATCATCCCGCGATCCAATAGCCGCGCCGTGATAAATTCCTGAAACGACGCCCAAAAATCGCCGCCCGGCGCGTCGAGGAACACGACCGGCACCAGGTCCCGCTTGCCCGTCTGTAATAGCGTGAGCACTTCGGTCGCTTCGTCGAGCGTGCCAAAGCCACCCGGGCACAGGCATACCGCGTCACACTCCTTCACGAACATCAGCTTGCGCGTGAAGAAATACTTCATGTGCACGAGCTTCGGGTCGCCGGCAATGATGTGGTTCGACCCTTGCTCGAAGGGAAGCATGATATTGATCCCCATCGAGTTAGCGCGGCCTGCGCCGACGTGGCCGGCTTCCATGATTCCGCTCGAAGCGCCCGTGACGATCAACCATCCCAGCTCCGCCATCGCTCGGCCAAACTCCACCGCTGCATCGTAATAAGGATGCCCCGCGGGCGTGCGCGGAACCGAACACAGTCACCTTGCGCCGGGCGCGATACGGGCGGAACACCTTGAACGCGTAACGCAGCTCGCGGAGCGTGCGGCTCAAGATCTTTAAGTCGCCGCGTGTGGTCTGATCGCTCGCCAACCGGTCGGCCGACTCCCGAAGCTGCTGGATCAAATCGGCGTTGCCCGCCAGAGCCGCCTGTGCGCGGCCGTCGGACTCCGGGTCCGGTTCTGGATCGATTAAGTGTGCGGTATTGCTTTCGGCCACGATCAATCGGCAAAGGTCGAGTATTCGAGCCCGGCTCGCGTGTCCAGGAATTCGGAACCGGTCGGACGGCGCAAGAACTGGCGAAGGGCCGCTGGTTGCGCCGCTTCCATACACAATGTTACGTCGTGGGCGGATTTAGTAGAAGCGCACCGGTAACGGGAACAACGATTGTGCTGGGCGCACGAGGTCCGCCGATGGGCGCAACGTCCAATTGAGCGACGCTCGCAGTAGTCCACGGGCAAAGCGCACAAAGGTGCTATTTCTTTGCCGGCTTGGCGGCGGCAGCGGGTTTGGCCCCGGCGGCCGGCTTCGCCCCAGCGGCAGGTTTCGCGCCGCCAGCGGGCGCGGCGGCGGGTGCAGCCCCTGGTGCGGCGGCAGCCCCGGCACCCTCTTCCTCTTCCTTCTTCTTCTTTTTCTTCTTCATCGACAGCTTATAGACCCGAACCTTCGGAAGTCCAATCGGGCTGCGGCCTTCCTGCCACCGGTCGGCCTCTTGAAGCCGCGCGATCCGCTCGGCACGGGTCAAAACGCTTCGTGAGCGCGCCATGCCGGCCCGCACGCGCAAACTCTTGTCCATTGTCATGTTGACTGCTCCTCCGGGCCGCGCCGGCGTACTGAAACTAGCTCAAGTCTCGCTCAATGCGCGGTTGAATCGTCATTTATTAACCACACAATGTAAACCGCATCGCCCCCGGCTTCAAGGCGGCAAGTCAAGCACAAAAAATAGAAGAAAATAAGGGCACACTGCTACCGTTTGCCGCGCGAAACCTCCACAATATCACCACTCCATAGGGCCAATCACCTGACTTCACGAAGTGAAAGCGAGCAAGTCCATGAAACGGCTTCTGAGTGCGATTGCGGCAGTGGCGATTATCGGCGTTCTGGTCGGCATTGCGCATGCGGCGGACGAGAAGGAGGCGGCCCCGATTCTCGATAAAGCCATCAAGGCGCTCGGCGGCGAGGAGAAACTCGCAAAAGCAAAAGCCGTCAACTGGAAGTCCAAAGGCACGATCAGCTTCGGCGACAATGACAACCCTTTCACCGGCGAAACCACCTTGCAGGGATTGGATCACCTGCGCGGCGAGTTCGAGGCGGATTTCGGCGGCCAGATGTTCAAGGGCGTCACCGTCGTCGCCGGCGATAAAGGCTGGCGAAATTTTGCCGACATGACCACCGAGATGGACAAGGACGGCGTGGAGAACGAAAAGCGGATGATCTATCTACAGTACGTCGCCGTGACATTGTTGCCTCTGAAGCAAAAGGACTTCAAACTCGCAGCCGCGGCCGATGAACAGGTTGCCGGCAAACCAGCGGTTGGCCTCAAAGTCACTGGCCCGGACAACAAAGACTTCACGATCTACTTCGACAAGGAAAGCGGCCTACCGGTCAAACAAGTGGCGAAAGTGATCGGCTTCATGGGCGAAGAGTTCACCCAGGAAACGACGTACGATGCCTACAAGGATTTCGACGGCATCAAAAAAGCGACCAAGCTATCGGCCAAACGCGACGGCCAGAAGTTCATCGATCAGGAAATCACCGACTTCAAAGTCCTGGAAAAAGTTGACGCGGCGAAGTTCAGCGAGCCGAAGTGAGTCGGCAGTATCACTCGTTCGATTCTGCGTCCGCCTTCGCGCCGCCGTGGCTGTAATCGTCGGCGATTGAAAAATTCACCGGCCCGTCCGCGCCGGTGGCGCCCGGCACGAGCCAGATCTCGCCAAAAAGATCCGTCTGGTCGACGACCACGCCGTGGTGCCGCACCAGCTCCAGCACCGCCAGAAACAACCCGATCAGCGTCGAACGGTGCATCGACGGCCGCAGCAGCTCCGAAAAACCTAGCCGACCACTTTCGCGAACGCGCGCGAAAATCTGGCTCATGTAAACGTGAATCGGCGTGTCGTCGTAGCGGATGTTTGCCGGCTGCGCCGCCGTGTTCTCGCGAAGAATGCGGCCAAACGCGCTCACCAGGTCCCACAGCTCGACCTCGTGAATCGGCTCGTCGGCCGGGTCGCGGCCACGCCTCGGCAGGTCGTTCGCCACGCGCGGGTACCGCTGCTGCCACTCGCGGCCTCGCTCTTCCAGCAAGCTCGCGGCGTCCTTGAACTTCTTGTACTCCAGAAGCCGCTCGACGAGGTCGTGCCGCGGGTCTTCCAACGGATCTTCGATCTCGTCCTGCCGCGGCAGTAGCATCCGCGACTTGATCTCGACCAGAGTGCTGGCCATCTCCAGGAAATCCCCCACCTCGTCTACCTTCAGGTCCTCCAGCACGGCCAGGTGCGCGAGAAACTGGTCGGTGATCGGTGCGATTGGTATCTCAGTGATCTCCACCTCGTGCTTGCGAACCAGATACAAAAGCAGATCCAGCGGGCCGCGAAAAATATCGAGCTCGACGCGAAAATCCATAAGATCCTTCGATTTGCGGCGAAGAACAAAACGTCCAGCCGCCCGCGGTCATTTACGATTCCCAGATGTCTACTCAGTTTACAGCGGTGCCGCAAATCACCCCAGATCAACGGAACGGAACGGGTAAACGGGCAGTCTATTACAAGGGCGAGACCCACCGCGGAATCGGTCAAAAATCAATCTGGCGTCACCCTATCCTCGCCAACTATACTGCAAGGTGGGAGGGGGGCCGGCGGAACGCATACCAAGAGGCCGAACTTAGGCAAGAAGCCCTGATTCGCAACAGAGAAACGGCGGGAAACCAGGACGCTCGCGAGCGTTGTTTCTTGACTGTTTGCTGACCCAGGCGTTCGCCGCGGTTTGCGGCTCGCGCCAACGTCAACTCCCAGACGCTTCGGGGGTGCGAAGATGGTGCAGATTCGGCACAAAGTCACAGGCACGGTCCTATTGGAAGTGCCCGGCGACTCGTTGACCGGCTTGGAACTCATGGCCAAGAAGCTGCCAGGCGCAAACCTGGCCGGTCTCGATCTTACCGGCGCAAACTTCGCCAACTCGGACCTGCGCGAGGCCGATTTGACGGGCGCTACCTTGGAGCGTGCGATTCTCTGCGCATGCAGCCTGAACAACGCCGACTTGAGCCACGCCAACCTCGACAACTGCGACTTCACCGACTCGCGGATGATCGGCGTCGATTTCTCGCATTCGACTTTGCGCAAGGCAAACTTCCGCTACTGCAAGCTGGAAGGCGCCAACTTTTCACATGCCGACTGTACCAGCGCGGACCTCAGCATGGCCGATCTCCGCGCGAACATGCAGGATGCCATCCTCCGCAAAGCCGATCTCCGCGGTTCGGATCTGATGGGCGCCAACCTGATCGGCGCGAACCTGGAAGGCGCGATTCTTAAGGGCGCCAACATGACGCTGCGCTCATCTGTCACGGGCACGCGTCCGCGGCATGATCGACGCACACGGCAAGACCGCCGTCGATTCCGAGGTCGAGCCGGTGACCACGAAGACTCGCGTTAAACGCGCCGTGGCCAAGGTTGAGCGACCCTGGTGGCAATTCTGGAAACGTGCGTGAGCTGGCCCCCAGCCAACGCCTTCTGTTGTGGCGCGGTCTCCCGACCACGCCACTCCTCGTCGTAATTAGTAATTGGTAATTGGTAATTCATCCGTTACACTTGCCGGCACCATGCTCGATCCTTCCAACTACCAGCTCCACAAGCAACTCTGGGCGCCGTGGCGGTTGGGTTATCTTCTCTCCGGTCCTCCCAAGGACCAAACGCCCGATCACGAATTGGCGTGGCTCGACGACGCAAAACGCGACTGCTTCCTCTGCCGCGCCGCCGCCGATCCCGACCGCCGCCAAACGCTCACCGTGCATCGCGGCGAGCACGCGATGGTCGTACTCAACCGCTACCCGTACAACAACGGTCACCTGCTCGTCACGCCGGTGCATCACAAGGCGCGGCTCGACGAGCTTTCCGACGACGAGCACCTGGCCACCTCGCGGCTGCTGACGCGCCTCACCGCCGCCTTCGTGAAACTCATCGGCTGCGATGGCTTCAACATCGGACTCAACCTCGGCCGCGTCGCCGGCGCCGGCGTGCCCGGTCATCTGCACTGGCACCTCGTCCCCCGCTGGCACGGCGACGTCAACTTCATGCCGATCCTCGCCGACGCCAGCATTCTCCCGCAATCGCTCGACGCGCTGTATACGATGTTGGAGGGCGAGATGGGGGAGAAAACCGAATAGCGATGGTGGTGCGGGCGTCCCGCCTGCACCTGCAGCCGAGACGGCTGCACCACAAAAACGAATGGCCATTGACGACCAAATCCCTGTGTGGGCTGAGCGCGAAGCGGTGTTGCTCGCCCCGTTCGCCATGCACGGTATCATCTCGCGCGGGCGGAAGCATCCGGAACCGGCGCACCCGTACCGAGGGCCCTACCAGCGCGACCGCGACCGCATCATCCATTGCGCCGCCTTCCGCCGCCTGAGCCAAAAAACTCAGGTCTTCACCGGCCACGATCTCGGCGACTACCACCGCAGCCGGCTCACGCACACGCTCGAAGTCAGCTCGATCAGCCGTACGCTCGCCCGCGCCCTCCGCCTCAACGAGGACCTCGCCGAGGCTCTTAGCCTGGCCCACGATCTCGGTCACCCGCCGTTTGGCCACGCCGGAGAAGACACGCTCGACGAGTGCCTTGCCGAGTGCGGCGGCTTTAACCACAACCGCCAAGGCCTGCGCATCGTCGAACAACTCGAACAGCGCTACCCAACCTTTCCGGGTTTGAACCTGTCGCTCGAGGTGCTCGAAAGCCAGCACGACCGCGCGAGCAAGACCGGCCGCACCGTGCAGTCGCTGCTGGAGGCGCAGATCGTCGATGCCGCCGACAGCATCGCTTACGACTCGCACGACCCCGACGACGCGTTGCAAGTTGGCCTGATCACGTTCGACGAACTAATGGAAACAGGACTCTGGAACGCGGCGGTCCGCCGCGTCCGTTCGCAGAACGCCGGGCTTTCCCGCGGCGAAACGCGCCGGGCCACGGTCCACGAGCTGGTCGATTGGCAGGTGAGCGACCTGTTGGCCGAGACTTCGCTCAGGATCAACGAGCACGCGCCCGACTCGGTCGAGGCGGTTCGCCGTGCGCCGCCGCTGGTTGCGGCCAGCGACGCGCTTGCCCAGATGCAGCGCGAGCTGGAGCGGTTTCTGTACGACCGCGTGTATCGCCACCCGCGGCTCTTGGAATTGCGCGAGCACTCGCAGTCGAAGCTCCGCCAAATGTTTGATGGGTATGTTGCACGGTCGGAGCTTCTGCCCGACAACTTCCGTGCCCGCATCGACAAACACGGCCTGCCTCGCACCGTCGGGGATTATCTGGCGGGCATGACCGACCGCTTCGCGGAACAGGAGCACCGGAAGCTGTTTGCCAAGTACGAATGACGGCTGGCGTCAGTGATTCGATTCGGACGGTACACTTGCGTGTTATTGGCATCTCAGGTCATTTTGACAGCGTTTGACACCGGAAAACACGGTGTTTTTTCGCGGTACGATGAACCACGCAGAACGGAATTGAGGTGAGGTGCGTATTTCTCGGGAAATACGCAGGATTCTGGCCGGAGGCCAGAGGTGCAACACCCGCTGTGAGTGATTGGTATGTATCGCGGCGCGACATTGTGGGCATCGGGCTACGACGGCACGTGAAAGTGTTCTTATGTATATATTCTGTCGCTAACGAGGTTCTTGCGCGGATGAAAGACTATGCTCGCGTTTCATGTGACGTTACATGCGAAGGGGAATGGTGTCACGCCGGGGCCGGTTATGGAACTGACCGGGCAGGCGGGTGCGAAGCTGACCGTGACGACGCTGGGGATGTCGGCGGAGCGCTCGCACAGCCGTTTGATATTTCGTTTGAAGAAGCGGCGGAGAAGCTAGGGCGGCTGGAGAGGATGTTTGTCGAACCCGATGGATCGTTCGTTTGGGTATCGAGCGCCGACGAGCCGCGGTGGCAGGTGGACGGAAACCTGTTCGATCGCAACGGGCGATTGCTGTTGGTCGATCTCAAAGGCACGTGCGACGAGCGGCGGTTCGATGAGCTGCTTTCTGTTCTCGGCTGGCCGGAGACGCCGCTGGTGTTTGAGCTGGTGAGGGAGGCGGTGTTCGTGGGCGAAGACACTTTCCGCCAGTACGCAAGCTATTAGCTGCGACTAGTGGAGAGGAGTTGTTTAGCGCGTTGTGGAAGCTCCAGCCGAAATGCCATTTGAAGTCGGCGGAACCAGGAAGCTAAGATAACAAGCCATAGATTTCGGTTTCGCAGCCGACCGTTGCCCATCGAGGCGGGGTAGCATTCAGTTATGGTCGATTCGTCTTCTGCTGCCCCCTCAACACTCGAGTTTCTGCCGTATCACCGCGCGATAATCGACTATTTTAAGCGGGTCGATCCGCATGTTTGGAACTGGTTTTCGAAGCGCGTATCGGATCCCACCGTGATCGAGGAGGTGCGATTTGATCTGTTGAAGTCAACGTACCGACTTGACGCTGAAACACACTCGCAGACGTATGAGATGGCCAACGCAGTTGCGAAGACGTTCGCGATTGAGGCACCAATTACGATATACCAGTCGCAAAATCCAGAGGGATTGAACGCGTCGCTGGCATATGTTCCCGGCGAAATCCATTTGATTCTGCATGGTCCGATTTCGGAACGTCTTAGCATCGACGAGGTCCGGTGCTTAATTGGGCATGAGATCTCGCATTATGTGCTTTGGCAGATCCGAGACGGTGAATTGCTGACGGCATTTGAAATGTTGCGTGCGCTGACCAACGACTGGCAGGCGCATTCGCCGCACCTGGCAAGCATGCGGCTGTTGTGCTTATACAACGAAGTATTTTGTGATCGAGCGTCCTATTTAGTGACGGGAGACTTAAGGTCCGTTGTATCGATGTTGGTCAAGGTACAGACGGGAGTTGGGGATGTTAACGCTGAAAGCTACCTCCGGCAGGCGGACGAAGTTTTCTCGCACGGTCCCACATCGACGCGAGGATTGACACACCCTGAGGCATTCATTCGCGCGAGCGATCCGGCTGTGGTCCGAATCTCAGCCGGACGTTGATCTCCAATTGTGCCAGATGATCGAAGGCACGCCCGGGATCGACGAACTCGATTTACTGGCGCAACAGCAAGTTGGCATTGACACTCGTCGATTACTCGACGCGCTGTTATGTGACAAGTGGTTTCAAACGGATTTGGTGCTGGCCCACGCGCGGCTGTACTTCGAGGATTATGTTCCGCCGGATGATGCGGTTGGGGCGGATGAGCTTTCGGGCCAACTGGCGACGAAACCAGATTCAATTCGCGACTATTGGTGTTTCGTACTGCTGGACTTTGTCTCGGCGGACCGGGACCTAGATGAAGCGCCTCTTGCCAAAGCTCTCATGTTGGCCGACCGGTGGGGGTTCAAATCGCGTTTCATAGAACTCGGCCGACAGGAGCTGCGGTTGCGCAAGAACCAGATCGAAAAAGTCGACCAGCAGAAGGAAACGCTATTGGCCGGCGCAAACCGCTCGGCCGCTTCGCAATGATGAAGTTCGAGGATTACCTTCAGCGGTGGGTCGCCGAGGAGCACGTCTCGACGGAAGACGTGCTTGCCGGATTTTTGCCATTAGTGCGCGAGACTATTGAAGCGCATTGCGCCGGAACGGTGGCGCCCTTGTCGGGAGTGCACGATCTGCATGTGGAGCAGGGACGTATTTGGTTCGACCTGGTTCATCGCCTTCCAATTCGTGACCGCTCGTCGCTGATCGCACGCCTCGATCAGCCTGAAAGATCCGTGATAGAAGTGCTCAACGAAGCACGGCGTGTCACCGACGTCGTGGACGGCGAGGAGCGCATCGCACGGCTAGACATCGGGGAGCGCGGAACCCCGATCGTTCGACCGGTTTATCTCGCCGGCTACGTCGCCTGGGAGCACGAGGTCGAGCACCACGATCCGCTCACCGACGTTTTCAGTCTAGGCATGTTATTGGCCAGCCTGGCTTGCCAATTGAACTTCAGCGAGCCCGCTGACTTGGAAACGTTTGTGGTGCATCGCCGAAATCTGTTTGGCCTGAACCCGCGACTTCATCCTGCAATTGCTCAGGTCATCATGCGAATGACTGGGTTGGGACGGCACCAGCGGGCGCAGGATCTGCCGGCGCTGTTAGAGAGTCTGGAAAACTATCGAGAGCAGACGATTTCGTTGGAGATCGATCTGGCCAGGATCGCCGGCTTTCGCAACCGAGATCCGCGCACGAAGCAACAAGTGATTCTGACGAAGTTGAGAGACAGGCTATTCGACATTTCTCGACGGAACAACTTGCTGCATTTTCGGCCGACGATGCAGAGCATCAATTTGACGCAGGCCTCCATGCCATTGATGTTGGACATCCGCAACATCCGTGAGGACCAAGTCTTGGTATGGAACGAAGACTTGCGCAACAAACTTGTCGATGGGAAGCCAATTTCGCTGAACAAGTACCTGAATTTCAACGAAGCACTCTATCTCCCCTCATTGCTTGAGCGGATCATTGCCGACGTGCGCCGCGACTTGAACGAGTTTGGCTTCGCCCAATTGCGGCTGGCTTTAAGTTTTTTGTCGTGGGCCAATATTAAAGACAAACCGATTGAGCAGTACGTTTCCCCGCTGGTCTTGCTGCCGGTTCGGCTGATCAAGCAAAAGGGAATCCGCGATACCTACACCATGGAGCCACTGACATCGATCGGCGAGATCAATCCAGTCGTGCGCCACCAGTTCCGCCAACTCTATAACATCGAACTGCCGGAGTCGATCGACCTTGAGTCGACGCGCATTCAGACACTTTACGAATATCTTTCGGCAAAAATACAAGCGAGTGAACCGGCAGTGCAGTTGAATTTGATCGATCGCCCGCGGATCGATTTGATTCATGACAGGGCCAAGCGGCGATTGGACCAATACCGACGAAGCGCTCGCGTGTCGGGACGCGGGGTCCGGCACTTCGGGACTTTAGATTACAGCTACGATCCCGCGAATTTCCATCCGCTGGGAATCAAGCTGTTCTCGGCCAAAGTGCGTGCACCGACCAGCCATCTCCGCGAAATCATCGAAGAGCGCCCGCGACCGCGTTCTTATATCGCTCCTGAGCCGGACGAAAAAACGATGGAGGTGGAAAAGTCATTCTATCAATTGCGCGATAACGTTGAGGCAAACCCCTATCTCTGGAACTTCGACCTTTGCAATTTAACTCTCGCGAACTTTCACTATCGCCGCATGTCACTTGTGCGGGATTATGAGCGCCTACTCGACGCAGATGCTGTTCACACGGCGTTCGAGGCTGTTTTTTCCTTGGCCCGCGCCCGGTGCGACAATATGGCGCCGAAGTGCCACCGCTGCAGGACCGATTTGATGTAGTCCCTTGCGACCCGACTCAGTCTCTGGCAATCGCCGAGGCTCGCGAGGGCGCCAATTACATTATCCAAGGCCCGCCTGGAACCGGAAAATCGCAGACGATCACGAATCTGATTGCCGATTTCGTGGTGCGCGGCAAGCGGGTTTTGTTTGTTTGCGAAAAGCGGGCGGCGATCGACGTCGTCTACGCTCGGTTGCGCCAGTGCGGTCTGGCATCGCTATGCGCCCTGATCCATGATTCTCAATCCGACAAAAAGGAATTCGTTCTCGATCTAAAGCAGGGCTACGAACAACTCTTGGGTGAAACGCGTCTTGTGGAAGTGTCGCAGCAGCGCGCATCCGTTCTCAGAAAACTGCGCCACGGTTTGGCCCAGCTGGAAGCGTTTGAATCGAGCATGGAGGCGCAGTTGCCTGGCTGTGACGGCTTATCGGGCCGGCGATTCTTAAACCGTTGTATCGAGTTGTTGGACGCGCGATGTGCGCTGGGACCGGAGGAGTTGGAGCGACTGCCGACGTATGACCAGTGGTGGCGCAATTCTGAACAATTGGCAAACCTCGACTCACTCATTCGGTTTCTGGAACCGAGTGGCGTGTTCTCCAAACATCCGTTACGGCGCCTTTCTCCAGCGCTGGCCAAATGCGAGTGCGCAATTGAGCGGGTTATCGCGGCTTGCCGAAAAGCGAGTGCGGCGCTCGATGCACTGGAGGGCATCGCGCAGCGATCGGGCACTCCGGCCGATCAGTGGCAGAACGTTAAAAACACGAAGCAATTGCTCGATTATGCTCTGCAGGTCTCTGGAATAGCACGCAACGGGAATCTGGCGTTGCTGGATACAGGCAGCGATCATGCCAGGGACTTTGCCAAGGCGATGAGGGAGGTCATGGATGCAGAGCGCGCGTCCGAAGTTGCCTTACAAGAGACCGTAGCTTGGCGGCACAAGCTGTCCCCGGCAGACCTGAAGACTGCACTCGAGCAAGCGAGCGCCTGGAAGGACAAATGGTTCAATTGGCTGTTCCCTCGCTGGTGGCACTTACGA
The DNA here is from genome assembly GCA_963829655.1 of Pirellulales bacterium. Taxonomy (GTDB): domain Bacteria; phylum Planctomycetota; class Planctomycetia; order Pirellulales; family JALHPA01; genus JBBDYH01. The sequence goes on from CAWHJG010000002.1 coordinate 2,290,324, forward strand.
CGCGTTCTCAGTCACAGCTACGATTTTAGTGTACACGCCGTCCAACCTTCATGGCTGCAGGTATTGACAGCGTTGCAAGTTGAATATGACGCTCGGCGCGCTGTTGGTGAGTCGCTGCGAAGTGTGCAATCGCGATTCGCGATCGACGTTGATCCCAGACAGTTTCACAAGGACATCGAGCGCGTTAGTGCGGAAGCGCCGAGTCTGCCGCAGTGGCTCCGCCGACTTCACACGGCCCTAATCAAGGCGCCGAAAGCCGAAGTCTTTCTGGAGCGCGCATTGGCAGCTCGTGAGCCCGTCTCGACGCTGACAAACGAACTGACGGACGTTTTGGCAGATTTCGAGGAGCTTTCCTTCAGCGAGCTCGGTAACGAACTGCTTGCCGTGGGCGGGGCTGCTTCCGACGTGCCCAACGTCCTGGGCGTGTTGAGGGAGCTGTCACAATTGCCGCCGGCAATCGGAGCGATATTACGTCAGACGAGTTTCACAATTCCACAAGCCGAGGCGGCGATCGCGTTCCGCACTTGGGATACGCTGGTCCGCGGTCGAAGAGAAGTGGCCCAGTTCGATCGGCAAATGCGCGATCGATCGGCAGCGCTCCTGGAAAAATCCTACGACCGCTGGCAGTCGCACAACGCCAGTGAGATTTTGCACAGACAACGGGCACAGTTCCTGGAGCATGTTCGGATTTCGAATCAATCAATTACGCAATTGTCCGCGGAAAAACGCGAGCTCAAGCGCCGTTACAGCGACGGCCGCCGCACGCTCGAGCATGAATTCGGGAAGAGTATGCGCTACAAAGCGATTCGCGAGCTCGTCGAAGGCGACGCAGCGCTCGTGATCAGGGACTTGAAACCGGTCTGGTTGATGAGTCCTTTAAGCGTCTCCGACACGCTGCCGCTTGATGCCAAGCTGTTTGACGTCGTGATTTTTGATGAAGCCAGTCAGGTGCCGTTGGAGGAATCGATTCCCACGCTATTTCGCGGCCAGCACGTAATCATTGTGGGCGATGAAATGCAGTTGCCGCCGACGGACTTCTTTTCGACCAAGCAATCGGAGGAGAGCGACGACCTTGTTGTGGAGGAGGGCGGAGAACGGACAAATTACGATTTGAACAGCGACAGCCTTTTAAACCACGCGGCCCGCAATTTGGCCGCGACGATGCTTGGTTGGCACTATCGCAGCCGCAGCGAATCGCTGATCAGCGTCTCGAATTGGGCTTTTTATGATGGCCGTCTTCTCACCGTTCCCGATCATCAATTAACGCTTTCGACGACTGAAGCTGAGGTACAACGCGGTGGTTCAGAAACGACCACAGGCGTCGAGCACTTGCTGGCTCGGCCGGTTTCGTTCCACCATCTCAAAGACGGCATTTACGATGAGCGACGAAATCGGCGTGAAGCCCAATACATTGCGGAGCTGGTTTGTGGACTACTGAAGAAGTGCAATAGCTGGAGTATTGGCGTGATCGCCTTTTCCGAAGCGCAGCAATCGGAAATCGAGGCAGCATTGAATCGGCTTGCGCAGGAGGATGAGGAGTTTCGCGGCTTGTACGACGCCGAGTTGGAGCGGGAAGTGGAGGGTCAATTTGTAGGCCTGCTGGTCAAGAATTTAGAGAACATCCAAGGTGACGAGCGCGACATTGTCATTCTGAGCATCTGTTACGGCACTGGACCTAATGGGCGAATGCTGATGAATTTTGGTCCGATTAACAAGAGTGGCGGAGAAAAGCGGTTGAACGTCGCATTTTCTCGAGCCAAGCATCACATGGCCGTTGTTAGCTCGATTCAACATTCCGCCATCACCAATGACTACAACGACGGCGCCGCTTGCCTGAAGAATTATCTTCGGTATGTGGAATCGCTTTCCAACGGCGATTCCACTGGCGCCAAACGTGTTCTCAGCGGCATCTCGCGTTGGCACGAGTCGAATGTCGGAGATGGGTGTAACGACGATCCGGTGTGCCGCCAGCTTGCATCTGCATTGCGCCAGAACGGCTATCTGGTGGATTTCAATGTGGGCCATTCACATTTCCGCGTGGATGTTGCGGTGCGCCGCGGCCAGGAACCCCGGTATTGTCTGGGCATACTTGTCGATACGCCAATCAAGTACGAACAATTCGATGCGATGGAACGGGAGATGATGCGGCCGCGTCTGCTGCGGTCATTCGGTTGGCGCTTAACGTGCGTGTTGGCCAACGACTGGTATGTTGACCGCGATCGGGAAGTCCAACGTATTCTGGCGCTATTGGAGCGAACCGACGACGATGAATTAACCGCTACCGAGGACAGCGACGACAGTGATGAATTCGTGGACTCGCTGTTGGAGATGGAGAGCTCGCCAGCGGAAGCAGTATCGCCGACTCAGAGTGAATGTCAGCACTCATCTAACCAAGACCATGTCGATGTCATTGATACGCTGGACCAATGCATTACGGTTTCAACATTGGACATAACAATGCCCGTTGGGGAACCTGTCGTCACAGGTTCGGAACCAATTATCGATGGATCCACACGATATTTCGAATACTGCGATGATAGGTCCAACAAGTTTTGGGAAATCTCGTTAGCGGGCTCTCAATACACCGTCCGATTCGGCCGAATTGGCACCAAGGGCCAGTCGCAGTCCAAAATATTTTCCAACGCGGAATCCGCGGAGCGCGAAGCCAGCCGTCTCATCCGTGAAAAATCACGAAAAGGCTATCGCGAGATTCCGCGTACAGATCGATCACTTTCGTAATGCCTGCGGGCTTACCGCATCTTCAGCAACACGCGACATCCAGGTTGACTTCCCATCGCCTTCATATGCCGCGACGCGATTCGTCTAATAATTGTCCCAGAGGCGGGGGGTGGCGAGCTCGATGAGGTTCTGGTCCGGGTCGCGGAAGTAGAGGCTCGTGCTGCCGCGCGGCCAGCGGACGGTGCTCTCGATCGAGATCTTTTCGGCGGCGAGCTTCTGTTCCCACGCCGGCAATTCCGCGGCCGGAATTGCGAACGCCATGTGTAGCGGACCTTGGCCATCGTGCGGTGGGATTTCGCCGTAGCCAGTCTCGACGGGCGCCAAAAGCTGCGCCACGCCGGAAGAGGAGCAAAACACTCGCCGGCGCGACGTTCAAGGCACAAAAGCGATCGTCACGGTTCATGACCGCGAAACCGAAGAGACGCTCGTAGAAGCGCGACGCCCGGTCGAGATCGTCCACGTAGAGGGCGGTTTCGAGGATCTGAGTGACAGGCATAGGGTTCAGGGTTCAGGGTTCAGAAGGAATACGAACGTCCAACGTTCAACATCCAACGTCGAACGTTCAATGTAATCGGCGGACGACCGAACGGTGGCAAAAAAATCTTTTGGAAGCGGCGTGCAGAGCGCTTGACAGGGGTACGGCAAGGCACTACGATAAAACCAAATCTATATAACCAAATATAGACTGACGGGAGCCAGGTTTTACCGCGGATACGCGGATGGGCACAGATGAGAACGGTAGAAGTCACTAGAGAACGACGGTACGAATAGGACATCTCGTGGCTCGCAGATGTTTCATCTCGCGGAGCGAGATGACTACAAAGGGGACCAAATATGGCGAGACCGGCGGCAAAAGAATTGACGGAGCGCGAGCTGCAGGTGATGCAGCTCTTCTGGAAGGACGGCGAAATGACCGCCGCCGCGGTGCGCGATGCGCTTGCGGAGACCGGGCTGGACCTGGCGTATACGACCGTGGCGACGCTGGTGAAGATCCTGGTCGATAAGGAGTTTCTCCAGCAGACCAACAGCGAGCGTCCGTTCCTGTTCGTACCCGTGCGATCGTACGAGGACGTGTCCGGTCGGCTATTGGGCGACATGGTGGAGCGGGTATTTGGCGGCTCGCGGGAGCTGTTGCTGGTGCGGCTATTGGAGCAGAAGCGATTAACGGCCAAGGAGCGGGCTCTTTTGGAACAACTTCTCAAGGAGCAACGGCGATGACTCTCTTGAATCAATTGGGCGTGCAACTGGTGTGGGGAGCGGTGCAAGTGACGGCGCTGTTGGTGGTGGCGCTCGTGTTGTTTTTGGCGGCGCACGGGCGAGGGCCGGCAACGCGATCGTGGATTGCGACCTGCGCGCTGGCGGTGTCGCTGGTGATGTTGTTGGCGGCGGCAAGCCCTTGGCCGCGGTGGTGGTCGCTATCGGTCGACGCAAGCGTCGCTGAGACTGCGGACGGCGACGAAGAGCTGGCGGCGGGCGAGGACGGTGTTACGGCGTTGCGCGGCGACGAAACTGCGGCAAACACGCTGGCCGACGGCATTCCAGATGACGGCACGCGAACAAGCAATCAAGCAGGGGCGAACCCGGTTTCCGCGGCTCTGACGGGTTTTGTCGAGGGGCTTAGACAGGGAGTGCGAGTACCGGTCGCGGGGCAATCCTGCGCCGCGTTGGTCATGGCCGGCGGTAGTCGCCGTGCTGTTTCTGGCCGGCGTGGCGGTGGCAATCGTGCGGCTGGGGATCGGACTGTGGGCGGTGCGGCGGTATCGGCGCACGGCGGTGGCGATCGACGATGCGCGTGTGCTCGCGGAAGTGCATGAGCTGAAATCGCGGATTGGCGATCGGCGCGCGGTCACCGTGTGTGAATCCGCGGACATCGGCACGCCCGCGACGATCGGGTGGCGGCGGCCACTGGTGTTGTTGCCGGCGGATTGGCGGTCGTGGGACGACGCCGACCGGCGAGCGGTGTTGGCGCACGAGCTGGGGCATGTGGCGCGCGGGGATTACCTGGCGGGCCTGGTCGCGCGGCTGACGACGGCGTTGCATTTTTATCATCCGCTGGTGCACTGGCTGGCGCGGCGGATGCGATTTGAGCAGGAGCTGGCCGCCGACGCGTGCGGTGTGGCGAACTCCTTGGGCAAGGAGTCGTACGTGGTGGCGCTGGCGCGGATGGCGTTGTATCAGGACAATCGCGCGCTGGCCTGGGCGGCGCGGCCTTTCTTACCGACTCGCAGCACTTTTTTGAGGAGAATCGAAATGTTGCGGAACACGAACCAGATTTCCGACGCGCCGCTTTCAAGCCGCGGTCGGCGGCTATTGATTGCGGGGCTGGCGCTGGTTGGGTTTTCAATCGCGGGACTCCGCGGGCCAATGCATTCGGCAGACGGGACGGCGCTTGCGCAGGCCGAAGGCGCGGCGGCAGGGACGCTGAGCGTTGCCAACTTGCCCGAGGACACGGTGGTGTTTGCGGTGATTCGGCCGGCGGCGATCTTGTGCGAGACACAAAGCTGCGCGAAGCGATGGAGACGATGGAGAAGGAGATCGAGCTTCGAAAGAACGCCGGCATCTCGCCGAGCGACGTCGAGGAATTTCGCTTGATGGCAATCGATTTGACGGTGCCGGGGCAGGGGGTGGAAATCGAGCCCGTGATGGTCGTTAAGACAACGAAGGCGGAGGCGTGGAAACCGCTGGTGAGCAAGCTGATCAACACGGCTCAGGCGGACCATTTGGGCCAGAAGTATACGCGGATTGAGCAGGGAGGTGGCCCGCAGGGTCCGGCGTTCTTTTCGACCGACGAGAAGACGCTGGTGATCTCGCCGAATGAGGCTGCGCTGAAGGCCTACATAGGCGCGGTCAAAACCGGGGGAGCGACGCCGCAGTGGGCGGAGGATTTCAAGCGGGTGGACGGGGGCGACGCGGCAGTGGCCGTGGACGTGAAGTTCTTCGGGAAGATCATTGAAGCCCAGATGAAGGAGCCGCGACCCGAGGCGGGGATGATGACGGCGTTTGCGCCGATCTGGCGGCAGACGAACACGTTGGTGGCGGCGTGAAGATCGATGGACCGATCAAGCTGGAAGTTCACGCGATCTGCAAATCGGAGCCGGGGGCCGAGGAAGTGCGGGCGACGGCCACGGCTGCCCGCGTGCTTGCGCAGAACATGCTGCCGGTGGTGCGCTGCGAGATGGGGCGACACACGCAGCCGCCGGAGCTGGCGAAGCTGCAAAGCGATATGCTCGATCAGGCGGAGAAGTTCTTGGCGCAGGTGAAGCCGGAGCGCGAGGGGAAGGTTGTGACCGTGAAGATCGAAGGGAGCGAGGCGTTTGGGCCGCTAGTGGCCAGCGTTCTCTTGCCGGCCGTGGCGAAGGTGCGCGAGGCGGCGCAGCGGCGCAGAGCACCAACAACCTGAAGCAGATCGCGCTGGCGATGCTCAACTACGCCGACGCGAACGGGCATCTTCCGCCGGCGGTATTGCTTGGTCCGGACGGCAAGACGCCGCATAGTTGGCGCGTGGCGATTCTGCCTTATATCGAGCAAAACAACTTGTACAACACGTACAACTTCAGCGAGCCATGGGACAGCGAGACCAACAAGAAGGTGCTGGCGCAGATGCCTGCGGTCTATCGGCACCCGAATGCCGGCGAAGGTCGCAAGGATGTCTCCAGCTACTATGCGCTGACCGGCGAGGGGGGAATTTTTAACGATAAGCCGGCGGTGAAGGGGACCGAATTTAAGGACATTCGCGACGGCACGGCGAACACGCTGTTGTTGGTCGAGGCGAAACGCGATATTCCGTGGACCAAGCCCGAGGACATTGCGTTCGACTCGCAGAAGCCGCCGGAGCTGGGCGGGTTCGCGCAGGGTGTTTTTGGTATCGCCATCGCCGACGGGTCGGTGCATATGCAGCCGACGAAGATCGACGTGCAGATGCTCAAGGCAATATTCACGATTGCGGGGAATGAGCCGGTCAATCTGCAACCCCTTCCGCAGGGGGCGGTGAAGGTGCGCCCGACGGTGAATGCGGTAGTGCCGCCGCCACGGTCAACGCCGCAGCAGCGGTAGTAAAGCGCGCTGTGTTTGCTGCGCAAACACAGCCATCCATGGCATCATGCTCACGCAAGCGTGAGCATGGCACCCGGTGTTACGCACAATCGACAAGGACCGTGTCGTCATGCTCGTAGCCGGGGGAGCACGAGCAGAGGAAGACGAGCGTGGCGTCGCCAATGTTGGTGATCTGATGTATTTCGCCGGGGGGGATGGCGATAGCATCGCCGGCGGCGACGTCGCGCAGCTCCTCACCCACGCGGACGCGGCCGATGCCGGAGAGGACGTAGTAGATTTCCTCGGTGCGGGGGTGGTAATGGCAGGCGGTGGTCTGGCCGGGCGCGACGCGGGCCTCGGCCAGCGATTGAGCGCGGATGGCGGAGTTGCGGTGTGAGAGCAGCTCGCGGATTTCGGAGCCGTCTTTGGTGTTGAAGGCGGGGACGCTATTTAAGTTTTGGACGTGCATGCGAGATGCGGTGTTTGAGGGGATGCATCTCGTTATACCGCGCCGGGGGAGAGCGAAAGACGCTCCACGCGAGCGCAATAAAACAGGCCGGTGGTAAGCCGGCCTTTCTCGTCGTTTTCTGGCAAGTGAGCAAGCGCGGAGAGAAGCGAACGGGTCGCTTGATCCGGCTTGCCGCGGCCGCCTTAGCGCTTCTTCGACTTCTTGTGCGCTTTGTGGAACGCTTGGCGGTCTTCTTCTTGGCGGCCTTCTTGGCTTTTGCCATATCTATCGAGCTCCTACGTTTCGGCGCCCAATCAATCGGTGCGAACTCTTCTTCCCGGCGCCTTGTGGAAGAAGTCGCATAGTCGTTTTGTAATCACGCGATGGCTAGCGAGCTCCGATTCAGTCCGTAACTCACGCACCAACGCGATCGACTGCGCGCATTGGAGCAGCTTTCGTCGAAATGCGTCAAGGCGAGTTTGTGAAAACTGAGCGCGCAAAATGGATTTGCATGGCGACTATTGTCGGCGTGCGTGGCGCGCAACTTGAGAAGATCGACATTGAGGCAAGAAAAAGTTTCGCGCGGCGGAAAGAATTTGTCGCTCATTGTTGCTCGATCGGCGGCGGAATCGTCTGGAGCGCTCGTGCGCGTTGGCGCGCCGCTTCCGCGGCTTCCATTACAGCGCGTAGGTGCTCGCCGAGGCGGTCGAAAGATGCCGGGCGAGGAAATGTCAGCGTCACGCGGTCCTGGGCATTGCCAATCTTCAGACCGGAGACGATCTCACCGGCGAGTTGGATAAGTGATTGCATGGTGGGATCGTTCGGCTGCCTTGCGGCCTGTGCTTGAATCGCCGAAAACATGAAGCGAATTGTCTGATCCATGTTGAGAAGGTGTTCCTCGACCTTCGTTCGAGCCGCGTCGTCGATTGGATCCACGTCGAGGGCCAGGAGCACGGGGCCGCGGAGGTCGGCACGAACGGCGGCAAATTTGGCATGCTCGGCCACGTCGAAGAGCGGCAGGATGAAGGGGGGCAGTTGCGGCTGCAGGTGTTCTCGCAGGGGGGCCAGAGATGGCCGAACGGGTTCGACCATCAACACGGCGAGCAGGTCGTACTGGGAGGCGGCCGTTTTCAGGCGTTCGGCGAGCGGACTTGTGGCATTGGCGGCAGCGAGCATTTGTTCCACGCGCAGCGCGGAAGAGACGAGCATGGTTTTCTCGTCATAGAAGCAGGCGGTCATTTGAGGCGGGGCAGCTTGCCGCAGGAACGTGCGGCCGTCTCGGGAACTGGTTTCGAACTCGCCGTACATCACGCGGCCGATGTGTTCGGGTTCGACCGTTGAGTGAAAGCGGATGATCGTCAACGGCGCAAACGGAGCGTCCGGAATGTCGCCCTCGGTCACGGGGGCCAGCAGAATGATCAACTGATCCACTTGGTCGAGCGGAACGCCGAGACGCTCGTTGGGCCCTCGCAGGACCTTGTCGAGCGGCAGGCCCGTAAGTGCGGGCGAGCTAAATGCGCGATGAGGGTTTACGACGAGCGCGGCGAAACAGTCGTCGGTGATGAAGCGGGCGTCGAAGGGAGGCGAGGGCTCGGTGGGTTGAATTGAGACCTGCGGCGTAAGGTCCTGCATGGAGTTGGATTCGGACGGTGCGCGGAGGGAGCTGGTTGAGCGCTGGTAGTTTGACTGGCGCGCTTCGGGGATTTGCTGACGGGTTGCGCTTTGTCGCAGCCGACGGCGAAAAGAGCAAGCAATATGAGAATTGTGGATATGAGCCGGGGCATATCGAGCGGTGTTTTTTTGAGAATGAGTGGCGGGTCGGAGTCGCGCGGCAGTCTAACGCTGACCAATGTTACCGGCAAGGCGAGGTGCGAGTTTCGGCCGTCGATTCAAAGGATTGCTGACAGCGTATGGCGGGCGTCGTCCAGCATGCCGGCTTGCAACTGTTGGTGTGCTTGTTGGAGTGCGGCGACCTGATCGGCCGTGAACGGAACGGCTTCGCCATGCGCCGGCGGCTGGGGGACGAGGCGCGATGTGATCGCGCTGATGAGGTCAGGAAGCCGTTCGCCGGTCAAAGCGCTTACGTCGATGCCCTTTGGCCGCGAAGGTTGAAATTCGCTGAGCGCCGCGACGGAACAGAGATCGAGCTTGTTGTGGACCGCGAGTGCGCCAGGAAATGGATCGGCGAGAGTTTGCTGGTCGCGCGTCCAGGATTGCGAACGATCAAACACGAGGACGATCAGATCGGCACGATCTAGCTGCTGGTGTGCTTTTGAAATGCCGGCCAACTCCAGCGGGTCGCGGCTGTCGCCCAGACCCGCAGTGTCGCAAATCTCGACTGGCCAGCCGTCGAAGGCGGTGAGGGCCGTGACCACGTCGCGCGTGGTGCCCGGCTGGTCGAAGACGATCGCGCGTTCGTAGCCGAGAACTGCGTTGATCAGGCTGCTTTTGCCAACGTTGGGGGGACCGGCGATCACGACCTGCCAGGGGGCGGCGAGATGAAGTCCGAGTCGAGATCGCGATATTAGCAGTTCGAGCGACTGGCGAGCGACGTCCGTGTGTCGGCGCTCGAGCAGCGAGTCGATTTCGCAAATTGCCTGTGCGAGGGCGCCCTGATACTGGTCGAGGAGGATCTCGGCGGTGCGTGGCGTGCGGCATTCGGCAAGTGCGACGCGAGCGGCGACTCGAATGCGGTTCGACTCTTCGCGGGCGACAAATTCCTGCCACGACAGGGAGGCGCAGCCGGCGGCCACGAGCGAATCGATGATCGCTCGCGAAGCGGCGACGCCGCCGTGGCAGTGGACTTCGACGCGGTCGGTGTCGCGGCGGCAGACTATAAGGTCTTCGTTGGATGATGACCAGCGGCCGTAGACGATGTCACCGTGCGGCCGTGCGATGAAAGGTCGCGACGTGGCGGGCACAAATAGCTTTTCAACAATCCCGGCGGCATCCGGCCCGTCGATGGCGATTGTGGCGATTGCGCCGCGGCCGGTTGGTGTAAGGATTGCGGCGACGGTTGACTTGGTGGGCTCTCTCATACTCCGGCAACGCTGGCAATGCCGCCAAGCACCAGGTGAGGGACGTATGTCGCGTCGCCAGGGAGGAACTGTGCAACTATCGGCGCCGCGCCGCCGGTGAGGAAGACCTGCGGCTGGCGATTGTCGGTGCCGAGGGCGTCGCGAAGCCGCACTATGAGCTCGCGCATCGCGCCGACGGCGCCCCAATATAAGCCCGACCGCATGGCTTCGCCCGTGGACGTGCCGAGCGGGGGTGGCGGTTCGGCCAGCTCGTCCATTGGGATCTGCGGTAAGCGATCGGTAAAGTCGTGGAGCGCTCGGGCCGACATGCCGACGCCGGGAAGGATCGCGCCGCCGAGGAATGCGCCGTCGGCGGAGATGAGGTCGAATGTCATTGCACTGCCGAGGTCGATCACAATCGCCGGCCGCTCTCTATCGCGCAATCGATTGGCGGCCACGGCGCCCAGCAGGCGATCGATGCCGACGCGATCCGGCTCAGGGACGCGCACGGCGAGCGGCAGATCGTGGTGCGAGAGCTCGCGCACGTCGCATGGCGCTTGTCCGGCGCGGTGCTATTGAGAAAGGCGATCAAACGCTTGGTTGCAGGGCGATTGACGCTGGCGACGCACCAGCGGCCACCGAGGGCTTCCGGGGGCAACATGTGCGCGATCAGCGATTCGTCCCAAGCTTCGGCGGGGAGAGTAAGCTCACCGATCGGTTTCGGAAGCACGTCCCTGGTCAGCGATTTCTCGAACCAGCCGAGCTTGATGCGGCTGTTGCCGATATCGACGGCGACGAGAAGGGGGTGGTCGGGCATCGCGAGCAGATAACCTCAACCCTCCCCCAATGGGAGAGGCAACCGTTGATGGGGAGGAATGACCGTCGGGGATGGCGACAAGTGGCTGGCAGCTTTCGTGTCGCGGCGGCTAAGTTCCTCGTTGACGCGCCACAGGAAACGATCCAGCCCGTCACCGGTAGCTGCGCTGATCAAGAGCACTTCGCGGCCGATCGAATCGGTTAAGCGGCGGTGCGTTTCTTGCGCCTCGGGCAACTCGGATTTGGTGACGGCGACAATCTCGGGGCGCTCGCCTAGCTCGGCGGCGTACTCTGCCAGCTCGCGGCGGATGGTGTGATAGTTTTCGATTGCGTCGCTGCCGTCGATCGGCGCCGGCTCGACCAGGTGAACGAGGATGCCGGCGCGCTCGATGTGCCGCAGGAATTCGTGTCCCAGACCGACGCCGGCGTGTGCGCCTTCGATTAACCCTGGAAGATCGGCCATTACGAACGCGCGGTCGGGTGGAATCGTGACGAGGCCCAGGTTTGGATATTTTGTCGTGAACGGGTAATCGGCGATTTCGGGGCGGGCGCGAGAGGCGGCTTAGGAGCGTGCTCTTGCCGGCGTTGGGTTTGCCGACGAGGCCAACGTCGGCGATGACTTTGAGCTCGAGGATTAGGTTTCGCTGTTCGCCTTCGCCGGGAGGGCCGGTTTCGCGGGGGGCGCGGTTGGTGGGCGATTTGTATGAAGCGTTTCCGCGACCGCCGCGGCCGCCGCGCGCCGCGATCACACTATCATCGGGCTGAACGAGGTCTTTTAGCACGAGGCCGTTGTCGGCGTCGATCACGACGGTTCCGAGTGGCACGAAGAGCACGAGGTCTTCCGCGTTGCGGCCGTGGCGGTCGTAGCCTTGGCCGGCGCCACCGCTTTCGGCGCGCCAGTGCTTGCGGCTGGTGAGTTCGACGAGGCTGTCTACACCGGAGCGCGCGATGAAGATCACGCTGCCGCCCTTGCCGCCATCGCCGCCGTCGGGCCCGCCGCGCGGGACGAACTTTTCACGGCGGAAGCTTGAGCTTCCTCGGCCGCCATCGCCGGCTGCAACGTGGATTTTGACGCGGTCAACGAACATAGAACGATATCCCGATGTATGTATTGCGCCGAGTGCGGCTATAAGCATTGTTGCAGCAAATGCGCGACAAAAAAGGGATGATCCGCCGGATCATCCCTGTGTGATTTGTTCTAAGCGTATGTACGGCGGGCCTAACCAGCCGCTGCTTCCACGATGCTGACGCGGCGGCCCTTTTGATCGAATTGCACCTGGCCTTCGACCAGCGCGAACAGAGTGAAGTCGCTCCCCTGGCCGACGCCGCGGCCGGCATGAAACTTGTTTCCGACCTGGCGAACGATGATGTTGCCGGGGATGACTCGCTCGCCGCCAAAGCGTTTTACGCCGCGGCGCTGGCCGTTCGAATCACGGCCGTTGCGAGAGGATCCTTGACCCTTTTTATGTGCCATAACGTGCTCTCTCCGTCGTCAATAGTCTCAATAAAAGCCCCCGGGCAATGCCGGGGGCATTTTTGCATGCGTTGAAAGTGGACTACCAAGACTACCGGAACACCCATTGGTAGTCAATCTGGCCGGGAATGCCGAGCGTGGGGGGAGTACCGAGGTAGATGTCGGACTCGCCATCGGCAAACTCGTCGCTCGGCCGCCAAAAGTTGAGCTGGAGCGTCTTTTGGCGGAAGAGCCGGCCGCTAGCGGGGGGCTGGCCGGCTTTGTAGGCGCCCGCGGGGTCGGCAAACTTGTAGGCGTTGGATAGACCGGTGATGAACACGGAAAAGTAATCGGTCCGCGGATCGACCTGGTCACTGGAGTCGAAGCCCGATTCCCAGGTGGCCACGCCCCAGACGCTGTTGTCCTGCGTGTCGGTGCTGACTTCGATCTCGGTGTTCATCATCTGCACGCTGTCGAGGAACTGGCGACGCGGGTCTTCGCGTTCACGGATCGGCCGCATGGCCACGGGAATGAGCTGGTCGAGATAGGACTTGCGGACCTCGGGGCTGTAGAGCGTGAAGCGGGGGATGAACGTGACCGGCTGGTCCTTCTTCTCGGTGGTCCAGGTTCCGTCGTCTTTTTGTACCGGGTGCAAATGGCCGCCTTGGTTGGTCACGCGGTAGACCATGTACCAGATCATCGTACGGCGCATGCGGCCCTCGGGCTGGGGCATATCGACCGCGATCATCCGCATCGGTAGGAAGCTGAATTGGAGGTTCCATACGTCGCGGCGGAACGCGGCGCGCGTGGCTTTGAAGCCGAGTGTGGACGATTTTGATTTGGTTTGGGGCGCCCAATCGATCTTGGGCAAGGCGAGGACTTCGGTGAAATTCTGATAGCTCACCGTGTCAGCCGGATCCGATTGCACGGTCACAGTAGTTTCGATGCCGGGAACGAGCTTGCGGTAGCCAACCGGTGGTCCGCCGCGGCGCGACCCGGCCTGGTCCTGAGCGGTCGCCGAAGCGGCAACGAGCGACACCAGAGTGACGACGGCCATGAGGCAGAACGAGGAGCGACGGAGGAGTCGAGACATCGAGGGGCTGGGTTCCGGACGAGATGAGCGAGAAGACAGGGTTATTGTTAGTATAGGCAGGCCGGTAGGGCTGATTCAAGCATTGCCATTGAACGTAAGTCGTTGGGAACACTCGCGTTTGCCGCCGAATTCTGGGTTCTCGCAGGCCGGGCTGAGCGCGGCCGAGGTCGGGTTTTGACAATCGTGCCGCGCACGGCTAGCTTGAGCAGAGTACGTAACCCGCCCGTTTGTCCCACCGCCCGCGAGGTCCCACCATGTTTCGTTGTTTGATTGCTGTCTTGTTTACCGCGCTATTTGTTTCCGCGATGACCATATCAAGCGCCGCCGACAAGGCGGATGAAAAAGCCGACGATAAGAAGTCCAAGTCGCCGCTGGCCGGCGAAGTGAAGTTACTCAACGGCAAGAAGGCTGATCTGGCCGATTACAAAGGCAAAGTGGTGTTGATCGTGAACACCGCCAGCTATTGCGGGAACACGCCGCAGTACTCGGGCTTGGAGGAGCTTTACAAGAAGTACAAGGACAAGGAGTTTGTGGTGCTCGGTTTTCCCGCCAACGAGTTCGGCAAGCAGGAGCCGGGTACCGATGAGGAGATCGCACAGTTTTGCAGCTCGAAGTACAACGTATCGTTCCCGATGTTCTCGAAGATCGTCGTGAAGGGGGACGGGCAGCACGCGCTGTACAAGACGCTGACCGAGAAGGAAACGAATCCGAAGTTCGCGGGTCCAGTTACCTGGAACTTCGAGAAGTTTCTTGTGGGCCGCGACGGACAGGTGGCCGCACGTTTTTCGCCGCGCACCAAGCCCGAGAGCGAAGAGGTGGTGAAGGCGATTGAGACGGAGATTGAGAAGAAGAAGAGTTAAGTGTCCGTGGTCAGTTGTCAGTTGAATCATGAACCCTCGGTGGCAGCCGGGGGTTTTTCTTTGGAGTTACGCGCGGTACATGGCGATGTGTTAACCGCTCTTCAGCCGATGCGTCTCTATGGCCACGCGCGACGCACGTCGAAATGCGGGGGATGCAGCCAGCGCGGTAGGCGCCGAAGATCGCGGCCGTTAAGAGCACGTCCCCGGCCAGCATCCAGCGGAAGAACAAAATCGCCGCGCCGTAGCAATCGAGCAACCCGGCGAACGAATCGTCGTACACCGTGCCGCGGCGATAGATCCAAACAACCAAGTTCGTGACGATGAAGAAGATCAGGCTGGGGGCCAACGCCGAAGCCGCGAAGCGTGGCAGCGTGAAATTATTCCGCAGCAATCCGCCGAGCGCTACCGGCACCAGGAAGCAGGCGTAGACCGCCGCCATTTCCCCGGCGTTATTGTGAGTCGGCAAAACAAGATCGCTGATCCCCAGAATCGCCAAGGGCGCCAGACATGCGGCCTTCGATGACCGGAACATATATCCGGCGAACAGCGCCAGCGCCGCGGTCGGGGTGAAGTTCCACTGCGGTTGGAGCCATCGCCCCAAAACGCCAAAGGCAACGATCACCGCGAACAGAATGACTTCCTGACGTGCGACGCGATTCACTTCACAGCCTCCGAGTCCTCGCCGTATTCCTCGAACCTCCACAATATAACGTCGCCCGGCTCAAGCGTGTAGGCGTCGAAGCTGACGGTCGCCAGCTTGCCATTGACGCGGTATATCCAGTTTCGGCTATGGCCGCCGCCGGCCTCGTTGGCGACGCCATCGATTGCCGTTAGCATCGCGGCTTCGCCCGAGCCGGTCTTGTCGAACTTGATTCCGCGGGTGTGAGGCCGCCGCGGTGAGCGCCGCCAGCACCGTCATTGCATCTTCGTGCGGAATGCGCGAAAACCGCTTCTCCATCCCATCGCCAAAGTCGATGGTCATGACAACCGACGGTTTTCCGTCTGCCGCCAGCCAGTTGGGAGAGCCGGCGCGCTTCGGTTCGGTTGGTCTGGTGCACCCTGCGACCACAATCGCCGCGAGCGCAACGAGCAGCATCCCGCGTCGAAATGCGGCAGTTTTCTGGTCGCGCATTCGCATCATTCAAATGCCTACATCGCGAACTTCACTTCGCGCCCTTGGCCGTCGTGGCACTCGATCGCCAAATGCTCCGGCGAAACATGCTCGCGCCCGACGACGTGCACGGCCATCTTGCCTTCGTCCTCCATCTTCGCGATTTCTCGCCGCTTCTTGTTGTTCAAGTAGGTCGCGACCTCTTCGTGCACCATTGCCGAAATGCGGCTCACGTCCGGCCGCTGCGCCGCCAGGATCAACAGCCGCATCACCTCGATCGCCATGCTCTCGGCGGTCTTTACCACGCCGCGTGCCTGTGCAGCCGGGGCAGTCGCCGTAACACGCTCCGTTTCAGGCTGGGGCGAATGCGCTGCCGCGTCATTTCGATCAGGCCGAAGGGGCTGGTGCGAAGGATCTTGGTGCGCGCGCGGTCGCGCTTGACCGCGTCGCGCAAGCGCCCGTTCGACGCCGCGGCGATGCCGCTCCTTGCGCATGTCGATGAAGTCGTTGACGATCACGCCGCCCAGATCGCGCAGCCGCAATTGCCGGGCGATCTCCTTGGCGGCGGCGATGTTCATGCTGATAGGCGGTTTCCTCGGCGCTGTCGTCGGCGCGGAAGTTGCCGCTGTTGACGTCGATCGCCACCAGCGCCTCGGTCTGGATCGATCACGATCGAGCCGCCTTGCCGCAGCGGCACCTTGCGCTGATGGATCTGCATGATCTCTTCGTCGAGCCGGTAGTGGTGGAACAGCGGCTCTTTGCCTTCGTACAGATGCAGCCGGCTCGACGTACCGCGGCATGACGATCTGCAAGAACTCCTTCGCCCGCTCGTACGACGTCGGCTCGTCGATGTAGATCGAGTCGACGTCGCCCGTGAAGATGTCGCGGATCGTGCGGATGATCATGTCGCTTTCTTCGTAGATATCGACCGGCGCCGCGTGCTTCTTGATGCGGCGGACGATCACCTTCCACAGCCGCAAGCAGATACGCCAGGTCGCGCGAGAGCTCCTTCTTGGTGCGGTCCACGCCGGCGGTGCGGACGATAAAGCCCAGCCCCTTGGGCGGGTTGAGCTCGAGCATCATGTCGCGGAGCTTGCGGCGGGCGTCTTCGTCTTCGATCTTTCGCGAGACGCCCACGCGGCCCAGTGCCGGCATCAGCACGAGATATCGGCCGGGAATGCTGATATAGGTGCGAGAGCGTCGGCCCCTTGGTGCCGATGCCTTCCTTGATGACCTGCACCAACAGCTCGTCGCCGCGGCGGAAGATGTCTTGAATCGGCGGCTTGATCCGCGGCCGCGCGCCAGGCCGTGAACGGCGTTGCCGCGCGGCCCGTGGCTCGCCTCGTCGGTCGTCGTCCTCGGCCGCTTCGTCAAACGCCGCGGCCGCCAAGGCGCCAGCGGTTTGTCAGGGTCGATCCCGCCCTGGCGAAAGTACTGCGGCTCCACGTCGCTGATGTGCAGAAAGCCGTTGCGGCCGACGCCGAAATCGACGAAGGCGGCCTGGATGCTGGGCTCGATGTTGACGACGCGGCCCTTGTAGATATTGCCGACGTAGTTGTCCTGGCTGGTTCGTTCGATGTACAGCTCTTCCAGCACTCCGTCTTCAACGATCGCGATCCGGCATTCTTCCGGCTGCGAGACGTTGATGAGCATTTCCTGCTTCATGTGATAGCTTTCTCGTTCGGCATAGTCGTGAAAACCGGCTGGTTTGATTTGCCGCTGCATTAGGCACCCACCGTGGTTTCGTCGGGTATAAGGTCCACCGCCGTGCGGCGAATCACCAACCCTAGCGACTCAACGTCGTCCAGCCCCAGGGCGGAAAGCAATTCTCGCGGGCGTGCGCTGCCGTCGCCATCGACGCGCAGCCGCATCACGAGCGCGCCGGCGTCGAGCCGCAGGTCATCGATAAGCGGGCGAAGGTCGAGCGGCCGGCCACGGCTTTCGCGATGGACGTCGTACGACGCTTGCGCCAGGAGCCACTCGATGCGCTCGGCGACGACGGTTTGCCGATCGCGCGGCACATCGACCGTGAATGTGACCGAATGCACGCGCGCCTTTCGGGCGGATTCGCCGAGCATTTCCATCCCGCAAAGCTCCAAGCCTTGCGGCAACTGCGGTGTAATCGCCTGCACCAATTCGTCGGCGGAACTGGGCCGCTCAAGCTCGATCTCCAGAACTTCCTCCAGACCTTCGATGCCCACCGCCAGCGCGGAGGGGAACATCATCTTGGGTTTGGGATGGAAGCCTTCGGTTTGGCTCAGGCGGATTTCGGCGCGGCGAAACAGCCGCTCCCAGGTGCGCATGAGGTCGCGATGGCTGATCAGCCGTAGATCTCCTCGCTTCGCAAAGCGTATGCGCACGCGATGTCGAACCATCGGTTCTCCAGTCGCCGCCAACTGCCGTAGCCGGCGACGACACAAAAAAGTTTTCTCGTCAATAGCAGAGCGCCGTTAGTTTCCGAACTCCGGCGCCACCTTCTTCAGCTCTTCCCTCAAGTAATTCTTGATGTCGCGGGCGTTTTCCATTTGCATCGCACGCCGAGCCACTGCCTGACAATGCTCTATCCGAACCAGGCGAGTGACCCGCTTGATTTCCGGAATCGCGCTGGGCGTCACGCTAAACGTGCGCAGTCCCAACCCCAGCAGCAACTGCGTGTAATTCACGCTGCCGCTCATCATTCCGCATAAATTCGACGGAATATCGGCGTGCTGGGCCGCCTTCACCGTCATGTCGATCAACCGCAGCACGGCCGGGTCGCACGAGTTGTACAGCGAGGCCACTTCCTTGTTCGTGCGATCGACTGCCAAAGTGTACTGAATCAGATCGTTTGTGCCGATGCTGACAAAATCTACCTCCTCCACGAAATGATCGATCATCATCACAGCCGCCGGCACCTCGACCATCATTCCCACCGGCATATCGCGATTGAACGGCAGATTATGCTCCTCCAGGTCCTCCATCACGTCGATCAGGATCATCCGGGCTTGGCGAAGCTCCATCAGCGTCGTGATCAACGGGAACATGATTCGCACGTTACCCAAGGCGCTCGCTCGCAGGATTGCCCGCAATTGCGTGCGAAACAAGGGCACGTCGCGGAGCGACATGCGGATGCTGCGCAAACCGAGCGATGGGTTGCGTTCATCTTCCGGGTTCGTGAGACGATTCAACTTATCGGCTCCCAGATCGAGCGTGCGGATGACGACCGGCTTGTCACCCATCGTCTGCACTACGCGCGAATACGCCGCGAAGTGGTCCTCTTCGGTCGGTTCGCGCTCCGAAGTGAGGTACAAAAACTCCGTGCGGTATAGCCCGATGCCGTCGGCGCCGCGCTCGATGCAGTGATCGACCTCGTATGGGAATTCGATGTTGCCGAGGAGCTGCACGCGCGTGCCGCAGGCGGTCTCGCAAACAAGATCGCGGTACTCGACCAGCCGCGCTTGCATCGTGCGCTGTTGCTCGGCCTCGTGCCGATAGCGGGCGATCGTCTCTTCGTCCGGTTGCAGAATTACCAGCCCGTTATCGCCGTCGATAATTACCACGTCGCCGCCGGAAACATCCGTCAGAAACGGGCCGATGCCTACGACCGCGGGAATTTCCATGGCTTCGGCAACGATCGCCGTGTGGCTGCCGGCGCCGCCGATCTCGGTCACAAACCCGCGGACCAGCTTGCGATCGAGGTTGGCGGTTTCGCTGGGCGTGAGGTTATGAGCCAGCACGACGACAGGCGAAGTGATGCGGAAGAGTTCCTCGCGTCGCCGGCCCAGCAGATTTCGCAACAGCCGTTTTTCAATGTCGAAGATGTCGTTGGCGCGCTCCGCCAGGTAGCTGCTTTGCACCTCCTGAAAGACTTTGGCGTAGCGGCGCAGCACGCGGCTGACCGCGTATTCTGGCGAGTAGTGCCGGTCGCGGATCATCGAATTGAGCTCAGATCGCAACTGCGGATCGCGGAGCATTTGCAGATGAGCATCGAAGATGGCCGCGTATTGCGACCCGAGCTCGCGCGAGATTGCGTCGCGGTTCGCCTCGATCTCGCCGCCGGAGGCTTCCATTGCCGCGGTCAGCCGCTCCAGCTCATCCTCGACTGCGTCGCGCGAAACGAACCGCCGCGGGATGCGAAATCCCTCGGTATCGACGACCAGCGCCTCGCCAATGGCGACGCCTGGCGAAACTGCGATTCCCTGTAGTTTTTGCATGTGAAGGCGCTTGCCGCCGCTGCTCTCGCGGAGCAATCGATCACACTCGTGCGAAGCTGCTTGGATGTTGCAGCGGCCTAGGGCCAATGCCGCACCGGCGCGATCTTCCGACGGACTTTGCGAATCACATCGCGACCAGCGGCCGGTTTGTTGTGTCAGGCCGACGGCGCGGTTGGATCCGGGTGACTTAACTGATTTAGTTTGCAGCCTGCTCCATTTCGTCGAACCCGCGGGCGAACAGCTCGCAAAGCGAATTGAGGGCCTCCTCGGCATCGGGCCCTTCTGTCTCGACCACCAGCTCGGTTCCCTGCACGGCCGCCAGCGTGAAGATCGCCAGGATACTCTTGGCGTCCACGCGCTCGTTGCCCTTAATTAACTCCACCTTTGAATGAAATTGGTTTGCCGCCTTGACGATCATGTCGGCCGGTCGCGCATGGACCCCCTGTGGGTTCATGACGACAACGGTCCGAATCCGTTTGATTTCGTCCATCGATGGCAAGCGTTTCGATTCTCGGCCGGCACTTGGTTGCTGTGCGCCGGCGGCCAAATCGGTTTTCGTGTTCCCTCCAGTTTTCGCTTCTATTCGCGTTCGGGCCTCACACGCGGACTTCGCCTTGCTTGCGGCGGTACGCTGCCGGAAAAGTTGCCGAAACGCGCTAAATCGTCTCGCTCGCGCCTAAGTTGCGCCGCTACGGCCTAGGCGCTGAATTGATGATTATCCGCCTCTTCCAATAATTGCTGTATGTCTTCCTTGGTCTTCGCCTGCTTGAGGTACTTACAGAACATATCATCGCGAAGCTGCCGCGAAATGTTCTCAAGCGCCCGCAGGTGCTCGCCAGGTCGGTCAGGCGGCGAGATGAGCAGAAAAAAAAGCTGCACCTTATCGCCGTCGAGACTTTCAAAATCCACTCCATCACGGCTGATCGCCACCGTGCCCACCAAGCGATCAACGCTGGGGTGCTTTGTGTGCGGAACCGCCACGCCACGACCAATGCCGGTGCTTCCTAACTCCTCGCGCTTCATGATCGCCTTGACAATGCTTTCCACTTCGCCTGCGGAAATCCGACCCGCTTCCAGGAGTGCCTGAGTCATTTCCCGCACGACCTCTTCTTTGGAACCGGCGTGCAGGTCGGACCGAATCGCCTCGACACTTACAAAGTCAGCAAACTTCATTCGCCCTGGTCCTTTCTCGCCTCTCGATTAGCCGTCACGCGACTTAGCAAAACTGATAAATGGAGCGCGGTCTGTTCGTCGCACCCAAATTACTACATTTCTGCCGGGCCGGTGCTCGCGCCGCGGTGATGGTCTTGGATTCTTTCTTTATACCTTCGGAGCTGCTGTTCCATTTTCTGCACGACTGCATCCACGCTCTTGCCCAGATCTTCCGTCTGCTCGCGCGCTACGAAATCATGCTTGTGCTCGGCCGACACGTTCAGGTTCACCAGCGGCAGCTCAGCTTGCGTCAAATCGACGGTGATCTCGATCGCCGTGAGACGCTCGAAATAACGCTCCAACCGCTGGACCTTCTCCCGAATCTTCTCCTGCATGGGCTCGCTGAGGTGGCCATGTCGGGTGGAGATCTTGATTTGCACCGAAGCCAACTCCTTGCTCACAAACGGACCAATGTGGCGTTCGACCTGCGCCGCTCTCAAATGGAAGCGATGGTGCTAGATTCAGTCGGCGGTCGCCCTTGGCGGCAATGCACATGCGCCCTGCGTAACAGCACCGGGCGCTATGATCGGCAAGCCGATCATTCTAGCGAGCGTTTTGCGACCTCTCAAACGCAAATGCTCGGCCGCCGCAGGTTCAACGGTGTTTGGTCCAACCTGCTAGGGAACCGCCAGCTGACTGTGCGACTAGTAAACTCAGCTAATCGTTTACTTGGCCGCGGGAAATCGACATGCTGAAAAAGTGTGGTATCGGTACACAAATAACGCCTGGCCGCAGCGGCTTGGCCCCGTAAAAGTGCCCACGCGTTGATTTCGAAAAAGTTTTCCACATCGATCCTCGGGGTGCGAATGTTTGGCGATTGTGCGTAAGCTGTTACCAGACCATGAGTTGCAACCTCCGAATAAGGCGTATGGAGATTCTTGCGCAGCTAGCCAGTTGAGCGTAACTTCGCATCGGCCAATGGTTTCTGGCGGGAATGAGGCACCGGTTGACGGATTGGACTGATCTTGTAAATTGGCGTCCCGCTACGATATGTTGTGGTAGCAAGAGGTAGAACCACAATATGTGGTAGTGCGACTGTTTTTCAGCCGGACGGGCGCTTTCCCTTGCTCGGATTCGGCAAGATGGATCTTTCTCAAAGCTTTTTGAGGGTCATTGGACGACTATTCTTGACAGTCGGTGTACAATAGTTTAGAAGTACGCCGCGGGTTTCGGACAACCCCTTTTACCTGGAAGGACCTGCTCTATGGCGCATGCAGAATTGGGAGTGGCCAAACGCCGCTTTGCAAAAATGGCATCCAAGCGTCGCGTTCGAACCGGAGGCCTATCGGTCGAGCCGATATTCTGCCCCGTGGATGTGGCCGACCCGTTCGAAACCCTCCAGTGGGATAGGCGGACTGCCGCAATCAAGGGGGAGTCCGGCGAAATCCTGTTTGAGCAGCCCAATTGCGAGGTTCCTAAGCACTGGAGCCAATTGGCCACGAACGTCGTCGTGAGCAAGTACTTTTACGGCGAAAATGGCACCCCCGAGCGCGAAAACAGCGTCAAGCAGCTCATCCATCGCGTGACGCGCACGATTGCCGACTGGGGCACACAGGACGGCTATTTCGCCACGGCCGAAGATGGCGAGCGGTTCTATCGCGAGCTGACCTGGCTGTGCCTGCATCAACACGGGGCTTTCAATTCCCCAGTCTGGTTCAACGTCGGCCTGTATCACCAGTACGGAGTGAAGGGCGCCCAGTGCAACTGGCACTGGAACGCGGAAACCGAACGCGTCGAGCAGCCGCAAAACCCATACGAATACCCACAGGGGTCCGCCTGCTTTATCCAAAGCGTGCAGGACAATATGGAAGACATCATGGAGCTCGCACGCAGCGAGGCGATGCTCTTCAAGTTCGGTTCCGGCACCGGCACCGACCTGAGCACCCTCCGCTCGCACCGTGAAAAGCTCGCCGGCGGCGGCAAACCCAGCGGCCCGCTTTCGTTCATGCGCGTGTATGACCAGGTTGCGGCGGTGGTCAAAAGCGGAGGCAAGACACGCCGTGCCGCCAAAATGCAATCGATCAAGGTCTGGCACCCGGATGTGCTCGACTTCATCGAGTGCAAGGCGAAGGAAGAGAAAAAGGCACGAGTTCTGATCGAGAAAGGGGGCTACGAGGCCAACTTCAATGGCGAGGCCTACAGCTCGATCCTATTTCAGAATGCGAACCTTTCGGTCCGAGTCACCGACGACTTCATGCAAGCCGTCGTTGAAGATCAGGAATGGAAAACGCATTGGGTGACCGACCCTGGCCGCGATGGCCCGACCTATCGCGCTCGCGATGTGTTGACGCGCATGGCCGAATGCGCCTGGCAATGCGGCGACCCCGGCGTGCAGTACGACACAACGATCAACCACTGGCACACCTGTCCCCAAAGCGGGCGGATCAATGCCAGTAATCCGTGCTCGGAATACATGTTTCTTGACGACACGGCGTGCAACCTGGCCAGCATCAACCTCATGAAATTTCGCCGCGACGACGGCTCATTCGACGTCGAGCGATTCCAGAACGCGTGTCGCATTTACTTCATCGCTCAGGAAATCCTGGTCGATCATGCGAGTTATCCCACCAAGCGGATCGCCGAAAATAGCCACAAGTTCCGTCCGCTAGGCCTCGGCTACTCGAATCTCGGCAGCCTGATCATGTCTTCGGGTGTGGCCTACGACTCCGACACTGCTCGCGGATTGTGCGGCGCGATGACCGCGATGTTGCACGGCGCTGCGAATCTGACCAGCGTCGAAATGGCAGCCGCTGTCGGGCCTTTCGAGGGCTATGAGATCAATAGTGAGGCGATGCTGCATGTGATGCAAATGCATCGCGAGGCGGTCGAACAGATCGATCCGGCCTGCCCGGCGTATCTCCGTGAGGCGTCGCGACAGGTGTGGGACGAGGTTCTCGCAGAAGGGCGGAAGTATGGTTTCCGCAACGCTCAGGCAACCGTGCTCGCTCCGACCGGCACGATCAGCTTCCTGATGGATTGCGACACGACCGGGATCGAACCCGACATCGCTCTGGTCAAATACAAGCAGCTTGCGGGCGGCGGCATGCTCAAGATCGTCAACAATACCGTGCCACTGGGCCTTAAGACGCTGGGCTACGACGAGCCGCAGATCGAGTCGATCCTTGCGTACATCGACAAGAACGACACAGTCGAAGGCTCGCCCGACCTGAGCGACGAGCACCTCAGCGTTTTCGACTGCGCCTTCCAGCCGCGAAACGGACAGCGGTCGATCGCCTGGCGGGCACATGTTTCGATGATGGCCGCGGCCCAGCCGTTCCTGTCTGGCGCGATCAGCAAAACCGTGAACATGCCGCGCGACACGACGCCCGACGACATCGCCAATGCGTACCTGGAAGGCTGGCGGCTAGGACTCAAGGCGCTGGCGATCTATCGAGATGGCTCGAAGGAAAGCCAACCGCTTTCGACCAGCACGGAGACCGACAAAGCGGCCGCAAAACAGGTCGCCGCACCGCGGCGCGAGCGATTGCCCGACACACGCAACTCTATCACGCACAAGTTCAACGTGGCCGGGCACGAAGGATACCTCACCGTCGGATTGTTCGAAGATGGCCGACCCGGCGAGTTGTTCATCACGATGGCCAAGGAGGGGAGCACGATCGGCGGTTTAATGGACTGCTTTGGCACCGCGGTGTCGATGAGCTGGCAGTATGGCGTGCCGCTCGAGGTTTATGTGAACAAGTTCGCGCACACGCGCTTTGAGCCGATGGGTCACACCAAGAACGCGGAGATTCCGCTGGCGAAGAGCATCGTGGATTACATCTTCAGATGGCTGGGTATCACATTCCTGCCGGGGTATCGCGATGCAAACCGCGCGTTGTACGGCCGCGGCGAATCTTCTGGTTCGCAATCGAACGCCAAGAGCGAGGACGCTGCCTCAGAGCTCAAGCCCGCCGCCACGAAGGTTGGCGGGCTGAACAGTAAGCAGGGAAGCTCCTCGATCCGCGAGCCGCAGCGGGCGGCAACGACTCCACCCGCCGCCGGCAACGGCGCCGCACACGCGAGCGGCACTAACGGCACGGCGTCGGCCAAAAAGCAGCCAGCGGGCGACCCCGGCTCGTCGCTCTTGCACCGTGCGGGAATCCAGATGGACCTGCCGATGAAGGGCTTCGCCAACCGCGACGATCAGTTTGCCAGCTTTCAGCTCGACGCTCCCAGTTGCGACAACTGTGGTGCGATCACGGTTCGCAACGGAAATTGTTATCTGTGCCACAACTGCGGGAACAGCATGGGCTGCTCCTGATTGACACGGCGGAAACACGGGTTGCTCGAGCAAGGATTGGCGCGGCGGGATGCCGGCGAGCAACCCAGTTTTTTGCCAGAGCGATTTCATTCCTGGCGGGCACCGGTTCCCGCTGTTTCGCTTCGGGGTGCGGGAGCTAGAATTGCAAATGGCGGCAATCGGTGGAGCATCAGTTTAAAGCCGCCCTCTCAGCCTAAATCTGAGGAGCGCTCCTGGGCGAACGCGCGATTTTCCCGAACTCTTGTCTTGACGGCGACTTATGACTGAGCGGATTGCTGTCTCACCGACGGAGATTGCTGCGTATTGTGAACGGTGGAAGATCAAGCGGCTGTGGCTGTTTGGTTCAATACTCCGCGATGACTTTACTCCGGCAAGTGACGTTGATTTCCTCGTAGAGTTTCAAGCAGACGCCGATTGGAGCTTGCTGGACCACATCGAGATGGAGCACGAGCTAGCCGAGTTGTTAGGCCGGCCGGTTGATCTTGTCACGCGCCGCGTCGTGGAACAAAGCGACAATGCGATTAGGCGAGAAACCATCCTACGGTCTGCGGAACTCTTCTATGTGGCGGGATGAGGCAACGGTAGCTGATATCGTCAAGGCAGGCCGACTGATTGCGCAGTTTATAGCGGGTCTAACTCAAGACGCCTTCAATACCGATTTGAAAACACAATCGGCAGTCCTTCATCAATTGCTGATTATCGGCGAGGCCGCCAAGCGATTGTCGGAGGAATTCTGTGCGCAACGCTCGACAATTCCCTGGCGAAAGATTGCGGGCATGCGCGATAAGTTGATGCACGCCTACGAACTCGTGGACCTGGATGAAGTTTGGAAGACAGCCGGCGCGGATGTGCCCACGCTCCTCAGCATGCTGCAATGCGACACATGATACCGTCCCATTTTTCTGAGACGACATGGTCAAACCGGAAGACTATTACCGCGGTTGTAACGCAAGGGTGCATCCGCGCTTGATTCGCGCCTTACGCCGCTTCCGGCAATCGCATTCGGATCGTGCGTTGCCGCTCATCGCTCGATGAGCGTTCGCACAGCAGCCGGACCACCTTCTCGGGGCTGTGCCATTCCCCCCAACTCGGCGCAAATTCTGCGGCGGTTCGCCGGTAATGCTCGTAATATTCGGCGATGTCGCGAAGCAGATCGGCGACCTGATCAATTCCGGCCGAAATCAACCCCACGGCGCCCAGCGGGCACGCGCCCTCGCAGGCATTGAGAAAAGCAAATTCGACGTCGCGAACGCCGATCACACGTGCGCCGTATGCATTGCGAAAGACGAGCTGTAACTGCCGGGTCTCGGCCAACAACGGAACAAGCATCGAGACCGGCTGTCCGTGCGCGCTGGCCCAGGATCTCTCGGCGGTTTGCCAGTTGCCGCTTGCCATCGCTTGTCTGCGTAGCGATCAGTTCCAGATACTCGCCTCGCGCGGTTTGTTCGCCAAACCGAAAACGGATACACGCGTGCGTCGCTCCCGCTGGAGCTCGAACCTGGCCGACGAGCGACTCATCGTCTCGGGCGAATTCAAGCGACTGCGCGGTGTGCGCTAAATGCACTCGGCGCCGCGCGCCGTCGTGCCAATTTACCGCCGATGCGGCGAGCACCGCCACATTCGGGACCCGCTCGCAGACAGAGTCGCGATGTGCATAGATTGACTCGGCAATCTGATCCGCCATCCAGCATCCAGCCGGCACGATCACTGGAATGCCCGCCTTGAGCATCTCGACCATCACGCCCGAGCAGCGAACGTAGTATTGCTCCGCGTCGTAGAGCATCAATCCGATGTGCGAGCTTCGCACCAGGTCCAAATAGGCATCGGTTGAAAGCGGCCAGCGGATGGCGGCGACTTCGGCCGACTTCCCAGTGGCGCTGTCGGAGCGACGCTGAAGTTTACTTTGGTCCCAACGGGCGTGTGACCGCAGTTCAAGCGGCAGCTTGCCCAGGCGCTTTGCTTGCACCACTAATTGCAATCGGCCGCTCTCAAAATAGTTCTTCCAAAGCGGTCCAACAGCGCGGTAAAGCTGTGCGGTCCCTTTTTCTGGTCTTACTCCGCCCGCACACGTCACGCGCAGCGGGGCGACAGTCGCGGAGGCTGCCGCTCTGGCTTCCATCAGTCGCGGATTGACGGGATACGGCAAAGTCCCAAATCGCGCGGCATCCAATCGATTGTATTGGTGTGCCAGGTGTTCGGTGGTGGCGTAGAAGTGCGCGCGACCCGATGGAAGCACCGAGGCCGCGGTACGGAACAGCCGTTTTAACTCGTGGATGTCTGGGTCCTGAGCGTCGTAATCCGGCTCCCGTCGCTCGAATACCCTGAAGTGAAACTGGAGGTGCCAATCGACCATCGCGGCGCGCGGCTCACCGCGGAAAAACTCAACGAGTCCGACGAGGTCTTCTCGCGACAACGTGGGTACAAAGACCACGTCGCCTTTCGTCGGAGTTAGGCTGTGAAACGCCGCCCTCATATCACATGCGTACTGTGCCACGATCTCGTGTTGTTGCCGCCGATAGCGCTCGACGAGGCGTTGCTTCCACCATCGCGGCAGCAGCCACGCAGCATAGCGCCGGCGCCGCTCGCCTGGTGACAAGTCGCGCCGATCGGAACCATCAAGTCTTAAGCGAGACTCCTTTTCCTGAAGGTGATGCACCTCATAGGTCGTATGCCGAAAGATTGGCAGTACCGTCCAGCCTGCCGGCAATCTTTTCCGCTCAAAAAACCGCCGGTTCACACAGAACACAGGCGTGTATCCTTGCGCTTCCGCTGCACGCAGAATGTGATAGGCGTATTCGAAGTTGTGCCCACCGATGCGTTTCACCGAGTGATCGATAACGACAAAGTTCTTCATCAATCAATCCTTTTGCCGACTGCGCCGGTTGTCTTATGCCGCGCGCGGCCGCGCAACGTTCTCTTTCCGCAGCCCGTATGGCGTCCAGCTTGCACGCGTCCGCTTTGTCTCATTCCAGATTTGTCGATTTCTGGCCACCGCATCAGCGCGAACGTATCCGCGGTCGTGATCCAGATGGACACACACCGCGCGGTGGCGGATTTGACGGGGCCTGACTCCAGAGTTCACAAGCCGCTCCCCTAGCTCACGGTCCTCGGCGCCCCACTCCATTCGCTCATCAAAACCGTTGACCCCCAACAGGTCTGCGCCAACCCGAGGCGTTGTGCCCGTTCCAGCTTGGCTGCGTCGTGGTCAGACGATCGCACCATGTGCCGATGGCCTCCGTGCATTGAAGCTTGAGCATTTTCAAGCTCCACGGTGTTCCCTGCTCGCGTAGCCAGCGCGGATCGGTCGCGCGTCCCAGTGCAATGTCGTCCTTGGTGATCCGCCGGCTTACTTCCAGCGAAAGCCGAAACAGTCCGCCGGAGAGAAACCTTCCCAACCTCGCGTGTCGGATGTGCGCCCCCAAAAAATCCCAGCGTGGAATGCAGTCGCCGTCGGAGAACACGAGGTAATCGCACGAAGCCGCTTCGATTGCGCGATTTAGAATCGTGCACTTGCGAAAGCCGCGGTCCTCATGCCAGATGTGCCGAATTGCCAGACCCGTTTCGCGGCGCATGTCGTCGATCCGCCGCCGTGTCTCCTCGTCCGATCCGTCGTCTGCCACCAATAGCTCGAAATTCCGATGGCTCTGAAGCGAGTAACCGCAGATCACCTTCTCCAGCCAATCCGGCGAGTTGTATGTGCTGAGTATGACGGACAGGCGCACAGCGACATCCTTGTCTGATCGCGGACCACTTCGCGCATGCGGCGAAAAGAAACTGGCGATGCGCGCGGGCGTATGGTAGCGTCGCGGAAGTTCGGCCAACAAGGTCGATTGCCGCCCTTACGCGGTCAATTCGATTGAGCCGTGAGAAGAAATGGCCTTGGGCTAGGCCGACTCTTGAACCACGATCAGGTTCTCGACCAGAGACGATTTCGCGATCCGCATCGCGGCCTGCTGTGCTAGCTGTTTGCAATAAAAAGTCGGGCAGGTCCCGAGCAATCGAACGGTCTCGCCGTCGATCTCGACTTTCAGCCCATTCACTCCTCCGCCGGTCTGGCGTCGAATCGTTCGCTTGATGCGCAGTCGCCAGCGACCGAAGATCGACCAGCGTTGGCGCAGGAGTCGCCTCATCCATTTGCAATACGTGAGACTTTTCCACTAGATTCCTCCTCGTGCGGTCGGCGCCGCGTATGGCTCCCTCCGAGCCCGCGCTCGACTTAGGAGGCACCTCCGTGTCCCTCAACTAGCACTTGAAACATGTCGGTCTGGCCCCCGACAGGGGCGTCTCACCACCTGGAACCAGGCGCGCAGTTTGCGCGATGGGTGCAGCGGGCAGCAAAATCTCGATCTCACCCGTTTTAAAGCGCTATCAGAAAAACTGTCAATCCCAGCGTGCAAAATACATTATCCACTCATGCTGGCAGTGTGTTAAACCGCAACAATCAGGTAAGCAATAACGGCGGCCGCAATATACACAGGCTAGGTGGCTCTTCAAAACAGCCATTCCGCGTGTGGATTTTGCCAGGTGGACGGATTCTATTTCATTATGACATCAGACGACGTCCAGCAGCCGTCAATCAATCGCCATGCCTGTCCAGACGGGTTCTTGTTCTTAAGAATCTCGGGCAGTCGATGAGGCCGCACGCCGTCGTAACATTCTAAAACCGCAAATCGCCGCAAAGCGGCCGGAATTCCAACTGCCGTGAAACCTGGATGGCCTGTCGCTGGATACGGCCCGCCGTGATTCATCGCCGGCGAGACGGCAACGCCCGTTGGCATTTTGTCATTCAGCAGCCGGCCAACGCGCGGCCGCAACTTCTCCGCCACACGATCGTAAAGCACATCGTCTTCCCCGCTATTCGCCGAATACACGCAACCAGTCAAATTTCCTTCGAGCTGGTCGAGCACTGCAAGGGCTTCCTCAGCGTCGCGCGCTACAACACACAGCGACACATTCCCGAACGCCTCGCGCTGAAGGTCGTTCTTGCGCAAAAAGTCGGATCCGCTCGCGCGCAACAACGTGTTGGCGAAAGAACAACCCTCGCCGCCGCCGGCTGTTGCACCAACGACCACTTTTGCGCCGGCGCGCTGAATCGCTTCCACACTCGCCGCCAATGCCTCGCCCACGCGCCCCGAAAGCAAGGTGCCGACTGGCGCTCGCTGGAATCGATCCGCCACTGCTTGAATGAACCGTTCGCTGCTCTCGCCTCCGACTAAGACCAACAACCCCGGATTGGTGCAGAATTGGCCGGCGCCCATCAAGCAGCTCGTGCTGAACTCGTCGGCAATCGATTCCAGTCGCTCACCAAGTGCCCCTGGCAGAACTACCACCGGATTGATGCTCGAGAGCTCCAGATAAATCGGCTTCCCCGTGCGATCGGCGGCGGCCTTGAGTTTCAATCCCGCGTCGCGGCTGCCCGTGTAACCAGTCGCACCGATGCGCGGCGTCGGAAACCATTCGCTCGCCGTCGGCGTGGTTTGTGCGAAAGATCAACTGCACGGTCGCTTTGGGCAGTTCGCTCTGCTCAACGGCGCGCTGAGCGATCTCTACAAACAATCGCGTTGTGCCCGGATGCGACGTATTCGCCTTGGCGATCACTGGATTTCCGGCGGCAATTGCGGCCGCGAAGTCTCCGCCGGACGCACTATTGAAAGCGAACGGAAAGTTGTTCGGGCCGAAAACACACACGGGTCCTATCGCAGCCAAGCGCGAACGGATATTGAGCTTGGTGTCGATGGTCGGCATGGCCCATGAGCCATCGCGAGCGGCCGCGGCAGCCTGTCGAAGCTGATTCGTCGTCCGCGGCAGCTCCACTTCGCGCAGCCGTGGTTTTATTGGCAACGCCGTTTCAAAATGAGCGATCGCGCACAGATCATCGGCGCGCACGTTGATCGCGGAAGCGTATGCGTCCAGGAAGGCGGCGATTCGCGCGGGCGGTAGGCGACACAGTGCGTCGAAGGCCTCGCGCGCGGCGGAAAGCGCCCGATCGCAATCGTCCCATGTGCTGATTGGGTATTCATCGTCCAGCGGCTGGCAGCTCCTCGGATCCTCGCCTCGGAACGTGCCATTGCACTTGGACTCTCGCCATTGCCCATCGATTAGAACTGGCTGCATCGACATCGTCTGAATACGTAAGGGTGAAACTATCGCCACGCCGCCAAGATTGCGTCCATGATCATACAGTACGCAATGGGGCGGCGACTGGAATCGTTTTGGTTCACGTGTGTTTTCCCCCTAACTTCCGTTCGCTCCAACGGGCCACGAGCGAGAGCGGGTAACTCATCAATAAGTACAATACCGCGGTGATGATTGCCAACTCAATGATCGCGCCAGTGCTCTGCGCCAGGATTGAGTATTGTTTGGTCAGCTCGACGACAGTGATAACCGAGCAGACGGAAGTATCTTTGAACAGCGCGATGAAGTCGTTGGTAACCGGCGGGATCACGATCCGAACCGCCTGCGGAAGGACGATGCGCCGAATCGACTGACGGCGACTCATTCCTAGGGCAAGCGCCGCTTCCATCTGCCCGCGAGGAATGGCCTGTAAGCCGGCACGGTAGATTTCCGCCTCGTAAGCGGAGTAGTTGATCGCCAGGCCGGCGATCGCCGCCACGACGGCATTGAGCGCCAAGCCTGGCACAAGCCGCGGCAATAGGAAATACAAAGCCCAGAGCTGCAATAACAGCGGCGTGCCGCGGAGGATCTCGACGTATCCGGTCAGCAGGATGGCGAGCCAACGCGGTCCATACAAACGGCCGAGCGCGACGCCAAGTCCCGCCAGGATCGCGATCGGCATCGATGCAATGGCGAGGAATACGGTCATCGCTGCCGCCGATAACAAAGTTGGCAGGCTGCTCGCCAAAATCTCCGCGAACGAGCGACGAGGCGCGGCGACCACTTCGGTTGTGGTGCGAAGGGCGAGTGCCTGCGCACGTCCCGACAAATCCCAGCGGTCGTATAGCTGCTCTAAGCGGCCATCGGAGATGATGTTGCCGAGGGCATTGTTTAGCGCTTCTTGAAGCCGCGGCTCCGCCTTTTGAACGAGGCCCACGTAATAGCCTTCCCCCACCGGCCTGCCGACGAATCGAAGCTGCGGAAATCGGTCGGCGTAGAACAGGGCGATGCAATCATCTTGAAGCGTCAGGTCAAGTCGGCCGTTGGCCACGTCGTCCATGGCGTCGGTGTTGCCGTTGTAATCAATCGTGACAACGGTCTCGCTGAAGTTCTCGCGCAAATAACGGGACGCTGCTGATCCACCCAGTGTCCCGCCGCGCCAATGTTCTCCGGCCCTTTCAGCGGTGACGTCAGTCCAATTCGCGATCGAACTGTCTCGCGGCACGAGGAGCTGCAAGCCATACACGTAGTACGGCCTAGTGCAAAGGTAATCGCGCTGGCGCTGGGGCGTGAGCTCGAAGCCGTTGAGCGCCACGTCGATCTCACCTCCGAGCATCTGTGGAAGGCTATCCCACTGGCCCTGCTTGAACTCGGCGCGAATCTCAGTTCCCAATTGTGCGCTAAATTCGTCGGCGAGCATATCGGCCAGCTCGACCTCAAAACCTCGGAGCAGCTCGGGGTTGTTATCGTCGGGAAAGACGTACGGACCGCCCCCCTCCTTATCGGCGCCCCAAATTAGAGTGCCGCGACTTTGGATCCTATCGAGCGCCTCGGCGCAAGCGGTACTGGACCAGGGCGAGGGCAAAAGGCATACGGCCAGCGCGACAAGTGCTCGCAGCATAGCGAAGGGCGTCCTAGTGGGCGCAGCGAAGAACCGCAAACGAGCTGGTCTGCAAGTCAAAACGATTGCACTACTTCGCAGTCATGTCACAGCTCAATCCACCCGCCGCCGGAACATAACAGTTCCGGACGTAGTCGGCCACCATTCGATGGGCGCTGAACCGCCAGGCCAAGGTACTGATCGAATTGACCATCCTCTGGATCCAGTGACCTGGGAGGCCGTCGCTGTCGCGATCGTAGAACAAAGGCACCACCTCGGTTTCCAATACCCGGAACAAATCATCCGCATCGCGGCGGTCGCCGATCTCATCGGAGACGTGCGTGGTCCCCTTGCCAATCGCAAAGCCGTTTTTGCCGTCGTAGGCCTCGGCCCACCAGCCATCGAGAATCGACAGGTTGAGCGCGCCGTTGAGCACCGCCTTCTGACCGCTGGTGCCGCTGGCCTCCAGAGGGCGGCGCGGATTATTCAACCACACATCGACCCCTTGAACGAGGTGTCGCGTGACGTTGATATCGTAGTCTTCAACAAACACGACGCGCCCGCAAACCGCGGCTCGTAGCGCAGGTTGGCGATCTTCTTGATCAATTGCTTGCCGGGCTCGTCGGCCGGATGCGCCTTGCCGGCAAAGATGATTTGCACCGGCCGCTCCGGATCGTTTAAGAGCGCCGCCATTCGGTCGTAGTCGTAAAACAGCAAGTCCGCCCGCTTATACGTCGCAAAGCGGCGGGCGAAGCCGATTGTGAGGACGTTGGGGTCCAAAACGTTTCGCGCGGCTTCGACCGCTTCGTCGCTTTCTCCGCGGCGGCGGCACTGCCGGCTCAGGCGGCGGCGGACAAACTGCAGAAGCAGATTTTTCAGCGCATAGTGCGTTTCCCAAAGTTCGCCGGGGTCCACGCGGTGCAGCTCCTGCCAGACCTCAGGCTCGCCCATCCGCCGCATCCAGTCGGCCGGGAAATATCGGTCGTA
Organism: Pirellulales bacterium; assembly: GCA_963829655.1. Taxonomy (GTDB): domain Bacteria; phylum Planctomycetota; class Planctomycetia; order Pirellulales; family JALHPA01; genus JBBDYH01. Next base: position 2,324,260 of record CAWHJG010000002.1, read on the forward strand.
CAGTTGCAGCATCTGCCAGGCCAGCCAACTCGGAACGTGAACGCCGTTGGTGATGTGGCCGATCGGAATCTCCTCTTCCACGCGCCACGGCCAAAGATGTGCCCACATGCGGCGGCTGACATGGCCGTGCAACGCGCTGACCGCGTTGGCGCGGCGCGAGAGCTTGAGGCCGACCACTGTCATACAGAATGTCTCGCCTTCGTTGTGCGGTTCGACCCGACCGAGTCCCATAAGCTGTTGCAGCGAGATTCCGAGGTGATCCCGCAACGGGCCTAAGTGTTCTTCGATCAGACCGGCGTCAAAGCGGTCATGTCCGGCGGGCACCGGTGTATGCGTGGTAAACACGGTACGCTGCGCGACCTCGCGCAAGGCGTCGTCGAAACTCAGCCCGTCGTCGTGCATCCGCTCGCGAATTGCTTCGAGCGTGGCGAATGCGCTGTGCCCTTCGTTCAGGTGATAAACGCCCGGCGTGATGCCCAGCGCTCGCAGCGCTCTCACGCCGCCCACGCCGAGTACGAGCTCCTGGCGAATTCGCGTGCGATGGTCGCCGCCATACAAACGGCTAGTCAGCTCGCGATCTTCCGGACGGCTTTCCTCGACATCGCAATCGAGCAGATACAGCTTCACGCGTCCGACTTGCATCAGCCACACCTTGGCGAAGAGTGGACCGGTCCGCGTATCGATTCGCACCGTAATCGGGCGGCCATCCGCCCCGACGGCGGATACCATTGGCACGTTCTCGACCTTCGTGTCGAGATACTCTTCGTGCTGATATGCGTCCAAATCAAGGTGTTGCTTGAAATAACCCTGGTCGTAAAACAAACCGATCGCCACCAGCGGCACGCCGAGACCGCTGGCGCTTTTGATGTGATCGCCGGATAGAACACCCAGGCCGCCGGAGTAAATCGGAACGGATTCATGAATTCCGAACTCGGCGGAGAAATATGCGACTGGCTTCGCGCCCAGAACGGCGGCATGAGTGCCTGCCCAGGTGTGCGAGGCATTCACGTATTCCTTCATCCGACGGTAAGCCTGGTTGATGCGGCTGTAAAGCACCAGTTCCGCGGCACGCATTTCGAGCCGATCGGGAGCAAACTCAGCCAATAGTGCGATTGGGTTGTGATCCAATTGCCGCCAGCGAATCGGATCGAGATCGCGGAACAGGTTGGTAACCTCGGGATGCCAGCTCCACCAAAGGTTATGCGCAACAGCGAGCAGCTTATCGTAAAGCGTTTGGGCGGAAAGCTCGGAGAGGTTAGGGCCTTCCTTAATGAGCGGAGGAGCGAGTTCGGTCTGGCTCATGCGAGTCCCTTGCAGTGCGATGCCCAAAGATGCCCTAGCGACGATGCGAATCCATTCCTCTTTATCCCACGAGAACGTGGATTATAACGCCAGCCTAGCGCGGTGACGACCCCGCTGAGGGGCCGGTTGCGAACAAGAGCGACGGCATTTGGCGGCCTGTCGTCGAGCTTTGGTTGCCGCAAATGAACCAGCGTGGTGTAATCACGGTTAAGGACGAGAACCTATGCCTGTTTATGAAGAACTCCTAAACGAACGGCCGGATTGGGCACTGCGTGAGGGGAGTATGCACTTCGAGGAAAAAGAGCGCGGTTTATCAAACGTTACGCGATGTGGCCCACCGTCTCGACGAACTGGGACTTCCCTACGCGGTCGCACGAGGGATGGCGTTGTTCGCGCACGGGTTTCGGCGCTTTACCGAGGACGTGGATGTCTTAGTGACAGCGGAAGCTCTACAGACTATTCATCAACAACTCGAAGGGCGTGGATATGTTCCCCTGTTTCCCGGCAGCCGTAGCCTTCGACATGCCGAGCAAGGAGTGCGCGTCGAATTTCTGGTGACCGGTGATTTCCCTGGCGATGGAAAGCCAAAGCCAGTCGGCTTTCCCGACCCGTCAGACACATCGATTGTTCAAAATGGCATCAAATATCTCAAACTTCCCACGCTGGTCGAGCTGAAGCTTGCGTCAGGAATGACAAACACCGGGCGTCTGAAGGATCTGGCCGACGTGCAGGAGTTGATACGAGTCCTGAATCTGCCGCTTGAATTCACAAATCAGTTGAATCCCTTCGTGCAATCGCGGTTCCGCGAGTTGTGGCTAGGATTACATGATTCGCAGCCGCCTCCGTGATGCGCAACGCCAATCCAGTTTGCGCCGAAGCGGGTTGCGCACGACGGCGCTGCGTAAGGGACTAGCTGATTGAGAGCCAGCCGCGCATGCCCCGCACGCAAGTCATTACTAGCCCCGACGACGCTAAGCTCGACGAGCTTTGCGAGCAGCTTGCGGCGAAGACTGCCGATCTAGACGCCACCACGCAGTGGCCGGAGGCGCAGCTCGAGCTGTGCAGCCGCTATGGAGTGTATCAATGGTTCATGCCGCGCGCCTGGGGCGGGTTGGAGTGGAGCGACAGCGACATTATCCGTGGCTATCTGAAGCTGAGCGCAGCGTGCCTGACCACGACGTTCATCATCACGCAGCGCAGCGGGGCCTGTCGGCGGATCGTGGACAGCGAGCATCAAAGACTCAAGGCGCGCTTGTTGCCTGGTCTGAATAGCGGCGCCACATTCGGCACGGTCGGCATCTCTCATCTCACGACGAGCCGCCGGCACCTGGCTGAGCCAGCCATGCGAGCCGAAGAAACACGTGACGGCTTCGTGCTCGATGGCTACAGCCCATGGGTAACCGGTGCGCAGTTTGCCGACATCATTGTGCTTGGCGCCACGCTCGCCGACGGACAACAGGTTTTGATCGCACTACCGGGTGGATTGGAAGAGGTGGCCGTGTCGCCGCCGCACCGGTTCGCGGGGCTTACGTCAAGTTTCACCGGCGAGTTGCAGTGCCATCGTTTGAGGCTGGGCCGTGAGTGGCTGCTGGCCGGCCCGGCGGAGAACGTTATGGCTGCCGGCGGCGCGAACACCGGCGGGTTGCAGACATCGACATTGGCCGTGGGCCTAGCACATTCCGCAATCAAGTACCTGGAGAACGAGGCTCGCGAGCGCAGCGATCTTAAGAAACCGGCGGCCGAGCTGCGCCGCGAACATTCGGCGCTCCAAAGCGATCTGTTGGCAATCGCGCGCGGCAAGCCGGTCTGTACGAACGAGGCGCTGCGTGCACGAGCGAATAGTTTTGGGCTAAGGGCGACCCAAGCGGCCTTGGCTGCGGCCAAGGGAAGCGGCTACGTGGTGGGCCATCCCGCGGGTCGGATGGCGCGGGAAGCGCTATTCTTCCTCGTTTGGAGCTGCCCGCAGCCCGTGATGCAGGCCAATCTGTGCGAACTGGCAGGGCTGGAATGACCGACGTTTAGCGTAAATGTGCGCAGTTGTCGGCCTTTGCACCGGCATCCGTCTGTACTATCATCCACGGTTTCGAATTGGTCGTGCGTCAAGCTGCCGATCCAATCGGCCGCTGCTGGAATTTCACGCGAACGTGTTTTTGAGGAGTGATGAGCACCATGTCTGACGAAAAAGTCCATCTCCACTGGCATGCCCATAGCGTATCTCGCGAAGAGCGCGAGCAGCTCAACGGCCATAAAGGCTGTGTGATCTGGTTCACCGGCCTTTCCGCCTGCGGGAAGAGCACCATCGCTAACCTTGTCGATCACAAATTGCACGCGATGGGCATGCGCAGTTTCGTGCTCGATGGCGACAACGTGCGCCTCGGGTTGAATGCCGCTCCCGCCGGCCTCAAGGAGCGGCATGGCGAGGAATTCGCCAAGCGGTTCGGGCTGGGCTTTTCGGCGCAGGATCGCGAGGAAAACATTCGCCGCATTGGGGCGGTGGCGGAGTTATTTGCTTCCGCGGGAATCGTCGCACTGACGGCTTTCATCAGCCCGTATCGCCGCGACCGCGACGCGGTGCGTGCCCGATTGCCACAGGGAGATTTCATCGAGGTGTTCGTCGACGCGCCGATCGAAGTCTGCGAAAAGCGGGACCCCAAGGGCCTGTACAAGAAGGCCCGCGCCGGCGAGATCAAGGGTTTTACGGGGATCGACGATCCGTACGAAGCGCCGGAAAAGCCCGAGTTGCGACTGGATGCCGCGACGAAATCCGCCGAGCAACTGGCCGACGAAGTGATCGCGCACCTGAAAAAGTCGGGCAAGATTCGCGGTTAGCTTTAACTGCGCCGCACGATCAAACGAGCAGCCGTTTGAAGCCTTCTCGCTCAAAGTCTCGATCCAGAGTCAAGGCATCATACAGCCTGAGGTCACGCATAAGTTGAAAGCTCACGGCATCACACAATGAGTAAGATTTGTCTTGCCGAGCAGCAACCAACTTCGGTCCTCGGGTGAACAGAGTTTTGTCCACCCACACCGTCTCAACGGCGCCGGTCGTCAGCGATTCGGAAATGTATTCCAACGATTGGGCGCGATTCAGCCTTCGCGTTGTCGTCAGCGCAACGAGTTCAGCAAGAATCAGGTTATGGGTGACAAGCGTCGTCGCAGATGAACGTGCGATAGAGCTTGCGAATGTTGTGGATCGGCCTCGTTCAAAGGCACAACAGCCCAGAGGTATCGAGGAGCATCAACGATCCCCGTGCGTCGTGCCATATTCTTCGGCCAGATCAGCTTCGAGGCTCTCATTGTCCCGGTAGACTGCCTCGGGCGCGTTAATGGAGCCGAAAAACCGCTGCAACCGATCACGCGCGTCTTGTAAATCCTTAGCGCTAAGCTCCTGGCGGGATTGAGTGCTCCCGTTGGCCCAATGCTCTTCAAGCGTGGAAGAGGCCACGGCCGATGCCGTGGTTCCGGTAACAGTCGCTTGCCGTTCAAGCGCTGCGTACGCTGGGTCGCTCAATTGGATGATCAGTTCGTGGCTCATGGGAATCTCCGACAAAACAGTCGGTGGGATTACAAGAATTATAGCCTACACGAGCGGCAGCTCCTAGAAAGCGAGCAGCCGGGCTACCGCTTCCCCAGGTATCCTGCGCTCGACTGAAAGTACTTGCGGCGGCGGCGTTGGACCGTGTCGCTCTTCTCGGCCTGTTGCGCTTGTAGGTCCGTGAGATTGGCCGCGCAATAACGGCAGCCGACAGTTTCGATGTGAAACGTGACGTAGTCGGCGTGCTCGTCGTCGAGAACTCCCAATAAATAGCTGCCAAGTTGTTGGCGGCTCGGGCAGCTCAGCCGCGCACGCCGCCAGATTTCGCCCAGCGAGTGCATGCCGGTGTCGCGTCGGCCATTGATCTTCGAGAGTTGCGTTACGAGCTCCGGCCGCTGGCGGACTGCGGCTTCGATCGTCGCCATCTGCTCGGCGGGCAATGCCTCGTCCAGGTACGCTTCGAGCTCGGCGATCGTGGGTTCGCGTTTCATTCGTCGTACAGTTCCGGAAACACGTCTTCACTTATACCCTGCTTTTTGAGGGTCGAGCGCAGCCGCGCGAAGAGATCGAACTTCTGATTGGCCACCTGTTGCTCGCTCAGGCCGAGGTGCAAAGCAACGTCCTTGTTGGCCCATCCGCGCACGACCAATAGTTCGGCGCATTTGATTTTTTCCCACTCGCCGCGCTCTTGCCAGCGGTCGATGGTTTCGCCCATCGCCTTCGCCAACGACTCCGACTCCAGATGGCGGCGCTCGCCGCTGCGAAGGATCGCACTGGCGGCGCGTTCACTGGACGGCAAATGCCAACTGCCGTCGCTGGTGGCTCCTTGCGAGAGCGGCAAGGCCGGCCTCCGACCCTCGCGCCGCAAGTGATCGGTCATCTTGTGCGCCGCGATCGAGAACAGATAGCTTTCCAACGACCGCGCAAGATCGTAGTTGGGCAAACTGGTGAGGAACCCGATGAATGTTTCCTGGACGACGTCTTCGCTGGTGTCGCGGCGGCGCAGCCGGCTTTCCACGTAGCCTAGCAATCGCCCCTCAAAACGCCCAATCAGTTCATCCCAGGCGTCGGTCTCGCCGCCCTTGATGCGCTCGATGAGGAGTGAATCCGAGTCCATCGAATTGACGCGGCGGTTCGGCCGCGCGTGCGTTGCCCAACTCACGCGGCCACTGCAGGGCCCTCAGCGGGCTTCTTCCGCCGCGGCCCAAAACGGAGGGCGCAATATACCACCCCGAGAGTGCCGAGCACGCCCGCGGCCACGCCGGTCATTTCCTCGACGCGCTGCGCAACGCGAATGTCGCGGATTTGTGATTCCAACCGTCGCCGATCCGCATCGTCTACCTTCAGCCGGGCGTGCACCTGCCACATGGTTCCCGCCAATGGGCTTTCATGTCGCTCCGGATGCGTATCGTCTACGAACTCATGGACGAGAGGCACGTTGTAGGGCAGATAACCCGCCTGCGGGATATGTTTCTGCGCGTGATTCCACAAAACCCCCCATAGTTTGCTGTCCAATTCGCGCTCGCAGTCTTCGACGGATGCGTGCCGGCTCGACGATACGGTCGCCGTATAAACCCCCCCACTAAAGCTCGGCGGCTCGTCGATCCACGCCGGGCGTGGTTTTGCTGCCGCCGTTGGCTGATTTCCGGACGGCGGTTGCTCCTTTACGGCAACCACTTCTCCAGGTTTATTCTCGCTCTCCGCGTGCTCACCCGTCGCTTCGATCGTTTTGGCTGCTTCGGCGACCTTTTCTGACTCGGCCTTCGCGCTCTCGTCGACCGCTTTCTCTGGCTTATTCAAGCGGGGCTTTTCAACGGCGGTCGTTGTATCGGAGTAGTTGTAGGGAACTTGAACTGTGTCGTGGCCGTGCTGCGGCAACGAGGGAGGATGAACAGGCACGGGCACTGCGCCGGTACCGGCGCCGTCTGGGCAGGCTCGTGGATGACAATGGGGCTTGCGATTTGCGTCCGGCTGCTCGATCTCGCTGCGTACACAAAGCCGAGCGCTGCCACGACGGCCACGCCCGCGACCACCACGGCGGCTTGTCGCGACCGCGACGCCACGATGATCGCCACAATGACGAGCGCAATCACCGACCAGCGCGCCCAGTTGCTGATTCCATAACCGGATTCAACAACCGTCGGAGCAAAGTAGGTTTGCGTCGCCGATCCATCCGCCTCAACCCGCATCGTACCGTTCTGCCAAGGCGATTCCGAATTCGGTCTAACGCGATAATCAACCGTGGCCGGCTGTCCCACCTCGACGCGATGCGAAGTCCAACCGAGCAGCACAAAGCCAAGGATCAGGCCAATCGCCGCCAGAATTCCAACCCCCAGGTTGCGCGTCTGCGCATTGTTGATCAATTTCGCCATGACGTAGATCGCGCCCGCCGCGACCATAAGCGCCAAAAGTAATGCGAACATCGGGGCTGGAGCTGCGTTTGCGTTCATTGTTGGGTTTGTCGCCAGCTTACTTGTCGCCGGCCAATGTCACTTACCTAGTCTTCCAGCGGACGAAACTGCCGCTGGTCCTTGGGCACCCACCGACTGCCAAGCTGTACGGCGATCGAAGTCGTCACCGCCACGATCACGCCCCAGGGCTGCGGGAACTGCCAGAACTGATGCAGGACCCACGCCCACAGGCCAATCATCACCGTGTGATAAATGCTGAGCCGCGTAGACCGCAACGGGTCGGTCTGCTTCCACCATCGCGGCACCATAAACAAGAAGCCAAAGTAGGCAAGGAAGGCCAACAGCGTTGGCGCTCCCCGGCTGTCCTTCATTTGCTCGAGGTTGCCAAACACTCCGTTTCGGTCAATCGACCAACCGAAGTCATGCGGTAAGTTGACGATCAGTTCATTGAACAAGCCATACATCGGCATTGCGACTGCCATACCCAGCACCAACAACACGAACCGTCGGATCATGGCTTCGCCGGTGCGGCCTTCCCACACCTTGCCCGGAATCAGGATCGCCCACGCGCCGATCGCGCTACTGACGGCGAGCCACAAGAATTGATTTGTCTCCAGCGACTTACCGCGCACAACCATCAGCACGAGCGACACCACGGCCGAGACCACGGCGGCAACCAGCATCGAGCCGACCAGTTCCGTTGCACGCTCGCGCGGAGTGCCCAGCGCCAGCGTGGGAATCGGCCGGGTGCGCCGACGCCAGCGGTTATGCGGCATCGTGCTATGCATCGCATCGCGCATCGGGCGATCGTCTTTCACCGAGCTGCTGACGGCAGCCGGCCCAGACGCAAGTGGCCCAATCGAAACGGCGGGGGCCGGCGAATTCGGAACAGATTCGGACGGCGAACCAGACGGCGGCGTCGAAGGTTTTGGCGTGACCGCGTCGGAGAGCGATAACACGGTCATCCGCACGAGCAAATAGACTAAATAAAAGATCCCGCCAAACACTACCAGGTTGATCCAGACCGGCGTCGAAAACACCAACAGGATCACGCCGAAGATCGCCACCACGGTGCGACCCGTCGGACCCAGCGGCGCTTCCTCCCAAGCCTTGCGCAGCCGCTGATACAAATGCTTCGCGAACTGCGCGACCGGCTCTTCCTGCGGCGCCACGCTTTGTACCACGCGACGCCAGTTCTCGGCACAGTTTGGCTTAGTGGCGGGCGCCGCACCCTGCGACGTGCTGCCAGAAAACGGCAACATCGGCGGTCGGACAGCCCCGTGCGCTCCGCTCGTATCGCGCGGCAACAGTGACGACATCTCATCGACCGTGCGGAAACGAACCTCGGGCCCCTTCGCCAACGCACGTGAAACGACCGTTCGGTACGGCTCAGCCAGCCGGCTGGTATCGGGTTCGGCGGTCAAGTGCTTCATCAGCACTTCGCCGATGCTCTCCCCCTCAAACGGCACATGCCCGGTAAGCATCTCGTACAGGATCACGCCCAACGCGTAGATATCGATCTCTTTGCCGTACCGGCCGTTGGCAACTTCGGGCGCCATGTAATGGACGGTGCCCACGCTACCGGTCTGCCCGCTGCGGCGGCTGCACGAAATAAACTTGCTCAAACCGTAATCGCCGATCTTCACCACGCCTTCGTCCATGAAGATGTTGCCGGGCTTCAGGTCGCGATGGACAACACCGCGGTCGTGCAAATAAGCCGTGCCCGCAGCCATGCCATGAAACCAGTGCAGTACCTGGTCGAGCGGCATTCCGTCGGGATGGCGGGCGATCGCGTCATCCAGGCATTCGCCCTGGATGTACTCCATCACCACCCAATTCTCGTCGTGCTCGCCCTGCTTGATGTCGAACAACGACAACAGGTTAGTGTGTTTCAGGTTCAGGCACTGCGTGACGCCGCGGAGCTCGATATCCAGGTTGCGGCGAATCAGCTTCAGAGCAACTTCCTTGCCCGCGTCGCTGACGGCGAAGTACACCTCGCCAAAGCCGCCATGCCCTACGCCGCGCTTGATCGTGTAGCCGTCAATGGGTCGGCTGCCGCTTTGGTATAGAAATCGGGCCGACGATGGGCCAGAGGCCGGGACAGGTTCAACTTGGGTGGCATGCAGGTTCATCTTTCGATCGCTCCAGCTTAGCCTAACCAGTTCGTCCGGTTCCTGCAAAACGGCCACGTTTCGTCTCTCAACTGTTCGGTGCGTGCGACGTGTTTTGAAGCAGCCCAAGAACTCTCGCTGCTCGCTGGCAAATTCTTACGACGATCTGGTCAAATCCGCCCTAACCGCTCAACGATGCGATTCTTCGTTGTCTCCTCCCGCTCTCGTTCGTTACCTATTCGACCCTGGCAAGCGTATATTGGTTTTGATTTGTAAAAACTCCTTCGTTTTGTGTTTCTGCGGCCGAAACCCCACTATTCCACTGGTTCGACCGAGAACGACCAATCCGAACCCGACACTTGCGAACGTTCGGCCAATGGACCGCGTCCCTTGTGCTCTATCCCGTCAATCTTCAGGCCTTTTGGCGAGCGGCAGGCCAATCCGTCACCTTGGCGATAAATAACCACCTCATGCGACCAGCGAGGGCAAACGACGTGGCAAGCGTCAGTCGGTCCCAAAATGCAGCTATCGGCCAATAGTAAGACTCCGTCAGTCGCCGGTTGTGTTCGGTGAAAACTCGCGTATTCCAGCCGCGCCGTCTGGCTGAGCGGATGCGGGCGGCGGAAACGAAGCTCCACGCTGTCGCCCAGCTTTACCAGATCGCCGTCGTGCAGCGTCGTGACGCGTGTAATCGGCTTGCCGTTCACCGCAACCGGACGCACCGGCTCGATCAGGTACCCCTCGCCGTCGCGATGAATCACGGCGTGCCGCCGCGACAGGTCGCCGCGAATGGGGATGTCCACGTCGCTCCCTGGCACTGGCTGGCCCAGCACCACCTGGTCGGCTGTGCAAACCAAAAAACCGCCCACGGCATCGACCCACAAGAGCGAGCGCGAATTGCGGTTGAGTTTGTTCACGGCGGTGGCTGGTCGCAGCTCGTTTTTCTTCGGTGAAACCGGAAACGCCATCGACCACCAGTTCTTCAGCCAATGGGCGGTGCGAGTGCGCTCGTGTGATTGGAGTGGAAGAACGGCGGGATCCACATTCTGCCCCGGAAGCTTGTCTGCCGGCGCACCGTTGCCGCGGACCACGGTAAAGTCACTGGCCGGCGCCGATCCGTTGCGGCTATTCAGTTCCGCCAACCGCCGAGCAACCGCGGCAACCTCGCTCCAGCGGCCTTGCCGCCGCGCCTCTTTCAGGCGTTCGGCCAATCGACGGCATTCGGAGGTCATTCTACCACCTACGGCTACTTCAGATCATGGTGCGCGTTTCGCCGCGAAAACATAAAAGAGCGAAGAACAACGGCCGTGGCTCAATCGAAGCGTCGCGAGATAGATTCGATCCGAAACCCCGGCCGTTTGTTGCTTCGCCCTTTGCTGGAGGAGCTACCCAATATACGTCACTTGACGGCGTTGTTACTCGGTCGTCTTGGTGGTCGAAACCTCGGCCACTTTCAGGTCGTTTTCGCCGAGATACTGAGCTACCTGCTCCACGATGTCCTCGTGCTCGACGGGTTCGTCGATCGGGATGCCGTCGTGGTACTTGCTCTCGACACTGACCATCTTTTCGGCCACGCCGATACGAGTCTGCAAGTCGGACACGAGCTCCTTGACCTGCCCAAGCTCGCCGTCGTCGAAGCAGAATTCGCTGGCCGCCTGCGCAACCTCGACCATTCTGATCCGGGCTTCGAGGTTCTCAATCTTGGCCTCGAGATCCCGCCGGGCCGATTGCATTGCCGTCAGCTTCTGAACCGAAGCGGTCAGGCCTTTTTCGCGCGCCGTGTGGATTTCGCGAAGGCTGCCGACGGTCTGGTCGGCGGTCTTTACGCGTTCAAAGCGGCTCACCAGATCGGCTTTCACCTGATGGGCACTCCACGTTCGGCCGGCGTAATGAAACACGTCCTTGCCGCTTTTCACATCCTTGTTCAGCCGGGCCAACGATTCGCGGTCCTTGCCGAGCTTCTTGTCGGCCTGGTCAATCTGAGCAGCAAGCTGCTCGACTGCCACCTCTTGCTCGGCCACGTGCCGCTTGGCCTTGGCGATGGCCGGGTCCAGGTTGCGGATCATTGTCCGAGCCCGGTCAAGCTCAAAATGGATCGGCACGGTGTCTTTGACCGATTCGCGTACCCAATTCGCCCCGGTCGAGACGTAACTGGAAGCGTGTCGGCCAAACAGGAACAGGGCCAGGATGGTAAGTCCCGTGCCAATAAACAAAGTCTTTCGAATCATGCTGGGAGCCCTCCTTTCGTGGGAACGGCGAAACGGGCAGTTCATTGAAGCTCGCCCTCGTGTTGGTGTTGACCAGCGCTCGCGGCCGCTGGAAGGTTGTCACAGAGGTTGTTCGCCGTGCTTTGGCCGATATTGGAAAGAATTTCAAGAATCTGGATCGGTGAGCCGGGGTTGCAGACAAAGCGGCCGATGGTATCGGCCGAAAGCTCAGCAGATACAATTTCGCTATGCCTCCAGACGCCGCTCATTCCACCGTCTCCCTCGACTCCCTCGTTCCTCAGATTCACGCCGCCCCGCTCCAGCTCGTGCTAGCCATCACAGGCGGTGGCTCTCGGGCCATTTCGGAGCTACTGGAGCGACCCGGAGGCTCCAAGATCCTGCTTGCGGCGCTGGTTCCCTATTCGGCCATCGCGCTCGAACATTTCCTAGGCACGATGCCCGAGCAGTTTTGCTCAGCCCGGACGGCGCGGTTGATGGCCATGACCGCCTACCAGCGCATGAGGCAGCTTCAAACGGACCCTAAGCGGCCGGGGGAATTTGTAGGCCTTGGTTGCAGCGCCAGCCTGGTCAGCGACCGGCCGAAGCGCGGCGATCATCGCGTCCACGTCGCGTTTCAAACGTTGGATACGACGGTCGAGCACTCGCTCTCGCTGGCGAAGGACACTCGTTCGCGACGAGACGAAGAATCGCTGGCAACGGCGATGATCCTGAACGCCGTGGCAGAAGCAGCCGGAGTTACCGAGCGACTCGATCTGCAACTGCGCGCGAATGAACAACTGGTGGAACGCCGCCACACAGCTTCACCCGAATGGCAAGAGCTATTGCACGGCGATCGGCGTCAGGTCGGATGCGGCCGCACACCGATCATTGCGTCCGGATCGCGACGCGTGATCTTCCCCGGCGCCTTCAACCCCTTGCATGATGGCCACCGCGAGATGGCACGTATTGCTGCCGAAAGGTTGGACGTGCCTATGGAGTTCGAGCTATCGATCCACAATGTGGACAAACCGCCGCTCGACTACCTGGAAATGTCGGACCGCGCGGCACAATTCAGCGACGACGAGACGCTTTGGCTCACGCGGGCACCGACGTTTGATGAAAAGTCGCGACTGTTTTCCGATGCCACATTCGTAGTCGGGGCGGACACCGTCGCACGCATCGCCGACCCGAAGTACTACTGCGACGACGAGCGGGCGATGTTGGCGGCCGTCGAACGGATCGCCAGTCGCGGCTGCCGGTTTCTCGTCTTTGGTCGCACGTCGGCCGAAGGGGCCTTTGAATCGCTTTCGCAACTGGAATTGCCTCCGCAACTCTCGGCCATCTGTGAGGAGGTGCCCGAGCACAAGTTTCGCGCCGACGTGTCTTCGTCCGAGCTTCGGCGCGGTGAGTGATCGTTTACCACACGTCCGCCGCCGCCACGCCCTTGGCCGCGGTCAGTTCGTCGGTCTTCGGCCGGCACTCTAAACCCACGAATCCGCGATATCCCAGGTCATATGCCTGCTTGAGGACGCGGTTGTAATGCACCTCGCCAGTGCCCGGTTCGTTGCGGCCGGGATGATCGGCAACCTGGAGATAACCGACCTGGTCGAAGCCGTCTTTCAAGTGCCCGCAAAGATCTCCCTCGCTGATCTGCATGTGGTAGAGATCCCAGTTGATTTTGCAGTATTTCGAGTTTACTTGGCGGCAGATGCGCACGGCGTCGGTGCTGCCGTAAAGGCAATGTCCCTTGTGATCTACGCGGATGTTCATCGGCTCGAGGATCATGGTCACGTCGTGCGTCTCGCAGATCGGCACGGCGCTTTTCAGCGCCTTAATGACGTTCTCGTGCATCTCGCGCTGCGACATGCCGCGAATGTCGTCTCCCGCCACCACGGTCATCAATTTGCAATTCAGCCGCTTCGCCGCCTGACAGGCGTCGTCGATCTTCTCCACGAACGCGTCGTGGTTCTTCCGGTCGTTCATGCCCGGCGAAAACCCCCAGGCGGTGAACTGTGCGCACGCGATTCCCAGATCCTTGGAGAGCTTTGCAATCTCATCCAGCCGCTCGCGATGCGGCTCGTAGGGCCAGAACTCGTAGGCCGGAAACCCAAGTGCTGCCGACGCTTTAATCCGTTCCATAAACGGAAGGCGCGTGAACCACATTTCGATGTTGACCGCGAACTTCGTGTGTGGAGTGCTGCCGATCTTGGCGCGGTCCGCGGATGCGGGTGTTTCATCGGCGGCGAGTGTCGTGTTAGACAGACCAGCACCGGCAAGAAGTGCGGACGAACCCAAAAACGTGCGGCGATCGAGCGACATCGAGAGAGTCCCCCTTGCAGAAGCGGAAGGAATTGTGGCGTTGGCGGCGATTATAGACCCAGAGCGCCCTGTTCACAAAAAAGGCGCGAACGCCGTGGAACACGCGGCCGACTTACAGCCCCCACGACATCCACGAGATCAGCAAGAACACCACGACCATAAAGCCCGTGATCCAAACGGCGGTGCGGCCGGCATGCACCAGGATGGGCTGCATCAATTCGTGGCGCGTGGCGGAATAGACCAGGCTGACCACAACGATCAGCGGCAATGCATACCAGAATTGGTTGATCGCGGCAAAGAGTGCAATCGGCAACATACGATTCTTCAGTCTTACCAAATTCCAAATGGTCGATTCGCTTAGTTAACCGTTCTTGACTGCCACCGCTTTCACCTCGGGCGTGAACGGTCCGCCCCAGGCGTCGAAGATCACCAGCACATTCAACAATCCGGCGATCATCGTAAACACCGTGCCCAGGTCGAACATTGATCCATGGTGAATGTGCCAAACGCTCAGTTCGTTCGCGGCGGAATTGAAATCGGGATTGCCTTGTTGAATGTGCCGCTCGGGCCAATACTCGGCAAAGGTCGCTTGCGGCACTGGTAAGATGGCGAAAGTCCTCCCGCTCGAACGGCGCCGGCACGCCCAATTCGGTCGGCGCCCATTTCTCGATCAATCGGTTGGCCCAATCCTTCGTTAGCTCCTGTCCAATTAGCAAGGGTGGCGCCATGTACCCGTCCCACAAGGGAGTCTTGGGATTCGGGTTTTGCATGCGCCTCGCCTGGATCAAGGCGGGGAATGCTGGCAAGCCGGTCGCCACTTGGCACAGGTAGGCATATCGCGAATCGTCCTGCTTAAGATTCCCGTCAGCCTTGCGAAACGACGCATAAACGACATTGCTCGATCCCAGCGAGAGACCGTAGTAAAACGTCGCCAGAATACAGACCATGAACAGCACGCCTTTGCCGTACCGGCGCTGGTACAAGTGCCCTGCGCCGGGCCATAGCCAGGCCAGAAACGCCGCAAGCCACCGATCGCGCAGGTCTATCGGCGGCAAAAGCAATTCGTCGGTTCGGACTGGCTCAACGACCGGCGCAGACTCGGTGGTGCTCACAAACAAACCTTGAGGTTCAATGGGAATTTCCGGCCAGAAGCCGAAGCCAGTCGATGTTCCGCTTCACGGGCGATTCATCTTACTTGGCCCCGGTGCCATCGGCCAGGGCAGTCAACTGAAAGGAAATACCGCTAAGTTGCCCGTTGTACGAGCGCTTGGCATGGAATCGTCCTCCCTCCTACGTTCGCCGATGATTTGCAATTCTTGTGGGCCGAATCGCAAAAAAGGCGCACGACAACGGGAGATGGCGTGGGTAGATTATGCGGCGATGTATTGAACATTAGAACGATCTTATCGCTCGTCCCTGGTTGCCCTCCCGCCTAATGCCCGACCGTTATTTTGTTGAATCCCCGATAATCGGCGAACAGGCACAACTTGTTGGTCCCGAGGCCCACCATCTGGTGCACGTGATGCGTGCCCAGCCAGGCGACGCCGTGACGCTGTTCGACGGCAGCGGAGCAGAGTTCGCGGCGCGAGTGAAACAGATCAGCCGTGCAAAAGTTGAATTGAACCTTGAGTGCCGCCAAGAAGTCGATCGCGAGCTCCCAACTCGTGTCACCATGGGAATTGCGCTTCCCAAGGGCGACCGGCAACGATGGCTCGTGGAAAAGCTGACCGAACTGGGCGTGGCTCGTGTCGTACCGCTGGTAACAACTCGGGGCGTTGCACAGCCGGCCGAAAGTTCCCTGTCACGCCTACGCCGCGCCGTGATCGAAGCCTCAAAGCAATGCGGCCGCAATCGGCTGATGGAAATCGCGCCGGCACAAGCGTGGCGAGAGTTTGTCTTCTCGCCTCCGGCCGACGCGGTGCGCTTCATTGCTCACCCCGGAAGCACAGACTCCATGCGAACGCATCCGTCTCTGGACGCCGGCAAGCAAGACATCTACTTCGCCGTCGGACCCGAAGGAGGCTTCACAGAATTGGAAGTCGATGAGGCGCTGGCCGCCGCTTGGGTATTTGTCGATCTCGGCCCACGCATTTTGCGAGTCGAAACCGCGGCCATCGCACTGGCGGCCGCTGTCGGAGTGCAGGCACGACCTTCAGTCTGAAACGCCACGCGACGTGGTACAATCCTGATAAGGATCCGTCTCCATGCCTGGACAACTCATCCCGCCACCCGACCTCGCGCCCGCCCGTTGCCCGATCACTTGACGGTCGATCAACGGATCGCATTGTCGGTTGACTTAATGAATGCCTGCGACTCGATGTTGCGCGCCAACTTGCCGCGGCAAGTCGGTCCGGACGGAGACATCGGACCGCTTTATCGCCAGGAGTACGAGCAGACCATGCAGGAACACGACCGGATGATGGAGCATCTCGGCCGCGAGCTCACGTGGAGACAGAAACGCCTCCCATCGTGATCACTAGCCTCCATAACGAGCGCATTAAGGAAGCCGCCCGCCTTCGCGACGCGCGTGCTCGGCGACAACAGGATCGGATCGTCATCGATGGCGCTCGCGAACTGTTGCGCACCATCGAGGCGGGTATCGAGTTGACCGAAGTGTTCGTATGCGACGAACTTTGCCATTCCGAAGATTGCCGCAGCGTTCTTCGAACACTCGCGGAAAAGCAACCACCCGGAGTAGAACAACTACAAGTCTCTTGCCAGGTGTTTGAAAAGCTCGCCTATGGCCACCGCACCGAGGGCGTGATCGGAATCGCCAAGACACCGTCGCGGTCCCTCGCCGAGCTGACTTTACCGCCGAACCCGCTCGTCGCTGTTCTTGAAGGTGTCGAGAAACCCGGCAACGTTGGCGCCGTCCTGCGAAGCGCCGACGCCGCGGGTGTTTCGGCTCTGGTCGTCGCGGACGGCGGCACCGATCTGTACAACCCGAATGCAATCCGCGCCAGCCTGGGCGCGATCTTTACCGTGCCGTTATGCGCTGCGTCAGCCACCGAGACGATCGAGTGGCTCATGCATCGCGGCCTTACGATCTATACGGCTCGCGTCGATGCCAACGCCGACTACGCCACCGCCGATTTCACACGACCATGCGCAATCGTGCTGGGAAGCGAGGCGGCAGGCCTCAGCGATCGTTGGAGCCAGCCGTCCGACCAAGCGTCAGACAAACTCATGCCGGTTCGGCTTCCAATGCGCGGCCAGGTCGATAGCCTCAATGTTTCGGCCACGGCGGCGATCTTGTTCTACGAAGCCATGCGGCAACGCGAATCGCACACGCGAACCGTTCGCAGCTGAGAAAAGCGAAAGATAAATGGCCTACCGCCGCAGCCACGGCCACAGCGGCCGCGTGGCTTGTCCGACTCGCGGCACGATTTCATGAGGTGCAAGCCGCACTGCCATCAAGTAAGCTCGCAAGCTGGCGATTAACATCCTCGCCGGTTCCCTTAGATTGTCCCTCCGGCGGTCGCGGCTCCTTTTCAGACGCACACTCACTTCGATCCGCGTCCGGTGCCCAAGCTGCGCCGACATCCCGTCTCGCTCGGGCATCGAAAACTGCTCTTCCGAAAAGTGCATTTCTACCACCATTGGCACCGGACGATCCGATGTGCGGCGATGCCGCTCGACGAGCGATCCGTTCACCTCGACGGTGATGGATCCCTCATCGATGTGAAGAATGTCGCCATAATGGTCGGCGATAAAGCCGCGCAGCTTTTCCACCGCCACCGGCAGCGGAACTGCGGTCACCAGCGTCGCTTCCGTGGACAAACTTGCTGGTTTCGACTGCCACGGCCACCACCAGTTCTTTCTCCGCTCGGTCGCCCCCTCGCCAATCCCGCTGCCCAATTGCACCACTTTGTTGCGCCCGGTGTCCTTCGCCTGAAGCAAAGCGCGGTCGGCACGACGCAACATGGTCTCGGGCGTATCGCCGGGTTGAAGCTCTGTCACGCCGAAGCTGGCCGTGACGCAAGCGCCGGCCAGCGCCTGTTGCGGTAAATGGGCGAATGCCCGCCGCAATTCTTCGGCCCGCCAGCCGCCGTGGCGTTGTTGCAATTGGCACACAGAATCACGAACTCCTCGCCGCCATACCGCGCCGCAAGGTCGCCCGAATGACAATTCGCCTTGAGCAACTTCGCAAAGCTCTTGATTGCATCGTCGCCGGCCTGGTGACCGTAATTGTCGTTCACCATCTTAAACCGATCGATATCGGTGATGATCAAACTGCACGGCAGGTTCCGCTCCAGGTGCACGCCGACGAACAACGCGTGCACGCGGTCGAACTCCGCTCGATTCGCAAGTTGCGTCAATGGGTCCCTGGTGGCCCTCTGATGCAGGTTCACGCAGCGTTCTTCCAGCGATACCTGCCCCGACGCATCGTGCAGCACGATCGCCGAGCCGTAGGTTGTGCCATCGTCGCCCGCTACCGGAATCGTCTGCACATCGACGACAATCTGGCGGCGACCACCGGCGCCCATCAGCATTCGTCGCACCAACTGCGTGCCAGTCCTCAATGTTACCGCCACCGGACATTCCTCCGGCTTGACTCGGTCGCCTCGCTCATTCTTCAACTGCACCAGCTCGCAGTCGAACTGACGCTGATACATCGCGCTACCGGCAATGCCGGTTAACCGCTCGGCGCCGCGATTCCAAAGCATGATTTGTCGGTTGGCATCGACGAACATAACCGCGTCGTACATGTTTTCCAGCAGCCGCTGATGAAACAGCATGTGCGGAAAAACCGCGTCGCGCCGCGCAAAGTTCCGGTTGAGCTGCCAATACAGATTGACCGCCGTCGGATCAAGCTGAGTCAGCCAATGCTTGTCAGCGTAGCTCGACCAATCCACACGATCGCTCCGGTAATACTCTGCAAATTCCCGCATCAGCCGCGGGTCGAACTGCGTGCCCGAGCATTCGAATAGCTCCTGCATCGCGCACTCGTGCGATCGCGCCGGGCGGTAGACGTGGGCGCTGGTCATCGAATCGTAGGCGTCCACGATCGCGAGCATCCGTGCTTCCAAAAGCAACTGCTCGCCCTCCACCTCCACCTTCATCCGCTTTCCGTTGAACCACGCCGGCGCTTGCCGGACAATCTCCAGAACTTTCGGCGAACCGCAGCAAGGCGTTAAGATCTCCACGCCCATCAGCCGATGCCGATCGACGATCGCCTGCTCTTCCTCGTTGAGGACCTCGGGCTTCATCAGCACACGGTCCGGCACGCCGATCTTACCAACGTCGTGCAACAACGCCGCGACTTCCAGCGCGTCACGATCGGCGTCGGACAGCTTCAACTCCTTCGCCCACACCGACACGCCCAGCGCCACGCGAATCGCATGCGCGGCTGTGTCGGCATTCTTGCAGCGCAGCGCGACAAATAGCGCACTGGCCACACCTAGCCGCGCTTCCAGCACTTCGCTGGTCTGCTCGTGAGTGAACGGCCCCGGCTGTGCACCTAACAGCGTCGCCAGCGATCTTTCGCTCGCCTTCCGACTCGACGTCGTCCGGCACCTGCCCGCTGGTGCTATCGGCGGCAGTGGCACGATCGGCGCCGCGCCGGACCAGACGTAGGAGTCGGGGATCGGCATTGCATTCGACATTGGCGGATCAATCGTCGGTGGACTGCGAAGATCAAGACACGGAGCCGCCGCGACCCGGATTCGATAAGACCGGATGTGGGACGCGGTTCTAAAACACCCTAACTAGCTTCCCCGTCAAAAGGTTAGGTCATCTCGCGTCGATTGGACCCCAAACTGGAGGCAACTCACTTGCATTTGCCGCGGCACGCTGCATCCGACATGCTGATTATTCAATCTGTTCGGGTCATGACGACGCGTTGCCGTGGTACGGCGATTGATCGCGCCACACCGTGTGAGCTAACGTAACGGCCTCGATTCTCCTTGCTTCCAAAAAGAGAGACAGCAAAACGATGCGTCTTATCAGTTATCAAATACACTCCGGCCCGCGCCTCGCCGCCCGTCGTGGCGACGAGTACATCGATCTGCACGCGGTCGATTCGTCGATCCCGACTTCGATGACCGACTTCTTGGCCGGCGGCCGCGCGATGCTCGCAACGCGCGACTGCCGCGCTCAAGAATGGCTCGCCGCTTTCTCGCGACACACTGAAGTTGTTGGCGCCGGTTCCCGGCGCCGCAAAAAGTGATTTGCGTCGGGCTCAACTACGCCGACCACGCGCGCGAAACCGGCAAGGAGCCTCCTCCCGAGCCGGTAATTTTCTGCAAATTCCCCACCGCGATCTCTGCCCACGGCGACCCGATCGTCTTGCCGCGGCTCAGCAACGAAGTCGATTACGAAGCCGAGCTGGTCGCCGTCATCGGACGCGGCGGCCGCCACATCCCGGTCGATCAGGCTCTCGATCACATCGCGGGCTACACCTGCGGCCACGATGTCTCGGCCCGCGACTGGCAGCAGCGAAAGCCCGGCGGCCAATGGTTGCTGGGCAAATCGTTCGACACCTTCGCGCCGTTCGGGCCCGAGCTCGTTACCGCCGACGAAGCCGGTGACATTGGCGACCTGCGAATCAGCCTCCGCATCAACGGCCGCACCATGCAAGACTCCCGCACCATCCAGCTCATCTTCTCCGTCGGAAGAACTCGTGTCGTACGTCTCCGACGTGTGCACACTCGCGCCCGGCGACGTGATCTTCACCGGCACGCCCCCCGGCGTCGGCGCTGCCCGCAAGCCGCCGGTGTTCTTGCAAGCCGGCGACGTCGTCGAGGTCGAGATCGAGCGAATCGGCGTATTGCGAAACCCGGTTGTTGGCGAATAGACTGGCCGCTGCCAAATCAGAGCGATCTTGGTCGCTTGTTGCAACGCGGTATCCCGCGACATAGCATGAGGCGCTGTCTTTACCCTGGGGAGGTATGCAATGGCTTGTCGCGTCGCTGCTCTCGTCACCATTCTCACAGCTCTGGTCTTCGTGCGTTGTTCATCGGCCGCCGATGAATCCGCAGCCGAACAAAACTTAAAGTCGATCCTCACCGCCGTCGAACACCAGCCGCTGGCGGCACACGCCGAACGCATCAGCAAAGCCCTCGAGCTCGTCGGCGCACCGCTCAACGACGATCAACAAAAGCAGCTCCGCGCAGCCATCGAAAACAAAGACGCCACCGAAGGCATCACGGCATCCAGGCGGTCCTCAGATCCTCTCGTTATCGCCGCCGTCAACATCAACCCCGAGAGCCGCGTGAAAGTCGCCGAAGGACCCGCCCGCCGCGAGCTGGTGCAAAACGGCTGGCGCGTGTTCCTCGTCAAGGTGCACAACGAAGCCGGCGTCACCGCCGAGCTTCGCGTCACCAGCCCCAACGCACAACTCCCCTACCGCCGATCCACCGGCAGCCCCGAGCCAAAGCCCGGCATTCAGCCACACGAAGTTCGCGACCGCTGGCTCGACATCGACGTGCTCGACAAGCAGCCGCTCGCCAAGCGCCTCTCCGGCGGCACGCTCGAGTACCGCGTCGTCCAGCTCTACAGCCGCGACGCCGGCAAGCGCGAAGCCAAGCTCGCCTTCGACGTCGGCCAAGGCACGCAGGACCTCGGCTTCCGCAACGAGAGCGATGTCGCTGTTCAACTGCCGCCCCAGCGTCGAAGTCAAGCTCGAAATCCTCGACGACGACGGCACAGCCGACGACCGGCCAGTTCGTCATCCGCGATTCGCAAGGCCGCGTGTACCCGGCGATGACCAAGCGCCTCGCCCCCGACTTTTTCTTCCACCAGCAGATCTACCGCCACAACGGCGAAACCGTGCTTCTTGCCGCCCGGCAAGTACCGCGTCACCTACACGCGCGGCCCGGAATACCTCACGCTCAACCGCGACATGATCGTGCCCGACCAAAAACTCGCAAACGTCAACGGCGCCGCTGCGCCAGCCGACGCAAGCCAGCACCACTCGCACCACGAATCCTTCCGCCTGAAGCGCTGGATCAACATGGAGGAGCACGGCTGGTACTCCGGCGATCATCACGTTCACGCCGCCGGCTGCGCCCACTACGACTCGCCGACCGAAGGCGTCAAGCCCGAAGACATGATGCGTCACATCCTCGGCGAAGACCTCAACGTCGGCTGCGTCCTCTCCTGGGGTCCGTGCTGGTACGCGCAAAAGCAGTTCTTCGAGGGCAAGGTCCACGCCCTCTCGCAACCCAAGTACCTGATGCGCTACGACATCGAAGTCTCCGGCTTCCCCAGCCAGCACTGCGGTCATCTGTGCCTGCTGCGGCTGAAGGAAGACGACTACCCGAACACCACGCGCATCGAGGAGTGGCCGAGCTGGACTCTGCCGATTCTCCAATGGGGCAAGCAGCAAGGCGGCGTCGTCGGCTATTCGCACAGCGGCTGGGGCCTGGCGATCAAGGAGCAAAAGCTGCCCAGCTACGAGATGCCGCCGTTCGACGGCATCGGCGCCAACGAGTACATCGTCAACGTCGTTCACGACGCCTGCGACTTCATCTCGTCGGTCGATACGCCCATCCACTACGAGCTCAACATCTGGTATCACACGCTCAACTGCGGCTTCACCGCCAGGCTCAGCGGCGAGACCGATTTCCCCTGCATCTACGGCGAGCGCGTCGGACTCGGCCGCGGCTACGTCAAGCTCGACAAGAACGAGCCGCTCGACTTCGACCGCTGGGTCGCCGGCATCAAGGACGGCCGCAGCTACGTCGGCGACGGCTACACGCACCTGTTCGACTTCACGGCCAACGGACTCGGCGTCGGCGAGCCGGGCAAAGACGGCCGCAACAGCGTGCTGGCCGCCAAGAGCCGGCGAGCCGGTTCGAATGAAGGTCCGCGCCGCGTCGTACCTTGGCGAGACGCGCCGACGATTCGATCCGCAGCCGCCCGTGGGAGCAAAAGCCCTACTGGCACGTCGAGCGGGCACGCATCGGCGACACGCGCCGCGTGCCGGTCGAGCTGATCGTCAACGGCGAGTCGGTCGAGCGCCGCGAGATCGAGGCCGACGGCGACATCAACGACGTCTCGTTCGACTTCACGCCCAAGCAATCAAGCTGGGTAGCCCTCCGCGTATTCGCCACGGCGCACACCAACCCGATCTTCGTCGAAGTGGACGACAAGCCGATCCGCGCCAGCCGCAAGAGTGCCCAGTGGTGCCTCGACGCGGTCGATGTCTGCTGGAACTCGAAAGAGCGCGGCATCCGCGAGGGAACGTGAAGCCGCCCCGCCGCCTACGACAAAGCCCGCGAAGTCTATCGCCAGATCCTCTCCGAAACCAATACCGAATAGGTCGCGTCAATTGTAAGGTGGGTGCAGCGCCACCAATTCATTGCGAGCCGGAAGCGTGAAGCGCCCGGAGCGTTCGTAATCTCATTTACTCCGCAGAGCTTGTCGGCGTACACGCCAGCTTGCTCCTAAGCCAACCATCGCCAGCAATGCCAATCCTACGTTGGCCGGCTCGGGAACCTCCACGAACTCAATGCTCTGGATGGCGTCGGTCGTACCGGGCATCAGCGGGTCGCTCACGTTCGCGGTGGCGAACTCGAGAAATCCGCCGCCTGCTACGGCGTCCGTGGCATCGATCACGACGGACATGTCGTATTGAATATTGCCCCTTGGCGTTCGGTCCGAAGAAGGCGGTCAACGTCGGTGCCGCGCAATGGAATGTTGATTAGTCCCGAGTTCGGCCGTCCCCCGGCAAGCCAATGTTGTCGCCAAAAGGCAGATTCGTCCAGGTTGTGACGCCGGCCGCGTCGGTCCTCAGCGTGCCGCCCGCCTCGAACCTTGGAATGAGTCCGTTTTCCTCGGTAATCACGTTACCAACCACGGAAACGGAAATATTGACCCTCACTTCGGCATTCTTGCGCGATCAGCTGCAGTTGCCCGGGAAAGATCAAAAAACCTAGATTCATGCGCTGCGGTCTCGCGAAGGGGTTCTCGTTGTCGAGCGAAAACGACGCACTCGACGTGAGCTTGTCCAGGCGGTTCCTCAATGCTTGCTTCCACGCCGATGATCGCGTTGGTATCGACGTAGGCATCCGCGCAAAGTTATCCCCGCCGATAAAACTGGTGAAGGCCGTATTCGGCGGGATGGGATCGATTAAATCCGTCCCTTCATCCCGATCCGAAACGATGACGACTCCCGATGCGCTTTCGAGTTGCGTTAGCGCGTTGAAGCTGTTGAACGCAGCCGCCGGGCCGCCCGGCCAAAGCGCCGCCAGCACAAAAATCGCCGCGCAAAAGATGCGCGCTGGTTTGCGGCCGCTAATGGAAGTTTTTGCAAACTGGTGTTGAACGTTCATTAGTCAGCCTCCCCACTGATGAATGGCCTAACCTGCGGCAGCGGTGACTCTAACCGCCGCGCTTCCCCGTTGCAAGCAAACGGGAAATCGATTGCTAGGGAAGCCAAGAAAGCAGGAAATCTTACATGCCGATGATTTCTTCCCGGTTTCTTGGTCTAGGCGCCAACTTAGAATGCATTCGCCACCAAGAGTTCAAAGTGCTCGACTTCCGCGCGGCCATTCGTCACTTCAACGTGTGGATTCGGGAGGCTCATCGATAAGTGCGCTCCAACCTACTGACAATCAAACCGAGTGAATCAGTTAGACAATCAGTGCCCCCCACCGATTTCAGTTCTTCGCTAAGAAAACCAGGTCGCCACGGCAACTCGCTGCGCCGAGAAGGCAGGAAACATCCCGTACTGACATCTTCCTGGTTTCCTGGCTTCCTTAGATATCTTGGTCAGGCCGCTCAGTGTCCCCACTGATTCTTGGAACCGCGCCCGCCATTCGCAGTGCCCGGTCCAATCGTGTCTGTTCTGCGGCAGTGAGCCGCTGCCCCTTGCGTATTTTGGCCATGATCCCCACATAGGGCTTCGCGCGTTGCCGCTGCCGCTCGGCTTCAACCTTGGCAAGTCGGTCTGCCTCTTTCTTGGCGGCCAGCGCTCTTGCCCCCTTACTTCGCGTGCTCGCCTTGGAAGGTCGTTGTTTCGTTCGTTTCATCAAGTAATCCTTTTTCGGTGCCGGGTCTGGCTCACAACTACGTCGCCCCTCAACCCTTATCCCATAATACCTTATCGCATATCTGTAATAATTTCCACCACATACCTCTCGGATTCCTTGACCCACCGAGGCGTCACATGTATACTAGTTCATGTTATGTACGCCCATAGCCTTTGCGCGACCAGTGCCAATAACCCCGGAGCTTACAAGACGCTTATTCGCCACCGCCTACATTCATGAAGTTGATAAATCGATCCTCACACGATGCCTACGTATTCCATAACATTCACGCACACCCGTACTTGCGAAAAACGCGACCGCCAGACCCCCGAATTGTTCCCCACAACTCGGGGCCCCCCAATCACGAATCACTATGGGGAACAATTCATCTTGATTAAAGCCCTGCCGTCGGTCGTTCCCTCGCACGCATGCACTGCATGGCCGCGCACGAGTTTCTCCTTGTCGTGGCGGTTCAACAGGATCCTCTACCGGTCTCCCCGAATACGTGCGACAACGCGGCCAATGATGGCAACCGTCTCGTCGATCTCGGATTCGGTCGTGGTTGCGCCAAAGCTGAAGCGCAGGCTGCTTGCGACCAATTCGTCGGCAAGACCCATCGCGATCAAAACCGGCGAGGGCTCGCTCGATCCGCTGGCGCATGCCGAGCCGGTCGAGCAGGCGACGCCCTCCAGATCAAGCGCCATCACCAGCGCTCGGCGATCGAGGCCGGAAAACGAAACGTTGCTCGTGTGCGGCAAGCGATCCGCGCTGGCGGAGTTGACGACACTGTTCGGCACGGCGGAACGAAGCCGCGTCTCAAATCGGTCGCGAAGCGCGGTGATGCGTTTCAGTCGCTCGCAGAATTCGCGAGCGAAAAGCTCCAGCGCAAGCGCATGCCGACCACGAGCGCGACCGGCTCCGTGCCCGGCCGCATCCCCCCTCCTGCACGCCGCCGTACATGAGCGGCCGCAATGCGCCAGCCGGCACGTCGCCACGCACCAGCAAACCGCCAATGCCGCGCGGTCCGTGGAACTTGTGTGCCGCGAACGAAAGCGTGGTTGCGCCGAGGTTGTGGAAGTTGACCGGCAGCTTGCCGACGACTTGCACCGCGTCGGTGTGCAGGGGAACTAAGAGCTTGTTGCACAACTCGGCGATGCGCCGACGGGCTGGAGCACACCAGTCTCGTTGTTGCCCATCATGACGGCGACGAGCTGGATGGGTCTGCTGTCGTCCAAAAGCGCGTCGAGTTCGTCGGATCGCACGACGCCATTTCGATCCACACCCAGACGGACGATCTCAACATTGTGGCGCGGGCGTCCCGCCTGCTCATGCAGCCGTGACGGCTGCGCTTTAGCAACATGCAGCCGAGACGGCTGCACCACAACGCCGGTCAAGAACTCGGCGGGGCCGATCACGCTAGGGTGTTCAATGGCCGAGATTCCGATGCGCCCGGCGTGTCGCCGGCCAACCCGCGGATGGCCAGGTTGTTCGATTCGGTGCCGCCGCTGGTGAAGATCAGCCGGTCCGGGTTGCGGCCAGTCAGCCGCGCGCCGAGCAACTCGGCGATTGCCTCGCGGGCGTCCTCGATTACTTGGCGCGCACGGCGACCGGCGGCGTGCTGGCTGCTAGGGTTGGCGAACGACTGGCGATAGCATTCATCGATGGCCGTCGCCACCTCGGGCAATAGGGGCGTCGTCGCGTTGTGGTCGAGGTAGATGGGCAAGGGGCAGCCGAGGAGGTTTGGAAGTGAATGACCGAAGAGCATTATAGAACGGAAGCGATAGGCCCTGCGCGACCTTGCCGAGCGGAACCGGCCTTGCTACTATCCCGCCCCGCCATGGATCGGCGGCGCACGATAGATGGGCGACACGGCAGGAGCGTCGTCTTCTCGACGAAACAAGCGGCACTACCGACGGTGGGGGAGTGATGCAAAACTCGGCGGTAATGACGCTCCGGGCGGCGGTGTTGCTGGCGTGCTTCATAGCCGTGCCGCTGTTCGCGATCTTCGGGAATGACACTCCGAGAGTCATTCGCGAGTTCATTCAGAGCATCACGAACAAAGCGACCAAGGCCGCGTCGTCATCGGCGCCCACGACGAACTCGCCAATGTTCCGTCCGGCGTCGAGCGCGGGGAACTCGGGCTCGATTCTGTCGAGCACCAGTGCTCCCGCTCTGCCAGCCAATCCGGCCGCGAGCGGCAAGTCTGGCACGACGAATAGCTCTTCGACGACCACTTCGCCGGGCGCTGCGACGCCGGCGGCCGGCACGACGATATCGCTGCCGCCGGTAACGCAAGCGGGCCCAGCGGCCGGTAGTGTCCGTCACGCAGGGGGCGCCACGAGCGGCACGCTGCACACACCCGTGAAACAATCGGTCTATGAGCAAACGCCCGGCCAGCCGTCCGTCACGGCGGCGTCTGTGGCGGTGGGAAATTTCCCGGCCGAGTACTTCCGCGAGGCGGAAGGAAAGCTACGGCGGATGGGAGCGACCTATTATCTGCTGGAGAGCCTGACGCCGGCGGGGGACAGTTATCGCTTTTTCTGCAAGGTGGCCGGTACGCAGCCCGAGGCGGTGGTCGCATTTGTGGCCACCGACAGCGATCCGCTCCGGGCGATGAACACCGTCGTTCGCCAGATCGAGTCCTGGCGGGGGCAGGTGCAGTAGGGCCTTTCTAGCCCCTACGATTGGCAAGCTGGCGCTATGCCGGTTGCGGTCGAAAAACGACCCTGTTGCCATCTAAAAAAACGACGCTAAAGTGTTGCTGCCGACCCCGTTCGGGCGTATGATGCCCCGCTTTCACAATCGAGGGCAAATGCGACATCGGGCGAGCCAACGTGGTGGGTGGCCGGTCAAGCGGCCGACCGCTTCGGCGCGACGCTCGACGGGTGCGGGACGGCGGTCGTCGATGTGGCGCTTGGTACAAACCAAGGCTGAATCGGACGCGGCCGACGAAGCGGCGCCGCCGGCGAGCCGTGCGGACGATCGCCGATGGCTGCGCGATGAGCGGATGGCACGCGTCGAAGCACTATTGTTCGTCGCTCGCGAGCCACTTTCGAGTCGTAAGATAGCTCAACTGGCGAACTTGGCGGATGGGACGGAAGCACGTACATTGGTTCGCCGACTGATGCGCATTCACGACGACAGCGGTTGTGCGTTTCGCGTAGAGGAAGTGGCGGGCGGTTTTCAACTGATGACTCGGCCGATGTTTGGACCCTGGCTGCGGCGGTTGTTGCAGTCGCCGGTTCACACGCGGCTGAGCCCGCCGGCATTGGAAACGCTGGCGGTGGTGGCGTACCGGCAACCTGTGTTACGTGCGGATGTGGAGTCGGTTCGCGGCGTGCAGTGTGGCGACATACTGCGGCAGTTGATGGAGCGGGACCTGGTGCGGATCGTCGGGCGGGCCGACGACCTTGGCCGGCCGCTGGTGTACGGAACGACGAAGCGGTTTTTGCAGACCTTCGGCCTGCGGCATCTGGACGAGCTGCCGCGAGCCGAAACTCTGGCCGCGCCGGTGCAGAAAATGAAACACACCTTGGCCCGAGCGTGGGCCAGGACCTGAATATTCCGGCAACTACATAAGACCAGGAGGATCCGCAGTAATGGCTATTGTTTTGTCTCGCGAAATCGTCACGGAGATGTGCGACGAGTCGCGCACGCTGTGCGCAGAAGTCCTTTGCCTACTCCCCGAGGCGTTTGCCGCCAAGGAAGAGGACGCAGACGAAGAGGATGAAGACGAAGACGATTGGGACGACGACGAAGACGACGATGAGGATGAAGACGAAGAAGAGGACTTCGTGGACGAGGAATGGGAAGAGGTTGAGGACGACGAGGAAGAAGAGGAAGACGATCTGGATGAAGACGAAGACGACGAAGACTGGGACGACGACGAGGATGAAGAAGACGAAGAGGAGTTAGACGACGAAGTTTGAGTAAACTCCTCGTGATCGGAGGCGGAGTACCTGCGCGTGTGTAGCCTGGATAGCCGCCGCACAATTGCTAGTTAATCGAACGAGAGTTCGAGCGCGATCTTCCAGTGGCGGTCTTCGTCCGCGCGGAGGATGCCGAGGCGGAGGCTGCAATCGGCCGATTGGTGGTGGGCAAGGAAGGATTGCGCCGCGCGGGCATCGTGCTTGGCACGGCGAAACCAGTCGTCTAAGTGCGCGATTTCTTCATCTGGGAATGCAAGCGCCACTAGCATCTCTGTAGCCTCGTCGTAGGTCGCCGAGAGGCTCGCTGGTGTTGCGCGAAGCAACAGGCTGGTTGCGCGGCCGCCCGATTCGCTTACGGCGGCGAGCGCAATTCCGTGGTCGAGCTTTCCACCGTCGTTCAAGGCAAGCTGTACGCGGCACGGCTGGTCGCAGATGCGATCACCGGAACCGGTGGCCTTGAACGCGGTGTTCTCAAGCAGGGCTTGAGTTTTTGCGCGAACGTCGCCGCGGAGATCGAGCGAAAGCGACGTCTTTTGAGCGGCTGCCCACGAGGCAACGATAAAGACGGCGACCAGCGCGATGATCAAGAGCGGGCGAGTCCAAGGCGCGAGACGCGGCGGGGTTTGTGCGGGGCAGTGCCGTGCGGCAGCGGCCACATGGGAGGCGGTTTTTTCAAGCGTTTGCGGCAACGGGAAGTTCTCCTCGGCCAGTGACGCCGCGAAGCGTAAGCGAGGCGGGCGAACGGACCAAGAGCAGTGGCGTGCTATCACTCACCGACTGTTACTGGCTCAGGAGCGCGCGCAGGCCGGTGACAAGCCGGCCGACGCCGGTGGCAACCGTGTCGGCGTCGAGTGCGCCATAGGAGATGCGGAGGTAGCAGCCACTGGTGATGCCGAAGGTGGTGCCGGGAATGACCGCAATGCCAAACTCGCGGATCAAACGCTCGACCAGGACGAGCGGGTCCAGCGCTGCGTCGATCTGGATAAGGAAGTAGAGCGCGCCTTGGCTGCGCGGCACATGGCAGAAGCCGGAGAGTTTTTCGAGTTCGTCGAGGACGAGATGCCGGACGCGATTGAAGGGCTCGATCTGATGTCGGCACCAGGCGGCTCCGGCGGTTAATGCGCCCGTTGCCGCATACTGTGAGATGACGGGCGGGCAGATTTGCACTGTGTCTTGGACTTTCTTCACGGCCGTGAGCAGCGGCGACGGCATGACCATGTATCCGATTCGCCAGCTTGCGAAACCGTAGCCCTTGCTGAAGGAGAAGAGCGAGATTGTGTGGTCGGCCGAATCAAGAACCGAGGCAGGGGAAAAGTGCTTCGCGCCATCGAAGACGAAGTATTCGTAGGCCTCGTCGTGGATGTGGTAGATGTTTTGCGCGCGGCAGAGGTCGTTGACCGCGGTGATGGCTTCGCGCAAATCAACTGCGCCGGTCGGGTTGTTCGGCGAGACTGTGACGACCGCTCGCGTGCGCGGCGAGATGCGACCTGCGATTTGTGAGACATCGAGCTGATGATCGGCGGTGGTTGGCGCGATGACCGTGCGGCAGTTAAGCATGCCAACAGCCATCTCGTGGTTGAAATAGTACGGCGACAGCAGGATGACCTCGTCGCCCGGGTCGGCGATGGCAGCGAGTGCGTTAAAGAACGCCATGTTGCCGCCCGCGGTGACAACGAGCGAATTGGCGGCACTAAGGTGGATGCCGTTTTCGCGGGCGAGCTTTTCGATGAGCGCTTCGCGCAAGGGCGGAATCCCGTCTACGAGTTTATATTTGTGATTCTGAGACTCGGCAAGGAAGTCGGCGATGCAATCGATCGCCTGCTTCGGAGGCGGGTAATGGACCACCCCCTGACCGAGCGAGATCGTGCCCGGATGCTGGCGAATCCATTCGCCGACGACGGGGATGATCGGAGTTTGGACGAGCTCGATTCGCTCAGAGCGGTACATGGGCGTGGCTGCGAGGGTCAAGATTGGGTGCGCTAGATTGTTGTCAGCGCGGTGGACCAGAACAAGCCGCGGTGCGTTATGCTACAACGAACTGAACTGGGTTTTTAGAGTTTTTCCTTCGGTTTGACATGCTCCAACAACTCAAGCTTCTCATTCAATCGGGTCATGCGCTGGTATCGATCGAGACGCACGATGAGCCGCGCGCGACGGAGGCCGTGCGTCGCGCGGCCGATGAGCTGGGGATGCCGCTGTTTGAGTGGACGGTGACCGCGGGGCTGCGCCAGACGCGCCCGTTTGATGCGCCGGCAATCGTCGAACCGGGGAAGGCCGCGCCAGCGCTCGACTATATCGTCGCCCGGCAGGACGCTCGCGCGGTGTACCTATTCAAGGACCTCGGAGTGCATTGTCGCGATGCGTATGTGGCGCGGATACTGCGTGATTTGCACACGAGGCCGAGTGTTACGCTGGTCCTCGTCGATATGCAGCCGTTGGCGGACAACATCCGCAGACTGACCGTACCGTTGCAGTTAAAGCTGCCCGACGTGGCTGAGCTGGAGCAAGTCGTTCGCGGCACATTCCGCGAAATTCGCGAGCGGAGCTATTCGGAGGTCAAGCATTCGCTCACGCAGCGCGACCTGGAGCAGATGGTGCAGACGCTGCGCGGGCTGACGGCGGCGGAGGCAGGGCGGCGTGATCGCCGCGGCGATTCACGACGATGGGGCGTTGACGCCGGAGGACTTGCCGCGAATCGTGGAGCACAAGCGGAACCTGCTGCAAGCGACGGGGTGTCTTGAATCGATCGCGGTGGACGTGTCCCTCGACGAAATGGGCGGACTATCGAACTTAAAGCGATGGCTGGCAAAGCGGCGCGGGGGAATGTATGACCCGCGCGGGCGTTTGGGCTGGAGCCGCCACGGGGGATGCTGCTGTTAGGCGTGCAGGGCTGCGGCAAGAGTTTGTGTGCGAAGATCGTGGCGGCAAGCTGGGAGCTGCCGCTGTTGCGAATGGATCCGGGCGTGCTCTATCAAAAGTTCATCGGGGAGAGCGAGAACCGGCTGCGCGAGGCGCTGAACTCAGGCGGAGACAATGGCGCCGGTCGTACTGTGGATCGACGAGATCGAGAAGGCATTTGCGTCGGCATCGGCGGCCAGCGCCGATGGCGGGCTGTCGCAACGGATGTTTGGGACGCTGTTGTCGTGGATGCAGGACCACAAGAGCCCGATCTTCATGGTGGCCACGGCGAACAACATTGCCGCACTGCCTCCGGAGCTGATGCGGAAAGGTCGCTTCGACGAGGTGTTTTTTGTCGATTTGCCCGACGCGGCCGTTCGCGAGCAGATTCTCGGGATTCACTTGCGGCGGCGCAAGCGCGATCCAGCGAAGTATCAATTGATTGAATTGGCGAAGGCGACCGAAGGGTTTAGCGGCGCCGAATTAGAACAGGCGGTGGTGTCGGCATTGTATTCGGCGTTTGCGGCCAGCGTGGAGCTAAGCGACTCGCACTTGTTGGAAGAGGTTCGCACGACGCGGCCGTTGTCGGTATTGATGAGGGAACAGGTCGTGACGCTGCGCGAATGGGCGGAGGGGCGATGTGTGTTGGCGGATGAAGCGCCTCGATAAAAGACCGAATCACTCAACTTTGTTTGAAAATAGGATCCCGTCCGACGCAGCCGTTTGCCCGAGCAAAAGCGCTTTCGCCGCTTCGATTGCTTCTTTGGTGCCGGCCAAGGCGACGATGTCGCCAGCCAAAAGTTTGTCACGGCCGGCTGGGACGAGCACGGTGTCGCCCTCGCGGCGCACGGCCAGCACCGTGGCGCCCGTGAGGCCGCGTAGATTGATTGCCGCAAGCGTCTTTCCCGCAACCGAACTATTGGCGAGAATCTCTACGCCCTCGGGAGAGCCAAGGCCGACGAGCATTCGATCGAGCTGAGCCGACGGTTGATCTTCAACAGCGGCGCGAGCGTCGCGCGTTCGCTGAGCAAGTGCCTCGGCGAGAATCAGGGCGGCCGCACGAGTATGTCCCTGAAGATTGGTCGCATTCCGCCAGAACGAATAGGCGAGCAAGCCCAGCAAGAGGATCAGGATCACGGCGCCTTGCAGCGGGGGCACAAACGGTTGCGTGATGGCGAGCAGGGGCGTGCCGACCAACGCTATGATCGCCAATTGTAGCGTGACGACGAGCAAGCGACGGGGTGCATCGGCTGTGTCAGGCTGCTGCGGGTTGGCGGCGGGAAAAGCCCTGCTAGCCAATTCCCAACCCAATAGGCGGGAGACGCGGACAATACCAATCCAGAACGGCGCTGAAAGGACCACGGCCCCCGCGATGACCGCCAGTCGCGCCAGCATATCCGACAGCCCCAGTTGCTCTTCAATGAAAGCGGACACTCGGTCAATTTCAACCGATGCACCAATCACAATCGCCGCGACGACGATGGCGTCGAGTGCCAGCCAGCCGACCAAGCGGCGGATGATTGAGCGATTACGCTGGTCTTTTGCGCTTGTGCGGAGACGCTCGAGCCATGAGCCATAGAGTGCGACGAATGTTTGCAGCGGCCGTGGCAGCTTGCGATCGACGAAGGCCGCAACCGGCTCGGCGGCGCGAATGAGCCACGGAGTCAAAAGCGCGGTGATGCCCGAGACTGCGACCGCAATCGCGTAGAGGAAATCGCCGATTACGCCGCTGGCAACGCCGACGCCGGCGATGATGAACGAGAACTCCCCGATTTGGGCAAGGCTCATGCCAGCCTTCACGGAGGTCTGGATGCTCTGGCCCGTGAGAAAGGCCCCAAGCGTGACGCCGACAATATTTCCGATGAGCACCACGACCAGCAGCACCATTACGGCCAACCAATGTTGGGCGATGAGGGCCGGATCAATCAACATACCGACGGAGACGAAAAAGATGGCGGCGAAAATGTCGCGCACTGGCTGTACTGCATGCTCGATCTTGTTTTGCACGCCCGACTCGGAAACCAGGCTGCCGGCGATGAATGCACCGAGCGCGACAGAGTAATCGAACCGAAGTGCCAGATAAGCGAACCCGAATGCCAGGCCCACGCTGGCAACGACGGTTGTTTCGGGACGATCGAGCGCAACAACGGCGCGCATGAGTCGCGGGACGGTCAATAGTCCGACGATGACGAGGCCCGCCAGAAACCCGGCGAGTTGTCCGGCGGTAACGACGAGGTTTTCGACCGATGGGTCTCCTCCTTCGGACAGAGTGGTGAGCAGCGTGATCAAGAAGATTGCAATCAGGTCTTCGGCAATCAGCACGCCAAAAACGAGTTCCGTAAAGTCGGCCTGGAGCCGTTGCTCCTCGAAGACCTTGATGATGATCGTGGTGCTCGAGATGGATATCATTGCGCCCGCATAGAGACTTTCCAAACGCGTCCACCCGAAGGCTTGACCAGCGAGAAAGCCGAGCCACAAGAGGAGGCTGCATTGAACCAGCGCGATGAGACCAGCCGTTGGTCCGATCCGAAGCAGCTTCCGAAAACTAAACTCGATGCCGAGCGAGAACATCAGCAGGATTACGCCGAGCTCGGCGAGCATCTCGACGTATCGAGTTTCAGCTTGGACCGGGATCGGGACGTAGGGGCCGACGATCATGCCGGCTAGGAGATAGCCGAGCACAACCGGCTGCTTTAACCGTTGGAAAAGGACGGTGGTGACGGCGGCGGTACAGAGCACCAGCGCGAGCGTTTGCAGAAAGGGTCGAGCTTCTTCCATGCGCGGTGCGGCAAGCTGAGAGTGAGTGGCGCGAAATCCCAAACTTCGCGCGCGGCGACACAGATTGCCGGTCAAGATACCGCAGAAGTGCGGTGTTGAGACAGAGGGGCGGGTCGCGCGTGGGCCTTCCCCACGCTCCGGAAACCCAGCCTACAGCGTTCGCGGAGAGAGACGGGTTGTTCTGGACTAATAGATCGTGCCCAGCGTGGCGTTTTCCATGCGCGTGACGGCGGAGATGCCGTCGATGAAGCTGGCGAGGTTCGAGCAGCGATTGGGCTGCTGGAGCTTGCGGACCGCTTTGGATTCGATCTGGCGGACGCGCTCGCGAGTGACCGAGAAAATCTGGCCAACCTCCTCAAGCGTGTAGGAGTAGCCGTCGGCGAGGCCGTAGCGGAGCCGCAGAATCTCGCGCTCGCGGTAATTAAGCCCTTCGAGCATGTCGGCAATCTGGCTCTTCAGCGACTGGCGGTTCACTTCATAAAGCGGATCATCTTCGCGATGGTCCTGGATGAATTCGCCAAAGAAACTGTCGTCGTGGTCGCCAACCGACTGGTCGAGCGACAGCGGCTGGCGCGTCATCTTCATAATGCAGCGCGTGTCTTCGATCGACAGGCCCGCGGCTTGGGCGGCGTCCTCTACGCTAGGCTCGCGACCGGTCAGTTGGACTAGCTCGCGCTGCGCGTTGCGGACGCGGCTCATCGTGTCGATCATGTGCACCGGCAAACGAATAGTGCGGCTCTGGTCGGCGATTGCGCGGGTGATCGCCTGGCGTATCCACCAAGTGGCGTATGTGCTGAACTTGTAGCCGCGCTGGTATTCGAACTTATCGACCGCACGCATCAGGCCCGTGTTGCCCTCCTGGATCAGGTCGAGGAAGCTGAGGCCGCGGTTGCGGTACTTTTTGGCGATCGACACCACCAGCCGCAGGTTGCCGGCCGAGAGGACGCGTTTCGCGGCGTCGTAGTTAAACTGCAGGACGGCGGTGCGCTGGATACGGCGGTCGAGCGTGGAGGCGCTTTCGAGCGTGATCCGCATGAACTGGCGCAGCTCGGCACGCAGCTCGTCCACGCGGCCAAGAGTATTGTTTTCGCCTTCACGCAGAGCGTTGCGAACGCAGACCATGCGGGCGGAGATTTCCTTGAGCTTGTCGGCCAACGGCTGGAGCCGGCCGATTCGCAAGTTCATCTCCTCAACGAGGCGCACGGCCTTCGTGCGTCGCCGCATCAGTTGGCACCAGGCAATGCGGCGTTGCCGCATCGGATGGCTCTTGCTTATTGCCACAGCAAAGTCCTTGCGGTTCTGCCGCAACAGATGCTCGAGAGTGGCGAGGTTCGGAGCCAGGCGCTTGAGAATGTTTTTCTTTTCGGTGGTGTTGGTCACCGAAACTTCGATCGTGCGATCGAGACGGAGCTGCCCATCGCGCACTTTTCGCAACAGAGTGGCCGCGCCTTGAAGCAAGTAATCGCTGGCCAGCATTGTGTTGCGGAAGCGAGTACGTGTGTACTCGATCTGCTGAGCGGCGGAGATTTCCTGCGGCCGGGTCAAGAGCGGAATCTCGCCCATCTGCATCAGATACATGCGGACGGGATCGTCGATCTGCTCGCTGCCCTCAGAGACAGCGAACGATTCTTCGATTAACGTGTCGTCGGCCGAGTCTGCCGACCCGTCTGCCTTGTAGCCGCCGTCGTAGAGATCGAAGTCGCCCCGATCGGCACGGGTGGTGGTTTCGGTTTCGAGGGTCGTGGCATCATCGTCGAGCACTTCGTAGTTGTCCATCGTGGTGGTACGTCGTTGGTGTAGAGGACGAGTGCGAGGTTGCTTCGTAGTTGCTTTGCTGACGGTTCGTGAGGAAGGGACCTTACGGTTGCGGGGACGGGGCTTCTGAGTTCTCGACAAAGGTGCTGCTCCAGGCTAGGGCTCGAAGGATCCCCGATCGCCCGAATGCAATAACAGGATCGAGCGGGTCGGCGACCCATACAGAAGCACCTGGAGTGCCGGCAGAGTCCCCGTATCCCTGTGCGGCGCAAGCTAACTGAATACACCGTAAGAACTTAGAAACCTGTTCCTTTGGCCGATCGAATGTCGGCTGGCGTGATTGCCGTTGCCCTTGTTCAACCATTCGGGGACCACGTGTGGGAATATTGCAACATTGGTCGAAAAGTTTGTCCGAATGCATTCATCAGGTGCATATGCACTAGGCCAGGGACCTTGATGAGTACGGAACGAGGTCTGGTATGGATCGCGACTCAACCTGATTCGGCGGGAAACCACACAAACGGATCGCCGATCCCCCTTGGCGAACCAGCGCAGAGAAGCGGGCTTCCACATGAATGTGGAAGCCCGCGTTTGGGGGAAGAGGAGTTTTGTATAGCACAGGCGGAACTGGGCTCCGGTCCGTGTGTTATCGGCTGGCGAGTCCTTGGACAGCCGGCATGAACCGCGTTTCGTAAGGCAAGCTGCGGAGGAAGCTTTTGGCGACGATGTACTCGTTGGTGGTCATGGTCGGGAGCTGCGATTGCAGTTCGACCTGCATGGCCTTTGCCAATTGCGTGATAGCCGCTTCGGTTTCGCTGCCGATACCGGTGTTCGATACAGTACGGCCGTTGAACTTGTCTTGAACCAAGGCTCGCAGCGGGGCGAATTCAGGTCGTTTCAGAGCGGCGGGCCAATTGATTTCGTTGGTTGTGGGGTTTACGTCGCGGGGGCTGAGGCGATCGGGGGCCGCATCGCGGGACAGCTGCACGAGCTGGTCGCTGCTGAGAGGCTGGCCCCGTTCGTAGTTTCGCTCGTCCTTCCATAGGCGACGGGTGTCCCAATACGTCTCGACGAACTTGTAGCTATTGTCGATAGCCAGATCCCGGGCGACTTCGCGGTTGACCAACGCCTCGCTCACGTTCTTAACGGCTTGGCCCGTGGCACTGATCACCTGAGCACGGCCGCGGAGGATGTCGCCGCCTGCGGTGGATGAGTGATGATATCCATAACCGAATATATCCACGTTGTCAGAGCGATTGCTGGCTAACGGAGCAAAGCTGCCAACATTGACACCTACCAAGTCGCGGGCGGCACTTCGCCGGGCTTGGCGACCGTTGTCGTTGGCGGCTGCACGCTGGGCGCCATTGAATTGCAATTCGCCTTGATTGTCTTGTTGCGGGACGTCGGCGGCATAACTCGCGACGGCAAGGCCAAAACTGAAAGCAAGAGCAGCACTGAAGATTTTCGCGTTCATGTTAAACTCCTCTATTTGTTAGGCGGCGTGGGTCGGCGTTTGTTACAGGTGATACTCTTTACTGGCTTATGGCCTTTCGCGTCTCAGACGAGACACCCCTTTCGCAACGTATATGCCAACGTCGCGCCGGCTCACGTGGATTGGCTTAAACCGTTACTGATAAAAAGATTGCGTCAATCCAGATGTACCACGGCATTGGTAGCAATTGCGGGTTACCGTATTGAAATGGGACGGAATCCCTAAATGGGAGTTGCCACATCGCTATGAAGACAACTACTGCGGTGGCCTTGGCGGACCTTGCGCAGCGACTTCGTGACGATGAGGCGATGATCCGCCATGGAGGTGGTTCGGCCGCTGTTGCACGGCAGCACGAAAAGGGCCGGCTAACGGCACGCGAGCGGGTTGATCGGCTCATAGATGCCGGTTCATACCTTTTAGAACTCGGCTTATGGGCCGGCTGGCAGATGTATGGCGAATGGGGAGGGGCGCCGGCGGCGGGCGTCGTTTGCGGCATCGGCACGGTTGCGGGGCGACGGTTTGTCATCATTGCGAACGATGCGACCGTCAAGGCGGGTGCATTTTTTCCCGCGACTGCGAAAAAGGTGTTGCGGGCACAGCGGATTGCGATGCAAAACCGGCTGCCGCTGATCTACCTGGTGGATTCGGCGGGCGTGTTTTTGCCGTTGCAGGAAGATGTGTTTCCGGACGAGGACGATTTCGGCCGCATCTTTCGCAACAACGCCGTGATTTCGGCGATGGGAATTCAGCAACTCGCCGCGATTATGGGCAACTGCGTGGCAGGCGGTGGGTATCTGCCCGTATTGTGCGACAAACTGGTGATGACCGAGGGGTCGGGACTTTATCTAGCCGGACCGGCACTGGTGAAAAGCGCGATCGGTCAGGATGTTTCGCACGAGGACCTGGGCGGCGCTGAAATGCACTCGCGGGTCAGTGGAACGATCGACTACCGCGAGCCGAACGATGAGGCAGCAATCGTGTGTGTGAGCGCCTTGCGGCGCTGGGGGCCGTGGATTCGACCTCGCCGGCCGCGTCGTTCTCGCGCATTGATGTGCGACCACCGAGCCGTTCAGGCGAGGAACTCTACAAGATTGTGCCCGCGAATGGGCGCGACGATTACGAAGTTCGCGAGGTGATAGATTGTCTGGTCGATGCAGAGAGCTTCGCGGAGTACAAGGCCGAGTATGGGCAGACGCTCGTATGTGGCACGGCGCGGCTGGGTGGTTTTGCGGTCGGGATCGTCGCCAACCAAAAACATCGTGTGCGGCCGTCGGGAGGGCCACTGCAATTCGGCGGCGTGATCTATGTAGACAGCGCCGACAAGGCCGCGCGGTTCGTGATGAATTGCAACCAGGACTGGCTGCCGATCGTATTCATTCAGGACGTGAACGGCTTTATGGTCGGCCGCGACAGCGAGCACGAGGGAATCATCAAAGCCGGGGCGAAGCTGGTCAGCGCGATCAGCAATAGTCGCGTGCCGAAGCTGACCGTGATCGTCGGTGGGTCGTTTGGGGCCGGCAATTACGCGCTGTGTGGCAAAGCGTTTGACCCGCGGCTGATGTTTGCCTGGCCGACCGCCCGCTACGCGGTGATGGGAGGCGATCAGGCGACCTCGACGCTGTTGGACGTGACGATCAAGAGTCTTCAGCGGCAGGGGCACCAAGTGGATGCGGCAGAGCTGGCCGAATTGCGCGACAAGGTGAAGGGCGACTATGAGCGGCAGATGGACGTTCGGTACGCGGCCGCTCGAGGCTGGGTAGACGCGATCCTTGACCCGGCGGATACTCGCGATGTGCTAATTCACTCGCTGGAGACGGTAACGCGTTTGGCGAGCGAGGAGCCGTTCCGGGTGGGGGTGTATCAAGTGTAAGGAGAATAATGATGGACGACTATTGGACCGAAGGGACCGACAAAGAAGAACGGGAGCTTTGGATGCGTGCGTCGACGAAAGCGTTCGCCCGAATTTGGGACAATCAGGAGGACGAGATCCAAAGCGAGCTTTTGAAAAGCGATCCGGCTGCGGAATCGGCTCCCGATAAAGGACGCAAAATGACTGACCTATACTTGCTTGCCGCCGGAGGCGGGTGGATTTTGGCCCAGGGAAACGGCCCGTAATTGAGCAAAGTTAGGGTCACGCGCCATGCCTGCCGTTCTCGACCAACCGCAGTTTGATCGCGACCGTGTGTCAAAGGCCGATGCCGCGAAGCCGCTCGCGCCGACAATTGTGCCGGCGGCCGGCGGTGATGACCGGCAGCTCGTCTGGCAATCGCCCAACGGCGACGGTATGCGGCTGGTCGTGGTAACGCACGACTGCGTTTACCTCAGCCGGACGGTGTCGGTTGAAGAGGTGGCGCGGTTGGGAGTGCGGTTGGAGGTGGGTGAGCGGCCGACGACGGTAGTTCCCGACTTCGCCGTCGAGGTTTCGTATTGCGATGTCACGGCCGTTGAGCTTGTGGAAGAAGACCGTGCGGTCCATGTCCACTTTGAATTTGAAGGCGCATCACACGCCTTGTCACTCTATATCGCGAAGCTCGACCGCTTAAACCTGTTGTTCGAGACGCTGCGGCAGCGGATTGCTCCGGCGGCACGTATCGACGAGCAGTCGGCGATCTGGGCAGCCGTGCAGAAACCGTTGGGCTTGGCCGTCATTGTCGGGCTGTTGGCGGCGAGCTGCTATTTTTACGCGCTAGAGCTCGAGACGGGACGCGATGTCGCGAACACCGGACGCTATCGTGCGGTGAAGGGCGCGATTCTATATTTGGCCGAACAGCTCGGCTCGCGCGGTGCGCTGGCGTTGGGATGCTTTACGCTCGTCGCCGCGCTC
The DNA here is from genome assembly GCA_963829655.1 of Pirellulales bacterium. Lineage (GTDB taxonomy): Bacteria > Planctomycetota > Planctomycetia > Pirellulales > JALHPA01 > JBBDYH01. Next base: position 2,364,797 of record CAWHJG010000002.1, read on the forward strand.
GTTTGGGTCGGCATTGCGGTGGTCAATAGCCCGGCGCGAAAGCGATTCGTCGCGCGGTAAGGCGGACGGCGCAGCGGTGCCGTCAGTTCCCAAGCGAGCATCGTTTGCGGTAAGCTAGCCCGCATGCCGCTTCGTATTGCCAACGCCGCCGGATTCCTGGGCGACAATCTCGACGCGCCACGAGTTACCATCGATCGTGCGGCGGTTGATTATCTTACGCTTGAGTATTTGGCCGAGCTGACGATGTCGATCCTGGCTCGGCAGCGGGAGAAAGACCCGCAGGCCGGCTACGCAAATGACTTTCTCGACGTGCTTACAAGCCTTGTGCCGGCATTGCAAAAGCAAACGCGGCTGAGAATCGTCACCAATGCCGGGGGAGTCAATTCGATTGCGTGCGCTCGGCGGACGGATGACATACTTGCGGCAGCCGGACTAGGCGGCACGACAGTGGCCGTTGTCACTGGCGATGATCTCTTGCCGCGGCTATCAGAGCTTCAAAAGTCGGGATGTGAATTCAAGAACCTCGACACCGGCGAGCCGCTTGCCGAATTGCGCCAGCCAATCGTCTGTGCGAACGCTTATCTTGGGGCGAGACCGATTGCGGATGCGCTGGCCGACGGCGCGAGGATCATCATCACGGGGCGAGTCGCTGATGCTTCGCTCACGGTCGGACCCGCCGTTCATGAGCTCGGCTGGGGTTGGGACGATTGGCACAAGTTGGCCGGTGCGAGCGTGGCGGGGCATCTAATCGAATGCGGCGCGCAAGTGACCGGCGGTCTGTATCGCCATTGGCAGGAGCTGAATCTCGCGGACGTCGGTTATCCCATCGCGGAGCTGGAAGCTGACGGCTCATGCGTGATCACCAAGCCGGACGGCACCGGCGGCGCGGTGAATCGAGAGACGATCGCTGAGCAATTGGTTTACGAAATCGGCGACCCGCGGCATTATCTCACACCCGATGTGGACGTGGACTTCACGAGCGTGGAGTTGCAGGAAGTCGCCCGCGATCGAGTGGCAGTGCGCGGGCGCGATGGGTCGCGCAGCGACCGACACCTACAAGGTGTCGTTGGCGTATCAGAATGGTTTTACTGCGAGCGGCATGCTGCTGATTTATGGCGATGACTGTGTTAAGAAGGCACGCGCATGCGGCGAAATGATCCGTAAGCGAGTGGAACGGGCTGGATATTCGCTCGCGACTTTTAATGTCGAGTGTCTGGGAGCGGGGGAGGGAGTTCCGGGGACGAAGCTGGAACTAGCCGCGGGCGGCGAGGCTGTCATGCGTGTGACCGCGTCCGATTTATCGCATGCCGCCGTCGAGCGATTTACTAAGGAATTCGCACCGCTGGTCACCAGCGGCCCGCCCGGGATTGCCGGATATGCCTCTGGAAGGCCGCAGGTTCGGCATGTGTTCGCGTACTGGCCGACGCTCGTTCCGAAGACGTTGGTCAAGGCAACAGTGGAAGTGCGGACTGCCAAGGAATGGGGCATCGAGTGAATTGGGAACGCAAATGAAGCTCGGCGAAATTGCGCACGCTCGCAGCGGTGACAAGGGGAACCACGCCAACATTGGCGTGGTAGCTTATGACATGAGAGGTTACGTGCGGTTGCACCGCGATCTGACGGCGGAGCGCGTGGGTGAGTTCTTCCGCGGCTTGGAGGCCACACGCGTCGAGCGGTTCGAGCTACCGAACATCCAAGCGTTGAACTTTGTGCTGTACAATGTCCTGGCTGGCGGCGCAAGCCAATCGTTGCGGATCGACACTCAGGGTAAGCTACTCGGAACGGCGATTCTCGATTTGGAGCTGCCGGAGTAACTCGGCGCGGGCAATCGACCGCGGAAAACATGCCGTTTGTCAAAATCCACGTTCACGACCACACCGGGACGATCACGCTCGATCGGCCGGAAAAGCGGAATGCGCTGTCACGCGATTTGATCCTCGAGCTGGATCAGGCGCTGCACGCGCTGCATGCGCAGCGCGGAGTGCGCACCGTGATTCTAGCCGCCAGCGGCCCGGCGTTTTGCGCAGGCATGGACCTGACCGAGATGTTGGCAGCGAGCGGGGAGAGTGATGCATTAGCACGTTGGCATGAAGATGCGGCCGCCTATCGCGATTTGTTGGAGACGATGTTGCGATTTCCCAAGCCACTGATTGCGGCTGTGCAAGGAGCGGTAATGGCGGGCGGGCTAGGTCTCGTGTTGGCGTGCGACGTCGTGCTGGCCGCGCGCGAAGCGACGTTTGGGCTTCCGGAGCCAAAGCGCGGCGTGGTTGCCGGGATGGTCGCGCCGCTGTTGACCTTCAGGCTGGGCGGGGGGCATGCCGCGCGACTGTTACTGACGGCACAAACAATTAGCGCCGAGGAGGCCTATCGAATTGGCCTGGCACACGAGCTGTTAAACGGGAGCCAGCTTTGGCCGCGTGGCCAGCAGATCGCCGCCGAATGTGCGAAGTGCGCAGCCCGAGGCGCTGCTCTTGACCAAGCGGATGCTGAACGAAACGATTGGCGAGCATTTGACGACATTGTTGGCGGCCGGCGCGGGCGTGAGCGCCACCGCCCGCACGACCGAGGCAGCCGCCGAGGGGATCGCGGCGTTTCTGGAAAAGCGCGAGCCACGGTGGCTGTAACGAACCTTGCCGGTTTACGCTGTGTCTATTATCAGGGGATTGTCAGCGTCTTTATTCCTGATAACTTAGACGGGCAAGACAACGGTTCGTCCTTTCTTACACACGGTGGCTATAGCTCAATTGGTTAGAGCGCAAGATTGTGGTTCTTGAGGTTACGGGTTCGATTCCCGTTAGCCACCCCTTTCACGTAAACGACCCGGCGAGGCCCTGACCCCAGCCGGGTCGTTTGCATTGATGAGCCGGATAGCGAATTCCGGGCATTTGAAGAATACCACCAGGTTATTGGTTATTGGTTGGCGATAGGCGGTAACTATAATTGAGTGGGCGGCTCTACTTCCGCCACGATGCGGATTCGCTATTCCAAACCGAAATCGCGATAGCGCATCGATCCGGAACTCAATCGCGATGACGAATTTGGCTTCAGCCTGGCAGTTTGAGCGCTCTCGGTGCGCTTGGCGTGCTGTTGTCATTGTGCTGGCGACAATCTGCTCTGCGAATGATGCTCGCGCCGAGTTCCTGCCCAACGACCCGTACTTTACCAACGCACTCGATCACCAGTGGTACTTGAAGAAGATCGGAATGCCGAACGCCTGGATGGCGAGCCTGGGTTCTTCCTCAGTGACCGTGGCTGTGCTCGATACCGGCGTGATCACTACAACGCCGGACCTTTCCGGCCGAGTGCTCGCGCCGCTAACGACCGCGTATATCGCCCCACCGCAGCCGCCTTCGCCCCCCGGCACGCTCTTGCCACCATTGACGAATCAGAAAATGCTGAGCGGGACGAGCCTGTTGCGTCACGGCAACTGGGTGGCTAGCGTAGCGGCAATGGGAGTCGATAACGGGATCGGCGGCGCGGGCATCGGTAGTTTTACGATCCTTCCCGTTCGCATCACCAGCGACGCGGCGACGACCAACTTCAAGTCAATCGCCGAAGGCATTCGCCTGGCCGCCGATCAAGGTGCGAGGGTCATCAATATATCCTATCTTCTTGGCCCGAGCAGTTATGGCGACGTGGGCTTGGCGGCAGAATACGCTCGCAGCCGCGGCTCGCTTGTATTTATGGGAACTGGCAACCTCGATCTTTTGCTTGCCACACCCGACCTCGCGAGCATAATCTTCGTTGGCGGCACGGATCGCAACGACGCACGCTGGACATCCAGTGGCGACGGGAGCAGCTGGGGTCCACATGTTGATATTGTGGCGCCGGCGGACGACATCATCGTCGCTGATCCGACACTCTCAACCGGTTACGGCCGGATCGATGGCACCAGCTTCTCCACGGCGCTCGTGTCGGGCACGGCGGCGTTGGCCTGGTCAATCAACCCGAACCTGACGCCCGACGAGATCGAGGCGATGCTGTTAAGCACAGCGGTTGATATCGGGATTCCCGGCGACGATGATTTCTTTCGGCGCGGGCGGCTGGACGCGGCGGCGGTTGCAGCGGCGGCGCTGGCCACGGTGCCTGAGCCATCCGCGGTTGCGCTCTTGATTGCCGGGGTTGCGGGAGTGCTCATAATCTGTCGCCGACGGCGAAAATCACGAGACGCAGTTGCGCGTTAGAATGCTCGGCGGGCCGAGTAGTTGAATACGGCACCGGTTCGCGCCTCATTACCAACCCGAGTTCCATGTTCGACTACGCTTCCAAGTTCAACGCGGGCCTGAAGTATCATGCGTTCCTAGACAATCACGGAAGCGAAGCGCACCGGCGGCGCTGGGTGAGCGTGTACAACGAACTCGAGCTAGCGTCGGCCCAGCGCGAGCTGTTGACCGGCTTCAAGCGTCCCATGAAGGTTCTCTGCCTGGCCGGCGCGTGGTGCGGCGACTGCGTAAACCAGTGCCCGATTTTTGAGCGATTCGCCGAGGCGACGCCGGCCGTGGATATTCGCTATTTCGACCGCGATGCGCACGCCGACCTGGCCGGCGAGCTGAAGATTTGTGGTGGGGCACGAGTGCCGGTCGTGGTGTTTCTGGCGGAAGACAGTGAACTGATCGGCTGGTACGGGGACCGCACACTGGCCAAGTACCGGCAGTTGGCGCGCGATCAGCTTGGTCCGTCGTGCCCCACGGGGATCGGTGCACCGGATAAGACTCTTTTGGCTGCCGTCATTCAGGATTGGCTCAACGAGTTTGAGCGGGTGCAATTGCTGTTGCGGCTCTCGTCGCGGCTACGGCAAAAGCACGGCGATTGAGCATGTCGTCGCAACTATTTGGCTCGAAGTCGGTCGCGCACCTTCTCGACAACGAGCCGTTCGTTCTTAAACGCCAGTTTCTCAATGGCTTCATCGAGGGGCATCCAGCGCACGTCGCGGACTTCGTCATCGTGATCCGCTACGTCGCCGGCCAGGTACCGCATAAGGTAGAAGTGCACCTTTTTTTCGAACCGCGTTCGGCGGCCGTGGGAATCGCCCACGAACCAATACTCGATCACGTCTAGCGGCTCCACAATTTCGGTGGTCAGCCCAGTTTCCTCGCGCACCTCGCGGAGGGCCGCCGCTTCCGGGGCCTCGCCGGTCTCAATCGTTCCTTTAGGGAGCTGCCATCGGCCGCGCTCGCCGACCAGGATCAAGGCGACGTCAATCGCTCCCTGTGCGTTTTGGCGGAACGCGACGCCGCCGGCCGAAACCTGATCTTGCGTGGGTAGCATTGCAACCGATTGGTACTTAAAGACAAGGTTCCTATTGTAACCCGCCATCGCCACGGCTTGCAGCCGAACAAAACAACGGGCGATAATGAGCTTCAACCATTCGAATACTCATTTCTCCTGAATCGAAGCGAACCGGATGCCGATCGACCTTCCCCGGCTTTCACGACGAAGTTTTCTGAGGACAACTGCTGCTGTTGGCGCCGCGGCCTACTTGCCGCGGGGAGTGTTGGCCGACGAAATAATCAAGTCGGATCCGCACACGTGGGCTCTTCTCTCCGATACGCACGTCGCAGCCGACGCGACCAAATCGTGGATGAATGCGGTGATGGCCGACAACTTCACGCGCGTGTGCAATGACGTGCTTGCCGCAACACGCGCCATACGGGATTGCTGGTAACTGGCGACCTGGCATTTGATGATGGCCAGGATAATGATTATTCAACATTTCTGTCGATTGTCGCGCCGGTTCGCCGGGCCCAGATGCCGGTACATCTGCTCCTGGGCAACCACGACCACCGCGAACGATTTTGGCGGGCAGTAGACAAGGTCGAGCACCCGGCCGACCGCGCCGCCGCCGAGAAGCACAATGCCAATGGGCGTTTCATCGCCGACCGACATGTCGGCTTGATCGAATCCGACCGGGCAAATCTCTTACTTCTCGATTCACTCGACGAAACCGATAAAGGCACCGGCAAGTTGGGCGAGGCACAATTGCGCTGGTTGCGTGAAACGCTTGAAGCGCACGGCGACAAGCCGGCGATCATCTTCGTGCATCATTTTCCAAATCCCGCGGGTGCGCGGCCGGGCGCGAACCTTGGCGGAATCAGTGACAGTGGGGCGCTTTTCGAGATTCTGACACCCCACAGACAGGTCAAGTGCCTGGTGTTCGGGCATTCGCACAAATGGGGCGTAAGCCAGCGAGAACAGATTCATTTGGTGAACCTGCCTCCGGTGGGGTATGTGTTCGACGCCAAGGCGCCGAATGGCTGGACCGAGCTGAGATTGACCGACACAGGCGCGGAGTTGCAATTATTCGCGCTCGACGAAAAACATCCCGAACACCGACGCGAGATAAAGCTCGCGTGGCGGCCGGGCTAGATTCAACGGAGTGTTGAGATGCGCAATGACTTTTGCAGAAATCTCTTGGTCGCGGTGCTGTTCTCGATATGCGCGACGAGAAACGCGTCTGCACAGCAGATCACGATTGGCACGGCGTCAGTGAACATCGGGGACAGCTTCTTCGACTCAAGCGGCGGCGGGTTCAATTTCGGAGCCGGTCAAGGTTCCTCGCGCAACCTGTCGGCGACCGCCGGTTCCCTTACCGTGACCAATGGTGTGCCTGGCTTCTTTGCCGCGACCACGCAGCGGCCGTTCGTCACCGGTCTCATTCCTGTGATGGGCGACTATGGCGGCGGCATCGCGCCGGTGTTCGGTCCGGCCGCACTCATGCAGCCGCCGACAAGTCGGACCAGCGTCGTTCGCGAACGGATCGATCGGCTGAAGGCCGGCGAACGCGCTTTGCCACCTGGATTGGCAATCGGCCGCAGCGCCGAACGATCTTGACGGCGCTGGCGCAGCGAGCGGTGATGATGCAAACAGTCGGTTTCGTGCGCGGCTGGCGGGAGCGCGATCCAGCTCGGCCGGCCGGGCCGACTTGAGCGTGGTGGAGATTCGCCGACTGCAAGCGGCCGGCAAAGAGTCGGACGACGAGCTTTCCGAACTTCGCCAAAAGGCCGCTACCGCCATCGCGACCGGAAAGCCGCACGTGGCTCGCATCTATCAACAACAAATCGACCGGCGATTGGGTGCGACAGAGTAAATCAGGGAGATGTTTGCCATGTCGGACCGCGAAAGATGGATTGTTTATCCATTATTATTTCTGGCTCTGGGAAGCTCGATATCGACTAAGTTGCTGATGCAGCAACAAGTCCAAACAAAACACTTCAAGTGCCAGACCATTACAATGGATACTTTGCAAGGCGAGGCCCGCTTCCGGCTGTTTGCCGACGGCGACCGTTTGTACGTGAGCAATCTATCTACTCACGAACTCCGGCCGCTTCTCGGGTCGCCGCGTGCAAGTGCGTTGGAGGCGTTACGTCGGAGCTTCGAAGGCGAACAAACGACGGAGTGACGCGTGCCTGATATGTATGCGAACGCCATGCTTTATTTTGTTTTCGCGAACGCATAAAGGTGGCCGGCAGTTCGTACATATAGAGTGTCGTCGGCGATCGCCGGCGTCGCCGATACTCGTTCGCCGAGCGGCGCGTTCTGAGCCACCACCTCCGGCTCGCCGCTCCCCGCTTTGATGACGGTCACCGCTCCGTCACTTAACGACACAAAATAAATGTGTCCATTCGCGGCCACGGGCGAAGCGTAATAACTGCCCGAAGCGGCGGCGCGCTTCTGGTACACCTCTTCGCCGGTTTTCGTGTCGTAGGCGGTGACGATGCCGCCGTCCTTCACCATGACGAATTGACCGCGATACACTATCGCCGACGGGACGTATGGCAAGCCCCTCGTCTTCTTCCAGAGGATGTGGCTTTCGGTTATGTCGCCGGTTCCACCCGGCTTCAGGGCAAAGGCGACGTTCTTGCCCTCGGTCATGAACTTGATGATCGTGTCCCACTCATCGCGCGAGACCTTGCCGTCCTTGTTCGTATCCTGACTGTCGAAGAACCCCTCGAACATTTTTTCGCCTTCCGCCCGGGACAAGGACCCATCCTTGTCCGCATCCAGTTGCTTTAGTAAGCCGTCGAACGATGGCATCTGGTTCTCCTTGTCGTCCGGGCCGCCCGGCGACCAGCCGGCGAAGTAAAGGTTGCCGTTCGCAGTGACCGGCGACGAGCAGCACCCGGAAGGAATCCCGGCCACTGACCATTTCTCTTTCCCCGACTTCAGGTCGTAGCCGATCAATCTCGCGTGTCCGGCCGACGCGACTTGCTTTCCGGCCGGCGTGTCCCACACGATCGGAGTGGAGTACGAAACTGGTGACTGCCGCTTGTTTTCCCAGCGGAGGTCGCCCGTAGTCGCGTCGATCGCCAGGATTCTTGCGTCTTGCATTTGGTCACGGACGAGAATCGCGAGGCCGTCGGCCAAGATGGGTGAAACCCCACTGCCGAAGTCGCCGGGGGTTGAAGCCGTCGGCAGCTCGAATTTCCAGAGTTGCTTACCCGACAGATCGTAACAAACGAGGCCGCATGAGCCGAAATACGAAACGATTCGTTCGCCATCGGTAGTGGGTGTGGATGCGGCAGGGCTGCCCTCGGTCTTGTGAAAATGCTCGATCTTTGTCGCTGCGGCCTCGGCGCGCCATGCTTCGGTTCCATTGCCGCGGTTATAGGCAATCGTCAGCAGTTTGCTGTTATCAAACGCCGTGAGGATCAGCTTGTCGCCAACGACGATCGGCGACGAAAGCCCGCTGGGGACCGGTACTTTCCACTTCACATTCTTGTCCGGGCCGAACTCAATCGGCGGCTTCTGATCGTCGGCCACTCCGGACCCGCCCGGTCCGCGAAACTGTGGCCACGCGAGTGGCGACTCGGCGGCAAATAAAGTCGGTGCAACGATGGCTAGGGCGAAGAAAGCGATCGATCTTATCATGTTGAAACCCCCGCTGGTGATGCTCTTACTGTGGACCGCGCAACGAACTTGCCCTTAGCTTATACGTGACCCAAGGCTGCTTCTTACACGACTACCCAAAATCTCCAGAAGTGCGAGTCTTTATGAAGGGTCAACGATCGCCGTGATTATGAGAATTCGAGCGCGGCAAATCAATCGCTTGGCAATCGAGGCAGCATCGGGAATGACTTCTCATCCGCTTCTCCTTACAATGCGGCTCACCCGCACTCCGCTGAATTGCACTTTCGGGCCGTGTATGAAGGTCTCCGCCAAGACGGAATACGCCTCGATCGCCGTGCTCGAGTTGTCGCAGTCGTATCATACTGGCGAACCGGTCCGCATTCGCGACATCGCCGATCGGCACGGCATTCCCTCTCGCTTCCTGGTGCAAATCCTATTGCAGCTTAAGGGAGTGGGAATCGTACAAAGCTCGCGCGGCGCCGGCGGCGGCTATCAGCTTCGCCACCACCTGAAGAAATTGCGCTGGCCGATGTGATGAGCGTGATCGAAGGACAGGATCCGATCGCCAGCGCGACCGACAGGAACTCGGCGATGACACGCGCGCTCTTGCGCGCCTGGCGCGAAGTGGATCGCAAGGAGCAGGAAATGCTCCGCCGAATCACCTTCGCCGACCTGGTGGCCAGCCTCAAAGGCGAAACGGAAATGTACTACATCTGACAGTGCCTGCATCTACGCGTTGGTAACCATCGCCTCGGCGAGGATCTTTGACGTGGTCGGCCGCATGATCCGCGGGTCCACCTGCTCGCCGCGCAGTAGCGTGTTGCGCACGTCTTTGCCGGAAATGAACACCGGCTTCTCGTCCTTGTGCAGCTCCATCAGGTCCACGCGACCTACTGAATCGTAGTACGCGGCGAATCCGACCTTAAGCGGCTGGATCTTGAGATCGCCCTTGAGCTTGCCAAAGATCTCCTGCGCGTCAAAGTCGCCCCAGATCGCCGAGCCGTCGTGGTACGGGGCATCGGCGTGCTTGCGGCCGATGACGATATCGGTGAACCCGTAGTTCTGCCGATAGATCGCGTGCATGATCGCCTCCTTCGGCCCGCCGTAGAACATCTTGATGTCGACGCCCAGCAGAATCACGCGATCCGGCACACTTTCCTTTCGCGGGCTCCACAGGCTGGCGTCGCTGTCGCCCTTCGCCCAGACCGCGCTGGTTGATCAGCGCCTCGTAGGTCCGCATGCGAATCTCGGCGTTTACGTCGTCCCCCTTGGTTTCGCCAACGAGTGGCATCAGGCATGCGCCAGCGTCATGGCCTTGTCGCAAGAGCTGCTCCAGTCCATAGACCAGCGCGTACTCGTGTGCTCGGTGCAACGGGTTCCGCGTTTGAAACGCGACGACACGTTTCCAGCCCCTTTCGCGCAATTGCGATCGCACTTCCGCCGGAGAGCGAACGTACTTTCCAAACGACGGGTGCTTCGGCTGCGGCAGGGCGCGAACGCGGCCGCCCAAGAGGTGCGTCTTGTCAGCGTCTTGCTTGAGCACCATGTCGCCGCCCGGGTGGTCGGTCCGCTCGGTCAGATACACGCTCTTGAGATAGCGCGGCTTGTCCCACGCGAAGATGTCATCGATGTCGAGCGTGCCGACAATCTCGCCTTTGGAATTGGTGATGGCGACTTTCTGGCCGACCTTTAGTTGAGCGGCCACGTCGCCGGTGACCGGCAGCGAAAGCGGGATGGTCCAGGCGTAGAGCTTGCCGTTGCTTTCGATGACCGATTCGTCGAGCACACGATTGTAGACCGTTGAGGTCATGAAACCGGTGAGTGGGCTCAGCGCCCCGTCGCCGATGCGGTACACCGTCGAGAGATCGGCGTCTGGAACGGGGACTTTCGTGAGCTTGGCCGCTTCGGACTTGAAGCCGGCGATTTCAGCGGCGGGAACCGTGCAATTGACGGGCTGATCGAGACCACCGTGAACAGGAACAAGATCGGGCATGGTTAGTACACCTCGGCAAAAAACGAAGTCGGCGTGACGGTACATAGATCGTTCGCAAGGAGCGTCGCGCGAACGCTATCAGGCGGGAAGTGCACCAGTATATGGAAATCCGCCTTGCCGCTCAACTGCGGTTGCACGCTCTATATTACGCCTGCACAACTGACGAATCGCCAGAAGTAGGGCCGCTTTAGAATCGCGGTGCCACAGGCTCAGCGGCCACTCTGAATGCCGGCGTCCAATCCACGTGTACCGCCGGTTGCAAGGCTTGCAGACACTCGTCAATTCTACTTGGAAGCGCAGTTTCGATGTTGCCGATGCGGCATTCAAACTGCCGATTCCGCCACCGCGCCGTTCCCGCCGTTTGCCACGGCTTCTTGGTTTGATCGATTAAGTGGTTTCTCTGCCAGCCGTGCGCCGGGACATATGATTTCACGAGGATTCTAAAAGTTGCATCCTTCAAATCGAGGCCATGCTTAATTCCCCAAAACGCGGTAAAGTCCCGCACACCCAGCGCCACGAGTTGGCAGTCCATGTAAGTGCTGCAGCCACGGAACGCCCACCGTGCCCATTGTCGCCCCGAGGCGTAGCTACCGGCCTGGCCTGATGGTGTTGTCATGGGAAGCCACTCTTCCTGGCCATCCGGACCGACATAAACAACCGCAACGATGTGATCGTAGCCCTCAAAATGTGCATCCAAAAAAACGCCATGCGAGCAAACACCGGCTAGACCGTGAGCGTAGTGTTTCACTACCGCGAGCACTTCAGTGGATTCAACTGGTGCGTCGGCGATACCCAGCATCCGTTTCGCCACAGGGATATCGGATAGAAACGGCACTTGGAGGACAAGACACGCGAGGGTGGTCGCAACAATCGCTCGCAGTCGCCAGGAGTGACTTACGGCAATCTCCGCGTTCGTTGGAGGGGATTCAGCGGTCACCATCTGTGGCTGAGACGTTTTGCACCGTGATTCGATTTTGTCCCATGGAAGCAAGAGCAGGTACAGCGCGACCATCATCAGCGCGAACCACGGGATTGGAAAAGCCACAAACACACCGAGGTGTAAGCTGGTCCCCACGATAAATAGGAGCGGTCGTGCGCGGGGGACCCACATCAGAAATATGAACGAACCTTCGAGCGCCAGCGTGATGAAGCTCGCCCACCAGATGAACGACTCACGATTAAGAAGTCGGGTCAAGAGTTCCGGCGAGAGCCAAGTGTTATGCGGCAACGACATCGGTAGCCACACGCCAAGTCCCGCGCGCCACAGGTCCTGATCGAGCTTCCACAGGAACGAGTCAAAGTAGACGACCGCGATTCCCAGCAGGACAATCGAGTGGTAGTAGAAGACGCTGACGCGCGCACGGGCGTTCGATCTTTATGCCGCGCAGGCTGTTGCGTCGGCCTTCAAGCCAACGGTCCAAGGACAAGCACGCTGAAACCGGAGTGACGACGAGCAACAGGTTGACCACGATGTAGATGTGGTCGCCGTGGTACTCGTCTCGCTGAAAAGCTCCGAATGTCAGCACCGTCATCAAATAGTTGACGATCACCGCCTGCTGCGTAAATAACCCGAGGGCGAGGCAGACGAGCGAAGCCAGCCAACAAACCAACGCCAGCTCGACACTGTTCTCGCTCGGCGCAGATACGGTACGCGGTCGAAGACCAATGCGCGAAAGTAGAACAGTTGCGCGACTTCGGCCATCAAGACCGCAGAATAGACGATGCGAAAAACCGCCAGACCCAGTGGTGTGGTCCGAGGCGAAATCAAAGTCGAATTCAGAAATCGCGCCGCGTTCATCAGCCGATCCGTGGCTGTATTTCTGCATGAGCGGCGAAGACGTGGAGTCGCCACTCGTCGGGAACAATGACCAATCCTTGGTATCGTTTCCCCAGACTTCCACGGTTAACTCATCGAGTGAAGATTCCGGTTACAACGACGATCTCCGCTGCGGGACTGCGGACTTAGGGGGGAGGGTGCGCAGCGCTCATACCCTCCACTACCGCCTGGGTCAGCTGGCTGAGCAGACTGTACGGTCCATGAATCCGTAATCATCACCCCCGGGGGTACTGTTTACAGTATTCGTAAAGTGCCATAGCGGTAGCGGTGTGGACGTTGTAGCTATGCGGCAGACCGTACACGGGGATTTCACACACATGATCGATCAGTAACAGTTCTTCATCGGTCAGCCCCATCCGCTCATTTCCGATCACCAGCGCCGTCTTTCGAGAGAAGCGAAACTCATACGCGCTCGTCGAGTTGGTCGTTTGCTCCAGGCCCACCAGTTCGTACTTGTCCCCCTTGAGCTGCTTGAGCACCGGCGCGAGCGTTCGATGCACGTCGAGCTGCACCGTCTCGGCGCCGTCGCGAGCGATCTTGTCGAGCACCTTGGCGTTGCCGCAGCAAATCACGCGCGAAATGCCGCAGCAGCCGGCCGTGCGGATGATGTGCGAAAGATTCACGTTGCTGCGCATTGGCGGCGCAAGCAATTACGAGCTCGCGCGGACGATCCAAGGTACTTGGCGGCTTGTGACGGACATGCTCGAAGCGGTTCATTGAGGGCCTTATTTCGATCACGACGAAATCGCCCGCCAGGCCACGATTGCCAGCGGGGTCAGTCCAACTGCGATAGCGAAGATCGTGATCCCGGGGGGTACTGGCGTGCGCCGCAGATGCAGCACTACCAGCGCCAACATCAGCGATATGACCCCAAATACAAGCGCCGAAAACAACAGGAGATCGGCCAGTGTCGGTAGCGCCTCCATACCCGGTAGGTAACGCTCCGCTGCTCGCACGACGACCATACCCGTTTGACAGGCCAGCGTCGTCATCATAGTTAGCATCCAGGCAACGGTCACCGTGTCCCCCAGTCGGGTTTCTCCGACAGCAGCCGGGGTCGATTGCCTTGCCTTGCGTTTTTTGTTCATGGCAATAGACGAGTTCAAGCCACTAATATCAGCACACCGGTCGTAATGATTGTGCTAATCAGGATGGCGAGTGTGCAATCTCATCGCCACGACCAACCGTCCCCAGAAAGCGCAACCCAACCCCAACGTTTGCGTGAATCGATTGCTGACCTACGTTTCCAGTAAGGCCAATTCCGCTCGCCCTCGTCCACTGCGGGTGCGGCCCGTCCCGTCGGGCCTGTGCCCGGTAGTTGTCTAGGGCGTTCGCCTGAGGCCGGGATAGCAATTCAGGGCTTCTCTGCCTTTTGTTCGGCAGTGCGGCTAATTTCAACGCAACACTTAAACCATCATGTCCACCGTTACTGCGCAATTAACCGGCTCGCGCGTTCGCGTTGACTGGACTCCAGTCCGCGAAACGCTGTCGCTGTTGCGCAGCGGTCAAGAAAGCATCGATTTATTTGTGGGCCAGCTCTTTGGAGAGCTTGATCGGATGCGGGACCGGCTGGAACAACAGGAACGCAAGCTTCGCGAAGAACGCAACCAGTTGTTCGAAGACCGCCGCGCGTTTGAAGAGCAACAAGCCCATTCGGCCGATTTCGGCAGTGGCGGGTCGAGCGCCGACCCGGCAAGCTCAAACGACCTGGAACGCGAGCGCCGAGTTGGAAACCGAGCTGGAGACCGTTCGCCAGCGTTGCGAGGAGCTTTCCGAGACCGTTGCCGAGCAAAAGCGCCAGCTTACCGACGAACGTGCCGAATGGACCGCCGAGTTCCGTCAGCTCCGAAAGATTCTTGACAAGCAATCCCAATTGCTTGCGCAACGCGTCGAATCGGCACCTGGAATTCCCACAACCACCACGACGATCAACTTCCCACATATGGCCGCGGCTGCGACCGCGGCAGCCAACGGGGGAGTTGCGGTCGCGACAGCGCCTCCGCAACAACCAGGTTCGATTGATCCGGTGCTGGGCTCGGTGATGAATCAGTTCCAAATGTTGCAGAAAGACGCCGCTAGACGCCGCCAACAACAGGCCAAGCGGTAAACACACAACTTCCTGGGTAGCACTCCGAGGCGACGAAGCCGGAGGATCGTATGAAGCTCAAAATGCGAAAGCTGCAAAAGACGCCGTGGTTCTGGCCGGCCGTCGCCATCGGCTCGCTGCTAATGCAATGGTTCGGCCGCGGCACGTTCCTGATGTGGGCCATTATCCCTATTCTGGCGTACGCGGTGTGGCGATCAATAAAACTGATTCGCGAGCAATTGCCTGAAAGTTTTACACAGCGATTCGCGCGCGGTCGAAAGCACGGGTTGAAATTGACCGCTACCGCAACTCCCGAACTGCCGCCGGCCCCCGACCCACCGCGCCGCCGCCGCAACGACAACCCCGGCGAAATCCACTCGCTGGTTGAGCAGATGCTGCTCGATGGCCGCTACGGCCTGCTGCTGCGTCCACAGATCGCGCCCGATCTGACACGTGAAATGTTCCAGCGCGCGTACCACTCGCTGGAAGACGAGATGGCGCTTGTACCCACGGGCGAAGTCGGCATCGAGCTTCAAGATTTTTCCGGACCCAAGCCGGAAGGAAGTTTCCAAGAGGTACCCGAGGCGGTCGTCCGCGTCAACAGCCTGTTCATGGATCGCTATCCGGTGACCAACGAGCAATTTCAGGCCTTCGTGGATGCCGGCGGTTATGAGCAATCGTCGCTTTGGCATCCTGAAATCCTGCCCGCCGTCCTCGACTTCGTTGATCGTTCGGGAAACCCGGCGCCCCGCTTCTGGCGCAACGGCCGATACGAACCCGGCAAGGCCAAACACCCTGTCGTCGGCGTGTCGTGGTACGAAGCTTGCGCTTACGCACGCTGGGTGGGCAAACGCCTTGCGACCGACGCCGAATGGGTGAAAGCGGCCGCCTGGCCGGTGGCACTCGGCACTTCGACTCGGCGGCAGCGTCGCTTCCCGTGGGGCCAGGCGATGGACCGCGAACGCGCCAACCTTTGGACCTCCTCGATCGGTCATACCGTCTCGGTCGAGGATTTCCCCGATGGAGTCAGCGTCGGGGGCGTGTACCAGATGATTGGCAACGTGTGGGAATGGACACTCGGCGACTTCGACGCCGGCTACGTCGATTCCACGCAAGAAGATCTGGAACCCTCCGTCCTCAAGAATATCCGCGGGGGTGCCTTCGACACTTACTTTGACACCCAGGCGACTTGCCAATTTGCCAGCGGCGAGCACCCACTCGCGCGAAAACACAATATCGGTTTCCGCTGCGTCCTGGGAACTTGCGACCTCGCGGTCGATCCCACGTCGCAAAACCCTGTGCCCGCCAGTGCCCATGAAGAGCAATTGGCCACCTGTGAGGTAACTGCATGAGTAAGAGCACGGTTCCCATGGAGTCCTACCGGCTGGCGGAGTACGCGGCCCAGATCCCTTGTTACATTTGCGACGAGGGCAACACGTACGATGCCGAGATGTGCCACTCGTGCCAGGCGCCGATGGCGCTTGCGCATCAGGCCAACGCACAGCGTGTTCGCCCGCGCATGCTGGCGGCGATCGGCGCCAGCGGCGTCGGAAAAACCGTCTACCTGGGAATGCTGCTCGACATGCTATCTCGCAGGACCCAGGGCCTACAAATCCTCAGCGCGGGCGCGTTTTCGATTACGCTGCAACAAACAGCGATCGCCGCGCTCGCGCGCCGCGAGTTTCCCTATAAGACCCCCAACGAGCCCGATCAGTGGAATTGGATGCACTGCCAGGCGAGCACGGACGATCGAAAACACCTGGCCGAGCTGATCATGCCCGATATGTCGGGCGAAGCGATACTCGAAGAGGTGGACCACCCCGCGACGTACCGCGTCATCCGCACGTTCCTGGAGAAGTGCGCGGGGATTATGATCCTTATTGATGCATCACAGCTCATGGAGGGCTCGCGTGACCAGGATTTTTTCAGCATGAAGCTGTTGAGCTACTTAAGCGAATTGTCCGATGATCCGCGCCGCGGTTCGGCGCCACCGTCCGGTGGCATTGATCCTCAGCAAGGCCGATCAGTGCGAGCGCTGCTTTGACGACCCGGCTGAGTTCGCGCGGCAGCACGCCTCGGGCTTGTGGCAACATGCCAACGAGCGATTCCGCAACCACCGGTTTTTCGCGTCGGGCGTGGCCGGCACGTGCTTGAACCACTTTGTGCCGGGGCGCGGGCGGATGGTTTCGCCGCTGCGAATCGAACCGCGCGGTGTGGTCGAGCCGTTCGAATGGCTGGTGCAGCAGATGAAGGTGTGAGCCGCATTTTCCGCGGCACGTGTGGCAACTTAAGGCCCCGCTCGCGCGGCGGTGTGATTCAACGCAACAAATCCCCCGGTCAAGCCGGGGGCTTTCTTTGACGCCCCAACGCTTCCGCTACGCAAAGACGTTACCGTGCTCATTGAACAAGCGGTCTTCACATCGGCGCACGACGACCACGCGGCGGGTTATCACCTCGTGGCTCGCAGTCCCGGCATCGAAGAAGCCGACTCGCGCGAGTTGACTGTCTGGGGACCGTCCCACGATTCGCTCGCGGCGCCCGCTGGCAGCGAGCCGGCCAGCGTGAATTTCTTCCGCCTGCCCAGTGGGGCTCAATGCATTTCGAAAACTCAACTTGCCGGTGGCGAGTACAGCGGCCGCGGTAACCGCACCTACACCAATTGCCTCGTGGTGCCACAACAACTTCTGGCGCGGTTCGCCGCAAACCCGTTCCGCATCCTCCGCGCAGTGGCCGCCAAGGGCCTGTTGAAGGTTTACGACCGCGTGCCCGTCCAATTGCCGCCGTTCCAATTGCCGGGCCGCGCTCCGCCGGTCGATGACGCGCTCGTCGCTCAATTCTTCGAACGCTATTCGAAAGAGGCGATCATTGAGGCGGTTGATCTGTTGGTGCATGGCGAACCGATTGTGGTGGTCGCCAACCAGCCCCCAGACTCGATCGTGGCGGCGCTTGTGAACCTGTTGCCGGCAAGCTGCCGCAAAGAGGTTTCGTTCGCCACGGGTTTAAAGTATTCCAAGCGGCGGGCGTTCCAATTGTTGTTCGCCGCCGAAGCAACCGGCGAGTTAAAGCGACTCGCGCGGCAAGGGGCGTTTCGAATCGTCGAACTTACCTCGCCGACGACCGCGCCAACGGCCGCAGCCAGCGAGCTGGGCGGCTGGGCCGCCTATGTGCAGGCATGCCTGGCGCGCGACCGGCAGCGGGATTTGTTCGCGACTCTCGTCGATCGACAGGACGGTTTGCATCTGGAGAACCTCGACGAGTTGGGCAAACACCTGATCGAGCGGTTGGATGAGTTGGTGTCCGCGCGGTTTCTTTCCCCAGAGTACAGCGCCAACGGCGCTGCGAACCAGGCCCCGGCCGAACCGATTAAAGAGAAACGTGTTGCGCCCGCCCGGGCCGCCGAATCGAAGCCGGCCGAGCAGAAGTCGGGGGTGATTGTGCGAGGCGACGGTCCGTCCGCCGACCGTTTCGAGGGGAACACGACCTCCCCTTTTGCACGTGAGCCCCGCGTCGCCGAAGCGGGGCACGCCAGCGATCACGCTGCCGGCGCTCGCACCGCGCGGGCCGGATCGGGCGACAACGACCGAAAAGCCTCGCGCCACAACGACGGCCTCATCGATTCGCCGTCGGAGTTATTGGCAGTGGACAGCGCAGAGGCGGTCGAGTTGCTGGAAAAACTCGACGACTGTGTATTTGACGCGATCAGCGGCGACGATCGCGCGTTGGCTGAAGTCATCCGGCTCTGGCCCGAGGTGATTCGCGCCGTGGGTCCGGCGATGCTGGATGAATCGCGCGAGCAGTATTTACGTTACTCGCTCTCGATCTGGGAGAGCTGTTTGGAGGAAGGCCTCCGCGAGCCGCAGCGCGCGGTGGCGTCGCTGCAAGTTCTCAACGTGCTCTTCGGCGGGTAAGCTCAAGTTGTGGCCGGTCTCCCGACTGTGCCGCCCAACAGAGCCACAATTGCCCATTCGTCGTCTTTCCTCTGAGGAGGATCGCGCATGCTGGCGTTGCGATATGTTCGCCTTGCCGTAATGTTCGCGTTGTTGGCTCGCGCGGCGGTCGCGCGCGGACGAGGCTGGTAAGAGCGCCGATAACTGGGGGCAATGGCGCGGGCCGCTGGCGACGGGTGTTGCGCCGAATGCCGATCCGCCGCTGGTTTGGAGCGAAGCCGACGGCAAAAACATCCGCTGGAAAACGGAGATTCCCGGCCGCGGGCATTCCACGCCGGTCGTCTGGGGCGACCGCGTGTTTCTGACCACGGCGATTCCGTTTGGAGAGGCGCTGCCGCCGCGGCCCAGCCGCGCGCCGGGCAATCACGACAATCTCCCGGTCACACATCGCCATCAGTTTGTCGCGCTGGCGGTCAGTCGAACCAGCGGCAAGATCGTCTGGCAGCAGACGCTGCGCGAGGCGCTTCCACACGAGCAAGGGCATTACACCGGCAGCCTGGCGTCGAATTCGCCCGGTGACCGACGGCGAGCACCTGTTTGCGTTCTTCGGCTCGTTTGGGCTGTATTGCCTGGACCTCGACGGCGAGCTGGTCTGGAAGGCCGACTTCGGCCCGATGCAATCGCTGCACGGGCACGGCGAAGGGAGCTCGCCGGCGCTTTACAAGGATACGCTCGTCGTCAACTGGGACCACGAAGGGAAGTCGTTCATCGTCGCGCTCGACAAGCGCACCGGCGACGAGCGATGGAGGGTCGAGCGGAACGAGGTCACGTCGTGGGCATCGCCGATCATCATCGAGCACGCCGGCAAGCCGCAGGTGATCGTCAGCGGCACCAGCCGCGTGCGCGGGTACGATCTGGCCAACGGCAAGGTGATTTGGGAATGCGGCGGGCTGTCGTCGAATATCGTGGCCTCGCCCGTGTACGGGGACGGGATGGTGTTCGCCGGCAGCAGCTACGACAAGCGGGCGCTGTTGGCGATTCGGCTGGACGGCGCGGCGGGAGATATCACTGACTCTGGTCACGTCGCGTGGCGCCGAGTGCGCGGGACGCCGTATGTTCCGTCGCCGCTGTTGTACGAGGGCGGGCTGTACTTTCTGACGCATTACCAGGGGATCATGTCGCGCGTGAACGCGCGGACGGGGAAGGACGAACCCGGGGCGTTTCGCTTGGAGGGGGTCGAGAACGTGTATTCGTCGCCGGTGGCGGCGGCGGGGCGGGTGTATGTGACTGACTTGGATGGAACGACGATCGTGATCAAGAGCGGACTTGTGCCGCAGCGGCTGTCGGTCAATCGCATTGCCGAAGCGGTCGAGCGCGAGTGCGGCGATTGCCGGGCGGCAGCTCTTTTTGCGCGGGGAGAGGCATCTCTATTGTTTGGAGGAGGGGAAGTAGAGGGCTGGCGGGGAGGGTCTGGGCACATGATCGATTTGGGCCTTGGAGGCTGTTTTGGATCAAAACGGGTCGTGTAAACAGGGCATTTTCGTGTGGTACGAACAACCACTCGGCACGGAATTGGGGTGAGGTGCGTATTTCCCGAGGAAAACGGGGGTTTTGGCCCAAGGACGGATGGGGACATTGAGGGCTCGGAGACCCCTGGGAGAGGGCAGATGACGACCGTGACTAATATTGTATATATGTACATGTTCTGAGGACGGCCCTGCTGGAGTTGCGGGTTGGGCAGGGCCGCGGAGCGAGAGGCCGCAGATGGGACACGAGTGGCTGTTGGTGGCCTAACGGGCTTTGGATTTGGAGGCGCTGGTGAGCATGGCGAGGATGTTGCTTTTGCGGGGCTTGCGGGCGAGGTCGAGGGCACGGACGCTCTTGCCTTTATAAAATCCGGTCGCCTGGGGATTGGCGCCGGCCGCGAGCAGAAGTTTTACGCATGTCACGTGGCTGTTGAAGACGGCCCACCAGAGCGGCGTGTCGAAGGCGCGGTCGCTTTTCTCAGTCTTCTTGACGGCAGCAATCAGCACGGCGACGACCTTGGAGTGACCTTCGGCGGCGGCGGAAGTGAGTGCGGTCTTGCCGGTGCGCGAGCGATGGCGGACATTGGCTCCGCCGGCGAGCAGCGCCTGGACGGCATCCAAGTGCCCGCCCTCAGCGGCCATGACCAGCGGCGTGACCATTCCTTCGTACGCCTCTCGGACCTGAAAATCGACCTCGGCGCCGGCGGCCAGAAGCGCACGGACCGCGCCGGCGTGACCTGCACTGGCGGCATGGAACAGGGCGGGGGCGCGGCGGTATCGACCGCGTCGTGCCTGGCGCCGGCTTTGAGCAAGACCTCGACGACTTTGGTGTGACCTTTTTCCGCGGCGAGCGTGAGCGGCGCGGGATTGCCGGGCGCAAAACTGCAGCGGGCGTTTACGTCGGCGCGTTTTGCCAATAGTTCTTTTACTGCTTTTAAGTCGCCGCGCTGGGCGGCACGGCCAAGCTCTTCCTTGGAGCCATATTTCTCGGGGATGGCCGCCTTCGCACTTTCGAGGATCTTGACGATGCGGGGGAGCTTCTTGTCTTTGGCGTAGGCCAGCGGCAGCCAGCCGTCGTGACCCGCCGCCTGATTGGTGTCGGCACCGGCCGCGATCAGCTCCTTGACCGCGCCTTCGTGGCCGAAGGCGATGGCGTTCAACAGCGGCGTGCCGTAATAGTCGCCGGCGTCGCAGACGCTGGGGTTTGCGCCCGCCGCGACGAGCAGGCGAATGATTTGCGGTTGATTGCAGGCGGCCGCCTTGACGATCGGCGAAGTCGAGGAGCTGAGACCGAAGCCGTACTTTGCGCCGCTGCGTTGATTAACGTCGGCACCAGCGCGGATCAGCTCGGCGACCATCTCGGTTCGGCCGTATTGAACGGCGACGCCAAGCGGAGTGCAGCCCTTGGGGACGCCGGTGTAGAACTCCTTGGGCGCGATGACGTTCGGATCGGCGCCGTGCTCGATGAGAAACCGCACAAGTTCAAGCTCGCCGCGATCGATCGGGCGGTAGAGGGCCTGGCCCTCGACGCGACACCCGGCGGACACCAGCTCGCTCACGACGGCGAGGCGTGTTTTCTCCTGTTTTTCCCAGCCGCCCCACCAACCGAAGCAGGCTTCGGTGACGGCGTTGGCGGATTTGGTCATGAGATGCTCGGGCTTTGCGCCGTCGGCGAGCAGTTGTCGGATGCGGTTGAGATTGCAGCGGGCCGCGGCGTCCATGATGGCGGCGGCGGAGAGGGCGGGGGGTTTCATGGGAAGCGGCTTCTCGCCGAGGTGGACCCGCGTGGCGAGCACGACATTAATGCAAGCATGCGCTCTTCGCAAATCGAGGGGAGGAAATCCGAATGCCGAAGCGCGAATGCCAAACGAAGCCCCAATGACCAAGCACCAATGACCAAGGCGGAGCATGTGAACGTCGAACCGACCATGCGAGGCGGATGGTGCCCGACGCTGAACGTCCAACGGCGGCAGGGGATTTACAGGAGGCCGCAGAGAGGACGGAGGTTGGACTGGGTTGGATCATTGTGGCGCTCAATCGGCGTAGAAATCGAATTTGGCAACGCGATATTCACTCGCTTCTTCACTGATCCAGATGGATCCTCGGCAGCCGGCGCGCGTGGCCGCGTCACGAATCCAAAAACCGATGACCCTGGATCGCCGATTCTCTTTGGCTGTCCCCTTGGGCCAGCCTTCTTTCTTTGTATTGCTGTCTTGTCGAGCCGATTCGTCGGTCAGTACGTACGCGAATCGCTCGATCAGGAATTGCAACGCCGGCCCGTGATACCTCGGCCTCGGCCTCCTGGTGCACCTTCACGAACTCGGCGGTGTTTATGACGGCGCGGAGACCGGCATCGGTCATCGCGTAGGCCGCCGAAAAGTCGCCGCGGCCGAGCGCGTGCGAATATTTCTGGATCAGCGCGATGCTTCGTTCAATCACATCGCGCACCGCCGGCCGGATTGCCCCGACAAAAGACTTGCTTGTGCTGGACCTGATCGCTACCGGAAAAGCCGCCCAGATCGACGTCCGGCGGCTGGGGCTCGACCGGATGGATCGCGTCAAAGATAGCCCCGATCCGCTTCTGCAGTTCCCGCTCGGTTTGGGTCTGATCCATGCCCGGCAGCGTACGCCCGGACCAAATCTGCTCTCGGGCCTGAATGAACACTTCGTCCTTGAAATTGTTGAGGTCGCGCAGCAGGTGCTTGGCAGGTGTCTCGCGTTGGACGCGGTCGAGAAAATCGCGGAATCGCGCGATGCGGGAGTGCTCGCTGTCGCCGAATGCGGTGAGGAACTCGATCAGTTGTTCGATCGCCTGGATGAGAGGGGCGGGTTCTGGCGGCGGCATGGGTGGAGGGAGTGGCTGGTGGATACGAATTACGAGGGGCATTTAACAGGAGCTAACAGAGGGAACGGAGAAGACACTCCGATCACTGCGCGAAGATCCGAATCATACTCAAGCCGCATTATCAAGAGCCAGCAGAGGAGACCGAGGTAACGGAGGCAATAGGAACGGGGAACGCTGATTCCCGGCGCACTGGGGCAGGCTAGGTTCCCGATTAATCGGGATCGCAGAATGAGGGAAGTGTCGGTGGCCTTGTGGCTGATGTGCCTGGTGCGGCGGGGAAGCGAATTACGGAGGCGCCGTGCGGCGAGGAAGAGATTACGGCAAGAAGGCGGTGATCGCAAATCCGTGGGGAACAGAATGGCTACGAAGGGGCGGGCACCAAGGGCGTGCGATGCTCGTCTCGCGGAGCGAGACGGCTACTATGGGGTGCAATAAGTGTATCTGCAATGCTTCCTGTCGCGGAGCGACAGGGCTACTATGGAGGCTTCCATGGTGCCTACAGAGGCTTTGAGAAGTGGATGAATTCCCCGTCCTTGAGTTGGGCGCGGCGAGGGTTGTCGGCGATGTACCTGCGGAGTTGGTCGAACTGGTCGGGCGATCGAATCAAGTGGTCGAAACCGTCCTGTTGCCAGAAACTTCCCCGTCACTTGAGTTCGCGGTTGATCAGCGTGGCCGTAAAGTGTTTCCATGAATCGCACTGCGCGAGCATTGAGTGTTTGTCGGGAAAAGCCGCAATCACGTGAACGTGGTTCGGCATGACGACGAAATCGGTCAGCTCGTAGCGATTGCCGTCAAAGTGATGCAGACTGTCGGCAACGATTCTGGCCAACGCCGGCGAGCGCAAGACGCAGGCGCCGTGGCACGCATCGAGGTTATCGTTCCACCGCTTTGCGAACGTGTGCTGGAACGCCTCTTGATTTTCGAGCGGCAATTGTTGGAGCTGTTGAGCCCAGTTTGACGCGCACGGGTCAATTCCATATCTCTTGAGGAATTCGCAGCGCTCGCCGAGCCAGCGGTTAAGAACCGACTTAGGAATGGAATCCCAAGTTCGCCACGTGATGAACGAGAGAGTGCCGGCTTGGGACCAGTGCGGTAGGCGACGCTCGACGATCAGGACCTCTTGCTTGGGATCGAAGACCTGCAAGTGCGCGCGAGCGATCATGGCCGCCATTGTAGTCATCTCGCTCCGCGAGATGAAATATTCTGCCGCATGAAAAGACTGCGCGCGTCGTGCGGGGACGTGAACACAGAAGGAGAGGCAACGAGCAGGGCGGATGCTACCTCTCGCGGAGCGAGAGGGCTACTATGGGGTGCAAAACGGCCGCGCCTACACATCCAGGTTTTTGACTTCCAGGGCGTGCTTTTCGATGAACTCGCGGCGGGGTTCGACCTTGTCGCCCATGAGGACGCGGAAGAGCTCGTCGGCGGCCGCGAGCGTCGTCCATCGTGACCTGGCAGAGCGTGCGGTTGTCGGGGTCGAGCGTGGTGTCGCGGAGCTCTTCGGCGTTCATTTCGCCCAGGCCTTTGAAGCGCGTGATCGTGCAGCCCGCGTTCGCCGGCGGCGCGGATGGCGGCCAGCAGACCGCGGAGGTCCTCGATGCCGGTGGCCTGTTCGCCGCGGCGGAGCGTGTAGCGCGGGACCTCGCTGCCGGTGCGCTCCTGGCGGATGAGGTCCTGGATGTCGAAGCCGAGCTCTTCAAGCTGCTTGAGCGCACGCTTGATCGAGCGGACTTCGTGCAGCTCGACGATGTGTAGCTGGCGGCCGCGGGGGAAGCCGTTGTCCAAGACGGCCTGGCCGTCGCCGTTGCCGGCGGCGATGCGGCGCGGCGGCGGAGCACGGTTTCCTTGCTGGCGGTGGTCTCGCCGACTTGCAGCTCGGCGCCGGTGGCCTGTTCCTGCTGAGCGACGAAGGCATCGAGCTCGTCGCGGTTGGCGAACCAGTGCTCCTGCGTGCCGAGGAAGACGTGAAACTCGGGGAGCTTGCCGCTGATCGTGTCTTGCCCGTGCCGCGTGAGCACGGAGGCTGATGCCGCGGCGCTCCAGGGCGACGAGCGCATCTTCGAGCGGGGCGAGGACGCGGCAGAGGCGCTCCATGCTCGGCGCCTTTGAGCTGGCGGCCGTCGCCGGGCTCGAAGGTCGCGTCGCCGAGGCCGAGCTCCAGGAGCTGCTTGTTCATCTCCTCTTCGGTCTGGACGTAGTAGGTGTCTTTCTTGCTGCGGACGCGGAACAGCGGCGGCTGGGCGACGTAGACGTGGCCGCCGATGACCAGTTGGATACATCTGGCGGTAGAAGAAGCTGAGCAGCAGCGTGCGGATGTGCGAGCCGTCCACGTCGGCGTCGGTCATGATGACGATCTTGTTGTAGCGGCGGCGCTCGAGGTCGGCGTCTTCGCCGATGCCGGTGCCGATGGCCGAGATCATGCTGCGGACTTCTTCGTTGGCGAGGACTTTGTCTTCGCGCGACTTGTAGGCGTTGATGATCTTGCCGCGAAGGGGGAGGATCGCCTGGTACTCGCGCAGGCGGCCGCCTTCGGCGCTGCCGCCGGCGGAATCGCCTTCGACCAGGTACAGCTCGCACTTGTCGACGTCGCGGCTGGTGCAGTCGCGGAGCTTGCCGGGGAGCGAGCCGCCGAAGAGCACGCCTTTGCGCTCGCGGAGCAGGGCCTTGGCCTTGCGGGCGGCTTCGCGGGCTTCGGCGGCGAGCACGCCTTTTTGCACGATGACCTTGGCGGTCTTGGGGTTCTCCTCGAGGAACTTGCGCGAGGTAATCGCCGACGACGCTGTTGACGATGCCTTCGACCTCGCATGTTGTTGAGCTTGGTCTTGGTCTGGCGACTCGAACTGCGGCTCGGGCGACGCGGACGGAGACGATGGCGGTCAGGCCTTCGCGGAAATCGTCGCCGGTGGGCGTGAGGTCCTTGAAGAGGTCGTCCTTCTTGCCGTAGCTGTTGAGCGTGCGGGTGAGCGCGGTGCGGAAGCCGGAGACGTGCGTGCCGCCGTCGATGGTGTGGATGTTGTTGACGTAGGAGTGAAGGTTTTCGGTGTACTCGTTGGAGTACTGCAGGGCGATCTCGACCTCGACGCCGTCCTGCTCGCCGGTTGACGTAGATCACGTCGGGGTGGATGGGCTCGCTGGCGCGGTTGAGATGCTCGACGAACTCGACGATGCCGCGCTCGTAGTGGAAGCTCTCGCCCTCGCCGGTGCGCTCGTCCGTGAAGGTGATCCGCACGCCGCGGTTGAGGAACGCCAGCTCTTGCAGCCGCTTGTGCAGCGATGTCGTAGTCGAACTTGAGGTTGCCGAAGATCTGCGGGTCGGGCTTGAAGGTGGTCTTCGTGCCGCGTTGCCGGTGGCCTGCCGATGCGGCGGACGGCGCCGGTGGGCTCGCCGCGCTCGTACTCCTGCTGGTAGACGTGGCCGTCGCGGCAGACCTCGACCTCGCACCATTCGGAGAGGAAGTTGACCGACCTTGACGCCGATGCCGTGCAGGCCGCCGGAGGTTTTGTAGGCCTGCTTGTCGAACTTGCCGCCGAACTTGAGGACGGTCATCACGCCTTCGAGCGTGCTGACGTCGCGGCCCATCTCTTCGGTGAGCTGCGGGTGGCGCTCGACGGGGATGCCGCGGCCGTCGTCTTCGACGGTGACCGAGCCGTCGTTGTTGATGGTGACGTGAGATGTCCTTGGCGTGGCCGGCCATGGCCTCGTCGATCGAGTTATCGACGACTTCGTAGACCAGGTGGTGCAGGCCGCGCATGCCGGTGTCGCCGATGTACATGCCGCTGCGGGTCGCGGACGTGCTCGAGGTCGCGAGAGATGCTTGCATCTGGTCGGCGCC
Organism: Pirellulales bacterium; assembly: GCA_963829655.1. Taxonomy (GTDB): domain Bacteria; phylum Planctomycetota; class Planctomycetia; order Pirellulales; family JALHPA01; genus JBBDYH01. Next base: position 2,391,651 of record CAWHJG010000002.1, read on the forward strand.
GTACTCGCCTTGGACGCGCATGGCGTCGTCGTGGGTGTCGCGGGCGGCGTTTCGGGGGCGCGGCTGGATTTGCTGCGGCAGCGGGCTGTAGTCGCTGGAGGAGGTGTCGCTGGAGGACGTGTGGCGAACGGCCGGTTGTGGTCGTTCCAGGTTCGCGGCATTGTAGTCATTGCCGAGGTGGTTTGTGTTGCGGTCATCCCTGCAGGCATAGTCGAGCGGCTTTCTATACGACGCTGCCGACGCGGAAGCGCAGGTCGCGGATGTTTTGTTCGGGCATGAGTTGTTTGAGGCGTCGCGAGCACGTGCTGCTTTGCGGAAGCCCAGCTCTTGCACCAGGGTGCTATTGGCCACGGTCACTTCGAGCGAGCCGCGGTTGAGTGGCCGGCGCTGCGTGAACTTGTTCCAGGGCTCGCCGACGGCTTCGTTCCAGGCGTCGGCGAAGACGGCGGCCGATTGTTCGCGCGCATATCCACGGCGGGCGATAGTTGAGCGAGGATGTCGGCGATTGGTTTGGGGGGCATTAAATGACGTTCAAGAGTTGGTAATGGTTCAGTCGTTCCAGTGATTCCGCTGCACCTTGGACCCTCTCCCAGTGGGAACGCTTGACCGTTAGCGGTCGCGGGCGAGGGGCATGATGACGTAGCCGTAGCCGTCGTCGGTGGTGCAGACGGCGGCGCTCTCGGCGTTTTTGATCTCCAGCGTGAAGGTCTTTTCGGGGTCGAGCACCTTGAGGAAGTCGCTGACATAGCGGGGGTCGAGGCAGATCGTGAGCGCGGCGCCGTCGTAGGCGATCGGGCAGTTCGACTCGCGACTGGCCGACTTCGGCGGCGCGGCCGGAAAGCTCGCAGCGTGCCGCCGGCGAACTTGAAATCGACGCCGCGGCTCTCCTCGCTGGTGACGATCGCCGCCTGGCGGACGGCGGAGTAAAACGGGCCGACGGAGAGCTCGATCTTCGAGGCGTCTTGCCGCTGCGGGAACACGTCGCGCCAGCGGGGGAAGCGGCCCTCGGTCAGGCGGGAGTAGATCGTGGCTCGCGGGCTGCGAACCAGGACGTCGTTGCCGCGGGCGGCGAGCTGTACTTCGCCGTCGGAGTCGGTGAGGGCCCGCTCCATGAGCTGCATGGCGCGCATGGGGACGATGGTCGTGCGGTCGGCGGTTTGATGCCCGCCGATGGAGTGGGCAGGGCCTTGCATCTTTGCGAGGCGGCGGCCGTCGGTGCCGACGGCGATGATTTCCTTGTCGCTGATCTCCAGCAGCACGCCGCCGAGGGCGTAGCGGCTGCTTTCGTTGTCGGTGGCGAAGAGCGTGCGGCGGATCAGCTCGCGGAAGAGGCGGGCGGAAAGCTCGGTGAATTTTTCTTCGGTGAATTGCGGCGACGGCAGGGAACTCGTCGGGGTTTTCGGCGCCGAGGCGGAACTCGCTGCGCTCGCCGCGGACGAGCGTGCTTTGCAGGTCGGCTTCGAGCGTGAGCTTGGCGTCGCGGTTCTCGCGGAGGATTTGACCCATCTGGTTGATCGGGAGCACAGCGGCGCCGGGGGTTTCGACTTCGATGCCGGAGACCTGAATGCGGATGCCGACTTCCAGGTCGGTGGCCAGGAGCGTGCCGCCTTCGGGGGTGACTTCGAGCTTGACGTTGTGCAGGATGGGCTTGGGGCTGCGGGCGGGGGCGACGGCGGCGGCGGTTTGAAAAGCGGATTGGAACTTTTCGCGATCGAAGCTGATTTTCATGGCCGTGAGATTTGTCGGAAGGTTTCTAGTACGAGTCGTGGCAATGCAGGGGAGGGATGCGGCAGGATAGTTCTGTAAGTGTATTTCTAAATCAGCAGTAGTATCAGTGTGCAGGCCGCGATTGTTGGTTACTATGCGATTGCTTTTGCAAGTGGTTGGTGTTCAAGCGGTTTGATCAAGCAAGCCAGCGTGGATAACACGTCGGGCATATGTCGGCTGGCGGTCAATTGGCGTTAGCGAAAAGCGGTTCGTGATGCGTTCGCGCCGGTGGGTGTTGGTGGATGTCGGTTGCGTGCCGTTTTCCGACATTGGATTGACAGTTTGTCCACGGCCGGGGCGATGAACATCGAAGTTCGTTGAATTGGTTCGTGGGACTCCTATGCCCCGGCGAGCATCTTTCGAAGTTCGTCGAGGGCGCGGCGGATCGTTGGATCGGTACGCGATCGCTCTTCGATGGTGCGGTATCCGTGAAGTACCGTGGTGTGGTCGCGGCCGCCGAAGAACTGGCCAAGGTGGTTGAGGCTTTTTCCGATCAGCTCGCGTGCGAGGTAAATAGCGACGTTGCGAGCTTGCACGACGGCTCGCCGCCGTGTGGGACCGGTCAACTCGGCGACCGTAAGCCCGAAATACTTTGCCGAGAGCGCCGCGATCGATTTCAGTGAGGGTTGCAAGCGGCCGCGGTGGAGGAGCAAGCATCGGCGGGCCGATTCAGGGTGGACGGGCTGGCCGTCGGCCTGCTGCTCGGCGTACAGCTCGGTGAGCGCGCCGAATAATTCGGGCACGGTCACCTTCAGCCCTTCGGCGAGGATGCGAGCGGAGTTAAGCGGCAGGTCGAATTTTTGCGTGGTTGCGAATTGTTCGAGGATCGCCAGCCGCGTAGCGGTCGTTGGCAAGGGCATGGCGACGAGCAACCCGCCGCGCAGGCGGCTTTCGAGCGACGGGGGCAACCCGGCGATGCCTTCGATCGGCAGGCGCGAAGTCAGCACGATTTGACCGCTGTGTGCGAGCAACGCATCGATGGTGTGCCGCAGCTCTTCGAGGGCGCTTTGCTTGGCGACGAGTTGGTTGACATCTTCCAGGACGAGAAGCGACGCGTTTCGAACTCGGCACCGCCAAGCGGCGATTTCGTTTTCGTCGAGTGCGGTGGCAAAGCTCCGCGCGAAATCGGCCGCGTTGGCCACCACGACCGGGCCGCGACCTTCGGTTGCCCAGCGGCGGGCGAGACCGCGCGCGATATGCGTCTTGCCTGTGCCGGGGGGACCGAAGAGGACCAGCGGGTTGTAGGGGGACGGCGTGTCTTCGAGGACGGACGTGACTGCTTGTGAGAGCAGTCGATGCTCGGGTCCGGCGAGGAAGGGGAAGATTCGAGCGAAGGGTTTTTCGTGGTGGTTGCCGTTGGCGCGCTGGAGTGTCTTGGTTTGGGTGGCGTGGACCGGTGCATGCTGACGCGCGACGGCGGGCGCTGTATCGAACGGCGCGAAGATTTCGTCGCTCAGATCCACGGTGAGTGGAATGGTGAAGACCTCGTTGACAAGCGCGGCTCCGTCCACAAACTGGCTCCGGTTCCTTAGTCTTCCTCAGTCAGAATTCAGACTTAGGCGCAACTCGGATTTTACCAGTTTTGGTAGTTTGTCGCGAGCGGCAGCGAGGAGTATTTTGGCTGGTTTTTCGCGGACAAAAGGGTGCAATTGTCAGGTAGGATTTGGCGGGTTGGCTTTTGGTCGCTCTGGCCGAGCGAATGGTCCGCAGCATGACGCATAGATCAGGCATGATGACGGTCGTTTTCGATACGCTGTCGCGCGTTTGTTTGCCGGTCGGGACGAATGGTCGTACATTGGGTTTGAAGTGACTGTTCGCATCCTTGCGCTTGCTCGAACTGCCAGCGACGTTCTCCGCTATGCCTAACGACGATACGGCCACGCGAATTCTCGACGCCGCGGGGCCGATCTTCGCAGACAAGGGATTTGAGCGCGCGACGGTTCGCGATATATGCCAGGCGGCGGGCGTGAACCTGGCGGGCGTGAATTATTATTTCCGCGACAAGGAGCGGCTGTACATCGAGGCGGTCAAACAAGCGGCGAAGCTGCGGCAGTCGCAGGTGCCGATGCCGCAGTGGAGCGCGTGTGCGCCGCCGGCAGACAAGCTGCGGCAGTTCGTGCGGACGATGCTGACGCGGATGATTGGCACGGAGCAGGCGCCGTGGCAGGCGCGGCTGATGATGCGAGAAGTGTTTCAGCCGACGAGTGCGTGCCGCGAATTGGCCGAGGAATATTTTCGGCCGCACTTCGAGCTGTTGTTGTCGATCGTCGGGGAGCTTGTGCCGCCGGAGATGGCGTTTCACGAGCGGAGACGGATTGCCGACAGCGTGATCGGGCAGTGTTTGCACTACCGGCTGGCCGGGGATGTGCTGCGGCTCTTGGTGCCGGCCGACGAGCTGGCAGCGCACTACCAGACGGATCAACTCGCGAAGCACATTGCGGAATTTTCGCTGGCGGCGATGGGGGCAGTGCCGCCGATGGGGCAACCGCTGGACTGATGTAGTTCGCGAAAAGGAACAGCTTGCCTCATCTTCGATTGGATGAGGCAAGCTGTGTCAGTTGGGTCGAACTTTGGGCGAATTAGGGATTGATCGGCGGTACCGGGCCGCTGCTAACGTACCGACCTTCCCAGCGATAGGCGGCTGTGGACCCGTCGTAATACCACAGGCCGCCAAAGGCAGTTCCGTTGGAGTTTACGCGGAACTTGAAAGTGCCTTGCTCTCCGTTTTGGAAGACCCAGCGTCCGCTGACCTCCGTCGTGCCGATTGGTCCGCCAGGACCTGGAGGGCCAATGTACACGTCAACCAATCGGCCGCGAGCGCCCGTATCGGTGACGTAATAGCCGTCAAATTCATTTAGGGTGAGCTCGGCATTTACCCAGCCGAATCCCGCCGTCCCGTAGCGAGTCTGCCAGCGGCTAAAGTGAACGTTCTGTGCAGACGCGGCTTGAACACAAGCAAGCGTAATTACGGCAGCGACTGCAAGAGTGCGAAGCGACATGTTGAAACTCCTTTTTCCCGCGGGGGGATTCTGAGTGTGAAGGCCACCCAGCTTCACGGCTTAGCTGAACCGCTTGGTTCTTTGGCTCAGGGTGACCGATGCTGGCGTTTTGAGGGAAAACCTGAAGGGCTTGTTGCCCGCAACTTCCCTCTCCCATTGCGGTACCTATGGCTGAGAAAGGTAGGAACCCGACAGCTCTTTTTTCACTTTTGCCAAGATTTTCGGCGGTTAATTGATCAGATCAAAAAAATTAGGTGCTCGTCCGGCTCGGAAGCACGAGCAGGCGATCGCCCGAATATCGACGCCTTGCAATCGATCCCGATTCGCCGGCGCGGGAGAACTTGCGGCGCGTGGAGGAGGGATGGGGCTAGCCAGAGAGGGGGAAAGGGGATCAGGGAGAGAAGGGGATACGCCACAACGAGCGACCATGCGGGCTTGCAGCAGCCTGTGCTGTGCGGAGCCGGCGTACGGTGACGGTGATCGCGGGCGAATCCGGCCTGGCTAGCAACCACCTACAAGGTGATTGCAAAACACAGTCACCCGGCCGCTACTGCCGACAGCCGATAGCTGAATGCCAAGAGGACTAGCTAATCGCTGCGGCGGCCGCCAGTGACGATCATCACGTAATACAACAGCGTGAAGAGGGCCTGAAGCGTGGCAGCGACGTAAGTCAGCGCGGCCGCGTTGAGCACCTTGTTGACGTACGCGCATCTCTTCGCGCGGGACGATGCCGTACTCGACGAGCTGCGCCTTGGCTCGATTGCTGGCATCGAACTCGACCGGCAGGTTCACCAATTGGAAGAACACCACCGCGGCAAACAGACCGATGCCGACCCAGATCACAACCGGCATGTTCATCACGAAGCCAAGAATCAACAGCAACATACCGATGTTGCTGCCGAAGCCGGCGACGGGCACCGCGGCGTTGCGGACGACGAGCGGCGCGTAGCGGACGGCGTCCTGGATAGCGTGCCCGGCTTCATGTGCCGCGATGCCGACCGCAGCCAGGGAACGGTTTTGATAGACCTCGGGGCTGAGGCGGAGGACTTTGTGTCGCGGGTCGTAGTGGTCGCTGAGATGACCGGGGACTTGCTCGATGCCGACGCTTTGCAGGCCGGCGGAGTCAAGCATGTGGCGCGCGCCGCGGCGCCGCTCAAGGCGGCGGGCTGCTGGCTGGCTTGAGCATACGTCGATTTGATCCGGAACTGCGCCCACAGCCCGAGCAGGAGGGCCGGGGCGATAAACAGCAGGTACATCGGGTCGAAAATCATGAATGCTCACTTTCAGCGCGACAGGCTCTTAGTTATTCGGAAGCGCACAGGTATTATTCGTTATTACGGTTAACCATCCAAGCCGGTTCAGCTTAGCCGCACAGAAGCGGTTGGCGTAAGAGCTTGATTATCAGCGATTTAGGTTGACGCTCTCATTGCGAGAACCGAAACGGCAGGGCAAGTAGGCCGTACGCGCAAGAGCAGGTCGTGTGCCGTTCGATCAGGATGGCCAATATCCGACGAGCGATTTAACGGCTAAGATCGAGCACCTTCCCATTTAATCTTTACCCGCTCGCAGGTCAACATTGCGTCTCGTTTTTGCTTCGTCGCTGTTCACGGTGTTTTGTGCGGCAGCGCTGTTGTCGGCCGGCTGCGGAAAGCAGGATGTTGACGCGAAGCCACCGGAGTTCACGGCGGCGGCGCTTCCGAGCGACGCCGCGCTGATGGCGCGGATCGATCAGGTCCTCGAGTTCACGCTCAAGAACCGGCGGCTGAACAGCCGGGATCACGCGGCCTGGCAGGTCGTGCACGGGATCCTGGCATTTGGGAGCGACTTTCCGATCGAGGACAACGGCGAAGTCGTGCCCGCCCTCGATTGGCTGCTCAAAGGCGGCACGCTTCGCGGGTGGCACCTTCGCACCGGCGACAAGGGAGTATTCGCGGTGCTTGAGCCAGGCTCGAAGGAAGGGCAGGGACACCCCGATCAATGGTTGGGGTATCTGTCGCAGTGCGGCCTGGGGCTGGACGAAGAGATTGTGGTTGGAGGCCGGGCACACAAGATACGCGCCATGCTGGAGCAAGCGAAGTGGGACATTTATCCGGGGATGGAAGCGACGTGGACGTTGATGGCGTTCAGCACCTACCTGGGGCTGAATGAGTCCTGGCAAAACAAGTACGGCGAGGACTGGACGCTGGAGCGGATCGTGGGCGCCGAGGCGGGAGAGATCAAGGTCACTGGGAACCGCGTGAACGCGGGCGAGAGCGCTGCGGCGGCTCGCACCGGTTGTTTGGGCTTTCGGTGGCGCTCAATCGGTATTTGAAGGAAACGCAATTGGAGGTTAATGAGTTGAAGGGGGGCTGGAGAGCGGCCAATGATGTGTTGGAGGCCGCCAAGAAAAACACGCGCGAGTTTCAGCAACCGGACGGCACATTCTCGGTGCATTACTTTGTCCGGCCGGGCACCTCCAGCGCGATTGCGGAGCGGATCGGCACGACGGGGCATCTGTTCGAGGTGATGGCCACGTGCATGACGAAGAAGGAGCTTGAGGCGCCGTGGATGGTGAAGGCCTGTGATCAGCTCTGTACGATGCTCGAGCAGACGAAGCAGATCGAGTTAGAGTGCGGCGGTCTGTATCACGCTTCGCACGGGTTATTCGTGTATCGCGCGCGGCGATGGGGGATGCCGGAGAATAAGTCCGAGAACACATCTAGTGACGACGCCGACCGGTCAAGCCAATAAGATTCTGCGCACGACGAACGGTTCGAAACCCTAAAGTCTCATGACTTCAACTACACACAACTGCACTGAAGTCTTTTAGCCGCGGAGACACAGACGCGCAGGAGTCAGATCTATAAGGAAGCCAGGAAACCAGGAGGGAGAGTTCCCGGTGCGGCGGGACCGCTTCCTGCATTCTCGCCGCAGCGCAGTCGCCGTGGCTGACCTGGCTTCAGAAACTCTGTGGGTTCTCCGCGGCTAGATTTACAGGAGATGGACCGTGAAAGCACTTTTCCGCAAATTCGCCGAAGGCGTTTCCCAGGCCGTCGGAACGCCGTGGGCGTTTGTCGTCGCCATTAGCATCATCATCGTGTGAGGGGTGAGCGGGCCGTTTTTCGGTTACTCCGAACAGTGGCAATTGATCATCAACAGCTTCACGACCATTGTGACGTTCCTGATGGTGTTCATCATCCAGAACACGCAGAATCGCGACTTCAAGGCGATCCAGCTCAAGTTGGATGAGCTATTGCGAGCCTCGACTCATGCTCACAAGGGCTTGATCAACATGCACAACTTTTCCGACGAGGAATTGCATCGTCTGGAAGACGCGTTCAAGCGCGTGGGTGGCAAGGAAAGTATCGACAGCATCGTGAAGTCGCTTGTGAAGTCGGCCGACGGTTAAAAAAATGGCTTGGAGGCGGCGAAGTTTTTTTCTGAAAATCTGTGCACAACTACTGGACGTAATTGCTTTCCGTTCGTAGACTTACGAGGGCTGAATGGATTGGACCAGCACCTATCGCAATGAGGATGCGAATGAACCGAGCGGACACTTCCTCGGTCGTTTCGCACGGTAAACTTGCGACCAGCACGGTCGCCCGCGCGAAACGCAACCCCAGTTTGGCCGAAGACGGCCTCAATTCTCAAACATCGACAGGCAAACCAACCGGTGGTTTGGGCGGCTCGCGCCGCCTTGCAATCTCGACGCCGCCGCGTGTAGCGCCTCGCGAATCTAGCGACCGGCGCAAGAGTCCTGCTGCCGACAACGGCCGAACGATTGCGCGCCTGCGTCCTGCGCGCTGCACTGCGCGTGTCCGACGCGGCACGTTTTCCGCAGCAAAAGGAGAACGGAGTTCGGGCCGGCGGTTTGTTGACGCCGCACCTGAAGCTGCGCCTGCCGCCGGCGAAAGAGGACGTGTTGCCGGCTCGGGTCGGCGATCAGCCCGAGATTTTCCAAACATTGTTGGCCATCTTCCAGGGTCCATCACGTGAGGAATATCAGGCCGAGCACGACGAGCCCGGGTATGAGCCATCGCGGCGATTGGTGGTGAAGCGCGACGGCCGGATTGTTTCGCATTTGCACCTGTCGGCGCGCAACATGCTGTTCGGCAGGCGCAACTACCGGTGACGGTGCTCGGCTGGCTGGGCACGCTGCCGGAGTTTCGCGGGCAAGGGTATGCAACGCAGTTATTAGAGCGGGCGGAAGATGAAATGCGTCGCGGCGGCGCGGTGCTGGGTTTGTTGCAAACGCGGATTCCGCACTTCTTTCGCCGCGCCGGCTGGGCGGTGTGCGGGCGTCATAGCCGCTCGGAGGCTTCCGCGCGCGAAGTGCTTGCTCGGCTATCGGCCGATCGCGACACACCGCGGATGCCGCTTTCGATCCGTTTGTGGCGGCACGTCGAGTTGCCGTCGCTGCAAAGAATTTATGCGCAGAACACCGAGCGCGCGTGCGGGCCGCTTTCGCGGAGCGAGGAGTATTGGCGGTGGATGATCAGCCGGAAGGCATTCGATCACATCGTTGTCGCGATACACGGTCGCGATCGGATGGAGCTGGTCGATACGAATGCGCCCTTGGTTGGTTACGCCGTCGTGCGGCAAGAGCGCGTGCTGGAGTTATTGGCGTCTCCGGATTATCCCACGACGGCGACGCAGTTGCTCGCTCGAGCGTGCGGCGACCTGCTGGAGAGAAACCGGCAGCGGATTGTGCTCGAAGCGCCGCCGGAGGAGCCGCTACATCGGATGATGGCGGAGGCTGGTGGTTCGTTCAACCGCGGCGAGAGCGACGGCGGCGAGGTGCTGATGGTGCGGGTGGTGAACGCGGCGGCATTGGTGCGAAAGTTGGAGAGTGACCTGGTCGAGCGCGCTCGCGCGGCCGATTTGCCGGCTCCGGTTGAGCTGGGGTTTTCAGTTGACGGGCAAAAGCATGTGCTGACCGTGACGCGGCGCACGGCGCGGCTCGAACGTGGGCGGCTGGGGCGCAGCTACCTCTCGTTGGGGGAAAACGAGTTTACGCGACTGCTGTTGGGACATGGCGACCTGGCCGAAGCGTCGGCCCAAGAGCGCGTGATCGCGTCTACGCAGACGGCGATTGAGGTTGCGCAGATCCTGTTTCCCAAGCAGCCGCTGTGGCGGCCGAGTTGGGATGACCTGCCGGCGTAGGGATTGAACAGGAGCTAACGGAGACAACCGAGTCCCGGCGAGTCTAGATTTATTGCTCGGCTACGTGAGGCTGCTGGATTTCACTCGGTTGGATGATCCACTTCCATTCACGGAAGTTGACGGATGATGCTTCGCGACTGATTTTGCCCCGAGCCAATCTGAATTGAGCCCACAAAGAACACGGAGGCAACAGAGAGAGCTGGCGACGGGAGGGCTTTGCAGGGATTGAACAGGAGCTAACGAGACAACAGAGTCCCGAAGCGCCGAGATCCGTTGCTTACGGGCGTGCTGGCCGCACCGTTTTGAACCGTTCGCCGGGCAAGACCAGCGACGTGACTCGCAGGCCGAATTTTTCGCCGACCTTCACGGCCTCGCCTCGAGCGATGGGCAAGTTCGCAACGCTCAGGTCGAGCATGTCTTCGCATGACTTTTCGAACTGAATGATCGAGCCCGGCCCCAGCTCCAGGATTTCCTCGACCGCCTGCTTTTTCTCGGCCAGCGTCACGGTGAGGGGCACACGAATTTTGAGCAGGCTCCGCGTATAGCTGGGCAGATCGCCGATGGATCGCGTGGGAGGCGGTGGCGCGCGCCGTGCGTGAGCTGGCGGCGCGGTGGGTCGAGACGAAGCGTCGCCGGTTGTCTGGTCGTCGCTCGCGGACGCCACATCCGCGGCCGGTGATGTTTCCGCAAGAATTGCATCCGGGTTCACGGGCCAGATCATCCACAGCTTGCCCCGCATGTCGCCCACGGAGAGATCGAGCTGAATGAAACCTTCTCTGCCGTGCACTCCACCGCGCACGCACGCCGCGTGCAGGTCGTCGATGGCCGCCACCTGTTGACGGTCGGAGAGACACACCTCGGGCAAGAGCAGCATGCCTAGCTCTTGCGCAAGCGTGGCGAGCTTATTCTGGTTCTCGGCATCCGGCTTTGCGTACCAGTCCGGAAGCAGGCCACTCGATTTTGGCAGTAGCACCACCGCCGCCTGGTCCAGCACGCCAAGCACGATCGCCAACCCGGGTTCGGCTAGCGAATGTTCGATGCCGTCCTTGGGGAGTTTGCCTGCCGAGCCGAGGGTTGCCTGCACTCCTCTGCCGAAAGCGCGCGAGAGCGATTGCGCGATTTCCGCGAGGGCGGTTTCGCAGTGAGCGGTGACTTGGGGGACGAGGTCGGCGTTGAAGACGTTCATCGACGGTGCTGGGGATGCATGCGCGCGGGGAATCGATGCGCAGTATGAGCCGCGGCAACTGTACTATCGGCACTACGAGCGGCAAACTTTGTGCGGCTTGCCGAGTCGCGCGGCCACACAGAGAAGGGGATCAGAAGATAGAGGGGATAGTGGAGATAATGAAGTGAGGTTGCCTTCGTGCAACATCGCGTCTGGCGCACGTATAATCATAAGGAACTGGATCCAACAGGAATGACAGCATGCCCGCAATCGTTGATCAAGCGTTGCCCGCGTTCGAACTCAAGCCGTATAAGTCCCTTGCGAACGAGGAGCTTACGCAGCGGATTCAGGGGGTGCGCGCGGAACTTGGCTCGCGGTTGTTGATTCTGGGCCACCATTATCAGCAGGACGAAGTGATTGCGCTTTCGGACCTGCAGGGCGATAGCTATCAGCTCAGCCAGATGGCGGCCGCTAACACCGATTGCCGATACATTGCGTTTTGCGGCGTGCACTTTATGGCGGAGACGGCCGACATCCTTGCCAATCGGCCCGAGAAATTGGCGGAGCGCGGGGGCGAGCGCGTGACCGTGGTGTTGCCCGACATTGCCGCCGGCTGCTCGATGGCCGACATGGCGGCGATCGAGCAGGTCGAGGCGGCGTGGGAAGAGATGGGCGAGGTGATCGACACCGCCGACGTCACGCCGGTGACGTACATTAATTCCGCGGCGAACCTGAAGGCGTTTTGCGGCCGGCATGGCGGCATCGTCTGCACGTCGAGCAACGCGGCGGCGGTATTGAAGTGGGCGTTTGACCGGCGCGGCCGGGTGCTGTTTTTTCCCGACCAGCACCTGGGCCGCAACACGGCCAAGGCGATGGGGATTCCGCTCGACGAGATGTGCGTGTGGGACCCACACGCGGCGGAGCTGGGCGGCAACAGCGCCGAGCAGGTCGCCAAGAGCAAGGTGCTTTTGTGGCGCGGGCACTGCAGCGTGCACGCGATGTTTCGCACGGAGCACGTGCATATGTTCCGCGCGAAGTATCCGGGCATCAAGATTCTGGTGCATCCGGAGTGCTCGATGGAGGTGGTCGATAGGAGCGACGTGCGCGGGAGCACGAGCAAGATTATCAAGACCGTCGAGGCGGCGCCGCCGGGGACGAAGTGGGCGATCGGCACCGAGCTGCATTTGGTGAACCGTCTAAAGCAGCAACACCCCGAGCAGGAGATTCACTTTCTTTCGCCGGTGGTGTGCATGTGCGCGACGATGTACCGCATCGACCTGGCTCATCTTTGTTGGAGTCTGGAGAATTTGGCGGCGGGGACGCCGGTGAACGTGATCCGCGTGGACGACGAGACAAAGCATCATGCGCTGGTGGCGCTGGAGCGGATGTTGATGGTGAAGTGAGGATGTCGGGGACGCCTTGCGTTCTGATCCTCACCCTACGCTTCGCTATCGAGTCAATTCGGCACCGCCCCTTTCCAAGCGGCGCCGTGGAATGCATCATGAATCTGATTCACACCCACGGACGAACCTATGCTGGAAATCGACTGCCAGGGCGAGCGGCTGGTGCTTCTGCACCAAAAGACTGTTTACTGGTCAGCGCGAAGGACGCTGATCATAGCCGATCCGCATTTCGGCAAGGCGGCAGCTTTCCGCCGTCTGGGCGTGCCGATACCGCGCGGCACGACAAACGGCACGTTGGCGCGGCTTTCGGCAGTGCTTTCCGATACGCGCGCCGAGCGGCTCGTGATTCTTGGCGACTTCTTTCACGCACGGGCCGGGCGGGCGGAAGCAACGCTCGCCGCGATCGCCGCCTGGCGAGAGATGCATCGCGCGCTGGCAATCACGCTCGTCCGCGGCAATCACGATCAGAGGTCGGGGGATCCGCCGTGTGACTGGGACATCGACTGCGTCACTGAGCCATTTGTTGAACCTCCGTTTGCCTTCACACATTCGCCGCAGCAGCATGGCGACGGCTATGTGTTGGCCGGGCACCTGCATCCAGCTGTTTGGCTGAGGGATGCACAGGGTTCGCTCCGTGCCCCGTGCTTCTGGTTCGGACCCGAGGATGCCGTGCTGCCCGCATTTGGCGATTTCACGGGCACGCACGTCGTCTCGCCCGCGGTGGGCGATCGCATTTTCGCGGTTGGACCCGACGCGGTGATCGAGGTCACTCCTCGCCGAACGGCTCGCGGTGCCGCGAGATGAATTGAATGCGGCTTGCCAGCACGAAATTCCGACCTTGACCCTCAGTTCTGCGGATCAACAATAGAACTCTGCGGCCGGCAACCATGCAGGCCGGCCATTAGGCAGCAGCCAACACTCATGGAGTCCTTTATGCGGCGTTCTCTCGTCCTCGGCTTAATTGTCTGCCTACTCGGTCAGGCCTCGTGGAATTTGCGGGCTGATCCACAGAATGCGCTCGTCGCCCAAGACGTTGCCGCGACTGAGGCGAAACAGTCCGAAGAAAAAGCGGTGGACGATAAGAAGGACGACTCCAAAAAGGACGAGGCGAAAACCGACGCCGCGAAGCCGGACGACAAAAAGAAGAACATCCATACGCTGGCCGCATTCACGCTTGATGAAGACCTGCCCGAGGGCGCGGGCATCGAAACGCTTTTCGGCGACACCAGTTCCACGCTGTCGAGCACGATCGAGAGCATCGACGCCGCGGTCGCGGATAAGAAGATCGCGGGCATTGTGCTGTCCCTCAAGTCGCCGGGCATCGGCCGAGGGAAGGTGGAAGAACTGCGCGCGGCAGTCGCTCGCGCTCGCAAGGCCGGCAAAAAGGTATACGCACTGGCCGACGAACTCTCAAACGGCGACTTCCTGTTAGCGTCCGCTTGCGACGAAGTGATCTTGCCGCCCAGCGGCACGGTCACTGCCAGCGGCGTGCGGGCCGAAGTCACATTCTATAAGGACCTGTTCGACAAGCTCGGCGTGAAGGCCGACATGCTGCAGGTGGGCGACTTCAAGGGGGCCGCCGAGCCGTTCTGTGCGCAGCGAGATGAGCGCGGAGTTTCGTGCCCAGTTCGAGGCGCTGATCGAAGACTTTTACAACCAGATGATCGACACGATCGCGGGCGATCGGAAGCTCGACCGCGGCCGCGTCAAGGACCTGCTCGACGAGGGCCTGTTCACCGCCGCCGAGGCCAAGGAATGCGGGCTGATCGACCGAGTGGCGTATGAAGACGAGTTTCGCGCAACTCAAGGAGCAAACCAAGTCGGACGAGGTCAAGCTCGTCGAGGACTACGGCGAGGACGCGAGCGAAGCGGATTTATCGGGTATCGGCGGCATGATGAAGTTGATGCAAGCAATCAGCGGCGGCGGCGAAAGCGCAAAGAAGGCGGCCGGCGGCGGCAAGAAGATCGCTGTTGTGTACGCCACCGGTGTGATTGTGTCGGGCGAAGGGGGCACAAGCCTGTTCGAGTCCGTGCTTGGCGGCGACACGATTGTCAAAGCGATCCGCGAGGCTGAGGCGGACGACAAGGTGGTGGCGATCGTGCTTCGCGTCGATAGTCCCGGCGGATCGGCGCTGGCGAGCGACTTAATCTGGCGCGAGATCGTTCGCGCTAAGAAGCCGGTGGTCGCCAGCATGGGCGACATCGCGGCCAGTGGTGGGTATTACATTTCGATGGGCGCCGACAAGATCCTGGCCGAGGCGGGCACGCTTACCGGCTCGATTGGCGTCGTTGGCGGGAAGGTGGCGCTGCGTGGTCTGTTCGACAAAGTTGGCATCAAGACCGAGGTGATCAGCCGCGGCCGCAACAGCGGGTGGGAATCGATGGACCAGCCGTTCTCCGACAGCGAGCGGCAGGCGTGGCTCAAGATCATGCGCGACATTTACAAGCAATTCACGACGAAGGCCGCCGAGGGGCGCAAGCTTGACCTGGAAAAGCTCGAGCAGCTTGCGCAAGGCAAGGTTTATACCGGCCGGCAGGCTCTCGCACACAAGCTGGTCGATCAGCTCGGCACGCTCGACGACGCGGTGGCCGAGGCCAAGAAACTGGCCGGCTTGGAGGCTGACGCGGAGATCGAGCGACTGATTTTGCCGGAGCCGAAGAGCTTTATCGAGGAGCTTTTTGGCGGCGCGGCACTGGAGACAGGAGTGCGGCGCGAAATGAAGCTGGTTGCGCCGCTGGTCAATGACCTCATCGGTGATGCGGCGACGTTGCCGCGTTTGTTCGCCGAACCGGCGGTTACGGTGATGCCGTTCCGCGTCCGAATTAAGTAGGCTTGTGATTCGGGACCGACCTTTTGCGGTGTACGGCATTTCAAGGACTTTGCCCTCGGAGCCCAATAACGGTCATAATAGAGCGAACCACTGTAGTGCCGGTTGTCGCTCGGACCAAATCACCGGAGGCGTCGCATGTTTGAGATCCTCAGCCAAAACCCTCAATTTGTGCCGGCGCTTGCCGGAATGGTGGCGGTTTTCGGCACCATCATCACCATCGCCGGAATGATCACCTGGCGCAAGCACCAGGCGAGCAAGATGCAGACCGATCTGAAGATGGAGATGCTCGCGCGGGGCCTGTCGGCCGACGAGATCGAGCGGGTGCTTGCGGCGAAACCCAGCAGCAAGCCGCGGTCCGAGGCGTTGTACTGCGGCAGCAAGTGAGATCGTTCAAATTGCTTACCAGCACGAGCTGGGCGACGCGTCATCTTCTACTGCATGGACTCTGCCCGCATCGCGAGTGAACTGCAACGCGACGGTTACGCGCTCGTCCATGATGTGATTGGTCGCGATGCGATTGATTGTTTGTGCGCCGGGCTGTCTAACTTTTCCGATGGTCACGCACGCGACGGTCGCACTTATGCCGCTCGCAATCTCTTGCAAGTTCCGGCAATTGCTGAATTGGCTTGTTCGCGCAAAGTTCGCGGTCTCGTCGAATCTGTGCTCGGTCTCGATGCTTTCGCTGTCCGCGGATTGCTGTTCGATAAATTGCCGGAGGCAAACTGGGGCTTGCCTTGGCATCAAGATCTTTCCATCGCCGTACGTGAGCGACGCCAGGCGCCGAGTTTCGGTCCCTGGTCGGTGAAAGACGGCGTCACGCACGTGCAGCCGCCCGAAACGATTATGGCCGGCATGCTCGCGGTGCGCGTTCACCTTGATGTTGCCGATCGATCGAAGGGCGCTGCGCGTGATTGGCGGTTCGCACGCGAACGGCCGTCTGTCGGCAGGCGCGACCGCGGCTTTGGTCGCGTCCGGCAAGGCGGTGTCGATCGACGCTCCCGCAGGCAGTGCGCGTTCTTATGCGCCCGCTCTTGTTACACTCCTCGTCGCCGGCCGAATCGCCCGTGCACCGCCGGGTGATTCACCTCGAATTACGCCGCCGCATCGCTGCCGCACGGTTTGGAGTGGCACGAGCGATTATGA
The DNA here is from genome assembly GCA_963829655.1 of Pirellulales bacterium. GTDB lineage: Bacteria > Planctomycetota > Planctomycetia > Pirellulales > JALHPA01 > JBBDYH01. Next base: position 2,408,101 of record CAWHJG010000002.1, read on the forward strand.
GGCACACGTGTTACGACACCCATCGCGCGGCTAGCATTTGTGAGTTGTTTGATAAACTGGAGGTGTACGCGTAGGGCGTCGCACGGTCCTTTGCAGTGGTTTGCATGCATCACTGGCTATTTCTGGTTTCACTGTCTCTTTCACTGTTCGCCGATGCGCCGTGCGCACAGAGCGATGTCGCACCGGCAAAGCGGAGCCAAATTGCCGCCGCTCGAAATCAATTGACCGAGCGATATGCGGAGCGGATCGCACAACTGGCTGAAAAGTATGACGCCGACGGTTTAGCAGAGCCAGCGCAGTTACTGCGCGGCTGGCTGCCCCAGCGTGATCCACTAAAGCTCTATATCTTCAAGCTGCCGGATTCGCTTGAGGCGCCGGAGGCGTTCACCGCGAGCGATGCCGCGAAAAAGGAGTGGCAGGCGTTCGTCGAGCTGAGGCGCACGCAGGCGGCGGCGCTATTTCGAGCTGGCGCAGAAGGCTCATGCCGAAAAGCAATTTGCGCTCTCGTATGACCTGGTGCGCGAGGCCTGCCGCGAGGACCCTGACCACGCCGCGGCCCGTGCGATCCTGGGATACGTTCGCTATCGCGACCGCTGGGAGCTGCCCGACACGCGCGCCGGCTGGCCGCGGGTCAGGTGGACCACGCGAAGTTCGGCTGGCTGCCGGCGGGCCACGTGAAGCGATATGAGAACAATGCCCGTTATTGGCGCGGCAACTGGATCACGCTCGATGAAGACGAGCGGCTGCACAGCTCGATCAAGACCGGTTGGCGAGTGGAGAGCGAGCACTACGTTGTGACGACGAACCACAGTTTGGGGGAGGGCGTCGCGCTTTCGCGGCGGCTGGAGAAGTTATACGACGCGTGGCGGCACGTGTTTGTCGATTACTACACGCCGGAGACCGAGATCGCACGTTGGTTCGAGGCCAAGCGAGATACGACAAAGCCATTGGCCGGCACGCCGCGCCGCCAGCATGAGGTGGTCCACTTCCGCAACCGCGACGAGTACAACGCCACGCTTCGGCCGGCGCTGGCTCAGGTCGAGATCACGCTGGGGATTTATTTCGCACAGCCGCGGACGGCGTACTTCTTCGCCGGCGATGAGCAATACGACGGCACGCTGTTGCACGAAGCAACGCATCAGCTCTTTCAGGAAACGCGTGCCGCGCTCAAGGAGCCGGGCAGCCGCTCGAACTTTTGGGCGATCGAGGCGGTGGCGTGTCACATGGAGTCACTGGTGGAGCACGAGCATTGGTACACGCTGGGCGGGTTTGAGGAGGGGCGCGTGCCCGCCGCCCACCAGTGCGCGGTGGAGGATGGTTTTTACGTGCCGCTCCGCGAGGTGACTGCGCTGGGGATGCGCGACCTGCACCGCGACGAGCGGCTGCCAAAGGTTTACAGTCAGATCTCCGGGCAGGCTTTCTTTTTCCTGCAGGCCGACGGTGGACGATACCGCAAGCCGTTTGTCGATTATTTGGCCAGTGTGTATACCACGAAGGCCGACGCGGCTAAACTGGCGACGCTGAGCGGGAAGAGCTACGAAACACTGGATCGCGAATATCTTGAGTTCATGAAGCGGGCACTCGTTGAGTGATGAATGACCTGACAACTCACAACTCACCATTCACTCCGCCACCATGCGTCCCTGGATTCTCGCCGAAGTCAACTACGCGTACGTGAAGGAGCACCCTTACGAGGTGGCAGTGCTGCCGTTGGGCGCCACGGAGCCGCACAACCTGCACTTGCCTTATGGCACCGATACCCTCGAGGGCGAAACGGTGGGGGAGGCGATCTGCCGCGCGGCGCACGAGCAGGGGGCGAGCGTGGTCCTGTTGCCGACGATGCCGTATGGCACGGAGACCAACCAGCGGGCGTTCCCGTTGTCGATGAACGTGAACCCGTCGAGCTTGTTTGCGGTGGTGACCGATCTGGTCGAGTCGCTTGCGCACCACGGCGTGCGGAAGATCGTGCTCTTGAACAGTCACGGCGGCAACGACATGAAGGCGTTGCTTCGGGAGTTGTATGGCCGCGCGACCGCGCACGTGTTCCTTTGCAATTGGTATACGGTATTGTCGGACCTGTACCATGAGATTTTCGAGCATGGCGACGACCACGCGGGCGAGATGGAAACGTCGTTTGCGCTCGCGTATTTTCCGCACCTGGTGAGCCGCAACCAGGACGGGACGCTGGCCGCCGACGCCGGCGCCGTGCGGAGTACGCGGTTCGACGCAGTGAACCGCGGCTGGGTGAGCATCACGCGGCCGTGGCATTTGCTGACGACGAATTCGGGCGCGGGAAATCCACACAAGGCGACTGCCGAAAAGGCGAAGCGGCTAATGGAGCTGTTGGTGCCGCGAGTGGCGAAGTTTTTGGTGGAGCTGTCGAATTCGCCGCTGGATGAGAAGTTTCCATTTTGAGTGTCCGTGGTCCGTGGTCAGTTGTCCGTTGTTAATTGTCGGACAGCGACAGGCGGTGAAACATGCGGCTTAGCAAAATCGCCTGTGCGGCTGTGATCGGTTGGTGCGCGTTGGGGGCTGCAGCGCACGCCGCACCGCCGGTTCGCTGGGAAAAGAAGACGCTCACCGACAAGTATTATTGCGACGGCGTGAACGTCGGCGACTTCAACCGCGATGGGCACACCGACGTGGTCGCCGGGCCATTCTGGTACGAGGGGCCGTCGCTCGAACGGGCGCACGAATTCTATCCGGCTGTGCCGCTGCCGCCCGAAAAAAGCCCATCGAACAGCATGTTTTCGTATGCGTGGGACTTTAGCGGCGACGGATGGGACGACATTCTCGTGTTAGGCCGGGTCCACTTGCACGAGGCGTATTGGTACGAGAATCCGGGCAAGGAAGCCGGGCCGTGGAAGAAGCACTTCGTTTTCGATCGCATTCGCGGCGAGTCGCCGCCGTTTGTCGATGTGGACGGTGACGGCAGGCCGGAGTTGGTTTGTCACTGGGAAGAGCGTTGGGGGTTGTTGAGGTTTGATCCGAAGGCGCCGACGAAGCCCTGGCGCTTCGAGCCGATCACCGCGCGCGGCGAGTTTGATCAGTTCTATCACGGCACCGGCGTGGTGGACTTAAACGGCGACGTACGGCTCGATTTGTTATTGAACGATGGCTGGTGGGAGCAACCGGCGGAGTGGCGCGGCGGGCCGTGGAACGAACACCGCTTCAAGTTCGCCAAGCGCGGCGGAGCGCAAATGTTCGCTTACGATGTGGACCGCGATGGCGACAATGATGTGATCACGGCGCTCGATGCGCACGGTTGGGGCCTGGCCTGGTTCGAGCAAGTGAAACAAAACGGCGCGACGACGTTTCGCGAGCACAAGTTCATGGGCGACCGCGTCGAGGAGGCGAAGTACGGCGCGGCGTTTTCGCAGCCGCACGCGTTGGCGATGGCCGACATCGACGGCGACGGTGAACCGGACCTCGTCGTGGGCAAGCGCCGATGGGCGCACGGACCGAAGGGGGACGTGGAGCCCGGAGCGACGCCGGTGGTCTACTGGTTCCGCCTCGTCAACGAGCCGGGAAAGCCGCCGCGGTTCGAGCCCCACTTGATTGACGATGCCAGCGGAGTGGGCGTGCAGATTACCGTGGCCGACGTGGACCGCGACGGCCGCACGGACGTGCTCACGGCTAGCAAGCTGGGGACGTTTGTGTTCTTGCAGCGGGAATAACTGAGGCTGAATCGCCATCGCTTACAACCAACGGCGGCGACCAAACGCCTGGACCGAGGAATGTAGCGGCCAGGTCGCCCAAGCTTCTCCCCAGATGTTCGTTCGCCGCGGCTTCGCCACAGTCGGCAGCGTTGGCCGCGCGCAGAAAGGAGAAAAACTTCTGTTGTCGGCTGCGATCCAAACCAAACCAACGTGGCCGACATTCTTCGACGATAAGCCGCATCAAGATTTCGGCCAGTTGATAACTCAACTCTTGAATCTTGCCCGGCCGTCCGAATCCCTCGCCAGACCAGAATCCACTCAATCCATTCTTGTGCCAATACTTCTTGTGCTTTCGCGCAACTTCTGACGTGACGACCAATAGGCCACGGCCTGTCATGTCGTGTTCAAACATCTGAGCGAGCCCCTCCTCCAGCCATAGCGGATGCGTCAAGTGGGACAACGACGCGTGCATCAGCTCATGGGCAAGAGTCGGTTGTAAGAATTCGGGCACGCCATACATCACCACATGCGGATACCCTTCACGTATCTGTATTCCGCCCGAGCTTCCGAATTGCCCCTCTGGATAAAAGGCTGCAATATAGTTGTAGTACGTTCCCGAGTCTTCGAGAACCAACACCACGGTCTTTCCTCGGCCAGGAAACTCGGCCACGCCCCCAAGCGTTTTTTTCAGTGTACGTCGGCATGCTTCCGCGAACGGCATCACGATTTTGCTGGCAGATTCGGTCCGGCGGAGCAGACCCAAAAAGTTGTCGGACTTGGCGACGTCATACATTTCGCCTAGTGCGGAAGCTAACCGCGCAAGCCATTGACGCGCAATCTCCGTCCAAACATCGTGCGCGTCCGCAGTATCAACTCGCTCAGCAACTTCGCGAATCACTTCCCAATTCGGGCGCGGTACTCCGTCTGCCATTACAAACGCATCGGAGATATCTACGTTGACTTCCATGGTTTGCTGCCGCGCATGATACTTTGCCAGCGGATCACGTTCATTTCCGCGGGCGCGCGTTTTCTGATACGGTCAGCATGTTACATTGATCCGCACCGGCGAAGTTTGCTCGAACCATGCGGATTGAGACGACGCTAGTCCGGCATTCGCGCGTGTGTACTACTTCTTCTCCGCCACCCAGATGTTGCGATAGCGCACCGGGTTGCCGTGGTCCTGGAGATAGATCGGCCCGGGCTCCGGGCCTTCCTTGATTGGCGACGCGGTCGTCGCGTGCGTCAGCTCGACGTTGTCGTGGATCGTCACGCCGTTGTGCTTGACGGTGATGCGAGCGTTCTTCGTTTTCTTGTCTCCTTCGTACTTCGCGGCGGTGTAGTCGATGTCGTAGGTCTGCCAGGCGAGCGGCGGGTAGCACATGTTGACCTTGGGCGAGGCGATCGAATAGATGCCGCCGCACTCGTTGTTCTTGCCTTCCAGCCCGAACGAGTCGAGCATCTGCACTTCGTAGCGTCCCTGGAGATAGATGCCGCTGTTGCCGCGCGCCTGGCCGCGGTTGGCCGGCTCGTACGGCAATCGGAACTCGATGTGCAGCGGTGCAGTCGCCGAACTTTTGCTTGCTGGTCGTGCCTTGGATCAACAGGCCGTCGTCGGTGACGCGGCCTTTCTCCCAGCCGTCGGCCTTCTTGCCGTCAAATAGCACCGCGGCCCCCTCGGGCGGCTTGGCGCCGAGCGTCGGGCTCTTGCGTTCGACCTTTTTCAGCTCGGCGCGAACGGTTCCACCGCTGTCGGTGACCTGCATCGAGCCGTCGGAGATCGTCACCGTGTTGTCTTCGACCGTCATGCTGATTCGGCCATCCTTCAGCTCGCCGTCGAACCGCCGCTGCTCGCCTTGGTCCCAGCCGTCGCCGGGAAGACCGCCCTCATAGCCGACCAGTTGAAACTTGCCGTCGCCGAGCGCGATCACCTGTGCGCCGATCTTCAGGTCGCCCTCGTCGCGCTTTAGCTCGCCCACGTACTCGCCTTGATAGGCGAAGTCGCGGTCGGTCTTGGCCGGGTCGGAGTAGCTGCCTTTTTTATCTTGGCCTTTGTCTTGAGCTATGGCGGAAAACGCGAATGTGGCCGATAGACCAACCAACAACGCCGTCCAACGTACGAAACGCATGGGGTGCTCCAAAAATGCAAGAGGATGATCACTTCGGTCGCACGCTATTTTCAGTCCACGAAAGACCCATTGCAAGCGCATGGATTTGCCCCGCCTCGCTGGTGCAACTGGTTCGCCTATCAACTACAATACCGCCCAGTCGAGTGCTATTTCTTGCCGAAACGGGAGGAACCGCAATGTTGTCGTCCGCGAGGTTGCGCATGTCTGGCACTGGTTGCCACGATCGTCGCGTTATTGTTGGTCACTGAATCGCGCGCCGAGGTCAAGCCCAACAGCCTGTTCACCGACAACATGGTTCTGCAGCGCGAGCGGCCGGTGCGCGTGTGGGGCGCGGCGGCCGACGGCGAAAAAGTGAAGGTGACGATCGCCGATCAATCAGGCGAGGCGGAAGCAAAGGACGGCAAGTGGCAGGTTGAGCTTAAGCCGCTGTCGGCCGGCGGACCGCACACGCTCACGATCGAAGGCCCCAACAAGATCGAGCTCAAGAACGTGCTGGTTGGCGAAGTCTGGATCGCCAGCGGGCAATCGAATATGCAATGGTCGGTCATGCAATGTGCTGACCCCGAGAAGACCGCCGCCGAAGCGAACCATCCGCAGATTCGCCTGTTCAACGTCAAGCGCGGTGGCAAACCGTCGCCGCAAGACCAGGTCGAGGGCAAGTGGGAGGAGTGCTCGCCCAACTCGGTGAAAGACTTCTCCGCGGTGGCGTATCACTTTGGCGTCGCGCTCAACAAGAAGCTGGGCGTGCCGATTGGCGTGATTGGTACGAATGTCGGCGGCACGGCGGCTCAGCGCTGGACACCGAAGGAAGTGCTGCAATCGACGCCGGAGCTGGAAAAATACGCGCAGGAAAACAACTCAAGCGACCTGTACAACGCGATGATCCACCCGCTGTTGCCGTTTTCGATTCGCGGCGCGATCTGGTATCAAGGCGAATCGAACGCGGGACAGGCGTATCGCTATCGAGCGCTGTTTCCGGCGATGATCAAGAGTTGGCGCGATCGCTGGAACGTCGGCGAGTTTCCGTTCCTGTTCGTGCAGCTTGCGCCTTTTGCCCCGAACGACGGCACCAACCAGACGTGGGCCGAGCTTCGTGAAGCACAGCTCATGACGCTCGACAAGTCGCCGAACACCGCAATGGCCGTGATCACCGATGTGGGCGACGAGAAGGACATCCACCCCAAACAAAAGAAGCCGGTTGGCGAGCGGCTGGCGCTGGCGGCGCTGGCAAAGGCGTACGGCGAGAAGATCGACTACTCGGGTCCGCTGTTTGAGAGCATGAGCATTAACGGCAAGCAGGCGGTACTGCGCTTCCAGCATGCCGAAAGCGGTTTGGAACCGCGCGGCGATAAACTCACCGGCTTCGCCATTGCGGGCGAAGACAAGAAATTCCACGAGGCCGAGGCGCGAATCGAAAACGACACGATCGTGGTCAGCAGCCCTCAGGTCGAGCAGCCAGTTGCCGTACGATACGGCTGGGCGAACATGCCGAATACCAACCTTTGGAACAAGGCAGGCTTACCCGCCAGTCCGTTCCGCACCGACAGCTTCCCCGGCGTGACGGAGGGGAAATAGAACGATCCGGAGCACGAAGTTCGCCCCACCCCGCCACGGCCGGTCTGCGACACGGCGGGTCCGAGACACGGCGAATCCGCCGAAGGCGTGACACGAATGACCAACTAAAACATCCTTGAACGACGCCGATGACCAAAACAACTATTGATCACGCACAATTCAAAATGCACCCACCACTTTCTCGTCGCGAAATGTTGGCTCAAACCGGAGTGATCGCCATGGGCGCCGCCGCATTCGGGTCCGCCAAGACTGAAGCTGCCGAACAGACGGCACGGCCGAAGAACGAGCCGTTCGGCTATTGCCTGAACACGAGCACGATTCGCGGGCAGAAGCTGCCGCTGGTCGAAGAGATTGAAATCGCGGCCAAGGCCGGATACACGGCAATCGAGCCGTGGCTGTCCAAGATCGAGGAGTACACGAAGACGGGCGGCTCGCTCAAGGACCTCGGCAAGCGCATCCGCGACCATGGCATGACCGTCGAAAGCGCGATTGGCTTTGCGCAATGGGTCGTGGACGACGACGCGCAGCGTGCAAAAGGCATGGAGCAGGCCAAGCTCGACTTGCGACTGGTGGGCGAGATCGGCGGCAAGCGGCTGGCAGCGCCCCCGCCGGCGCTCAGGACCGCAGCGGCTTGGACCTGTTCAAGATTGCCGAACGTTACCGCGCTGTTGGAGTTGGGCGATCAGGCCGGCGTCGTTCCGCAGGTCGAAGTGTGGGGTTTTTCCAAGACGCTCGGCAAGCTTAGCGAGACGGCGCTTGTGGCCGTGGAAAGCAAGCACCCGAAGGCCTGCATCCTGCCGGACGTGTACCACCTTTACAAAGGCGGATCGGACTTCGAGGGCCTGCGGCTCTTAAGCGGCGACGCGGTGCAGGTGATCCACATGAATGATTACCCCGCCGACCCGCCGCGCGAGAAGATCGCCGACAAGGATCGCGTGTACCCGGGCGACGGCGTGGCCCCGCTCACGCAGATCCTCCGCGACATGCACGCGGCGGGATTTCGCGGCTACCTGTCGCTGGAGCTGTTCAATGCGAGCTACTGGGGGCAGGACGCGCTGACTGTCGCGCGCACGGGGCTTGAAAAGATGCGCGGAAGTGCAACGCGCGTTTGCGTAGTCTCGGCCTTGGCGGAGCGTCTAGCACCGCTTGTTTGACCTCGCGCGGAGTGGCCTTTAGACTCTTAGTTTCGCGCGCAATACGCGCCTTCTATTCGTTATTCACCATTCCTTGCCCAGGCACTCGCTGAACCTCGAACCCTGAACCCTCTTCATGTCCGTCATCGAGTCCAAGTCCACCAGCATCGACCAGCTCACGATCAACACCATCCGCACGCTCAGCATGGACGCGGTGCAGGCGGCCAACAGCGGCCATCCGGGCACGCCGATGGCCCTTGCGCCGGTGGCGTACACGCTGTGGCAGCAGTTCCTCAGTTACGATCCGTCGTCCCCCGCGTGGCCGGGGCGCGATCGATTCGTGCTCTCGTGCGGCCATGCGTCGATGCTGATCTATTCGCTGTTGCATCTGGCGCAGGTGATTCAGCTCGATCAGAACGGCAAACCGACCGGCGAGTTGGCCGTGCCGCTGGAGCACATCAAGAAGTTCCGCCAACTGCACTTCCGCACGCCCGGCCATCCCGAGCATTTCGAGACGACCGGCGTCGAGACGACCACCGGCCCGCTGGGGCAGGGCTGCGGCAACAGCGTCGGCATGGCGATCGCAGAGCGGTGGCTGGCGGCACATTTCAACCGGCCCGGCTTTCCACTGTTCGACTACAACATCTGGGTGTTGGCCAGCGACGGCGACTTGATGGAAGGCGTGGCGAACGAGGCGGCGTCGATCGCCGGGCATCTGCGGCCTGTCGAACCTGTGCTGGATCTACGACGACAACCACATCACGATCGAAGGGCACACCGATCTGGCGTTCAGCGAGGATGTCGGCCGGCGGTTCGAGGGGCTGGGCTGGAACGTGATCAAGGTGGCCGACGCGAACGACCTGCCGCGATCGGCGCGGCGTACAAAAAGTTCCTCAGCGACCAACGACAAGCCGACGCTGATCATCGTCCGCAGTGTGATCGGCTATGGCTCGCCGAAACAAGGCCAACACGCACGAGGCCCACGGGTCGCCGCTAGGGGCCGATGAAGATCCGCGCGACGAAGGAGGTCTATGGCTGGCCCGAGGACGAGCAGTTTCTGGTGCCGAGGAAGTGATGGAACACTTTCGCGACAGCCGTCGGCACTCGCGGGCAAAGAGCGCGCAAGCAGTGGGAGAAGCAATTCGCCGCGTACGCGAAGGAGCACCCGGAGCTGGCCGAAGAGTGGCGGTTGATGGAGCGGCGCGAGCTGCCGAAGGGCTGGGACGCCGACATCCCGAGTTTTCCGGCCGACGCCAAGGGCGTGGCCAGCCGCATGTCAGTCGCGGCAAGGTGCTCAACGCGGTCGCCAAGCGCGTGCCGTGGTTGATCGGCGGTTCGGCCGACCTGGCGCCGTCGCACGATGACGCTGCTCACGTTCCCGGAAGCCGGCGGCGACTTCGACGCGGAGAATTACGCCGGCCGCAACCTGCACTTCGGCATCCGCGAGCACGGCATGGCCGCGGCGTGCGAATCGGCATGGCGCTCTCGCACCTGCGGCCGTACGGCGCGACGTTCTTCGTGTTTCTACGACTATTGCAAGCCGAGCGTGCGGCTCGCGGCGCTCACGCAGCTCAACCCGATCTTCATGTTCACGCACGACTCGATCGGCCTGGGCGAGGACGGACCGACGCATCAGCCGATCGAGCACCTGGCCGCGGCGCGGTGCGTGCCGAACCTGATCACGATGCGTCCGGGCGACGCCAACGAAGTGGCCGAGGCGTGGCGAGCGATCATGCCGATCAAGGATCGGCCGGTGGCACTGGTGCTTTCGCGGCAGAACCTGCCGACGCTCGATCGCACGAAGTACGCGGCGGCGGCTGGCGTTGCGAAGGGGGCGTACGTGTTGGCCGATGCCGAAGGGGGCAAGCCGCAGGTGATCCTGATGGCGACCGGAAGCGAGCTGTCGCTCGCCGTCGAAGCCTATGAGAAGCTCAAGGCCGAAGGCGTGAAGGCGCGCGTCGTCAGCATGCCGTCGTGGGAGCTGTTCGAGGGGCAGGACGAGGCGTATCGCAACAGCGTGCTTGCCGCCGGACGTGACCGCGCGCGTTGCGGTCGAGGCCGCGGCCAAATTCGGCTGGGAGCGCTATCTCGGCTGGCGCGGCAAGTTCGTCGGCATGACCGGATTCGGCGCAGCGCCCCGGCCCGCGCGCTCTACAAGCACTTCGGCATCACAACCGACGCGGTTGTTGCGGCGGCGAAGGAAGTGATTGCGGGGAAATAGGCGTTAGGCGGACAACTGCCGTGTTTTGCTGCGCAAAACAGAGCCACCCGACCGGAGCCAGTCCCCTTTTTTTACTACTTGGTCTCCGCGATGCAGTAGAGCGATTCATTTCCGCGGAGGAAGATCTCGTCGCCCGCGATCGCCGGCGAGGCGTCGATCCCTTCGTCGAGCTTGTTGGTTGCCAGGATTTCGTAGGTGGGACCGGAGTCGGGCGCCTTCTCATCCTTTTTGTCTCCGTCCTTCTTTTCCGAATCCTTCTCGGCCTCGGCCTTTTTGGCGGGAGCAGCGGCAGTCACGTGCTTGATCACCGTTGTCGTGCCGTTGCGGCCGACGAGGTACACGCGGCCGGCGGCGGCCACGGGCGAGGCGTAGACGTTCTGCAAACCTTCGATGCGTTTGGCATCGACGATCGGCTCGCCGGTCTTGGCGTCGAAGCACGAAAGCACTGCGTTGTTGCCCGAGAAGAAGTAGATGCGGTTGTCGTACAAGAGCGGCGAGGGAACATAGGGCGTGGCCTTGCTCAGCTTCCAGACGACGGAGTCGCTCTTGCTGATGTCGCCGCTGCCGCCGAGGCGGATCGCGCACAGTGCGGCGCCGCGGAACCCGCTGGTCAAGTAGATCATGTCGCCGGAGCTGACGGGCGAGGGAATGGCGTTGGGCGTGAGCCCTTCGGCTTCCCAAAGCTGCTCGCCGGTGGCCAGGTCGTAGCTGCGGATGCGGCCGGTGGCGCCGGTGACAACTTCGACTCGGCCGTTGTGCTCGACGATGTGCGGCGTGCCCCAGGTGGTGCGCTCGTCGCGCGGGTTTTCGCCACAGCTCGTCGCCGGTGGTTTTGTCGAAGGCGGCGATGAAGTCTTCTCCCTCGTGGTCCCAATTGACGACGATCGTGTTCTTATACAGCGCGGGCGAGCTGCCTTCGCCGAACGTGTTGGCGGTGCGCATGCGGCCGAGGTCCTTGGGCCAGATCAGGTTGCCTTTCATGTCGTAGCAGTGCAAGCCGCGCGAGCCGAAGTAGGCGATCACGTGTTGGCCATCGGTGGCCGGCGAATGCGAAGCGAAACCATGGTCGCCATGGTGACCTTCGTGCGGCAGTTCCTCGCGGGCGACTTTCTCCCACAGTGTCTTGCCGGTGGCGCGATCAATGCACAGCAGAACGAATTGATGCACTTCGGTCGGCGGCGCACCACGGCCGAATCCGCCGCCTCGTCCGCCACGACCGCCGCCCGGGCCACCGGGGCCACGACCGCCTGGACCGCCGCGATCGCCTTGGCCGAAACCGCCACGGCGCGCGGTTCGTCACTCTTTTGAGCGTCGCCTTTGGGGGCGTCGGATTTCGATTCGGTTTTGGCGTCGTCTTTCTTTGGTTCGTCGCGCTTTGTGTCTTCGCGCTGTGCGACGAACGTATTGCGAGGCGAGATGCTATCGGTGGAGGCGGCTTTTTTGGCTTCCTCTTCCTTTTCCTTGGCGGGCTGTTCGGCTTTCTTGCCCGTGTTGACGGCGGTTTGAATGAAGATCTTGTCCTGCCAGACGATTGGCGTGGAACTGCCTCGACCGGGGAGCTTGACCTTCCATTTGATGTTCTTGGATTCGCTCCATTCGAGCGGGGGGTTGGCGTCCGCTACGGCGCCTGTGGCGTCGGGTCCGCGCCACTGGGGCCAGTTATTGTTGGCGGCTTGGACTGCGGCGACTACCAGAAACGCAGCGGCGGCGAGGGACGATAAAGCCAAGAGACGGCTGGGTTTACGGCGCATGGAACGCTCCTTCAAGGCAGGATATTGCGCACAGTGGGTCAGGTATGTAACACGGGAGAGGGGAAAGGGTTTCGCGCAGCCCTAAGTCGTTGGCGGGGAACGTTGTCGGCCCGTGCAGCGACGCCCGGAGCCGTAGACACCGCGATGGCCGCGGGAGTAGAAAACGCCGTGGTCGCGCCAGCGCACTACGGTTCGCGAATGCCGGCGCGCTGGGACAAGTTTCGCGGATTGAAATTGGAGCTTGTTGGCGATGGTCGGCCGCCGTGCGGCGATGACAGATGAAATTACGAGCGACTAGGCTGCCGAGAGTCGGCGGTGGCGCATGCGCTCGAAGTGGAGTGGTGGCGTCGGAGTGTCGAACCGACGCACATACCGGCGGTGAAACCATTTGCGACCTCGTCGCTCGAATGATTGACTGCCAATACGTTCACGTATCCAGCGGTGGGGCGAGTCCTCAGCTAAACTCGATGCGCTTCGCTACCGCTTGACGGCCTTGATCGCGGCTTTTCGCGCGGCCTCGAATTCGTCACCGGCGTTCCACTGCGGCAAAGTCGGCTGCTGTGCTGCTTCGAGGCCGACGTAATAGAGGAGCCGCACGTCCTCAACCGCCCCTCGTAAGTCCCAACTCTCCTGGTACTCGTCGCTTGGTTGGTGATATTTAGTCCGTGTCCATTCCTCGATTTGCTGTTTGCCCCAACCATCTGGCTTTCCAATCACGTGGATCCCCGAATGCAAGTAAACGCCGGGCACACCGACCTTAGCCAGACTGAACTGGTCTGAGCGATAGTAATAACCACGGTCTGGGAATTGGTCGGGCGTGACCACTCGTTTCTGCCAGCGCACGACTTCGTTGACCAGTTTGTCGAGATTGGATTTTCCTAGACCAATGACGTTCACGTCGCGCGTTCGGCCAAAGATGTTGATACCGTCGATGTTGATGACCGCGGCCATGTTTCCCACTTCGATTGGTGGATGCTCGGCCAGATACAACGAGCCCAGCAAGCCCTGCTCTTCGGCCCCGACGGCCGCAAACAAGATCGAGCGGGCAGGCCGCTTCGGGAGCTGCGCACATGCTCGCGCAATCGCCAACAATGCGCTAGTACCAGAAGCATTGTCCACGGCGCCATTGTAGATGTTGTCTCCCTCGGCATTCCGCTGAGCTGCCAGCCCGAGGTGATCGTGGTGGGCCATGAAGATTACGGCTTGTCGAGCTAACTCTGGATCACTGCCGGAGAGCAGCCCCAGAACGTTGCCCGTTTTTCTTTTGCGAATGTCGCACGAGAATGCCACCGAGAGGTGGATGCCCAACGGCACGGGCCGAAAGTCGCGCCGCTCGGCAGCGGCGCGGAGCGTATCCAGGTCCTGGCCGGCCAATGTCACAATCCGCCGTGACGCGTCCTCTGTCATCCAGCCCCGCATTTGCACCCGCGGGCCCGTCGCTTGTTCCAGCTCAAATTGTTCGCCGGACCACGACGTTTGTACGACCTGAAACGGATACCCTGCGGACGGCGTAGTATGAATAATAATTGCCCCTGCCGCACCTTGCCGAGCGGCGCTCGCAAACTTGTAATCCCACCGTCCGTAGTAAAGGCGACGTCTACCGGCAAACAGTTGCGGATCGTCGGCCGGATCGTTGTTCATCATCAGCAGAATCTTGCCGCGAAGGTCGGCAGCTTTGAAATCGTCCCATTGGTATTCGGGTGCTTGAATGCCGTAGCCCACGAACACAATCTCGGCGCTGTCAATCGCCACTTCCGGCTGGGCATTGCCGTTGGAGAAGACGTAATCGTCGTGCCGCTTGAGGGCGAGCGATTGTTCGCCGTGCCGAAACGTCACCGTGTCGGGAACGCGTGTAGAAACGCCAACCAGCGGCACAGACTGAAACCAGCTATTTTCTGGCAGGATTGGCTTGAGTCCCAGCGATTCAAACTGAGCTCTAATGTAATGCTGAGCCAGCTCGTCCCCGAGCGACCCCGGTCCACGACCTTCCAAAAGATCGCTCGCTAGAAAACGAGTGTGGCCGCGCAACGCGTGCTCATTGATTGCCAACTCCGCCGCCGCGACGTGTGCGGCGTCCGGCGGCGTCGCCTCCTCTGCGAAGTTCGGCGGGCAATTAAACGCGAGAGTGAAATAGCCAGAAATTATCGCAGCGGCAAGATGGCGACGGCCCATCTGGATCTCCTGACGACAACGCACGAAATGGTCGCGAATCTCACCCACTATAGCAGGAAAACAGAGCAGCGAGAGAGTGGTCGCTGCCACTCATGGGTGTCCTAGGGAAGTGCGGGGCGGCAAGTGGGGTTTGAGGTCGGGTAGAATGCGGGGGAAGCGCGAGGACGCGAAAGCTGAACCCCGGCGCACCGTGACGGACGTCGAATGGCGGCACCGCAAACCCGACACAGTTAGCGATGGACGGCCCCGAAAAATCAGGCAAAGTCGTTGGGCTTCGCCGAGCAGTGTACATCGCTCTGGCGGGGCTCTTCTTTTGTCTCGCGGCGATCGGCACGCTGTTACCCGGCCTGCCGACGACACCGTTTTTGCTTTTGATGAGCTACTTCTTGATCCGCTCGTCGCCCTGGCTGCATCGACGGGTCGTGAGGCTGCCGATTGTTGGATCGCTCATCCAAGAGTGGAGGGAGAAACGCGGTGTAAGGGTTCGAGTAAAAGTCGTGGCCTGCCTGATGGTATTCGTGGTAGTTGCCGCATCACTCGCTTCCGATGTTGTGGGCCTATGGGTCAAGATTACCATCGGCCTCCTGGCCGCCTGCGGTATTTGGATTGTTTTGCGCCATACCGACCGTTGGCGGTTGAACTGCCGTCTGACGGAACCGGCACCACGGTCATCACGGGTGAGCGCGACGAGGCAAGTGCGGAATACTCGGTACGTAATACGGTGGACTGCGTACGACGGAGACCAGGGGATAACGCGTGAGCGGCTGATTTGGGGTGGCGGCGGAACGGCCCCCCTTTCCTAATCCTCGTGCGTCGACTGGGAGGGGACCGGCAGATGTTTTATTGCTACGTCCGGGGCCATTGCAGTGTTTTATTTGTTCGGCCGGCGCGCGAGACTGCGCGAACCCGACAGTGTTATTTGGTTCCGGGCCTCGCTGCGCGAACCCGGAACGCGCGAGCCCGGAAGGGTGTCAGCGAACGAGACCGCGCCGGTCGCTCATATAGCGCTCGGCTACCTCGAGCTCGATCTGATCGGCCACGAACAAACGGCGCACCGATTCGTCGAGACTTATCATGCCATCGGCGCGGCCGGTCGTAATATTCGTGTCGATGTTATCCAGCTTTCCAAAGCGAATCGCACTCACCATTGGCGAGTTGTTGAACATGATCTCGAGAGCGAGCACACGCTTGCCGCCGCGCACGTTGGGAAGCAGGTGCTGCGCAATGATCGCGCGCAAGCTCAACGAAAGCTGCCCGCGGACCTCGGGTTGCATCGCCTGAGGAAATAAATCGGCGAATCGCGAAATCGCATTCTTGGCGTCCCGCGTGTGCAGCGTAGAAAACACCAAGTGCCCTGTCTCGGCGGCGATCAGCGCCATCTGTGCCGTTTCGTGGTCGCGAATCTCGCCCACCAGAATTACGTCCGGATCCTGTCGCAAGCCATATTTAAGACCGTCGGCAAACGACGCCACATCGCGGCCCACCTCGCGTTGACTGATGATGGACCCACCGGTGGATGGAAACACGTACTCAATCGGGTCTTCAATCGTGACGATGCGATAGCCGCCCTCTTGATTGAGCAGGTTGATGATCATCGCGAGCGTAGTGGTCTTGCCCGCGCCGGTCATCCCCGTGATCAGCACCAGTCCGTTGCGAAAATGGGCGAGCCGATTGGCCAGCTCACGTGGAAACGCGGCCCACTCAAAAGTTGGAATC
The DNA here is from genome assembly GCA_963829655.1 of Pirellulales bacterium. Lineage (GTDB taxonomy): Bacteria > Planctomycetota > Planctomycetia > Pirellulales > JALHPA01 > JBBDYH01. Next base: position 2,424,454 of record CAWHJG010000002.1, read on the forward strand.
TCACTTTGGATCCAACGAAAGCAAGCGCCAGGGTTCTCGCCATTTACGAAATAGTTGACGCGAAACCGCTCCTGCCGTCCCGCGATCTCAAGTTCGAGCGCGAAATCCGCGTTCCGCTGGCGCTCAAATTGCTCGCGCATCCGCTCTGGGCAAAACAGCAAAAGAGCTTCCGAAGCGCACTCGTGCGTTAACACAACGTCGTCGATCGCTTCCAACTCGCCATGTACGCGCAATGTCGGCCGATGTCCGACCACGACATGCAAGTCAGATGCGCTGGCTTGGACGGCGCGAGCGAGCCAACCGACAAGTGGCGTATTTGGAGTGCCCATATCCTAGTTTGAAGTCCTGCTCGTTGCGGTTTGCCGAGCGAGGATCGTAATGCAGTTTCGTGATAGGCATGTCGACAACGTAGCTGAGTATTTCAACCTCGATCAGACCGCAAAGTAACGCAATCAAGGTATTTTACAGGAGCGAGCCCGGCGCGCCGGGACAGGTGCCGGGAACGCGGAATGGGCGGGGCCAAAGCACGGCGTACGCGGTCGGGAGAACGACGGGCGCGTATTGCAAGTAGAGCCCGCGACGAGACCGTGTTTTGCATTGGTGCGCCGGCCGCGGTTGGCGACGGTGTCACACGGTTCACAACGTACGCGCGTGTTGTTGGCGCAAAACACAGGCACCCGGCCAGGCTGATTAGGCGCGGCATGCGTCTGAAGTCTGGCGACCTCAGCTACAACCAGGGCTAACGCCCGGCGGCTGATCGGCGGCGCGAACGCGCGGCGATGCAAAAAGCGCCAGCCAGGCCGACTACAACAAGCACAACGGATGTCGGCTCGGGAACAGCGACCACATCAAACCGGCTAAGAATTGATGCCGTGTCACCGGGCGTCAACGAGAAGCGAAGCTGAATGCCGATGTTGCTGGTGACTGGGAGGACGCCCAGAGATGGCCCGAACGATGTGGACGCGGTGTTCGATCCGCCGGAGAGCGCGACGACACTGAATGGATGGTCCTGCAGCGTTGCGACCGTGAGGCCGTCGATCTGCGCCTGGTACAGCGCTGTGGGGGAGGCGGTGGCGATCGTCGCGCCATCTTGTCCGCCGTCGATGACACTCGTTCGGACATTACCGCTAATGATGTTTGGGGCTGAGAAGGTTGTGGGCAGCCCAACAAACGCGGAGAAGATTTGGGTTGAGGTGGTGGTGTTGGTCACCAGGATATTATTCAGCACGAACGGATCGGGGTCGAATTGGAGCTCTTCGATTCGCACATGGGCGCGATTGGTGAGAATGTCGAAGTCGCGCGGCCCAGCAAGCTCATAGCCGCCGTCAGCATCCTGCGCCGGACGGTACTCGGTGGCGGATGGCGAATAGGTCCAACTCGAGGGAACATTCTCGATTTCTATGCGGAGCGTCGGAACCTGACCGTCAACGATCGGGCCGGCCAATAGCTCTGCCGAACCCGCGGCGAAGAGATAGGAAACCGCAATTGCGGCGCAGGAGGAGAACATCGATCGTGGGGAGGTCTTCATGATGCTTGTCGTTGGGTGAAGAAACACACGTCGAACGCGTGTTGCAGAACTGTGCTGGCTGTGTCGCATTATGGTCAGAGGGTTGGGCGAAAGCAACTAGGCCAGAGGCGAGAGGCGGCGGGGCGAGAGATGGGTAGTCGGGGAGAGGGCGGAGGAGAAGACGAACGTTCAACGTCGAACTTTCAACAGCGAGCTGGGGCAGCGACAGAGCCGCAGGGATCCGCCGCGGCGGACGTTCCCAGGCAGAGCTCGCCACAGCGAGTCTGGCGACCTGGGAACGAGAGAAGGTCGCGTCGGGCAGACGCGACCTACCTTATGCCCCGTCTGGAATCTCGGGATCGACCAGGTTGGCGAGGTTGGCGAGCGATTCCTGCCAGCCGAGGTAACACATCTCCGCCGGAATGACGGAAGGAATGCCTTCCTGCACGACCTGAAGCTCGGTTCCGCAGATTACTTTTCGCAGCGTGATGGTGACCTGCATCTCGCCTTGCAGGTTGGGATCGTCGAACTTGTCGGTGTAGCGGATTCGCTCATGCGGTGTGAGCTCGACATAGGTGCCGCCGAACGAATGGCTCTTCTGCGAGCCGAAGTTGGTGAACGACATGCGATAGCCGCCGCCGACGCGCGCAGTCGATTTGGTGGACCTTGCCGGTGAAGCCGTGCGGGGGAAGCCACTTGACCATGGCGTCGGGATCGAGAAATGCTCGATAGACGCGCTCGGGCAGGGCGCGAAGGACACGGTGCAGCCGGACGGTGTTGGCGGTGTTGGGCATAATTGAGTTTCCTTGCTTGGGTTTGTTTTAGTTCTCAAATATGGTCGAACGTCGGGCCGCGGGATCGACAGGCAACGAGTTAGCGATTGTAGTGCAGACCAAGAGCACCAGAGAAGGAGGAAGATGAAGATTGGGACGAGGATCAAGAGGAGGAGTTAGAGAAAGATTAAGACGGACGCGCGGAGTTTGACCGTGGTTGGAGGGGCGGAGTAAACTGGGGACGGTTCGGCGATCAACACATCGGAACTGTTCTCTTGCGGGCGTCGCCATAAGTGAGTCGCACGTTTATGGATCCCGTGCATTTGGCGGTGGCTTTCACGCCGCTGGCGGTTTATCTGCTCTATCTGGGTGTGATCAATCTGATCCGCCGGCCGACGGTGACCACGGGTGTGAAGAACGCCGGGGCGATGGGGTTGGCGCTCGTCGGTTTTGTGGCGGTCGGGCCGATGGGCTTGTTCGTGCCCGACGCGGCGGTGTTCGCGTTTGGCCCTTGGCTGTGGTTGTTGCTATTGGCGTTCTATGGGCTGTGCGTGACGTTGTGGATACTTCTGGCGCGGCCGCGACTGATTATTTTCAACACGACGGCCGAGCAGCTTCGGCCGGTGCTGGCGGAGGTGGTCGCGAAGATCGACAGCGACGTGCGTTGGGCGGGTGACAGCCTGCTGTTGCCGCAGGTCGGCTTGCAGTTTCATCTGGAGCCGTACGCGTCGATGCGGAACCTGTCGCTGGTGGCGGTGGGGGACCGGCAGAGCTTTACGGGGTGGCAGCGACTGGAGCGCGATTTGCGCAAGGCGCTAACGCAGGTGGAGGTATCGAGAAACCCGCGAGGGTTCAGCTTTCTGACGATGGGTTTGGTGCTGTTGAGCTGGCCGGTGTATTTGGCTCTGCGCGATACGAGCGCGGTGGCGCGGGCGCTCCGGGATATGCTGCATATGTGAATGACGAAGGACGAATGACGAAAGTCGACGCGGCGACACGAAGCCAGAATAACTGAGGAGGCCGTTACTCGAGGTTTTTTAGGAAGTCGTCGAGGTCGTCGTCATCGGCTGGTTTTTTCGGCGACTTTTTGTCGAGCGGCGACTTTGGCTTCGCGGGGGGTTTTGCGTCGTCGTCCGGTTCGTTGAGCCAGGCGGTGGGATCGAAGTCCTCATCCACATTGGTTTCTTCTGTCTTCTTGTCTTCTTCCAACGGCATTAGTTGAAACTCGTCGGAGTCTTCGGTTTCTGTAAGCGGCTCATCGGCCACCGGCGGAAGATCGTCGGCGGCTGGCGACGGTTTGGGAGCCGGACGCGCGCGGAAGGTTGCTTCCGACCCAACTTTTCGGACGGTGTCGGACCCGGCGTTGGCGGTGACGGGCGGCAAAACCGCGCCGTCCGCGAGATCGTATTTTGCTTCGAACTGGACCTCTCCAATCGTGACGGTTTCGCCGGGGCGGATGGGGGTCGGCTCGTCCACTTTTCGCTCACCGACGAACGTGCCGTTCGTGCTGCCGAGATCGCGAACGTAGAGGACGCCGTTCTGCTCAAAGAACTCGCAGTGGATGCGGCTGACTTTGCCGTGGATCAGCTTGACCTTGGCATCGCGGCCGCGACCGACGGTGGCTGGAAGCGACAGCTTGAGCTCGCGATCGGCGTTGTCCGGCGAGTTGAGGATCAGGCGAGCTTGCATGGGGCAATCAAATCCGAATGTCGAAGCCCGAATGACGAACGAATAGCGAATCCCGGCCGCCGGGACAAGTCGCCGCATTACGAACTGGCGGTGGCCACCTTCGAGAAGGCTCAAGAGGTGTGTCAAACTGGGCAACTAATCGACGGCCGGCGAACTGGCGATCGAACCGCGACTGGGCAATAAGACAAGGGATGACAACAGCTAGTATAGATGGGGCGAGTAGCGTGAGCAAACAAGCGGCCGGCCGTTGGGCTGCCCTTGCAAGCAGTCTTAGCGAACCTATAATTCGTAGTCCTGGAACGGAATTTGGTACGCTATCTTGCGTCCGCGCAAATGGTTAGTGCGCGGGTGTAGCTCAGTTGGTAGAGCATCACGTTGCCAACGTGATTGTCGTGGGTTCGAGTCCCATCACCCGCTCTTGTGTTGATTTACGGCCGGGGACTGGCACCGAGTTTTTGCGCTTGTTCGATGATGTGCTGCAACTCGGTGCCGGTCCCTTTTCCATTATTCGACCTTTGAGACAAGCAGCCGATTATGAGTGCGGATGAAATGCAGGCCGACATGGATCTGGCCGACGAGGAATTGGGAGGCGAGGGCGAGGCGCCGTGCGAGCGGCTGGACTTGCAGGTGCGGATTGACAGCCCGGGGACGTGCCAGCGTCACATCACGGTGACGGTTGCCGAGCCGGACGTTGAGAAGTACTTCAACAATGCGATCGGCGAGATGATGCCGAAGTCGCAGGTGCCGGGCTTTCGCGCCGGGCGAGCGCCGCGGAAGCTGGTGGAGACGCGGTATCGCAAGGACGTGGCGGACCAGGTGAAAGGCTCGCTGTTGATGGACAGCATGGCGCAGGTGACGGAGGACCATAAGCTTTCGGCGATCAGCGAGCCGGACATCGATCTGGGGGCGATTGAAGTGCCCGACAAGGGTCCGCTGACGTTTGAGTTCAATCTTGAAGTGCGGCCGGAGTTTGAGACGCCGAAGTGGCGCGGACTTTCCATTGAGCGGCCGGTGAAGGAATTTGAGAAGGCCGACGTGGACCGGCAGCTTGAGCGGGTACTGGAGCGACGGGCGCGGCTGGTTCCGTATGACGGCAAGGTGGAAGCGGGGGCAATTCGTGGTAGCCAACATTACGTTTTCGCACGGCGGCGAGGAGTTGAATCGCGAGGAGGAGCAGGTTTTGTGCGTGCGGCCGAAGCTGAGCTTCCGCGATGGAGTGCTCGAGGATTTTGAGAAGCTGATGGTCGGCGCGAAGGCGGGCGACACGCGCGAGGGGAAGGTGAAACTTGGCGGATGACGTGGAGCGCGAGGACCTGCGTGGTAAGACGATCAAGGCGCAGTTTGAAATGTCTCGAGGTGAAGAAGCTCGAGATACCGGAGTTGGATGCCGACACGCTGCATTCGCTGGGCAAGTTTGAGAACGAGGGGGAGCTGCGCGACGGGCTGATGGGCGAGCTGAAGCGGCAGTTGGATTATTACCAGAACCAGCGGGCGCGGCAGCAGGTGACGGCGGCGCTGACGGCGGCGGCGAATTGGGAGCTTCCGCCGGACTTGCTCCGCCGGCAGGCAGTGCGAGAATTGGAACGGAGCGTGTTGGAGCTGCGGCGGAGCGGGTTTAGCGAGGAAGAGATTCGCGCTCACTCGAACGATCTGCGGCAGAACGCGATGCAGGGCACGGCGGCGGCGCTCAAGGAGCATTTCATCCTCGAGAAGATCGCGGAAGAGGAGAAGATCGAGGACGCGCCGGAGGATTACGACGCCGAGATCAAGCTGATCGCGCAGCAGAGCGGCGAAAGCGTGCGGCGCGTGCGGGCGCAGATGGAGAAGCGCGACCTGATGGATATTTTGCGGAATCAGATTATCGAGCGCAAGACGGTCGATCTGATTCTGTCGCAGGCGAAGTTCAAGGACGTGCCGTTTGAGATGGAGGAAGTGGATACGGAGGCGGTGGAGTTTTCGGCGGCCGGCGGCGACGAGGAAGAGATACCCGAGGCGCAGCCCGCGCCGATCGAGGAGAAGCGCGAGCAGCCGGTGATTCGCGGGTAATGTGGAAAGGTCGGTCGCAAACTTTGATGGCGGTTTTGTTGAAAGAAGAGCGGTGATGAAGTACGAGCGAAGCAGTCCTGTTGATCCGTTTGCGGCGAGCTATCGCGACTATCAGCGTCAGCGGCAGATGACGCTGGGCGATTTGTTGCTGGAGAACCGGATCGTGTTTCTGCAAGGGGAGATTCACGATGGGAACGCGAACGAATTGGTGATGAAGCTGTTGTATTTGCAGAGCGAGAACCGGAAGAAGGAGATTCACTTCTACATCAACTCGCCGGGCGGCAGCGTGACTTCGACGATGGCGATTTACGACACGATGCAGGTGTTGACCAGCCCAGTGGCGACCTATTGCGTGGGCATGGCGGCGAGCGGGGCGGCGGTACTACTTGCCGGCGGAACGAAGGGCAAGCGATTCGCGCTGCCGCGCGTGAAGATCATGATTCACCAGCCGTATGGGCAGGTGGGCGGGCAGGTTTCGGATATCGAGATTCAGGCGGAGGAGATCCTGAAGACGCGCGACGCGCTAAATCAGATCCTTGCGATGCACACGGGGCAGCCGATCGAGCGGATTCGCAAGGATACTGACCGCGACCGTTATTTGAATGCGCAGGAAGCCAAGGAGTATGGATTGGTGGATGATATTTTGATCAAGCCACCGTCCATGGGAGCGGATGAGGACGAGGAGTAGTTGGTCCCTGACAGTCGAGAACAAGTGCAAGAATCACGATGCCTTTGATCCCTTTTGTTATCGAGAAGAACGGCCGCGAAGAGCGGGCGATGGATATTTACAGTCGCCTGCTGAAGGACCGGATCATCTTTTTGGGCACGGCGGTGAGCGACGAGGTTGCAAACTCGATCGTGGCGCAGATGCTGTTTTTGCAATCGGATGACCCGAAGGCGGACGTTCATCTTTACATCAATTCGCCTGGTGGGAGCGTGACGGCGGGGCTGGCAATTTACGACACGATGCAGTTTGTGACGTGCGACGTGGCGACGTATTGCCTGGGTCAGGCGGCAAGCATGGGCGCCGTGCTGTTGACGGCGGGCGCTGCGAACAAGCGGCGGGCGCTGCCGAACGCGCGGATCATGATTCACCAGCCGTGGGTGCAGGGGGTCGAGGGGAACGCGGAGGAGCTGGACATACACGTGAAGGAGTTCCGCAAGACCAAGGACCGATTGAACAAGATTCTGTTGAAGCACACGGGGCATTCGCTGGACAAGATTGAGAAGGATACGGACCGCGATCGGTTCATGTCGGCCGATGAGGCGCTCGAGTATAAGCTGATCGACCAGGTGATTGAGCATATGGAAGTGAAGGTGTAGTGCGGATGGGGAATGACGGCAGGAAGCCATAGGAGGAATTGACGCATGAGGCGTCGTTCAAGGATGAACATTCTTTTTGACACATTTGGCAGCCGCGCTTTCTTAGCGGCGGTTGTTCTCTTGACTCTTGCAGGCTGTCGCCATGGCGATGTCAACCGCGAGCTGGTCGAGCGCGAATTGCGCTTGCAGGAAGATGAGATCTACCATCTGCACGGCGAGGTGAGCGAGCGCGAAACGCGACTGGCCGCCATGCGCCGCGAAAACGATGTTCTTAAGCGCGAGCTTGTCGAGGCGCGGTCGCCGGGCGGAACGCCGTCGCCGCGGGTCGATCTGCCGCCGGCGCCCGACGTGACACCGCGGATGCGCCGGCCCGGCGAAGAGCCGCCGGCAGCCGATACTGCGCCGCCGGTGATCGAGGTGCCGGGGCTGGATGGCCCGCCGCCGGGTGAGATTCCCGAGAGCGGCAATGGGCCGCCTGGTCGTCGCAACGGAGCGTGGCGGAGCATGCGTGGCGGCGCGCGAGGCGCGAGTTTTCAGGGCGAGCGTAGGCGCGACGAGGAGGTGCGGCCGGCGTCGGCGCAGATTGACGATCAAAGGCGCGGCCACAAAGGTCCGCGGCCACTTGAAGACGCGCGACGAACGCGTGGCGAAGGTGATTCTCAATCGCCGATTGACCGGCGGGTTCAATGTCGATCGCCGTTTGGGGGACGACGGCGTGATGGTGGTGCTCGAGCCACGAAACGAGGACGACCAATTGGTGGCGCGACCGGGGCAGATCGTTGTGGCTGTGGTCGATCCGATTCTAACTGGGGAGGATTCGCACGTGGCGCGGTGGGAGTTTGAATCGCACGAGGCAATGCAGTACTTCCGCAAGACAGCGCTGGGCGAGGGATATCACTTGGACTTGCGCTGGCCGAACCGTCCGCCCCGAAATGAGCGGCTAATGCTCACGGTGCAATTTACGTCGCCGGAGGGGCGGACGTTCGAGGTAAGCCAGTCGATCGTGGTGGACCTTGCGGCATCGAATGACCAATGACCAAGTCCCAATGACCCAAAACCTTTATTCGTCATTGGTGTCATGCCTCGGCAGATTCGCCGTGGCGAACTTTGACCTTGATCATTTGTCGGGCAGGGTTTGGGGTTTGTATTCGTGATTGCGTTTGCGGATGACGGTGGCCTTGACGATCTTATCGGCGTCGGGAGGGCTTTCGCCACGGGGGCCGGGCTGAACACGCTTGAGCTTGGAGAGCACTTCGAAGCCTTCGACAACGCGGCCGAATACGGTGTGCTTGCCGTTTAGATGGTCGGTGGGTCGGAAGCAGAGGAAGAATTGAGAGCCACCGCTGTCAGGGGCATCGGTCTTGGCCATGCTGAGGCTGCCGCGAAAGTGCATGCGGGCATCGCTGCGGTGAACCTCGTCTTTGATGGTGTATCCTGGGCCGCCGCCGCCGGTGCCGGTGGGATCGCCGCCTTGGGCCATAAAGTCTGGAATCACTCGGTGGAACTTGACTCCGTCGTAGTAGCCTTTTTCAACGAGGCTAATGAAGTTGGCGACGGTGTTCGGGGCCTGGTCCTCGAACAGCTCGATCACGAGGTCGCCCTTGGATGTTTGCATTTTGACGCGGGGGAGATTGTCGGCCTTGGCCTCCGCCTCGCGAATTTGTTTTTCGGCCTTCCAGAGATCGGCCTGATGCCGCGCATCGGCGAGGAACTTTTTAATCTCCTCGTTCTCGGGCTGCTCTTTCATCGCGGTGTCCATCAGTCCGGGGATCTCGTCAAAGCGATTCACGCCGATGGCCGCGCGGGCGGCGTAGTACGACATTCGCGGCACGTCGAGGTTTTTTTCGAGCAGCATCCGCGCGAGACGATATGACTCTTCGTGGTTGTCTTCGTTGTGGGCGCTAATAGCCATAATGGCCAACAGCCGCCAGACTTCCTTGTCGGTGGGGTCGGCGGCGAAGGCGGTTTCGGTGGCGGATTTGAGCGTCGCGCTGATTTTGTTGCCACTTTCCACGAGCGCGTTGTATTCCTTTTCGATGGTGGCTTTTTCGCGATCGTTTGCTTTCTCGTATTTGCCTTGCAGCTCGGCGAGCTGCGAGAGCAACTGCTTCCAATCGGCGTAAACCTTGTCGAAGGCGGCGCGGGCCTGTTTGGGATCGACGCGCCGTTGCGCGGCCGCTGCCTCGCGGGCCTTTTCCTGGGCAATTGCCGAACCGGCGTGTGCAGAAAGGACCGTGACGGCGAGCAGGATGAACGTGCGGATGAGGTTCATGGCGGGAGTTGGGCAATCCGTGAAAGAAAGAATTGGGGAAGTGCGGCAACACCAGCCGCACAGGGGGCATTTTCGTGGTTTAGTTGTGGAAACGCAATGCAAAACGCGGGGCGGCTTACGTCGCGGCCCTGCATGCTGTACGTTCAACGCGCTAGCGAGGATCGGGAGTAAGAATGATCCCCCGGCAGAGGCGGGGCTTTTCTGATGGAACGCTGGTTACCACGATGCATGCTAAGCGCGGCCGACAGAAGAAAATTGGGAACGCCGGGCACGAGGCGGCGGGACCGGCTGCGCCGCCGCGGATTGTCGGCGGAACATTGCGCGGGCGGAAGCTGCTCTATGCCGTGGACGCGCGGACGCGCGCGATGAAAGACCGCGTGCGGGAGGCGGTGTTCAACCTGCTGGGGCCGGCGGTGAAAGACAAGCACGCGATCGACCTGTTTGCGGGCACGGGAGCGCTGGCGTTCGAAGCGGTCAGCCGCGGCGCGAGCGACGCAACGCTGGTGGAGCATCATTTCCCGACGGCGCGGCGCATCGAAGAGAACGCGCAGGCGCTGGGCATCTCGGCGCAATGCCAGGTATTGCCCGCCAACGTGCTGTTGTGGAGCAAAAGATTGCCTCCGCTTCCGGGGCGGCCGTGGGTGGTGTTTTGCTCGCCGCCGTGGGATTTTTTTGTGGAGCGGACTGAGGCGGTGCTGGCCCTCGTTTTACGATTGATGGAAGCGGCGCCGGTGGAAAGCTTGTTTGCGGTCGAAGCGGACGAGCGGTTTGATTTTGGTCAATTGCCGAGGGCTGAGGAGTGGGACGTGCGCACGTATCCGCCGGCGGTGGTGGGGGTGTGGGCGAAGCCCGAAGTACGAAGCACGAATGACCAATGACCCAACGGCCGCATCGAAGGTCGAGCGGCAATCGTAGAACATCGATACGAATGGTGGGTCAGCGCGGGGACCGGTTACCGACAATACCAATGCACAAGGCCGCTTGACCCACCCTACCGTAAGTCACGCCGAGGGGCGGCGGTAGTGCTGGTATGCTAGGACGACTTCGTAGAGGTCGCTTGGGATAGTGACCTCGTCGTCGCCGAAGTCGGACAGCCAGGTGCGATTGCTTTGGACCGCGTCGGCCAGCATCGGCAGAATTTCGCACAGCGGCACGGTCACCGTTTCATTGCGCGATTTGGTCTGAGCTGAAATCGCAGTGCGCGATTCCGACGGGGGTCCGTAATAAACTCGGAGACGGCTTGGCATGAGAGACACATCCTCACTCGGGTTGTCGCATGCCGCGTCTAACCGCTGACGCAGATGCGAGAGTACACGCCAGAGGCGCGGTATGTACTATCAGCCCACCCTGCTTGCGCCTAGGTATCGGCAAACGGAGTCGTGCGGGTTTGATGTTTTTGTCCCGGCGTGCGGTTTTTTTCTATCGCTCGTGCTGTCGCGGTCAGAGGTGCGGCACGGCATGTGCCGGGAGTAGGCTTGAACCGCGGCAAGCTGCGCAAGCTATCGCGTCCTTGACAACGGTTAGGCCGCCTGCGTAGATTGCCACGAGTTGTCGAGTAACCGAAACCTCGGAAAACTTTCCGTCGCTTTGAGCCGCGCCGTCGGGCGCCGCCGTCCTCCAAGCGATCACGAGCTTCTGGCCGATCGCTTTTCGCTGCATGGGCTTTACTACTACTATCGATTTGGGACCCGTAGCCCATGGCTTGTCGCTTCCGCTAGCCAGCGTCGAAACCGTCGTGCGCTTGCTGGATGCCGGCAATACGATTCCGTTTATCACACGGTATCGCAAGGACCAGACGGGCGGGCTCGACGAGGAGCAGATTCGCGGCGTCGAAGGGCAGGTGAACAAGCTGCGGATGTTGGCCGAGCGCAAGCAGACGATCCTGCGCTCGATCGACAGCCAGGGGAAGCTGACGCCGGAATTAGCGAAGGCGATCTCGGACGCGGACAGCACCAAGCGGCTGGAGGATTTATATCTTCCGTACAAGCCCAAGAAGCAAACATTGGCCACTCTTGCGCGCGAGCGGCAGCTTGAGCCGCTGGCGGAGGAAGTATTGAGTGCGGCGGCGGCGGCGCTGGATCTCGACGCGCGGCGCGAGATTTCATTAAGCCTGACAAGCAGGTGAACACGGCGGCCGACGCGCTGTTGGGCGTGGGGCACATTCTGGCCGAGGACTTTGCGGAGCGCGCCGATCTGCGCGAGCGGTTACGGAAGATTCTGCGCCGCACTGGCAAGCTGGTGAGCACGCGGATTGAGACCGAGGAGAAGCCGAAGGCAGCGGGGGTTCCGGCGGGCGGCGCTTCGAGTGCTGGTGATGTCCGAAGTCTCACGACTTCGGCTACGGGGGAGGCAACGACCTCGGCTACGGATGCGCCGGCTGCGACCCCGCTGGCCGAAACTGCGCCTGAACCTGGATCGGCGATCGAAGCATTTCATCCGATCACGAGCGAGGCGGGCGAGCTGGTGCAACAGTCGGCGGCGAATTCGAGTGCGCATGCAAACGGCTCGACCGGCGACGTGGGAGAGCGTGGCGAGGAGTCGCACGCGGCGCCGGTAGACGAGGGTTTGCACCACGAAGCAATCGAAGGGGAACCCGCTGATGACGAACCAAGCGAGTCGGGCGAGGACATAACGGCACCAGACGGCATCGAAACGACGCCGCTGGCCGAGGGAATTCCGGTAAGTGAAGCGGCCTCGCCCCTGGAGAAAAGCGCCGCGACATCCGATGCGAGCGCGCCTTCTTCAGAATCGTCGAAGCCCCAGCCGCCGCCGCGTCAGCCGCAAAAGCCAGCGCTATCGCGGAAGGAAGCCCTCAAGCGTGAGAAGGAAGCGCGCAGGCGCGGATGGAAGACAAGCTGGTTCACGAATATCGTGACTATTTCAACTATCAGGAGCAGCTTGGACGCGTTCCACCGCACCGCGTGCTGGCGATCAACCGGGGGGAGCGGGCGCAGGTGCTGCGCGTGAAAGTGGACATGGACACGGCCGAGATGGGCCGCATGGCCGAGGAATTGCTTGTGCCTGCGGACCATCCGCATGGGGATTTCTTGCGAGGGTGTGTGCGGGACGCGCTGGCACGGCTGGTAATACCTAGCTTGGAGCGCGAGGTGCGCCGGGAGATGACCGAGAACGCGGAGACGCATGCGGTCGAGGTTTTTGCCAAGAACCTGCGCAATCTATTGTTGCAGCCGCCGGTCCGCAATCGGCGACTGGTGGCGATCGATCCAGGGTTCAAGAGCGGCTGCAAGATCGCGGTGCTCGACGAGTTCGGCAGTCTCTTGGATCACACGGTGATTCAGATCATCGGCAAGGCGGAGCGGCGGCAGGAAGGCCGAGCCAAGCTGGTGGAATTGATCCGCAAGCATAGCACGACGGTGCTGGCGGTCGGCAACGGCACGGCCTGTCGAGAGACCGAAGAGCTGGTAGCGGAACTGCTTGGCGAGGAGCTGAAGGATGACGGCGTCGCGTACGTGATCGTGAACGAAGCGGGGGCCAGCGTGTATTCGACGAGCCCGTTGGGTCGCGAGGAGCTTCCTCAATATGACGCGACGTTGCGGGGCGCGATCTCGATCGGCCGGCGTCTGCAAGATCCCCTTTCCGAGCTGGTGAAGATCGACCCCGCGAGCATCGGCGTGGGGCTATACCAACACGATGTGAAGGCCAAGCACCTGCGGGCGTCGCTGGATGCGGTGGTGGAGTCGTGCGTGAACTTCGTGGGCGTCGATCTCAATTCGGCGAGCCCTGCGTTGTTGCGGTACGTTTCGGGATTAAATCAACTTACCGCGCGCCGGCTATACGATCATCGTACGCAGAACGGTCCGTTCAAGAATCGCGACCAGTTAAAAGAAGTGCCAGGGTTTGGCGAGGCGACGTTTGTGCAGGCGGCCGGCTTCTTGAAGATCACAGACGGCGACCATGCGCTCGACGTCACCTGGATTCATCCGGAGAGCTATGAGGCAGCGAGAAAGGTGCTCGCGCGGTTGAGCCGTTCGGAGCCGGACCTGGCGAAAAAGGAGACTGCGTCGGAATTGGGCGAGCAGGTGAAGTCGCTCGACATACAGGCGCTAGCGGAGGAGTTGCAGGTCGGGCAGTTGACGCTGAAGGACATTGTGAGCCAGTTCACGCGGCCAGGGCGCGACCCGCGCGAGGACCTGCCGGAACCAATTTTCAAGCGCGGGATATTGAAGTTAGACGATTTGCAGCAGGGGATGGAGTTATCCGGATCCGTATTGAACGTAGTGGACTTCGGCGCGTTCGTGGATATCGGATTGCACGACAGCGGGTTGGTGCACGTAAGCCAATTGGCAAACCGGTATGTGCGCGACCCACACGAGGTGGTGTCGGTCGGCGACGTTGTGAAGGTTTGGGTGATGGAGATCGACAAGACGCGGCGGCGCGTTTCGTTGACGATGATTCCTCCGGGGACAAAGAAGCCGGAGCCGCCGTGGAAGCGCGCGAAAGAGCGGCGCGCGACGGAGCGAGCGGATGGTGGTCCGGCGCCAATTGGCGAGGGATCGCCTGCTGGTGCTCCGGCGGGCGATCAGCAGCGAGGTGATCGGCCACCGCGGCAAGGAGGCCAGCGATATGGAGGTGGGCGCGATCGAGGTCCGCGTCGCGAAGGTGGTCCACCCCAGCACGGCCGGCCACCACGGGGAGCTCCTGCAGGCGCTGGTCCGCAAGGAACGCATCCGCCGGGCGAAGGACCGCCGGCTAGTCAGCGGCCGGCCGGTGGACAGGGACCTCCGCGCGGTCAACCGCAGCGCGGAGGGTTTCAAGGTGGGCGGCGTGGCGCACCGCCGCCGCACATGCGCGGATATGGCCGACCGCAACGGCCGCCGTCGGGAGGCGAGTACAAGCCGAAGGGTCCGCCGAAGCCGCCGCCGAAGCTGACCAAGAAAATGATCGAGGGAAAGGAGCCGCTGCGGACGTTTGGCGACTTGGCGCAGTTCATCAAGATCAAGGAGGGGGGCGAGCCGCCGGCCGAACAAGAAAAGAAACCAAACCAGCAGAAGCAAGCGCCGCCGGCAGGACAGCCGCCCGCTGATCAGGGTCGTTCCGAAGCGCGACCGGAGGGAGTACACGAGTCGGTGTCGCCGCCGCCGTTGGCATCGCCGGCGCACGTTGAACCTGCGAGCGGTGCGGTGCCGCCTCCGTCGGGTCCGATGGCTGGTGAAGCGCCGCCGCCGTTGGCATCGGGGGGACCGGCAGCGAGTGAAGCGTCGGGGACGTGAGAAGGCATTGAGTCATGGGGGATAGGAAGGTAGGGAAGGCGGAGATTGCAAGCGTATGATGGACTTCGACGAGCGACTTCAGCGAGCCATCGATCGAGGCCACAAGACGGCCGAACAACATGCCGAGGCGGCGCGAGCCGAGGCACTCAACGAGGAGCAATTACGTCGGCTGTACTCGCAATATCGGCTGGCGGTTTCCGATCATATCGAGCGCACGCTTGCGAAGCTGCCGGGTTATTTGCCGGGGTTTCACTACGAGAACGTAACGAGCGACCGCGGCTGGGGGGCCGCGGCGAGCCGGGACGATTTTGAGAGCGACAGTGGGCGGCGCGGAAGCACGTTCAGCCGCTTGGAGGTCGTCGTGCGGCCGTACAGCCCCGTGTCAAAGGTGCTGGAGGTGACGGCCCGTGGGACGATCCGAAACAAGGAGGTGTTCAATCGCTCGTACTACCAGTTGTTGGCCGACACGGTGGAGGAGCGATTTGAGGAGCTGGTGGATGCGTGGGTGTTGGAATACGCGGAGATTTACGCCGCGCGGCGGTGAAGGCGGGATCAGCGCGAGCTTCCGGGTGATCTAATTCGCCTGGCAGAGGCGAAGGCTTTCTGAGCGTTAAGCCAGGGCTGGCGCTTGCGCTGTGTTGGCGTTCGGCTCGGCAAAGCGCCTGCGAATTTCTAGAAACGCTTGCTCGCAGCCGATGAAGGCCTCGACCAAGTCTGGGTCGAATTGAGTACCGGAGCCTTGGAGAATGATGCTTCGCGCCTGCTCGTGCCCAAAGGCATCCTTGTAGACGCGCTTCGACGTCAGGGCATCAAACACGTCGGCCAGGGCGACGATGCGTGCGGCCAGCGGAATTGCGCCGCCCGAAAGGCCGCGGGGATAGCCAGTGCCGTCGTACCGTTCGTGGTGGTAGGCGGCGATATCGCGCGCCATTCGCAAGTAGCGGGCGTTTGGGAATTCCTGGAGTGCTGCCTCAAGGATGATCGCGCCGTGGACGGTGTGCGTTTGCATGATTTCGAACTCTTCGTCCGTGAGCTTTCCCGGCTTGAGGAGCACGCCATCGGGGACGGCTACCTTTCCCATATCGTGCAGCGGGCTGGTGAGATAGATCAAGCGAACGAACTCGGCGTTCACTTCGCGATGGAATTTAGGCTGCTGCATCAGGTGGTTGGCCAGAGTTCGCGAATAGTTGCGAACGCGTTCGAGATGCAAACCGGTTTCTGGATCGCGCGAGTCCGCCAGCTTAGCCAGAGCGAAAATAGTCAGATCGCGGGTTTCCAGGTTCACGATTCGCTCGCCGGCCCTGACGCGTGCGATGAGCTCCAACGGCCAGAATGGCTTGGTGACGAAGTCATCGGCCCCTGCATTGAGTCCTTCGATGGTGTCCTTGATTTCGCTACGGTGCGTTACCAGGATCGTGTAGACATACCGGGAGAAATAGATTTCGCGGATTTTTCTACAGAGCTCGACGCCGCTGATCTTGGGCATCATCCAATCGGTGATAACGATTCGGCAATCGCGGTCGTGCATCAGGTCGAGCGCTTCCTGGCCGTCGCGTGCCGAGACGACGTCGTAGCCGTGGCTTGTAAGCGTGTGGCTCAGGAGCTCGCGCGAGATCTGGTCATCGTCAACGATCAGAATTTCCATGCTGCAACCTTAGTTGGAAGTGCTCAAGGCGTCGCGGATTTGTGGTAGCGAGCTGAGGCAACGCTCGAATTGGCGGCGGAGCTCGTGGCAGCTTTCGGCAGCGTCGGGAGCTGCGCCACGGCGCGCAGCGGCTTCGAGCGCGCCGGCATGTGAGCTTAGCTCGTCCGCGGAAAGGTTGGCCGCCGATCCCTTGAGCGAGTGAGACGCGGCCGCAATCTCGGTAGTGTTTCCAGAGCCGACCGCCTGCTCGACGCGAGCGACCTGAGCGCCGATTTCGCGCTCGAACTCGTTGATCAGTCTGGTCACGAGCGCCAGATTGCCCAGGCAGCGGTGGCGTAGCGAGGGGAGGTTAATTGGGAGGTCAGCCGGGAGTGCGGACGTGGTGTCTTCGGCGGCGGATTCAATCGTTTCCATTGCGTCGGCTGCGGTATTCGGTGAGGGAAGTGGTGGAAATGCAAATTCAATCTTTTTCAGGAGCACTTTGGGGTTGATCGGCTTGCTGACGTGGTCGTCCATGCCCGCCTCCAGACAGCGTTCGCGGTCGCCTTTGACGGCATTGGCAGTGAGGGCGATGATTGGCAGGCGCGGGCCATTTGTGCGTGTGGCAGTTGGCCGTCGGCTTCGAGCGCTCGGATTCGGCGCGTGGCTTCAAAGCCGTCCATCTCCGGCATCTGGCAGTCCATGAGCACGAGGTCGAATCGCGTGCGTTTGACGGCTTCGACAGCGGCCGCGCCGTTGGGAACGATTTCGCAGTGATAGCCGTGCTGCTTGAGCGTTTCGGCGGCCACAACCTGGTTGATGTGGTTATCTTCGGCCAGCAGGATTCGTAGCGAGACGGTCCGTGCTTGATGATGATCCAAGGATTCGATTAGCGGGCGCTCGGCGGCGACGTTGTGTCCAAAGTCGCCGGACAGGGCGGCGACGAGCAC
The DNA here is from genome assembly GCA_963829655.1 of Pirellulales bacterium. GTDB lineage: Bacteria > Planctomycetota > Planctomycetia > Pirellulales > JALHPA01 > JBBDYH01. The sequence continues at coordinate 2,441,869 of CAWHJG010000002.1, forward strand.
GTCGAAGAGCTGGGACGGGCGGATTGGCTTGATGCGCCACGCCGGAAAGATTAAGTGCCTGTTGTTGTGCTGCGGAGAGCGTGTCGCTGGGCGAGGTAAGCAGCACGACACGCTGCGCCGCGGACGGCGGGGATGCCTAGCGCGGCCTGGGCGAGTTGCTGGCCGGACATATCCGGCATTTGCTTATCGACGAGGATGAGCTGAAACGGCCTGGCTTCTGCCGCGGAGCGGCACATTGCGGAAAGCGCGCTGGCGGCGTCGGCCACGGCCACCGGCTCGACTGCCCACGAGCGGAGCACGTTGCAAAGGATCTCGCGCGAGGCGGTATTGTCGTCGGCGACCAGCACGCGGAGGCTGGCAAAGTCCTTGGAAAGCGTACGAATGATCGATTCGGCGCTGGGGTTCGACCGCTGCAGCGCACGGTGCAGGTGAAAGTTGTCCCTTGGCCGGGAGTGCTTTCGACGAAAATGTCTCCGCCCATCATGCCGGTGAGCTGCTTGGAGATCGCTAGGCCGAGTCCGGTGCCGCCGTAGTGTCGCGTGGTCGAAGGATCGACCTGCGAGAACGAGCGGAAGAGGCGGTCCATCCGGTCGGGCGGGATGCCGATGCCGGTGTCTCGGACCTCGAGCCGGACGACGACTTCGGCGTCGGCGGTCTCGGCGAGCGAGGCGGTAATCACCACCTCGCCGTGCTCGGTGAACTTGATGGCGTTGCTGGTGAGATTGATAAGCACCTGCCGCAACCGGTCGGGGTCGCCGCGCAAGCGGTTGGGGACCTGCGGATGGACGTAATAGGCGAGCTCGAGTGATTTTTCTTCGCGCGCGGGGCCAGCATTTCGGCCGTATCGGCCACCAGGGCGACGAGATCGAAATCGACTTCGGCAAGCTCCAATTTGCCGGCTTCGATCTTAGAGAAATCGAGCGTGTCGTTGATCAGGGCCAAGAGGGCGTCGCTCGACGATAGGGCCAGGCGAGCGTAGTAGCGCTGTTGCGAGCCAAGCTCGGTGTTCAAGAGGAGCTGAAGCATGCCGAGGATGCCGTTGAGCGGCGTGCGAATTTCGTGGCTCATGTTGGCCAGGAAGTCGCTTTTGGCGCGGCTTGCGGTTTCGGCGGTCTCCTTGGCTTCCTTCAAGGCCGAGCTGCGGCGCTCGACCTCTTGCTCCAGGTGATCGGCGTACTGGCGCTGTTGCTCGATGCGGTTCTCGTGCTCCTGAATTGCTTCGGCAATCGCGCGCTCGTGCGAAGCCATGAGCACGTCGCGTTCGGCGAGAAAGTGCTCGACGCGCGTGTGCAGCTTCTCGTTCACCTGGTGCAGGGTGAGTAGCTGGCGGGCATCGGTGGCCGTCCGCGCCAGCGCGGATTTGAGCGGCTCGCCGAGGGGATCGGAATCTGGCGAGTAGGCGACGAGATGCGCGAAAGCGGTGTTGACTGTAGTTGTCGAGCAGTTGAACGATGAGCGCGGTGAACCTGCCGCCGGCGCATTCGAACTCGTGCGCGCCTTCGGGCTGCAGCGCCAAGCGATGTTCGAGGGCGGCTAGCAGCTCTCCCTCCGATTCGCGCAGTGCGTCGCTGGCGAGTGAAACTTCAGTAAGCGCGGACGACTCGCCGACGAACCAACAGGCTTGTACGCCGAGCGGCTTGAGCAGCTCAGCGCACGGTGTGAAGAATCGCTCGGCGGCCGAGGAAAGCTCGGTGGGTCGGAATAGAGTGCTAATAGACATACGACATCACATCAAAAACAGGTCGCTGTGGGCATGCATCTCCCGGTCGAGGTCTTCGGACAACACCAGCACGTCGTCGCGCGTGAATTGCAAACCGCGGATGGCGTCGTTGGTTGGCTTGAGCAGGTTAACGCCGATTGACGGCAGACCCTTGAGCGTGCAGATCATGTTGGCGACTTCGACGCTGCGGACGATGTCGAGCTCGGCGCCTTTGTAGAGGTTGGAATTATGGTGATGTCGCATGGCGCCGCGGACGACGTCGGGCATTTTCCACTGGGCGGCGAGTCCTTCTCCGACGGTGGTGTGGTCGTATCCCATCAGCTCGCGTTCGACGTCGCCGAGAGTCCTGTGCGGATCGAGCGAGTGCATGACTCGCTCGAAGGCGGCGTGAGCGTGCTGGTCGAGGAGGATGATCCCCAGGTCGTGCAGCAGACCCGCGAGGAAGGCGTCTTCGAAGTTGTTGAGGCGCTTTCGCATGGCGATCAGCCGAGCGCAGATTGCGACGGCGACAAAGTGGCGCCAGAGTTCCTTGCGGCGGTAGGACCCGATGGGTTGGTCGTGTTTGAACAGGTCGGCGACGCTGGCGGTCATCGCCAGATTGCGGACCTGTTTGCAGCCGAGGTAGGCGATGGCGGTTTGGAGATTGGTGACTCGCGTGCGGAGCGAGAAGGCGGCGGAATTGACACAGCGCAGGACGCGCGCGGAGAGCGCCGCATCGCTTTCCATGACCGATTTCAGGTCGGCCGCGCCGGAGTTCTCGTCGTTGGCGACTTCGACGACCTTCATCGCGACGTGGGGCAACGTGGACACGTCCTTGATGCGCTTGAGGAATTCCTCCAGCGACGGGGGTGCTTCGTTGGGGGCCAGCAGAGTTTCGGACATACGCTGCCACACCTGGCGGGCCGGTAAATACGGTGGTCGAAATGGATTTCGCCAAAAAACTCTAGGCCACTGGATGGCCGATTTTTCTTGGCAGAGCGGCGGAGAATCAGTGCCAGGGGCCTTGGCAACGATGTGGTGAGCACCGGGGCCGCTTATAACGGTTAGGCGGAAACGGCGGCCGGTTTGATGCCCAGAGGTGCATTGATGCTTCGAGTGCTTTTGACGATCGTAATCGCCGCTTTCTCGGCGGTCGTATTCGGCGGCGAGTTATTGCAGCGCGAGGCCATCCTGTTTTTGGACTTCAAGGCGGAACTTGGCGGCGGCGTGGTAAGGGGGGGCAAGGTGCGGCACGTTCGCGGGTCCTTCGGCGGCGCGGCCCAGTTCCGCCGGGCGGATGATCACTTAGAGGCGCGGCTGGATAGAAAACTCGATGGGCTGGAAGCGATCACGGTCGGTGGCTGGTTCTTTACGCGGCGCACGGGTGAGCAGGTCCTTTTCTCACGCGGGATGCCCGAGATCGACGAGAACGGCATGCGGCGGTTTCCGCCGCAGGAGCGATGGGTGAACTTTGTGCTGGGGACGGAACAGCGCGGGTTTTTGATGGGGACGATCAATGGCAACGGGGCGATGCCGTTTCCGTACGTGACGGTTGACGATGTGCAGATCGACGCGTGGCACCAGCTCGTGGTCGTGAAGGATCGCGAGGGCGCGCATCACTTTCATCACAATGGCACGCGCGTGCATTCGACGAGCGACTTACCAAAAGAGGTTCGGCCGCGGCCGTTAGTGGACAAAGACGACGGCGAGCCGGTGCGGCTGGCCATGCCGCATGGCGGGTTGATTGGCGAGGCATGGATCTATGGCCGGGCACTCGATGAGAACGAGATTCACGAGGATTATCTGGCGAAGCGCGAGCGGTTCAAGCCGGCGATTGAGCCGCACGCGGTTGAGTTGCGCGAGATGAATGCGCCACGCGGCGGCGGGCCTATGGAAGCAGCCGCTCTCCGCCGCTGTGTGGCTGAACGAGCGCAAACGAATCGAGTTGGCGGCATTGAAACTGCTCGGCGCGTTTCCGATCGACAAGCCGCCGCTGGATGCGAAGGTGCACAGCGAGGACGATTGCGGCAGCTACGTTCGCCGAAAGGTTTCGATTCAGGTGGAGGCGGGCGACCGGATGCCGGCGTGGCTGCTAGTGCCCAAGAAGTTGAATGGGCACGTGCCGGCGGTGATTTGCATGTACGGCACGACAAGCGGCGCGGGGAAGGACGTGACGGTCGGGCTTTCGGGCGCAAGCCAAAGAGCGAGCCGGTGCGCAACCTGGCGTTTGCGATCGATATCGTCGAGGCGGGTTTTGTGGCGCTGGCGCCGGATTATCTTCGCGACGGCGAGCGGACGCCGAAGAGCGGACGGCCGTACGACACGACGGAGTTCTATGAGCGTCACCCGGATTGGTCGATCGTCGGGAAGGACGTGTGGGACAACGGCCGCGCGGTGGATTATCTTCAGACTCTTGAATTTGTCGATTCCGAGCGGATCGGCATGACGGGGCACTCGTACGGCGGTCACAGCACGATCTTTGCCGCGGCGCTTGAGCCACGGATCAAAGTCGTGGCAGCGAACGGCCCGGTGTCGGATTTTCTACACCACGGGATGCACTGGGCGGTGCCGAAGGGGGGCGGAGCAAGTCAGTCGCTGCCGAACCTGCGGCCTTTTGTGCTGGATCACACGAGGCCGCTGCCGGTGACATTCTACGAATTTACGTCGCTCGTCGCGCCGCGGCCGCTTTGGGTGGGGCAGGCGGCTGGAGAACATCGGCCGATGGACGAGGAGAACTACGCGGCGGTGCGGGAAGTGTATGCGGCGCTGGATGCGAGCGACCGCGTGAAGTATTACTGGTACGCGGGGGACCACGATTTTCCCCCGGCGACACGCCGATCGATGGTGGCGTGGTTTCGGCGGTGGTTTGACCGGTAATTCTGAGAGAGAGACAATCGTCGCGGTTGCAGGGCGGATCGATCCAGACGAGACGCCGGCCCCGCAACGGGGTTGAATTATTGCACGCCGGACCTTTGCACCACGACTACGGAGCAATTTGAGATGAAATGCCATCGTTTTCTTAGGGTTGCGTTCGCCGCCTTCCTTTTGGCAGCGCCAATCGCAACGCACGCGGTGCTCGCCCAGGAACAGGCGACGAAGGAAGTAAAGCAAGAGCCCAGCCCAGACGAGAAGAAGGCGCCGGCAGAGCCGGAGCGGGTTAGGCGAACGGGCGGGCAGCGGGGGCCGCGTGTGGTTTCGCCGGAAGTGCAGGAGCGGCGCGTGACGTTCCGCCTCTTAGCGCCAAAGGCCGAAGAGATCCGGCTCACGTCGAGCGACCTACCCGGCGACCAAGGACAGCGGACGCTGACCAAGGGAGAGAACAACGTGTGGGAGCTCGTGCTCAACGATGTGCCGCCGGGCACTTATCGCTACACGCTGAGCGTGGACGGCGTGGCGACGGTTGATCCGCGCAACTCGGCCGTCAGCGAATCGAACGGCAACGTGTGGAGCGTCGTGCACGTGAACGGCGCGGAGTTCATGGACGCGGGCGACGTGCCGCACGGCGCGGTCGCGCGAGTGCACTACCGCTCGAGCGCGCTCGGGAGAAACCGGCGGATGCATGTCTACACGCCGCCGGGTTACGAGACTAGCGACGAAAAGTACCCGGTGTTCTATCTGCTGCATGGCGCGGGAGATAGCGACGACTCGTGGACGTCGGTGGGCCGCGCGAACTTTATCCTGGATAATTTGATTGCGGCGGGAAAAGCCAAACCGATGATCGTCGTGATGCCGGCCGGGCACACGGGGCCGTTCAGCTTTGGCGCGCCGCCGCCGCCATCGGCCGACGGGCGGCCGAACCTGGGCGCGAATGCGTTTGAGAGCGATTTTCAGAAGGACATCCGGCCGTACATCGAGAAGCACTACCGCGTGTTGACCGACCGGCCGAATCGCGCGATCGCCGGACTGTCGATGGGGGGCGCGCAGACGTTGAACCTTTTGCTCGCGAATCTTGAGGACTTCGGTTACGCGGGCGTGTTCAGTTCGGGCGTGTTTCTGCGGAACTCAGCCGACTGGGAAAAGGAGAACGAGGCCACGCTCGGCAACGCGGCCGCGAAAGAGGGGCTCAAGCTGTTGTGGTTCAACACCGGCACGCAGGATTTCCTGATGCCACGGACGCGCGAGACCGTAGCGCTGTTCAAGAAGCATGGATTTGAACCGGTCTCGAAGGAGAGCGGCGGCGGGCACACTTGGATCAACTGGCGCGATTATCTCAACGAGTTTGCGCCGCAGCTTTTCCAGTAGTTCCCGACTCCCCTAACGACGCTTGCCGCGGGGAAGTGGTTAACCCTGCGCGAGTTGTACCGCTTCTGACGTTCGGTTCGGCGTTCCATTCCGGCATAACGTCAGCCTTAAGGACAACTCGGGCTGGGACCAATTAGACTTAAGATGATCGAGGTCCCGATAACCATGACGCCACGGCCGGCGGTTGAAACGCGAACGCGGCGCCCAGTTTGCCATGAAGATTGGTCTTGCACTTTCCGGAGGCGGGTTTCGGGCGACCTTGTATCACCTTGGCCTGGTTCGCTTTCTGCGCGACGCCGGCATCTTGGCGAACGTGACCGACATTACGGCCGTGTCCGGCGGCAGCATCATTGCCGCGCATCTTGCGCTGAACTGGGGGCGCTACAACGGTTCGGCCATTGAATTCGACTCGGCGGCCAAGGAGCTGCTCGCGTTTGTTCGCCTCGATGTGCGCAATCGGATCGTACGCCGATTCCCGCTGGGATTTGCATTTCGCGGGCCGCGCCGTCTCGCGGGTTTGTCGAACCGCAAGCTGACGCGCGCCGGGCTGCTTGAGTATCACTACGAGCAATATCTCTTCGGCGACACGAGCCTGTTTCAGTTGCCGGAACATCCGCGGTTGCACATCCTGGCCACCAATATCAGCGAAGGGCGCCTTTGCTCGTTCACCCGCGATGGGCTGTGGATGATCACGCGGGAGCCAGGGCACAAGTTTCGGATTGACCATATCGGCATCGGGCTGGCGACGGTGCCGATGGCGGTCGCCGCTTCGTCGGCGTTCCCCGGCTTCTTTCCGCCGTTTGAACTGACCCGAGCGGATGTGGGCGCGAGAAGCGGGGAGTTTAGCCGGCAAGCGTACACCGACGGCGGCGTGTTCGATAACCTTGGCGTCCGCATGTTCCGGTTCCTCGCACAGGTGTCGCCAGGTGAGCAACGTTCGTGGGATGGTGTATTGGTCAGCGACGTGGGCAAGCCGTTCCAGGTCCAGAGCAACGTAAGAGCCGGCGGAGTGATACGCACGGCGCATGCGCCAGCGATATCCTCATGGATCGAGTTTGGCAACTGGAGAATGAGACGTTCAGGGATACTCCCGGGTTCGTCTTCGCACGCATAACGGAGATAGTTGATCCCGAAGAGGACCCAACCGCGTTGCATCCCGAGGTGCAGCGGCGGCTGCCCAGCATTCGCACCGATCTTGATCGGTTTTCGGATCTTGAGATCAGCAGCCTGGTCCGACATGGATACACAGTTGCCCGCAAAAGCTGTCGTGCGCTCCCCGATGTGTTCGGGGCCGAGCTGCCTGCCAATCCGCCTTGGGATCCGATATTTGAGGGGCAGGCTAGGACAGCGGCGGTCGCGGAGGCGGCGAACGCGATATCGCCCGGGCGCAAGCCGAGTGCGGTTACCCAGGAGGGGCGCACGCTGTATGCGTCGAGTGCCCGGCGGATTTGGAGCACGCTATTGGATTACCGAGATTGGGTGTCGTACCTGTATGTGCCGATCATGATCCCGATTCTCGTTCTGTTGCCTTACTTCGTGATCGATTCCTATCAGCGATCGCACCGGGTCAACCAGATCGTCGAGTCGCTTGCGCAGGGAAGCCGCGATTTGGAAAAGATGACGGAGCTGTTGGAGGGGCCCGTTGAGCCCTGGATCGGCGAGAGAGACGTCGAGGATCTTCAAGCTGGCGATAATCCGGACCTGACCGGCTTCTTGATCCTGCAAGATTCGCGGATCGTGGATTTACGACACTGGACGCCGACGGCGAATGGCAGGATCGAATCCGACTCGTACTTATATGGCTATCGACGATTGAAAGTTCAAAAGCAACTCGACAACGCGATCAACAACCTGTTTCGAGTTAGCGTCTTGGCGTTCAGTCCCGATACGCAGATACGCTTCCCACCGCAACAATTGGAACCCAGGATCTATTCAAGGAGCCTGGAAAGCTCAGAGGGCGGCCAAAAACTGGTGCGCTGGGAAGTCGGAGCCAACTTCGAAAAAGTGCCCGCCGGCGACTCTGTCGATATCATCTACGAACATCTGTCGCCGGGAACGTTCGTGCGCGAGGGGGCGGGATCGTCCACACTGACTTTCGATGTCGAGGCTGAAACGGTCGAGCTGACGCGATGGCTGCTTTTGCCCGAGGGCAAAGAGTATCGAACCTTCCAGTTGATTCGTTACAAGACGGGAAAGCCCGAGACGACCGAGAATGTGAAGGTCACCACCGAGTACCTGGCTGAGGATCATACGATTCTTGCGTTTAAGCTCTTGTCGCTGAAGGCCGGCTATACCTACGAAGTTACGTGGTTCTATCGTTAGGCCGTCGAGGCCTGAGTGCCGGAGGTGGGCGTTGAACCCACACACTCTTGCGGCTACGGGTATTGAGGAAACGCGTGGAGCGTGGTGCATGTCGATGACTTTGCGCCGCAGCTCTTCAAGTAAGACCTTGGGCCGATTTGTGGCCGCGCAGCGTGAGTCGTAAGATGGCCGGCATTACGCACAAACTGTCGTTGTGCCGTTCCATTTCTTCTTGCGCATCGGAGGCCGATCATGAACGAGCCAGGCCGATTGAAGTATGTTGCGATCCAAGCGATCACGGTTGTACTTTTGATTTGCACCGCGGCGGATGCACGCACGTTTCATGTAGCCGTCAACGGCGTCGATGACCAGTCAGGCACTGCCGAGGCGCCACTGGCGACCATTCAAAAGGCCGCGTCGCTGGCTCGCGCGGGAGACACCGTGCTGGTCGGAGGCGGCGAGTACAAGGGGCACGTGATGCTGCAGTTCTCGGGCGAGGAGGGCAAGCCGATCGTGCTTAAGAACGCGCCGGGCGAAAAGCCTGTGCTGGACGGCGAGGGGCGCGGACGGATCGAGCTTAAATCCGAACACGGCTGGCGCAAAGCGATCGGCTGGATCACGGTGGAGGGCATCGAGGTCAAAAACGGCTGGGACGGGATCAAGTTTTACAACGCCCACAACATCGTGCTCCGCGGCAACTACCTGCACGACAGCTTGAACCAAGGAATCCTGGGCAATGGCCATCACGTGCGGATCGAAGGGAACACGATCGCTCACAACGGCTTTAAGGCCGACAACGAAAAGAGCAACCTGGAGCACGGCATCTACTGCACGGGGACCGACTTCACGATCGTCAACAACGTGATCCACTCAAACAAAGCCTATGGCATTCAGGTGGCCGGTTACCCGCACAAGCCGGAGGATCAACCGGGGCCGGAGTTTGGCGGCGCCCGGCGGTGGCTGATCAGTCACAACACGATCGCACTGAACCAGAACCGGGCAGGCATCGTGATCTGGCAGCGCCAAGCGGCGGAATGCATCATCCAAAACAACCTGTTCTACAAGAACTCGGTTGCGCTGGGCAGCGGCGCGCCGCAAGGCATCGACTTTGTGGGCGCCGGCAGCGGGCACGTCATTCGCAACAACCTGTTCTTTGCGCCGGGCCGCGAAGCAATTGGCGAAGCGGCCGGCGAGTACCAGGCGAAGGACAACGTTGAAGACAAGGACCCGCTCATGGCGGACGCCGAGCGGTTCGATTTTCATTTGCGCGGCGGTTCGCCAGCGATTGACGCGGGGACGGCGGAGAACGCTGTTGAGTCGGATAAAGAAGGGACGAAGCGCCCGCAGGGGGACGGGTACGACATTGGTCCGTATGAGCATCGCCAGTAGGTCGGCGAATGGGCCCAAAAAAAGCAGACGGCTACTTCCTTGTCCCCGGCGGCGGATACTTTTTCGCGGCCTCGTCTAGAACAAGCACCCAATCGAGGTGTTCGCCGTAGTCGGGGGGCGTAAATTCGCGCTCGCCTTTACTTTCGAAGTGGCCAATTTCCTTGGCCTTGCCGTCGCGAGGATTGAACCACCAGGCGTTCACCTGCGGGCCGTTGACTTTGTTCATCCTCACCTTGAACTTTCGCCCGACCGGTGAATAGACCATCGCGAAGGTGCCATCCGAGTCGCGCGTGGCGGCGAAGTAATACCGCCCCGCCCCCGGCACGCTCGTCGGCACGCGGTCAGTGACGATCACGTCCTGGTCCGGCACGCGGCTCAGTATCGGCCGCGACTCCAAGAGCCAGCGCGCGAACTGCATCTGACCCGCTCCCGGCTGGTTGATTGCCTCCGACCAGGGCATGAGCGGGTTGTTGATCGGGTTCTTCTTTGGCGACCACATCTGCCACACGGAGTGGTGCCCATAGGTGAATCCGCAGGCTCCTGTGAACAGGTCCCAATATAGCGGCCGGCGGATATCGGCGGCGATCGAGTGGCCCAGCTCGTTCGCCTTGAACGATACGGGGTGATCTTCGTAAATCGGCTCGCCGTCCACGACCGGCTTAATCGGCGTGCGATCGTAGTCCGCTCGTGTCGCGGAGTAGCGGCCGGTGAACTCGACCACGTGGCCGTTCTGCCGCATGTTGAAGTCGAGCCAATCGTCGTTGTGAAACCAGGTGGAGGAGCCGTTGCCGCCCGGCGGGTGAAACGTGCCGCAGGTGCGCTCCGCCATCACCTTTGTGAAGTGCGCTAGCCATCGCGCGGATAGTTTCCTTTTGATCGTCGGAATCGATCGCGCGATCGCCGCCGACAATCCAGATCAGCTTCTTGTCGCGATAACGCTTGCCGAGCCACTCGCCATACACCGCGGCGTTCTCGCGGTTGAAGATCGGCCGCTGGTTATCTTTCGTGTCGTGCCAATAACGGCCCCAGGTGGGCAGAAATCCGACCCACAGGCCGAGCGAGTTCGCCTTGTCCACGATGAAGTCCACGTGGTCCCAGTAGTCGTTATTCGGGCCGTCTTTGACCGCGGGTCGCGCGGGATCACGATCGACGAACGGCAGATGTCCGTAAGGGTTTGGATCGGTGTGCCCGTCCAGCTCAGCGATGGCAACGGCTTGGATAACCGTGAAGCCCTTTTTTGCGCGGTCTTCGAGATACCGCGTCGCCTGCTCACGGTCGAGCCGGTGAAACAGCTCCCACGCGGTATCGCCTAGGTAGAAGAACGGCTTTCCGTCGGCGTGCACCAGGTAGCGGCGGTTGTCGCTAACTTTGAGTCGCGAGTCGTCGGCCAAAGACTGGGAAACGGCGGTGCCGGCGACCATCGCCGCGCATAGCAAAATCAGCATCGCAGTCATCTGTGCTCGGCGCGGTCGGATAGCTCGTCGTTGGTCGTTCATGGATGCCCGGTGTGGAAAAGTCAGCGATGCGGAACGAAAAGAAGTGCCGGAGGTGGGAGTTGAACCCACACACACTTGCGTGTACTGGATTTTGAGTCCAGCGCGTCTGCCATTCCGCCACTCCGGCTAAGGGGGGGTCGCATCTTGCAGCATCGGAATCCAGAAGTATATCGCAGCAGTCAAGGGGTTGTCACCCCGCCAGAAAATGACGAAGGCCGAAACCCGAATCCTGGCGCGCGGGGCAGGCTGAGACAGGTTGACGAACGAATGGCGACGAACGAACAACGATAATTTCACTGTGTTTTGCTGGCGAAAAACACAAGAGCCCCCTCCCAACATTTGCGTGACAATGGCTCTTCGGCGCGAATAAAATACCGCTCGGATTTTTATTCTTTGCGCACGAGGTGTCATCATGCCACTGGTCGCCGTTTGTCCGAATTGCACCCAACAGTATCGCGTGAAAGAGGAATTGGCCGGCAAGGGGGTAAAATGCAAAAAGTGCGGGCAGGCGTTTCGCGTGCCTGTCCCCGTGGCGGTGACGACCACAGTGACGAAGTCCGGCACCGAGGTGCATCGCTACGGTGACCGGCAGCGTGAATTCGAGCCGGCGATCGGCAGCGACGAGACGGTCGAGGCAATCTCCGCGCACATCGAAAAGTACATCGGGCCGATCGAGACGGTGTATCACGAGCTGATCTCTGACGTTGTTCACGTGGACGTGTACTGGGTGAAGCCGACGGCCGAGCGGCCATGGAACACCTTTGTCACTAGCGGGATGAGCGACCGGCCGATGGCCGCGCCGGAAGGAGCTGAGGAATACCAATACGGCGAGCTGATGGTTCACCTTCCCGCGGATTGGCCGATCGGGGACGCGGAGTTCAAGGACAAGAAGAACTACTGGCCGATTCAATGGTTGAAGATCCTGGCACGCTTTCCGCACGAGTACGACAGTTGGATATGTTACGGCCACACGATTCCCAACGGCGACCCGCCCGAGCCGTTTGCCGACAACACCAAGCTGTGCTGCTGCATGCTGATTCCGCCGGCGTGGCTGCCGGAGGAAGCGCAGACGATTCGCGAGGGAGACAAAACAATCGTGCTCTATGATGTCGCGCACCTTTACCGCGAGGAAATGGATCTCAAGCTCAAAAAGGACATTGAAGTGCTCGCCGAGAAAATGGGCGATCTGCTCGATCCGCCGTTGAAAGTGGATCGGCCCAACGCTTGTAAAAAGCGGTTTGGATTGTTTTGAAGTGCTGTCCGCATTGGCCTCGTCCCCAGTGGACTCGGCCAAAATACAGCTCCTACTTGCGCGCACGTTTGTGCTTCAGCGGCAGCCAGGCGCCGTTCTCCTTGCTGCTGGCCACGCACTGCGTGATGAAGTTCATCCCCTCCACGCCGTCGTCGACGTTCGGGTAGATGGTGTTCACGCGTCTCGAACTTCTTGCCCTCGGCGCGCTGGACCATGGCGTCGTAGGCGCGCGGTAGACGTTGGCGAACGCCTCGAAGAACGCCTCCGGGTGGCCGCTGGGCAGCCGGCAGGCCGCCTTGCCCGACGTCGGTCAGGTACGGCGCGCGGGTCGCGCGTGTAGAGCCGCGTGCGGCTGGCCGTTGCGGCGGACGATCATCTTGTTCGGCTCCTCCTGGTGCCACTCCAGCGCCCCCTTCGTGCCGTCGATCTCGATGAACAGGTCGTTCTCGCGGCCGTGGCTGATCTGCGACGCGGTGACCGTGCCCAGGCGCGCCGTTCTCGAAGCGGATCACCGCCGTGCCGTAGTCGTCGAGCTTGCGGCCGTCTCGAACGTCTTCAGGTGGCAGCTGATCTGCTCGGGCAGCAGGCCGGTGATGTAGCGGCCGAGGTTGTAGGCGTGCGTGCCGATGTCGCCGAAGCAGCCGGCCGCGCCGGACTTGCTCGGGTCGGTCCGCCAGGCGGCCTGCTTCTGGTCGCTCGGCTTCCAGCCGCGTGCGCAGCCAGCCCTGGATGTAGAACGCGCGGACGGCGTTGATCTCGCCCAGCTCGCCGGCGGCGACCATCTCGCGGGCCTGGCGGACGAGCGGGTAGCCGGTGTAGTTGTGCGTGACGGCGAAGACGACGCCCGTCTTCTCGACGACCTTCGGCCAGCTCCTCGGCCTGGGCGAGGTCGAACGTCAGCGGCTTGTCGCAGATGACGTTGAAGCCGGCCTCGGCGAAGGCCTTGGCGATCTCGAAGTGCGTGTGGTTGGGCGTGGCGACGGAGACGAAGTCGATGCGCTGGTCGGCGGGCAGGCTTTCTCCTCGTCGATCATCTCCTTGTAGGAGCCGTAGGCGCGGTCTGGCGCGGATGTCGTAGTCGGGCGCCGACGCCTTGGCCTTGCCGGGTCGCTGGAGAGCGCGCCGGCGACGAGCGCGGCGCGGTTGTCGAGGACGGCGGCGGTGGCGTGGACGCGGCCGATGAAGGCCCCCTGGCCGCCGCCGACCAGGCCCATGCGGAGCTTGCGATTGAGGGGGCCGTTGGTCGGCATGTTGGGCTCCTGAAGGTGGGGTTCAGGGTTTATAGTTTCGGGGTTCAGGGTTCAGGACGTGGTTTTAGCAGATGAATTGGGCGGATTGAAGCGTCGGCGATGAGCCTTGTTACAATGCGAGCAGGTCCCCGTATCTTACGGTCTCCCCCCGATGGCCACCGCGATTGCCGCCGATAAAGAAGCCCCAATCGCACCCGGCGTGCGCCAGTGGCTGCCACTGCCGATCGGTATCGTAGCCGAAGCGCGCCGCGACACGCTGGGGTACCTGTTTAGAAGCGCGCGCCGTTACGGCGACGTATTTCGCTCGCACGTCGGTCCGCAGGTGACGCACCTGGTCACGCATCCCGACGGCGTCAAGCACGTGCTGGTGGACCACCAGAAGAACTACCCGCGAAGCTGGATCTATCGGCACACGCGCCTGGTGATTGGCAATGGGCTGGTGGCGACTGAGGGGGAGGTATGGCGGCGGCAGCGGCAGATGCTGCAGCCGGCGTTTCAGCCGCAACGGATCGCGCAGCTTGCCGGTGCGATGACGGCGGTGACCGCCGAGATGCTCGACGACTGGCGAATGGCAAGCAACGGCCAGCCGCTCGATGTGTTTCAGGAGATGATCGGGCTAACGTTGAATATCGTGGGCCGCGCATTGCTGGGCGTGGATCTCGCGCAAGATCGCGACGTAATCACGCGGACGGTGTTGACGGCGCTCCTTTACCTCGAGTTCAGGATCACACATTTATTTTCGCCGCCCGTTTGGGTCCCCACGCTGAGGAACCTTCGATTTCAGCGTGCAATGCGGTCGCTCGACGAAGTCGTGTTCCGCATCATTCGCGAGCGGCGAGAGGGCGGGCCGACGAACGATATGCTCTCGATGCTCATGGCGCTGCGCGACGAAGAGACGGGCGGGTCTCAGCGACCAGGAGATTCGCGATCAAGTGAACACGTTCATCGGCGCCGGGCATGAGACGACCGCGGTCGCGCTCACGTGGACTTGGTATCTGCTTTCGCAGCACCGCGAAGTTGAGGAGCAAGTAAGGGACGAGGTTCGCAGCGTGCTTGGCGACCGCGTGCCGACCGTAGCCGATTTGCCGCGGCTGGCGCTTACTCGGCGCGTGATCGAGGAGAGCATGCGACTCTATCCGCCGGTGTATGCGGTGGCCAAGGACGTGGTGGCCGACGACGTAATCGGCGGGTATCGGATTCCGGCGCGTTCGATGATCTTGCTTAGCCAGTATATTACGCATCGTCACCCGGAGTTTTGGGACGATCCGGAACGGTTTGATCCCGATCGTTTTTTGCCGGAGCGGGTGGCGGCGCGGCCGCGGTTCGCGTATTTTCCATTTCTCGGCGGCCCGCATCACTGCATCGGCAGCGAGTTCGCGATGATGGAGGCAATGCTGATCGTAGCGATGACTTTGCAGCGATTTCGTTTGCGCTTGATGCCCGGAGCGGTCGTCGAGCCGGAATCAAAGCTGACGCTTCGTCCGCGCGGCGGCTTGCCGATGGTATTGGAGCCAGTGAATTGAGTTTTACTATGAAGAGCCAAATGAGCACCGAGCCGATTGCCAGCGAGATCCTGCAACTCAACCAGCGACTGTTGGAGAGCATTGCGGCCGGCGACTGGGCGACGTACGAATCGCTGTGTGCGCCGGATTTGACGTGCTTTGAGCCGGAAGCGGCCGGGCATCTCGTGGAGGGTATGGCGTTTCACAAGTTTTATTTCGACCTCGGCGCATCCGGCGGCCCGCGGAACGTGACGATGGCGACACCCCATGTGCGATTGCTGGGTGATGCCACGGCGATTATTGCGTATAGCCGATTGGTGCAACGGTTGGATGCCAACGGTGCCCGGTCACGTCGCGCGTGGAGGAAACGCGCGTCTGGCAGCGGAGTGCCGCCGGTTGGCGACTGGTCCATGTGCATCGATCGGCGCCGAGCGGATGAGCACCGACTTCCATAACCCGCGCTCCAAGCGCGCCGCACGGCACGCCGCTCGCGCGCGCCGCGCATCGCTTTCGCCGGCGGATCGCGATGTGCAATCCGCGGCGATCCGAGAGCGAGTTCTGTCGCTTCCCGAAGTAGGGACCGCCAGCGCCGATTTGTGTGTATGTTTCGTTCCGCGACGAAGTGGATACGCACGAATTGGTGCGGTCGCTTCTATCCAGCGGCAAGACGGTCACTGTACCCAAGCTGGTTGCTGCTTCAGGCAAGCGCAAACAGCGCATTGAGGCCTGCACGATTCTTAGCTGGGATGACCTGGCGCCCGGCACGTTCGGCATCCTCGAGCCGGGCGCGGCCGACATCTTTGCCGGGCCGATCGATGTGTGCCTAGCGCCCGGGTTGGCGTTTACAGAAAGCGGCGACCGGCTGGGCTACGGACGGGGATATTACGATGAATTCCTCGCTCGACATTCCGAAATGGTCGTCGTCGGCCTGGCGTTTGAGGTTCAGATTGTGTCCGAACTACGGACCGGCCCTTGGGATCGGCGAGTTCACACGATCGTCACACACCAGCGGACGATCCGCTGCCGCCGTCCCTAGAGGGTTTGGCGGCCGGTAACTTGAATCTCGCTTGTCAACGATTTTTTCGGATTGGTTGCATTCCGCTCGGCCGCCGGATACGTTTTGATTCACGCATCCGCTCGCATCCTTGAAGCCACTCGCTGGTAGACCATGTCGCACGAACACGATCAACCGTACTCGCAAAGCCAGATTGTCAACCTCCATATCGCCGGCGCGGCCGCGCTCCCGTCGCCATATCCGGAGCGAGGAACGATTTCTTTCGAGGAGCGTACCTACGAACATCAAGAGCGGCATTGGGTGGCGCTCGATTGAATACCGCGTTTCGCGCGTGCAGTCGATTACTTACGTAATCGCGCTCAATCGCGTGGCGGCGATTGCCTGGGCCAGCGACGATAAGGCGATCGATCCAGCGGAAGGCGAATGGTGGCTGCGGCGAGATATTGTCAGGCGAGTTGAGGAGGACCGCCACCGCAGCGGCCGCGGGATTGTCTTCGCTCCCGAGCATGTTCCAGTGATCGTCGTTTCGGACATCGCCACGACCGCCGGCCAAAGCGCCGAATACAGCATGCGTCCCTGTTGTCCCGATCGATGACCAGCTTCCGCGACCCCACGATCGTCGATTGCGTCGTGCTGAGTCGAAGCGACGCACCGCTTGATGCCGAGGTGGCGGCGGGTATTGCCGCTCAGCGCGGTGTTCGCCTGAACGTTCATCGTGTCGTGGGTCGGCGGCACGAAAGCGAGACGCGCATGCCGGCGATAGTTCGCGCGGAACGAGGGGAAGCAACGCGGCAAGAGTCCGTGGTTTTTGTTTCTCGACGACGACGTGGTGCTCGCCCCCGATTGCGTTCGCGCGCTTTTGGACGGATTGATGGCTCGGCCGGATTATGCGGCCCTGGCGGCCGACTACCTGAATCAAAGCGACGGCCGAGTGAACTGTCATCATGTCGCGATGGGCGCCACGTTGTTTCGCCGTTCGGCGCTCAGTCAGGTTGAATTTCATTGGCGGCAGGGGTCGTGTGAGTGCCTTGGTTGTTGCACCGATCTGCGGCGGATGCGATGGGGAATTGGCTATCTGCCACAGGCACGCGCGCGGCATATTGCGATCGCGAGTGAGTCTGAAGTTGCAGCAAACTCCGCACCTGCCGCCGCGTGCGGGTTAGGCCAGCCGGCTGGTCCGGAGTTGGTTCTGGCCGCGTTTGACCGGCAACACTACCTGAAGTTCCGACTCCGCTTCCTCGCCTCGCTGCGAAAGTCGGGCAACTGCGAAAGGGTCATCGCCGTCGCGTACGGTTTATATCCAAGCGAACGACGTCAGATCGAACGCCTACCCAACCTCGAGCTGGTGGCACTCGCGAACAACGGCGTGGCGGTCCCCATCCGCCGCCTACTGGATTTTCAGCGGCCGATCGAACGGCTGCCGCCAGGTTCGGTTGTCGCTTTTTGGGACGCGGGCGATGTGATCTTTCAAGATTCTCTCAGCGACTTATGGTGCTTGACGCGCCAGAATCCCGACCGCTTGTTGGTAGCGGCCGAACCGTTCTGCCACCCCGAGAACGCTGCCGTTGCGGACTGGACATTGAGCATTCACGATCCTGAGTCGCGCAAGTGCGCGTTTGAGCTATTGGCGCCTCGGCCCGTGCTGAATGCCGGCTTTGCAGCGGGCGCTGTGCCAGCGATGCTGCGATATCTTCAGGGAGCGCACGAGCTGCGCCACTCCAAGGCCATGCGCGGCACGGCCGACTGGGGCGATCAGACCGCGATGAACATTTATTGCCACAGCGATCCAAGTCGATTTCTGGCAGTGGACGACCGCTGGAACTATTGCTTATGCGGTCGGCGGCGCGGCGAAGTGCGGCTGCTCGCGGCGGGTCAATTTGTGCGCGAAAGCGGCGATCCCATCTCGGTGGTGCACGGCAACGGCCGCACGCTGAATCCCTATGCGTTTCTTGCGCCACAGGCTCTTGCCCGGTCGTGCGGATCGCGCGAAGTGCTCGTCTAGGTCTCCTTGTTTATCGCCTCAATCGGCGCACCAGGATAGCTCCAGCTCTCCGAGCGCTTGATTGATTCGCTTCAGATCCCAGACCGCGACTCCCCCGTCGCTCAGTCCGACACCGAGCTTCGTCCCCTTGGAGTTAAATGCCAGCGACCAGATTTCGCTGCGCTCGGGCCGAAACAGAAACAGCCTCCGCTGCGCGCGAACATCCCACAGCGCGACGGTCTCTGGAGCATGAACGCCGGCAAGGTAAGCGCCATCCGGCGACGCGGCGATATGCGGCGACTGAAACTCACCCGCCTCACCAAGCGGAAAACTCATTCGGTTGGTGCGTGGGTCCCACACTTCAACAGCGCCGTTCCGACCCACAAACGCCACACCGCCGTCCACAAACGCCAATCCGTGCCAGCCCTGATGCATCCGCGCATCGGAGCGCAGTTCCATCTCGCCATCGATGTCCCAGAACCGCACTTTGTCCCATTGGTCGGCCCACGCGACAAGGCCGGAGTCCGGTGAGAACGTCACGAACAGGCTATCGGCGCCTTCTAACTCTTTGACCTTTACAAGACTAAAATCGCCGTTTTCAGCGCTCGCCGCAGTCGTGCTCCACAAACACATGCCGTTGCCACAGGCCGCCAGATACTTCCCATTGGGACTGAACGCCGTGGCGCAAAGTGCATGGTTTCCGTCCTTGCCAACCAGTTGATGCGCGATGACATCTTTCTCGTAGTCGCTGGTGCGCCAAACGTTGAGTGTTTGCGGCTCCGACATACTCGCCGAACCATCGGCTGTCGCCAGCCACTTCCCGTCGGGGCTGAACACAATTCCCTGAACCGGACCCGCCAGATCCAGCGGCGCACGCAACACTTGGCCCGTCGCCGTACTCCATAACCGTACCGTTCCATCCTTGCTGCTCGACGCCATGATCGAATCATCAGGACTAAACGCCAGCGAAGGCACGCCTCCATCGTGCCCGGGAAACACAATCCGCTCACCGCTGCCCCGCAGGTTCCAGACCTTGACGGAATCCAGCTTGAGCGACGCTAAAAGTCGGCCATCGCGTGAAAACATAACCGACTCTCCGCGAAGCTCGGTGCCGGGCTCTCGCGGATGAGCCAGCGTAGCGATCTTCTGGCTTGCGACCGGACTCCACAAATTCACGGTCCCACGAATCGGCACGAAGGCCAGTAGCTGGTTGTCAGGGCTGAACGCGACGCATTTGATTGCATCACCCGGCGGAAACAAGTAGCGATCAAACGCGGGCATTCGAAACATCGCCAAACCTTCCGCGCCGTACGCCACCAGGTTCGAGTCATGGCTAAAAGCGATGGATTTGGAGAATCCGTGACCGCGATCCATCGCCGCGTCGTGTTTTAGCTCACCACTCTTCATTTCATAAAGTTGAAGCCGATCCGCTTCCGTATCCGAAGTGACGCGATAGGAAGCAGCCAACCAGTTGCCATCGGGGCTGACGCGCACACAAATGAATTTGCAATTCGGCGGCGGTTGAATTGCCAAGACTCGCTGTTGCTGGGCCAAGTTCCATGCTTCTGCCCGTTGCTCAGCGTGTATTACGGCGTACTGCCCATCAATCCCCAGATCGAATCGTATCCGCTCGCCGGTCACGTCATGGTCAATCTGGAAACCGACCTCCGCCGATTTTTCTTTGCCCTCTGCGTCGTTCACGACGCTTTGCAGCAGCCGTCCGCTACCTTCCAGAATCATTAAACGAGATCCGCCATCGACGTAACACAGCGCCGCCGGGGATTGTGCTCCGGTGACTCGCAGGATCACGGACCCGTCGCTGGGATCATAGAGCTCGATGCGTCCATCGTCGTGACCAATTGCCAGCGATTTGCTGTTTGGATGCAGGCGCAGGCCGAGATTCGGCGATTGGCGGCGGCGATTCTGACCGGACTATAACCGCGAAAATCGCCGAGAGACAGAATCGCTTCCTGACGGAGGGCTGCCAGATCCACGTCCGGCGTATCGATTTGCCGTGCTGCATTCAAATCGTCCCATGCCTTTTCGACATAGCCCTCGTCCCCCGAAATCCTGCGCATTTTGGACACCCTGCACTAGTCGATGGTATTGGTTCGCACGGCCTTCGGCGGCGCGAATCGCCAAGCGAGACGCTCCAACGATGCCCGCCGCCAAGGCCGCGATCAGGCTCAACGATAGCGCCGCAATCGCCGGCTGCCGTTTTGCCCACCGGTATACACGGTCAAGGCGCGTGATCGGCCGCGCAAGGATCGGTTCGTCGGCCAGGTAATGCTCGAGATCGTCACCAAACAACTTTGCACTCGTGTAGCGCCGCCGCGCGATCCTTCTCCAAGCACTTCAGGCAGATCGTCTCCAGATTGCGCGGCACGCGGCCGTTCAGCTTTCGCGGGCTCGGCGGCTCATCGTTGATGATCTGTAGCGACAGCATCTGCTTGCTGCCGCGAAACGGCCGCTCCCCCGTCAACAGCTCGAATAAGATCACGCCCAGCGAATACACATCGCTCCGCCCATCCGCCTGATGTCCTTCTCCCTTGGCCTGCTCGGGCGACATGTATGCCGGCGTGCCCAGTACGTGGCCATCGGCGGTCACCGTGACGTCGCTGTCTTCGCGTTTGGCCAGGCCGAAGTCCGTGACGTGCGGCTCGCCTTCGCCGTCGATCAAGATGTTGCCCGGCTTCAGATCGCGGTGGATGACGCCGTTCTCGTGCGCGTGTTGGACCCCGTCGGCCACGCGAACCAAGAGCGCGGCCGCTTCACGCGGCGTCGGGGGATGCGCCTTAACCCACTCGGCCAGCGTTACACCATGCACGTACTGGCAGGCAATAAAAATCGTATCCTTATCGCGCCCAACCTCAAACACGCTAACGACATTCGGATGGTGGATCTGCGCGGCGGCTCGCGCGTCGCGAAAGAAAAACTCCGACTCGCTCGCCGAAAGCTGTCCGCGCCGCGGAATCTTTAGCGCTACCAACCGGTCGAGCGCCGTATCTGCGCCTTCCAGACAACGCCGAATGCACCTTGCCCCACCTGCTCAAGGAGCTCGAAGTGCGCGATCCGTTGCTGCGGGGGCCAGTAAGTTGTCTCAGTCTCGTCATTGATCAGGCTGAAGTGGCTTCCGCATGACGGGCAAGCTAAATCCGTCAGCGCGTCGCCTTCGATCACGTCGATCGGCTGATGACAATCCGGACAGCGAATGTGCATGCGATGGGGCTCTGACGGTGGTCGCCCACAATCTAACAGAATCCCTTGCGCCGAACAGCGTCATATCGGCTGCCACCAGCTCCTACAGCTCGCGAATCCAGATGTTCCGGAACTTCACCGGATTGCCGTGATCCTGCAAGTGCAGCGCCTGCTTCGGCGGATGCTTGGCGTATTGCGGTGGGCGATCCCAAGCCGTTGTCCCCTCGATCTCCGTGTGATTTTGGACAAGCACCCCGTTGTGCAGCACCGTCACGTAACCCGGCTTCTCCACCGCCCCGTCGTCCTTGAAACGCGGTGCGGTAAAGATAATATCGAACGACTGCCACTCGCCCGGCTTTCGGCAAACATTTACCAGCGGCGGGCGCTGCTTGTAGAGCGATCCCGCCTGCCCGTCGAAGTACGTGGTGTTGTCGTAAGAATCCAGCACCTGGATTTCGTATTGACCCATCAGGTACACGCCGCTGTTGCCGCGACCCTGATCGCGACCGCGCACTTCCTCCGGCGAAGCCCACTCGACGTGCACCTGGCAGTCGCCGAACTGTCGTTTTGTGTGGATGCCGCCTCCTTTGACCGTTGCCGCGCCGTCCTTGATGACCCAACTTTTCACGCCGTCGCCTTCCCATTCCTTGGCGAGGTCTTTCCCGTCGAAGAGCACAATTGCGTCGGCCGGTGGATCGTCGTCGCGCTCCCCCGGCTTGAGGATTTTTGGTGCCGGCCAGACTTTGCCGCTTTTGTACTCGCGTTGAGCGAAGAGCGCCGGCGAGGTCGCGAAGAGAATAGTCAGTGCAAACGCAAGAAATCGGATCGACAATCGAAAGCTCATGGGACACATGCTCCGGCAAACGTGACAATGCAAGTTGTAGGTTGACAAAAATTCAGACGGTGCGCTTGCGTCGGCCGCGAGCAGACATTGTAATCGGGCATTAGCCTCGATGCACCGGTCGGTACTTTCGTATCCGTCATCCGCCCAATTCTATGCCTATGCGCGGTCCGCGCCGCTGAAAGATGTGCGACCATGCTGCAAACCATCATTCCCGTGCTCGCCGCGCTGGTTGCCATCGTTCCCAACTCCCCGGCTTCGAATAACCCGCTCGACTATCCGCATCAGGTCCTCAAGACGCGGGCTGGCCTGGAAGCCGTGGTGATGCTGCCCGACGCCGCAAAGGGCTTCTATCGCGGTACGCGTTTCGATTGGTCCGGCCACATCGGCGAAGTCCGCCTGGGCAAGCATCGGTACTTCGGCATCTGGCGTAAGCCCCATGACCCCCAGAACTTCGAACACGGCGTCGGCCCCTGCGACGAGTTTGGATTGGAAGACCCGGCGGGCTACAGCGAGGCGAAACCAGGCGAGTCGTTCTTAAAAATTGGCGTTGGTGTTCTCCGTCGGGCCGATGACAAGCCATACCGGTTCTTCGAAAACTACGAGATAGTCGGCCGAGGCAAATGGCAAGCTTACGCCGACGAGAAGCGCGTTCGCACCGTGCAGACAATCGACGATGTGGATGGCTGGGGCATTGAATACGAAAAGACAATCGAGGCGGCGAGCAATATCAACAGAAACAAAGGGCCCAACGCGGGGAAAACGGAACACACCGTTACCTTGTCTCGTCGCCTGAAGAACATTGGCAAGAAGCGAATCCAGACCACGCACTACAATCACAACTTCATCCGCTTCGACGACGAGCCGGTCGGTTCCAACTATACGATGACCGTGCCGCGCGGTCTGGAGATTGTCGCCGCGCAGCGAGAAGAGGCCGCCCGCCTGCTTGAGCAAGCCGACAATTCGATGAAACCCAAGGCGGCCATCACGCAAGGGGTCTTGTTCCGCTACTCAGGTCAGCCGCGCAACAAGAGCCAATTCTCGCTCGTTATCGCCAATACGAAGACCAATGCAGTTCTCCAGATCGACCAGTTCCACGAGGTCAGCGACCTGCGGCTCTATATGGCGCCCACGGCATTCTGCCCGGAGCCGTTCATGCCCCTGGATCTGCAGCCGGGCGATGAGACGAGCTGGCGCACCGTCTACTCGTTTCGCATCGCTCCGGACGACGAGTGAAGCCAACTCAGCACTCGTTGCGAATCGCCCATTTTCGGCGCACGGGCTGCTTAACCGCGCGTCGCAAACGGTTGTGCGAATTCTGAGGCGCAGCCGAACCGCACACGGCTCAAATCGTGCCCTCGCTCCCTTCTACCCGTTGGGAAAAAACGGTTTGCGCATTGTCACATTCCTGTGACATCGCGTTCATTTTCAGGGCTGAATCGCGCAATTCAGCCCTTGGCATATCGCTTGCGTTTCGGGGCCAAACGCGTCGAATTCCAACTTCTCGTCTCGTAGAGGAACTGCTCTCATGTTTCGCAGGCGGATCGCATTCTGTACCTTGCTCGTGTGTTTGGGCTTGTCAACCAATTCTGTCGTCTTCGGCCAAGACGACGCTGCCGCGGCCGCCCCAGTGACGGCGGCGGAAGTCGATCAGAAAGTCGGCGTGGCCACGGTCGCCGCCAACAACTCCTGGGTGCTTACGTCGTCGGCGCTGGTGCTGATGATGACTGCTCCAGGTTTGGCCATGTTCTACGGCGGCCTGGTCCGCAAGAAGAACGTTGTCAGCGTGCTGATGCAGTGCATGTTCTTGATGGGCCTGATGGCGATCATCTGGGCGCTGTACGGGTACTCGCTCTCCTTCGGCGGCGATCCGCTGGCCGGAACTCCGCCCGGCTACGATGCCACCCCGATGAGCAAGTTCGTTGGCAACGACGAGTATTTGTTCATGAAGGGCGTGCAGCAATCGTGGGAGCCGAAAACGGATGCCGACGGAAACATCGAAAAGGATGCCGACGGCAAAGATGTCTACGAGCGTAAGGTGCCGATGTTCCAGGTCGTTGCCGGAACAGACACCATCCCAATGCTGACTCACATGCTGTTTCAGGGCATGTTCTTCATCATCACTCCGGCGTTAATCGTCGGCGCGTTTGCTGAGCGCATGAAGTTCTCGACAATGGTCGTGTTTATGATCCTGTGGGGCACGTTGGTGTATTGTCCGTTGTGCCACTGGGTGTGGGACTACGGCATCCTCGGCTTCAACAGCCCACACGCCATACACGGAAAAGGGGCCTTGGACTTCGCGGGCGGCACCGTCGTTCATATCAGCTCCGGCGTCTCCGCGCTGATCTGCGCGTTGGTGATTGGCAAACGAGTTGGCTACGGCAAGGAGCCGATGCCGCCGCACAATCTGACCTATACCGCGTTGGGCGCCGCATTGCTCTGGGTAGGGTGGTTTGGTTTCAATGGCGGCAGCGAGCTCGGCTCCGACGATATCGCTGCTGGCGCGTTCGCGGCAACACACTTCTCGGCTGCGGCGGCCGCGATCGCCTGGTCGTGCATGGAATGGCTGATCCGCGGCAAGCCGACGCTGCTTGGCGCTGCGTCGGGAGCCGTGGCCGGCTTGGTCTGCATCACTCCCGCGTCTGGCTTCGTAACTCCGATGCCGGCACTAATTATGGGTGCGACCGCCGGCGTAGTTTGCTTCATCGCCTGCACTTCGCTGAAGTCCAAGTTTGGATACGATGACTCACTCGACGTGTTTGGCGTGCACGGCGTCGGCGGAACTCTGGGCGCGATACTCACCGGAGTTTTTGCCAGCCGCGCTGCCAACAATTACGACGGCGGCAATCCGCTGGGCTTGATCGACGGCAATCCCACGCTCGTGGTGACTCAGATTATCGCCGCGGCACTTACCTGGGCGCTGGCGATCGGCGCCACATTCGTGATCCTCAAGGTACTCGACGTAGTCATGGGTCTACGAGTCACGCAGGCGCAGGAAATCCAAGGCCTGGATGTCTCGCAGCACGGCGAGGAAGGTTACATCTTCGATATTGCATAGTCGCTTTTGACTGTGCTTACCTTGTCCCCCTTGAAAGGGCCGCGGCAAACCGCCGCGGCCCTTGCCTTTGGTGACATTCGATTTCTCCTCCCTTTCCGTATTCCAAAGCGGCGATACATGGCCCTCCGCGTTGCAATGCGGTAGGGTGGATTGTGAACTGTAGTCCGGGCGGTTAGTTTGATGATGCATCCAAGCGGCTGTCACCTCGCTTTACCTTGAGTTCATCCGTCAGCACCAACTTGGCTGAACCCGTCGTCAACAATTCCGTTACCGCAGCCGACGACGAGGAGGACCTCGCCGGCAAGCTCTCTCCCGCCGCAAAGGCGGCCGCGCTTTCCGGGCCGCACGCGCCGGAGCTTTCCACGCCCGGCCACACGCCACACCAGGCTTTTTGGCTGTGGGTCATGTGCCTGACCGGCGTGGACTACTTCAGCACGCTCGGCTATCAGCCCTCGATTGCCTATGCCGCTGCCGGCATCCTTGCCCCGCTGGCCACGATCGTGCTGGTAACGCTCACGCTGGCCGGCGCGCTGCCGGTTTACTCGTATGTGGCCAGCCGATCGCCGCACGGCCAAGGCTCGATCGCCATGCTCGAGCGCCTGATGCGCGGTTGGTTGGCAAAAGCAACAGTGCTGGTGCTCCTGGGCTTCGCGGCCACCGATTTCGTGATCACCAAGACGCTCAGCGCCGCCGACGCCGCCGTGCACCTGGTCGAAAACCCGTACTGGAAGGAATGGACCGCTCGGTGGCCCGACTCGCTTGGTTGGTTTGTCGAGAGCCAACTGTTGTACGTGACGATGTTCATCCTCGTATTTCTCGGCGCGATGTTCATGCGCGGGTTTCGCGAGGTGATTGGCGCGGCAGTCGTAATTGTGAGCGTGTATCTGGTGCTCAATTTCATCGTGGTCATCAGCGGTCTCGTCTACCTGCTTGCTCACGGGGACCTGTTGAGCAACTGGGTGGCCGAGCTACAGGCCGGCGACTGGCACGCTGTCGAGCATTTGCCGCTGGTCGAAGCGATGCCGCTGGCGCAGCGCGACTTTTGGGCGATGGTCGTCGTCTGCTTGTTGATCTTTCCGAAGCTGGCGCTGGGGCTCAGCGGGTTTGAAACAGGCGTGGCCGTGATGCCACTGATTCGAGGTGCGCCCGACGACGAGCCCCACCGGCCCGCGGCACGAATTCGCAATACGCGCAAGCTGCTGGCGACCGCCGCGCTCATCATGTGCGTGTTTCTGCTCGGCTCGTCGATGGTGATTACGACGCTGGTGCCCTACGAGGACCACCTGCCAACCGGGCCGGCGCACGAACGCGCGCTTGCATATATCGCCCATGGCGAAAGTCCTTACCTTATCAATCCGATATTCGGCGAGTTCTTTGGCACGCTGTACGACATCAGCACGATTGTGATTCTCGGGTTTGCCGGGGCGAGCGCGATGGCGGGCCTCTTGAACCTCGTGCCGCAGTACCTGCCGCGATATGGCATGGCGCCGGAGTGGGCGCGGCGATCCACGCAGCTCGTGATTCTGTTTACGGCGATCAACTTGTTCGTGACCTGGATTTTCGACGCCAGCGTGACCGCGCAGGCTGGCGCCTATGCCACCGGCGTGCTCGTGCTCATGACCAGCGCCTGTGTGGCCACGGTGATCGACAAGTATCGCAATAGCCAGCGGCATTGGATGCTCCGCATCCCGCTCGTGTATGTGCTCATCACGGCGGTGTTCATTTACACGACCGCCGCCAACATGTACGAGCGGCCCGACGGGATAAAGATCGCCAGCTTCTTCATCCTGGCGATCGTGATTAGCTCGTTCGGCTCGCGGTTGCGCCGGAGCACGGAGCTGCGGTTCCGCGGATTTGAATTTGCCGACAGCACGTCGCGGTTCCTTTGGGACTCGTTAAAACACCTGGAGTTCCCGGTGCTCGTGCCGCACCGGCCGGGCACGCGCGACCTCGTGGAGAAAGAGCGCTGATCCGCCTGATGCACCGATTGGGATCCGACGTGCCGATCGTATTCATCGAGGCCGAGGTCGGCGATCCGAGCGAATTCCAGCAGAACCCGCTGATGCGCGTGCACGAAGAGCAGGGGCGGTTTGTGATCGGAGTGGAACGCTGCGTGTCGATCGCTCATGTGATCGCGGCGATTGCGTTGGAACTGTCGCGCGTCGGCAAACCGCCGGAAATTCACTTCGGTTGGTCGAACGAAAGCCCGATGGCCGCCAGCGTTGGTTTCTTGTTGTTCGGCCAAGGCAATGTGCCATGGATGGTCCGCGAGCTGATCCAGCGGGCAGAAAAGGACCCGGCGCGGCAGCCAAACGTGGTAATTGGCTGAAATGACGCTTCGCTGTACGGCCGGGGGGTGGTTTCGGAACGGCGTTTGCCCTAATCGCCTCGCCCAATTGTATTCCTAGGAGGCTCTCATGCGCTGGCAAGGTCGTCGTCAAAGCGAAAACGTCGAAGATCGGCGGCACATGTCGGGTGGCGGGATGATGGTCGGCGGCGGCCTGGGCACAATCGTGATCGTGATCATCGCGATGTTGCTCGGCGTGAATCCGATGGCGCTATTGCAACAGGCGCCGGGACCGCAACAGCCGGGTGCCAATGCGCCCCTCAACCCGGCCGAGGAGGAAGCCGCGAAGTTCGTGCGCGTCGTGCTCGCCGAGACCGAGGACGTGTGGGGCCGGATCTTTGAGCAGGAGGGCAAACGGTACAAGCAGCCCAAGCTGGTCCTGTTTAGCGGCCAGGTGCAGTCGGCGTGCGGGTTCGCCAGCGCGGCGATGGGACCCTTTTATTGCCCGGCGGATCAAAAAGTCTATATCGACCTGCGGTTCTTCGATGAGCTCAAGCAGAAGTTTGGCGCTCCGGGCGATTTCGCTCAGGCGTACGTGATTGCACACGAAGTGGGCCATCACGTGCAGAACTTGCTCGGTACGTCCGACGAAGTGCATCGGTTGCAGCAGCGCGTGGGGAAGAAGCAGGCCAACGATCTCTCAGTGCGGCTTGAGCTACAGGCGGACTATCTGGCCGGCGTTTGGGCCCACCACACGCAGCGCGTCGCGAAAATCGTCGAAGAGGGGGACATTGAGGAGGCGCTCAATGCCGCCAATGCCATCGGCGACGATAAGCTGCAAAAGCGCGGGCAAGGGTATGTTGTGCCAGACTCTTTCACGCACGGCAGCTCCGAGCAGCGCATCCGCTGGTTCAAGCGCGGGTATCAGCGCGGTGACCTGGAAGGCGGTGACACGTTCCGAACCAACGACCTGTGACGACCCGTAGGTCAGGCACGCCGTGCCTGACGGTCGGGTGGCTGTGTTTTGCAATCAGCCATGAGACGTAACGGAAAAAACGCGTTTCCGCGAGTCAAGACCGCCCTGTTCCGCAAGACATGCAAAACACAGTGCCGAGCGAATCCGTCAACTGCGAAACCCAAACGCGGTTTGACTCCACGCCACCAGTTTCGAGTACCAAATAAACCTCATTCCTTCGGCGATCCATCCGCCGCCTTTGTCTCCTGCTTCTCCTTCGCGTCTGGCGCAGCGGACTGCGCCAGCGCCTGATCGAGTTCGGCGAGAGATTTTCGGATGGTCTCAATGGCAACCGCGGTCGGCGTGAGCCACAGCGTACCCGGCGCACCGTCCGCTCCGATTTCGATGCGGTAACCCCAGTCTTTCGCATCAAACGAGATTGAGTAAAAGTAGTCACGCTTTTTCGGTGGACTACGCCTCTCAGAAAAATCACGCGGCAAAGTCGCTTCGGAGTGTGCCCGTGAAGGCGAGGTCAAGACGGCTAGTCGGCTAATAACGAAATCATGCCCCGGCCAAATCATGCCCTCGGAGTGCGTCTCGAGCGCTGGCATGAGGCCCTCTGGCAACGAAATCCGCTGTTGCTGTTTCGCGCGTTCGCCCGCGATGCTCTCATTCGGGGAACGATAGGCAAATTGCGGCGAACGTGCAGAATGCAGTTTTCCATCAGGCGCGAGGATGATCGCGTTGTTCCACAACTGCGGATCGCGTCGTGCGAACAGAGGTTTCGGATATTGCCAACCTCGATCGCCAACAAGCCGAATTACGTGTTCTTGATCGAAGTGTGCCCACAGTGCCGCTTGTTTTAAGTCATCGGGCCACTCGATACGGACATTCACACTCGATGGTTCAGAAGGTGGGTGGGGACAAACAATTGACTTCGTAAGGCTTTCGCCAGGTTGCAATGTAATTTGGAAGTAAGTGTACTCACTCGATGGTTCAGTTACTCGCACGTTATAGATGCCGTATCGAATCCGCTCGAAGCGGACGATGCCCCGTTCATCAGATACGGCGTTTCGTGGCGGTATGTCTGAATCCTTAGTTTCGATCGTCATATAAAGCCGCACACCTACCATCGGCGGACCATCTTCGGTGCTTCTAGTGAACCGGAACTCAACCGGATTCCAGTCGGATGGGGCCTGCGTTTTGGCGGATTGAGCAAGCAGCCGCTCAAAATACTCCTTCTGCTCGCGGAGCTGCGAGGCACTGGTCTCTTGCCACGAGGCGATCATGTTCTCTTGATGGCGGAGCGATTGCCAGCCGAACGCCAAGGCCACGCAGGCCACAGTCGCCATTCCCACACAAGCCACGACCAGGATGCGCTGTGTCATGATCTTCTCCCAGAGTGCGTCAAGCCAGAGTTTTCGGGCCACGGCCACCGGATCGCCGAAGCGGTCGAGCACGCGATGTTGCGGGGCCTGATTCTCTTGCGGCGCATCGGCGCACTGCTCGCGCCGTAGCGCAAGTGAGGTGGTCCGCCAGTTCATCGACGATGTCCCGCCGCAGGTTGACAGGTTCTTCCGTTCGCGGCGGCGGAAGTTCTGCCGCTTTTTCATCGAACTGCCACATGACTTTTCCGATGGGTCAATAGCTCGATGCTTGCCTGTGCGCTCTGCTTTAGCTTGTGTCGAAGGATCGCATTACAAATCACTCGTCATTCGACATTTGTCATTGTTTCGTCATTCGGACTTCGTCATTCGGATTTGAATTCTGCGGTGCCTGTCCCCTTTTGCCTCTAACTAGCGATATTCATTTCGAGTCCCAGCACTCCGCGGAGTCCTTCCGAGAACGATTGCCACTCGCTGCGTCGCGCGGCGAGCGTTTTGCGGCCGGCCGGCGTAAGTTTGTAGTACTTGCGCCGGCGGCCGTCGTGTTCGATCCAATACGACTGCAACAGCTTGCTCCGCTCCAGCCGGTGCAGGGCAGGGTACAGGCTGCCTTCCTTCACGTCGAATCGCCCGCCCGAGCGCGAGAGGACCGATTGCGTGATCTCATATCCGTAGCTGGGTCCTTCGGCGACCACGGCCAGAAGCATCAGCTCGACGGTGCCGTTAATGAAACTCGGGTCCGTCATTCGAAAAATTTCCGCTCAAAAGGGCCTATACCTTGCGCACGATGCATTAGCATAGACGCGCAAGGTATGGCCGGTCAATGGGGGGTCAAAGGCCACGTTTGGACCCTTTAGGCCACCGACGCCCGCGGGTCAAAACCTCGCGTATTCCCCGTGAATGCGTGCGCCACCTCAATTCCGTGCTGAGTGGTGCATTGCACTCTCAACAAACCCCTGGTTTTCCCGATCCGTTTTCACTCAAAACGGCCAATTCCTCCAAAAACGCTGCAACCATCATCCCCCGCCCTTGAACCCGGCCAAAGCCGCAACTGTCCACTCCCAGACACGCCCAAACCGGGCTGAACCAACCGGCGTATACTTGCGTAGGTATTAGGTTTGCGGCAATTCGCATTCTTGCCGGCCGGCAAACGTCGCACAAACCCAAATACCGAATAAACTGTTAGGTAACCCTGGAGCAAAGCACACATATCGTGACTGAACTCATCCGCACGGAAAGCGTCGTCGCGGAGGCGGCGATCCTGGTCGGCGTCGTGCTTGACAGCCGAAATACTCCGGAGAATCCGCTGGAAGAGCTGGCGGGTCTCGCTAAGACCGTGGGCGCCAAGATCGCCGGCGAGATCGTGCAGCGGCGCGATGTCCCCGATGTGACGACCTACCTCGGCAAGGGCAAGGTCCAGGAACTGCACCAACTAGTGCAATCGACCGACGCCGATTGCGTGATCTTCGACAACGACCTCTCGCCGGCACAGACGCGCAACCTGGAGAAGGCGGTCGGTGTGAAGGTGCTGGATCGCACCGAGCTCATTCTGGACATCTTCGCCAGCCGGGCACAGACGTACGAGGCGCGGCTGGCTGTCGAGCTGGCGCAGTTGCAGTACTCGCTGCCGCGACTCAAACGGATGTGGACGCACTTGTCGCGCATCAAGGCCGGCATCGGCATGCGCGGGCCGGGTGAAAAGCAGCTCGAGGTAGACCGCCGGCTGGTCGAGAAGCGAATCCACGATTTAAGCAGCGAGCTGAAATCAATCCACCGCCGCAAAGAGCGGCAGGTCCGCGCCCGCAACGACCGCATGACTGTCTCGCTCGTGGGCTATACGAACGCCGGCAAGAGCACGCTGTTGAACAAGCTGACGGGCTCTCACGTGCTGGCTGCGGATAAACTCTTTGCGACGCTCGATACGCGCACGAGACGCTGGCAATTGCCCGGCTGGGGTCCGGTGCTGCTTTCGGACACGGTTGGTTTCATCCGCGATCTGCCGCACCATTTGATCGCGAGCTTCAAGGCGACTCTGGAAGAATCGCACCAGGCGGATTTACTGTTGCATGTGGCCGACGCAAGTAGTCCGCAGGTTTTTGAGCAGATCAAGTCGGTGTTCAATGTGCTCCAGGAGCTGCATATTGAGGAGAAAGACGCGCTGTTGGTGCTCAACAAGGTGGATGCGGCGGCGCGCGAGCAGATCGACGCGTTGCTGACGCGGTATCCCAACGCGGTGCCGATCAGCGCCAAGAGCGGGCAAGGGCTCGCGCAGCTTGGCGCGAAGGTAAGCGACGCCTTGTCGCGGAACTTCCTCGATGTCGATATCGAGACGCGCGTGGACAACGGCCGGCTCTTGGCTTACCTGGCGGCGCACGGCGAGGTGCTTTCGCAGCGTTATCAGGACAACCGCGTCACCGTCCATTGCCGGTTGTCGCAGTCGCATTTGGGTCGCATCCACGAGACCGACACCGTGGTCCGGCTGCACACGAACGGCGCTGTAGTAGGCAATGGCAACGGGTACGCGGCGACGAATGGATTTGTCGAGGACTCGGCCGAGGCGCAGTAATTATCTATGGCCCGCCGCACGATTGCCGGTTCGCGCTCGCTGGTGACGGGTGCGTCGGGCGGGATTGGACGTGCGATCGCCCTGGAGCTGGCGCGGCAGGGCTCGCGCGTTGTCGTTCTGGCACGGCGCGAGCAACCGCTGGCTGAACTGGTGGAGGCGATTCGCCGCGCCGGTGGGCAGGCAGAAGCGGTCACCGGCGATGTGACCGACTCCGCGGTTCGGGCGGCTACGCTTGCGCGTGCGGGGAGCGCGTTCGGCGGCCTGGAAATTCTCGTCAATAACGCTGGGTCCGGCGCGATCGGGGCGATTCGTCGAAGCGTCACCCGAGCGGCTGCGGCAGGTGTTTGAAGTCAATTTCTTTGCTGCCGCGGAATTGACGCGCGAGGCGATCCCGATGTTGCGAAACGGCAATCGGCCGGTGGTGGTGAACATCGGCTCGATTCTCGGCCATCGCGCCACGCCGCGCAACAGCGAGTATTGTGCCAGCAAGTTTGCCATTCGCGGGCTGACCGAATCGCTGCGGCCGGAGCTTGCGCAACTTGGAATCGACATGCTCTTGGTCAGTCCCGGCACGACCGAAACGGAGTTCTACCAGAACGTAATTAACGCGGCGGAGAAGCCGCCATGGCCGGAGGGGCGAGGCGTTTCAGCGGAGTCGGTGGCGCGGGCCACGGTCCGCGCGATCGCGGCGGGGAGGCGGGAGATCATCCCCAGTGGCCGCGGGCGAATGCTGGTGTGGTTGAACCGGGCCTGCCCCTGGCTGGTCGATCGCATCATGCGGCGGTATGGCTGACGGGCACATTTGCGTTCGCCTTGATTTACCCGCTTTGTTGGGCGACAATCGCACTTCATTGGTCTCGCCACAGCGAGTCTGCGACATTGGTGCTTTGTTCCGATGGTTTTTGATCACATTGAAACTCTGAAGCGGCAGTACACGGACAAGTACGTGTTGGTCGATGCCTCGCGGCCCGAGCTGGCGCATTCAAGGACGTGGCCGGCCTGGTGAAGACCGTGAACATGAGCGGGCGGGCGCTGGTCGAGTTCGATCAATACGCCAACACCGGCTGGTACGACATCGAGTTGGACTTTTTACGTTTGGTCGATAAGCCGCCGCCGAAACCCGAGGCCAAGGAAGAGAAGCCGGCGAAGGCATCGCCACCCGCGTCGAAACCAGCCACTCCGCCAAAGCCCAAAGCCGAGGTGGCGGCAAGCGCACCAGCAGCGGTGGACAAACCATCCGCGGCGCCCGCGCCGGCCGGCAAGATGAGCACGGCCGACATTATTGCGGCAGCGCGTGCAAAAGCCGCAGCGGGCGGCGGCGCGGCGCCGGCGCGCCAAGCCCGCGGCCCCAGCACCAAAGCCAGCTTCTGCGCCTGCTACCGCGCCGGGAGCGAAGTTGAGCACCGCCGACATCCTGGCGGCGGCGCGGCGGAAGGCGAGCGGCGCCACCGAATCGGCGGCCGCTGCTCCGGTGGCGCCAACAGCGCCGACCAAGCCGGTTCAACAAGCCCCCGAGCCAGAAGCGACAGTCGTTGAGTCCGCGCCGGCCGTAGCTCCGAAGAAAACGGCGGCGGGTCCAAAACCGACGACGACGGCCGAGATAATTGCGTGGTGCCAAGCTCACGACGCGAAGGGATCCTAGACGCTCCAACTTTCACGGAGGTCATCCATGGCGACATCCGCACCCGCCGTTCCTGCGAGGACCGCGCCGCCGCGCGGCTGGTTCCGCTGCAACTGGAAGTGGTTCATTCCGGCGTCGATTCTCACTGCGGCATTGGTCGCGTTGATCGTTGCGGCGGGTGTGATCGGCGTTCGTGTGAACCGTTACAAATCGAGCACTCCGTATCAGACGGCGCTGGCGATCGTTCAGGAGAGTCCGCAGGTGCAGAGGCGGCTGGGCGCGCCGATCAAGGATACCAGTTGGGTTCCCTCCGGTCAGATCGAAGTTTCAAAGTCTGGCGGCAGCGGGACCGCGGCGTTCAATTTCACGGTTTCGGGGCCGAAAGGGAAAGCGGTCGTGCAAACCGAGGCACGGATGGTGGAAGCGGAGTGGAACGTGAACGATCTATTCGTGCGATTTCCCGACGACGAACGGCTCAACTTGCGCGACGAGCTGGCGGCAAAGCAGAAAGTGGATACGCCGGCGTTCGATCCGGAAAAGGAAAAACAGCGAAAGGCCGAGACCAAAACCGACGATCCGCCGCTTGAGCTTAACTTCGATTTTGGGGAATCCAATGAGCCAAAGTAAGTGCGATCAAATAAAAGCCATCCGATTCCCGGACCCCCCGCCGATGTTCTAGGGCGCTGCTACCGGCGCGGGCAAGCGTGGGATCGGCCGCTCCAGCGGCGGACTGCCGTAGCGTGCTCGCAATCGGTTGAGCCCGTCGAAGACCGTTGGAATGCTAACCACTCTGCGCTCCAGCGTTCGCTTGCCAGGAATGTCCATCAACGAGATGCCGACGATCAAGGCGACGATCCCCGGGCCGGGAGTCACCAGCATAATGACGCCAGTGGTTGCCAATGCGAGTCCGACGAGGTTCTTGGCCGCAAGCAGCGCCATCCGCAACGCAGGGTGACGCCGCTCAAAACGGAGGCGCGGGGGACGCTCGCGGGCAAAATAATCACGGGGCACGCGAACTACGATCAGCGGCAACAGAAACAATCCAGCGACGAACGTCACGAACGAGAAACCGAACAACCACAGCAGAATAACTTCGGCTTGGGCCAGCAGCATGAGTGATTTGGGGTTGATGCCTCTCCTGTCCAATACGATTCTACTACGGCGGCCGTGCGCGAAGGATCAAGGATTGCGGTCGTGTTGCGGCATTTTTACAAACCGATGACATAACGGGCGGAAAACGTTTCTGTAGCGTCGATGTATTCCATTCGCTTCGCGGCGGATTCCCTTGCCTGATAGCAGGTTTGGGCAACACTTGAATGGCCGTCGGAAGATAGACTTCTCCGATACAATCCACACAGCAAATTGTTCATTCGTGGGGCGAATGCATGCGACAGGCCGGCACAATCGACGACGAAGCACAGGCGCAACTCTTCTCCGATTATTTGTACTCGCTGGGAATCACCGCGAAGTTGGATCGCGAGGGGAACGATTGGGCGATTTGGATTCACGACGAGGAGAAGGTTGCGAAAGCGAGCGAGGAGTTAGCGGCGTTTCGGTGCGAATCCTGGCGACGCTAAGTACGCAGAAGCACAGTCGAAGGCGCGGTCGAAGCGGCAGAGCGACGCACGGCGCGACGAGCAAGCGCGGCGGAACATGATCGACATGCGGCGGCGCTGGGACCGCAGCGCGGCAGGGCCAACGCCGGTGACGATTGACGCTGTTGGTGATCTCGATCCCGGTGGCGGTGCTGACGAACCTGGGGAGCATCGGCGGCGGGCGCGAGGAAGCGCCGGCGCGGGGGTTGGCAGACTCGCTGTTGTTCGTGCCCAGTACGGCACGAGATGAGGTTTTGGACAACCAGGGACATCTCACAGGCGAGATGCGGCTACAAGTTGCTGGGATGTGGCCATTGGAGGGCGAATCCTACATCCGTTGGCAGGCGTTCGAGCCGATCAGCCGTGGCGAGGTATGGCGGCTGGTGACGCCGATCTTCCTGCACTTCGGTGTAATGCACCTGCTATTCAACATGTGGATGCTGTGGGACCTGGGGCGGCTCGTCGAGGGAAGCCGCGGCAGCCTGAAGTTTTTAGGACTGGTGTTTATAGTCGCAGTGGTTTCAAACTTCGCCCAGTTCTATATCACGTCGCTGTATGACGTTAGGTACGCCTTTGGCGTCTTCGGCGGAATGTCGGGCGTGCTTTTCGGCCTGTTGGGCTATGCCTGGATGAAGAGCCGGTACGATCCGGCGGCGGAGATGTATGTGCATCCCAACACAATCACGTTCATGATAATCTGGTTGGTGGTATGCGCGCTGGGATTGATCGGACACGTGGCCAATTGGGCGCACAGCATGGGTTTGGCGGTGGGGATGGCGATCGGGATTGCGCCGGTTGCGTGGCGGCGTTTGGCGAGCAAGCTGCGACGACAAATACCCTGAGTCTAGTCGGTGGGCCGGCGTCGGCCGCGACACTTTCGTCGCACGCTAAGCGCAAAGAGAAACTGCAGGGACCGGCCGATTGCGATGCGAACGGGGACAACACATTCGCAACGGATCGTTTGGTGATCCCTGCAGGTTCGATGGACGGCAGAAGTGCCTGATGTCTGGTGACCGGGTGTTTCGTGGCCTGGTTTCGCCCTATGACGGCCTAAAAACCGTCGATACCGAAGGAGAAGTTTCGCCCTCCGATGAACAGGCTATTGTGCGGCCGGTAATAGTCGTAGTGGTGCACGTGGACCGGCCGCGAGTAGTGATAGCTAGGGTAGGAATAGCTCGGGTAGGAATAGACACGCGACACCGGTACCCCATAGTGACCGGTCCAATATCCTCCCACGGGGTAGGCGCCGGGATGCCAGTGACCATGGTGGTGCCCGTGCCAGTGACCATGGTGGTGGCCGTGGTGGTGGTGGCCGTGGTGGTGATGGTGATGTCCGTGGTGCCAGTGATCAGCTTTGGCTTCTCCACTGGACCAGGCGAACAGGGCGGCTAGAGACAGGCAGGCGGCGAGGATTGAGTTTTTCACGGAGCGACTCCTTATGACGCGTCATCGATGACCGAATGGAAGCCACCGAGCAAGACGGTGGGGCCGGAATTTATCTGTGCAGCCATCGTGCCATATATCGCGCCGTTTGAAAACCATCAAGATTAACCGCGAAAATGATGGTAGCAGTTGCGGTTCTCAGTTCAGCAATGCGGAGAACGTTATCGGTCTGATTACGGGTTGCAGTCAGTTTGAGCCCTCCGAGAAGGCGTGGACGGCCACAGTTTGGCTTGCCGACCGGGGTGTGCCCGGTATCTTTTAGTAGAACCAGCCGCAACGGATAGCCCCATGGGAACGCCTCAATTGGAGGACACCAGCCGCCGCCTTATCACTTGGTTGTTTGTGGCGCTGGCCGCGTGGGGAGTTTATTTGGGGGTTGGGGCTTACTTGTACAAGCACGACGTGCGCCAGGGGCTGATTGTGCTCGGTTGCGTGGCCGCGTTCCTGGGTGTCTGGCTTTGGTTATTGATCGGTCGGAACCAGCGGGGGCGTCGGCCGCCCGGCGGTTCGACGGCCCCGCCGACGTCCGATGATGGAAACCCAGGCGGCCGACAGTCGAGCCGATCCGATAGTTAGCATTGCGACCCGAAACTTGGAGCCATCATGGTCACACCGGTTTCCAGCTCAATTCGCCGCCGCGCCACGCGCGCCGTGCCTGATGCTACCGACGTGAGCGGGATTTCGATTGGCCAGTACTTGATTCGCCGGCTGTACGACTATGGCGTGCGGGATGTGTTTGGCTTGCCGGGCGACTACGTGCTGACCTTCTACGATCAGCTCACGCAAAGCCCGATCCGCGTGGTGAACTGCACGCGCGAGGACTGTGCCGGGTTCGCGGCCGACGCTTATGCGCGGATCAACGGGATGGGGGCGGTGTGCGTGACGTATTGCGTCGGGGGTCTGAGCCTGTGCAACAGCATCGCCGGG
Source organism: Pirellulales bacterium (assembly GCA_963829655.1). Taxonomy (GTDB): domain Bacteria; phylum Planctomycetota; class Planctomycetia; order Pirellulales; family JALHPA01; genus JBBDYH01. The sequence continues at coordinate 2,479,872 of CAWHJG010000002.1, forward strand.
GCGTATGCGGAAAAGTCGCCGGTCGTGGTGATCAGCGGCTCGCCGGGGCTGGGCGAGCGGATCAACAATCCGTTGTTGCATCATCGCGTGCGCGATTTTCGCACGCAGTTGGAGGTGTTCGACAAGCTGTGCGTGGCGACCGCCGATTTGAGCGATCCGCGGACGGCGTTTCACGAGATCGACCGCGTGCTCGACGCGTGCATGCGGTACAAGCGGCCGGTGTATTTCGAGATGCCGCGCGACATGGTGAACGTGGTGCCGCACGGCGCCGCATCAGTTCAAGCTGGTCGAGGCGGTGAGCGACGCCGATGCACTGGCCGAAGCGGTCGAAAGAGGCGGTCGAGTGGATCGAGTCGGCCAAGCGGCCGTGCATGATCGCCGGCGTGGAGATTCACCGCTTCAACCTGCAAGACGACGTGCTGGCGTTTGCCGAGGGTTCGCAGATCGCGCATCGCCGCCGACATGCTCGGCAAGAGCGTGATCAGCGAGGTGCATCCGCTGTACGTCGGCCTGTACGAAGGGGCGATGGGGCGCGACGAGGTCACGCGGTTTGTCGAGGAGAGCGATTGCATCGTGCTGTTGGGCACATTCATGACGGACATCAACCTGGGCATCTTCACGGCCAACCTCGACCCGCGGAACTGCATCTACGCCACGAGCGAGCAGCTACGGATTCGGCATCATCATTTTCACAACGTGCTGTTGGACGATTTTATCCGCGGGCTGGTGAAGGCCAAGCCGAAGGCGGCGCAGCGGACGCTGCCGCCGCGGCCGCAGCAGGCGCTCGAGCCGTATCGTGCTCAAGCCGAACGACACGATCACGATCATGCGGCTGATGGCGCGGCTGAACGAGTCAGCTGGACAACGAAACGGTGGTGATCGCCGACATGGGAGACGCGATGTTTTCGGCGACGGAGCTGGTGGTGCGCGAGCGGACCGAGTTCATCGCACCGGCGTACTACACGTCGATGGGTTTTGCGGTTCCGGCGGCGCTGGGCGGCCAACGTGGCACGCGACCGATCTGCGCGTCGTGGTCGATTGTCGGCGACGGCGCGTTTCAGATGACGGGCATGGAGCTATCGACGATCGTGCGTCAAGAGCTTTGCGCCGATCGTGATCGTGCTTGACAACAAAGGCTACGGCACCGAGCGGTTTTTGCATCCCGGGGACTTTCAACGACATCAATCCCTGGAAGTACCACGAGCTGCCGGAGATTCTCGGCGGCGGCAAGGGCTACGAGGTCCGCACCGAAGGGGAGTTCGACGCGGCCTTGCGCACGGCATGGAACGACCGCTCTGGCGTGAGCCTGATTCAGGTGCACATTGGCCTGAAAGACCGCAGCACTGCCTTGGACCGGTTAGCCGAGCGGTTGAGCAAGCGCGTGTAGATGAGCAATTCCGCTTCCGACGACTGGCGACCGGCTGCGAATTGGGACCGCCTGCGGCTGCGCGACGCCTTGCTGCGCAAGGTGCGGGCGTTCTTTCACGAGCGTGGGTTTATCGAGGTTGAGACGCCGATTTTGTCGCACGATGTGGTCGTAGATCGGCATCTCGATCCGTTTCAGACGAGGCTCGCGCGCGATCCTCGGCGACCGAACGAAGGCGACAGGCTTTGGCTGCAAACGTCGCCCGAGTTCGGCATGAAGCGGCTTCTGGCGGCCGCGGGCGAGGCGATCTTTCAGGTGACACGAGCCTTTCGCAACGGCGAGCGCGGCCGGCTCCATAACCCTGAGTTCACCATCGTGGAGTGGTATCGCCGCGAAGACGGATATCAAGAGGGCATGCAGCTCTTGTCGGACCTGAGCGAGACATTATTGGGTGGCGGTCCGGCCGAACGAATCACATACGCTGACGCGTTTCAGAGGCATGTGGGCGTCAACCCACACGCGGCGCCAATCGATGAGCTGCACGCCGTCGCGGCAGCACTAAAGCTAAACGTACCAACTGGGTTCTCCAATGATCGCGACGGTTGGCTCAACATGCTTCTGGCCGAATGCCTGGAACAGCATTTGGGCGCGGTAAGCCGACGATTTTGTGCGACTATCCCGCGTCGCAAGCGGCGCTGGCTTGCGTGCGCGACGAGCCATCGCCGGTCGCCGAGCGGTTCGAGTTATATGTCGAGGGAATTGAGCTGGCCAACGGGTATCATGAGCTGCTCGACGCGGGTGTGCTCCTCGAACGAAACCGCCGCGCGAATCAACTGCGCGAGGTGGATGGAAAGCCGGCGTTGCCAGAAGAGAGCCGCTTGTTGGCTGCGATGGAGGTTGGTCTTCCGCAATGCTGCGGCTGTGCACTGGGCTTTGACCGCGTGGTAATGCTTGCCGCTGGCGCTCAATCGATCGACGAGGTCATCGCATTTCCGATTGCAAGGGCGTAAACGGCCGACGCGATCGGCCTGATGGTAGAAACCTGACAGCCACCGAACTACGAACTAAAGCCGATCTCATCAAACCTTCATACGCTGCCACTACCATCAGGGCGTGTCAATCACGCTCCTATCGCGCCTTTCTGTGAGGAGCCGCGTATGTTGGTTCTGTCGCGAAAATCGGGCCAGTCAATCATTGTCAACGGCGACATCACGGTGACTGTCGTCGAAATCGGCCGCGGCCGAGTGCAGTTGGGGATCACCGCCCCCCTGCATATGACCATTCATCGCGAAGAGGTCCATCGGCGCATCGAGCGAGAATCAGCACGGTTAGAGCTTGCATCGATTCGGCGGCAGTGGAGCGCTGGCCCGCCCGGACCGATCTCTCAGGCCTGGCTTAATTCCGGCTACTACAGGAACCGCTCAAAGTTGAACCAGTTCACCGATAGCGGGAACACGTTCCCAAGATTCGCGAATGTGTCAAATCCCCCGTTACCGTTGAGGTGTAAAACTCCGCTGCCGTTCGTGGCGCACGACCGTGTTACCGAACAGCGTGATGAGATCGTCTTGCTCGCCCAACTCAGCGAATAAAATCTGCATCAGCGAGCCGCGGACATCGACCGAGTCGCTGCCGTCGCCCGCGGTAATGCGGACCTCGGCGGCGATGTTATTGCGTACCTCGACGACGTCGGACCCCGTGCCGGATTCGATCGACACCTTGAACAGCGATTGCATATTGCCCAGCACCGTCAATCGGTCGGCACCGCCGTCGCCGCGAAGGCTGGTGTCTCGATTGAAGAAATTGGCCTCAATCGTCACGCCGTCGTTGCCATCGCCGGCGGTCAGATTGAGCGTGCCGGGCGCCGAGCCAAACAGCCGAACGGCATCGCTGCCGGCGCCGGTGTCGAAAGTTGTGACGTTGCCGACAAACGCGTAATCCACGAACACGATGTCGTTGCCGCCGCCCGAGGCAAAGGTCGCGCCCTGGTTCGTGGAAACACTCAACTGAAACACACCGGGCGCAGCGGCGTTGTAAAACGCGAAGGTGTCGTCGTCCTGGCCGCTCGCGAATATCGCGTTACCGCCGACATACAGATTCAAACCCTTCACGAAGTTGCCGCCGTTATTCACGAACACGTTGAAGTCGCCGGTGCACGAGACGATGCTGCTCGTGCCCAACAAAAGCTGGTCGAAGGCGGTCCCGGTGGTAATGCTGATCCGCCCGGCGATGAATACGTTGTCCATCTCCAGCGTATTGTTCCCCTCGGAGAGATTGATGGCCAGATCGCTTGTCACGCCGGGGATCGTCACCGTGCCGTTGGCCACGCCGTTGACCAATGTCGCGTTTCCCACACTGTCGTTGCGGCCGGTGATCATTAGCTCGCCGGCAGTCGCCGTACCGACAACGCGAATGTTGTCGTGGGCAGTATTGCCGGTGATGGTCAGAACGCCGGCGGAGAGCGACGTCGTTACAGCGAGCATTTCTCGCGACTCGAGCTGCTCGACGCCAAACCGGTCGATTGTGCGGCGGACCAGCTTGCGGTGAACGATTCGCCTGTTAAACCAAGGCATGACGTGCCTCCGTGAACGTAATCCGATGTGGCGCACAGCCAGCTTGGCAGATGATCAAAGGGTTGCGCGACCCGCTTGTCGGCGCGGGGGGCAACACGTATCCTAAATCACGGCAATGCTGTCAAGGCGAACGGCTCGGCCGGCCGCATGTCTTCAGATTGCTAGCACGCGCCCGTGGCGCAATTGGATAGCGCATCGGTCTTCGGAACCGAGGGTTACAGGTTCGAATCCTGTCGGGCGTATTAGGTTGAGTTTGGATTGCACCGTGTGGCACGGCGGTCGGACTGCTACTGCGCGGCAACTGGAAGTGCCGTTTCGCCGCCAAGAATTGCACCAAGCTCGGTGGCGCCAATTACTTGCTTACTGGCGCGTTCGTCGCCGTAAGGCAGCAGGTCGATCGTGTCTTGGTGCGAATCCAGCATGGTGCCGTTCGCGTCGTTGAGTTCCTGTCGCTGTTGCCCCAGGAAATCGAGATCCGGGTTAACTCGTGGCGGCGCGTCGGTGTCGCCACAACCAACAAGCGGCGGAAAGACAGCCAAAGCCGCGAGAATAGCCAGAGACCGGGCGCGAGATGATCGGGCAATTTGCATGGTGTGAATCCAAGCTGGGGAGTCAATCATGCTGCTGGCCCGGCTCAGCGACGGTCATTGTATCGCGGTTGGCCCGGGTGCCAAGCCGCGATGTAAAAAACAAGCAGCAGATTACTGCCGTGCAACCCAGACCAGTGCTTCGCTAGCAGCGGAGGGTCGAAAGAAATCTATCCGTCGGCGATTAGAAATCCGTCAATGGCATGTTTCGATCAGGCGAGATTCTCGGCAGGATCGCAAACCGCTCGGATCGCACGAATTGAAGGCGTGCCTTATTGCTGAATCTGCCGCAGGATCGTTGGATCGGCAATTTCGGTGTCGGCGGCAAGCAGGAATGCCTTGCTGAGGATGATCGACAGCAAATTGTCGCCTTCAAAAGGAAGAAACAGCTCGCGAGGGCCGGCCGCCGCTTCGCCGCGCTGCGGCACAATGCATAGGTATTGGTCGTTCGGTTCCATCAAGATATTGCCGCTGCCCAGGTGGATCTTGTACGTACGGCAATCGCCGCGCACCACAAGGAACCGGTCAGCGAGCGTGCATCGATCGGCGATGGCCAGCCGCGGCAATAGTCGCTCGAGCACTTCGTGGCGAGTCTGGCCGCTGGCCGAGAGATCGCCAAACGCATAACTCTGCCAGTAACCTTGATAGCGGCCGTCGGGCCCGCCGTCGCCCCAGTTCGGATCGTTGCCAACGCTGCACACGCCGACGAACAAGTCAACGTCGCGCATTACTTCCGAAAACACCAGCGGCGGCACTTCGTCGAGTCGCAGCGGCACAGCCTCGCCCGCGCGGAAGAATCGCACCTGGTCCGTGCTGATGTACAGATAGATGCCCATCTCCGAAGTGGGACCTTCGACCGACTCGGTCCACAATTCCACGCGCAGGCCCCATTGCGGCAGCTCCAGCGTTGGCGTGTTAGCCGAATCGAAGGCGCCTTCCAGCCGGTACGTCCAGCCGCGCTCTTGGCAAAGCGCGGCGAACTGGTGCTGGCGCAGGATGTGAGCGGCGAAGCGGTTCGAATAAGTCTCGGTCGCGCGTTCCGCGTCGGTGAGCAAATAAATTTCGCGGTGCGCCTGCTTGAATGGCTGGCGGACTTCGCGGGCTTCGAGCGAGTCCCGCCACGCGAGGACTTCCGCGGCTCGCACGAAACTCGGATGCCAGATCGTCACGCGCCCGTCGCCGCGCAGGCAATCGTCGAGCGAACCGATTGGTCTGCCGGAAGCATCGACGATGTGACCGTCGCACCACATGCCGTCTATCGTCTGACCGACGCATTCAAATCGCCAGATCAACCGCCGCGCGAGCACGCCGACGAGCGGGTGGTCGAGATACCGCGTGCGGAACTCCGCCAGCGTCCAACCGCCCTGCCGCAAAAACAGTCGCTCCAGCCGCGTCCGCTGGGCCGCAAAAACCTTTTCGATCTCTTTCGCTGATTTCTTGATCGCTTTGATTTCGTCGGCGAACGTTTCTTTGATCGACGCGGGCACGCTTGCCTGCGGCTTCTTGCCCTTTTGTTGCCACGTCAATTCGACATCGCCGCGATCGTCGATCGCGAGCCGGACTTTCACATCGGCAATTTCTTTGACGAGCTCGCCGACGCCTGTCAACCCACAGGTTGGCACGGCGACTTCTTCAAGCTCTTCGGCCGACATGCCGGCGCGGTCGGCGGCGGCGTCGAGCGACTTGCCAAGCTGCTTCTTCGCCGAAGCGTGCTTGACGCGCGTCTTCAGGCGACTCAATTCGCCGACCGCCTTCAAATTCGTTTGCTGCGACAAGGCAAACAGGCACGAGTTGCCGATCTTCGGCGATCGCGGCCCAATCCAGGCAATTTTGTGGAAACAGGCGTCGGCCGCTGCGCCGACCGCCGCAATCAAGTCCTCGTCATCAACCAGGCTCGTACACCACACCAGCCCGCGCAACAGGTCGCTGTGTTCCTCGTGGATCAATGTCGGATCGGTCTGGTCGCCCATACCGGACATTCGCCGCGGTGGGACGGGCGACGGCTTTCCGACTTGTGCCAGCACACTCGCCGCGAATGCAGCAAACGGCTTTGGTCCGATCGGCTCAAGGAAGGTCCCCGCCTGCTTGAGCCATTTCTGCGAGGGCTTGCTCGAGTTGGCGGTATTGCAATGCAGGAGTAGCGCCGTCCAATGGCCGCGGGCTGCCATGCCCCAAGCGTCCAGCGCGGCCTTGATCGCTTGAACCCACGCCTCGCCGGTCGTGAGTTCCAGGATCGACACGCTCGCGTCGTTTGAGGCCAGCAGCTTCGCCAGGCGGTCAGAGGCTTTACGGAATTCGGAGTAATGATTTTCCGCAAGGTGCGGTTCGAGTCGCTCAAGCCGCTCGCGGAGAGCGTCGCTAATGCCATGCTCGCCCGCGAATTTTTCAATGAGCGTGACAAGGCTCGTGACTGCGACGTCCACCTGATATAGCTGCCGCCGGCCAAGTAGCGCATCGACGATCGCGATCACGGCCTGTTCGGTGAACGGCAACTTGCGTCGAGCGAGCGCCGTTCGCAGGGCACGCAAATGAAAGCTGCTGCCGTCATGGCCGCCGTTGGCGCTGCGGCGGCACCGCGTCGACCACCGCCCACATTTGTACGTCCGGCGGCGCCGCCAGCAATTGCCGGCCGGCCTCAGCAGCGATCCGCCTCAATACCGTAAATCGGCTCGTGCGCCATTTGCACCAGGTACGCGCCGATCAAGCTCGCGGGCTTGTTCCTGGCACGATGCTTCGGTGACGTCGATCACGATCAACCTCCGGTCAGCAGCGTAAGACGCAAGAACGAAATCTCGGTTTTAGGGTCGATCACGATTTCTTCATCGAGTTCAGTGAGCTGCCGATCACCCAGCAGGATCAGGATTTGATTTTTACGAAACGCTTGCACGACCCGTTCGAACTGGCGATTCCAGTCGATTTGCCGCGGTCGCGTCGGCTTGGCTCCGTTAAGTGTCAGTTCGTCTTCCTCCGGCTCGATCAAGCCTGCGAACCGCGGCGGCTGCCGGCGGTTGTGGTCCTGAACTTCCTGATACACGCGGCTTCGGATCAGCTCACGAACGCTAATCCGCTCGCTCAGCACGTCCAGTGACAGCTCCTGAAGCGTTTCGCCGGACATGGTGGTATCACGGATCGTCAATGTGTTGGGCATGGGCTGCCTCGCTCTAAAAGTCGGACCAGAATCTCCCCATGGGAGTTTAGGTCACGCTACGGCGTACGCCAAATCACGGCGATGATTGCAACGCTTTGCGAGAGATGCGCAAAAAGTCGCACGATTGTCGCAGCAGTGTGGATCACTTACGGTGATGCGTAACGAGCATCATGGACACGCGCACAGACATTTGGCGCTGACAAGCGTGAGCGAAGTTCTTAACGCGGTCTGCGCGGACCGGGATGCGGCCGCATTACAGCTTTGCCGCCGTCCCCCATTCGCCTTCGAACACAAACTCGGCGAGCTTCTTGCGTGTTCGGGCGGCGGTGTCCCGCTCGCGGAGCTTTTCGGGCAGCGTGTTAGGATCGGCGGCGTAGCCAATCGCCAATCCCGTCTTAGGTTCCACGCCCTCCGGAACACGATAGAGCTCGCGAACTTTGTCGGGCACGATGCCGATCATCTGATGGACGAAGAGTCCGCGCGCGGTCGCCTCGAACGTGAGCGTCGCGCTGGCGAGGCCAAGATCGTGGATCGCGGCCGCGTTTGGTTTGCCGTTCCGCTCGAAGCTTAGACTCGTGCAGCCGATAGCCAGTACGGGCGCCGCCTTGGCCCAGGCCTGATTCCCTTCGACTAGGCACGACAGCACTCGCTCAAACTCCGCAGGGTTTGCTTTCGTCGCCACGATATATCGCCAGGGTTGTTCGTTGTACGAGGATGCGGCCCAGCGCGCGCTTCGAACAGCGAGCGGAGATCATCCGCCGAGACCGCACGGTCGGAAAACGCGTATGGGCTCCAGCGCTTGGCGACAAAATCGTGGATAGGATGGTCGGGAGTTGCTTGTTTTGCAGTACTCATTATTTCTCTTTCCTCGACTCCACTGGTGCGGGAACGCCGGCATCACGCTTGCCACCCTGGTCGCGGGCAATCTTGCCGAATAGATGGCCGCCGTGGTCGCCGCCGTCCCAGGTGCCGGCGTACTGATCACCAAAGATCATTACGCGGCAGGTGAATCGGCCGAAGCCCGGCACCAGAAAATCGTCGAGCGTGATCACCGGCGTGTCACCGGCCCAGACGACGCGCAGCGTGAGTGGCACCGTCACGTCGTGCTGGCCGTACTGAATGCGGGCCTCGATCAGCCATCGATCGCCATTTACTTTTGCGACCTTGCCGAGTGAGTACTTTTCTTCCTTGAGCGCGGCTTTCTCTCTGGTGCGGTCGGTGAAGTGGCCGACCAATGCTGAATTGGTCATTTTTTCGGAGAAGGTTTTTTCCAGCTCGGCCTGTGTTGGTCCGTCCTTCTTGGCGGTGTTTTGGGCTGCTTCGACGGCTTGACGGCCTTTGTCGGCGGCCTGCTGTGCATCGCGCCGCGCTTTTTCAATCGAATCGCGAGCTTGCGCCTCAGCTTCCCGCGATCGCGCGCTCGCCGCCTCAGCGGCCGCCTTGGCCTTTTCAGCCTCCCCTTGCTGCGCCGCGACGACGGCGACCAAAAACACGCTGCACAGTGCGCCAACAAGTGTGGTTCGTATCACGGCAAGCTCCTTTGTGGTTTCAAGCCAGTTCTCGATTCGCGGTCCCGCCAGTTTACCTTTGTCCCGAGGCGAAAACTATAATGGCGGCGTGCCATCTCCTTAAACACCGGTGGACATGATGATGAGCCGCTTTTGCCGCCGTGTGCTGCCATACCTGGCTCCCACACTTTGTACGGTCGTTGCAGCATTCACGTCGGTCGATTCGCTCGCCGCGGCAGACGCCGCAGCACGCCCGAACATCCTCTGGCTGATCGGCGAAGATTTCGGGCCGCATCTTGCCTGCTACGGCACGAAAGAGGTCACGTCGCCGAACCTCGACCGGATGGCGGCCGACGGCGTTCGCTACACGCGGTTCTTCGTGACCTGTCCGGTCTGCTCGCCGAGCCGCTCGGCGTTCATGACCGGCATGTACCAGACGACGATCGGGGCACACAACCATCGCTCGCACCGCGACGACGGCTACCGCCTGCCCGACGGCGTGCGGCTGCTTGAGCGAATGGATGCGCGACGCGGGCTACTTCACCGCCAACGTCCGCCAGTTCCCCGAGCCGATCAAGTTTCGCGGCACGGGCAAGACCGACTGGAATTTCAACCACGACGGCCGCGCGTTCGACTCGGACCGCTGGGCCGATCTCAAGTCGCACCAGCCGTTTTTTGCGCAGGTGAATTTTCAGGAGACGCACCGGGCGTTTCATGCGCCGCAAAAGGCCGACCCGGCGAAGGTCGAGATCCCGCCATACTACCCGGACCATCCGGTGACGCGCGAGGATTGGGCAAAGTATCTCGATGCGGCCAGCGAGCTGGACCGCAAGGTCGGCGTTGTGCTTCGACAGCTGGAGGCCGACGGGCTCGCCGACAACACGGTCGTCGTGTTCTTCGGCGACAACGGCCAGGCGCACGTCCGCGGCAAGCAGTTCTGCTACGACAGCGGGTTACATGTGCCGCTGATCATTCGCTGGCCGAAGGCTCATCCGCAGCCGAAGCATTTTCGCGCCGGCACGGTGGACGATCGGCTGTTGGCGTCGATCGACCTTGCGCCGACGATGCTGGCGATCGCCGGCGCCGCGAAGCCGCCGAAGATGCAAGGAGAATTGTTTCTTGGCGATTCAGCAGGCTCGCCGCGAGTATACGTGTTCGGCGCTCGCGACCGCTGCGACGAGACGGTGTTCCGCTTCCGCACGGTCCGCGACGATCGCTATCGCTACATCCGCAACTTCACGCCGGACCGCCCGTTCTTGCAGCCGAACAATTACAAGGAGCGGCAGTACCCGCTGTGGACGCTGATCCCGCAGCTCGCCAAAGAGGGCAAGCTCACGCCCGAGCAGGCGGTCTTGGCCGCGCCCACGATGCCCGAGGAGGAGCTGTACGACACCAAGAGCGATCCGCACGAGACAAAGAATCTGGCGGGCTCAGCGGAGCACGCGGAGGTGCTCGCGCGCATGCGTGCGGTTCTGTCGCGGTGGATTGAAGAGTCGAACGACCAGGGTCGCGAGCTGGAGCCAGAGGAACTCGCGGCGCGAAAAGGCGTCACGCGGCCCGACACCAACCCAAACCGAGGTTACGACCTCGACGGCAATCCTTCGGGCGGCGGCAAGGCGAAGGCAAAGCAGTAGGTCGCGTGCAGCCTATTCGCCGAATTGCAGATCGGCCACCTGCACGATTCCGTTCTGCGCAAGCTCCCTGCGGCCGAAGTCGCTCATGTACGAGTAGCTCAGGTGCGCGTACAGCGACGGCAGGTCCACAATCTTGAGGAACTCGACCAATAGCTCCTCCGACGGGAATCGCGATAGCGGCAACAGTTCGCGTAATTTCTCCGGTCGGCGCGGAAAGAACGCCAGGACCGCGCGAATGTGCCGATCGAGCGTTTCGGCGTCCAGCGGCGTCTGCCGTGGGATGTCGAAGCCCATCTGGATCGGATACGCCTGATTCCGGTTGCGCACGAGTTGCCAGAGAAACTTGAGTATGCGCCAACGATAGCGCATTCGCTCCCAAAAGCCTGCTTGCTTTTTCTGTACGCGGTCGTGCAGCTCCGCCAGCTCCGGCGGCAAACTCGTTCCGCCGAACGGAAAAACGATCGGTCCTTTCGGCATATTCTGCTTGACGAGCTTCACTGCCTCGCGCGAGAACGCCTCGTCGTCGCCGCGCTCCATCGCTTCGCGCATGGCCGGCGGCAGCTCGTCGTCCAGCTCGTCGGCTCCCATCGAGTCGAACTCGTCCACCGGTACGCCATTTCGATGAAGCCAGTAGTACCAGGAGTCGCTGTCGTTGACGAGCACGAGCATCGTGTCGGTCGAGAGCCGCAGCGATAGCTCGCCGGCCAGTTGGGAAATGCCTTCCATGTCGCTGTCGAGCACGCCGACCCAGCCGTTCACCGGTTTAAAGATGCGGATGCTGCGCGGCCCATCTTCTCCGCCGTCGAGGTCTTCGTCGTCGAAACCGCCTTCGTCGAGTTCGTCGTACTCGTCGGCGCCACCGTCCCCGTTGTCGTCGGCGTCACTGCGGAAGTCGTCGTCCTCGAATTCATCCTCGTCATCAATCCACGGACCGCGGCGGCCGCCCGTCTTTACCGGCGTCGGCTCGAGCTTAGATCCCTTCGCGGACAAGAGTCGCTCAATGGCGTCCGCGACAACCGTCGCATCATCAGCTCGCACGTGCAGACTATTTGACCAGCTACCCATGGCAAGACCTCACTTGCTTGTGGCTTGAACCGCCGGCTGTCCCGGCGGCCGAGCAAGTATAGGTCGCAAGAATCTGGCAAAAAACAGCGTCTCTGCGGCTTTGCGTGAAACCTTTTCACTCATTTCAGCGGTTTCAGCACGATGTTTCGGTACTCAATCTCCGCCCCTTCGGATTGCAGCGCGATGGCGCCCTTGGTCTGACTGAGCTTGCTGGCGTAGTTCGTGTGTTTGTCGTTGATATAGATCGTCAGCTCGTCGCCAGAGCACACGATCCGCATTTTGTTCCACTCGCCCAGCGGTTTCTCCGCGTCGTCGATCGTGTTGATGTGCCGGCGGCCCTTGATCCGTCCCTCGGGCTTGGGGATCTCCAGCGTCGTGCCGATCACCCAGATGTCGCCCGCGTGCCCGTCGTTGAGCTGAATCTCGTGACTGCGCGGCCAGATGTCGAGCACCGCCGCGTCGGTCGTATGCACCAACACACCATTGTTCCCCGGCTTGGCGGGCCAGCGCCACTCCAGCGTCAGCTCATAGTTCTCGAATTCGTGAGCTTACGTGCGCAGATATCCCTTGGGCTTTCCCTCGGCACCAAACACGCCACCATCGCGGACCTCCCACACCTCGTTCGGCTTCGCGCGCTTGTCTGCCAAAACCGGCGTCCAGCCCTCCAAATCCTTGCCATTGAACAGAAGGATCGACTTTCGCTTCGTCTTCGGTCGCATCGGCATCAGCAGCGAAACCTGAACACAACAAACACTGAAACGAAGAGCGAGGTCGCCAGCAGGCGAAAGATAGACATGGCAGTTCCTTTGCAGCTCAATGTGCGAAACCGCGTCTCATCGTAATCGCCCGCAACAGCAGAATGCAACGATTACATCACGGCTGCGCGATCACGCTGTAGTTCAAGATTCGCGTGCCGTTGATCTCTTCGGCTCGCAGGAACAGCGTCTTGCCCATCAGATCGTCGGCGCTTCCCAGGCGGAAGGTCTTGGTATCCACGCCGCGGCCGTGGTCCTCGACGTGCATCATCATGCGTTTGCGGCCGGGTGCATACAGATAGCACTTAAAGCTCACGGTCTCGTCGGTCTCATTGGTCAGCCGCTGTTCCACTTCCAAATCGCCGCGTTCGTTTACGCGCGTTAGTGCCTCCGCGAAGATATCGCCCAAGCCGACTTCCATGTGCCGGTACACGCTAAACCGGTAGCGGCGGTCGGCGGTCAGATCGAAATCAAGCCGCACCACCTGCCGCCCGGTCGCGGCCGTCGTTTGCAGCGTGATCTCGCACTGTTGGAACGACGTCTCGCCGGCCGCGAGCTTGAACGGAATGTCCTTCGGCGAGACGCGCCAGGCTTCCGGCGTCATCAACCGCACCGTCCCGCGGATCGATTGCGGGAAGTGATTCTTGAACGACAGACCGTTCGTCTGCGGTTTGCCGAACTGACTGGCAAGCTGCGCAGCGTCGAACGCCACCGACATTTGCGTGCGCACGATCGCCGGGTCAACTTGTTTGATGAACAGCGGGCGCTCGATCCACGGCGATCATCTGCTGGCCGCCCTGTTCCGGCAACGGCTTCTCGCGGCCCCAAATATCGATCGTGCGCGCCTCGCTGCCCACGTACAGGCGCAGCTTCGTCGGCTGGTCGCTCCACAGGGCCATCACCAATTCGTCGCCGCGCGCAAAAATCTGGTTGTTGCACGAACCGGGCAGGTTGAGCGATCCCACCGATTCGGCCCCGGCCAGCGTATGCGCCGCGGTGCGCCATGGAACAAACAGCTCGCCCACCGTGCCGTCGCTGTTCATCAGGCCCGTGCGGTCGTCAAAGGCCTGCGGCACAAATACGGCCTCGACGCGCTCCATCTTTGCAGCCAGCATGCGCATCACCAGGTCGGTCGCTCGTGTTTCGGTGCTGTAGCTTTCTTTGTCCAAAGGCTCAAGCACCACCCAGCGCGAACACCCTTTAACCTCCGTCGCGCGCAGGTACGCCAACTGTTCCTCCCAGGTCAACGGCGGCGACGCCGAAAACACCAGAAAATCCCAAGTCGGCTTGTCCCTCGGCGTCTCCTTGAGCCACGACCAACCCATCCCCAAGTGAATTCGCTGGCCATACCGCGTGAGTTGTTTCTTGAGCAGCGCGATCTTCTTGGCCAGTTGCGGGTAGCCAACCCAGCTTTGATCCTGGTCGGTCCCGAGCTGCCACCAGCGGACCTTCAGCGACAGCCGCGTCATGATCGGCTCGAGCGACGGGTACCAGGTCTCCATCGGCAGCGAGAAAACACCCGCCGCCTGTTGCGACTGTGCTTCTTCGTCATCGTCAACGGCCTTCGACGGCGGCGCAATCAGCAGTCCGATCATCTCGATCTTTCGCAGCCCTAACCGCTCGGCGAACCAAACGAGCTGCTCCTCGCGATCGCTCGAGTAGCTTTCGTTCCACAGCGGGAATTTGCACCAGTTGCATCCGCTCTGTCCCAATACCTCGGCCAGCTCGACCAGCGTCAGCGGCTTGTCGCCGTCCGGCAGCGACCAGCCGAACTCGCCTTCGGCCCGCGGCGAAATCTTGTGGATGATTGCCAAACTGATCTCGCGATGGTTTGCCACGCCGGTCTTGCCGGGCATCTCCACGCGGATGCGGTAGAAACCAGCTTCGCGGAACGTCGGTTTCCAGGCGGCCGAACCCGCGAACACTTCCTGGGGTGTGCTGTCGGTTGTGTCGGGGGCGATTGTACTTTGCGGCGCCTCCGCGGTCCGCTCGGCCAGAGCAGGCTCGGTGGGTTCCGCCTCCTCGAACAGGCCCGCGGTCGGTTCCGCGGACAGAATCACCAACTTCTGTTCCGCGCGGTCCACGAGCTTGCCTTCCAGATCGAACAGCTCAAAGGTCACCGGCGGCTGGTCCAATGGAAAACCCGATGCCGTACAGGTGATTTCCGGAGTTTCGCCGACATAGTACAAGTGGCTGTGACGATCGGCGGCCAGCGTCATGCGCGGCAGCCGGCCCAGCCACACGTCAGCGAACAGAGCCGCGCCAGTGAGGTCGGCCTTTTCGCCGCGCGGACCAACGTGCAGCGTGATCGTCGCGCGTTGTGCTTTAGCACTGGGGACAGAAACCGGCCCGATGCGGAGCTTTGTCCAGCGCGCTGTGCGGCGAATCGGCGTGGACGCGATGGTTTCCAGCGGCTGATCTTTCGCGTC
Source organism: Pirellulales bacterium (assembly GCA_963829655.1). Lineage (GTDB taxonomy): Bacteria > Planctomycetota > Planctomycetia > Pirellulales > JALHPA01 > JBBDYH01. The sequence goes on from CAWHJG010000002.1 coordinate 2,494,934, forward strand.
CAAAAACGTGACCGAGATGTGCGCTTCATCGTGCTTCAGGTTCTCGGTCCGCGCGTAACCCTCGACCACGTAGGTATACATGGCATCGACTCTCACCGTCGGGCTGTGCACGGCCGCCGCTCCGCCATTCAATTCAATTCGCAGAGCACGGTCGCCGACCGGCGATTGATCCTCCACCAGCTTGATCGGCAAGTAGTGTGGATAAGCGACCGAGCGCTCGCGCGTCCATCGGTCGGGCCAGTTGTCGAAGTTCTTGTCCCAGTCGTGCGAAAAATCGCAGTGAAACAGCTCAATCGCTTCAGCGGGTCGCGCGGGGGGTGGCTCCTCGATTGGCGTGTCGATTCCCTCGTCCATCGGCTGTTCCGCCCCGTCGTTCGTGCCGCCTGCGTTCTGAGCCTTATTCACCGCACGCTCGTTGACTGCGTCCTCGAATTCATCCTTGTCCGTTTCCCGGCCCTTCCTCGCGCCCGGGCGTTGAGCGAGGTGAAACTCCAGGCGATTGCCGAGCGCACGGCCCAGCGGCAGCAAGTCAGGCGTTTTGGAATCGGTACCGTCGGCGGCGATAGATGGCGAGTCGGGCCGTCCAGGGTGCCGCGCCGTGCGCGGCGCTTCGTCGTCGGCGCCCGTGCGCAAAACCGCCACGGTCGCTAGAATGACGAACGTAAATGCGAGCGGCCGGAGCATAGATCGTTCGAATCGAGAAGGGCGATTTGGTGCCGGCGGTTCGTAAGCGCAGCTTTCCTTAATCCTTTATCGACCAGCTAGCAGGTAAACCTGTGCCGGCATTGAAGATCGGAATCCAGACCGCCAGCCTGCGAATGCCGCTGAAACAGGCGATTCCCCTGCTCGCGTCCTGGGGCGTGCAAGCGATCGAACTGGACGCTCGCCGCGACTTCACGCCGGCCGAGGCCTCGCAAACTGCCCTGCGCCAGTTCCGCAAGATGCTCGGCGACCATCGGCTCCGCGTCTCGGCGGTCGCGTACCCCACGCGCCGCGGGTACAACGTTGCCGCCGATTTGGAGCGCCGCGTGGATGGCACGAAGTGGGCGATCGGGCTTGCCGCGGCGCTCGGGCGCCGGTCGTCGTCAACCGCATCGGCGATATCCCAGCCAAATCCGAGGGGCCGGAGTGGGACCTGCTCATGCAGGTGCTTCACGATCTTGGCCGGCACGGCCAGCACACGGGTGCACTGCTCGCCGCCGAAACCGGCAACGAGGACAGCGAGGCACTTCGAGCCGCGTAATCGATGCGTTGCCAATCGGCAGCCTGGCTGTGGATCTGAACCCGGGAAATCTGCTGGTCCACAACCATTCGCCGCTCGACATCGTTTCGAAGCTTGGGCGGCACATCTTTCACGTACACGCGACCGACGGCGTTGGCGACATCGCGCGTGGCCGCGGCACGCGCGTGGCGCTCGGTCGCGGCATGGCCGACTGGCCGGCGATCTTGGGCGCGCTCCAAGAACAGGACTACCGCGGCGACTTCACCGTTGAACGCCCCGAATCCGACGACCCGCAGCATGAGCTTCACTCGGCGGTGAAGTTCTTGCGGAGTCTGTGAGGGTCATCGAATCCCTCTCCCCCGCCGGGAGAGGGTAGGGTGAGGGGGAAGTGAGCCACGTAGCTCCTGGCACCCGTGCCTGACGTCTGCCTCGTAGCCGTGTTGTGGAGTGGTTCTCCCGACCGCGCCACCATCGGCTCTTTTTGCCTCCCGTCTTGCAAACGGCACGGAAAATGAACGCGGCTTGGCACAGTCTACGGGAGGCTTTGCCGTGCTCGCGATAGAATCCACAGACCGAATCAACAAAGCGGTACGCGCCTGCCTGGAGCTTTGTTATCAATCATCAGACCCGGCGCAATGCATTGCAGAGTTCCTCATACGCTTGCGACGTGATAGCAAGTGGACGACGGTCGAGCTGGCCCAAGTTCGATCAGCCACCATTCACATGCTTCGCAAAATCGCGGCGCCGGAAGAGGATGACAATATGCCGATTGGCTTTCTTCTCGATTTTCGCGGTTGAGTTTAAACGACCGCCGCCCCGGCCTTGCCCGACCGGCGTGATCCCTGACAGTTTTCAAAACCGGCCTCGCTTAAAGGGTGTCTCCCTTGCTTCGACCAGTGCTTGTGGTAGGGTGCATGCATTGCACCTCGCCCCGCCTCCACCCATCGGAAGGCCCTTGCTTGGCACTCCGTGGCGACCTGCCTGCGTCGCCACCTCTTGTCCGGAGATTGCCATGCGCGTCCTCGTCATCGACGACAACGAAGATAGTGCGTACCTGCTGTGTGAATTGGCCAAGTTGTGCGGCTGCGAATCCCAATTCTGTACGAACGTCACCGTCGCGGTTGAGACTGCGCCAGTGGCAGCCGCAGGTGATTCTGTTGGATCTTGCCATGCCGGGCATCGATGGTTATCAGCTTGCCCCAATGCTCCGCGCTGCATGCGCGGAAACGCTGTCGCTTTTGGCGCTGGTCAGCGGCTATAAGCCCGATCCTCAAAAGCTGATTACCGGCATGATCGATAGTCACCTACTCAAGCCGGCCAGTTTGGAGCAGTTGAAACAACTGCTGCCCTGCTCGCCGACATGAGCGAGCGCCAAGCTGCCAGATTGAGCGTTTTTGGCGGGGATTCTTGGGGGGTCGGCCGGGGCGGTACGGACGCGGAAGCGCTTTTGGTCTTCAGGGCTGTTTTGCGCGTAAACGGGTCGTGAAAACAGGGGGTTTTTTGAAGGTACGAACAACCACCTAGTACGGAATTGAGGTGATGTGCGTATTTCTCGGGAAAAACGCGAGGTTTTGAGTGGTCAAAACTTTTGGGCGGCGGGGCTAAGGAGCGGGTGTATGGACCCCGCAAGGGAGTCTGCGATATAGTGTACTGATGTATATATTGCGGATGGGGACTAGTGGCTAGGGACTGGGGGCTGGCTAGAGCGTAGGGAGGCCGCAGGATTGGAGGTAGTCGGCTACGCTGTCGTATCGTTCGGGTGGGCGGGTGGAGTCAGATGGGTCGCCGGGTGGTACCCAGATCACCAGACCCTCGCGAGCGCGTCATGAGGACGCGATATTTATTGATGATGTATTGCCTCCTTATTTCGTTTGAAACGTCGCCCCATTTGGTCCCCTTGAAGCTTTGAAAAAACCAAGTCCGATCTTTCACGGTTAAGTCACCGCCCCAGCAAAGTCCAGCCCAGTCTAACTCAAGTCCTTGAATTCCAAATTCAGTGGCAGGGACTTCTAAAAAACTTGATGATCGTACATCGACTGCAGGATTGAGAAACCAATTTGTAACATCGAGTTTTGTCCGTACGTCGAGGCCGTGAGCCTTTATACGTCGAGCACCGCTACTGGCAATTAGACCGACGCGACGACTGCCACGTGCTCTTTTGCGGAGCCACTGCCTGGCTTTATGTAGTTCGCGCGTCAGCACGAGTGGAAAATCGGTCAAGTTTGCGAAGATAGAGCGCGCCCTTGCAGCGTCTAATGCCAACACTGCGTCGACAAAATCAGACAGCGCTTGAGCCTTATACGATCGAAGATTGACACGTAAGTGCAAAGCTGGTTCTTCGATCACGTTCACTCCGAGTGTTCCGTCCGGAAATAGTGTTGAACCGCTGATCGTGGTCCCACTGCTCATCTCGCGCGCGATTACCGCTTGCCAATGGCAAAAGCGGTTTGTAAGAGCGCGACCCCATTCAGCAAGACCCGCCTCACCACTATTAATTTCTTGACCGCCTCCGATGAGTGCAATAATCGCCGCCCAGTCACTGCGACGATCCATAATCTCGAGCATCATTTCTGGCTCAGAGCAATCCCGGCCGAACTTTTGCTTTGATTGCTTGGCATCCCACGCGCGTTGAGCTTCGTCGAAAACCACAACTCCTTCCGGTGGTGGCCTTACCTTATCTTTAAACAATTCGCCGATAAACCTGTGGACGTTTTGAATAAAGGTGGAAACAACTCTACGAGCAGATGCGCGCGTTTGGCGGTGCCTTTTGGCACGGTCCCTGGCTAGCGCTCTCTCAAGACGGTGACGAGCGGCGCATTGCCAGACAGAAAGACAGCGCGACCCTGTTCGCAGAATTGAGGATTATGAACAATATCCAATCCAGCCAGTGTCTTACCTGAACCCGGTACGCCGGTAATAAAGCAAACGACCTTCTTTGATTCACGTTGCGCGCGTTCGATAGCACCGATGCAGCTCGCGTTGTATGTGTTAGGTTTTCGGTGCCCGCGTGACTCCGTGAGATTTGCGCACGTTATGGCCGGCGTAGAGTGCGCGTGCAGCATCGATAATGGTTGGTGTGGGACTGTATTCGCTGCAGTCCCAAGCATGTGCGTCGATGGCAGCACCTGGATCGCATAGAAGCGAGCATGTCTTGATAGCCGCCGGCAGAGTTGCCGCATTTGCGAGCTGAGTTTGAGCGACAAAGTCAAGAATCTCTGTTGATTGTGAAGTAACTGCCGCAAGCCGACCTTTTGGTAGTACGAGAATCGGTACGATCAGATGTCCGCGGCTCTCTTTGTGAAAGTCGCGCAAGTCCAGACAGTAGTCTTCAACCTGAACAATGGAGTCAGCGGCGAAGCGAGATGTTCCGAACTTAAATTCAAGAACGAAGATGAGTGAGCGAGTCAGCAAAATCGCGTCGATGCGCTTTGCGCGACGCGGAATGGGATACTCAAGCAAGATATGCCACTGGTCCCACCGCAGCTCGCGGGGCAATTGAGCCAGCACGCTTTGCAAGATAGGTACTTGCTGCTGCCACGCGTCGGTTTGCGAATGCTTTTGTTCGTAGAAACCGGCGGCGGATGCCTGCGCGGTCAGGCGTCCGAGAATTCGTTCGCAACTGTCCTCCAGAAATGAGGCTACCGACGCACGATAGAACGCAGGCATTGCAGAATCGCTGTCTATCGTGAGTTGGAGGATGGGCGGCGTCGGGGACGAGCGCTGATCACTCGGACGATACGCGAGAGCGTCCGCGGGACATCGGCGTCGCAGGCGGCTGCGAGGCGGCAGAGTTCGACGATGTCGATGCGGCGCTCGCCGGCTTCCACTTTGGCGACCCAGCTAGGGGCGACTTTCAAACGGGCAGCGAGATCGCGTTGAGACAGGCCGGCCGATTCGCGGATGGTGCGCAGTTCAGCCTGGAGCGCCTTGTATTCTGACGTATGGGTGGATTTTTCCATTGCTCCGATTATCGGAGCGGCTTAGAATGCTCCCAAAATGGGAGCGACACTATGGGTCGTGCGAGTAAGCGAAGACCGCAATTGAAGACCTTGAAGCTCAAAGTGCCAACCTACAACGCAAATTACTTTCCGCGCGAGGTCGAGGAAGGAACCAAGCAGGAGTTTGGGAAGCCGCTTGTGCCTGTTGTTATCCATTCGGCGGATGGCGTGCGGGTGGTGCTAGGGACGCATAGGTATATGGATTGCGACAAGCCGGACATCATGATTGAACGGCAGCCAAATGGATGGGTAATCTTTCTACATTCGGTCGGTGGCGGCGATCCGTGCGGGTATGTGTATTTCTTGGATGACGGTGCAGTTACTTGCGGAAGGAAAGCACGATCGGTGATGACCCAGTAATTCAAGTGGTGGAACCAAATGAGGAAATCCCGGGGATTGATCCCGCTGAGGAGTTGCCGTTAACGAAGCGCGAGTTGGCCAGCATCCGGGCGGCGCTTGCATGCTGGAAGGAGGAATTGAGAGAGGGCAAAGATTGGGTCCGCGAAAGCCTGTTCTTCAGGAAGTGCACTCCATTGTCGGAAGGAGAAATCGATCAGTTAGGGAAGAGATTGGAGCGAGCGGGGACGGTCGGCTAGCACCAGGGGTGGCGCGATTCCAAAAACGGAGCGGAGGCGGAGAGGGGAAGCAAGACCGGGAGACATGGAGACAGGGGGCCGGGGAGACATAGAGACAGGCAAGATCGTCGAACGTGCAATAGGTAGCAGAGGCGTCAGGCACGGGGCGTGCCTGACCTACGGCTCTGAGCGTGCCGCGCTGCGCGCGAGTCGAGGATAGAAAGTAGAGAGGAGTGAGGGCGGGGGGCGAGCGCCGCGTGGCTAAGGGTCAAACGGCGAGAGATTTAATAAGGCCGCTGGCGCGAGGTGTTTGCTACTCCCGCGGCCATGGCAGTGTTTGTCTGGTTCCGGGCCTCGCTGCGCGAACCCGGAACAGTCTCACCACGACAGCGGCTCTTTGCTGAGCGTGCCGAGCTCGCGGCGGTCGTCGCGCGTCATCTCGTAGACTGAGCGGAGCAGTTCCACGTCGCACGGGCGGGGCAGAATCTTGCGGCGGTTGAACATCCGAGCCTGCATGGCGAGCACGATGTCCACTGGGGCCTCGCTGTTTTGCCCCAGCGACTTGGCGTAGTTCACGAAGCTCGGCACGTTGGTCGTGACCACGCCATAGAGCATGCTGGCCACGCCGATGGTCTTGCCCGTGAAGATGCTGGTGTTGATCGCGGTCTTGGCGTAGTCGCCGACGAAGCAGCCGACGAACTGCAGGCCGGTCGCCACTTTCTGGCCGCGGACGGTCATGTTGATCGGGCCGTAGGTGTTCTTCAGATCGCTGTTCGAGGTGCCAGCGCCGATATTCACCCAGCTACCGACGTAGCTGTGGCCGAGATAGCCGTGGTGCTGCTTGTTCGTGAGCGGCTCGATGATCGAGCAACTCACTTCGCCGCCGACCTTCGTGGTGTGGCCAAGGCACGTGCCCTCCTTGATCGCCGCATGCTCGTTGATTTTGGATTCGCGGCCGATGTACACCGGCCCGCGGAGATATGCGAACGGGCCGATTGATGCGCCGGCTTCGATGACGATGGGCCCGGGGCGCGTATCGACGACGACGTGATGAGCGACGCGGACGTTCTCGCCGAGGAACAGGCCGTCGCTGGTCTGGTTGTAGGGACCGCTCTTGGCCAGATGCGCGAGGTTGTCGGCGAACGTCGCCAGGTGATGGCGGATCACGTCGTGCGGAAAGTCGAACACAGGCAGCTCGATGTTCTTGACCTGCGGCAAATGCAGGGCCTCGATCGACGAGGCGACGTCTACAGGGTTAGCGAGCGGCGCATCGCCGCTGGTCCATGCCGCGACGATGCTGGAGCCGTGGAGGATCACGCCTTCTTTGGCGCTCGCGGGCAGCGTGCGGAGTTTTTCGAGGTTGGCGAACGAGGGGACGAGCCGGGCGTTGATGAACATTGCCGGGCCGGCCACTTTTTTGCCCTCGAGCAGCGTGCCGGGGCAATCGGTGTATTGCAGCGTGCGCAGGTGAGGGCGGACGTGGCAGACGACCTTGCCGAGGCCGCTAGCGGTGAGCAGATCCAAGAGCCGCGTGCCGCCACAGGTGATGGCGAACGCCGGCCGCGTCAGCGTGATCGGCCAAAGGCGATCGACAATCGCGTCTTCGAAGAGGACCAGGTTCATGGCTGTCTCAAGCAAATGCCTGCGTGAAGTATACTCGACGCCAGCTGCCACATGCACAGTGGGCCGTCACGCAGTGATAATGCTGAGTTATTCGTAGCAGTGCAATGCTTTTCGCCTGATCCAGTGCCATTTACCATCGTGCGCTGTGATTGTCACATTGAGCATTACGGTAATCGTGGGAGCACCATTTCAATTCGCCTCTTTACGTTGGCGTTAAGCTAGCGAACCAATGGTGGCTGCGCTAACAGCAGGCTGATCGATGGCAAACCCCGCCGGGCAGAGCGCTTTGTCAATCGCTCACTGCGATGCCAAGAAATCGTCTCGCCTCAAATTCGGAAAACTGAAATTGCGCCTAGTGGAACTCTCCCCGTGGCGACCGAAATCATGTGCGTCTCCGTAATATCGAAATGACGGGACCCGCCACGGAGACGTGTTAATCACAAGATCGTCGCGCAGCTAATCGCATTTTCTTGGCGCGACGGCGTCGGTGCGCAGTTTGCTTCATCCCGACCGCTCATTCGGCCAAATCGCACGGTCGCGAAGTGCATGTACCAGGTTGACCTGAAGCGCTAAGAAAATTGCGATATCCTCTGTGTGAAAGGAGGTTCAAAGATGGTCCATCGATTGTGTGTTGGCTGAAAATGCAGTTGCCGTGGTTCAGTCAGGAAGGATCGGGATCGTAACAGGAGGATGAGTTTGCGCGATAGTGGGCCAGGTCACGCGGTATCAGGGCCGGAGTCCGGATCTACCACGTCTCGTCGTTTTGTAGGTGTCGCAGGCTGCCCCCCAGGGTTGCACTGTTTCCCTTCTGTCCCATTGTCCCATTTACGGAGATGTCGAAATGTCCTTCTTCAAAAAACTGTTTCCATTGCTTCTGGTCGGCTTGTGTGCCGTTGGCGTGATGAGCGCGCCTGCACAGGCGCAGAACATCAGCTCCGGCGTCATCATCGACGCGGTAGATCTTGAGGGCCTGGACCTCGTAGAGGGCGTGCTGACCGCCACGGGTGGCACCGTCTCCGGCACGATCGGGGGATTGCCCTTCACCACGGAACTTACGAACTTCCAACTGGAGTTCATCCAGCCTCCTGGGGAGTTAGGATGCTCGATCCTGGATCTCGAGCTGGCCCCCATCCACTTGAACCTGCTGGGCCTGCACGTGGACACCAGTCCTATCTGCCTGTCGATCACGGCTTTTCCGGACCAGGGCCTCCTCGGAGATTTGCTCTGCAGCCTCTCAGGCATCCTCGACGGCCTGCTTAACCTCGACCAAGTAACGGACATCTTGGAGGGCGACCTATTAGAGGACATCCTATCAGGCGCTCTGACCGATGCACTCAGTCAGGCAGGCGACCCGCCGAGTGGCGCCGAAGACATCTGTGAGGGTGAATGCGAAGTGCTGGATCTGGCCATCGGCCCCGTGGACCTCACGGTGCTGGGCCTGAACGTTCACCTCGACGACTGCGAGAACGGGCCGGTGCAAGTCTGCGTCAGCGCGAGCGAGGGCGAGCTTTTGGGCGATCTGCTGTGTGGCCTGGCCGGCGGCGGGATCCTGCCCGACCTTGGGGCGATCGAGGACCTGATCGACGCGATCGAAGATATCCTGAACTTGGATCTGACCGACCAGCAGCTCAACAGGCTGGTCCGGCTGGTAGGCAGACTCCTAGGCGACGACGGCGTTCTGGACGACAAGGATTTGGACAAAGTCGCGAAGGAAGTGGACAAGGTGCTCCGCAAGCAGTGACCGACGCTGAGTTGACGAGGGAGGCGTGCGCCGCAGGGCGCATGCCTCCCTATTTTTGTTTGTGGAGCGGGCGACGAGGCTGCAACTGCGCGATAATCGCTCAAAAAGACGGGATCTGCACGCGGTCGCCGCCGCGCATGGCGGAGTCGTGGGCGCAGATGCCGACCATCGTCCAGTTGGCGCTGGTGGCCGCGTCGGGAAACGCCGGTTGGCGTCCGAGGCAGGCCATCAGGAAGTTATGTGCCAAGTGCGGGTGCGAGCCACCGTGCCCGCCCCCCTGGAGGAACGACAGGTGCTCCGCGTCCTGAATCTGCGCGGGCTGCGTGAACTTACGGATTTGTTCCGGCAAACGGCTGGCATAGTCGGGCACCTTCACGCGCTTCGGAATCTCGGATTCTTGCAGCGGGCGCTCGGCAGTGCTTTTGGTGTGGATCACCGGCTCTTCGTTCTCGACCTGTTGCCACTCGAAGCTTTTTTTCGAACCGGTGGCGTCAAAGCTCTCGCGGTACTGTCGCGCGGTATCGAACAGGCTTCGCGTCACCTCGGCCACGACGTCGCTGTCGCGGATCTTAAACGTGGCGGTTTCGATGGCAAACGGGCTGCCGTAGCGACCGATCAGCTCCTCGCGGATTCGGCCAGAGCCGTGGCAGACCACGCTTTCGGCGTGCGCTGGCTTATCGGGCTTGCTCAGAATCGCCAGGCACGGGCTGACGCAGTGCGTCGCGTACCACATGGGCGGCAGGCCGGGCCAGTAGTCGGGCCAGCCGTCCATGTCTTGTTGATGGCTGCCGCGGAGGAACTGGATGCGGCCGAGCTCGCCCTTGTCGTAGAGTTCTTTGACGAACAAATACTCGCGGCTGTAGGCGACGGTCTCCATCATCATGTAGATCTTGCCCACCTGACGCTGAAGCTCGACGATCTGGCGACACTCGTCGATCGAAGTGCCCATGGGGACGGTGCTGGCCACGTGCTTGCCGGCCTTGAGCGCGGCGATCGACTGCGGCGCGTGATCGGGGATTGGCGAGTTGATGTGAACGGCGTCTACGTTGGGATCCTTGAGCAGCTCCTCGTAGCTGGTATATCGCTTGGCGATTTTGTAGCGATCGCCGACCTTGTCCATCTCGGCCTGGTTGCGGCGGCAGATGGCGTACATCTCGGCATCGGGATGGGCCTGGTAAATGGGAATGAACTCGGCGCCGAAGCCCAGCCCGACAATCGCCACGCGTACTTTTCCGGCCATAAGGCGTTCCTCAATCCGTAGAGTCAATGTTTTCGTGTTGCAACTTCAAAAGGGGACAGGCACCTCGCCTTTGTCCAAGTCGATCAGGCAAAGGCATTCTGTGGCTCGGAGCCAGTCCCCTTTTTGACAGCGATTCGCACCGTCCGACGTGCGCAATCTAGCGGGCTGGCACGGCGCAGTCAAGAAACGGTGCCGGGCCGGTAGAAGGGGACGCGCAAGATTGGTGGGTCATCGTGGTCAGGCGTCGAATTGGTTGGTGCGCACAAGGCCGCTTGACCCACCCTACCGAAGCGGTTACCGTCGCTCCGGACAACTTTGCACTTAACCGAGGATCGCCGTCATGGAATGGGATTGGATCGCGCCGCTGGTCACGCTTACGGCGATGGAAATTGTGCTGGGGATCGACAACGTCATCTTTATCGCGATTCTCGTGCAACGACTTCCACCCGAACAACAGGCGAAGGCTCGGCAGTTGGGCCTGGGGCTGGCACTGGTAATGCGGTTGGGCCTGTTGTTTACGTTGAGCTGGATCATGGGCCTGGAGCAGGCGCTGTTTCGATGGACGGATATCGGCGTGCCGGCAAGCTGGTTCGTCGAGCATCCGCAAGCGAATGAAGTTACGTGGCGCGATTTGATCCTTCTTGGCGGCGGGCTATTTTTGATCGCCAAGAGCACTTACGAGCTGCATGAGAAGCTGGAGGGTTCTCACGGCCCTTCACAAACCGGATCGGGCAGGCACGCCTCGTTTACCAGCACACTGATTCAGATCTTGATTATCGACATCGTGTTTTCGCTCGACTCGGTGATCACCGCCGTGGGAATGTCGAACCAAATCTGGGTGATGGTGACTGCGATGGTGATTGCGGTGGGGGTGATGCTGGTATTCGCCGGGGCAGTCAGCCAGTTCGTGCACAAGCACCCGACGCTCAAGATCCTGGCTTTGAGCTTTCTGATCCTGATCGGGGCGTTGCTGGTGGCCGAGGGCACCGGTGCACACCTGCCGCGCGGTTACTTGTACTTTGCGATGGCGTTTTCGCTGGTCGTCGAGATGATGAACATCCGCGTAAGAAAGGTCACGGAGTCGGTTCAGCTCCACGAGCCGCCGCCCGTGGAGTCGTAAGCCGCGAAACCGGGATATATCCAGCGGTTTCGATCATTTACAAGTGTGTTTTGCGGGTTTCCACAAGCTACTCTTGTCGATATATTCGCCTGCGGTTGACAATAACCGGATCGGCGGTGGGCAGGGTGCACAAGCGGTGCAAGTTGCACAAATCGCGCCACGCGAACCTGACCTGAGGGAGTAGTTTCTATGTTGCGGAGCATTTTGGTCGGCCTCGACGGTTCGGACTTTAGCGAGTCTGCCGTTGAATTGGGCATTGATTGGGCCCGCCGGCACAATGTGCTGTTGGTTGGGGTGGGTGTGTCAAGCGCCGAATTGCCAGCGGCCACGGAGCCGGTGCCGGCCACCGTCGGTGCGTCGCCGAATCAACCGGTTGCATCGGACGCTCAACCCTCGACGAGCGTCGATGTGTTTCTCGAACGGTTTGCTCGGCGTTGCAGTAACGCGGGGGTGACGGCCGAAATCATTCAGACCAGCGGTAATCCGGCCGAAGCGATCATGCTCGAGGCGCAGCGATTCGACCTGATGCTGTTGGGCCAGCGAACTAATTTTCAGTCTACGCGCGATCGGCTTCGACGATACGCTTCGCGACATCGTGCGGCATAGTCCGCGGCCGGTGGTGGGAGTTTCGGAAAAGTTGCCCCGCAGCACGCACGTGTTGATCGCCTACGACGGCAGCGTGCAGGCGGCGCGGACGGTTCAGGCCTACCAGTCGCTCGACTTGCACCACGGCGGCGAGCTGACCGTTATTTCGATCGAATTGGACGAGGCCGAAGCGGCGCGGCGTGCCGATAGGGCGGTTCAGTTTCTCAAGTCGCACGATATTCCCGCGGCCCCATTGCCGCTGGCCAGCCAGTTTGCACCGGCGCGGGAAATCCTCGACCATATCGAGAAGCTCGATGCGGGTCTGTTGGTGATGGGCGCCTATGGCAAGCAGAGCTGGCGCGAGTTCTTTCTGGGCTCGACGACACAGACGGTGCTGCGGGAAAGCACGATCCCAGTGTTCGTCTACCACTAGTTCGGGCGTTTTGGGGGCGATGCCCCTGGGCTTCTCCGCACTGACTTGAGTGTCGAACGCGCCGAAGGTGCGGCTTCTGGCGATGCGAGCAACGCGCGCTGAATACAGCGAGCAGGGCTGCCGATAAATTCAGCGGCGGCGAGTTGATGGCCAGCGATTTCTCCGCCATCCATCGCTTAAGCGCACGTGCTCATGATCGCGACGCTCTTTTCCAACCCTGCCGCCACCCGCGAGCTGGGGGGCGACTACTGGCAGCAGTCGCGCCGCCCGTTGGCGAGCCTGTATTTCGTGGCACCGCTGTTGGGCATATACGAGGCGGGCGTGATTCTGTTGGGGCCCCACGCGATTCGCAACGGGGCAGACGTGTGGCTTCGGCAACTGTTGGATTTTTTGGGGTTCAGCCAGTACTTTTTGCTGCCCGCACTGACGGTAGGGATTCTGCTGGCCTGGCACTATGTGACGCGCCAGCCGTGGCGCGTGGCGCCCGGCGTGCTCTATACCATGCTGGCCGAGTGCGCGGTGTTGGCGATGACGCTGGTGATTATCGCGCGGGTGCAGGACTCGGTGCTTTCGGTGTTCGTTTCGGGGATGAGCCACACGGCGATTCGGCGGCCATGACCGAGCGGATTGCCGAGTGGAGCGGGCAAATGGTGGGTTTTATCGGGGCCGGAGTATACGAGGAGCTTCTGTTTCGATTGATGCTGTTGCCGGCGGTGGCGTGGCTCTTGAAACAGTTCGGCCTTTCGACCGGACAGGCGGTGTGGGCGGCGGTTCTGGTCACGAGCGTTTGTTTTTCGCTGGCGCACCATATCGGCCCGGAAGGGGAGACGTTCGACGAGCGGGCGTTTCTGTTCCGGTTTATGGCGGGCTGCTTCTTCTCGGTGCTGTTCGCGTATCGCGGGTTTGGGATCGCCGCTGGTACCCATGCTATGTATGACATCCTGGTGTCGGTGGTGTACTAGGGGGGGTCACAAGGCGACGACGTGGCTTCATATGGACGCGCCGCGGGACACAGCCACATCGACGCATGTCGAGAACGAGAGAATGTCATCGATGATCAGGATGGAGCTGGCGCCGCCCACCAGGCGCATGCCGGAAAGTCCCCATTTGAAGCGGATCAGGAAATTCGACTGGTCGTAAAACATCTGCCCGCCAAGAGTGGTCACAGCAGACACATTTTGCAGTCATCGATCTCAAGAGTTCAAATGCTATCGCCAGGCGGCGGGTCTCCGCCTCGAAGTTCACGCACGAATCGCGTCGACTTGCCGCCCTTCGCGTTTGGTTGGGCCGATCCGGCGAGTGACGTTTTCGGCTGCGAGAATCGTGTTGTAGACGTCGATCGCTTCGGCGCCGACATCGAGAAACTGGCCGGTCTTGAAGCGGCCGTTGGCACCCGTGATGGCGTGGAAAACCCCCGATAGCTCGCGCTTCACATCCTCGTGGCGGCCGTCGCCGGATTCCGTCGAGATCGTGATGAGCGAGTTCTCCAGGATTGTTTTGCCATTCGGTTCAACGCACTCCGGGCTGGCCAGCCGAGTGAGAAAATACGCCACTTCGCGCATCTTCATGTGGGCGTGTGCTCGCAGTTGCTCGTTCTTTTTGTTCTCGTCGAACTCATGCCACCACTCGTGGCTGCAAGCGCTTGAGCCGGACGACTTGCGTTGCCCGCCGTCGTCGAACTGGAAAACCGTTCGGCCGTCGTATTCATACTTGCCTTTTAGCCGGATGCGCTCTCCGGCGGCCAGAAACGTGATCGAGCCGAATCGCACGCGATCGGATTGAATCGCCAGCGCGTAAAGGTCGGCCGTCAGCCGCCATTCGCTCACGAGTTCGTCCAGCGTGACGTCGATCCCCTCGCCGCCTGGATCGGCTTCGCCGCCGTGCGGCAGCTTGGAAGGCGGCGGCAGATTCGGCGTCGCCGGGTCACGCTCCTTCATGGCATAGGCGCGCTGTTCGTACTCGCGAATGCGTTCCAGGTGATCGGCCACGCGAGCGCGATGCTGCGCCGAGCGGCGAGTTGTCGCCGGTATAGAACTTATACTGATCCACGACGGTGTCGAGCACGCTGTGTTTCAGGCGCTTCCGTCGCAAGTCGGTTTCACTGGCGGCGGCCACCGATCCGAAAACGCGTTCGAACAGCTCGCGGGGCTTCTCTTGCATCACCGCCGCGACGGTGCCGTCTTCGTTGTAGCTGTGTACGTATCGCCCCACGCGGCTGCGGCGGAAGAACGTGCCGGCGACCAGCGTCGGAACCATGCCGACCGGCAATCCGTTCGGATAGTGGGCCTTGCGAATAACTTGATCGATCGATGGTCCACCGGCCTTCGCTTCGCCGTCAGGCGGCTCGGCGGTGAACGCGCCGGTCGCACCGTCGTAATGCGCGTTCATGCCGTCTCGATCGCAACGCACCTGATCCACGCCACGCAAGATGAGCAACTTGTCGCCCAGCGGCTTCAGCGGCTCCAGCACGCCGCCGAAATCCTCTTTTTGAAGTGGCGCCGGAATTCCCAGCCCGAAAAACACGTTGAATGCACGGACGGGGACCGGCTTCTCATCCGCCGCTTGGCCGGTCGTAACCAGCATCTCCTCCAACAGAGGCAGGCCGATCGTGACGGCGCCGATGCCCTTCAACAGGGTGCGTCGATGGATGTGAGCGTGCTTCATGATTGACACTCCGGGTCATTTATCGTCACGGTCATTCTAGCAAATTTGAATCGTCGCTCAATTTCCCTCCGAGCGCGACATCCGCACCAAGTCGCTTTGCACAATGGCCGTGATCAGGCTCGCGTAGGTGCCGCCACCCTGCTGTGCGGCGCGATGAATGTCGGCGACGATCGGGGCGTCTTCGGCGCCCAACGGGCGGGCAAGCGCAAACTGCGTCAACTTCCACGTAAGCGACTCGCGCACTCGGTCGCTCTTGGCTAGCAGGTCCATAAGCTCCGCGGAGGTCCCGTAAGCCACCGACTTGTCCTGGCCGGGGAACAGGATGCTGCCATCGTCGCGCAGTTTGTTGCGGTGCTCGTCGGTCTCATGATAGGTACCCAGACCGTCGAACTTCTCGAGTCCGAAGGCGAGCGGCTCGAATTTCGCGTGGCAGCCGGTGCAACTTTTGTTGGCGATGCGCGACTCGGCGATGGCACGGCGCGTCAGGCCTGGCTTTGCGGGCACCGGCGTCGTATCCACGCACGGGGGCGGATTTCGCACGACGCCTCGCATTAGCTCGTGCATCAAAAACAGGCCGCGTGTCACCATGGACGCTTCGTCGCCACCGACGGTCAGAATGCTGCCATGCGATAAGAGGCCGCCGCGGCTCGGTAGCGACGCCAGGTCGTAGCGAACCGGCTTATCAGCTTCGCCATCTCCGGCCGGCAACTTGTCCAGCGGCAGTCCATAATGCTTCGCCAGGCGCGGCGTGACGAACGTGAATCGCGCGTTCAGCAAGTCCGCCAGCGGGCGATTCTGCTTCCAGACGATTTCTTCGAAGAACTCGAGCGTCTCAGCACGCATGTCGCCGGCCAGGCGCGCATCCCAGTTCGGGAACTTTTCAGGACTCGGCCGCAAATTGTCGAGCCGATCCAAGTCCAGCCATTCGGTAACGAATTGGCGCGAACGCTCGACGGCGCGGCGATCTTGCAACATACGGCGCACGTGCAACTCGACCGCCGCGCGATCGAGCTTGGCCTTCTCGGCGGCCTCGAGCAACTTGTCGTCGGGTGGAGCGCCCCAGACGATGTAGCTCAGTCGCGACGCCAGTTCGTACGAGTTGACCGGCCGCGCGTCTCCGTCGCCCCGCTGGCTTTCCATGCGGTAGGTGAAGCGCGGCGATTGCAGCATCGCTTCCACGATATACCGCACGGCGTCGTCGAAATCTCCGCCGGCGCCGGCGACCGACGTAGAGATGCCGCAGTAACGGCCGACCTCTTCCTTACTTAGCGGCCCGCGCAGCAGGCGACGGCCGACGGGTTCGATCACCATGGTCAGATTCTCGTCGGTCAGTTCGCGGCTCTTCGTGTATTGCGTGGCCAGCGCCTGGATGTCGATTTTTCCGGCGACGATCTCGGCCAGCCTGGCGTAGGCTTCGACGTGGGCCAGGTCAACGTTGAGGTTATACGCCGTGTTGCTAAAACCGTCGGCGCGCAGGTCGCGAGGCAGGAGTTCGCGAGCCTCTTTCGCGATATCGACGGCAAGCGTGCTCTTAACCGTCTCGATGTATTCCGGCACGGTCAAGCGCTGCACATAGGTCTTGCTCGCGCCGTCGCCGCGAAGATAGACCGCCGGGTCGACGAAGTCGATCGACCATTCGGCCCCGCCGTCGAGCCACTGCTGAGCAGGCGCCTTTTCCTCGGCCGACAGCGGCGGTCGATCGTGCGGCATTTCGTCCGACTCGACGCGCTGCCACGAGCAGGCTTTCGGCCGATTTGCCGGGCACGATCGCCGGACCGCTCTCGCCGCCGGCCAGCGCGGCGGCCTTGCGCGACAAGTCCAGCCGTCCTTGTTTCGTGGGCGCGTCGTGGCACTCCAGACAGTGTTTCGACAGGAGTGGCGCGACCTCGGTCTGAAATGATTTGGCGTTGGCCTTTGTCAGCGACTCGCCGCCAGCCGGCGGCGGCGCTTCCGCTGCATTTCCACTCGGCAGGCCACAAACCAAAAAGAGGAAGAATAGCGATCGAAACGCATTACATCGGCAAACGGTGGGAGTGCAAAGTGGAAAGGGACTCAGCATTAGTTGTTTCACCGCGTGGCCTCGCAGCGTCCAACCGACTTCGACTCCAGTACTGCGAGCGACCCAGTTTACCAGAAACAACGTGCGTAAGCGCACATCTGAGATGCTTGGAACTAGCGATCCGCGCTGACGCCGAAGATAACGACTTCGCTCAATAGTCGTATTTGTTGAGGCGCAAAAAAAGCCGCTTGAGCGCACCTTGATTAGGGCCAAGGTCGTTGAGAACAGCGCACAAGCCGCCGACGACAGAATATCGGGCGTCGGCTCCATGTGGCAAGCGTGCACGTGGAAAACCACGGAGGGTGAGTGGCGGAAATGACAATGACCAGGCCAGAATGAGGAACCGTTGGTGACCACCGGACGGAAAGTGGTTTCTGACACGTCTTTTCTAAAAAAACCGCTCGACGCATAGAGGGAAATCGACGCAAATGAGGAACAGCACCAAGTTCACGCTCAAGGGAAAGGCCAAGGACTCCTACCTGGACTTGATTGTGGCGTTCCCATTGGTGTCCGTCCATTCTGCCAGCCATCTTCACGCAGCGCAAGAGGTCATGGACCGGCTTCTGGCCAAGCACAAGCGGGTATAAGGGGAGGACCTCTATCTGGACGCACTCAGTGATCTCGTTGCTGCGTACGAAGACGAACACTACAGAATCGGGCCGGCCTCGGATGCGGACATGCTTCGGCACTTCATGGAAGCCAAGCAAGTAAATCAGGCCGATATACACCGCGACACCGGCATACCGAAGTCGTCGATCTCGGAAGTGCTGGCGGGGAAGAAGCCATTTGCACGGCAGATGATCCGCAAACTTTCGCGATACTTCAACGTGGATGCGACTGTGTTAGCGGGAAATCTCTGAGCTGGATGCCTTTGTCACTGCTGTTTCCGTATTGCCACAAATTTTGGACGCCGCACGAGCGCAACGCAAGTTAGTTCTTTGAATCACGCGGGTCGCCTGATTCGAGAAACGCGAGCAAATCCCGGACTTCTTCGGCCGCGAGGGTGTCGAGTAGTCCCTCGGGCATCCAGGACACGGCCGAGACTCGTTCTTCTTCGATCGTCCGTTTGTCGATCTCCGTGATTTGAAATGGCCGCTGCGGGTCGGTGGCCAGTCGCAGCGTCTCTGAACGGTAATCGCCACTCAAGACTGGCCGACCGACGAATGTCTTGCCGTCCCGAGTTACGATTTCAAGACTGCGATAGTTCTCGGCGATCACGTGCGACGGTTCGACGATCGATTGCAAGATATCCTGGCGGCTAAAGCGACGGCTTACCGAGGTCAGGTCGGGGCCGACCAGCGTTCCAACATTTCCGACGCGATGGCACTTACTGCACGAAGCGGCGGCAAACAACGCCAGGCCGCGTTGTAGATTTGGATTTTGAGAAAGTGATTGAGTCGCCGTCAAGGCTTCGTTCACCGTCCACTTTCTCACGAACGGGCGCGACGCCGCCGGCTCTTCGGCGGCGACGGGATGGTGCGCAAGCAGGTCCGCTAATTGGCGCCGCTCACCTTCCTCCGGAACCGCGGTAAGCGCCTCCTGGCGAATCTTGTCGAGGAAACCCGGCATGCCTTCGCCGCCAATGTACTGCCTGGTTTGGGCGAGAATTGCGAAATAATTTTCACGAGCCTCAGGCGTCCATCCGTCGGCTACATTTCGCAGGACGAACAAGTAGTGCATTTGGTGGTTCTGATCGGCGGCGGCGCTCAGTAGCGGCAGTGTTTTCTCGACCAGGCTTTCTGCCTTCCTGGTGAGCTAATGCGAGCGAAAGTTGTTCATTCACCAGATAGTTTCGATCTGGATACCAGGTCTCTAACCGATGGCGCGTGGCCGCGGAAACTGCCGGGTGCAACGCACCACCGGCCGCCGCGCAGCGGTGATAGATCCAGGCGGCCAAGTGCCGCTCGGTGCGGGTCGCGTCGGTCAAATCGATTTTGTTCAATCGCTCTTGGACGTGAGCGTGAATCGCCGTGTCGCCGCTGCGAGCCAAGGCTGAAAGCGCGGTCAAGGCTGCCAGCCGCTGTTGCTCGCCAATAGCTCGCTGTTGCCACAGTTCGAGCGGCTGATTCTCGAGTGCGATTCTGGCCGCATAACGTATCCGCGGGTCGGAGTCGCCAAGAGCGATCCAAATTTGGTCGATTTCATCCGCCGGGAGTGGCCGACGGTTCAACAGCGCTTCCAATTCTCGGCGTCTCGTGCGAGCTTTGAGCGCCGAGGCATCCAAGCGCGCTCTGTCGGTGTTGTCGAATTCATCGGAGGAGCGTTCGCCTGTGAATCGAATTCGATACAGGGCCGACTGCGTTTTTCGTCCTCCGGTGATGAGGTACATGGAACCGTCCGGCGCGAAATCCACATCGGTGACATTTAGCGGCCGCCCTTTCAGGAAGGTCTCCGCTTCGCACAGATAGCCCGCGCCGTTCGGGAGGCAATGGACAGCAAGAATGCGGCCATACGCCCAGTCAAGAATGAAAAGCGCTTGCCGATAACGCCGCGGGAAATTACCGCGTGTGCCAAAGGCGACCGCTGTCGGAGAGCCCTTTCCAATATCGAGAGTGGCAGGGGAATTGTCGGGGTGATCGGGATAGTAGGGCGGCCATTGGCCTGTCACTCTGCGCCAGCCGAAATCGCCCCCGATGGTGAGATGGACGACTCGCGTCGGGCGATACCATGGCGCCCCCATATCGAATTCCGCATCGGCATCGTACGAAAACATCTCGCCGTCGGTATTGAATGCGATCCCATACGGATTTCGCAGTCCGGTGACGAGTGTTTCCAGATTGCCAGTGGATGGATCGAAGCGGACAACGTGTCCCGCGCCCGGCGAGTTCGCCGCGTGCACGTTAGGCACGCCTTGCGTGTAGTCTTTGGCGTTGTTGTGGACTCGAACGGAATCGCCGTGGATGGAATAGACTTGTCGGTCCGGACCTACCACCAAGTCGTTGCGCCCATGACCGACGTTCCCCTCGGTGGCAAACAATAACTCTGGTTGGCCGAGCTCGCCGTTCGAATCGCATCGCAAGCGGTACATTGCCTTGGAATTGTTTGCGTTGACGTACAGATCGCTCTCGAGGAAAGCCATTCCGCGCACTTCTTTCAGCTCGTGATCGATCCGCTCCACTTTCTGCACCGAGCTGCCGTTGTTGGCAAACGTCATGCGGAGTAACCCCTGCTGCTCCCGCGAAACGATGGCGCGGCCTTGCGGATCGAAGACCAGACTGATCCACGAGTCCTCTCCGGCCGCCGCGGAACGAACCAGCTCGATCTGAAAGCCTGGAGCGATTGAGAACATCGCCGGATCGGCTCCCGCCTGGGCGCCGCTGGCCTGTCTCCACTGTTCGTAGTTGTCGCTGGCGGCTAGATCGATTCGGCGAGAGTCGGAGATCAATAGCCGTTGATCAACCGCGGCTTGAGCAACGCTGTTGTTCCAACCCTCGGCTTGGAATGTCGAATCCATCCAACCCTCGGCAAGATTCGCGTTGCACTGCCATGACTTGTCGGTGACAAGGAATTGTTGCGTGCCATCCGCGAACTTCAGGTGTAGCCGGACGAAAAACATGGCGTTGGAGCTGGCAGGCCGGCAGCGCACCGCGATGACGTGCTTTCGGCGAGAAAATTCCCGCGTGAGGTCGAGCTTCAGCAGCGGATCGTAAGCGTCGTATTCAGTGACGAGCTTGCCGTTGAGATAGAGGTCGAACCCAGCCTCGCTTGCTGCTGCGACGAGTCTTGCCGACGTGACCGGCTGAGCGATTTCCGCTTCGTGTCGAAAATAGGTGGGTGCGCCCGGCGCCACGTTGCGCTAAAATCCAGTTCGGCGCCGATGGCGCCGCTGCCGCGAAAAGGCGATGGTCAACAACCGGCGCCATCGAAACAACCAGGACCAGGTAGAGCGACTTGCTGGAAGCCTTCATTCATCCTCTTTCGTCGGTGGCGGCGCGGCTTGGTGTGTGGATCGCTGGCCGCAAGATGCGAGCCGGGCGGTCGGTTGATGCCGAGCTCTCCCTGGCGGCGCTAATTGTAATCAACGTGTCTCGGCAGTCGCTGAAAAAGAGTCGGGCAGCACGGCGACGGGCTTGATTCAAAGTGGCCCTGAGCCGACGGCGATCGCTGGCGGGGGGAGTGACTGCCGGCGCGAGAAAGGCCAACGTTGTCTTGCGCAAAGAAAAGCGGCTTGGGCGCACCTTGATTAGGGCCAAGGTCGTTGAGAACAGCGCACAAGCCGCCGGATGACAGGGTATCGAGCGGCGGCTCGAAGTGGCAAGCGGGTACGTGGAAAACCACGCAGGGCGCGCGCTGCTAATCTTCTGATTGTTTTGAAAAGTAGAATGTCCCCTAGAATGTCCCCTTTTCTATTCCCGGTCGGGAATCTCTGTAACCGACGAGTCGGCACTCCTCAAGTAACTCCCAGGTGAACTGGGCGAACACGCAAACTGACCTGGATTAAGATGCTTTTGGAGAATAGTCTCATGACCGACCAAGCTTTCTCGGCAATTTGTCCGCGATGCGGGGCGCCGGCGACCGCAGCCGTTACCGGTGACCTCTGCCCGGCATGCCTTCTCAAGCAAGTTGCATTGGGGACCGGGACCGACAGTTTCCCCAATGAGCCGTGGACTCCTCCGACCGTTGGCGACCTCGAAGCGGCCTTTCCCCAGTTGGAAATCATCGAACTCATTGGTCGCGGCGGGATGGGCGCGGTTTACAAGGCTCGCCAGAAATCGCTCGGCCGTCTCGTGGCGCTCAAGATTCTGCCTCCACGGCATGCGGCGAATCCCAGCTTCGCCGAACGGTTCTCGCGGGAAGCTCATGCTCTTGCGGAACTCAACCATCCGAATATCGTCACGGTGCATGACTTCGGACGGGCCGGCGAGTTCTATTTTCTGATGATGGAGTACATCGACGGCGTCAATCTGCGACAGGCGATGATTGCGGGCCGCTTCACGCCGCGTCAGGCGCTGGCCATGGTGCCGCCGATCTGCGAGGCGCTGCAATTCGCGCATGACCGCGGCATCGTGCATCGCGACATCAAGCCGGAGAACCTCCTGCTGGATAAGGCAGGCCGTGTCAAGATCGCGGACTTCGGCATCGCGCGCATCATCGGCGTCGGCGTCGATCCTGCTTCCGGAGCTGCCGTGTCTGATTCGCCGGGCCTCACGCAGGACAGCGTGCTGGGCACGCCGCGCTACATGGCGCCTGAGCAATCTGCGCATCCCGCGCAGGCGGATCATCGCGCGGACATCTACTCGCTCGGCGTGGTTCTTTACGAGCTACTGACGGGCGAGCTGCCGGTAGGGAAATTTGAGCCGCCCTCGCGCAAGGTGCATATCGATGTGCGGCTGGATGCCATTGTGCTGCGGGCCCTGGAGCACACGCCGGAGCTTCGTTACCAGACGATCGGCGAAATGCGGACGCAAGTGATGACGGTCGTCAACGATCCCGGCCCGGCCCGAGCGGGGAGTTATGCGGACAATGCGGCACCGCGCCTGAGCAACGTCGCCACCAGTCTCGTCTTCACTCCGGAAGAGCTCGCCACGTTCGACGGTCAAATGTTCTTGCTTTTTCACCGCAAGGCCCAGATGCTCCTTGATGACCGCCAGGTCTCCTTCGCGCGTGCCGGGACGACCACCGTCATCCCACTCGCGGCAATCCGCGACCTCAGCATCGGCCATTTCCCGCGGGTGATGTCCCCTGTGCGTTCGGACTTCATCAGCGTAACCTACGACGAAGGCGGCCAAACCAAGCGTCTCTTCTTCCGCCCCTTCGAAGGCTGGTTCGGGCTGCATTCGCATGCCAACCGGTTCGTTGCCGAGTGGTTTAACGCCATCCGCGCCGCGATCGCTACCGCCACAGGCCGCGCGCCTGGCAACACGCCCGCCAACCAACTCGGCACGCCGTCTAGTTCCCGTGCGGTCATCCTGGTACTGCTTCTGCCGCTGGTCGCCAGCCTGCTGCTTCTCGCCGGCATGGTTCTGTGGAGGCCAGACGTTGCCCCCGTCGTCGCACCAACTGCACCAGCCGCGCCGATGCGGCCCGACAGTCGCTCCGCCGCCCAAGATTCCTGATGAGCGTCCCGATTCGGGTATCAAGAAGTGAATCCTTCCAATGAATGATCTTTCAGCGAACGCCTTTCGCACCACGCATTGGACTCAGGTTCTCGCGGCACGCGGTGAGTCGACGGAAGCCAAACACGCCCTGCGCGACTTGTGCGAGGCTTACTACGGCCCCGTCGAAGCGTTCGTAGGGCGCTATCGAGCCGGCCACGACGACGCCCGCGATCTCACGCACGAGTTCTTCGCCAAGCTGCTCGAAGGGAACAGCCTGAAGGGCGTCGAACGTACGCGAGGTCGCTTCCGCACCTACCTGCTGGGAGCCGTCAAGCATTTCCTGTCCGACCAGGTAGATCGCACGTTGGCCGAGAAACGGGGCAGCGGCCAATCGCCACAGTCACTCCACGCGTCCCCGAGTCACGACCGTTCCGAGCGACAGGAGCATGCGCCGCTCGATGTCGCTGATCCGCACGGATTTCCCCCGGATGCCTTCTTTGATCGCCAATGGGCGTTGGCCATCGTTGAGAAGGCAATGAGCGTCCTGCAAGCGGAATCGCATGACCGTGGCGAGACGCAGCGGTTCGAGGTTCTGAGGCGATGGCTGATCCCATCCGAGGACGGCGCGATTGCAGCCGAGGCGGCCCGTTCGCTGGACATGAGCGACGGGGCCTTCAAAGTCGCCGTCCATCGTCTACGCCAGCGATTTCGCCAACTCGTCAAGGACCAGATTGCTTCCAGCGTGGATGGTCCGGAAGCGATCCAGGGGGAACTCGATTATTTAATCCAGGCGTTGACCGCATCGGAGTCGAGCCACGACTCCAGCACCTGCCGCCCGGATGCATTGCCAGCGGTGGATGGCTTCAGCGCCAGTCCATAACCATCAAACCCGCCTCGATTTACGGTCATCCACCCGTCGCCGAAAGGAGCAAAAAGGTGTCGGGAATGTCGGGAATCCTGACACCTTTTCCTATCCCTGAAGCCAGGTCGGCAACTGGCCGGCGGGGGGGAGGCGGATGACGCGGGCGGTGTTGATGTCGGGAGACGCGAGAACTTCCTTCAGTGCGGCATCCGGTGGTTCCGCATCGAGGTTCAATACGCCCGTTGCGGCGCCGCCCGGGGCGGCGCGGCCGACGGCCATCTGAGCGATATTCACCTTGTGCGTGCCGAAGATCGTGCCCACGCGGCCGATGATGCCCGGCACGTCCTGGTGCGTGAAGATCAACAGCACGCCGTCCATGTAGGCTTCGAGCTTGTGATCGTTGAGCTGGACGAGGCGCGGCATGTTGTGGCCGAAGAGGGTGCCGGCGGCGCGGAAGGTTTCCTTGTCGGTGTTTACTTCGGCGGTGACGGTGGAGGCGAAAGCGCCCATGTCGCTGCGGCGCTGCTCGACGAGATCGATGCCGCGCTCGCGGAAGAGCACCTCCGCGTTGACGATATTGATGTCCTCGTCGAGGGCAGTTTCTAGAAATCCAGCGGCGAATGCGGCGGTGAGCAGCTTGGTGTTCTTGCCGGCGACTTCGCCGCGGTAATGCAGCACGCAGGATTTCGGCACGCTGGGCGAAAGCTGCGAGAGTAGCAGGCCGAGACGGTGCGCGACGTCCAGATCGCCGCGCATGTTCTCGAGCGTCTTGGGATCGAGCGGGCTCATGTTCACCGCGTGGCGGATCGCGCCGGTGGTGAGAAAATCGACCAGCAAGCCGACGCCTTCGATCGCCACTTGCGCCTGGGCCTCTTCGGTGCTTGCGCCAAGATGCGGGGTGCATAACACGCCAGGAAGGCCGAACAGCGGGCTCTCGGTATTGGGCTCGGTTTCAAACACGTCAAGCGCGACGCCGGCGATGCGGCCGGCCTTGATGGCCTCGGCCAGCGCCTGCTCGTTGTAGATGCCGCCGCGGGCGCAGTTGAGCAGCCGCACGGTTGGTTTCATGGTTTCGAGGGCGGCGCGATCGATCAGGTTCCGCGTCTCGTCGGTCAGCGGCGTGTGGACGGTGAGGTAATCGAGCTGCGGCAACATCTCCTTGACGCTCGCGACCGGCTCGACACCGAGCTCGCGAGTTTTTTCCATCGACAGGAACGGATCGTAGCCGAGCACGTGCATTTCGAAAGCCTTGGCGCGCTTGGCGATCGCCTGGCCGATGCGGCCGAGGCCGATGATGCCGAGCGTTTTTTCGGCGAGCTGCGCGCCCATGTATTTGTTGCGCTCCCACTTGTGCTCGATCAGGCTCTGATAGGCGGGGTGGATGTTGCGCGAGAGCGCGAGCATGAGCGCGAACGTGTGCTCGGCGGTGCTGGTGGTGTTGCCCGCGGGGGTGTTCATCACGACGATGCCAAGACGGGTGGCGGCATCTTTATCGATGTTGTCGGTGCCGACCCCGGCGCGGACGATGGCCTTCAGGCGGTGGTTGCCGGCGAGTGCCTCGGGCGTGATCTTCACGCCGCTGCGGCAGATCGCACCTTCAAACTGCGAGAGCGCGTCGCGGAGGGCCTCGCCCTTGAGGCCGGTGCGGACCTCGTATTCGATGCCGCGGTCTTTGGCGGCGGCGAGCAGGTCGAGGCCGTCCTGGCTGAGTGTGTCGAGAACGATGACGCGGGGCATTTTGTGAGTGCGGAGTGCGGAGTTCGGAATGCGGAGTTTAGCAGTCGCCGGCACGGCGACTCAGGCTCATGCGGCGCAGTGTGATTCTAGAGCAACTCGTCGAGTTCCTCTACCAGACGCTCAAAGTGGGCCAGCGCAGTATCGACCGGCTCGGGCCGCTCCATGTCTACGCCCGCATCGCGCAACAAGTCGAGGGGCCACTTGCTTGCGCCGCCTTTCAGGAAGCTGAGATATTCTTCCAGCTCCCCATCGCCGCCGCTGGTGACGCGTTCGGCCAGCGCGATCGAGGCGGCCAGGCCGGTGGAGTACTTGTAGACGTAGAAGGCGTGGTAGAAGTGCGGGATGCGGAAGCACTCCAGCTCGAGCTGTTTGTCGATTTTGAACTCGGGGCCGAAGTATTTGTCGAGCAGCTCGCGGTAGATTGCGCGGAACTTGGCCACGGTCAAGGCCTCGCCAGCCTCGGCCACGGCGTGCGTGATCTTTTCGAACTCGGCGAACATGGTCTGGCGGTAGATCTGAGCGCGGATGGCGTCGATTTCGCGGTTGACGAGGTAAGCCCGTTCGGCGTCACTCTTGGCGCGATCGCGCATGTGGCGGCCGAGGAGCTGCTCGTTGAACGTGCTGGCCACTTCGGCGACGAAGATCGTGTAGTTGTAGTACTGATATGGCTGATGCTTCGCCGAGTAGAGGGTGTGCATCGAGTGCCCGGCTTCGTGCGCGAGCGTGAAGACATGGTCGAGCACGTCGGGCTGGTAGTTCAGTAGGATGTACGGTGCGCTGTCGTAGGTGCCGCTGGAGAAGCCGCCGCTTTGTTTGCCTTTGTTTGGGTAACGGTCGCACCAGCCGTCATTCAGGCCGATTTCAAGTGTGCCGCAGTAGTCGTTGCCCAGCGGTTCGAGTGAATCGACGACGAGCTTGACTGCTTGCTGCCACGAGCGCCGCGATTTCATTTCGGCCAGAATCGGCACGTAGGTGTCGTAATGATGGATCTTGGAGAGGCGCATCTTCCGCCGCCGCACGTCGTAGTAATGGTGTAGCGCGGGCAGATGCTTGTTGACCGAGTCGATCAGGTTGTCGTAGACCGACATCGGGATGTTGTCAGCGAACAGCGCCGACGCGCGAGCGCTGTCATAGCCGCGGGCCTGCGCATAATAGACGTCGCGGTGAATCGAGCCGGCGAGCGCGGCGGCGAGCGTGTTCTCGTGGGCCTGGTACTCGTCGTAGAACTGATGAAACGCGGCCTTGCGGACAGATCGCTTCGTCGATTGGAGAAACACCGAGAACGATGACGTGGAGAGCTCGGCCTTTTTGCGTTTTTCGTCGCGGACGAAACCGAAAGTGAGATCGCTCTCATTCAGTTGGCGGAAGACCTGATTGGCGGTGCTGGCCATTTGTCCCTGCATGGCCAGCAGCTTTTCTTCTCCCTTGGTGAGCGTGTAGGGCTTGTAGCGGAGGATTCGCTCCAGAGTGAGTCGATGAGCGGCAAGACGATCATCGGCCAGGAATTGCTCGATCGTGGCCGAGGGGATCTCCATAATCTCCGGGCGAATGAAGCTGGCGAGCCGGCTGGCCTTGGTGGCGGCGTGCCGCAGCCGACCCATCATGTCCTGGTACTTGCTGTCGCTGACGTCCTCGGCGGTTTTTAAGTGCGCGTAGGTCGAGAGCCGATCGCCGGCGCGATCGACGGCGATGTCGAACTCGAGGCATTTTGCCACTTGGTCGGCGCTCTCGGCGAGTGTGCCCGCGAAGGCGGTGTAGCCTTCGATTTCGGCTTCCCAGGTTTTGAAAGCGGTTTCCCACTCGTCGTCGGCCTTGAAGAGCGTGGAGAGGTCCCAGCAGTCGGCGGGTTTTACCTTGGAGCGAGGAGGCAGTGTCTTCATGGATGCTCAATCAGGATTACTGACCAAATAGAAATTACCAGCGCAAAATGCCCGTGCCCCAGGCGAGGCCGGCGCCGAAGCCGCTGATCAAGACATGATCGCCGCGGCGGACGCGGCCGGTGCGGTTGGCTTCGTCGAGCACGAGCGGGATGCTGCCGGCAGAGGTGTTGCCATAGCGATCGATTTGCATCAGCATTCGATCGCGAGAAATGTGCAGGTCTTCCGCCGCCGCGTCGATGATCCGCACGTTGGCCTGATGGAGCACGACAAGGTGCACGTCGTCGATCGCGAGCTTTGCCGCGTCGAGCACTTCGCGCGTGGTCTGTGAGAGTAGCCGCACCGCCCATTTGAAAACCGGGCGACCGTCCATCTTCAGGTAATGCTGCCGCTGGGCGATCCCTTCAGGGCAGGGGCGCATCCGCGAGCCGCCCATCGGTGTATACAGCAAATCGAAGCCGGAGCCTTCCGCGCCCATCGTGTAAGCGAGGAATCCTTGCTCCGGCGAGCCGGGCCCCAGCAGCACCGCGCCAGCGCCGTCGCCGAACAGCGGGTACATCTTCTTGTCGTTCGGATCGACCACGCGCGAGTTGGTGTCGCTGCCAACGACCAAGGCCAGGCGGCTGCAACCGGTGGCGACGTATTGCATTCCAGTGATCAGAGCGTAGATGAAACCGGCGCAGGCGGCTTGTATGTCCATCGCGGGCGCATTGATGCCGAGCTTCGTTTGCACCTGGCAGGCGGTGGCGGGGACTGGCCAGTCGGGCGTGAACGTGGCGACGACCACCAGGTCGATGTCGCGCGGCTTGACGCCCGCCTGGTCGATCGCGCGCTGGGCCGCGATGATCGCCATGTCGCTGGTGGCCATGTCGGGCGGAGCGTGGCGGCGCTCGCGGATGCCGGTCCGCTGGATGATCCACTCCGGGTCGCAGCCCAGTGAGGCCAAGTCCTCGTTGCGCACCACGACATCGGGCACGTATCCGCCGGTGGCAACGACCTGCACGCCGGTCAGCCGCCGCAGGGGAGCGCTCGAGGTTTGGATGACGCGTTCAGTGGACAAGGGCCGAGTGAGTACTGAGTGGTGATTGTTGGAAAACGCGAAACGGATGGTGCTATCGCGCAGCGACCGGCGTATCGATCCAGCGGCGCTCGGCGTGCGACCGCAGCACCGCGTCGGCGACGAGTTGTGCATTGAGCCCGTCGTAGAAGCTCGGCACGGCGTCGCGGCCCTCGACGATCGCGGAGACGAACTCCCACATCAGATCATAGCGAAATACTGTCGCCGGTTCGCCCTGATTTGGGTCGCGGGGGCTTCCGGCGGGTTTTAGGAATTCTGCTGGCACGGGTTCGGGATGCAGATCGTCGCCGGTTTTTCCTACGAGGATCGCATTGGGCTCGTGCAGGCGGTACACGGCCGAGCCTTCGGAGCCATTGATTTCGGCCCACTCGTGGCCAAAGCCGTTGCGATGATAGCCCTTGGCCAGCGTCGTGCCTTCCCACACGCCGGTGGCGCCGGATTCGAACTCGCCGATCAGGCTCGACCAGTCGTCCACGTCGCTCGGCTCGCACGTGCGGCCATCGGTGGTCTTGGTTCGATCGGTGAATTGTGCGACCGCGCCGCAGACCGAGCGGATCGGACCCAACAGGTCGATCGCGAAATCGATGCGGTGGATCGTCATGTCGAACAGGTCGCCGGCGCCGGCGAGTTTTTTGTATTGCCGCCAGGCCCAGCTTGTCTCGGGCCAATCGAGGAATCGCTGGCTGCGAAAATGTCGCGGCTGGCCAAGCTTGCCGGACTTGAGCAGGTGGCGGAGGTATCGCATCGACGGCGCGAAGCGGTACGTGAACGCGGTCATATGGACCACGCCGTGGTCGCGCGCGGCCTCGTACATTTCGCGGACTTCGCCCGCGTTGAGGCCGAGCGGCTTTTCGCACATGATGTGCTTGCCGGCGGCGGCGGCGGCCAGCGCCATCGGCTTGTGCGTGAAGTTTGGCGTGGCGATGACGACGGCATCGACATCCGGGTCGCGGCAGATCGCGGCGTAGTCGGTGGTGACTTTTTCGATTCCCCAGTCGGTGCGGCGCTGTTGAAGGAGATTGGCGTCGGCGTCGCAGGCCGCGACGAGCGTGGCGCGGCTATCGAGGCGAATGGCCGGCACGTGGTGGTAATCGCTGACTTTGCCCGCGCCGAATGATTGCCACGCGGACCGGCAACTTTGGGGGACGCTTGGGGGAAGCGGGCATCGTGCGACTACCCTCGCGACGTGCGGTGAGTAAGATGGAAACCGCTAAGTTAGGGGTTTTGGAGGTGGTTCACAAGGGTAGGGCGGGGAAGCTCGGAGTGCGGAATTCAGAATGCGGAGTGGCGGCAATTGGAGCGCCGCTTGAGCGAGCAATGGACGACAACCCGTATGAAGCGCCGCAGGAGAGTAGTCCTCGGACGAGGCGGCGCGAGCGACGCAAGTATGGATGGGAGCTGTTGATTCCGGTGGTGGTAGCGATTGTGATATTGGGGTTTGTGATTTGGGGATCCCTCTTCAATCGCGTGCGTTGAGCGCCGCGTGAGATTTGCCATGCAACATTCATTGCTCCGATTCCTTGGCGTCTTGGCGGTTTTTTATGCGGCATTGCAATTGAGCGCATGCCGAGCGAATGCGGCGGATGAAGCTCGCGGTCATTTCGCGTGATGACGTTCAACATTCGCTACGACAACCCGGGCGACGGCGAGAACCGCTGGGTGTTTCGCAAGGACAAGGTCGCGAGCGTGATCCGTTTGCACCAGGCCGACATCGCCGGGTTACAGGAGGCGCTGAAGCATCAGATCACAGAGCTTGCCGAGCGGCTACCCGACTACGGGTGGTTTGGCGTTGGGCGACAGGATGGAAGGGACGGCGGGGAGTTCACGCCGATCTTTTACCGCCGCGATCGGTTTGAAGTTGTTGAGCATGGCGACTTCTGGCTTTCGGAAACCCCTGAGAAGATTGGCAGCAAGAGTTGGGACGCCGCGCTGCCGCGGATTGCGACTTGGGGCAAGTTCAAGGACAAAACGACGGAGCGAGAGTTTTACCTGCTCAACACGCATTTCGATCATCTGGGCGTGCTCGCGCGATTGGAAAGCGCCAAGCAGTTGCGATCGTGGACCGAGGGCCGCGTCAAGGAGTTGCCGGTCATCGTGATTGGCGATTTCAATTGTTTGCCGGCGTCGCCGCCGATGCAGTGGCTGACGTGCGCACGCGAAGCGACGAGTGCCACTACCGGCGACCCACCAGCGGAGCCGGCTACTATCTTGTGCAGCGATTGCCTGTTGTGTGACGCGATTCACCGCACCAAAAAGCCGCATCACGGGCCGACGAGTACCTGGAATGGATTCGGACCATTGGTGCCGTTACGAAAGATCGACCACATCTTCGTGACCGAGCGAGTGGACGTGTTGCAGCACGCGATCCTTGCCGATCACTGGGACGGCCGCTGGCCGAGCGATCATTTGCCGGTGATGGCAGAGGTGGAGTTGAAGTAGTAAGAGAGTTGTGGTGCAGCCGTCCCGGCTGCAATGCAGGCGAGACGCCCGCACCACAATTAAATCAATTCCAGCGTCTCCGTCTCAAAATGCTCGACGCCGTCGGCTTTGGCGATCACGGTGATGCCCGCCTTCGCTGACCGTGAAGCCGCGCGCGCGGTCTTGCTCCGGGTCGTAGCCGATCGAGGTGCCCGGCGGAATGCGCACGCCCTTGTCGATGATCGCGCGGCGGACGCGCGCGTGGCGGCCGATGTCGACGCCCTCGAACAGGATCGAGTCCTCGACGTGGGCGTAGCTGTTCACGCGGACGTTCGGGCCCAGGATCGAGCGCTCCACCTGGCCGCCGCGAGACGATCGATCCCTGGCAGACGATGCTGTCGAGCGCCTGGCCGCGGCGGGCTTCGGAGCCCTGCTCGGCGAACACGAACTTCGGCGGCGGGAAGTTGGGCTGGTGCGTGCGGATCGGCCAGTGCGTCGTCGTACATGTTCAGCAGCGGATCGACGCGCGATCAGGTCCATGTTGGCTTCGTAGTAGGCGTCGAGCGTGCCCACGTCGCGCCAGTAGGCGTCGCGCTTGCGGTTTTCGTCGCGGAACGGAAACGCGAACACGCGGTGCGTGTCGATGATCGAGGGAATGATGTTGCGGCCGAAGTCGTGCCGGCTGCCCGGCCGCGTGGCGTCCAGGCAAAGCTGCTCGAACAGGAACCGCGCGGTGAACACGTAGATGCCCATCGACGCCAGGCAGTGCTCCGGATCGCCGGGGATCGTCTTGGGGTTGCGGCTTCTTCTCCTCGAAGCCGACGATCCGGTTGTCGTCGTCGATCTGCATCACGCCGAAGTCGCGCGCTCGCCGCGGCGGCACGCGCAAGGCGCCGATCGTCAGGTCGGCGTTCGTTCTCGCGGTGGTACTCGACCATCGTGCCGGTAGTTCATCTTGTAGATGTGATCGCCGGCCAGGATGACCACGTACTCGGGCCGCTCCTTCTCGATGCGCGTAGATGTTCTGATAGACCGCGTCGGCCGTGCCCTGGTACCACTGCTCGTCGATCCGCTGCTGCGGCGGCACGACGTCGATGAACTCGCCCAGCTCGCGGCAGAAGAACTGCCGCCAGCCGAGGTTGATGTGCCGGTCGAGGCTCATCGCCTTGTACTGCGTGAGCACCAGCATCTTCCGCAGGCCGCTGTTCAGGCAGTTGGACAGCGTGAAATCGATGATCCGATACACCCCGCCGAACGGCACGGCCGGCTTGCGCGGTCGCGCGTGAGCGGCTCCAGCCGCGTGCCTTTGCCGCCGGCCAGAACGACGGTCAGCACATTGCGGATTGTGTACGGTTCGCCGTTCTCGCTGAAATGCATCCACGCGCCTCCGCTGCGTCTTACGGCACGAATCGTCAAAGGGTCCATTGTATCGGCGCGGCGCGAGCGTGCGTAGAGCGGTCCGGCGGTTAATCACTTCAACGAGCGGCGCGGTAGAGGTCGCGATAAGCCGACACGAACCGCGCCAGCGGGAAACGTTCGCGCACATGCCCGCGCGCGGCCGCGCTCATGCCGGCGGCCAGTTCTTGGTCTTCAATCACTTTCAGGCACCAGCGGCCGAGTTCGGAGCGGACACGCGGATCCACAAGGAAGCCCGTCTGCCGCGGGACGACGGCTTCGCGATGCGCTTGCGTGTCGGTGGCGACGACTGGCAGGCCGGCGGCCATCGCTTCGAGCAAGGAGAGCGAAACCGTTGGTCGCATGGCTGCTGTGCAGTATAAATCGCAGTGTGATAGCAGTGCATCGTGCCGGTATGGCCATCCTAGAAATCGCACGCGATCGGTGATCTGGTAAAGCGTCGCATATCGTTCGACGAGCGGGCGCTGTGGGCCGTCCCCGGCGACGACCAGGTACACGTCGTCGCGCACGCAGCCGCAGTTGGTCGATGGCCCACAGGACTTCGATCAGCCGGCTGGCATGGTCCAGCTCGTCGATCGTGCCGATCAGGCGGGCATTAGGCGGAAGACCGAGACTGGCGAGGAATTGCGGGCGGTTTGATTCTGCCGCGTTGGATTGATCCACATCGATCCCGGCCGCAAAGTGTTCGGTGAGCAATCGAAAGGAGTTTGCGGCGAGGCGTGCGGATAACGCCGTGACAGGTTTGGCGAGCGTTTCCCAGACATGAATGAGATCGGGTTTTTGTTGCCGCAGATGCCGGGCAAGAGAGGCAGCTTCGAGCAGGGCCAATCGGCGGCCGGTCGCGAGCGAATCAACTGGAATGCCGATCGACGCGAACTCTTGTCGCATCAGGCCGCTGCCGGCGGCCAGCGCGACGACGCTCGACTCAAATTCATCGCGCGGCAGATGGGCCAAAAGCAGCGCGAGCTTTCGCGCACTGTCGGTCGGATCAAGCGTTGCCAGAACGTGAACAATCCGGCGCGGGGCAGTGCTTCGTTTTGATTCCATTCATGCCACTCACTGAGAAGTTCAAAAAAGGGGACAGGCCCCTCGCCGCTACCCTTGCGAGGCGACGAAGCCGCCCTTGAGGCTGGGAGCCAGTCCCCTTTTGAAGCCACTCACTCCGCATGTCCAATCTCGTGCGGCTCGAGCGCGGCCAGATACGGCAGGTGGCGGAAGTTGTCCTGATAGTCGAGGCCATAACCCACGACGAACTCGTTGGGGATCTCGAAGCCGACGTGGTCGGGCTCCATCGCCACCGCCTTGCGGCCGTGCTTCCGCAACAGGACCATCGAACGCAGCGACGCCGGTTTCAAATTGCCCAGCTGCTCGACCAGCGCCTTGAGCGTGTGGCCGGTGTCAAAAATATCGTCCACGATCAGCACGTGGCGGCCGCGGATGTCGGGCAGCGTGTCGAGGCGGATCACCAGCTCGCCGGGCAAGGTGCGACGGCCCGCGGTAGCTTTTGGCCTGCACAAATCCGAATTGCAGCGGCACGTTGCAGCGGCGGACGAGGTCGGAAACCAGGATGATCGCGCCGGTCAGGACGCCGATGATCGTGACCGGACCGCTCTTGTAGAAGTCGCAGGTTTCGCGCGCAAGCCGCTCGACCCCTTCGGCAAGCTGGTCGGCGGTGAGAATGGTCTTCACGAGTTCGGAATGCGGAGTTCGGAATGCGGAGTTTGCGGCACGCGGACTGCCGCCATTGTAGATTTCAGCTCACGGCGCGAACAGAGCGCGCAGCATCCAGTATTACAGCGACCCAATCGTCTTTTCGCCTACCAGGACGATCGCCGCGACGGAGAAGCCAACGAGGATGCATAGCAGCAGCACGAACCAGAACCCGTGCCAACTTCCGCGCCAGCCGCCGCTTATGTAGCCAAGCCAGGCGCCCCACAGCGGCAGCGCGGCCAGGAGCATCATCTCCGGTCGTTGTACGAGCATGGCAATTTGCCACGCCGCCAGCGCTACGGCGACGAAAGCCGTATGGACAAACAGATCGCGGACGGTATAGCGGGGCGGCGACATATGACGGTCATTCTAGATCGATCGGCCGCCGCCGCATTTACCACCGTCGGCCGAAAAGCGATGCGCCAGCCGAGGCGGCGGAACAGTAGCAGAACGACCAGGATGGCGACCGTCACCATCACCGTTGCCGAGAAAAAGACGGCATCTGCGCTGGCAGGGGCATCGGATACGGTGAACAACAGTCCGACCAACACCGCAACCGCCAGCGGGGCCAACGTTCGCGGCCAAGTACGGTGATAAGAGAGCGTTGCCCAAATCGAAGTTCCGCCAATTCCCGCCGTAACAGCTCCCGCTATCAAACCTGGCTCAATAACTCTCCAATCAAAACCGGACAGCCCGCGGACGAGCGCTGCAACAATGCCAGCCGACGCAGTCCAGGACAGCAGATTGCGGATGGAAAACTGGATCGCAGGCCGGACGGCGCTGCTGATCGGCAAGCGAGTCCCGATGTACCATCCGCAAACCAAACAACTTCAGCAATCCAAATGGCAAGCTGGTTGCAATTACCAACAAGGATCCACCCCATACAGGGTCCCAGTACTCGGGCGGACCATTGCCATCGAATGTCAGGATAATTTCGGCCGCCACCGCTAACATCACCGACACCAATCGAAATGGCAACGGCCAGTTTCCCAGGCCCAGCCAAAGGGCGAGCAGTATCCACTGGCTGCCTATGACCGCGACGCTAAATGCGGTGCCGGAATAGCCGGCGCCGCTGCGAACGACTTGGCCCACGGCGATGTTGGCGATGAAGCAGACAAAACCGGTGAAAATCAGCAGGCCAATGGTTTCGTCGCGGCGCGAGAACGGGGGCGATACTAACGTTGTCGTTGACTACGTGCGCATTGAGCCGCGGCTCGGCGATTTTGTCGCCGGCGTCGGAGATCGCTAGCTCGTCTTTCGCTTGGGTCATCGCAGGCATTCAGTCGGCCAAAGGGTTCACCGGCTCCCGCACTACCTTCCGCATCGGCTCTGGATAATAACCGCGTCGCCACACGGCGCGATAACCCGCGCGGCGGTAAAACCATAAAAGCCCCACCAGGCTAAGCATATGCATCATAGTTAGTACCAGAACAGCGAGGGATTCACGGACGCTCAACTTGAGCAGCATGCTGGCGGCCAAGGCCGATAGGCCCGCTCCGCCGACGGAAAACA
Organism: Pirellulales bacterium; assembly: GCA_963829655.1. Classification (GTDB taxonomy): domain Bacteria; phylum Planctomycetota; class Planctomycetia; order Pirellulales; family JALHPA01; genus JBBDYH01. The sequence goes on from CAWHJG010000002.1 coordinate 2,530,842, forward strand.
CGAATGCAAAGCGATTGGGGCCGGGTTTGAGTACGGCGAACACGCATAACGCGCCCGTAAAATTGCCGAGGGCGAACCACAGCAACATTTCGGGATAAATAGTTTGTGTGGGAACCAAACGAAGCAATGCAAAGACGATCGCAGCAATAAAAGTCCAATAGAAAATACGGCGCAGCGAGAACCGCACCGGGCGAATGTCGTGCTCTCGGTCTCGTATCGCAATCGGAATCAGTCTCAGGCCAAACGTCGAAGCGATGGCGAACGGAAGCGGATAGAACAGCAAGAGAACGATTGCTGGCTCCGCTCGCAGGTGCATCGAAGCAAACGCGGCGGCAACCATTGAGCCAACAACAAACAACACCAGCCAATACAGCATTGGTACAAGGATTCCAAGCCAAATGGCCAGCATAGTCGCCTGTGCGAACATAAATGGAAGCACCAGGAAATCAATGACGAGGTCAATCAGATTGCGCCCTACGGCCCGAGAAAATAACCCGATTGGCAAGAAGATGATCGGAATCCAAAGCAGATCGACCAACAGGCACGTGATCAGAACAGCGCGCCCGGGAGAATACGCGGCTTCGATCCACCGGTCCGACTGCTCCCTGCGCCGAATCACCGCATTGGTGGAGATATCCGTGAGTTGGTGCAGCGGTTCGTCCATCTGAGCGCCTCTACTCGCACACTACACAAGCGCATCTCGCGTTGCAAACGGGAAGCTCGTGCGCCATGATTGGCGCAGGTCCTTTTTCATTCCACATTCCGAATTCCGAACTCCGCATTCGTCCGGTGCCCGACCCCCTCCAGGCAATCACGTTCGTCTTTGGCCAGCCGGTGGCCGGCAACCCGACGCAGTTCATCGTGGAACGCGCGTTTGCCGCGGCCGGCCTCGACTGGCGCTATCTCACGCTCGACGTCCCGTCCGAGCGGCTGGGTGATGCCGTTCGCGGTGCTCGTGCCATGGGTTTTCAGGGGGGCAACATCACCATGCCACATAAGGTGGCGGTGATCGAGCACCTGGACGAGCTGACGAACGCGGCCGGCCTGATCCAGGCGGTCAATTGCATCAAGAACGACCGCGGGCGGCTGATCGGCGATAACACCGACGGCCGCGGGTTTCTCGAATCGCTCCGCACGGTGACCGTTCCGGCCGGAAAGCGGATCGTTGTGCTCGGCGCGGGGGGCGCGGCACGAGCGATCGCGGTGGAGTTGGCTCTCGCTGGCGCGGCCGAGATCACGATCGTCAACCGCTCGGCCGAGCGCGGCGAAGCGCTGGCGGCAATCCTGCGCAAAGACATCCGTGGCCCCGAGCTTTGTGCCGTGGCAAGGCGACTACGCCGTTCCCCCGGAAATCGACGTGCTCGTCAACGCGACGAGCATCGGCCTGTTCGATTCCTCGCGGCGCGTGCCGGTGAAGCTCGACACGTTGCGGCGCGGGCTCGTCGTGGCCGACGTGGTGTTCAATCCGCCCGATACGCGATTTCTGCACGACTGCGCGGCACCGCGGCTGCACGACGCTCGACGGTCTGGGGATGCTCGTGAACCAGGCGGCGATCGGCTTCCGCTGGTGGACCGGCATCGAACCCGACACCGTGTTGATGCGCGAATCGCTGGAAGAATATCTTAGCGTCTAGCTCACTTCGCGGACTGAATACGCTGGCTGGCCGATCGGCGTTTGATCGGGTATGCTAAACCACGCAGCCCACGGACGGCGTCCGTGGGTTTTTCGTTGAAATGTGAGTGAACCAGGCGGGGACAAGCATGATCTACGCCAACATCTGGCTGACGGTGAAGGAGCCGGGCAACGTGGAGAAAATCCGCGAGCTGCTGAGCGAGCAAGGGCGGCTCTCGCGCGAGGAGCCCGGCTGCGCCCGGTTCGAAGTGTATCAATCGCACAACGACGCCACGCGGTTTCTGCTGGTCGAGCGCTGGGAATCGCAAGAAGCGCTCGACAAGCACCGGCAGGCTCACGCCTACACGACGATCTATCAGCCGCAGGTGCTGCCGCTGGTCAACCGCGAGCCGCACCCGAGCCATCTGATTTCGGGGTGATAGGTCGAATCAAGGGGACAGGCACCTCGCCGCGGGGCGGATTTGCGAAAAAGATCAATAGGCTCGGAGCCAGTCCCCTTTTTGTCCTCTATCGCGGGCGCTTTAGCCGCGCCAACTGTTGCGCGAGCGACTCATAACGATCGGTGGTCCATCCGGCGATCACCAAATCGTTCACGGATACGGTTTGTGAACGAGGTCGCTGCGGCTGGATGCGAATGTCGCCGTTGCGATCGATCCGGCCGCCGTTGATCGCGTGGTCGAGGCTGTTGTACTCGAGGCCGTGGCCGATGATCTCGATGCGGAAGTGGTCACGGCCGCGGTTGGGTCCGGCATGGTCCTCGAGGAAGACGGTAAAACGATATCCGCTGCGGCCATTGAGCCTGCCGACGCCGCTGAAGCTGGCCAGGCGGCCACCCTCGTCGATCTGGAAGCCGGTGACCTCTGTGGCGTTGAAGAAGAAGCGGTGCTGAAAATCGGCGTACCACAGATTGCCATTGATCGCGAAGCCAGTGTCGCGTTCGCGGCTTTGCACATTGAAGTTGAATAGCCTCCGCGCATTGTCGAGCGTGCCATGGCCGTGGGCTTTGCCGGCGGTGTTCTGCTCCACGGGCACGACGCGAATATGCACCGTGCCGACCGATTGTGCGCCGTTGGAATCCTCGATGGTGTATGTGAAACTGTCGTTGCCGATGAACGTGGCGTCGGCGGTATAGATCACCATGCCGTCGGTGAACGAGACCGTCCCATGAGTCTCCGGCGTGGCGCTTGCGCTTACGATCCTGATCGCATCACCCTCGGGATCGGAGTCGTTGGATATCAAGCCCGTGCCGCCAAAGTTCAGCGATTGGCCGGGATTGACGGTGGCATGGTCGGGTGTCGCGATCGGCGGATCGTTCACGCTCTCGACGCGAATGGTCACCGTGGCCACGTTCGACAGGTTCTCGCCATCGTCCACCTGGTACGTAAACGAATCCTCGCCGAAGAAATTGCGATCGGGCTGGTAGAAAAAGCTGCCAACGGACGACAAACTCAGCGTTCCGTGAGACGGCCCATCGACAAGAACCGCCGTCATCGAGCCTTGGTCGTCGCTGTCGTTGGCCAGCACGCCGGTCGCGCGCGTCGTGAGGAACTCTTCATCTTCGAGTATGTCGTATTCGTCGTCTTCGGCGACGGCGGGCTGTTGCCCACAAAGATTGTCACCGTCGCCGGCGCCGACTGAGATGTGCCGTCGCTGGCAAAGTACGTGAACGTGTCGCGGCCCTCGAAGCCCGCGTCAGGCACGTATTTGAAGCTGCCGTCGGCTTCGAGATCCAGCGTCCCGTGATCGGGTCCATCGACCAAGGTCGCGGTCAGTGGATCACCGTCCAGATCGACATCGTTGGCCAACACGCCGTAGATGTAGTTGTCGGGGAACTGCTGGTCGAGCGTAAGGCCGAACGGGTTCGTCAGGCCGTCGCGGAGCACGACCTGCGAGTCGGTGCCGTCGAGATTGGCGCGACTGATCGTGTCGAACCACCAGTCGCTCCAGTACACGCGGCCGTGCGCCGGGTCGATCGCCAGATCGGCCACCTGCGAATTGCGAGGCAAGTGAAGCACCCCCTCAGCGCCGCTTCCGTCGAGATTCGCGCGGCGAATCCGATAGCGCCGAAGCTTTCCCCCTCGGCCCAATAAACCTTGCCCCGCGGCACGTCGAGCGCGACGGCATGAATTCCCTCGAACGAGTTGCTCTGCGCGACGACTTCCACCGTTCTCGGCTCGTCCATGTCGATCCGCAAGACCTGCCGCTCACTTGTGAAATAAACCTTCCGTGCCGCCAGATCGAGGTCAATTCCCTCGGGGAAACCTTGCGGGATGGTCCATAAATCTTCGATGTTCGATCCATCCAGGTTCGAGCGGCTGACTTTCGCGGGATAAACTTCCTGGACCGAATTCGTCGTCCAATACAGCTTGCCCGCCGCCGTGTCGATCGCCAGATCGCGGACGCTCGGGTTGTCGTGCGCCCCGTTGCCGATATCGACCGACGGCATCTGCACAACCAACTCTTGCGGCCCACCGCTCAAGGGCGCCCGATAGATGCGATACTCCGGCGCGCCGATGTACCAATAGACGTAATCGTGCTCGAGGTCCAAGGCGATCGAACTGGCGGCATACGTCAACGAACGGATCAGCTCCAAGTTCTCGCCATCCAGATCGATCTTGCTCAGATTCGTGCGCCCTTCATCGGTAAAGTACACGGCGGTGGCCAACCGTTCGCCAATGCCGCTCATCAGCGTCTCGCCGGCTTCGATCCGGTACACGTCGTCGTTGGCGTCCGGCGCATCATTCACCGGAAGCACATTAAGGATCACAAGTGCCGGCGGCGAAAGCAGCGTCCCCATCTGTGCGCGGTACAGGAACGTGTCCTCGCCCGTAAAGCCAACGTCGGGCGTATAAGTGAACGTGCCGTCGGGGCGAAAGGCGAGCGTGCCGTGTGCGGGTCCGGTCAAACGTTGCGCGGTCAGGCCGACACCTTGGTCGTTGCCCAATACCGAGGCGCCTGCGTATGGACCGGGCGGCGTAATGAAGTATGCGTCCCCCCGTGTGCTCGGCAGGTTCTGGGGGTTGAATTGCGAACGTTGATATATGCCGTCGCCGTTCGCTGGCTCGTGCCGTCCGACACCGTGTAACGGAATGAGTCAAGGCCCGTGAAGCCGTCACTGGGATCATACGTGAATCGGCCGTCGGCAAAAAAATTCAAAGCGCCGCCGCTGGGACCGGAAACAACCGAAGCGGTCAGTGGATCCCCTTCGGGATCCGTGTCGTTCGCGAGCACGCCGCCGATGGCGCCCGCCGCTTGAACAAACGCGTGAATCGTATGGTTCGACGTCGCCGACCAGCCGCCATTGTTGGAAAAATAGGTATTGTCGTTTGGCATCGACACAAAGGGCGAAAAGCCGTCGGAGGTCGCGCCGAATTTTCCGCTGCCAAACACCGCCGCGTAATAACCCGGCGCAAGCTCGACCGACAATTTCCCGCTCGTGATGAACGATCGATCCGGGTCGGCTTCATTGAACACCGGGATCAGCGTCGTCCCCAAGACATCCGGCGTCGAGAGATCGACCGAGTCGGGCACATCGTTCGCGCCGCTGAGCGCCACGATCGCGCCGAAGATATATCCATTGCCCCGGAAGCCGCCGAATTGGCCCCCCATCTCATACGTCCGCATCGGACCGCTGGTGGCGAATGAGAACCGCATCATCACGAATTGCTCGTCCATGATCGCGATGCCGCCGCCCCCGGACCCTGGATCCGGTACGCCTCCCAGCAGACGAAAACCCGGCCCGTCGTTGATCGAATCGATGCTCAGCGGGTTGATCGGTCCCACCGCGTACGTGTCGTCCAGCGCGGTCGGCGGAGCGCCGCTGAGCATCTGGCGGCATTCGAGCCGTTCGATGTGAAAGACCGATGATCCCCGTCCTGCAAAAGTACGATGTGATGACGCACGCGAACGCTGCCTGTTGTTCCGAAACATAAATCCTCCCCGTCGCAATAAAGTAAGCAGGCCTAATGCAAGGAGAAAAATCACCGGGCGACTGCCCGATTATCCGCCGTTTATGGAAGCCGTCCCCCGGCACATTGCCGAGGCTTCACGATTAGAGTGTTCCGGTAGCGGCGAGGTTCCGCATGTGGCCGCCAACGCCGCTGAATATAGCGGCTCCTTAAGCGCGGTGCCAACTTTTTTGGCGAAATCAGTCTACAAGCTGCTTTTGCAGCGATTTGATAGCGTCGGCCGTGTCACCGGGCCAGCGCTCGATGTGTTCGGCCAGCAGCTTGTGGAAATCGGCGAGGGAATCCGGCGGCCGTTTCGCAGTGCGCAAAGATTGGCGGGCATATTCGATGGCCCAGAGGTGTGTCGCGCCGGCCTGCTCGTGAGTTAGATTCTCAATGGCAATACCTCGGCATCGCTTTGACGCCGTTTCCAGACGCTTTTCGGCAGCTTCGAGTCGCGCGGCGGCCGTTGTCGCAACGAACAGGCGATCGAATTCTTTTCCCTGCTTTGCTTTTGCCGCCGCGCAATCGTAGGCAGCGATGGCATCGTCGAACTTGCCGTCGCGAATCGAACGCAGCGCGAGCAATTCGGGCGACGCCGCTTCAGCCAGCTTCGCGTTGTGATACGCCGCCGGCGTAACGACCAGCTCCGCGCACCGCCGCCACGACGGATTGCTGGCGGCGATATTATTCATCACCGCGATCAGTTCACCAGCGAGATTCTCGGTATCTGAGCCGGCAGGCTGCCGAGTGTAGGCCGCCACAATCGCCTCCAATCGCGCCAGTTGCAACTCGGCGGGCGCGCGGTCGCTCGATGAATCTCGCGATAACCGAAGGGCTTCTTCGACCTGTCCCTGCACGAGAAAGATTCGAATGAGCTGGGCGTCGATCTGCGCCGCCGCCTCAGCCGGAAGCTTGGCGCGCTTTAGATCGATGAGGCGACTGTACGCCTCGCGGGGTGCAGCCTCGGTCACCAACAACCGTGATTCTTCGATCCGCGACCGCCAGCCAAGATTGCTTGCCGGCGGAAGCGCCAACAGTGGCTTGAGCTGATCGCGCGCCTGCAACATTGCGTCGATCGCTTCGGGACTTTTGACGGCGAAGCATTCGGCGAGCAACCGGTATCCGCGGGCTAGATGCAGACGTAGGTATTTTTCGAGCGACACCAGCTCCGGCGGGCTCAAGCCGTCAGGCGGTGGCGCCTTCTTCTGGTCGAGCGCGGTCAACTCGGCGCGCACTCCGCGGTTTACCTTCTCCAACGCCGTAATCGCGGTCGTGAGATCATGACTGACTGCGTGCCTCGAAACAAACTCCCTTGGTAGCAACTGTGACTCAAGCGCACCGACTCGCCGCGCGCTAACTGCGATAACGCCGCCTGCACACGAACCAACAACAGCGCTGGATTCGACGGGTTTCTATCGATAAACGACTCGGCTTCTTTTTGTGCGTCTCGCCACACGGCCTCGCGCCGCGCAGACAGCATATCGAGCGCTTGTTCCGTCCTTGCGCGGATGTATTGCACGCACCATTCAGCGCGCTCGCGAGGCGAAAGGTCGCTGCGATCCAGCCGAGAGCGTGCCAATTCGGCCGCAGCGGCATATTGGCCAACCAGACGCAATTCCTCATAGCCCTTTCCCTCGTCCGCGCGCAGTCACCGAAACGGCGAGGCTCAGCGCCGCAATCCAAGGAATCGCGCGTCTCATCGCTCCACCGCCTTGCGGATGTCGTAATACGTGTGTTGTCCGCGATTTTCGCTGGCCAACTGCTTGAGCGAGTTGCTCGCATAGGGCGTGCTCGCGAACTGGATCACGTAAATCTGCGCGATGCCGTCGTTGACGCGGCGGATGTGCGCCAGTTCGTCCGCCGCCAGGTCGTCCTTCCGTTCGCCGTCGGTCAACAAAAACACTACGTCCGGCCGCAGCCGCACGGCTATCAACAGCGGATCGTAGTGGTTCGTTCCCCCCTCGGCGGGGATCGACGCAACGAACCGCCGCGCCGTCTCCTTGTTCTCATCGGTGCCGAACACCAGCCGCCCACGCACGCCGGTGGGGTTAAACACACGCACCTCGGTGTTGTAGAAGATCAGATGAAACTGGTGCACGCTCTCCAGACGCTCGAGGCTCTGGATCAGCTCCGCCTTAGCTGCAGCCAGTGGACGGTTTGCCGGCTCGCCCATGCTTCCAGAGCGATCAAATACGTACACGAACTTTCGCCCCTTCGCCTCAACGCCAAACATCGACGTCGATGCCCAGTCAGCGGTCAGCTCCGGGCGATCGGCCGGCTCATCGAGCATGTCGAGGGCGCTGGTCGCTTCGCCGCCAAGCGCCGCGGGACCGATCGCGGGCAGGGGCGGTCGTACCGAATCGCTCGTCTCGACAACCAGCGGCTCGTCGAGAAAGCTCAGATCGGTTGACGACTCGTTCGCCGGAGTTGAGTGCGAACGTCCACCGCTTCGAGCCTCCGCAGCGTTGCCGTCCGAGACGAGCTTGCCTTTCGGTTGAGGCTCCGCGCCTTGGCTGGAGTACTGAGCCGCCGGTGGCGCAGCGCGTTCTGTGTCCGTACCCGTAGCGTAAGTAGCGTCGGCAAGTTGCCTCGTAGCTTGCTGCGTCTTTGTGTCACTACGATCACTTCTGGCGCCGCGATCCACGTTTCGTTCCACGATCACAATGCCGATCGCAAGCAAAATTGCCACCAGCGCGAAAATCGCCGCGCGGCGTGTGGTCAGACACGGTCCTGACTTTGGCAAAGTGTCCACGACAAATTCCGATTGCAATTTGGCCGATCCGATTTGCCTTCCTGCCAGTGTAGCCACCCGACCCACTGGCCGCTTGTCCCCGGCGGCGGGTATCCTAAATGGTGACACTCGGCTCCGCCGCCCGTTTCGCGCTCTAATTGATGGACCGACCTATGTCCCACCTTACCCGATCGTTCGTGCTGCTGTTGATCGCGGAGTCGCTTGCCTCGGCAAACGCACAGGACCGAGCGGTTGAAGCCAAGGCCGGCAGTCCTGCGGCCGAGCAAGCGATTAAAACAGAACAGGAACTTGCCGAACGAGTCGAGCGGCTTATCGAGCAGCTTGGTCATCGCGAATACGCGCTCCGGGAACGCGGCACAGGAAGAGTTGGACGAGATTGGGCCGCCGGCGTTTGACGCATTGATGGAGGCCCATCGGCATCGCGACCTGGAGATTTCGCACCGCGCCAAGATGCTGGTCGATAAGATCCGCCGCGAGTCGATCGCGACCACCGCCTCGCCCGAGATCAAAAAGCTGCTTGAGAACTACGAAAGCCAACCCGATGCCGAGCGGCTGGGCAAGCTTCGCCAGCTTGCACGTATGTCTGAGGATCAAGCGTTAGCCACTCTGTGCCGGCTGATCCGCTTCGAGCGATCGCAACAAGTTGCCAAGCAAGGCGCGATTCTGGTCTTTGACCAGAAGCGCGCGGCCGCCGCTTCGACCGAAGCGCGGCGCAAGAGAGTTTTAGCGCAGGTCGCGCTCAGCAGCCGGCCGGCCGCACGCTGGCTTCGCGCGTATGGTGCATTTTCCGAGTCGCGATCCGAAGTCCTGACCGAGTGGAGCAAGTTCATTGCGGACGAGGAAGCGCTCTTGAAGCAATCCGCCACTGCGGAACAGCGCGACATCGTCGCCGGACTGTTGCGGCAACAGGTAATCATGCTGCTTGAGCAGAAGCAGACGGAAGAGGCGCTCGCAGCCTTGCGTCGGTTGTTTGATCTCCAGCAGACCGACAGCGAGGGCCTCCCGGCGTTGGTCGAGTGGATTGTCGCCAACCAGGCGTGGACGCTGTTGGACGAAGTCGGCAAACGTTTCGAGAACCAGGCGGCCAACAGTCCCGACCTGCTTTACGCGCTGGCGCACGCGCACCAGCTCAAAGGGGATGCACCGCGCGCCGAGGAATTGGCGCAGCGCGCTTTATCCATCAACCATCCAAGCGCTGCGCGCGGTACGATCTGGCGAATACCTTGCGCAAAAAAGGGTATGCGCGCTGGGCCGAGCGCGAGTTGGATAGCCTCATCAAATCCCCGCCCGATCCGCGAGTTCCACAACTTCAACAAGTCGGTCGGCTCGCGCTGGCGGACCTCATGGCGGATGACGAACGATACCGCGAAGCTGCCGACACGCTGGACGCAGTGGTCGGCGGGCTCGAAAAGAATCAAGCCGGCCGCAACGAGCTCTTCCGCCGTCCGAACGAGATCCGCGCGAGGCGCACCATTATCGCGCGAAACAGTTCGCGGCCGAAAACAACACATCCAAGCAGATCGAACACTTGAACAAGGCGCTCGAACAGGATCCGCGGGAAGCCGACGTACTCATCGCTCTGTACCGATTGCCGGATCAGAACGATGCGGCCAAAGCCGAGACTCGCGCCAAAATCAAGAAGGTGGCCGACCATTTCCGTCAGCAGATCGCGTCGTCGCCCGACGATCCACAAGCGATGAATCAGTTCGCCTGGCTGATTGGCAACACCGAGGGTGACTACGACGAGGCCACACAATGGTCGCACCGCTCGATCGAGCTGATGCCGGCGGATAGTCCCGGCCTCGGCGGTTTGCTCGACACGCTGGCGCATTGCTACGCGGCGAAGAAGGATTACCAGAAGGCGCTGGAGTATCAATCGCGCGCGATGGAGCTGGAGCCGCACTCGGGCGAGATTCGCCGCGCTTACGACCGGTTTAAGAAGGCATCCGAGGAAGTGAAAGCGAACGGGCAACGTTAGCCTGTCCGTTGTCAGTTGTCCGTTGCAACTGATCCCGGGCTGCCGGGAACAACGGACTACGAAGCGAGACGGAACGATACCATCAAAATGCAGGATCCTCCCATGAAAACCGTCCGCGTCCGCGATCTCGATATGGCCGTCGTCGATGAGGGCTCAGGGCTGCCGTTGTTGCTTGTGCACGGCTTTCCGCTCGACCATTCCATGTGGCGCTATCAGATCGGCTACTTCGCGGAACATTGCCGCGTGATCGCGCCCGACCTCCGCGGCTTCGGCCGCACCACGATGACCCCCGGCACGACCACGATGGAGCAGATGGCCGACGATCTGGCCGTGCTCTTGGCGGAGTTGGGAGTCCGCGATCCGATCCTGTTTTGCGGCCTGTCGATGGGCGGATACATAGGGTGGCAGTTCGCGCGAAATATGCCGACCGTCTTCGCGCGCTGATCGCCTGCGACACGCGCGTGATCCCCGATTCAACGGAGCAAGCGGCCAATCGTCGCCAGATGGCCGAGCGCGTTCTGAGCGAAGGCGCCGCGGTCGTCGCCGACGCGATGCTGCCAAAGCTCTTCAGCGACGATACTCGCAAACAGCGGCCGGAACTAGTCGAGTCCACGCGTCAGGTGATCCTGAACAATCCGCCGGAGGGCATTGCCGGTGCCCTGCACGGTCTGGCCGAACGCCCCGACATGACCGAGTTTGTGCGCCACCTGGAGCTTTTGACATTGGTCATTGTGGGCGAGCACGATGCAATTTCATCAGCCGCCGAAATGCAGGAGATCGCCGAGAGCATGCCCAACGCAAGTTGGGTCATGGTCCCCAAAGCCGGTCACATGAGCCCGCTGGAGAGCCCCGAAGTCTTCAACGAGGCGCTCCGCGAGTTCATTACGCTGTGAGATGGACCAAGGCCCTGGCCGTTAGCTCTGGTTCCCTTCGCCGTTCTTCGTCTCGTCGTCGATCACCGGCCCCGGCGTTTCGTTATTGTTGATCCGCGGCCGTTGTGTCGCGTCGCCGTTCTTCGTGTCACCCTCGCGAGGAGCCTCGGTCGGCTGCTGCTTGAACGTCTCTGGGGCTGCGCCGGCGCCGGATGAAGTCGTCCCGCCATTCTGAATCACTGTGCCGTTCTGAATCACTGTGCCGTTCTGGATAGCTGTGCCATTCTGAATGACGGTATCGCCAGCCACCGGCATGCCCACCGCGATCGGATTGCCGCAGGCGTCGATCGGCACGCGCATGCAAACAGTCCGCGGCACGCGAACTGTCTGCACCACCGGGATCCGCTTCTCCACGCAATGCGGAGTGCGCACCGTCTGGACCTCACTCACCATCCGGCAGACCTGAACCGGAATTTGCTCCACTTTCTCTTCGCAAACCATTCGCGTGGTCACGACCGGAACCTTGCGAACGTGCTCCTCGGCCACCATCTTACAGACTTGCACCGGCACCTTGTGCTCGACGCGCTCGACCACCTTGCGGCAAACGGTCTCGGGCACCTTCTGCACGTGCTCTTCGGTCACCATGCGGCAGGTCTGCACCGGCACCTTGTGGACAACGACTTCGTCCACGCAGCGCTGCACTTGCACCGGCACCTTGTGCATCACCATCTTCTGCACCAGCGTCGTTTGCGGTACTTGCTCGGCCACGATGTTCGGCTGCCAGACCTTGGCCACTTCGACGCGTGGCGGCCCTTGCTGCTGCACCCAGGCCAAGCCGCCGCGCTGGAAGCCCGCCTGACCGGTCACCGGATCCGTGACGCAACCGCTGGGGAGGCACGCCAGCCGCGTGCACACCGGACCCGGCTTGCAAACCTGAACGTGTTGAAAGCAACCGTGATCGGCGTAGCGGGTCGTATACGTAGTCACCGGCTCGAGCACCGTGCGGCACTCTTCGCGCTCGGCGCATTCAGTCACGACCTTGCGCACAATCTGTCGCTGTTCGTGTTCGGTCGTTTCATAGACCGGCTTTTGCACAGTATAGCGCACTTCGCGCTCGACGGTTTCCTGCACGTCGCGCACGCGATCGAAGCTCCGGTCCTCGATCACCGTTTCCATCACCGGCTTCATCACCGTGAATCGTTCTTCGCGCTCGCTGGTTTCCGTGACGGGCCGCTGGACCGTATACCGCCGCTCGTTCATTTGCGTTTCCATCACCGGCTTTTGCACGGTGATCTGGTTCTCCACGTACTGAGTCTCGTGCTCGATCTTATAGCTGGTCACTTGGTGCTCTTCGAACACCGTTCGGTATTCAATCCGATACGCCTGCACCACCTGCGGGCAAGGATCGACGATGACCTGTGCGGGCACCCAACCGGCGGTCGCGGTGACGAATGCGAGACCCATGGCCAGCGGTCCGCGTGCAGAACGTGTAAACGATTTCATGGTGCTTCTTGTACCTCTCGTTCGATGTGACGAACGACTTCTGTGGCGATTGCTGCCGAAGACTTGTTTGATGTAAGGACGACTCTTGCTTGCAAGTGATGTACCGATGCGTGCCGTGCCTGCGCACCTGCGCGTTGCCTCAAGCTCGCCGAACGGCAGGCATGCGCCAACGAAATCACACCGGTCCTCTTTAGAGTGGAGCACAACAACTGCACCGTCAAGCAGTTAGGGCGTTGAAAAAATCATTGAAGTTCATCATTTTGCATTCCGACAACGCACGACCGGTCTAACGCGCAAACCTTACGGCAGTAGGGTGTTTTGCAGCAGTTTTGCCCAACCGTCAAAGTCGATCGTGTCGCAATTGGACGGCGGATTGTAAATCCTACAATGGCCTCATGTCGCATCGTACAATCGATACAAGCCGCACATCTTAAGGGCGGTTGAACCATCGATCGCCGCGGCCCTCGCGTACCACGGCGCCTTTCCGCTCTATCGCTCGCGGGCGATAATGCACAGATGCAGCTTGTCAAAGTCGGCGCCGCCGTGCTGAATCAGACCCCGCTGGCGTGGGACGGCAACCGCGCGAACATCGTCGCGGCGATCGAGGCAGCAAGGCACGAAGGCGTGAGCATTCTCTGCCTGCCCGAGCTGTGCATCACCGGCTACGGCTGCGAAGACGCGTTTCTTTCGCCCGGCACGCGCCGCATGGCGTGGCGAATGCTCGACGAGATCAAGGGCCGAGACGCACGGCATGATCGTCTCGGTCGGCCTGCCGGTCGCGTTCAGCAACGTGCTCTACAACACCGCGTGCCTGCTCGTCGATGGCCGCATCGCCGGCTTCACCGCCAAGCGATTCTTGGCCGGCGACGGCATCCACTACGAGCCGCGGTGGTTCAAGCCCTGGCCCGCCGGCCGCCGCGTGATGTTCGCATCGAAGACGCCGACTACCCGCTCGGCGATCTGTACTTCGATTGCGGCGGCGTGCGGATCGGATTCGAAATCTGCGAAGACGCCTGGGTGGCCAACCGCCCGGGCAGCGGCCTGTCGCTGGAAGGGGTCGATGTCATCCTGAATCCCAGCGCCAGCCACTTCGCCTTCGGCAAGGACGACGTCCGCGAGCGGTTCGTGCTCGAAGGCTCGCGCGCGTTCGGCGTGAGCTACGTGTACGCGAACCTGCTGGGCAACGAGGCCGGCCGCGCAATCTACGACGGCGGGGCGCTGATCGCATCGGCCGGCAAAATGGTCGCCGCCGGGCCGCGGTTCTCGTTTGCCGATTGGCGGCTGACGACGGCGGTCGTCGATCTCGATGCCACGCGGCTGTCGCGCGCCGCAGCGGCAGTTTTACGCCCAACTTCGAACAGGAGTCGGACGAATGTGTCCGCGTGCCGTTCCACTTTCCTGCAGCTTCAGCCGCGGCCGGCGGCGGTCGCGCACGCCGAGTGGGAGACCGGCGAGTACGTCAAGGAAGAGGAGTTCGCCCGCGCGATTGCGCTGGCGCTGTTCGATTACTTGCGCAAGAGCCGATCGCACGGGTTTGTGGTCTCGCTGAGCGGCGGCGCGGATTCGGCCAGCGTGGCCTGCCTGGTCGCGATGCTCGTGCGATTCGGCGTGGCCGAGCTGGGCCTGGACGGTTTCAAGGCCAAGCTCGGCTATCTCAATCGCGTGCAGGGCGGTAAGTCGGCGCACGAAATTGTCGGGCAGCTGCTTTCGTGCGTGTATCAAAGCACGCGGAACAGCTCGCAGGTGACGTTGAACGCCGCTCGCGGGGTGGCCGAGGCGATCGGCGCCGAGTTCCTGGAGTTCGACGTGGACGAGCTGGTCGCAAAGTACACATCGATGGTCGCCGGCGCGATCGGCCGCGAGCTGCGCTGGGAGACCGACGACATCGCGCTGCAGAACATCCAGGCCCGCGTGCGCGCGCCCGGCGTGTGGATGCTGGCCAACCTTCGCGGCGCGCTGTTGCTCTCGACGAGCAACCGCTCCGAGGCGGCCGTCGGCTACGCCACGATGGACGGCGACACCGCCGGCGGGTTGAGCCCGATCGCCGGCATCGACAAGGCGTTCCTCCGCCGCTGGCTGCGGTGGCTGGAAACGACCGGCCCGGAGGGGCTCGGGCCGATTCCGGCCTTGCGCGCGGTCAACGAGCAAGACCCGACCGCCGAGCTGCGCCCGCAAGCGCCAAGCAGACCGACGAAGCCGACCTGATGCCCTACGAGCTGCTCGACGCGATCGAGCGCGCGGCCATCCGCGACAAGCAGAGCCCGCTGGAGGTGTATAATCTGATGCGCGCCGAGTTCCCGCAATACGATGCTCGGCAGCTGCTCGTCTGGGTGGAGCGGTTCTTCCGCCTCTGGTGCCGCAACCAGTGGAAGCGCGAGCGGTACGCGCCCTCGCTTTCACCTCGACGACGAAAACCTCGATCCCAAGACCTGGTGCCGGTTCCCGATCCTATCGGGCGGGTTCGAGCGGGAGCTGGCCGAATTGCGGCTATATGTGGAAAACGCCGAAGCCAGTTGACAAAACGCGGCCATCTCTCCGATAACGATTGCGTTCCTGTCATTCAAATTGGAGATCTCTCATGACTAAGAAGCTCTTGGGTCTGGTTTGCACGGCCGCGGTCGCATTTGTGCTTATCGGCAGCGTGACCGGCTGCGGAGACGATAAGAAGAAGACGACGACGACCACCACCACGACCGACAAGAAGACGGACGACAAGGCCCCCACTCGATAAGGCTCACTTCGCCGGACCCGCGTCGTCTTCCATTCCCTGGATGTACTGGCGCAGGCGCTCCAGCTCGTCAGTCACGTGGCGAAGCTTGAGCATGTTCTCCACGCGCTTGACTAGCTCGACCTTATTGACGGGCTTTGACAAAAAATCGTCGGTGCCGCTTTTCACTCCGCGCTCGATGTCGCCGGGCTCGTTGAGCGCCGTCACCATCAGGACCATGACGTTCTTGGTCTTGGGATCGCTTTTGAGTTTCTGACAGACCTCGAAGCCGGATAACTTCGGCATCATTACGTCCAACAGGATCAGGTCCGGCTGAAAGCTCGAAACCTTGTCTAGCGTGTCGCGGCCATCGGCGGCGATCGCGATATCGCAATCCACTTCTGCCAGAAACGCCTCCAATAGCTCGACGTTCGGCTGGTTGTCGTCGGCAATCAGAATCCGGCTGCGGCGTTGTGAGTTGTCTTTCTTTGCCATGTCGAGGGATTATAGGAGACTTGCGACTTACGCGGTAGCTTGCGGCCCCAATCTGAATAACAAATGCCGAAACCATTGGTCATTGGTGCTTGGTCATTCGTCATTCGTTTGGCATTCGGATTTCGTCATTTGGGTTTTCGTCTAAGTGCTCGTTCCCAACACCGCAATCCGGTACGTGATCGACCCGGTTCCCGCGTTGGCGATACGCAGCGTGTCGCTCGCGCCGTTGGTCACGGTCCAGCCGCTCTTGCGGTTGGTAATCAACAGGCAACTGTCGGCCGGCACGCGCACGCGGTCGTCGGCCGCGCCCACCCACGCGCTCCAGGCCTGCGCCGCGGCGCTGCCCACGAGCAGGTCTTCGCCGGCCGTCGTGGCCATGTTCATGATCAGGATCCCCTTGATCTTGGCGAAATTGATCGTGATCGTCGAACCGAAGATCGAATTGGTGAGCGAGTTGAGGTCGAGGTCGTCATTCGCCGCGGCGGCCACTGCGCGGATGTCGTGCCAGACCTTGTCGGCCTGGTCGGCGGCCACGCCATCGACAAGCGTTCGGTCGTACGCCAGCGCCGATTCGTCCTTGACGATCGACGCGTCGAGCGTGTCCTGAAAGTTCCAGGAGAGGGAGGCTTTGACTTGGGCGGTGAGGGTATCGGCCATCGGTGATTCTCCAGAGAACGGGATAGGGGGATGAAGGAAAATCGCGAATGACGAAACCAGAATGACGAACGAAGTCCCAATGACGAATGTCGAAGGTTAACAGGTTGGCCGGTGGATCCTTGGTCATTGGGGATTGGTCATTCGTTTGGCATTCGGATTTTGGCATTCGTCATTCTTGTCGGCACAAGCAGTTCCAGCGCGTTGCGCAAGTAGCGGATTGGACTTGCTGTATAACCCACACCACGCCTGCACTGTCGATGAGTTGGTCGGTAGGCGCGGGCGAAATCGGCACTTCGGTCGCCGGCAGGTGAAAGTGCACGTCGCTCAATAACTGTGTGCCGCCGCTACTGGCGGCCTCGCGCTCGCTAACGGCGATCCGCAGCGCGTGCGGGACTTGCTCATCGACGGCAGTGCCCACCCGCCGCAACACAAGCGACTCCAAGCCATCGAGGACGGTGGTGAAGTCGGATCCAATGTTGAGTTCAATCGACATTGCTTTTCCTTGTTTTGTTTAACCACAGAGGCACGGAGAACACGGAGAGGAATGACCAATGACCAATTGATCTTGGCTCAGTATTTTGGTCATTGGTCATTGAGACTTGGTCATTCGATTGCTCTGTGCCTCTGTGACTCCGTGGTTTAGTTAGATTTCGGATTTACGTCGTGCCCCGCGTGTGAACCTCGGCCGGGTCCAGCCCGCCAAGCTGCGCGTTGCACCATTCGACGGTCCGCTCCAGCGACGAGATATACGCCGTCCATGAGACGGTCTGGCCGTCGATGTTGTAAGTCGGTTTCGGATTCTCGCGCAGCGAAACTAGCTGCGCCAGCGTGTGTGACTTGATCGTTTCGAGTTGTTCGCGGTCGGTAGGCATGCGTAAGGGTTCACGGTTCAGGGTTCAGCGTTCAGGTAAGACAGTTGCCTGGTGACCTTGGTGCCTGGTGGCCTCGTGTTTTGACACCAGGTCACCAAGACCACCAGGTCACCAGACACTCCGTTTGCTATGCGTCAAAGTTCTTGATCACGTACCGCGGGTTAATCACCGCGGCCGCGCCGCGCTCGCTCGCCTTGAACCGCAGCAGGATGTCCTGGTTGAAGTCGGCCTCGCTGTTCTGCGGCGCCTGCGTGACCGTGATCGGCCAGTTCTCCATGTACGCAAACGCGCGGCGGAAGTCGCCCAAAAACCACCACTTCTTGGCGTTGGTGGCACTCACGCCGCTGGCCACGATCCGCCGATATGCCAGCCGGCTCTCGCGCACCGTGTAATGACCGAGCGGGTTGGCCGCGCGCGTCGTGGTCGCCGCGCCGCTGCCCGTGTAGTCGATATCGAGCGCGTTGAACACGCGGTGCGCCGCGTGCCGATACGCCGGCATCACCAGCACGTGCGTCGCCCGCACCAGGATCGGCTCGCCGGTGTTCGGGTCGAGCATGTCGGCAAAGAGCTGCTCGGCGTTGTCCACGTCGGTCCAATCCACCAGCTCGTTGGCGTTCTTCACGTTGATCCACGGCGTCGCCGTCTGATACGTGTTGTGCGACGTGCCGCGCCACTTGTAGTTGTTCGTCACGCCGACCAACAGGTCGATCAGCCGCTTCTCTTTGTTCAGGCCAAGCGTCTCGCCGACCTCCGCGGCGCGCGACAGCACCAGGTGCGTGCGGTCGAAGAAGATCGCCTCGCGCGTGACCGGCACGATGAAGCCGCGCTTGGTGGTGCTCGGCGTCTCGATGTAATCCTCGCCAAAGCCGAGGCTCGGATACGGCATGCCCGGATGCACCTCGGCGATCTTGTCTTCGATTCGCGTGATGCCGGGGATCTTTTCGCCGTCGAGCCGCGTGGGGATGGTATCGACCAGCCGGCTGACGACGAACTCCTCGTTCTGATACGCCTCCATGATCTTCGAGTACACCACCTGGCCGGTGATGTTCGAGAACGCGGTCACATCGACCGCCTCGCCGGCTTCTAACAGCGCCACGCCGCCGCCCGCGTGCGGGTCGATCGACCGCACCCAGTGGTGGCCGTCGGGGATCAACGCCTCGGCCAGATCGCGCAGCGAAAAATCCTCCGGGCGGAGGTGTCTGCTCGCGCAATGCCTCGGTCAGGTGAGTGACGGTGCGTGCCGCCCCGTCGAGCTGGTAACGTCGTTTGAGTTCGCGATAATTCAACATGAGAGTCCTTTGAGTTGTAGAGAGTGAATTGATGGTATTGGCCGCCACACGTGCGGCGGGTTGTCAAAGTGACGAATGCCGAATTTCCGAATGACGAACGAAGTCCGAATGTCGAATGACGAAAACAATCGTTCGTCATTGGTGCTTGGTAATTCGTTCGTCATTCTGGTTTCGTCATTCTGGTTTTTCGCTATGCCGTCGCTTGCGGCCCGCCGTGGCTGATCGTGGCCACGATATCGACCAGCACCAACGTCGCAGCCGGGTTGACGCGCTTGGCGCAGCGGCCAACGGCCAGGTTCTCGGTGGCGACGCCTTCGACCTGTTGCCGTTCCAAACCGGTGCCGCCGGCGTTGTCGCTTGAGCCGATCAAAGCGCCAACTTCGAACGTTGCCGAAGGGCAGGGGAACTCGAACACGCCGCGCGTGGCCACGCGGATCGGCGTTGTGTCGCCCGCACGCGAGCGCTGCATGGCCACGCCGGCGAACTTGTCGTGGAACGCTTCCTGGTTTTGCGCCTCGGTGCCCTGGTCGGCCAGCGAAGCTGGCGGGCCGCACGTCGTCGGTTTCGAGATAGACGAGGTCGCCGATCTCGATCACCGTCGCGCTATCGACCGGTAGCACGATCGGGTTGGTTTCGCCGTAACGCCAGCGAAGGGAATCTGCCATGGGTGGGTCTCCTTGTGAATGGGGAATTGGTTGTTGTTCAGCACGTTGTGTTAATGTGACGTTGTGCGTGAATGACGAATGACGAAGTCCGAATGACGAATCAATGACGAAGCACGAATGACGAGGACTGGTTGAGCCCTATCGTGCCGTAAACATCGTTCGTCATTCGACATTCGGGTTTGTTTCGTCATTCTGGTTTCGTCATTCGGGTTTCAGTTGTGCTTCGGCGACTCGCTACGCTCGGATCGCTTTGAGGAAGTCTTGCAATGAGTTAACGCCGCACGCTTCCACGAGCGCCTGCTCCCGCGCGAGCGGACGAGTCGTTTCGGTGCCTGCCCCGCGGCGCTGCTCCGTGATCTCCGCGCGAAGTGCCGCGACCTGTTCGCCCAATGGCGCGATTTGCATGGCGAGGTCCGGCGTAGGGGGGGTCGAGGTCGCCGCGACCGAAGCCCCACCAGAATCACTTTCCGGTTCCTCGCCTTCGAACAACCCGCTGGTGGTGGCGGGGTCGGCGACGAGGTCCACGCTGTTGACCGCCAGAATCTCTTCGACGATCACCGCCTCGCCGCGGCGCGACGTGCGTGCCTTCACGTTGTGCGAGAAGCCGACGTTTTCCGGCGCGTGCTCGGCGTCCCACGCGAGCTGCTCGGCCAGCACGTGTTTGGGGTTGTAGTGCAGGTCGCCAAACAGCCCCTCGCCCGCGCGGACCTCGACGCTGCGGATCACGCCAATGCGGTCCTGGTAATCGCGCGGCGCCGAAGGGTGACCCTTGGGATGGTTCACGTTGACCTTGGCGGCTTCGTACAGCACGCGGGCCCGCTCGAGCACGGCCGGCGGATACTCGCGGCCGTTCTTAGAGGTCAGGCCGAGCAGTTTCACGCCGCGGATCACCGCGTCCGCGCGGTCCAGCGGGATCGATAGCCCGCGCGAGGAGCAATACTCTTGCAGTTGTTCAACCATCTTTGGTTCCTTTCGTTGAGGCATCTGTTTCCAGAGAAGGGGATAGGGGGATAGAGGGGGGATGAGGGGATGAACAGAGACATCGGTAGATCGCTTGAGTGCGTCATGTTGGAATCTCCTTGTCTCTTGCCTTCATCCCCTATCCCCTGCCGTATCCCCTTATCTCCTTGGTGTTGTTGGAGTCTTGTTGTCTCACTGCCTTCATCCCCATATCCCCTGCCATATCCCCTCATCTCCTTCTGCATCCCCCTATCTCCCAAATAAAAAAGGCCCAGCGGCACACGCGCGAGTTACCTCGCGCTTGCGTCGCTGGGCCTTGTTCGATACCCGCTCGTTTACCCGCCTAGACAAGTAAAACAGAGCGAGCCCGTTCAAATACCCGGGGAGGCGAAATGACTAATGTCGAAATCCGAATGTCGAATCAATGACGAATTCCGAATGACGAACGATGTTCAGGCCGCGGTGGCCAATGTTCGTCATTCGACATTGGGGCTTCGTTCGTCATTCTGGCTTCGGCATTCGTCATTGGTTCGCACCTACTTCTCCACTCTCTCCAGCGTCCTGCGTATATGTTGAATCGTTCCATCCTGGATGGCGAGCTCCAGCACGGCGCGGCCGTGGAAGCCGGGCGCAAGGCGTCGCACAAAAGTTCGTTCTAAGCGGCCAAGGCCTGCGGCACTTTGTCGCAGTTGCCCGGCGTGGTCGCAGGTCGTCGGGTTGTGGTCGTCATAGCTCATCAGCGTCTTTTTCGTTATGCTAGCATAATTGTACACATGTCCATATTACAGTCAACTGGCCCGGAAAAAGTTTTTTGGGCCTCGGAGAAGGCCGCTAAGGAAGCCAGGTCGCCACGGCGACTCGCTGCGGCGAGAAACCAGGAGCTTTCCTGGATTCCTTAGAGAATTCCTGCGTAAAGCGGCTATAGTGGCAGAAGGTTTCGAAGGAGGGTTGCATGTTCTCGTTGCGGATGCTATTTGCGGTGGTGGCAATTGCCGCCGTGTACATTGCGGGCATCTTTGATCGATCGCAATTTTGGGAGCCGGTAGCTCTGACTTTGACTTATGTGATCTATGCGGCGGCACTAACAGCGGCAATTGTTGCACGCGAAAAGCGTGTGTTTTTTGTCGCGTTTGTTGTGTTCGGGCTCGCATACGGATTGTGTGTTTGGTTGGAACTGCTACTCCTGCCACAGGCGACATTGAATGCGTTGGCTGGCTGGATAGGACCACAAAGATGGAGCCTGGGGCTTATTCATGCCGGACGTTCTCGATGGGGAGATAGTGATCTCGCTGCATTCATGGCGATTGGACACTCCTTTTATGCGGTGTGGATCAGTTTCCTTGCTGGAGGCCTTGCCGAAACCATCGTGAGACGAAGGGCCGCAAACGGACAGAGCACGGGCGCTTAGCGAGGTGGTGAATGTTTTCATTGCGGATGTTGATGGGGGTGGTGGCGATTTCGGCGGTGTACATCGCGGGGTTGGTGTACCGCACCGATTGGTGGCAAGCCTCGATACTGACGCTAACCTACGTGATCTATGCGGCTGCAATCTCGGCGGCTTTGCTCGCCAAACAGCACCGGACATTTTTTGTCGTGTTTGCAGTGTTTGGTTTGGCATATGGGTGGTGTCTGTATTCTCGATTCGAAATGTTGCCGCACAGAATAATTAGGGGGTTGGCGATCCGACTACCATTAGTTCAAGAAGCAGTTGAAGCGGTTGAGGAGCAGTTCGGAGCAGATCCATTTGGAGGCGCATCTCCCGATGGACCTGTGTTCCAACGAATACCGCCTGGATATCTGGAGTTCCTGTCGATCGGAAATTCGTTTGCCGCATTGTTGATCAGCCTTCTCGCCGGAGTAATTGCCGCGGCGGTGGTAAGGCGTAAACAGCGAGCGGTTTCATGAGTTCGAGGGTTTTCGTTGGTCATTGGTGCTCGGTCATTGGTCATTCGTTTGGCATTCGGATTTCGGCATTCGTCATTCCGCCATGTGCCGCCAAATTCGCCTGCTCCTGCTCATAATCCAGCCCCGTCCGCTGCGACCACGTTTGCGGCGATAGAATCCCGCGTTCGTGCTCGATGGCGAAGTCGCTGCGCCTCTTCAAGCTGATCGCGCACGGCCAGGGAGGGTGCCGTGGCCTGAATCTCGATCGCGCTCGTTGCTTCGCTCGGCAGGCGGCCCGCGGCCACCGCCCCGCGCACCACGCGCCACATCACCTCCAAATCGTCGGCGACCTGCTCGGCCTGCAGCCGCGCGAACATCCGCATCGCCGGGCCCTCGGCCACCATCGTCGAGGAGTAGTTCGCGTTCGATGCGTCGCTGGTCAGCATGAACTCGGGCATGACCAGGCGGCTGGCGATCGCCCGCAGCTCGGCCTGCAGCACGGCCACGTAGGCGGCCGCGTCGAGCGCGGCGGCGGGGAAGTCGTATTCCACGTCGGTGTGGGCGTCGAGGATCGTGCCGGGTGCGTACCGCTTGAAGTGCGTCGCGCGGCCGGTGGCGGCGCTCGTGGCGGTGGCGTCGGCCTGCGCGGCGGCAAACTGCTCGAGCGCCCTGCGCGTGCCGTAGCGGTGACGCCGCACCAGCGCGATCGCCGACTGGATCTCCGACACCACGCTCATGTTCCGCAGCAACTTTTCGGCGCGGCGGAGGTTCTTTCGCACCGGGTAGAAGAGCGGCAGCCCGCGGCGGACGTTGGCATCGACGTTGGCCTTGCGGTGCTGGATGTCGGCGGCATCGACCAGCTCGCCATCGATGTAGTAGCCGGCGACGGTCTCGACGTCGTGCCGATCGGTGACGATGCCCAGGCGGTGCGACGGCTCGGCGGTGCGCGACGGGGGAGTGGCGACCTGGCCGGGCTCGACAAATCGTACGCGCGTCGCGCCGTCGGCCGCTGTGAAGAACCGCAGGAACACCTCACCGTCGCGGTCGCGGCGGCGGACAATCTCCTCCTGCCGCCGCTGCCACGAGCTTTGTCGGAGGAACTCGTCGAGCTCGGCTTGGACGGCGTCGCTCAGTTCCCGCGGCGCCGTCTGCCCTTTGCGAACCACCGCGCGATAGCTGTGTCCGCTTCCGACGATGTAGCTCACGCGGTTTTCGTGGCCGTTGATGGCGAACTCGTTGGTGGCGGCCAACAGTCGGCACTGATTGCGGATGTCGCGAAGCTGCGCCTCGCTGATCGGGCCGACGCCGCCGAGGCCGAGCGAATCAACTTCGGTGCCCAGCGGTAACCACCGCGCGCCGTCGTCGCTGTCGCAAAATGGCTCCAATGGATCAACAAATGTGTCCCACAAGTCGTCACAGGCTTCGGTCAAACGCTTTTGGATATGGTCGAGAAGTTTGGTCATGTTGAGTTTCCTAAGACGTTGAGTTTTTGTGTAAGCCCGAATGACGAAACCAGAATGACGAACGAAGCCCCAATGACGAATGTCGAAGGTTAGCCGCGTTAGCTGGTGCAATATTCGTCATTGGGCATTCGTCATTCGTTTGGCATTCGGATTTTGGCATTCGTCATTCGCGTGGGCGTGGCTTTTTCTTGATTGCTAAACACTAATAGGAAGTCGGTTTCCCAAACGGTCGGGACTCACGCGCGCCCATGAGCACCGACTCCGCCAGCCGGATCGCCATCTCCAGCGCGTCCGGCCCGTCGTCGTGCTCGGCCAGCGGGAACTCGCGCAACTGATCGACCAATAGGCGCGTGCCGTGCGAGTCCGCCTTGAAACGCAGCCGCCGCGCGGACAGGTGCGGCCCCAGCTTGCGAACCCGCACGGCCTTTGGGGCGTGATTTTCCAGCGGCTCGATCGCCAGCGCGAACATCCCGCGAGCGGCCGCCGCGCGCTGAAAATCGGCCGCGAGCAGCTCCTGGAACTGGTTGGCTTCGATCCCGAGCGTGCTCGGCTGCCAGCGCAGGCACAGCTCGATCCCGTCTTCAACGATCCGCGGCGTCGGCCGCCGCGCCAGATCGGCTTCGACGTAGATCACGCCCGCGCGATCCACCGCCACCAGCACAAACGCGGAGTAGTCGCCACGCCGTGCGTCGGCCCCTTTGCTCGGGTCGAGCGCGATTACGGTCACGATTGGATCGCGCGGCCACTGCTCAAACCAAATCGCCTCGTCGAAGTATTCCTCGGGGAACTCGCACAAGTCCGGGTTGACCGGCTGGTTCTGCTTCTCGCGCTCAAACGCCGTCCGCCCGCTCTCGACGCGCATGCACATCAGCGTGTAAAGGTCCTCTTCGTCGGGCCAAAGCACCGCCGCCCCGGCGTTCATCGCGGCGGCATTGGCGTCGTAAAACGCACGCGCGTCGCCCTTGCGGTTCGCGTTGTCGAGGCCGGTGTAGCGCTGTTCCCACTGGTGCCAGAGGTCGAGCCGCTCGGGCCACGATTCAATCGCCGCAAAACGGCGGCTGGTCCAACCCGCGGTCGCGTGAAGCTGCATGGCGAGCGCCTCGCGGTGCAGCGCGGTGGCCAGGTTGACGATGTTGGTTCGCTTCGTGCCGGCTTTGAGCAGCAGGCTGTGGAACCACGAGCGCGAACGTTCGCGCGCGGCCGCCGACGTGATGTGCGAGTCGTTTTCCAGATCATCGCAGACGATCAGCGTTGGTCGGTTCGCGCGCGGCGTCGCCCGCGGATTCGCTGGCCGGTGCCGAAGGCTTCGATGGTCGCGCCGCTTGAGAGCCTGATGCGGTTGGAGCGGAAGGTGCCACTGCTGGGCAAGCTAGCAGTGGCACCCAAACCGATCGACTGCGGATACGCCGCGGCCAGCAGCTCATTCCCCACCAGCTCGTCCTTGATATTCTCCAGGTGCGCGATCGCCTGGTGCTTCGTGTCTGACACGATCCAAATGTAAGGCTCGTCGCCTTCGAGCACGCGCGCGAAGCACGAACGCCAG
The DNA here is from genome assembly GCA_963829655.1 of Pirellulales bacterium. GTDB lineage: Bacteria > Planctomycetota > Planctomycetia > Pirellulales > JALHPA01 > JBBDYH01. The sequence goes on from CAWHJG010000002.1 coordinate 2,556,065, forward strand.
CGTGCCGATCGTGCTCTTCGCTCCCCCTCGCGGGCCAAGCAAGTTCACCTTCTGCCCGCGCTGCTGTGCGCATCTGATCGAGTTGTTCGGCCAACCACGTGTGCATTGGGGAGGTGGAGGGCATTGAAAAATGGTTAGGCAGGAAGTGACGGGACCAGTCGAGCAAGGGGAGGGAGGCGGGGTCAGTTTGGTTCTGGCGGCGCAGGTCCGTCGTGATCGGGTGTCCCGCAATCGCCAGGGCGTGGCGTCGGGCACGTGATAGTTTTCGGCGGTGGTGAGCTGGGTTGGTCTGCATGGGAGTTTTCGACAACGTGGATGTCGGTGATGAGATCCTGAATTTGTTTTTCAACGAGTCGCTGAATGTCAGTGGGGAGCATGCTTGCGACCAATGCGCCGGTGCGGCGCAGATGCTCCTCAAGCTGCCCACGTGTGAACGTAAACGGCTTGCGGAGCGCGTAGCGCTCTGGATGGAGACGCTCCAGTAGCCAGGCGGCGGCCCGCCAGGTCCTCTTGTCTTTAGCCGCACTAATCACGTCGCGCAGCACGTTGACCTCGCTGCACAAGCGGCTGTGCGCGAGCCGATCCGCAAAGTGGGCGTCAAAATGCTCCTCCATCTCGAGCATCTCGATCGTGATGCCGGCGGCCTCAACGGCGCGCTCGTCGGGGATGCCGTAGGAAGCCAGCGTGCAGACCTGGTCGCGCTGGGCGACGGTGAGGAAATGCTTGATGTAGTCTGGGGGATGGATCATGGGATCAGGTCCCCTCTTGATTTTGAGATGTTCCGATTGCTCTTCTCCGTGACCTCAGTGTCTCGGTGGTTTTGTTGCATGCAAGTTGTTCTATGGCCGCAATCAGTTCCCGGTGGTGCCCGTCTCGATCCGACCGCTGCGCCCGCAGCTCGTGGCAAAAGCATTCGACCGCGGCGCCGTGGTCGTCGCGCTCCGCGGCCAATTCAGCGCGGAAGTTGGCAACCAGCTCGGGAATGGTCCGCGAGGCCGTGTGCCAGGCGTACCAGCCGAGCATCGCCGTGGCGGTGAGGTTGCTGACGTCCGGCAGCGGCACGTCGGCCGCCACGCCGGCGAGCGGCACGCTGAAGGCGATCGTGGCGAGCGTGAGTGGTGTTTTCATGCTCTTTCTCCGATTGAGGTGATCAGTAAAACCACAGAGGCACGGAGGCGCAGAGAAGGGGATATGGGGATAAAGGGGAGATCGGGGATGCAGAAATTACTTTTGTCTTCATCTCCAACATCTCCAGCACCTCCCTATCCCCCTCTCTGGCCGCGCATAAAAAAGCCCACGGCGGCCGGGCGGCTCTTTTTGAGGAGGGCCGCCAAGCCGGCGTGGGCTCGTGGAAGTACCAGGCTTTCAGGCCCAGCGATCCTGCGATACCGTGCGATCTGGTGTGATTCTACATACTACTGTCTATTTGTCAATGTCCTCGACCAAAATTTCTGCATCTTTTTTGCGGCTACCATATCTTGTGGTTGGGACGCCTGTACACAACAAGATATGGTACGTTCCGGGTTTGCGCAGCGAGGCCCGGAACCAAAAAACACTGCAATGGCCGCGGCCGCCTTTGCCCGAGACCCGGAGGGTCGGTAGGAAATAGCACCGGCCGTAAGGCCGGTGATTATCGCCGCACCATCATCGTCTGAGGTCCAGCGGACCGGCACAACTAAATGCACTGACGCGGGTAGTCATGCACTTTGAAATAGTTGTTCAGTCCAACGGATGCTTTTCCGGTTCGCTCAATGCTTTTCGACTGCCAATTCCCTGAAGTGCGAGGATTGCTCCGGTTGTCGCACCGATAAACGCCCCACCTGCGGCGTAAGATAACGCGATAAGTAAGTCAAAACGAAGAAGCATCGAAAAGGCGGTCCACCCAATCGTCCTGAACTGCAACGTGCGAATGACAACGCAGAAGATGAGCATTACGACGAACACGCCGATGCCCACCCTAATTGCTCCCTTTTTCGCCTTACGCAGTATCGCGCGACTGCGAGCTGGCGGTCCACTACTGTCGAGCTGGCTGGATTCTGGCATACCGCGCCATTCTACCCGCGCAAAAAGAACGCCGGCCGAAGGAGCTCCGGCGCTTTGTCGTGTTTCACGTCCATGCGGTTATTGCAGCCATTCGCCAGAGCGACTTGGCCGCACGTCTTGAGCCTTACGGGCGGCGAAGTTTCCTGAAGCCATACCAAAGACCCACGATGGCTGCCGGGATACCTCCAACGACCATGCCGGTAATCATCCTCACACGAGGATCAGTTGAAAGCACCAATGGCGCTATGATTCCGGTGCCGCCGACAAATCCGACTACCGCCCAAAAGAGTGCCTGCCAGGCACGTTCCCCGGCGCCATGCGGAGGCGTGCGCGTTGATGCTTGTTCCAGTTCACTCTCCGGCGCTTTGTACCGGTTCTCGTCCATCGATCTATTCGGGCATCGAGACCGATTAACAATCTCATTGGCTACGGTCGGCGCGTCGCAAGTACTCGCCCTGCCACATCCACTCGGGCACGCGGTCAATCTGTGCCTCGGGGAAGAGTCGGCGAGCTTCCGCAAAGTCCGATTCGGATGGCAGCAAGATATACTGTACGCCTTTCTCACCGAACAACCACAGTAGACCGGCGCCCTGTGAACAGAATCGAAGCGATCCACTGTCAAGATGTCCGAGGTGTCCAACTCTAATCGGTGGACAAATTCCCGCCTTTGCCGAATCCAATTCAGGTTCCATGCAAGCCAAACGGCGACCAATGCGATGAACACAAAGAGTGTCCGCAGGCTAAATCGGCCTAAGCGGCGCGGGGGCTTCTCGTCCATGCGCGTATTGTAACGGCCGGATTGCCGGAGACCCGGAGGTCGCCAGGAACTAGCACCGGCCGTACATCTTTGCCGCCGTTCGACGTTCGATGTTGGACGTTGAACGTTCGACGTTTGTGCTCCCTGGCCTCATCCACGGGTATTGTAGCCGACCGGCCCCTTGCCTGTTCCTAACGCGAACTTTCTTGCAATCGCCGCAACGGCTTGGGATCATCTTGCTATGCGAGAGAGGCGACACATCCCGGTCCGCCGTGCGCTGTTGACGTTGATCGTCGCGGTTTTCGCCCTCGCAACCGCGCCTTGCGCGGCCCACGCCGGCTTCTCGGCCGAGCTGGTCGATATCGTGCCCGAGGGAAACCTCTTTCGGTACAACTATCAACTGATCTTTCAAACGCTACCGGGCAGGCAGCGGCTGGATGCGGGAAACGGTGTGCTCGCACCCGGTATGCTCGGCTCGCAGGATTTCATCACGATTTACGACGTCGGTATACCCCCGGAAATTTCTGGCGTAACTGCCGGGCCAGGGTTCACATTCCAAGTTCAACCGGTAGGCGTTGACGCCCCGGGAATCATCCCGCTTGACATTGGCGTCATGCTCAACGTGACCTATCGGTACGTTGGGCCTCCGATGACGGTCTCGGAGGAGACAATTTTCACGGGCTTCAGCTTCTTAAGCCCATATAACCCACAAATATACTTCATACGTGTCGCCCAGTATTCAAGCCAGTTCACAGACAGCTTTGGCAAAGAAGCCGGTCAAAAGATTTCAATTCTTGGGCCGGTGGAAGTGCCCGTGTCCTTAATTCCTGAACCAAGCACATGGTTGCTGCTGATGCTCGGGTGCCTGGGCGTCGCAACGCTTCGGCGACGCCTCTTTGGTCGGCGATCTGGTCTTGTCGCACTCGTTATTGCTCTTGCCGTCTCGGGCACGCGAACTTCACAGGCCGGCTTCTCGGCCGAGTTGGTTGACATTGTGCCGGAGGGAAACCTGTTTCGATACAACTATCAGCTCCTGTTCTCCACGCTGCCGGGCAGGCAGCGGCTTGACGCGGGAAACGGTGTGCTTGCACCCGGCGTCGTCGGCTCGCAGGATTTCATCACGATTTACGATGTAGACCATCTTGCGGCGATCTCGGGCGTTACCGCTGGGCCAGGCTTCACTTTCCAGGCCCAACGCGTGGGCGTTGACGGTCCGTCGGTCATTCCACTTGACTTCGGCACCTCGCTCAACGTGACCTACCGGTACGTCGGTCCGCCGATTACAGTCTCGGATGAAACAGTGTTCACCGGCTTCAGCTTTTTGCACCCCTATGGTGCGGACCCATTCTTCTCTCCCGGTCGCATCTCTGAGTATACGAGTCAGCACACGGACAACGCCGGCTTCGACGCCAATCGAAAGATTTCAAATATAGGGCCGGTAGTCGTTCCTCCTACAATTCCCGAGCCAGGCACATGGCTGCTGCTGATGCTCGCGTGCGTTGGAGTGGGCGGCATCTACGTACGGCTGAGCGGATACACGGACGGGGGCTGAGATGAGGCAATTCTGCGCGCTCCTGACTTTTGCAATTTGGGCAATTGCCGTGATCGCCCAGGGGGCGATCTTTCGTTGGACTGACGAACAAGTGATCCCTGGCACTGAAAACATCACACCGGGACCCGGCGTTCAACTCGATCGCATGATGCTTGAACAAGCTGACCTGCGGAACTTCGACTTGAGCGGCGCTTCGTTCATTGAATCAAACTTACATAGATCGGTTTTTTCCGGCTCAAATCTGACCAATGCTAACTTTGGAGGTGCAACCGTAACCAATTCCGGACTTCGATTCGCCACTCTGAATGGAGCTAATTTCCGAGAAGCCAATTTGACTTTAACAGCCTTCGGCCGTTCAACGCTGTTCGGCGCGGATTTTACCGATGCGGTCATCATTGAAGGGCAATTTGGCTCAGCGGAAGGGTTCACGGCGAACCAACTCTATTCGACCGCCAGTTACAAGTTGAAACAGCTGACGGCCACTTCGTTCGTGGGCCTTGACTTGTCGGGCTGGAATTTCGCGGGACAGGATATGACGCGGATGGAGCTATGGAACACGAAGCTTGATGGGTCCGATCTTTCACAGGCAATTTTGTATAACACGTTTCTCTCGCATTCATCGCTAGTCGGAGCCAATTTCCGTGGCGCCGACCTTCGTCGCGCCTTCCTTGAGGTTGCCAATATGACGGGGGCCGATTTCACCGACGCAATCGTGTCTGAAGCGCGGCTCAGGTCTCTTGCTAACCGCGGCTTTACGGCAGAGCAGTTGTATTCGACCGCCAGCTACAAACAAAAACATCTTGCGGGAATTGACCTGACGCAGAATAACATGCGCGGCTGGAATTTCTCGGAGCAAGACCTGACAGACGCTTTCTTTACTCACTCCATACTTGAAGGCGCAAGTTTTTTGAACGCTAATCTGAACAGTGCTCACTTGGCAGGGGCAGACCTCACGGGAGCTGACTTGACTGGCGCATTGTTTGGCGCGCCGCTATCACGAACGCCGACCTGCGTTCAGCAACAGGCTTCGTGCCGGATGCGACCACGTTTGGCAAAGCAATTCTTCCCGACGGTACATTGCGTAGTATTGATCCCGAATATCTCATCGTGTCGGACCATGACTTTGGCGTTGTTGTTACTGACGGCTTCGACCTGACGAATGGATTACTCGTCATGAAAATCGACGACGGCGATTGGCACTCGACAATTACCGTGGGGCCGAATATTACACCAAAGCTCGGTGGTACGTTGTCGATCTACTTTTCGGATGAAATCGGAAATCTAGAGAGCTTAGTTGGAACGACGTTTGACCTGTTCGATTGGGGCCAGGCGCTCGATCCGGCAAATCGGTTCTCGGAGATCTACGTGCCATACCCCACGTCTTGGGATTTAAGCCGGCTCTATGACACGGGCGAAGTTACTCTGCTAACTGTGCCCGAGCCGGGAACATGCGTGACGCTGATCGTGGGTGTTGCGGTGTGCGCCTTTTTGGCGTCATGGCGCCGAAGGACCCGCTGCTAGATCGTCGCCACAGCATTGGCCACCAAAACCTGCCGGCCGTTTGCCTTTCTTGCAATCGCTCTTCGCCTAGGCCGACAATGGCCCGATGGGGGCGTGCGGTCGTACTCTTGTGCTCGTTGGCACGCGCTCCTCCGGCAAATCGAATCGAGTTGCAAAGGAGTACCCGTATGAAACGTCATTTATTGGCTGCGGCGTTGATTTACTGCGCGCTCCCCTCGGCGCTGTTTGCGCAGTTCGAAGTCGCGCTCGACCCGGCGACCGCGAGGCTCGTTTACCTTCCCGGTCCCGAGGGGCCAGGAGTTCCCGGCGGGTTGCCGAATCCGTTCATGCTCCACTTTGGGATGAACGGAATGCTCACCATCGAGGAGCAACAAGGGAACACCGGGAAGATCACAACGGCCGACTTTGTTCTGGTGGGCAACGAGGCGGCCTTTCAAAACAATCCGCAAGACCGCGCGGATTGAGGACCGTGCCAGACAGATCCTGCTCACGGCCATGTTCACCGTCGAGCATGGCCCGCCGATGGACCGCACGTTGTTTCGCGCGGATGTCACCGGCCCCGACCTGGAGCTGGAGTTCTTTCGCCAGACGCTGGTGCGCATGGACGGCGGGCCCGATCTGACGCCGGTCGATGGAGAGGGATTTCGATACGTGTATCCGGTCCCGGAGCCGGGTGCGGTCACGTTTGTCCTAGCGGTCTTCTGTTGCGGCGGAGCGTTGTGGGTTAAGTCTCGCTCGCAAGTGAGGGACAGGGAGTGGTAGATGCCGTGAGTTCAATAACCAATCGATCGGCTAAAATGGCGGGATGGCTGAGAATCCAGACAGTCTATCATCGCGGCCCCGCTTCTCGCTGATGCTGCTGCTTCTGTTGATCGCTTTAATCGCGTCGCTTTTGGCGTGGTGGCGACTTCAGTGGCAACCGACGCAAACGCGGCCATGGAATGCGCATCTCGTCGAGCCAGGGATGACGCGAGACGAAGTCAACGAGAGGATGGGTATTCCGCATTCCAGTGACCTTCAACGGTGGTCGTACCGAACCGATCGAGATAACAAGCGGCAGCTGTGGATCACGACAGAGGTCATCTTCGAGGATGGCCGCGTGAAAGAGGTGCGAGATGGGGCCGAATCGTATTCGTACCATGAGCGCTTCAGAAACTGAGGGAGCTTGCGCCAATTGGACGAGAACCCGTACGAAGCGCCGCAAGGGCTCACGCCGGCCGATCGCATGGACGAGGCGAAGGATGCCGATTATCCTGCGACGGTGCCTGAGCGGCGGGGTTGCGCCTTGGTGTTGATGGGTGTGGCGCTGGTCGGAGCGGTGTTCCTATTCTGCGTGCTGGTCACTCATCTGTGGCCGGGAGCTGGAAAGCCGGACGTAGTAGGATTTCCGCTGATGATCTTGTTCGGCAGTGCGTGGACGATCGGCGCATTACTTCTCGCGTGGGGCTTTTGCAAATGAGGTGATTCATGGATGAGAAACGGATCGACGTGCGGTCGTGGCAGGTTGGTTTGGCCGGACTGATTGTGGGGGCGGTTGTGTTTGCGGCGATACTGGCGTTGTGGCGGCCGTGGGAGAAACTGCCGCCGATCGGCGAGGTGCGCGGGAATATTCCGGAAGCCGATATCAAGCAAATCCAGAAGCTCACGGCGCAGCTTGCGAAAGATCCGATCCAGTCGATGGAAGTGCAAGAGAATGGAACCATTGAGGTGACGATCGAACGCACGCTCGAGTTCTTCACCTTCGAACTGGTCGGCGCAAGTGGGAGAAGACAAGTTCGGGTTATATTGCAACGATGGAGCTGCCGTCTTATCCCCCGCCCCCACCCGCCGAAATCGTGAATCATGCGCCAATGATCAATTGGGGCTCGGTAGCGACCCCTGTGGAAATGGCGCCGACAAGTGCTAAATGCGCGCCGACGCCTGTTGCGCCGCCACCGCCCCGGCCTTTGTCAGGCCCCGGAATCGCTGGTGGATCGACATATACCAACAAGGGGCCGAGAGACTTTGCGCAGGGGCAGGCGGCTGTTGGGCCAACACAACCCGTTCTTCCGCCCGCTGAATCGCGCTTCGGGTGCGCCGGATGATGTGCCACGACCGCGTGCGCCCGGCGATCCGTGAACGGGGCGGTGTTGGACATTCCAACGCAAGTGGAGTACCAATGCGAAGTACTCTGAGGAATCCAGGAAGCCAGAAAAGCTGCATGGTGAAATGTAATTTGTTTCTTGGTTTCCTGGTTTCCTTAGAAATTAATCAGGGTGCCGTCAATGCAAATGAGGTGATTCATGGATGAGAAACGAATTGACGTGCGATCGTGGCAGGTTGGTTTGGCGGGACTGGTTGTGGGGGCGGTTGTTTTTGCCGCGATTCTGGCGCTATGGCGGCCGTGGGTGAAGCTTCCGCCGGTCGGCGAGGTGCGCGGAGCGATTCTGGAAGCCGATATCAAGCAGATCCAGAAGCTCACCGCAAAACTGACCAAGGAGCCGATTAATGTAATGGAGCTGATCGGGCCTGGTGAAATCGAGGTATCGACCGGTGAACACACCGGACCGTTTTACACGTTCCAGTGGATCGGCGGTAAATGGACCAAGACGGTCGAGGGTTATTGGACGGACATGATGGGGCCGGCTGTAGGCCCCGCTCCTGTCCCAGTGCTCGCGCCGCCGAACACATTACCAGTCGATCATGCTACGGTTGTGGACTCGATACAGTATTACCCCGCCGCTCCGACCAGTGCGGTAGCGCCGGCCGATACGTCTGAAGCGGGACGGCTTACGCCGTTGGAAGATGCGCATGGCATGAAGAAGGCGATTGATGAATTGTCTCCGCCATCGGCGCCAGGTGAAGTCTTCCCTCACACTCCACGCGTTCCGGCGCCGGGCGAGCGTTGAACGTTAAATTGAAGAGCAATCTTTCTCTTGGTTTCCTGGCTTCCTTAGAGCTCTGTAGTGAACATTAGAACATATACAGTGCTGCCAAGGGGCCCTTCCCCTCCCTCATAGCTGATTTGCGTGAGGTCTATACGGCCCCAAAACGCACGTTATTCCCCGGAAATACGCACGTCACCTCAATTTGGTGCTGAGTGGTTCATTGCACCTCGCAAAAACACCGTGTTTTCCCGAGCGAATCACACCCAAAATGACCCTCTAGCCCACATTCGCCCACACTCCACTCACCCCGCAGGTTCCTGCTGCGTGATGCAATGGAAGGCCCCCAGACCCCAGACGAGCTCCGCGCGGGCAGACCGATCACTTCACGGCCGATAAACAGCGACCGCAATAGATCAAGCACGGCGGCATCCGCCGGGTCGTCGTACTGCGGCGCGATCACGATGCCGTTGGCGATGTAGAAGTTGCAATAGCAAGCCGGGAGTCGCTGGTCGTCGTAGAACATCGGCTGCGGCATCGGGAGCGGGACGACGTCGAGCGGGCGGCCGTCTTGGTCGCGCATCGATTTGAGGCGGTCGAAGTTTTCACGGAGCGGCGCGTAGTTCTCGTCGCTCTCGATCTTCTTCCAACGGCGCGACGACGGTGGTTTCGTTGACGAAGCGGGCCAGCTCGTCGATGTGCCCGTCCGTGTCGTCGCCGACGATGCCGCGGCCGAGCCAGAGGATGTTCGTCGCGCCGAGGTACTCGCAGAGGTACTGCTCGACGTCGGCCTTGGTGAGCTGCGGGTTGCGGTTTTTGTTGAGCAGGCACTCTTCGGTCGTGAGCACGGTGCCGCGGCCGTTGGTGTCGATCGCGCCCCCTTCCATGATGATGCCCGGCGAGAACAAGCGGCGGCCTTGGCGAATTGCGATATGCTCGGGCACCGCGTCGTCGAGATCGAACGGCGGGTATTTGCCGCCCCAGGCGTTGTAGCCCCAATCAACGAGGGCTCGCGGCTGGTCGGTCGGACCGACGAGAAACGTCGGGCCGTGGTCGCGCACCCAGGCGTCGTTGGTCGGGATGTCCCAGAGCGTGACGTTTTTGATGTCACCGACGAGCTGCTCTGCCTGGTGGTGCACGCTCACGCCGCCGGGAACGCTGTGGCCGCCGGCGAGGATGTTGACGTGCTCGTACTCAGCGAGGATTTTGACGAGGCGCGCGTACAGCGGCGGGATGGGCGCGAAGTTGCCCGGCCAACTGGCTTCTTTATGCGGCCAGGCGAGCCAGGTGGCGGCGTGCGCCGCCCATTCCGCGGGCATCTTGTATCCAAGCGAACGTGGCGTTGGTTGTTCCATGACGCGTTTTGGTCAATGACGAAGGACGAATGACGACGGGGTGTCTGGTGAATTGGTGTCGCGTGACTTGTAGCCAGTTGACTTGGAGGGCTTCGCTTTGAGCGAGTCGTCTTCAAGGTAATTGCCAACGAGAATATCCCATTATCTTCTTGTCAGCGCCAAAAAGAGTGTGCCGTAACCACCGTCTACTTCCTGTGTGAGCGTGTACCAAACAGGCTCGCCCGGCGGTGGCTCTCCATAGAACGCTTTGGATAGATAGCTATCGGCCGGCAAGTGCTTCTTCGCTTCGTCGTAGGTCATTCCCAGGCGAAATGGTCCGGTATATGTCTCCGGCGTCTTTGGTTGCGGACGGTGAATCGCGACAATTACCATTGTGAGTAGCGGGACCGCGACGAAAATCAAGCCAATCACAACTGGCCGGACCGAGTCGCCTTTCACACCGCGCAATGCGCCTTCGTCTCGCCGCAGCGAGTCTTCGACATTCGACATTGGACCTTCGTTCGACATTCGGATTTCGGCATTCGTCATTCCGCGCAGCGGGTTCAATCCCGAAACCGTTTCGTCAAATCCTCGTACGCATCGATCCGCCTGTCGCGGAGGAAAGGCCAGTGGGTGCGGACGACGTCGATCTTGTCGAGCTCGCACTCGACGATCAGCGTTTCCTCGCGGTCGTGTGACGCCTTGGCCAGCAGGTTGCCGTTGGGGTCGGCGACGAACGAGCCGCCCCAGAACTCGATTCCGCCTTCGCGGCCGACGCGGTTGACCGCGGCTACGAACACGCCGTTTGCGATCGCGTGGCTGCGCATCATCGTCTCCCAGGCGCTGTGCTGGCTTGCGCCGTAAGGCACCTTCTCATCGTGGAGCCAGCCGATGGCGGTGGGATAGAAGATCATCTCGGCGCCTGCCAGCGCGGTGAGCCGAGCGGCTTCGGGATACCACTGGTCCCAGCACACGCAGGGGCCGACCGCGCCGTGCTGCGTCGCGAACGAGCGGAAGCCGAGGTCGCCGGGCGTGAAGTAAAACTTCTCGTAGTAGTTGGGGTCGTCGGGGATGTGCATCTTGCGGTAGACGCCGGCGGTCGAGCCGTCGGCATCGAACACGACCGCGGTGTTGTGATACAGCCCGGCGGCGCGGCGCTCGAAGAGCGAACCGACGATAACGACTCCGTGTTTTTTTGCAGCGGCGGCGAGGGCTTCGCTGGTTGGCCCGGGGATCGGCTCGGCGAGGTCGAACTGGCGATGGTCTTCGCTTTGGCAGAAGTACAGGCCGGCGAAGAGCTCCTGAAGGCAGATGACCTGAGCACCGCGCGCTGGCGGCCTCGGTGATGCGCGAAAGCGCCTTATCGACGTTCTGCCGCTTGTCGGCGGTGCAGGACATCTGGATGAGGCCGAGGGTGGCTTTCGATTCGGGCATGGATCGGGCGCAATTGAGACAATTCCTGCGTCGGACATTAGATGATACGCTCTTACGCATGACGCGGAAACCGCCGGGTTTGTTCATCACCGGTACCGACACGGGCGTGGGAAAGACGTACTTGGCGGCGGCGATCGCACGCGCAGTCCGCGCAGCGGGGCACGCGGTCGGCGTGTACAAGCCGGTGGCGAGCGGTAATGACGACGATGGGCTCATTTTATGGGAAGCGGCCGGGCGGCCGGGGGAGCTGGAGCGGGTGTGCCCGCAGCGGTTTGCGGCGCCATTGGCGCCGCATTTGGCCGCGAGAGCGGAGCGGCGCGAGGTGGATACGGACCTGCTGCGCGATGGGTTGAATTATTGGCAAGAGCGATCGGAGTTTGTGATCGTCGAAGGGGCAGGGGGGCTCTTGTCGCCGCTGACGGACGAGGAGTACAACGCCGACTTGGCGCTAGAGTTTGGGTATCCGCTGGTTATCGTGGCGCACAACAAGATCGGCGTGATTAACCAGGTGTTGCAGACGGTGCTCACTGCGAGGCGGCATGGAGAGGGATTGTCTGTTGCGGCGGTGGTGTTGAATTGCGTGACGCCCCCGGGGGACGATCCAAGCGTGGCCACCAACCGCGACGAACTGGCGAAGCGGTGCCATGGGTCGGTGATGGTCGAACTGCCTTTTGGCGCGACAGCGTTTGAGCCAGCGGTGGACTGGTTGAAGCTCGCGAAACAAAGATGACGACCATGCGACGGATTACGCCTGCCATCACGATTCGCGAGACGGCGGTGGGCCACGGCGTGTTTGCCGCGCGGCGGTATCGGCGCGGCGAGATCGTGGGAGACGTGTGCGGCAGAATCGTGGCCGATGATGCGGCGGAGCGGCATGGCTCGCGATACTGCATGGAGCTGGGCGAGGAGAGGGCGCTTGAGCCCGAAGCGCCGTTTTGCTTTGTGAACCATTCGTGTGAGCCGAACTGTGAGATCTTTTACGATGAACCTGCGACGGTGGGCGAGCCGCCGGATCGGCTTTGGCTGCGGACGCTGCGCGTGATCGAGTGCAACGAGCAGTTGACAATCGACTATGCGTGGCCGGCCGAGTGGGCGATTGCGTGCCGGTGCGGGTCGGAGAGATGTAGAGGCTGGATCGTGTCGGCGGAGGAGCAAGACTTAGCCGCAAATCCACGCAAATAGCCGCGAATCCGACAGAACAATACCTTTTATTCGCGTTCGTTCGCGAATATTTGCGGCTCTCTCCGCGATCCGCCGGCAAATTTGCGGCGGTATGTATGGCGGTTCTATAATCGCGAAATCGCGGCCGCGACGACGGGGAAATCGTCGCCTTCTGCGTCCAAAGGAATCTCACATGGCCAATTGCATTATTCGTACAAGAATCTATCTGTTCGCAGCAGTGAACTGCCTGGCAATGACAACGACAATGGTGCCGCCGGCAAGCGCCGCCGAACTGGCGGTGGTCCAGTTGCTCGGCAAGCACGCTGGTTTTGCGGCAAATCCCGAAACCGGCGACATCGCCGCGATCGACGCCGAGGAAACTGGCTGTCGCCTGTATCAGGCGGCGTTCTTCGGCACGGACAGAGCGCCGGCGGAGGCCAAGGCCGCCACCGGCTCGGTGAAAGTCGGCAGCTCGCCGTCGTCGATCGTCTTCAAGAAATTCAAGAACCGCGGCGTATGGGCAGTGGTGTGCAAGAAGGACTCGCAGATGTACTTGCTCGACAGCGGAACACTCGGGCTGGTCAAGAAGGTTCCTCTGAGCAGCAGCGATGTGACACACGTCTACGCATCGAGTAATGCGGCCGATCCCTATGTTTACTATGTGCACGCCGGCGGACCACACAACGCGACCAACGCACGCATGAACCTGGCGAAGCTTAACGACGAAGGTCAAGTGTTCTACGATTCAAGCGATACGGCGATCTCGGCCACCGGCCGCCTGTTTTACAAGCGGCGGGCCGGTGTCTCGCCCTCGGGCTTCGAATGTTGGAGAAAGATTGAGGCGCAGGCCGACGGCAAACCGCGGTTCGACGCGCTTTTCACCGACCACAACAGCACCGCGCAATACTTGCCCGACGCGTTTGAGCAATACACGATCGCCGGTCCCATGGGCCAGGATGTGTACTCGGCCGATCTAAGAAAGAAGCTGGGCCAACTGAGCTTCCGAGCGGAATGCTTTTTCGCCACGCGACCGGTGATCGCCGGTTTGAACGGCAACAATGTGATGCTCGCGTCGTACAACACTTTCCAGACGACCGCTCAGCACGCGTGACCCGGAGGCGCTCTTCAAAGCCCCCACCGAGGAGCCGGCCGATTCCACGACGACTGCTGCGAAAACCAGCGCCAAGACTCGCCGCCGCCCAAGTAGCGGTGATCAGTCGCAACCCCCGCCCACGCAACTCTTCGCCGACGACAAAAACGGCCGCCTGGTGGCGATCGTCGAAGACCGCGCCGTGGCCATTCCGCTCCCGGCGTTCAATCTACCGGACGAACCGTTTTTGGTAGTGCGGGCTGAAGTGCCGGAACAACTGGCGGTCGGCCAGCCAGCCAGGATTGCGTTGACGAAGGTCGATCCGCGGACGCAGATCGCGATCGGCGACGGCCCCGAAGGAGCAAAGATCGAAAACGACAGCTTAGTTTGGACGCCGACCGACTGTGCAGGTGGGTACTTTTTCGATCACGCTTCAGTTATCGCATCAAGACTTTGATCGCGTGCAGACACTCGACGTACAGGTCAACCGGCCGGTGGTGACGCTTCCGTTTGCAATCGAGAAGTTCAGCGTGAGCGCGGATGGTAAGCTGCGCGGTTTGTTGGGGTTCGGAAACGCCTGATCCACGGTTTCCGAACATTGAGCAAAACGCCGACCAAAATCGCGGTGGTTGATCTCGAAAAGCTCCAGGTAACCGCGCAGGCGACCGTTCCCTATCGCGTGGGCAACGGGGCAATCGACAGCGAGTTCGCTTACGTAAGTCAATTGAATTCGGGCACCATTCAGGCGCTGTCAATCACTGATCTGCAACGAAAAAAGCAGGCGATTAATAGCGACCACATCTGGTCGCTTAACATTGTGGCCAATACGCTCTTTGCGGGTACGAACAACCGCACACAACTCGTCTATCAAATTCCAGAGTTGAAGCGCAACGCGGCGATGGACGTCGGAAAAGACGCGACAGGCGGGATGCCGCACAACATGAGAGGATTTCCGGGAAACGAGCCGCAGGGGGGCCTGCCGTGGGTCGTCGAGGTGCACGATGGCTGGCGAATCGACGACATCGTCTACAACAGTGATTTGCGCAAGGTGCGGCTGATCGGCAAGGTGGCGGGGATCAATACAGTCGGATACTCCACTCCGGAGCACCAAGTTTATGTTGATCCCCAGCAGCGGCCGGTTGAAACGGCGTGGGGCAAGCTGCGGCCAGACCTGGCACAGATGCATCTCATTCTCCAGGATCGCAAACGCACGCTTGATTGGGCGGTGCTAGTCCCTTACCCGGTCCACTTGGCGCTGGTGACCGAGCCGCAAGCCGATTCGGGCGGCGGGCGCGGTTTTCGGCCGGAGCTCTCAGTCCGGCTCGAGGGCGAGATCTTTTGTCCGGGCAGATCAAGGGTCAGGCCGTGTTCGCCAAATTGGAAAACACGCGGCAACCGGATTACCCAAACGTTTCGATGGGCCGCAACTCGTTGCGAGCGGTGGGTGACCTGATATTCGCCGCGTACGGGCCGCAGCTATTCAAGTATCAGTTTCCGAAGCCATCGGCTGAGGACTTTCCGGTTCCGTTGCATTTAGCGCTGGAGCAGTCGGCGCTGTTATTGAAAACAAACGAGAAGACTCGGCTGACTCACAAACTCGAGGGAGGCGAAAAGCCCTATCAGGTGGCGCTGGTGAACGCGGTCGCTTCGCTGTCGGTCGATTCCGAAACCGCCGATGTCCAGGTCGATGGTCCTGTGCTCGTCAAGGAGGCCGCGGATCGACTTGTGGCGGTTACTTCGGGTCCGAATACCGATGCCTTTCTACGACGCGAGCAACAACAAGGCGCAGTTTCCTTCGACGAACACTTGCGCAACGCGACGCAGGCCTACAGGCGGCTTTTGGGCCGCGATCCGCAGGGCATCCCGGTGGCTGTGCCGGTGCACCTGCGGCTGAGCGACGCCAGCGGCCAGACGGCGGAGTTGAGTTATTTCGTTTTTGCCGAAGTTCCGCGACAGGAGTATCAGGCTCGGCTCGCGGAACGCGACAAACAGGAAGCGGAGCAGCGCAAGAAGCAGGAGGCGGAAATGAAAAAGCGGCAAGAGCAGTTCGACCGCGAGCGCGGGCGCCAACGCGCTGACCAAAGCAAGAGACGGGGGCGATGTCGGCACTCGCATGCTGCTACTGGAGCAACGAATGAAATCGGTCGAGGACCGGCTGGAGTTGATCACGCGGCTGTTATCGGACCGGCGCGACAGCGAGCGGCCTCGCCCGGCCGATCCACGCGGCGGCAAATCGATTGACGCGGATTCGAAGGAGAAGACGAAGACTGAGGTCAACGATGACCCGTTCAACAAGCAGGAAGAGGAGAAGAGGTGAAGAGGATATCGGAGACACAGAAGTTCGGCGGCAAAAGTGCTTAGAATGAGAACATGGACGAGAACCCGTACCAAGCGCCGCGAGAAAGTGGTTTGCCCATTCGGCAATCAGTCAGCACCCCAACATTGACATCTTGGACTTTGGTTGCATGGTTTGCGTTTTTGGTGGCAGCGTTATTCCTTCCCGAAATCCGTACCGACAGGACTCCGCCCCCATCGCTTGCTTGGACATTGACAAAGGAAGTCGCAACTATCGCCATGTTCGTGGCGGCGATTGTGCTTTCCGTCCTGTGGATCGTCGCTCGTGTGCGAAAATGAGGCCGATATACAAATGGCGCAGCAGAACCCGTACGAAGCGCCGCAAGAGACAAGCTTGACTGTTCAGCGCGCATTCAAGCGGGCGGTGGTTTGGCTTCGCGACGCTCTTGATGTGCACGGCGGCCCTGCTCGCCGGCCTCTTGCTGCCCGCAATTTTCCCAGGGAGAGCACAACCGCCCGGCCTCACGCCGTCCGAGGCATTTCAACAATGGGCGGCAATGTGCGTGATGTACGCGATGAACGCTGTAGCAGCGGTCATGCTGTTAATCTGATCGTCGGTCGCTTGCGGCGATAAATACTCCGCCGTCCTCTCCGTGTCCTCTGTGTCTCCGTAGTTCCAATGGATGTTAAATGGATCATCGAGCGCGAAGGGGTGGATGACGTCGCGGGCATTCGAGCCGTACACGTTGCTGCGTTTCCGACGCAGCTCGAGGCCGATCTGGTCGATCTGTTGCGGGCGAACGGAAATGCCATGGTCTCGCTCGCTGTGCGCAGTCGGGGGCAAAATCGTCGGGCATGTGCTGTTCAGCCCGGTGACGGTTGAGCAAAACGGCGAGGTGATCGCACGCGGTCTGGGTCTTGCGCCACTGGCGGTGAGCCCGCGCACCAGCGGCAGGGGATTGCGCGGCATTGGTTTGCGCAGGAATCGACGAATGCCGGAACAAAGGGCCGCGGTTCGTCGCCGTACTTGGTGGGCCGGAATACTATCGGCGATTCGGCTTTGTGCACGCGGCGACTTCGGCCTCGCAAACGAATACGGCGCCATGGATGATTTCATGGTGCTGGCGCTTGGCGACGCCGCACTGCCGGCCGGCGGTGGGCTGGTGCGATATGGCGAGGAGTTCCGGGCCTTTGGCTATAGCGCAAAAAATAAGACCAGTGGCCTGCGCCGCCCTTGGTTTGGGGGGTGAAGAAGGTGCGTCGCGCGGCCTACTGGTCTTCTCGTGCAGGTGGGAGTGGCCTCCTCGCTGCTCTATACAAGATACCCGGCGGGCAACGCGGAATTGCGTTAGAAATGCGTTAGCGATGCGGCGAACGCCGTGTTTTGCCGCCAAACAGGTCGCTGCGTTCAGGTTCTTCGGCGAAAACGGCAAATAGCGCCGCATCCCACACGTCACGAGAGGCCGGACTGACGGCGAGCGCGTCGGCCTCGCCAACCTCGCTCCACACTGCAACTGGGGGCGCTAACGCTTCCGGCTCGCCAGCTGACGCTAGCGGTGCGCCCTGGAAGAAGAACGCCTGATCGACGACCGTGTAATCGTCGAAGTTGATCAGGTTGTCGAAGTTGATGTCGCCGGTGGCCCAGCCGAGGTTCGGGATCAAATTGAAAAACGCGTTGTCCATGCCCACGTAGTCGTCGAAGCTGACAGGCCGTCCAGGTTCGCATCGCCGATGTACGTGTGCTTGACCAGCAAGTCGTACGGGCCGACGGCCACGCCGCCAAAGCTCGTGTAAGCCGAACCCGGCAGGCCGGTGACGATGTCCAGGTCGTTGTTGCGGATCAAACCGAGACCGACCAGGTCAAAGCCCGTGGCCACGTTCGTGGCCCGCGCGGTGGAGGTGGTCACGCCCGAGCCGTCCCAACGTGTGAGGAAGTTGGCGTCCACGCCGTTTTGGGCGCTCGTGATCTGTCCCCGCAGCGCGGCATACAGCGTGCCCACGCTGGCCTGGTTGGCGCGGACGATCAGGTCGTTGTCGGTGAGATCGAAATTCGCGCCGTGTCAATCGCGAATGTCGTGAGCACACTGGCCAGCGCCGCCGGGCCGCACGATCGCTTTGCTGCCGGCGCCGGTGATGGTGAGCCCGTTTTGGTTGAAGCGGTTGGTCGAAAGCTGCGCGCCGTTTTGCACGGTGGTGTTCAGCGTGCCGCCGGCGGCGTCGGCGTCGAGCGAAACCAGACCGGCGGTGATCGTCGCCGTGTTGGCGCCGCTGCCGGCATGATAAGCGAGCGGAACCGCTCCCGACGACGTGTTGCCTTGGATGCTCAGCGAATCGTTCCCGTCGCCACCGTTGTAGATCAAACCCGCGGGCTGGAGCGGGAATCCAGCCGCGCCGTTGATCGCGATCGTTACCGCGTCGTTGCCGGCAAGGCCATCGATCTGCATCACGCCCAACACCGAGGGCTGAATTGCGTAGGAGGGAGTGCTATTGAGAGGTTGATTTACATAGACGCGGATGTATCCATTGGTCGTACTGCGATTGATCGTAATCGCATCGTCGCCGGTGGTGCCGGTGCGGACGACGTTCACGAATCTCAGCGCCTGGATTTCGGATTGCGTCAGTACGCGGTTGAATATTTGCAGCTCGTCGAGTCGGCCGGTGAAAGTATGTATGCACGCCGTTGGTATTTTCGATGCTGCCGAAGCGGCGAAACGGCGTGGTCTTCAGGCCGGACTCGGACACTGCCGCACCGGAGAGTTGCCCATCGACGTACACCTGAACGACGCCGGTGCTCATATCGCGAGTGAAGGCGACGTGATGCCAGTTATTATCGTTGATTGGATTTGCACTCATCGCGCTTGCGCCGTTGCCGGCCCCCATGCCGATCCGTCCGCTGCCGTCGATCCAACCCCAGAAAATGTCGTCGCCGCCGCCTCCCTGTTCCACGCCGGTTATGCCCGGGGCCTGCCAGAACGTGTTGTTGCCGATCTGGTTGGTGCGAATCCACGTGGCCAGTGTCGCGGTGCCGCCGAGCACTCCAGCCAGGTTCTGGTTCAACAGCACGTGATCGTTCATGCCATCGAAGTTGAGGGCGTTGCCGGCTTGTGCGCCGTTGGTGCCGACGATGCGCTGCGTGCCGCCGACGAGCGAGCCATCGTTGCCCAGTCCAGAGATATCGGTGACGGCAGTGTTTCCGCTAGGCTCATCAAATTGGTAATGGCCCACCAGACCGGGAATCGTTGCCGCGGTCGTGGCGTTGGCCTCGTTGCTGAAGGCGCTGCTGCCTGCGGCATTGTTCGCCTTCACGCGATAGTAGTAGGTCGTGTCGGGAGCGAGGCCGCGGTCAGAGTAGGTGGTGGTGTTCACGTCAAGCGTGGCAACCAAGCCCCACAATCCGCCGACACCGAGCTTTCGTTCGACCGTAAAAGTGACTTCTTCGGTCGAGTTGTCGGTCCAAACAAGATCGATCTGCCCAGGCGACCGGCGAAGCGGCCGTGAGGTTCGACGGCGCGGCGGGCAGCGGGGGAGCGCCGTGGTCACGCTGACCGGATCAGTGCCGAGCGATCGGCCGGCGGCGTTGAACGCGCGGACGCGGTAAGAATACTGAGTTGCGGCCGCCAGATTCTGATCGAGATATGTTGTGACATCGGCGGCGACTTCCGCCACTTGAGACCAATCGCCGGCCGTCCCTGTTTTTCGTTCGATCAGAAACCCTGTTTCGCCGGTCGTGTCGTTCCAATTCAGCGACGCTTGCGACCACAGTGGCGAGGAAGCGATCACGCCCGTCGGATTGGCCGGGGGCGTTTGGCCCGCGGCAGGATCGGCGATTCCTGGCGAGCCGTATGGATTGGTGCTCGGCCGCCAACTGTTCGCGCGGCTCCAGGAGGCCGATTGCCCGGTGACCGGATCGATCTCGAGCGACGCGAGCGGATTGAGAATCACCAGCGTCGGGCCGCTGCCGTCGGTCGTGGCGTGCCAGATATCGTCGTACGTGAAGTTGACGATCGTCTGCCGCCGCCGGTGGCTAGCACGACCTGCTCGCCGCCGTTATCGAACTTGCCGTCACTGAATTCGCCCGCGATCGTGTGGCCAAACCCGTAGCGGAACTGGTACCCCTCCACGTTATTGACAACGACCACTCGCTGGCCCGGCGCAACGTTGATCGACGGGAACGTAAACTCCACGCCGTCGGTGAACTCGTAACCGCCCAGGTTCACGTTCTGCGCAGAGATGTTTTCCAGCTCAATGAACTCGAACGCGTCGGGGTCGGTGAATCCGGCCGCGATCTCTGCCGCGGTCGGCGCGGCCGGATGATAGTTCAGCTCCGTCACGCGGATCTTGTCGTGCACCGGCACCAGCGGTGGATCGACGATGAATTGTGACGCGTTCGACCAGTGGCTCCAGCGGCCGGCGCTGATCCTGATATCGCACCCGCGCACGCGGTAAGTTTGTCCCGGCGAAAGGTTATCGCCGGGGACCGTCATGTTCGAGCTGAACGTCGTGATTACGCCGCTTTCCCAGGCCGGCGTGATCTCGTAGGCCTTCGGCGCCAGTGGATCGTAGTTCGGGTTGTTGATATCGGTCACCTCGGCAATCCGCCACTCGAGCGCCTTAAACGTGCTGTTGCCGCTGGTGAACGCGCTGTTGGTGAACGTCAGCCCGTCGGCCGGATGATTCGCGGCGCCGGTGTAGTTGATCGTTGGCTTTTGCGGGATCTGGTTCTCGTCGGTCAGGATGTTCGTATCCATGAACTGCCCGCGCGACTGGACGTAGTTCTTGAGGATCTGCATCATGCCCGGGAAGTCGTCGGTCGCCGCCTGCTGATAAAAGCGGCCATGGCCGGCCTTGCCCGGGTTGACGTACGACGAGGCGAGGATCGGGTTATAGTCCCACATCGCGCGGTCGGCATCGACCCACGACGGCTGACCGGGCGTGTAAATGTTCGACGCGATTTCGTCGATCAGCAATCCGGTCTGCTCCGGGTTGTAGAGCAGGTCGCGGATTTCGCGCACGCGGTTGCGGTACTCGACGGCGAACTCCGGCCGAGGCAGCACGCGGTCGCGGAACGGCTCGTCGCCGCCGCCGTACATGTTGTTGGCCCAGGTCAGGTCCAGGTCCCAGGCGTGTAGCGCTCCACTTCCCGTCTCCGGGTTGTGATAGTAGAAGTAGTTCTTGCCGGCCGACTCGTCGATGTCGTAGTGGTGGATGGCCTCGACGATCGCGCGGTAGCTGTAATAGCTCTCGAGATCGAAGTTGTCTGCGCCACCACTGGTCGGTCGGGTGTGGTGTTGATATACGTTTGTTGGAACAGATTGAGGTCCGCTCTTGTTGCTCGGCTGCGTGGGGCCCTGGTTGTTCAGCTCGCCGGTGCCCCCTTCCATCTTGTAGAAGTTGCCGTCCGGCAGGCCGTGCTCCTCGAGCAATTGTCCGTCGGGCTGCTCGACGGCCAAGTACATCCCCTGAAAATCGCCGCTGTATTGGTTGGCGCCCAGTTCTCGTTGGCGTTTTCGACGATGCGGAAATGAGACGAAGTTGGTGTTCGGCGCTTCGGACGCCGGCGAGGTTGAACAGCTTGAAGCCCACCGCCTCGAACAGTCCCTGCTCGCCGCGGTGCTGGAAGTCCCCCTGCTGAATGATCGCCGAGAAATTGAGCTTCTTCCATTTCTCTTCGTACGGCCGGCCGTAGATCGTCCACGCGCCTCGAAAGTATGCCCGCGGTTGAAGTCGAACTTCCACATGTTCTTGCCCATCGCATAGCGCCAAACGCCGCCGCGGGCACGGTAGCGGACGTGGTCGTAGACCTCGCCGTTGTAACACCAGCGCCCCTTGCCACAGGTAATCACTGCCGCC
The DNA here is from genome assembly GCA_963829655.1 of Pirellulales bacterium. Lineage (GTDB taxonomy): Bacteria > Planctomycetota > Planctomycetia > Pirellulales > JALHPA01 > JBBDYH01. The sequence continues at coordinate 2,577,966 of CAWHJG010000002.1, forward strand.
ATACGCCGCCTTGGTCGCCGTTCGGAATATTCTGCGAGTCCTCGTGGTCGTTGCGCGTGGTGATCAGGTGATACGCCGGCAGCGTTTGCAAGAGGCTGGCGTCGTACGTCACTGGCGTGCCGTGACGCCGGGCTGCACCGCTCCGGTCCAGTTCGGCATGTCGCCATAGACGTAATACGCGAAGTTCGGCTGTGGGTCGTCGGCGTACGGACCGGTGATTGACTGCGCCGAGCGTGTCGGTCGGACGTGATGCGATAGCGAATCAGCCGGCGATGTTGCTGAAGCGACGCGGGCAGACCGCCGTATAGCACTCGAGATCGCCGGCCATCTGTCGCCATTGTGAACCATCGTCGGCAGCGACGGTGATCCAATTGTGTTGATACGCCGGCGTGCCGATCTCGATGTACTGGCCCGGCTCGACAATCTGGTATGGCAGCACAACGCTCTGCACACCGTTGGGATCGGTGACTTGCACGGTGATCGTCGACCGTGTCGCCCGGCGCGGCGTACATGCGCCCCGTTGGAATAGAAATGGTCCACGTGCCGCATCTGCGGCGGCGCGTTGGCCGCGAACACGCTGTTTTGCGCCGCGGCGTCGGCAGCGCCGATCGCCAGCTTCCGCCCAGCATCGTTCTGCAATGTCGGGATTGACGAGTTGAATCGAGCGGCCGTTGCCGGGTGCGCCGATCTGTGTCACCGACCGTCGGCCAGGGGAAGCCGAGTTGGTAATCGACCTCGTCCATCGATCACATCGGCGGCGTTCGTCAGGCGGACGTTCTCGCCTCGCTGTTCAAACCGCCGATAAAGACACCGTTCGGCGCAAAGCCGAATTTGGTCTGAAACTGCGCCGCGTTCTCGGCGATGACATAGTAGCTGTTCGCGGCGATGGTCGCCCCCTGCCGGAAACACGTAACTCCACGCCTTGCGACGAACGACCAGTTCGAAAGATCGATCGGCGCGGCCGTCGTGTTGTACAGCTCGATGAACTCGACGAGCTGCGGTTTCGATGTCCGGGTTGTAGTGGATCTCGTTGATCACCACTTCGCCGACGAGCATCGCGCGTTTGTTCGAGCGCCTCGATTTGCGCCGACGAGCGCAGAAAGCTGCGGCGAAGCGTGCCGTCGCGGTGCCGCGACGATCCGCGGCGCAAGCCAAATAGATTGCGAATCCCCATCCGTTCCGCTCTCCTCGGGGGTTTTCCGTTTTGTTCCGTATTTGCGCAAGACAAGTTACTGCAAGCGCGCGCAGCACCGCCGTGTCACCGTCCACACCAGCGAAGCCGTTCCCCAATTGGCCGCCCCAAGCCGGCGGCCGCCTCACGACCTCACCCCCCACAGACCCAACCCATATAGCCCCATCGATTTTACTTGCTGATCCCGGCGATGTCGATGATTGGGGAACATGGCTCTAGGACGCGGATCGTGCTGTGGCGGTTGGACTTACGAGGAGCCAGTGGAACTACGCGGGGCAAGGCGTGTTGGGTCGGACAACGGCATTGAACTTTGGTGTTTTTTCGCCTTTGGTGGTTTTGAGGGAATACGGATCGGGAAAACCAGGGGTTTGTCGTCGGTATGTTGAACTGCCACGGACGCCAATAATGGGTCTCACGCTTTGGGTGGCTCAAGGCGGGTAACGATTGCGAATGGCCGCGGCTATGCCAGAAGCTCGCGAATTAACTCGCCTTTGACGTCGGTCAGGCGGAAGTCGCGGCCTTGGATAGCGGTAGGTCAGCCGCTTGTGATCGATGCCCAGCAGATGCAGCATCGTCGCGTGCAGGTCGTGAACGTGGACGACGTTTTCCACGGCGTTGTAGCCCAGCTCGTCGGTCGCGCCGTGCGTGATGCCGCCCTTGATGCCGCCGCCGGCCAGCCACATCGAAAAGCCCTTCATGTGGTGGTCGCGGCCGTTGCCTTGGGCCATCGGCGTGCGGCCGAACTCGCCGCCCCAGACGACGAGCGTGTCGTCGAGCATGCCGCGCTGCTTGAGGTCCATGACCAGCGCCGCCGCGGCCTGATCGACTTCCTTGGCGATCACCGAGATGCCGTCCTTGATGCCGCCGTGATGGTCCCAATCGCGGTGATAAAGCTGAATGAACCGCACGCCGCGCTCGGCCAGCCGCCGCGCGAGCAGGCAGTTGGCCGCGAACGAGCCGTCGCCACCTTGCGTGCCGTACAGCTTCAGAGTCTCGGCGTGACTCGTCGCCAATGTCCATCAGGCCCGGCACGCTCGATCTGCATGCGGAAGGCCAGCTCGTATTGGCTGATCCGCGTGGCGATCTCGGGGTCGTCCACCGAGTCGTGATACATGCGGTTGAGCTGCTGCACCGCATCGACCACGTCGCGCTGCCGGCCGGGTGTGACGCCTTCCGGGTTGCGGATGTAGTGCACCGCGTCGCCTTTCGAGCGGAAGTGCACGCCTTGAAAGCGGCTCGGCAGAAACCCGCTGTGCCATTGTCGCGAGGCGATCGGCTGCTGCTGGCCGCTGGCGCCGGTGCTGCGTGAGCACGACGAAGCCGGGCAGGTCTTCGCTTTCGCTCCCCAGGCCGTACCACAGCCACGAACCCATGCTCGGCCGGCCGGAGATGGTCGTGCCGGTGTTCATGAACGTGTGCGCCGGGTCGTGGTTGATTGCTTCGGTGACCATCGAGCGGACGATGCAGATGTCGTCGGCGATCGTTGCCGAAACTCGGAAACAGCGAGCAGATTTCCTGGCCGATTGGCGCCAAATTTCTCGAACTGGTGCTGCGGGGCGAGGCACTTCAGCTCCTGGTTCTGAAGCTGCGCGATCGGCTGGCCTTTGGTGAACGACTCGGGCATCGGCTGGCCGTGCATCTCGGCGAGCTTTGGCTTGTGATCGAGCGTTTCCAGGTGCGACGGTCCGCCGGCCATGTAGAGCCAAATGACGCGTTTGGCCTTGGGCGTGAACTGCAGCGGGTTGATCGCGCCAGTCCAGCGGTCGAGCTTGCTGGTGTCGTTTGATTCGGCGGCGGAAAGGCCGTTTTCTTGAAGCAACGATGCCAGCGCCACTGCGCCCATTCCGGTCGATGCCTTGCCGAGGAACGAGCGGCGGGAGAGTTTCAGGATGGAGTCGGCGTCGATGTTCATTCGATCGTATATCCCGGATGCGAGGCTCACTTGTCCGCGGGAAAGTGATGACCCAGCTTATCACGCTTCGTGGCCAGGTACCGCGCATTGTGCTCGTGGATCGGCGGCAGGATCGGCACCTGGTCGACGACTTCCAGGTCGAACCCGCCGTAGATGAACGCGTCAGTCTTCTTCGGGTTGTTCGTTAATAGGCGAACACGGCTGAGGCCTAGGTCCTTGAGCAACTGGATACCGACGCCGTAGTCGCGCACGTCGGCCTTGTAGCCGAGCGCGAGGTTGGCCTCGACCGTGTCGAGACCCTTGTCTTGCAGCGCGTAGGCGTTGAGTTTTTCGACCAGGCCGATGCCGCGGCCTTCCTGCGGCAGATATACCAGCACGCCCGCGCCTTCGCTGGCGATCATGTCGAGAGCCATGTGCAACTGGTCGCCGCAATCGCAGCGGAGTGAATCGAGCAGGTCGCCGGTAAAGCACGACGAGTGCAACCGCACGAGCGGCGCGGCGACTTTTTCCAGATCGCCCATCGTGAGCACGATCGGCTGCTGCGGCTCGTACTTCACGCCGTAGGCGATGACCGTGAACTCGCCATGCCGCGTGGGCAGCCTGGCCTCGGCGATGCGATAGACCAGCTTCTCGCGAATGCGGCGGTAGCGGATCAACTCCTCGATCGTGATGATCGGCAGCTTGAACCGATGGGCCAGTTCGAACAGAGTCTCGCGCGTTGCGCGGTTGCCTTCTTCGTCGAGGATTTCGCAGAGCACGCCGGCCGGCGTCAGGCCCGCCAGGCGAGCCAGATCGACCGAGGCTTCGGTGTGTCCTGCGCGGCGAAGCACGCCGCCTTCTTTGGCCATCAGCGGAAACATGTGACCCGGGCGGACAAAGTCGGCTCGGCTTGCTGGCCGGATCGACGATGGCCAGGATTGTGGCGGCCCGTTCCTGCGCCGTGATGCCGGTCTTGTTGGTGCGGTGATCGACCGGAACCGTGAAACTGGTGCCCAGCGGCGCCGTGTTCGAATCGACCATCAGCGGCAGCTTGAGCCGCTCGCACACGTCGGGCAGCACCGGCACGCAAACCTGCCCGCGGCCCTCGCGAATCATGAAGTTGACGATTTCGGGCGTCACCTTTTCCGCGGCGCAGATGAAATCGCCTTCGTTCTCGCGGTCTTCGGCATCGACGACGATGATCACCTTGCCGTGGCGAATCGCATCGACGGCTTGCTCAATTGTGGAGAATTCGGACATAGCTTGGTGGAACGGCGGCGACCGTGCTTGGGACGACCGGACGGCACGACGGCCGGCCGCGATTGTCGGTCTCAACATCCTACGTCTATTATAGGTTGGTTCCAACCGGTGCCGTCCGACACGTTCCACCTCCAAGCATATGCTCCCCCGCGAAGAGTACATCGAACAGGCCTATCTTTTTCGCGTGCTCGCGGAGCGGATGAACCGGGAGATGGCCACGCAGGACCTGCTGGGGCTGGTCAAGGAGGAGGTGCTTTCCACGACCAAGCTGCCGCTGGCGATCGATTTTCTCGCCAGCGAGCTGCGGCACGCGGGCGGTTTTTCGACGGCGATGGCGCGGCTCGCGCACTACTTCACGACGTTTCAGACCTATGTGGTGGCCGAGGCCGAGAACGAGCGGGGGCGATTCGATCTCCAGGTGGCGCTGAAGATACTGGAGCGCGAAGCGCTGTACCGCGCCGAGGGCGCGAGCCGCCAAGGTTTGTTCTTTTACCAGTTCGAATGTCTCTGCCGCAATCGATTGGGTTACGACAAGGGATTGGATGCCGTGGCCGGCGATTGGATCTTTGACGACGCCTGGCGCGAGTGGATCTTGATCGTGCGCAGGCAGGTGGGAATCGTCGATTTTGCCGACATGATTTATGTGCGCAGCGAGCAGTTCGTGAAGGAGCGGCTGCGGAAGAACGCCGATGCCGTGCCGCTGGAGAAGCCGGCCTTGTTCGGCGAGAAGGAGGGGCGCATCGCCTGGGCCAATCGGCGGAAGGACCCGCTGTTGTTGTTCGCGGCGCTGAACCGTCAGCTTGGCTATCCGAACGTGCCGCGATTGGAACCGATCGACGAGACGCCGCAGATTTTGCCGCAGGTTCTGCGACGGATGGAGAAGGTCGAAGCGCGGCTGAAACTATTGGAAGAGGAACAGAAGGGCGGGATCGATCTATCGAAGTTTTATCAGCCGCCTGCACGGCCGGAGATGGAGTAATTTGACCGCTGATTGTGCGTTTTGATGCGTTCTAGACTGTAGTGTAGAATTTGAATCATGACAGCCCAAAACTTTCGCGATCTGCTGAATGAGCGGCCATTCAAGCCATTTCGTCTTGTAATGTCGAGCGGACAAACTTACGAAGTTCGGCATCCTGAAATGGCGCTTTTAACTCGCACCAGCATGCTCGTGGGCATCGGCGACCCCGATGACAGTATTCCCGCCGATTTCAAGATATGCTCGCTGCTGCATGTGACTTCGGTCGAGCCGATTGGTTCGTCAAGAAAAGGCCGGCGACGGAACGGCGACGGCAAAGGCTGACGAATTACTTCGCCTGGTTGGGCTTGCTCTGCGTAAGTTCCCTCGCCCACAGGTTACGAAAATCGATTTCCTTGCCGTGATTCTGCACCGAAAGATAGCCGCACAGCGGCTTGCTCTTGATCTCGTCGATCGTTGACTGGTCCACGTCCTGAATCAGCTCGTCGTTGAGCGTGATCTTGATCTTCGGGCCGCAGCATTCGATCTCGATCGTATTCCACTCGCCCGGTTTCTTGACCGGCAGGGACTTTGGCGCGACAAAACGGTAAAGCGAAGCGGTCGATCCCTTGGTGGGCTGCTTTCCGCCATCGTCGAGAAGCTGGATCTCGTAGCCCGAATACGACGGCCGCGTTGCGGCCTTGCCGGTGTATTTGGCGTGGCGAATTCCGATGCCGCTGTTGCAGCCTTTGGTCAGGCGGTATTCAACGTGAAGCACAAAGTCACAGAACTCGCGGTCGTAGCGCAGAAAGCCGAAGCCGCTTCCCTGGCAGTGCAAGAGTCCGTCGCGAACGCTCCAGATCGGTTGCTTCGTGTCCCCCTTGGTTTCCCTGGTTCCTTCGACGACCCAGCCCGACAAATCGCGGCCGTTGAAGAGTGCGATGGCGTCGGATGGGGTTTCGGCCGACTTTGTTGCGCTATCGGTGGTTGCCAGCTTCGCATCATCCGCGAATGTCGGCGCAGCGGCGGCAACACACTGAGAAATGATCGACGCCAACAGCAGTGGTTTGATAGACATGAAAGGTCGCTTGTTTGATTCTGCCGCACGCGTGGAAACCTGATGTGGCCCGAAACGCTATGCAGCCAGAATAACCAGTTCTTCGCCTGGTTCACAACAAGAGGGGCGAGAACCGCGCTGTTGGGGTGATTGTTACCGCGCCGCCGCCGCTTCGGGCGCGGGCGCCCGGCGGTCGATCTCAGCAGCCGCGCGAAGCTGAAGCCGGCGCAGCTCATCGGCCGAGCTGGTAATCGTCTGTTTCAATTGAACAATGCGGTTCTGCGCCGTCTCGACGTGCTCCTTGAGCGTGCCGGCAAAAGCCTCGATCGCGTCGGCCTCGCGCTTGAACTCGGTCAGATCGGCCTGCAATCGCGCGGCCTCCGCATTGCGCGTGACAATATCCTGTTTTGCCAGCGTGATCGCCCCCTTGATCGTTTCGTTTTGCCGCTCCAATTCGGCGATCGTCGCCCGCGCTTCGGCAATTTGCAGCCGCAACGATCGAAACGCTTCGGAGAAGTCGATCAATGGCCGGCGATAGATTTTCTTCTGCAGGTCAGCAACGCCCGCGGTGATGAGCGATTGTGCCGTCTGCGCGTTGAACAGCGCCACGTCCCCTTCCTGAAACTTGAACTCCTTGGCGTTGGCCGGATCGAGCACCACCGCGTCCTCGCCAGTGCCGCCATCGAGAGCGGGATCGGCCGCCGCCGCGGCATCGACAGCCGCCGCCTGGTCGCCACCCGCCGCCTGAGCGTCGGGGTTGGGAACGCTGTGCGCCTTTTTGAACTTCACCTGCCACCACACGTCCTGCGGTGGATCGGTTTCCTTGGCCTCATCGCCGTCGCGCAGGTAGCGATCGCGCGCCTCCTGCGGCAGGCGCGCCAAAATCAAGTTGATTTGCTGGTCGGTCAGCTCCGCGTAGGCCTCGTGGCTGTCGCGAGGGGCAATTTCGAAGATCGTCAGCGGGCCGCGCGGCTCCGGATTTGGTCGCAAGTCGGGAAACAACGGCGACAGTTCCAGGGTTTTCTCCGCGCCCGCCGTCGCCTGGTACGGGCCAAGATAACGACCCGGCGCTTGCTGTTCCGCGATCGATCGCGCTTCAAACACGTGAACGATCGCGCCTTTGGCGAGGCTCAGCGGCTCGGCCTGCTCGACCGAAATACTCAACGCCCCACTCGCGGGATCCGCTTTGTCGAGCCGCGCCAGCGAGATCACGCGCCCGCGCCCCAGCATGGTCTCCTTCGACTCGCGCTTCCAATCTTCCAGGCCCCAGTTTTCAAGCGGCTCTTGATCGCGGTCGATCGTTTCTTCGCCCTCGGCCGTTTCGTTTTTTCCCTCGACGATTTCTTTGTGTTCACCTTCAAGCCGAGTGACCGTCTTCTCAAACTTGTTGCGCTCAGCGCCCCATGCGGCATGGGTCTTGAGGTGCGCGCGCCGCCATGTACATCGACACCACGCCGGCCAGCATGACCAGCACGGTCATCGTGATCGTATGCCAGCGCCACGCGGCGCGGCTCATAAATACCGCAATCAGACCCACCAGCAGAATAACACCGGCAAGCGCGGGAAAAATCATATCCATTACGGCGGCACCTCTCTCAGATCCAAACCACCAGCGTACTTAGCCGCGCCGTGTTCACGGCGGACGAGACGCTCCATCACCGTTTGGTTGACTCGAGCGTGGCCGTGAAGGGCCGGCCCGAATCACGTCGCCACCGACGACTGGCTTGGACCAGTCAGATAAGGACTTGCGCGGTGGAGTTGACACTTCGATGATAAATGGGCCGGTTGCCAGCGTCAAGAAATTGCCCCATCGGAAGTCCCTAAGTCCTCCAATTTTACGCAGCGGCCGATGAAAGTGCCCGCAAAATCTTCGGAGTCCCGCCAGTCCTCACAATCGTTCAAGTCAACCGCTTGGTCGCCCGAATGGATAAGTGCGAAACTGCGCGTTGGCGTCGCGCATGGACCGGCAAGACTCGAAGGGATCGCAATGCCAATTCGGAGGGGACAGCACGGAAGCCACCGCTCAATTCGAGCGCCGCTGCTGCGCCGCGACCTGCTGGCTGGTCATCGCCGCGCTTCTCATTTCCGCCGGCTGCACCCGAAAGCATTATCGCCAGAGCGCTGACGAAGACGCTTATTCTGCGATCAAGGAAAAGTCTGCGCCACCCTGGCCGCTGGTGGACTACACGATCGATCCGAAGCCCGAATCGCGGTTCTTCGATCCCAATAATCCCGACTTTCCGCCGATGCCGCCCGACGACCCAGCGGCGCACAAGCTGATGCACTGCATCAACGGCATGTGCGGCGACGGCTGCTGGCATTGCGACGGTGACACGCCGTACGTCGAAAACCCAGCGTGGATGAACTACCTGCCGACCAACGAGCAAGGTCAGGTCGTCGTCGATTTGCAAAACTCGGTGCTGCTGGGCTTGTTGCACTCGCCGCTCTACCAGCGCGAGTTGGAGGACTTGTATCTTTCCGCCCTCGATGTGACCTTCGAACGATTCCGCTTCGATTTGCAGTTCTGCGCTGACCAATCAAACGCTGTTTACCGCCGACGGCCCGCTGCGACCCGGCTCGGGCGGCAATTCTTCGAGCAGGCTCGAAACCAACACGTCGCTCGAAGGGCGCAAGCTCTTCGCCAATGGCGCGGAACTCGTCGTGGGTCTGGCGAACTCGATCGTCTGGCAGTTCTCCGGCGAGGACAGCAACTTCACGACCACGCTCTTGGACTTCAGCCTGTTGCAGCCGCTGTTGCGCGGCGGCGGGCGAGCCCGAGTGCTCGAGCGGCTCACGATCGCAGAGCGCACGCTGCTTGCGAACGTACGTCAAATGGAACAGTATCGGCGCGGGTTTTATGTGAACATCGTCAGCGGGCGCGACGCTGGTCAGGGTCCGCAGCGCCGCGGCGGCTTGCTCGGCGGCGCGGGGCTGAGCGGCTTCACCGGCGTGGGCGCCGGCGGGTTCGGAACGGTCGGCAACATCGCCAACGTGCAACAGGGCGGCGCAGCCGGAAGCGCCGCGGGCGGCGCAGGTGCGGCGCAGGCCGGCGGCTACCTCGGTCTGTTGCAAGATGCGCAGCAGATCCGCAATCAGGAAGCCACGGTTGCTGCGTTGGCCGACAGCCTGGCTCAGCTCGACGCCGCATACGAGGCCGGTCGCATCGACAAATTTCAGGTCGATCTGGCGCGGCAGGCGCTTTACAACACGCGCAGCCAGTTGATGATCAACCGCGCCAACTACGAAGCAACACTCGACCGCTTCAAGGCGTCGCTCGGGTTGCCGCCACATCTGGAACTGAGGATCGACGACCCGCTGCTTTCTCCATTCCAACTCATCGACGCGGCGATCCCGCCGTTGCAAAACCGGCTCACTACTCTTCAGGGGACTGTGGGAAACCAGATCACGACCTTGCGCGAGGCACAGGCCGCCGTCGAACCGGCCAGCGTGGACACGGTCCGCCAATCCATCGCTGCACTTCGCCGGTTGTTCGAACAGGCCACGGCAATCCAGCGCGAAGCGGCCGGCCACGTGCCCAACGTGCGCGTCGATGTCGGCGAGCTGGAAGCGCAATTCCGGACCGGATCCGCGCATTGGAGAAGCTTCAGGAGCGCGGCTTCTCGAGCGGCCGCGACAGCGATCGCGTCACCGGAACCACGCTGGACGACGCCGATCAACAGCCGGATTCCTCCGGGATGACACGTGAGGAGACTACCGAGGCGGCAGACCGCCGAGCGCGACGAGATCGACGACATTATCGAATCCTTGCGCGAGCTTCCGGCAAAGCTCTCGCGCGATCTCGCCACTCTCGCCGGCCAATTTCGCCGCGTGCCGCAGGACTACCAGCGGATCAGCGAAGAGTTGGCATGGCTCGAGGAAAACGCGGCGCAGCAGGACTCCGAGGCATATCGCACGCGGCTCAACGCACTCTTAGGAGTCATCCCCGATCGATTAGTGGACTTGTCGAGCGACATTCTTGAGCTGTCGCTGATCCAGGCCCGCGCCAAGAGCGAAAGCGTAACGCTCCTGCCGATGGATCTGGAGGCTGACGAGGCGCTGTTGATCGCCAGCCGTCAGCGTTACGACTGGATGAACGCGCGAGCGGCCCTCGTGGACGTGTGGCGGTTGATCGAGTTCAACGCCAACGACCTGTTGAGCACTCTGAATTTCACCTTCAGCGGCGACGTGCGCAACGTGGGCGATAATCCGGTGGATTTCCGCGGCACCACCGGCCGGCTGCAAGTTGCGCACAGTTCGACGCGCCGATCAACCGCATGGCCGAACGCAACAACTATCGCCAGGCCCTGATCGAGTATCAGCGTGCCCGTCGCGACTATTACACGTTCATCGATCGCGTGAGCCAGGCCTTGCGCGCGAACTTGCGGTCGGTCGATCTCAACCAGGCGAATTTCGAATTGCGCCGCGCGGCCATCCGCGTGGCCATCGACCAGGTTGAGATCACGCGGCTGCGCCTGCGGCAACCGCCTCAGCCTGGAGTCGTTTCCACATTCAGCCCGACCACGGCGCGCGATCTGGTATCTGCGCTCTCCGACTTGCAAAACGTGCAGAACGATTTTATGAGCGTCTGGGTCAACAACGAGGTGGAGCGGCTGAACCTCGACTTCAACATGGGCACGATGGAGCTGGATCCGCAGGGGCTGTGGATCGATCCCGGCACGGCGATTGGCACCACGAGGCTTGATCCGTACAGCTTCCCGCATCGTTGGAACCCTTGGGGTTTCCAAGGCGAGTGCGCCGACTATGGCGACGTATGGATGTGGCAGGGGGGCGAAGTGGAGATTTATCCTGATTCGATTCGCCGCCGGCGGTCCCAGGACGGTCAGGCGGAATCGGTTCCCGCGCCGAACGCGGACGACGAGTCATCGGAACCTGCAAGTGCGCCGCCACCGCCTCGCGCCGGTGAAGCGCCGCCGCGAGAACTCGAAATCGCCAGGCACGATGTGCGCCCGATGCCGTCGGCCTCGCTCTTGCGCGCGTTTACGAACCCAAGTGCAACGGCCAAAACTGAATGGCGCCGACCTGGAGAAAGTGCAATCAAGGTCGATCATTCTGTGCAGCAGGCGAGTCACAACGTTCCGGACGAAGAGTCCGCGAAGTCAGACTCCGTGCTTCGCATCAAGCTCAAAACGCGGTGAGCAGATAACGCGCCTACCAGCCGGCAAGCGCTTCGTCCCAGATATCGCGAATCGCCGAGCGTGCCGACGAAGCCAACCGCGCGTCGGCCAGCGCGTCAGCCGCCAGGAGGCTCGGCGCAGCCCCACCGGTTCATCGATATCTTGATCTTGCGCGGCAGTCGCGACGGCTTGTAGTCCACTTGAGCGGCCGCCTATTGCTGAATTGCCGTTGCCCTCAGACTCAGCCGCGGCCGTCAGCGCCTGAAGCGGCAGAACAGAGCTTGCAATCGGTTCATTCCCAGGTGTAAGTGCCCGGGCTATGAAAAACGCGGCGCTCGCCTCGTCGCCAGACAGCGGTGCGCCTTGAAAGAAGAACGCCTGGTCAATGACGGTGTAGTCATCGAAATTGATTACGGTGTCGAAGTTCACATCGCCCGTGGCCCATCCCAAGACCGGAGTCAGCCCGAAGAAGGCGTTGTCCGCTCCCACGTAATCGTCGAACGAAACCAATTCATCCAAGTTGCCGTCGCCGATGTACGTGTACTTCACCAGAATATCGTGCGGGCCGACCAATTCACCGCCAAAGCTTGTATAGGCCGACCCCGGAAGGCCGGTAATGATGTCGATGTCCGAATTGCGGATCACGCCGAGTGCGACCAGGTCAAAACCGGTCGCCAGGTTGCTTTCGCGAGCGGTCGAGCTTGTCAGACCGGGGCCGCTCCAATTGGTGATGAAATTCTCGTCCACTCCGTTCTGAGCGCTTGTAATCTTCGCTTCGAGCTCATCGAGCACCGCATCCTTCGTGGCCTCGGTCTGCGCGCAGAATCAGATCGTTCCCCTTGAGATCGAGCGTCGTTTCGGCGCCAAGCGTCAGAGACCCCAGTACATTCATCGCGGCACTAGTCGATCGCAACGTCGCACGGCTGCCGGTTCCCAACAGCGTCAGCCCGCTTTGCTTGAACCGAGCGGTCACCAGCTCCGCGCCCCCCGAAACCGTTGTTTCAAGCCCGTCGTTCGCGGCCAGGATGATGTCGATCGACGCGATTCCGCCGGTGACTTGCAGCGAGTTGCGCCAGGGCCAGGCAGGAATTCGACCAACGTCGGGCCCAACGGAACACCGGCCCCAGCGACCGCGATGACCGAGTCGTCCCCCGACAAGGTGTGTAAGAACAACGTAGCCGGCAACGCGGAGATCTCGCTCGAGTAAGTCGGTTGCCCAACCGGCGTCTCGTTCTCGTAGATGTGCAGTTCGTCGGCAACGCGGACCAGATGGTAAGTGTCATTGCCTTCGGTTCCGGTGATCAGCGCGAGCACGCCCGTCTGTGCGCCGGCGCTGTCGCTCGTGCGCTCTCTCCGCTACCGTTGACTGCTCGCACTCGGAACTGATGGACTGTCGATGCCTTCAGCTTCGTCGCGTCAAAGCCCGTGGTGTTCGCATTCACAACCCCCACGCTGATCCAACTTGCACCGTCCAGCCGCTCGATGCGGAAACCGGTTTCATTCGCGGAATTGTCGTTCCATGCCAGATGAACACGGTTGGAGCCCGTGCCGGTCGCAATCAGGTTGCTTGGCGCTGCCGGCGCGGCGATAGTACCCGGCGACGGCGTGCCGCCAATCCAGTTCGCCGGATCCTGACCATAGATCGAAGTGCTGATGCGCGTCAGCGACGGTCCAACACCGTCGCGCTCGCCGGCCAAGGCGCCACGTCGTCGTACGAAACCTCGTCAACCAGCAGATACGGGACGAACTGATCGGGTTGCGGGACATCGGGCCGCGCCAGCCGCACCGTCTCTCCACCGTTGTCGAGAACCGCGCCGTTGAGCTCGCCCCCATAGCCGCCGATGAGAGGAATAGTAGGCGAGATCCCATAAGTATTGCGGAACGTCGCCAGGCGCGCCTCATTGGCCGGATCGCTCGGATCGAACCGAATCAAGACGAGCACGCCGCCCGCCGGAATCGTTGTCCCCAAAGCGAACGCGAAATCGGCTCCGCGGTCGATCTTCCAATTGCTCAGATCGACCGGCGCGCCGGTGATGTTCACAAGCTCGATGTACTCCAGATCGTCGTTTCCGCCGCTGGCGTTGTACATGACCTCGCTAATTACGACCGGCCCAATCCGCGGCCCGCTGTTCGTCGCGCCTAGCGTCCGCGAAACCATTGGGTAGAGATTACCTGCCGCGTTCGGCCAGCGTCCAAACGACTCGCCGTTGGCCGCCGCGGGGAACTCCACGTGATCGACAAATTGCGTCAGCTTGCCGGCAACGTCGGCGCGCACCACCCATGCGTCGTCGCCGTGCGCACTATTGAACGAAAAGCTTGGGTCAACGCCGGGCGTCGGGTTGAAATCGTCCTCGTCAAACACCAGGTAACCGCCAGCGGCGATGACCGTCCCATTTTGTATCCGGAATTTCTTGAAGTTGTCGCTATCGTCGCTGAGATACCAGCCGCTTACATCGATCGGCGACGCGGTCGGGTTGTAAAGCTCGATCGCATCGACCAGCGGCGGATCAGTATGCGTCAGCACCTCGTTGATGATTATGCTCGAGATCGCTCCGATCCCCGCCGTGCCCGGCGTGCCGCCATATTCAATACTCGCTCGCCAGTTATCCGCCGTTGTCGCGCTGGTCAGCGGATTGACGATCTCCAGCGTGCTGCCCAAGCCGTCGGGCCGTTCCGGCCACGCGCCGCTGTCGCTATACACGAACTGCTGAATCAACTGGCTCGCACTGTCCACAAGCGATATCGGTTCGCTGGAGTCGCTGAGTGTGCCGCTATAAGTGCCAGCGATATTAATGCCTGTGCCGTACCGTGTCGTGAAGGCAGCTTGATTGCGGACTACGACGATCCGCCCGCCAACGGGCAACGAGATCATTGGGAACGTGAACTCGATCGCCTGCGCCAGCTTAACGCCGTTCAAATCGACCGGCAAAGCGCCTAGGTTCAATACCTCAACAAACTCGAAGTCTTCCCTCGTCCATGCGGGGTTGATTGCCAACTCCTCCTGCGTCGGTTCGTGCGGATGATAATTCAACTCGGAAAGCACGAGCGCCGGCGGATCGGCGGGCTGAATCGTCCGTTGCAAATCAAGGATCACCGCGAAGCCCATGTCGTTGCTGCCAGTCGCCTGATGGACTTCGACTGCCAGCAGGTTCTCCCCTTCCACCAGCCATTGGAGATCGAGAGGAAATGCCCCCTCGATCTGTGTGTCCCAGCTCGTGGGTGAGCGAGTGGAACGAGTCGCATACGTGATTACCGCCGGCGTGGCCGGCATCTGGTGCCGCAGCACTTCGTGACCATTGAGCCATACCACCGCGCCGTCATCGACCGCCGTCCTCAACAACAATGCAGAGACGTCGTCCAGGCTCGCAACGTTAAACTTCCTGCGGAAGTAGAATGTCGTTCGGTTCGCAGTCAGGATCGTGTTCTTTGGCACGTTAGCCGGCCAGGCGTCGGTGTCCCGCGCGATCCCGGTCTGCCCAGTCGGCCATGCCAAGGGATTGCTGTCGTCGAAACCAGACTGCGCCGACGGCGCTGTCGGTGAACTGCGCGGTTTGGTTGTACTTCCAACCCGTCGCGTCGATCGGAATTAGATTGGTTGTTTCAACCACCGTGTTACTGAACGGATTATCGAGACCCGGGTTCGGCTCGGCGAAGAACGACCACCGTGGATCGCCGTTGGGCGAGCGACCTTGCGAGCGGTTCGTCCGCTGCGCGGTGTAAAGCACCTGGTCAATCGGCTCGAAGTTCGGGCCGAACAGCGCGATCAGCCCATGATCCGAATTGAGCTTGAAATCGACGTGGTCCGCGCCGTCTTCCGGATCGCCGTCTGCCGTAAACACGTACATGCCGTCGCCGACCACAAACGTCAATGGCGCGAGGTGGTGACGGTCGGGCCACGTGTCGGGCTGGTCAGTGATAAAGAGTCCGCCCAGGTCCACCGGCAACGGGTCTTTATTGAATATCTCGATGAAGTCGTTCGTAAACGGCGCGGCGGCGCTCGCCAGCCACTCGTTGATCTTCAGATTGCTCGCGTTCCCCATCGGCAGGAATGTGTTCGCTGCTCCAAATGTGCGGCGCACCGAGGCCCCAGCTCCCATCGGCCCGCCGCACAAGCGACATGTCTTCCAACTGCGTGCCGAACGCGACCCCGTCGAGCGGTTCGCTTCCTCCCGCTATCGAGTCGTACAAGAACAGCCCGTCACCGTCGTTATTGAGCCCGAAGCCTAGGTGAATGCCCGAGCTGCCGTCCGGATCGTCGGCAAATAGGACCAACCGCTGGCCTGGCGCGAGCATCACGTGCGTCGTAAACATGAACTTCCGCGGCGCGTTGGGGTCGTCGGTTAAGCTCATGTCGAACAAATCGGCCGTGCCGGCGCCTTCGTTGACCAGCTCGACCATGTCGCGGAAATCGCCTTCGTGCAAAACGGCGGCGCTGATTCTGCGCCAGGATTTCGCTGATTCTCAGTCGCGGCGCGAGCGCCGTATTCACGACCCACGTTGCGACCGCCGCGTCTGCGTCGGCCTGCCACACGCCAACTTCGTTTTGAGCTACGACTTCAACGATCTGCGAGCCGTTGCTCAAGCCGCTGAGCAAAATCGGAGTTCCAAACGCGATTCCGGCGCTCCAAGCGCCGCCGTTGTGCCGGTATCGATAGGCGACGATCTCCGGACCGCCGACGAGGAGCGTGGCGCTCGTTTGAAATGTCGGCGACGCGGGCACGCCCGAAATCGCGGCCCCCGCCGCAACATCGGCCCCCATATCGCGACCAAACGGCCCGGTCTTCCGGCCGGCCCAAACTCGCCTTCGATTCGCAATTCTTCCCGCGGATCGGTCACGCCCGTTGCCTTCAACAGGTGCGGATCGAGGTTGCGAGTTGCCAATGCCTGGAAAGACGGTCTGCGTCGGAAGGATCGATCGATTGACCGTAAGCTGCGTCGTGCTGCCGTCGGCGTTTAAGTTTTCAAACACCAGCGGAGTGGCCCAGATAATGTTGCCGTCGAGCAGCACGCCGAGACCCGGATCGATGCCGCTTCGCAGCGGCTCATCGAAGTTGATGGCCGCCACGCTAATGTTGACCATCGTGTTATTGATCAGCGTGGCAAAGTTGCCTTCCTTCGCAAGCACCGCGTGATCGAGGTTGTAAAAGAAGTTGCGAACAATGCTCCAGCTCGCCGACTCGCCATTGAACTCGCCGCCCGACACGGCGCTGGAAGTGTCCGGGTTGTTTGGATCGGTCAGGTGCGTGTTCTTGAAAACATTGCCTTCGATGTAGGCATCGCAACCGTCGAGGTCGAGGATGTCATCTTCGCCCCCTTCGAACACGTTGTTGATGAGCTGCAGGACGGCGCCCGGCCGATGGACATCGCTGAAGTCCATGATGTCGTTGAAGCCCGAGTTGCGGCCGAAGCGATTGTTTTCGAAGATCGCGAAGCCGCCGTTGGGCACACCTTCGCCATGCACGGGCTCGACTGCGCCGACATTGGGCAGCCGCGAATTGCTCACGCGGAACGAGCTATCGACGAAGTCGAGAATTCGAGCCGTGGTTCCCAACCACGTCATGTGATCGATGCGAACCAGCGAATTCAACACGCTGACGCTGCGCGCACCCGAGCCAAAACCCGCGTCGCCCGCCTCTTGATCGATATATGCCAGCCGGTTGTCTTCGGTCGTTGCGTTGAATGAGAGTCCGCGCCAGTTGCTCGCGGCGCCCGGTGTCTTTGCCAGCCGAATTCGCTCGAGATCGGTACCTTCGGCAATCAATTGCCCGCCGGTGACGCTAATTCCCGCGCCGCCATCGAAAAACACGGTCACACCCGGGTCAATGCGGAGCGTCGAGCCTGTGGGGACAGTAATCGTCGCCGTGACGTGATACGGTCCGCCGGCAACGGTCCAATGGGTTTCACCGGCCGGCAGCGTGCCCGCCACGTCGGTCATGGCGCCTGTGTTGTAGAAGACGTCAATATATGTCCGCTCGAGCTCGTTATCAACTGAATCGAGCGACTGAACCAGAATCCGGTTCACGCCGGGCCGCAGCGATACATTGGTGGCCGTCCAGCTTGCTTGCCAGGCGGTCCAAGTCGCTTGCACCCCGTTGACCAGCACCTTCCGCGTGTCGATCGCATCGGCTTTGCCGCTCAGCTCAACGGAATTAGTCAGCGATGAGAAATACCCATTGGTTACCGGCAACGTGCTTGTTGCCAAAAGCGCCAGCGGGACCAGCGGCGTCGCCGGAATTAAAGATGTGATTCCGCCGCGCGATGAGAAAGCTCTTGGCCGCCGCGATTGTGTCAGGGGTGAAATAGCCCGTCAGCCAGTTGTCCAACAGCGGATTGATCGTCTCCGGCGCAAGCACCGTGTCGGAGAGTTCTTTCAGGTATTTGAAGTAGGTCGGCGCAAACTGCGGATGCTTCAGCAGCCGGTCGAGCGCCGGAACGCCGGTCGCCCGAAAGATCGGCTGCGTCGTCCCGCCGGGCGTATCGCCAATTCCCAGAATCGTGTCCAGATCGTGGGCAATAAGCTTAAACCGCGGGATCGAGAGTGCCGCGATAAAGGGAATAGTCGTCCCCTACGCCGATCGGCAGCGAGTTCTCTCGGTTGCCGATCAGCTCGTGCAGCGCCAGCCGCCTTGATCCACTGGTCCACATCGATCAGGTTCTGAATCTGCGCGACGAAGTCGTTGTCGTCCGGTGTTTCGATTGGGTCAAACGTTCGCGTCAGCTCGATGAGGTCGGTCCAGTCGTCCTCCTCGTTGTTGGTGTGCTTCTCGTACCCAACACCGTTATGCAGCTCGGCTCGATACGCGTCCGGGTCCTCGCCGCGATAGATCAGTTCGTCGAAGCCGCGGTACAAGTTGCCCGACGAATCCTGCGGATAGTGGTTGTCGGCAAACTCGGAATCGAGCGATTCCAGGAACCCATAGGAGCCAAACATCCGAAAGTTCGGCGAAGCTTGCGCGGCGAGGTCGCTGTTGTTGATGCGCACTTGCGCGGGCACGGCGTCTTGTGCCGGCACGTTGGCAAATCGCAGGATTTCGCTGCCGACCACTTCCAGCCCAGAGAAACGCCCGTTGAACACAACCGCCGTTACATCGTGCCACGGCCTGTCGGCCGGCAGGTTCACGCGGTAGTTATTCGGCTGATCATTGCGGCTGCCCTTGCCGCGGTTGCGAATCCCAACGTTGTAGCGCACCTCGGTCCCCGTGCCGTCCATCGAGATGAACGTGCCGTTCATCTGCGCGTCGCTGTCTTGCTCGGCGATGCCGTCGGACGGGTCGGAACCGATGTCGGCCAGCTCCGCGCGCTCCGCCTCGGTCATGATCAGCCGGAAGATCGGCTGGTCGCCTGAGTAAACCGAGTCGTCTACTTGATAAAGCAGGTTGGTCAACTGCTCGCCCGTCGGCTGCGACGGAGCGGGATACGTCCGCGTGTTAAGCGCTGCATCGATTGCGTGAATGTAGAACTCGACGACGGTGTCGTCCGGCTGCGGTGGTAGAATCGGCAGCATGTACGCCGTCACCCGCAAAACCATCGCCGTGCAACCCATCGTCGAACATCGGCGACTGCGTGAAGTTTGGCGCGCCATCGACGCGATGAAACAGCGACACGATTGCGCCGACCGGTAGCTCGTCGAGGATCCGCGCTTTAACCGTCACCGCCTCGGTCGATTTAGGAATCGCTGGGAAGTGCGATACGTCGAGGATCAGTGGGGCCACGTTGATCGTGGCGACCGAGTTGGCGGCTCCCGGCGTTCCTTCGTCGGCGGTGCTCGCGCCAGTTCTGGCCGAGGTCATTCGACACAGCCGCATTCACCAGCTCCAGCGACTTGCCTAATCCATCGTGCTCCGCTGACCAATCCCACCCGCGATGTCCGTGGTCAAGCGGTCCGCGCGTGCGGACAGCCCAATCACCTTCCTCGGCATACAAAACGCTATCGACCGGAACCCCGCCCGCATTCTCCAGCCGAATCTCTTCTCCCGAATTGCTCAGCCGGCCGGTATAGCCGCCAACCACGTTGGTCACGGCTACGTACTTCGCCTGAAACATTGCCAGGTCGGCGGCGACAACCAAGTACGCTCCACCATTGATCGTCACATCGCCAAACGTGTAATCGACGCCCGCGTCGATCCGCCAGCCGCTGAGGTTGATCGGCGCAATTCCGGGGTTGTAAAGCTCGATCCACTCGTCGCGCTGGTCCTGCGACTGAGCGTGGTACATGATCTCGCTGATCAAGACCTCGCCCGCCAGCACTTGCCGCGGCTCCAGCGATTCGGGCGACCAGAGCCGGTTGGCATTGCGCCACTCGCGATTGTGTCGTCGCGGCTTGCAGCCAGTGCGATGCGACAGGCGCCGCCACCAAGTCTTGGCGGTAGACATCAATCGATCTTCACGCGCATGCGCGTGCTGTTCCTTGCGCAGTCGGTGCGCATTAGGAGGGTCGCAATCTTGACCCGCGGGTCCGTGCCGGCGCCCTGGTCAGCGCAACCGGCGGCCTAAGCGACCCTGGCCCAGACGGTCGCCCCGCAGTCTTGCCTCTTCTGGCCTCCTACCCCCTGGCAGAAGCGCCTCTTTGAGTGGAGTACATAGTAGTCAGTGTGGCTCTCCACAACAAGTTTTCGGCTCGAAAAACCTTTTCGGGGTTCTGTAACAAAGGTGCGACGATTCGACACCGGTCCCAATTCCCACCTACAATCAACGAACGTTTTTCAACTACGTCTGCTTTCACCGTTTGGGCTAGGCTCATGCCGGTTTTTCGCCTCCTGCTTGGCATCGCGCTCATGGCTTCGTTGGGCAGTGGTGCGGTCCGGGGCCAAGAACCGCCAGCTACTCCCGCTCAGCAGAACCCGCCCGTCAGTTTCTCTCGCCAGATCGCCCCGCTCTTGGTCGAGAAATGCATCGCCTGCCACGGGCCGAAAAATCCCGAATCGGAATATCGGCTGGATAGTTACGAGCAGCTAATCAAGAACGGCGCTAGCGGCGAGCCTACCGTCGTGCCGGGCAAGCCAAAGTCGAGCTTGCTTTACCGCCTGGTCAACTCTGACGACGAAGAAGCGCGCATGCCCCAGGAAGGCAAGGCACTGCCTGCCGAACAAATCGCGCTCGTCAGTCGCTGGATTGAAGAAGGAGGCAAGTACGACGGGCCGTCCCCCTCGGCCTCTTTGCAATCCATCCTGCCGAAGGCGGTTCACCCGGCACCTCCGGTAGCTTACCCGCCGCGCGGCGCCGGTGCTGGCTCTGGCGTTCACCTCAAACGGCGAGCGCCTCGCGACCGGTGGCTACCATGAGATGATCTTGTGGAATCCGAGTGATGCAACGGTCCAGCAACGTATCACGAACGTTGCCCAGCGCGTTCACAGCATCGCGTTCAATCCCGATGGCACGCTCGTCGCCGTGGCCGCCGGCACTCCCGGCCGCTCGGGCGAAGTGCGACTCTATTCAACACACAAACCGGCCAGTTGATTGCCGACTTCGCGTCCACAAGCGACGATATGCTCGACGTCGAGTTTAGCCGCGATGGCGGGCGGCTTTTGGCGTGCGGCGCGGATCGAACGATCCGCACGTTCGACGTGGCCGCTCAAAAAGAGCTGGTGCGAATCGAGAGCCACGCCGATTGGGTGATGGCCGTGGCATTCAGCCCGGACGGCTCAAAGATCGCCTCTGCCAGCCGCGACAAGAACGCGCGCATCTTTGACGCGGCGACCGGACTTGTACTCACGACGTACACCGGCCACGACGAGCAGGTTTTTGACGTTGCCTTTAGCCCCGACGGCACCCACGTCTTCACGGCCGGTCGCGGGCGGGAGCTGCACCGCTGGAGCGCCGACGGCAAAGACACTAGCAAGAGCGACAAGAAAGAAACCGGTGCGATCATTGGCCGCACGTCCGCCGAGGTCCATCGCCTGGCGCTGCACGACTCGCGCGTGTTCGCCGCCACGGCCGACGGCAAGGTGTTCGAGTTCGACACGCACCCGGAAAAGAACGACCCGCCGCCGCCCAAGGACGACGACGAGAAAAAGGACGAAAAGAAGAAGAAAGACAGGCCACAGCCGAAGCGCGAGCCGCTGCGTGTGTATGCGGGGCCTTCCGAGCAGGCGTTCGCGCTGGCGATCGATCCAGCCGGCAAGCGAATCGCCGTCGGCCTCTTCGATGGGCAGGTGCTCCTCTACGACCGCGAAACCGTGCCGCCTAAGCTGACCTTTCCGGCATCGCCGCGGTAGCTTGCCATCGAGCATCCATGTTGATTGATTGATCGGCCGCCGGCCGCCATAATGGCGGAACTTTCCTTCCTCCATGCCAGGCGGCTGATGATCGCGTCCCACCTTCAAGCCGGTTTGCGCCTTTTCCTGGCAGTAGTCCTTGTCGGCACGTTCGCACAATTGACCCGCGCCGAGGAACCTCCGCCCTCGTTCACCAACGACGTCATGGCCGTGCTTAGCAAGGCCGGCTGCAACGCCGGCACCTGCCACGGCAACCAGAACGGCAAAGGCGGGTTCAAGCTCTCGCTTCGCGGTCAGGATCCGGCCGCCGACTTCCTCGCGCTCACACGCGATCAGTTCGGCCGCCGCATCAACGCGTTTGACGCCGAGCAAAGCCTGATCCTTCAAAAACCGGCGATGCAAGTTCCGCACGAAGGCGGACTGCGGCTCAAGCGGGACTCGCGCGCGTACGAAATCATGCAACGCTGGATTGCCGCCGGCACGTCGCCCGACACAAGCGCACGCGCCGCCTCGAATCGATCGACGTCGAGCCGCGCGATCAGGTGCTGGTCGAGCCGCAATCCGAAGTTCAAATTCGCGTCCGCGCACGCTTCTCGGGCGACGCGAACGACGGACCCGCCAATCGCGACGTGACCGAGTTGGCTGTGTTCGAGCCCTCCAGCACGATCGTGTCTGTCACTCCTGAGGGCCTCGTTCGATTCAAGGAGTTCGGCGAGGCGACCATAATCGTTCGCTACCTGAACCTCCAGACGCCGGTCCGCCTCGCCTACATTCCCGCTCGGCCCGATTTCGTCTGGAGCGACACGCCGCCAGCCAACTACATCGACGAGCACATCTTCGCCAAGCTGCGATCGCTGCGGATCAACCCCTCGGAACTGATCCAGCGACAGCGAATTCATCCGCCGCGCCTATCTCGACACGCTCGGCATCCTGCCAACTGCCGACGAGGCCCGGCGCTTACCTCGCCGATACTTCTGCCGACAAGCGCGCAAAACTCATCGATCGCGCTGCTGAAGCGGCCGGAGTTCGCCGAGATTCTGGGCCATGAAATGGTCCGATCTCCTCAAGAACGAAGAGAAGGTCATCGACCCCACGGGCACGAAGCTGTTCCACGAGTGGATCCGCGACAGTTTTGCTGCCAACAAGCCGCTCGATCAATTCGTCCGCGAGCTGGTCGCCGCCCGCGGCAGCACCTACAAGAACCCGCCGGCCAATTACTATCGCGCCAACCGCGACGCCGTCGTCCCGCTCCGAAGCGACCGCGCAGCTGTTTCCTCGGCATCCGCCTCGGGTGCGCCAAGTGCCACAACCATCCCTTCGATCGCTGGACGCAGGACGACTATTACCGCTGGACGGCGTCTGTTCGCTCGCGTCGATTACAAGATCGTCGAGAACAACCGGCCCGACGACAACGACAAGCATCAGTTCGATGGCGAGCAGATCGTTGAGATCGCGGAGAAAGGCGAGGTCGAGAACCCGCTCACGCGTCAGCCGGCCAGCCCGCGATTCCTTGGCGGCGCCGAGCTGCCTCCGGACGTCGGCAACGACCGCCTCACGCCGCTGGCCGATTGGCTCGCCTCGCCTGAAAACGAGCTGTTCGTTCGCTCTCAGGCCAATCGCATCTGGTATCACCTGCTCGGCCGCGGGCTCGTCGAGCCGATCGACGACTTCCGCGCCACCAACCCGGCCGTCAACCCTGCGCTGCTCGACGCGCTGTCAAAAGACCTCATCGAGCATCGCTTTGACGTGCGGCATTTGGTGCGCACGATTATGCGCTCGCGAACCTATCAGCTCGCCAGCCAACCGAACGCCACGAACACCGGCGACGAGATCAACTTCTCGCGCGCGATAGTCAAACGCCTGTCCGCCGAGCAACTGCTCGATGGCCTGACGCAAGTCATTGGCGGCTCCCATGAGGTCTTCGGCAGCGAAGCCGGCCAGCGTGCCGGGCAGGCCGCCGGCGTGGGCGCTTTTCAGCGGCGTCCAATGGGAGAGCGGCGACAGCGAGGACAGCGTCGCCCCATGGCAAGCGACGCTGAAAAGTTCCTCAAGCTTTTCGGCAAGCCGCCGCGGCTGTTGACCTGCGAGTGCGAGCGCTCGACCGATTCAACTTTGGCGCAAGCGTTTCAGCTCCTAAGCGGCCCGACGCTTCAGAAAATGCTTGCCGAGCCAAGCAATCAGCTCGCCACGCTTCTCGCCGCTCACGAATCGCCGTCTGAAATCATCGACAACCTGTACTGGTCCGCGCTCGCCCGTTCTCCGTCCGACGACGAGCGCGCGGCGCTGGTCGCTTACATCGAGCAGGCGCCGAATTGGCGAGCGGGCCTGGAAGACGTCACGTGGAGCGTGGTCAACAGCAAAGAGTTCCTCCTTCGCCGCTAGCTAGATCAATATGAAACTCACCTTGGCGTTCTTGGCGGTTGTTCTCACTCCAGTGCTGGCGTTTGCCGGTAAGGCCGACAAGCGGCTCGACATCTATTGGGTCGATGTCGAAGGCGGCGCGGCCACGCTCATTGTCAATCCTCAGGGTGAAAGCCTGCTAGTTGATACTGGCAATCCGGGACCACGAGACGCCAACCGCATCTTCGAAGTTGCGACGAAGGGGGCCGGACTGCGCAAAATCGACAACATTGTTATTACTCATTACCACCTCGACCACTTCGGCGGCGCTGCGGCGCTTTCCAAGCTGCTTCCTATCGGCACGGTCTATGACAACGCCACTTTTGAAGGGCAACGTGAACACCCAAATCAAGAATACAAAGAATTCAAGGCCGAGAAACGCGTGCAGATTAAGCCCGGCGACACGATTGGCCTGGAGTGGAATAAGGATGGAGCCAAGACTACATTTCGTTGCCTAGCAACACGTCAACAGGTCTACACTCCCACAAGGGAAGAGCTAGAAAACCCCTTTAAGCCGTCAGAGATCGGACCTGCCCTCAAAACGCGCGAGCCAGGTGACAACGACTGCTGCAACGAAGCTCAGCGCAAGCCGATTGACCTCTCCGACAACGCCAACAGCGTCGTGCTGCTACTGGAGTTCGGAGCCTTCCGTTTCTTTGACGCTGGCGACCTGACTTGGAACATCGAGGAAAAACTTGTCTGCCCCAAAAACAACATCGGCCAGGTCGATGTGTACCAGGTCACGCACCACGGCCTCGATCAGAGCAACAACAACGTGCTTGTGAAGTCGCTCGAGCCCCGCGTGGCCATCATGAACAACGGCGTCACCAAGGGCTGCCAGCCGCAAACCTTCGCCACGCTCAAGGAAACCAAGAGCATCGAGGCGATCTACCAGGTCCACAAGAACCTTCGCCCCGACGGCGACGTGAACAATGCCCCCGACGAGTTCATCGCCAACCACGAGAAGGACTGCAAAGGAAACTACATCAAGCTTTCCGTCGCTCCCGACGGAAAGTCGTATACCGTCAGTATTCCCGGCCAACAAACACGAACGCAAATTTGACACTCGCTAGAATTAGCTCCGTGGTTCAATCAATCGAATCATCGGTGTCGGCCATGACCAAAAGCTTCGCTTGCCCCAACTTCAACTCGCTCGCCCTCACGTGCCGCAACGCCCTGCAAATCGGCGGCCTCGGCCTGCTCGGCCTTTCGCTCCCGCGCTTGTTGGCGGCCGAAGAAAACAAAACCGCCGCCGCACCGCCGGTCCGTGCCAAGACCGTCATGTTCCTCTTCCAGTTCGGCGGGCCAAGCCACATCGACATGTTCGACATGAAGCCCGACGCCCCCGAGGGCATCCGCGGGCCGCACAAGCCGGTCGCCACTGTCGTACCGGGTTTGCAGGTCACCGAGCGGCTGCCCGAGGTCGCCAAGATCATGGACAAGGTCACGCTGATCCGCAGCATGACCCACACCATGAAGAACCACAACTCGGCGGCCTACTACGCGCTGACCGGCCACGCGCCGCCGCTCGACGACATCCGCCTGCGCGATTCGCTCGAACTCTTCCCCGCCTACGGCTCGGTGGTCGTCGCGCCTCGCGCCATCGCAAGACGCGAGCATGCCCACGTTCGTCGCCTACCCGCACGTTTTCCGCGACGGCTCGATCACGCCCGGCCAGCACGCGAGCTTTCTCGGCAAGGTGCACGATCCGCTCTTCTTCACCGAGGA
The DNA here is from genome assembly GCA_963829655.1 of Pirellulales bacterium. GTDB lineage: Bacteria > Planctomycetota > Planctomycetia > Pirellulales > JALHPA01 > JBBDYH01. The sequence goes on from CAWHJG010000002.1 coordinate 2,603,798, forward strand.
CCCCAACGCCGCCGATTTCCGCCTGCCCGAGCTGAGCCTGCCCGCCGGCGTCCCGATGGGCCGCCTCGAAAACCGCCGCGAGCTGCAGAAGCTCGTCGATCGCCAGTCGCGGCTGCTCGACTACTCGGCCGCGGCCCGCGGCATCGACGCCTACTACGAGCGCGCCATCTCGATGCTCAACAGCGACAAGCTCCGCCACGCGTTCGACCTCACGCAAGAGCCTGACAAGGTGCGCGACGCTTACGGCCGCACGACCTACGGCCAAAGCTGCCTGCTTGGCGCGCCGGCTGGTCGAGGCGGGCGTGCGGTTCGTCACCGTCTACTTCTCCGACTCCATCGGCGGCCAGAGCACCGAAAAGCGGCGGCTGGGACACGCACGGCTTCAACAACACGCGGATGTACCCGATCGTCGAGAAGTTCCACCTGCCGATGACCGAGCAGACGCTGCCGACGTTCCTGCACGACCTCGACGACCGCGGGCTGCTCGATAACACGCTCGTCGTCTGGATGGGCGAGTTCGGCCGCACGCCGAAGATCAACGACAACATCAGCCGCGACCATTGGCCGCAGTGCTACACGACGCTGCTGGCCGGCGGCGGCGTGAAGCGCGGGTTCGTCTACGGCGCCAGCGACAAAGACGCTGTCTTCCCGCGCGCGACCCCGTCCGGCCCGACGACCTGGCCGCGACGATGTTCTATCTGCTCGGCATCGACCCGGCGACCGAGGTCTACGACGCACAGAACCGCCCGCACCTGATCGGTGGCGAAGTCGTGCACGGCGTGATTGCCTAAGACTTTCGTCATTCGAGTTTCGTCATTGATTCGTCACTCGGATTTCGTCATTACCCGTGGTGCTAGCACCGGTAGCGCGTGGCAACTACTGCCATAGCCCGTCTCGCGCTTGCTGGCTATCATCTCCCCGCCGAAACCGGCGGTGTGGCTAAAAGAACAAGAGCACTAACCCCGCAATCAGCGTCGCGATCCCGCAAGCGCCCAGCGCCACCCACCACCAAGGGCGGCCGCCCCAAACGCTTGTGCCGTGCGTGATCCATTCGCCGCATAGCGGGCACTGCTCAGCGTCTTCGTAGATATCAACGCCGCAGCGCGGGCATTCGGCAAGTGCGGTCTGGTCGTCGTCGAGCACCTCGGCTTCGTCCTCGTCGCCTACGGAAAACTCATCGTCGTCCAAGTCGTCGTCGGACCATTCCCACTGGGGCGCCATGGTTAGGATTCAAGTCAGGCTGCGGCAATAGACATGACCACCACGGTTCTATTGTAAAGACCCGCAGGCGTCGTCAACCGCAAGGCACGATCTCCGCGGCAAGACGAACTAATGCACGCGACAAGCAAGGGCCAAGTGATCAAGGAGGATCGATCGTGAACTCGCTGAAGCCGCTGATTCTAATGATCGTCCTCGGTGGCGTAGCTTTCGGAGTCTACCGCTCGCTGACGCGCGGTCCGGCCGAGCTGCCCGATGGCGTCGATCCCTCCGCGATTGAGCCGGTGCAAGTCCAGCTCCCCGACATAGCCGACGCCCGGTCGTTGAAAACAGCCGACGGACCCCAGGTTCTCTCGCCCGCCGGTGACACGTTCAAGCAAAGGCCGCTCGCCATCACGCCGGTCGATCCCTCGCGCACGACCGCGCCACCGTTTGAGTCACGAACCGACGCGCTCAACAACGCCGGCGCCTCGCCGCCTCCGTTTGATAAAACGAATGTTTCGAATCCGACAGCCTCTGCGGCGCCCTATGGCGCCGACCCGTTCCGTGCTACGCCGCAAGTCGAACAGCCGCAGTCGCCCGCCGCCACCGCCTCGCCCTTCGCCGCGGCGCTTGCGCAAATTCAACAGCGCCTTGCCGCCGGACAATTGGCCGAGGGTCTCAAGGAGCTAACCGCGTGGCACGGCAATCCACAGCTTTCCCCGGCTGAACAAATTGAGCTGCAGCAGCTCCTTGGCAGCCTGGCCGGCACCGTGATCTACTCGCGAGAGCACCACCTGGCTCAGCCTTACAAGGTTCAACCCGGCGAGCGCCTGGAAGACATCGCAAAAAAACACAACGTCAGCGCCGAGCTATTGGCCAAGATCAACGGCATCAGCGAAACCGCGCCCGTCGTCCCCGGTGAAGAGCTCAAGGTCGTCAACGGGCCATTCTCCGCCGTGATCGACATCAATCGCCGGCAATTCACGATCTTGCTCGACGGCTGCTACGCCGGCAGCTTTGCGCTCTCCGACCTCGGCGCTTCGGTGGCCAACAGCGCTCAGCCGCTCCAAGAGCTCACCGTTACCCAAAAGACGGCGAGTCCCATCTACAATGGACCAACCGGCGAAATACCCGCCGACGATCCGACCAACCCGCTCGGAAAACACCTGATCGGGCTTGGCAACCAGTTCGCCTTGCATGGCGCTTCGTCAGCAGCCTTCACAAGGTCCGCCGATGCCCGAAGGCGGCGTTCGACTTGCAGACCGCGACCTCGTCGATGTTTTCGACATCCTCACCGTCGGCTCGCGCGTCACGATCCGCCGCTAGAGCCGCTCGCTCTTTCTGAACCCTGAACGCTGAACCCTAACGTATCGGCCTCGCCTTTCGCGCGGGTGCCGGCGCACCGGGCGGTGGAGCTAAACCCGCGCCCTGTACCATCTGCCCATACTGGCCGATCGCTCGCAGCGTTTCGACCGGGACGACGAGAGACGTCTCGCAGCCCTTGGCCGCCATCACTGCGCCGAAACCAATCGGCGGCGCTTTGGGAAACGCGGGCAACTGCGGCATCGCTCCCGGCGGAGCGGCTGCTTGTCCGACCAATTTCATCAAATCGATCAGCCCGCCAACGCTCACCAGCCCCGCCCACTGCGAATTCTTCGGCAATAGCTTGGCAACCGCGGCGACTTCCTGCTCCGTCCCAAGCACGTCTCCCTTGCCGTGCGCCGCATCCAACGCGCGCCGAAAACCTTCCTTGCTGTAACCCATAACCATGGTCGAGTTGTCCGCCGGTCCGACGTGGGCTGTCAATTTCCCTTTCGAGCCAAACATAATCTCCATCATTTTCTGCGCGCAGGGCGCCCCCCGCCTGCTGCGACAAAGCGCTCATGTCCATCGTGATGTCGAGCGTGGTTATCCCGTCGATCTCGCCTCGCTCGACACCGTAACCCTTAAACACCGGGTTGTCGGACTTTTCGAGCGCCTTGGCCATCCGTGCCATCGACTTCTCGTATTTGGCCAGATAGTTCTTCGCATCCTCCACCTTCATCACCGCCGTCATGTTGTCGTACATCGATTGGCCCGGCTTCATCGTCCCCATTACCGCCGTCATCGACTTCAGACCGCTCATCGAGTCCTTCATGGCCTCGACGATCTGATTGATGTCGTCGTCGCTTAGCTTCTTGCCGTCCTGCTGAGGCATCATGCTAAACGACTGTGCTGAAAACTTCGCCATCACCTCGGCCCACGCCTGGGGGATCGCCCCTTCAAACGCCAAGAAGTACGGCCCGGCCGGCGCCTGGCTGAACGGCGGCGCATTAGTTGCCTTGACCCCCGACGCAGCCTGCTGCAATGAACCGTTCGCCACGAAAAGGCTGTGGCTGTTGAGGAACACGTTGCCCGATTCGTCAATCTGCATCCCTAGCCCAAGGTGCGTAACTTCCTTTTCAATCGTCGCCAAAAAGCCGTCGTACATCTCCATCATGCCGGCGATGGCGCGGAACTGTTCGTTGTCGGCAAACTGTTGCTTCGCTTCATTCAGCCCGTCGCGCACCGGCTTGATCCCTTCCTTGATTCCTTTTGGCAGGACCACGCCGTAAATGTCTTGCTTCCCCAGCCACGTCGAAAGCGGAGCGACCGAAATCGACGCGTTCTTGCTCGAAGCGATCACCCGCTTCAGCGTCGCCTCCTGCTCGGGCGGTGCGAGCACCGCAAAATTCCCCTTCTTGGCAACCGCCGATTCTTCATTGGCAATGCGAATCGTCGTGACCGCCGCGCTGGCGTCCGCGGGCTGGAATTGCTTGACGAACTTCGCGTAATCCGTCACCGGCACAAACGTGATCGGCGCCGGCGTCGGATCATCCGCCGACTGCGGCACGATTGCTATGACGATTGTCCCCTTCTCGTCCAACCCTTCCTGGATGCCAAGCATGCCGCGCAAAGTCATCAACGCCGGCGGCGCTGGCACTTGCACCGCCTGCGCCACGTTGGAAATCTTCTTGTCCAGATCGGCGAGGTTGCGGATCACCGCGAAGCCATACGCATCTTCCGGCACCAATGCCAGCCGCGTGTCCGCCGCCGCCGGTCCCTCTTTTTGTTGTGCAAGACCGTTCCCGATGAGAAACGCGCCGCATACGACCGCGGCCAACATCAACCTCAACGCGACTCGATGAACACGCCGCATGATTAACTCCTCGTTGTGGTGCACGCGTCTCGCGTGCCGTGCGAAGCTTCTAATAGTTGTGGTGCACTCGTCTCGCGTGCAATCCGAAGGTTTGATTTCTGCCGGGCCGCCCCAAACCACCGATGATCCTACCCGCCCGCCAACGAGAATCAATTCACCAATTCGAATAAACGTGGCTTTCCACGTGTATTTCCCGCGCCAGCAGGGTGGAGTCGCAATCCCACCATCATTCTCCGTGCCTCCGTGTCTCCGTGATTAACGATCCCCTGGCGGCTCAATCCCAAAATCCCGAATCGTCAACAAGCTGCCAAACGCATACCCGCGATCGGTAAACGCCTCGCGGCCGCCTTCCATTCGGTCGATGATCGCCACCACGCGCGACACCGAGAGCCCAAACTCCTCGCACCGCTGAATCGCCTCCAGCGACGAGCCGCCGGTCGTCACTACGTCCTCCACGATCACCACCGCGTCGCCCGGTTGCACCGGCCCTTCGATAAACCGCTTCGTCCCATGCCCCTTCGATTCCTTGCGGACCATGAAGCCGAACAGCGGGATTCCGCGCACGCCCGCCATCGTGATCACCGCCGCCGTGATCGGGTCGGCGCCGATCGACATGCCTCCCACGGCCTTCGGCAGCGGTAGATGATCGGCCAACAGATCCAATATCCCCTCGGCCACCAGCTTCGCGCCGACCGAATCCAGCGTCACCTGTTTGCCGTCCAGGTAATACGACGCCTTCTTGCCCGAGGCCAGCGTGAATTCGCCGAACTTAAGCGCCCGCGTGCGCACCAACTCGATCAACGTTTGTTTGTCGTACATGAAACGAAAAGATAGCGGAAACCGCCGCCATTACAATCGTGGCCGGACCACCGGCAGTTCCGCCGGCGTTTCACCCGGCAGCGGTACGTGGAACAGAAACTCCGGCGTGATCTGCCGCGACGAGGACTCATCCTCGTACTGCCATTCGAATCGCGGCATCGATCCCCACGCCAGATTGGCCGCCTCATACCGAATGTGATGCGGCCGCGCCGAAAGCTCGAGCACCACGTCGGTTTTCGTCTGCCGCGGCGCAACCACCGGCTTGCCGTCGATCGCCAGAGCCGCACGATAGTTGAACACGATCTTATACGTCCCCGCCTTCGGCGGTATCAACCAGCCGGTCCACCGCGCCGAAAACTGCCCAGGCTGGGGCATCTTGGCCTCGTTGCGATGCAACGGGTTGGTCCTCACGTTCTCCACCACTTTCACCAGTGCCCGACTGGCAAGCTGCTCGTCGGCATAATACTCGACCACAATCCCCGGCGAGAGCAACGGCCTTGATCTCCGGTGGTACCGAGCCGACTTTCCCCGCATCAGCCAATAACCGCTTCTCAATTCCCGCTCGCATTTCTTCCACGCGCTTGTCGGCCTTCGCTTTGTCCAGACCCTGGCGCTGCCTGCCGACGCTTTCAAGTACCAGTGAAATGCCCGCAGCTCCAACGGTTGCTTGTCGGGTCCTCGGCGTTTCAATGCCACTTCATCCCACGCACTGGCCATTTCAAGCTGCGCTTTCGTCACCGACGGATTCTCAAGCTCCATCGCGGCCGCGGCCTTCAAGTCGGCGTCGCTCGACTTGGCGAAATGCGGCATCGCCTTCTCCGGCTTGTACTTTACAAACCAGTGCCACCGACCGAGCGTGAGGTTCGCATCCGGATCGTCCGCATTCGCTTCGAGCTTCTTCAGCGCCTCGCGCACCGTCTTGTATTGGTTCTCCAGCGGCGCCAAGTCCTTGATCCGCTGCGTCATCCCCTTCGCCAGCTCCGAGTCCTTGGCCTTGCCGGCCATGTTCCGCGCGGCCGTAAATGCCTTGATCGCTTCCTCGTACTTGTCCTGCGCAACCAGCTCTTCCCCCAACTCGTTCGCCGCATCAAACACCGACTTAACTTGCGGCGGCTGATGCGCCGTCCCGGCCAGCTTCGTCAATGCCGCGATTCTCTCGCCCGGTCGAATCGACCCCGTACGCCTCGACCAATTCATTTACGGCCCTTAACGCAAGCGTCGCCTCGCCCGCTTCGGCTGCGGCATTCTTCGCCAGCAACAAGAGCATATACGTCGCCGCCGGATCGTCCTTCGTCTCCTGCGCGTGCCGCAACAGCGTACTGGCCAGCGTAGCGCGATCCGCCGGCTTCTTCACCGCCGCAAAATCCTTCGCAAACACCTCCCGCACTTGCTTTTCAACTTCCTGCTGCTTGTCTGCGTCAGGCACCGGCTTGCGCGTTGCAAAGTCCCCCGTCCTGGTATCGCCCTGCCGCGGCGTGGTGTTCGGATTTACTGCCGGCGTATTGGTTCGTCGCAATGCTCGTCGGCGTGTTCGCGGTCGCCGGTTGACCGACCGGCTGGATCACCAGCGACTCAAACGTAAATCCAGCCTGATGCATCCCCACAAACGGCCGGCCCATGTTCGGCACGTCCCAGACCCAGTTGCCTTGGATCTAATGTTCCTCGGGCGTAACGCGGCTGCGAAAGACTACGAACCCGTCGATCTGCACCTGCACTCCCCACTCGCGAATGTTGACGGTAATCTGCGATGTTTGTGCAAAGTCGCAGGCTTGGCTGAGGAAACGTCACCGCGCCCGCCGTTTTCTTTCGGTCGAACTGCAACAAACCGACACCGTTTTCGTTCCACTCATCGATCGCGATGCCGACGAGCCTGCCTTTGTACGGCACGCCAACAACCAGCGGCCCATCGCCCGCGCTCCGCGTGGCGCGAAAGCTGAAGTCGTACTCCGGCGGAACTTCGACGGGTATCTGCACTCGGCCATACACCTCTTCGGTGACGCCGCTGATTTGATTGCCGGTGCGCGTCCAGTTTCCTCCAACAACGTGCTGCGCAATATCAACCTGCGAAAACGCATCGCGCTCGACGCTGAATTGCCCGGGCGAGCCAGGTACATACGGATTCGGCTGCGGGTTCGCTGCGAAACTCGGATCGTGATAGAAAACCGCGTCTCCCAAACGAACGCTCTGCCCGCCTGACTCCGCACCTCGCCGCGAAACGTTCACGCCTGCGTGTCCATCCGAATCAGCAAAACCCGCCAACGCGATCGGATAGTACCCAGGCTCCAGGTTCTTCCGCGTATAGCGCGTCCCCGGTCGATTGCTATATCGCACCAGCGGCTCTCCAAGCAGATAAACCGTGTCGCGGCCGAAGCGGTTGCCCCCGCCAATCGTGTACTGTCCCGCTTCGTTGATCCGCACATAGCCGACCGCCAATACGTTCTCGTTTGTCGGAAAATGGAGGCGCGCCATTCCGCGCGCTAATGTCGGCGCGCCAAGCGGTGAACCAAGCTCCCTCGGCAACACAAATGCGCCCGGCTCTTGCTTCTGGATCGCCTGCCGCGGAAATCGCAGCAGAATCAAACCCGGCCGCAGCTTACGTGCGTCAACCGAGTCAAGCTTCAACGGTCCAGTCGGCACGCCGTTCGACTGCCAACCGGCGACCGATTGCATCCCGTCAAACGCCTTCGCATCCCGCGCCGGCAGCGAAACGACCGGAAACCTCGGCGCTGCCGGCGATCGCGCTGCAGCGGACGTATTCGCGTTGTTGTCGCCCGTAGTCGGCGGCGGCGCGGTGTCGATTTCTTGCTCTGGCGGCGATTTGTCGTTTGGCGTCGTCGTATCGCCGTTGCTCTTTGCGATGTCGTTCGGCGTAACCGGGCTTTCGACTACCGGATCGACGTTTGATTTGCCGTCGTCCGTTTTTGTTTGCGGCGTGTCGGTCTTGGTATCCTTTTCATTATTCGTCGCTCGCGTAACTTGCGTGCCCGATGGCTCGTCGTCCTTCGAGTTCGAGTAATTCAATGCTGCGATCAGCCCGCCAATCACGACCAATCCACCGATGCTCGCGGCCCAGAGCAGGGAACGACTTTTGTCGCGCGATCGCACCATCGGCGGCGGCCGCCTCACGGCCGGAGCCACATTGGGAAACGCGCCGCCCGTGCCCGCGCCTGCCGGTGGAGCCGGCGGCTGTTGCGCTGCCAACTCGCGCGAAGCGAGTTGTCGTAAGCCGCCTTCTTCTCCGGCCTCAACAGACAGACTTTGGCCGCAGAACATTCATTCAACAGCCGCTGCGCTAGATTCGCGTGCTTGCTGGTCCCCACGCTCTTCAGATGCGCCATCTGCCGGTCGGCTGCGTGCGCAATCACGTTCGCGTCCGTCTCAAACGGTGCCAGCCCAAGCAGCCGATAATGGTTCGGCGGCTGGTCGCCGGGTGGGATTCCCAGCCAGACGTGATAGGGATCGAACTGTGCGGTCATGAACAAGCCCCGGCGAGCAAGCGATTCAAGTGGCCCAGCAAGTCGAATGGTCCGCCTTGCCGCACGAATACCATGGTTATTCGCGTTAGCAGCGTCCTGCTCGCTGTTCACCTCGAAACTTCCAGGATACTCTGCCACCTAAGACGGTGACAAGTTCGCGGCCGCGCTGCCAAACTACGCCGTTACCAGACCGTTACAGGCGGCGTTGTGGTGCCGCTTTGACGCTACTCGGCCTTCCGCGCGTTCCATGTCCAGTGCCGGTCGCTCGTCCGGGCGACGCTATCGGCCGAAAAACCAAGATCGCCCACCAGGCTGCGAATCTCTTCCAGCGTCAACGCCGCGTAGCAGCGAGGCCCGAAACAGCGCCCGCTGCGTTTCGTCCGCCTCGCACGCATACGTATCAACCAGCTTGTCCAGCGTTTGCACGTCATCCGGCCGCAGCAGGTCGCGAAAAAAGAGTAGCCCGCCCCCACGAGTCACACGCACCGCTTCCTTAAGCACGGTCAACGGCTCGGGTATGTGGTGTACGATGCTGTTCGACATCACTGCGTCGAACATCCCATCGCGATAATGTAGCTTCTTGGCGTCCACGTGATCCAACTGAATCTGCTGCTGCACGCTGGCAAACTCCACATTCACGCGCGCGATCTCCAGCATTGCGATCGCCGCATCGGCCGCCATCACCCGCACCAGGTCCGTGCGCTGGCACAGCTCGATGGGAATTTGCGCCGTCCCCGTGCCCAGGTCCAGGACGCTCATGTCGCGAATCGGGATCGAGCCAATCATCGTCGCCGCTCGCACTTACCACGGCCTCGGGAAACGCAACCAGAAAGTCATCGACGAACCGCGAGTTGACTTCGCGATGATCCATCGCATCGTACGCGCGCGCCTCCTCGTCGCTGTCCATGACCTCGGGCTCAAGTGTGCGTGGAATCATCAATTGGACCGCGTGCAAAAGTGCAGAACGACCATCCAATCTCGAAACGCGACGCCGCTCTCAATGCGAGACGCCACAGCAGCATTTAAGTCGTCACTTTAGCAAATCCACGCTGCCTGGGACGCTTTGTAGAGAAAACTCCGGCCAATGCAGGAGTTGCAAATCGACATCTGCAGATCGTTCGCAAATGCTGTTCGCACCAGCATTTGCTAACGCGTTGCCAATCGCGAAGTTAATGCGCATTGCGGTAAACCGCATGGCAAAAGCCGTTCCAACCCGGTGCCAGGGGCACGGGCATTGCTTTTTTCCCATCCAACGAAGCAAGCGGCGATTTGGCAGTACTGTTACTTCCGTATTGCGACTTCCTGCCGACTAGCCGCCAAACAGACGTTTGGAAGTGTTTGTCATAACTTCTTTACCCCTCGCAGAATCTAGTTTCCCGTGTATCTAACTCATAGAATGTCCGCAGTTTACGGAGCTTTCGGCGACTCAAAACGGGCCAAAACCCGAAAAGCACGCTCGAACAGTTCCCAGAATGGGCCGTACAAAATGAGAGTTGCCATCGAAAAGGTTCGCTCCAATGCGACCAACGAGAATCGCCTGACCGCGGAGAAGACCGACGAGGATCTCCTCCGCGACTATAAGGCGACCCGTAATCGCTTTGCGTTTGAAGCATTGGTCCACAGGTACGAGCGGGAGCTATACAGCTACCTCAGCCGGTATCTATCGGATGCCACCTTGGCAGAAGATGCCTTTCAGGCCACCTTCCTCCAGGTACATCTGAAGTTGGATCAGTTCGACACGGAGCGAACATTTCGGCCCTGGTTGTACACAATTGCCACGACACCAGGCGATCGATGCCCAACGTAGAAATAAACGACACCGTTTGGTCAGCCTGGACCAGAAAAACCATGCCGATTTCGAAGGCGATCTCGGAACGCTGCTCCAGACGCTCCAGAGCACGGAGCCTGCCGCGGCGTCGAACATGGAGCGCGAGGAACGCCAGGCCTGGGTCCGTCAAGCCATCGAAAAACTTCCGGAGCAGCTCAAGAGTGCCCTGATCCTGGTTTACTACCAGGGCATCAAGTACCGTGAGGCCGCCGACGTGCTCGGCATCCCCGTGGGCACCGTCAAAAGCCGCCTGCACGCGGCCATCGTGCAACTCAACGAAATGTGGCAAGAACGTTATCCGCCCGAATATGAGTAGTTCTATGCGAAGCGAGTTGTTGGGCTATCTGCTTGAAGCTTTGGAGCCGCACGAGCATAAGCAGGTGGAGAACGAGTTAAGAGGTAACGATCAAACTTCGCGACGACCTGGAGGTCTTGCGTCGGGGGCTGGTGTGTCTGGAGGGGGATGAAGGGTATTACGATGCCCCCGCCGGGCTTGCCCACCGCACGATCAACCTGTTATTCGTCGATCGCGCGGTGGCCACGCCTGGCCCGGCCGCAACGGCCGACGCTGTCTCGCTCCCACCGCGGCACGCGCGCGAGCGCCCGCCACAACGCGCCGCTGGCGCTTCGCCGATATCAGCACGGCGGCGGGAATTCTGGTTGCTGCCTTGGCCGTCACCGTGCCGGCGATCCATCAGAGCCGCGTCAACGCACAACGCATCGCCTGTCAGGATAACCTCAAGAATCTATACACCGGCATCGCCACCTATGCCGACCGTCACAAGGGGCTTCCCATCGCCGACGAATCCGGCAACTTTGCCGTGGCCGGCATCGTCGGCCCCCGCCTGTATAGCGCCGGCTACTTAAAAGATCCACGTACTCTCGTCTGCCCAGGTTCCGAATCGGACTGCAATGTCTCCGATTATCCCACGCTAGAGCGCGTTAAGGCGGCAACCGGCGACGACCTTGTCAAGATGCACAAGGCCATCGGCGGGTCCTACGCGCATATGGTCGGCCACATGAAAGATGGCCGCTATGAAAAACCCTCCGGGCTTAATGGCGGCCGCGCGCCGTTAGCGGCCGATCTTTCAGACAAAAATGGTCAGTTTCGGTCGCACCATGGTTGGGCCACGAGCAATTTGGTCATGAATGACGGACAGGTGCTTAGTCTCAGAAACAGTGAGGTGCCGGGATTGAGGGACAAGGATTTTTATCGCAACGATGCGGGCCGCCGTGCCGCGGGCCTGAACGAAGGCGACAGTGTTTTGCTTGACTCAGACATGGGACCAATCGGCAAATAATGCGGCGAAAGAGCGCTGCCAAAACACAACAATCCTCTGGTAACCTGTTGCCGCACGGCAACAGGAGAATGAGAGCAAAATGCCGCCGCAAGGCGGTTTTTTGTTTTTCTCAAACGCGATAACTCTCGCCCTCGCCGCCCTTTAACGATCACCCCGCGCGGCGAATTGGCCTGCCGCTGCGTTCACGGCATCGCCCGTGCTTTTCATCCGCTCACCATCCGCCGACCAAATGCACGTGGCAACTCTCCTCCTCCTCTTCCTCACCGCAGTTCGCGTCCGCGTGCGTTCGGTCGGTTTTGAACGTTTGAGCCGCATGGGCAATTCTCCCTCCCCCCATAACGTCCATCGTGGCTCAAAACCCTCCCCCAGCCGCAGGCAGGAGAACCTCTCCTCTCCTGCCTGCGGTCCTTAAGGGACACACCTGATGCACGCCGCCGAACTGGTCGATCTCGCTGGAGTCGTTGCTTCACACGCAAGCGCGCTTGTCGGCGCCGCGCACTCGTTGCCAACGGCCGAGTTGGAGCGCTACTGGACCGCGTCGAAGTGCCGCATCGACCGTTGGGGTCTCGCGCTCGCCTCGGCAAATCAACATCGCCCCGAATTTCGTGACTGCAATCCCGCCGACGGCAACCTCTGGCCGTTGGTCGAAGAAATCCTCGCCGGCGAGATGCTCGCCCGCGTCTGGGCAGCCATCCTCGCGAAACACGACCTCCGTCGCGGCACGAACGACGCGGAGCCGATCGGTCGCAGCGTGCAGCTCGCACACGTCGAAGTCCGCTTCCGCGCCTTGTCGCTTTTGAGCGACGCTCGACAGTTTCCCCTGGCCGACGTCGTCCGGCTCAACCGCCTCCGCCGGCAATGCGAGCGCTGGACCGACGTGCTGTTGGCCGAAATGCTTCCAATCGGTGATCTGGCCTCCTTTGCGCACGACGCCGAGCGCATGCGCGACTACGCGGACGGTGTTCGCGCCGCCAAACAATCGCAAGCGGAACAGCTCCGCTGGTCCGTGCTCCTCGCCTCCATGCACGAGGCGTTCGCGCGCTCGATGCGACATCACAGCCCCAACGCGGACCTGAATCGGCAAATTGCGGCCGGCATCCTCGGATGCTATCAACCCGAGCTTTTCGACGGCAGCGGCGTCTTGCGCACCGCGTGGCTATCTCGGCTCACCACGGTCGTAGACGACGCGGAAATGATGGTGGACGATTACATAACGAACACCCACATTACCGTGCGAACGAGTGAGGGCTCGCGACGTCTGCCGCGTTTCTAAACGACGGCCAGGCGCCGTTTTTCGCTTCACCGGACATTGGCCGCCGCCCGATTTCCTTCTATAATTCGTGTTCTAGATTCAAAAGGGGACTGGCTCCGAGCCTCTGGCGCGTCATTGGTCGCCCCAGGCCGTCGCGGCGAGGTGCTTATCCCCTTTTGGCTGCAATTGCCCGCTGAGACACACACCCGAGGTTCGCATTCATGGCCAAAGCCGGCCCTCGCAAAAAGCTCCCCAAAGAGCTCGCCGTTATCAACGCCGACAACTGCACCGGTTGCGAGGCCTGTCTCGAGGTCTGCCCCGTTGATTGCATCAACAAAATCCAGCAGTACGACCACTTCCACAACCTCCAAAGCTGGTGCGAGATCGACCTGGAGCGCTGTGTCGGTTGCGAAGTCTGCGTCCACATCCCGGGCAAGAAGACCAACCCTTATGACCTCAAAGTCTGCCCCTGGGACGCGATCGAAATGATCCCCACCGAACAGGTGGCGACGGTCGTGGCCGAGATCGGCGGCCCGCCTGAATACATCCGGGCCAACTGGGACCGCCTCGTCGGCACCGCACAGCATCTCGCCGAGTTGAAAGCCACTGCCGGCTAATCGTGCCGTTCGGCGCATCATTCTTGGTAGCCCGACGCGTGAGACAGGGTAACAGCTCAAATCTGTTTGCACGCGCTTCTCCCCGCCGTTACAGTATCGGCCACTTAACCCGTGCTGTTCGACGCGCTCACGAGGAGGAACCCATGGGCCGCAAGGCGCTATTCATCGTATCGCTTGCCGCGATCTCACTTTCGGCGCTCACGATCTCCGCTCAGAATCCTGCCGGAAAGCCCAAGCCGCCGGCCGCGCAAGCCGCACCAATTGCACCCGCCGCCAAGGGCAGACTCCCCACTCACTACGCCAAGCTCGTCGATGAACCGCAGCGCCAGCGCATCTACTCGATCCAAGCGTTCTACGCTCCGCAGATCGACGACCTCAAACAGCAGCTCGACGCACTAATTGCCCGCCGCGACGCCGAGATCCACGCCGTGCTCAGTCCCGCCCAGCAGCGTCAGCTCGAGATGATCGTCGCCAACGGTAAAGCGGCGAAGGGTAAGAAGGACGCCATTGCCGACGCCGACAATCTTCAGTTCGCCGACCCAATGACCGACGACGGCAAACGCAAAGTCCGCGCATTGAAAGTCCCCAACTAGCTGCCCGTCGCTGAAGGCCCGAGTGTCCACCCCTTCGTCATTCGGGCTATTCGTTCGTCATTCGGACTTCGGCATTCGTCATTTTGTATAATTGCCAGCGTCTAACCTCTTTCCATACTCCGCGAGAGCTCCAGGTTGCTGCTCGGCCCGGTCTTCACGCGCAAACTCATCACCGCCCCTCGCCGGCCGCGGTTCTACTGGTCGCGGCGCTGTCTACGTTGCCGGGCTGGCGATCCTTGTGGCCACCGCCTGGGGTCTTTACACCGGCGCCCAGCACGTCCGCACCGTTGGCGATACCGCACGCTTCGGCGCGGCCATCTTCCAGATCCTCGCCGTGTTGCAGCTCACCGTCGCGATGTTCTTCTCGGCTCTCCTGGCCGCCAGCTCCGTCGCTCAGGAAAAGGACCGCCGCACGCTGGTGCTCCTATTACTCACGCATCTCACCAACAGTGAGCTGGTCGTCGGAAAACTTCTGGCCAGCGTGCTAAGCGTGATCCTCATGGTCGCCGCAGCCTTCCCGTTCTTCATGCTCATCAGCCTCTTCGGCGGTGTCTCGTTCGATCAGATACTCCGTGTCTTCGCCGTCACGTTCGCCGCGGTCCTCGCCGCCGGTAGCCTCGGCTCGACCATCGCCCTCTGGCGCGAGAAAACCTTTCTGACCCTCGCGCTCACAACCCTCGTCCTGTTCTTTTGGCTCGCCCTGTGGGGAATCGTCGGAGCGGGCGTCGTCACCAGCGGTTGGCGCGGTCTCACAGCCTGGCAAACCGCCGCAATCTTCAGCCCGTTCCATGCCGTGATCGAAGCCGCTCGCCCGCTGTTGCCCGACGAGCGCTCTTTTCCGTTCTTGCGATCGCCCGCTTACGCGTTCCTGATCACCGCCGCCGCGACCGCGTTGATCCTGAACGTGCTTGCGATCCTGCGCGTGCGAGTCTGGAACCCATCCCGCGAAGCTCGGCCGCGTCTCGAAGACGAGCCGACCTCGCTCGCCGTCGATCCCGCCAACCCGGCCGCGCCCCGCTCCGTTCATGCAGCCGCCGGCGCGACGCGACCCGTCTGGGACAATCCCGTCCTGTGGCGGGAGATCTGCACCTGGGCGTACGGCCGCCGCATTCTGCTCGTCTGGATAGCCTATGCGATTGTGTTCTGCGTTGCGGCGGCGGTAATCCACCGCACGCTCGGCGAGCTGGCTCAAGTCCGCAGCGACAGCCTGACCGCCGCCGACCTCCGCTGGCGCATCTCGATGACGCTTGCGCCCTGTTCGTTCTTGGTCTCGTGCTCGTCAACGCGCTGGCGGTCAACTCGATCACCAACGAGCGCAACCTCGGCGCCCTCGATCTCTTGCTCGTCACCGATGTCACGCCGAAGGAATTCGTCTTCGGCAAGCTCCTCGGCATCTTCCGCGTCACCGCCTGGGTCATCGTGCCGCCGATTCTGCTTTGCATCTACTTATGGTGGCGCGGCGGTCTCTCGTTCGAGAACCTGTTCTATCTCACCATTGGCCTGTTGATCATGAACACATTCGTCGCCATGCTCGGCGTTCACGTCGGCATGGCCTACTCCAACTCGCGAACCGCCGTCGCGGTCAGCCTCGGCACCGTGTTCTTTCTGTTCGTCGGCGTCGCCACCGCAATGCGAATTATGATCTCGTTCAGCGGCTCATTTGAAATGCAGGTCTTCCCGTTCCTGGCCGCCTTGGCCGGCGGCAGCGCCGGTCTCTGGGTCGCTCTCGGCGCTCGCAATCCATCGCAAGCAATCGGCTGGGCTTCTGCCCTTGCACCGGCCGCCACGTTCGTCGCCATCACCAGCTTTCTGCGCCCGGCGGCGACCCGCTCACCGTCTTCATCGTCACCGCGCTCTGCTACGGCTTTGCCACCGCGGCCATGCTGATCCCCGCGCTCTACGAATTCGACGTCGCCACCGGCCGCACCACCGAAGCCGCCGAGTGATTTAATGTGGTCCGCGGACTTCAAACGCCCCTGATCATCCTCGGAAACGAGAACTCATTTTCCTCGTGCAAGATGGAGTTGCTGCCCGGCGGTAAGTAACCGCGATCAAATCCCTTCACGTGTGTCCAGTTATCGAACTCCCGGTCGTGCGTCACTTGTGCAACTTTGCCCGACCGGCCCGCGACGACTGCCGCCGCCTCGTCACCGAAAGTTGTGCCTGCAAACCGCGCAAAGAACTCGTCTGAGGCCAAGAGCGAAGCCGCCAGCCCTCTCGCGTTGGTCGTGTCAACTCGAAGCAACGTATTCCCGCTCGCGTCGCTCGGGTCAACCGTCAGCATCATCGTGTTGCTCGTGCCATCGGTCACATCCTGCCTCAAGCCAATCAGCACGGCGATGATCCCATTTGTCGAGGGCCCGTCCTGCAAGTAGGCATGTTCCCACACGTCAATTCCCCGAATCTCTACGTCGATCGGGCTGGTATCGACATGCAAGCCCAGCAAGTCGAGGTGCACCGCCGCCACAAATGGCGAGCTACCGTTGCCCGCCATGTTATATATGCTGTCCTGCTCCATGTACGGCAGCAGAAGGCCCATCAATCCGTCCACGTGCGGCAGCGTGCGCGACTCAAAACCGACCGCTTGACTTGCGTTCCATCCAACATTCGTTTCGGGAAAAAACTCCGCGACATCGTCGCGCCCATCGTTGTTGAAGTCGCCGACCAAACCACGCGCCTGACCCTCGCCACATCTCGCGGGCTCATGATCGAATTCGCGCCGCGTTGAATCAGCACGATGTCAGCCGACGCCGTCCCCGTTCACGTCGCCCGCCGCCACGCTGACTGCGTCGTCATCGGTATAGTCCACCAGCGGGTGAGCGGCATACATCTGGCGTCGTTCCAAAGTCTCGATGCGGATTCGGCGTGTCATGGGTCACCTCGGCTGCTGCTCTCAAAGGGATGTTGGCCGCCAGCAACGTCGCTGGCTTCAGGAGCAGGTATCCAGGCGGGCCCAGGCGTCTTTCAGAAAAATTGCGTCGGTCCCAAGAAAACCGCCCGCGGCTGCGATCTATCCCCAGCCGCTGCAACGCGTTACCGCGACTTGGCCGGCCACGACTCGTATTCGGAAGATCGCCGCCACTGGTCGTACGCCACTCCCGGTCCAACCGACTCTGCCGTAGCTCCGACCGCGCTGGCGACCGATCCAGAAGCCTCTTCCACCCCCACCAATAGCAACGGCTCGCTCGCCGCCGGCCCCGATCTTTCGTGAAACCGGATCTTGCCTTCGATCGCGGCTCCCGCGTCTAGACTCCAGAACTCAAGCCACTTCGCAACGCCATCGACGCCGGCCGAAATGGTCGAACCCGTGCGCGGCAGCGGCGCGTGCGTCAAATATCGCGTGCCGCTCTGGTAAACATTGCCCTCCTCCGTCCATTCACTCACAAACGACTGCAGCATCGAGATCACAATCGGCGTCGGCAGTTGTCCGTCGAACCGCCGCGGCCTTCGCATCGGCATCACCACCGCAAATTCCTCAATGGCGAAAAGATTATCCCGCGACTCCACGCGCAGCGGTTGCTTCGGTTGATTATCCGCCATGATCTGCAGCGCTCGGGTGATCGCAAACGTATTGTTCGCGATCACCATCCGCGCCGGTTCAGGGTTGGCAATCTCCGCCGTCGCCATCGTCGTCATGCCGACCCGGCCTTCAACCACGCAGTTCCGCATCTCAAAAGAGCCGCGGGCCGCTGGCCGCCAGAACACGCCCATCCCGTTGTCGGTCACGATGTGGCAGTTTGAAAGCACCACATCGCGGCACGACGCGCCGATGCAACCGTTGAACCTTCCCGCAACAATACGGCAATGCGCCAAGGCGAGTCGGCCCGCGCGTGCTGGCCACAATGCATTGCGCAAGCATCTCCGGTTCCGATCGCGGCACGCCCATGTCCATCGTCCAATGAATCTCCAATCCCTCCAACCGCAAATCGTCATCGGCCTGAATCCAGGGTTCGGTACTTCCGCCCGCCGGCGACTCCATCACCAGCATCGGCCTCGACCCAACTGCCGCGCGAATCGTCAGCCGCTTTCCTTCCGTCGTCAGCGGCGCCGTGCGAAACGGCCCATCGCCGATCACTTCGATCGCGTCGCCGTCGCGCGCCGCTTTCACCGCCTCGGCCAGCGTGTCGTACAGGCGCTCATGGTCCGCGACCAAAAATCCCGCCCCGCGTTTTTCGGCCACAGAATTCGTTACGGCATCGCTTGGCGGCCAGAACCACCAAGCACCAACACCAACTGCGACCGCTGCAATCACCGCCGCGATTGGCGTAAACTTCCGCCATCGACCAGCGCCCTCCAATTTTTTTCGCTTGTTCGACGTCACACGTTGCGTCGCCCCACCCACCAGCCGGTTCGCCACCGTCGCCGACCCGGCGCCGCTACCCAATTCCTCCGCCAGCTCGCTCGCCGACTGTATCCGCTCCCGCGGGTCTTTCGCCAACAGCCGATCGACAACCGCACAAAACCACTCCGGCAAACTCGCATCCATCTCGCCAAGCGGCATCGGCTCATGCACGCGGATGCGGTCCAGCGTCAACAGCGGCGATTCCGCGCAAAACGGCGAAACGCCCGTGCTCGCCGTGTAAAGCACCACCCCCAAGCTGAACAGGTCCGACCGCTCGTCGGCCGCATCGCCGTTGATCTGCTCCGGCGCCATGAACTCGGGCGTGCCCAGCAGCGTCCCATCGGCGGTCAGCGTCTCGTCCCCCATCGCTTTCGCCAGCCCGAAATCCGCGATCATCGCCCGCCCGCTTTGCCCATCCAACAAAATATTCGCGGGCTTGATATCGCGATGGATCATCCCCCGCGCGTGCGCCGCGGCGAGTCCGCGCGCCACCTCGCGTCCAATCCGAATCGCTTCCGCCGCCGGCAATCGGCCCACACGCTTCAACCGATCCCCCAAAGACTCGCCCGCCACGAATTGCATCACCAGAAACGGCGGATCGTTCCCACATCGACCGAGTAGATCGGCACGATGTTCTCGTGAGCAATTGCCGCCGCCGCCTGCGCCTCGCGCAAGAACCGGCTCTTGGTCGCCTCGCTCATCGCCGCCATCGGCGAAAGCACCTTGATCGCCACCAGCCGCTTGAGCACGCCGTCGTGCGCTTCAAACACCACCCCCATCCCGCCGCGGCCGATCACGCGGCGAACCTCATACCCGCCGAGCTTGCCGAGATTCTCTGCACGTTCCGGCTGCGCAAGAAATGGATACCGTGTCAATCGCGAGCCGGCGACCTGTCGCGAGTGGGAGCTCGCATCAGGCATTGCACGCAACGATTCGATCGCGCCGCGCAGTGCCGACGAATCCGGACGCGGTCGACCCCGAGAACCGGCATGGGCCGGAATAACAGCTTCCACGCCCGCCAACGTCTCCAATCGATCGCGGCACGTCGCACACGTGGCCAGGTGCAGTTCGATCGAGTTCGCCGTGTCCTCAGCCCGCGTATCCGTAAGCAGGTGCCGCAACTCATTAACGCTTGGGCAACCGCTCATGCACACGCACCTCAATTCGCTTTACTCGCCTTCAACCGTCTGGATCTCCTGCCGGATTCGCGCCGTCACCCGGCTCCGCGCAATATAGACCGCCCCCACAGAAACATTCAACTCGCGTGCAACATCCGCGGCTTCCCTTCCACTAACCGCCGTCAGCCAGAACGCCTGCCAAGTCGCCTCGCGGAACTCCTGCCGCACGCGCTCGGCCGCCCAATGAAACACGGTCCATTGGTACTCGCGGTCCCACTCCTGCTCGTCCGGCGCCCTCTCCGGCTGCTGTGCCAACACTTCGTGCACCTGCGTGTCGCCGCTCCCCTTGGCTTTCTTCGCATTCCGCACGACGAGCTTCGATAGTTCATTCCGCGTCACGGTAAACAGCCAGCCGCGGAATTTCCCTCGCGCCGGGTCGTACTCAAAATTCCCCGCGCTCCGCGCCACGCGCCGCAAGACCTCCTGCGCCAAGTCCGCCGCATCCGCGTCCTGCAGCCCATGCTTCATCCCATACGCGTGAACCAGCGGCGCATACAGCTCGACAAACTCCCCCCATGCGATCCGGTCACGAGGATCGCGAATGCGCAACAGCAGGCTGGCTCGCGTCGTGTCAATAGAGTCCATGCAAACCCGTGAGTACAGCCGCTACTGTATCACAGTTTGCGCCGACTTTCGCCGACGATCACCCCAGTCGCGCCACCAAACAATCGCGGTGGCTATCACGATCGCGATAAACGCGCCCATCGCGATCCAATCCGCCGTCTCCGCCGTGATCGACGCGCCAAACAGCTTGTTGATCAGCAATTGCACATAATTCGTGTCCGGGTCGGCATATCCCAACCGCTCGCGCACGCGGAAGTGCCAATCGGTGCAGAAGCAATATCCCCACCCATAAAACGCGCCTACGACGAACCATGAAAACGCCGTGAGCGAAAGCGCGATCAAATGCGCCACGCGCGTCCGCCGCCACGCCCACCCCACCAGGTTGAAGCCCATGAGTGCGGTGTGGAGCACAAAGAACAGAATGTCCAAAAACGCAAGCATGACGCCAAATGCCTTACGCAGTTGCCCATTCTTAAGACCCTTGGCCAGGCGATACTTATTCCATTGTCGCGGTGCATGGCATTCAGAGCTGACCAGAGTTGGCTCTGTTCGTCATTCGACAGTCCCGTCGCGGGGTTCGTCATTGTTTCGTCATTCGGGCTTTCATTCGCGGCGTCTGACCGCACGACGATCGCCAGAAATCTCCCATACGCCTCGTCCCACGCTCCCGTGTCCCGCGGCTCATACGTCTCCACCGAAAAACTCCGGCGAATCACTTCCCGCGCTTCGCCAATCGACGCCACTTCGCCCGACGCAATCGCCTGCACCATCAAGTTGCCGATCGCCGTAGCTTCGACCGGTCCGGCCACCACGCGCCGACCGCACGCATCGGCCGCCATCTGGCAGAGCTGCCGGTTCTGCGTCCCGCCGCCGACAATGTGAATCGTCTTGATCGCCGCGCCCGTCAATTCCTCCAGCCACCCAAGCACCTGCCGATACTTCAGCGCAATGCTCTCCAGCGCACAGCGGACCACCTCCCCCTCATCCGCCGGCACATGCTGCCCCGTCTCGCGGCAATAATCGCGAATCGCCTCGGGCATGTTCGCCGGCGCCAAAAACCGGCTGTCGTCCGGGTTCACCAGCGACACCAGCGCCCTCGCTTCCGACCGCCTGCTGCGTCAGATAATCCCACGAGTACGTCGTCCCCTCTTCGCTCCACACCCGTCGGCACTCCTGCACCAGCCACAAGCCGCAAATGTTCTTTGAGCAGCCGCGTCGTGCCGCCGACGCCTCCTTCGTTCGTAAAGTTCAGCGCCAAACACTTGTCGTTGATGATCGGCCGCGAAACCTCCACGCCCAACAGCGACCACGTCCCAGAGCTGATGTAGCACCAGTCGGGTTGCATGCTCGTCTCTGCCGACCGCCGGCACCGCCATCACCGCACTGGCCGTATCGTGCGTCGCCGGCACCACGACCTCGACATTATTCAAATGCGTCGCCGCCGCCACCTGCGATGTCAGCCGCCCCAGCTTCGATCCTGGCTGCACGATCTCGCCGAGCATCGCGGTCGGAATGCCAAACCGCTCCAATAGCGTCTCTCGCCCACGCATTCTTCCTCGGGTCGAAAAACTGCGTCGTCGTCGCGATCGTGAACTCGTTCCCCTTCACTCCCGTCAACAGCCAGTGAAACAAATCCGGGATCATCAACAGCGACGTCGCCGCCGACAACAGCGGTGAATCGGCCAGCCGCATCGCCAGCACCTGATACAGCGTGTTGATCTGCATGAATTGCAGACCCGTCGCCGCAAAAATCTCCTCGCGCGGCACGATCTTAAACGCTCGATCGAGCATCCCCTCGGTCCGCGGGTCGCGGTAGTTGTACGGGTTACCCAACAGCTCGTCGCCGCGCCCCAACAGACCAAAATCCACGCCCCATGCGTCGATGCCGATCGACCGGATCCGATCGCCGTGTTGCGACGCGGCGGCACGCATCCCGTTTTGCACGTGCGCCCATTGATTCAGCAGGTCCCAATACAGCCGCCCGGCCATCTGCACCGGTCCGTTCTCGAACCGGTACACTTCCTCTAGCGACAGCCGCTGGCCATCGAACGTGCCGGCGACGTGCCGTCCGCTCGACGCCCCCAGATCGACCGCCAAAAACACCGTGCTGGCCATACGTCACTCCGTCAACTCAAAAGGGGACTGGCTCCGAGCCTCACCGTGGTTTCGCCGATCAGTCATGGGTGACGGCGAGGTGCCTGTCCCCGTTTTGAACCCACGCTTGCATGCCGCTGATCGTGGTCGGCACGGCTCGCCGCGTCAAGTGATTGACAAGCAACACGTTCCGTCGCTACTATCCGCTCGCAAACGCCCCGTTGCCGTTGAAGTACTTCAACACGGTTAGACGATAACGACAGTGGCCGCGTATAGTTAACTAAGTAGAGCAACATACAGATATATCGTTCACCCGCACGCGGTTCATTCGACCGCGCCCTGCTCCGTACGACCACCGTGCTGATGAGTCAGACCGCTATACCCTCCACGCTCCCTGTTCTCACAACCGAGTCGCCGCCTGCGCTGCCGCTGCCTCCGCCGCCGTCGCAAGACGTGCTCGATTCCCTCCGCGCCGCCAGCGACCGTTTGGAAACCGCCACGCCGCACCAGATCATCGAGTGGGCGGTCCGCGAGTATTATCCGAAACTCACGATGGCCACCGCCTTCGGACCCGAAGGCTGCGTGATCCTTTACTTGCTCTCGAAGATCGAGCCGCGCGTCCACGTGTTCAACCTCGACACCGGGTATCAATTCCCCGAGACGCTGGCGCTTCGTGACGAGATCGCGCGCCGCTACGGCATCGAGGTCGAGCTGAAGCGCGACCGCCGCACGGTCGAGGAGTACGAGGCCGAGCACGGCGGCCCGCTCTACAAAACTAACCCGGACCAGTGCTGCTTCGACCGCAAGGTGCAAGTGCTGCGTGAAGCGTCGCGCGGCTGGTCGGCGTGGATGAGCGCGATCCGCCGCGATCAAAGCCCCGACCGCGCCAAGGCGCCGATTGTCGGCTGGGACCGCAAGTTCGGCTTGGTGAAAATCAACCCGCTCGCCAACTGGACCAAGAAGGACGTCTGGAAGCTGATCACCGACGAGAAGATTCCATACAACTCGCTGCACGATTCCGGCTATACGAGCATCGGCTGCTGGCCGTGCACGCGTGCGGTCATGTTTGGCGAAGACGAGCGCGCCGGCCGCTGGAGCGGCTTTGCCAAAACCGAGTGCGGCCTCCACACCTCCGAGTAGTTCGCGTCTGCCGGATTGTCTCCCTGTCTCCGTGTCTCCCTGTCTTCCTCGTTCCCGCGTCTCCGCCTCTGCCTTTTCGTAATTCGTAATTAACTCCCCGGCCGCGCCGTCCGCAGTTGTTCTCTGCCGAGGGCCGACACCAACACATAGGTTCCGCGACCCGGCTCGTGACGCTGTTCCAGGAATCCGCGCTCGTTGGCTTCCTCCCAAACAGGAAGTCCAGGGCATGAAGTCCGCCAGGCTTCCATCACTTCAAAGTACGGCCGCGCCTCCGGACCAATCCACTCGAGCAGATCGAGTATCAAGGCCTCAACTGCGTTGGTCATCTTTCCCCTCGTTCACGCCTATGTGCCACTGGCTCCGCCAGTGATTCCTTGCCTGTCGTTCCCGCCACCGCCGTTCTCCTTGTCTCCAGGTCTCCATGTCTTACACTTCTTCTCCGCTCTCCGCTTTCTCCGTTCCCTCCTGTGAAATAGATCTGTCGTTGTGGCGCGGTCTCCCGACCACGCCACAGGTAGACACATCCTACAGTTGCAGCGGAGCGCGCCTCGTCTGCGCCGATACCGACTCGATCCTCGCCGGGTCGAACAGAACACGCTCCACACAGTCCACTAATTTGCCGTGTAGGGCCAAATCGACAGCGTCTCTTACCGCGCGGCTGGACAAATACGTTCAATTGATAACGAATTACGGAATATAAACCTGGAAAGCCTTGTGCTCCCATCGCCACGCGATAGACTCACGGTGGTCGGGAGACGTTCTAAGACGAAGGGCTTCCCCCGATCCTTTCGGATGACTAATCAAAGCGCAATCCGGCCTCGGCTGGATGGCGCGTTAATGAGTAAGCCGACGTGGTGGAATGCCGACGGGCGTTCTGCAACGTCGGTTTTTTTGTTTTGAGAGAGGAAAAGCGGCACCAACTCGTTGCTGACCGATCCTGCATCTCTCGGCCCAATCGCCGCTGGCGGTGGATCGTCGGGTGATTTTTCGTGTTGAGTCGCACTCCAAGCGTGTTCCTCAGAATCTTGAGCGGTTACACGTTTGTGTTGTGTTTCAGCACTTTGCTTCTTACAAAGGGAGTGTGTGTAATGCTGAAGAAATCTGTTGTGGCAAGCTTCGGCCTGTTGTTGGCGGTTTCGGCGTTCCGAGATTGTTGGGCAGCCGATGTGTCTTTTATTAACGGTGGCGATTTCAATACCGCGGTCAATTGGTCTGACGGCGTGTTGCCCTCCCTCGACATCGACAATCACTTTATTCAGAACTCCCTAACCTCAACCTATTCTGCCGGCACCCTCTCCCTGCGGAGGCTGGTCGTCAGCGATTCCTCCCCCGGAACGTTCAATATGACGGGCGGAGATCTCACATTGGCTGGCGGCGGCGATAGCTTCCAAATCGGTCGTAGTTGTTGCGGAGCCGATGGCTTGGTGGACCTTAGCGGCACCGCCATTTTGAGGACGACTGAAAATAGCGCAGTCGGCGATCGCGACAAGGGCGTGCTCCACATTGGCCCAACGGCTTCGGTGATTGCCCCCGGCAGCTATTGGCGTGTCGGGAATTTCGGACCCAGCGTTGATGCGGGTCTAGAGGGGAACGGACTGCTCGACGTCGAGGGCCGGTTCAGCGCTCGCGATTTGTTTATTGGTGTCCAGGATGGGACGGGCGTGGTGCGGGTCAGTGGAACTGGATCGATAACATTATCGCCGTTCGCGGATGCTAACCCACTCGAGGCCGATATAGTGGATTTTAACCACGACCCCATCTTTCATCCGAATCAGTCCGGTACGATTAACATGGTGGGCTCGAACGCGACTTTGTCGGCTCGCAATCTCCTATTCGACCATTTACCTCACCCCAGCAAGAATCTAGTTTGGTTTACAGCCGATTCGGGCGGTGTGTCGGAAATCACGTTGACCGACGCGGTCAACATTGACAACAACGCACTCAGGGTTGACCTAACCGGCTTTGCTGTGGCGCCGGGCGGGAATGTCTTGTTGATTGACGCAGCCCCCAACCGAATATTTGGTACGTTTGCAACCCTCGAGATTTTGGGCGCGAATCCCTCCGACTATTCGGTGGTGTACGATCAGCCGAATGGCAACATTTTGTTGATGAATACCGTGCCTGAGCCTTCGACGGTGATATTGCTCGTGCTCGGCGTGGTCATGGCGATCTCGGTGAAGCGCCGGCCCCGCCAGATGAGCATTGCAGGATCTGAGCCGCCCAGCGCCGCCTGAAAGTAGCCCAGGACGGCACAGGATTATGCAATTGCTTCCACAAGTCCGGAGCCGCGGAGCGGCGGCAGGCAATAGCCAGGCGGCGTAAGCCCCTGGACAATCCGCGCGCGCTCACCGCGCCTCCCTCTCTTTCAGTTCCCCGCCGTTGACCAACGGCCTTCGACGCGACAGCCCAGGGCAAGAGCACCATTGCCCTGGGTCGTCCCGAGCGCGCATCAAACAGCCTCCCTCACCAGATCGACGACCTCCCAATGACCAACCTTTGCGGCACCGAGAGTGTCGTACGACCAAGTGTGTTTGTCGTACTCCCCGCCGTATGCCTCAGTGCGGTACGGCGGTTCGATCCCCGTAAAGTGCGTAATGACCTCGACGCTTCCATCGTCCGTCATAGTCCGGTCAACTGTGGCGCTGCATCCGTTGATAACTCCATCCACTTGCCCCATTCCGCCAAATCGCCCCCTGGGATAGGCCGCCAGTTTTCGAGTCTGTAGTGCTGCATTGAAACCTCCAGTTACTGCAAGTGAAAAACAAGAGAACGTGCCCACGATACCTAGAACCGAATCTCGTTCGGGGTAGCGATTCCCCGGTATTCGAAGCGCTCATGCCACCATGGGACCAGTTCCCACAGTCGATAGGTCACGCCACACATGGAGCAGTAGTAGCGGTAGTTCCGCTTCCTTCACAGAATTCGAGGTGCGATCACACTTTGACAGCTCACACAAGTGAATGGCGGCACGTCTTCGAGTGAGATCCAATCCGGTCTTTCGCAACACTCGCAGTTCTGAGTCACGAAGCCGTTCCTGCGGCTGCGGACGATCAACTGTGGACTGTTGCAGCGTGGGCAAAGTCGTTTGCTGTGAATAATCAGTTCTCCGGCCATCGCGACATCCTTACTTTTGGTGGAACGTGGAAAATGGAGCGCCTCATATAACTGCGCATCGATCCGTATGATCGCGTCCATCGTGCATGGGGTAGCCCTGCGTGCTCTACACGTATCGAGGTGTAGTACCCGTTAGTGGGTCAGAGGCCCAACAAGGGCAGGTAGCTAGCCGGCGCATCTACGCGCAATAACACGCCCCCCGACACACTAGTGACGGGGGGCGTAGCAGTGATTCCCAGTGCGTGCTTGGCTTACAGACCTACGGTGCACGCCCCACGGAGAGATGGATGTTTATGACTTCTGAGTACGCCGCGCCCCGTTTCGAGCATTCCCGTCATCACTTCGAGATTGGATTGGACCGCGTTTGGTGATTCGTACTTGACCACTGGTCGTGTCCTGATCACTGAATTCTGAACCCTGTCCACCGACCCCGCTCTTTGACAATTCGTGCAGCAGCCCAATCTGGAGTGCTCCTCCCGGGCTGTCTCATTCGACGCGCACAAGTCGCCGTCGAATTCGCGAATCAGCGCTGCGCACTACACGTCGCCATGTTGAATATTCGAAAACTACTGGCCACGCGCCATTTCGCAACACTTAGCTGCCCGCGAACTTGCGCAAATCGCGACCATCGCCAATGCCGATTTTTGTACCAATACCCCTGGGGCCCCACCGTGTGAAATTCACCGTGGAACAATAATCAACAAATCCACGTGCCGACCGCCGACCGCCGACGCCAATCGCTGACAGCCCTCTGCCGCCTTTGCGCCTTCGCGTCGTGGCGTCTTTGCGCGAAACCAATACCGCAAACGCGTCAAATCTGTGTAAAAACCGCGCCCTGGTGCGTCCAATTACGTCCGCCAGTGCGCAGAATTCGATGGAATTTCTTTCGCCCCACCTCACGGAAACCCCGCAATTCACGGCGTTCCCGAAACGACCAGCGAAACTAATTCCCCGAATAAGTTTGCCAGATCGTCGATTTCTGCCTCGCCATGATCACTAACCGGATAATCATTCCCGCCGTCGCATGTTCCCGCCAAGTCCGCATCACGCGCCGCACGTCGCGACCAATCGTGTAAAACCTTCCCCGCGGTGTTTACCTTCTTTCAAGACCCACGGGCATAAGCGGCCCTCGGCGGTGGTGCGATAGCGGTCGTGCCGCCAAAATGGGGCGGTCTGGGGGCGCCGGACTTTTGACGGCCCCCAAATCGTGACCTATACTCGAAATGGCCCCTAGTTTTGACCCAGCTAGGGGCCAAATTGCGGCGTTGGCACGGACTGGCCGGCGCAGGTTGCACTTAAGCCTTGACGGAACGCCCGTGTTGGCACGCCGCTTGAATAGCAGAACGCTAGATGGCGCGTGCAGTACGTGCATGTCGAGGCTCTCGCCCGGGTGCCTGCCAAGGTTGGCGTCGATTTCGCCAGTCTGTGCACCACCTCCGCAGGAACACTCATGACACGCATTGGGCACGCGCCGCACCGCCGACTTCTTGGACTCGTCGTTGTCTCGTTGTCTGTATTGACCGCGGCCGCACTTGGCCAGGTCAGCATCCGCGTACCGCAGGCCGTGGCGGAAATCGACACGGTGCTCAGCGAGGGGCGCGAGCTGGAAACGCAGCGCCGTTGGGGCGAAGTGGTCACGCTGTATGAAGAGGCCACGCGACGCAACCCAGGGCAGCATGCGCTGGAGCAGCGGCTGGATCTGGCCAAGGTCCACTACGACATTGGCCGGCGCTATTCGGATAGCACCTATCGCCAGCAGTTGATGAAGCTGAATGAGCAGCAGGCGCTGGACGTGTATTCGCAGGTGACCAGCCGGCTGTTTACGCATTACGTGCAGCCGCCGAACTGGAAGGCGCTGGTTGATCGTGGCACGATGAGCCTGAACGTGGCGATGTACGAGACGCCGTTCATCGAAGAGCACCTGAAGAACATTAGCGGCGAGTCGATCTCGAGTTTCCGCAGCATCCTGCAACAAGAGATGTCGCGGCGGCAAATTCGCGACCGCAACCAGGCACGCGACGCCGTGCAATACGCGGCGCGGCTGGCGCACACGCACTTGAAGATCCGGCCGGCGGCCGTGGTGTTTGAATACATTTGCGGCGCCCTCGGCGGGCTCGACGAATACTCGACTTTTCTCACCGCGGCCCAACTGACCGACATCTATTCGCAGATCGACGGCAACTTTGTGGGTCTCGGCGTCGAGCTGAAGGCCCACGAGCACGCGCTGTTGATCGTGAACGTGATCCCCGGCAGCCCGGCGGCGAAGGCGGGCATCAAAAAGGGAGACCGGGTGACGAGCGTTGCCGGGCAAACGACGCACGACCTGACGACCGATCAGGCCGCCGACCTGTTGCAGGGTGAGGTAGGAACGACAGTAGAGATGGTGTCTGTGACCGGCGACGAGCGGCCGCGGCGGCTAGTGGTTCGGCGCGATCATGTGGACGTGCCGAGCATCGAAGACGCAAAGATGGTCGATCCCGAGGCGGGCGTGGCGTATTTGAAGCTGTCGGTGTTTCAGAAGACGACCGCCAAGGACTTGGACACGGCGCTGTGGAAGCTGTATCGCGAGGGGATGAAGAGTTTGGTGATGGACCTTCGCGGCAACCCGGGTGGTCTGTTGACGTCGAGCGTCGAAGTGGCGGACAAATTCCTGGAGCAAGGCGGCATCGTTTCGACACGCGGCCGCAGCCCGCAGGAAGATTTCAACTACAGTGCGCAGAAACAGGGCACGTGGCGCGTGCCGCTGGTGGTGTTGCTGGACGGCGATAGCGCGAGCGCCAGCGAGATTTTTGCCGGCGCAATGCGCGATCATCGCCGCGCGACGATCGTGGGAACGCGCAGCTACGGCAAAGGCTCGGTGCAAGGCATCTTTCCGCTGACGGTGGGGAACACCGGAGTGCGGCTGACGACAGCGAAGTTTTACTCGCCGAACGGTCATCCTTACAGTCGAGTGGGCGTCGAGCCGGACATCTACGTTCGTTCGGCCGAGAAGCCGATCCTGTCGATCCTCAAGAACGAGGTGGACGTGGACGAGCTGTTGAAGGAGGATAAGGAAGACCCGACGCTGGCCGCGGGCTTACAGGCCGCGCGGAAACAGTTGGCCAGCCTGACGAAGTGATGGAATCGACGGAATCGTTCGATGAGCTCGAAGCGACGTTGGCGTGTGGCGGCGTGGAGCCGGCGCTAGAACAGCTTGCGGAACGATTCAAAGTTGAGCGGCGCTACCACGAGCTGTTTGACACGCGTCTGATGCAGGCGCGGTTTCACTTGGGTCTTTCGGTTGTCACCAGCGGCACGCTCGACGAGCAGCCGGAGCCGCAGCGGTCGCAGCTTGAGGCCGCGTATCTTGAGGCCTGCCGCGAGGTGGGCCATCTGCTTTTGGACGAGGGCAAGCTGCGCGAGGCGTGGGTTTATCTGCGGCCCACGGGCGAGTCGGCGCGGATGGCCGCGGCGATAGAGGCGGCGCAGCCGAGCGACGATAACCTATCGGAGCTGGTGGGGCTGGCGCTGCAGGAAGGTGTCGCGCCGGCGTATGGCTTTTCGCTGATTCTTTCGCACTACGGGACGTGTAATGCGATCACCACGTTCGACGCGGAAGTGTCGCGATTTGCTCGCGCCGATCAGCAAGCGGCCGCGGCGCTATTGGTGCGGCACCTGCACGGCGAGCTGATCGAGAACGTGCGGGCGGATATTGAGCGGCGCGCCGACGAATTGGGACTCGCGCCGGCGACGGCCGGAGCGACGCTGGACGAATTAGTTGCCGGCCGCGAGCGGCTGTTCGAAGCGGGCAACTATCACATCGACACCACGCACCTGAACTCAGGGGTGCGGATCGCGCGCGTGATCGAGGATCCGGCGGTCATGCGGCTAGCGTGGGAGCTGACGGAGTACGGGCGGCGGTTGGATAAACAGTATCGATCGGCGGGCGAAGAGCCGTTTGTTAATTGGTACGAACATCACGGCTTGTTTTATCGGGCGCAGGTTGGCAAGCAGGGTGATCAGGCTGTGGCCCACTTTCGCGAGCGAGCGGAAAAGCTGCGGGTGGAAGACGAAGGCACGCTGCCCGCAGAGACGTACATCTTGCTGTTGACGCGGCTGGGGCGGCTGGGCAACGCGATTGAGGCCAGCGCGCGTCTGCTGCCGGCGGGCACGCGGACGATGGGTTTTGCGCCTTCGCTGTTGGAGCTAAGCCGAATGGCGGGAGATTTTACGGTGTTGCGCCGTGTGAGCCGCGAGCGGCAGGATTTGTTAGGCTACGCCGTGGGGTTGATTGCCGAAACGCGCGACGTGACCCTAGTCTATTGTTTGCTTTATGGATGGCCGAATTCGGGGTAGCCGTCATTTGTTGAACCGCGCGACATAGCCGCCGCCGGGGGCCAAGTCGATCGCCAGAGAATCGTTCGCGCGGGTCTCGCGGTCTTCAAGCTGAACCTTCGCCGAGTCGGTTTTGTCATCGCGAACGATCGATGTTCGGTAATCGCCATCGCCAAGGAACGAGAGAGATAAGCTGAGCTTCCGCGGCGTCGGGCCGTTACAGATTGCCAGGAACCATACGTCGCCGCTCTTGCGCAAAGACAGCGACTTCGCCGATCTCGGACACTGGCAACACGACGGTTTCGTCCCACGTGGCCGGAATACTCTTGATCATTTCGACGGCCGGGTTTGCGAGGATCGTCTTTGGGTGCGCACCGTAGGTGAGCAGCGGCTCGGTGAACACGACGGCCGTGGCGATCTGGTGTGCCCAGGTGGTGTCGGCGCGTCGGTCGCCGAAGTGCACCGGCGTGTAATCGGCGTGGCCGGCGAGGAATCGCGTGAACGGGAGCGTGGCGTTGTGCCGGGCACGCTCGCGGAGGCGGCTGGATTCCATTCCACGGACGCCCTCGCGGATCAGCTCGTTGGGCCAGGTGCGCGGGTCGCCGGTCGGTTTGTTCGAGCCGTGGAAATTGACCATGATCTTGTGCTTCGCCGCCTCTTCAAGAAGCGCCGGGTAGAGATCGACGACTTCGCGGTGCTCGTGGTCGAAGAAATCGATCTTTGCGCCGACGACGCCGAACTTTTGAAGCCGCGCGAAGAACTCGGTGCGGGCTTCGGGCGTGCGGAGTGCCCGCGAGTGTCGCCAGAACCAGAGGCCGACGCCGCGCTCGCGCGAGTAATCGACGAACTCCTTGATCTGCTCATCGCTCCA
Source organism: Pirellulales bacterium (assembly GCA_963829655.1). Taxonomy (GTDB): domain Bacteria; phylum Planctomycetota; class Planctomycetia; order Pirellulales; family JALHPA01; genus JBBDYH01. The sequence goes on from CAWHJG010000002.1 coordinate 2,635,679, forward strand.
GCGGGACCAAAAGCCTTCGACGACGTGGTACTCGAAGCCGAGCTCGCCGGCCATGCGGCTGAACTCCTTCATGTCCTCGAGCGTGTTGCGGCCGCCGTCGAGATATCGCCAGACCGCGCGGCCGGGCTTGATCCAATCGGTTTGCATGCCGCTAGGGAACAGCTTTTCGTCGGGCGGGGGGCAGAGATTGTGAACGACGTCGGAGTTAACGAGCGCGTTGAGGTCCTTGCCAACGAGCACGACGCGCCAGGGAGACGTGATCGCGCCGGTGACGGCGGCCGGCTGCTTGACGCGCTCGATGTCGTCCTTGTATCGCAGCTCGAACGGATAGGAGACCGGATGCTTGTGGCCGAGAACGATCGTGAGGCCTCGCTGGCCGTCGGCCTGAAGGGCCATACCGCTGTAGTTTACGAGCGCGGCTTCGGTGATCGATGCGAATTCACCGCTGGCCAACCTGAAGGTGACCGGAGGCGCGAGCCATTGCTCCCCAGGGATGTTTTCGATCGCGGTCTTGTCATAGGTGTCTTCGTAATGGCCGCCGAGGTCGTGGTGCCAAACGGTCGCGCCCTCGGGAATGATGAACTTGGTGGCTTCATCGGGAACACGCGGCTTGTCGGCGCCATCGCCTTTTTTGACCGGAATAAGATGTCGAAAGGCGACGCCGTCATTGAAGACTCGGAACTCGATCGTGTAGTCAGTGTTGCTTGCCAGGTGTTTCATTGGCACGGATGTATTCATCGATTGGTTGATCGTCTTGCTCTTTACTCCACGCCAGGGGTATTCCTCGCGAACAATAAATGAATTGGAGCGGCCAGTTTTATCGCCCGCGGCGATTTCAGTGCCGTCCACAGTGATCGACAATGGCGACCATTCAATGACGGGTTTGCCGTGCAGCGTGACTTGGAAACGAGCCTCGCTCGACAAGGAGAAACGTACCGATCCGTCCGGATTGTCGGTCGAGAGGATATCGGCCGCGCTGGCGACAGGCTGAAGGAGAACGATCAAGAATCCGACGAGCCACAAAGTGCGAATCGACGACATAAGTTGTCCTTTATCGAGAATCGGCCGGATTCCGCTTGGGCGGGTCGATTTTAATGTGCCGTGGCAGGCCGCGTCCAATCCAGGGTGCTTGCTTCCGGGCCGCGCTTCGGACAAAGTTGTGGCAGGTATGAATGCGCGAGTGGGTGTTGCAAGAATTGCGAACCGATTACGCAAGGGACGACGACCATGGCCGCAGGATTGAAGCACAGGTGGATGCGGACGAGCTTGTGGGCTGCGCGTGCGGTTTTGATCGCAAGCGCGTTGCCTGGCGCGGATCATGCCACGGCAGAGCCGGGGGTTTCCTTATCGCAGACGCCTCGCCAGGAGTTGAACTCGCCGCAGCAGCGGCGGCTGCTTCAGCGCACAAGCGACTGGCGTGTACAAGGCGCAGATCACGCCGCATTGGTATCACAACAACACGCGTTTCTGGTATCGCAACGATCTAGCCGGCGGCAAGCGCGAGTTTATCCGCATCGATGCCGAGACGGGCACGCGCGAGCCGGCGTTCGATCATGAGAAAGCTGCTGCATCGCTTTCGAAGGCGGCGGGTAAAGATTATGCAGCCGACCAGATGCCGATCAGCGAGATCGAATTTGTGGACGACAGCGCGGCCATCCGGTTCAAGATCGGGACGGACGCCTGGCGGTGCGATCTGAAGTCGTATGAGTGCACGAAGGTCGAAGCGAGCAATGCGCAGAAGGAGGCTGCGGCCGCGGAGCAAACTGCGCGCGAGAATGACCCGTTCGAATCGGAATCGGCGTGGATCACTGAACGAGCGGCCGATGAATCCAGCCAGTCGCCGCAAGTGCAAGATAATCCTCAAGATGATCGTCGCGGACGGCGGGGCGGCCGGCAACGTGGCGACGATCGCCAAGTCCGCTCGCCCGATGAGAAGTGGATCGCGTTTGTCCGCGATCACAACATCTTTATTCGCCCTGCGGCAGCCGGCGGCGACAACGAAGAGGACGCCACGAGCGACAAGCAGCTCACTACGGACGGACAGGAGGGCAATGCGTACGGCATGTTGAACTGGTCGCCCGACTCGGCGGCGCTGGTGGCGTTTCGCATCGAGCCCGGCGACGACAAGCAGATCCATCTGATTCAGTCGTCGCCGAATGGTGGCGGGCGCGCGACGCTACAGAGCCGGCCGTATCCGCTGCCGGGCGATAAGTTCGCGGCACACGAGCTAAGCGTGTTCGACGTTGCCAGCGGCAAGCAGACGAAGCCCGAAGTGGAGCGAATCGACTATGGACGCCCCTCGCTGCACTGGCGGCGCGACGGTCGGCGGTTCACGTACGAGAAAATCGATCGCGGGCACCAGCGATTTCGCGTGATCGAAGTTGACGCTCACACTGGTGCAACACGCAACCTGATCGACGAGAAGAGCGACACGTTTATCTGGACCGCGCATCGCGAGGCGATGGGATTTCGCACGGTCACTTGGGTGGGTAATGGCAACGAGATCATTTACGCGTCCGAGCGCGACTGCTCGTGGCATCTATATCTGGTCGATGCCAACGAGGGGAAGATCAAGAACGCGATCACGCAAGGCGACTATGTGGTGCGGGGGGTCGAGTGGATCGACGACGAGAACCGCCAGGTCTGGTTCCGCGCCAGCGGGCGCAACCCGGACCAGGACCCGTATCTGGTCCACTATTACCGCGTGAATTTCGATGGCACGGGGCTGGTCGCGCTGACCGAGGGGAACGGTTTTCACACGGTGCAGTACTCGTCGGACCGCAAGTATTTGATTGACACGTTCTCGCGAGTTGATCAGCCGCCGGTGCACGAGCTGCGGCGGACGAGCGACGGGGCGCTGGTGAGCAAACTGGAGGAGGCGGACATCAGCGAATTGAAAGCGACGGGATGGGCGCCGCCCGAGGTATTCGTGGCCAAGGGGCGCAGACGGAAAGACCGACATCTGGGGCGTCATCACGCGGCCGAAGTCGTTTGATCCCACGCGCAAGTATCCGGTCATCGAGCACATTTACGCCGGCCCGCAGGGTTCGTTCGTGCCGAAGTCGTTCGGTGGCTCACGGCGGTTTGCGGCGCTCAATGACCTGGGCTTCGTGGTCGTGCAGATCGACGGCATGGGCACGGCCAACCGATCAAAGGCGTTTCACGATGTGTGCTGGAAGAACCTCAAGGACGCGGGCTTGGCGGATCGCGTCCTGTGGCACAAGGCGGCAGCGGCGGAATATCCGTGGTACGACATTTCGCGCGTTGGCATTTACGGCGGCTCGGCTGGCGGACAAAACGCGACCGCGGCGGTGCTTTTTCAGCCGGAGTTCTACAAGGCGGCCGTAAGCGGCTGCGGATGCCACGACAACCGGATGGACAAGGCGTCGTGGAACGAGCAGTGGATGGGTTATCCGGTGGGACCGCAGTACGCGGAGTGCTCGAACATCGACAACGCTCGGCGACTCGTCGGTAAGCTGATGCTGATCGTTGGGGAATTGGACACCAACGTGCCGCCGGAATCGACGATGCGGCTGGCCGATGCGTTGATCAAAACCAACAAGGATTTTGACCTGGTGGTCGTGCCGGGCGCGGGGCACGGCATGGGCGGCGCGTATGGCGATCGACGAATGCGGGAATTTTTCGTCCGTCACTTGCAGCCGACGAGTACGACGCCGACGGCCGATGCGCAGCTTTTGGCGGCGGCCGATCCCGGGCCGCCCGCGGCAAGCGAAGGGGGCGACGCTTCGCGCCCGCTACCGGTGCACGCGCCGTTGCTCGCGGAGTTGAACGACGGCACCGATTTGCGCGGCGTGATCGAACGTTACACGGTGGATCGCAACAGCGTGTTTCGGACGAAGGCCACGATGACGCCGGCGCTAGAGGCAAAGCTCAAGGAACTTTACAACGAGCGGTTGGCGCAGCTTGCGTCGCTCGATTTTGACGCCTTGGAGCACGACGCACAGGTGGATTACCTGCTCCTGAAAAACCACATTCAACAGAAGCTGCGACAGCAAGAGCTGGAAGCCAAGGCTCGGGAGAGCACCGCCGCGCTTACGCCGTTTGAAAGTGCGATCATCGAGCTGGAAGAGGCGCGGCGCGACGTGAAACCGATGAACTGGGCGGAAGTCGCCAGCACGCTTGCCAAGCTGCCCAAGCAGATCGACGAAGTACGATCGGCGGCCGAGGAACGGCAAAAAGGCGACGGCAAGGTGAAGAAGACGGTGGCCAACCGCGCGGCGGGCCGCGTCGACGCACTGCGGTCGGCTCTGCGAAACTGGCACGCCTTTTATAACGGCTACGACCCAAATTTCACGTGGTGGATGGACGAGCCGTACAAGCGTGCTGACGAGGGGCTGACGAATTATGCGACATTTTTGCGAACGCGACTGGCCGGACGGTCGGCGGGTGCGTCGCCAGAAACGACGGTGGCAGGCGCCGGCGAGTCGCGGCGGGGCGGACGGAGATCTGGCGGTCCACCAGCGGAGCGCACTGGGACGGCGAGCAATGACTCGGCGCCTGCGGCCGACGACGCGCACCGCGCCGGGGGCGACATCGTCGGCGATCCGATCGGACACGATGCGCTGGTGAGCGAACTGGGGTTTGAGATGATTCCCTACTCGCCCGAGGAGCTGATCGCGCTGGCGGAGAAGGAATACGCCTGGTGCGAGGCTGAGATGATCAAGGCGTCGCGCAATTTGGGCTACGGCGACGACTGGCACGCGGCCTTGGAGCACGTGAAGAAACTTCACGTCGAGCCGGGGAAGCAGCCGGAGCTGATCAACCAGCTCGCCGTCGAAGCGGTGGAGTTTCTCGATAAGCATGATCTTGTCACGGTGCCGCCGTTGTGCCGCGAGTCGTGGCGGATGGCGATGATGTCGCCCGATCGGCAATTGGTAAGCCCGTTCTTCACGGGCGGCGAGACAATCACGGTTTCGTTCCCCACGGGCGCCATGCCGCACGAGGCGAAGATGATGAGCCTGCGCGGGAACAATATTCATTTCTCGCGGGCGACGGTGCAGCATGAGCTGATCCCCGGGCACCATTTGCAGGCGTACATGACCGCGCGATACAAGCCGTACCGCGAGATGTTCGACACGCCGTTTTGGACGGAAGGGTGGGCGCTGTACTGGGAAATGCTGCTGTGGGACCTGAACTTTCCGCAGACGCCGGAGAACCGGATTGGGATGCTGTTTTGGCGGATGCATCGTTGCGTGCGGATTGTTTTCTCGCTGAGCTTTCACTTGGAAAAGCTCACGCCGCAGGAGTGCATCGAGATGCTGGTGAAGCGCGTGGGTCACGAGCGCGACAATGCCACGGCGGAGGTCCGCCGCTCGTTTGAGGGGAGCTATGTGCCGCTGTATCAGGCGGGGTACATGCTCGGCGGCTTACAGTTTCGCGCGATGCATCGCGACCTGGTGCAGTCGGGCAAGATGACCAACCGCGAATTTCACGACGCGATTCTGCGCGAGAACCGGATACCCGTGGACATGGTGCGCGTGATCCTCACCAAGCAGCCGCTGACGCGTGACTACAAGTCGAGTTGGAAGTTTTATGAGAACCAATGACGTGGCATGGCAGGGCGTGTTTCCTGCTGTGACGACACAGTTTCACGACGATGGGCGGCTGGATCTTGACGGTACAGCCGCGCATCTCGAGAAGTTGATTCGGGCCGGCGTGCATGGCCTGGTGATGCTAGGGACCGTGGGCGAAAACTGTTCGCTCGAATATCGCGAGAAGCTCGATGTGTTGCGGGCGAGCGTCGCGCACGTCGAGCGGCGCGTGCCCGTGCTTACGGGCGTGGCCGAGTGCTCGACGGCGCTCGCTTGCCGATTTGCCGCCGATGCGCAGGCGGCGGGGGTCGATGGCCTGATGGTCCTGCCCGCGATGGTTTATAAGAGCGACGGGCGCGAGACGATCGCTCATTTCCGAGCGGTCGCGCGAGCAAGCGACCTGCCGATCCTGTGCTACAACAACCCGGTGTCGTACGGGGTCGATATCACGCCCCCGATGTTCGCCGACATGGCCGACGAGCCGAAGTTCGTGGCGATCAAGGAGTCGAGCGAAGACGTGCGGCGGATCACCGACATCAAGAATGTGTGCGGCGATCGGTACACACTGTTCTGCGGCGTGGATGATTTGGTGCTGGAGAGCATCTTGCTCGGCGCTGTGGGCTGGATTTCGGGTCTGGTCAATGCGTTCCCGGCGGAGAACCGGTTGTTGTGGGACTTTGCGATGGCGGGCAACTACGACGAGGCGCTGAGCTGTGTATCGCTGGTACACGCCGCTGTTGCATCTCGATACGCACGTGAAGCTGGTGCAGTGCATCAAGCTAGCGATGGCCGAAACCGGAATGGGGCGCGAGGCGGTCCGCCCTCCGCGGCTGCCGCTGGTTGGCGACGAGCGCGAGGAAGTGCTGGCGATCATTCGGCAGTCGATCCGCACGCGGCCGAAGCGGTGAGCGATCATGGCCACACCGCAACGAATTCAGGTCATCGACTCGCATACCGGCGGCGAGCCTACGCGCGTGGTCGTGAGTGGGGGGCCGGACTTGGGCCGGGGGACGATGCGCGAGCGCCGCGAGCTGTTGCGCGAAAAGCACGACTGGCTGCGCAGCGCCGTGGTGAACGAGCCGCGGGGGTCGGACGTGTTGGTCGGGGCGATCTTATGTGAGCCCATGGATGCGAGCTGCGCCGCGGGTGTAATCTTCTTCAACAACGTTGGCTACTTGAACATGTGTGGTCACGGGACGATCGGCGTGGCCGTAACGCTGGCACATCTGGGGCGCATCGCTGCCGGAACGCACCGTTTGGAAACACCGGTGGGAGTCGTTGGTTTCGACTACGCCGGCGGCAACCACGTGACAATCGAGAACGTGGCGAGCTATCGCCATGCGGCCGGCGTCAGCGTGCCGCTTGACGATGGGCGCACGGTCACCGGCGACGTCGCGTGGGGGGGCAATTGGTTTTTTCTCGTGTCGGATCATGGACAGGAGCTGGAGTTGGCGAACGTGGAACGGCTGACGGAGCTTACGTGGCGCATTCGACACGCTCTTGTACGGAACGGCATCAGCGGCGCACGCGACGAGCCGATCGACCACATCGAGCTCATCGGACCGCCGCGCAATTCAAAAAATCACAGCCGGAACTTTGTACTTTGTCCCGGCGGCGCATACGACCGGTCGCCCTGCGGCACCGGAACGAGCGCGAAGCTCGCTTGCCTGGTGGCTGACGGCAAGCTGCGGTCTGGCGACGTCTGGCGGCAGGAGAGCATCGTGGGCAGCGTGTTCGAGGGCACTGTGCGAATTGACGGTAGCGGAGTCATTCCGCGAGTGACGGGCGCCGCGTACATTACGGCGGAGGCGACGCTGTTGCTTGATCCGAACGATCCTTTTCGCGCAGGGATTGCGACGTGAACGAAACGCCGCGACAGGTTGTAGTCATCGGCGGCGGTGTGATCGGCGCGGCTTGCGCTTATTATCTTTCACGCGGCGGCGTGTCGGTAACGGTCGTCGATCAGGGCCGATTCGGGCGCGGCTGCTCGCATGGCAACTGCGGCTTCGTGTCGCCGAGCCACGTGTTGCCGCTGGCGTCGCCCGGCGCGATCGGGATGGCACTTAGGCGCGCTGTGCGGCGGAACTCGCCGATCAAGATCCGGCCGCGGCTTGATGTTGCTTTGTGGTCGTGGTTCTATCGCTTCGCGCGGAGGTGCAATGCCGACTGCATGCTGGAGTCGGCGCGGGCGATCCAGGCGCTGTTGAACTCCTCGCGCCGATTGTACGATGAGCTGATCGGCGAGGAGCGCATCGACTGCGAATGGCAGACGCGCGGGATGTTGTTCGTGTTGCAGTCGCAAGCGGGGATGGAACATTTTGCGGCGACGAACGAGCTCCTGCGCGAATCATTCAACGCGGGGGCCAAGCGAATCGGCGGCGACGAGCTAGTCGCAGTTGAGCCCGCGCTGAAGCCGGGCCTGGCCGGCGCCTGGCTCTACGAGTGCGACGCGCACCTGCGGCCGGACAAGCTGATGTCCGAGTGGCGGCGCATGCTCGAAGTGCGCGGCGTGAAGGTTGTCGAGGAATGCAGCGTCCAGCGAGTGGTTCGTGAAGGCGTCCGCGCTCGGGCTGTTGAAACGTCGCACGGCGCGATTGCGGGCGACGCATTTATTTTCGCCACCGGCGCCTGGACGCCAAAGCTTAACAGCGAGCTGGGCTGCCGCGTACCCATCCAGCCGGGCAAAGGGTACTCGATCACCATGCGGCGGCCGGAGCGCTGCCCGAAGTACCCGTTGATTTTCGAGGAGCATCGCGTGGCGGTCACGCCAATGCGCTCGGCCTACCGCCTGGGTTCGACGATGGAGTTCGCCGGTTACGACTCGACGTTGCGGCGCGATCGGCTGCAACTTTTGAAGGATGCGGCGGCGCTATACCTCCACGAGCCGTACTGTGACCCGGTTGAGGAGGAGTGGTTCGGCTGGCGGCCGATGACGTTCGACGGCAAGCCGATCATCGACCGCAGCCCGGCGATGAGCAATGTGCTGATCGCGGCCGGTCACAACATGCTTGGCCTCTCAATGGCGCCGGCAACGGGGAGGCTGGTGGCGGAGATGCTGACCGGCGGGCGGCCGCATGTTGATCCGGCCCCGTACGCGGTGACGCGATTCTAGACTTCACACGCTTGCACACCACGCGGGGCGGGGCTGAGCGTCACTTCTTCTTTGCGTCACGATATTGGGGGCATTCCGCAAGGGTGAACAGAATCACCTCTTCGCCGGTCATGGTGCTGATGTCGTGGTGCATGCTTAACGCCTTGACTCCCGTTGATTCTTCGACCATCGCTTCAAGCACCGGCCGCGCGGTTTCGATCAACTGGGTGCGTACTTGTTTGAGCAGATCGCGACCTTTCTCGGCCGGAAGCGATTGGGAGAGATGCTGTTCCGCCGCCGTCAGAACGCCCCGAAGCCGGACCACCAACAGGTCCCCGAAGAGGTGAGTATGAATGGCTTTGGGGCCACGACCCATGTAATCCTGCTCAAATCGGCTGATTCCGTCGGAAATGGCGGCTTCGATTTCTCCCTGGGTTTTCATTGGTAGCTAGCACGTGCGCCGTTTCCGCCGTGCTTTGATGGTAGGAGCAAGTGTCAATTGTGGCATGGTAACAAACAGAGAACAAAACCGCCATTTGGCTTGCATTTGGCCTGCGCACCCCTATACTGCGGGCGATTGTCGCACTGCGGCCGCATTCAACGCCGCTGGCGCGATAAGTGTTAGTCGTATTCGTCGGAAAACTAGATGAAGAGCAACTCGGCGGCGCCGGGGGGCTCGTTGAAGAGTAAGCCGACGTGTTTGAGCACCGCAAAGGTGTTTGAGCACGTCGGTTTTTTTGTTGGCATTTCGGACAGACATTTCAACATTTCATGGATGGGAGATCACGCGATGTTGGTCCTATCGAGAAAGAGCAAGGAATCCATTGTGATCGGGGGGGCGGACCACTTCGAGCACGTTCTCAAAGTGACGGTGCTCGAGGTCAGGGACGGGAGGGTCAAACTGGGCTTCGATGTAGATCGCGACATTCCGGTCCATCGAGCGGAGGTGTGGGAACGTGTTCAGGCCGAGCGAGTGATGCAAAGCACTTTGCACGCCATCGTGCGCACGAGGCGGCGGAGACACGGCCGAGAAGGCGCGAAAGAAACGTTGGGCGCTGCGCGAATCCGCTTCCGGGCTGATTGAGACTGACTGGCAAAGCTGAGCTCCGCGCGTGACTTGCCACAGGCTGCAATACTCGAGAGCCAGACGATCGAGCAAGGGCCGGTGCAGAGTGTTGATGGACAGCGGGGCGCGTGAGCCAGCACGCCCCGCAGATTCCCAGGATCGCTCATCTCGAAACGATCGTAGTCCACGGGCAAGGAATCAGAAAATCCCTGAACCGTGGTAAGTGACGGTGTAACTTCACTGTTCGCAATCGCGCCCCCGCAACCGTATGCGAGTTCTCATCATCGACGACAGCCCGGATGCCACCTATTTGATCTCGGTGATGGTGCAGCACTACGGTCACGAAACCGTGGTCGTGAACCTGCCGGAGGAGGCGCTTGAAGTCGCCACGGATTGGAATCCGGAGTTTGTGTTCATGGACCTTGCCATGCCGGGCATGGACGGGTACGCGGTCGCTCGACAACTTCGGGAAAGCGCGGGACTGAATGGAGCGAGAATATTCGCGCTGAGCGGCTACCAACAGAACTCAGTGAAACAGGCTATCGCAGGCATCGACGGGCACGTTCTAAAGCCAATCGACATCAAGCAGATCGAGTCACTACTTGGTGAGAATCGCCAGCCTGCCAATGTGGCCCTAACACGTAGTTGCAGCGTCACAAGCGCTGCCGCCGGTTCGGATGACGACAGTTAAATCACACACGACCATTTGGCGGAGCAGTAATCGGTGGCGGCAGTAGATTGCGTTTGTCGTCCCGTTGTCGTATACTTCAGGATGAAAGCTGTGCTGCGGTTTTCGTGAAAGACCGCCGGCGCGAATAAGTGTCAGTGGCAGTCGTCGGACAACTAGATGAAGAGCAGCCCGCCGCGGCGGGAGGCTCGTTGACGAGTAAGCCGACGTGGTTGGATACCTCCGGGTGTTCAACCACGTCGGCTTTTTTTTGGTCGTGCTGAATAAACGCGGCCGGAACGGAGTGTAGTGCGAATGAACAAGTCGATCATAACAACGGACGGCAAGCCAAATTCAACCGTGGCGGAGCAGCTTGCTCAAGCGGCAAGCGCTTTCGAGGAGCGACTCACCGGTCGGGCTCCGAAATCGGTGACCGTCGTCCTGAGCGATACCACGCTGGTGATAACGCTGCATGGCGCGTTGTCGCCGGCCGAAGAGGCCCTGGCCAAAACGCCGGAGGGCGCGAATCAAGTTCAGCAGTTTCATCGAGAGTTATTTACCAACTCCTTTGACACGCTACGGGAAGAGATCAAGAGGATTACCGGCGTCGAGGTGCGCGAAGCGACTGCGGAAGTCGAGGGGACCACTGGGACCGTGGTAAAGGCATTCACGACTGGAACCGTGGTGCAGGTGTTCCTGCTCGCCAACAGTTTGCCGACGGACACATGGAGCGGGGATGGATCAGTCGTGAACTATGAAAGGGGGCCAGTCGATGGCCGAACAGTCTTGGGACGAATTGCAAACGACGGCAGAGCAAAAAGTCCGTGAGCGATCACCGGCAGCCGGCGAGGATATGCCGGCCGGGCACGACGATGAGGCAAGCGCGAGGATGGCGGCAGCCCAGCGACCGCTGCGCGTGTTGGTCGTCGATGACAACCGCGATTTGGCGTACATGATGGCGGCGTTGATTGAGAAGTGTGGGCACGAGGTGCGAATTGCATACGATGGGCCGGCGGCTCTGGAAATCGCCACGGCGTTCCACCCGGATGTGTTGTTGGTGGACATTGCGCTGCCGGGGATGGACGGGTTTTGCGTGGCACGCGAACTTCGACGGCCGGGTGTGGTCAGCGACTTTCTGTTGATCGCCGTAACGGGATATGCGGACGAAGCGCACCATGCGCTCGGTATGAAGGCGGGCTTCGACCATTATGTTCCCAAACCCGTTGCGTTTCGGACTTTGTCGGAGCTGCTGCTATTGGCGCGAAATCGGCTGGTGCGGTCGGTCGAGAAGCGAGAGGCGGCGCGTGAAGGGCTGCTTGTTACCGCGGGTTGATCCACACTTAGGGGGTGGGTTTGGCTGAACGCAAAATGATGCCTGTCGGGTTTTGCGGATCGGCTTTGGAAATAATCGGTGTAATGTTGGTTGTTTTCGACGGTCATCAGGGCCGCCTTGGCGATTCGCTCAAGGCGCCCAGCCTTTTTTAGGAGACTCACATGGTGCAGTTAGCAGTTGGATTACTCGTGCTTGCCTTGATCGCCGGGCTGTTCGGCTTTGGACTCATCGCCAGCTCGTTCATGGCGGTGGCGAAGATTCTGTTCTTTGTGTTCATCGCGCTGGCAGTCCTATCCTTCCTTTTCGGCGGTCGCTTGATGAAGCAATGGCAGGGATAAATCGCAGAGTTGGTCGCCAGAGACGCTTCTGGTGACCAGCGACCGGTTGGCGGTGGAGCGTGGTCCTCACTTAGCGAGTTCGATCAACTCGGTCCTGGTTAACTTACGAATCACATACGGTTGCCGGTGGCCCGCATTAACAGAAAGACATCTATGGCGACGCGACACGCAAATAACAACGGCGAGGTGCAAGTGACGCGCGATGATCTAGTGGCGCTGCTTAACGAAGACTTGCGCGCGAGTACCAGGCGATCATTTCGTACGTCATCTACTCAAAGGTGCTGAAGGGGCCGGAGTACATGAACATTGCCGCGGAGCTTGAAAGACACGCGGCGGAAGAGCTTTCGCACGCTTTGATACTCGCCGGTCAAATCGACTATTTAGGAGGGATGCCGATCGCGACGCCCAAGCGAGTCAAGACTTCCACCAATGCAAAAGACATGTTGCATTTCGATTTGGAGGCCGAGACGGAGACGATCCATCATTATCGGAAGCGCGTGCGCCAATGCGAAGCATTGGGTGAGTACGCCATCGCCGAACATATCCGCGACATTCTGGTTCAAGAACAAGACCACCAGGTGGCCCTGGCCAGTGCGCTGGGGATTGAGGTTCCCAACGCCACTCGAACCAGCACCCCGCTCGATGAGCACTCCCAGATCAATGCGGGAATCGGGCGCGACCTGTAACAAGGAAGAGAAATATTCATGACGATCAACGCGGGCGTATGGATCGACCATCACAAGGCTGTCGTAGTCCTGATTACCGACGACGGTGAGGATATACGCCACATCCTATCGGACGTCAAAAAAACCGCTCATTCCACTAGCGGCGTGCGGGTGAAGAACTCCTACACGCGCAATGATTTTGTGGCAGAAGACAAGCTCGAGCGCAAGGTCGAGAACCACCTCAAAGAATACTACGACAAAGTCATTTCCCACCTTTCGGACGCGGACTCCATTTTATTCTCGGTCCGGGCGAAGCCAAGGGCGAGCTTAAAAAGCGCATTCAGAGGAAGAGGCTCAGAGGACAGATTGCTAAGGTGGAAACGGTTGAGAAGATGACGGACGCGCAGCTTGTCGAACATGTTCGCCAGCAATTCTGCGCGGGGATCAGAATACAGTGAAAGCCGCCATCGGACTTCCGTAGTAGTTCCAATGATTGAAAACGTCGAAGACCATCCTGTTGCACCGTCTGGCCAACTGACCAAATCAGCTTGGATGTTGGCGTCGATCGCCGTTGTCGTGGCGGCACTTTACCTCGCGAAGGGTGTGCTCGTTCCGTTGGCGCTGGCGGTGCTGCTGAGCTTTTTGTTAAGCCCGGTATGTGACTGGCTGGAGCGGCACAGACTGAGCCGGATCCCGGCGGTATTGGTCACGGCGATCCTGGGCTTCGCGGTGCTGGGCGCCGCGACCTGGACGGCGGTGGTCCAAATGACCGAGCTGGCGCCCAAGCTGCCCGAGTATCAGGACAATCTGCAAGCGAAATTACATTCGACGAATGCCTATGTCAGCGCCGCTCTGAACACGGTAACCAGAGCCGCCCAGGGATTTGGGGAGAATCTCCCGCAATTGGAACAGGCCGAGGATGCCGCAAGGGACTAGCGAACGGCCCTACTCGGTTCGCGTGCTCTCCTCGCCCGCGAGCCCACTGCAAGTCATTGGTGGAACGTTTGGCACACTGTCTGCAGGTGCTGGGCTCGACCGGCATCGTCATTGTACTGGTGGTGTTCTTCCTGATCCGGCGAGAGGACTTGCGCGATCGATTCATCCGCCTGGTGGGTAGAGGCCATGTGACGGTGACCACTCAGGTACTGGAAGACGCCGCCATGCGCGTCAGCCGATACCTCGCGATGCAATTCCTCATCAATGTCATTTTTGGCGTCGTCGTCGGCATCGGGCTGTATCTGATCGGCGTTCCCAACGCCGTCCTGTGGGGAATCCTGGCCACAATCCTGAGGTTCATTCCCTACATCGGCCCGTGGATTGCCGCTGCGATGCCGATTGGCCTGTCGCTGGCCATTTCGACGAGCTTGGATGGCGCCCATCCTGACGGTCGGGCTGTTCGTGGTACTGGAGCTCTTCACGAACAACGTCATGGAGCCCTGGCTGTACGGCAAGAACACGGGCGTGTCGGCTGTGGCAGTGCTCGTGGCGGCTATCTTCTGGACCTGGTTGTGGGGAATTGCAGGGCTACTGCTGGCGACTCCGTTGACCGTCTGCCTGCTGGTGATCGGCAAGCACGTTCCCCAACTGTCGTTTTTGGACACTCTGCTGGGTAACGAGCCGGTATTTGAGCCCAAGAAGCGCATCTATCAGCGGCTGCTGGCGGGAGATCAGGAAGAGGCCGCGGAATTGATCGATGAATATCTCGAACACCAGCCGCTCGTGGAGGTCTATGACACGGTGCTGATCCCGGCGCTGGCTTTGGCCGAAGCTCATTGGCATCGCGGCGAGCTCGCCGAGGGCCGGCACACGTTCATCTTGCAGAGCTTGAAGGAAATCATTGAAGACCTGGGCCAGCGCCAGCCGGAAATGCAGGCGCTATCGACGGCCAAGGACGCGAACGAGGCCGACGGAGATTCCGCATACGTCGAGCTGAGCAACTCGCCACCGGTTTGCATCCTCAGCCTGCCCGCTCGCGACGAGGCGGATGAAATCGCGGCTATGATGCTGGCGCAGTTATTGGAGACGAGTGGATGCATTGTGCAAGCCGTCTCGGTAACGGCCCGTGCCAGCGAGATGGTCGATCTTGTCGAGCAACGCCAACCCGCGGTGGTATGCATTTCCGCCACGCCTCCCACCGCCGTGATGCATGCTCGTTACCTGTGTACGCGCCTTCGTGCTCGAATGCCGAAAGTTGAATCTGGTCGTGGGACTTGTGGGACACGCCAGGCGACCTGACCAAGGCCCAACAGCGCATTGGTTGCGGTGCAACACGAGTTGTTACGACGTTGGCGGAGGCACAAGAACAGGTTCGCCTGCTAGTCCAGCCGTTCTTGCCGCCGCTCGACAAGCAAACGCAGGTGGATAACGGACCACGGATTTTGGAGGCGGCGCATTCGTAAAAAAGCCCCGGGAGGGGTTTTTTGGCCCCGGATTAGCAGTAAGTATATTAGCCGAGTGAGAGTGGTTGGATTGCGCTGGGTCAAGTGCGTTTGTTGGTCGGATGACTGAACAAAGAGCAGTCCGCTACGGCGGGCGGCTAGTTGAAAAGTAAGCCGACGTGACGGAATTCCCTACGGGTGTTCTGCCACGTCGGTTTTTTGTTGGGCTCGTGTGGGGTTGAGTTCAGGGGCCGAAGCCGGCCGCGTTTTTCACCAAATGGAAGGAAAGAACATGGGTACGACAGAGCTAATCATCTTGATCGTCGTGGTGCTGATTCTGTTCGGCGGGGGCGGCGGCTATTACTGGAGCCGCAGAGCACGGTAAGGATTTGAAGCAAGGTGGCATGACCGAATGCGCACGGAGTTTCGTGCGCAAAGTCGGGCATCCTGTCGCCGGCGGCGCCACAAGACGCCACAAAGCAAAGCGGATTGCTGGAGTTGTAGGGTGCAACTCCAGTAAGCGGATTGTCAGACAAATTTCGGTTGGCGTGACTGTAGGACAAAGGAGCGACGAATCCGTGCAAGAATTAGCCGCAGCATTACACCCGGCGTCAAAGTTGTGCCGGGCGAAATACAGCATGAGACCATTTCTCGGAGCTTGCGAATGGCGAACCTTGTTGTCGTCATCCTGCCGTTTCTGGGGTTTGTGGTCGTGGTCGTTTCCCTGTGGGGCCGGGGATTTAGTTGGGTCGATTTCGGCCTGCTGTCTGGGATGTATGTGGTGACGGGTCTGGGGATTACTGTCGGATTCCACCGATTGTTTACCCATCGGTCCTTTGAAGCCAACCGCGCAGTGCAGTTCTTGCTCGGCGTGTCCGGCTCGATGGCCCTTGAGGGCCCGCTTCTGAAGTGGGTCGCGCTCCATCGCCGGCACCACCAATACAGCGATACCGAGCAAGACCCGCATTCGCCGCACCACGCTGGTCATGACGTTTCGTCGATGTTTCGCGGCGTCTGGCACGCGCATATGGGCTGGTTCTTCCAACCGGAACCGCCGAACCTGTCACACTACGTCAAGGACCTTCACCAAAGCCGCATTGCTGCGTATGGTGAGCGCATTGTTTCCCGTATGGGTGGCCTTTGGTCTGCTGATCCCAACGGTGTTGGGCGGTCTGCTGACCGGCACGTGGTTGGGTGCGGCATCCGGCCTGATGTGGGGCGGGCTGGCGCGGATTTTTTTAGTCCATCACGTGACCTGGAGCGTGAACTCGCTTTGTCACTTGTGGGGTGCCCAGCCATTTCGGACCGGCGATCAAAGTCGGAACAACTTCCTCTTCGGTGCGCTGGGGCTTGGAGAGGGGTGGCATAACAACCATCACGCCTTCCCTACATCCGCGCGCTTCGGCTTGCGGTGGTGGCAGATCGACGTGGGTTATTGGTTTATCCACGTCCTGAGCTGGTTGGGCCTTGCCTCGAAAGTGCGCACAAGTCTGTGCACGGTTGACGGCGACAAGGCTGGAGTTGCAGACCAGCCGGAGCTGGCCGAGAACTAGATCGATGACCTCGCGCACTATTTGAATTCGCTGTAGGCGAGCCCGCATGCGACATATAGAAGGAGGGCCAAGATGGAACCACGACCGCTGGTCGAGGATATTCAGAACTACGCCCAGAACATCGTCGACACGGTGCGCGAGCCGCTGCTGATCCTCGACGCGACGCTGCGCGTCCGGTCCGCCAACCGCGCCTTCTATCAGACGTTTCACGTCTCACCCGGAGAGACCGAGGGCCGGCTCATCTACGAGCTGGGCAACGGCCAGTGGGACATTCCCGACCTGCGGACACTGCTCGAAGACATCGTCCCCAAGAGCTCCGTCTTCAACGACTTCGAGCTCGAGCACACCTTCCCGGTCATCGGCCGCCGGGTGATGCTGCTCAACGCCCGCAAGCTCCAGGCGGGCCACCACGGCGAGCTGCTGGTCCTGGCCATGGAAGACGTGACCGCGCGCAAGCGGGCGGAAGAAGCGCTGCTCAAAGCCGGGGCGTTGCAGAGCGCGATCTTCAACAGCGCCAACTTCTCGAGCATCGCCACCGACGAGAAGGGCGTCATTCAGATCTTCAACGTCGGCGCCGAGCGCATGCTGGGCTACACGGCCGCCGAGGTGATGAACAAGATCACCCCGGCCGACATTTCCGATCCGCAGGAAGTGATCGCGCGCGCCGCAGCGTTGAGCCTGGAACTCGGCACCCCGATCACGCCGGGCTTCGAGGCGTTGGTCTTCAAGGCCTCGCGCGGGATCGAGGACATCTACGAGCTGACTTACATCCGCAAGGACGGCAGCCGCTTTCCGGCAGTCGTCTCGGTCACGGCGCTGCGCGACGATCAAAACGCCATCATCGGCTATCTGTTGATCGGCACCGACAATACCGCGCAAGCAGGCGGAAGAGGCGTTGCTCAAGGCAGGGCGTTGCAGAGCGCGATTTTCAACAGCGCCAACTTCTCCAGCATCGCCACCGACGAGAAGGGCGTCATTCAAATCTTCAACGTCGGCGCCGAGCGGATGCTGGGCTACACGGCCGCCGAAGTGATGAACAAGATCACCCCGGCCGACATTTCCGATCCGCAGGAAGTGATTACGCGCGCCAAAGCCTTGAGCGCCGAACTTGGGACCCCGATCACGCCGGGCTTCGAGGCGTTGGTTTTCAAGGCCTCGCGGGGATCGAGGACATCTACGAATTGACTTACATCCGCAAGGATGGCAGCCGCTTTCCGGCCATCGTTTCGGTCACGGCGCTGCGCGACGCACAAGGGGGGATCATCGGCTATCTGTTGATCGGCACCGACAATACCGCACGCAAGCAGGTGGAAGCCGAGCGAATGCTGCTCGATCAGCGCGTGCGCGATCAACAGTTCTACACCCGCTCGCTGATCGAATCGAACATCGATGCGCTGATCACCACCGATCCGCGCGGCATCATCACCGACGTCAACAAGCAGATGGAGGCGCTCACCGGATGCACGCGCGACGAGCTGATCGGCGCGCCGTTCAAGGACTACTTCACCGACCCGGAGCGGGCCGAGGCCGGCATCAAGCTGGTGCTGGGCGAAAGCAAACTCACCGACTACGAGCTCACCGCGCGCGCCAGGGACGGCAAGGAAACCGTGGTCTCCTACAACGCGACTACCTTCCACGACCGCGACCGGAAGCTGCAGGGAGTGTTCGCCGCCGCCCGCGATGTCACCGAACGCAAACGCTACGAGCAATCGTTGCAGCAAGCCAACCGCGCCAAGAGCGTCTTCCTGGCGAACATGTCGCACGAAATCCGCACCCCCATGAACGCCATCCTCGGCTTCTCCCAGCTGATGCTCCGCGACCAGGACCTCACCCCCCGACAATGCCAGTACCTGGGAACCATCAACCGCAGCGGCGAGCATCTGCTGGCCCTGATCAACGACATCCTGGAGATGTCCAAGATCGAAGCGGGCCGCACGACCCTGAACCCCTCCACGTTCGACCTGCCCGTCCTGCTCAAAGACCTGGAGATGATGTTCCGCGTCCGCACGGATGAGAAAAAGTTGTCGTTCTCGGTGGAGATGATCGGCGATGTCCCCCAATACATCGTGACCGATATCAACAAGCTGCGTCAGGTCTTCATTAACGTGCTGGGCAACGCCGTCAAGTTTACCGAGCAAGGCGGCGTCGGCTTGCGCGTGCGCGCGGACCGCGAGGGCGCGACGGAGCCTTTTCTCCGGGTCGAAATCGAGGACACGGGCCCGGGCATTTCGCCAGACGACCAAGACAAGTTGTTCCGGCATTTCGAGCAGACCAAGACCGGGCAACAGGCGGGGACCGGTACGGGGCTGGGCCTGGCCATCAGCCGGGAGTTTGTTCGCCTGATGGGGGGAGCCATCACCGTCAAGCAGCCAGGTTGGCAAAGGCAGCGTTTTCGTAATTCACCTGCCTTTGAAGGAAGGGGAGGCCCAGGCGGTTCAAGCGAAAGACAAGCCCCGGCATGTCCTGAGGCTCCAGCCCGGGCAGGCGACGTGCCGGGTGCTGATTGCCGACGACATCGAGGACAACCGCCAGCTCTTGGCGCAGCTTCTTGGCCCCGTCGGTTTCGAGATCCGGCTGGCGACCAACGGCGCGGAAGCCGTCCAGGAGTTTGAGCAATGGCGGCCGCATCTGATCCTGATGGATTTCCGCATGCCGGTGATGGACGGCCATGAGGCGATCCGCCGGATCCGGGCCATGGCCGGCGGCGAAGACCCCAAGATTATCGCCGTGACTGCCAGTGCGATGGACGAAAACCGCCAGGAGTTGATGGAGATCGGCGCCGACGATTTCATCGGCAAGCCGTTCCGGGAAGTCGAGCTGTTCCAAAGAATTCACACCCAGCTTGGGGTGGAGTACGTTTACGCCGAGGAGCCCGCAGCCGCAATCAAGGAGGAAGCGGCCGAGCTCACACCCGAGTCCCTGGCGGGCTGGCCGGAGGACCTCATCGACCCGATGCGTGAAGCCGTCATCACGGCGGATCTGGACCAGCTGCTGGCAAAGATTCACGAGGTTGAAGCCCGCGATCCCCGCATCGCCCAGGGGCTGCGCCGCCTGGCCGAAGGCTTCCAATACCAGAAGCTCCTTGATTTATTCGGCCCGGGAGAATCTACGCCAGATTCTCTGAGTCTTGTCGGGGGACTCACATGAATCCGCAAACGACTGAAATCGAAGCCGTTCGTAGCAATGGCGCCTCGTCACTCCTGCGGGCCGCGACAGCGCCTGCCCCCGACGGCGCGCTGGGAGCGGTTCTCCCGACCCCGCCCGTGAAAGAGGCGAAGTCCGTCGCCAACACGGGCGGCATCTTGGTTGTGGACGACACCCCGGCCAATCTCCAGGTGCTGGCCGGCATGCTCAAGGACCGCGGCTATAAAGTCCGCCCCGTCCCTAGCGGCAAGCTGGCGCTGCTGGCGGCGCAACGCGATCCCCCGGACCTGATCCTGCTGGACATCAATATGCCGGAGATGAACGGCTACGAAGTGTGCGAGCACCTCAAAGCCGACGACCAGCTCAAGGGGATTCCCGTCATCTTCATCAGCGCTCTCACCGACCAGTTGGACAAGGTGAAGGCCTTTGCCATCGGCGGGGTGGATTACCTCACCAAGCCGTTTCAGATGGAAGAATTGCACGCCCGCGTCGAGACGCACCTGAAGCTCCGCCGCCTGCAACTCGAGTTGGAGGAGACCAACGCACGACTGGCGAAGGCCAACGGCCGGATGTCGCGCGACCTGAAGGCGGCGGCCAAGATCCAGGAGACGTTCCTTCCCCGCGAGGCGCCTCGCCTTCCCGGGACGGACTTCGCTTGGGCTTACCGGCCCTGCGACGAGCTGGCCGGCGACGGCCTGAACGTCATCCCGCTCGGCGAAGGCAAGGTCGGGCTTTACATCCTGGACGTCAGCGGCCACGGCGTCGCGTCGGCCCTACTGTCGGTGGCACTGAGCCGTCTCCTCTCGCCCGCCTCGGATCCGTCCTCGATTCTGATCCGGCATGGAGACGTTTGGGACCGGTTTGAGATCACGCCGCCCAGCGAGGTCGCCGCCCGTCTGAACCGGCTCTTTCCTTTCGACTTGGCGACCGAGCAGTTCGCTACGATGGTGTACGGGATACTGAACGCTGCGACCGGGGAGTTCCGCTATGTTTCCGCCGGACATCCTGGCCCGGTGCATTTACCTTGCGGGGCCGATCCGGTGATTTTGGAGAGCGCGGGGTTCCCAATCGGCTTGGCGGACGAAGTCTACGAGGAGCGGTCGGTCCGGCTGGGGCCGGGCGATCGCCTGTATCTCTACTCCGATGGCGTCCCCGAGGCGATGGACCCCGGTGGTAAGCAGTTTGGCGACGCACGGCTGCTGAAGGCGATCGGCCAAGGGCGGTCCGAATCGCTTCACGAGAGCGTTGCTTCCCTCTTAGCGGAGATTGCGGGGTGGAATGGATCCGAGAGACCACACGACGATATCTCCATTCTGGCGGCCGAGGTCCTGGTTACATCGGGCGTGTACAAGCCTGGCGACGAATCCCTACTCGAACTGACCGAGAACGGGACCAATGACCTGGCTCACTACTTGAAGTCGCCGTAGACAAGCCACAACAAGCAAAGGAGCACAACATGACATTCGAACCCATTGCCGATCACGGCCAGAAACTCGCCCCGCCCACGGGAAAGGTCATCGGTTTTATCGATGGCCAAGCGGAATTTGAAGCGTTTGCCGAAGCTGTGCAGGCCGCCGGTTATCCCGCATCAAAAATAACTTCACTTTACGGCGAAGCTGGCATTCACCTTTTGGAACGGTTGAAGAAGAACAGTTTCTTCTTTGGAGACTCGGAGGATAGCGTAATCCAGCTCAGCATCCGAGAGCTCGGGCAGGGACATTACGCCGCTGCGGTTGATGTTGCCGACCATGAACAAGCCCTGCAAATCGCGAGTCTGGCCAAACCTCATGGCGGACATAGTTTCAGTTATTTCGGAACATGGGTGACCGAGCAACTTTCATCCTGAAATGTTGCTGGGTCGAGGAATTCGCTCTGCTGTGTGTCACCTCAGGAGATAAACTCATGCCTACTGGAAAGCTTACAAGCCTCGTTCACTTGTCGCAGCAGAGATACATGCCGAACACACGACTCATTCCAGACCATAACGATAAGGGCTACGGCATCATTGAAGATGCGAACGGCCGAGAAGTGTATTTCTCGCACGAGGCGGTAGCAAACCGCCACGGGTTCGACGACCTTCGCCAGGGCCAGCAGCTCGAGTACACGTTGGAAAACGCGCCACACTTGCGTGCTGCGTCAGTTCGGATGTTGGCCGCCGCCTCAGCAGTTGTACTACGACCCGTGGGGTCGCTGCTCGACTAGCGAAGCGCCCTGGAGGTTATCGGAGTGATCCTGAATCGGATGGTCGTTCATAGAAACGGAGGTCTGCCATGTTGGTCTTGTCAAGAAAGTGCAACGAGTCAGTGATTCTAGGGGGATCCGAGGCCTGCCAACGCATTTTCAAGGTTACGGTGCTGGAGGTCATCGGTGGGCGGGTAAAACTGGGCTTCGACGTCGATGCCGACGTACCCGTGCATCGTTTCGAGGTGTGGGACCGGATTCGCAATGGCTCGCAGTCCAATGGCTCCAATGGCTCGGCGGATGACACGATGCCCGTGGGCTCGTGACGCGCTGGCGTTGGATCGCAGTGTGACTAGGGTAGTTGAATAAGTTACGCGCCGTCGTTGGCGATTCGAATAGGTCGTCGAAGAGCAGGGTTCCTGGGCGATCGCGCAAATGAAATAGCGAAAACACTCAATGAATGGCGAAAACGAACAAGTTGAAGCGACAGAGTCTGACGAACGGCCACTTGCTGCTGTGCGGGGAGGTCCAACGACTCGAGACCCCCGGATGTATCGCGACACCTACGAAGGTCGCGGCAAGTATGCCAAGGAAAACCACGCAATGCTCGATCGAGAGCAAGCGAGACTAGACGCGTGGCAAGACCAATCAACGCTTTACAAGCCGACAAACATGCGGCTGTTTTTCGTCGTTACCGCCGTTTTGGCGGCAGCGGTTATCTTCGCGGCCGTTTACTACGTTGCGTTCGGCATCCAGTGAGGTCCGTCCTGAAAAGGGGACGGGCCGCAACGCCTCTAGACGCAGGCCGTTCTGGAATGACGTTGCCAATGGTCGATTAGAGTTGTCGAAGCCAAGAGCGGCGATTCCGTTAGCGTTCCCCTCGTAAGCACCAGTGAGCGGCGGCAAGTAAGAGCAACGAGCGAGGGGAGTGCCGGCGGTTCGTTAGGCCGGTTCACGCCCTGGCTTCGACGGGAACTTGGCCCTCATAGCGTCCAAAGACCATTCGACCGGCGGATTTTTGCAGCATGCTGGTCACGCTGACCTTGATCGTTCTGGTTGACGTGGTCGCGGCCGCCTTCGACGACGATCATCGTGCCGTCGTCGAGATAACCGACGCCCTGACCCGGCGACTCGCCCGGCTTGACGATTCGGACCTCGATCGACTCGCCGACCAGGAACACCGGCTTGAGGGCGTTGGCCACGTCGTTGAGGTTGATCACGTCCACGCCATGCAGCTTGGCCACCTTGTTGAGGTTGTAGTCGTTGGTGACGATTTTGCCGTGCAGGTGCTTGGCCAACAGCACCAGCTTGAGATCGACCGGCTGCCCGGCGAACTCCGGCAGCTCGCGGTCGAAGATCGACAGCTCGACGTGCTTGTCGGCCCGCAGGCGGTTGAGGATGTCGAGCCCGCGGCGGCCGCGGCTGCGGCGCATGCGGTCGGAGCTGTCGGCGATGTTCTGCAGCTCCTGGATGACGAACCGCGGCATGATGAGCTGGTTGTCGAACGACTGCGTCTCGACCACGTCGGCGATGCGGCCGTCGATGACCACGCTGGTATCGAGCACGTAGGGCTTTCTTGCCCTTTACCTCCTTGGCGAATTCGACATAGGGAATGATGAAGCGGAAGTCGTCCTTGGTCTGCAACAGCACGCTGATGCAGGTGTAGCAGAGGACCATACCCAACGATCAGCTGCGAACCAATGGACGTGCAGCTGGCATTCGGGTTCGGAAAGAGCGGGTTAAGGGCCAGGCGAACGACGTAGGTGAGAAACATGCCGACGATCAGGCCAAAGTAGATGGCGGTGATCGTTTCCAGACGCTTGCGCGGCACGAGGGCGTCGATGCCGATAACAATCGCCGCCAAGAGGATCAACCCGCCGACGATCAACCAAGGAAGATACGCGGGGTCGGCCGGGACGGCGGGCGAGTTAATGATGCCGGCGGCCAAACCGGCGGCGACGAGCACGAAGACACAGCGAAGGACGATTAGCGCGACATTGGACATGAATGAGACCTAAGGCAGCGGACGCTCGGGATGAATGGCGGCGGACAAATGATGATCGAACGAATGAATGATTGCGTGAGCGAAACCGTTGGCGGCGGGACGAATGAATGCGAAGCAATAATAGCTAGCGCGAATGAAAAAGCGCAAGTTTATTGTACCATCGCGAGCGCGGCAGACTCTAGTGGCCGCCCGGAATCGGAAGTCGAATCGTGCAGGCGATTGCACTGGATCCGATCGATCCTTGGCGGAAGGATTGGTCGTGGCCTAGAATTGAGGCACTATGGCGACCATCGAAATATCGACCGAACCCGTCGCTCCGTTTGCAGAGCCCGGTCCCTACCGCGCAGCCGACTACATGGCGTTGCCTGACCAGCCGCGGTGCGAACTTATACATGGGAGACTCTACGTGTCGCCCAGCCCGACGCCGTATCACCAGACTGTGCTGTTGCTTCTGAGCGAGATATTCTTGTCGGCTGCGCGAAAGACAGGCGGTGCGGCCTATGTAGCACCGCTCGACGTTTACCTGTCCGATGAAACGGTGGTTCAGCCCGACGTGCTTTATGTGTCGCGCGTAAACCGCGGAGTTATTCAGGACTGGATCCGCGGAGCTCCCGACCACGTCGTCGAGGTTGCGTCACCCTCGACCTCGCGCCGCGATCGAATCACAAGTTGCCGGAGTACGCCGCGGCCGGTGTGAAGGAGTTCTGGATCGTCGATCCCTCCGTGGAGATTATCGAATTCCTTCGACTTGAGGGAGACGGATACAAACACGTGGCGCTCAAGGATAACGTCTATCGGTCGGCTCAGTCCCCAGAGATCGAAATCGACGTTACGGCGTTTTGGAAAGAAGTGGCGGCGCGGAAGTGACCGCTGCGAACCGTCAATTCAGCCAGGGTTAAAATGCGCAAAGCATTTCCAGACACTTTGCAGTCGCATCGGGATCGTCAGCACCGCCGAGATCAAATCGATACCCGATATAGAAGTCAATCCAATACCATGCAGCACGGCTTACAGGGTCACGAAGGAATGGGGTGTCGAAGTCTGCCCAGTCATTGCTCGCGGCAAGTGAATTGAGTACGTCAAGCGGCAGGTCCCGTTCGACAGCGTTCAATTCACGTCCGCGGCACTCGAATGCGACCCGATCGGTTTGCCGACTCGCATTAGTGCTGGCCAGCAACCAAAGTGTTAACGGTCCGCCAAGTGCATGAGAGGCCGCGTCTACGGCATCGGGACATTGTCGTGCACATCTGCGATAAACCTTTGCCAGCACCAATCCCGCTGCAGCAATTCAGTACTTTTGCTGTCTACGCGGTTCAGAAGCCCGCGCTCGACGTGAAATCCGCAACAAATACCATTGTCGGCTCCGAATCGCTTCGGTTCACCGAAAAATAACTTTCCAAACTTGAATCCGGGAGTCTGTTGGGACGGGATCAACCACCATAGCGTTGAATCTTCCGCCGACCACCGGCTAAATGGAAACAAGCGAAGGTCCGGCAATAGCCGCGTTTCATGGCACAAACGGCCGAGCTCGCTTGCCGTATTGCGAACGTCTTTATAGGGCAATGAAAGTGGCATTACTTCGGCGTTCCAAACGGCGATCTCTCTATCGACTGTTGACGCCGTTCGGCCTCTGCACAATTCGATTAAATTGTGGTCGATTTCTTCGGCGGTGCGCGGCTCATAACCCGATTGCTGCGACTCAGCCCAAATCTCCTGAAGCACTTGCAATGTGCTTTCGGGACTAGCCGGACCCAGTCCGGTTCCTGTTGTGCGCGGACCACCACCTCCACATTGCCCGGCGGGAGCGGAACCGGCCGATGAAGTTGCAATGTGCCGTCGGGCAGCAATGTGCCGGGAACGATTGCCTCTTGCATGAGTGCGTCCAGTTGAAGTGCGTGCTCGAAGATCGCCACTACTATTCTAGGTTGGCTTGCATGCGGCGGTCAAAAACGGCGGTTTGGCCCGCAAATTATTGCATCCCCCGTTGCAATCCGTATGATGCTCGTTCAGGCGGACCTGTCTCATCCCCGCTAATAGCGCCTGCCGTGCGCGTGTCTCCGTTCTAAACGAAGGGATCGTTCTATGAAGCCTCGCGAAGTACTGGCGATGTGCCGTGAAAGAGAAGTCAAGGCGGTCGATCTGCGGTTCATGGATTTTCCCGGCCTGTGGCAGCACTTCACCATCCCCGTCAACAAGCTCGACGAAGACGTGTTCGAGGACGGCCTGGGCTTCGACGGCTCCAGCATCCGCGGCTGGCAGGCGATCAACGAGAGCGACATGCTCGCTGGTGCCGCAGCCCGAGACCGCCGATGCTCGATCCGTTCACGACCCTTCCCACGCCTCGGCATGATCTGCAACATCCAGGATCCGATCACGCGCGAGGACTACAGCCGCGATCCGCGCAACGTCGCCCGCAAGGCGGTGAACTATCTGAAGAGCACCGGCATCGCCGACACCTGCTTTATCGGCCCCGAGGCGGAGTTTTTCATCTTCGACGACGTGCGCTTCGATCAGAACGCAGCACGAAGGCTATTACCACATCGACAGCATCGAAGGCGAATGGAACCGCGGCCGCGTCGAAAGCCCGAACCTGGGCTACAAGCTGCGTCACAAGGAGGGCTACTTCCCGGTGCCGCCGGCCGACCAGTTGATGAACGTCCGCAACGAGATGATGCAGACGATGATCGATTGCGGCATGGACGTCGAGGCGCAGCACCACGAGGTGGCCACCGCCGGCCAGTCGCGAGATCGACCTGAAGTTTCAAGACCTGGTGAAGATGGCCGACTACATGTGCATGTACAAGTACATCATCAAGAACGTCGCCAAGAAGTACAACAAGACCGTCACGTTCATGCCCAAGCCGCTGTTCGCCGACAACGGCTCCGGCATGCACACGCACATTTCGCTGTGGAAGCAAGGCGAGCCGCTGTTTGCCGGCAGCGGATACGCGGGCCTGAGCGAGATGGGGATGTACGCGATCGGCGGCCTGCTGCGGCATGCCCCGGCGATCTGCGCCTTCACCAACCCGACGACCAACAGCTACAAGCGACTGGTGCCGGGCTACGAGGCGCCGGTGAACCTGGCTTACTCGCAGCGCAATCGCTCGGCCGCGTGCCGCATTCCGATGTACAGCCCCAGCCCCAAGGCGAAGCGCGTCGAGTTCCGCTGCCCGGACCCGAGCTGCAATCCCTACCTGGCGTTCTCGGCGATGCTTGATGGCGGCGATCGACGGCATCCAGAACAAGATCAACCCGGGCGAGCCGCTCGACAAGGACATCTACGACTTGCCGCCGGAAGAACTGGCCAAGGTGCCGAAGACGCCCGGCGCGCTCGACGAGGCGCTGAACGCCTTGGAGCAGAACCACGAATTCCTGCTCCGCGGCGACGTCTTCACCGAAGACGTGATCGAGACCTGGATTTCATACAAGCGGAAGAACGAAGTGGACGCAATCCGGCTGCGGCCGCATCCGTATGAGTTCTGCTTGTACTATGACATTTAGCGGCTTGCGCGTTGTCGATCAATTCGGTGGTCGAGAGCAGATTGTCGCACAGGCAAACTCTAACTATGCTCGAAAATGAGCGAGCCGATTGCGGAAGCGGACCCCAGGGGGAATGCCACCGATCTTCGTTTCCGCAGATCCAAATGGCATTCTTGAAATCGTTGACGGGGTGACACGGGCGACTCGGATCGCGAAGCTTGCTCCCGGTCAGATGGTTCCGGTCATTGTAGTCGGGCGATACCGCCGCAGCCGAGCGAAGTCTCCCTCGATAAAGGATCGGTATATGAGCGAGCACGAGCCACACACAGAATTGTTCGCCGCACTACAAGCGTTGCGAACATCGTCCCTGAGATGCGGGCGGGACAACTAGTCGCGGCCGTGGGGGAGTTGTGTGCCGACTTGCACGGGCGCGGACTGTGGGATTCGACCGATGTGGAACTTCTTGAGGCAGTCTGGCAGTTCCGACGCAATTTCGAGCAGGCCGCAGTTCAAACACGTCAAGAGGCGTGATCCGTTGTCTCCGTTCACGGCGCGGTGAACTCATCGCGAATGAACCGCGCGGCGGCGGGCCATTGATCGGCCGCTGCCTGCCAATCGACCTCCATCGCCTTCACGTGCGCGGTGTCTTTACCTGCGTCTTGGCGGTTACGTTCGGGCGGAGTGGGATTTGCGCGGCAGGCCCTTCGGCGAGCATCATTTCCACTTCGGCCGAGAGCAAGAAATCGACGAGCTTCCGCGCGGTTTCTGAATGCGGGCCGCCTTTGATTATGGCGACCGTGTTTGGGATAAACAGCGTGCCGAGCTCACCGTCGTCTTGGTCCGGATAGATGATCTCGACGGGCTCGCCTTGGCGGATCTGACCGATCGCGTCGTCGGTGTCGGTCAGTCCGAACGCAAGTTGGCCGGTCGCCACGGCGACTGCGACCTGTTTGTTGCCAGAGAGAATTTGCACGTCGTTGGCCTTCATTCCGCTGAATAACTGCTTCGACTTTTCTTCGCCGAGCGCGGCGAACAAGCAAGCGGCGTGTGTCGCGGTGGTGCCGAACAGCGGCTTGGCGATGCCGCACTTGCCCCGCCACTTCTCCTTAGCAAGATCGTAGATGGATCGTGGCCGCTCATCCTTGGGCACTAGCTCGGTATTCACGATAAGAATGCGAGCCCGCGCGGCAAATCCGTGCCATGCGCCCTCGGGCGCCTTGGCCCAGTCTGGAAAATCCTCCGCGGCGGGCGAGCGATACGGCTCCAACAGCCCTTCACGTTCCAACCGGATCGTATTCAGGATCTCGTTGTTCCAGAACACGTCGCAGCGGGGCGCTTCGCATCGGCCAGGATCGCTTCGGTCAGGCCCACGGTTTTGGTCGATTCGGTGTCGAATTTCGCAGCGACTTCGATGCCCGTGTCCTTCGTGAAGGCCTCAAAAATCGGCTTGGAGAATTCGGAGTCGTGTGCAGTGTAAACGACGACTTGTTCGGCGGAATTGCGCCAGCAACCGGCGGCGAAGCTGAGAAGAGCGACCGCCAGTGCCAGTGGCCATCGATTACAATACATAAAACCCCAGGTTTCCTTTTCACTATATCAACTTCAATGCGCACTTGCGGACGCAATCTGACATTAGTGCTTTTGGCGACTTTGATCGCTGGATGCTCGGAGCCGCCAGCCACTCTGCCGCAATCGGCCGCGTCACCGCCGGTAACCAAGGCGTCCATCGCGACAACGAACAAGCCGAAGCGGACTAAGGCTCAGCACCCATTGGCGGAGGATCGCCCATTTCCGGTTTTCACGCAATCGTCGGGCGCTGCTGGCAAAACCGCCTACGCGGCCGATTCAGACAGCGATGATTCTGTACCCGACCGTCGCGACAAGAAATCGAATCCGGACGATCGCGCAACTCTTCGCCCGATCGACGACGCACGTGCGGCCGCGGCAGGCATCCGAAAGCTGACCGGCAAACGGTTGACGCTGTATACCGATGTCGCCCCGTCGCCGGCGGTGGATGAGCTGCCGCGGGTGTTCGATGCGGCGTTTCCGCAGTGGTGCGAACTGTTTGGCATCGATGCAGCAAAGCACGACGCCTGGCAGATGCGCGGCTTCTTGATGACGGATCGCACGCGGTTCGAAGCAGTTGGCCTGTGCGCAGCCGAGATCCCGCAGTTCCTCAACGGCTTTACGCGCGAGCATGAGTTCTGGTGGTACAACCAGGCCAGCGACTATTACCGCCGACACCTGATGCTACATGAGGGAACGCACGGGATCATGTTCACGCTGCAGGATAGCGGCGGCACGGCGTGGTACATGGAAGGTGTCGCTGAGCTGGCGGCCACGCACCGCTGGAAGGACGGCATGCTCACGCTCGCCCAGTTCCCCGCGTCGTCCGACGAAGTTTCCAAGCTTGGCCGCATCGAGACCGTCACGCGCGACGTCGAAACGGAAATCGGGCTGTCGCTGCGAGAAGTCCTCGACCTGAAGAATGCGGCGTTCTCGAAAGTCGAGCCGTATGCCTGGACCTGGGCGACCGCCGCATTTCTCTACGAACATCCGCGGTATCGCGATCGCTTTCGTCAGTTGATGCGCTCGCGAGCAGGCGACGGTTTTAACGAAAGACTCCGTCAGGCATACGCGGACGATAGCCGCGAGCTGGCCGTCGAATGGCAGGTGTTTATTGCCGACCTCGCGCACGGGTACGACTTTGAGCGGACGCAACTCGATTTGATCGCGGGAAAGCCGCTGGCCCCCGACAACTCACTCAACGTTACGGTTGCGGCCGGTCGCGGTTGGCAGAACACGGGCGTGCTCGTCGAGGGCGGCAAGCAGTACAAACTATCGGCCAGCGGACAATATCAGCTTGCAACAACGCCAAAACCGTGGATCAGTGAGCCTGCCGGCGTAACGATTCGATACTATCACGGCCTGCCGCTGGGCACGCTCATAGCCGTCGTGAACAGCGATGGGCCGGAAGGCGGCAGCAGCCTGTTGAAGCCCGACGTAATCGGCATGGGTGCGATGCTTTCGCCCAAGGCGACCGGCACATTGTTTCTCAAGATCAACGATTCGGCGGGCGAGCTATCGGACAACGCCGGGAGCGCAAAGTGGTCATCGCACGAGAATAGTTCGCCGCAGAGTTACCGAGACGCAGAGGGGGGATAAGGGGATCGACGGGGATCTTGGGAATTGCGTGGAAAGCATGATCTTAATCTCCATCATCCCCAGCACCTCCGTATCCCCTCGCCGGCTGTATACTTAGCGCCTTGGCGACTCCGCGGTTATTCTTGGCTCGCGAGCTCTCGGACGACACGAAATCCCACGAGCACATATCGCGTCGTCGGTGTGTTCCAGTTGCGGAACGACGATCGGCAGTAGAACGGCCAGGAGTGCCAGGAGCCCCCGCGGCGAACGCGCTGCTTGCCGGTGGCCGGACCCTGCGGATCATCGACTGGCGAATTGGCATAGTAGTCGTCGGCGTGCCAGTCCGAGCACCACTCCCAGACGTTGCCGTGCATGTCGCACAGGCCGAACGCGTTGGGCTGGAACTTGCCGACCGGCGCGGTCCAAACGTAACCGTCGTTGTGGCTGACGCGGTGCTGCTTCCACTGCGGAAAGATTGCCGCCGTGCGCTCGTCGTACAGATTTGCAGCCTTCACCAGATAGCGCGGGTCATCGCCGGCATGAAACGTGGTCGTCGTGCCCGCACGGCAGGCGTACTCCCACTCCGCCTCTGTCGGCAAGCGATATTTGTGACCTTCCTTCTTGGATAGCCATTCACAAAATGCCACGGCGTCGCCCCAGGTGACGTTTACGACCGGATGATCGTCGTCCTGCTTGAAGCCAGGGTTGCGCCACGAGTACTCGGGCTTGCGACCCTCAAAGTAGTTGATCGTGGCGCTGTATCCCCAGCCGCCGGTGCCGTCGCGCTCCGCCTCGCTCTTGTAATGGGCGTCGGCGACGAACCGCTTGAAATCGGCGATCGTGATCTCGTGTTTGCTGAAATAAAACGGCCGAGTGATCCGCACTTTGTGAACTGGCTTCTCGTCACTTAACTCGGCGATGCGCCGCTGTTCAATGCTGGAAAATTTGCGCACAGCTCGTCATCGGTATCGTGGTTACCCATCAGAAATTCGCCTGCCGGAACGCGGACAAGCGGCATACCGATGGAGTTGGTGATTGGTTTCGGTACATCTGCTTTGCAGGCTGCTGATTGAAGCAAACACAAAGCAGGCGCAGCGACCGCGAAAAACAAGCCCACTGTTCGTAAACTGCCAACGAAATGTCTCATCGTATTCTCTGCGTCTCTGTGCCCCTGGGTTTATTCAAAATCATCGCTGCTCACCAACCATCGCTGCCGCGGATTCGTCACACAACCGCCGCGCCTCGTCGGCCGTCGGCGCTTCGGAAATCGCACGTACGATGGGCTCGGTGTTACTCGCGCGGACCAACAGCCACTTGCCGGGCCAGTCAAAGCGAGATCCGTCCATGCAGTCGCACGTCGCCGAATCGAAGTGTGCTTTGAGGGTGTCCAACGCGGCGGCGATCCGATCTGTCGGCACGGCAATCTTCGTTTTTACCATCGCGTAACGCGGCAATTCATCAGCGAGCTGGGATACCGGCAAATCGCGCGCGGCCATGGCCTCGAGTATCAGTGCCATGCCCACGAAGCTGTCGCGCACCAGCCCGACTCGCGGATCGATTACCCCGCCGCTCCCTTCGCCGCCGATCACCGCAGCGGTTTCGAGCATCTTATCGACGACGTTTGCCTCGCCCACCGCCGAGCGAAAAAATGGCACGCCGTGTTTCGTCGCCAAGTCCTCCGACATCCGGCTTGTCGAGCAATTGGTCACCACCGGGCCCTTGCGGCGGCGGAGTATATGGTCCACGCACAATGCCAGCGTATACTCCTCCCCGAGATAGCGCCCGCGCTCGTCGATCACCGCCAGTCGGTCCGCGTCCGGGTCCTGGCAAAATCCGACGGCTGCTTTGGCGTGAGTCACCGCCGGCAATACGTCGGCCAGGTTCTCCTCGGTCGGCTCGGGCAGGTGGTCGAATCGCCCGTTGGGATCACCCCCGAGAATCTTCACGCGGCAACCGAGCTCCTCAAGCACGCGCCGCGCCACGAGGCTGCCCGCTCCATGATTGGAATCCAAGAGCACCTTGAACTTGCGTTCGCGCACTAGTTTAGCATCGACAATGCGGCTAATGAGTTTGCAATGCGATTGCACGGTGTCGGAGCACGTCAGCGAGCTGCCGATCTGCGCGTGATCGGCCCACGGAAATTCGCCACTTTGGTAACGCTCGATGACCGGCGCGCCTTCGCGCGCCGGGATCACGCGTCCGTCTGCCGAAAACAACTTCAGCCCGTTGTACTCGGCCGGATTGTGGCTCGCGGAGATCTGGATGCCGCCGGCGGCCTTATACTCACGGACCAGAACGCCAAGAGTCGGCGTGGCGGCAACCGCGGCGTCGATCACCTTTCGTCCCAAGCCCAACAAAGCGCCAGTCACGGCCGCGGAGAGCATCGCGCCGGTCGCACGGCCGTCGCGCGAAACCACGACAGTCCCCGACGGCAGTCCAGCCGCGAACGCCGCGGCGTAGCGCGCCGCCACCAGCGGGGTTAGCGATTGGCCAACAACCCCGCGAAGACCGGAAACAGTGATGATCGGTTCGGCGGCAATCGTCATGCGTGTCTAACCATGAGCAATGCGGAGTCTTTCCCGCCGCTGTAATATACGGCACAATCGCAGGTTGCTGAACTGCCTACTTTGTACTCGCAATTCGGAATTCGCATGACTGATTCATTCGACGCGACCGGACCGCTGGCAACGCTGGCCGACGCGCTGGCTACCAGCCGTGTTACCCCCGAGGCCGTTGCCAACATCCGCAAGTGGCTGACCGAGCCGCGCTACGCGGAGTATGCGCCGCAGATTGTCGAACATATCGCCGCCGGCAAATGGAAGGACCTCGACGACGCGTTCTGGACGGTGATCCCGTTTGGCACCGGCGGGCGTCGCGGACGGATGTGCGCCATCGGCTCCAACGCCATCAACGACCGCACCATCGGCGAAAGCGCCCAAGGCGTGGCCAACTACGTGCAGTCGCAATACCCGGACGAGAAGAATCTGGCCTGCGCCATCGCCTACGATACTCGCCACCGCTCGCGGCACTTTGCAGAGCTGTGCGCCGAGATCATGGTCGCCGCCGGCTTCACCGTGTATTTCCTCGACGGCTATCGCAGCACGCCGGAGCTGTCTTTCGCCGTCCGATTCAAGCAATGTCACTGCGGGATCATGGTCACGGCCAGCCACAACCCGCCCTGCGACAACGCCGTCAAGGTCTACTGGTCCACGGGCGGGCAGGTGCTGCCGCCGCACGACGCACGCATCATCCAGGAAGTGATGGAGTGTGACAGGATTATGCGCGTGCCGTTCGCCGAGGCGGTCGCCGACGGCCGCGTTGTCTACTGCCAGGACGAGGTCGATGAGGCGTTTGTTACCGCCGTGAAGGCCCAGGCCCTTCCGGGACCGCGGAACTTGAAGATCATTTACTCGCCGTTGCACGGCGTCGGCGCGTCGGCGGTGATGCCGGTGCTGGTCGCCGACGGCTTCACGGACATCGAAGTCTTTGGGCCCCATGCCGAGCCCGACGGCGATTTCCCGAACGTCCCTGGCCATGTGGCGAACCCGGAAAACCCGGCGGTGTTTGATTCGATCATCGTGCGAGCGCAGGAAACGCAAGCCGACGTGATTCTGGCCACCGATCCCGATTGCGACCGGTTGGGAGTGGCCGCGCCGCGCACGACTGATGCGCGCGGACCCTGGGAGACTTTCACCGGCAATCAGATCGCCGCGTTGTTATGCGAGTACGTACTTGCCGCTCGAAAGAAGTCAAAGCTCTTGTCGCCGGACCATTACGTTGTGAAGACTCTGGTCACGACCGAGATGATCCGCCGCATCGCCGAAGCCTACAATGTCAAAACCTGCGGCGATCTGCAAGTCGGCTTCAAGTGGATCGCACAGACGATTGACGAGTTCGGCCCACAGCGGTTCGTGTTTGGCTGCGAGGAATCGCATGGCTATTTGGTTGGGGCACACGTACGTGACAAGGACGCGGCAGTCGCGGCGATGATGATGGCCGAGCTGGCGGCGCAAGCCAAGGCCGCCGGACAGTCGCTGCACCAGAAGCTCGATGCGCTGTTCTGGCAATACGGCTATCATGCCGAGCGGCAACTCTCGCTCACGATGCCGGGCTCGCAAGGCATGCGCGATATGCACTCGATCATGGGAAAATTCCGGGCGACTCCGCCCGAAACGATCGCGGGCCTAAAGTTAGCTCGCGTGTGCGACTATCTATCGCTGACTGAGACGCGCACCGCTCAGCCCCCACAACCGCTGGCTGGTCCGCAGGGGGACATGGTAATCCTGTATCTCGACGTGCAGGGGAATTATATCGCCGCGCGCCCCAGCGGTACCGAACCGAAGATTAAGTTCTACATGTTCACCGCTGAAGCGCCGGAACAAATTGCGAACCTGGAAGACACGAAGCGTGCAATGGGCCAGCGCTTGCGCAGATGCAGGTGGATTTGGCGGCATTTGCAAAACTGTAGTCCCGTTCCTCAGCCCCCGCACTACGAGCGCACCGTCAGTCGCACGCGATGCATCGCCTCGGCCAGCGCGACCACAATTGCCACTCCGATTAGTCCCACCAGGGCAGTGGCCCAGGCGGAGTCAATGCCCGGCAGGGAATAGTCGCTCAGCGGTGACAACCAGAGTGGAGTCGATTCGGACTCCGCAATGCGCGACTGTGCGGTGGCAACTTCCAGCCCGTCGGGCAGGTCCGACGCCAGCGGCGCAAGGATGAGAACAATCATCGCCGCGGCGATTAATCCAATCGCGGTCACGCGGCGTTGCGAGCCGGCGAGCGGCACCCCCGGCGATTTAGCATCGCGTGCGATGACTGGTGAGCACACTAGCACAACCGCTGCCGTGATCCCCGCTTCCGCAACACCGATGAGTGCGTGAATCGGTATCATCGTTAGAATCACCTCGCTGGTAGTAAATTGGCCGCTGGCCGCCAACTGGATGGTACAAGCAACGGCAGCGGCAACGACCGAAGTCATAGCGGCGAATGCCGACGCAATTAACTTAGCCATGAGCGACTTTGGGTCCAACGCTCGAACCGTGCGATCATACACAAAGCGACCGGTGAAGCAGCCAATGACCGCCATGTTCAGCACGTTTGCGCCGAGGACAGCGATCCCGCCATCGCCAAACACGAGTGCCTGCACGGCCAGCATGAGTGTCATCGCCAACAGTCCGCACCAGGGCCCCAGCAGGATTGCCGCCAACGCACCCCCGATCAGATGACCGGACGTCCCAGAGCTGATCGGAAAGTTGACCATTTGCGCGGCAAAGATGCCGGCGGCCACAGCGCCGACCATCCGCCAGCTCGCGGCACAGTTCTGCCGAACGCGTTGCACCGCTATTGCAACCGCGCCCGCTGCGGCGACGGCAGTAACGGTGGTTGTCACCGGATCCAGGTAATGATCGGGCAAATGCATCTTGTGCCTCAGCAACTATGCGCTTGGACTAGAATTGTCACGCGGAATAGTGAATTTTGCCCCACGGTCGTCACTTCGGCAAGCGAAGCTGGGTAAGCGTCGCAGTTCTCTGCTGGCAGCACCCGTTCGCGACCGGTATATTGCAAGCAGAGCGGCGTGGCGGCCTTTTAATCGGCGGCAGCGAACGGAGGAGACTATGTCAGTGCAAAACAACCGCGGCGTTTGGATGGTCATCGGCATCCTGGTGGGCCTGTTTCTTGGTCACTTGGCCCCCAACACTCCGTTGCACGCGTCGGCCACACACGGCAGCGAGGGTTTTGCCATCGCCACCGGCGAAGTCGAGCCGGGACTCGAGGCAATTTATTTTCTCGACAATCTGACTGGCGAGCTGACGGGCTATGTGATCAATCGGCAGACCGGCACGCTCACCACGGCGTACAAACACAACGTGCTCGCCGACTTAGCAGCGGACACCAAGACCCCGAAATTCCTGATGGTGACCGGCACGATCGATTTGCGGATGACAACCAACCGGATTCCGGTCGGACGCTCGGTTGTGTACGTGGCCGAGTCCACTACCGGAAAATTTGCGGCTTATGCTGTTCCCTGGCAATCCGGCCGCATGGTGGCCCCCACGCCGCAAGTCCTGCCGTTTCGGTTGTTGGCGGTTGAAAGCGTTCGCGCGGTTGCCGTTCGCGACACGAATACGAAGTGAGGGCAGCCCGCCGATTGGCGAACCAGTTCATGGTGCCTGCGACTCGTGAAGATCATTCTCAATGGCGAACCTCGCGATGTGACAATCGGCACTACGGTAGCCGACTTGCTCGCGGAACTGCGCCTGCCGGCGAAGCACGTGGCGGTCGAGATGAATCTGGACCTCGTCCCGCGCGATGATCACGGGCGACGTGTGCTTAAGGAAAACGACCGGCTGGAGGTGGTCACGCTTGTTGGCGGCGGTTAAAGTCAAGCGAAGCAATGTCCACTCGAAAAGCCCCACATTTCGAACCGAGTACTGTCACGCCGACGAACGGCGCCGCTGTATCGCTTGTCAACTCCGCCGAAGATCCGCTCACGATCGGCACGCACTCGCTCAAAAGCCGGCTGATCGTGGGAACCGGCAAATACGCCGACTACCAGGTGATGTCGGAATCGCTCGATCTTTCGGGCACCGATTGCATCACCGTCGCCGTCCGTCGCGAACGCCTGATCGACGCCGCGGGCAACAACCTGC
This sequence comes from Pirellulales bacterium, assembly GCA_963829655.1. Lineage (GTDB taxonomy): Bacteria > Planctomycetota > Planctomycetia > Pirellulales > JALHPA01 > JBBDYH01. The sequence continues at coordinate 2,672,929 of CAWHJG010000002.1, forward strand.
TTGATTACATTGACACGCATCGGTACACGCTGCTGCCGAATACTGCCGGCTGCTTCTCGGCCGACGACGCGGTCCGCGTGGCTCGTCTGGGGCGCGAGATACTGTCCGGGCTCGAAAACCCCGGCGCGGATTGGGTAAAGCTCGAAGTGTTGGCCGATAAGAAAACGCTGCTTCCCGACCCGGTCGCCACGCTCGACGCGACTGAGCGACTTGTGAAGGAAGGCTTTCAGGTCCTTTGCTACACTAGCGACGATCCGATTGTCGCACGCCGCCTGAAAGAGGCCGGCGCCTCGAGCGTGATGCCCGCCGGCAGCCCGATCGGCTCGGGCCAGGGCATCTTGAACGCCAATAACATTCGCATTTGTCTGGAGTATCTGAAGGAAAACGACCCAGCGTATCCTGTGATCGTTGATGCCGGCGTGGGTACGGCCAGTGATGTAACGATCGCCATGGAGCTTGGCGTGGACGGGGTTCTATTAAACACGGGCATCGCGCATGCCGGTGACCCGCGACAAATGGCCGTTGCAATGAGAGCTGCCTGCATCGCCGGACGGTTGGCCCACCTCAGCGGGCGGATACCGAAGAGGCTATACGCCACGGCGAGCAGCCCCGAGGTCGGGACAATCACCGCTCAGCCGAGCACGTGAAACTGTTTGATTGGTCTCGCTGGTAGGAGCACAACTACATGCAAGCTCGCAATATCCTGTTCCCCACGGATTTTTCACCTGCTAGCGACGCGGCGCTAGGCCATGCCACGGCGATGGCGCACGGCACCGGCGCGGAACTGATCATTTTGCACGTCGAAGAGCCGCCGCTGGCCTACGGCAGCGGTGAGATGTTCTACGGCGTGACGGAGTTCAACACCGACACGATTCGAAAAATGCTTGACGATGTGAAGCCCACTGACCCCAACGTGCGCGTCGTGCGTCGGCTGGAAATTGGCGATCCGGCGACCGAGATTGTCCGCGTGGCCAAGGAGGAAAAAGTGGACATGATCGTTATGGGCACTCACGGCCGAACCGGGCTGTTGCGGCTGTTGATGGGGAGCGTCGCGGAGTTGGTTGTGCACCGCGCACCTTGCTCGGTGCTGGCGGTGCGGCAACCGGAGCAGCCAACTGCGGCGGTTTAGCTATCGCAGCGGTAACTCCGCATCGCCGTCGAGCCGAAACGCGCCGAACAGAAAAAACAGTGGAAGCTGCAACAGAAACAGTGCACACAACATCGCCGCCACGAGCGAAAACCCGATTCCTACGAGCGGCAGCGCAAACACCACCTGCACGAACAGGTTTACCAACAGCGCCGTCCGCAGCGTAAACCGCGGAGGCGGGGCGCGATCTTCCAGCCGTTCGTTTTGCCGGTCCATCGGCTGCCTCGACAATCGAACCGTCAGGAATCTATATCGGTCACTGCGAAGGCCGCTTGCACAATGCAGCGCACCGCGAGCATTATAGCCCGCCGGTCCAACCGCAGCACATATTCATACTTAACCGTCAGTTAAGAGCGGAACCCTTAGGCGGTTACCTGGCCGTTGAACCAGGAGCCGCCGAATGTCCCTTGAACCTGCGAAGCCGCGAGTGTTTCTCAACGCCGAGTGGCGACACTTGGCGATGTTCAACTATGAAATCGACCCAGCGGTTCTCGAACCATACGTCCCAAATGGGCTCGAATTGGATTTCTGGCACGACAGGACGTACGTGAGCCTCGTCGGGTTTCTGTTTCGAAATGCGAGGATCTTTGGCCTCTCGATACCATTTCATCGCAACTTCCCCGAGGTCAATCTGCGGTTTTACGTTACGCGATTCACCGACCGTGGCGAGCGGCGCGGCGTTGTGTTTCTCAAAGAGATCGTGCCGCGCTGGGCGGTCGGCTGTGTCGCGCGGTGGCTTTATCGTGAGAAGTTCGTGTGCTTACCACTAGCGGCCAGGATCGAAACAGGAGGCCATCTTCGTGGCAATGAGCTGCATATGAGATATGACTGGCGCACCAGGAGAGAACGATACTCGCTTGTTGCTCGCTCCAATGCCGATCCAATGCGCACCGCGCCGGATCGCTTAATGAGTTCATCGTCGAGCACTACTGGGGCTATTCGACTGCTCGTGATGCGAGAACAATCGAATACGCAGTCGAGCACGAGCCATGGTTGATCCGCCCGGCCGACGACGTTTGCTTTACGGGCGATGCGGCGTCGCTTTACGGAAAAGAGTTTGGGGAGGTACTGTCGCGGACGCCAGCGTCGGCGTTTCTTGTCGATGGCTCCGCTATTGCGGTTCGCCGCGGCCGGCTCGTAGCTGCAAGTTCGGCCAAGCGCAACCAGCCCCAAATGCAAGTGGTGTAGCGGTATTTTAACCGATCAGCGCTTTTCAGAATCCGCAGGCTTTCGCTCTTTGGCCACCGTGGATTGTGACGGCTGATCGTTCGCTGCGGGCGGCTGCGGCGGAACATCCTTGGCCGACTTCGTATCTGCAGGGTGCTCGTCCTCCTCGGTGGCGATCGCCTGCTGAGCGCCGTCGTCCGCAGCCTCGAAGCGTACCGTCACCTGCTTCGTGCCCGCGGGAATCGCCACGCGGTTATCAGCCTCGACCACCAACTGTGCCGCCGCCGGCTTCCACTTGCGCCCGCTTCGGTAAACAAAGCACATAACCCCCCGGCGGAGCGGCCTCGCCGGTAAACACCAACTCGTTCGCCCCATCGCGTATTCGATAGTGCAAGCCAAGATTGCCAAAATATGTCGGCAGCCCTGTGAGCTGTATGCCGCGCGGGTTGTGGAACCAGACCGGATCAACACCCGAAAACAGCACGAGCTTGTTTCCATCTTCGTGCACCATCGCATCGCGCATCAAAAGCCACAGCTCGGCAATCGCCCAGCCGTGAGGCATCGCCACATCCGCGTTCCAGTTCGTCTTGGCTTTCGTCCAGTTGCCGGGTCCGCTTTTGCCGCCTTCATCGAGCAAGTACCAGCCCTGCATCTGCTCGTGATCAAAATGGGCATCAAGCGTTTTGTACGCTGCTTCTCGGCTGCCCGTCAGCAATCCTTGGTGCGCCAGTCGCCAGTGGAAAATACCGCCAGCCGGCCGGTTTCTGCGTACCGACTTGTTTGAAGATTGAATGTGCCGGACTATTGCGAAGCGGATACAACCGGCACGGCCACACCACGGCAAAGCTGCCATACTCGTGTTCCAATCGCTCACCGAATTTCTGCTCATACTCCTTGAGGAACTTGTTGGCAAGCGAGGTCCATTGCCGTTCTGCCTCTTCCATTTTGTACGCGCGGGCCAATTCCGCCGCGGCACGCATCCCCGCAATGTCGAACGCCTCGGTATACTCCGGATGAAATCCGTCGCACGCGCCGGGCTTCAATCGTTTGCGCTTTCCCTCCGGTAGATCGTCGCCAAAGCTCAGGCTTGTGTCCCAAACCCAATGCGGTTCCGGCGCCGTTCGATAGTACCTGATCATCCGCGATCTTTTCGGCACTTGGCACCACATGGTCCAGCCACTTCCGGTCACGCGTGATTCGCCAGTGCTCGCCGATCACCCACAGAATCTGCCCCGGATTGTCGGCCTCCGGTTCGACACGCCCGTTGAATGGATGCGTCAGAAAATAGTCGATGCAGGCCTCGGCCAGCTCGCGATTGCCCGACTTCTGCAGAATGTTGGCGGCATACACGCCGTCGCGATTGAAAACGTTGTAGTTGATCACGGCCACGTCCGGCGCCCCTCGTTCATCGCCATGGCGACGTGGCCCACGATTGCACCAAACGCTTCGTTCCAGCGCACGTCGGGTACGTCGATCAACGCGCGGCCGACGACACCGTCCCAATACTTTTCAGCCTGTGCAAACAGCTCAGCCGCTTTCAGCTTGCGATAAAAATCGACGCCGGGATCGGGCTGCGGTTCGCCGCCTGCCTTCGGATTTGGCGTTGCAAGATCGAGCTGCGCCCAGGGGCTTTTACCGTCCCACTGATGCCCTACGGCACGGCGCCCGGGCAGCACGGGACAGACGAAGCCGAGTTGATAAGCGCCTTCGGCTGGAATGCGTAGATCGTAGCGCATCAGCCCGCCACAGTTTCCGGCCGTTGTCCCCACGCCAATGTCCTTGGGCACTTCTCCGCGCACGGCGTAGTTCGGCACGTCGTCTTCCACGGTGACGCCGATCGCCGTGGGCGCGCGCTCGGGATCAGCGCCATCCGCTCATCCACAAGAAAAGAGTCTTTCTTGTCACCGACCGAGATTCTGTAAACCGGACCGCCCGCCGCGCCCATCGGACGCAGTGCGACGAACAACTGCACCTCGCGCGGCTTTTTGGCGAGGTTGTTGATCTCTACCTGTGCCGCGGCCACCTGGAGCTTATGGTTTTTCCAAGGGAGTTCGACCTGACAAACGGCGCTCGTCAACGAGAAGTCCCCGCCACCCCATCGCGTCCACGGAATCAGCGCACCGCGCATGGCCAAGCCGCGTTCATGCTCCGCGCCGGCGCTGTCGGCGCGATGAGCTGCTGCGTATTGGGATCGTAAAGCCAGAAGTATATCCCATACGTCGCGAAGCCCGGCGAGAAGTTCCCCTCGGCTTCGACGAAGGTTTTGAGCGTATCGACCGAGTTCGGAATCCCGATCGGAATGTGAATTTGGCCGCGAGGATCGAGCGGTCCGGCGGCAAGAGCCGTGGTTGAAATGACGAGTGAGGCAATAAGCCATACGACGATCGAAGCGCGACGATACATTCGGATACTCCGGCGCGGTTGCGGAAGACGACCCTCAGGCTAGCAAGCAACGGCATTCAACGGAAAATGCCGGAATTGGGCAAGAGGAATCGCCGCGAGAAGGGGACGAAACATCCGCAATCGCAATCAAGAGCGTGCTAGCGTACCGCGGAATGCAAACGCAGCTAGAATCCCGCTTGTGGATCGTCGTCGGACTTTACCGGCTCCCGCCGCGTACCCTTTCGGTCATCGACGAACTCGCCCAGCATTTTCACTTCGACACGCGCGTTTTCCGCCAGGGTGTCAAGTCCGTCCCCCAGCTTCACTGGTTCGAATGGCCCGCCCTGGCTAAGCCGCATTCGTTCTGGCTCAATCCCCGCTTGCTCCAGGAACTGAAGCGTCGCCACGCAGCGTGCATACGAAAGCTCCCAGGTGTCTTTGAACAGACTGTCGCTTGGAAGAGGTCGGGCGGTGGAATGGCCGCGGATTTCAATCTTATTGATCTTTCCCAGCATGAACGGCACCAGCGCGTTCAAACGCACCTGCGCTCGCTCGTCGAGCTCGGCCGACGCTTCGGGAAAGATCACTACGATGCCTCGGCTCGAATTGTCGCCGTCCTGCATCACTGCGATGCTCGGCTTGCGGCCGTCTTCCCCCTTGGCTTCCCCGGCAGCAGGAGAATTGGACGTTGGGCTGACGGTGCCCCGCCCGCGCCCGCGCGTTGTTTTGTGCAGTCCCTTGGTACTTGCGGCCTCGCGCGGCCGCGAGGGTAAGACCGCCGGCGCTCCGCCACCAGCAGACAGCGTTCCATACGGATCGGTGAAGTACTGAGCAATGGCCTCTTTGACCGGCTTGCTTTGCGCAGTAATCCACATCACGAGAAAGAAGGCCATCATCGCGGTCACAAAATCCGCGTAGGCTACTTTCCAAGCGCCGCCGCCTTTGCCTGCCATGCTCTTCTCGTAAATGGTGTCAGGAACCTATTGTTGTGGGAAGATCTCCTGACCTTGCCACCCTACCGATCACGCCGCCGTTGCCGCGTCAATCTCTTTGAATAGCTGATCCAACTCCGCGCGCGTCGGTCGGACCTCGGTGCCCACACCGCGGCGAGCCTGCTCAATCGCGATCTTCGGGGGGACGTCGTTCACACCCGCCAGGATTACGTTCGCGGTCGTTCGAAAAAACGCCAGCTCCTGCGCACCCAATATCTCCATTCGCGTCGCCATCGGCGCGAAAAAGCCGTAAGACAACAGAATGCCCAAAAATGTACCGACTAGCGCAGCGCCCACTTTGTGGCCGATCTCTTCCACCGGCCCGTCGATCGCGCCCATCGTGATCACGATGCCTAGCACGGCCGCCACGATTCCAAAACCCGGCAACGCGTCGGCGGTCTTTTGCATCACGTTCAACGGCGCGTGGTGCTCGTCTTCGATCACCTTGATGTCGGCGTTCAACAACAAAGGAAGTTGTTCCGGTTTGGCCACGCCTTCGAGCACCGGCGTCAACGCGCCGCAGATAAACTCTGTCACATGGTGATTGTTTGAAATTCGCGGATACCTGTTGAATATGCTGCTCTGGTGCGGGTTGCTTACGTGAGGCTCCAAGGCAATCAAGCCTTCACGCCGCGAGGTGCGCAAGAGATCGTACAGCACTTTGAACAGATCGTTATACGTTTGCTTGTCGTATGGCGAGCCCTTCACCGCTGCCACCAGGCCCTTCATCAGGTCAATCAGCACTTTCTTTGGCGACATTACGATCATGGCGCCGATCGAGGCACCACCGATCGTGAGAAACTCAGTCGGATGGATCAGCGCCACGACCTCGCCCCCCGCCAGCACAAATCCGGCAATCACAGCGCCGAATACTACTACGCACCCCAAAAGAACGATCATGAATGGCCTTCATCTGCAAGGATTCTCGGAGGCGCGTAAATACGATCCGCCCTTCGACGTTGTGTATCCGCAACATCCGCTACGAGTATTTAGCTTGCAGATTAACGACACCCGTACGCCACAATAGCAAATAGTCGGGTTGTAACGGCATTGCGGATTGCTCCACCTGTGGCAATGCGCGTGGAACGCGACCTAGGTTTTTTGGAGACCCCGTTTTCGAGGCGGGGTAAACGCTCTGCGAATTGAGTCAACCGACGGCGCATACGAGTCATGATCGATCCACAAGTCGCGCACTTTATTTGCGGGCTGGCATTGGCCGCTCTGGGCGGTTTGGCTGTGCTATTGCACAGTCGCGGCGATCGTTCCTTGCCGTGGTCGTGGCTCGCTGCGTTTTGTGGCGTGCAGTTCATCGCCGAAACATTCCAGCTAATCCGTTCTTTTTCGGGTCAGACAGCTTCGCTCGATGCGGTTCGTGCATTAGGCACTGCAGCGCCGAGCTTCGTGTTGCTGGAGTTCGGCCGACGCCAGGTCGCGCCCACGGGTCCGACTTGGTTAAAAAGCTGGATTCATCTGCCGCTGGCTGCATTGGCAGCCGGCGGTTTATTTATTGACGGTGTACATGGTTTCGCCGCCGCGTCGCGATATGCGTTAGCTCTCCCCGCGGGCCTAATCGCCGCCTGGGCGCTTTGCCTTGCATCGCGGGCTCATAAAGAACACGCCGCCACAGCGTTATCGGTCTCCGCTTTGTCAATCGCACTGTATGGCGTCGTAACAGCCGTCGGCTTCGAATTCGGGCGTGCGATTACCGCGGTTGGCTTACTTGGCGGAGTCTGGTACGAGCATCAACAGACCTTGATGTCTGCCGATCGAAGGGGACTACGCCGCTGGTCGGCACCAGTTGCATTTGGCATCGTCGCCATCATCGGCGCTGGTTTGTTAGCCGACCGCGATAACACGCTGGATAGCACAACGGTTGCCTGGCAAACCGGCACATCGTCTACCGACACGCCGCAAGGCGCGGTGCACTTTAAGCTGGAGACGCCAAAGCGCAGTAACGGCCTTGAGCAACGCTACAAGCAAGGGATGGTGCTGCTGGCGATCGCCGGTGTCGTTGTGGTTGTTTGGATTCTTGCCGCGCGGCGATACGCGACTGCGCAATAGTCAATCTTGGGTTTCTCAGCTCGCCCACAAGTGTTATGTGGTTTTGCGGTGTTTCGGCGCTACCCACACCGAGGGAAGCTATAGCAGAAATTGCTACGGGACGAGATACTGGAGCAATTGGTCGCTGGATAACAGCATGTTTCGCTAAGCCCGAAATGTGTTTCATGACTGTCGCTGACGAGGGCGACGGATGTTTCTGCTCCGTGGACTGTTCATCCTCCTGTTCCTCCCAGGCTCCTCGCTCGCGCAAACCGCATCGCAAGCGTGGCTGGGCTGGCGCGGCAACGAGCGTCACGGTGTGCACTCAACGGCGAAGCCGCCCGTCAAGTGGTCGGCTGAGCAGAATATTGAATGGGTGACCGATCTGCCGGGCGAGGGACATTCGTCTCCTGTCATTTCCGACGGGAGAGTGTTTGTGACGGCCGCCTACCCGGCCACGCATCGCGATTGGATAAAGCAAATCCTAACCGCTTTGAGCTTTGGCTTAATTGGACTTACCGTCGTTGTCGGGCTTTTGTTTGTGGGTTCAGCCCGAGCCGCGTCGATCGAGCGGAGCGAAGTTCGCTTCGCAACTCGGTCGGCGCCGACCGCATTTATAGTGGGCCTTCTTGGCTTCGTTTCATTGGCCGTCTTTGGCCCAGCGGTGCTCGATTTTGATCGGTGCATCATTCGAGGTTGGTTGGGCACCAACTTAACCGCCGCTCTCGGACTTTCGTTAGCGGCAACAACGGTTCGAAAACCAATTCCGCGGCTAGCCGTGGCTCTAGTACTTATCGCGTTAGGGATCGCCACGGTCGTTGCGCTCCCCAGCAAGGACCACGCTTTCCGAAACGGGTATTGGTCGGCAAGCGCCGTGGTAGTCCTGGCAATCGCCGCCGTGCCCGTCGTACTCGGAGCGTTGCAGTGGCGAGCATGTGGTCGCGGACCGATATGCGTGGCCCACTACGGCGACCGCAATGAAAATACGGGCAGAGGCACGTCGGCGTTCCGGGCTCGGTGGATTCCCTTACTCGTCGTTGGCTGGCTCGTTGCGTATTGGATCGGCGCTGAACCCGATCCTAATCCGCAGCAGGCTGGTCCTCGGAGCAGCAATAATTCTTTGGCAATGCTTAGCTTGGCGCTTGCGGTCCCGATTGGCACTTGGTTTGTGTATGCATTGTCCAGCGTTGAGTGGTTCCCATCGGGTGAGAACGAACCGCCTCAGCGTGCACGGAGCTGGCGATTGGCGTTCGCGATCCTTGGCGCAATTGCCGCGATGGCGGCTTTTGTAGGCCTCATTATCGCTGCAATTCATCACTGCGATTATCTGCATTACCACCTGGGCGCATCTAATGGCAAACTCGTCCTACCAACTTGGCCATATGCGTGGCTGAGTGTCGGGCTGGTCACGCTTGGACTCTGGGGCGCAGTTTACTCACGGCGATGTTCGATTCGGCAATTATATGGATGGTCCGGAATTTCGCTGGCAAGCTCCATGCTCGTGACGTCATCCACGTTATTCATTGATCGAAACGTTGTGCCGGCGCGAAGCGTGCTCACCCGCGCGATCCTTTGTTTCGATTTCGAATCGGGCATGCACTTGTGGTCCGTCGAAGGCCTCGAAGGCGCTGAAGGGCGACTCCACCGACATAATTCAGCCGCCACGCCAACACCGATTATTTCACGCGATCGAGTTTACGCCTACTTTGGCTCAGGCGGGTTAATGTGTGCGAGCGTCGATGGCAAGCAGTGCTGGACCAATTCTGAAATCCAATTTGAAAGCGTTTACGGCGTCGGTGTTTCCCCAATCTTGCACGGCGATCGAATCATCGTCGTCAATGGGTTACCAAACGCTTCGCATGCGCTGGCCTGTGATATGGAGACAGGGCGGTTGCTTTGGCGTACCGAGTTGAAGTCGGACGTGAATCAAATCAGTGGCCACAGCCGCACCCCGCTCGTATGCCATCTCGATGGCAAGGACGTCCTCATCGTTTGGGGATTCAATGAAATCAATAGTATCGACATCGCGACTGGCGCGATACTTAATTGCGTTCAACTGAAATCGTCCGGCGACCTTGTCGCGAGTGTGGTGAAGCAGAGTGACAACCTCTTCTTTGTCGATCATGCCCGAATAACCGTGATTCCCATCGCACAGTTGCTCCAACCACAGTGCAAAGAAGTTTGGTCCAAGCGAATCCGGGGATCGAACTGCTCCTCCGCCCTTGTTTACCAGGGTATGCTATTCATGGTCACGGATGGCGGTGTTTTGTCTTGTGTCGATGCTGCAACAGGCGAATTGCACTGGAAACATCGACTACCCGGTGAGTACTATGCGTCGCCCGTTGCAGCGAATAGGCATGTCTATTTCATGAACCGCGACGGTGTGACAACCGTCGTGGCGGCCGAAAAAAAACTCCGTGCCGTTGCGGCAAATGAGTTGAACGAGCCACTCTTTGCTTCGCCCGCTCTCTCAGGCGACAGTATGGTGCTCAGAACGACTAGCCGTCTTTATAAACTGAAGAACGCACAAACCAATAGAGACGCGCTTGCGGAAAACGCAAGGGCATCATTCAACAAAGAAGCGTCGCAAAGTCGCATTTCAAATTGAGGGGGCAGTTGCGCCGCTTACTTAACGCGCCGCCATTCGTACTGCGTCTCACCGTCCTGATCCACCAGCACCATGCGCTCGCCGGTGATCTCGACTATCCGATCGCTGGCCCGGTCGCCAACGCGCCGTTTGACGAACTCAACCTTGTCGGGCGGCTGACCGCCGGTCGTCTGGCGCTCGAAGTGGCCGTTCTCGATGTTCCAGGTGGTGTCGATTCGCAGGCGCGGCGTAAACATCCGCGCCTTCCAGCCGTCAAAGTCGATGGTCATCGTTGCGGTGCCGTCGGGTCTCACAACAAGCGTCCGCGCACCTTGATAGTCGTCTTGCCACGCGCCGATCACCGCATGCCGGAATACATTGTCGGCTCTTGACGGCGCCGTGCTTGCCGGCCGAGCTTTCGCCTTGATCGCCGCCTGCACAGGCGGCTCACCATCCTTCGGCGGCGGGAGCCAACTCGCCAATGCCGCGCCAACCGCGGCCGCAAACGCAAGATAGATCAAAGGAGCGCATTTGCGCTCAACGTTCATGTTCATCGAGTCGCCCTCCCGGCAACAGGCGGAATGGTTTGTTCTTCTATTTTCGGACCACGAAGGCAAGCAAGTGGAGCAACAGGGGCGGTGGCGCGCCAGCAGTTGCTCCCCGCAGGTGCGGGAGAATAGCCACGTTCGGCATTAGCGGCAAGGTCTGGCGGTAATCGAGCGGACCAGCAAGTTGCCCATCGCTGCGGAGACGGATTAAACTGGCGCCAGTAGCAATTTGGGACATTCGGAGGGACCGGCATGGTTGCCCGGCTGTGGTCGTGGAAGCATCGGTCGAATCGGCCGGCATTAATCGCCGCGCTGGTGGTGGCGGTTTGCGCCTGGCCAGCAATCGGACTCGCCGACAAACCAGCACCCGCGCCTGCCGAATCCACTGCCGCCGAGGAGTTCTTCGAGACCCAGATTCGCCCACTTTTGTTGGCACATTGCGTGGAGTGCCATGGCGGCAAGAAAGAGGAGTCGGGTCTGCGGCTGGACTCGCGACAGAACGTTCTCAAGGGGAATGAAGCAGGTCCGGTCGTACTCTTGAAGAAGCCCGAAAAGAGCACGCTGCTGCGAGCTGTCCGGCACGAGGGGGACATCACCATGCCCCCCAACGGCAAGCTGCGCGATGACCAAATCGCGGCTCTGGACACTTGGATCCGTCTGGGCGTCCCGTGGCCAAGAGCGCCGGCAACACAGATACGCTCGATCCCGCCAAGGCGGCCGCTGAAAAAGCCAAAACGCATTGGGCCTTTCAACCGGTCCGCATGCCTGACATGCCGCCTGTGAAAAACGAATCCTGGAGTCAGTCACCGCTTGATCAATTCGTCCTCGCGCGATTAGAGGCAAAGGGCCTGTCCCCGTCGTCACCCGCCGACCGGCGCACTCTAATCCGCCGTGCGTACTTCGACCTCATTGGCCTCGCGCCAACTGCGGCCGAAATCGCCGACTTCGAGCACGATCCATCCCCCGACGCGTTCGCCAAAGTGGTCGATCGGCTCTTGGCGTCGCCTCACTACGGCGAGCGCTGGGCGAGATACTGGCTCGACGTCGCACGCTACAGCGACAGCAAGGGCTACGTGTTCAACGAGGAGCGCAACTTTGCTCACGCCTACAACTACCGCGACTGGGTGGTTCGCGCACTGAACGAGGACCTGCCCTACGATCGATTTCTCGTCGAGCAGCTCGCCGCCGATTGCCTTCCGCGCAACGGCGATGATCGCTCGCTGGCGGCGATGGGCTATCTCACGCTCGGCCGCCGGTTTCTCAACATCAAGCCTGACATCATCGACGACCGTCTCGACGTCGTCTTTCGGGGGATGCTCGGACTGACCGTGAGCTGCGCTCGATGCCACGATCACAAATTCGATCCAATTCCCACCGCCGATTACTACTCGTTGTATGGCGTCTTTGACGCGGCTGTCGAAAAGCAAGCGCCGATCGAGCCGATGACGCCGGAGTTTGAAAGAGGTCTCCGCGAGCACGAAAAGGGCGTTGCCGACACGTTGACCGATGGTCACCGCCGGCTGGAAAAACACCTGCACTCCAGCGTCGCCGATTATCTAATCGCCACGCACGCCTTTCGCGATCATCCGCTCACCGACGACTTCGACTTCGTCCCCTTCGATGGCGAGACCAACCCGTTCTTCGTCAACCGCTGGCGGCACTACTTAAGGCGGACGGCCGAAGGTTTCGATCCGGTCTTTGCGCCTTGGCATTTGCTGACGGCGATTCCCGAAAACGAGTTTGTGGATCGCGCCGCCGTGTTGGCTGGCCAGTTTGCTAACAACGCCGAAGCCGCGCCGGACACCGGCTCAATCCGCTTGTCGCGCAGCTATTCCCGGGCGAACCGCCCAAATCCTTGCGGGAAGTTGCCGAGCGCTATGCAAAACTCCTCAACGACGTCAGCGCCGAATGGGAGGCCGCCCTGACAGACGCCGCCAAGAGTAAGCTCACTCCTCCGGCCGCACTCGCCGATTCCGCCAAAGAACAAATCCGTCAGGTGTTATACAGCCCCTTTGGTCCCACAAATGTTACCGAGCGCGAAGTCGAGCTGCTGCTAGATCAAAAGACGAAGGACAAGATTGCCGAGCTGCGAAAAAAGCTGGATGCGTACGCGGCCGGCAAGGGCGCACCGCGCCAGGCAATGATCCTCGAGGAAATTGATGCCACACACAATCCGCGGATTTTCGTCCGCGGCAACGCAGCGAATCCTGGCGCCGAAGTGCCGCGGCAATTCCTTTCGGTGATCTCTCGCGACCAGCGCAAGCCATTTCAACACAAGAGCGGCCGATTGGAGCTTGCTCAACAAATCGCCTCGATCGAAAACCCGTTGACGGCGCGTGTGTTCGTGAATCGCATCTGGATGGGCCACTTCGACGCACCGCTCGTCCGCACACCGAGCGATTTCGGCCTGCGGAGCGAAATGCCAACACATCCCGAGCTGCTCGATTTTCTGTCGCGGCGCTTCATGGACGACGGCTGGTCGATCAAAAAACTCCACCGCCTGATCATGCACACGAGCACATATCAACAGGGCAGCGCCGTGCGGCCGGAATGCGCAGTCAATGGACCCCGAGAACCGCTTGCTCTGGCGAATGAACCGTCGCCGGCTCGATTTCGAAGCCACACGCGACGCGTTGCTTTTCGCCGCCGGCGACATCGACCTGTCGGTCGGCGGACCGGCAGTCGATATCACCGGCATGCCCTTTCCAAAACGGCGCACGCTCTATGCACGCATCGAACGACAGAACCTCCCGGGCCTATTCCGCGCGTTCGACTTCGCATCCCCTGACAACCACAGCCCGCAACGTTTTACGACGACCGTGCCGCAGCAGGCGTTATACCTGTTGAACGGGCCATTTGTGGCCGAGCGCACCGCGCACTGTCCGAGCGTGAAGACATAGCAAAGATCGACGATTCCGCGGCGCGCATCCGCCAATTCTATACAATCATCTTTGGCCGGCAGCCAACACTGGAGGAACTGGAACTTGGCCGCGCGTTCGTCGCGAACGCCAGCGAGGAAGCGCCGGGTCCCTCGCCGCTGGAACTTATGGCCAAGGCTTGGCAATATGGCTACGGCGAATTCGATGAAGCGTCCAATCGTGTGAAAACCTTCGAACGATTTCCTCATTTCACCGGCTCGCAATGGCAAGGCGGTCCAGCGTTGCCGGACCCTGCCCTCGGCTGGGCGATGCTCAGCTCCGAAGGCGGGCACGTCGGCAACAACGTGGCACATGCGGCGATTCGCCGCTGGACGGCGCCAAGCGATGGCTCGGTCCGCATCGAAGGAACGCTACGCCTCACCGAGGACAAGGGGGACGGTGTGCGCGGCCGACTCGTTGCCAGCCGCAGCGGAAAAATCGGCGAATGGATCGTCGAGCCAAAGAGTAAGCAGCAAAAGACCGTGGTAGAAAAACTGCACTTGCAGCAAGGGGATACAATCGATTTTGTCGCCGACCTGCGGACCACGATCGAAAATGATTCCTTCGCCTGGCCGGTCACGGTCCAACTCGATTCTGGCGTCGCCGCTTCCGCGCCGCGCCGGCTCAACACCAGGCGGCCTCACCACCTGGGATTCCGCCGCGAACTTCCACCCGCCAAAAGTCGAGCCGCTCTCCAAGTGGGCGCGCTACGCTCAGGTGCTCCTGATGAGCAACGAGTTCCTGTTCGTGGATTAGAGATTGAACGTGCCGGAGTTGCTTCGCCAAGTCGAGGCGATCCAAACAATGAACCGAGACGCGGTTTAATCCAAATGTCCGCCGTTCATCCAATCACTGCCGGTTGACCCGTCGCCTCCAGCACGCTCATCCACAAATCCCCGTCAGGGTCCACCATGTTTCGCCGCTCGATCGCCATCTTCATCGGTATGTGCACGAACCGCCGATGCCAGCGGCCGATAATGATCTCCGTCCGCCCGCACATCGCGGCATGCACGGCGTTATGCGCGAGCCGCAAACAATACACCGCGTCGTAAGGGCTCGCCGGAACGCTGCGAACTAAATAGCTCGGGTCGATGTATCGCAGGTTCGCCGCCATCTGCTGCTCGCGGAAGTAAGCCGATAGGCGGTCCTTAAGAAACACGCCGATGTCCGCCAGCTTGACGTTGCCCGATTCGTCATGCTGCGGGGCGCCTGTTTCCAGCAACTTCTGGCCGGCGCCTTCGGCGACAACGATTACCGCGTGGCTCCGCTTGATCAGCCGCTCGCGCAGCGCCGAAAGCAAGCCGCGCTCGCCGTCTAATCCAAACGGCACCTCGGGAATCAGCACAAAATTCGCGTCTCCCGTGGCCAGCGCCGCGTAACATGCAATGAACCCCGAGTGCCGCCCCATCAGCCGCACCAGCCCGATTCCGTTCGGCGCCGCCTTGGCTTCAATGTGCGCCGCTCGAATCGACTTGCTGGCCTCGATCACGGCGGTGTGAAATCCAAAGCTGTGATCGATGTACAGGATGTCATTATCGATCGTCTTGGGAACGCCGATCACGGCAACCTTCGCTCCCCGCTCTTCGATTACTCGAATGATGTCCAGTCCGCCGCGAATGGTGCCGTCGCCGCCGACCACAAACAACACGCCGATGTCCATTCGCTCCAGGCAATCCACGATCTCTTCGGCCGACTGATTGCCGCGGGACGTTCCCAAAAAAGTCCCTCCCTGCTGGTTGATATCGCTTACCAAGTCCGGTGTCAGGTCCACGACGTCGCGGCCGTGCTTTGCCACAAATCCCTGAAACCCATTGCGGAAACCATAGATTTTCCGCACGCCGTAACGGTGGTACAGCTCCATCACCAGCGCCCGGATCACGTCGTTGAAGCCCGGGCATAGTCCGCCACACGTGACGATCCCTGCTCGCGTCTTTGCCGGATCGAAGTAGATCTTTCGACGTGGACCGGCGGGTTCAATCGACGGCAAATCGGTTGGCGGGCAATTCCGCGAGCAAGCCGCTGAAACCGTATCGTCGAACAGCACCCGGTCCGATTCCTCGACGGCGTCGAGCGTATTCCGGCGATCGCTCAAAAGCGCCGCCAGCGGCGAATCGATGCGGCAGGGGCCGAGCGTTTTCACTTGGAAGTCCACGGTATTCATCGCTGATCGCCCTTTTCGTTGGCCGCCGCGCTCGTATCGGTCTCCGAACGCAACCAGCTCAAATACGGCTCGCTCCCATCAGACACCGCCATCGCCAGCACCTCGGGCACGTCGTAACTATGAAGCTGCCGGATCGCTCGATCCACTTCCCCAAACTGCGGCGACCGCGTCTTGATCCAAAGCTGCCACTCCTGTGCCCGTTCGACCTTCCCCTGCCAGCGATAAATGCTTTCGACCGGCCCAACAATCTGCACACAGCCGGCCAGCCGCTGCTCAACCAGCGCCTCGGCAATCCGCCGCGCTTCGTCGGCGGTGGCGGTGCTCGTGACGACTTGCATGAACTCGGGCATCGCAGTGATGTAAAAGCGCTGCTCTAATGGTCGAACGTACGCGACCATTATCGCGCGAAGTCGCCAAGACGCAAAGGGTAGTCAAAGCGAATCTCGCTGTCCGGCGCCTATGCTCAGCATTCCAGAAGCTCTGCAACTAATACTCGACCGTTGCTCGCCGCGCCAAGCGGCATGCGTGGCCATCAGCGATGCGCTCGGCCTTACTCTTGTCGAAGATATCACCAGCGACATCGATTCGCCGCCGCATGACAAGTCGATTGTCGATGGATATGCAGTAATTGCCAGCGATTTGCGCAATGGAACCGCGGAACTGATAGTGCTCGAAGAAGTCACCGCTGGCCAGATGCCCAATGAGCGAGTCAGTCCCGGCCACTGCACACGGATCATGACCGGTGCGCCGCTCCCGGCGGGCGCCGACGCTGTCGTGATGGTCGAACGTTCGGAGTCAGTAGGCAACCGCGTTCGAATCCGTGACCGCGTCAAGGCCGAACAGAACATCATGCGTCGCGGCGCCTCGCTCACCCGCGGCGAAACCGTGCTTCAAGCCGGACACCAACTCCGTCCGGCCGAAATCGGTCTGTTATGTGAAATCGGCCGCACGCAAGTTCAAGTAACACCACCGGTCCGCGTCGCCGTTCTTCCCACGGGCAACGAGTTGGTCGATGCCTCACGCCAGCCCGCCGCCGGACAGATCCGCAATTCCAATGGACCGCTCTTGGCGGCGGCCGTGCGACAACTCGGCGCCATACCAATCGAGTTGGGCATTGCGGGCGACGACCGCAACGAGCTCTCGCGGCTTGTCCAGCAGGGCCTCACCGCCGACTTGCTCGTGCTTTCCGGCGGCGTGTCCGCGGGCGTGCTCGATCTCGTCCCCGCCGTCCTCCGTGATCTCGGCGTAAAAGAGGTTTTTCACAAAGTAAATCTCAAACCCGGTAAACCGCTCTGGTTCGGAGTCTATGGAAGTGAGACTAACAACCGGGGATCGACACTCGTATTCGGCCTGCCCGGCAATCCGGTAAGCACATCCGTTTGCTTCGAACTGTTTGTCCGTCCCGCCGTGGCCAAGGTCATGGGCCGCGAGGCATCAGCGGGATTGCGCCAACTGCCAGCGATTTTGGTTAGCGACTTTGTGCACCGCGGCGACCGGCCGACATATTTTCCAGCCACCGTTCGCCGCGAACAAAGCGAGCTGCTCGCCGAACCCGTCCGCTGGGGCGGTAGCGCCGATCTCCGTGGACTGACGGCCGCCAACGCCCTTGTCTGCTTTCCGGCGGGCGATCGTTCTTGGGCCGCCGGCGAATCCGTCGAAGTCTTGCTCCTCTAATTCGACGCGCCGCACCACCGCGCACACAAGCTCGTGTTCGGGGCCGAGATGCCGCGCGAGAATCCACTCCACACCGGTTCTCTGACTTTCGATCAATCTCGCCGCCGCTTGAATCTCATCAAGCACCTGACCGGCAAATAACAAATGTGGTTGCACGACGACGCGCGGGTATCCGGACTGAGCCGCCATCGCCAATCCCTCCGCTAACGATGGCCGCGCCGCCGCGACAAAGCAAACCTCCGCGCCCCCCACGTCCGACTGTACGCGCCGCAACTCGGCAAATTGCCGCACTTCGTCGAGTGCGTCAGCGTCGCTCGTGCCCCGCCCAACGAGGAGCAACATCGTCCGCTTGCGCGGAACGACGGATCGCTCGGCCAGCGATTCCTCAAACCGCCTTGCCGAAAGCGCCAGAATCTCTTCATCGCATCCAAACGCCGGTGCAATTTCAACGTTCAATCGGGGATGCCGCCGCGCGGCCGACTCCACCGCCGCGGGAAGATCACGCTTGGCGTGTCCAGCGGCAAGCAACAACAGTGGCACGACGCGAATCGACCGGGTGCCTTCTGCTGCCAAACGCTCGATCGCCTCTGGAATCGTAGGCTCTGCCAGCTCTAGATACGCGATTTCAACGCGCATTCCTCTCAAGCAACTCGCAGCCAACTCGGCCAGCCGGTTAAATTCAGCCAATCCACTTTTATCGCGCGTGCCATGGCCCACCAGCAACACGGCCGAACTACCCGTTTGCTGGTTTGCAACATCACCCATTAGCACAATTGTAGGCAAATTCCCGCGGTTGAGTCACAAATTCGATATCGCCGGATGGCGGTCTAAACTTCGATTAAGATAGCAAACGTCAAAAACTTGATTCGGCCAACTATCTGAGCACTTTTATGAAACCCCGCTCGACAATTGCCATCCTACTTGTCTTCAGTATTGCGAACACGACCTGCGCCGCGGACAGCACCCATGACCCCCGAGGACCTGTGGGCCATGAAGCGGCTCGGCGCACCGCGCTTTCGCCCGACGGCCGCACCGTCGTGTTCACCGTGCAGGAGTGGTCGGTCGAAAAGAACAAGAGCACAACCAATCTTTGGCTGGTGGACGTTGCTGGTGGCGAGCCGCGTCGGTTGACAACTGCCCAAGCCACCGATTCCGCTCCGGCCTGGAGCCCCGACGGCCGGCGGATCGCCTTCGTCTCCAAACGCGGTGATGACGAAACCAGCGCCCTCTATGTCATCCCGGTCAGCGGCGGCGAGGCCGAGGAGATCGTCGAGATGCCCTTCGCGCTTGCTGCGCCGAAGTGGCTCCGCGACGGCGAGCACATCATCGTCGGCACCAACGTGATTCCGGAGCTTGTCGGCTCGCTCGCCAAAAAAGACATCGCCGCGATGAAGAAGGAGGCCAAGCGCCGCAAAGATTCGAAGATGACCGCAAAGGTCACGGAGCACCGGCAATACCGCTTCTTTGATCGTTATCTCACCGATAATCTCGCGTCGCGTCTGCTTGCGCGTGAACGTCGCGACCAAAGAGGCCGTGGACCTTACGCCCGGTTTCGATCGATTGTTTCGTGCCGACGGTGAATCGAGCTACGAAATATCGCCCGATGGATCTCAAATCGCGGTGGTGATCAATTCCACGCTGCCTCCCTATCGAGACTTTCCGAACGACGACATCTATCTCGTGGCGACCAATGGCTCGGGCCAGTTGAAGAATCTGACCGCCGAAAACAAGGGCAGCGACGGCAATCCGGTCTTTGCGCCCGACGGCCGCTCGTTCGTCTATCTGCGTCGCGAAACCGCCTACCACAACGGCGAGCTCTCGCGGCTCTGGCGGCACGAACTGGGAACCGGCAAGAGTACGCCGCTGTCCGCAATCGCTCGATTATTCATTCGACGAAGTGAAGTTCTCACCCGACGGCAAAGGTGCTATGGCTGCTCGCCGAGGACAAGGGCGTGCTGCCGGTCTTCAAGATGAACGCCGACGGGACCGGCTTCACAACTGTGTACAAAGAAGGTTCGTCCGCGGGTCTTCAAACCGGCGCAAATTCAATTGTCTTCCTGAATACCGTCGCCAACCGTCCCGACGAGCTCTTTGCACTCGATCCGGCCACGGGCAGCAGCGGCAGCTCACTCGCTTCAACGAAAAACTGCTCGCACGAGCTCGATCTCGGCAAGGTCGAGGAATTCTGGTTCGACGGCGCCGGCGGCGACAAAGTCCACGGCTGGCTCTTTTATCCGCCCGCGTACGATGCGAACAAGTCCTACCCGTTCATCCACGTGATGCATGGCGGGCCGCACACCATGAGCCGTAACACCTGGCACTATCGCTGGAACGCCCACGCATTCGCCGCG
This sequence comes from Pirellulales bacterium, assembly GCA_963829655.1. GTDB lineage: Bacteria > Planctomycetota > Planctomycetia > Pirellulales > JALHPA01 > JBBDYH01. The sequence continues at coordinate 2,692,896 of CAWHJG010000002.1, forward strand.
CCCGGTTACATCGTGGCGTGCGTCAATCGGCACGGCTCGACCGGCTTTGGCGAGAAGTTTGCCCAGAGCATTCTCAACGAATGGGGAGACAAGCCGTTTGAGGACATCATGAAGAGCACCGACTTCCTCCTGGCGAAGCTGCCCAACATCGATTCCAAGCGCATGGCCGCCACCGGCGCCAGTTACGGCGGCTACATGGCCGCGTGGGTGCTCGGTCACACGGATCGCTTCGCCGCGATCATCAACCACGCCGGCGTGAACAATTCCTACAGCCAGTTCGCCTCCGACGTCCCTCACGGATTCGCCAAGGTCATCGGCGGCACGCCCTGGGACAACGTCGAGGGCCTGCAGCGAAACAACCCGATGTTCTATGCCAAGAACTTCAAGACTCCTACGCTCGTCACGCACGGCGAGCTCGACTACCGCGTGCCGTACGGCAACGGTCTCGAACTTTACGGCGTGCTTCAAGCCATGAACGTGCCGTCACGCCTGGTGGTCTTTCCGAACGAAAACCATTGGGTGCTTTCGCCCCAAAACTCGATCTACTGGTACTACGAGTTCCAAAGCTGGCTCGCACGCCACCTTGGAATGCCTTCGCCCAAAACGCCCAGTTTCGATCCAGAGCCCGAATACGCGCTGTCTTGGCGTCGTCCATGTCTTGGTTCGGTCCTATCTTGCGACAAATTGTCGCTCTCCAGGCCGGTTTCGTCGTTTACCTGGCGGCTAAAATCACCCAAAATGGGTAACTCCAGGGCCGCCCCACTGGCTTCAAATCTCAAACCAATGTCGCATCCGTCTCCTCCTCGTGCGTGGGCGACTCTGCAATCAATCCGATTACCATTCATGCGATATGGGTTCGCACTGGTGCTCGTCGCGGTGGCGGTCGCGCTTCGGGCTTGGCTCGATCCGATCATGGGACATCCAAGCGTCGCCACCTTCATGGGGGCAATTCTGCTCGGCGCCTGGGTCGGAGGCGTTGGACCGGCGATTCTTTGCCTGGTGATGCTGCACGTAGTACACGGCTATTGGTTCCAAACTCCCAAGGGGTTGTTCGAGCCCACCGTTGCATCCGTCGTTACTGCGGCAGGGTGGTATGCGGTCGGCATTACCGTCGGCGTCCTCAGCCAAATGCGGACCTCGGCGAAGCGCCGCGCCCATCGTGAACAAATGGAGGCCCTTTTACAGCGCGAACACTTGCGCACCACGTTGTCGTGCATGGCAGACGGCGTACTTGTCACCGATGTGAACGGCCGGCTAACGCTCATGAACCGCGCCGCGGAGGCGCTGACCGGATGGAATATCGCCGACTCGAAAGGCGAGCCGTTGTGGAAGATCTTCGCGATTCGCCGCGAAGACTCGCAAGACGGCGTGGAAAGCCCGATCGACCGCGTGCTGCACGAGGGCCGCGTCGTGCACGAAAGAATGCCGCTGGTTCTCATGTCGCGCACCGGCAACACGATCCCAATCGCCTATAGCGCTGCTCCCGTGCAGGCGCTCGATGGACAAGTGACGGGCGTCGTCCTCGTTTTTAGAGACGAATCCGAACGCCGGCGAACTGAGCTTGCTTTGCAAAACGCCGATCGGCGAAAGGATGAGTTTCTTGCTACGCTGGCGCACGAGTTGCGCAACCCGTTGGCGCCGATCGCTATGGGCTTGGAATTGCTCAAAATGTCGGCCAACGATCCGGATTCGGCGGAGGAACTCCGTTCGATGATGCAGCGGCAGACGCAACATCATGGTTCGGCTGATCGACGACCTGCTCGACGTATCACGCATCACGCGCGGCAAACTTGAACTTCGTAGGGGCCCGGTCGAGTTGGCCGAAATTGTTCGCGACGCAGTTGCGGCGACGCGACCCTTGTTCGACGAAGCCCAACATCAGCTCACCCTCCGCTTGTCCCGATCAGCCGCTGCGGCTGCACGCCGATTCCAACCGCCTGACTCAAGTTCTGACCAATCTGCTCAATAACGCGGCAAAATACACGCCGCGCGAGGGTCGCATCGAGCTCATCGCCGAGCATTCTGGTGGTGAAGTGACGATCACCGTATCTGACTCGGGGATTGGCATTCCGGCGGACAAAATCGACCACGTCTTCGACATGTTCACTCAAATCCATGATAGCGGAGAGTGCGGCTACACCGGTCTAGGCATCGGTCTCACCCTTGCGAAGCGCCTGGTCGAAATGCACGGCGGCAGCGTGGACGTACAAAGCCGCGGGCAGAATCTTGGCACTACCTTCGTTGTGCGGCTTCCGACACTGTCCGAGTCGCCAGCGCTACTCGAACGGCGCGCCCCAAACGGTCCACGATGCGTCCTTCACAGTGAAACGACGCATTCTTGTCGTAGACGACAACATCGACGCCCTGGAAACCCTCAGCCGCCTGGTCGCGCGGTTGGGCAATGAAGTCCGCGAAGCGCGCGACGGTTTGGAGGCGTTGGAAATTGCCAGCACGTTCCAGCCCGAGATCGTGCTGATGGATTTGGGAATGCCCAAGCTAAACGGCTACGAGGCCGCGCAGTCGCATGCGCAAGAACCATGGGGGCGCGATCTGGCGTTGGTCGCTACCACAGGCTGGGGGCAGGATGACGACCGCCGGCGTACGTCCGAAGCGGGATTCGATCGCCATCTGGTCAAGCCAGTTGCCATCGATGCGCTGCGCGAAGTACTCGACGCACCTCGACCGCCAATTGTTACTCAGTCTACCGGCTGACTTGCTGTACCGGTTCCGGCAATTCAATCGGCCGATGCCGAGGCACCATGGAACGGAAATCGCCGAGGTTCCAGGGACCAATGTAGTGCTGGCCTAGATCGACCTCGGCAACAGCAACCGTTCCCCACTCCTCGGCTATGGCGACCGGCTTGCCGGCCTGATCGTAGACCGCCGAAATCATCCAACCGTCTTTCGGTTGCATGAACGTGCTGCTCACGACGTAAACGTGGTTCTCGCACGCACGGGCCGTCGCCAGTCGCGGGTTGCAACCCCACACCGGCCACGCGATCACTTCCGCCCCACGGTTCGTCAGCTCGCGTGCAACTTCCGGAAAGAACCCGTCGTAGCAGACCATCATGCCGACCTTGCCGAACTTCGTGTCGAACACCGGGTAGTCGCCGCCCGGAGCGACGCCGTTTTCGACTTCGCCGTGCGGCAGGCACACCTTGCGATACTTGCCGATCAGCGAGCCATCGGGCCCAAGCAACACCGCGGTGTTGTAAACCAGATGCTCGTCCCGCTCGTACAAGCTCAGCACGATGTGGACGTTGTGAGTCTTCGCGAGGCCACCGAAATAATCCGTCGTAGGCCCTGGAACGGTTTCGGCGGTTTCGTGCGGTTTCTTCTTCACGTTCACGTACGGCACAGTTTCTCCCAGCACGACGAGATCGGCTTTCTGCCTTGCCGCCTCGGCCACGTGCGGAGCGTACTCTTCACAATTCTCGCGGGGGGATTTTCCGGACGGTCTATAGTGAACCGTCGCTAGCCGCACCTTGCGAGGCGTTGGGGTCACGGTCGCAGCAAACTCGACGTCGCTCCATTCCGCAATCCCGTTCGGCGCCCATTGAAGGTGGAGTTCAACCACGGCACGCGTTGCCTTGGTTCGAGCGCGATACACGCCGCCGACGGTGGTCCAGCCTTTTGCATCGGTTGCCCCATCGGTCGGATGTTCCGGTTCGGCGGTGGGGACGTGCCCGATCTCCTCGACCTGCTGTTTTGGTACATCGGCGGAGACCATCTTGCCCGCTTCGTTCTGCCAAAGGATTCGGACCAGCGCACTGCGCCGCGGGACCGCGACGTGGGTCAATTTTCTAACGGCCGCAAAGCGGTAGAACTCGCCACCGCTGACCGTGAACGATTTCTGAAACCACCCGTCCAGCCCGTCGCGCTCGTCGTGCCGAATTACGAAGCCGCCCGCGAGCTTGGGCCCGCCCATTCGCTCGAAAGTGAACGCCGGACGAATTTCGTCACGCGGCGAATTCGCCGACCAACCATCCGGGAAAGTTTCACCGCTTGGTGACTTGGACGCGTTGGGCGGCGCTGCTGAAACAAGGCTGCCTGAGAGAAACGCGTTCAGCACGACAAAAAAAATGCGAGATCGGAATGTCATGGTCATTATCCTTGTGCGATCGGCAGTGAGGCCGGAAGGCATTTGCCGTAATCTTGTGTGAACCAGCGCTTTCCGTTGCATAGATGTTACTCAAGGCAGTTGAGCGTCTACCAGAGGCTATTGTCAGTGGCTGTCGGCTGTCAGCGGTCGGCAAGCATGCGAGCGCACTTGGACAGGCTTGAACGGGAGCGTTGAATTTCGGCGCAGTGTGTTTATTGCGCAGGGGGGGCCCCGACTTTTGCGCCGAAAGTCGGGTTACGGCGCTCGTTGCGAATTTCGCAAGTTCTGATGCGTGAGCGGTTTGTGGACTTTGGGTTCATGATGGGAGGGGCGAATTATGAACAAAGTTATCGTTTAGGGTTCAGGGTTCAGCGGGTCGCAACAAAAAAGCCCATGGCGGCCGATCCCCGGGGGACGGGCTGACATGGGCCCGTGGAAGTAGTCGCCGCGGCGACCGATCCAGCGATACCGTGCGCTTGGTGCGGCAAAATCGCATTGGGCCTCGGGAGTGATTGTAGCGCTCTGTGAACAAATGTCAATGAATCTAGAATGATTTTGTTCACGTATTGCAAGTGCTTGCGGTGAATGGGCTTGGGTCGAGACGGGTCGTGGCCAAGCCCAATTCGGGATCAGACCGAAGAAGGCGCTATCGATCGCGGGGGCCTCCTTGAAGCAGTCTCACGGCCGCTTTTTTATCGGTTGTCCGGTGATGGATTATCGATCTCTTCCCGCCTAGTCGGCATCACTAGTGACTCGCCCTGCTCTGAAGCTGCTTAGTGGCCTCAGAGCAGGGGAGAACATCGACGCGCCTCTTTACCGGGATCGGTCGTGGGGCACGACTACGACGCAGCTGGACGTGGCCCAGTTATTATCGTCGTTCAGGACGGTGGCCTCGATCGTGTAGGTACGGCCGCCGTTGTCGCCCGCCCGCTCGGCACGCAGAAAGACTGAACCTTCAAAATCACCCGTGGCGGGATTGAACGTGAACAAGCGCGTCACATCCACCGGCGCCGTGAAGCCATCGTCACCATGGGTGTCGCCGGTCGTATCGCCGTCGGCGTCGCCTGTTGCGTCGTCCGGTTCATCACTGGTGACGATCACTTCCAGCACCAGATCGATGGGGTCGGTGCAGGCGTCCGTGGCGCGGATGGACACACCCACCTCCACCAGCTTGTGGTTTGGCGGCCATAGCCCATCCAGGTCCGTGGTGAGGGCCACCTCGGGGACGGTGTGGACGGGTGAATTGCCGTCGTCTGGCGCCAGGTCAGACACATTCACGTTTCGCCCGACGACGATGCCGTTGCGCGGCCACAGATTGTACGTCCACTCACACGGCGGTCGCGTCGCCGCGGGCAACAGCAGGCTCAGGGGCACGCTGGCAATGAACTCGTCGCCGTTAATGGTAATGTCGGCCGGGTTCAAAGGCGTCACCACGCCGGCGACCTGATTATTGACCAGGCCGGTGCCGTCCGGATTGATACGCACGATCAAGTCCCAGAGGACATTCGGCCCAATGATGGGCGTGCCACTGACGAAACGGGGAGTGCCGCGGCCGCGGTCCAGTCCGATGAGATACACCCCGCCAATTGCTTGGGTCGGCGCGATCGGGCCTGCCATCCGGCCGAAGAAGACCAACCGGTCGTCGAGCAAGGTGACCCCGTGGGCCACCACGTCCAAGCCAGGATCTCGCGCTCCTGTGTAGGTCGGGAGAAAATCTCCGATTGCGTCAGCGATGTCCTCCGCGCGGACGGAGCCGAGCGGCCCCGCGACGAGCAGGCCCAGGACAAGAAGCGTCGTTGCGGCAACGGGCCGCGACCAGGCACGAAATGAGAATGTCAACATGTCAAACCCTCTTTCGCGATGTTGGTCTGCGTGAGATGAGTGAAACATCGCCGTCGGCGCAGACCTTGCGCCGCAAACGGTGCGTAGGGCGTGAGGAGCTTGTTTGTTGACAATCACCTCACCGCCCGGTTTCGTTTCAACGTTTGCTCGCACCGGGCGAGGAGATGGTTCCTTCGAAGGAACCAATGACCGTGCCGTTGGTCGTGTTGACCAGGCGCTCGGTGGTGAAGCTGCCGGTCGCGCCGGCGAACCGGCCCGTCCCGCCGCTGATGGTCGCGGTTTCCTCGACGAAGAGGACGCCGGGCACGCCCGACGGCGCGGTTTGGCCGACGAAGTCCGCGGTCAGCGTGTCGCCGTTTGCTGCCGTGAACTCGTAAGACCCGACGAGCATGCCGGTCGAGCGGTTCACGAGGTGCGGGAGGGAGACGGTGAATTGACCGAGGTGCGTGGCGTTGCCGGTTCCCTCGATCTCCACGGACACTATGGGAGGGGTGAGGGGCGTGACGATGCCCCGAGCGAGCTCGAGTTGGCCCTTAAAAGGGACCTGCTCTTTAGCTGCGGCGGGACTGGCGAACACCAGGACGGACACGACTGCCAGCGCGAGGCCGGCTGCGGAACTGCGATATTTCATGGAATCTTTCCTTTTGGTCTGCGATACAATGAAAAAGCCGCGTTGTCGGCGCGAGCAGTGGCCGATAGCACGACGACGAGGCAGCACAGGAACGGTGCAAAAGCTTTCATTTCGACATTTCATCAGTAAATGGTGGAACGGGAGACCGACTAATCGACGCAACTTCGGTTGCCGCTCCTTAACATCCGGGTGCAGACAATCGTCCATCAGCGTGCATGTCAGGCGCGCTTCCGTCAGCGCACACAAAGCAGGGCGAAACCTCCCAAACTCATGAGCACGAATGTTGAAGGTTCGGGAATGTGCATGTCGGCGACATGAATGAAACGATATGTAGTCGAGTCCGACGGAAGGCCAGCAGCACTGGACGAAATCAAGCCGACTGGGCCTTCCGCATAGGTATTGTCGAAAACGGCTACTTGCGGTTCGTTCGGCATCGGTTCGCCAACCGGCCAGGCCCACAGGCTAAGTTTGTCGCCGAATGCGTCAAACTGGAGCATGACATCCTGCTGCACCGGATTGAACGGGACGACCGCACTTCCCAAAGCGACAGGGGGGAAATCGCCGAATTTGGCGATTGTCATACTTCCGTCCGGTCGGATTACGCCAGCGTAGCCGTGATTGACCCCCGGCCGTCGTACGGCTAGATTGGCCGCGACGTTTCCCACGACTCTGGCCTGAGTCCTAGCCGATGTGTCGCCGAGGACGTGAGCCAGCACGCGTGAGACTCTAGGGAGTGAGCCGGTAGCGACGTAGTCGCCGCTCGACGCATTCCAGGTTCCAGAACCGGGAACCCAGGTTACGGGCATTCCGTCCTGAGCATTGCCGTCGTTGAAGTCGTCGAAAAAAATCGTACCGGCCGACGCCGCTGGGGCGCGTATCGTGGTGGCAAAAACACAACAGACAATGGACACTACTAGTTTCAAACACATGTGTTGATTCGCGCGTCGCATGTACAACTCCTTTGGTTAACGATGCCCCAATTGCCAAGTGAGATCCTGTGGCATTTCATGGCATCTTTTCCTTTTGGTCTGCGATACAATGAAAAGGCCGCGTTGTCGGCACGCAGACCGAGCACCGCGCCGAGGCCACAAGGCCGGTGAGTGTCCTTCTTCGCGGTTGGGACTCACCGGCCGTTTTTTGTTCGTTGACCGTGACGGGATTTCTAATCCATTCAATCACGCCCGGACGGTTTGGAAGTTCCTACTTGGGCGTCGCATCCCACAGCGTAGCGTCCCAGATTTTCAGGTCACCCTTGTTGCGGTAGCCGCCGGCCGAGGCGAGCCGCTTGCCGTCGGCACTGAAGGCGACGCTCATGACGTACCCGGCGTGCCCGTGCAGGATGGCAACTTCTTTTCCGGTCGTCGCATCCCAAATTCGAACGGTGTTATCCTGGCTAGCCGTGGCCAGGCGCCGGCCGTCCGGACTGAACACGACACAGACTACGCGGTGCTCGTGCCCGGACAGGGTACGGAGTTCCTTGCCGGTGGCGACGTCCCAGACCTTCGCGGTCTTGTCCCAGCTCGCCGTTGCCAGCCGCTTGCCGTCGTCACTGAACGTCACCCATGCGGTGACGTTGCCGTGCCCGGCGAAGGTTTGAAGGGCCCGACCGGTGGAGGCGTCCCAAATCCTGGCGGCCCCGTCCCAGCTCGCCGTGACCAAGCGCTTTCCGTCCGGGCTAAAGGCCACGGAGACAATCGGAATATTGTGCGCGAAAGGGGGAGAGCACTTCCGCGCCCGTCTCGGTATCGTGAACGTGTACCCATGCTCCCTCGGTGATCGTGGCCAGGCGTCCGCCGTCGGGGCTGAGGGCTGCGATCCCGGCGAAAGCGTGGAAAGTGCGGACCTCCTTGAAAGTCGCGGTGTCCCAGACTTTGGCGACCCCGGCGAAATGGCCGGAAACGAACCGCCGACCATCTGTGCTGAAGGCCACACGGGCGACGGGGCCGGCATGTCCCGTGAGGGTGCGAACCTCTTCTCCGCTCGTCGCGTCCCAGAACTTCACCGTCTCGTCCTGGCTGGCCGACGCCAGCAGCAAACGCTGGTCGGGTGTCGGACCATTCGGCCGGAAGGCCACGCCAAAGATCGCGCCACCGTGGCTGCGCAGCGGGATGGCGGCGGGGCTGGCCACCGTCGGGGTCGCGTCCCAAATTTTCACGGTCCCGTCCAGGCTGGCCGAGGCCAGTTGTTGGCCGTCCGGGCTGAATGTGACTGCCATCACGGCATCGTCGTGGCCGCGCAGGCTGATGGCCTCCTGCTGTGTCTCCAAGTCCCAGAGCCGCACGGTTTTCTCCAGACTGCCAGCGGCCAGCCGCTTTCCGTCGCTGCTGAAGGTCACGACGCTAATTGCAACCGTGTCGATGTGAAGAGTCAGGACGTGCCGGCCCGCCTCCGGATCCCAGACCTTCGCAGTCCCGTCGAAGCCCGCAGAGGCGAGGCGCTTGCCGTCGCGAGTGAAGGCCACGGCGAGGATCGGGCCGGCGTGACCGCGGAGGACGTGCTCTTCCCGGCCGGACGCCGCGTCCCACACTCGGAGCGTTCCGTCGGAACTCGCCGAGGCCAGCCGTCCACCGGTACCGAAGGCGACTCCGAACACCCCGCCGGTATGACCGTCCAGGCTGCGGAGCTTCTGAAATGAGATCGCGTCCCAGAGAAGGATCGAGCGATCTCCGCCCGCGGAGGCAAGGATCTTGCCGTCCGAACTGAAGGCTACGGAACGGACGTACTCGCCATGGCCGCGGAGGGTGTGCAACACCTTCCACGTCGCCGTGTCCCAGACCTTCACGGTCTTGTCCCAGCTCGCCGTGGCAAGGAGCTTGCCGTCCGGGCTGAACGCCACGCCCTCGACGGGGCCGGTGTGCCCCAGGAGGCGATGGAGGACTTTCCCCGTCCTCCAGTCCCAGACGAGCACTTGTCCGAACATCAGGAGCGAACTCGAGGACGCGACGAGGTTGCCGTCTGGACTGAACGTCGCATACCAGACCCCGGAACAGTGCGCCCGGAAGGTGAGCGGCTTGTACGGGCGGCGCTTCAGGTGGTGCCACTCCCACGCGCAGGTGAAGGGGGCACTCTTCGAGCAACTCCTCCGCCCGACCGATGTTGCCGGCCGCCAGCTCACGCTCTGCCAGCGCGATGCGTTGGAAGTACAGACTTCGCTGCTCCCGTAAGAGGGCACGCGACAACTCGTCGTTTGCCTGCTCCTCGCCCCTAAGGCGTCGTTCGTTTGCTGCTGTTCTTGTTTGATCTCCGCATTGCTGTCCGCCAGCACATTCACGGCGCTCGCGAGGCTGCCAAGCGCCACGAGCAATGCCAGTCCAACGACCGATGCAGTCGCTAGCGCTGCCTTGTTGCGCCGCGAAATTTGCGGAACCGATACGCCGCCGATGGCGGGCAGGCCTGCACCGGCTCATCGTTCAAGTAGCGCTCGACGTCGGCGGCGAAAGCATCGCTGTCTCGTAACGGCGGCTGCGCTCTTTCTCCAAGGTCTTCATCACGATCCAGTCCAGCTCGCCGCGCATCAGCTTCGCGAGCTTGGCTGGCTCCGTGTGGCGTTGGGCCGAGATCGACGCCAGGGCCTCGCCCGAATCGCTCAACCGCGTGCTCGGCTTGGGCGGCTCCTCCTCCCTGATCATGCGAAGTACCTCGCCATACGCCGCTTCCTGGACCCGCTTGTGGGAGAGCGGAGTGCTCCCTGTGAGCAATTCGTACAACAGCACACCTAGCGAATAGATGTCGCTGCGTGTATCGGCGCCCAATGCGTTCATCTCCGCCTGCTCCGGGCTCATGTATTCCGGCGTGCCGACCATCGTGCCGTACTGGGTGAACAGCGTTCTCTCCGTCAACCGCTGCTCGGTCGCCTTGGCCACGCCAAAGTCGATTACCTTGGGAACCGGCTTGCCGTCGTAGAGCGTGATCATGACGTTTGACGGCTTAATGTCGCGGTGAATGATGCCTTTCTGGTGCGCGTGTTGGATGGCCTGGCAGACCGGTATTAACAGCTCCAGTCGCTCGCGCAGCGTGAGGCGATTGTCGTCGCAGTACGTGGTGATCGGAATGCCGTGCACCAGTTCCATGACAAAGTAGGGCCGGCCGGTTTCCGTGGCGCCGGCGTCGAGGACTCGCGCGATATTGACATGGTCCATCATGGCCAGCGCCTGACGCTCGGCCTCGAAACGAGCGATCACTTGGCGGCTGTCCATTCCGGCTTTGATCACCTTGAGCGCAACTTTGCGGTGAACGGGGTACGTTTGCTCGGCCATGAAGACAGTACCCATTCCCCCTTCACCGATCTCCTGCAATAGCTTGTACGGGCCGATCTGGGTCCCTGGCTTTTCGAAAGCAGGTTGGTTGATCGTTGCCCCGACACGCACGGCGTGAACTGGTGAAGCCAAGAAACTGTCTGGGTTGGTGTGAGCCTGCAGCAAGATTTCCACACGCTCGCGTAAGGCCGCATCTTCGCCGCAGGCTTCGTCGAGATAAGCCACACGCCGATCGGCGACGAGTTCCAGCACTTGGTGAAATATCTGTTCTTCTTTCATGGCTGTTTTCTGAGGCAAGTGAAGCCGTCCTGTGGGTAAGCGAGATTCTCGGCTCGCGAGCACCACGGAATATGAAGAAACGTTGTGTCTAGCTAAGGCATTGGCCGCGGACCTCGACCTGTAGCCAAGCGCGGGCGAACGCCCAATGACGATCTACTGCACTGGGCGAGATTCCCAAGACTTCGGCTGCCTGGTCGCCGGTCAGGCCCGCAAAGTACCGTAGCTCAACGAGTTGCGCTTTGAGCGGGTCTTCCGCCGCCAACTTGTCCAGCGCTTCATGCAGTGCAAGTACCTCGTCGTCCGACTGAGGCGCCGCCACATCCTGCAGCGGTTCTCTCAGATGGCCACCACCTCGTTTGTCGGATCGTTTCGCACGCGCGGCATCCACTAGGATCCGGCGCATTGCAGTAGCAGCAGTGGAAAAGAAGTGGTTACGATCACGGTACAACGCGCTCGTTTCGCCGCCGACCAGCCGCAGATAGGCCTCGTGTACCAAGGCCGTGGCTTGCAGTGTTTGCCCGGGCTTCTCGTGAGCCAGTTTTGCCGCCGCCAGCTTGCGCAACTCGTCGTAGATCAGCGGTAGCAACTGCTCGGCCGCCGACGGATCGCCGGATTCGATCTGCGACAAGATGCGGGTGACGTCGGACATGGGCCAATTGTGGTCGATCCAAAACGCGCCCGCAATCAGCGAAGAGCTTTGGCCACGGCCCAACCGATTACGTTCCTCAACTTAACAGGGTGCAATCATGACCGTTGGCAAGGTTATCGTTTGGCTCATCGTCGGAGCGCTCGCCGGCACGCTTGCGGGTCGGCTGGTGACCTTCAAGAAGGAAGGCCTTGGTTGGTGGACCAACCTTGGCATCGGGGTGCTCGGGGCCTTGGTTGGCGGATATCTCTTCTCGCTGTTCAACATTGATCTCGGTCTTGGCGAGCTGAAGGTCACGTTCGAGGACTTGATCTCGGCGTTCGCCGGTTCGTTGTTGTGTATCGTCGCATGGTGGTTGATCCGTAAGATGGGCGGCAAGAAGAGCCCGCCTGTGAAGTAGTTCCTTACACAAAGCCATGACAAAACCTCCGCCAGCTCAGGGTGAATCGGCATCCCGCTTACTTAGAACGCCCGGTCGCGTTATCGGTCTCGCGGGACTGCTGCTGGGTATGTTCGCGCTGGCGACGCCATTGCTGCCGGGCACATTCGCATTTATCGTCCTCGGGCTGCTCATACTAATTTTCGGACTGCTCCAAAACTTTACGGGCTTTGCGTTGCGCGACCCCGACGCGTCGGGCTCGTGGTTTTCGCGCGGCGGCGGATCGATCTTGACCGGCTTGTTGCTGATGGCCATGCCCAATTTGACGTTCGCCGGGCTGGCGATTCTTTTGGGACTTTCGTGGGTGGTCAGCGGCGCCTCCGAAGCCGGCGAGGCAATTCGGCGCCGCGATCAACCCGACTGGCACTGGTCGCTGGTCGATGGCGTGGTGAGCATCGTTCTAGGTGTTGCGATCGCCGCACAGCGGCCGATCAGCGGCATCACTTCCATCGGCCTGTGCGTCGGCCTGCGGTTCATATCCGTGGGTTGGTCTCTGCTGGTGCAGTCCCAGCAAGCGGCACTAACAACGGCGACCGAAACAACAGGCCTGCACCCCGACAGCCGGTTGAGTCTTGCACCTCATCCATACGTTGAAACACTTCGCGGCGAGCTGGAGGTCGAACAGGGGGTTCGCAATCGCAGCGACCGCGGCTGGCGTTGGCTGTTCGTGCTCACGTTCTTCGCCATACATGCCGCGCGCATGAAAACGGATTGGAGCCTGGTCGGTATGCTATCTCCGCTCGGCGCGGTTTTTGGCGATGTTTGCTTGTCGATTCTATTGGCTTATGCCGTCGTCGCGCCGCTTTCGGTGAGCTGGCGCACGCTGACGCGACCGATCGAGCGGCGCGTCTGGCACCGCTACTTGCTGCGCGTGGACAACGGCGGCGCGAACGGAGTTCGTTCGAGCATCCTGCGCTGGTGGCTGGCACGGCGAATGCGCGCCGCCGTGCGCAGAAATCAAGCGCTTGGCTCGCCGACCGCGGCCCTGGGTTGGGGGTTTCAGGCCGGCTTGCCCGCAGTGGCACTCATTATCGCGCTGACTCCTCTGTGGGGAGTGAGCTGGTTTTTTGACAGCGAAACCTGGGTCACCGGGGCCTGGGAAATGTGGGCCGAACAACGCACGGATACGTGGCGCGGCAAATGATCGAGGCAGTCAAAGAGGAGTACGGCGCTGCCGCGAGCGATCCGGATTTTTATCGCGTGTTCCCCGACGAGCTGGCGGGGGAAGAGGACTTCAGCTTCGTCGTGATCGGCGACACCGGCGAGGGGGACGCTTCGCAACACATCCTGCGCGACCAGCTTTTGCTTGCCGGCCACAGGCCGGAGGTCAAGTTCCTGGTGTTGTCGTCCGACGTGATCTATCCTTCGGGCGCCATGAAGGATTACGAGCCGAAGTTCTACCTTCCCTTCAATGGCTTTCACAAACCGATCTACGCCGTGCCGGGCAACCACGACTGGTACGACGCACTGGAATCGTTCGCGGCGAACTTTCTCGAACCAAGGGCCGCGCGAGCCGCCATGCGTGCGCGCCGCGAGGCCGACCTCAAACTGACCACGACAACCGAGGCCCGGATTGACGGCATGATCCATGAGACCGCGCGGCTCCGCGAGGAGTACGGAATTCGCGCCGCGCAGCAGCGCGCCACGTTCTTCGAGATATTGACCGACCAATTCTCGCTGGTCGTGGCCGACACCGGCATCCTCCGCCGCGTGGACGAGCAGCAAATGAACTGGCTCAAGCAGGCCCTGACTCGCGCCGGCGATCGTTTCAAGATGGTGATCCTCGGCCATCCGCTCTACGCCGCCGGCCGCTATCAAGCCGCGGAGGAAGAGAAATTTGCGCAGGTGCATGAACTGCTGAGGAAACACGCCGTCGATGTGGTCATGGCCGGCGACACGCATGACTTTGAATACTACAAGGAGAATTACGCGAACGAGGAAAATGACCGCTCGATGTACCATTTCGTCAATGGCGGCGGCGGCGCGTACCTCAGCATTGGCACGGCGTTCACCTGGCCCAAGCAGCCATCCGTTGAAGAATGCGGCCACTATCCACGTGCCGACGCACTGACGGAGATCATTGAAGCGCGAACGCCCGTGTGGAAGCGGCCGCTGTGGCTGTGGGTCAAGCACCTGGGCGCCTGGCCTGTCGTCGCCGGAAGTCGTGGCTTCGGCGTTCAACTACGACCGCGCCCCTTTTACCAGAGCTTTATGGAGGTTCGCGTCGAAGGATCGAGCAATACGGTACGATTCTGGGTGTACGGCGCGAACGGCCGTCTGCGCTGGCGCGAGCTGCATGTCGAGGGCGACCGAATACCGAACTCGCAAAACGCGGACGATCTCGTGGAGTTCGCATTCCCGCTTCGCGCCAATACCCGCTGACCGGTGAACCAAGCTCGGCTATCATACGGCGTCGTTCCGCCAGTCTCGCTCGCGCCATTAGGACACCGTAATGCAGCAACTTCGTCGGCTTAGAATCGTTGTCGCCTCACTGTGCGTCGTGTTCTCGCTATCGGCCGGATTCGGCAACGGGGCGGACAATACCCGCATCGAGCTATTCTCCAAGCTGTCTGGTGATCGCGATTGGCCGTGGTGGCGCGGGCCGTCGCGCAACGGGGTTGCAGCCGCCGCGCCGGTTCCGGTCACATTCAGCGATGCGACCGGTTATCTGTGGAAGGCGCCGGTCCCCGGCCGGGGGCACTCGTCGCCGATTGTAGTCGGAGATCGAGTCTATTTGGCTACGGCGGACGAACCAAGTCAAACCCAATCGGTGTTGGCCTTCAGTCGAGTCAACGGCGAACTGCTCTGGAGCGAACAGATCAGTCAGGGAGGCTTCCCGGCCAAAAACCATCCCAAGAACACCGAGGCCACGCCAACGGTCGCCTGCGACGGCGAGCGACTCTTCGCGTCGTTTTTTCATCACGAGGCGATTCACGTCACGGCGCTTAACCTGGCCGGAAAAAAAGTCTGGCACAAGAACCTTGGGCATTACAATCCCAAGCGATATGAGTATGGCTATGCCCCGTCGCCGCTCATTTATCGCGATACCGTAATCATTTCGGCCGAGTACGACGGCAAGAGCTTTCTTGTCGCGCTGCGTCGCAATAACGGCCAGGAAGTCTGGCGAACGCCGCGGCCTTCGAACATCAGCTTTTCGTCGCCCGTCGTCGCCAATCTCGCGGGCAGGGACCAGTTGCTGCTCAGCGGCGGCGACCAGGTCGCGTCGTTCGATCCCGTATCGGGCAAGCCCCTGTGGACCGCGAAAGGGACTACAACGGCCACCTGTGGCACCGTGGTTTGGCAGGACGACGTCGTGTTCGCCAGCGGCGGCTTCCCGGGTTCTGAAACTATAGCGATTCGCGCCGACGGCAGCGGCACGGTCGTGTGGAAGAACAACCAGAAGTGCTACGAGCAATCACTGCTTGCCCACGACGGATACGTTTACGCACTCACCGGCCAAGGCATTGCCTTCTGCTGGCGCACGACCGACGGGCGGGAGATGTGGCGGCAGCGGCTCAAAGGTCCGGTGAGCGCTTCGCCGGTCATTGCGGGCGACAACATCTACTGGGCTAACGAGCTTGGCACCTTGTTTGTGATCAAGGCCGATCCCGACAAGTTCGAACTGGTGGCCGAGAACCAGGTCGGCACCGATTCGTTCCCCAGCCCCGCCATTTGCGGCGGGCAGATATTCCTGCGCGTCGGCGACAGTTCCAGCGGCAAGCGCGAAGAGTTCCTGTATTGTTTCGGTCAGCCGCAATGACGGTGTGTCGGTGCGCCTCAGCTTACGTCGAAGCGGATCTTTGCCTCCGACGCGAACGCCTTCTCGTCGATCGACAGGCCAAAACCCGGTACCGCCGGCACCGTGGTCACACCATCTTTGCGGTCGTAACCCTCGGCGATGAGCACCGGCGTCGAGAGCGGATCGTGCTCTGCGCGATAAAGATTGTCGATCGCGCGGCCGACGTGGAGCTGCATGTAGTAGCCGACGAGCGACCCCCAGTTGTGCGGCGCGACGAGCAGGTTCTGCTCGCGTGCCCACTCGGCCTCCGTCAGAATGCCTTCGAAACCGAAGTGATTCATGTCGCCTTGGAAAACATCGATGGCCTTTGCCGCCACGAACGGCTTGAACACGTCGAGCTTGCTCTGCGTTTCGCCGTCGGCAAGCAGCGTAGACCAACCGTGCTCCTTCATAAATCGCTTCAGCTCCAGGCAATCTTCGACGGTTTCCGGGAACAGCTCTTCGACGAACCCGAGTTTTTCATCGCCCGCTTGCTCGAGGAACCGTTTTGCGCCTGCCAGGTCGTAACCGTTGTTCGCATCGACGCACAGGATAATATCCGGACCCGCGTGCTTACGGATCAGCTTCACTACCGCGACGTCGCGCAGCGTCGCCTTCGGCGCACGGCATCCATTTTGCGCCGCGGCCGACTTTGATCTTGAATGCGCGATGCCCAATCGCCAAACCCATATCGATCTCTTCGCGGAATCGGTCTTGCCACTTGTCGGCGTATTGCGGCAACAGGTCGGCGAAGTAAGTCGAGCCGTCGTACACCGGGACTTTTTCGGGCCCTTTGCCGCCGAGTAGTTCGTACGCGGGTTTCTTCAGGAGCTTGGCGCACAGGTCCCAAAGCGGCATCGTGCCCGCACCGAGCGGCCCGACCATCGCGCGGTCGTCGCGGCGGTAGAAGTCGATCAGGTTCTTGCCGACAAGCTGTGCGACGGCGTCTTTATCCGCACGGCAATTGCCGATGCCCTCCACGCCGGCGTTTGTATATAGCCGCAGCATGCGATCGTTCGTGCGGTCGCCGTGCACATCCAATCGCGCATTACGCCCGGCGACTTTCGAGCGCCTGAGGGGGACATCGAAGCCGACGGCGCGAGTGATTCGCACATCGTTGGGCAGATCACCTGCGCGGACGGCGCCGGCAAACGCGGCCATGGCCGTTGTGGCGATGAAATCTCTACGACGCACAGTGGTTTCTCCCTAAGCAAGGTGACTCGGTTCATGGTTAGGCAGAGAGCGCGCTGATCACATCACCCTTCGCCTGCTGGATCCGTGTTCGTTTCAAGCGTTTGCGAGCGCTCTGCTGTGGAGCTGAATTTTTCGGATCGCTTCGACGATCTGGTCGAGTTGACTGCGCTTGGCTAACAACATGTTTTGAGTCAGGGCGACCGTTGTCGAACAGACTTGCCTGTTGCCTTTCAACTCCTGCAAACTCTCACGATAGGCCTTCAGTCTTTCCGCGCCAAATAGGCGCTGGTATCCGCGCGAGTTGATTGCTTCGTCCAGCAAGCCGTCGAAGTACTGCTCGTGATAGACGGCGCTGCAGGGAACCCCCTCGGCACAAAGCGCGTCCATGAACTTGGCGCACGACAGGCCATTCAACTGCTCCGCGTTGTAACGCAGCGGGTAAAGATGCCACACCGCTCGGCTGTTTTCTGGCAGTCGCGCCGGAGTGACCCCGGGGATGTCCTTGAGCTGACTAGCGAGATAGTCGCGCTGGCGCGGCGCATCTCGGTTTCTTTGACCAGCTTGTCAAGCTGTTGCAATAGGATGGCCGCCTGGAAGTGCTGCATCCGATAGTTGCCGCCGCGAGTGAAGAAACCCTGACCCTGGAACGTCCCTGAGCTCAGACCGCAGTTGTGAAAGGCATGGCAGCGGTCGAGCAATTCGTCGCTGTTGCCGGTGATGGCGCCGCCTTCGCCCGAGGGGAGATGTTTGGAATTCTGAAAGCTGAAGCAGCCGAGATCGGCGAGCGTGCCGCACATGCGCCCTTTGTATTCGGCCAACCAGGCCTGACAAGCATCCTCGACCACGCCCAGATTTTGTTTTTTGGCGATCGCGTTGATGGCGTCCATGTCACAGGGCATGCCAAAAATATGAACCGGCACGATTGCTCGAGTTCGATTTGTGATCCGGCTCTCGATCGTTGTTGGATCCAGGGTTAACGTCGCCGGATCCGTGTCGGCGAACACAGGGAGGGCCTTGAGCGCCAAGACCGCGTTGTATGTCGCGATGAATGTATACGGAGAGACGATGACTTCATCGCCGGCATCCACGCCC
This sequence comes from Pirellulales bacterium, assembly GCA_963829655.1. Taxonomy (GTDB): domain Bacteria; phylum Planctomycetota; class Planctomycetia; order Pirellulales; family JALHPA01; genus JBBDYH01. The sequence goes on from CAWHJG010000002.1 coordinate 2,711,155, forward strand.
ATCGCATGCAGGGCGGTGATCAGCGCCGTCGTGCCGCTGGCCGTGGCCAAACAACGCCTGGCTCCCAAGAGTTTTGCGTAAGCGGGTTCGAACTCTTGTACTTTTCCGCTACTTCCGGTGCGGTACCATTGTCCGCTTCGCAACACGTTAAGAATGTCCGGCTCCCACTCTTTGCGCCACTCGGGCCATTGGGGCCAATGGCCGGTGTGAGCGGGCTCTCCTCCGAGCAAAGCCGGCTTGCTAGTCGCGGCTGCGCAGACAGTCAGCGTCGGGCTCGCGAGAGACGCAACGGCCGAACCGGCGGCTGCGGTTTGGATGAATCCACGCCGTGTGACGAGCTTAGTCATGACTGTGGGTCTCCCGTTTTCGGTTATCCTCTCCGCGCAATACGCGCTGGACAAGTCCCGGCTGAATTTTTGCCAGGGTTTCGGCGGGTGCACTTAAAGGGGTTCTGCGATGGTACTTGAACCGTTAAGGCGACAAACAAATATTTCACGCAAAGCCGCAAAGCCGCAAAGAAAGAGCAGAACGTTGAACTTCGAATGCTGAACCCAGCGCCGGACAGCAATGGAAACGGGGCGTGTAATTTTAGCGCAGGGCGACTTTTTGCTGGGGGGGCCCCGAAAAGTGCGCCGAAAGTCGGCTTTTGGCGGGGAAGCGGTTGTTGTAAGTCTTTGTACACATCTCGGTTGTGGCGGCAGAGGTCATGGTTTGATCGCGAGTTTTGAACATTTGCTAGTTTTTGGTCCCTTACCAGAGAGGCTCTAAGGCGGCCAGGTCGCCCCACCGCGCCACGGCGGGTCCGAGACACGGCGACTCGCTGCGGCGAGAAACAAGGAATGGCACAGCGGTTGAGTGGAACGAAGCATTGTTTCGCACAGAATTGTTCCCCACGAAGTTTGAAACGGGGGCCCCAGGGTTATGGGGAACAAATGGCGGTCTCGGCGCGACGTGCGAACGGCGCAAGTTCCGATGTGATTCAAGGTTGCGTTTTTTGGGTTCGTTGTTCATGTCGTGAATTGCAAAAGCGACCGCATCCGGTCTTAAGAGTTCGGCGGTACCGCCCCAGCCGTGGCACATGATAATCGTTGGGAGCGACTTGCCGTCGTTGCTCTTGAGTGTGAACAACTCCGCCCTAATGCGCGTGCCTTCGCTGATGATCGTCGCTTGACGAAAGCCAATATCATCCGGCGGTACGTAGGCCGAGTCGGTCTGAGCGGCGGCGGGCGATCGACTGAGCAACAACAGCAACGCACAGCCGGTCCAAATGCGACACGGTGCGGTCATGAAAGTGTCCTCTCGTAAGCCAAAACACAGCCACCGGAAGTGGCGTCCGAGGGCTGCAATTGCGTCTGTTTTTCTAGTACAATCTCAGAAAGAGACGCTGTAAGAATACCACGCGTCCCATTCTGATACATCCGTCAGAAACCGCATCATCCATGGCGATCAAGTACGCCTATCTGACCGTAACGCTGGGCGGAAAGCCAGGCACGCGGTTTCTTCTGGACCCGGAAACCGAGAACCGGATTGGCCGCGGCGTGGAGTGCACGGTGACGCTGAACGACCCGTTGGCCTCGCGCGTGCACGCGATCGTTCGCCGCGACGATGGCCGCTGGAAGATTAACGACGCCGAGAGCCGCAACGGCACTTTCGTGAACGGGCAGCGGATCGACGACGCGATTCTCGACAGTGGTCACTCAGTGCGGATCGGCTCGGCGGAGTTTTCGTTCGAGCTGTCCGACGAGCCGCTGACAGTGTATGACCCGGCCGATGGCATCCAGCATACGCTGGTCAGCGATCGCCCGGTGACGATGGACACGGATCAGTTCGCGCTTGCGGCGATTCGGGACAACGAGCAGGCGAAGCAACTGTTGATCTTGTATCAGTTGAGCATCAAGCTTTTGGGTTGCGAGCAGCCCGACGAAGTGGTGCGCGTCTCGCTGGAGCTTTTGAAGGCGCAGGCGCATGCGACCGTGGCGGCGTTTTTGTGGGCGGACGAGGAAGGCAAGCTCAAGCCGAAGCTATTGATTCCGACGGGCGCCGCGGATTCGATGCACCTGAGCGAGTCGCTGACCGAGCTGGTCTGCAAGCAAGGGCACGCGGTGTGGGTGAACAAGCAGCGGGGCGACGCATCGGCGAGCCTGGCGGCGTTTGCCGACGCGTTGTGCGTGCCGTTGATCAGCGAGCGAGCGGTGATTGGGGCGATTCACGCTTATCTCGACCGCGGGCGCTTTCGCCAGGCCGATTTTGATTTCGCGATTTCGCTGGCAAACATCATGTCGGTGGCGCTGGTGCGGCGCGCGAACATACGACGCTGGCCACCGACTATCGCCGATTGGTCTTTAAGACCGCCGGCAACGACGAGCTGGTCGGTAAATCGCGCGGCATTGAGGAGCTGCGAATTCGCATTGGCCGCATCGCGCGAGCGCAAGGCTGCGTGCTGATCCGCGGGGAGAGCGGATCGGGCAAAGAGCTGGTCGCGCGGGCGGTGCACCGCACCAGCCCGCGGGCGGATCGCCCGATGCTGTCGGTGAATTGCGCCGCGATTCCTCACGATCTGATCGAGAGCCAGTTGTTTGGGCATAAGGCGGGCGCCTTTACCAGCGCCGACCGAGATCACCAGGGGTATTTCCAGCAGGCCGACACGGGGACGCTGTTTCTCGACGAGGTCGGCGAGCTCACGCTGGAAGGACAGGCCAAGCTATTGCGGATCCTGGAAGGGCATCCGTTCCACGCGGTCGGTTCGACGCAGCAGGTGAAGGTGGACGTTCGGGTGATCGCGGCCACGAACCGCGACTTGCTCGAATACGTGAAAGCTAAAAAGTTCCGCGAAGATTTGTACTACCGGTTGAGCGTGTTCGAGCTGATCATTCCGCCGCTACGCGACCGCGGCAGCGATATCGAGTTTCTACTCGACTACTTTCTCGATCACTTTCGTCGTCAACACGGCCGGCCGAATCTGGGCGTTTCGAAAGAAGCTCGCGAGAAGCTGCTGGCTTATCCGTGGCCCGGCAACGTGCGGCAGCTACGCAACGTGATCGATAGCGCGGCGGTGCTCGCCTCCGATCCTCAGATTGAGGTTAGCGATCTTGGGCTGCGCGATGCGGGAACCGATGAGCTGGAGTCGCTGCAGATCGAGTTCTGGGAGCGAAAGCTGATCCGGGAGGCGCTGAAACGCAGCGGCAACAACGTGCCCGAGGCGGCGAAGATGCTCGGCCTGGGGCGGGCGACGTTGTATCGCAAGCTCGAAGAGTATGGCATCGAGCGTTAGAGGAGAGTTTGGAACTTGAGAAGGGGGCCCTTACGGCACGAGGCGCAACCCCAGACACCTGAGTCGGCCGCCGCAAACAGCGAATTGACAAACGATTGGGCCAGTTCGGGTGCAAGAGTCGTGTAAAGGTGCGCGATCAGCTCGCTCAAAACAAAATCAGTGGTCAGGTAGCGCTTACGCTGACGCAGGAAATGGCGATGCGCCGTGATGGCAATTCTATGGTACTGGTCCTTCGTCAGCGCAAGAGCAACCCATGCCCAGGTATCGACAAAGATCATGGCCGAATCTTGCCGTATATGTACTTATCATGGTTGGCAGCGCCGTCGCCCTCCGGCGGACCTTCGCCAATTCCAATCACAGCCTCCAGCGGATCAAAATCAGGGTCAACCGGATTGAATTGGAGCTGGACTTTCGTCCCCTCCGGCAGAATTACGGGCTGCTCGGGCTTGAAAGCACCGTTCTCAAAGGTAGCGGCGATAGAGATGGTCATATGAAACTCATTTGATTAGAGCTACTCAAATTATACCATCCTCCATGAAGCGCAAGGGGGTCGGGAGTGGATTTCGATACCAAGTGAAAGGTCTAGATCAATCGGCAAACGGAATCGACGCCCGCCCCCGTCGTCTCCTACGGATTCTTAAAAACCACTCCCTCTTTCATCACGAACACCACATTCCGCATCGCTCGAATATCCTCGAGCGGGTTCCCCTCGACCGCCACCAGATCGGCGAGTTTCTTTTCCTCAAGCGTTCCTAGCCGGTCCTCGACCTTCAACAGCCGCGCGGCCTCGCGAGTCGCCGATTGAATGGCCTTCATCGGCGGCATGCCGCCTTCGACCATCAACTCGAACTCGCGCGCATTGTCGCCGTGCGCCGACACACCCGAGTCGGTGCCAAAGGCGATCTTTACACCCGCGGCGTGTGCCTTCTTAAACGTTGCGCGAATCACCGGCCCGATCGCTGCGGCCTTGGCGCAGACTACCGGCGGAAAATAGTCGGCGTCTTTGGCCTTCTCGGCAACCCATTCGCCCGCCATGTTCGTCGGCACCCAGAACGTCCCCTTCTCGCGCATCAGCTCGATGATCTCGTCGGTCATAAACGTCCCATGCTCGATCGAATCGACGCCCGCGAGCACGGCACGCTTCATCCCCTCGCTCCCGTGCGCGTGAACGGCTACGGTCATGTTGTAGTCTTTCGCCGCGGACACAATGGCCTGCAACTCCTCGTCGGTGAATTGCGGGTTCTGTCCGCTGGCGGCCAAGCTTAGGATCCCGCCGGTTGCGGTGAGCTTGATCAGATCGGCGCCGTCCTTGTAGCGCTGGCGGACCGCCTTGCGTGCGTCGTTTGCGCCGTTGATTACGCCTTCGACCGGACCCGGGTCGCGGCGGTAGTCGCCGCGCAGCGCGTTGCTCGGGTCGGCATGACCGCCGGTCGTGGCGATCGATTTGCCCGACGTGAAAATCCGCGGCCCAACGACCCATCCCTCGTCGATCGCCTTTCGCAGCGCTATCGAGTTGACGCCGTTGTCGCCGAGGTCGCGAACCGTGGTAAAACCGGCCAAGAGCGTGCGGCGAGCGTGCACCGTCGAACGAAGGGCATACTCCGCCTGGTCCATGAAGAATCGCTCGGTATACGACTCCTTCGAGTGCTGCGACTGTAAGTGCGTGTGCATGTCCATCAGCCCCGGCATGACGGTGTGCTCACGCAGCGAGATCAGCTTGTCGTCCTTGCCCGGCTCGAGATACCCGGCGGCGATTCGAGTGATGCGTCCGTCGTCTATCACGATCGTGACTTCGGAGCGCATCTCGTCGCTGTGACCGTCGATCATCCGCCCCGCATGAATAATCGTGGCGGCATAGCCGGTCGCCGAAATGAACGACCAAAACACCGTCAACCAAATCAACGAGCGATGCATGGAACAATCTCCACCAGCGAATCTTGGGACAATGAACGAACGTGCGGCCGGTGCCTCGACCACCGGCCTCGCGACCGGCTACTTTTCATAATTGGCCTCCACCCGGTACACACGGCAACCGACCTATTAAGCAAATTCTGCTGGACTATGCCGGAGGTGTCCGTCTTCCAATCGCCATGGAACTGTCGTATCGTTGGAGCCATGACCATGAACACTAATTCCCCGGCAGTGTCTGCGTTCAAGTGGCGATTTGTCGCGCTCGCTGTCTTGATCGCTTCGGGCTCGAGTCTTTCGGCTGCCGCCGCCGAAGCCACTATCCTTGGCATGGACAGCGCCCGTTTTACTTTGAACGGCAAGCCGACATTCCTGCTGGGCGTGAGCTACTACGGCGCGTTAGGAGCGCCGGAGAAACTCATCCGACCGGATCTCGACGATATTAAACGCCACCGCTTCAACTGGCTGCGTGTGTGGGCGACGTGGGAGAGTTTTGGCGATGATGTTTCCGCCGTGGACTCGCGCGGTCAGCCGAATCAGCCCTACATGGACAAGCTCAAGTGGCTCGTCGCCGAATGTGATCGCCGCGGCCTTGTAGTGGATGTGACTCTTACGCGTGGCAAGAATACTGGGCGGGTGCCGGACTTCGAGTCGCACAAGCGCGCGGTGGAAACCGTCGTAAACGCCCTCAAGCAACATCGCAACTGGTTCATCGATCTTGCCAACGAGCGCGATGTGCGTGACGACCGCTACGTGCCCCCCGCGGAGCTGAAATCCATGCGCGAGCTCGCTGCGCCGGCTCGACGGACCGCGGTTGGTGACCGCTTCATTTGGAGGGCATGACCTCGATGAGAGCGACATCCGCGACGCCCTTTCGACCGCCGAGCTTGACTTCCTCACCCCGCATCGGCCGAGGAATCCCGAGTCTCCCGCACAGACCGAGGCGCGTACTCGCGAGTGTCTCGCGCTCGTGAAGCAATCGGGACGCGTTGTGCCAATCCTCCATCAGGAGCCGTTTCGCCGAGGGTATGAAACGTGGGAACCCTCGGCCGCGGACTTCCTCACCGATTTGCGCGGAGCTGTGAAGGGAGGCGCCGCGGGTTGGTGCTTTCACAACGGATCGCAGCGCAGCTCTGCCGACCACGAGCCGCGCCGTTCATTCGATCTACGCGCCAAGCGGCTTTTCGACCAGCTCGACGTAGAAGAGCGCAAGGTGGTCGAAGACGCCGACCAGGCTGTGCGACAGGCGTCAATGCCTTAGGTTCAATTGGCGGGGAAGTTACGCTCACTTCCCTGAATCCGATTCGTTCTGCAATGCATCCGGGACAAATAGGGATTGTCCAAAACGCTCGACTCCAAAAGCGCCGATCGCCTTTTGACCGTCGCGAGAGACCAAAAACTCTGCAAAGCGGTCTGCTTCGCGCGTGCTGACCTCCGGGTGTTTGGCCGCGTTTATGGTGATGACTGAATAACGATTCAGGAGGCGGTCATCACCTTCGACCAGCACGGCCAGTTCGAGCTCATCCTTCAACGCAAGAAACGTGGCACGGTCGCACAAGATGTAGGCTTTCTTTTCGTTCGCAATTCGCAGTGCCTGCGCCATCCCTGAGCCAGCGCTGATGTACCAACTGCCCTCGGGCTGAACACCGGCCGCTTTCCAGATTTCGAGCTCCTTCTTATGCGTGCCAGAATCGTCGCCACGTGATACGAACGCGATTCGCTCCTTCGCGATCGTCTGGAAGGCGTCGGCTGCGATGCGCGTACCTTTGACTTTGGCGTTGTCGTCGGGATGTCCGACGACGATGAAATCGTTGTGCATTACGGCCAGCCGCTTCTTGCCAAATCCTTCGTCCATAAATTTCTGCTCGACCTCCGGAGCGTGCACGAGCAGAACATCGGCATCCCCCCGGCGACCGAGTTCCATCGCCTGGCCACTGCCGACCGCTACCACCTTCACCACGATGCCGCTCTCTCGCTCGAAAGGCGGCAGGAGTTCGTCAAGCAGTCCGCTGTCTTGCGTGCTGGTTGTTGTGGCCAGCGTGATAGTCTGCGTTGCTTGCGGCTCGGTGGAATCGGGCCGCTTGGCCATTGACGGTTGTTTGTGCGAGCAGCCGAAAAGGCAAACCAAACACCATAGACACAAAAACAAAGCCCGGGGCATTTCAATACACCATCTTTCCGTCAACGAAGTCCGCCGTCCGCTGGTCGCTCGGGCGGTCAAAGAATGTAGTTGTTTCCGCGACTTCGACCAACTGACCACTTAAGAGCAATCCGATTCTGGATGCTATCCGACGGGCCTGGAATAGGTTGTGTGTCGCCCACACAATTGTCGTCCCTACGCGCTTTTTTTGCTCGCAAACCAGGTTCTCGACCAAGGCGACATTGGCCGGATCCAGATGAGCCGTTGGTTCGTCCAACAATAGCACGGCGGGCTCCACGACCAGCGCCCTGGCCAGCGCCACAAGTTGCGCCTCGCCTCCGGATAATGTGCGGGCGTCTTGGTTTTCCACTCGGCTCAAACCCAACGCCGCCAGCATCGGTTCTGATCGGTCGCGCGCGAAACGCACGCCGCGAACCTTGAGGCCGTATTCGACGTTGTAGCGCACCGATTCAGATAACAGTAGCGGGCGCTGATGAACCGTGACGATTCGTCGCAGTGATTCAAGGGCGATCTCGCCGTTACCGATCGGCCGCCCCTGGCAAGCTAGCCGTCCTGAGCTCGGTTTGTCGAGTGCAGATAGCAGCCGCAGCAGAGTGCTCTTTCCAGCACCGGTCGGTCCGACGAGGCACAGCGTTTCGTGCGGGAGGACTGCGAGCTGGCTTAGCTCCAGGATGAACGAGTCACCTTGCTTCTTGCGAATGTCCTCTAGCTCATAAACAGCTTGCGGCGTCATGGCAGCGCCCGCCATTGATAACGCACGATGATCAGATTGATCGTGAGTGCGATGGCAAGCAACGCACCGCCAAGCAACAAAGCCAGAGCGAAATTGCCCTTTCCTGTTTCCAGCACGATGGCCGTCGTCAGTACACGCGTTTGGCCTTGGATGTTCCCGCCGACGAGCCAAACGGCGCCGACTTCCGAAAGACTTCTGCCAAACGCGGTCGCCACGGCAAGAAGAATGCCGGCCCGAGCTTCGCGGACAATCTCCCAGCGTGCCTGGTTCGGGGTGGCTCCGAGACAGCGAAGTTGCCATTCCAATTGGCGCGGGACCGCGCCGACCGCAACGACGGTGATGCCGATGATGAATGGCAGATCGAGAACGATTTGAGCGAGAATCATGGCTTGCGGCGAGAACAGCCACCCCAGGCTTCCCAATGCGCCGCTGCGGGAGAGTAGCAGATAGAGCAGCAAACCTACAACGACGGGAGGAAGGGCCATCCCGGTATGAATCGTTCCCATGACCAGCGACTTTCCGCGAAAGGAGTTCAGACCCAGCCAAACTCCCAGTGGCAGCCCGATCAGCGAACTGACGAAAACAGCGATTCCGCTGACTTCGAGCGAGAGCAAAAAGATCGGCCAGAATTGCGAGAACGCTTCCATGAGAGAAGTAGCGTAGTCCCTATTGCGTTCACGTCAACGCAGCCAGTAGGTCCGGCACTCGAAGGGGTCGGGAGTCGTTTTCACTTCACTGAACTGTCTCCATCTACCCCATCCTGAAAACGACTCCCGGCCCCGTTTGTCTCCAACCAGAGCAATCGAGGAGCGAAGGGAGATGCGATGGAGTCAGTCGAAGCCGACTATGGGCCAGTGACGGTGCATTGTGGATGCAGGTTTCGAAAGCGCTGTATGCCTTCGCTCGTAACACGGGTTTCAAAAACACCAAGGCTGTTGATATTGGGAAGCGAGACAAGATGATCAAGAGCGCGATCATCAACGTCAGTCCAATGAAGCAGGACAGTTTTAAGCGACGGAATGTTCTTCAGCAATTCAATGCCGTGTGACGTGACTTTCACGTTGTTCAGTTCAAGTGTTTCCAGCTTTGAAACTGGCGACAGAGTCCGAAGCCCTTGATCAGTTAATCTTGGTAGCGTCCAACATTAGATTCGTTAGCCTTGGTAGTTTCGAGATATATGGAATCGCGGAGTCGGTGATTTCCTTGGCAGAGTCCAGGCGCAAATAGCCTAAAGCTGGAAGCTGAGAGAGATGCTTGACACCCTCGTCTGGGATATTGCTGTGTCCAAGATAAATGATGTACAAGTCCCGAAATTTCGAGATGTTGTGCCAATCGGAATCAGATATTGCCGTGTTTTCGAGGCTGAGAAATTTGGTTTCCGACAAGGTCGAGATTTGGGCCAAGAAATCATCCGGAAGGTTCTTCTTTTCGAGTTTAATCCGGCCCTCTGGGATCATATCGATGCCCTCGACAGGCTGATACGTTTCCGATCCAAAGATTTGATGAAGAAGTTTTTGATACCAGCTCGGATCGGTATCGGGACCAAAACGAATCGTACCGCCATTGTTTCGAATTGCGGCAATCGCCGCCTGGCGCTTGTGTGCGTGGTTCGCGACGAGACCGAAGACGATGCTCGCGATTAGCAAAACCAATAAAGCAGTGCGCAGGCTGAATTGGAGCCAGCGGCGTTTCGGCTCGGTTTCGGGCATTGTCGGTTTCGTACGTGACGGGCACTAGCGAAACCATCTTACCTAAGCTGCGGCTTGCATAGGCGCACAGCAGCGGCGTGGAGGCTCGCCTAAGTTCGGGCTTAGATTGGGTGGCCTGAGCCGCGCGTTCACACCGACTGACATTGATATGTCTGTTTTAAGCGCAATGTCATGGAAAGATGCGATGTATAGGTAGACCTTGGCGATCAACATCCGAAAGAGGCAGCATCATGGGTCGGTCAAATAGGGCCAGAATGGGAACACTACGACGCCGGCTTTCCTTCGAGACGGTTGAATCGCGTCGACTTATGGCGGTCACCACCTCACTCGACGCCAACGGCAACCTGAGGGTTATCGGTGATGCGGCGGCCGATGTGATCGCCATCTTCGGGACTTCAAACCCCGGCGAATTCACCATCCAGGGTAGCGGTACCACCGTCGATGGCGGGGCCAGCGCCACCATCAGCGGAGTGACCGGCGATCTGACTGTCGAGCTCGAAGGGGGCAGCGACGTTCTCAACATGGACAACGTTTATCTGGCTGGCGACTTGACCATCGACGACGACCGCGACGGCGACGACATTGTCGTGTTTGGAGAAACAGGAGTGGTCTCGGCGGCCGGCAATTGCCGGGTCAGTAGCAGCAGCGGACAGGACCTGTTTGTCGCCCGCCCATACAAAGCCTTTTTCGGCGGCAGCCTCTTGATAAGGGACGACGGTCACAATGGTGCGGTCAGTATGGTCGGCGCATCGGCGGCGGATATCGCCGTGCTTAGTGTCAGAGAGATATCGATGCAGGGCGTGACTTCGGGCGGCCAAATCTTCATTCAGGCAGTATCAGCAGCAGGAACTCCCGCCAGTAGTATCATCGCCATTCTCACTTCGGCCGCCAACTTAGGGATTCGTATCGAGATTCCAGACGGGCAAAACTCCGTCTACATCGACACCTGCTATAGCGCCGCCGGAATTGTCGTCGATTCGTATACAAAGTTCTTTCCTTCGGGCGGAGAGATGCATGTGCCCGGCCCCGCGCCGTACAACAATAACGACACCATTACGATTGCGCGCTGCCAGGCCCGCACTCTGTCGGTCGATACCTCGGGTCCAGCCCCTAATGCGCATCTGCTCCACACCGGCGGCGACGATTCAGTCTCGTTGTACGGCAATTATCTCGTGGGGCCGGCTGCCAGCTCCGGCTCGCCTGTTGTGAACGTGAGATCCGGCGACGGCGTGGACGCGGTGAACGCCAGCTACAACATCGTGCTCGGCGAGATGCGTGTAACGCTGGACCAGCTTGACGACACGCTCGGGCTGGTCGGCAACCAGGTCACGGTCCTGATGAATGCCAACGGCGGGGCGGGCACCAACCGGCTGTTTTTGCTCGGCAACCAGTTCGCCGCTTCGTCGTTCAGCTTCTTTCAGTGAGTTTGTCCCGGCGTCCTTGGGTATTTCTGACGTGAACCCAGCCGAAGGATGCGTGAGACCGGTCGTGGCGTCGTGGCGGTTAATTTAGGCGACCAGCTTGGCTGTCGCCGCGCGGCACCGACGGAACGCGAACAGCAATCCGACCGCGCCGAAACCGGCGAGGACCAGCGTGGCTGGCTCCGGTACCTGTGGTGTGCCGCCGGGTTCGTTCGGAACGTTGGCTCGAACGAGGCGGGCGCCGAAATCCTTCTTGCTGATCATGCTCTCGGTGCCCTGTTGCGACACCGCGACGAGCGTATCGTCCAGGTCGAGCGAGATCTTGGTGGCGCCGCCGTCGGGATCGATCGTGCCGGGCGGGATCGTAAAGCCGTTGGCAATCAAGATGGCTTCGATATCAAGCGTCACGCTGCCGGTCCACTGCGTATTGAAAGTCGGCCCGCCGCCGCCATCGGTGCCCAAGAAGTAGGTGCCGCCCGATGGCGAAAACGTAAAGGAGAACGGAACGGAGATGTGATTGATTCCCGAGAAATCGACTTCGTGGATATCGAGCACGCCGGAGCCGAATACGGCGGAAGCCGTGGCCATGGAACCGGGGGTCACATTTCCGGCGAGCGAGGTGTCGCCGCTTTCGGTAAGCGTGATGCTGCGAATACGGCTGCCCGACTTGGCGGTGACCATGAACACCAGGTTCGAGTCGGTGATGTCGCTGGCGACATTCTCGCTCGTAGCGTCGAAGCCGACGGGATTAAAGTCGATTGAATCGGCGGTGACGGTGGGCGCCCCAAACAAGGGGAGCGGCTCGGTGGCGCCGGTGTCCTCGGTCACGTTGACGAAGGTGAAGTGAGTGCCCATGTGGCTTCCGTAGTTGATCTGAGCGCCATACGACGGCGGCGCGAACAGGGCCAAGAGGAGGAGAACTCCACTTAAGAGCGCGAACTTGGAAAGCAGACGCGATCGTGTGCTTGATCGAGAGGCCATACGATTTGCTCCTGGTGTATTTGTTTGTGTCGATAGTGCAAAAGGTGGATTGGATTATTGGTGACGCATCGTGCGAGAAGTGCGTTTGAGCCTTGTCACGCCGAAAAATGTGATCGAAGCGAGTCCGAGCAGCACAAACGTGCTGGGCTCCGGTATGGGGACCACGGTGACGCCGAAGTCCTTTTTGCCGATCAGTGAGTTCGTGCCCGCTTCGCTGCGGGCAGATATCGTGTTGACTAGATCGATCGAGACGTTCGTTGCGCCGAAACTGAACGGCACGCTTTCGGTGGTCAGGATTTGTGCGACGTTTAACGCCAGGGATCCAGTCCAGTTCGTGTGGAAGATCGGCAGACCACCGGCGTCGGTTGCCAGGCCATAGGTGCCGCCTGACGGCGTGAACGTCAACGCGATCGGCCGCACGATCGGTGGGATTGCGGCGCCATCGACGGCGTTGATGGTGATGGTTCCGCTGGCCGTGACTTGAGTGGAGGTGTTATCGGTGCCGGCGCCGGTTAACGTAGTATCGCCCGCTTCGCTGAACCTAATAATCGGAATTGACTGGCCGGCATGAGCTTGAATTCTGAATGTCAACCGTCCGCCGGTATTGTCGAGTCCCGCCGCGCCGGATGTGACGGCGTCGAATCCGATCGGGTTAAAGTCGAGAGAGTCGAAAGAAGGCGCCGGCGCATTAAACAGCGGGATTGGATCGCCGGTGGTCGATATTTCGGTGACATCGATGTAGTCAACGTTCGCGCCTACGAACGAGCCGTAGATGATTTGCGCAACGCCGGCTTGTGAATAGAAGAGAGAAAGGAGAATTGCCGAGAGCGAAGCGAAGAGCCAATTAAAGAATGATCGCGCGGCGATGCGGCTTCGCAGGTTGCGCGCATTTTGACCCTGCCACCAATTCTGGAATTATCATTAGCTCCTCGCTCGTGAACTACAACGCGTCGTCAAGTTGTCAAATAGCCGCCGACCCGATCAGCCTGCAAGATAAACGAGAGCGAATAACATGCAAGGAATTTGCATGAAAATTACGTGATAAGCATTCAAATTGGAGGCCAGGAACGCCGAAACGTGCACGCCGAAATGCAAAATGCCTCTGAGACCAGGAAACCAGGAGGCGATCGTCGCGTGTTTGAAACGCAGAGTCTGAAGTCTCACGACTTCAGCTACGACACCAACTCTGCAATCGGCTGCGGGTGGTCGACCAGGTATTGCGGGCGGCCGTTGTGGTCCACGAGCGTTGTGGTCTTCGGGTCGATGCCGAGCAGGTGATAGAACGTGGCAAACACCTCGTGCAGGTGGACCGGCCGATCCTGCGGCGCTTCGGCGTAGCGATTGGTTGAACCGATCACCTGGCCCATCTTCATACCGCCGCCGGCGACGAACGCGGCGCTGGCCCGCGCCCAGTGATCGCGGCCCGCGGTGTTGTTGATGCGCGGCGTGCGGCCAAATTCGCCCCACATGACCACGGCCGTGTCCTGGAGCATACCGCGCTGGTCGAGGTCTTCGATCAGTGCGGTTAAGCCGACGTCGAGCTTGGGCAGCATGCGGCGCAGCGCGTTGAAGTTGTCGCCGTGCGTGTCCCAACCGCCCCAACTGAAGCTGACCACGCGGCGCCGGTCTCGATCAACCGGCGCGCTAACAGGAACCGCGAGTTCTCGCCGTCGCCACGGCGCAGGCCATAGCGCTCGCGCACCTTTTCGTCTTCCTTCTCGACCTTGAGCGCTTCGGCCACCTTAGCCGAAGTAATCACGCCGATCGCACGCTGATTAAACTCATCAATCGCGCCCATCATTCCGCCCGCGTCCATGTCGCGGCGCACGCGATCCAGCTCCGAAAGCAGCTTCGCGCGATTGGTCAGACGGTCAGCGGTCACACCGTTGAGCGTCAGGTTTGCGCGACCCTGACCATCCGGTCGAAACGCGGAATAGGTCGGCCCGATGAAGCCGTGATGCGTGTGGCCAGTGAGGTCGAAGAACGCCGGCACGGACCCGTTCGTTGCGCCTTGCACCTTGGCGACGACGGCGCCGAGGCTCGGATGACCGCCGACGCTGCGCAGGTCGTTTTCGCTATAGCCGGTCTCGGTCTGCCAAGACGAGTGCTCGTCACGAATACCGGTCAGCGAGCGGATGATCGCGTACTTGTCGGCGATGGTTGCCAGCCGCGGCATCAACGAGCAGATCTCGATCCCCGGCACGTTGGTCTTGGTTGGCTGGAACTCGCCCCGAATTTCCGTCGGCGCCTCGGGCTTGAGGTCGAACATGTCCAAGTGCGGCGGCCCGCCGCCCAGGAAGATGTTGATCAGAGATTTCTTGTTAACCGGCTGACTTGTGGCTTCTGCCCGTAAGACGTCGGCCAGCGTCGCGCCGCCGATGGTCAGTGCTCCGCCCGCCAGGCCGCCGATTTTCAGAAAGTTCCGACGCGAGACGCGATCGCAGAAACGCTCCGATTTTCCAACGATGTTCAACATGGCTGGACCTCCAGTCCTGGGACTTGGGGAGAGCCGTCTGGCGGGCATCGAGGCCAACCGAATCGGCGCGGGGCCGGATCGGATCCCGATATCGTCAGTTGTTTTACCCGGCAGGCAGGCTACCGATCAATCTCCGCTGATAGATTCCACGCATGCATTCGTCTGGCCGGGCTTGTACTATTGCCGTGCCGCAGCCAGCAAAATGCGATTTCTCAGCGTTTATGGGCGTCTGGATCGCTCTTAGCGCGACCGCCAGTTTTTGGTATTAGGTCGCCACAAGTCTGGTCTCCCAAAGGGTTTTTGGGCAGTGAAGCTACACGGGCGGGGTCGGGAGACCCGCGCCGAACAGTGGGAAGAGCCGCGTTAAACAGTCAGACCTTTTCGCTTAGCTGCCGGTTCCGGCATACGACAAGGAAGTCGTTTTGATGGACTTTGATCCTGCGCAAAACTCTCGCGCACTGGTCGCGCACCGCTGCTGGGCGGTTGTGGTGACGATCCTTCTTGGACCAACCGCGGGTTGTGGTTGGCTTTGGACCAGCGCCAACCCTTATCAGGACTGGGAGCTGCTGGAAGACCGATGCGTGACCGGACCCATGGGGATGCAGGCGACCGGGCATTCGGGGATGGACAATGCACAAGAGCTTGCCAGCCCTCAGGAATTCACCGTCGAAGAGGCGCTGACTTTTTACGCTCGACAATCACCCGCGGCTTCGTGCTCGTGCGGGGGAAGTTGAAGTGGCGCGAGCGACGCTGATCACTGCGGGCATCCTTCCCAATCCGAAGCTAATTTTCGACGCCGACACGCCGACGAGCGATCCGGGCGCTGCCGAGCTTACTTCGCGTGTGATGTTCACGGTTCCTACCGGCGGCAAGCGACACCTGGCCGAAATCGCCGCGAAGGCGGGCATCGACGAGGCGCGGTGGGCAGTCGATACCGAAGCACATTTGTTGCTCACGGAGACAGCCGACGCGGCGCTCGAAGTGCTGTTCTTGCAGGAGCTCGTTAAGTTGCAGCAGGAAATGATACGTATCGCGCAGGAGGCGGTTGATTTGGAGCGCACGGATAGAGGGTGGTGCGATCACGCCCGCCGAAGCACTGGGCACCGAAATCGACGCGGCCGAGATCGAGTTTGATCGTTTGAGTAACGAATCGAAGTTGGAGTTGGCACGGCTGACGTTATCGCGTGCGATGGGCTTGAGCACGCCGCAACTGGTACGGATCCGCGGGACACTCGACGTTGTGCCTATTGAATCCACGCCGCTCGATCAGCTTTTGGCCGAGGCAGCCCGGGTGCGGCCGGATTTGGTGAAGGCCGAGGCTTCGATTTACAAGAGCCAGCGCGACCTGGATTACGCACAATCGACGGCGATACCGGACTTTGAGATTGGACCGCGGCATTCGACTGAGGTCGGCTCGCGCCGCGACGACGATACGGCAGGCGTGCGCTTCGACTCGGAGGTGCCGCTATGGGACCTCAAGCAGGGGGACGTGTATGAGGCAGCCTCGATGATACGCGTGAACGAGGCGTTGGCCGACGAAGTGCACATGACGTCGCTGCACGACATTGCCGAGGCATGGCTACAGATCAGGCCGATTGAAGCGGCGCTGCGCAATACAACCAGAGGATTCTACCGCTCGCCGAACGTGCCAGAGAGCTGTTGAAAGACCCGGAGACGGCGCAGTGCTTGACCCCGTCGATCTTTCCGACCAACTTCGCAAGGTCGCGCAGATCCGCCAGAAGCGGCTGGAACTGCAGTATCAGCACAACCTGATTCGCACGAAGCTCGAGCTGCTATTGGGCAGACCGTTGGGCCAAAGGGCTGGCGGCAACGCCGAGGCGGTCGCTGTGCCGGCGCCCCAGCCGGCGGATGGTGCGCGATCCGCAGAGCCGCAACAAGGCAATGAGCCGAGGCGGCTTCGGCCGGCGCCCGAGCCAGCGGAACGCGCATCTCCCGAAGAAGAGCCCCGCGAACCGGCACCGAGCGAGCCGCAGGCGCGGAAGTGGTCGCCGGAGCGTGGCGCGAACGACGACCCGCCGCCGGGAGTTGGCAGTGTCACATGACATCGCCCCGGTCGAGGCGGCAGCGGAAGGCCAAACCTCGCCGACTGTCGCCGGTCCCGCCGATACGGCGGCGTTCCTCGACGCGAGCAATTGGCGCCCGTCGGCCAAAAACGGGGGCGCGCGGTTCCGGCGGTGATCGTCAAGCACGGTCGTACGCCCGCTACGTGCGGAATAACCCACCGACTTTTCCAGGTTTTTCTGACCGAATTTGCCCGCCGACTTTACCTGTGCGCACTTGTCGGCCGATCAAGTGACAGCGGCTGCGGACCAGGTCGGCGGAGCCATGGTCGGGCGAAGAGCTTGGGCTGGTGCTCCGCGCTTATCTTCCTTGAGGTCGCGATGCTCAACTCCGGCGATTCGCTTGACGACCGCGTTCAATCGGCGCTTGACCGCCACCCGAACCTGCCCAAGCGGGCACTGCGGTTTGAAAACAACGCGGGCCGCGTAACGCTGCACGGCAAGGTGGCGAGTTGGTATCAGAAGCAGATGGCGCAGGAAGCGCTTCGCCGGTTGGATGGCATTCACGCGATTGACAACCAGCTTGAAGTGGGCTGGCATCACGAGGTGCCGCGAAAGAGTTCGGTCGCGTAGCACTATCGGCCGTGCAGAATCTCGCACTCAAAGTCCGCGCTCATCGCGTACTAGCGCGGCTGTAGCGGACGGTGGCCCATCACCGCGTCGCCGCGGTTCCAGTACGCCGGCAGAGCCCTGCAAGCGGCAGGTGCGGAGCACTTCCTGATTGGCGGGCGATAGGCCGCAAAGACGAAGGATACCGCCTTGCGAGTGCACGCGCTTGCTAAGCAGCACCAACTGGCCGATCAGCGAGCTGCGCAGGAGAGCAAAGTCTTGCAGCTCGAGAACGACGCGATAAATGAAACTCTGTTCGAGCACGTGCCAGACGCTTTCGGCCAGACCCGGTGCGTCGTTTTCGCCGCTCTGCGGGTGCACGCGGATGAAGAGCCAGTCGGGTCCGCGATCTACGTCAAGAAACCAACCCGCCGCGGTTTCAATCATGGACTTCGCCTTCCTTTGCAATTGGCCGAGTGGCCGCAGAAGTCACTCCCGAGGATTTATCATACGCCTTGTACGAGCCCGTGCAACGCTAAATAGAAAAAACTCAGAAAAACCTTGGGCAACATCGACATCGCGAAATCGCGCCGCCTTCGGCCGACTGAACCGTAGCCTGTCCCGCGCGCCGGGAAACCCTGAAGCCTGGGTCCGGCCCTTGCATCACGGTGGCGAATCGGGATACTGGCGGGCGCTGAACGTGGGTGCAAAATGTGCTTCGCCACAGACACGTGCGGCTCAATCAATCGCACATCCAACCGAGTGAGGATAACTATGGCCCGCCAAGGTGCTGTCACGTTTAAGGGAAATCCGCTAACGCTGGCCGGCGAAGCGGTGAAGGTCGGCCAGCCGGCCCCCGATTTCACGCTGCACGCGTTTGAAGCCGGGCAGATGAAGACCATCAAGCTGGCAGACCTCAAGGGAAAGCCGGCGATCTTGAGCGTGGTGCCGTCGCTCGACACGCCCGGTGTGCCAGACGCAGACCAAGAAGTTCAACGAGCAGTTGGCTTCGTACGGTGACCGGATCAACGCGGTCACGGTGAGCCTGGACTTGCCGTTTGCTCAGAACCGGTTCTGCGGGGCCGAGGGAATCAAGAACCTTCGCTGTGCCAGCGACTATCAGGACCGCAGCTTCGGCAAGAACTGGGGCATGCTGATCGAGGAGCTGAAGATCCTCGCGCGCGGGACGTTCGTGCTCGACAAGGACGGCAAGGTAGTCTATGCCCAGCAGGTGAAGGAAGTCACCGACGAGCCGAACTACGACGAGGCGATCAAGGCGTTGAAGCAGGTGGCGGGGTAGTGGTCTATCGCTTGTCGCGCCGCACAGGCCCCTTCCGCCCCGGACGATAACCGACGCCGTAGCTCTTGTCTGGTCCGCCGCGGATGTGGTCGCCGGCGGTTTGCTCGCGGAGCGATTCGTTGGCGCGCTTGCGGCGCTTGTCGAGCGCGGCCTTCGGCGGCGAAGCGGGGATCAAACAGTCGCAGCCGTTGCCGATCAGGTCTTGCCGGCCGGCCTCCTCGAGCGCCTCGCCGGACTTCGAAGTAGTTCTCCGGCTTGAAGAACTGCAACAACGCCCGCTGTAGCTTGCGGTCGCGGAGGTGCTGGGCAATGTGCACCGGCTGCTTCGTCAACGGGTCGAGACCCGTGTGGTACATGCAGGCGGCGATGTCGAACGGGCTGGGAATAAAATCCTGCACCTGGTCGGGCTTGTAGCCGTTGCGCTTGAGGAACAGCGCCAGGTCGATCATCGCGTTCAAGTCGCTGCCCGGATGGCTGGCGATGTAGTAGGGAATGAGGTACTGCTTTTTGCCGGCCTGCTTGCTGGCTCGCTTGAACTCGCGGTCGAACTCGATGAAGTCCTCGTTGTCCGGCTTCTTCATCAGCGCGAGCACCGTCGGATCGGTGTGCTCGGGCGCGACCTTGAGATAGCCGCCAACGTGATGCTCGGCCAGCTCGCGCATGTAGACCGGATCGCGGCGGGCCAGGTCCATGCGGATGCCGCTGGCGACGAGCACTTTGCGGACGCCCGGCTCGCTGCGGCCTGCCGCATCAGCTCGACGAGCGGTCCGTGATCCGTGCCCAGCAGCTTGCAGATCGTCGGATGAACGCAGCTCAGCCGGCGGCACTTGGCTTCGACCTCGGGCCGCGTGCAGCGCATCTCGTACATGTTGGCGGTCGGCCCGCCAATGTCGCTGATCACGCCTTTGAAGTCGGGATCGGCGGTCATCTTGCGGATTTCGGCGAGCACGGAATCCTGGCTGCGGCTCTGGATGATGCGCCCTTCGTGGGCGGTGATGCAGCAAAACGTGCAGCCGCCAAAGCAGCCGCGCATGATCTGCACGCTGTCTTTGATCACATCGAACGCGGGAATTTTATCGTCGCCGTAGCTGGGATGCGGCTTGCGCGTGTAAGGCAGGCCGTAAACGCGGTCCATCTCGGGCTGCGAGAGCGGCAACGCCGGCGGGTTGACGACGACCGCCTCCGCGCCGTGATACTGCACGAGCCGCCGCGCGTTGTAAGGATTCGTCTCCTGGTGCGAGATCCGCGTCATGTCGCAGAACGCGAGCTTGGCTGTGACATTGTCGGTCGGCAACAGCGTCGAAGTCGGGCAGAACTAACGTGTCGGAACGGCCTGTCTCCGTGTCTCCCTGTCTTTCTGTCTCCCCGTCTGCAATCTTCGGCGCCGCTTCCTTCGCGCCGAGGCGGTAACACACGCCGCGGATGTCGCGCAAGTCACGCACGGTCGCGCCGTCGTTCAACCGCCGCGCGATCTCGACGATCGGCCGCTCGCCCATGCCGAACACGAGCAGGTCGGCCTTGCAATCGAGGATGATCGGCCGGCGGACCTTGTCGCTCCAGTAGTCGTAGTGAGCCAGCCGCCGCAGCTGAGCTTCAACGCCGCCGGCGATGATCGGCACCCCCTTGTATGCTTCCCGCGCACGCTGGCAGTAAGCGAGCGTCGCGCGATCCGGCCGCCGGCCGATTTGCCCGCCCGGCGAGTAGGCGTCGTCGTTGCGGACTTTCCGGTTGGCCGTGTAGTGGTTGATCATCGAGTCCATGTTGCCGGCGGAGATCGCGAAGAACAGCCGCGGCCGGCCGAACGTCCGCCAAGCGTCGCAGCTTCGCCAATCGGGCTGGCTGAGAATCGCCACGCGAAATCCTTCGGACTTCGAGCAGGCGGCCGATCAGCGCGCATCGCAAAGCTGGGATGATCGACATAGGCGTCGCCGCGTGACGAACACCACGTCCACCTCGTCCCAGCCGCGTGCCGTGCATCTCGCGCGCGACATCGGCAGCGGCGGCGTGGCCGGCTGAGCGAGCGGATAGGCAGTGGTACCCGCGGTTTGATCGACGATGGGCAGCGAGGAAAGCATATGACGCGGAGAACCGTGACGAGTTGCGACAATCCTCAGTGTACGGCGTTTGGACCTCGCTGACCAATCGCCCCGTGATGGCGTGCTGTCTAGAATTGAAGTTCTGCCAAGGTTTCTGAAACATAGGACGAGGCGTTTGTGCCGCGATTGTTGGAAAACACCGAACGGGGACTTTATTGTGCCTCCGGCGATTTTTACATCGACCCTTGGCGGCCGGTTCGGCGGGCAGTGATCACGCACGCACACAGCGACCATGCTCGACCCGGTTCGCAATCCTACTTGTGTGCCGATCGGGGAGTCGAAGTGCTGCGTGCGCGGATCGGCGACGATGCGGCGATCGAGGGAGTTCAGTTTGGCGACGTCGTCGCACACAACGGCGTCCGCGTGTCGCTCCACCCGGCGGGTCACATCCTCGGTTCGGCGCAGGTGAGAGTAGAGCACGGCGGCGAAGTATGGGTGGTCAGTGGCGACTACAAGACGCTGGCCGACCGGACCTGCGACGCGTTCGAGCCGGTGCGCTGCCACGTGTTCATCACCGAATCGACATTTGGCTTGCCGATCTATCGCTGGCGCACCAATGATGAGCTGACGGCCGAGGTCAATACTTGGTGGCGGAGGAATCAAGAAGCGGGACGCACGAGCGTGATATTCGCCTACGCCTTGGGAAAAGCGCAGCGAGTGCTCGCCGGGCTTGACCAGTCGATCGGGCCGCTCCTCATGCACGGCGCGGTGGACCGGTTCATTCCGCTGTATCGTGCGGTCGGGATCGAACTGCCCGATTGCTGCCGCGCGACCTCGGAGAATGCTCGCGAGACACGCGGCCGGGCGATGGTGATCGCGCCGCCGTCGGCTGCGGATTCGCCGTGGCTGCGGAAGTTTGGCGACGTGGCAACGGCCGCCGTTTCCGGCTGGATGCAGATTCGCGGCACGCGGCGTTGGCAGGCGGTCGATAAGGGGTTCGCGATTTCGGATCACGCGGATTGGGACGGCTTGTTGAGCGCGATCGATGCAACGGGCGCTGAGGAGGTCATCGTTACGCATGGCTATCGCTCGGTGCTGACTCGCTGGCTTGCGGAGCACGGCAAGCGCGCCTCGGCGATTTCGACGGCGTTTGAAGGAGAAATGGATAGGGGCGATCCCGACGCGGGCGAAGGCGAAACGACTGAGAGTGCGGCGCCTACAGTGAACGATGAGCAATAAATGATGCGGCTGTTCAAGCAACTATTTGACGAGCTCGATACGACGACGCGCACCGGAGAAAAGGTGCGCGCCTTGGAGCGCGATTTCGCCGCCGCGGAGCCGCGCGACGCGGCGTGGGCGTTGTTCTTCTTGATTGGCCGCAAAATCAAGCGCGTAATCAATAGCCGGCTGCTGCGAGATTGGCTGGCGACCGAAGCAGGACTTCCCGCGTGGATCGTGGACGAATCGTACCATGCCGTGGGCGACTTTGCTGAGACGCTGGCGCTTTTGTTGCCCGATCGGCATACGGCCGCCGCTCATCTGCAAGAAACCGCTACACCTGCTCGGGGCCTGTTGTTCAGCGACGACGAGCTGCTTGCGGCGTCGATGCCGCGGCGTCTGCGAAACCTGGCGGGCAACATGGGTTGCGCTCCGGGCGCTCCGCTGCCCACGCCGGTACAACACTCCTCAGACGGAGCGTCACATAATATCTCGCTTCATCAACTGGTCGAAGAGCGGATCGTTCCGCTCGCCGGAATGCCGCCGCCGGCGCAAAGAGCGGTCGTCGTCCGCACGTGGCGCGAGCTGGACGCGCGCGAACGCTTCATCTGGCACAAGTTGTTGTTTGGTGAGTTTCGCGTCGGCGTCGCGCAAACGCTCGTCAGCGCGTGCGCTGGCGAACGTCGCAGGAGTTCCGCCGGAAATCATGGAACACCGCTTGATGGGTCATTGGGAACCGACCGCGGTCGACTACGGCTCGCTCATTCACCCAACGTCGCAGCGAACCGATCCGGGTCAGCCTTATCCGTTCTTCCTTGCGCACCCGCTGGAAGGCGATCCGCAGGACCTCGGCAACCTCGACGATTGGCAAGCCGAGTGGAAATGGGACGGCATTCGCGCCAGCTCATCCGCCGCCAGGGACAGTTGCTCGTATGGTCGCGCGGCGAAGAGCTCGTGACCGACCGCTTTCCGGAAGTGGCGGCGGCCGGCAAGGCCATTGGCGACGGGACGGTAATCGACGGCGAAATCGTTGCCTGGCGCGATGAGCGGCCGTTGCCGTTTTCAGCACTACAGACTCGCATCGGCCGCATCAAGCTCAGCCCAAAGGTGCTTGCCGAGGCGCCGGTTGTGTTCATGGCGTTCGACGTGCTTGAGCTCGAGGGCGTAGATATGCGGACACGTCCGTTGGCGGAGCGCCGCGAAACTAGAAGGGCTTGTCAGTCACTTGCCGCCCAACATCGCGCTACGGGTTTCGCCGCTTGTGCCGGCGACATCGTGGGATGAGGCGATCGAGCTTCAGCGCACGGCGCGAGCGCAACGTGGAAGGAATTATGTTCAAGCGCCGCGAATCGGCCTACGGTGTCGGCCGCCCAAAAGGGGGACTGGTGGAAATGGAAGATCGATCCCTTGGCGATCGATGCGGTGTTAATCTACGCGCAGCCCGGGCACGGCCGCCGCGCGAGCCTGTTTACCGACTATACGTTCGGCGTCTGGCACGACGGCGAGCTGGTGCCCGTGGCCAAGGCCTACTCCGGGCTCACGAACGAAGAAATCCGGCAGGTTGATGCGTTTGTCCGACGCAACACGATCGAGCGGCACGGACCGGTGCGGCTGGTCAAGCCCGAGTTGGTCTTTGAATTACATTTCGAGGCCATCCAGCCATCGACGCGCCATCGGTCCGGCCTGGCCGTCCGCTTCCCGCGTATGAACCGCTGGCGGCACGACAAGCGCCCCGAGGACGCCGACAGCCTGGCGACAATGCGCGCGATGGCCGAGCGGTACGCCCATCAAAATGACAAAGGACGAAATCCGAATGACGAACGAATGACCAATGACCAATGACCAATGACCGATGACCGATGACCAATGACCAACGACCGATGACCAATGACCAACGACCGATGACCAATGACCAATGACCAAAATGGGCTAACCACAGCATGGTCATTGCTCAATGCCAGTGCTTTTTTTGAGCAACGATGGGGCGGCGGAGGAATCCAAGGAATACGACGGCTATCAAGCCCATGAAACCGATCGCAATCGTTCTCGGTTCGGGGACCGTCAACGAACCGGTGACAAACTCGAAATTGTTCACGACACCGGTCGTTAGGACGGCGGGTTGTGAGTTCGTCTGAAAATCTCAAGCGACTCTGGTTGTTCCCGAAACAGACCCGTCCGGGGCATATTCCGTGTACTTGTATTCCAATTCGCGAAAGTTGAAAGAGTAAATATCCAGAGAACGCTCGTTTGGGATGCCGTTGTTGCTTTGGTTGAAGTTGGTGACCGTTACATCCTGGAACAGCCAATTGGCATAGCTTTGCTGCATCCCGGCTGTGTTGCGCGTGATGTCCAATTCCATATCGCGGATGAATTGGCCGCTGAGCAATGCCAAGAGAAGCTCGGGCGAGGCTTTGCTGACGAAGGCGGATACGTCGAACTGCGTGAGCCGCGCGGCCGCCGCCGGGGCCGGCTGTGGCAGTGAAGTTGATCTTGTAATTCTCTACGTCGATCCAGTCCCGGTGTTGCACTTGCGTCGATTCGCCCGGAATACCATCAACAAGTAGGAACAGATCGGCGCGCTGCCGCCTCGACACCGAGAGCCACGATTGCCACGGCCAAAAAACTTCGTACCGAGCTCATAATCAATCTCCTTGCTAAAGTGGAAAACTGACAACGGCGTGGATTCTATGGCAGCGCTCTGCCTGGCAGTAGCCGTCGCCCGTACTATTCGGATACCGTGAGACACACGTCAGAAAACTGCCGAATCGATCGTCTGCTCCCTTGGTTTTGCGCGGTTGGAAACCGTTTGCGTATCAGCGGGAAGCGTGGGCCGCTTATTTGCGCGGCGAGAGCGGTTTGGTTCACGCACCGACCGGCATGGGGAAGTCGTATTCGGTTTGGTTGGGGCTGGTGGCGGAGTGGACTGCCGAGGAGGGTTCAGGGTTCGGCTCGACTTCGCTCGCCACAGGCAGGGTTCAGGGTTCAGGAGGGGCAACAGCGGCAGAGTCAGATTACGCCGTCCGCGACGCCAGAGGATCAGCAAGCGTCGCGGTTGAGACGAAGCGACGCTCGGCGCAGACGATGGCTACGCTTGCGCAGGCGATCCGCGCCGTTCTGCGCGATCTGGATCACGCCGATGCGAGCGCTGGCCAACGACCTGTTAACGACGCTTCGCGGGCCGGTTGAGTTCTTTGAGTTGCCCTGGAGCGTCGAGGCCCGCACGGGCGACACCTCGCAAACCATCCGGCAACGCCAGCGCGAGCGGCTCCCGACGGCGTTGGTTACGACGCCGGAGAGCCTGACGCTGTTGCTTTCCTATCCCGAAGCGAGAGACCAGTTTCGCACGCTGCGTTGCGTCGTGGTCGATGAATGGCACGAGCTGCTCTCCACGAAGCGCGGCGTACAGACCGAGCTGGCGCTCGCACGGCTCCGCAAGTGGAACCCGCGGCTTCGCACGTGGGGTCTTTCGGCGACGTTGGCGAACGTGGAGCAAGCTGCGGAAGTTTTGATCGGATCGCCGGCGCGCACCATGCCGCATCGTTGCGGGCGAATCGATCAAGCGGATCGAGATCGAAACGATCCTGCCCGAGGAGATCGAGCGGTTTCCCTGGTCGGGGCATCTTGGCGTCCGCTTGTTGCCGCAGGTAATCGAGCGGCTCGAGGGGGCGCGCACTACGCTGGTCTTCACCAATACGCGTTCGCAGTGCGAGATCTGGTTTCGCGAGCTGTTGCATGCCCGACCGGATTGGGCGGCGGAGATTGCCGTACATCATGGCTCGCTCGACCGCGATCTGCGGGCGTACGTCGAGAATCGCCTCCGCGACGGGACGCTGCGATGCGTGGTCTGTACATCGAGTCTCGATCTCGGCGTCGATTTTTCGCCCGTCGAACAGGTGATCCAAGTTGGCAGCCCCAAGGGCATCGCGCGACTGCTTCAGGCGCTGGCCGCAGCGGACATCAGCCCGGCGCGGTGAGCAAGGTGATCTGTGTACCGACTCACGCGTTTGAGCTGGTCGAGTATGCCGCCGCGCGCGAGGCGGCCGGTAATCGCCGCCTCGAACCGCGCGATCCGCTGGCCAAGCCGCTTGATGTGCTCACGCAGCACCTGGTGACCGCGGCCTGCGCCGGGGGGTTTGTCGAAAATGAACTGTTTGACGAGGTTCGCACGACGCACGCCTATCGCGACATCACCAAGGTCGAATGGGACTGGGCGATGGACTTCGTGACGCGCGGCGGTGCATTGCACGCTTACCCGCAGTTTTCAAGGATCACAAAGATCGGCGATCGATACGTGCCGACCAGCCGCGCGATCGAGCGGTTGCACCGCATGAGCATCGGCACGATCGCCGGCGACCACATGATGCAGGTCAAGCTGATGCGCGGCACGGCGCTGGGGACAATCGAGGAGTCTTTCATCGCGCGGCTGCGCCCCGGTGATCGGTTCGTGTTTGCCGGTGACATGCTCGAGTTCGTTCGCACCAAGGAGATGACCGCGTACGTGCGAAAGAGTGCCAAACCAACCGGCGTCGTGCCGCGATGGGACGGCGGGCGATTTCCGCTGAGCACGCAGATGGCCGATGCCGTGCGCAGCAAGTTCGACGAGGCGCGACAAGGGGAATATACCGGACCGGAAATGACGACGGTCGAGCCGCTGCTCGAGCTACAGCGTGCCTGGTCCGAGCTGCCCGCGCCGAACCAGCTTCTCATCGAGCGATCGCAAGTCCGCGAGGGACATCAACTCTTCATGTATCCGTTCGAGGGGCGCAGTGTGAACGAGGGGTTGGCGTCGTTGGTTGCGCATCGCATCTCGCGCGACACGCCGTGTTCGATTACGATTACGCCGAACGATTACGGCTTTGAGATGCTGTCGAACATCCCGCTCGACTTTGAAGAGGACCGCTGGCGGCGGCTGTTCACGAACGCGGATCTGCTCGACGATTTGCTCGATTGCCTCAACTCGACCGAGCTGGCGCGGCGGCAGTTTCGAGACATCGCGCGCGTAGCGGGACTGGTCATTCCGGGCTACCCAGGCGCGCCGAAGAGCGCGCGGCAACTTCAAGCCTCTAGCAGCCTGATTTACGACGTCTTTCGCGAGTACGACCCGCAGAACTTGCTTTTGGCACAAGCTCGCCGCGAGGTGCTGGAGCGCCAATTGGAGCTGAGCCGGCTCAACGTGGCGCTGGCGCGGCTCTCATCGTGCGAGTTCTTGGTCCGCTTCACGCGGCGGCTGACACCGCTGTCGTTCCCGCTGTGGGCCGCCCGCATCCAGACCACGCAGCTAAGCACCGAAAAATGGTCGGCACGCGTCGCGCGGATGGTCCTGCAGCTTGAAAAGGCCGCCGGCGCCAGATGAAAATCAAATTCGTCGCTCGTCCCAAACACTGACAACTGACCACGGACCACGGACATGACCTACAAGACCTACCGCAATCTGCCCCCCTTGGCCGGGCTGTGCTCGATGGACGATGCGCAGCGGCCGGGGCTATCGGTCCAAGAGTGCGTCACGCGATTGAAGCGATTCCACTACTGCTTCAAGCGGATACACGAGATCTTCACCGCGCGGATAACCGCCGAGCCGATCTACGAGCTAAAAACCGCGTTCAGTCACCACGCGTATTTGTGCGCCGAGCACGCGACCGCGCTCCGCAAGCGCGTCGGCGAGATGCGCGAGCCGCCGCTGGGTCTGGAGGACGTGCCCCATGAGGCGCTTGCGCTGTACTTCAATGAGATTCTTTGTGCGCCGACGACCGAGACGCTGGTCTACGGATTGTATGCCGAGGCCATCCCCGCCCTGAGCGCGGCCTGCGAGAAATACCTCCGCGAGACGCACAAACTTGCCGACGCTCCAAGCATTCGCGCGCTGCGATTCGCGATGATGGAGTTGACCGACATGGGGAGGTTCGGCGAGCAAGCCCTGACGTCACTCGTCGATGAAGCAAAACGCACGAAGCTGGCGGACTGTTCGAAGCTGCTCGACGAATGTCTGGCGGCGGCGGGCGGCGTCGATGGAACAGCCGTGAAGACATCGCAGTCGCCGAAGCCGCATTACTCGGCTCAGCCTTACAAGTACGATGCTGTCCCCAAGCGCGATGAGCGGTTTCAGGACTCGTACAACGCCGGCGTCAACCCCGAGGCCTTTCTCTACGACGAGCAGCTTCGCCGCGCGCGACAAGACGCTGATGATGTTCTACAAGCGAATGCGCGAGATCGACGTACCCGAGATGATGGCCAGCATCATCGCCGAAACGCCGGGAAAGCCGTGGGGCTATTACCTGGAGATGTCGCGGCAGCTTTGGGATGAAGCGCGCCACGCGATGATGGGCGAGGTCGGCTTCGCCAGCCTCGGCATCGATTGGACGAAGATCCCGATCAACTTCACCTGGTCGCTCAATCTCAACACCCAGCTCAACGCCATCGAGCGGCATGCGGTGCTGTACTACATCGAACAAGGGCTCATGCCGCGCACCGGCAAGCGTTACGAATTTGAGGTTGGCACGCAGTCGGGCCAGCCGCTGTCGGGGCTGTTTCAGGATTTCGACTGGGCCGACGAGGTGCTGCATGCCCGTATTGGCCGCGACTGGTACGTGAAAGACTTCGCCAACCTCAAGGAGTCGCTCGAATACGGCGACCGCTGCTGGACGAAAGTCGTCTCGCATTGGCGCCGATATTTGGAAGAAGGGCTGACGCAGCATCGCAACTGGTGGCCCGACATTTACCGCTCGGCTTGCGAGCACTGGGGCGTCTCACCCGATCCGGTCGCCCTGGCGTTCGACACGACGTACGAGACGCAGCGCGCCGATTTGAAGCTGCTATCCGCATCGGGGTAGTGTATAATTGAGGTGCGTCTAGCCTAAATCGGCGAGGTATTGGCGTGAACTCGGACATACGCGACAACCTGCTCAAGGAACTGGATAGCTTGTCGAATGACCAGCAAGCTCAGGTGCTGGACTTCGCGCGCAGCCTCCGCCAGCCGAAACGAATCGGCGTCCCTGGCAAGTCTTTGCTCAGTTCGCCGGGACAATCACTCCGGAGGATTGTGAAGCAATGAGCAGGGCAATTGAGGGAGCGTGCGAACGGATCGATTCCGATGGTTGGTAGCATCCTGCTGGATACGAACGTCGTCATTCCAATTTTCAAGCAGGACGCCGAGGTCCTCGCAAAGCTTGCCTTGGCGGAGGACGTTGCTCTTTCCATTGTGGTGCTGGGCGAGCTCTATTTTGTGCTTTTAAGTCCTCGCAAATTGATGAAAACGTTGACCGGATTCACGATTTGATGCGGACGGCTGTGATTCTGAGTTGCGATAAGGCCACTGCTGAAAGCTATGGAAGAATTAGAGTTGAAAGGCACGCCAATCCCCGAGAACGATCTATGGATTGCGGCCACGGCGGTTCAGCACGGTCTCACGCTCGCAACTCGCGACCGTCACTTTGATCAGATTGATGGTCTGCGTATCCAACGCTGGTGAGTTATTGGCGGCTTTGTGGCAGGGGAACCTGTGGCTACCGCGCAAACGCCGCGCTCACCGGCCGCCGCGGAACCGGCATGACGGACGGTTGCAAGTCGAGCTTGCTCCAGCATGTCGGGAACTGCTGCTTGCGCCGGTCCAGCTCCGTCCCGGCAATGTGCATAAAGGGCTTGCCCGGCTGCGAAGCGACCTGCATGCCAAACCCGGCCAGCAGGCGCTGGATCTCCGGGTTATCGACCGGCTGGCCGGTGGGGCCAGGAGACGTGAGCTGGTTGAACCCGCCGACGGTCACAATCGATTGCTCGCGGTTGTGAAACTCATACGCCTCGAAGCCGAGCTTGCGTAGTTCATTGGTCAATAGGTGCGCGTGCTCGGCGGCTTCTTGCAACGAGTACTCCATCCGCTTGCCCTGCGACACCTCGCGAATCTTCCGCTGATCGATCACCGAGCTGCCCGTGAACGTCGCCACTTTGATCGTGAACTTACCGGGGCAATCCAACAGGCTGTTGGGTACCTCTTTGTTCATATCAAGCACGAGCTTGTCCACGCCGGCGGCCGTAAAAAACTCTGGCGGCAGGATCGGGTTTGAGGCCAAAAACGCGTTCCCCATCGGACCCTTCTTGCGCTTCAAGTTCACCGCGCGGCGCAGCTCGCCAAACACCTGATCGTCGCCGTCGGACTCTCGCAGCGCTGCGGGCTCCAGCGACTTGACCTTCTTGAGCATGTCGGTGGCACGGTCGTCTTCGACGCTGGCGAAGTTGCCCACCAGCACGGCCACTTCCTTAATCGCCTCGTCCTGCGCGTACTTCATCACCTTGGGGTTGCCGTATCTATCGATTCCGCGCCCGCGGACGCCTTGCGTGTAGTCGAAGACTTGCGCGTGCGTGTACGCCTCCAGCTTGTGCTTCTTGCGCAGCTCCAGCGCAAGCTTGCGAGCCTTTTCCTCGGCCTGTTCGCCGCGGAACACCGTGGCCACGATCATCCACGGGCCATTGGTATCGGTCACGGCGTATGACTTCTGCGGGTCGGCTTCGACGCGTTTGAACGGAACGAGCTTCTTCCACGGCGATTGGCCGAAGGCGAAGCCCGGCGACAGCAGCATCAGTACGAACAGCCACACCGCCGCGACGAAAAATCGCTTGTGCATGGAATACCCGCCGTCGAGGAGATGACTGCCCCCAGATTGAATGGCCCTACGAAAAGCGGGGGAAGTGTAGCGGCGCGACGGCGTAGCTGCCAGAGCGCGTTGGGCATCGCGAGTCACGTGCTAGCATGCGCTCGCCGATGATCATTCCGCATTCCATGGATCGCGCGACGACCTCGACAAACTGCTTACGCTCGCCAATCGATCCTTCGAATTCGACGGGAGCATAGCGACACGATGTGCCGACCATCCGGTTCGGCCGGTCGGCGGCAGGCGATTCGACCAGCACGCGCAACCGCTTTCCTAGCAATCGCCGATAATAAGCATCGCGCAGCTCGGCCGAAATCGATTGCAGCCGCTTGACGCGGTCGGCCTTTACTTCCGCCGGCGTCTGGTCGGGCATCTCCGCCGCGCTCGTTCCGCGGCGAGCGCTATACGGAAAGATGTGAATCTTGGAGAAACCGATCTCGCGCGCGACGTCGCACGTCGCCTGAAAGTCGGCCTCGGTTTCGCCTGGGAAGCCGACGATGATGTCGGTCGTGATCGCGGGCAGTTCGAGCGATTGTTGAACCAGCTTGCAACGGTCAACGAACCGCTTGGCGCCCCAGCGGCGCCGCATCCGTGCGAGCACGCGCTCCGAGCCGCTCTGGAGCGAAATGTGCAAGTGGGGGCAGACCTTATGCGGGTTGCTGGCCATCACGTCGATCAACTCGCGCGTGACCTCGGTGGCTTCGATGCTCGACAGGCGGAGTCGGAAATCCCCTTCAATTTCGCTGAGTCGCGCAACAAGATGTGACAACCGCAACCAATCGCGCTTCGGCCGGCCGCGGTTCCATTCGACGCCGTAGTGGCCCAGGTGAATCCCGGTCAATACGAACTCACGATAGCCGTTGGCATACAGGCGGCGGACCTCCTCGGCAATGTGTTCCGCCGGCCTGCTGGTCAGATGCGGGCGGACGTGCGGAATGATGCAGAAGCTGCACCGCAGCATGCAGCCATCCTGCACTTTGATGTAAGCCCGCTGGTGGTTGGCAAAGGTCGAGATGCCAGTCGGCACATCGACGACGCCAAAACGCCCAAGCAGGTCCGGCAGCTCGCGCTTGTCGGTGATGACTTCGGCGACGGCCGGAAGCGCCGCCACTTCGGCGGGCGCACGTGTGGCGTAGCAGCCCATCACGACGATTCGCGTCCCCGGGTTGCGTCGGGCAAGCTGCCGGATCGTTTGGCGGCTCTTGGCGTCCCCCTCGTGCGTGACCGTGCAAGTGTTGACGATACACAGGTCGGCCCGCTCTTCGGTCGCGGCGTCGCGGTAACCGATCGCGGAAAGACCTTGGCGCAAGAACTCCGTTTCGTACTGGTTCACCTTGCAGCCGAGTGTAACGGTGCGCAGCGTGGGCATAGTCTATTGATTCACGTGTGGGGGCGCGTCAAAAATAGTTGAAGAGCAGCGGGCCGGCATTAAAGGGTGAGCCATACTTAAGGTGGTGGTTGGATTATAAGGTATTGCGCACCCCGCAAGGTTGGGAGCATTCTAGTTTTCACGGAGCGAACCATGAGCCGCGAGCTGATTGGCCGACCGATGGAGATTCTGCTTGTCGAGGACAGCCTGTCGGATGCCGCGCTGACGATGAACGCTTTGGAGCAAGGAGGCGTGAAGCACCGGATGACGCTGATTCGCGACGGCGAGGAGGCCCTGGAGTTTTTGCGCCGGAAGGGAAAGTTCGCCCGTGCGCCGCGGCCCGACCTGATCCTGTTGGACCTGAACCTGCCTAAGGTGGATGGCCGCGAAGTATTGGGCGAAGTCAGGGGCGACTCCGGCCTGTGTTCGATTCCCGTGGTGGTGATCACCGGTTCGAAGGAGTACGAAGACGAGCTGCGCAGCCAGCAACTGGCCGTGGAGAGCTTTCTGACCAAGCCCGTCGATATGCCGAAGTTCTTGTCGCTCGTCAAGGAATTGAAGCACCACTGGATGGAAGACGTGATTCTGCCGCGGGTGTGAGTTGCTCGCGCAAAGCCGCCAAGGAAAGCGACTCGAAGGTCGAACTCGGTGCGCCGGGACAGGTGAACCGATTTGCGGGCAAGTTTTCTAAGGAAGCCAGGAAAGCAGTAAGGGGTTTTGTCAGGCGATTGGCGCCGGCGCTGCTGTGTTTCTTGTTTGCGGGCCCGCCTTCGGTGACCCGCAAATAAGTTGCTGCGCGACTCCGGCAGGACTTTGAATCAGGGCGCCTCAAGGCGGGTGACGGGAAGCCTCGTAAACGAGGCTGAGAGATGACGGGGCACGGTCGAGCGACCCGTGCTAAAAGCACGGGCCTAAACGGAGAAAGACCCCATGAATGGGTCTGAAGATGCGATGCCTCCAGCGTCGGTACCGGGGCGACAACTCGCCAAATGTGCTGCGCACGTGATTTGAAGTGGTGGATAGGAAAATGTCGGTAACTGGTCAGTAATACTGATGAAGCCAATCGAGCAACACAAAGACAATCGGCCAGCCAAGAACCAGCAACAAGAAGCATACGGCAATGGTGGTGCGTGGTGGTTGGCGGCGCCGTGTCCAAACCACCGCGCCAATTGCGGCAAAGGTTACAACAGTGGCAAGACCACCTTCCGCCTTGATAGGGACAAGCATGCCCGCTGCAGAACCGGCCAGAAGAGACAGCACCAAGCCCGTAAGTTCCGCCGCTAAGTTGCGCGATCTCGCCTCAGTTTGCATACGCTTTACGCCAACTTTCGCGCATCGGTCATTGGTCTCAGCGTACCGAGCTTCGTGGTTCGTCCCTCAGCTCTCCGCTTCGATAGAGGCCCACATCGAGCCTTTGCAGCCCTGGATGTTGTCGTCCTTGCCGTAGGCCTGGATCTGCTCGGCCTTGAGCTCGGCGCGTTTGCGCGTGGTGGTGAGCACGATCGCGCGGCCGCGGGAATCAACTTCCTTGGCGAGCTGATAGCCCTTCTCGTCGGGATGGCCAAACAGCTCCTTGAGCATCCGGATCACGTAATGGTAGGTGTGGTCCTCGTCGTTCCAGAGAATCACGTGATAGCGCGGCTGGCGCTTTGGCTTCTGTTTCTTGCGCTTTTCGTTGCGCGTGACAGTTTCCTGGACGGGTTCGGCGACGGCTACACTTTGCTCGTCGGACATCTCACACACCTCGATCGAATCTCGCGGACGATTGGCGACGCTTTCTGCTTGGACGGGTTTATTATAGGATACCGCGGGCAAGAGTGAGAATGTGGGACCAGATTATGTCCAAGCTTGAGGATTATCTCACGGCGAACCGCCAGCGGTTCGAAGACGAACTTTGCGAGCTTTTGCGCATTCCCAGCGTGAGCGCCGACAGCAAGCACAAGGAAGA
Source organism: Pirellulales bacterium (assembly GCA_963829655.1). GTDB lineage: Bacteria > Planctomycetota > Planctomycetia > Pirellulales > JALHPA01 > JBBDYH01. The sequence continues at coordinate 2,744,955 of CAWHJG010000002.1, forward strand.
CGTACGCCGAGCGGCCGAATGGGTGCTCAAGCAATTCCAGTCGCTCGGCTTCAAGTCGGAGCTGATTTCGACGGCCGGGCATCCGCTGGTGTTCGCCGAGTCGCCGCGGATTGACGGCGCGCCGACGGTGCTCGTCTACGGCCATTACGACGTGCAGCCGCCCGACCCGCTGAAGGAGTGGATCACGCCGCCATTTGAGCCGACTCGCCGCGACGGGAACCTGTACGCACGCGGCGCGACCGACGACAAGGGCCAGATGCTCACGCACGTGAAAGGGGCCGAGGCCTGGGTGAAGGCCGAGGGCCGGCTGCCGGTCAACCTGAAGTTCCTGATCGAAGGCGAGGAAGAAACCAGCAGCCATAACCTGTTTGAGTTCATTCCAAAAAACAAGGAGCGGCTGGCCTGCGACGTGGCGGTGATCAGCGACACGAGCCAGTTCGCACCCGGGCGGCCGGCGATCACGTACGGCCTGAAGGGGCTGGCGTATTTCGAGGTCCGCCTGACGGGGCCAAAGCAGGACCTACACTCGGGTACGTTTGGCGGAGCAGTGACCAATCCGGCCAATGCACTGTGCAAGATGCTCGCGGCGCTCCGCGACGAACAGGGGCGCGCAACGCTGCCGGGCTTTTATGACGACGTGGTTCCGCTGGCCGACCGCGAGCGCGAGCAATTCCGGCAACTTGGATTCAACGACGCGGAGTTCATGAAGAAGCTCGGCGTCGCGGCGGTCACCGGCGAGGAAGGGTACAGCACTCTGGAGCGCCGCTGGGCGCGGCCGACGTTCGACATCAACGGGCTGACCAGCGGTTACCAAGGCGAAGGCGCGAAGACCATACTTCCGGCGACCGCCAGCGCGAAGTTCAGCTTCCGCCTGGTGCCAAACCAAGACCCCAAGAAGATCACGGCTGCGTTGGAGCAGCGACTCGGCGAACTGTGCCCGCCGGGGATCAAGTGGGAATTGCTCAAGCACGGCGCGGCGCCGGGTGTGGTGATGTCGCTCGACAGTCCCTACATGGCCGCCGCGTCGCGCGCGATCGAGCGGGCGTTCGGCCGCGCGCCGGTGTTTATCCGCGAGGGGGGATCGATCCCGGTGGTTAATGCATTTCGCCAGCAGCTCGGCGTGGATGTGCTGCTCTTGGGCTGGGGCCAGGACGACGACAACACGCACAGCCCGAACGAAAAGTTTTCGTTGGAGGATTTTCACAAAGGGATCAAGGCGAGCGCACTATTGTGGCAGGAGTTGGCAAAGGGAACCAAAGGTAAATAGCAAAGCATGCTCGATCGGCGATTTGTTGTTGAGAACCTGGAATTGGTAAAGCAAAACTGCGCACGGCGGAATTCGCCGCGCCGACGTGGACCGCTTTGCCGGCCTCGAGCAGGCGCGGAAGGCCAAACAGCAGCAGGTGGACGACTTCAACCGGCAGGCGAACGAGGTCAGCAAGTCGATCGGCAAGGCCATGGACGCGGCCGAGCGCGAAGCTCGCAAGGAAGAAGGTCGCAAACTGCGCGATCTGTGCACGAAGGCTCAGGCCGAGCTGGATGAGATAGTCGCCGAAGCCGACGCGATCCTCAAGCAGATTCCAAATCTCAGTCATCCCGACGCGCCGATTGGCACCGACGACACCGCCAACCGCGAAGCTGCGCCGTGGCAAGCACGAGCCGCGGCGGTTCGAGTTCAAGCCGCTCGACCACGTCGAGATCGCCGAGCGGTTGGGCCTGATCGATTTTGAAGCGGGCGCGAAGGTTGCCGGGCACGGATTTTACTTCTTGAAGAACGACGCGGTGCTGTTGGAGCTGGCGCTGCAACGGTACGCGGTCGATCTCTTGTCGCGCGAAGGTTTCACGTTGATGATCACGCCCGACCTGGCGCGCAACGAGATACTTCAAGGCACCGGTTTCAGCCCGCGCGGGCCGGAGACGCAGATTTACAGCATCGAGAACAGCGACCTGAGCTTGATCGCGACAGCCGAGATCACGCTCGGCGGATCGCTGGCCGAGTCGGTGCTCGACGAGGGGCAACTGCCGATCAAAATCGCGGGCGTGAGTCATTGCTATCGCACCGAGGCGGGCGCCGATGGCCGCGCGACACGCGGGCTGTACCGCGTGCACCAGTTCACCAAGGTCGAGATGTTCGCGTTCACCACGCCCGAGCAGAGCGAGGCGACGCTCGCGGCGTTCTGCGATCTGGAGTGCCGGCTGTTCGATGGGCTGGGGATTCCGTATCGCGTGGTCGATACGGCGACCGGCGACCTTGGCGGGCCGGCGTATCGGAAGTTCGATCTGGAGGCGTGGATGCCCGGCCGGGGCGAACAGGGGGAGTACGGCGAGGTGACGAGCACTAGCAACTGCACCGACTACCAGGCGCGGCGGCTCGCTATCCGCTATCGAAAGAAGGGTGAGAAGGGAACACAGTTCGTGCACACGCTCAACGGCACCGCCATCGCATGCAGCCGCGGGATCATCGCGGTGTTGGAGAATTATCAGAACGCCGATGGGAGCGTGACGGTGCCCGAGGCGCTGCGACAGTGGATGGGGAAGGAGCGGATTGGTTAGAGCCAACCAAAAACTCGCCCCACAGTGAATCGCTCACGAGCAAACCGGCGCGAGTTAGCTTGATTCGACTGCCGTCGTCGATCATCAATCCGAGCTCGACGAAGCGGCCAAGCGGCTCGCCGACGAGGTCCTCGATTTCCAGGCTGGTCCGCTCGCGAAACCAGTCGCGCGAAACGCCTTCAAGCCGCCGCAACGCGAAGACGAGCAGCTCTCGAGCACGATCCTCCGCCGATAGTTGCTCTTGCTCCGTGACCGGCGAATCCCCACGCAGCACCCGCTCGATATAGTTCGAAGTGCTGCGATGGTTGGTCGAGCGCACGCCTGCGACGTAGCGGGCCGCTCCGGGACCCGCGGCAAAATACTCCTCGCCAAGCCAGTATCGCTCGTTGTGGCGGCAGCGGTGGCCCGGGCGCGCGAAGTTCGAGACCTCGTAGTGCTCGAAACCGGCGGCGGTGAGCGTGTCGATCGCAGTTTCATACATCGCCCGTTCCAATTCGTCGTCGGCTTGTTGTAGCGCTCCATGCGAGCGGCGATTCCAGAACGTCGTGCCGCGCTCGAACGTAAGCCCATACGTGGAAATGTGGTCGGGCACGAGGTCGATAGCGGCGGCGAGGTCGGCGCGCGATTCGTCCAAGGTTTCGCCGGGAGCGGCGAAAATCAGGTCGAGCGAGAGGTCGAATGGGTATTGCCGCAACGTTTGCACCGCACGCGCAACGTCGGTGGCGGTGTGGTCGCGCTCCAGCGCGCGGAGTTTGTCGTCGTTGAACGACTGAGCGCCGAGGCTGACGCGCCTGACGCCATATTGAGCGAGGATGGATACCGTCTCATCGCTGATGTCGGCAGGGTTGGCTTCGACGGAGAACTCACAGCCGGCAGCCAGCGGATGCCAAGCGAGCACTGCCTCGAAAAGCCGCCGCAATCGATCGCCGTGAAGCTGTGTGGGAGTGCCGCCGCCGAAAAACAGCGTATCGACTTCGCACGGCGTGCCGAGCCAACCCAGCTCAATTTCGAGCGCTGCGAGGTATGGCTCGATCAATTTGTCGTGGCCGGCGACGAGCGTAAAGTTACAGTACCCGCAGCGGCGGGCGCAGAACGGAACGTGAATGTAAGCTGATCGCGGCGTGCGAATCGTGTTTTCCAGCGGCGCGGGCGTCATTCATGGATTATAGCGCAAGCATGTAGTGCGCGTGCCGCGTTTTTTTGGTCCAGCACAAAACTGTCGCGCTCTGTGGCTCGTCAAATCCAATAACGATTGCCCTCACAAACAGGAATCTGCCATGACAACCTTTCGACTCCGTTTGTTTCTCATTCTGACGGTGGCCGCGTGCCTTCTGGCCGAAATTCCGGCCGTGGCAGGGCCCTACCAACCGCCCGGCATCGCGCCTGCGAATTACACGCTCATCCCCGAGCCGAGCATTTGCGAAGAGCGCATCCAGCGGCTCGAGCGCACCCTGGAGAAAATTGCCAAGAAGGTCGGAGTCGAAGTGGAGCCGCGGATCGTGACGCTTCAGAGCACCAGGCTGATCACGCTTGCCGACGGCGTGACCGTGCTCGACGAACCATGTCTTCCCGACTCCTCCACCGCCGTGCTCGACATCATTAAGCGCAGCGAGCCGGCGGAACGCGCTGCCGCACCGGAGTTGGAAACGCTCGAAAAGCGCCGCATCGAGCTCTTGGGTCAGATGCTCAAAGCGTTCGACGAGCTTCGCTCGACGGAAAGCAAAATTGAGCGGATAAAACAGCCAAATTCCACACTCGAATAGCCCGCGTTGCATTCCCCCCGACCCTCAGCCGATAATGCGAGCGCAAGCGATCGGCTGAGGGTTCCCATGTCTAAACGCTTCGGCGGGCTACAGGGGCGGTACTGGCGGCACACTTTCTTGCGCCGCTTCTGTGAACAAATTCGATCGATTGCCGGCCCCAATGCCGGGCGGTGGTCGAAAGAAGCGCGACGCCAAGCCGAAGACATCTATGAGTTGCGCACAACAACCAACCTGGATCGCAAAGGGCATATGATCCAGATGATGTGCTCGCACATCCTGGGAGCGTACCGCGTGGTGCGGGAGCAAACCGGCGACGCGACGGTAGCGTTTGGCGTGGTGAAGGAGGCAATGGAGCAGACGTTGCGTAGGCCGATGAATCTCATGGTCCGCGCGTTTCTCAAGCTGTATCGCGACCCGGTGGGCAAGCTGTCGCGGATGAACTTCATCACGCTTGGCCGCCGCAACTATGGCGACACGATGGTGTTCGACCAGGAGCAGGGCGAGCGGCACGTGGACATGCTCGTGCGGCGCTGCGCAGTTTCATCAGTTTTTCGTGGATCACGGCGTGCCGGGCCTGACGTTGACGCTGTGCAACTGGGACCGCAACTGGATGCAGTTGCTCGACGATTCGAATCGTCCGGTGCGAGCCGAGCGGCCTTCGACCATTTCGACCGGCGGCGACTGCTGCCGATTTCGGTTTGTGCGGGAGGATGACAAGGAGGCAACGCCGACGGTCGATATTGTGCTTGATTCCTTGGCCGCTCGCCAAGCATCCTTATTGGATGCTGCGACGCCAGCCGTTGCCGCCGGCAATTGAGCTGCCTATTTCGCTGATTGCGGAGGACTTCGATGCGAATGTCGTACGTTTTGTTGGTCGCGCTTCTCGTCTCTGCGTTTGCGCACGGCGAGGAAGCGAAAGAATCTGCAACCGCTCGCGGCGATCGCTGGCATGCGGATTACTTGCGCGGACGGACGGAGGCGATCGAGGCGGCGTGTTTGAACGGACATCGACACGCTCGCGAAATGGGAAGAGCGCCGCGGCGAGTTTCGCGAAAAGCTCTTCGACATGCTGGGCCTTTCTCCGCGGCCAGAGAAAACCGATCTGGCGGCCGTCGTCACCGGCAAGGTCGAACGCGAGAAGTTCAGCGTCGAAAAACTGCATTTTCAGTCGCGGCCGGGCTTGTACGTCACCGGCAACCTGTACTTGCCGAAGAACGTCGATAAGCCGGCGCCCGCGATTCTTTATCTCTGCGGGCACGGCCCGGTGAAAAAGGACGGCGTCAGCTACGGCAACAAGGTCACTTACCAGCATCACGGCGCGTGGTTCGCCGAGCACGGCTACGTCTGCCTGATCATCGACAGCCTGCAACTCGGCGAGATCGAGGGCATCCACCACGGCACGCATCGCGAGAACATGTGGTGGTGGATCAGCGTGGGTTACACGCCTGCGGGCGTCGAGGCTTGGAATTGCATTCGCGCGCTCGATTACCTGGAGACGCGGCCGGAGGTGGATCGCGAGCGGATGGGCGCGACGGGGCGCTCCGGCGGCGGCGCGTACTCCTGGTGGGTCGCGGCGCTCGACGATCGGATCAAGGCTGCGGCCCCTGTGGCCGGCGTGACCGACTTGCGCAACCACGTCATCGATGGCGTCGTGGAAGGTCATTGCGACTGCATGTATTTTCTCAACAAGCACCGCTGGGACTATGCGCAGATGGCGGCGCTGTTGCGCCGCGGCCGCTATTGATCGCCAACACCGACAGCGACAACATTTTTCCGCTCGACGGCGTGCTGCGGGTCCATGACAAGGTGAAGCGGATCTACAAGCTGCACAACGCCGCCGACAAGCTGGGCCTACAAATCAGCCCTGGGCCGCACAAGGACACGCAGGAGCTGCAGATCGCCGCCTTCAAGTTCTTCGACAAGCATCTTCGCGGCGAGGAGCGGCTGATCGAGCGGGCGGCTACGAAACAGTTCGAGCCAGAGGAGTTGAAAGTTTTCGAGGAGCTGCCGAGGGACCAGCGGAATACGACGATCCACGAGACGTTTACGCAGCAGTTTGTGCCGCCCGCCGCCGGCAACAACGCGCGACGACCTAAGGGAGTTGATCGGGAATAGTGAGTTAATCCAGCTCTATCGAACTTGGCCAGGCACACCCCCCGCGGGATGGGCGCCTCCGAGACATGCCATGGAGGGAAATCGCGATGCCTTGAGAATTACTTCGTTTGACATTCAGGTCGCGATTGGCCAGTCACTGCCTATCTATTTGCTCAACACCGAACCAGCGCGTGACGGTAATCCACGATTGCAACTCTTAGATCAAGAAGGTTGGAGTGAGCTATTGAAAGCCATTGATGCGGCCCATAGAGAAGGCCTTTCAAGGACGAGGAGACCAAGACGACGAAGCACTGGCACAGCTTAGAAAGCGCGTAAGTGATGCGGATGGACCAGTCTGGTTATTCGCGCCGCGCGGCTACGGACCAACGGCCACAAATCCTCAGATCAAATCGCGAACGCAGCTTCGCCGGCGCTATATGCTTCTCGGTGAAACGCTCGAGGGAATGCAGGCATGGGACGTCGCAGCGGCGATTCGTGCTATTCGCGATATTGCAAAGACCGAGGCCGCCATAACGATTGAGGCGTCGGGTGAGTTGGGGGCTGCAGCCCTTTACGCGAGCCTGTTCACCTCCACTTCGTACATTCAAGAGCTTAGGTTGACCGCTCCGCCGAAGTCACATCGCGAGGGAGCGGCTTACATGCAGGTGTTGCGCTACATGGACATGCCGCAAGCGGTCGCGCTGGCAGCCGGGCAAACCAAGGTCACGCTGTTAGACGTAGACCCGAACGACTGGGAATGGGCGACAACTACGGCGAAGAACTTGGCGTGGAAAGATAAGCTCGTGATCGAGCCGAAGAAAGAGACGCGGTCGGAATAGCAGGTAGCTTGGCGGCAGCTTGATTAACTCGACTCCGCCAGCGGCGCCTTCTTCTCCGTGATCACCGGACACTGAGAAGCCATCTCCGCGTTGAGCGCGGTAAAGTCCTTCCACTGCTCGGGCACGTTGTCCTGGTGAAAGATCGCCTCCACCGGACACTCAGGCACGCACGCTTCACAATCGATGCACTCGTCAGGGTGGATGTAGAGGATCTTGTCCCCCTCATAGAAACACTCCACGGGGCAAACCACCACGCAATCGGTGTACTTGCAACCGAAGCACGGTTCGCAAACGACGTGAGTCATCGACAGCTAGCTCCTTTCGGCAGATTGCCAAGTGACACGCGGCGACGCACAGTAAGCCTTGCCACACCGTATTCTTTTTGTCGGCCGCGCCGCTGGGCAAGTTCTTACCACCAAAGCACTTGACCCCTCCCTTGCAGGGGGTCGGCGTTGGAATGATAGTGCTCTGGTGCCAGAGTGTCAACCAACGGGTGCGAGGCCGCAAACGGCGAAAGCACTGGACGAGAAATCGGCCGCTGAGGCTTCGGACTTGCTTCGATTTTTGATCGTTCGTAAAATCGAATGCAACCTTTGACCGGATCGGTTCTTAAGGGTCATGCTGGCACTCGCTTTGCGGTAACCCGCAACGCGTTGGCTCGGTCGCACGTTTCTCTCCTGGGCGGTCCCGGCGGCCGGGACGCGTTCGGGCCAAGTGCAAGCCGTGGAACCGAATTCAGGGAGGGACTAGCCCGGGCAATCGTGGGGGGCGAACGAAGCGACCGGCGGCCGACTGTTGACTGTTGAAAGCGGAAAGCGGCCCCACGAGCGGCCGTTTTCCCTTTTCAACAGCGGTCGGCGGCCTTAAGGGATCCTGACCGTGGCACTGTCTGAAATCGACCGTAGCTTGCTCGCCCGGTGCGTGGCCAAAAAGCCCGAGGCCTGGGAAAACTTCGTTGACCGATTCATGGGTCTGGTGATTCACGTCGTGAATCACTCGGCACAGAGCCGCTCGATGCGGCTAGCTAACGAAGACCGCGAAGACGTGGTGGCCGACGTGTTCGTGGAAATCTGCCGCAACGATTTTGCACTGTTGCGCAACTTCCGCGGCGACGCGAGCCTGGCCTCTTATCTCACGGTGGTCACGCGGCGAGTGGCCGTGCATCGGCTGATGGACTTGATCAAGCGCCGCAGCCCGCCCGCCTTGGCGGGTTCCAGCGAACCGGCGCACGAAGACAACGGGCACGGCACTCAGGCCGAGCGGTTCGATAACCGCGACGAGATCGAGCGGCTGTTGTCCGAGCTGGAGGGGACCGAGGCGCAAATCGTGCGGCTGTATCATCTCGAGGGCAAGAGCTACGAGGAAATCAGCTCGGTCGTCGGAATGCCCGAGAACTCGATCGGCCCGACGCTCTCTCGCGCCCGCCAGAAGATGCGCCGCGTGGGGGCGGAGTAATCGAACGGTGCGTCGAACTCGCTTAATGCGAGAATCAGCCACTTTCCACCTCCGCGTTTGTTTCGCTCGTGGCTTCGCGATCTATGGAACTCGACGACGAGCTGTGCCTCTGCTTTCACGTCACCAAGCGGAAGGTGCAGAACTTTCTGAAGGTCGAAAAGCCCGCACGGCCAAGCCAGATGAGCGAGTGCTTTGGCGCGGGCACAGGCTGCGGCTGGTGCCGGCCGTATCTGATCAAGATGTGGGAAGCCGCCGCAAGCCAGGGCGAGCTTGAGCCCGACTTGCCGTCGTCTGCCGATTACGCGCGAGCGAACGAAGTACGTTCGCGCCGGTGGAGGCACCCCGCCGCCAGGCGCCACGCCGATTGGGTGAGGGATGAAGCTGCCGGTTGGTGTTCGGCCGATAGTTGAGTCGGCAACTGTGCGTCTGCGCGACTTACGGGGATCGAAATGGAAGAGTCACCCGTCGCTGGACGCACCCTACATGATCACGAACGCGCACAGAAATCCAAAGTTCAATGCGACGTTGAATGCCGTGTGGTGCGTCTGCTCGACGAAGAAGTGATCCACGACTGCCCAGATCAAAAGTGCCGAAGTGATCAGCATCGTCAGCAGGCCGACCGAGATGGTGAAGCTGGCCACGCCCGGCTCGCCAATATACCCGAGCGATTCCGCCCATCGAGCCAGGAAAAAGAACCCGACGACATTGACCAGCGATAAGACGCTACAGACCGAAATGGATGGCGCCCTGGTGAGCATGATATTCCCTCTCCCTGAGAAAGCTGCTTCGATGATAGTCGCCATTCGCTATATGGGAAGGGCTTTTTTGAGATTGCTCCGTGCGCGACCAACACCCGGTTTGTTTGACGCTGGCATCAGGCTGTAACTTAAGTAGCCTAATGGGGTTCGGTGCATTGCGGCAAATCGCATGAGCTGCTTGCCGAGTCCAAACGGTTGGGGAACCGCCGATGAGTCGAATGGTGGTGCACGTTGGGGTTAGGGATCGGCTGCATCCTGACCGGTGGGTATCAAGCCACGGCCGAGGAACCAGCCCCGCCGTCACAGGACGTTGTGTTCGAGATCATTGAGGGCATTCCTGACAAACGCTCCTGGGACTTCGACTCCTCGGAGCGAAGCCAGCACCACATTCCTAGCGCCCGCTCTGGCCGTGGCCGATCTGCCCAAGAAATACAACCACAAGGGCCTGTTCACCGATCGCAAAGCGCCGTTTGTGGTGCGGGGAACCACCCGGATCGAGCTTCCTGCCGGCGAGTACCGCTTTCTTGTGCGATCGCGAAGCGCGACGCGGCTCGTGCTCGACGACAAGATCGTCGCCGAAACCAAATTCCGCGAGCCAAGCGGCGACGGCCACGGCTCGATTCCGGAATTGGCGGCGGCGCACGAGCCGGGCTTGGCCGAGCTGCCGCCCGAAAACCAGGAGCGGCTTGTCACGCTAACGCTCGACGGCGGGTCGCACACCTTCCGCGTCGAAACGATCGTGGGCGACCAGAAGCTCCGGCCGGAGCTGGGCGAGCTGTCGGTGAGCGTGGCCTGCACCTGCGATGCGCCGTCGATCGAAGGCGAGCCGACGTTCAAGCTCTTGCGCCCGAACCGGCGGTGCCACTGGGCGAGACAGCCTGGTCAGCTTACAAGCGAAATGAGCGCGCCAGGCTCGCAAAGCTGGACGCAGCCGCGCGTGCCGAGGCGAGTCGCGACGAAGCCGCTTATTGGGAGCGACGCCACGCAATCGCGCACGATGTAATCGCAAAACGTGAGCCGGTTCAGCTTCCAAACGCTGCTGAATCCAACGACAACGAACTGACGGCGGTCGATCGGCTTCTGCTCGAACAGCAAACGGATGCCGGACGGGATTTCTCGCCGCTCGTCAATGATTTCGCGTTTCTAAGGCGTCTGTCACTCGACACCGTGGGCGTAATACCGACGCCCAACGAGATCGATCAATTCGTGAACGATTCATCGCCCGGCCGCCGCAAGCGCGATCGACCGCTTGCTTGCCGATCCGCGCTGGGCCGACCATTGGACGAGCTATTGGCAGGACGTGTTGGCCGAAAACCCGGGCATCGTCAAGCCGGAGCTGAACAACACCGGCCCGTTCCGTTATTGGATTCACGAGTCGCTGACCGACAACAAGCCGTTCGACCGGTTTGTCACCGAGCTGGTGATGATGGAGGGGAGCGCCGACTATGGCGGGCCGGCGGGTTTCGGCATCGCCACGCAAAACGATGCGCCGATGGCCGAAAAGTCTCACGTGCTCGCCAAGGCGTTTTTGGCAATCGATCTCAAGTGTGCTCGTTGCCACGACGCACCTTACCACCCGTTCAAACAGAAGGACACGTTCAGCCTGGCGGCGATGCTCGATCGCAAAACGCAGCCACTTCCCAAGACCAGCACCGTGCCGGTGAGCGAAGAGGATCGCAAGCCGCTGATCTCGATCTCGCTCAAGCCGGGGGACAAGATCGAGCCCGCGTGGCCGTTCGCGGGCCTGCTCGCCGCGGAATTGCCGGAAGGAGTGTTTCGTGATTCAAATGATCCTCGCGAATTATTCGCGGCGCGGATCACGTCGCCGACAAACGACCGGTTTGCCCAGGTGATCGTGAATCGCGTTTGGACGCGATACATCGGCTGGGGGCTGGCGGGCAGTCCCGACGATTGGCATGGCCAAGAGATCCGAAACGCGAAGCTGCTGGATTATTTGGCCCGCGACTTTGTTGCGAACGGTTACGACCTGAAGCACCTGGCGCGTGCGATTCTCGAATCGAGGCTGTACCAGAGCCAGGTGGTGACAGTGGCCGACGACGAGCGGCCCGGCGCACCGCTTGGACCCGCGCGGCGGCGGATGTCGGCCGAGCAAGTTGTCGATTCGCTGTTTGCCGCCGTGAACAAGTCCGTGGGCGCCGAAGAGCTGACGTTTGATCCTGCGGGTCGTAGCCCGGCCGACAATTTCCGAAACCTGGGAATGCCCGAGCGCGGATGGCAGTTCGCTTCGCTCTCCAATGAGCGAGATCGTCCTGCGTTGTCGCTGCCCGCGGCGCAAAACGTCGTCGATGTGCTCATTACGTTTGGCTGGCGCGAATCGCGGCAGAATCCGCTGACCGAGCGCGACGACGCGGCCAACGTCCTGCAGCCGTTGGCCTTGGCCAACGGCGTCGTGGAGCGCGAATTGCATCGCTTTCTGATGACAGCGAGATAACGCAACTTGCCCTCGGCGACGGCACACTGGAAGAGTTGGTGCGTGGCGTGTTTGAGCAGATTCTTTCGCGTCCGCCGAATGAGCAAGAGCGTGCTTTATTTGTCGAGATGTTGGCCGAGGGGTTTGATCGTCGCAGGATTGGTGCACCAGCAACGAAAGTCAGCTACTCAGAAGTACCGGCACGCCGTCGCCTGGTCCAATCATCACAGCCCGGAGGCGACGCGGATCAAGATGGAGATGGAGCGGTCGATGCGCAACGGCGATCCTCCGACCAATAAACTGGAAGCCAACTGGCGCGAGCGAATGGAAGATATGGTGTGGGCGTTGGTTAATTCGCCTGAATTTGTGTTTGTCCCTTAACAAGTTGCAATGATATCCGACACACCAATCACCCGTCGCGCGTTTGTCGCAGGATGCGGAACTGCCGCGATCGCTGCGACCGGCGCCGGCGTTCTGCCGCGCGCCTTACATGCCGATGAACCGAGCGAACGCGTCAAGCCACCGCTCGGCAAGGCCGAAGCCTGCATCTTCATCTGGCTCGGCGGCGGAGCGGCGCAAATCGATACCTTCGACCCGAAGGCAAAAGGGGATGGCGGCAAGAAACCAGGCTCGTACTACGACGCAATCGATACTGCGATTCCCGGCGTGCAGATATGCGAGCATCTGAGGCGGCTTGCGCCATTGTTGGATCGTTGCGTGCTCGTGCGGACCGTGCACCACAAGTCAGTCGATGAGCACGCCGCCGCCACAAACCTGATGCACACCGGCCGGCCGACCACCGGCACGATCGTTTATCCATCGATCGGTTCGGTCGTCGCGCACGAGCGGCCCAGCAGCGACGGCGTGCCGCCGTACGTGGTGATGGGTTATCCCAGCGTCGCGCGCGGCCCCGGCTTTCTCGGCGCAAAATCCGGTTACGTTTACCTCACGCAGACAGAAGTGGGTCCAAGCGGCCTGCGCCGCCCGCCTGGGATCAGCGACGAGCGCCAGACGCGGCGCAAGGCGCTGGCGGCCAAGATTCGCGATCAATTGAAGGCGGCTCATCCAACCGACGCCAAGCTCCAAGACTACATCGCCGCCGCCGAGGAAGGCTTCCGATTGGCTGGCCCCAAGTTCATGAGCGCGTTCGATCTGGCGAGCGAGTCGGATTCAGTGCGAAACGACTACGGCAGCGAGTTCGGCCAGCGGCTGCTGTTGTCGCGGCGGCTCGTGCAAAGCGGCGTGCGGTTCATCGAAGTCTCGTCGAATCTGAACTTCTTGAACGGCACCGGCTGGGACACGCACAACGATGGCCAACTCAAGCAGCATGGGCTGATCCAGGAATTGGACCAGGGAATGGCGGCCTTGATTGTCGATCTGGAAAAGCACAAGCTGCTCGACCGCACGCTGATCGTCGTGGCCACCGAGTTTGGGCGGCCGCCGGAGTTCGACGCCGGCGGCGGACGCGGGCATCAAAGCCGCGTGTTCAGTTGCGTGCTCGCGGGCGGCGGACTTCGCACCGGTCGAGCGATCGGCGAGACCGACGAGCTGTCGAAGAAAGTCGCCAGCCGGCCGGTGTCGGTGCCCGACTTTCACGCCACGATTCACGCCGCGCTTGGCATCGATCCCGCCACCGAGCTCTACGACGGCGACCGCCCGGTGCCGATCACCGATCAGGGCAAGCCGATCGCGGAGTTGTTTGGCTAAGGCGGCGATTTCACCAAATGGGGACAAACGCCTGGCTCACCGGGCGGCAACTGGTCACTTACACGGCCTAGCCGCTAAAATACGCACTCCCAACTTTCCCGCGACCCACGCACCAAACAGCAACTAAGAGCATTACATGGCCCGTAAAGTGTTGAACCGCCGCGAGTTGCGCAAAGAGGCCGAGGCCGCCGGCGAAACGGCTGAAGCGGCGCCAAAAAAGGCCAAGAAGCCCACCGCACGCAAAAGCCGTGCGAAGACCGCAAAGGAAGTGCGGCTGAAGGCTTTTTGGGGCGTGTTCAATCAGTCGATGAAGCGAGTGGCAGTGTTTGAATACGCCGACCGCAAGAGCGCCGATAAGAAGGCCAACGAGCTGACCTCGTCCGGCAAATCGCCGCACTTCGTGCAACTGGTCAAGGAAGCGATCGAAGAGTAACCTTTGTCGCGAAGTAGCGCGCCCATCGCCCAGAACCAAACAGAATTCACCACCATCGCCCGCCGACCATGAACGAAACCGAAAAGAATCGGCTGCTGATTTCGCTCTGCGTGTTGGGTGCTGTGGTAATGATTTTCCAGCTGGTCTTTAACACTGGGGCCTCGTTCTCGTTCGGCAAAGCGTTTTTAGGCGTCCTGTTGGGCCTCGTCGCCGGCGGTGGCACCTATGCCGGAATGCTGTTCCTGGGGAAGTGAACGAGCGCCGGCAAAATCGGTCAGCTTAGCAACCGCCGTAGTTTCTCCAGCGTCGCCTCACTGCGCAGCTCCTGCTTGCCAAAGCCTGGCTCGCATCCCGCCGCGACCGCCTCCTGCTGATACTCCGGATAATTCGAGATCAGCATCACTGGCACGGCCGACCACTGCTCGCTCGCCTTGAGATGCCGGACGATCGCCATGCCGTCGCTATAGTCCAGATCGAGCTTGCGATTGACCAGCACCAGCGCCGCCGGCTCGCGCTCAAGCTCGTGAAGCGCATCTTTCAGATCGTGCGCCTGCGCCACCTGCGCATCGAAGTTCGACTCGATCAGCCGGCGGATCGCCGCATGATCGGGCACGCAATTGCCAACGTCGATCACTCGCTTGCGCATCGCTACTCCGCCTTCGCCGCATCGCCGGTCGCCGCATCACCGGACCCTGCATCGCCGATCGCAAACAGATAGCTCTTGCTGCTGATGTAAAGCGTGCCGTTGGCCACGATCGGCGTGCTGTAGACGGCGCTTCCCATGTTGATCTCGCCGACAACGTCCAGCTCCTTGGCGAGCTTGATGATGCTCACGTCGCCGTCCTCGTCGCCGATATAAACATGCTCGCCGGCGATCAAAGGCGACCCCCACGACGCCGCCAGCATGTCGTGCGTCCAGTGCGGCTTGCCGGTGTTCGCGTCCAGGCAGTGCACCAGCCCCGAGAAGTCGGCGATGATGCACAGATCGTCCTTGATCGCCACGGTGCCGCACGTGCGGTGCATCGTCTCTTCGAATTCAAACTTCCCGTCGCCGTTCTTGTCGTTGTTGGCATAGTGCCAGACAGCGGCCGAGTTCGGGTTGGGCCGCGCAAAATCCCCTCGCTCTTGACCAGCGCCTGGTTCCGCTTGTGCGGGATCGGCGTCTCGGGACTGGCAGTGTTAAAGACCAACTCCGGGCTCACGTCGCCGCGCTTGGTCGGATCGACGCACCACAGGTGCCCGACGCCCTCGCCGTGCTCCGGGTCCTCGCCCACGCCGATGAACACGCGGTTGTTGTAAATCACCGGCGTCGCGATCAAATGATTGCGATCAGCGCGGCCGCCCAGCGTGTACTTGCTCTCCTTCGGGTTGCAGTCGAACTTCCAAAGCAGCTTCGACTTGCCGTTTTCGCCGCGCGCGTCAAAGCCATACAGCCAGCCGTCACCGCCGGGAATGATCACCTGCGGCACATCGCCGATCACTGCAAACGCCGGCGACGACCATTGCCCGTGCAGCACGTTCGGCCCCGGCGAGTTATCGGTCCACAGCACCTTGCCGTTCCGCTTATCGACCGCGATAAAGCTCGGCGCGTTCGGCGACGGCAGGTTGATGTGCGCATCGTCCACGCCGTTGCTGGTGAGCACGAACAAGTAATCGCCCGACGAAGTGATCGAGCAGTTCGCCATGTTGTGCTGCGAGACCTCCAGGGCGCTCATCATATCGAGCACCCAGATCACGTCGGCCTCGTCCTTCTCGGTGTACTTCTCCTGCTTGTGCTGGCCCGTCGTTGTCGCCGTCGATGAAACCTTCCGTGTCGAGACACTTCACCTCGCCGCGGCTAGTGACGTAATAAACTCGGTCCCCTTCCACCAGCGGCGACGAGCAGATGCCCATCAGCGGCCAGTCGTGCACGCGGCCCGGTGTGCAGCTTCTCGCTGTTGTCTTGCCAAAGAAAGCGGCCATCGCTCTCGTCAAAACACAATCAAAACGCCCAGATCGATGTCGGCCGGGTAGCGCTTTTGATATGCGGCCCCGTTGTTGGTGCCGACGAAAACTTTGCCTTGCGCCACGACCGCGTTGCCGTATGTTTGCGAGCCCAAGAGCGCCACCCACTTGATGTTCTTGCTGCCTTCCCTGATCCATGCGCCGGTATCGGCGTCGAACTCGCCGATCGTCCCACTCGGTGGGGACCTTGGCGTTCACCACGTTGTTTCGCAACGGCGAGCCGCCCCATTGATTCCAATCGCCGGGCCGATTCAGCTTGTTCGCCAACTTCTGCGCTGCGTCTGGCGCCGTGTCGCCGGTGTAGCCCAGCTCAAGCTGCGGCGCGGCAGGGCGCATGTCCGCGTCGCTCGGCGCTGTCGCCAGGCAAAGCTGCCTTGGCAAGCGCGACCTCGTCCTTGGCTGCTTTATCCGCCGCCTCCTTTGCCGCTGCCTCTTTTGCCGCTGCCTTGCGAGCGTTCTGCTCAGCATTCGAGCGCAGCCTTCGACCGGAACAGCCGACCGCACAAAACGCGCAAGCACGCCCAGAAGCAGGAACATCCGTTTCATAGCAGGACTCCGAATCGTCTAGAAAGTTTTCTTCGGTCATGAATTATTGTGACTTTGCGGCGGCCGGCTTGCGCCGCGCTCGCCTGCGCCGTGTCGTTCGGCGTCACGCGCATGTTGTCGATGTAAATTTCGGCGTTGGTCGCATCGCCATAAAAGCCCGGGCTGCCAACCAGGTTCGGCGTCTCGTCCACCGCCTCGATCGACCAGCTCGCCGGCTCCTTCTCGCCGCGCGGCCAGACCTTTCCCTGCAAGAGCACTGCGCCGCTCGTCGCCGCTCCCCTGCGTCGGTTGCGCGGAACTTGACCGTGTACCACACGTCGGCTTTCCACTCGAACGGCTCCTTCTTCCCCAAATGCGTGGCCACTTGCGGCGGCCAAGTGCGAATTTGCAGCTTCTGGCTCTGCCCCATCATGTCCAGCGTGTACCGCTGTGCGATCACGCCCATGTCCGGCATCTGGTTGTCCTCTCGATCGCCGCCTTTCAAGTCGGCCTGAATCGTGTAGTCGTGCAGATCGGGGTGCCCGATCCACAACTGGCTTCGCGTTCCCTTGGGGATGTACGTGACCTTCACCATCACGCGCTCGCCGTCCACGTCGCGCACCTTGTGCCGATATCGCGCACCCACCCACGTCAGCGGCGGCTCGCCTTCCACGCGTTTGGTCTTCTGATCCTCCGCCAGCGTGATCTTGTTGAAATCAAACGCCCACGGCAGCGGCGGGATCACTGCGAATCCGCGCCTTGCCCGCCAGCTCGCCCACCTTCGCGGTCACGATCGTCGCCGTGTGATTGCTTCCGCCTCGCGGCGGTGATACTGCCCCGCGTGCGTTGACTTCGCCCGGTCCCGCCAGCGAGAACTCCGCATCGCCGTCCTTCAAGAAACTGCCCGCGATCGTTGAACATCCGCACCGTGAATTGCTGCTTCTCGCCCGGCCGCAGGAGCACTTCGTTCGGCACGACCTGCACCCACGCCGGCTGGTCGTTCGCGCCGGCCGGCTTTTCCTTCGGCAGCTGCGGGTCGCTCGGTCGCTTCCGGCTTGTGGTCCTTCGTTCCCAAGCAATACAGTCCGGTGGGCGTCGGCAGATAAATCCGTCCATGCGAAATCGCCGGCGAGCCGATAATGATGTCCTGCGTGTTGAGCCGCGTCTTGAATACCGACTTCACTCCGGTCTCGATCGGCGTCAAGATATTCATCGCGCCCGTTGACATCACGTAGATCTTGCCATCAGCGAAAACCGGACTCGAAGCTGAGCATCGTGCCCACGCAGCTTCGTCGGCCGGGTGTAATCCGCTTGCCGGTTTCGGCATCGAGCATGTGCAGATTCGCCCCATCGTCGGCCACATACAACCGGCCGTCGTTCAGCACCGGCGAGCCCTTGCCGGCGGCAATCCCCTTGACCAGCCACTTGGCCTTCGCCTTTGGCGGATCCTCGATCTTGCTGTTCGCCGCTCTTGCCACTGCGCTCGACGACGCCGTGAATCGCAGCCACCGAACCCATCGTGCGGTTGTCGAGCGTCTCCTCCGCCTGGCACGCATAAACCATGTCGCCTCAACGACCGGCGTCGATGCTGATGCCGCGCCGCGACATCCGATAGTTCCACAGCGGCTTGCCTGTCCGCGGTTGAAATGCCCACACCGAACCGTCGCACGATCCAAACACCATCGCCGCTTCGCCGCCCAGCACCGTCAGCACCGGCGTGCGCATACGTCGTGTCCTCCGGCCGCAGACCCGTGCCGTTGAACCACCGCACCTCGCCCGTGTTCTTGTCCATCGCGATAAACCGGTGCGCGGGCGTCGCCATTTCGCCCCACCCAACGACCACCGAGTGCACGATGATCATGTCCTCGAACACCACCGGCGTGTTGGTGCGCCCGCCGTACGTGCTCAATAGGCCAAACTCCTCGTGCATCGAGCGCGACCAGATTTCCTTGCCCGTCGCGCCGTCGAGGCATTGAAAATATCCGTTGACGCCTTGGGCATAAACGCGATCGGTCTCCGGATCGGCCGCCACGCACGACCAGCCCACGCGTTCGGCCGGCACGCCCGATAGATAAACGTTGTGCCGGCTCTCCCACAGCTTCTCGCCGGTCTCCGCGTCCAGGCACAGCACTTTCTCTTGCTCGCGCCGTGTCTCGGCTCATGGCGGGCAAGCGTGTACAGCCGCCCGTTCATGATCACCGGCGTGCTGATGCCGCCGGCTTCTTCATTGCGCCACAGAACGTTCTCGCCGGTGGCCTCATTGAAGTTGTCGATCAGGCCCGTCTCGCGCGAGATGCCGTTTTGCTCCGGCCCGCGCCACATCGGCCAATCGAGCGGGTCACGCTTGCGGCTCTCGGGTGATGGCTTTTCCTTGAAGACGACGAGCGTCGAGCCTTGCGCGTTCGGCAATCCGTTTTTCGCGCCTTTTGCGTCTGCCGGCGCATTTGCGGCCTGTATCCCCCACGCAATGCTGGCAATAGCTGTCCAAACAACAATCGCTCCACAAGGGTTGCGAAAAAAAGTTCGCATGAGAGGGTCTCGTCAGGCGGGGTTTGATCGAGAAAGGCGGGCCGCGGCGTCGCATTTAAGGATACGCCGCCCGGCGTCAAGGAGCAAGCCGAGGCGTCCGGTGGCCGTGTTTTGCGCAAAATGTAGCTCAGGCACTCCGTGCCCGACATTCCAATAGATGACTCGACGCATTTTTGAGATTCAATGCGCACTTGCGTCATTTACAACCCCGTCGCCGGCCGCTCGCGATCACAGCGGCGGCTGGCTCAATTTCGCGAGCAATGGCACCAGCGCGCCGAATTCTGGCCCACGAAATTCCGCGGGCATGGCATGGAACTAGCCCGTGCCGCCTGCGAGCAGGGCTTTTCGGTCGTCGCCGCCGCGGGCGGCGATGGCACGGTGCACGACGTTGCCAACGGCTTGCTGCAAGCGAAAATCGGGCGACGCAACTCTGGCCGTCGTGCCCGTCGGCTCCGCCAACGACTACGCCTATTCGCTAGACGCGCCAATTCGGTGTCTCGACGTTGGACGACGAGAACTACGCCAAGGTCGATGTCGGGTCGGTGACCACAAGCTGCGGCCGGGAGTCGTTCTTCGTGGTGAGCCTTGGGCTGGGGCTCAGCGCCCGCGTGACACTTGAGTCTCGGAAAGTGTCACAGCTCCAGGGCAAGGCACTGTATGCCTTGGGAGTCTGGCGAGCGGTCAAAGTGAACGAGTCCACCGATCTGACGGTGCAATTCGATGACGAGCCGCCGTCACAAGCTCACCCTCCCTGCTGCTCAGCGTGATGGTCTGCGAGCCGAAGGCAACTTCGTGCTCGCGCCGAATGCTCGCCTCGACGACGGGCTGTTCGATGTCGTGTGTGCCGCGCCCATGAGCCGCATGCGCAGTGCTCGCGTTGCTTCCGCGGATTGCGCTCTCCGGTCTGCCGGCGCATCACCCCAAGATCACGCAGCACCGCTGCCGCACGATCACGGTGCAGTCACCCACGCCGCTGGTCGCGCACACCGACGGCGAAATGTTCTGCACCGACGCCCGACGCCGTCCACGACCTCACAATCCGCATCTTGCCCGCCCGCCTCCGAGTCAAACTCTGTCTGCCCGTGGTCTCGCTTGCCGGCAAATAACACGATGTGATGCCTGTCCCGCGCGCCGGGATAGTGATCGATCACCTCAAAACGGCCAATGTACCGGCGATTTTTTGACTAAAACCATGCGTATTTCCCGGGCATTACGAGCGCCACCTCAATTCCGTACTAGGTGGTTGTTCGCACCGCGCAAAAACACCGTGTTTTCACGACCCGTTTTCGCAAAAACAGGCTCAGACGCCAAAATCAATCACGTGTCCCGACTGAACCCCCAACCCTGAACCCTGAACCCCTCAATCCATCCACTCATCCGACGGGTCAAACTTCGGCACCGCGATGATCAGCACCTTCATCCGGCCGATCGCTCGATGGCGCACGCCAGGGCGGATCAGAACGCAGATCCCGGCTTAAGAGCTATGACCTCATGGTCAAGCTGCATGCGAGCGTCGGGGCCACACTCCAATATGTAGTAGGTCTCCGTGAGCCGCTTGTGGTAGTGCAGTTCGGCGTCGGCCGAGATCTCGGTCACGTGCACCGTGCCCGGAAAGTCCGCCACATCGCCAAATGCCCGCCGCGCGGTTCCGCAGGGGCATGGCACGCCCTCAATCTCACCGAAATCGACAATCTCGTAGTTGCGAGCGGACTGCGAAGTGGGTTGGTTGGAAGCCATTGCAGCGTTATTTCCGCTCAGATAAATGCTCCGCCCTATGGCGAGCCAGCGATTTGTGTCAAACCTTGACGGCAGGGCGAGCGGCTAGCGAAACTAGCATGCTACACGCGTTAAACCTTCGCCCAATTATGGACGCGGAACATCTTGCGCAACAGTTGTCCTAACCCATTTGCCCAAAATTATTTCCGGCGTCTCAAGGGTGCTAACTGGGCCAGCCGATACGGTAGGTGTCCCTTAAGAAACAACGTGCGCCCGATTCGTCGGGACACGCCCCAAGGGTGCGTCAGGATACCGGCTCGGTTTATCGGGTCATGGAATGGCTCGACTGGTCCTGGCGCGATGTGGACCGCTGGTTTGTCCCACCTACCTCGAGTGCGCGACTGCGCTACGTCCCACCACCCCGGACGCGCAAGCGCGCCCCAACCCTCCAGGGCCCCTACCTCCGTTTTCATGTACACAGTGGCCGGCGCTGCTGCGCCGGTCGCCTGCGGTCATGGCGGTCGCGCTCGTTGAGGTTACGCAAACCGGCGGTTCGACTTCGTTACAGGAGACGTTGCTCGATGAAATGGAACCTGTTTCTCGGCGCCTGGTAGTCAGCGTAGGCCTCTGCGGACAGAGCTTCGGATTTGAGCTCTTGGACCGCATGATGGGCTTGAATGGCTACGGCCGCAACGGCTGTTGCGAGCCAACGTGTTGTGAGAAGGGACCGTCATGCTGCGAAGCAGCGGCTCCTTCGTGTTGTGACAAGGGCTGTGACCCCGGATGTGGGGCCGCGGCTGCTTGTGATACGGGTTGTGGCTGCGAGCCAAGCTGCGGCTGCAACAACGGTTGTGACAACGGTTGTGGTTGCGACCACGGTCATCACCACCGTCACTGCTGCAAGGGCGACGTGAAGTGTGGTTGCCCCCACTGGGGCGTCCGCACCTGCCACAGCCACGACTTGTTCTGTGGCGTGCGCGGTTTGTTCCACCACCATAATCACGGCTGCTGCGACAGCGGCTGTGGCAATGGCTGCTGCGAACAGTCGTGCGACGGCGCCTCCCACGGGTGCTGCGACCAGGGTCACGGCAATGGTTGCTGCAACAACGGCAACGGCTGCTGCGAGCAGACCTGTGCCGCTGGTGCGGCTTGTGATCCGGGTTGTGGCGCGGCGGCTGCCTGCGAGCCGAGCTGCGGTTGCGACAACGGTCACCACGGCTGCGGTAACGGCTGCGGATGCCACAAGAAGCGCTGCCATCGCAGTTGCTTGCTTGACATCTTCGGTCACAATCGCTGCTGCAAGAAGAGCTGTGGCAATGGCTGTGGCCACCACGGCAACGGCTGCTGCGAGCAGACCTGTGCGGCTGCCTGTGAGCCAAGCTGCGGTTGTGCGCCGGGTAACGGATCGGTTCCGGTGCCGGCTGCTGGCGCTCCGACCGACGCTCCGATGCCCCCGGCTCCCATGGCCGATCCCCAAGCCTCGACTCGCAGCCACCGCCGCGTCGTCCAGGCCAGCAAGATCGTCCGTGCTAACTAACGCTGATTGACCGCTACGTTCGATGCTTCAAAACTCTGCCCGGGACGCAAGTCTCGGGCAGAGTTTTTTGTTGCGCTCAAGAGTAGTCTGTGAGCTGGTGTCTGGTGAGCTGGTGTCTGGTGAGCTGGTGTCTGGTGACCTGGTGTCTGGTGACCTGGTTACTCGGCGGCGAAGCGGATGCCGTCAGTGGCGGCGCTGGTGAATCGATCGACCGGTTCGCGTGCTGCCCAGGCCATCCCGCGCAAGACCATGATGCGGAAGAACGGATCGTCGAACGTCCACATGTAGTGGCCCATGATGTTGCCGAACACGCGGCCGCGGCGATTTTCGTTCTTGCCGACTTCGTAGGTCCAGACCATCGGCCGCGCGGCGTCTTCTTCCACGGTCGTCGCTAGCACGCGGACCTGCTTGGGATCGCCCGTCGCCAGCCAGTAGCTCTCGTCGTAGAAGTGCATCGTTCGCGGCAGGCCGCGCGTGATCGGTTCATCGGCCGCTGCTTCGATCTTCAGGTCGAGCGGACCGTGGCGGAACTTGATCTTGGCAGGCTCGTATGCCAGACCCATTCGTTCGGCGAGATGCTCGGCGGCGCGGTCGGCGATGGTCGCCGCGTGGATCAAAACAATCCCACCGCCGCGATCAAAATAGGCGTCCAAATCGCGGTATTGCGCCGTCCACCATTCGTGGTTCCAGTAGTAACAGACAACGAGGTCGGCCGCCTTCCATTGCTCGTCGCTCGGCCAGCCGAACGCCGTGTCGATCTTCACGTTGGGAAGTCTCCGCAGTAACGGTTCCCACGCCTTTTGCCACGCTGGGTAGTCATGCTCGCCGGGCCCGTGGTCTTTTTTGCTGGCCAGCAGCACGATATTGACCGTTCGTTGTTGTTCGTCGTTGCGCCTTTTGGCTTGGTGGTCATTCGCAGGGGCGAGTATGGCCTGAACTTCGCTTCGCTTGCGCGGCGGCGGAGCTGCGAGACGAGATTCGCGACGCTCTGTTTGTTTGGCGGTTTTCTCTGCCGCTTCGTTGCTGCCGGGCTGATCGCCTTTCAAACAGTTGTAAATGAACGAAACCGCAAGAAGGTTGACGAATACAAACGCCAGACATCGCATTGCATGCCCTCCCAAACATAGTGGCGCATCACCCAAGCGACCATCATACGCCAGCCCGCGGCCCGACTCCACACGGAGTTAGTTGCATCGGTTCATCATCCAACGAGACAATAGCTGCAGCCGGCCGTACCTTCTCTCGGGAGTGAACGATGCGCGTCTGTACCTCTGTGCTCGCTGCGGCATCTCTTTTATCAGCCGCGGCAGGGAAGCCCCTCGCGGCCGAGCCCGCGGACTTGATTCTGCACGGCGGCAAGATCGTCACGGTTGATGGACAGTTTTCGATCCAGCAAGCAATGGCCGTGCGCGGCGACCGCATCGTCAAGCTAGGCTCGAATAACGAGGTCCTGGCGCTTCGGGGTGATCAAACCAAGGTAATCGACCTGGCCGGCAAGTCGGTGCTTCCCGGCCTGATTGACTCGCACGTGCATCCCACCGGCGCCGCCATGCACGAATTCGATCACGGCATTCCCGAGATGCACACGATCGTCGATGTGCTGGACTACATCAAATCGCGGGCGGAGGCCCTCGACGACGGCGAGTGGGTTGTTGTGCGTCAGGTATTCATCACGCGCCTGGCGGAGCAGCGGTATCCCACTCGAGAGGAGCTCGATCACGCAGCGCCCAACAATCCGGTGATGTTCTCGACCGGACCTGACGCATCTCTCAATACTCTGGCGCTCAAGGAAAGCGGCATCGACAAGAACTTCCAAGTGGTCGGTCGCGGTTATATCGAGCGCGATCCACAGACCGGTGAGCCAACCGGCATTTTGCGGAGCTGCACGCGATACGTGAAGACCAAATCGACCGGCAAGAAACCCGCAAGCGAAGATTATCAACGCCGTCTCAAACTGTTGTTTCGCGATTACAACTCCGTGGGCATCACGGCGGTGGCCGACCGTTCGGCCGATAGCGAGTCAGTCAATCGGTATCGGCTGCTGAAGGACGGCGGAGAGCTGACCGTACGCATGGCCGTGTCGCGAAACATCGACACCGACGGCAAATTGGAGGACATTCAGGCGGCAATTCGAAAAATCGCCGAGGATCCGCTGGTCAAAGGGGACAGTTCGCTGCGGATCGTCGGGATCAAGACATTTCTCGATGGCGGAATGCTCACCGGCAGCGCGTACATGCGCGAGCCGTGGGGCGTGAGCGAGATCTACGCGATCCGGGACCCTGCGTATCGCGGCGTGCTTTTCATCCCCAAGGAGAAGCTGTTGCCGATCGTCGAGACGGCACTTGACGCGGGATTGCAGTTTACAGCGCATTCCGTGGGTGATGGTGCGGTTCATACGCTGTTGGAGGCGTACGACGAGCTGAATCAGAAGCGGCCGGTGCGCAGTCTGCGTCCGTGCATTACGCATTCGAACTTCATGAGCGAAGAAGCGGTCCGCAAGGCGGCTGCGCTGGGCGTCGTGCTCGATATCCAGCCCGCGTGGCTGTGGTTGGATGGCAAAACACTCAGCGACCACTTTGGCCGTGAGCGGTTGCGATTTTTTCAGCCGCTTTCGACGATCTTTGCCTTGGGTGGCGTCGCTGGCGGCGGCTCGGACCACATGCAAAAGATTGGGCCGCTAGTGTCGGTGAATCCGTATCATCCGTTTCTGGGGATGTCAATTACGGTTCAGCGTTTGCCGCGCGGTATGAACGAGCCGTTATATGCGGAAGAGGCACTGTCGCGCGAGCAGATGATTCGGTTCTATACGTCGAACAATGCGTATTTGATTTTCCAGGAGAAGGAGCTAGGCAGCCTGGAGGCGGGGAAGCTGGCGGATTTTGTGATTGTGGACCGCGACTTGATGACGTGTAAGGCAGAGGAGATCGCGAGCACGAAGGTGCATGCGACGTATCTAGGCGGGAAGCAGGTTTGGCCGTAACGCTTATTTGTCGATCACCGGCTGGCTGCTGCGTAAATAGGCGAATAGATCGCGGATTTGTTGGTCACTGAGCGATAGGAGCATGCCCTCGGGCATTAGCGACGTTTTGACCGGCTCCATTTCGTCGATCTCATTACGAGCCAGCGTCAATTCGCTGCCGTCGCTGGCGCGAAGCACGACCACACGTTGGTCGGAATCGACTATTACGCCGGAAAGTTGCCGCCCGTCAGCCATGCTCACGGCGGTTGTCCCATAACCTTCGCGGATTTCCGCGCTCGGGTCCACGACGTGATTCAAAAGTGCCTGCCCGTCGTGGCGAGGATAAGTTGTAAGTTCAGGGCCAACGCGACCGCCGGCGCCGAACAGCGTGTGGCAGCGGGCGCAATACTGCGAAAACAGCTCGCGCCCGGTTTTGGGGATGCCGGGCTGCTGTGCGATAACATCGTGTAAGCGTGCGATTTCGTTGCGCAGCTCGGCGCGAGGTGCGGGAGCCGCCTGAGGAAAGAGTCGTGCCAGGGTGGCGGTCATTTCACGATCTTTGTGAAGCGACAGGTCTTGCAGGGTTTTGCGCGGAATGGCCGAAGTGTTGATCTCGCCGCGATCGACGGCAGCCAGCAGTTCTGCCGACCAAACGATGCGGCTGGCCAGAGTGCCCATCGCGGATGCGCGCACGTCGTCGGTCATGCCGGCGTATGCCGAGAGGATCGCTCGGCCGATTTCAGGATCGTCGTAACGGCGCAATGCCACGAGTGCAGCGGTGCGCAGGGCGTTGTCGGGCGACGTGGTTGCCAGCCGTAATAGGGCCGGCACGGCCTTTGGTTGATGCACTTCGCCGAAGACTTGCAGCATTTTGAGACGCGCGGCCGCGTCGGCGCGATCGTCGGCAACCAGCGCGATCGCCTGTTCAATCGCCTCGGCACGTCCCTGACGTAGCGCTAGAATTGGCGATTGAGCGGCGTAACGCTCGATCGCGGCGGCCAGATCATCGGGAAGGCCGGCCACGCTTCTACCCGCGTATGCCGCTTCAAAACCGGCCATCAAATGCCGCCGATCCTCATTGGTCGGCGCCGCCTTGAGCAATTTGCTGCATATTTCCAGTGATTGTCGGGTGCCGGCGGCGGTAAAGCGGCGCATCAGGCGTTCGGCCAGATGCTTGAACGTCGCTGTGCTCCAAACGGCGCTATCCGATACGAAGCCTAGCACCGCGTCCGGATTCCGCTCGCACTTGCTTTCAATCGCCCACCAAGCCAAAAGCGGCATTCGCGGGTCGTTCGCGTCGTCGCCGTGTTCGAGCAGGTTTCGCACGATCGGCAGCGCCTGTCCGGCTGGCAAGCGCTTGGCGGTGGACGCCAACTGCGCTCGCACTTCGACGTTCAGCTCGGTTGACGCGAGTTCTGCAAACTGACGTCGCGACGACGTCGCTGACCGTGTTGCGGTCTCCAAGGAGACGTACAATCCATTGGCGGACGTACGGATCGGAATGTTTCAGGCATTCAATCGCGAGTTCATTGTCGAGGCCGCCGATCAAATGGATTGACCAAAGCGATTCCAACGCGAATTGCGGATTGTCGCCCCGTAGGCCTTGGAGAAGTGCGGGGAGTGCGCGTTGATCATTGCGGTCGCCCAACAGCCGTAGCGCGGTCTGCCGCACCGTACGATTCGTGTGCTTCAACCGCTCGACCAATTCAACCCCGCTTAGCTCGCTTAAGTTCTCGGCCTTCGTCGGCTTGAAATCCTTCGAGCGCAGCCGGTAAATGCGTCCGTTGGACTTGTCAATTTGCCCTTCCTGGTTAAGCGTGTGCGCAATTTGTGCGTCACACCAGTCGGCGATGTAAAGCGCGCCGTCCGGTCCCAGCTTGATATCGACCGGACGGAACGAGTCGTCGGTCGTTTCAACGGCAAAGCCAGTGTCGCGCGTGCGAAACGTTGATCCGTCGCGAAGGAAATCGGCCATTACCACGTGCTTCAAGAGCGGGGCAACGCCAAACAGCTTCCCCTCGTATTGGGATCCGAGCGCGCCCCCCTCGTACTTCACAAACGTGTGCGTGAACCGCGGCGTTTCACCGTGTGGCATCGGCGGAAAGTAGCCAAACGCGTACGGGTTCGACAGCGGACCGTGCTTATCGAAGCCTTTTTGCAGGTATGCCCCTTGCATGTAGTGGAAGCCCCGCGTGTTGCCGCCATTGTGACCCGAATAGTGCGGCCTTGAGCGTCAAACTCGACGCCGAACGCGTTGCCGCCCCCTTCGGCGAAGATCTCGTATCGCCTCTGCTCCGGGTGATACCGCCAGATGAGTTGTCCCATGCTGTGGACATGTTGCTTATCGAGCCCTGGCCGCAGTACATGCCCGGAGACGGTGCTCCCTTGCGCCGCGTACAGCCAGCCGTCCGGCCCCCAACAGAGACTATTCACCACCGAGTGCGTGTCTTCCAGGCCGAAGCCGGAAAGCCGCACCTCGGGATCGCCGTCGGGCACGTCGTCGTTGTCTTTGTCCGGATAGAACAACAGGTAAGGAGGATTAAGCACCCAAACACCGCCGCGGCCGCGTGCAACGGCAGTGACGATGTTGAGCCCTTCGAGAAACGTCTTGTGATCGTCGAAGACACCGTCACTGTCGGTGTCTTCATGGATCGTGATCTTGTCGTCGCCGCGCTCGTGGTTAGGCGGCGCGAGGGGGACTTTGTCATAGGCGGCGCGCCAATAATTGTCGCGGCTGACGACCTTTAGCCCCGCGGGGCGGGATATTGGAGGTATTGGACAACCCACAGTCGGCCGCGTTCGTCAAAATTGATGAACACCGGCTGGCGAACGAGCGGCTCCGAAAGGACCAAGTCGAGCGCAAGATCGTCGGGCGTGGTGAATCGTGCGGCGGCATCCTCTGCCAACAGCGACGTGCGAGTGAATAGTAATGCCGTGAAGACCAGCGCGATTGAAGTTGGGTGCGCGAGCCGGATTCGACTTGTACTACAGGGCGCGATCATTGGAGCGCAAATACTTCCGGCCCTTATCCGCTAGTCCTTGGGCATCATCAGCTCGAACAGATTGTGATATGAGTCGGTCCACAGCACGGACTTTGGCCAATTTCGCAGCTTCCAGATCGCATCGTCGATCTCGTCATCGCCCGAGAAAAACGACCCGGACGGGTTCCACACGTGATCGAACTCGTTGTAAGGCCGGAACTGAGCGAGCGCCTGTTGGTTGTTGGTCATCAAGACCCACGTGGAGCTGTAGCCGCCGAGCGAATCGGCGCTGGCCTGAATGCAGACCGTGTTGATGTTGAAGTGTTCGGCCAGGCCGCGGACCACCGGCGAGAGGTCCACATAGCGATTGGAAATATGCACCGCAATGATTCCTTGACTGATATCCACATGCTGCAAATAGATCTCAAACGATTCCTTGGTAAGCAGGTGTGCTGGAATCGCGTCGCCGCTGAATGCATCCAGCGCCAACACGTCGAACTGTTGCGGTCCGTCGCCCCCCTCGGCCAGCTCCTGTTCCATCGAAAGCCGCGCGTCGCCAAGCACGTAATCGACCGTGCCGCCTTTTGTCCGCGCGTCGCTGACAAAGGTGAAATTGGTTTCGGCGATGTCGATCACGATCGGGTTGATCTCATAGAAGCGGAAATACCGGCCAGGCGCATTGGCGTATGCGGCGAGCGTTCCACCGCCCAGGCCGACTGCACCGACGCGAATCGGTCTTGGCGATCGTTCGTTTACCTCGTCTTCGGCGGCAGCGTCGGTGAAGAACTTGATCGCGCGGCCGACGCCACTGTCCGGCTTGTAGTACGTTGTCGGCCGCCAGCGGTTCTCGTCGGTGAACTGCGTGCCGTGAATGATCTGACCGTTGAATAACCTCATTTGCGGGCCGTCTTCGGTCTCTTTCTCCTCGATCTTCAGAGTGCCATAGAAGTTTCGTTCCTGGCGGATGAGCGTCTTTTCCGATGGACGCAAAAGCTTGGTCATATCGCTCCACGCCACTCCGGAAAGGATCAACCACGGAACGGCAAACGCAAACAACATTGCGGCCCAACGTATGAACGACCATCTCCGAGGAGCGGGGGCGGACGCCTTTCTGGGAACCGGCGTGGAGGCAGAAAAATCATCGAAGTGCTGGAAGATGCCGGTGCTCCACACGAGTGTAATCGCCGAAAGAATCACCGCCGCCATCAGGCCGATCCGCCACTCCAAATAAGTGCTAAAGATTTGTGGCGCAATCAAACTCACAAAAATCCCTCCCAATGCGCCGCCGGCCGAGATCAGCAGGAAATAACTGGTCAGATAGCGCGCCGGCGGCCGCAGCCGCACCAGTTCGCCGTGACATACCATGCAAATGCAGAACAGTGCGCCAAAGTGGATCACCAGCTCGCCGATAAACCCGACTTCAGGGTCGAAGCGATAAGGAATCACAACCGATGGATCGTCCACGCTGCGCATCGCCAGGTCTTTGTTCCAATCCTCGACGAACCCCTTGGTCTTTTCGATCAGGACGACTTTCACGTCATCGTCCACTTCCGGTTCAAAGTCGGGCGCGGCGGCGGACAAGTAAACGAACACCAGCGTGGCGATCGCGAACAACGGGCGGATATACCATCGTTCGTGGTCGAAGCAGATGATGAACGACAATAGGTACAGGCTCAGCGGAACCACCCACAAAAACGGCGTCGGCGAAATGTCCTGGCAAACGTGGTTGGTTGTGGCCAAGAGCATCATCGATGCGAACGCCGGCAATGCGAGCCACAAGAGGCGCTGTACCCAGCCCGTGCCCATGAACCGCCGGAGGGGCGGGGGCAGGACGACCCAAAGCGACGACTGCACAAACTGCGGAAGGTCGGAGTAGCGCATGCTGAATCGCTCGCCCGGTTCGTCGGCCAATTCCGCGCGGGCGACTGTTCCCGGCGCCTGCCGGTCCTCCTTGCGCCGAGACGCCAGATATGCACCGCCGTATAACTACAGAAAACCACGAAAACCACGAAACCGATTACCCAAATCGAGAACTGCTGCCGCGTGTCCAAAAGCGGCTCAACGAGGAATGGATAGCTGATCAGCGCCAAAAGCGACCCGACGTTCGATAGCGCGTATAGCCGGTAGGGTGAGCGGCCGGGAAATGAGCGCGCGAACCAGGCTTGCAATAGCGGGCCGGTCGCCGAGAGCATGAAATACGGCAAACCCACATACCAGCCGAGGAGCAGCATGATCCGCGCGATCGGGTAGCTGCTATCGGCCGGTTTGAGCCGGTCTGTCCAGCCGGTGAGAAACAGCACGAGGGCCGCCCCTACCATTGCCAGGGCGGCCAAAAGGACGGCCAAATGCACGCGCCCCTGCTGTTTCGGCGGCAGGAGTTTCACCATAAAGTGAGCGTAGGCGTAACCGCCGAACAACAGCACCTGGAAAAACAGCATGCACGTAGTCCAAACCGCCGGGCTGCCGCCAAACCACGGAAGAATGAACTTGCTGATCAGCGGTTGGACCTGAAACAGCAAAAAGGCGCTAACGAAGATCGTCAACGCAAACACTAGCACCAGCCAGGAGGAGCGTGTTCGCAACGCGGGTTCAGCCATACAAGTTCCGTCCGTACTCCGGTCAAATTGCGGCCAGTGGCAGCCAACATGCCAGCGGGCAAACATAACACGCGCGAAACCGGGAAACAACGGCGTAAACCATACCGGCTCGCCTGCACGAGCCACACAGAAAAAAGTAAGATGACAATCGGCGTCGTCGTTATTTCGGCGCTCTTGAACTCGTGGGGCATGCTTTTGCGGCGCGATTGACGTGTCTACTCCGCTCGAAGCCACCGAAAAGTACCGCGGCGCCCTGGGAACGCGGGCGTGGGACCAGCTTTCGGCCCAAGTCGATGCTTTATCGGCTGCCTGGCAGGGACCTGACGTTCCCCCCGATCTCGGTCGTTTCGTTCCGGCCGAGCCAAAAGCGCTACGGCGGATGCTTCTGGTCGAATTGATCAAGGTAGACCTCGAGCAGCGCTGGCTGCATTTTGGATTGCCCAAAATGGTGGAGGAGTATGTCGAGGAATTCCCCGAGATCCAGGACCGCGGCGGACTCGTGCCATGTGACTTGATCTATGAAGAGTTTCACATTCGCTCGCGCAGCGACGAGCCGGCGACCGTCGAGGCGTATCTGGCCCGATTTCCGCAACAGGCCGACCAGCTTAAGCGGCTGTTCAACATCCAGACCAACCGCACGTCATCGACCGTAATCAGCGGGCGGCGATGCCCGGAGATCGAGATCGGTCAGCAGATCGACGACTTCGACCTGCTGGTGCGATTGGGGAAGGGCGCGTTTGCGTCGGTATATCTTGCGCGACAGCGGTCGATGCAGCGGCTGGTGGCGCTCAAGGTTTCGAACGACCGCGGCGACGAGCCGCAGACGCTCGCTCAGCTCGATCATCCGCACATCGTCCGCGTGTATGATCAGCGTGTCGCCAGTGGGACGGGACTTCGACTGCTGTACATGCAGGTGGTCTCCGGAGGCACACTGCACCCGCTGCCCGACATGGTTCGTCACACGCCGGCGGCAGAGCGAAGCGGAAAGTTATTGTTGCAATCGGTCGATGCGGCGCTGGCGGAGCGTGGCGAGTCCCCGCCGAGCGAATCGTCGCTCAGGCGCCGGCTGGCTGCGACGCGATGGCCCGAGGTCGTGTGCTGGCTCGGCGCGCGGATGGCCGCGGCGCTGCACTACGCGCATGGACTGGGCATTCTGCACCGCGACGTGAAGCCTGCCAATGTACTGTTGACCGGTGAAGGCTCGCCCAAGCTCGCAGATTTCAACGTCAGCTTTTCGAGCAAAGTTGAAGGGGCCACGCCGGCGGCGTACTTCGGCGGCAGTTTGGCTTATATGTCGCCCGAGCAACTAGAAGCCAGCAACCCCAACCACGAGCGCAACGCCGAGGAGCTCGACGGCCGCAGCGACCTGTTTTCGCTGGCGGTGATGCTCTGGGAGCTTCTGACCGGCGCGCGGCCGTTTGGCGACGAACATATTGAGGGGGCGTGGACTGAAACGCTCGAGCGTCTCACCGAGCGGCGGCTCGCCGGAGTGCCTCAGAAATCGATCGATTCTTTGCCGCGCGATCTGCCGTCGGGAATGAAGGACGTGCTCGTTGGCTGCCTGTCGCCCTACCCAATTGACCGGCCCGCGAATGGCGCGGTTCTCGCGCGTCGATTGGAGCTGTGTTTGCAGCCGCGTGCGCAAAAGCTATTCCGGCCGAGCGTGCGAAGCCTTGCGACATTGGCACGGCATTGGCCGCTCTTGTCACTGGTTGCGATCGTGGTGGTTGTGAATGTCATTCTCAGTGGTTTCAACATTTTCTTCAACTTCAAGGCGGAGATCGACAAGCTTGAAATTCTGGGCCACTACGACGTCGTTGACGTTTTTAAGAACGAAATGTTGGTCGTTGTGAATTCCGTAACTTACACGGTCGGCACGATCGTTGGACTGCTTCTGGCCTGGCCCGTGTTGCGCGGTCCGGTTGACGAATGAACCCCGGCTGACCGCGGCCGATGCTCCTGCCGCCGGGCCAGAGGCTCGCACTCGCGTGAGCACGTTGCCGGACTATCTCGGCTGGATGACCGCACTTCTATGGTTTGTCTCGGGCTTCTGGTTCGCGGCGTGGATTCACCATGAGATCGCCGATGGAGGCCGGGAAGCCGATCGCAATTTGTACGGCCACTTTGTACCCACGCAGATTCTGTGGGGGTTGGTGGCTTGCACTCAGATTTTCTTTTTGATGTCGGCGCTTTCCGTTCGCGCGTTCTGGCCAGCCTTGCTCGACATGGGGCATCCGGAGCCCGCCGACGCCGAGCGCGTTGTGGCGCCTCCAGCAGCGCGCGGCTGGTACTTCGGCTTGGCTATCTCAGCGCCTTTCATCGCGCTTTACCTTGCGGCAACATCGGCAGACGAGTTTCGCGAAGGGGCCGCCATACTCGCTGGAATCGGCGGTGTATGCTCGCTTATCGCCTGGTTCCTGTTTCGACAACTTCAGCGCGACGTGGGCGCGCTGGGCGCGGCACTCGAACCAAAAGGCGATTCAATCGGCGGCGGCGAGGGAACGGAATCGTTCTGGACAGTCTCGCGATGACAAGCCCGCTTCAACTCCAATCCTTCCACAACGGCCAGTTGCCGTTGCCGTCCATCGGCATTGCCCGCAAAGCGCTGATCAATTCGCAATTTGGCTTTGCCTTTGCCTCGTCCAAATACGCCGCCGAGCATTCCATCTCCGCCAGCTCCAGCGTGTTCTTGATCCACAACATCTTTGCTTGTTGGGGTGGGGTCAGCCCGATCGTCGGCAGTGCTGCGTCGATCATCTCCCGGTCCGTCTC
Organism: Pirellulales bacterium; assembly: GCA_963829655.1. Classification (GTDB taxonomy): domain Bacteria; phylum Planctomycetota; class Planctomycetia; order Pirellulales; family JALHPA01; genus JBBDYH01. Next base: position 2,778,608 of record CAWHJG010000002.1, read on the forward strand.
ATAGTGCAGCGGTACCATCACCGACGAGATATGACCTGCGGTCAGCGCGTTGACCCAGGTCTTGTGCCGATCGGTGTCGCGGAGTACTTGCGAGCGGCAGAACTCGATCAGGCCGATGCCGGCGGCGTTGCCGTGCGTCTCTTCGGTAAGCGAGCGGACGGCGATCCGGCGGACCTTGGGCCATTCGTGCTCCTGGGCCTTGTGATCGTCCCACTTCCGACCGACCACATTTGTATCGAGCCCGGTACCGCTGATGTTTTTGCCGATCTCCTCGATCACCAACAGATCCACGCGCTCAAATGGCAGCCGCGGCAAGAGCTCGGTCGCCAGTTTTAAGAGTTCTTTCTCACGGTCTTCAAGCTGCTCCGGCGGCACCGCTGCAATCCGCGCCGTTTCCTCATAGCCGTTTTCGACGATTCCAACACCGGCGGCGATCTTGCATTGCGCCAGCACGCGGCCCGCAACGCTGCGCACGATCTGCGGAAAGCTGTAATCGGCAAACGCGCGGTGATAGACCTTCGCGCCTTCGTGCTTGCCGAGGCCGATCAGCATCATCTTCATCAGGCCGCTTTGGATGTCGCCGGTGAACTCGGTGTGCGGTTTGACGCGGCCACAGACGATGACGTGATCGGCCTCGTACGCGTGCCGGTCAAAGTGCACGGGAAATCCTTCGGCCGTCTGGCAAACGATGACGGTTTCCATGCTAGCGCGAATCGAGCAGCCGCAATACTCCTCGGTAACGCCGTACGACGAGAGTACTTCGAGCTGTCCCGCCACGGTGCCGCCGCCGTGGCTCCCCATCGCAGGAACGAGAAACGGCCGATGCGCCAAGCGACTTCAAGTGGTCCACGATCGAGCGCAGTATCACGCGGATATTCGAAATCCCGCGGCTGCCGGCGGTGATGGCGACCGATTGGCCGGGTTTGATTCGTTCACCAAGACTCAGTCGGCCGAGTTCGGCCTGGACTGTCGCGGGGATTTCCTCCACACGCGGGCGAGCGAAGGTCTGACGCAGGCGGAAGAACTGCGGGTATTGCATGATGGTCGAAAATTTCAAGGCATTGGACAACGCCCTATTTTACCAGAACGCCGTGGGTTTCACTTTATCGCGGCGACGCATCGGCAGCCGCCGATTTGGGGCAACATCCGATCTGGCAGCCAATCGGCCTGCTCAAGTAAAATTCGCGGCCATTTTTCTGCGCAGCGCTTGTCTCCTTGCCGTGCCCTGAACCCTGAACTCCGCACCCTCTACCATGCCAACCGTCGCCGAACTCGAACGCCGGCATCGCGATCTCTCGTATCTTGAGCGAGCGCAACGCCCGCGTGGTCGCAAACGTCGAGTGCTCGTCGTGCTTGCGCTGTTGCTGGCACTCCTTTACTTCACACCCAACCTGCTTGCTCTGACGTCGTTCCGCAATGTTCCGTTGGGAGTCGTGTTTGAGGGCATCGAAGGAACGATCACGAGCGGCAGCGCGTCGCTTGGCTGGTTCTCGCCGGTGGTGTATCGCGATGTTGAAATCCGCGACCGCGAGGGCGAGCTGGTGCTGACGGTGGCCGAGGTTACCAGCGAGAAAACTGTCGGGCAGCTTCTTGCCGACCGCAGCCAGCTTGGCGGTTGGACGATCGACCGTCCGCAGGTGTTTGCCGTGGCACGCGCCGACGGCAGTAACTTGGAAGACGTATTTCTCCCGTGGTGGAACTTGCCGTCGAGTGGGCCGACCGCGATCGCGCTTCAAGTGACCGGCGGCGAACTGCTCGTGCAGGACACGGCAATCGGCGGCAAGTGGCAAATTGCCGCGCTCAAAGCAACTTTCGTTAAGCCGCTTAACGACGATGAACCGATTGGCTGGTCCGCCGAGGGAGAGGTTGCACCAGACAACGGCGCGGCCGGGCCACGCGGAGCGAGCACGTTTGCTGTTTCCACGGCGGGCGTGAATGGAGAAGTGATCGCACTTCGGACGGAGCGCTTGCCGCTGGGCCTGTTCCGGCCGGCGCTGCGCGATCCTATCCCGACGTCAACCTTCGCGGTTGGATTACCGCAAACGCCGAGTATGCGCCTGGGCCGTCCATGCGCGGTAAGGTCGCCTGCTCTGAATTGTCGGCGGCCGGCGGACCGCTGGGGCAAGACACGCTGCACCTGGCCAGCCTCGAAGCACCGTTTGATGTGTCGATCGACGACGATCATGTGCACGTGCGGCAGCTTGAGGTTGCGTCGGACGTTGGCCAGGCGAGCCTGACGGGTGACGTCACGCTGCGGAGTCAGCCATCGGACAAACGGATTAACGCAGCCGCACACGGGAACTTCAAAACCGACGGCACGCTGGACCTCGCACGGTTGGCGCGGTTGATGCCCGGGCTGCTCAAGATTCGCGAAGGCGTGCAAGTTGCCGAGGGCACGGTTGCTTGGAATATCAACAGCCAGGGCGAGGCCAGCGGCCACCGCTGGACGGCCAACGTGCAAACGAGCGCGCTGGGCGGAACGGGCGGCGGCCGTGCGATTCGTTGGGACAACCCAGTGACGCTGGCAGCGTCGATCAACGAAACGGACGCAGGTCTGGCGATCGAGCGGCTAGAGTGCGAATCGAGCTTTATGCGCGCGACTGGCCGCGGAACGCCGGATGACTTGAGTGCGTCGCTGGAGTTTGACCTGGATCGCCTGGTGGGGGAATTGGGGCAGTTCATCGATTTGCCTGACAAGCTGCGCGGGCAGGGCCGCGCCGAATTGGCCGTGAAACGCGCCGACGATGGCTCGTTCCGTGCGACGGCCGCGACGCGCCTGTCGGGCGTTGAAGTCGCGATCGCCGAGGGTCGCACATGGCAAGAGAAGGAATTGAATGCCGAGTTGCAAGCGACCGGCGCCATGCGCGGCAATGCGATCGAGCGGCTCGATAGCGCGGTGTTGCACCTGACCGCCACCGGGGCGCGTGGGAAGCCGGACGTGCTGGACGCACACTTGCGCGAGCGGCTGGAGAATCCGCAGTCACTCGGTCGGCTGCCGGCGTTGGTTCATATAAGCGGCGAGCTGGGTCAGTGGCAAACGCGGTTGACGCCGTTGGTTGACATGAGCGCGTGGGACTTGGCGGGAACCACCGACCTGCATCTCAACATCACGCGCACGGCGGACAAAATCGAGATTCATTCGATGCAGGGTGCTCTGCAACAGCTTCATGCCCACAGTCCGACGCTTGGCTGGTACATCGACGAGCCGGTGGTGCAGCTCAAAGGGCAGGGCGAGATCGAAACGCAGACGGGCCGCGTCGCGCTTCGCGACGTGGCGATTGAAGCCAACTCGTTTTCGATTCTCGCGCCGCAGGCGTCGATCTCGTTCCCAGGTCGCGGCTCGCTGGGCCTGTTGGGGCAGGTGGAGTTTTCCGGCGACTTGGAGAAGCTGCATCGTTGGACGCTGCGACCGGGCGAACCGGCGCCGCTGGTTTTTGCAGGTCGATTGAGCGGGCGGACCGAACTTCAAGTTACTGGTGACGTGACCGCGGCACAGATTGAAGCCAGGATCGACGACTTTGCGGCGATTGGTCACACTGCGCCGGTGGCCGAGATCGATCAACCCGCGAATCTTTTGCGTCGCGGGCGAGCGGGAGTGGCGCAAAAGGAGCAAGTGCCGCTGTGGCAGGAAAAGCAGGTCGCGTTGAAGTTCCGCGGGCAATACGACCGCCGCGGTGACACGGCCAAGCTTGAATCGTTGGAGTTGGCCTCGAACGCGCTGCGGATTCGTGCGGCCGGCGGCATTGGCGCCATGAGTCGCGAGGCCAATCTCGATCTGCGCGGCGAAGTCGCCTACGACTGGGAAACGCTGTCGCGCGTGTTGCGGCCGTATTTTGGCGACGATGCGCAAATCGAAGGACGCGAAACGCGGCAATTTGCGGTTCGCGGGCCGATCAAGAAGTTGATGGAACCACCAACGGCGACTGCGGGAACTGCCGACAACGCGGACACGTTTCACTGGATCAAGCCGCTGACGGCGCAAGCCGGCGTTGGTTGGGACCGTGCGCAGATGTTTGGTCTGGCGATCGACCGCGGCGAGATTACGACCGAACTGGCGGATGGCATGTTGCGCACCAAGCCGATCGAGCTGGCGGTGAGCGAGGGGCGCGTGCGGCTTGCGCCGTCGGTGCAACTGACGCCGGGGCCGGCGATGCTGACGCTGCCGCGAGGACGCGTGATCGAAAAGGTCCGCGTCACGCCACAAATGACGTCCGGTTGGCTCAAGTACATCACACCCACCATCGCCGAGGCGACGCGGACCGAAGGCACGCTGTCGGTGGAGTTGGAAGGAGCGCGGGTGCCGCTGTTGAACACCAATGCCGCGGAAATTGGCGGGCGGCTGGATATTCACTCGCTCGAAGTCACGCCGAGCCCGTCGTCGCAGTCGCTGGTGCTCTTGGTCGAGCAGATTCGCGCGATCGTCGAGCGGAGGCCGCCGCCGGCGGAGCTGGGACGAAACCCGGTGCTGATGTCGATGAGCGGTCAGCAGATCGACTTCAAGATGATCGAAGGGCGAGTGCATCATCAGGGGCTCACGATGCGGATCGGCGACGTGAATGTTCGCACGCGGGGATGGGTGGCGATGGATCAAACCATCAGCCTCGTGGCCGAGGTGCCGATTCTGGATAAGTGGGTGGCCAACGACCCGCTGTTGGCGGGGCTCAAGGGTCAGGTTCTGGAGGTGCCGATCGAGGGGACGCTGCGGCAATGGAACTATCAACGGGCCTTGCAGCAACTTGCGGCTGCAGGTTGTGCAAAAGGGCGCGGGTCGATCATTGAGCAGCAGTTGAACAAGCAGTTGGATCGATTGTTTCAGCCGAGGTAGGTGTCGATTGTCCGTGGTCGGTGGTCAGTTGTCCCCGCCACGGCGGGCAAGCTGTGGTCAGTTGTCAGTTGGCGCTGGTGGTTATTCATTGCTGTCCGAATTTCTTTTGGTCGGACTGGAGCTGGTCGTAGCCGTGGTCGGCCAGGTGTTGGCCGATCCTCTTGTAAAACGCGTCGTCATCGGGCGCGGTGGCACCGAGGCCATCGACGTAGCGATTGAACATCGAAAAGGCTGCGGCGATCAGCACCGTGTCGTGAATCGCGCGGTCGTCGGCGCCGGCGGCCCGGCGCGGCCTACATCGTCGCTGGTGACCGAGCGGCCGTCTTGCTGCACTTTGCCGGCGATGGCCAGTAGTGCTTTCATCTTTTCAGACAGCGGCGCGTGCGGCGTGTCGGCGAGCACGGAATCGACGATGTTTGCTTGTGGCCCGTAGAGCACGCGCGCCACGGCGGCGTGACTCTGCGTGCAGAAGCGGCACTGGTTGCGGGCGGAGACGAAGGTGGCGATCAGCTCGCGCTCGGCGGAGGTGATTCCTTCTTCAGCACGCAACAGTGCCTGCGTGAACGTGTTGATGATCGCGCCGGTGTGGGGGTACTGCTTGAGGAGTGCCAGGATGCCGGGCGTGTTCTGCGGGACTTGGATGTGGGGCATGGCTGGAGGGGGTTAGGGGTTAGGGGTTAGGGGTTAGGGGTTAGGGGTTAGGGGTTAGCCCGCGCCGGAAAATCGAGGCAAACGGAAACTTAATCGGGGGATTTGTCCCGGTAATGTTTTGTTTGAGGCTGAAAAACGCGGTGGAATTTGATGTCATGGTGAACTAATTCGAGAGAATTAGTGCATAGTCGGCGCGAATAAAGGTCGATTTTCGGTGACATTGTTGTGAATTAGGAGCGAGTTGAGGTGCATTTATTTCACGCAAAGCCGCGAAGACGCCAAGCAGTTTGAACAGGAGGCAATCCCGGCGGTGCCGGGACAGGCTCCGCAGACGGAGAGGACGGAGTTTGGAAAGTGTCGGCGGTAGGCGAATTTCGGCGCGGTGTGTTTTTTGTGCAGGGGGGGCCCCGACTTGTGCGCCGAAAGTCGGTCTTTGGCGCTGGTTGCGATTTTTGCAACTTCTGATGTGTGAGGGGGTTGTGGACTTTGGGTTCATGTGTGGCGAGTCGACTTTTGAACATTTCGTCGTTTTTGGTCTGTAGGCCATCTATTGAGGCGAGTGGCAGCTTAGGCGGCAGGGCAGGCCGGAAATCCCGACACATGTACGCTGAGACATAGTATACATATAACACCGCAATTGTCAAGTGGGTGGCGGACACAAAAGGGGGATCGGAGGATGGGTCAGGGAGGTGGTCTCCGTGTCTCCCGGTCTCCGTGTCTCCTTGTCTCTCCCCCACACCGGAGACGGGGCGGAACGATGAGCGCTGAACGATGAATCCGGCATGCGGTGTGGAGGCAGTTGGAAGGGGCAGCACACGATCGGGATTCGGCTAAAATAATCCGCTCGCTACAATACCCGCATGAACACAATGCCCACACGAAACTGGTTCCGGTTTAGTCTTCGCACGCTCTTGATTGCAATCACGGTCCTATGCGTGTGGCTTGCGTGGCGTGCCGATCGTGAGCGCGAACGGCAGCGATTTCTCTGTTCAACAGTCATTGACAACGCCTTGCTCAGTATTCACTGGCAACATGTCTCCGAGGACTTAGCTGCAATCCGGCCTGCCATCGCGAAGTTTGCGCAAGACTTGACGGAGAGGCAAACAGTTCGTCACACCTTCCTTCGTCCTGGTGATAATTCCAATTTGGGCGTCACTCTAAACGATCTTGAGCACACTTTGTTGTCCGATTGGTCCTCATCGGGAAGTTCGGTGTTTTCCGAGGAGTTCCTGGTCCGAAAGTCGTTCTTCGATGGTTCCTTCACCTATTACAAAGCCATCCGTGCGCGTAAGGCTATGTGCGTGTCATGTCATCAAAACGCAGTGTCGAATATCGGCGATTTGATCGCCATCGTCAGGATCGAAATCGAATAGCCGCGTCAATTGGGTCAGAACGGCGTGGCGTACGTGGGTGATTTCACTATGTGCGGTGCATTCCGAATAAAGGAGCGTTCGATTAACCGCTGAGTGCTGCCGGATGGTCGAGAACCCGTATGAAGGACCGAGGGAGAAGCCGATTGAGGGAAGGCGGTCGGGGGTTGGTAGTAAGGTGTTTATCACGCTCTACTTTCTGTTGATTGGCGCTGTGGTTGTAGGTCTGGCGTGGCTCGCTCTTAACAGTGTGGGTTTCTAGCGCGCATAGTGGCGGTTAAGGCAATGCCGTCCCGCTGGGACTTCGGAAAACAACTCTGCGCCAGGAGTCCAGGCACTCGCGTGCCTGGCTACACGATGCCGTCGCGATGCGACTACGGAGGGCGGCACCAGGTGCGGACATGAGGCGCGGCCCACAATGATGATTTCTTCGACCCCACCAGGGTCGGTTTCCTGGGTGCTCGACCAGTCCCGGGGTCTTCGACCACCCGGCTAATTTCTATGCCGCCTTCGGCGTCGGCAAAAAAGTTGCGGGGTGGTTGGCGGCGGGCGTAGAATGCGTACCCGGGACAAACAGCCTGGAGCGGGCTGAGGAAACGCGAACGGCGGAATTGGCTTCTCTATTTCGTTTCAAGCTGGCGATCGTCATTGATAGCCTGATCTTTCTCATCAGGCGGTGTGCGTGGTGCTTCCGTATTCTCGGAACAGTAAAGGAGGGCTGTATGCTTGCGCATCGAATGGCGAGGTGTGTGGCGTGGTTGGCGTGTGGGGTGTTGTTGTCGGGCGGCGCGGCGGTGGCGTTCGAGCGAACCGCGGGCAGCGACCGGATTGAACGGGGCAAGGATCTTTTCTTGCGCGACTGGTCGAGCGGCGACGCGCTGAGTCCCAAGGGGGACGGCCTGGGGCCGATGTTCAACGAGCAGTCGTGCGCCGGGTGTCACATGCAGGGGGGCGTGGGCGGCGGCGGGTCCAATGTCCGCAACGTGCAATTGCTGACGTTTGTAGGGACGACGCCAAGGTCGGCGGAATCGCTGGTTGATCCGTTCAGCGCTGCGGCCAACGGCATGCAGAAATCGGTGGTGGCGCGGCTGCGGGAGATCCACCCGGCGTTTGCGGCGAGTAGCGCGCAGGTGCAGACGATCGTGCTGCACCGGCAGAGCGCCGATGGGCGGTATGACGCATGGCGGGCGAAGCTGTTGGCCCACGAGCCGCTTGCGATCGACCTCGACATGGCACAAGACCCACTAAAGGTGGTCTCATTTGCGCGTGGTCACTGACGGCGATGGTCAACCGGGGAACAAGCATGTGAAGGCGCTGGTGATCGACGGGTTACAATTTCGGCTGAGCGAGCGGAACACGCCGGCCTTGTTCGGCGCAAACTGATCGACAAAAATATTTCCGAGCGGGTGTTGCGGCAGGTCGCCCTAGATCAGTCGCGGAAGTATCCGGAGATCAGCGGCCGGGTGCCGCGGTCGATCGACGGCAAGCTGGGGCGATTTGGCTGGCGCGGACAGGTGGCCACGCTGCGCGACTTCATTCACAACGCGTGTGCGACGGAGCTTGGGCTTGCGCTGCCGAATCGTGAGCAAGCGGCGAGTCCGTTGTCGGACACGCTGCAATTCAACGCAGTCAATGCCAAGCAGCCCGAGCAGCGGATCGATCTGGACGCGACGCAGACACGCGAACTGGAAGCGTTCGTGAATAGCCTGCGGCGGCCGTTGAGGCGGAAGCCGTCGAAAAACGAGCAACTCGCCGTTCAAGTAGGCGAGACGTTGTTTCACGAGGTGGGCTGCGCGGCTTGCCACCAGGAGCAGGTGGCGAAAGTCAGCGGGTTGTATAGCGATCTCTTGCTGCACGATATGGGGTCGAAGTTGTCGGACCCTGCTCCGGCGGTGCCGGCGAATAGCGTCGTTTCAATCGGCAGCGGTTACGGGGGCGGCTCGATCAATATCACAATCGCGTCGGAGAGCAACGACCTGTTGCGCGAATGGCGGACGCCACCGTTGTGGGGCGTGCGGGATAGCGCGCCATATTTGCACGACGGGCGGGCGGCGACTCTGGAGGAGGCGATCGCTTGGCACGGTGGCGAAGCGGAGGAATCGGTGGAGAAGTTTAATGACTTGCTGGTCACCGATCGGGCGAGTGTGATTGCGTTTTTGAATACGCTGGTGGGGCCGTGAGATGCAGACAGGGAGACATGGAGACGAGGAGACAGGGAGGCAGGGAGACGAGGAGACAGGGAGACGGCGACAAGTCGCATCAAGTGCGGAGGTCGCGAAGGGCGGTTAGGAGTTGGTTGAGCATTTCGTCGGTGTGGCCGTGGCAGAGGCTGATACGCAGTAGTGACTCGCCGGGGGGGACCGATGGCGGGCGGATACCGGGGACGAAGAAGCCTTGTTCACGCAGACTGTCGGCGAGGCGCATCGTGCGCTCAGGCTCGCCGAGGTAGATCGGTACGATCTGGCTCGTCGAGCGGCCGATGTTCCAGCCGTCGGCGGAAAGCGCCCCGCGGAGGCGGGCGGCGCGTGCGTGTAGCTGATCGCGCCGCTGCGGTTCGATATTAATAATGTCCAGCGCGGTGCAGGCGGCAGCGGCGTTGGCGCTCGGATGCGCGGTCGAGAACACGTACGGGCCGCGCGGTTCACGAGCCAGTCGATCAGCGATCGCGAGCCGGCGACGAAACCGCCGCCGCAACCAAGGGCCTTGCTCAGCGTGCCGACGCGGACATCGACGCACTCTTCGACGCCAAGCTGTTCACAGAGCCCGCGGCCGCGGTCGCCGAAGACGCCGGTCGCATGCGCTTCATCGACCAGGAGCATTGCGTTGTGCTTTTCGGCTAGGTTGGCGAGGGCGGGCAGGGGGGCGAAATCGCCGTCCATGCTGAACAGCGAATCGGTGACGATGAGCGGCGGCGGAAACCGGTGTGCTCGCGGAGCAGTTCGGCGAGATGGTCGGCATCGCCGTGGCGATAGACGAACGTTTCGGCGCGCGACAGGCGGCAGCCGTCGATCAGGCTGGCGTGGTTTTTCTGGTCGGCGAAGATCGCGTCGCCGCGATCGGCGAGCGCGGCGACCGTACCCGAGTTGGCGGCGAAACCGGTGGGGAAGAGCAGTGCCGCCTCAGTCCCCTCGAACACGGCCAGGCTGTCTTCGAGTCGTGCGTGCCACTTGGAGCGGCCAGTGACGAGCGGGCTTGCGCCAGCGCCCAGCCTTCTTCGTCGATGGCGCAGCGAGCGGCGTCCGCCAGCCGTCGGTCGGCGGCGAGCCCGAGGTAGTCGTTGGAGCCGAAGTTAATGCACGTGGCAGTGTGTGATTGTCGTGCAGGAGCCCAGTGTGAATGACTTAAAGGCTCGACCCTCTCCCTACCCTCTCCCTGTGAGGAAGAGGGGTGTGTATGGTCGCCGAATCGAATGATCGGCCCTTGCGCGGTCTGGCGTGCGACCAGCCGGCGTCGGAGGCCGGCGGATTCGAGATTGGCAAGCTCGTCGTCGAGCCAGTTCAGGCGTGTTTTCATGCATGGGCAGTTTACGGTGGCGGCGTGCTGGCGCAAACGGGGCGGATTAAGATGAGACATGGCGGGAAAAAGGGGACAGGCACCTCGCCGTGAGGCCACGCGGGAGGGCAATCACCATTGTGGCTCGGAGCCAGTCCCCCTTTTATTTTCATGGGACGGCCGCTTACGGGTGGCGTCTATTCTTGTGTACGACGAACCGGCGAGCCCGAGCGGCCCCGCGGCGGCAGTAAAACCACCGGAGTTGGCGGCTGCGCCTGCGCGAGCGGCCGGCGGTCGTCGATCGCTGTCTGGATGAGTCGCCGCCAGCCGAGGTTCCGGCGGCGGTCACGCCGGAACAGCTTGGGCGGTGGCTCGACGAGTATGGGCCGACGCTGGTGCTGTTGCGCGGCAATGGTGCCGGTCGCCCGACGACGTGGTGCAGGAGGCGTATGTGCAGCTTGCGCGGCAGGCGGCCAGGCCCGAGAACGTTGCGGCGTGGCTGTATCGCGTGGTCCGCAACGGAGCGATATCGGCCGCGCGAGCCGAAGGGCGGCGGCGACATCATGAGACGGTGGCTGCCGAAGCGATGCGCGGATGGTTTGTGCCGCCGGGCCCTGCGTCGCTTGATGGAGAGGCCGCGGCGCAGGTGCTTGCGCGGCTGCCGCTGGAAGAACGCGAGATCATCGTGGCACATCTTTGGGGCGGGCTGACGTTTGCGGAGATCGGCGAGGTAATTGGCATCTCGTCGAGCACGGCGCATCGGCGGTATGAGTCAGGGTTGAAGCAGTTGCGCGAGTGGTTGAAGTAAATCGGAAAGTGAAGGTTTCGAGCTATGAACCACGACAACGGCAATCGGCAAGATGACGTTCGCGAGGTCGAACAATCGCTTCGCGGCTTGGCGCCGGCGAACACTGGAATGAATCGCGACCGGCTGATGTACGAGGCCGGTCGGGCTGCGTGCGAGGCGGCAGCGGAGCCGCGCGGCGACGGCTACGCGGCCGGCGGCGATGATAGTAAGTGGACGGCGCGATTCGAGTCGGTGGTTTTGGCCCGCGACGAGTGCGGCGCTCTTGTTGGTTTCGGCGACGTTGGCGGCGGTACTGATCACGCGCGAGCCGGAAAAACAGATTGTATATGCGTATGTTTCGCCGCCAGCGACGGCCACGAACGAACAAACGAAGGCGGAAGAGGCGCGAAATGTGGCGGGCAACGCACCGAAAATGCAGAGCGAATGGCCGTGGCTGGGCCTATGGCAGCCGTTCGTGCGTGCCGACATCTCGGTCGGACGCGAATTATCTCACGCTGCGGTCGCGGGTGCTGGCGTTTGGCGTGGATGTTTTGCCGAGCACAGCCGTGTTGCGCGGAGCGAGCGATTCGCGAGCGGACACGCCGCGTTATGGCGAGATGCGGGGGTGCTTTTGGGCGGTTAGGGCGGTTAGTAAGTGAATTCAGACCTCGATCAAACGACTCGAAACAAAATGCGAATTGCACATTCCAAAAAACTCTTTGGCGTCTTCATCCTTCTCATCGCTTCCGCCGGCACAATGGCCGCTGACGATCCGCCGCCGCAGACGCCCGCGAAAGCGACCGAGCCGAGCAACACCGAGCCGATGACGGTGCGGATGACCGTATATCCGGCGCTGCCGCCGGTGGTGGCGATGAAGCATCGGTTGCTGCCTCGCTACTTCGACAAGATCGACGGCAACGCGGCGATTCAATATCTCAAGGCCAGCATGCCCGAAAGCATCGGCACGCGGCTTCAGGAGCGTCAAGACAAGATGGCCGATTTGCTCGACGGCGAGATGCAGAAATTTGACGTCGACGCGGCGCGGACGCTCGTGAACGAGATTGGCGACACGACTTTTGAGTATCTGCGATTGGCCAGCCGGCGGCGCGAAGTCGATTGGGGAATGCCGTTTCAGGAGCACCGCTTGTTCGAGATTTTGCTGCCCGAAGTGCAACAGATGCGGCAGTTTGCGCGGTATCTGGCGTTGCGGGCGCGTGGAGATCGCCGAGGGGCGGATCGACGAGGCAATTCAAACGCTCCGCGTCGGGTATTCACTGGCGCGGCATATCGCCGAAGGTCCGACATTGATTAACGGGCTGGTCGGCGTGGCTATTGGCGCGATGATGAACCAGCGCCTGCGCGAGCTTCAAGAACGGCCCGAGATGGAGAACTTGTATTGGTCGCTGGCGGCGCTGCCCGACCCATTGATCGACGCGAGCACGGCGATGGAAGTGGAAATGGACGGCGTGTTCGTGATGTTTCCGCAGATCAAGGACGTGGCGACGACGGAACTGACGCCGGAGCAGTGGAATGTGCGGCTGTGGGAGTTCATCAAGTCGTTATCGTCTTTGACGCCTCTCCTGGGAGGGGGGGACACCGCCAAGGATTGGAGGGATAAGTTGATGGAAGGCGTGGGCGTGGCGGTGATGGTGACCGCGCTTTCGCCGAGGGCCAAAACCGATCTGGAGGCAATTGGCTGGTCGAAGGAACGGCTGGCGACGATGGCGCCGGCGCAGATCATTTTGTTGCATATTTCGGAGGTGTATCAAGAGCTGCGCGACGCGACGTTCAAGTGGTTTCACGTGCCGTACTGGCAGGCGCAGACGCTCGATGAAGAAAAGGAAGTTCTAAGAGGAGGGAAGGTGCGCCGCGAGATCATCCCGCTTGCGGCCCTGCTGTTGCCGGCGGTCAGTCACTCCCGATTCGCGACGCTGCGCACCAGCCGCGACATGGCGGCGATGCAAACGGTGGAGGCGGTCCGCGCGTATTCCGCGGAGCATGAGGGCAAGCTACCGGCGAAGCTGGAAGACATCACCAAGTGCCCAGTGCCGCTTGATCCGACGAAGGGGACGCTTTTCGACTACCGCGTGGATGGGAAGACTTTTACGCTCGAATCGCCGGCGCCGGCAAGCCGGCAAAAGTCGGATGGGTTGCGGTACATCGTGACGCTGGCCGAGCGGACGAAGGATACGCCGAAGGCGGGCTTTCGCAGCGCGCCGGCCGTGCGGAAGTCGAAGGTGGAGAAGTTGACCGCGCCGGACCCTGCAGAAATCAAGCAACCGGCCAACCAGACGCCAACGGGCGCGGGGCGGCGCTTCAAAAGTTGCCGGAGGAATTGCGAGGGCGCTTTCCAAAAACCCGGTGGCGGAGGCGTCGAATCGTCGCGCCGGTCGAAGTCAAACAACAACCTCCGACACATTGCGATCGCGATGCATAACTATGCCGATTCAAATAAGACGCTGCCGCCGCCGGCGATTGTCAGTAAAGACGGCAAGCCGCTGTTGAGCTGGCGAGTGGCGCTGCTCCCGTACCTGGAGAACCAGGCACTTTACGATAAGTTTCACCTCGACCAACCGTGGAATAGCGAGCACAACAAGAAGTTGATCGCCGAAATGCCCGATGTGTACAGGTCGCCGACAGCGAAGGCGCTTTCGTCCGGCAAGACTGTTTATCTCTTGCCGCGCGGCCGAGGGACGATGTTTGAAAGTGCGGAAGGCGCCCGATTCTCGGAGGTGAAAGACGGCCTCTCCACGACGATGATGCTCGTCGAGGCCAATGCCGAACAGGCGGTCGAATGGACGAAGCCGCAGGACGTCGAGATCGATCCCGCCGACCCGTTTCAGAAACTCCTCGGGCTGCGCGGCGACGTGTTCCTGGCCGGTTTTGGCGACGCCGCGGTCCGCGCGCTGAGCCGGCACATGGACAAGGAAAACCTGAAGGCGATGTTTACGCCGGCGGGAGGAGAGAGCGTGCGATAAGAGCTCAATCCAACGGGTGGGGCTGCGGCGGGCGAGTTGGCGGGGTAGGGTACCGGCTTTCGCGCGGGAGCATCGAGCCGAAACCGAAGACGACGGCCAGTCCGAACAGCACCGGGCCAATGGCCATGGCCGCGATGCGGACGAACATCTTCAGGTCGCCGGTTCCAAACGTCGATCCGCGGCACGCCGCCGACCATGCCCGAGCCGTCCCACATTTGCAGGATCGGCCAGACAATCACTGGGAGTACCAGGGCCAGTGCGAACAGAATCGTTGCCAGCCGAAACTGGTAGAAGGACGTGATCTGTTCGCGGCGGAAGATGACAGCGGCGAACATGCCGGCCAGAAAGGCGGCAGCGACCCAGCCGTCGATGCCGAGCATCTGGCGCATGACCATCATGACTTCGGCAAAGTCGCTCATTTGCTCACGTATTGGACCGGGGGATTCAAAAGGGGACAGGCACCTTGCCGCGACATGCTTTTGAAGTGGACGACGGATACTATGGCTCGGAGCCAGTCCCCTTTGTCGCCCTACTTTGCGCCGGATCGGCAGATGTCAAGCGAGCGCCTCAATACGCTGGAAATCCTATCCGCGTTCGCTGCTTGCGCGATTCTCACGCGCTTTTAATGCGGCGGTGATGCGCCTCTAACCATCAGCCGCCAACATATTGCGTGCAAGCAACTTGGCGTTCAAGGTTGGACGCACGACGCGCACGGACTCTGTTTGGGCCACGAGCGCGGAGGGGCAACTTGAGGCAGCGAAACTTCGCCACGTGCAGGAGCCTGCGAAGTCGTATGAATGGAATTCAAATGCGGTGCGCATTCACGCTGGTTGAGATGCTTGTCGTGATCACGCTGATCAGCGTGTTGTTCGCGATCACCGTGCCGGCGGTCATGTCGGCGCGCGAGAGCGGCCGCGCGACCACGTGTAAAAACAATCTGCGGCAGATCTTCATGGGCCTGTCGAACCACGCCGATCGCAAGAACGACCGGATGTGCAGCGGCAACTTCGACTGGCTGCGCGATGGCGCGGTCACCGAAGTCGGCTGGGTGGCCGATTGCGTTTCGACCGGCACGCTGCCGGGGAAGATGCTGTGCCCATCGAACGAAGTGCAGGTCAGCCGCACGTATTTCGCGCTGTTCAACAATGGCGGAGCAGGGTTCAGCCCGATGTCGAACAAGCTGGGATCGGCGGAGGGGAAGTACCCCGACGGAACGCCGAAGGCGAATCCCTGCCGGAAGTTATTGGGCGAATGGTCGGGCGGCGGCTCGCCGATGCCGGGTGGCGCGGATCGCCGTGACATTATCTTTAAGGAGATATTTGAGCCCGGGTTCAATACCAACTTCGTGGCGAGCTGGTGGCTGGTTCGCGCGGGCGTGTTGTTGGACGGTAACGGGAACATGATGAGCTCCAACGGCAGCGGTCCGCCGGTGGATGGGGGCGCGAAGGCGACACTTGAGCGGCATTTTACCAGCGGTCCGCTCAATCGCGCGCGGCTCGATCGTAGCGGCGTGGCATCAAGCATTGTTCCGCTGTTGGGCGATGCGGCTCCGAGCAATGAGTTCCTGCCGGAGGACCTGGGCCATGCGTCGGCCGGCCAGCGATTAACACAAGTGATCACCGGCGGTCCGGTGCAGCCGGCGACGATGGCGCCGCCGCCGCCGAGCAATCCGAGTCCGACGGAGTACGGCGTGTGGTGGGGGATCTGGAACGGCACGCTTCAGGACTACCGGCAGTTTGGAACTCCTCACGCCGGCAGCACGCAGATTGTGTTTGCCGACGGTAGCATTCGTTCGATCGTCGATACGAACAACGATGGAGCGATCAACAACGGTTTTCCGGCAAGCTCGGTTACCGGTTTTTCCAGCGATACGCAGGAGGCGACCACGTACGAGTTGTTCAGCCGGTGGCAGTTGAAGATCGATTGACCGAGGCCGCTTCGTGCAAAGGAGGTGCTCTGCAAATCCGACAATTTGACGCAGGCTCGCGTGCTGGATGCCCCGTGGCCTGGTGAAACGAGGGTAGCGCCGCATTCCGCGCTTGGGATAAGCGCCGCGGCGAATCGAGTCGGGTAGTCAATCAAGGATTGTGAGTTTGAGACGATTAGTTTCCCCAGACCTAATGGAGAAGTTCGTAATGATTTCCAAGTTTTCGATTCGCAAGGGCTTTACGCTCATCGAGATGC
Organism: Pirellulales bacterium; assembly: GCA_963829655.1. Classification (GTDB taxonomy): domain Bacteria; phylum Planctomycetota; class Planctomycetia; order Pirellulales; family JALHPA01; genus JBBDYH01. Next base: position 2,794,895 of record CAWHJG010000002.1, read on the forward strand.
TGGTGGTAATCACCATCATCGCCATCCTGGCGGCCGTGCTGCTGCCGGCGTTGTCGGCGGCTCGCGAAGCCGCTCGTGCGACACAATGTAAGGCAAACCTGCGCCAGTTCTACGTCAGCGTGTCAACTTATGCCGACCGTGACTCTCTCACGCGCTATTCCAGCTCCGGAGCCTGGGATGCCAAACGCGACGGCTGCCTGGACAGCTTCGGCTGGGTGGCCGATATGGTCAACGGCGGCGCCGGCAAGCCGGGCGAGCTGTTGTGCCCGTCGAACCCGGCAAAGACGTCTGAGAAGTACAACGAGTACTTTGGCGTGGCCACGATTAATCCTTCGGAAGGCGGCAGCGCCGACAAGGTGAACGCCGGCGCATGCGCCACGTGGAACCCGGCGGACAATGATCAGCTTCATGGTCAATGGATCAGCGAGAACCTGTTCCGCAAGGGCTACAACACCAACTACATGACCACCTGGTTCTTCAGCCGCACGGCGCCGAAGCTTCAGACAACGGCGTCGGCATCGGAATTGAGCCTGGTGTACGATCCCTCCGCTCCCAACAACGGCGGCAAGATCAAGGGAAACTCGGGAACGCGCGGCGTGTTGACTCGGAACTTTGTCGATACCGCGTACCATAGCTCGGCCGTGATTCCGATCTTCGGCGATGCCAACGTCGGTGATTCGAAAGAGGCCTACCTCAAAGGCGACGTGCTGAATGCCGATGGGTCGGTTGGTTTGCCGGCAGGCATGCGGACGGTCGAGAGCTTCAGCGATGGTCCGGTTAAAACCGTTACTCCCGCGACCAGCGGACTGAGCCTGTGGGGGTCTTCGGGAGCGGGCACCGTTACTGCATTGCGCGTTGACACCAGCTCGGGTGGTTCGGGCGACATCCTCGAAAGCATCATTGCCGACGAGCAGGGTGGAAAAGTTAACGGCGCAAACGTCGTGATCAAGGGCAATCAACTGCTCAGTCATCTTCAGGATTATCGCGATCTTGGCCCGGTGCACGGCGGCGGCAAGGGTGGAGCCTGCAACATCCTGTTCGCGGACGGCAGCATCAGGAGCTTTAACGATACCACGGGTGACGGGTACCTGAACCCCGGCATCAAGATCGACCCCGGAGCGGATTTCGCTGCAACCGGTTACGCGAGCAGTGTGAACGAGTTGCCGGAGCCGCTGATTTTCTCCGGAGTGTTTTTGGAGCGCGGTGCGTCGTTCAAGGGCAACCTCGATCAGTAACTCGATTGAGCCTGTTGGATTCGAGCGAGCGAAAATGCGGATGACGACCGCCCGGAGCAGGTCTGCGCACCTGCTCCGGGTAGCGTCGTTTGCAGAGGCGATCCAATTCGATCGGTGAAGGACGCAAGCATGGCAAGATCGGAAATGATTGGCACAATGCTCGCGAGGCGAATCGGCGTATTGGTCCTCGCATTGTTTTCTGTCGGTTGCGGGGACGGCGGTGGCGCGGTTGTGTTCCCCGAGCCGCGTAAGTCAGCCGATGACGAAGCCGAAGCGCCTGCCGACCGGGCGACAGCGGTGGCCAGCGCCGCTAAAGCGGCACAGGTGGGCGGTGAAGTAAAAAAGCCGAAGACCGCTCCAAAAACCGAGCAAAAGTCGGAAGCCGAAGTGGAAGCCTTCGTCAAGCGGCGATCGGCGCGGCGCGCGGCGAGCTCAGAAGACGATCGGCCGGCGGACCTGGCAGAGTGGACTCACGACGACTATCGGACCGCGAAGCTGGATCGGGACGCGCGGCTGGTTCAGGCGGTGTTGTCTTTGGGTAGATCCGGGAGTAAATCGGATGAAGAGGCGAAGCTACTCCTCGAGTTATTGGCGCCGACGGAGCCGGGTGGTCCACGAGGGCGTCGCAGCGGCATGGGGGGGCTGGGATTAGCTGTGGCGGGCGCACTTGCGGCGAATCACTCGCCTGTGGCGCGAGCTGCGATCAAGCAAATCCTGCTAGGACGGCTGGAAAGTGACATTGATGACCAGACGCTAACGCTGGCCGCGCTCGGGGCGCTGGTGAGTAATCCCGCGCCGGACACGGAGGCAGTGCTGCATGTCATTCTCACCGCGCCGGAAGCAATTCGTCCACCGGGCCGGGGCACACTGACCGCGGAGTATTTGCAGCGCGAATGCGCCGCGCTCCTTCAAAAATCGGCTTCTCCTCAACTGCGAGCACGGCTGGCGGAACATGTGGCGCGCGACTCGACTCCGGCCAGCCACCGCGCCGTCTTGCTCCCCATGTTGTTGGAGCCTCGCGTTGAGAATTTGAAGGCGCAGACGTCGCTTGGATTGTCGGCGAGCCTGGATGCAACCAGCCGCGAGGCCGTCCAGCGTCAGCTTGGCCAATACAGCAAACGCATCTTGGACGACCTGTGGGGCGTTCCAGAAGCGCAGCAGTTGTGGTCGGGCGGAAACTTGCGGACAGCAAAACTAGCCTTGCCCGACGCGGCGAAAAGTGCCGAATCGTTCCGGTTGGCCGACCATTTGTGGAATGACGCCTTCGCCAGCGCACTTGCCCAGCGGCTCGAAGACATCGGCACGCCGACCGCCGAACCCGAGCTTTGGGCAGTCGCCACCAGCATTCCAAACAGCCGGCTGCGGCGCACATCGCGTACGATCCTGATGAAGCATTGGCCAGAGGGGGAGGCGATTACTCATGCTCAGCAATTCAGCGCTGCGAATATGCGCGACCCGGGAATGCTGGCGGTGTTGAAGAGCTTGCCGCGTGAAGACGCGTGGGGGAAGCCGGTCGGTCGGGAAGCGAAGAAGTCCAATGCTCAAGGAGCGCGCATTGCCAAGGAGCGCGAGGTGCGCCAAGCGTGGCAAATCGCGGTGCGGACCATGGTCGCGGCTATGAATCGCCGTTTTGAATATGCTGCGCGAGTCGAACAGCTTATCGGTCAGCGGAGCACATCGGCCGTTGCTGTTCCGAGAATCGAATCGGCCGAGGACCTCGATCAATTCGTGGGTCAGAAGACCAAGGCGACTCAAACCGCCATCGAAACTTCGGACGATAAGGCGAGCGGCCACTCCGCGACCGACATTCCCATTCAGCTTCCAGGGGCTCAGGTGACCAACGTGTTCAGGCGCAGTGGCCGGAGTATTTGGAAGGAAAGATCACCGCGCCCGTCAGCCCCCTGCGCTTGCATTATATCCGCGCCGAAGTCGAGGCGCCGCCCGCGAAGCTACTATCGGCGATCGAGCGGCAGGTTCGCGGCGGAACACAGCACTGCGCTGGAAAACGGTCGCTGGATCGAGAGCGTGACTCGCCCGGAGCCGGGCAAGTTGCGATCGATCGATGTGTCCGTGAGCCGTGCGCGCGGCGGCGTGATAACCGTGCCCGTCAGCACGGGTGGACGAGGCCCCGAGAAGCTGGTGGTGGAGGTCCTGTGGTTAGAGATCGACGACTTCGCCGAGACCGGCGAGTGAGCGTTAACAATCAACCGTGATCAAAGTGCATTGGCCTGTAGTGATGCCGACGTATGGAAACTGCCTCTCCCACGGTCTTCGATCCCTACCACAAATGGCTGGGGATTCGCGGTTTCCGCAACGCGCCGAACCACTATCGCCTGTTGGGCATCGATCTGTTCGAGAGCGATGAAGAGGTGATTCGAGACGCCGCCGCGCGGCAGTTGACGCATTTGAAGACATACCGCGTAGGCGCACAGCGCGAGTTGTGCGGCCGGATCATCGACGAAGTGACTCAAGCGCGCTCCATGCTGCTCGATCACGAGAGAAAGACAGCATACGATCGCGAGCTAAAGCTGAAGTGCGCCACGAGCGGTCCTCTCGTTGTCGAAGCGACGAACGGCCTCAGCTTGATCGCGGACCGCGACACGGTCGGCCTGGATGAGCTACCGGGGATAATCGGCCCACTCGATGAAGTCGCGCAGTGCGCTCGACCGCGAGTACGGGTCGGACGCGGCGAATGGTTGGCGGCGAACAAGTGGTGGAGTGTCACGGCTGTGGGATCGAGAACCCCGTGTCGCGCCAGTTCTGCGCCGGCTGTGGGGCGCGGCTGTGGGAGCCGTGCCTGAAATGCGCGAAACTAAACGGCGCACAGGAGAAGCATTGCGGCGCTTGCGGCGCCAACCTGCTGGCGCTGCTTCAGCAAATCAAAGACGCGCTCAAACTCCGGTTCGACAAGGTTATGTCGCTGGCTGAAAATCACCGGCATGTGGAAGCCGTGGATCTGCTTTTGGCGTTGAAGCTGCCGGACCACTCGGCGCTGGCCAAGTATGCCGAGCGGCAGCGCGACGCACTGGCCCGGCTGCATGCCGACATGGCGCGGGTGGGTCAGGAGCGTGATGCGGCATTGGGGCGCGGGCGCGAGCTGTTGACAGCGTATGATTTTGAGCAGGCCGCGCTCGTGCTCGAAACCGTGCCGGAAACTTACCGCAACGATGCGCACGCGGCGCTACTCGACGAGGTGCGCGGAAAGCAGGTGGACATTCTGACGCTTGAGGCCGAGATTCGCCGGCGCTGGCCGAAAAGCGGACCGACGGCTTGTTAGCCAAGGTGGAGAAACTGCTTTCGATCAAGCCGGATCACTATCAGGTGCGGCAGTTGCGCGATCAACTCCGACCGCTCGAGCAACGAAAATTGATTGCCGAGCGCGACGCGATCTACAAAAGCGCCTCGTTGCACTTGGCGCAGCATGACTACACGGCGGCGCTTGAGGCCTTGGAGTGGATTCCGGACGATTCGCGCACGCCGCAGATCGACAAGATGATCGACGACGTGCGCGACCAAGGCCACGGAGACCGAGTGGCTGGTCGAAGATCTCCGGCAAGCGGTGGAATACGACGACCAGCTCCTGCCGATTGCGGAGCGGTTATTGAAGATGCGTCCCAAGGACGAGGAAGTGGCGCGAATCGCCACCCGACTGCGCTATCAGGCAATCCACGGTAAAACGGACGTGAATGGCCACGCGCCGTTTCCCAAACCGCTGAGCCGGTCGGTTTGGGGACCGCCGCTGGAAACCGTCGCGGAGTTTGCACGAATCGATACTCAGGGCCTCAAGGACGAGGCATTCACCAAGCAGCCCGGTCGCTTTTGCGTGGCTGCCGGCCTGGCACTGCAAGGGCTGGCGCGATGCGTCGTGGAAGTGAACCTTGCGCCGCCGGAGAAGGGGAGTATGGTAAGCGGCCTATTCAAGCCGCGAAAGCGGCCCACGACGACGGCCTGGGGGATCGATCTCGGCCGTGCGGCGGTCAAGGCAATCCAGCTCCGTTGGGACAGCGAATCCGAAAAGGCCATTGCGGAAAGAGCCATCTACCTCGAACACGTCGCGACGCAGAGCCAGGGGGACAGTCAGGCGGACGAATTACGAACCGCCACGCTCGGCAAGTTGTTTGAGCAAGTCACATTTGCAGGCTCACTGGTTTGCGTGAGTCTGCCCGCCAACAAGGTATTGTTCCGGCGGATCGCCGTTCCCTTCGTTGACGAGAAGAAGGTACCCGATCTGATGCGGTTCGAGGCCACGCAGCAGATTCCGTTTCCATTGAACGATGTGGTGTGGGGTTATCAGATGCTGAGCAGCGTGGCAACGGAAATGACCGTCGTTCGCGAGTGCGAGGTGCTGCTGGCGGCGCTCCGGCTTGAGGACGCGGATGCCGCGATTGAGCCGTTTGTTGAAAGGAAGGTGAAGGTGGACGTGCTTCAGTCCGACGCCACCGCGCTGTTGAACTTTTATCTGCACGAAATCGGGCTTCGCGGCGTCGGCGGTTCAGACGGCGGACAGACGCCGGCCGGCGGTGCAGCCACCGCCGACAACGTGACGGTGATTTTGGACGTCGGCACCGATTGCAGCAATTTGATCGTAACCAATACGCGGAGCATAGTGGTGCGTTCAATTCCCATCGGCGGTAATGCGTTCTCGCGCACACTGGTCAAGGAGTTTCAGATCACGTTGGCGCAAGCTGAAAAGCTCAAGCGCAATCCGACGGCGGTCCGCGAGCTGCACCGGCTTTATAACGTGCTCGAGCCGCGGCTGGCCGACCTGGTGCGCGAGACGCATCGCACGGTGGACGCGTTTTTACAGCAGGACCCGCGCGGCAGGTCAGGCGGTTTCTGGTGCTCGGCGGCGGCGTCAAGCTGCATGGTGTGCTGCGACGGCTGTGGCGCGGGGAAGCGGCCACGCCCTAGCGAGAGTTTGCCGGCCGACTATTATTCTGTCGCTGCCTGCGCACCACTCGTGCTGTAGAATCATCGTTGCGTGAGCGTGCGTCGCGAAGGTTAGAAGTCTCCGACACTTGTCCCGTCTTATCGGCCTCTTCGCCCAATAGTTCGGCGATTTTTGCTCGCAGGCGCTTGCCGTGCAGGCCGATGGCCACCACCTTGCCCTGGCGATCGACGAGGAACGTTCGCGGAATCCCGTCTACGCCGAACTTCTTGGCCAGCGGATCGTCGTACATCTGCTGATCTTTGACCGAGCTCCACAAGGTAACCCACGGCAGCTTGCGCTCGTCGAGAAACTGCGAGAGCGTGTCGCGATCGTCGTCCAAGGCAATACCGATGACTTCGAAGCCCGACTTTTGGTACTGCTTGTGCGTCTCCAGCAGGTTCGGCAGCTCCTGCATGCACGGCGGACACCAGGTGGCCCAGAAATCGACCAAGAGCACCTTGCCGCGATGCTTTTCCAGATCGAATGCCTCGCCGTCGAAATGCGTGCCCTCAAGCTCGACGTCCTTATTCAACCAGCCGAAGCGGCGCATGGCCGTGTCGTAGTCTTTTTGCAGCATCTCGGCCATCTCCGGATTTCCCACGCGTCCGGCCAGCGCGGCCAGGGCGTCGTACACCTTCGTGGCCAGGTCAATTCGGCCGGTCGCTTCGAGAATGAACAGGCCATCCTGGACGACCTTCATCTCGGACCCATCAACCTGCTTGCCTTCGAGCGCGGAGACGAGGCGCTTGGCGACATCGTCAGCGCCTTTATCGTTGTCCATAAGCTTCTCCGCGTCCATGCTCAGCAACTTGAGCCGCGCAGCGCACGCAAGTCGGCGTTGGGATGCTCGGAGAGCTTAAGTGTGAGCTTGCGGAATTCATCCGAGGCGCCGGGTTCGTCCCATTGTGAGAGCTGCGCCGTTGACATCCACCGGGCGATCGTGGCGTTGGTTTGAGCCTCGTCGCCCGCGTCTTTCGCGGACAGAACCTGCTCGGCCAGCTTCACCACCATGCGATGCAGTTTGAGATGGTTGGCCTTGGCGTCGTCCTGGTTCTTACCGTGGCCTCGCTGGCGCGCGAGGTTCACGAGGCCCTCGGCCAGTTCCGCGGGAGGCAGTTTCTTGGAGGCCGCCATGACCTCGTCAAGCTGCTCGTCGAACGAGACGGGTTCCGCGGGTTCGGACGCGGCCTTGTCGTCGGCTTTGGTAGAGGCGTATTTCTCGGCCCACTTTTTGTCCGCCTTATCGGCCGTCTTGTCGCTGCCCGTGGCCTTGCCGCCGTTGATGCTGGCCTTGGCTGGCGAATCGCCAGATGCCGTGTCAGCTTTGTTGCAGCCGGAGAGCGACAAACCGAACAAAAGCGCGGCCAGAATTCCGAAGCGGAAACTCATGAGATAGCCTGGGGGTTGGGGCGGCGATAGCAGCAACTTGCCCTCGTATTCTACGTACGTTTGCGGGCCGGTGGCAGGTCAGTATTCGGCTTCTATTTACCAGGATTTCCCCAATTGCAGCGACTATCCGCGAATCTCCTCCTCCGAAAGATGGCGGCCGGCGAGCTTCACGAACACGTCTTCGAGGCTCGCTTGCGCAGTAGTCAGCCCGGTGAGCTGGCATTCGAGCCGGGTGAGTTCGGTGACCAGTTGCGGTACGACCGTGTGTAGCTCAGCGACCGAAAGGATGTACGCCCCGTTGTCGCGGCTCGCCCAGTTGACCATTGGGATCTGCCGGACGGGCTCCAAGAGGTCGCAGGCCGGATCGCCGTTGGACTCGACGGTGAACTCGATGATGTGCTCGCCGCCGAGCGTGGCGATCAGTCCGCGCGGCGTGTCTTGCGCGATCACCTTGCCTTGATTCACGATGGCCACGCGGTCGCACAGTCGCTCGGCCTCGTCCATGTAATGCGTGGTTAACAGGATCGTGCGGCCTTCGTCGCGAAAGCGGCGGATGATCTCCCACAACTGCCGCCGCGAGGCGGGATCGAGACCAGTCGTCGGCTCGTCTAGAAACAAAAGTTGTGGATCGCCGACGATCGCACAGGCGACCGCGAGTCGCTGCTTCTGGCCGCCAGAAAGCTTGCCGACGCGCAGCGTTGGCCTTGTCGTCGATGGCGACTTCGGTCATCGCCGCTTCGGGGTCGATGCCGTTGCGGTACAGGCTGCGGAAGAGCGTGACGGTTTCGCGGACTGTGAGTTTTTCGGAGAGCCGCGTCTCCTGAAGCGAGATGCCGATCTGTTGGCGGATCTCGTCGTCGTTCGTGCCCCAGGCCATGCCGAGTACCTCAACTTCGCCGCTGGTGGCCGGCATCAGGCCTTCGAGGATTTCGATCGTGGTGGTCTTGCCCGCGCCGTTGGGGCCGAGCAGGCCAAAGCATTCCCCTCGCTCCACCAGCAGGTCGAGGCCGCGCACCGCATCGACTGGCGGCTTGCTGTCGTAGCGCTTGACGAGGTTGGTGCAGCGGATTGCGGCGGGCATGGGGATGGTTCAGTGGGCAGGGTTCAGGGTCAGGGTTCAGAGCGGCGGTGTGACTGTGTTTTGCCAATCACCTATTAGAGGTGATTGGCCAAGCGAGGTTCAACCTGCCGATGTCCGTTGACCGTGGTCGGAACCGCAAAACAGTGACTAGTTTGCAATCACCCAACAATTATTCTTGCCCCAGCGGCCGAATCTTGATGTTCCGAAACCACAGGAGGTCGTTGTAGTCCTGCAACCCGATGTGCCCGCGGGCGGCCAGCCCGTAACCCTTCCAGTTCTTGACGTGTGTATCGGCCACGCGTTTCTTCCAGTCGTCGGAGTGCAGTTCGTAGCTCACCACCTTCTCGCCGTTGAGCCAGTGCTCGACGGCGTTCCCGCGAACGACGATCTTTCCTGTGTTCCAATAGCCGACCGGCCGCGCCGCGTCCCTCGTCGGCGGGTGCAGGGCGTAGTTCGACCCGTTCGTGTATGGGTTGTCGGTCCAGAACGCGCTGTCGCGGATCTCGTACTCGGGGGCCGCTTCGTAGATGTGCGTGTGGTCTTCGGTGGCGCGGTAGAAGACGCCGCTGTTGCCGCCGTGCGACACCTTCCAGTCAAACGCCAGCTCGAAATCGCCGAACTGCTCCTCGGTGATCAGGTCGCCGGCCTTTTCGACCCGGACCAGCGCACCGTCGATCGCCCGCCAGCCGGCCGGCACGTCGTTTCTGCTTATAGCCGCGCCAGCCTTTCGTCGTCGTGCCGTCGAACAACAGCTTCCAACCGCCGGCTCGCTCCTTCTCGGTCAGCGTGTTTGCTCGGCGGCGCCTTCAGTGCCTCTCGAAACTTGAGCGGGATCTCCATGATCGGGCGCAGTCGGATGTTCCGATAAAACACCTCGGCCCCTTCCGACTGAAGTTGGATGCGGCCGCGCGTCAGGGGTTCGTCCTTGCCATCGCCCGTTTTGCGAATGTCCGTGAGCACAAGGTTGACGGTGCCGTTGACGGCGTGGATGCCGGTCTGGCCGACGCAAATCAGGTCGAGCTTGTTCCACTGGCCGCGCGGCTTCTCGTTGTCGTCGCCGTTGAGGATCCCGTGCCCGTCGCCGTGCGCCGCACGCAGTTCGGCGCCGCTGTACTTCTTTCCGCCGGCGCGCCACTTCACCGCCTGCGTTCGGATATCGCCGCTTTGCCGCCGGCACGTCTTCGCCCTCGAGGTCAACGATGATCCGCGCTCCCCTTGGCCCGGGCACGCTCCAGAAGTCGCCGGTCTCGCCCCCTTCGAGGATGCCGAACTCGACCGACTCCAGCCACCCGGTTGTTGGGTGGTAGTCGCCGGTGGCGTGGTACAAGAGACCGCTGTCGCGCGGCTCGTTGGCTCGCGGGGCGAACCGCTTCTCGCCCCACTTGAACTCGAGCTCGAGATGGTAGTTTTCGTACTCCGCGAGCGTGGCGACTCCGCCGAGGCCCTCGCCCGAGATGCGAAGCGCCGGCGCGCCGTCTACTTCGACGACTGAGAATACGCTTTTGGGGTCGCGGTTACGGCCGAACAGTTCCTTTGCACCGGGCGGCGTGCCGAGGAATGTCTCCCATCCGGAGAGGTCCTTGCCGTTAAACAGCGGCGTCCACTCGTCCGCGGCGGTGGCCTGTCCGGCGGCGAGCAAAACGGCAAGCGCAACCAGCCGCGACATGTGTCGGCCTCCAGGCAAGAATGAGGCGCGAGTATAAGGCAGGCGGTCGGCCGCGACAACAAGCGGCGTGGTTGGTTGTTCAACGGCCGAATCGATCGGCCGCTTTGCAGCAAGGAATTCTTCGTTACTTCAGCGCCTCATACCGTTCCACCTGCTTCTCGATCACGCGGAGGCTGTCGCGCCAGAAGTCGAGCTGGGTGATGTCGATGCCGAAGCGTTTGGCGAGAGGCGCGGCCCAGTCCTGACCGGTGTCGCGCAACAGCTCGTTGTAGCGCGGCACGAACGACTGCCCTTGTTTCTGAAAGATTGCGTACAGGCCGAGGCCGAACAAATGGCCGAACGCGTACGGGAAGTTGTAGAAATTCCAGTCGTGGCTGTAGTAGTGCGGCTTCCACAGCCACATGTAGGGATGGTAGGTCGATTCATCGACGCCGTCGGCGTAGGTCTGCCGCTGCGCGTCGAGCATGAGCTGGCAAAACTCGTCGGGGCTTAGCTCGCTGGCCGGCCGCCGCTGGAGCACCGCCGACTCGAACAAAAACCGCGAGCTGATATCAATGCAAATCTGCGTGGCCCCGGCCAGTTGCGCCTCGAGGATCATCAACTGCTCGGCAGGCGGCGCACCGGCGATGGCCGCCTCGGCGATCAGCGTTTCGCAAAAGATGCTGGCGGTCTCGGCGAGCGTCGAGGGCGAGCCGCGGCGGAGCATCTCCAGTCCGCGTTGGCAGTGGTTGTGATATCCGTGTCCCAGCTCGTGCGCCAGCGTGCTCACCTGCTCGAAGCTGCCGTCGAAGTTGGCCAGGATGCGGCTCTCCTCGCGGCCGGGTATCGCCATGCAATACGCGCCGCCGCGCTTGCCGTCGCGCGGCTCGGCGTCAATCCAGCGGCGGTCGAAAGCGGTCGCGGCGAACTCGCCCAGCTCGGGGCTGAACGTCGAGAATTTGTCGATGATGAACTTCGCGCGGCGGACCAGGTGAACTTGGTCTCGGACGAACCCATCGGCGCGAACAGGTCCCACCACGGCAGTTGCTTTTTTCCGAGTCTTGCGGCCTTGGCCTTCAGGTAGCGGCGAAACATCGGAAACGCCTCGCGGATCGCGCCCAGGAGTGCGTCGAGGGTCGGGCGATCGATGCGGTTATCTTCCAGCGCGATTTCGAGCACGCTCTCGCGGCCGCGGCGCTTGGCCAGCGTGAGCGAGGTTCCCTTGACGCTGTTGAGCGACGCGGCGACCGACGTGCGGATCGACTCCCAGCCTTTGATTTCCGCGCGGTAGGCGCGCTCGCGAACCGTGCCGTCGGCGTCGAAGCATAGGTTGCGAATGACCGTGATCGGAAGCTGTTCTGTCTTGCCGTCGCGTTCGAACGGCACCTTGAGCTGGCTGGTGACGTTGCCTTGCAGTCGGCCGAACGCGATGGCCGCATCCAACGTCAATTCCGCGGAGAGGGCCTCCATCTCCTCGCTCATCAGATACTTGCTCTGATGAGCCATGAGCTTCAACAGAAACGCGTGGCGGCCGAGCGTGTCGTTGTGCTCGATCAAGGCCGGGAGCCGATCGCCGAGCGATCCCACGAATCCCTTGAGCCGCACGTCGAGCTGCTGACGGCGCGTGCCGAGGATTTCGATCTTGCTGATTTCGCGCTGCGCGGCAGCGTCGTAGCTGTTAGTGGTCTGGATGCCGTTGATGAAAGCGCCGAGCGTGTCGCCGAGCATCGCCAGCTCGTTAGCGCGATTGAGGGCATCGGCCAGCGTGGCAATGAACTGCTCCTCGGCGGGCGGCTCGGACGTGCGGCGAACGCCCCGCTCTTCGAAAAACTGCTCGAGGTCCGCAATCTGCTTTTCATAGTGTGCCATCGCGTCTCGATAGTCCTGTTGGTCGAGGCCGCCGTAAATGTTGGAGAGATCCCAGCGGGGGAGGGGGTCGGCGGGCGTATTCATGGTGAATCCTGATTAATGAATGACGAATGACGAAGCCCGAATGACGAATCAATGACGAAATCCGAATGACGAAGGATTTTGCTCACGGGCTGACGACCCGGCTAACGTGTTTTTAGCCCGGTAACGATCCATCGAAAAGGGGGCCACCAGCGTCCGAATAATCGATACTAGCGGCGCAACCCCGTTGCAATCCGCGACTCCGTGCCCGAAACTCAATTGCATGGCCCTGCTCGAAAACCGGGCGGGGTCAAGTACAATAAATGAATTGCCTCCGTCCGACCTCTCTGTCCGGCGGATTCGTATGCAGCTTAAGGATGCTGCCGGTAGCGCGGCTCTCGCGCATAAACATTTCACCTGAAGGGGATCGTTCATGGTTCATCGTCAATCCACGACACGCGTGGCCGCGAACTGGGCCGCAGTTTTAGCGGGACTCATGGTTGTCGCCGGCTGGTATTCGCTGGCCATCGGGCAGGAGCTGCGCCGCGGTGACGCTTCGGCCGAGCAGGCCGGCGCAGCCTTTGAGCGTGAAGACGCTGATCGGCGACGCGGTCGATAACCCGGAGTCACAGCAATATAAGAACGTGGCGGCGGCGATCGAGACGTTCCGCAAGCGCGACTTTGATGGGGCCAGGGACCTCTTGACCGAGGCCCGCACGGCGCAGCCCAAGCTGCCGCCGGTCGAAGTGATCATGGCCAAGCTGTTTGCGGTTGGCAACTTAGCGCCACAGGCGCGGAATGAGCTGGAACAGGCGGTCCGCCGTCACCCCACGGACCCGGAGCCTTATCTGATGTTTGGCGACGCGTCGATTGTCGAACGGCGGATTACCGACGCCGCGGCGCTGTATGAAAAGGCCGACAAGCTGGTGCAGGGGTATGACGAGAACACCATTCGAAAAGAAAACTTCCAGAAGCGTGTTCTCAATGGCCTGGCATTAGTCGCCGAGGCACGGCAGCAATGGGAAGAGATGGAGGGCCTTTTGCGTCAGTATTTGAAGATGGACGCCAAGAACGCCAGCGTGCATCAGCGGCTGGGCCGTGCATTGTTCCAGCAGGCGACGCCGTCGAACAAGAAATATGCAGACGCTTACAACGCGTTCGTGGCGGCAATCAAGGCGGACGAAAACGCGGTCTCGCCCGACGTGGCAATGGGGCAGCTTTTCGAGATGTCGGCACAGGACGCGCTGCGAGCGAAGGACGACGCCAAGTTCAAGGACCACCGCAAGCAGGCGACCAGCTCATTTTCGCGCGACCAGCGGGGCAAACGCCGATCTGAAATCGTTCTTGGCGGCCGCGACCTGGGCGATTCAGACCAATCAGCTCAAGGAGGCTCAGAGCTACGCCGATCTGGCGATGAAGAAGGATCCAAAGAGCGTGGAGGCGAAGCTCGCGCGGGCATTGGTAGCGCGGTTTTCCGGCGACTTGAAGACGGCCGAACAGCACCTGAATGAAGCGTTCAATCAGAACCCGGGGAGCTTTCCAATCAGCAACCAATTAGCGCTGGTGCTCATCGATACTCAAGACGCCGAGAAGCGGCGGCGTGCGCAGCAACTTGCCGAAATGAACTATCGGCAGTATGAGCAAAACGCGGAGGCGGCCTCGACGCTTGGTTGGGTGTATTGGCGGTTGGGTCGCGACCGCGAGGCCGAGCAGGCGCTGGGAGCAGTATTGAGATCGCAACAGCTCAGCGCGGACAGCGCGTTTTACGTGGCCACGATCTTCGCCGAGCGCGATCGGCTGACCGACGCACGGCAGATCCTTGAGGTTGCGCTGTCGCAGCCGCAGCCGTTCGCCAACCGCGCCAACGCCGCTGAACTACTCGCCGACGTCAAGGCGAAGATTCAGCGTGCAGCGGAAGAGAAAGGGTCAGGCAAGGAAGAGGGGAAGGACACCAAGTCGTCCGGCAAGGCGCCGCCGAGCGGAACGCGCGAGGCGAAGAAGGGGACGAAGTAGTCCACCGGTTGAGCTAAACGTAGGATGTCCGCATACCCAGTGTGCGGACTACATGCGCGCAAAAAAAGATCATGGTAGGCCGATCCGTCGTCTTACCATGATCTTTATCCTGAAATGGGCCAGCTACGCTAGCAATCGCTCGCCCATCCTTCCGACTCGCTTTGTATCAGTCGTATCGGCGCGGGACTGTGGTTCTCTGAAATCCTTTTTCGCACGATGTGCACTGGCTAACGCGCAATCTCGAGATGCGATTTGCAATGCCGCGCCTGCCGCGCCGGCAATGATTGCCTTACAAGAAAACTCACTCTGTCTCGGCGCTTGACGCTTGAGTGGGGAACAGAGCGGCTGCCGATTCCCGATCGTCCGGACCGCGTTCGGCGGTCACTGCTCCGTTCCACCCGCGGGCAGCGTTGAGCCAGGTTGGTTCTGAGGCGGGGTCTGGCATTGCGGAATGATTGTCGGCGGCGAGCGTGCCGTTCATTTCAACCGACGGCGCAAAATGAATCGTGCCTCTGCGGTTGCCGAGCCGCCGCAAGCGTTTGTCCCCTCGTTCCGCCAGACGGCATTCCGCTCCGGTAGTCTGCGGCGCAGCGGCGAAAATAGTTTCACTGCCGACCATTCCCACCCAGCACATCAGGCACACAAGCGAGCGGAACATATTCATCTCCATCCTGGAAAAACTGAGACACCGGCCGCTGCTGCCCAATCCGATGGAAACCTGATCCATATGTCACGCGGGTTGGTTACCGCGAAGGGCGCGGCCGGTGGCTCACACAACCATGGGTCGCTGTGGCATTAAAGCAACCGCAGGCGTTGTCTTTTTGCTACGATGAAAGGCTTCGCTGATCGGCAGGTTCGTTGGCTTTGGCGCAACCGGAACCGGCGGCGAATTCGGAATCATCGGCTTAATAGGTCCTCCTGCACGCGACGGCAGCGGCATGCTCGAATCATTCCATGCATGGATTGCGCTGGCGCTTGGCTTGGTTGTGTTGTGCCTGTTGCATGACGGACCGCGGCAACTGCGCGGCACGACGATGATCGCCCCCGCCGCATGGGCAGTGGGCGCCGTGGTCGGAGTGGCGTTCGTCGAAGTGATGGTTGGGTTGCAGACCAGCGCGGCCGCTGACTGGGGCGAGCCCGCGCGATTCGCCGCGGCTTGTTTGACGTTCTGCCCCACGGTTGCCATCCTCGGCGCGAAGCGTCCGCAGGACGGCGCGTGGCAGTTGATCGTGCTCGCGCTCTTGGTGGTGTTGGCTTTGCCGGCGGCGGAAGCGTGGCTGAGGGGAACGGTGATCGAAGTGCACGTCGTGCGCGGGAGCTTTCTAGCGATCCTGATTCTTGTGGGGTTCTTCAACTACCTGCCGACGCGGTTCGCCGCCGCGGCTTTTGCATATGCCGCTGCACAGACAGCGCTGCTGTGGCCTCACTTGCCGATCTTGCCAACAGTTAATGCGGAGTGGCTAGGTCTTGTTGGCCTGGGGCTATTTCTTTTGTCGGCAATACTTTTGCGCGCACGCGCACGAACGGCGGCGCCGGATGGATGCGAAAGATCGGCCGCTTGTTGATCTTGGTCACGTGTGGAGCGTGTTCCGCGACTGGTTCGGCGCCGTGTGGAGCCTGCGCGTGATGGAGCGGATGAACGCCTCATCGCAGATGTGTCGCTGGCCGGTAACGCTCGAATGGGACGGCTTTGTGTGGCGGTCATCGCACGAATCACCAGACCGCGCATCGCGAGTTAAGCGCCCGCGAGCGGGAAGCGATCGAACTGGCGCTGCGAACGCTGTTGCGCCGTTTTGTATCGGCCGATTGGATCGAGATGCGATCGTCGGCGACCCGATCGATGGGCGACACGACGCAGGAAGAGGCTCCTGATTTCTAAGATTCGACCGTGCGTGCGCCGAACGAGAGCGATCGTCCACGCGAGGAGCAACAATAGATGAACGACGACGTCGATCAGATAGGTCGCGGCGATTCGCTGCTTGGCTACATAGATCAGCTCGATACTCACCAACCCCACCGCGCTGGTTATCGCCAGCACGACAATCTCAGTTGAGACACGATTTCTGAATGCCGCCGTGGCGATCGCCGTTCCAATCGCAATGACCAATACGGATACGGTTTCGACCAGCCAGATGTCGTACTTCTCGCCGGTCACCGCCAGGAATGATCGGAGATGAATGAACGGCCAAACGCCGGTAAGCAGATAATACGCCGCCTGTGCAGCCGCAACACCGCGGGGCGAAAGAAAACCGCTCTGCGCACCGCTGATTTCTTTGCTCATCTCGATTCGCTCGCCGTGGCCAGTTGCAATGCCACGCGACACGCTTGGCGGAACGCTTTCAGGTCGAGCATTTCATCCACCGTGTGCGGGTTGATCTGACCGCAGCCCATGGTCACTGTCGGGATGCCGTGTTGCGTCATCCAGTTCGCGTCGAGACCGCCGTTGCTCACCGCACGTTCAGGCTCAATGTCGAGCGATCGCAGAGCCGCTTCGGCCGCGAGCACGCACGGCTCATCGTTGTTCAGGCGAAACGCTTCGTAATCCAATCGCCCGTCAAACACAACTGCGCCGCGGCGGCCTTCGGAGCTTTTGACTTCGCGCACGGCGTTGTGGAAAGCGCGTTCGACTGCCGTGATGATTCGTCGGCGGAAGGCGGGGCTGTGACTTCGCGCTTCGCGCGAAGCGTCACGCGATCGGTGACGACGTTGGTCGCGTCGCCTCCGTGGATCACGCCGACGTTGCTCGTGCCGCGCTGTTTTCCGCGGAGGACCAGGCCGTGCCAACCTTCGCGATGGAGCTCGGCGATGGCGAGCGCTGCAATTGCAATGGCGCTTGCGCCTTTTCGGGGGCCACTCCGGCATGGCTGGCAATGCCGGCCACGTCGATGGTCATCCGGTAACCGCCTGTCGCTCCGATGATCACCTTCTCTACCGCACGGCCGTCCCAATTGAACGCCAGCTTCGGTCCGCCGAGCATTTTGAGGTCGGCGCATCGGGCGCCATACAGACCGACCTCCTCTTGCACCGGCCAAAAGAAAGTCAAAGGTGGATGCGGCAGCTTGCGGTGAAGAATCTCGACGGCCGCCGTGAGCACCACCGCGACGCCGGCGCGATCGTCGGCGCCCAATCCGGTCTTTGGATCGCTCGATCGAATGAATTCGCCGAGGCGCGCGGGCTTGCTGCCGACGCAAATTGGCACGGTGTCCAGGTGGGCCATCAACAGCCGTCGCGGCGCCTTGATCGTGCCCGGCAATCGAAAGATCAGGTTGCCAGTTTCACCGTCAAACGGAGTTCGCGTGTGGGCCTTGTCGTGGCGGATGTCGGCGGAATTTGCTCCGGCGTCAAGCAGTTGCTCGGTTACAAACTTGGCTACGGCCGCTTCCTTGCCGCTTGAGCCAGGTATCGGCAAGAGCGCCAGCACGCGGTCGAGTGCGGCATCGAGGTCGGGCTCGACGATCGCGGTTGGAATGCCGTTGGAACTTACGGCGCTGCTTGGCTTGCGGAGTGTACGGTGCATTTGGTTCGCCGTATGATCTAGTTGGACCTCAGTTGCAGTCAGGGGGCCGCGAGCATGAGTTTAACATTCGTGGGTCGCAGTTGGCAGGTATGACGTATCAATCGTTTCTCAACTCTCCGACGCACATTTGACGATTCCGCCGTGCAGCACATTTTGGAGCCGACGCCCGACTTGATCGCAAACTGGCTTGCCGAACACGGCGAGCCGGTGTATCGCGGCGCACAAATCCGCCGCTGGCTGTTCGAACGCCGCGCCGCGTCGTTCGACGATATGACCGATCTGCCGAAGGATCTGCGGAACAAGCTCGCTGCCGATTTCGTGATCTCGACTATGACGATCGCGCAACACTCCAAGGCCGCCGACGGCACCGAGAAGCTCCTGTTGCAAACCGACGACGGCGAGCGGATCGAATGTGTTCTGCTCCGCGACGGCCATCGACGCACGATCTGTATCAGCTCGCAGGTGGGCTGCGCCATGGGCTGCGTGTTTTGTGCGAGCGGTCTGGACGGCGTGATTCGCAATCTGCGGCCGGGCGAGATGGTCGAGCAAATGCTTCAATTGGCTCGGCTGTTGCCGCCTGAGGAGCGCTTGAGCCACATCGTGGTAATGGGGATGGGCGAGCCGCTGGCGAACCTGAACGCGTTGCTGGCCGCACTCGCGGAAGTGACCAGCCCGAGCGGTCTCGGCATCAGCCACCGGCGGATCACGATCTCGACTGTCGGGCTGCCGCCCGCGATGCTCCGGCTGGCCGAACTCGACGCGCGCTACCAGTTGGCAGTGTCGCTGCACGCGCCGAACGACGAGCTGCGGAACGAGCTTGTGCCGGTCAACAAGAGCATCGGCCTGGCGGCTGTTGTTGACGCCGCCGATCAATACTTCGAGGTTTCCGGCCGGCGGCTGACGTTCGAGTACGTGCTGTTGGGCGAGCTGAACGATCGGCCGGAACACGCGCGGCAGCTTGCCGAATTGCTTCGCGGCCGGTTGGCGCTGTTGAACGTGATTCCTTACAACCCGGTGGCGGGCCTGCCCTACAAGACGCCGACGCGAAAGGCGCGTGAGCGGTTCCTGGAGATCCTCGTGCAAGCGGGCATCAACGTTCAGGTCCGCGAGCGGAAGGGGGACGAGATCAACGCCGCCTGCGGCCAGCTTCGGCGGCTGGCGAGCGAGGCGGTTGTACCGCTGGTGTCGCTGACCGGCGCCCCGTCCTCTTCCCCATAGGTTCGGCCATTTGACGCGGTTTTTCCGCAATCTTAACCGTGTCCGTTGCGGTACCTGCTTGCCGCAGCGGTGTTTACGTAGAATAGGCGGTGACGGGGCAGACTAGAACGTGAATCGCCTTGAGCACGTGAGGCACTCGTTGGCTGTTAGCGACTCCGCCGTTGAGCATTACACGGCGCACGACCCGGATGTGCGCTTGATGCTGTCGGTGCGCGACGACGACGCTTCGGCCTTTGAGGAGTTGATGCTTCGTTACCAGGAGCGGCTGGTCACGGTCTTGGAGCACCTGGTCAACGACCGCGACCTGGCCGAGGACCTGGCCCAGGAGGTGTTCCTGCGGATCTATCGATCGCGCAAGAGCTATGTGCCGGGCGCGAAGTTTTCGACCTGGCTGTTTACGATCGCGAATAACGTTGCCTCGAACGCCCGCCGCAGCCGCGGCCGGCGCAAGGAGGTGGCGTTTGATCCCCGCCCCGCCACATCGACCGGCATGCATTCGCTCGATTCGTTGGCCGTGGCGGCCAGCGGGTTCATGCCGACACGTCAGTTGGACAACAAGGAGATGCGCGAGATCGTACAGCAGGCGATCCTCACGCTGAACGAACGGCAGCGGCTGGCGGTGCTGTTGTGCAAGTTTGAGAGCATGAGCTATGAGGAAATCGCACAAAGCATGGAGATGACGCCGCAGGCGATCAAGTCGCTGTTGTCGCGTGCGAGGGCGAACTTGCGCGATGTGTTGGAGCCTTATTTGCAGACCGGACTGGCCCACCCAATCGAAACCTCGCCCAAAAACAATGGAGAGCAAGCGTCGTAGGTCGAGTCTGTTGAATCGAGTTGCGGCCGTCTCGGCTGCGCTTGCAGGCGGGACGCCTGCACCACAATATTCAGAAACAAAATCATGAACCGCGAAACGTCGCCCACAGAACTGGAACTCCTCGACGAAACGCTCGTCGCCTATCTCGACGGCGAACTGGATGACACTGCGGCGTGCGCCCTCGAGGAACGATTGGCGCGAGACCCGAAGGTACGAGACCGCTTGAAAGCGTTGTCTGGGTCGTGGGATTTGCTCGATGCGCTGCCGTGCGCCCTGCTCGACGAGAGGTTCGCACGGACCACGGTCGAGATGGTGTCGCTAGCGGCGAGCGAGGACCTGGCCGGCGACCAGGTTCGCGCCCAAGCACGTAAGCGGAGCCGCTGGATGCTCGGCGCGATCTGCGCGTTGGCGGCGGCGATGGTCGGATTCGCGGCGTTCATGTTTGCGTTTCCCGATCCGAACGCGGCGCTTTTGGCCGATTTGCCCCTGGTCGAGAACCTCGACACGTACGACTCGGTGGATACCGTCGAGTTTGTGCGGCAGTTGTATTCGGCCGGCGTGTTTGGCGACGAAGCGGTGGACTTGCCCGCCGAATCCGCCGAGGAGACAGCGCCAGCGGTCGGCGCTGGTGACGAAGATCTCGACACGCGCCGCGAGCGTCTGTTGGCCATGGACGTGACCGAGAAACAGGAACTGCGTCGCAAATACGACCGCTTGCAGGCCTTTCCGGATGAGAAAAAAGTGCGATTGCATGAGTTCGACGCCGCACTTCGCGGCGACCCTGACGCGGATCGCTTGCTCGAGACGCTGCGGCAATACCATAGCTGGCTGTTGATGCACTCGCCGCTGGAGAGGAACAAGCTGCAAAAAATGCCGGCCGAGGAGCGATTGGCTCGCATCCGGCAGCTTAAACGCGACGAGACCGATCGACTTGTGGTCGGACTACGCGACGACGAACGCAAGTTGTTCGATATTGGGCCGTTGACCGAAAAGGACTTGCAGGCGGTCATCGACTGGTCGCACGACACGGCTCTCAAACTAAAAAGCGAAATCCTTCGCGACGCGCGTGGCCGGGAGCGGGACTGGGTTGATTCAGCGCCTGACAAACAAGAGGAAGGCCGTCGCCTGTTCATGATCTCGATGCATAGCCGCGGCGGACCGCCGAAGTTAACCGATATTCCAGCCGCGGACTGGGAAGAGTTGCTCGGCAAGCTTTCAACTGACACGAAGGCCGCACTTGATATAGAAGAGCCCGACAAGTCAAAGCAAGCTGCGGTGTTGCACAAATGGGTCGTCGGCACCATGCAGGCGCGTATGGCGGCGCGAGTTCGTGTGACGCGCGAACAGTTGATCGAGGTCTACAACGAGCTGGACCCGAACGTTAAACGGGGGATGGCCGATCTGCCCCCCGAGGATTTTTACCGCCGCCTGATGCGCGAGCACATGCTGCGGACCGGGACGCAGAAAGGGCCATGGATGGGTGGCGGCCGCGACAAGCCACCCGGGCCACCTGGTCCACCGGAATTCGGCGAGCGCCGGCGCGGCCCGCCGCGCGATGAGGGTGATCGCCGCGACAGCGATGATCGCGGAAAGCACGACGACGGACGTGGCGGCCGAAGCGATAAGGATCGGAGCGAGCGGGATCGCAACGATTAACCTGCACCCGTTCGGCGCTTACTCGTCAGGGTGCCTCAGAACAGCCGCGGCTGTTCCGTTTCTTGCGGCGCGGCGAGCCCCAGATGGCTGTAGCTGCGCGGAGTGGCCTGGCGCCGCGCGGAGTGCGCACAACCAGCTCGCTGCGCAAAAGGAACGGCTCGACCTCGTCGGCCAGCGTGTCGGGCGCGGTGTTCATCGTGTGCGCCACCGCCTCGACGCCGACCGGCCCGCCGTGAAACACGCGGATGATCGTCTCCAGGTATTTGCGGTCCTGCCCGTCCAGGCCCATCACGTCGATGCCGGCCATAGCGAGGGCTGCTCGCGCGATCGTGATCGTGACGCGGCCATCGTGCCGGCTGGTGGCAAAGTCGCGGACCCAACGGAGGCGGTTATTCGCCAAGCGCGGCGTGCCGCGGCTGCGGCGCGCGATCTCGTAAGTGCTCTCCTCGTCGATCGGCACGCGCAGCTTACCGGCGCTGCGGCGAATGATCTCGGCCAATTCATCGACGGTGTAGAAATCCAGGTGCTCGCGCATCTGGAACCGGTCGCGCAAGGGCGCGGAGATCAGGCCGGTTCGCGTCGTCGCGCCGATCAGCGTAAACGGCCGCAGCGGCATGTTGATCGTTCGCGCGCTCATGCCCTCGCCCAGCGTCAGGTCAATCCGAAAATCCTCCATCGCCGGGTAGAGGAACTCTTCGACCGCCTTCGGCAGGCGGTGAATCTCGTCGATGAACAGCACCGAGCCTTCCTCGGCGTTGGTCAGGTAGGGCACCACGTCTTTGGGGGCCGTCAAGGCCGCGCCGCTGGCGATCTGAAACGGCACGCCCAGGTCGCGGGGAATGCACGTGGCAAACGTAGTCTTGCCCAGCCCCGGCGGGCCATCGAACAGGATATGTCCGAGCGTTTCGCCGCGTTTGCGGGCCGCATCGACGGCAATCTCCAGCCGCTCCGCCACCTCGCGCTGGCCGACCATGTCGCGCATCGTCTGCGGGCGGAGCAGGCGATCGCTTTCCTCGTCCTTGACGGCGACGGACTGTAGAACGGGCTCACGCACGGGGCAGTGTCTCGCGAGGATTGACGGACTCGACGAACGTCAATATAGACGAGCCATCGTTTGTCGCGAAGGACAGTTAGCCCGGGTGCTTGCACAACATGCCGTCGCGCAACGAGAAACCGGAACGCATTTGGCTCCGGTCTCTACAGCGGACAACTGACCACGAACAACGGACTACCCCTGCAAATACGATTTCAGATAGTGATTTTCCATCGTCAGAGCGTCGTGCTGCGCCTTGACGATGTCGCCGATCGAGATGATGCCAACCAAGTCGTCGCTTTCGAGCACCGGCAGATGGCGGATGCGTTTCTCGGTCATCAGTCCCATCGTTTCTTCCAGCGAGTCGTGAGGCGAAGCGAAAACTACGTCGGTGGTCATTACGTCGGAAACCTCGATCGTCTCCAACGAACCGCGATGCGCTGCGCAAGCGCGGAAAATGTCGCGCTCGGTGATTATGCCCAGCATTCTGCGGCAGTCCTCTTCCGCACAAACCATCAGCGAGCCGATGTTGTGGCGGACTAGCATCTGCACCACTTCGTCGAGCGACGCATTCGGCCGAATGGAATAAACCTTGTTTCCTTTGTGAGCGAGAATGTCAGACAACCGCATAAACACGACCTCCGCGACAAGCGAGAGAATGGCGATACGAGAATTGGCTTGCCGTGGTTTGCGAGTGTGCCGCGGCAGGCGCAGCTCACAGCATAACGTTCCTTGCACGCGGCGGTCAAAAGAAAAATTGAAACTCGGACTTCGTGAAATGGGGCACAAAGTGAGCGGTCAATAACGGCTTGACCGGCGCTACAGATCCCCCACGCGCAGTTTTCGGAACGATAGATCGGTCGTCGGGTCGTGACCTTGAATCTGCAACGTGCCCGGCTCGGTTCGCAGGCCGTTCCGCGGGTTCTCGTCCGGGTCGCGCGTGTCGGTCCAGTTGTTGACTTGCAGGCCGTTGACCCAGACGGCAATGTGGTTCCCCTCAGCGTGCAACGTCAGCGTCGCCCACTTGTGGTCATCCGCGTTCACGCGCCGCGCGGGTTGCCGCCGGTAGATGCCGCCCGTGCCGAAATCGACTGGGCGGTTCCGGTCGTCACCTTCCCATTGGTGCCGTATCTGGCACTCGTAGCCGTTGTTGTATTGGCCGGGGATCGAGCGGAAGAATATCCCCGAATTGAGGTGTTTTCCGTTGGAGAGCACGTCGAACTGGAGCACGAAGTCGCCGTATCGGCCTTCGCTTTCCAAAGCGCCAGGGCCGTTTTTTACGTTGATCTCGCCGGCGTCGGTCACCTTGAACTCGCTCTTTTGTCGGTCGCGCGCCTCGACGACCTTCCAGCCGCCGAGGTCCTTGCCGCTGAATATGCTCGCCAGCCCGAGCGGCTTCAGCTTCACGTTCTTGAACTCGACCTTGCCGCTGTTGAGTTGCAGGCCGATGTGACCCTTCGCGACCGGATTCGGATCGGTATAGTCCAGCACTTCTCGGCCGTCGAGTTTGACGATCAGCCGCGCTTTATCGGCGGTGACTTCAAACATGTGCCAACCGTCGTCGAACTTGTCGGCCGATGACTTTTCGCGGCCCACGAAGCTGCCGGTGAAGAACGGGCTTACCTCGGGCGTGGCGATGTTCAGCTCGTAGCAGTCCGACTTAGGGTCTTTAGGTTCTTTGGGCGCGCAAGAACACGCCGCTGTTGGTCGTGGCCGGCGCGAAAATCAACTTTGAACACATAGTCGGCCCATTGGCACGTCGTGCAAAGCAATCCTTTGTCGCCGCTAGTCACGCTGATGGTGCCGTCGGCGACTTTCCAATCAGCCTTGCTCGTCGGTTCCCAGCCATACATCGATTCACCGTCGAACAACAAGAGCCAGCCGTCGGCGATCTCTTCGGCTGTGAGCGTGTTAGGTTTGGCCGCGTCGGCAGGCACCGCTGCGCTAATGAATGCACTAACGAGAACCGCCAAGACGCCAAGAAGTGCGCAGATGTTTTTGGGAAGCATTTTGTCTCGATTTGCGTTAGCCACGAATTTCCAAACGAACGTCGTCGAACAGCATCGCGGTCGCCGTGTCGTCGCCGCCAGTTTGATCGGCCGCGACGGCGAGTTCAAGCACCAGCTCGTTGCGGTCCTGGAGGCACTTGGTGATATCGAACTCGGTGGTGGCCGCCGGTTCAGGGTCGATCTGCCCGAGCGGCTCGCCGTTGAGAGATACCGGACCGCTCAGCCGGCAGCCGGCGATGACCAAGAAAACCGCCTCGTGCGGGTCCAGACACGTAGGACAACCGAAGCGCCGGCGGAGGCGGAGAGTCCCAGCGAAGCCGCCCCGCACAATACTCGATACCGCCGCCGGCATGTGAACGCGGACCGTCTCGACCACGTGCCCGTCAGCATCGGCCGCGACCAACTCACCCTCCCATGGCCCGCGAAGCCGGATCGTGTGAGTGTCGATGTGGCGAGGCATGAGCCGCTGCGCGGAATGACGAAGGAAGAAATCAGAATGACGAACGAAGCCTGAATGTCGAATGACGAACGGAGGTTACGTCGATAGTGAATTTGTTCGACACTCGTGATTCGTCATTGATTCGTCATTCGGAAATTCGACATTCGGCATTTCCGTTACTCGGGCACAAAGCTCTCCACGATGGTCACTTCGCGGACCTGGCGGGAGCTGGGTTCGTACACGCGCAGCGTCACGCGGATCCCGCGCAGCGGAAGCGGGTACGGCGGCATCGTCTCGCGCTCGCTGACATCGTCGATGCCGGGGGATTGTTGGGCGTTGTCGTCGATCCCGTTGGTGCCGGCGTCGATGATATTGGGGTTGACGCCTGTGCTGTATTGTGCCGTCGATTGCCGCACCCCGTCGTGCTCGTAGTGATACGACCAGGTATCGTAGGTGAATCCTGCCTGTGCCACATTTAGAAGAGATTTCTGATGAGGCCGGTGCCTAAATGTTTGCCCGGTTGAATTCATGAACCCACTTTGCGCGACCAACAATCCGAGGTCAACATAAGCGCCGCGAGTCGGGTTCGAGGCTGGATAATCTACAGCCGACGCGTAATTCGGATCGCTCGGCGTCAGGATCGCGTCATGGGCGTCGAACTTCCGCAGCGGCGCCTGCGGATCCCAAACCTGCACGTCCATTCCTAGCACGTTCGTCAGCACAACATCCTCGCCGCCACGGCCAAGCCCGGCCTCTTCGAAGGTTTGCAGCGGCGCCGGCGCGGTGGGTGCTACTGGTTTATCCAAGAGTGCATATGGAAATGTAAGTTGGCGAGCAAAACGGTTTTCACGCTTTGTCAGGTCCCCAAGCGTGTTTGGAACCGCGTTGGAATTATTGGCGCTCGTCCGTCGCGCCGAAACATCATAGTTCACATAAAACGCGGCGTTGAGCGGTTGGTTCGGTGGCAATTCCGGAACAATCAGCATCAACTTTCGGCACAACACATAGGTCTGTACTCCACCCTGAACTAAACCGGGACGCAGGTACCACGCCACCTCCGCTGTCGGCGACTCATATGAACCGTTGTTATACTTCCCGCGAAACGGTTCCCCGCCGCTGCGGATCGTGAAGAACAGCCCGTCGTCGCTGTCGCCGTTAATCAGATCGCGGCCGCCGCCGGTGGCGAAAGAACCATTATTCTGCGTGGGATAACCGCGCAGCGGCCCCTCGATAATCTCAAAGTACCCCGACCCGCTCTCGGGCCGTAGCGGCGGCATCATTTCGGCCGTCACGCTGCTTAAGTCTTCGCGCAGCCAATGCGCCGCCGAGCGCAGCCGGTCGTTGGTTTCGATGATCGAGCGGCTGTCGGTCACCTGTTCGCCAATGAAGCCGAACACGGTAATCACCGCGCCCATCATGATCAGCGTGATCGTGAGCGCCGACCAGCATCTCGACGAGCGTCATACCGCGCGACGAGGCAAGGTTTGCACGTGGAACGAACGAGAAGGTCATGGCCATTCTGCTCCGCGGATTAAAAACCGCCCCCGGCCCGCTGTGCTGTGCCGCTGGTTTTGTGTGCGTCCGGTCGGATGGCCGCCCGTTTCCGGTTCGAGCGCGCCGAATTGCACGCCCTCAGATTAGCACTCCCCCATTATAGCAGCCCGGCGGCCGCGAAGCCAAAACACCGCGGCGTTGGGGGCAAAAAGCTCGCCGCGGGGGACAAAATGCGCAAAATACGCCGCTGTCCGCCTACCAGCCCATCACCATATTCGATTCGATCACTTTGCGGGCACGCTCCAGGTCGGTGCCCGTCTCGTGCATGTACAGGCGGATGGCGTGGACCTTGTCGCCGTGGGCCTTGGACAGGCAATCGCGCGCCGTGTGACAAATATCGACGCTGCCGTTCAAACCGAGTGCCGCCTTGGTGATCACCCAGGTGTCGCGGGGCCGCTTGGTCATGCGGAGCACCTTGTCTTGCGGGTAGGCGTCGTTGACGACGCCGCGCGCGGAGTCTTCGTCGCCGGCCCAGGTGATGATGATGTGTGCGTCGGTCTCAACTTCGAAGAGCGGCATGCTTCGTCCTCCACTGAGAAAGATTCCAGAGAGATCGCGCCGGCGCATGCGGTCGGACACCGTAGTGGAGCGCGAGAAGAGTCTCTACGCCGAATGTAGCCACCCCGGCGGGGTGCGTCAACGAGCCGCCACAAACTCTCAGGCAGGGCTTGCGGGTGGGGGCCGCGGCAAGTCGCAATTGTGACGGATTTCGGGCCGCCTTAGACGGAAATCCGCCCGGCCGGCATCCAGGTTTACGTATCCCCTGCCTCGCGCAAATCCAGCGCAAAGTGATGGCTCGTCATACTCATCCGCAGACGCAAGTAAAACCGGTGCGCGGCGAACCGCTGCACGCCCGAATCCAAGTGAAGCTGGTCGCAGCCGTTGGCCTTGGCACGTGCGACCAGCCAGGCGAACAGCTCATCGCCAAAGCCGCGCGAACGGGCGTTGTCGTCGGTGACCAGATCATCCACGTAGAGAATCTTTCCCCAAGCGAGAAATTCGGCACTGCGGTAACCGGCGACGGCGACGACGCGATGGTCGTCGCTTAAATATGCAAGCTGATATCCGCACTGTTCCTGCTGCCTGCGGACCTCCGCCATGAACTGCTCTTCGGTCAGATGCGGCCGTAGCTGTGACATTACCGGGAAGCATCCGCGAACCTGCGCATCGCTCTCGGCAATCTGAATGTTCGACATCTGGTTACCGTTGAGCGATCCTTTCGGCTTGCTTTGACACTGAACTGCGCGGCGGCGGCAATGACGGCGTGTTTGCTCGATTCAACCATCCGCTGTACCGGCTCGCCATCAAATTTAAGAACTTCTGCGGCGCCAGGCGATTTCAAGCACAGTACCAGCGGGCCTTCGCGCCGAGGACAACATATAGCCGCTTGCGGTTCATCGTGCACACCGCCACATCGGCCACATCGTCTGCGGTGAAGCCGGCGTTTTCGGTGTAAAACTTCGCGGCCAGTCGTTCGGCGTCGCCGCCGCACGACCAGCCGTCCAAGAGCTTCGTGCGAAAAAACATCGGGCAAATGGCCGTCACGCCGACGTTGTGCCGCTTGAGCTCGCCGTACAACGTCTCGCTCAACACGAGCACGCCCGCCTTCGCCACGTTGTAAGCGGCCATCGCCGGCGCCGATGCCATCGCCGCGAACGATGCTGTGTTGAGGATATGTCCGCCGCGCGGGTTTCGCTTCAGCCGTTCGACAAACGTGTGACAGCCATAGATCGCTCCCATCAGGTCGATATCGAGCACGCGCCGCCACTGGTCGATCGAGAATTGCCCGACTTCGCCCGACGCACCAATCCCCGCGTTGTTAACCAGCAAATCGAGGTGATCAAACTCGGCGTCGAGTCGCTCGGCCAGCGATTCCCATTCGTCAAGCTGCACAATGTCCAGGCGATATACGGACCCGTCGCCGCCCGTGCGACGCACAAGCGCCAGCGTCTCTTCCGCGCCGGCCGCGTTAATATCGCACAGCGCGATCCGCCAGCCGTCGCGCCGCAACCGCACCGCCAGCGCACACCCCAAGCCACTCGCCGCGCCGGTCACAATCGCGTTACGCGTTTTATTCATTCCCCATTCCCCATTACTTCTTTCGCGCTTTCGCATAACCGTGATCTACAAACCACTTCCAACCTGCCTCGACGCCCTCGCGGACCGGCCGCGGCCGGTAATCGAGCTCGGTTGCGGCACGGGCATACGTGAAGTGATTATCGAGCTTGGACATTCCGACAGCCGCACTGTTGACGTCCCCCTCGATCCCGCGAACCCATGCCACCACGTCACCCAATCGACCGGCGAGAAACATTCCTGCGCTGCCCGCTGTTCGCCACGGTCGCCGCGCACCGGTGACCTCGGCGATCATCCGCCAGGCTTCCATGTATGAAAGCGATTCGCCGCCGAGTATATATCGCCGCCCGGTTTTACCGCGCTCGGCCGCGGTGAGAATGCCGGCCGACACGTCTCGCACGTCCACAAAGTCGTTCCCGCCCGGCGGGGCGAATAACCCGACGCCACGCGAAACCTCCAGAAGCATCCGCCCGCTCGATGGCTTCCAATCCCAAGGCCCGAACATGTACACCGGGTTCACAATCACGGCGTCGAGCCCATCTGCCACGACCTCTAGTAATGCCTTCTCGGCCGCGCCTTGGTGATCACATAAGAGCAGGGAATATTCCCCACCGGCGGGGCGTCTTCGTTTGCCGGATTTGCACGAGTGCCGATTCCCAGCGCATCGACGCTGGAGACGTGCACCATCCGCACGCCCTCGTCCTTTGCCGCCAGCGCGACATTCTGCGTTCCCCCCACGTTGACGGTTTGTTGCAGCTCCAAGCCCGACCAACCGATGTGCACCCGCGCCGCCGAGTGAATCACCAAATCCACGCCGCGCGCGGCCTCGCGAACCGACGCCGCATCGCACACGTCGCCTTGCACCACGTCGAGCGGCAAACCCTCCAGTGAGCGATCCTGCGGGTTGCGAGCCAGGACGCGAACGGTGTCGCCGCGGTCCAGGAGCATCCGCACGACGTTGTTGCCGACCAGGCCGGTCGCGCCGGTTACAAGCACTTTCATAAGGTACAGTTCAGTATTCTGGCGTTAATGTTCATCGTTTATCGTTCATCGTTCAGCGTTTTGCCCCACCCCCTCGCGTCCGCCTGCCCGCTAGAGATAATTGATTCCGAGCACAAATCCAAGTAGAGTTGCAGTTTAACGATCACTCGTCTTGCCTTCCGCCATGAGCCTGGCTGTTCTTCCCACCGCGGCCCCGGCCGCCCGGATCGTCGTCGAGCCGGTGCGTACTCGCGGGCAGCGCAAGCAGTTTCTTGAGCTGCCGTGGAAGGTGTATGCCGGCGATCCGAATTGGATTCCACCGCTTTTGTCGCATCAGCGCGAGCTGTTGAACTTCAAAAAACACCCGTTTTACGAAGACGCGGCGATCCAGACGTTTCTGGCCTACAAGAACGACGAACCGGTCGGCCGCATCGCCACAATCGTCAACCACGCCCACAACCGGCGCTACAACGAGAAGCGAGGGTTTTTTGGATTCTTTGAATCGATCGACGACCAGCGCGTGGCGGATGCGCTGTTTGCCGCCGCTCGCGGTTGGTGGCAATCGCAAGGCATGGAAACGGTTCGCGGGCCCGCGAACCCGTCGCTTAACTACGAGGTTGGCCTGTTGATCGACGGCTTCGATACGCCGCCGTTTTTCATGATGACGCACAACCGGCCGTACTATGGTCGGCTGATTGAAGGCGCCGCCCTGGCGAAGGTGCAGGATATCTACGCCTTCTGGGGCCACGTCGAAATGCTCGGCTCGCTCGACAAGAAGCTCGGCTTTATCGCCGACCAGGCGACCGAGCGGTTCAACGTGACCTTGCGCAACCTGGATCCCGCTCGGTTCCGCGAGGAGGTTGAGGCGTTCCTCGACGTCTATAACCGCTCGCTCGTCGCGACGTGGGGCTTCGTGCCGCTTTCGCCCGCCGAAGTCAAGCACATGGCCGGCGGGCTGAAACAGCTCATTATCCACGAGCTGGCCGTGTTTGCTGAGATCGACGGCAAGCCGGTCGGCGTCGCCTTTTGCTTGCCCGATTACAATTCGCGCATCAAGGAAATCAACGGGCGGCTGTTTCCCTTCGGCTTCATCAAACTGTTGCGGAACAAACGCTCGATCAAACGGTTCCGCGTGCTTAGCGCCAATGTGATTCCCGAGTATCAGCGTTGGGGACTCGGCATCGTGCTTCTCCGCGGCCTGCTTCCCAAAGTCCTGGAGTTCGGCATACAAGAGGCCGAGTTCTCCTGGGTGTTGGAGACTAACACTTTGTCACGCGCAAGCCTGGAAAAAGGCGGCGCAAAACTCTACAAGACCTACCGGATGTACGACGGAGAAGTGTGACATCTCGTGGGCGAGTCCTCTCCGAGACTCGCATTCGAGGTAGGCAATTAGGCGTCCCGCTTCCGCCCCTCAAACACAAACCCGCTGCAAATCACGCCCGCCGCGGGATGGCGACTCAGCAGGATGTCTAGATACTTCAGCGGCGAGAGCAGCCACATCAGCGGTGCGAGCAATCGGTATAGCCGCATGCTGCCAAATGAAAACAACAGTGCCAGCCATTCTTGTAGCACCCACAGCATCCCGCTGGTCGGCCCGCTCGCGACGCGCACGTCGAGCACCTCGAAGTCGCGGAACAGCTCGCGCATTCCCGGCGCGGTGTATCGCTGATAATCGTAAGGCGACGCGTGAAATCCCTGGATGAACGGGATGAAGCAAAGCACCCGGCCGCCTGGCTTAAGCACGCGGCGGATCTCGGCCACGTGCGACTGCGGATTCGGCACGTGCTCGAGCACGCCAAAGCTGATCACGCCCGAAAGACTGTCGCCGCGGATCGGCAGCCGTTCAAGATCGGCCACCAAGTGCACATTCGGGTAGTTCGCGCCGTCTACGCACAGCACGTCCGGCGCGTACACGATCGGCCCACAGCCGAAATCGGCCACCAGATCGTTGTTCGCATCAAACGTCTTGAGCCACGGCCGGATGAGCGGCGGCGCGTACATCGGCGAGATGACGTCGATCGCCTGCCGATAGAAGCGGCCGAGTTTTCGCTTGGCGAATTCTTTGACGCGGTTCAGCCAGTCTTCTTTAAGCTCGCTGGTCGCGAACCCGCCGAAGATGAACTGATTGTCCGTTCGTCGCCCTTCTTGTCCGCAATTTGCGCAGGTGAAAACGACGCTGGCGTGATCCTCAAAGCCCACCAACGATCCGCCGCAGGGGCAGCACAATAAGCGCTCGAGTCGATCGGCTGGCTTGCTTGACGGCGCAGCCCTGGCACGATCCTTCCTTCGATCGCCGCGCGGCGCGGCAATCGTGGATCGAGTCGATGAATGGTCGACAATCGACATGGGCTTCCGTGCCGTAAGAGAACAATGGGCCGCGAAGTATAGCGGCCGAGTGCCAGATCGCAAAGGCCGGCGACCTAGGCCCGTGCCGCCGCTTGCCGCTCTTTTTCCGCCACCGCACGCGACGCCGCCCACAGCCGAGCGAGCGACTGCCACAGGCTATCGGAGTTCGTGAGCCGGTACGGCGAGTCGTCCGGCAACTCCGCCATCAGCCGCGCATGCGCCACGTCCCAAGTTGTGATACGGCAGCGAAGGGAAAAGATGGTGCAGCGCGTGATACCGCAGGCCGACCGGTCCCCACAATTCCGCGATGATTGAGAACCGCGGGTAGTTCACGCTATCGAGCAATTGCTCGACAAACGTCAGCTCGCGGCCGTCGTTCGTGAACCGATGCGCCCCCAACGTGCGGACGTTGTTGACCATCACCACGAAGAATGAAGTCGCATAGGCCTGCACCAGGAAGCCCCAAGGCAATACGCCGTTCCGAATCGGGCGATCAAACGCCTCCGGCGGCACGTCGGCGAACAACCCGCGAGCCACGAGCACGCCGACCGTCATGCAGAACAGCCACACAAGAAACTCCTGCAGCCGCCAAACGCGGAGCATTTCCTTGGTCGGTATCGGCCGCACGTACGCTGGATCCATGACCATCGACGACGCATGCTGGTAAACCCAGCGGCGGATTGGGCCGTCGAACCAGGTGAGCGGCGTAAGCAAAGTGAAGCGCACGATCGCCAACAGCGGCACCACCAAAGGTTGGCACAAATACTTGAAGATCGCCCATGGCGCTTGCGTGCCCAGCGGAATGTACTCGCCATCGCGCTCGGTGCCGAAGTGCGCATCGCCGGTGATGATCGAGGTGCGTGTAGTACAGAAACGACGGCACCAACAGCGGAATGCCAGCCAGCAGGTTCCACACGAATCGAAACACGCGGAACGTGCCGGTTCGCAAATGCACGATCTCGTGGATGAACAGCGCCGAGCGATAGAACATCAGCCCCGACGTGACGAACAACAGTACCTGCTGCCAACTAAAAAGCGGGAACTTAAGCACCAGGCCGAAGCAAACGACGCCCACCGTCCACGACACTAAGAAGTCGGCCCAATAAATCCACGGATTGGGCTCAAAGAGCTCGCGGACGACGTAACGCGTTGCGGCCATCGAGAACGGGGCGCGCCGCGGGTCGGCACTCGTCCGTTCAACCGGAACTTTAGATCGCTGCTTCGTCGGCGGTGCAGAAGGCGCCGCCGACCGCAAGGTGTCGGTCTTGGGCATGCTCGTCCGGGGCCTGAAACGGCCCACTGGGTGGAGACAAACGGCGGGTTGTTAGCGGGTGACCCGCAAGCTGATCCGTGCTGGCGTTCCTTTATCTTACCCAGACTGCCATACATTTCAAATCGCCAGGTTCCTTCGAACAGGTCCGAACCTTGCAACCGTGACATTCCGAACGGCCGGCTCCGGCACCGGCCGCGCACACCTCAAGCCGCTCTAAGTACAATCAGGAGCACGGATTGAAACCACGAAGCCGCAGACTGTAGGAGTATTTCGCCGTCCTGCCGCCCGGCTTGACGTTTGCGATTCTCGTGCGATAACCGAGGTTGTCCCACTTTTTGGCAGGAACTGCCGCAGGTCGATGGACTGGCCGAACCCGCATCAGGTAGCGCCCGCTCGCTAGGTCCGTCCGGCCATGCATCCCTTTCGCCCAAGTCGCAATGATCGACCCCGCCCTGTCGTCATCACAGGGCTGGGCGTCGTCAGCCCCATCGGCATTGGCTCGCAGGCATTCTGGGCTTCGATCGAGGCCGGCCGCAGTGGCCTGGACCACATTACCGCCTACGACACGTCGTACCTGTCTATCCACGTTGGCGGCGAGGTCCGCGACTTCGATCCCAAGCAGTACGTTCGCCCGCGCAAAAGCCTGAAGGTGATGTCGCGCGAGATTCAATTTGCCTTCACCGCGGCCGACCTCGCAATGGCCGACGCGGGTTTAACGCCCGACAAGCTCGACACCGACCGGCTCGGCGTGATTTTCGGGTCCGACTCGCTCTATCCGGACCCGTTCGAGTTGATCAGCGCCTTTGACGTCTGCATGCCGGACTCGAAATTCGACTTCACTCGCTGGGGCAGCGAAGCCTTGCCCCAGATCTATCCGCTGTGGTTGCTCAAGTATCTGCCGAATATGCCCGCCTGCCACGTTGCAATTGCCCATGACGCGCGCGGCCCCTGCAATTCGCAGATCCTTGGCGACTGCTCGGCGCTCGCTGCGATCGTCGAAGGCTTTCACGCCATTGAGCGCGGCGCGGCGGACTGCATGATTGTCGGCGGAACCGGCAACCGCCTCGATCCAACGGCGCTCACCTTTCGCACCAACCAGTGGTACACGCGCTGGGAAGGGCCGCCTGAGGGCGCGCATCGCCCGTTCGACGCCCGCCGTTCCGGTCAAGCACCGGCGAAGGCGCCGGGCGCTGCATCATCGAATCAATCGACCATGCGATGGCACGCGGCGCGAAGATTCTCGCCCGGGTGTTATCCACGGCGAGCCGCTTTGAGCCGGTCGAAGACGGCGACGCTCCGCGCGGGATCGCCATCCGCCGCGGCATTGCCGCGGCGCTTGAAGCGGCGCAACTGGAACCCAACCAAATCGGCCACGTCAACGCGCACGGGTTTGGCAGCGTGGCCCATGACGCCGTCGAGGCACAAGCGATTCGCGAAGTGCTTGGCGACGTGCCGGTCACCGCGCCCCAAGAGCTACTTTGGAAACCTGGGCATGCGTCTGGGGCGGTCGAGATGGCGGCCAGCGTGCTCGGGTTCGAGCGTGGCCAAATTCCGCCGACGATCAACTCAGAGAACTCCGACCCGCAGTGCCCCGTCAACATTGTTCGCCAGCCGCAAGAAATGCGAGAGCCGACGGCGCTGATGCTTAATCAATCAATTTCCGGCCAGGCAATCGCCGTGCTCATCGCCGCAGAGTAGAACGATGATGTCTTAATTCCCTGCCTTCTACTCTCTACTCCCTGCCCTCTACTCTCCATATCACCACACCACTTCCATGCCCAGCGACAGCGACTGGTAGAAAACCACGCCGGACACGTCGATTCGGGGCGGCGGGCTGGTGTTGAATGTGACCTGGTCGGGCGCTAGCGCGGCCCCGGCCAGGATCATCAAATCGAACGACGCACGAGCGGAGACGTTGGGCGTAAAGTTGTACGCCGTCAGGAAGCTGAACTCGCCAAAGAAGGCGGCGTTTGATTTGCTGGCTTCTTCAACGCGAAACTCAGATTGGGTTACTATAACCGCGTCGCCTGCATCATCGAACACTCTCACTGGTCCAATTCCCGATGCTTGGGTCTGCTGGTCGGCGAAGTTCACGTAGCCGCCCCCCTTGCCGCGAACGCCCCAGTACCAACGCTCGTGCTGGTCGATCCAATCAAATCCCAGTTGAATGCCGAGTAGATCATTGTGCGTCTCGGTAGCAAAGTCGCCGCCAAACTCCGCTCGAGAAACTCCGTCCCGGCGACTCTCAATGGTGAAGTCTTCGTCCAGCTTGATGTATCGCAGCCCCATCAGCATCGACGGCACATAGCTCCGCGTGTACTGCCTCGTCCAGCTTCCGTCGGGGCTCATCACCACGCGGTCCTTTTCCGGACGGCGACGGATTCGCAGATTCCACTCGTAACTGCTGAAGCGCGACGCATAATCAGTTTCATAAGTATCGGCCAGATCAAAGCCCGGTTCTCCAGCGCCAATAAGCAAAAGTACAAGGTTGTCCGCAGCGAGGGATCGAATGCCGTCTTCGGCGTCGTATTCGCTGATTCCCAGGAACGTGAATTCGTGGCTGTAATCCCGATTGAGATAGTCGCGGCCAAGATAACGACCGAGTGTGGCCCGTATGCCGGGCTCCACGCCGCCGGTTGGTCCATAGTTGAATAGGATGCGCTGCGTCGAGGCGTCGATAGCGAGCGCAACCCGATCATCCGGCCGATCGCGCCGCGCGACAAACGCATCCACCGCCGTATACCACAATCCGCTGCGGAACCACTTGCCCGAGCTCCAAGCCGCCGCGGGCGGCTCGCCGCCCCAGCCATCGACAGGAAAATGTCCCGGTTCGTGGTGCGATCCCATCTCCAGCGGGACCGCCGGGCCGTAACCCGGAATTGGCGGCGGCTCCTCGTCCGCCATCATGGAACGCGGCGGCGGAATGTCTTCGGGCGTCACCGCTGGCTCAAGGACGATATCGCCGCTTATGTCGCGGGGCGCCTGAAAGCTGCTCAAGCGGCTTCTCGGCGAGCGCTCGCTCAACTCAGCGGGATACACGTCCATCGCCTGGTCGCCGCCCGCTTCGATCGGCTCGCTGACCATGATCTTCGGGCGCACGGCCATTGCGCCGGTCTCGCTGAAGCACAGCAGAGCCGCCACAAGCATCGCGAGTTGTCGCGTCGGAAGTTTCACCACCCATTCCTCCCTGTCTTCGCCAGCCTGCCGGAACCTCGCCCGGCACAGTCACTGCGCGACGGTAGACGTTTCCGCCATTGCCTAATCGGACACTCGCCGGCTTGCGGAATAGGAATAAGCCGCAAAATCTCAGAAATCGGCAATGTCAACGCAGCTTGCCGAGGGCACGCTAGCATGTTTTCGCGAAGCTCGGGGGGCGAGGCTCCCGCCGAGTCGTGCGCCGCGTTCGGCGCACTACCGCTCGCTTGCGCGCGACATCACCTTCAAGATGCCGCGGCAGAAGTCCGGCAAGTCGTCGGGCTTGCGGCTGGAGACAAAGTGCCGGTCGATCACCACTGGCGCATCTTCCCAGATCGCTCCCGCGTTCGTCAGGTCATCCTTGATTCCCGGCGACCCCGTCACGCGCACGCCGCGATACACACCCGCCGAAATCGGAATCCAGCCGCCGTGGCAAATCGCCGCTACGAGCTTCTGCGCCTTGTCAAAGTCGCGAACCAGTGCGAGCACCTTCGGATCGCGGCGCAGCTTGTCGGGCATGAACCCGCCCGGGATCACCACGCCGTGAAAATCGGCGGCCTCCACGTCGGCGATTGCGGCATCCGACTGGCAGGGATAGCCGTTCTTCCCCTGGTACTTTTTTCCCATCTCCGGCCCGGCGACGGTCACATGCGCCCCCGCCTCGATGAGCCGCAGCCGCGGGTACCACAGCTCCAGATCCTCGTAGATGTCCTCGACGAACATCAGAAACCGTTGGTTGGCGAGATTGGCCATGCTTTACTCCTTCTTTCAATTGCGGTCACGTCCACCGGAACCACCGTAGCGCGAGCACAAACGATACCGCTCCCCAGGCGATCATGATCAGCAGATCCCAGCGATGATCGACCAGCGTCGCTCCCTCCAGCATCACACCACGGAGCGAATCGATCAGCGGCGTGAGGGGCAGCGCCTTGATGAACGGCTGCGCCGCTTCGCCAAAGCGGTCCGACTTGAAAAAAATCCCCGACAGCATCCACATCGGCAGCATCACCAGGTTCATCAGCCCCGATACCGCCTCGATCGTGTTCGCGCGGCTGGCAATCAACAGGCCCAGACCCGAAAACGAAACCGCCCCCAGAAGCACCAGCACGAGCACGTCGAGCAAGCTCCCGCGGATCCGAAAATCAAACGCAAAGTACGCAAAGACCAAGAGGATCAACACCTCCGGCACCATGAACATCATCCGGCTCATCATGAGCCCGCCGAGGAACTGACTCTTCTTCATTGGCGTCGCGAGAAACCGCTTGAGCAGCTTGCGAATCCGCATATCGACCGTGACAAAACCGAGCCCCCACATCCCGCCCCCCATCAAGCTCATCCCGAGCAAACCCGGCACAAGAAAGTCGATGTACCGCGCGCCACTCTGCTCCATCTCTTGATCACTTGTTGTTGCAACATCCTTTCGCCCCGCCGCTTGCTGCGAGCGCATCGTTCACCGCGTCACGCGCCAAACACGCTCTCCGGACGCGTCGGGTTGAACCAGTATGTGAATTGCGGCTCTTCGTTGGCCGATGTGGGTTTAGCCAGCACCACCAAGTCGGTGCTCCCCGCACGCAGCCGCGCATGCGCCTCCGCCTCCGGGTATTCTTTCGCCGCGAATCGCTCGTTTCCCTCGAGCGCCTCCATCACCCACGCGCCGCGCCCCTCCGCGGCTACATCCACCGGCACGCTCTCCACGCGTTTGTCGCGAAATGCGATTCCCAGCGCGACGACCATCAGAATCGGGAACCCGAACGTCCAAAATACCGCCTCCGGCTCGCGGATAAACTCTCGCAGCCGCGCCAACACAAGCTGCCACATCGGCGAATAGTGCCGAGGTGGCGGCGGCCGTTCGACACTTCGTCATTGGGATTTCGTTCGTCATTCGAGCTTCGTGATTCGTCATTCCCCTTCAGGGGGAATACACACTCCGCCCCCCATCCACCGGCAAGCACACGCCCGTTACAAAATCGTTGCGCAGCAAAAACAGCACCGCATCGGCCACGTGTTCCGGCGTCCCCTCTCGTTTCACCAACGTACCGCGAATCGCTTCCTCCCGCTCTGCCGCCGGCAAATCGTGCGGCAACATCACCGGTCCCGGCAGCACCGCATTGACTCTCACCCGCGGGTTTCGCGCCGCCAGCTCCACCGCAAACGTCCGCGTCAGCGTTGGTATGCTCCCTTTCGACGGAAAATATGCCGCGTAGTTCAAATATGGCCGCTCAATTGCCCAATCGGCGATGTTCACAATCGCGCCGCCTTCTGTCTGTTCGACCATGATCCAGCCGACGTGCTGGCAACACAGAAACATCCCGAGCGTGTTGATCTCTAAGTGTTCGCGCACGTCGGCAGCGGATACCTCTTCGAGGCGCTTTCGCTTCCAGATCGCCGCGCAGTTGACCAAGGCGTCGATCCGGCCGAAACGCCCGCGTGTTTCTTCCACCATCCGCCGCACCGCCAATTCGTCGCTAATGTTGGCCACCAGCGCAATGGACTCAGTCCCGCTCCGCGAAAGCTCGTCGGCCAGTGCTCGCGCCTCCTCAATCGAGCGGTTTGCGTGCACCGCCAGCCGATAGCCCGCCTTCGCCAGCCATTTGGCGACGACCGCGCCGACGCGTTTTGCCGACCCGGTGACCAGCGCAACCGGCTTCTCAAAATTCGCGGCACTCATCATTCACCCTTTCGAAGAAACGCCGGGGCCGCCATATTATCCGTCCATGTTCGCCCGCGACCAGTACGAGCTCGTCGATTTCGGCAATGGCCGAAAATTGGAGCGATTTGGCGCCCTGGTCCTCGACCGGCCCTCGCCTGCCGCCGCCGATACGATCTCCCACCAATCGCATATCTGGTCCACCGCCGCGGCGCGCTTCATCGCCGAACGTAACGCCGCAACCGCCGGCTGCGGCCAGCGCGGACATTGGCATTCGCTCAAAGCGCTCCCTGCCGCGTGGAAGATCGAGCATCCCCCGTTTAGGTTCGCGCTTCGCCCGACCGAAACGGGCCACGTCGGCCTTTTCCCGGAACAGGCCGAGAATTGGGATTGGATCGCCCAACAGCTCGCTCAACGGAAAGCCGTCGCCTCCGACCAACCGCAACGCGTGCTAAACCTATTCGCTTACACCGGCGGCAGCACGCTCGCCGCCGCGGCTGCCGGCGCCGAAGTGGTCCACGTCGATGCCAGCAAAAGCACTGTCGCCTGGGCACGCGAAAACGCTGAACTCAGCGGGCTCGCCGCGGCCCCAATACGTTGGATCGTTGAAGACGCCGCCAAGTTTGTCGCCCGCGAAGAGCGCCGCGGCAACCGCTACGACGGGATCGTTCTCGACCCGCCTAGCTATGGCCACGGCCCCGCTGGCGAGGCGTGGCAGCTTGTGCACGACTTACCGCCGCTGGTTGCCGCGTGCAACGATTTGCTCGCCGGCGGCGGCTTCCTCGTGCTCACCTGTCACTCTCCCGGCGTCGGTCCCGACGAGCTTCGGCAATTGTTGCTCGACATAAACGTTCGCGATGCGGCCGCCGACATCGATGCCCACGACCTGCAGCTCACGACCGCGGATGGCGACAGCATCCACAGCGGAGTTGTCGCACGCTGCCAGCGGCGATCTGAATAAAGACTCCGTGGCACGGGCGGGCGAGGTACGCGATAATGCATGAGTCTTCTAATCGGAGCTTCGAATGAGCATTAGCGAACTTCCAACCATTGCCGAAGCAACGGCCGATGTCGTTCGGCTGTTTACAATCGCCGACGTGGAGGCTTTGCCTACCAGTCTGCCCTCAGGCGACGTGGACTACGAACTTCACGAAGGGAGGATAATTGTTGTGTCACCCCCAGGACGAAGGCATGGCAGCGTTCAAGCACGAGTCAGTGCGTTTCTGTTAAAGGCCGAGGAAGCGGGCTTGGGCGAAGCATTCGCCGAAGTGGGCATCGTGCTTGGTCGGGATCCTGATAGTTTAGTGGGGGCCGATGCAGCCTTTGTGTCACGCGACCGTTTCCCAATTCGCGAATCGCGAGAAGGCTATCTCGAAACGATTCCAGATATCGCCGTCGAAGTCCGCAGCCGCGATAACACCATAGCCGAGCTAAAGCGCAAAGCCACCCTCTATATAAAGGCTGGAGTCCGTGTCGTTTGGCTGATCGATTCCTTTGCCAAGAACGCGCTCATCTACCGCGGCGCGGCCGAGCCAGTCACGCTCAATGAAGACGCCATGCTCACCGATCCCCACATCCTGCCCCGTCACGAACGCCGCCTCGCCGATCTGCTCAAAGACTAGCGGCTCATCTCATTCTACCGCAGCCGCCGCACAAAAATCGAACCAAACCCTCGCTGCTTGCGTACTTAACAATCGCGCAGCGTTGTGTTACAATTTCGCGTCCGCGCGTTCAATCGTGCTATTGCCCAGTCTTCAAATTGTGTGTTTCTCGGCCTTGTCAGTCGGGTCGCTGTCGGGGCGCTGCCTCGCCAGAACGCTGCCTGCCAATGCCAGTGACACCCAACTGTTTTTCTGAGGAGGCGCTCGTCGATGAGTAAGGCAACTCCCACGTAAGGAAACCACAAGCAA
Source organism: Pirellulales bacterium (assembly GCA_963829655.1). Classification (GTDB taxonomy): domain Bacteria; phylum Planctomycetota; class Planctomycetia; order Pirellulales; family JALHPA01; genus JBBDYH01. The sequence goes on from CAWHJG010000002.1 coordinate 2,835,746, forward strand.
GGGAAAAATGCCCACCAAAGCCGAGCTGCTCGCCCGCCCCATCGAGCACATCGACATCAAGACGCACAACGTCGTGCCGCTGGTCGATGCGATGCAGCACATGGCCTTCACCGCCCGCGACCTGGCCCGCGCCGCCGACATCTACGACCGCATGCTCCGCGACCGCGACTGCGGCGTCATCCTCTGCCTGGCCGGCTCGCTCATCAGCGCCGGCCTGAAGCAGGTGTTCGTCGATATGATCCGCAACCGCATGGTCGACGCGATCGTCAGCACCGGCGCCAACATCGTCGATCAGGACTTCTTCGAGGGCCTCGGCTTCCGCCACTACGTCGCCGACGAACGCTTCAAGGCCGGCATGGACGACGACATGCTCCGCGACCTGCACATCGACCGCATCTACGACACGTTCATCGACGAGGACGAGCTGCGGGTCTGCGACGACACCACGCAGCATGATCGCCGACGAGCTTGACCCGCGGCCCTACTCCTCGCGCGAGTTCATCCGCGAGATGGGCGCCTACCTCGACGCGGCACGGCAAGAGCAAGGACTCGATCGTGCTGGCGGCCTACGAGCACGACGTGCCGATCTTCTGCCCGGCGTTCAGCGATTGCTCGGCCGGGCTTCGGCCTGGTCGCCCACCAGCACGCCCGCGGCGACCGGCCGAAGGTCGCGATCGACAGCGTCAAGGACTTCTACGAGCTGACGCAGCTCAAGATCAAGAACCCGACGACGGGCATGTTCATGATCGGCGGCGGCGTGCCGAAGAACTTCGCGCAGGACATCGTCGTGGCGGCCGACATCCTCGAGCGAGGAGGCCGCCGATGCACAAGTACGCCGTGCAGGTCACCGTGGCCGACGTCCGCGACGGCGCGCTCTCCAGCAGCACGCTCAAGGAGGCGAGCAGCTGGGGCAAGGTCGATACGGCCTACGAGCAGATGGTCTTCAGCGAGGCCACGCTCGCCGTGCCGCTGATCGCCGGCTACGCCTACCACAAAAACGCCTGGAAGAACCGCCCTGAACGCCGCTGGAGCCGGCTGCTTGAGCCCGCCGCCGTGTCGTAGGTCGCGTCTGCCGGACGCGACCTCCTGGCAGGTGCGCAGTTCCCGACCGCGCCACGCACGTCTTGAACGTAAAAAAACGTTAGATCCTACTTCTGCATCGCGGGCAGCAACAGTCCGATCAAGATCGCGATGATCGCGATCACTACCAGGCCCGGCGGCCGGTCGTCCACAAAACGTCCCGTGTTGGTGACCTCTGTTCCGTCGCTAAACGTGACGGAATCGGCCCAGACGAAACGCATCGAACCAACGGTGTCGTCGGCAACTTCCCAGGTCGTATTCCCGACCAACAGATCGCCATTGGCGGCCGTGAACACCACCACGCCCTCACCGACAAACGATCCTTCCTCCTCGCCCGGTACCAAGGTGATTTCGCCTTCGGCCGTGAATCGTCCCAGGTGCGACGCGTTGCCGGAGAGCGTGAACGCCGACGGTCCCTCTTCCGAGAAGTCGATCGCGCCGCTCCACTTGTTGAGCTTGACCGCCGACTTGGCGGCGAGCACTGGCGTGGCCATGCGTGCCAGGAACATCACGAGCACGGCGATCGTGACCATCTTGCGACCGGGGAAGAAACTCATAGTGGTGACCCCCTAAGAGTTGGAACAGACGGCAAACGCGTGGCTGCAGTGTAGGGCGTTTGGAGGTCAAAAGCCACTACTGATGCCTCAACGCCTCGATCGGGTCCATCTTCGCCGCGCGGATGGCCGGATAGAGACCGAACACCACGCCCACGAACACCGAGATCCCAAACGCCAGCGGGATCGACCACGGCACGATCACCGGTTCGACCGAACGCACCAGCTCGGGCAGGTTCTGCATCGTGTCGGGCACTTGCCACTCCAAAAACGCGCGAGCGGCGAACGTAAACGGCCGGCAAGTGAGCCCGCCCAGGATGCCGGTCAGACCGCCGAGCGCTCGAAACACGACGGTCTCGGCGAGGAACTGCCGCGTGATGTCGCGGCGCTTCGCGCCAGCGCGCGGCGAATGCCGATCTCGCGCGTCCGCTCGGTCACCGTGGCCAGCATGATGTTCATGATGCCGATGCCGCCGACGACCAGCGAAATCGCCGCGATGAAGCCCAACAGCACGATGAACATCATTCGCGTCGTCTTGGCCTGCTCCAACAACTCCAGCGGCACGGTGATCGAATAGTCCACGTTGCGGTGATAATCCTTGATGGTCTTTTCGACCAGGTCGGCGGTCTTGAGCACGTTCTCGACGTCGTCCACCTGCAAGGTGATCTGCGTGAGCTGCACGCACCTCGCCCTCGAACGTGCCGGCGCCGCGGTTGACGATCGTGTCGCCCATGCGCTTCCACAGCGTGCTGAATCGGGATGTAGACGTCGTTGTTGTAGTCCTGAGCCGCCAGCGAGCCGCCGATTCCGGCGCTTGACGCGCGCGGCTTCATCACGCCAATGACCACGTAATAGTCGACATCGACGTGAATCTCGCGGCCGATCGGGATCCTCGTAGGGAAACAGCCGATCGGCGGTGCCGGCGGCCAGCACACAGACGTTGTTGGCGTTGAGGTTGTCGGCGTGCTGAAATGAACCGCCCGCCGCGCGACCGATTGCTGCGTGGCTTCCTCGTACTCCGGCGTGCAGGCGACGAGCCGGCCGTCGAGCAGGCGGTCTTTGAAGCGGAACTGCCGCCGGACCTCGCGAATTCGCAAGGCGCTTTTCGATCGTCGGGATCGTCATCAGGCGATCGAAGTCGTCGCGCGTGAGCCCATAGGGCACGAGTCCGGTCATTCCGGCGGTGACTTCGCTCGGCGGTTTCATCGAGCGGACGATGATGTTTGTCGCGCCGAGGCTGGCGATTTGTTCCTGCGCCTTTTGGCTGATCCCTTCGCCGATCGCCAGCAGCCAGATCACGCTCGCCACGCCGATGAAAATGCCGAGGACCGTCAACAGCGAGCGCAGCGGGTGCAGCAGCAGCGCTTTCACGCCAAGCTGCCACGTGCGTAGGCTGAAGAGGTACATGGTGAAAGACGAATGACGAAGTCCGAATGACGAAGCCTGTATAGGCCGGGCAGGATCGACGCAATGACGCAGTGAGCGAGTGCTTTGAACACGGCTTGGCCAGTCTTACGCCGCGGCCATCTGACTGCACGTGACGCGATCGGTGTTGATCTCGTCCGACTGCAAATACCCGTCCTTGAGGCGCACGATCCGCTTGCGCGGCAGCGAAACGTCGGGCTCGTGCGTGACCATGATGATCGTCTTGCCCGCGTCGTTGAGCCGCTCGAACAGCGCCAGGATCTCGTCGGACGTTTGCGAATCCAGGTTGCCGGTCGCTTCGTCGGCCAACACAAAATACGGATTGTTCGCCAGGCTGCGGGCGATGGCCACGCGCTGCTGCTGGCCGCCGGAAAGCTGCATCGGCCGGTGCAGCAACCGGTCGCCCAGCCCGACCAGTTGCGCAAGCTCGCGGCAATGGTTTCGCTCCGCGGCGGTGATATGCCCGCGATACATCAGCGGCACTTCGATGTTCTCCAGCACCGTGAGCTGCTGAATCAGATTGTACGATTGAAAGACGAAGCCGATCCGCGAGGCCCGCACCTCGCTGAGCTGGTCGTCGTTCATCCGCGCGACATCGTCGTCGCCGAGGAAGTAATGCCCCGAGGTTGGCCGATCGAGGCAGCCGAGCAGGTTCAGAAACGTGCTCTTGCCCGAGCCGGAGGGGCCCATGATGGCCACGTAATCGCCGGCGGGTATTTCGAGCGTGATGCCGCGGACGGCATGCACCGTCTCGGCGCCCATCACGTAGTCTTTCTTGAGATTTTCGACGCGGACGGCGGTTTGCATGGCGCACTACACTCTAAGCCCTCTATTGCCCGCCGCCGCTGAACGAACCGGCGGGCGCGTTTGGCCCGCCGCCGCCGCCGACACCCGCGCCGCGCTGCGCATCCGCTGCATTGACGTGGTCATTTCGGCGCGATCCACTTTGCCGTCGCCATTGGCGTCCGCCATGATCATGCGATCGCGGCGGTCGGGGGGCATCTCTTCCTGGCTGAGCGAGCCATCTTTGTTGGCGTCGTAGCGGTCGAACGTCTCGCGGACCATCGCTAGCGGATCGCGGTTCTTACCGCCGCCCTTGCCTCCCCTTTGCCGCCGCCTTTATCACCGCCGTCGCCCCTTTACCGTCGCCCTGCTTGCCGCTGGGGCGGAGGCCGTTGCCTTCGGGCGGGGCGGCCGAACTCGATTCGGTGGCTTTTGCCAGCAGCACCTTCGGCTTGCCGATCTTGTCCGGCGGCGGCGCGGGAAAATCAACAAGCTCCGCAAATGGATCCGGGTTCACGATCACTTCCTCGCCCGGATTAACGCCCGAGTTGATGACCACGTACTTGTCGTTGCTCGCGCCGACGTCTACCCAGCGCGCCTCCTGCTTCCGACCGTCGTTGACCAGGCAATAATACTGTCCTTTGTTTTCGTACAGCGCCTGCACCGGGACGGTCACGGCGTCGGGAACTTGATCGACGTGAATCTCGACATTCGCCGTCAGGCCCGGCCGCACGCCCGGCGGCGCATCCTTGATCGTGACAAACGTCAGATACTGCTTGACGGTGGTGCTCATCCAGCCCGGCGGGACGGGGTATTCATCGACCTGCTTCACGACGCCTTCCATCTTTAGATCGGGAAATGCGTCGAGCGTGATCGTGGCCGGCATACCCACGCGCACAAAACCGATCCGCGACTCGCTGATCTTGGCCTTGACTTGCATTTGCGTGAGGTCGGGCAAGCGAATCACCACCTGCCGCTCGCGGATCACCGCGCCTTCCTGGATGATGACTTCCTGATTTCCGCGGCGGTCGGACTCGTTGGCGTAAATCACCTTGCCGGCAGTCAGGGCACGAACCACACACTTCTCTAGCTGCGCCTCGATCAGCTTGAGCTTGTCGATATCAAGCTGATGCGTATTCTTGTCCGCTTGCAGTTTCGCCTTAGCAGTCTCGATCGCCGCATCGAGCGTTTTCACCATCTTCTCTTTGGTGAATTCCTGAAGCACCTTCAGCTTGGTATTAGCCGCGCCCAAGTCTTTCCGCGCCTTCGCGACGGCGAACTTGTCCGCCTCGAGCTGTTCCGCCGTGACGAAACCGCGCACGGCCAGCTTCTCGCTGTACCGGGCATACTCTTCGGCGCGACGCAAATTCTCCTCGGCCACGAACACTTCGCTCTGGATGAGCTGCTCCTCCTGAGTAAACGTGCCCTCTAGGTATTCCCTTTTCGCAATCTCGGCCGTGTCGAATGCATTTTGCGATCCGATAAGGAGCGCCTCGCTATTGTTCGACACGATCATTTGCGCAGTGCGCTCGTTTTCGAGCGCACGACCCGTCGAACTTGATCACGATGTCGCCCGGCTGCACCACGGTTCCGGCGGGCACGATTTCGAGGATGACGGTGCCAGTCGAGTTGCGCGACTGCACTTCGCAGCGGACTTCGACGTTGTTGGCGCTTTCAATTTCGCCCGGCTCGACGACGCTGTGTTCAAACAGGCTCCGCTCGACGGTATGCAGAACCGCATCGGCCCGGGCCTCCGAATCGCCATTGCGGAACATCGGCAACGCAACCAGTCCAACGACGGCCGCGGACCCAACCAACGAGCCGATCAACCACAGGGACGACAAGCCGTGGCGGCGTGTAGACGACTTTGTTTGTTGTGAACCGGACATATCGATTGGCACCTTTCAAGCGAGAGGGCGCCGGCAACGAGATAGTGGACGGTTTGCGGCGGGGCGGGCGGCCTTCGACCGGGCACAGTTTCCCAAAGGTCAGCCGGTAGTGCGAGATGCGTCGCGTTTTGCGACAGCATCCGACGGCATCCCAATCGCGAAAAACCCCCGAAAACGACGAGCCTCGGCCGAAGGAAGGCCTTTATTCTACTCGGGTTACGACGCCCTGTCACCTTAAACCCCGTCGGACGTAAATAGTTCCGGCGTCAGGCCTTTCTACGCAGAACCGGCCCAATCGGTTTGGTTGAGCCGGGGCCCTATACCTGCGGCTCCCAGCCCGAGCGGTACTCGCGCCGCCACAGCGCCTCCGCCTCGGCGTCGTTCTTGATGTGGCCGTTCTGGGGGTCAATCGAAAGCACGTGTCCGGTCCGATAGGCGATGTTACCCAGATGGCAAAGCAAGGTGCTCTTGTGGCCCTCTTCGATGTCGGCGTTCGGCCGCTTGTCGCTGCGTATGCAGTCCAGGAAGTTGGCCAGGTGAAACTCGCCGCCGGGCCGGTCCCCGCTGGCCGACTCTTTATTCTGCATGTCGAAGATCTTGTAGCTATCCTCCCCGACGACCAGCGTTCCCTCGTCGCCGTAAAACGCCATGCCGAACTGGTTCCCCTCGAACCCGCGCGGGCTCCAACTCCGCCCCTCCCAAATGATCGACTTGCCGTCGAAGTCGAAGGTCACGTTGTGCGTGTCGGGCGTCTCCTGATCGTCGTCCCAGCGATATTTGCCGCCGCCCGCCGTCACACGCGTTGGGTAATCCACGTTCATGCCCCAGCGGACCACGTCGATTCCATGAATTCCGTTGTTCCCCAGCTCGCCCGTCCCCCAGTGCCAGAACCAGTGCCAGTTGTAGTGCACGATGTTGTCGCGAAACGGCCGCTCCGGGGCCGGGCCTTGCCACAACGCGTAGTCAAGCCACTCCGGCGCCGGCGCCGCTGACCCGCGGCCAATCGACGGCCGCTGGTTGTTGTACCACGCCCGCCCCAACAGCACGCGGCCGATCGCCCCCTTCCGAAGCTGCTCAACCGCCTCGATCACCGCCGGCGTGCTCCGCCGCTGCGTGCCGATTTGCACCACGCGGTTGTGCTTCCGCGCCGCCTGCACCATCAGCTCGCCTTCGTGTGGGTTGTGGCAGGCCGGTTTTTCGCAATACACGTGCTTGCCCGCGGCACAGGCCAGAATCGTGGCCGGCGCATGCCAATGATCGGGCGCGGCAATCACCAGCGCATCGACGGACTTGTCGTCGAGCGCCTTGCGAAAATCCGCCACGCCCTCGGGCCGGCGTTTTGACGCAGACGACTCGACCGCCTGCTGCGCCTTGCCAATCGCCCGCTCGTCCACGTCGCACACGAAGGCGACCTCGCAGCCGCGCTCCGCGCAAATCCGCGCGCCAGGTCGGTCCCGCGACCGTTGGTGCCCATGATCGCCAGCACGATCGTGTCGTTCGCCGACGGGCTTTTCTTGGCCGGTTCACCGGCGGCGTCCTGGGCCAAAAGCGACGATGCTCCTAGTGCGACCGTTGATGCCGCCGCAGCGCTCAGAAACCTGCGGCGATCGAACGAGGATTCGAACCGATTAGATTGTGACATGGCAAGAACCTCCCCGAATGATGACTACGAGTCCGCGGTCGACGTTTCGCTGAGTATAACGCCGGAGGGATAGAAATGCGGCTCCGCGAGTCACGCCGGCGTCAACGCCACCGCTTTGATCAGGCAGACCACGCTCTCGCCGGGCTTGAGCCCCAATTCCTCGAACGCCTCGCGCGTGACCTGTGCCCAGATCTGTTGATCGCCGAGACGAACCGCAACCAGCACCGCGCCGCCCATGGCAATGCTATCCGCCACGATGCCGGCCAATTGATTTCGCACGCTGATGCCCAGAACACTTTGGCGGCTCAGCACCACGTCGCGCACGTAAAACGTCACCGCTGCGTGCCCAATCGCTTCAGGTTTTGCTGGAAGGTGAATTCTTCCCCCATCGCCGAGGATTCCCTGCCAGTGGCCGTCCACTTCGCGAACCTCGCTGAACCGCACGAGGTTGAGAATCGCCCCGTGCTCCTTCGGGTGCTGGATGATCGCCTGGTCGAGCGTCGTGGCCGTTGGGCCCGACGCGACGACTCGGCCATGTTCCAGCACGACAACCGTTTCTGCCAGCCGGCGCACGTCGGCCTGATCGTGGCTGACGAACAGCGTAGGGATCCGCCAGGTCTCGATCGCGCAGTTCCAGGTACACGAGCACGCGGTGCTTGAGCGCAGTCATCGAGCGCTGCCAGCGGTTCGTCGAGCAACAACAGCTCCGGGCCGCGGAGAATCGCGAGCCCGAGCGCCGCGCGCTGCTGCTGACCGCCGCTCAAGGTCGCGGGCGAGCGGTCCAGCAGCGTTTCCAGCTCCAAAACTTGTACCACCTTCGCGAGATCAATCTGCCGCAGCGGCCGGCGGCGCAAGCCATACTCCAGGTTTCGCCGCACCGTGAGATGCGGAAACAAGCGGTGGTCTTGAAACACGATGCCGATGCGGCGTTGGTCGGGCGGCAGGAACACGCCCGCGGACGAATCAACGAGCACTTGCTCGCCCAGGCAAATGCGGCCGCTCGTGGGCCGCAGGTGACCGGCAATCAGGTTGAGCGTTGTCGTCTTCCCGCTTCCCGATGCGCCAAACAGCGCGGTCACGCTCGCGCCGGCGGTGAACTGCACCTGCAAATTGAAGCCCGAGGGATAGCGATGCGCGCAATCAACACTGAGCTGCATGCCAGGTCATCCCGCCGGTCGGACCGAGCCGCGCCCGTTCGAGCCATTCGCCGGCCGCCACCGCCGCGATGGAAATCACGATCGAGATCGCGATCAGCGGCCACGCGCGATCGATTCCGCCCGGCGCCTCAAGCTCCTGGTAAATCCAGAGCGGGATCGTTTGCGTCTCGCCCGGAATGCTGCCGGCGATCATGATCGTGGCGCCGAATTCGCCCAGGCTGCGTGCGAAGGCCAGGATCGATCCGGCGATGACGCCATGCCGCGCAAGCGGCAACGAGACCGTGAAGAAGGTGTCGAACGGTCCAGCCCCCAGCGATCGCGCCGCCTGTTCCAATCGCGGATCGACGCTAGTGAATGCCAGCCGGATGCTCCGCACCAGAAGCGGAAACGACATCACGGCCGACGCCAGCGCCGCCCCTTTCCAATCAAACACAAACCGCACGCCGAGCCATTCCTCGAGCACACCGCCGAGCCAACCGCGGCGACCGAACAGCACAAGCAACAGATAGCCGGTCACCACCGGCGGCAGCACGAGCGGCAGAAACACCACGGTCTCGACGATCGTCTTGCCCCAAAACTGCTTGCGCCAGGAGCCATCCCAGCGCGATGCCGATCGGCAAGCTGAAAACCACGGCAACGCACGCGACCTGAAGGCTCAGAACAACGGCCTGCGTCTGACCTTCGTCCAACGGCCAAATATCCATCACTTCTCCAGGCGAACAAAACCGTGCTTGGCGAAGATCTTGGCGGCGTCCTTCGATTGCAGGAACTCGAAAAACTTGACCGCGTCGGCCTGCTCGCGGCCGTGTTTGAGCAGCACGAGCGGATATACGATCTGGTCGAATGACTTGGGATCGAATTTGTGCACAACTTCGACCTTCTCGGTCACCAATGCGTCGGTCGAGTACACCACGGCTGCGTCTACCTCGCCGCGCTCGACAAGCGTGAGGGTAGCCCGAACGTCTTGCCCGCGGATGATTTTTTTCGCACCAACGAGCGAGTCGTACAACTTCAGTGTTGTCAGCGCTTGCTGTGTATAATTACCGGCTGGCACTTTCTCGCCCGCCAGTGCGATTCGCTCGACCGCGGCGGATTGCAGGTCCTTGGGTGTTTTCACGCGCGCAGCGTTTCCTTTCGGCACGACCAGCACCAGGTCGTTCGTCAGCAATCGCGCTGTTTTGGATGCCTGTGCTTCCTCATCCACCTTCTTGGCCCACTCTTCGTTGGCGGAGAGGAACAGGTGCGCAGGCGCGCCTTGGATGACCTGGTTGGCGAGCGCCTGCGACGGCCCGCCGCTGATCTTCACCACAGCGCCGGTTTGCTTCTCGAACTCGCGAGCGATTTCTTTTACAGCGTCGTTGGCGCTGGCAGCGACGAGAATGAGAACGTCGTCCGGTTCGGCGCTCGCGCAGAATTCACAGTAAGGAAAGCGGTAATGACGCCAATACAAATCCACAACGGGCGCATAAAATGCCTCCGCGATTGTTGTGAGTGTGCCGCGAGGGTGTTGCCGAATTGCCGCTAGTCCGCAAACGCCGCGTCGAACGCGCGGCCGCTCGCCTGGAAGTCGAGCTTCTTGACGAACTCGCAGGCTTCCTTCGCCCCGTGCTCGCGGTCCATGCCGCTGTCTTCCCACTCGACCGACAGCGGGCCGTCGTAGTTGGCGGCGTTCAGCGCCCGGATGATCTCCTCGAAGTCCACGCCGCCGCGGCCCGGGCGAGCGGAAGTCCCAGCCGCGCCGCGGGTCGCCAAAGTTCAGGTGGCTGGCCAGGATGCCCGTGCGGCCGTTGAGCGTCACGATCGCGTCCTTCACGTGCACGTGATAGATGCGGTCGGGAAACGCGCGAATGAACTCGACCGGGTCGACGCCCTGCCAGATCAAGTGGCTCGGGTCGAAGTTGAAGCCGAACTCCTCGCGATGGTCGAGCGCCTCGAGCGCCCGCTCGGCCGTATAGATGTCGAAGGCGATCTCGGTCGGATGCACCTCGAGCGCAAACTTCACGCCGCACTCGCCGAACACGTCGAGGATCGGATTCCACCGCTCGGCCAACAGGTCGAAGCCGGCGTCGATCATCTTCTGCGGCACCGGCGGGAACGAATACAGGTACGTGCCAGATGCTCGAGCCGGTGAAGCCGTTGACCACGCCCACGCCGAGCTTCTGCGCGGCGCGGGCGGTGTTCTTCATCTCTTCGGCGGCGCGCTTGTTGACGCCCGCGGGGTTGCCGTCGCCCCAGACGTACGGCGGGAGGATGCTCTTGTGCCGCTCGTCGATCATGTCGAGCACCGCCTGCCCGACGAGGTGGTTGCTGATCGCGAGGCACTGCAGGTCGTAGCGGTCCAACAAGATCGCGCTTGGCGGCGCAGTAGCCGTCGTCGTTCAGGGCCTTGTCAACCTCGAAGTGATCTCCCCAGCAAGCCAGCTCGATGCCGTCGTAGCCAAACTCGCTGGTCTTGCGGGCCATGTCCTCGATCGGCAGATCGGCCCATTGGCCGGTGAACAGGGTGACGGGACGTGCCATGCAGTGCTCCTCAATTTGGTAGTGGTGTGCCGTTTCCCGCGCGGCCGTGGCGACGGCCCCTCGCGCTCGTATGCTCCCCCTCACTGTATGTCTGCGTTATTTTGCCAGATTTTGCGGCGATAGCAACAAACCGGGTTGCACGGGGACAGGAAACAATTTGCGTGGAATCGCCCATCGACCGGTGAGATTGCCGATTGCGGCAAGTGTAATGTCGGATCCGCCGGACCAGCGGAAATGGCATTGTCGGCCGACCGCGAACGCGGGTACGCTTCGCCGCTGATTTTCGCGACATTTGACGAGGCTATCCCATGAAGCTTGACCGCGCCCGGATCACGATCGTTCGCTTAAGCGCCATCGGCGATTGCATCCACGGCCTGCCGGTATTGTGTGCACTCCGCGACGCGCTGCCGCACGCACACCTAAGCTGGGTCGTCGAGGGACGGACCGCGGAATTGATGCGGCGGCATCCGGCGATCGATCAGTTGATCCAGGTACCGCGGAAGTGGCTCAAGTCGCCGCGAGTGGTCTGGCGGCTCCGTCGCGAGCTGCGGGCAATCAAGCCCGACATAACAATCGACCTCCAAGGTCTGACAAAAAGCGCGATTGCCGCCTGGCTCTCCGGCGCGAAGACGCGCATTGGCTTCGACGGCATCGACGGCCGCGAGATCAGCCGCTGGTCGAACAATCTCCTGGTCGAGCCGCACGCCACGCACATTATAGACCGCAACCTGGAGCTCTTGGGACCGCTGGACCTGCGGCCGCAATTGGTTCGCTTTGGCCTGCCGGCGTTTGACGACGAAGAGGCGACGATTGGACGATTCCTTCGCGAGCGCGGCCTGGCATCGGGACAATTCGCGGTCATCAACCCGGGGGCTGGCTGGCCGAGCCGACGTTGGCCCATCGAATCGTTGACCGAGGTCGCACGTTACATTGGCGAGACCTATCGTCTGCCATCGGTGGTGACGTGGGCCGGCCAGGAAGAACAAGGTTGGGCCAGTGCGATCGCCGCAACCGCGGGCGGCCATGCACATGTCGCTCCGGCAACCACGCTGGCCGAGCTGGCCGCGCTCTGCCGGCGTGCCCGTTTCTTCTTCGGCTCCGACACCGGCCCGCTACACCTGGCCGTGGCGGTTGGCACTCCCTGCATCGGCATGTACGGTCCCGTCGATGCCCGACGCAACGGCCCATATGGTCGTGGTCACCTTATCCTTCAACGCGTCTTGTTGACGGGTTCCAGCCGCGCGCGGCGCGGCGCCGACAACGCCTCCATGCGCGCCATCACCGTCGAAGACGCTTGCGCCGCCTGCGACGACATGATGCGCCGCAAACAGGCGACAGCGTTTGCACATCCCAGCATCATGCCGCACCAGCCCACGGTGATCGCGGCCTGACTTGCAATCGCGCGCTCGCGAAGGCATAATCGGTTGGAGGCGTCATCGGGCTTTACACTCGCTGGTGAATCACACGTTGGCCGCCGGCTCGTCTTCTTCGGGTCACGTCCACGCAGTTCTTGCGAAGACTTGGCGGAAATAACGTCGGTGGAACAGAGGCGGCGTCATGGCGATTGCCTTTCGATGCACGGGCTGCGGGCACGCGTTCCGTGTGCACGACCATTTGACCGGCAAGCGTATCAAGTGCGCTCAATGCGGCGCCTCGCTCGTCGTCCCGTCAGAGTCCACTCACGAATCTCAGAACGTTACGTGGAACGATAGCGCGGCCGAACGCCGTGGCCCGACGCCGGTTGCCGCCGCGGCGTCAGCCCCCCCACGCCCGCCGGTCCAAACTTCTGGGTATTTCGCTCCTGTCGAGGGCGCATGTTCCTCGCCTGCGGAAGTGGCGGACGCGACCGCTGGCCACGAAATCCGCCGCCGCCGCCGACGCGGAATGCCACTTTACGGCTGGCTAGTGATGCTTCTCGGCCTTGCGGCCTGCGTGGTCTTGGCAGTGATGGCGCTCGAGAGCGACGCTTTCCGCCTTCGAGGCAACCGCGCAGGGAACGATCGCGCACTGAGTGAGAGTAAATCGTCGCTCGACGCAGTTTCCCCCAAACAAATCGAAACCGTCACTGTCGAGCGTCCGCAACCAGCGTCGCCCGCCGCGAGCGACGCGGGCCTCGATGCCGCAGGCACTTCCGGCGGCCAAGGCCAGATTGATGAAACCCTCGCCGACCAAGGGGAATCAAAGTCGAAGCCTGCCGCCGCCGACGGCGAGGTCCGCGCGAATCAGCCGATCGTCGTGCGCCGCACTACGCGGTTCCGCGACGAAAGCGACCAGGAGTCGTTCGTGCACGATCGGACCGAAGGCCGGTTCCTCAAATTCGAGGAAGGCATGGCGCGGGTCTCGCTCGAGATCCGAATCGGCGACGAGGTAACCGGCCGTGTGCCGGCGCACGACCTGGACTTTGGCCGCCCGGTTGATCTGGACGACGTCGATGCCGTTCGCGCGCTAAAAACCGCCGGCGCCAAGCTAACTTCCGACCGCATCGGATACGTCGAGCGACTGGAATGCCCCTTCAAGATGACCGATGAGCTTATGGAGCATGCCGCCAAACTGCCGCGACTGGTTGCGATCAACGCCAACTTCTCCGGCCTGTCCGATGCCGGTTTAGCGCATTTAGAGGGTCACAAGCGGCTGAAGGAGCTGCTACTCAGCCAGACCTCGATCACCGACGCCGGGCTTGCGCATCTTGCGACCATTGCGACGCTCGAAAAGATCGACCTGGAGGAAACCAAGATTACCGACGCCGGCCTTGCGCACCTCTTCGTCCTCGACAAGCTCCAACAGATCGCCCTGCGCAAGACGGCGGTCACCGAGAAGGGCGTCGCCGACCTCAAGAAGAACCGCTCACCACGCAGTGTCAAGTTCTGAGGCTCGCGTATGCAACGGACCACGGACAAATGACGACGGACCAATCACGGCTTCACAAAATTAGCCGTCCACTTGGCCAACTCCTCGTGGCTCATGCTACCCAGCGGCGCCAGCCGAGCGTCTTCAAACCCCTCCAAGTCAATGTCGCGCGTATCTGTGTGGCAGAAAGAAATGTCCCCTGGCACACGCGCGGCGACGGGCCGCTCTCTTGCTGGGCCAGCTTCGGTGCCGATTGCGTATCGCTCTTCAGCCGCAACACCAGCTCGTCCATCACCCACTTGGGAATCAACCGCGCTCGCTGGGGTAAATAAAGCCAAACAGGATCAGATGAGCCATGAGCACTCGCCAGTGCCGGGCATAACGCCGCAACAGCCGCGTCCAGTCGAGCGTGTGCGCACAAAACCGCAGCAAGTGCGCCACGTCGGCGCTGTCGCAGCGGTCGCGCTCCAGAATGAACGACTTTTGCCAGATCGTCTCCTCCACCGGGCAGACCTTTACGGAGATATCCAACACGACTTCGTCTAAGGCGTTCGCGAACCAATCTTCATCCACGCGGCACAAGCCGTTGCCGGAGTTGAAGATCACGTCGATGAAATACTCGCCGTGAAATGCCTTGCCCAGCCAGTGCGGAAACGGCAAATCGGTTTGATAGCCGGCCGCGTCCAAGGTCTTGAGCGCGCGGCGAGCGTCGCCGGGCCGCACGAAGATATCAAAATCCTTCGTATGGCGGACAATGCCCGTGTGCCGCTCCAGGGCATAAGCGCCGCCGACCAGAAAGTCGATTTCGTCGTCAATCAGTCGCCGCAATGCGGTTTGATAAAACCGGGTTGCTTCGCGGTCGAGTTCAGCCATAGGGTGTAGTCGCATAGTGCCGCGAATCAGCGGCAAACGCCGTGCCGCCGTCGGCATGTGTTTTGCCGCAAAAGGGGGTCGGAGAGTCGATTCTCGGTTCCAGGCGCAATCCGAAGACATTCCAGAATCAACTCCCGACCCCGTTACTGCCGAGAACCTACCGATGCCCGAAGCCAAAAAGCTGCGAATCGCGGCCATGGCCGACATCCACTACAAGCAAACGCCGCTGGAGTCGTTTCAGCCGGTGTTCGCCGATGTCGCCGGCAAGGCCGACGTGCTGCTGTTGTGTGGCGACCTGACCGATTACGGGCTGCCCGAAGAGGCCGAGGTGGTGACGCGCGAGCTTTCGACGATCAAGATTCCGATCCTCGCGGTGCTCGGCAACCACGACTACGAGAGCGGCCGCGAGGCCGAAGTCCGCGACGTGCTCACGCCGGGGGCCTGCGCGTGCTTGACGGCGAGTCGTTCGAACTGGACGGCGTCGGCTTCGCGGGCGCCAAAGGGTTTTGCGGCGGCTTCGATCGCTACATGCTCGAGCCGTGGGGGGAACGCGCCGTCAAGAATTTCGTGAAGGAAGCCGTCGATGAAACCATGAAGCTGGAAAGCGCGCTGGCCCGGCTGCGCACCAAGCGGCGGATTGTGATCCTGCACTATGCGCCAATCGCGGCCACGGTCGCCGGCGAGCCGCTCGAAATCCAGCCGTTCATGGGCTCGGGCCGATTGGAAGACCCCATCAACCGCTACGGCGCCGACGCCGTGTTCCACGGGCATGCACATCGCGGTGCGCCGGAGGGGAAGACGGCCAAGGGGATCCCGGTTTACAACGTCTCGGTGACGCAGTTGCGGCGGGCGTATCCCGATCGGCCGCCGTACCGGATTCTGGAGGTACTGGCGGGTGAGTGATCGCCGTACAACGCGCTTACAGCGACCCTGGACTCACACCGACGTCGATGATGCTGCACCCGGTGCGGACTGACAAACCGAGTTGCTCCGCGCACTCGAATGACTTCCGGAGTGTACACCCCCGGATTGAGCCACAGCTCATCGCAGCCTTTTTCGGCGATCTCGTCGAGCGCGGAGAGCGCCAGCGACGGGCGCAGATCAGAGCGTGATGCGGTCCAATCGTTCGGGCACCTGGCTGATGCTGGTGTAAACCGTCTGGCCTTCGACCTCGCCGCCGTTTAGGTGCACCGCAAAGCAACGGTAGCCGGCCTGCTGATGCGCACGCAGGGACTTGTTGGCCCACTTCTCGCGGTTGAGAACGTCGCCGATCACGGCACAGGTTGGTTGTGGATTGGGCATGGCGATGAATGATTCGCGAAAGGCACCGAGGAATCAAGAGGGGGTTTCGGGGTGGTACGGACACTCGATTGCATTTGCGTCCCAGAAGGCGTTTTGGATGCAAACGGGTCGGGAAAACAGGGGGTTTTTGCGTGGTACGAACAACCACTCAGCACGGAATTGAGGTGGGGTGCGTATTTCCCGAGGAATATGCGGGATTATGGGGTCAGGATCAAGGGGGACATGGGACCGCCAGGACGCCAGGGAGGGGCGGAGAGGTTACTTGTGAGTTACTATACAAATATATATATTTAACGCTAGTGTAGGGCATCGAGTTGGGCGGAGTCCCAGAGGTCGCGGGAGGGGGTGCGACGGGAAGTGGAGAGGCGGGGGTCGGAGCTGTGGGGGTGAGTAGAGGATTCGGATGAAGGAGTAGGTGGTAGGGGATAGAGTGTAGAAGGTTCGGATTCGACGGCGGCGGCCCCTTGCGAACGAACTGCTACCGGATCCAGCTTGCGGGCTTCCGAGAATAACGCCGGCTCGCGGGCTCCGGGCGCTGACGCGGCGCGCTGCGAGAGATTCGAGGGTAGAGGGTAGAGAGGAGACAATTCTACGACGACGTTGGCAACCTCGGCGGCAGGCACAGCCTGCCCTACGGATACCGCGGCAGGCACAGCCTGCCCTACGTTGAGTGGAGCACCTTGGAAGAAGAAGGCCTGATCGATGACGGTGTAGTCGTCGAAGTTGATGGCGTTGTCGAAGTTGATGTCGCCGGTGGCCCAGCCAAGTTTGGGAATTAATCCAAAGAAGGCGTTGTCCATGCCCACGTAGTCGTCGAAGGACACGACGCCATCGAGGTTGCCGTCGCCAATGTAGGTGTATTTGAGCAACAGGTCGTGCGGGCCGACTGGTTCACCGCCGAAGCTGGTGTAGGCACTACCCGGCAGGCCGGTGATCACGTCGAGGTCCGAGTTGCGGATGAGGCCCAGGCTGACCAGATCAAAGCCGCTGGCGACGTTGCTGGTTCGGGCCGCAGAGCTGGTGATGCCCGTGCCGTTCCAGTTGGTGACGAAGTTGGGGTCAACACCGTTTTGTGCATTCAGGATCTTGGCGCGGAGGTCGGCATAACTGCCGTCCTTGTTGGCTTCGGTGCTATGCAGCACGAGCGTGTTGTTGGTGACATCGAGCGTCGTGCCGAGGCTGAGTTCCAGGTCATCGAGTACCGAGACGCCGCCGCCAGGGAGCAAGGTGACCTTGGTGTCGGTGCCTTGCAGCGCCAGACGGAGCTGATCGAGGCGCGAGGTGGTGAGCTGCGCGCCGGCGGTGACGATCGTGATCAAGATTGCCGCCGGTGGAAGTGCTGTCGATGCGCACGTTGCCGCCGCGAACGGTGAGCAGGTTCGTGCCAGCGCCGGTGTCGAAGTGGATGCCGCCCGACGGGCCGTTCATGCCGGCGGGCAGTTGGACGAAGATTTGATCGTCGCCGCCGAGGGTGTTGAGCGACAACGTGTTGGCGAGATCAATCGGCCAACTAAGCAGCGGTGGCACAGCGAACTGGAACGGATCGAGATCGTAGACTTCGACCTCGGTCTGATTGGTATTGGCGATCAGGTACAGCGTGTCGTTGGCATTGGTGAATGCAGGAATGACAAAAACCTTGGCCGTGACGACATCGCCGCCCAAGCCTTCGTCGTCGTCGCTTGTGGAGGCTTGGACGCCGAAGGTGGCGGTGCCGCTGAAGCCGGCTGCGGGCGTGAACTTGAAGCCAGCCTCTGCTTGGTTGAAGGAAACAAAGTCGCCATCAGCGACCGGCGTGACGCCGTCGTTCAGGAACAGCGAGCCGTGCGTGATGTTGGTAATCTTGACGTGGGTGACTTCGTTGCCGTCGGCGGGGTTGCGGGTGACGACGAGGCCAGCGGTCAACTGCGCTGCCCCATTGGAAATCGTGTGAGTAACCGACGGCGTGTTGGCGAGTCTGACGAGTCGTCGGAGTTCATGGCCACCATCGGTTCGTCGCGCTGAGAAATAAAGTTGATTGGCCACTGCGGTTAGAAACGATGGGTTAGACCCGATAATGCCACTGTTAAAATCAACAGCGATTTGAGTTCCAGTGATCGTGCCATCAGTCCGGTACAGCTCGTCCCCATGTAATGGATCGCTGTAATTAAAGAAAAAATATCCGTCAATTGGCGAAAGCGGCGCGGCGGTTAACGAGTGGGGTGAGTCTTGGGTTTCCACAAGCGGCACTGTGCCGAGAGTCGTTCCGTCACTTCCCCAGAGGGCACGTTTTCCATTTCCCGCTTCGTTCCATTCCAGCCGAACAATTACTCTGTCGCCGACGGTGGACGTGGGAACCACGACTGCGTCAGCGGCGACGGTTGCAAAATCCCTGACCTTCTCAGCAATTGCATCCGCAGGGCCAGTTTTCCACAGTTCTGTCCGCTTGATCGCGAAAAAAAGTGAATCTCCGGCTACATGCAAGCGCAATGGATCGGAACTAGTAGGCCCCGGACGAATGTCGTGTACCAATTGGGTGCCCGACTCAGTTCCATCGCTGCGCCACAGTTCGTTGCCATGCGTATCGTCGGATGCAGAGAAATAGAGCAGGCCACTAAAACTGGTTAGGTATTGTGGATTTGAACCGGAAAAACCCGATCGGATATTTTTGACCATCATAGTACCGGCAACTGTCCCGTCCGATTTCCACAGTTCTGGGCCGTTGACTCCATCATCGTAGCTAAAGTATGCGGAACCGCTTGAGGCGATTACCGGGAAGGGAACAGCCCTCCCTGCCAGTGGTGACAAGATTACAAACGTTCCTGAATCGGTGCCGTCCGTCCGCCAGAACTTGTCGCCCGCATTGAAATAAACAAGAGAGTCAACGACGCTAAAGTTGTGAATTACAAAGTTAGAATAGAGTTCGCCGATTTTTGCCTTAACCAGCATCGTACCTTCGGGCGTTCCGTCGCTCTTCCACAATGCCGTATCTGTCGACACTCCGACTGTAAAATAGAGATTGTCACCCACAACAGTTTGAGTGCGCAGCACAAAGGTTGGAGCTGGTAGCTGAAACGTTCCCCCTTCAGTGCCATCACTTCGCCAAAGCATGGATTGCCCTGGTATTCCAGTCGATGCAGTGAAGTAGAATAGCGAGTCTCCGCCGCGGAGAAATTGTGGATCCCCGCCAACTGTACCGGGCCTAAGGTTCTTCAGTAATTGTGTGCCTTCACCTGTTCCGTCGGTTACCCATAATTCCGTGTCACCATCGGCGCCTGTCCCTCTAAAATACACACGGCCATTCCATGCATAGAGGTACGCTCCGTCCGAACCGGTGTTGGACAACTTCACATCCTTGACGAGCACAGCGCTCCCGAAAGTCCCGTTGGTTTTCCAAAGGCGGATGGGAGTGTTGTCCGTTGCACCTGCGAAGAACAAAGTTCCGTTAACGACTGCGTGGTCCGTTTGCGACAGTCCGTCCGCGATTCGAAAGTCGACGTCCCCCATATACACCGTTGTCTGCCCGTCGGTGGCGAAAAGCTTGTCGTCGGGATAGGCGTCTTGTCGAAAGTAAACACGGTCCTCACCGCCGGTTAGATGAGTGCCGAATTCTGTCGTAACCAAGATCGGCTCGCCGCCATCGGTAAAGTACAGGCCTCGTAGATGTGTGGCAGTCTCGCCAGCGTTATAGAACAGACGGTCGCCTACAACAGCAATACTGGGGGAGACTGTTGAACGCGGGTCTCCATTTAAACCGATTCGATCGTGAAAGACATTTGTATGTTCTGCCGTTCCATCGCTTCGATAGAGCGTTGCGTAGGAGACGCCGAACGAAATTATCTGCACGTCGGCGATGTAAAGGAGATTGTGACAAACAACCATGTGTTCGCCGGCTACGGATCGCGTCACTATTTGCGTTCCAGCCGCGGTTCCGTCCGAGTTCCAAAGTCCAGACCCATTCGTGTCGGTGGCCGTGAAGTAAAGCTTCCCCAGGTAGTTCGTCAGTGCAGTTGGATTCGACGCTGTTGATCCAGGCGCGATATCGCGGACCAATTGCGTGCCGGCGACGGTGCCATCACTCTTATAGAGTTCGCGGCCATTAATTCCGTCATTGGCGACGAAGAATATTGTGCCATTTACATCCGTCAACTGGTCGAATCTTGCTGTGTTTGGCGCGGTTGCAAAATGAGTAAGTTGAATCGTTCCATCGTCCGTTCCATCGGTTCGCCATAACTCTTCGTGACCGAAAAGCGGCCACAAAACGAAGTAGATGAAGTCACCTGATACAACTAAATTTCGCTGGTTTCCCATCTGCGCGTGCCCAATGAGCGATGTACCGCTCTCAGTACCATCCGTAGCCCAAAGTCCGCCACTCGAGTTGAAATAGAGCTTATCGCCAAACGCCACAAATTCGTCGAACGTCGAAACGGCTGGAGACAGGTTACTGTCTTTGACGAGTTCAACGCCGTAAGCCAAAAGTTGTCGGCCTTCGAGCTGTTCAAAGGCGAGTGTGAAGCGAGTGCGGAGGCGGCGCGGGCCGCGGCGGCCGCGAGAGCGTACATTTCGCGAGAACGGGAGTTTCAAGTTGCGGAAGAACGACATGCCTGTGCTGGCCGGTGGAGCGGGGAAAGCAAAAAGTCGTTTTAGTTTAGTTTGAATGCTGGGGGGGGTTCAATGAATTTGTAGGTTTTAAGTTGTCAATGTGTGGATGGGGCGGGGTAAAAGGTTCATAGGGGAGACGCGCTGAACGAGGGAACGCTCATCTCGCGGAGCGAGATGGCTACTATGGGGAGCGCGGTGGCGCAGGCGGCGGAGACCGGGGGTGATGTACGCCCGCAGAAGAGTCGGCCAAGAACGCCGAATCAATCGGCCGCTTTGTGGGAGTTGTTGGTGGGGCTGCGCGACACCCTACGATCTGTGTTTCGCTGCGCGAAACGACAGCCACCCGGCGCAGTTGTCATGCACGGGGTGCATGACCTACAAGCTCACGACTTCGGCTACGAATTCTGCTGCGTCCATTCCGTCTGAATGCTATTGCCGGTTACGCCGGTGAGCAGCCGCGTGAGATCATCGCGACTGGCGATGTTTTCGATACAGGACACGGAGATGAGCTCGGCGATCGCAGGGTCGCCGCTGGCAAATGAATCCTCGAGCGACTGCACGATCGGCGTTACATCGGCGGGGCCGCGGAGCAGGTGCCGCGTCAATTCGGCCAGGAACACGTGCGGCAGCAAGTTGTCGTAGTCGTCTAGGTGCTCGACCAGAATACGGCTTGCGGTGGGAAGCGCGCGGCAAGCGCTCGGCAGAACTGTTCCTGGCTTGTACCCATGAATCAGTCCCGGCGGCCGGCGTTGACCGGCGGCTTTTTCTGCGCGGCGTGCCAATGTCGCCAGGCCTTGGTGTCGTAACCGAAATCGACGCCGTCGCCGGCGAGCTTCACGAGCGCGTCGTGCACGTCCTGGTTCGATACGTTGTTGCGAACGACAACTGCCTTGGCGCCGGTGCCGAAGCTGGTGCCGCCGGTGGAATCAAATCCGGTGCTGATGCTGTTGGGACCGCCGCCGCCTTGTTGCACGGTGCGCTTGTGAACGGTGACGAGAGAGTCGATGAGCGGATCGATCGCGGTCTTGTCGTTGAGCTCGCCGAGAGCGAGGCCGGCGCGGTTGATGCGCTTGTTGTCCTTACCACGTAGTCCCTGCACGAGCAGGATCACGGCGGCGCGGTCGTCGATCCGCTTGGCTTCGTTAGAGTCCCTGATTCGCTTGATCTCATCGATGGCGGAGAGGCGCAGCTCTTCGGTAGCGCCGTCGAGCGCGATCAAGCACAGCGAGCGGACAGCATCGCCGCGCTCGATCTGGCCGAGCACTTTGATGATCTCCAGGCTGATCAGCTCGGACTGCTCCTTGTCGAACCACTGCATGAGCGGGCGGACGGCATTGGGATCGGTGATCGCGCGAAACTCCTCGAGCGCGGCCTGACCCTTTGGTCCGCGATCGCCGATGAGCCCGCGGAAGCGGCGGACCTTGTTGTACCATTCCTTTTCACCGACCTCGGCCTGCTCGCGTTGCTCCTGGAGCGCGACATCCTGAGGCATCAGCCAGCGGCCTTTGTGTAGCACGAAACCGCGGGCCTTCATCACGTCTTCCTGGCGCACCCAGCGGCCATTGATTTGGCCGTAGCCGAGGGCGCGCGGGCCTCCTTGTGATTTGTGTCGAGCTCGATGATCCGTTCCAGGTGGGAGTTGCGCTCGCGTGAGAGACCGCGCTCGCGGCACCACTCGGCTGCTTTCCATTGGCCTTCGACGTTGTCGAGGAAGGTGAACCGGAGCTTGTCGTACTCGAGCTCGTCGGGCGACTGCGAGATGTGGTCCTTCACCTGAGCCTTATCGAGCGTGAGGCTCGCGCCGTCGGCGGTTTTGACGATGTATTGCTTGCGCGGAGATTCCTTGGGGTTGGCGAGCGTGCCTTGTACCCGTCCGTCGCCATCGAGCACGAAGATATCGGCGTGCAGATCGCTTGGTGACGTTGCCGCCAGGAGCAGTGCGACGATCGCCAGTGGCCAAGCACTGTGTTCGCATGCGTGGGTTCCAGGTGGAAGACGGCGGCCGCGTGTATGGCGGCAAGGCGGAATAGATCGATGCCGTCTCTGGAATCAAGTATATTCGATCGGTGACGAGTGGCCCAAGGGAATGTACCTTTTTTCTGGTCGCACGGGCATTATTTGGCGGCACGGCCAAGAATCATACGTCTTTGCCGTCAAATCCGAATGCCGAAGTCGAATGACGAACGAATGACGAATAGCGAATGACGAACCGAGGTATCGGCTGCCAAAGGTGAGCTGCTATACCACGCCACACCGTTAGCGCCGCGGCTGCATCACCGAACTGGGAATCAGTCCTCAGAGTACAGTATGTCGCCAGCCGAACCAGATTCGTCGCAGCCGCAATCGCCCGCCGAACAGCATCGGCATCAAGGTCCGCGTCAAGTGAATTGCGCGGTGATCACGGTCAGCGATACTCGCACCGAGCAGACGGACACCGGCGGCGCGCTGGTTGTGCAGATGCTTGAAGCGGCGGGGCACACGTGCGTGGGACGGCAGATTGTTCCGGACGAGCCCTCGTTTCTGCGAGCGTTGATCGAGGGGCTGACCGGCAATGGCAAGATCGACGCGGTGTTGATCACAGGGGGCACTGGCATCGCGCATCGCGATCAGACGTATGAAACCGTCACGTCGCTATTGAACAAGCCGCTGCCCGGATATGGCGAGCTGTTCCGGATGCTCAGCTATCAACAGATTGGCGCGGCGGCCATGTTGAGCCGTGCGACGGGGGGGCTTTGCGGGCGGGTGGTGGTTTTGACGATGCCCGGCTCGCCGAAGGGGGTGCGTTTGGCGATGGAGTCGTTGATCTTGCCGGAGCTTCGGCATTTGGTGGGTGAAGCGAGGAAGTAGGGTCTGACGCTGAACGTCCAACATCCAACGCTCAACGTCGAACGTTCAAAGCGATGATGGCATTGTTCGTTGGCAACGTCTTTCGATGGGTTAGAAGGGGGCAGGCACCTCGCCGCAACCTTGAGTGCGGGTCAACGGTTGGATCGTGGCTCGGAGCCAGTCCCCGCTGAAGCGGGCTGGCGAGGGTTCGCCAGATTCGCTAATCTTCCGGCCCGCTGGCGCTATCAGCGGTGTGGACTCGCTCTCTACGTTCGCCCAAGGAGGGGCGCATGCAACGCACGCTTGCGTTTTTTGTACTGGCCGGGTTGGTGTTTGGGGGCTGGCAGTTTTTCCAGCGCTATCAGCTCAAGGGGCTGGACAGCGTTCGCGTTGAGCCGCGCGGCGGCGTGGCCGGTAAGACGGGCGATGCGTCGCATCCGGTGAGTTACACCGGCGGAACGATCAAGATTGCATCGTTCAACATCCAGGTGTTCGGGCGGTCGAAGCTGGCGCAGGCGCCGGTGATGAAGGTGTTGTGCGATGTGGCGCGTCGGTTCGACGTGCTGGCGATTCAGGAGGTTCGTGCGCGCGACGACGGTATTCTGCCGCGGTTTGTGCAACAGATTAACGCGGCGGGGCGGCAGTATGATTTTGTGATTGGACCGCGGCTGGGGCGAACGGTGAGCAAGGAGCAATACGCATACGTTTACGACACCGCGACGGTGGAGCTGGACCGATCGGCGACGTACACGGTGGCGGATCGCGATGACCTGTTGCATCGTGAGCCACTGGTGGGATGTTTTCGTGCGCGCGGGCCGCCGCCGGCCGAGGCGTTTACGTTTACGCTGGTCAACATACACACGGATCCGGACGAGGTGAGCCGTGAACTGGACGCGCTGGCCAGCGTGTATCGAGCGGTTCGGAACGACGGGCGACGGGAGGACGATGTGATCCTGTTGGGGGATCTCAATGCGGCCGAGACGAGCCTGGGACGGCTGGGGGAGATGCCGAACATCGCGTGGGCGATTGCGGGCATGCCAACCAACACGCTGGGCGACCGCAGCTATGACAATATTCTGTTTAGCCGTTCGGCGACGACGGAGTTCACGGGGCTGTCGGGCGTGCTCGATGTGATGCGCGAGTTCAACTTGACGCTGGAACAGGCACGCGAGGTATCGGACCACCTACCGATCTGGGCGGAGTTTACGACCATTGAGGGGGGCATCGATGGACGGATCGCCATTGGCAAAGAAGACGTACTGAAAACGAAGCGGTAGGGACGTCTAGGCCGACGCGTCGTCATCTTTAAGAGAGACCACACGCGTTCGGGCCTCTTCTTCGATGATCACCTTCCCCTCGCGGGCAAGCCAGCCGAGGGCCTGCATGGTGACATCGCGGGGCGATTCGATTTCCTTGACAAGCTTGGCGATAGTAAGAGGCCCTTTGTCGTGAAGGATCTTCCAAATCTGACCGGCTGTTTCGCCAATTTGGGCAATACACGACACTGAGGAAGCCCCCGCCGACGAAGCTAGCATTGCCATCTTCGAGGTCTCCTTACGGGACCGACGCACCGACGAGGCTCTCGGGGCGTGCGGGAATCGCCGACTTTTGCCTCGGATGAAATTATACCGGTTGCGCCAAGTGCCTCAAGTCGTTGGGGTTAACGCGACTTGTGACGACAAGGTATCGTCAAGCGGCGAATGTAGGTTCGTGAGGCACGCGTTGGTAACTCTTACAAGTCGACGTGAGAGTCTGTGCGTCGCTTGTGCATATTTGCGCTGGATTTCCGCAGCATGGAGATTTACGGAGGTACGGAGACGATTGGCATGGAGTCTGCTATATGGAACTGTCGCATCGGCTCGACCCAGGTGAGGGCCGCCGGACCGCCGGCCGCCCTCTCGCCAAACGCTCGCTCACGATGCACCGTGGATCTTAGCAGCCTGTCGCCGGTGTATGGCGACCAATTGCATGCCCGTTACGGGCGAGAGCCATTTTTTCACGGTTAAGAGGACCCGGTCGGCTTCACCGCACAGCCGCCCGGGTCCTTTTTGTTTCTTCACTGTTTCAGCCAAGGGCTTTGTCGGACGAGGCTGGTGGTCATGGCGTGAAATACTCGCTCGACCTCGCAGAACTCGCGGTCTTCGGCCTGATACATCACCAGGTAGGTGGCACGCGGTGACCCGATGACACTGATGCGGGCGGTGTTGGTGAGATCGAGGCAATAGAAGTTGATTTCGCAGCCGCTGACGGTATGGCCCTCGATGGCTTCGTGAGTGTCTTCGGTGTCCACCTGGTCGTACATTCCGCGGATTGTCTCGAGCACGGCGGCGACGAGTTCCGTGGGGTCACGATGCGGCTCGTGGACGGTGACCGACCAGAACGCGCCACCGGGGCTATAGACCGAGACCGCGGCCTCTCCGTCCATCACTGAATCGGCCTCGAGCGTCCAGTTGTCCGGGTATTGAAAGCTGATGCCGAACTGGTCGAAGTTGGCTTGCATGGTTCTATCGAGAAGGCGCTAGAGCCGCTGCCACCCATCCTATCGCCGGTCGGGCAGATGCAAAGCCCCAGCACTCCGAGCTTGCCCAATTTCGCGTTGGTCGCTATTATCCGCAACCTTTTCTGTGACGAGGCGTCCAAATCGTCGCGCACAAGCGCCCTTGAATGGCGAATCGATTGTGTAACACGTGCAGCGCTAGCTGCGAGTGGCGCACCGCGCCTGTGCGCAATTTGCGCGCGGGGGCGCCGCCGGTTGGCGGTGCGAGCCACGTGTTTTGCGCTTGTGAGCCTGATCGGCGTGAGCGGTTGTCGGCTGTTTGGGAGCCGCGGGCCCGTGCCCCAGGAGGTTGCGACATGCCGGCAGCTTGCACAGCGCGGGATGAGCGCGCTGGAGCGCGGGGAATGGAACCGCGCCGAGTCGCTGTTGTCACAAGCGATCAAGTCGTATCCGGATGACCCGAACGCGCAGCGGTACTATGCCGAGGCACTGTGGCAGCGCAGGATTGCAGGCGGACGCATTAAAACACGCGGAGGAAGCGCTGCGGCTGGCCGGGGACGACGCGGGAATCGCGGTTCGGCTTGGCGAGATGCAGCTTACGATGGGCCACGTGGATGAAGCTCGGCGGATGGCGAATGAAGCGATTGACCTCGATCCCCATTTGGCGGCGGGATGGGCACTGCGCGGGCGGGTGGAGGTGATCGCCGGGCAGCTTGACGCGGCGGTGGCGGATTTTCACCGCGCGCTGGCCGCACGTCCGGGCGACCGAGAGCTGATCTTTGAGACCGCGGAAGTGTACCGGCGAATGAACCGACCGCAGCGGGCTTTGGCCACGCTGGCGTCGGCACGCGAGAACTATCAAAGCGGCGATGAGCCGGCGAGGCTTTTATATATGGAGGGCCAGGCGTTGGCGGCGCTCGATCGGCATCAGGACGCGATCGACGCGTATCAGGAAGCAGGCAAGCGCAAGGCGCCGACGGCCGAATTGTTCGCACAGCTTGCTCAGTCGCACTTGCGGTTGGGGCAGGTGGCGGAGGCGGAGCGGGCGGTGGGGATGGCGCTGTCGCTTGATCCGCGGCATGCGGCGAGCATCCAATTGGCTCAACGTTTTCATGCACAGCGGATGGCTCAGGCGCCACGGTGAATGTGGGAGGAGCGTCTGGACGCAGGGAGGGGCACGATCGCTCTGCTCGTGCGACCGTCATAACCGGCAGTTTTGGCCCATACAGTTCAATGGGTTTGACGCGGTGAGGGTCCGACCTAGGTTTGCTTGGGCGCGTTGCGAGCCTTTGGGCCGATGCGCGCCTATTCCTGACCGGACTTAAACCCTGGAGCGTCCGATGAGTACGACCGTCGAACTAGAGCCCCCGTTCATCGATCGCCGCAACTACGACGCGGGTGGACAATCGGTCAACCGCGATCGGCGGCAATTTACGAACAGCCACGAGGGGCTTTCGCCGGAGGCCAAGGAGCTGGCGTTGGCGATCGATCGCTATAAGCTGGCGCATCGCCGGCGGTTCATCACGTATGAAGAGATGCTCGGCGTGATGAAGAGCATCGGGTATCGCAAAGATCTGGTCGCGTAGGGGCGGCCGTAGCGGTGTTCCGTCGCCCATCTTCGTCTGGCTAACTTCGCTGTAATTCGCGGTAGCGAAAGCAATCCACGAGGTGGTCATTCACCATGCCGACGGCCTGCATGAAGGCGTAGCAGATGGTGCTGCCGACGAAGCGGAAGCCGCGGCGGCGGAGGTCCTTGCTCATTGCATCGGACTCGGGGGTTTTGGCGGGGACGTCGCGCATCGAGCGCCACTTGTTCTGACTTGGGCGGCCGCCGACGAATTGCCAGATGTATTTGTCGAACGTGCCAAATTCTTGTCGAACGTCGAGAAACGATTTCGCGTTCTGAATTGCCGAGTCGATCTTCAGGCGGTTGCGGACGATGCCGGCGTTGGCGAGTAGGCGCTTGCGCTCGCGGGCGCCGTAACGCGCCGACGAGTGCCGGATCGAAGTTGTCGAAGGCCGCGCGGTAGTTGTCGCGCTTCTTGAGGATGGTGGCCCAGCTCAGGCCGGCTTGCGCCTTCGAGAATGAGAAACTCAAATAGGCGGCGTTCGTCGTGAAGCGGCACACCCCATTCGGTGTCGTGGTAACCGATGTATTGCTCGCCGACGGCCCAGGGGCAGCGTTGGGGCAAACGTTCAATCGCCTTTCCCATACCCAGCACTTTGTTCGACTTGAGCGAACGCTGCGGTTACTTTCCAATACAGTACAAAAACTTATCGGAGCGGATGAGGAGGCGCGCGCCATCGACGGCGGGTGTGCCATTGAAGACGCCGCCGTCGCGGAGGGAGTTCACGGCGAGCTGTTCGAAGTCGGGCTTGGCTGCGAGGACGAACGTGCGGCCGTCGCGCGTCAGATAGTAGAGCCGGTTGCCTGCCAACAGCGCCGACGCGTAGACCTGTTCGGCGCGCGGGAGGCGCTCTTCGTAGAGGACTTCGCCGCTGTCGGCCTTGGCACAATAGGCGACGCCGCGCGAGTCGTGCACCCAGTAGAGATGGCGGTCGAGATAGACCGGCGAGGAGACGTTGGAGCCTTTGGTGCTGGTCCAGAGGCGGTGAGTCTTGGTCACGTCGCCGCTGCCGCCGGCGCGGACGGCGAGCGCGGCGATGCCCGATCGGCCGCCGAGGCAGTACACGATGCCTTTCTCGGCGATCACGCTGGGGACCATGTACCAGCCGATGTCGGTTTTGCAAGACCAGAGCGGGTCGCCGTTGTCAGGGTTAAAGGCCATGATCTTTCCCTGCGTGGCGATGACGAGCTCTTTGCGGCCGGAGTCGGCGGTGACGACGAGCGGCGTGTTCCAGGCTTCGCGAATTCCGCGGGCGCGCGACTTTTCTTCGCCGGTGCTTGCGATCGAGCGCGACCAGCGACTCGCTTTCGACGCTGGCGTTGATGAAGACCAGGTCGTTGTAGAGCACCGGCGACGCCGACGTGCCCCAGCCGTGTGTTCCGGAACCGACATCGGCCTGCCAGAGCTGCTGGCCGCCGTGATCGAACGCGAAGACGCCCGTCTTGCCGAAGAACACGTACACGCGCTCGTCGTCGGCCGCGGGCGTGTTGGCAGCGTAACCGTGATCGCGGATGCGTTCTTCCTCGGGCAGCTTGGCGGCGATCGGGCGGTCCCAGGCGATCTCGCCGTCGTTGCGACGGACGGCGATGAGATGACGCTTGAGTTGTTCGAGGCTGCCGCCGGACTCGCCGGGGATGAAGTAGCCGGTGTAGCAAGTCAGGTAGACGTGATCACCGAACACGATCGGGCTGGATGCGCCGGGGCCGGGGAGCGGAGTTTTCCAGGCGATGTTCTCGGTCGCGCTCCATTCGAGCGGCAGCTCTTTCACTTCGCTGGTACCCATGCCGGTGGGTCCGCGGAAGCGTGGCCAGACGGCGTCCGCGCTTGCGAGTTTTTCGGCGCTGGCAGATTGCTCAAAGCATCCGGTGGCGAGCATTAGAATCGCGGCGGACAGGCAACAAATTGACCGCGCAGGGTGGGATGTAGCGAGACGCATGGTTTTGCTCCTCAGTGTTCCGTGTTTTCTGTCGCGTGATCAAGGATAGCTCTCAGCCAACAAGTCTTCGATTCGCTTGCGCATGAGCTGGTGGCCGTTGTTGCCTTGCCAATTGAGCTCGCCGGGCCAAAAGTGGCGGAGGTAGCCGCGCTTGTCGATCAGGTAGACCGAGGGCCACATCGAGTTGCCCCAGGCGTTCCAGTTTTCGTTCTTGGGGTCGATGAGGATTGGGAACGCCAGTTCTTCGTCGGCGGCCTTGCGGCGGACATGACTTAAGTTGCGTTCGGTGTCGGTCTCGGGCGTGTGGATGCCGATGAGGACGACGCCTTGGTCCGAAAGTTCATCGTGCCACTCGCGATACCAGGGATAATTGTTGATGCAGTTGATGCAGCCGCAGGCGTAAAAGTGTACGGCGACGACTTTGCCGCGCAGATCGCCGAGCTTGAGTGGCGGTGAGTTGATCCATTCGCCGGTGTCGATCAGCTCGGGGGCTTTGAACACCGGGCGGCCGAGTTTGGCGAGATCGAAGTTCGTGCCCACCAGAGTTCTCCAGGCCGATTGCTGCTGGGGCTTGAGCAGGCTGAGGATCTGCTTCTGTTCGTCGGTCTTGAGCTCCACGAACTTTTGTTCGAGCGGCTCGCGGGGTTTGCCTTCGCTGGCCTGTTTCTCAAGCTCGCTGATGGCGGCGTGAGTATCGTTGATAATGGTTTTGATTTGTTGCCGCTGCGAGTCCGTGTATTGCATCTTGGCGGCAACATCGTCGCGCAGGAGCGCTTGCGTTGCGAGGCGGCGCATCAGGATTTCGTTCAGACGCTTATGCTGTGCCGGCTGGAGAATTTTCCCAATTCCGTGCTGAGCGTCGGCAATGATCTTGGCCAAGCCCGCGAAGCCTTCTTCGGATGGCTTATTGCGGAGCGGAAAGAAGCGGAGATCGAGGTCGTCGGTGAGCTTTTGATATGCGAATTGCTGTGCCGCGGTGATTTTCAGCTCCTCCTTGACGGCAGGCTCATGCAGGAGGATCCAATACGGGTCGATACCGGCGTAGGGGTCGGCGGCGCGAGTCTCGCGCGTTACCAAAAGCAACAAAACGAAGGCGGCGGCTGCGGATGGACGCACGAGACACCAATGCGAGTGGTTCGCAGTTCGGGGTCGCTTTATCAAGCGCATGCATCACAGATTACACGACCGGCCCGCCTAATTCCACGACGTTTGGGTCGTTGTTCGGGTCATTAGAATAGTTGCCGCCGATTGTGCGCGAAAGAATCAGCGCAGTACCGATCAGGACGCAGAGACATGTGGCAACCAGCCACACGGATCGCAAAGTGAATTGGCCACGATAGTTTGCGACACAGACAATGGAGGTGAATACGATCCAGGAAAACAGAACGCCAAAGAGGAGCATCAAGAATAGCGGTACGTCAGGCATTCGCTCATTCTACCCGCGCAAGAGGACACCGCCCGCAATCGAAATGCTCTGACTACCCCAAGCTGATCGTCTGACGAATGCGGTTGAGCAAAATCCACAAGACGCTTTCGTGACCGGTGACGATTTCGGCGGTGCCGCCGAGGCCGAGCTTGACGGGGCCGCGAAGGTCGCCGCGGCCGACTTCGTTGGCGTGCAGCTCGACGCGGACCAGGTATGCCGCCGGTGATCTGCGGCTGGCTGCTTGTTCGCCCGTTTCCTGGTCACTGTCGCTGGCCTTAGCCGGCTTCGAGTCGGGAGACAGATAGGTGATCCTGCCTTCGAGCACGCCGTATTTTTGATAGTCGTAGGTGTCGAACTTGATGCGGACGGGCATGCCGACGCTGAGGTTGCCGACGTCCTCGCTGGGCACGATGGCTTCGAAGCGATAGCTTTGTTCGCGCGCGATCTCCATCACCGGCTTGCCGGGTTGGAGCACGTCGCCCGCGCGGATTTGTCCGGCGACAATGATGCCGTCGATGGGAGATCGGAGCACGGCCGCGTCGCGTTGGATATTCAGGTTGGCGAGGTCTTTTTGAGCTGCTTCGGCTTCGCCGCGCTTGGCGGCGATGCGAGCGGCGAGCTCGCCGCGGCGCACGGCGAAATCGCGGTCCACGACTTCGACCGCACGGCGCGCGACGGCGACCTGAGCATCGTCGGCGGGCAGCTCGGCCTGCACGAGCTTCTCGCGGGCCTGGCGAACGTCGTTTTCGGCTTTGACCAGATCCTGCTCGGTGATGGTGCGCGAATCGGCGAGCTTGCGGGCACGACGATATTGATCTTCGGCGGCCTTCACTTCGGCCTGGCCGCGGCGGATATCGGACGCACGGCGGCCAGTGGCGAGGGCGAACGCCTGCTCGGCTTGCGACAGCTCGGCCTGAGCTTTTTGTCGCGCGGAGTTGAGCTGGAGCGCGAGCAGTTTTTCGAGGCCCGTGAGTTTGGTGAGCTCGTCCTGCGAGGCTTCGATCGTGCGGTTGAGCTTGGCGATCTGGTTTTCGATCCGCGCGGTGTCGAGCCGCACGAGCAGATCGCCTTTGCGAACCACGTCGCCTTCGTCAAATGGGGCTTCGACCACGCGGCCTTCCAGGTCGGCGCTGGCGGACGTAAACACGCGCGTGGGGATTTCGACGGGACGGACTCGGCCGGCGGCTCGCACGACGAGGTTGGCATCGACGAGCGCCGCCCAAGTGATCCCCGCACCTAGCAGGATCAGCAAAAGCAACGCGGTGCCGTGGACGATTCGCGGGGGACGAGCGGCGAGCGTCTGACGAAACTCGGAGCAGTCGGTAAGTTCAACAATTATTCCGCGGGGCATGTTAGTTCTCGTTTCGTTTTTTTAGAAGGGGCAGGCGCTTTTGAGGTTAATACCCAATGACGAAATCCGAATGACGAACGAATGACGAATGGCGAATGACGAACGGCAAAACACTTTCCAAAACGAGTGAGCTATTGGGTATGGGTGTGGTGGTGCCCATTACCGTTAGTACTGCTGAAGATCCGATTGACTGGCGCTGGTTGTGCCTCTTCGGTTTGCGATCGCCAGAGTTGGGCGTAGCGTCCGCCGGATGCCATCAGGCTGTGGTGGTCGCCGTGTTCGACGACGCGACCCTGATGCATCACGTAGATCAGGTCGGCCTCGCGGATCGTGGACAGGCGGTGAGCGACGAGCAGCACCGTCTTGTCGGCAAACACGCCGCGTAGGTTTTCCTGGATGGCGCGTTCGGTGGTCGTGTCGAGGTGGCTGGTGGCCTCGTCGAAGATCAACAGCGCCGGCTTGCGTAGGATGGCGCGGGCGATGGCTAACCGCTGGCGTTCGCCGCCGGAGAGGTTTGCGCCGCGTTCGCCGAGCATCGTTTCATAACGCTCGGGAAGCCGCGTGATGAACTCCTCGAGGCCGGCGGCGCGGGCCGCCGCGATGATGTCGTTGAGGTCGGCTTCGGGCGAGCCTAAAGCGATGTTCTCACGCAGCGTGCCGTTGACGATGAACGGCTCCTGCGACACGATGCCGATGCGGCTGCGGAGGCTGCCGAGATCGAAGTCGCGGAGGTCCACGCCATCGACGAGCACCTGACCCGCGGTTGGATCGTAGAACCGCATCAGGAGCTTGAGCAGCGTCGATTTACCGCAGCCGCTTTCGCCAACAATGGCGACGGTCGAGCCGGCCGGAATGCGAAGGTTGAACTCCTCGAGCACGTTGTTGCGGCAACCATAGCGGAAGCTCACGTTCGCAAGCTCGATGCCGTTGGTGATCCCGTGGAACGCGGCTTTGCGTTCGTCGAGCGGTTCGGTCTTGAGGTCCATCACCTGGAACAGTCGATCGACTGCCACGAGCGCGTCTTGAATCTGCAAGTTAACCGTGGCCAATCGCTGCATCGGCTCGAGCATGTAGCCCAGCAGCGTGTAGAAGAACATCAGCTCGCCGATCGTGAGCGCTCCCGCGATCACGCGGTGACCGCCATACCAGAGGATGACGATGCCGGCCAGTCCGCTGATCAAGGCGCCGACCGCGGTCATGCTGAGGGAGAGCTTCTGTAGCTTGAAGATCGATTGCACGAGCCGCACGAGGCGGTGCTCGCCTTCGTCGGCACGGGCGCGCTCGGCGCCGTAGGCTTTGATTGTTTCGACGCCGGAGATGTCCTCGACCATGTGTGCGGAGAGCGTGCCCGCTTCTTCCATCGCTTCGCGCGAGCGGCGGCGCGTTGCTGGGTGGTGGACGATGACCGTGATGACCCAGAGCGGGACGAATAGCGTGGCCACGATGGCCAGGTTCATGTCATACATCCAGAGGACGGCGGTGGTGAACACAACGACGACGCCATCGACGGCGGCGGTTAAGGTCGCGCCGCTGATGGCTTCCCGAACTTTTGCAGCGTCGTTGACGCGGGAGAGGATTTCACCGACCTGCCGCATTTCGAAAAAGTTCATTGGCAGCGAAAGGATGTGGCGCGCGAAGCCGGCGATCAGCGAGAGATCGACTTTTCGGCCGACGTAGGCGAGCAGGTACTGACGCAGCATGCCGAACAGCGTGCGGAAAAGCGTGATGGCGACCATGCCGACGCCGAGCGCGTTGAGCAGGCGAGTCTCGCTACGGACGAGCACCGAATCGACCAGATGTTGGACGAAGTACGAAGTGGAAATGCCCAAGAGCGTCATCAGCACAGCGCAGACGATTGCTTCGAACAGGACGCCGCGGTGCATCCGGAGCAAACCGAGGAAACGGCTCGTGGGACTCTTTGAGCCAGCGGACAGGAGTGTTGGCCGCCGCGCTTCGTCGGGTGTCATGAGCACCAGGTAGCCGGTCCAGCGGCTGATGAAGTCGTCGCGTGATACTCTTTGAACACCGGCGGCGGGGTCGGCGATGACCACCGACTTTCGGCCGGCTTTGAAGAGCACGACAAAGTGGCCGAGGCCTTCTTTCGTTTTGACGTGTGCGATGGCGGGCAGGGGAGCCTTGGTGAGCGCCTCGTAGGGGCCTTTGACTGCCTTGGCGGAAAAGCCAATTCGCTCGGCGGCTTGGACGAGGCCCAGCAGGTTGGTGCCGATGCGATCGGTGCCGGCGAGATCGCGCATGGTCTGGAGGCCGAAATCCAGGCCGTGATGGCGAGCGACGGTGGCTAATGCGGCGGCTCCGCAATCGCTGCCGTCCATTTGGCGGACACACTTGAAGCGCTTGAACATGAGAGTATTAAGTTCTGAAGGGGCTTGGCGTTATAGACGGCAAGGCGACTTGGCCGGGGCGACGGTTCAACTGGTCTAGCGCGGGGAGCAGGAGGATTGTTACAAGCACTGCGTTGAGTGAACCTGGTAGCTGCTATTACGCGTATTCCAATCGGGTCCAGGTAACGCAGCGGGCGTCGGAGGTTGGTTGCTCGAACTGAGTTACGAGCGCGCCAAAACGCCTGGCCGACCTGCTTAAAGACACAGCCGCCATCGATGGCTGTCAGTTCGTTCTGCGTTAGATTGTCGCGGCGTTCGGTTTCGCCGGCGGGAACAAAGGATCTGGGGGGCATGGCGCGTCCTATCGTCGCTTGGCGTTGATTCTGAAGGTGAGGAATCCGCGCCAGAGTGGCCTACGGGTTCCGTCGTCCGTTGGAGGTTGGCCCAGCTTTTGATTGATTTCATTACTGCTGAGCGTGCCCTTTTATGCGTTGGTACGGCGGCTTTGTTACGGCCGATTGGGGAATTCCGAATCGGCCAGGGGCGCATAAAAAAAGGTCGGGAGCCGAAATGAAACGACTCCCGACCTTCGGACCTGGCTCGATGGCTTAGAACAGCCAATCGATGAAGGCGCCGATCGCGCCGCCGACGGCGCCACCGATGAAGCCGCCAACTCCGGTAAACCCGAAGATGCCAGCGCCGATCGCGGCGCCGAGCACTGCGCCATCGTAGTTGCCTTTGAAGGACCACGAGGCGGTCAAGCCACCGTCCACGCTGGATAGCTCGGCCGGGGTGACTTCCTTAAGTTCGTTGATCATGACACGTTCTCCACGCATATGCACCTTACCGAGTTTGGAACTCGCCGCCGCACGGTAAGGCAATACGCAGCGGCGAGGTTACGCGAGGGCAGCGATTGCGGACGGGTGCGTTTCGACAGGCACGTCCGCGGCGCGGGTCTAATTCGGTCGAGCACGGCAACGCAGCGAGCTAGTACAGGCGGGTGGGCCTGAAGATCTTGCTGAGATACCACGCCGTGCCACACATTTCGCTGCGATCCGGCATGCCGGATACGTCGACCGTTGGGATGTATCCCCCACTGACTGCTTGCAGCTCGGCTTGGTCGACCGACTGCATTTCGGGCTGCGCATTGATTTGACTGTCCATGGTTTTGGTCCTTCCAATTTGACCCTCTGAGTGAATAGACCTCCGACGCCTGAGGGGCGCTGCGCCGGCGGTCGTGTGAATGTACGCGCCTGGTGCGAAGTCTGATGAGACCCGCTTTCGGCACGTTCATTGGGAGCGCGGGGGAGAGGGAAGTGTTACAGCGGCGCGGTGAGACTCGATTTGCCGGCGAAGTGCGCTAGCTGATAAGATTTAGCAGCGCGCGTTCGCACTGATGACGACTTTATGACCGAGCCGCTGGCAAAGCATGATTTTAAAGATGGGGGACTAGACGCGGCGATCGCATTCTTTCGCCGCACGCGCGCCGAGCTGCGCATGTTGCGGATGGTCCGCGTCTCAACCGAGTGGGTGCGGCTGTTCGACATCAACGGCGACTACTTCGAGCTGGTGGGGCTGGGATATCCCGACGCGGATGTCGTGCCAGTCTTGAATTCGTTCAACACGCCGTTTGATCCCGAGTCGATCCATCAGCCTACCGGTGAGCCGTACAAAGAGTTCAAGACGGGGCGGCGATATCCCTGGGCGGCGGATCGGGTGATGTGAGCGGTACGTCAGTGTGGTAGAATTGCAATATGCAACCAGTCGTTTTTACGCACGTTGAGATACTTTTAAACCGCGACGGCCAACCAAGGGCCTACGTCGCCGGGACTCGCGTGCGCGTACAAGACATTGTGTCGGATCACGAGCGTCATGGTTTGTCGCCCGAGGAGATTGCTCGCGAATACCCCCACATCACATTGGCGCAGGTCCACTCTGCATTGGCATACTATTACGATCACCGAGACGAAGTTCGCATGCACATGAAAGCCGACGCAGATTACGCTCGTCGCGCGGAAGAGAATCAGAATCGTGGCGGCGCGGCATCGGCCGGCGGGGACGCGCATGACGATTCGATTTCATCTTGATGAAAGCATGCCGAATGTGGTCGCCGAGGGATTGCGGCGCCGCGGATTCGATATTACGACGAGCATCGAAGCCGGTCTGATTACAGCGACTGATCCCGAGCAACTAGCGTTTTCGCTGCGCGAAGGGCGGCTGCTAATTACTCGCGACCAGGACTTTCTTCGGCTAAGTGCGCAGGGTGCCGAACATGCAGGAATCGTCTTCTGGACCGAGCGGCGGTCTGTGGGGCAACTGATTCGTGCGGCTCGATGCAATGACGCTCGACCCTACGCCGGAGCAGGTCAGGGGCCGTGTGGTATATCATTAGACCTGCGTTCGAATTGGCTATTTCGGCCGTTTTTTTTGGCTCTCCTGAAGAAAACCGTGTTGGATTTGTAGGCAACCGCGGTATTGTCCCTTGTCGATTACGTGGTCCAACAAACGGGCACTCGCATGTGAAGCAGGAAACCGAAAGGAAAGCAGCAGTTATGGCTACAACAACCAAGAAACTTGCCGGCAAGGTCGCCGTTGTCACCGGAGCGTCGAAGGGGATTGGGGCTGAAATTGCCAAGCAACTCGCCGCCGAAGGCGCCGCGGTGGTCGTCAACTACTCTTCAAGCAAAGAAGGGGCGGACCGCGTCGTGGGCGAAATCGTCCGACATGGCGGCACGGCAGTCGCGGTGCAGGCGAATGTTGCGAAGCAATCGGACATCAAGCGATTGTTCGCCGAGGCGAAGCAGGCTTTCGATCGGCTGGACATCCTGGTGAACAACGCGGGGATCTACGAATTTGCTCCGCTGGAAAGTGTGACCGAGGAACACTTTCACAAGCAATTCAACCTCAATGTGCTGGGATTAATTCTTGCCTCGCAGGAAGCGGTCAAGCATTTCAGCGCCGCGGGCGGAAATATTGTGAATATCAGTTCTGTAGTTGCTACCGGGCGGATTCCCAACGCATCGGTCTATAGCGCGACCAAGGCAGCCGTGGAGGCGGTGACGCGTTCGCTGGCCACGGAACTTGGGCCGCGCAAGATCCGCGTGAACTCGATCAACCCGGGGATGGTCGAAACCGAGGGCGTGCACTCCGCAGGGATCGCCGAGAGTGATTTCCGCAAGCAGACCGAAGCGCAAACGCCGCTGGGCCGAATTGGTCAGCCGCAGGACATTGCGCCGGCGGTGGTGTTCCTGGCATCACCGGATGCGTCATGGATCACGGGCGAGACGCTGTATATCTCGGGCGGCATTCGATGATTGGCGAGTTTCGCTTGGCGCGAGCGAGTCGTCATTGGGTAGCTCGCTCGCGCTTGAGCAGCTTGGCCTTTCGATCTATTCCCCAGCGGTAGCCGGAGGGCGAGCCGTCGGTACGCACGACGCGATGGCAGGGGATCGCGACTGCGAGAGTGTTTGCGGCACAGGCTTGTGCAACGGCGCAGTACCGCGCTTGGTTTGCCGATTCGCCTGGCGATGTCGGTATAGGTCGCGGTCGATCCGAGCGGGATCGCTCGCAGCGTTTGCCAGACGCGCACCTGAAACGCGGTACCGCGGATATCGAGCGGGAGATCAAGTCCGAGCGAGGGCGATTCCAGAAAACCGACGACCGTGGCGATGAGTTGTTCAAAGTTCGCATCGCCGCCGATAAGTCGAGCATATGGGAACTGGTCTTGAAGGTCACGTGCGAGTTGCTGCGGGTCGTCACCCAGCGAGATTGCACAGAGACCTTTTTCGGTCGCCGCGACGAGGATCGAACCAAGCCAGCACTCACCGATGGCGAAACGAATTGAAGCGCCGGCGCCGCCGGCTCGATAGCTCTTTGGCGACATGCCGAGCATATCAGTCGACGACTCGTAGAAGCGGCTGTTGGAGTTGAAGCCGGCACGGTAAATCGCGTCGGTTACTGTGCCAGCCCGCAAGAGTTCGTGGCGCACGCGTCGTGCTCGGCGGGCGGCGGCGTATTCTTTTGATGTGACTCCTGTGTGCGCCTTGAACATCCGATGAAAATGGGAGACGCTCATACCGACCGTTTCGGCGAGATTCTCCAGGGTCGGCAGTTCGTCCGCAGTTTCGATGAGCCGGCAGGCTTGAGCAACTATATCGGCGCGGCGCTGCTTCGAGCTGGCACCGTGCGGCCGGCAGCGTTTGCAGGGGCGGAACCCGGCTTTCTCGGCGTCCTCGCACGTCGCGTGAAAGCGGACATTCTCGCGCAGCGGCAGCTTTGCGGCGCAGACCGGCCGGCAAAAGACGCCGGTCGTTCGCACGGAATAGAAGAAGACCCCGTCGGCGGCCGCTTCGCGGGCAGCGACCGCGCACCATCGATCCTCATCGCTTTCGAACAACTTCAATGACTGTTTTGTTCTTTGGTACACGGTCGTCATTCCCAGGCGCAGTGAGTTGTAATTACTTTATTGCATCTGGACCAATCTTAGGGAGTGATCGCCGGTCAAAAACTCCGCTTCTTGCTTTCAAATTCGAGAGCGCGCGAGTAAACATCTGCGAAAGCTTGTCGAGAGACAATTCAAAAGGGGACAGGCACCTCGCCGCGATGCATTACAAAGAACAAGAATCTCCTAGTGGCTCGGAGCCAGTCCCCTTTTGAGTTCGGAGTGGGCAGCAGCGGCTGTCATGCACTCGCGGCAAGAGCATAAGAAGAAATGGAGCTGGCATAAACGCGATGCTGGCATAAATACCAGAAGGTGCCCGCGCTTTGTGCATCTCTGCGCTGTGATGTAGCACCGTGAATCGTAAGGTCGTTGTCGGTTGTTGAACAGAACTCAGTCCCTGAATTGCTCTTAGGAAGGATTCGCTCCCGCGCGAAAGCGTCTTGGCATTGGAGTTGCCTAAGCGTGAGGGTGTTGATTCCGTGGCGGACGGCGTCAAATACCGCGCACGATTGTCGGCGTTTCTGATAGCGCGGCCATTGACTGACATTGAAATCCGCCTATGCCTATAGTCGCGCCTGTTGGGTCGAGCGGCTCACCGAGCTTGCTTGATCTGCTACTTGTCGATCAGCAGTCGGTCGCGGTGGATGAATTCGCACGTTGGCACGATTCTGATGCGCGCCCGGCCAACGAAAAGCAATATCGCGACTTAATCCCATCATCAGCTCCCAATGTCGGTGATCAGTACGCGTTTGAAGTCGATCTCGATTCATGCTCCGGATGCAAGTCGTGCGTGGCGGCCTGCCATAGTCTGAATGGATTGGAAGAAGAGGAGATGTGGCGCTCGGTTGGTTTGTTGCAAGGGGGCAACAGCCAAGCGGCGGTGATTCAACATGTGACGACTGCTTGTCATCACTGCGTGGAGCCCGCGTGCTTG
This sequence comes from Pirellulales bacterium, assembly GCA_963829655.1. Classification (GTDB taxonomy): domain Bacteria; phylum Planctomycetota; class Planctomycetia; order Pirellulales; family JALHPA01; genus JBBDYH01. Next base: position 2,875,777 of record CAWHJG010000002.1, read on the forward strand.
CAGGGCTGCCCGGTCGAAGCGTATGAAAAAGACCCACTGACTGGAATTGTGCGGCACTTGGACGACCAGTGCATCGGCTGCCAGTACTGCATCTTAAAGTGCCCTTACGACGTTCCCAAATACAGCCGCGCTAAGGGCATCGTTCGCAAGTGCGATATGTGCCAGCAACGGCTGGCGGTGAACGAGGCGCCCGCGTGCGTGCAGGCCTGTCCGAATCGAGCGATTCGCATCACTGTGGTTGGCCGCGAGGATGTGGTGGAGAATGCCGAGGCAAACTTTTTCTTGCCCGGCGCGCACGAGCCGCGGTATACGCTTCCGACCACGATTTACAAGTCGCGCAAGCCGCTTCCGCCGAACCTGCTCTCGGCGGATTATTTCTCGGCGGCACCGCAACACGCGCACTGGCCGCTGGTGGTCATGCTGGTGCTGACCCAGATGTCGGTCGGAGCATATCTGATCGACCACGGAATCGCCAACTGGCTTGCTTGGTCGGCGGAAAGTCGAATCTCTCACTCGCCGATGGTTCACCACGCCGCGGCGTTCATCTTGGGCGCCATCGGTATTTGCGCCTCGGTGTTTCATCTGGGGCGCCCGTGGCTGGCGTATCGGGCGGTGATGGGCTGGCGAACGTCGTGGTTGAGCCGCGAAGTGATCGCGTTTGGGTTGTTTGCGGGCCTGGCCTTTGTCTATGCGACGATCCAATGGCTGACCATTTTTGACATGACCGTTTCAAATGAATTTCGCCGCGCGCTGGGCGGGCTGGTGGCAGCGAGCGGATTGGCGGGCGTCGCTTGTTCCACGATGATTTATGCTTCCACGCGGCGGCCGTTCTGGAACGCCGGATACACGGCGGTCAAGTTTTTCCTGACGTGCGCGGTGCTGGGGATTCCGATCGCGCTATGCATGCGGTTGGGCGTCGAAGCCTTTGCTGCCGATCCGGCGTCGAGTGAGCCGCCGGATCGAATCGTGCGCATGCTCTGCGCGTGGCTGTTGGGCGCGGCCGGCCCAAAACTGTTGGCGGAGGCGGCGATCTTCTGCTGGCTGGGCGCTCGAACATTCACTCCGCTTCGGCGCACCGCGCTGTTGATGACCGGCGAACTCGCCCGCGTCACCACTTGGCGGTTTCTGCTGGGAATTGTCGGCGGAGTGGCAATTCCGGGCGTATTGCTGATTCAGGGCGTGCCGGCGACGCCGTTCGCTTTGGCGATGGCGATGGGAATGCTGGTCCTCTGTTTCGCGGGCGAGTTGTGCGAGCGATTCCTGTTTTTTGCCGCGGTCGTCGCTCCCAAGATGCCAGGATCGTCAGCCGCATGAACGTCACGCGGGCAACACGAAATCGGACCGCGGCGAAAACTCGCCGGCAGGAATCCGGACCGCTCACGGCGGAGCTGGTGCTCAACCCCGGAGGGTTTGGACTGGGCCTGGTTCCAGTGCGCCACGTGCCCGATGCAACGGCTGCGTTGACCTGCGGATTCTGTTCGACGGGCTGTTCGCTGACGGCGCACTTGAAGGATGGACACGCCGTCAACCTGACGCCGACGGTCGAGTATCCGGTGAATTCGGGAATGGCGTGCCCCAAGGGATGGGAAGCGCTCGCGGTGCTGAATGCCGCCGACCGCGCGACGACGCCACTGTTGCGCGACGCGGGAGGGCGGCTGCGGCCAGTTGACTGGCCGACGGCGCTGTCAGTGTTCTGTGAGCGAATGAAGGCAGTACAACAGCGCCACGGCCGCGAGGCGACCGCGTTTTTGAGCACGGGTCAAATCGCGACGGAAGAAATGGCGCTGTTGGGCAGTTTGGCCAAGTTCGGGATGGGGATGCTGCACGGCGACGGCAACACGCGGCAATGCATGGCGACCGCGGTTGTGGCGTACAAGCAATCGTTTGGGTTCGATGCGCCGCCGTACACCTACGACGACTTCGAGCAGTCGGACGTGATTGTGCTCGTGGGTTCGAACCTGTGCATTGCGCATCCGATCTTGTGGCAACGCATCTGCCGTAACAAACATCGGCCGGAAATCATCGTCATCGATCCGCGGCGGACCGAGACGGCGATGGCCGCCACGATTCACCTGGCGCTGCGGCCCAAATCGGATCTGACGCTGTTTTACGGGCTGGCCCATCTGTTGGTACGCGAGGGCTGGATCGATCACAAATTCATTGAAGCTCATACCAACGGCTTTGAAGCGTTTTGTGAACACGTTGCCGAGTACAAGCCCGAGCGCGTGGCGGAGGTGTCGGGCATTGAGGCCGCCGAGTTGCACCGTGTCGCGCGGATCATTCACGAAGGAAAGCGAGTGTCCTTCTGGTGGACGATGGGAGTCAACCAGAGTTACGAGGGCGTTCGCACGGCGCAGAGTCTGATCAACCTGGCGCTGATGACGGGTAACATCGGCCGGCCGGGTACCGGCGCCAACTCGATCACCGGCCAATGCAACGCGATGGGATCGCGTCTGTTTAGTAATACGACGAATCTATTGGGCGGGCGCGAGTTTCAGAACGCCGAGCATCGGAACGAGGTCGCCTCGGCTCTAGAGATCGATCCGGCATTGATTCCAGAGCAGCCAAGCTGGGCCTATGACCAAATCATTGAGGGGATTCTTTCAGGCAAGATTCGCGGGCTGTGGGTGATTGCCACGAATCCGGCGCATTCGTGGATCAACCAGAACATGCTGCGCGACGTGCTCTCGCGGCTGGAGTTTCTGGTCGTGCAAGACATGTACGCAACCACCGAGACGGCGCAGCAGGCTCACTTGCTGCTGCCCGCCGCCGGGTGGGGCGAAAAGGAAGGCACGTTCATCAATTCGGAGCGGCGCATCGGCACGATCAAGAAGGTGGCGCGTGCCCCGGGCCAGGCACTGGCAGACTTTGCGATCTTTCGCCTGATCGCGGAAGCATGGGGTTGCGGCGACCTATTCAGCCGATGGACGAGCCCGCAGGCGGTGTTTCAGCTTCTCAAGCAACTCTCTCGCGGGCGGCCGTGCGATATTTCCGGGATCGCCGGCTATCGCGCTATTCGACGAGCGCGGCGGCATCCAATGGCCGTACCCGGAACACGCGCCGGATCCGGCACAGAGCGCCGACTATTCAGCGATGGACGTTTCTATCACGCGGATGGAAAGGCGCGATTTGTTTTTGACCGGCCAGCGCCCTTGCCCGAGCCGCCGAGCGAGCGGTATCCGCTGTTGTTACTAACCGGCCGGGGTTCGGCCGCGCAATGGCACACACAAACTCGAACGGCGAAGTCCTCGGTCTTGCGTCACTTGTCGCCGCGCGAATTGCACTTGGAAATCAATCCCGCCGACGCGCGACGCTACCACGTGCAGCCGAGTCGGCCCGTCGTAGTTGAATCGCAGCGAGGGAGCCTGGTGGCGCGGGCGTTTGTGACTCGGGCAGTGCCGCCGGGCTGCGTATTCCTGCCGATGCACTTCGAAGCGACCAATCGGCTGACCTTGGCGCACTTCGACCCGCATTCGCGGCAGCCCTCCTACAAGAACTGCGCCGTACGCGTGCGCCCGCAGGCAAATTCGGATCGCAATCCATGACACACTACGAAACTTCAATCAGCCGCGCAGAGGTTTGCCATGACTGAACATGATCAATCGCCGCAGCGCACCGTTGCAGTAATCGGCAACGGCATGGTGGGCCACCGGTTTTGCGAGATGCTGGTGGAGTTCGATAAGTCGCGTCGCCATCGCATCGTGACCTTCTGCGAGGAGCCTCGCGCCGCGTATGACCGCGTGGGGCTTACGTCGTTTTTTGCCCATCGCGATGCCGAAAAGCTGATGCTTGCTCGGCTCGAGTGGTATCGCGACCAAGGCATCGACCTATATATCGGCGACCGCGCGACCTCGATCGATCGCAAAGCGAAGCTCGTACACTCCGAGAAAGGCAAGAGAATCAAGTACGACGTGGTCGTGCTCGCCACGGGTTCGTACCCGTTCGTGCCGCCGGTACCGGGGATTAATAACCTCGGCGTGTTCGTCTATCGCACGATCGACGACCTCGAGCGAATTTGCGCTTATGCCAAACAAGCCAAGCGTTGCGCCGTGTTGGGCGGCGGGTTGCTTGGACTGGAAGCGGCGAAGGCGGCCTACGATCTGGATCTGGAAACGCACGTCGTCGAGTGCGCGCCGCGACTCATGCCGCGGCAGGTGGATGACGCAGGGTCGAGAATACTCGTTGCGAAAATTGAGTCACTGGGTGTTCAGGTCCATCTCAACAAGGGGATCAAGCAAGTCCTCGGCGAGCGCCGCGTGGAAGGACTGGCGTTTGCCGATGGCCAGACGCTTCCGGTTGAGATGGTGATCGTCTCGGCCGGCATTCGCCCGCGGGATGAATTGGCGCACGAATGTGGAATCGCCGTCGGCGAGCGCGGCGGCGTAGTTGTTGACGAGTGTCTGCGAACGTCCGACGCGTCGATCTTCGCCATCGGCGAAGTGGCGTTGCATTCGGGGATCGTCTATGGGCTGGTCTCGCCCGGCTACGAGATGGCCGAGATCGTGGCGGCAAATCTCACCGGCGACGATCGGCGGTTCGCGGGCGCAGATTTATCAACGAAGCTCAAGCTGATGGGCGTCGATGTGGCCAGCTTCGGCGACTACGAGGCCAAGGTGCAGCCGGCGGTGCCGTTGGTTTCGGAGGATCCGTTTCGAGGTCTGTATAGGAAGCTGCTATTCAGCCCCGACGGACAGCGACTGCTTGGCGGAGTTTTGGTTGGCGACGCGTCGGACTATGGGACGCTTTTGGCACAATGCCGCAGCGGTGAACCGTTGCCGTGCGCGGCCGGCGACATGATGGCGTTCAAGCGAGAAGGCGCCGCGGTGGCGGGTGTCAACGGCTTGCCCGAGAGTGCCCAGGTCTGTTCGTGCAACAACGTAAGCAAGGCGCAGATCTGTAAGGCAATCGCGGAACGCGAGCTCACCACGGTGGCCGAAGTGAAGGCCTGCACTCGGGCGGGCACAGGCTGTGGCGGCTGTTTGCCGGCGGTGACCGACCTGCTCAATAAGCAACTTGCGGCGGCGGGGCGCGCGGTCGTCCGCCATCTCTGCGAACACTTCCCTTACAGCCGCCAGGAGCTGTTCGCCATCGTCAACGTCAAACAAATCAAAACGTTTGATGCGTTGGTTGCCAGTCACGGTCGCGGCGCGGGCTGCGAGGTTTGCAAGCCGGCCGTGGCCTCGATCCTGGCCAGCTTGTGGAACGAAAACATCCTCGATCGCCCACACCAGACACTGCAGGACACGAACGACCGGTTTCTGGCCAACATGCAGCGCGGCGGGCTGTACTCGGTGGTGCCGCGGGTGCCCGGCGGCGAGATCACGCCGGACCAGTTGATCGCATTGGGAAGCGTGGCGAACAAATACGGTCTGTACACGAAAATCACCGGCGGCCAGCGCGTCGATCTGTTCGGCGCACAGGTGCATCAATTGCCCGACATCTGGGAGGAGCTGATCGACGCGGGGTTTGAGAGCGGGCACGCGTATGGCAAGGCGATGCGCACAGTGAAGAGCTGTGTCGGCACGACGTGGTGCCGCTACGGCGTTCAAGACTCGGTCGCGTTTGCGATTCGCGTGGAGAAGCGGTATCGCGGCGTGCGCTCGCCGCACAAGCTGAAAGCGGCGGTCTCCGGCTGCATTCGCGAGTGCGCGGAGGCGCAGTCAAAGGATTTTGGGCTGATCGCCACGGAGAAGGGATACAACCTTTACGTGTGCGGCAACGGGGGCTCGAAGCCGCGCCACGCTGATCTCTTGGCCGGTGATCTGGATGAAGAGACCGCCATCCGGTACGTCGATCGGTTCTTGATGTACTACATCCGAACCGCCGATCGTCTCACGCGCACGAGCGTTTGGCTGGAGAATATGGAGGGGGGGATCGATGCACTGCGCGACGTGATCGTGCGCGACAAGCTTGGCATCTGCGAAGAACTGGAGCGGCAGATGCAGCACCTTGTGGATACGTACAGGTGCGAATGGACCGAGGTGGTGAATGATCCGGTGCGCCGCAAGCAATTCCGCCAATTCATCAACAGCGACGAAACCGAGTCTGGAATCGAATTTGTGACCGAGCGAGGTCAGAATCGTCCCGCGGATTGGCCGAGGGACGGGACGGTTTACCAAATCAAGCCGCTCAACGCGAGCGCCCGTCGCCAACGGTCGCCCAAGTCCGCCGGATAACAAGCCGCGATGGGTCAACGTGGGCTGCGTCGATGACTTCCCGCACGAAGGGGGCGCGGCGATCAAATACGGCAAAGTGCAAATCGCGGTGTTTCGCTTTGGCGCGAGCGGCACGTGGTACGCCTGTCAGAATATGTGCCCGCACAAGCGAGCCTTTGTTTTGTCGCGCGGTATCACCGGAACGCAAGGCGAGGTACCGAAGGTCGCTTGCCCGCTGCATAAGAAAACGTACTCGCTGGCGACGGGCCAATGCCTTTCGGATGAGCAGTATTCCGTGAAAGTGTTTCCGGTGAAAGTCGAGCGCGGCGAGGTTTATCTTCTGTTGCCGACGACCGAGCAACTCGATGCACTACTGGCAACCGAGCTTCACTGCGTCACGTCGTGCGAGGCAGCTGCGGCATGTTGAGGCTGCGCTTGCCGCTATTGAAGCAAACTAAGATCCCCGATCCCACTAACCTCCTTTGATCCGACAATGCAAATCAAACACTTCCTGGCTTCCGGCCATACGCCGACGTTGGTCAGCGCGTTTCTTGTACTTCGACGTGAGCTTCATGGTTTGGGTGATGATCGGCGCGTTGGCGAATTCGATCGCGGCGGACTTTCAACTGAACGCTGCGCAGAAGGGATTCATGGTCGCTGTGCCGCTGCTGGGCGGGGCGATCTTACGAATTCCGTTGGGAGTGTTGGCTGACCGCTGGGGCGGCCGCCGAACGGCGCTGTTCTCGATGGCGCTGACCGTTGTGCCGCTCTTGCTGTGCTGGCAATGGAGCGAAACATTTTCGCAACTGCTATTCGCGGCGCTGTTGCTCGGAATTGCCGGGGCGAGCTTTGCGGTGGCGCTGCCGCTTGCAGGTCGCTGGTATCCGGCGGAGCATCAGGGGCTGGCGATGGGAATCGCGGGGGCGGGCAATAGCGGGACTGCGCTGGCGGCGCTGTTTGCGCCGCGGCTGGCTGAGCGCATTGGCTGGCAGGCGGTGTTTGGAGCAGCGTTGATACCGCTCTTGGCCGTGCTCGTCGCTTTCTACTTCCTGGCGAAGGACAGCCCGCAGCAGCCAAAGCCGAAGCGAATTAGCGAGTACTTTGCCGTTTTGCGGCACGCCGACGCCTGGTGGTTCTGCGGCTTTTATTGCATCACATTTGGCGGGTTCGTCGGGTTCGCCAGCTTTCTGCCGGTGTTGTTCAGGGACCAATACGGCTTATCGCCAGTTGCGGCTGGCACCGTCGCGGCGGTGTGCGTAATCGCGGGGTCGTTTCTGCGGCCGCTTGGCGGGTATCTGGCCGACCGCTTTGGTGGCAGCCAGATGCTGTTTGCGCTATTCATCGTCGCGGCGCTGTTGTTATTGGGGGTTGCGATGCTGCCGCCGGTGGCGATCATGACCGGACTCTTGTTTCTCACGTTGGCCACGCTCGGGATGGGTAACGGCGCCGTGTTCCAGCTTGTGCCGAACCGTTTTCCGCGGGAGGTGGGCGTGATCACCGGAGTCGTCGGCGCGGCCGGCGGACTTGGCGGGTTCATGCTGCCCACGCTCTTGGGCGCAACACGGCAGATGATGGGGAGCTATGCGGGCGGATTCATGCTATTCGCTGCCGCTGCCGTCGCGGCGTCGATCGCCGTGACGATGCGGCGCCGGACGTGGGTCGTCAGCGCCGCGCCGGAAACTGCGAGCGCGTAAAACAGCCCGCTCGCAGAGAGGCTGCGAGCGGGCCGGGTTTGCTATCCACGCGATTGCAGCGCTTTTATGGCAGCGCGATCGTGCGGAGCTCGAGCGAGTTGTCGGCCTTGGCGAGGATGATGGCTCGCTCGTCGTCCAAGCGATCCAACTGTTCGACGCCGGTGAGGTCCTTGATGGTCTCAAACTCCTGGCCCGCCGTGCCGCCGCCGCGGACCGGTTCGGTGAGGCCGGCGTTTTCCTTGACGCGATCCGTGCTGATCTTCATCACGCCGCGAGCGCTGTTCGACATCAGAACAAAGTCCTTGCCGTCCTTTTTGTAGACGATCATATCCAGCGGCTGATTGTAGTTGCCAAGCTCGGCGACCGTCGTGCCGCGGACTTTCTTGCCGGCATCGAGGTCAGCGAGCGAAATCCTGACCAGCGGCGTGCAGGTGAAACCGGCGAGTAGGATCGGTTCGCCATCGACGATGAGCGGGGCGAACGTTCGGACGACGGCATCGTCTTCGACGCGGCCGTGCGCCGCATGGAAGATCTCGAGATTGGTGCCCGTCTCGGTCTCGGCGAACGGGAAGGCCAGCTCGCGGACCGACGACTTCGAGGCCGTGCCTCGACCGGAAACGAGCAGCTTGCCATCAACGAACGTCAGGTCGGTGATCGATTCGTCGCGCGGATTTCGTCGGCGGCCGCTCGGCGCCTGGCTGTCGGGCACGTCGGACAACGTGACGCGCGCATGGCGGACGTTGTCGAGCGCGACCTTGCTGAGCTTGCCGTCGGGCGAAATCCGGACGAGCGCCGGCTGACCCGGCTGACCCTGTGCGCCGGATGAAACCGTTAGGTAAATGTTTCGGCTGGTGGGATTGACCGCCAGATCGACGACTCGGGTCTGGTCGGCGGCGGTCCCCAGTGCGTCGGCCAGCTTCTGTTGGAAGCCGGGGATGTTGATGTTGTCTTTGGCGGTCTCGCGCTTGGCGTCGTCGGTCGCAATCGCCACCACGCTACCGGCCGTTGGATCGCCGACGAATAGGATTCCTTCCGGGCCGAACACCAGCGGGCCGGCGGACTTCAACTCGACCGCGCCGGGCTTCAGGCCCCAGGGGTCTACCGCAAATGATTGGTGTGCGCAAAGCAACACTGCCGCGGCCACCGTCAATCCGAACACTCGTGATAATCGCATCGCAATCTCCTTCTGACAAAAGCAAGATTGAAAACATCGAGCGAAAAAGCGCAGCCGACCAAACGCCGCTCAGAAACTTTGGGATAGCCTACCCGATGGGGGAGGGGAAGTCACGCAGATCAAGGTTTCTCACGCAAAGCCGCCAAGCCGCCAGCGGCAATGACGAATGGGGAATTTCCGAATGACGAAGGAGCGACGAACGATGGCAGTTGAACAGGAGGCAACGGAGGAAGCAGAAACATTGACCGTCGAACGTCGAATGGCGGCAGTTTCCGGTGACCCGTGCTCTGGGGACCTGAGTGGGTGGTGCATGAAATTGGTTTTTGTTCCTGTTGAAGAAATCGGGGCAAATGGAAACTTAATCGGGGAATTAGTTTCGCCGACGTTATTCGAAGCGCCGTTTTTTCCAGGGTCTTTGAGGCGCAGGGGGGAACAAATTCGATTGAATTATGCGCATGGACGGAAGTATTCGGCGTCAACGGCGGAGATTTGCGCTTTTGACACCGATCTGCAAACCACGGCGTCGGCGGTCGGCGAGTGTTTTGTCACACATTTGCGCGTCAGGCGCAAAGCTGGATGGGGCAGGGCTAAGGGAACGTTCCACAGAATTGTTCCCCAGTGATTCGCTAACGGGGGCCCCAGGGTTATGGGGAACAAATGGCTGTCTCGGTGCGCCCTGCGAAGGGCGCAACTTCCGATGCGATTGAGTGTTGCGATTTTTGGGGTCGGTGTTCATGCGGCGAATTGTCAACCTGGCGATGGTGTGAGGGATCAAGGTTCAGGGTTCGGGGTTCAGGGATGGAAGTTAAAAAAGCCCACGGCGGTGGGCAGCTCGGATAAGGAGCAGCGCACCAGCGTGGGCTCGAGGAAGTACCGGGACCTATCGTGGGTCCCAGCCTTCCAGCAATACCGTTGGACGTTCTGGCTAAATCATACAGATGTGTCCATGTAGTGTCAATGTGTCCACAGACACATTTTTTAGGGATTCCGTAAGTCGTTGGTGGGGAAGGGGAAGCGGCGGGTAGGCGGGCTCGAAGCCGCCGTACCGGGAAAGGCTGTTCAAAGACGGCGGTTAACCGCGGATAGCGCGGAGGTGTGGATTTGAATGGACGGGTGTAGCAGGTTTGCCGCAGAGGAGGCAGATGAAAGGAAATGGCTATGCGCGTGCTTATTCTTCGTTGATCGACTCGTCGAGTGGCTTGCCGTATTTGGTGCCGTGTTTCTTGAGCAGGTCGATCAGCTGCCGCGCCGCCTTTCTTTGCGCATCTGCATAGCCCGCTGGCTCAAGCGTGGTGAGATCGGCAGCGAAGTTCAGCACGGTTCGGCCATCTTTGTCGTGGGCATTGACATCAGCGCCGGATGATAAGAGAAGTTTTATGTTTTCCAATTGAAACTTTTCGTTGATGGCAGTGTAAATGGGCGGCTCAATTGTGGACATGAGAGACGTCGCGCCCTTGGCGTTAGCAAAGTTTATTTTTGCTCCTTCAGCGAGAAGAGCCTTGATGGTTGCCGGATTTCCAGCCGCCGCGGCAAAGTGGAGCGGCGTATTGAGCTGTGGGCCTTGTTCTTCGCCGCTTCCGCAGGCCAAATCGAATGGCATTGTCGTGGCGTTAACATTGGCTCCCCTGCGAATGAGCAGTTCGACGACGTTCGACTTTCCTACGTGCGCAGCGTAATGCAGAGGCGTTTGGGAATATGTATTGCGCACGTTCAAGTCGGCCTTATGCGCGAGCAGGAGTTTGACGATTTCGAGATTATCACGGTCAATCGCTTGATGCAGCGCCGGCGATGATTCCGATGAGTCCCCATTCCATCCCTTCGCAGTGTTTGGAGAATGACCGGCTTTCAATAGTAGCTGAACCATGGTGCGCTGCCCGCCTGGATTGCGTAGTGGAGCGGCACATCAGTTTCGGAAAGCGCGTAGTCAACGGCTGGCGTGCCGCTTTCGACCAACAGCTTCGCAACCGTCAACTGATTATTGACCGCGGCGTAGTCGAGCGGCATTCGCGACGCGCCATCGGGCCGAGCTGCGCGAGGGATCGGCAGCGAGAGCTGACCGGACCGACTCGATTTTCCCAAGGCCGATATCCGAATAGAAATCCTCTTTTCCGCCGGCATCTATGAGCGCTTTAGCGGCATCCCGACGTCCTGCAATCAGAGCCTGATGAATTGGCGTTTTGCCCGTACGAGGATAATTAACATTAGCATTGTGGCGGATGAGAAGCTCGATAATCTCCAGGTTGTCAAACCGCGCCGCTTGCAACGGCGAATCATAAGTACTCGTTCGCGCATTCACATCCGCACCGTGGCGCAACAGCAATTCCGCCGCGCCAACATTCCGATTAGAGACTGCCTCCATCAGCAAAGTCACCTCTTGGTTGTCATGCGCACCGACCTGAAACACCGCGTTTGTGCTGGCGGGAAACTTCTTCAAGAGGCTCGTCAATTCTTCTGTTTTGTTTTCTCGCACCGCCTTGATCCAATCGTATGGTTCAAGTCCAACCTGACGGAGCTTCTGATCTCGCGCAGCAGCCCTCTCCCTTGTGGTCTCCTCATCCGCTCCACGTTGCGCTTTTGGGGATGGATTCGCCAAGTGCTTGTCGATCGATTCAGGGAGATCCTTACCATCGAACCAACCTTGGCGGGCGACGACCATTCCATCCTCATCCAATAAGAAAGCAATGTTCGGCGCGGCTCCTAACGCCCTCCACGCGCGATTGTCGAGTGGATCGACGTAAATCGGCACATCGATTCGCAGATACCGCTTAAACTCCTGAGCCAATTCGAGTCGGTCTTCCAGAGTTTTTGGCTGCCGGCGGAAGACGCCGTCGCGCTGATTCTCTGGAGTAATGTCTTCCACGCCCTTGTAAGGGCAAATGCTTCCGACCGGATGCGCTTCAATGACGTAGACAATGACGACATTCAGTTTATCGCCGTACTTCTTCACGATTTCGGCCAACTCGGGCCAGCGACTACGAGACTTCGGACAAGTGAATGAGTTCGTCACGATCAAGGCTGGACCGGATCGCCAGGCGTCGCCGAGACGTTGTGGATCGCCCTTGAGAGTCTTGAGTCTCAGATCGGGAAGCTGCTCGCCGACCTGCGGCCCAACTTTGTCGAACGTGAGTTTTGTCGCTTGCGCGGCCGCCGCTTTCTTGGATGGCTTTGTTGGTTCGGCGGCGAAGACCGAATGCTTGGGGGTGACGCAAACGAGTGAGGCAAAGACGGCACATGCCAGCAACACTGCTCGTTTGCATCGCCGGACCCACGCATTGTTCTTTTGGTCATGAATTTCGAACATTTCCCCAACTCCGTGTCAAGAAAACTGTCGCGTCGAAAGCGTATGGACGAGCTTATTCGGTGTTCGTGGCTCCTTTCATTTTATAGGTTAATAGAGTCGAACGCCTTTAAGAATACGCTCCTATTACATTGGACTGGTGACATCTTTGAGTCAACGAACAGATTTGGTTCGCCCCGCGATCGATCGTGCCAATTCTCTGTTGCCTGGGACGGCGGCCGCCGAGGGCAAGAACGATCGGCGATGGCAGGCGATTATTCGTGTCGGCGAGTTCATTGAATGCAATCCGGAAGAAGTTTGGCAGTTCGTGCGGCGTTGGGGAAGTCACAAGCAGGAGGATCTGCGTCTCGCAATCGCCTGTTGCTTGCTGGAGCATCTGCTCGAACACCACTTCGACTTGATCTTTCCGCGAGTTAAACAGGCCGCGGTGGAAAGCAAGCTCTTCGCTGACACGTTTACCGTCTGCTGGAAGTTTGGGCAGTCGGAAATTCCCAAGAACTCAAGGAAGTTCGACCGGTTACAGGCTTGGTGCGTCAATCGACAGCAGCCCGTGAAGCGCACAAGAAAAAGGCGCGGCGGGAGCAGCGCAGGTAAATGGGACGGCGGGGCGAAGGGCGTTGCGGGTACGGAGTACACGGTACGAAGTATGGAGTGCTCGTGGAATCGGCAGTTGGCATCGTCGGGGGCCATGCCATAACGGGGAACATGACCTACAATCAGACGGCTCGGGCGGAGCCTCGCCCTCCCTCACGCATCGGTCTACCAGAATGCGGTGCGAGCGAGCGTTGAAATCCACATCGCGGGAAGGCGTAACAATTGCACCGCGCCGAGGCCTGTCATTTCCTTCTCCCAAGCACGACCGGGGAATTCTCTTATGACTCGTATCATGACGCCAACACCGACACGCGGGCTCGCGCCCTCGCATTCGCCGCCCGATGTGCGGTATGCGCCGGAATCGGAATGGCGAAAGCGTTGGGCTGGTTGAGCATGGGATTGGGGGCGGCGGAGCTCTTGCGCCGCGGCAGGTCGGACAAGCGACCGGAGTACGGAACCACCGCTTTCTTAAAGCCTACGGGCTTCGTGAAATCGCCACGGGGATCGGCATTCTGCAAAGTCCACAGCCGGCGAAATGGATGTGGGGGCGAGTTGCGGGTGACGTATTAGATATCGCCACGCTGAGTGCGGTGGTGGCCGATCGAAGCTGTCATCGCGGCCGCGCACTGGCGGCAATGACGGCGGTGGCGGGGGTGACGGCGCCGGATGCGCCGTGTGCGGCGCAGCTCAGTGCCGCGGCGGCAATGGAGGGATAGCACGAGCGGGGCCGGCATAGTTGCTGACTTTTTTGCATATCGGAGGCTTCGATGAAAGCGTTGTGCTGGCATGGAACGTCGGACGTTCGAATCGACAATGTGCCTGACCCGAAAATCGCCGACCCGACCGACGTGATCATCCGGATCACTTCGACGGCGATTTGTGGCTCCGATTTGCACTTGTACAACGGCTTCATGCCGACCATGCAGAAGGGGGACGTGCTGGGTCACGAGCCGATGGGCGTGGTGGTCGAAGTCGGCAAGCAGGTGCAGAAGCTCAATGTGGGAGACCGCGTTGTCGTACCGTTTACGATCTCGTGCGGGACGTGCTGGTTTTGCTCGCACGATATGTTTTCGCTTTGCGACACTTCGAACCCGAACGCGGAGATTGCGAAGAAAGCGATGGGGCACTCGCCCGCCGCGCTGTTTGGTTACTCGCACATGCTGGGGGGTTTTTCGGGCGGGCAAGCGGAGTACCTGCGTGTTCCGTATGCCGACGTCTCGCCGCTGAAGATCGAGTCGGACTTGCCGGATGAGATGGTGCTTTTTTTGTCGGACATTTTGCCGACGGGCTACATGTCCGCCGAAAACGCGGAGATACAGCCGGGCGAGACGGTGGCGGTGTGGGGGTGCGGCCCGGTGGGTCAATTCGCGATTCAATGCGCGTGGATGTTTAAAGCCGGCCGCGTGATCGCGATCGATCGAGTGCCGGAGCGGCTGGAGATGGCGCGAAGGCACGGCAAAGCCGAAACGATCAACTTTGAAAAGCAGGACGTGTACCACACGCTCATGGATATCACGAAGGGACGCGGGCCGGACCGCTGCATTGACGCGGTCGGCGCCGAGGCGCATGGCACGGGCGCGATCGATGCGATCCTGGACAAAGCCAAGGCAGCGGTGATGCTGACAACGGATCGGTGCATGTGCTGCGCGAAGCCATTATGTGCTGCCGGAAGGGGGGCACGATTTCGGTGCCCGGCGCCTATTTGGGATTTCCAGACAAGATTCCATTCGGCGCGTTTATGAACAAGGCGTTGACCATGAAGACCGGGCAGACGCACGTGGCCAAGTACCACAAAATGCTGCTGAAAAAGATCGAATCGCGCGAGATCGATCCGTCGTTCGTGATCACGCACCGAGCGAGGCTTGCGGACGCGCCGAAGTTTTACAAGACGTTCCGTGACAAGCAGGACGGCTGCATCAAGGTGGTGCTGAAGCCGTAAATGGTTGGTTGGCAGCAAGCGCCTACCTGGCGACTGATGAAACCCGATCGGCCGATGCCGCATGCAGCCGAAGAATCCGCTTGATCTCGTCGAAAGTGGCGGGATCGCGGAGGATGCCGCTGTGGGTTGCGGGTACATACAGTTCGCTAGCCACACCCGGATGGTGAGCGCTTTCGACGGTCACAATTCCGTCGGACTTTCCCAGGCTTACGGCGCCACCGCCATCGCCGATGATCGAGTGCAACGTGACACACTGGCTGACTCGCAGGCGTCCGACGGTATCCAGGAAAGGTTGGGTTGGGTCAAGCAGGTCGATGCTGGTGGGCATTCGGCGGCTGACAGCGTCGTTCAGGACATCGGCGTTGTCGCGCCTGAGCTGCTCGTAGGCCGGCTCTGATTCGGACACGAGCGCCGGCAACTTGTCCGACCGCGCGGCCTGCCATCGCGCTACCTTGGTGCGGCGTGGCGACAAACACGGCGCGCTCGACCAGCGGATGGGGATCGAAGTAGAGACGTTCGGCAAGGCGTGCGCGCGTCACCTCGGTCGTGACGACGTTTTCCAGGGGCACGTTCGCTACGGCGTTCCACACGTCCTCACCGCTGTGCGACACCATGAGCTTTGAGACTAGCCCACCCATGCTGTGACCGACCAGGACAACACGGCGCAGCGCGAAATCGTTCGAGTCGGGATCGAAACGCGCCTGAACTTCGTTCAGTTGGCTGCGCAATTCGGCGGCGGATCGGACGAACGGCGCACCGGTTGAGTATTCGAAGGCCCAGACCTGATAGGTTTCGATCAGATCTGGCGAGGCGCGAAGTTCGTTGTAAATGTCCGCCCAGGTTTCAGGGCTTGATAACAGGCCGTGGACGAAGATCACAGGGATCTTGTGCGGCTGATAGGGTTCCGTGAAATACAACCGGCCGGCTTCGCCCGGGCGATACGGTTGCAGGAAGCCTTCGAGCGGCGAGGACTCGCGATGGTGCAGTCCCCATACCATGTTCGCGGTGAGATCACGGGCCATGGGCAGCGACGCGCCAGCCATGTTGACGGAAGTGGCTCGAAGGGGATTGTGAATGGCAAGTGCGGATCCGTCGGGCTCAAGAACGGCCGTCGCAGCGAAGGTAGCTTCGGCCGGCAAGAAGTCGGACTCGTGCGGCGCTTCGGCGGGCTTACGGCGCACGATCACCAGCGGGACGCCGACGCCGTCGTTGGTCTTGACCTGGGAGATCGCCCGGTGCGAATAGTTGCCAACGACGTTCCACTGCTGGAAGTCCTCGACGTTCCAGGCAAAGTTGTGTAACTCGATCGGGATCACGCGGCGATTGTGGCCGTCGCCAATTAGGAGACCCGAGCGGGGATCGAGGCGGCCGTGGGTTTGCCCCTCGTGAATCAAGCGGGCGACGCTGTCGTGATAGAGAGTTAGAGCCGAAGCGCGGTCGCGATCCGAAGAAAGCGGATGGTGCGCAGATCCTTGGTACTCGGCCCAACTCAACAGAGCCGCGGAATAGAACTCGTCAACGCAGCGGGGGGAGTGTTTGGCCGCCAGAGACTCTGCGAGGTTGTAACGTTCTCGGGCGGTGGGTAGTCGACTCTCAGGTTCGGCATGCAGGGCCGCCGAGACGCTAACAATTGGCGCTCTGATTAGGGGAGATTTTCCGCCGTCGGACCAGTGAGAACCATGCTTCCAGCTTGAACAGCCAACCAGAGCCAGAAGAAGCAAGCTCGCTGCGAGACTGTGCCGAGGCGCTGGCGGGCTGGGCCTGGGAGTTTGGGGCGACATACGGCGCTAACGGTCGCAACGAGGTTGCGGCCACCGTGCCGTTGGTTTGCGTCGTCCTGACGTTTCAGATGCTCCGTTTGTATCGCCCGGTTGTGTCGCCGACTTGACCCGCGCCGTGCAGCAGTCGTTTATTCGTCGGCAGCGGCAGGATCATTGGCGGCGGCAGGACCCTTGAATTCCCAAATCTCGATGCTTCCTTTGTGCTCACCGTCGGCGCGGCCGATGACGAGTAGTCGACCTTTCGGTGCGATCGCGAAATCGGTCCAGCGACCGCGGCCCGGGGAATCAGCGGCCTTGATGTCGTACTTCAATTGCCCGTTCTCGACGTCGATGAATCGGATCGATTGCCCGTCGCAAAGCACGGCGACATCTCTTCCATCCGGCGTGAATGCTTTCGGATACGCGTGGCCGGGGATTATTTGGCTCCACTCCATGATCCCCGACATAGGAAACGCCACGCTGATCGCGGTCGAGTAAGTATCGTTTTCCTTGTCATACAGCCACGCGCCGATCGCGACCATTTTTTTAGTGGGAGAAAATGTGACCATACGGACGCCAGCGTTGTTGGCTTGCACCATCGCGCCAATCTTTTTGCCGCTTTGGGGATTCCATTTGATTACGCCGGTTCCATGGTCACTGCCCGACCAATGTCCGGCGCTTACCAAGAGGGTTCCATCGGGAGAAAACGAGACGTTGAATACGTCACTATGTCCGTTTAGGTCGTGATTGAGTGTGCCGGTTTTGACGTCGAACACCTTCAGTCGGCCGGGGCCGGTGGTTTTGAGGGTCGTTCGTTCGACTCCGTCAAAAATATCCGAGTAATCTTCAAACGACGTGCCGCACGCGGCCAGCAGGCTGCCATCGGGCGAGAATGCCAGCGACGCGACGCTGCCGATCGCGCGCTCGAGCGACTTCCAGTTTTCGGGTGTGTCCTTGTCGGCGAGTCTTGCCCGCTCGTCGTCAAGCACGCGCACCAGCTCGTCGGTCTTCGTGTTAAACAGCTTCACTTGCCCAATGCTCGTGCCGACCGCCAACAGGCTTGCATCGGGCGAAAAGGCGAGTGCCGTCACCTCGAAGTACGAAACTCGCGGGGTCGCGGCGAGCACCGCGCGTTCCTCCGGTGTCGTGAGATTGAGCGAGGAAACGCCCCGTTCGCCAAAGTGGGGCTCGCCGACTACGATCTTCACCGATGGCTTCCAATTGTCCGTTACCTCGATCGTTCCATTGGTATGCTCGATGAGCGTTGGGTTGCCATTGCCAAAGGCGATCAACGAGCCGTCCGGCGCCACGGCGATCGTCTCGACCATGTCGCCGGCCGGGAGGTGATATGTTCGTTTTGGCATGGCGCTGATTCGCGTTTGGCTGTGGGCCGGGCGCGGCGTCGGCGCGAGGGCCGGGTGTGAGGTTCGTTTGCCCTGGTGTGGGAGCTTTCGTGTTTGGATCGCCGATAGCGGGCGGAACCGCACTCGCCTTTTGGGTTCCACTTGCGGCGCGATCGACACCTAGGATCTTGTAACGAAGGCGAATCCCCTTGGGCTCTTCGACGATTCCCAGCAGTTGCAAAACACCGTAGGCGCCGTCGCGTGTTTTGAAAAAGTACGTTGGGTTCTTTTCGGGACCAAGGTCCATTTCTTTCAGCGGATGAGCAGCGACACGTATGCGGCGTACATCGGAAGCCGACGCATCCCAGTCGCTCGACTTCACCTCCCGCCCCATAAGTCCCACGCCGATCAATTTCGTCGGATGATGGTAAGGCTGCACACTGATCCGTATAGACATCCATTTTCCCTTGTTCGGGGTGTCCGGTCCTGGCCGCTGGAGGCATCGTGTTGCCGGTGTCCAGATCGAGCATGAAACTTGAACTGCCCATGGAGAGAATCCGTACTTTTGTCTCTGAAGACCCCATGGCGGCGGCGATATCGTCACCGAGATTCCAGAGTTCGACGTTTCCTTCCTCGTCGTCCACGGTCCCCATCACAAGCCACGGACGCGCGACGGCGAAGTCGCCCAATTGTCCGTCCTTGGACAAGTTGTCCGATTTGATTTCGCGCTTTACGGCGCCCGTCTCTGCGTCCAGGAACTGGATCGATTTTCCCGTGAGCACGAGGACGGTCTTGCCATCGGGCGAGACGACTTTGGATGCTCCGCCGGGGACCTTGTGCTGCCGTTGGATAGCTCCGGTCGCAGCGTTTGCCAGGCTGATTGTCGCGGTGGTGGTAGCGCCCTCCTTGTCGTAGTTATCCGAGCAGATCAAGACCGTTTCGCTGTCCGGCAGAAACGCGGCGGAACGCGTGCCGAGGTTGGCCTCGTTGGTAATGGTGCGCATCTTCGCGCCGGTTTGGGTATTCCAGATGATCACGCCGGAGCCATGACCATCGCCGTCGCTGGCTAACCAACTTCCAGCGCTGGCCAACAAGTTCCCGTCCGAAGAAAAGGCGACCGAGTTGGCGTAGCTATGCCCGACCAGATCGTGTTTGAGTTTCGCGGTTTTGACATCCCATACCTTAACGCGGCCGGGGCCCGTGGTTTTGCGGGTCAGCCGGGTGACTCCGTCAAAGCCATCCGAGGAGTCGCTGAACGAGCTGCCGCACATGGCCAGCAATGTGCCATCGGGGGAAAATGCCAGCGATCCGACATGCGCCATCGCAAACCTGAGCAACTTCCAGTGTTCGGGAGTGTTTTTTTCCGCGAGTTTTGCCCGTTCATCGTCGAACGACTGGATCAGTCGGCCGGTGCGCGCGTCGAACAGTTTCACTTGGCCGATGCTGGTGCCGACTGCCAGCAGATCCTCGACGGGGGAAAACGCGAGAGCCGTGACTTCGAAGTGGGAAATGCGCGGGGTTGCGGCGAGCACCGCGTTTTCGTCGCGGTCGGTGATCGTTAACGAGACGACGATCTTTCCCGTGTCGATTTCCAGAATGTCCACGGTCGGCTTCCAAGTCGCCTTTGACTCGGCTCGTTCCACCCTCCATCAAGATGCGCGTTGGGTTGGCATTCGCGACGGCGATCAGCTTGCCGTCGGCCGAGCTGGCGATCGATATGCTATGGCCGCTCGTGAAGTAATTCATGCGTCCGGGCGTGGCGGCGGTTGCCTTTGGTTCGCCGACGCCGGACGGAACCCAGGTGTCTGCCGGCCGATCGCTGCTGCCGGGCAGTGGATCAGGCACCGTCGGGGGCAATGGTTTCCCTAGATTCCGATTGGGATCGCCGTCGGCAGAATTTCTAGGAGGATGAGCCGGCAATGGCGGAGCCGAAGGGGCCTCGATCGCGCCCACCGGTGGCCCTTGTTCGGAGCCGAGCTCCTGCAATATCCGAACAATCTCGCCGCGAATGGGCTCAGCCGCCGGCCCTTTCACGTAGACGTGTATGCTGAGATCACCAATTCGATAAGGCAGTGTTCTATCGGCTCCCCGCGAGTCGCCTTCGAAGAAATGAATATCGAGCTGGATGCCAGTCTCCGGGTCATACACGTATTTGGGCGACCTCCGTGGTCCCGTTTTTGGCACTTCAGCAGCCACCACGCCGTTGTGATAAGTGATCGAATAGAGTTCGGGATTGCTGGCAGTTCCTGGAGCGAAACCGTTTTGTATTTCGTTCTCTCGGAGGTGCCGATCGGCGAAGAAGTTTTTCAAGTGGGGGAACTTGCTCTTCAGTGCTTCGATTCGTCGTGCGACTTTTCGTACGTCGATTTCAATGGTTTCGGCAGGTGTTGAGTAGGCCCTACTAGGGCGCGGAGAGATAGTCAGACGGTGGCGGATCCACCGCTCGAATCTGGATCTGCTCCGATGAGTTCACATCCATGTGGTAGGTCCAGATCGTTTCAGGTTGTAAGACGAGATCGAGGCCGACTCCGTAAACGACTCCTTCGACCTCGATCAGCGTGCCAAAGTAATGGCGTGCAATATTGCTGACGCCGCGCCGAACGAGCGCGGCCTCGGCTTCAGGCGACAGCACGACGGAAAATGCGGTTGGATCGACGCGGTCCGACGCTGGTTTCGAACTCAGATTCCACCGCTTACTTTCTTTGCCTTGCGCATCACGTAGGGTGACGTGGGTGACTGACTCGACGCGGAAGCGCACGGTGACTTTCTTGCGACTGTGGTACAGAGCGTTCCCCTGTTCCACCACCTGCGACGCCGTGAGGACGCCTGCGGGCGGTGGCGGAGGATCGGCGGCATTAACTGGTGTACCGACGACGGGTGTTTCAGGTTTCGACGGCTGTGTCGGTGCAGTCGAATCGCCGGTCGAAACGGAGTCACGCTTTTGATCGGGCCGCTGTAACAGCTTGTAGCGAATTCTTACACCGTGTGGCTCTTCGCTGACGCTCACTTGCAAGATGCCGCGGCCGTCTTCATTTGTGCGGAAGTAATAAGTCCCAGACTTCAAGAATTTCGGCGCTGCAAAGAGGTCCCACTCGTTTGGATCGGTGATAGACGGGCTGAGAGCGTCACCGGTGGATCGAGTCCGCCTCATGTTATCCGCCAAGTCAGGCTCGTTCACGATGTCCTGTGCGTTTGTCTTATCCCACTTGCCTTCGTCTACCGCCCTGACCAATAGCGCCAGCCGAGCAGTCCTTCATTCGGACTGAATCCAGTAAACTCAAGATCCATTCCCGCTTCACGGGCCCAGCGAAAGATCGCTTTACTGCCGGCCTTAAGTTCCATCGATGCCGATCGACCTGTATCCAGGTCTAAGAATACTGAGGGGGTTCCGGTTTTTCCGTCGTGAACAAGAATCTTTTCGACAACCGGGCCGAAGGCGATTTCAGAGCTGGCGCGTGCGGGACTGGCGCCGCCGCAGTTGAAGTTGCGGCGCTGCTTTTTGTTTCTGTTCGCTTCCAGGTGAGGTCGGCAAGCTCGGGATTACCGGGTTGGATGCGCGACGCGTCGTTCGTGGTCCATGCGCCGCGAATCTCGTCACCAACTTTTCGCACGGCAATTTTGCCAAAGCGATCCTTGCCTTCCCGCCAGGTTCCCTTGAAGCGGCGTTCGATTCGGGACCATGTGAGCTCTAGTCCGCCGACCTCCTTGCCAAAGGTGTCGCTATAAGTTCCCTGGTACGTGCCTGGTTCCTTTTGTTCCAGTGCAACTTCGCCCCACTCTTCGCCGGTCCAGCGACCGGAAATGTCCGGTGCATCGGCCGACAGCCAGAGGGCCATGCCAAGAAATCCAAGTGCAGCAATCATGGCAATCACTCCTTTGCGGTAGCGTTTCGTTGGCCGATTCGCGGGCGGCGCAGTTTGCGTTGGAACCGAAAACGGAATGTGCGGCAGCGGCACCGCGGCGGGCTGCTGAACATGCGCCAGACACTCTTCGAGCAACTGTGTGACCTCGGCGGCGGATTCGAAGCGGTCTGTGGCCTTTTTCGCCATGAGCTTGCCGATGATCGCGCACAGCCAATCGGGAATGTCGGGGTTAATCTCGCGAATCGGCGTTGGTTCGTCGTCGGTGATGCGGCGCATGACGCCGTGCGTTGTCTCGGCGCGGAACGGCGGGCGGCCCGTGCAGATCGAGTACAGGACGCTGCCTAGGCTGAACAAGTCGCTGCGCCCGTCAACCGGTTCGCCGCGGGCCTGTTCGGGTGACATGTACTGCGGCGTACCCGCGATCACGCCGCTGTGCGTGATCGTGGCGTCGTCCACCGCTCGGGCCAGCCCGAAATCGGTAATGGCGACGCGCTCGACCCCTTGTTCCAGAAGAATGTTGGCGGGTTTGATGTCGCGGTGCACGAGCCCTTGCGCGTGTGCCGCGGCGAGTCCGGCGGCGATCTGAGATCCGATGCGCAGGATTTCGTGGAGCGTTAGCGGGCCTTCCTCGTCGAGGCGCTTTTGCAGCGACGTGCCGCGCAGATAGGACATCACCAGGTACGGCAACGCTTCGTCGTTCGAAACGCTGTGGATCGCGATCACATTGGGGTGCAAGACCGCGGCAGCC
Organism: Pirellulales bacterium; assembly: GCA_963829655.1. GTDB lineage: Bacteria > Planctomycetota > Planctomycetia > Pirellulales > JALHPA01 > JBBDYH01. The sequence goes on from CAWHJG010000002.1 coordinate 2,898,345, forward strand.
GCTTTCGCTTCGCGGCAAATCGCTTGCGAGCCGCGCCGCTGGCGGCCAAGTGGGGCGCAGCACTTTGATCGCCACGGTGCGATCGAGCGACTTGTCGATGGCCTTGAGCACGACACCCATACCGCCGGCGCCAACGACGCCGGAGATTTCATAACCGCCGAGTCGCCCGAGCATCGCGGGGTCATCTGTCGGCGCGAGCGCATTGAGCACGGCTTGAATCTGGATCGGTTGACGCGCGGACCGCTCGACAAAACCCGAGGCGAAAACCTCGTCGGCGTTGAACGAATCGAATTCAGACGGCTTGAGCAACTCCTGGGCCTCGATCCAGGCCTCCGGCTCGGCCGCTTGTTCGTGAAGCGAGCGGCGGCAGTTGTCGCAGGTGTCGAGGTGCAGCGTGAATTCGCGCTGTTGGGCGCCCGTCAGATCGCCGCTTAAGAACAATTCGACTCGCGTTGGATCGCACGCGTGTGTTTGTAAGTTCAAATTCATGAGTCAGACTTCTCCAGCTCTCGCACGGCCTCGCGAAGCCGCCGCATGATGCGGCTGCGGGCCGCGTAGATCGTGCCGACGGGCTTATCGAGTTCGACGGCCGCCTCGTCGATGCTTCTGTTTTCAACGACAGTCATCTCAAATGCCCGCCACGTGTCGGGTTCAACGTCGCCGCGGACCATTCTTGCCGCGCGCAAATAAAGCTCGCGACGATACTCCAGTTCGATCTGTGTATCGGAACCCGGATCATGATCCGGCTGTTCCATCAGCAGTTCTTGCACGGTCGTTCCGCCCGCGGCGCGGTCGTGTGGCCGCCGCGAAAGTGCGTTGACGATCGCATTGCGTGCGACACGCCGGAGCCAGTGGCGGAACCGCACCGATTCATTGGATTTTTCGTAGCTGCCGATGGCCGAGGCAACTGCCATCAGGACGCGCTGAGCCAGGTCCTGTGCGTCGGCGTCCTGAAGGCCGCGGCGACGAGCCAAACGGTAAATCACGGGCCGGTAAATTTGCGCAAAGTCGTCCCACGCCTCGCGATTGGCGGGCGAACGGATTTGTGCCAGCAGGCTTTCACGCGTCTCGGGAAACTCAGTCACCATGGGTTCCTATACGCGGTTATCTACAAGGCTAAACACCGCCGGGAGTCTATTCTGACACAAAAGCGACGGATTGTTGTTCGTTGTCCGTTGTCCGTTGTCCGTGGTCCGTGGTCCGTGGTCCGTGGTCGGTGGCCAGTGGTCAGTGGTCAGTGGTCAGTGGTCAGTGGTCAGTGGTCAGTGGTCAGTCGCGGCGAGCACTCAATCGGTGGTGCTGTGAATGTTGTACAATCGGCTCGCTGTCGGTCGGTCACTTAAACACGACATGTCGGACGTCACGAAAATCCTGAGCCAGATCGAAACCGGCGATCCGTCGGCGGCCGAGCAGTTGCTGCCGCTGGTGTACGACGAGTTGCGCAAGCTGGCGGCCGCGAAACTCGCGCACGAAACGCCGGGTCAGACGCTGCAAGCGACGGCGCTGGTGCATGAGGCGTATCTCCGGCTGGTGGGCGGCGCCGACGTGCAACAGTGGAACAGCCGCGGTCACTTCTTCGCGGCGGCGGGGGAAGCCATGCGGCGGATTCTGGTCGATCAAGCCCGCCGGCGAAAGGCGGCCAAGCGTGGCGGCGAAGCACAGCGCGAAGAGCTGGACGGATCGGAAATCTCCGCGAGCCATCCGATCGAAGAGCTGCTTGCCGTGGACGAACTCCTCGATCGACTGGCCGAAATCGATCCTGCGGCCGCCAACCTTGTCAAACTGCGGTTCTTCGTGGGTCTGAACATGAGCGAAGTCGCCGAGGCAATGGGCGTGTCCGTTCGGACCGCCCACGATATTTGGGCCTATGCCCGAACCTGGCTCCATCAGAAAATCGCGGCGGAATGAGCCATTTCCGTCGGTTGGCGAGTTTTATTGCAGAGTTGGCCGCCGGATTACGCACTGTACTTAGACCCCATTTCGAAAGCATTGCGCCATGATCGAGCGTGAAATCTTTGCTGCCGCCCTGAATATGGAAGATCCCGCCGGGCGAGCGGCCTTTCTCGACCAGGCCTGCGCAGGGGACGCCGCATTGCGCCAGCGAGTCGCATCCCTGCTCGACGAACACACGCAGCTCGGCAGTTTCATGGAACTGCCATCGCTGGCGGCGACTCTCGCACCGACGCCGTCAGTGTGTCCCGGAATCGAGATCGGTCCTTACAAGCTCTTGCAGCAGATTGGCGAGGGCGGCATGGGCGTGGTGTTTATGGCTGAGCAGAGCCAACCCGTGCAGCGGAAGGTCGCGATCAAGATCATCAAGCCGGGGATGGACAGCCGGCAGGTGATTGCGCGGTTTGAGGCCGAGCGGCAGGCGGTGGCGATGATGGACCATCCGAATATCGCCAAGGTGCTCGATGCCGGCGCCACGAAGAGTGGTCTTCCCTACTTTGTGATGGAGCTCGTGAAAGGCGTGCCGATCACAAGGTATTGCGACGAAAAACACTTACCGGTTCGCGCACGGCTGGAGCTGTTCATGCAGGTTTGCCAGGCCGTGCAGCATGCGCATCAAAAGGGCATCATCCATCGCGATATCAAACCGACCAACGTGCTCGTGGCTGAGTACGACAACCATGCCGTTCCCAAGGTGATCGACTTTGGCGTGGCGAAAGCGACGGCAGCAAGAGCTGACCGAACGGACGATGTTCACCGAGTTTGGCCAGGTGATCGGCACGCTGGAGTACATGAGCCCCGAGCAGGCCAAGCTCAATCAGCTCGACATCGACACGCGCAGCGACATCTATTCTCTGGGCGTGCTGCTCTACGAGCTCTTGGCCGGCTCCACGCCTTTTGAAGGAAAGCGGCTAAAAGAGGCGGCTTTTGATGAAATGTTGCGGATCATTCGCGAGGAGGAACCGCAGAAGCCGAGCACGCGGCTGACCACGAGTCAAGCGAGGCGCTGGCTTCGATTGCCCGCTAATCGCCAGTCGGAGCCAGCGCGGTTGAGCAAGGATGTTCGCGGCGAGCTCGACTGGATCGTGATGAAGTGCCTGGAGAAGGATCGCAGCCGGCGGTACGACACTGCCAATTCTATGGCGCAGCGACATGGGGCGATACCTGACGGGATGAAGCCGTGCAGGCGTGTCCACCATCGGCAGCGTATCGCATTCGCAAGTTCGCGCGGCGGCAAAAGACCGGGCTGGTGATTGGGTCCGTCCTGATCTTGGCCCTGCTTGCTGTGGTGGGCGTTGTAGCCGGGAGCATCGGCTGGGCCGTCCGGGACCGCGCCACTCGGCAGGCCGCGATCGAGGTGGAAGTGGACGTGGCGTTGAAAGAGGCTATGCGATTGCGGTCGCAGCGAAAATATGCCGAGGGCTTGTCGGCGGCCCAGCGCGCAGAGGTGCTGTTGTCCGGCGGCAGCAGTCAGGCGTTACAAAAACGCATTGGCGACCTCCGCAATGACTTGCAGATGGTTTTGCGCTTGGAGAATATCCCTCTCGAAGGAGCGCGGTCCAACAGCGAGGGCCAATTCGACTTCGCTCACGAGGACAGAGAATACGGCGAGGCGTTTCGACAGTTCGGCATGGATGCAATCGTGCTCAGCCCCCAGGAGATCGCCGATCTCACTGCGGCCACGACGATCCGGCTTGAGCTAGCCTCGGAGCTCGATAACTGGGCTTTTGTTCGATACCTAGTGAGGCTGCAGGGTGACGAGATCGCGAAAAAACTGGTGGCAGCCGCGCGCTTGGCCGACCCGGATGAATTACGCAATCGTATTAGGGACGCGCAGGAAACTCGCGACACGAAAGCTCTGAGCGACTTCCTCACGACGGAAAGCGACCGGGTCCTGCAGTGGCCGACCTCGCGTCTCCTTTTTGCGGCATTGTATCAATCACAGCAATGGGAGCAGGTAATGACGCTGACGCGCCGGCTCCACCGCCAGCGCCCCGACGACTTTTGGAACAACTACTCCTTAGCCTCGCTGCACGCAAACAAACAGCCACCTCAATGGGAAGACGCGGCTCGCTTCTATACAGCGGCTCTCTCCCTTCGCCCCGAAAATGCCGCCACACAGAATGAACTCGCACGGTTGCTGGTGAATTGGCCTCGTCCCGGCACTGAACACTTCGAAGAGGCCATCGACCTGGCCAAAAAAGCTGTCAAAGCGACCCCAGCCGCGGGGAACTACTGGATCACACTAGGGATCGCTCACTACCGGGCTGGACAATGGAGCAATGCGCTCGTGGCATTTCAGCAGGCGGCGAAGCTCCGCAATGGCGGCGATGGTCTCGATTGGTTATTCCTCGCTATGGCTCACGGGCAACTCGGCGAGAAGGAACAGGGGCGTAAGTGGTATGACCAGGGCGTCGAGTGGATGGAGAAAAACAACCCAGATGACGGTGGGTTGAAGCACATGCGTGCCGAGGCTGCGGAGCTCTTGGGTATCAAAGACGGCGCATCAGACAAACTGGCTGAAGCGGCTCATTAAAGGCGGTTTGGCACAGTAGACAATTACAAACTCCAGACATAGGAAACAAACATGGACGACAAATTAGTAGCAACCGATCCCCAACCCAAAAAACGCGGGTTCTTCGACCGTCCCGCAAGTTTCGATTTCTATATGAACGCGGGAGGCAGGTTCTTTGGTGGCTTGTTGGTTGGCATCGGCTTCGGTCTGTTCACCGGCGCCATGCTGGTAAAAGAAGAGCTGATCCCGCTAAACAGCCCGTTTTGGGTCATCACCTGGCTGGTGTTGTTCTTTATCGGCCTCAACATCACCTACCGCGCCGTCAACCGCAGCGCCAAGCCAGGAACTGAGCGATCGGAGAGGTGACGATCGCGCCTCGGCTCCATAGCGCGAGCTGCAAGCTCAGGACATTCGACTCGCAGACTCATCGAGTGTTAAACCAAACGACTCATTGCGTCCGCTCAAAGGGCCTTCCATGAGCGAGCGCCCTGCGCGCGCTCAGGGCAGGGGGCGATTAGGTCCTGCGATTTTCCAAGCCCTTGATTAAGCCGCTGAGCATTCGGGCGATTTCTTCCAGTCGCGACTTCATCGTCTCGTGGTCAGCGGTGGACAGGAGACCGCGGCGAAGAGCCAGTTCGAGCAAGGGCACACACTCCTGGACTGAGCCACGTGCCACACCAAAGAAATTCCGCCGGTCAGGTTTTGTGAACCTGCCGTTGCCTTCGGCGATGTTTGCCGCGATAGAAAGCGCGGCGCGATTCAATTGGTTGACGAGAAACGAGTATCCACGCGGAAACTTTTCGGTCCCATAGCAAACGTCGTCGGCGAAGTCGATCGCCTTCTGGTACACGATCAGCTTCTCGAAACTGAACGCCATATAACTTCTAGAACAGAAAGGGGAGAGTAGAAAGGAGACCGCAGGAGAGCGGCCGCCCTCCAATTCTACTTTCTACTCTCTCCGCTCTCCTGCTCTATTCGCCTACGGCGAATGGAGGCGGCGGGAATCGAACCCGCGTCCCGCGATATTTCAACGCAGGTCTCTACGTGTGTAGTCGGTTGTTTGAGTGTCGCAGGCGGGGTCCCGAACCGACACGGTCTCCCGCTAGCCATCCAGGAACTTTTTTAGCCGCGGCCGTACCCGGCGTGAACCACGGCGATCCGGAATTTGCACCGACTTTTGGACCTCTCCGGCGGAGTTCCGCAGTCGGGGTCGCCTTTAATTAGGCGGCCAGTGCGAAGTTACCTTCGACAGTTGTTGTTTGGTCGGCTTTTTACGTGGCCTGCTGACCAACCACGACACGCCACCTGCGCATCAACCTATCCGGTCGAGCCCAGTTCGCCCCCCAAGGGCAGATCAAGTATATCCCGGTTACTACGTTAGAGAAGGGCGGCGAGTTCGAGGCAATGACGAGTGTGGAATGTGGAATGAAATGCAAGGGAGGGATTAAGTGGCTAGAATGCGGCTCTTCCCATCCTCAGCGCGAGATCCTCATGCCCGCACAGATCCTCGACGGTAAAAAACTCGCCGCGGAGATTCAGGACGAGCTGCGGGTGCAAGTGGCAAATCTCATCTCCGACGGCGGTGGCGTGCCATGCCTGGCGGCGGTGCTGGTGGGCGAGAATCCGGCTAGCGAAGTTTATGTGCGCAACAAACGGTTGGCTTGTGAGCGCGTGGGTATCGAGAGCGTCCTGCAGCGCTTGCCCGCCAACGCGAGTCAGGAGGAATTACTCTCGCTTGTCGCGCGGCTCAACAAAAGCAGGGATCGGCCGGTGCACGGAATTCTGGTCCAGTTGCCGCTGCCGGCGCAGATCGACACGGCGCGCGTGCTTTCGGCCGTGAGCCCACTGAAAGACGTGGACGCGTTTCATCCCGAGAACGTGGGCCTGTTGGTTCAGGGTCAGCCGCGTTTCTTGCCGTGCACGCCATATGGGGTGCAGCAGCTGCTGGTGCGAAACGGAATCGAAGTCGGCGGAAGGCATGTCGTGGTCGTCGGCCGCAGCGATATCGTGGGCAAGCCGATGGCCAACATGCTCTTGCAGCGTGGCAAAGGCGCCGACGCCACCGTGACGGTCTGTCACAGCCGCACGCCGGACTTGGGGGCGATCACTCGGCAGGCGGACATTCTGATCGTGGCCATCGGCCGCGCGCAGGCTCGTCACCGCCGAGATGGTCAAGCCGGCGGCTGTGGTCGTCGATGTGGGCATGAACCGGATGGAAGGGAAGCTCTGTGGCGACGTGGACTACGACGGGGTTCGGGAAGTGGCGGGCTGGATTACGCCGGTGCCTGGCGGGGTAGGGCCGTTGACGGTCACGATGCTCCTGGCCAATACGCTGCGCGCGGCGGAATTAGATGCCGCAAGCGGCTGATTCCGACTCAGCAAGGTGATCGGGCCGGAATTGTCCACCGAGATTCCCTGTTTTTACTGACCGTCAGGACCGCACTGTTATTGTGACTTTCCGTTTATTTTTCCGTTTCGATTGGTGGAAATTTATTGACTCGATGTGGCGATTACGATTATCGTGCGAGAACGCATTTTACCTAACTCTCCGCTTTCGCGGGTCAGGCGGTGCAGTTGGGGCTTGGTCGATGCGTCGCGACGGGCCTTTGGAATGGAGTTGCGGCGCGGGTCCAGATGTTTTGAATTCCCCACTTTATTGTCAGGAGCGAAGTCACATGCGACGTTTCCGCAAGGGCTTGCGGCGAGACTTCCGAATTGAAACTCTCGAGTCGCGGCAAATGTTGGCCGGCGATATTCAAGCGACACTATCGTCCGGCAATTTGACTCTGACGGGCGACAACGGAACGAACGCAGTCGAAATTCACGGCACTGGTGTGGCGGGCGAAGTAGCGGTCCGGCCCCTTTTCAAAGCAGGACCGACAACACTCGAAGGCGCCACAAACCAAATTGTGTTCACCGGCGTTACCGGCAACGTCAAATACCTCGGTAATCTCGGCGACGACGACGTCATCGTTCACAGTTTGAATGTCGGCGGTGATTTGCGCATAGAAATACCCGAGGGCTCATCGAATGTTCGGCTGGGCACTTGGATTGCGTACGGTTTACCGGGGACAACCGACGTGAACGTTGGCGGCACACTTTCGATTCGCGCGTGGGATTCATCCGGCGCCGACGGCGCCGATAACATCTTTCTTGGCCGCACATGGGTGACCGGCAAAGCAGAGGTCTACACCGGCGGCGGGAATGATACACTCGAAGTTTACAACGCGCGAGCCGGCATCGTCGAGTTCTTCGCCGGCGATGGAAATGACGCGATGAATCTTGCGTATCTGCAGGCGACCAATCCGGCGGTCTCCGTGAAGATCTACGGTGACGATCCGAACCAATCTGCGCCGGGCAACGATTCGATCAGCATCATCACCACGAGCACCGTGGCCAAGGTAGTGACCGACGGCGGCGAAGGTTTCAACACGCTGGCGCTGAACGCCAACAACTTCGGCAACGAGTTAATGCTGATCGTCGGCGGTTATGGCAACAATACCGTGATTTTGACCAACTCGATCGTCGCTGGCCGCTGCTACTTCTTTGGCTCACAAGGCCATGACTCGCTCACCGTCACCGGCAATCAGATCTACGGCAAGCTTGGCGTGTATCCGTCGCAAGGCAACGACGGCGCCACGATTACCGCCAACCTGCTCACGCAGGTCGAGGTGATCATGGATTATGGCAACGACGGAGTTTATTTCCGCAACAACAACTGCCTTGACTACGTGCAACTCTGGGGCGGCAGCGGCTCGGACTTGCTTGGTGTCTCGGGCAACGCTTTCCACAACGGGTCATTGTGGCTGACGTTTGAAGTGGTTACGGCATAGGGTAATAGGCTCGTCTTTGTTACCATTCGAATCGGAATGTCCGGTCGATTGTGCGCATGAATCGAGCGGCAAGCGATTGTGGCGCAGGAGGCGATCTTGGCGCGTCCCGATGCGCCGATCAAGAGCGATCGATCGCTGGAGTCAATTGCTACCCTGACCGGGTAAAGCGGCTTCATCAGCCGCCGTTCCTGAGATTCTGCGCCGGTTAACGCCAGCTCTCCGCGCGCCGCCAATTCGGGTGGCGCATCGTGAGTGGCGCTTTGCGGATGGTTGAGGACGGTTCCTTTCAGCTCCCGGTTCGGGAATTGATCGAGGCGCAACCGTACGGTGCGGTTGGGCTCGATGAACGGCGCGTCGGACTGGTCAACGTAGACAACGGCTTCATGATGGTCCTGGTCGCCAACGACGCACAGCAGGTCTCCCGCCTCCAGCCAGCAACCGCGGTTTTTCTGATCCAGCGGCGAACCCTTCCAGCGCGGCTGCTTTGATTGCTTCTCAGTCAACATGTCCCGGTCAAGCGGTGGGTGCACGATTCCACCGCGCGGCGCGCGAATCACCAACAGCGCCAGTTCGTGTTGCCGGCGGCGCAATCGCTCTTCGGTGTCGGCGAGCGCTTTTTCGGCCACCGGAAGCTCGGCCGCGGCTTCAGCGTCGGCGCGTCGGCGCATGAGGTTCGCCACGCGTTCGGCGCGCTGATTGCGCTCGCCGGATAAGCGTTCAACTTCGCGCTCCAACTCGGCGCTCTGGAGCGCGCAAGCGGTTCATTGGCCGCCACGTGCACGCCTACTTCGACGGTCCAATGCAAGCGGCCCGCCGTGGTAACAAATACATTTCGAGCGCCGCGCGGCTCGACCACGACCGGCGCCGCAATCCGGTACGGCAGCGGAATCGACAAAAGTCCGACAATCATCGTCAAGATCAGCAAGGTGCGCACGACGACTAGATTCCAGCGCACTTCGGTGCTCCGCGCGGGATAACGTAGAAATCGCACTAATTGCACGAGTGGAATCCCGACGAGCGTGATCATGAACATAGCCCCCAGGAAGAGCGACAGGATTTCGACGTCGTAAGGCTCAAGAGCATGGTGAACGAGCCAGACCATGGCCAGCGCCAGCGCCCAGCGATAGACGTTCGAAGCAATCGCGTACAGTCCGAGCCAAACCTCGCGCCGCCCGGCCGACAACCGTTCGTCGTCGATCACAAGGCCCAGCAACCCGCGTGCAAGCCAGCGCCGCAGCACGGAGCTGGCTTGCTGGCGCAGGTTGGGCGTTTCGGCCCAATCGGCCAGCACAAAGTAGCCGTCGTACTGCAACAGCGGATTACCGTTGATTAAGAGCGTGTTGATTGAACAGACCAGCATCACCTGCAAGCAAAGCGAGTGCAGCAAACCGGGGTACGTGAACCACCAAAGCCAGGCGCAGATCGCGGCCATCGCCAGCTCGACCAGAATGCCGGCCGAGCTGATCGTGATGCGGGCCCATTTGTTTCGCAGCAGCCAAGAATCGGAGACGTCGCAGTACAGGCAGGGGGCGCCCACCAGGAACATCAGGCCGATCTCGTGGCATTCCGAGCCGAAATGCTTACAGGCGATGGCATGCCCCAATTCGTGGAAGATCTTAACCAGGCCGATCGCCGCCAGAAGCAAGAAACCTGTTTGCAGCGTGAAGACGTCGGTCAGTCGTGGGATCTCCGCTCGCACCAACGGCCACTGCACCATTATCAGAAATATTGCGCTGGCAATGAGCGCAACGTACAGCGCGCGACCCAACGGCGAAAACAATCCCGCGAATCGAGGGGCAGCGCGAGTGAGTACGCGATCTGGGTCAACGCCCGGAACACGAATGGCCAACAGGCTGAGAGCCGCGCGCTTCCAGCGATCTCGCTTCCATTTTTTTCGCCGCCCAAAGAGCTCTTCGCCCTGTCCCCGAGAATCGCCAGCGACAAGACCCTCCCGATGCAGGTTCGCGACGAAGCCGGCCAACTGTTGCTCGGAAATCCGCCGCGGCGCGAAGCGGTGATTGAAGCGCCGCCGCAATTCCTCAGCACTCGTCTTGCCGTCAATTGCTTCGCAAAGGAACCACTCCTCTTCCGCCAATTGCCAATACCGCAGCGAAACCGGGTCTTTGATGCTCCATTGCCGGCCCGTCGAGTAGTCCAGCGGCTCGACGACCAAATCGCGCCGCTTGACAAGCGGCAGCGCACGGCCTGCGGCGGACTGGAATAGATGAGCCGACGGCATCGAGGTACTCACGCGTGTTTTCCGACTCGACGTGCGGGGTCGTCGGGCTTCTGTTGTCTCACGGCTTATCCTCAATTCGCATCGTCGCCGGTTGACCAGGCCGCAATTGCAGAGCGGTATTCGCGACTTCGGCCCAAACTCGGACCTGGCCATTCACGGCGTTGATCTCCGGGCTGACGAACACGATCGTGCCGCTGAATTGCGACTTGGGGTTACCCGGTAAATCGACGGTGAGCGACACGCGGCGACCGGCAAGCTCCGGCGGCGCTTTGCGCGCCGGGAGAAACGCTTCGACGCGCAGCCGATCGAGCCGCACTATTCGCAGCACGGTGTCGGACGCGTCCACCCATTCGCCGCGTTGTTTTTTGCGCTGCACCACCATGCCGTCGAAGGGGGCACGGAGCTGGCGTCGCTCGACGGCATAGCGCGCGATATCGAGCTCGGTCTGCTTTTGTTTGGCGGTCAGACGAGCGACTGCCTGTTCGTGTTCGGCCTGCTCGATTTCCAACTCGGCCTTTTCCATCGACAAACGGAGCTGGTCGAGTTCGGTCTCTGAAACACCACGGCTGAATTTCTGCGAGGACTCCATGGCACGGCGATACTCTGCCTGAGCCACCTCGCGGGCCTTCTTGGAGAACCGAACCTGCACATCGTTTTCCGCCCTGGCCGCCGCAATGTCGTACTCTTGCTGTGCCTTGGCCAGCGCCATCTTTGCTTGCTCGTCTTCAATCGCGCCTAGCACGCGGCCCTTTTCCACCAGCTCCCCCTCGCGAGCGGTGAGCTCGGAGATGGCGCCTGCCTCCTTGGCCGGCAACTCGACCTGCTCGATGAGGGTCAAGAGCACGTTTTCGATCTCCGTCGCTGAGAGCGGACCGGGCCGCAGCCACGCGAGGAGAATTGCCAGCAGCGCCGCAAATGTGGTTTTCATTGCCGTCGTCCAAACAGGGTCTTACCGTAGGTGCAGGCGTGCTTATTCCAAAGGTCGGGCGCACGCGCAATGCCCCATATTCGTTTTCGACCTAACGGGGTCTGTTGCCGACGCTGCGTAACAATGGGGCGAACCGGTCGGTCGTAGCGGTCAAGCGGGCGTTCTCACCGGTTTAGTCAGCGTAATGCGACCACCATTGGGCGGACTCTGACCCGCGAGATTTCGGCGGGTGAGAACGACGGCGGACGCCATCACTTCTAATCGGGGAGGCGATTGAGGGTGATGGCGACAGCAGAAACGAAAACGGATACCCGTAATCGCAGCGCGATGTTTGTGCTGCGTGTCAGAGAAAACTCAAACGAGGGTGACGGGACTCGAACCCGCGGCCTCTAGCGTGACAGTCGCCTAAATGAATTGAACGCGGTACAAATCGTAAACCCTTTACCGCAACGGGATTCAGAAAGCGAGAAACGCGAGCAGAAAGTAACGACAATCCCAAGTCGTGTCCCTCAGTCGCCACTTTCCAAAGTGGTGACTCAGTTGTAGTAACTGAAAAGGAGAGGGACAAATGGGACAAGAACCACGCATCTACTGGAAAGACTCGCACAACTGCTACTACTACAATCGGAAGGTCAACGGGAAAACTCAGCAAGTCCGGCTAGACCCCGACCTGGAAACGGCTCGGCAGCTTTACCACGCGCAACTAGCCGAGGTCGAAAACGATCTACTGGTGACAGAGGTTTTGGGGCGGTTCCTGGAGCACCACAAGGCGAAATCGTCGGTGCGGCACCCTGGAGTTCTACAGTCAGATTGTGGGATCGTTCGCCGACTGGCTAAACGCGAATCACAAGCGGCTGACGTGCTCCGCTCTAAAGGTCCACCACGTAGAAAAGTGGTTGGATGATCGGCACCGATTCAAGTCGAAACAGACACGCAAGGGGCGGCGTACTCACTGACGAGCCGATTAGCGACACGCATCGCCATAACCTGATCCGGTCGATTAAGGCGGCCGTCAAATGGGCTTATGACGATGAGATTATCGACCGGCTGCCGCTCAAGAAGCTGAAAGGTCCAGCGGCCACGTCCCGCCAATTCGTTCTCTCGGAAAAACAGTACGCCACGATTCTCGAAATGACCGGCGAGATACTTCGCGACGTGGTTATCGTTTTGCGTGAAACCGGCTGCCGTCCACAAGAGCTACGCAAGGTAGAAGCCCGACACTTTGACCGCGAACAGCGATGTTGGATATTTCCCGCTAAGGAAGCAAAGGGCGGGAAGCACCCCCGATTCGTTGCACTCAGCGACAATGCTTTTGCGATTACAGCGCGGCTTGCTGAGAAGTATCCAACCGGCCCGCTGTTCCGCAATTCGGCTGGGAAGCCGTGGATAAAAGACTTGCTTGGGCGGTGCTTTGCGTACCTACAGAAAAAAGTGGGCTTCCCGGTTACGGCCTACACGTTTCGCCATTCGTTCGCGACGTGGGCGGTCAAGGGCGGGAAGGTCGATATTCTTTCGCTTGCGGCGACGATGGGGCATCGGGACACGCGGATGCTCGCTAAGGTCTACGCTCACGTAGGCGACGCGAAGCACCTACACGACACGTTGGCGAAGGCGCTTGGGAAGGATTCGGCCGCGTAATTCCCGGCAATTTCTGCGATTTGACAGTGGCGAACGCCGTTTGCTATTCTCCCCGCCGTGGGCACGGACGCCGAACCAATGGAGAATGTCATGCGGTTCAACCTCAAAGACTCAGAACCACAGAATATGCAAACCAACATGTGTTTGCGAGTAAGTCCAACCGAAGTGTGGACGGTTTGCTGGTTTTGCCGCTCAGCGGTCACGGGAGTAAGCCTGCCCGATCAACCGGGCAAGTATTCCATGCACTGTCATAACTGTGGCTATTCGGCGGATGCGGCCGAATACAATGACCCGGTTTTTGAACCGCACGAGTAGCTCAAGGCGTGTCGTTCGTTAGAATGGTCGCATGCAGCACCTTGCCGACCACGTTCCCCATGAGCTTCGCCGTTTAGGCGAAGCGCAATCCGATATTCCGCATCGCCAAGAATCGAAAACTTACAGCGTTGATCGAATCAGCCGTGCGCGAGGTTCCAACTCAGCACGATTTGCGGCTTGCGGATGCCCGGTCGTTCAAGCTCGAATCCGAAAGCGTTCAACTTGTCCTGACCTCCCCGCCCTATTGGACGCTAAAAGAGTATCGGGACAGCGAAGGGCAGCTAGGCCACGTCGAAGACTACGAACGATTCTTGTCTGAATTGGACAAGGTTTGGAAGCGATGCTTCGACGCACTGGTTCCCGGCGGCCGACTCGTTTGCGTGGTCGGCGACGTGTGCTGTTGCGCCGCAAGAATAACGGACGGCATACCGTTGTTCCGCTCCATGCGTCGATTCAAGAGCACTGCCGTAGGATCGGCTTTGATAATCTCGCCCCGATTGTCTGGTACAAGATTGCAAACGCGGTCTACGAAGTTGCGGGCGGCGGCGGCTTTCTCGGCAAGCCCTACGAACCGAACGCAGTCATTAAGAATGACATTGAGTTCATCTTGATGCAGCGCAAGCCGGGCGGCTACCGAAGCCCATCGGTTGCAACTGCGGTGCTGAGCGTGATTCCCGAGCACCTGCATCGCGAGTGGTTCCAGCAGGTTTGGCAGGGGCTTACCGGAGCATCAACCCGAGAACACCCCGCGCCCTATCCGGTAGAGTTAGCCGAGCGGCTCATCCGAATGTTTAGCTTCGTGGGGGATACGGTCCTAGACCCGTTCATGGGGACGGCATCAACTAACATTGCCGCTAGCCGATGGGGGCGCAACAGTATCGGAATCGAAATAGACCCACACTATTTTGAAGCTGCCCGTATGCGACTGGAAGACGCCACGCACCATTGTTTGGATCGGCTACGATCCAAAACGGTTCGCATAAGCGGCAGAAAGTGCGCGATGAATGTATCGTAATGGTCGCGGTCCCCCGCTTGTGGTGACGGTGGATCGGTCCACAACGACGCTGGCCCTTGGTTGTTGCAATCGACTACGATAGTTGCATAAGCGTCGAACCCGCGCTTCCCACGTCATCGCGAATCGGCAAATGGCGAAGGTGTTGGACCATTCGTTCGGCAGCGTGAGGCTGTTTGTGCTTGGACACGTATAGCTCTCGCTCTTCTGACGCAACGGGGAAACAAAAGTCTTTGCGATGTTAACCACAGTTACGCCAGCGGCAATTGCATCCCGGTCCCCTTGGTGAACAATTTCATGCGACGATCCGAGTTCGTCGAAGACTGGCGGTTGCGACTTGCCGTGCTCAGTCATCACGGTTTTCGCTTCGCACGAAATTAGCACACGATCAATTTCACCGGGGCAAATCGTATTGGCGAATCGAGTCGCTACCTTGACGGCTCCAGTGGTTCCTATCGCAAGGTCGAGCGTCTTCTTTTTACCGTTTGGGAACGTGTGCTTGGCGTTGATACCGTAGACGATTCGGTCGGCCAGCGCGTCATCTCGCAATTCGGGGCAAGCCGCCAAGAGGTCTTCTAGGATCAACGTGCAGAGCGCGATGGAGTGAGCATCGCTCGCTAATGGTAGTGGTAGACCCAGCCATATTTTGGGTCTTTGTGCTCGTGCTTGGTCAGCCATTCCGCAAAGCTCTGCGGTGTGCCCATGCTTGCCTTCCGTGGCGGCTAAAAGCCGGAATGTTCAGCAAAACTCGGGATTCTGTCAATATTGCTGCGTTTTCGCTTGGCGAGGCGTTCAATGCTAGCTAGACTGCTTGCCGCCAATCGGCAGAACGCCGTAAATGATCGCTCGCTATTAATCGGGACTGGGGCTATGAAACTCGCGGATATCCGATTGCAGCACTTCCGATCGTACAAGGACGAAACGATTCTATTCGACGATTACACATGCTTGGTTGGGCCAAATGGTGCGGGCAAGTCGTGTGTGTTGACCGCACTTAACGTCTTCTTCCGAAACACTGCATCTTGCGCGATTAACGTTTGCCAACTGAGCGAAGAAGATTTCTACCAGCGCACACGTCACAGCCGATCCGCCTTACGCTCACTTTCGTGAATCTTTCGCCTGAAGCTCAAGAGGATTTGAAACATTACTTTCGCAACGACCGCCTCACAGTTGTTGCGGTCGCTGTGTGGGACGCAAGTGGTCAGTGCGCTAATGTAAAGCAGTGCGGCGCACGTTTTGTTATGCGGGACTTTGCGCCTTTCTTTGAAGACGACAAAGCACTTGTCAGCAAGCTCAAAGAGGTCTATTCGACGATTCGAGAAAAGTACACGGTGCTTCGACCTCTGGTAGTAAGCAAGCAATGACCGACGCCTTACGTAAGTACGAAGAAGAACACCCCGAACTTTGCGAACTGATTGACGATGAGAATTCGTTCTACGGATTCACTAAAAGCGCCTACTTGATGGATAAGCATATCCAATGGGTGTACGTTCCGGCCGTAAAAGATGCTTCGAGTGAACAGCAGGAAGGGAGCAAGACGGCATTAGGACAGATTCTTGAGTGCACAGTGAGGGCCAAAGTAAATTTCAAAACATCAATTGCGGAGCTTAAGAGGGAATTAGAGGGGCGGTACAAAGAGATTGTTGACGCTGAACGAAGCACCTTGCACGAACTACAAGGGTCCATTCAAAAGCGACTGCAAGACTGGACTAATCCTGGTATCCGTCTGTCACTAGATTGGCACTACGATTACGAAAAGTCGCTTGTGATTAATCAGCCGCTCGCCCGCGTTGAGATTGGCGAGGATGATTTTATGGGGGCTGTAGCTCGACTTGGCCACGGCCTACAACGGTCGTTCTTGGTGTCAATGCTGCAAGAGTTAGCCGGTTACGACGCCGATGCTGGACCGACATTGTTGCTGGGATTTGAGGAACCGGAGCTTTACCAACATCCACCGCAAGCTCAACACTTTGCAAGCCTGCTCGAACGGATCACTAGCGGAAAGAACACGCAAATCATTGTCACGACACATAGCCCGTACTTTGTCACGACCAAAGGTTTTGAGGGAGTGCGAATGGGTGCGCAAGGATCGTGATGCACGATGCACTTGTGTCCGTGGCACCACGTACAAGAAAGTTTCGGACTGTATCACCACTGCTCTCTGCGAGTCCCCGAAACCGCCGACAGTTTTGATGAGTAAAATCGAACAGATCATGCAGCCGTCGCAGCGAGAAATCTTCTTTTGCTCGTTTGCAATATTAGTGGAAGGGCTGGAGGATATTGCATTCGTGGCCACACTTGCAATAATGGTAAGTGGGATCAATTCAGGTGCTTGGGTTGCCATTTCGTGGTAGCACAGGGTAAGCCAAATCTCAGCCGACCTCTGGCAATCGCAAAGCAATTGAATATTCCCGTCTTTGTTGTGTTCGATGCTGACGGGAATGAAACAAGGCCAGACCAAAGGAAGCAGCATGAGCGTGACAACTCGTGCATTCTGAGACTATCCGGCGACACGAAACCCGATCCATTTCCGGCCACCGACCTTTGGTGCGACAATTTGGTTATGTGGTCGCGTAACATCTTTGATGCGATTCAGTCAAACGTTGGGGCCGACAAATGGACTGAGGCACAAAACCGGGCGAGAACGCGACTTGGATTAACGGATGGCGTGCGCCAGAAAAACAATTTGCTCATCGCGGGTACGCTTGAGGAATTAGACAGCAAGGGCATCCGATCATCGACATGAGAGCGCTTAGGTACGTCGATACTGTCGCTTGCAGCCACTCCAAGCGAATAGTCATAAACTTGTCGCAACCGTTTTGTAACGTAACGCGGTGCTCCCCATAGCGACAGTGCTACAACAGACGAAAGGGCTGGGGGTTAAGACGGCTATACCGGTTGGCACGGTCGTCCCGATTTGACCCTCCCCTACCGGTTCGTCTGAATTCTATGAATATATCTACAGTAGCGATGGAGACAGGATGCAGGCATCAGTGAAGCCCGCACAATCGCTGCAAAGCCACCTAGCTGCCCCTCTGTGGCCGTTGCTGAGGCTCCCGGCTGCCCGAGCCAGTGGAGTTAGGATCGGCCGCCCTAGACGTTCGGGCGAGCTTGTCCCCGGAAAGTCAGGGACAAGGGCAGTGGAGTGGTGTCGCAACATGTTATCTGGATTACAGTTGCGGCGACACTGCCTCCAACGGATAACGCTGGAGGTCGGTGGAGTCTTGCAGGTTGCATCGAGTATCCCGAGTTTGCCGGTTGTGCGGATCACGACGGCTTAGGGGTTGGTGGTCAGCGTGCGGCATTAACCGCGCGTGAGGCGGAGCTACCCGCTGGCCCAGCTAAGTCGAGTCCAGCAAAGGGTTTATTGGAACCCGGAACCGCTACCCAAATGGGTAACTTTTTTAAGTCCCTACCACGCCTAGACTTAGGTGAAGAAAACCCGGGTTTCCGGGTTTCCGGGTTTTTCCAGCGATCTCAGCTATTAGAAAAGTGATTCAGGCCCCTTAAGGGGTTGATTTGAAACCCGGAAACCCGGAAACCCGGAATTCCTCGCTGTAAACCCTGAGCTATCAACAACTTACAAAAGTTATCGGTTTGGTTATCGGTTCCGGGTTTCTCCAGGCCGGTCCTGTTTTCCTGAATTAGAACAAATTATCAGTGTGTACGCCTGAATCTACCCGGCAATTTGGCACATGATTCCTTGTGAAGGCCAATGTTTCTGTGATCCTGATCGAGGGTCACGGTTTGGTAGATAATAACTGTAGGGGATTCTGACCAAACCCTGAATGTACCTGGCAGTCTGGTAGATAATTCCTTGTAGAGGGGGTCTGCCTGAATCCAGAGGCCCAAACGGTACAAACTTGCCTGTACCGCCAAATATTCTGACTGCGGGTCGGAATCTGGCGGATGGTAAAGGTGTACGAATCTCATTGCCTGCAAGCTGCGGGCGTCCTGACTCCGTAAGGTGCCAATCTCATGTCCATTGACCAGTTCGTCGAAACCTTGCACCACGATCCCAGGGGCCGCACGGCCGTCCGCAAACTCCGCAACCAGTTCTTGCAGCGCTTGCCGGAGCGTGAGAAAAGTTTGTGGCCACGCTGGCGATTCGTCCAGGAGCTAGAAGCTCACGGCCTGCGAGTCGGCTTGGACTCCAGCAACATCGCGACCGTTCCCGGCGTCACTCTGGAACCGCCTGCGAAGTGGGTGGTCGGTTCTGACGGCTATTTAGTCAAAGCATAAATCTCGGCGTCTGATCCACGCTGCTGTGAGGCCGCCCGTGTTTGCTCGGCACGGGCGGCCGTTTTTCTATCCGAGCATTAACGAGCAACCAATGTCTACGTTCCGATCTCTTTGCCGCGATCATGGCGGCTTAGAGCTAAGCACCTTGAAGGGCTTCGAGTTCCCGCCAGACAAAATCGAACACGCAACATGCGCGGCCGCCTTCGCCTACACTCCGCCATTCGCCGACCGCCCGTATGTCATTCGCCTGAATGCCCAATCGAACCTAGTCGTCCGCACAGACCGGCGCGACACTGACACTCCGCCCGCTCGCCATATCAACACGGGCAAACATTGGGAGTGCGTGCTAGGTCGATTCTTTGACCAGACCGCCGATCCGAACCTAGACGACACCATACGTTGCCTTGAGGCAGGCGACAGGCCACATGGCTGGGCAGTCAAGAAATTAGACGGCGATTGGGGACGGCGCGGGTCAGGCGACATCAAAATGGTGTTGCAAGGTCTCGGCTATCCGAAACTGGAAGCCGAGCAAATCATGGGACACCTGTCACGTCGCCCGTGGCAGTTAGTTTCGATCCCATTCGCGCCTGAGGAAGACTCAGCGGCCCGAACGTGGAACACGGGTGCGCCTCAGTACGTTTATCAGCCGATCCCCGGATCGACGGCGCACTGGGATATGATTTTCGATCACGTCGGATTCGACCTGGACGCCTACCTTCCCAAAATTGATTGGCGCGACAGGCGGGAATCCTGACAGGGGCCGATTATCTTCGCGTAATCTTTGCGTCGATCCTTCGCGAACCATTCGCCCGCACGCCGTACATCTTTCTGTTCGGTCCCGAGAACAGCGGCAAGTCCATTCTCCATGAATCATTCGAGCTTCTAGTAACGAAGGGCGTCGTCAAGGCCGATCGCGCCTTGACCAATCAGAGCGACTTCAATGGCGAACTTAATGGCGCGGTCCTGTGTGTTGTCGAGGAAAAGGACGTTCGCAAGTCACCCGGCGCGGCCGCCAAGATTAAGGACGCCGTGACGGTGCTCAAGTTATCAATCCGGCGCATGTACGCCGATCCTTTCGAGGTTCCTAACTACACACACTGGATTCAGTGCGCCAATCATCAGGATGCCTGCCCACGGCTCCCCGGTGACACTCGCATCCA
Organism: Pirellulales bacterium; assembly: GCA_963829655.1. Taxonomy (GTDB): domain Bacteria; phylum Planctomycetota; class Planctomycetia; order Pirellulales; family JALHPA01; genus JBBDYH01. Next base: position 2,918,177 of record CAWHJG010000002.1, read on the forward strand.
GCCGTTGAATGTCGGACCACTTAAGCGCGAGATTCCTAAGACTGAACTACTTGCGAGATTGAGTGCCGAGGGGCCAGCGATGATGCACACTCTTATGAGCATCACGTTTCCGAAGCGAACAGGGCGGCTTGTCGTGCCTATCGTCGAAACACAAGCATCTCGGAAGCTCGCCGAACGAAACATGGATGATCGGCTCCAGTATCTCGTTGAGTTTGTTCGCGAGAAAGGCGAGTGGGAAGGCACGGCCGCTGCGCTATCAACTTTGGTCCACTCGCAGCAAAAACTACCGGCAGACATTCGACCGTTGCGCCGGTTCCTGGACTCGAATGAGTTCACACTGGTGGGGGCAGGCGTCACGTTTAGCGAAAAACCGACGACGAATGATAAGGATACGAAGGTAATCAGATTCACGGCGTCCGCGCCGAAATGATTCGCCCCGTACCAGCTAACGGCTGGGTTTGAGTCGTGCGGCGCGTTCTCCGCGCGACTCATTTTCTTACACGTCGGCAGCAATTGTTTGCTGCCGGGCCGCGCCGTCGAAGCGTACGGCGGCGCGGCCACTTTTCACACCAGCGGGCCACGGGTTTCCACCGCTGCATGATCCGTGGCGCGGCCGTGCGCACGGGTCAACTTTCACAAGAGGCAAGCATGATCCCTGCCGAAAAATTCGCGTTGATTCGAGCGTTACTCAAACCGCTGCGCCTTCAGTTCGGGCGTCACCAGGTAGTGGCCAGCTACCTGACACATTGCCGCGATGAGGCCGACATGCGCCTGAGTTTGGCGAAATTGCGCTCGAATCAAAAACACCTGTTCCAGTAGTCCGCGCCGAATTTTTCGGCGTGGCGAGTTTCCCCTTACCGATGAGGAAAGTTAGATGAATGCGTTTGAAAAAATCATTCAGGCCGTGGGCTTGAATACAGATTCGCAGCACGAGCAAGGTTGGCTCTACAGCTTGTTGACGTATGCGTCAACGGACTACGAAGGCGGCGACACGTACACGAATCCAGTCCGCGAAGCGATTCGGCGACTTGAAGCTCGTGGCGTCGGTCCGCATACGCTGGTGCGCGTGCACAAATGTTGAACACCCTGGACGCCAAATACGAATCCTAAACAAGAGGAAAACAGCGACGATGAAATCTGATGCAACAAAACTTGACCCGAGCTACTTTCGCGCCGACGGCACTATCAAGAGCTACGAAGAGCGCCCGCGCGAAGACAAAGCATTTGCGCAAGCTCGCGAACGCATCGCCAAAGAGACTGCTGAGCGGACAGCACAACGTGAAACGCATGCCCAGCAGGTTTTGCGATCCTCGAAAGAGCGGCTGTCACAACTGAAAGACTCCAAGCGGCTAGCGGCTCCAAGTGAACGCAGCTTGATCGACACGCAAATTCACATCTACGAATCTGAGATTCGCAAGATGGAAGCGCAGGCCACCGAAACCGAACGCCGAAGCACGCTCGGGGACAACCGCCTTGTCCAGCTTTACCGAGAAGAGGCCGACTATCTCGAAAAGGAAGGCCGTAGAACGTACCCCAACGCCAGTCCCGATGACATTCTGTTGGCTATCCAGCTTGCGCGTAGTGAGGAATGGCAATCGCCTGAAGACCTACAGGCAGCATTCCGCGAGGTTACGGAGCGGATCACGGACACTCAGCTTCGAGCGGATCGACTCAAGGCGTCCGATGCACAGATTGCGGCGGATAAGTCCGCGATGGAATCAGCGCAAGCGAACCTGCGAGTTGCCGAGAGTCAGCAGAAATTAAATGACATTAGAAAGGATAACGACCAATGAACCTAGAACAATTCATCACCATCCGCGCCGGCGGCGGCTTCCGTTGCATCATCGACGGGAAAGAGTTCCCGGCCAGCACCAAAAAGGAAAAGACAATTGCGCGTCAATGGTGTTTGGATCACGCCGCGCAGCTGATTGAGGCGCAGGACGGCGGCCCCGGAAACATCCGGCCAGAGCTAACCGCCGAAAAGCGGCGAGAAATGTATCAGGCACATGAGGCTGCGCAGTGAACCGCGCACAACTAATCCGCATCGAGCTAGGCGAATTGGAAGCGAAGTTGATTCGCAATCAAGTCGATAACCGCCAGCGCCGGCTAATCTCATCACGAATGCAACAACTCCGAAACGAATTGAAAAGGTATGAGACACCCCCACATAACCAATGAGTTGCTCGGCACAGAGTGCGCAGTGATTTGGTTCCGGCCTGTTGCCGGTCTTCGCTTTGTGCGCGAAACCGTGTTGACTGGCCCGCTACACGTTCACTCTGTCGGCGGCGGCGAAGTGCTGGGCTACAGCACCGACTGCGACGGTCAGCCGGTCAGGGCTTTCTACCTCATGCACGATAGGCCGGCTGACGGTATCGGCCCCTTCACGCCAGACCAGTACAACGGCGTGGCAGCGTGGCCGGCTTCGATTGAGGCGCGAAGGCAAGCCGTGGCCCCTGACCAGACCGAGGTTTCACCCGAGGTCATCGCACGCGAAGCGGAACACCACGCGAACCATTCGGCCTACTGGAAACGTCACGCTGCCGCGCATGCGCCGCCGCCTGCGCCGAAGCGATCATTGCTGTCGCGATTAACCGGGCGAGGGTAGAGAGCGTTCGTTTTCGTCGCGCTCGCACGGCCGGTCTCCCCATTGCGGCCGGTCGTGCGGGTTTTTCTTTAGAAAGTGAATCATGGCAGATCAAATCAATCAACAGTTCGGCATAGATGCCTCGCAGGCCCTTGCTGCCTTAAAGCAGCTAGACACTAGCTATGCGGCACTTGAAGCCCGACTCAACAGCGTCGCCAACACGCTCCAGAGCACTAGCCGTCAACTCAGCGGCTCCGTTCGCAACTTTGCGAACAACACAACCACCGGAATGGCGGCGGCGACGCAAAGCATCAATGCGACGAATCAGTCTGTTAACCGACTGACTACATCAATGGCGTTGATGTCGCGCATTGTCTTTACTCAATTTGTCGTTAGTTCGTTCAGGCAGATTCGCGCGGCGGCTGCCGACGCAGCTATCGGCTTCTCCGAGTTCGAGAAGAAGTTAGCCGACATTCGGAGCATCGACCCCACCGCGAACCTTGACCAGCTTGTCAGCAGCAGCCGGAAGCTCAGTGACGCATTCGGAATCGACCTGCTCGAAGTCGCAAACAGCAGACTTGAAATTGTTTCGGCTGGCTTCCAGGATGCGAGCGAACAGCAGCAGATATTTGGAGCAGCGGCGAAGCTCGCGAAAGTAGGCGTTGCATCGCAAACCCAGGCAGTGGATTTGTTGTCAACGAGTCTGAACGCCTTCGGTGCGAGCGCTCAGCAGTCGAACAAATTCGCGGCAGCGTTCTTCTCCAGTGTTGACAAGGGTAAGTTGTCCGTGGCCGACCTTAGCGCGCTAGCTTCGGTCGCGTGGCTCCCCAGGCGAAGGCGCTCGGCGTTGAGCTTGAGGAAGTTCTATCGCTCTTTACCACACTCACAACCAAGGGAACCAACCCAGCGGAGTCGGCGACGCAAATCGGGGCAATCCTTTCGAGCTTCACAAAGCCGTCAAAGGAAATGCAACGGGTCATCCAAGAGCTTGCGCAACGAGCGGACAAGAGCTTATCCGGCTCCGAGGGTTCAGCGGCGCACTTGAGGCCGTCATTCAATCGGCTGGCGGCTCAGCGGACGCGCTCAATCGCATTCTGCCGAACGTGCGAGCGATCCGCGGCGCGATGAGTCTGGCGAATGACCAGTTCGCAACATCACGCGAGCACCTGAGATTTATCCGCGAACAGTCGGAAAAAGAATTTAACTTCCGATTTTCGGAGCGAATGGCTATCGACTCTGAAAGAGCGTCGGTCGCATGGAACAAAATTTCCAATGCGGTCACGCTCGGATTCGGTCAAGGGTTGGTCAGGGCGGGCGCGTCCCTGGACAACATCTTGGGGAAGTCTGACAGTTTGGCGCGCGTCGCCGAAACGGTAGGCCGTATCGCCGCTGGTGGCGCGACCGAAGTCGTGCGCAGACTTGGGTAAGGGCCTGCGCGACAGAGCACGCCAGAGCGCGGAGCTTGACGAGTTGACGGCCTCAATGGTCAGTCAGAATGAGATAGTACAGTGCACCGCCAAGTTAATGCCGGACCTTCTACCCAGGCAAGAGTTCAAGCATTCAACGCCAGTGTCGAAAAGGGCGCTTTGCTTCTGCAAAGCATGAGTGCGCAACTTGGCGACAGCGAACTAGATCGGCACTTGAAAAGCGCGGTCGATACGCTGGTGCAGATGAGCACGCGCACCGACGTTACGCGAGAACAGGCCGTAGCACTCGGCTCGGCGTTCTCGCAGTTGTCGGACAAGATGGGGTGGCTTGATGAGGTCGGCCGGGCCGGCGCGACGATCAAGGTTGCTGAATCGACGATGGCGCTGATGGCTCAGCGCACGAATGCGACCACGCAGGCGCTGAATGCGTCTTCCACGGCCGCGCAGGCGATGGCCAGCACCACCGGTCAGACTGCCGCGAACATCGAACGAGCGGTCAAGGCAACGGAGCAGCTTAAAACGTCGCAACAGACTGCGCGATACATCGGGCGGCAGCATAACCGCTGGCGACTTGATGAATAGGGTAATTCAGGCAGGTGAAAAACCTGTTGCACCTGGACTACAGACCGGTGCGGATGCTCAAGAAAGAAATCGACAGCACGCCGCTGCTGACGAGCAACTGCTCAAACGGCCGCAACCGCACTACAGATCGGGGCCGATGCCTGGATTGCGCCAGTCAGGTTACGTTTGCTAGCCCGCGCGATCCCATCCCATTGGCCCCGCCTTCGGCGGTTCGGCTTACTTTGCTGACGGCGGATTCGCACGGGGGACCGATACCATCCCGGCCATGTTGTCGCCTGGCGAAACGGTTATCAACGCCAATTCATCGCGGAATTCTTTTCGCAACTACAAGCCATCAATGCCGGACGCTCCAGTGTTCCGACAAGATGGCGGCAGCGTCACCAACAATACCAGCGTCGGCGACGTACACGTACACGGCGTAAAGGGCGCTGGCGGAGTGGGGCGAAGTTATGGCGTCTATCGGCGCGAATTACGAAGGGGAACAGGCCAACTATGAGCATTCTCTTACTTGATGGTTTTGATTCTTACGGCACCACAAACGGCGCGGCCCCTGTTGGCCTTCCCGGCCCGTGGGCGAGTGTCGGAATCAGTACGGGTAGCAGCGCAGACATTGAAGACCCGCGAATACCCGGCAACGGTAAGAGTCTGGAATTAAACTCGTCCAATAGTTCCCTCAAGTCGGCCGCGCTGACGACTCACAACACGCTGATTGTTGGATTCGCCTGTAAGTTTTCGACGATAGCCAGCTTTGACACCCCGCTACTCCGGTTTTTCGATGGCATATCGCTCGGCATGAACGTCATGCTTACCGGCCCCGGCGAATTTAAGATTCGGCTAGGGACCACTGAGCTTGTCACGACGATCGGCGCGGGCGTCAGTACCGGCACATGGTTCTACTTGGAATTTAAGGTCGTGACCGCGAACAGCGGCGGCTCATACGAGCTTCGCATAAACGGCCAGACCGTGGCGCAAGAACGCCAGCACAGACACGCGCGCAGGCTCCAACGATTTTCACAACATCGTAGAAATTTTGGGCGTGGCCGGCGATGGACAATGCGTTGACGATCTATTCATTCTGGACGGCTCCGGCAGCGTCAACAACAACTTTCTCGGCAGCCGGAAAATCGTCACGCTGTTTCCCACGGCGGAAGGCGACAACATCGACTTCACGCCTAGCACGGGTTCTGACAACAGCGCACTCGTGGACGATGCCGCGCCAAACGGTGCAACGGACTATGTAGAGTCCAGCACGTCGGGTCACACCGATCTATATCAGTACGGCAACGTCAGCAACGTCGGCGAGGTCAACGGCATCACGGTCAACACGGTCTGCGCTGAATCGGACGGAACGCCGTTCAGTTTGAAAACTCACGCGAAGTCTGGATCGACTGACAGCGAAGACGCTGGGCAAGCAATCGGCACAACGTCTTACGTCACTCGCAAGCGCATCTCTGGAACAGAACCCCGACACGGCGGCGGCTTGGACAGCGTCCGAAGTCAACGCCGCACAATTTGGCATAGAGGTAGCCTAATGACGATAGAAAAACAAACTCACCCCGAGTTCCATACGGGAGCGCTGCGTAACCACCGCGCCCGTCAGTCTGCCGAGCTTCCGAGCGAACGTCGGCGTCAAGCTCAAGAACCTTGGCGGCCAGCCGGTTCTATTCGGCGGCGGCTTCGTTCTAGACGTAGGCGGCGAAGTAGAGATTCCGGTTGACGCTGGCGACAAGGTTTCCTTGCGAACCGCCAGCGGCACGGCGGACGTGCGCATACCGTATTGTTTGAAAACAGAAACGGCCACGGGTCAGAAACCCGTGGCCGTTTTTCGTTTCAGGCATGGGCTAGCGAATTCGCCAGCGTGTACGGCCACGGTCGGAATGCCACGGGCGTCCGTTCACGACAATTCCTAATCCGTTGAAACACGTCCGCGACGATCGACTCCGCCCGTGATGAATCGCCTACGCGCATCGCAGTGTACTTAGTCACGGGCGCGCAGTGGCGAGCTTGCAATTCATCCCAGGCGTTTTCGTCGCCAGCTTGGAAGGCGGCCCATAGTGTTTCGTCACTCATTGTCACCCCCAACGGCATCGGCGGCTATCAGTTCGGCCACAAGCTCCGCGATCAACTCTTTCGCGGCTATGTTTTCGGCTTCCAGTTCTTGCGTGGTCATCGGTGCTTCTCCAAGGTGTCGAATCAGTGTTGAATCTGCCTGCAACTCAAACGTAGGTCAGGGTTCCGATTAGTCAAATTGCAGCGGTTGAAATTCTTATGACGGTAGTTCGTAGCTAGTTCGTAGCTAGTTGAACTAGGTCATTGTTGCGGCGATTGGGTTTCCAGTAGTGATTGGCGGTTGTAGTAAGACTGTCGCCACTACGGCGGACAACTACCACCACCTGGAGAATGGCAACCATGAATGACAACGATCATACCTGCGAATCGTGCGCAAGCTTCAAGCCGGATTTAAAGTCGGCCGCGATGCCGGTTGGCAGTCGGGATACGGAAGCGGCTACGAAAGCGAAGTACGTAAGGCGACTAGGTATCGCCGAACGCCACATCGACGACGAACCGCTATCGGTGTGCGCGAACTATGACAACAGCGCTATCTGATTTTCGATTCGACAAGCCGATTCTTGCTGTTTTCCGCAAGCACGGCATTGAGGCCGAGTCGGGACAATGCTTGGAAAGCGGAAACCGGAATATCTTTGGCGACTTACCGGACTTGGAAACTGGCGAGCGAATCAAGAAAGCAATCTCGGCAATAAGCCCGCAAGTCAGAGTGCTGCTTAGCACCGAATGCGAGTAACAAATACTCCAGGTGAGTGGGGCCGCCGTCGTTACTCCTAGGCGGCGGTCCTTTGTTCGCACCTTTAGGCCGCCGGAAGCACGACCGTGTCCCGCACGGCTTTGACGGCGTCGTGACCACAAAGGCGCATTGACGCTAAGAACGTGGTCTCGGCTATCTGAGTCGATTCCGCAATCCATCGCTTCCTTCGCATCGGCCAGAGCTTCGCTTAGGCGGGCAGCACAATCTGCCGTAGGACCGCAACCACGGCGTCTAGGTCGGGATGGAGATTGTGGGCGCGAATGTAGTCGGCGGCTCCACGCATCGCGGCTTCTGCTGCTGTCTTGCTCAGGTGGTCAGTGTTCATCGCTGATTGGCCTTTCTTAATCAAACCTATCTCAGGTTCTCCCGGCCGCCGACCACGCTGTGGAAGTCACGAAGACCGCGCCTGCGCAGGCCTCCAGATGCGCAATCTGCGCACCCTTGTCCCTAGCTTGTCCCTGATTTGTCCCTACCGATGGCAAAGGAGTTGCGCAAATCGGCAAGCCAGAGAAGATAGAACGCGCCGTGTCTTGACTCAGCCCCGTTGTAGATTAGGCTTCACAAAGAGAGACACGGTTGGGATTTGCGACTATGTCAGTCGCAGACTTTCTAAACGAGGGTGACGGGACTCGAACCCGCGGCCTCTAGCGTGACAGGCTAGCGCTCTAACCAACTGAGCTACACCCCCCAAGGCGTTGTCCCGCAATTCTTTAGACGGTCTCCGCCGGCGTTGGTTCGCACGCCTTCGACCGCAAAAAACGGGACCCTGGATTATATCCCGGGGGTGTTGAGTCGCAAGGGAGCCTGGCTCACTCACGGCTGCTCCTGATGAGGCGCTACATGGCCAGTACGCCTTGACGCGGCTGCCGCGTTTTCGTTCTCTCGTGGCATGAATCTTCGCACCGGCGTGCCGCACTGGCGCGTGAATGCTCCTGCCGCGCCTTCGTACTCCGCGGCCTCCGGTGATCTGCATTGCGAGGTCGCCGTAGTCGGGGGCGGCATCACCGGCGTGCTGCTCGGCCATCTGTTCGTTCGCCACGGCATCGACACGCTGCTTCTCGACAAGCGACAGCCGGGCGAAGGCAGCACCGCCGCCAGCACGGGTCTGTTGCAGTATGAAGTCGATATGCACTTGTCCGACCTGATTCGCAAGGTCGGCAAGGACCGCGCCGTCCATGCTTATCGCCGGGGATTGCGCAATCGATGAGCTGGAAGAATTGACCGAGGAGTTGGGGGATTCGTGCGGCTTCGCCCGGCGGAAGAGCCTGTACTTTGCCAGCCGTTGGTGGCACGCGCGGCGGCTGAAACAAGAGTTCAAGTGCCGCCGTGAGCACGGCTTTGACTTGCAATATCTTTCTCGGCGCAGCTCGCCGAGATCTCGTCCATTCGCGCCGGCGGCGATCTATTCGAGCGGCGACGGCGAAATCGATCCCTATCAATTCACGCAGCGACTGCTCGCTCGCGCCGTCGCGTCAGGCCTGCGCGTGTACGCCGAGAGCGATGTGATCTCGACGGAAGAAACCAATTCGCAGGTGATCCTGAAAACGCCCAAAAGCCGAATCACGGCACGAGCTGTGGTGTTTGCCACCGGCTATGAAGCGCACGAACAGTTGAAGTCGCCGCCCGGGAACTTGCAAAGCACGTATGCCGTCGCCAGCGAACCGATTGCGCCCATTCAGGGTTGGCCCGACAATTGCCTGATCTGGGAAACATCACGGCCGTATTTCTACGCGCGGCAAACGGAGGACGGTCGCGCCCTGATTGGCGGCGCGGACACCGCTTTTGCGAGCGACCACACACGAGATGCATTGACTGAGCGAAAAGTAGTCGAGCTTACTCGTCGCTTCAAGGAGCTGTTTTCAGCGGCCGAATTCGTACCGTCTTGCGCCTGGGCCGGCACGTTCGCCGAGACGAACGACGGACTGGCTTTCATCGGCAAGCGGCCGAATCGCGCGAATACCTACTTCGCGCTCGGCTACGGCGGCAACGGAATCACTTTCGGCGTGATCGCCGCGAGGCTAATTCTCGATCTTTATCTCGGGCGGCCGAACGCTGACGCACCGGTTTTTTCTTTTGAGCGCTGAGCGGCGGCGCCTGCTTTTGCTTCTGGCCCGAAATCGGCGCGAGCGATTCCTCGGCCGGCCCTGCCATCACCTCGCCCGTGGCATGGAATCGCGAGCCATGGCACGGGCAGTCCCAAGTCTTTTCGGCACGATTCCAGCGCACGAGACAGCCCATGTGCGTGCAGACGGCCGACACCTTGGTAACTTTACCGTTATCGTCGCGGAAACAAGCAACGCGCTGACGGTCGAGCTTGAGGATCTTGCCCTCGCCGGGTTTGACGTCGTCCGGAGAATCTCCCTCGGCCGGGGCCAGTCGATCTCGCACAAGGTAGTACGGATAGTCGAGGTTCTCTTTGAGATAGTCCCACGCTCCGCTGACTTTTTTGCGGTTGACGGAGAATAGATCCTGCCACGCGTTGGAGCGACTAAGCACTGCGTCACATGCCATCATCGCCCCCAGCGTGCCGAACGTCGTGCCGTTGCCCGAAAAACCGGTGGCCACGAATTGGCGCTCGGCGGTCTCGCCGATATACGGCAGACCATCGTGCGTTTCGATCACCTGCCCTGACCATTGGCGGTCGATCTTGGCTTCGGGGAGGAGATCGTGGAGCCGCGCCGCCAATTCGCCAAAGCTCGCGTCGGGCTGTGTCTCCTGTCCGGTCTTGTGATCGTTGCCGCCAAAGATCGCGTAGTCCGAGTTCTGACCTGCATCAATCCGCAGATAGTAGTAGGGGTCACTTGTGTCCCAGAAGCTTGCCTCGGGGACGCTCCCGCGCGGCATCGTCGCTCCCACGACGTATGATGTGTACGGCGCGAGCTTGGTCTGAAACAGCGTGGCGCTGACAATGCCGGTCTTCCCCATGAGCGGCACATGCGTGGCAATCACCAGGTAATCGCATTCGATCGTGTGCCGTCCAACTTTGGCGGCCAGCGGCTCGTCCTGTACTTCGGACACATCAGCTTGCTCGAACACCGCCGAACCCTCGCCGTCGATCGCCTGCGCCAATGCAGCCAGGTACAACAGCGGATGAAACTTGGCCTGGTTAGAAAATCGGATCCCTGGTTTGCCGACCAATGGGACCGAATCGAGAAAGGCGGCATCAAACCCGAGTTCGCGCGAGATCGGCTTCTGCCTTCAGATCGGTACTTTCGTCTTTCGTTCCGTCGAGCGACGCGTGCAGGTAGCCGGGCACGCGCGTAAATTGGCAACTGATTCCAAGCGCCGCAACTATTTCTTCGATTGTGTTGATCGCCGCCGCTCCGCCCAGCCACGCCAGTCGCGCTCCGTCGTTGCCAAAATGCTTGGCCAGCTTTTGCAAACGCATGTCGGTGACGCATGTAAGATGTGCCGTCGTGTGGCGCGTATCGACGCCACCGACGCGCTCACGTTCCAAGACACAAACCTTCTTGCCCGCGCGCTTCAGCAAGTACGCCGCGGTCAGGCCGGTAATGCCCCCACCGACGACAACGACGTCAAAGCGCCTGGAGCTGGTTACTTTCGAGAAGCTAGGAAAGGGGACTGATTCCCAGGCCGAAGAGTTCTTGGGGTTATTGTTCATGGCAAGCACTCGTGTCACTTGTTGGGGATTTCCTTCACGTCGATTACGGTTTCGCTGCAATAAGCTCTGCCAATTGAAGCGATTGCATCTATTGGAACGGCGGCCCAGCTTCGAACCACAGCGAAACGAGGGCCAGCGCGATAGCCCGTACTCGCGAAACCGGATAAAATGAGATGCAATCGGGCCAAAAGCTCGGGACGCCGCACGGCCCTCGGCTCTCGTCTTTCCAAGTAGCGTCGGCCCCAATCCAGCTAGCGTGGCGGTAAGCGTTTGGCTGTAACGCTTTAGAGCATTTTGACCCCTGGCCATCGGCCGGCCGAGGCTCAAACGACAGTGATTAGGCAAACTCTACCGCTTCGGCAGGCCGATTTTGATTATGGTCCAGAACTCGCATAAGGAGGCGGGCCGCTTGACCAACTGCCAGTCCGGCAGGAGCCGCGACTGTTTTGAGATCAGCCGTTCGTGGCCGGTAGGTACATTTGCGACCGATTGGGGGCAATTGGTCGAATTCCGTGAAACCGTGGCGGTTTTCAAACGTTTGCCGTTCGGCTGCCGTAGCACATTAGACCTGCAAGCACTCTCAAACCATCCAATCTATGAGCTCCGGATCCAGCCAGTCGTCGAGCCAGCAAGCGGCCGTCGATCCCGAACTGCTCGACCAGACGCGGACACAGATTCGCGGGCTCGTCTCCGAAATCGAGGCGCTATCGCGCTCCGAGGTCACGCCGCCGGAATTCTACGAGGGTTTTCTTAATAAGCTGGTGCAGGCTTTGGCGGCCGAAGCCGGCGCGATCTGGATCCTTGGCGAAGGTGGCCGGCTGGAGCTGGCCTATCAGATCAACCTCCGCAACACGAAGCTCGCCGATCGCAAAGAAGATCAGGAGAAGCACGGGCGCCTGTTGCGCAAGATCGTCACGAGCGGGCAGGGCACGCTTTCGGCGCCGCACTCGGGCGAGGGGGACGATCAGACCGGCAACCCGACTGAATATCTGCTCGTGCTTGGCCCGCTGCGCAGCGATCAGGAGTTGCAGGGGCTTGTCGAGATCTTTCAGCGGCCCAATCCGCGTCCCGCGGTCGAGCGGGGCTATTTGCGGTTCGTGCTTCAGATGTGCGAGCTGGCCGGCGACTATCTCAAGACTCACCGTCTGCGGCTGTTCACCGATCGCCAGGTGATGTGGACGCAGCTTGAGCAGTTCACACGGCTGGCGCATCAAGGTCTCGATCCGCGCGCGACGGCGTACACGATTGCCAACGAAGGTCGGCGGTTGATCGAATGCGACCGCGTGAGCGTGGCGATCAAGCGCGGCGGGAAGTCGCGCGTGGAAGCCGTTAGCGGCCAGGAAACATTTGATCGCCGCTCGAACACGATCGCGTATCTCGACAAGCTGGCGAGCGTGGTGGTCGCTGGCGGCGAACCGGTGTGGTACAGCGGCGACACGACGAACATGGCGCCGCAGGTCGAGGAGGCGCTTGAAGCCTACGTCGATGAGTCGCACACGAAGTCGATCGCGATCCTGCCATTGGCCAAGCCGACCGATACGCCGCGGGAATTGGCCGAAGAGCAAACGCGGCAGGATTTCATCGGTGCGCTGATCATCGAACAGATTACCGACGAGGCGTTCACGCAGGGCATGATGCGGCGGATCGAAGTGGTCCGCGACCACTCGGCCTCGGCGATGACGAATTCGATCGAGCATCAGAGCTTGTTCTTGATGCCGTTGTGGCGCACGATCGGCAAGAGCAAAGTCATCGTCGCCTCGCGAAACCTGCCCAAAACGCTGACGGTGCTCGGCATCGTCACGGCGTTGTTGCTGTCGATGTTCTTAATTCGCGTTGACTTCAAGCTGCATGGCGCGGCACGCTGGAGCCGGTCGTGCGCCGCGATGTGTTCGCGGGGATCGAAGGAAAGGTAAATGCAGTGGCGAAGAACGCGATTCAGGGGGCGGAAGTAGTCGAAGGCGCCCCCTTGTTGCGTCTTGAGAACCCGCAGCTCAACATCCAAATCCAAGACATTCAAGGGAAGATTGCGGAGACCATTGAAAAACAGGCCAGCTTGTACAAGCAGCAAACCGAACGGATGGAAGAGTCGGAGGCCATCCGGATCAACGGCGAGATCGACGCGGCCGACGAAGCGCTGAAGAGCTATCGGGAGCAACTAGCGATCGCAAACGAGATGAAGGAACGGCTGGTCGTGAAAGCGCCGATCACAGGAAAAATTCTGACTTGGCAGGTGAAGGAGACGCTTCTGAACCGTCCCGTTGACAAGGGACAGGTGCTGCTGACCGTTGCCGACACCACGAAGGATTGGGATTTGGAAATCAAGATGCCGGAGGACCGAATGGGGCACATCCTCCTGCGCGCAGAATGAACACGGCGCGAAAGACCTTAAAGTCGAATACGTCGTCGCCACCGATCCCAACGTGACCTACGTCGGCGCCATCAAGGAAGTCCACTCAATCGCGGAAGTGCGCGGCGAAGAAGGCAACGTTGTGCTAATCCGCGTGAAGATCGATGATCCGTCAAAGCTGGTGACTCCGCCGCGGCCGGGGGCCACGGTGCAGGCGCAAATCTATTGCGGCCGACTCGAGCCTCGGCTATCGAATGTTCCACGATCTGATCGCCTGGTGGCAATCCAAGGTAATGTTCCGATTCTTTTAGAGTACTGAATAAAGTTCTGGGTGAGGATGCTCTCACCCCGGCCCTCTCCCAGAGGGGAGAGCAAAGGAGTCTCATTCATGAACAAGCCTGCCCTCTCGGCAATGTTGCTGCTTGCGCTAATCGGCACGTTCGCCTGGTCTGCGCAGCCGGAGCGCTTCGCGCAGAACAGTCGCGCCGCCCAAAACAGCGACGTCGCTCGCCGTCAGGCAGCGGCTCGAAACCCGTTTGATGAAGTAGCGACGGAGGCACGTGCCGCGACCAGCGAGCCGAGGCTGTCCAACTCCTTTGTGTTATTGAAGGACGAGGCCAAGGTTGCGGCTCAAGAGCCGGGCTTGCTCGTTGAACTTGGGGTGGTGGAAGGGAGCCTGGTGAAAGGCGGCGCCATAGTCGGCCAGATCGAGGACAGCCAGCCGCGCATGCAGCGAAAGGCGGCCATGGCCGAATTGAAGGCCGCGGAGGAGAAGGCGAAAAGCGACGTAGACGAGCGCTACGCTCACAAGGCCTCGCAGGTTGCCAGAAAGGAATGGGAAAAAGCCCTCGAAGCCAACGAAAAAACGTCCGGATCGATCTCGCAGGTCGAAGTTGCTCGACTGAAATTGACGTGGGAGCGCGGTCTCTTGGAAATCGAGCGGGCCCAAACCGAGCGAAAGATGTCGGGACATGCAGCCGACGCAAAGGCCGTCGAAGTCGAGGCTGCCACCGAGGCGATGAAGCGCCGTCAGATTACCTCGCCGATCGAGGGCATGATCGTCAAGGTTTACCTTCACAAGGGGGAATGGGTGAAACCGGGTGATCCGGTCATGCACGTCGTCAACCTCGATCAACTGAAGGTCCAGGGTACGGCGAACATCGCCGAGCTGTCGCCCGAATTGCTGATGGACAAGAAGGTCGTCGTCGATGCCCTGCTGACCGAAGGCCGCAAGGAGCAGTTCACGGGCCGGATTACCTTCGTCAGCCCGATCATTCAAGGTCGCGACACGTATATCGTGAAAGCCGAGGTCCAGAACCGCAAAGAGCGCGGTCGCTGGCTGTTACAGCCCGGCATGCCCGTGGACCTGACGATCCTGATGAACGAACGAGGATGATTTTGAAAGTGGCGGCAACCGCGTCGCCGCCTCGAACCGAACGCAGCACTTCGACGGCCGGCGCAAAGCCGGCCGAAGCGCTTGTGGCCTCGGCCGACCAATCGCAAAGAAATGCCCACACTTGCTGACAGCCTCGTTTCCAGCACAGCTCGCCCGCTTAATGTGCGGATGCGGCCCGATCTTGCGGTCCGCGAAACGCGCTATCAGGGCACGCCGTTCTGGGTGGTCAAGGACCCTGTCGGCTTAAACTATTTCCGCTTCCAAGAGGAGGAGTACAATATCCTCCTGTGGCTCGACGGGCAGACAAGCCTGGACGAGCTGAAGCGGCGCTTCGAGCGACAATTCGCGCCGCAAAAAATCGGCCTCGATGAGCTGGGCCGCCTGATCGGGACGCTGCATCGCAGCAACCTGGTAATCGCTGATCTTCCGGGGCAAGGCCCACAGCTCATGAAGCGCCGTCGCGAGAACGCGCCGGCAGAAGCTGTTTGGCACGCTGACGAACATCCTCGCGATCCGCTTCAAGGGCATTGATCCGGAGCGGATTCTCACGGCGATGCTGCCGTACACTCGCTGGCTCTTCAGCAAGTGGACGGCGACCTTGTGCATTCTGTTTGGGCTTTCCGCGCTGTTGCTGGTGGCGGTGCAGTTCGACGTGTTTCGCGCCAAGCTGCCGACGTTTCACCAATTTTTTGCCGCACAGAACTGGATTTGGCTCGCGGTGGCGATGGCCATTACGAAAGTAATTCATGAGTTTGGCCATGGCCTCTCGTGCAAATACTTCGGCGGCGAGTGCCACGAGATGGGCGCGATGCTGTTGGTGTTCACGCCTTGCCTTTACTGCAACGTTTCCGATAGCTGGATGCTGCCCAACAAATGGCAGCGCGCGTTCATCGGCGCGGCGGGCATGTACGTCGAACTGGTGATCGCCAGCATTGCCACCTACGTGTGGTGGTTCAGCGATCCAGGAACCATCGTCAATCAGCTTGCGCTTTCGACGATGTTCGTCTGCTCGGTGAGCACGTTGATGTTCAACGCGAACCCACTGATGCGGTATGACGGCTATTACATCCTTTCGGACCTCACCGAGATTCCAAATCTCCGCCAGAAGGCGAGTACGATCCTTCACCGCAAGGCGGGCAAATGGTGCCTCGGTCTGAAGGAGCCCGACGATCCGTTTTTGCCCGAACGGAATCAGGCGTTCTTCGCGCTGTATTCGGTCGCCTCGGCGATTTACATGTGGCTGGTGACGTTTTCCATTCTTTTCTTCTTGTACAAAGTGCTGGAGCCGTATCGTCTGCAGATTATCGGGCAAATTCTGGCTGGCTTTTCGCTCGTGAGTTTGGTGGGCATGCCGCTCTACAAGCTCGGCCGTTTCTTTTATCTGCCTGGGAGGATCGATCAAGTGAAAAAGCCCCGCCTTTTCGCATCGCTCGGGGTGCTGGCCGTGGTCGTGGCGGCCATCGTTTTCATTCCGCTGCCATACCGCATCGTGGCCCCCATGGAAATCCGCCCGCGCGACGCCGAAAGCGTGTACGTAATCGTGGAAGGGGATCTCGCCGAGGTTAACGTGAAACCTGGTGACCGCGTGACCGCCGGGCACGTGCTGGCTCAGCTTGTAAACAAGGATCTGGAGCTAAAAATCGCCGAGCTGCGCGGGCAACGAGAACAGCTCAAATCGAAGATTTCCAACCTGGAGCAGGCACAGGCCAACGATACAACGAACCAGATCGCCGGCCAGATTGCGACGATGGAGGAATCGCTCGCATCGGTCCACAAGCAGCTCAAGGAGATGCTTGACGATTATGCCCGTTTGACGTTGGTCGCAGCGACCTCGGGTACCGTCATCGCGCCGGAAAGTCAGCAACCCAAGCCGCACGACAGCCTCGTGCTGCCAAGCTGGACCGGCACACCGCTGGAGCCGAAGAATCTCGGCGTCACACTCAAGGCGCCGACGCTTTTCTGCCAGATCGGCGACCCGAGGCAGATGAACGCAACCGTGATCGTCGATCAATCGGAGATTGATTTTGTCGCCAAGGGGCAGACGGTGAACGTGAAAATCGACGTGCTGCCGCACGATAAGTTCACGACGACGCTCGACGATCCTTCCGCGGAAAAGCTCCGGCACGCGTCGAAGCAGCTTTCCAGCAAAGGATATGGCGAACTGGAAACCGTGACCGACGAAAGCGGCATGGAAGTGCCGCTCAACACGTCTTACCCGGTGACGGCGCTGATCGAGGACCAGGAAGGCATTGTCCGGCCCGGCATGCGCGGCCGTGCAAAGATTCACGCGGGCTATCAGACGCTCGGCCAACGCGGCTGGCGATGGCTGAAGAGAACGTTTAATTTCGATCTGTGATCGTTGGCTCACTCAGCGCGTCATGCAATGTCGAATGCCGCAATCAACTGCATGCGACTTGCCATTTTCACAGTCGCTTTGATCGCACTTGGCTCGGGAAGTTTCTCGGCCGCCGCTGACGCGCACGTCGAATTCGAGCTCGTCACCGAAAAAGGCTTCCCGCCTGCCAGCACACAGAAGTGGTTTCAGACTTTCACGGAACTGAAGGTGGCGGGCGTGCGGATTCGCACCGCTCAGCCAGCCGACAAGCCCAAGATCGACGTTACCGGCAAACAGGAATCACCGCGCTACAAGGTCGTCGGCACGATCACCGCCCGCGGCGTTCTCGTTGTTCCCGGCGGCCAATTCACGGTGAACGACGGCCCGCGGATCGCCAAGTGGATGCGCGAGCTGGCCAACAATGGCATCGAAGGCGTGACCACGCCGAAGAGCGCATTCGGGTTGACCAAGACCCAAATCGAAGAGGTTACGAAGGAACTTGCGCGCCCGGTTGACTTTGATACCAAGGGCGCGAAGGCAACCGAGGTCGCCAAACAGCTCGTCGCCGGTCTCAAACTCAAAACCACGGTGAACAAGGACGCCAAGCGCTCGTTGGCCGAGGACGACCCCGTGCGCGACGAGCTGCGCGGACTCTCGACTGGTACGGCCCTGGCCGCGGTCTTGCGTCCAGCCGGCGCAATTCTGCGACCGGCAAAGCCTGAGGGCGGCGAGCTTGGTTATGGCATCGAGTCATCCAAGTCGGCCGTCGAGTCGTGGCCCATCGGCTGGCCTAGCGACTGCGCCTGCGACGAAGCTGGCGCCAAAGCTGTTTGAGTTCTTGAACGCCGAAATCGAGGGCGTCACTGCCGGTGAGGCGATCGACGCGATTGGCCAGCGCCTGGAAGTGCCGCTACTGTTCGACCACAACAACATGGCCCGCCACCGCATCGATCTTACCAAGGAAGTCACACTTCCCGCGAAGCGAACTTACTACAGCAAAGTTCTCGACCAGGTGCTGTTCGCCGTCGGGTTGAAATACGAGATTCGCGTGGACGAGAACAACAAGCCATTTCTGTGGATCACGACGGTCAAGCCGTAGCTTGAATTGCGATTAGCCTACGGTTCCCACAATCGAGCCGGCGCCGTATTTAGGGCGGTCGCACCTGTTCGCCGCGCCTTGATTCGCACATACGGTGCAACGTACTGGCTGCGATGAGCAAAGGACCCGGGCTCCGCATCGGCTCTCGCGTGGAGCGGTTCCATCACATCCTCGATTACAAAACCCGCTTGGCACAATCCTCCCAGCAATTCCTCCCAGCGATGCAGATACTCCAGGGTACCCGGCTCACGATGCGGGCTGCCGGTCACACTCGGCAGCGGCCCCGTGCGATAGTACGGCTCGCTCAATTGATATCCGCTGCCGCTTGGTCGCACCTCCGCCTGCAAGCTCGTCGGCTGTTTGTGCTGGCTGATATATAGGCTGCCCGGCGCGGTCACGCGCGCGACCTCTCGATAGACTTTTGGCACATCGGGTACATAGCACGTGCTGACCGGTTGCAAGACGACGTCAAATTCCGCCGTCGACAACGCCGAAAGATCGTCCATCGAGGCCTCGATCACCCGGATGTTGAGCCCTCGCTCCGTCGCCACTTCCCGATCGAGCGCCAGCATCTCGCGCGAGATATCGATTACCGTCACTTCCGCTCCTGCCGCCGCATACAGCGCACTTTGCCGCCCGCCGCCTGCCGCCAAGCACAACACTCGCTTACCGCTCAAGTCGTTTGGCAACCACGGATCATTCTCGACCGACGCTGCCGGATCGCCGAGGTCCTCGTCGCGCGCCGGCTTGGTATGGCGCTCGCGTTTGCGCACCAGCTCGTCCCATGCACGGCGGTTGTAGTCGGCGTATGACAAGTTTCTCAGCGATCAGGGCGATATATCGGCGCGGAAAAACATCCGGCTGCGTCTCCATACGAGCATGCTCGCCATCGACGCGATGCACAAGGCTACCGTCGCCGGCTCGGGAATCGGCTCGAAAACGAAATTGTCCATCGCAAAGTAGAACGGCGTATTTGCGCCGAACTGTCCCACGTCGGTCGTTTCCATGTCGAATGTCAGCTTGGCCGCGCCACTAAGACTCGACAGATTCACCGGCAGCCATTCACGCAGCACGAAGTCCTGAGCATCGTTCGGAAATCGATAGTCCGCCAGATAAACTTCGATCGGTGAACCGACCGGCTGATCGGCCGCGTTACGCCCTGCGATCGTCAGCTTAAAGTAGTCCGGGTGACTCGTCTCCACAACGGCCGGCGTGGCTGGGTCATCGCCGAATCTCCGCGAGAAGGCGTTCCCGTTCTGGATCACGCTTCCCGCGTAAGTCGTATTGGTCACCTGCATCGACGCCGGCATCAATCCAGCGGGCATCGTCAGCGTCGGCGCTGGATCGCTTCCGACAAACGCCACTCCGTACTTCGGCGAGCCACCGGCGCCGGTCGCCGGCCACGCCATGTACTGATTCTCAAAATCGCCCGGAACCTGCTGAGTGAGGTTCGAATAAGACCAGCCGCCCCAAAAGCTGAACCCGTCGCCCTGCGTGAATTTGTTGAGGAAGGGCACGCCAGCTTGAGTAAACGTTCCAACATTGGAAAGTCCCGGCGACAAGCCGCCGGGGTCGCCGTTGTAATATGTCTCCGGCCCTGCAAGCGCCAAGGTTTCAAAATCCGCCGTGGCGGCGCCGCCACTGCTGCCCAACGCTAAAGCCAACAACACCGCGAGCGCAAGACAGCGTCTCATGATTTTCTCTCCTTCAGTTACAGCCATCACGCATTTTGTTGCTTAAAATCCTTCAACCGTCTCCTGCCCCGCCCGCGTGCACAGTGCCGCTAGCACGCGCAGGTCGAGCGCCTCCACCAGGAAGTGCACGGAGCCGTCGGCCATCACGCCTCCAGCTCCCCCGGTGTGTTCGCTGCGCATATCGTTCTCGATGGGTGGCGCGGCATTAATCGCGTACGCCTGGTCGAAGATGTTCCGCCCGTTGATCCACTGCTGATCCGGCGAGCGTGAGTCCTCGGCCACGATCAGCGTTTTCGCCGTTCCGTCGCGAATGTGCCGCACCGTAACGACCGCGTCGATCAGCATCGCCCCCTTGGGTGGCTGATTGGGGCTGGTGATTCGCTCTCCATAAACGCCGCCGTAGTCGCACGCGCCGCGACCCTCGACCAGCGGCGAAACTCGGATCGAGCTGGGGCATAGGAAAACCGGCACTACAGCACCCGCTCCCGGAGCATTTGCAGCACTGTCGAACGGCTGCGAAAGATCAAGGCGGCTGTACGCCGCTTCTTCATCGAGGAACGGCAGCAAATGAGCGCTCCACGCAAGCTGCCGCTGGGTCGTACCTCCTGTCGGTCGCCAATCGGTGCATCCCATTGGGAACTGTTTCCGCGCTGTGTGATAGGCGGCCAGCGCGAACCCGATCTGCCGCAGATTGTTAGCACATGCCGTTCGTCGAGCGGCGGCTCGCGACGATTGAATCGCTGGAAGCAAGAGCGCGACGAGGACGCCAATGATGGCGACAACGACCAATAGCTCCACCAGCGTGAAGCCGCGGCGATCGCTCGGAGACGGCTGTTTTCGTTCGCTTGCCCGCATGACACAACGCAATGCGTAGTCGATCGGCGGAAAGACTTGCTTGCGCAGTCGCATGAGCAAGCCGCAGCGCCAACCTCGTACGCGCGTTAGCGTTCCTCGAAAGTCAGACCTGAACGCAAGCCGTCTGTCCCTCGCCAGAGGCGGCCGGCAAATCGTGCATTGGTAGGTCTTCTGACTTCCGAGCCAAGCCTATGGCCTTCTCGTCATGTCGCGATTCTTAAACCGCAACCGACAATGGCAAGCAGAAACACAGGCTTTTTGGCAAAGCGCTTGATTCAAGTCGCTCCACCACTCGGTCACAGCGGGCGGGGCCGTCCCGGAATTGTTCTGTCCCTGTGGGAAAAAACGCACCGGAGTTCCCTGTTCGTCGGCCGCTTGCAATGCGGCCAACCACCAAAGCACGTTGAAACCAAAGCGGAATATAGCGAGCCCGCGCCGCAGTGTCAAACGGATGCGCGCTATCCGATTTGTGGTCCGCGCGACTCCAACTTGGGCCGCCGAGATAGGGAATAGCGCACGTACCGGCGCCGTCTATTGCGGCGCCTTGAGCGATCCGTCTTTGCGCCCGTACCGCTCGACGAATTCGCAGCCGACGCGAAAACGCCAGCCATCCTCATCTTGCACCGGCGCACAGTTGGCGACACGGCTGCGGACGTAGAACGCCTCCTCCGTCGTGCCCAGCGCGATGATCACTTGATCGGTTGTCAGCGCCTCCTCCGTAAAAAAGGCAATGCCCGTTCGCGAGATGTCGATGCACTTGACTGGATAAAACATCGTTTGATCCGGCAACTGGCCGTCGATGCACGGCGCAATCCATTGGAAGACTCGATGAGGACGCCGAAGGCTAACGCGCCGGTCCGATTCGCCGCGTTCGTCGCCCAATTGTGTGCGAAAAAAATCCTCTAGCGGAACAGCGACGCCCGGACCACCCTCAACGACCACAGATGAAGTACTCGGGCCACCGATGGTGTCGCGCGGCCCGCCCGATGGCGGCTTGGCCGTCGGTGTTGTTGCGCCATCGGCGCCGGGCGATTTCAAGGCATCGAGCCAAGGTCGATTGGTCATCCCTTTCTCTCTCCCGTGCGATATCGTGGCGGCGGTCCCGGCGGCCTATTGGCGGCTAGTCCGCGGGACAAGGCGTTTCGCGTGTGCTTCGCGGCCTTCAAAGTGAAACTTACTCCGCAGTGCACCCGCCGCAACCCTGACAAAAACCGCAATTCGGTGCTATCGATGCCTGACGACGGACCACTTGGTTCAATCAGGTCCGTTGCGCCCGATCGTAGCGGTTTTGAGGACAACCGCGGACCGCGGTTCCGAAGCGCCAGAAGCGCAAAAAAAAGCTCCCGGAAAGCTTGGGTCCCAGGGGGGCAAAGGACTCTAGTCTTTTCCGGGAGCAATTGAACCCGCGTGCGCCGGTGCGATCAAAAAGAATCGCGTCCCTGCCGCACATCAATCGGCTCTCGGCATGCTCGGTTGATCCCCCGAGGGGATCCGCTGTTTACACATGCCGATCAGGTATTTCGATGCGACCGGCTGCTTCCATGCCGCCCGTCGCATTCGCTGGTCCGCAGACGTCGCTTGCAGCCACGCCCCATGCAGACCCATCCACGTGGATTTCGATCACTGTTCGCTGCCCAGGGAGACCGCTGGTTCGCTGCGCCCCAGGTCAATTCGGGGCGGGAGAATAGGTGAACGTCCACCGTCGGTCAAGTCCGCTTGGTTGCTGCTTATAACCTAACCAATTCAGCAGTGGCCGCCGCACACGCTCCGAGTTGACCGCGACACTCTCATGATTGGATAACGATTTTGGCCGACTACGGGGAGATAGCTCGCTCGCCGGCCAACTCACGCTAGCCCGTAAAGCAGGTAAACTTGTCACCTTGGAAAGACCGAAATTAACGGTTGGGGTGGTCCCGGCGCGCCGGGACGTCAGTTTAATTTTGCGAGGTAAACCAAGGAAGGTTTTCCGTGCCTCGGCTTTCAATCATCGTACCGGTGTTGGGATGCGCCTCGCGGCTGGAAACTACGCTCGTATCTGTTCTCGAGCACCGGCCTGACGATTGTGAGGTGCTGGTGGTTCTCGATACACCGTACGAGGATCCGTACGAATTGGCCGGCGAAGTTCAGTTCATCGAATCGCCTGGCGCGGTTGGATTTGCGGCCAGCGTAAACGCGGGGATTCAGGCCAGTTGCGCCGACTTTGTTCACGTGCTGGCCGCAGGCGTGGAGGTTTGCGAAGGATGGGCCGACTTCGCGCTGCCTCACTTTCGCGATCCCCGCGTCTCGGCGGTCTCGCCGATCGTCCACGACGTGCTCGACCGCGCAGAGTTCTCGCCGCCGGTATTGAATACACCCCGCGCCATGGGCGAGAAGTCCGCGCCGCCACCGATCATACGGTTCAGCCCTACGAAGTACTTGGGCCGATCTCGCAGGCAGGATTCTACCGACGCGCCGCGCTGGAACTCGTCGGACACTTCCCGTCGGCGGTCGGTGATTTGAATGCCGACGTGGACCTGGCACTGACGCTGCGATATGCGGGTTACCGCGCAGTGTTGGAGCCGCACAGTGTAGTAGAGGCGACCGCGGGGGATTTGTGTTTGGCTCCGCGCACGGCCTGCGCTTCGGGTTGCATTCCGAGCGGCTGTTCTGGCGAACCGCCGGCGTCGTCGGCTGGCGATATGCCATAGCATCGCACGTGCTGGGCCTAGTTGCGGAGTTCGCAGGCAGCGTGCCGCGGATTCGGGCGTTTACCACGGTTGCCGGACGGCTCGTCGGAGCTTGCGCCATGCGTAGCCACCGCGCTCATCGCCAATGGCTGCTTGATGTCCAGCGCATCGCAAGCGTTGTTGCGCGGAACTAAGTCCGGTCATCTGCGCGTTGACGGCCCCCATCCTTCTCCGCGTGCCACGAGCGAGACCTTGGTTTCCACGGCGCCCGCTCCTGTTTCTTGACGGGTTCGCGGCCAGAGTCAGAACGCTAACCGGTTACGCCCGGACCGATGACGACTGTTTGAACAACAGCGTGCCTCGCACTAGCGTAACGGAGCAATTAGAATCGCGCGGAGACGGTCTGTGTCGCGCGCTGATTGGCCTTGGGCCGTGAAAAATCGCGATCAACGCGACGAGCGCCGTCGCGGTCCGATGGTCGCGCGGCTTGTCGGCCAACGCCACGCGGTCCCGGAACAATCGCCCCACCGAGGTCAATCGTCGGATAAATCAACTCCAGCAAACCTCGCATGAGGTCGTGCTGAGTCCGCGCTTTGGGGGACGCAGCAATCTTTTGATAAAGCCTATGGAATAAGGCCTCTCCCTCTGGCCAGCGGACCGCAATGATATCGGCGGCACATTTCGAACAACTGGTAGATGCGGGCTCGTGTCAATCCCAGCCGTCGGGCCTGGACTTGAACACGCTGCGGTGTGGACTTAATGCCCAAACGTTCCTCAACCAGCTTGACGATCTTGCGCCGGCATCGATGCGGAGCTGCTCGATGATCGGCAGGACCAAGTGTTGCTTCAGATCATCCCGCGACGGCACGGTTGTCCGAGCCAGAGTATCGTTTATCCATTTTTCGATCGGGGCAGTGAATGTTGGGCGAATGTGCAGGCGCAGGTGCCGATCACTCGGCGCGCCTTCGAGCATCTCATACACGCTATGAAAAACTTCAAGTATGGCGTGCACACGCTTCTCGCCGTGTGTTTTAAGTTTGCGAATCTCGGCGACGGTGTATTTGCAATAAGTCTCCAACGGTGTCCCCCAAATGACTGTTGGCAGCGATTGCAGACTTGTGCACAAACGCCCCAGCGGCTCGCGCTGAAGTCCGGAGTCTTTGACAGTGTCGCGCCACTCCTCCCAAAGCACCTCGGAGACAATGCTCGGATCAAAATCGCCACGTTGACCGCGCGCAGCTCTGCTGCGCTTCTTTCCCGTCGATTCATCCGTCAGCGGCAGGACCGGTGGGTCGTCTTTGGTAGCTCGCTGTAACAGCTTGATGAGTGAATGGAGCTTTTTGCGTCCGATGCCGGGGGTGTTGGCCAACTGGGGCATCGAACGAGTGAGCAGATCCCGAAGCGAATATCCCAACAGGGCCATCGGCAAGCGGCGATCATTGGGCATGCACCAAAATACCAGCGGTTTGTCGAGGCGGTCCGAAAGCCCTGGTGTCCGCAACGTTTCGCGGAGCGCTTCGTACGCGGCATTGAGCTTGTGATCCTCCACGGAAGTGATGCGTTTCATGACGGCCTCATCTCGTTGTTCGTGCGCTAACAATAGGTACAAGAATCTCGTTGTTCCACCGATCGTGTTTACCTCAGCGCGTGCCGACGAACGCTGAGACCAGAGCCGCCAAGCTAAATCTTAGCAACACGCTGGCATTTTGAAAGCATCCAGATAAAGTTGCTTTTTCAGACCAACCGCGCCGTTCATGCTATCTCACGACGGGAGTCTGGCCCGCAACTTCGATGCACGGCGGCAATCGAAACCAGCGCCGCCGCAGATCCAAGTCAAAAGAAGTTTTGTTTCAAACTCTTTCGGCTTGGCAAGTCCCTCCCACGCACATTTTGCCGAATTGAATCCTAATTTGCAAACCGGTCCTTTGAAAAAACCATATCGGGGGATTAGCGCGACAACACGCGAACGGCGTCATCGTCACGTCGTGTGGACTGCGGCCGGAACCTTTGCCACCTCGCCGTCCCAATAGTGCCACCCCGCTGCGGGAGCCAGATACCAGTAGTATCCATCCCACAACCTGTATTGAGATGCCTCGGTGTTTACGGGGCCCCGGTAGTTGGCTCTGAACGGTGTCGAACGAGCTACGAGATCCGCCGGCGAAGGCAGCGCCGCCGTCTCGCCGCGTTCGGTGGTCACCGTCACCGAGTCACTTCCGGGTTCCGCGGTCGCCCTTGCCCAATCCACTCGCCGCCTAACGTCCGCCGCGGGCAAATCCGTTCGGGTGGCTGCTGTTGCCGTCACGTCGCCGTCCGGCGTGACAATCGGCTCGAGCCTTGCGCGGGTCGCCGATCGGCGCGCTGGGCACGAGCGGTGTGATGGGCGCCACGGGGGCTAACGGAGTCAATTCAGCCCCTGGAGCGATCGGCGCCAAATCGGCGTTTGGCTGTTGAGGGGCGATCGTAGCGATTGTCGCTCGGGCTGCTGCGGCCTCTGCAGCGGCATTGGCCGCCGCGGGATTCGCCGCTCCGAAATTGGTCACGTTGGGATTGCCCGCCGTTGCAGCGTCAAAGGATGCATTGCCTTGAAACTGAGCTCGTGCGGCGCCAGCCTGATTCGCGTCACCAATCGATTGCGCCCCGGGGCGAAACATTGCGCTCGCGGAGCCGCCCGAACGATTTGCCGCCCCCGGTATTCCCGCCCCCGGTCGTATCGTGCCGGTGGATGGCCCGCGTCGAAACGCGTTTGTATTGTTGCCAAACGTCGCGCCAGGGCCGCGATTTAGAGGACCATCGAACTGGCGGTTAACGCTCGAATCGAACCCGCGTTGATTAAGCGATGAATCGATCTGGCGGGAGTCCGGGCGAGTATTCAGTGAAGGGTCAATATTGGCTCCCGGCCCGCTGCCGGGGATTCTGGCCCGATTGCCCGTTGAGTTCATCGGGGAGTTAACCCCGCTGTTCCCCTGGTTGCGCCACCTCGCATTGGCGCTGAAGGGTTCGTACTTTGGGCGTTGGCTAGCGTCGCCGTATTCGCTAGAAAGCCGGCCAAAGCCGCAATAATCAAAGAACTTTTCATGGTTGTTTCTCCGGGAACCAGTGGCTGATGTGCGAACCGCGCGCCGAAGCAGCCTGAAACTGAAAATGTTACCCATTCGCTTCAATTTTCCCAATCACTAAAACTTGACACTTTCCGCGCTACCTGCTATCACAGGCGGGAAGCGAAGGGACCGTCGGCTTCTTTTACGCGCTGGGCTGGTTGGGCAGCCTCTTTTACGCTCCAGATGCGCGACGTCCCCACTCTTCAGATCTCTTACAAGCTGAAAGAGGTGGGCCATGCGCGAATTTCTTGGTTCGATGTTTTCCACATCTCAGTCCTCGCGCCGTCGCGGCTGCCGGCCAGGATTTCGTTCGCGTTGTGATATTGAACAACTCGAATCGCGTCGCGTGTTGGCGGCCAGCGCGGCATTCAATGCGGTCACGGGTGCGCTGACTGTTTCCGATGGTTCGGCAACCGCGAACAACATCGTGATTAGTTACCAAGTGATCGGAATGAGCACAAATGTCACGGTGACCGACCAAGGTGTAAGTATCCTCAGCGCCGTTGCGGCCAGCGGGGTTAAGTCGATTACAGTGGCCAGCGGGGGCGGCAACGATACCGTGAACCTCGGCGCCGTCGGCTCGGCACAATTCACGCAGCTCTTTCAGTCGCCCGTGGTCGATGGCGGCGACGGCAACGACACCATCTACGGCAGCAAGCTTGCTGACCTGCTCTATGGTGTAGCAGGCAACGACACGGTGCTCGGCCTGGAAGCGGCCGATTTTCTGTATGGCGGCGCAGGCAGGATTCGCTCTATGGCGAGTACGGAAGCAACAACGCCGCCAACAGCGGCGCGGATACGCTCTATGGCGAAGCCGGCGACGATCTGCTGCGCGGCGATCAGGGCGGCGATACGCTGTACGGATTCGCCGGCAACGATCAGCTCTTTGGCGACAACGACGGTGATGCGCTCCACGGCGGCGCCGACGACGACACGCTCAAAGGCGGCGCGGGCAACGATACCTATGTATTCGGTGGCAGTGTGAATCTCGGCTCTGACACGATCGACGAAGGCGCAAGCGCCGGCAGCGACACCGTTACCTTCGCTGGGTTGTCGCAGGGGGCTGCCTTTAACGCGAGCCACTCGATCGTACAAACGGTCGCCAGCGGCCTCCTGACAATCACTTTAACCAACTTAGATAACTTCGAAACTCTCATTGGCTCGGCACACGACGATACATTGGCGAGCTACGTCAACCCAGTGCGTATCGAGGGGCTTGCCGGCAACGATTATCTGGAAGGAAGTTTCAACAACGATACCTTGATCGGCGGCGACGGCGACGATTGGCTACGCGGCTATGACGGCGACGACTGGTTCGAAGGGGGCGCCGGCGACGACATCCTCGAGGGCGAAAACCACGCCGACACGTACTGCTTCCGTGGCAGCTCGAACCTGGGCACCGACGCGATTTGGGACCATGACGTCACCTACGACATCATCGATTTCTCGCAACTCGGCGAAGCGGTCAATTGGGACTCGACGATCCAGGTTGATACGGTGAACTCGCTCCTAACGCTGGGTCAGAATACGAATGATGTGGTTTTTGCTGATTTCGTCGAAGAGATCATCGGCACTGCGTTCAACGACACGATTGTCGGAAACAGTCTGCCAAACGTGATCCGCGGCCTGGCCGGCCACGACGAGCTATTTGGTGGCGATGGCGACGACACGCTCTATGGCGACGGCGGCGACGATGGCCTATCCGGCCAATCGGGGACAGACGCGCTCGACGGCGGCACAGGCAACAACACGCTCGTGCAGGATTAGGTTCTTGGCGCGGTGTAGTTTGGCGCACTCGGCGTGCCGACACTCCGCCAGCGAACCCCATCTAAAGCGTCCTCACGCGGTTCGCAGCCGCCCAAGCTGCCATTGCTCTCCGTCGGCGAGCACTTCCTTACTAAGCGCACTTGTGTGCTCGCGAAACACACCAAGCCGCGCGGCCTGCCGCTCGATCTCGTGCGCCGCGCTCGCTAGCTCGCCGAAAACCGGTCCCAGCGCCGATTGCGGCGTCATCTGATCGATCGTCGCACGAATGTCGCGACCAAGCCCCCGCTGCAAGCGAAACACCAACAGCCCGCGCAGCAACAATCCCCAGACAACGGTCCATAACAACGCCTGCACCAGATAATCCAGACCGTAAAGTGAAGCCCGCTCCCAAATGTGCTCGTAGAAAAAGTTGTACGCCAGTCTGCCGAGCAGATAAGCCGGTAGTGCGAGAAACAGCAGCTCTAAAAAGAAATGGAACACCGTTCCGCCGCGGCGTCGTGACCGTTCGCTCGCCAGGTCCGCAAACGCGCGCTCAACTTGCCCGTGAAGATTTAGCGACACTCCAGCCAGCGCCTGCTCGGTAATTTCCAGTCGTGTAGTCCCGGCCGATCGGTCGCCCGCGCTAAGTCCGGCCTCGCGCGCCATTCCCTCAAGAATCGACTGCGACTCGGCGATATCCGCGGCGCTCACACCCACGTCCGCAGACCATTCCCCAGTGGCGACATTCTCCCGCCACCGATCCATCACCGCCTTTCCCGCGCCGATCCCGCCGGCGACCACCAACGGCGCCAACCCCCGCGCGCATGAGCGGCAACATCCGCACCAGCGATCCCGCCGAAGACGTAAGCCGCACGAACGACGCGAACGGTCCGCCGCCCCAGCGCTCCGTCGTCTCGCGCAACAGCCGCGTACGCCACAGCCGGCGATGTTCGCGAAGCTGTCGCTCTAATTCCCCGCGGACCTTTTTGAATAGCCGTGCCTGCTCCTCGGCAATCGCCCCGTCCAAACGTGCCACGGCCGGTAGCGATCGCTCTACGTCGCTATTCATCTGATCCAGATACCACTCGAGCAAATCCAGCGCATTCGCGCGCTTGATCCGCGCCCGCCCGCGCTCCGCCAGCTCGCGCCGCAAAAATTCAACCAGCTCACCAAACGCCTCGGGCAACACGTCGCCGCGCCCGCGCCGCTTGAGTGCTTCCACGCTGTCGATGCGGAACAGCTTCGGCACGTCGAAGCTGCGACTCTCAAGGTACCTCCGCCAGTCGTCACGGATGTCCGCATCGGTCGCGGCGTGGGTCTGAACAAACACGATCTGCCGACCCGGCGCATGCTCGGCCAGCTCCCGCAACACCGCCTCGGTCTTGTATTTCTGAGCCGTCCCCACGTGCACCAGCACGTCGCAACGCGGCAAGACGCGCCGCAGAATCTCACGGTTCCGGTTTTCGGCCGCTGATGCTTCATGCGCATCACGACCCGCCGGCAATCGCATCACCATTTCGCTGGCTTGTGTGTCCGGGTCCGGGCAATCCACCAGCACCATGTTCTCCAGAATCGGCACGGCGATCTCGTGAATCTCCGGCCGCTCCTCGTCCAGCTCGAGAAATTCCACGTCCACCGACGGATGGTGGAGGATCACCGGCCGCTTGGTTGTCGGCCGCTCTACGTCTCCGGCCGCGCAGACGTCGGCCCCCACGAGCGCGTTGATCAACGTGCTCTTGCCCACGCCGCTTCCGCCGACCACTCCCACGACTAGCACGCGGTCCAGGCTCACTTGCAACTCCGTCAATCGCCCGCTGATCCGCGACCATAGCGATTTGCGCGATCGAACGGCGCCCATGGCGGCAAACCGTTCACCCACGCGCGCAGCGATTCCAACAGCCGGTCAAACTCGGCTAACTGCCGCTCGTGTTGCCACTGCGTCGGATCAAACGCCCGCATTGACCTTTATCCTCTCGGGTTCTGCGCTCAACTCCTCGATCATCGTTCGCACGGTCACAAACGCCTCGCCGTTCGGCGTCTCCGCCAACCGCTTTACTTCGACCAGCGCCTCTCCCAGTACAAGGTCATGCAACGCGCTGGCCAATAGCTCCGCCCGCTCCACATAAAACCGCGCAAACAGCTTGCTCAACAATTGTTGCAGAGGCCGCGTCGCTTGCGACAGCAATCCCTCGCCAGATACCGCGGTCGCGGCGCCCACCACGATGTCCCCCACCATGTTCGCCACGTGCCCAGCCGCCAGATCGACCGCGTGTGCGCCGCCCCAAAAAAGTCCCACCGTCACCAGCGGCCGCACCACCGCCGTCGTGACCAGCGACCGCGTGATCAGCTTCACCATCCCGGCGTTGTCGCGCTCAAACGCATCAAGCTGCGTGCGAATGAATTGACGATAATCGTCCGTCAAGATCGGCATCGCCTCGTACCGTTTCCGCAGCTCGTCGAACAGCGCCCGCCGGTCACGCGCCGCCGGCGTGCGATCGAGCACGTCGCGCAGGATCTCATTTCCCCCCTGACGCAGCGTGTCGATCAAATCCAGAAACGCCGTCATCGCCAACCGCAGCTTGTCCCACTCCTGCTCCTGAAATCGGATCAGCTCCTCCTGCGGGTTGCGACCCATCCAGCGCGTGATCATCGACCCGACGGTGGTGTAGAACCCGTTCACCGCCCGGTCGAATCGCGTGCGCCGCCCCTCCAACCAGTGCCAGATTTCATCCCACACCAGCCGCTTCGGCAATTGCGGCAAGTCATCGATCTGCAATCGCAGCCGGTCGTACAACAGGTCCCGCGCTTGCCGGTACTCGGCCGCCCGCCGCTCGACCAGCGCCAGATACGCCGGCACTCCTTCGCGCGGATCGAGCACCCCTCGCATGCTTCCTCGGAATGAGCGGATCTTAATCTCGTCAAAGTGCAGTTCCGCCAGGTCGTCGCGCGGCGTCGTGGCGCCCGGAGTGAGCGGATAAAACGGCAGCCGGTTCTCCTCCGCCGCGTCCGCATCCCACGGCGCAACATACACGTGCACAGGATCCAAGCCCGTCTGCTCGCAGAAAGTTGCCAACCAGCCTTCGACGACGTCCTTCTGCCGGGGCCAATTCACCATGTTGAACACGACGAGCACCGTCTTGTCCGCCGCCGCTGCCGCCTGAAAAAACTCGCGCACCGCCGCATCGTTGTACTTCTGCTGCGTGAGGATGCACACCAAGACGTCGGCCGCGTGTCGCACCAACTCGGCCCGGCGCCAGTTCTCCTTGAGCACTCCGTCCACGTCCGGCGTGTCGAACAACAACAGCCGCGCGGGCTGCGTGCCGCCCGGGTCTTCGCGAACGAACAACAAATTGTCGGCGCCCTCCACCAGCGGATCGTTCTCACTGTGCCAGGTGCGGACCTCGAAATCGGGGAATACGTCGGCCAAGTCGTGCGTTGCCAGAAATCGCCGCGGCACGCTGCACACCGGGTGTCGAGTCTGGGTGGCGTTGGGATGAGTGCGGCTCGTGCGGCCGGCCGCCAGGTGGTTGAAGATCACACTTTTTCCCGTGTTCGTGCCGCCGGTCACGGCCACGATCAAGAACGGGTCCTGCTCAAGTTGCGGCAACAGCTTCTGAAACAGATTGCCGTGCCACGCAAATGACTCCGCCGCCGGAAGTCTCATTTCGCGGCCGGTCGCATCCAGCCGGCGCACCGCCAAGGCCAGTGTCTTAACGCGGCTGACCCAGTTGCGGTACATCAATCATCCTCTCGTTCCGAGGCTCTGTCTCGGAACGCACTGCCCGACAGGCTCTGCCTGTCTCCATTCTGTAACCGCCGGACCTGTGCCGGCCACAATTTTTCGGTGGCTCCCCTTATTCTGTTCGCCCCGCCCGCCGAACTATTGTTCCCACCACGATCCCCCGCGCAACCTGGGCCGTTTTTCCATTCCATCCCCCAGCATCTCCGCCTATCCCCACATCCCCTCTCTGGCATTCGTAATTTGTAATCGGCCTCGCCGCCCGTTACACTAATCCGCGCCGCGACCATCAGCCGTCCGGAACCGGCTCGTCGCGCCAATTGTAATTCGGGCCGTCACGTCTATCGCTCGTTTCGAGCATCGGGAGAGGGTCATGACTACTCGTCACACGTTCGCCGCTGCGCTGGTCGTATTGGCAATCGCCGTCACTCTGTGGCCCGTCGCAATTGCCCAAGAAAGAAAACCCGACGTGTCCGCAGCCGACGCCTCTTACAACCGCATCCCTGCCGACGCCGACGAGCGCGAGCGGAAAATCTACGAAGCGCTCTCAAAACCCACCGACATCGACTTCGAAGAAAAGCCGCTCAAGGACGTGATCGAAAAGATTGCTCAAACTAGCGGCATCCAAATTCAGTTCGACGAGAAAGCGCTCAACGAAGCCGCGATCGACACCAATACGCCGGTCACCAAACACCTCCGCGGCATCTCCCTCCGCTCCGTCCTCCGCCTCATACTCCGCCCGCTCCAGCTCACTTACGACATCCGCAACGGCGTTCTCCTGATCACCAGCCAGTCCGAAGCCGAGAATCACCTCGTCGTCCGCATCTACCCCGTTCGTGATCTCGTATCGCCGCCCGATGAACCGAATGCTCCTTTTGACCACCTTGATTTTGATCCGCTCATTGACCTGATCAACGCGGTTGTTGCTCCACCAAGTTGGGATACAGTGGGCGGGCCCGCCTCCGGCAACGTGTTGCCACCCGGTTTGCTTGCCTTCTCACAGACGATTGAAGTCCACGATGAAATCGCCGCGTTGCTGGATGGGTTGCGCAAAGCTCGCGATGCGCAAAACAAAGCGGCGGGTGGCCCACCCATCTTGCTTTGCGATGGGACCCCGACTCGCGCGATACGCCGGGCACTCGACAAGACACTACCAGTTGATGTGGAAGAACAGCCGCTTGCCAAGGTGGTCAACGAACTGGCTCGGAACGCAAACGTTCAGATCGTATTCGATGAAAAAGCGCTGACAGAGGCAGGCATCGTGACCGATACGCCAGTCACGAAACGGACTAAGGACCTGCCCTTGCGAGATTCGCTTGATCTGATTCTGCGTCCCGTGCAGCTAACTCACACAGTCCGCGATGAAGTGCTGGTAATCACGTCCCAGACCGAGGCAGACAATCTGCTTTCCATTCGACTCTATCCCGTTCAGGATCTGGTCCGCCTTGTTCCCGCCGAACAAGCACGATATGGCGAGCGTGAATACGACTTCGATTATCTCATCGACGCGATTACAGCATCCATATCCGCCCAATCCTGGGACACAGTCGGCGGTCCGGGGAGCATTCAACCATTCGAAAACAGTATGGCCTTGGTTATTTCTCAGACAGATGATGTGCACGGTCGCGTCGAAAACTTGCTCGAGCAAATTCGCCGCGCGTCCAAAGAAGCTAGTGAAACACGCGCACAAGATATTAATACCGAACCGGTCTTGCGAGTCTACACGCTCAACGAGCGCATAATCGTCCCAAAAACAGAGAAGTCAGCGCAGCCCGGTCCAAGCAAAGAATCCGACAAACAAAGCTCCAATACTCAACGCGATGAGCAGTTGAAACAAACAACCCTGGCAGGTTTCGGGTCGTGGGTGCCTAATGCGTCGCACCAACTCGCCGGCGACCACTGGGCGATCGTTCCTCCACAAGGCGTTCCACCAGAGGAGGCCGCTCAGTTAATCCGCAATCTCGTTCAGCCGGAAACCTGGAACGAGGCCGGCCTCTTCATCCAACCGGCGACGAATCGCCTCCTCGTCAAACATAAGCTCTCCGCGCATCTCGAAATCGCG
The DNA here is from genome assembly GCA_963829655.1 of Pirellulales bacterium. Taxonomy (GTDB): domain Bacteria; phylum Planctomycetota; class Planctomycetia; order Pirellulales; family JALHPA01; genus JBBDYH01. The sequence goes on from CAWHJG010000002.1 coordinate 2,952,253, forward strand.
AAACTACTTCAACGCCTTGGTCCCTGGCAAGAGGAGGATGACGGTCACATGTTCATGAGGCCGAAGGTAGGAGGATTTCTAGGCGGGGGTCTCGGCGGCGGACAGAATATGAGCCGCACCGGCATGGGATTCTGAAACCTACGAATCCGGAAGCCGACAGGCATTCTGAACCCTGAACTCCGAACCCTGACTAGTGCCCCGGCTGCATGTGATCGCTCACCATTCTCGGCGCAATGCGGGCTCGCTCCTTGGCCCGCCGGTCGTACACGATCCCCATCAAGAAGTACTGCCCTGGTGCGACCAGGTCCGTCGGCCATTCCGCAGCCGCGCGATAGAAGCCGCCGTCGGCCTCCAGGGTCTGCACCACGCCCTCGTAGTCGGCCACCTGCTCACCTTGAGTGTCCAGTAACCGAAACACCACCTTGCTCACAGAATCGCGAACGTTCGGCGGGATCGCCATATGCCCGGTCACCGCTGTCTTGGTTACCTGTTTCCATGCCGTGTCGCAGCGGACCGGAAACATCACCGGCCCACACTGTCGCCAGTCGTCGAGCGTCAGCTTATCGACCAGTTGCACCTTCGCCTGCGAAGCCGGCTGCGTGACCGACAACGGACTGCCATAGGCGAACGTCCGCTCGACGCGCTGCTTTGCCGTCGGAATAACACAGCTCGGCATCCAGCGCGATCACCTCGCCGAGCGCCGGCTTGAAGTCCGGGAAGTTGACCCACGGCAATTTGAACTCCGTCTCCGCGCCGTAGCTGGTTTTCCGCGCGGCGACCTCAACGCCTGTCCCAGGAATCGCCTGGAGCATGTCGGGCCGCAAGCACCATCGCGGCTGCACCGCGTCGTTTTTGTACGCTGTCCAGTACATGTGCACCGCCCCCGGCCCCCAATCCTTGGCGCGGAATTGCTCGCCGCGGCGCGTGTCGAAGTACCATTCGACGCCGTCTCCTTCCCACAGCCGATTGTCGGCGGCGTTGTTTGCTTGCTTCTGGTCCCACGTGCGCAGGCCGCAGTAAAACGCCTCGTCGTCCCACATGTAGAAAAACTGCGCGGCGCGATTCGACGTGTCCGCGAAGAAGTATCCCACGGGCGTGCAAAACGCGTCTTTAAATTCTGTGAGATCGCCGTCGATCTTCACCGCCCCGGCGCTCGCGTAATCACGCCGCGCACGCCCGGCTTTAACTCACCGAAGACCGATGACGCGGCAAACACAACGAACAGCGAAAGGACGAGAAAGCTGCGTTTCATCGATGGTTCCTTTTCGATTGCACCAGAGCAATTTACCTTGAGCCACAGTATGATGGCGGCAACCCGCCCGTCAAATTCCAGCCGCTAACAACCATGACTAGCAAGGTTACCCGCCGCGATTTCGTCCGAGCAGCCGGCGCAACTGTTTTCGCTGCACCGCTCGCCGCAGCCACGCAGAAGCAAACGGATGCAAAAACCGATCTGCCGATCATCGATACCCATCAGCACCTCTGGGATCTGACAAAGTTCAAGCTTCCGTGGATCGGTGGAGAGTGGGAGCAACTTGCGAAGAACTACACCCTCGACGATTATTGGAAAGCGGCCGACGGACTGGGGATCGTGAAAACGATCTACATGGAAGTCGCCGTCGAACCAACACAACAAGAGGCGGAAGCTGACTACGTCGTTGCGTTATGCAAGAAACCGGACTCCCGGATGGCCAAAGCCGTCGTCGGCGGACAGCCGACCTCCGAAAACTTTGCCGCATACGTGTCGAAGCTCAAGAAGACCGGCGTCGTCCGCGGCATTCGCGCACCGGTTGTCGAGCAACGCGGCAACATAGCCGTCTATCCGAGCAAGCAATTCATCGCCGGCGTGCGGCTCCTCGGCGAGCAAGGACTGAGCTTTGATATGGATCTCCCCGCCGATCAGCTCGAGCATGCCGCCGCGCTCGTCGATGCCTGTCCCGGCACACGGTTCATCCTCGACCATTGCGGCAACCCCAAGCTCGACTGGAATAAAAACCAGCGCGAACCGTGGCGCCGCGCCATCGCCGACGTTGCCAAACGCGAGCGAGTCATGTGCAAGGTCTCCGGCTTCATCGCCAGTGCCGCCGGTAAGCAATTTAAGGCTGAAGACGTGGCCGCCGTGATCGACCACGTGTGCAACTGCTTTGGCCCCGACCGAGTCATGTTTGCCAGCGACTGGCCGGTCTGCACTCTGGCCGTACCGCTCGGCCGCTGGGTCGAGCTCGCGCGCGAAGCCGTGCGCGGCCGATCATCGGTCGATCGGCGGAAGCTCTTTCACGACAACGCAAAGAAGTTCTACGACGTGTAGGCCAACCGAGGGGCCGCTTATTTGAAGCTGCCTCTGGCCCTGGCCTGTTTGGTCAGCCAATACACTGTGACCAAGAAGGCTGCGGTGGTGACAATGAGCAGCCATTCATTGAAGTTGTACTGCGTGACCCTGTCCACCATGTTATTGGCATAACGCAACATAACAACACCCACACTGCCCCAGACTCAAGAAACAACCAAACGCAAAGAAACAAGGAGAGGCATTGAAAGCATAGCTCACAAAACCCAGCCTGTACCGGTGGCCCGGATACCGTCGATTCTTCCAGCAGAAATGCCTATTTGGGCGGGATTTCAGCAGGCCCTCGCCCGGCGGCGAGCGTCGCGGGTTGCAGCTTGGCCAGCTCGCTTAGCACCTGATTGCGTTTCTCTCCCTGGGCGCGGCGAAGGGCCATTTGCAGATTCACGCGCGCGACTCCGGCCTTGCCCTCGGCCAATGCCAGTCGGCCTTGCTCCAGATACCGATCGGCTTCGTCGCCGACTGTTTCGGCCCTGCCGTTTTGATCGCGGCGAATCTCAGCCATGCTCTTCGCCGGCACCTGCCGCACGCGCGACGTTGCTATTCGCCGGTTATCGCCGCGCAATCCGGCTTGCCGCAACAGCGCCTCGTCCATCGCCTGCATGTCGTGAATCTGCGCATGCACGCTCACGCCGGATGTCCCGGACGTGCGGCCGATCGCCCGGCCGGCAAATAACGGGTCGCGATTGAGCAGCGGCAAGCCGCGTTGGCTGCTGTGAGTGGACGAGCGCCCGACACCGCCAAGATATGCGCCTCCGCTGTCGGGTACCGACACAGTCGTTTGCACGGTGAAGAATTGGAACGTGGGAAGCTGGACCGCGCCCACCGCCTGTGCGCGTGCGACGCCGGCATCAAAGACAACAAACGCGGACACCATTGCCACGCTTGTAAAACATCCACGAGCGAGTGTCCTCATCGCCCATCCTCCATGCAAAAGCCGGCAAAGCGCCCTGGTAGGCCGACCAATTCATTGTAGCGTTTCGCGCACAACAATAGCCAGCGGGCGATCTGCAATTCGCTTTATCGATCCTCAAGGATGATCGGCGCCTCGCCGCCGCGAATTGTGGTGCTGTTCTTCCACTGGCCGAGCTTGACCTCTTTTTTGAGCGACTCGTTGTCGCGGCGAATGTCCACCTTAATGGTGTCGCCACCGGACTTCTCGGCGATCAGCTTCGTCAGGCCGTCAAAATCCTCGACCGCTTTGCCTTCAAAGTGCGTAATGATATCGCCCGGCTGCAGCCCGGCCCTTTCGGCGGCCGAGCCCGCCTGCACGCCGCTTACCAGACAGCCGCCTCCGACCACGCCCGGCTGGCCGGCCACTCCCAGCATCCCTCCCTTGCGGTGGTCGATGCTAACGGCCGGAAGCGCGGCCGCGATCTGCTTTACACCCGCCTCGCTGATTCCCGTGCCGTACAACTCCAGCTTTGTCAGCGAGCGGAGCGGAGCAATATACTTGACCGCCTCGTCGCCCGTCTTTACATAAACGCTCAAGGCTTGCAGTGACGAAATCCGTTTCAGCGATGCCAGGTCGTCGGTTGTCCCCCGCCAGCCTTCGCCGATCGCAATTCGCACGGGTCCGATCTCGCCACTTGAAAGGGTGATCGAATTCGCCTGCGCCCCGAGCTGTCTCAGCTTGGCGATGACGCGCGCCTGCCGCGAGCCGCGGTAGCCGGCCAGGGCGCTTTCGGCGTGCGATGCCGACGAGCTGACGCGACCGGCTGCAATGTCTTCCAGCGCCGTTTCGGCGGCTAGCTCGGTGTTTGCTTCGCTGGACTCCAGAAACCGCGACAACACGCCGATCGCCCGAGTGCTGACTTCGAGTTTGTCGCTCTTGCCCGCTTCGGCCAGCGCTGCCAGCGCGCTGCGGCCAGCCTGTTGGAGTCGTTTGGTCGCCGCTTCACGAACCCAGAATTCGTCGGAATCCAGTTCGGCGATCCAGCGGCGGATCTTCTCAGGTGACGGTTCTGGGTGCGATTTGTCGGCCGGAAGGGACGAATTCGATTTCGCTGCCTCGATCGGCCTGCCCTGTGTCGCACTTTCGGCAGTAGCATCGTCGGCGCGATTTGCCGGCTCGTCTGCGACGCAGTGTGTCGAAACGAATGCAAGCAGACAGGCAATGATTAGGTGACGAAAAAACATGCAACGCGGTCCGTTCGTTGGAGGACACCGACGTCCTTTGAGCACGGCGTCAATTATAGCACGGCCGCCGCTTACGAGCGGCGCCAATCGGTTGCTCGTCGGCCAGCGCCAATATTGCCGCATCCCACAGCTCATGCGAGTTCGATTTGCGCATGGTGGCCAGTCGCCCATCGGCCAGCGCGTCAGCGGCGGGTAGTGCGGATCCAGGAGCCATCTCGTTATCCACCTCATTCGATTTCCATTGCGCCGACCCACCAGCTAGCGAATTGCCCTGGAAGAAGAACGCCTGATCGACGACCGTGTAATCGTCGAAGTTGATCAGGTTGTCGAAGTTGATGTCGCCGGTGGCCCAGCCGAGGTTCGGGATCAAATTGAAAAACGCGTTGTCCATGCCCACGTAGTCGTCGAAGCTCACGAGGCCGTCCAGGTTCGCATCGCCGATGTACGTGTGCTTGACCAGCAAGTCGTACGGGCCGACGGCCACGCCGCCAAAGCTCGTGTAAGCCGAACCCGGCAGGCCGGTGACGATGTCCAGGTCGTTGTTGCGGATCAAACCGAGACCGACCAGGTCAAAGCCCGTGGCCACGTTCGTGGCCCGCGCGGTGGAGGTGGTCACGCCCGAGCCGTCCCAACGTGTGAGGAAGTTGGCGTCCACGCCGTTTTGCGCTCGTGATCTGTCCCCGCAGCGCGGCATACAGCGTGCCCACGCTGGCCTGGTTGGCGCGGACGATCAGGTCGTTGTCGGTAAGATCTAGATTTGCGCCCGTGTCAATCGCGAATGTCGTGAGCACACTGGCCAGCGCGCCGCCGGGCCGCACGATCGCTTTGCTGCCAGCGCCGGTGATGGTGAGCCCGTTTTGGTTGAAGCGGTTGGTCGAAAGCTGCGCGCCGTTTTGCACGGTGGTGTTCAGCGTGCCGCCGGCGGCGTCGGCGTCGAGCGAAACCAGCCCGGCGGTGATCGTGGCCGTGTTCGCGCCACTGCCGGCATGATAAGCGAGTCGGACGCTGACGGCCGGACTACCGGCGCTGTAATCGACGGAGAGGGCGTCGTCCCCATCCGCGGTGCTGACCGCTAGCGCCGCGACCAAATCGATCCGATAGCGATACGTCGGCGCCCGGCCACGGGTGCATTCACAAATACTTCCAGAAACTGTTGATCGGCGCTCGTGCGAACGTGAATCGTGTCGTCGCTGGTTGTGCCTTGAATCATCGCCGGCAGCGTGCGCGTTTCGGACGCGTCGCTATACGCTGACATCGCGCCGCCGCGCACCGCGCGAACGCGATAGCGATACGACGTGTCGACCGCCAAATTGTCGTCCGTGAACGACAGCGTCGCCGCCGGCAGGCTGCCGATCTCTGCCCACGGCATGCCCGGCAATTGCCGCTCGACTTTATATCCATCGACCGCGCCAACCGCAGCGTCCCAATCAACGTGCACCACGCTCGGGCTCCAAGCGGTGGCGGTTACGCTTCGCGGCTCGCCCACCAGCGTCGCCGGTAGGTTCACGTTGACCGACTTGCCGCCGGTGGTCAGCTCGGTCATTACGGTCGTCGATTGCCCGTTGTATGTGACCTTGATCTCGTAGTCGCTAAGAAACGCGCTCGTTGTGTACTTGCCATCCCCGAGCGTGGTGCCGGTCGCCTCGGTGTGCCACAGGTCATGCACCAGATCGACCCACGCCTGACCGTTCGGTTTGATCGTCCAATCCGATCGATACAGCGCGGCCTGCGGCAGCCAGTGCGCGTTCTGCCAGAAGCCCCACATGATGATTCCGTTGACGCTCGAATGGCTGAACAGCGTGGTCATGAAGTCGCGCAAGAAATCCGCCTGTACCTGCTCGTCGGTCACGTTCACGTCGAACTCGGTCGCTGCGATCGGCACACCGAAGGTTGCAAACCGATCGAGAATCTCCAGTATCCGCTCCATACCGGTCAGGCCCGAGCCAAAATGGCTCTGCATTCCGATGCCCTCGACCGGCGCCGCCCGCAAGCAGGTATTGGATCGTGTTGAAGTAATGATCTTGATGCGCGTAGTCCGCGCCGCGGCTCGAAAGGATTCCGTAGTCATTGATAAACATCCGCGCGACCGGGTCCGACTGCTTTGCTTGCAGGAACCAGTCGATCATCGCGCTGTTGCCGAGAATGTCTTGCAGTTCGTGGTTGGCGTACGGCTCGTTAATCACGTCCCATTCGACGAGCTTGCCCGAGAGCGTGCTGGCTTCGTCGGCGATGTGGTCGATCACCGCCTGCCGCAGCCAGGCGGTCGCCGCCGTTTGTCCTTCCGTGGCCACTCGGTTGTCGTAATTCGTCTTGAGCGAAGTCGGCAGATACTGCCAGCTGGGCCAGACGAGCGTGTGCCCGCGCACATCCAGCCCGTTATTCACCAGCCAGTTCACCAGGTTAATGCCGGTCTGCCTCGACGATTGCCAGTTGGGCCATTTGAGCGCGTTCTCGGTCACCACCTTGTTGTAAAGCGATTTGATGAGGGCGCGATACCGGGAGCCATCGGTCGTGTTGTTGTTCAATACCGGGCTGGCGGCAATCGCGGAGCCGAAACCGAACGCATGACGGCGCTGCGCGACCTCGACTGTGCGCCTTCGACCAGGTTGCCCGCCGCGTCGCGCACGACGACCGAGAGCGGCGCTTTGCGGATTTGCTCGATGCGCGCGTCGGCCTCGGCACGCCAATTGGCGGTCGCTTCGTGACCGGGATAAGAAAGCTGCGTTTGCGGCAGGCTGGTCACCGGCACCGATGCCCCGTAGTCCACTTCCGTCAGTCCGCCGAACTGGACGGTCTGCGGCGTGTAGCCAAACCTCAGGGCAAGTGCCGCGCCGCCGACTGCATACGATGCCGCCGCGGTAAACGGCAAATCGATCCGCGTCCATTCGCTCCCCACCGTCGCCACGTGCGACACGGACTTGGTCCAAGGCGTGCCGTTCATCTCGAACACGATATCGACATGTGCCTCGGGCTTGGACGTGTCGGCGTTCCGCAGCCAGAAGCTCGCGAACAGCGTATCGCCGGTCTGGATCGCGGCCGTGTTGTTCCAGCGAAGCTGGATGTCCCACACGTTGGCCGGCTGCGTGTTAGTGCGCAACTGAATCGCTTGCGTGAACGACATCCCGCTGACGTTGACCACTTGCCGCGTCGCGTAAGCACCGCCGGAAAAACCAACGGTCGAGAGCGGGTTGGCCGGCAGCAGGTTCGTGCCCGGCGCCGCTGGCAGCCCGTCAGTGATCGTGGCCGTGGCCGTCATCGTGCTCAACGGGCCAAGGACGTAATCCGGACCGGGTGCCAGCATGACGACGACAGTTTCCTTGTTCTCGGCCAGTGCGTCGGTCGTGGCTGCGATGGCGACCTGTTCCGAGCGCTGGCCCGCGGGTATTACTACCAACCCGGATCGCGCCGCATAGTCCACGCCGTTGACCGCTGTGCCGCCGAGATAGTAGTGCACCGCCAGCTCGCGTCCAAGATCGTCGTCGCGCACGATTGTGAACGGCGCCGGTGACGTGCTCCCCTCGTACGTCGTCGCGCTGTGTGTGTGCAGCCGCACTTCTGGCAGAATTGGCAGCAGCCGCGCGGCGGGTATCGGCCGCTCCCACGTGCCGCTCGGCAGCTCCCACCCCACGGCCAGGTGATCGCTGCCGGTGTTTTCTTTGTGCAGCGCCTCGACGTAGTACCGCTGGCCCGCGATCAGACGTACCGGCAACGAGCGTTGGCTGCCAAACTTATCCCACTCAAGCTGCGCGGTGGTTTGGCCCGTTGGGACACTGGCGATCAATCGCTTGTTGGCCGAGCTCTCGTCGTTGCTCAGGAATAGATGCGATTGTTCATCGCCCGCGATCCAGAATGTGTAGTCGCCGGTTTCGGGCGCGACCACGTAGCCGCGGATGCGAGTACCGAATTGATCGCCGCGGTTGATGGGAGAGGCAAAAACCGGAATGTGTTGACTGACCGTCGGCGAGGAAGGGAACGACGAATGATTTGTCAGGTCCGCAATCGTACTGCCGGGAATGTTGCTGTATGTTTCCTGCAGAATGCGGCCCGTCGGCACCGGCGGCGACAACGGCGCTAGCCGCTCCGTTGGGATCACAACCTTCGGGTTCGACGCGCTCGCCCACAGGAGCTTCACCGCCGCGCGGCCGGTATTGTCGAAGTATTCGAGCTTGAGGTCATACCAGTTCCCAGCCACAAGCGGTACGGGAGCGCTGGAATTCTCGACCTCGAGGTGAATCGTCCAGTTGTTGATCACCTGCTGGTTGTTGATCCACAGCCGCACGCCGTCGTCGCTGCGCGTGTAGAACGTGAAGGCCTCGCTGTAGGGCGCCTGCACGCGGCCAGTCCAGCGGGCGGAGAATGTATCCGACAAGATGCCGGACGCGGGCGAGCCTTCGCCGAAGTCGAAGTTTACGAACGGATCGAGACGAGAGATCGACGCGCCCGTCAGATCGGCGTTGTCGAAGTATTGCGCGGTCAGGCCGGAATCGACGATCGGCGCACCGGCGAGCATCTGCCGCCGCTCGAGCGGTTCAAATCCCAGCCGCGGCCTGCACTTGCGCAATCTTGATCGCTTCATCCGCCGGTGCTCCGTTCCGCCCCCGAGAGCCATTTTGCATATGGTTGCTGGGCGACGCAAGAATAATGACGACAATCGTCGTCGCTCGGTTCCCCAACGCACCATTCGCGGGGATTGCCGCATCGTAGAGTGCCGAGTATCACAGCGGCTGACGCGCCAGCTTCAGATCGTGCTGGACCATCATCCGCACCAGCTCGCCAAAACGCACGGTTGGTTGCCAGCCGAGTTTCTCTTTGGCCAGCGTCGCGTCGCCTAACAACTGGTGCGTCTCGGTCGGCCGATAGAATTGCGGGTTTTGCGTGACGTAATCGCGATAATCCAGATCGAGCGAGCGAAACGCCGCGTCGCAAAACTCGCGCACACTGTGCGTCTCGCCGGTGGCAATCACTAAATCCTCTGGCGCATTCCTTTGCATCATCAGGTGCATCGACCGCACGTAATCGCCGGCAAAACCCCAATCGCGCCGCGCCTCCAGGTTCCCCAACGGCAGTTGTTTGATCAGCCCGAGCTTGATTCGCGCCGCATACGAAGTGATCTTCCGCGTGACAAACTCATAGCCCCGCCGCGGCGACTCGTGGTTAAAAAGAATTCCCGAACAGATGAACATCCCGTAGGCTTCGCGATAGTTTCGCGCCAAGTGAAATCCCGTCAGCTTGCTGACGCCATAAGGCGAACGCGGCGAAAACGGCGTCCGCTCGTTCTGCGGTGTTTGCGGCGAGTTGCCGAACATCTCGCTCGAGCCGGCGAAGTATACGCGCACCTGCGGCACCGCTTGCCGGATCGATTCCAGAACGTAATGCGTGCCATCGATGTTTACGCGAAACGTCGAGAACGCGTCTTCAAACGACTGCCCCACGAAGCTTTGCGACGCCAGATGATAGACTTCGTCGGGCCGCACCTGGTTGATCGCCGAATATAGGCTCGGGAAACTCTCCAGGCTCGCCGCGTGCAGCTTCACCCGGTCCACCAGATGCGAGATACGCGACAGCCGGTGCGAAGGGTCCTCAAGCGCCACGTGGCGCACCACGCCGTGGACCTCGTATCCCTTCTCGAGCAACAACTCGGCAAGATAGGAGCCGTCCTGGCCCGTAATTCCAGTGATCAGAGCGCGTTTCAAAGGGCTAACTCCGGCAGGTGGTGACCGTTCGAACGCCAGACCACTCTAGGTCATTCTGCCGCGTTTGACGCTAATTCGCGATGGCAATTGCCAGAATCACCAACCCGATCACCGCCATGATCCCGAACACCCACGCCAGCACCACAAAACCGAATTGGTTTTCGGTATACCCGATATAAGCGCGATACGGATCGAACGGCACCGCGTTGTCGCGCTCGTGCCGACGCCGGCCGCTTCAGACGCAATCGACCGTTGTCAAACTTTTCTACCAGCACCCAGCCGGCCTGCGCTTCCTCGGCCAGGGCCTGGCGGAGCTTGTCCGGGTTTTTGAATGCGCTGGTCATCGAGCGCACGATCTTGAATTCCCAATCGTCGTTCAAGTCGCTCTCCTGATACGAGGTCAATTCTTCCTCCTCTTCCTGTTCCCGCCGGCGTTTGGCGGCCGCCGCCGCTGCCGCCGCGCCGCCTGCTGCTCCCGCCGACATAAGTCTGCTCCTTTGTACGAAGCAATTACTCCATACGTCATTTGTCGTTCACACCATTCCCCACTTCTTCCTCAAGTACCACTCCGCACACAATAAGCCGACCACGGCAATAAAAAATTCCGGCTTGTCCCACGGAGTGTACTTCGTCTGCGACTCAATCTCCATCTCCGGCGGCTTTTCGGCGATCTCGCGGAGCAATTCGGGAAATGCCTCGGGCGGCACCGGTTTGCCGCCACTGGTGGCCGTCATCTTCGAGAGCGAGGCGAGCATCGCCGGCCGCGCCGCGGGGTTGTCCAACTCCAAATCCTGAAAGTGGACCGTGAACCGCCCCTCGGCGGTTCCCACCAACTGCGAATCGCTCATCGCGGTCACGATCACCTTGTAATCGCCCGGCTCCTGCGTATCCACAAACCAACCCTGTGCCTCACCCTCTTGCTGCGACAGGCGCACCGGCTGCCGCTGGTCGTTCGATAACACCACCTCGGCCGTATAGCGAACGTTTTTCGCTTTGTCCGCTTCCTCGGCCTTGATACCCGCGGTGAACTGTATGCGGCGACCGGGACTGATCCGTCGCTGATCGAGCTTGACGTACACATTGCCGCTCGACGACTCGTCGAGATGCGCCAGCCAGAGCACCGCCTGCCGCCAGAAGCGCTATGTGCGCCGCGTCAAACCCTTGCTTCTTCCACTGGTAGGTCGAGTCGCCGGCAAAAGCCAGCACGCGTCCCTTCCCCGGCTCAAGCGCCGCCAACAGCGGCACGCCATCCGCCGTGACGGCCACGGCACGCGCCGCTGGCTTTAGCGCGCGAAAGTGATTCGCCCCTTTCAAGGGAGGCAGCTTTCCCCACGCCGACTGATTCTCGCCACGGGCGGCCAGCCGCATGAACGAAAGGTCTCCCCCGCGAGGATCAGGCAGCATTTTGACCGGACCCTTGAGATGCACCTTGGGATCGTCGATCATTGCCTCGCCAAAGTTCTGCCTCACGAGCCGGTCAAGCTCGCCGGCTTCAATCGGCAAAATCTCGCGCAGCGGCGTAGCCTGATACCCGCCTGGCCAAAAACTGTGCGCACCGCCGAGCATGATCAGCCCGGCGCTTCATCGACGCGTTTCACGAGCTCACGCAGATCCTCTACTCGAAATGCCGCCGAGTCGAGATCGCCAAGGATGTAAACGTCGTACGCGCCTTTCTCAAAGTACTTTGCGAAGTTTTTCGGCCAATCCTTGCGGCTCGTTTCCGGGAACAGCTCGAAATCGACGTTCAGGTCCTGCGAGGCGTTTAGCGCCCGCCGCAAATGCGTTTGCTCCTCGCGCAGCACACCCTCCAGATACAACACGCGTAAGCCCCCTTCCAACACCGTCACGAACGTGCTCAGTTCGTTGTTGGTCGTGACCAACTCGCTAACACCTTGCGGTGGGACGGCCTTCACCGTCAGCTTGTGCTCACCGACCTTGTCGGGCGTGATCGTTGTTTCCACCGAGAGCCGCTGACCGTCTTCGCTCACGCGCGCCCGCAGCGTTTCGATCACTTCCATCTGGCCCGGCGCTTTTTCCCACAAGATCTGCACCGGGATGTCCTGATTAGCCAGGCCCGTCGCGCACAGCGTGGCCGTGATCGGCAGCTTGTTCTTGACCGACACCGTCGGGTTCGCGAGCAGTTCGGTGATGGCGACGTCGCGCACCTGTTCGGCCGACCGCTCTTTTCCGAATGCGAGCGTGTAAAGCGGCGTGTCCTCCTGCTGAAGCTGCCGCACCGGGAGCTGCGGCGCAATGTCGCGCGGCGCGTAGGCCTGTTGCGCTCCGTCGGAAAGCAGAATCACCGCTGCGATGCGCTTCCCGCGCTCGCGGCGCAGCGCGTTGTCCAAGGCCGCTCCAATCGCCGACTGACTTCCCTCCGCCTTTTCACTCAATGCCACGCGGCCGTCAGTCAAAGCCAGGGGGGCTATCTCGCTGCCAAATTCATAAACGTTGATCTCCAGGTTCTCATCGAGCAACTGTAATTCTGCTCGCGCTTCGGCCACGGCGGCTTTGAGCGCAGGCCCATCGACTCTGGCCACCAAGCTCGTCCTCGACCTGCATGCTCTTTGACCGATCGGCCAGCACAATCACCGTCGCCGGCAGCGGCTTGGTTTCCTGGTAAACATGCACTGGTCGAAACATCGCCAGCACAACCAAGAGAAAGATCGCCAGCCGCAAGCCCAACAGCGTATACCGCCGCCCGCGCCGCATCCGCCTTAGTTCAGGACTCAGGAACATCAACGCCGCCAAGAGCGCAGCCCCCAGCCCCACGACCAACGTCGTGCTGTCAAACACGGGATCAAAGTACCATCCACTCATCCCAACTCCTACCTAGTACCTCCCACCTCCACCGGCGGCGGCTGCCTGCGCACCGGAGGCATCGTCGGCGGCGACGTCAGCGGCGCTGGTGGCTCGCTCGGTCCGTTATGTTTCGTCACGTCAGTCTTTGCCTCGCCAAGCGACGCCGGCCGCGGCGCGTCGACCGCCACGCTCGTGTCGCGCCGATAAAACCGGTTCGCAATCACATGCTCCAAACCCAGCACTGCCGCCACCAACAGAATCAACAGCGGGTAAAGTTCTGTCCCCACGCGGCCCAGGTTCACGTCGCGAGTGATTTCCTCGCGGCTCCGCGCCAGCCGAAACCGCTCCTCACCCAATAGCTCGCCGAGCGCCTCGCGAGTGACTCGATCCAGATTCGTCACTTCGGCCGGTACGTTTGCGCTAAACCCCAGCGTCACACCGCTCTCCGATCCGCCCGCGCGAAGCTGATAGTTCCCCGGGGCCTGCGTCGAGGTGATCGTCACGCTGCCGCTCCGCTGGTCCACGGTCTGCGGAACTGTTAAGTCCTCGGGCGTGCGCAGCGTAAACACACTTTCGCGGTGCGCATCCGGCACGGTCAGCACGACGGTGTCGCCGCACAGAAAGTTCGCTCGCTGGTCCGAGCGGCCCACCAGGTAATACATCGTCTCCGTCGAGAGCACCACAAACGGCCACGGCGCAAAGCCGGTGGCGATCTGGCTCCACGCGTCGCGATCGTTTGCGCTCTCCGAAATCGGCGTGGTCATTGTCACCACGCGCCCGCGACCGATAGCCTGTTCCACCAGCGCCGGCTTGTCATTGTTGAACGGGATGATCGTGTTGACGCCCTCGTCGATCTCGCTGAGCTGCCAATACTTGTAGACGGGAAACGCCGCCCAGGGGACTTCGCTTTGCTTGGTGCGAAAGCCGCGCAACACAGGATGCTGCTCGTCCGGCGGAGCAAGGAACAAATCGGTGCTCGAACCCGCTGTACGCAGAAGTTTTCCCGGCAGCACCTCGAGTGCGGCCGGCCCGTGAAATGACTGTAAGTTCGCCAGCGCGCCGCGTCCCAACCAAACCCCAAGCCCGCCGCCTTGCTCCACATAGGAGTGGAGCTTGTCCCACACTGTGGCATCAAGCGGCGGCGGATCGAGCACGCACACGGCGGAGTAATCGTCGAGATTGGACTCCGTCAGTTTATCCATGGCGACCGCCGTCACTTCAAACCGCGATTGGCCAGTCCTTCGCCAATCTTCGGGTGCAATCGCCTGGCTTAAGAACAGCGCAGTCTGATTGAGCGGCGGCTGCGCCACGATCAACACCTTCCACGCCGGCCGGACGTCGATCGTGAAATAGCGCACGTTGTCGGCCGGAAGCGCGTCATCACCAACGAGCTTCAACATGCCTTGGTGCGAGCCAAGGTCCAACCCGCTCAGCTCAAAATCGACCGGCAGCGACTGCCCGCCGATCCAGCCGAATGACCGCTCGTCGCGCTTCTGAAGTTCTCCGTTCTCGCCCACTAGGTACAGCGCCACCGACCGCTCCTCGCCTGGGCCGGCTCGCACAAGCTGCGTCTCCATCCGCACTGGCGCGTTCTTGGCGACGGTGTCGCTTGCCAGTGCTAGATCACCGATCGTGAAGTTTCGCGGCTCCAGCACGCCCACGTCGATCACGTAGATCGCCACGTCGGAAAACTCTTGCAGCCTCGACTTGAACCGCGCGTGCCGCGTCGGCCGGCCAACTCGACTGTGCCAAATCGGTAAAGAGATAAACTTCCTTCCGTTCCTTCTCGCTTTTGTTGACAAGCTGCATCGCCGACTCGACGACCTCCAGCCACGGCTGCGCGGCAGCCACGCTCGTCAGCTTCTGGACGCGCTGACGCGCCGCCGCCGTATCGACCGCAAACGCCGGCGCGAGCGACGAACGCTCGACAACCGCGATCTCGCTATCGCGCGGCAACTGGGGCAGGAGCCACTCGGCGATTTCCTGAGCGGCGCCAATCCGCGTCTTGTTCTCGTGCTGATAGTCCATCCGCACGGAGTTGTCGAATATCAGAGCCGCCGCGATCGGCGCCTCCTGGTCCCCAATGAAACCCGCACTCTTCAAGCTTGGCCGCGCCAAGGCCAGTGCCAAGAGCACAACTGCCGCACACCGCAGTAACAGCAAGAGCAGATGCCGCAAGCGAAGCTGCCGCCGGTTCGCCTCCTCGCGCAATTGGATGAACCTCAGCGCGGGAAACACCAGGTGCTTCGGCTGCCGTCGCATGATCAAATGCAGCACGATCGGCACCGCCACCAACGCGGCCCCGGCAAGCAACCACGGCGTTAGGAAAGTTAGCATAGGCTCAAAACCGATGCTGGCGACTCACCAAATACTCCGTCAGCGCACGGTCAAACTGCATGCTGGTGTCGAGCTGTACGTAGTCGATCCCCGCTTGGAAACAATGCCGGCGATACAGCTCGCAGAACGCCTTCACCTCAGCCAGGTAGTCGCTGCGAAAGCTGTCGGCATCGACTTGAATCTTGGCCGACGTCTCTGGTTCCTCGAACTCAATCATACCACCGAAGGGAAATCGAACCTCCGCTTCGTCCAGGATGTGAAACAGGATCACATCGTGACCGCGATGGCGCAGCCGCGACAGCGCCTGCAGCACCCCCTCCGGCTCGGTCAATAGATCGCTGAAGATCATCACCAGGCTCCGCTGCCGCAACATCGCCGCGATCTGTCCAAGGCTTTTGCCGATGTCGGTCTTCCCCGTCGGCCGCAGCCGCGCCAACAGCGACAGCACGTGACCAATCTGCGCCCGCTTACTCTTCGCCGGCAGGCTCTGCCGAATCTGGTCGTCGAACGTGATCAAGCCGACCGGATCTTGTTGGTGCACCATCAAGTAACACAGCGCCGCGGCCAGACAGATCCCATACTCAAACTTTGTGAGCGTTTGCCGGTACGTGTAACCCATCGCTCTTGCTCAGGTCCATCACCAAATAACCCGTGATGTTCGTCTCGGCTTCGAACTTTTTCACGTAATACTTGTCGGTCTTGGCATACACCTGCCAGTCGATGTCGTTCGGATCATCGCCGGGCGTGTATTTACGGTGCTCGCTGAACTCGACCGAAAACCCATGGAACGGGCTGGCGTGCATCCCCTGCAAGAATCCCTTCACGATGAACTGCGGCGCAGGTCGAGCCGCGAAATCTGGCGGATAACTTCCGGCTTGAGATATTTTTCAACGGTTGCCATGCATCTATTCTACGCTCGTCTCGCTTGTAATTGATGCATACAGCTCGCGTAGCTGCGGTGCATGCGCCTCGCGCAGCTCAAACAGCGTCGCCATCAAGCACACTACCGCCGCTGAAAATGCCACAGTCTGGTGCCATGTGGACCGTGGCGTGTGCAGGCGGATTCGCCACCGCTCCCACGCCGCAAACTCGCCCGAAAGAAACATCGCGATGAGAATCACGGCGATCGGCACTGCAACGAGCTCAAACCAATCCAATCCGCCGCGTGACCGGGGCCGCGGCGCAAACCACGCGACGAGTGCCAGTGCAACAAATCCCGCCGCCGAAAACGGTTGCCATGTCCAATACACAAGCGCCGCTAGCTCACGTTCTCGGCCGGAGAACGTGACTTCAAATTCCTCCCGACCGCGCTCCGCTACCACCTGCGTTTCTTCTCCCATCTGAAGCCGCTGGACGCGCGCGATCAAATCCTCGCGTTCCAATGACTCCCCCCCAATCCGATGAATCCTGTCCTCGGCGCAGGCCCGCCGCTTCCGCCGGAGAGCCTTCTTCAACATTCGGCACGAGAATGCCGGGCACGCCATCGGCTACAGGACTGACATTGAATCCCCAGAACGGCGAGGTCCAAATCACGACTGGCGAGACGCTGGCAATCAATCCAACAATACACGCAGCAAGTTGCCAATGCTTGCGCTCAAATCGAACGGTTGTCATTTGCAAATCGGCAGGAAGTACACCACCCCATTCGACATCGCCTCACCGCCTCTCAAACTTCGGGATCTCCGGCGCGGGTATCTCCGCCAACAGCCGCGCGATGATCGCCTCGCTGTTCATTCCCTCGGCCTGTGCCTGAAAGTTCGTGCTGATCCGATGCCGCAGCACCGGCTCGGCGATCTTCTTGATGTCGTCGATCGCCACGCTAAATCGCCCCTCCATCGCCGCCAGCGCCTTGCCGCCATGAATCAGAAACTGCCCCGCACGCGGCCCGGCGCCCCAATCGACCAGCTCGCGCACAAATTGCGGCGCGCTCTCGTCCTTCGGCCGCGTCGCTCGCACTAGCCGCGCCACATACTTCACGATGTACTCGCTCACCGCCACGCTCCCCACCAGCTTCTGCAGATTCACGATTGCCCGCCCCGAAAGCACCTTCCGCACCTCAGGCTTGTCGCTCCGCGTCGTCGTGCTCAGAATCTGCTCCTCCTCCGACTGCGACGGATATCCCACCTTGATGTTGAACATGAATCGGTCAAGCTGCGCCTCGGGAAGAGGGTAAGTTCCTTCCTGCTCGATTGGATTCTGCGTGGCGATCACAAAGAACGGGTCGGGTACCGGATACGTGGTCTGCCCTACCGAAACCTCGCGCTCCTGCATCGCCTGCAACAGCGCCGCCTGCGTCTTGGGCGGCGTGCGGTTCACTTCGTCCGCCAACAGGATGTTCGTGAAGATCGGCCCTTCGACAAAACGAAAATTCCGCCGACCGTGCTCGTCCTCCTCCAAAACGTTCGTGCCGGTGATGTCACTGGGCATCAAGTCGGGCGTGAACTGGATCCGCTTGAAACCGACATCGAGGATCCGCGCCAGCGTGCTGACCATCAGCGTCTTGGCCAGCCCCGGTACGCCTTCCAACAGGCAATGCCCGCGCGTGAAGATCGCCGCAAACAGTTGTTCGATCACCTCGTTCTGCCCGACGATGATCTTTTGCAATTCCTCCTGCATCAGTTGCCGATGTTGGGCGAACTCGCGGAGGATGTCTCCCAGGCTGCGAGGCTTGTCGGCCACGGTTCCTTGCGCAGTTGATTGTGATCCAGGCACTAGTCGCTCTTTCCATACTCCACTCCCCCCGCGGGGGAGAGGCCGGTGTGGGGTGAACGGTTTAAGCTTCAGTTGTTCATCTTAGTCGGCCCATGCCGCAACCAGCAATCGCCCTGGCCACGCGCTTTGCCAGCCGAAGATGCTACTTTACAATAGGTTACGTCGCGAGCCCTCCCTTCTTCGAGCGTCCATTCAGACACGGAGCAGTCCCATGTTGACCTTCCGTTCGCTCGCCGCCGTGCTCATGGCAATACTAATTGGCACGGCCGCTGTCGATCACGACAAGACGGCCCGCGCCCAAGACCTCGCCCCCGAAGACGTCAAAGCCGCAATCGAACGCGCGGTCACATTCCTCAAGAAGGAACAAAATCAAAATGGCTCCTGGTCCGATTCCAGCATCTACCCCGGCGGCGTCACTGCACTCTGCACGCTCGCGCTGTTGAACGCTGGTGTGCCGCTGGATGACCCGGTCATGGAGCGCACGATGAAATATCTACGCGCCCTGGAGAGCGACAAGGTCTACGTCATCTCGCTCCAGACGATGGTCCTCTGCGCGGCCGAACCCGCCAAAGACGCGCAGCTTATCGCGCGCAATGTGCGGCTGCTGGAAAACCGCCAGATCAAGGACGGCCTCACTAAAGGTTCCTGGAGCTACTCGTCCCCCGGCGCAACGGCCGGCGACAACTCCAATTCGCAGTTCGCGCTTCTCGCCTTGCACGAAGCAGAACGCGCCGGCGTGGCCGTCGATGGTCGCACCTGGCGGCTGGCGCACGCCTACTGGGAGAGCTGCCAGAACAGCGACTTCAGTTGGGGCTATCAAAAACGCGGCCAAGGCGAGTACCCCGGCACGGGAAGCATGACCTGCGCCGGCATCGCCTCGATGCTCATCGCCGCTGGCCGCACCTCGCAAGGCGATGCCACGGTCAACGGCGATCAGATCGTGTGCTGTGGCAATAAAAAGGACAACGACTCGATCGAAAAAGCCGTCGCCTGGCTTGGCCGGAACTTTACGGTCCACGACAACCCCGCCACCGCCGAACAGTTTGGCCGTGGCTGGCTGCTCTATTACCTTTACGGCGTCGAACGCGTCGGCCGGCTTACCGGCCAGCGCTTCCTGGTCAACCCGCGCGGCGAAAAGCACGACTGGTATCGCGAAGGCGCCGAGATGTTTGTCCGCCGCCAGGCAAAGGACACCGGCGTGTGGCGCGGTCTTAACCATGTCGAGCAAGAACCGAAGATCGGCACCAGCCTTGCCCTCCTGTTTCTTTCGAAGGGTCGCCGGCCGGTCCTGATCGGCAAGCTTCAGCACGGCGGCGCTGATGATTGGAACAACCACCGCGGCGACGTCGCCAACCTCACTACTTACGTGGAGACGAAATGGAAGAAGGACTTTCCGATCGGGCTCTCCTGGCAGGTGGTCGATCTCAATCGCTCGACGGCCGAAGACCTGCTGCAAGCGCCGGTGCTGTTCATCAACGGCAGCGAGCGCCCGCAGGTCAACGACGCGCAAGCCAAGCTGCTCCGCGACTATCTCGATCGCGGCGGGTTCATCTTTGCCGAAGCCACCTGTGCAACCGCCAACGCCGCCGGCTCGCGCGACGATCGGCCCCATAGCTTTGACACCGGCTTCCGCGAGTTGATGCAAAAAGTGTTCGAAGACCGCCCTGAGCACGAGCTGCGACTGCTCGATCAGAGTCACCCCGTGTGGTATGCCGACGAACCGGTGGCGCCGAACAGCAGCGACCGCTTTACGGCATCGAATACGGCTGCCGCACGTGTGTCGTCTATGCTCCGCCGCCGCGCCCGGCCGAAGACCCGGCCGGCAACCTCTCGTGCTATTGGGAAGTCGCGTCCGGGCGCGACCGCAAGTTCTCGCCCAAAATAGCCGCCGAGATCGCCGCGCACAAGCCATTGGCATCAACGTGCTTGCTTATGCCACCAACCGCGAACTTAAAAGCAAGGAAGAGAACTTCAACATCCCCACCAACGAGATCGCGCGAAACACCGGCGACCGCTCGGTGATGTACATCGCGAAACTCCGCCATCCGGGCGGGTGCGACGCCGCGCCGGCGCGCTTCCCGGCCTGCTTCGCGCGATCAAGCGTGAGCTAACCGTCACAGTCGAAGGACCGCCGCAGACGATCGACATCACCAGTCCATCGCTCTTTGACCATCACCTCGCTTTCATGCACGGGCGGACCGCCTTCCGCTTCACGCCCGCGGAGCGCGAGCAGCTCAAGCTGTTCCTGTCCGAGGAGCGAGGCGGCACGCTGCTGGCCGATGCAATCTGTGCCAACCGCGCGTTCGCCGATTCGTTCCGCCGTGAGATGAGCGAGATGTTTCCCGAGGCCAAGCTCGAGCCGATCCCCGCCGACCACGAGATGTTCACCCCCAAGTTCGGCGGGTACGACCTTTCGAATGTCGCTCGACGCGACCCGCAGGCCCGCGCCGAGGGCGGCCGGGTCGAAGCCAAACTCCGCCACGGCCCGCCCGAGCTTGAGGGCATCAAGATCAAGATCGGCGACAACGAATGGCGGTATGCGGTGATCTTTTCGAAGTACGATATCAGTTGCGCGCTGGAGAGGCATGACTCGATCGAGTGCGAAGGCTACACGCGCGATGACGCGGAACGGATTGCGCTGAACGTGCTTTTGTATTCATTGCTGAAGTAGCGTGGGCCGCCCACAGTTGGCAGTTCAGTTCTTCCAAATTGTCTCCATCCCCCAGGACTCGATCGACTTTAGCTGTGCGTTGCCGCTGCTGGCCGACATTGTGACCGTTCCGGATAATCCGTTCGGCACGACTCGGCTCACGCAGACCCGCGAGTTGGCAAACACTTCCATCACCGATCGATCAACGAACAAGTTCAATTGCAACGGCTCGTTCTCGCCGAGCGTAAGGGCCGCCTTTCGACCAGCAATCTCGATCTCGCGGCCATCGTAGCGGATCGTCGTCGCGTGCTCTGCGTCATTGCCGTGCGACAGCTTCACCGTCAGCGATTCCGCTCCCTTTCGGTCAACGACAATCGCCAACTCGCAGGCATCGCCCCCCAAGTGCGTGAACTCATAGGGCTTCGCGCTCAACCTTACGCTTGAACCGGCATCCACGTCGCGGCGGAGCTTTTGTAGCTCCGGCGCCGCCCGTTGCATCAAATTGTTGTTTTCGGCCAGCGAGAGCACGCGCGGCACGGTCAAGCATCCATTCCATCCCTTGCCGCCGGGAAAGTCGCGAATC
The DNA here is from genome assembly GCA_963829655.1 of Pirellulales bacterium. Lineage (GTDB taxonomy): Bacteria > Planctomycetota > Planctomycetia > Pirellulales > JALHPA01 > JBBDYH01. The sequence continues at coordinate 2,973,513 of CAWHJG010000002.1, forward strand.
CAGCCCCACATGAGCGCACGCCCGTGGGAATCAAACATCACGTTCGGCGCATAGAAGCTGCCGTGATCGACGATCCCGCGCCGCTCGGGTTTGAATTTCATCGCCTGCTCATCGAGCTCGCCCACGTAGTACTGTACCGCTCCGTGCGGCGACGTGATCAGCACCCACTTGTCTTGTAGCGGAAAAAACAGCGGGCACTCGATGTTTTTTACTTTGGGGTCGAGCTCTTCATATAGCACGCCGAGGTACTTCCACTGCGTCAGCTCTGCGTTCTCCGCGAGATACACCAGCACCGCCGCTTGACCGCCCGCGTTCTTGTTCAAGTTGCCGCCGCATACCAGGTATGTCTTGCCGTTGGCTTGAAATACGTATGGGTCGCGCCGCTCGTAGACCTTCGTGTCGCCGTGCAGCTCTTCGGTCAATAGTGGGTTCTGCGCGTGCTTCTTCCACAGCACCAGATCGTCGCCTTCGGACACGGCTGCCCACTGCTCGGGGTTGCGTTTTCCGATGCTCGTGTAGAACAGCATCAGCTTGCCGTCGGCGGTCTTGGTGGCCGACCCGGAGAACACGTGTTCCTCGCCGCGGCTCTTTGATGGCCAAAGCGCGATCGGCTGGTGCTCCCACTTGGCGAGGTCCTTGCTGCGGAAGTGACCCCAATGCATGTTTCCCCAGCCGTCGCCGTACGGGTTGTGCTGGTAGAAGACGTGATAGTGTCCGTTGTGATAGGCGAGGCCGTTGGGGTCGTTCATCCAATTCGCAGGGGGCAGCAGGTGATAGATGGGCCGCGCGGGATCGTCCTTTACCTTCTCGGCCGCCGCGGCGACGCTGGCTGCCGCCTTGGCCAGTAGCTCGTCCCGCTCTTTGATGGCGGCATCATCTTGACCGCCTGGCGCACACCACCGTTCCCGTCAGCAAGAGAATCGCAACCATTAACCGTTTAACCATCAAGTAAACGTTCATTGAAGTCCTCTTTTTTCTTCATCCCCACTATCTCCGACTTATCCCCACATCTCCTTATCTGGCAACTCTTCACTCCGAGATCCACCTCTGGACTTTGATTACTGGGTTTGTCTCGACGTGCGCTTCGGGAAATAGCCGGCGGGCACGATCATAGTCGGCCTTGTCGTCGGTGAAAAGAAATACGACTTCCGCACCTTGTTCGCCGAACAGCCACAACAATCCCGGTGCGCGGCTGGTGGATCCATGCGCCACGGCGCCCAGCGTGTTCCCCTCGCGCACAAAGTCGCGACGCTCGCGAATCCAGTTGAAGCTCCAGCCGACCCACAACGCAACCAGCGTGACCAAGACAAACAGCGTCCGGAGGCTGAAGCGAAAGCAGGGGTGGGTGGGGGTCTGGTGCACGTTCTTATTATTATTCCACGCCGGTTGGGGAGGGAGTAAAGATTAGTGCGTAGGAAGTAGTGAAGCAAAGCCACTGCCTGCTTCGAGCTCGGCCGAGCGGAGACCCGCGCCGAACTGCTACGCGCCGGGGCAATTCGCGGCATAATCTAGCGGAGCGGCGACCTGAAAGCGAAGTCGTCGTCAGGACGATTTGGCCAAGCCCGCGACAAAATAGAAGAGCGCCCGAGGCAATGATGAAGAAGCTCCAGCTTTTGCCTTTGCTCGCCGGGGTTCTGGGCTTACTCGGAATTGTTGTATGCGGGGCGGCAATCGCCGGGGTCTGGTTGGCGGGTTCACGATTAATTGAGACCAATGAAATTGCGTTCGACCGGATCGACAAGGCGCTGGCCGCTGTTGGGGTGCGAATCGGCGATGCCCAGACGCGCGTTGAGGAGTCAAAGATCACGACTGAAGACGTCCGACAAAGTGTCAGGAGTTGGACTGGAAAGGAAGCGAGCGAGCGCATTGGCTCGCGACTTGACGTTGAGGAAAAGGCCGAACGCTTGGTGACGGGTCTACAGCAGGCGGAAGTGTGGCTGGAGACTTCGGGAGCATCAATGCAACGCGTCCAACAGGCTCTGGTCATGGGAAGCTCGCTGGGCGTACCCGTGGACGCCGAGTTGGTGGATCCGTTGCTTGAGCAACTCGGAGAGATACGGGGCCGGTTGCAACAAGCCACCGAGACGGTGGACGGAATCCGTGAACGCGTGACTAAGACTACCGAGGACGAGGGGTTGGAAGAACGAATGGATGAACTTGCTCAATTGGCTGTGCGCGTGGTCGCGACGCTGAGCGAGGTGGACTCCCGCCTGGGAAAGTCTGCGGAGAATGTTGCTGACGTACAGACCAATGCACAGCAGCTAGGATCCAAAACACACTCTTACATCGTCACCATGGGAATTTGCGCGGTCCTGCTCATCGCGTGGATGATGGCCGGCCAAGTTTCCCTATGCCGACATGGCTGGAGGCGCTATCGCGATTGGCGAACGGCGGCCTAACGGAACGATCCAGGGGTATTAACCCCGGCAGGGTTACAGCTCGATTTCCTGGACGCGGTGGTTGTTGGTGTCGAGGATGAAGGTGCGGCCGTCGGAGGAGCGTGCGATGCCCCAAGGGTTCCAGAGTTGACCTTCTTCGCGGCCGCTTGTGCCCCACGTGCCGCGCGATTCGCCGTCGAGCGTGAACTTCTGCACGCGGTGGTTGCCGTACTCGACCACGTAGATATGCCCCTGGCCGTCGAGCGTGATGCCGTAGGGATAATAAAGCTGCCCGCGCTCGCTGCCGCTTTCGCCCCAAAGCTTCACGAGCTTGCCATCGGTGTCGAAGACCTGGATGCGGTGGTTGGCGGCGTCGGCGACGTAGATGTGATCGTTTTCGTCGATTGCCAGCGACTGAGGGCGGAGGAACTCGCCGGGCGCGCGTCCGTGCCCGCCCCATTGCTTGACGAACTTTCCGTCGCGCGAGAATTTCTGGATGCGGTCGAATTCGCCATATTCGGAAATGTAGTAGTTGCCGGCGGAGTCCTGGACCGCGTCGGTGAGGAAGCCGAACTTGCCGGGTTCCATGCCGTGCTCGCCGCCGATCTGGCGGAGGAGCTCCCCTTGCGGCGAATAGATGAGCAGTCGGTAGTAATGCGTGTCGGCGACGAGCAGGTTGCCGTCGCGATCGACGCCGAGGCCCGTAGGTCGGCCTTGTTCGTGGATCGGCGTTTCCCAATGGCGGAGGTAGTTGCCGTCGGCATCGAAAACCTGGATGCGGGCGCGCATATCGACAATGTAAATTTCGTCGTTCGCGTCGACGGTGATCGCGCGGGGCTTTTGAAAGCGGCCTTCGGCCAGGCCGCGGCGGCCCCAGGTGCGGACGAAGTCACCGTCGGAGGCGGAAGACGCCGAGGGAACAACCGGGAAGTATCGCCAGCGCGACTAGCAGAACGGCTCGCATGTGTAATGTCTACAAAGTGCGGGCAATCCGCGGTCAGCCATCAGCGGTCAGCCGAACGCTGACAGCCGATAGCCCGATCGCGTACGACGGCAACTGCGCAGTCAGGTTAGTAGTTAGCATTCAGCTTAATCGCATACAACGGTCAGCCGCTATGGCTCGGCTGTGACATCGGTCGAAAGGCATTTTCGTAACTGTTTATCGTGCGTCGTGTTAAGGAAACCCGGCGAGCCGGAACACTTGACCCGACGCATCAAAACAGGATATAAAGTAGGGCTGCTCGCATAGTATCTCGTCTGAATTCCGCCTCGGAAGCGCTTGTTCCGCCAGCAGCGGCGGCGGGTGCTGCGTTCCCCTCCGAGCGGTAGCTGATAGAGGCAGGAAAGTCGTTCGATGGCGCCTCTGGTGATCGATATTCGCAGCGCGGACGATTCGCGCGATGTGGTGCATCGCGCCGTCCAAGCGGTTGCGGAGGGCAAGCTCGTTGTCTTTCCTACCGAGACGGTTTATGCGCTGGCCGCCAGCGCGCTCAACGAAGAAGCCATTCAGCAACTCCTCGACGTAAAGGCCCGCAAAGGCAGTGAAAAGCCGCTGACCTTGGCGGTGAAGAGCGCCGACGATGCACTGGATTACTTGCCACGGATGAACCAGTTGGCGCGGCGGTTGGCGCGGCGCTGTTGGCCGGGGCCGGTGACGCTGGTCTGTCCCGACAATCATCCGGACAGCCTGGTAAAACACTTGCCGGCGTCGGTGCACGAAGCCGTGTCGCCGAATGGATTGGTCGGCTTGCGCGTGCCGGGGCACCAGACGTTCCTCGACGCGTTGCGAATGCTGGCCGGGCCGGTGGCGATGACGAGCGCCAATCGCTCGGGCGAGCCGGAGCCGTACAACGCGACGGACGTCGTGAAGGCGCTGGGTGATCGCGTGGGTTTGGTGCTCGACGATGGGCGAAGCCGATTTGCACAGGCGTCGAGCGTTGTGAAGGTGGACGAGAAGGGGTTTGAGTTGCTGCGGCCGGGCGTGGTCAGCGAGCAGACGCTGCGCCGGCTGAGCAGCATGGTGATCTTATTCATTTGCACGGGCAACACGTGTCGCAGCCCGATGGCCGAGGGCATGTGCCGCAAGCTGTTGGCGGAGAAGGTGGGTTGTAAAACGGAGGATTTGGAAGAGCGCGGCGTGATCGTGATGTCGGCGGGTTTGTCGGCGTATATGGGCGGGCGGCCGGCTACTGAGGCGGTGGATGTGATGCGAACGATGGGCATCGACCTGACGACACACGAGACGCAGCCCCTGACGGCGCAACTGGTTCGCAATGCGGACGTAATTTGGACGATGACGCGTTCGCACCGGCAGGCGATTTTGGCGCAGTGGCCGGAGGCGGCGAGCCGATGCGACTTGTTGTGCATGGATTCGTGCGACGTGGCGGACCCGATTGGCGGGCCGTTGGACCTGTATCAGCGGTGCGCGGAACAGATCAAGGTGGAATTGAACGGGCGGATCAAGCAGTTGGAGATTTGATCGCCGGGCCCCCAGCGGCCCAGAAGGACGAGTCATGCGAATAATTGTTGGCAGTGATCATCGCGGCTACCTGGTGAAGAGCAAGGTGATCGACCTGGTGCGCCGCTTGGGGCATGAAGTGTTTGACGAGGGAACGAACGGAGGCGGGAGCATCGACTACCCGGATGTGGCGTCGAATGCCGCCAACAAGGTGAGCAAGCAAGAGGTGGACCGCGCGATCTTGATATGCGGGACTGGGATCGGAATGTGCATTGCCGCGAACAAGTTTCCGGGCGTGCGCGCGGCGCCGTGTCACGACGACCTGACGGCGGAGATGAGCCGGCGGCACAACGATCTGAACGTGTTATGTTTATCGGCCGACATGTTGGGTGAAAAACTGATCGACCGGATGGTAGAGATCTGGTTGACGACCGAGTTTGAAGGCGGTCGGCATGCGCGGCGGGTCGAGAAGATCGGCGAGCTGGAACAGCGACCGGCGTGAGAAATGGCTGTCGGCGATCGGCGCTGAGCGATCAGCTCGGGGTGGGGGCGGAATTCGCAGTGTCCAATTGTGCGCAGGGTTGTGGGAGCGTTTTTCGCAGAAGTTGGCGCGACTTGGCGGTCTGTAGCGATCGTAAAGCTGCTAGCTAAGTCTTTTTCCCGCCAGACGTTGTGTTCGCCCCTTGAGGTCGCCGGCGGGGTAAGTAGATTCGATACTTGAGACCGCGATTGCGCACAAGGTGCCCTCGAACCGACGGACCGAGAGCTGATGTCGAAAACTCGCCCACCCAAACCCGACGAAGTCGAGCAATTGCTCCGCAACTGCGCAGTTGCGCGATCAGCTCGAGCCTTTTTTCGACGAGTCGATCGAGTTTGTGAACCGGCGCGACTTGCCCACGCCGGTGGAGAACGAGCTGTTGGCGTCGATGCTTGCCTGGGAGCGGCGCCGGTGCTTGAGATCTACAAGTGGTTCACGCCCGAGCTTGTGGTTCCGTCGCCCGAGGCGCTTAGCGATTACCAGCTGCACGCGAAGCTGTGGGAAGTGATCGACCTGTTGTTCGAGAAGCGCGTGGTGCTGGACTTCACCGATCACTTGAGCGACCGGCAGCTTTACACGCTGATCTATCGCGACATACTGCCCTCGCCGGAAAAGAAGATCGACAGTTTCAAGAACTATCTGCATTGGGATTGTTCCGACGCGGGAGGCGACGAAACCGTGTGGCTGCGGTTCTATGCCAGCGATGACGACCGCACGCTGTGGCATGAGGAGACGGGCGGCGAGCTGCCCGAGAAGGAATTGCCACCGCATCCGCGGATGCTGCCGCGTGAGCCGCAGCACTAGATCTTATTTAGCCGCGCTGGCGTCTTTGCGCGGGCTGCTGCCGCGGCTACGATCAACGACGGGTAGTGGGACCCACGTTTCGTTGATCATTCTCGATCATGTTCTTTCGCCTTGGGCAATGCGTTGGGCGCTGGTGGTGGGCGGTGATCCTTGGCTGGATTGCCGTGGCGGTGGCGCTGCGAATGGTCGCGCCGCGATGGGACGCGATCGCGCACGACGGCAACCTGGCCTATCTTCCTGCGGAAATGACGAGCGCTCAGGGTGAGCGTCTGTTGCGCGAGGCGTTTCCACAGAACATCGCCAAGAGCCAAGTAATCGTGGTCGTGGCGCGCGACGATCGTCCACTTGAGGTGGAAGATTTGTCGGTTGCCGGTCGATTGGCCGCCGAATTGGAAGGCGTGGCTGACGAGTTGGGAATTCGGGAAGTCTGGACGCACGACCTGCGCGTGATTGGCGAGAAGCTCAAGAGCGCTGACCGCCGGGCGGTGCTCATCGTGCTGCAAATGAGTGGCGAGTTCATGGCGGTCGAGAACATTCGTGTTCTGAACCGCGTCATGGAGATTGTGGATGCCGAGCGAGCGAAGGCTGACCATCCCGGTGGTTTGCATTTGGGCGTCACCGGTTCGGCGGCGGTGGGAGGCGACATGCTGGCTTCGGCGGCCGAGAGCATTCGCAACACGGAGTGGACGACGATCGCGATGGTCGTTGTGTTTTTGCTGCTGGTGTATCGAGCGCCGATGCTGGTCATCGTGCCCGTGGTGACGATCGCTCTCTCGGTGATGGTGAGTTCGAGCCTGGTGGCGCTGATTGACGCAGGCGCACACGTTGCCGGGTTTTGAGTGGTGGAATTTCAAGGTATTTACCACCACGCGGATTTTTATCGTGGTGATTCTGTTTGGGTCGGGCACGGATTTCTGCCTGTTCTTGATCGCGCGGTACAAGGAGGAATTAGAGCGAGGTCTATCACAGCGAGAGGCATTGGCGGCGGCGCTCGGCGGAGTGGGGCATGCGCTGGTCGGCAGCTGCGCTGACGACGATCCTGGGTCTGTCGATGATGTTCTTTGCCGACTTTGGGAAGTTCCGCGACAGCGGGCCCGCGATTGCGGTTTGCCTTTCGATCACGCTGTTGGCATCGCTCACGCTGGCACCGGCGCTATTACAAGCGACGCGGCGATGGGTGTTTTGGCCGTCGAAGCTGCGGCAATCGCCAGTTGAACCCGATCGAAGCATTGGCCATGAAACACAGGAACACAGCTTCGCACCCCCGATCAGCACGTCGTTGAGTATGCGGTTTTGGGAGACGGTGAGCCGGTTCGTGATTCGGCATCCGGCGGCCGTGCTGGCGACGAGCGTCGTGTTAATGGCGCCGTTGGCGGCCGCTGGCTGGCAGGTGCCGATCACGTATGACTTATTGAACGAGCTGGATCAGGACCGGCCGAGCGTGGCGGGGAGTCGGCTGTTGCGGCGGCATTTTGCGGCCGGCGAGACCGGACCGGTCACGGTCGTCATACACCGCCCCGAAGTGGACTTTCGGACGCAGGAGGGTCGCGAGGAGGTATCGGCAATCACCGATCACTTGCTGGCGGCGGCTGGCATCACGCAGGTGCGCAGCCTCACGCAGCCGTTTGGCGATCCGACGCGCGGATTGGGCGGACTTTTTTCGGGCGGCGCGGGACGCATGTTGGCGGCGCAGCACTTCGCGAGCGAAGGACACGTTTGTGTCGCCGGTGGAGGAGCTCGGCGGCAGCGTGGCGCGGTTCGATCTGGTCCTGGATGCGGACCCGTTTTCACGGCAGGCCGTTGGACTTTTGGATGCGGTCGAAAGCGATCTGCGCGATCTGCGGCGCGACGAAGAGTCGCCATTGTCGGGGGCCGATTTTTATTTCACGGGTACGACGTCGGGGACGCGCGATCTGGAACGCGTGACGGCGAGCGATCAGCAATTGATCGAGCGGCTGGTGATCATCGCGGTGTTGGCGGTGCTGTTGGTGCTTTTGCGGCAGCCGCTGGTCTGTCTGTATTTGATTGCAACGGTGCTTTTGACGTACTACGTGACGATCGGCGCGACGGAACTGGTGTTTTCCGCGATTTACGGCGACACCTTTACGGGCCTCGACTGGAAAGTGCCGATCTTTCTGTTCGTGATCCTGATCGCGGTGGGGGAAGACTACAACATCTACTTGATGACGCGAGTTCTCGAGGAGCAGTCGCGGCACGGCCCGATGCGGGGATTACAGATCGCGGTGGCGCGCACGGGAGGGATCATCACCAGTTGCGGAGTGATCATGGCGGCGACGTTCGTGTCCATGATGACCGGCACGCTGCGCGGCATGCAGGAGCTGGGGTTTGCGCTGTCGCTGGGCGTATTGTTGGACACGCTCGTGGTGCGGCCCGTGCTCGTGCCGGCGTTTTTGGCGCTCGTGGAACAGGTGAAGGTCCGGGCAGAGCGGCGAGCGACGGCGGCCGTGAGAGTGGGGAATAGTTGAATGGGGAATGGGAAATGAGCAAGCGGAGGTGAGACGATTATTTCGTACTTGCCGCAGTTTGCCCCGATGCCTCTTCGCGGGTGCGACCATCTAGAATGCAGCTCACTGTCACGTCGCCCATGACGTTGACGGCCGTGCGGCAGCGGTCGAGGAACCAATCGACGACCAGGAGCATCGCGATGTGCTCCACCGGAAGGCCGACCGCCTGGAAAACCAGGGTCATGGTGACCAGGCCGGCCTCGGGAATGCCGGCGGCGCCGACGGACGCGATCACCGACATGAGCACGACGGTGAGCTGCTGGTCGAGCGAAAGGTCCATGCCGAGCAACTGACTGACAAACAGGGCGGCCATAGCCTCATAGAGCGCCGTGCCGTCGTTGTTGAAGTTGCGCCGACCATCGCGCCGAGGCTGGCGGATTCTTCCCGCAGGCCGACCTGAGTGCGAAGCCGTTCGTAGGTGACCGGCATGGTGGCGGTGGAGCTGGCCGTTGAAAAGGCCATGACCAGCGCGTCGCGCATGCCGCGGAGCACGAACAGCGGGCGTGCCCAGGAGCTGAGCCGAATTCGCGTCAAGTAAAACAGCAATTGCAGGCCAAGAGCCACGAGCACGGCGACGACGAAGTAGCCTAGAGGGCGAAAGGCGTCTAACCCAAAAACGGCGACCTTCTCGGCAACAACTCCCAGGATGCCGAACGGCAGTATCTCGACGATCCAGAGCAGGATGACGATCAATGCCTGTAGGCCGATTTCTAGAAAGTCGCGAATGACCTGACTCTTGGGGTGATCTCGGAGCGTGCGAAGTGCGAACCCGAAAAACAGTGCCAGGATGACGACGCCGATGATTTTGCCTTCCTCGGCCAAGGGACCCAGCACGCTGCGGGGCACGTTTTCCAGGAATTGTTCGAGCGGCGTCTTGTCGCCGCCGATGGCTTTTACCGGACCTGCGTCCAGCTCAATTGCGCTTTTGGCACCGGGTTGAAGAACGTTGGCCACCAGCAAGCCAATGCCGATGGCCACCAGCGTGTTGGTCAACAGAAGCCAGACCAGCAGTGCGCCCGCGCGGCCGCGAATGTTCGTCGAAACGAGCGCGTGGATGACCGCGAACAGGATCAACGGCGCCGCGATGGTGGCAAGCAGGCGGAGGACCAAACTGGCCGGTTGACCGAAATACGCAGCAATCGTTTTGGTCTTTTGCGCAGCCTCGCGTGGCTCCAAGTCGAGTGAGCCGACGTACTTCTGGATTGCCAAACCCACCAGAGCGCCGAGCATTACCGCGGCGATCATTCGCAGGTAAAGCGGGGTCCGTGTCCAGGCGGCCCAGAGTCCACGCTTGGGCGGAATCGCTGTTTTACGCAGATCCGCGGGTTGCGCGGCGTTGTCCACAGGCTCTTTCTCGGGCAAGCGACGGTCCTGGCGGTTAGGCGCATACTGCATTCGATGCGGCGCAATGTAGGAGGCGGCGGCCGGGAGTGTCAACTTGCGGCGTCTAAGTTATCCTGGATGGAGTGAGCCAGTTTTGCGTCCACGTGGATGCCATGCAGATGAAGAGCTCGTTGCTTTTTGCAATTTTGTTGTTTCTCGCGGTGGCCGGGTGCGATTCTCCCGCGCGAAAGTCTGCGCGCGGAAAGGCGGCGCAGTCCGGCGACGCCAAGAAAACCGGCGCCGATCAAAACGGCGCACAGGCAAGTGAGCGACTCCAAGGACAAAAAACAGACGAAGAAAGAGAAAACCGGCAACGAGCGGTTTCACCAGCGAGAGGTTCGCTCGTCGTCGTTTCCGCCATTTCCGAGCCTGTCGTCCGGCGGTGGGATGGAGTCACGCGAGCTTTGGTCCGGGGGGCTCAGCTTCACCGAGAGCCAGGCCGTCGCGCGCGTCGAGCGGCTGTTGAAGGAGGCGTTGCAATTCAAGCCGACCGTCGTTGTCTGGCTGTTTGATCTTTCGCCGTCATCGGCGTCGATGCGACAGGTGATTGCACCGGCGGCGATGCAACTTCCAGCGCGTGTGAAGGGCGGTGCGGAAGGCGGACCGCCGAACAAGCTACTGACAGCGGCTGTGACATTTGGGGCTGGGGTAAATGTGCTCACGCCCGAGCCGATCGAGGATGCGGCAACGTTGTCGCTGGAGAAGTTCGGCGACGAGCAGCCACTGACCAGGCAGACATACGCGGCGGTGGTCCAGGCGGCGGAGAAGTTTGCGCCGTATCGGATGAAGGGTCATGAAGTGGTGTTTGTGTTAGTGGTGCGCGAGGATCCCGCCGACGCGACCAACTTGAAGGCGGCGATCGAGGCGCTGCGGAAGGCGAACATCAGCGTGTTCGGCATCGGACCGGCGTCGCCATTCGGGCGGTTGCAAGACAGCGGCATAACGTCGAAGGACTCGCCGCCGCCGCTGGAATCGGTGGCGGCGGAACGCGTTCAGTTGTATTTCAGTTCGGGCGATTTCGGGAATCAATTGCGCGGCGACGCCGAGCTAAGCGATTCGGGTTATGGTCCGTTTGGCTTGGAGCGTCTCTGCCGTCAGACCGAGGGCAAGTTCCTGCGGCTGCGGCCGATGGGCTCGCCCGGTTGGAAGACGAGCGAGGACGGCGAGGTGAAGTCGGAGTTGTTGCGGAAGTACTCGCCGGATTATGTGACGGCTGAGGAGTATCAGCAGATTATCAAGGAGAACAAAGCGTGCAGGGCGCTCGTTGAGGCGGCCAAGCTGCCGCCGGCGCGGGTGCTGGTGGCGTCGCAGACGGATTTTCGTAAGGAAGAGGACGCGGCGATGGCGCGACGAATTGGCGAGGCGCAGCGAGCTCCGGCGATCGTGCAAGATGATCTGGCGCGGCTGCATACGACGCTGGCGGCCGGCGAAGGGGACCGGGCACGGCTGACGCGGCCTCGCTGGCAAGCGGCGTTTGATCTCGCTTATGGGCGGGCCTGTGCCGCGCGTGCTCGTGCTGATGGTTACAACGCGATGTTGGCGGCGCTGCGGAACGGAAAGCCGTTTAAGAATGCCAACAGCACAATCTGGTCACTCAAGCCGACCGTCGGCATCGAGGGGAATAGCCAGTTGGACAAAATGGCCAAGAACGGCAAGGCGCTGTTGGAACGGGTGATCAACGAGCACGCGGGGACTCCGTGGGCGGCCATGGCGGCGCGGGAGCTGGAGACGCCGTGCGGGTGGGAATGGATCGAGAAGTAAATGCGAATGACGAAACCAGAATGACGAACGAATGACGAAGGAAGGTTGGACACGCGTTAAGTTTGTCAGTCAGGTGCGAAGGTAGTCATGCGGCGTCGAACGATATGTTTTGCGGTTGCGGCCCTATTCTGCGTGGTCATCGCCGCGTTGATCTGGCGTCATTTCAGTTGGGAGGGCCGGTTTGCGGACGAGTTGCGAGCATCCGGGCATGAAGTTGAGGAGGTATACGTTGGGCCGGAGTGGTTGCCGGAATTCGTATTATGGTGGGATGTCTTTCGGCGCATTGTCGCAGTGCGGCTTGCATCAAGTGAGGCCGACGTAGAGACCTTCCGTCAGCTTGGACTGCTGCCGGAACTTCACAGTCTTGATGCATCGAGGATGCGTCTAACTGACGACGAGCTTGCTCCAATCACCGCAAGTCAGAGCATTACGCACCTCGCGGTCAGTGGTGACTTCACGTGCGAAGGGCTAATGCTGTTGTCAGATATGTCAACAATTCGGAAGCTCCGTGTTTTATCGCTCGAATCGGAAAATACGCCCCGTAATCCTGCACGATGTTTGGACACGTCGAATTTAAGACATCTTGAGCTTCGAACGCCAAATATCTTGAGCGAGGAAGTCGTCGAATTGGCAATAAAAGGGCTGGGCGAGCTTTTACTGATCGGTTGCAAGAACGTAACGCCGGAGACGGTAAAAGCCATCTCCGAAAAGAAGCAGTATCTGCGCTTGGTAATTAAGGGGGCACAGTTTGAACAACAAGACGTTGCGCAATTCTCAAGACCATTGTTTGAAATCCTCGTCGTGCCAAAGGAGTCAGAGCGAAACTTTGGTCTCCTGCGCACGGATTAACCGCCGAGAGAGTCGCGCATTGTTCGGAGTTCGTCGGTGGCACGTTCGTGGGCATTGGTCAGCTCAGTGAGGTCGTTCTTGATCTGAGCGATTTCGGAGCGGAGGGATTCGAGTTCCGATCGAAGAAAGTCGAGGTCTGAAGAGTTAGTAGTGAGTGGTGAGTGGTGAGTGGTGGCAGGCGCGGCGGGTCGAGATGCAGTTGGCGATGGCGACGAAGGTTCGTCGTCGGCCGCGTCGCCGTGGTGCATGGTGCGCTGCTTTTCCATCTCCTGCGGCTCATACAGGTTGTGCGTGACCGTGTGCCCGCGACCGATCGGCGTAAGTGACACGACCAGGTTCTTTGCTTTGAGCGATTCGAGAATCGGTCGCAAGGCGGCAACGTCGGCGATCGGCTCCATGCGGGCGGCGCGGCCGCGTAGATCGCCCTCGCTCTGCGTGCCGCGAAGTAATAACTCGCACATCACGGCCAGCTCCAACTTGTTGACGCCGAGCCATTCGTACGCGAAATGACGGTAGCGTGGGACGCGGCCGCCGCCTTGCACTTCGGCGACTACGCCAAGCTGCCGCAAACGGTCCAGCGAAAGTTGAACCTTGTCTGGTTCCAGATCCATCTGTGGGTAGCGGTTGCTTTTCTGATTGCAGCCGGAGACCAGGGCGTTGAGGCTCATCGGGTATTGATCGGGAGTGGTCTTGCCCTTTTCAATGAGCACGCCGAACACTCGGCGGTCGATGGCCGGCAGCGGCTTCCATTTGGCTGACGGTTCGGACGGTGGGGGTGCGGAGGTGAGGTCGGGCATGTATCTGGTCCGTTGTCCGTTGATTTTTTTGTCCGTTGTGCGTCGTCCGCGGCCCGCAGGCGCGATTCGATTGGATCAATGTAACGCGGCGCACATCGCATTGTCAGGGCCACATATCCAAGCAGACATCAACACATTTGACGGCGTGCATGTGGCACGGTACATAGGCAGCACATTGGAGAAGGAGTTGCTGCCCAAAAGCAGTGGCGGGCCATGTTGAGCTTAAGGACGAAATCGCCCCAGCGGTGGCTGGCGCAGGTGGACCGGCACTTGCCGGAGATGTTGATCGATCATGCGCACTGCGAGAAGAAGGCGGCCGGGACGGCGATGAGTCTGATCTCCGCCTACGTGGAAAAACAGGAGCTGTGTCGCGAGCTGGCGGCGATCGTCAAGGAGGAACTCGAGCACTTCGAGCTGGTGCTCGACTTGCTGGCGCGGCGGGCGATCAAGTTTCGCCGGCTGCCGCCGAGCGGATACGGGCGGAAGCTCAACGAGCTGGTGGCGAAGCAGGAGCCGCAGAAGGCGGTCGATCGACTGTTGGTGGCCGGGTTGATCGAGGCGCGGAGCTGCGAGCGGTTCGATTTATTGCGCCAGCACGTACCAGACCGTGAACTGGCGGAGTTCTACGGCAGCTTGTTTGAGAGCGAGGCGCGGCATCACAGCACGTACGTGCGGCTGGCGAAGTTGTTTCAGTCGGAAGAGAAAGTCCAGGAACGGCTGGCTGAGCTGGCCGCGGCGGAAGCGGCGATTATTGAGGAGGGGGATACGATACCACGGATGCATAGTTGAGGGCAGCAATGAAAGCAATCCAGCTTCGACAACCCGGCTGCTTTACCACGATTGAAATTCCAGAGCCAGGAACGCCGAGCGAGGGGGAAGCGCTGGTGGCGGTGCGGCGGGTGGGGATCTGTGGGACCGACATCGCCGCGTATCTGGGGAAGATGCCGTTTGTTCGCTACCCGCTCATCTTGGGACATGAATTAGGCGTGGACGTGGTTGCGGTAGGCGAAGGCGTAACCAGCGTATCCGTTGGGGATCGATGTTCGGTCGAGCCGTATCTGAATTGCGGCGAGTGTTTTGCCTGCCGGCGCGGACGGACGAATTGTTGCGAGAAGCTAGAAGTATTGGGCGTGCATATCGATGGAGGCATGCGGCCGCGGCTTGTTGTGCCGGCGCGGAAACTACACCCGTCGGCGAAGCTGACGCTGGAGCAATTGGCGCTGGTGGAGACCTTGGCGATTGGCTGTCACGCGGTGAATCGAGCGCAGGTCGAGCACGATGAGTGGGCGCTGGTGATTGGCGTGGGCCCGATCGGTCTGGCGGTGCTGGAGTTTCTGCGCTTGGCGGGAGCGCGGATCATCGTGCTCGATACGAACGCCGGCCGGCTCGATCTCTGCCGGAAAACATACGAAATCGAACATGTAGTTCGATCCAACGGCGATGGGAGCGAGCTTGGCGGCAATTCAAGAGACGCACGGGGGGACTGCTACCCAGCGTTGTGTTCGACGCCACCGGATCGCAGCAGTCGATGTGCGGGGCAATTAACTACGTGGCGCACACCGGGAAAGCTTGTTTCGTGGGCATCTTTAACGGCGACATATCGTTTTCGGACCCGCTGTTACACCGCCGCGAGATCACCGTGCTATGCGTCGCGAAATGCGCTGCCGCACGAGTTTCGCTGGATCATCGAGCAGATCGAGGCGGGCCGGATCGATACACGGCCCTGGATCACGCATCGGACAGGGTTTGATGAGCTGATCGAGGCGTTTCCATCGTTCACGCGAGCTGAGACCGGGGTGGTAAAGGCCATGATGGAGGTCGATTAAGGTCTCGCCGTGGCACGATGATTGCAACTGCTGTTGGGGGAAACCATTAATCCAAGCTGGCGAGGACAATCTCATGGCGAACACTAGCAATCGCGGCGGAAAGAAACAGATGAACGACAAGCAGCCGCGCGGATCGATGAAAAAACAAGGCGTGCGCACTGGCTCGACCGCGGCGCGAAAGGAACGCGCGGCAGCCTGGGCCGAGGCGATAACACGTTACTCCTTACCGGAACCCACGCGGCTGATCTCGTCTTCGCCCGGAAGGCCGAACGAATACAGCACGCCGGTGTTCTTCTTAGGAAAGAACGACTCGTAATCCGCCGGGCTGAAGAGCGTGTTGCCGGTGCCGACATAGACGCGGCCGCGGGAGACCGAGGGCCCCGACCAGACTGGGCCAAGTTCGATCTCTTTGAGCAGCTTTCCGTTGGCGGAATCGAGTGCGACGAGCTTGCCGCTGGCCACGGTCGTGAAATAGACGACGCCGTTGGCGATCGGCGATGCCCGAGGCGACCGGATCGCCGACGTCGGTATAAGCAGGCTTTGGCGGTGGGCCGCCGATCGAGGCGACCTTCGGCCGGTCGTGCCGCCAGCGCTCGGTCTTCGTGTCGAGGCTGATCGCTACCACGCGTCCGCCGGTGGGGGGCAGTGCCGCTCTCGACGGCTCGCTCTTGTGTGCCGAGACGAAGTGCGTCGATGCCGTTGGTGAAGATGGTCTTGCCATCCGTTGCGCAGCCCGTTTGCAGCCCGCCGATCGGGCTCGGCAGCGCGAGCACGCGCGGGTCTGGCGCCGGCGAGAGCGGATACGTTGGCGGGCCGGTGTAGAGTGGCGTGTGGTTGAGGATGCGCCCGTTTTCGGCGCGGAGGACGTAGAATCCGCCATTCTTGCAGCCGACGCCGACGACCTTGGTCGGTTTGCCGTCGATTGGGATGGAAAAGATCTTCGGGGTATCGCCAATCGACTCGTCCTTGTAGCGGCCGTCCTTGGGGTCGTAGGCGCGCATGGAATTGGTCCAGACGTCGCCCGGATTGATCTGCGTGACCCATTTCTGTGAACCGTCGACGACGCTGAGCGCGATCACGGCGCACGAGTCGGGCGTGTGCAACGCGGGATTATCGGGCGTTGGGCGACGCGGCGCGGTGTTGACGTCGGTGCCGAAGAAGATCGTGTTTGATTCGGCGTCGAACGACGGCGTGCTCCAAACGGAGCTTGTCGCCGGCCCGTGCGTGAATGTGTGATCGCCCCAGCTATCGGTGATCGTGATGGGGGGATCGAGCTTTTCGGGCTTGGGGCCGACGTCGTACTTCCAGAGGACCTTGCCGGTGCTCGGTTCGAGCGCCACGACAAAGCCGCGGCCGGTGCTTCCCTGGTAGAAAGCCGAGCCGGCGATTAGTTGCTCCAGGGCGCCGCCGCCAACGATCAGCTTGCCGTCGGCCAGGATTGGCGAGGCGAAGAACATGTTCATATCGTGGGCGTTTGGGAATTTGTTGGCGCGTGCACTGATTCGCCAGCGCTCTTTGCCGGTCGTGCGATCGAGCGCGTAGTACGAGCCGTCGAGATCGCCGAAGTACACGCTATCGCGCGTGACCAGCGGCGAGCACAGAACTCCTCCGGTCTGAGAATCGAAGCGGGCTTTGGGATTGAATCCGGTTGCGATCTGCGAGGCAAGGCTGCCGAGACCGCGATCGGGATTGCGATACGACCAGCGAAGCTTGCCATCCGGCGTGAGCTTGTAAAAAGCGCCATCGGTGGCTGTGCCGAAGTAGACATAGCCGTTCACGACGACGGGCGTGCCGTGTATGACGCCGATCTCTTGGTCGGAGTCTTTGGCGGGGAACCGCCACTTTTCCTCGAGCTGACTCGCGTTGTGTGCGCCGATTCGTCTTTTCGGCCGAGTTATGGCGCGTGCCAAGGAAATCGCGGTTGTAGGTAGGCCAATCGTGCGGATCGTCCTGAGCGCGGACAACTGCGGAAGCAGTCGCCGCGCAAAAACAACAACGCCGATACCGCACTTCGAAGCCACTGCGAAGCTGTCATGTTGCAAGTTCCTTAGCTGGTTACTGTCCTATTTTGATTGCGTTTCAACAGCCGGGATTGAGGCGCCTTTCGCCTTGAGTGCTTGCTCGGCCTCGCGGCGATGGGCCTCAGCCAGGTACCAACGGGCATAGCTTTCTCCCAGATCGCGAGGATTCTTGGTTGAGCCCGGTGGTCCAAGAATCTTCATCGCCTCAGCATAGGCCTCGAGCGATTCCTCAACACGATTCAATTGGGCCAGGCGCAATGCGCTGCGGAAGCCGATGACCGCCGAGAAGTAATCGGACTTACGGATCCGGGCCAGAACGGGTGCGGTGGAAGTGCGGTGCCGCCACGCGTTGTGCCAAAGTGCGGCCGCTTTTTCTGGTTGACCCTTGCTGAAGTTGCAGCCATTCACGCGTGCCTCCCGCAAAATCCTTGGAGAAGTCTGTGGCATTATCCACGCGCCGAACCAAGTCGTCGGCGACTTGGGTCACTATTTCGTCCTGAGGCGCGGCGAGTAGCAGATCGGACATACTCAGTGCGTTGACGCCCTCGGCTCCCGCGGCAAACCGCGCCAGGCCCATGGCACAAAGACGGCGATAGTTTTCCACATCGACCGGAGCCGATGGCGACGCAAGCGGCTTCTTCACAATCCAATGCCGTACTCAGCGTGTTCGTCGCGACGGACATGAAGATCGGGGACTGCCTCCGCGGTGTTCCCGCAGCGTGCCAGGGCGCCGCCGAGCGTCTTTTCCACAAGCAATAGTTCGCGCGGAGGGCAGCCGTTGGCGGCGAATTCCCGCTGCTGCTCAACGAGAAGCGAATGTGCCTCGTCAAATCGGTGCTGTTTGCAGAGTACACCGGAAAGCAATGACACCATTCCCACGTGGCCGAGGGCCATTTCGGCCGTTACGTTGGCCGCCGGCAGCAGATCCATCGCGAGCGACCTGTTCTGCTTCTGCGAGCTTTCCGCGGTCGGTAAGCGCAAGGATGCAGGTAAGCGCGAATGAAGTACAGAGGACGAAGGTGGCGTGTCGGCCGGCATCAGATCGCAATGCATCGGTGAGTTTGGCTTCGGCCGATCGCCGCGTCGCCCTTCCATACGTACCAGTTACCCTCCATGGCCAGGCACCATGCGAGCATAACTATGCTTCGGATGGGGTGCGACGATACTCGTCCTCGAGCGCTCTTAACTTCGTCAAAGATTTCTCGGAGTCGCCGGCCCACAGTTCAGTGACGGCAATGCGTATGCGATAGGCGTCTCGTGGCATCGGAAGCTTGTCATCCGGCACTTGCGGCAGCAAATCGATCATCCGCTTTGTCTGCTGGAAGGAGGCTGCCGGATCCAAGAGCGAAGTACCTTCATTGAGATAAAGTGCCGACATCGATCGCGAATCATGCAACTCCGCCAGCGGCGCATCGGATAGACCTGTCGAAGCGAACTGGTCGGCCGCTTCCAACAATTTGCGGACCGGACGCTGATGCCCTTGCTGCAACAACTCGGGTGCGGTTGCCGATAGCAGTTGGCCCATGAACGCTCCGACGGCGTCGGCGCGTACCGTTTCGGCCTTGGTTTCTTTTTCGGCGGCTAGTTGATTGAGCCGCGCTTCACGCTCGCGCAAGAAGGCAAACGTCGCAAGACCAAGACCCGTAACCAGCGCGAGCACTACTGCAGCGGCCGCAATCGCGCCGCGCTTGTGGCGGCGGACAAATTTCTGCATGCGATAAACATTGCTTGGGGGCCGCGCGATGACAGGTTCGTTGTGCAGATACCGATTCAGGTCGGTGGCGACGCCGACGGCGGTTTCATAGCGGCGCGTGCGGTCCTTCTCCAGGCACTTCATCACGATCCAATCCAGATCGCCGCGCAACGCGTGGATTAGCCTGGGTCCGTCTCCGCTGCGGCGCTGGGCCGTCGCCGTCAGCTCCTCGGGCGTGAATCCGCTCAGCCGTGTGCTTGGTCGGAGCGGCTCTTTTTCGCGGATGGTGCGGCGCATTTCGTCGAGGCCGGCCTGCACCAGCTCCTTGGCATCGAACGGCGTCTTGCCGGTTAGCAGTTCGTAAAGCAGCACGCCGAGGCTATAGATGTCCGAACGCGTGTCGATATCCAGGCCGCTCATCTCCGCCTGCTCCGGGCTGATGTACGCGGGGGTGCCAATGAACTGCTGAAACTGTGTGTAGATCGTCTTATCCGTCAGGTCGCCTTGGGTCGCCTTGGCGATGCCGAAGTCGATCACTTTGGGCACGGGCACGCCGTCGTGCAGCGTGACCAGGATATTCGAGGGCTTGATGTCGCGATGAATGATTCCCTTTTGATGGGCATGCTGAATCGCCTGGCAGACAGCAATGAAGAGTTCGAGTCGCTCAATCGTGGGCAGGTTGTTCTCGTCGCAGTACTGCGTAATTGGAACTCCCCGGACGAGCTCCATGACGAAGTACGGGCGACCGGTTTCGGTTGCGCCGGCGTCGAGGACCTTGGCGATGTTCGGATGGTCCATCAGAGCCAGGGCCTGACGCTCGGCCTCGAAGCGCGCGACGACCTGCTTGGTGTCCATGCCGAGCTTGATGATCTTCAGCGCGAGTCGGCGCTTGACCGGCTCTTTTTGTTCGGCCACATAAACAACGCCAAAGCCGCCTTCGCCAATTTTTTCCAGAAGCTTGTAGCGGCCGATGATGGTGCCCGGGCCTTCGGAAAGAGACACGGGAAAGAGCGTCGTCGGTGCCACTTCCACGGCCGGCTCTTGCATGAAGCTCCCGGAACCAAAATGCTGCGCCAGCAAAACTTCAATGCCTCGTCGAAATTGATGATCGCCACCGCAGGCGCCATCAAGAAATGCGGCCCGCTCCTCGGGCGTGGGCTTCTCGATGCAATCGAAGAAGATTTCCTTCTCCGATCGGCGATTAGTTGTGCCTGGAATGTTCATATAACTTTATCTCATCAATCAGTGGCGGAAACGGTAGGCGAAACACGCCACTCAAAAAAAGATTCTTTTCCGACGCGCAGCCGTAATCGCCGATTTGCCTCACTTTTCGCTTAATTCGCCCTGAATATGGCGCTTCAACCAGGCACGAGCGAACGCCCAGTGCCGATCGGCCGTTCGCGGCGCCAGAACCAAGCGCTCGGCAATCTCGGGAATCGTCATCCCCACGAAGTAGCGGAGCTTAACGACCTCGGCGGCCGTTTGGTCTTCGGCGGCCAGCGCATCGAGAGCATCGTGGATTGCCAGGACTTCGTCCGACGGGAGCGCGCAGCTCGATTCGAGATTCGTGCAGTTCCTCTCGTCGTGGATCGGCTCCGCGTTTCTGGCTGTTTTTTTCTCGGGCCTTGTCGATGAGGATCCGCCTCATCGCTTCGGCCGCTGCGCCAAAAAAGTGTGCTCGGCCGCTGAACTGCTGCCGTTCGGACCCCGCCAGTCTCAGCCACGCCTCGTGAACCAGCGCGGTTGCCTGCAATGTCTGCCCCGCGGCCTCCTGTGCAATTCGGGCGGCCGCGAGCTTCCGCAGCTCATCGTACACCAATGGCAACAAATCTTTGGCGGCGTTGGGATCCCCTTCGTCGATTGCCTTCAGGATGCGCGTGACGTCGCAAGAAGGTAATGACGTCATGATGAAAACTGCCGCGTGATGCGCAATCTCTTGGTACGTTCGCAACACGTGCTGGTTGCTTGCGAAACGGACTTGCCAGCCGTAAGGCGCGTGACCCTTGATTTTACGGTAAAACGTCGCTGCTAGCATGGTTTCGTTCCATTGTCCCGCCGAGGCATTGCGGCAACTTCTGTTGTCCCGTTTGCCGAGAGCCTGTAATCTTCCCCGCGCGCGGTCGAGATGCGCGCGCATCCGCGGTTTTACGGGGCCGGACCGCGAGTTTCGTCGAACGTGCGGCACTCTACGCCCTTTGTTTGTTTACGGTTCGTTTGCGTGAGGGAAATATGCAAACGGTGAATCGCAGGATGCGAAACTTCCTCTGTCTATGTATGGCACTTGCGCTCGGTTCGTGGGAGCGCGGCGGAGGCGGCGGAACGGCCCAGCACTTGGCCGCCCAAGAGGCGCAATGGATCTGGTCGCCGGCCCAAACCGGCGAAGTGCCGGCCGGGTCGTGCTATTTCCGAAAGACATTCAACAGCCAGCAGCCGGAGCGCGCAGAGATCCAGATCAGCGCCGACGAGACCTACGAACTGTATCTCAACGGACGCAAAGTGGGCGAAGGCAATAACTGGCGCGTGATGCAAGCGTTCGACGTGACCAAGTACGTTGTCGCAGGTCGCAACACCGTGGCTGTGAAGGTGACAAATACCGAGCCGCCCAGCGCCGGCCTCGTCGCGCGCGTCCTGGTGAAAGACAACGGCGGCACGTTCGTCGCGCATGTGACCGACGGTTCCTGGAAATCGTCGCTGAAGGAAGTCACGCACTGGATGAAGCCGTCGTTGGACGATGCTCAGTGGGTGCCGGCGGGGCCAATCGGCCCATTGGGAATTGCGAAGCCTTGGCTCGACGAAGTGCAAATGGCCGGTGGCGGCGGAGCGAATCGGTTCAAAACGTCGCGTGAATTCCGCGTCGAAACGG
The DNA here is from genome assembly GCA_963829655.1 of Pirellulales bacterium. GTDB lineage: Bacteria > Planctomycetota > Planctomycetia > Pirellulales > JALHPA01 > JBBDYH01. The sequence continues at coordinate 2,995,409 of CAWHJG010000002.1, forward strand.
CGGTGGGGCAGGAACAGACCGGATCGCTGCTGACGATGGCGTTCAACGAGTTTGGCGAAATATTGGCCTCGGTCGAAGGCGGCGGCCTGCTCCTGATTCGCGATCGCGACAACGACGGCGTATTCGACAAGCCGACTGTATTGTGCGACAAGGTCAAGAACTGCCAGGGCATCCTCCCGCTCAACGGCCAGTTGTTCGTGGTTGGGACGGGTGAACAAGGGCAGGGGTTCTATTGCCTCAGCGACGAAGATAACGACGGCCGCCCGGAAACCGCCAAGCTGCTGCTGAAATTCACCGGTGAGGCGGGCGAGCACGGCGCGCATGCGCCGGTCCTGGGTCCGGATGGATTGATCTACCTGGTGCTCGGAAATCACACGCAGCCGGAAACTGAGGCGGATGCGAACAGCCCATACCGGGGCGCAATCGAAGGCGACCTGCTTCCGCGGTACGAAGACCCACGGGGCCATGCAGCCGGAATTAAGGTGCCGGGCGGAACCGTCGTTCGCACCGACACCACCGGCAGCTTCGTAGAGACGTTCGCGGGCGGCCTGCGGAACTCGTATGACGTGGCGTTCAACCGTCGCGGCGATCTGTTTGCCTACGACAGCGACATGGAATGGGACCTCGGCCTGCCGTGGTATCGGCCCACTCGCGTGAATTTTCTCACAGCGGGAGCGGAGGGTGGCTGGCGCAGCGGCTGGGCCGTGTGGCCGGAATACTTTTTCGATAGTCTGCCGGCGATCGCGGAGACCGGGCGCGGGTCACCGACCGGCATGGTGTTTTACAACCACGTGATGTACCCGCGGCGCTTCCATGACGCGCTGTTTGTCGGAGATTGGGCGGGCGGGCGAATCCTCGCCGTGCGAATGAAGGCCGACGGCGGCAGCTACACGGCGGAGACCGAGACGTTTGTCGAAGGGCGGCCGCTGAACGTGACCGATTTGACCGTTGGGCCCGATGGCGCGTTGTATTTCTGCACCGGCGGCCGAGGCACCGAAGGCGGAATTTATCGCGTGGTGTGGAATGGTCGCGTGCCCCCGGCCATGACCGAGCTGGGCCGTGGCATCGAGGTTGCCATCCGCCAGCCGCAGCTTGAAAGCGCGTTTGCACGTCAACGATGCGCCATGGTGAAGCAGCAGCTTGGCGTGCAGTGGGACGAGCAAATCACCGGCGTGGCCGCGAACGCCAATAATCGGCCGGAGGACCGGCTCCGCGCATTGGACCTGATGCAACTGTTGGGGCCGTTTCCCGATAGCCGGCTGCTGGTCGAACTGTCCGGCGATTCGAACGAACTGGTTCGCGCCAAGGCGGCCTATCTCATGGGGATCCATGCGGACGAGCTGACGACGACTGGGCTGGTCCGGTTGCTCGCCGATAAAGACCCGGCGGTCCTGCGACAAGCGTGTGAGTCGCTGGCGCGGTCCAGCCACTCGGCGAAATTCAAAGACCTGCAACCGCTGTTCGAGTCGTCGAATCGGTTCCTGGCGTATCAGGCCACGCTCGCCGCGCGGCAAATGCCGGCCGCCGAGCTGCGCGAGGCCGCGCTCAAGACCGATTCGCATCGCGCCTTCTTGCAAGGCTCGTTGGCACTCTTGAGCACGCCCCCCCGATCGGTCCACCGCCGAGTCAATTATTCGCCGCGGTCAGCAACATATGCAAGGTTTTGTGCCCGATCCAGAATTTCTCGATATGTTGCGACTGTTCGAGCTGTGCTTGATTCGCGGCCAGTTGCAGGGCGGCGACGTGCCCAGCTTGCGAATGAAGCTAGCCGATGAGTATCCCACAAAAGACGCGCGAATGAATCGCGAGCTGGTGCGGATGATGGCGTATCTTCAAGAGCAAGGTGCGGCCGATCGTATCCTGGAGCAGCTTCGCACCGATCTGCCTCAAGAAGAAAAAATTCATCTCGCGCTCTATGCCCGATTCTTTGATCGCTGGAGCACTCATCAAAAGTTCGAGCTGTTGTCGTTCTACGAGCACGCTCGCTCGATGACCGGCGGGCATAGTTTTGCGGGTTACCTGGACAACGTGGCCCGCGACTTCGCGGCGAACCTGAACGACAGCGAACGCGCGATGGTCTTGGAAGACGCAATTAAGTGGCCTAGCTTCGCGCTTTCGGCATTGGCGCGACTGCCGGCCAACCCGGGCGAAACCACGTTGGAGCAGGTGCGGCAACTGGATCGCCGGCTCGCCGGGCTGGAATCGAACGAGGCGATCCGCAAGCTGGGAATCGGAGTTGTCGCGGTTCTGGGGCGCAGCGGCGATGAAAAGAGCATGGCCTATCTGCGCGAGGTCTACGGACGCGAGCCGGCGCCGCGGGTACATTGCGATGGCGCTTGCCCAGCACCCCGGCGGCGAGAATTGGCCGCTCTTGGTGCAATCACTTTCGATCGTCGAGGGCGCTTTTGCCAACGAAGTGCTCAGCAAATTGCTGACGGTCAGTCGATCGCCCGATAAACCCGAGCCCGTGCGGCAGGTGATCGTGTGTGGCCTGAAGCTCGGAGACAACGGCGGGCAAGCGGCGGTCGCGCTCTTGGAAAAATGGACCAGCCAGCGGCTGAACACGCCCGACGAAAAGCCGAGCGAAGCTTTGGCGGCCTGGCAAAACTGGTTCCGCAACACGTATCCGCACGAGCCGGAGCCAGCGCCCCCCAGCGATTCGGCGGAAAACCTCTGGACGCAGGAGGAGCTGCTGAGCTTTCTCAGCGGTCCGGAAGCGGCGAAGGGGAGCATCGAGCGCGGCGCTTCGGTGTTCGTGAAAGCGGAATGCGCGCGGTGCCACCGATTTGGAGAGCGCGGCGAGGCGATGGGTCCCGACTTGACCACCGTCAGCCAGCGATTCCAGAAGCGCGAAATCCTGGAGGCGATCTTGCACCCCTCGCAGGTCATCTCCGATCAATACGCCAGCCGCACGCTGTCGCTCGCCGACGGACGCTCGATCACGGGCATGGTTTCGCCGCAGCCCGACAACTCGTTTGTCGTGCTCCAGTCCGACGGCAACAAGGTGAGTGTGACCAAAGACCAGATCGACAACGTGGAGCCGAGCAAGAAGTCGTCGATGCCCGAAGGGTTGTTAAACCCGCTGTCTTTGGAAGAGATCGCCGACTTGTTTGCCTATCTGAGCCAACCCCCTCGCGACAGCATCACCAGCCGCCGCGGACTGCGCGTGAAATAGCGCGCTGGGTGGCTGTGTTTTGCTGCCGCAGGAAACCATGTGACGTGATAAATAATCATATGTATAGTATCATTTTTAGCGCCTTGGCGTCTTTGCGTGAGACCCCTTCCGTGGTGTTCTTGCCGGTTTATGGACCGCGGATCGAAAGGTCAAAAGACCGCGTTTTCCCCGGGAATTACGAGCGCCACCTCAAATCCGTGCTGAGTGGTTCATTGCACCTTGCCAAAACCCCCTCTTTTCCCGACCCAAACGCGCGCAAAAACACCAAAAACCTCAAATCCGAAAGGGCCTTTGCACCGCCCCAAGCCGAATCAGAGCCGCGATTACCGCCGTTTCTGCTGATACTTCCGGCTGGCCTTTTCCAATGTTCGCCGTTCCTCGCGCGTCAGGCTCGATTCTCCTTCGCGGCTGATCTTCTCCAGGATGTCGTCAACGCGGCTGCCAAGATCGTCGTCCTGATCGGCGTCGCGCACTTTGAGCTTCGGGCGGCGCTTCAGCCCACGAAGCGAGAATCGGCCGGGCAGCAAGCTGCCGAGCTGCCACCCGGTCTTGTAGAACAGAAATCCAAACGCGGCCCCGGCTAGATGGCACGTATATGCCACGTTGCCGGCGTTGTCGCGGCTGACCGTGCCGGCAATGTCCTGGAGCAATTGAATGGTGGCGATGAGCCAGACCGGCACCGGCACGATGCCCCACAGGTTAAACGTGCGCGTGGGGTAGTGCAGCACATAGATAATCATGATGCCGGTGATCGCGCCCGATGCGCCAATCAGGTACGTCGTTCGGCCCTCACCAGCCGTCAGTACGTCGATCGCCAGCCACGTCAGGCCCGATAGAATCACTAGCGATAGGTAAAGCTGCAAGTACAGCCGCCGGCCATAGATCGTTTCCACGTCGCGGCCAAACAGCCAAAGCGCGAACATGTTAAAGAAGACGTGCACGAAATTGTTTGGGTCGTGCGCGAAACCATAGGTGAGCGCAGTCCAGAACAGGTACGGCTGCTCGATCAGGTTCGACGGTAGTGCGAGCCTTTCGCTGAGCTGCTTGTTTGCGAACAGCGCATCGACCACGAGGATTGCGGCGTTGATCAGAATCAACGCGGTCGTGATCGACGTTTCGCCGCCCAGCACCAGCCCGCGCGGTTCCTCTCGATAGTATTCGCGATCGTAGAGACCCATGAACGTCGGCGATTTACGGCCGGAATATTGGGTGATGTTTTTGAGCGAACGAGCGCTCGAATCTCTATCATAGTATAGAACGGTTGGCGGGGCGGCTACGGCACGGGCAGCAGCGGCATCGAGCCCAACCCCACTAACGTAATTGAGGTCGCATGGATCAACTTAGCTTTCATGGCGCGGCGGAGACGGTCACCGGCTCCAAGTACCTGTTGGAGTCGGACGGTACGCGAGTGCTGTTGGATTGCGGGTTGTTTCAGGGGCTCAAGGAGTTGCGGCTGCGGAATTGGGACCGACTGCCGTTTGAACCGGAGTCGGTCGCATCGGTCGTTCTGACGCACGCTCACGTCGATCATGTCGGCTATCTGCCGCGTTTTGTGGGTGACGGATTCAGGGGGCCGATTTATTGCACGGCGGCGACCGCGGAGCTTTGCGAGCTTCAACTTTACGACACGGCGAAGTGCGAAGCGGAAGACGCCCGCTATGCGAACAAGAAGGGTTATTCCAAACACCGGCCGGCGCTGCCGCTGTTTGATGAAGACGACGTGGGGCGCACGCTCAAGCTCCTGCGGACGGTGAAACAAGGGGAATGGTTTCGCGCAGCCGGCGAAATCTGGTGCCGGCACCGCGACGTGGGGCACTTGCTGGGTTCGGCGATGGTGGATGCCGAGCTGCGACATCACGCGCAACCCACGCGGATCCTGTTTTCGGGTGACGTTGGCCGCTATGCCGCACCCCTGTATCACGACCCGCTGCCGCCCGAGCCGTGTGATTATCTGATCTGTGAAAGCACGTACGGCGACCGCGAGCATCCGGCGGAGCATGTGCTGGATCAGCTTGCCGAGGTGGTAGCCAAGGGGGTTGCACGCGGCGGAGTGATGCTGGTAGCGGCATTCGCCATCGGCCGGGCGCAGCAGCTTGTGTATTTGCTGCGCGTATTAACCGATGCGGGACGTATTCCGCGGTTGCCGGTTTACATCGACAGCCCGATGGCGGTCGAGGCGACGGAGATTTACGCGCGGTACTCGAAGGAGCACGACGTGAGCGAGGCTCAGATCACGTCGCCGGATTGGATGTTTACAGGCGAAAATGTGGCCTACACGCGCACGGCGGGTGAATCGAAGGCCTTGAATCGCATCGGCGGGCCGGCGGTGATCATCTCGTCGTCGGGGATGATGACCGGCGGAAGGATCTTGCATCATCTCAAGCAGCGGCTGCCGGACGAGCGGAACACAATTCTGTTGGGTGGGTATATGGCGCCAGGTACGCGCGGGCGGACGCTCTACGATGGCAAGCCGACGGTGCGGATTCATGGGATGGATGTGCCGGTGCGGGCGGCGGTGGCGCGGATTCCGGCGCTATCGGGACACGCCGACCACAAGGAACTGTTACAGTGGCTGGCGCCGTTGCCACCACCGCGCAGAGTTTTTCTGACGCACGGCGAGCTAGTGAGTGCGAATGCGTTGGCCGACGAGCTGCGGAGAATTCGCGGTTGGAACGTGGCGGTGCCAAAACAGGGGGAAATGGTTGAGCTGGCGGGACCGGTAATGATGTGACGCTGTCACACCGCGTTCGCCAGCCGTTCCATTTCCTTCACCGTTAGCTCTAGCTCGTCGGCGAGGTCGTTGGGCATCCTCTCCTGTGCGGCGAAGCCATTGAACTTGTCGGCCAGCGCGCGATAGTACCAAAGCGTTCCCTCTCGCTTCCCGTTGAATCGGCTCCATAACGCTTCACCGACGCGCCGGTAATCGGCCACAATCGAGCGAGCGTTATAAAGCTTGTCTGCCGCCGAAACGAGGAAGATCGAGGGATTACCCGAATCGAGATGCGCAATGTAGCGCTCCTTGCGCTTGCGCCAGGGGGGTTTCGGCGTCGTGTCGGAGTCGGTGCAGCCGAGTACGATCTCGGTTACGCGATCGCCAAAGCGGCGGCGGATGTTTTCGGCGGTGGCCTGACCCCCTTGGTCTTCGACGGCATCGTGCAGGAGCGCGGCGATGGCCTCGTCTTCATCGGCGCCGTGTTCCAGCGCTATCGCGGTTACGCCGAGTAGGTGAGCGATGTACGGGACTTTGCTGACCTTCTTTTGTTGAGTGGCGTGCAACTCTGCGGCATACACGAGCGCTTCGTTGAATCGGGGAGACATAACAGCTTAGAGTTCGGACTGCGGAAGGCGTAGATCACGACGCCGAGTCAATGCGTCTTGATTGGTATAATCCTCCAGGGACTTAGAGGGTACACTGTAGTTGCACGGACCGGCAGAGGGCCGGTCCTTCCGACGACGCGGTTTGATATCGTTCAAGCCGGGAATGCTTGAGGATTGCGAATGTCCAAAACTGCCGCTACTGCTTCGCGGAAAACCGATCCTGAAACCGCCAAGCGTTCCGTGCTCGAGCTTACCTGGCCGCAGCCGGATGTAGCGCTGCTCACGTTCGATGACCCGCAGAAGGGCGCGAATGTGCTATCGAGTTTTGTACTCGACGAGCTGTCGGAACATCTCGATCAGCTTGAGAAGCGCAGCGATCTGGCAGGGCTCGTGATCCGCTCGGGCAAGCCGGGATCGTTCATCGCGGGCGCCGATTTGCGGGAGTTTGCCGCCTCGTTTGATATTCCGCGTGAACAGGTGGCTGGGATGTGCAACCGCGGGCGAAAGTTGTTTCAGCGGCTGAGCAGGACGCCGTTCGTCACGGTGGCGGCTATCGACGGCATTTGCGTAGGGGGCGGCGCCGAGCTTGCCATTTGGTGCGACCGGCGGATCATGACAAGCGATCCCAAATCACAGTTCGGCTTTCCAGAGGTCAAGCTGGGGCTGTTTCCTGGCTGGGGAGGAACAGCGCGCGCCTCGCGCATCGCGGGACTTTCCAATGCTGTCGAACTGGTGACCGGCGGTGAATCAATCGATGGCCGTTCGGCAATGGCGATGGGTCTGACGAGCGACCTGGTCGCCGCGGACAAGCTGCTCGATGCCGCACTACGGTTGTTGCGAGCGGAAAAAGCCAGCGGTGCGTATCGTCGTGACCGAGAGCGCTGGTCGCGACCGATCGAGATGAACGAAACCGAGTTGGGATTTCTAGGCGCTACCGCCTCGGCATATATCCAGCAACAGACGAAGGGGCAGTACCCTGCGCCGCTGGCGGCACTGGAGGTCATGCTTGGAGGAGCGAGCGTGGATATCGATGCCGCCTGCGCGATGGAAGCCGAGGGGATGGCCGCGCTGTTCGGCTCGCCGGTCAATCGGGCGTTGATCAATGTGTTCTTCCTCGGCGATCGCAACAAGAAGGACCCGGGTGTTGCCGGCAACATCGCGCCGCGAAAAATCCAGAAAGTGACGGTGATGGGCGCGGGGATCATGGGAGCGGGCATCGCGGCGGCGAACCTCAAGCGCGAGTTGCCGGTGGCCCTTGGCGATGCATCCGCGCCGGCGTTAGCGACTGGCGTGACCAAGGTGCTCGAAGAGGTTTCGTACAACAAGGAGTTGAAGGGCCAGGACCCGGCGCGGGCGGTGAAGTACGCCGCGCGGCTGAATGGCACCGTGTCTGATACTGAGCTGGCCGATTGCGATTTGTTGATCGAGGCGATTGTCGAGAGTTTGGAGCCAAAGCGGAAGCTGTATGCGCGGCTTGAGCCGAAGTTGCGTGCCGACGCGATCCTTGGTTCCAACACCTCGACGATACCGATCACACGGTTGGCCGAGGGTCTGTCGCGGCCGGAGCGATTTTGCGGGCTGCATTTCTTTAACCCCGTGCGAAAGATGCCGCTGGTGGAGGTGATCCGCGGCAAGCAGACAAGCGACGAGACGGTGGCCACGGTGGTGGCGTATTCCAAGGGGCTCGGCAAGTCGCCGATCGTGGTCAACGATGGGCCTGGCTTCTTGGTGAATCGGCTTCTGCTGCCGTACATGAATGAGGCATTGGAATTGATCCTCGACGGTGCTGAGATCAAGCAAATTGAGCGCGTGGCAAAGAATTTCGGCATGCCGCTGGGGCCGATCACGCTGTACGACATGGTGGGGATCGACACGTGTGTTATGGCGGGCCGCGTGATGTATGAGGCGTTTCCCGATCGCGTAGTCGTGAACGACATCCCGATGGTGCTGTTGAAGAATGGCCGGCTGGGGCAAAAGAATGGAGCGGGGTTCTTTGCGTATCCCGATCGCAGCGAGCGCGGACAACCGGATCCCAAGCTGGCGGAATTGATCGGCCCCTTGGTGCGGCGGCAGGACAAGTTCACCGACGAGGAATTGGAGTCGCGGCTGTTCTTGCCGATGGTGCTGGAGGCGACCCGCGTGATTGAGGACAAGATTGTGCGGAACGTGCGCGACGTGGACTTGGGTTTGATCTATGGCCTCGGGTTTCCGCCGTTCAAAGGCGGCCTGTTATTCTGGGCCGACGCAATTGGGGCGACAAAGATCGTGGAGCGGCTCAAGCCGTTTGAACACTTGGGCGCGCGACTGCGGCCTACTCCGTTGCTGCTCGAACTGGCGAAAAGTGGCAAGAAATTTTATGAGCTGTAGGAGCGACCTATGAAACACGCTGTCGTGGTGGACTGCGTGCGAACGCCGATCGGCAGGGCACACAAGGACAAGGGCGTGTTCCGCGATGTTCGATCCGACGATCTCGCGGTCGAAGTCGTGCGCGCACTTGTTGAGCGGACCGGCATTGACCCGGCCGAGATCGAGGACGTCGTGCTGGGAAACACGCAGCAGCAGGGAGAGCAGGGTTTCAATGCGGCGCGTGCAGTGGCGCTGATGGCTGGGCTGTCGATGCAGACTGGCGGCGCGACGATCAACCGGCTATGCGGCTCGAGCCTGCAAGCAGTCAACCAGGCGACGCACGCGATCATGGCGGGGTTTGAGGATGTGCAGATCGTCGGCGGGCTTGAGCACATGCACCACATTCCGATGGATGCTGATTTGAACCTGAACCCACGGATGTTTCAGCGCACGAGCAAAGCGGCGCTTCACATGGGAATCACCGCCGAGTTCCTGGCGCAGACTCAGGGCATCTCACGCGAGGAGCAGGATGCGTTCGCGCTGCGGTCGCACCGCCACGCCACAGAGGCACAAAAAACGGGTGAATTCGCCGACGAGTTGATACCAGTGTATGGGCGAAGCGAGTCCGGGGACTTGATCTTGGTCGATCGTGATCAGTGCGTGCGGCCAGACACGAGCATGGAGGCGCTTGCGGTGCTGAAGCCGGCGTTCTTGCCGCCGGGCCTGGGTACGGTTACGGCTGGCAACAGCTCGCCCTTGAACGACGGCGCGGCGGCGCTGTTGGTGATGTCTGACGAGAAGGCGAAGTCGCTGGGCCTGAAGCCGCTGGCGCGTGTCGTTGCGACGGCAGTTGTCGGTGTCGAGCCGGCGGTGATGGGAACAGGCCCGGTGCCCGCGACACAAAAGGTGTTAAAGCGGGCCGGCTTGTCGCTGTCGGCCATAGGGCTCATCGAGCTGAACGAAGCGTTTGCCGCGCAGGCCATCGCCTGCATGCGGATGCTCGGCTTGGACGAAGAGAAAGTGAACGTTCGCGGCGGCGCAATTGCAATTGGGCACCCATTGGGCGCCAGCGGCGCGCGGATCGCCACGACGCTAATCCACAACATGGTGGACCGCGATGTGGAATTTGGCTTGGCGACGATGTGCATTGGGGTAGGTCAGGGGATCGCGACGGTGTTTCAGCGCGTATGATTGATTCAGTTGCACAAACCGTTGTTGAGCTCTTCGATCGCCGCATAGCTCAATCGGCGGATGCGGTGGCGATTCATGCGCCGTCGCCCCGGGGATACGTCGCGCGGAAGTGGCAAGAAATTGGCGATGATGTGGATCGCCTCGCCGCGGCACTTCGGCAAGCCGGCGTTGCGCGTGGCGACCCGGTGATCCAGATTGCGGAAAACTCTTACCGCTGGATCATCGCCGATCTGGCGGTGCACGTTCTCGGCGCAGTCCACGTCGCGGTGCACGCCTCGCTTTCTGGCCCGCAGATGGCGTTTCAGATCATCGATACCGACTCGCGGATCGTTATCCTGGGCGACGAGCGAATTGCGGGCTTATTGGCCACAGCGGACGTTGATTGGCCGCGCAAGATTAGATTCTTCTCGTACGGGCCAACTCCGATGACGATCGGTGGTCACGCTGTCCCCCGCTCGCGGAATTGCTGGATAATGCACCGTCTAGTGGGGCCGCGTCGAAGTCAGCCCGGCTTCGATCGCAGCCCGATGATCTGGCGACGATCCTGTACACGTCGGGCACCACCGGCGAATCCAAGGGCGTGATGCTCAGCCACGCGAACCTGGTGAGCAATGCGGTCGCCACCGATGAAGCGTTTGAGCATCACCAAAGCGATCGCAAATTGTGTTGGCTGCCGCTTTCGCACATTTTCGCGCGGACATGCGACCTTTACATGTGGATTGTGACCGGCTCGCAATTGATTTTGGCTGAGAGCCGCGACACGATCCTGGCGAATTGCGAGCAGTTCCGGCCGACGCTGCTCAACGGCGTGCCGTATTTTTTCGACAAGGTTTGCCGCCATTGCGCTTCTCAAGGCGGGAGCGACGCCGAGCAAACCGAGCGGCTGATCGCGCTTTTCGGCGGTGAGCTGCGTCTGGCCTGTTCCGGCGGAGCGCCCTTGGGCGACGCCACGGCCGAGTATTACAACCGCCACGGCATCCAGCTCGTGCAGGGCTACGGTCTCACCGAGTCGTCGCCCGTGATCACCGTCTCGACGCCGAGCGCAGTCGTATCGGCTCGGTCGGCCGAGCGATTCGCGATGTGCAAGTGAAGATTGCCGACGAGGGCGAAATTCTGACCAAGGGGCCGCACGTGATGGTCGGTTATTGGAAGCGTCCCGACGCCACCGCCGAGACGATTCGCGACGGCTGGTTGTGCACCGGCGATGTCGGAAGCATCGACGACGACGGTTTTCTATGGATCACGGGTCGCAAAAAGGAGTTGATCGTCACCGCCAGCGGCAAGAACATCGCCCCGGCGTATCTGGAGCGGCTGTTGTGTGAAGACCTGTTGATCTTACAGGCGCTCGTCGTGGGGGATCGGCACAATTACCTGGCGGCGTTAATCGTGCCGAACCCAGACACGCTGACGAGCGAAATTCTGGCGCGTGGAATCGCGGTCAGCTCGCGCGAGGAGGCGCTGGCGCACCCGGACGTCTTGAGGCTCTATCGCGAACGGATCAACGAGCGGCTGTCGGCTGTTTCCCACGCTGAACAGATCGGCGAATTCACGCTGCTTTCGCGGGGTTTTTCCATAGAGCACGACGAAATGACACCCACGCTCAAGCTCCGACGCGGCGTGATTCAGGAGCATTTCGCCCGCGAGATTTCCGGGATGTACGCGGGCGAGTCCTGCGCCGCCTATAATTGCACAGCGATCTAGCGCGTAACTTCTTTTCATCGGTGCTATTGCATGAAGACGACCGCAGAAGTTGACCCAGTTAATGCCGCGCCAGGCGCCGGCGACACTTATGCGACCGACGGGAAGGCTTCGTTTGCCGAGACCGCGCTTAAGCTCGGCGGTAAGAGTGAGGAGGAGGCTCGGCGAACCGGGGCGATCGACAAGGCCGACGACCAGGTGGAGGGATTGTTTGCGGCGCGGTTCCAGACCGTCAACAGCCCGGTGCACCGCGCGGTGTGGGATCGGCATTTGCCGGCGGAGCTGTTTGTCGCCAGCGCGGTAGAAACACCGCCAGACGTACAACGCGTCATGGACAATTCTTTGGCGGTTGTTCGGCGGCATCGCGAAGCCGGAACTGTGTACGACCAAGAGCGAAAGATCTCGCGCACGGTGCTTGAGGATCTTGCGGCGGCCGGCTATTGGGGCCTTCTCGTCGATCGCGAGTACGGCGGCTCGGGTGCTCCGTTTCGCGCATTCGCGCCGTTTCTTGCCCGGATGGCCATGCTGGAGCCAACGATCGCAGGCCTGGCGAGCGTTCACGGCTGCATCGGTGCGGTCGATCCCGTGCGAACGTTTGGCAACCCCGAACAGAAGCAGCGGTTTCTCCCGCGGCTGGCCAGCGGCGAGCGGCTGTCGGCGTTTGCGCTCACGGAGCCTTGCGCGGGTTCGGACCTGACGGCGCTACGCACGCGAGCCGAGTTGCGCGGCAGCGAGTTTCTCGTCAACGGCGAGAAACTGTTCATCACCAACGTGACGCCGGGGCGCACGATTGGCCTCGTGTGCTTGATCGACAACCGTCCGGCCGTGTTGGTGATCGACTTGCCGGGTGCCGAGAACCAGCAGTTCCAACTGAAGAAGTACGGGTTGTATGCGCTCAAGCATACGCACAACCAGGGAATTCTGTTCCGCGACTTTCGCGTGCCGGCCGAAAACCTGTTGGTGCCGTCGCGCGGCGACGGTTTGACCATTGCCTATCACGGTTTGAACCTCGGTCGTGTCGCACTGTGCGCCAACGCCAGCGGGACGATGCGCGTGTTGCTCGCCAACACGCTGCCATGGGCACACTATCGACAAACTTACGGCGCCGCGATTGCGCAGCGCGAGTTGGTGCGGCGGCGAATCGGACGGCTGGCCGGTTTGATCGTCGCTTGCGATGCGCTCGTCGATTGGTGCTCGGCACTGCTCGATGAAGGTTACCGCGGCGAGATGGAGTGCATCGTCGCCAAGATTTTTGGCAGTGAGTCGCTGAAGGAAGCGGCGATCGAACTCTTTATGAAGACACACGGCGGCCGATCGTTTTTGCATGGGCACCTGTTCGGCGATCACGTCCACGAGTATCTCGCTCCGTGCATCTACGAAGGCGAGGGGGAGATGCTAGGAATGGCATTCTTTAAGTCGCTGGTCAAGCACCACGGCACGCGGTTCTTTGAGCCGATCGGCAAGGCGCTGGCCGCCGCTGGCATCCGCAAACCGAACCCGCTCAACCCTGCTCATGCCTGGGCCCTGCGCAGAGCAATTGGGCCATACGCCAAGTGGCTGATGAGCGAGAAGCTCGCGCGGAAGTCGCGCGGCGGCATGCCCGCGATGTCCGCGCCCCTCCAGGCCCACGCCGATTTCGCCGCCGACTTCTTGCAACAGTCGCCGGTGGCGATCGATCGTGTGATGCGCAAGCACCAGTTGGCGCTGGCCGATCGGCAATGCCGCATGTCGTATCTCTCGGGGCAAATTCAGGACGCCGTGGTCATGTTGTGCACGGCGCTCTACGCCGCACGGCACGGAGATGAGCTGGTGCGCGAAGCGGCCGATCTAGTGTGTCAAGACATGACGCGGAAGCTGACAGGCAAACCGCCCAGCGATCGGTACTTCCGATCGGTGACCAAGCTTGGTGAGCGAATCGCAGACGGGGGGTTCCCGGCTCTCGCGGGGATCGATGCGGCCGAGATCATGATGCGGTACGATTGACGCGGCAGAGTTGAATCATCCGCGATATCGGCGTTATCAGCGGTCGCTCCGTATGAGCACGCTTGACGATACTCTGTGATCTCCGACAATGAGCACGGACATTCGGATCCGTTGCCAGGTGCCATCGTGCCCAAGTTTGCCGTCATCCTCCCGGCCGCGGGAAAGAGCAGTCGCTTCAGAGACAAGAACTACAAAAAGCCGTTCGCGCCATTAAGCGGACGTGCTGTGTGGCTGCACGTTGCCGAGAAATTCTTGAACCGCGACGACGTCAAGCAAACAATTCTCGTGATTTCGCCCGAGGACAAGGAAGAATTCGAATTCAAGTTTGCCGGCAACGCGGCGATCCTTGGCGTCGAAGTGGTCGAAGGGGGCGAGGAACGGGCCGATTCCATCCAAAAGGCGATCACGCGCGTCAAAAGCGACATCGACTATATTGCCGTGCACGACGCGGCGCGGCCTTGCATCGTTGATGAGTGGATTACCGCGGTGTTCGAGGCGGCGGTCAAGCACGAAGCGGCGATACCCGCGATACCGGTCAGCGGCACGCTGAAGCGCGTGGCCGGCGGTCAGACGATCGAGGAGACGATCGACCGCGGCGGTTTATGGGAAGCACAGACGCCGCAGGTGTTCCGACGGCAGTTGTTGATCGAGGCCTATGCCAAGCGAGCCGGCTTCAAGGCCACCGACGATGCGCAGCTTGTCGAGCGGCTGGGGAAGAAGGTGCACATCGTGCCCGGATCGAGCCTGAACATCAAGATCACCACGCGCGAGGACCTGCGACTGGCGGAGTCGGCGCTCAAGGCACTGCCGAAGCCGATGTTCGGCGGGCCGGCCCATCCGTTCAAGGACGACGACATGTGGAAGTAGAGGGGATCGCGATTGAAGGACATCATTGCCGATCTGCGCTGGCGGGGGCTGATCCACCAGACGACCGAGGACGAGGCTGCGCTGGCCAAGTGGCTCGACGAGAAGCCGCGCGTGCTCTACGCCGGGTTCGATCCCACGGCCGACTCGCTGCACGTGGGCAGCCTGATGCCGCTCTTGTTATTGCGGCGATTTCAGCGAGCGGGGCACAGGCCGATTGCCGTCGCCGGCGGCGCCACCGGCATGATCGGCGACCCGAGCGGCAAGAGCGAGGAGCGGAACCTGCTTTCGGCCGATGACGCTTGCGAAGAATCTGGCCGGCATCGAAACGCAGATGCGGCAGTTCCTTGACTTTGACGCGGGGCCGACGCAGGCAGTGTTGGTCAACAACTACGACTGGATCAGCCGCTTCAGCTACGTCGAGTTTCTTCGCGACGTGGGCAAGAATTTTCCGGTGAACGTGATGCTGGCCAAGGAGAGCGTGCGGGCACGACTGGAGCGCGACGACGCCGGCATGTCATATACCGAGTTCAGCTACATGCTGTTGCAGGCGTACGACTTCGTGTATCTCAACGAGCATTTGCAGTTGCGAGCTGCAAGTCGGCGGCAGCGACCAGTGGGGCAATATCACCGCCGGGATCGACCTGGCGCGGCGGATGCGCGGCGTGCAGCTTTATGGCCTGACTTGCCCGCTGTTGACCAAGAGCGACGGCAGCAAGATGGGCAAGACCGAGAGCGGGTCGGTGTGGCTCTCGGCGGCGCGGACCAGCCCTTACCAGTTCTATCAGTACTGGATCAACGTCGACGACGCCGACGCTGGGAAGTGCCTGCGGTTTCTCACCGAGCTGTCGCACGAAGAGATTGAACAGTTGGACACGGCAGCGCGCGGGCGACCCTGCGCGGCGCGACAGCCAGCGGCGGTTGGCCGAGGAACTGACTCGCATGGTGCACGGCGACGTCGGGCTGGCGGCGGCGCGGCGGGCGACGGAGATTTTCTTTGGCGCGGAGATCAGCGAGCTATCGGACAGTCAACTTGGCGAGATCTTTGCCGACGTTCCGAGCAAAGAGCTGCCGTGCGGCCGGCTCGCCGGCGAGGGGTTCTCGATCATCGACGCACTGGTCGAATCGGGCTTGGCCAAGAACAAAAGCGATGCGCGGCGGACGATCGAGCAGGGCGGAGCCTACGTGAACAACCGGCGGATCGATTCGATCGAATACCGCTGCACGGAGCGCGACCTGGCGAGCGAAACGGTGATGGTGCTGCGGAGCGGGAAGAAGAAGTATGCGCTGGTGAGATTTGCGGCGTGACGCCACCTTGGACGCCGCACCTAATTCCGCGTGATCGTTTCGTGCAGATTCAGTATCGCACGGGTCACGCTGGTCCAGGCGGCCAACTCGGCGGTGTCGAGATCTTTGGGCGCCGGAGCAATGCCGGCCGAGATCACTTTTTCAGCGCTGGCGCGATCAGCCGTATATTCCTGCGCGGTGCTTTTCGAGCAGCGCCAACAGCGTTTGCTGCTCCTCTGTCTGCGGAACCCGCGACAACGCGCGACGGTAGGCGAATTGAAGGCGATCCTCGGCAGTTTGACCCCCTTCGCGCAGTACTGCGCTCAGCGAACACGCGCGCAGCTTCGGCGTAGGTTGGATCGTTCAATAGCACGAGCGCCTGCTGCGGCACGTTCGATCGCACGCGTTCGGCGGTGCACTCCTCCCGCGTCGGCGCGTCGAACGCCAGCAGGCTCGGGTGCAAAAACGTCCGCTGCCAATGCGTGTATAGCCCGCGGCGGTACTGGTTGTCGCCCGTGTCGTGCTGCCAGGAGCGCTTGGGGAAGTTGAGGAAGTCCCAGTAGCCGTCGGGCTGGTAAGGTTTGGCGCTATCACCACCGATCCTGTTGACCAACAGCCCACTGATCGACAGAGCATTGTCGCGGACAAACTCGGCATCGAGGCGAAAACGAGCCTGGCGGGCAAAGTATCGGTTGGTCGGGTCACGCTCGCGATGCTCCTTTGTAGGCACGGAAGTCTGGCGGTATGCATGCGAGGTCACAATCTGTCGCACCAGTCGCTTCACGTCCCAGCCGCTTTCTATGAAATCAACGGCCAGCCAATCCAACAATTCAGGATTCGTCGGCCATTCGCCCTGCGCCCCGAAATCCTCCATCGCGCGGCTGATGCCCTGGCCGAAGAACAGCATCCACACTCGATTGACAAACATCGCGCGACAAGCGGATTATCCCGGGCAGTAAGCCATTGGGCGAGGTCCAATCGCGTAGCACGGCGATCGCCAACGTCGAGCTGCTTGAGGAAGTGCGGCACGGCGGGCTGCATTTCCTCGCCAGCGTCACTCAACCAGTTTCCACGCGGCAAGACGCGAATCGTTCGCGCGCTTCTCGGCCATCGACACGAGCGTCTTGGGGATCGAATCGTCGAGATCCTTCCGTTGCTTTTCGACCGCGGCCAGATCGGCCCTGATGGGATCGAGCAACAGCGCGACGCCGCGATAATGAGCGGCGAGCTTCGACTGTTGTTCCGGCGAGCGCTTGGCCGCGTCGATCAGGACGATGTCAAGGATGTCCTTGGCCGGTTCGTAGCGATCCTGTTGCGCGGGTTCCTTCTGCTGCATCTCGCTTTCGGCTGCGCTTCTTTTGGAGCGTCGCCGGGCTTCTCCGCCGCGTTCAGCTCTCGAACCGCTCGCTCCCACTCGGCTTGGGCCGCGGCCAGCTCAGGCGTGGCGGCGTTGAGCGTCTGCTTGACCGAGGCAATCCGCTCGTCGAACTGCTTGAGCTGTGCGGCCTGCTCGGGCTGTCGCTAGCAGCATGCCCGGCTCACGCTTGCCGACCGGCGCCTCCTGCACGTCGGCAAAGAACGCGGCCATGCTGTAAAAATCCTTGGTCGAGATCGGGTCAAATTTGTGGTCGTGACACTCGGCGCAGCCCATCGTGGCTCCCAGCCACACGGCCGAAACATTGCGTACGCGATCGGCCATGTACTTGGCGGCGTACTCCTTCGGCTGGGCGCCGCCTTCCTCGGTGGTCATCAACAGCCGGTTATAGGCGGAGCCGATCGTTGCCTCGCGATCAGCCGTCGCGAGCAAGTCGCCGGCCAGTTGCTCGACCGTAAACTGGTCGAACGGTTTGTTCTCGTTGAACGCCTCAATCACGTAGTCGCGGTAGGGAATGATATTGCGTGGATTGTCGCTGTGGTATCCGATCGTATCGGCAAAGCGCACAAGATCGAGCCACCAAACCGCCATCCGCTCGCCGTAGTGCGGCGACGCGAGAAGCCGATCAATCAGGCGTTCGTACGCATCAGCGCCTGCGTCGTTGACAAACGCATCTACCTCTTCGGGTTTCGGCGGCAGACCAACCAGATCGAACGACAGGCGGCGGATAAGTGTGACGCGGTCGGCCTCGCGAGCGGGATGCAATCCGAGCTCGGCTTGTTTGCCGCGGACAAAGCGGTCCAGGTCATTCCGCAGCGGTGCATCTGCCGGCGCATCGAGCTGCGGCAGCGGCGCTCGCACAGGCGAAATGTACGCCCAATGCCCTTGCCACTCAGCCCCCGCGGCAACCCAGCGCTCGATCGTTGCAATCTCGTCTGCGGTTAGCTTCTTGCCGCTATCTGCCGGCGGCATGCGCACATCAGCGTCCTTGCTCATGATGCGGCGAAGGAGAGCGCTCGATTTGGGTTTGCCCTCAACAACCGCCTTGCCATCGCTGGTATCGCCGAACAGGCCGGCCTGCGTATCGAGCCGAAGATCGCCTTCCCGCTCGTTTTCATCGGGCCCGTGACACTTGAAGCAATTCTGCGCAAGGATGGGGCGAATGTCGCGGTTGAATTGCAACTTTCGCGTAGTTTGCTCGGCCGTTAGTAACGGGAGTTGACCCAGGGCTAAATACACCGCGACAAGCTGCGCACGCGAACATCGAGCGCAAGCAGTGATTGGATATCTGGGTCATCGTGCGGATTTCGGCCACCGAATACGAACGGGATGACTATAAACTCCCCACTAGTCTACCGTTTTTTCCGGCCACCCGCCCGCACGCATAACTCACTTTTTGGTTTCCACAGCCGCGGCGCCGGCCTGGTCCAGGCGCTGTAGGATGGCCTCCATTTCCTCGATCTTGCCGCGATGGCCGTGGGCCAAAACGGAATTGGTCCGCTCATCGACGCTCAACCGCACGGGCATGCCAGCGAAGAGCTGTTGTAAGACCTTGACCGCGTCGCGAGCGTTGGCCGAGTTGAGCGCGAAGATGCGAGTCTCGGCTACCGGCGCGTCAGCGGCTGCTCGCCGGGCCGCGGGCGAGTCGTCCAAATGAGCAGTGACCACGATGAACTCGCCGGACGACTTGTTGTCGCCCGAGGTCTGAAACGCATCGACGAGTGCTGGCTCGCCCGGCGTCAGGCGCAGTGTGGACTGTGTGGTGAGCGAGATAGTGCGCTGTCGTTGTGCCCAGGCCTCGCCCGGAACGTCACCGTCGCGCTCTGGTACATCAGCCAGTCGCGACTGTTCGGCTTTGAGGTCCAGTATGACAGAGCCGCGGTCATCCACGCGAGGTGTGGCGGAGACGAGCGTGCCGACATTCATCATCTGGTACGAGTAGGTGAAGGCACTGTCGTCGGCGGGTGCATTGCGCGGCGGAGTATCGCGCGGCGGGGCGTCGACAGCGGGTTCTCGCGCCGGTTCTCGCACCGCGCCGCCACCGCGACCTCGTCCAACGCTCGCACGCGACGTGGCCACTGGGACCCGTTCGCCAACTTGAACCGTAGCCGGCGTATGCTCAACGGTTGCCATGCGGATGCGGACCGTGCGATCGAGCTTTCCTTGTTTGTCGAGGTCGATGATGTTCGCGGCCGACGGGACCGGCGCAGCCTTCGCTGCTTCTCCGGAAGCCGCGAGTTGTACCATCAATACTTCGATCGTGACGAGCTGATTGGATTCTTCCGTCTTGGCGCCTTCGGTTTGCGGCGTGGCACGCTGAGCCAGCGCCCCAGCGGTAATAAAGACAACCGATGCCAGCAGTCCCAGAGCAACTCGAGTACGCATGGTTCATCGTCCTTTCAAGCAAGCGGCGTGTGAGAGGGGGAGTTGAACCGCCGACAGGTATGGCCAACGTGTAGGCCAATACGATTAAACACCGATTGTACAGAACCGGACCTACGCCAAATGTGGGCAGCCCAAACAAAGGGCAATGCCGCGGATTAGCGATTCAAAGGTCCGACGGAAAGGGAATGCCAAGAATGCGGCAAATTGCACGCACGGTGCCACGCTTTTCCTTGTGCCGCGACGATTGGCTGGATTTAGCCAGAGATCGTGATGTTTTCCGTGATCGTGCAATCACCGATGCCAACCACGAGGACGAAAGTAGTCATTGATTCTTTGTTAGCCGCAACACCACCTCTTGCCGTTCGCCCTCGGAAAGTTTGAGTTCTTGAGAAGTCGGTTTGTATCCGGAGGCCGTAGCTGTCACAGTAAACGCAAAATCAGGCACAAGCCTTTGAGTGCGCCATTCGCCCTCACGAATGGGGGGTATGACCACATCGCTATCAAGATCGTTTGACAGACCTTTCGGGAGTGGCTTCGCTGGATCGACTCGGTACTTGATCGCCAATCGATCCCGCATGCTCTTGCCGTTCTCCTCTTCGGTGCGCACAGTCAGCACCGGGCAGACCAGAGTCTTGATTTCCAAATCAATGTCTCGATCGAGCGTCCGCAGGCCGATCACTTCGCTGTAGCTCCAATCCTCGTCGGGGCTATGCCGCCAAGCAGCGACTTGTTGCGGACCTGGAAAGACGGTTATGGCGCCGTCGTCCGCGCTCAGAGGCGCTAGCAGTTTCAGAATGCCGTGCTGATCGGCCTCACCTTGGGCCACAAAATTGTTTCCTTTCTTGTCGTCGATCATCACCAAATGGAACGCGACCATCGGCGACGCCTTCCCGGCGGAGTCGATGCATTTGGCCGTGACTGCGACGTGGGGCACCGCCTCTAAGGTAATCGGGGCAGGTTTTTTTCCCTTGGTGATCGTGACCAGTTGTGATGCCGGATGAAACACCGCCGGCAACTGCTTGCCAATTGAAGGCACGGCGCCTGGAAGATCTCTTAAGAGACTCTCCTTTGGACTTGGCGAAACGCTGAGCTGATGCTTTCCGGCCGACAATGGAGCGAACTGAAACCGACCATCCGCGTCCGTTTTCGCCGAGCGAAATATCAACGGCAGCGACAAGGGATCGTCTGGCCCGAAAGCGGGATGCGTGTTGGCGATGACCCATACGTTGGGTATCGGAGCACCATCGGTATCCAGGACTCGCCCGGCAAGCGTTTCTCCGGTCACGAGTCGCAAACGGCCGACATTGTCACGCTTCTTTCCCAATGGAAACGTCGTAGGAGCTGAGGACTCTGTCCGCGCGATCACAAACGCATCGCCGCCGGCAAGTGCGTTAAAGCGAAAGCGACCTTGCGAGTCTGCCTTCGTTTCGACAAGGCAATGTTCCACGTGAAGGGCAGAGAACCCTGTCACACGGGCGCCCGCTGCACCTTTCCCATCTGGGCTTTGAACTACGCCAAAGATTTCCTCACCAGGCGAAAGGCGAATTGAGCGAAGCGCATAGTTGTGTTCGCCGCCGTCGGCCAGACTGGCATAGCTCGAGCTGTCGGGGAAAGGAACACAATAGTCGGAATGACTCACTTCGAACGAAGCAAAGAGACTCGGATCGGCGGTGTGCTCTTTTTTGAACGTGAACGTGAATTTGCCATCCTTGTCGGTCCGATGAGTGGTCGTTTCAAGTTGCTTCCATTCGTCGCCGCTGCGGACGAACCGGCGAACAACAACCGTGGCGCCGTCAACCGGTTCGTTCGTCGTTTCGTCTTCCACACGCCGGGTAAAGGACAACGATTCAGACGACGGGTCGGCGGCCCGTGCTGGAATTGGAAAGTATCCGATCCAAGCTACCGTCACGAACGCTACGAACACGCGGTGCTGTGGTATTGATCGAAACATTATCACGGCGCCTCATTTCTTCGGTTTCTTAGTCAGGCGAACCTCCAAGTGCTTTTCCTCACCTTCGGCGAGTACAAGCTCCTGCTGCGAGACCTCGTAGTCAGAATCCTTGAACACGAGCGAGAAGGGCACCCCTGGAACAAGATTCTCGCTACGCCTCCCGTCAAAGTACACGTCAGTATCACCGGGCTTCGTCAGCCCCTCCGGCGCCGGTTTCAATTGGTCAACGTTGTACTTGAGCTTCGGTAGAGCGGACACTCGTCGACCGAGTGCATCCACCGGACGCACTACGAGAATGGGCGATGCCATTATTTTCAACTCGATGTCATTCACATCTTCGGTCACCGCTCCCAACTCGATCGCCCTTTGATAACTCCGGCTTTCGGTCGAACCGCGCCGCCACGCGACCGCAGTTTGCGGATGTGCGAGCAGATCTAGTCGGCTTCTTGCAGTCCTCGTGGAACGAGGAATGAAACTACCCCTGCACTGTCGGGAGATGATTCGGCCATAAACCCGCCGATCCCGACAGCGCCGCTCAATTGAAGACGGATTCGACGCGCGGGCTTGCCCGCCGAGTCAACGCACTTCACCTCAACAGCGAGGTGCGGCACGGCGAAATTCCAACGAAGTCGGTTTTGTTTTCGTCACTGTCAGCCTTCTAATCGTGGGGTGAAACACGGCCGGCAAGGGTTGTGGTGGCGGTACCGACCACGGCTTTTCTCTTGGATACATCTCCCATGGCTTCGCAAGCGGATATACGCCGATTGTGTACAAGCCGTTGGTAAGAGGGATCTCGAAGCGTCCTTTTGCGTCAGTCTTTGCGGAACAATCAATCAACGGTGGCACAATTGGGTCGTGCAGCGACAGCTCACCGCCGGTCTTTGCAACAACCCAAGCGTCTTCAAGCGGCGTGCCATCACTTTTCAGCACCACACCCGTTACCACCTTTCCGGCTTCGAGCATCAACGGCCCGACTTCACCAGATTTCTTGCCAACTCTATGCACGGTTGCCGCATAACCCTTGTAGCGCGCGACCACGAACACGTGACCCCCGCGTAGGATATTGAAACGGAACCGGCCTTGTCGGTCGGTCTTTACTTCGCGGTACGAGTCAGGACCATCGCGGTATGAGTAGCCGGTCACCTCCGCGTCGGCCACAGCCTTGCGGTTGACGTCTTGAATTATGCCGGTGACTTCGTCACATGGCCGCATTTCCAGGACCCGGCGAGGGCCGGTGTGGACTTCGTCCTCGTATAGCTTCAACGGAAACAAGCCGCCGTCCAGGTGAGGTAGACACGCGTCGTACCGAGGATGGCTCAAGTTGACAGCGATGGAGAACGTCGGATCGGCGGCATGCTTCTTCGAAACCGAGAATGAATACTCGCCATGCTCATTAGTCTTGTGGGTCGTTGTTTCGACCACCTTTTCGGTCCCGGGCCCGCCAACGACGTGACGTAGAACCACGGTTGCACCTTGAATGGGGCGACTCTCAACGCCCTCTTCCCAAATTAATCGCGTGTAAGTAGCTCGATCTGCGGACTCTTCCTCGGCTTCGTCGGCCGCTTGGACGCGCACTTCGCCCGCGCCCCAGGCCCATAACAAACAGATCACAAGCGCAGCCCCTCGGAATGAGCAGCCGCGGGTAATGAACCAGACCGCGTTGGCGTGAAAATCCGGATGCAGGATCCGTGCACGCATTCATTACCTCCTAATCGACGTGGCGGTAAGTGTTCGAGTCCTAATGATAATGCGACTACAATCGATGGCAAATGATGGGGTTGTGCATAATGCTCAGTCACTAAACAACACGAGCCGCAACGGAGTCTCCTCCGCTGCGGCTCGGTTCAGTGTCTGAGTGTCCGTACTCGTTTACACCGGGCGATCCATGCCCGAGTTTTCTTGACCGGCACAAGGCCGGCGGCTACTTAATGAACAGAATCTCGCGATACGTCGGCAGCGGCCAGAGGTCGTCGGCGACGATTGTCTCCAACTGGTCGGCAATCTCGCGGACCGCCAGCATCGCCGGCACCACGTCGCTGTGGAAGTGCTTGGCCTCTTCGGCAAGGTCATGTGCGCCCTTGTGGTTCAGCGTTGCTTCCAGGTCGCCGATCTGGTCCTCCAGCTTGGCAACCAGGCCGGTCAGCGTTTCCAGCGTCCCCAGGTGCGGGTTTCTGCCCATCGTCTTGAGCGACGACGGCGATGCTGGCCAGCTCGCCCTGATAGCGATACGCCGCCGGCAGGATCATCGTCTTGGCCATCGACAGGCGCACATGCGGCCTCGCTGTTGATGTCCTTGCAGTACCGCTCCATGTAGATCTCGTAGCGGCTGCGTACCTCGCGCTCGTTGAGCACGCCGAACTTCTCGAACAGCGCGATCGCTCTCTTGCTTCACCAAGCGCCGGCAAAGCCGACACCGTGTTGCGCAGGTTCGGCAGGCCCCGCTTCTCGGCCTCCGCGTACCACTCGGCGGCGTAGTTGTTGCCGTTGAAGACGATCGCCTTGTGCTCGCGGGCGATCTCGCTGACCACCGTCTGCACCGCGGCGTTGAGCTTGCCCGTGTCGCCGCCGGTGGCCTTTTCGAGCTTGGTGGCGATGTAGTCCAGGCTCTCGGCCACGATCGTATTGAGCACCACCAGCGGCCCCGCAATCGACTGGCTCGAGCCCACCGCGCGGAACTCGAACTTGTTGCCCGTAAACGCAAACGGGCTGGTGCGGTTGCGGTCGCCCGCGTGCTTGGGCAACGGCGGCAGCGTATCGACGCCGACCTTCAGCTCGCCGCCGGCCTTGCTGCTGGTGGCCTTGCCGGTCTCAAGCTGCTGGAACACGTCGGCCAATTGCTCGCCCAAGAAACACGCGAGATGATTGCCGGGGGCGCTTCGTTCGCACCCAGGCGATGATCGTTGCCGCTGGTCGCGACAGCGACGCGGAGCAGTTCGCTGTACTTGTGCACCGCGCGAATCACCGCCGCGCAGAACACGAGGAACTGCGCGTTGTCGTGCGGGTTGTCGCCCGGCTCAAGCAAGTTGCCGACGCCCGCGCCGCCCAGCGACCAGTTGACGTGCTTGCCGGAGCCATTGATGCCGGCGAACGGTTTTTCGTGGAGCAGGCAAACCATGCCGTACTTCTGCGCCACGCGCTGCAGCGTCTGCATGATCATCTGCTGATGATCGGTTGCCAGGTTGGCGTTCTCATAGATCGGCGCGATTTCGTACTGCGCCGGCGCCACCTCGTTGTGCCGCGTCTTCACCGGCACGCCGAGCTTGTACAGCTCGCGCTCGCTTTCGAGCATGCAGGCCAGCACGCGCTCGGGAATCGCGCCGAAGTACTGATCCTCGAACTCTTGTCCCTTGGGCGGCTTTGCGCCGTAGAGCGTGCGGCCGCAGTCGTGACCAGGTCGGGCCGCGCAAAGTAAAAGTTGCGGTCGATCAGGAAGTACTCTTGCTCCGGACCGGCCGTGGCGAAGATCGGGCCCACGTCCGCGTGCCCAAACAGCTTGAGGATTCGCTGCGCCTGCTTATTCAGCGCCTGCATCGATCGCAAAAGCGGCGTCTTCTTGTCGAGCGCTTCGCCGGTCCACGAGCAGAACGCGGTGGGGATGCACAGCGCCGTGCCGTTCGGGTTTTCCAGGATGTAGGCCGGGCTCGTCGGATCCCAGGCCGTATAGCCGCGTGCCTCAAACGTGGCGCGGATGCCGCCGGAGGGAAAGCTTGATGCGTCGGGCTCGCCCTGGATCAATTCCTTGCCGCTGAACTCGGCGATGGCGGTGCCGTCGCCGGTGGGGGCCAAGAAGCTGTCGTGCTTTTCGGCAGTTAATCCGGTGAGAGGATAAAAGACGTGAGCGTAATGCGTCGCGCCCTTTTCGATCGCCCAATCTTTCATCGCCAGAGCGACGGCGTCGGCAATGCTCGGGTCGAGCGGCGCGCCGCGCTTGATCGTGCTTTGGATTGCGTTGTAGACGGGCTTGGGGAGCCGGTCCTTCATTACCTGCTCGGTGAAGACGTTGGAGCAGAAGATCTCGCTCGTTGGGGTCTTGCGGAAGTCGAGCGCCTGACCGTTGGATTTGTAGCTATTGACCGCCGTGATAGCCGCCTGTCTTGCAGTACTCAAAGCCCTACTCCTGGGAAGCTAAAGAATGGAAGGTGGGTAGACCGTAAGGATCGACGCACTAAGGCAACGTTTATACCAAAGCTAGCGAGGGTTGTCAGACGGCAGGAGCTAAGTGTAAATCACGCTTGCAGTTAGCGACTTGGCTGATCCTTCATAAAGTACCTAGTCAGATGGAGCCTGCCAAGGATTTGAGCAGCTATTGCAATCAGAGCAGGCGAACGCTGCACCGACAGAATTCACGCCATGGTCCGTATTTCACCGGTGATTTCGATGACAGGAAGGGTGCGCCGAGATAGGTTGGCGGCCCTCGCCAAGACAGGTATCGGCCCCATCCTGTGCCCCGTTCGGCGAGTTTTTCTGCTTTCCCAGGGAGGTAGCCATGCTCGTTTTCCGCCGTGCAAAGGGGGACGCGATCATCGTCGGTGATTCAATCGTGGAAGTCGTCGAGATTCGCGGCGATAGGGTACGGCTCGCGATATCGGCGCCCGCGCAAATAACGGTTCGTCGAAGCCAAGTCTATGACGCGGTCGTGCGCGAGCGAGCGGCGCCGGTTACGAGGACAAACGCAGCGCCGCGCAAGCCCAAGCAAGTGCCGAAGCCAATCCGCGAAGAGGCAAATGGCTTAGTTCTAAGTCGTAAGCCACACGACTGCATCGTGATCGACAACGACATCACGGTGATTGTTATCGATATCCGGATCGATCGAGATCCGCGCACAGTGCCGCTGGGCGTCGAAGCGCCAAATCAGATTCGGGTGCATCGCAAGGAATTCTGGGAGGCGATCATGAGTGCTTCCGCGGTCCGCCGTCCGAGGCGTAAAAGCCCTCGCCGCCAATGAGCGCCGCGGACACTGACGCCCTCGCGCCTGGTGAAGTTCACTGTCGCGAAACCGAGCAACATCATGTTTGAGCGTCCGGTTTGGTGCGCACAGCAAGCTGCATCCGCGGCACCGACTATTCCTGCTTTGCCACGTGACTTCGCCGCACGCCGCGGTAGGCTGGCAATGCGGACTTGCTCGGATCCGCGGCAGCGCTGCGCGATCAACGTAGCTGCGGGGGCCTGGGAGGCGTCAATGGAAAAACGCAGTAGCGGCGGCGAACCTATTGTGATCGACGTGCACCTCCGGCTCGAAATTGTCGGAGTGCCGCGCGATCAAGTGCGGCTGAATGTGATCGGACCGGCCGAGGTGAACACCGAAACCGAAGCAGTGCGACTGACTCCGAAATCAACCCAAGCTACTCCACCTCCGCCTGAACACGCAGAGCTGCCAAAATCAACCGATCCGCCGATTGATCCAAGTCGAATGCTCGTTATCAGCCGCAAAAAGAACGAATCGATCGTCATCAATAACGACATCACGGTCGTAGTCATCGAAATTCGCGGCGACAAAGTTCGGCTGGGCATCGAAGCGCCCACGGAATTTCCGGTCCACCGCAAGGAAGTCTACGACGCGATCATTCGAAATGAGGCACGTACCCCGGGCGGCATTTTCAGTTGATCCAGCGCATGGCCGGCGAGGAGCAAATTGAGCGGTCGATCTCGCCCGGCGGCCGATTCGCCACCACGCAATGGAGCCTTGTGCTCTCCGCGGGCGACAAATCCTCGCCGCGCTGGCGCGAGTCGCTGGCGGAGCTGTGCCGTGTCTACTGGTATCCACTCTACGTCTTCATACGCCGCCGCGGAAATTCCGCAGCCGAGGCCGAGGACCTCACGCAGGAGTTCTTCATGCGGCTGGTCGAGAAGGAGTTTCTGCAAGCGACCGGACCCGAGAAAGGCCGCTTCCGGACCTTTCTGCTTTTGTGCATGAAGCGGTTCCTGGCCAACGAGCACGATTATCGCACGGCCGCCAAGCGGGGCGGGGGCAAACGGCTAATCTCAATCGACACCGCGGCAGCCGACTCGCGCTTTCGCTTGGAGCCGGCCGATGCAACGACTCCGGAAAGTATCTTCGAGCGCCGCTGGGCGCTCGCACTATTGGAGCAGGTACTTGCGCAGGCTTGAGAAAGAGTACCGGGATGCGGGCAAGATGGCCCTTTTTGCGAAGCTCAAGCCCCTATTGGTTGCTGAGTCGGCCAGCACCAACTACGCCGAGATCTGCGGCGAGCTGCGCCGAGCGAGGGCGCCGTAAAGGTCGCGGTTCATCGCTTGCGGCGGCGGTATGCGGAGCTGCTGCACGCCGAGGTCGCCCGGACCTTGGAGCATCCCCGCGACGTTCAGGAGGAGATTCGAGCCCTGTTTGCCGCCTTGCGAGCACGAAGTAGCCGCGCGTAACCGGGTATGCGAAAATCTTTGTAACCTTTCGCGGCGTTTGCTTAGGGAATAGGTGGCGAACCGTCGGTCAAGGCGGGTGCCTCAGGCAAAACCTATCACTGCGCGGAGGTTCGAATGCTCATGGTCACCGAAACCTGCCCGACATGTGGCGACGACTTGGACGGCGACAACGCCGCCGGCGGTCTCTGCAGGCCTGCCTGCTCCAACGGGCAATCGATTTTTCTAGCACCGTGAGCCTTTCGGATCGCAGCACGCCTGGCCCGCTGCCGTTTACACCGCCAGAAACCGTCGAGGTCGAAGCCGACCTTTTGAGCTACGACGTGCTGGAGTTGGTCGGTCGCGGCGGCATCGGCGCCGTCTACAAGGCCCGTCAGCGGAACCTCGACCGCGTCGTGGCGATCAAGGTGCTTCCGAGGAACGCCGGCACGCCCGAGTTCGCCGATCGCTTTCAGCGCGAGGCGCGGGCGCTGGCCCGATTGCGTCACGAAAACATCGTGATGGCGTACGACTTCGGCCTCACCGAGCGTTATTCGTACTGCGTGATGGAGTTTGTGGCGGGTCCGAACCTGCGCGAGCTGATGCGCCGCGGGCCACTGACTCCTGAACGGGCGCTGGCAATCGCTCGCGACGTGTGCCGCGCGATGGAATACGCGCACAGCGCTGGAATTGTCCACCGCGACATCAAGCCCGAGAACGTGCTGTTGACCGAGGCCGGCGAGGTAAAGCTGGCCGACTTTGGCCTGGCCAAGCTGCTGGAGCGCGACGAGCTCGATTTCGCGCTGACCTGCACGCAGCACTTCATGGGCACGCTGCACTACATGGCTCCCGAGCAGTGCGAGCGGCCGCACCAAACCGACCACCGCGCCGATATTTACTCGGTCGGCGTGCTGTTGTACGAAATGCTCACGGGCGAGCTGCCGCTGGGGCGGTTTGATCCGCCGAGCGTGAAGCGGGCGGTCGGGGAAGACGTGGATCAGTTGGTGCATCGCGCTGGAGAAGGATCCGGCCAAGCGGTTTGCAACTGGTGGCGAGTTTGCCGAGGCGATTGAGTCGGTCCTCGACAGTGCGGGTCAACTTTTACTGGACCGTGACTCGCACGTGATGCCGGCCGATTCGCCAGTTCCGTTGATTGATTCCGGCGGACACCGTCCGCGACGCAGTGCCTGGATCGCCGCCGCCTTATTCGGTGTGCTGGCGATAGCGTTTCTTGGCTGGCAGCTCTTGTTTAAGTACGAGCGCGACAAGGACGGGAACACGAAAATCGAGGCGAGTGTAACAACCGACAACGATCAGCCTGCAAAGGCGCCTACCGCAAAAAGCGCCGGCAGCCCCGGCGCAATGCAACGCAATCCGTGGGCCGACACGCCACTTACCCCCACCACCGATATCGCTCGCGACATGCGAGTTTTTCCGCTTCGCTACACACCCGCACAGGAGGCCGCCGACTATTTGAAGGAGCGGTATCACGATGCGGGCTATGCGATCGCCATGGACCAGGTTTCCAACTCGGTCCTGGTTCGCGCACGTCCTGAACAACTCGAAATCATCGAAGCGCTGCTCTCACGGCTTGAGGAACAATCCGAAAGGAAATCGGATTTACGTGGAGACCCTGCCACCAAGAGCGGAAAAGCGCCGACGGATCGGCCGGCCCACAGGATCGAGCAAGGGGACGTTCTCAATATCAGCACGGCCGGCACGCCCCCCGATGCCCCCATCGAAAAGACGCACACTGTTGACATTGATGGCTTTGTGAATCTCGGAGCGGAGTACGGCAAGGTGCGAGTCGTTGGCATGACCGCCGACGAGGCACAGGACGCGGTACTCACCGAGCTGCGCAAGTTGCTGCGTAGTCCACAGGTGGTGATCTCGATCGCCAGCACAGCGGATCGCAATCGCGATCCTCGCAGCGCTACAAATCGGTTTGAGGTTCCGGGCCGTGGCCGGGTGCCGAATGTTCCCGGCAAGCGCGGCGCCACCAGGGGCGCGGCCAGCGAGCCAAATCGCCAAAACGTTCCCAACGATCCGAATGATCCGGCCCATCCGCGCGGGACCGATATACCACCGGATCGCGGCGGGAAGCTATTCGCGCCTGCCGAGAACAGCGTCGCAGTGCTCCCACGGCCGCAGTGGACGCCGGCGGATTTGGACGCGAAAACGTGGCCGGAACGCAAGGAAGACCTGCCGATCGGCCTGCGGTTGGCCGACAACCTGACGAAGCAATTCCGTACTGCAGCATTGGAGTATCGTTATCACGGCGACACACCCTTGGTTATCGGTTCAAACGAGGGGGACATCGTCATCCCGTACATCCTGGTCATCAGCGGCGATCACCTCGGGCGCAAAGAATACGTTATGTCCTGGTGGCCGGTGCGCAATGAGAACAATGAGCTGGACCCCACACCGGGCATCCTGTTCGCGCCCGCAACCTGCGGATCAACAACGGCGACCCCGTGCAGATCTTCGTCGAACGCGGCGACCCGCGCACTTCAACGCGCAGTCCGAGTCTCGAACATCGTCAAACTGAAATGGGAGATTCCCGGCACTCCAACCACCGACATCCGTCATCCCAAGGATTTGATGTCGCCGTTCTCGAAGATCCATTGGGAGGAAAACCGCCCGCAGGTCGAAATTGACGATGAGTGGTACGAGCTTTTGGGCGTCGATGGCATGAAAGCCAGCGCCTTCGTCGAAGTGGCCAAGGAGAAAGCCGGCGATAAGTGGCAAGAGAAGTTCGAGAACGGGCTGCCAGCGCTTTTGAAGGAGGCGGGCGTCTTGTCAGTCAATGCGTTTGTTTTGAATCTGCGGCGATTGAGCGATGGGCGAGAACACACGTTTGCGGTGCAAATGCAAGACAGTCCGACGGGCAAACGCCAGGCGGTCATCACTCGTCGCCACAATCTCGGCATTGACGAGTTCCATGATCGAGCCGGAAAGCCTCTTGGCGGACCGACGCTCCTTGCGCCGTTCTCCGGCGTCGGCTGGAAGGACGGCCTGCCGCGCGTTCAGCTCAATGGTGTTTGGTACGATCTGCGCGCTGTCGGCGGCTTCCCCGCCGAAAAGATCATCGAACAGGCGAAGAAGAGCTACCCGTCGGACCATCAGCGAGGGTTTGAAGAGAATCTCGAGGCAATCCTCAAGGACCTTGGTCATAAAGAGTTTGTTGGCACAGTGCAAGTCACGTTGCGTCGCGTTGACAGCGGCAGGATCGAGACGATCTTGCTGCGTCGCGCGGACAAAACATACGGCATCATGAGCCGAATGGTCACTGGCCAACAAATTCCCAGCAAGGCGAAGGATGAGCCGAAAGCGCAAGACGACGCGGGCAAAGGCTTGACCGCTGCCACCGGGCCGGAGCCGCTGCGTGCAATCAAGTTGAAGCGCAACTTCCCGCACGTGACCATTAACGGAAGCTTGTATGCGCTCGATCGGATCAACAACGTGCTTAACGCGCGTCTGATGGAAGAAGCGAAAAAGATGCGGCCCGACGACGTACCGGGCGCGTTCAAGGAGGAGTGGCCCGAACTGTTGCGCCGCCTCAAGCAACCGATCGGCGACGAGATCGAACTCACGGTTGTAGGGCCTACCGACGACCCAGGCGGCGGCGCTGATTCCGCGGATGGAAAGATTTTGATTGTGAAATACCGCGGAGATTCCAACGACGAATGGAAGCTTTCCGAGACCGCGCGCGTTAGCACCATCGGCCCGGCGAAGCGCTTTCCGTCCTCGCGTGAGTAAGGTTCGGTGGCATTAGCAACACACCTTGCTCTTGTGCGAAGGTTTCATACGGTCGCTGTCGCAGAGAAGCAAATCGTAGTCTGATGAAACCAGGAATGCAGGAGAGCTATTTGTCGGATGGCCGTTCTTGGATTCCTGGATTCCTGGATTCCTTAGAGTTATCTCCGTGTTCTCTGTGCCTGTGTCGATAAAGATTCTCTGCGTCCAGCCAACATCCGCGTTATCCGCGGTTTCTTTCCGGCAGCGGAATTACTTGCGAAATCGGCCAGCGTCCCTGAGAATGCACGTGGTAGCCGACACCGGCCGGCAGCGGTTTGCCGTGCTTTCGGAGCGAGCAAGGCATCATGTTCGATTACGACCTCACCTTCCAATCGCCGTGGTGGCTGCTGCTGTTGCTGGTCGTCCCCCTGATGTGGGCATTCAGCTTGCGCAGCCTCGCTGGGCTCGGTCGCAAACGGCGTTGGGCGGCGATTCTCTTTCGCACGGTCGTTCTGACTGCCGTGATCCTGGCGCTGGCCGAGATTCAACTCAAGCGGACCAGCGACCGCCTCACCGTGTTGTATGTGCTCGATGTTTCCGAGAGCATCCCCCGCGAGCAGCGGCAAGCGATGGTCAAGTACGTTAACGAGGATATCAAGCGCCATCGCAACAAGGAGCGCGAGGATCGTTCCGGCGTGGTCGTGTTTGGGCGCGACGCGGCGATCGAACACCCGCCGTACGACGACAACATCCGCATTGCCACGCAGCTTGAGAGCCGCATCGAAACCGACTTCACCAATCTCTCGGGCGCGCTCGAAGCTGGCGCAAGCTGCGCTGCCCGAGGACTCGGCCGGACGCGTCGTGATCATCTCCGACGGCAACGAAAACTTGGGGAATGCTCACGAGCAGGCACAGCGGCTCGCCGAGGCGGGCGTTGGGATCGACGCGTTGCCTGTGCGGTATTTCCCGCGCGGCGAAGTGGCGGTCGAGCGGCTGGCGATTCCGCCTGATGTGAATCATGGGCAGCCGTTCGATCTACGCGTCGTGCTGAACAATACCGCCAAGCCCGGCGAGCGGGGCGCGCGCCGATCAAGGGGAAGCTGCGGATCGTACGCCGCGCGGGCGACAAAGAGGAAGTGCTTCAGGACGAGGCGATCACCGTCGATCCCGGAAAACAGGTGCTCACGCTCCGCGAGGAGATCAATACCCCGCACTTTTACACTTACAAGGCGCTGTTCACGCCTGACGACCGCGGCCAGGACGCCGTATCGCAAAACAACGAGGCGACGGCGTTCACGCACGTGCGCGGCAAGGGCCAGGTGCTGTTATTCGAAGACCACGAGGACCGTGGCAAGTTCGACGCGCTCGTGGAAACGCTGCAAGAACAGGAATTGGCGGTCACCGTGCGGCCGACCGACGAGCCGATCGTCTCGCTGGCCGAATTGCAGCCGTTCGATACTGTGATTCTCGCCAACGTGCCGCGCGAGGCGTTCACCGATGCGCAGATCAGCATGCTGGTGCGCAACACGCATTCGATGGGCTCCGGCCTGATCATGCTAGGAGGTGAGAACAGCTTTGGTCCGGGCGGCTGGACGAACACCGAGTTGGAACAGGCGATGCCGGTCGATTTCCAGATCAAGAACGCCAAAGTGTCACCGGTGGGTGCGCTGGTCATGATCATGCACGCTTCGGAAATGGCCGACGGCAATTTCTGGCAGGCGAAGATCGCTCAGGCCGCGATTAAGGCCCTCGGCCCGCAGGATTATTGCGGCTTAATTCATTGGAACGGAACGGATCAGTGGCTATGGACACCGGCGCTGTGCGCGTGGGACCAAACCGCAACACGATGCTAGGGCGCATCGATCAGATGATGCCCGGCGACATGCCGAATTTTGACCCGGCGCTTCAGCTTGCGCTGCAAGGCTTTGCGACTGTGCCCGACGCCGCGGTCAAGCACATGATCATCATCAGCGACGGCGACCCGGGCGATCCAACGCCCGGCGTCGTTCAGGCGCTGGTCAAGCAGCGGATCAAGATCTCGACCGTTGCAGTAGGCACGCATGGCCCGCCGCAGCAAACGCCGCTGTTGGCACTGGCGCAGGCGACCGGCGGGAAGTTCCACGTGCCAAAAAGCCCCAAGGCGCTGCCGCAGATCTATCAAAAAGAGGCGCGGGCGATTTCGCGCCCGTTGATCTACGAGCGCGAGGTTGGCTTCCAGCCGAAGATCGCCTATCAGCATGAGATGCTCAAGGGAATCGAGGCTGTTCCGCCGATCACCGGGTTTGTGATGACCACGGTAAAGGAGAGTTCGCTGGTGGAGGTGGCGCTAGTCGTCGCCCGAGCCGAAAACCGGTGACCAGTACAACACGGTGTTGGCAAGCTGGATTTACGGGGCGGGAAAGTCGGTCGCGTTTACGACCGACGCCGGCCATCGCTGGGCCAACAACTGGACCGGCTGGGAGAATTACAAAAAGCTGTTCGGGCAGATGGTTCGCTGGAGCATGCGGCCGGCCGGCGACCAGGGTAAGTTCACCGTGACCACTGAGGCCAAGGACGGCAAGGTGCAGGTCACGATCACCGCGCTCGACAAGGACGACGACTTCCTAAACTTTTTGAATATGGGTGGCAACGTTGTCGGGCCGGACATGAAGCCGATCGATCTGAAGATTCAGCAGACCGCTCCGGGGCGATACGTCGGTGAATTCGACTCCAAGGACAGCGGCACCTACTTCATGAGCGTCTCGCCGGGGCCCGGGTTGTCACCAATTTTGACCGGCGTAAACGTGCCATATTCGGCGGAATATCTTGATCGCGAGCCGAATGATGGTTTGCTCAGAGACTTGGCGGCGTTGGAACCAAAAGGCAGCGAGCGCGGAGTGCTGATCGAGGACGAGAAAGGGGATATTGAGCAACTACTTGAGCACGACACCTATCGGCACAACCTGATCAAGGCCACCAGCAGCCAGGACATCTGGCATCTGCTGCTCTTGTTTGGCGGATGCCTGTTCTTTGCCGACGTGTTCAATCGGCGGGTGACGGTGGATCTGTCATGGGCCAAGCCGCACGTGGCGCGGTTTCGCGATAAGATACTGCGACGCGAACCGGCGCCCGCACCCGACGTGCGGATTGAGCGGCTGCGTGCCCGCAAGGCGCAGGTCGCGCAGGCAATCGACGAGAAGCGAGCGGCAGTAAGGTTCGAGCCGACGCCGGACGCGCCTATCAGCACCTCGGCGGTCGAGGACGCGATGGGTGGTCCCGTAGCTCCGCGACCAGCAGCACCTGCATCGAGTACGCCGCAGATCACGCCGCAGCAGCCGCAGGACGACGATTACACCAGCCGCCTCTTAAAGGCCAAAAAACGAGTGTGGGACGAGCGGAAGGACAAGCAGGAATGACGAACTATATTCCATCGAGGGTGAGAACCGAATGAGCGTTGGCGAACAGATGCAGAAACGGGCGGAAGAATTTGTCCACCGCTACGGGGCCGTCCGCGAGCAGATCCAGCGCGTCATTGTGGGCCACGACGACATTGTCCACGGCGTGCTAACGTGCCTGTTCGTCGGCGGGCACTGCCTCTTGGAAGGGGTGCCGGGCCTCGGCAAAACGCTGTTGGTCCGCACGCTTTCCAAGGCGCTCGACCTCGAGTTTTCGCCGCATTCAGTTCACGCCCGACCTGATGCCGGCCGACATCCTGGGCACGAACATGGTGATGGAGTCGCCCGACGGCAAGCGGTTCTTCGAGTTTCAGAAAGGCCCGATCTTCACGCAGATTTGTCTGGCCGACGAAATCAACCGTGCCACACCGAAGACGCAGTCGGCGATGCTCGAAACGATGCAGGAAGGCTCGGTGACCGCGGCCGGCAAGCACCACCAGCTCAAGAGGCCCTTCTTTGTTTTGGCCACACAGAACCCCATCGAGCAGGAGGGAACTTACCCACTTCCCGAGGCACAGCTCGACCGTTTCTTGTTCAAGTTGGTGGTGGGCTACTCCGGCCGCAACGAACTGATGACGATCATCGAGCGCACGACGCGGAATGAAATCGTCGAGCCGAACAAGGTGATGGACGGCGAAGAGATCGTGAAGTGGCAGAAACTGATCCGCGAAGTTATCCTGGCCAAGCACCTACAGGACTACATCGTGCGGCTGACGTTGGCGACGCACCCGGAGGGACAGTTTGCGGTCCCGATCACCAATCAGTATTTGCGTTGGGGAGCGAGCCCGCGTGCGGCACAGACTTTGGCCCTTACTGCAAAGGTGCGTGCACTGCTGGAGGGGCGATACAACGTGAGCTTCGAGGATGTCCGGCGTGTGTATTTGCCGGCGCTGCGGCACCGCGTGATTCCGAACTTCGAGGCGCAGGCCGAGGGAATCACGACCGACGATGTGCTTTTGGACGTGCTACAGAAAGTGCCCGAGAAGCCAACGGAAGAAAAGCCGGCCGTGGCTCAAGTCGTTAAATAGCCGCGGGCTCGTCTGTCGTCGCATTAATAAAGCCGCGCCAGCCTACCGCTTTGCGGTCTTCTTTTCCGCGGCTCGGGCACGCGTTTCCATGTTTTTCTTGTGTCGCTTCATGCGCGTCTTTCGCTTGACGCCGGCAGGGTTTCCCATGAGTAATTCCTCGGATGTGATCAGCTAGCGTGGCATTAACGGTTTCCAGCATAGCGGTCGACTGCTGAAGCGACCAGCGGGTGCAATTCCCCCAGGACGCCGCCATGGAGCGATCATGCTAGCGGACAGACCGACAAAGTACGCCGAGTTTGGTCGCGGCAATCAACTCCAATCGGCAACGTGTCGATGTATGAAGATGGATAAACCTTGCCGGTTGTAAGGCCGCGCGCACTCAGATGCGCATCCTCCCGCCGGCAATTCCACGGCGTAACTCGGAGTTTTCATGCCCGAAACAGGCTCGCGCACACAAATCGGTGAGTTGGCGCACGAGCCGATCGAAGCGGTGCGCGAGCAACGCATCGACCCGCCGCACCGACTCGGCGACGGTCCACCGATCAAAGCGCGCGTTGAACAAAGCGCCGAATTGCCGTCGCTGACGAGCGGATATGAGGGTGACGGCGCGGAGCTGGCATCAGTGATCGTGGTCCAGCAGTTGCGATTGCAGGCGCAACAGTTGGCCGCTCACTTGCGAGAGCAGCGAGCCGATTTGGACCGGCGCGAGGCGGCGGTACAGGCGCAGGCCGCCGAAATTGAGCAGCAGGCGCAACAACCGGTTGTGGCTCAAGGAGCGGCATGCGGAGCTTGGTGAGCGTGAAACAGCGTTGCGCCATCGGGACGCCGAGTTGACCGAGCGAGCTAGCTCGCTCGCGAAATTGGAGCAGGACCGTACCAACGACGCAAAGCGCGAACGCGAGGAACTGGCGGCGCAGCGCGAAGCTCTCGGCCGACGCGAAGCCGCCGTTCGCGATGCCGAGCAATCCGTGCGAGCGCGAGCAGCAGAAGTCGAGTTGGCCGCAGCCGCCGTGGAAAATGCCGCACAGGCACACGACCAGTTGTCGCGAGAGTTGGATGAGCGAACGGCCCAGTTCGATGACCGTCAATCATGGTGCCTCGATGCGGTCAGTGGATTTGTCGAGCAAGGTAAGTTACCGGCACGTTCGGGGCGCCAAACCGCGTGTTGCCGCGCGTGACGCGTTCGACGAGCTCGTCGAATTGTTGAGCCGTCTAGCGCAACGGCGCAAGAACCTGGATGAAACCGAGGCAATGCTGACACGGGCTGCGCAACGTGAGCGAGCTGCGGCAGGCAGCCAGTGTGCAATCGCGGATCGAACCATCATCCATTCGGCATGTTGCCGGGGAGCCGGGATCGGCTGCCGAGGATCTATTGTCGGAAGTTCGCCGCCTGTTGAACGAAGCCGGCCGCTAACGACATCGTTCACGTCTCCGACCTACCAATCCACTTCGGTTCTTGCGGGGGCTGGTAGTTCAGCAATCGATCCAAGAGTCGCGGGATATCGTCGTCGTCGATCACGATCGTGCGATGTGTCGGATCGATAAACCCTTCTCGCGTTGCCTGATCAAACAGCGTTAAAAGCGGAGCAAAGAATCCACCCACGTTCAATAGTCCACAAGCCTTGGCGTGCAGCCCGAGCTGCGTCCAGGTGACGACTTCACAGAACTCCTCGAACGTGCCAAATCCACCGGGTAGCGCCAAAAACGCGTCCGCCAACGAAGCCATCAGCGCCTTGCGCTCGTGCATCGAGTTGACGATACGAAGGTCCGTGACGCCGCGGTGACCCAACTCCTTGGCCATCAGGGCCTGGGGAATCACTCCGATCACCTCGCCGCCGGCGGCAATCGCACTATCGGCCAGATGGCCCATCATTCCCACCCGTCCGCCGCCAAATACGATGCCGATTTTCCGCTCGGCAAGCGTGCGGCCGAGTTCTTTGGCTGCACGAGCAAATTGGGCGTCCCGTCCGGCGCGTAGAGCCGCAGAATACACAAATACGCCGCATGCAATGTTTCTTCCGTGAGGTGCAATTGATAGGGTCGTGAGCAGCAACAACAACGGCCGGCGATTGATCGCCGGCCGTTTCAGATTCGAATATGCTGTCGCCGTTTACTTAAACGCCACGGCGTGAAAACTCATCGCTTCGAAAGCGACTCTCCGCTCGAACTCGATTGCTGGCTCTCCTTTTTGGCATTGGCCAGCTTCTCGGCCACTGCCGAAAGCTGCAACGCCGCCCGTAATTCCGTTTGTGTAAAGTACGTGGTATCGGGCACACCCAGGCGGTTAACTTTCTTGGCGGCCAATTGATCCCAGCTCATGTCGTTGGCAAAGTGCCAGGTCGCCGCCTGCGCAATGCGCTGCGGTACTTTGCCCGAGGCCAGCATCTTCAGCACTTCGTGGACTTTTGCATCCTTCGTGAAGTCGTCGATCTTCTTGATTTCATATTGCACACGCGGGTTCGGATCCTTCTTGCCATGCTCGAGGCACACGCACGCGACTTTCAGCTTGCCCACCTTTTCTGGGGCAACATTGAACCCCATGCCGCCTCCCATCATGCCGCCGCCGCCTCCCATCATGCCGCCGCCAAATCCTCCGCCGACGGACTGGTTCTGATTGTTGTCGTCATTGTCGTTGTTGCCGCCGCCGCCCAGGCCCGCCCCCAATTGCGCCAGGACCGGTACACCGGCAAAAGCCTCCGGCAGCTTGACATGTAGCGGACGCCTGGTCTTGTTCTTGATCAGAACGTTTGCTTCGGTATCGTCTTTTGCGACCAATTTGACTTCGATGTCGCCGCGCTCAATCGCAGCGAACATTTCGACTTCGTCCGCCTTGGCGATTGTTGCCGCCTTGTTGCGTTCGGCAGCCGACGCCGCGACCGCCAGTGCGATCACCAAGGTACCTACAGCCAACGAGCAGGCGAGCATCGAGCTTTGCGCGAGAATTGTGCGACGCATGGATCTTCCCTCCAGTGAGAGCGCTCTGTTCCTTTGCCGTCGTCCAAAGGCGGCGGCTGTAACCGGCGGAAACCCGCAATTCGGCTCCTGATAGCATAATCCGGCCGTTCGAGCGTTCCAAGCTCCTCTCCAACGCCCGCAGCCCGCCGGCCTCGTGCGATGTGCAGAATCGTGCCAAAATAGGAATTTCCGAGCAAAACCACCGTCCGTCAACCTCAAGCCAGTTGGCCATAAATGGGTCCCCAGCTGCGCTATGTTGAATCGCCGCTCAGCCCCTTTGCGGTCCCGGCAGCCGAACCGGTGGTCGATAAT
This sequence comes from Pirellulales bacterium, assembly GCA_963829655.1. GTDB lineage: Bacteria > Planctomycetota > Planctomycetia > Pirellulales > JALHPA01 > JBBDYH01. The sequence continues at coordinate 3,034,803 of CAWHJG010000002.1, forward strand.
CTGCGTACTAAGTCTTTAATTAAACTGGATCACTGGCCACTCGTTGAAGGAAAGGCAAGGTGCTGCCTACAATTAATTAAAACGGTCACGGTCCGCGGGAATTCAATTCTGGGAGAATGCTCGATCAGCCATAAGAGGAACGAATTGGCGACTTCGATGGTCAGTCGGAAGGCGGACGCCGCCGAACACGGCGATCACAGCCGGCAGCTTGCATTGACCGCGGCACGGGTGATCGACGAGAGCCGTGGGCGGAACGTCGTCGTGCTCGACATGCGGCAGCTCACGCCCGTGTTCGACTTCTTTGTTATTGCCACGGGCAGCAGCGTACGTCAGCTTCACGCGATGAGCGACGAGATCGAGGCTACAGTCAAGCGCGAGCTGGGCGATCGAAAACTCGGTCTGGAGGGTTATGCCGAGGGGGGCTGGGTGCTGCTTGACTACGGCGACGTAGTCGTGCACCTCTTTGACGACAAGTCGCGCGACTACTACGGTCTGGAAGACCTGTGGAGCGACGCAGCGCGAGTGCCGTTTCAGCCGGTCCTTAACGTGCGGTCGGTGAAGTAGCTCGAGTGTTCAACGATCGCTACCGCTGCTGGTACTTTCGAAGCGCCGGCCCTATTCTATCGGCTTGTCTTTGTGATCTTGTATTTTCGTTACGCTCGTCGCGGTTGGCCTGAATGCACATTCTTCATGAATTGAAGCGACGGTTTGCTGCTGCACTTACCCAGTATGGCGGCAATGCAGCAGACCTGCTTGACATGATCCGTCCCAGCCAGGATCCGAAGTTCGGCGACTATCAAGCCAACTGCGCAATGCCATTGGGCAAACAACTCACGCGATCGCCGCGCGACGTGGCTGCCGAAATCGTGTCGCGGCTCGACTTGGCCGATCTTTGCGAGCCGCCGGAAATTGCTGGACCCGGATTCATCAACCTTCGGCTGCGAAATGATTGGCTCGCCAAACAACTGCAACAGGCCGCGCTCGACAACCGTCTTGGCATTGGCCGCGTCCAACAACCGCGCACGTTCATCGTTGACTACTCGGCGCCGAACGTCGCCAAACCGATGCACGTGGGCCATATCCGCTCCACGGTGATCGGCGACGCGATATACCTCACGTTGAAGTTTCTCGGTCACCGCGTAATCGGCGACAACCATTTGGGCGATTGGGGCACACAGTTTGGAATGATTCTGTATGGCTATAAGCATTTTCTCGACCGCACCGCGTATGAGCGCGATCCAGTCGCGGAGCTCGCGCGGCTATATCGCCTGGTGCGCCAGCTCGTGGATTATCACGACGGAAAACGAGAGCTGCCCAAGCTCGAAGTAGACCTCGCGCGGCAGGAGGCACGTCTCGAACAAGCGAGGCAAGCAGCACAGTCGGCCGACAAAAAAGAGGCGAACAAAGCAGAGAAAACCTTACGCCAGATTGAGCGATCTTTGGCCGAGGCCCGCGAAAAGCTCGAGGATTTGCGGTCCAAACTGGCCACGGCAACGAACAGCCAAGAAATAGCGCGGCTTGCAAAAGAACATTCGGGAATCGGCGCAGCCGTGCTCGACGAAACCGCCAGGCTCCACGCCGACGATCCCGAGAACGTGCGATTGTGGAGGGAATTCCTCCCGGCCTGTATGGCGGATATCAACCGCGTTTACCAGCGCCTAAACGTCAAATTTGACGAGATTCTCGGCGAGAGTTTTTACCACGATCGTTTGGCGGCCGTTGTCAACGATCTCCAACAAAAGCAAATTGCCACCGAGAGCGACGGAGCAATCTGTGTGTTCGTGGAAGGCCACGGCACGCCAATGATCGTCCGCAAGCAGGACGGCGCGTATCTCTACGCCACGACCGATCTCGCGACCATTCAGTACCGCATCGAGCGATGGACGCCCAATGCGATCCTGTACGTCGTCGATCACCGCCAGAGCTTGCACTTCGACCAGCTCTTTTCGGTCGCGCGGCGTTGGGGTATTCAGAATGTCGAACTCAAACACGTGAGCTTCGGCACGGTGCTCGGGGAGGACGGACGACCGTTTAAGACGCGCGCGGGCGATACTGTCGGGCTAGAAAGGTTGCTGGATGAAGCTGTTAGCCGGGCATTGGCGATCGTTACTGAGAACGACGAAACGAAGTCAGTCGGCCCCGAGCTTTCGGAAAACGAGCGCCGCCGTGTGGCCGAGGCGGTCGGCATCGGAGCGATCAAGTACGCCGATCTGTCGCAGAACCGGACCAGCGACTACACGTTCAGTTACGACAAGATGTTGGCCATGCAGGGCAACACGGCCGCATACATGCAGTATGCTCATGCGCGGATCCGCAGTATTTTTGCCAAAGGGAAAAAACAGCTTGGCGAAGCATTTAACACGGCTGACTTTGCGAACGTGCAAATTTTCTTGGACGAGCCGGCCGAGCGCGCTTGGCAATCGAGGTCCTGCGTTTCGCCGAGGCATTGGACAACGTCGTCGCCGATTTCCGCCCCAACTTGCTGACAAACTATCTGTTCGACCTCTCCAATCGCTTCTCGTCCTTCTACGAACAATGCCCGGTGCTCAAGGCCGAAACGCCTGACCTGCAACGCAGCCGCCTGGTGCTTTGCGATGTAACCGCCCGGGTGATCAAACAAGGGCTGAACCTGCTGGGAATTGACGCTGTTGAGCGGATGTAAGACACAGGAACTGCGGCGGAAGATTGTTATAATATGGACTGGCCTTCCGTCCGCACCGCTTGGTGGTTCCACACCGCTTTCGTCATGTCGTTTCTCAAGTCATCTCGTTTCGTTCTCGCGCTTCCGGGAATTGCCGTGTTGGGTTTGGCGCTATGCCGCGCCTCGATTGGCGGCGACGAGAAATCCGAGCACAACGCGAATTCCGCTAAGCTCCCGCTACCGGACGAGCGCGAAGTGGACTTCGCCAACGATATCCAACCGATTTTGGCCCGCTGCACAAGTTGCCACGGAATCGAAATGCAGGAGTCGGGCCTGAATTTGCAAAGCAAAGTCGCCGCCCTTGCCGGCGGTGATAACGGCAAAGTGATCGTGCCCGGCAAGAGTGAAGACAGCCGGCTGGTCACTGCAGTGTCGGGCATCGACCCGGAATTCATCATGCCGCCGGAAGGTGAAGGGAAGCGGCTGACGCCGAAGCAGGTCGCCTTGGTTCGTGCATGGATCGACCAGGGCGCCAAGTGGCCCGACTCCGCCGATGTCAAAGGCGGCAAGCATTGGGCATATCAAAAGCCCATCCGACACGAGCCGCCCGCAGTCCAGAACACAGCGTGGCCAAAGAATGCGATCGATCAATTCATCCTTGCACGCCTGGAGCGCGAGAACTTACAGCCTTCGGCCGAGCTCGATAAGGCCCGCCTGATCCGCCGCGTGTCGCTCGATCTTATTGGCTTGCCGCCATCAGCCGAGGAAGTGGACGCATTTATTGCCGACTCGAGCGCCGATGCTTACGAAAAAGTGATCGATCGGCTGCTGACTTCGCCGCATTATGGCGAGCGCTGGGCCCGACCCTGGCTCGACCTTGCCCGATATGGTGATACGCACGGGTACGAAAAAGACCCCCGCAGAAGCATCTGGCCGTTTCGCGACTGGGTCATCAACGCACTGAACGCCGACATGCCATTCGATCGGTTTACGATTGAGCAGCTTGCGGGCGACTTGCTTCCCGATGCGACGCGCGAGCAGCGAATTGCCACCGGCTTCCACCGCAACACGATGATCAACACCGAAGGCGGCATTGATCAGGAGGAATACCGCGTGGTGGCCGTCGTCGATCGCGTGAACACCACCGCCACAGTCTGGTTGGGTACGACGCTGGCCTGCGCTCAGTGCCACTCACACAAGTACGATCCCTTTACTCAGAAGGAGTACTACCAGCTCTTTGCCTTCTTCAACAGCAACGCGGATTCGAGCACCAGCGAAACCGGCGAAATGCTGCCTCTGCCGAATCCCCAGCAGCAGAAGACGTTGGATGAGATCACCGCGCTTGAAGCCGTAAAAGTCGAATCTGAATCGCTTAAGCCGCTGAAGGCTCAGCTTGCCGAAGCGAAAAAGAAGCTGCTCGCGGAAGTTCCGAAAACGCTGGTGATGAAGGACCTATCGCAGCCGCGTGAAACGCACGTGATGGTGCGCGGCAACTTCTTGAATCTGGCGGACAAAGTATCGCCCGGAGGGCCTGGCGTTTTACACCGGCTCGCCGACAATCAGCCTATGAACCGGTTGACCTTGGCCCGATGGCTGGTCTCGCCCGAAAACCCATTGACCGCCCGCGTCGCCGTAAATCGCATGTGGGAACAGTTCTTCGGCCGTGGCCTTGTGGAGACGAGCGAGGACTTTGGAACTCGCGGCACACCCCCATCGCATCCGGAATTGCTCGACTGGCTGGCGACGGAGTTCATCGCCCGCGGTTGGAGCATGAAGCAAATGCACCGGCTGATTGTCACCACAGGCGCTTACCGGCAGTCGGCCGTCGCAACCCCGGAATTGTTGGAACGCGACCCGTATAACCGATTGCTGGGTCGCGGCCCGCGAGTCCGTCTCGAAGCCGAAATGGTCCGGGATCAGGCGCTTGCGGTCAGTGGATTGCTCAGCCGCAAGATTGGCGGCCCGAGCGTAATGCCGCCGCAGCCTGACGGATTGTGGAATTCACCGTATAGCGGCGAGAAGTGGCAAACCAGCGGCGGCGACGACAAGTATCGCCGCGGGTTGTATACGTTTTGGAAGCGGACCGCCCCATACCCATCGTTCATGAGCTTCGACGCGCCCAGTCGCGAGTTTTGCGTCGTGCGACGGCCGAGAACGAACACTCCGCTGCAAGCGCTGACCACGCTGAACGACCCGGTCTATGTCGAGGCGGCGCAGCGCTCGCCAGGCGGATGATCAAAGAGGGCAGCGGTGATCCGGCTGATCGCGCAACGCGCGGTTTCCGTTTGGTGCTGGCGCGGATGCCGCAGCCGGTGGAGATTGAGCGGCTTACTAAGCTTCATCGGAAGCGAGCTGGAGCACTTCCGCAAAGATGTGAAGGCTGCCGAAGGCGCTTGTCGGTGGCGGACAAAAAGACTTCGACACAGCCGAGCTTGCCGCGTGGACCGTCGTGGCCAATGTGCTGTTGAATCTCGACGAGACAATGGCGAAATAGCAAAACGTGAAGCAATGGACGTCAGATATTGAAATACTGAAGGCGATCACTCGCCGCCACTTTTTCCAGCGCAGCGCCACCGGTATCGGCGCCGCCGCGCTGGCGTCGCTTGCAAACCAGCGACTCTTCGCCGCTGAAGATTCGGCAAAGGCAGCCCTCAGCCGTGCGACTCCGGATTATCCGCTGGCCCCCAAGCCGCCGCACTTCGCCGGCAAGGCCAAGCATGTGATCTACATCCACATGGCGGGCTCGCCGTCGCAGTTGGACTTGTTCGATCACAAGCCCAAGCTCAACGAGCTCAACGGCCAGCCATGCCCCGAGTCGCTGTTCAAGAAAGAGCGGTTCGCGTTCATCAAGGGCGTGCCCAAGATGCTCGGCACGCCGCACACGTTCGCCAAGCATGGCCAATGCGGCGCCGAGGTATCGAACCTGCTGCCCACATCTGGCGACCGTCGTGGACGACATCGCCATCGTCAAGTCGATGGTCACCGAGCAATTCAATCACGCACCGGCGCAGCTCTTCCTGAACACCGGCTCGCGCAGCTCGGCCGGCCCAGCATGGGTAGCTGGCTCACTTACGGGCTGGGGAGCGAGAACCAGAACCTGCCCGGCTTCGTCGTGCTGATCTCGTCGCCGCAAGGCCCCGACGGTGGCACGTCGCTCTGGGGTAGCGGCTTTTTGCCCAGCGTGTACCAGGGCGTGCAGTTCCGCTCGCAAGGCGACCCGGTGCTCTATGTCTCGAACCCGCCGGGGATGGACGCCGCAGCAGCGGCGGCGAACGCTCGACGCGATCCGCCAGCTCAACGAGCTGCAGCTCCGCGAGATCGGCGATCCGGAAACGCTCACGCGGATCGAGCAGTACGAGATGGCCTACCGCATGCAGACCAGCGTGCCCGAGCTTGATGGACATCAGCTCGGAGCCAAAGCACATCCACGACCTGTACGGCACCGAGCCGGGCAAGGTGGCGTTTGCCAACAACTGCCTGTTGGCCCGCCGCCTGGTCGAGCGCGGCGTGCGCTTCGTGCAGCTTTACCACTGGGGCTGGGACAGCCACGGCACCAACCCCGGCGACGACATCGTCAAGTCGCTCCCCGAGCGCTGCAAGCAGACCGACCAGGCATGCGCGGCGTTGATCAAGGATCTCAAGCAGCGCGGTCTGCTCGACGAGACGCTGATCGTCTGGGGCGGCGAGTTCGGCCGCACGCCGATGAACGAGGAGCGCAACGGCTCGAAATTCCTCGGCCGCGATCACCATCCCCACGCGTTCACGATCTGGATGGCGGGCGGCGGCATCAAGTCCGGCATCACGCTCGGCGCAACCGACGACCTGGGCTATCACGCCGTTGAAGACCGCGTGCACGTTCACGATCTGCAGGCCACAATCCTGCACTGCCTGGGCCTCGAACACACCAAGCTCACGTATCAATTCCAGGGCCGCCCGTTCCGACTGACCGACGTGTTTGGCGAAGTGGTGCAGAAGCTACTGGCGTGAATTCAACTATTCGGCCGCCTTTTGCTTAATCCACTCCGCATTAAAACGGCTCAATAGAACCTTCTCATACGGCTTCTTCTCGCCGGCCTCGTGAACGCACAGAACGGTGCCGTCGGCGAGCACCGCCAGACACGAATACGCCGACGGCCCGGCCCATAGCGTACGCGAGTGCGGCCACGTCTGCCCCTCGTCTTCGCTTAGCCGCACGGTCATGTTCTCTCGCTTCTCGCTGTCTGGATTGGAAAATAAAATCGCTCCGCGTGCCCCATCGCGCGGCCACGAATTTCGCAGAATACTCGCCTGGCACACCGGCTCGATGAGCTGATCGTCTGCACGCGCTTCGCTCCATGTCAATCCACCATCTTCGCTCGTCGCCACTCCCCGGCGCTTCCGCGACTTGTCCGCGTTCCGCATGTTGAGCATCAACCGGCCGTCGGCCAACTCCACCGCCTGACACTCATTGAACTCCGGGATCTTTCCTCCGATCTGCCACGACTTGCCGCCGTCGTCGGAATAGATCACATGCGAGAACTTGCCGACGTTCTTCTGGTCGCACGGAGCGACCAGCCGCCCGCGGTGCTCGCCCTGCGTCAACTGAATCCCGATCCCCGGCCCGGTTCGCGTACCAGCCCAGCGCCGGTTCTTTCACCTCCCGCGTGATATCGCGCGGCGGCGACCATGTCTCGCCGTCGTCGTCAGAGTGCGACAGCCAGACCGTCCGTGTGCCGCGCGCCTTGCCGGCCGTAATTGCCGCTTCGTTATCCTTGCCTAGGTTGTGCGTGAGCAACAACCAGATCGTGCCGGTCGCGGAGTCGACCACCGGGCAGGGGTTTCCACAGGTGTTGTCGCCATCGTCCCAAATCACCTGCTGCTTGCTCCATGTCCGCCCACCGTCGGTTGAGCGTTTCATCACAAGGTCGATGTTCCCCGTGTCGCTTGTGCCTCCCTTGCGAGCCTCGGAGAACGCGACCAGCGATCCGGCTTTCGTTACGATGAGTGACGGAATGCGATACGTGTGATAGCCCTCGTCGCCGGCTGTCCAAAGCGGCGTCTGTTCGAGCGCCGCGGAAGTTGCATGGGCCCATGCCGTTGGCTTCGAAAGCACAAGCGAAGTCGCGGTTAACACAAACCAAAGGACGCACTTCCTCGGCTTAAACATGGCGCGCTCCATTACGAAGGACAGCAAATCACAAAAACGACCGCGAAAGTCCCTTATTCGACGCTTGCGGCGTTCGGGACGCAAGCAGAACGCCTGCTTGGCTTTCGGCAAGCAGAACAGGCAGGTGGTGGGTATCGAGAGCCAAAAAACGCGCCAATTCATTGACAGGCCCCCGCCTACCCAATATCTTCGCTGTTGTAACTACAACATCTAGGACCTTCGCCATGACGTTCATGCGTTCGCTCACCGCTGTCGCTGCCGTACTGCTAGCCGCCGGAACCGCTTCCGCGGCCACCTTCAACGAATCGGTCAACGGGGACCTTAGCGGCAATCGCAACGCGCCCACGGTGTTTAACCTGACCGTCGGCAGCAACAATCTCACCGCCACCACCTCCGGCGGCGATCTCGATGTGGTCACCGTCAATGTACCTGCCGGGAACCTGCTCAGCCGCCTCTTCCTGCGCTCTTTCTCCAGTGCCGGATTCGACGAAAGGGCGTTTGTCGGGATCCAATCGGGCAGCACCTTCAGCGTCGATCCGAACTTTGCCGGTCCGGCGGCACTGCTCGGTTATACGCATTTCGGAACCGCGGATGGCAACGTAGGATCAGATATTCTACCGTCAATTCTGAATGGTTTTGGCTCTATCGGAGATGTGCAAAACCTGACGCCGCCGCTTGCATGCCGGTCCCTACTCGCTGTTCCTGCAACAGATCGGCACGGCCAACACGTATCAGCTCGACATTGTGGTCGAGCCGATCCCCGAGCCGGCCACGATCGCTTTGTGCGCCGCTGGCTTGGCATTTATCGTGGCGATCGCGCGGAGAAAACGATCACTAGCCCGCGGCTAGTTGCCGCCGCTTGTCGCCAATCAGCTTCAACAGCGCCTTTTGCGGGTCGGCGAACTTTTTAACGCCTTCGTCCATCAGCGTCGTTTCCAGGTGCTCGATGTTGACTTTGGCGCCAATCTCATCGAGTACCGCTTTTGGCGGCATCTTATCCACTTGCCGCGTAAATGTTCGGCCGCTTTTCTGAACGGCCTCGTTCGTTGCCGGCGGATTTGTCTCGATGTCGCTGCCGGCAAACGCCTCCACGTACTTCCACGGCGGGTCGCTCGGGTTTTTCGTCCCCGTGCTGGCAAAGATCATTTCCTGAGCCAGCGGCGTCTTCTGCTGCGACCAGAACCGCTGATTCTCTTGCCAGATATTCTTCGCGTTCACAATTCCCACCTGCCCCTGCGCGGCCTGCGACAGCGATGCCGCGTGCTTCTCTGTGTACTGATCCACTCGCGACACGAAGATGCTATACACGCTCTTGAACCGCTCAAGCGACGCGCGCCGCTGTGCCCCGCGCCAGATCGCGTCCCGCGCGGCGTTGTACTGTCGCATCGAAAAGATCAACGTCACGTTGAGCGTCACGCCCGCCGCGCACAGTTCCTCAAGCGCCGCCAGCCCCGCTTCCGTCGCCGGCACTTTGATCATCCGGTTCTTGTGCCCAGCCGACCATTCCTTTCCCAGCTCAATGTAGCGCGCAGTCCGCTCCCCAACCGTCGGCCCAAGCTGCGTGTCCTCCAGCAGGGGATCCAGCTCGAAGCTCACGTACCCGTCGTTGCCGCGCGTCGCGTCGCATACCGGCGCAAACACATCCTGTGCCGATCGAACCAGCTCGTCGGTCATTCGCCAGGCGATCGCATCGTCGTCAAGCCCTTCGCCCAATAGCTGCTCCAGCCGCCGATCAAAGCGCCCCGTCTTGATCAGGTCCGACACGATTACAGGGTTCGACGTTGCGCCGGTGGCGCCCAGCGCGCGGTTGCTGCGCACCAGGTCGGGATCGATCGAATCGAGCCACAGCTTCGTACCCGTCGCAATCAGCGATTCCAAAGGAGTTGTCATGGCTTCTCGAATTGGCGAAATGCAAATGGCTCAACACACCGCTTACGCGCACACACAAACCTACCACACACAAGCGGCGTGCGGCAAAGGGTTGCCGGCTTGGCGTCGCTCGACGGCGGGGTGCCGCGTGACAGCCGTGGCAACAGCACTATGCCCGTGGTATGCTGCTCGGTCGATTCATTAATAGCGACCCGCGAGTGCGCCCGTTCCCTTGACTCATAGATCGCCAACCGATGACTCCCACGTCGTACGAGGCGCGGCTTACCGAACTCGCCCTCCAGCTCCCTCCGTTTCCCAAGCCGCAGGGCGTGTACAAGCCGCTGGTCCAAGTTGGAAACCTGGTCTATCTGTCGGGCCACGGACCGTTGCGACTCGATGGCACGTTCGTCACCGGCCGCCTTGGCGGTGACCTCGATCTGGATGGGGGAAAGGCGGCCGTGCGCCTTGTCGGCCTCGCAATCCTGACGACGCTCCGCAACTATTTGGGTTCGCTCGATCGCGTACGCAGGCTGATCAAGACACTCGGTCTCGTGAATTGCACGCCGGAGTTTACTCAACATCCCCAGGTGATCAACGGCGCCAGCGAGCTGATGGCCGAGTTGTTTGGTCTGGAAAACGGCATTGGGACCCGCAGCGCGTTCGGCGCGGTGTCTATCCCCGGCGGCTGGCCCGTCGAAATCGAAATGATCTTTGAAATCGAGTAAAGCTGTTGTGGCATGGTCTCCCCACCATGCCACCACTCACCACTCACCACTCACTCCGCCACGTGCCCTTCGCCGCCGCTCTATCCACCAACGAAAGCACCCCCGCCGCGCTAGACGAGGTCTGCGGTGCCGCGCGCGACCGCCTCGGCACGGCGGTCAACCTGGCGCTGATCTTCGTGTCGCCTCACCATCGCGATCGCATGCAACAGATCGCCCGCCGCGCCTGCGATGCCGCCGGCACGACAAACCTTCTCGGCTGCACCGGAGAGGCCATCGTTGGCGGCGAGCGCGAAATCGAAGGCCAGCCGGCTATCGCGCTCTGGCTGGCCCAAATGCCCGGCGCCGAAATCCTCCCGTTCCATCTCGACATCGAGCGAACTCCCGACGGCGTCACGTTCACGGGCTGGCCCTCGAGTCTTCTCTGCCTTGCAATCGCCAGCCGACTCGTGCTCCTCATGCTGGCCGAGCCTTTCAGCTTCCCAGCCGATGTGCTCATCCAACGCCTCGAAGAGGACTCCCCCGGCCTGCGCGTCATCGGCGGCATGGCCAGCGGCGGGTTTGGACCCGAGCAAAACCGCCTGATCCTTGGGCGGGACGTGTATGCCACCGGCGCCGTCGCCGCGCGCGTCTCCGGTGATGTGCGTATTCGCAGCGTTGTCTCACAGGGCTGCCGCCCGGTCGGTCGCCCGTTTGTCATCACCAAGTCCGACCGCAACGTAATCCTCGAGCTTGCCGGTCAACCCGCGATGACTCGGCTGCAAGAGGTCTATGAAACGCTCAACGACGACGAAAAAGCCCTCGTTCGTCGCGGTCTACACGTGGGCCAGGCAATAAGCGAGTACCAGGACAAGTTCAGCCGCGGCGACTTCCTCGTGCGCAACGTCATCGGCGCCGATCCCAACAGCGGCGCGGTAGCGCTGGGCGATTACGTCCGCACCGGCCAGACGGTGCAGTTTCATATTCGTGATGCCCAGTCGGCCGACGAGGACCTTCGGGAGCTTTTGCGCGAGGCGAAAAACGCAGCACCGGGCGCGGCGCGCTCTTGTTTACCTGCAACGGCCGCGGCACGCGGCTATTTCCCGAGCCCAATCACGACGCTCGTGTCGTTCAGGAAACCACCGGCGAAATCCCCTTGGCGGGCTTCTTCGCGCAAGGTGAGATCGGCCCCGTCGGCAACAAGAATTTTCTGCACGGCTTTACCGCCAGCATCGCTTTATTCGAATAGCCTCGGGTGGGTGTTTCTGCCGAAATGACCAAACGCCTCGATGCTTCCGTGCGTCCCCTCAATCGCCGCGAAGCAATCGCCGCCCTGACCAGCCTTGGCATCGGCACCGCGGCGTTTCAACAGGCGCTCGCCGCCGAAGCGGAAAGCAACGACACCGTCACGCCCGAAATGGTGCAACACGCCGAATGGCTTTCGGGTATCTCGCTCAACGAGGACGAGAGAAAGGCTGTCGCCGAAGCGGTCAAAGGGGACCAGCAAAAAATCGCCGCGCTGCGCAAAGTCGAAATCGGATACGACGTTCCGCCGGCGATCACATTCTATGCCGCACCGCCTCAAGCCAGCGGCGGCGACGTCCGCCGCGGCGACGTGCACCCGATCGAAACCGCCGCACCAGAGCGCCCTCAGTCCGACGAAGACCTCGCCTTTCTGCCGGTGACCGAGTTGTCGGCTCTCGTTCGCACACGAAAAATCTCATCCGTCGAGTTGACCAACATCTATCTCGCGCGGCTCAAGCGCTACAACGACCTGCTCAATTGCGTCGTCACACTCACCGAAGACGTCGCCCACGAGCAAGCCCAGCGCGCGGACCGTGAGATCGCCGCCGGCCGTTACCGCGGCCCGCTGCACGGCATCCCCTGGGGCGCGAAAGACCTCATCTCCTGGCCCGGCTACAAGACCACTTGGGGCGCCGGCGTATTTCAGGATCAAACCCTCGACGGCAAAGCCACCGTCGCCGCGCGGCTCGAAGACGCCGGCGCGGTCCTCATTGCCAAGCTCACGCTCGGAGCTCTCGCGATGGGCGACGAGTGGTTCGGCGGCCTCACGCGAAATCCCTGGAACCCTGACGAAGGTTCGAGCGGCTCGTCCGCCGGCTCCGCTTCCGCCGTCGCCGCCGGCCTCGTCGGCTTTGCGATCGGCAGCGAAACGCTCGGCAGCATCGTCTCGCCCTGCCGCCGATGCAGCGTGACCGGGCTGCGGCCCACCTTCGGCCGCGTCAGCCGCCATGGTTGCATGAGCCTCGCCTGGAGCTTCGACAAGCTCGGCCCCATCGCTCGCGGTGTCGAAGACTGCGCCCTCGTGCTCGCGGCGATTCACGGGTACGACGGACTCGATCCCACGGCCGTCGATCGCCCGTTCGTCTGGCCGCCGCGGCGCGAAGTCAAATCTTTGCGAGTTGGCTACACCGAAGGGCGGCGCCCGCTCGAAGAGCGCACCGAAATCGCTGTCCTTCGCAAGCTCGGCGTCGAGCTGGTCCCGATCAAGCTGCCCGCAAAATACCCGGCCGACCAGCTCAACATCATTCTCGACACCGAGGCCGCCGCCGTCTTTGACCCGCTGACTCGCGGCGGCGTCCGCGACGGCATTGGTCTCTGGGCCACCACGTTTCGCCGCGCTCAGTTCGTTCCCGCAATCGAGTATTTGCGTGCCAACCGTGTTCGCACGCTTGTCATGCGCGAAATGGAACAGGTCATGGCCGGCATCGACGCCTACGTCGGCGGCAACGATCTCACGCTGACCAACGTCACCGGCCATCCCACGGTGGTCATTCCGCACGGCACGCGTCGCGAAAGCCCCAGCGAGCAGCCGGGCACAATCACGCTCACCGGCAAGCTCTTCGGAGAGACGGAATTGCTCGCCCTTGCGCACGCCTTCCAGCAGGCCACCGATGCCCATCTCAAACGCCCGCCGATTGAAAAACTGCTCGAAGCGAAGGCAGAGTAGTCCGACTTTTGACGTAGCTCGTTTGACCGCGTATGTTCGAGGCCATCACTCATCGTCGCACCCAAATTCAGGATCACGCCATGAACCGTTCCGTCCGACTTCTTATTGCGTTCGGTCGCTTGCACATCCACACTTTCTCTCGCAAGCGCCGCGGACGACTCCGGCTCGAAGCGTGTCTCGGCCGTAAGTGATGCGATCAAGAAGTTCATCGATGCGAAGGAGGTCGCCGGGGTTGTTACGCTCGTCGCCAACAAAGACGGCATGCTGCATCTGGACGCTGCCGGCCTGGCCAACATCGCCGACAAAAAACCGATGCGGCCCGACTCGATCATGTGGATCGCGTCGATGACCAAGCCGATCACAGGCACGGCCGTGCTGATGCTCGAAAGCGAAGGCAAGCTCTCGGTCGATGACCCGGTCGCAAAGTACATCCCCGAGTTGGCGGCGCTCAAGACTCCCGATGGCGAGCCAGCCAAGGTCACCATCAAGCATCTGCTCACGCACACCAGCGGCATGGGCGAGATCACGCCCGAGCAGGCTCGCGAGTGCAAGACGCTGGCAGACGTGATCCCGCTCTATGCCGGTCAGCCGCTCAAGTTCAAGCCGGGTGAGAAGTGGGTCTATTGCCAGTCGAGCATCAATACCGCTGGCCGCGTGGTGGAGATCGTTTCCGGAAAGTCGTTCACCGAGTTTCTCGACGAGCGATTGTTTGGCCTCCTCGGCATGAAGGACACGACGTTTTACTTGCGCGAGGAGCAGCTTCCGCGCTTGGCCGCTTCCTACCGACGTACGGACTCGGGCGAGCTGGAGCGGACCGAAAACTTCATCCTGATGGGAAAGAATCCGACCAGCCGCGATCGCTTTCCCGCGGCCAACGGCGGTTTGTTCTCGACCGCGCCCGATTATGTGAAGTTCTGCCGCATGATCTTAAATGGCGGCGAGCTGGACGGTCGCCGCTACATTAGCCGCGAATCGCTGGCGAAGCTGACCAGCGTGCATACTGACGAACTCAAGACAGGTTTTACCGATGGCAACGGCTGGGGTCTTGGCTGGTGCGTGATCCGCAAGCCGCAGGGACCGACCGAAGCGCTCGGCGCCGGCTCGTTCGGTCACGGCGGCGCGTACGGCACTCAGGCCTGGATCGATCCGGTGAATGAGCGAATTTATATCCTGATGGTCCAGCGCGCAAATTTCCCGAACGCCGACGCATCGGAGCTGCGGCGGACGTTTCAGAACACCGCGTCTGCCGCGCTCTCAACGCCCGTGCCGTGATGCGTCTGCGCGCCGCGCGCCGGGACAGGGGTACAAACGGATTTTGGCGCAGTGCGTTTTTTGTGCAGGGGGGGCCCCGAAAGTCCGCCGAAATTGCTTTCGGCGAGCGATTGCGTTTTGACGCAAATAGTGAATCGGCCGAACGTTCGGCGATTCGCGCTGCCGCGCGCGGAGGCGACTTTTGAACAATTGCTTGTTTTTGGTCCGTCGTCCGTTGAAAGTGCGAATGGCGAAGCATTATCGGACAGGACAGGCAGCCGCAGAGGGGCACTCCGGGATTGGCTGCTGCACGGATTTTCAAAGAGCGAGCTGCCCTTCGACTAGCTCAGGACAGGCCGGCCGGGGGAATGCCCAGCGAAAGGATTGTAGTGAATGTACAGTATTTCGTCAAGGGCCTTGTATTACTATACTTGTGACCATGTACTAAGTCCGTGCGAGGGCAGGAGTTGCGGCTGGAAGAAGTTTTGGGCGGAGGCTGGGGCAGGTTGGCCGCAGATAATCTCGGATGGACACGGATCGGCAGATTGGCCGCGAACGGACCCCGAATGATAGGATAGCGGAGTCACGGTCCGGCGGCGACGCGCAGTCGTGCGACCACAGATCCGCAATCGCGAAACGATTGGGGCTGGAGGCGACGCTGCGGGACGACGCAAGAAAGCTGAAAAAAGGTTCCTGACACCCTTTCTCCCCCCCACCGCGGCCATTTCCAATTCGTTGTTTTCCAATCCTCCCGATTTGGCTGTATCCGCCTGAAATTACCGGTCCTAACGGGAGCCCTGTGGCCTAGAGATTTCGAAACACCCTGATTGGCGGCTCCACGCAATCTCGTACTTGGCATAAAGATGGAGATCGCTGCAGAACTTAAATTTGCCGGCAATCCTATTCGGCTCAGAACGGCAAGTTCAAAAGGCATGGCGCAAGGTTGTTCGCCGAGCCTGGAAGGCGAAGCAATGGTCCATTGCGCTGGCCGATGTTGAGATGGTGTCTGCACACGATGTTGATGGACTGCTGGTCTCATCATCGCCACTGCTTCGCAGTGCGACCCCGATTGTTGGAGGATGTATGTCGTTGAAGAAGGGTTTAAAAACGTGGCTTTGGATGCAGTGCCGCTTGGTCCAGAAGAGATGGACGAGTTCGACGCCTTGCTACTTCACGCGATGAACTGGCTATGGTTTACGATCGGACTTTTTGAGATCTGCGGAAGGTTCAACCTCAGCAATTTTCCGAGAACCAGACCGATTATCGATGTGCTTTATGACTATGTCGATCGTTTTGCCCACTGGTTGCCGGAGCTCGTAGGGCTTGAGAGCCTGTTCTTCAGCGACCTGCGTCTGGCGGGACCAGACAGCGGCTATCGATGTCCATGGGCACTCAACATTGTTTCTTTGGCCGCCGATTGCGACGTCACACTTCCGCTCGATGCGAGCAACTCCGGAAAAGTACTTGTAGACTCGTTGCTGGACAATGGACTTATCGAGCCGTTTGGTGATCGTTATCGGGCACGGCGATCATGAAATCGCCCCTAATAGCAGAGCAGCATATAAGAGTTGATAAAGGTTCCTGACATCCTGACACCTTTTCTCTTCCGCGGCGGAGGCGATAGAAGGGATAAACGAGGAAATTGGGAGAAGGGGACATGATCGGCGAGAAACTCGGCCATTATCGCTTGACCGCCAAGATCGGCGAGGGAGGGATGGGCGTCGTCTATCGCGCCCGGGACGAAGAATTGAACCGAGAGGTGGCGGTCAAGGTGTTGGCCGCGGGCATGCTGGAACATCTCGGCAAGGACCACCTCTTGAAGGAGGCGCAGACCGCCTCCGCACTCAACCACCCCAACATCTGCACCATTTACCAGATCGGCCGCGTCGATGATGGCTTCTATCTTGTCATGGAGCTGGTTGAAGGACAGCCCCTGAACGAGATGGCACGCAGCACGAAGCTGACGACCGAGGCCGTGACGCGCTATGGAGTTCAAATCGCGGACGCCTTGGCCCATGCGCATGATCGTCAGATCGTTCATCGCGACCTGAAGGGCGCCAATGTCGTGATCACGCACGACGGGCGCGTGAAGGTGCTGGATTTTGGGCTGGCCCGGCGGCTGGACAAGGCGACCGTCGATGCCATCACTCGATCGCAGGCGTCCGTCGAGCGCGACCGGTCGATTGTCGGGACATTGCCTTACATGGCGCCGGAGGTCCTGACGGGAGAAACCGGCAGCTACCAAAGCGACATCTGGGCGCTTGGCGTTCTGCTCTACGAGGCGGTCACGGGACAATTGCCGTTTGGCGGCAGCACACCCTATGGGCTCAGCGCCGCCATTCTGCATGAGTTACCCAGGCCGCTGCCGTCCGAGCGTGCCGCCTGGCCTGAGCGCCGTCATCATGCGCTGTCTGGCGAAGGACCTTAAAGACCGCTTCCAGCGGGCCGGCGAAATTCGATCGACGCTCGAGACGATCCAATCGGCGGCCATCGTGAGCGAACCGCGGCGCGAAGAGCCGACCGGTCCGCGGACTCTGGTGTTGCGCGGCATCCAGCACCTCGACGTCAAAAACGGAGACGTGCTCTTGCTCTTGGGCACCACGAAGGGCGCATTCCTGGCGAGGTCGAAGTCGGATCGCAAGCACTGGGAAGTCGCCGGGCCTTACTTTCATGGGCACGCTGTTTATTCGCTTGGCGTACGACAGTCGGAACGGCCGTCATCGATTGTGGGCCTCGACCGGCAGCCCGCTTTGGGGCACGTATTTGCGCTCCAGCGACGATTTCGGCAAGACCTGGACCAACCCGCTGGAAGCCAACATCAAATTTCCGCCGGAGTCCGGTCTCGTCGCTCAAGAATATCTGGAAGATATCGCTGGGGCCTGCGGAGGCGCCGGACAAACTCTATTGCGGCGTGGAGCCGGCCGCGCTGTTCGAGTCACAAGATGCAGGCGAATCGTGGTCGCTGGTGCGCGGTCTGTTCGATCATCCCCATCGGCCACGCTGGATGCCTGGCCAGGGCGGGTTGTGTTTGCACACGATCCTGCTGCATCCGACCGACCCCGGGCGAATGCATGTCGGAATTTCCGCGGCAGGCGTTTACCGGACCGATGATGGCGGCCGGACCTGGCAAGCGCGCAACCGGGGCATCCGCGTCACGTTCATGCCGGAGCGGTTTCCGGAGTTCGGGCAATGCGTGCACAAGATCGTTCGGCATCCGGATCGGCCGGATCGCCTGTTCCTGCAAAACCACTGGGGGCTGTATCGGTCCGATGACGGCGCGGACACCTGGAACGACATCGCCCACGGTTTGCCGTCGGATTTTGGCTTCGCCATGGCGACTCATCCGCACGATCCCGACTGCGTTTACATCGTGCCCATGGAATCGGATGAATTTCGCTGCACTCCCGAGGGGCGGCTGCGCGTCTATCGCACGCGGAACGCGGGGGGTTCCTGGGAGCCGTTGACACGGGGTTTGCCTCAGCAGCGGCGCCTACGAGACCGTGCTGCGGGACGGGATGGTGACGGACTCGCTCGATCCGGTGGGCATCTACTTCGGGACCCGCAGTGGAAAGCTGTACGCATCCAGGGACGCCGGCAAAACCTGGAAGGAATTGCTCAATGGCCTGCCGCAGATTGTCTGCGTGGCCAGCGCGGTCGTTGCGGAGCTTGCCGGCCCTTCCACGCCCAGGCCGACCGAAAAGCGAAGACGAGCGTCTCCAAAGAAGACGAAAGGCAGCGAGTCGCCAAACGTAAAGGCCCGCCGCCCGAAACGCGACGGAAGAGGAGCCGCCGATGACGAGTCAGTTTTTGGATACCGGGGCCGCTGAGGTCCATGACCGGTGGGCGTAGTCATGTGGACGTGGAAACATCAGGCGGCACGCTTCAGGATGCTCTCGAAGCGCTGTTCGCGGCACATCCCGGCATTCGGGATCGCGTTCTGACGGAGCAAGGGGAAATCCGGGAGCACGTCAATGTGTTTGTAGGAAACAGCGAAGCGCGCTCGACGGGCGGACTGGCGACGCCCCTGGCGGACGGCGTGGAGATTTCGATCATTCCAGCCATCAGCGGCGGGTGAACCAAGCACTTGCGTGCCCGGTTAGCGATTGCCGTCGTTACGCGACTCTGGAATCGCTGTACTTTGTGCTGACGCGGCGGAGTGGCGGTTTCTCTCTCGCTGACGTTTCCGGCTACCAATGGCGTGGTCGGGAGACCACGCCATTACAGGGAAGGTTCGCTCACCCCACGAACTTCGAAAACAGGTTTCTGGTCATCCGCTGCACGCGTGGGTCGGGGCCCGGGCGGGGTGTTGCCGTGGGCGGTGGGGCGCAGGTAGCCGGGCGGCTCGCTCAAACCGTCGGACCACCAGATCGTGGATGCGTTGAAGACCCAGTTGCCTTTGGGCGCTTGGTAAATCGTCGCCGTGTACTCGACGTTCTGCGGCCGGCCGCTGCTGGTTACCGGTCCGCGAGCGAGCACTTCGAGTCCTGGGATAGCCGCGGGATGGCCATGATGCTCCCAGCCAACCAGCCCGCGGATCGAATCGCCGTTTTTCAAACCGGTGCCTTCGAACAGCCAGTGCTTTTCGTTCACGCAGGTCCAATCGGCGCCGCCGTTGGCGGGATCGGTCGTGCGTGCGCCGATCGAGCAGCGCAGGGTCCGGCCCATGCCGCTTCCACGGTTTCGCGAAGCGGCGTTCGCTTTCGGAAGCGCCGCCGAACTTGCCGATGCGGCCGATCGTGCGATTTGGGGTTCCGGCTGCGTTGGGTAGGACCTCGATCAACGCCATCGACCGAGTTGCCGCTGAAAAACGCCGCGTGAACGCCGCGCTCAATCGCGTTTTTCACGTGGCGATACATGTCGAGCGACCAATACTCGTCGTGCCCCACCGACAGAAACGCCTTGCCGCGTAGCAATCCTTCGCCGTCGGCGTGCGTGTCCATGTTCGAGATGTACGATACGTCGTACCCGTGCTGTTCCATCCAGAACGCCAGCGGAAACTCCCACAACAGAAACTCACCCGACCCTTGCGACAGCGGCGCGTCGAAGATTTGCCGGTACCTGCCATACGGCCGATCGAAGCTCACGCGCACGCCCGGTCCGGTGTACCAGTTGTGAGGAGGAGTGCCGTCGTCGTAGAGCGACCAGAGATCCGGCCAGCGGTTGTACGCGGCCCAGGTCGTGTCGGAGCACTGAAAGAGGAAGTCGCATTTCCGCTCGTCGCGGACGATGAAGATTATGTAGCTTTGCAGCTTCTCCCGTTGTTCGGTGAGCTTGCCAAGGTAGACTCCGCTCGGCCAGTCGGTGGGGATCGTAAGCTGCGCCGCCGTTTCCCATTGGCATTCGCGAAGCCGCTCGTCGCCCACCGGCGGATCGGGTTGCGGCGAGACCTTCAACGGCCCGAGCTGCGTGAGGTGTCGGCCCCCTTTGCCGCCGTAGTAGCCGAGGCGGTACAGATCGAGGACGACTTGCGATGCCGGATTCGCGCTGAGCTTAAACTCGATCGTTTCGCCGGCCCGCACGCTGGTCCGCGAGCAATACCCTTCGATCCACGGACAGCGGTATTTCGTGTCCGGATCGATGCGCGTGTTGGAGAGCAGCCAGTCGATGGTGCCCGGCTTTTCGTTTTCTTCGCGGATTGTGTCGGCCCGCGCCGACGAGCAGCCTCCGAGTGCCACCGTTGCGCATGCGGCCGCGGCGCTCTTCAGGAGGTCTCGCCGAGATGGCTCAACCATGGTGCACAGCAAATTGGCGTGGTCGGGAGACCACGCGACAACTGGAGTGGTCAGGCCTTATCTTCACAGCACGCGCGAGTGCGAGCAAGCAGGATTCCCCTCGCTGACGCTTCCGACTACCAACGCGGGGGTGTGCCGACTACCAAGGTCGCGTCCGGCAGACGCGACCTACTCACTGGCAAAGCCAGGGGCACACGGCGTAGAATGCCGGCACGAAGCGGGGACCGACGATGGACCAGCAGGAAAAACACAATCGCCTCAGTCAGATCGAGACCGCGTGGACACTGGTCGTGCGGGCACATGGGACCGCCGACGACGCAGCGGCCGAGGCGCAGCAGAGCGCTCATGGAGCGGTATCTCGGCGCCGTCTACCGCTATCTGTTGGGCGCGGTTCGCGACGAGGATGTGGCACAGGAGTTGTTCCAGGAATTCGCGATTCGTTTCCTGCGCGGCGGATTTCGCCGTGCGGATCCGGAGCGGGGGCAATTTCGCAACTTGCTGAAGACGGCGCTGATCAACCTGGTCAACGATCACTACAAGCAGGAAGGGCGCCGCCGCCGAAATCAAAGCGCGGCCGAGCTACCGGATGTGGCATCGCCGCCGTCAGACGATTCCGAACAGAAGTTCCTCGACAGTTGGCGCGAAGAGCTGATTGCCAAGGCTTGGGACGGTTTGTCCGAGGTCGAGCAATCGCGCGGGCAGCCGTTCTACTCGCTGTTGAAGATGCATGCCGAGCATCCGGAATTGCGTTCGGCGGAGCTGGCGGAGAAGTACAGCGCCGAAGCAGGGCTCCAGCCGCCGATGACCGATATCGCTGCCCGTAAGACGCTACAGCGTGCCCGCGAAAAACTCAGCGACCTGATTCTCGACGAGGTGGCTCATTCGCTGGGAGGAGCGGAGCTCGACGAAGTGGAAGAGGAGCTGATCGATATCGGATTGATTCAGCACTGCCGCGCGGCTCTTAATCGCCGGCGAGGCGGGTGAAAGCTTATGCGGCTGAACTCGCCGGTCGCTTTGCCGACGGTAAAAAACGGCGGCGTCGTGCCTTCGAGCTCTTGCGATTCGGCTGTGTGATTTGTCCCGTTGTCGGCGTCATCCAGCGCGGGCAACTGGGCCAACAAGTGCGCCCATCGACGACGGGCGATCGGCAGGCCGCTCGGCGACCATCTTTTTGAACAGCCGGACGAGCCAATCGGGCGTTTCGGGTGCGGCGTCTTCCAGCTCCGGGCCTTGCGTCACTTGTCGCTTCTCGATCGAGGTGCGATCGCATTTCAGATAATGCTGCCCCGTCAAAAGGTAATACAGCGTGCAGCCCAAGCTGTAGATATCGGCGCGGGCGTCAATTTCGTCGCTCGAGCGGAACTGCTCGGGGGCCATGTAATCCAGCGTGCCGATCAAGAACGCCGACAGCTCACTTCCGGTGGGTCGACCGGTAAGCGCCAAGCCGAGGTCGACTACTTTAACGATTCCGCTGTGCGTGAGCATCAGGTTGCTTGGTTTGACATCGCGGTGAATCAGACCGCGGTCGTGCATATGCTGTAGCGCGAGTGCCGCCTGCCGGATCAGCTCACAGGCGATTGTCGCGGGCATCGGGCCCTCGTCCTGAACGAGGCTTTGAAAGTTGTCGCCGTCGATCAGCTCCATGACGAGGTAGCCATCGCCGTCGCCGGCATGTCGATCGAACAGCCGAACAATATTGGCGTGGTCGAGCTTGCGAAGGGCGGTCGATTCGGTGCGGCGTTGCAGCTCGTCGGCCTCGCGTGAAATTTTGCCGCGACGGAAAACCTTAACGGCCACCGTTGTATTCGTGGGAACGTGGCGGGCGCGGTAGACCTGGCCCATGCCGCCACCGCCGAGCTGGGCTTCCAGCTCGTAGTCGGGGTTATGCCAGGAAGCGGCCAGCTCGTCGGGAAGACAGAACGGATGGCAGGTTTCTGATTCGCCGCTTCGCAGGGTGGCAAATCGATAGCTCACGGCGGACTCGCAGTTTGAGGGAAGTCGAGAAGGCGGCCCGTCGGGACGCCCTCGTGAATCTCTAAGCGCCAAGCCACCGCGAGTGTTACACACGCACGACTGGGCAGTCGCATTGGCAAGTGCGGTGCCGCCAAGGGATCCGGGTATGAGCACCAGAACCTCAAACTACGGAAACCACTCCAATTCAAGCGATAGTTGCCGTACGTGAGGACGCGTGGGTCAGTCGCCCTCCCAGCAACCGCGGCCACATCACTGTCGTCAAACTGGTGTCACACATCCCAAGGATGGACGGTCGTTGGACCAAGACACAAGACTAAGCCGCCGGAATGCGGAGCCACGATTCGGTCAGCGGCGGCAGTTGTTGAACCCCTGAGTTCGCCGGGGAGGGCTGAGTGTCGCGGCGCTCGATCCAGCGGGCAACATGTGCGAACGTGTGCAGCCAGTCCGATTCGCTCAACACATCGTGATAGCTCTCCGCCAGCCAGTGGATCGATCGATCAGAGCTCGGAAGCCGCTGGAGCCATTCCTTGGCCTTGTCCGGATCGACCACGCGGTCCTGGCCCGCTTGGACCAACAGCACGGGCAGGCTGATCTTATTGATTTCGCGCCAGGCCAGCTTGAGGGCCGCGCGTGGCGAAGTACCAACCGTTGGTTAACGACTGGCGAATCAACGGGTCGTTCATTCGCCGCTCGCGCGACAGCGGGCAGCGCGTGGAGTCGTTGGAATCGAATCGCGGCCGGAATCGGACGCGTGATGCAACGAGCGACAAAAGCCAACCAAGCGCCAACGTCGGCCAGGGGACCTTGACCTTGATCGACAACAGCGGAGAAATCAGTACGAGGCCCGCTAGTTGATCGGGAAATGTCTGTGCGTATCGCGCGGAGACCAGGCCGCCCATGCTGTGGCCGACAATGTATGTCCGATTGGGAATGCAGTTGAAGTGGCGGCAAACGCAATCGCAGGTCGTTGACGTACTGATCGTAGTCATCGACGTGCGTGTGCACTCCGCCGGAAAGTCCGTGACCGCGCTGGTCGGCGAGGATCACGTTCCAGCCTCGCCGTGCAGCCAGCTTCGCGATCGGGTCGTAGCGCTCTCCGTGTTCGCATACGCCGTGCACGAGCACGAGCGTACGCTTCACGCCGGGGATGGCGGTTCGGTAGTAGCGAGCGTGCAGCTCGTGGTAGTCGTAGGTTAGAACGGTCGTTTCGGTACGCATAACTCGCACCTCGTGTCTGCATGCCACATGGTTGCCACGCGGTTTCAAACTTCGGGCGAATTCGAACTCAGCGGTAACGCGCTGGCCCGGATACAGGCGAACGCTGTCTTGAATCTCACAGAGCACTTCCAAGGTTCGGGCGTCATGGCGAGCGCTGGCATCGGGGTTGAACAATCGTTTCGGTCCGAAGGCCGGCACGATCGTTTTGACTCGTCAAGCGGCCGGCAGTGTCGCTGACGCCGCGAATTTTGAACGTGCCGGAGAGGCCGGGCTGCACGAGCGGCACGTCGGCCTCATCGATTTCCACGCGAATACACAACTGGTCGGTATTCGCAAGGCGGAGGATCGGCGTCACCTGGTCGATCATTACGGCATCGCCAGCATGTCGATACACCTTGAGCACCGTGCTTGCCATTGGCGCGCGGACGAATCGCAGCTCGTGCTCGACCTTCGCCTTCAATAGTTGCGATTCGGCGACGTGCCAGCTCCGCGCGGGCGGTTGCGACTTCCTCGGCCAGGGGGCCGCGTCGCAGCGCTTCGTAGTTTTTGCGGCTGCTCTCTAATTGATGCTGGAGTGTGGCGACGCGCTGCTTCTTTTGGTCGAGGTCTTCTTGCGAGACGACCGACTTCGCGCCGAGCGTGCGCGAGCGATCCAGGCTGCGCTGTTCGTATACGAGTTCGGCCTCGACGGCCTTGGCGGACGCAGATGCCCGGGCGATTTCTTCGGCGCCGTTGCCGGCGATCAGCCGTGCCAGCCGCGACTTGGCAAGCGCCACGTTTTCCTCGGCGACGGCTACGTCAGCGATTTGCCGTTCACCTTCAAGCACGGCGAGAACCTGGCCTTTTTCGACGGTTTCGCCTTCGCGGACTTTCACCTCCGCTAGCCTTCCGCCAATCTCTGAAGCGACATCCACCTCGCCGTCGATCGTTTCGACGCGACCGCTGGTAAGGATCATGCGGTGCGAGGGCGCCGCGAATATGCGTCGTCGGCGACGGCCTCATCCGCACGGCGCGGACCCGAACGGTTGCAGGTAGACCGATGCGCCGCCCGCCGTTGCGGCGATGCCGAGGAGCAATATCAACTTGATCCATTTACTCTTCATACAGCACTCCATCCTTTAGCGCCAGCTTGCGGTCGGCGATTTCGCCCAGGCGAGGATCATGCGTGGTGACGACGATTCCCATGTTGCGTTCGTGGGCGGCAGCGCGCAGCTGTTCGCCGACCGTTTTAGCGGAATTCGAATCGAGTTGCGACGTCGGTTCGTCGGCCAGCAGCAGATCGGGATCGCCGACCATCGCACGGGCGATCGCCACGCGCTGCTTCTCGCCGCCGCTTAAGCAGCTTGGGTATTGGCGGGCCTTGCGGCCAAGGCCGAGCGTTTCGAGCACTCGAGCTCACGCGGTCCATGTCGATCTTCTGCCGCCGCAGTCGGAGGGCCAAGGCCACGTTCTCTTCGACGGGCAGCGCGTGAAGCAGGTGAAAATTCTGGAATACGAAACCGAGATGGTGACGGCGGACTTCGAGGCGCTCTTGTTCGGAGACTTCGCTCACGTCGCGGCCCGATAAAACCACGTGGCCGGAGGTGCCGCGGATCATGCAGCCCGCGATTTGCAGGAACGTTGTTTTGCCCGAACCGGATGGCCCAGTGATCATCACGATTTCGCCGCGGCGAATCGTCAGCGAGAGATTCTTCAACATGCGCAAGCACGCCGGCCGGCTCGTTGAACTCTTTGACGAGCTCGCGAACGATCAAGATGTTTTTGCCGGTCGGGGGTCATGTTCGAAAAGCCTCCCCGGGATCGGTGGAGATCACGCGACGCACCGAGAGCAGCGAACTGGTGAATGAAACCACGCCGGTTGCGACCACGCCGGCGGCACGCCCTCTTGACGTGATGACCACGGAAATCGTCGTCGTCGCGAGGATGGCAACCGCGAGATACAGTCCCGCCCGCCGCCACGACGCATCCGAGCACAAACACGATCAGCGACTGGAAGATCAGCAACAGGACGATCTCGCTCCCCGAGGCGCCAAGAGCCTTCATGCACGCGAAAATCGGAATCTTTTCGATCGTCGAGATGTAGAACGCCAACAGCACGATGAGGAAGCCAACCGACACGGCTAGTACCGAAGACATCAAGAGCACCGGCCCGATCGAAGTTCGCGTGGCCCAGTAATTGGCGGCTCGGTCGTGAAACTGCCTGGCGGTCAACACGTCGTGTTCGCCACCGATCGCTTCAAGTCGGCGGCCACGCGTTTTACGTCGGCGCCCGGCTTGCATTTGCAGACCAGATAGTTTGCGTGCGACGCCGGCAACCGCAGGAAGGACGCGGGCATTGTCAAGATCGGTCAGGATGAAACGCCGCGGTCGTAAAGAGGTGCACGTCGGGGACAAAGCCAACGGGCGTCGCCATGCGGCCGAAGATCTCCATGCCCTCAACGCCGACAGCGTCGATCCCAAGTTTGTCGCGATCTTTGTCGCTGACGAGCACATGTCCATCGGGCCGCAGCAGCGCGGCGAGGTTTTTCGTCTGAGGTTGAACCGCAGGTCGATGCCCGACTCGAACTCGACGCCGAGCACTTCGACCGAATCGATTCCTCCGGTTTTCGGCAATCGGCATGCGGCCCAGCCCCAGACCAGCCGGCCGGCGCTTTGACGCCGCGGGTGCTCCAGCAGCTCCCAATACGGCAGATCGTCCACGCCGACCCAGCCGTCGAACGTCGGCTGGTTCTTGGGCACGATCCAGATATCGGCGTCGATCGAATCGAGCACGATCGTGATGTCGCGGTTGAAGCCCTGATAAAAACCCCATTGCAGGACCATCAGAAACACGGCGATCGCCACGCCGGCGACGGCGCCTGCGAACTTTTCTTTTTCATGCGCGATGATTCGCAGTGCGGTTTTGAGGAGCATGGTTGGCCGCGGTGTCAGTTGTGGTGCAGGCGTCCCGCCTGCCGGCGGATCGATGGACGAATGGCTCTTTGGATGCATGGCGCGGCGACGAAGCGCGCAGCCCGGACCGGGTGTGCCTTTATCTCCTGATACTGGCAAAGCGGTACTTTGTGAGCAGGTCTGGCTGACGGAGTGGATTTGTCACGAACGGCGCATCAAACCGCGTATGAGAGGGGTGTATCGACGCGCTTGTTGCACGCCTTTCGCGGTCAAATGCGGACATTTTTACGCGCGTCCGACCATTCGATCGGTTCAAGCTGCCATGCCCGATTCGATCCTTCTGCCACGGCCTGTTTCCGTGTCGATTCCCCACGCGCCGGGGCTGCATTTTCCGCGGCTATTCGGTGCGGCTGCGCGCAAGCATGGATGGCGCGGCCAATCCGTTTGCTCGGTGCGTCAATCCACACCTGGCCGACTTGCTGCGAAAGCTGTGGCTCGACAAGCAGTTCGTGCGCGGCGAAGGGTGCGAACTGTTCGACAAGGAGGGGCGGCGCTATCTGGATTGCATTTCGGCATACGGGGCATTGCCCTTTGGATTTAACCCGGCGGAAATCTGGCAGAGTCTGCTGGAAGTCCAGAACGAGGCGGAACCGAGCTTTATTCAGCCGTCGCTCTTGGGGGCGGCCGGCGAATTGGCGCGAGCAACTGCTGGCCGTCGCTCCGGCGAACATGCGGCACGTCACCTTTACCAACAGCGGGGCGGAATCGGTCGAGGCCGCGATCAAGCTGTGCCGTGCCGCGACGGGACGCAGGGCGATTCTCTCCACGGACAATAGCTTTCACGGCAAGACACTTGGGGCGCTATGCGGCGACCGGAAATCGTGGACTATCAGCAAGGAATTTGTCGCTCCGACCGGCGATTTTCACGCGATTCCATACGGCGATGCCGAGGCCCTGGCCAGGAATTGGCCCATCGTCCCAACCATTACGCGGCGTTTTTGGTCGAGCCAATTCAAGGCGAAGGGAGGCGTTGTTGTGCCACCGCCGGGTTATCTCGCTGCGCGTTCGCGAAATCTGCACCCGGGCCGGCGTACTTTTGGTGTTTGACGAGATCCAGACGGGTCTAGGTCGCACCGGCGCGATGTTCTGCTGCGATCTTGCGGGCGTGCGACCCGACGTGATGACATTGGCCAAGGCGCTCGGCGGCGGATTGATGCCGATCGGCGCGGTGCTGTGCAGCGAAGATGCATATACCGAATCATTTGCGTTGAAGCATTCGTCCACATTCGCCGGCAACACGCTGGCCTGCCGCGCGGGCTCACATCGCTCTGAATCTGTTGACTCGCGACCGGGCATTTCTGATGCAGCGCGTGGCCTTTATGGGGCGCGGCTGAAACGCCGCTTGCGAGAGCTGCAGCGGACATACCCGCAGCTCATCGCGGAGGTTCGCGGCCGAGGGTTGTTACTGGCGAATCCGCTTCGAGCTGGATCGCGACCGCTGGCCCGAAAGTTTTTTGGGCGTGGCAGCCGAGCAGGGATTTTTTACGCCGCTGTTTGCCAGCTATTTGCTTAACGTAGAGGGGATGCGCGTGGCGCCCACGCTCAATGGCAAGGCGGTGATCCGGATTGAGCCGGCACTCATTATCCGCTGGCGGGAGTGCGAACGAGTTGTTGGAAGCGATCGAGCGGGCATTGGCGTTATTTGCGACGGGAGACACCGGCCGCGTGATTGCTTCGATTCTCGATGGCCAGGAGCGGCCGGCGAGTGGCGAAGCCGCTGTGGCTTGCGAGCGGCCTCGCGTCGAGCCATTGCCGGGCGAGCGGCGGTTTGGCTTTTTGATGCATCCGCTCGATTTCGCGAGCTTTGCGGATTTCGACCCTTCGCTTGAACAGCTGTCGCAACCGCATCGTTGGAAAACACGGCTCGCGATATGTCGGAGATGCTGGTTCCGTTCGTGCACAGCCGCGGGCGGGTCGT
The DNA here is from genome assembly GCA_963829655.1 of Pirellulales bacterium. Classification (GTDB taxonomy): domain Bacteria; phylum Planctomycetota; class Planctomycetia; order Pirellulales; family JALHPA01; genus JBBDYH01. The sequence continues at coordinate 3,063,176 of CAWHJG010000002.1, forward strand.
CTCGAAGACCGGAGCCACGGCGTACGGCGAGTTCGTCACGCTGCCGTGGACGGCGGAGCAGCTTGCCAAGATGCGAAAAAAGCAGGCCATCGCCCATGTGCGATCGGCGTTGCACCTGGCACGCGACCGCGGGGCGGAATTGGTCGGGCTGGGGGCCTTCACTTCGATCGTCACGCTATTCGGGCTGGCAGTCGCCGAGGAAGGAGTGCCGGTCACGTCAGGGAATTCGTACACGGCCGTCGCATCGGCCGAGGCCACGCGGAAGGCGATGGTGCTGGTTGGGATTGCTGGCTGCGAGTCTCTGACGGCCGCGATCGTCGGAGCGACCGGTTCGATCGGGCGGGCCATGGCGCTGTTGCTGACCGATGATGTCGGCCGCGTTGTGTTTGTAGGGAATCCTGACTCGCCCGCGGAACAAGTGCGGCAGCGATTAATGGATGTGGTGCGCGACATGGTGCGGTTTGCGGTCGCTCGCCGCAATGCCGGCGCCGAGTTCAAGGGTGGGAGCATTGCGGCGGAACTCCTCGAACTGTTGCCGCTTGATGCGACCGACGGACTTGTAGCGGCACCGCAAATCGACGCGGTGATCAACGCTCTGGAGCGACGCGGCCGGCTGGTGCTGAGCCAGAACATGCGCGAGTCAGTGCGGCAGGCGGAGATCGTGGTCACTTCGACCAACGCCACGAATGCCGTGATTGGCCCGGATGATCTCAAACGCGGGGCGGTGGTTTGCGATTTGTCGCGGCCCGCAAACGTGAGCCAGGAAGTGGCCAATGCGCGGCCCGACGTGGTGGTGATCGACGGCGGGATCATCGCCGCGCCGGACGGATCGGCGTTCGGACAGTTTGGGCTGGGTCAGGGACGGATCTACGCCTGCATGGCGGAAACGATGATGCTGACATTAGGGGGTCATCTGAAGAACACGAGCTTGGGGACGGATTTGTCGCCCGAGACGTTGCAGCTTGTGAAGGCGTTGGCGGCGGAGCATGGGTTTGGCGTGGCGAAACTGCGGAGCTTTGGGCGGGCGCTGGAGGACGCGGATTGGGAGCGGTACGTGGCGGCGCGGGGGGCGGCGATGCAGGAAGGACTTCGTGCGCCGGATGAAGAGTGTGGAGTTCGGAATACTGGACCAGCAGGCCGCGGAGTTGCAGCCGACGAACAACATGAGAAACTGAGCGGATGGTCAAGACCTACGGACTCACGCACGTCGCGTTGGCGGTTCGCGATATCGATCAGTCGCTGAACTTCTACCGGCAAGTGTTTGGGGTCGAGGCATACTTCCGCGAGGAGGGCCGGATCCACGTGAGGTCTCCTGGTTGCCATGACGTCATCACATTCGATCAGACTGCGGCTGCGCCTGGTTCTGGCGGCGGCATCATCCACTTCGGGTTCCGGCTGCTCTCGCCAAGCGACATCGACGAAGCGGTCCGACAAGTTGAACGCGCAGGGGGCACGGTGCTGAGGCGCGGTGAATTCAATCCAGGATTTCCCTACGCTTACGTCGCCGACCCCGACGGATACGAGGTTGAGATTTGGTACGAGTGAACTGAGGAGCGTTAGCGAAACACGAGAATCGCCATGAAATTGAACCACGTTAATCTGACGGCGACGGATGCGGCGGAAACGGGGGCGTTTTTGCAGAAGTATTTCGGGTTGCGGCCGATGGAAGGGGGCAAGATGACCAGCCGGTTCGCCGTGTTGTTTGACGACGATGGGCTGGTTCTGACGCTAATCAAAGCGGACCGGCCGGACGAAGTGAAGTATCCCAACACTTTTCACATCGGATTCATCCAGCCGAGCAACGAGAACGTGGACGAGATCAACCGGCGCTTGAAAGACGACGGGTTCGACGTGCCGCCGCCGGGAAAGGCGCATGGAGCGTGGACGTTTTACTTTCAGGCGCCGGGCGGATTTGTGATTGAGGTATTGTGCTGAGGCGGAAAGGAGAAGAGGAGATGGGGAGAGGAGGAGAAAAGGAGGAATGCAGTGCGCGCGCGGCCGCGCGAATTGTGCAGTTCATGCACAGGCATAGCAGCGAATCCGGTCGCTTACGCTCCCGGCTCGCCGGATTACGAGCCAGTGACGCTGCGGCCGACGTCGATGGCGTCCTGAATGGCGGATTCGTGTCTATCTTGGATCTCGCGCATCACCTTCTCGTGGCTCCTCATGATCTCTTTCGCGTACCAGTTGGTGCGCGGATCGACCTCGTCGCCCTCTTGCCGCAATAGAGGTGGGCCGGACATGACCTTGTACAACCCATAGACCGAGGCGCCGCCCAGGACGATCACGAGCATGGCGATGCCGATGTAGTCATTCAGTTTTTCCCACATGTGCTGGTTCCCAAGTCGATGCACAAGGATAAAGAGAGGAGAAAGCCGCTGTCTAAAACGTAGCAGCGGCTATTAGGCCGATTGTGGTCGTTCGGCAGGTTTTTTCTTGCGCGCAGGTTGGCCGGAGGGTGGGAGGGTGAGGGTTGGGAGGAATTGGTGGGGTTCCTCTCCACAACACGGCTCGGCAGGAGCCTCGCCCTCCCAAGGTAGGGCTGTCACAAACGGCCGCCTATGTCGTACTAGAGGGCGAGCAGGTGCAACCCAGCGCCCACAGGGCTTGTCCACGACAAGCGTGGGCATGGCGCCCATCAGCAAGGAACCATCCCATGACCCGCGTTGCCGCTATCGAAGAACGCACATTGAAGGTTGATGCCAGCCCGGCGCAGGCGTATGCCTTCTTCTCGCAGCCCGAACAGCTCGTCAAGGCGATGCAGGGAGTGGAGCGATTCGAGCTGTTGCCGCATCGCAATGTCCGCTGGGTGCTCGAAGAGAAAGTCGATAAGGGCATTCGGTTCCAGGCCGATTACGTCGTGGTGTACGACGGCGATGGGGCGGGTCGCGTCACATGGCGGTCGCTTGAGGGCAACATGGGCAACGAAGGGGACGTAGCGATCCTGCCCGCGGCCAATGGCGGCAGCGAAATTCGCTATCGCGAGCGCGTGGAGCCGGACCTGCCGATCTCGTCGCTGATGGCCAAACTGATTCAGCCGCTGGTCGCACGCGAGCTGCGCAACGACATCAGCCGGTTCTTGGACCGTGTGCAGCAGCAGTTGTCAGACTCATCCAATTGATCTCGTAACGGCTTCTCGGTGTGCAGCAAAAGGAACCAGCGCATGATCACGGTTGAGAGAATTGAATCCAAATCGGCCTCGACAAATGGTGTGCCGACTTCGAACAGCGCGCCCTTGAACTTCTTGATCGCCGAGCGCGAGTTATTGGAGCGATTTATGCCGGGGCTCGATGCGGCGCTGGCGGCGATTCCGCTCTCGGTGCTCGAGAGCAAAGAAAACCCGTCGATCAAGGTCTTGAAGGAGTTTCGCGGTCCGGCGCTGTTGATACCCAAGGAGTACGGCGGGCTCGGCGCGGCGGCAGCGGAGGGATTGGCGGTGCTGCGAGCGGTCGCGAGCCGCGCGCCATCGCTGGGGATCGCGTACACGATGCACAACTTTTCGGTGGCGACGCTGGTCGCGTGGTCCGTGTTCGGAGAAGAGTATGGGCAGTTCATTCTGAGCAGCCTGGCCGAGCACTCGATGTATCTGGCGTCCGGTTTCGCCGAAGGCCGCTCGGGCGCAAAGGCGCTCGACATGACGATGAAGGCGCGCCGGAGCGAGAACGGCGGCTGGCTGATCAGTGGGCGGAAGAAGCCATGCAGCCTGACGCACTCTATGGATTTTCTAACGTGCGGCCTGGTGGCCGAGGTCGAGCCGGGCGTGTGGCGGCGCGGCGTGGGCCTGGTGCCGGCCGATTCGGCGGGCGTCGAGCGGCGACCGTTCTGGAAGAGCAATATTCTGGCCGGCGCGGAGAGCGACGAGCTATCGCTCGTGGACGTGGAGGTGCCCGACAATTTTGTGTTTGTCGTCGAGAACGCCAGCGCGCTCGACCCGGTGGAAGTCACCGGCTACACGTGGTTCCAGCTTGCGTTGTGTGCCACGTATCTCGGTATCGCCAGCGGGTTGGTTGAACGCATGCTGCAATCGGGCAAAGGGACGTCCGAGGAGCGAGGGTTTATCGTCGCACAGGTCGAAGCTCACGCGGCGGCGGTCGAAGGACTGGCGTATGGACTCGACGACGGCAGCGATCGCGAGCGGCTATTTGCTCGAGCTCTGGCCACGCGGTGCGCGGTTCAGGCCACGATTGAGAACGTGGTGATGAAGGCCGCGGAGATTCTGGGCGGACTGGCGTTTATGGGTTCGCCCGACGTCGCGTACTTGCTGTGTGCCTCGCGAGCAATGTGCTTTCATCCGCCGGGGCGGCTGCCGGCGACGCGGGCGCTGGATGAATACGCACGGGGCGGTGCGCTGGATATGACTTAAGACCCCACAAAAGGGGACTGGCACCGAGCCTCATTTATGTTCGATCAATTTGCACGGGTGACGGCGAGGTGCCTGTCCCCTTTTTTTGATTGGAGACCAAAGATGCCCACCGTTGCACAGGCGAGACCGCGATTCCGAAATCCGTTGCGGGTTCTGGAAGACAATTTTCGCCAACCCGTCGGCTGGTTCGGGCGGATGCTGGGACACGTGATGACGTTTCAGCATAAGAGCCTGACTCGGTGGGCGATTGGGCTGATGAAGGTGGAGCCGCGCGATCGCGTGCTTGACATCGGCTGCGGCAGCGGAGCGGCGGTGACTCTATTGGCCGAGAGCGCGAGCGAGGGCTTTGTCGCCGGCGTCGATTACTCGAAGGACATGGTGGCTTTGGCCGCGAAACGGAACGCGGAGGCGGTCGAGCGAGGCCAGGTACTGATTCAGCATGGCGACGCGATGGCGCTGCCCTATGAGGACGAAACTTTCGACAAGATGAGCGCCATCGAGACATTTTATTTCTGGCCCGACGCGATGCGAGGGCTGCAGGAGGCGCATCGGGTGCTCAAGCCGGGTGGAGAGATCACGATCACGCTGGAGATGAGCATCGAGGGTGAGCGGCAGACCGCCCCAATTCGCAAGCACTTTACGCGGCGATATATCCGGCGAGCGAAGCGGATCGGCCAGCGAATCTGCTCAGGCGACGAGCTGGTCGCGCTGCTGAAGCAGGCGGGATTTCGCCATGCATTTTATGTGAGTGAGCCGAACCGATCGCTGGGATGGCTGACGGCGCAGGGCGTGAAGTAAACAAACCGTTTTGTCGTTCGTGACAGTGGGATTTGTATCGGGAGATCGACCATGCCTCGTTCATCGACCAAGACCAACATGCTGGGCGCCAAGCTGGCCCCTGGTCCGCGCGGCGGACTACTGACCGGCAGCATTTTTGACTTCAAGCGCGACATTCTCCAGGCGATGGCCGCCGGCTGGCGACGGTATGGCGACGTGGTTCGCTACCGTCTTGGGCCGGTTGTCGTTCACGGAGTGTCGCATCCCAAGCTCGCGGAAGAAGTGCTCACGAACAGTACGGTGTACGGCAAGCTGGGCCCGGATAACCCGCTGCGGCTGGTGCTGGGCAACGGACAGCTTACGAGCTCGGACCACGAGAGTTGGTTGAAGATTCGGCGGATGATGCAGCCGATCTTTACGCGGCAGAGCATCGCTACCTTATTCGATAAGATGGTCATTGGCGCCAAGGACATCATCGCTCACTGGGGAGAGAAGTACGAGGCCGGCACGGTGATCGACGTGCACAAGGAGATGATGCGCGTGACGTTGGACATCATTAGCCAGTGCATGTTCAGCGCGAACGTGATGAACGACCTGGACACGATGGGCCCACACGCGGTCGATATCGCGGTGAACTATGCGTTTCAGCGGCTGCAAAACCCGTTCGCGCTGCCGAAGAGTTGGCCGACGCGGCGGAACCGGCAATTCAAGAACGTGATGGGGTCGCTCGATGCGCTGGTGTATCGTTTGATCGCCGAGCGCCGCGCGGGCGAACCGAAGAACGACCTGCTCGACATGTTGCTCTCCGCGCAGGACGAAGAAACCTGCGAAGGGATGAGCGACCGGCAGCTACGCGACGAAATCATGACGATCTTTGCCGCCGGGCACGAGACGACCGCGATCACGCTTACGTGGACCTGGTACTTGCTGTCGCAATACCCTGACGTGCTTCGCAAGATGCAGTCCGAGGTAGACACGGTGCTTGATGGGCGGATGCCGACGATGCCGGATCTGATGCGGATGCCGTACACGCTGCAAGTGTTTGAGGAGTCGATGCGGCTGTACCCGTCGGCGCCGATCATCCCGCGGCTGGTGCACCAAGATACGACACTCGACGGCTTTTTCCTGCCAAAGGGCTCGCGCGTGCTTGTGAACCTGTTCAACATCCACCGGCATCCGGTGTATTGGAGCAATCCGGAGCGGTTCGATCCCGATCGATTCACACCGGAGAACAAACAGCGGCGCGACCGGCATGCGTTCATGCCGTTTGGCGCGGGGCCGCACCTGTGCACGGGCAAGCACTTCGCTCTGATCGAGGCGCACTTGCTGTTGACGTTAATTGCTCAGCGGTACGAGATGCGGCACGTGCCGAGCCATCCGGTGGTGAATCATGCGACGATCACGTTGCGGCCGAAGCACGGGATGGAGATGACGCTATTTCCGCGGAAGCCGGCGCAAAGCGGTACGGCGACGCGAGCAGCCTGAACGAGGCGGACTGCCGAATTTTTATGACCGTTCCAATGCCACGCGACGACTTCAGCTTCTGGGTGCGCACGCCCGATCCGTTGCCGTGCGCGGCTCGACGGCGAGGTTCGCGCGGATCTGGCGATCGTCGGCGGTGGATATGCGGGTCTGTCGGCGGCGTATCACTTGATTCGCAAGAACCCGGCGGCCGAGATTGTGCTTGTCGAGGCGCATGCAGTCGGCAGCGGCGCAAGCGGGCGGAACACGGGCATTCTTAGGCCGGGTGTGGGCGGGTCGTTCAGCGCGCTCTGTAAGCGCGTGGGTGAGACTGAAGCGATCCGACTATACGCGGCCTCGGTTCGCGCGGTCGATCGTGTGATGGCGATGATTCGCGATGAGCAGCTAGAGTGCGAGTTCGAACCATCGCACCACACCAAGGGCGCGTTGACGACGCGCCAGGCGAAGAAGCTGCAAACGGAGGCGGAACTACTCAATCGACACGGATTTGACGCGCATTACTACGACGCCGCGACGATGCAATCGATCGCGCCGATTTCTTACCGCGGCGGACTGTGTTGTCCGCAGGGGGGCCAGCTCAACCCGGCGCGGCTGGCGCGCGAGCTAAAGCGCGTGGTGATTGAGCGCGGCGTGCGCGTGTTTGAACACACTCCAGTCAGCGCGATCAAGCCGGGGCCGATGATACGTCTGGAAACGCCGGGCGGCACGGTCGTCGCGAAGCAGGTTGTCGTGGCGACGGACGTGTACGCGACCAAACTAGGACTGTTAAGAGGACAGATCATTCCGATCCAAACGCACGTCAGCGTGAGTGAGCCGCTTACGGCCGATAAACGGCGGCGTCTTACTTGGGACGGGCGGCGATCGTTTTCCGACAAGCGGCACATCTTCAACTACTACCGGCTCACGAAAGACAATCGACTGATGTTCGGCGGCGGTCGGCCGATCTATCGCGCCGACAAGCGCGATTGGGCCGCGGGCGCGACGGACATCGCCGCCCCGAGCGTTTGGCGGCAGCAGCGGCGCGACTTCGCCCTCGCGTTTCCACAATTGCCCAACCTCCTCATCGAAAAGCAATGGGCCGGCACGATCGGCATGACGCTCGACGAGCTGCCGATGTTTGGCGAGCTGGCCGAAATGCCGGGTGTGTATTTTGTCGGCGGCTGGAGCGGGCACGGAGTTCACCTGGCGGCAGCGAGCGGGGCGATCGTGGCAGATTTGCTGGGAGGTCGCGTGACTGCGCAAGACAAGCTGGCATGGCACCGAAACCGCGCGATAAAGATACCGGGCGACCCCGTTCGAGCGGCGACACTGTCGATGTATTTGGGCGGGTTGCAGTTGGTGGATCGGCTGGAGGCGGCCCTCGATCGGGTAATTCACGGTCGTCGTGGCGCGGCCGACTCGGCTGCCTATGCAGACCGGATACCTGCACCACAACCGACCTTCTAGCGACAATTCTCTGGCCGCCCTCGGTCACAGACGTGGCCACTCGCCGTACAAGCCTTTAGGAGGCATCTCATCCTGATCACGGGTTACTTCTATGCCAGTGGAACAATTCGAAGACGTGAACGCTCTTGTCCTGACCGAACAGTTTGCTACCACCGACAGAACGGCCGGCCGCTGCCCGGAAGCTGTTTCCGGACCGCTCAACTGGACGCGCTACGTGCCCGGCCAGTCGGAGGGGCATTATGAGAGCTTCTATCAGCGCAGAACCACCCGACGCGGCCGCTCGGTTTTTGGATCCGCTATACGATCTTCAGCCCCAAGGGAAAGCCCGCGGCTGCCATCGGCGAGTTGTGGGCGATGTTCTTCGATGGCGAGATGGGCGAGCACGTGGCGGTGAAGGAGGAGTATCCGCTAGGCGAGTGCCACTTCGATCGGCAGTCGCTGTTTGCAAAGATTCGCGATCGCGTGCTCACGCCCGGCATGCTCCGCGGCACATGCGCGAGCTTTGGCGATTCGATTGCTTGGGACCTGACTTACGGGGGCGACGAGCCGCCGCTGTTGATCCTGCCCGAGAAGTTGTACGAAGGGCGATTTCCCAAGGCGAAGAGCCTGGTTGGGCTGCCGTTGGCCGCGTACGACGGCGAGCTAGTAGTCAACGGCCGCACAATCGACATCAGCAATTGGGTCGGCAGTCAAAATCACAACTGGGGTCGGCAGCACACCGACTATTACGCGTTCGGTCAGGTTGCTGGGTTCGATAACGCTCCGGACAGTTTTCTGGAGATGGTGTCCGCGCGGCTCAAATTCGGTCCCGTGCGCACGCCGATGCTCACGCCGATGGTGCTGCGTCATCGCGGGAAGGAACACTCCCTGATCTCGCCGATCCGTACGGTGAGCGCGCAGGCCAACTTCGGCTACTTCTTTTGGGACTTTGTCTCGGAGTCGAAGACGGTTCGCATTGAAGGCCGCATCTCGGCGCCCCAACGGCGTTTGTCGGTCTGAACTATTACAACCCGCCGGGTGGCATCAAGCACTGCTTGAACACGAAGATCGGCCGCTGCGAGTTGGTGGTGACCGACAAGACGACTGGCGAGCGCGACACGTTGATCGCGGCGCACCGCACATGTTTTGAGATTCTCACGGACGATCGGAGCCACGGGATACGCATTCGCGCGTAAGACACACCCGCAAATTCACCTTCAGCTCAATTGATGCTATGGACCCTCGCAACCGCTTTCATACCGCCGCCACGTACTGGATCGTTCGCCTCGAGCAGATCGTGCTGCTGGTCGTTTGCACGGCTGTGTTTTTGTGGCACTGGCGCGAAGTGAACTGGTTGCGGGCGATCATTGCCTTTTCAGTGATTGACCTGGTCGGCTATATCCCCGGTACGTTTGCGTTTCACCGCGCAAAGGAAGGCCGGATCAATCGCTGGTTCCACAATTTCTACAACTTCACGCACACGTATCTGGTTTCGGGCGCAGGAGTGGCTGTTTGGGCCTACTTCATCGGCGGATTCGAGTGGGCGATGCTGGCCGTGCCGATTCACCTCGCAGGCGACCGCGGGCTGTTCGGCAACACGCTCAAGCCGGTGCAGCTTTCCTTTGAGCCGCGCGAACATTCCGACGACGTCGTGCTGACCGCGCTCGGCCGCCGCACCGCGGCAGATGGGCCGATTGTTGCCGACGCGGTTTCGCGCGAAGTGTTGACCGACGTGCTTGCACATCCATCCGGATACCTGGCAACATCGAGCCGCAACTGTGCGTTCACTGTGGATGACATTCCCGGCTTCATCGCCTATCGACGTCAAGGCAAACACCTGTGGCTGTTCGGTGGCGTTCACGCGAAACCCGACGACGCCGCAAAACTCCTTGACCGCTTTGTTGCATTCGCGGCCGATAAGCGGCTGAGCGTCGCGGCCGTGCAAGTGCGTCAGGCGCAGGTCGAGCTGTTCGCCAGCCGCGGATTCACTGTCAATCAGATGGGCACCACGTATGCCGTCGCCTTGAAAGGCTACAGCTTTGGCGGCGGCAAAAAAATGCAGCTTCGCAACAAGATTCAAAAGGCGCGCCGCGACGGTTTGCGCGTCGTTGAACTCGGCAAAGAGGTGCCCCGCGATGCACGCTGGTTTGCGAAGCTGGAAGAGGTCAGCGCCCGCTGGCTTGAAGCCAAAGGCAAGAAAGAACTGGACTTCATGATCGGCGAGTTGGGCACGCCCGAGGACGAGGATCGCCGCATCTTCCTGGTACTCGACGAGCAAGAGAATCCGATCGCGTTCATTACTTACGTGCCCGTATGGGGTGATGAGCGGCCGGGTTACCTGCACGATCTGACACGCCGCGTGCCGGAAGCCCCGGCCGGCACGATGGAACTGTGCAACGCCGAGGCGATCGAGCGATTTCAGGACGGAAGGCGCTTTGTACCTGCACTTCGGCTTCACACCCTTTTTGATCGACGAAGAAGAAAACGGCACGGCCAGCCGCTGGGTTCACCGCCTGATTCATGGTCTAAGGAAGTATGGCAAGAAGCTGTACCCGGTCGATTCTCAGGTGGCCTACAAAACGAAGTGGGGCACGGACATCGTCGAGCGCGAGTACGTGGCCGCGCGTCCGATCTCGTTTCGCACAGTGCTTGACCTCGTGGCACTGACGAGGAGCATTTGATGGTTACTTCATCGAAAATCGCCGCACGATCGTCGCTAACCGGGTTCCCGATCCCGGGTCTTACGCGCCGCGAGTACGAGGAACACGTGACCGGCGGGCCGAACGCGCACGCGTACTGGTTCAAGGCGCGCAATCACGTCGATGGGCCGATCCTCGGTCCCGTTCGGATCTTGATCAACTACGTGGTCATTCACCTGGCAAAACACCTGCCGTCGTTGGTGCTGAAGCGATTCTTATTTCGAATGCTCGGCATGCGGCTAGGGAAAAATGTGACCATCGCCTCGGGCGTGACACTCGACTATTTCTTACCCGAGTTGATCGAGATAGGCCGAAACACGATTGTCGGCATGAACGCGACGCTCTTAACGCACGAATTCCTGCACGACCGCCTGCGCACTGGCCGCGTGACGATCGGCGCGAACTGCCTGGTGGGGGCCAACTGCACCGTATTGGCGGGCGTGAAGCTGGGCGGTGGCGTCACGGTGTCGGCCATGTCGCTGGTGCACAAGAGTGTGCCGGCGGGGGCTTTCGTCGGCGGCGTACCGATTCGAATATTGCGGTGAGCGAATCGCTACGTCGACTTAGCAGTCACCGTGCCGTTCAGTCCGCTCTCTTGCGCATTCTCGCTGGCCGTGCATGGAGGGATCCAGGTTCAGCCGAATGAGTGTGAATCGCTTTTCCGCCGCTGGCGTCAGCTGGCTTCAAACCGGCGAGGTAAATCTCGGTGCACAGCGCGGGCCTGAGACGGAGCAGGTAATCCAGCGGGCGGCCGAGCGAGCGCACGACAGCGCGCGGGCTAAGCAGCAACGAATCGTTGCGGCCATACACACGGACGTTGTCGAGGTTCAAATCCTGAGCTATTTGCCGGAAGTCGCTCACGGACGGCTCGCGGACGTGCGAGCGAAATACAGGCTTGTGATACCACCAATCGAACGCCGACCATTCGGCGGTTCCCAGCGGTACCGTAATGCGCTTGCCAAAGTCGTTGCAGTTGGGAGCGCTGATCAAGAACAGGCCGCCCGGTCGGAGCGCGGCCATCATCTGGTGGAAGGCGGCCTTCGGAGAATGATGCCAATGCTCGATCGAGTCAAACGAAGTAAACGCGTCGATACTCGCCGCTTCAAAATCGATGCCGTCACGCACAACGTCGCGCTCGACGACCTCGACGCCGTATTCATAGGGCATTGCACGGCGCGGGTCGCCTGTTTCCGCATAACCCGGGTCGCCGCAATCATCGACAGTGATGGCGTGAAAACCGAGCACCGCGCACGCGCACGAGAACACGCCCCAGCCCCCTCCGATATCCACCACGGTGCCGCTTGTGCCAATGGCATTGACCAGCACGCGCAGTGAGGCGGCATACCGATTTACATCGCATTCCACGACATGCTTAGGTGTCTTCGGCGACCAGTACTTGCTGTAGATATCGCGAACAACCGCCTCTAAATCGGCGTCGGTCGGACTGCGTGCGGGCAAGGTTTGTGAAGCTACTGCCAAGACGTTTCGTCCTTCCGTTTACAATCAAGGTCCGTTCTCAGGGATGTCGAAGGCAGTGTTGTCGTCCGAGTCTTCCGGACCCTAATTCAGGATGGCGCGCATATAAACATATGCCCTCCAATTAATTAAACGTGCGCGGAGGTCTTTTGTGGCGCTGGCCAAGCCGGGAATCTGGGCATAAATCGACAATGTTCATGATGGAATGACACAATGAGCTCGCGGAAAAATCCCGCGATTGAAACGTGCGACGGCGGCTGCCGTCCATATCCCACGTTGCCCAGAATCCGCAAACAATCCGTTCTAGGCGGGCGAGAATTATCGCCACTGATTATACTGGCCCAGCGGCGGATGTCACCCGCCTGGTCTCAAACCTTGGATGCAAAAATGGCCAAAAAAGCAGAGCGCGCGAAGAAAGTACCTCCCATTTCCAAACCCGCCGCTGGCGGGCTCACCGGCGCCGTCGTCGGCGGCTTGGTCGGGGGTCCGGTCGGCGCGGTGATGGGGGGTCTCGCGGGGGCTGTGGTTGGATCGGCCGCCGAGGGCAAGAAGCCGATGAAGAAGGCCGCGCAAAAACTGCGCTCCGCGGGAAAGCAAGTGGGAGCGAAGCTATCGGGCAAGACGAGTGGCGCCGCGGCGCCGCGACCAGCCAAGAAATCATCGCGCAAGAAGGCCAAGCTGGCCGCTAAAGCTGACAAGTCGCCTGCGGCGCTGGGAAAAAAGAAATCCGGCGGCAAGACCAAGAGCGGTAAAGCGCGAGGCAAGAAATGAACGCCGGCGCCCCACGGTTCCGCACGCATGTATTGCTGTTGTTTGTAGCGATGGCGTTTGTGGCCGGCGTGTTGGTTAGCCCCGCGGAAACTGCCGCCCAGAAAAAACCGGCGGACGGCAAAAGCGCGAAGAACAAAAAGCAGTCTGAGCCGCTTGATCCCACGGGGCGGCCAGAAGGCCCACTGGCTGCGAAGCTCGGCGTCAAGTCGGCGCGATACTTTATCTGGCATGACAAGCAGGGCTGGCACCTGCGCACTACGGCCGGCGGCACGCGTCGGTTTCATGGAACGATGAAAGTGACCGGCGGCACAATTGCATCGTGCATTTCGGTGGGACTCAAGGGAGATGGGAAAAAGTCGCAGGACGCTTGGCGTGTGGAGCCGCAGCGCAAGATGTTGGAGTTCGATTTCCGCACATCGACGGCTTCCGACGGTCTCGACGTACGCATTGATGGAGACGACGCCGAGTTGGAATTCAATCTGTTGATCGACGGCCAGCCGAAGCCGCGCGCGATCTTTCTCGGCAAGAAGCAACAAAACCCGCCCGAGTTACCGCTCAAGCTAAAAGCGGTCCCGCAACAGACCGTCACGAAAGGGAAGTATGCTTCCAGCTAGCTTTGCCATGTGAGTCAATCGATTAGGTCCCAACGCGCGCTATCATCCGACGTCCGCGCGGCAACCACCCAAATTCGTCCATGAAATGATCGACGCTGGAATCCCAGGGCGATGTCGTGGAAATGTCTCCGTGCCCTGACAATGCGTCTATCGGATGAAGATAGTTTTGGAAGACCGTGTTCGCTTCCGATTCGGCTTCGGCATTGAATGCCAAATGCTGGCGCGTTGCGGCGTTTAGCGCATGCAATCGTGTAGCCGGCCGGCTCTCAATAACAATTTGGTCAATTGCATTCAAAACAAGTAGCTTAGCGCGTCCAGTATCGATTCCTGGTTCAATGACAATCTCTTCGTTGACCGCAATCGGTGGATCTAGCGTCTCAACTGGCAGCGGCAAGGCGACCTCACCGCCGCCGATTGGCGCAACCACCACTCGTGGGATGTCGATCACGGGCATCACGCTCGGAATTTCCGCGACGGCTCTTATGAGCGGTGGCACATAGTTCGCCGGTCCGGTCGGCGACTCGCTCGGATCAGCGGCGACGTGCACCTCGCCCAGATGGACTGACGGATCGGTCAGTTCATGCACCGACACAGTGTCGGAAGAGATCGCGAACAGGCGGTCGCCAATCCGGACCGAACGCTCGATCAATGTGTCATGTTCAATCAGGCCGATCGGCGCGAACCCGAGGCCGACATCGATTCTGAAAACCTGCAACCCGCCGTGACCTGGCTCGAAAAGTGGCGCGGTGTCGGTTTGGCCCCAGAATCCGCCAAAAGCGTCGGCGCTGTAAATTGGAATCGCCAGGATTTGTTGCTCTGCAAAATAGCTGACGGAATGATGATCGCCGTCACCGCGCGTCCAGCGATTGCCCGCGGCTGGGGTGGCGGTAGAGCGTCCACCCTCGAATGAGTATCGATGCAAAAGTCGCGGATCGGTCAGGTCGGAAATGTCAAAGATCGAAACCTGCAACTCCTGAAACAGTCCACTGGATTCGTCCGCTCCACGGCCAATCGCCAACAAATGGTTCTCGTCGATGGGCTGCAAATAATCGGAGTAGCCTGGGATGTGTAGCTCGCCCATGAGTGTCGGATTGCGCGGATCGCTTAAATCGACGGCGAACAGGGGATCAACCTTTTGAAACGTGACGAAGAAAGCACGATCGCCCATAAAGCGAACGGAATACAACACCTCATTGGGCGCGATGTCACCCACGCTGCCCACGACATCTAGCCGGTGACCATTGTGTTTCAATACCTGCACGCCGTGGCCCCCGGAACCCCAGCCGGCCGGGGCGGTGACTATCCGCAGGAAACCCTCATGCTCGTCGGCGGCGAACTGATTCAAGAGCGTGCCCTCGAACTGTCCCTTGGCCGCGAGCTTAATTGCATGTGTCTGATTGTTAATCGCAAACTTCCACACGTCTGTTTCGAAGGTCCGTTTGCCGTCCAAGTCTCGCCAATCCCACGCTCGCTGGGAAAACACGTAAATACTGTCTGCGGTGGAATACACCTGGCGTGCTGCGCCTGTCATGAGCGTAGTGGAATCGACGGGGCCGGATTCGTCGCTTGCCAGGTCAAACGTGGCCACCGTGGTCATGTGGCGGTCAACGCGCGACGATGGCCGATGAATTTCCTTGTCTTCTACAAGCGCCGACTGGGACGTCACGCTGCCGTCGTTGGCTAGAGTGCGAAACTGCGGACGAAGCTTGTGGAGGAATTCGTCGCGGACGCGCTCCAAGTACTCTGCTTGTGATTCGTAGACCGACACCACGCCAGCATATCCGTACCAACGCGAGGGCCAGACGGTGAATCCAAGAGTTGCTTCAGGATTCAGCGAGCTGGGATCGGAAGGAGCCACTTCGGCCTCGCGCGCCGTGTAGATTGGTTTGGCGATCGGCTGCGGGAGTCGAATTTCGTTGGTGAGCACAAGCCGCAACTGCCCATCGACCACTCGCGACGTCACCAGCCGTCCGTCCATCTCCGTACTTTGCACTTGAGTCGGCGTGGCGCGATCGGTGATGTCGAGCACCGTCACGGTAGTAGTCGGCGGCTCATAGTGCCATTCGTTCGGCGCCCCAAATATGCCCGCTTCCCATGGCTGCCACTCAGGTTGAGACGACGACACCAGCGCCAGTCGATCGCCGGACAAGTACATGCCGGTCGGCTGGCGATCGAGCCGCACGCGGGAGAATACGTGCAGCTCGTCGCCGACACCGGCCTTGACGATCACCAGGTCTCGGCCCGAGATGATATACAGATACTCGCCGTCCGTCTCGACCAGGTCGGCTTCGTCCACACCTTCGACTTGCACGTTGGTGGATGAATGTTGAGAAGCGGCGTCATTGGTGACCGCCGCGATCGGTCGCATGTCGAGCAGTTGGCCCATGACCACGACCTCGCCCCGATACCATCCGTTGCTGATGCCGTAATCATACGTCGGCTGGCCAAACAAGTTGCCGTACTCGGCGATGGCCAACTCGATCAGCCAATCCTCGAATCCGGCGGCCGACTCAAACCACTTCTGAAAACCCGCCGTGGTGTCCGTAACGCCTTGCGACACCGACGCGTCGATCCCTGTTGAATTGACGTCGTCGAAGGATTGGTCGCTCGCCAGAGTCTCGGCGGCGGCAACCGGATCGTCGCCGTTCATGAACAACCGGTCCTCGAGCCGCTCGACGTGCAGCCGTACCCGCGGTGACACGGGCTCGTCCCCGTCGCCGTCTGCGAAGATTCGGCTCTGCAATAGGTGTCCATGGAGGTGTTAGCATCAAAGCCCCGTAGTTCGTGGATCGGTGTGGCAACAAGCGGTCGCTTGGGCGGGTGGGACCGCCAAACCAATGAGTTGCCTGCTTTTTAGGCCGGGACGCAGTCGTTTTGTCACGCGGCAAAGCCGGCAGAAAAGGATTTCCGAATCCATAGGCGGCAGGTGGCAAAACCCGAAATCAGTTATGCACCGCTCGGAAAACAGTTTTTGTCGTGGTCGGCAGGCGGTCATACTAGGTGGCGGGCTAATTCAAAGGCATTGCCAGCGGCTCGCCTCGAAAGCCAAGGAGCGATTCAATGCGTCGTTCTTATCTCGCGCAGTCGATCGTCGCACTTGGACTGATCCTTAGTGCCGATGCGTTCGCGGCCCCGCCGGTGCCGCCCTATCTGGTGCTGCAAACCGGGGCGCAGGAATCGATTACGGCCGCCGCTTTTTCGCCCGACGGCTCGCTCGTGGCCACCAACAGCTTCGACGGGAGGTTGCGCATTCACGATGCAAAAAGCGGCGCACTGTTGCGCGCGTTAGGCGACGATGTCGAACGCGGCGGTCGCGGACTTGCATTCACACCCGATGGAAAGAACCTGGTATGCGCCGGCTTTCACATGGACAAGCTGGTCCGCCTTTGGAACGTGGAAACCGGCGCGCTGGTGCGTACGTTCGCCGGACATAACGAGATTGAGGCGTATGCCATCGCGGTCTCACCCGATGGCCGATTGCTCGCCTCGTCAGGGACGGACAAACTGATTCTGATTTGGGAGCTGGCTAGCGGCGAATTGAAACATCGCCTGGAAGGCCAACCGTTTCCTGTCACGGCCCTGGCTTTTTCGCGCGACGGCACAACCTTGGCCAGCGGCGGCGGAGACAAAACAGTTCACCTTTGGGACACGGCCTCCGGCCGACTCAAGCAGTCGTTAAAAGGCCACCGCGATTGGATCAGTGTGTTGTCCTTTTCTCAAAACGGAAAAACGCTCGCCAGCGGAAGCTGCGACTGGGCGTATCATCGCGGGCGTGACGTTTCGCGCTTTGAAGGGCGCGACCCTGGATGCGAAAGCGAATGGAAGCTGTGGGACGCCGCCACCGGCGAGCTAAAGCGGACAGTGGCAAAAAACGGGCGGCTGTTGTCGATCGCCTTTGCGCCCGACGACAAATCGTTGGCCTGCGGGATCGGAAACGATGTTTTGCTTTACGATCTACGCTCCGAGTCAGACCCGCGTGTCGTCACGAGTCACGACCGCGCAGTTACCGCGGTCGCATTTTCGTCCCGATGGCAATGCGCTCGTCAGCGGCAGCCACGATCGGACGGTCAAACGTGTTTCACTCGCTCGCGGCGAAACCGACTGGCATCTGCCCGGCTATTGGGAACAAGTCAATTCTGTGGCGCTTTTGCGCGATGGCTCGTTGATTGCCACCGGCAGTAGCGACCTTCGCTTTGCGGATGGCATGCGAAATACAAAGGCAAGCGAGCTAGGCCCGGGAGCAGTTCGACTGTGGGATGCTCGACGCGGTCGCTTGCTTCGCCGCATGGGCGATCCGGCTGAGCAGATTATGGCGGTCGCAATCTCGCCCGACGCGCGACGAGTCGCCGCCGGCGGCCGCGGTTCCAGTGCCGCGGGCATTGTGCGCGTCTGGAATGCCAAAACGGGCGAGCCAGCGTGGTCGCAGACGGATCATTCCGCGGACGTGTTGGCCGTCGGCTTCACGCCTGACGGCACGGTGCTCGCCACCGCCAGCGTCGACGGTTCGACTAAGCTTCGCGATCCGAAGACAGGCGACGTGTTGCACACGTTGACAGGTCATGAGGGAGGCGCGACGTCGCTGGCGTTTACCGCCGACGGTGCGGTGCTCGCCGCCGGCGCCGCAAATGGAGCTGCACACTTGTGGGAAGTCGCGACCGGGAAGCCGATCCGCAAGGTTCACAAGAAAATACCGGCGTTGGCTACCGTTTCCACCGACGACCGAGTGTTTACTTCCGTCGCACTTACGGCGAACGGACAAACGCTGGCAACGTGCAACAGCCGCGAGGGTAATCGATTTGATCATCGCATCGTCAGAATCTGGGACACGGCAAGCGGCGCGGTGAAGCGCGAGCTGACTAGCCCACAGATGCGCGGGCGGTTCGTCGCGATATCACCGGACGGCACGACACTGGCCACCAACGGCGAGGGCAAGGCGATTTATCTTTGGGATTTGCGTACGGGCGAAATCATTCACAAAATTCCGGCGCACCCGCACCCGCCGCAATCGGCCGCGTTTTCATCGGACGGGCGGCTTCTGGTGAGCGGCGCCGACTATCGGCAAACCAAGGTCTGGGACGTGACGACGGGTAAAGTCGTTGCCGCCCTGGTTACATTTAACGAGAGCAAACCGGAGTCGAACGAGGACGACTGGCTGGCCGAGACGTCCGACGGTTTTTATGCCGGCTCACCCGGCATCGATCGGTTCCTCGCTTGGCGCGAAGGCGGCGATCTTAAGACCGCGCGCGATCTACGCGAAAAGCTTCACCATCCGGATCGAGTACAAGCGGCACTGGCGCTCGAGAAGCCAAACACCGACTCACCGTAAGACGCGCGGGGCTTAAGCGCGCTAGACGATATCGTCCGGGTTCTTGGCGAATCGCCGCGGCGGCCAGGCCAGTGTGTTAGCGTGTTTCTTCGCGCGGCGCACGCTGGCGGCACGTGCCTGCTCCAGCGCCAACACCATCACGAGCGGCGCGACCTCGGGCGGTCCCCAAACGTTGTCGTCGGCCAACGAGCGGACCGCCGCCGTCTCGCTTTCCTCAAATTCCGTCAAGGATGCCGAGCCGGCCGCATTGGTCGGTGAGTTTTTGACCGAGCCCGGCACAGCCGGCGCCAACGTGTGTGCGGCAATCAACGTTGTCAAAGCCAGAGGCGCCAAATCGGAGTGGCTATCGTGCCAATTCCGACCGCGGGCGAACGCATTAAGCTGTCCAACAGCGCTGTGCGCCATTGTGACCGTTCCCTTGATTGGTTGCACGTGGCCGTCACTTTCAATTTCGGCGGCGCGAGCTTGAACATTGTTCGCTCGATACGCGACGCGTTCATCCATATCGCTGTGCGCACGAATGTTTGACAATGATGTATCGTTAATCGCGGGCGCGTCGTCGGCGCCAAATCCAGTCTGCTCTGATCTCCAAGCGCTGGTCGCGATAAGTCCGTCGGCTCGCCTCCCGCAAGCTCAAACACCATGGCACGCGCCCATTCGCCGGAGATTGAATTCGCATTGAACGATGGCGCTAACTTCGCCGCACGTTCGTCGAGCGTGATCTGCAAGGGTGCAGGACGTTCGGCAGCGGACAACCGGCTGGCTCGCACCGATTCGTCGCGCGCCTCCTTGGCGAGTCGCGTTATATGAACTGACTCGTCGCCTTTCTCGGCAATTATCATGCGACGGTCGTCCGCTGTCGGGCCGCCGGCGCCGGGCAACAGATCCGCAATTGGGATCGCACCACCTTCACTTGCGCGAACGCTTTGCCTGGGACTTCCGGCGAAGACCGACTCGAGGTTTGGCTGCAAACCCGCTCCGTCGCCGGCGATTGGAATCACCGCCAGACGCAGATTGCCACTCCCCGCATCGAAGGCCGCCGAAATCAAACCATCGACCGATGTACGGAGTGCCGTTTGTCGTCACCGGTTTGCCGCCGCTGAAAAGCTCGGCATCGTTGGAAAGCACAAAGTTTCCGCTCACGTCCGTGTTGGGTAGAACCGGCGGAATGAACCCTCCCTGACTGAGCGACGCCGGAACAATCGCCTGACTCGAGATGAAATTCACCGAATCGAACGACAAAGAGTACCCAGCCGCGGGGATATTCGACGGCGCAAACTCCAACCATGTCGCCGCCAACATGAGCCGGCCTTCCATGGCTTCAACAACCAGTCGGCGCGCTCGATCAAACCGTCGCCGGCGGTTGCCCGCCGCGGTTTGCCCGCGATTTGTATTAAACGATTCAAACATGACGAAGCCCTATTTCACGGCATCCGACGACGCCGTGTCGTTGATCTTAACCTCGGCCAGCAACGCCGCAAATTCCGTGTTGCCGCGCACGTGTGCGAATCGATCGTCAGTGGCGAGATCGATTGTGCTCGGCGATCCGCTTTCAAAGGCCATGCGTAATGTGGCGACCACTTCGTTATCCAATTCCAGCCGAGCTCTGGAATTCCCGCCGCCACCGTGCAATTCACTGGAAATCTGCGCCAGCTCAACCGCCACCCCAAACAACCGCTCGCCATCGCCTTTCCACAAGTTGCGCCGTGCCAGCGCCGCCTTCGCCGCTTCCGCCGTTTTGCCCGCCGCCAGTAGCGACTGGCCATAATTGTAATACAACTTGCTCAAGACCTCGCGCATCATCGCCGAGTCGCGCTGCACTTCGTACCGGTCCCGCTGCGATTGGATTGCCGATTCGTAGCTGCCAATCGCCTCCTCGTGCCGCCCGGCCCCGGCCAACGCCAGCGCCTGATTATTCAATAGTGCAGCTAGTGAACTTCGATAAGCCGGCTCTTGCGGATAGTCGTCGGCCAGCGTTGCCAACAGCTCGCGCGCCGCGCGAACGCCGCGTCGGCCTCCCCCGGGCGATTGACTCGGCAATAAGCGACGCCAAGATTGTTCAGGCTGATCGCCAGGTCGCTGCGGTGTCGCACGACCGCCGGCACTTTCCGCAACAACCGCTCGTGTAACGCGATCGCCTTGTTTTGCCAATCAATCGCTTCGGACAATCGGCCGTTCTGACTCACAATCGCCGCCAAATTGTTCGAGCACAGTGCCAAGTCGTCCTGAAACTGAATTTGAGTGGGATGTCGATCCACCAGTCGCTCTAGGATTGCGATGGCTTCGCGCGCCACGCCTTCGGCGGCATCCGCATCGCGCTTTCGCAGCACAAAGCTCAAGTTGTTGCAGGCAATCGCCAGGTTGCGAGCGTACTTTGGCTCGCCGGAAGATGCTTCCGTGATCGGTCGCAACAAACTCACCGCCGCACGTAGCGACCGTTCGGCAGCGGCCGCGTCGCCGGTTTGGTCCAGTAGCATGCCGAGATTCGCCTGGCTCTCCGCCAATTGGCTGATGTAAACCGGATCGCGCGTGTTCATCGACCAAGTGCCGCTGAATGGCGATCGCGCTCGTGTAATGATCGCGTGCCGCAGCCGTGTCGCCCCGCGACGCCAAGAGCAGCCCCAGATTGTTATGCGTGACTGCAAGCTGCGGCTCGCGGCTCATCGGAATCCGCGGCGGTCGCTGCCAGCCCGCCCAGTAGCCGCTGAGCCTGTTGATACGCGGCCATCGCGTCGGTGACGGCCCCAAGCTTCGCAGCGATCACGCCCGACTTGAAATGCGCAAGTGCCAGCTCGTGCCTTAACTGCGGGTCATCTCCCGCCTCGGCAACGAATTTGCGATAGTAGCCGAGCGTGTGCAGCAGCACATCGCGGCGCACCGTTTCCGCGCCGGGAATCTCGAGTAGCCGATCGGCCATCCGCATCCCGAACTGGTCCACCGCCCCGCGGGCTTGCAAAAAATGACGCTCGGCACGCTCGAAGCTCGCGCGCGCCTTCTGTGCGTTCGTCTCGGCTTGAACAAGCGCCGCCGACGTGTGCCCTTGTTCGCGCGCAAGAGCGCCACGCCGACGGCCGATACCAACGTCAGGATGACCAGCGCACACGCGCGCAAGCGCGACCAGCGGCCGGTGTCGCCTCGCCCATTTCGCGGCGCGATCCACAAGCGTCGGCCGCCGCGCCAAAGTCGGCTCTCCGGCCAAGAAGCGAGCCAGATCGTCGGCCAGCGCTTGCGCCGTTGCATACCGCTCTTCACGCGGCTTAGCCATCGCCGACAATACGATCGTTTCCAGATCGATCGGCACGTTGGGATTCAAACGCCGGGGCGGAATCGGCTCCTCGCTCACAATCCGCCGCAGCAGGCTTTGCCGGTCATCGCCCGAAAATGCCTGCCGTTGCGTTAACAGCTCGTAAAGTGTGACGCCGAGAGAATACACGTCGGTTCGAACATCAATCAGCGCCGTCTGGCCCGACGCCTGCTCCGGGCTCATGTATCGCAGCGTGCCGACGACGTCGCCAGTGAGCGTCACGCCGCTGCCGGCCTGTATTCGCGCCAAGCCGAAGTCCGTCACCCACAGTTTGCCGTGCTCGTCAAGCAGCAGGTTCGATGGCTTGATGTCGCGATGGACGATGCCAAATTGATGAGCGTGTTCGAGGGCCTCCGCCGCCTCCTTGCCCAGCCGGGCCGCGGTGCGGAAGAAGTCGCCGTGCCGGATCGAGCGTTGCGACGTGCGGACGCCCGCAGCGCCAATGTGCTTGGTCGTTGTCGAGCCGTTCAGAGCGCCGCCAACCTGCGTTGAGTGCTCGCCGCGGATTGCGGTCGGCGGTTGCGTCGAATCGGGATCGCGCAGCTCCCCGATCGCCTGCTCCAGCGACTGCCCGTCAATGTACTGCATCGCGTAGTAGTACACGCCCAGCTCCTGCCCGACGGCAAACACCGGCACGATGTGCGGGTGATGTAGCTGGGCGGCCGCCTGCGCTTCGTTGCGGAACCGCGCGATTTGCCGCTGATCGAGCACCGCCGCGAACGGCAACACCTTCAGCGCGACCTTTCGGTTGAGCGATTTTTGATGCGCCTCATAGACGATGCCCATGCCGCCGCGGCCGATCTCGCGCACAATCCGATAGTCGCCAATCTGCCGAGCGTGCGGCTGTGCCTCTTCGTCGCCGGCCCCGTTTGTCGCAAATCGCACGGCGCGAATGTCGCGCGTCGCGCCGTGCAACAGTCGCAAGCTATCGAGATACGGCCGCAGCTCATCGGCCAGTTCCGGGTGCGCCGCCAACAGCGCGGACTCGTCCTGTGCGCACCCGCTCTCCAGGTCGGCCATGTAGCCTTCCAGAATCTCGACCAACTGCCGCCGCGGCGAAGCGCCGGCCGAAAGAGTCGAATCCACGTTGGCAAGCCGATTCTTCACGCTTTACTTCCGGTAGCTAATGAGTCGTGCGTTGTTTGTTATCCCTACTTTGGTCGATTGGGACTTTCAAAAATCGACTCCCGGTCCCTTGAATCACTCTCTCCCCTTTGCATTGCTTCGCGCAGGCTTTTGAGCGCCCGCAGCCAAAGCATCCGCGCTGCGCCTGACGATCGATCCATCCGCTGCGCCACTTCCTCGAACGGCAAACCTTCAATGTGCCGCAGCACGATGATCTCGCGATAATCGGCCGGCAGAGCCGCCAACGCGTCGGCCAGCAGAAGCTCGTGCTCGCGCTGCACGGCGCAGACGCTCGGCGAGTCGCCATGCTCCGCCAACAGCGACTCCAGCCGCACTGTCGATTGCTCCAGCCGCCGGCCGATTTCTTCGAGCGAAACCTCGCGCCGCACGTCGCGCTTCTCGGCCAGCACGTGCTGCTCCACGACGCGCAGAATGTTATTCACCGCGATCCGCCGCAGCCATGCCGCGAACTCCGCGGTCGATTGGCCCCGGAACTGATCGAAATCGCGGTGGGCTTCAAAAAACGCGTCCTGAACGATGTCCGACGGGCTCACCCGCCCCCGTAGCCGCTGATCCAGTTGCGCGGCCACCAGCAGCTTCAGGTAGTTGGTATATAGCGCCAGCAGCCGGCCCAGGCAGGTCCCGGACCCTTGCCGCGCCGACGTAAACAGTTTGTCGATCTCGCTTTGCCTGCCACGGTCATTCTGGCTCTCCTGCATCTCCCACTATTATTGGCAGGTCGCGGGCCAGTTTGTTACGCCCAAATTCGCGATTTCACGGGATTATACGATTCCAGTCGCCTGCCTGTTAATGACGCAGAGACCCTCAACTTGCCCCCAACGCTGCGATGATCTGTCGGATAGCGCCCAGGTGATACGCGGTGTGGGCGGCGCTGGAAAGCGCGCCGGCGGCGGTTATGTCGTCCCAATCGGTACGAGCCGCGACCGCTTTACGCCAACCATTGAACTCGCGACCGAGGTCGTCGCGCAGCTTCGCCACTCCTCGGGTGTAACGTTCCCTCGCTGCCAACTGCCATTCCAATCGGCGTCGGCCCACGGGTTCGCTTCGCCGGCTGCCCAGCGATTCAAGAGCGTGAATCCATAGTGAACGTGATCGACGTGTGCTGCGATCGTGGTTTTCCCCGGCATGGGGCGACTCGAGGCTGCGCGGGCGTCAAGTGATTCGAGCTGTCGCAGCAGGCCAACATCACCCGGGTTGAGCAGATACGCTTCATTCCCGGGCGGGCCATCAAAGATTTCGGTCAACAGCTTGCTCAGGGCGCGTTGAAAGATGGAGTCAGTGGCGTTCATTTGGGTGCTCCATGTTTAGAAGTCAAACGGCGATGGCTTGATTCGCCGTCGCCGCCGTAAATGCCAGACGGCTCCGTTTACTCGGTTTGCTCCTGTTCAAACGCCTTTCTGTAGCCCTTGAATACCCAAACAGAAAAAGCCCGCAATTGTTTGCGGGCTTGTGGCTTGCGTTAGTGCCCCCTGATGGACTCGAACCATCAACCCTCTGATTAAGAGTCAGATGCTCTGACCAATTGAGCTAAGGAGGCATCGCCGGCCGGCGCTGTGCCGCGCTAACCGGGAACCTAAAAGTCTATCGGAATCGCGTTGATCTTCAAGGGCTGCACGGCTGTGTGCCACTGGCTTCGCCAGTGTGCGGGCATGCTCAATTCCGCACTGTTGGGCGCGGGTCTCCGCTCGGCTGAGCTCGCCTGTCGTGAGTCTCCCGTGCTGAACTTCGTCGAAGCAGCCGAACGGCCGAACGCCTGACCCCCATTTGTGCGTCACCGTAGCGGCCGCACGTTCGCGGCCTCAACGCCGAGCAGTTCCGCAATCGCGCGTGTCAGCACGCCCTCAACCGACGGCGCGACAAACGAGCTGTTCGGCTGCGTTTCGTAGCCGCCTTGTGCATACGAAACTTCGGTGCCGATGTACGCGGGACCGTAATCACCGTACGCTGCCATCGCCAAGAACCGATCCGGCAATAGCCGCTGCGCCTCAAGCTGATACTCGACAAACAGCTCGCCCGGCATGAACAGCACGCGCACGTCGCCAAGAGACAAACACGCCAGGTCGGTCTTCTCGCCCGCCGTGCAGCGCCGCAGCCATGCGAGCTTGCTGGCGGCGATGAACCGCGGCATTGCGTCCTGCTGTGCATCTGCAATCGTCGCCACGAGCGTCTTCTCGTCGAGATGCTCGGCCGGCGGCAGCGCGACGGCGATGCTTTTCCAGTCAACGTCGCTGGCCGCGATCCGAGTTTTCTTGGTTTCCTTCCACGCCTGCTCAAGTGCATCGCCCACGCGACCGGCTAGCACCGCGCGGTTGGCCGGCGCGCCGTCGTTGTATTTGCCGGCGCCGATGTTGCCGCCGGCGCCGTTGAAGTGCACGTGCGGAACGCCGGTCGCTTGCTCGCGCACGTTGCGAGCCAGGCCCGGAAAGTCGACGTTCGCTTTCTTCGTGCGGTAATAGCTTTGCGGATGCGTGGCGTAGAACGTCAGGGCGACGAGCGGCTGGTCGTCGGCGAACAGCGTGATCATTCGCAACGTCGGGTCGATCGTGCCTTCGGGGAACTCGCGGATTTTCTCGTCCTTGGTCGCGGTGTAACGGACGTGCGCCACGCGGCCATCGGGTCCGAGGATGCGGCGGTTTGAGGCCACGCGCTCGACCTTGGCCGACGACAGGCCGACGTGCGTGACCGGCCGCGCGTCGCCGGCTGCCTTGGCGACCGCGACCTTCAGCCGCGCGAGCACATCGCGCAAACGGCGAGTCGAACGGTCGTTGTGTAATCTCGTGCTTGGCCACCAGCTCATCGATCGAAAAGTCGCACCACGGCGCATCGTGCTGATGCAGCGTGTGGACCGCGACTCGGTCGGCCGACGTGCCGGCCGCCTCCGCGAGCGTCGTTCGGAACTCCTGATGCGCTGCGTTGCCGATGCCGATCCAATCGACGGCACACAGTACGATCGGTTTGTCTTTGCCAACGAGCACGATCCCGCGTGCCGAGAGCGGCGTCTCGACCTCGATGTTAGTGTCATACGCCATTGCGCTCCCAACGGGCGGCGAGGCATCGACGTCGAAAAGACCCACGCGCAACGGCTCAGCGCCGCGGGCGCCTGCGTCGGGAGGGCGAAGCTCCTGCTGAGCTTG
Source organism: Pirellulales bacterium (assembly GCA_963829655.1). Lineage (GTDB taxonomy): Bacteria > Planctomycetota > Planctomycetia > Pirellulales > JALHPA01 > JBBDYH01. Next base: position 3,089,693 of record CAWHJG010000002.1, read on the forward strand.
AAGGACGAGAGGGCGAAGTTCCTGCTGAGCCGAAATATTGGCTTGGATGGTCGGCAATGCAAGCAAAAGCAAGCCGAGGATGGTTGTCAGGCGAAGCATCGTTGTCAGCCTTTAGTGGCCGGGAGTCAGTGGTCAGCAGCGGATCGCAAGCGGCGTAGCCGCAACAAAATCAGCCGGCACGCTCTAGTGTCCGGTTACGGACTGCTTTCCTGGTTTCCTGGCTTCCTTATAGCCCATGGTACCAACGGCAGTCGAGGCGCGGCAGACAGCCGCGGGGCGATACAATCGGAGTGTGCGAGAGGCCGAGAGCCCGAATTGTTCAACTCGCGAACCGACGGATCATGTTCTCCCTGAAATCACTTTTGCTCGCGACGGCCGTCGCGGCGGTGTTTGTCGCAGCATTTCTCAATAGTTCGTCGATTTGGGCAAGTGTCATAGTTATGTTGACACTTCTGTTGCTCATCGCGACGTTACTCTCGATTTACTTATTGCCCAACAGGCGGCCATTCTTGATTTGTGCATTGATAGCTGGTGTTACCTACGGTGCGGCAGCCTTTGTGCGCCCGCTTGGTTTGTACGATTCATTGTTAACGACGCGGCTGTTGTTTGAGTGGTGGTACGCGGGCAATCCTGAGGGTATTGAGGACTTCTTCAACAACAATGGAAGGACCGATCGCGACAACCTGTATTCGGTGCTTACTTATGACTCACCAATAGAGGCATTCATACCTCCCGAATCTGGCAGCGACTTTCGAGCACTTCAACGCATCGGCCACTGTGCCGTGGCCCTGTTTCTCGCGGTCATTGCTGGCTTAGTTGGCTCCTATGTGGCACGGCGACGCGAACTCAACGCGAGGCCGAATCATGTTTAGTCTGAGATCACTGTTGCTCGCGACGGCCGTCGCGGCGGTGTTTGTCGTCGCGTTTCTGAATAGCTCTCCAATCTGGACGAGCCTAATCTTTACGCTAACAATTCTTCTTCTCATTGCAGCGTTGGCATCAAGCTATCTGGTGCGTGAAAAGCGCCCGTTCCTTGTCTGTGCCATGATTGCCGGCGTAATCTATGGCTCGGTTGCATTGATTGGTCCACTTGGCTTGTCCAGATCGCTACTCATTAGCCGCTTCTTCTTTGGGTTGTGGTTATCGCAACACGATGAGGTGGTAGCGATGGTGCCGCCTAAGGAAAGAGAGGTTGTGTATCGCCTGCTAATCGAGGATTCGGATTCGGTAGGCCAATATCTAACCGCGGACCAAAGTCGCGAGTTTAGATCGTTCTTGCAGATCGGGCACTGCGCGGCGGCTCTGATTCTCGCGGTTATTGCGGGACTGGTTGGTTCCTACGTGGCACGACGACGCGATTTCGATGCGAGGCCGAACCATGTTCAGTCTTAGGACAATGCTGCTGGCGGTTGTGGTTGCGGCGGTGTGCGTTGCTGGCCTTATTTTCCAAACGTCACTCTGGGCGAATACGGTTGCCACACTCGCCTTGGCACTGCTGGCCTATGGGCTGGTAGCAATCTACATGTGTCCCGAACAACGATCGTTCTACGTGCCTGCGTGTATCATCGGAAGTCTGTATCTTGTAGCGTCGTTGTGTGTTCCACTTGGATTGCGCGGCGCTCTGATCACAGATCGGCTGCTCTTTGAATCGTGGAATGGCAAAGACGGCGTTATTGAAGTGCTGTCTCGCTTCAACCCAGTGATTGTGGCCGACGCTCGACCGAATGGGACTTCATCTAAAAAAAATCCAGATGCTGTTGTCACCGACGATGCCGCGTACGGGATTCTACAAGATATGGAAGCGATTCAGATATACATACCAGAAGTTTGGGGAAGGGCGGTGCACTTTCAGTCACTTCAAAAAGTGGCGCATTCGACGATCGCGATTGTGCTGGCGGTCGGTGCAGGGCTGATCGGCAGCTACGTTGCGCGCCGTCGTGATCCAAAGGCGAGGGCAAATCATGTTCAGTCTTAGGGCACTGATGGTCGCCGTTGCCGTTGCGGCTGTTTGCGTCGCAGGCTTTGTATATCGTACTCCGCTTTGGGCATCGATCGTTGTCGCGTTGGCTCTTGTGCTTTTGGTCTGTGGGTTATCGGCAATCTATTTACTCCCGAATAGGCGCAGCTTCTTTATCCCCGCCGTCATCGCTGGATGTATCTACGGGGCGACCGCATACTTGCAGCCAACGTCATTGGTTACGGACCATCTATTGTTTTCGTGGTGGTATGAAGGTAACACGACCGCCGTAGCGCCCATGTTTCAGCGGGTTACGGGCAAACCAATTGAAAAGGAACTGGCGTATGCTGTCCTGTCGGGCGATGCGGAAACGGTTACGCTGTGCTTGCCTCATACAATGATGATTAGCGTGGTGCGTATTCAAGTTCCGCTACGTTCGCTTCAACAAATTGGCCATTCGACAATTGCTATTGGTGTCGCCGTTCTTGCTGGCTTAATTGGCAGCTACGTTGAACGGAAGCGGCAGCACGCGCTCATTCCGTAGCGGGAGGCGACTACAATAAGCGTATGGACGACGGAGTTGACGACGGAGACGGTGTTGAGTTTGGCTGGAAGTCGTTGCTGGCTGTTACCATCATTGTCGTGGCGGGGCTGTTTTATTTGAACTGTTAGCAATGGACGAAAAGCCGAAACGCCGTTGGCAGTTCGGGACGCGGAGTCTGTTTGTCGCGGTTCTTCTGGTCGCGATTGGGCTGACGTTGTGGCGTGCGTACGTTTCGCCCTTTGCCAGACAAAAACAGGGAATTGACGAGCTTCTGGCTCAGGGAGTTTCCGTCTCGACAAGTGCCGCCGATGGTCCAGCCTGGCAGCGTTGGCTTGTAGGCGAGGACGACTTTGTGCAGGTTGGTACCGTTAAGTTCACAGATAAACCACCCTGGGTCGCAGATGAGAATCGCGTACCAATTGACGATCGCGCGATCGACGCACTCGTTAAGCTTCGTAGTGTTGGGTTCTTGAATCTGAGCCAAACACAGATAACCAACGAACAATTGCAACGCCTGGCGGCGATTCCCCGAACGAGACATCTACAGGTACAAAGCACGCTGATCGGCGATGCTGGGGTGAAGCATCTGCCGCGCTTCAAAGGACTGAAAGGGCTTTCTCTAACTAGAACGCTCGTTTCAGACGAAGGGCTTGAGGCAGTCGGACAGTTGACCGACCTGGAATACTTTGAGCTCGAATCACCGAACGTCGAAGGTTCAGGCGTAGCTCACATTGCCAATCTGACGAAGCTGAATGAATTGCAGTTTTCGGGGCCGAGCGTCACAAACGAGTGGATTCGCCATGTGGCAGTATTACCAAGTCTGGAGTGGGTGGAATTGCATAGTACGCGGGTCGACGATGGAGCCATCCCGTTTATGAGCGGATGGAAGAATGTCCAAAAGCTATACCTAAACAAAAACAGGTTTACGACTGAGGCACTCCACGGATTATGGCAAACGCTTCCGAACCTTAAGGTTCTTGAGGCTGGGGGAAATCAGTCGCCTTAGATTGCTGATGGAATGGAGCCAAAACAAAGTGCCGCTGGTTCGCCGCTGGTTTCGATTCAGCCTACGAATGCTGTTCGTGTCGGTAACGGCGCTGGCGCTCCTATTCGGGTATGCCCATTACTTGTTCACAGTTCGCGTCAGCCGCAGCATGGCTCAGCAGATTACCCCTGGCCAGACGATGCAGGAAGTCGAAGCGTTAATGGGAGCACCAGACTGGAAGTATTCGCAACGGTATGGCGGTGGCGATAGGTGGGGATACTATGTCGACAGAATGGAGACCGCGACCTACGTCATTCTTTTTGACGAACGTGGTTGAAAGGGAGTATCGCCGTCCAACCAAATGGATGTACGTAGGGTTCTAAGTGCCTCCATGGAAGATAATCCATACGAAGCGCCGCAGGAATTGCCCGAGAAAACTTCGCGGCCCAAGCCAATCCCGTTCCGCTCAGGCGAGTTTGCGTTCGTCGCCCTGGCGATCTACGTGGGATTGCCGTTGCTTGCCTTGGTTGTGACTGCGGTGCTCGCGGCAGTTTTTAGATAACGCTGTGAGTATACATATGTATAAATGGTCGCCACCGTTGACCGTGCTCAAGCTGCCCCTCATCCCCGCACAAGACCGCCCGCTCTAAACCCCAAAACCTCGCGTTTTCACCGGAAATATGCGCACCACCTCAATTCGGCATAGAGTGGTTCATCGCACCTGCCAAAAACCCCTAGTTGTCACGACCCGATTGCCCTCAAAACCCCATCCGGCGCTCAAAAGGCTTTAGTTCTCGTCCCCACCCCACCCGCCCGCACCATTCACTCCTTTTCATCGTCCACGTGCATCCCAAGCTGCCGCATTTTGCGGTACAGGTTCGAACGGTGCAGGCCGAGCATGCCCGCCGCGTCGGTCATGTTGCCGCGGGCGCGCTCGACGGCCTTCTTGATGAACTCGGATTGAAATCGGTCGGTCGCATCAGAGAGCGGCAGGTCGTAGTTGGGAAGCGCGGCGGCGTCGCTCCGCGGCGAGAGGATAAACGCCAAGTCGTCGGCGTCAATCTTGTCCTCCGGCGCAAGATACGCCAGCCGCTCCATCAGGTTCCGCAGCTCGCGGACGTTGCCCGGCCACGGGTGTTGCTCGAGCCGCTTGCGCGCCGCGGCGGTCAGCTTTGGGGCCTTTCGGCGGGCCTTACGTGAAAAATCGGCGAGAAACACCTCAGCCAGCAGGATCACATCGTCGCCGCGATCACGCAGCGGCGGCAGATCGAGCGTGACCACGTTGAGGCGGAAGTACAGGTCCTCGCGGAACTTCTTGGCACGTACCATCTCGGCCAGGTTCTGATTGGTGGCGGCGATCACGCGAACATCGGTGTGGATAGGCTTGCTGCCACCGACGCGGACCACGATCTTTTCTTCGAGCACGCGAAGGAGCTTGGCCTGCCCGCCGCGGCTCAGATCGCCGATCTCGTCGAGGAACAGCGTGCCGTCGTCGGCAACCTCGAACTTGCCGGGTCGCGACTCGTGGGCGTCGGTAAAGGCGCCCTTTTCGTGGCCAAAAAGCTCGCTTTCCAGGAGCGTCTCGGTGATCGCGGCACAGTTGACGGCGACAAACGGCTTGTTGCGGCGCGAGCTTTGGTAGTGGATCGAGCGGCTGACGACTTCCTTTCCCGTGCCATTTTCACCAAGGATCAGCACGGCCAGGTCGGTATTGGCGACGCGGGCGATCGTTGAGCGGAGTGCGACGATGGCGCGGCTCTCGCCGATCAGTCGGACTTCTTGCGCGGCCTGATCGACGATGCGCTGCTGTGCGGCGAGCAGATCTTCGATTTGCTGTGTGTTGGCCAGCGCCGTCGAGGCGTGGGCCGCCAACTCAACCAGCGCCGATTCGTCGTCGCTGGTGAAGTCGCCGTCGAGTTTGTTGATCAGCTCGAACGCGCCGATGATCTCGCCGTCGGCGGTGCGCAGCGGCACGCAGAGAAGCGACCGCGTCTGATAGCCAAGCTTGGCGTCAACGGCGCGGTTGATCTGTTGCTGTTGACGGAGGTCGCTTGCGCCACGCGGCGCGGCTCGCCGGTCTGCACAACCTGTCCAACGACGCCCGCACTGTCGGGAATGCGCAACTCGCCGCCGGGAACGCCCAGCGCCGGCCGGCCGACAAGCGTTTGGTTTTGGCGGTCCCAAAGGAAGATGCTGGCGCGGTCGGCGCCGAGCAGACGCGTGGCCTCTTCCGCCATGCGGTTCAACAGCGGCTGCATCTCCAAAGTCTGGCCCCATTGGGCCGCGAGCGTGAGAATAGTTTCCAGCCGATCGATCCGACGGCGCTGGCGATGACGGGAACGTGCGGAAGATAGCCCGGCGGCAAGCGCCGCGGCCAAGGCGTCGAGCGATTCCAGCGCGGGTGCATGAGCGGCCCCATTTTTTGCGGTCTTCGCGAACGACTTGGCGTCGGCTAGGTGCGCGACGAGCAGTCCTTCAGCCGGGACGCGCGGCACCAGTGGAGCAACGAGCCAGTCGGCGGCGGCGGTCGGAGCGTCGCGATCGAGCGCGTCGGCCAATAGATCGGAGGGTAGGGCGCGGCGGGCCAAGATCGGCTTCAATCGACCAGCGACCGTGCTCCGGGCGCACGAGCGCGGCATAGTCGGCAGCCACCGTGGGTAAAACAAGGGCCAGCGCCTCCCGCACCAGGCCGGGGGGATCGTCGCGGCGGCACGCTTTCCACAGGAGTTCCAAGAGCGCCGGTGCCGTTGCGGACCGCGAGCGCAGACGGTCGAACTCTGTTGCGGGCGTAGTATCAAGAATGCTCAAGGCCGTTGTCCCGCGGCGGTTTGAGGCGACAGTTTGGTGTCAGTGCTGTATCGTAATGATGCATTTGCGGCAGGCATGCCGTCAAATTGATTATACGTTGCCAACCACGTTGCGGTGCGGCTGCGACTGCCGGATGGGAACTGGTTGGGGTAGAATCACCACCTTGGATCGCAGCTTAATCAGGAGCAACGATGGGTTTCTTCGATGGAAAAAAGGGGCTGATCCTGGGCGTCGCCAACGATCATTCGATTGCCTGGGCCATTGCCCAGTTAATCATGGCCGAGGGGGGGCAGTGCGGGTTTACGCACTTGCCGGATCGTGCCGACGACGAGCGGCAGCGGAATCGCCGCCGCGTGGCGATGCTCACCGACGGGCAGCCCAACGCGAAGTTTCTCGTTCCGATGGATGTGAGTAAGGATGACAACATCCGGGCGGTGGCCGAGCGGGCGAAGAGCGAGTTCGGGCGGCTGGACTTCGTGCTGCATTCGATCGCCCATGCGTCGCTTGAGGACCTCAAACGCGACACGGTCGAGACCAGCCGCGAAGGGTTTCGGATGGCGATGGAGATCAGCGCCTATAGCCTGATTGCGATCGCCAACGCCGTAAAAGACATCATGGCGCCGCGGTCGTCGATTCTGTGCATGACGTATTATGGCGGCGAGCGGCCGGTGCCGGGTTACAACGTGATGGGAATCTGCAAGGCGGCGCTGGATAGCGCGATGAAGTACCTGGCGTACGATTTGGGACCGCGCGGCGTACGCGTGAACGCGCTCTCGGCCGGCCCGCTGAGAACGCTGGCCGGCAAAGGCGCCGGCGTGGACGATATGTTGCCGCTGTACGAGCAAATGTCGCCAATGCAGCGGAACGTGACGCATGAAGAGGTCGGCCGAGCGGGCATGTTCCTGTTGTCTGACATGTCGGACGGCATCACTGGCGAGATTCTGCACGTGGACGCCGGGTACAACATCATGGGCTCGCCGGGGCGGATGCTGGAGCGGCTGAAGGCGGGGAAGTGATTGCGATTTGCAAATTACGATACGACTGACAAAGTCGGTCCGCTTATCCAAGGTTCTCAAGGGCTGGTCTTTAGGAGCACGGTTCTTTAGGAGCACGGTCGCAAGTTGCCAATCTGGTTCTGGGAATCGCTATTCATTCTGGTGTTGATTCTCGCGAACGGCCTCTTCGCCGCCGCCGAGATCGCCATCGTCGCCGCACGCAAGGGACGCTTGCAGCAACTGGCCGATGAGGGTGACCGCAAGGCGCGGATCGCATTGGAGCTTGCGGCCGATCCCAACCGCTTCTTGCCGACGGTCCAGGTCGGAATCACGCTCGTTAGCACGCTGGCGGCGGTTTTCGCCGGGCAGACGCTGGTGAGCACGCTGGCCGAGCAATTCGCGACTGTACCCGTGGCGTTCATTGCCAACAACGCGCACGGCCTTGCGACCGGCGTAATCGTCCTGGCGATCACGTTTTTGTCGCTGATCTTCGGCGAGCTTGTGCCCAAGCGGTTGGCGCTGCGATATGCCGAGCGCCTGGCGCGGTTTGTGGCGCCGCTGATGAACGGAATCTCGCGAGTGGCACAGCCCGTGATCTGGCTGATGGGCCAGACCACCAACGCGGTGCTGTTCCTGCTGCGCACGCGCGCCGACACCGAACCGACCGTGAGCGTGGACGACATCGAACACATGATCGAGTCGGGACGGGCCGAGGGCGTGGTGGAGCCGGTCGAACACCGCGTGGCGATCGAGGCGCTGCGGCTGGGCGAGCGCACGGTGCGTGACATCATGCGGCCGCGGATCGATCTGGACGCGCTGGATGTGAACACGCCGCAGGAGGAAGTGATCGGTTCGGTGGCGATGGCTGGCTTTTCGCGCTTGCCGGTGTACGAAAAGGACCTGGATCACATCGTTGGCTTCGTGCACATCAAGGACCTGTTCCGGCAGCAATACCTCGGCTGGAAGATCGAGCTGAAGAAGCTGTTGCACCCGGCGCTGTTCGTTCCGGAGACGATGCCGCTGGACCGGCTGTTGCAGCTTTTTCAGGAGAAGCACAACCAGTTGGCGATCGTGCTCGACGAATACGGCGGCACCGAGGGGATGGTGACGCTGGAGGATGTGATGACCGAGCTGGTCGGAGAGATCCGCGACGAGCACGGGCACGACGACGAGCAAAAGTTCGTGCAGCGCGACGGGAACACCTGGCTGATCGACGGCGGCGTGAGCATGGGTGATTTCATCGATCATCTCGAGCTCAAGGTGGACAACAACGAGCCGCGGAATTTCAGCACGATCTCGGGTTTGATCCTCGACCGCATGGGCAAGATTCCATCGATTGGCGAGGCGACCGATTGGAATGGTCTGCGGCTGGAAGTGGTCGATATGGATGGGCAGCGAATCGATCGGATCCTGGTGACGCGCTTGCCCGCGGAAGCGAACGCGGAAAGCAACGGGGGGTAGGTCCCGGGTTCGCGCAGCGAGGCCCGGAACCAATAAACACAGCGCGGTTCGCGCAGCGAGGCTCGGAACCAATAAACACAGCGCGGTTCGCGCAGTCCCGCGCGCCGGGAGAACCAATAAACACTGCAATTGCTCTCGCACCCAGGCTCCGCCTGGGCGCGCACTGGTACCGCCGGCTCCGCCGCGCTCGGTTGCCGCGCTGTCTCCCGACTACGCCACCCGACGCGAAAAGCTTCCTGGTTTTTCGGCTCCCTCCCACTTGCGGGTCGCTAGACTCGCCGTGTCTCGGACCCGCCGTGGTGGGGCGAGGAGGATTGGGGAGGGCGAGGCTCCCGCTGAGCCGTGCATGAAGGCCGAAGGGGGATCAGCCCCACCATCTCTCAGGGCCGGAGGTCTGGTATGAAATAGCCCCGCATCGTCAGATCGGGGACCGTCGCCCGCCTCGTTAAATCCCCCGCCCCCCTCACTCCTTCCTCCCCACTCGCCAAAGCCACGCGCTGATCTTCCCACCGATTATCCCCGCGACAATGACCAGCAAGGCCCCTGTAACCTTGCCCAAGCTCGAGATGTATTGGCCTGAGTGCACGCGAAAGTACTTAACGCCATTGCCATCTACGTACTGACCGACGATTTGCAAATCAGGTCGCCTCTGCTTTTTGTATTCTTCAGACTCCACCTCAACGGGTCGGTAAATTTGCGCGAGCCAACTCGTCACCTCTTGCCCCCATTTCGCTCCCGGCAATTGGACGTGTGTGGACACTGCCCCGGCCAGCCATAACGTCCATCCGAATACCCGCATCCGCCCCAGAACGCTCGTCGCTCCCCGATGGTCCACAGAGCGCCAACGATCGCCGTGGATAACAGAAGGTATACCAGCACCTCCATCGCCACAGCCCAAGGCCGGTTGGCGTTCATCGTTGCCACGATCGCCAATGCGACCAACGCCACACCCACAAACAGCGCTCTCAACGAAAACCGGCTCATAATGCGCAGTATAAGCGTCCCCAGGCCCGCAAGGGCGATCAGGCCCTTCTGCTTGTCAAAATAGCGCGTATGCTTATCCAGATGAACAAGCTCAGCCAATACTGGCTCCCGATATACCAGTTGGTCATGCGCTTAAGACAGGAGTCCAATTGTGACCGCCTACGTTTCCCCGGACCCGTCTGTCGCTGAATACGTACACGAAAAGAACAAAGGGCTACAGGAAAGCCACAAGCGGCTCGCACAGCTCTCGGATGACGAGCTCAAAAGCGTTCTGCGGAACAACAGTGAGTCAGCAGTTCGGCTTGCCGCGATGGGCGTATTGTTTTCCCGACTTTCCGAACACAGAGACCGGAGCCGCGACTCATTAAATCAACGATTGCTCGATCTACTCGGAGACTTACTCGAGGACGATAACCCGGATATTGCGAGAACATCCTTACGACATTGCCCCCTACTGCTTGAGATGCATATCGAAACGGCCCGACGGCAATTGGAGTCGACCGACGAACAAGTCAAGGCAGAGGCTGCAGTTGCACTAGCCAGAATTAAGGACAAGTCGGTTCTGCCAAAGTTGGTCGAGTGGTTCACCGGTGGCAACGAAGGCTACCGAAACATCGCAGTCGAGGGACTAAAGACGCTAAACACAGAACAAGCTCGAGATACGCTGGCACAATCCTATGAAAACGGAGGACGCGATGAGCAGGACAGAGCATTGCTTGCAATCGCATTGCTAAGCATGGGAGATACGCGGGGTCTCAAGTTCCTTGATGGCATTGCCACACGGGGAAGTGGGGCTTTATCCGTAATGGCTGCCACTTGGATTTACGCCGAGCATGACGCCGACACAGGGCTGAGGCTGATGCTCCAACTGCTTGACAACGGAGACCTTGCCGCAAAGCAGTCCCTTGTTAACCAGATCTGCTACACCTTCATGCATTCGCCTCATGCTTTTACGGCAGACGGCATTCACGAGGCTCGCCATTGGGTCCAACGAAAATTAGAATCGACGGAGAAATACGGCCCATAGTCTTGCTCGAAGACCAGAGTTAAGTTTCGCCTCTATCGCAGGCTGTCATGAGAGCACTTCACCGCTGCAGCGCGAGAATTGCAGTCGTAGCGATCTTGCTTCTCGATTTCAGTGCCTCGGCGGTGTTCAGTGCCGACGCTGAGGATGATCGCCCGATGATCATTGAGCGCCAAATGGCATTGCAAAATGTTGCGGTGCTCTACAGGCGAAGTGATCGTTTTGATCAGCGTGAGAATGTACCTCCCGCACGCCAATTGCCGAACGGCGGCTGGCTCATTCCAAAGAAAGAACCGGAGATTTATTGCGCGAGTTTCGGTACTTTCGTGGCCGGGCAATGTATTCCAGACGGCGTGTTGATGTTGTACGCCAAGGCGACTGGAAGCGAATCGTTCATGCCATCTCCGACGGCCGTCAAGAAACGCTTATTGAGACCGAAACCTTGGAAGGGGGCATCGAACGGAAACGGCGACCGCCGCCACTGGAGTATATAGACGTTGTTCTCGGGCTGCGCCTTCGGAGGCGATGACTGGCTTTCCAAGGAGGTGCTCCAAAAGGCTGAACTGCAGACTCATGACGATGGCGGAATCTCGCTTCGTTGGCTCGATGGTCCGCGAGTTGAGCGCGTGTACTACTTCGATCCAAAACTTCGATACGCGTTTGTTGCCTACACACGTGCGCGGAAGGGACTCGTGTATTCCACAATCCACAACCGCGCGTTTCGGCGCGTGGACGATCTATTCCTTCCATTTCAGTCCATATACACAGAGTATCAAATCACTGAGGAACGAGCATCGCCTTCGCACAGCGTGATCATTGACATTGATGAATACAAACTAGGCGACGAACGAAACACGAAGGACGACTTTCGCATCGAGTGGCCGCTTAATTCATTCGTGAGTTGCGCAGATACCGGAGCATCCGTAATCGTCAAGAGTCGCCCGCAGAAGCTAGACGACGCAACACTAAGCAAGGCAGCAAAGACAAACGATTAATCAACCGTCTGGGCCGAAACGCCAGAAGAAAACGGGAGATGAGTGAGGAACCAGAATGCCCAACGATTGATGAGACGCGTCGTACCCTGAGATCCGCCGTCGAGCACGGTTTCTACCTAGCGTGCGACAACACGAGAAGAGGCTAGCCTGGGGTCCGGGGGGCGGCAATGCAGCGCTCCCTGGTCGCCGCTTTAGGCGAAATCGCAGATTGTCTTCTCCCCCAACGACTTACGTGCCTGTAGTGAGCCTCCCGTGCTGAGCTTCGTCGAAGCAGTCGAACTGCACGTAGAAAAATTTGCCGACCGCCTATTGACCAGCAGTCCACTACGTGTACAATAGATTCGATCACTCCGTCCCATGCTGCCGGCTGCTGATCGCGGAAAGCTGACAGCCGACCGCCGTCTGACCCCTGACCCCTGACCCCTGACCCCTGACCCCTGACCCCTGACCCCTGACCCCTGACCCCTGACCCCTGACCCCTAACAAGGTATCGCTGGATCGCTCGCACTAATTGCGGGTACTTCCTCGAGCCCATCCCCGCCGCCTGTCCCGACTTGTCGGGAGTGCGCCGGGATGGGTTTTTTTTATTTGCGTTGTGGATTGCCTGAACCCAGAACCCTGACCACTGAACCCTACTCCCTAACCCCTAAATTCCTATGAAACGGCCTGCCGAACCGTCCCCCTACGACGATCCGTTCTACTCCTTCAACCTCGTCGGCTACGGGCCCAACGCGCCCATCAACATCGTCCGCGCACCGTTGCGGGTGGCCGAAGGCGGGCCCGCGACCAGTGAACACAGCCCGCCTGCCCCGTCTGCGCCTGCCGAATCGACCCGCGCTGAATCCGTTCCCTCCGTTCCCTCTGTTGTCTCCTGTGAGTTATCCGCCGGCGGAAGACCCACCAAGATTGACCCCGCTAAACAGGAGGCTTTCTGCTGCTTGATCCGTGCCGGCTGCTCTCGAACCGTCGCCGCGCGACTCTTGGGCGTCAATCGCCGCACGCTCTGGTATGCCGCCCACAACGACCCCGAGTTCAAGGAGCGCGTGCTATCCGCCGAGCGCCAATGCGAAGCCCTCGCCTACTCGAACATCGCGCGTGCCGGCAGCCAAAGCTGGCGCCAGTGCCTGGCTAGTCGAACGCCGCCAACGCCGCCGCCAACGTGCCCGAGCCCCCAGCGTCCGCGCGGTGCTGCAAAACCGCGAGTTACAAACGGAGCTCAAAAACCTCGTCAAACAACTCCTCCCCGCGTCAAACACAGAGCCAAGTCCTCCGAAACCAAGGACCCATAAGCGCGTGGCGGGCAGTAAGAAACAGCCGGCCGACACGAATCAACAGGAGTTGGCGGCGGAACGCGCCCGTTACATGAGCCAGATTGAAAGTCTCTTCACCGGTCACTCGCGCTGAATGCGCGCCACGTGAGATAAAACCCCCCGACATCAAAACAAGTGTTTAGATACAAATGTTTACTATAAGCGACCTTGCGACAAACACTCACCAACCTGCTCCGACGTTTTATCCCAACTTCCGTGATTTGGGAGTCGGCACGTGGCCGGTCGCCGAAGGCGGGCCGGCCGCAGAAAGCAGGCGGGCTACCGGAGCGGGTCGCGCACGCGGACCCACGACCAGTAAATTCACACCAACAAACACAGCCGCCGCGAAACCTGTGACAAAACCGGTCCTCAATCGACGTTCGGTGTTCGATGTTCCTGTCTTCCCTCCGTGCACTCCGTCCCCTCAGTGTTCTCCATATTGGCCGTGGTTCCGATGCCGCCCTTCCGGCCCTCCGCTTCCTCTGTGTGCTCCTGTGAAAACTGCCCCTTCGTCATTCGTGCTTCATCTCCGTTTTCTCCGTCTCCTCGGCTACCTCCTGCTTCAGATGTCTGCAGTGCGGCACGTCGAGTGTTCGCTGGCCTCTGTTCCCTCTGTTATCTCCTGTTCAATTGCCCCCACTCCGCATTCCGGCTCCGAACTGAACCCCGAACCCTGAACCCTCATGAAGGTACATTACCCCGCTCACTGCACTTCTTCACGCGACCCAAAAACCCCCTGTTTTCCCGAGGAATTTCACATCCCGTGCCCCGACAAGGTACATACGCTTCCCAACACACTTCACTGTACCTGCGGCCTCAAACCCAAAAACACGCGTTTTCAGCGGGAAATACGCACTTTCCCAATCCCCAGCCTCCCGCCCCGAGCCTCCAACGAGGTACATACAGCCCCATCGCCCCGATGGTTCTGACCCCAAAAAACCCTGTTTTCCCCGAGAAATACGCACATCACCTCAATTCCGTACTGAGAGGTTGTTTGCACCTTCAAAAAATGCCGTGTTTTCCCGACCCGTTTGCATGCAAAACAGCCCTGGAGGCCAAAAAATCATTTACGTGTCCCCACCGCCCCCCCAACGCCTCAGGAGACACGCCACAACCGAGCTCAGGATTTTGGCCGGCTAACCCGACCTTGAGCGTAGACGTCCTCGCCGAGTTGTTGCCATTGGGTATCGTCGAGCGAAAGCGCGTCGGCAATCTTACCGACGCCGGCGCTGATGAATGGCGATGCGTGCCAGCCCCGCCGACGAGCTTGGGTGCGATGAAGACGTGCACTTCGTCGATCGCGCAAGTCAAACAGAGAGCCCAGCAGCTTGGGGCCGCCTTCGACAAGCAAGTTGGTCATGCGGCGGCGGCCGAGCTCATCGAGCAGTTGGATCAGGCGGTCGTTTTGGGTGGCGGCGTCGAGCGCAAGGACCTCGCAGCCGGCGGCGGCCAGTCGGTCGCGATTCGCTTTGGTCGAAGGTGTGGAGCTGGTCGCTACGAGCACGGGCGCTTGGCCTGCGGTGCGGACGAGCTGGCTATCGAGGCTGAGCGTGGCGCTGTTATCGACGACGATTCGCGTGGCGACGCGTTGGCCCGGCGGGCGCGCGGTCAGCAGGGGGTCGTCAGCCCGTGCGGTGCCGCTGCCGACGAGGATTGCATCGACGCGAGCGCGAAGCTGATGTACGACCGCTGCGCGATTCGTCACCGGAGATCCACTTGCTGTCGCCGGCGGCGGTGGCCATGCGGCCGTCGAGCGTCATCGCCCACTTGGCGATGATCCACGGGCGGCCGGTCTTGATGAGTTTCAAGTAGGGGGCGTTGAGCTGTTGTGCTTCGCTTTCCAGGAGGCCGACTTCGACGTCTATGTTTGCCTGCCGCAGCTCTTCGATGCCGCGGCCGGCGACTTGAGGATAGGGATCGCGCTGTGCACACTCGACGCGGCGAATTCCGGCGGCGATGAGGGCCTGCGTGCAGGGGGGCGTCTTGCCGTGGTGGCAGCAGGGCTCGAGCGTGACGTAGGCGGTGGCTCCTTTTGCACGTGGACCCGCGACGGTGAGCGCCTCGACTTCTGCGTGCGGCCCGCCGAAGCGCCGGTGCCAGCCTTCGCCGACGACTTCGTCATTGTGCGCGATCACGCAGCCGACCATGGGGTTCGGCTCGACCGAGCCCTCGCCGCGGCGAGCAAGCTCGAGGGCGCGAGCCATGTGCCGAGCATCAATGTCGGACAGTGAATCTACTCCGGCACCCAGAGGCCGCTTTTCTTGGTGGCGCCTGCGGGGAGCGGGCGCCGCTGTCGGGTGTCCAGATCGCGCTTGTGCTCGGCTCGGCGCCGGGCGCGACGATGCTGGGGCCGGCGGCGGACGACGCGGCGGTGGGGATGCGAATGGTGCCGTCGGGAGTGAGCATGCCGAGGCGTGCGAGCATGGTGAAGAGGGCCTCGGCCACGCCCGGCTCGCGGCCGTGTTGGGTTTGAATTTTTTGGATGAGCCGGGCGGCATCGTGACCTTCGAGGCGCTGGATGCGCATGGCCAGCTCGTCGAGGTCCCAGCCGGCGGTGCTTTGCTTGAGTTTGGTGGCCAGATCGCGGCCAGTGTTGATCAACTCCAACGCGCGAGTGGAGTCTTGCTCGACGCTGACTAGGTATTGGAGCGCGGCGAGACGTATTTCCGGCTTGGTATTGGTGCGGCGGAGCGCCTCGTCGGCGAGCCGGCGCATGGCGGGCTCGTAGCGGACCAGGATCATCCGTTGAATCGCCTTGATCAACTGGTCGTCGGTAAGTTTCTCGACGATCAGTCGCGAGAATCGTGCAAGTCGCAGCCGCTCGAAATCGACGCCGGCCGGGTCGATCGACTCGGGCAACGGCAGATTGAGTTTTCGACGCAGCTCGTTGTACGCCTCACCGGCGGCGGAGTTGGCCTCGCCGACTTCCAAGAGCAGGATTGCGCCGAATAGGCGATATCGGTATGCGGGATCCGCGGCAACTTGCTCCGGCGTTTTTCCTTCCAAGAGCGGGAGGGACAGTCGCGGCCAGCGATCAAGAAGCAGCTCGCGGCGGGCTTCGCGCATGAGCGTGCGGCGGTGCGCTTCGGTCACGTCGGCCGGCAATCGCCATTGCCAGGAGAGTGCGAGTTGAACGGCCGACATGTGGTCGGTGATTTCCTCGCTGACTTGCGGCCCGAGCGAGTCGCCGGCGAAACGAGTCAGAATTTCGCGCGCCTGTTCGAGGTGAGTGCGATGTGCGTCGAGCTCCAAGCGCGCTTCGCGGTCGGTCTGTTTGCCGTAGAGCAGGACTTGGCCGAGGATGTGCGGGATTTCGTGGCGGGGGATTTCGGGCGCGCTGTTGACGGCCGGACGATCCAGCAGCCAATAAACGGCGCGGGGGGGCGGCTCGTTGGCTTCGGCGTAGGCGCGGGGGTCGATCTCGGCGCGGTCGAACTGCCGGCTGGCGGCCAATCGCGTCTCCAGCTCGTCCGTATTGGCCACGCTGTACGTGACGAGAAGCGAGTCGACTGTACCTTCGGCATGGTCGCGGTCGAGGAGCTGTGCCAACGCCTCGGCTTCGATGGCGTCGTCGAGCGAGACTTGAAGCGTTGCGTACTTGCGATAGGCTGCGACCGCGCCGGCATAGTCGGCGAGATGGCCGCGGACGATCGCGAGGTTTTTCCAGATCGCCGGGGCGGTATCGGCAGCGGCAGACAGTGCGTTCCAACGCGCTTCGGCCGCGCGCCACCAGCCGCGCGCCGCCAGTTGCAGTGCCTCGCGAAACTCGCCAGCCCATGGCGAATCGGCGGGCGGCTCGTCGAATGTGGGCGGATCTTTGAGCAATAGCGGGACTGTGGGCGTTGTTTCGAGCCGCATCAGAATCGAGAGCGCACGTTCGTCGCGGCCGCCGGATAGCATCGTTTGCAGAAACAGATGGCCGCGCGCCGGGACGATGTGCTGTGTCATAACCAGCAGCTCACCCATGGCGCCGATGGCCGTATAGACTCGCTCGTGCATCGAGTCGCCCGATAGCTCAATGGCCTGTTGCAACAGGTCGATGCCGGAGCGAATCTCGCCGTGCTGCGCAGATCGAGCGCGGTTTCGGCCAGCGCAATCGGATTGTTGGGATGCTGGGCGACGAACGAAGCCAGGGTGGCCGCCGCTTTTTCACGCTGGCCGGTGATTTGCTCGAGCGTGAGTTTCCAGGCGAGCAGGCAAGGGCGGCCGGGCGTCTTTGCGTCAAGAAGGTTGACGTGGTCCAGGCAGGCTACGTACTGTTCGCCCTCGACCATGCGATCAATTTTTTCCAGTTCGGGCAGCAGGTCGGCGAGCAGAACTTGATTTTCTTACCGGTTCCGCCCGGACAGGGACTGTAATGGTCAATTGGCATATTGATAGGTACGCGGTTGGCGTGTCGAGGTTGGCTTAGTCAGGCAGACGTCGAGATCGTCGCGCAAACCATCTGCGGGCATTCTAAGAGCCGAAGGGAAAAGGGCTTATCGTAACCCGGCTTGGTTCGAGGCCGCAACCATCCATCAGCCGTGTGGCTGGCATGCTTTCGCGCTGATTTACTTCTCATCGAATAAGTCGTAAACTTATGTGGGGAAACGACTTTTTATTTTTTGGGAATAGTTTGTGAAAAATTTCGCAAAGTGGCCGAACTAGTCGCCGCGACCGGCTGTCATGCGAGGTACGAAGCCGAGTTGTTCTGCTCGATTGATCGTTTTCATTGCGGCTAAACTAGCGCGTAGATCTCAGATGGCATCCGAACATCCGAATACGACCCCACCGATGATTCGTCCCATGAACGACGACATCCTGTTGCATCTGGACAGCGTCGGGAAGACGTATCAGATGGGCGAGGTCGCCGTCGAGGTGCTCAAGGGCATTTCGCTGGAAATCTATCACGGCGAGCTGTTGGTGCTCGTCGGCCCGTCGGGTTCCGGCAAGACGACGATGCTGAACATCATCGGCGGGCTGGATGTTCCGAGCTGCGGCCGCGTGTGGTATCGCGAGCGCGATATTTCTGACGCGTCGCCGCGCGAGCTGACGCGCTATCGCCGCGAGACTGTTGGGTTTGTATTTCAGTTCTATAACCTCGTGCCGAATCTGACCGCGCGAAAACGTGATGGTCGCGACCGAGATCAGCGCCAACCCGATGGACGTGGAGCAGGTGCTCGATCTGGTTGGGCTGGCGGAACGGAAGGATCATTTTCCGTCGCAAATGTCGGGCGGCGAGCAGCAGCGCGTGGCGATTGCCCGCGCGTTGGCGAAGAACCCGGAGTTGCTGTTGTGCGACGAGCCGACTGGCGCGCTCGACTTTGAGACGGGCAAGAAGGTGTTGCGGCTGTTGGTGGATCTGAAGAACCGGCTTGGCAAAACGGTCATGGTGATCACGCACAACGGGGCGTTGGCCGACGCGGGCGACCGCGTGGTGCGTTTGCGCAGCGGCGAGATCGTCGAGATGCACGAAAACGAAGAACCGACGCCGCCCGAGGAGATCGTCTGGTGAACGTGCTCGATCGCAAGTTGTTGCGAGAAGCGCGGGCCAGCAAAGGCCTGATCCTGGCGATCACCAGCCTCGTGGCCGTGGGCGTGATGTGCCTGATCTACATGCGGTCGGCGTATAACAACTTGTCGCTGGCCAAAGACCAATACTTCGCCGAGAGCCGGCTGGCCGACTTCTGGATCGATCTAAAAAAAGCGCCGCTGGCGGAGCTGGACGAAGTCGCCGCAATTCCCGGCGTGAGCGAAATACATCCGCGGATTCAGTTTTTTGCGACCGTCGATCTGGAGCGGGCGGAGTACCCGCTCAATGGTTTGGTGCTGTCGCTGCCCGACCTGCCGACGCACGTGATCAACGACGTGGTGCTGAAGCGGGGCGGCTATTTCACGGAGCGGCGGCGGAACGAAGTGCTGGTCAACGACAATTTCGCCCGCAAGCACGGGCTGCATCCGGGGCAGTGGATTCACCTGATCCTCAACAACCGCCGCGAAGAGCTGTTGATCGTCGGCACGGCGATCTCGAGCGAGTTTGTGTATCTGGTCAGCCCGGGCTCGATCACGCCCGATGCCGAGCGGTTCGGCGTGTTCTACGTCAAGCAGACGTACGCCGAGGAAGTATTCGACATGGACGGCGCGTGTAACCAGGTGACGGGGCTGTTGGCACCGGAGTATCGCGATCATCCGGAACCGATTCTGGCGGCGATTGAGAGCAAGCTCGAGCCGTACGGCGTGTTTGCCAAAACGCCGCGCGAGGATCAGCCGCCGACGCGGTTTTTGTCGGACGAAATCAAGGGTGTCGGGACGTTTGCGACGATCATGCCGGTGATCTTCATGGCGGTTGCGGCGCTGGTGCTCAACGTGCTGATGGCGCGGTTGATCGATCAGCAGCGCGTGATCATCGGCACGCTGAAGGGACTGGGCTATTCGAGCGCGCAGATTTTTCTGCACTTCACGAAGTTCGGCGGGTTGATTGGGCTGGGCGGCGGGCTGATCGGATGTTGGCTTGGCTACGAGATGGCTGTGTGGGTCACGGAGATGTACAAGACGTTTTTCGAGTTCCCCAACCTGCACAATGAATTTTATACCGAGCTGTACGTTACGGGGCTGATAGTGAGCCTGCTATGTGCGCTCATCGGGTCGGCGCAGGGAGCGTACGCGGCGCTGAAGCTACGGCCGGCCGAGGCGATGCGGCCCAAGCCGCCGAAACAAGGCGGCCACATCTGGCTGGAGGGATTGCCGTGGATCTGGGGGCGGTTGTCGTTTGGCTGGCGCATGGTCTTGCGAAATGTAATCCGCAACCGCTTACGGTCCGCGGTCGGCCTGTTCGCGGCCACGATGGGCACGGCGCTGTTGACTACGGGGTTAACGCTGCAGTTTTGCACGCGCTATCTGGTTGACTTTCAGTTCGACAAGGTGATGAGCAGCGACGTGGATTTGAGCTTCAAGGACGAGCGAGGCTACGACGCTTTGTACGAAGCGAGACGGCTGCCGGGGGTCGATCGCGCCGAGCCGGTGCTGGACGTTGCCTGCGACTTTTACAACGGGCAGTTTCACCGCAAGGGGGGGATTACTGGGCTTGCGCCTGGCGCAACGCTGACGCAGCCGCGTGATTTGTCGGGTCGCAAAATTCGCGTGCCCGAGGCCGGCCTGGCGATGACCAGAAAGATGGCTGAGCTATTGAATCTGCGTGTGGGCGATTGCGTGACCGTGCGGCCGGCGCAGGGGCTGCGCACGGTGCGGCAGCTTCCGGTCGTCGCGATCGCCGACAGCTACATCGGTCTGTCGGTGTACGCCGAGATCAATTACCTGAGCCGGCTAATCGACGAGGAGTTCGCGCTGACCGGCGTGCAGCTTGAGATGGACCCGCGGCGCGAGGTGTATCCTTCGTTTTATCGTGAGATCAAGCAGTTGCCGGCGTTGCAAGCGTTTAACGAGCGGGCCAGCAACATCCGCAACCTGAACGAAACGTTGATCAAGACGCAAGACGTCGTGATTGGGTTGATCACAATATTTGCGGCGGTGATCTTCTTCTCCAGTCTGCTCAATACTTCGCTGATCGGACTGGCGGAGCGGCGGCGGGAGGTGGCCACGCTGCGCGTGCTCGGTTACAGCGAGTGGCAGATCGGCGGTTTTTTCCTGCGCGAGAGCATGGTGCTCAACGTGCTGGGTACGATCTGCGGATTTCCGCTGGGCTACCTTTTGATCTGGTATTTGACCGCGGTGTACGACACCGAGATGTTCCGTTTTCCGCTGATCATGCCGCCAGTGGTGATGCTGAAAACTTTTGCCTTGGCGATGGTATTCGGTCTGGCGGCACATTTGTTCGTGCAGCGGGACATTAACCGGATGGATTGGCGGGAAGCGCTGAACGTGAAGGAATGACGGGACTTGGAACGTGGTAGAATTCGAAAAGAGTAAACCATGAAGACCTACATCATCCTGGGCACAATTGGCGCCGCCGTTGTCGCGGTTGCAGTGGGCAGCGCATTTTTTGACAACGGTGCGCCGGTCGAAGTGGCCAAGGCATCGATCGGTCACATTCGCGAGACGATTGACGAGCGCGGGAAGACGCGATTGCCGCGAACGTATCACATCACCATGCCGTTTACCGGCCGGATCGAGGAGATCGCGCTGGACGAAGGGACGCCGGTGACGAAGGACCAGGTGGTGGCGCAGGTGGTGCCGGAGGATTTGAAGCTTCAGATGGACGCGGTGACCGCCGCGGTTGATCGGCTCGAGGCGCAGATCAAGGAGAACGACGACGCGAGCGTGGAGAACGTCACGCTGAAGCAGTCTTACAAGTTCGTGGAGTCCACCGATCGATCGGTTGAAGCGGCGAAGGAGCGCGTGCGATCGGGCGCGGCGAAGTATGAATTCGCCAAGAACAACCTCGATCGGATCTACAAGCTTTACACAACCACTCGCGGCGCGAAGACCGAAGAGGAATACCAGGCGGCTAAGCTGGCAGTGGTCGAGGCTGACGTGCAGTATCAGCAGGATCAGCTAGTGTTGCGTGCAATGGAGGCGATCCAGGCGGCGACGAACTTGATGCCGGTCACGCTGATCGAATACATCGGCCGCAAGAAGCTCACGCATGAGGTGCTTGCGCAGCAAAAGGAGGAAGCGAAAGTTCGCTGGCAGGAGGCCAAGCGCGATCAGGATCGCGGGCGGATGATAAGCCCTGTGGACGGAGTGGTGCTTGAGCGGCCGATGACCGACGAGCGGATGGTGACGGCGGGGACCGTGCTGTTGACCATCGGCGATCTGGAGGAACTTGAGGTCGAAGTGGATATTCTGAGCCAGGAAGTCGTCAAGGTAAAAGAAGGCCAAGCGGCCGAGGTTTATGGGCCGTCGATCGGCAACGATGTGCTCCACGGTAAGGTCAAGAACATCTACCCGGCTGGATTTACGAAGGTCAGCTCGCTGGGAGTCGAGCAGCAGCGGGTGAAAGTGATCGTGGCTTTCAACGAAGCAGACCGCGAGCGATTGATCGCCAAGCGCCAGAACAAGGAATGGGAGTTGGGCGTGGACTACCGAGTGCGCGTGCGGATTATCACCGCCGAGCAGAGCGGCGCGCTGTCATACCGCGATCGGCATTGTTCCGCGGGGCCGATGGAAAATGGCAGGTGTACGTCGTTCGCGATGGCCGTGCGCGGTTGCAGCCGATCGAGACCGGGCTGATGAACGACGAGCAGGTCGAGGTGCGCACTGGCGTGTCGCCTGGTGAGCAGCTTGTGCTGGCGCCGGAGACGAACCTGACGGATGGCACGAAGGTCAAGGCGATCGAGCGCGAAATGCGCTTAGGTGGACTGCCTATAAGCGGAGACTGATTTTGCAATTAAAAGACCGCACATTCTTGATCACGGGCGGCGCGTCTGGCCTTGGCAGAGGCTGCGTCGAGCTGTTTGCGTCGGCCGGCGCCCGTGTTGTCATCGCCGACTTGAACGAGGCGGCCGGCAAGGCGCTCGCCGATAAGTTGGGCAAAGCGGCGCGCTTTCTTTGCGTTGACGTGACAAACCCGGACAACGTTCAAGCCGCGATTGATGTTGCGGTGAGCGATTTCAGCGGCCTGCACGGCGCGATTAACTGTGCCGGAGTTCTGCATGCCGAGCGTGTCGTAGGCAAGGACGGGCCGCACGATTTGGAGGTGTTTCGCCGCGTGATCGAGGTCAATCTGGTTGGCACGTTTAACGTTGTTCGGCTGGCGGCCGCGACAATGTCGATCAATCAGCCGACCGATGAGGGCGAGCGCGGCGTGATCATCAACACGTCGTCGATCGCCGGAAGCGAGGGGCAGATCGGACAGGCCGCGTATTCGGCCAGTAAGGCGGCGGTGGCCGGCATCACGCTGCCGATCGTGCGCGAGCTGGCGCGGTTTGGCATCCGTGTGATGGCGATCGCGCCGGGCGCTTTCGACACGGCGATGATGGGGGAGGCGCGCGAGGACGTGCGAAAAGCGCTGGCCGCAGGAGTTCCGTTTCCCGCGCGGTTCGGCCGTCCGGATGAATTTGCGTCGCTGGCGAAACACATTGTCGAAAACTCGATGCTCAACGGCGAGGTGATCCGGCTGGATGGCGCGCTGCGCCTGCCGCCGAAGTAATATGCCATCCGAACACTTCGCGACGACGCAATGGAGCCTGGTGCGCGCGGCCGGCGCCTCCGCCTCGCTGGAAGCACAGCAGGCGCTTGAAAGACTCTGCGCCACGTATTGGTTTCCTCTTTACGCCTTCGCGCGGCGACGAACCGGCGACGCCGACCAATCGCAAGACCTAACCCAGTCGTTTTTCGCACAATTGCTGGAAAAAAATACGTGGGCCGTCGCCGATCCCGCGCGGCCGGTTCCGTTCGTTTCTACTGTCGGCCTTTAAGAACTTTCTGTCGCATGAGGCCGAACGAGCACGAGCCCAAAAGCGCGGGGCGGGCGCCGCATCTTATCAATCGATTTCGACGACGGCGAGTCGCGTTATCGGCTGGAACCCGCCGACTGCACGACGCCCGAGCAGATGTTCGATCGGGAGTGGGCGATCGCTCTATTGGACGCCGTGTTGGCTGTCTTGCGCTCGGAGCAGGAAGCAGCCGGAAAAGATCGGCAGTTTGAGGAATTGAAGCGATATCTGACGCCCAGCGATGAAGAAACGGCCTACGCATTCGCCGCTGAGAAGCTTGGGATGAACGAGGGGACAGTCAAAACTGCGGTGCACCGGCTGCGGAAGCGATACCGGCAGCTGCTCAAAGCGACGATCGCCGAGACGTTATCTGACCCCGCCGACCTGGACGACGAATTGCGAGAGCTACTTCGGTCGCTCGGGTGAATAATTTCGTCGGCCGTGTTCCTGTGCTGTAACCCGCCCGGCATTTCCCGGTAGAAGTAACTAGCCGACCAGGGGAGAATCGGGCTATGACCGAGGTTCGTCGATGCAGTCGATGCGGAACGGAGATGCCCGAGGGCACAGAGGGTCTTTGCCCGCGATGTTTGCTTGAAGTCGGCCTGGAAAGCGAGAGCGTTGTGGCAAAATCGGCCGAGTCTGAGAGCGGAAGCGCAGACCGGGGCCTATCGCACGAGCTTCGCGCCGCCGACAATCGACGAGCTCGCTCCGCATTTTCCGCAACTTGCGTTGCTGGAACTGCTCGGACGGGGCGGTATGGGCGCGGTGTATGAAAGCGCGGCAGTCGGCCCTCGACCGGATGGTGGCGGTAAAAATACTGCCGCCGTCGCTGGGCCGCGACCGAGCGTTTACCGATCGATTCACACGTGAGGCCCGCGCACTGGCGCGGCTTAATCATCCGCACATCGTCACCGTGCACGACTTGGGCTGTACGGGCGACTTCTGTTATTTCGTGATGGAGTACGTCGATGGGGTGAACCTGCGCAAAGCGCTTCGCACCCGGCAAATCGACGCGGCGAAGGCGCTGGCGATCGTGCGGCAGATTTGTGACGCGCTGGAGTATGCTCACGAAGAGGGAATCGTTCACCGCGACATCAAGCCCGAGAACATCCTGATCGACCGCCGCGGCCGCGTGAAGATCGCGGACTTCGGCCTGGCGAAGTTGTTACATCCGGTGGCCGACGACTCCGGTCTGACGCGCACCGAGCAGGTGATGGGCACGGTTCGATACATGGCGCCGGAGCAGCTTCAGGGGACGCGGGCGGTCGATCACCGCGCCGACATCTACTCGCTGGGCGTGGTGTTTTACGAGCTCTTGACCGGCGAACTGCCTCTGGGGCGATTTCAGCCTCCGTCCCACAAGGTGCGAGTCGATGTACGGCTCGACGAGATCGTGTTGCATGCCCTGGAACAAGATCCGGAGCGGCGGTATCAGCGGGCGATGGAAGTGAAAACGGACGTGGAGCGTGTGGAGTCGGCGACATCGGGGGGCCAGTCGCCGTTGGCCAATCTGCATGTGCGCAACGGGAGATGGTGGTGGATCAAGCAATTCGGCGCAAAGCTCCAGTTTCGCACTTCGGATCGCAGTATTTGCGCTGTGCATGCTGGGCATCAACATGTTGCTGCTTCCGTGGATACGAATACGTGCAGCCTTCTCGCACACGCTGATTGACGAGCAATATCTGTATAGCGATGGCACGTTCGACTATCGGTCCGGAGTTTTCGCTGAAGTCGTTGCTAGGGGCACTGATTTGTGGCAAGGCATTGGTACGACGATTGTGTGCCTTGCAGTCATGATGGTGATCATGTTGTCGGCTCTTGTGCATCGCCGTGGCTATCGAATCGGCTTGATGATGGCCGGAGGTCTGATCATATATCTCGCCATAGGCGTCATGTTCGATCCGTCGTTTCCGATGAATAGTCGAGTGCAGTTCGCGGCGGAGCCCGATGCGTTGACGAAGGAAAGGCGGGAACGACAAGGCGCATTGAGCGATGTGGCGTTTGTCGAGCGCGAAGCGCAAGACCGGCGCGTTACGTTGCACCGTCAGATGCTGCCGGGCGTACCGGCGGTGATGGCTTTGGGAGCTCTGCTCATTGCGGCCGGCATTGCGGAGACGGTGCAGGCGCGGGGCGTGGTGTCGAAAGCGGCCGCATCCGACGTGGCACCCAGCGGCGTTAGGCAGACGTTGGCGGTTACCGCCGGCACAACGGCCGACGAACCGCCTCGATTAGCCCTGCTGCTGATGTGTGGTGGAGGCCTGGTGGTCGGTGGCGCTGGTGATCACGGCGGGTTTTGTGGTTGGGGTATTGGCTTACTTCCTGGAGGAGCCGGGTACTCACGCATTCTGGGGATGGATAGGAGCCGCCATTGGCTGCATCGTGGGGGGCGGCGGGTCGGTGGCCGGTACGTGGAACACGTATCGGCAGCTCGTTGGCGCCAAGGATTTATTGCGCGAACCAAGCTGGTCGTGGCTTGATACAGCGGCGACTGTGTATGGCGGATTGGGTGCATTATCGTTGCTCACCGCCATCCCAGCATATCGCGGTTGGAGTGATGTCAGCGGGTATGCGTTAGCGCTTTTGGGCGGCATGGCGGTCGTGCAAGCGGCGATGTATGCGCTTTGCCGAGCCGCGGTACGCGAACGGTAGCGTGAATCGAATTAGCTGGTTCCTTTTTCGCGCTACAAATACCGCTCCAAGTACCGCCGGCTCTTGGAATCGAGCGCGTCGATGTTCTCTATCAAGTAGGGGATACCGTTGCTGTCGGTGATCATTGCGCGGCGGTCGTCGATGCGGCGGACGTCTTCGTCGGTCTTCAGCAAAAATGTCGTGCGGCCGCGATCGGTTTCGACCTCCCACTCGCAAGGTTCGGAATTGGCAGAAATCCGCACGATCCGCGAGAGGACCGGCATGAACTCTCGCTGATCCAATTCCTGTTCGATCAACTCGCGCAATTCGCGCCGGCAGATCGGCGAGCCGGCGTATCCAGACCAACTCACCGCCGTTCTCATCGACGATCGAAACGCCGTAGTCGGGATCGGAGACGGGAAACCCGCGAACCGGCTCCACGCCAGCGTGCTCAGCTCCTTTGTCGCCGACGAAGACCAGTCGGCCGAGCGCATCGCGGTGCAGCCGAAAGTCGATCCGCGCGGGAGCGCCGTTTTGGGACTTACGCTCGTTCATAAAAAGTCCAACTCGAACAGTGTTAAAAAGGGGACAGGCACCTCGCCGTTACCGTTTAATTACGTATGAGAATAGTTTTGACTCGGAGCCAGTCCCCTTTTGACAGCGACTCACCGTGTTGAGGCTAGCCAATACCAATTTCCCGCGCCATTTCGACCTGCGCTTGATGAAGGCGCGTGTAAGTGCCTCCGCGGTCCAGCAATTCATCGTGCGAGCCAACCTCGACAATGTTGCCGCGCTCGATGACCACCAGCCGGTCGGCGCGGCGCAGCGTGCTCAGCCGATGCGCAATCGCAAGCGTCGTCCGGCCCTCGATCAGGTTCTCAAGCGCCCGTTGGATTTCTCGTTCGGTCTCGGTATCGACCGACGACGTTGCTTCGTCGAGGATCAGGATCCGCGGATCGATCAACAATGCTCGTGCGATCGAGATTCGCTGGCGCTCGCCGCCGGATAGCGATTGACCGCGTTCGCCGACGATCGAATCGTAGCCGTCGGGCAATCGCAGGATGAATTCGTGTGCGCGCGCGGCGCGTGCCGCGTCGATGATCTCGTCGCGCGTGGCGCCCGGCCGACCGTAGGCGATATTCTCGGCAACTGTGCCATAAAAGAGAAACGGATCCTGGAGCACGATGCCGATGTTCTCCCGATACTCCGCGATTGGAAACCGGCGGATGTCGTGGCCGTCCACGAGAATCGCCCCCTCAGCGACGTCGTAAAATCGGCAAATCAGGTTGATGAGCGTGCTCTTTCCCGCGCCGCTGGGGCCGACCAGGCCGATCATTTCTCCCGGTGCGATCGAAAAGTTCAGCCCGTGCAGCACCTCGCGCGTGCCGTATTTGAACCGCACGTCGCGGATTTCAATGGCGCCCTGAATTCGTCCTGGATGAATTGGATCGCTCGGCTCGGCAACGCTTGGCTGCTTATCGAGGATTTCGAAGATGCGGTGTGAGCTGGCGGCCGCGCGCTGTACGGCGGTGACCATGCGGATGAGCGAATCGATCTTCGTATAGAAACGACCGATGTACGCGATGAATGCCACCAATACGCCAACGCGGATCGCATCTTGAAACACGAGATATGTCCCAAACGCATAAATGCTCAACAGGCCGATTTCCGTCAGCAGCGTGACCATCGGGCCAAAAAAAGCCCACACAACGTTTACGCGGTCGTTTGTTCCGAGCACGCGCGCGTTGGCGCGCTCGAAGCGTTCGACTTCGCGCTCTTCCTGAGCGAATGCCTTGACGACGCGGATGCCGGGGATCGTGTCAGCCAAGACGCTGGTCATCTCGGCCCAGGCAATGCCGGACTGGCGAAAGCCGCGCCGCAAGCGCTGGCGCACGAGATGAACGAGGGCCACGATGAACGGGAACGGAATCAGCGCCACCAGCGCCAGCTTCCACTCGATGCTCAACAGGATCACCGACGTCATCACGATCATCAACACGTCGGCCGCAAAGTCGATCAGATTGAGCGACAGGAAATTGCAGATTCGGTCGGAATCGCTGCCAATGCGCGACATCAGATCGCCGGTCCGCTTGCCGCCAAAGAACTCAAGCGACAACTCTTGCAGGTGGCGATACGTGCGATTGCGCATGTCGGCGCTAATTCGCTCGCTGACTCGCGCGAGTACGAATGTCTTGGCCCAGTCGAGCAGCCAGGCGGCGAATGCCGCAATTGCCAACCCACCTAAGAGCCAATACACCAGAGTGGGATCGTGAGGTTGGCCTTGCGAGTAGGGGATCAGCACCTCGTCGATCAGCGGCATCGTCAGGTACGGCGGCACCAGGCTGGCCGCCGTTCCAGCCACCGTTAGCAGGAAGCCAACCACGATCATGCCCGCACGCGGCCGCGCGAACTGCAC
Organism: Pirellulales bacterium; assembly: GCA_963829655.1. GTDB lineage: Bacteria > Planctomycetota > Planctomycetia > Pirellulales > JALHPA01 > JBBDYH01. The sequence goes on from CAWHJG010000002.1 coordinate 3,118,173, forward strand.
GAGCCGGAGTAGCGACGAGACGGGAGGCGGCGCCACCTGTGGCGAGCACTGTGGACAGTCCGCGGTATCTGGCGGAATGACGCCGCCGCAGTTAGGGCAGATGGAGACCGATGCTTGGCGTTGGTCGCCGGTTTTGACCCCGGCATACCGCTGAACAAACCGGTGTGCTGCTGCCGACTTGCCGGCCGTATATCGCCATACGGCCAAGCGGCCGGCGGGTCCAATTAACTCAACTGCCCCGGATGACGCCTGGTCGCGAGTTTGCAACGCGATGTTGTCAGAAAGACTCCACGACAGCACGGGCGCGGCCGCTAAAACCTCTCCATTGGCAGCCTGTTTACTTGGGACAAAAGCCAAAAACCGCTGGTCGGTCAGAACCAATAGCCCTGCTACGTAATTCAATCGCTCATCGAGGTTCGGTTCAAACCAGGTTACAACCGATTCGCTGGCAAGGAGTTGTGATCGAACTCGCGCAGCCATCGGGCCGGGATTTCAATTTGGGCGTCAATGCGGTTAGCCAAGGGAAAGCGACGTTAGTCGTTTGCGGCCAAGGTCTGATTTGCCGGCTGTTGCCGTTGGTCCAAGTCTTGCAGCAAGCCACGGTCCGCATCTGCGGCCCGCACCGGGATCGAAGTCTAAACCGGATAGTTCATTGGCACACAGGATGCGAGCCGGTGTAGTGGCGCCAATCTGGAAACAATGACGGATTTCGGTAGATCGAGGTATTTGGGGAAACCACAGGCTTGACTGCGAAATTGATAGCATTACGATACAGGCGTCAAACCGCGGATAACCGGTATTCTGAGGCGAGACAGCAACAACGGCGGAGCCGACCTGTCTTTCAGCCGGCCTGGGGAAGTGCCGCGGTCGCGCCTGATCCATTGTCATTATTACGTTGTAGTTGTAATCGGGCTGCCGGCGGCAGCCTAGGCCGAGTGTTTCCGTTACGAGGTTTTGGCGCTGCCCACTCGCAATCGGTCGGTGCATCTTCGCTTCTAGCTTTAATTACTTGCCTGCCGTGCGCACCACTGCACTTTTGCAGATCCCGCCTGAAAGCCGCGCCGTGATCGTACATTCGCCACCGATTTGCGTGACGTGGATCCTTTTATTCGACACCCAACCTCAGGAGAGTCGAGAACACTCGCTACCGTTGTATTCGTAAGGCAAATAGTCTTTATCAGTTCAACAGCATTCATCGCGGCTTAAGGCCTTCCTTGTAAATCAAACAGCGTTGCGGTGTCGATTTTTCGAACTACAACTTTTCAGCCGCGGAACCGAAGAAATTACGAATTGACAGGAATCGTTTAATGTCCGGCGTCGCGCACAGTCCCGCGTGTGGATGCGCGTCGTGATTGATTAGAGGCAAATTCCAACCTAGAGCTACTACGAGCAGTCACAAATGGAACTCAGGAAGGTGCTGGCCCTGCGCGGCCCGAACTATTGGGCTAATTTCCCGGTCCTCGAAGCTTGGGTCGATCTGGGTGAATTAAAGGATGCGTCGTCCGACGAGCTTCCGGGCTTCAACGAACGGTTGACGAGCTGGCTTCCCACAATGATCGAGCATCGCTGCAGCATTGGTCATCGCGGCGGCTTCTTCGAGCGGCTTCGCCGGGGCACGTATCAGGCCCACATCCTCGAACACGTGGCGCTCGAACTTCAATCGTTGGCGGGTTGCGAGGCGGGCTTCGGCCGCACGCGTGAAACCGCCGAAGAAGGCGTTTATAAAGTCGCCATCGAATACACCGAAGAGGCGGTTGCACGCCGCGCTCTTGAGTTAGCGCGAGATTGTTGTTTGGCGGCTGTTTACGACCGCCCGTTCGTCGTGCCCGCCGCAATCAAGGAGCTCCGAGTGCTCGCAGAGCAAACTCGCCTCGGGCCAAGCACCGGCGCGATCGTGCGCGCGGCTATCGCGCGCGGCATTCCTGCGCGGCGGTTGAATGCGGGCAGCCTGGTGCAGCTTGGATATGGCTCAAAGCAGCGCCGGATCCTGGCTTCCGAAACCGATCGCACCAGCGCAATCGGCGAATCGATCGCCCAGGATAAAGAGCTGACGCGCACGCTGTTGGCGGCCGTCGGCGTACCGGTGCCGGATGGTCGCCCGGTTGAAAACGCCGAAGAGGCCGTGGAAGCCGCCGCAGACATTGGTTACCCGGTCGTCGTGAAGCCGCAATTTGGCAACCAGGGGCGCGGTGTTGCGACCAATCTCAACAACAAGGACCAAGTTCTCGCAGCGTACGCCGCCGCTCGCCATGAAGAAGAGACGGTGATGGTCGAGAAATTCGCTCCTGGCGACGACTACCGTTTGCTCGTGATCGGCGATCGCCTGATTGCCGCCGCGCGCCGGGAACCGGCACAGGTCATCGGCGACGGAGTGCATACCATCGCCGGGCTGATTGAAGCCGTCAATAAGGATCCACGCCGAGGCGAAGACCACGCTACGTGCCTGAGCAAGATTCCGCTCGATGCGGTCTCGCTCACAGTCCTTGCCAGCCAGGGCTACACGCCTCAGTCCGTTCCGCCGGCCGCCGCCAAGGTAATCATCCGTCGCAACGCCAACCTGAGCACCGGCGGTACGGCCGCCGACGTTACCGGCCGCGTCCATCCCGAGGTCATTGCACGCGCTGTGACCGCGGTGCGCGTGGTTGGGCTTGATATCGCCGGCGTGGATGTCGTCTGCGAGGACATTGGCCGCCCGTTGGAAGAGCAGGAGGGCGTGATCGTCGAAGTCAACGCGGCGCCCGGATTGCGAATGCATTTAGAGCCGTCGGCCGGTTCGCCGCGCCCAGTTGGCGAAGCAATCGTCGGCACTCTCTTTCCCGAAGGGGACAACGGGCGGATTCCCATCGTTGCCGTTACGGGCGTGAATGGCAAAACGACGACGACGCGCTTCATCGCTCACATTGCAGCGCAAACCGGCAAGCGCGTCGGCTACACGTGCACTGACGGAATCTACCTTCAAAACCGGCGAATTGACGCCGGCGACTGCAGCGGCCCGCAAAGTGCGCAAAACGTTCTGCTCAACCCCGAGGTGGATATCGCGGTGCTTGAAACCGCTCGCGGAGGCATTCTCCGCGCGGGGCTCGGCTTCGACCGCTGCGACGTGAGCGTGGTCACGAATATCGGCGAAGGGGACCACCTGGGTCTGTCCGACATTGACAGTCTCGAAAAGCTCGCGCGTGTGAAGCGTACGGTCGTCGAAGCGACCGCGCCTAGTGGGGTGGCCGTGCTCAACGCCGCCGACGCGCTAACGGCCGAGATGGCGTCGTGTTGCGCAGGTTCGATCGTGTACTTCGCGATCGACGCCGAACACGAGGTGATCACCAAGCACCGTGCCAAGGGTGGAAAGGCGGTCATCGTCCGCGACAACGAGATTTATCTTTGCGAGGGCCAGCGCGAGGTGCCGCTTGTGTCGCTTGACCGCGTCCCGCTTACGCACGGCGGTCGGATCGCCTTCCAAGTCGAAAACACGCTGGCGGCTGTCGGCGCTGCCTGGAGCCTGGGCTACTCACGCGAATTGATCCGCGCCAGCCTCGAGACTTTTGGCGCCGACATGCAAAGTTCACCCGGTCGCTTCAACCTGTTGGAAATCAATGGCGCCACGGTGATCGTGGATTATGGTCACAACGTATCGTCGCTCCGTGCGATGGTCGATGTGATCGATCAGTTTCCCCACGAGCGGCGGCTTTGTGTTTACACTTCGGCCGGCGACCGGCGCGACTGCGATATGATTCGTCAGGGCGAACTGTTGGCCAAGGCATTCGACGTCATTTATCTATACGAGGACCAATACATTCGCGGACGCAAGTCAGGTGAGATCATGCGCCTGTTGCGTCAAGGCGTGAACGTTGGCGGACGCGCAACCGAAATCAACGAAGTCGCCGGAGTGTTCCCTGCAATCCAACGCGTGCTCGACCGCGCGGGTGCGGGCGACCTGGTATTGGTACAGGCTGACACGGTCGACGAATCGGTGGCTTACGTGCAAAACTACATGGCGACCAAGGACGCGGCGGCACGCGAGATCACGGTCGAAGAGGCCCTGGAAATCGAGTCGGTCAAGTCGGTCATGTCGCTGCACACGAATGGCGACGCAATCGATAGCGGGCAAGTTGTCACCAGCGCCGCCCCAGTTTCGGCAGTTGCGGTTGAAGAGCTCGTGCACGTTGTTGACTAACTCATACGCGCAATAGCCTACGCAATTGACGTCACGCGCCAATTTTGCCGCCGTCCTTTCGGCACACCGCAACGACCGCCGGTCGCGGCGGCATCTTGTCGTCGAAGTCCGGCCAGCGCGTACTCGGCTTGTCGAACGTCGAACCGTCGTCGTCGCCCGGGTGCTGCACCGATATGAAGAAAGTCGTGCCGTCGGGCGTAAAGCATGGCCCACACACTTCGGCGCCGGTCGCGCGCAAAGAATTGTCGCGTAAGTGCCCGGCCTGGTCCCGTCGTGTCGCAGGCGTAGATCGCATCGCTGACCTTGCTTGCCTCTTGCGAACCATCGGTCGCGATCCACAGCCGGCCCTCGTTGTCAAATGCGCAATTATCTGGGCACGACAGCCACCCATTGGAGGACACGCCGGGATGATACGCCGCGAGATCCTCGCGAATGGCTGGATTGCCGCCCAATAGGAAAATGTCCCAGCGAAACTCGTCCGCGGCGTGGTCGATACGGTTATCGCGCACCGGTGGGTAAAGCTCGATGATATGCCCGTGCTTATTGGCCGCGCGCGGGTTCGGGGGATTCGGCATCTTGCGTTCGGCGAAGTTGGTGAGCATGACATACACACGGCCTGTCGCGGGATTCACCTCCACGTCTTCGGGCCGGTCCATCGGCGTCGCGCCGAGCAGGCTTCCCGCCAGACGCGCATCGATCAAAACGTCGGCCTGGTTCGTGAAACCGTTTTTCTCAGTTAGCGGTTCCTTGCCGTGCACCAGCGGCAGCCACGCCAGCGTGCCATTGCGTTCGAACCGCGCCACGTAAAGCGTGCCGTGATCTAGAAGATTGCGATTGTTCTCGGAGTCCGCCGGATCGTACCGCCCCTGACTCACAAAGCGGTAGAGAAACTCGTCCTTGCCATCGTCGCCGGAGTAGACCACGACCCGGCCATCTGGCGAGTGTGCACGTAGCTCCCTCGTGCTTGAACCGACCGAGCGCCGTCCGCTTCACCGGGACGCTCTCTGGATCGAAAGGGTCGTACTCCACCACCCAGCCAAAGCGGTTGGATTCGCGGGGCTCGTTTTCGATTCGAAATCGATCGTAAAACCGGCTCCAAGAGTAGTCGGACTTCGGCTTGTTTACGAGCCCGTAACGCGCCAGGTTCTTTTTCTCGCGTTCGATCACCAGCGGATTATTGTGCTTTGCCAGTTCGCCCGCGAAGTAACCGTCGAAGTTTTCCTCGCCCATGAGCACGGTCCCCCACGGCGTGACACCGCCCGCGCAGTCGTTTAGCGTGCCGATCACGCGCGTGCCGTTCGGATCGTCGCTGGTTTTCAGCCGCTCGTCCCCAGCCGCCGGACCGCTGATTCGCATTTTGGTGTTGGCGGTAATTCGGCGATTGAACTTGCTGTCGGCGATGCGTTGCCAACCGGCGTCGGTTCGTTTGATTTCGACGACGGAATGGCCGTGTGCCGTACGCTCGATGTCCGTCTGCCGCTTGGTCATCTTGTCCGACGAGTCGAGCTTGTCCTTGAATCCCGGAAACATGAGTTGCGCGACAGTGTACTCATGGTTCACGCACAACAGGCCGTGATCGCTTGAGTTTGAGCCGCGCGGCAGCGGCATGAAGGCAATGAAGTCGTTGTTGTAGCCGAACTGTTTGGCCTGCGCTTTGGGCGATTGCTGTGTGATAGCGAACGGCAGCGCGTCGTTTTCGACTGGATCTCCCCAGCGGAGCACGACCTCTGCCGAGTATCCCTTGGCGACATGGTGTCGGCCGTCGATTCCGTGTTTGATCTCGCGAAACGTTAGCGTGCTCGGTGAATCGTTCGCCGGTTCGCTCGCTGCATCTGTGTCAGCGACCAATCCGTTCGTCGCGGCCAGCGCACTGCCGGCAATCCCCAAAAGCGCTGCCCGCCGCGAAATACGCGCATCGATCAAATCGGCAAGGTTCGTGACATCATTCATTGGCGCAGGCTCTCAATGAAAGCAGTAGCGTGGGCCACACACGGTTGGATTATGCAACTCTAGTTTGGCCAAAGGCGCGATGCCAGTCGCGTTAGAAATGGGTTAGAATGCCCCTCGGCCAGGCCCTGAACGGTGTTACGGCCTCAGCACAATCTTCCCCGACAGCTTACCGCTCTTGCCGACGGTGCTTTCCTCTTGCAGTTTGTGCGCGGCCGCCGTCTCCGACAGCGGCAGCACGCGGTCGATCTTGCTCTTTAGTTTGCCCGCCGCCAGCCAGCGGTTAATGTCCTCGGCGCTGCGCGCTGCTCGGCCGGCGTCGCTTTGAACATCACAAAGCCGTAGAGCGAGCAGCCCTTCACGTAAAACGGTCCGACAGGAAATGTCGGTTTTGCTTCGCGCCCGGCCATCAAGATCATTCGCCCGCGCTCGGCCAGCAGATTCACGGTCCGCTCGAAGTTCGGCTCGCGGAGCGTCTCCCAATACACATTCACTCCGTCCGGTGCAAACCGCTTTACCTCGTCGTCCACGTTCTTCGACTTGTAGTTGATCGCCAGATCGGCGCCGAGCTTCCTGCACTGTTCGACTTTCTCGTCGCTGCCGGCTGTTGTAATCACACGAGCACCCACAATCTTCGCCATTTGCACGACCATGCTTCCCACGCCGCCAGCGCCGCCGTTGACAAACAGCGTCTCGCCGCGCTCGAGCTTCGCATCGCGCACGAGGCCCAGATGCGCAGTAATCCCAACGAGCGCGGTCGCCGCCAGGTCGTCATCGCTCACGCCGGTTGGTGATGGATAAAGCCACTCCTCGTCGGTCACCACATATTCCGCGAATGTGCCTTGCCGGCCGAGCAGTCCTTGGTTCGAGCCCCATACGCGATCGCCAGGCTTGAACCTGGCGGCGTTCGGCCCCACGGCATCGATCACGCCCGCCACGTCGCAGCCGACAACGAACGGCAGCGGCAGCGGCATTGCGATCGCGCCTGCGCGAATGTAGGTATCGACGGGGTTCACGGCCACCGCGCCCGTCTTCACTCGGACTTCGGTTCCCTTTGGCGGCGGTGTCGGCAGTTCGCCATACACGATCGACTCGGCTGGTCCAGTCGCTTTGATGTACGCTGCTTTCATACAGGTGTCCGGGCTTGAACTTTAACCCTTGAACGGGGAACCAGTCCGCATTCCAAACCATCCCGCTAGCGCCACCACGAGTCCCAGCGCGGCCAGGCCGTAACCCACCCACTCCCAGCGTTCGACGTATTGGTCTTTCACCGCGCGGCGCACAATCGCGTCGTGGTCCGCCGCCTTGACGCGCATCCGCGGGCCTTGCCTGAGGTTTCCCACCCAGTGTTCCCACGATTGCTCGGGCGTGGCGGCTTGCACTTCGGTTTCATAACCGCCGGGATCAAATATCGGTGCGCGCAAGTGCAAATAGAGACTGAATGCCAGTGCGCCGGCCGTGATCAAAATACCCAAAAATGCCACGCTGTGCCGTGAGGTCCACCGCGGTGATGCCTCCGGCTCGCTCGTCACCTCTTCCAATTCGCGCAACCCGCGGATCGTCGGCACTTCCACATCTGCTCCACAAGTGCATTGCACAAGCTGTCCCGCTTGCCCGGCAACTACGGGTAGCTTGTTGCCGCAAGCAGGGCAGGGGAGGAGATAGGACATCGTGCGCACGGATGGAAGAATAGGACATTGACAGCGTAAATGGATTCTATCAGCGGCAACGCGTCTGCCAAATGACGAATGACGAAACCAGAATGACCAACTGAAACCGAATTCCGAACACCAAATGTAGGAGAGTCCAGCTCAAAACTACATTGGTCATTCGTGCTCCGTCCTTCGTGCTTTTCTTACGGCGGCACCGCCATTCCACCTTTCGTCCACCAAGGCAGCGTGTTGCCGCCATCGATCAGCAGCGCGCTTCCCGTCATGTAATCGCTGGCCGGATCGCACAGAAAAACCACGCCTCGCCCAATTTCCTCGGGCGTGCCCATGCGCCCCCAAGGTAGCTTCATTGCGGCCGGCGGATCTCCTCTTCCTCGGCAAACTTCCGCTCGCCGGGCGTATCGATCCATCCGGGGTGCAGAATGTTGACGCGGATTCGATGGTCATACAACTCGGTGGCGGCCGTCCGAGCCATGTGGTCGGTCGCGGCTTTTGCCATGTTGTACGCCATCGCATTGGGGCAGGGTATCCACGCGTGTGGCGAGCTGATCATTACGATCGAGCCACCGCCGCCTTGGGCGATCATTTGTTGTGTGGCGGCACGTAACAGGTAAAACGCCCCCCACATTGTCACGTCAATCGTCCGCCGAAAGCCTTCCATTTTTGCCTGATAGAATGGCTCGCGGTCGCTATAGACGGCGTTGGAGACGGCGATGTCGAGCCGCCCGAACGCCGCGACTGTGTCACGAACCAACCGTTCCACCGTCGGCTGGTCGGCGACGTCCCCCTGGAGCACCAATGTCCGGCGGCCCAACTGCCGGATCGCGTCTGCCGCCGCGTCGGCCTCGTCGCGGCTTGCGTAGTAATTCAGCGCCACATCGGCCCCCGCGCGGGCGAGGGCAATGGCCGTTGCGCGACCAATTCCGCGACTCCCCCCTGTCACAATTGCCGATTTGCCAGCCAAACAGTTGTCGTTCATGTGAAGTTGCCGGCCTTGGGACTGGGGGACATGACTAAACCAACGTGTTTGTCGGTTCCCTCAAAGCTACCCATCGTGCCAGCGTCGCTCAAGCACTGCTTTGGCCGGTGGACCAAGCAATTTTCCGCGTTCCGGGCGTTTTTTTGAGGTTTCTTGTGTGAAACGCTGGACCCACATTTTCGTCTGATTAGAATTGCAAGACGCGTAGGGAACAGAACGAGGCACCCGAACCTACTGCGCCGTCCGATCGCGATTGGGATTCTGGCATCCGAATTCCGCGCGTTTTGACGGACGAGCGAACCGCTGGCGGGCCCTGCATCCACTGTGGCCGCCGCTTCGCCGCATCCAAGTTGACCACCGCACATCGTTCTGCCCGCGGAGCTGGGATACCGCGCTAGCCACCGAAGGCGAACGACCGTCAGCCTGGTTTTTCGATTGACCAAGTGTCCATCCTGCCCACTTTTGCGCCCCGTGTTAAGCCACGCGTTCGTGCTGCGCAAAGTGTGCGGATGACCGCTTGAGTCTGTTGTAATCCACGCGCCGAAGCGAAAGTTCAACGGTTAGGCAAAGTGCTCTGCGGGAATTGAAGTGCATGCCTCGTAATTTCTTACCAAATCACGCGGGCGACACTCGACCAGAGGTTCCGGTGTTAGAATTGGTTGGTTTATGCACGATTCGGATGCACATCCTGCGTTTGTAATTCAGTGGAGTTAAGAGTTCGCGGAAGCATAAGTAGTCGGGGATTGAACGAGTCCCATCGGTCCCCAACCGCCCGCTCCGCAAGTCCGTGTCAGGCTCGCGAGGTTCGATTGAATCGCCGACGTTTCATGCCCACACGCGCCCCAGGGCGCGTTGTTTCGGGTTCGCCAAAACCGAGCACGTCGGCCACTTGCCGCGCCATGCCCATGCGTTGTCGCAACAATCCGTAAAACTGTCAGATCTTAGGAGCGTTCCATTGTACGAAACCTTGCTAGACGAACTTGAAGAGGACGTGACCCCTCCGACCGACGATCCGGTCGAGCTCGTCGATAAGACGGTCGATCTGGACGACGTGGACGTCGCAGATGAAGACGACGATCTAGTTGTCGAAGCCGTGGCCTTGGATCTGGATATCGACGGGAAGACCGAGGAGCTCCTCGCGGCCGACGAAGACGGCGAAAGCTGGTCCGATGATCCCGTGCGCATGTACCTCACGCAGATGGGCGAAATCCCACTGTTCACGCGCAAAGAGGAAATCGCCCTGGCCAAGCGGATCGAGGTCACCCGGGCGCGTTTCCGCCGCCGGCTTTTGGCATGTGATTATGTGTTGCGGATCGCGGTAAAGATCCTCAAGCGCGTACACAAAGGCGAGCTTCCCTTTGACCGCACGGTGCAGGTCTCGGTGACCGATCGACTGGAGAAAGACCAGATCCTCGGCCGCCTGCCGCATAACCTGAAAACGCTGGAATCGCTGCTGCAGCGCAACCGCGAGAGCTATCGAACCGCGCTGTCGAAATGCGCGCAAACATCAGCACCGAGAAGAGGCCTGGGCACGACTCGGCCGCGGACGATTGCGTGCGGTCAAGCTCGTCGAGGAATTGGGGCTGCGCACTCAACGAATTGAGCCGCTCATTCGCACGCTTGATGAATTCACCCGCAAGATCGACGAGCTTCGCCGCAAGATCGTTGAGCATAAGCGGGCCAAGCATCCACATGCAGAGCGGCAGCCGTGGGTTCGCGAATATCGCCAGATCCTGTGGGTGCTCCAGGAAACGCCGACCAGCCTCCGCAACCGCGTCAAGTATCTTAAGTTTGTGTTTGCCGACTACCAGAAGGCCAAGCGCGGGCTGTCGGAAGGCAACCTCCGCCTGGTGGTCTCAATCGCTAAGAAGTATCGCAATCGCGGGCTGAGCTTTTTGGACTTGATCCAGGAAGGCAACGCCGGCTTGATGCGCGCGGTCGATAAGTTCGAGTATCGGCGCGGCTTCAAGTTCTGCACCTACGCGACCTGGTGGATTCGTCAGGCGATCACCCGCGCCGTGGCCGATCAAAGCCGAACGATCCGCATTCCGGTGCACATGGTTGAGACGATGTCGCGAGTGCGCAATGTGTCGCGCGAGCTTCTGCAGCGGCTTGGCCGCGAGCCGACGATCGAGGAAACCGCGAAGGCCGCCGGCACCCCGCTGGAAGAAACGCGTCGAGTATTGGCCATGAGCCGGTATCCGATCAGCCTCGACCGGCCGGTGGGCAACAGCGAGGACAGCCACTTTGGCGATCTCTTGCCCGACGGTGGTGCGGAGAACCCAGCCATCGGCGCCGCGCAGGAAATGCTTCGCAGCCGGATCGCCAAGGTGCTCAAGACGCTCAGCTACCGCGAGCGCGAGATCATCAAGCTGCGCTACGGTCTCGGCGATGGTTATAGCTACACGCTCGAAGAAGTTGGCCACATTTTCAAGGTGACCCGCGAGCGCATCCGCCAGATCGAAGCCAAGGCGGTCCGCAAGCTCCAGCAGCCGACTCGCAGCGGCGAGTTGGTTGGTTTCCTCGACTAACGATAATCGCGGTGTTTACACCGCGCGACAAATCGAAACGAAAACGGCCGGGTCTTCCCGGCCGTTTTTCGTTGGTGCATGGCTTTTAGCGGTCAGCTATCGGCTGTCAGCGGGGCCATTCGCGAGAAAAGCTGACGGCTGAACGCTGATAGCCGACCGCCCTTTCCTATGCCGCCTTCCGTTGCTCGGCCTGGTAAATCTGCGGGTTCATCGTCGGGTCGTTGTACATCTTCATCTGCCGGTACAGCTTCAACCGCTTTCGGCCGGCGAAGAGATCGGCCAGAAGCTCCGTCAGCGCAGTCGAAAGATCCTCGTGCTGCACGGCGAGCATCTCGAGCCGCGATCGGCACTTGTCCGCGTGCTCCGGCGTCGCGTCGGCCCGCTCGGCCTGTTCCTCCATGTGATAGATTCGCAAAGCCAAGATCGAGAGCCGATCGATTGCAGCGCCTGGCGTTTCGGTGTTCCACCGCGCGCCGCTGACCGGCGCAATCTTTCTCTCATCCAGCGTTCGCTTGTAGTGGTCGTCAATCCGCTCGATCCAATCGTTGCGCTTCTGATTTAACTGGTCGATCGCACGCTTCACGCGCACAATCTCCTGGTCGCTTGCCGTGGGGTTGCGGGCAATGTCTTCCTCGTGCCACAACAGAAAGTTGTACTTGTGCTGTTCGCAGACTACGTACAGGAAATCCCGGTGAGGGTTTTCCACCGGCTGCGAATGCCATAACCGGACCGTATTCGCGTGCATTGCGGTAAGCTGTCGAACGTCGATCATGGGATTGCGGAGTTCGGTGTTTGCTTTGGCCCAGATTGGGGCGAGATTCTAGGCGGGCGATGCTGCCGCCGCCAGATGAAAATGGGCAAACCGCGCTAACGGGGTTAAGAAAGGAGTATATCGAGCAGCCCGCTTCGCTTGACTCGGACTCTTGACAGGCGAACACGATCATGTACATTCGTCCAAAATAGTCGTCTTGTCGGCTAATTGCCGCTTTATCATGATTGCCCTGCGATTCCCGGATCAGACCGACTTGGCCTCGAACCTGCGCCGCCTGATGGCCCGGGACGGCGTTTCGTTCGACGAGTTGGTCGAGCGATCCGGAGTCGATGCCCGCACCGTTAGCGGCTTACTGAACGGCCGACAGCAGCCGCAGAGCCGCACTCTGCACCGGCTGGCTGTGGCGCTGGGCGTTCCGGCCGACGAGTTCTTTCAGGACGGCACCGCCTTGCGCATCGGCACCTCAATCGCCAAACGAACCCGCTCGTCGAGGACGTCATCGCCCAGCGGCCGGACCTGTTTGATGAATGGACCGAGGCCGATTTCGATGACCTATATAACCGCTTTGGTACTGGCGGCGCGCTGACGCGCAAGGGCGCCGCCGCCGCCGCCGAACAAATCAACCGCACGCGCGAGATTCAAACCAAAGTCGCCGTACTTCTGGAGACGCACGAAGGCCCGCTGCTCGCCGAATTCATTGAGCTGCTCTATCGCCGCGTTGCGGTGGTGGCAGGGGGCGGTCAGCAATCAGCTTTCAGATCGGCTCCCAAAGCGAAAGCCACGGCCAGAAATTCAATAGACAATAGCTGATTGATGAAAGCCGGCAGCCGACGGTGGTTCGTCATCGTTGACGAGTGGGGCAACCGTTCCTATTCTGAACGCTCCCGCGCTCGATCCGGCCCGCAAAGAGGATTCACACCATGGCCCACGACGTTACATTGATCACCGGCGACGGAACCGGTCCCGAACTGGCCGAGGCCGCTCGCCGAGCGCATCGACGCCACCGGCGTCAAAATCAACTGGGACGTTCAGGAGGCCGGCGTCGACGTGATGGCGCGCACCGGCACTCCGCTCCCCGACGCTACGATGGAAAGCGTCAAACGCACCAAGTGCGCACTCAAGGCCCCGATCACCACGCCCGTCGGCACCGGCTTTCGCAGCATCAACGTCTACCTTCGCCAGGCGCTCGGCCTGTTCGCCTGCATCCGCCCGTGCAAGCAGTACCGCGGCGTCCGCACGTTCTTCAACGACGTGAAGGTCGACATCGTCATCTTCCGCGAGAACACCGAGGACCTTTACGCCGGCATCGAATTCGAGCGCGGTAAGCCCGAGACCGCCGCTCTGATCGATTACATCAACACCAATACCAAAAGCGGCAAGATCAAGACCGGCCGCGACGAGACCGGCATCTCGATCAAGCCGATCAGCGTCTCCGGCACCGAGCGAATTGTCCGCGCTGCGTTTGAGTATGCCCGCGAGAACAAGCGCAAGAAAGTCACCTGCGTCCACAAAGCCAACATCATGAAGTACACCGACGGGCTGTGGCTCGAAACCGCCCGCCGCGTGGCCGAGGGTTACAAGGACATCGAGTTCGAAGACCGCATCGTCGATAACATGTGCATGCAGTTGGTGCAGAAGCCCGAGCTGTACGACGTGCTGGTGCTTGAGAACCTTTATGGCGACATCGTCAGCGACCTGGCGGCGGGCCTGGTCGGCGGCCTGGGCGTTGCGCCGGGCGCGAACATCGGTCCCGAGGGCGCGGTATTCGAGGCCACTCACGGCAGCGCACCCAAGTACAAGGGGCTGAACAAGGTCAACCCGACCGCCGTGATCCTGTCCGGCATGCTCATGTTGCGGCATTTGAAGGAGACCGACGCGGCGCAGCGGCTGGAAAAAGCCGTGGCCGACGTGATCGCCGAAGGCAAGAACGTCACCTACGACCTGAAGGCCGACCGCAACGATCCGACCGCCGTCGGCACGCGGGAAATGGCCGACGCGATTATTGCGAAGCTGAAATAGCCGATCATCTTTAACCACGGAGACACGGAGGCGCAGAGAGGAAGAGTTCTGATTTTCTCCGTGTCTCTGTGCCTCTGTGGTTTTGATGGATAGTGGTTTCGCTAGCAATTTCTACGAGCTTGTGAGCGGACGGCGGCGCGGCGTCGGCGCAACGCTCGCTCGCGGCGCATTGCGGCTTGCGGAAACTCCGTATAGCCTGGCCATGCGCTGGCGCAACCGTCAGTACGACAATGGCGGACGCAGAATCGAGCGCGTTGGCGTGCCGGTGATCAGCGCCGGCAACCTGACGCTCGGCGGCACCGGCAAGACGCCGATGGTCGAGTGGCTTTGCCGCTGGCTTCGCACCCGCGGAAAGCGCGTCACGATCATCAGCCGCGGGTACAAGGCCGGCGACGGCGCGACAAACGATGAAGCACTCGAGCTGGAGCAGAAGCTCGCCGGACGTGCCTGCACGTGCAGAACCCGGACCGCGTGGCCGCGGCGCGGATGGCGATCGAAGAGTTCGAGGCGCAGGCGATCGTGCTGGACGACGCGTTTCAACATCGCCGCATCGCGCGTGATCTCGATATCGTGCTGCTTGACGCTCTCGCGCCTTTCGGCTTCGAGCACGTGTTTCCCCGCGGTACGCTGCGCGAGCCGCTTTCCGGGCTGGCCCGAGCGCACGCCGTGGTACTCACGCCGGCCGATATGGCCACGCCGGCCGAGCGGGCACGTATTGCCGATCGAGTGAAAAGGCTTGCGCCCGGCGCGCTATGGGCCGAGTGTATTCACCAACCTCTGGCGCTGCGTTCAAGCGGTGGCGACGAAACCTCTTTGGACACATTTCGCGGCCAGCGCGTCGCGGCATTTTGCGGGATTGGCAATCCGGCGGGATTCCGCCACACGCTGGCCAGTTGCGGCTACGAGGTCAGCTTGTTCCGGGAGTTTGCCGACCATCACGCCTATTCGCGCGGCGACGTGAAATCACTTTCGGCGTGGGCCGAGAAATCAGCGGTCGCGGCCGTTCTTTGCACACACAAGGACCTGGTCAAGCTCGGCCTGGACCGCCTGGGCGGCAAGCCGCTCTGGGCGGTGCGGATTGGGTTGCAATTTATTTCGGGCGAGGATGAGCTGTCGAGTAGGTTGCGTCAAGCGGCGCTATAGTTCTCCATTCCGCAACGTTTCGACCGCGCAGCCGCATTAGTTGGACTACAAGTTGCTATCAACCAGGAACCCGTCGGACCTGTGGGAGAGGCATTTGTGCGTGTGCAGGTCAATTTCAAATGGAATGCGGTGCGTTGAACCGTCGCAGAAGACCACATGAAAAACATTTGAATGCGCACTTCCCCAACGGTCGCGATCGTCGGTTCCTAGCTCGCCGTCGGCCAACGGCTGAACGTGACCAGTCTTGTACATGTCGTTGTCGAAGCCGACGTACATATGCTCATTGTCGGCCTGGTCGATGCCGGTTCCATACAGATCGTCATTGAGGTAGCGCTCACCGACGAGGTACGTGTGGGACATGCCATCTTTGATTTGCTTCACTCGCACAGTGCTGCGCTCAAAGCTGATACCGCACATACGATCTGGTCCGCTGTTGTTGCAGGCCGTGTCTTTCCATCCCGTGTACGTGGGACTGTCACCCTCGGCCAAGCTAACAGGCCCCTCCTGGAATTCGTTGATCCCATGCTCGGCGCCGTGACAATTTGCCGAGTAATCGCTGCGAGCCACCTCGCGAATTGGATACTGGCAGTTGTAGCATGCGCCAGTGTAGATGTAACGGAACGTGCGCGGCTCGCGTCGCGACGGACACGTGGCCCAAGCCAGCGGTGTCTGAATCCTCTTAGTCGCTTCCATGCGTTTCTGCGCGTCGGCAAGTCCCTTGCCCCTGTCGTGCAGGCGCCTTCGTCCAAGAACGGCATCAGGTTGTAGAGCCAGCCTCCTGGCTGACGTTCATTGAATCCGCGATCAGGATCGCCGGTCCAACTCCACCCCCAACCGCCGGTCATGAAGAAGCTGTGTGTGCTGACATGGTTGTTGGCAGCCAATCCGATGTTTTTCAGGTTGTCCAGGCACTGCGTGCGACGGGCCGCTTCGCGAGCGGAGTTAATCGCGGGGAGCAGGACCGCCACCAGAATGCCGATGATGGCAATCACGACCAAGAGCTCAACGAGCGTGAATCCTCGGCGTGACACGATGGTCATGGGACTGTTCCCGAGGAACAGAAAGCAAATGAACTAACCCTTCCCGATCGAGCGCCTATCCAGAACGGCCTGCATGTACGGAGCCAAGACTCCGATTCGCTTCCGCACTATCACAGAAAATCCACAAACGTCCGGTTAACATCTACGGAGCGAAATCAAGCTCGACGACAAATCGGTCCTTGCGATCCGAAATTCGCTGAAGAACTCGCAAGTCAACTTCGTACGTCACACGGTGCGCAGATCCGTCACACAACACGATTTGGAAAACATCGGCATCCGCACCTCCCCAACGGTTGGTATCCGGTTGCGGCACACCGTTCGCGTCGAGGACCGACCCATCATGTGCGGGCTGTCGAATTGCGGTTTTGTGAAGATCGTTCACATAGCCGACAAACAGATGCTCATTATCAGCGAAGTCTGCACCGGTCCCATATTGATCTCGGTTCAAATAACGCTCTCCAACTGCCAATGTGTATCCGACGCCGTCGGGAATGTGCTTGATGGAAATGCGGCTACGTAGGAAAGAGATTCCTGTGTGGTCTTTCGTGTTGTAATTCGGATCGGCCAGCCAATAGTTGTCGTTCAGCCCTTCGGCCAGCGTACCAGGCCCTCCGCTAATCTCGTTGCGATTTTGCGTGCCAGCATTTGCAGAGTAGCACGTCCGCGCTGCATGTGTCTGCGGCGTTTGACAATTAACGCAGTCATTTTGCCACTGCGAAAGTATCGGGAATGTTTGGAACGGGCGGCGCGACGAGCATTGCGCCCAGGCGACGGGAGTCTGCAACGCTTGCGTGGCGAATTGCTTTTTTTGCGCAGGGGGCGAGCCCTTTCCAAGCGACCATAAAGAATTCTCTTCCATAAAGGGCAGAATCTGATAGAGCCAGCCGCCCGGTTGCTTGGGACCAAAACCAAGATCCGGGTCGCCGGTCCATCTCCAGCCCCAACCACCACTTGGAAAGTACTTGTGAGCGCTCAAGTGGTTGTTAAAGCCGAGCCCAATCTGCTTGAGGTTGTCCAAGCACTGGGTTCGACGGGCCGCCTCTCGTGCCGCATTGATAGCTGGGAGCAAGACAGCGACCAGAATGCCAATGATGGCGATGACGACCAACAGTTCCACCAGCGTAAAAGCGCTGCGTCGCGCAATGCGCATGGGAAGACCTCCCACGGAAAAGGAAGAATGATAAGTGTTCGACTACAATCAGGCGTCTATACCGAACCACCATCAAAAGCGACGTCCCCAGACGTCCGCCGCGATGGTCAATCCGCAAATGCCAGACCGGCAAATTGGCATTTTTCGCCAAATCATCTTACACCATTCGGCCAAGGGGAAGCCAGCGATAACCTCTGAAATATTTTGAAAGAATCGAATAACCCGACGCCGAGCGCGAAGTCCGAAATCGAACATCCTGGACTGCTTCACGTTCCCGGTGCGGCAGCCGTCCCTCGGACGTATTGCCGCCAGATATCGAGCTGTTCCGGAGTCAGGCTGTTTTCTCGGGCAATTTCGTGCTTCAGCTCCACCCCCGTTCGCCCGACACGCACCTCAACCCGCAACCGGCCGTTCTCGGCATAAAAGAACTTGACCTCAATGGGGGTTTGCACAGGCAGGTTCTCGGGCAGCTCGCGAACCACGCACTTCCCCAACGGCGAGCAGTCGGCTGGCGAAGCGCTTTCTCCCTCGATAATCTGCACCAGGATGTTCTTTTGGTTTGGCTTTTGGGTCTTAAATACCCGTTTCGCCGAAACCGGGAGCGGCGTGTTGCGAGGGATCAACACCGCGTTCCGTGGCAATCCGGTGGAACGGTCGGTCGCCACGATCCCTAGACTGTGGGCATTCACATTGCGGATCTTGAACGGAGCTCGTTCGCCCTTCGCCTTGGCCAGAAGAATTCCTGCCCGAAGCGCTGCTCCGTGGGCGACCGCCTCATCGGCCGACACGCTCGAATCGGGGTCCTTGCCAAAAATCTCTCGAAGCATCTCGCGGACCATTGGCATTCGCGTCGAGCCTCCGACCAACAACACGCGATCGATGTCGTTGAAGCCGAGCCCGGCGGCTTGCAACGTCTGCTTGACGGTGAAGCGCGTTCGGTCAAGCAGGTCGTGAGTTATTTCGGCCAGCCGCTCGCGAGTGATCTCGGTGCGGAGAGTCTGTCCTTGATAATCGTAGGCAATGATCGTCTTGGCGTGCGCGGTGAGCGTTCGCTTGGCATCTTCACATTCGCGCCACAAGCGGCCGTGGGCGTTGGCGTCTTGCCGCGGATCGAGGCCGTGCTTTTCAATAAACTCCATGGCGACGAAGTCCACCAACCGCTCGTCCCAGTCACGGCCGCCCAGCCGAACGTCGCCGTCAGTGGCTAGCGCAGTGAAGTTGCGGCCCTCGATCGACATGACCGTGACGTCGAACGTGCCGCCGCCGAGGTCGTAGACCAGTATTTTTTGCGCGCTTGCGGCTTCCCCGGCGGGGTTGAGAAAGCCTTGCTGAAAGCCAAACGCCACAGCGGCGGCCGTGGGCTCGTTGATGATGTCGAGCACTTCCAGGCCCGCGATGTAGCCGGCGTCTTGCGTGGCTTTGCGCCGCGTCTCGTCGAAGTACGCCGGCACCGTAATCACGCACTTGTCAAATGGCCCGATCAGCCGGCTAGCGTCGGCCTTGAGTTTTTGCAGCACCCAGGCTTGGAGTGCCTCGGGCGGATAGCGGTTGCCGTCGATTGCGCGGTGGTAAGATCGTTCGCCAAGGTCGCGCTTGGCGCAGTCGGCGATCCGCTCGGCTTCGCTGCCGATGGCCTTGAACGCCTCCTTTCCGACGACGACGGTCGGACCGTCGAAGAGCACCATCGTGGGCGTGATCAGGTCCCCTTCGGCGTTGACGAGCGAAACGGGCCGGCCTGTATCGTCCAAATAGGCGATGACTGAATACGTGGTGCCGAGATCAATGCCGACGGCGGGGGAAGGGCGTGGGAGCATGGAGGGGCACGTATCTCGTCAGAAGATGGAACCGAGGTCGCGAGCCGCATTGATGACTCGCTCGACTTCAATACCGTCATTGAGTGGCCGGAAGAAGATTACGTAGTTGCCGACCGAAAAGCTTCGCAAGTTGGCAGCTAACTCGGATCGATTTTGACCCATGTGGGGTTGAGTGCTAAGAAGGCCCAACGTTCTGTCGATGCGCTCGACAAATCGGTCCGCTTGAGTCGGGCTATCCCGCGCGATGTAGTTCCAGATTTCCAAGAGGTCAACCTTTGCGCGCGGCGTGCGAACGATTCGCGGCATTAAGTTAACTCCGTGCGTTTGTTAAACAACTCACGAGCCTCGCGCTTTATTTCCTCCACGTCCCACGGTTCAACCTCGCCGCGAGCCGATTCATCCAGAGCAATCTGGATATCCTGACGCAGTTCTTCCAATCGCATTTGTTGTACGCGGTCGCGCTCACGAAGAAATCGAAGTGCCTCACGGATTACTTCGTTTTCCGTCTCATAACCGCCTGTCGCCACCTTCTGTTGCACAAAGCTGGCGAGGTCGGGCGGTAGCGTCAAGTCTGCGAAACTCATGTCGCAAGTCCTTTGAAATGATGTTGTCACTCTCATTCATATTAATCAAACTTCGATTGTCAGTCCTCCGCCACTCGCTCGTCCTTGGCATACGTGAGCACGGTTCCCGCGGCCGAATGCGGCACATGCACGCCATGCTCAAGCTGCGCCGTTGCCGGCGGCGCTCCGCCGTTGTGCTGCACCGCCAGGAATTGTTTTAGAATGTCTACTCCAACGTGCGTCAAAAAACTCTCAGGGTGGAACTGAACTCCATAGAGCGGCCAGCGCCGGTGTCGAATGGCCATGATCTCGCGGCCGCCGCCGGGTAGCTCAGCCCAGGCACAGACGTCGAAATCGTCGCTGAGCGTGCCGGGGCGAATCACCAAGCTGTGATATCGCGTGGCTTCAAAGGGGTTTGGCAGGCCGGCGAACAGGCCTTGCCCGTCATGGTGGATGCGATCTACCTTGCCATGCATGAGCTCTTTGGCCCGAACGATTTCGGCGCCCGTCGCCTGGCCGATTGCCTGATGGCCAAGGCACACGCCGAGGATTGGCACCTGGCCCGCAAACCGCTTGATCACTTCGCAAGAAATCCCAGCCTCGCTGGGCGTGCACGGTCCGGGGGAGACGATGATGTGCGTCGGTTTAAGTTGCGCGATTTGTTCGAGCGTGATCTGATCGTTGCGATGGACCTCGAGATTGAGCGACGGATCGATCTCTCCCAGCCGCTGGACGAGGTTGTAGGTGAACGAGTCGTAATTGTCGATCAACAGAATCATGCTTTACACCGGGATTGCGGCACTTATTATAAGCGGTGCGCACGTTTGGCTCGACCGCAGTTGGGTTGGACCGGTCGAGCGCGACAGTGGTTCACGGCGCCAGAAGCGAGAACGAGGCGGAAACAGGTCGTAGGAAAACCGATATGCAGCTAATTTTGCGATTCGTAAGGGGCACAGTGGCGGTGTGCTTCGTTGCTATTTCGCTCGCTTCAACCGCCCTGGCCGGCAAGTACAACGAAGTGCTGAGCATCGGCGACGCTGCCCCGGAATGGAAGAATCTGCTGGATGTTGTCAGCGAGAAAGGGCACTCACTCGCCGATCTGAAGGACAAGGCGGTGGTCGTGGTGTTCTTTACTTGCAATAGCTGCCCGGTGGCAGAGGACTACGAGGACCGAGTCCTTGCGTTGGCGAAACGATATGGCGGCGAGGATGGGAAGGTCGCGTTTGTGGCCATCAATGTGAATCGCGTGAAGGAAGATCTCCCCGACAAGATGAAGCTTCGAGCGGAGAAGAACCAGTACCCATTTCCGTATCTGTACGATGAGTCTCAAAAGATCGCCAAGGATTTCGGCGCAAACTTTACACCTGAGTTCTTCGTGATCGATCGCGAGCGCAAGATCGCATACATGGGCGGGTTGGACGACAACGCCAACGCGGCCGAGGTGAAGGAGCGATACCTGGAGGCGGCGATCGAGGCGGCGCTCGGCGGCGAGAAGCCGGCAACCGCCGAAGCGCCGCGCGAGGATGCCGGATTCGCTACGTTCGCGAGCGGGGGAAGTAACGCTTATCTCTGTCATATCACCAATCCGTCCGATGGCAATGAATTAGGAACGCGCATCATGAATAACTTTCACCGCCCGTTGACTTTTCGCAGCGTCTTGGCCGTGGGCGCCCTCACTATGGTGGCACTCTCAGCTTGTTCAGCCGCCGACAATCCGCGCGGCGTGTGGACCGATCCGAGCGATTCCTCGCTCCCAATCGACTTCAAGATTCAAGGCGAATACGCTAGCGGCAAGGAAGGCGATAAGACTGGCTGCCAGGTGATCGCGCTCGGCGATGGGAAGTTCCAGGCGGTCCTCTATAGCGGCGGACTCCCCGGCGCCGGCTGGGATGGCAAGAACCGCAGCTTGCTGGACGGAAAGCTTGATGGCGAAAAGGCCGTGTTTGAACCCGCATCGGGCAAGAAGAATTACCTTGCCCAATCGCCGGCCGAGTTCTCGGCAACCGACAAGTTTCCGCCAGCCGGCCACAAGGCACATCAGGCGCACGCCGACGGAAAGGAATTCTGCTTGGAGGGGAATGCCATGCTCTGCCTCAACAAGACCGAGCGAAAGAGCGACACGATGGCAAAGAAGCCGCCCGAGCGAGCAATCGTCCTGTTCGACGGCGCCAACACGAGCGAATGGAGCGGCGGCCGGCTTGATGAGAAGTCGAAGCTGCTCAACACCGACGGTCGGGACATGGTGACCAAGCGGAAGTTCAACAATTACACCATGCACCTTGAGTTCCTCCTGCCGTTTCGACCCGACGCCCGCGGCCAGGGTCGCGGCAACAGCGGCTTTTATCAGGTGGACCACTACGAAGTGCAGGTACTCGACTCGTTTGGGCTGGAAGGGAAAGATAACGAATGCTCCGGCGTTTACACCAAGCTGTCGCCGTCGGTCAACATGTGCCTGCCGCCGCTGGTGTGGCAGACTTACGATATTGATTTCACCAACGCCGTCCGCGACGAGAGCGGAAAGAAAATCAAGAATGCCATCATCACACTGAAGCACAACGGCGTGGTAGTTCACGACAGAAAGGAAATCACCGGACCAACCGGCGGCCACCGCAGCGACCCGGAAGGCACGCCGGGGCCGATCAAGCTGCAAGGGCACGGAAACCCATTGCAATATCGGAATATCTGGGTTGTCGAACACGAATGATGTTGTGCCGGCGAACCTGACACGGGCAGAATGTGGTTCTCGGAGGCGATCATGTTCAACATTCGCGATCCACAAAGCGACCACAATTGCCAGGGTTTCTCGCGCCGCGACTTTCTACGGATCGGCGCATTGGGCCTCGGCGGCATCACGCTGCCGAATCTGCTTGCCGCCAAGGCCGCCGGGGGAGAATCGTTTGTCGCCGGTAAGTCGATCGTGTTGCTGTTTTTGCAAGGCGGCCCGTCGCACATCGAGTTCTTCGACCCGAAGATGACGGCGCCCAGCGAGATACAAAGCGTCACGGGCGAAGTCGCGACAAAACATGCCGGCATCACATTTGGCGGGACATTTCCGAAGTTGGCCGCAATCGCCGACAAGTTTTCCGTCATTCGCTCGTATGGCTCCAAGAACAACGACCACACTTACCTGTCGGTCGCGAGCGCCGGAAATCCGAGCAAGGCCGCGATGAGCTCGGTCTATGCGCGGCTGGCAGGGAGCACCAATCTGCGCACCGGCATGCCGTCGAACGTTTTGGCGCTTCCGGAAGCTGTTGAAAAGGGGTTAAAGCTCGGCCGAAATTTCGAGACGGATGCACTGCCGTCGCTGACCAGCCCCGGCGAACTTGGCCCATCCTATGCCGCGTTCAACCCCAGCGGCGGTGGGCAGCTTCAAGAAAGCATGGAGCTGCGCATCCCACCCGAGCGACTGACCGATCGCCGCTCCCTGCTCGAACGGCTAGACCGCCTGCGGCGGCGCGCCGACGCGACGGGTTTGATGAACGGCGTCGATCGGTTCCAGCAGCAGGCATTCGATGTCATCACGCGAGGGATTGCTCAGGCATTCGATATCTCGCGCGAGGACCCGCGAACGAGCGAACGGTACGACACGACGAAGCTGTTTCGCATGGAGGAGCTGACACGTTGGTACGACATGAAGCGGGCCACCAACCTGCTCGGTCATCAAATGCTGCTGGCGCGCCGCTTGTGCGAGGCCGGGTGCGGGTTTGTGACCGTCAGCGACTGCGGTTGGGACATGCACGCCAACAGCAACAGCCCCAAGGGGATGGCCGGCATCTGGCCGATGGGTCACCAGGTCGATCACGCCGTCAGCGCTTTCATCCAGGATGTCGAAGCGCGCGGCCTGAGCGAGAAAATCTTATTGGTGGTCACGGGGGAAATGGGGCGATCGCCTAAACGAAATAAGGACGGAGGGCGCGACCATTACGGCGAGCTGACCCCGTTACTAATCGCCGGCGGAGGATTGCGCATGGGACAAGTCATCGGCCAAACGGATCGTCACGCGGCGCAACCGACGACCGATCAATACACGCCACGTCATTTGATGGGCCTGATCATGCACACGCTGTTCGACGTGGGCCAGCTTCGGTTAGAGACAGGCACTCCCACGGAGCTGTTGCGGTTTATCGAGGCGAGCGAGCCGATCGCGGAGCTGTTCGCGTGATTTAATTTCAGGATCTGCGATGCCGGAAACTCACCGCCGTAGCCGTCCACAGATTTCGAAACGTTGGCTCAAAGACGGCGTCGCGGCAATTGTTTTGATCGCTTGCTCACTTGCTTTGCTTGCGGGTGTTACCGTCGCGCAAGACGTGGCCGATCCGATTCGGCTCGAAGGCCGCAAGCCCCGCAACGTGATTTTCATCCTCGTGGACGATTTGCGTTTCGACGCCTTCTCGTTCATGGGCCATCCATTCTTGAAGACGCCGAACATCGACGCGCTGGCGCGCGGCGGCGTCCACTACAAAAACGCGTTCGTGACAACGGCCTTGTGTTCGCCCAGCCGCGCGTCGGTTCTCACTGGGCTTTACGCACACCATCACAAGGTGGTTGACAACAACGACCGGCCGCCGCCGGGCACCGTTTTCTTTCCGCAGTATCTGCAAAGGGCCGGTTGCCAAACGGCGTTCATCGGCAAATGGCACATGGGCGGCGAATCCGACGACCCGCAGCCGGGCTTCGACCATTGGGTGAGCTTCCGCGGCCAAGGAAACTACTACTCGCCGGGCCCGCGGTGGACGCTTAACGTCAACGGCAAGCGCGTGCCGCAAAAGGGCTACATCACCGACGAACTGACGGATTACGCGATCGATTGGTTGAACGAACGAAAAACCGATCGGCCGTTCTTCCTGTACTTATCACACAAAGCTGTGCACGCGCCGTTCGATCCTCCGCCCCGCCACAAAGGGCGATACAAAAACGTTGAGTTCCCCGAACCAGAGACGCAGGCCGACACGCCCGAAAATTACGTCGGCAAGCCGATGTGGGTGAAGAACCAGCGCAATAGCTGGCATGGCGTCGATTTCCCGTATCACAGCGGGCTGGACGTGAAGCAGTATTACCGCGAGTACTGCGAGACGCTATTGGCCGTCGATGAGGGCGTCGGCCGTGTGATGGAGTGGCTGAAAAAGAACAACCTTGAACAGGATACTGCCGTGTTCTTCATGGGGGACAACGGGTTTCTGTTTGGCGAGCATGGGCTGATCGACAAGCGAAACGCGTACGAAGAATCAATCCGCGTGCCACTCATTGCGCACTGTCCCAAGTTATTCAAGCCCGGGACAACGGTTGATGCCCTGGTTGCGAACATCGACATCGCGCCCACGATTCTGGAGTTGGCCGGGCTGAAAGCTCCAAACGAAATCGACGGCCAGAGCTTCGTCCGTCTCACGACCGGCGAGCAATCGAAAGACCAGTGGCGCAAAAGTCTGCTCTATGAGTATTACTGGGAGTGGAACTTTCCCCACACTCCGACGATGTTTGCCTTGCGACGCGAGGATTTCAAGCTCATCCAATACCACGGCATCTGGGACACCGACGAGCTATACGACCTGAAAAACGATCCCCAGGAGAAGAAGAACTTGATCCGTGACACGGGCCGCCGCGAGCTGGTCGCACAAATGCGAACCGAGCTGCACAACACGCTGAAGAATTCGGGCGCACTTCAAATTCCGTTCGGCCAGAAGCGCGGGACGGATCAAACCTACGCAACGCGCAAGGTTCGAATGCCGCTGATTTTCCGCAGCACTTGCTGCGCGAGCCGGCGAAACTGCGTGCGCGGTGATTGCTCAACAAGCCGAGAGGATACTCCGATGGTTCGCCTGCTGAGTGCCGCATGTGTTCTGTTTCTGTCAGCTCTACAAGCAGCCGCTGCCGCTGAGATTTCAACCGACAAACCCAACGTCCTGTTCATCTCCGTAGATGACATGAACTGTGACCTCGGTTGCTACGGTCATCCACAGGTCAAATCGCCGAACATCGATCGGTTGGCGGCGCGCGGCGTCCGCTTCGATCGCGCTTACTGCCAGTTCCCACTGTGCAGTCCCAGCCGCTCGTCGCTGATGACCGGCCTGCGTCCCGACACGACGAAGGTCTACGACCTCACAAAACACTTTCGCGAGGTGCTGCCCGACGTTGTCACGCTGCCGCAGCTCTTTCAGAAAAACGAATACTACGTGGCACGCGTCGGCAAAATCTATCACTACGGCAATCCCGGACAGATTGGCACTCCAGGCCTCGACGATCCCGTCTCGTGGCACGAGGCCATCAACCCCCGCGGCCGTGACAAGGACGAGGAATCGAAGCTCATCAATCACACGCCGCGCCGGGGACTGGGCGCGTCGTTCACCTTCCTTCCCGCCGATGGGACCGACGCTGAACAGACCGACGGCAAGGTAGCGGCCGAAATCATCCGGCTGATGGAAAAACACCGCGATCGGCCATTCTTTCTCGCCGCCGGTTTTTACCGGCCGCACTGTCCTTACGTCGCGCCCAAGAAGTACTTCGATCTCTATCCATTATCGAACATCAGCGTGCCGGAAGTTTCCGACGAGTGGGCGGCTGGAGTGCCGAGGCCAGCGCTGGCCAGCACGCGGCCATGGCCGTCGTTCGGCGTGTCGCGCCAGCAAGCGATCGAGTCAAAGCGCGCATACTACGCTGCAATCTCGTTCGTCGATGCGCAGATCGGCCGACTGCTCGACGCGCTCGACCGTTTGCAACTCAGCGACAAAACCATCGTCGTTTTCTGGAGCGACCATGGCTATCATTTGGGCGAACATGGCCTATGGATGAAACAAAGCCTGTTTGAGAATTCGGCGCGCGCACCGCTGATCATCGCCAGCCCGTCTCAGACGGCCAAAGGGCAGGCCAGTCCGCGCGTCGTTGAGTTCGTCGATATTTATCCGACAGTCGCGAATCTGGCGGGACTGAAGCCACCGGAGAATCTGGCCGGAGTCAGCCTGCGGCCGTTGCTGGACGAACCAAATGCCAAATGGGAGCGTCCCGCGTACACGCAAGTCATGCGCGGCCAAGCGCCTGGCTACACCGTGCGGACCGAGCGATATCGGTACACCGAATGGAACGGCGGAAAGAACGGGGTCGAACTGTACGACTACGAAACCGATCCCACGGAGGAAAGGAACTTGGCCGGTGACGCGAAACATGCCGATATTGTCGCACGGATGAAGAAGCTTCTTCCACCGCCGGCCATGGCCGCTCGGTAAAGCCCCGCCTGATTGAGGACTACGTCGCGAAACAAAAAAAACCGCTGCGCCGCGGAGGCGCAGCGGCTCGTGGTACATCGAACCCAGGGTTTGCAGCGGCTAACCCTGAATCACGACGTTATCGCCAGGTCCACCGTCGAGAATGTCCAGGCCCGGACCGCCGATCAGCACGTCGTCGCCGTCGCCACCAATGAGGGTGTCGTTGCCTTCGCCGCCGATCAGGATATCGTCGTTCCCTCCTCCGTTAGCCGTGAGCTGGATGGCCGCGGCAGCCAGGCCGGAAGCTTCCACCACATCGTCGCCGGCGAGAGCATTGACCACCAGCCGGTCGTTGGCCGACTCGGCGCCGGTGATGTTGACCTGAGCCGCGAGGCCGAGAACACTCGTCCCGGTTTCGTCGCCAAGCACCAACACAACGTCGTCGCCGGTGGTGCCGAAAACGTTCACCGTGTCCGGCTGACCGTCGCCGACGCCGCTCCCCGGGGTGGATTCGAGGTTGAGGTTGACCTCGGTCACATCGGTGCCCGACAGGTCGTGGACGCTGATGTTGTCGGCCCCTCCCCGGGCGGTGAAGTCGATCCCCTCAACATCATTGAGGTCCATGGTCACGTTGGCGATGTCGCGGGTGAATAGCACCCGACCGCCGTTGGCGAAGATGTTGATCTGCTCAGCGGCGTTGGAGCCATTAAACAGCATCGTGTCGAAGCCATCCTGGCCTTCGAGCGTATCATCATCGTCGCCCGGGTTCCAGACGAACGTGTCGTCGCCAGCGCCCATGAGTGCCGTATCGTTGCCGTCGCCGCCGTTGATCAGGTCATCGCCCTCGCTGCCGATGAATACGTCCTGGCCGAGGCCCCCGTTCATCGTGAGTTGGATCCCGTCGGCCTCAAGCGACGATGCGTTGATGCTGTCATCTCCGCCGAGGGCGTTGAGCGTCAGACGGTCGTTGGCCAGTTCCTGGAAGAAGATATTGACCGCGGCTTGAAGTCCGAAGACGTTGACGCCGCCGGCATCGCCCGCCGCGCCGAACACGTCGGCGCCGTTCGTGCCGTTGACCGTAACTGTGTCGGCCGCGCCGTCGCCGCCACCGTTGGGTCCGCGCAGATCGAGACCAATCTCTGTCACGTCGGTGCCGGACAGGTCGCCGACGACGATGTTGTCAGCGCCGCCTAGAGCGCGGAAGTCAATGCTTTCGACGTCGTCGAGATCCATCGTTACATTGGCCACGTCACGGAGAAAGAGAACCCGTCCGCCGTTGGCTACGATGTTGATGTTCTCACTGGCGCCCGAGCCGAAGAACAACATGGAGTCCACGCCGTCCTGTCCTTCGAGCGTATCATTGCCGTCGCCCGGGTCCCACTGAAACACGTCGTCGCCGGCGCCCATGAAGGCCACGTCGTTGCCGTTGTCGCCAAAGAAGAAGTCGTTCCCGTCGCCGCCGAGGAACACGTCGGCGCCCTGGCTGCCAAGAAGCGTGTCGTCCGCGGCGCCGCCGTCGATGGTGAGCTTGATAACTCCCGCGGGCAGCGTAGTCGCCGTTACTCCGTCTTCGCCTCCCAGTGCGTTCACAATAAGCGAATCGTTGGCCCCTTCGGA
Source organism: Pirellulales bacterium (assembly GCA_963829655.1). Classification (GTDB taxonomy): domain Bacteria; phylum Planctomycetota; class Planctomycetia; order Pirellulales; family JALHPA01; genus JBBDYH01. Next base: position 3,146,785 of record CAWHJG010000002.1, read on the forward strand.
ATTCGTGATGTTCACAAGTGCCGGCAGCCCAACCACGGAAACCGATGTCCCCGCGCCGAAGATGTCGATGATGTCGTCGCCGTTGGTGCCGTTGACGATAACGATGTCTGCAGCGGCGTCTCCGGCCGTTCCGCCGATCGTCCCCGCCTGGTCAATGTTGATCTCGACAAGATCGGTGCCACTGAGGTCGTTGATGGTACTCGTGTCGGCGCTGCCCAAGGTGTTGAGGTCGATCACTTCGACGTCGTTGAGGTCCATAACGATGTTGCCGAGATTGCGCGTGAACCGCACGCGGCCGCCGTTGGCCGTGGCCTCGAAGATCTCAGCGCCGCCCGAGCCGTTGAACAACATGGAGTCGGTCCCATCCTGGCCTTCAACTGTGTCGCTGCCGTCGCCCGGGTCCCATTGGAACACGTCGTTGCCGGCACCCATGAACGCCACGTCGTTGCCCTGCTGACCGTCGATGAAATCGTTTCCGTCGCCGCCCAGGAGCAGGTCGATGCCGTTCGAGCCGAGGATAGTATCGTCGCCTGCGCCGCCGTCCACGGTAATCTTGATCAAGGCGGCGAGATTACCCGTGGCGGAGAACGAGTCGTTACCGCCGTTGGCGTTGAGCACCAAGTTCTCGCTGGTACCGATGTCGATTGAGAATGGCGCGGGATCAAGGCGGTCAAACCGTACTCGAGTGCCATTCGCTGTCACGGTAAATGCTTCCGCGCCGCCGCCGCCGTTGACTTCCACGGTGTCAATGCCGGCTCCGCCTTCGTTCAGGTCGGTGTCGTCGCCAGGGTTCCAGATCATGCGGTCATTGCCTGACTCGCCAAAAACCTGGTCGTCGGCATCGCCGCCGGTCAATGTATCGTTATCGGCGCCGCCGAAAAGCAGATCGAACCCGCCCTTGCCCAACAGAGTGTCATTGCCGGCCTGGCCGAAGAGCTGATCCGCGCCAGATCCGCCGACGAGCGTGTCGTTGCCGACGCCGCCAAAGAGCCCTGCGGCCGGCAGCGCACCGTTCGTTTCGTCGAGGGAAATGCTGTCGTTTCCACCTAAGCCGAAAGCGGTGATCTTTGCCGTGTTGGCGACCGTTGGAGTTCCACCTAGAACTTGTACGGCGCCGCCGTTGACGAGGATATTTCCGGCCGCATTTCGGCTGACGGTGATCGTGTTGTCGGCGGCGTCGCCGATAATCGTCAATACACCCGCGGTGGGAACGAAGGTAGCATTGACTGCCAATGCGATTCGGCTCTCCAGGTTTTCCAGCCGCAGCTCGCGACGCGTGGAGTTGCGTTGCCGATAATTGCGGGAACGACGCGGTTTGCCCTGTGATCGGTTTCTGCGAAATGAATTGAACATCTGCTGCTGCTCCTTTACCTTAGATCGATGTGTGGTTTTGCGACGCACGGGCGCACAACGCCGGCGGGACTGCAACGGACGGATTACGCTGAGCCTTGCTTTGCGACGGCCGGTGGGAAACTGCTCAGAGACACCGGTCGCCGACGCCGTACAATGAATCCGGCTTTCCGCGCGGTTCGGCCAAGAATTTCCGCAATTCAGTCCACGATTTTCTTGAAGGCGGCGCAGAATGGACGAAAATGAGTCATTTTCGGCACTCATGCAGGAGCTTCGCTCCGGCCAACATCAGGCGGCCAACGCGGTCTTTTGCCGTTATGCCGAACAATTGGTTTCCTTGCGCGTCGTCATTTGGACGAACGATTTGCAAACAAAGTGGATCCGGAGGATGTTGTTCAGTCCGCGTACCGCAGCTTTTTTGTTCGTCATCGCGACGGGCGGCTGGATGTCGAGAATTGGCAAAGCCTGTGGGGGTTGCTAACTCTGATCACCTTGCGAAAATGTGCCGACCGTGTGCGCTACTTTCAGGCTGACCGCCGAGACGTGAACCGGGAGGCAACTGGTCCAAAATCGGCCGACGATCCCCAGCCGTGGCAAAATGCGGTCGGTCGCGAGCCGACGCCCGACGAAGCCGCCGTGCTGGCGGAGACGGTCGAACGGTTACTTGGGGGCCTTGATGCCGATGAACGGCCGATCGTCGAGCTGAGCTTGCAAGGGTACTCGACCGAAGAGATCAGCGAACAACTTGGCCGCGCATCGCGATCGGTTCGTCGGCTGCGCAAGCGCGTGCGCTTGCAACTCGAACGCGCACAAGCCGGCGAAACGGTATGAATCCAAAGCGAATGGCGAATGCCCGACCACGAGTTTTCCAACACCGATCGAGTCGATCTTCTCAGCGCGAACTGGCCCCGCTGCGAGGAGCGGATCAAGGCGTTTGAACAAGCCTGGCAGCGTGGCGAAACACCGCGGCTTGAAGACTTTCTTGCTGGCGACGTCGCGGAACGGCGAGCGCTGCTTGTGGAACTGGTGCACGCAGATCTGGAATTTCGACTGAAATCCGGATCGCCGGTCGAAATCGAAACCTATCTGGCGGCTTATCCTGAGCTTGCCGCGGATCCCGCCGTCAATCGTGAATTGGCGTTTGCCGATTACCAACTGCGGTTGCGCTTTCGAATCCCCACGAGCCTCGCCGATTACTGTCGCCGCTTTCCCGGGTTTCCAGTCGATTCACGCGGCCATGTTACGCTGGCAGAGGCCGACACACGCGGTCCGGGCGACTCCATCAAGGGACCGATCCCTTGGCCGGACGTGCCCGGTTACGAGATTGTGCACGAGATTGGCCGGGGCGGAATGGGCGTTGTCTACAAAGCGCGCGAGCCAAGTCTGGGACGACATGTTGCCCTCAAATTCCTTCCGCCCGACTATGCGCGCCAGCCCGATCGTCTGGAACGGTTCGTCCGCGAGGCACGTACCGCATCGGCCCTAAATCACCCGCACATTTGCACAATCCACGCCCTCGGCGAACATCAAGGGCGTCCGTTTATCGTGATGGAGTTCATCGAAGGCTACACACTAAGAGCCCTTGCATCCCGTCAACCGCCTATAGACGAAGTCATACGGATCGCTCGTCAGGCCGCCCGTGCACTGGCCGCGGCGCATTCCGCGGGTGTCGTGCACCGCGATATCAAGCCCGAAAATATCATGGTGCGCGAGGATGGCTATGTAAAAGTGCTCGACTTCGGGCTGGCGCGGCAGCTACCTGCGCTGACTCAGCCCAACGAACCGGCTGACCATGACACCAAACCAGGCGCGCTGTTGGGCACCGTCGCGTATATGTCGCCCGAACAAGCCGCCGGAACGACGATCGATAGCTCCTCGGATGTCTTTTCGTTGGGCATTGTTCTTTATCAGCTTGTTACTGGGCAGCACCCGTTCGCGGCCGATTCAACGTTGAACATGCTGCACGCCATTTCCAATGCCGAACCGGTTCCGCCATCGCGGGTAAACCCGCTGATTCCTGCGAACCTCGACGGTTTGATATTGGCGATGCTGCAAAAAGATTGCCGCCTGCGACCAGCGGCGGTCGAAGTCCAAACGACATTGGCTGCAATTCGCGGATACACTGGCCCAGCAATCGCGAATGATTCGCTCATGCGTCCGATCGTGCACCGCGAACCTGAGCTAGGCGCGTTGCGGACGGCGTTTGCAGGCGCCCTCGGCGGGAATTGCTCGCTTTTCTGCGTTGCCGGTGAACCGGGCATTGGAAAGACGACGCTTGTCGAGGACTTTCTCGGGGAACTATCCGGCGAACAGGCCTGCCTCATCGCGCGCGGTCAATGCTCCCAGCGTTTGACGAATACAGAAGCTTACTTACCGGTCATCCATGCGTTGGAAAACTTGCTTCGCCGCGATTCGAGTGGTTCGGTGGCGCGACTCATGCAGGCGGTAGCGCCGACTTGGGCCGCACAGTTGACTCGAGCGAAGGCGGCATCAATCGCGGCAGAAACCGTCTCGACGTCTCAAGCACTTTCACAGCAAGGTATGCTGCGAGAGTTCTGCAACCTGCTGCGTGACGCATCGCGAGTGTTGCCTATCGTTTTGTTTTTCGATGACGTCCACTGGGCGGACGTGCCAACGGTCGATCTGCTCGATTACCTGGGACACAACGCTCAAGGCCTCCGTGTGCTGTTGGTTGTTACGTTTCGGCAGACGGAGCTGCTGGTCGGCTCGCATCCATTCCATCGTGTCAAGCTGGAGTTACAGGCGAAGGGACGTTGCACGGAGCTCTCCCTTGGCTTTTTGGGACGCAACGACATTGGCAGCTACCTGGCGTTGGCCTTTCCCGACAATGGATTTCCGGCCGACCTCGCCGATGCCATTTTTTCCCGCACCGAGGGAAACCCGCTATTCATGGCGGACCTATTGACGTACTTGCGCGAGCGCGGCGTGGTTGCGCAGACGGACGGGCAATGGAGGTTGGCGAAACCGCTGCCCGAGCTACGGGCCGAGCTGCCGGAAAGCGTTCGCAGCATGATCCAGCGTAAGCTCGAGCGGCTCGACGACTACGATCGCCGGCTGCTCGCCGCGGCGAGCGTCCAAGGTCATCAATTCGATTCGGCCGTGATCGCAGGCACACTCAAGCTGGAGCCGGCCGAGGTTGAGGAGCACTTGCAGACGCTCGATTACGTGCACGGCCTTGTTCGGTCGATGCACGAATCCGAATTGCCAGATCGGACGCTTAGTATCCGGTTCGCATTCGTGCACATTCTCTATCAGCAGACACTTTACGACAGTCTATCGCCCAGCCGGCGCGGCGCTCGCCGGCGTTCTCGCAAACCGACTTGAACTTCACCACGGCACGAGCGCCACGGCGCTCGCCGCCGAGCTGGCCTGCCTCTACGAAGTCGGGCGCGACTTTCCCGCGCCGCGCGGCAATTCCTACTCGCCGCGCAGAATGCCGGGCGAGTCTTCGCTCATCACGAAGCCGTGGAACTCGCCGAGCGCGGTTTGCATCTTTTGAAGTCCGTCCCCGAATCCTCGGAACGCAACGCACTGGAGCTGGAATCGCAAACAATGCTTGGGCTCCAGTTGCAAGTGACCAAGGGCTACGCCGCGCCGCAAGCGCAACAAGCCTACGCTCGGGCGCGCGAGCTGAATAACCGCGCCCTGAACTGGGCTTCGGATTTTCCCGTGCTCTGGGGTTTGTGGTTGTACCACAAGGTCCGCTCGCATCTCGCGCAGGCCGAAGAAATGGCGGAAGAACTCTTGTCTCTCGCTCGGCGAGTCAATGACCCCGCTCTCGCATTGCAGGCGCATCAGGCGCTGGGAATGACGGCCTTTTGCCAGGGTCGTCAGTCTGTGGCGCTGTGGAACGTGGAGCAGGTCGCCGCGCTGTATGACCCTGTGCGTCACCGCGAGCACTCGAGCGTGTTTGGTCAAGACCCCGGCGTAATCTGCAAGGCCTATGGCGCCGTCGTCTTATGGCTCCTCGGTTTCCCGGATTCCGCCGTGCAGCAGAGCGAGGCCGCAATTCAGTTGAGCCGAGACCGATCGCCGACGAGTCAGGCCGTAGCACTACACTTCGCCGCCATGGTCCATCAACTCCGGCGGGATGCGACGCGGACGCTTGATTGCGCGAATCGAGCCGCCATGATTGCCGCCGAGCACCGACTTTCCTTTTGGCTGGCAAGCGCGGCGGTGCTCAGCGGCTGGGCTCTTGCCAAAGACGGCGCTCCCGGCGAAGGCTTGGCGCGATTGCGGCAGGGATTGAATGACTGGCGCGCGACTGGAAGTGTCACCTATGAGACCTACTATTTGGGTTTGTTGGCCGATGTGCTAGCAGAACAAGGAGAACGCGACGCGGCCGCTCATGCCTTGGACGAAGCGCTCAGGCTGGCTGCCCAGACAGGCGAAGGATTTGTCTTATCGGAGTTGCACCGCCAGCAAGGCGAGTTGTTGCTGTTGCAGGGCGAACCGGCGGCCGACAAAACAAGTCAACTTGCCGAAGCCGCGTTCCACCGCGCACTCGACATCGCTCGCGAACAAGAGTCCAAATGCTTGATACTTCGAACGGCGATCAGCCTGGCGCGTCACAACCCGCGCAGTGAACTCTTCGCAGAAACCGATCAACTTCTGCGTCACGTTTTCGAATCGTTTACCGAGGGCCTCGATTGCCCGGACCTTCGCGACGCAAAGGCGCTACTTGCCTGAGCGGACACCAGTGAAGAGAAGTCGCTGCGGGCAGCGGACGACTCTTTTCCAACGACTCTGGGCCAATCGTCCTGTGGCCCATCGCGTGCCGTCGATGCTAAACTCAAGACTTGCCGCCTGGCACTCCTCACAGCCGGGCTCATCGTTGTTCCGTTGGTTTGGTAATGGCTGATCCGTACGACGAAATTCGAGGAGCCGCAACCCGATCGACCGCCGGGGCGATGACGGATCTCGCGCCGATGGTTGAGATCGAGTGGCGCGCCGCTTGGGATTCCGGACATCCGCCGCGGCTAGATCAAATTGCCCGCGATGTTGCGGAGATGCCGCGCACATTCCTGGTGGAGCTGTTGCTGTTCGACCAAAAGCGCCGCTGGTCGCAGGGCGACCAAGTTCCGGTTGAGCAGTACGTCAAATTGGTTCCGGTTTTGGCAGCCGATTCCCAATCGCGCGTGGACCTGATCTCCGGGGAAGTCATTGTCCGCCGATCGCTTGGTCAATCGGTGAATTGGGACGAATTGGTTTCCCGTTTCCCCGCCGACGAACCGGCAATTCGTCAACAGGCCATGGTGCACACGGATCGGGCTGGCAAGGACCCAACGATCGCGCCGCCGCAGCTACAAAAGTCACAGGACGACGCGGCAACGCTTCCTGCGCCCGCCACCAACGGTCAGTCCGCCGTCGCCGACGCGCGCGACGCCGCCACCTTACCGGCTACTCCTGCGTCACCATTTGATATGGCCAATGCGGAGACGTTGGTCGGCGACAATCTCCCGCCAACCGGCGCACTACCATCACGGTTTTTCGGCAATTATGAGCTGCTTGACGAGCTAGGCCGCGGCGGCATGGGCGTCGTTTATCGCGCTCGTCAACGCAACGCCGATCGACTTGTCGCGCTCAAGGTCATTCGGCTGGATCAGTTGCACTCCCTTTCGCGCGATACACAGACCACTGCCGTTGACCGATTTCGAACCGAAGCCCAGGCCGCCGCCCGGTTGAATCACGACAACATCGTCACCGTCTACGAAGTGGGCGAATACCAGGGGCAGCAATTCTACTCGATGCGATATGTCGAGGGACAAAGCCTCGCCGAACTCGTGCGACAAAAGCCGCTCTCTTGCCGCCGCGCGGCAGCGATACTTGAGCCAGTTTCCCGCGCCGTCCACGATGCACACACCAAAGGGATACTCCACCGCGACATCAAGCCCCACAATATCCTGATCGATGCCGCTTCCGGACGTCCGCTCGTCGCCGACTTTGGGCTCGCCAAGCTAACGCAGGGCCGCGAAGAGCTGACGCACGCCGGCGAAGTGATGGGCACACCGGCCTATATGTCGCCGGAGCAGGCCTGCGATTCGGCCAGTGTCACCGCGGCCAGCGACACCTATTCGCTCGGCGCTACGCTGTATTGCGTGCTTACCGGCCGTCCGCCGTTTCAGGCCGCCACGGCGATCGAAACCTTACGCCAGGTCTGCGACGCCGAACCCGCCCCGCCGCGACAGCTCAACCCGCAAATCGATCTCGATCTTGAAACGATCTGTCTGAAATGCTTGGAGAAAAGTCCCCAGCGACGATACGAAACCGCCGCGGCGCTGGCCGATGACCTTGCCCGTTACCTTCGCGGCGAGCCGATCGTCGCGCGGCCGATTGGCTCGCTGGATCGCGCTTGGCGCTGGTGCAAGCGAAACCCTCTGGAGGCAGGGCTTGCCGCAATTGCCGTGTCGTTCTTATTGCTGGCCTCCGTTGTTAGCACCGTTGCTTACGTCACCACGAAACGCGCTCTCGACGACTCCGAGCAAAGCTTGCGTGAGGCGGTGGCTGTCGTAAACGACATGCTCACGCAAGTCAGCGAAAACGATCTGCTGAACGAACCAGGGATGCAGCCGCTAAGGCGCGATCTGCTGGAGCGCGCGCTCACCTGGTATCAGCTTTTTCTCCAACGACGTACCGACGATCCTCAGCTTCGCGGCGAGGTTGCGATGGCCAACTACCGCGTGGGACGGATCAACGAGCTGCTCGGCATGCGCAACAGGCGTTGCCGGCATACGAAATCGCGAAGCGAATCCAGACCGAGCTATTGGAGTCGGAGCCTGACGACGCCATTCGCCATCGCGACCTGGGGGACACGACCAACGCCCTGGGCTCTGCCATGAAAGCACAGAAGCGGCTCGACGAGGCCGCACTTGCATTTCAACAAGCGATCAATCTAAGAAAAAGGCTAGTGGAACTTGATCCAAGTCAGCCCGACTACACGCGGATGCTCGCCAATAGTTACATGAACATCGGGCTGGTCGAGAAAGACCGTGGAGTGGTTGAAGAATCACACCGTGGCGACGGCGAGGTGTATTTTCAAAAGGCGCGCCGAATGATCGAAGAGGCGCAATCGCTCCGCCGCCAACTCCTCAATCGCCCCGGGGGGGATGAGCTTAAGACCAATCGCGACCTCGCGCTCGGCCATTACAACCTTGCCAATCGCCCGCTCTCACTCCTTGGCAGCGAGGAAGGCCGCCGGCACGCGGACGATGCGATTAAGTACTTCGAGCAAGTTAGGGCCAAAAACCCACGCGACCTCACCAACGAGCAGCGATTGATCCAGAGTTATCGACTTGCCGCGGAGCACGCACGGGCGGCCGACGATCTCGCGGAAGCGCAGAAGTGGCTTACAGGAGCTCTGGAGCGCGCCGAACCACTGGCGCTGACCAACGCCAGCGTACCTCAATATCAGCACGAGCTTGCGCGGTTGCTCATCAGCCGAGGGCAGGTAAGCGACGAGTCCGATAACCTCGTAGCTGCGCTCGGCGACTTTGAGGCGCCGGACAGATTCTGGAAGAACTCTTGAAATCCAACGACCAACCCCCCCCGGATTACCGATTCGACCTTGGCACCGCGCGTTTGGAGATCGCCGAGGTTCATTTGGAGAAGCAGCCGCAATTGGCGCTCAAGGTGCTTGACGAAGCGCGTGTGCACGGCCTCTGGCTAATGGAACACCATGCTCAGAATTCGGATTATCAGAAGCTGCTGCAAAGCGTTGATGCATACATTGCCCAACTGAAATGATTTTCGAGTGCAGCGCACCCGTGCTTGCATGCAGTTAAACCGCGGCTCGTCCCTTCCACCAGCCGGTGATTGTCTCACGTTGTGGAATCGGCGCTACCGATACGATCGATAAGGCCGTCTTATCCGCACGGCGGCCTCACGCCTGTTGATCGACCCGTTCGTTGGGGGGAGCCCGCCGGTATGGTTCGAGTTACCCGCATTGCGCTTGGTTCGTTGGCCGCCTGCGGCATAACGGTTGGGATCGCGTTTCACGTCGAAGGCCAGGACGTTTTGGATTTCAGCGAGGCGAGCAAAGTCCCCGCGGTCGTATCTGTTACGGACGATGACCTGTTCGTCGCCCAACAGCCAGGCGCCGCGGCGCCAAGCACCTCGACGGCACAACCGCCCGCCGCCCGACCGACCACGCCTCCTCGACAGTCCTCGCAGCGCAACTCCGCCGCCGAACATGTTGGCCTCCCGCTCATCCTACAGCCGTCTGGCCAGCGTGCCTGACATGATGGGCGATCAATTCGGCTCGGTTGGCCAGATCACCGCCGTCAGCCGCATTCCCCAAAGACCGGGACCGCTCGTCCAAGGCTTTCAGGCCGACCTGCCGCTTGCCGGCGGCGCACGGGCAGTGAAGGTCTCCGAAAACAACAAAGCGCTACCCGGCGACCGCGCAATCTTTCTCTATCACCACTTTCACAACGCACTGAGCGCCGTACCCGACGTAAACACCGGCGTCGTCAGAAACTATTCGGTTGAACGATTTGTCGTCGGCGCCGAAAAGTCGTTCGCCGATGGTTGCTGGTCGATCGACGTGCGCATGCCGCTTTCCAACAACTTTGAACCGTTCGATAACATCTTTGCCGGCGACGTCGGAAACCTGAGCATCGCGCTCAAGCGTCTGCTATATTCCGACGACGACTGTGCGGTTTCCATCGGCCTCGCTGTAGGCCTGCCTACTGGAAGTGATGTCGAAGGCTTCGCATTTGGTCAAAGCTTTGAAGTAGAGAACGAAGCCGTGGACTTGCAACCATTCCTGGCGTTCATGCACCAGCCGACTGACCGCGTTTTTTGGCATACGTTCCTCTCCGTCGATACGCCCCTCAACGGAAACGAGGTGCATCTCGGCCCCGCCGGTCAGGCGCTGCCCGTTATCGGTGAATTAACCGAGCAAACGTTGTTGTATGTCGATATCTCCGCGGGCTATTGGCTCTGCAAGAGCGACGATTGCGACGATGATGGTAGCCACTTGCGAGGTCTGGCGGCGCTTTTTGAGCTGCATTACGGCACTACCACGAACGACGCCGACTCGATATTCAGCGCCGGCCAGACGACGAGTTTCATCTTTGGCGATAGCCAGCTCAGCGCCCGCCGCTTCGACATTCTCAATGCCACCGCCGGCTTGAACTGGCGAATCTCGCCGCTGGCCGATCTGCGAGTGGCCGGCGTGGCGCCGCTGCGCGATGACGACGACCGCCAGTTCGACGCCGAAATCCAGGTCGGGTTCAACCTGCGATTCTAGAGAATTGTGGTAGGCATGCCGCTGGCTAAAGTTGTGGTGCAGGCGTCCCGCCTGCATGCGCAGCAGAGACGGCTGCACCACAAGGCGCGCTATAGCGCCTCGCACACCAAGTCGCCGACCTGCTGCGTGCTGTAGCCCATTTTGCCGGCGGCCTGGCTCTTCATCTTCGTGCCGGTGACTTGCATGATCGCCTTCAGAACGCGGTCCGCCGCGCGCTTGTGACCCTGTGCTCCAGCAGCATGCTCATCGCGTTGATCGCCGCGATGGGGTTGATCACGTTCTGGCCGGTGTACTTCGGGGCGCTGCCGCCCATCGGCTCGAACATGCTCACGCCGCCGGGATCGGGGTTGATGTTGCCGCCCGCCGCCACGCCCATGCCGCCCTGAATCACCGCCGCCAGGTCGGTGATGATGTCGCCGAACATGTTCGTGGTCACGATCACGTCGTAGTACTCGGGGTTCTTCACCATCCACATGCAGCAGGCATCGACGTGGTTGTAGTCGGCCTTGACGTCGGGATATTCCTTGGCGACGTCCTGAAACGTCCGCCACCACAGGTCGTGGCCGAAGGTGAGCACGTTGGTCTTGGCGACCAGCGTGAGCATCTTCCTTCGGGTTGTTCCGCTTCCGCGTGAACTCGAACGCCCAGCGGATGCACCGCTCGCAGCCCTTTGCGGGTGTAGACGGCCGTCTGCGTGGCGACTTCGTCCGGCGTGCCGCTTCTTCAAGAAGCCGCCCATGCCGCAGTACAGGTCTTCGGTGTTCTCGCGGACGACGACGAAGTCGATGTCCTCCGGCCCGCGGTTCGCCAGCGGCGTCTCGACGCCCGGAAACAGCTTCACCGGCCGCAGGTTGATGTACTGGTCGAGCTGAAACCGCAGCTCCAGCAGCAGACCCTTTTCGAGGATGCCCGGCGTCACGTCGGGATGGCCGACCGCGCCCAAGAAGATGGCGTCGAACTTCCGCAGCTCATCGACCGCGCCGGCCGGCAGCGTTTCCTTCGTGCGCAGATACCGCTCGCCGCCGAAGTCGAACGGCACCGTCTCGTACTTGATGCCCTCGCTCGCCGCGACGGCCTTGAGAACCTTGAGGGCTTCGGCGGTGACTTCAGGTCCGGTGCCGTCGCCGGGAATGACCGCAATCTTTAGGGGGTTACTCACGCGATTTAATACCTTTGCACGCGATGCGCTACCAAAAAGGGGACTGGCTCCGAGCACAATTCTCCGCGGCATACCCATTCAGGTTGCCGCGAGGTGCCTGTCCCCTTTTTGGAACCTGAGGGCAATGCTTATGAAACGAGGCAGGCTGCGATTCTAACAACCGCTCGCCGCGCGATAAACTGCTAATCGGCTCGCCAAATCCCGCGACCAGCCTCGCGCGCTTCCTCTTCCGCCACCCTAAATCGCCGTTTCATGCGATCGGAGTAAAAATACCGCAGCTTGGCTGGCGTAAGACCCGCCCGAATCAACTCTTCATTCAGCAACCGCTCGTCGCCGCTGTCCGAATCGACGTACCAGACATACGCCAGATACCGGCCGTGCTGATCGGTCCTCTCCTTGTCGAACCCCAGCCGCACGGAACCACCGCGCACTTTACGCTCGGTAAAACTTTTCGCCTCAATCGCAAAGGGCTGATCCGCGCCTTCGCTGCGCTTCGAGTATCGCGTCTCGGGGGTATCGACGCCGATCAACCGGACGTGCGCTCCGCCGGCAAGCGCTAGCGTGTCGCCATCGATCACGTTCTCGACGTCATACGTGCCTTCGGCGATCGGGTCCTCGACCGCGGGTGTGCGCGTGGTCTGCCAGGCGCGAACTGCCACGAGCGCGCCAAAGAGAACGATGGCAACCGCGGGCCAGCGTCGGCGGGGCTGAAATCGGCGGCCGTCCACAGCAAGCTCGCAAACGGGGACTGGCTCCGAGCCGCGTTGGAGTTCCGAACTACGCCGCTCAGTTCGCGCTAAACTTGAACTTCTTGACTTCGCGTCCCAGCGGGTTCTTTAGAAATCTCCGCCGGCACTCCGGGCAAAGATCGAACTTGCGATGCTGGTAGACATCGTCAGCCACGGCCTCGTTGTCTTCCATGCGATCGAGAGCCTCTTGAATCTCGAGCAAGTTGTCGCGGTCGTCGTCTTCCTCCTCGGCGATCGGATCGAGGGCGGCGTAAACCTCGATCTTCACCACGTAACGTAAGTCTTCCTCGGCATCAATCGGACGCCTACACAGATCGCACGAGTAATGAGTCATCGTTCTTTGTCTCCGCGATGGCCTGTACAGCTCGGAGAAACTCAGCAAGCTGCCTGATGACTTCCATCCTAACGCAGAATTGCAATGCGGAGCAAGCCACAAGCAACCTCCCTCAAAAGATCGACAAAAATCTTTTGCCACCGCGCTCAACTGAACTTGACATGCACTGCCCAAGACCACTCTCAAAGCCGAAGTGGCGCAGTAGAGTTTAGGTGGGTGGCCTACCAGGATGCTTGATGGTCTGGCCTGCCCATAGGCTGCCTGAAATCCTTAAGCAACCGCGATAGCGACTTTGCAATGCGTATCCAGAAGTGCAACTGCAATTACTGTGAGAGTCGGCGCGGCTCCCTTTGTTAGCCCGATGTAAGGCCAAGCAAGACACCGGATTGAAGGAATATTTCCTCTCGCCGCACGGCGAGTTACAATAATCTGACACTGTCCCACACCCAGATTTAGCGTCAGTTGTCTCCACCGGCGTCCAATCCGCCCGGGAGGCAGTCGATGAACAGCCTTAGGGGAGGGTCGAATGGCGATCGCCACGGGCGGCTCGCTCAGTGCGAGCGTGTTGGTGCTCAACCGCTTTTACATGGCGGTGCACGTGATCAACGTGCGCCGCGCCGTGTGCCTGCTGTTCCGTGAGCTGGCCGAGGTCATTCACCTGGAAGAGGGGCAGTACGCCAACTACAACTTCGAGTCGTGGTTGGAAATGAGCCAGCTCCGCTCGTCGTTCAAGGAGCCCCACGACGACTGGATCCGCGCCATCAACTACGAGCTTCAGGTTCCGCGAGTCATCCGCCTGTTGGGCTACGACCGCATTCCCAAGCAAACGCTGCGTTTCAATCGCCGCAACCTCTTCGCTCGCGACGGCCACGTCTGCCAGTACTGCGGTGATTCGTTTCCAACCAGCGAATTGAGCCTCGATCACGTCGTTCCGCGGAGCCGCGGTGGCGATACTTGCTGGGAGAACATCGTCTGCGCCTGCGTCGGCTGCAACGTAAAGAAGGGGGGCCGCACGCCGAAGGAAGCCGGCCTGAAGCTCATTCGCCCGCCGGTCAAGCCGAAGCGCAGCCCGCTCTTGTCAATGAAGCTTGGCAACCCCAAATACGAGAGCTGGAAGACTTTCATCGACAACGCGTACTGGAATGTCGATCTGAAGTAGACGTCTCGCGGTCTATGACACAGGATCTCTGGACCGCCGTCGATCACTATCTCAACGATCGGCTGCTGCCGTCCGACGACGTGCTCGATGCGGCGCTCGAAGCCAGCGCCGCGGCCGGACTGCCTTCGATCCACGTCACGCCGAACCAGGGCAAGCTGCTGATGCTGCTTGCGCAGATTCAAGGCGCGAGAAATATCCTGGAGATTGGCACGCTCGGCGGTTACAGCACCATCTGGCTCGCTCGTGCGCTGCCCGCCGGCGGTCGCCTGATCACGCTCGAACTCGATCCGCGTTTTGCCGAGATCGCACTTGCTAACTTCACCCGCGCTGGACTATCGAATGTGATCGACCTGCGCCTCGGCCGGGCGCTCCACACTCTCTCACAGCTTGCCGCCGAGCATCGCGACCCATTCGATCTCGTTTTCATCGATGCCGACAAGCCGAGCACGGCGGAGTATTTTCAGTGGGCCGTCAAGCTTTCGCGTCTCGGCAGCGTGATCATCGTCGATAACATAGTGCGGTCCGGCGCAGTTATCGACGAGACAAGCGCCGATGAGAACGTCCAAGGCGTTCGCCGCTTCTACGATCTGTTGGCTGCGGAACCGCGTGTCACCGCCACCGCCATCCAAACCGTCGGCAGCAAAGGCTACGACGGATTTGCGATCGCGCGTCGTCGCGTCCGATTGACTCAATTTGAGGCAGCATTGGTGATGGCCGATAGTTCCTTTCCGCTGTGACGTTCCGCGCAACACAAATCGGACAACCCATGCCATTCGTGCTCGATGCCTCGCATTAAGAGTGCGCAATCCAGCTCAATCGAGCCTTTTGGAAACAACGATCGATCCTCAAAGTAGCTGGAATGGGCCTCCTCAACCTCCAATGGCTCGATGGCCCAATGCCTACAGCACAGCTCGAGGCCCTGGAAGTGCGACAAGTCCCCAGTCGCTGAATAACCCAGCGAGCCTCCTTCGAGGTAGTCTGACGCTTCCGCCAGCGATTGAAATACGGACGAAGGCGGCAATCGATCCGTCCGGCTTCCGCGCACCGACATTCTGGTTTCGCCGTCCTCACTGCGAAGCGCGACTGCAAAGCGGTCCTCCGACTCCTTGACCGCAAAGTGGCGCACGGTGGTGTATGCCGGGAAATAATCGGCCGCCAGCCAGCGAGTTAAGCCACGAATTTGTATCCCGTCGGCGGACGAAGACGCCTTCACACAGCCCGCCGTTGCCGTCCCATTCGACTGCCGCCCGGTGAGCGGCGTTTTCCGACGAAATGCCGAGACAGCTTGGTATAAAACTCGGCCGAATTTGCTTCAAACGAATCAGGCAGATCCCCACCATGCCGACGCCACGTGTGACCTTCGGCCGAAACGGAGCCGGCAATAACGCCGCCAAAACACTTGGATCAACGCGGTAGTTCACCAAGATTCGCCGATCGATTAGTCCCCGAATGACCGGTATCTGCATGGTTCGCTCCCGGAGTGCGTCGAAAGGAGTGCATCCCCGCTAATTGGCAAACCGCAACCGTGGCAGAAACTTAACCAACGCCCACCCGCAGCACCACAAAAAAAGCCCACCGCGCAGTCGCGGTGGGCTTTCGTTATTGCACTCAAAAACTCTGCCAACAACCACTACTTGCCTTTGTGCTGGTCGTGGCACTCCTTGCAGTTGGTCGCCTTCTTCAATAGGTCGCTGGCGTCCTTCTTCTTATCGATTGCCGCATTCGCGGCAGCCACAAGCGCCTTGGTCTTCTTCTTCCAGTCGGCTTCCTCACCCTTTGGCGGCTTGTTGACTTCCAGCGACTGGTACATCACCAATAGCTCTTTCATCTCTTCCTTCGAGGCATCGCCGGACTGTACCTTTTTCAACAGCGCGTCTTTGCCCGCGTGCGCCTTTTTCATCACTTCCTTGATCGTGTACTTCGGCTCCTTGTCCTTCTCCTTGTCGTCTTTTTGTGCCGCCGTTGAATACCAGGCGGTCGTCACGGCGATTCCCATTACCACGAATCCCAGCATCACCTTGCGCATCGCTCGTCTCCTGTGTCAGATCGATGTAGCGTCAACGCGTTGTGCCCGCGCCCTCGCTGCGAGTATCGCGAGCGGCGTCATTGTAGGGCCGCCGCTTACGCGTTTCCAGCAAATTCGCCACCGATTGTTGAAACTGCACAATTTGCCCCTTTCCTCCCCGGCCGCGCACAAAAAAGCCCCGGCTTCAGCAGGCCGGGGCATGATTTTGCCGAATAGCGAAAATCGTGGATCCTCATTTTTTCCGCAGCTCGTCTTCCAGTTTCTGAAGCCGGTCCTCCAACTCCTTGATCTTGTCGTCGGGCCTGCGGATCGTTGGCGCTACAAATCGCACACGCTCCCCCGGCGCACCCGGGACGAGCACGGCCGCCGGCGCCGCCGTTACTCTGTGCGCCGGCAGGTGTCGCGGGAACCGCCGGAGGCTGGGCCAATTGCGCCGCCATTCTTCTGCTGCGTGCCAATTGCGGCATTGGCTGCGGCCGTCCCAGCATCCCCTCGACCAACGGCCGCACATCGTCCGGCAGCTCGCCAAGCTTTTCTTCCGTCACTTCCCAATTCCCGGCGTCCCGCTTCACCGAGATCTTTGCCGGATTCTTTCCCTCGCGCGTGATTGTAATCGACGTCCCTTCCGGCAGCGCGGTCGGCCCGCGGTGCGAAAGCACGATTGCCTGACTCGGACGGACGATGCTATAGCGATACGCATCGCGAGGCGATCGCAACGCTTCGCCGAGCGTCTGTGCGGCGGAGTCGAGTTTCAGTTCGCCCAAGCCACCGCGTAACCTCCTCATTCTCCACCTGTCGAGTCCTGGTAGCTTCTGGCTTGGGTCGCTCGGCTGGAGTCACCTTGACTTGTTCTTCCTTGCCCGCGCGAATCACGCGCAGATTAAGCACCTTGCCGCCGCTCTCTTCGACCGCCGTCAGTAGGTTCGCCGCTTCAGTGATTCTCTTTTCGCCCGCGGCGACCACAATGTCGTGCGACTTGAGGCCCGACTTTTCGCCGGGCGAATCTGGAAATACTTCGGCGACCAGCAGACCTTCGCCTTCGCCCAGCTTCAAATGCGACCGCAACGCGCCATCCAGCTCCCGAAGCTGCACGCCGATCCAATACTTTTGCTTGGCATCCTCCGCCGTCGCCGGTTCCGCACGCACCGAAAGTATGTTGCCCGCGGGCAGCGCTTCGATCTGTAGTGTAGGGCTGCCGTCCACCGGGATGATTGCCCGCAGCACGTTCTGCGGCCCCGATGGCTCGCTTTCTTCGCCGGCTGTCAAAAAGAGAACATCCTCTTCCATCGTTTCCGTCTGCTTTTCACCGTCAGTTAAAACTACTTTTGTCCGAATCACTTCCACGCCTGGTTCCTCAGCACTTGCTTGTGCGCGAAGCCCGGCCAGTAGAATCCACGCAATCACCCCCGCGCCCGCCAGGCGTTCTCTCCATAGTTCGAAACGCATAGCATCGCTCCTTTGTTTGAATGCCCAATTTACGCTCAATGTTCACATGCCAACTAATAAGTAATCCCCGAACTCACTTGTGTCCGATCCACCGCCACGATCGCACGCCGGCCGTCCTGTAGATACACCGGCACCAACAACCGCTCTTCTTCGAGCGTGTGCCCACTCTGCACCAGCGCCTCGCGAACGCCCTCGGGCACTGCCGTCGGCTTGCTCCTGAACAGGCTTGGATCAAAATTCTCAGCCTCGATCAGCGGCAGCTCGATTTCGCTTTGCTTCTGGCCATCGGTGCCGAGCACGTTCATCGTCAGCGTTGCAAGTTGCCAAGCGTCGTGGCAGTCGCGCCATGGTCGTCTCATTGCTCTTGGATGCTGCGCCGGCCTCACCTTGTTCGCCCTGGACCGCCAGCGCCCCCCGACACGCTGCATCCACTGTCCGCGCATGACAATTCCCAAAAAAAATGCAATCAACAGGCTCGCAGCGAGCGTCGATAAATTCCGCCAGCTCTCGTTCGAATCCGCGATCCTGCGCAACAGGAGCAGCGCGCATCCCCGCTCAGAGGTGTTGATCACCACCGCCGTGCCGTTCAACCGTTCCGCTGGCTCGCGCACAATCGACGTCATTTCTACTTTCAGTGCACGTGCCTCCAGAAAGGCCAGCGCGCACCGCCGCCATCCGTCGGGCTGTTCTTCGAGACTGCTCAACAGGCCGCGCTCTTCGTCGCGGCTCAACTCGCCGTCGATCAGCTTGTCGAAAGTCACGCTGTCTTGGTTAAATCCCCACCGATCATTCATCATCGCACCTCGAAAACTTCAAATGCCGCTAGTTCGCGCCTGAGCCTTGCGCGGGCCCGGTGCAGCCGCGCCTCCACCGCGCTATGGCTGACGCCTAAGCGATCCACCAAATCGTGATAGCTCCAGTCCTCCGTGTACTTGAGCAACAGTATCTCCGCATCGCGCGGCAAAAGCCGAGCAATGGCCTGCCGCACCAGCAACCGCCGCTCGTCCGCCAACAGCCACACCAGGGGATCGTCGGACCGTGCCTCGAATTCGCCAGGCCGTACGTGATCGGCATAGTTGCCGGCGAGCTTCCGCTGCCGCCCCCGCACTCGGCGATAGAGCAACGCCTGCCGCACCGCCAGCCGATACAGCCAAGGTGCCAGCTTGCTCGCATCCGCCAGCGGCGCCGATTGCTTGATGACCGCCAGTGATAGCTCCTGCATCACCTCGTCTGCCGCCTGCGGCTCGCCCAGCCGTGCAATCACCACGGTCCGCAGCCAGCGACCATGTGCAGCAAGCGCCGCCGACCAATCGATCGCAGCGATCGCGGCCGGCAACTCAGCGTCGCGTTGAGTGGCAGGTTGCATCATACGGGCACAACAATAGTTGCCGACGCCAGGTCTTTCTTGCCCAAAGATTGACCACAAGTCTCGGTCCATGACGTTAATTGAAGCCCCCATCAAGACTTGTGTCACGCACCGTTTCTTATTTCGTTCGGCGCACGCTAAACTCTCCTTTCGCTTGCAGCATTCCCCATTCCCCACTCCTTCATTCCCATTTGGTCCCATGCCCCGCTACTGGCTCGTGAAATCCGAACCCGATTGCTTCTCCATTCACGATCTCGCCAAGTCCCCCAAACAAACTACTTTTTGGGACGGCGTGCGGAACTACCAGGCGCGCAACTTCATGCGCGAAATGAAACGCGGCGACGGCGTACTCTACTATCACTCCAGCACCGAGCCGATGGCCCTCGTCGGGACGGCAGTTGTCGCTCGCGAAGCCTACCCGGATCACACCGGCGCGATCCCAAGAACGACCATTACGATCCCAAAGCCTCAATCGACAACCCGATCTGGGAAATGGTCGATATCAAGTTCGAGCGAGTTTTTAATCGGCCAATCACGATCACCGAGCTCCGCGGCGTGAAGGCGCTTTCAAAAATGGAGCTCCTGCGACAAGGCTCGCGCCTCTCCGTGCAGCCCGTGAGTGAAGCAGAGTGGAAAGCGATCCTCGCTCTGGCAGATCGTCCGGCTGAAAAAAGCAGCGCTTCCAAGCGACAGCAGCCGCCGCGGCCAGCGAAAACTCAGGCCTCAAACAATCGCCGTCGCGTCGCCAAATCCCCGTGAACGCCACCGCGCCGCGACTCAATCATTCGTCTCGCCCGGGTCGCCGATCCGACGCAAGTACTCCGCCAACAGCGCCTGCACGTCGATCAATTGCTGCCACTCCTCAAAATCCATCAGCACCCGCTCGTTTGGCCCCTTGATCTTCGCCGAGGCGATCAGCTCGCGCAGTCGCAGATGCACGTACTCGATCAGCTCGCTCAACTGCGCCGCTTGTCCCGGCCCCAACCCCTCGGGCAGCGGCGGGGGCTGCAACGTGTGCAGCGCCTTCTGAACATCGGGGTTGTTCGCCCAATCGCTGTCCAGTTCAAACCCCGCCTGATCGCCGTTGATGTTGGGGCCGCTGGCCGTTCCCTCCTCGTCGTTCTTGTTCTTCAGCCGCAAGTCGCGCAGCCGCTCGGCGATCTGCTCGCGCGACCCGAACAACAACGTCGAACGGCCCACGCTGATCAGATCGCCGAACCGCAGAATGCGAAGCTGCACCTCTTCGCCGTTGACCTTCGTACCGTTGGTGCTTTGCAGATCGGTCAGCACCACTTTGTCGCGGTCGGTCTGAATCTTGAGATGGAACCGGCTCACCCGCTCGTCGTTGAGCTGGATGGTGTTCCCCTCCTCGCGGCCAATCGTGACCGGAGTCGGTAGCTCCGCATAGGCTCTGCCGCGATCGGATCCGTCCAGCACCCGTAAGGTAATCTCTGCCATAACGATGCGCTAGAACCCGCCGGACGCGACCCGTTACGTCCCGTGGTGACAATTCCCTAGTGTTGGCTTATAGCATGCGCACAAAACGGGGGTCAAGCGGCGGCGACTCAAGGTTCAATCGCGCGCGATAGCTGCCGAATCTGTGCTCCTCTGCCGCCACACTAGCCTACCACATCCTTGGTCGCTAAGCGTATTTTACGGCTCCCCGCCCGCGACTTACTGAACCCTGAACCCTGCCTGTGGCGAGCGAAGTTGAGCCAATCCCTATTGCTCCGCCATCGCCAGCCGCTCTGCAATCGGCGGGTGGCTATGAAACAGAAATACCGCCACCGGGTTAGGGCAGGGGTCGTCCTTGTTCAGCACCGCCAACTTGCGAAATGCCGAGAGATACGCCTCGCGCAGCCCCGTGCGATTTAAGGCGTATCGGTCGCACTGCCGCTCGTACCGCCGGCTCACAAGATTCTGAATCGGTTCCATCACCAGCGAGAACACCGTCAGCGAGAGCATCAACACCGGCAGGCTGCTCGCCGGTAGCCGCGAGTAGTCCACTTCCCCGATAGTGTGCATCATCCAGCTCCGCAGCACGAAGTCGCACAGCCAAAACCCCGCCACCATAAACATGATCCCCACCGCGATCAGCTTCGGTATGTGCCGATGCACGTGATGTCCGATCTCGTGTGCGAAGATCACCTCGATCTCGTCGTTGGTAAACCCGTCCAAGAGCGTGTCGCCCAGGATCACGCGCCGTGTGCGACCCAGACCGGCCAGCATCGCGTTGGCCTTCACCGTCTCGCGGCTCATCTCCATCCGGTACACGCCTTCAATTGACAGCCCTGTATTGTTCGCGAGCCGCTGAATTCTCTCCGCCAGCTCGGGCGCCTCCAGCCGCTGAATCTTGTAGAACAGAGGCAGAATCAACACCGGAACAACTTGCGCCAGCACCACGCTGATTACGAACCCCGCTGCCGCGGCAATCAGCCACCACCAACTGACGGTCCAGCGAATGATCGCCAGCAAACCAACAAACAACAGCGCGCCGAACACGATCGCCAGCAAGTTCCGCTTAAGATATCGCCATAGCCAGCCGGCAAACGTCAGTTTGCTGAGCTTGAAGCGATGCTCCAGCACGTGGCCCGAATAGAACGACAGCGGAAATGCGACGGCGATGTGCCCCAGCGTGACGACCAGAAACATCGCCCCCCAACGGACGTAGTCGTTCCAAATCCGCTCGGCCAGCCACGCATCGAGCGGCAACGCGAATAGCGCCGTGAACGCCGCGAGATACGCCAGGTCCAGCGCCTTATCCGCCAGATCGCAGATCAGCTCCAGCCGTCCATACTCCCGCGCCTCGGCCAATTGCTGGGGCGTCATGGCGGTGGGATTGGATGAGGCAGTCTCTGTTGTGGCACGGTCTCCCGACCGTGCCACCGGCCCGACCGATAGGTCTCCCTGAATCTCGGAACTCACACCAATTCCTTCAACGGCCCCACGCCCCCATCCACCAAATGCTGCGGCCGGCCGGTTAGATCGTTCACCGTCGTTACGTGCGGGTCAATCCCCAGGCTGTGATAGATGGTCGCATGCACTTCGCCAAAAGTGATCGGCCGGTCCTTCACATACGCCGCGTGTTTGTCGGTCGAGCCCACGATTTGGCCCGTGCGGAAACCCCCGCAAGCCAACAACGCACAATTAACTGCCGGCCAGTGGTCGCGCCCGGCGTCTTTATTTATCTGCGGCGTGCGGCCAAACTCTCCCCAGATCACCACCGGCACGTCGCGGTCCATGCCTCGGTTGTGCAGGTCTTCGACGAGCGCGGTCACTCCTTGATCGAGCAGCGGCATGTCCTGCCGCCCGGCCTGGAATGTCTGCCCGTGCCAGTCCCAGCGGCTGAACGCCAGCGTCACGCAGCGCACGCCCGCCTCAACCAGCCGCCGCGCCATCAACATCTGTTCCATCAGCTTCGGCCCGCCGTCGTCGCGGTTCTTTGGGTCTCCCTTGCCGTAGCGTTCGATCGTTTTGGAATCTTCCTTCGAGATGTCGAGCGCCTCGAGCAGCCGGCTGCTTGTCAATACGCCGAGCGCCTGCTGATTG
This sequence comes from Pirellulales bacterium, assembly GCA_963829655.1. Lineage (GTDB taxonomy): Bacteria > Planctomycetota > Planctomycetia > Pirellulales > JALHPA01 > JBBDYH01. The sequence goes on from CAWHJG010000002.1 coordinate 3,169,194, forward strand.
AATGTATCGATGCCGTCCATCATCCCACTGGTGTCGGCTTCGCGGCGGAAGCGATCGAAGCTGGCCAGTAGCGTCTTGCGATCTCCCAGCCTCTCCAGCGTCACGCCGTTGAGCACCATATCACCGCGCCCCTCGGCGTTCGGTTTGAACGGCGCGTGAGCGACGCCCAAAAACCCCGGCGTGCCGTTGTCGGCCCACGGCTTGTGGCCCATCGGCGGTGCAAGTCCCACATACGCCGGCACCGAACGCTCGCCGGCGCCCATCAGCTTGCTCAGCGTGCTGCCCATCGACGGCCAGCCACCTTGCGGCTGCCGCTGATGCGGCCGGCCAGTATGACACTGAAACGCGTAATGATCCCCGGTCGCCCCCACGATCGATCGCAGGATCGTAAACTTATCCATCATCGCGGCCATCCGCGGGAAGTGTTCGCAGATCTCGATCCCCGGCACGTTGGTGTTGATCGGTTTGAACTCACCGCGGATCTCCGCCGGCGCGTCCATCTTCATGTCGAACATGTCCTGGTGCGGCGGACCGCCCGGCAGAAAAACCTGAATCACGGCCTTGTGCGGGTTGCGGCGGCCCGACTGCGTTTCAGCTTGAAGAATTTGCGGCAGCGTTAACCCGCCCAAGGCTAACCCGCCGATCCGCAAAAAGCTTCGCCGCGTAAGCCCGTCGCAAAACGGGTGACGATGCCGCTCGCCAAAGATCGTCAACATGGCCGTCTCCTTCAGGTTCAAGCGGACGCAATTAACTCATAACTCAACACAGCGCGGTGCTGGCACCGGCGCATATCAACAGCGCACGAGTCTGCCCGACGAGCATCCTATCGAAATTGGTTGATCGGTTCAACCTTTCTCACATTTCGCCAGTCGCCAGTGCGCGTAGCGTGCCGAACGTAGTGCAACTGACGTTGACCGAGCCAACCACGTTCCTATAATCCCCGCCCGGCACGGATCATGGACCGTTCGGTATCCGTGATCTACGCCGAGTTTGTGGATTGAATACAGTTCGGCGGTCAAATCCTCCGATGGAAGATTTGACAGCGTCGTTCTGTACACGCGCTGTCAGCTCATCAACTCATCTACTCCCGTCCAGACAGTCCTTAGGGAAGAGGACGAGCCGCACGCGGCAAGTTGCCGCTCTCGGCAACACGCGCCCTTCCTCAGACCTTTGCACAAGGTGCATTGCGATGCGCATCTCCAAGGCCCGTTTCGCCCTCTCGGTCGCAGCAATCGTCGGCATTTCCGGCTGCCAATCAAGCGCCCCGAGCACGTGGTTCAAGTTCGGCAAGAAGGACGCGGCCACTGAGTCCGCCCTGGCCGATGCCCCGTCGCATAGCAGGCCATCGCTGCCGTCGTCGGGCGCTTTGCCGAGTAGCCTTGCCAGCAACAATACAGCCACCTGGGGTACGCGGCCCGACACCAGCGCCCCCGCAAACAGCAATTGGGGTACAAGCTGGAGCAATCCTGGCACATCCACTGCCAGCACCGCGGCCAATGTGCCCGCCAGCTATAACGCCTCAACGTATCCCTCCACCGGCATGCCATCCACCGCCGCGGTGAATAATCAGTACGCACAGAACGCCAACAACTGGGCTGCGGGCAGCGGCGCGGCGGCAGCGAATACAGCCTCGGCGACTTATCAGCCGCAGCACGGCTTCTACGATGCCAACGCGTATGCCAACCAAGCGCGGTGCAACAATACAACGTCGCTGCTCAGCAAGGCGCTGCCTCTACAAATCAATATCCTGCAAATCAGTATTCCGCCGGCCTAGGCGGCGGCAACACGGTCGGATCGTACAACGGTTACAGCGGGGCGACCGGCCTCAGCGCTACCACTCCGCAAATGGTGAACAACCCCGCCGCCAGCGGCGCAAGCGCCTTGGAGCAATTCAACCGGCGGACAGGGCGATGCCGCTGCGAACGTCGCCAGCAACACCTACGACGCGAGCGCTGCGGCTGCCGCGGCTACTCCTGCCGGATACGGTGCGGCGCCGGGCAGCGCCTATGGCGAAACGCAGCCGGCCGACACCCGCTCGCCTTGGGGTAGTAATGCCAGCGGAACGTACGCGTCCGGTGCCAGCGTCGGTAGCACGTATACGCCGCCGGCCTACAACTACTCAGGTGCCAGCGATTCCTCAGGGTCTTGGGCCGTAGGCGGCACCGGCGCATCGACCGCGACCGAGTCGTCGAGCGCGTTGCCGCAACGATTGGGCAACTACCGTCCCGGCGGCACAGGCGACTATCGTCCCGCCAGTGGAACCGCGCTCGGCGCCACGACGCCAGGCTCACATCCGACGTCAACCGCAGCGCCCGCCAACTACGAGAGCGGCCTTTCGCAGGCGAATCCAGCGGCAACCACGGTCGGCGGTTCCGCCTCGGCTGGCGCCACCAGCTTCCGGTAATCAGCGCCACAAAAAGTATGCGTGCGCTCATTCGACGTTGGACAGTCAAACGCGTCTTGCTGACAGCTGACGGCCGAACGCTGACAGCCGCTGCAGGTCTGAACCCTGAACCCTGAACCCTCAGTTCTACCCCGCCTCTTTCATCAGGTGGGGCTTATCGTCGGGTTCGGCCGATTGAGACGCCGTGCCAGGCCCCGGCTTAACCGCCGCGTCGCAAACGTAAGGCTGGCTCTGCAAACCGGTGTGAAAAAACACGCGGTCGCGGCCCGCTGCCTTTGCGGCGTAAAGAGCGGCGTCGGCGCGGGCCAATAGCGATTGGGTACTGTCGCCATCCACGGCATGAGCCACGCCAACGGACACCGTCAACGGTAGCGACGCGGCGACGCGCTCGCGTAATCGCTCGGCAAAAATGCAACCCCCGTCCACGGGTGTTTGTGGCATCACGATCACAAACTCTTCGCCCCCGTAGCGTGCCACGACATCGGTGTCTCGCGCACTGTCGGAAAGTTCTGCGCCACCGCGGTGAGGATCGAATCGCCGTACAAATGCCCGTGCGCGTCGTTGATCTTCTTGAAGTGATCGATGTCCACGATTGCCACCGAGAACCGTGATTCGTAGCGGTGCATCAGCGCGAACATCGAATTGAGCGTCTCGTCGAGGCGCGCGGCGATTGTTCACGCCGGTCAAAGGGTCCGTCCGCACTTCCGTAAACGACATCAGGTAGCTCGTCTGCTGCCGGATCTCGTCGTACGCGCCCGCCAATTGGGCGGCGAGCTTTAAGGTCGGCCGGATCATGCCCTCGGCCTCCTTGCACAGTTCTTGCCAACCCGATTCCGGCTGCTCAGTGCCGAGTGATGTCACGCGATCTTTGAATTGCACGATGCTCGCGTGGTGCTTTGCCAGGTCGTGCCGCACCGTCTCGGCAATTTGCTCCAGCTCCTTGGCCACAAGATGCGCCCGCTTCAACTCGCGCCGACCCTGAAACTCCAGTTCATCGTTGCTGGCTCGACCGCGCCGCCCAATCCAATAGCCAATCACCGCCACGGCGGCCAATGCCACCGGCATTGGAAATTGCACCGTCCAGTCCAAAAACGCCAATAGTTCGGACGCGGACACTTATTTGGCCCTTCGCACGGGATGTCGCGGCCTCAAAGAGCAATCGCCTACGACTGAACTATAGTTTCTTTTTGCCGGCGACGACGGCGGACCGCCGCTGTGGAGAATCGCACTGACGTTTAAGTCCGTGCGCAAACCGCGGTCCGGATCAGTAGTTCGAGCGCGAGCCAAACCCGCGCAGTGCGAAAAACCCGATCACCAACGCCCCGCACATCATCAGAAACCACTCTTGCGAGTCGAGGCGAAAGAACCAATCTACTGTGCTTTGATAGACTTGCCACATGGCTTACACCTGCCGCCGGACGCTGCGCCCCACACTGCAACTCTAGGCCACTTTAGGTCATAAAGTTGCATCCCCTAGCCGCCCACTTGCCCATTTGACATCCCACCAGCGTATCGTATTTTTGCGCGCGGTAGGCGTGCGCTTTTTTCCAGATATTCCGGCCCTAAGGGCTATGTCATGTTTCCGCTGCTCTTGCGTATCGCGTTGTTGATTGCTCATTCGTCGTTCCCCTCGCCGTTGCGCGTTGCGGCGGCGGACCCGGTCCAGCTCGAGGTGGAGCAGGCGGCGCGACAATATCGTATTCAGTCGTACAACGTGCACCGTCTCGATCGTGCCGAGCTCAATCACCATCGCGCTCTATTGGAAACGGCCCTTGCCCGCTGCGCGCCGCCGGCGCAAGCAATCAGGATCGTGACTCGTTGATCGCCTGGCTGAATGCCGCCACGGACGCGGTTCGCCATCGCCGCGAAACCCCGCCGATTCCCGACTTCGAACGAGACGGCCCACAGCGACTTGCCGACACAACGCCGAACGCGAATCTTCCCGCAACCGTGCCGCCGCGCCGCTCAGCAAGCACCGTCCGCTCGTCTCACACGTCGGCCGACCACTGCTCCCCGTGAGTTGCCGGCGCCACGTGGTGCACGAAATGCGCTGATGCATTCCGACGCGAAATCGGGAGAGCCGCGCCTGAACCTGGCCGAGCTACACGCGCGCGCCTCCGGGTATCAGGTCGCCATGAGAACCGTCAACAGCGTGCTGCACAATGACGAACCGCTCAACCTGCATCAGCTCGGCACGCTGCTCGACGAGCTGGAGAGCTTGCTAACAACACGAACCGACCTGCTCCTCTATCACGAATTGACGCCGACCGACGAACGCGCACGAATTGATGACCTGCTGAATTACCCGCGGTCCAGCATCGAACAGTTTCGCACGCGCGTCGCCGTCCTGCGCGAAGAGGTGCTTGCCGATCCGGATCTACCCACCAACGCCGGTGATGCCCTCGTCAAGACGCTCGACAAATTCTCGGAACGCGTGGCGGCGCTGCCGCAAGACTAGTCGCCGCAACTTTGGCACAGCCGATTTTGTGGTGCTCCCATCCCGCTGCTCTGTTGTGCATCCGTCCCGGCTGCTTTGTGGTGAAGCCGTCCCGGCTGCTCTGCTTGCGCTCGCCGTTCTGGATCAAAGTCATACGCCCCGCGTGCTTTCTCCCGCGCCGCGCATTATCATGGCCACGTCCGTCCTGGCCCCAGACCGCGGCCCGGGTATTCCGTCTATTCTCTATTCCCAACCAACCACTATGTCGATCACGCTCCGCCTTGCCGCTCTCGCTGTCGCAGTTTTGCTCACGCTCCACGCGATTCAGGCCGCCGACTCCGACGATTACACCTTCTCGCTTTTCAACGGCCGCGATCTCGCCGGCTGGGATGTCACCAATTGCGAAGTGGCCGTCGAACAGGGCGCGCTGGTGCTCAAGGCCGGCAACGGGCTCGTCCGCTCGAATCTCGAGTTTGGCGACTTCGTCCTGGAGCTCGACTGGAAGCCGCGTAAGCCCGACGCCTACGACTCCGGTATCTTTGTCCGCGCCAATTTTCCCTCCGACAAAAAGGGCCGCACCTGGCCCGACCGCTATCAAATCAATCTCAAGGGCGGAGAAGACGGCAACCTCGTCGGCGTGAAGGATGCTGTTTCCACCGGACTGGCGAAACCCGGCGAATGGAACCATTTCAAGATCACCTGCGTCGGCCCGCGCATCGAGCTGGAAATCAACGGCAAGCCCGCCTGGAAACACGACGGACTGAAGGCTGATCGCGGCTACATCGGCCTTCAGGCCGAGGTCCCCGGCGGCGGCCAGTTCGAGTTCAAGAACATTCGCGTCACCGAGTTGGGCTTCCGCCCGCTCTTCAACGGGAAGGATCTTGCCGGTTGGCAGGGGGGTACTGACGGCTACTCGGTCGAAGACGGAACGCTCGTCGCCCTCAAGCGCGGAAGCGGCAATCTCTTCACCACCGACGAGTTTGACGACTTCGTCTTCCGCTTCGATTTCAAGCTCGAGCCGGGTTCGAATAACGGCCTCGGCATCCGCGCCCCAATCCGCGGTGATATTGCTTATTCCGGCATGGAGCTTCAAATCCTCGACGACCCTGCGCCGGAATATCGCAATATCGAGTCCTATCAACATCACGGCTCGGTGTACGGAATCGTCCCTGCCAAGCCAGGCCACTTAAAGCCGACCGGCGAGTGGAACTCGCAGGAAGTCGTCTGCCGCGGCCGTCAGATTTCCGTCAACCTCAACGGCACGACGATCGTTAACGCCAACCTCGACGAAGCCACCGCCAACGGCACAATCGACGGCAAGGACCACCCCGGCGTCAAGCGCGACCGCGGCCACCTCGGTTTCCTCGGCCACGGCTCCAAGGTCGAGTTCCGCAACCTTCGCATCAAGCCGCTTCCCGCCGACGCCAAGTAGGCTCTCCCCCCGTATAATTCCCGTGAACGCTACAGCTTGTGCCCGTGGCGTCCAGGAACTGCCCTCGGTCCCAGTTTTTTGCCGCTCCGCGCTGGCACGCCGGCTGCCTCGCATAGTAGGTTTGTAAATGTCCGATGCGTGGTAACGGTCGTACCTTTTCGGCGTTCGCCGAAAAATTTGACCATCGCGGCGCTTATTCGGTCTCCGCGGCAGTCCTTGTCGTCGGCACATTTCGCACAACTCGGTACGACCTCGCTGATTCCGCCGATGCGCCTCGTCTCGCTATATCGCAGAATTCTGACCGCATTCCTCGCCGCCTCGTTAGCCGCGCCGAGCCTATACGCGCAACGCACCGCAAACGCGCCGCAAGCGGAAAAGGCCGCCACTCGCAGTCCTGACCAGCGTTCCGACCGCAATCGTCCCGCCGCGGAAAATCAGGACAACGCGCAAAGCGCATCCGCGACCCCAACGTAATCTTCGCCGGAGGCGTGCCCAAGACCGTCGAGGACCTGCGCACGATGCAGGACGTTCAGCAGCGCCTGATCGAAAAGGTCCTTCCCTCGATCGTTGGCGTCCGCGTCGGACCATCGCAAGGCACCGGCGTCATCGTCAACGAGCAAGGTTACGTGATGACCGCCGCCCACGTCATCGGCGAGCCCGGTCGTGATGCCACCTTCATCTTGAGCGACGGCCGCACCGTCAAAGGCAAGACGCTCGGCGCCGATTACGACAACGACGCCGGACTCATGCAAATCACCGACCGCGGCGATTGGAATCCCGCCGACGTTGCCAGCTCGGGCAAAGTCAAAGTCGGCCAGTGGGTGCTCGCTCTCGGTCACCCCGGCGGATATCAGCGCGGCCGCAACCCCGTCGTGCGACTCGGTCGAGTGCTGCGCATTAGCGACGACGGCATCACGACCGATTGCACGCTCGTGGGCGGCGACTCCGGCGGGCCTCTGTTCGACATGCAAGGTCGCGTCATCGCCGTTCACAGCCGCATCGGCAACTCGCTGACCACCAACGTCCATGTCCCCGTTGCCTACTACCGTGAAGGTTGGGATCGCCTCGCGCGCGGCGATGCCTGGGGCCTTCAACCCGGTATCGTGCCGTTCATCGGCGTTACCGGATCGCCGCAGCCCGACGACCCGCGCATCGTTCAAGTCAATCCTGGCAGTCCCGCCGAGCGCGCCGGCATCCAGCCCGGCGACATCGTGACTCGCTTTGACGGCGAGGCGCTCGCCGGATTTGACGAGTTAGTCCGAGCAATCCGCGAGAAAAAACCGGGAGACAAGGTGAAGATCGAAGTTCGCCGCGCCAGCCGCACGCTCAAACTCGATTTGGTGATCGGCAGCCGCGGCGAGCTCGACGAGGACGAATGACCACAAAACAGTTGACGAACACCACGAAGCCGAGACAGAATTTAAGTTAGGACAGTTCGGCCCGGGTCCCCTGGCCCCGCCAACTGGGAACTGCAAGCAACTTGATCGGGCATCCATGAAGAGTCACCCATCGCCTTGGTTCTTGTCGCTCTGCGTCGCCGTTGTAGTTACCACGGCGCCATTCCCGACCGCTCCGGCCGAGGACAACTGCGCAAGACTGCCGACATGAACCTGCCCCAATCGCGCCGCGCTTCGTCGCCGAGGATCAAACAGCGGCTGGCGATGAATCCGCCTCGGGCTTGGTCCCCTATCTGGTCGAACGCTTTGGCCGCCGCGGCCGCTAATGCATACCCTGGCGACGAAGGCCGCAATCACACCGTCGTCAAGACCGCTTTCCGCGACGTAGTGGCCGACGCCACGCGCGGCACCGTTCAAGTGCTCGCCGCCGACAAGCTAGTCGCACTCGGCACGATCGTCAGCGCCGACGGCTATATCCTCACCAAGGCCAGCGAGCTGTCCGGCCGCATCACGGTAAAGCTCGCCAATGGCAGCCGCCACGAAGCCGCTCTCATCACGACGGACGACACCACCGATTTGGCCCTTTTGCAGATCGACGCCAGAAATCTCACACCGGTGCGCTGGTCCAATGACCAGTCGCCCGCCGTTGGCAGCTTCCTCGCCACCGCCGGAACCACAAACGAGCCACTGGCAATCGGCGTCGTCAGCGTCGCCCCGCGCAAAATTCCTGCTCCCGGTGGAGTGCTGGGGATCGCCGTCGGTCAAGCCGACAGCGGCGCACGCGTCGATCAAGTCCTCGAAGGCTCAAGCGCCGCACGAGCCGGACTCCGCGTCAACGACATCATCGCCCGCATCAACGACCGCAATATCGACAGCCGCGAATCCCTAATGAGTGTCGTGGGTGCATACCGCCCGGGCGACCGCGTGCAGCTCGTCGTTATCCGCGGCGAAGAAAGACTCAACATTTCAACTACGCTCGGCTCGCGCTCGTTCAACCGCCGCCGCGATTTTCAAAATCGTCTCGGCGGTGAGCTCAGCGAGCGCCGCGGCGGCTTCGAGCAGGTCCTCCAGCACGACACCGTCCTTCGTCCACGCGATTGCGGCGGGCCGGTCGTCGATCTGGATGGCAACGTCGTCGGCATTAATATCGCTCGCGCCGAACGTGTTGCTAGCTACGCGTTGCCGGCAACCGTCGTGCTCGAGGTCCTCGACCGCATGACCGAAACCGTCGCTCATAAAGACCAGCCGGCCAAGGGCAAGCAAGCACGGAGCGCTCCCTCCGGCCGCACGGCCAAGAAGTAACGCCATCGTCGCGTACTCATCGCGTCAGGTCCCGTGTTGTGGCACGGTCTTGCTCGCCTGAGCTTGCCGAAAGCCTGACCGTGCCGCCCAACTGACCTTCTCCCCGCGGCCGTTTTCTGGTACTTACCCCGCCGCACCTGTCCCGTAGGGCCGAGGCTGTCCCGCGCATAGCACCCGTTGTGGCGAGGTCTCCCGACCACGCCACGCGGTTGTGGCCAGGTCTCCTGACCTGGCCAACGGAACAGCCCGCAACCGGCGACAGCCGCTCCCGCTCGTTCGAGCATTCATCGTGCGGCCATTCCGGCCAACTTGTCGTGGAGAACTGGTCATGAATCCGCTCTACCTGCGTTGGTCGTTGGCCGGCGCCGTCACCGTTGCATCCGCTGCGGGCCTGGTCTATTGGCTGAAAACCCCCACGGCCGTCGCGACGGCAAGCCGAAAACGCCAGCGGCGATTCCGCGAACACGCGTGAAAAGCCTGGGCCAAACGACCCCCTCTTCGCGGCCCCTGCCGACGAGCTATGGAAGGGGGGCCGTCCCAACGATCCCTTTGCCCGCAGTCGCTCGCCAGATTCGGCACACCCCATTGATAACGCTCCCGCCGCTCGCGACAGCTCCCGTGCCAACTGGGAACGCGACAACTGGGACCGCGAAACCAACGTGCGCAACACCCCGACGCAAAACCGCGCCGATCGCGTGCTTCGCACCTCGTACGAGGCCGACGAGCCGGCGCGCTTCGATGCCGGAGAAAACGTCAGGCCCATCGCTGCAAACAATGGCACCCGCTACGGCGATCGTGATTCTGGCGCGCGCCTGACTGCTGGCGCCGGCGCCGAACAGGAACCCACCCCGGCGGAACCCCAACAACCCGCTGACCCCTTTGGCCTGAATCCGCCTACGCCGGCCGCCGCAAGCGCAATCAGCGACGATGCGGACGCCGACGACTCCGCCGCATCGGCCATCGCCGACGCCGCCGACGACAACTCCGCTTCCGTTCTCTCGCGCACCAACCGTGCGCCGACGACCGATTCGCGCACGGCAAAGGCGAACACGCCTGCGCAGGCCAAGAATGGAAAAGGCAAAGCCACTTCGCGCAGCGCAGCGCCGCCAACAATCGCGCCTCGACCGGCTCAATCAATTCCCAGCTCGGCGGGGCCTACGGACCGCCGCGCAACGACGCGTCCATCAAGGACGCCGCAACCAGCGAGCTAAATGAGGAAACCGCCGACCCGCTTTCCACTTTCGATTCCTCGCGCCGCCGCACGGCGCCAAGCACCCAGTCCGCCGCGTTGCCGCGCGAGACGGCAGACGCGTCCCGTGCCCTTGACGATAACACCGCGCGAAGCAACCCCTTTTCGACGCGAGCCGGACCCGTCAGCCCGCGCACCGCAACCACAACCATCACGAATAACACCGCAACCACCAGCCAGTTGAACGCAATTCAGCCACACGCGAACTCACTGGAAGCCACCGGCACCGGCCGCCCCGGCACGCGCCAGGCCGAGGGCCGACAGGCGCCGCAGCTCACGATCGAAAAAATCGCCCCCGCCGAAATTCAGATCGGCAAGCCCGCCAAGATCGAGCTGGTGATCCGCAACACAGGCACCGTCACCGCACAAGGCGTCGAAGTCCACGATGCGGTCCCCGAGGGAACGAGCTTTGTCGAATCCCTGCCGCCGATTCAACCCGGCCTTCAAGGCGAGCTGGCCTGGACGCTTGGCACGCTCAAGCCCGGCGAAGAATCGAAGATCGACCTCACCGTCCTCCCCACTACCGAGGGCGAAGTCGGCAGCGTCGCGATGGTCACTTTTCGCGCCGAAGCGGGCTCCCGCTCGCGCGTCACCAAGCCAGAGCTCAGCGTGCAAGTCACCGCCGCCAAACAAGTGATGATTGGCGGCGAAGTGGTCCTTGCGATCAAAATCGCCAACCCCGGCACGGGTCCGGCGAGCAACGTCGTGATCGTCGAGCGCATTCCACCAGGACTCAAGCACCCCGCCGGACCCGAGCTCGAGTTCGAAGTCGGCGTGCTCAAGCCCGGCGAACAGCGCGAGCTCGATCTCACGCTCTCCGCCGCTCAGGCCGGCCGCGTCTTCAACATCATCACAGCCCGCGGCGACGGCAACCTCGCCGCCGAAGCGCAATGCGAAATCGAAGTCATCGCGCCGGCACTCGAGATCGCCGTCGAAGGCCCGGCCAAGCGCTACCTCGAACGCCAGGCCACTTACACCGTCAGCGTTTCTAACCCGGGCACCGCGCCGGCCAAGGAAGTCGAGCTGGTCACGCACCTCCCTCGCGGGCTCAAGTTCGTGAAGGCCAACAACGCCGGCCATTACGACGCGCGTTCACACTCCGTCGCCTGGAGCCTCGAAGAGCTGCCCCCGGCCGAAACCGGCACCGTTTCGCTCACCGCCATTCCAATCGAAGCCGGCGAGCAGCGCTTCCGCGCCGAAGGCCGCGCCCGTCAGGGGCTGGCTGACGAGCAAGAGCAGATCACCGTCGTCGAAGGTCTCGCCGCTTTGCTGTTTACCGTGGTCGATCTCTCCGACCCCATCGAGGTCAAAGGCGAAACCACCTACGAAATCAACATCACCAATCAAGGCTCCAAGGCCGCCGAAAACGTGCGGCTCGCGGCCGCGTTGCCGGCGCAAATGAAGTTCACCAGCGCCGACGGGCCCACTAGGCATCAGCTCGAAGGCACGAACATAGTCTTCGAGCCTCTCACGCGCCTCGCCCCAAAGGCCGACACCTCGTACCGCATCACCCTCCGCGGCGACGTACCCGGCGATGTCCGCATGCGCGTGCAGCTCGTCTGCGACGACATGCGCGAACCCGTCATCAAAGAAGAAAGCACCCGCGTCTACGCCGACGAGTAAATCGTAGTCCTGTAGGTCATGCACCCCGTGCATGACGACAGCACTGCGGCGGCCGTAGGGTGGGTCCAGCCGCGTTCTCGTTCCAGGCTCTGCCTGGAATGCTCTGTCTGCGAGGCTCCGCCTCGCGCCTCGTGCTTTGTACTCGCTCCACACGCTGCCGCGCTGAAAACGTCGTGCACCTCTTAGCCGGAACTGCCGAGAGTGGCATGTAATAGCCAGGGGTGAATTCCGCCAGGGACGAAATCCCTGGAATGAATCGCGCAAAGTATTTCCGAAGTCCCGGAAGGGAGGGCATGGTGCCGCCGACAAACTTGGCGTTGCGATTAAACCGCCAGTGTCAATCTCGCGTGCAAAAACGTGTGAGTGGTTCCTGGAACTTTTTCTCCTCGCTACGAACGACCCCAGTGACGAACTTGCTAAACCTTAAACCCATTATTGTCCTTCCAAACGCGGATTCCCGAACTTCGTGAACACACCAAGATCGTCTGACTGAGCGAATACCGCAGCGCATTCATTCCGTCCTCATGCGATGCGGGCTTGCTGTTGAATCGATGCACAATGACTCCATCCTCAACCTTAAAACTGACCAGATCGGCAACTGTGAATCCAGCAAGTAATGACCCATCCCGCGTGAGGTCGAAGTCTTCGCCGCTCAATCCAAGCTCAAACGGTATAAACCTCGGCTTGCCGGTCGCAATGCTCCAGAAGTAGTGTGCCTTTTCGCCTCCACCGAACTGGCGCGAAACTAGATAGGCATCGTCGGGAGTAAACAGCAGTGGCCCGCCGCTCACTGCGCTTGTTCCAAAGCTTCTTACTTTTTGCAACTGCTCGTAGTCCCAAATCGTAATTGTCCCTTGGTTTCGCGATGCAAATATCTTCCCATTATGCGAGAATGCAAAGCCATCGGGACTTTCAAGACCCTCCGGTTTCTCCACTTTTCTTTGATCGCCTACCGTCCATAGACGACCTTGCGCAAAGAACCGTCTTGAGTTCGGCGCGAACTCCAAAAGGGTGACAGTTCCCCACGGTTTCCTAGGCGAAGGATTTCGATCTTCAAGACGCCGTCCGCTGTTGGCGTCCCATAACGCGACGAACCCTTCGCCCCCAGCAGCGAAATACTTTCCATCGGGCGAAAATGCCAGCACCTGCGGCCAAGCACGCCCCACGGTTGTTTTGATGTCTGTGACACGCTCAAAATCCGGCAGCCGCTTACCCGTGCTCGCCTCAAGAAAACAGATGCCTTCCTCGTTACCTACCGGTCCATTTGCAACGGCCAGAATCTTCGAATCCGTGGAGAATGCAATCGCCCCGGCATATTTCGAAAGTAGTAAATCCGGCTCGCGGGGCTTCTCCACCGCCTTTTCATCCGCCGCCAGCCGCGCCGTGCAAGCTAGCGCCGCCGCCGATGCCGCCAAAAACTCTCGTCGTTTCATCGCATCACCTCGTCATTAATTGCCTGCCGCGCTCGCAGACAGTCTCTCCTCTACGAACGCGCCGCAAGCGTTGTCCGCCCCCTGCAAAACACGGCGCACAGTCCCAGCGAACATTTCCTGGCTTCCTTATAAATGTGTTTCTGCCTATCCAGCTTGCCGGGATTTGCAACCACGATCCGCGGCATCCGCGTGACCGCGGTCGCTTCTACCCATCGCAAATAACCCCATGTATAGTTCTAGCCCGCCACTTGACAAAATACTGTACATACACTACAATCCCTCCGCTGCCCGTCCCGGCGGCCATAAGCTCTTTGACATCCCGAAAACCCCCCATTGTCGTCCGCCTTGGCGTCTTCGCGCCTTTGCGTGAAACATTTCCTTGGCCTCGTTGCGGTTGAACTCCGCAACGCAACCAAAAAACGCTAAATGTTCAAAAGTCGCCCTCGTGACGACGATCGCGAATCACCGAACGTTCGACGCACTCCCGACTTGTGGCAAAGCGCAGTCGCCCGCCATGAGGATTTTCGGCGCAAAGTCGGGGCCCCCCCTGCACAAAAAACGCACTGCGCCAAAATTCGTTGGTACCCGGTTTTTTAGTTGGACATGGTCGGCGGCCGTAGGGTGGGTCCAGCCGTATTGTGCCGTGCTCCTTCGCTCGACATGGTCGGCGCAGACCCACCAGTGTTCGAGCCGTTTTCGTCATTCGGCTTTCGTTATTCGTTCGTCATTCTCATTTCGGCATTCGTCATTTCTGCCACGTGTCCCCTCGCACCCCATCGGCTAAACTAATACATATTTACCGCGTAGCCATTCATTCCCCGACCTGTCCCGGCCCCCGCTGGGATTTCGCCCTCCCCAATCACTTCCATGCATCGCATCGTCGTCGTCGGCGGCGGAACCGCCGGTTGGATGTCCGCCATCGCCATTGGCAGCCGCTTTCCCGAAAAGCATGTCACCGTCGTCGATCCCAAGGTCATCAGCCCCATCGGCGTCGGCGAAAGCGTCACGGGAATTGTTCAATCGCTCGTCACCGATCCGCTCAATGACCTGAGCCTGGGCGAGTTCTTCCGCCGCTGCGACGTCACCTTCAAAACAGGCATCTGGTACAAGAACTGGCAGCGCGACGGCACCGAATACCTTACGCCGATCGACGTGCCCCCAGAGTTCTTCCGGAATCACTACGATTGCCACGCCGAGGAGTTCTATGCCACCGTCGCCGCCAACGGCGCTCAGCTTGGCGAAGTGCAAATCTTCGGACACTTGATGCGCGCGGGCCGCACCGACCATTACCGCAATCGCGATGGCAGCGTGAACTACCAGCAGTCGTCGGTGTCCGTGCAATTCGACGCGCTGAAATTCGCCGCCTGGCTTCAGGAAAAGGCAGTCAACCGTCCCAACATTCATCATATAGACGACGTCGTCGATACCTTCGAGCAAAACCCGGAGAACGGGCACATCACTAAAATCCGCACACGTGGCGGGCAGGAGATCGAAGGCGATCTGTTCCTCGATTGCACGGGCTTTCATCGCCTGTTGCTCGCCAAGGCATACAAGCCGCGGTGGATCAGCTACAGCGACTACATCCGCGTCGATTCCGCGATCCCGTGCTTTGTTCCTCACCCGGAAGACCAGCCGATCCCGAATTACACCCTGGCCACTGCCATGCCGCATGGCTGGATGTGGCAGATTCCAACGCAATCGCGGCTCGGCAAAGGCTATCTCTTCAGTTCACGCTACGTTGACGTTGAGGGCGCGGTTGCCAACATGCGCGCGGCCGGAGTCAACCCGGGCGACAATCCCCGCGTATTGCGCTTCGATACCGGCCGCTTCGAAAAGGTCTGGCAGGGCAACGTCTGCACGATCGGCCTGTCCGGTGGGTTTATCGAGCCGCTCGAGGCCTCGACGATCCACAGCATGGTTGTGCAGATCCGCTTCCTCACCGAGTTATATCTACCGTTCCTCAATCGCGAAGTGATGCCGGTCATTGCCGAACAATACAACGAGCTTGTACGCATCGCTTACGAAGACTACCTCGACTTCATCAACTTCCATTACCTTACCGGCCGCGACGACACCGATTTCTGGCGCGAGCATCAAAAACCGGAGGCGATAACTCCCGCCAACCGCATGCGCCTGGAAAAATGGAAGCACACTTTCCCCATGCGCGAGGATTTTCCGCCGGTCTATTCGCAGCGCACCTACCACACGACCGGCATCGTAGTCTGGGCCACGATCCTCGCTGCGCTCGGCCACATGCGCCAGGATCATGCCCAGCGCGTCGTGCAGCTCTGTCGAAACCCGCAAAGGTTAAACGAGAACGTCGCTCGCTACTTCGAAGCCCGCAAGCGCCTCGTCCCCTTAGCGCTGACCCACGCGGAAGCCATCGAATTCTTCCGCCAGCTCCCGTGATACAACCGGCCCGCGGCTGTCATCCCGCCGTTAAGATCGTTGCAAGCCGCACTCTACATCCATTGGGCGATTTGGACCGAGTAGTCCACCTAGACTTCCTAGTCGTCCTATCTTGATCCGCCATTCGAGCTTGCTACCATGGCTGAAATCGCCCAGGTGTCAATGCTCACGCACTCTCGCTGCAACCGCTCATCACCCACATCTGGGCACACCATGAAAGGGCCGGTCCGATGAAACGCGCGAACCTGGCGCTCTTGTTCCGCCGTAATCGCACGACAAACAATCACCGCCGCGCCCAATACGCGTTCGAGCAGCTCGAATCGCGCCGCGTCCTGGCCGCCAGCGCCGCGTTTAATCTCGCCACCGGCGCACTGACCGTTTCCGATGGGTCGCCGACCGCAAACACCATCGCCATCGGCTTTCAAATCTCCGGTGGTCAAACGGTTGTTTCCGTCACCGATGGTGGCGTCGATATCCTGCCGGGCGACGTACAAACAAACGTCGTCAAATCCATCACGGTCGCCGTCGCCGGAGGCAACGACACCGTTAGTCTCAGCTTCGTCGCACCGGAACAGTACACGCAGCTCTTCCAGTCGCCGGTAGTCGATGGCGGCGAGGGGGACGACACGATCTTTGGCAGCAAGATCGTCGATGCGCTGTTTGGCGTCGGCGGCAACGACAAGATCTTAGGCCTCGAAGCCGGCGATCACCTTTACGGTGGCGAAGGAAACGACCAGATCTTCGGCGACTACGGCAGCAACAACGCGCCTAATAGCGGCAACGACTTCCTCTATGCCGAAGCCGGCAACGATCTGCTCTTCGGCGATCAGGGGGTTGACAACCTCTTCGGTTTCGCCGGCAACGATCAGCTTTCGGGAAATGACGGTGACGACCTCGTCTTCGGCAACGAAGGCGACGACCGGATGATCTGGAACCCGGGCGACGATACCGACCTGAATGAAGGCGGCGGCGGCACGGATACCACCGAAGTCAACGGCGGCAGCGGCGCCGAGGTGTTCACAACCACCGCCAACGGCACGCGCGTCCGTTTTGATCGCTTAAACCCGGCGCCATTCTCGATCGACATCGGCACCACCGAAAACCTCGTCGTCAATGCCAGCGGTGGCGACGACAACTTTTCGGCGACCGGCAACCTGGCGCGCCCTGATTCAGATCACGGTCGATGGCGGCGCAGGCAACGATACGATCCTCGGCTCGAACGGCATCGATTTACTGCTCGGCGGCGCAGACAACGATTTCATCGACGGCCAACAGGGTAACGACACCGCCTTCTTGGGCGCTGGCAACGACGTGTTTCAGTGGGATCCGGGCGACGGCAGCGATGTCATCGAGGGCCAGGACGGCGCCGACACCATGTTGTTCAACGGCTCGGCCGGCAACGAAATCTTCGAGACCTCGGCCAACGGCCAGCGCGTGCGGTTCACGCGCAACCTCGGCAACATCGTGATGGACATCAACGATATCGAGACGATTGACTTAAACTCCCTTGGCGGTGCCGACTCGATCACCGTCAACGACCTCACCGGCACCGACACGACCACGCAGAACATCGATCTTGGCGTTGGCGGTACCGCCGGCGATGCTCAGGCGGACACGGTTATCGTGAACGGTACTAACATCGCTGACACTATCGATGTCCTCGGCGCCGGCACGAGTGTCTCGGTTACCGGCTTGCATACCCTTGTCACGGTGCAAAACTCCGAGGGAGCAAACGATTCGCTCGTCATCAATTCATTGGGCGGCGACGACGTGATCAGTGCCAGTGCGCTCGAAGCCGACAGCATCCAGCTCACGATAAATGCCGGCCTCGGCGACGACATCATGATTGGCAGTGAAGGCGGCGACTTGTTCAACGGCGGCGACGGCGACGATACAGCACTTATGGGCGCAGGCGACGACACGTTCGTCTGGAACCCGGGCGACGACAACGACACGCTCGAAGGTCAGGACGGCGCCGACACGATGCTCTTCAACGGCTCCGCCGCCGCGGAGAACATCGACATCGCCGCCAACGGCGGGCGCGTACTGTTCTTCCGCAACATTGCCAACGTCACGATGGACCTCAACGATGTTGAAGTGATCGACTTCAACGCGCTCGGCGGGGCGGACACCATCGTGTTAAACGATTTGTCCGGCACCGACATGACCGATATCAACCTGAACCTTGCAGCCCCCGGTGGCGACGCGGCGGAGCCGACAACGTGATCATTCAAGGCACCAACGGTGACGACATTGTCTTGCTCACCGGCGACGACGGGTCGGTCAGCGTCGTTGGTCTTGCCGCTCGGGTGGACATCACGACGGCGGAAGTGGCCAACGATCGCGTCACAGTCAATACCTTGGCCGGCGACGACGTCCTCGAAGGCTCGGGCTTGTCAAACGACGCCATCCTGTTCACCGGTGATGGCGGCGACAACGACGATGTGTTGGTCGGCGGTGCGGGCAACGACACGCTGCTCGGTGGCAATGGCGACGACGTGCTCGTCGGCGGCCCCGGCGTGGACATTCTCGACGGCGGTCCTGGCGATGACGTTGAGATTCAGGATTGACCCGAAGTGTCTAATCCGCGTCAGGGAATCAAAAGAACAATTCCCGACACAGCCAGGCCTTCAAAAAAGATCGCGTCCGGCTCGACGCGCAAGTCCGGCGTTTGCCACGGTGCACAACTCCCGGGCCGGTAATGCCCCAGCGTGTACACGCACTCGTGGCAGCGGTCTTGCCCCATCTTGTACGGCAGGACTGCCAGGTTCGTGAAGAAGTGCGCCCGGAAATCGCGGGCTGCAACAAGCAACCGGCCGAGTGGCCGTATCGTTCGAGGTTCGGCTCTTCGAAATACAGCGGCCGGTGGCAGATCGACGGCGCCGTCCAACAGTACGAGAATGCTAACCACGGCCGGCTCGCCATAGCCGCCCCCTCAATCACAGGCTCGCGGTTGAAGTAACCCCCGGCGTGATCGAACGGAATGCCACCTTCACCGTCCGACGGCGCAATCCAAGTTCCGATCTCGCCAATCGGCCGCACCCAATCGCCTTGCGGATCCTCTAGCTGGAACTCAGGGTCAACATCCTCTCCTCGAAGCGGCTTGGGAAACGGTTGCTGGGCCGTTGTCCTAATAGCCGCTAGCACCACGCTGGCCGCAAACAGGGCAGCGCAAGCACGAAACATCGCTTTCGCAATGCAGTTAGACATCCGTGCCAGCATCCGCACGTTTCCTTTTCTACGTAACGGTCGTCCCTTACAAGCCATGCAATCGCTAATTCCCCATTATCTCATCGACCAAGCACACCCCGATTCTTCGCTAACTTGCTTGCGGCGGGCGATCCATTGGCGATTGAGCATGGGTCGTCGGCGCTTAGAGCAGAGCCTCGGACGCGCCGAAGGCGGAAAAGAGCCATACTTGCTTCGGTATCCGCGCGCGCTTGATGCCGCCCACGCCGAGACGCTGTCTCTGCGCTCGCGCGAATACTGCGCTCGATTTGCAACTTTGATGACACACCTTGGCTTGGTGAAAGATGCCGCACATGAAACTACGCAGCTTGCTGCGGACCTTGATTGATCCTGGTTGGGAACAAGCCCGGCGGCGTCGCTCACCGGTAAGAGCGGTGGAAGTGGGACCGCTTGTCGTACGCCGGCTCGAAGAACGCCGTGTGCTGGTGGCGCCAATCATACTCGCATCGCCCGGCGCAACCGTATTCGCCGAGAACGGCCCGGCCGTCGAGGTCGATCCGGCAATATTTGCGTTCGATGTTGACTCGATGATTACGAGCGTGACGGTCACGATCGACGGCTACACCGGTCCGACGGAGGAGCTTCAGTTCACAGATGCTTTCGGTGTGACTGGTGGATGGGACAGCAACACCGGCGTATTAACGCTATCTGGCCCGGCATTGTTTTTGGATTTCAATTCGGCGTTGCAAAGCGTGCGCTATCTCAACACGAGCGACGCGCCGCCGGCTACGCGGACCGTTACCTTCGAAGCCACCGATGGCCTCCTGCTGAGCATCCCAGACACGAAAACGATCTCGATCACGCGCAATGCCGATACGCCGACCGTGACGAACGCCACGACCGACGAGGACGCGATGACCTCTTCAGGTCTGGTAATCAGCACCGACGCGAACGACGGCGCGAACTTCTACAAGATCACAAACATCAGCGGCGGCACGCTGTTTCAAAACGACGGCGTGACGCAGATCAACAGCGGCGATTTCATTACGCTCGGCGATGGGGCGGCGGGCTTGCGGTTTTTGCCGATCGCCGATTCGTTTACCGATCCGAACGATGCGCCGCCGTTCGAGGGACGATTCGACGTACAAGCCTCGACGACAAACGACGATTCAGGGTTGGGCGGCAGCGTGGTAACCGCGACGATCACGGTAAACGCCGTGGCCGACACGCCCAATGTGCCCAATGCGACGACCGACGAAGACCAGACCGCCACGATCGTGATCACGCCCAATGCCGTGGACCTCACCAGCGTCACGCATTTTCAGATCGCCAATATCACCAATGGTGCGCTGTACCTCAACGATGGCGCGACAGCGGTCAACAACGGCGACTTTGTGAGCGTGGCTGATGCGGCCGCTGGATTGAAGTTCACGCCGACCCCTGACTTCTATACCGTCACTAGCCCGTTCGACCCAGCCACTCTCGGCTCGTTCGACGTGCAGGCGGTGTTGTTCGGTACAACGCCCAGCGGACCCATCCTACAGTCGCAGATCACCATCAACCCGGTGGCCGATGCACCTTCGATCAACAATCGTACGGTGAACGAGGACGAGGATGCGATCATTGACATCCTGCCAAACGCGATCGATGGATCGAGCGTCACGCATTTTAAGATCACCGCAATCACGGAGGTCAGTTGTACCTGTCCGATGGCGCAACGGTGGTCAGCGAGGATGACTTCGTCGCGGTGGCCGATGCAACCGGGCTAATCTTCCGCATGGCAGCCAACCAGTCGGGACCTGGAACGGTGGATGCCCGTGGCTCGACGACAGGCGACAACGGCGGCTTAGGCGGGCCAACCGTCACCTCGAACATCACCATGTTATCGGTGCCCGACGATCCGGTTGTCTCCGCACCGGCTTCGATCGATGAAGACACCACGGTGCCGATCTCGATTCAGCGTAGCGCGGTCGATGGTCCCGACGTCACGCACTTCAGGATTAACAATGTCCGCCACGGGACGGTGTATCGCGATTCGGGCCGAACCCAACCGGCAATCATCGGTGCCAATCTCACGGAAGCACAGGTGCTTTCGCTGTTCTTCTCGCCCGACGCGAACTACTTCAGCGATCCGCTCAACCCCGCGACGTTTGCCGGCTTCGACGTGCAGGGCGCGACCAGCGGCGGCACTCTGGGCAGCATTGTAACGGTCTCGATGGCGGTTAATCCCGTGGCGGAGAGCCCTGATATCCCGAATGCCATGATGTTTGAGGATGGCGGCCGCGTTGGGATACCGATTGCGCCGGTTGCAGTGGACGGATCAAGCGTCACGCACTTCCAGATCACTCGAATCGACAGCGGGACGTTGCGAGCCGGCGCTGCGGTGCTGAACGTCGGCGACTTCATTACGGTCGCTCAAGGTCAGACGCTGAACTTCGAGCCGTTGGCAAACTTCCATGGAACAGCCGAAGTCCGAATGCGTGCGGCCGTCGATGGAGTCGGAACCGGACTGAGCCCGGAGGCGACATCGACCATTACCGTGTTCTCCGTGCCGGACGATCCCATTGTGACCGCACCCGCGGCCATCAATGAAGACACGACCGCACCGATCTCAATACAGCGCGGCGCGGTGGATTCCGGCGATGTGTCGCACTTCCGAATCACGAGCATTCGCAATGGCGTACTGTATCGCGATGCCGGTTTAACACAGCAACTCGGCGACGGCGACATCATTGACGAAGTTGAGGCGGCGTCGCTGTACTTCCGCCCCACGCAGGACTATTTCAGCGATCCCTTGGACCCGGCGACCTTCGCCGGTTTCGACTCGCAAGGTTCGATTGGAGCCGGCGGCACGCTGGGAAGCACGGTCACGACTTCCATCGTCGTGAACGCCGTCGCCGACACCTCCAATGTGCCCAACGCCACGACCGACGAAGATCAGATAGTCACGGTCGTGATCACGCCCAATGCCGTGGACGGCACGAGCGTCACGCATTTCCAGACTACGAACATTACCAACGGCACGCTGTTTCTCAACGACGGCGTGACAGCGGTCAACAACGGCGACTTTGTGGGTGTGGCCGATGCCGCGGCCGGATTGAAGTTCACGCCGACTCCAGACATCTACACGGTCACCAGTCCGCTCGACCCGGCCACTCTCGGTTCGTTCGATGTGCAGGCGGTGCTGTTCGGTACATCGCCGAGTGGGCCGGTAGCGCAGTCGCAGATCACCATCAACCCGGTGGCTGACACGCCCGATACCACCGACGTGACAATCGACGAGGACTCAGGCGCTGTGGCCATCCCAGTCACGCCTAACACTGCCGATGGCACCAGCGTCACGCACTTCCAGGTCACGTCGATCACCAACGGAACGCTCCGAGCCGGCGCTGTAATTATCAATGCGGGCGACTTCATTACGGTCGCTCAAGGTCAGACGCTGAACTTCGAGCCGCTGGCAAACTTCAATGGAACAGCCGAAGTCCGAGTTCGTGCGGCTGTAGATGGAAGCGGGACAGGACTGAGCCCGGAGGCGATATCGACCATTACCGTGTTCTCTGTACCGGATGATCCCGCTGTGACCGCGCCCGCCTCGATCGATGAAGACACGACCGCGTCGATCTCGATCCAGCGAAATGCCGTCGATGGCGCCGACGTGTCGCACTTCAGGATTAGCAATGTCCGTCACGGCACGCTGTACCGCGACGTGGGTCTGACGCAGCAAGTAGCTGACGGCGACATCATCGATGAACTCGAAGCATCGTCGCTGTTCTTCCGTCCAACGCAGGACTACTTCAGCGATCCCTTGGACCCGGCGACCTTCGCCGGTTTCGACTCGCAAGGTTCGATTGGAGCCGGCGGCACGCAGGGAAGCACGGTCACGACTTCCATCGTCGTGAACGCAGTGGCCGATACGCCCAACGTGCCCAACGCCACGACCGACGAAGACCAGACGGCCACGATCGTGATCACGCCCAATGCCGTGGACGGCACGAGCGTCACGCATTTTCAGATCACGAACATTTCCAACGGCAGACTGTTCCTTAACAACGAAGTGACTGAAGTCCTCGGCGGCGACTTCGTGAGTGTCGCCGATGCCGCGGCCGGATTGAAGTTCACGCCGACGCCGGACCACTACACGGTCAACAGTCCGCTCGACCCGGCCACTCTTGGCTCATTCGATGTGCAGGCTGTGTTGTTCGGGACAACGCCCAGCGGCCCGGTGGTGCAATCACGGATCACCATTAACCCCATCGCTGACACGCCCGATACCACCGACGCGACAATCGACGAGGACTCAGGCGCTGTGGCCATCCCAGTCACGCCTAATACTGCCGATGGCACCAGCGTCACGCACTTCCAGGTCACGTCGATCACCAACGGAACGCTCCGAGCCGGCGCTGTAATTATCAATGCGGGCGACTTCATCACGGTTGCCCAAGGAATAACGCTGAACTTCGAGCCGCTGGCAAACTTCAATGGTTCCGGCACCGTCGTGATCCATGCGGCCGTCGATGGAAGCGGCACAGGCATGAGTCCGGCAGCCACGTCAACGATCACGGTCAACGCCGTCAACGATCCGCCAGTGATCGTGCATCCTAGCCAAGTGGATACACGCGAGGAAACGCCGGTTGCGATCAGTGGGATCACTTTGACCGACATCGACATGCCAGGCGGCCCCGTACAGCTAACGCTTCAAGTGTCACACGGCGAATTAGCTCTTGGATCAACCACAGGTTTAGTAGAGCAATCCGGTAGCACGCCGCGGCGGCTGATCTACCGCGGCACGCTCACTGACTTAAACGCGGCGCTGGCCACGCTGACCTACACACCCGACGACGATTATTACTCAGGCGTATTGTACGGAAATGAAGAACTGCTCATCACGGTCGATGACTTAGGACAAACCGGCAGCGGCATCAGCTTAACGAATGCCCGAGTGCCGATAATCGTTGACAGCATCAACGACGCACCACGCATTGCCAACCCTCAACCCACCGACGAGACCGCGGACGAGGGAATCCCGCTCCCGTTCGACGGGATCAGCGCCAACAGAATTGTCATTATTGACCAGGACACGCCGGACACAGCATGGTTTACCGTATGGATCACAGCTACCGGACCGGATCCGCGGACTATACCTGGCTTGACGCTCGACCCCACCGCACGGGTCATTTATCACCCGGACGACCTCGATCAAGGTGGCTGGTTGCGTCGCTTCTCCGGCATCCTCGCCGATATCAACGATGCGTTGGACGGACTGGCATTTACGGCTCCTGATAACGGCGCGTATCAGATCACGATTGCATTAAGCGATGATCCGAATCCGGAAGATTTGATCTCTGATGGCGACCTGCGGACGTACCCTCCGTTTACGGTCAACGTCAATAACGTCTCGCCAGATGCGGGATTCGTATCGGTGCCCTCTGATGCTCTAGAAGGTCAAGTCCTGACCATCAAGGCGACCGCCTCCGATTTCGCAGGCGAGTTCGACCCGCTTTCGTTCTCATGGCAGGTCTTTTTTCAAGGAGTCCTGCACACCGACGGGAATGAATCGACAGTCGCGTTTGTCGCCGCGCAAGACGGTCAATATTTCATCGAGTACGCGGTTTCGGATGGCGACGGCGGCACGAACACCATCACCGAAACCGTCTTCGTCCGCAACGTTTCGCCCGAGATCAACGCGTTGCGGGCACAGCCAATCATTCGCGGAAACACAGCCGTTCGTTTTCAGATCAACGACCCTGGCACTGAAGGCGTTTGGCAGGTGAAAGTGGATTGGGGAGATTTGCAGCCACCGGAAGTTCTCACGTTTACGACGCGAGATGTCCTGATAACGCACTTTTATCCCACGGCCCCCGATCCCAGCGCACCGTTTGCTCCTATTAGCATCTCGATTACCGTGATCGACGACCACGGCAACTCGCCGCCGGTGCAAGCGATTCTTGAGGTCGTAGGCGGGTTGCCTGTCCCGGTCTTGCGGGCCCCGATCGATCCTCCGCGATTCGAGTTTTCCCCAGTACGGTTTGTGACGGAGCGAGCGGATGTCGATTCAGTTCCGGAGCTGACCAGCGAAGTGATCGAGCGAAACCGGCAAAGATTCAACATCGACGAAACCAAGCCGCGGACGTTTGAGCTTGCGGTAGTGACTCCAGAAGGGGAAGAACTAAATTCATTTGAGCTAGGGCAGGATGAATTATGGGACTTGGAAGCCTTCTTCAAGGACAACCAGCTCCCCGACGGGCATTACCGGATTTACCTGGTTCAGAAGAATACTCGGCGGTTGTTGGTGGATGCCTATCTGCGCGACGGTCACTTGATCGATCCCGGCGAGGAAACCGACGGTAACTTCGATCGGCCGCCCGATGTGAGTGAGACGAGGGCCAGTGAAAACTCCGGCTCGCACGCTGAGTCCAACGAAACGGTCAAGCGCGAGGGCCAGTTGCCGCGCGAATTCTATGTGAATGACGATGACCGGCCGCGCTACGACCACGCGTTCGCGGCAGATGACCGCGATGCTTTAACTGCGGATCGCACGCTAGTTGCTTCCATCGACGACCTGCCGTTGCCCGAAGGGGTTTCAAATGCTGATGCGGTCCTGGCAGAGTCAAATCAACACAACGCGGCATTGATAGCCGGTGTGACAGCCGGCATGGCCGGGGCGACGTGGCTAATTGCGCAACGCGCTCGCAAAGCACGCCTTCTCGCGTCGCCGCGCCCACACTCGTTTAGCAAGGGGGCTCGGCTATTGCGCTTGGCTCAACGTCGCGCTATGAATTGGTGTTCGCTGAGCAACGTGGAGACTCGCGGCTAGGCCCAATGGGCCAAGGATATCAAGATGAAACGCTGCCCGTTTTGTGAGACCGAACTGGACGAGCGATCCCTGCGGGACGGCCGCTGTGTTGCATGCGGCTTGGACCTGGAATGGAAAGACGCGGAAAGCGCCGAACGAGACACGCACTGGATCAACGCGCTTACCGGCGTCGGGGCGGAGTCGTCGGAGAGCGTCGCAGACCGCCCTGCTAAACTGCGAGACACACGCGCGGCCAAAGTCCGAACGGTTGCGCTGGCCGGTGAAGCGGATGCCGGAGTGCTTGAACACGCCGCGTCTAAGGGCGTCGGTTCCTCTAATAATAGCGCCATTGAGAATACGCCCCTGGCAAAACGTTCGACTGTTTCGCGCCGCCCGTCCGGCACAGTCGCTTCATTCCCGCCCGTCGATGCAACCTACCAAGATATTGGAGATGAGGGCACGTTGAATGCGCGGCGCGTGAGGGCGACGATTGAGGCAGCCTCCATGCCCGCCGTTTCAAATGAGAAAATCGCGGGAATTTGGGAAAGCACTCTCTTGCCAGGCCTCAGCCCGCTGACGACGATCCGCCGCGAGGATAAAGTGGTCAGCGCGCCGAACTCGCGTCTGGTGATTAAGCCGCGTGCGATACAGCAGCAGGTTGACGGAGAAATCAAAGCCGGCGCCGACTACGAGCTACGCGAGGTAATTGGTGAAGGCGGCGTAGGTGTCGTTTATGCAGCGCGGCAGGCGTCGATCGATCGCACGGTCGCGGTCAAGATGCTTCGGCCAACCAATGCCAGCAAACACGACCAGCGCGAAAAATTCCTCAGCGAGGCGGAGGTCACCGGTGATCTCGACCATCCAAACATCGTTCCCATTTACGACCTGGGCACGAATGAGAATGGGGCGCTCTTCTATTCGATGAAGCGCGTTCAAGGCACGCCCTGGATGAGCGTGATCGAGCAGAAGACGCTGGCCGAGAATCTCGAGATCCTGATGAAGGTGGCCGACGCCATTGGCTTCGCTCATTCGCGCGGCATCATTCACCGGGATCTGAAGCCTGAGAACGTGATGCTCGGTGATTATGGCGAGGTGCTGGTGATGGACTGGGGATTGGCCCTGCGCACCGCTGAGCCCGGCAAGTCGGCCTCTATCGGCCAGTCCGGAAGCATGGGTGGAACTCCGGCGTACATGTCGCCGGAAATGGCCACAGGACCTTTGGCGATCCTTACTCCGGCGGCCGACATCTATCTGTTGGGCGCACTTTTATACGAAATCATCACGCAGCAGCCGCCGCATACTGGAAAGAACGTGATGGCGTGCCTAATGGCCGCCGCACGCAACCAGATTCAACCGACATCTCACAGCGGTGAATTGGTGGACATCGCCCTGAAGGCAATGTCCACCAAGCCGGAAGACCGCTTTGCCAACGCGCGCGACTTCCAAGCAGCGGTTCGGCAGTACCAGTCGCACTCCGAAAGCATTGTGCTCTCGGAGCGGGCCGACGAAGATCTGGTTCAGGCCGAAAAGACGCGAGACTATGAGCTCTTCTCGCGGGCATTGTTTGGTTACCAAGAGGCATTTGCACTGTGGGACGGCAACCATCGAGCGAAGGCTGGAATATCCGCCGGCAAGTTGGCGTACGCTTGCGCGGCGATGGAGAAG
Organism: Pirellulales bacterium; assembly: GCA_963829655.1. Taxonomy (GTDB): domain Bacteria; phylum Planctomycetota; class Planctomycetia; order Pirellulales; family JALHPA01; genus JBBDYH01. Next base: position 3,196,527 of record CAWHJG010000002.1, read on the forward strand.
GAAGACTACGATTTGGCGTCTTCTCTCTTGGATCCAGCCGATCCCTCGCACGGCAAATTGTGGGCCTCAGTCGCTCACCAGCAGCGCAAGCGCGAGTTGCGCCAACATCGATTGCGGCGTACCAAGCGCGTGGCAATTGGGCTTGCGGCGTCGATGCTGGCCGTGGTCACGGTGGCTTTGCTCATCGTGAGCCGGCTGTACGGCGATGCGGAGCAAAAGCGCGAAATTGCCGAGTTTGCGATGAACAAGGCCGTCGAGGCATCCGGCCGCGAACAGGTCGAGCGCAAGCGAGCCGAGACAAAACACGAAGAAGCCAGGCGAAGCGAAACCAAGGCCCAGTATTCGGCCTACATCGCGCAAATCGGCTTGGCCGCGGGCGCGTGGAAGAAAACGCGTTTGGCGAAGTGGATCCGCTCCTCGACAAATGTCCGCCCGAGTTGCGCAACTGGGAGTGGGGACGGTTGAAATTTGTTTGCGGCCGCGCTGCCAGCACATTTCGCCCCGCTGGCGAGGCGGCGCCGATCGACACAGTCGCATTTGACAGGGACGGACGACGATTCGTCAGCGGAAGCTGGGACGGTACGGTGCGCGTCTGGCGAGTCGATCAGACAACTACCCCCGCCGTCGAGCTCCAATACGGCGCGCCATACGTGCATGCCGTTGCGTTTTCACCAGATGACGAGCATGTGGCGATCGGCGGCAACGATCGCGGCGGCTACGTAAAGATCTGGAATCTTAAAACGGGCGCCGTCCGCACGCTCGACGGTCATCGCGACGCCGTCTTGTGCGTCGTCTTCGACGCCACGGGCGAACGGCTGCTGACCACATCCTACGACCATTCCGCAAAACTGTGGAATGTAAAGACCGCCACGCTGATCGACACGTTTGAGCACAACTGGTGGGTTTGGTCGGCGGCGTTCGATCCCTCCGGCGACAGAATCGTCACCGGAAGCCACGACGGAGTCTGCACGGTGTGGCCAATCGACGGCGATCCGAACCAACCAAACGCGACTCCCGCGGTCTTCAAAAACCACAAGCAAGCCGTCTATGCGGTGGCGTTTTCCCCTGATGGAAAACAGATCGCTAGCGGCGGCTACGACAACCGCGTGCTGGTTTGGGACGTCGCTGACGCCAAGCCGTTCCCGTTCCACAAACTGAGTGAAGGAAAGGCGACTTCCCAGCCGAACTACCGCGAATTAAAAGGCCACACGGCCGCGGTTCGAACGATCCGCTTCGCGCGATTTGGTGAGAAGGACCTGCTGGTAAGCGGCAGCCACGACAACACCATCAAGGTCTGGGATCTACATGCCTGGCGGGAGACGCACACTCTACGGGGCCACGCAGGCTGGGTGCGCAGTTGTGATCTGCGGGGCGCCGTGGTCCTATCGGGGAGCAAAGACGGTTGCGCCAAATTGTGGAACTTGAATGGTTACGAAGAGTACCGCGTGATCCGAGGTAAGGTGCTCTCAGGTCATGCGGCTGGTGTGCTGAATGCGGCGTTCTCGCCTGACGGCGAAGTCATTCTCACGGCCAGCCAGGATCACACGGCACGCACCTGGGCAGCGCAGGATGGCAAGCTCTTAAAGGCGTACGCCGAAGGGCATCGATTCTTGACCGCAAACGCCGCCTTCTTCGACAACAATCGGCACCTGCTCACTGCCGCGATGGACAATACGGTGCGAAAATGGGATCTGGCAAGCGGCACGCAAATCGACGTCCTCGAGAACACCGGCGGCAGCGCCATCCTCGCACTATCCCACAATCAAAAATGGTTGTTGACGGGCGGCAAACCAAAGGAAGCCACGCTCTGGGATCTCAAGCTCAAGGCGCCGCTGCAAACGTTTGGCGGCCATCGGCAGGACGTCACCGCGCTCGCGTTTTCGCCGGATGATTCGTTGGTGGCAACCTGCGACATCAGCGGCCGAGTGCAGATGTTTCGCACCGAGACCGGTGAACGGCTTTGGCGGAATGATGTTCACTCAGCGCCAATCAATGCCTGCCTGTTTACTCCCGATGGACAGCGCTTGCTTACGGCCAGTAGTGATGACACCGTCGGGCAACTTGACGCAGGCACAGGGCAGGATTTGTTTCGCGATGCCCTCGCGCATGGCGCACCCGTGCTCTCGATGGCCATCACGCCGGACGGGCGTTGGTTGATCACGGCGGCCGACGATGGCAAGGTGCGAGTTTGGGACCTTGCCCAGCGCCGCGCCGATATTCTGGCCGGTGTGGAGGGACATCCTTCGACCGTTGCAATATCCCGCGATGCGACAATGTTCTGTACTGCGGGTTTGGTAACGCAAGGGAAAGTTGACGAACAGGCACAGGGCCCAAAGTCCGTTGTGCAGTTTTGGGACTTTGCAGCGCGGACTGAAATTCCCAACACCAGGATGGATGCTGGAATGATCTGGTCCGCTACGTTTCCGCCCCGGGCCGGTCACGTTTTGTTAGTTGGCGGGCGCGGTGCGAGGTTGGAAAAAATCGGCGGCGGCGAGACGATGACGTTCAGTCCACACGGCGCCGTCGCATCGGCGAATTTCTCGCCGGATAAGACAGTGATCGTAACGGCGGGCTCGGATGCGGCGGTCAAACTGTGGAACGCAAAATCTGGTGAAGCACTGAAAAAAATGGCCACAGGCCACGCCGGGCCAGTGAACTGGGCGATGTACTCGCCGTGCGGTAACTCCATCCTGACGGCCAGCGACGATAAAACCGCTCGCCTGTGGGACGCCAACACGTTTGAGGAAGTATTGCGGTTGGATCAACACCCTGAGGCTGTTCGCCATGCAGCGTTTTCTCCGAATGGGCAATACATTGTGACGTCGTGCAACGATGGAAGCGCTCGTGTGTGGCGGTTGAATGGCGAGTTGTTTGCCACGCTTTCCGGCCATAATGCCGCTGTGCTCTGCGCAGCGTTTAGTCCCAATGGCAAGGCGATTGTGACCACGAGCGAGGACACGACAGCACGGATCTGGAACGTGGACAACTTCCGTCGCGGCGGGAATCATTTGGTAGGCCATACGGCGGCCGTCACTTCGGCTTGCTTCTCGCCCGACAACCAGCGCATCCTAACCAGCAGCGCCGATGCCTCGGCAAAACTCTGGGACACCGTCGAATGCCAGGAGGTGTTAACGCTCAAAGGACACAGCGAGGCAGTTATGAGCGCAACTTTCTCGCCGGACGGGCACTCGGCCCTAACGGCCAGTCGCGACGGAACTGCGATCGTTTGGCTCACCGAAGAGTGGCGCGAAGGTCGGCCCATTTACCAACCAGCGCCAGGTAAGCAGCGGGAATTCGCGATCTCACGCTTTTCAGCTAATTAGGATTGCCCCATCGCACACTCACACTGTGCGATATTTCGGCACGGCGTCGCCATCGACGTTGCATCCGTCCAATCGACGTTATTCTCCGCATCTAGTTTCGTGCTTTGCTAGCAGTATTCGTGTCGTGTTCAATCACACTGAGCTGTAATTGTCAAGACCGGCGCACGATCTTCAAACAATACTCGGATGAACCGCCCTTGGTTGCGCCCTTCACGCGAGTTTATAATTGCGCAGACGGGCCGCCGGTGGTGGGCCGTGGCGTCGGTTTTGAATTGATCTGTTGTCGTGAGGTTCGCGGCCGTGTTGTCCGTTCGTCCGAAAGTTGCCGAACTCGTCTTTCAGGTCTATGGTCGATCGGTCCACCCAGAGCTGTTTGAAATATTCGGCACCCACACGATCGAGCGCGGCGACTATTGTGCCAAGGTCAGCATCACCAGCGCCGGCCACCTGGTTACCTGGCAATACAAAGGCATGATTCTCTGCGAGGTGGCCACCAGCGCTCACCACCCGCTCCCGCAACGCCGACGACTGATGTCCTATCTCCTGAAGGGCGAGCGAAACGACCGGATTGATTGCCGCGGCGGCTGCCGATATCAAATGCAGTTTCAACTTGAGCCGGTGGCCCCCGAAGTCTTCTGGACCTACCAGCAGGAGCTTTCGCTCGAGGGTGTGCAGCAAGGCTTGCTTCATCGCTTTGACTCCAGCGGCCGAATGGCGATGGGCGCCCTCTCCTATATCAGCGTCGAGGCCCGAAATCGCAGCTTGTTGGTTCGCGCATTCCATACCTTCCCGGACGACTACGCGATTGTGAAGAGCCAATCGCTTTTTGAATCGCCTTAGGTACTCGGGCGTGACGTTCTCCCTCGGTTACTCAATTCGATAGGCCCCTCGACGGTCAAAGCCAGCTTCGGTAAACTACAAGGCCATTCAATTGAGAAAGCTTGATATCCATGTACGCGATCATTCGTGACGGCGGCCGGCAATACCGAGTTGAGGAGGGCCAGGAGATCGAGGTCGATTTCCGCCAACAGGCCTCGCCCGGCGATAAAATCGAGCTTAACCAAGTGCTGGCCGTCGGCGACGGCGACAAGCTGAAGTTCGGATCGCCCGTGCTTTCAGGCGCCTCGATTACCGCCGAAGTGATCGGCTCGGTCAACGGTCCCAAGCTCATCGTTCAAAAGTTTCGCCGGCGGAAAACTTTTCGCCGCAAGACGGGACACCGCCAGCTCTACACCAAGGTGCGAATCGGGCAGATTTCTGTTTGAGTAACCGGCGACAGCTCGTCGGTCGTCCAAATCTGCTCCCGCCTCCTTGCCGTCACTTCTCTATTGCGTCGCGCCGCTTCAACCAATGATTGCGCCGAGAATGCGCATTGCGAGCAAAGCGGCAGCAACCATGCTGCCCACAGCCACGGCGGCCAGCCGCTCCCTGTGCCGTGCAATATTCGTTTGACCGGTGTAGAGGATCAGTATCGAGAAGATCCACGCGAATACGACCAATAGCATTACAATCCATGCCACGATTTCTGATTGCGTATTCAGGATGCTCGACAGAAAAGCCGCTAACCCCACCGGCAATGACGCCGTGCCGACCGTAAATAGGTCCGCCTCAACTCCGACCGGGCTCTTGGCGAGAATGCGAAACAATGCGCTTACGCCAATCATCGCCCCGGCTGCGGCGGCCATGAAAAGCAACATTTGAAAAAAGATCTTCGCCGTCGATCCCCCGCTCATGCCGCTCATCGCAAGTAAACTCGAAACTCCGATAAAAACTGTGAGCAACATGATCGCCAGAAAGGCGACGAGGAACACGATGCCGACCTGCAACGCGCGCACGCGGCCCAGTTTCTGAAAACAGGGGGCCAGTCCGCCAATGGGATCGGAAATTAGCGTCGTCAATGCACCCGCCGCTTCGCGCGAAGCCGCGCTGGCCACCTGCGTGGCCGAGCTGAACTGCTGCGCGTAAGCCCCGGTCGGCGAATCCACGTGCTGAGAACCCGGCAATGTCTCCGCCAGCGTCGGTCCGCCAGCGGTTGCCGCCACGCCCTCGGACGAGAACAGTCCCTTGACGCTGCTCGCGGGAGCCCAGTTCTCCATCTGATCGGTCCAGACCAGGTCGGCGAGTTGAAGCTGGCCATTCGCTGCGAGCTGTTTTAGCTGAGCCGTATTGATCGGGCCCTTCTGTTGACCACCGTGCGAGTAGTACCACATACGATCGGTCATAACGAGCTCCGCGGCAAGGCAACCGTGTCAACAGTTTTCATCATACTTCTGGCCGCGTGACGAACAAAATCCACCCGTCCCCAACGGAACGATCGCTACATTCGGACCGTCGCATGGCTCATCCTGGAGGCCAGTCTAGCGGTCGCCCCGCCAGCAAGTGCAAGTGGATGTGATCCACCGTCTGGCCGGCGTCGCGCCCGTTGTTCACCACGATGCGATACCCGTCGTTGAGCTTCAATTGCCGCGCAATTTGAGCGACTACTGTGAATAGATGCCCGATCAACTCCTTGTCGCCGTCTGCGATCGCATCGACCGATGGAATCTCCGGCTTGGGAATAACCAAAATGTGCGTCGGAGCCTGCGGATTGATGTCGCGAAACGCCAAACAGCGATCGTCCTCATAAACGATGTCGGCAGGAATCTCGCGATTGATGATGCGGGTAAAGATAGACATAGAAAACTGCAGAGCTTGGAGTGCCTGCGGAACGACGAGGTGCCACGGTCGAGCGGTCATTGCTCGTTCATCTCGATTCCTTCGTCCACGAGCAAGATCGGCGTTTCGTCGATAATCGGATACAGCACGCGTCGGTCATGGCGCAATAGTCCGCCCTCCAGCGGCTTGCTCAACGGCTGAGCGGCGCGATTGCACAATCGCCCCGCGGCAATCTGTTTGTTGAGCCGCGAGATCATCTCGCCGTCGGCGATCGTCAGCTCCTGATACGTTTCTGGACAGCGCAGAATGCGAACGAAGTCTGATGACAGCACGGCAGCATGCTCCGCGGAGATCTCTGCTATGTCAAAACGGCCGCTGGCGCAACTGAATATAGGCCAGCGCACGAAGCAGGGAAATAGCCACGCCGCCGGGGGCCAGTGACACGGGGGTATGGATCGCCCCGGTTCAAGAACCTGCGACGCTCCTGCCGATACTAGCGACCGTGGGCCATGGTATCCCTACTCTATTTGTCGCGTTCACGGGGTGCTTCATGCGCAGCTTCTTGATGATTGCAGCCGGAACCGTTGTTTGCCTGTCGAATACGAGCTTGTCGGCTCAGGATGTAAAAGAGTCGGTCGAGAACGGTATTTTGTACCGCACCACCAAGCAGGTAATCCGCCGTCCAATTTCCGAGACGCGGTGGGAAGAACAAAAACAGACCGTTTTTCGCGAGCAGTACGATACGCAATGGCAGACGCAGTATCGCACTTTGCACACGCCCGTGGTCGAGTACCAGGCGCAAGCCTACCTCGCCAACCGCTGGAACCCGTTCGGCACACCCTACTGGTCGTACCGCTACGTGCCGGTCACGCGCTGGGAAATGCGACAAGAACCGACGCATACGCCGATCACGCAGCGTAATTGGGTGCCGGTCGAACAAACCGTGCACGTCCCGCGAACCAACACGCACATGGTTGAGGACGAGGTCATCAACAAGGTGGCCGTTGGTCCGGTCGGTGGCAGCGGCACCGCGATCGCGCGTCAAGGCGGCAGCCGCGTCTCGCTCGACTCCGAATCTTCCACGGCGTGGAAAAGCGCGACCAGTCGGCGCAGCGATAGACGTGTCAGCGGCAAACCGCGCGAGTCAAAAACAAAACGAGCGGAAGCCACGCAGACTTCCGCTCGTTTGCTTTTAATTCCAAGCGCCGCTTAGCCGGCCATCGGTTCCAGGGTGCCTTCTTCAAGTGGTACGGCCTGCCGGCGGCGCGAGCGGCGCACGGCCTTCGCCGCGCTCCACTCCTTCGTCAAAGATTCAAACACATCCGGCGACTCGTACCGGATAATGTTCTTGCCCTCGGGGATCGGGCCAATCAAGCCTCGGAACACGGGCATCCCCCGCAGTCCAAGATCCGTGCTGCAATCATCGATGCCAATCTGGGTGTGCATCCGCAGGAGCACGTCGGGCTGGTTGTAGTCGCGGATGCGAAGTTTGCCGTCGGCGGCGCGCGTGACGATGCGGTATGTATCTTTCGGCATGCGTTAACACTCGTGTAAGAGGAATGGAATCACTCGAGGAGTCCATTCCCCGTACACGCCGCACCACGGCTTTGGTCCTGTCTGCGGACCAGGCCGAACGCTGGGCAGCTAGCATTTCTATCGGCCATCGGAGGCGGCCATGGCGAGTCGAGGGAGCCACCCCGGGCGCTACTCGCGAAGGCGACAGAGCCTGCCACCGCGCCAGAGCCGTCGCATCCGTCATAAATGGATTAAGCGAACGACTGCACGGTTTTTGCGGTGTTCAGTCGTTGCTTGTCAGCAAGATCGACGAAGTGTAAATTTCAGTTGATCGCGTCGCTCCAATATTGACGATTGCGATGTCCGCCCGGGTCTCGATGGCGAACCGGGTTCCCGGAGGGTAAGCGAACTGGCTAGCGGTCTGACTCGAAATCAGATGCCCCGCAAGGGGTTGTGGGTTCGAATCCCATGCCCTCCGCCTTCGAATGAAGCCGTCGACGTAACCCGTTGACGGCTTTGCTTTTTGGAATCACGCACTTTTTTTCGATTCTTCCTGTTGGTGTTGTTGGACTTGTTGGTGCTGTACTTGTTGGTTAACAGCGGCAAGTCGCTGGACCGCCGCCTGCGAGATCTCGTTCGCCACGTGCGTGTAAAGCTTGATGGTGTCCGCGTCGAGATGGCCCACCCATTCGCGAACCACCGACTCGGGAATGCCGCTCGTTAGGGCGTGGGAGATGAACGAGTGCCGTGTGCAGGTGGCCCTTCAGGCCGAGGTGCCCAAGTATGCCCTTGAGATACCGGAGCAGCCGGCGCTCCGAGACCGAGGCACAACGAGGATTGGGGTCCATCCGAGAAATCGTTCGTTTGGCGATACTCGTCGTTGCAAGTCGCGTGCGCATCAAATCGTCGGGCCACGGCGTATGTAAACTCATGTCTTCAAACAAAATGCCGACTACTCGTGGAAAATTAGCTTCTTGACCCTAGTTGCTTTCGCTCGCCCAGTTACTCGACCAGCAGCGGCGAGCCACGTCTGAGAAGTACTTTTCGAGCAGACGCTTTCTGGCTTGGCAATTGGTGCCTGTCTCCGCAAAGCACGGCCGCTGTCGCTGCGACAGACGGGGGGGCGATCAAACGGGCGACAGCCGTGCGCCACGAATGGTCCACATTCAGAACCTGACCCAAGAAAGTTCCACAGCGTGCTAGCGGCGAATAGATCCTATCCACCCAGCACACATGGATCGCTGTCAGTGCTTGCGCGACGATTCGATCTGGTGCGTACGCAGTGTCGCTGCTTGCAAGTCGATGTCGACCAAGATCGGAGAGGGTACGTTTCTCCGTAGAACACAAAATTATGCGACCTCGCTCGCCAGCTGCGGCGATTGACGACCACCGAGTGACCGGCCTTCAGAGCGCAAAGGACGTGCACTGGCCCCGAAATCTGTGCGCAGGATCCGCCAATCGTACCAGTAAGAGAATTCGGCCAGATTTCCGATTGAACTGCGGACATTCGCTTTACGCCACCTCGGCTTTGGAACGTCGGCGACCGACGCAACTGCCTGCAACTGAATGGGCTCATCGCCTTTGAGTCACTATCTGGTTGAACAATCTAAATATTTTAGAAAAAAGTGGCACAATAGAACGAGAACGGCAATTCTATTCACGATCGCGCTCCACCACCCCGCCCGGCATTTGAGACGGCGCGCTCGGATCACTGGACCGGCTTGTCTTTAATCGTTCGAGTGATCTGCGCAAGCAGGTGCCGATCCATTTCCGCTTGAGTATTACGCTTGATGGTGGCGCAGGTGATCGACAGGCCGCAGTTCATCAAGGTTGTGTCCAAGCTGGCGAAACGCGCACCTTATCGCCGGAGCAGCAGCTAAATATCTGGATGTTTTCGCGTCACAATCTAATGCGCCCGGCCGTAGCTTTTGGCAGCGCAAAGGACGACGCCTTGCGCTCAGGCGCGAGGTATTCCGTGGTCATGGTCGGACGGGTATTCGATCATACGAATCTAGCGTCGCACCTTCCCTCGCGACCGTCGCGTGAGTGTGACTCACTCAAATCGCTGGGCTAACGGCTGCATTTGAAATCGGTCCGATCAACCGTCTGACCGTTGGGCTCCCCGCGACATACAGCTCATCGCGATGCGCCGTGAGTTCACGCGACTTGTTTTCAGTTTCGCATAGGAGATTTGCCTCTCATGTCTGATTAGGCCACTGCCTGCTCAAAAGCCTCGCGGTGTTCGCGGGGCGGTTGTGTTTTCGTAACATGACCGCCCCGCACCGGGGCGGTCTCCCGCCTGCAAGGAGATCAACCCATGATTGCATCTGCTTGTCATACTCCAAGCGACAAAGCGTCCGCGACCACGCACGCGAGGTTTGTAGCGATGCTACCCCGGATCTACGGTCAAGCCCGTATGGCCTTCTGCCATATCCCCCAAGACGCCAAACAAGAAATGATTGCCGAAGTAGTGGCCAACGCGTTCTGTGCATACCTGCGCTTGGTCGAGCGGGGCCGAATGGATCGCATCTATCCCACCGTTTTAGCGAAGTATGCGATTCGCCAAGTCCGATCCGGGCGTCGAGTCGGCGGCCAACTCAATATTCATGACGTAACCTCACACTATGCGCAGCGAGCCGCTGGCATCGCCGTCGAGCACCTTGACCAGTTCGATGTCGAAAAGAGCGAATGGAGGGAATTGCTCCTGGAAGATCGACGTGCAGGACCAGCCGAGACTGCTGCTGCCCGGATCGACGTGGCATCTTGGCTCCGGTCGCTGGCCCGTCGCCAGCGGCGGATCGCTGAGTCGCTCGCACGCGGGGAAGCGACCGCGAGTGTGGCCCGGATCTTCGGTCTCACGCCCGGTCGGGTCAGTCAATTACGCCGAGAATTGAAAGCTGACTGGGAAGCATTTCAAGGAGTGCCCGCGGCCGCTTGAGCGATTGTGTGTTAAAAAAAAGGGTTACCGGACCAACCGGCCCGGCATGGGCCGGTTGGGCTAATGAGAATGCGATTCGCCAATTCATTGGCGCTGGTCGGACCGGGTAAGATCCAGCACATCGTCCCCTTGAGAAGGTAGTACTCAACTCCCGGACCAACGGCGGCCCCCACCGAGACCGGCATGTTCCCGTCTCCGGTAATCTGACGGATTCCACCATCATCGCAAATCGGCAGTAGTCCGGATTTTGATCCATCCGACGACTATAACGTCACCGCCAATGGATTTTCATCGACGCGACGCGTGTCGGCTTCCCTGTGGCGATTAGAACGGCGTTATAGCCAGGCCGTCGTTCTTTGCGCCCAGCAATTGGTACGTAGGGTGGTCGATTTCTTCAGTAATAAATTGGACATTCCCGTCGCCGAACAGGAAGTAGGCTCCACCAGGATGAGCGGACTTGAATCCCACTTCCGTAGTCCAATTGTTTGACCGACGACAAGGATCCGGCGAGGCGTCGTCGCAAGAGTCGTAATTGATGGGAATCAGCGTTGTACAATAGCCGTTGCCGTTATTCGAATTGACCCATCCATTGCGAGCGTGCTCTGAACACTTGGGTCGGACCTCCCCGAAGAAAATTGTTTTGGTTAATCCATCGGTGATCGCCTTCAGCCGCTCTCGTGTGCCGACTCGTGTGAACGGTCCAGCAAAGTTACGTCGGTCGTCGATTGGAGCCCGAGCGAGATCTGCCCACGGATAATCGCAAATAGAATTTGCATTCCACCATAGCTCGGTCGGACCTCGCGAAGCGGCATAATTGTGGGCGACCCTCCCACTGTAACGCACCTCGCGATCGTCGCTGGGACAAATAAGCGTCTCGATCACCGTTGCGTCCACTTTCTTTTGTGTCCCCGGGAACGTGGTATCGTCAACATTGCCACTGCGGAGATTAAAAACATCAAAGAGACTTGCCTCCTCCAGCATCGGCAGCAGATAAACGTAGATGGAGCCGCCTCGACGGCCATCCGGATCCGCATCCCAGACCCCGCCGGGAGGAAGACGCTTGGTCGCCTGTTCATAATTAAGGACAGCAATCCCTAGCTGTTTCAGATTGTTTTGACATTGCGACTTCCGAGCAGCCTCTCGCGCCGCTTGCACAGCTGGTAGCAGCATGGCCACAAGTACTCCGATGATCCCCATGACGACCAGTAGCTCGACCAGTGTGAAGGCGGTTCGTCGTGGTGCAGACATTGTCCACTCCGTTTGATAGATCCAGGATGTCGACGGACTCAAGCAAGAGCCTCCCGCCCCAAGGACCCCTTCTCGTACTTTACACTACTCGACCTTCGATTGCTTTCGCGTAAATACGGCGAGCAATGGTTTTCGAGAGAGTGTCACTTTAAATTGATCGTACTCGCTCTGGAGCACCGACGGGTGCGCGGGGAGACATCGCCTTTCGAAGCCACTTTTTAAAATCTTGGAATTCGCCGCTTTCGAGGAACACTTTCGCGACGGCCTCATTGACTGATCCAAAGTCCTGAATGTCGCGGCGCGTTTGAAACGTACCCTCGATGGTCCCACCCAAGTCCCGCAGCTCGACATGCGTCTTTCGTAGGCTCAAATAAAGTTCTTCAGGGGTCTCCGCGGTAACCTTCGCTCCCAGCTTCGCCAGGTTCTGTTTAATGGTCTCGCGATGCTGTGATGTAAAGGGCGGCGGCGCATTGTTCTCTGCGCCGCAACCTATCAGGAAGAAGACTACACACAATTGGATCAGGCCCATATTACAACCTTGTTTCATAACACCCGAGCGGACTTCCGATGCGAATCCTGCCGCTGTTGTTCCCATAACACCGGACCCTCACAAGATTGCCTCGGCCCCGACATCTTGTCGCGCCACCTGTGCAACGTCGGCAAACGTAATCAGGCGAATTCCTTGCACTTCGATCGCTTCCCGAATCTCCGGAAGGCAAAGCACTTCGACCTCCTGAAAGCGTTCGCGACAATATGTGGAATCGAGCTGTGCGTCCTCACCCGGATGGCAACACAACTCCGTAACGCCCGGTCGCAGCTCGCCGAGCAAGTGGACTAGCGCGGCAACTCCGATTGCCGCCGGACACGGTGCGCCTGTTTCCGACTGTCCATAAAAGCTGCCGCAATAGCGGACATGCGGAGTGCATGCCCGTAAGGGTACCGAAAGTTCATCCGCCAAACGTTTTGCGACGGAGAAGGCAGGCTCATGCAGGTGAACGTGCTGATGCGAGTCGATGTGCGTGGGCATCCTACCAGTGAGGCGCAAAAACTCAGCGAGCTGGAAACGAATTTCGGCCTCGACGGCCTGCGGATCGTCCATGGACACCCGCTCATAACGAGCACACCACTGACCGTCACGGCAGGCCCACTCACCTAAGTCGATGTGCAATCCGAGGTCGAGCTGTCCTGCATTTCGAGCGGCGTGCTCGGCCGCAGGCCACCTCACCATCAGGCTCGCGCTTGTGAGGATGCCTTCGTGATGGGCACGCAGAATGCCGCGGTTGACCCCTTCGCTCTGACCGAAGTCATCGGCGTTGACGATTAAGGTTTGTTGCATCACTAGATCCCAATGTCCGCAAGCAGTTTTGCCGCGACCTTCTCGGCAGCAAAATACTCGCCAGCAATTGCCCGAGCGGCTTTGCAATGCCCGTAGTAGTCGGTATTGATCCGGTCGATAGCTCCGAGGATGTCATCCATCGTTTGAAACGCGAATAGACCCTCCCCGGTCGGTAGAATGTTACCGAAACCCGTATCCTGGGCAACAACCGGCTTTCCAGTCGCCAGGTAGCACGCATCGCGTTCACTGAACCACCCGCTGCGGAGCCGAACGTTCTGGTCTTTGGCAACCGTGAATTCTGCCCGCGATTTGCGAAAGTACTGTTGGTAAGCGCCAAAAACATCGAGCGACATTTCTACGGGCGAGATCAGCCGCCATCCAAAAGAATTGAGGCGCTCTTGGTCGGCTGATTCGTCGATCTTTAACGCCACCTCAAACGCCTGTTTTACTCGGCGGGGCAGGTCGATGAATTTTTCCCACTCGTGATGTTTGCTCCAAGAATAGATGTCGCCCTGGTACTCAACGTCCTCTCCGATCTGCCGATAGTTGCCAATCGTGGTGAAGTACGACGCGTCTGCGTCGTAACACACTGGCCAATTCTCCAGGGCAATCGGCTGTCTGGTTCTACGGTATTTTGAGTCCAAGCCATTGAGCGGAACATGGCAGTCCGGATTGCCGAAATTCTCCCCGTAGGTGGCAATCAGATCGTGGTTTGCAAAAGCCTCCTGCGTGTGTTTGTCGCCTTTAGCAAGTCTGAGCTCCGCCACGACTGGGTCAGTTTCCACGTAAATACGCCGAGGTGCTGCCAATTGCTCCTCGCGCAGGTCCGTCGCTCCGACGACGTTCAAAAGCACATCGCAAGAACCGTAGAGATCTCCTAGCCGCGACTCACAGAGTCCCCAGCAGCCGCCGCGTCGATCTGCAAGTCGAAACGCCCACTTGCCAGCTAGCCCGATTCGCTCCATGCACTTCGACACATGCTTGATCGCGTAGGTGCAGTCACAGGTTACGGTGTTTTGAACCGGATCGTAGGGCCAGACAGAGTCGTCCTCGACATACCATACGTCGTGCCCCAACCGGCTAAGCCCCAGCAGCCAATTCAAATACAGCCACGTTTGACCCCCAAAAGGGCAACGGCCCATCATGCCTAGAACGGCGATGCGCATCGTGTCATTCCCCAAATCCCCAGCTATTGATCAATACCGTTACGACATTTGTGGTTTGCAGAAGCGCGACGTGAGTACTTCGAATTCCATGTCATCCTTACTGTCCGCGTAAATCTGCTCCCATTCGAGGTACAATCCCGTATTCACAAAGAGGTCATGGTAGGTCCGGATTAGCCATGGTCGCATGAGATAATCAGCAGACACGCTCCGCGTATTTGAGAGCAGAACGTGCCCGCCTTCGCGCGTCGCTTCGAATAGTTGATGCGCAAGCCAACCTACATCAAAAAACGAGTAGAGCCAGCCAAGATAGTAGATTGTTTCTGTCATGACGATCAGATCAAACGGTCCATCAGACGCGATGTCATACTGCATCACATCGGCAACTCGGTAATTAATCGCTGCGCCGGATGCGGACGGAATCGCGCGTGCTCGATTAATCGCAGTTTCTGAAACATCAATTGCGCAGATGCTGATTGCCCGTGTCGCAAGTCGACGCGTAAACGCCCCTGCGCCACAGCCAATTTCCAACACTTTTTCATAATGCCGATCGGCGAGACTGTCCAACAGCATTTGATACCGATGATCCTCGTACGGCGAGGTCTCGAGTGACCACGGATCACCGCGACTCCAGAGGTCCTCGAAGAATCGTTTTGCCTCGGAGTGGGCGTTCTCGTGTTTCATAATGTGGTCCGGGGCCAGAAGGACTTGTGTCGTAGGACTGCATGATATGCATTGACTGGCGACGTCTCGCGTATGATTCGGGAGAGCCCAGTTGCCAATCGGGAGATGGGAGACGGGAGGGGATGTCATTTACGATATGGCTTGTTGAAGAAGTGTGGGAAGCACGCGCTCCGTCGAAAAATAGTCCTCTGCGATGCGCCGCGCATGCAGACGATGCGTTTCGTATTGCTGTCGAATATCAGTTACCGCGTCCACTGCTTCGCCAACCGTCTGGAAACAGAGCACTCCGCGGCCGACCGGAAGCCAGTCACGTAGCCCGGTGTCTTGAACGACAACGGGCCGGCCTGAAGCGAGATAGCACACGCTGCGATCGCTAAACCACCCGCCGCGACTGATAACATACCCTTGCTTTGCGACAGAGAATTCCGCCAGTGACTGCTGTATAAAGTTCCGATAGTCCTCCAGGGTGGAGGAGACGATTGTGCCGTCGACTATTTGCCACCCGCCGACGTCCAAGTGGTCTGGCGGACGACCGATCATGGCAATGCAGAATTCAGCCTGAGCTCGACGGGGTACGGTAGTAAACCTCGGAAACTCGTGGCTCTTATTTCCGTACGCAATGCCGCCGTATTGAACGCTATCGTAGCTGTCCCACTGCATCACGGTCGTGAAAGGATGAACGGCCTCATGCGTTGCCATTCGCCAAGCAGGCAGGAAAACCGGTGACACTGTCACATTCCATTGACGCTTCAGCAGCGGGATGGTGCAATCGGCTTGCCCAATCCGCTGCGCGATAGTGAATACGTGATCGCATCGATCGAGCGTCTCAATAAGACTCGGATCTCCTTGTGTCGCTTTGACCTGAGTGAAGAGCGGATCAACGTCAATAAAGGCGCGACGTAGGGGAGCGCTGTACTCGTCTCGCCAGGCATTTATCGGGGCTCCACGGATGAGGAGCAAATCGGCTGTTTGGCAAATGCTGCGAAGCTCATCGAGGCTCATGCCAGCTGAGTGATGGCTGGTCCGGTAGATCCACCTCCCTTCCATTTCGATCGGATCGAGCATGCGTGCGATGAAATTTGCGGGATAATTGATGTCATTTGTCATCTCCTCACGACTCCACTCGTACACCCACGACTCTTCCCCGGAATCTTCCAAGTAATAAACATCATGGCCAAGAGATCGAAGACCGAGCAGGTACTGACTGGTAATCCAGGCGTGGCCCGCCAGAGGAAATCGGCCGATGCATCCGGCGAGGATGATACGCATGACAACTCCCGACTTCTGACTAATTACGGCCTAAGGCAGCACGAGGCATAGTGGCTAAAGCCCCAGATTGCGCCAAAAGGTCGGAAAGTATCTTGTTTGCGTCAAAGTATTCGGCGGCAATGGCTCTGGCTGCGCAGCAGTGCCTTTCCAAATCTCGCCGCACTCGCTCCAGGGACTCAACTGCCTCCTCAGGGCTTCTGAACGTGAGCAGCCCCTCGCCGGTAGGCAGGATGTCGCTGAATCCCGTATCTTGCAGTACCACGGGACGGCCGCTCGCCAGGTAATTGGCGCATCCGCTCGCTGAACCAGCCACTGTTGGAGGCAACGTAACCTTGCTTGGCAACGCTAAACTCGCCGGCGGAGTGCTGGATGAAGTGTTGGTATTGCCAGGGGCTACGTGTGAACTCGATTGCATTGCGCAGCAGCCATCCCTGCTCTTCGAGATACTTGTGCGGCGCGTGTGAGTTGCCTCCGATGCCGAGTAGCAGCGGGACATTGCAGCGACGCGGAAGATCGCAAAACTGCCGAAACGACGCGGACTTCATGCCGTATTGTCGCCCGTGATATGTGAGTGACTCATAGCTGTCCCATTGCATAACGGTGGTGAACGGGTGATCCAGCGAAGGTCGTGCCATCGGCCAAGCATCGAGAACCACCGGTTGGCGGGTTGGCTTCCACGGAAATCCGTCGTCGGGAATAGCACAGTCTTTATCTGCGATCTTTTCGCCGAATGTGAAAAACACGTTGTGTGCATTAGCCAAAATGCGCACTGCCTCGCTTTGAAGATGCCGAATCTGAAGGAATGCTGGATCCGTATCTATAAGTATTCGGATGGGAACATTACGCCACCATGACCGAACAGGATTGATTCCAGAGATGTTGAGTACCACCTGGGCGTCTGTGCAAAAGCCGTGCGCAATGTGCGCAGCAGGACCGAGCCACTCCTGCCGCGGTGCGTCAAAGTATGCGAACCTACCGGCAATGCCAAGGCGCTCAAATGCGTTTTCCGCAAACGCGAGTCCTTCGCTCGGGTCGTCATTAACTTCGCGATCCAGATGTACACACGATGGATAATCATCGCTGTCCTCGATGAACATGACGTCGTGTCCTAATCGCGCCAGGCCCAAGACATACTGCAGGTGGTGCCACGCCAGGCCGCCGAGTGGGGCGCGGATAATGTAACCCAACACGATAATCTGCAGGCGTTGCGGACATGAATCGATGAAAGTCACAGTCGTTCAGTCGGTATTAAGTTCGTAGGGTTGTGATAAACGGAGGCGCTCTATAAAAAATTCTTGCGGGTAAGCAGCACGCCCATTTCGTCGTAGAACGCCACAGAAACATTCGGAGGACCGCTATCATCTCAGTGCCTCATTTGCCTGCTTTATTCGAATGTCAAACACGATTAGAGCATCGCTTGCCAGAACGCATGGATAGGAGTCGTCCAGGTGTCGGTGAAATCCGGCGTAGTAATCGAGCCACCAAAAGGCCGGCCAGGCGAAGACGATGAAGCCTGCCCCTCCCAGCCGAAGTGTTTCCAGTTCCTCGATGGCTTGCTCGTCGTCTGCAGGAGGCCCCCAGTCATCTCCATTTCGTTCCAAGAACCGCACCATGCGGCGCGTGGCGGTCAAGTCCTCCGCTCGCTCGATGCCCAGTCCACCATCGACAAAAATAAAAGCCTCGCCTTCGGGTATCACAGATTCCAGTTCTTCGACTTTCAGAGGTCGCGAATCGGCATGGTGAGCATCTCTTACTGCCCGCGTCGATGTTTTCCACGCGGGGCCTTCCACCGAGAACTGCGATGCGAGATTCTGTCCAGAGTAAGCGACCGGCGCACCTTGGTTTCGTGCACGATTCTTAACGATGCAGCGAAACAATGGCCGCGTCTTTCTGACGGTATGGACACCATCGTGTGTGTGTCCGATCAGCTCGACGCCGGAAAACAAGTCAGCCTTCAAGAAACACTCGTAGTCATTTGCTGTGGACGCCGCATGCCCCTCGAAGTAAACGACGCTGCAGCCACTTCGACTGATCGTTTTGAGCAGAGCGGACGCCGATGCGAGGTGAGCCAATAGCGAAAAACAGAACACGGTGTCGGCCTGCGGAACGACCTCCAGCTCTTGATCAAGATCGTGTGCAATAAAGTAGCATGGTGCAGCCAGATATGCATTAAGGCGTACCGCCGCTGAGGCTACCGCCGGCAGCTTCTCGATCCCAATTGCCGCCGCAGCACCTCTTTCGGCCGCAAGATAACAATTTGTGCCAAGGTTACAGCCGAGGTCCAGCACAACCTTGTTGACAAGATCGCCGCTGAAGACAAGATCCATTCGGGTCTGCAGGTCGCGCCGCCGCCCGAAAACCAGTTCTGTTCCACGATGGAATACACTTTGATACGGTCGAGCCAAACGTGCCGTGCCATAATACTCATCCGGCACAGCGACCACGCGAGCAAGCTGGGTGCCGAGATCGACGAAGCGGACCGGCACGTCCAGGCGCAGATAATGAGCAATGGTCGCTCGGTGGTTTCCGTCCACAATCACCGTGCGGCCGTCGGGCCGCCTGCACAGCGTCAGTGGCTCGTCAATGGCATCGCCGCTATTGTGTCTCCGCGAATCTATGTCGTTGTAAAGCTGTAGATACTGGAAAATCCTCCGCCGGCGCTCTTCAGGCGTGTTGCCTTCAGGTCCACGGTAGTAACTCCAACTGCAGGCGAGATACTCGGCATACGCATGATCCTCGAATGGCGACTCGAGATTGTCTCGCAAAAAGGAATAATGCGGCAGATCGTGAAGTTCCACGCTATGAAACTGCCCAAATCGCTGCAACAGAAACGACTGGGTCAGGATGTGCGGCTGGCCAAATATCAATTCGCCCAAATTCTCGTGCGAAAATAATGTAGTGTCATCCGTCATCGCGGCGAATTCGATTGGTTTACCGGTTACCCAATCGTCGTCCGCCACGGCGCCAGTATCGGTGACCATGACACGTTGTGAGTTGTCATTGCGTTTGGCATGGTCCGGCTGTTGCTTGAGCCTGGCAGCGCGATGTAGTGGGGTGTCACTGGCTCCCGTTCGGACTGGCCAACAGCCGCCGAGCACGCCTTTGAGGCGGTCGAGCAAATTCGCCTGAATTCGTTCGATTCCCGGACGGTGATAGCTTCCTATCTGCGGCAACAGAGTCTCCAGGCTATCTGTCGTGCGGATCACCAATGGTTCAGGGCGGTCGATTTCGTAGACGGAGTAATAGTCGCGGAACTTGAAGCCTTCGCCGAGCACATCGCCATAGGCTTGCAGCCAACGGTTCGGAATGCCGAGGCTGTCGGCCAGAACCAGGCCATGCAATGAACTCGACAGGATAAACTCACACTGGGCCACGTTCTGAATCAACACACGTGGCTCGTCGCAAATGTCGATCAGGCAAATATCGCGACTGCGTTTGGCGAGATCTTGCAGTACCTCGTGATCCTGATCCACATAGTGTGGAATGATACCCAACTTATATCGTTTGCGCACTTGTGGGGCCAACAGATTACACAGCAGGCCTCCATCGCCGAGAACGATGTCGGCGTTGGCGGCACACGTCGTGCGCTCGTGAGTCAGCTTGCCCC
The DNA here is from genome assembly GCA_963829655.1 of Pirellulales bacterium. Classification (GTDB taxonomy): domain Bacteria; phylum Planctomycetota; class Planctomycetia; order Pirellulales; family JALHPA01; genus JBBDYH01. The sequence continues at coordinate 3,216,265 of CAWHJG010000002.1, forward strand.
GCAAAGCTACAACGCGGGCGGCCGGAAAATGATTCCGGTGCGTCTCGCGGAGGTTGCCGGAGGACCAGATCACTCCCCGGAAATCGGCCGGAATCTTCTCGCAGATACTGCCAATGCCGGCCAGGTCTGCTTTCTCAGCGGGGGCCCACTCGCAGCGCACATTGAAATAGTCCAACAATAGTGGCGTCAGCACGTCCCCGAAGTTGCCGTGGCCGCGTCCGCATCGGTACCAAAAGACTTTCAAGGTCATCGTCAGCTACCGCTATTTCTTCAATTCAAAGATTACCAGCCGTTCGTTGGAGACGACTTCACGGTAGCGCTCGCGAAGATGCCGGCAAAATTCCGCGTAATAATCCAAACCACCAAAATGCCGTCCAGACAAAGCGCAATGAATGCCTGCCCCACGCTCCCGTAGGCGCTCCAACTCGGCAATGGCGGTTGCGCTGTCTGCCGGCAGCCCCCAGTATTGACCGCCTCGTTCCAGAAATGGCCACACCGGAAGGTCACGCGGCAACCGTCCCGCCAACTGAGCATCGTCGATCAGAATGAGTCGACTGCCATTTGACACGGTCTGAACGATCTCAGTCGGCGACGACAGCGAGCTGTTGCTCCGATTTCTTTCTGAATTCCTCATAGGGGGACGGCTGCCCGTACCGATTTTTCCACTCAAAATCGTTGGGATGCCATTGATGATAGAGCCCGTCTGCCTGTTCCCTCACAACGTCGGAGATCGCAGCAACATGCTGGAAGAAATGTACGTCTTCCTCACCCCAATACGTGTATTCGGGAAAGCGCCCCGCCTTTTCGAAGACGTCGCGGATCAGCATACAGTTTCCAAAACCTTCACTGCGCCACCAACCGCTGAGATGATCGGCATCGGCGTACGAATACAGAATTGGGAAGAAGGACTTCTCACTCCGAAGAACATCGCTGCCACGCTGCAGGACTCGCCCGCTGATAAGGCAATCTGCGTCCAGGAAAAACAACCAGTCACTCTCAGCCGCTCGAGCAGCGGCATTGCGCCCACGACCGCGCGAGAATTCTCCTGTGAGCGTGACGACGGTAAGGGGCATGGCACCGACGGCGCTTCGGCAGCCAGTCGTCAAGCGGCCAATCATCCGATTGCCAATCCGCCACTACCAATTCGCAACCGAAGATCACGCGGCGACCGAAGACACGATGGATTCCACACAATTTGGAAACAGCTTCAGCTCGCGTCCATCAACCATAACCCGTGAACGATTCTTAACCGTCACACAAATGGAAAGCGTCCGGTTGGCTGTCTCGCGATGCAGGTACGTCCATTGCAGGTCACGCCGATTGACTGGTGTAAGAATGGCGACCGAACTGAAGCTGTTCCAGCATCGCATACGTTCCTCCAGCGGCAAGCAGCTCTCCGTGGGAACCGGCTTCAACGACCCGCCCCCGTTCAAATACGATCACGCGATCGGCCTTGCGAACGGTTGAAAGTCGATGCGCGATAATAAACGTCGTCCGCCCGCGCATGAGCCGCTCCATCGCCTCGAGCAAGCTCGTTTCGGTCTCGGGATCCAGCGCCGAGGTGGGCTCGTCCAGAATCAACACCGGGGCGTCCTTCAAGAGCCCGAGCAATCGAGAGACGCTGCTTTTCCCCACCGGAAAGCGTCGCGCCCCGTTCGCCGATAATGGTGTCGTATCCCTGCGGTAGCCGCCGAATGAATGCGTCGGCGGCGGCGGCCTTGGCCGCAGCAATGATCTCGTCACGCGACGCGGCGGGCCGCCCGTAGGCGATGTTCTCCGCCACCGTGACTCGAAACAAGAATGGCTCCTGCATCACAAAGGCAATGTTGTCGCGGAGACTGCGAAGCTGGAGCTGACGGAGGTCAATGCCATCGAACCGGACGGTGCCCTGCCAAGGATCGTAGAGCCTCGCAATCAAGGACACGAGCGTACTCTTGCCGGCGCCGGTGTGACCTACCAAAGCAACGATCTCGCCCGGTTTGGCTTCCAGCGAGATATCGTGCAGTACCGCGCGGCCCGGCTCGTAGCCGAACGTAACTCCTTCCAAAGAGACATGACCCCGCGGATGGTTCATCACGCACCGGCAATGGCATGGCATCCGGGGCTTCTTTCACGGTTTCGGCTTGCGGAGAAGTTACCTCAAACACACGGCGGGCACCGGCTCCTGCCGACGCAAATCCGACGCCCAGGTAAGCCAGCTGCTTCAATCGGCGAATAGAGTGCGGCGAAATAGGACAACACGACCAGCAAGCTTCCCACCGTCATCGTGCCCTGCAATACAGAGATGCCCCCGACCGCCATGACCACCGCGGTGGCTACTTTGGTTAAGCCGCTGGTGCTCACCTTGAACTGCTCCTGAGAGAGCAGCGTCCGTAGGTTGGCGCGAATGGTTCGCTGCGTCAGGCCTTCAAAGCGTCGCTTGCTCGTGTTGCTCGCGACCGAAAGCCTGCACGATGGGAATCGCGGTCAGCGTCTGCTCCGCCAGGGCCATCATTTCGCCCTGCAATTCCATTTCCTGATAGCGACGATCGGACATGGGACCAGCTAACCACTTGGTGATCAGACCCAAGGGCAGGACGAGTCCCAACGCAAGCAACGCCATCGCAGGGCTCAACTGCCACATCACGATCAGCATCGCGACCAATGTCACCAGCGAAGTGATGATTGGCAGGTAGATATTCATGATCAGGTCTCGCACACAACCGCAGTCCGACGTGACGCGTCGGACCAGGTCGCCAACGCGCTGCTTGGTGTGGAACGACAAGGAGCGGTCCTGCAAGTGCTGAAACAGGTCACTGGCCAGTCGGTAGACCATCCTGTTGCCCGTGCTTGCTTCGACGTATTTTCGGCTAATGCTCAAGAGACTTCTGGCCAAAAAAAAGGCGACAGTTGCGCCGGCCATCCATGCCAATAGTCCCAGCTGCGATCCCGCACCCGGCAGCGCCTCGATTCCGCTGAGCTGCTGCGGCAGCGCCCGCTCGGTAAGTACATGGTCGACAATCAGCTTCAACGGCCAAGGCGTAAGCAGTTTGACGCCGATTCCGGCCAAGGCCGCGATCCCGATGAACAACAATCCCCACCGTTCGGGCAACGCGTAGCGAGCAAGTTTTAGCCACCAATACTTCATGCGACGACCTTGATCGGCGGTGCAGTGCGTTGCTGCAAATGAAATCGCCAATAAATCCCTTCCAACTCGATGAGCTCATCGTGCGACCCTAGTTCCACCAGCCGGCCGTCATCCAGAACGGCAATGCGGTGCGCGTCGCGTATCGTCGACAGACGGTGAGCGATAATCAGCGTGGTACGGTCTTTCATCAGGCGGTCGAAAGCTTCGGTCAGCAATGCTTCGGTCCTCGCATCAAGCGACGAAGTCGGCTCGTCAAGAATCAGTACGGGCGCATCTCTGAGCAGTGCCCGGGCAATCGTGATCCGCTGGCGCTCACCGCCGGATAACGTCGCCCCTCGCTCGCCGATCACCGTATCGTAGCCTTCCGGCAATTGGCGGATGAATTCGTCGGCCTGGGCCGCCACCGCGGCAGCTACGATCTCTTCAAGACTTGCCTCCGGAAGGCCGTAGGCGATGTTCTCCGCCACGGAAAGCGGCAGCAGGAACGGGTCTTGCAAAACAATTGAGATCCGGCTGCGGAGATCCGCGAGACGAACATCACGAACGTCCATGCCGTCGAACGTGACTCTACCTTCCCATGGATCGAAAAACCGGGGCACCAGCGACGCCAGCGTGGTCTTGCCCGATCCCGTTGGACCCACCAGCGCAATTCTCTCACCCGGCAGCATTTCGAGTGTCACGTTGTGAAGCACCGGCTGGCCGGGCTCGTATCCGACGGTTACGCCTTCCAGACGAACATGGCCTCGTTGGCCTCGCGGACGCTCCGGCAAACTCAGAGGTACGGCAGGATCGTGAACCATCTCGTCGGAATGCAGCACTTCCGAGATCCGCTCGACGCTCGCTTCCGCAGCCTTGAGCTTGACGAAAATATCAAATAGCCCCGCGGACGAGTTTTGCATTTGCCGGACATAGGCCAGGAAAACCAATAGCGTGCCTAGCGAAATAGCGCCCGACAGAACGCGCACACCGCCCACGAACAAGACGATGGCCATGCCGGTCGATGTGATAGAGCCATTGACTAATCCATAGCTGCTGCCCAGCAGATTGCCTCGTTGAGCGAGGCGCACAGCGTCCGCCGCAAGCTCCTCAAACCTGGCGTGTTTCGCGACTGGGTGCCGAACGTCTGCACCACAGGAATCGCGCTAAACGTCTGATGCACGAAACTCATGAGCCGCGACTTGGCTTCCCGCCCAAGCTTGGACCGGTGCTTCAGTCGATTGCCGAAGAATCGCGATGACAAGGCCAACAGAGGCGCGATGGCCAGCGCCAAGGTCGCCAGCACCGGGTCCAGTGCAAACCCAATACAGATCATTGCGACCAGCGTGATCGTTTGCTGAATCGGCGCCATTAGCATGGTGTCGGCAAGCTGTGCAACGCACCAGGTATCCTCCATGATTCGACTCAGCGAATCCCCCACACTGCGCCGACTGTGAAAACGCAGCGATAGCCGTTGCAGCCGAGCGAAAAGATCTCCGGCCAACCCGTAAGTCATCCGCTGCCCTGCCATGTTCCACGATACGCTCAGGCCGACGCCCAGGGCGCTGGTAACAGCGAACAACACCAGGCTCGAAACCGCGGCAAGGATGACTATCGTCTGTGGGCTGGCACTGAACCCAAAGGCACTGAGGGCCGCCGTGAGGCTCTCGGGGGTGCCCGCATTACCCAGCCCATAGTCGACGAGCAACTTCATTGGCCAGGGTTGCAGCGCAGCGGCAGCAGACGATAGGACCGTGAGCACGAGAATGGCCGCCAGCCAGCGCCACTGCGCGATGACGTACGAAAAGAGCATGGCAGGTCGACTCATCGGCAGGCTGCGATATTCGTGCGGCTCATGGAGTAGGTTGTTTGCATTCTAGAGGTCGATCCAGCTGCTTCGCCGGCTGGCTGCCGCAGCCAGCCCAATTGCTCGGCCAGATTCTCCACGATCTCGCCCAACCGGCTGGCCAGCCCGGCCCAACGGTACCAACCGATCAGAGACAAGAATTGCAACACACCCAACCCACACCGCGGCAGCAGTAAGGCTGAAACAAGCAATAAAAGCGGTGGTCGCCAGGCCGAACCAGATCGCTGCCTTGGTGAGCATGGTGACATGCAGCCGGTAACCCACGCGGACCACTCCGTTTCCAGACCCATGCTCCTCTTGCACGGTGCGAATGCGCACCGAGGTCCATGGACCGCAAAACACTTCCAGATCGGCGTCGGACCAACCCGTGTCGACCGTGGTGCCGCAGCGAAGTAACGCGAGTCGATCGATGAGCTGGTGCAACAGGCCCGTGCGCGAGGCGTCGGCCCGCGGGCATCCAAAATGCCGTCTCCTGCAAGCGGCGAAATCGGCGGCGGCGGTCGAGCGGTCCGAGCGGGCGAGCGCTTTTGCGCGTAATGGCCCAAGATACCGCGTTTTGTAGCGAGCAAACGATCGTACCAACGGCTGCAGATAGCACAGCCCCGCCACTAACAAACGCGACGACCAGCCGTCGTGCTCGAGGTTCAAGCCGCGTCTGCACCGCTTGTACTATGGCAACTACGAAATGAAAGCGCGAACATCGCGGCACAGAACAGCCAGACCGGCCACCAAAACAACCCCAGCGGAACAATGCCGCAATCAATGCACTGCCACTCGAGTGTTCCTGGCAGCCATCGCCCAATATGCCGGCCCAGGCTGATAGATGCATTGGAACAAGCCGCAACCGAACGTGCCGCGATAGACAATCGCCTGGTCCAGAACCAGACCTCGAAGCGATGCGCCGTAAAGCACGCCGGCCCACTTGCCGTGCCCGCGGCCGTTGAACTTGTCGGGGTGCTTAAACCGCAACAGTGCTTCGGCCTCTCCATATCCGGCTTGCTGCCGCAGATAGCTGCGCGGGTCCTGGCGCCTGTGGTGCCATACAAACGCCGAGGGAGCAAAGCTGATCCAACGACCGGCCTGCTGCAGCCGCCAGCATACATCCACGTCGTCGCCCGCCTTGCGAAATTGCGCGTCGAAGCCATTGATGGCTTCGAGTGCCTCCCGGCGGAACGCCATGTTGCAGCCGGGAATATGTTCGGCGACTTGGTCGCTCTCCAGTACATGAGTGGGCTGCCCAGGCGAGGCGGCAACACATGCCGCCAGCCGGCCGTCTTCCGGGGTGAAATTTGGGCCGCCAACACCGGCTGCATCGCCCGCGAGCAACTGGGCAACCAGCATGCGTGAGCCAATCCGGATCGGCGAAACAGTCGGAGTCCGTATACGCAATGATTTCGCCCGATGATGCTTGTAGCCCGACGTTTCGAGCCGCGCTCAATCCGAGATTGGTCTGATGAATCGAACGAACCCAGGGAAAACGGCTCGGCGATCTCGCGCGTGTTATCCGTTGAGCCATCATTGACCAAGATGACTTCGTAGTTCGGGTAATTCAGTTTCTCCAGACGACCGCAAGCATTCGTCCAAGCGTGGCCCCGCCATTGTAAGAGCAGACTACGACGGACACGGGCGGCGTCCGCGGCAATAGCTCGACCGGCGAACGCTCCATCGTTTCCTGCAATGCGAAGTACGACGACTTCGGGAGTCGATCGGCCGACGTCAGCCCGAACGCCCAGTCGCGCACGTCGTGTCCGCCGGTGTGCCATTCGTCGGTCCAGGAAAACACAAAGCCGCCGGCCGAGACCAAGCAATCGGCGTCGCGTCAGGTGTCCGGACAGGAATTTCGCCTGTGCGGCAATCTCGCCGCAGCGAATCGTGTCCATGCCGATCTCGCCCAAAACCAATGGCTTCTCGCCAACCAGATTCTGCAGGCGAAACAGATAGCGGCGAAAAGTCTCGCGCTCATGCAAATAGACGTTAAAGGTCACAGAAATCGAGAAACGAGAGGTCGAGATATTCGGTTGGCGGATAGTTCGCGTATGTGACTAGCGCGGTTGGATCGAGTTGTTTGCTCACATCCATCAGCTCCGCGAGAAATCGCTCGACTGCGTTTGGCGCCATGCCACCGGACGACATCAGGCGGAATCTCGTTCCCAATGCTATAGGCAAGCACGCTGTCGAAACGGCTTCCGCGGCGCGCGGCAATCGCGACCGCCTCCCGGGCCTCTCGTCGGTGTACTGCACTATCCAAAAAGCACAAATGCTTCGACCACGGCACATCGACGAGTATTCCGATGCGCTCGCTGGCCAATTCCAACAGCCATTCGGGCGGCACATGATAGGTCCGAATGGCGTTAGCGCCCAACGCCGAGATTTTCTGAAAATCGTCGCGCACTGTCGCCGCTGACGGGAACGGTTCATCGGCGGCTGACGGGCCGAAACGGTCCGTAAGTCACGCCGAACAGGCGCAACCTTTCCGGTCCCCGCGGTTAAAGAACTTGCCATCGACCGACAGCCGCTCGTTGGGAGTAGCCACGTGAGGCGGCAAGTCGGGCAATACGGCTTCGACCGCGCGGACCGATTCAGGCAGCAAATGAACTTTGCGTTGAGCCAACTTGTGCATCATGTTGCAAAATCAAGGAAACGCTGGCCCGCATCCTGACAGGGTCCTACAAGGTGGTTAACGTTGAGCGAATTGACATCTGCCCCGTCGAGTTTGCAGAAAAGGTCTTTATCCACCGAATAGGGGACGGACCCAACTGTCCCCGAAAACAACACGGCACGTTCCCGGATGACAATCCAAAGCGATCATCGACGCCGCCCTATTTTGCGACGTGTAGGCAAGCTCGGTCCGCTGCAGATGGCTAGCGCATGAGTTAAGGTGCGCCGTGATTCGCGATGACTGAATAGCCGGAAGCAGAAGAGCGTTAAGTACGCTGACAACAAAGATCACCACCGGCAGCTCGACAAGCGTGAAGCCGCTCGGTGCTGCGCGGTACGCCGGCGTCTCGTTCGGCAAACCAAATGAATGTTCCTCCGCGAACTCACATTCGATCCCAATTTACTACGGCCGGCCCAGGTCGCTCTCTACACTTTAGAGCTGACGTCCGCAGAAAGAACGTGTGCAGTGTAAGTATCCCTTTAAGACTTTACAAGGAATTGGCAAGATTCCAGGCTGAAATGGCTAAACTTACTTTCCGCTCCAAGGCGTTATTCCATGTGACAACAAGCCCTGCCCTCCAATTTAGAATGAACAAAACCTCTCTGGCATTTATGCCCAGATAAATGCTGGTACGACTTCCCGAGACTGCATCGGCGCGATGATAAACCCGCCTGCCAGGGCAGTTTCCGTCGTAGCTTGTCACCTGGGCGGGGAACCGAACGCCTGTGTTCTCGAGCAGCAAGGCTCCAGACGCTTGCCTCGTTTGTAGGGTAATCCACATACTCGTCCGTAACGTGCCGCTTTTACGACGGATCTTTAGACCACGCTTACGCCATCGCACGACACGCTAGGACCTGTCGTTGACAAGTCCCGGCACGCTACCGGCCGGTTAGGTTCTGGTCAGCCAGCGCAAGGCTCCTTTGGAGTTCGAACTGCGGAAGTTTTCTAAAATCAAGAAATACAATTCGTTCGGTCCAACCTGCAAGACTATCCATCGGGGTTGCAATTGCGTGCAGAGCAACGATCTCCCACGTAGCGCATCGCGGCTTACGATGACCGGCCCATCGATACCAATGGGCCGTCCGAGACGTGAATCCAGACCCACCTTGGTGAGAATCGCACCTATTGGGCGAAATGTTTGTTGCGGCTGGCAAAACCGGCATCAATTCTGAGATGGGTGCGATCCTCGGCGTCACGAGGGTTCTTTCCCCACTAGGTAGATTTCAGAATGCAGCCCTGTGTTAAGACTGCGTGTCTCGCGATCATTTGCGGTTTGGCGGTTTTACAAAACCCTTCCTATGCTGCGCCCGCTTCCGACAATGCCGGCAACGTCGCTTACGCCGACGGTTGGCAAGACGGGTGACAACGGCGGAGTCGGCTTCATGCCCTGGGTCCTCCGGTACAGCGGTCTTCCGCTGTTTACGAAGATGCATTGCGCTTTCACCCGCGATTTGGACCGACTTGTTATGGCACGGTGATTGATTCAAACCAAGCTCGCTTTTGGCTCTTTGTCGAACATGTCAAGGGACAGGAGCTGTATCAGGTGGGCGAGTTTGGTGTGTGGGTGTTCGTCGCCCGATGGATTGCAGAGATGCACACGACTTTTCAGACGTTCGTCGCGGCAAGCACTGAACTCCAAGAGCGCTTGATCAAGCATGATGCTCACGAGCAAGAGAAATGGTTTCGTCGCGCCTGCCGGGCAGTTGGTTTGCGCGGGAGTGCCAAAAACGCTCGGCAGCTAAGCGAGCTGTCGAAAGTGCTGCCCGATATGGCCTGCCTTTTTTCTACGCGGTCGCCGCGTAATTCATGGCGAGTTTTATCCGTCCAACATTCTCATTGCAGGCTCATTGCCGGCTGGCTTGCGCGTATGCGCGGTCGATTGGGAGATGGCCGGGCTGGGGTGTGAATTGCTCGACGTTGCGGCACTGGTGGCCGGCGGTTGGACGAAGGAGCAACAGATTGCGATAGCGCTGGAATATTTTGAGAGAACCGGCGGAGCGGCGGGAAAATGGCAAGATGAGCGGCAGTTTTTCCGGACGCTCGACTTTTGCCGGCTCTATACTGCGTGCGGTGGCTTGGATGGTCGGACGATTGGTCCCCGCCGCCCGCCCACGCGCACGATTGGTTGGATGAGGCGTTATCGGCTGGCGAAAGATTGACAGGGCGATCGCACCGCCAAACCTGATGGAGAATCGATATGTTGGATCGCGAAGCCGCCAGCCGCAAGATCCAAGAGCATTACGAGTCGGTATGGAAGCAGGCCGATCCCTGGGGATTTCACAGCTCAGAGTTCGACCAGGCCCGATACGATCGGCAACTGTCATTGCTTGCCGACCGCCGCTATAACCGCGCACTGGAAATCGGCTGCGGCTCGGGGAATTTTTCCCGAATGCTCGCGGCGATCACGAATCGTCTGCTCGCATTAGACGTCGCCGACGCCGCAATCAAGCCGCAAAAGCTCGGCGCCGCCCCCGAATGTCGAGTTTCGCGTTCAAAATATCATGGACTATAAGCCGGATTCAGAGGGACCATGGGACTTGGTCGTAATAAGCGAGACCATCTACTGCCTTGGATGGCTTTATCCGTTGTTTGATGTCGGCTGGCTAATGTGGCAACTATTCGACACCACGCGGGATGGCGGTAGGTTGCTTTTGGTGAACACGTATGGCCATGAACGCGATTTTTTGTTGCGGCCGTGGCTCATCGACACCTATCGCGACCTTTGCTGCAATATCGGATACCAAGTGGAGCATGAGGAAATATTGCGAGGCGAAAAGGAAGGAGTAGAGTTTGAAGTGCTGCTCACGCTCTTTAAAAAGCGCTTGATGAATAAAGTCATTCAGACCGTGGGATTGCGTTGTACGGATCCGCCTCTCTCGCATGTCGCCGTCCTCAAAACCTCTCCCTTCCTGTTGTGGCGCGGTCTCCCGGCACTTGGTGTCATTGCCCGCATCACGCGCAGTTCACCTCCCGGCTTCTCGACTCGCGGCACGCAAACGCCGCCCAGATCGCCAGCGGCGCAAGAGCCTGCGGCAGTTGCATCCACTTCGGCGGTATCTCAAAGCCCATCATCAACGAGCCGCTACCCGGCCCATTGGTCGGAAGCGTCAGATGCACCGCGAACACTCCGGCGACCAGCGCCACCAGCCCGCAAGCGATGAACGACCAGCGCGCCGCCGACACCGTGCGCCGCGCGAGCAGGCAAAACAGCACAGCCCGCCACGAACGGCAAATAACGCATCGACCACACGAACGCCTGCATCGTTGTCGCCGCCCAGCGGGCAGCCCGTCACCGGCTGCCGAGCTGTCCGGGATCAGATCCACCACCAGCGCGAACACGACGCAAAGCCCGACGATCAACAAAATGGCCGCGGGCAACGGCGCCAAAACAAACGTCAACAGCGGGTGCCGGCCGGCAAATGTCCGCCGGCGTAGCTCCTCGCCAGCGCGATTGGCCAGCTCCTCCGGCATTCCCAGCCGCGCGGAAAGTGAATTCGCATCCATGCTCGTTGTCTCCTGGGATAAGTCATCACAATGGTCCGCCAGTTCTTCCATGAACCGCCGGATGTACGCTGCCGGAAGCCGGTTGCGCGATAGCGCCAAGGCGACTTCGTCAAGCCACTTTGACTTGGACATGCTTGTCCCCCTTAAGCGCGTGTGTAATGGCGTTGGTAACTCGCTCCCAAGTCGAAATCGATTCGCACAGCCGCTTCTCGCCGCTGGCGGTAACCCGATACACCAGGCGGTTGCGGTTGCCGACTGTTGCACGGCGGCTCTTCAAGAGGCCGTCGGCTTCCAGCCGGTGCAGGAGCGGGTAAATGCAGCCCTCGCCGAACTCGAGCGTCTCGCCGGTCGCGGTGCGCAAGGCTTGCACCAGCTCGTACCCATGCATCTCGCGCCGCGACAGCACACGGAGAATGAGCAGCTCGGGCACTCCGTTGAGAAAGTCCGGGTTGGTTCGTTTGTTCTTCATTCGATTCTCCAACTCTCCTTGTCTCCTGGTCTCCGTGTCTCTGTTTTCAGCGGGTGCGGACGATACCTCAAACTTTGAGGTAACACAATGGCAATCGGCAGAGCGGGGGGAAACTTGAGTTGGTGTGCTTGGTGAGCAGGTGTTTGGTGACCTGGTAAGCGGAAGCCCGAATGCCGACGTTCGAATGCCAATCGAATGACCACTGACCAAACACCAATGACCAACGGCCGAAAGCGAACGCGGAACGTGAGCGATGAACAACGCATTTTGGCGCAGTGTGATTTTTGTGCTGGGGGGCCCGGACTAGTGCGATCGAGTCGCGCTGACTCAAGTGGGACGTTTGGTTTTGACGAAGCACCGACAAGCATCCGCATCGTCCGCGAGTACCCGCTCGACGAATTACCTCATCATGCCGAGTCATTCATGGACGAAGTGGGAGCCTATTTCGGCTGGGCTTGGCCATTCTTCATGCAGCCATCTCCGGCAAGTGGCTGGCTCCGGGGTTGCAGGTGGGATCACCGTCCGAAGACATTGCGGAAGATGTTGATGAAAGTGCACCGAAAACGATCGCAGAGCTTTCGAAACTAACTGCACTTCCAAGGACTTTCTCGCAGAGCTCGAAGATGCGATCTTGGCAAAACAGCAGGTCGTTCTCGTTGGCCCACCCGGAACGTCTAAAACCTACATCGCTCGACAATTTGCTGCGCTACTTCGTCCGTCAACGGCAAGGCCGACCGCAAGGGAATTTCGATGTTCTATATATGCACGCGAACTGGGCGTACGAAGATTTTTTCGAGGGCCTCAAGCCGATGGCAAACAGCGGTTCACTAACGTTTGAGTCTCGCCTCGGCTTTTTCTTGGAATGGATTGAGAGGCTGCGGGATTATGATCCACAGGCCCGTCACGTCCTGATCCTGGATGAGATCAACCGCTGCGATACAGCGGCGGTGCTGGGTGAACTATTGCAACTACTCGAATACCGAGGCACGACCGTTCGCCTAATGTCGGGACGCAACTTCGTCTTTCCTGGCAATGTCTTCGTCATTGGCACAATGAACGGCGCAGACCGCTCGATTGGACGAATGGACCTGGCGCTAAGGCGGCGGTTTCTCTGGCTCGATCTCTTGCCACGTACCGACACGCTCCAGCAGTGGCTAGATCGTCCGGGAAACAATCCCCTCAGGTTCGAGTCTAAATCGCTTGCCCGCTGCAACGAGCTTCTCGCCGAGCGCCATATCCCGAGTGAGCAACAGATCGGTCACGCACTCTTCATGCTTCAACGGACGGACCCTGACGACCAAGCCTCTTTTCAGCTTGACGTGCCGCTGGGTGAACGAAAGCTGCGACAGATCGTGCGGTTCAGTGTCTTGCCGTACGTTCGGGAACTCTTGACGCTGCAACTTGGAAAGGCCGATGACCAACTCCTAGAACAGATTTCGAACGAGCTATTGAAGTGTGTGGATCACCGTCCGATTGACCATGAGCAGGAGTCCACGACAGATGTTGGGTCGGCCTGAAGACATCGTGTGCTTCGAAGTCGGCAGCGGTGACGCCCCCACATGGCTCACGTTGCACACAATTTTGCGCGACGATTTGAAGGCGCTGGAAGGCCAAGCGGCGGCGTGGCGTCGTCCAAATTCAATCTCATGGCGATCAGGTTGCCATACGTGGCGCATCCCAAGTCGGCATGGTCGTATTGCCAAGCGGGCGGCGGCTGATTATCCGCTCCAAGATTCCCAGCTTGAGGATACTGGAATGGTTGGTGTTTGTAGGCGAGTTCCCGCAATTGACAGCGTGGTTGCCGGAAGATGGCTTATCCGCGGAGGACGATTGGCATGAGTGTATTGGCAAGCTCTTTCTGGCTGAAATGGAAGTGGTGACGCGACAGCGTTTGCGAAGGGATTACACCGCCGTCCGGGTTGACGAATCAGCCATCAAGGGTCGGATTGTTACGGTGGCGCTCGGCAGGCGGTTACACCGTCTTCCCAGGGTGCCACAATTTCAACGGCGGCGGACCCTCGACACCCCGTTCAACAGAGTGTTGGCGTTGGCGCTCGATCAGCTGCCAATTCTGTTGACCAACGACGAGCCCAAGCAGCGACAAAGGCTTATCCACCTTCGGGAACAGTGGGCGACAATCCAGCGAGACATCGACGATCCACTCGCTTCCGCTGCGGCCGCCCAATGGGGAAGCCCGCCCGGCTATCACGTCGCCCTGCAACTAGCGCGGCTGATTCTCGCAGGCGCAGGACTTGACCCACATTCACGCATGGGAGGGCCGGCGTTTACGCTCTCCCTGGCAAAGGTTTGGGAGCAAGCATTGCGTCGGATGTTCGATTCGGTGATCGGCTGGACGCGCACAGCCGACGCTACGAGGACTCGACGCTGGGATGATCCTGCCGGTCACGACGATCCACGTAGGTGGATGACCGCTGATGCAATCGTCGAGCGGGCTGGTTTCCGCTGGGTCTTAGATGCCAAATACAAGCGTGAGTTCGGCGATGAAAGCCGCAACGACCGATTCCAAATGTGCGCGTACGCCGTGGCTTTTGATGCAGATCGGGTATCGCTAGTTTACCCGACCGCTGACGATGCGAGTTCCCTCCCTCGGAAATTGCTCTCGGTCGACTTCGGTTGCAAACCCCTTTCTATTGATTCGCTCGCGCTACCGATGGCGGATGGTCCAGACGCCTGTGTCACAGCGCTGTCCGCTGTTGCCTTGCAATAAATTAAAGCAAAGGCGATTTGCGCGACTCTTTCTCGCCGTTGGCCAGAATCGCGGGGAACTGTCTCGACGAGAAATGCGCCTCGCACAACGGCAGCCGATCGCGACTGGTTTCGCTCATCGAAGAAGCAAAGTCGAGCGTATTGTGACTCCGAGGCCAGCCATGCTTGAACTGAAACGCGACCAATGCGGTCGAGAACTAACGGAGCCCGGCGCTTTGGTGTTCAGTCCCCCGAAGAGCGAAGTGTGGATTGTGTAAAAGTTATCACGTGTGCGCGGATTGCTGGCCTGTGTTGGTCGCGCTGTTGAAAGGTGAAAACCGTGGGCCAGCAGCGTGAGCGGCTAATGTCTAGCGACGCCTCCGACATCGGATGGAAAACGGAGCGTGGCGCGTGGCGGCGATGGAGCGCGGCGGGGAGCAAGACTGGGAGACCGGGTGACGCGGAGGCGGGGAGAGCGAAGTTCGGAGTACGGAGGCAGGCACTGGCAAAGCCAGTGGCACCCGGCGATTTCTCCTGGGACCAACGATGACCGCCCAAGTCAAAGCCAGCATCTTGGCTCACCCTTGAAAAACCTCAAATAGCGGTTTTGTCCGCAGACTCTTACTAGCCACTGGGGCTACTACGGCGGTTAAGAAAGCGTACCAGCGCGCAGACCAAGGCGATCAGCAGGAATATCGCCAACATGCCGCCGGACACGTAGGCTAAAGCCACGGTGGCGCTGCGGAAGCTGACTACAGCATGGGGGAGTCCTGACAGCGCAACCACCAGCGTCACGCAAAAGGAGGCCAGAGTAACATACAAGATCGCCACGGTGGCGCGGCTGAATTGACGGTAGTAGAATTCGAGAGAACCCAGCATCTTTTCTCCAATCGTGCTTGAAGTGCCCCCCATACGTATTCGTTGACCATTGTTCATTATTGCGGGCGAATAGTCGGGAGACCAGCCGTCGACGCGGGAAAGGTAATTCCCACAGCGGTTGGTCGTCGAACCCCAGCGCGCGGGGACATGCGGCTTGCGGCGCGGCAAGTGGGGTTTGAGGTCGGGTAGAATGGGGGGAAGCGGATAAATTACAAATTACCAAGGACTAATTACGAAGGGGCCGCGGGAGAAGGACGAAGTACTAAGGACGAACCAGTTGCGGCGGCGAATCATGTGATGCACCAGAACCCGTACGAAGCGCCGCACGGCACGTACAAGACCCACAGCAACAGTGCTGTTCCAATTCTTAAGTGTAGGAGAATGTCACCTATTCCGGCCCAAGCGGAATCACCGCGGCATGTGAATCGAACGTTCAGAGGACGTCGCCATCAAGCCACATTCCATGGAAACCGAACGGCACGCGCTGCGGAAGCAAGACTCGTGCGATGGGGGGCTCGGTGATCGCTCGGCAATCAAGCACGACCATCTCACTTCGGTTTTCAACCTGGTCGTACACAAACGACAACAGATAGCCGTCGTCTTCGCCTTTGCCGTCGCGGCGTCGAACGAAGATGCCCTCGCCGGTCATTCGACCGTCGCCAAACTCGTGGCGTACGTGGCTAGGTCGCTTGAAATCGAGTTTTACAAAGGCCGAGGACCGTGTGGTGCCAGTTACACCGTAGCCATAACGTGCGCCGGTTCCCATCAGGGCGTCGTCGATGCGCGGAAATTCGCATGAAACATCGTCGAGCGCCGACTCATTCACGGCGCCAGACTTTAAGTTCAGTCGCCATTGATAGGCGAGTGGCTGCGCGGCGTTAGCGCGCTTCTCGAAGTCCTTCTTGAGTGCAGGTTCGTTGAGGTCAACGAATTTAGGAAACTCCGGGAAGCGACAGGCGAATAAGACCACTTCATCACCATCGTCATACGCATTGAAGACGTGAAATACAAAGCACGGTTTGATTTCAAACCACCTCGTCCGGTCGCCTGTGGCATGACGCGGAAGCACCCCGATTCGCGCACCAAATTTGGGTTCCCAGCGGAAAATCGGTTTGCCGGTGAGCGCGCCGGGCAGATCCAAGACGCCGGCCGTGTCGAGAAAGAGAGTATGCTTTTCGGAGATCGCCAGATCGTGCATCATGACCGGGCGGGGCAGGTCGATCGGAGTGACGCTGACCACGGTTCCTGCGCGATCGACAATGCCATATTGAAGATACGGCGGGAACGGCGAATAGCCGAGGAACATCATCTCGCCGGTCTTCGAGTCGATCTTCGGGTGCGCCGTAAAGGCTTGCTTGAGTTTTCCTCCGAACGTGTGCAAGCCGACTGTGTCGAGCTCAGGAGCTTTGATCTCGTGTGGCGGGCCGCCCTCCCAAAGGGCAAGCAGTTTACCATGGTGCCATACAAGCGCAGTGTTGGCACGATTCGGAAATGGAAGCTTTCCTTCCAGAACCTGCCTCGCCACTTCCTTTAGATCAATCGGATCGAGGAAGCTTGAATAAACCGCCCGACCGGCCTGGTTCTCCTCTTGCCAGGCCGCGGTTCGAACCCAGCGGTTGCGGTAGCTGGCCTGTTGGCCGCGGACGCGCACGCCATGAAGCATGCCATCTCCTTCAAACACGTGGTAATTGCGTTTGGGCGGAAATTGGGGATTGGGTCCATTCCGCACCAACATTCCATCGAGATCCGCAGGCAGGCGACCGACTATCTTGAGTTTGTCCGCCGTGATTTCTTCACGTACCGGCGCGAAGTCGTTCAAGAGAAACGGATTGTCGTTGGACGGTGATTCCTCGCCGGCCGGACACCAATGGCCGCGACCTAAGATGAGGCCCGCGGCTGTCGTTCCAGTCAGGAAGTTACGTCTGGAGATCTCGACCATGAGCGGAGCTCCTCATAGTGAAAATGGCGCAATCATCGTAGCCCTGCGGCACAGCGCATGACAAGCGTGCGCAGCCGTGGGCACCCCGCCGTGAACGACGGGGCTATTGCTGCAAGGGAGAAAGGGTCGTGAACGACCCTGGCGGCGAACGCTCAACCGGGCGCAGGATTGAACCCGTCCAATGCTGTGGCAATTTCACTGGACTGAATCCCAAGGGCGCATAGACCGCATGCGCGTCAGCGGTAGCCAGGCATGCCAATTCAAACGTGGGCTAGCGACCGGCGGCTGATGCGGAGCGGCATACGTCTGAAGTCTGACGACTTCAGCTACAATCGTGGGCTAGCGCGTCGAGAATCGCCGACTGGATCACGTTTAATCCATAGCGAAATTGCTGGTGGTCAACGTGCCGATCAAGTTTCCAGAGAGCCGCAGGCGGTTCGTTCCGCCCTGGCCGTCCAGCTCCGCTTGCCCGCGGATGTCGTTGGTATTGAGCCAGAGAAAATCGTCGCCGTCACCCATCCGCGCGAAGAGATTCTCGAAGATGAAGTTGTAGTGCAATTGAATGTCGTCGTCCCCTCCGTTGCCGGTAAGGATCATCGTGTTTCGCAGCGAAGCCTGCGGGGCCGCTCCACTGACGTTGTTGCTGACGATCGTCATGGCATCTGGCCCGGGTGTACCGACGATCTGAGCCGAATCCAACCGGCATCCAACGACGGTGATTACCGAGGAGCTGGCGATTGAGTTGGCTGCTCCGCTATCTCCGATAATGGTCAAGCCGGTGATTGCATTCGAATCCTGAACGTAAAAGCTGTTGGCGCCTCCCAACCGCGCATGAAAATGCCAAAGCGGCCGAGCGACGCGATCACCGCCAGGCTGTTATTGCCCGCGTCGCCTAAGAGCGATAGGCCCCCGTCGGAGGCGTTGAAGCCGTACACATAGATGCTGTCGTCGCCTGCCCCGGCCGTGATCGACGTGCTCCGGATGCTCGATGCGCCGTAGAGCGCCGCCTGATTGTTCCCTTCGCCGACGTTGATGGTGGCGTTGCCGGCAAGAAAGACGGTGTAGCGCGTCACTCCGAGACGCACAATGTCGTCGCCGCCGGCGGTGTTGATTGTCAGGTTGTTGCGCGGCGAGACGGGTTGGAACTCGCCGAGCGTGACCAGATCCGCCGCTGCGCCGCTGGTGATCGTGATTGCGCCGTTGATGTAGGCGTTGTCGATCGCCAGGACATTGGCGCCATCCCCCAAATTGATTCTCAAATCGCTGCTAACACCCGGTATGGTCGTGCTGCCGTCTGGAACGCCATTGACCAGCGTGCCGTTTCGGCCGGTGAGCGTTAGCTCGCCAGGGTTGCTGGTTCCCACGATCGCGATGTCGTCGTTCGCCGCGTCGCCGGTTACCGTCAGGATACCGCCGACGAGTGATGTGGTCACGGCCATGAGCCGTCGCGATTCAAGTTGCTCAAACCTGCGCCACCGCTGATGTTGCGAGGCGGTTGATGGCGCTGCATGTAGTGCCTTGTTGCGTTTCCACATAAACCGGTCCCCCCGCGTGTACCGTCCGGCCTGGCAATTAGATCCTACCCCGTATTATCGGGCCAAATTGCCCGGTGAGACCAGAATTAAGCCGAAGAGGACTGTTCCGAACGATCAGAGGGAGAGGGGTTTAATCGCGATCCCTCAGGATCTCCGTCGCCGCGTTCTTGCCGCAGGCGCCCATCACGCCGCCGCCGGGGTGGCTGGCGGCGCCGCACAGGTACAGCCCGCGGACCGGCGTGCGATGGTCGGCCCAGCCGGCGACGGGGCGGAAGCAGTAGAGCTGATGCGGCGCCATCGCGCCTTGCATGATGTTGCCGCCCGTGATGCCGAACTGCGCTCCAGGTCGAGCGGGCTGAGCACCTGCCGATGCTCGATCGCGCTGGGCACGTTGGGGGCGTACTCGGGCGAGCACCTCGATGCAGCGGTCGCGCGAACGTCTCCTTCGATGTCGTCCCAGTTCGCCCTCGGCCAGTTTGTACGGTGCGTATTGAACGAACATCGACAGAATGTGCTTGCCCGGCGGGGCGATCGTCGCGTCGACGCTGGTGGCCATCGTCATTTCGAGGATCGGCTCGCTGCTGGGCCGGCCGTACTTCGCGTCGTCGTAGGCGCGGTCGAGGTAGTCGAGCGACGGGCCGATGTGCATCGTGCCGTGATGGTGCGGGCCGACGCCGCTGCTGTCGCCAGTCGGGCATGCAGGTGAACTGCGGCGGCTCGGCCAGCGCGAGGTTGATCTTGGCCGAGGCCGACGAGTAGTCGATCTTGCGCCACCGCGTCGCGAAAGTCGTCGGGCAGCGCCGTCGGGCTCGAGCAGCTTCTCGAACGTGAGATGGGCGTCGACGCTCGAGGCGACGACCCTGGCTCGCAGCTGCGTCGCCGTCTGGCGAGCCTGACGCCGACGACGCCGTGGCGGTTGGTGTGGATCGCGCTGACCGGCGACTCGCGACGCATTTCGACGCCGAGGTCGCGGCAGGCGTCGGCGAGAGCGTCGGCGAGGCCGCCCATGCCGCCTTGCACGTAGCCCCACACGCCGCGGGCGCCGCCGGCCTCGCCCATCACGTGGTGCAGCAGCACGTAGGCGCTGCCGGGGGAGCTGATCGACGTGAACGCGCCGATGATGGCGTCGGTGGCGAGCGTGGCCCGCAGGACTTCGGTTTCGAACCAGCGCTCGAGGATCGGGCGGGCGGCGCCGGTGAGCAGCTCGATCGCGTCCGGCAGGTCGGCGCCGAGCCGCTTGAGCGCGCGATGGACCTGCATCATCTTCTTGCCGTCGCGCAGGCGCTTGGCCAGGCCGATTCGCCGCCACGATTCGGGCAGCGGCAGCGGGTCGGGGGCCGAGTCGCCGAGCGCCGGTTCGAGCGCGGCCGCGACGCGTTCGAGCAGCGCGTTGTAGCGCGGGTACGCCTCGGCGTCGCGCGTGCTGAACTTGGCGATCTCGCGCTGGTCGAGCGCCGGGTTCGCTGCCCAGCGTCAGGCTGCGGCCATCGGGCAGCGGCGTGAACGACGACGGGGATCCGCGGCAGGATTCGCAGCCCGTAGCGTTCGAGCCGCAGCTCGCGGATGATCTGCGTCTGGAACAGGCTGATCACGTACGCGGCGGTGGAGACTTTATAGCCCGGCCACAGCTCTTCGGTCGTGGCGCAGCCGCCGAGGACGTGTCGGCGTTCGAGCACGCAGACTTTGCGGCCGGCTTTGGCGAGATAGGCGGCGCAGACCAGCCCGTTGTGCCCGCCGCCGATGACGATGCAGTCGAGAGTGCCGTTACGAGCCATTGCAAGGCACTTCCGTGTGACGAGGAGACTCCAGCCGAAGAATCGCGATTTGTGAACCCGGCGGCGCGAGCGCGTGGCCGTGTGCCATAGTCGAGTCTAGCTAGAATCGCACGGAGCGTGCAATGGTTTGTCGCGGTGCTGAGTTACTTGGCGGCGGCTTCGAGCGACTTGAGTTCGCGATCGAGCTCCTGAATGTTTTTCAAGAAGCCTTCACGGCGGCGCTCGACTTCGCCGCGGCGTTGGGCATATTGCTCGGCTTCGGCGGCCGACTTGCCGACTTTTTCGAACTCGCCGGTGGTGAGCTTTGCGGTTAGCGTTCGAAGCGCGGCGGCAAGCTGTGGATCGGCATGGTCCTTGGTGATGAGGTCCGGCGTAAGGCTGGCGGTTTGAGCGTCGGCCGGCGCGGACTCCCCGATGATCTCGCGCTCACGGCGGTGTTTTTTCAGTTGCTCGTTTTCGTCCGCAGTCATTGGCAGGAAGTATCCGTCGCTCGGATCGACGCCCCAGGTTTTTTCGCCGGGGCGGCGGTCGATGTTGCTTCCGCGCGGCAGGTGAAAGAAAGCGGTGGTGAGGCGAACGGCGCCGTCGCCGTCGTCGAGCTTGACGATGGTTTGAACCGAGCCCTTGCCGTGCGTGCGTGTGCCGAGTAGCACGGCTCGGTCGTTGTCCTTGAGCGCGCCGGCGAGAATTTCGGCGGCGGAGGCGGTCTGCTCATTGACGAGCACGACCAGCGGGAAGTCGCCGAGCCGCTGTTTGCCATCGGACATGAAGCTTTGCTCTTTGCCGTCGCGGCCGCGAATGGTGACGACTGTTGCTGCGTCGAGGAACAACTGGGCCGTCTCATGGGCGGATTGCAGCAAACCACCGGGGGAGAAGCGGAGGTCCAGGATCAGACCCTTGAGGCCGTCCTGTTTGAGTGCGTTGATGGCGTCGCGGAGCTCATTTGGCGTGGAGGGCGCGAGGTGATCGACGGCGATGTAGCCGATCTTTTGGTCGCGGCTGATGAGCCACTGCCAGGCGTGGTCTTTGCCGCGCAAAGCCACTCACGGAGCGGAGCGCTGATCGGGCCGCGTGTGACGGTGACGTCGGCGGTATCGCCCAACGCGCGGCGCAGCTTGAGCTTCACTTCGGTGCCGGCTTCGCCGACGATTTGCTTCACGGCGTCGGAGATCTTGATGTCGCGAGTTGATTTGCCGTTGATTTCGAGGATGGCGTCGCCGGCTTTGACGCCGGATTTCAGTGCGGGCGAGCCCTCAAGCGGCGTGACGACCGTGAGCTGTTCGTTGCGCAATTCGAGCTGTGCGCCGATGCCGGTGAGTTTACCCGCGACTTGCGATTCGAAGTCAGCCAGCTTTTCCTTAGGGAGGAACTCGGAATAGGGATCGCCCAGCGACTCGACCATTCCGCGAATGGCGCCTCGCAGGACCTGGTCTTCGTTAGGCGGCGTGACGTATTGTTCAGCGAGAATCTGGCGAAGGCGAGCGAGGCGGTCGGAGGTGGCGGGATCATTTGGCCTCTTGCCGTCTTTTGCATCGTCCTTGGTCGTGCCCTGTTCCGCGGCGTGGCTTTCCTTGATCTGCGTGGTCAACGATGCGAGCGGAATCAGCAGTGCTAGAAGGCCGGCCGCGACGAGCGACGCTTGAACACGAGACAGTGCCCGACGATTTGAGGTCGTATCCAGGATGGACGCCAGTCGGCGCTCGATCCGCGAAGTGCGCGACATCGCCAAGGCAACCGCGGGCGCGAACAGGCGATATTTTTGGGAGGCGACCGCGAGCAGATGGGCAGCGTAGTCGGTGGGCGGTAGACCGGACTGCAGCACGCGATCGTCGCAAGCCTGTTCCTGTTCGCGCCGCAGACCACGCATGGCCACCCAGGCAAGCGGGTTGGACCAAAACACGGCGCGAGCGATTTGACCGACGATCTGCGTCAGGCAGTCGAAGCGCCGCACGTGAGCGAGTTCGTGCAGCATGACAGCGCGCAGTCGCTCCGCATTCCAGTTCGTTGACTCTGCCGGCAGCAAGATGACTGGATTTGCTAGGCCCCAAGTCATTGGGATTGAGCGCTCGGCGGATGTGACCAGCGCGACGCGACGCGTGATTGAAAGCTGTTGGCGAAGCTCGTTGAGAATAGAGAGGCAGCGATCGTCGGTTACGTTGTTGGAAGTGCGCGATAGCCCCCGGAGGCTGAGTGCGCCAAGTGGAATTGGTAGCAGGCTGACTAATGTCCCGACCGCCAGAATGGAAAGCACGACAGTTGGCCAATCGGTGCCGCGAGGTGGAGTATCAGGAGTTCCGGCGCGGCTTACCACGGCGGCAGGCTCGTGGATTGGTGCGGTGTTCTCCGGTGGTGAATGAATTGCCGCCTGCGCGGATACTGGCGCATCGATTGAAGTCGCCTGTAGTTCGGCAACGATTAATGGCGGCGTTGTCAAATCCGCCGTCGATGGTGCAGATCCGGTGTTCGCTGAAAGCTCAATCGTCCAAGCGGGAAGGATGGACGAAAGCGGCACAATGTTACATGAGCCGACGAGGGCCAAGAGCCACACAAAGTGCTTTGTGGCCGCGGACGCTCGAATATGCGAGAGCACAGCGACGGTGATGCCCGCGATTGCAAGAAGGATCGCCGCCTTAAGCCACAGGTCCAACACGACCAGCAGCCGCGAGTCGGACAACAGCGCCGTGAGTGAATTGAGCGTATTCATCCTACTGTCCTTTTTTTCGGGCCTGGTTGATAAGTTGTGAAAGCCGCTTTAGCTCGTCGGGCGAGAGATCGGCGGCGGAGTCGGTGAGGTGTGCGGCGACCGCGCGTTCGAGCGAACCCTCGAAAAATGTGTCGAGCACGCGCCGCAGCGATGACTTTCCGACGCGCTCGCGCGATCGGACCGCGCGATAGACATAGCGGGGACCGTCTTCGGAATGACTCAGGTGCCCCTTCGTTTCCAGGATTCGCAGCAGCGTCCGGACGGAGGTCTTGCTGGGGGGATCGGGGATTGCCTCGTGCACATCGGCGGCCGTCGCCTCGCCCTTGGCGTACACGATGTCCATGATCTGACGTTCGCGGCGACTGAGGTTGCGTTCTATCTTGCCCATCTTCAGGTTCGTTTCGGTGGTGTGAAACGCGGCGGAACCGCGCATGCCAAATTTTTAACACATTGCCGGCAACCTGTCAACAGCAGTGGCTAAATTTTTAACACTTGGTAAGGCGGCCGATCTGTTCGGCGATCGCAATGGTTGATTCCAAGTGGCATCAGGGAATTGTTTTCATTCCCCGCATCCAAGATTCGCACAATTTTGGCCACTCGGTGACCGGCTCGCCCTTGACCGGTCGCAGGCCGTATCCGTGCCCGCCAGTCGGATAGACATGAACCTCAGCCGGCACACCAGCTTTTTTCAGCTCCGATGCCAGCAACAGCGTGTTATTGACTGACACGTTGTCGTCGAAAGCGTGAACGAAAAAGGTGGGCGGCGAGTTCTTGGAGACGGTCAAGTGGTCGCGCAATTGCCGCTTATCGTTGTCGTACAGACCGCCGGAATAGATCAGCACGGCGAAGTCCGGCCGGCTGGACGCGTCGTCGATCGTGTCTACCGCCTCGTATTGCCGATCGTCGAGCATCGAAACCAGTGCGGTCACTTCTCCACCGGCTGAGAAGCCGAGCATCCCGATCCGCTTTGGATCAATCCCCCAATCGGCGGCTTTGGTTCGTGCGAGGCTCATCGCGCGCTGGCCATCTTGCACGCCCGAAAGCCATCGCTTTTGCGGATTGCGAAACGGAACGCGGTACTTCAGAACGATTCCGGTCACACCAATCCCGTTGAGCCATTCGGCGACTTCAGTCCCTTCCAGGTCGTAGGCCAGGATATGATGGCCGCCGCCCGGACAGATCACGACCGAAGCGCCGGTGTCGATCTCCTTTGCCGGGCGATACACTGTCAACTTCGGCGTCGAGACGTTGCCAAGCTTGATAATGCGGCGGCCCGCAATCAACTTATCTTCGGGCTTTGTCTGATCG
The DNA here is from genome assembly GCA_963829655.1 of Pirellulales bacterium. Taxonomy (GTDB): domain Bacteria; phylum Planctomycetota; class Planctomycetia; order Pirellulales; family JALHPA01; genus JBBDYH01. The sequence goes on from CAWHJG010000002.1 coordinate 3,240,713, forward strand.
GACTCGGGCGGGAGTTCCTTGGTTTCCCCAGGCGGTTTACCCGGCCAAAGATTGAGCACGAGCGGTTCGGCGGCGGGCGAGAGTGAAGTGCAAACAAGAAGGACCGCGACACACGTCATCGATTTCATTGTTGACCTTTGCGAGGGATTTTTGCGTGCGCGAATTACTGATGACCGGCAACCAGCTTACACGATCGCCGCTGCCGCGACCAAATTGCATGAAGCGGTGCGCCGTTGGACGCTGGTTGTACGCCTATTTTTTGGCGATGCAGATCGTTTCGACGGCGTATGCCCAGGAGCAACGTGCTTCGCGCATCGCCGGCGACGAAGTGCTTCGCGGGCTCAACTCGTTCTACGCGAAAACCGCTCGCGCCAACGGCTCATTTCAGGCCGGCATCGACCCGGACTATCTAGGAATGTCGGACAGTGCGAATAGCGACCTGGCGGCCGTCACTTACGCTTGCACGATCCATAAGACCTTCGGGTGGCGGCTGCCCTTCGAGGAAAAGACGATCGAGTTCCTGGTCGCCCGCCAGAAGGAAAGCGGAGAGTTCGTCAACGTAGCCGGCACGGTCGATCCTGCGTCGCCGCAGGGGCGCGTCTATAACACGACGCAGGCGCTGGTCGCGCTGTGCGCGCTGGGAGCCAAGCCGAAATACGAACCGATGCCGGTGTTCGAGGAGATCCTGCGGCAGGACTACAAGACCTTGCCGGCCTATTCGACGAGCTTTTTTCCTCTCGCCTATTTGTGTTATGGCAAGCCGATTCCCGATCAAGCCGACCGCGCAATTCGGGCCTTGATGATCCAGGACGAGGACGGCTACTTAAACGATCACATCGCGGCGACGTTTCACGCATCGCACTACTATGCTCTAGTAGGCGATCCCACGCCGAAAGCGGCGCAGATGATCAATCGCATTTTGCGCGACCAGAACGCCAACGGTAGTTGGTTCTTGAATCAGCCCGCGCAGATCGGCACGCGACGTTCGACGCGGTTTTCACGTTGCTTCACGAAGGGCACGGGCGCGCCGACTGCCGGACGGCAATCGAACGTGCCGGACGCTGGGCACTTTCGTGCCGCAACGCCGACGGCGGCTTTGGACACTTTCCTGGTTCGACCTCGGACGCGGACGCCGTTTATTTCCAGGCCGGCACGCTGGTGATGGCCGGCTTTCTCAAACCGGTTGACCCACTGCCCGCGGATCCTGGGTTACTGTCGTGGGGGCATTTGATGCCGGTGCGAAAGCGGCCTGGCCCGGTGCAGCAGACCGTGATTTCGATTCCAGGATGGGTTGGCGGTGTCGCCTTGAGCCGCGACGGAAATGTGTTGGCGACCGGAAGCTCCGACCATACAACTCGACTGTGGGACGCGCGGTCGGGCGAGCTGATCGGCACTTTCAAGGGTCACACCGAAGCGGTTGCGGCAGTCGCCCTGTCGCCGGACGAAACAACACTCGCCACGGCGAGCCATGACCACATGGCGAAACTCTGGAATGTCAAGACGCGCGAAGCGGCGCTCACGCTCAGCGGTCATCGCGGCGCGGTGACCAGCATAGCGTTTGCACCCGATGGTTCGCTGCTGGCGACGGCAAGTATCGATGGCAGCGTCAAATTATGGGATGCGGTCACGTGCAAATTGCGGCACACGCTCGGTGGGCACAGGTCGTGGGTCAATTCAATCGCGTTTGGCCAGAAGGGGGAGACGTTAATTTCCGGCAGCTCGGATGGCACGGTCAAAGTCTGGTCCGTGACTACCGGCGAATTGCAACGAACACTGCCGGCCAGCAAAGCCGAGGTTCGATCGGTGGCGTACTCGCCAGACGGGAAATGGATCGCCGTCGGAATTCGCTACGGCACTGTCAAGGTTTGGGCCACCGATGAGTGGAAGGAACGGCACACCTGGGAGTTGCGTACCGACGATGTTAGCTCGCTCGCATTCAGCCGTGACAACGCCGAATTGCTGGTCGGCACGGGGGAATGGAACCAGCCCGGTCGAGTCGAACGATGGGATGTCGCCTCCTGGAAGAAGGTCGGTCAGCTATCGCACACGGGCGAGGTGCTGAGCGTTGCGGTCGCTCGCGACACGGGGACAATCGCCGCCGGCGGCGCAGACCGGACGGTCAGCATCTGGCATCAAGAATCGCGAGGCAATCGCTGACACCTCGGGGGCCTATTAGCGTCGTCTTCACCTTGACTTAAGACTTCGCCGTGCAGAATGAACGCGGCCTCGGTTTTGGCGCCTGACTTTTCAAAGCATGCTTCCCGCCCTCGCACTGTTGTTCCTCGCCGCGGGTCCGCTGGATCGCACCTGGTCATTCGACGCCGACGAGGTCGGCAAACAGCCGCGCGGCTTCTATTTCGACACGACCAATGATCGCCCCGACGGCAAGTGGCAGGTTATCAATGACGGTGAACGCCGTGTGATTGCTCAGTTGGATCGCAATCGCGACGACAACCGTCTGGCCCTGGCGGTCGTGGAGGATGTCGAAGTCAAGAATCTTCGCCTGTCGGCTAAGATCAAAGTCGTCTCCGGTGACGAGGAACAGTCCGGCGGTATTGTCTGGCGATACAAAAACTCGGAAAATTACCTGCTGGCTCGGCTCGATCCGGAAGAGAAGAACGTCCGTCTCTATCGCGTGGTCGATGGCAATCGAATTCGATTTGGCGGCGAGCAAAGAAAAAATCTGGCGCTGAATCAATGGTACACGCTACGCATCGAGCATCGTGGGTCACTCGTCAAAGTGTACCTTGATGACGAGATGTTGTTTGATGAGAGAGACCGCCACTTCACCAAAGCTGGCAAAGTAGGCCTTTGGACAAAAGCTGATTCCATGGTTCACTTTGACGATCTTCGTGCGCAAGAGCTGACAGACGATTGAGTTTTTTCCACTGGCCAAGTGCGAGCGGCGGGCGATGAGAGTTCTGGTGGTGGAAGACGAGGAGGACCTTCTCAGCGTGCTTGTGACCGCGCTTCGCGAACAGGGTTTCACGGTCGATAGCGCGGCGGACGGCGAGAACGGGCTGGCAAAGGCGGAGGGTACGGACTACGACGCCATTGTGCTCGACCTGATGTTGCCGCGGCTGGATGGGCTTGCGGTGCTGAAGCGCCTCCGCACGCAGAAGTCCACGCCCGTCTTGTTGCTCACGGTGCGCGACGCCGTTGCCGACCGAGTGGCCGGCCTCAACCAAGGCGCCGACGACTATCTAACGAAACCGTTTGAACTAGCTGAATTGGCCGCTCGTCTGCGAGCGCTAATTCGAAGATCGGCCGGCGCACCATCCCCAGTCATCCAGATCGACGACATCGAGATCAATACGGCTGCTCGGACGGTGACCAAAGGAAGCCGCCCGGTAGAGCTGTCCGCCAAAGAATATGCGCTCTTGGAGCTGCTGGCGTTCAATCGGGGGCGGCTGGTGACGCGGACCATGATCTACGAGCACATCTACGGCGAGGACGACGACACGTTGTCGAACGTGGTGGACGTATACGTTTCCAATTTGCGACGCAAGCTGGGCGACACACTGATCGAAACCCGGCGCGGGCAAGGATACATCATCCGTGCTTAGATCGCTTCGCTCGAAGCTGCTTGCCTGGTATTCGCTGGCGCTGGTGCTCGTGACTGCCGCGTTTGCAGCATTGTTGTATCTCAATGTTCGCAGCACGATCTATCGCGACGCCGACATGCTGCTTGAACAACATGCGATCGCGCTGCGCAATGCGATGCGACTGGAGTCGGACAAGTCGTTTTCTTTGGAACTGGCTCCCGAGCAGATTGAGTGCTTCGGGCAGGACGGTGACAACACCGCCTATTACGCCATTTGGGACGACGCCGGACATCTCGTCGATCAGTCGCATCCAAATTTGAAAATATCTCAGCCCACAGCCATCGGCGTTTGGAACCAAGCCGGAAATCGGGAGCACGCGATTGCGGGTCCCGCTGGTGCGCTGGTCTTGGTGGGCCAAGGTATGCAGGAGCAAAGCGCGCGGCTCAATCAGTTGCTCGCCGTGATTTGGACCGTCGGTGGACTCGTTCTCTTGGGCACGCTCGCCGCCGGGTGGTTTCTCACCGGGCGCGCGCTTGCGCCGATCGAGCGAATCAGCACGGCGACGGCCAGCGTTTCGGCCTCCAATCTCGCAGCGCGAATCGATCCGGCAAATATGGAGACTGAGCTGCGCAGCCTGGCTGTCACCATCAACGATACTTTTGACCGGCTTCAACGGGCGTTTGAACAGCAGACTCAGTTCACAGCCGACGCATCGCACGAGCTGCGTACGCCTTTGGCAACGCTGATGGCGCAGGCGGACCTGGCCCTGAGCCGCGAACGAAATACCGAAGACTACAAGCAGGCGCTCATGACCATTTGCCGATCGGCGCGGCGGATGAAGTCGGTGGTTGAAGGGCTGCTGGCGCTCGCTCGCGCCGACGCTGACGCGGTCGTGTTCGATAAGCAAAATGTGAGGCTGGATCGAATTGTTGAAGACGCGTGCAAGCTGCTCGAACCTTTGGCCGCCGAGCGGCGAATCACGGTCAACATGCAATTGCAGCCGGTCAGCGCCTCGGTCGATCGCGAGCGATTCGCCGACGTTGTTTCAAATCTCGTGGGAAATGCAATTCAATACAACCGAGACGGAGGCCGCGTTGACGTTCGCCTAAGCGAGCGCGGTGAACAGGCCACGCTCGAAGTAACCGACACCGGCGCCGGCATACCGGCAGAGGAGCTGCCGCATATTTTTGAGCGATTCTACCGAGTCGATAAAGCGCGGTCCCGCGCCGTTGGCGGAAGCGGGCTGGGCCTGGCAATCGTGCGCTGGATCGTTGAAGCCCACGGCGGGACGATTTCCGTGAAAAGCGAGCTGAGCGTTGGAACTACATTTGCTGTGGCCCTGCCACGAGCGGCCGCTGGCGAGAGCTTTGCTTAATCTTCCTTTAAGGGTGTTCTGGTTACGCTCTGAGCACTCTTGCATGCATCAATGGTTAGTCCACCTCGTTTCGCTTGATTCTAAAATGATCTGTCGCGTAGTGTTCGGGTTCTTCGCCGAATTCTTTTCCCGCGCGGTGTCGGCGGCACTGTGTCTCGCTATAGCGACAACCGCGGCGCTGGCGGAAGGCGGGGAAGACGAGACAGGGAAGGAACAGCACTCGAGTCGGTCTTCGAGCGACGGTGCGAAAACCGGCGCCGAGCAAAGAGTCGAAACAGCGGCTAAGCGTCCATTAGAAGACGAGCTACAGCGCACAATCGACGGCAAGATTCGCTTCAGCTTCCGCGGCCAACCATGGCTGGACGTTCTGCAATGGCTGGCCAAGAGCGCGAACCGAACGCTGGATTGGCAGGAGCTTCCCGAAGGAGTCTTGAACCTCGATACACAGCAGAGCTACACGCTCGATGAAGCACGCGACCTCTTGAATATGCATCTCGCGGCGCGCGGCTTTACGCTGTTGCGCCGCGGCGAGGTATTGAGTCTGACGAAGTTGGACAAGTTGAATCCCACATTGGTCCCGCGCGTCGAGGCCGGTGAACTGGCGTCGCGCGATCCACACGAAGTGGTTCGCGTCTCGTTTCCGCTCACTTGGCTGGTGGCGGAGGATTCCGTCAAGGAATTCCAGCCAATGCTCAGCCCGTTTGGAAAGCTGACGGCGATGACCGCCACGAATCGCCTGGAGGGGCTCGACACCGTGGCGAACCTGCGGGAGATTCGCAAGCTGTTGGATCATGAGCAATCGTCCAACGGCAAGGACCGCCTGGTCGTTGAGTTCAAGCTCAAGCATGTCCGCGCTGACGACATCCTGCAAAAGCTGCGCGAGCTGGTGGGCGCACCCGCCAACAGCCGTTTGCAAGCTGCCGCGCAGCTCCGCCGGCAGTTTGAACGCTCGCGCGAGCGGTCGGACGAGGGACGGAATAATAATAACGAGGAAGGGCGCCGGCCGGCGCGCCCCGAACCCGAGGTGCACCTGGTCGTCAACGAGCAGGAGAACAGCATTCTGGCTCACGCGCGCCGGACAAGTTGGCGGTCATCGGACAAGCGGTCCAGGCGCTCGATGTGCCCGCAAGCGGCGCCGGTGGAGTTCGCGACACGGCTACGCGGATGAAGATCTACCGCACGAAGGCGATCGATCCCGACGCCATGCGCGACCTGATTCAGGAGCTGGTCAATGTTGGCAAGCTACAAAGCAACACGCAGGTCCAGGCCGATGACGACAGCAACACACTGATTGTCTACGCCACGCCGCAGGACCACTTGGCGATCGCCAACCTCGTCAGCCAGGTGGACGACGACGGGCGCGATGTTCGCATCATTCCGTTGCGGCAACTCGATCCGCAGTATGCGATTGAAGCGGTGCGCTTGCTATTGCAGGGACAACAATCCAGCGGCGGCGAGGGACGCGGCGGCCGGCGAGGTGGCGGCGGCGGCGCCGACACGTTTCGCATCGAGGCCGACCTCGAACGAAGCCGTCTGTTGCTCTGGGCCAGCGATGCGGAGTTCGATCAGGTCAAAACACTGTTGGCCAAGTTGGGCGAAGAAGGTGGTGCACAGGGTACGGCCGGCGGTGTTCGAGTTATCCAGCTTCCGGCGAACGGAAGGAAACAGGTTTTGGACAGCATGCGACAGATCTGGCCGAATCTGCGCGACAATCCTTTACAGATCCGCGAGCGTCGCATCGACGTCCGCGAGTCATCAATTCATTCAGACAAATCCGAGCGAGCCGAGTCGACGGCAACGCCCGACGAGGATTTGACCGCAAGTAGACCGCTCAAAGATGTGGTCCGCGCCCGAGCCAACCAGCCGGCGCAAGTTTCGGCGCCCACTCGATTCGCAGTTGCGGCGGCCAGTGCTCAGGACCAAGACGAATCCGAGGACGCGCCACTGCCGGCGAGAGATGAGTCTATTCGCGACGACGCCCGAGAGGCGCCGCCCATTAACGTGACCGAGGGACCGGGCGGCCAGCTTATCATTACGTCCAAGGACGCCGAGGCGTTGAATGCCGCCGACGGCCTGTTGCAGCAACTGCTGCCGCAACAATCCGACTACCAGGTGTTCAAACTCAAGCACATTTCGCCGCTGGCGATGGAGTTGACGCTAAAGCAGATATTCGGACTCAGCTCCGCGACAGGCGAACGTGGCGCGCGCTTGCCGCAGGCCGCGCGCACGCAACTGCAGTTTGTCTCGGATCTCGATACCGGCACGCTGCTGGTTCAGGGCGCGACAGCCGCTCAACTTGCGAAAATCGAAGAGCTGATGGAACTATATGACCAGCCCGAGTCGCTCGACTCCGACTTGCAGCGGAAGACGGAGATTTACGAAGTGAAGTATTCGTGCGCGGACGCGGTAGCCGAAGTCGTCAAAGAGGTCTATCGCGACCTGCTCAGCGCCAACGACAAGGCTTTCACGCGCGATCAACGGGACCGCGACAGCCCCAGCCGCGATCTCGGTTACGGAGCGAACTACGGCAGCAAGATTCCGCAATTCAAGGGTTTGCTTTCAGTCGGCGTCGAGCAGAAAACGAACGTCGTCGTCGTTTCAGCGCCCGACTTTCTGATGGCCGAAGTGATGGGCCTGGTTCGCGAGGTGGACGAGACCGCCGCCGGCCACCGTGTGAAGGTCGTCAAGCTCAACGGCGTTGGCGCTGACACGCTGCGCCGCGTGTTCTCGCAGATGCCCGGGGTCACGGCGTCGGCCCCCGCCACTGGCGCAAGCCCATCGGCAACCGCCACTCCGGCGCCCCAGGCTCAGCCTTCGTCCGAAGGCCGCGACAACGATCGGTCGGGCAACGAAGGACGCCGCGGCAATGAAAGCCGGCGTGAAGGGCGGCGCTAGGCCGCTCCCAATCGAACCTGAATGGTCGGTAGTCCGCTACATGCGGCAATTTCTGTTCTGACCGTAGACGGAGCATGCATTTCGGTGCATCCTAATGCTGTATGCCGTTTGCTCCGTTGCGAGATTAGCTTATGGACGCGCTCAGCCGCCGCTCTTTTCTTGGTTCATCCATCGGCAGCCTGGCCGCGATGTCGCTCGGCGAATCGCTGCTCGCACAGGAGGCGCAGTCGCCGCAACAAGCATCATCGGCCGCCAGCCAGCGCATTGCGCCGGACACACTGTTCCTCACCTGGAAATCCGATCCGACCACCACGATGGATATCCAGTGGGTCGGGCCTGAAACAACCGTCACTGGGGTCATTCGTTACGCACCCGGCCTGGGCGACGCATGGCAAACTGGCAACATCATCGCCAAGCCGTTTCCCGACACCGACCTCAAAGTAAACCGGTGCGAGTTGAGCGGCCTGGCACCCGGAACTGACTATTTCTTCCAAATCGGCACGAATTCGCCCGTCTACCGGTTCCGCACAATGCCGGCAAAGGCGGCGAATGCCATCCAGTTCGTTTCCGGCGGGGACTGCGGGACCAACTCGCACGCGATCGGCACCAATATATTGGCTGCCAAACAAGAGCCCTACTTCGCGCTCATCGGCGGCGACCTGGCATACGACAACGGGCGATCGCCAAAAACGTTTCTTGAGTACTTGCGAAATTACAGCAAGCACATGGTGGACCCGCGGGGACGGCTCGTCCCGATGATTTCCTGCATCGGCAATCACGAGGTGAACGGCGGGTACAAGAAAAGCGCGCCGACGCCCCCGCTTATCTGAGCCTGTTCGACGGACTCTTCAAGGAGACAACCTACGGCGTGCTGGATATTGGCGACTACTTGAGTCTTGTGCTCTTGGACACCGGGCACATCTCGGCCATCGCCGGCGAACAAGCGGATTGGCTCGAATCGGCGTTGGAAGAGCGGCAGGACCGGCAGCATTTGATCGTTGCGAACCATGTGCCCGCATACCCGTCGTACCGAGCCCCGGAAGGGAAGGGGGGCGCGTTTGGCACGGGCGAGGCCCAGCGTCTACACTGGTCTCCACTGTTTGAAAAGTTCAAAGTAGACGGAGTGCTCGAACACCACGACCATACCTATAAGCGCACTCACCCGCTGACCGATGGTCTGCTCGACAAAAACGGCGTGCTGTATCTTGGCGACGGCTCGTGGGGCAGGCTCCGCGTTCCGAACAAACCGGAGGTGCGACCCTACCTGGCCGCGGTCAATAAGGGGTATCACCTGTCGGTCCATCGCCTCGAAGGCGATCAACGGTTTCATATTGCTCTGGAAGAAACCGGCCGCGTGGCCGACGTATGCATGACTGCCGGCAAGCGACCGTCGCGCCGCGGATGACGATGTTGGGTTATTCGATGAAACATTCGCAACGTGCGATCGCGTTTGTTCTATTGGTTGGCGGTCTGTCGATGTCAGCGCGCGCCGACGACGTTGTGCCGCACCGCCAGGATCAACCGCCCAACGAGCCCTACTCGCCCGCCGAAGCAGTCGCCAGGATGACTGTGCCCGATGGTTTCCGCGTAGAGTTAGTCGCCGCCGAGCCGGACATCGTCAATCCCATCGCAATGACGTTTGACGATCGCGGGCGAATCTTCGTCACCGAAAGCGTCGAGTATCCGCGCAAGCCGGCCGGACGGGGTCGCGACCGCGTCAAAATCCTCGAGGATACTGACGGCGATGGCCGCGCCGAGCGCGTCACCGTCTTCGCCGACGGAATGAACATTCCCACCGGCGTCGCCGTCGGTTACGGCGGCGTTTGGGTGCTCAACGCACCCGATCTCTTGTTCCTGCGCGAAAAAGATGGCAAGGAAGTCAGCCGCGAAGTGGTGTTCACCGGCTTCGGCCGCGCCGATACACATGAGCTGCCCAACTCGCTCACCTGGGGGCCCGATGGATGGCTTTACGGGCTCAACGGAGTTTTCAACCCGAGCACGATCGTTGCAAAAGACGGGCGGCGGCATTCGTTTACGTGTGCGATGTGGCGCTATCACCCTCGCACGCGCGACTTTCAGGTTTTCGCGGAAGGGACGAGCAACCCGTATGGCATCGCTTGGGACACCGAGGGAAGCGCGATCATCGAGGCCTGCCATTGGGCCAACGACCACCTGTTTCATTTTGTCGAGACCGGCATTTACAACCGCCAAGCGGCGCATACCCGCCGTTCGCGATGAAGATCGGCTCGATCACCGATCACAGTCATCAGAAGACCGCCTACTGCGGCATCGTGTTTCTTGACAGCGGTGCGTTTCCGGCTCAATACCGCGAGCGGATTGTCGTGGGCAACATTCACGGCGGTTGTCTCAACGTAGACCGGCTCACCCGCGATGGTGCGACATACTTGGCAAAAGCAGAGCCGGACCTACTGAACGCGAACGATGCCTGGTTCATGCCGGTCGCGTTGAAAATTGGTCCTGATGGAAGCCTGTACGTCCTCGATTGGTACGACCGCTATCATTGCTCGCAAGATGCTGCGCGCGACGCACCGGGCGTCGATAGGTTGAAGGGGCGGCTATATCGATTGCGGTTTGGCGACACGCCCCGCGCGCCGACTTTCGATTTGTCGCGCGAAAGCGATCAAGATCTCGTTCGGCGGCTCGCGAGCCGCAAACATCTACTTTCGCGAAACGGCGCAGCGGTTGTTGAACGAGCGGCTTGCCCCGAATCCTGCAGGCGAGTTGCGCGCCACGCTGGAAAGGCTGGTTCAGGATAACTCAGCGGCCCGCAAGACGCGCCTCCATGCACTCTGGTCGCTCATCGGTGGCGATGCTCTCAGCCCCGAGCTGCACGCGAAACTACTTGCAAACGCCGAGCCCGCGTTTCGCGCCTGGGCTGTTCGTGCGGCGGGTAACGCGGGTACGATTGCGCCCGAGATTCGCAACGCGGTGGTCGACCTGGCGCGCGATTCCTCGCCCGACGTTCAGCTTCAGGTTGCCATCGCCTCGCGCAAGATCGATAAACTTGACGCCCTCGCCGTGCTGAACGATGTTCTTACCAATTGCGATCACGACAAACTGATACCGGCCATTGTTTGGGCCAATCTCCATCCGCTTCTTGAAACGGATAGCGCCCGGTTTGCCAGGACATTGAAGTCTGCCAATCCGCTGCCCCCCGCCGTCGCGCTGCTCTTGCCCCGCGCGATCGACCGTATACTCGAGCGCCCGCGTGCCGAACGTTGAAGCCGCGTCGTCGCTGCTTGAATACGCGATCGACTATCGCGCGGATCGCATCCCCGAATGCATCGCCGCCGTCTCCGCGAAGTTAGACGGTTTCAATGAAGTTCAAACCGCCGAGCTCAAGGACAGGATTCGTCCGCTGCTCGATCGTCTTTTGGAGGACCGTCGCCCTACGCCGCTGCGACTCAGCACCCAATTGCTCGCGGCGCGTCTCGGTTTGGGATCGATCGACTCGACCGACGTGCGCCGCGCACTGGCTTCGCCGGATGAGCCGGATGAAACACGCCTCCAGGCGCTCGCGGCTTTGATCGCGTTCCGCGATTCCGCGTTGCTCGACGCGCTGCCCGCGGTCCTTGCCTTGGCGTCTAACGACTTTGGAACACGCGTTCTGGCCGCGTTAGGCCGCGTGGAAGACCCGCTGCTGGCCGATGTCATTCTCGCTCAATATCCAAAGCTGTCGCCCGAGCTACAGCCGCTGGCTATCGACCTCGTCATGCAGCGCGAACCATGGGCTCGGAAGCTGCTCAACGCCGTGCTTGCCGACAAATTTCCCAAGGGCGTCCTCAACGCCAACCACCTTCGCAAAATTCTGGAGAGCAACGATCGCGAAGCGCTCTGGGCCGTCGAAAACACGTTCGGAAAAATTCGCGAAGAGCGAAACCCCGAACGCGAAAAAGTCGTCGCCGAAATGAGCCAGTATCTGCATGACAATATCGGCGATCCTATCGCGGGCCAGCGTGTGTTCAATAATCTCTGCGGCCAATGCCACGCCATTCATGGCGAAGGCCGAAAGCTGGGCCCCGATCTAACCGCCAACGGCCGCGCGTCGTTCGAGCAACTGCTCTCCAGCGTCTTCGACCCCAGCCTGGTCATCGGTCCGGCGTATCAGGTCGTTACGGTCGTCACGCAGGATGGCCGCAATCTGACGGGCCTGATCGCGGAAGACAACCAGCAACGAATCGTGCTTCGACTGCCAGGCGATGCCGAAGAAATTGTCCCGCGGAACAACATCAACTATCTGCGCACGAGCAAGTTGTCGATGATGCCGGAGGGTATTGAGACCGCCCTCTCCAAGAAGGACATCGCTGATCTGTTCGCCTTCCTGTCGTTCGACAAGCCACCCGGCGATCCCATGGCCGGACTCATCCCCGGTGCGCCGCCGATTACAGTCAACAAGTCGCCCCCTTCAGGCGGGGATGAAAAACACCAAGAAGGCTCACGATGACTGCAACCTCGCGATTGCCGCGTCGCTCGTTGTTTCTCGCAAGCCTGCTGGCTTCGCTGTTTGCATTCAACACGGCGGCTCAGTCCCCGACTTTTGACGAGCGCGCTAGCCAGATCGAGCGCAAGATCGAAGCCCTCCAAAAGGAGCTACAGGAGCTTCGCGCGTCCGCAAAGCGGCCGGACAGCGCGTCTAAGAAAGACGGCGCGAGCGAGGCCGATCTCGCGAAAATTCGCGACGAGGGCTTGAACCGTTCCCAGGTGATGCCGACGCTGAGCTATCTGACCGACGTGATCGGCCCGCGGCTCACGGGCTCGCCGGGTCTCAAGCGCGCGAACGAGTGGAGCCGCGAAAAGATGACTTCCTGGGGACTCGCCAAATGCGCACCTCGAGGCTTGGGGACCGTTTGGCCGCGGCTGGTCGCTGAAACGATTTTCCGCGCAAATTGTCGAGCCGCAGTCAATTCCGTTGATTGCCTGTCCAAAGGCGTGGACACGCGGCTTCGACGCGCCGCTCACCGCGGATGTGTTTTACCTCGATGCCAAGACCGAAGCCGACCTGGAAAAGTACAAAGGAAAAGTGAAAGGCGCGATTGTGCTGGCCGGCGCGCCTCGCGCGGTCAAAGCGGAGAGCGAGCCACACTTTACGCGCATGAGCGAGGATGACTTACGCCGCTTCGCCGAGAGTAAGGGCGGGCGCGTGCGCGCCGCTGTCGCTCCTTCGCGGCGCGGCGAGAACGAAGACACGCCGCGCGGACCGGATCGCGACGCCATCTTTTCGGATTCGGCCGCCGCCGATGCGAAGTCCGATCCCAATCGCGCTTCCGCGCAAGACGACGCTCAACGCCGAGAGCGGAATGCGGCTCGACGCGCTCAGACCGCGTTCAATCGCCGGCTGCTCTCCTTCCTCGTTCGAGAGGAAGCCGCTCTGATGGTCACACCCAGCCCGCAGGGCGAGGGCGGCACGATCTTTGTCGCCAGCGCCTCGGTGCCCTCGGTCGAAGGTCGCACCGGCAGCCGAATGCGCCCCTGGTCGCCGGAGGCCCCCGCGGCCCCGCCGCAGATCGCGTGCAACGTGGAAGATTACAACCGACTGGTGCGAATGATCGAATTGGGCGAGAAACTGAAGATGTCCGTCGATCTTCAGGTGCAGTTTCACGATCAGGACTTGATGGCTTACAACACGATCGCCGAGATCCCCGGCGGCGATCTCGGACAGGAGATCGTGATGCTCGGCGCCCATCTCGATTCGTGGCATTCCGGCACCGGCGCCACCGACAACGGCGCGGGCGTTGCCGTCGTGATGGAAGCGGTTCGAATCCTCCAAGCCCAAGGCCTGAAACCGCGCCGCACGATACGCGTCGCGCTTTGGACTGGTGAAGAGCAGGGGCTGTTCGGATCGAAGGCCTACGTGCGCGAGCACTTTGGGTACTATCCCGAGACGGCTCAGCCAGACGCCGCAAAAGAGCAGGTCGCCAACAGCCAGCCAAGCGACGAGGAAGGGAAATCCACGTCCCGTTCACGAACGCCGCGCACGCTCGTCCGCCAGCCCGACTACGACAAGCTCTCAGCTTATTTCAACTTCGACAACGGCTCGGGCCGCATCCGCGGCATCTTCGCGCAAGAGAACACAGGAGCCTGGTCCGTCTTCCGTAATTGGATGGGGCCGTTCCGCGACCTCGATGCCTACACTGTCAGCCTGGCCACGACCGGCGGCACAGACCACCTGTCGTTCGACGCCATCGGCTTGCCGGGATTCCAATTCATTCAGGATCCGCTGGAGTACATGACGCGCACGCATCACTCCAACGTGGACGTGTACGATCGGCTTCAAGCCGACGATTTGAAGCAGGCTTCGGTGATCATGGCGGCATTCGTATATCACGCGGCGATGGCCGACGAAAAAGTGCCGCGCAAGCCGCTCGAGTCCCAGGCTGCGTCGCCGGAACCGCCCGCGCAGCCCGCGGTGGCGCCTGCGGCCGCAGCCTCGGAAGCGGCGCAGGACAAAGTCCCGGCCGGCGCCCGTTAGATGCTTGTTTCACTACCGGTTTGCGGCCGCAGTGGCTTCAAAGTCTCCCGCGGTCACGATCACCAGCGACTTCGGATCGAGGTGCTTGCGCGGCGGCGTTCACCTGCTCCGTCGTCAGCGACTCGATTTGTTTCTCCACGTCCGCATAGTATTTCATCGTGCGGCCCGTGTGGCTCAAATCCGTTAATAGCCCAGCCAATGCTTCGTCGGTCGTACGGCGGACCTTCTGCCCTCGCAAGTAGCCCTGCTTGGCCCGGTCCAGTTCTTCCTGCGTCACGCCATCGTTCAGCAGGCGGTCCAGCTCCTCGCGAATCGCACTTTTCAGCCGATCAATGTTCTGCGGGTTGCAAATCGCAGAGATCGACAGGCCAGCGCGCTTGTCGATCGACGACACGTTCAGCCCCGAGCTGATTCCATACGACAAGCCATCCTGCTGCCGCACACGATTGCCCAGGCGCGACGAAAGCGCCCCGCTGCCAAAGACGTAGTTGGCGATCACCAACGCGGCGTAATCGGGATCGTCGTCGCGGAGCGGGATCAAGAACCCCGCGCTATAGGTGGCGTTCGCTTTGTCGGGCGTATTAATCACATGTTGCGACGCAGCAAGGCCCTCCGGAACTGGCGACGCGATCCGTTCGTACGGCTGAGCGGCGGTCCAGCCGGAAAGTGTTTCGCGCAGGATTGGGAGGCAAGCCTGTGGATCAAAGTCGCCGACAATCGCCAACTCGCCGGCTTCAGCGCTAAGAAACTCGCGATACAGCCGCAGCACCTGTTCATGGCTTACGGCTTTGAGCCGCTCGATCGATTCGTCGATCGTCGGCACGTAGCGAATGTCGTCTTTTGAATATGGGGCAAGCTGCCGGCTGAGCTGAAGTCCCGCCAAGACCGTCGGTTCGGTCTTGCTTTGTTCCAAGGAGGCGATGCGTTCGCGCTTCAACACCTCGAACTCTTCAATTGGCAACGCCGGCTCGCGGAGCACCTGCCGCAACAGTTCCAGCACCGCCGGCAGGCGATCGCGCTTCGCTTGAATGGAAAAGCTCACCGAACCAACCGAACGCGCGGACCCGCCTCCGCGTCTTCCTCCTCCACCGCCGGTGCTGATCGCGGCCCCTAGGCGATCGAGCTCGTCACGAAACTGTTGATAGCTCAGGCTCTTGGTGCCGCGCAATAGCATCGCCGGCAGAAATCCGCTGGCCGCTTCCAGGTCCTTGAGATTCTTCTCGTTGCCGTACCGGAGCGTCAGCACAAGCTGCACCTCTTTTCCGCGCGTCTGCTTCGGAAGCAATGACACCTTGATTCCCTGCGGCAATTCCATTCGCTCGACGCGGGCCTCGATATTCTCCGGTGTCGCATCGAACTTTTCGCCGGCCGCCAGCGCCTCGCGCCCTTTGTAGTCGCGGACGATCGCCTGAATGTCAGGAACCGATGGCACGGGCACGCGTTCCGCCTTCTCGGTCGGAATGAATACGCCAACCGTCCGGTTGCTTTGCTTGAGATATTTCGCCGCCGCGGCCTTTACTTTGTCCGCGGTCACTTGCTCGACGCGGTCACGGTGCAGAAAGTACAGCCGCCAGTCGCCCTGCGCCGCCCAATTGGAGAGCGAGATGGCAATCTGACTGGTGTCGGCCGCGGCCAGCTCGCGAGCTTTCAGAATCTGCTGCTTGGCGCGATTCACCTCCTCATCGCGTACTCCCTCTTCGCCAATCTTTTCTACAATGGCGAAGATAGATTCCCGCACTTCGTCCAGTTTCTGTGTTTCCGGCACCTCCGCCAGTACCAGCATCAGGCCCGGATCGTGTTCCGCACGTGCATTGGCAAATACGCTCGTCACCTTCTTGGTTTCGACAAGCGACTTGTACAACCGGCCGGCGGGCTCCGTCGTCAGGATGTTCGCGAGCACCTGCAGCGCGGGCAAATCTTCATGTGCCGCCGGCGGCGTATGATACGCCACGCCAATCGCAGACACGTCGCCGACGCGACGCAGCGTTACGGTTCGCTCGCCGTCCTGCGGCGGCTCTTCGGTGTAGGTTGTGTCGAGCTTTCGCTCGGGCCGCGGGATCGCCCCAAAATACTTCTGCACGAGCGAGAGCACCTTCGCTTCTTCAAACTGCCCGGCCACAACCAGCACCACGTTGTCGGGCTGGTAGTGCTTTTCATAGAACGCGCGCAGCTTTTCGATCGGCACGCGTTCGATGTCGCTGCGATTGCCGATGGTCGTCTTGCCATAGTTGTGCCATTCGTAGGCGGCCGCCGCGATCCGCTTCATCAGCACCGAGCTGGGCGAGTTCTCGCTGCGCTCAAATTCGTTTCGCACCACCGTCATCTCGGAAACAAGGTCCTCGCGCCGCACGAAACTGTTCACCAATCGATCCGCCTCCAGGCGAATCGCGAACTCGAGATTCTCATCGCTGGCCGGCAGCGTCTCGAAATAGTTCGTGCGGTCCGACGACGTCGTGCCGTTGAACTGCGCGCCGTGCTCCTGGAGCGCTCGCGGGACGTGCGGGTGCGTCGGCGTCCCCTTGAAGACCAAATGTTCCAGCAAGTGCGCCATGCCCGTTTCGCCATAACCCTCGTGGCGCGAGCCGACGAGCACCGTCATATTCACCGTCACCTTCGCGCGGGAATCATCCGGGTAAAGCAACAGCCGCAAGCCGTTATCGAGCTGATACTCGGTGATGCCTTCAACGCTCGCCAGCTTCTTCGGAGCCGATTGTTCAGCGCCAGCGAGCGGTTGTCCGACCAGCAATGAATAAACACCACACAGTTAGCACCAACGTGAAATGTTCGACACATGGAACTCTCCCATTTGTACTTTCCATCGCGGATTGGCCATTGGGATTCTAGCCGATTTTTCAGCGTCAGGTATCTGATTCCGCCCGCTTCGCCGATGTTCCTTCGCACCTTCTACCTCACGAGTTGTCAAATCGTTGACACCGGCTTACTGGAAATTAGAATCCAGTTTGCCGACGCAGTGAGAACGCGCATCGGCGTCTGTTTATTTGCGCCTGTGGGGAGGCACTATAGAGCAGTTCCATGCTTATCCCGATGCCTTGATTGGCGCCGGGAGAAGGAGATGGACGCTGCGATTGCCGGGCCAGCGCTGGTGCGAACCGCTGTCTTGCGCTTCGACCGTGGACGCGGGTCCTTCAACCCTCCATTTGGCCAATGACCGGCTTGAATCCAAGCCACAAAGGATTGCACCATGATCCGTACTTCTTCGGTGGTAAAGCACCTTGCACGTCTGCTTGTCGTAATGCTGATTGGCAATGCAGGCCTGACCCTCGCGACGGCCGCCACCTGGACCGGCAGCCCGGCGAGTGCCAACTTGGACCAACCCCGCCAACTGGGGCGGCACGGCGCCAATCTCCCCCGAATCGCTGACCTTTGCCGGCGTCATTAGTCTCACCAACAACAACGACTTCGCTGCCGCAACACAATTCGACGGAATCACGTTCGATCCCTCCGCGGGCCCATTTGTGCTCGGCGGCAACGCAATCACTCTTGGCGGAAACATCGACAACCAATCGACAAACTTGCAGACGATTAACCTTGGGCTCGCACTCAACGCGAATCGAAACGTCAATGCGATTCTTCCCGGCGCGATATCAATTAATGGAGTGATATCGGGCAACAATTTCGGGATTACAAAGACCGGCGACGGAACACTGTTCCTCGGCGGCGTGAACACTTACACCGGCGGCACAGTGATCGATGGAGGAACACTGGTTTATGCGGTAGACAACTCGGTCGCGGCTCTCGCATTCGGGATTGTGCCCACCGCCGCATCGGCCAGTGCCAATATCAGTACGCTGGATCTCGATGCGGGGGGACTAGGTGCAACCAGCCTCACCGTGCAGACCAATTCGGCGACGGCCAACAACATTTTCATCGGCGCCGGCAAAGCGCTCACCGTCGACGGCCCTGTCACCGTCGGAGTCGGCAACGTCTTCAGCGAAGCCAACGGCGGTGCGAATACCGCGCTGAACGTCACCGGCAACGGCAGCCTTGTTGCCAATACCGCCGCCGGCCACTTTGCAGTCGGCGTCGGTCGCAGCAATGCCGGCGGCACTCCGGCGCCGATCCGATTGCGTCGCTCGATCTCTCCGGCCTCAGCACTTTCGCTCATACCGCCACGACTGGCCAGCTTCGCGTCGGCGGCGGCAACGTTCGCGGAACGATGACTCTCGCAAACACGACGAACACCATCACCGCCGCCGCTGTCCGCATCGGTGACTCCGCCGTGAGCGGCGCTGGGAACAACAACGCCGGACGCAGCATCCTGCATCTCGGCGCCGGTGCGAATGTCATCAACACCGCCGCGCTCGTGATCGGCGAGACAAAGTCCGGCGGCACGCTCGACTTCGCTGGTTCGACCGGAACCTTGACCGTCGCGGGCCAGACGGGCGGAACAAGCACCGCCAATATTCAAGTTGGCAGCTCCTCGAACGCCACCGGCTCGGGCGACATGAGCATGTTGCTTCTCGACGGGCACGATGTGACGGTTCAAGGCGGCAACGTCGTCATTGGTCGGCTCGCCGGCGGCACAGGCGGCAACAGCGGCCGCGGCGTCGTGACATTCGACACCGGTACCTTCAACGCCAATAGCCTCCAGCTCGGCGTCAGTTCCAGCGGCACGGCGGGCAACGGTGCCAGCGGCACCCTCACTCTCGGTGGCCCCAATCCCGACAGCGCCGCGACCGGCGTGCTAAATGTCGCCAATCAGTTCTTTCTTGCCAATCGAACCAACACCGCCGGCGGAGCGGCCAACGGCACCTTCATCATCAACGGCGGCACCGCGAACATCAACACCGACATCATTGACGCCAGCACGACCGGCGACCGCACCACGACGCTCACGCTCGCAGGCGGCACGCTCAACATGAATGGCAACGATATCGGCAGCGCCGCCGCTCCGCTCACTACTGTTAGCCTCCTCAGCGGCACGCTTAACAATGCCGGCACCGTGGCCGCCCGCACGATTACCTTGGGCCCAACCACGATACTCCCCGGGGCGACGACCTACATAATTGACAACTCGCAAGGCAACGGCCTGCTCGACGCCGCCTCGCGCGGCACGTTCACCCTCGGCGCCGGCGGCGGCATTCATGGCGGGGGCACCGTCACCGGCGACATTGTCGCCGCTAGTGGAGCGCGCATCGCTCCAGGTTCCGATCCGGCAGCCGGCACCTTGATCTTCAATAACAACCTGACTCTCAATGGCGGTTCAACCGCCCGATTCCGGTTGTCGGAGAACGGGGCCAGCGGAAATGACCAGGTCCAGACTCTCGGCAACCTCAATCTCTCGGGCACAGTCAATCTCGAGATCGGTGCGCTTGGCCTTGGTCCTCAGATCGGCAATGTCTATACACTGTTGAATTACTCCGTGCGCGCTCACCGGCAATCAATCCAATTTTTCGATCACCGGTCCGCTCTCGCAGTCACGCCTCACGTTCACTGTCGTGCCCACGGCCACGACCCCCAATGCAATCAATCTAACCGTCGGAGTGCCGGCGCAGTTGACCTCCGTTGGATCGGCAACGTCAACAACCGCTGGAACATCATCGGCGACGCGAATTGGCAAAACACCGCCAATGCCGCTCAAGAGCGCTTCTTCACGCTCGACACCGTCACATTCGACGACACGTCCACCAATCCAAGCGACGTCGAGCTTGTCGGTCAGCTTCAGCCAGCGCGGTCACCGTCAATGCCGCGCGAAATTACAAATTTGCCGGCGCCGGCAGCATCGTCGGCGGCGCGAGCCTCACTAAGTCCGGCACGGGCTCGTTGATAATCGCTACCAATAACTCCTACGCCGGGTCAACCGATATCAACGGTGGAACACTTCAAGTCGGCGACGGCGGCACTTCTGGAAGCCTCGGCACGGGCGCCATCAACAACAACGGCGTCCTCGCTTTCAACCGAAGCGATGCCGTCACAGTTGACAGCGCAATCGGCGGCGGCGGCGAGGTGCGACAGATCGGCGCCGGAACGCTGACTCTCAGCGGAGCGAATTCGTACGGAGGAGGCCTGACCGTCAACAGCGGCGCGGTTCGACTCGCCAACACCGCCGCCCAAGGTGCCGGCGCAATCGCCGTCAACGGCGGCACGCTCGTCCTCGCCGGGAATCTGAGCAACCCCATCACCCTCAACGGCGGTATCCTCGGCACCGCCGGCAACACGACGATGTCCGGTGACTTGACCGTGACCGCTCCTTCCACGGTCGTCATCGGCGATCCGCAAAACCTCGTCAACGCGGGCGAGATGATCCTCACCGGCTCGCTGCTCGGAACCGGCAACATCAACGTCCTCGCCAGCACCAGCGTCACCAACCCCGACGCTGCCCTCGGTTTCCGCCTCCGTGGAACCAGTCCCACCAATTACAGCGGCACGATCACGCTCAACAATCGCGTGAAAGGCGAGCTGCAAACTTCCGAAGCCGGCACATTCAGCCCGGCCGGTAACGGCAAGTTCGTGCTCGTCGGCGGCGCCTTCGAAGGCGGCGGCACCCTGAATGGAACCTATCCCATCCTCAACCTGCGCAACAACGCCGGCGACATCGATACCATCTTCGGCAACGACGTCGAAATGTCGGGTCCCGGTTTCGCCAGCCTCAATCCGATCGGCAATGGCACAGTTACAACGACAATTTCGATGGGCAGCCTGCGCCTCGGCGCCGGCCAGCATCTCGGCGTCAACCGAACCACGGCCCCGACGTCGATCGTCGCCTTCGGTAACCTGACCCTGACTGGCGGAACCGCGACCCTCTCGCCGCGCACCCCTGGCTTTGGCACAGGAGTGGGCTCTGACCTCTCGATCGGCAACATTACTGAAACTGCTCCCTCGGGAATCACCATGGGCGGTCTGGCTACGTTGTCCTTCAGGGGCCCGGCCAACTACACAGGCGCCACCGCCGTGAACAGCGGCACGCTGCGGATCACCAGCTCGGGAAGTCTGAATAACAGTTCCCCCGCCACTGTAGCCGCCGGCGCCACCTTCGCCATCGAGGGAACCGCCTCCGTCGGACCCGTAAGCGGCGGCGGCAGCACCAGCGTGACAAACGCCGGGACTCTCATCGCCGATCACATTCGCCAAGGCAGCTTGATCGTCAGTGGGCCAACGGCCAAAGCAACCGTACGTCCCAACGGCGGCGACGCCGGCGCCTCGGCGGTCGGAACGATCGACGTGGATAGTGGCGGCATCCTCGATCTCACCAACAACGATCTGGTCATCCGCGCCACGGCCGCCACCAAAGACGCAGTTCACGCCGCCGCCCAGGCAGACATCGTCACCGCGCAAAACGGTCTCGATGCCAACTTCATCACGAACTGGAACGGGCCCGGCATTACCAGCTCGGCGGCGCGAACGGCCAACGTTGCCTCAAATTTTGACTTGGTCGGTCTTGGTGCGATCCGCAACTCGGATATCGATGTCCTCACTGGGCTGCCGGGTTCGTCTTACACCACGTTCAGCGGCCAGGCCGTAACGCCCGACGACATCCTGGTGAAATACACCTACATCGGCGATGGCAACTTGGACGGCCTGGTCAGCTTCGACGACTACGTCGGCATGGACAACGCCTTCTTCGGTTTGATCCCGAACCTTGGCTGGGCCACTGGCGACATCAACTTTGATGGCGTCATCAACTTCGACGACTACACCGTCGTCGACCAGGCGTTCTTCTTCCAAGGCGCCCCACTCAGTGGCGAAGCCAACGGCGTCGCCGCCGTGCCCGAACCAGGCACGTGGCTACTTGCTGTGCTGTTAGCGCTTGGGGTGGGTGGCTGTGTTTTTGCGCCACAGGTTCTAAGGAGAGTCTGCCCTGGCTGGCTGTGTTTTGCTGCTGCAAGTAATCGTGACGCATAGCTGACCCGTACAAGTTCGAGTCACTCAAAGCGTTGCCCGCCTGCAAACACGGCCGCTGATTCATCCTGTGGCGTAAAACACAATTTCCTGGCTTCTCGCCGCAGCGAGTCGCCGTGGCGAGCTGGATCCCTTATAAACGCCCCCAAAAACACACCCCCCGCGGCGAATAATTCAACGAACCCCCCCCGAAATTCGCGACGAAATATCTTTTTACGTATCATAAGCCCAGACCTTCTCGGGAGCTGGCAATGACACCAAAGATTCGCACGATCTGCTTCGCTTGTTTGCTTTTGCTGCTCACCGCACTGGCTGGCGTCGCGTCGGCTGCGACCGACCCGACCGCCGAGGAGCAATATCTCCTCGAGATCATCAACCGTACGCGCTGGAATCCCGACGCCGAGGTTTTTCGGCTGGCTAACATGACCTGGGGCGACACGGGCAGTCCGGCCACGCCCGATCTCAACGAAGGCATCACCACCGGGCTGCTGAACGACGACACGCGGCAGCCGCTGGCCTTCAATCGCAACATCATCCAGGCCGCACGCGACTACAGCACCACGCTCTTAAACAACAACGCGTTCGAGCACACGTTCGGCGGAACGACGCCGCAATCGCGCATGGAGGCGGCCGGCTACGTCTTCACGCCGTCGTACAGCCTGGCCGAGAACCTAGCCTTCACCGGTTCGACCGGTCCGCATCCCGTCAATCAGGCGCGAGCCGATCAACATCATGAGGCTCTCTTCATCGATGGCGATGTTTTCGGGCGCGGTCACCGCAAAAACATCCTGATCTCGAGTGTCAAAGAGATCGGGATCGGAATGGTTTTCAAAGCCAACTACGATCCCCCGCCTTCCGGCGGAACGCAATACAACAGCGTGATCTCGACCTACAACTTCGCATTTTCCGGCGAGCCTCCCAGCAACCGGCCGCTTTTCACCGGCGTCGTCTACAGCGACGCGGCCACCAACAATAATTTTTACGACGTCGGCGAAGGACTGCCAGGTGTTACGGTCACCGCTACCAGTGGGGCAAACAATTACACGACGTCAACTTTCGCTTCGGGCGGATACAGCCTTCCCGTGCCCGCGGGTACATACGCCGTGACCTTTAGCGGTGGCTCGCTTGCGGCGCCGATCACTTACTCCAACGTAACCATCGGCGCAACCAACAAAAAGCTCGACGCGGGCGGGCGCTTTGCGGTCTGGAATCGCGATGCCGATAGCGATTGGGCCACATCGTCCAACTGGTCTGGTTCGACGCCGATGTCCGCGGGCTCCATCGCTGTATTCGGTTCGAAGATCACCCGCCCCACAAATGTGGGTCTGCGCCCCGGCGCCACTGCGGGTACGCTACTGTTTGATAGTCGGTACGGTTACACCCTCACCAACGTAGCGGGGGACATACCGCTGGCACTCGACATCAGCGCGGGCAACGCCAAGATCAACGTGGAAAACGGCAGCCACACGATCGGCGCGCGGCTCAACCTGGCCGATTCTCTTGATGTCACTGTGCTCCGCCCAAGCGATCGGCTCGATCTAAACGGCGACGTGGTCGGTACCGCGCGAACGCTGACAAAGTTTGGCGAAGGCGCGCTGCGGCTGGCTGGCGACGAAAGCAACTTCGCCGCGCTCGCGATCAACGACGGTACCGTGCTCGCTGGTCACGCAAGCGCGCTCGGCGTCAACGCGGTATCGCTCGGCTGGGGTTCCAACGATGCAGCACTCCTGGCCGACGCACCCGTCACAATTCCCAACAACATTGTGGTTAAATCCGGCAGTGGCTCTGCGCCGCCTAGGTGGTGGTGCCATAACAACTGGTATAGGAACCTTTTCCGGTAGTATCACACTCGAAAAAGATGTCACGCTAGGGAACGGCACCAATACGGCCTTTACCGGCTTGCTCGACAATCGAACTGGTGCGCAAGTGACCAAAAACGGTCCTGGCGGCAATTTCGCTGCAAGGCACTCAGTTATGGGTGCCTGGCACATCATTCGTCATTGCGGAGGGTACCCTTGAATTCCTAATGACCGCCGAGGATACGGTTTCGCTCAGTGAAGGTACGCTGATCACCGTCTACGGTCCCCAACCAATGCTTTTCCTGGCAGGCACAAAATCCGCTCTTGCCTCGACAAACATTCGAGCTGATGTCATCAATCATGGTGTCGTCGCAGTGGAGGGCACGAACCAAGTCGTCGGCAATCTTGACGGCCCGGGTAATACATTAATGATTCTTGGGTCGGATCTCACTGTAAACCGTATTCGCCAAGGCAATCTCACTGTAAGCGCCCCACGTGCAAAATTGAGCGTGGAGGCGAATGGTTCCCACTCCGCAACGTCGATGACTTCGCGCCCTCGACATCAGCGACGGCGGCGTGTTTGATCTGGCAAACAACGACCTCGTCGTTCGCGCCACCGCGGGCACAAAAAATTCGGTGCATGCCGACATCGAGGCCGACATCGCCAGCGCGCAAAACGGCATCGACGCCAACTTCATCACCAAATGGGACGGCCCGGGCATCACCAGCTCGGCGGCGCGCAGCGCCAACGTTGGCGGGGGCTTTGATTTGATCGGCCTCGGCGCCATTCGCAACTCAGACCTCGATACAATCACCGGCTTGCCGGGTTCGAGCTACACCGCGTTCAGCGGCCAAACCGTAACGCCCCACGACATCCTGGTGAAATACACCTACATCGGCGATGGCAACCTGGACGGTCTGGTCAGCTTCGATGACTACGTCGGGATGGACAACGCGTTCTTTGGCCTCATCGAGAACCTAGGCTGGGCCACTGGCGACATCAACTTCGACGGGCTCATCAGCTTCGACGACTATACGGTCGTCGATCAGGCGTTTTTCTTTCAAGGCGCGCCCTTGGCCGGCGAAGCAAGCGGCGTCGCTGCCGTACCTGAGCCAGGCGGCTGGCTGTTGGCCGTGCTGGCGTTGGCAGCAATCCATGCCGCAAAACGCCGCCGCATTGCAAATGGTAGCTAGCCGAGGCGCTACGCCTTCGCACCTTCGGCTACATGGTGTGACGGCTCCACCAGGCGCACCGTCCCGCGCCGATCACCGTCGCCAATCATCCGGCCCCAGGCATGTTTTCCCGGCTCGGATGCGAAGATGTCTTTCAGCGATCGTGCCTTTAAGTTCACACTCTCCAGCACGACATCCTCGCGAATGATGGGCGTTCCCAGCTTCCAGAAGTTCCACAGAACCTTCACGC
This sequence comes from Pirellulales bacterium, assembly GCA_963829655.1. Taxonomy (GTDB): domain Bacteria; phylum Planctomycetota; class Planctomycetia; order Pirellulales; family JALHPA01; genus JBBDYH01. The sequence continues at coordinate 3,266,100 of CAWHJG010000002.1, forward strand.
ACTTCGCCTGCTTCGGCGAAAAACTGAACTCCTCGCCAAACCACTTGACCGTCTCGAATTTCGGATCGTGGTCAACGAGTGTCGGATCAACGGGCGATCGCATAATTCACCTCGATCGCAAGAGACATTTGTGCCCCGTCTATCACAACCATAGCACGTATGCCGATCGATGGGATTGTGAAACAAGTCACGAGCGGCTGCCGACCCGTCGAACGTTCCATAACGGTCGGCGTTGCCGGATTGCAACGATTGGCCCGTCAAATCGGGTGTGTTCCCAATGAGCTACGTTTACGCAGCCTGCCCGATTCTGCCTCGATACCCCGCCAACGCGAGTGCTGGAGAACATGTCATGAGTAGTTCCGCTCCCAGCTTGCACGAAACGCTGCTGTCCAACTTGCTGTCTGACGACACGTTCCGGCCGGCCGAGCCAGGGCATCTCGAAGAGACGGGTCTCAGCCATACGATGATCGAGGACCTGATTTGCAAGTACCTTCTCGCGGTCGGATCCGCCAGCGGCCGCGACATTGGCGGCCAGCTTTGCTTGCCGTTCATGATTCTGGAGGATCTGTTCCGCTCGCTCCGCACGCGGCAAATACTCGTCCATGTCGGCTCGGCGCAAATTGGAGACTACGTCTTTACCCTGACCGAGCAGGGGCGGACTCGCGCCACAATCGGCCATGGCCTCCTGTGCCTATGTAGGCGCCGCCCCGGTCACCCTTGCCGAATATGTTTTGTCTGTTGAAGCCCAGACCGTCCGCGCCGAGAGTCCTCGCCGCGAGCAACTGCAAAAGGCCTTCAACGACATCTCGATCAACGAAGACGTCTTCGACAGCCTTGGTCCCGCGGTCAACTCCGGCGCCGGTCTGTTCCTTTACGGCGAACCCGGCAACGGCAAAACCACGCTTGCCAAGCGCATCACTTCGTGCTTCGGGCAAACCATCTTCGTCCCGCGCACCGTCGTGGAAGATGGCCAGATAATCAAGGTTTTCGACGCCGCGTTCCACGAGGTCGTCGGCGGCCAGGCGGACGCGCTGATGAAATCGGCCGATCACGATCAACGCTGGGTGCGAATTCGCCGCCCGACGGTGATCGTCGGCGGCGAGCTTACGCTCGATAGCCTCGAGATTCGCCACGATCCCCACAGCAACGTCAGTGAAGCTCCCATTCAGATGAAGAGCAACTGCGGCTGTCTGCTCATCGACGACTTTGGCCGCCAGCGCGTCGAGCCAATCGCGCTGCTTGAACCGCTGGATTGTGCCATTGGAAAACCGCGTCGATTATTTGACCTTGGCGACTGGCAAAAAGATTCAGATCCCGTTCGAACAGTTGATCATTTTCTCAACCAATCTCGAGCCGAAGGATCTGGTGGATGAGGCATTCCTACGACGAATCCCGTACAAAATCGAAATCACAGACCCGGACGAGCAAGAGTTTCAACGGCTGTTCAAGCTTTACGCCGAGTCACTGAAGTGCTCCTATGATCCATCGATTGTCGAATGGCTGATGGCCACCCATTATCGTCCGCTGAATCGCGCAATGCGCCGCTGCCACCCCCGCGATCTGTTGACGCAAATTCGCAATTACTGCGTTTATAAGAACTTCGCGTTTGAGATGCGTCCCGAGCACTTTGACCGCGTCGTCCACAGCTACTTTACCGTAGTCAACGGTATGCGCGACAATCACGCTGCTAAACCGGCAACGGCTGCGCAGCCGGTTGCAGCTCCCGCCGCCGCACAAGCACCGGCGCCGGGGATTGATCGTAGGCAAACGGAGGCGATGTCGCCAGCTCGCCCATCTGATTCCTATCTGGCTCCGCCGGCGCCCTCGCTTCGGCTCCCAGCTACGTCACCGAAGCCATGCCGGCCGGCCTAGACCCGGCGCGCAGTTCGAACCTACGTCACCGAGGGAATGTCGGCCCGCCAATCTGAGTCGCAACCACCGGGGCCGGTACCGTTCGCCCCGGCCCCCAGCTACGTAACCGAACAGATGCCCGTCGGACAATAAAGGACGGATGTCCTAATCGCCGTCCACGCCGCACAGGTTCGGTACTATAAAATCCGCACGGCCTCGAGACACGCTTGTTGCCGCAAAACTCTCGGTCGTGAGCTGCTCGCTCAAGGTTGCCAGGCTGCTCGGAGTTACCATCCCGGTTGGTCGCCCCTTGTTGACGATCACGATCACCAATGGCGACTCCTGAGTGAAGTATTCGATCAATGCGGCCAGCGTGGTCTGTTCGTCGAACGAGACCACCTCGCGGCTCATCACGGTCGAAACCGCCTTGTCGGCACAGTTTTCTCCGGCCAGCCGCAATTGCACCGCGTGCGACGTGATCACGCCGGCCAGCTTACCCTCGTCGTCCACGACCACCAATGCTCGCAGACGGGTTCGGTCGAATGTCTCGCCGGCCGCTGTGATAGTGTCCTGCGCCTTGAGCGTGGCGGTGCAGGGGACCATGATGTCCCGCGCGAGCGTCTGTTCAAACAGCGCACCGGTCTTCGAGAGTTCGATCCAACATTTTTCCTCTTCCGCGAATTCATCCTCGCGAGCGACGTAATCGCCGCCCGATTGTTGCGCTTTCGACAGGCCGGCGCAGCCCGCCGAGATCAGCTCTTCGGCTGTTGCGGTGTCGCACTGTCGCATCGCTGCCCCGCAGCTTACGGTCAACGCCGCGTTCGCGCCGTCGTCGCTTTTTATCGACGCAACTCGCTTGCGCACGTCGTTGGCAAAGGTCACCGCCTGTTCGATTCCCGTCCGGAAAGCAACCGCGAACCGGTGGGAATCCAGCCGCACGACGAGCTTTCCTTGGCCGCACTCGCGGACAATCGCAAAGACCTTGGCCGCCATGGCGGCTGCCGCCTCGTTTCCATGAAGCTCGCGCAACTTTCTATAACAATCGATTTCAATTGCCACGCATGCCGCCGGCTCGCCCTTGGCACGCCCTCGGTCCAGTTCGATCGTCAGCTCGCGGAGAAAATCGTGTTGGTCCAATGCTGTCGTCCTGCGATGCCGGGCCAAACCGTTCGTCAACCCGCCGTTCATATTCCAAGACGCGCGCCGCCGTTCGCAGCCGAGCCAAAAGCTCTCCATGCTCAATTGGATGTCCCAATATCTCGTCCACGCCCGCCTCCAAGGCCTTAACGATGTTGTCCGCCACGGCGTCACCCAATAGCAATGCCTTGAACAGATACGGTTCGGATGTGGTGCACGAAAGCTCTCCGCATAGTTCCAGCACCGCATCGAGTCCGGATGTGCCATCGAACACGACAATGTCCGGCCGATCCGCCCGCAAATGCTGCCGGGCTTGTGCCAGGCACGTCACGCTGCTCGCTTCGTAGCCAAACACAGACAACAGCTTGCTCGTGTGTCGCAACATTTTTCGATCGTTGCTGACCAGTAGTACGCACAGATGGCGAGCGGTCATGGCTGGTTACCTCTTCTCTTCTGTCACATGGGAACATTGAATTCAGGCCTGCAAATCTACGTTATCCCGGTCATGCGAATCAGCTATGCCGGTGATGAGACGTCACCGTGTTGCCGGAATGCAACCTGTCGCTGCGGCGGCTGCAAAACCCGCATAATCGGCCCGCACAATACGACGCGCCTTATGCGGTGCTATGTTTCCAGAAGGAGACGGCCGGCGATGCTATGCGCATTCATCGTGCCGCGTTGCCGTGCAACCGACTCCACCGGAGCCGCGCACCACAGCCGACTGCCGCGGCGAGGCCGCCGCCGCGCGATTGCTTGCAAATCGGTTAACGACAGGACGTTGCCATGAGCTCCCAAACTAACAATGCTCCCTGGTTGGAGTTTTTTCCTCAACAGGGTGGTCCGGTACAAAAGACCGTCATTAACTCCTTTCCATTTTCAATCGGACGGAACGACGCCACCGATCTGCCCATCAATTCCACGCGCGTCTCGCGCGAACATGCCGCCATCGTGCGTGCTGGCAACACGTTCCGCGTTCGCGATCTCGACAGCACCAATGGCACTTTCGTAAACGGCCAGCGTATCGAAGAGGCCACGCTCGCCGACGGCGACGTGATCGCAATTGCAGATGTCGAGTTCACTTTTTTCACCGGCAACGCTCAGGCCGCTCGGACCACGGTAACCCAGGTCATTAGCTTCCGGGAATCCGATAATGCGAATCTCAAGACGAGCGACATGGTTCGTTCGCTCAGACGACTTCAGGAAACACTTCTCCAAGGTGGTGAAGCCCTCCGTTTTCATCCAATCGTCGAACTGCGGACGGCAAAGCCGATCGCCTTGGAAGCAGTGCCAAACCGGTATAGCCGGTCAGCAAACACAAACCGAAATTGATCGGCACGTGCTGACACATCACAGCCATCTCGCCACGCGTTTGCGGGAATCCTTCCGCACAAGCGCGGCAGCTCAAGTGGCGAAACGACCCGGCCTCCGCCTGTTTATCCCGCTGGATACAACTGAAACCGACCTCCGTTCGGCAACCCGCACGTTGGACCTGGCGACGGCCATCCTTCCCGATCCGGCGCTTGTTGTGCTCGACTTTCCCGACTCGGCGGTCAATGACATTCCCTACTTCCACGAACTCTATGCTCAGGTCCGCGCAAGGCGCCAAGCTGTGTTACAGCGAGTTTGCAGCCGGCCAGGCACAGGTCGACGTCCACCGTAAGCTGCCCGCCAATTTCCTCAAGCTCGCAAAGTCCATGATCCGCGGCGTCGCGCACGATGCTCACCGTCAGTCGCAGATCGAGCGAATTGTCCGCAGCTGCTCACGAAATGGGCTGCGAGGTGATCGCCACGAACCTGGAAGGCGAACAGGAGTCGCAAGCGCTCGATCGTCTGGGTTGCCGATATGGAATGGGGCATAACCTGGCCCCTTCGCCTCCGTCGCCCGCCACAAAACAGAAGAACGTTCCTGACCGCACCCAATCCAAAATCGCCCGTTTTGGCTGCAGCCAAGCCGTAGCGAGATCAACACCCGGCAATCCAATAGCGCGACCCAGAAGAAATGTCAGCGCCCGCCACTAACGCATGGAGCGATTGATTTGACCCTCACCGCCCTGAGAACCGAAGAGCCGATCCCCGGCTACCGGAGTCGTCGAACGACTCGGCGCCGGCGGCTATGGCGAGGTCTGGAAGGCCGAAGCGCCGGGCGGACTGCAAAAGGCCATCAAGTTCATCTATGGCTATTGAAGCGACGAGAAGGCGATCGCGAGAACTCAAGGCCCTCAACCGCATCAAGCAGGTTCGTCACCCGTTCCTGCTGTCGCTCGAGCGAATCGAAGTAATCGAAGGCCAACTCTTGATCGTCACCGAGTTAGCCGACTTCAGCCTCAAGGACCGGTTTCAGGTCTGTCAGAAAACCGGCCAGGCCATCTCGCGCCGAGTTGCTCGGCTACATAAGTGACGCCGCCGATGCGCTCGATTACCTCTGCGAGAACGCGCTTCAGCACCTCGATGTTAAGCCCGAGAATCTGCTGATTGTCGGCGGCCGCGTAAAAGTCGCCGATTTCGGCCTGGTCAAAGAGATCCAGGACCGCACTTACTCCATGATGGGCGGCATGACCCCGGTCTACGCCGCGCCGGAGATCTTCGACGGCCGTCCCACCTCGAACAGCGATCAGTACAGCCTGGCAATCGTCTATCAGGAAATGCTTACCGGCATCCTGCCGTTTCCGGGAATGACGGCCGCCCAGCTTGCGATACAGCACGTCAATACCCGGCCTCGCCTTGACTCGCTGCCGCCGGACGACGTGGCCATCATCGCCCGTGCCCTCTCCAAGAACCCGCTGGATCGCTTCGCGAATTGCCGCCAGATGGTCGCTGCTCTTCATGGGGCTGGCAGTCGATCGTCGGTCTCTGTCGGCGACGGCATCCTCGAATCGAATGCCAACGCGGCGCGCGAAACCGCTTCAAGCGGCGGACAGGAGACTGCGTCCGCAAGCGCTATGCAAAACGCTGCGGCTGCGCCTGCCGAGCGGCGCACGCCGCGCCGCCCCCGCTCTCGAGTCTTCGAGTCAGCCGCAACACATCGAGCGACGCACGCAGATGATCTCGCGTGCGGAGCCGGCGCCAATCGTTGACCTGCCTCACATCGACGTTCGGCCGGGCGAGGCCGGTCTGCGGCCCACCTTGTTTGTAGGTATCGGCGGCACCGGCGGCCATGTGCTTCGCCGGTTGCGGCGTCGTTTGAACGATCGATTCGGCGACCTTTCCAATGTGCCCGTCTTGCAGATGATGCTCGTCGAGACCGACTGCCATGCCCTTCGCAGTCATTCGGGATTCGAGCAAGGCAACGATCTCAGTGCCGACGAAACCGTGGTGATGCCCTTGCGTAAACCGCAAGAATATCGCTCGGAGACGCCCGAAATTCTCGAATGGCTCAGCCGCCGCTGGCTCTATAACATTCCGCGATCGCTCAAGACCGAAGGCATTCGTCCACTCGGCCGCCTGGCCCTCGTCGATCACGCCAGTACGCTGTTCGACCGGCTGCGTGCCTCGATCAACGAGATCACCGCGGCCGATGCCATGGCCACCGCGCAGGCCAACACCGGCCTCCGCTCCCGAGATCAGACGCCGCGAGTGTTCGTCATCGCCTCCACTTCCGGAGGAACCGGAAGCGGAATGGCGCTCGACGTGGCTTATGCACTCCGCATGTTGTTGCTCAATATGGGCCTCTCCGACCACGGCGTCTGCGGAATTCTCACCCATTCGAGTCCGCGAAAATCCACCGGCAAGGACCTGGCCACCGCCAACACCTACGCATTGCTCCACGAGCTCTTCCACTACAGCCGCGATCATTTCCCGGGCGAGCCCGCTTGCGGCTTGCGCGCTTTCGGTTTCGGCGATCCGACGTTCCCGCAGGCATACTTTGTTCACCTGGGCGATCATCTGGACGAGCACGAATACCTTCACGCCACAGACGCGTTGGCCAGCTATCTGTATCTTGACGCGGCCACTGCCGGCGGCGCGTTTTTCGACAAGTGCCGCGCCGCGGGACGCAATCCACTCGACTCCACCGAGCTCCGCCTTCGCACCCTTGGCCTCTCCCAGTTGGGCCGTTCGCAGTCCGATTTCATTGCCGTCGCCGTCGAATCCGTCGCGAAGCAGGTCGCGGAACAGTGCGCTTCCGGGCCACGTTTCACGCAATCCGCCTCGGCCAAGTCTGCCGATGAAAGCACCAAACAGGCAATCCAGGCAAAGCTGACCGAATTGGAAATGTCGAGCGCGCAACTCGCAAAGCATTTCCAGGCCCTGATCGAGAAAACAGCCACTCCCAAGCAATTGTCCGAGTTGACCAACGAGATCATACACGAGCAAGCCGCCGGCGAAGCGGCTACTTCGCGCGCCGCGCTCTGGTCACAGCTCACCCAACGTGCGCGACAAGTCCTCGGCATTGTTGCAAACCCGGATCTCCCGCCGCCCACGATCTCCTTGGCGAATTTTGCCGGCGACCAAATCAGGCAGCGTACCGAGCAAGTCGCCTCGCACCTGATCCAGAACTTGCACGCGGCCGCCGACGATCCAAATCTGGGAATCACCGGCGCCTTCAAGTCGGGCGAGCTGTGGGTCGGACAGTTGAGACGCACGGAAGGCGAGTTGGCCGGCGCCGTTGCCGCCTCGCATCAGCGCCGATTCAGCTTGGAGCGATGATCGACCAGCCTGCCGCCGTCGCTCGCGCCGCAAAGCAGCGCGAAGAACCGATCACCCTGCCTCAGGCGCTGCACGAATACTGTTGCCTGCTCGTACAACAAAAATCACTCGAGGCGGGCATTCGCCTGATTCAATCGATCAACGGCCGCCTGGCCGCCGCCAACGACAAGCTCATTCAAATCCGCCGCGAAGTGCTGCATCTCGCCAATCGCTTTGACTGGTCGGAGCCCGAGGAGAATCCGGAAGAGCATCCGCACGACGACCCGGATACACCAGTCGAACAAGCGCTCAAACGACAATTGCGGTCGCGGATGCCCCAAATCGTTCAACAAGTGGCCGCGCAGCTCCGCGAAGAGTGTATTGCTCCCGCGGGAGGGCTCGTGCACCTGATGGCCCAAACCGCGCAAGAGCTCGATCGGCTGCCCGCCGTCTTGCGATCGATTGCACGCCGTGCCATCGCCGCCGCTTTACAAGACGTCGATATCGGTTCGCTCGTGTTCAACTCGCCGGCCGGAGACGAATCCGCGTCGCCTATCGAGCGCCTCGTGCAGTCTGCCTGGCCCGCCATGCTCGATTGCGGCGGCGGAAAGCGATTGCTCCTGGTGGTCCCCGACGGCCCGTCGGTCTCACAAGCGCCGAAAGTCGTCGAGCGCAAGTGCAACCAGAAGGCCACGGTGGTCCCCGGTCCCGAGGGCGATTTCGTCGCTTGCTACGAATGCGAAGACATCGCACTTTCAAGCGTGATCGCCCGCCTCACCGCCGATCACCCCACCTACCGAGAAGTGGGCAACCGCCTGCATACGCGGATCGACGTCCAGTGGACCGCCATGTAAACGCGGCCTCCTTGGTCGCCGTTTCGCTCCGCGAGACGGAGCATTCGCCTCGGTAGGTTTCGCACCCCGCCGCATGGCATAATGTTCGTGGTTCGGCCCACTCGCATCGCTCTCAACCGTAGGTCAGGCTATGCCTGACGAATCCTCTCAACCGTAGGTCAGGCTATGCCTGACGAATCCTCTGGAGGTGTTCCATGCGTCTTCGCGCTCGGCTGGTTTGCATCGTGTCATTGCTCGTCCCACTTGCCGCCGCCGGGTGGCTGTGTTTTGCGCAGCAAAACACGGTGGCAGCCCAAGAAAAATCTAAGTCCGCCGCCGGAGAAACCCCTCGCCGCACGCTGCGGATCATCGCCTTCGGCGCCCACCCAGACGATTGCGAGCTACAAACCGGCGGCGTCGCCGCCATGTGGTCCGCCCGCGGGCACGCGGTAACGCTCGTCTCGCTCACCAACGGCGACATCGGCCACTGGCGGATGGCCGGCGGCCCGCTCGCCAAACGCCGCAACGAGGAAGTCCAGGAAGCCGCAAAAATCCTCGGCACGACCACCATCGTCCTCGACAACCACGACGGCGAGCTGATGCCCTCGCTCGAAAACCGCCGCGAGGTCACGCGCCAAATCCGCGCCGCCAACGCCGACATCGTCATGTCGCACCGACCAAACGACTACCACCCCGACCACCGCTACACGGGCGTGCTCGTGCAGGACGCGGCCTACATGGTCGCCGTGCCGTTCATCTGCCCCGACGTCAAGCCGCTCAAGGAAAACCCGATCTTCCTGTACTACTACGACCGCTTTGAGACCCCGAATCCGTTCCAGCCCGACATCGTCGTCTCGATCGACTCGGTCGTCGATAAAAAGCTCGACGCGCTGGCCGTCATGGAATCGCAGTTCCTCGAAGGCGGCGCGCTCGGCCACGCGGGTCTGCATCCCGCGCGACGAGGAGCATCGCAAGCGCCGCCAGCAGGAAGTCCGCACGTCGTTCGAGCGCCGCTTCGCCGGCATCGCCGACAAGTACCGCAGCAACCTGGTGCAGCTTTATGGCGAAGACCGCGGCTCCAAGGTCCGCTACGCCGAAGCCTTCGAGGTCACCGAATACGGCCGCCAGCCAACGCCGGCCGAATTGCGGGAACTATTTCCAATCGACTGAGGCTTGGAGGGAGGGCGAGGCTCCGGCCGAGCCGCTTCAGGCCCGGAGGGCGACATGAAATACCCGAGTCCGTGAGGGCCCGGACACATTCGCGCGCGACAAAGATTTTCCTCAGGCCCAACGGCTCTTCACTCGACAGCCCAGGCCGCAGGCCTGGGAACGGCTAGTGCTTGGCGTAAAATGGAGCCCCCGCTTGGATATCGCCTGATGACCAGAGCCAAATTGGAATGCCTAAGGCGATCGCTGCACCGGATGATCCAAGTCCATCAGATCGCCGGCTTCGCAGCGAGCGCACTCGCGAGAGTCCCCGACGCCTTAGGTGCGACATAATCTCTGGGTAAACACAATTGCTGCTGCATGAGCGCCGGCCAGGAATACACTCCTCCGTCTGTAATCGGAATCGTCACCGCGTTGCAGGAGGAACTGAACGCAATTTACGCCGTCTTCGGCATTCAGCACGATCCTTCGCGCACGATTGTCCGCCGAAACCGTCGCTACAACTCGTTTGAGGTCTCCAAGCCGGACGGGGATTTCCACCAAATCTACGTTGGTGAACCCTGCGGACAGGGCACTAACAAAGCCGCGATTGCAACTACAAATCTTCTAAATGACTTCCCTGACATACAGGACGTAGTGTTGGTCGGCATCGCCGGAGCGGTGCCCAATCCAACGAAGGTTGAAACCCACGTTCGACTCGGGGACGTGGTCATGCTTGGTGATAAAGGAGTCATCCAGGTCGATTTCATCAAGCTGACTGAGGGGATTATCGAGTATCGCCATGATCCGCGTCCTCCCTCTCAGCGGTTCCTGGATGTTGCACAGTTCGTGCAACGATTGGCCGCATCAGGAAATCACTTGCTAGATTGCTATCTGGCGCATTATCCGGAACTTTACAGACGCCCAGATGTCTCTTTGGATGTCCTTCGAGATGATGCTGAGTCAGAGCCAACAGTTCACCCACACGACCTCTTGAGGAAAGAGAATTCTCCTCGTCTCTTTGTTGGGCCAATTGGTTCGGGCAATATACTTCTAAAGGATGTTGGCGTGCGCAACAGATTTCGCAAAGACAAAGGCGTGCTGGTGATGGAAATGGAGTCGTCAGGCTGTGCGGACGCCTGTCAGAAGGCTGGCGTTCGCTTCTTTGCAATCCGCGGTACCTGTGACTATTGCAACCCGGACAAAGGCGACGATTGGCACCTTTATGCTGCGTACGTCGCCGCCGCTACGCTGCACTGCATTCTTCAACGTTTGCCGGGCACACCTCGAAAAGCGACTGCATTCGATCAAATAGGGGCATTTGACTTAGCTAGCGCAGAGTTATTACAGCAGCGATCTACCGCCGCATTACCGCCACAGGATCGGCGCGAGTCAAACGGTAGCAGTCCCTGCAAGTACGTCGACACCGCGCCCATTGGAGTCACTCCCCGCAGAGATTGTTTTACAGCGACAACCGGAGCAGCCGAAGCTTTCGCAAGGGGAACTGTTGTCGAATGCAGTAAAGACCGCACTGGACTTTAATGCGCGACTTCTCCGGCTAGCTGCCCAGATGGACTTTCCTGGCGCTGCGGCGGCTGCTCGCGAGTGTGAGCAATGGCTTGACCATAACGCGTCGAAGTTGCCCACCGAGATTCTTAAGAATCTGTATGCAGCACTCGCACGTCAGGCTTTTTCAGCAGCGCGCCTTGCTGCCGCCGAGGCTGGCGAGGTATCGCCGAAACTTGATCGCATGAAGAGATTTCTTGCTCTTGCCCAACAGATCGCCAATGATCCCTGACTCCTCACTTTCGTTGGATGCACTTCAAGCGTGCGTCGACGCATCGGAAGGCCGCACGGACGAAGCTTTGAGTCGGCTAGCCGAGCGTGCCGATCCGGAATCGGTACTCGCCCGGCTGACTATCTTGCTTGACCTTGGACGCAATACTGAGCGCTCGAACTCGCAAATCAGCACCCTCTTGATGCAAAGTGGTCTATCAAGGCCGTTCTGGCAACAGGACGTATTGGCACACCCGCAGCGATCGCCGCCCTCCTGGAAACGATCGATCAAAAATTCCCCTACGACGGGCTCCTGCGACTGCGCTCTCGGCTGGTCGCAGCGGAATGCGCATATTCGCGCGCCTTTCAGATGCTACCACTAGGCCAAACGATTGCGTTAGACCAGCTCACGACTGAGCAACGCACTTGGCTCGATGCCGGTGCCGGTTTCCTCGCGCCGGTCATTGACCGCGTCTGCTCTTTTGGAAGTATTGAGCATGCAGTCGAGCAGCACGCGCTGGAACTCGGCCTGCGGATCGCATTTCTGAGAAGCGACCGCGATACCGGCATCCGTATCGGGCCGGTTCTTGAACGCGTAAGCCCTTTGTCGATGGCTTACGTCGAAGGCGTTCTGCGTCGACAGTATCAAGCGACGAACGATTTAACCCTGCGGCTACGCAATGAGCATCAAGACTCGTGGGATGCAAAAATCGCGTCGATACGAATCGAGGCATACATCCTCGAACGTCCCGAGCGCGCAGCAATTTCGGCACTAGCCATGATTCAGTCGGCACCGACCGACCGGCAAGAGGAGATTGGGAAGGTTCTCTTCGACTTATCCGAGACGTTACCAGACGAAACCGCCGCGAACATTGACGGCTTACTTGAGGATGTACTGCCCTTGACGTCGCGCATACCCCTTGCAGTCCGCATACGACAAGCAATTCGAAACAAAAACATTGACGAGGCTGAGCAAATGCTTGCCTCGATGCCGGGCAGAGATGACCCGGTTGCTCTGCAATTCCAAGCGCAGATCTTCTTGCAACGAGGACAAAAGCATGAAGCACGCCTCGCGATCGAACGCGCCTGTGAGACGTTCAGTACCCCAGGCTTGCTAGAGCTTTCGGCCGACCTAGCCAGCGAGGAGGGCGACTGGCGGGCGGTCGCAGACATGCTACGTCGTGTTCTGACGATCGTCCCAGCAGACGCGAAGATGCGCAAGAAATTAGCCCACGCTCTGATTCAAGCTGAGCGGTTTTTGGAAGCTGCCGAGGAATTCGTTGAGCTGAGCCGAATTGAACCGGAGGATATGCGTCACCGATTTAACCGAGCGGCGGCGCTGCGCAGGGCGGGCAGCTTCTAGAAAGCCTTACCGCCTTCAAGGAATACGCATCCGCCGCGCAGTTCCCGCTTGACGGAATAATGAGTCAGTGCGAACTCCTCATCAGTCTTGATCGTGCGGCCGAGGGCTTCACGTTATTGCAAGAGCACGCGGACACGTATTGGGGTAATCGTCAGTTTGTTGCAGGCTACATGTCGTGCGCATATGCGGCCGGACAAGATGAAGAAGCGCACAAAGCCATGTTGCGTCTACAGGAATTAGAACAGACGGTGGAGTCTGGCCAGCGCATTCTTCGGTCTGTGTCACTCGATGACCTCAAGGAGCACTTCACTCACTTCCGAAAATCGGAGGACATGCTTTACGAGCAACTCCTGCGCGGGCAAATCCCGTGGCTCTTTGCCGACAAATTGCTGAACCGCGTTCCGTATGCTGCGTGGTTCTATCGTACCCAACCGTTACTTTGGGAATCCGATGACCACCTCGGGGCTGCGCCACACAGTTTATGCCACCAATGTGTTCCACACGCTCGCCGATGGCACTGAGAAGGTGCTCGAGGAGCTTGTCTGCCCCAAGGCAGGCACGCCTATCGTCGTCGATATGTCTGCACTCCTTACCCTCAACGAACTCGGGATGCTCGGCCAGGCCGCAGAGTATTTTGGCACTATTCTGGTACCCGCTCAATGCCGCGAATCTACTCTTGAGCACCTACGCCATCTCGTCGCTCATCAGCCATCAAGGCGGCATGCAGCTGTCGCTATTCGCACGGCGATCGAGTCCGGTCTAATCAGTGTACCCGATGCTCAAAACGACAATTTTAGCGGCGCTCTGGCACGACTATCGGAAGCCGATAATCCAGGACATCACGCCTATCGCTTCACTGACTTGGCGGTTGCTTTGGACGAGGAAGGGGCGATTGGAACTGACCAACTAGCAGCGCTCCAGCGCATTGCGCACTCGTCGTCGAGCGTAGACGCCGACCATCCACCACTAGCAGCGGGCCAAGAACTCCTCTGTGACGTTTCAACGCTCGAGACATTGCACATCCAGGGACTACTACCGGTATGCCTTGAAACATTCGACATCCATTTATCACCTGAGGATCGCAAAGAAGTCTTCGGAACCGAACAGGCGTTCGAATCCCACTCGAGACTTCACGAGAATGCGACTCGACTTCTGCACACGATCCAACAAGATTCTCGGTTTGTCGTAGAACGTGTTCCGATACCGGCGGAATTTGAAGAAGTGTCCTTCTTTGACGACGCCATGGCAGCGAGCACTTTTGCGGCTGCATTTGCGGCAGTCGATAAGAACATTCCGCTGTTTGCGGACGATCGAGCTCTGCAGATGTTCGCATGCCAGCGGCAACACTCCGTTGATAGGAATTCGTTTTCCAGCGCTGCATTCCTGGAGGCCCTTTGCGACACGGACGATGCGCAAATGTCGGTCTTAGGGCCTGCTATGCTTTCGCTTCTCAATTGGCGTTATCGCTTCATCGTACCGTCGGCTAAGTTCTTGAAACACTTCGCCGACCAGTTCCGGAATCATCTTCCTGGAAGGTTCTTGCGACAAGTCGCAATGTATGCCCATCAGTCCATGAACGATCCGGGGGTATTCGCCGGATTTGAACCGACGACGCCCCCGACTTCAATCGCAGCGAGACTCTACTTTCACTGGATCAAAGGATTCATGGACCTCGTCGCGCGTTGCTGGCTGGATACAAACTATTCGGAGACACAAGCGCGCCGCATAACGGAATGGGTTTTAACAGAAGCGATCCCAACTGTACCACGGAATCTGCCCCCGCATGTACAGAGCATCCTAGCTGCGCAGACTCCGATTGCGACGCTAAATTATCTGGCACTTGCAACCGCCACTTCAGACCAAACGGATCGCATTACCGCGGCAATGAAAGCAATCCGCGAAGTCTTCAAGATTTCGGAAGCAGACTATCTCCACCTCGTTACCCAAATTGCCACATGAACGATGAAACGCACTTAGACACTAAAGAACTCCTCCGAAAGCTGCGGCGACGAATGGTCCTTAATTGTTTGGCGCCGTTCGAACGCGTTGATCTGCGAACTGCTGCCGCGCTCATCTCTGCAGGCATCTTGCCGTCCGAAATGCCACACGATGTACTTCCCGAACTCGCAGCCATCGTAGCGACGCCCGAACATTCCGATCGCATCGATATACCGCCTGGACCGATGGTCGGGCACGTTGCTCGGAAGGATGAGCCACCGTCTCTAGAATTTCCAGCCGGATACTTTCTGTCCGATCAATACTCATTGCGCGATGCGGCACTCAAGCATTTTCGTCACTTGCGAGAAGCGGCCCCCCAAACCCTTTCGCCGCGAGCTCACGATTGCTTTCCGAGCTGGGCGATCAGCTCCTGTCTTCCGATCAAAACGTATGGATGCCTGCTGGGATCAAACTGGGAGATGTCCTTGAGGAAGACATTCTGTTGAACCTCGCGGGCATAGCGCAGTGCATAGCCATCAAGTTTCCAAAAGGCATCCCACACTTCCTGCGCTATGTCCTTCGACCTTCTAGAGAAGCGCTTGACACGCTTCCTATTTCATTCCTTTCTCCCACGGCGCAACAAGATGAAATAAAGAGGGCACTTGATGATATCGCCGGCTCTGCATCAACTGTCGTCGCCCTTTGTGACACATTTTATGAACGGCTTGGCCATCTGCCCCTGTCCCCAGATTACGGCCTCCCGGCGCTGATCGCCGAATGGAAGCGGCTACATCCTGACATTTGCACGGGCGAAGTGCTATTGCGGTGGGCATTCGAGCATCGGTCATACTACGCTCGCTTCCACGCCTGTCTTGTATTCCTCACTCACCCGAATGAAGCAGCACCTTCACAATGGAAGGATATTGCAAAACTCATCGTTGAAACCGTCGGATCGTTTGAACCGGATCCAAGCGATGCAAGAATCTCCGTTCCATGGGAGTTGCGTTGTGATCTTGCAAAGCATTATCTGCAATATCTCGAACCGCTGGTTCCCGGGCAAGATGAGCGAGGCGCCGGTCTGGCGTGGTGGCTCGCCGATAGATTTGCGTGTTGTCTCGGCGGGGATGAACAATTCCTTTCCTCAGTTCGGACGGGGACTATACAGCCCGAAGAAGCTCGTTCCGGCCAGTTGTGGTTGCTTTGCCGACCACCGGCACAAGCCTCGGCACTTCGCTACTCCACTCTCTACCTACACTCGCCTTGGGGTTATGCGCTCCTGTCTGCACTGACGGCTGAATCCGCAGCAGCTCTGAGCGCAGCGGACGACGAACATTTCCTAAATCGCCTTGGCGGCGCGTACGTGCATTGTTTGCTGTACACAGGATACTCATTTCCCACACCGCAGTCGTGGATTGTCGGCGGAAACGCGCCGACATTGTGCAACGCTGCTGCTACAATTTCCCGGGCCAATCCGAACGTGCAGGCGATTGCGACGTTAAATGAGATCGCGGAACTTGGAAACCACCTAATCGAGCCGAAGCACATATTTGAGTCAATCCGCGATTACCAAGTACGCACACCACAGGATCAATTCCTGTCATTTAATGCGTTGCGTACACTGGTCCACTCTGACGCCAGTGCAGAAGACGCACTTTGGGATGTGCTTCAAAATGGCGACTGGCGTAACGGGTTTCTTTCAAACGCACCACTAGCGGTCCTCGAACTGCTTTCAAACTCCATCGCCTATCTCGCAGGTATCCACGACCGTTGGCGATCCCTCGGCCCTCACATGTTCGCGATAGGTGCCATGAATGCCCTGAAAGATCCGGATCGTCGGCAAGCACTCTTCGCCCTTACCGTGTTAGTCTCTCTTGCTGCTGGCGCCACAAGTAGCATTCACCGTATGCTTCAAAGCAAGAAACGTGGAAGTTTCCGCGACGACGTCACATACTGGCGCGAGCGTATCTCCTCTTCATTGCCAAGTGCAACGCCTTGGGCGCAAGGGCGTCTTCGCAGCATGCTATCCGCATTGCACATGGCATAGAAGTGGCGTGCTGAGCTAGATCGATGCAGTCAGATTGCACGCCGACAAATTTCCACCCACCCCCTTGACTCACAGCCACGGAACGTGTACACTTGTTCTAAATAATACGGTATCCATGGATCGCTCGCACCAGCTGCGGGTACTTGCTCGAGCCCACCTCCTTAGCCCGCCTGCCCTGAGCTTGCCTGGCGCGAGCTTGTCGAGCGGTCGAAGGGCCACTCTGCCGCATCTCCTTCCGGCAACTGACCACTGACCGCAGCTTCCCCGCCGCAGCGGCATCAACGGAAAACCCCCATCCCCCGGTCGATGTGACCGACGCGTGCTACACGCGGCCCGTCGTTTTGCTGGCGAGTTCGGCAATCAAGGTGCCAATACACTCCAACGCAGTTCGTCCGGCGGTTTCTACGACAATTCTATCTCTTGACCAAGCTTCGTACTCGCGGTCTTTCACTTCTTCCCAGGTAGGCAACTTCAAACCCGGGATATCAGGAAGTCGAGATTCGATTCGTCGCTGATGTTCGCGAATATCGGAACAGACAACTTCGACGTTGATGAACTTAGCACCGACTTCGTGTGCAACTTGTTCCCATTCGCGTCTGGTAAGCTCAAGCGGATTGCAGGAGTCGGCAACGACGTCTACACCTAACTTGAGATTGTCCCTGGCGATCCGATAGCTCAGCCGATAGCCCTCTCCTTCAACCGACACGTTGCATAGGTCTCTCAGTCCCTGCTCGACGGTATCTATTCTCAAGTGCGTGGCTCTTACGTGCTGCGCGAGCCCCTGGGCCAGCGTCGTCTTTCCAGTGCCAGGTAGGCCCGAGAAAATATAGAGAGTGGCCATCTTACCAGCATACAAGCCTTGCCGTGACGTTGGACGAAACTCTGTTCTACCGTCGCCCAATGGATTCCTGCAATCACCGCAGGTGTCGTATCGCCTCGGTCCGAGCGAGAAAAAGCGAGAAAAGGTTCCAGGAACCAAATCGCGGGAACCGTGCCCGTCAGCCCCCGATGACTCTCGCCGGCTGCTAAAACACTTTCCGCCACCCCTTGACTCGCACCCCGCCGCACGTGTACACTTGTTCTAATTAAGTCGGTATCCATGGATCGCCGGGCCTAACCAAGCCCGGTACTTTCTAGAGCCCACGCCTTTCCGCCGGCCCAGCCCCGTCCTGAGCCCGCCGAAGGACGTGGGCTTTTTTATTGCCCTGAACCAATGAATCGCCCCGGTCCGCCTTGTGCTTTGCAGGATTGGACGTTCGACGTTGAGCGTTGGACGTTGAACGTTTGTTTTCTGAACCCTAACCCCTAAACCCTGACATCGAATGCGCACCACGTGAGATAAAACCCTCCCACATCGAAACAAGCGTTTAGATACAAATGTTTACTATACCATTACTTGCGCCAACCACCCACCGAACCGCCCCGAGGTTTTATCCCAACTTCCGTAATTTGCGGGTCGGCGAGCCGGGCCCGCAACCAAAAAACACAGGCGGGCCAGCGCAGCCGGGACCGCAAACAAGAAACACAGCGGCGCCCGCGCCACCCCTGTGACAAAACCTGTCGTTTATCTCCGTGTTCTCTGTCGCCTCCGTGCACTCCTATGAAATTCGTCGTTTGTCCTTCCGACTCTGTGTTCCGTCCTCTCCGTGCCTCCGCGGTTAACTGGTCGCCGTACCCTCCGCTCCCTCTGTTATCTCCTGTTCAACTGCCCCTTCGTCATTCGTGCTTCGTCATTGTTCGTCATTCTGGTTTCGTCCTTCGTCATGCCTCTCGGTACATTACCCCGCTCCTTGTACCACCCAAAAACCCCCTCTTTTCCCGAGGAATTTCACACTTCGCGTCGCGCAAAGGTACATACACTCCGCAAACGCACTTCACTGTACCTGCCGCCTCAAACCCAAAAACCCGCGTCTTCCGCGGGAAAACCGCACTTTCCCAGTCCCCAGCCTCCCGCCACGAGCCTCCAAGCAGGTACATACAGCCCCCATCGCCCCTATGGTTCTGACCCCAAAACACCCTGTTTTCACCGGCAAATACGCATGCCACCTCAAATCCGTGCTGAGTGGTTGTTTGCACCTTCAAAAAACCCCCTGTTTTCCAGTCCCAAACGCACAAAACGGCCCCAGACCCCAAAAAACTAAAACCGTGTGTACCGCCCTAGAACCCCGGCTTTGGATGTTGAGCGTTGAGCGTTGGACGTCGAACGTTCGCGTCCCTGAACCCCACACCCTAACCCCTAACCCCTTACACAAGCCCCGTCAGGGGGCCATCAGCCGAGAGTTTGGGGTTGCCGAAGGTCGTGATGCCGTGGCCCGCGGCGTTGGCCAGCGCGATGTGCAGCCGGTTGTGCGGCACCTGCTGATACTTGAGCGAGCGGCCCATCTTGAAGCCCCAGCCGCCACCGACCAGGAACCAGGGGATGTCGTTCGATGTGTGAGAGTTCCCCTTGCCCAGCTCGTTGGTCCAGATGAACAGCGTGTTGTCGAGCATCGTGCCCTCACCACCCGGCTCGGGCGTCTCGTGCAGCTTGTTGACCAGATACGCAAGCTGCTCGGCGAACCAGACGTTGATCTTCATCAGCTTTTCCTGCGACTCGGTCTTCAGGTCCGGGTCGTGCGACAGCTCGTGATGCCCGTTATCGACGCTCGAGCCAGCGCATCTTTGCGTTGCCGACCGAGTTGGTGAACTGCAGCGTAGCCACGCGAGCCATGTCGTTGGCGAAGCTATTGACCAGCAGATCGATCTGCATCCGGCTGAGCTTCGGCATGTTGTCGTTGGTGTTCTTGATGCCTTGCTCGAGCTGCGGCACGCAATAAGCAAGCTGCTGTTGCGACGAGCTCGTGCAGCTCGGCCTCCATCTCGCGGACGAACGTCACGTGCTCTTCGAGAAGGCGGCGATCGGCGGCGCTGGCCGCGTCGCGAATCTTCCGCAGGTCGGCGGTCACTTCGTCGAGGATGCTCTTCAAGCGTCTCCTTGTCCTTCACGCGGCCGTAGAGCTTTTCGAACATCTGGTACGGGTCGTCGATCGGCGCGACCGGCTGGTTGGGGCCGGCGTAGACTCATCCGCGTCCACGGGTCGGCGCGATCGGGCACGGCCACGCCGAACTCCAGCGAGCCAAACCGCGTGCGCGATTCGTCGCGGCTCTGGAAGAAGTTCTTGATCTCCTGGTCGATCGAGATGCCCTTGGCCCACCCGGCGGGCGTGTCGGAGCCGCCCTGGATGTTGCCGGGGAACAGCTCGATGCCGGTGAGCAGGCAGCTCATGCCGCGCATGTGCCCGTCGCCGTCGCCGCGGACCTTGTTGGACGACGCCTTTCAAGAACAGCATGCTGGTCCTTGAAAGGTTCGAGCGGGGCAAGGATCGGCTTGAGGGTGAAGTTCTCGCCTTCCTCGTCGGGCCAGAACTTGTCGGGGAGCGTGCCGTTGGGGCTGAACATCACGACCAGCCGCTTTTTGGCGGGGGCGGGTGCGGCGCCTTCGGCGCGTGCGAAGCTCGGCAGGTTCCAGGCGAACGGAATCGCCGCGGCGGAGAGGCCAAGACCTCGCAGAAACTCACGACGCGTTGTGAACATGTCACGTCTCCGTTTAGTCGGCTTTGGCCGTTTGATCCGCAGTGTCGGCCACTGGGTTATTTGCCTGCTCCGCAGGTACGCCGTGGATCGCCGCCGTGGCGGCGATCTGAACCAGGAGCTTCTGGATATTAAACTCGTCTTTCGTGAAGGTCGCTGTCAAGTTTTGGGCGGTATCGCTGCCATAGGCGCCCGACGGTTGCTTGACCGTGTGTTCAAACAACTGCTCGACGAACGCCTTGTGTGCGTCGGGGCTGGCGGCAGCCAATTCAGCCAGGTCGCGCGCCCCGCTGAGCCGCGTTTCCTCGCCCGAGAGCGATTTGTAGACGCTGGTGGCGTCGATCTGCCGGCCCTGGTCCTCAGTGCGGAATCGGCCGAGGGCGTCGTAGTTCTCAAGGGTGAAGCCGAGCGGGTTGATCACGCTGTGGCACGATTGGCAAGCAGCGGACTTGGTCAGCTCGGCGACTTTTTGCGCATGGTCAGGTGCGGGTCGAAATCGCCATCCATGAACTGGATGGCGGCGGGGGGCGGCATCAGCGTTCGGCCGAGGAGTTTTCGCGTGGCGAACACGCCGCGATGGATCGGCGAGCTGGACTTGTGATAGGCGAGCGCGGCAAGCAGGAATGGATGAGTGACGACGCCGGCGCGTTCTTTTGCATCGCGCGCGACGCGGTGGAACTCGCCGTCGTCGGGGACTTCGGCGCCGTAGAGCTTTGCCAGCCGATGGTTCAGCAGCAGGTAATCGGCACGCAGCAGCTCGCGGTAGTCCGACTTGTCGCTGAACACGACGCCGTCGATGAACCGCTCGAGCGACGTGCGCAGGTCGGCGATGGCGGCATCGTCAAAGTCGGGGTACGCTTCGCGGTCCTTGGAGATGTCCTCGGCTTCGTCGAACGGCAGCCAGTGATGGAAGAAGTCGCGAAGCTTGGCCTTGGCTCGCGGGTTGGCGAGCATGCGCTGGGCATGCGCGGTCACCTGGTCGCGGGTTTTCAGCTCGCCTTTTGCGGCGGCGTCCAGCAGCTCGCGATCGGGCAGCGAATCCCAGAGAGCGAAGGATAGCCGCGTGGCGACGTCGTAATCATCGATCGAGCCGTCGTGAATCTCGGGATACAAGAAACGCGGCGACTTGTGGATCAACAGCATCGAAAGCTTGACCGCGGAGTCTAGCTCGTTGGAGTCGGTGAATTGCGCATCGACGAAGAATTGCCGGTCTTCATCGGACAGCGGGCGGCGGAAGGCGCGTTCGGCGAAGCGGCGGCAGTACTCCTGCACGCGGTCGCGGCGATCGGCGGCGTCGGAGCGGGTGTTCGCGAGGTTGTCGATGTTGGCGACGATGTGGTTGGCGACTTCGATCGCGGTGGAGGTCGCCGCCTTGTCCCAGGCTTTTGAGACCGAGGTGCCGCGGGGGTAGCCTGCGCTGCCATCGTCGGCAGGGAAGGGGGTGGTGACGACGAACGTTTGCGGCACGCTGCGCGGGACAAGGTGCCGTGCGGGGATCACTTCCCACACGCCGCTTGGCGTTTTCCAGCGGAGCACGACCGAAGCCGACTTGTCCTTGAACTTGAAGAATTGGACGCGGATCGGATACGCACGGCCGCCGAGCAGCCGAAGCGACTGGACTGGTTCGCGAACCTCGCCGGAGCTGACCCATTCGTCGATCAGGGCCTTGTCGGGATTGTTCACCCAGAGGCGGACGCCGTTTTCAGATTTGATGGAGAACTCGTAGTCGCCGGTTTCATCGACGAGGAGGGAACCGTCCCAGCGCATCGAGAATTCTTCGGGCTTGATTTTCTCGGTCTCGGGGCTGCCGGCGGCGAAGTTAAAGTCGATCTTGGGGTCGATTCGGTCAAAGACGCGCTCGTTGCGGCGCGTGTTGCGCGATTTGTAGTAGTCGCCTTTGAGACCGCGCTCGTCGCCGATCGTCGGCTCGTCGGAGGAGGTCGCCAAAAGGTCGGCGACGACTTGTGAATATTGGCGGACGGTGAGCCGAGCCGGGTCAATCACCGGCGGCCGGTGGCGGGCACGGGCCTCGGCGGTGTAGAAGGTCTCGCGAATGTAGGCGGCGACCTTTTGAGCTTCCTCCTCGGTGCACTTTTTCTCAGCGTCCTCGGGCATCGTCTCGTGGATGACTTTGGCGAGGTCGGCGAGCGACTTGTCGCCATAGAGCGGTTCGTCGTGCTTATCGGCTACGCCTTCGCCGGCGGACCCGTGGCAGGAGGCGCACTGGACGATGTAGATTTCCTTACCGGTTAGCTCCTTCGCGGCCGGAGCGGCATCGTCGGCGCGCAATCGAGCGGCTGGAATGAACAAGACCAGCGTGAACGCGACGGCGCATATCGGACGGCGCGCGATGTTTGTGGAGAACGTCATGTCGAACGTTGCGCGGGAGGCCGGTGAGTGCGGCCGCGGCCGCATCGGCGGGGGTGGGAACCGGAGCTTTCAAGATAGCAATTTTTCGGCCGAATCGCAAATTCCGCGCGAACTGTTCGGAGGCGGAGATTTCGTCACGTCGGCGGGTCTGGCGGCCTACGGCGAAACTTGACATTGCCGTGCCGGAGCGTCACAACAGTCGGCTAGACGCAAACGGGAGAACTAGCATGTCGCATAAAAGCAATGGCAAGATGATGCGCCGCCGGTTCGTTCAGACCGCGGCCGCGGCGCCTGCGCTGTTTACGATCGTGCCGCGCCACGTGCTTGGCGGGCAAGGACATGTCGCGCCGAGCGACACGTTTGGCGGGCGCTCATCGGCTGCGGCGGGCAGGGGCCGCAGACGTTTCGCCGGCTGCAGGAGGGGCACAACGTGCGCATGCTCGCGCAGTGCGACGTGAAGTTTCTCGACCGCGCCGACAACAAAGAGTTTTACACCGACTTTCGCCGCGTGCTGGAGCGGAAGGACATCGACCTGGTCGCGATCGCCACGCCGCCGCATTGGCACGCGCTGATCTCGATCGCCGCGGCCGAGGCGGGCAAGGACGTGCTTTGCGAAAAGCCGATGACGCGGTTCATCGCCGAGGGACGCGCGGTGGTTGATGCGTTCAAGCGATACAACCGCATTTTTCAGATCGGCACGTTCGGCCGCTTCGGCAACAGCCGCAATTCGAACGACATCGCGATTCACAAGATCATGCGAAGCGGACTGTTGAAGGAGTGCCCGGCGGTGATTCATCGCAAGGGGGGCCTGAAGGTCGCCGAATGGAGCGGCAAGCCGAACCTGAAGCCGGAGCCGGTGCCGAAGAATCTCGACTGGGACATGTACTGCGGCCCCTCGCCGCTGAAGCCGTACGTCCGTGAGCGAGTTGGCGGCACGCACCGCAACTACTGGGACTACGAGGGGGGCGGGCTGGCCGACATGGGGCAGCATTCCATCGACCCGCTCCAGTGGACCTACGGCAAGGACGACACGAGCCCGGTGGAGATCGAGGCGTATGCGCCGCCGGCTCACCCGGAGGTGTGCGGGATGTGGGGCTGGGTGGAGCTGCGCTACGCCGACGGTCTGACGATCGTGCTCGAAAGCGGCGAGTGGGGGAAGCCATACGAGGGGCCGTCGTCGCGCGGGGTGAGCCTGGCCGATTTGCGCGAGGAGGATCGCAAGGAGGTGGAGGCGATGCCCGACCCGCAGCCGCTGCGTTCGTTTGCCGAGGCGGTGAAAACGCGGAAAGAGGCGGGGGGCGGCGCCGAGGCGTCGCACCGCTGCGCGAGTTTGTTGCATCTGGCCAACATTGCGATCCGGACGGGCCGCAAGCTGCGATACGATCCGGTGAAGGAGCAGATCGTCGGCGACGAGGAAGCCAATCGGTTGGTGAGCCCGCCGATGCGGGCGCCGTGGCATTTGTAGGGTTCAGGGTTCGGGGTTCAGGGTTCGGGGTTTGAAGCGAGGTTAGGAAATCATGGCTGAATCAATCCAAGCTCTTGTCGATCATATGCCCGCGCCGAGTGAGCGTGGGATTCTCAACAAAATCGATCGTGATGTGGTGAACAAGGCGCTCGATGAGCTATCGAGCGGCGGGGCCGACGCGGTTCGTGGGCTCGTTGAATTGCTGGTGGAGCCGGGGAAGGAGGACGATGGGAAGGCGCGGTATGCGCTGCATGCGCTGGCCGTTCGGGCTGGCGGGTTGGAGGATGACGGACGCAAGCGGTTTGGTGAATCTTTGGCGGCCGCACTTGGCGGAGATCGCGCGAAAGCGGTCAAGGAGTTTGTCGTTCGCGAGCTTCAGGTTTGCGGGGGGGCGGAAGTCGCGACCGCGCTCGGCAAGCTGTTGTCCGACGAGGAGCTCTGTGAGCCGGCGGCACAGGCGCTCGCCGCGATCGGCGGTGGCGCCGCGGCCGCCGAATTGCGCCGCGCATTCGGCGAATCCAAGGGAAAACGACGGGTGACGCTCGTGCAGAACCTCGGCGTTTTGCGCGACAAGGAGTCGCTCGACGCGGTTAATTGCGCGACCACGGATGATGATGCGGATATTCGCACCGTAGCCGTTTGGGCGTTGGCGAACATTGGCGAGCCGGGCGGCGTTGCAGCGTGTTTGGCGGCATCAGAAAAAGCCAGCGGATACGAACGGATTCAGGCTGCCAAGAGCTGCCTGCTGTTAGCCGAGCGGTTGCGCGGCGGCGGTCACAAAAGCGAAGCTCAGAAAGTCCTCGACCACGTTCGCAAGACGCGAAGCGACGAATCGGAGCAGTACTTGCGCGACATCGCGGATCGCGAATTGGCAAACACATAACACACGAGGGTGACAACATGCGCTGTCTAGCATACCAATGGCTGTTTTTGTCGCTCGTTGGCGTCATGTGCTCATCGGCGCTTGTCAGCGCCGATGAGCCGATTGAGTCGAAAGATTTCCTCACTATATATGAGTCGGTCAAGGTCGATCTTTCCGGCTGGCAAAATGCCCAGGGCAAAGCGCCCAGCGGCTGGGAGGTGAAGGACGGCGCGATGGTGCTGAAGAAGGGGGGCGGCGACATCTGGACCAAGGACCGATACGGCGACTTCGTTCTGGAACTGGAGTTCAAAACCAAAGGTAATAGCGGCATTTTTATTCGCACCGACAAGCCGGCCGATCCGGTGCAGACCGGTATCGAGATTCAGGTGGACAATCCGTCGCGAAACCCTGGCAAGCACAGCGTGGGGAGTATCTACGACTTGGTTGCGCCGACGAAGGACAACGCCAAGAAAGACGAATGGAATAAGGTCGAGATTACGGCCAAAGGAAGCAAGTTGGTCGTCAAGATGAACGGCGAGAAGGTCAACGAGATGGACCTCGACCGATGGACCGAAGGTGGCAAGAACCCTGACGGCACGAAGAACAAATTCTCAAAGGCGCTCAAGGATTTTAAGCGTGAGGGGCACGTCGGTTTTCAGGACCATGGCAGCGAGGTGATGTACCGCAACATTGCGATCCGATCGCCCTAGTAGGGTTGCGCGATCCTCGCATTCACGCGTCGCGGCGCAGCGTGTACTTGCCCAATTGAAGCACCTTCTGCCGACTCGCGCCACCCGCCCCGCCCGCTACTACGCTGTCCAAAAGGTTCTCAAAACGCTCGGGCGCCAAACGATAGAAGTTGTGTTTCCCCTCGCGGCGGCACTCGATGAATCCGGCCGTTCGCAATAGCGCCAGATGATGGCTGACCGCGGGCTGGCTTTGCCCCAAATGATCGCACAACGCTCTGACGTGGTGTTCCTTCGTTTGCAAGAGCAGGTTGAGAATGTGCAATCGCGTGTCGTCGGCCAGGAGCTTAAACAGGTTGCAAAGGTCGTTCAGACCCGATTGCGAAACCGTGTCGCTCAACCCATTGGCCTCCTGTTGCGCGAAAGTGGAGTTTCGAACTGGTTTGGCGGCGGGCGATGGTTCCTCGAGCAGCTTCACGGGTGCGATTCCTTTGCAATGATTGCCATGTGGCTCGTTCGCGGCCGCGGATCGTGACTTTTCACGCTTGCGCACGCAACCATGCGCAATCACGCGGGCGAATAAAATGTCGAATGACGAAGCGATGGGACCTGCACGAATACCCGAGCAGCCACAGAACGTGGACACCGACCTCCCGGCCCGGACACTCAAATGCTACGGCCGATATTCTAAGCGGTCGGCCACCGCAACGCAAAGATTTGGACCGGTTCCAATTGCAAAAGCTTGATGTTCGATACGGCATGCGGTGCTTCACCTATCGGCGTTGCAACTCCGGCCTGGCCTTTGCCGCTCGCCGACTGCACCGTTACGATGAGATTGACACAGCTCGATCAAGCTCCATATCAACGCCACTGATGCACGATCAATGCACCGTCTGAATAACTCGCGCACGATCTTCCTGGCCGTCGTCGGTGTGTTGCTAGCATCGGCCGTCGGGTATTCCCTGTCTGTGCGCAACGCTCGCCGCCGGCCGACTACACGCTTGCCAATCGCACGGAGCCCAAGACGCTCGACCCGGCGCTGGCCACCGGAGTGCCCGAGCATCGCATTCTGAATGCCATTTTCGAGGGCCTGACCGAGTGGGAGCCAAAGAATCTCAAGCCCGTGCCGGGGGTGGCGAAGTCATGGGACGTCTCGGAGGACAAAAAGACATACACGTTTCGATTGCGCGACGATGCGCGCTGGAGCGACGGTACGCCGATGACCGCCGACGATTTTGTGTATTCGTGGCGACGGCTGTTGCACCCGGCGACGGCGTCGGAGTATTCGTACGAGATGTGGTACATCGTGAATGCCGAGCGGTTCAACAAGCGGCAGTTCGAGGTCGGGGACTCGGTCGAGATTGAGCTGCCGAAATCAGACTCCGACGATCCGGCCGCGCTACGATTTGCACCGGGGCGAATCGTCAGAGGCGAGCTATTGGCGATCGAAGAGCCGGGTTCTGAAATCGCTGATGGCGCGACCGACGATCGCGTTTACGTGGTCGAAGTCAACGGCAAGCGCCGCCGCTTTCACAAGGGGGGCGCGAGCGGCCGGGATTACGCTTGGATACTTCTCGACTTTGGCGCAGTCGGAGTCAAGGCGATCGACGATTCCACGCTCACCGTCGAGCTGCGCCACCCGGTGCCGTATTTCCTCACGCTCTGCGGGTTCTATCCGTATGCGCCAGTGAACCGCGTTTGCGTGGAGACACACGGCCGCGAGTGGACCAAGCCGGGGAACATCGTCACCAACGGTGCGTTTCGGGTGGAGACGCGTCGCCTCCGCGACCGCGTGCGTTTGGTGAAGAGCGAAACGTACTGGGACCGCGACAACGTGCGATTGAACATCGTCGATTGCACGGCGGCCGAGTCGCACACCACGAGTCTCAATTTGTACCTCACCGGCCAGGTCGATTGGATCGAATTTGTTCCCAGCCCGATCGTGCCGGAATTGCTCGCACAGGACCGCCCCGACTTTCAACCGGCGCCGCTCATGATCACGGAGTTCTATCGTTTGAACGTGAGGCAGCCGCCGCTGGACGACGCGCGCGTGCGGCGCGCTTAACCTCGCGATTAATAAGGAAGACATTGCCGCGAGGATTCTCAAGGCGGGTCACGAGCCGGCGCGGAGCATGGTACCGTCGGTGATCGAAAAACATTCCGATTATCGGCCCGCTCTGTGCGATGAATTCGACGTCGAAAAGGCGCGGGAGTTGTTGGCTGAGGCCGGTTATCCGGACGGCCGCGGTTTCCCCAAGCTCGAGCTGCAATACAACACGAACGACACGCACAGCGCCGTGGCCGAGTTGGTGCAGAGCCAGTGGCAGCGGGGGTTGGGCGTGCGGATCGACTTGAAGGGCCTGGAGTGGAACGTGTATCAGGCGAACCAGACGAGCGGCGATTATCAGATTTCGCGAGCCGGCTGGGTGGGGGATTATCCCGACCCGATCACGTTCCTGAAGCTCTGGATGAGCGACAGCGGCCAGAACCAGACCGGCTACAAGAATTCAAAATTTGACGAGCTTGTCCTTCAGGCGACAGCGCGAAGCCGACGAACAGAAGCGTGCCGACTATTATCATCAGGCCGAGGCGATCGTGATGCACGAGCTGCCGATCATCCCTGTGTATTTCTACGTGTCGACGAGCATGTCGAAACCGTACGTCCGTGGGTATTACCCCAACTTCCACGAGTTCCACCCACTGAAGTACATTTGGATCGACGACGAGGCGAAGGCCGCCGCAACCAAGGCTCGCGCGGCGGAGCGCATTGTGACCGCGTTCGTGGTTCGCCGCCTCGTCTGGTTCGTGATCACGCTGTGGATCGTATTCACGGTCTCGTTCGTGTTGATGCGCGCGGTTCCCGGCGGGCCGTTCGCCAGCGACCGCAAGCTGGATCCGATCGTGGAGCAGAACCTGAGGGCGCGTTACCATCTCGACGACCCGCCGCTGGTGCAGTACTTCGATCGGCTGCTCGAGTACCTGCGGCTGGATTTGGGCGAGAGCATCAAGCTCGCCGATTATTCGGTGAACGAGGTCATCGCCGAGGGTTTTCCGATCTCCGCTTCGCTCGGCATCCTGGCGACGCTGTTTGCGGTGGCGGTTGGCTTGACCGCCGGCACTCTGGCCGCCGTGTGGCGCGGCACGCCGCTCGATGTAGCATTCATGTCGGTGGCCACGGTCGGCATTGCGCTTCCCGGTTTTCTGATCGCGAGCCTGGCGATTCTGCTGTTCGTGTTCATCGTGCCGATCTTTCCCGCGGGGGGCTGGGGGAGGCTTGAAAACCTGCTTCTGCCGGCGATTTGTCTGGGGGCGCCGTACGCGGCTTATATTGCGCGGCTGTCGCGCACTGGCATGCTCGAAGTGTTGTCGCAAGACTACATTCGCACGGCCTACGCCAAGGGTTTGCCTCGCCGGACGGTGATCGTGCGGCATGCGCTGAAAGGCGCCGTACTGCCGGTGGTCAGCTACCTCGGCCCGGCAATCGCCGGCATCCTGACCGGTTCGCTCGTCGTGGAGCAGATCTTTGCGATCCCGGGCCTCGGCACTCACTTCGTTCAATCCGCGATTCAGCGAGATTACCCGTTGTCGATGGGGCTGGTCATGCTCTACACCGTGATCCTGTATTCGTTGAATTTCCTGGTCGATCTGTCGTACACGTTCCTGGATCCGCGCGTGAAGCTTGAATGATGGCAGACGACGCACAAATCTCCGTTCGTCGCGCGGCCGAGACCGAGTTGGAGCGGTACGCCGCAGTTGCTCGAAGAGGCACGGCGAATCCGCGGCGTGTCGCTGGGCCGCGACGCCTGGCGCCGTCTGCGAAAAAACTATGCGGCAATGGCGGCGCTGTCGTGCCTCGTTCTCATCACCACGCTATCAATTCTCACGCCGCTATTGCCGGTTGCGCCGCCGCGGGCCGAGGAAGTGAAGAACCAGTACATTCCGCCGACGGTCGATCCGCTGTTTGTCGAGCAGTTCCACATGCCCGAGGACAACAGTGCGCGCGAGCGATTCATTCGCAATGGCTTTGGCGATCTCGGACCGCTGGCGCGGCTACTGTTGGATCTGCGCACGCGTTGGTTTGGCACGTATCAACTAAACAACATCGGCGGCACCGACATCCTCGGCCGCGACGTGTTTTCGCGGCTGCTGTGGGGTTCGCGCGTGTCGCTGGCCGTCGGACTGGTGGCGACACTGGTGTCGCTGGCGATCGGCGTCACTTACGGCGCCGTGGCCGGCTATCTCGGCGGGCGGATCGACAACGCGATGATGCGGCTGGTCGATGTGCTCTACTCGGTTCCGTTCATCTTCGTCGTGATCTTTATCATCTCGGTGGTAGATAACGTAATCTGGCGCGATTGGCTCGACCGCCACGGCATCGACCGAATCTTCGTGTTCTTCATCCTGGTGGGCGCGATTTACTGGCTCACCATGTCGCGCGTCGTCCGCGGGCAGGTGATTTCGCTCAAGCAGAACCAGTTCATCGAGGCCGCGCGAACGATCGGCGCCGGCGCGCGCGGATTATTTTTCGTCACCTGCTGCCGAACGTGCTGAGCGTCGTGATCGTGTACCTGACGCTTACGATCCCCAACGTGATGCTCTTTGAGGCGTTTCTTTCGTTCCTCGGCCTCGGCGTGGCGCGGCCCGATGTTTCCTGGGGACTGATGGCGAACGAGGGCATGCAGGTGATCACGCCGATCAAGATTTACTGGTGGCTGGTAGTGTTTCCGAGCCTGGCGCTTGGCCTGACGTTGTTTTCACTGAACATGTTCGGCGACGGTCTGCGCGACGCGCTTGATCCGCGGCTGAAGAATCGATGAATCACAGACCAGAGAAGGGGATAGGGGGATGATGGATATATTGGAGATAGGAAGGAAAGTGTATATGGACCAGGTCTTACTGATTTCCGGCTAAGTCTCGCGAATCAACACCAATAACTTCTTCATCCCCGTCATCCTCGTCCGACCCCCTTATCTCCTTCTCTGCCATGTCTGATCCGCTGCTACGCGTCGAGAACCTGAGCGTCGAGTTCAAGACCGACGATGGCGTGATCCGCGCCGTCGATACGCTCTCGTACGAACTTTCCGCCGGCGAGACGCTTGGCATCGTCGGCGAAAGCGGCTCGGGCAAAAGCGTGAGCAGCCTGGCGATTCTCGGCCTCGTTCCGCGGCCACCCGGCCGCGTGACGCAGGGGTCGAGCAATCTTCGAAGGCCGCGACCTGTTGCGGATGAAGCAGCGCGAGCTGGCCACGGTCCGCGGCAACCGCATCGCAATGATCTTTCAGGACCCGATGACCTCGCTCAACCCATTCCTGACCGTCGGCGAGCAGGTCACGGAAGTCACGCGACTGCACCTGCGGCATAACTATTCTCAGGCGCTTCGCCACGCGATCGAAATGCTGGAGCGCGTCGGCATTCCCGCCGCCGCGCGCCGCATTCACGACTACCCGCACCAGTTCTCGGGCGGCATGCGGCAGCGGGTGATGATCGCCATGGCGCTCTGCCTGCAAGCCGCGGATTCTGATCGCCGACGAACCGACGACGGCGCTTGATGTGACGATCCAGGCGCAGATTCTGGAGCTGATGAAGGAGCTGCAGCAGTCCGAAGGCACCGCGATCATCCTGATCACGCACGACCTCGGGGATCGTCGCCAGCATCTGCCACCGCGTGAACGTGATGTACGCGGGCAAGTTCGTCGAAGAGGCCGGCGTTGACGACCTGTTCGCGCAGCCGCGGCACCCTTACACGGTCGGCCTACTGCGATCAATCCCCCGGCTGGACGCCGCCGGCGACCGCCTGACGCCGATCGAAGGCCAGCCCCCCGATCTGTGCACGGCTGCCCACCGGCTGCACATTCCACCCGCGGTGCCTCAATGCGCTCGATCGCTGCGTGAGCGTGTATCCTGGCTGGACGGCCGAGCCGCACGGGCATGGGTATGCGTGCCACAATCCGGTGGGGGATGGAGCGGCGACTGTCGAGGGTGTTGGTGTAGCGGCAGATGAGCCGAACACGTTCGCGCTTCCGGACGAGGATGGGCCACGCGGCACGGGTTCCGGTTGATTTTCGCCATTTTTTAGTCGCAAACTGACTAGAATATGTATGGAACTTGCCCGTCTCGGCACGCCGGTTAAGCTAGAGGCACAGGCCGAGCGACCTTCGGTTCATTGTCATGGCGACTCAAAACCCAGCCAGCGAAACCACCCCAGCCGGGAAACCGAGCGGTAATGGCGCTCCGCTTAAAGGCGGCACCCCCGCCACGCAGGCGGTCGGCACTCCGCCGGTTGCCAAGCCGGCGCCGACCGCGGCGGTTGTCATAAATACTGCATCCACTTCGCCCGCTTTCGTCGCGCCGCCTCAAGCGCCGACAACGCAAGCGCTGCCTCAAGAATCGCCGGCCCAGAAGGAAGGGGCACATTCAACCGCCGAATGGCTCCGCATGGCGCCAAGCTGGTTGGCGAGCATGGTGGTGCACATCATTATCTTGCTCGTGATGGCGCTCTGGTTCACGCGCATAGACCCCAAAGAGCGGCTGGACCTGGTCGTTGCCGCGCCCGAAGCGACAACACTTGAAGACCTGCAAAGCGAGGCGGACCTGACGCCGGTGGACGATCGCGAACTGGACTCGTCGGATATTCCGCAAGACCCGCAGGCGGCGGACCAATCGGATATTCCGAGCTTCAGCGAGATCATGAGCGACCAGTTGGCCGCGAACACGACGCTGGACATTGACCCGTCGGCTGCGCTGCTCTCTGGCCCGGCAATTATCTCGTCGAAGATCGGCCAAGGTCCGGGCACGAGCATCGCGGGTTATCGCGGCGCGGCGAACCGCGGCTCGCTCGTTCGTCAGAACGGAGGGACCGAGGCCAGCGAAGCGGCGGTGGCTCGGGCACTTGCTTGGTTGGCGAAGCAGCAGCTTCCCGACGGCGGCTGGAACTTCGACCTCAAAAAGAACAGGAACGCCAACGGCGGCAGTGCCGACAAGGCGCGTAACGGCGCGACGGCGATGGCGCTGTTGCCGTTTTTGGGCGCCGGCCACACGCACTTGGAAGGGAAGTACAAGGAAGTTGTCTACAACGGCCTGACATTTTTGATGAAGAATGTCCAGCAGCAGCGGACGCGATATGGTCCGGGCGGAAGCTGGCACGAGCCGCAAGGCACAATGTACTCGCACGGTCTGGCGTCGATCGTGATCTGCGAGGCCTACGCGATGACGCACGACAAAGCGTTGCAGCCGTATGCGCAGGCCGCGGTCAACTTTATCGCGGCAGCGCAGGCCGCCGACGGCGGCTGGCGATATGAGCCTGGCCAGCCGGGCGACACGTCGGTCGTCGGGTGGCAGGTGATGGCGCTTAAGAGCGGGCATCTCGGTTACCTGGAAGTGCCGCGCGAGTCGGTGCAACGCGCCTACGCGTTTTTGGACAAAGTGCAGACCGAATCCGGCGCGTTCTATGGCTACACCGGGCCGGGACAAGGCGACGCGACCACCGCCATCGGCTTGCTTTGCCGCATGTATCTGGGCTGGAAGAAGGAGCACCCGTCGCTTGTGCGCGGCGTCGGTTGGATTTCGGGGAAAGGCCCGTCAACCGGCCCGAAAGCCAATATGTATTACAACTACTATGCGACGCAGGTGATGCGACACTGGGAAGGGGAGGAGTGGGAGAAGTGGAACAAGGCGATGCGCGATTCCCTGGTGCAGACTCAGGCCATGCAGGGCAATGAGGCGGGGAGCTGGTTCGTGAACGATCCCAGCGACCACGGCGAGCGCGGCCAGCGGCTGTATTGCACTTCACTGGCTACGATGATCCTCGAGGTCTACTACCGCCACTTGCCGATCTTTCAGAAGCAGAGCACCGACGGCGAATTCAAACCCTAAGGAGATTAGGGGATGGGGAGCAGGGGATGAGGAGGGGATGAGGGACGGTCTAGGCGAGGATGTCTTTGACGACCGTGCCGTGCACATCGGTCAGCCGGAAGTCACGGCCCTGGAAGCGGTAGGTCAGCTTCTCATGGTCGATGCCCGAGCAGGTGCAACAGCGTAGCGTTCAGATCGTGGACGTGTACAGGCTTTTCGGTAATATTGTAGCTGAAGTCGTCCGTCTCGCCGTAGACCAGACCGGGCTTTACGCCCGCGCCGGCCATCCACATGCAGAAATTCCGCGGGTGATGATCGCGGCCGTGATTGTCTTTTGTTAGAGCGCCCTGACTGTAAACTGTGCGGCCGAATTCGCCGCCCCAGACGACGAGCGTATCGTCGAGCAGCCCGCGCTGCTTGAGGTCCTTGATCAATGCGGCGGTCGGCTGGTCCATCGCCTTGCACATGTCGGGCAGTTGCTTCGGCAGGTTGTTGTGCTGGTCCCAGCCGCGCAAGAAGACCTGCGTGAATCGGACTCCGCGTTCGGCCAGTCGGCGCGCGAGCAAACAGTTGTAGGCGTACGTGCCGGGTTCCTTTACATCCGGCCCGTACATGTCGAGCACGGCCTGCGGCTCCTGCGACGTGTTCACCAATTCAGGCACTGAGGTCTGCATGCGGAACGCCATCTCGTATTGCGCGATGCGCGAGAGGATCTCGGGGTCGCCCCATTGCGCGTGTTTCTTCTGATTCAATTCGGCCAAACCGTCGAGCATCTGCCGGCGCGTCTCGCCGGAGACGCCGGGAGGGTTCGAAAGATACAACACCGGGTCGCCGGTCGAGCGGAGCGCAACGCCTTGATGCTTGGTCGGTAAAAAGCCGGCGCCCCAGAGGCGCGAGAAGAGCGCCTGCGGCTGAGCGTTTTTTGGCAGCCTCGAATGGAGCACAACATAGGCGGGCAGGTCGGCGTTGGGCGAGCCGATGCCGTAGCTGAGCCAGGCCCCCATGCTTGGTCGGCCGGGGATTTGGCTGCCGGTCTGAATGAACGTGATCGCGGGGTCGTGGTTGATGGCCTCGGTGTGAACGCTCTTGACGAGACACAGGTCGTCCATGATCGACGCCAGGTGAGGCAGAAGCTCGCTGACCCAGGCGCCGGCCTTGCCGTGCTGCGCGAATTTGAACATGCTGGGCGCGACGGGAAATCGCGACTGGCCGGAGGTCATCGTCGTGATGCGCTGGCCCATGCGGATGCTGTCGGGCAGGTCTTTGTCGAAGAACTCGCCGAGCTTGGGTTTGTAATCGAACATTTCGAGCTGCGAAGGCCCGTCGGCCATGAACAGCCAGATCACGCGCTTGCGCGCGGGGCGTGGTGCAGCTTGCGCAGGATGGCTTCTTCGCCGGCGGTGGTGAGTGTGTCTGCTGAAGCGGTCGCATCGCTCGCGAACAGAGACGGGTTCAACAGCGACCCGAGCGCCGCGGCGCCGATGCCGGTTGCCATTCGGCCGAAGAAGAAGCGGCGAGTTTCGGCGAGTTGGAATTCGCTGATCGGGTTCATGGTCTATTCCTTGGTGATCGTTTCATCCAAGTTCAGGATCAGGCTGGTGGTCATGGTGTATGCCGCGAGCTCGGCCGGGTCGAGCTTGGTCAAATCGGTTTTCTTATCGCCCACATCGAGCAGGCTCTTTGCGGCGTCGGCATTGGCTTTGTAATCGGCCAGGTGCTTTTGGAACACGCGGCCGAGGACCGCCAGCTCATCGGGCTTGGCGCGGCGAGCTGTTGCCAGGCGGAACGCGTAGGCCAGCCGCTCGTCGGACGAAGCGCCGCCCTCGCGCATCGCGCGCTCGGCGAAGAATCGGGCCGCCTCGACAAACTGCTTGTCGTTCATCAGCACCAGAGCCTGGAGTGGCGTGTTAGTCCGCCGCGGCGAACCACGCACGACTCGCGATTGGGAGCGTCGAATGTGACCATCGAGGGTGGCGGGGCCGTGCGTTTCCAGAATGTGTACAGCGTGCGGCGGTAAAGCGAGTCGCCTTGGTCGGGCTTGAAGTATTCGGTGTTGCTCCCCTTGAAAGCCACGGCTTCCCAGATTCCTTCCGGCTGATACGGACGCACCGGCGCGGCCGCCGAGCCTTTCGCTCAACAGGCCGCCCAGGTAAAGGGCCTGGTCACGGACCATCTCGGCGTCGATGCGGAAGCGGGGCCCGCGGGTCAAGAGCTCGTTCGACGGGTCGCGCGATAGGTGCTCCGGCGTCACTTGCGACGATTGGCGATACGTGGCCGAGGTAACAATCAGCTTTTGCAGCCGCTTGATGTCCCAACCGCTTTCGGCGAAATCCACCGAGAGCCAGTCGAGAAGTTCCGGGTGCGTGGGCCACTCCCCTTGCGCTCCGAAGTCTTCGGGTGTTTTCACGAGGCCCGTGCCAAAGTACTGTTGCCAAAAGCGGTTGACGGTTACGCGCGCGGTCAACGGGTTTTCGCGGGCGGTGATCCAGCCGGCGAGACCGAGGCGGTTCTTGGGGGCATCGTCGGGAGCTTGCCGAGGGCCGACGGAATGTCCGGCTTCGACCTTGTCACCCTTCTTGTCGTATTGCCCGCGGATCAAGCACGAAAGTGTCGCGCGGCTTGGGCATATCTTCCATGACCATGCTGGCCGGGATCTTGGCGTCGAGGTCTTTTTTCTGTTTGTCGTAGGCGGCGATCTGTTTTTCGAACGCTTCGAATGCCGGCCGCGTCTTGGGATAGATCTTTTGGAGGAAATAGTCGCGGACTTGCTTCTTCTGATCGTCGGTGCGCTTTTCGGGTTCGACCTTGATCGAGCGGCTTTATCGGATCGGGAAGCGAGGACTTTGATTGCGACCGCTCGTAGGCGTCCCACTTGGCAAGCGAGTCGAAACCGTTGCCCGCTTGCGGCGAGCGAGTGACGATGCCTGACTTGTCCCAATAGGTGCGGCCGTCGAATTGCGTATATGCCCAACCGTTGATTGCGGTGCCGCCGGGCAGACCGACTTTCTCGGCCTCAACTTCGAGGCGCACCCATTCGCCGGTCTTGGGCAATGGTCCCAGGTGCAAGTGATTAGGGCTTTGCGCGCCGCTGCCGAACGCGATCAGATCTTCGCCCCAGAACGCGCGATGTTCCCAAGTGCCGTCGTTCCATTGGAGCATGATGGTCTTGGGCGGGTTGTTGGGGTCGAGATAGACGTAGGTAAATAGCTTGTCCTGCTCGCCGACGCGCAGCGGTGGATTGGCTTCGGTAAAGTAATGCTGGCTCACGCCTTTGGCCGTGCGCGTGCTCACGCGCTCGCCGCTGAACGGGGCGATGTGCGCCTTGCCAACGAACTCCCAGGGGGAGTTGCCTTGTTGATTGGCGCCGGGGGGAGTGGCATCGTCAATCCATACATACTCGGTTGGCTCGGGGAACGCTGACTTGCGCGGCGGAGTCCGCGGGTTCGACGTATTCGATCTTCGCCAGCTCGTCGGCGATCTGCTTCCGCGTTTCGGCGATCTTCTTGTCGATTTCAGCGAGCTGCGCCTGCTCGTCGGCGGAGGCATTTTTGACATAAGGGGGCGGCAATTGGATGTTGCCATCCATGGCCTTGTCGGCGCTCCAGCTATAGAACGCGAAGAGCTGGTAAAACTCCTTTTGCGTGACCGGGTCGAACTTGTGGTCGTGGCAGACGGCACAACCGAGCGTGAGACCGAGGAACACAGTGGACATGGTCTCGACGCGATCGACGCCGTAGCGAACGAGCACCTCGTCGTCGATTGATCCGCCTTCGTTGGTCGTTACGTTGTTGCGGTTGAAACCGGTGGCGATTTTCTGCTCGATCGTGGCGTTTGGAAGCAGGTCGCCCGCGATTTGCTCGAGCGCAAATTGGTTGAATGGCTTGTTGGCATTGAATGCATTGACGACATAGTCGCGGTAGAGCCAGATGAATCGCTCGTTGTCGAAATGCAGGCCGTGGGTGTCGGCATAGCGCGCCGCGTCGAGCCAGTAGCGGGCCATGTGTTCGCCGAAGCGCGGCGAGGCCAGCAGGCGATCGACGACCTTCTCATAGGCGGTGGGCGAATTATCGAGCAAATAGGCTTCGACCTCGGCCAGCGTCGGCGGCAAACCGGTGAGGTCGTAGGTCACCCGGCGGATCAGCGCGATCTTGTCCGCCTCGGGCGATGGCTTGAGGTTTTCCTTTTCCAGTCGTGCGAGCGTGAATTGGTCGATCGGATTGCGGCCCCAATCGTTGTGTGTCACTTCTGGCATCGGTGAACGCTGAGGAGGAATGAACGACCAGTGGGCTTTGAATTCAGCTCCTTCGTCGATCCAGCGCTTGAGCCTGGCGATTTCGTCGTCGCTGAGTTTTTTACCGCTATCGGGGGGCGGCATTTTTTCGCCTTCGTCCTGGGATGACACGCGGCGGAATAGCTCGCTTTCGCTGCTCTTGTGCGGGACGATGGCGACGGATCCGCTTTCCAGCGGTTTGGTGGCAGCGTCTGCTCGGTCGAGTCTCAGGCCGGCCTCGCGAGTTTTGTCGTCGAAGCCATGGCACTTGAAGCAATTGTTCGAAAGGATCGGGCGGATGTCGCGGTTGAAATCGAGCTTGTCTTCGGCGAGCGCATTCGACACGGCGCTGACCGGGAGAACCGCCAAGACGCTAAGAATGCAGCGGCCGAAAATGCGCAAATCGCGAACCATCATGGCGACCTGGTAGAGAGTGGTTGGGCAGGGTGGGGGTATGCCCAGGCGGGAAACGCCCCCCAAGGCGTCCAACATTATTACACTCGAAATTGAGTGGATTGTCCAGCAACCGATGGTGGTCGCCGGCATGGCGATCGGGGCCTGGTTACAATGCGATTCTGAACGATGCATTCCCCGATACCGGATCATCTTTTATGCGCACGCCCATCTCTCGCCGCACGTTTACCGCGACGACCGCCGCCGCGACGTTGGCAGTTTCCGCGACCACTTCGTCGGCGTTTGGCGCCAACGAACGAATCCGCCTCGGGATGATTGGCGTGGGCAATCGCGGCGGCCAGTTGCTCGATGCGCTGTTGCAGCATAAGGACTGCGAGATCGCCGCGGTATGTGACGTATATGAACCGTACATCGCGCGGGCCAAAGAGAAAATCGGCGGCGCGGTGGCGGTGTATCGCGATTTTCGCAAGCTGCTGGAAGACAATCAGCTCGACGCAATCGTGGTTGCAACGCCGGATCATTGGCACGCAATCCAGACCATTGCGGCATGCAACGCGGGCAAGGACGTGTACGTAGAGAAACCGCTTTCGATTACGATCGTGGAAGGGCGAAAGATGGTCGAGGCGGCGCGGCGCAATCAGCGCCTCGTGCAAGTCGGAACGCATCGCCGGTCGTCGTCGCTCTATGCCGACGCGGCGGGGCTCATTCGCGACGACAAGCTCGGCAAGGTCACGGTGTCGCGCGCGTACCGCTTGAGCAACATGTATCCGACCGGGATAGGAAAGGCAGCCCCGAGCCCGGCGCCGAGCAACCTGGATTGGGATCTTTGGCTCGGCCCTCGGCCAGAGCGGCCGTTTCAACAAACGATTGCGCCGTACAAGTTCCGTTGGTGGGACCTGTATAGTTCGCAGATGGCCAATTGGGGCGTGCACTACTTGGACGCCATTCGCTGGCTCACCGGCGAGCAAGCGCCGGCGGCGGTCTGTGCGATGGGGGGCAAATTCGCGATTGACGATGACCGCACCGTGCCGGACACGATGGAGGCGGGATTTGAGTTTGCTTCGGGCCGGCTGGCAATCTTTGGGCAATACGAGGCGAGCGGGGCGCCGGCACTGAAGCGCGGGGAGATTGAGTTCCGCGGCACGCAGGGGACCATGTACATCGACGAGCGGTCGTACGAGATTGTGCCCGAGCGCAGCGGCCAGTTTCAGGACAACAAGCCGCGGATGGCGCCGATGGAGCGGTCATCGAGCGAGGGGGACCTGACTGTGCTGCACACGCGGAATTTCCTCGACTGCATGCGCTCGCGCAAAGAGCCGAACGCCGATGTGGAGATTGGTCATCGCTCCACGACCATGAGTCTGTTGGCGAATATCTCGCTGGCTGTGAAGCAGCGTCTCGAGTGGGACGCGGAAACTGAGCGAATCGCCAACGTGCCTGCCGCGAATGACCTTTTGCACTACGAGTATCGCAAGCCGTGGAAACTTGAATGAAGAAGGTGGAAATCCGAATGACGAATTAATGTCGAAGCACGAATGACGAACCAAGCCAGCGATCAAGTCTCC
Source organism: Pirellulales bacterium (assembly GCA_963829655.1). Classification (GTDB taxonomy): domain Bacteria; phylum Planctomycetota; class Planctomycetia; order Pirellulales; family JALHPA01; genus JBBDYH01. The sequence goes on from CAWHJG010000002.1 coordinate 3,305,864, forward strand.
GGTTTCGCCATTACCGAGCCATAGTCCCGCCCGCGGCGCGACGCAAAAAGGATCATCACGAAACCCAGCGTCAATAGTCCCATTGCGGTCCAATAGGGCAATTGCGGGTTCTTGTACAAGAGCGGAAGCGCGACGAGCGGGCCGAGGATCCGCGCCAGCGATGCGACGCTTTGACTGACACCAAGAATGCTTCCTTGCTTTGCCGGGTCGCTGCGACGCGAGATCAGCGCGTTCAGGGATGGCTGCAGGAATGCAAAACCCACAACAACGATCGTCAAAGCCACGATGAGCACCTGTGGCGACGCTTTGTGAACAGCCACGAGCATCGTCGCAAAACCTGCTACTTCCATGAGCGCCTCGGCGGACGCCATAGCCGCTTCCGGAACCTTTCCGGAGAGACGCCGTACCAGCAGACCTTGCGCCAGCGTGAGAACGAAGCCGACGTAGGCAAACATCAGCATCACCTGCTGATAGTCAAAGCCGAACAGGCTTCCGAACTTGTCGCTGCCATAAACGAGCGGCGCGAGCGTGGTCTCAAAGCTCGCGAAGCCAAAAATGCACACGAAGAATGCCAGTAAAAGTGGGCCGATCGAGGGTGTTGCCAGGGCAGTGCGCCACGCGGCCCAGTCGAACAGCTTGTGTGCGGCTCGTTGGCTTCCCGGATTGAGCGATTCAGGCAGCTTGAACCACGCCAGCACGAGTGCGAACGCCGAGAGCGCCGCCGCCGCATATCCGGGCCAAGGGCCAGGATCGCCGCGGCCGGTGGGCGCGGCGAGGTATCCTAGCAGCGGCCCGAATGTGAACCCGAGACCAAAAGCCGCACCGATCAGGGCCATTCCCTTGGCGCGAGTTTCGAGCGTGGTCGTATCGGCGATGTAAGCCTGAGCGACGGGGATCGTGGCGCCGGCGATGCCGGCGCCGATTCGCGCCACGAACAAGAGCGCAAGGCTCTCGGCGGTCGTGGCAATGCCGAACAACGTGTAAAAAACAACTGATCCGGCCAGGCCGATCATGATCGCCGGCCGGCGGCCGATCGAATCGGATAGGCGGCCCCAGAGCGGTGCGAAAAGAAACGTCATGGCGGAAAAGCTGGCCATGAGCAGTCCGATAGTCACGCCGGAATCATCGACGGTGAACTGGCGCGCATAAAGCGGCAACAGCGGGAGGACCATGCCGAAGCCGAGAAGGTCGATGAAGACCGTGAGAAAAACAACCAGCAGCGAACCGGTGCGGGGGGCAGAGGGCATTCGGCGGTCGCTGGTGCGGAGTGTCGTGGCGCGGGGATAACGATCAACGAGTGGCGTAGTGTAACACGGCCGTGCCCGGGAATGCAGGGCCATTTTCGATCAGCGCCCACCGACGTATCATTCAGAACTATGACTAGTTTGAGCAAACAAGAACGTCGGCGACGCGAGCGGATGGACCGAGCGGAACTGGAGACGTTTCAGACGGAACGGCTCAATCAACTGCTGGCGAGGGTTCTGCCGGACAATCGCTTTTACGCGAACAAATTGGCGGCTCACAAACAACGGATCGAAACTCTCGAGGAGGTTCGCGATTGGCCGTTCACGTTCAAGGACGAGCTGGCGACTGCAAACCGTGACGGAGCGCCGGCGGCCAACCTCACCTGGCCGGTCGATCGTTATGCGCGGCTCCATCAAACGAGCGGCACGCACGGCCGCCCGATGGTCGTGCTGGACACCGCGGACGACTGGCAGTGGTGGATTGATTGCTGGCAGTACGTTCTGGACTCCGCCGAGTTAACGGCGGCCGACCGTGTGTTGATGGCGTTTTCGTTCGGGCCATTCATCGGTTTCTGGTGTGCTTATGACGCTGTGGTTGCGCGCGGGGCCTTGGTCATTCCGACCGGCGGCATGAGCACTTTGGCGCGGCTGGAAATGGCACGGGCAAGCGAAGCGACCGTGCTTTGCTGTACGCCGAGCTACGCGCTGCATCTGATCGAGGTGGCGGCCACGCACCAGCTCAACGTGGCGTCGCTAGGAATCCGCAAGTTGATTTTGGCCGGCGAGCCGGGGGCGAGCATTCCGGTGATTCGCGGGAAGCTTGAGACGGTCTGGCAAGCTCAAGTGATCGACCATGCGGCGCTACGGAGGTCGGAGCGTGGGGTTATGGCGAGCTGGATCGCATCGGTCTGTACGTGAACGAGAGCGAGTTTGTCGCCGAGTTCTTTTCGCTAAGCACCGGCCAGCCGGCGACGGAAGGCGAGTTGGCTGAACTCGTGCTGACTTCGCTCGGGCGCAGCGGCAGCCCGGTGATTCGTTATCGGACCGGCGACGTCGTGCGGCCGTATTGGCAAACGGGTGGAGAAAAGCGGTTCGTATTTTTGGAAGGAGGCGTTGTTGGCCGAACCGACGACATGATGATCGTGCGGGGCGTGAACGTGTTTCCGTCGGCCCTCGATCAGATCCTGCGAAGTTTTCCAGAAGTTGTGGAGTATCGCACGACAGTGCATACGGTGGCGGCGATGGATCAAATGCGAGTGGAGATTGAGGATCGCCTCGATCAGGCCGGACGCGTGGCCGAGGAGTTAAGGCTACGATTGGGTCTGAAAGTCGAGGTCCAGTGCGTGCCGCTGGGTTCACTGCCACGGTTTGAAGGAAAAGGGCGGCGGTTTATCGACCGGCGCGAGCGACCATGAGCGTGCATCCCACGAGTCTTACTCTTGGCGCGCCGAATCGGCTCATGATCGCATGGAGCGACGGCGAGCAGCGCGAGTACACGGTGCGCGAACTGCGAGAAGGTTGTCCGTGCGCGACATGCCGAGAGAAGCGGTCGCATCCACAACCCGCGTCCTTGTTGCCGGTTCTGTCGGCGGCCGAGGCGCAGCCGCTGGCAATTCGCGGGATGCAACCGGTGGGAAACTATGCGTACGCGATCGCATTCAGCGACGGGCACGATACGGGGATCTACACACTGGAGTACTTGCGGCAGATTGGACAGCCGAAGGCATCGTGATCAAGCGCGGCGCATTTACTTTGTGGCTGCAGCCGGCTGCTTGCTCTTGGAGTCCTTAGTTGCCTTGTCCGTTGGGACTGCATTCTTCGTCGGAGACTTGGGCGCGGCATTGTCCTTCGGTGCCGCGGAGTCGCCCTTGGCGGCCTTGTCGGACGCAGGCGCTTTTTTGGCCGGCTCTGATTTCTTTTGATCCGTGGCTTTTTCATCGTCGGACGGTCCGCTTTCCTGGATCGCATCATCTGACTTTGTGGCGTCCCGCTTGAACGGATCGTTGATCGGCGGAAGCGACAGCTCGTCCTTGGCTTCCTCGCCGTCTTTCTTCTCATCGACTGGCTTGGTTTTGATCACGTCGCTCTTGCCAATGTGAATCTTCCGATAAGTCTCGTCGGAAACCACGTAATACCAATCGGCGAAGCGGTCGTTGAGCTCCTTGGCCTTGGTCTGGCCTTTCTTCACCTTGTCGTCGTATTCCTTTTGCTTGCGCTCGTTTTCCTTCTCGATCCGCTTGCGCTCCAGCGCACTGCGCCTCCTGCTCTTCGGGGGATGGTTTCTTTTGGCCGTCTTTGTCTTCTTTGATTTCTTCTTTGGCGGCATCTTCCTTCTCCGCGCCGTTGTCGGCCTTTGCATCATCGCTTTGAGCTTCGGCGGATTCTTCGTCGGCGACGACCTTCTTGGCGGTAATTTCTTTGGCCTCGGACGAAGTGTCGTCGGATTTGGACTCCGCGTCGTTTGTGGAGTCGCCAGGCTTAGTTTCATTTTCCGTCGCGGCATCGTCTGTCTTTTTCTCCGATGAACTGCCGGGAAAGGTTTCAAGCTGCGGCTTGGGAATCTGGTCCTCATTGAAGCGTGCCGACACCATGATGTAGCGGTTCAGCTTCGTGCCGGACTCCTCTTTTTTCTCTTCGTCCTTTGTATCGTCTGTCTTTGCCGCATCGTCCGCGCCTTCGTCGCTCGCGGCGAGCCCGGCGGCCTTTCCAAATCGCAGCAAGTATTCGAGGCCGTCCTTCATGCGGACTAGTACCTCGCCGTCCTGCGAATAGATTTCGAACTCATTGTTCTCCTTAGGCACGGGGAAGAACCCGTGCGCGGCCAGCGAACGGGCGGCGCTTGGATCTTTCAGCGCCTCGCCGGTGGCCTTGAGGGTTCCGCTCAAGCCCGCGGGCTTGCGCTGCACGTCAACAATCTTCAGATCGTCAAGCGCTGTTTTCAGGTCGTTGAGCTTGGTGGTGTTCAGTTCTTCGTTCTCGCCGACTTCGACCTTGTGGGGTTTTCCCTGCTCGTACTCGGTGAGCTCCTTGAGCAACCACTTGGCATCCTTGTCGTTGAACGCCAAATCGATCGTGCCGCGATGATCGAGGGAGGCCACGGGGCGGCCGGTATTGGCATCTTCGCCCACGAACACGTTGTAATCGCGGAGCGTGACCTCAGTAATTTCCCATGGTTCGAGCTTCAGAAGATCGACCTCGATCCAGTCGCTGAATTTGGGAGAAAACTTTTCGCTGGGGAGCGCAACCTTGTAGACCGCGTCGCTGCCTTCCTTGCGAACGAAGCGAGTTTGCTGATCGCTGCCGAAGTTGTCGCCACCTTTTTTGTCTTCCTTGCCGATGATCAGGCTGGCGATGGCCTTGCCGGTGCGGTCGAGCACTTTTACCAACTTGCCCGCGCTCTCGTTATCGGCCTTATCGTTTTCCGGCGAGACCACGCCGTATTGGCCATGGCTGCTTGCTCGGTCGCTGGCCACGCTGAGAATCTTCACGTCAATCAGACTGGTGGCCGCGTCGGCCACTTGGCGCTCGGCATCGGCCGGGTAGCCCTCCTTCGAGGGCAGCCGCCAGCTCCCGCTTTCGCGCATGACCTTAAACGCCTTGGGGTCGCCGGCATCGTCGAGCGTGACGATTTCCAGACCATGGACCATCGTGGCGTTCTTCAAGTCCTCGACCAATGGTTTTCCGACAACCTGTTCCTGCTGAGCAACAGGCGCCTTGGGGCGCACAATGATGGCCACAATCAAGAGCAGGAGTGCAATTCCAATGAACGTCGCGGTTTTTGTATTTTCGGTCATGGGATCTTCGTAACGAAAGCTTGAAACCGTTATTTGAAAACGAAGCCAGCTGACTATTTGAGCCGCGAGCGACTCACGCCTTCGCGCTCCTTGGCACGGCGATTGAAGAATACCGCCAGCGCGACCAGCAGTGGTGGAATCGGCGGCAGGAACACGGCGGCCATCTTGTAGCCGTCTTGAATCCGCCGCATGCGAAGCTGTAAGTCACGATCCTGTTCTTCCAGCTTGCGCTTGTACTCCTGGTCCAGCTCAACGAGCCTGGTTTGCATCCGCCGCCGTTGGATATTCTCTTGTCCAATCAACGCCGTCTGCGCGTCACGCAAGTCGGACAGGTCGGCGTTTCCACTTTGAAGCTCCTTCACCTTCTTATTGAACTCCTCGATCGCCTGGTCGCGCTTGCCCTCCGCCTCCTGCACCGCTTTGTTGTACTGGTCGCGAATCTCCTCCTCGAGGGCCTCCTTATCTTCGCGCGCACCCTCCAGACGCTGTTCCACCGTTGTCAGCGGGCGATGCTCCGGGCGGCGCTTGCGAATTTCAATGAACCGGTCCTCGCCGGCCATCTGGTCGATCGAATTGAGCACGAATGTGACGTTGTCGAAGATCAACGGAAAATCGACCAGCTCCTGCGCCACGCAGATCAAAGAACATGTTGTGCAGCACGTCGATATCGGCAATGACCACGACATCGAGATCGACGGGGTCAGCCTTGGTTTCGGCCGCTTCAGCATCATTGCCGTCCGTCCCATCCTTATCCAAGGAATCGCTCTTGGCAGCCGGCGGCTTCGGTTTTCCTTGAACGCGAATCGCCATGTTGTATGGTTGTTGAGTCAGACGCATCTTGCGATTCATGGCCATCGCATCCTGCGAAGCGCCCTGCAGGTCGCTGAACGTGGACGTTCCCGTACGGCGTCCGCTCGTCACAAGTGATGTGGACTTGGTCGGCGAGCCTTGGATCTTTTCAAGTGCACCAGCAAATGGGAATAAGAGCTCTTTCAGCCCGGAGGTAATCGGGTCGCTCTCGTTGAACGGCTCGGCCGTCCCAGGCACGGCACTGTCGATGAACACGAATTGCTCGGGCAACCCGGAAAGATCGGCGATTTTGGGGTGTGGATTGTAGTCTTGCCAAATGATCAACGGGTCGCCAAATCCGGGAGTACCCGAGTTGGTGATCGGGCCAACGCCCAACAATTCCCACAGTGCGCGAATATCTCCCTTGGTTTCGGGCGGCTGCTGGAAGCCGCCCATCATCCCCATGTTGCGAGGACGCTTCGGCTCGCTGGTGCCGGGCACTCCGCGGAAATAAATCGGCATCGGGTCTTCAAACACCACGGTCTTCTGACCTTTGCGGACCGCGTCGGTAAAGTTCGTCATCTGCGGCTGCGAGAGCGATGACGGCTGGACGGCTAACAGCACGTCGTACTTCTCGGTGATTGGGTTGGCCGCATCGACCTGGAGTACTTCGTACTGTTTTTTTAGCTCGCCGATTAATTGCTGCTCGCTGCGTTGTTGCGGCATGCCGCCTGAGAAATCGAAGCCGCCGAACAGTTCGGCGTCGGTTCGCAGCACGCCCACGCGTTTTCGCTTCGGCTGGTTAACGGTCCACACGCTGCGGGCCAGCTCGTACTCGACCGGCAAGAGACGTTCAAAGAACGGCACGACGATTTTTTCCAGGCCGCTTTCGAAGGCGACGCCCAGGAATATCTCCTGGTCCCTGTGCTGGCCGCGCTCCTTGCTCTGCACACGCTGTGGCTTGATGTCGTAAAGCTCTTCGGCGTTTTTGGCGGCTTCGGTGGCCGGTTCGATTTCGTGGATGCGTACATCGACGGCGTCGCCACCAAGGCGGTCAAACTCGCGAAGGAACGAGAGTAAATTCAATCGCTGCTCGACATATTCGTTGGGGACTGTGGGGCTAATGTAGGCCGAAATCCGCACGGGGCGGTTTTCGTCAAGCTGCGAGAGCAATTGCTTCGTCTCGCCCGAGACGGTACTGAGTTGTGCAAAGCTCACATCGACTTGCGCCGGCGCTCGCGAGATCATCCAGTTCAGCGAAAATGCCGCGATTGCCAACGCTGCGATGCGGCCAAGGTAATGCAGCCACATCGCGTTACCCTTCTTACCGCCCACCCAGTGGCGGCGGCCAATCAGCACCATGCATACATACAGGCTGACAGCAACGATTCCAAGAAAATACACGATGCTGGGAAGGCTGATGACTCCGCGGGCAAAGTCGCGGAACTGACCCGCGATGCTCCAATCGCGCATGCGGCTGGCGACTTCGGAATTGGCGATGTAGTTCGACGCGTGATTCATTACGACAAACGGCGCGATAAGCACCCAGCCAAGCACAAACGCCACTGTGAGGCTGCCGGTGAGGAATGAGCCAACCATACCGATAGCCAGCATGGCAATGCCCATTAACCAATAGCCGAAGTAGTTCGCGAAGAATAATCCTAAGTCCGGCGAACCGAGGCTGCTGAGCACCGCAAGAGTACAGACGAGTGAAAACAACAGCGCCGAAGTAAAGATCGCCACGGCGGCCAGATACTTGCCTACGACGACATCAATGTCGGCAGCGGGAATCGTAAGCAAAAGCTCGTCAGTCCCTTGTCGTCGCTCGTCGGACCAGATCCCCATCGTGATGGTGGGGACAAAGATGAGCAGGATCCACGGCATCACGGAATTGAGCTGATCCAAATTCGCCAGGTTGTTGCTGAAAAAATCGGGCGGAAAGAACGCGGCCGCCGACGTGAGCAACACAAACAGGCAGATGAATACGTAACCCGTTGGGTTACTGAAGTAGCTGATGAAGTTGCGCTTGAAGATCGCAAACATCACGTTGGCATTCATTGCGCCGAGCTTAGGCCGTTCGGTAGTCCGTCGTGCGAGGCCATCGATTGCGGCGGCACGCGAACGCGGTGAGTCGGCTGGCTTGGTATGGATCGTGCTCATGTTTCGGATTTGAGTGAAACGGTTAATTTCTGCTCTTGGGCTAAGCGACTTCCGTCAACGCGTGAAACTTCTCGGCAAGCGATTTACCGTCCTTGGTCAGCTCGGCCGGAGTGCCGTCGTAGGTCAATCGGCCCTCGGTAATGAACAACACCCGATCGGCAATCGCTTCGACTTCCTGCAGAATGTGCGTCGATAGCAGGATCGTCTTGCTTTCGCCAAGCCGGCGGATCGCGTCGCGCACCTCGCGAATCTGGTTTGGGTCAAGACCCGCGGTCGGCTCGTCGAGGATCAGCACGTCCGGCTCATGCAACAGCGCCTGGGCCATGCCCACACGCTGCCGATAACCCTTGGAGAGCTTGCCGATGGCCTTGCCGATCACCGATCGAAGGTCGCACTGGTCGATCACCGCCTTAATGCGATCTTGCTTGTACGATCCGGTCAGCCCGCGCGGTCGGCAAAAAACTCAAGCAGGCTCCGCGGAGTCATGTCGGGGTACAGTGGACCGTTCTCCGGCAGATAGCCTAGGTGAGTAGCTCCTGACAATCGGTTGGCCGCCATGTCGTGACCGGCGATGCGCGCGACGCCTGTCGAAGGGGAAAGATAGCCGGTGAGCAACTTCATCGTCGTGCTCTTGCCAGCGCCGTTGGGTCCGAGGAACGCGACCACCTCGCCACGATGAATACGAAAGCTCACGTCACGGATGGCGGCAAACTCGCCATAAAACTTCGATAGCCCGTCGGCCTCGATCATGGCGTTATCCGTCGGTGGGGTCATGAGATAGTCACTCCTCACGATTCAAAGCGGTTGTGGACGTTATCGCGGATCTGCAATGCTGGCGGGCAACCGTCGTAATTAGACGATTGCGAGGCAGGCGGGGATTCTGCGCAGGGTGACCGGCTGAATCGCGAGTGGCTTCCCCCGGGGAGCGACGCGGCGTTGTTTAATAAAACCCTTGCCACGCTTGCACTTGGCGCGTTTTTTGGCGACCGGTTGGTCCCTAAAAACTTAAACCGGTCGGATGAGTCTGTCTAGACCCCTTCCATACGCGCTTTCGATGGACTTGGTTCGCGGGAATGATGGTTGTTCAGCGACCAATTCCTTGCTCGGACTCGGCTTTTCGGAAGGTCAAGTGCCGTCGCCAGTCATTTTCAGTATTGGGAAAATCAAGCCGGACATGAACCCCGCGGGTCTCCTCACGCTTTAGCGCGGCCCGAATCATCAGACGGCTGACGGTAAGCATGTTTTGCAGTTCCCAGCCCCCGGGCTCGCTAAATTGCCGAGGCAGGACGTAGCTGCACCAGCGATCTACATCCTCGGCGGCCTCCGTCAACGGATTCGCCGAACGGCGCACTCCAACCGCCCGCCACATCAGGCTCTTGAGCGAGTTACGGATATCGGCCAGGTCCAACGACTCCGGGCTTTCGTCAATTCGCGGGTTCTCCAGGGGCACGGCGTGAAAGTCGTCCTTGGCATCAAGCGCCGCTTGCGATGCAAGTTGGCCGGCGTGGGCCCCATATACGAGCCCCTCCAACAGGCTGTTCGACGCCAGACGATTTGCACCGTGAAGTCCGCTGGAGGTCACTTCGCCCGCCCCCCACAAGCCCGGGATCCCGGTTCGGCCATCCAGATCGACCGTGACGCCGCCAATCATGTAGTGAGCCCCAGGACGGACGGGGATCGGGTCGCGCGCGATGTCGAGTCCAAACTCGGCGCATGTAGCCGCGATCCCAGGGAAACGAGCGCGGACCTTCGCCGGATCGAGATGGCTCAGATCCAGATACACGTTCGGATGTCGCGTCTTTTCCATCTGGCTGACGATCGATCGACTGACAACGTCGCGGGGCGCAAGTTCCGCTCGCGAGTCGTATTCCGGCATGAAGCGGTGGCCGGTGCGATCGATCAGATGTGCGCCGGCGCCGCGCATGGCCTCGGTAATCAGGCTGCGGCTGCTGCCGGCGATGTAAAGCACTGTCGGATGGAACTGCATGAACTCCATGTCGCGCAACTCGGCGCCGGCGCGATAAGCCAGCGCCAAGCCATCGCCGGTAGCGACATCGGGGTTCGTCGTTTCGCGATAGACCTGTCCGACGCCTCCGGTGCAGAGGATCGTTTGCTTCGCCCAGACCAACGTCTTTCCGTGGTGCTGGTTCCAGACGAGCGCGCCGCGGCACACGCGTTCGTGCGTCAATAGGTCGAGCGTGAAGGTGTTTTCCCAACACTGTAGGTTGGGCAGCTTGCGCGTGTAGTCGATCACCGCACGCATCACCTCACGGCCGGTGGCGTCGCCGAGCGCGTGTACGATGCGGTCGTGGCTGTGTCCGCCTTCGCGTCCAAGCGCCAGCTCGCCGCCTTCCAGATCAAAGCGCGTGCCCCATTCGATCAGCTCGCGGACACGCTCGGGCGACTCGCGCACGACCATTTCGACGACGCCCTGATCGCAAAGGTCGCCGCCGGCCTTGAGCGTGTCGGTGATGTGATCCTCAAAACGGTCCTCCGGGTCCATCACGCTGGCGATGCCGCCCTGAGCAAACTGGCTATTGGACTGCTTCAGGCTGTCCTTGGTGACCACGAGCATCGAAAGCCGCGGATCGATGGCGATCGCCGCACGCAGCCCGGCCAGGCCGCCGCCGATGATCAAGACATCGGTGAAGTGGTGCGGGACCCGCTTCGGATGGAAGGGGACGAGGTAGCGGGGGAGATGCATTATGCTGTTTGCGATTGATCGCTTATCGACTACTCCGCCCGACTTGTCCCCTTGCGAAACGCTCGGAACTGGTCGGCGTACTCCGGCGGTGGCGCCAGGCGAATCGATTCGTTTACTCCGCGCAGGTCGTCGTTCGATTGTCGGTTGCCAAGCCGCACGGTGCTGCCCGGGCCGCTCGCCAGGTCGAATCCCGAGACTGCGGACCGCCTCCTCGTATTCCTTACTGGCCTTCGCGCCTGACGGTCCGGACTGTTGCGCATCGCGTTGCATTTTTTCCCAACGCGATACCAGCCGCTGCAAATCTTCCTTCGACCAGCCGCCCAGCCGGTCGAGCAGTTCCTTGTCCGGCTCGCCTTTTTTGAGCTGATTGCGCAGGTGATCGAGCGCCAGATCGGTCGCCTTCTTCGCATATTCCAGATTCGCTTTGTCGTCGCCGGGTTCGGTTCGTGGCAAGTCGGGCGGCTCGGCCGTCCCGGTACGATCTGCGCCGCCGCCTCCGGTGCCGGCGCCCGATCCATCTTGATCGGCCTGCTTGTTATCAGGCCGACCGTCGGTATTCGCCTTGCCCTGACCTTTGCCAGAGTCGGCGCCTTCACCCTTTCGAGGGTCCTTGTCGGCATTCTTTTCGCCAGGTTGCTTCGAGGATTTGGCGTCGGGTTGCTGTCCGATTTTGTCCTGTTTGCGATCTTGCTCGCCTTCTGGCGCTTTGCCGTTATGACCGCTCGACTCGTCCCGGTTTTGCGATGCATCAGACTTCGCATCACTCGCTCCGGTTTTCGACCTACTACCGTCGCCCTTTTCGTTACCCGCTCGGCCGGTCTTGCCTTCGGCTTTCTGATCGTCACCCGTCTCTTTCCCGGTGTCGCCGTCGCCTTGTTCCTTGGCGGCGCTTGCACCGTCCTTGCTCGGGTCACTCTTTCCGCCGGCGCCTTGTCCGGCCTTGTTGTCGTTTTGCCCGCCGCCTTTTTCACCCCGAGCTGACCGGTCGCCGGAGCTGTCGCTCTTGGTGTCGGACTGCTTCTGGCCATGCGCCGGCGATTTTTGCTCATCCGATTTACCGGCAGCCTCGTTCTCGCCTTTTTGATCTTGCGGCTCAGCGCTCTCTTGGGGAACGGGTGTGGCGTCGCCGGGCTTGCCATGTTTCGACTCGTCGCGTTTACCTGGAGCGTCCTGCGTTTCGCCTGGTTTTGACTTCGACTGTTTTTCGCCGTCGCCGTCCTTGCCGGCGCCCTGTTTCTTTTGACCCTGCTCGCGATCCTTCTTTTGCTCGCCACCAGCGTCGCTTGCTTGCTCTTTCTCGCCGGCCTTGCCTTCTTCACCGCTATTGTTTTTTTGTTCTGAGCTGTCGCCGGCTTGTTTGTCGTCACCAGTCTGTTTGTTATTTGCGGCCGATTGCTTGTCGCCTATTTGCTGTTCCTTGGGCTGCTTTTCACCGGCATTTTTTTGATCGCCGGGTTGCTGTTTCGACTGCGGGTTGTTCCCTTGCTTGTCGCGAGCATGCTCAAGCACGCGGTTGATGGCCTCGCTGTCATCGCCTTCGCGAGCTACCGGCGGCGGCTGTTCTTGTTTGTTCCGATCATCCTGTTTGCCGCCAGCATCTTTTGGCTCATTCTGACCGCCGGCGTTTGGGTCTTGTTGCTTTTGTGGACCTTGGCCGCCTTGTTTGCCGTCGTCTTGCTTGTTCGCTCCAGTTCCACCTGGGTTCTTCTGATCGCTTCCGCTGCCGTTTGCATTTTTCTCTTCGTCGCCTGACTCGTTGCCTTGTTTGTTATTGTTTTCGCCTTGCTGCTTCCCATTGTTCTGCTGACCGTCTTTAGAGCCGCTCTGTTTTTGATCGTCCTTGTTGTCCGAACCGGCCTCGTTCGACTTATTATCCTGACCGTTGTCCTTTTGATACTGCTGATCGCGATTCTGCCCTGCGCCTTCCTTCTCTCCCTGTGCTCCCTTGTTGTTTTGGTCGCCCTTCTGCTGTTGATCTTTGCTTCCACCCTGGTTGTTCTGCTTTTCGTTCGCCGCGCCCTTTTCGCCCTGTTTGCCTTGGCCGCCGTCTTGTTGCTTTTGATCCGACTTGCGGTCGTCGTTCTGCTGGTCGGGCTTCTGCTCGTTGTTCTTTGGCGGGTCACCGGCGCCGCCTTTATTGTCAGGCTGATTCTGTTGATCGCGGTTTTGCTGCTCGTTTTTCTGTGGCGGCGCAATGATCAATTGCCGAACCTCTGTCTTCGTCACGTTGGGCTGTGGCGTTTTGTTGTCCACCGCCTCCGCCCAATACTCGACGACGTTGCCCGCCTGAAGCAACTTTCCGTTTTCCAGCTTAATGCGCAACAGCGCCTCGCTGTGCCGGCGGTTCACGTTGCCAACAAGCGGATTCTCCGGGCCGTGTAATGATCGGCGAAACGCCGGCTCGCCATTTACATTGGCCAGCAAACGAATCTCAGCAAGCGCATAATCAGGATCGAGCGCGTTCAGCTCAAACTGGACCGCCGAATTCAGCGGCACCGTCGTTTCGACCTTCTCCGGTTTCAAAAACTGTACGGTCGGCGCCTCATCGGGTATCACCTCGATGCGATACTTCACCGGTTCGGGATTTGTATGCCCGCTTTCGCCGGTGAAACGCAAGCGATAGTTATCAAACTGTGGGCGCGTTCGTTCCTGGTTCAGCGCGAGCGTCAACGTCGCGGTGGCGCGCCCGCCGTCAATTTTCATGGTCCGCAGGTGTCCATTGCTGCCAAGATCGACGTATGCACTTTTGATCGACTGGTTCGCCTGGGCGTGGATCGTGACCTGAGTGCCTTCGATTCCCTTCAAGTCTCCTTGTTTAGGAACCGTGCGTTTTTCGAGCTTGGTGTACGGCGGATAGCGATATTCGATACGGTCAATCGTGATATTCGGCGACTGAATTACCGTGAGCCGGTAAGGCGCCGTGCGTGCGTCTCCAGCCTCAATCCGATACTCCACGTCCTGCTGTAATCCTTCGGAGAGCGATCGACCGCCGTTGGCCTGTTCGGAGGGCGGCAAAGTCACGGTGTGCAGCGCGCTTCCCTGCGGGCGATGCATCCGGATCGCCTGATCAACGATCTGTCGATCTCGCGTGCTGTAAAACAGCGTCACGCTTTCGTCATCGTCCAGCCCCCGAACCTCCGCGGTGACCTTCGCCTGCTCCCCCTGAAACACGGTCGCGGTTCCCGGCTCCACGTTATTGATTTCCACTCGCGACGGAGTGGCAATATCGGCCCACGGGAGGATCACGCGTCCTGCCGTCTCCAAGGGACTCTTGGGCGAGAGCAGATAATAAGCGGCAAAAACTGCCACCATCCCGACCAGCACATACCCGACGTGAATCAATCGCGAGCGATCTACCACATGGTCGATTTGCGTGTGCGAAAGATTCGTCGCCGCCTGTTCCCGCACCGCCTCGAGCACCACTTCGGGCACGGCGGCCTTATTCGACCGCAGCATGAGGAAATTCAACAGCGTGTTCTTCAGCGTCGGCTTGCTGCGCTCGATCGTCTCCGCCGCGTACAGCGGGTTGATGCGGTAAATGAACAACGGTACGACCTCGCGGCCGACAAAAACCGCCGCACCAATCAGGAAGACGGCTAAAAACGCCAGGCGTCCGTAGATGCCCAGCCCGCCGGGCACGATCCAGTGATCGACGAGCGACGCCGCGAGGAAGAAGGCGATGGCAATTGAGGCCAGCAACATCAGTCGCATCGAAAGCTCAACGCCGCGAAGTTGCATTCGGGTGCGGCGAAGCTGCGTCTCGATGAACCGCTCGCGCTCGTTCGGCCGCAAAGCCGAACCGCTTGCCCCGCTTGGGGTTGGAATCGAAGGCGAGCTGGCAGTTCCGGTTGCCATGCGGATTCTCCTGGCCGGGGATCGCGAGCAGATACTAATATTATAGACGCTCGCGGGGGCCAATTTGATCCAATACGCGGAACGCCTCAGGTGTGGTCAGCACCCACCCGACGCCGCCATTTTGACCACCACCGAGCTTTCGTACGTTCGTTGGGTATCTCCATTGTTGCGAAGCGCGATCTGATACAGCTCCTGCCCGCACGGAGTGGGATACTCGCCGGTAATGCAAGCCTGACAAAGCTGATCGCTGTCGAGGCCGATTGCCCGCGCAATCGATTCGACCGGCAGATATCGCAAAGACTCGGCGCCCAGACGTTTGGCCATATCAGTCTGAGACTCTTCCGTGAGCACGCCGTCACGCAGGTAGTGAGGCGCGAACAACTCGCCGACCGTGGACATATCAATTCCGTAAAAGCAGGGGGCGATAATTGGCGGGCACGCCACACGCACATGGATTTCCCGTGCGCGCCCGAGCGTGCGGATGCGGTTGAGCAAAACTTTCATCGTGGTCGAGCGGACGATCGAATCTTCGACCAACAGCACACGCTTGCCTTCCAGCACTTCGCGGAGCGGCGTGTACTTGGTCTCGGCCTTTTGCCGCCGGCTAACGCCCCCCTCGATGAACGTGCGGCCCGTGTAGCGATTGCGAATCAGCCCTTCCAAAACGGGCACCTTCAACTTGTAGCCCATTGCGTCGGCCGCGGCCTTGCTCGTATCGGGCACGGGAACGACGATCGTGTCCTCGTCGAGCGGGACCGTCTCCAAACTCGCCAGTTCCTCACCCAGCCGCTTGCGCGTGAGATAGACGCTGTGACCGTCCATCGTGCTGGCTACGTTGGCGAAATAAATCCACTCGAAGAAGCAGTGCGCACGGCGGCCCGCGCGGGCGAAGTTCTGCAATTCGAATCGCCCATTGACGATCGTAACCGCCTGGCCGGGCAGCAGCGATTTGATGCTCTCGGCGCGAAAGCCAAGGTTTAACAGCGCAACGCTCTCGCTGGCGGCGGCAAACAGCGGACCCTCTTTGGCATAACACAGCGGCCGCAGGCCCAACGGATCGCGCGCAACCACCATATCGCCCAGCGCATTGAGAAATACCAGGTTGTACGCGCCGTCGAAGTCGCGGCTGATGTTGCGGAAGATGTCGATCAGTTCCGGGTGGTTGTCGCCCGACAGCTCGCGGCCGATCGCGTGCATGATGATTTCGGTGTCGTTGTCGCGGGACAGATGATTGTCGGCATCGGCCAGCAGCTTATCACGGAGCTCGGCATAGTTGGCCAATTGTCCGTTGAAGCCGAACGCGAACCACTTATGCTTTTGCAGGTGCTGGCGCTCGAAGGGCTGTGCATAACTCAAATCGTCGGCGCCACAGGTTGCGTATCGCGTGTGGCCAATCGCCGCACAGCCGGCGTAATCCTTCATCAGGCTCTCGAATTTGCCGCGGTGGCTCATTCGAAAGACCTCACTCACGCTTCCCACGTCTTTGTAGGTCGAAAGGAGTTGATTTCGTTGCGCGTTGAACGTCGTCATGCCGGCGGAGAGCTGACCGCGGTTCTGCACATCCAAGAGCATCCGCGGCATCAATCGCGAAACCTCGTCTGGCCCGGCCTCCGGACAGAGCGGACTCACCGTCTCGCCCGGCAGGTGATAGATCGCGGCCAAACCGCACTCGTGATAAAGTTCGCTCATTGCCTGCCTAGGTGAGAGGACTTTGAAACGCGAAACGGCCGGGGAGGTGCAAATTCAGGCTAGGACGCAGCCAATAGCGCCATTCCGCCATTTCTGTGAAGCGCGCACCGCTGCCTTTACCCGCCGAACCAACCCTAATGACCGCGGTCCAACCTATGGCCATTGTACGGTTGATTGGCGGTTGGCTCAAACGAACGACCGCAGCGCTTGGCGCCGAACATCGCTTGGTCGCCGCGAATAGAGGCGGTATTCTATCGTGCGAGCCGAACTTTTAGAGTTTGCGAAAGTCGATTCCTCGCCGATTACTTAGGTCAAAACTCGAACTTACCGCCGTGACGGATCTCGTTCGCCAGGAAATTGCCGCCGCCAACCTCTGGGTTGTTAAGGTGGGCACGCGCGTCTTGACGCGCCCCGACGGCCTGTTGAATCAGGAACGGATTGCCAGCTTATGCGAGGAGCTGCATCAGATAATTGAGTCGGGCCGCCGCGTCGTACTTGTCTCGTCCGGCGCCGTCGGAGCTGGAATGGGTCAGCTTGGGCTCAAGAAGCGGCCCACCGACTTGTCGCACCTGCAAGCCGTCGCCGCGATCGGGCAAACCAACCTGGTTGAAGCATACGACCGCGAGCTGCGCCGGCATGGCCGCCATGCGGCGCAGATATTGCTGGTCGCCGACGACCTCGACCATCGAACCCGTTATCTCAACATCCGCAACACGATTTTGACGCTGCTGGAGTACAACGCGATTCCAATCATTAACGAAAACGACACGGTGAGCGTCGATGAGCTGAAAACCACCTTCGGCGACAACGACCGTCTGGCCGCGATGGTTACGAATTTGATTCGTGCGCCGCTTCTGGTTCTCCTTTCCGATGTGGAGGGCTTGTACGATGGTGACCCGAGTAACGTCAATTCCAATGTCATCCCGACTGTGACGCGGCTCGACGAATCGATCTGGTCGCACGTTCGCGATCAGGCGACCGGCCTCAGCAAAGGCGGTATGGCCAGCAAGTTGGAAGCAGCTCGAATTGCCACGTCGGCAGGCGAGAATGTAATAATCGCGGGCGGAAGAGAGTCGGGGGCGTTGAAAAAGATTGTCGAAGGACAGACCGTCGGAACGCTTTTCACCGCGCAAGGTCAAACGATCCGTTCATGGAAACGGTGGATTGGCTTCACCGCGCAGCCGCGCGGCAAGCTAACTCTCGACGACGGCGCACGGCGAGCCGTCGAATCGCAAGGACGGAGCTTGCTGGCGATCGGGGTTGTCGAGAGCACGGGGGATTTCAAGACGGGAGATGTTGTAGCGCTTTGCGATCAGACGGGCGCAGAATTCGCGCGCGGGCTGTCGAACTACTCCTCCGACGAGATATCGAAGATCAAGGGGCAAAAGACCGAGAATATCCGCGCGATCCTCGGGCGCCAGCGCGTACGACGAAGTGATCCATCGGGACAATATGGCCGTGACGACGCGGCGGGACGCGTAGGATCAGCGAATGTCGGGCGACGTGAAGCAGATCGCCATCGCCGTTGTCGAGCAGGATGACCGACTTCTGGTCGGTCGCCGTCCAGATGGAACAGTGCTGGCGGGGATGTGGGAATTTCCGGGCGGCAAGGTTCGGCCCGGCGAGACGCCCGAACAGTGCGCCGTTCGCGAGTGCCGCGAAGAGACCGGCCTCGATGTAACTGTCGTCGGCAGCCTTTCAGACTGTGTTCATGAATACGACTACGGAAGGGTGCATCTCCACTTTTTGCATTGCCGACCACATAACTCGGAGCCGGCAGTGCCCTGCGCCATTTTGCTGGGTGTTTCGGTCCGATCTTCCCCACTACGAGTTTCCCGCCGCAAACGCAGAAGTCTTGCGCCTGCTCTCTGTAACAACCGGCGACAAAGACCGCTGAACTAGTCGGCTGGTTGCTAGTTGCGGGTTACCACAAAGAATGCGGTCGGGTGCAAGCATGTCCTGTCCTGCGAGATGGTGCTGCAAGCGACGGATTTCGGTATTCCGACTTTTGATGTGGGTAATTACTATTGCAACTGTTTGCACGCTTGGCCTCGGATTGAACTGTCGCCACCCTGCCTGTGTTGTCGGCGACAGCCGGGTTCCCCAAGCGTTGTAAACCTGCACGCGAAGCAACCACCACGACGTACTTCCTTGATCGTTCATTGCTTTCGTCGGCCAGCGGCCGCAGGGAAAGCGGTCTACCGTGTCTACGTGTTTATCAACAGGGAGAAAGAGCATGGACGCTCGACTGCTGCGAGCCGCGCTGGCCGTGGTCCTCTTCGCTTCGCTCGGCGCAGGATACAAGACTCCTAACTTCGTTGTGACAGCCAGCAGCGAGGCATTGGCCGAACGCGTCGGCCGCGCCGCGGAGAAGTATCGCCGCGAATTGGCGCTTGAGTGGGTCGGCAAAGAGATGCCCGACTGGTCCGACCCTTGCCCAATCACCGTGCAGTGCGCCGCACTTGGGCGCGGGTGGAGAAACGAGTTTTGTGTTCGATCGCGGCGAGGTGTTCGGCTGGCGGATGCGCGTGCAGGGCACCGAGCAGCGGATTCTTGACTCGGTATTACCGCACGAAGTAACGCATACGATTCTGGCCACGCACTTCCGCCGCCCGCTGCCTCGCTGGGCCGACGAAGGCGCGTGCACAACAGTCGAACACATGGCCGAGAAGAAGAAGCAGCAGAACATGCTGATCACGTTCCTGAAGACGAACAAGGGAATTTCGTTCAGCCAGATGTTTGCGATGAAAGATTATCCGCCCGACGTGTTGCCGCTGTACGCACAGGGTTATTCGTTGGCGCGGTTCCTGATCGATCAGGGGGGGCGGAAGAAGTTTGTCAACTTCGTTGGCGACGGTTTGCGACGAGAGGATTGGACCGGAGCGATCGCGAGAAACTACGGATACAAGAGCCTCGGCCAGTTGCAGGACAAGTGGCTGGATTGGGTCAAGCAAGGCAGCCCTTCGCTTGAGGCAAGCCCGCTCGACAGGGATACAGCGATTGCGCAGAACGACGCCAAGCGGGCGAGGTTCCAAAACAACGATTCGACAGGAGACAGTGCTTCGTCGTTCGAGCGCGACGGAAAATGGAAGAGCCCGGTTGCAGTGGCTAGCGACCAAAAGGACCCGTTGGACGACGCGCTCGCGTTTCATGACGAGCGGGCCGAGCGCGTGGAGGTTAACCGCGCCAACAAGCGATCGGTCTATGAGCGCGACATCGCACCGTCGGGCAATCTGAATCAGTACCCATTCGATGGGCGGCGCGTCGAAGCGGACGGCAAGGTCCGCGCGGTGACCCCCGAGGCCGAGCGCGGCGCGGCGGGTCGTGTCATTCTGGAATGGAACCGCGAGAACCGCGAGCCGCTGGCCGATGCGGCGTGGTAGCGCATCGTTATTCTCCTTCCCGGTGGACGATGTACTGCGTATGGCCGGTCTTGCGCTGGACGATGTAGCGCGGCCGGCGAGCAAAGTCTTCGGCAATCCGATTTGCGTTTTCCTTGTTTAGCGCGCCGGCGTGTGCGTGCAACAGGTAGCCCAGCAGCGACGGTTTTTCGCGCTGAATAATGAGCGGGCCCGTGCGGCACACCGAAGCGCCCATCCAGCCGTCATCGCGCACGTGCCAGCGGGCGGGATGGCCGGGATTGGCTGGATGATCGAAGTAGGTGATGCCGGCTTCGGTCTCAACGTTTTCGGGCGTATTTCTTTCGACCGGACCTGAATAGTCCATCCACCGCGCCGGCTTGCCGAAGATCTCGCTCTCGTTTTTGCCGCCCTCGCTACTCGTGATTCGTCCGCCACCGAAATGAGCGGAGATGCTTTTGGCCACGCGAACGGCGAGGAAGCCGAAGTTGGTCTGGCCGAGCTCGAGCGAGTCCGCCAAGGGTGTGAACGTGGATTGCAATTCAACGAGCGTGCCATCGTCGCCGGCCGGGCGGAGCGACGCGACGAGCTCCTGCTTGAGTAGCTCTTTTGGGTCGTGGCCGTCGTACCAGCCGAGCAGCACGGCCATGATCGCTTCGTCATTGCCGTCCTGATACGCCAGCCATTGCTTCTGACGAATGCGCGCCGGTGATCGGTCGCCCCAGAAGTCGATGCCCAGCACTTTCTCGTGCGCAAACCAGATCGAGCGGTGATGATCGTGGTCCGGCGCGCCGGGATGGCCCATCCGCGTGAGCGACGCGCCGCCGGGGCCGAGAAGCGGATAGAAGAACGGCCGCGGGTATTGCGGCCCAAAGTGCCAGCGCAGACGCTCCGCACCGTCGATCGTGAACGACGCCTGGTAATCGGCCTGGGGGACGACCTGACAGCGGGGGATTTGATATGGCACAGGGAGATTCCGGGCGATCAGTTCTTTGCGGCATTTTCGCCCGAGTCTTTGCCGGACAGCGGGCGGATTCGGATGCTGCGGTATTCGACGCGTCCGGAGTGGTCCTGAAGGCAGATGTACCCTTTGGTGGCTTTGGCGAACTCGGGCTTGTCCTTGAACTTGCTCTTGGCGACGCGTTCGTTCCAGTCGTCGCTGTTGAGCTCGCATTCGACGACCTTCTCGCCGTTGAGCCAGTGCTCGATGTGATTGCCGTTGACGACGAGCTTCACGTCGTGCCACTTATCGGCGCCGAGGCTGGTGTCTTTAGTGGGCGCGTAAAGATCGTAGAGGGCGGCGGCGTGATGACGGCGCTCGGCCTCGCCCCAGCCGGCGTTGTCGAGGACCTGCATCTCGGGGGCGACATGCCAGGAAGTGTCGGCGCCTTCGACGGCGCGGTAGAGGATGCCGCTGTTGACGCCTTTGCCGACGCGCCATTGGAGCCGCAACTCGAAGTTGTCGTACTGGTCCGTGGTGATAATGTCGTCGCCGCCGCCCGCGCCTTTGCCGCCCGCGCCGGCGGCAACTTTGGTGAGAACGCCGTCGATGACTTTCCAGCCCGGCGGCATTTGTTTCTTGTTGTAACCGCGCCAGCCATCGGTGGTTTTTCCGTCGAAGAGGAGCTTGAAGCCGGCTTTCTGTTCTTCGTCGGTGAGGGTGTTTGGCGCGGTGTCGGCGGCGAGCGAGCGCTGTGCGAGGAGGAACAAGAAGGCCAATGCGGTGCTGAGGGAGGCGTATTTCATGGGAATTCTCCGGAGGAAGGCGGCGATCAGGCGGGAGTTACGAGTGATTCGGACGGCATTATGGTGGAATGGCGGAGTGGGTGTGTCAATTAGTGAGTGTCCGTTGTCCGTTGTCCGTAGTCCGTTGTACGGAGACGCGGAGCAAAAGCTCTAAGGAATCCAGGAAAGCACGAATGGCGCACGAGTGGGCGGTACATACGAGTTTTGGCGCAGCGCGCTTTTCGTGCAGGGGGGGCCCCGAAAAGTGCGCCGAAAGTCGGTTGCGGGCACAAGCCGGTTTTCCGCAAGTTGCTCGGCGGTTGTAGGTTGTGCTTTGGGCGTGCATCGTAGGCCGAGGACTTTTGAACATTTGGAAATTTTTGGTCGTGCGCGGGCCTTGAACGGCCAAGGGGCCAAGGAAGTTCTAAGGAATCCAGGAAAGCAGGAATGGCTGAACGGAACGGAAAATTGTTCCCCAGTGATTCGCTAACGGGGGCCCCAGGGATATGGGGAACAAATGGGGGTCTCGCCGCGCGGTGCGAACGGCGCAACTTCCGCTGCGATTGAATGTTGCGATTTTTGGGTTCGTTGTTCATGAGGCGAATTTTCAACCTGGCGAGGCGCATGAGCAGGGAAAATAGTCTGGGACGGGCAGGCCGCGAAGCCCTGCACATGTACGCGTACACATAGTATACATATACTACTAATAAGTCAAGATGGTGCCGGCCGCAAAATGTGGTATGTTTCGGGCGCGCGGCTACCAGAGATTGTGGTGGAACTGGGGTAGAAAAGGAGCAGGGGAAATGGGGAGAAGAGGAGTGGCCACAGATGACGCAGATGGGCACAGATCGCGAATCTCGGCGCAGGGACGGGATGGGACGCGGGTACCGAGCGTTTCGAGTGCGTGGAATGTGAAATGGCCGCGGAACGGCAGCGTGGTTAAGATGTGCCAAGTACAAAGTACAGAGTACGAAGTACGAAAACGGAAGATGGCGGGCGCAGGTTAGAGTTGCGACGGATTAACTGGCGAGTGCAATGAGATACGGCAAGGTAGCTGCGATTTTGGCGGGTGCGGGGGTGATTCTCTGCGCTGCGGCGGCGTTTGGGGCGTGGTTTATGCCGCTGCCGCAGTTTCCAGAACCACTTCAGCCCGGTGACGCATTCGCCGTATCGGCGGATGGATCCACGGTCGTCGGGGCAAGCGCTGATGGTGGAGCACAGTTAGCGGTAAGGTGGCGTGTACCGGGTGGGCAACCAGAATTCGTGGGCCACAACAGCTTCAGTGCTTCACGGGGCGTTTCGGCCGACGGCAACACAGTCGTAGGTTTTGATTTTAATCCTGGCTCCCACGACTCGTTTCGTTGGAGTCAAGGTAATGGAGTGGAGTTGCTCGGGGCTTTAGGGGGTTGGGAACGATTTAGCAGAGCAAACGATGTTTCTGCAGACGGGTCGATCGTTGTTGGTGGCAGCTCCTCGTTCAATGGTGGTGAGGCGTTTCGTTGGACCGCGGCCGGCGGAATGATCGGACTCGGCGACCTCCCAGGGAGATCGTTCGCGAGTCAAGTGCAAGGAGTATCATCCGATGGTTCAGTAATTGTCGGCTTGAGCGAGTCGGCGAACGGCATCGAGGCATTCCGATGGACTGCTGAGACCGGCATGGTGGGTTTGGGCGATGTCGCCGGCGGCGGATTCTTCAGCGACGCGTACGACGTTTCGGCGGATGGATCGGTCGTCGTTGGAAGGAGCGCTGGCAACGTCCCATTCCATTACAACGCGTTTCGCTGGACGGCTGAGACCGGGATGGTGGCGCTTCCCGCATTCTGCCGACGGAGGCCTACCCGATATCGCGCAGGCCGTATCGGGAGATGGAAACGTGATCGTGGGCGCGTTGCACACAGGGGATCGGGCGTTCGCTTGGGACCGATTTCATGGGACGCGTGACATTGCCGAGTTGTTAGCCAACCAAGGAGTGGACATTGGTGGATGTGACCTTGGTATTGCTCGCGGTGTTTCGTACGACGGCCTGACGATTGCTGGTTATGGATTGCCACCGAACAGCAGATACGGGCAGCCATGGGTCGTGCGACTCGATCCGGGAACCTTTGTGCCGGAGCCGGGGGCGGTGTTGTTAGCGGTGGCGGGGTTGGTTGGTGTGGGGGCGATGTGGGTGAGGAGGGGGCGGCGGAAGGAGAGGGTGGGAGTGGCGCGTGCCGATTGAGGCTCAAGCCGGCAGAAGAAGACCCGTGAACGGGTCTGGGGATTCGTCTGGTGCGAACTTATAACCCGGCGTAAACGCCGGGCCTAGCGCTGCAGCGGAAGCCCGGTGAACCGGGCTCGAAATATGGTGGGGCTTCGGTCGCGGCGACGGCATTAGAAGGCAATTCCGCACTGCCGGACAAGCCGGCAGTGGCACCCGGCGTTGTGTCTTTTGGTTCCGGGTCTCTGCGGGGGCTTGCGCACCGAGCCTACGATTAAATGGGCAGATACAATAAGGCAGCTGGTGCGATTTGTTTGCTACTCCCGCGGCCATTGCAGTATTTCTGGGTTCCGGGCCTCGCTGCGCGAACCCGCGGTGTTTTCAGGTTCCGAACCTCGCCGCGCGAATTCGCGGCCAGAACGGGTTGTTATTCCGGCGGCAAGCCGCCGCTCCGCTGCATTGCAGTGTTTGTCTGGTTCCGGGCCTCGCTGCGCAAGCTCGGAACGGGCTGCCAGTTCAAAAGGCAGAGATTCAAAAAAGGCCGCTGGCGCGACGTGTTTTTTACGCCCGCAGCCATTGCAGTGTTTGTTTTGTTCCGCGCCTCGCTGCGCGAACCCGGAACTATTTCTTTGCTTGCTGATAGCGCTGTTCGACGGCGTCCCAATCGACGACGTTCCACCAGGCGGTGATGTAGTCGGGGCGGCGGTTCTGGTACTTCAGATAGTAGGCGTGTTCCCAGACGTCGAGGCCGAGGATCGGCTTGTTGCCTTGCATCAGCGGGCTGTCCTGGTTGGGGGTGCTTTCGACGACGAGTTTTCCGCTCTTGTCGAGCGAGAGCCAGGCCCAGCCGCTGCCGAAGCGCGTGGTCGCGGCCTTGGCGAACTCTTCTTTGAACTTTTCAAAACCGCCGAGCTGCTGGGTGATCGCTTCGGCGAGCTGACCCTTGGGCTGACCGCCTTTGCCCTTGCCGAGGATCGTCCAGAACATCGAGTGGTTGGCGTGGCCGCCGCCGTTGTTGCGAACCGCGGCGCGGATGTTTTCGGGGACGGTTTCGATCTTGCTGATGAGCTGCTCGATCGGTTGGCTGTCGAGGCCGGTGCCCTCGAGGGCCTTGTTCAGGTTCGTGACGTAGGCGTTGTGATGCTTACCGTGATGGATTTCCATCGTCTGCTTGTCGATGTGCGGCTCGAGAGCGTCGGCGGGATAGGGGAGCGGTGGGAGAGTGTAAGGCATAGGAAGACCTCGCTGTAAATTACGAGTTACGGAATTACGAATTACGAAAGCGGCAGGGTCGCTCCTACGAGAGGAAGTTTCAAACGGGGACAGGCACCCCTGCGCACGCCAATGTACCGCTGGCCGGGCAGGGGGGCAATTGGGCAGCAGGTAGCCAGTAGCTTGTCAGGCACAGCCTGACCTACGAATGCGCGGCAGTTGCTGCTGCGGCCTTTTATGTGGCGGAATGCTTAGCGATAAT
This sequence comes from Pirellulales bacterium, assembly GCA_963829655.1. Classification (GTDB taxonomy): domain Bacteria; phylum Planctomycetota; class Planctomycetia; order Pirellulales; family JALHPA01; genus JBBDYH01. The sequence goes on from CAWHJG010000002.1 coordinate 3,330,854, forward strand.
CAGAACGCTTTGAGACGTCTGACTCCGATTGAAAGGTGGCGCGTGATTCGACTGTGGTGTTTACTTGTGCTGTCGCTATGCGTTGTCGTTGTGGCGGTTTCCGGTGCCAGCGGGCAGGTTCTGCGGCAGCGGGTGCAGCAGCGGAAGGAAGCGCTCAAGAAGCAAGAGGGAGAGAGGAGCGAGGGGCGCGATCCGTTGCGTCGCGATCCGACGCAGCGCGAACAGCCGCGCTTGCCGGCGAAGGAGCCGGCGGCATCGGCGAGCGTGGCTCAATGGTTGTCGCACCTGGAGCAGATCGTGCCGGCGGAGGCAGCCGGCTACGCGGGCGTTGCCGCCGAACAGGTTACCGCGGCTACGACAGCGGTCGAATACTGGTGCGGCGAGCTGGCGCGGTTCGAGGAGTTTGAGCAGCGCCGCGGTCAGGTGCTGCTGGTGGCGGATCGACTGTTGGCCGCCAAGGCGCGGGCCGATGCGCTGTTGGATCGCGCGATCGCAGCGCGGGTGGGCTTTGCCAAGCTGGAGGCGAACGACGAGCGGCGCGCCGGGTTGGCGAACTATCTGCGGACGATGGCGGCCTTGATCGATCTTTCGGGGCGGCTGCGCTACTTGCTGTTCGATTCGCTCAACTTCACGGCGGACGAGGTGGCAGTTGATCCGCTGGAGTACAACCGATTGCTCGATCTGTTGGTGAAATACAAGAGCGGCGTCGGGGCCAACGTGGTCGTGGTTGCGTTGTTTGACCCGCCGCCGACGGAGAGAGACGCCGTTGCCGTGAGCGCGGTGGCTAAGCTGAAGATCCTGAACCTGATCGCCGACACGGGTCAATTCGAGCTGGTCCCGGAGCTGGCGCGATTCATTAAAGACGCGAGAACGGAGCCGCGGTTTATTTTGGCGGCGGCGGACACGGTACGACGACTGGGCATCTCGCAGGAAGCGCGGCCGGGACAGGATCCCACGCTGCCGGCGCCGGCGATCACGGCGCGGGAACTGGTCGCGGTGCTCGGCAAGTTGGATCGGCGGCGGATGAGTCCGGCCGAGAGGCAAAGCTGCGACGAGCTTTTGGCGTGGTTCGCCGAGCCCGCGAAGCGCGGGTTGGTGGGGGACACGTTTCGACTCGGAAGCATGGAGCTGCGGCCGGGCGACTGGCTGTTGATGCGCAACCCGTCACCGTACAACCTGTTCACGGAGCTTTCGCCTGGGCTGTTCACGCACGTGGGCGTGGTGGCGGTGGAAGAGGGGCGCGACGGGGTGCGGCGGATGGTGATCGTCGATATCCCGGAGCGCGGTCCGGAGATGCCGGCGACGAACGTGGAAACGTTCGTGCAACGGACGCGAAACTTTGTGTTCCTACGTCATTCGGACGCTGAAGTCGCGCAGGCGATGGGCGAGGCGGCGGCGGCGACGATCGGCAACGTGACGGAGTTTGATCTGAACTTCCGCACGGACCGGATTTTACCGCTCAAGGGGCAGTCATTGCGGGGCAAAAAGATTCATACTTATTGCGCGGGTTTGTTGTATTTGTGCGCTTTGCAGACCGACCGGCCGCGCGGGGAATTCTTTCCGATACCCGAGGGACCGGCAGGCGGGCATACGGAGAAAAACCTGGAAGAATTTGGTTTTTCGTTTGGCGAGGACTTTATATCGCCGACGGGGGCGCTTTTTCGCCGGCGCTTGAGATCGTGGGGCGGCGCGAGCCGATGTATGACCCGCGGAGGGAGATCGAGGAGGCGGCGTTCGATCATTTCGCGACGAGTCTATTGGACAAGCAGGTGACGCCGTCGCCGGACGCGTTTCAGGTGCTCAGGCTGAAGGTGGCGGAGTATTCAAAGACGAGCGACGCATTGAAAAAGGCGCTCGCGAGTGCGGTGGGCGTGACGGAGGAGATGGACCTGGTGGCGGCGGCGAAAGCGAAGGCGCTGGTGGAGACGCTTGATGAGGTGGCGTTTGGGGCGAGCGGAGAGTATCTGGCGGCGCGGGACGCGGTCATGAGTGGTCCTTTGCCGCCGCCCGGCGAGCGGCCGACGCGCAAGGCGCAGGAGAAGCGCGAGAAGTACCGGACGCGTCACGCGGAGCTGACGAAGCGATGGGACGCGGGTCAGTTATCGCCGCGGGGATTGCGGATTGAGCTGGTTCGGTTTTACATGGAGCAGGGGAAGCGGGAGATGGAGCGGCGGTTTTTTCGAATGGGGAATGAGGGAGTGGGGAATGGGGAATGAAATAAGAGATGCCCAAATTTAATTGCCACTTGTTTGTGTGTTGTAATCGACGGGAGCCGGGGCATAGCCGCGGGTGTTGCGACCCGGAGGGGAGCGAGGCGTTGCGCGAGCGGTTCAAGGCAGAGCTGAAGAAGCGGAATCTGGGACCGCTGGTGCGGGCTAACAAGGCAGGATGCCTGGACCAGTGCGAGCAGGGGCCGAGTGTGGTGATTTATCCCGAGGGAATCTGGTACGGCGGAGTTACGCTTGACGACGTGCCGCGGATCATCGAGGAGACGGTGATTGGGGGACGGGTGATTGAGGAGCTGGTGATACGTGACGAGTTTTTGAATACGACGGAGGGACGGAGCCGCAAGCGACAAATGAGGAATGGGTGAATGGGGCCTAGTACCGCAGCAGTGCGGCCATTGGGGTTTTTCGCGGGGTTTCTTGTTGGTTGCAAAAGAATACCGCGCCGCCGTTGAGAAACGTTTGCTCCGCGGCGAGGCTGGCAAGCTCGGAATCGCCGTCCTGACGTTGGCCGTGCAGCTCGGCGGCGTTCTGAGCGGAGTCGAACCGGCCCCAGACTTCGTGGCCAGGTGAAAGAAACAAGGTATCGATCCGGCCATTCTCGGCAGCGGTGACGATTTCGCCAGTATCGGTTGAGACTCGCGACGTGCCGCCGAGCTTCTCGAATTGCTCGCGCGCTATGCGTTCGGCCTCGCGGAAGTGGGGATCCACGATGGCCAAAGCGGCGGCGTGAAGATCCTTCGGGTTGTCGAGCTGGGGGTTCTCCTCGATGAATCCGTCGATGATCTTTTTGTATGAGCTGACCTGGCGATACAGGCCGACGTTGCGTTCGACGCCGGCCATCACCAACGGGGCGGAATCGTTGCCGATCAGGTGCAACAGGTTGGTGTCGATCTCGCGAAAGTAACGAACCAGCCGGTGGTTCGCATGCTCCAAGCCGGCGCCTTGGCCAAGCTGATCAAAGCGGTCGTTGTGTAGCTGGCCGGGTTTCGTTCCGTCATTCTCGACGCGCATGAGCGCATCTACCAGATTGGCGGGCACCCCTTTGGGTTCCAACTCGTGAATATCGTGACGCGTGCCCTCGAACAGCCGGATTTGCTTCTGGCTAAGGCAGAGGATGTAAAACCGCGAATCGCCGGAGTAGAGCGGCAAGAGCGGAGTGATGTGAAAGCGATTGTCCACGTACAGCTTTTCGTCGAGCGGCAGCGGAACTTTGTACTCGCGAAAGATACCGTTGGATATGAACACAGCCAGGCCGTCGGCCAGGCCGTTGTGCCAGTAGGTCGTCTCCGCGGCAAGACGCCAAGCGGGCACGCAAAAGCGCCTCGGAATCGGGCCGGCGGAGGCCATGAGCGATTAACTGTTCGCGGGCACTTTCGAGAAGGTTCGTAAGTTGGCGCGGACCTTGGCGTCGTTCGACGCTCGAAGTTCGATAGGTGGGCATGAACAACGAGACGCAATGCCCGGTGGATTGTTTCAGCAGATCTTGCAATTCATTGCGCAGTGGGAGCCTCATGCGCGACTCCTTGGGGGAGAGGGGATAACGGAGATAGGGAGGTAAGCAGCAAGTAGCGCCTAGATCGTGGGGACCGGCGCGGGTGTCGAAACTTCCTGCACCATCTCGGCGGTCTCTTCCTGCGGAGCGTACATGGCGATGTCGGCCTGAGCGACGATGCCGCAAATCTTGTTGTCGTCATCCACGACGATCATGCGGCGAATCTGCGACGCCTCCATCCGGTCGGTGCATTCGTCGAGGCTGGCCGAACACTGGATCGACTCGAGCGGGCTCGTCATGCAGTCGCGGGCGGAGAGTTGCTGCGGGTTCTTTCCATCGGCGATCGCACGGACCGTAATGTCGCGGTCGGTGATGATGCCTACCGGCTGGTTGGCGCCTTGCTCGACCACAGGGATTGAACCGCAGTCGTGCTTGACCATCAGCGCCGCTACTTCGCGCAGCGGTGTGTCCGGCGTGCACGTGGCCGGGCTGTGAGTCATGATGTCGGAAACTCGCATGGTGCTGCTTTCCCCTCGCCAGTAACGCGAGGCTCCAAAGGGGCGCTGGCCAGTTGGCCGGGATTCACCGATCAAGGACTGGCCGCGGCTGCCCGCCTCGCCTGGGCCTGGGACAGACTTGAATGCTTTGCCGGCGAGCGCGGTGGTAATCGCGCCGATAATCGCTCCGCGCACGCCGCTGCGCGGAGCGGCACGCGACAGGAATGCCAAGGCGCCGCCGCCGACGAGGGCTTTCGTGGCCGGACTCCAACGCTGTTGGAATATATCCCAATGGGCGCCGGGGCGAGTACTCCCGCCTTGTAAGGCGGCGATATTGCCGGGCTCTTGGTGGACTTCCATTTGATTATCGACGTGTTGTACGCCTCGAACTGCAGCAACCGCCTCGAACACTTGTTGCGATTCGTCGGAGAGCACGGGGCCGCGCAGTGTAACGCGGCCGTGGTGGACTTCGACCTGAATGGCGTGCGGATGCGACGACACGCGGCCGAGTTGAGAACGGATGCGGGCTGTGAGCTGGTCGACTGACGCTGGTTCTTTGTCGGATGACAGCAGGGTCTGAGCTTGAGATTTAAAACCTTGCATTCGGTTGGCGAGATCGCGACGCGTGATGTCTGCCGTGTGTCGTAATTCGTTGGTGAAGCGAAGTGCAGCGTCTCGGACCAAGGCGCGGCGGCGGCGGCCGCGCTCCGGATCGAAGAAGTACATTGCTCCGGCCCCAACTGCCACGGCTTTGAAAATGTTCATAGGGACGCCCTTTGATAGTGAGTCGATATCGACACCGGACCCGGGAAAGCGACTTTGATGCCGATTACGTTAGAAAAAGGGGTAGTGAAATGGTGCAAATTCGGTACCCGACTTGGTATGTCCCATACGAATGCGAAATCCTTGTGGCGATTGTGTTTGAGTGCGTATACTGGGGGTTGGTTCCGACCAGGAAAGTCCGGCCCAAGATCGCAAGCCCCGCGAATGGCTGGCCGGTGACGCTTCCCTATTCGACCGAGCTGGCCGGTTTGCGTTCGCCGTGCGGACACACTCGGCGGGCGTCCCACCTTGTAAACCCCTTATTCGTGCCCCGCACTGAGATGAAGATTCGCCGTCTGTTCTTGGCGTTTGGTTTCATGGCTGCCGTTGTGGTCCTTGCCACGGCGACTGCGACAGCGGCCGAGCCACAAGCAAAGGCGGCGGCCGATGCGAAATTCAGCTTTTTCCGCGACATCCGGCCGATCTTCCAGGAGCATTGCCAGGGTTGCCACCAGCCGGCCAAGCGCGGGGGCAATTATGTGATCACCGGTTACAAAGAGCTGATCAAAGGGGGCGAGAGCGAGGCTGAGGCGGTTGTGGCGGGGAAACCGGATGATAGCAACTTGATCCTGGTGATCAGGCCGGACGCGGACGGTAAAGCCGAAATGCCGAAGGAAAAGCCGGCGTTGGCGAAGGCGCAGATCGAGCTAATCACGCGGTGGATTCAAGAGGGTGCGGTCGATGATACGCCGGCATCATCGGCTATACGATTTGACTCGAAGAACCCGCCGAAATACCAGTCGCCTCCGGCGATCACGTCGCTGGATTTCTCGCCGGATGGTTCGCTGTTGGCGATCGCGGGTTATCACGAGGTATTGCTATTCAAGCCGGATGGATCGGAGCTGGTTGGGCGGCTGGTGGGATTGAGCGAACGGATTCAGTCGCTAAGGTTCTCGCCGGATGGGCAGCTTTTGGCCGTGGCCGGCGGCTCGCCTGGGCGGATGGGGGAAGTGCAGATCTGGGAGGTGGGGGAGCGGAAGCTGCGGCTTTCGGCGCCGGTGACTTACGACACGCTGTACGGAGCAAGCTGGTCGCACGACAGCTCGAAGGTGGCTTTCGGGTGTGTCGATAACACCGTGCGCGCGATCGACGCCAAGACCGGTGAGCAGGTGCTGTATCAGGGCGCTCACAACGATTGGGTGCTGGATACTGTGTTTTCGACGGACTCGTCGCATCTGGTCTCGGTGAGCCGGGACCGGTCGATGAAGCTGATCGAGGTCGCCACGCAGCGGTTCGTGGACAACATTACGAGCATCACGCCGGGGCGCTGAAGGGCGGCTTGGCGGCGGTTGATCGGCATCCGGCGAAGGATGAGCTTTTGGTGGGGGGCGCTGACGGCCAGCCGAAGTTGTTTCGCATGTATCGGCCGGCGGACAAGGCGCGGCAGATTGGCGACGACTTCAACAAGATTCGCGATTACGAGCCGGCGCCGGGGCGGATTTACCAGGCGGAATTCAACCACGACGGGTCGCAGTTTGTCGTGGGGAGCAGCAAAGACGGAACGGGCGAGGTTCGCGTTTATCAAACGGACAACGGTCAGGTCATCAGCAAATTCGAGGGGCAACCGGGGCCGGTGTATGCCGCAACGTTTAACCACGACGGCAAGACGGTGGCGGCGGCCGGATTTAACGGTCATGTGTTGTTGATTGAAGCGGCGACGGGCAAGTTGGTGAAGGATTTTGTTCCGTTTCCCGCGACGAACTAGGGGCGGGCAGATTATCGAAAGCAATGGACGTTCTTTGGGGAGAACCATCGGATGACGCACGGTCGCTTGAGTTTTAACGTCGCGGTTGCCGCGGCGATTCTGTCGGTTGCAATCGCATGGCAGCCGTGTGTGGCCGAGACCAATGCGGCCGCTGCGGCAACGACAGCAAGCACGGTTGAGGCGGTTCCGCCGTCGCTGGCGATCGTGAAGCTGGAGGCGAACCCGGCGTCGATTGAGCTTGTGAACCGTTTTGACTACCGGCAGGTGTTGCTCACCGGAATCACCGACGCGGGTGACCGTGTCGATGTGACACGAATTGCGAAGCCGGATGATTCGGGCGGCCATTCGAAGTTTGCCGAAGTGTCAGCAAACGGTCTGGTGCGCGAGCGCGGACGGCAGCGGCGCGATCAAGTTCGCGGTCGGCGATCTCTCGGTAGAAATCCCGGTGAAGGTCACCGGCTATGGCGCCGACTACAACGCGAGCTTCGTGCGCGACGTGATGCCGTTGATCTCGAAGCTGGGCTGCAATGCAGGGACGTGCCACGGTGCGGCGCAGGGGAAGAATGGGTTCAAGCTGAGCCTGCGCGGGTACGACGCGTTGTTTGATCACCTAGCGCTGACCGACGATCTGGCGGCGCGGCGATTTAACCGAGCGGCGCCGGAGCAAAGCCTGATGCTGATGAAGCCGGCGGGGGGTGTACCGCATGTCGGCGGCGTGCTGACGAAGCCAGGCGAGCCTTCGTACGAGAAGATTAAGCAGTGGATCGCACAGGGGAGCAAGTTCGACGCGGATGCGCCGCGTGTGAGCAAGATCGAGGTGCTGCCGCAAAACCCGGTGATTGCGCTGCCGAACATGAAGCAGCAGATCGCGGTGCTGGCCACGTACAGCGATGGGAGCGTGCGCGACGTAACGGCGGAGGCGTTTGTCGAGAGTGGCAATACGGAGGTCACTGAGGCGAACAAGAGCGGCGTGATCACCGCGCTACGGCGCGGCGAGAGCGCGGTGCTGGTGCGGTACGAGGGGGCGTATGCGGCCACGACGGTGACCGTGATGGGCGATCGCACCGGTTTCGCCTGGGAAGATCAGCCGGAGCAGAGCTACATCGACAATTTGGTCTACGCGAAGCTTAAGAAGATGAAGACGCTGCCGAGCGGGCTGTGCACCGACGCGGACTTCGTTCGCCGCGTGTATCTCGATTTGACCGGCCTGCCGCCGACAGCCGAGCAGGTGCGCGCGTTCTTGGCCGACTCGCGCGAGACGCGCGTGAAACGCGACGAGCTGATCGATCGGCTGGTGGGGAGCGGCGAGTACGTCGAGCACTGGACGAACAAGTGGGCCGACCTGTTGCAGGTGAATAACAAATTCGTCGGCGAGGAGGGGGCGTGGGCGTATCGCAACTGGATTCGCCAGGCGGTGGCGGCGAACATGCCCTACGACCAATTCGTGTATCAGATTCTCACGGGGACGGGCAGCAATCTGGAGAACCCGCAGGCGTCGTATTGGAAGATTCATCGCTCGGCCGACGGCGTGATGGAGAATACGACGCAGTTGTTTCTGGCGATTCGATTTAACTGCAACAAGTGCCACGATCATCCGTTCGAGCGCTGGACACAGTCGCAGCATTGGCAGCTCGCGGCGTACTTTGCCAAGGTAGGTCGGAAGGAAGATCCCCAGTTCGCCGGCAAGAAGATCGGCGGTTCGGCAGTCGATGCGCCGGTGTCGCTGGTCGAGGTGATCTACGATGGGGCTCCGGGCGAGGTGCGGCATCCGAATACGAACGCCGTACAGCAACCGTCGTTGCCGTATCAGAGTGAGCTGGCCGGCGGCGATGCTGCCGTAGAGCGCGAGCTGTTCGCACGTTGGACGACTTCGGCCAAGAACGAATACTTCGCCAAGAGCTATGTGAACCGGTTATGGAGCTATTTGCTTGGCGTCGGATTTATCGAGCCGGTGGACGACATTCGCGCGGGCAATCCCGCGACGAATCCGGAGCTATTGGACCGGCTGACACGAGAATTCATCGAGCACGATTTTGACGTGCAGCATCTGGTGAGGCTGATCTGCAAGTCGCGGGTGTATCAGCACTCGATCGCCACCAATCGCTGGAACGAAGACGATCAGACGAACTATTCGCACGCGATCGCGCGGCGGCTGACCGCAGAGGTGCTGTACGACGCGGTGTATCAGGCCGCCGGAAGCGTGCGGCGGCTGCCCGGCATGCCGGCAGGCGCGCGAGCGGCTCAGCAGCGCGATTCGAACGTGAACCTGCCGGACGGGTTTTTGGAGTTGTTCGGCCGTCCGCCGCGCGAGAGCGCTTGTGAGTGCGAACGGGCGGGCGGCGTGATGCTGGGCCAGGCGTTGAACTTGATCAATGGGCCGACGATCGCGCAGGCGATCGCCGATACCGGTAATGAGATTGCCAAGCTGGTGGCGACCGAAAAGAACGACGCCAAGGTGGTGGAGGAAGTGTTTTTGCGGGTGCTCAATCGTCTGCCGACGAGCAAAGAAGTGGAGGGCGGCATCGCGGCGATGAACGCCGAGGACGATGCGCACCAGAAGCTCAAGCTCGAACTGGCCAGCCGCGAAAAGAAACTGTTGGAAAACCTGCCGGCCTGGGAAAAAGACACGTCGGCGTTCTCGTGGACGCGGCTGGATGTCGAATCGAGCAAATCCGCGGCCGGCGCGGAGTTCAGCAAGGAAGCCGACTCGGTGATCTTTGTGGGTGGCAACTTGGAGCGAGATACTTATACGATCGTCGCTAACACGGATCTACAAACCGTGACCGGTTTGCGCATTGAAGCGCTGGCCGATCCGCGGTTGGGCGGAGGTGGGCCGGGGCGGGCGACCAACGGCAACTTTGTAATCAGTGAGCTGAAGGTAACGTCAGCGCCAAAGAGCGATCCGTCGAAGGCACAGCCGGTGCAGTTGCAGGGTGCTCAGGCCGATTTCAGCCAAAAGGGTTGGCCGGTGGCGAGCGCGATCGACGGCAATCCGGGTACCGGCTGGGCGGTGATGCCGAACAACAGCGCCACGGTGGCGAAGGACCACGCGGCCGCATTTGAGTTCAAGGACGATGTGCGGCACGACGGCGGCACTGTGCTCTCGATCACGCTGGACCAGCAATACCCCGACGGCAAGCATGCGCTTGGCAAGTTCCGCATCTCGCTCACGACCGGCAAACGGCCGCTGATGCTCAATGGCCCGCCGCAGAACATTGCGGCAATTGTTGCTATACCGGCCGACAAGCGTACGCCGGAGCAGCAGGCCGAGCTCTTCAAGTACTACCGGTCGCAGGACGGCGAGCTTGTGCGGCTCGAGGCGGCGGTGGCCGAAAGCGGCAAGATGGCGCTCGATAAGCGATTGGCCGGTGCGCAGGACCTGGTGTGGGCGCTGGTGAACAGCCCGGCGTTTCTCTTCAACCGCTGATTCTCTTATCAATCGATGGCACGTCGCACAACCTTGCGCCACTATCCGTAGTACACGGCGCTGCCCGTGTACGGGCCATCAGAGATCCTGGGACGGCCCGGCTGTATGTAAAGCCACCAGCCGTACCAGCCATCGACGCTGTCGTCGTCGGCATCGAAGACCAACATATCATTCCCCGAGTTGCCGATGAGAATGTCAAAGCTTTGTCCACCGGCGACAAAGTCATTGCCAGGCCCGCCGTCACAGTAGTCGCTGAAGGCGCCGCCGTGCAGTTCATCATCGCCGGCCTGGCCGTAGAGCAAGTCACCATGGTCGCCGCCGTAGAGAATATCATTTCCTCCACCTTCCAACTGCAGGCTTGCATTATCGCCCTCAAGGCGATCGACGCCCCAGCCGCCGTATAAAACGTCGTTACCGCCGTCTCCGAGAAGCTTATCATTGTGCCCTTGGCCGAAGAGTTGATCATCGCCCAAGCCGCCTTCAAGGCGATCGTCGTCTGCGCCCCCGTAGAGCATGTCGTTGTTGTTGCCGCCGAATAGTTCATCCTCGCCATCGCCGCCATCCAACTCGTCTTCGCCAGCGCCTCCGTCGAGCATGTCGGCCCCGGCCTCGCCAAAGAGATGGTCATTGTTGATTGCCCCAATGAGTTCGTCGTTACCGGCGCCTCCATACATGTAGTCGTCACCAGCCCCACCGTTGAGGTTGTCGTCGCCAGAGGCGCCCATCAAAACGTCGTTGCCGCCGCCGCCAAATAGGTGATTTCTGCCTGTTTCTGCGTCGTTGAACTCTGAGCCGGCATAGAGAGTATCCAGCGCGCTTCCGCCGACCAGAAGGTCGGACCCTTGGTCGCCGTACATCCTGGAAGGCTTGCTGGTGGTGTTGCTAGCGGTATCGTTGCCGCCAAGGCATCGGACCATAATCTCATCCACCGCCCAAGTCCAATACACTTTCTGAACCAATACCTGTCCAGTTTCGTGATCGGTCACCGTTGCTCGAATTCGCGGGAGAACCTGGCCCGTCCGCGGGTCGGTCAAGTTGTAATTCTGGATCACGATGTCGTCGCCGTTGTCCGTGCCTTGCACGCTCAACAGGCCATCGCTGAGCGTGACCTCAGCAGCCATCAGGTAGCGGGTTTCGAGCCGTTCGACCGAGGAAAAGCGCGGAACGAGGATGGAAGCGTGCCATGAGAGTTGTGCTCGCGGATTGGAGTGTGGCGGACAAGAAAATGCGGCCTTTGACTCTGTTTTCACTCTTATCCTCCCTAAGCGAAGAACATTCGAGTCTGTTACACCGCGAAGACAACTTTTTTTGCCCTGTCCCAATTCGGCGCGGATTTAGTGCGTGCACAGGGAAACAGGCTGATTGCACCTTGAAGACACGCTGACGCACCTGGGCCATTAAACCGTGCTGGACACCGACGGTGTTTCCGCAAGAATGACGGAAACCTGTTCACCGCCTCGCCGCTTGCCGTCTCATGTTGATCCAGGCCGACGTACTCACGAAGCGGTATCGCAGCGTCACGGCGCTTGAAAATTGTTCCTTCGCCGTGCCGCGCGGCGAAGTGCTCGGCCTATTGGGACCGAATGGCTCGGGCAAGACGACGCTCTTGCGACTCTTGATGGGTTTTCTGCGGCCCACGGCCGGCCGCGCCACGATCGATTGCCTGGACTGTGACCGTCAGCGGATGGCGGTGCATGCGCGCGTGGCATATTTGCCTGGCGAGGCGCGGTTGTTTCGTCGGATGCGCGGGCGAGACGTACTGAGTTTCTTCGCGCGCTTACGCCGCGATGCAAGCATTACGCGCGCGAAAGTAATAGCGGCGCGATTGGAATTGGACCTGTCGCGGATGGTGGCATTGATGTCCACCGGCATGCGGCAGAAGACCGCGCTGGCTGCGGTGCTTTCGATCGACGCTCCGGTGCTGATCCTCGACGAGCCGACGGCGAACCTGGACCCAACGGCGCGGAGCGAAGTGTTGTCGCTGGTGCGCGAAGCCAAGCAGGCGGGCCGCACCGTGCTGTTCTCGTCGCACGTGCTGGGGGAGGTGGAAGAGGCGTGTGACCGAGTTTTGATTCTGCGCCGGGGACACTTCGTGCACGAGCAGTTGATGAGCGAGCTTCGCCGGCAACATCGGATTCACGCTCGGCTCAACGGTCCGCTGCCACCGTTGCCGCCGGAGTTGAACGGAGCAATTTCGATTTCGCGTGACGCCGCTGGCGACGTATTGATTGAGACGCCCGGTGAGCTATCGCCGTTATTGGGTTGGCTGGCGACGTTGCCGGTCGCGGAAATGCGCGTCGAGCCAGTGCGATTGCAGGGGGTCTACGATCGGTTTCATGGAGCGGGCGATGAGTGAGCGAGACCAAGCAGTTGAATTGCGTCCGGCTCGGCACAGCGATGTCGTAACGTCAGACAACCCACCGGCGGAGCCGCAGCCTTTTCGCGGGCTGACGTCCGCTGGCGGACTGTTCAACTCCGCGATGTGGCTCAAGGCGGTGCGCGAGTCGTGGGGGTTGCTTCTGGCGCTGAGCATGCTGATTTTCGGATTCGCGTGGATCTATGTGTGGTTGATCAGCAAGATGGAATTGCCGGCGTTTCTGTCGTTTCTAACCAGCGCGCTCAAGGATTTTGAAAACCTTTCGACGGTGCCCTTTGCCGAGGTGGCGACGCCGCCCGGACGAATTGCACTGGCGTTCGTCCATCCTCTGGTGCAGTTGGTCTTTGTCGTCTGGGCGATCGCGCGGGTCCGACATGGTGGCGGGCGAATTGGAGCGCGGGACGCTGGAGATGCTGGTTGCTCAACCGCTTGGCCGTTGGGTGATTTTCGCGAGCAAGGTTACGATCGCCATCCTGGGGTTGCTCGCTCTCACGGCAGCGCTGTGGGCGGGAATTGCTGTCGGCATCCGAGTCGTGGTGCCGAACGACCTCGGAGTAACGGCTGGCCTGTATCTGCCCGCGGCCCTGAACGTTTTGGGTTTGGGCATTGCCGTCCTCGGCATCGCCACGCTGTTTTCAGCGGTCGATCGCTACCGCTGGAGGACGATCGGCATCGTGGGCAGCGTTTATGCGTTATCGATCGTGACCGACGTGATCGCACGGATGGCTCGCGGCTGGGAATGGATGCGGTACTTTTCGATCTTCACGCCATTCGAGCCGCAGACTCTAGTCGCACGGCCGGAGCAGGCTTGGTCAATTCTCGCTCAGCATAATGGCGTGCTGTTATTGCTGGGTGGAGTCTGTTTTGTGGCCGCTGGCGTGACCTTTGCTCGACGCGACCTGCCGGCGCCGCTTTAAGATGAGACGGCGTGGAGCTTGTTCAGCACGCCCGAACCGTGGCATTCCTCATTTGTAGTAGCCCCGCGATTTGGTGCCGGCATAATCAGGGGCTCCGATCGAATACTGACGATCCATATCAGGGTGAGATCATGACAGTCTTAATTCGATATTCAGCAGCGGTTAGCGTATTCGCAATGTCGATTGTGTTTGCAACGGCCAAAAGCGCCGTGGCCGCAAACGAAGGCCAGGAGCTCTTGGACCAGGCGACCGAAAAACGCCTGGAGGCGCAAACTCCGCAGGACTTGAGCGAGGTGATTCGGCTGGCCGACGAAGCCATCAAGAAAGGGCTCGACGACACCAACAAGCAGTTTGCCAACAACCTGCTGTCCGGAACACTGCTTCAGCGTGCCAACCTGTTTGCAGGGGCCATTTTCGAGAAGTCGCGTCCCGACCGCCGCTGGCCGCAGTTGAGGGCGGCCGCGATCCAGGACCTGGAGCGAGCGCTCGAGATTGAGCCCAAGATCGGCGAGGCGCATTTCCTGATCGCGCGGCTGCATGCACTTCCGGGAGGCGACCGCGATCTGGCCCGCAAGGAGATCGACAAGGCGCTGGAATTGGCGGAGAAAGACAAGCTGGCGCGCTCGGGCGTTGACCTTGCGAGCGAACCTAGGTTCGGACAACGAGAAACGGATGGCGGATTTCAAGGAGGCGATCGAGTTAGCGCCCGGCCACGAAGATGCCGTTCGCTCGCGGGGCCTGTTTTACTTGATTGAGGGGAAGTACGAAGAGGCGGCTAAGGACTTTGAGGCCGCTATCGCGATTGAGCCGGAAGATGCCACGACGCACGAAGCCAAGGGCGTGGCGCTGTTGATGCTCAAGAAGCTCGACGAGGCCGAGGCAGCACTTAACGAGGCGATCGAGCTGAGCCCGGAGTCGCCGCTGCCATTCATGCATCGCGGGCGCGTGCGTGCGCAAAAGAAGGACTTCAAGTCCGCGATCGAAGACTTCACGAAGTCATTGGAGTTGGACCCTGAGAATCTGGGGGCGCTGATATTTCGTGCAGCGTGCGCACCAGCTTGGCGGGGACAAGAAACAGGCGCGCGAGGACCTTGATACGGCACTCAAGAGCCGGCCGGGGCTAACCGCGGCCTTGGAGCTGCGGGGAGTGCTGGCGGCCACGAGCGGCGACATCGAGCAGGCGACCGCCGACTTCGAGCAACTGCTGCAGGTTGCGCCGGAGAACACGGAGCTGCTAACGCAACTGGGTGTGTTGTATGCCGCTGGCAAGCGGCCGAGGGCCGCGATCGAGAAATTCACAGCCGCGCTCGAGAAAAACAAGGAGCTTTTCGCCGCCCTCCGCGGACGCGCGGATGCGCAATTGAGCATTGGCAAGCACGCCGAGGCGATCGAGGATTTTAAGGCGGCACTACAGGCAAATGTGGACGCGAAGGCCAAGGAAGACTCTGGCCTGTTCAATAATTTTGCGTGGGTATTGGCAACGTCACCTGAGGATAACCTTCGAGATGGAAAGCGGTCGATCGAGCTGGCGACTAAGGCCTGCGAGTTGACCGAGTACAAACAGGCTCACATTCTCAGCACGCTGGCCGCCGCTTATGCGGAGACCGGCCAGTGGGATGAGGCGCTCAAATGGTCGAAGAAGGCCGTGGAAACCGGTGACGATTCGGTGAAAGAGCAGCTCAAGCAAGAGCTGGCCAGCTACGAAGCGAAGAAGCCATGGCGCGAGAAGCAGAACGAACCCGAGAAGGAGGCTCCGCCGCCAACTGAGGCAGACAAGGATGGCGCCAAGGAAAGTGAATCGGTGTTGAAGCCGAAACAGGAGGAGAAGAAAGAAAGCGAGTAGTTGTCTTGCGGGGCCGTTCACGCGTTGGAATTCAACCATCTCCGCATAGTCGTTCTGCATGCCCACGGTCGCCGCCGTCGCCGAATATCTCGAATCGTTCGCTCCGGCGCGTCTCGCAGCGGATTGGGACAACGTTGGTCTCTTGTTGGGCGATCGCGCGGCAAGTGTGGAGCGCGTGATGACGTGTCTGACGGTCACTCCCGAGAGTGCCGCCGAAGCCATCGACGAGCGGGCGGGGCTTATCGTGACGCATCATCCGTTCCCTTTTCACGCCGTGCGCCGCGTAACGAGCGATGACGCGGCGGGGCGGATGCTGTTGGCGTTGGCCGCTGCCAGGATCGCAATCCATAGCCCACACACTGCCTTTGATTCGTGCGGGCGGGCATCAATCAGCGGCTGGCGGAAGGTCTGGGTCTGCGTGGGATCGGGCCGCTTGTGCCCGATTCGGTAGAGTCTGCGCTAGGAACCGGCCGCGTTGGCGACTTGCCGCAGCCATTGCACTTGGCGGATCTGCGCGGGGGCTGGCTGTATTCTTACGTTTGGATATTGTTCAGATTGTCGGTGATTCAGATCGACCGCTAAGTCGCGTTGCAATCGCGTGTGGCAGCGCGGGCGAGCTATTGGAATCTGCGCAGTGCGCCGGCGGCGATTGCTTCGTAACGGGCGAGGTGCGATTTCATACGTGTCTGGCGGCTCAGGCTGGCGGAATCTCGATGTTGCTGGCTGGACACTACGCCAGCGAGCGATTTGCCGTGGAGGCATTGGCCGAGGTCCTTGCGGAGAAATTTGCGGGACTAACGGTATGGGCCAGCCGGCGCGAGGCGGATCCGATCCGGTGGCTAGCGACGCGGTAATCGTCTGTGCCCGTGCTTCGACCGGCCGACTGAGTGGGTCGCAGCAATGAGGCCGTACATCCTCGCCAATCGGCATGACGCGGCGAACTGTCCATGACGTACCATCATTGCGCTATCGGCCGCTCATTGCCGTACGACAGCACTGGTCTAGAATGGCCGGTATGCCAAGAGCGGGTGTAAGACACCTTTGAAGCTGGAGTATTTCCCTGTTGTCCGGTGCATGCCTGACTTATGGCGCACGATTGGCTGCCGCTGAAGGCAACCGCAAATCAGACTTGTTTGCAATGTGAGACTGTGATGCCGCGAGGCTTTTTGACCGCTTTGCCCGTTTACAACGAAGTCAACCACGTCATGCCCGTGCTCAACGAGGTGTTAAGGCATATGCGCCAACGTGCTGGTCGTGGACGACGGTTCGACGGACGGAACGTGCGCGATGTTGGCGCAGCGAAACGACATTCACGTGGTGCGGCATGCTGAGAATCGCGGATATGGCGCGGCGCTTAAGAGTGCTTTCGAGTACACGGTCAAGAACGGCTACGAAGGGCTCGTCACGATTGACTGTGATGGGCAGCACCAGCCGAAGCGGATTCCGGAATTTGTGGATGCATGCAGCGGCGAGGTGGATATTGTATCCGGTAGCCGTTACCTAGAGCAATTCGACGGCGATTCGGCGCCGCCCGAGGATCGCCGACGAATTAATCGCCAGATTACCGAGGTGCTCAACCGCCGGCTCGGATTGAAACTGACCGACGCGTTTTGCGGCTTTAAGGCCTACCGCGCGGAGGCGCGAAAGCGGCTTGCGATCACGGACGCCGGCTATGCGATGCCGCTGGAGGTCTGGGTTCAGGCGGCCGATCTTGGTCTGCGGGTTATCGAATTGCCGGTGCCTCTGATTTATCTGGATGAGAAGCGTTCTTTCGGCGGGTCGTTGGACGACGTGCAGAAGCGAATGCAATACTATCATGAGGTGATCGATCGCAGTCTGGCCGCCGCACGCGCGGCGCCGCGGTCAGCGCGTGGCCGAGCCGGCGTGTCGAGGAACCGAAGCGGGGGCTGCGTAAGCCCGCACCAGGAATTACCAACCGTCGCCGGATATACGACCGAATGTCTCACACGGTGCACGGCCTCAGTACGTTCGAGAGTGAAATGGACGGAACGGCCCAACCGCGTGAGATTCGGGCACCGACCGTCGACGGGGATCGATTGATCGAGCCGCCGAACGAAGCGGTGGCAGAGTTGGCGAACAGGAACCGCCGCCGTCTCGCCGAGTGTGACTATGATCTGCACGGACGATCGCTTTACGAGCTGGCGCGTGACGCGCGGCGGCAGTTGCTCGAATCGGCGGTCGAATACGCCGCTTCGTATTGCGATCCTTCGGAGTCGCTGCGGTCAGCCATTAAATCGTCCATTGCAGCCGACGAACCAGCGCGGCTGTATCTCGCCGGTCATCAGCCCGAGTTGTATCACCCGGGCGTATGGCTCAAGAACTTTGTGTTAGATCGGCTGGCTTCCCGGGATCGTGCGATCGCGGTCAATCTGAGCGTGGACAGCGACATTGTAAAAAGCTCAACGATCCGCGTGCCGACGGGGACGTTGGCTGAGCCTGCGCGTAGAAGCCGTGGCGTTCGACCAGCCGTCGATGGCAATTCCGTTTGAAGATCGCAAGATCATTGATTTGGAGCTGTTCCAATCGTTTGGAAAACGAGCCGCGGAAACAATAAGACCGTTGGTGCAGCATTCGTTCGTCGAACGTTTCTGGCCGACGGCGACTGAACGTGCGGCGGCCACGGGCGTGCTTGGGGAATCACTTGCGCAGGCGCGGCATCGTGTGGAAGCCGATTGGGGTGCTCGTACGACGCTGCTTTTACCGCAGAGCGCGTATTTGTTCGTTGCCGGCGTTCTATCACTTTGCCGCGCATTTGCTTACGCACTTGCCAAGGTTCGCCGACGTCTACAACTCTTCGCTGGCGGAGTATCGAGTCCTCAATGGAATTCGCTCTACGGCCCATCCGGTGCCTCCGCTCGCACAACACGGCGAATGGCTGGAGGCGCCTTTTTGGGTGTGGCGACGAGACGATCCCGTGCGGCGGCGGCTATTCGTGAAGCATGAGAACGACACCCTGTTGCTGGCGGATCGGGCGGGATGGCAGGCCGCCGTTGATGCGTCGCCGGAATCGTCGTTGGACCGCGCGGTCGAGCAGTTGACCGAGCTGAACCACAGCGGGGTGCGCTTAAGGACGCGGGCACTATTGACCACGATGATGGCCCGCGTTCTTTCAGGCGACTGGTTTGCACACGGCATCGGCGGAGCGAAATATGATCAGATGACGGACCACATCATCGAGCGGTTCTTTGGGCTGGCGCCGCCGGCATACCATGTCGTTTCGGGGACGCTGCTCTTGCCGGTTGGCGCGGCGGCGGTGCGATCCGACGACTTCGCGAAGTGAGGCGGCGGTTACGCGACTTGCAGTGGAATCCCGACCGGTATCTGGACGCGTCGGCCAGCGGCAGCGGCCGGCAGTGCGAATGCACCAATACACATCCACGGCAAATCGTCGAAGAAAAAGAGCGCTGGGTTTCAGCGGCGCCCTCGCCCGCGAACGCGCGAGAGCGATTTCTGTCAATTCGCGCGGCAAACGACGTACTGCAGCCGTGTGTGGCGTCTGTGCGCAAATCCCTGGAGGCCGAGCTTCAAGCGGCGAGTAAGGCAGCACGGGCCGAGCAGATCTTATCATCGCGTGAGTACGGTTTCTGCCTGTACGAAGAACGGCAGCTCCGCGACTTTTTGCTTGACATTTAAGTCGCGATTTCACCACATGGCAGGTTTGCCGCGCCGGACGCGCGGCTTTTTCCGCGCGACATGTGTCCCCGACGAACTCACCTTGCGCGAAAGCCGGCCGCACGCCGGGGATTTCTATAGTAGGTTTTTAATGACCGCTTCTTGGCTGCAGAGGCGCCGCTGCCCAGGCCACTGCGGCGGGAAGCGGTCACTAGGTAATCGTCCGACGGCATCTCGTCGTGCCCACACGCGGTTCGGCGCTTTGCCTTCGGTTCGTCATACTTCGCCGGATGGCCGCTGCTCACTTCAACGAGCACAGGTACTCCACCAAGTCCGCAGCTTCTTGCGCGGTCAAGTCGCGGAGCAGGCCTTCCGGCATGAGCGACTGTTGCGCCGGCACGTCACGGTCGATTCTATCAAGCGCGAGGCGATGGTCTTTCGCCTCGGCGTCGCGGAGGACGATCTCCCGTTCATTTTTCGACGCGACTACGCCGGTAAGCGTCCGCCCGTCGTCGAGCTCGATCAAGTGCGTGCGAAACTCGGGTGCGATGGTTTTTGAGGGTTCGATCAGGTTTTCCACGATTTGCTCGCGCGTCAGCTTTTTGGCCGCCTGGATCAAGTCGGGGCCGACGCTGCCGCCGGCATCGCCGATGCGGTGGCACGTTTTACACTGAAGCGTTGTCGATTCCGTGAACAGCCGCCGTCCGCGCTCAACGTCGCCGGCCAGTGACAGAATAGTCTCAGCCTTGATGCGGTTGCCGAGCCGGTCGCCGCGCAACGGGTGAGTGCTGAACCGCTCGAATAGATCGCGGATCGTCGGATCGCGATGCGCGATGCCGGCGGCGACTACTGCGTCTCGTGCATCCATAGGGAGTGCTCCGTCGGCAATAGCTCGTGCCAGCACCAAAGCGCGGGACGTTGAAAAGAGGACTTTATCGCTTCCACCAGGCTGGTCGATTTGATCCACAAGCCCAAGCGCATCGTGATCAAGGCTTGCCGCTTTCTTACCTGGCAGTTGTGAAATCCAATCGTGCATCAGCCGCAGGCCGCGGTCGTCGATCAACTCCGATCCCAAATGCGGCATGTGACCGCGACCCAGTTTTGCCATCCGGTAATACATCACGCTGCGATACGGGTCGCCGGGGGCGACGACCACCGGATCCTGAATTCCGAAAGTGCCCAATGTGGGACGAGCCCCGATTACGCGGCCCTGGTCGAGAGAAGCCTCGTACTTAAGCTCGAAGTTGGCGTTGCCGCCGCCGCCGAAACGATGGCAATGCGAGCAGTTCACGTGCAGATACGAGCGTGCCCGATCGCTGATGTCGCGGCTTGTGTCGTAGGGATCGACCAGCGGCTTTGGCAGGGACTTGTTATTGCTCGATCCTCCGCTTTCTCCGTTACCTGTCTCTGCCGGAACCAGCAGCTTCAGCTCGCGCAAGACATCGAGCTGGTTCATCGAACCACCGGCGTAGCTCTGCTCGCGATTGAGCTGCAGTGTATTGAACGCTAGCGTGTGATGCGACCAAGGGTTGTGGCATTGCAGGCACTGCGTTCGGCTGGCGAAGATCCAGCTCTGCGAACGCTTGCCGCCGGGAGCGGACGCATCGTCGATTTCGAATCGCTTCTCGGCGCCATCGGCTGGAACAAGCCTGGCGTCGGTTCCCTCATCGTTCCAAGCATACGCATACGCGCGAAACTCGCGACCGTCGAAGTGCAGCAGTTGCGTCTCGATCGGCCGCCGCGTCGCCGGATCGCCGTGCTTCATGTCGAGCGACAGTGTGCGCACTACGCGCCGTGTCGTTGGGAACAATCATCACGCGGGTGAACATTGAGCCGGGGGTTTCAACCGGCTGCGTGTGATAAACGATGCTCTCTTCTCCCGGCACCGCTATCAATCGCTCACTGGTCGCATAGTCGCACCAATGCTCGGCGTTCACGTCAAACCGGTACACGCCGCTCGCCGGCTCACGCTTGGCCACATCGGTGAACAACCCGGTCTCACTCAGCTTGCGCGGAAACGTCGCTGAGTTGTCGCGCACGTCATTGGGCACGATTCGATAAATCGAGCCCAGGTCGTAGTCGAGCAGGTACACTTCGCCGTCGTTATCTTCACCAAACGTGCCCACGCGCACGGTGGGGTCGGTCAGATCGCGGCGCGGAGCAAGCTTGGTTATCGTTTGGCCATTCTCGTCCTGCGACTTCTCGACTTTCGCGCCCCACAGCCGCCGCGTCTCCCAGTCGCCGTACAAATAATGCCCGACGAGCTCCGGCAGCCGCTTGCCGCGATACACATGCCCACCGGTGATCGAGGCCGAGATGCTGTGCGGAAGCGCATCGGCCGGCGGTAGGATCGCGCCGGGGCCCGGCTGCAAATCACTCCGGACTGGTTGTGGCCCCTCCATGATGCTCCAGCCAAAGTTGCCGCCGCGCTGGATGTGGTGCACCATCTCCCACAGTTCCCAGCCGACATCGGCCGCCCACAGGTCGCCGGTCGTTCGATCGAAGCTCATCTTCCACGGGTTTCGGAACCCAAAGGCCCAAATCTCGCCGTGCGCCCCAGGCGTGTTGACGAACGGATTGTCGGGCGGAATTGCATAGGCACGGCCCTCGTCGCGGCGATCCACGTCGATCCGCAGAATGCACGACAAGAGATCGTCAAGGTTCTGTCCTGTGCTGAGGGGATCAGGAGGGTTAGGCGACTCCGCGTCGCCCGTGCTGATGTAGAGCATTCCGTCTGGGCCAAAGCACAGGCAGCTACCCATGTGCCCGCCTCCGAGCCAGGTGATCAGCACTTCTTCGCTCGCCGGGTCGCATCGCGGCGGGTCGGAGTCGGTCACCTTGAACCTCGAGACGCGTGCGCCGTCAGGTCGCGGTTCCCCTGGCTTGGCCGCGAGTGTGTAGGCGATGAAGCAAATTCGGTTCTCGGCGAACTTAGGGTGAAATGCCAAGCCGTAGACGTCGGAGACTTCCGTTGGATTTGACGCAAGCTTTTTGAAATCGGCTTTGAGATCGACGAACAAGTCGGCGTGATCCACCGACTGGTCATTCGGAAACGACAGGATCTTGCAGTTGTGTTCGATTACAAACAGCCGGTTAGTCCCACCCGCCGGGGCCATCGCGACTGGGCGGAAGAACGTGAGCTTCGGAAAGACGCGTTCGACCTGATACGGTGGCGGCGGCTCCGGCGAGCCGGTAATTCGCGATGTGGTCCACGGCCGGCGGACCGGCGGCTGCGCCTCGTTGGATTTTTTATCGGATTTGCGGTCGCCTTTGTTTGCCGCTAGTCCGCGATGCTCTTGCGCTCGATTGCTCGAACTCCACACGAGCACGAGGCCGAGTGCTACAGGCAAAACTAATAGCCAAGCGGCGGATGCACAGTAACGAGACATTTACGACGATGAGCCGGCCGGAATTGAGGACGTTTGGGTGCGAGTCTAGTATCGTCGCGGTTTCATATCCCCGCAATGATTGTGGCGTTCGCCGCGGTACTTTGCCCGGCCGGCCGTTCCGAGTATGTTGGCAGAGTACCATCGTTTTGCTTCGTTCGGCACCACAGTTCTGACGGCCCAACATGAATCAGCTCACCATAGACGGCGAAGTCGCTCGTCCGCGATCATTCACGCACGAAGATTTGGCGGCGATCCATGCCGAGCATCAAGTACCCGATGTCAGCCGCGTCGATGTTCGCCGGCGCGGTAGCGCGGTCCGGCTAGCCGGCTTGCTGGAATCGGCCCATGCGAAGCCGACGGCGAAATACCTCACACTGCATTCCGCGCGAGACGACTTTCACGCCAGCATCCCGCTGGACGTTGTCCGAGATACGGCGCTGGTGATTTACGAGTTGGACGGCCAGCCGCTGCCGGAGGCCGCCGGCGGCCCATTCCGGTTCTTTTTCGCGGAGCATGCGGCGTGTCACTCGGCGGAGATCGACGAGTGCGCGAACGTGAAGTACGTGGACCGCATTGAGCTATCGGTCGTTCGCGGCCGCGACAACCGCCCGCAGGATGAGAAGGAGCATGCGAAGTTGCACGAGTCGGAAGGTAAACCAACGCGGTTGGAGTAGTCGGCGCATGTGCCTACGCGCTCCGCTCCAACTGATGCTCCTGGTTCAGCTTGTTGTAGAGCGTCTTCAGGCTGATCCCCAGTTCCTCGGCCGTCTTGGGCTTGTTGCCGCTGTTTCGCTCTAGCGATTCGTGAATCGCCTGCATCTCCAACTCGCGCAGTGTCAGCGGGCCGAACGTGCGCACCTGCGGCTCGCGGCCGCGACGGCCTTCGAGCTTGTGCGGCAAGTGCTCGACCGTGATCGGCAGCCGCTCGCAAAGGATTGACGCGTGTTCCACGACGTTGGCCAGCTCGCGGACGTTGCCGGGCCAACTATGGTTCTTAAGTATTTCCAGCGCCTCGGGCGAGAACGGCTCATCACCTGGCCGAAGGCTCGGCATGCATCGCTGCAATAAGTGCCGGGCCAACAGCGGCACGTCGTCGATCCGCTGCCGTAACGCGGGCAACTGAATCTCGAACGTGTTGACACGGAACATCAGGTCTTCGCGGAATTCGCCGCTCTCGACCATCTCGTCGATTCGCCGATGCGTCGCGCAGACCAGCCGCACATCGACCGTGAGAGAATGGTTGTCGCCCACGCGGCGGATCTCGCCGCTTTCCAATACTCGCAAGAGCTTGGCCTGCATCGGCTTGGGCAGCTCGCCGATCTCGTCGAGGAATAATGTGCCGCCGTCGGCCACTTCGAACAGGCCCACGCGATGCTCGTCGGCGCCGGTAAACGCGCCCTTGCGATGGCCAAACAGCTCGCTTTCGATCAGGTTCTCGGGCAGCGCGCCGCAGTTGATGGCCACAAACGGCAGGCCGGATCTCGGCGATTGATCGTGCAGTGCCCGCGCGACCAGCTCCTTGCCGGTGCCAGTTTCGCCAAGCACGAGCACGCTGGAGTTCGTGGGGGCGACTTTGGCGATGAGCTGCCGCACGCGGTCCATGCACGCCGTCTCGCCGATCAACCGCGACGGCCCTTCGTGGCGCTCGAGCCGGCGCTTCACCGCGCGGTACTTGTTTGTCAGCTCGCGTTTCTGCGCCACGCGAACCAGCACCGCCTCCAGCTCCGACAGTTTGCAGGGCTTCGTCAGATAATCGAACACGCCTTGACGCAATGCAGCGATCGCCGTCTCTACGCTCGATTTTCCTGTAAGGACGATCGCCTCGGTATCGGGCGAGTGCTCGCGGGCACGCTCAATGACCTGGATGCCATTGAGTCCCGGCATGTCGAGGTCCACGACCACACAGTCGTACGTGTTTCGGTCGATCGCGGCAGCGGCGGTTGCGCCGTCGGGGCAGATCGTGGCCTCGTGACCCATGCGCGCCAGTTCGATGCGCATCAGCTCCTGGAGCGAGCGCTCGTCGTCGGCAAACAGCAGCTTCAACCCTTTACGCGGCTTGGTAGCGATGGCTTTTCTCCTTCGTTTGCGCCAGCGGCAGCGTTACCCGAAAACGCGATCCGCGTCCGGGTCCGTCGCTTTTCGCTTCGATTTGCCCCCCATGATCGGTCACGATTCGGTACACGATCGACAGGCCCAGGCCGGTGCCTGAGCCGCCGCGTTTGCGCGTGAAAAAGGGCTCGAAGAGGTGCGCGAGCACTTCGTCAGTCATGCCGCAGCCGTTGTCGGTGAAGATTAGCTCGGCATTGCCGCGCGAGCGGGCAAGTTCGATGCGCAGTTCTCCACCGGGGTCCACGCTGTCCAATGCGTTGGTCACCAGGTTCAGAATGACCTGCTTGATTTCTTGCGAGTTCACGGCGGCAATAACCGGTCCGGCCTTGTGATCGTCGAACACGATTTTTCGGTGCTGATACTTGCCGAGGTGACGCACCATTTCGATCACGCCGGCGACCAGCTCGCACAGGTCAGCGTTTTGGTGTTTCACTTCACCGAGCCGTGAAAAGTCGAGCAACTTTTCGGTGATTCCTTTGCAGCGGAAGGCTTCGCTTTGGATCATCTGGAGGTAGTGCTGCATGACGCCGTGTTGTTCACCGAGAGAGTCGATTTCGGCCATTCGGCCCTCCAGCGACTCGGCGCACATCGCGATGCTCGCCAGCGGATTATTGATCTCATGGGCCACTCCGGCCGCCAGAAAACCCACGCTCGCCAGTTGTTCGCTGCGGACAACTTCGCGCGTGCGAATTTGCACCTGCCGATCGAGATCGTCGCGAATCTCCTGGAACCGCGCGGTCATTTCGTTCATCGACTCGGCCAGCTCGGCCATCTCATCCTGACTGACCAGCCGAATTCGGTAGTTGAAATCGCCCGCCGCGACCTGCCTCGATCCTTGGATTAGCTGTCGCAAAGGTTGGAATACCCAGCGATAGAACAATCGGATAAAGAGCGCCAAAAGTGCGGCGGCTAAAAGCGTGGCGATCGCATTGACGGCGATGAGCGCGCGGTACTGTGCGCGCACCTCGCCGGCCAACACGCCCAGCCGGCGGTGTAAGTGGCTGGGCAACTGCGCAGTCAGCGTTTGCACTCGCTCGAGCTCCAGATTGAGTTGCTGGCTCACCGTGCGGTCGATTCCCCAGCTTGATCCCGCTGTCAGAGCCGCGATCTTCGCCAGGCTTTGTTCGATCTCGTTGGCCGTCTGGAGCTCCTGTTCGGTGTCACCGATCCGCTGGTCGTCGATGGTCGCAATCTGTTGCCGGTATTCGGCCAGCGTGCTTTCGACCGCGAGGAAGAGGATTTGAAACTCCTCTTCGATCAACTTATGCGTCGTCTCCGATTGCAAAAAATCGCCCGAGAGCCGTTCGGCGTTTGCCGCCACGAGCACGGCGCGGAGGTCGCTTATTTGTTGCGAAAGCGCCGTCGCCAACGGAAGCTCGTCGGCACGCGACCGAAGACTCTTCACCAAACCTCGGTATGCATACACGCCCACAAACCCGGACAGCGACAATGTGCCCACGATCACCAACAACAGGGTGATTCCCAACAGCAGTTTGTTGCGGATGGGCCAGCGTGCGAGCATCGCGGCAGCAGTTCATTGGTACGAGGGATGGCGGCCCGACCGGCGGCCAATCCGCTGAGCTAGCGGAGAATTCGGGCCGCGGAGTGTAGCAAAGCGGCGGGGAGGGGAGAATGCGGATCTGCGATCGCGAAGCCAGCATGTGATTTACCAACGATAGCCGCTAGCTGACCGCCGACCGCCGCTGCTAGTACCGAACCAATCGCCGCAGAATCCACCAGCCCCACAGCGCCATCAGCACGTTCCCGAGCCAGACGGATACCGGCGGAATGCCCCCCGCCTTCGCGCGACTGACGCTGAACATCAACAGTGGGAAATACGCCAGCAGAATCGGCGCGAAGCACAAGAAAAAGCTGGTCATTAGATGCACGTTGCGGAGCCGGACGGCCAGTGGCGCTCCGACCATCACAAAGCACAAACAACTGAAGCCGTTCGCCCACCGTCGATGAGGTTCCATCTTCAGCCGCGCAATCCGATGGCGCGCGTCGCGAATCCGCTGCGTAAGCGGCTCCCAAGTCGCGGTTCCGAGCGAACCGAAGTCGCCGCCGAGCAGTTGAAAGCCGGCGAGCGCCGCGTTTTCCTGCTGCCAGACGGCGATATTCCGCTCTTGAAGCTCGATATCCTCTGGGATCCGGTGAAGTGGCAAATCCGACGTGCTGCCGCCCCCAGACCCTTTACGCGTCGCCTCCGACAAGGGCAACTCACGCTCTTCGTACGGAAATCGGCCTTTCACGCTGCCGGCTTCGAACTCCGCATCGTGAAAGATAACCGTCAGGGTGTCGTTTTCGACATCGGCACGAAGTTCGGCTGCTTCGGCAGTCACCGTGTAAGCCGGCGTGTCGAGATTCGACTGAAAAGTGAAAGTCGGTGCGATCAGCCGCTTACCGTCGATCGCTTTTACATTGATCGCAAAGTTCCGAGTGGCGAACGATCGCTGCTGAGCCAGCCGCGCGTACGCAATCTCTTCGACTGACTCGATCACCACCCGGCGCATCCCCCCACGGCCCCAGGAGACCGCCACGTCGTTCAGCCAGACCGTCGCCAGGCTCAAAAGCACCGCCAGCACGAACGTCGGCCAAAACAGCACCATCGGCGTAATGCCGGCGCTTTTAACCGCGGTCACCTCGTTGAACGCCGCCATCCGCCCATAAACACTGCACGCCGCGAACAGGAGCGTCCCAGGCACCGCAAACAACAGCGATTCCGGGAGCGCGAAGGGTACTAGCAGAACGACCTGTTTGAGGCCGAGACCCTGTGCGTACGCCTCTTTAACGACAACGAGAACGATAAAGAACAGGGTCATGCCGGCAAGCGTGACGGCAAACACCTTCAACATCTCAAGCAGGACGTAGCGGGAAAGCGTTTTCATGGCCCGCGAGAATGTATCGGTTCGCGCGTAATTGTGAAACGGGAGATGAATTGCTAGCACGGAGGCCTATCTTGACCGACATACGGTGCGGCCGTAATTTCTCGCAGTTGTGTTTCATTTTGGCGCACCGATGGAGACGGCCGGAATGCATGTCATGGAAATCATCTCCGGCACCACGGTGAACGGGGCCATTACACATTGCCGCCTGCTGACTGGCGAGCTGCTTGGGCGTGGCCATACTGTCACGCTCGCGTGTCGGCCCGGCGCCTGGATTTCCGAGCAGTTTTCCAACCATCCGAATCGAGACCGGCTGAAGATCCTCCCCTCGACGCTCAAGCGATGGCCACTCAAAGAACTCCGCCGCGTAGCCAAATACTGCCGCGAGCAGCAGGTGGACATCGTCCATACGCACATGAGCTCAGCGCACTTCTTCGGCGTGCTTTTGCGGCGGTTCCATGGAATACCCTGCGTCGCCACCGCTCACAATCGGTTCGTCCAACCGCATTGGACCTTTAACGACCACGTGATCGCCACTTCAGAGGCGACGCGACGGTTCCATGCCTGGTTCAACCTTGTGCTGCCACATCGCATCACCACGATCCGCAACTTCATCGACATCGAACGATTCACTGGTGTGAATCCCGGCGCTCGCGCACAGATTCGCCGCGAGTTTGGGGTAGGCAACTCGACGTTACTCGTCGGTTCAATCGGTCAGATTTGTCCACGCAAGGACCAGTTCCGTTTGGTGCAAGCGATGCACGAAGTGACGCGGCGCCTGCCCTCGGCCAAGCTGCTCATCGTGGGTCCGCTCGGGGAGCCAAACGACTACCTCAGGGCGGTTCGAGCAGAAATCGCCCGGCTACAACTGGACGACGTGGTCCTTTGGGCCGGAGAGCGAACGGATATACCCGAAATCCTTGCGGCGCTCGATCTTTCGGTGCTTAGTTCGATCGAGGAAACGTTGCCGCTGGTGATCATCGAGTCGATGGCGGCTGGCGTGCCCGTAGTCGCGACGCGGGTGGGCGGAGTCGAGGAGCTGATCGAGCAGGGACAGACGGGCTTGCTTGTGCCGCCCAAAGATCGCCAAGGACTGGCCGCCGCAATGCTCGAAGCGCTCGAGACGCGCAACCTTCGCGCGGCTTGGAGCGCGGCCGCCCGCTCCAAGGCGATCGAACAGTTCTCGCTGGCGGGCCAAGTGGCAAAAGTTGAGCGCGTGCTGGAGGAATTCTCGAGCCGCCGACTGCGCGGCCGCAGCGTGACGCCGCGGCCTAATGTCCGATCACGCTCCCATCATCGTCCACTTCGGGCGACTTTTGCTTGAGCCGCTGGTTGCGCAGCTCGTTCATCATCGCTCGCATCGCGCGGGCGTAGTCGCGAACTGCCGAGGCCAGGTCGTGTTTTTCGGCGGCGGCTGCGGCCTGCGCGCGAACGTATTGAACTTGCCCCAGTCGATGGCCCAGTTCTCTTCCGTCGCCGCGTCGCGAAGTTGATCGACCAGCCTGCCAAGCTGCGATACGAACTCGGTGTTTGGCTTGCTCTCGATGCGAGCATGCGGTCCCTTTCCCAGCATTGCGCCGGGAGCCAGGTATTTCATCTCCGGTGTTTGTGGCGAGAACTTCTGTAGGAGTCCCAACGCCATCATCACCACGGCGGCGATCAGGCTCACGACGCCCGGCAACGAAAAACCCGTGCTCAACAAGACCATTCCCGCCACCAGGCAGACCGCCGCGACTACGAACATGAGCATCTGCATCCGGTCGCCGGCGCGAATGACGCTGAGATCCTCAATTACCGGCAAGGGCTCACCGCCTCCGCCAGCCGCCGCAGTGATCCCCTTTCCGGTCACTCGCGCCACGACCACGGTAATGTTGTCAGGCCCGCCGCGCAGGTTCGCCAGGTCGACCAACACACGCGCCGCTTCTTGCGGCGGCAGGCAGCCAAGGACAATGCCGATCTCGTCATCCTTCACCTGGCCGGTCAAGCCATCGCTGCAGAGGAGGAAGGTATCGCCAACTTCGATCGGAAACGGACCTTCCAGATCGACCTGCACATCAGGGTGCGGTCCGAGCGACCGCGTGATGATGTTCTTCGGGATGATGTTCGGCAGGTCTTCCTTGGGAAGCTGACCGGCGGCGGACATTTCCCACACCAGGCTGTGATCGAACGTGAGCTGCTCGAGCGTCGTTCCGCGAAGCCGATACACGCGGCTATCGCCCACGTGCGCGATCAGCGCACCCTGGGGCAAAAGCGCGACCGCGCTGGCCGTCGTTCCCATTCCGTGAAACTCTGCGTTGGCCTGGCCCCGCCGGTGAATCTCGGAGTTCGCCTCGCGAACGCTCTTTCGCAGCGCCTCAATAGGCGTCGCCTCGGCGAGCTTGTGATAGTTAAATGGGATACGCTCGGCTGCGAGCTTGCTGGCAAGCTCGCCGGCTGCGTGAGCCCCCATTCCATCGGCCACGACGAAGATGTGCCCCCGCCGCCGCCACGCATCGCTGTCGCTGGCTAGCACGACCGAACTGGCATCTTGGTTGTTCGAGCGCCGCATGCCCACGTCCGTCAGCGCCGCATGCTCAAGGCCGGGGTGCCAGGTCTGTTTCAAGTCCATCAAACCGCCCGCGGAGAAGGTCCCCCAAATGCTTGCGTGGCCGATGCAAGCAAAAGGCTTACGGTCTGCCGGTTGATTCTAACTTGTTGCGAGGCAACGGGACTAGAGCGAGGGCAAAGTTCGCAACCAAAGATGGCGCGCGGCCCGGTTTGGCCAACGTCCCGCTTTGGCAGCGTCTGGCTGCCAGTCGCCCAAACGCTCTAGGGCATGCATTGGTCAGTGGATATACTTTTGGCCCGGCGTACGCCGCGGTGCGCAATTGTGCTTATCTCGTTAGAAACAGCGCGCTTGGCGGCTGCTGGCCTTCTCGCCCCAAAACGCAGGCAGTTCGACTAGTGGCCGTCTGGCTCCGCCAGTTTTGTTGTGCGCTTCCGCGCTGCTTTCGAGCGGCCGCGATTGCCGCACTCTGTATTGCCATTCCGCTGGCCACCGGCTGTGTCCAGCGCCGGCTGACTATTCGCAGCAATCCGCCTGGAGCGCGGGTCTATGTTGGCGACGAGGAAATCGGAACGACGCCGGTCTCGACCGACTTCGTGTACTATGGCACGCGGAAGATTCGCGTCGTGAAAGACGGTTACGAAACGCTGGTGGTGAACCAGCCCATTCCCACGCCGTGGTATCAGATTCCGCCGCTGGACTTTGTGAGCGAGAACCTGGTACCCGGTGAAATTCGCGACGAGCGCGTCGTGAACTATCAACTCGTCCCCTTGCAGCACGTGCCCAGCGAACAACTACTCAGTCGCGCGGAGCAATTGCGGGCCAATAGCGGCGCACAGCCAATCAGTGTCGCGCCGCCTGCGATCGTGATTCCGGCGGCGACCGGCGCGCCGGTCGCGCCCCCGCAGCAATTCATCCTGCCCCAGCCGACAGTTGTCCAACCGCCGGTCACCACAACTCCGCCGCCGTACAATCCGCCGCAGTACCTACCACCGGGTTAGAGACGAGGGTGGCCCACTTAGTCATTTCTCCGTCACCCACTTCGTGCCGCTGCCTGGTTTGACGGCGTCGCGGATAATGACGCCTGGATGGCGCGCGATCTTGTCGGAGAAAATCCGCGCGTCTTCAACAATCGGTTTTAACCGCTGCGTAATCTCATTGATGTTTTGCGCGGCCTGATTCAGCTCCAGATAGACATCAGGGTTGTTAATCAACTGTCCGAGCGTGCCTTCGCGGCTGTTGAGCGAGCGGCTGAATAGCTCAACCTGTGCCAGCAGCCCGTTGAGCTGAGCGATGCTGCTGTCGATGTTGCCGACAATGGCGTCGCCTCGCTCGCCCAGCGGCCTGGTCAGGCCTTCCAGGTTTTTGAGATTGCTATCGACCAGCCGCATCGCCTGCTCGATGCCGGTCACCGCGCCGCGCGTGTCGTCGAGCAAACCGGGTAAATCGCGCATTGCCCGCTTCAGGTCATCCCTGACTTGCGGATCACCGACCACCTCGTTGATGTTCGTCATGGTACGGTCAAAGTTATTCATTGCCTGCTCGGTCGAATTGATGATCCGCTCGAACTGCTGCTCATTTCGATCGAACAGATCATTCATTCGAGTCGCCAATCGTCCAACCTCGGTGCCGGCTCGATCCAGCGAGCGTGCCGTCGCCGCAAAATCGTCCTTGAGATCGGTGAACGACTCGAGGCCGAGTGACGAGACTCTGCCTTCGAGCACCGCTCCCTCTTGGACCTGAGCGTCGGACACCTGTCGCCGCGGCGGGGGCGGCTGGGCAACTTTTGGCTTACCTTCGGGAATTTCCCGTTGCGGCACTTGCACTCGGGGCTTCGCGTCGCGGATCGTTTCCTGGTCCGGCGCTTTCGGCTGTAGCACCGCGAGCAAAAAAACCGAACGCCGCGGTGCGTCCGCTTGCGGGTCGCCCTCTGCGGTCGCAGGCTCGGCCGGCGAAGCATCCTTTTCCGCGGGCGGGTCGGTGGCGGGCTCGTCGGGAATCACCGGCCGCGCGGCGCTTTGCTCGCGTGCCTCTTCGAACGCCTGCCGGCGAATCACCTCGATCTGCGAGTCGCCCAATATCGAAGTTGTGATGCGTATTTCGTCGCTTTCGCGGACGATGCGGTCGCGATCGATTTCCAGTGTCACGATCACATTGTCATTCTCGTCAAACGTCGGGTCTTCCGAAACGCGGCCGATCAAAATACCGCTGCGGCGGACCGGTGTTTCCTTGGCCACGCCGGGCGCTTCCGGAAACTTCACGTAGATTGTGTACGTTCCCCGGACGAATTTAGGCAATTCGCCGAAGAGCATCACCAGTATCCCAGTGATAATGATGGTGGCCAGCACCATCACGCCCACACGGAATTGAACGACACGATCGTTCATAGAGCTTCCAGAGTCCGTTATCTTAATTCCCGCTCACGCTCTCGCTTCTTGCATCTCCCGCAAACGCTCTCCCGCCTCGCCGCGCACAAACTGCACCACGCGGCGGTCGCGCGACCGCTCCATCTCCGCTGGCGGACCGTCAAAAATCACCTGCGGCTCGCCCGCTTGCAGCCGCGACAGCGGGAACAACATCACCACGCGATCGGCCACCTTCTTCGCCGTGTTCATGTCATGGGTCACCACGATGCCCGTCACCGGGTGTACTCTCCGCGTGCTCAGGATCAGCTCGTTGATCACGTCGCTCATGATCGGATCGAGGCCGGTCGTCGGCTCGTCGTATAAGACCACCTCCGGGTTCAGCGCCAACGCCCGCGCTAGACCCACGCGCTTTCGCATGCCGCCCGAAAGCTCCGCCGGCCGTTTGCCGACCACGCTTTCCGGCAAGCCCACTTCGCTCAACAAGCTGAGCACCGTCCTGCGAATCTCCGCATCCGATTTGCTGGTGTGCTCCTTCAACGCGAATGCAACGTTCTGCCCCACGGTCATGCTGTCGAACAATGCCGCCTGTTGAAACACAAAACCGAACCGTACTCGCTCTCGAGTCAGCTCCTGATCGCTTAGCGAGGCCATGTCTTTGCCGTCGAATTCTACGCGGCCGGCGCTGGGGTGTATCAACCCGATGATCGTTTTCAACAGCACCGTCTTTCCGCAGCCGCTTTCGCCAATGACTGCCACTGTCTGTCCCTTGGGGATCGCCAAGCGCAATATCGCGCAACACCTCCTGCCGCCCAAACCGGACGTGCAGACCATCGATCGAGATTAACGGTTTCCCATCCACCATTCCCCATTCCTTTTCTGAACTCTCAACGCTGAACCCTCACAATAGCTTCACACCTTCGGGCCACAACGCGTAATACAGCCCGTCGAGCAGGATACCCAACGTCAGGTCCAGGATCAGGATCACCACGAACGAGTACACAAACGCGGTCGTCGCAGCGCGGCCCACGCCCTCCGCCCCGGGATCGCAATTGAACCCGCGATGACACGAGATCAGCGCGATCGCCGCACCGAAAAACAGACTCTTGAACACGCCGGTAAACAGGTCCCAATTACCGACGAATTTTTGCGAGTTTTCCCAATAGTGGTGCCAGTCGATATCCAACAACTTGATGCTGTAAAACGCGGCGCCCACCACGCCCATGAAGTCGGCCATGATCGTCAGCGTCGGAATCAACACCAGACAGCCGAGGAACCGCGGCACGACCAGGTAATACAGTGGATTCGCGCCCATGCTTGCCAGTGCATCGATCTGTTCGGTCACGCGCATCGTGCCCAGCTCCGCCGCCATCGAACTGCCGACGCGGCCGGCAAGCATCGTCGCCGCCAGCACCGGCCCCAGCTCGCGCACGAGCGACATATTGATCACCGCTCCCAGCCGCGACTCCAGATGCATCGCGCGAAACTGCGCGTAGCTCTGCACGGCCAGCACCATTCCGATAAACACTCCGGTCAACGCCACGACTGGCAGGCTCAACACGCCGATCTGATAAAACGCGGGCAGGATTGTTTCTCTCCGCGGCAGCCGGGTAAACATCCAAACGATCGTTCGCCACGAGAAGATCGCCAGGTCGCCTAGCGAGGCGATCCATTGCATTGCAAGCTGGCCGAGGTCGGCGACCCAGTTGGTGACCGTGCGCATCGGCCCTCCCCGGCGCGGCGCCGGCTGGTCGGAATGCGAAATCACCGAGTCACTTGCCATGTTTGCCTATTCTTCGTTATGGCATGGGCTCCGAACCATGCCAACGCTCCACAGCGGCTCATCATGCGCGCATGCAAGCGCGCAACGCCTCCGCAGCGTCATCACTCTATCGTCCAGCGGAATTCTACGGCTTGAGCCAACCTTGCGGGTCGGAAAGACAAGCGAAGAAGGGAAGTCTGGATAAGGTTCTTGGCGGCCGGTGTCGGCTAGCAAACCTAAGCAGGCGCGCGCGCACGCAAACGGCCGGCAGAAAATGCCGGCCGGAGTTCGGTTCAATTGAAATCGGAGTGTCGGGCAAGCTCAACTCCGTCGCCGCCGCCACGCAATGCACGAAACAGCGCATCCGAGGATGCCGAGCAGCCACGTACCCGGCTCGGGTACTATCAGCACCTGTCCGCGAATTTCACCGCCGGCGTGATCCGAGGTGTGCACATTGAAATACAGGTTGCCCGCCAAAAGGTTCGCCAATTGCGCCGACAATGTCGTGCCGTTCCCCTCGGTACCGTCCCACACGCCTGTTATTCGTCCGGTCACCGGATTGACGACCCGATCGTCGAGATCATGATTTGGATCGATCTGGCCAAAGACGATTCCACCATTCGTACCCGCAGGAGCAGCATGAAAATGGGTCCGCGTAACGTTGTCATTTGGGTTGTTCGGCGTCTGTAGCCCATCGAGGTCCAGCCCTGTGAGTGTTACGTCGTACGACAATGCGTTCTGCGCGTTGTTGAGTATAAAGAACCCGATACCACCCGATCCCTGCTCCGGGATCGGTGGATTGGAAACTTCCTGCTCGTTCTCGAGGATCGCCATAAACTGAATTTCGGCAATCGCAGGTTGAGCGGCAAGACATGCCGTTACCACAAGACCGGCCATAAGTAACTTGATCATCGGCGACCACTCCTTCCGAAATAAGGTGCTGGCTCAACGCTTAAAAGTGAAAGAACGCCGCCTAATGCTCGACAGCGCGGATTCTAACATTTAGCGCGGCAATAGCAAGAAATTTGAATGGTCAAAAAAAGGCCGGAAGCTTGGCTATCGTCAACTTGACTTGTGGACTTTCATGAGAGCTAAACAAAAACGGCCGGCGATGAGTCGCCGGCCGCTTGAGAGTTTGAATTAGCCCGATAATCGGTGGCAGCCTCAACCGCCTTCACCAGGTGGTGACTCACTACCATTGCTGCCGTCAGCGCCGGCCGCAGCGCCCACCGGCTGTTCCGCCGGGGCCTGCTCGCCGCCGACCGAGCCGACGAACTGAAGCTGCTTCTTGCCGCCGACTTCCTTAACTCCGACCGTGATCGTGTCCTTGCCGTCGAACTCGCCTTTGAGGATTTCCTCAGAGAGCGGATCTTCGACAAAGTTCTCCAAAGCACGGCGGAGCGGCCGAGCGCCGAAGTCGAGGTTCGAGCCTTTCTTGATCAACAGCTCCTTGGCGTCATCGAGGAGAACGAGCTTCTTGCCGCGCTCGGAAAGGCGTTCGCGGACCTTGGCCAGCTCGATGTCGATCACGCGCTTCAGGTCGTCCTTCGTCAGGTGGCGGAAGACGATGATGTCGTCTACGCGGTTGATGAACTCGGGCCTAAAAACCTTGCCGATCTCGTCCTGCACGCGCTTCTTCATCGACTCGTACGACGCATCGTCGTCCTTGCCGGTGGCGAAGCCGAAGGCGCTCTCGTTCTTGATCGCGTCGGCCCCAGCATTGGTGGTCATGATCAATACCGCGTTGCGGAAATCGACGTTCCGGCCAAAGCTGTCGGTCAATCGACCTTCTTCCATCACCTGCAACAGCATGTTGAACACGTCCGGGTGGGCCTTTTCGATTTCGTCGAGCAGGACCACGGCGTACGGCCGGCGGCGGATTTTCTCGGTGAGCTGACCGCCCTCCTCAAAGCCGACGTAGCCCGGCGGGGCGCCGATCAACCGGCTGACGTTGTGCTTCTCCATGTACTCGCTCATGTCGATCTGGACGAGCGCATCCTCGTCGCCGAACATGAATTCGGCCAGGGCCTTGGCAAGCAGCGTTTTGCCGACGCCCGTGGGGCCGGCAAAGATGAACACGCCGGTCGGCCGCTTGGGGTCCTTCAGCCCGCTGCGGCTGCGGCGAACGGCCTTGCTGATGCTCTTGATCGCCTCGTCCTGGCTGATGACGCGCTTGTGCAGGTCCTCCTCCATCTTCATGAGGCGGATGCTGTCTTCGGTGGTCATTCGCGTGAGCGGGATGCCGGTCATCTTGCTGACGACCTCGGCGATCACCTCTTCATCGACGACGCCGTCGGTCTCGCGCGACTTATCGCGCCAGTCGCGAGTGATCTGCTGTTTCTTCTTCTTGAGCTTGTCTGCCGAGTCGCGGAGCGACGCAGCCCGCTCAAAGTCCTGGTTGGCGACCGCCTCTTCCTTTTCCTTGTTGAGGCGCTCGACCTCCTCGTCGATCTCCTTGAGATCGGGCGGCTTGGTCATCGCCTTCAGGCGGACGCGGGCGCCGGCTTCGTCGATCACGTCGATGGCCTTGTCCGGCAGGCAACGGCCGGTGATGTAGCGGTTCGAAAGCTCGACGGCGCTATCGATTGCATCATCGGTGATTTGCACGCGATGATGCGATTCGTACCGGTCGCGAAGACCCTTGAGGATCTCGATCGTTTCCTGCTTGCTCGACGGCTCGACGATGATCGTCTGGAACCGGCGCTCCAAGGCGCTGTCCTTCTCAATGTACTTGCGGTACTCGTCGAGCGTGGTGGCGCCGATGCACTGGATTTCGCCGCGTGCCAGCGCCGGTTTGAGCACGTTGCTGGCGTCGATTGCGCCTTCGGCGCCGCCGGCACCGACGAGGGTGTGCAGCTCGTCGATGAACAGGATCGTGTTTTTCGCGCGGCGGACCTCGTTCATGACCGCCTTGATGCGCTCTTCGAACTGGCCGCGGTACTTGGTGCCGGCGACCATCATAGCCAGGTCAAGCACCACGATCCGCTTGTCGGTCATGATCTCGGGCACGTTGCTTTCGACAACGCGCTGAGCAAGGCCTTCCACGATCGCTGTCTTGCCCACGCCGGCTTCGCCCAACAGAACGGGATTGTTCTTCGTGCGTCGGCAGAGCACCTGGATGGCGCGCTCGATTTCACGTTCGCGGCCGATAACCGGGTCGAGCTTGCCCTGTCGAGCCAATTCGGTGAGATCGCGTCCGAAGCTGTCGAGCGCGGGCGTCTTGGATTTGGTAGACGACTTGCCGCCGCCACCACCTCCGCCACCGCCGCTACCGGACTCGCCGCCACCGCCGGCGCGCTCCATGCCGCCGCGCTCGCCCCCTTCGCCGCCTTCGAGACCATGGCCGAGAAGGCTGAGAACTTCCTCGCGCACGTCCTCGAGTTTTAGACCTAGGTTCATGAGCACTTGCGCCGCGACGCCCTCTTGCTCGCGCAAGAGGCCAAGCAGTATGTGCTCGGTGCCCACGTAGTTGTGACCCAGGTTGCGCGCTTCGTCCATCGAGTATTCGATCACCTTCTTGCGCGCGGAGTCTGCGGCAGCTTGCCCATTGTGACCATGTCGGGTCCGCTCTGGACGAGCTTTTCGACCTCAAGGCGAATCTTGCGGAGATCGATATCCAAGTTTTTCAGCACGTTGGCGGCCACGCCGCTGCCTTCCTTGATCAGGCCCAATAGCACGTGCTCGGTGCCGATATACTCGTGGTTAAATCGCTGAGCCTCCTGATTGGCCAGTTGCATGACCTTTCGGGCTCGATCGGTGAATCGTTCGTACATGTCGTGTTGCTCCCCGCTGGTGTGCCAACGGGCTAAGGATGGCTTATGTGGTACTACGGTTCGCGAATGTGTTCCCTGTGTGATGTTATGCCGTGTGGCGTAAGCGCTGGCAAGGGACCAGCTTATTACTACGTGACCAACGTAACCACTGTTTGGTAGCGGCCGTTCCGCGAGTGCCGTTCATGCGGATTGGAGCGACGCGGCGCCGATATCCGGCCCCTGAGGGAATTACGCCGCTTCTGGCAGTGCCGCAGTATCCGCCCTCACTTGGTGCACGTTTTGGGCCGCATAGGTGTGTGGAGGGCTGGCTGGAAGCACGGTGGTTGGGTGCGCCGAAACAGCGGAGGAATCGCAAAGCAGTTGCCACTCGCGAGCGACCTCTAGTTGCCATTTCCCGGCCCCCTCGAGCGTGGCCAATTCGCGGAGCTGCTGCCTGGCTTCCTCTCCGTGGCCAAGGCGACGGAGCAATGAAGCTAGCAGCAACCGGGCGTCTACTTCGTCTGGCTTTTCCTCGAGCAGGCGGTTAATCACCACCTCGCATTCAAACCAGTTCCCCTTCAAGTATTCCCCTTGCGCCCGTGCAAACAAGTCCTCCAACAATCCAGTTGAGGGAACTCGAAGCAGGGCCGGCATTTGCAGCGCCCCGGCAACCGCCGATCCCAACCAGAATAACAGTACGCCACACCAAGCGAACAGGCGAAAGGGTAGGTCGAGGAGTTCGGTCCAGACCCAGGTGGATAAGATGGCGATATCGAGAAGTACCGCAAAACCACAGGCCAGCGCCAAGCCGGACCATGCCCCCCGCCACCAAAGATGGGGAAGCCCTGGCCACAGGATCGCTACCCAGCGTATGCCTGGCACGAGTTGAATTCCTCCGTGAATCGCCGGCCTGCCGTGTCCGGCGAGGCGAATTCTAGCGGGGGGACCGCACAGTGCCAAGCCAAGTGTAGTGCTGGCAGTAGTTTGCGACGCAGCGTTGGTTAGCGTGCTGCGCGTGGAGCTTGGGATATACTGACGGCGAGGCTCAATTCCGACCCCGGCGACAATGAATAGCGAAAGCGCAGTCATTGCTTCGAATCCTCGATGCGGCTGCCAATCGGGCAGGCGAAGGACTGCGCGTCGTCGAGGACTACGTGCGGTATGTCCTTGATGACCGCTTCCTGACAGGTGAGACGAAGCAACTTCGACACGATCTGGCGGCGGCGCTTGACCGCCTTCCGAATGCCGAGCGACACGCGGCTCGTGAGACTCTCGCCGACGTGGGCACGACTATCACGACCGCGAGTGAAACGGCGCGTGCCGACGCGGAGGCAGTCATTGTCGCGAACTTGAAACGCGTGGAAGAGGCCCTTCGATCTCTCGAGGAGTATGGGAAGGTCGTCGATAGCGAATTCGCATCCAAGGTGGAAAGGCTGCGGTACCGCGCCTACACATTAGAGCGTGCGATCGACATTACGCGTACGAGTCTGGATCGCCTGATGAGCGCGCGGCTGTATGTAATCATCGACGGGCGAGGAAGCGCGGACAAGTTTGATCGCCTAGTGGAGACGCTGGTTGAGGCGGGCGCAGACATCGTCCAGCTTCGCGAGAAGCGATTGAGCGATCGCGAGTTGATTGCCCGGGCGCGGCGACTGCGAGCGATGACCCACGGGACGACGACGTTGTTTGTGATAAACGACCGGCCGGACGTTGCGCGATTGACGGATGCCGACGGCGTTCACGTGGGGCAAGAGGAATTGAGCGTCAAAGACGCGCGAACGATCGTCGGGCCGCGGGCGCTTGTCGGTGTTTCTGCGCACTCGATCGAGCAAGCGCGGCAGGCGGTGCTCGATGGGGCGAATTACATCGGCGTCGGACCGACCTTCGCGTCATCGACGAAAGTGTTTGAGGCATATTCCGGCGTCGAATTATTGCGGGCGGTCGCAAACGAGATTCAACTGCCGGCGTTCGCGATCGGTGGGATTACACTGGAGACACTCGACCAGGTGCTTGCGGCCGGCATGTGCCGCGTGGCAGTGAGCGCCGCAATTACGGACGCCGATGATCCGGGTAATGTAGCGAGGGAATTCCGTCGTCGATTGGCCTAACGCGGAGAGTCTTTGCTGCTTTCGCTTAGCAACTTCGCGATCAGTTTTTCGGCCTGCGGCACACCTTCGGGCGATTCCCAGACACCGCGGATCATACCCTCGCGATCGAGTACGACGGTTGTGGGATACCCGTTAAATGCACCGATGTGCTCCAAGCTCTCGCGCGTTGAGTCGCCAGGGTGTGGCGTTGAGTAACCCGGGTCGTAGTAGGTTGGATGATCGACGCGTTGCCTGCTCAGAAACGCCGCGGTTTCCTCGCGGAGCTCGTCGAGGTACTTCGATTCCTGCCCATCATGCCGGCAGGAAATCGACAGGTACTGGAATTCGCGGTCGTTGTGGAACCGCTGCCAAATTGCCGCGAGGTACGGAAACTCAATCGCGCATGGCGGGCACCACGTGCCCCAGACGTTCAACAGCGTGACCTTACCTAGAAGATCTTTGGCGGTGATAGGGTTGACATCGCCGGTGAGCGGCTGGAGATCAATGATTGGCAGCTTATGGCCGACGGCGGGATGTCGCACACCGCGGACGGCGTCGAGCAACCGATCTCGGAAGATAAAGTAAGCGACCAATAAAAGCGCGATAACGGCTAATCCGACCCAGGTTACGAGCGTGCTTCGCTCGTAAGGCGGAGCGTCCAACGACGAGTCTGATTTGGAATGTTGGGGCGTGGGGGAAGGATCGGGAGTCATTGGCGACTCGAGCGAGTTTCTTTGATGGGCTTCAAGTGATGTGGGTTATTTGAGTGTGTCGTGGGCATTGTATACGATACGCCCCTAGCGGCCGGCCCAAAGGCGCACCAGTAACCCAGTTCAATCGGGGTAATGCCATGCAAGATCAGTTCAACCCTTACGCGGCGCCGACGACCGTGACGATGCACCCTCGTGCGGCCGAGTGGCTGCGAACGCAGGATCCATCGCTCTTAAAGGTGGGTCGCGGCTTGGGGAACATCTACCTGGGAATCGTGATCGCAATCCTCGCCGTGATCCTGGGCGCCATTCTGGCCGCTGTCGCCGGCGCGGCAGGCGCCGCGGCCGGAGGACAGGAAGGCGCAGCGGGCGGCTTATTCACTGTTGTTTTGATCGCCGGAATCGCGGTCCTTGTCGGTTATGTGATGATCATCGTGGGCACGGTACAGTGCCTGGCGACGCCAGAGGAAACGGGGGCCCGGGGGATGATTGTTGCATCGGTGATCATGACCGTGATGGCGTTTGTGTTGGGCGTGGCCGGAGCATTTATGCGTGATGAGAATGAAGTGATGGAATTGGTCAGTAATCTGTTGTCGCTTGGCTCGACGATCACGTTTTTGTTGTTTCTGAAGCGGCTAGCGGAATTCATCGGCGCCGCATCGCTCGCGGCGCGAGCAAAGACATTGTTGATCTTGATGGGTACCACTTTTGGACTTGGTCTTCTGTTAGGTGTGGTGGCTTATGTGGCCGCCCCGCTGGCAGTGCTATTTGGATTGGCACTGTTAGTGATCGCGCTCATCGCATTTTTCATGTACCTGCGATTGTTGCGCGATATGAAGCTGGCGATTCACGGCGAGGGCGCCTAGTCGGAGGACTCGATGGCGTTCGAGGTCGAACAAAAGTTCCGCGTGTCCGACTCGGCGCAGCTTTACGTCTTGCATGGCAAACTGGAGGCTGTGCTTGGCAAGCCGGTGACGCAAATCGACCGCTACTTCAACCACCCTTCGCGGGACTTCGCTCAAACTGACGAGGCGTTACGCATTCGCTTGATCAGCGAGCAGAACTTCGTCACCTACAAGGGCCCTAAGATCGATTCGACCACCAAGACGCGGCGGGAAATCGAGTTGCCGTTGGGTTCCGGCAAGCAGGTGGCGGAGGATTTCGGCGAGCTTCTGGTCGCTTTGGGTTTCCGACTTGTAGAGGAGGTGAAAAAGCAGCGGCGCACCGGGGTTATGCGCGTCGATCGGCGCGAAGTGGAAGTGGCCTTTGATGAAGTAGACGAAGTCGGTACCTTCGTCGAATTGGAATGCCAGGCGGAAGAAGCCGACTTGGCCGCAGCCAAGGTGACAATTGCCAAGTTGGCGGCCGACCTGGGATTAAAACAGAACGAGCGGCGGAGTTACTTGGAGCTACTTCTGGCGGCGCCGCGGAAATGCTTGACTTTCGTTGTGGCTGGCCGGAGAATTTCGCCAGTCTTGGTCATGGCGTCCTACCCGTGTTTGAGGAGTGCTGCAATGCGACGAGGAATGCTTTTCGCGATCTTGGCCCTGGTGGCCGTGGTTTCTGCCGGTGCCCTGTCGGCGGCCGATGCGGACAAAAAAAGTGACAAGAAAGAGGCGGCGTTCTGCCCCGTCGGCGGAATTGGCCACGAGGTCAATAAGGATCACACCGTCGAATTCGAAGGCGGCAAGGTCGCGTTCTGTTGCGAAAACTGCCCCAAGGCGTTCGCGAAGGACGAAAAGAAGTACGCAGCTAACGCTCGGCATCAGCTTGTGGCGACAGGCCAGTTGGAACAAAAGGCCTGCCCGTTCAGCGGCCGACCAGTAAGTGAGGAGCAAAAGTTGGAGCTGGTGGGGATCGAGGTTGGGTTCTGCTGGCACAACTGCAAGGGAAAGGCGGCCAAAGCCGAGAAGGACGAAGAAAAGATTGCGATGGTGTTTGGCGACAAGAAATTGGTTGAGAAGGCGTTCGCACTGAAGAAAAAAGATGAGAAGAAGGAAGCCGCCAAGTAAACAAACGGCGCCTTTTTCGTTGAGCAATAATCGCGGGACGCTCGCTGACGAGCGTCCCGTTTTCTTTGCGCGGACAATGCCTACCGGCCCAAATTGATATTTGCCCAGTTTGCCGAGTTTGCGATACTTCGCGCCAGATTGAAAGTCCAGGAACGGCACCAGACGCGTTCCGACCAGATGTTCGAAGGACGGAATGAATGAAGATATTCTTCTCAGTCGGCGAGCCCAGCGGGGATCTGCACGGCGCAAATCTCATTGCCGAATTTCGGCGCCGGCGGCCAGACATACAATGCGTGGGGTACGGCGGTCCAAGGATGGAAGCCGCCGGTTGCAAGCTCCATTTTGATCTCACGCGGCTGGCAGTGATGTGGATCGCGCGCGTCCTGGTGAACCTACACAAGTTTGTCGGCTTGTTGAACCGCGCGGACCGGTACTTTCGCGAAGAGCGACCGGACGGCGTCGTGTTGGTGGATTACCCCGGCTTCAACTGGTGGATTGCGCGACGCGCCAAGCGACATGGGATCCCGGTGTTTTATTACGCTCCCCCGCAGATCTGGGCATGGGCGTCCTGGCGAGTGAAAAAGATGCGGCGATTCATTGATCACGTGTTGTGCAGCTTGCCGTTTGAGGAGGAATGGTTCTGCAAGCACGGCTGCAACGCCACGTTTGTCGGGCATCCGTACTTCGACGAGGTTCGACGGCAGCGGCTCGATGACGAGTTTATTTCACGGATGCACGAGCGGCCGGGGCCGCTGGTAACGATCCTGCCTGGCTCACGGACACAGGAGGTCACGCAGAACTTGCGATGGTTTCTCAAGGCTGCCGAAGTGGTTCGCAATCGGGTACCGAACGTGCGGTTTGCGGTGGCTGCGTTCAAGCCAAAGCAGGCAGAGTTTGCGCGAAATCAAATCAAGGCTGGCGCGCTTCCGATCGAAGTCTTTGTGGGCAAGACGCCCGAGCTGATTCATTTGGCTTCGTGCACGATGGCCGTGTCGGGTTCGGTCTCGCTGGAGCTATTGCATCACAAGAAGCCGACCGTAATTCTCTATCGGATTAGCCCGCTGGCTTTTCGCTTGCGCCGTTTTTTTCTCAAGGTTCGGTGGATAACTCTGGTGAATCTTCTCAACGCCAAAGAGGTGTTTCCGGAAAAACGCGACCTGCGGCCGCACGATCCGAATGAACCCGGCGCCGAGCGAGTTTTGTTTCCGGAATACCTTACTTTTGAGGATCGGTCGCTGCAGATTGCCGAGCACGTGACCACGTGGTTGATTGACGACGAGCGCCGTGATGCGCTGGTGGCGGAGCTAGCAAAACTCAAGGCACGCGTCGCCCATGGGGGCGCCTCACGAGCGGCGGCGGAATACATTCTTCGCGTGTTGGATCAGCGAGATAGAGCGGTTCCAAGGCCGCACTTTCGGCCGGGTATGGCAGTGGCAAGTAGTGGCGGGGCGGTGGCCGACTGACCTTTAAATCAATTCGGATGGTCCATCGTCGCCCAAACGCGTGCGCAGCATCGGTGCGCTTCGCAAAGCCGGTCCGCCGTATATGATTAAGCGGTTCAAAGCCGTCATTAACTAAAACAGCAAGCCGCCGTGATTCTCGCAGAGCCTCCGCGAACTGCGTGGGACGTCCACTTCCGCTTATTCGGCGTACCGGTGCGCG
This sequence comes from Pirellulales bacterium, assembly GCA_963829655.1. Classification (GTDB taxonomy): domain Bacteria; phylum Planctomycetota; class Planctomycetia; order Pirellulales; family JALHPA01; genus JBBDYH01. The sequence continues at coordinate 3,375,071 of CAWHJG010000002.1, forward strand.
TGCATCCGCTATTCTGGCTGGTAACGCTGCTGATCGCCGCCCGTCCCCAGGTCGAAGCCGCGGACGCGATCATTTTCGTAATTGCCTCGTTCGTCTCGATCGTGATTCACGAGCTGGGACACGCTGCGGCTATCGCCTATTTTGGCTGGCGACCGCGAATCACGCTGTACAGCCTGGGTGGATTAGCGTCATATGATCGGGGGTACTCCGATACGTTCGAGTCGTATTCGGACAGCTCTGGGCGCGCCTCGACGCAAATCATCATTTCGCTAGCCGGGCCGATGGCAGGGTTCTTCTTCGCCGCGGTGATCGTGGGGATAGTCTTCGCGACAGGAAACAGAGTGAACTTTTACTTTGGCGGCACATATGGCATCGATTGGGCATTTGGGGGCCTCTCCGAGTCACCACCCAATTTGATCTTCCTGCTCGATAATCTCCTGTTTGTGAATATCTTCTGGGGGCTGATCAATTTGTTGCCCATTTATCCGCTTGATGGCGGCCAGATCGCACGGGAGCTTTTTACGCTCGGCGAGAACCCGCGGCGGGGCTTGGAACTGTCGCTTCAGGTTTCCATGGCGACCGCGGGGGTCGTCGCGGTTGTCGGGGGGATCGCCTGGCGAAGCTTCTTGACGGCGCTGTTGTTTGGCTATTTGGCTTACATTAGCTATACGACGCTGCGTGCGTATCGCGCTTCCGGCGGGTTCAGCGGAGGCTACGACGACGACGATGATGGGCCGTACCGCGGTCGGGGGTGGTAGAGAATGGCAACCTTATCATCGCAAGAAGTCAAGGTCGGGCGACGGTCGTACGACAAGTCAGGGGCCGACCTCAGGCGCCGTGTGATCTTGTTGGGCGCCAGTAATCTGACGCGGGGGATTTCCACTGTCGTCGGCATTGCTCAGGCGTCGCTTGGCGGGCCGCTTGACGTTGTCGCGGCAATGGGTCACGGCCGGTCGTACGGGATGTGGAGTCGGGTTCTTGTCCGCGAGTTGCCCGGCATCGCTACCTGCGCGCTCTGGGACGCGTTGGACCGACGGCCGCGGTTGGACACGGTGGCCTTAGTCACCGACATCGGCAACGACATCTTTTATGGCGCAAGTATCGATGAGATCGTGAGTTGGGTCGATGTGACTCTCGCACGGCTCGAGCGAATTGCGCGCGGACCACTTTGACTTTGCTTCCAGCCGAAAACGCCAATGGGATCTCGGCATGGCGCTTCTGGCTAATGCGGTCGATGATGTTCCGCAGTTGTAAACTCGGCCTTTGCGATGTTCGGGCGATGATCGAAGAACTCAATGGCCGCCTGCGGCTGCTGGCCGTTGGTCGCGGTGTCGTAGTCGCTTCACAGCGAACGGAGTGGTATGGCTTTGATCCGCTTCATATTCGGATGCGAGATTGGAAGCGTGCATGGACGGAGATTCTGGCTGGGTGGAGTGACGGCGGCTTGGCGGCGCACCACCTCGGCGGTTCACTTTCGCGGTGGGCCTATCTGCGATCTCTTGCACCTCACGAACGAGTGATCTTCGGTGTCGCGCGGCACGCGGCGCAACCCGCGGGATGGCTAGCCGATGGCTCGCTGATCTCATTCTTCTAACGACGACTCTGCTGGCGGTATGCGACCACAGGCGCAACTGACGCGCGAATTCGCCCTCTTGAACGACCGTCGGTAAATTTTTTTTCAAATTGCCGCGCGGCGTTGTCCGCGGTTTGTCTCGATCGATTGAATTCATGTCGCCGATGCCTGACTCGTTCAACGATCGCAGTTTATTTATTCATGCATGAAACTTCGCATCGAGAGTATTTTTGCGCGAGTGAAGGTAAGCAATGGCGCTCCGCGGCGAAGAGGCGCGTTGAATAATGCGCGGTTTTTCTCGGGAATTGCAGTGTTTTGTATTGTGCACAAAATGATCGGAGAGTTGCGCGCGATCTCCGCTCGTGCGCACGGCGCTCCGTGGGAGAGCGCGAACGAGTCAACGTGCAGCGAGTTACCAAGCGCCTGCGACGGGGCGATGCATGCCGAATGAATGCGAACCATCGCGCCGTCGAAGCTGGCGCACCGAAGGTACACAATTGGCGTGAATGAGGCGGATTGCTATTGACGGAATCTTTGCGGTTGCAAAAGATTTGGTTAAATCATGTCGCCTCGGCTTGAACGACGCGACGGATTGTTTGCGACGCGAGGAGAATTACGCGTCGACTCACTTGGCATCGAAGCCAAGTCGCGACGCTGGTTCGAGAAGTGAATTAGTTTCTTGTTCCTTGGTGCGAGTCGCTCTCAACGTCGAGAGAACCACGACGTCGCATCGCAACTTTTGTTTGGAGGACGAACCGTGGCCAAGAAGAGAAGGGCCGCCAAGAAGGCGGCAAAGGGCGCAAAAAAGTCTTCGAAGAAGAAGAAGGGCAAGAAGTAGTCGATCTTCACGCCTACGCGAGGCGCGGGCGGCTCACGGAGCTCGTCTGACTTCCGCTTCGCTTCTTCGGAAACGACGAGAAAGAGCCGCCTCGATCACGGCTGGTCGAGGCGGTTCTGATTGTTTTATAGTCTAGGGAAATCCCGTAAATAGGCGGTCCAAGCAGTGTACCGTGAGCGGGATCTCCTATTGCCGCTTCATGTTACTTCCACGCCGCCTCGGCATTCGGACCTTAGAGGATCGAAAGCGTGGGAAGCGGCGGGCTCTCGCGGTGCTTTTCGGCCAAATTCTTGACGAGCCGATAGCAGATGCTTTCCAGGTATGGCGCGCTTTCTACGTTATTGAAGTTCTCGGCGGTGCGCCCCTCGTCGCCGTGAATTCGAATGCTGATGTTGATTGGAACCTCGCCCAGGAACGGAATGCCAAGCTCGTTGGCAGTTCGCTTCGCTCCACCCGTGCCGAAGATGTCATATCGCTTCGAGCAATCGGGGCAGACAAAGTAGCTCATGTTCTCCACCATGCCCAGCAGCGGAATGTTGACCTTGCGAAACATGGCGATGGCCTTCACCGCGTCGAGCAGCACCACGTCTTGGGGCGTGCAAACGACGATCGCCCCAGTCAGCGGGACCGACTGAGACAGACTCAATGCAACGTCTCCGGTCCCGGGCGGCATATCGACGATGAGATAATCGAGCTCGCCCCAAGCAGTGCCTCCTAGGAACTGCTGAATCGCTTTGTGAAGCATCGGCCCGCGCCAGACGACCGCTTCGCCGGCGGGCACGAGGAAGCCCATCGACATCACCATTAGACCACCTGCATAGGCCGGCATCAGACGGTTGCCGTCGGGCGGCGGCATCTCTCGAATTCCGAGCAGGTGCGGAATGCTTGGGCCATAGACGTCGGCGTCCATGAGACCGACCTTGGCGCCGCTTCTGGCAAGGCCCAACGCCACCGAGGCGGCGATCGTGCTTTTGCCAACACCACCCTTGCCGCTGCCGACCGCGATGATGCTCTTGGCGGCAAGGCCGAATTCACCTTGGCGAGCCGGAGGGCGGTGATGCACCGCGAGGTTTATTTGCACGTCGGTCAAATCTGGAAGCCGCTGGCGACACAGATTGCGCAACTCCTCTTGTGCCTCTTTCCAAAGAGGCGCGGAGTGTGTGGTTAGCGCGAGCGTGAGCGACAGGCGGTTATCAATAAGCTGAAGGTCGCGGACTTGCTCCATTTGCACCACGCTACGACCGGTTTCCGGATCTTTGAACTCGGCAAGGACCGATCGAACAGCAGCTTCGTCAACACGGGGCATCGGACAATTAGAAGGTGAGGGGGATGGCACTTTGTGATAATTACGGCGATTACCTGGGCAACACCAGTCGCGCAGCGACTAGTCACTGGTCCAGGGAAGCCGGGCGCGAATTTCATCGAGCAGGCCCGGCGAGTCCTCGTTAAGTGTCTCAAAAGATGCCTGCGAAAGATAGCGGCAGACTAAACCGTGGAATCGCATTGAATCAAGCTCTGTGCTCAGTACATCCATTGCGCCCAACTCTCGGAAGAATTCATGAACGTCGTACAGAGAGTGATCACAGAGCGCGATGACGCTTGCCTGCGGAAATCGTCTGGCCAGGGCTAGCCACCAGGCAAGGGCGCGATCGAGCGAGGACTCTGTCAGCTCCAGGCCGACGATCGCGGCAGGATGCTCCGTTAAACGTTCTCTGCACTCCTGCAGGCTGCGGGTTTCGATCAAAACCAGAGGGGTATTGCCGGCGTATCGGCGAACACGGTCGGCCCAGCGACTTGCTGCTTCACAGAGCACGAGGCATGGCCGCAAGCGCGTCATTCGTCGGGCTCCTCTTCGAATGGCAGATCATCGATAAACTCCGGCAACTCTCGGGTCGGCTCCGTCTGGCGCGGCGTTTCAGGAGCGTTGCGCGCGGTTGCCGGCTCTGCCGACTCTAAGCCAATCTGCACCATCCGGCGGTATAGCCGCGGACGCGTCAGACCCAACAGTCGGGCGGCGCGGGCCTTATTGCCTTTGGCAACGTTCATCGCACGCTGAATCAATTCGCGTTCGATCTGCGACAGAAACTCATCGAGAACAATCGACTCGGGCTGCCGGGGTGGGCGTCGGAATGCGTCCGCGGCAAACCGGAGCCGCTTAGGTAAGTCGTCCGTTGCGACTTCGGTAGAGTCGGCCGAAGCATGCGCGGCGGCGACAAATTCGACAAGTTCATCCACGTTGCGCGGCCAATCGTAGCCCACGAGTTCATCGATTGCGTTGGTCGAGAAACCGCGGACCTGCTTCTCTCCGGACGCGTTCAATTCCTCGAGGAGTAATTGCGCCAGCGGCGGAATGTCTTGCCGGCGCTCGGCAAGCATAGGCAAGCGAATTGTGATTGTAGCGGTGAAGGCAGCCAGATGCGGGTGCGGTTGCGGCTGGGTGGCGGCCAGGTCGGATGGAGTATGGTCGGTAGCGAGGAAACGCACATCTCGAATGCGCGATTTGGCCAGACTCAAAAGCTTCGGAATCATGGATTCCGGTATCGCGTCAAGATGCTTCAACAACACGGTTGCGAATGAGCCGCGCGGACGAGCTGCAAGTGCAGCCCCCAACGACTCGAGCGACTCTTCAGTAGCCAGCCGGCAATCGACCGGCAAAAGTTGCTCACCCTCCTGCCGCGAGCCGTAAAAAATCGTGCGAGCCAAATGTTCTCTGCCGCTACCGTCCGGTCCAGTAACCAAGGTGTTCGCGCGGCTGGCAATCGCGGCTCGTACCTGCTCGCGCACCTGCTGGATAGCCGGGGAGTCGCCAATCAGTCGATCGAGGCGAAACCTATGCGCGTGCTCGTCGCGGAAGCGAGCGACGCGATCGCGGAGCTCATGCGAATTGTCGGCGCCAGCGGTCGTTTCGTCGTCCGCTGCATCGGCCGGGCTAAAAACCGCCAGCACGGCAAAGCGATCGTCGGACGCCAACGGCACGAATTCAGCCCACCGGCAACGCATCGAGTTGTTTTCGGCGGCATATACGAGCCCGCGAGTGCGATTTCCTGCGAATGCCTCGGGCGGCGGGCAGATTCGGTTTACGGCCGCGTCGGGCGACGACTCCGGAGAAACGTGATACGAGGCACGCTTTCCCACAAGATCGGTTGGCGGGAATCTTACCCACTCGCCGCAGGCGGCGTTGGCAAATTGCACGGTGCGGCGGTCGTCGAAGAGGCAAATAGGTACGCTGACCGCATCGAATGCGCGGAGCAGGTCATTGGCGAAGCGACGGGACACAGCCATCGAAGCAAAACCGAAGACGGATGTTGAACACCAAACACTCTATTTTACTCGAGTGTCCTGGTTCTCGCCCGAAAAGAAAGCAGGCTCGTCGAGCGGCCGCTCGGCCATTGCTGAATCGGCGATCGACGATGGCGGCTGAATCGATTGGCCAGCGGCAAATCCGGCCTCTTCAGCCGCGCGCATCGGGGGATTCGGCATGATTCCGACCCCGACAACGAGGATCGCACAAGCCGCAAGAGCGAGACCAGGAGCGACGCGATCCTGGCGTGCGACCACAGGCAACGGGACGACGGCTTCGTCGAAGTACAAAACTTTGATCACACGGAGATAGTAGGCCGCAGCGATCGCCGCATTGACCACCCCGATGATCGCCAGGGCAAGAAACCGGCGCTCCAGGTCGGTTCGCTCACCGCTCACAGGACGCGCCCAGGTCGATCGCGCCGCTGAAGAGCGTGAACTTGCCCCAGAAGCCGGCGAGCGGGGGGATGCCGGCGAGGCTGAACATGAACACCGCCAGTGTGGCGGCCACGAGCGGACGCGAGCGGCTCAGGCCCGCCAGTTGATCGACATCGTCGATGTGGTGCTGGTCGTTTCCCAGGTAGGTCAGGGCGGCAAAGGTTCCAAGTGTGGCAATTGTGTAAACCGCCAAATAAAAGAGGGCCGTTCCGATCCCGTTTAGGCCGACGAATTCCGCTGGCTCGCCAGTGGCCGTAACTGAAGCCTGGGCCAAACCGACGGCGACGCCGATGAGGATGTACCCCGCATGTGCAACCGAGGAATAAGCCATCAGGCGGCGAATGTTCCGCTGCCAGAGCGCGACGATGTTGCCGAGCGTCATCGTGAGGATCGAGAGGGCCAGCGCAAGTTTCCAGCCCAGCGACTCCGTTCCGGGCATCGCCCCCGGGATGAGCCGCAGCAGAACCAGCAATCCCGCGAACTTAGGCAGCGTGGAGAGCAATCCGGCGTTGGCGTTGCTTGTGCCCTGATACACGTCGGGCGCATAGAAATGGAATGGCACGATGGTCAACCGAAATCCCAGTCCGGCGACGATCAACACCAAAGCCACGGACACGAGAGAGCCAGTAGAGCCAGTAACAATCCTCTGCTCGCTCAGCGCCGCAGCGATCCGGTCGAGCTGCGTCGAGCCGGCCATACCGTACAAGAAGCTGAAGCCGTACAGAAGCATTGAGGACGACAGAATGCTCAAGAAGAAGTACTTGACGGTCGCCTCCTGCGCGGAAGGACCGTGTCGGCCGAGGTAAAGGACGACATAAGTCGGTATCGAAACCAACTCCAGCCCGACGAACAACAGCACTAGATCGTTTGCAGTGACCGCGAGCATCAGCCCGGCCAGGATGAGCAGGACCGAGCCCGAATATTCAGCGGCCTGGTGAGCGCTGCGCGGACGGTCGGAAAGCAAAATGAGCAACAGGCCGGCGATCAGGATCGCCCCACGGGCCGTGTGCCCAAAAAGATCGAGAATGATTGGCCCGGTGATTTCGAGTCTGCCGGGATCAGTCAGAATTTGCGGTGATTGAATTCGATTAGCGAACAAGGCGATGGCAGCGGCAACGATAGCCAGAATCGCGATCGGCAGCGGACGAAAACGGGCCGCGAAAAATGCGCCGAGCAGGTAAATGGCCGTGCCAAAACCGATAAGCAGCAGCTCGGGGAGTACCGCCTGTAAAGTATGGATCGTGGTCGTGCTGTTCATCGCGTTACCCCTCTTTCGTCGCCAGCCGCCGTTTCGGGCGTGCTTCGAGCAACGGTTTCACCGCATCATGCACCTGAGGTGGACCATGGATTTGATACATCCGATTCGTCGCGGGACTGCCTAGTGGATCGACCGAAGGGCCGATTACGTCGAGAAAGTATTTCGGGTACACGCCGATCCACACGATGAACACGACGAGAGGCGCCAGTGCGAGCGCTTCGCGCCGGTTCATGTCGGCGGGCCCCGGCGGCAGCGGCGCGGAGCCTCCGTGCCCGTGGGCGTCGTTGTTGTGCTCGCTCGCATGCGGGACGTGCACGGTGTGACCATGCGATCCATGCTGCGGCGGCTCGCGTAGCGGCCCAAAAAAGACTCGCTGGATAAGGTACAGCATGTACCAGGCACCCAGCACCACTCCCAACACAGCGACCACGGTGATCCAAAGCAGTTGCGAGCCGAGTGCTTCGGGCGCACCGGCCCACGCGAGCTGAAATGCGCCGGCGAGCAGCAGGAACTCACCCGCGAACCCGTTAAGCCCCGGTAGCCCGATGCTCGAAAACGTAAACACGAGCATGAAAAGAGTCAGGATCGGGAGTCGGCGCGTGAGGCCCCCAAGGTCGGCTATTTGCCGCGTATGATAGCGCTCGTAGATCATTCCAACGACAGCAAACAGTCCACCCGTGGAAAGTCCGTGGTTAATCATCAGAAGGGTTCCGCCTTGAAGGCCGAGCGGATTGAGCGCGAAGATGCCGAGCATGCAGAAGCCCAGATGGCTGACGCTTGAGTAGGCGATCAGTCGTTTGATGTCGCTTTGTGCCAGCGCGACCAGTGCGCCATAAATGATTCCGGCGGCCGAGAGCCAGAGGATCCAGGGCATGCATTGGGCAGTGGCGTCCGGCAGCATCGGCAGGCTGAAGCGAAGAAAACCGTATGTGCCGATCTTCAGCAGAATGCCCGCGAGAATCACGCTGCCGGCTGTCGGCGCCTGCACGTGGGCCAGCGGCAACCAGGTGTGTAGCGGGAAGAGCGGTACTTTGATCGCAAAACCTGCGAAAAGTCCCAGGAAGATCAACAGTTGTAGATAGCCATGCGAGTAGTCATTCGGGATCGGGTTTTCACGAAGTCCGGCGACCAAGTCCGGAATCAGAAACGTGAGATTGCCGGTCGAATGGCGATGCCAGAGCACGATTGCGAGCAATGCAAGGAACGTCAGCAGGCTGCCGGCCAATGTGAACAGGAAAAACTTAATCGCGGCGTAGCGGCGCTCTTCGCTGCCCCAGACGCCGATCAGAAAGAAAAGCGGAATGAGAGTGAACTCAAAGAAGATGTAGAACAGGATGATGTCGCGAGCCGAGAACACGCCGAGCATGCCCGTCTCCAACACGAGCAACAAGCCATAAAACGCCGGGCGACGGTCGGTGATCGCATCCCAGCTCACGAGTATTGCGGTAACGGTGAGTAGTGCCGAGAGCGCGAACATCCACAGCGAGAGGCCGTCGAGTCCAACACTAAAGCGGATATTGACCGAAGAGTCACCGTCGCCGAGCCAAGGAAAGTTCGAAACAGCGAAGCCCACGCCGTCACGGGGATACTCGACCACGAACCACGCTGCCAAGCCGAGCGTGACCAGCGAAGTGATCAATGCACTTTGGCGCACATCGGTGCGGCCGACAGCGCCGAGCAGCCAGACCAGGCCGGCGCCAAACAGCGGCAGAAAGATCGTTAGGATCAGCCAGTTTTCCATATCACTGTTCAATCAGCAAACGGCCAGTCGGTCGCCTACGACCTCATAACAAGCGAAGCCATCAGCACGAGTAATCCCAGCACCATCGCCAGGGCGTAAAACTGCACCATGCCGTTTTGCAGAGAGCGAAGCAGGTATCCGAACAGCGCCGGGATCCAGCCGAACAGGTTCACCAGGCCATCGATAATGAACCGGTCAATGGCGTAGCAAACGTATGCGAACATTCTTAGCGGCCAAACGACCAGCGCCGAATAGATTTCGTCAAAGTAGAACTTGCGGTGCGAGAGCGTATATAGCGGACGCAACGCGCGCGCAAGCGATTCCGCGGCACTTCGTCCGCCGAGGTACATAACTGCCGCCAAGGCGATGCCCGCCAAGGCGACCAGGCTACTGATCAACATGATGTCGGTGTGAAATTCCGGCTCGACCGCCGTAGCCGCCACCGGCGCGAACGCTAGCGACGGGGTTCGCGAGAGGAACTCGGCGAAGGCGTGCGTCCACGCCAGGTAGCCGCCGACAACCACCGAGCAGATCGCCAAGATCACGAGCGGTACGGTCATCGACGCCGGAGACTCATGCGCATGATCGCCCGCCTCCGGCGGGATGCGTGTCTTTCCGTAGAACGTCATGAAGAACGCGCGAAACGTATAAAACGCGGTCAGAAAGGCCACGAAGATCGCCAACCAGTAAAGGCCGTTGTATAGCCCGGCTTGAACCGTCAGGCCTATGTCGCTTGCGTGATGAGCGCGGTCGTGCAATGCGGCGAGGATCTCGTCTTTGCTCCAAAAACCCGATAAAAGCGGAAACCCGGCCAGCGTGAGCGAGCCGACGAGGAATGTCCAGAACGTAATCGGCAGCACGTCGCCGCAGGCCGCCGAAGCGGCGCATGTCGATCACGCCGCCCATCGCGTGCATGACGCTGCCGGAGCCGAGGAACAGGAGGGCCTTGAAAAAAGCATGCGTGAACAGGTGAAACATGCCGGCGGTGATTCCAAGCAGCGAGCCCGTGCCGACGCTCAGGAACATGTAGCCGAGTTGGCTGACGGTGGAATAAGCAAGCACGCGCTTGAGGTCGTTTTGAGTGATCGCGATCAAACCGGCCAGCAGGGCGGTGAACCCGCCAATGATCGACACCACGCTGGCGGCGTCGATCGCCTGGCCGCTGATCTCGAACAACGGTACATCGGCCGCGGCAATAAACAGCGGCACGCAGCGCGTGACCATGTAAACGCCGGCCGTCACCATCGTCGCTGCGTGGATCAGTGCGCTAACGGGCGTCGGCCCTTCCATTGCGTCGGGCAGCCACACGTGCAGCGGAAACTGAGCGCTCTTGCCGCAGGCGCCAAGCATCAACAAGCAGACAGATTGCCAGCGCGACGCCGCCACCGACAAACATTTCCGGGTTGGCCAGGCGAACCTGTCCTAGAACGCCCAGATTGGTCACCGCGGCGGAGCCATCGGAGGCGGCAGTTGTGTCGTGAAAGTTGAGCGTGCCATAGTTCGTCCAAATCAGGAATAAAGCCAGCGCGAACCCAAAATCGCCCACGCGGTTCACCAGAAACGCCTTTTTGCCGGCGGCGGCGGCCTCGGGCTTTTGGTACCAGTAGCCGATCAGCAAGTAGCTGCACACTCCGACCGCTTCCCAGAACACGTACAGCAGAACGAAATTGCTCACGCTGACGAGCATGGTCATCGAGAACACGAACAGCCCGATATAGGCGAAGAATCGCCAGTAGCCAGGGTCCCCGTGCATGTAGCCGCGGCGTAGATCGCGACCAGCGTGCTGACGAACGTGACCATCGCCAGCATAATCGCGGTCAGCGCGTCGGCGCGGAGCGTGACGCCGATATTGAAGTCGTAGCTGTCCGAGCGAAGTGCGCCGCCGATCCCCTCGGCGTTTGCCGGGGCGTCGTTGGCCGGAAGTTCGCCGTACGGGGCATACGCGCGTTCGACATTGGCCCATTGCCAAAGTGTTACCGTGTGTTCGAACCCAACGTGATTTGCGGGATGTGCCGAGGACTGTTTCTGGACTTCGACGAGCAGAAACAGACTGCACACGAACGAGGCAGCCAGCGCCACCACAACCGGCCAGTGGCTCTGTTCGCGCAGCCAGCGGCCGGTCGCCGCAACTAGAATCGCGGCAGAGAGCGGCAGGGCGGGAATCAGAACGAGTAGTGTGTCCATGCGGCGGAGAACTGCGAATGTTTATCGGACGTTAGCGCTGAGTGAAAGAGGCAAAACGGTGGCAGCTATACATGCTCGCGCTCCAGCAGTTGTTCCTCATCGCGATCCGGTTCGATTCCGGAGGGGAACAGTTTTGGCCACTGTTTGGCAGGCTCGCGATCTTCGATCACCTCGTGATCGACGAACGCGGGAATATTGTCATCGCGCAAATCGTGCCAAATAGCGATGTCGAGTCGGCCGGAACGCTGGAACAACATCAACACAAGCCCCAGGGCGATAGCCGCTTCGCACGCGGCGACGGTGAGGATGAAAATTGTCAGCAACTGCCCGCCCCAGTCGTTGTGATACCGACCCCAGGCGACAAGACTCACTGAGACGCCTTGCAACATCATTTCCGCGCACAGGAACATCACGATCATGTTTCGCCGGCTGAGAAAGCCGACCATGCCGATGCCAAACAGCATCGCGCCGACGATTAGCGTGTTGTTCAATAAAGCGGTCTCGTGCATAGGATCGTTCACTGCCTCGCGGACCCATACTGCCGCGCGTCGGCTTTGAATTTTGTGCGGTCGTGAGCCACAATCGCGACCGCGCCCACCAGCGCTACCAAGAGCAACGTGCCTGCCACCTCGATCGCAATCAAATGGCGGCCGAAAAGCCGTCCGCCGAGTGTTGCAACATGCTCGGCGGCGTGTACTCCGCCGGCCCCTTCGGCGAACGCGGGCCGGACGGCGGATTGATAAGTCCCGACAACGAGTTCAAAATCGTTCGGCCGCGCTGCGCAGCCACCAGCGCCGGCACACGCTCGACAAGCCGAGACTTGAGACGCGCTTCGTCCCGGGCGCAAGCCGCGGCGCATCATCCGCCAGGTCAAGCTCCAAAGTCCAACGGCCATCCTCGCTGGTTTGCTCGCGCCAAAGATTGGCCCGGCGCACCTGTTCCGCCGATAGGTTGGGACCATCGCCGATAAGATCAAATTCGGCGATCGTCGCTAGAACATTCGGTTCGCGCGGCGGATTGAACACGCGAACGACCGTCATCGTAAGCACGCCGACGATAACCGCGCCGGTGGTGGCGGCGAGCATGCCCTCCCAGCTCACGCGGTCATAATACGCGCCACCGCCGGGTTGAGCGAGCATGAGCACGAACAGAAACGTGACGAGGATTGCCCCAGCGTAAACGACGATCGTCGCCACTGCGAGGAATTGTGCCCCTTGCACCATGAAGATGCCCGGCCGTGCACAAGAGGGACAACGCAAACCACAGGGCACAATAAACCGGACTGCGAAACGTGACGGTGCACACTGCCGCGATGATGGCAACAACTGCCAACGTGCCGTAAGTCCATTCGATCCCGGCGCCACCCATCTTCGCGCCAAACCGGCAAAGCACACCAGGCTGGCAATTCCCAAGGCCGCTCCGAGGATTCGGCCGGGCCGATTCCCGCGAGGAAGCATGAGCCACATCGCCAGCGCAGCGAGCACCATTGCCAGCGCGCCGGTGTAGAGTTGGGATTGGCTCATAAAGACGTCTGGATCATTTGCTGGGTGCTTCGACGCCCATCTGTTTCGATTTCATCGGCTCGGCGTCTTTGGTCATGTCGTAAACGCTCAGGAGCTTCTCCTTGTCGAAGATCATCTCCTCGCGGCTGCGGCCGGTCAGGTCGAACAGGCTGGTCAGCTCGATCGCATCCACCGGGCAAGCTTCCTCGCACATGCCGCAGTAGATGCAACGCAGCTCGTCGATCGTAAAGCTTTCGGGATACTTTTCGCGGTCCGGCCAAGGGCTTTCGACGCCGACGATGTCGATGCAATGGGCCGGGCAAGCCGTCGCGCAGAGGAAACACGCCACGCACTTGACGCGGCCTTGGTCGTCCTTGTTCAGCCGGTGAACGCCGCGGTAGATCAGCGGGTTGCCGATCACCGGCCGCTCTTCCGGAAAGCTCACCGTCACCTTCGGGCTGAACAGGTGGCTGCACGGTCGTCGTGAGCCCCTGCACGAACAGCGGCAAGTACATCTTGCCCGCCAATCCGAGCTTCGGTTCGTCGATCCACTTGATGGCGGGGTCGTTGGCTTGCATGTAGGTATTTGCTGATCGTTATGCGCTAAGTTGTTGTTCCGCATCGAGTGGACCCGACCGAGCGCCGCGGCCGATTGTCGCTGGCCAATGGGGCCAGCATGCCGGCGGCGATCCACGCGGCGATCATCACTCCCCAACTGATCGCTGCAACCAGCAAAACGTTTTCTTCCGCGATCGACCTGTTGTTCCTGAAGCTCGACCAGCACCGCCATCGTGACAAGGTTGACCAGCCCCAGCGGCAGCATGACCTTCCAGGCCAGCGCCATGAGCTGATCGAAGCGGAACCGCGGCCAGCTCCAGCGGACGAGCATGAAGAACAGGATCACTGCCAGCGATCTTGGCGCCAGCACGACGATGCGCAGGATCGCCTGTAACCACGTGACGTTATCGATCGGACACCGGTGAGCCCCCAAAAGTGCCAGCCGCCGAGGAACAGAATCACGATCAAAAAGGCCGCGATGACCATGTGCAGAAACTCGGCGATCAAAAACAGCAGCAGCTTCATGCCCGCGTACTCGGTGTGGTAGCCGCCGATCAGCTCCTGCTCGGCCTCCGGCAGATCGAACGGCAGCCGTGCCGCTTCGGCAAACGCCGCCACGACAAACACGAAGAACCCCAGCGGCTGGACGAATGCGTTCCAAACGCCGCTAGCGGCTTGTTCGCCAATGATCGTAGTCAAGCCGCAGCGAGCCGTTGTACAGAACCACGCCCAGCAGGCCCAGTCCCAGCGGCATTTCGTAGGCGATGAGCTGGGCACTGGAACGCAGGCCGCCGAGAAAGCTGTATTTGTTGTTGCTCGCCCAGCCGCCGAGGATCACGCCGTAGACGGCGATGCTCGACAGGGCGAAGACGTAAATCATGCCGACATCGACGTTCGGCGCCACCAGCAGTTGAATCGGTTGCTCGACTCCTTCGATCGGCAGCGGGGGCAGGATGCTGCCGAACGGGATCACGGCGAAAATCGCCAGAGCGGCCGCGAGAATCGACGATCGGCGCGAGTAAGTACAGGGCCTTGTTGACGTGCGCCGGCGTGTATTCTTCCTTGAAGATGAACTTCAATCCGTCGGCCAGCGGCTGTCCAAGGCCGAACAGCTTAATGTTCGTAAGCGGTATGCCCACGCGGTTCGGCCCCTTGCGGTCCTGGATCCACGCCGCCATCCACCGCTCCAGCAGCACCAAATACGCCGCCGCCGTCATCAGCCCGCCGATCAGGATGGCGATTTTGATCAGGGCGACGATGATTGTCCGCGGTTGTCATGAACTGGTGCGATGAATCGTTGATGTCGGTTGACGTCGGCGAGCAGGTTAACCTTCAGATCGATTCCCGTTGGCGGAATCGGTCCGCTGGCGGCGGCAAAGTAGCCGATCTCTCCGGCAACTTCATCGAGCACCGCGCGAGGATTGTACATCCCTCGCATGGCCAGCAGTTGCCAATACAGGTGTCCTTCCACCTTCGCGCCGGCCGGCGGCCGGATGGCCCACTTGAACGACTGGAGCTGATCGTTGTAGTTGACGTACGAGCCGCTGCGCTCGGCGTAGCCGCCGCCGGGGAGCTGAAACGTCGCGCGCCGCCAGAGCGGTGAATCGAATAAGTCCTGCACAATGATCAGCGGAATGCTCTCGAATTGTCGCTGCCGTTGCGTCGTCGATCCACGGCATGCGATAGCCGGCTGTGACCCAGGCCGCCGCGATGCCGCCGGCATCCAGCTCTGCAAGAAATTGCTCCCACGTCTTCAGGCCGTCGCCAAAATGAGCGATCACTGCCTCGACGCCCTTGCGGTTCGGGCACTTCTCCGCGTGAATGACAAAGCCATTTTTGTATCGGCTCGTCCTCGCCGACGTGTGGCACCGGTCCAAGTGCCAATATCGCGGACGGATCGACCTGCTTGCGCGTACTTGCAAAGCAAAAACGCCTCTTCCACCGTCAGCCACGGTGAGACGACTACTGCGAGCCGTCCGCGCGAGTCACCGGCGACTGCCTCGCGCAAACGCTTATCAAGCTCGCTGGCGACATGCGGCCATTCAATGTTCGCATATCCGCTGCCTTCGCGGCGGCGCGGTTCGAGTTGCCGGTCGGGACTGTGAATGTAGGCGTAGTTGTAGCGCCCTTCGTCGCACATCCACCACTGATTGATCGACGGATTCTCGCGCGGCTTGAGGCGGTAAACCGTGTCCTGGTTTTCTTCGACCCATACCGAGCAGCCAGTCGAGCACGACGCACACACGCCCTCGTGCTTCTTCATGAACCACACCCGCTGCTTGTACAGAAAATCCTTGTCCCCCAAGGCCCCGACAGGGCACAGATCGACGACGTTGCCGGACAACTTGTTGTCCAACGGATAGCCGGGGAAGACGTCGATTTCTTCGTGGCTGCCGCGGTTGATGACCATCAGTTCCGAGTGCCGGTGATTTCGCGCGTGAAGCGAACGCAGCGGCTGCACATCACGCAGCGATCGACGAACAGCGTGACCGTGGGGCCCACGTCGCGCCGCCGGCTGGTGAACGGCTTGATGTCGGCACGCCGTTCGTCCCGGCCGTGCTCGAAGTGATAGTCCTGGAGCAGGCACTCGCCGGCTTTGTCGCAGATCGGGCAATCGATCGGGTGGTCGATCAGCAGGTCTTCCTCGACCATCGCCCGCGCGTCCTGCACTTTCTCGCTGTTGGTGACGAACACCGTGCCGTCCTTCGCCGGCGTCTGGCAGGCGGGAACGAACTTGGGCAGCATCGCGATCTTGCCATCGGCCGTCGCGCGTGCCTGTTTCCACCAGGCACATGCGGCAACTCGCGACGACCGATAGGCCCGGGTGCCAGCAGTAGTGCGGAATCTCGACGCCGGCTCGCCGCGCGGCCTGAATGCCGTTCAGCCGCTCGTGGTCGGCGACGTCGATTTCCTGACCGTCGATGAGAACGATGCCCATTTAAAAATCGAACAATAAGAGGCTAATGCGCTCCAACCAAAACTGGTAGTGCAGCAACCGGCTCGTTGACCGCATACCCGGCAGGGTTGGTCCGTTTGATGTAATCTTCGAACTCGCCGCGGAACTTTCGGATGGCGTTTTTGATCGGCCAGGCCGCTCCATCAGCCAGTCCACAGATCGTCGTGCCAGGGATGATGCCGATCGTTGTCGCCGATTTCCAGCAGCAGGTCGAGGTCCATCAGTCGCCCGCTGCCCGGCTCGATGCGATTGAGCATCGTCAGCGCCCAGGCGGTGCCTTCGCGGCACGGCGTGCACTGGCCGCAGCTTTCGTGCTGAAAAAACCGGCAACTGTTGTGCAGGAAATCGACGATCGACGTCTGATCGTCCATCACCACCACTGCCGCGGTGCCCAGACCCAGGCAGCCAACCTTGCCCGGCCCGGCGAAGTCGAGCAGGCGTGTCGAACTCGGCCTCGGTCAACAGGCCCATGCTGATGCCGCCGGGGATCGCGGCCTTGCCTTTGCGGCCTTTCCAAACGCCGCCGCCAAATTCGTCGATCAGCTGCCGGCACGTGATCCCCAGCGGCGCTTCGTAGCAGCCGGGCTTGTTGATGTGACCCGCAGAGGCAATAGAGCTTTGGCCCGTAGCTGCCGGCATCGCGCGGGTTGTTGGGATCGGCGGGCACGCCGATCGACTTGAACCACTCGGCGCCGCGATCGACGATGTGCGTGACGCAGGCAACCGTTTCGATGTTGTTGACGACCGTCGGCTTGCGAAAAAGACCTTCGATGGCAGGGAAGGGCGGCTTGATCCGCGGCCAGGCCCGTTTGCCTTCCAGGCTTTCGATCAGGCCCGTCTCTTCGCCGCAGATGTACGCCCCCGCCCCGCGGTGCAGGTAAATATCGAGCGAGAACTCGCTGCCGAGGATGTTCTTTCCCAGATAGCCGGCGGCATAGCACTCGGCGAGCGCCGACTGCAGCCGCTCGTAGGCGAGCGGATACTCGTAGCGAATATAAAGATAGGCCGTGCTCGAGCGTGTCGCGTAGCAGCTGAAAGGATGATGCCTTCGATCACCTGATGCGGGTCGAGCTCCATCAGGATGCGGTTGTTGAACGTGCCCGGCTCGCTCTCGTCGGCATTGATGCACAAGTAGATCGGGCCGGGATGGTCCTTCGGCAGGAAGGTCCATTTCAGTCCGGTGGGAAAACCCGCCCCGCCGCGGCCGCGCAAGTTGCTGGCCTTGACGATTTCGATCACCTCTGCTGGCGTCTTCTCCTTAATCGCTTTGCGCAGCGCCTGATAACCGCCGCTCGCTTCGTATGCGCAGCGTGTGGCTGTCGGGCTTGTCGATGTTGGCAAGCAGGACGGGTTCGAACGGCGGCATAAAAAAACGACGGATCGGAATCAGGCCGATCGCGCCTTGACGTCCTCCAAAAACTGACTGGCTCGTTCGACAGTCAGATCCTTGTGCAGCGTCGTATTGGCGAGCATGCACGGAGCGTATTCGCAGGCGCCTAGGCACTCGGCAAACTCGAGCGTCAAACGCGCCGTCGGGCGTTGTTTCGCCGGGTTCAATGCCTGATTTATCCAGCATGTGATCGAGCACTTCTTCGCTCCCGCGTAAGGCGCAGCTAATCGAGCGGCAGACCCAGGCGCGCACTTCGCCGTGCGGCTTATCTTGCTTGAAAATCCCGTAAAACGAGAGCGTGTCCTGCACCTCGGCAGGCGCCAGCTCCAGCAGCTCGGCAATCTCCACCACCGCCTGCAAGCGGCACGCAGCGCAGCCGTTCGTTGACGATATGCATCGCCGGCAGCGTCACCGCCTGCTTGTCGGATACCGTGGGAACAGCGCAGTGATCGCGGCGACCATCTCGGGCGTCAGCACTTTCCGTTCGACAATGCTCATGCTCTTGGCTTCACGTGATTATTTAGCGGTCCAACTCCGCTGCGATGATATTCAGACTACCCAGCACCGCCACGATGTCGCTCAACGTGTGCCCGCGAATCAAGGACGGAAACATCGCGAAGTGAATGTACGACGGCGGACGGCAGCGTGCGCGGTAAGCCACGTCGGTGCCGTCGCCTACGACGTAAAAGCCGAGTTCGCCGTTCGGCGATTCGATCGCCGCATACGATTCTTCGTACGGCACTTCAAAGCCCCGGTTGCTCATCACCAGCTCGAAGTGCGAGATCGTGCCTTCGATCGTCGGAGTACACCATTTTCTTGCTCGGGATCGTCGTCCGCTGATCGATGCCCACATTGACCGGACCCGCCGGCAGATTCTCGATCGCCTGCTCTACGATCTTCAGGCTCTCCCGCATCTCCGCCATGCGGACCAGATATCGGGCGAAGCAATCGCCGGCCGTCATGCAGCAGACCTGGAAATCGAAATCCGCATAGGCCAGGTACGGCTCGTCCTTGCGCAAGTCGCGAGTGACGCCGCTGGCGCGAGCGATCGGTCCGCTGGCACTGCGATTGATCGCCTCTTCCTTGGTCAGCACGCCGACGCCCTTGGTGCGATCGACGAAGATCCGGTTGCGGTTGAACAGCCGCTCCATGTCGTCGAGCGTTTTGGGAAAGTTCTTGCAAGAACGTGCGGATCTTTTCGATCACCAGCGGCGTAAAGTCGTACATCAACCCGCCGACGCGCGTGTAGCTCGGATGAAACCGCTGCCCCGCACAGCGTTTCGAAAATGTCGTACAGCACCTCGCGCTGGTAGAACGCGTAGAGAAAGAACGTGAACGCGCCGGTATCGAGCCCCACCGCGCCGTTGCAGAGCAGGTGGTCGCTGATCCGCGCCAGCTCAGCCACGATCGTGCGGATGTATTTGCAGCGCGGCGTGATTTCGATGCCGAGCAGCCGCTCGACCGCCGCGTGCCAGGCGACGTTGTTGGCCACCGGCGAGATGTAGTTCATCCGGTCGGTGATCGTGACGTACTGGTTGTAATCGAGGTGCTCGCCCAGCTTCTCAAAGCCCGAGTGCAGGTAGCCGATATCCGGCATCGCATCGACGACGCGCTCGCCGTCGAGCTTGAGCACCAGGCGCAGCGTCGTGTGCGTTGCCGGATGCTGCGGGCCAAAGTTCAGCGTCCACAGGTAGTCCTGCGACTCATCATGAGCCAGATCGTGCGTTTCGAATTGCGGAGATTTGAACGTCGAGGCGTTCATCGTTGGCATCATGCTCGGCTCCGCTCGATCCGCTCGAAGTTGTGCCGTTCACCGCGGCCTTGCAGCGGGTAGTCCTTGCGCAGCGGGAACGCGGTGAATTCTTCGGGCATCAGGATCCGGCGGTGGTCGGGATGCCCCTCGAACACGATGCCGAACATGTCCCAGACTTCGCGCTCCATCCAATTCGCGCCTTCCCACAGCGGCACAACCGATTTGACGGTCAGATCTGGCTCGTTGAGGAACACGCGAACGTTGACTCGCTCGTTGCTCTCGGTATTGACGAGCAAGTAGACCAGCCCAAAGCGATCGGCTGCGTCGCGGTAGTTGAGGTAATCGACGCAGGTGATGTCGGCGAGAAAATCAAAATGCCGTTCGCTTTTGAGGAGCGCAAGGCAGTCGAACAGCCTGATCGGCCGCAACAATCACGCGCGTCTGTCCGCGGAATTCGCTGGTCTGCAAATCAGGAAAGCGATCTTGTAGGGCGGCGAGTGTCTGAGGATTGGTCATCAGCTTTTATCCACACTATGGTTCACGCTGATCGCTTCAAACCGCTCCTGAATCGCGGGATTTCGCGAGCTATCGATGACGGCA
The DNA here is from genome assembly GCA_963829655.1 of Pirellulales bacterium. GTDB lineage: Bacteria > Planctomycetota > Planctomycetia > Pirellulales > JALHPA01 > JBBDYH01. The sequence goes on from CAWHJG010000002.1 coordinate 3,395,162, forward strand.
AGCGACTCGGCAATTCCACCAGCGCCCGCTTCGGCGCCTGTTGCTCCGCGGTCTCGAACTCGCGGCCGCTAATCGTTCCGTCGCGCTGAATTTGTCCTGCAGGTCGATGATCGACTGGATCAGCTGCTCCGGCCGCGGCGGGCATCCCGGCACATACATATCCACTGGCATGAAGCGATCGATTCCTTGCACGACGGCATAGGTATCAAACACGCCACCGGTCGAAGCACAAGCTCCCATCGAAATGCACCACTTCGGCTCGTGCATCTGCTGCCAAATCCGCTGCAGCACCGGAAGCATCTTCATCACCACGCGGCCGGCGACGATCATCAGGTCGCATTGCCGCGGGCTGAAACGAAACACCTCCGCGCCAAAGCGAGCGAGATCGTGCTTGCTCGCGCCCGTGGCCATCAACTCGATGCCGCAGCAGGCGGTCGCAAACGGCATCGGCCACAGGCTGTTCTTGCGGCACCAATTGGCCAGCGCGTCGAGCCGGCTGACCACCACATTGTCGGGCAGATCTACCGCCATCGGAAAACGCCCTTTCGCCAGGCGTACACAAATCCCAATGCCAACAGCGCGATGAAAACCATCGCCTCGGCAAACACCAACCCGCGATTGGCGACTAATTGGCTTTCAACCGCGGACTGGATGCCCGCAGGATTTCGGACTGCCACAGCCCAGGGGTAGAGGAACAAAAGTTCAACGTCGAACACCAGGAAGGCGATTGCCACCAGGTGAAACCGGACGTCGAAACGCCGCCGCGTGTCATGAATCGGGTCCATGCCGCTCTCGTACGGCATCTCCTTAACCGGCGTGTTACGTTTCGGACCGATAAGTGCCCCCAGCGCAATCAAACCGACCGCCAGCAAAAGCGAGCACACGGCGAACAACAAAAGTGGCAAGAAGTCTTCCATGCCCGTACGCGAAACAAAGTGTGCGATCCCAAATGCACTTCGTGAATATTATCACAAAGTGGTCCAAATAAAAGTCTCGGCCGACCATGGGCGGTCTTTCGTCACAGTATTGGCCGAGTGAACCGAATCGTAGTAATCGCCAGTCGGAGCGTCAAGGATCGGCTGGCGATCGAATCGGCCCCACGCGAGCGATGCGCAGGCCGGCGCATCCATCGGGACCGGAAGTCAAGGAAGAAGGCGCAAAAAAAAAGACCCTTCGCAAGTGGGGCAGGAACCTGCGAAGGGCGGAAAGTCGAGGTTTCCCTCGACCTGTATCTGAATTATCGATTATTCTCGCGGGAAGGCAAGTCCCCAACCCCCAAATTATCGGCTGTGTATTTCCACACTGGGTTATCGTAGAGGCAATGTCTTTTTGGGAGCTCGGAAGGACCAATAACGGAATTATTCGGTGGCCATTGATCTCATCAAAACCCTGTCGGACCTCGTTGCGATTCCCAGCGTGAATCCCATGGGTCGCGACGTGCGCGGCCCTGAGTATCTCGAAGGCAAACTCACTGCGCATCTCGAGTTGCTTCTTAAGTCATTCGACGTGCCGGTTACACGGCAGGCGGTAGCCGATGGCCGTGACAACCTCATCGCCCGCCTCGACGGGCGACCTGATAGGCCCGTCATCCTGCTTGACGCTCATCAGGATACGGTCCCAGTCGAGGGCATGACGATCGAACCGTGGACTCCGGTCGTCGAACAAGGGCGTCTGTATGGACGCGGTTCGTGCGACATCAAGGGCGGTCTTGCCGCGGTGCTCGGCGCATTCGCTCGTCTGGCGGCCGAGCGATCGAAAGTTCTCCCGACCGTACTCGCCGCATTTACCGTGAACGAGGAGCACGGATTCACGGGAGCTACAAAACTGGGCGAGCTGTGGTCGCGCCCTTCTCCGTCATACCTTCCCCGAAAACCGGATATGGCGATCGTTGCCGAGCCGACGCGGTTGGACATTGTTGTTGCCCATAAGGGGATGGTTCGCTGGCGATGCCGCACGCGCGGAAAAGCCGCTCACAGTTCGCTGCCGCATCTCGGCGACAATGCAATCTTCCGCATGGCGTCTGTCTTGTCCGCCCTCGAACGGTATCAGCGAGACGTCGTACCATTCTTAGGCGAACACCCGCTATGCGGACGGCCAAGTTTGAGCGTGGGCACGATTCAGGGCGGCCTCAGCGTAAATACCGTGCCCGATAGTTGCACGATCGAGATCGACCGCCGCCTATTACCTTTGGACGATGCAGGCGCCGCCTACCGTCACGTCATCGAATATGTCGCCGCGAGTGCGGTGGCGCCGACTGCGGTCGAGCACGACGCGCCGATGATGGTCAGCCCTGGTTTGGCGAGCGACAACAACGGTGAGTTGGCGCACCGACTGGGGTCCGTCATCCGCGAAGTGGTCGGCTGCGTGAACGATATCGGCGTCTCTTTCGGTACTAATGCGGCCGCCATAGGGCAACATTGCCCCACCGTTGTCTTCGGACCCGGTTCGATCGAGCAAGCCCATACCGCCGATGAGTGGGTTTCGCTGGACGAGGTGCACGTGGCCAGCGAAATCCTTTATCGGTTTGTGAAGGCGCTCGCCGAGTGAATTCCTTCGAGTCAGAAAGTGAAAAAGCCCACGCAAGATTTGCGTGGGCTTCAATTGGCAAATAGCCCGTTCCTAGCGAATCAAGCCTTTGTCCGCTTAGAACGTATCGAGAATGAAATGGTGACCGAGGTGGTAGCGGCCGCCGGTCGGTGGGCCTTTGTATTGATGCGTCAAATAGCGGTTCCAGTTGGCCGCCTCGGGATAGTAGTTATGCCACTGCTTGTTGTAGACCGGGATCCGCATTTCGGGCGGGTATCGATAGTACAAATGCTCGGCACTACGGTAATACTCGTTGCCCCAAAAATTCTGCGGATAAAACACGTACGGGTAGTGGTAAAACCGTTCCCAGTCCTGTGTGCCATAGCTGTGCACCCATTGGCGATTGAAGGCCATCGTCCCCATGCCGTTTTGAATGCCGATTGGAATCGGTGGCGCGACATAATTGCCCACCGCGGCGGGCGGCGCGGCAACCGGCTCGGGAATTCCCACCGGCGGCATTTCATCCTGGGCATGCACGCGCACGCACAATCCGGCGCCCAACAGACCGGCGGCGCAGGCCAGTACAAGCGAGATCCGACGCAACATGGAGTATCCCCCTCAGAAATGCGGCAAGTGCAAACGGCCGCAGCTTGCGGCGCGTTGCCGGGTCAATTGATTGCTAGCAGACGAGCGCGGTAAGCGGCGCAAGGCGTGCGGGCGCTTTTGCGCAGCGAGTAGCCGCGTACTAGGTCCATCGGCACCTGCGACTGCCCGCATTGAGGGAATATTCGATAGAAGCTACGTCGTCGGCAGGGCCAGAGCGCGGCCGTTTTAGCTCGGCATCTTGCCTTCGGCCAGCTCGCGATCCCACTCGTCCATCAACGGCCAATCGATGGCACAGGTCCCCCAATCGGCCATGTGCAGATAAGTGCCCAGCCGGTTGATCGTCTTATCGAGCAAAGCGTTGTCCTTGCGGAAAATCGGCCCGTGACTAGGCAAGAGCCACTCGACGTCGCTTTGCCGAATTCGGCTTAGTGACTTGAGAAAGGCCGACAGATCGCTGCCGTGATGAGCGTCAATAGCGCCCACGCAGCCGTCGCGGTAGATGTTATCACCGCTAAAGAGCAACTCGCCCAGACGAAAAGAAAGCTGGCTATCGGTATGGCCCGGGGTATGCCAGACTTCGAGCTTCAGGCCGCCGACGTCGAGCGAGTCGCCCTCATCGATCAGCCGATCCAGCTTCACGGGTGGCATGTCCATGTGAATGTTTTGCGCCTCGACCTCGGCAAACGTCTTAATCTTGTCGCCGGTGGCCAACGGCTCGGCTGCCAGCGGATGCCCCAACACGGGGGCGCGGAGAATCTGTTTGATCTTCGCGAGACCTTGAATGTGGTCCACATCCGCGTGTGTGGCGATGACCGCCTTGCACTGCGACAGAGGAAAGTCCAACTGTCGAATCAATTCGACAATTTCCTCTACGGTATCGTCAAACCCCACGTCGATCAGAATCCATTCGCTGCCGTCAAAGATCAGGTATACATTGCAGCCAAGCCGCTGGCCGGCCTGATGGTTCATCTCAATGACGTGTGGGAAGACCGGCTTCCGCTGGAGCATGTGACATTTTCCTTGGGGTACCGGCACCGCGGCGGCGGAGAGAAGCCAAATCAGAAACGCAACGGGATTCTAAGAAGCGGGCGCCGCGGCGACAAGGAGTAACGAACGTATCTAAGCCGCGATGGTCGCGGGCGTTGGCCTAGGTAGGCTCCGAAGCGATTGCGGCCAGGCCTTCCCGATAGGATCGATACTTGAACTGAACGGGCACATCTCGCATCAGCCGCGCATTGTTTACGCGTTTGCTGGTGCTGCCTCGCCGATCTGCGCCCGCGATCGGCGCTTCGAAAATCGGCGCCGGGGTGCGAAACAATCGCGAAATTTCGGAGTAAAATTCGCGCCGAACGACCGGATGCCCGTCCGCCACTAGATAGGTGCGCGGTGGCTTGGCGTGTGCTTCGACCGCGATGACAACTCGCGCCGCATCATCGACGTGGATCAGGTTCAAGTACGCGTCGCAAGATACCTGAATCGCATTGCCAGCGCGCAGATCTTCGGCCGACGGAATCCTTCCAGGCCCGTAAATTCCCGCGAGTCGGAGAATGATTCGCGCCGACCCAACGCATGCGCCCGCAGCGCCTCCTCGGCTTCCAGGAAGACACGGCCGCTTTCGCGTGATGGTCGGCAAGGGGACTCCTCATCGATCCAATCCCCGTCGGCCTGCCCATAGACTCCGGTGGTGCTGATGTAAATGATGCGCTCGGTACTGGCAGGCAGCGCATTCAAAACATTGTGTAGGCCGCCAACACAAACCTCGCGCATCGCTTTGTCGCTCGATCGATCGAATCCGACGGCGTACAGAACGGTATTTACCTCGGGAAGCCGCCCGAGGAGCGACGTAGCGTCGCTTACATCACAAACGATCGGCCGCAGGCCTGAGGCGTCGAGTGCAGCAACTTTTTGCCGATGGCGAGTCGTGACAAAAACGGTCTTCCCGTGCGATTGCCACAATTTGGCCACGCGCGCGCCGAGGTAACCGTGACCAACAACAAGGTTCATGTATCGTGAAGCGGTCTGGGAGCTTGTCCGCCGCGGGTGTGCGATTCCAGGTAGGAAGTCAGCAGAATCTGTGCCGCAAGCTTATCGAGGGTCGCTTTGCGCCGCTTCCGCGTTGCACCGGCTGAGAGCAACATTGCTTCCGCTTCCGCGGTTGTATATCGCTCGTCGAAGTACTCGACGGGCCGCTCGGTAATTCGGCCAAGCCACTCGCCGAACGCACGCGCTTCACGCGACTTTGAACTCTCATCACCGCTGGCAAACACCGGCAGCCCGACGATGAACTTGTCGATTTGCTCCTGCTGGACCAGTCGGCGGAAATAAGCGGCGTCAGCCTGCTCGCCGCGACGCGTGTAGTTCTCAAATGGGCTCGCTAATCGCTGTTCGCAATCCGTGACGGCGATCCCAATTCGAACCGTGCCGAAATCGATGCCCGCCAGACGCCCTTGATTCGCTTGGTTGATCACAGACTTACTTTAGCGGCTGCCGTTTCTCTTCGCTGACAAAATAACCGTGCTCCAGGAAACGCAGCGCCGCTGCCTGAACCGCGGGATTGTGCATCATCATTGCATGCAGGCCTTCAATGACCGTAAAATCCCGCGCGCCGGGAGCTTCGCTTCCTCGACGGCGATCACCAAATCATCATCCCCCAGCAAAAGCGGATTGTAACCCGCGCCGTCGCCGCGGCCCCCGGCGATGACGCCAAACTCGCATTGCGGAGTACAAAGGCTTTGACAAAGTTTGTCCCAATCCTGAGCCAAAGCGCGGCCCGATGCCCCGGTGATCTTTTCAAACCATTCGCTTCGGCCCACGAGCTTCGCCATCCGCGCCCCATTGTTCGGCGGCCCGACCATCACGATCCGTTTGATTCGTGGATCCGGCGTCCAGCGGCGTGCCGGATCGTTTTGTTCGGCCAGATATCGCCGAATCACGATGTTTCCGAGGCTGTGTGCCACGAAGTTCAGTTCGGTAACCTCATCGCCAAGGTTCGCGATCACCTGCGATAATGCTTTCGCGTGTGCCGCAATATCCTCTCGCGTGCTGGCGTAGCCGACCGACAGCACCGTACTGCGCAGTTCGCTCGCGCAGAAAGTCCACCAGCGTGTCATTGGAGAGCCTGGTTCGCCCCAGCCCATGCAGCACAAGCACGACTTTTCCGCGGACGGCTGGTAACTTGCGCTCGCGCTTGATCTCGTCAAGCCGACGCTCGCAGTCGTCGAATTGTCCTGAGGAATGCTCCGTTGATTCGCCGTCCAATAGTCGATAACGGCCGGTGCTCACATGCCGTTGAATCCGCCAGTCGTGGAAAACAAGCTCGTCGGTCCAAAAGTACCTATCGCGAATCGCGTCGCTGGCCGTCTCCGACACGGCCTTCTGCGGCCCGGTTGGCTCGGCGCGGTCGGCGGCCATAACCATCGACGCGAGCAGGAGAATCGGCGGTAGGGAATACCTGTTGAACATGCCAGTATTATAGGCTCATCGGCTGTCCGGAACTTGTAAGTATACTCGTGCTTCGCCTGCTCAGTTTCAGATTGTCTGCTCAAGCCGGCGAGTCACAGGTACTCGCTCCATTCCCGCTCTTCGAGAAGCTTTACAATCTGCCGAATCGATTCCTCGTCTTCCTTTCGGGCGATCAACGTCGCGTCGCGCGTGCGGACCACGATGCAATCGGTCAGTCCGAGCGTGACGATCAGGTGATCGTCGCCGCTGCGTACGATCGTGCCGGTCGTATTGACCCCCAGGTGTTTCGCCTGGATCGTATTTCCGTGTTGGTCGCTCTCGCTTAGCCGCGCGATAGCCTGCCAGCTTCCAACGTCGTCCCATTGAAAAGGCGCCTCGGCCACCAGCACATCGCGACACGTTCCATGACCGCATAGTCGATACTCTTGCCCCGAATCGCCGCGAACTCGCGTTCCAGCACGTCGTCGTATGGACGCGTTCCAATCGCACGACCGATCACCTCCAGGTGCTCATACATTGCTAGCTCGAATTCGCGGAGCGCTTCGAGAATCGTCGTCGCCTTCCAGACAAAGATGCCGGCGTTCCAGTAATAGTTGCCCTTGGAGAGGTACTCCCGTGCAACCGCCGCCGATGGCTTCTCACGAAATCGCGCGACGCGATAAACGGTCAAATTGGTCGAAGGGCTGACCGAGTCGAGTTTCTCGCCGCGCTCGATATAGCCAAAAGTCTCGCTTGGAAAGGTTGGCCGGATGCCGAATGTCACGAGTGATAGCGGATGTTGTTCAACTAACTGGCCAGCCGCGACTATCGCTCGCTGAAAAACATCGTCCGGAGAAATCACGTGGTCCGATGGCAGCACCACCATCGTCGCGTCCGGGTCTTTCCTCACCAGATGTAGCGCGGCTAACCCAATGCATGGCGCAGTGTCGCGTTTGCATGGCTCTGCAAGAATGCCATCGCTTGACACAGCGGGCAGTTCTGCCGCAATGGCGTCGGTTAGATGCTGGCCGGTGACGATCATCACGCGATCTGGCGGCACTGCATCACCGAGCCGAGCCACCGCCTGCTGGATCATCGTCGCATTGCCGGCGAGTGCGAGCAATTGCTTCGGCCGCTCTTTGCGGCTTTCTGGCCAAAATCGAGTGCCGGCGCCGCCGGCCATGATCACTGCGTGAAGCACAGTTCAGAATTCAAGGGTTCAGGACTGTTGATAACGATTAACAGAAGTACGTTGGTTGCGTCACGTGCAAATCCGACTGTAGTTTTCCGATCCTTGCCTTTTCAATTAGTCCCGGCTCATCTAGCGCGAAAACTGGACTGATCTCGACCGCAACTCCCGGTTCTACTTTCGCCCCGGCCTTTCGCAGCCATCGAGCATGCAGGTGGATCATTTGGCGTTGCACGCTCTCGGGCGTGTCGGTTTTCTCGCCGGGCGCATTTTTGACCGGCGCAAAACACACTTGTGGATCTACCTCCATCACAAAAGCTCGCTCCGCGGCCGGCAACAAATCGAAGATGAACTTCTCAAACTTGATCGCGTTGGGCTCGCTTGGTTCTATCGATTGACCCTGCTCGTTAACATATGGCACTTTCTTTCGCGCAAGATGAAATGGAAGCGCCTCCGCTTTCTCAGCCATTTGCTTCAAAAACGTCACATCAAAAATGTGAATCGCCGTGTTGCCGGCCCAAAGCATCAACGAGCCATCCGGATTTCGCCTTTCCGCAATCGTGTTCGGCAGATCGCTGTACTCAATGATGGTCATGCGGCCATCCACCATCACCACATTGCCGACACGCTCAAGCGGCTCTTGTTTGGCAACGACCTGCGTGGAGACCTGTGAGCGACTCAGCAAGTGATAGCCGAGAAATTCGGCGTCGCACAGGGATACCAGCGGATTATCGACCTGGCAATAAAACAGTTGGCGGATTCCGCGCTCGTGCAGCTTGGCAAGCCCGCCGCTGTTTTTCAAGGCCGCCAACTTGCCGCCGTGACCGTCCGGGCTGAGGGCCAAGTGGCTCTTGGATTCCAAGAGTACGCGGCCCGTTTTTATATCGACCGCCGGCATTCGACCTTGCTGAAAGAAGTGAACCCCCTTCGGGCTCAGTCCGAAATAGTTGTTGGCTTCAATGTATTCGACCGTTTCGCCGTGTGTGGCGTCGCTGGTCATCACGAACAGTGGCGGCTGCACGCCATGGCGGCGACCGATGGCGAGCAGCTTCTCAAACAGAATGCGAAACAGCGTTGAACCAGATATCGGACCGATCGGAAGCATCCCCTTGGGGTGATCGAAACCAAGTCGCGAGCCCTGCCCGCCCGCGACGATCACGACGGCCACTTCACCTCGATCCAGCGCTTCGCGTCCGCCCGCTGCCGCGTCGGACCTGGAAAACGGATTCCCGCCAGCACTGAGTCGCGCCGCGGGGGGTGGAATTGCCCTCATCGCTTTGCTGGCCCAGTCTTCGTTGGCTTGGCCCCCTCGCAGCGACTTCAGCAATGCGAAATCGACTTCGCGAATTTCTGCAGCCAATTGCCGGCGCTCGGCTTCATTCAACTGGTCCCAGAACATCAACAGATGTTCTTGGCCGAAGCGCGAAAGCAGTTGTTGCAATTCGTCCTTCATTCGAACCGCCAATCCCCTTCAGAACCACCCCCGGACGTACGCATATGCCAACCAGCATAACAGCGGAAAGACGATGAAGATCAGGCCATACGTTACCAGCGTAGTCCAAGCGTGTCTCGGCCAACGTGCCATGGAAGGGCGCCAATGAGTGGGTCCAAGTCTCTACAGTTTAACGAGGCAAGCAGCGCCTGTTGAGGCCGCCAAATTTTAGCGAGGAGCCGAATTGATTAGCGGATCAATTGCCGAGCGAGCTTCAAACGCAACCAGACACTCGGTCGGCTGGTCCGGCGCGCCATCGAGCTTGATCTCGATCCGCGCACCATACCTGAAGACGTGCGTCACACGCGCGCGACAGGCCGCGCCCTCGAGCGGCTCCAACTCCACCTGCGGGACGGTTGCCAATGGCGGGCAAAACGCCACGTGCTCGATCGCCAAGCGGTCATTCGCAGCAATTCGGCAGCGGATGACGCCAGAAATCATCTCTTCACGCTCGCCGCGGAACCGCCGCTGTTCTTGCCACAACTCACGGTCAATCGCGCCATCGATCACCGGTGCCGCCAGGTTACCATCACCGCGAGCGCCAATCCCGATCAGGCGATCTTCCTTACGCTGCGTCTTCGATCGAGGCGCAAATCGCGCCGCCCAATACTCTTCGCCGGCCACCAGTAGAGCGGCAGCGAGAATTGTCACCATCGACGTACCCGGCACCGCCATCGCGACGCCAATTAGAGGCAGCGCGAGAGTCGGTGACCATTCGACGAACCGCAGTTCAGCCGTTCGATCCATACTACGTTCTGACATGGCTATCGCGAGTCGAATGGCGGCCGCCCAAACGACGACAACAGCGATCGATACGATGAAAACACCGTCGGGCAACGCTCGGTCGAACGCGCCGCTGATCCGGCGCACGAACAGAAGCACAGCGAAAATGACCAGTCCAATCGCCAAAGCGATCGCGACGGTGCGAGAAAAAATCGCTCCCCGCTCAGAACGCGAAAGCCCGGTCCATGAACGCAAAGTCACGCGGGACGCATCCATGCAATCCTCCGGACTACTTGCCGACAGCCTTGGCCAACTCGGCCGCGCGCGCGGTGCCTTCCCAGGTAAATTCCGGCTCGCTGCGCCCAAAATGCCCCCCGGCCGCCGTCTTGCGGTAGATGGGCCGCCGCAAGTTGAGGTACTTGATGATCCCGCTCGGTGTGAGCGGAAAGAATTCGCGGACAAGCGCAAATCCGAGCGTCGTCGTGCTTGCCGGTTCCCTCAGTATCGACATGCACGCTTACCGGGTCCGAGACGCCGATCGCGTACGCAAGCTGCACCTCGCAACGTTCGGCCAGCCCGGCGGCTACGATATTCTTGGCAACGTGCCGTGCCATGTAAGCAGCGCTGCGGTCTACCTTGGTGGGGTCCTTTCCGCTGAACGCCCCGCCGCCGTGACGCCCCCAGCCGCCATACGTATCGACGATAATTTTGCGCCCCGTCAGGCCGCAGTCACCCTGCGGACCGCCGACGACGAACCGACCGGTCGGGTTGATGTGGTACTTGATGTCGCCAGCGCTCAACTCGGTCGGCAAACAGGGGCGGACGATGTCGTGCATTACGTACTTGCGGATTTGTTCGTGTTCGACTTGCGGCGCATGCTGCGTGCTCACGACTACCGTATCCACCCGCACCGCCTTGTTCCCGTCGTATTCGATGGTAACCTGGCTCTTGCTATCGGGCCGCAGCCAATCGACCTCCTTCTTCTGGCGCGCGTCGGTCAACCGGTTGATGATCCGGTGCGCCAGCGCGATCGGTAGCGGCATGAGCTCGGGTGTATCGCTGCAAGCGTATCCAAACATTAATCCTTGGTCGCCGGCGCCAATGTCCTTGCCTGCCGCTGAGTTCTCATTCACCCCCTGCGCAATATCGGGACTTTGCTTGTCGAGAGCAATCATCACCGCGCACGTATCGGCGCAGATGCCCATCTGGTCGTCGTCGTATCCGACTTCGCGGATCACCTGCCGCACGATCGATTGATAATCAATCCCCGCCTTGCTGGTAATCTCGCCAGCGACAATCGCGATTCCGGTCGTGACCATCGTTTCACAGGCCACGCGACTGTTCTGATCGCCAGCCAATAGGGCATCGAGGATGCCGTCGGAAATCTGATCGGCCAACTTGTCCGGGTGGCCCATGCTGACCGATTCACTCGTAAACAAAAACTTGCCGGCGGCCACGTGAAAAACTCCCAGGAGTAAACGCAAAACGAGAAGAACGTCGAATCGTTCAGTATAGTTTCCGCCACACAGAGGCCGCAAGGACGGGTACTACGATCCGCTAGAGGGGCGGCTTACGCAGCGCGGGCGGGGTGATCCGTCGCTATCGACGGATCGAGAGATTCGAGCAGCGCCAGCGTGCGCACCATTGCACCGAGTTGCTCGCGGACAAGTCGCTGTGCCCGCTCGCCATGCCTGGCGGCGGCCGATAAGTCATCAAGGCAGCACCGTACAAACCGCCTCAGTTCCTCGCCGTTTCGGACGACCACCGCTGCCTCTTGTGCCAACAGCAACTGAACGACGTCGCGGAAGTTCTGCGTGTTGGGCCCGAAGCACGTGGCGACGCCGTAGGCGGCCGGCTCAATCATGTTCTGACCCCCCCGATTACCGAGGCTGCCGCCGACGAAGCCGATCCTCGCCGTCCCCCACCATGCGCCCAGTTCACCAATTGTGTCTACCAGCACGATGCGGCCAGTACACCCGGCAGGCGTGCAAGTGAGCTGTGTGCGCCGCACATACTCGAGCCCGCTGCTACTCAACAGCGACGCAACCTCGTCAAATCGATGCGGATGCCGCGGAACAATGACGAGTTTCAATCGCGGGAATTGATCTTTTAGCGTTGCAAACACTTGCAGGGCCAGCGCTTCCTCCGGCGCTTGCGTGCTCCCCGCCAGAAAAATCACATCGTCGTCGTTAAAGCCAGCCAGACGCCGAAGGCTGGTTGTAGCATGGTTGCCTCGATCGGTCGCCGCGCCGTCAAACTTGATCGAGCCCGTTACATGCACACGCTTCGCCGGAGCCGCCCAGCGCCAGAAACCGTTCGGCGTACGCCTCGTTTTGCGCGGCAATCACATCAACCTGCCGCAGCAATCTAGCAATCCAAAACCTAACTTGCCAGTATCCACGTAAGCTTCTTTCACTGAGCCGCCCGTTTACGATCGCGACTTTCGCGCCATGCTTCTTCGCCGCGCGAATCATATTCGGCCACAGTTCCAGCTCCGCGAGCACCAGCATCGTCGGCCGAATGCGGCGCATCGCACGGCGGACCGCCCACGAGAAATCCAGCGGCGCGTAGAACACCGGCAGTTGCGGGTACTTCTTACATGCCAGCGCAAAGCCTGCTGCGGTTGTTGTCGAGACAAAGCATTCCCAATTTGGATGGCGCGACTGAACCTCGCGAAGCAACGGCGCAATCAGGTTCACCTCACCCACGCTGACCGCGTGGAACCAAAGCCGCACGCCCGACGTGGAATAACTACTGCCGACTGGCACGACGCCAAAGAGCTTCGCCGACCACCCCTCGCGATACTTCCCCTTGCGAATCGCTGCCCAAATTAGCCACGGAGAGGCAAGCAAAATCGCCAAGAGATACGCAATATTCAGTAGATAGGGCATTCGGAAATCCGTTCCCAATCATCTTGGACGTTGTTCGCTTGTCCAAAGCGATCTGAGTTCTCGCGCGCCGTGAATCACGCCCAAGATCGCCAACCTGTCCATTCGGCGATAAATAACACGATAGCCATGCACGCTTACTTCGCGAATAGATGGATCTCCAAATTCGGTCACCACGGCCCCTCGATCGGGAAAGCGTTTTAACGTGCGAACGGTATCTCGAACGCGTCGAACAAATGCCCCGGCATAACGGCGCGAATCTTTGGCGATGTGATTTCACTTAAATCAATCACGGCCGAATGAGTCCATTCTATTCGTCTAGCCATTTCTTCATCTGCTCTTCAACCTCATCGTTTGACACAACCTCTTCCGCGTCCGCTTCCCCGATCGATTGCTCGATTTTTTGTCGAACATACAAGTGATACTGAATGTCTTCCAGGGTTGCGTCTTCGGGTAAATGATCAAGGATTCGCCGAACGTCTTCTTTTGCCGTGCTCATAAGTGCGATCAATTAGCTTTGACTATGCAAGACTCTCCAATGTGCCGGCAGAACTGTCACACCACAGCCGCCCCCGGCCGCCCGTGGCAATGCTTATACTTCTTGCCGCTGCCGCACGGGCAAGGATCATTGCGGCCAACGCGCGGCGTCGTATTGCGAATCGGTTCGATCTTCCTGTCCACGCCCGCGTTGTCGCTGGCCTCAAGCGCTTCGCTGCTGCTCGCTCACTCCGTAGCTGGATGTTGCCTCTTCGTGGACCGCCGTCGCCTGTGCCCACGTCGAGCCGACAAACCCCTCGTCGAGCTGCTCCATGCGGAACACGAGGTCAGTCACGCGTTCGCCGATCTGAATCCACATGCTGTCGAACAGCCGCATCCCTTCGCGCTTGTACTCGACCTTTGGATCAACCTGTGCATACCCGCGCAGACTCACGCTGCTCCGCAGGTGATCCATCGCCAGCAAGTGGTCTTTCCAGGCCGCATCCAGAATCTGCAGCACGAGCATCCGCTCCATGCGGCGGATCTCAGGACGATAATGATTCTCGACAGCCTGAGTCAGCGCCTGCTCAAGTTTTTCCCGCCCCAGCTTGGCCAGTTCGTCGGCCGATTTGTTGTAATTAACGGTGCGACGCAGCCAATCGGTGAGCGAGGCCAGCTTTCCGTTGCCTACCTCGGCGCCCAGCGGATGACCCGGATCGAGCGATGGCAGTTCCTCCACGCGCCGCTTTACTTCGGCGACCGCTTCGTCGGCTTGACGCTGTAAAATGCGGCTCTTTTCAACTAATACCGCGTGGATATCGTCTTTTTGCTTGCTGCGAAAATCCTCCACGTCGATGTTGACGTGAAATCGCTGGCGCGCCCATTCCGCGAGCTCGTCTCGGTCAATTCGTCGCCCGCCGTTCCCGTCCGCCTTGGAAAACCGGTATAGCCCGGCCATCACCGGGTATTCAACCTCGCGGTCGGCATACGACTTACCCGCCAGGTCGTGTACGCGCGCCTTGAACGACGAGGCATCCAGGTCACGAAGCCTCCTCCGGCCTGAGTTTGATCCCGAATTTGAAATCCACCCAGCCACAGGCCTCTTGCACCGCAAAATCGCGATCCAGGAATCGCTGACCTGCCGAGAGATCGGTCTTCTCAATCGCTTCATTCGCGCTCTCAATGAACAGATCTGCAATTCCGTCGCGGCCGACCTTCTTCAGATCGCGGTCGCGAAAACTCGTTTTCCATCGGACATTGGAGAACTTGGCCAGCGCCTCCCAATTCCATTCGCTTTGTTCCTCGGCCTCGGGAAGATTCTCCTCGATAGCCTCAAGAATCTGCCGCTCACTCAAGCGTATGGCCTCGTCCTTGGCAAACCGCTCGGCATCCTGAAGGTCCATGCCCGCGAACGCCTTCGGTCTCGAGTTCTACCGTCAATAACCCGCTCGCCCAACTGGCAAACGTTTCCGCGCCGTAGTTCTTGTCGAGGATCGTCGAAAGATAGTGCTCGATCTGCCCCTCGATCATGTCGAGGATCAGCTGCTTGCAATTGCCGCCGTCGAGAATCCGCTGCCGATACCCGTACACTCGCTTCCGCTGCTCGTCCATCACTTCGTCGTATTCGAGCAGGTTCTTGCGAATCTCGAAGTTGCGTTCCTCGACTTTCTTCTGAGCGCCTTCGATGCGGCGCGACACCATCCGGCTTTCGATGGCTTCGCCTTCCTTCATTCCGAGACGTTGCAGCACGCTCTTCACCCAGTCGCCGGCAAAGATCCGCATCAAGTCATCTTCGAGCGAAAGATAGAAACGGCTGCTCCCGGGTCTCCTTGCCGACCGCACCGCCCGCGAAGCTGAAGATCGATGCGGCGGGCCTCGTGCCGTTCCGTGCCAATGCAATGCAGGCCGCCCAAGCTCTTTGACGTACTTGCCCTTCGGCCTTCATCTTCTCGCGCTCTTCAATTTGCTTCACCAACCCATCCCACTCGTCGTGCGGAACGTCAAGGCGCGTCGGATACTTATCTTGCAGAATCGCCCATGCCATCGTTTCCGCGATTGCCGCCCAGCACAATGTCGGTGCCACGGCCGGCCATGTTTGTGGCGATGGTCACGCCGCCAAGCCGCCCAGCCTGCGCGATGATCTCCGCCTCGCGCTTGTGGTGCTTCGCGTTGAGCACTTGGTGCTGGATTCCGCGCTTCTCCAACAGCGAGCTGAGCCGCTCGCTCTTTTCGATCGACACGGTGCCGACCAGGACCGGACGCCCCTTGCGGTATACCTCCTTGACCTTGGACTTCGGAATGCTCTCGCGCTGCCGGTTCTCCTTTTTCTCAATCGAGATTGCTTCGCCGGTTTCGTTGTGAATCGTGCCCAGCAGCTTCGTTTCCGTCGGCCAGCTCCAAAATGTCCCACTTGTGGATTCGCTCGATTTCATCGGCCACCGCGTTGAACTTCTCCCGCTCGCTCATGTAGATCACGTCGGGATTGTTCACGCGCCGCATCGGCCGATTGGTCGGAATCGCGACCACATCGAGCTTATAGATCTTCCAGAACTCACCGGCCTCCGTCATGGCCGTGCCGGTCATGCCGCAGATTTTGTCCGTACAACTTGAAGAAGTTCTGCAGCGTGATCGTGGCCAACGTCTGCGTCTCTTCCTTGATCTTGACTCCCTCCTTCGCCTCCACCGCCTGATGCAGCCCATCGCTCCATTGCCGGCCCGGCATGAGTCGGCCCGGTGAACTCATCGACAATGATCACTCTGCTTCCGGTCGTGCTGCACGACGTAATTCACGTCGCGCTTGTATAGGTGATGGGCCTTGAGCGAGTTGTCGATCAGGTGCGGCCATTCCATGTTGCCGGCGGTGTAAAAGCTCTCCACGCCGGCCAGCTTTTCCGCCGTCCGCACGCCCTCGTCGGTCAGGTTGGCGGTGTGCTCCTTTTCTTTGACCTCGAAGTGCACGTCCTTCTTGAGCTGCCGCGCGATCTGGTCGGCCTTGGCGTACTTGCGCACGTCGTCGTGCGCCGGGCCGGAAATAATCAGCGGCGTGCGCGCTTCATCGACCAGGATGTTGTCCACTTCGTCGATGATCGCGTAGTGCAGCGGGCCCTGCGACTGCTGCATGTGCTTGGGAAAGTGCTCATCGTCGTCGCGCGCGGCCATCCGCATGTTGTCGCGCAGGTAGTCAAAGCCAAACTCGTTGTTCGTGCCATACGTGATGTCGCAGGCGTACACCTTTTGCCGCTCGCCGGAATCCATGCCGCTCTGAATGGCGCCGACGGTCAGCCCCAAATTGATATACAGCGGGCCCATCCACTCCATGTCGCGGCGCGCGAGATAGTCGTTGACGGTGACAACGTGAACGCCCTTGACCGCCCAGGGCGTTGAGATACGCCGGCAGCGTGGCCACCAGCGTCTTGCCTTCGCCGGTGACCATTTCAGCGATTGAGCCGCAGTGCAGCACGATGCCGCCAATGAGCTGGACGTCATAATGCCGCATGCTCAGCCAGCGGCGGCCCGCCTCGCGGCAAACTGCGAAGGACTCGATCAAGACGTCGTCAAGCGTTTGGCCGGCGGCAAGCCGCTTTTTGAACTCCGTCGGTCTGCTGCGCGCAGCTCGGCGTCGCTCATCGCCTGATAGCGTGGCTCCAAGGCATTGATCGCAGCAATCGTCGGCTGTAACTTCTTGATGTATCGAGCGTTCGACGAGCCGAACAGCCCCGTAATCGTCCGCTCTACGGAGCTGCCGATCCCATTGAATAGGCCACTCGCGGCTTCCCACACCTTTTCCAAAGTTTCCATCGACATAGGTGATTCCAACCGGTGCGCGTCGTGTTGCTGCCATTCATGCGCGGCGGAACTACGCCGTTCGGCGACGGCAAGGAATCAGCGCGCACTTTAAGCGCAAGTTCAGTCAACCGTTAAGTTTAACGCCGCTTTTCGCGATGGGTCAATGCCAGTGCGTTTCGGAATCGACCGTGCGTTTCACCGTGAAAATAGCCACTATCGCCATCCCATGGCCAGCGCGCACGCCTGCCACCGTGACAGGCAAACAATCATGGCGAAGTACAAAGCGAAGTGTGCGCCGGACGATATCCGCCTGTCATTTTGAGAACCCCCCAGCGTGAAACATTGCAGCAGCCGATACTTAACACCGACTTCCGCGGCCAGCTTGTGTTCCTCGGGACGGGTACGAGCGTTGGCGTACCCATGGTGGGCTGCGGCTGCAATGTATGCACCAGCACCAACATCAAGAACCAACGCACACGCTGCGCTGGCACTTGGGCTCCCCGACGGAAATCTGCTGATCGATACAACCCCCGACTTGCGGCAACAGTTGCTTCGTGAGCAGATCGGCCTGATCCACGCCGTTCTCTTCACCCACGATCACGCCGACCATCTGATGGGCTTTGATGATATTCGTGTGTTTTATTTCTATCTGGGCCATCGACTTCCCGTCTATTGCGAGGACTTCGTCGAGGTCCGAATTCGGCGCTCGTTTGACTACGCGTTCACGCCCGAGGCCGCCAACTACGCCGGTGGCGTGCCGCAAGTGGCCTTCCATACCATTCAGCCCGGCGTCCCGTTCAAGCTTCTGGGGGCCGAGGTGGTGCCGTTTCGACTCGAACACGGGCGCTTCCGAGTACTCGGATTTCGATTCGGCGACGTTGCGTACTGCACCGACACCAATCACATACCGCCAGAGAGCCAGGAATTGCTTCGTGGCTTAGACGTGCTAATTCTTGACGCTTTGCGGCCGCGGCCCCACGTGTCGCACTACAGCCTCGAGGAAGCGGTCAAAATGGCCGAACAAATCGGGGCCAAGCGAACTTTTTTCACGCACATGGGACACGAGCTGGAACATGCTTCGACCAACGCCCAGTTGCCGCCCGGCATGGAGCTGGCCTACGATGGACTGCGCCTGCGGCTAACATAGCCGCCCCCGCCAGCGGGCACTCCTACAAGGAACTTTCTCCGACCGACTCGCGACAAACTATTAGCGGTCTTCCCTGCTTCCTAACCCTTACTCCCTTCCCTCTGCAATGTGCTGCTTTTCACGTCCAGTAAACGAAGTTTCGGGCACGAGTATATTCGCCCGATCGAGTGACAAAGCCCGGCAGTTCGTCGTCTACAGTATGACGATCGAAGCCCGTGAGGATCTGGCGATGATCCTCCCATTACCAGTGCCAAAGAATTCAAGCGACGACGCTGTAAAATTCGTCGATCTCAAGGCGTACGCCGATTTCTTCAAAGACATGCGCAAAGGATTTCCCGTCCCTCCACCGCCGGGGGCCGCGTTCGGCCGATCAACGACGGCTGCTGCCGAGAAACCCAAGCTCAAAGTCCACGACGTGGGCGAATTCGAGGCCTCATTTGTGCCAACAATTGCGGATTTCAGCCGGCTCGACGAGCGTTTCCGCCTTCCCGATGGCGTTTGGGAGAAACTGCCACAATACAAGGACTTCGGCTTCGCTGTCTTCAAGCTGAGACAGGGGGCGAAAACGGTCCATCCGATGGCGTTCGAGTTCCCTCGCGCAAATCCTAAACGGCTATTCTTCCCCACCGTTCACATTCACGACGGCAAAGTCCATCCACTCGCGGACTTCGACCATTCGCTTTATTGCCAGCAGTTAGAGACAGAACTGGAATCGCTATCGCTGTACGGCTGGACTGAATCACCGCAACCCGCCGGTATGTTCATGGACGTCAAGAAATCCCAAAAGTTGCTCCTACCCGACAATCACGTCTACAAATTCGAGATCCACGGCGAGAAAAAGAACGAGGACATACTCGTGGCGGTCGCGTGATCTGTCGATTAACCCGGCGTCCGACTCGTGTGCTCCACCAGTTTGGCCAACAACGAGCGAGCCGCGCCGCTATCGATTGCCTGGGCGGAGTGTTTTGCGCATGCTTTAAGTTCGCCGCTCCTCCCCGCTGCCCATAATGCTGCAGCCGCATTTGCGACGACAATGTCGCGCGCCGGTCCCTGTTCGCCCGCCAAAACACGGCGGATGATCGCCGCGCTCTCGTCTGCATTCTCCACAAACAATTCATCCAGCGGCGATTGGCTAACCCCAAAATCAGCCGGTGACCATTGCGTCTCGCTCAGCTTGCCACCGTCCGCGATGGTCGCCCGCGTCGTGCCGGCGATCGTCACCTCCCCCAAGCCGTTTTCGCCGGTTACTACAACCGCCCGCGTCGTGCCCAACAGCACGAGCGCACGGGCGAGCATCGTGCGAAGCTCGTCCCTGCCCGTCCCCAACAATTGAAACTTCGCGTTCGCCGGATTCGATAGCGGGCCCAGCAAATTGAAAATCGTTCGGCCGCCAATTTGTTTGCGTACCTCCGCCACGCGCTTCATTGCCGGATGATGCATCGGAGCGAAACAGAAGCACAGCCCCAATTCGTCCAGGCAATCGGACACGCATGCGGCTGTCGGCCTGAATGTTCACGCCGAGAGCGGCGAGCACATCCGACGAGCCGCTGCGGCTTGTCACTCCGCGATTTCCATGTTTGGCCACCGGCACACCGGCTGCCGCGGCGACAACTGCGGCCGCGGTACTCACGTTGAACAGTCGCGATCCCGTGCCTCCCGTGCCGCAGGTATCGAGAACACCTTCTCGACTTGTCCGAATCGGCGTCATTCGCTCGCACATCGCGGCAGCGGCGCCAGCAATCTCTTCAACGGTTTCCCCCTTTTGCGCAGAGCACTCAGAAACAGAGCGATCTGCGAGTCCGGAACGTCCCCCTGCATGATGCCGCCGATCGCCGAGCGCATCTCGTCCATCGACAAACTCTCTCCCGCCGACAGGCGTCCGAGGTGCGATGCGAACACAATCACCCTTTCCGTTTACGATGCATGGATTGTACGGGCACGCTTTGGGCCGGCCAACGCCTATGCAAGTGGCCGCGCAACACAGGAACGGGCGCTCTTTTGGCGGATTGCTTCCTATGGGATACAATCCTGCCAGGACCGGCATGATTTAGCCACGGAGCCAGTGCATGGCGCAAAAGGTGATCCTCGACATTGACCCTGGCATCGACGATGCCGTCGCCCTGGCGCTTGCGCTGTTCGATCCTGAACTCGATGTGGTTGCCGTGACTGCGACCGGCGGGAATGTACCGCCGGCCATGGCCACCACAAATGTCCAAAAGGTGATCGAACAGCTCGACCCGCCGCGCTGGCCGCGCATGGGAGCCGCCCCGCTCGATAATCCGCTTCCCGTCAATACGATGCACCTCAACGGTTCAGACGGACTTGGGCAATCCGATCTGCCCGTGGCGGGTCTGGCTAACTTGCATCCGGCCGAAAAAGTGCTCACCGACGAGCTTCGCGCCGACCCGGAAATGGTCACGATCCTTGCACTTGGGCCATTGACGAACATCGCCCACGTGCTGCATCGAGAGTCGCAGATGGCATCGCGCGTAGGCCGCCTGATTGTGGGCGGCGGCTGCGTCGCGGCGGCGGGCAATGTGACTCCCTGTGCCGAGTTCAACATCTATAGTGACGCGCTCGCCGCTCGACAGGTCATCCGCTCGCCGATGACCAAGATGATTCTACCTCTCGACGTAACGCACCAGCTTCTGTTTACCTTCGATCTACTCGAACAACTCCCCAGCGACGCCAGCAAGGGCGGCGCATTCCTTCGCAACATACTCCCCTATGCGTTTCGCGCGTACCGGCAGTTCCTTGGCCTGGAAGGGGTCTATCTCAACGCGGCGGTCGCCGTTGTCTTGGCCGCTCATCCCGAACTATTTGAGATGGACGAGGAAATGGCCTGCGACGTCGAGGTCGAGGGAGAACTGACGATGGGAACCACCGTTTTCGACCGCCGAAATATCCGCCAGTGGCGCCCCAATTGCGATCTGGCCGTGGGCGTCCAAGTGGCCGAGGTCAAGGCCGAGATCATCCGTGGATTAAGACGGATCGGGGACCATGTTTGAACGAGATTTGGCGTCGCTGGCTACTCGTTAACCTTGCTGCCCGTTAGTACCGGTTTGGGAAACTGGCTTCGATTTGCCACTTTCACATTCATCTTCATTGACTTGCCCCCGCGATAGATCAGCATCGGAATTTCTCTGCCGATTTCCGTTACGCTCACCATGCTGACCAGGTGGTCGTCGTCGTCGATCGCAGTTCCATTGATCTCCAAGATCACGTCATCGATCTGCATTTTGGCCGCCTCCGCGGGCGAGTTCTGAGTGATCGCCACCACACGCGCGCCAATCGCCCGCGGCAAGCCGAGTCGCGAGGCCACCGTCTGATTGAAATTGCGATCGAGCGTCACACCGAGATAAGCGCGGGCCACGCTGCCGCGTTCGACTAGTTGCTTGGCAATCACCATCACCATGTTGATCGGGATCGTGAAGCCAATTCCCTCGCTGCCGCCCGAATTACTGGCGATTGCGGTGTTCATACCGATCACTTCGCCGCGCAGGCTGATCAGCGGGCCCCCCGAGTTTCCTGGATTAATGGCGGCGTCGGTTTGCAGGAAGTCCTGAAACTTCACATCTTCCCCCAATTCCAGGTCACGCCGTCCCTTGGCGCTGACGATCCCAAACGTCACCGAGTGACTCAAGCCAAACGGGCTGCCAACGGCCAGCACGAAATCGCCGATATCGACCTGGTCGCTGTTGCCGAGTTGCGCGGCAACCAGCCCGTCCGAGTTGACCGCCATCACCGCGATATCGGTCTCCGCATCGGACCACACCGACGTCGGATTGATCACGCGCCCGTCTGAAAGCTTGATCTTGATGCTCTTGGTCGAAGCGGCCCTCACGACATGGCGATTCGTGAGCACGTAAAACCGGTTATTCATTTGGATGATTGTCCCAGAGCCGGCTTCTTCCACAAAACGGTTGCGGCTGCGCGTGTTTAGCGTGTCCGTTTTCTCGGCATCGATATGCACCACCGTCGGCTTAACAAAGCTCACGACCTTGCGGAGGACCATCCCCTGCTTCTCCAAGTGGGAAACCTCGGCTGTTAGCCCGCGGTACTGTTCCGCCCGCTCTTCCGCCGTGGGTGCAGTTAAGACATATTGGGCCGCCGCCGTTCGAATGCCCGTACCCAGTCCGATCACGAGCAAAATGCTCCCGGCGATACAAATTCCGATCCAACGCGGGGGCCGAAGTCTCATGCTTTCAAGTCCTTAAGAATTGCCTTGACGACGAGCATCTCATAGAGCGCTTTACCAATGCTGCGCCAGCCCAACACGGGAAATCGCGAATCCCAATCGCCCTGGTAGGTATATCGGCGACCGCGTGCCATCCCATCGTTCCATACAGCCGCCCTCTTTGCATTCAAACAAGAAGCGTAAGCGGCGTAAAGTCTGCGGGCTCGTGGGGTACCGAAATACGGGGGAAATTCGACGAAACCGACAGAAAAACGGCTGACGCCGAGCGAGCGGCAGCCAATTCATGACTTCCGTGCGCTCGACGCCAGCCGTCGGTTGTTCAAGATTGGCATGGGCCGTTTAGCCCACGTCCAATTCGATGTCATTGATGGTCACGTCCACGTCGCCCGAACCGCCGTCGAGTAGTCGCCCCCAGTCGGTGGAGTGTCCGCCGTCGTTGCCGTATTTCTCCGCTTCGCGCTGACATTCGATGCAGTACGTCGCATAGGGCAAGGCATTCAGCCGGGCCATTGGGATCTTACATCCGCATCCCTCGCAAACGCCGTACTTGCCCACGCGCATCCGTTCCAGCGCGTTCTCGATGCTAGCCAGTTCGCGGCTTTCCACCTCCGCCAACTGCGAGCTGATCTCATCCTGCGCCGAATCCAGCGCGGCATCCACCACGTCGCCGGTTGACTGACTGCGAAGCTCCTTCAACAAACTCAAATCGCCCGCCAAAGCGCTGCGCAGCGCATCGCGCCGCTTAAGCAGGATCTGGCGTATGTCGAGCAATGCATCTTTCCGTGCCATTGAGTGTTCCACCTTGGTGGTTCGATTCCAACCGCCCGCATCAACGCCGCGCCGACGATTGAAACCGAACGAATTTGCCTCGATTCTCCGCACCCCTTGAGTTGCTTGCGCCTCGTAAACGCTTGATGGCCTGTTGTTAGGGCATCGCGGGCCGCAACCAAACTATAGTACGCAGGTCGTCCGGATTGGGTCGGTAAAAACACCGATATCCACCGTCCCCGGCAAGCCGTTCGCCGGGAACGACGCAATCCGACTACAAGTTTTCGCTATCCAATGAGCCGGATCTGACCGTGCGAAAGTTTTCACAAGCACTGGACAGCTCCACCTATATGGGAATGCGACGGTTCCGAGCCGTTCGACTGTATTTCCCTAGACGTTAAGACCGCTCTAACCAGCCCTTGTACGGTCGCCTTCCGATAATCGGCAGAACCAGCGGCTTGATGCAGCCGAATTTGCCGATCGGCGATAGTTTTCCAGTTGTTTGGCTCAACGCACCGTCCCTGTACCAAAGCGGATAACGCCTTTCGGCGTTACACGGATTCCAATATCCATGTGGAAAAGACGCATGGGTTTTGACCCCTCATTCGCCGCAAGCTAAATCACCATAGGTATTTCGTACACAAACCGTATTCCTCCTCCTGCCGGCCGGTTTTGTCGCTGGCACGGCTATTACCCGCAGTATGCCTGAAGCCCCCACGATCTCCGTTCCCATCGCGCGTGCGGCAAAGGACGCCACTGGGCTGGTGTTGCGCATTCGAGGTACGGCGCACGACGGCCGTTTGATCAAGATCACCGCGGCAACCTGTACGATCGGTTCGGACTCCGACTGCACCCTTCGATTACGTTCACCCGGCGTTGACCCGTTGCATTGTGTCCTGAGCCAGGAATCGGGACGAACGATTGCCAGAAGCCGCTCAGTGAATACAGAGCTCAACGGGCAGCCGTTTGAGGAATCAAACCTTCGCCTCGGTGATCAGCTCACGATCGGACCAATCGAGTTAGAGGTCGTCGATGGCGCCGAAGAGGCGGTAACCTCTCGTACCAGCCCCGCGAAAGGGCGCGCTGTTACCGATCACGGACCGGCGGCTCAGTCCCTAGGAATTCAAACCGCAGACTTAGCGTCCGAGCGGCAAAGGCTGCAAGCCGAGACAGTTCGGCTAGAGGCAGATCGGAAAAAATGGACTGCCGAGCAGGACCAGTTTGTGCAAGAGTTGGCCGGTCGTCGTAAATCGCTGGACCACTATGCTGTCCATTTGGAACGACTCCAGCACGAGCTGGGCCAGAAGCAAATCGAGTGGCAAGGTCGGCAGCACCAGCTTGATACGCACCTCGCGCCTTGCAGGAAGAGCGCCAAATTCTCGAGACGTCGGTTCGCGATCGAACCCAGGAGCTGGACCGCTCGCAAGGCGAGTTCGAACGCGAGCGCGCTGCGCTGGAAGATCTGCGGCGTCAGCTCGACGGCCGCGAGGCCGCCCTGGCTCGCCGGCAGGCTGACCTGGATGGCCGAATTGCCGAGCTGGATGACGCTCAAGCCGAGTTTCAGCGCGCACGCGCTGCACTTTCTGCCGAGCAGCAAGCGCTCGAACACGAACGCACGAGCACATCGAGCGAGCGCGGATCGTTGCAGTCGGAATGGCGGCGTCTGGAGAATGAGCGCCGCATTGTCGAGAATCAGAATGTGCACATTACCGCTCTGCGCAAGGTGCGAGGAGGAGTTAGCCGCCATCGACGCGCAACGGCACGTGCTTGCATTGCGGCAAGGCGAACTGGATCAGAAGCAGACGGCGATGGCCGCCGAAAACGCCGTATTCGAAGTGCATCGACAGGCACTGGTCAATGAACGACTCGAGTGGCAGGCAGAAACTGCCCAGGCCGAGGCCCTGTGGAACAGTCGCCAGCAACATTTTGATGAGCAGCTCAAGAACTTTGACCATAAAAATGCGGAACTGGTGCAACAACGAGCAGCGTTCGAAAAACAACAGGCCACTTACTTGCAGAAATTTGCCGCCTTTGAGCAGCAATCTGTGCTTCTTGACGAACGAGAGAAGTCGCTTTTCGAACGTCTCGCCACGTTCCAGACCGAGCGCAACGAAGTTGAGAATCTACGTAACCGGCTAGACGAACGGCAGGCGGAGGTACAGCAACGGACCGCCGGTCTCGAACAGCGCGAGCACGCTCTTCGGCGCGCAGAGTCAGATCTGCGCGTCCGTCAAGAAGCCGCTGCGCAAATTGACCAACGCCTGGCCGAACGACACCAAAGCTTGAACGAGCAGCAGCTCCGTCTGGACGAGCAGCGCAACAGCCTCGACCAGCGGCGGATTCAGCTCGAAGCCGAACGCCAATCGCTCAGCGACGCACATACGAATATCGAGCAAGAGTGGCGCACCCTGAATGAGGCCCGCACTGCGCATGACGCCGATCGCCGTGCCCTCGAATCCGAGCGCAACACGCTCGCAAATGACAAGCAAGCCTGGGAGTCTGACCAACAGCAGAGGCAGCAGTTCGAAAGCGAGAATGCGCAAAGACTAACCGAGCAGGAAGCCCATGTTGCCAGTCAGAATCGGCAGCTCGCCGAAACCGCTGCGCAGCTAGCCCGGGCGACCGCGGATGTTGAACAACAGAAAAAAGACCTGGATGCGGTCCACGCGGAATTAGCCTCCGAACGGAAATTGCGCTGATGAACGTCAAGAGCTCGAAGCGCAGTCCGCCGCTCGGATCGATGATCTACAAGCCGAGCTTGCCTTAAGTTCGACTCAAGTGCAGCAAGTTGCCGCCGCCAATGAGTTAGAGCAACACCGCTACGAGAAACGCGTCGCCGAGCTATCCACTCGCGCCGAAGAGCTGCACCACAAGACGCAGGCCATGGCCGACGAACGCGACCGACTTCAGGATGAGCGTCGCCGGCTGGAAAACGACCGGCAGGCGCTGGCCGGACAGTTTGCCGAGGAACGTGCACAGCTCAATCGCGAGCGCCAAGCATTGGAGCAACAATTGGCGCTGCAACAAGAACAGACCAAGACCGAACGCGACGCAATCAACGCTAGGCGCGAAGTGTTGGAGATTCCGCGCTATCAACCTTTGTCGCCCGCCGACTCAACCGCCGCGGAAACCCGCGAGTCAGGGGCGCCCGAAGACCACAGCCATTCCAGCGAAGATCAAATCTCGGCTACGAAGATCGAAGAATCAGACGACGCCCCAACGCCAGCTTTAGCCAGCAACGAATTCTCCCGGTTGCCAACACCCGCGCTGCTGAAGGCCGAAGATGCCGCCATCGACGAGGACCGCGAAACTTCGCACCAAATTGAATTCGAGGATGGAACTCCTACAAGCATTGTCGATGGGGCATTAACGAAGAGCGTACTCAATGCCGCACAATCGAAAGCCGATGACGAAGCCATCGATGACTACATGACCCGGCTCCTCAACCGAGTGCGCGGAGCCGATGCCGAGGTAGTTAACGGGTCTTCTTCCTCCACTGGTTACCGAAGTGCAAGTCGCGACGATGAGACAGGCAACGACGAATCCGAATCCGAGCCGTCAGCACATGTTCCGATCGTCGAAGCGATTCCCTCAAGGCTCATTCCGCGAACCCTTGCACCGAGCTCTCCTCGGATTTGCAAGCAATGCGAGAATTGGCCAACTTCTCGGCCCGTACCGCCATCGACCAACACACTTATAAAAACTGGGGGCGTGCCGCGATCGGTAAGCTCGCAATAGCGGTTCTGGCCACGGGTGCGGGTGCGGCGGCGCTGTTGGTTATGAAGCCCTCAGACCCGCTTCTCACCTACGCAGGCTGGACCGCCATCGTCATCGCTGTCTTCTGGTTGCTCCAGGCCGGGATCCTCACCTGCAATGTCATGATCGCCAAGCGGTCATGGAAGCTTGATGACGATGACTCGACAGCCTACGGCGATCACGGTGTGGAGCACCGCAGCGAAGTACACGATCTCGCGGCTAACTCCGATGAACCCCCCGCCGAAGTCACTCAGGCCGGCGATGGCGAAGAGCACGGCGATGCCGAAGTGCTGCTCGATTCTGATGACGACGCCGTGCGGTTACAATAGCTTCTCCGACGCTGCACTGGCCAATCACGTCTGTTACACTGGCCACGAGCGCATCCCTTGCGGCGTAGCCGTCCCGGCTGCGTGTGCATGGGAAGTTGCCTTCAGTTCCCGGCAAGTAGTATTGCCGGCACTTGCTACTGCTGAGTTTGGTCAAGTCTCACGTAAGCGACTTCATCCACACCGTCTACGCCGCGCATTCAGAAATCATGAGCTGGTTAGCAATTCCGCTGGCGATCCTGTTGACAATGCTGTGTTGGGGAACCTATGGCGTCCTGCTGCACAAAGGCGCGATCCAGATGGGCGGCAGCCGGTTGCTGCCGTTTATCTGCGTGGGTCTTTCCTATTTCGTCATCGCGGTCCTCGTCCCCGGCCTCTGGCTCCGCCTCAATGGTGAGAAGGGCAAGTGGACCGCAACCGGCACGCTCTGGAGCTTCATTGCCGGCGCGGCCGGCGCTTCGGCGCGCTGGGCATCATCCTGGCGCTGAACTTCGGCGGCAACCCGATCTACGTGATGCCACTGGTGTTTGGCGGCGCTCCAGTCGTGAACACATTCACCACGATGTACATGGGCCGCTCCTTCAAGAACATCAGCCCGGTGTTCATCGCGGGACTGATTTTAGTAATTGCTGGCGCAGTTTTGGTGCTGGTCTTCAAACCTGGCGCTGGCGCCGGCAGCGACGGCATCTTTGGCGGGCTGACGGCCGCCGACCTCGCACTCATCCTCGGCTCTGTTCTTCTGACTGTAATCACCTGGGGCGCCTATGGCCCGATGTTGCACCGCGGGCAGATGGCCATGCAAGGCAGCCGTTTGCGACCGCTTCTATGTGTCGGGCTCGCCTACTTTGTGATTGCCGTCGCGTTGCCGTTTGCATTGTTGCCGATTGTGAATGACCCCGGCGAGTGGACCGCCCGGGGAACGCTCTGGAGCTTGGCCGGAGGCGCCGTCGGCGCGCTCGGCGCCATCGGAATCATCCTGGCTTTCAACTACGGCGGCAAGCCAATATATGTGATGCCGTTGGTCTTCGGCGGCGCACCGCTCGTCAACACGTTCACCAGCATGGCCGCCGCTCCGCCGAGCGAGTCAATTGGTCCTGTGTTCATTGCCGGGCTGATCATCGTGATCATCGGCGCGGTGACGGTGTTAGTCTTCGCACCCAAGAGCCCGCCGCATGCCCACGCGCCCGGCAACGCGGCACCCTCGCCGACAGCCGCGAAGCCCGTGCCCGCAAAGCCGTAGGGCCTGGCTCAGGTTCCGCGCTGATGCCCGTACCACTCGATCTGTTGTCGTGCGCAGAAACTCAGCCGACGATTTTCGCAATACGGCCGCAGCCAGGCCTCGTGCCGCGCTAAGGTCGGCCGGTCGATCCCCTGCGGCATCAGCATGACATGCTGGCGGTCGATCTCGGGAATCTCGGCCAGATACCGTTCAACTTCATCACAATCCGCCGGCGATTCGACCACGAACTTCACTTGATACTCGTATTGTTCGACAAGCGCCCGAATCACTTCCGGCACATGTCGCGAACGCTCGTGCCGCCAGTGCCAACGCTCGTCGCGCGTAGAGCCGGCGTCGAGTTCCCCAGCTTCGGGCTGATCGACATCAAGTCGCACTCCACCGGCAGGTACAGCGTGCCGGCTGTCTCAATCGTGATGTGCCGACCGGCGGCGCGGAGTTGCCGCGAGAGCGGGATCAGTTCGCTGAATAGCATCGGCTCGCCGCCGGTGACCACCACATGCCGGCAGTCATGCTTCTCAACCTGTCGCAATACTTCCTCAACCGAAAAATCCTCTCCCTCCGGTTCCCAGGACGTGTACGGCGTATCGCAAAACCGGCAGCGCAGGTTGCAGCCACTGGCCCGCACAAACACGCTCTCCGTGCCAGTCAGCTGCCCTTCACCTTGGAACGATTTGTAGATCTCGGCAACACGCATGACGTCCTGCATCTAAGCAGAGTGGGGGATAGGGAGATACTGGAGATATGGGGAGTTGCAATTGAGAACAGAACAGTACTTGATTGTAAGCAATCGACGGTCATTGTCTTCATCCCCATTATCCCATCCTCATTCCCGTATCTCCCTCTCTGGAGTGAATGATCCTACGTTGCGTAGGTCGTTGGATCGCCGATGCCCGCTTCCGAGAAGCCGCGGCGCCTTAGCAAGCACGAATCGCAATGGCCACACGCCCGCCCATGCGTATCCGGGTCGTAGCAACTGTGCGTAAGCGAATAATCCACGCCCAGCTCCACGCCGCGCCGGATGATGTCGGCCTTGTTCAAAAGAACGAGAGGCGTGTGAATCTTGAACTGTAGCGTGCGTTCCACGCCCGCCTTAGTGGCCAGATTAGCCACTCTCTCGAACGCCGCAATGAACTCCGGCCGGCAATCCGGGTAGCCGCTGTAGTCGATCGCATTCACGCCGATGAAGATGTCCGCCGCTTGAAGCACCTCGGCATATGCCAATGCCAGCGCCAGAAACACAGTGTTCCTAGCCGGCACATACGTAATCGGGATTCCGTGCTGCATCGCCTCGTCGCTGCGATCCTTGGGAACCGCCGCCGCGGTCGTCAGCGCGCTGCCAGCCGAATTGCGATAGGTCGATCTTCACCGTTCGATGCTCGTGGATTCCCAGCGCCGCCGCCACGCGCACCGCCGCCTCCAGCTCAAACCGGTGCCGCTGCCCATAGTCGAACGTTAACGCGTAGAGCTCGAACCCCTCCCCGCGCGCAATGGCCGCCGTCGTGGCGCTATCCAGCCCGCCCGACAGTAAGACAACCGCACGTTTGCCACTCTTTACTTGCATTTATCAACTTGATCTCTTGCGCTGGCCCTCCACCGGCCATCATGCCAAAATAAGCCGCGTCAGAAAAGGAGACGCACTTGCCCGACAACTTTCGCAACGTACTCGAAACGTTCACCAACCAGTACCCCGGCCGCGACTACGAGATCAAAATCGTGTGCCCGGAGTTTACGTCGGTCTGTCCCAAAACCGGTCAGCCCGACTTTGGTACCCTCACATTCGTCTACACGCCCGCCGAAAAGTGCGTGGAGCTGAAAAGCCTCAAGCTCTATCTCCAGCAATTCCGCAACGAGGGCATCTTCTACGAGCACGCCACCAACCGCATCCTCGACGATCTCGTCGCGGTGCTTCATCCGCGCCGCATGACGCTCACCGCCATCTTCACACCCCGCGGCGGCATTACGACGACCGTGACATGTTCTCACACCAGCGCACGATAAGCAGTGATCAATTGCTATCAGCGATCAGCGTTCCGCTATCAGCTTGTACAACATTGTGCGAGCTGACCGCTGAAAGCTGACGGCTGATGGCCATTCTGCCCCTTGCGGGCATGCCGCCTCCGCCCCACAATGGCCTCTCGCTTTGCTGGAAAAGGGGACTGGCTCCGCGCCTTCACGCGGTCTCATTGGCCTGCAACGGTCGCGGCGAGGTGCCTGTCCCCTTTTTCAAATCCCTCACGAGATTGCACCATGGCCGAAAACCCGCAGGTAATTCTTTCCGGCTTTGCCGACGAAGCCGCTAACCAGAAGACCGCCACCCAGCAGTTCGCGGCCTTCGCGGCCATCGGGTTGCAGTATTACAGCCTGCGGTTCATCGACGCCGGCCGCGGCGTGAAGAACGTCATGAAGCTCTCCACCGGCGAGATCCAAAAAATTCGCCACCTGGAGGATGAGTACGGCCTGAACGTCACCAGCATCGGCTCGCCGCTCGGCAAGGTAAAGCTCGTCGATAAGCCGGACGGTACCAAGAACGCTTTCGTGCCCTTCAAAAAATACCTGGCCGGCGACGTGCGCGCGCCTGCGAGTTGGCTCACGCATTCGAGACCAAGCTAATCCGCGGCTTCTCGTTCTATCATCCGCGCGGCCAGGACCCGCAGAAGCATCTTGCGCAGGCCGTGGATCAGATCGGACATATCGCCGAGGCCTGCCACCGCTCCGATCTCACCTACGGCCTCGAGGTCGAAGCAAATCTGGTCGGGCAAAACGGCTACCTCATGGCCGAGATTCACAAGCAAGTAAACCATCCGGGCCTTGTTCTCATCTTCGACGCCGGCAACATCATCACCCAAGGCTACTCGCCGCAGGAAACGTTCGACCAGTACCAGGCGATGAAGCCCGGCCTCGGCTGGATGCACGTCAAGGACTACCGATCTGCCAAAAAACTCAAGCGCGAGCGGCACGTCGATGAGGAGGCGCTCAAGCACTTTGTGCCCGCCGATCTAGGGCAGGGGGGGCACGAGCGGATTCTCGCCGACTTCCGCGACTTGATCCCCACGCTCACCAAAAAGCTCAAACGCCGCGGCATCCCCGGCGTGTTCCTCGACCTCGAGCCGCACGTCAAAGGCGGCGGCCAGTACGGAGGCTTCAGCGGGCCCGACGGCATGGGCGTTGCCCTCCGCGGCCTCTGCCGCGTGCTCGACCGCGTGCGCATCGACTACCACATCCGCGACTTCGACGACATCATTGCCGCCCGCGGCTTCTGAGCTGTAGGTCGCGTCTGCCGGACGCGACCTTGCGTGGGTCACGCACCCCTGCATGACACCGCCGCTAATAAAAAAAGCCGGCACTCGCGCGAATGCCGGCTCCGGGGAATCTGACTCGATTGCTCCGATGGGTCAATCCATCAGCCCCTGCTGCTGCAATATTCCCAGCAAGCCGGGACCGCTCAAGAGCTCATCCATAACCTTCTCCGCGGCATAGCCGAGAAGAAACAACCCAACTCGCACTGCGGGATGTCCACCGTCAACCAAGGTCATCTCGTTCTCGGACACGTCACAGAATCCGCTGCCGATCACAATACTGATGGCATTCATGGTTCATTCCTTTCGATTTCCCTTCGGATGAATTGATCCGCTGCGTCCGAAGGGTTATCCGCCGCGAATCGTGAAACGGCGTAACCTCCCAGCCGATTGGCTTGGCGCCGTTCGCACGCTTCGCTGGAGCGCGATCGCGGTCGATCTGTTACGACCGGATCAAAAGATCGGGCTGTCCCTGACGCTCCCGCAGCTTCCATCCCGCGATCACGTACAACACGCCCGGTACACACAACACGCCCCACGTCGCGTACGCCTTCCAGTCAAACGTCCTTTCAATCACGATCAGGCTGGCTGCCATGCACGCCAGGCTGATGCATCCGCCAACCAGTGGCCACCGCCACGCCAGGAGATACCCTGCCGCAAAGCCGAACGGAAACAGCGCCAGGTAAACCCATTCGCGAACTCCGGCCGGACCGCTCCCGCGCTCACCGAATTCGATCAGCATCAACGGCACGATGGCGGCGATCCCGCCGAGCCTCGCAATCCAAAGCAAGACTTGTGTTGCCGTTCTGCCGCGTCCATACGAGTCGCTCATGGACTCAATCCCTCCAGCTTATTTCTAGCTTGTCTGCCGCCCAGCCCACGCCATTGTAGCAATCGGTTTATGCTTGGTAGTTTTCACCCTGCTTGCGGATGCCATTTGAGCCACATCCGTTATTGTTATGAGTATTGTCAGCCGGCAAAAGCGGCGGAGATGCCACACGGAAAGTCGCTCGGTGAACATGACCAGCCAGGCACAAACCTTTTCGGATGTCGCCTGCACGGTTTGCGGGTGTGTCTGCGACGATCTGGTGCTCAAGATCAAGGGTCAGCGCGTCTTTCAAGCGGATGGCGCCTGCAAACTGGCCGAGCCTTGGTTCCTCGCGCTGAATGATCGCCACCCCGCCGCCGCCTCGATCGAAGGACGAGCAACCGCCGTTGAAGCGGCGATTGAGCGCGCAGCTCAAATTCTTCGCGACAGCGCGAACCCATTAATCTTCGGCCTCTCGCGCAGCAGCACGCGCGGCCAGCGCGCCGCCGTTGCGCTGGCCGAGCAGCTCCGTGGGAATATCGACACCACGGCCTCCGTCTGTCACGGCCCTTCGATCATCGCCATGCAACAGGTCGGCGAATCCACGTGTTCGCTAGGGGAAGTGCGCAATCGAGCCGACCTGGTTATCTTCTGGGCGCAAATCCGGCGGACAGTCATCCCCGCCACTTCGAGCGCTACTCGCTGGACCCGGTCGGTGAATTCATCCCTTGCGGACGCCAGGATCGAACCCTCCTGGTCGTAGACACCAAGCCAACGGCGACCAGCGCGCTGGCGGACGCATTTTTTCAAGTGCAGCCCGACCGCGATTTTGAGCTGATCTGGATGCTGCGCCAGCTCATTCGCGGCCACAATCCGCCAACGTCCAACGAAATCGGTATCCCTTTAGATGCGATTCAAGATCTGGCAACGAGACTGACGAGCTGCCGCTATGGCGTGGTGTTCTTCGGCCTCGGACTCGCGCAACGCGGTCTGGGCCACCTCACCGTCGAAGCCCTGCTGCGGCTCGTTGAAGAGTTGAACGCTCACACGCGTTTCACCGCTCGCCGACTCCGCGTTCCCGGCGACGTCGCCGGGGCCGACGGTGTGCTCTGCTGGCAGACCGGTTTTCCATTCGCCGTTAACTTCGCGCGCGGCTTTCCCCGCTACAGTCCGGGTGAATTCACCGCCAACGAATTGCTCTCACGCGGCGAGACCGACGCCTGCCTCCTGGTCGGCAGCGAAAGCGTGGAATTGCTCAGCGCCGCGGCACAGGCTGCGCTGCGGCACATTCCAACGATCGTTCTCGACTATCCGCACATCGACGCGCCCTGGCAGCCCACGGTCCGATTTACCACGGCCGTGTATGGAATCCACGCACCCGGTACGGCGTACCGAATGGACGAGATCCCGATCCCGCTCCGCAGTTTGATGCCGTCCCCCTACCAAACCGATGATGAAATCCTGACCGCGCTGGTGCGATTAATTCCGTAAATTACGCATTCCATGCATGGCGTCGAGTATGATCAATGTGATCTCTTCGTTGCCGTCGTGTGTTGTCCGGGGAGGCAATCGGTATGCCATCTGAGTTGCTCGCGGGTCACGTCGCGAATGGATTCCTCATTCGCGTTGTCGGCCGCGGTACGATGCAAGAAAGCCCTGCGTTCCGAGCGGCCGCCGACTCGAACGCAAACGGTGAGGTCACCATCTTTGACGCGACGCACTGCGACTACCTCGATAGCACGTTCCTTGGGTGCCTCGTGGGCATCAAGAAGGCCTGCGATCAATCACCGCCGCGGCGGTTCGTAATCAGGGCCTCCAGTGCCGCTCGCGCCAAGCTGTTCGCCACATCGTCGCTCGATAAGTATTTTGACTTCATCGACCATTGCCCCGAACCGCTCGACGCGCTTCAGCCTGTTGACATCGACCGGCTGGATCCGATCACACTGGGGCGGCATTCCATGCGCTGCCACCAGCACCTCGCCGACCGCGGCGGCCGCGAGTCTGGGGCGTTTCAATCAGTCGCAGATTGCCTGCGAAAAGAGATCGGCGAAGGTGCGGCGGAGTAGTTTCGTAGGTCATGCAGCCCGTCCAAGACGCGTTGTTGTCCGCCCAAAAAGCGGCACATGCCATCGGCCGTTCGGCTTCTCCAACCCGCCCGCGAACGCGCCCCCGCTGAAAGCACCTTGGCGGCTTTGCGGCTTTGCGTGAAAAAACTCTTTGCGAGGGATCACTGAACCCCCGACCCTCCACTACTCCCCCCGCAACGCCCCCAACAACGGCGCGTGGAGCGTAGCCCGCACGGCGAATAAACCGGCGAGAAGGCCGACTACTAGAACAACAGCGAGCGTGCCCACCAGCGAGAGCCACGGGATCGACGCCGCGCCGCGGAGCAAGTTCGGCAGGATCGCCACCAGCGCCGCAATGGTTCCCGTCCCCAGCCCAAACACGAGCAGCGCTGCGTTTTCCAGCATCACCATCTGGCCCAGCCGCCGGCGGCGGAAACCCGTGGCCCGCATCAAAGCCAGCTCGCCGCGCCGCTCCAGCACGTTCCGCAATTGCACGGTGGCAAGCCCAAACGTGCCCAACAATAACCCCAGCGCGCCCAAGCTCTGGAACGTCGAGAGATATGTGTTCTGCACGGCCATGAAACCGGCCAGCCGATCGCGAGTCCGCTCCACATCGAGCCCATAGTCGCCGAGCGCGGTTTCGAACGATCGCTGAAGGTCGTCGATCGCGGCCTTGCTTTCACCGCGGCCGACAAGAAACATCCGCCGCCCGCTGACGTTCGGATACAGTTCGCTGAACGATTTTTCATCGATCAGTAGGTCCCCCTGAAAAATGCTGTTCTTGAGCAGGCCAACGACCTGGAGCGTGATCTCACCGCCGCGATCGTCGGGGATCGTCAGTCGGTCGCCGATGCCGCTGAGCTGCAGGCTGTAGGTCGCCGTGTTCTGATCAAGCACGACCGGCACGATCCGTTCGTCCGCTACTCCGATCGACCGCCGCAACAGCAACCAGGGATTGCCGCGTTCGTCGTCGTTTTCGGCTGCGCTAGCCGACCAGGCGAAACCGCCGCGATCGATCAACGCGCCGGGTACTCCCAGCACGCGCGGCTGCCGCGATTGATACAGGTTCAAGCAGCTTGCATCGTCGCCCGATTGAACACGGAGCGCGAACACCTCCGCGCCGGCGATTTTGTCGTTGGCCTCGTCGCCGAACCCGGCGTCCGCGCGCCCTGGGGTGTTTGCAAGTTCTGGTAAATCGGTTGATCGCTCATCGCCATGAGCGGAAAGCCGCCGGCGCCGCCGGTTGGTTCTTCGATCGACTCCGGCGGGTCGAGCCGAAATGCGCTGATCGCGACGATCAGAAACGTGGCGGCCGCGACCAGGCCGATGGTCAGCGTGCTGCGCAGCGGCGACCGTGCGCCGTTGCGGACGGCCAGCCGGGTCAGCGCCGTTTGCGAACCGCCGCTGCCGACGAGCGCGGCGCCGGTGCGCTCGCGACGCAGCGAATCCCATACGGCGGCCAATAATCCGATAAGCACCAACGCGCCCGACCCGAAGAAAGCCAGTGCTTGAATTTCGGCCGCGAGCCGCGTCGCAAACAACACCAAACCAGCCGCAATCGCCAGCGCAAACACCGAAACGATTGGGGCAACACGCCGCCGACGCGAGGCGACGAACCGTTCCTCGGTCGACTGACCGGCGAGCAATCGGCGAACGCTCGCCCGCCGCATTTGCCGCAGCGACCACGCGATCGTGGCCACGGCAATCAGCAACCCCGCGAAATAGCCGATGACAAGCGACGGCCACGTCAGGTAAAGATCGAGAAACGGCGTGACGATCGCGTCGCGCCACCAGGTGTTGAGGCCGGTGACCATCAGCCACGCATAGCCAATTCCAGCCACGACGCCGATTGCAGCGCCAATGGCAGCGACAACCAACGCTTCCGCGACAAGCAGCCGGCGCGTCTTGGCCGTCGAAAACCCGGTGGCCAGCAGCGTGCCGACTTCGCTCGCCCGTTGATCCATGCCCAGCTTGAACAACAGGGCAATCAGCATCACCGCCGCGGCGATGATAAAAAAGCTGAAAGAAAGAAACAGCACGCTGAACGGAGTGGTTCCCGCGGCTGCTTGCAGTCCCTGCTCTTTAACGGGCAGGAAATTGAACCCCATCGCGGCTGGATCGAGCTTCGCGGCAACGGTTGCGGCGAGACTTTCCGCGGTCATCCCTTCCGCCGCGGGTATCCGAATGCTGGTGACTCGCCCGAAACGGCTCGCCCACAACTTCTGTGCGGTCGCGCGAGAGACGAAGGCCTTCGGCGTCGCCTTGTATTCGTCCCAGTACTGCTCGTCCTGGTCGTTCGGCTTCACGCTGCGCACACGCTCGGGATGGTACGGAAACGGTGGGTCCCAATTGGCGATCGACTGCTGATCGGTCACGCCCTTCAACTCAGGCGTGAGATTGCGGTCGTTCGCCACGCCTTCCATCGGCGCGATGCCGGCAAGCTGGAACGTGGCCTTGGTTTCGCGAACGCTTCCGTGCGTGCTTTCGGGCTCAAAATATTCCAGCGTAATCTTGTCGCCGGGCTTAAGCTCGACGCCTTGCTTCCGCATATCGTCGGCCACCCATTGGTTGACCACGATCTGGCCATCGGGAATCGTCTGAAGCGTGCGACCGTCGATCAACTCGAGCGGACCCAGCGGCGGCTTGGCAGTGAAGTCGATGCCCGCGACCGTGGAGTACGGAACCTTGGCCTGTCCACCGCCGGCCGTGATGTAGTTGGCGAGATAGACTAGGACCCGCTGCGCACCGCGATCGGAGAAATGTTCCAGGATCGCGTCGGCCACTACATCATCGAGCAGCATCCGGTCGCTGGTGAAATGGAAATACGCGGCACCGTTGCGATCGATTCGCTCGACATTTAGGCCAAAGTCAGCGAGTGTCGGTCGGAGGAGCTTGTGGAGTCCGTCAAAGCAAGACGTTGCCCGCTCGCCAACATGGTCCGTCTCTGCTGCCAAAAAAATCATGTTCACATTGTCCCGCTGGTCGAGCAGGTCCTGTAGCGTCTCCACGCTCGTGTACGCGTTATAAGGAAGCTGCTGTGTTGGGTGCAGGCCGAACCGCCCCAGCCCCTCTGCCGCAACGATGTCTACGACCGTTAGGCCTCGGCTCTGAGAAGTTGCGGTCTTACGCCCCAACGGGCTGTCGGGCGGAATGTTGGTTACTTGCGGCAGGCGAAGGATCACACGGTCGCCGACGGCGGCGCCAAGCTCGTCCGCGAGCGGCCGGTTGAGCACAACCTGGTCGCGGCCCGGCGATGTACTCGGACGGAGATCACCTTGATCCCAAAATCGCTCGTCGGCGCCGACCACGGTCACATTGCTCGCACGTTGGCTCTGTTGGCCAGCGGGACGATCGAAGGTGCCCTGCAAGAGAATCGCGGGAAAAACGGCCGAATAGCAATCCGCCACACGCGACCTCAACTCATCGGCCAGCTCGGCGCGAAAGAATTGGGATGTCAGCAGCACGGTGTCGACTTTGCCCAGGCGATCCAGCGTGAGGTGCTGCAGGCTCCCTCGTACCGAATCACCGACAAGCAACGCTCCCGTGAGCACAGCCGTCGCCGCTGCCACGCCGAGCGCCACCGCGGCGTTGATGCGCATGTGATAGATGAGCGATCTGACGATTAAAAGCAACGCGGACATAAGCAGAGATCTCTAACGAATCCAGGAAGCCAAGAGGAAGGTATCATGCTGCCGTCTTTCCTGGTTTCCTGGCTTCCTGAAAAACTATGTACGTTTGGATTTTCATGCATCCTTTAGCTTCCCATCATCAATCTCCATGCGGCGGCTAAACTGCGCGGCAAGCTCCTGACTGTGCGTGACGACGACGAGCATCGAGTTTTCCGCTTGCTGCATTTCAAGCAACAGCCGCCCGACGGCCGCGGCGTTCGTACGGTCGAGGTTGCCGGTCGGCTCGTCGGCAAGCACCAGCGCCGGCTGGCGGATCAGCGCTCGGGCGATTGCAGCGCGCTGCCGCTCGCCACCCGATAGCTCGGCCGGTCGATGGTCGAGCCGCTGAGACAGCCCAACGCGGTCCAGAAGCATCTTAGCGCGAGCAACGGCGTCCGGCTCGGCCGCGCCGTTGGCGATCGTGGGCAGAAGCACGTTCTCGAGCACGGAGCATTGCGGCAGCAGGTGATGGTCCTGGAACACGAAGCCGACTTGCTGGTTGCGGAAGTCGGCAAGGTGGGACTCGTCGAGGGCGGTAATGTCGTGCTCGCCCACAGCGACCCGTCCGCTGGTTGGCCGCTCAAGCGTGCCGACGATGTACAGCAGTGTGCTTTTCCCGGAACCGCTAGGGCCGAGGATGGCGAGGTTCTCGCCGGGTGAGAGCTCGAACGAGGCCCCGCGGAGAACGACGAGCGGCTCGCCACGCGTTGGGTATTCTTTGCTGACGTTCTCGACGGTCAAACGATTCGCCATGCCGGGACGCTGTTTTCAGGTGACTTTCTCGATCCAGAGCGAGCTGAACGTTGCGGGATCTTCGTCCAGCGGTCGATACATGGGGAGCGTGGATTGTACAAACGCCTCGTCCACATACCTCAAGTACGGCATCGACATTGTCACTCGGAATGCGCTGTTGAAGCACAAAAATGCCTGCAGCATCATCGCCTCGGTCCAAAGCATCGGCCACGCCTGCTCGTTGCTCAAGACCCAATACGACGCAGGGTAGGGGATGTTGTACGGGAAAGAGATGTCGTGAATATGCACGACGACACCGCGAGCCAGCCGGGGCAGCACCTCGAGGATCAAAAACGACACGTCGCCATCGAGTCGAACGACGTGAGTGGAATCGATAAACAACACATCCCCTGCCTGCAATCGGCTGAAATGTTCCAAACTTGTGTCTTGAACTTCCATCGCATCGAGGTGTACACCATCAATCTGCTGTAGAGCCGGGTACGGGTAGGGTTCGATGCACGCAATCTCGAGAGGCGCACCGTCTTTTTGGTTGCGGGTGGCCGCCAGATGCGCATACCAGGTCGAAAGCCCCGAGCCGACCTCCAAGTATCGCTTGGGACGAAGCCGCCGCAGCATCATGTATAACACCGCGGCATCCACCGACGTGTAACCGGGACCGAACCCGCGGCGGGCATTTTCCTCGTAACTTGGAAACTGCTGATACTCTTGCAGATAGTCCTGCACAAGCGTGGTCAACGCATGCTTCATCGCCGGCACGTCGAATTCGATCCCGGCCATGCTGCTGGGCTTGTCCCAGCGGTCGCGCCGTTGCCGAAGCTGATTAATGTCCGGCAACGGCGAGTAGAAGTCGCTGCGCTTGGTGACGTTGTAACCGAGACCGCGAAACACCGAGCGCATCGTTCGAGTGCCAAAAGCCTTGGTTCGTCGCTGTGCGCGCCGAATACTGCTTCGAGCGGGCGCGGGAATGACGCGTTTCAAAAACGACTTGATGCTCATCGAATGCGGTGCGGCGTGATTCTGCGACTAGTTCTAGCTCGGGTTTACGAACGGCCGGAGCTTATCGGCGATCTCAGTGGGGATCGGAATCGCTTGTAGCCCTTCGCCGCCCGCAGTCGGCAGCAAGCGGCCACCAGCTTGCCTTCGGCGATTCGGCGGCCACTGGATGCGACAACGAATTGGTAGGTTACGCTTTTCTCTCCCAGACGCGCGATCGAGAGCTCGATGTTGAGCACATCCTCAAACTTTACAGCCCCGCGAAAGTCGCAGCCTGCCGAGACTCGCGGCCAGCCCAGCGGCCCGGAATCGTCTTCCATCACCACGCTCAGACCAAGGCTGCGGAGGAACTCATGCTCGACCGACTCCAGCGTCGTAAAGAACGCCGAGAAGTGCATGATCCCCGCCATGTCGGTGTCGCGAAACTCGACACGGCGGATGGTGCGGAACGAAGACATAACACCAACAATGAATGGACAAGACAGACAACACGGCGTTGCACTAGTGTAGCGTTGGAACAGCGCGAGCGCAAAGAAAAACGGGACGGCATGCGTCCCGTTCGTCGTTTATACTTCAGCATTCATCGCTCAAAGGCTACTCGCCCACATAGGGGAGCAAAGCCATGAATCGCGCTCGCTTGATTGCCGACGTCACGGCGTGCTGACTGGCGGCGGTGCAGCCGCTTTTGCGACGACTGACGATCTTGCCTTGCCGATTGGTGAGCTTGGTCAGCAGCTCTACGTCCTTGTAATCGATCCACAACGGGCGCGGTCGCTCGCCGTTGATGAAAATCGGATCCTTCTTCTTGCCGCGCGGCTTGGCTTTGGCCCGCTTGCGCATCGGCTTGTTCTTCTGAAACGGCCGTCCAAATGGGGGCATAGCTAATTTATCGCGTCTACGGGTGTGGTATTCGGTGAAGGTGAAGCGGAAACCTCACAATTTAGAGGTTTGCACCTGGAAAATCAATCGGCCCCGTGTGAACTGAATCACGCGAGGGCCGTTTTTGAGCACTGTAAGAACAGGCGATTAGTCGCGGCCACAATCGGCCGCCGTGGTGGAACTAGCCGCGATCATAACCGCCGCGACCGCGGCCGCCGCCACCACCGTAGCCACCGCGACCACCACCGCCGCCGTAGCCACCACCACCCCCACCGCCGCCGCCACGCGGCGATTTTTCACGGGCCTCGTTCACGGTCAACGGGCGTCCGCCCATGTCAACCCCGTTGAGGGCCTGGATTGCGGCATTCATGCCGTTGTCGTCCTCCATCTCGACGAAACCGAAGCCGCGGCTCCGGCCCGTCTCCCGGTCCGAGATCACCTCGGCCGAGCGCACGCCACCATGCTGTGCGAACATCTGTTCCAAATCGGCCGAAGTGGTAGACCACGGCAGATTGCCCACATAGAGCCTCTTAGCCATCACAAACCTCAATGCCTTGGGAGCCGCACCAACATAAGAAACGACCAGAAGGGATAGCGGGGCTGGCTGGGCTCCCACAAGGCCTGCACACGCCACTCAACCGGCTAACCCCGAAGTGTATACATGGCGGGGGAGACGAATCAACACCGATTTATCGCGAATGGGGAAAATCACGTAGTTTGAGCAAGGGCGCGGCGTTCAGAGAATTTTATCGAGCGGCGACCGGCCCTTGCGGCTCTTGCCTCGCCACGCGCTCGTACAGCCCAAAATGCTCTTGCGCCATCTGCCGCGCCGTATAGCGCTCGCGGATCACCTGTTGCGCGGCGAGGCCCATCGCGTCCGCACGCCGCGGACTGTGGACTAGCTCCGCTAATCTCTCTGCGAGCGACTGCGGGTTCTCCGGCTCGTGCAAAAGGCCGCCCCCCGTCTCTTCCACATACTCGGGAAACGTGCCGTGTGCCGGAAGAACAACCGGCACGGCGTTGGCCATCGCTTCCAGCACCGAGATGCCCTTACTTTCGTGATACACGGTCGGCAGGGCCATCAGGTCGAGCGACTGAAGAAAATCAATCTTAGCCGCGCGGTCCAGCTCGCCGGCATACTCCAACCGATCGGCAAGCCCCAAGTCGCGAATCCGCTCAACGCACGTCTGGAAATACGGCTGGTCGGCCGACGATTTGTATCCCGCCACCTTCAACCGTAGCGGCGGTAACGAGCGGTCGCTGCTTAGCAATCCAAACGCCTCGACCAAAAAGTGCAACCCCTTCTCCGGCGCCACGCGTGCAAAGTAGCCAATCGTCGTCGCCCGCTCACGTAGATCTTCGTCGCTGCGCTCGGCACGCGGCGGGCGAGTGCCATGGCCGTCGAGATTGAGGCCGTGCCGGATTACCTCGATCCGCTCACGCGGCACTTCGAGATAGTCGCTCATGAAGTCGGCGAAGTAGTGGTTCAGCGCGACAAACGCGTCGATATCGCGTGCCCGCTCTTTCATCAGCCGGCGCGCCTCGCTGTAGTGCGGCTCCTCAAGTCCTTCGATAAAAATGTCTTCACCGGCCAGGCTGCAAACGATTGGCACGCGAAGGCGCTGTCGGATCGTTCGCGCCGTGCCGGCGAGCATGGCATTGGAAAGGTGAACCACCGTAGGTTTTACGTCGCTCTCGAGCCACTGAATGAGCTTTTCGATCTCCTTCTTTTGGCGACCGTGTTCCCCTTTGAACGTGGAAACGGCAAGGTCCCCCAGCTCGCGCGCCTGCATGCCGCTCGACCGCTTGCTGAGCCAGTTCAGCAATCGCGGCGAGTCGAACAGCGCGTCGATGAACCACGGCGTGTGGCGGAACAGCGCCGATTTCTGCTGCAAGTAGACGTTCAACCCGCCGAAGAACACGCGAGAGTGACTGACGTTCTCCTCGTCGGTGCGGATCGGCGTGTACGTCGGGATGAGCAGGATTTCGACGCCCTGGCGGGTCAACGCGGTGGCCAGCGTGTTGTCGTGCAGGCACGCGCCGCAATAGCGGCCGGCAGCGCCCGCGCCAGGTAGGCGATCTTCATTAGGGACTGGCTCCGAGCCGCATCCAGGTCCTGTTTTGTCAGTTAGCAATGGAGAACGAACAATTT
Source organism: Pirellulales bacterium (assembly GCA_963829655.1). GTDB lineage: Bacteria > Planctomycetota > Planctomycetia > Pirellulales > JALHPA01 > JBBDYH01. Next base: position 3,438,340 of record CAWHJG010000002.1, read on the forward strand.
CGGCACTTCAAAGCGCGTCCGAAAGACAATCGAACAGGAGCAAACAGAGAAAACAAAGGTTCCTCTATTGCCTCTGCCTTCTCTGTTGACTCAATCCGAATTGACTTGCCGCTCTGTTGTCTCCGTTGCCTCCTGTTCTCCGAATTCCACACTCCGAATTCCGAATTCCGAATTTGGCTCATTCCCTCACCGGTGTCACGATCTCTAGCAATTCCACCGCCGGCCCCCCGTCAAAGTCGATCAACGCCGTACGCCCGTAGGTGATTTCCTTCGGACCCATCTCGAACAGGCGGCACAGGTCCGCGCCGGGTCGAACGCGATAGAGCTGCATGAGCGTGATCTTTCGCAGGACGTTGTGAGCAATTAACAGCCGGCCAAGCGGGATCTCTTGGCTCTCGACATCGCGGCGGACTTCGTCGCTGACGACCGCGAGGTTCAGCCGCATGATGCCGAATTGAACCACTTCGCCGTCACTCTGCCGCGTCAGCAGGATCTTGCGGGCGTAGTGATCGTTGTCGCGCTGCGTTTCGAGCACGCGCACATCGACCGGACAGCCATGGAAATTCTCCACCGTGACGGTCATGTGGTGCTCGTGGTGTAAGAGTGCCCGATACACGGGAGGCGTATCGGCACGATCTACGAGTTCGAAGTGCGCAAGCTCGTCTGGCGAGTCATAAAAGAGCCGCACCAGCGTCTCGAGATCGGGCGTGATGCGGGAAGGGGAATTCACAGGGGAGGGGCGGATCGCGGCGGGGTGATCTCAAACTGGCACTCTACACATTATGCAGCCAATGGCGCGGATAAGGAAAGGCCGCAGCATCATCTGGAAGCCCGACGCTTCAGCGAGGGAGTTTTTGCCGTAGCGGCCGCCGTGAGTCTGCTGAGACAAATTAGCCGCAGGGAGGCCAAGCCCGAAAGCGGCTGTACGTGAAATTTCTTCTGCTGCAAGTGTGTGCCCTTTATCTCCGCCTACTTCCCTACACTTCGCCTATCGGCTTGCCGCCGTAATTAGAAGGAACAGCAAGACGACCGCAATCACAATCGCCATCGCCGCTACGATTTTTCTCCACGACACCGGCGCGATACCCGTCGAGCGCCCCGTCTGGCCGTTGCACAAAAAGCGGAACACCTCGTCCCGGTAGCGATAGGCCATGATCCACACCGGCAACAGCACCGGCCGGCTGTGCAAATCGGTGATCCGAGTGTTGACCTTCAGATTGCGGTTGCTGCCGGGTATCTGCGGCGCGACCGCCTCCATCTCCAGCGATTCCAAACCGCCGCGCGCAAGCGGGCGCGCATACTTCCGCAATACGGCAAAACGCTCGAACGTAATGTTCTCCAAATCAACTTGCTCCGGCGATTGCGCCGCCGACAAATCAAACGGGCAGAGCGCGTGTGTCTCCGCGGCCGTAAGCGCCCCGGACCCGCCCACGAGCACGTCGGCGTATTGCCCTTGATGTTGTCCAAACAACGGGCACCAATCCCCACGTGCACCCGCGGGTGTTGCGCTTGAATCCGCGGTCCAGTAGGTGTGCGTCGTCGCATCAAAAACCCAATACGGAACGTACACCGGCTCCAGCTTCACCACCGCCGCTTCGCCGGCCAGATCGCCTGGCCTCCAGAATCCCTGCCCGAGCCACTGCCGCATTGCCCCGACGGCCTCGTCTTTCGATACTCGAAACGGAACCACTCCCTGCGGCGCAATGTCTTTCGTGTCCTTGTCCTTTTCGAGTTTTTCCGACCCGCAAAAGGGGCAGCGCAGCGCCTGCACCGAGGCGTCGTAGCTCATGCTTGCCGCGCACCCCTGACATTTGAAGTTGTGGGTGGACAACCGCGTGGGCTCCGGCGTCGGCCGGCCGGCAATCGGCGCCTCGGCGCCGCATTCAGCGCAAAACAAATCCTCCTCATCAAGCATTGCGCCGCAGACAGTGCACTTCACGACAACATCAGGCATGACGCGGATTTGCAGTTTGCGGATAAGGAATATAGCCGCGGTGCTCGCGCCGCGCTCAGGAAGTCAGCATGACGATGAGCCAGATGATAACCGCAATTACAATCACGGTCGCGATCGCCGCGCTAATTCGCCGCCAAGATACCGGCTTGTCTCCATACATCCGCCCCGTCTGCCCATTCAGCACCCATCGATACACCTTGTCTCCATACCGATAGCTCACTAGGTAGATTGGCAACAGAATCAAATCGGACGTGGTGTCGCTGAAGCGCACCTCCATGTTCAGGCTGCGGTGCGTATCGCCGGGCATGAACTGCTCCACGTGCTGCTTTATCCACGTCTGAAATTCTTCCCGACATACAACCTCAGCCTGCTCGCGCTCGACCGTATATTCCTCCGCCAACCACCCGGCTAAAAAGTAAGGCTCGTACCTTTTCAGCGCCGCGATTTGAAACGGCTTGATGGCGTCCGCGTACACCTGCGGCAAACCATGGCTGCCGCTCACCAGGTAACCGCTGTAGTAGCGATGAAATTTCCCTGCCAATGGCCACCACTCCGTCTCGCGGACCGTGCGCGTCTTGGTCACCGTTTTGCCATTCTCGACCGTCGTGTACGTTTCCGTGCGATACCAGTACTCGCCAATGTTCGCCTCCCATTCGGCGCGCGCCAGCATGCTGAACGACCAGAATGGCAGGTATACCCCCTTCAGCTTTTCGGCGATGATCGTTTTAGCCAGATCGCCCGGCCGGAACCATCCTCCGCGCCCCAGCCATTGCCGAAACGTCTCTCCCGCCTGCTCCATTGTGACCGCGAATCCCAATACGAATTCTGGCGGCTGGCGCTGTGTTTCCCGCGGCGGCAGCTCCACCACGTAGTTCGAGTCACAGAACGCGCACGTATAACTGCGTTGCTCGGGGTCAACCGCGACCTCGGCTCCGCAGTTCTCGCACTTGAATACGCGCGGCGGCCGTTCAGCGCTCACGGCGCTTGCCTTTGCCACAGCCTCGCGCACTGCCTCCTGCGCCGCGCCGCAGCCGTTGCAGAACTCATCGATATCATCCACCGGCGCCCGCACGATGGGCAGGAGTGCGCCGCGACTGCAACGTGCTCCTCCTTAATCGGACGTCTTTTCGCGGTAATAGACATCGGCAAGAAACTACTTTCCGTGCGACTTATCGTAGATCGCCGTAATCAGATCCTGCACATCCTTGAACTTCTTCTTCCCCTCAAGCGCCTTATCAACCAGCCGCCGCGCTTCCGATTCACTGTGACCCAGGCCGCGCAGAATGTCGTATGCCTCGCGCACGACGTCCTGGCTCACCTCCGCCACCGGTGGTTCCTCGCGCGCTACCAAAAGCGCAAACTTCGGCATCTTTCGCCGCAGCTTGGCGATCATTCGCTCGGCCATCGCCGGCCCGATCCCGGGCAGACCAGCGAGCGACTTGGCGTCCTGCTCTTCGATCGCCGCCGCCACCTCGCGGACCGGCCGAACCATCGCCCGCAGCGCTTTCCGCACTCCGACGCCATCCACCGAGCAGATCAAGTCAAAGAATTCCTGCTCCACCTCACTCAGAAAACCGATCAGCCGCGGCGTCAGCCGCCCCTGCATCGGGTTGCCTTCCAGATAGTCGATCGTATGCAGGCTAACGTCCTTGCCGATCTCCATCTGCAGGCGCCGGCGCACAAACTCCGGGATCAATACTTCGTATTCAAATGACCCCACGCCGAGCGTCAACGCGTCGTCTGCCACACGCAGCAGCTTGCCGGTAATCTTCGTGATCAACGCTTTCCGTCCTTTGCGGCGCGACCGATATTCCGAGATGATTCTTCGTCGAGAGTCGCCAGATTATTGTCGCCGCAAAGTAAGATAATAGTGGCAAAGCGCGATCGCCAGCGCGTCGGCCACATCGGCAGGCTCCGGCAACTTCGGTAGCCGCAGCTCCCGCATGACAGCCAACTGCATCTGACTCTTCGGCGCACGACCTGCTCCAGTCAGCACCTTCTTGATCTGCGTGGCGCTGTAGTTGTGGACCTCCACGCCCCCCTTTGCCGCCGCCAGGCAGATTACTCCCCGCGCATGCCCCATCAGAATGCTCGTCCGCGGGTGTTCGTAATGCGAGTAGAGCTGCTCCAGCGCCATCGCCGACGGCCGCAATGTCGAGATCACGTCGGCGACGCCGTCGTGAATCTCTGCCAACCGCCCGGTAAGCGAATCTCGCGTCTGCCCCCGCACCACCCCCGCCTCAATGACCTTCGGCCCGTCCGCAGCCACCTCAAGCACCGCGTATCCGGTGATGTTTAGGCCCGGATCAATGCCTAGCATGCGGACCGAATGCGGCGTGTCTTTGCGGTGCTCCATCGTGGCAACCGTCATCCAACCTTGTGGCTTCGTTCGAACACTCCGCACTCCGAATTCCGCACTTAGGCCCGCGTCCACTCCGTCCCCCCCGGACGATCCTCCAGCACAATCCCGATCTCGCCCAGCCGCCTGCGAATCGTGTCCGCCGTCGCAAAATCCTTGTTCTTCCGAGCATTTGCCCGCACCTCAATCAACAGTTCAACGAGCTGGCCCACCAACGCGTCGTCGCCGCCAACTGCCTTGGCTTCGACCGGCTTGAGAAATAGCCCCAGCGTCGCCGTCAACTCTCGCAACGTTAGAGTGCCTCGTTTGAACTCCGCCAGCTTCACGGCACTCGGCTTGCCCTCCTCCAGCTTCTCGGCGTCGGCAAACTTGTTCAGCGACCTCACCAGGTCAAACAGCGCCGCCACACCCACACCCGTGTTGAAGTCATCGTCCATTGCATCCAAAAAACGCTGCCTCACCGGTCCCACTTCCCCGCTGTTTTCATCCTGCTGAACCGCCAGCCGCGCGTCGCCACTGGCTTATTTTCAAAGTAGCGCTCACCCGTGATCCGTTCATATCGCTTGAAGAACCGGTAAAACGTCTCCAGGCTCCGCGCGGTCTCTTCCAGCAGCGCTTCGCTGTACTGAATCGGGCTGCGATAGTGTGTACTCAATAGAAAAAACCGAATCGTCTCCGGCGAGTGTCGCTTCAACAGTTCGCTGAACGGCGCCGCCCCCGTCGATTTGCTGATTTTGCCCGCCGGTTGAGTCGCTGCATCGGAATCGGAAATCGCCGCGCCATCAGTCGCTTTTGCGTCGCCCGTCCCCCTACCTTTCCCACCTCGCTGCGCGGCCTGCATCAGTCCGTTGTGCAGCCAATACTTCGCCTGCGGCTTGCCGTGGCAGCATTCGCTCTGCGCAATCTCGTTCTCATGATGCGGGAAAATCAGATCCAGTCCGCCGCCGTGAATGTCAAAAGTCTCTCCGAGGATGCCGTGACTCATCGCCGAGCACTCGATGTGCCAACCCGGCCGACCCTTCCCCCAGGGGCTGTCCCACGCCGGCTCACCGGCTTCGCCGCTCTTCCACAGGGCAAAATCCGCCGGAGATCGCTTCCGCTCCGCCATGTCGCCCCCTTCGCCTTGCATGCTCTCCAGCGACCGCCGGCTGAGCTTGCCGTACTGAGAGTCCTTGCTCACCTCAAAATACACGTCCCCTCCGCTCGCATACGCAAACCCTCGATCGATCAGCCGCTGCGTGAGCTGAATGATCGCCTCGATGTTCTCCGTCGCCTTGGGAAAATGGTCGATCGTGTCCACGCCCATCGCCGACAGATTCCGCAGGTAGTCGGCGGTCATCTCTTCGGCAAGTTGCCGCCATCGTCATTCCCCGCGCGTTCGACTCATTAATCAGCTTGTCGTCCACGTCGGTGATGTTGACCACCCACGTCACTCGATAGCCGCAATAAGTCAGATACCGCTTGATCGCGTCAAAAATCACCGGCCCCACCATGTGCCCGATGTGGCTGGGCTTGTACACCGTCGGGCCGCAAAGATACATGCCCACTTCGCCCGGCGTCACCGGCTGAAACGGCTCCTTCGTGCGGGTCAGCGTGCTATAAATGCGAATCGGTGCTGGCGACGACATGCTCGAAGCAAATCCTATGTGCTATATTTGGGTAAGAAACAGATTCTAGGGCGCAAGCAATACGACGGCCTGAGCCATCACCGCCTCCTCGCGGCCAACCGCATCGACCCCCTCGCCGGTCTTCGCCTTCACGCTGACGGAATCGGGCGACAATCCAAGAATCTCCGCGATTCGCCTTCGCATTGCCTCTTTGTAAGCTGACAGCTTCGGCCGCTCTGCGAACACAATGCAATCGACGTTGATCACGGCGTAGCCGGAAGCCCGCACGGCCCCGTATGCCCTTCGCAGCATGTCGGCCGAATCGCGCCCGCGGTTCTCCGCGGCAGTATCGGGAAATAGTTCTCCAATGTCGCCCAACGCCGCGGCGCCAAGAATCGCATCCGTGATCGCGTGCAAGAGCACATCGGCATCGCTATGGCCCACCGCTTGCTTATCGTGCGCCACGTCGATGCCGCCCAGCCGCAACGGGCCGCCCGCTGTAAGCGGGTGAGTGTCGTGTCCAATGCCAACGCGGTAGCCGCTCGTCGCTCGTTCCTCCGTGGTTAAGCCTCAACGCTGAAACATGTTAAAGCGCGGATTATATCCCCCTCGTCGCAGACCGACAATGTAAGGTGTATCGCGCCCTGCGGTATCACCGCCGTTCATTCCGAACTCCGCATTCTCGCTTATAATCCCTGCATGCCCGTCATCGAAATCAACGGACTCTCGAAGTCCTATCGCGTTTATCAAAAGCAGGAAGGCCTCCTCGCGGCTGTTCGCGGGCTGTTCAAACGCGAGTATCGCGATGTTCAAGCCGTGCGGTCAATCGACCTTGACGGTCGAGCAAGGCGAGTTCGTCGCGTTTCTTGGCCCCAACGGCGCTGGCAAGACGACGACGCTTAAACTGCTCTCCGGCGTGATCACGCCTAGTGCCGGCATGGCCCGCGTCCTCGGCCACGTCCCTTGGAAACGCGAAAACGCTTATCGCCGCCGCTTCGCATTGGTGATGGGTCAGAAGAACCAGCTCTGGTGGGACCTGCCCGCCCAGGAATCGTTCCGCCTGCATCAAGAGATCTACCGCATTCCGCCGGCCGACTTCGATCGCACGCGCGACGAGCTCACCGAGCTCTTAAGCTGCCGCCACCTGCTCAGGCAGCCCGTCCGCGAGCTCTCGCTCGGCGAGCGGATGAAGATGGAGCTTATCGCGGCCCTGCTGCACTCGCCGGAGGTGCTGTTTTTAGACGAGCCGACGATCGGCCTCGACGTGATCGCTCAGCACAACATCCAGACTTTCCTGCGCCACTACCAGCAGCTTCGCCGCATCACGATCCTGCTGACCAGCCACTACATGAAGGACGTGGCCGCGCTTTGTCGCCGCGTCGTGATCATCGCTCAGGGCCGGATCGTCTACGACGGATCGCTCGACGGAATCATCGACCGTTTCAGCGGCCACAAGGTCATCACGCTCCAGTTGGCCGAAGACGACGTCACCAACGACTGGCAGCGCTACGGCGAATTGGTCGACGTTCAAGCTCCGAAGGTGCGCCTGAAGGTCGACCGCGCGACGGTGCCCGAGGTGCTGGCCTCGATCCTCGCCAATCACAGCGTGGAGGACGTCAGCGTCGAAGACCCGCCGCTCGAGGAAGTCATCGCCGAGCTGTTTACCCACGCGGCTGGCGAACCGCCGCCGCCGACTGAGCCACGTCCGCAACGCGCCGCCGAGCAAGTCGCCCGTTAACCGCACCCCTCCACTCAGCCATGTCCCTTGCCGCCCGACTGAGCACCTGGTGGATCATCCTGCGCATCTGCATCGAGGAGCGGCTGGTCTATCGCGGCGATTTCGCGCTGGGCACGCTGATGCGGTTCCTGCCGATCGTCACTCAGATCTTCCTGTGGACGGCCGTTTTCGCCGCGGTCGGAAGCGAGGATGGCTCAGCCTCAGGTCATCGCGGGCTTCAACCGCGACGACATCATCGCCTACTACCTGCTCACGATGATCGCCCGCGCGTTCTCCAGCATGCCCGGGCTCGCATCCGGCATCGCACGCAGCATCCGCGACGGCTCGATCAAGAAATTCATCACGCAGCCGGTCGATATGATCGGCTTTCTGCTGCTCAGCCGAATTGCGCACAAGCTGGTGTATTACAGCGTCGCCCTCCTGCCGTTCGCGCTGGTGTTTTACCTGTGCCGGGATTACTTCCCGCCCGCTCCGGATGCCGGGACGTGGCTGGCGTTTATCGCGTCGCTGGTCATGGCGTTCCTGCTGGGCTTTTTTCTGGAAGCCGCGCTCGGCATGATCGGCTTCTGGTTGCTCGAGGTCAGCTCGCTGTTGTTCGTCTACATGCTGTTCATCTTTTTCCTCTCGGGGCACATGTTCCCGATCGACATGCTCGATGGCGTGACAATGGCGGGCAGCGTGACCTGGGGCGACGTCGTTCGCATCCTGCCGCTGCAATACCTCGCGTATTTCCCGGCGGCCGTATTTCTTGGCAAGATCCAAGGGCACGGACCTGGTGCAAGCATTGTGGATCGAGTTGGCCTGGCTTGTGTTTTTCATCGTCGTCTGCCGCGTCACGTTCAACCGCGGCCTGCCGGCGATACAGCATTTGGAGGATAGAGCAAGGTCCACGATGCAGTCTCAACCTGTCTTATGCATCGCGTGTTCGCGACGTTCGCCCGCAATCGCCTGGTGCGCGACATGACGTTTCGCGCGAACTTCCTCATCGAGTCGTCTCGTCGCTGTCGTGGATGTTCATGAACCTCGGCTTCTACCTGCTGGTTTTCGAGTACACGCCGAGCGATCGGACCCGACACGGGCTGGGGGAAGTAGGAGTTCTTCGTGTTCCTCTCGACCACGCTGTTCGTCAACAGCCTCGTCCAAGCGTTCTTCATGCCCAACGCCGAGGAGTTCAGCGAGCAGGTGCGCACCGGCGGGCCTCGATTTCGCCCTGCTCAAGCCGATCGACACGCAGTTTCTGATCTCGCTGGCGAAGGTCGATTGGTCGAGCTTGTCGAACTTCATCTTCGCGATCGTGCTGATGACGTACTCGCTGGCGCAGCTCGACTACGCGTCCGGCGTCCGTGCCAGCGCTGCTGTACCCGTATTATGTGCTGTGCGGCGTGGCGATTCTCTACAGCCTCATGATCGCGCTCGGCTCCGACCAGCATCTGGCTGGGCCGCAACCAGAACCTCTACGACTTCTGGTTCTACATCACGAACTTTTCGCGCTACCCGATGGAGATCTACCAAGCGGCCCGCTCGGCGACCCGCTGCGGCGGATCTTTACGTTCATCATTCCCGTGTTGGTGGTCGTGAACGTGCCCGCGCGCTCTGGCCCAGCCGTTCCAGGAGCGGAACAACTGCTGGCCGTGTTTACGTTGGCTGCCACTGCGGCAGCCTGGTCGGCTCGCGCTGGCTGTTTAACCGCGCTGGAAAGTTATCGCAGCGCGAGTAGCTGAGGTGCCCTCCGAGCTAGATAGGTCCGGCCATCTTAAATCGCTACGATGAAAATCACGCTCTCAATCCCGAAGAAGTTATTTGAGCAAGCTGAGGAAATGTCTCGTCGGCTTTCGATTTCTCGAAGCGAGTTGTACACTCTTGCCTTGAGACAATTTCTAATCAATCGAGATGGAACCACGATTACCCGACGGCTGAACGAGGTCTATGGTGACATGCCGGCGGAGATCGATCCCATCCTCGCACAAATCAACTTGCGTCTTTGCCCCGGAGTCGTGGTGACCATCGAATAGCATCGGACAGCACTGCGCTCGCGTTTGCACCCGTTGAAAAACGACCCTTCCGCATGAAACTCGCCTTTTCCAGCAACGCCTACATGCACTTCTCGATCGAGGACACGATCGCCAAGATCGCGCGACCTCGGGTACACCGGCATCGAGATCCTCGCCGACGTGCCGCACGCCTGGCCGGCGGGGTTGTTGGCAGGAGCGGAAGGAGTCGATCCGCCGGCGCTGGAGAAGCACAAGCTCACGATCGCCAACGTCAACGCGTTCATGATGAACGCCGTGGCCGATCCGCGGCAGCCGTATTGGCATCCGGGCTGGACCGACCCCGATCCGCACTACCGCGCGATCCGCCGCGAACACACGAAGCGCGCTCTGCGTCTGGCGGCTGAGCTCGGCGCACCGAACATCACGACCGAGCCGGGCGGGCTATCTCACCAAGGAGCAAACCTGGGACGAGGCGGCCAGCATCTTTTATGACGAGCTGATGCCGTGCGTCGAGGTCGCCGAGCAGGTGCAGGTGAAACTTCTCATCGAGCCGGAGCCGGAGCTGTTCATCGAGACCTTCGGCCAGTACTTGCAATTCATGAAGCGGATCAATTCGCCGTGGGTCGGGCTGAACTTCGACATCGGCCACGCGTATTGCGTCGGCGAGGACCCGCAGAATTGGATCGCCAAGATGCGGCCGCACACGGTGCATTACCACTTCGAGGACATCGCCGCCACGCGCGTTCACAAGCACCTGATCCCCGGCCACGGCGCGATTGATTTCGCCGCCACGCTTCTGGAAATCAAGCAAGACCGATTACCGCGGTTGGATCACGGTCGAGCTATACCCTTACATCGACAACCCTGACAACGCGGCGCGCGAGGCAAAGCAGTATATGACGGACCTGATGAACAAACTGGGCATCCCCTTGGAGCAATGACAGGCCGTGCCTCGCAAGCTGCTCGCTTATCTTCAGCTCACGCGCCTGCCAAACGTCTTCACGGCAATCGCCGACGTGATGATGGGTTTTCTCGTCACTCGGCCGGGCTTCGATCTGTTCGCGGCCGCGCCGCAAGAATACCTATTGCCGGGCTTGCTCATCGCGGCATCGGCTTGCCTGTACACCGCCGGCATCGTGCTCAACGATGTATTCGACTTTCAGATCGATCGCCGAGAACGGCCGTCGCGGCCGCTTCCGTCGGGTCGCGTGCCGATGAAGACTGCCACGGCACTCGGTTCCGGATTGTTAGTCGCAGGCGTGGGTTTGGGTTGGATTGTCTCGCAGTTGAGCGGCGATTTGCGTGCGGTTTGGATCGCGATTCTGCTGGCGGCCGGCGTCGTTGCTTACGACTCGTTCTTGAAGCGTACTCCATTTGGCCCGCTCGGGATGGGACTCTGCCGCCAATTGAATGTGCTGCTCGGGATGAGCCTTTCGCTCGCCATTTGGTCGGAATGGAATTACCTGATTGCCGGAGGGATCGCCATCTACATCATCGGCGTTACCTGGTTCGCCCGCACCGAGGCCGACACCAGCAACCGCCTACAACTTTTGCTTGCCATTCTGGTCAGCGGCATCGGTATTCTCATGCTCGCGTTGTTCCCGCGATTCGCTCCGGCGGACGGCGTTGTCCCGCTGCTCCAATTGGAGCCGGAGCGGTGGAATTTATTGTGGATCGCACTCGCCGCGCTGATCGGGTGGCGATGCGTCCGGGCAGCGATCGAGCCGCATCCGCTTTATGTGCAGGCCGCGGTGCGACAGTGCATTTTCTCGCTGGTGATGCTCGACGCAGTGGTATGTTTTGCCGTCCGCGGAACCGGACACGCGATCGCGATCATGCTGCTCTTGATCCCGATGCTGGTCCTCGGCCGCTGGGTATACTCCACTTAGTTTTCTGAATAATGCTTCTGGGTTACAACACGAACGGCTTTGCGCACCACCCGATCGAGGACGCGATCGCGATCCTCGCCGACATTGGCTACCAGAGCATCGCATTGACGATCGATCACACGCTGCTCAATCCATACGAGCGCGGCCTGCCTGCGGAGATTGACCGTGTCAGGTCGCTCTTGGGTCGGTATCAAATGCGATCGGTGATTGAAACCGGCGCTCGGTTCCTGCTTGATCCATGGCACAAGCATGAGCCGACGTTGATGACCGCCGATCCCGCGGAACGCTCGCGGCGTGTCGCGTTCTATCGGCATGCCGTTGATATCGCCGCCGAACTCAAGAGCGACTGCGTGTCGCTGTGGTCGGGGGTATTGCATCAGAGCATTGCAGAGCAGAATGCCTTTGAATGGCTTGTTGAAGGACTCAAACCGGTGGTTGAGCATGCCGAGCGACGCGGCGCCACAATCGGCTTTGAATCGGAACCCGGCATGTTTATCGACAGGATGCATCGCTACCAACAGCTTATCGAACGCATCGATGCGCCCTGCTTCCGCCTGACGCTCGACATTGGCCACCTGCAATGCCAGGGTGAAACGCCAATCGCCGACCAGATCCGCCGTTGGGGTTCGCGCCTCGTCAATGTCCACATCGAGGACATGAAAGCCGGCGTGCACGAACACCTGATGTTTGGCGACGGCGAGATTGACTTTCCGCCAATCCTTGCCGCGCTGCGCAAGATCGGCTACGCCGGCGGCGTTCACGTTGAACTGAGCCGCCACAGCCACATGTTCCCTGAAGCCGCTCGAAAATCGTTCGACTTTCTTGCGCCGCTTGTTCTGAACCCTGAAACCTGAACTGCACTCATGCCTGACTTTGTCGTTTTGCTTTCGGTACCGGGTCTCCGCGAAAAGGATTTGGTCGCGATGCCGAATCTCCGGCAGCTCACGTCGGCCGGCGACCGGACGGCGCTCGTGCCCAGTTTTCCGTGCGTCACTTGCCCGGTGCAGGTCAACATGACCACCGGCAAATTGCCGCGGCAGCACGGCGTCGTGGCCAACGGCTTCTTTTGGCGCGACAAGCAGAAGGTGGAAATGTGGACCGCCTGGAACGACGCCATCAACGGGACACAGATCTGGGACCTCCTGCACCATCACAATAGCGAGATCACTTCGGCTGTCTGGTTCCCGCTGCTCGCCAAAGGCTGCGGCGCCGACTACGTGTGCACGCCGGCGCCTATCCACAACCCGGACGGCAGCGAGTCGCTCTGGTGCTACACGCAGCCGCGCGAAATGTATGGAGAGCTACGCGATAGCCTCGGTCACTTTCCATTGCAACACTTTTGGGGGCCGCTGGCCAACATCAAAAGCACGGCGTGGATCGCCGATTCCGCCGTTGTCGCGGCGCGCGACCATCGTCCCAACTTCTTCTACATCTACTTGCCGCATTTGGACTACGCGGCGCAGAAACACGGCCCCGACAGCACACAGGCCATCGCCGCCCTCGGCGAGCTCGACGAGGTTTTGGGCCGGTTGATTGCGGGCTTCAACGAGGCATATGGCGCATTGCTCGATCAGCAGTTCGCGCCGCTGTATATCGTGTGCAGCGAGTACGCGATCACGCCGGTCGATCACGTGACCTATCCCAACCGCGTTTTGCGCGACGCCGGCTTGCTGTCCGTTCGGGAAAGTGATGGCGGCGAAGAGCTGGATTTGGTGGAGAGCCGCGCGTGGGCAATGGTCGATCATCAATTTTCGCACGTGTTTGTCCGCGAGCGCGACGAGCAAATTGCGCGGCAAGTGGCCGATCTTTTTTCCGGCCGTGAAGGCTTCGACGAGGTACTTGCCGGTGTCGATCGACAGAAATACGACATCGACCATGACCGCTCGGGCGATGTCGTGCTCATCTCCACGCCCAACAGTTGGCAGGCCTACTATTGGTGGAACGATGACGCCAAAGCGCCGAAGTACGCCCGCACGGTCGATATTCACCGCAAGCCGGGCTACGACCCCGTCGAGCTGCACTTAGACTTGGCAACGAAGTCAATTCCGCTCGACGCGACGCTCATCCGGGGGTCGCACGGCGCTCCGGCGCGCGAAGCGTGGCAGCGTGGCGTGATTCTCACATCGCAGCCTGGAGTGTTGGAAGGCCCGCCAATGACCGACGCTGATGTGTTTGAGCTGGTGTTGCGGCAGTTTGGGATTTGATTCTACGCGGCCACCCGAATCGGCCCGGTCGGGCAGCGGAGCTTGAAGAGCCCGAAGATTTCCTGCTGCGTCAAGCCGACCGAGCGGTGGCCATCGGCGCCGGACAGAATCGTATCGAACAGCTCCCGCTTTTCCTGAAGCACCTGGTTGATCCGTTCTTCGATGGTGTCGAGCGCCAGGAAGCGCGTGATGGTGACCGGACCCGTGGTGCCAATCCGGTGAGCGCGGCTGATGGCCTGGTCTTCGACCGCCGGGTTCCACCAACGGTCAAACAGAAACACATAGCTGGCGAATTGCAGATTCAGCCCCACGCTACCCGCGCCGTAGCTCATCAGCATCACGTGCTTTTGCCGGTCGCCGCGGAACTGTTCGATGGCGGCGTCCCGCTGTCGCTGTCCGATCTTGCCGTGGTATTCCAGCACGCCAAATGAGCCAAGCCGCGGGCGCAGGCGCTCGAGCGTGTCCACCCACTGGCTGAATACGATCGCCTTCTGGCCGCTGGCGGCCACTTCTTCGATGTCAGCCACTAGGCGCTCGAGCTTGCTGCTTTCGCCGGTGGCCGGATCGAAGTTACAGATCTGCTTCAATCGCAACACCAGCTCGAACACGTGCTGGATCGTGGCGCTTTCGCCCATTTGCGTCAGCCGGAGCACGCCCTCTTCCTCGGCGAGCGCATAGGTCTCGCGCTGTTCCGCTGACAGCTCGATGTCCGCATCGCGAAACAGCTTGGGCGGCAGCTCGGTAAGCACCTGCTCCTTCGTCCGCCGAAGGATGAAGTCGGAAACCGCACGCCCCATCGCTCGCGGCTTCATGTGGCGGTGCAAGTGACCAGGCGCGAGGAAATCGAAGATTCCCACCAGGTCGTCCGAGCTGTTTTCGACCGGCGTGCCGGTGAGCGCCCACGCCCGCGTCCGCGGGATCGATCGCACGACCTGGCTCGTCGCCCCACCGCGGTTTTTGATCCGCTGCGCTTCGTCCAGCACCACCAGATCAACTTGTTCAACCAGCTCGCGATCGCGGACCAACAATTCATAGTTTGCGATCTTTACCGGTGTATCCGCCAACCCCCATTGCCATTGCCGACGCGCTTGATCGCCTTCGATCACTACCAGCGGCAGCTCGGGCGCCCACCGGGAGAACTCGCGCTGCCAATTACTTACCAGCGGCTTGGGGCACACGAGCAAGACTGATCTGATCTCGCCCGCATGCAATAGCAGCCGAATCGCAGTGATCGCCTGCATTGTCTTGCCAAGCCCCATCTCGTCGGCGAGCACGGCCGCCACGCGGGGATAAAGAAACGCCACGCCCTCAAACTGGTACGAAAACGGCTCGCACGGAAACTCCAGCGCCGCTTCAGCAATCACCGTCTCCAGCGACGGCTGCAATAAATAGAACAAGCGATCCGCCAGCTTCACGGTATCGGGCGGCGGCTTGAGTCGCGTGACTCCGCGCAGCTTTTGCGCCGCCGACTTTAGCTGCTCCGGTGTTTGCAACGAGTGCGGCGGAGCGGCACCGGGCGCGGGCCGTTCGAGCCCGGAAATCGGCGGGGAGAATCGACAACTGATCGCTCGAACCGGATCACTTCGAATCGCAGCCGACAACACCGCAGGTGATTCCAGCCTGGGGTAAATGCCGTGCAATTCAATCGGCATTTCGCTGGCAAACGGCGGCGATTCAAAAACATTTACCGGAAGTTGCAGCGCCACTTGTGAAAAGCTAATCCGCGGCTTCGAGTCCGGCGACATTGACCAGTTCTCCACGATCGCGGGCTGCCACAATGCTTCGCCGATTGGGCCTCACAGCCAGCGGCGTTGACTTCACGCCGCTTTGCGACTGCTCCGCTGTGCTTCCTCGATCGCGGCCTGAACGCGCTCAAACGGCTCGGCTAAGTCAAAGCTCTCGCCTAGCTCCCTCGTTCGCGCCAATAGTTGCTGGCGATCATCCTCTCGGGTCGCCGGAACGACTAGCGTGTGATTCCGAATTTCAAAACGCTTCATCGTCGTCGTTGCATCGCCGCGCACATCTCTCACGCCATTTTCGACAAGCGCTACCGGCGCATTAACGTACTGTCGGACGGCGAGAGTTCCCACTCGGTCCACAAAGATCGCACTCACATCCAACCCGCACTTGGTCACCAGCGCCTGCCCGATTTGCTCGCCGTACAAATACGACTCAAGCGTCGGCCCGTAAAGGATTTCCTGGCGCGGTTCGGCTTGAGCGGCGCGGTAAAATGAAACTCCAACGGCCGTCCGGCCAGGTTCAGCACCAGATAGCCACCAGAAACGCCCAGCGATTCATGCTCGACCATCGACAGAAAACCCACGGCCGCCGGCTTCGCTTGCGACTTAGACATGCATTCTCCACGGTGCAGTGACTCAGCATGCGTGACGCGGCAAGGAGGAATCCAAACCGGGCCGGGGCCTTCCATTGCATCGGGGCTATTTAGCGAACGACTTTAGGGGGCCAACGGGTGGCTGCGGAGCAACAAATCCACGGTAAATTGCATTCGCGTGCCGCGACTGGATAAGCCCGGCAAACTCTGCGTGCAAATTGGCCATGCTTGCCAACCACACTCGCACGTGCTGTCGCTCACAAAATGGCTTCTTTATTGTGTTGCCGCGTCGAATAGTGGCAATCCGCGGAATTGCCAATTAGAATGGCCCTAGGTAACGGAATCCAAATCTTCGTCCCAAACCGTTTGATATGCCCAACAACCCGCACGCTGTCACCTCGCTTTTTACCCAAGTTGACACCGCCCTGTCGGCCCATCCCGGCTCCGCACCGAGTGGTCTGGAACAGGGGGCCGAGCAGACACGATTGCTTCGCGAGATCCTGAACGCCCAGGACCGGCAGAACGAGATCTTGCAGGAATTGGTCGCTCAGATCGGTTCGAATCATCGCCAACGGCAGGCCGAGCTTGGCCAATGGAAGCAGGCCAACCCGCGACTGGCCAGGAACTGTAAGGCGGCAGCCGACGCGCTGGGCAAGGTGCAGGCGGAGTTCCTGCAAAACCTGACGCGCGACGTGAACGACACCGCCGACGACATGCTCGACGGCGAGTTTGTGCTCAACGAGTTCATCGACCGTTACGGGCCGCGTCTGGCCCATCTCAACGGCGTGCTGCAAGTGCTCTCGCAGCTTTCGAGCGTGCCGAATCCGACGAGTAATCAGGCGTAACCCAGTCTGATCGCGGTCGCGCCTCTTACTCTCCGTAACTGCCTTTCGACCGCTTTGTTGAAAGCGGTTCTACAAGCAGCTATATGTAAGTCTTCCACGAGCTCGTGGCAGGGCCGGTTCCTGCGGAGACTGCGATGCGCATTGTTTGGCTACTGAGTGTGATTCTCTCGTTCTTGATTGCCGCCAGCGATCCCGGAACAACGCTTGCAGCGCCGCTCTACAGCATTACGGACCTGAGTGTTTTGCCTGGTCAAGATTACTCATTCGCAGAAGGCATTAACAACGCGGGCATTGTAGTCGGCAGAAGTGGGTCCAGCGCCGACACCAGCTACTTCTCACGCGCGTTCGTTTGGACTCCAGCATCAAGGATGTTTGAACTGCTGCCGCCGCAAAGCATGTCCCGTCTTTACAGTGCCATTGATGTAAATGACCTAGGCGCGGCTGTCGGTGGCGGGGGCGGCCCCAACGGGTTTATCTGGACAGAGGAAGCCGGCAAGCGGCCATTGCCCGGCCTTCGTGTTCCCCTCGAAGAGTGGCACACAGGCGTTGCGATCAACGATCATGGGCACGTGGCTGGATTCATTCGAGACATCGGTGGCGCATCATCGTTTTATTGGGACGGCGTAGGCGCGGTAATGGGGTTGGGACATCTCACACCGCCGGGGCCGTCTGGGATATGGACCGAGGCTTCAGACATCAACAATGGCGATACGATCGTCGGCCGGGAACGAAACCAGATTGGAACAATGCAGCAGGCAGTTAGGTGGACTCAGGCTACCGGCCTACGACGACTCGCCCATCTTCCCGGCGTAACGAATTCCTCGGCCGAAGGCGTTAACGACCTTGGGCAAGTCGTTGGATTTGTCCCCGACGGAATTCGCAGCAGCGCAGTTACGTGGTCGACGAGTGGCGCAATGCAGTTCCTGGCGGCGGCTCCGGGCGAGCGAAGCGCTGCATTTGACATCAACGAGCAGGGATTGATCGTTGGATATAGTGGATTTCTTAGAGCTGCCTTGTGGACTGAGGATGGAACGCTCCACGAATTAAGAACTCTCCTCGATTCGAGTGGGGCTGGCTGGTCTTTGGCCGAGGCCACTGCGATCAACGACGTCGGCCAGATTGTGGGCTGGGGCACAAACCCCGCGGGACAGCAGCGGGCATTCTTGCTCACGCCGGTGCCGGAACCTCGGCGCTTACCCTCTTTGCCGTGGCGGTCTTAGGCGTTGTGGTGATGATCGGGCGGCCGCGACGGTAGATATGGCCGGCGGGCGTTGTTTTCCCGCCCCGTCTCGGGTATTTTCAAGGTGAGACTCGTTTGAACAAGTCTCCCGCCCGCAAGCTCCCGCCAGCAACTTCTATGCGCTAATTACGCCCACTTTCGCTCCGCGATTCAATTCATAGCCTAAACAGTGTTCCATGAGCACGACCGCTGCAACAAAAACGACTATCGACTCCAATCTCGACAACGCCGGGCGCACTGCGCGAGACCAGCTCGACGCCCACACGCACGAAACCGTGCAGTGGCACTTTCACGAGTCGACGGGCTGCCCGTTCTGGCTGGCCAAGGCGAAGGAGCTGAAGTTCGATCCGCTCAAGGAGATCAAGTCGTTCGACGACCTCAAGAAGTTTCCGGAGTTCGAGGACGAATGGCTTCGCGGCGGGCCGGTCCGCCGCTGGGTGCCCAAGGCGTTTGCCGACAAGCCGATCTACGTGTTCGAAACCGGCGGCACGACGGGCATTCCCAAGAGCCGCATTGCAGCCGAGGACTTTCGCATCGACTACTCGATGTTCAGCGAGTCGCTGCCGGACAAGTTTTTTCCCAAGGGCTCGAACTGGCTGATGCTCGGACCGAGCGGGCCGCGGCGGCTGCGGCTGGCGGTCGAGCACCTGGCTCAGCATCGCGGCGGGATTTGCTTTTGCATCGATCTCGATCCGCGGTGGGTCGTCAAGCTGATCAAGAAAGGGTGGATGGAGCATCTCGACGCGTACAAGCAGCATTGCATCGATCAGGCGATCACGGTTCTGTCGGCCGGGCACGACATCAAGTGCATGTTTACGACGCCGAAGCTGCTGGAGTCGCTCGCACTGGCCCTCGAAAAGCGCGGCAGCAGCATCCCCGATCAAGGCATCACCGGCATTTTCTCCGGCGGCACCGAGTTCACGCCGCAGTGGACGCGGTTCGCGATGGAGGAATTTCTGGACGATCGCGTCTACATGACGCCGACCTACGGCAACACGCTGATGGGCCTGGCTGCGAGCAAGCCGGTTGGCCCGGCCGATGGCTACAAGATCAGCTACTACGCGCCGCAGCCGCGCGCGGTGCTGGAGGTGGTCGACTTCAAGGATAACAACCAGATCGTGCCTTATGGCGGGACCGGCCGGGTCAAGCTGTATACGATGACCAAGGAGTTCTTCGTGCCCGGCTTCCTGGAGCGCGACGAAGGGGAGCGCGAGCCGCCGTTCGCAAAATATCCCTGGGACGGCGTCAGCGGCGTGCGGCCGTTCCACGAGCTGGCCGAAGGAACGACCGTCGGCGTTTATTGATTATGTGAGAGGCGCCCGGCGACATATCACTCCGCATTCCGAACTCCGCACTCCGAACTTTCTCCTATGCTCACACTTCCCGTCCTTCGCTGGGGCAAGCCGTACGACTCGCTCGAAAAAGATGAGGTGCGGCACTTCATCACCGGCGAACCGATCGCCAAAGTCAGCCAGGCCAACGGCGGCATGCTGGAGCGCGACATGCGTCACGCTCCGCGTGCCCGACAGGTCCTGCGCGACATTCCGATCGAGGATCTGATCGAGCGCGTCAAGAAGGCCGGCGAGCTGTATCTCAACGCCACGCTGCCGATGGGCGACGGCACGCAATCGCCCGACGAGTTCGCCCACCAGCAGTCGGCCAGCACGGGCCTTGCCGGTGCACATGTGCAAGGCGAACATGCAGAAGAACTTCTTCGTGCTTTCGAACATGGACCGGATGCTCGACGCGCTGACGCGCGGCCTGCCGCTTTCGATCCTTTCGCGCGGCTACGGCGTTGAAAGCCGCGGCGTCGTGGTCAGTTATCAGGCGCAATCGCCGGCGGTCGGGCTGGTGCTTCCGTCGAATTCGCCAGGCGTGCACACGCTGTGGCTGCCGGTGATTCCGATGCAAATCGGACTGGTGCTCAAGCCGGGTCCGCAAGAGCCGTGGACGCCGTATCGCATGACGGCGGCGTTTGTGCAGGCCGGCATTCCCGCGGAGGCGATCTCGATTTATCCCGGCGGCGGCGACGTGGGGGCGGCCGTGCTCAGCGCCTGCCAGCGGAGCATGATCTTCGGCGGCACGGCCACGGTCGAGCGATACAAGGGCAACCCGCGAGTGCAGGCGCACGGCCCCGGCTTCAGCAAGATCCTGTTCGGCGACGATCTGGTGGATCAGTGGGAAAAGTACATCGATCTGATCGCCGAGAGCGTTTACATCAACAGCGGGCGCGGCTGCATCAACTGCTCGGGCGTTTGGGCATCGCGGCATACCAAGGAGATCGCTCAGGCCCTGGCCGAGCAGCTCGGACCGATCGAAGTCAAGCCGCCCGATGACCCGCAGGCCGGGCTGGCGGCGTTCACGGTGCCGGGCATGGCGTCGCAAGTCTGGAAAGCGATCGAAGCGGATTTGAAGGAAGCCGGCGTCACGCACGTCGACCGAAAAATATGGCCCGCGGTTGGTCGAGATGGAGCGCTGCGCGTACCTGCGGCCGACGGTCGTGCATTGCACTTCGCCGGAGCAGGCCATCGCGAAGAAGGAATACATGTTTCCGTTTGTCACGGTCGTCGAATGCCCGCAGGAGGAGATGCTCGCGAAGATCGGCCCCACCTTGGTCGGCTCGGCGATTACCAACGATGCCAAGTGGCAAGCGGAACTGACCGACGCCGTCCACATCGATCGCCTGAACATCGGGGCGATTCCCACCACCAAGCTCGACTGGCTCCAGCCGCACGAAGGCAACATCGTCGATTTCCTGTACCGCGCCCGTGCCTACCAGTTGCCGAAAGAGCGGCTGGCAGCGCTGGCGTAGAATGGATTAGAGCGGGCAGCAACGCGCGGTGTGCCACGCTCCGCGATTGAATCACCTACTTCGCAACCCGCATGGTTCCTTTTGATTATCATCCCCGCACGCGGATCGTCTTCGGCCCGGGCAAGGTCGATTCGCTCGGTGAATTGGCGGGCGAGCTGGGCGCCCGGCGAGCATTGGTGGTGAGCGATCCTGGGATTGTCGCTGCCGGGCACACGCAGCGCGGGCTCGATGCGATTCGCCGCGCCGGAATCGACGTGCACCTGTTCGACGGCGTGGAGGAGAATCCCACCACCGACAACGTCGAAGCCGGAGTTGCGGTTGCCCGCCGCTACGACCCGGAAGTGATCATCGGCCTCGGCGGCGGCAGCTCGATGGACTGCGCGAAGGGAATCAACTTCATTTTCACCAACGGCGGCCGGATGCAGGACTATTGGGGCACCGGCAAGGCCACCAAGCCGATGCTGCCGATGATCGCCGTTCCGACCACCGCCGGGACCGGCAGCGAAACGCAGTCGTATCGCGCTGATCACCGACTCTCAAACTGCACGTGAAGATGGCGTGCGGCGACAAGAAGGCGAGTTTCCGCATCGCGCTGTTGGACCCAGTACTCACCGATCACGCAGCCGCCACTGGTCACGGCGCTGACGGGCATCGACGCCATTGCTCACGCGATCGAGAGCTACGTGAGCAAGACTCGAAACCACGCGTCGCTGGCGTTCAGCCGCGAGGCGTGGCTGATGCTCGGCGCCAATTTCAGCCACGTGCTCGAGGACCCGGACGATCTTGAAGCTCGCAGCGACATGCAGCTTGGCGCGTGTTTTGCCGGCCTGGCGATCGAAAACAGCATGCTTGGCGCCGCGCACGCGTTGGCCAATCCGCTCACGACGAATTACGGTATCGCGCATGGTCAGGCAATCGGCCTGATGCTGCCGCACGTCGTTCGCTTCAACGGTCACCAATACAACCACTGGTACGTAGACTTGCTCGAATGCACCGCCGGCGTGAACGGATTCCCTGGACCGGAAAGCGGCGCGGCGGGTCTGGCCGATTTTGTCGCGGACTTGGCCGGCCAAGGCCGATTTGCCTCGCCGGTTGGCTGATTGCGGCGTCGATCGCAATCGGCTTCCAGATTTGGCCACCGAGGCCGCAACCCAATGGACCGGCAAGCACAATCCGCGACCCGTGGGCGAACCGGAGCTACTGTCAATTTACGAAGCGGCGTTTTGAAAGAAACGAGGACTAGTCATGAAACCACGATCGCTCGCAACGTTAGTAGTGGTCCTTGCCGCATTTGTTTGCTCAAACGCGGCCGAATCGCCGTCGCCCACCGATTGGCCGCTGTTCCGCGGCAACGTGCTGGCCACGGGCGTGGCGAGTTCCACGCTCCCGGACGAATTGGATCTGCTCTGGACTTACACCGTCGAGAAGGGCGCGTTCGAATCGACACCGGTCGTCGCGGACGGTGTCGCTTACTTGGGCGATCTCGATGGCCACTTCTTCGCCATTCACCTGGCAACCGGCAAGGAAAAGTGGAAGACCAAGCAGGAAGCCGGATTCAACGCTTCAGCGGCATTTCGCGACGGCCTGTTGTTTGTTGGTGACATCGACGGCGTTTTTCATTGCTTCAGTGCGGCGGACGGCAGCGAGAAATGGCATCACAAGAGTGAAGCGGAAATCAACTCCGCGCCTAACTTCTATAAGGAGAATGTCCTCTTCGGCTCGCAGGATGGAACGCTCTACGCGGCTCAATGCGACCACGGGTAGAGAATCGTGGAAGTACCAGATCGAGGATCAGATCCGCTGCTCGCCGACAATCGTCGAAGGGCGTGCGTTTCTGGCAGGCTGCGATAGCAAGCTCCATGTGCTCGACGTGAATAAGGGCGAGGCAATCAGCAGCATACCCATCGAGTCGCAGACCGGATCGACCCCCGCGGTGCTCGGCGACCTCGTCTATTTTGGCAGCGAGGGCGGCATCTTTTACGCCGTTAATTGGCGCGAGCAGGAGGTTGCCTGGCGATTTCAAGACAAGTCGCGGCAGTTGCCGATCCGTTCGTCGGCCGCAGTGACCAGCGAAGCGGTATATTTCGGCGGACAGGACAAGCAACTGCACGCCGTTGACCCGAGGACCGGCGAGCGACTTTGGAAGTTCCCGACCCGCGGGCAAGTGAACTCCTCGCCGGTCGTCGTCGGGCAAAGAGTGTATTTCGGGTCGGCCGACGGTCGCGTTTATGGGTTGAATCGAACCACGGGCGAGAAAGAATGGGAGTATGAGATGGGCGGCCGCTTGAACGGCGCCCCCGCAATTGCCGATGGTCGATTGCTTATCGCCAGCGAGGACGGCCGCGTGTACTGCTTCGGAAAGAAATAACTTGCCGAGAGAACTGCCGCTTCATGTCAACTGATACCGTCAAAACCGAAGTCGGCAGCTACTTCATTTCGAATTATCCGCCATTCTCACAATGGACGCCCGAGGGGCTCGCCGACGTCCGCGCCGCGATGCACGCGCCGCCGCTTGCGGCTTGGGACACCGGCGAGCCAACGCCGCTGGGCCTGTACCTGCACATCCCTTTTTGCCGCAAGCGCTGCAAGTTCTGTTACTTCCGCGTTTACACCGACAAGAACTCACACGAGGTCGAAGAGTATGTTGCCGCGCTGTCGCGCGAGATCGAGTTGGTCAGCCGCTTGCCGGTGATGGGAGGCCGCCCGTTTCGCTTCGTCTACTTCGGCGGCGGGACCCCGTCGTTCCTTTCGGCGCAGCAGCTCACTTCGCTCGTCGATCGCCTGCGGGCGAACATCAACTGGGATCATGCCGAGGAAGTCACGTTCGAGTGCGAGCCTGGCACGCTCAGCGAGCCGAAGGTGCACACGCTGAAGGAGCTCGGCGTCACGCGAATCAGTCTCGGCGTCGAGAATTTCAGCGACGCGGTCTTGGAAGAAAACGGCCGTGCCCACCTTTCCGGCGAGATTCTGAAGTCCTGGAAGTGGATCACCGATGCCGGCTTCTACAACACCAACATCGATCTGATCGCCGGGATGGTCGGCGAGACCGAGGAGAACTGGCGCGAGAACATCAAGAAGACCATCGATCTCTCTCCCGACAGCGTCACGATCTATCAGCTCGAATTGCCGTTTAACACGGTGTACTCCAAGAACATCCTCGGCGAGCATGTCGAGATTGCCGGTCGCCGACTGGCCAACCAAACGCCGCTGGCTCGACTACGCATACGACGAGTTATTGTCGGCCGGCTACTCGATTTCGAGCGGATACACCGTCGTCAAAGACAAACGCAAGGTCAACTTCAGCTACCGCGACAACCTCTGGCGCGGCAGCGACTTGTTGGCAACCGGTGTCGCCAGCTTCGGGCATATCTCCGGCGTCCACTATCAGAACCTGCCGGAATGGGCCGACGTACGTCGGCGCCCTCAACCAGGGCGAGCTGCCCCTCGGACGCGGCATGCGGCCGACGCCTCACCAGCTCTTGGTCCGCGAGCTGATACTCCAGCTCAAAACCGGCCGGCTCAACGCCGACTACTTCCGCCGCAAGTTCGGCGTCGAGATCCTCGACGAATGGAACGAAGTCTGGCGCGAGTATCAAACCGACGGCTATCTCACCGTCAACGAAGACTCGATCGAGCTCACGCGTGACGGACTAGTTCGCGTCGATGGCCTGTCTGCCGGCGTTCTTCGAGCCGGAACACCGCGGTGTGCGGTATACGTGAGGGTCAATGACGAATGCCGAAATCCGAATGACGAACTAAGTACCAATGACGAAGGAAATCGGCTGGCCCGTGGCGGCTTCAAGGAGCATCAATGCGGGTGTTTACCGGGATCCGACGTTGGCATACCGGCGGGCGAAACGCCGTGCGCCGCAATCTCGCCCCGCAGCTCCTTGCCGAGCACGCTGTGCCTCCGGCTGTACAAGAAATAAATCACAAGCCCAAGCAGCAGCCACGCGCCAAGGCGATACCAGTTCGCCGCGGGCAGCGAGAACATCAGCAACAGACACGAGCCAATGCCCAAGAGTGGAACGAGCGGCACCCAGGGGCATCGAAACGGCCGCTCGGCGTTGGGGTTAGTTCGCCGCATAATCAACACTGAGGCACACACCACGACAAACGCGAAGAGCGTACCGATGTTGGTCAGGTGCAATAGCGAATCAATTGGCAACAGGCCCGCCAGAGTACCAACGAAGAGCCCTACCAGGATCGTACTTTTCCACGGTGTGCGGAAACGGGGATGCACATCGGCAAAGAAACTTTTTGGCAGCAGTCCATCCCGCGCCATGGCCAAAAACACGCGCGGCGCGCTGAGCATCATGACTAACAGCACCGATGTGATTCCGGCCACCCCCGCGGTCGAGATAATGACTCCGGCCCACGGTAAGTCGCGCTGACGAAATGCCTCGGAGACTCCCGCGTTGGGATCGATCTCGGTGTATGGAACCATTCCCGTGAGCACCGCAACCACGGCGATGTATAGAACCGTGCAAATCAACAGCGACGCCATGATTCCGATCGGTACATCGCGTTGCGGCTGAATGGCCTCCTCGGCATGCGTCGAGACCGAGTCAAATCCGATATAAGCAAAGAAAATAATCGCCGCGCCGGCGAGCATTCCCAACGGTTTTCCCGCTTCCGTTGCCTGTCCATGAACCGGAGTGCCGAAAAAGCTGATTCCGGTCCAGCCGTAGGGAGCAAAGACCTCCCAGTTTTTTGGATCGACAAAATATGCGCCGACAACGATCACGAACAGCACGGCAAAAATCTTGATCGCGACCATCAGCGCGTTAAATCCGGCGCTTTCCTGAATGCCTTTGACTAACACCGCGGTCACGATGGCCACGACGATCACTGCCGGTAAGTTAATCACAGAACTTGTTGATTCGAAGTGGCCACCCATCATGCTGTTAGGGTCTTCCACGAACTTGTACGCGGCGCCACGAAGGGATTCGGGCAACTCGATGTGAACGCTCTTCATGATGCTCTGAAAGTAGCTCGACCAGCCGTTGGCCACCGTCGCAGCGCCGACGGCATATTCCAGCACCAGGTCCCAGCCGATGATCCAGGCAAACAACTCGCCCAATGTCGTGTAGGCGTAGGTGTAAGCGCTTCCCGCCACCGGCGCCATCGATGCAAATTCCGCGTAACACAGCGCCGCAAAAATGCACGTGATCCCCGCGACGGCGTATGACACCATGAGCGCGGGGCCGGCGGTGTTCCGCGCTGCCTCGCCGGTGGCGACGAAAATGCCTGCGCCGATGACGGCACCAATCCCCAGCGCCGACAGCGACACCGGACCCAACACGCGGCGCAAGCGGTGTTCGCCGGCCATCTCAGCCAGCAGTACTTGCAGTGGTTTTCGCGCAAAAAGCTGTTTCATAACCGCCCAATAACCTTTCGCCGATATCCCGCCAGCAAAACCGCAGTCTAACGCGAATTGGTGCCGCTTCCAACGCCGAATTGCATCTGGCCTTCGCACCGACGATACTCCATCGCTCCTGACCTCCTTCCCATGCGTTCCGCGACGAAGTGACGAATGCTCGACGAGAAAATTATCGACCTGTTCCGCGTGGACCCTGGCGAAAAGTTCCGCATCAAAGACTTCGACACTGCGTGGATCGGCACCAAGGAGATGCGCGAGCTGGGCGAGGATCAGCTCAAAGAACGCGCCAAGGCGCTGCTTGAAGAAAACCGACGCGAGCTGGCCAAGGCCCAGGAGCTGCTCTGGGCGAGCGACACGTATTCGCTGCTGGTCATCTTTCAGGCGATCGACGCTGCCGGCAAAGACGGCACCATCAAGCACGTCATGTCGGGCGTCAATCCTCAAGGCGTCCAGGTCCACAGCTTCAAAAAACCGTCCGACGAAGAGCTGGACCACACGTTTCTGTGGCGGTGCATGGTGCGGCTTCCCGAACGCGGCCGCATCGGAATTTTCAACCGTTCCTACTACGAAGAAGTGCTCGTCGTCCGCGTGCACGAGGACCTACTCGAGCGGCAGCGGCTGCCGCGGCAAAAGTTCGGCCAGCCGTTTTGGGACGCGCGTGACGAAGACATTAACAACTTCGAACATCACCTCCATCGCAACGGGACCGTCGATCCTCAAGTTCTTTCTCAACGTGTCCAAGGAGGAGCAGAAGAAGCGGTTTCTCGCCCGGATTGACGATCCGAAGAAGCACTGGAAGTTCAACGACGGGGACGTGGCCGAACGCGCCCACTGGGACAGTTACATGGAAGCCTACGAGGACGCGATTAACGCCACCAACACGAAGTGGGCGCCCTGGTACGTAATCCCCGCCGACCATAAGTGGGTCGCCCGTACCCTGGTGGCCGAAATCCTGGCCAATACCATCGAGAAGCTGGACCTCGAAATTCCCCCAGGTGACTCCGGAAGCCAAGACGGCCATTGACGAAGCCCGCCGGCAGTTAGAGACCGAGAATTGACCGCTCCCGACCGCCACAAACGGGCAATTCGCACTGACTTCCTTTCTCCACCCTTCCCATCGCTCACCTCCCAATTCCCCACTTTTCTGTACACAAGGCCCGCCGATTGCTATAACTATCGATAGGGGTTCAGCCTGTTCGTCGCGGCGCCATCGTGCTCTCATCCATTCGGCGATCCCTATTGCACTGCAGCTACATGTGATCGCGCCGGTGGGTCTGCACCTGCCCTCGCGGCCGATTTCGTTTGCGCGTTGACTCATTGAATTTCATGGACCGGGGGCAACCCACGTCGCGGGGCAAATGCGACGGCAATCATCCGTCGGCGGACGGAGGAGATCGAGGTATGACTACTCGCCGGTTTGCAACACAGCTAAATGGATTCACGATCGTCGAGCTTCTGATCGTTATTTCCATCATTGGCGTTCTGGCCGCCATGCTCTTGCCGGCGGTCAACTCCGCCCGCGAAAGCGCACGGCGCAACTCATGTGCCAACAACCTGCGGCAAATGGGGCAGGCATCATTGCAGTACCTCGAACAGTTTAAAACGCTGCCACCCGCAAGATGGAGACATAGTAATTACAATAACCTTGCGCACGACAGGCAATACGTACACGGATACTTCATCCACATACTTCCATGGCTTGAGGAGCACAATGTTCGCGAGCAGTATACCCTAAAGAAAGACGTATATTGGGATTCCACAACCGTTCAGTCTAACGGTTTCCGAAATTCAGATGCAATCAAAGTTAACATCGCAACGTTTGTGTGTCCGAGCTATGGCGAGAACCGGGAAGTGCCATTGGCCGACTACGCCGTAATGCTGGGACCTGGTAGCGAGTACTACCAAAGAGTTCTTGGGGTCAATCCCGATACTCCCCCGATAAAAGATAAAACGGCAATAATCCTTGACAATGGTTACCGCAATATCGCGAAAGTGCGAGACGGTATGTCGCACTCGATCATGATCGTGGAATGTGGCGGGCGCCCACATCGTTGGGAAAATGGACGACTTATTGCGCAAAACGCGACGGAAGCTCGATGGGCGCACCCGGACAACGAGTTACACGTGAACGATAGCCCGCAGATCAACTTCCATAACAGTGATGGAAGCATCAACGGTGGAAATGAGATCTACAGTTTTCACATCGGTGCTGCACAGTTCGTTTTCGGAGACGCGTCCGTTCGGTTGATTCGCGAGGACATCGATGAAAAGGCGCTGTTCCCATTTCTAACGGCCAACGCCAAGGACATCGCCGACTTCTCTAAGATCGAGTAACCGAGGAACAGCAATTCGCATTAAAATCCTTAGTAACGTCCCGAACCGGGTATCCGCATTAACAAATCATTTTTCATGGACCGGGGGCAACCCATGTCGCGGGGCAAACGCGACGACATACATCCGTCGGCGGACGGAGGAGATCGAGGTATGACTACTCGCCGGTTTGCGAATCAGCGTCACGGTTTTACGATCGTCGAACTTTTGATCGTTATTTCCATAATTGGTGTCCTGGCCGCCATGCTGTTGCCGGCGGTCAACTCAGCGCGCGAGGCAGCCCGTCGAAACTCATGTGCCAACAACCTTCGACAGATCGGTCAAGCATCGCTGCAGTACCTGGAACAATTCAAGGTATTCCCGCCTGCGCAGATGCGAAATGGCACACCGCCGAAAAAGGACGATCCAAAAATTCACGGCTATTTCGTCCATATTCTGCCGTGGTTGGAAGAACGAGCGATTCGTGACAAATACACGCTCACCAAAGCAGTTGCATGGAATCATGCCAGTAACGCGGCGGCAATCAAGATGAATGTGGCAACATTTATATGCCCGAGCGTTGGCGAAGTACGTGAGGCAATGTCGGACTATGCGGTCATAATCTCCGTTGAGAGGAACTATTATCAGCAAATCATGGGAGTAAGCGTAGGTGACGACGTCGAGGCGCTCATCCACGATTGGATCCCTCGGAATCCGACACTGGTACGCGACGGAATGTCGCACACCATCCTCATGGCCGAATGCGGGGGTCGGCCCTTTGAATGGCGAAATGGCCAACTAATTGGATCGACTCTATCTGAAGGACAGTGGGCAAATCCAGACGGTGAAATTAGAGTACAAGGCCGGCCACCAATCAATTTCCAAAATGGTACGAGCGCGACCAATCGCGCGAACGACTTTGGAACTGAGATTTATAGCCACCATATCGGGTCCGCTCAATTTGCGTTCGGAGATGCAGCCATAAGAAACATCCGCGAGGATGTTGACGAGAAGGCCTTCCTTCCGTTTATCACCGCAAGAGCTAAAGACATCTCCGACTTCTCCAAGATCGAGTAGGCCAAACCTCGTCAAGGTTCATCCCACGGTTTCTCCTCGGGAAACTCCCGCCTGGCACGCTCCAACATGTCTTCCGGGCTGAGCCAGCCGTGCGCCGCTTCGCGCTCTCGCGCTTCCCCGCCAGTTCGGAATCGGTCAACGGCGGCCGCAAGCCAAGGCTCGCCCGAACTTCATCCCAGTCCCCCGCGATCGTCTCGTCCACGTGATCCGCGGCGAAGGCCCTCTCGATCGTGGGCGCCGCCTCAACGGATTGCAGCCGCACCAGGTTTGCGATCAGCCACCCATTCAGCTCCGGATCGTTCTCACCAAAACGATCGAGCGTGCCGCTGAGAAGCTGCACGCACTCGCCGCGCGTCGCGGTGTGCCGCTCTCCCATCTTTGCCAATGCCTCGGCCGCCGCAATCCGCGAATACATCAAGCACCGGTCGTTCCGCACGAGCGCGGCAATCGCCGGCAATGCCGCCGGACCGATCGACACCAGACCATTCGGCACGTCCTCGAAAAACCACTCGCAGGCATCATCGAAGTCGGCATCGGCGGGATACTCCAGCAACCTCGCCAACGGCTCGATCGCTTCTGGCGTCCGCAACTGGACCATCGCCCGCGCGGCGTGAATCGGCGCCCAGCGAGCCGGATCGGGGCAATCGTCGCCAGACAACGCGCTATCTCGTGACATTCGCGCCAACTCCGCCAGGTGTTCCTCATCAATGCCCATCGCGCGATAGTCATGGGGCGCGCGGCGCCGCAGCGGCCGCTCGCCCAGTTCGAGCAGTTTGCTTACCGGCGGTTGATAGTCGTAGGTATTCATGAATCACGCTATCCCCGAACTTTTCTTAAGAAGCAGTCGCCATTGTAACGCGCGGCGGGTGGATCAAAGGTTTGGGATCTTCTGGCGTCATCGGCGGTGGCCAAACTACACTACAACCCATGCCAACCGCAAATCGACGATCGTTGCTTATTGCCGCCGTTCTGGCGTGGACATGTGCTTTCGGCGGCATTCGCAGTAACGCAGCCGCTGCGGAACCCTGCCGGATCGAAGTCGTCGAAAAAGGCATCGGCTGGCCCGTCCCGCTCGTCGAGCTCCGCACGACGCACAACGTTCGGCTCGTGACCGATAACGCCGGTCTGATTGCTTTTGACCTGCCAGAGTTAATGGGGCGCGAAACCTGGTTCGACGTCATTGGCCACGGCTACGAGGTTCCCCGCGACGGCTTCGGCTCGCGTGGCGTACGGCTCATGCCGAAGCCGGGCGCATCGCTCAAAGTGGAAGTCATCCGTACGAGCATCGCCAAGCGCCTTGGACGGCTCACTGGCGCCGGCTTATTCGCCGAAAGCCAGAAACTGGGCCGCGAATCCGATTGGCGCGAAACCGGCATCACCGGTTGCGACAGCGTGCAAAACGCGGTGCATCGCGGCCGGCTGTTCTGGCTCTGGGGCGATACGAACCTGGTGCATTATCGCCTGGGCGTGTTTCATATGACGGGAGCAACTACCGATGTCTCGCCGCTCAGTCGTTTCGAACCTCCACTCAAGGTAACCTTCAACCACTTCACCGAGCGAGACGGCCGTCCCCGCGCCGTCGCCAAGCTGCCCGGCGACGGGCCAACATGGCTCAACGGCTTCGTCAGCTTGTCCGACGCAAGCGGCAACGCGCGGCTCGTGGCCAGCTATCGGAAGATTGAACCGCCACTGGCGACGTACGAAGCCGGGCTTTGCATTTGGAACGATGGCACTGAAAACTTCGAGTCACACAAAGTCCTCTGGGCCCGCAATGAAGGC
Organism: Pirellulales bacterium; assembly: GCA_963829655.1. Classification (GTDB taxonomy): domain Bacteria; phylum Planctomycetota; class Planctomycetia; order Pirellulales; family JALHPA01; genus JBBDYH01. The sequence continues at coordinate 3,469,860 of CAWHJG010000002.1, forward strand.
GACGGAAAGGGGCAACCACTCCCCGACGGGCATGTAACGCTATGGACGGACGACGCCGGCAAACGCTGGGCCTTGTTCGGCGACCCGCTGCCGCGATTGCGCATCCCCGCGACGTTCGAAGCCTGGCAGGACCCGGCGACTTGGGAGGTAATCAAGCCGCAAGAACGCCTTCAGTCGGCCGCCGATGGCAAGCCGGTCAAGCCGCACACCGGCTCGATCGCTTGGAATGTCTATCGCCGACGGTGGGTGACCGTGTTCATGGAAGCATTCGGCAAGCCCTCTGTATTCGGCGAGTTATGGTACGCAGAGGCAGACGCGCCGACCGGCCCCTGGGGTCCGGCGGTGAAAGTGCTCTCGCACGAGAACTACACGTTCTACAATCCGCGGCTGCACGCGGAGTTCACTCCCGACGATTCTCCAATCCTGCTCTTCGAGGGAACGTATACCGAGCAATTTGCCGACAAGCCAGCGCCCACGCCGCGCTACGACTACAACCAAATCCTCTACCGCCTGGATTTGAACGACCCGGCGCTCTCAGCCGCTCAACGTTAGCGCCCACTGCCGGTCCTGGCACGCGCGGCACAAAACTACAACCTTCGCTCGAGCGTGTAGTAATTGATCCGCTGATTGCTGCCTTCATACACTCGCTGGTGCGTGAACCCGAGCTTCTGAATCACGCGGTTCGACGCGGCGTTTTCCACGTTCACAATCGCGGCGATCGTACCCAGCGCCAATTGCTCAAAACCGTGCTCGACGAGCCTTCGTGCCGCTTCGGTCGCATAGCCGTGCCCCCACTGAGCCGGCCGCAGCCGATAACCCACCTCGACCTGCGGCTCGATCCCGAGCGCCGCCAGATGCTGCGGGCTGAGCACGCGAAGCGAGGCCAGACCCACCCAATCGCCGCGCCTCCCTGGTCTGGATCACCAGCCAACCCGGCAAGCCCTCGCCATCTGTCCTTCCGGGAATCGGTTGCCCCGTCTCGCGCACGACGCGGTCGAACCAGGCGCTGGCCTCGTCGCGCGTCGGCACCTCGCCGGGCGTGATGTAGCGGACCACATCGGCGTCGGTGTTTAACGCAATGACGTGTTCGCGGTCCGCCTCGGCGAGCGACCGCAGCAATAATCGCGGTGTCTGGAACTCAAGGTTCATTGCGGCGATTATACCGGGCCCGCCATGGGCCAAACGCCGAATCGTACGGCCGAGTTTCATTGTGTTTTCGTGCGGCGTTAACTCAGCCGCCGGTTTGCGGTTTCACCATCGGAGCGGGGCAACGGTATAGCCGCTGCCGCTGCGTCAGGACTCGACCGCGTTAGGACTCGACAAGCGTGAACTCGCCCCTGATAATCCGATGCAAGTCGGAATCCGCCAAGGATTTGGCGACTTGATCGAAGCGCGGCACGACCGCGCGAAACTAGAAAGGAACTTCGTTGGCGACCGTTCGTCCGAGCCTTAGACCGACGATGGCCGCCGACACAGCCGCGGCCGCGACGCGTATTGCGGCCCTTCGCCAAGAGCAAGCATGCCCGCCGGATAGCGGGGGTATCAAGGTCGTGCCAGAATCTCGCCTGCTGCGCGAACAGCTCCGCGGATGGTGCCGCGACACCGCCGCCGCGATGGATCGATCGCGGCCGCTCACCAAGGACCGGCTCGAAACCGCGGCGCAGCGGCTGCTCGCCGACCGAAAACTGCCCGAGGCCTACCTCGGTTGGACGATGGTCGTGCTGGCCAGCGAATTTTGGCGGAACCAGGTCGCCTCGATCCCGCGCAACCGGCGATTGCTGCTCCTGCCGGGCGGGCTTGCGCACGCTGAGACCTGCGCCCATGCTCCCGCCGGCCGCGACCGCCGCAAGTGCGACGCCTGCGCGATCGCCGCCTGGCGCAAACGCCGAACAGCAGGGCTACAAGGTTCTGATGGCCGAAAACTCGCCGCTCGTGCTCAACTCGATTGTCAACGGGCACGTGGATGCGATCGTCGGTGTCGCCTGCCTGAACGTGCTCGAAAGGGCAATCGACAAGATTCTGAGCTCGGGCATTCCTTGCATGGCGGTCCCGCTGCTCAGAGCTGACGCCCGGCACGTGATCGTCGATGACGACTGGGTCGCCGAAATGATCTCGCTGGCCCACGCGACCGAAGCGCCGGCCGAACAAACACGCAGCTATGTTCATCTCATGCGCACCGCCGCCGGCATGTTCGAGCGGTCCGAATTCGGAGCGCCTCGTCCCGCGGCTCCGTGGCGGGCCGGCGCTGGCCGAAATGAACGGCCAGGGTATTGCCGGCATCAACCCCGTTTCGGGCACCGAAGCGATCGCGTACGACTTTTTGAGCAAGGGCGGAAAGCACTCGCGGCCGTTCATTACGCTGGCGGTCCACGACGCGCTCACCGGAGGCAAGGCCACGCAGGCCGGCGGCGCCGAGCACCTGGCCGCGCTGCCCGAGGCGGTCAAGCGCGTGGCGATGTCGATCGAGACGTTTCACAAGGCGTCGCTCGTTCACGACGATATCGAGGACGACGACGCCTACCGCTACGGCGACCACACGCTGCACCGCAAGTATGGCACGCCGACGGCGATCAACGTCGGCGATTACCTGATCGGCCTCGGCTATCGCCTGGTCAGCCGCGAAGGCAAGACGCTTGGCGCAGACGTCGTCAGCGACATCGTCGATCGCCTCGCCGACGCCCACATAAAACTCACCGAAGGCCAGGGCGCCGAGCTGTTGTGGCGCGACTCGCACCAAAAGCGGCTCACGCCGCTCGACGCGCTGGCGATCTACGCCCTCAAGACCGCGCCGGCGTTCGAGGCCGCGCTGTTCTCCGGCCTGCGGCTCGCCGGACCGATCGAAAAGTACTTGGAACCGATCACGCAGTTCGCTCGCAACCTCGGCGTCGCGTTCCAGATCCTCAACGACCTCGGCGACTGGCGCGGCGACAACCACAACAAGCTGCTCGCTGCCGGTGACGTGCTCGGCGGCCGGCCCACTGTGCTCTGGGCACTCGCCCTCGAAGGACTCAACGACGACCGCCGCGACGAGCTGGCGCGGCTTGTGGCCAGTGAGCGCGTGAACGAGTGCGTTGTCGCCGGCGTGCGGCAGCTTTACCACGAGGCGGGCGTGTTCCAACAGGCCTCGCGGCTGGTGGATAAATATCGCCAGCGCGCCGAGAAAATCGCCGGCGAGATCGAGCCAGTCGAACTCCGCGAATTGCTCTACTACCTGATCGACACGGTCCTTGCCGACGATCACACTTCCGACGCTCATCCCGCCGAACCCGAGGTGGTTATCGTCGAGCCTCTCTTGCCGGTGGTGGCCAAGTCGTAGCAGCGGCCGTCTGCAGCGTGCGAGGGTGGCCCCTGTTTTTGAGTCCCCGCTTGCTCCGCGGTGTCTGGAACCGTTTCCGCATTAGCGCCTAATACCACGGCGAGATAAAACGTAAACGGCCGCCTCTCCTGGTTAGAAGAAGCGGCCGTTTCGGGTGCCAGTTTATTGCATCCCTTCGCACACCCGCACGCTTCCTTGCGTGCTGGGGCTTAGTGTAGTAAACCACAAAACCAGTGTCACTAGGCACATCAGAAATTGTGGTCCCAGGATCGCGCAAGCACAAGATGGTGTGCTGTCGTGCCGTACGGCGCGCTTCGGTCAGCAATGTGCTTAGTATCAACCGAGGGTGTACCGCCACGGCCTGACCTATGCTTGTTTAGTGCCCGATATGGCGCACGGGCATCAGAGCCGCCGCGTATCATCAGACCTTTGCGCGGCGGCCTTATCTTTACTACAGCCCTTCTCCGACCCTCGCGCCTCCAACGTCTCGCATATCAACCTTGCCCGCGGCGTGGCGACAGCGCGGCTCCGATTGTTTTTTTAATGAGTCCTGAACGTTTAGAAGATTAGCATCGCCGCGCCACAGGTCCTGGATAAGTGCTACACAGGCGATCTCGTATAGACCTCCTCGCTTCCGCGATTATCGCAAGTTGAGGTGAACGATGACGGCGCTTCGTATCTGTCTTGGTGAGGACAACCACGATGTGAGGCAAGCTCTCAAGTCCTTGCTCCGTACGCTGGGCCACGATGTGGTCTTCGACGTCCCAGACGGCCAGTCGCTGGTCGAGGTGGCGACGCAAACCAACGTGGATCTGGTGATTACCGATCTGGATATGCCGGTGCTTGATGGCTTGGCCGCCGCAGAACAGATAACCGAACAACGCAAACTTCCCATCATTCTTCTGTCGGGACATCCAGACGCGGAGCATGTCGTGGTTGCAGAGGAGCCAGTGACGCTCCGACTGCTGAAGCCGGTCTCCCTGCATTCGCTCGAGCACGCAATTAGGCGTGCGATGGAATCCGCTGACACAGGCGCTTAAGAAATTTGCCGATTCCGGCGGCGGGATTTTTCTTGTGCTCGCACCACTGACCTTCTCCTGCCCTCTCGGCTTCAATCTCGCCTCTGCCTTATCTGCGACTCATTTGCGGCGCCTGTGGACTCACGTCCTTTTGCCCCAGCGGCATCAATTGCAATTCCTGATGCGGCAGTAGATATTACGGCGGCTCGTGGTTGCGACGCAGCTAATCGATTTCTAACTCCGGCCTTCACCAATTCACCCAGGGAGGTCCAATAACAATGAAACCCTGCATAATCTTCTTCACGCTGGCGACGATGTTGCTCGTCGCCGACGCCGCGCGTGCGGACACGATAATTACGACGTTCGACAATTTCGTTTCCGACGCGCTCTACCCTTCTTGGTCGCTCCCTTCGTCCACGATAGTTTCAGGCCCCACGAGTTACAGCATCACCGCAACCGGTTACGGCAGCAATTACAAGTACATCGAAGATCCTTCCAGGCAAGGGGCGGGCAACACACTCCTCGAACTGACGACTACGCTCTCCGGACCTCCAGCGGCCGATGGGCATTTGGGGCCCATCATTACCCTCATTGACACGGATGGCTCTCGCTACAACTATGCGTGGTACGCGCAGCTTTTGGGACCTCACGTACTAACGATGCCAGTTGATTCGCCGACTTGGATTGATGCCCCAGGTGGTAGCCCTGGCCTCAACCTGAACGGGCTGCAGCACATGCACATGCAATTGGATCCCGGCGGATTCGGTACCGCCGGCGCCTACACGGTCGAGTGGCAGCACCTGCAGTTAATCGCGCGCGAGAAAACCTGGGGCGTCGAAGCCGGCGGACTATTCTCTGAGGGAAGCAACTGGGTCGGCGGCGTCGCCCCCACCGGCGCCTCCGAAAGCGTCGCCTTCACCACGGCGATCACCGCCGACCGCACGATCGATGTCGATGTCGCGGCCTCGCTCATCTCCCTGCACTTTGACGACGACAACAACTACACGCTCGCTGGCACGGGCCCCATCCGCTTCCAAGCCGCCGGTCCGGCAGTCGCCAATCTCACCGTGCAGAACACGCACGGCGACGGCGCGCACACGATCAATACGCCGATCGAGATCTTAGGCGACCTGGTCATCACCCAAGACAGCACGCAGCCGTTGACCATCGGCGGGCCGCTTGATGCCGCACCCACTCGCTCAATCACCAAGGCCGGCGCAGGCACGGTCATCGCCAGTCGCGTCCGCGCCGCTGCGCTCACGGTGAATGCCGGCTCGCTGGTCATTGCGCCCAACGGCGGCGAGCCCGGCACATCAGTCGTAGACGTATTGGATGTGAGTGGGACGAGCCGACTCGACCTGAACAACAACGATCTAGTCGTCCGCGCCTCTGCCGCCACCAAGGATGCAGTTCACGACGCAATCCAGGACGACATCGCGAGCGCGCAAAACGGCGTGGACGGAAACTTCATCACCAACTGGAACGGGCCTGGCATCACCAGTTCGGCGGCGCGAAACGCCAACCTAGCCTCAAACTTTGACCTGGTCGGTCTTGGTGCGATCCGCAACTCGGATATCGATATCCTCACTGGGTTGCCGGGTTCGTCGTACAGCACCTTCAGCGGACAAGCCGTAACGCCCGACGATGTGCTGGTGAAGTACACCTACATCGGCGATGGCAACCTGGACGGCCTGGTCAGCTTCGACGACTACGTCGGCATGGACAACGCCTTCTTCGGGTTGATCCCGAACCTCGGCTGGGCGACCGGCGATATCAACTTCGACGGCGCAATCAACTTCGACGATTATTCGGTCGTCGATCAGGCGTTCTTCTTCCAAGGCGCCCCTTGAGCGGAGACGAAGCGGTATTAGCCGTGCCAGAGCCAGTCACATGGTTATTGGCGCTCGTGTGCGGACTTGCAGTTTTGTTTACGCGGGCGCGTCGATAAAGTGCGGATCTCGAGTACCGCGTCGTCGGCCCATGCCACACAAACCCGCTCCAATGCTATTAACGCGCGTCGGAGGCGACGGAGCGGAGTTGTGGTTGCTCACATGCGTCCTGGCACGGCGTTCGCATTTTCAGTGAACGCGTTTGGGCAGGAACGGCGGGAGGCGCTGCGGCGGGCAGTTGGTCCTGAACGCCGGCGTCTTCCCGCTCGCCATCGTAGCGACCTTTAGTATTTCATGCCGTCGCGTTTCTTATGCCACTTGGCGTTTGCGGCATATCGCAATGGTATCAAGCAAGCTGCGGGCGTTTAACCATCTCCGCCAAGGCCCGGACACGATCGACAACTATTGGCCCCTCTCTGCTCAAGCCGGCCCGCACGGCTCTGCCGACGTGAAACTCGCGGATACCAGTCGGCTGCGCCAGCTTGATTACGTCAGCATCCGTGGTGCCGCCGAGCACGAGCGTGATCTCAGGGCTGGCCACCCGCTGCCATTTAATTAAGCAATCCAACTTAAGCGCCAAGGGATCGCTACGGCCGCTGGTCAAAAGACGATCCACCTGCGAGTGCCGTTTCAATTCTCCGATTGCGCCCAGCGGGTCACTCAATTCTTCGAACGCGCGATGAAACGTGGCATTCACGTTGGGGGCACACGCGAGCACGCGCGTGAGCAGTTCGTGATCAATCGTTTGACCGTCGGGACTATCCTGCAAAAAACCAAGAACAAGTCCGTCAACGCCAATCGAGGCAAAAGCGCCAGCGGCGGCGCAGAGGTCCTCGATCTCCCCCCGATCGCGTACAACAAACGGCTCGCTGTGCCGCAACATCACACGCAAGGGAACCTGTACTCTCGCGGCAATCCTGCGCACCAGCTCCAGCGGTGGAGTGAGGCCGCCGGCTTCGAAATGGTTGATAACCTCCAGCCGATCGGCCCCACCCTCCACAGCCGCCACGGCATCCGGCTCAGAGCAAACGATTACTTCCAGAATTCCGGATGAAGTCATGTCTCAATGATACTGCCCACGACGGGTGTGGTTGAACAACGCGCCTTCTTGCTGGCCCGTGCGTTGCGAAGTGTCGCTTCACTTGCAATTATTTCTTGCGGTCGCTCCGGCCACGGCCGACAATACCCGCCTGGACGGCCAGAACGACGTGCGACGCAGCGGACCAAGGAGCCAATATCAGAATCACGCAAATGTAAGACTGCATGCAATCTGCGAAATACATATTGCTCGTCATCGACATGCTGAACGACTATTTCCGTCTGCATGACAGCTTGGCGGCTCAGCGGAGGCCTCTGGTGGCGTCGGTGAACCAGCTCGCCGCCGCATTCCGACAAGCTCAGCAGCCTGTCGTTTGGGTCCGCCAGGAGTTCGCGCCGGATTTGAGTGATGCCTTCCTTAGGACGCGGCGGGAGAACCACCGCGTGACCATCGCCGGCACGGACGGATGCGAGTTGCTGCCGGAACTTGAGCGGCATCCCTCAGACAAAGTGCTGATCAAAAAGCGGTACAGTGCGTTCTTTGGCACCGGCCTTGACGAAACGCTCACGTCGATATGTCCGGAAACGCTCGTCCTCGCTGGCATCAACACGCACGCGTGTGTTCGCATGACGGCCATCGATGCCTACCAGCGGGATTATCAGGTCCTCATTGCGTCCGATTGTGTTGCCTCCTACGACATGGAACACCATGAAGTGACTGTGCGCTATCTCGGAGCGGGCATCGCGCGATTTGCGTCAAGCCAAGAAATCGCCAAAGTGCTGCCACCAACACCCTGTTAAGGACACTACCCACCCGGTGCGTATGCCTCGCCTCAGCGGCGTTCGTGCGATGGCGGCCAGCGTCCGAATCGCAAAAGCATAATTCACGGCGACTCCCTAGTGGGAGATGGATCCAACGTCCCCGTCGATCTCGGCCGCCTGATCGAGGCGATACATGTCAGCGCCAGGCAATTCGCGGTGGTTGCTTGATTTAGTGAAATCGGTCACCACAAATTACGAAGTCGCTTCGGAAGTGAAACAATCGGGGATGGATGATCAGCCCCTCTGTTAACCCAGCCATCCGCCGCGCGGTTCGCTACGCCGAGCGGCAATAGTTGCCCATTCCGAACTCACAGCTCCTCTCTCTTTCCCAGTGAGCGATTCCCAGCGTGGAGTCCACGCAGTTGCATGGAGGCCTCGGCCGTGGCGGACGCCCCCGTCGCGCAGCGAGTCGCCGTGTCTCGGACCCGCCGTGGCGCAGACTGGCCGTGGCGGGGTGGGGCGAACCCGGTAGGCCAGTACCCACCGCGCCGGCACCTACGTGTTGCCATTGGTCATTGGTGCTGTGTCCTTGGTATCTTTCAACAACTGACCACTGACCACTGCTGACAACTGACAACTGACAACTGACTAGCTCTTTGACAATTCGTGCAGCAGCCCAACCCGGAGCGATCCTCCCGGTCTCCCCCTGCGCCGCGGACTTCCCCAAACGCGCCTTACATGGCGGCGATTTCGCAAGTCGGCGCACACAACACGTTGGAATCTTGAATATTCGAAAAGTCCTCGCCAGGGGCTGTTTCGCAACCCCCACCCGTTCACGAAGTTGTGAGTATCGCGACCATCGCCAGTTCCTATTTTTGTTTCAAAACCCCTGGGGCCCCACTGAGTGAATTCAAACTGAAACAATATTCAACCAATCGCGACGCCTTGGCTGAGTCCCTATTTTTGGTGCTTGGTCATTGGTGCTTGGTCATTGGTTATTCGTTTGGCATTCGCACTTCGGCATTCGGGCTCTCCCTCCGTGCATCTGTGCCTCCGTGGTAAATAACGCTCCAAACCGTGTCAAAACCGCGCCCCGCCGCGCCCAAATATGTCCAGCCATGCGCATAATTCAACCGAATTACTTTTGCCCCGCCTCACGGAAACGCGGCAAATCACGGCATTCTCGAAACGACCAGCGAGACTAATTCCCCGATTAACTTTGCGAGATTGCCGATGCGTAAGCGCTAGCGCCGCTAAGCACTCGCAGCTCGCGCGGCAGCGGAAAGTACACTTCCTCTTCCCGGATGCTGCGGGATTCGACGGTTGCGCCATAGCGGGACTTAAGATACTCCACGCATTCTTCGACGACCGACTCGGGGGCGCTGTGCCCGCCGTAACCAGGACCGTTTCATCGCCGCGGAACCAGGCAGGTTCGATATCGGCGGCACTGTCGATCAGATGTGCGGGCACGCCGTCTTCGCGCGCCAGCTCGGCCAATCGCTGGCTGTTGCTGCTGTTCTGACTGCCGAGCACGAGCACGATATCGGCGTCACGCCCAAGCATGCGGACCGCCTCTTGCCGGTTCTGCGTGGCGTAGCAGATGTCTTCCTTCGGTGGACCGACGATCTGCGGGAACCGCTGTTTCAGTCGCTCGATGATGCGGTTAGCGTCGTCCACCGAGAGCGTGGTTTGCGTCAAATAGGCGAGCTTGTCTTCGGAAGTGAATGGGAGCCGATCGACGTCATCGGTCGATTCGACGAGCACGAAGGCGTCAGGCGCCTCGCCCATGGTGCCGATGACTTCGTCGTGACCTTCGTGACCGATGAGGACGATCTTGTAGCCGCGCTTGGCGAAGCGGACGGCCTCCAGATGGACTTTTGTCACCAACGGGCAGGTAGCGTCGATGGTTTTGAATTGCCGCTCTTCGGCGATGCGGCGAATTTCGGGCGACACACCGTGTGCGGAAAAAAGCAAGTGCGAGCCAACCGGCACGTCATCAAGGCGGTCAACAAAGATAGCGCCCTTGTCCCGAAATGTCTCGACGACGTAGCGGTTGTGGACGATTTCGTGGTACACGTAGATTGGCGTGCCGAACAGCCGGATCGAGAGATCCAGCGTCTCGATCGCCATGTTGACGCCGCGCAAAAGCCGCGAGGGCTGGCGAGAAGGATGTGCATGGAGGAGATCAGGGGATGAAGAAGGGATCAGGGGATGGCGGACAGCGTGGCGGGCTGTCTTGATTTGATGATAATGGAGAAGCTTTTTGCCGGATACCTCCCGCATGACGGTTGCCGCATTCACCGCCGAGCTTGCAATGTATGGCCCGTGGTCGGCCGAGGATCGGCGTGCGCCGTCGCTGGCGGAGGCGCACGATTATTGCGAGCGGTTGGCGAAGATGCACTACGAGAATTTTACCGTGGCGAGCTGGTTGCTGCCCAAGCACCTGCGACCCCATTTTCATGCCATTTACGCCTATTGCCGATGGTCCGATGACCTGGCGGACGAAACAGGCGGAGGACAGTCTGCGATTGATCTGTTGGACTGGTGGGAACGGCGATTGGAGGCCTGCTATCGCGGCGAAGCACGCCATCCGGTGTTTGTCGCGATACGGGCGACGATCGAGGAGTTTGCGATTCCAATCGAGCCATTTCGCGATTTGCTTGTGGCCTTCCGCCAGGACCAGTACCGCAAGGAGTATGAGACGTTTAACGACTTGCTCGGATATTGCCGCAACTCGGCCAACCCGGTGGGGAGGCTGGTGCTACACCTCGGCCGTTGCGCCACGCCGGAGAATTTGTTGCTGTCGGATTCGGTGTGTACTGGTTTGCAACTGGCGAATTTCTGGCAGGACGTGGCGCGGGACTGGGACCTGGGGCGCGCGTACCTGCCGCAAGAGAGTTGCCGAGCGGCAGGCTACACGTCGGAAATGTTTGCACGGCGGGAGTACAACCCTGAATTTCGCGCGTTGCTTGCCGGTGCAACAGATCGCGCGGAGCGGTACCTGAGAGCGGGGGCGCCGCTGGTCGAACGAGTGCCGAACGAGTTGGCGCTCGATGTGGCGCTGTTCATCCGCGGCGGGTTGGCGATTTTGGAGGCGATTCGCAACATGGACTATGACGTGTGGCGGCGGCGACCAGAGGTGAGTAAGCTGGCGAAGCTGAAACTGCTCGTGCAAGCGTGGATGGAGATGCGCACTGGCCGCCATCAAGGAGACAAGGCGTGACCGAGTTGGACCGGAGTTACTCGCTCTGCCATCGATATGCTGCGCCGCGGCTTCGAATTTCTATTACAGCTTCTATCTGTTGCCGCGTGCGAAGCGGCGGGCGATGCACGCGCTTTACGCGTTCATGCGGTGCGTGGATGATGTTGGTGACGGCACGACCGAAATCACAGTCCAGAGACGGGAACTTCAATCGCTGCGCACTGCCCTGGATCGGGCGGTCTCCGGGAAATACGATGACGCCATGTGGCCGGCAATCGCCGATACGATTCAACGTTATTCGATCCCGCGGCAGTATCTTGAAGACGTGATCGACGGCGTGGAAATGGACGTGCGCGGCGAACGGTTCGAGACGTTTGAGGAATTGAGCCGGTACTGTCACTGTGTTGCTGGAGTCGTGGGACAGGCATGCGTTCACATTTGGGGGTTTGAAGATGAGCGGGCGTTGGTAGTCGCGGAAGACTGCGGACTGGCGTTTCAGCTCACGAACATACTTCGCGACCTGGCAGAGGATGCCGGACGAGGACGCGTCTATTTGCCCGAGGAGGATTTGTGCCGGTTTGATTACTCGCGCGACGAGCTGCTGACGCTAGTGTGCAACGAGCGTTTCGAGCGGCTGCTGCGATTTCAAATCGAGCGAGCCGAGCGGTTTTACGCCGGCGCCGCCGATCTGCCGCGATATCTGCACCGCGACGGGCGGCGGGTGTTTCAGGCGATGTATGGCACCTATCGCGAACTGTTGGAAGGAGTCCAACTTTTGGAAGGCGAGGTGCTTCAGAGGCGAGCATCGCTAACTGCGCGGCCAAAAACTGCGGATCTGGTGGGACGCGCTCTTGAATCGCCGAATTCAAGCTACGGATGACAATGGAAAACCCCACTTTCACCGGCCGCGACGTGTGCCGGGGACGACAGGATCCGGACGCTCTCGGCACTCTCACCGCTGATACAGCGGCAGGTAGTTTTTTTCGAGCTGGAGCATCGTGAGGTTGACGCTCGTGGTGTAGATCGGGCCGATGTAGCCCTGGTTCCAGTAGTAGTATTTGCCCTGACTGGTGGCTTCGTTCAATAGGCGGCCGTAGAGCTTGTCACGGTACGGCTTCCACTTTTCGTCGCCTTCGCGGTATTGGACCTGGGCGTAGTAGTAGTGCGAGTAGTGCCAGTGGCCGTCATTGTCGCTGCCGACGTTGTAAAAGTGGCGGTCACAGTACTTCATCAGCTTGGGTACGTAGTCGCTGTCGTAGTCACCGGCGTTAAACAGGCAGGCGATGGCAGCGGCCGTGATCGGCGGGCGACCGCCGCCGCCGGTCTTGGCACTGTACTGCACGCCGCCGTCCGAGCCAGTGCACTTCTGGATGTACTTGATCGCCTTGTCGATGACTTCCTTGGGTACGGGGATGCCCGCGTTGCGGCAGCCGCGAAGCGCCTGCACCTGCGTAATCGTGGTTGAGCCTTCGTCGAAGTCACCCCCATCACGAGCACTGACGTAGCCCCAGCCGCCGGAGGACGTCTGGGCCTGTGCCGTGAACTTGACCGCTCGCGTGAGAACGTCGATGAGCTCCTTGCGGCGGCTTTCGTCTTCCTCCTCGCCGAGCACCTGCGAGAGGAACATCGTGGCATAGCCGTGTCCGTAGGTGTATCGGTCGTCGCGAGTGGGATCGCCGATCAAGCCGTTGGGACGGCTGCGGCTGGTGAGGTAATCGACCGACTTACGAAGGTTGCCAGAATACTTGCCCTGAGTGGTCGTGGATCCTTCCGCGATCAGTGCCATTCCAGCCAGCGCGGTCATGGCGGTGGGGTACTGGCCGTTGTTGGCGGTCCAGTTGCCAAGACGCGATTGGGTTTCCGCGACCCACAGGCAGCCGCCATCCACGATTTTGTTTACTTTGGCGTCGTCGGCGGCGTGAGAGGGCTGGCAATAGACAAAGCCGATTGCCGCCAGTTTGCCGGCGAGGATGACTGCCGCGGTGACGAACTTCATGGGCACTCCGTTGGGGCGGGGCGAGCACGGACCTACCGTCAAGTGTAGTAGGCGGAATGTGGCAAGGCCAATCCGAATCGCCGAATCGGGCGGCTCAACCCCTTAGTGCCGCACGGTTATCCGAGGGTTCAACCCATTGTCTCGATTCGGCCAAGGTCTGGCGAGATGTGCACTCCTAACCCTTGCCGCGGCGATAATCCTGCATAAACGTGGCCAACGCTTGCACGCCCTCAACCGGCATGGCGTTGTAGATCGAGGCGCGGATGCCGCCGACGCTGCGATGGCCTTTGAGTTCGAAGAGCTGCTGTTTTTCGGCTTCCTTGACAAACCCCTTTTCTAGTTCTTCGTTGGGTAGGCGGAATGTGACATTCATGTGCGACCGGCAGTCGGCACGGGCGTGGCCGCGGTAGAACTCGCCGTCAATCACGTCATAGAGCAGCTTCGACTTCCGCTGGTTGCGCTCGGCCATTTTCTTTAAGCCGCCAACGTCGTTCTTCAGCCACTTGCAAACCAGGTTGGAAATGTAAATGGCGAACACGGGCGGGGTGTTTAGCAGCGAATCGTTTTTGGCGAAGTTGCGATAGTCGAGCATGGCCGACAAACCTGCGGGCGCTCGTTCGAGTATGTCATCGCGCAGGATGCAGACGGTGACGCCGGCGATTCCGGCGTTCTTTTGTGCGCAGGCATAGAGCATCGCGTATTGCGCGACATCGACCGGCCGTGAGAGGAAGTCGCTCGACGCGTCGCAGATCAACGGTGCGCGGCCGTACGACGGGTCGGTCTGGAACTGGACGCCTTGGATGGTTTCGTTCGACGTGATGTAGGTGTATGCGGCGTCGGGCGATAGCTTTGGCTCACCGGCGGCGGGGAGGTGATCGTAGTTGGTGGATTTCCCGGTCCACGCGACGGCGACCTGGCCTTCTTTCTGCGCTTCCTGAGCGGCTTTCTCGCCCCAGCTTCCGCTGACGATGTAGTCGGCGGGCTTACCGGCGCCGCGGAGGAAGTTCATTGGGATCATCGAGAATTGCAGGTTCGATCCGCCTTGCAGGAATAGGATCGTGTAGCCGCTTGGAATGCCGAGCAATTCCGTGAGTAGCGCTTTGGTCTCCTGAAGCACGCCGTCGAACCATTTGTGGCGATGGCTGATCTCGAGCACGGAGATGCCCAGGCCGGGCTGCGCCAGAAGATCGCGCTGCGCCTGTTCGATAACCGAGACGGGGAGGACGGCGGGGCCGGGCGAAAAGTTGAAGACGCGCATGGGAGTTCGGAGTGGTGAGTTCGGAATGCGGAGTGGTGCGTATTCTACACGCCGAGCTACGCGCTGAGGATGGGGTCGCCAGACGCTGATTTGCCGAAGTTTCTAGCGGTTAATCGCAAGCGGCGGCGACGGTTAGCTGTACATGGATGCAAGCAAACAGAAATCGAGAGGTGCGACGGTGCTGCCCGTGCTTCGCGAGGACGAGCGTCTTGCGGCGGGCGATTGTCTGTGGGGGCTGCTGGTGGTGCTACTGGTGTTGCCGTTTTTGGCGGGAATCGTGGCGGTTGTGGCTGGCGCAATTAGCGTGTTGTTGCGCTAGACGCCGCAGAGAGGTGACACGGCGTGAACGGACCATGTTCGCGGCCGCGAGGCACGATTAAGCGTCCTTCTTCCAGTTCGCAAACGAGAAACCTACCGCACGATGGCGCCCGGTGCGTTTACCCAACGCGTATCGCCGGGGGCAGAGAAGTTCGGCGTGCCGAAGCCGCTGGCTTGTAGAGCGGCGACGCGCGCAGCAACGGCCGGCTGGTTGGTATTATGCGCGAGCCAGCGCTGGTAGTTGGCCAGAGCCTGCGCCGGGTCGCCCGACTCTTCGCGGATTTTTCCCAGCGCCGAGAGAGCGCGCGAGTTCTCGGGGGCCAGCGCGACTGCGTCAATCAGCTTGCTCTTGGCGCTCTCTTTGTCGCCGAACTCTTCATACAGGCGCGCTAGCTCGATGCGCGGCTCGGCGCTGGTCGGGCGCTGGCGGCCCAATGATCTAAGAGAGCGAACGACTCTTGTGCTTTGCCTTGTTCGACCAGCAACACGGCCAGGCCGCGGTAGCCGTCCGCGTGTTGCGGGTTACGGGCCAGGCCTTGCTGGTAATAACTCTCGGCTTGCTGAAGGTCGCTCTGGCGGCCGTGCACCTTCCATTGACGATGGAAGTTGGCGGCAAGGTTATAGTACCCGTCGGCGTTGTTTGGGTCGTTTTGGATCGCTTGTCGGAAATACATGTCGGCAGCCTGATATTGACCCTGCTGGAACATCTGCACGCCGGTGAGGTTGGCGTTTTGCGCAGTCCATTGGCAACCGGAGAGCGCGGACAGAAAGATGGCAACGAAGCCAAGACGAATGGCGGCGCGGACGATTGGGTCGATGGCCGATTGCTGCGAAGTGTATTGCATAGAGCAACTCCTGGCGGTGCGCGAGGCGATCGGCGCTGCGTTCTCGCGCAATGTTCTTGTGCAATCGCACGGGCTGATTTGCTTGAGCCGGACTCGGAAGCCCGGTGTATCAAGTCACGACCAGCATCGCACGAGCACGGCGAGGATGGCCCTACACGCCGAACGGCAAGACAAGAAAAGGTTCGGGAGGATATGCGGCGAAAGCAGGCGCGGCAAGATCAATCGCGGCTGCGCGGGATCGGACCCGACCTGCTACAGCAAATCCAACTCGCTAGCGGGTGCTACTTCCACCGGGTCGTCGAACACGGTCGGATCGGTTGCCGGGGCGACCTTGCGGTAGCCGAGCTTTGTGAGCACCTCAAGTACCTCGCTGCAGGTGGGGAACATGCGGCCGCTCGATCGCTTATAGGCGTCGAGAGCATGCATAAACGCGACTTCGTCGTCGCTGTAGTCGCGCTCGCAGGTGGTGGGGTCGATTTGCCGGCGACGGACGACCTTGGCTCGACGTTCCAGTTGCCGCCGTTCGACGACCACCGGTTCGCTTTTCTGGCGACGATCCGGACTTTGGCGGCGATCCTTCGCGACGGCCTTGCGTCGATCGATAGTTGCCCGACTGTCGAGTCTCTTGGTTTTAGCCACGCAGTTCGCCCTTTCGTCGAGGAAGCTGGGTAGTTTGCGTAGAGTCTTCGGCTAAGGGGAGTGATCGGCCGCCGACGTTGCAAAGATACAACGGTCCGGAAAAGAGGGGGGTTTTTCCGGTTCTAGCAGACTGGGGGACCAGCAGGGCGCGTAGTGGCGATGCCGGTGAGGCCAGCTTTAACGGTCAGGCAGCCGCGCGGGCCGATTCACGGGGCCACGGGGCAACTCGCGCAGCAGTCGATCCAGGGTGGTGAAACCCTCGGGTTTGTTGAGATGCAGGTCGAAGCCGGCAGCGCGAGCCCGCTCTTTGTCCTCCGCGGTACTGAAACCGGAGACAGCAATGAGATAGGTGCGCCGCGTTTCGGGAGCGGCGCGCAAAGCCCGCGCGACTTCGTAACCCGACATACCTGGGAGCCCGATATCGCACAGGATGATCTCAGGTTTCTCGCGTTGCGCGATGTCGATGCCTTGCTGACCGTGGTATGCGACGAGCAGTTCGTGTCCCCACATGGAAAACAGGAACTCAAGACTTTGAACCACGTCGGGGCTGTCGTCGATAATCAGAACGCGCCGCGAGCCAGTTGGCGGCGAAGCGGAATTGTCGGCACATTCGCTGGCGTCGGCCAAAAGCGGCAACGCAACGATGAAACGCGTGCCGCGGCCCGCTCCGTCGCTCTCGGCAGCGATTCGGCCCCCGTGCATGGCGACCAATCCTTTGGCGACAGCCAAGCCGAGACCGAGGCCTTCGCGATTGCGTTCGGAATGGTGTGCGGCTTGTTGAAACGGTTCAAAGATCTGTGGCAGTTTAGCTGGTTCGATCCCGACGCCGGTGTCGGCAATTTCAATCGTTGCTTCATTCCTGGCTACATCGCCACGCACGACCACCGAAATGCGGCCGGGCGGATCGGTGAATTTTACGGCATTGGTAATCAGATTTCCGACAACTTGAGCGATGCGAGTCGGGTCGGCATTAACCCACAAGGGGTGCGCCGGGAATTCCATCGTAAGCTCAAGCCGCGCTGCGTCTACAGCGGAGTGTCGATCAGCGACGATCGTGCGAACGGCACTAACCAGGTCCAAACGCTGTTGGCGAAGCTCGATCTTCCCATTCGCGATTCTTGACACATCGAGCAAGTCGTCGAGCAGGCGAGCGGCGTGAGCGGATTGGCGGAGGATGATATCGACCATGGCGACGGTGTTCTCGTTGCGGGCGCAAAGGTGTCGCAACGACTCGGCGGCCATCGTGATCGCCGCCACCGGATTTCGCAACTCGTGACCTAACACGGCCAGAAAGTTGTCTTTTTGTTGATTGACGTCGATCGGATCGCTCACTTCGCGCATTCTTTAGATATTAGTCGCGCCGCTTCCAGGGTGCGTCTGGTCAATACATTCTCTCTGGATTTGGTGCAAGTTACAGCCGGAATGCGGCAAATATCATTCCCGTCGGCGGCAAAATGCGTCGATTCTGGCCTTCTACCGATGACTCGCCACCGAATATCGATACCTTGTTGCCAAGTAGCTGGTGGTTCTAGAATCAGCGAATGCCTCCTGGCGGTACGCCATTGGGCGACCCAATCGCTATTCTATCTTAGGAAAGCAGCGTAAATGACGCGTCGTTTTATCAGCGAATTGGCTCACCAGGAGCCAGTGGATCAGGTCTTTTTGGCGTCGCAGAAGCAGCTCCGACCGAACCGCAACGGGCACCTGTACCTGCAAATGGAGCTGTCGGACCGCAGCGGGTCGATCAGCGCGAGAATGTGGAACGCCGACGATGCCGACTTTCGATCGTTCGACGACGGGGATTTTGTGCGGGTGGAGGGAACGGCGCAGGTTTATCAGGGGGCGATGCAATTGATCGCGACCAGCGTGTGCAAAGCGCGATCAGAGGAGGTCGATTACGACGACTTCGCCTGCCTGACGCCGGCCGACATCGATCGGATGGCGAACCGCATGTGCGCAATTACTTCGGGGAATGAAGGATCCGGAGCTATTGAACCTCGCCGAGTGTTTTTTGAGTGATGACGATCTGATGGGCCGGTTCACGAAGACGCCGGCGGGGGTCAAGAACCATCACGCGTACCCCGGCGGGCTTTTGGAACACGTGGTGAATCTGATGGAGGTAGTGGTGCGGATTGCGGACCGTTATCCGGCCGTGAACGCGGATTTGTTGTTGATGGGAGCTTTCTTGCACGATCTGGGAAAGGTCGAAGAGCTTACGTGCGACAAGGGTTTTGCATATACCGACTGCGGGCAATTGCTGGGTCACACCGTGCTGGCCGTCAGCATGCTCGATGAGAAAATCCGCCAGGCGGAGGGGCTTTCCCGCGAGCCGATGGCCGACGAGACGAAGCTGCGCCTGAAGCACATGATTGTGAGCCATCATGGTGAATACCAGTACGGCGCGCCGAAGCTGCCGATGACGCTCGAAGCAATTGCCTTGCACCATCTGGACAACCTGGATGCCAAGTTGCACAGCTTTGAGCAGCTCATGCGAGACGACGCCAACTTGGACAGCTCTTGGACTCAGTACCATCAGAATCTGAACCGCAAACTGTTCAAAGGTGCGAACGGCCAAGCGGCGAACGAGGCTTAGCAGCTCGCTTACATCAGCCAGCGCCTAGTAATTCGTTCAGGATCAACTCAGGGTCAGGATCAATCTTCATGGAACACGCAGATCTAGCGTCGTCGATTCTGAGCCATGTCAACAACCCCAATTACCACCCTGTGAAGCCACGCGTGATTGCCAAGCAGCTCGGCTTGGATTCGGAACGACGCGATGAGCTTAAAGCGGGCGATCAAGCGGCTGGTCAAGAGCGGGCAGCTTGCCTACGGGTCGAACCATCTGGTGGCCCCTGCCCAAGCGGCCAAATCGGCAACAGTGAAGAAGGCGGCAGCCGGCAAGCCAACTGCTCAAAAGCAGCGCGGAGATGCTCAAGACCTGGTCGGTGTTTTCCGCCGCACCGGCGCCGGTCACGGATTTGTACGGCCGCACGGCGCGACGCGCGACGCCTCGGACCGGAAGACGGATATCTTCATTTCGGCCGATCGGACGATGGACGCCGCCAGCGGTGATACCGTGCTGCGTGCGGCTAAGCAGGCAGCGCGATGCGCGGCGGAGCAACCCGGCGGGGGAGATCGTCGAAATCGTCGAGCGCGAGACCAATCAGTTCGTGGGGACCTATTTCGAGTCGGCCGGCAATGCTTTTGTGCGAGTGGACGGAAAGGTATTTTCCCGTCCGGTGCTGGTCGGCGATCCGGTGCAAAGAACGCGCAGACTGACGATAAGGTCGTGTTCGAAATGGTTCGCTTCCCCTCGCAGTTTCACGACGGCGAGGGAGTAATCGTCGAGGTGCTGGGGGCCCGCGCGGCGCCGGGCGTCGATACGCTGTCGGTGATTCGCGAATACAACTTGCCCGAGGAATTTGCGTCCGATGCATTAGACGAGGCGCGCGAGCAGGCGCAGGGTTTGATGAATCGTTGGCCGGTCGGACGGATTTAACCGGTGAGGTGGTGATCACGATCGATCCGGTCGATGCGCGCGACTTCGATGATGCGATCTCACTGGTGCGGTTGGAAAACGGGCATTGGCGGCTGGGGGTGCACATTGCGGACGTGTCGCACTTCGTACGAGAGAATACGGCACTGGACCGCGAGGCTCACGCGCGGGCGACTAGCGTGTATCTGCCGGACCGTGTGTTGCCAATGCTGCCGGAGATCATTTCGAACAACTTGGCAAGCTTGCAGCCGAACAAGGTTCGGTACACAAAGAGCGTGTTCATCGAGTTTACGGCGGACGGTGTATTTGTAGCGGCCGATCCGCACCACGCGGCGATCAAAAGCCGGCGGCGGTTCGCCTATGAGGAAGTGGACGAGTTTCTGGCGGATCGCGAGGCATGGCGCGCGAAACTGGGAAAGGAAGTGCATCGTCTGTTGAGCGACATGCACCAGTTGGCGATGACGCTGCGAGCGAGGAGATTCAAGCGCGGCGCGTTGGAGCTGGACATGAAGGAGGTGAAGGTGGATCTCGACAAGGAAGGGCGCGTGTCCGGGGCGCACGTGGTCGAGAACACCGTCAGCCACCAGATCATCGAGGAGTTCATGCTGGCGGCGAACGAGGCGGTCGCCGAAATATTGCATCGCGAGGATTACCATTTTCTCCGACGAGTGCACGCGGCGCCCGATCCGCGAAAGCTAGAAGCGCTCACGGATTTCGTCCGTCAACTCGGCTTCGAGGTCGAGAGTTTGGAGAGCCGGTTCGAGCTGCAACGGCTGTTGAAAATGGTAAGGGGGCGGCCGGAGGAGCACGCGGTGAATTACGCGGTGTTGCGAAGCTTGCAGCGTGCGGTCTACAGTCCGGAGGAGGAGGGGCACTATGCGCTCGCGAGCGAGTTCTATTGCCATTTCACTTCGCCCATTCGGCGGTATCCAGACCTGACGATCCACCGGTTGTTGGATGCCGTATTGAGCCGCAAACGAGCGGTCAACGATTACGCCGCGCTCGTCGTGCTTGGCGAGCACTGCTCGGACCGTGAGCGGCGTGCCGAGGCGGCGGAGCGGGAGCTGACCAAGCTCAAGCTGCTTTACTACCTCGAACAGCGAATCGGCGACCAGATGGATGCGGTCGTTACCGGAGTCGAGGAGTTCGGATTGTTCGCGCAAGGCATTCAGTTGCCCGCCGAGGGTTTGATTCACGTGACGACGCTGAGCGACGATTTCTATCATTTCGATCGCAGAAGCCACACGCTGACGGGCCGCCGCGCGGGGAACACGTTTCGATTAGGCGATCGCGTGCGCGTGGAAGTGGCGCGAGTGGATATCGATCGTCGCGAGCTGGATTTCAGGATCGTGGATCGAACGAGCAAGCGCAAAACCGCAAGTACGGTGAGCCGTGACGGGCAGGCACGCGGCGGAAAGAAAAAGTGCCGCGCACGGCGCCGCTCGGCACAAAATTTCGCGTGGGAAGACTGGCAAGCGGCGAAGGTAAGAGCGGCCCCTGGTGTCGCATTGATCGGCAGCTACAATACCTGCGTGTTCTGGCCTTTATTGCCTGCCTTCGCGAATTGACGGATCGTGACCGCGACACTTCTAGAAACGCCGCTCCATGCCTGGCATGCCGCAAACCGCGGGCGGCTAGTTGATTTCGCTGGCTGGTCGATGCCAGTGCAATACACGTCGATCGTGGCCGAGCACAACGCCGTGCGAAATGCAGTCGGGCTGTTCGACGTTTCACACATGGGGCGGCTGCGGTTCACCGGAGATCGTGCGGCGGAATTCCTCGACTGCCTGGTCACAAGGCGCGTGACGGATATGCAGCCGGGGCAGGTGCGGTATGGGCTGATCACAAATGACATCGGCGGCATCATCGATGACGTTCTGGTGTATCACTTGCCGGCGAGCGAATTGGCGGTTGCCGACTGTCCGTCAACGCCGTATTACCTGATGGTCGTGAATGCCAGCAACCGCGAAAAGGCGCTGTGCTGGATTGATGCGAAAAAGTGCAACGAACCGGGCGTCGAGATTGAGGATTTGACGCACGAGCTGGCCATGATCGCCGTCCAAGGTCCTAAGGCCTTGGAGTTGGCGAGGCCGATGGTTGACGCAGACCTTTCGGCGATGAAGTACTATCATGCGCAGCATTCGAAGATTGATGGCCAACCGGGCATTGTGAGCCGCACGGGTTATACCGGAGAGGACGGTATCGAGGTCATGGTTCCTTCCCAACACGCGGCGGCAATCTGGCAGAAGCTCTTGGAGGCGCGGAAAGGCGATGGGGGCCATGGCATGCGGACTCGGCAGTCGCGACACGCTGCGTCTGGAGGCGGCCATGCCGCTGTATGGCCATGAGCTCAACGAACAGATCACACCGTGGCAGGCGGGACTCGACTTCGCGGTGAATCTCGAAGGCCGCGAGTTTACAGGGCGGACCGTGCTCGCAAAGATGAAGCTGGCTGAGCGGGAGTCGATCCGCGTCGGACTCGAGCTTTCGGGCAAGCGCGTGCCGCGCGAGCATTACGCGATTTTTGCCAGCGACGCACAGGTCGGCGAAGTTACTAGCGGCACATTTTCCCCCACGTTGAACAAGCCAATCGCGATGGGCTATGTTCCTCCGAGACACGCAGCGGCGGGGACCGAACTGGCGATCGACATTCGAGGCAGCCGGGAACCGGCTCGCGTCGTAAAGCTGCCGTTTTACAAACGGAAGAAATAGGAGTGTGGCGTCAGTTTGCTAATCATTGAACCGAGAGCCAATCGTGTCACCTGAAAAACTGCTGTATGCGAAGACCCACGAGTGGGTCCATCTGGAAAAGGACGCCCATGGCCAGAATCTGGCAACGGTGGGCATTTCGGCGTTTGCGGTCGAAGCGCTGACGGACCTGGTCTACATGCAATTGCCGGAGGTTGGCCGGAAGTTGACGGCAGGCGAAACTTTTGGCGAAATTGAAAGCGTGAAGGCCGTGAGCGATCTTTACAGTCCGGTCGATGGCGAAGTTGTCGCCGTCAACAAGGAGTTGCCAAATCGCTTGGAGACGCTCAACGCAGACCCTTACGGCGCGGGCTGGTTGGTCAAGATTCGGCTGACGAGCGAGTCGGCTCTCAAGGAATTGATGGATTACAAGGCCTATCAAAAGCAATGTGCTGAAGAAGCGCACTAGCGGTACACGGACTGCCGCGGACTGATGTCTTATATCCTTAACACTCCCGATGACCGGCGAGCGATGCTCGAAGCGATCGGCGTTTCGAGCATCGAGGAGTTGTTCGCGCAAATCCCGACGGATGCGCGTTTGAATCGTGAACTGCATTTGCCACCGGCGCTGTCCGAGCTGGAGTTGATGCAGCACATGTCGGCGTTGGCCGACAAGAATCGGCCGGCCGGGCAGATGGCGTGTTTCTTGGGCGGCGGAAGTTACGACCATTTCATTCCGTCGGTCGTGGACTATGTTGCGTCGCGCGGCGAGTTCTATACCTCGTATACGCCGTACCAACCGGAAGCCAGCCAAGGCAACCTGCAAGCCTTTTTTGAGTACCAGACGCTGATCTGCCAGCTCACCGGCATGGACGTGAGCAACGCCAGCCTGTACGACGGCGGCAGCGCGGCGGCGGAAGCGGTGCTGATGGCGATGCACGCGACGCGCCGCGAGCGAAAGGTGGTCACAGCGGCAAGCGTACATCCCGAGTACCGGCAAATCGTGGGCACGTATCTGGTTGATTTGGGCGCGGAGCTGGTAACCGTCGGTACGCCCGGCGGAACTGTCTCGGCGGAGAAGATCGCCGCGGCCGTTGACGATGAAACCGCGTGCGTGCTCATCCAGCAGCCGAACTTCTTTGGATGCGTTGAAGAGATGGAGGCGTTAGCCAAGGCGACACACGAGCGCGGCGCACTCTTGGTTGTGGCGTTCGATCCAATTAGCCTGGGCCTGTTGAAGCGGCCGGGCGACTACGGCGCCGATATTGCGATCGCCGAGGGACAATCGCTAGGCACTCCGATGCAGTTCGGCGGACCGTATTTGGGGATCATGGCCTGCCGCGAACAATTTGTGCGCCGCATGCCTGGGCGCATCGCAGGGCAAACCGTCGATCGGCGTGGGAAACGCTGCTGGGTGCTCACGCTACAGACTCGCGAGCAGCATATCCGCCGCGAGAAGGCGACCAGCAACATCTGCACGAACCAGGGCTTGTTCGCGCTGCGTGCAACAGTGTATTTGGCTTCGATGGGCCCGCACGGGATGCGAGAGGCGGCGAACGCCTGCTTGCAAAAATCTCGCTATGCCCAACAGCGATTGGTCGAATCAGGCAGGCTGAAGCTCGCGTTTGACCATCCAACATTCAAGGAGTTCGTTGTCCGTGATACGGCGAAGGATGTACCGGGACTCGTCGCGAGTGCGCTTGAGGCGGGATACTTCGCCGGCATACCTCTCGGTCGGTGGTATCCCGACCTGGCGGATTGCCTGCTGGTCTGCGTCACGGAGAAAAGGACGCGTGCAGAGATCGAACGGTTGGGGGAGGTTTGTGGTCGTACAAAGAACTGAACGAAATGCGCAACACGCGAGCGACACAACTGTTGTTTGAGCTTTCCCGATCGGGACGCCGTTCGACGCGGACCCCATGCGAAGACGTCCCCCAACGACCGCTGGGCGAATTGCTGCCTGGCTCGGCGTTGGCCGACACACCGCCTCCGCTGCCCGAACTGAGCGAGCCGGACCTCGTCCGGCACTTTGCGAACCTCTCGACACAGAACATGTCGGTCGATACGCACTTCTATCCGCTCGGGTCGTGCACAATGAAGTACAACCCAAAGCGGAACGAGCGCGCGGCCGCGCTGCCGGGTATGGCGGACCTGCATCCGTATCAGCCCGAGGAATCGCTACAGGGAATGTTGGAATTGCTGTTCGAAGTGCAGCAGATGCTGGCCGAGATCGCCGGTCTTGAGGCGGTGTCGCTGCAGCCGGCAGCGGGTGCTCACGGCGAATTGACCGCATTGTTGGTGGCGGCAGCTTACTTCCGCGACCGCGGCGAGCGGCGGACCAAGGTGCTCGCGCCCGACAGTGCTCACGGAACGAATCCGGCAAGCGCCGCGATGGCCGGATTCGATTTCGTCACGGTCAAGAGCAACGCCGACGGTTCGGTGGATCTGGGAGATTTACGCGCGAAGGTCGATGGCAACCTGGCCGTGTTCATGATCACCAATCCAAATACGCTGGGCCTGTTCGAGCGGCAAGTGAAACAGATCGCGGAGGTAATTCACGGCGCCGGCGGATTGATGTATCTCGACGGCGCAAACATGAATGCGATCTTGGGCATCGCGCGGCCGGGCGATTTTGGCGCCGACATGATGCATTTCAATCCCCACAAAACGTTCAGCGGCCCGCATGGCGGCGGCGGGCCGGGAGCGGGGCCAATCGCCGTTCGGAAAGTGCTTGGGCCGTATTTGCCGAGCCCGGTGGTCGAGCGCGATGGCGAGAAATTCCGGCTGGCGTACGATCGCCCGAAGTCCATCGGCCGCGTGCGCAGCTTCTTTGGAAACACGGGGGTGCTGGTCCGCGCGTATTGTTACATTCGCACATACGGTGCGAAGGGCCTTCGCGAGGTCGCCGAGAATGCGGTTCTCAACGCCAACTATTTGCTCAGCCGCGTAAAGCACATTCTGCCCGTGCCGCAGGGAGATCGATGCCTACACGAGTTTGTGGCGAGCGCTTTGAAGCTGAAGATTGATCGCGGCGTTTCGGCAATGGATCTCGCCAAGCGATTGCTCGATTACGGATTTCACGCCCCGACTGTGTACTTTCCCCTCACGGTGAAAGAAGCGATCATGATCGAGCCAACCGAGACGGAGGGCAAAGAGACGCTCGACGCGTTTGCCGAAACGCTGTTCCGAATTACCGAGGAGTCGCCGGAGCTGTTGCATGAAGCGCCGCACACCACCATGATCAGCCGGCCCGACGAGGTCACGGCGGCTCGCTCACCGGTCATGAAGTGGACCGCGACATGAGTGTGACCGATGTGCAATGACCAGCCCCGTCTATTTCATCGATCCGCCGCAGTCCGGAACGTGGAATATGGCGATGGACGAAGCGCTGCTTGAACGGGCGGGATGCGGCGGCCCAGCGGTCTTGCGGTTTTATCAGTGGCGCGAACCAACGCTGTCGCTTGGGTATTTTCAGCGATTCGACGATCGGCACTCGCATCCCGCCAGCCAAGGTTGTGCAGTCGTTCGCCGTGCCAGCGGCGGCGGGGCGATTCTTCACGACCGCGAGTTGACCTATAGCATCACGCTGTCGGCCGGACATCGGCTGTCCCGCCGAGCCGATGACTTGTATCGAGTTAGCCACCGCGCCTTGGTCGAGGCGCTCGAGGCATTCGAGGTCAGCGCTGTCCTTCATGAAGTGAAAGGCTCTTCACGCGCAACGACTAATGTCGCGGAACCATTTCTGTGTTTTGCGCGTCGCGCCGGTGGCGATGTACTGGTTAACCAGTGGAAGGTCGCCGGCAGCGCGCAGCGCCGAAGCCGCGGCGCCGTTTTACAGCACGGTAGCATCATTTTGGGACAGTCAAAATCTGCTCCGGAATTGCCTGGGCTTGCTGAATTAACAGGCCGGCGGATAGAACCGCTCGAACTTGTCGAGGTTTTTCGCGGCAGGCTAGCGGCGAATATCGGTTTCGACTTTGATTTAGCCGCACCGACGGTCGAAATAATGGAAGGGGCCCGAAGCGCCGAGGCGGCAAAGTTTGCCAATTCGCGTTGGCTTCAGCAGCGATAAGTCAGAGCCTAATGCGGTTTGAAGCCTGCCGCGCTTGCGCACGTTGCGAGATGCAAAGGCTTTGACTTTGATCACTATTACTGATAGGATCGCGGGGAGAGGGGATCTAGCCACACGCGTCCGGCCGGCAATCGCTCATCTTATTTTTTGGCTGGACTAAAGTGTGGGTTTGTCATAAACGCCACACGCGTGGTATCCCCGACCCATTGGCTGGATTAGACTGGTGCTGGCTCGGCAGACACGCGCAGGTAACAGTGCGTGAATCGATTTGCGACGCCACGCCCGTTACTTGTCTTCATTCAAGCTCGCTCTTAACGAGTTCACTGCGGAGCCAAGGCGCTAAGTATGGAACTGTCGCTGAAAGTTCTCTCCGGTCGGAATGCCGGACAAGTGATCAAGGTCCCGGTCACCAAGTTCATTATTGGCCGCTCCGAGGATTGCCACCTGCGGCCGCATAGTGATCTGGTGAGCCGCCATCACTGCGCCATCTTGATCGATAACGGCGCCGTGGCGATTCGCGATTTCAACAGTAGAAACGGCACCTTCGTCAATGGGGAGAAGATCGTTGGCCAGTGCGATCTAAAGTCGGGCGACAAGGTGGCGGTTGGCCAGCTTGAGTTCGAAATCCACGCGGCCCACGGCAGCGCGATCGCGCACAAGCCTAAGGTGAAGGGCGTGCGAGATGTCGCCGCGCGGACCGCGTCGGGGAATGGTGTTGAAGAGGAAACCGATGTGTCGCGTTGGTTGGCGGAGGAAACCTCGGTCACCAGTGCGTCGGACACCAAGTCGAGCGAAGAGCTTGCGAAAACACGACACGTCTCCGCGGACGAATTGGCACACCTTCGGCACGGTGAATTGAACGGCGCTGATGACGAAACCCTAGCCGGCGTGGCTACATCCGACAGCAAAGTAGGTGTTGTTGAGGGAAAGTCAAGCATCATCAAGAAGACGGCCGGCAAACTACCGCAGATGACTCAATCGACCACCAAGGACAGCCGCGAGGCCGCGGCCGAGATGCTGCGGAAAATCTTGCGTAGTCGATAAGGTGGATGAAGAGCGGCGCCTAGTTTTCTTGATTAGCTCATTTACGCGGCATTCGTTAGTTTGGAACGCAGCGGTGCGGCAAAACCGAGCCCGCCGTCCGATTCCTTGACCTTTCTTGCGCCGGCTACCTATAGTTCTGTAGGCGGAGGCTCCGATCCAAACCTGGGGGGGCATCCGGAACGAAACCGTATACGCTCTCTCTTCATTCAGATCGAGGAACGACACCGTTGAAGGCCGGCGACAAAAAACCGAAGAAGCGCGTCAAAAAGGCTGGTATGCTGGGTTTTGGGTTTGACTGCGACGACGGTCATACCCGTCTCACTCGCGGTGACAATTTCTTGTTGATGGGCGGATCTCAAGAAACCCATCAGGTGATGCAGGCGACAGCTATCAAGATTAACGAGCAGCTCGGCGACCGGGGAAAGCGGCTGGAAGATGTGTCTGTGCAGGAGTTTAAAGACATCTTCCGGCGCGTTCATGAGCAGGTTCACGGCCGGGAGCCGGACGAGCAGGCATAAGTTCTACACCCAGGGCGATTTGTCCTACGGCGCTTCGACCGGTCGCGAGCCCTATTACGTCCGGGCTGCTGGAGGATAAAATCGCCGAACGGGATTATCTCTGAAACTGGCCGCCGGACCGTGGGGTATTGCTACTCGGAACGGCGAGTGGTCGATCGGGAGGCTGTGATTGCCTTGAGTGACGACGTCTTACTCCTGGTGGACCGCTGTTTGGCCGGTGACCAAGTCGCGATGCTCGCGTTCGTTGAGCAGTTTCAGGGCCAGGTCTTTGGCCTTTGCTACCGGATGTTGCAACACCGGCAGGACGCCGAAGACATGGTTCAAGAGAGTTTTGTACGCGCCCTGCGAAGCCTGGCTCACTGGGACCGCTCCCGCGAGCTCGTGCCGTGGCTCATGGCGATCGCCGGCAACCGCTGCCGGAGTCTGTTGGCCGTCCGCGGCCGGCGTCCACTGGCGACGGCGTTGGTGGAGCTAGTCGCCGACGATAGCGGCGACGACACAGCGCGACATTTGGGCGAAGAAGTACAGCGTGCATTGTCGAAGATTCGACCAGAGTATCGGCAGGCGTTTGTGCTGTTTCATGAGCATGAATTGCCATATGCGGAGATCGCCGCAGCGATGGAAGTGCCGCTGGGGACCATTAAAACCTGGGTCCACCGGGCTCGTCGCGAAATAATTGACGAATTGCAAAAACGCGAGGTTTTGGCGGAGGTGCCCCATGCGGTGCGCCGAATTTGAAGCACGATTGAATGATCTATTGGACGAGCGCGTCGAGCCCGCGGCCGATCCCGTGTTGACTGAACACGCGGAACGTTGCCGCAGTGTGCGGAGCTCGTGGCGTCGCACGAGCTGCTGCTGGAGGGGACGCGACTTCTGCCGAAGGTGCAGCTTCGGCCCGGCGAGGGCGAGGTACTGGCGCGACGGATTACCGCGGCCATCGTCGCCGACGAGCATCCGTTTCGTAGTGCCTCAGTGGAATTGGCCTCTCGAGAGCCGCTGGCGATGGCGTCGCGTCGTGGGCCGGCGTTGGCGGTGATTTCGCTTGTAGTGGCGACGGCAGCGGCCGTGCTGATTGCTGTATCACCGTGGTTCCGAGACGCCGATGCGCCGCAGCCGAACAATGGTCCGGATCCGAATCACGTTGCGAAGGAAATCAAGTCGGAGTTACCGGCCGATCCAACGCTGGATTTGCCGCCCGCGAATCTCTTGATTGACCCAGGACAAGAGCCGATCGCCTGGGTGGGCTATCAGATGGCCGATGGTCTGAAGCCCGTGACCAGCTCGATGGTCGAAAAGATGCGCGAATGGCGGAAGCGTCCACCGATTTTTTACAACGATGAAAGCCCGCGGTCGTCGCGGTATCTACTGGACGAGGCCACCAGCGGCCTTTCGTAACGCGCTCGTCAGAGAGCGACTCCATTGCGTTGGCCGCGATTACGTGATTGCCGCGCCACTTGTCCGCGGCCGTATCATGCACAGGCCGATTCCAAGGAAGTACAGCGCCAATAGCGGCACTCCGAGAAACATGAAGCTGATCGGGTCCGCCGGCGTGAGAATGCAAGCGAGGACCACGATGATGAACACGGCGATCTTCCATTTTTTCAGGTAAGACTGCACGGTGAATATGCCGATGCGTTCCAAAAACAGCATGACGATTGGCAATTGAAAAGCGATGCCGAATCCGAACGGAAGAAACAGAAAGAAACCCAGCCATTCGCCGATCCGCGGGTCAGGGTCGATCCCAAGGTCAGCATTGAAGTTGAAAAAGAAGTTCAATACCGGCTCGAACACATAAAACAATGCCAGGCAGACGCCGCCGATGAACAGACCTACGCTGAACGGGAGGAAGTAGTACACGTAGCGCCGCTCGTGCGGGTACAGGCCGGCGGCGACAAACATCCACAGATGGTAAAAGATCATCGGGCTGGCGACGACCAATCCGGTCAAGATGCACGCCTTGAGCCAGAGGAAGAACGGCTCTTGCACGCCAAGACTTTTTGGTTTCAGCCGGTCGTCGTTACTGATTCGGCGCCAAAGCATGATCGGAATCAGCGTCGGCTGCGGCGACCCGACCGCGTCCGGGTACGCAGCGTGGAGCAAATCCCAGTTGAGTGATCGCAACTCGTCGCGGCTCAGCTCGTCGCGGCGATCTAGCTTTTCGCGTGTTGAATCGTCGAGCGTGACGTTCGTGAAAGCTGCTTCATCATATAACTCCGTTCGGGTCAACAGTTTGTTGAGGTCACCAACGAGCGCACGCCACTGTTTTGCGGTGATCTCTTTCTCCTCAATCGCTTGCCGTGCGATCGTTCGAGAGGTCTCCGGCAACGACTCGAGAATGTGATCGGTAACCGACTGATGTTTCGCCAGTGCCGCGACCAACGTGGAGCGATTGATGTCGGCGTCGCCTAAATAAAACTTTGGCAACTGAACGTGTCCGGCCTCGTTTGGGAATTCCTGGCCGATCGCGGAGAGCACCGCTTGCGGCTCGATATACACCGGCTCGAAGATCATCTGCCGATCGACGATTGCCGTTCTTTGCGCCTGCGAAAGCGGGCCGACTTCATCTTCAACGACACGAATGGCTTGTGTCTGATAGTACTTTCCGAGCGCCGCTTCCAATGGCGTGTTGATGAATTGCACCACCCAGTCGCCCACGTAAAAACCGACCAGACAGCCGGCGACCAGCCAAAGCAGGGCCTTAAACAGCGCCTTGCGCAACTCTTCGAGGTGTTCCCCGAAGGTCATCGTGCTGTCTTTGAAGAGATCTTGGTCGTACTTCTTGAGCACTGTCGGGTGGAAAGCAATCGGGAGGGGAACGTCTGGACGGCCGGCCGAGTCTAATGCACGCTGGCCCCACTTAGAACCATACGCCGGTCTTGTCGGAGCGTTCGATGATTCGGCGTTTTGTAATCAAGATCGATCATAACAGTATGCCGCATAAGCGACAACGACGCGATGTGTTGGCCCATTTGGCGCCGCGGGAATATACTGGATGCATGCCTAACGCGAGCGCAACGCACGCTGATATCGCCGCAAGCGTCCCGGCGCGCCCAAACTTCTGTTCGCTTTTTTGGCCGCCTGTTATTCACTGACTTTCACAGAAGCCCAAGGACAATTCGGCATCGAGCTGCCCGGGGAGCTCACCGAAACGATTCGCGTGAATGAGCCCGATCCCGCGGTTCGCACGCAGTTCGAACGAGTGCGCGTCCATTTGGCGGAAAGGCAATGGGACGAGGCCATCGAATCGCTCCGCCAGATCATGGAGAACCATGGCGAGCGGATGGTTCGACTTGACGATCCGAGGTTTATTCCGCTTCGCGAGTATTGCCATGTTCTTGTGTGCGAACTGCCGCCCGAAGGCCTGGCAATCTACCGGGGACGAGTTGATGCACAAGCCAACGAGTGGCTCAAGGAGGGATTGCGCCGCAGGGACCGTAGTCAACTTCAGCGCGTCGTCGATGAACTGTTTGGCGGCAGTTATGCCGACGATGCATTGTTCGCGCTAGGTGAAATCGCTATGGAGCGAGGCGAATTCGGCGCGGCGCGCGGATACTGGGAACGCATCAGCCCCAAGCTTCGCGTTGACGCGGCAAGGCCCTTGTGGCTTAAACGGCGTGAATACATAGCTGCAAGACAGGAACGAAACGGCGATGAAACCCGCGGTTCTGCGCGGCCGGCCGCCTGGCTCGCCTACCCCGATACCAATCTCGATCTGGCGGATGTGCGCGCACGGCTCGTGCTGGTCTCGATCATGGAAGGAGCTTTCGAGCGCCGAGACGGAGTTAGAGGCGCTCGCCGCCGACTATCCAGACGCGCAAGGTCGTTTGGCGGGTCGCGAATCGCCTTATCAGGAAACCCTAGCGGCACTGTTGAGCGCCGCAAAGGCGTGGCCTTCATCGCCAAAGTCGACCGCGCCGACGACATTTGGCGGCGCACCCGAGCGCAACTACATCGCCGACGGTCCGTTCCGTTTGCGCCGTCTTGTCTGGAGTGTTCCATTGCTGGAGAGCTGGCAAGCCAATACCGAATTGGCGCGAGCGTTTCAACTACCCGATCGGCGTGTGGCCGAATCGGCACAAGGCGTACTAAGCTACCATCCGTTGATTGTCGGCGACCTGGTTGTCTTTCACGACCTGCACCGCGTGCATGTGTACAACCTCAGGACCGGACAGCCTGCATGGCCGCGTACCAATACACAAGGTAGCCCGGGCGAGGTCTCGCGCGTGAGCCAAATCACGGACGCGAATGGCCATCCTGCATTCTCACGCACATTGGGAGTGCCGCGGTTTGCGCGCAACCGTGGACAGCGCTTGCGTATCGACGATGCACGAGTTAACGGAGGAAACCGCCGCGAAGTCGCCATGCTATTTGTTTGTCCGGTTAGGATCGCACATCACCAGTCGTCCCACAGGCAGCCGCCAAGCAACGCCGGGCGAGATTCAGGTACTCGACCTTGCGCAGCAGGCGAAAAAGGTTGCCAGCCTATTGCCCGAGAACGAAAACTGGTCCTTCGAGGGAGCGCCGATTGCCGTTGGGGCGTTGGTTTACATCGCGATGCGGTACAGCGATGTGCGGCCGCAGCAACACGTCGCGTGCTACGAGCTGGCCACACGCACCGATGCTTCCGGAACAGCGATTGTGCCGATGTTGCGCTGGCGGACATTTGTTTCTGCGGCGGAGTCGCCGGCACGCGGCAGCGCCGACGAAATCACGCATAACTTGCTGACGCTCGCGGATGGAAAGCTGTATCTCAATACGAACCTGGGCGCGATCGCGGCGCTGTCGGCGGAAGATGGGCGGTTGGAGTGGCTCACGACTTATCCGCGCACGAAAAAGTTGGAGCAGGCGGCGCACTTCTTCCGCGATCTCAACCCGTGCGTTTATCATCGCGGCACGCTGTACGTGGCGCCCACCGATTCGCCGCACGTGATGGCGTTCGACGCTTTGACCGGCGCCATGCGCTGGGCGAGTCCACAGGGTCTGTCCGATGTGGTCCACTTATTGGGCGTGGCGAAAGGAAGTCTGATTGCCAGCGGCCATCAAATCTGGTGGCTCGACGCGGAAACCGGACGGATCGTCAACCGCTTTCCTGACAGCGCCAACCAATCGCTAGGCTATGGGCGTGGTTTCCTGGTAGGAGACACGGTGATTTGGCCAACGCGCGAGCTCTTGTACGTGTTTCAACAGCGCCAGGAAACACCGCGAGGAACTTCAGCCATGCCGAAGATGGCGCGGCAGGAAATCCGTCTGGCTGACTACGACAGTCGATTGACCGGTGGAAACCTCGTGGCGGCCGGTGAGTATCTTTTGCTGGCCACGGCCGACCGGCTGTGGGCATTTGGGCCGGAAGCAAAAATCGACAACGATCCAGGGACAAACAATGCTCGCTGACAACGACGTGCAAGCCGTGCGGCGGCTGAATGAGGCTTACCGCGCCATCACCGATGAACTCGGCAAAGTGATCATCGGCCAGCGCCACGTGATCGAAGAATTGATGATCGCGATGTTTGCCGGCGGACATTGCTTGCTCGTGGGCGTTCCCGGTTTGGCAAAGACGCTTGATGATCCGCACGCTGGCCGATGCGCTGTCGCTCGACTTCAGCCGCATTCAGTTCACGCCCGACCTGATGCCGAGCGACATCACCGGCACGGAAGTAATCCAGGAAGACAAAGCGAACGGGCATGCGTGATTTCAAGTTCCTTTCCGGACCGATCTTTGCGAATGTGTATCCTGGCCGATGAAATCAATCGCACGCCGCCCAAAACGCAGGCTGCGTTGCTTGAGGCGATGCAGGAGCACCAAATCACCGTCGGCGGACAGAAGCATCGGTTGCCCGAGCCGTTCTTCGTGCTGGCCACGCAGAACCCGATCGAGCAGGAGGGCACTTATCCGCTTCCCGAAGCGCAGCTCGACCGGTTCATGTTCAACATTTACGTGGATTATCCGAGCGAGGACGAGGAATTTCAGATCGTCAAGCGCACGACGGCCGACGTTCCGCTGCAAGTTTCGCACACGCTCGCGGCCGAAGAAATTCTTGGCGCTCGCTCAGATCGTCCGCCGCGTGCCGATCGCGGATCACGTGACCCGCTACGCGCTAAAGTTCACGCGGCTCACGCGGAAGGAAAAGGGAAACGTCCCCGACTTCGTTCGCGACTACATCAGTTGGGGCGCCGGACCGCGGGCCAGCCAATATCTGGTGTTGGGCGCAAAGCTCGGGCTGTGCTTCACGGCCGATACATGGCGACGACCGAAGACGTGCGCGCCGTGGCTTTGCCGGTGCTGCGTCATCGCATCATGACCAACTTCAACGCCGAGGCCGAAGGCATAAAGCCCGACGAGATCGTCCGCCGGCTGATCGACTGCATTCCCGATCGACGAAACAGAGAACAACGGTGGAAGAATTCCAGAAGTATTTCGATCCGCAAACGCTGGCTAGGCTTAAGGGCCTCGAGCTGCGGGCGCGCACCATCGTGGAAGGGTACGTCTCGGGCGTGCACCGCAGTCCCTACCACGGCTTTTCCGATCGAATTCGCCGAGCACCGCGAGTATGTGCCAGGGGATGATACTCGTTACATCGATTGGAAGGTGTTTGGAAAGACCGACAAGTTCTATCTGAAGCAATATGAGCAGGAGACGAATCTGATCACGCTATCTCTTGCTCGACACCAGCGAAAGCATGCGCTACCAGGGGCCGCAGTCGGCGATGAGCAAGCTTGAGTACGCAAAGTGTGCTGCCGCGGCGATGGCATATCTCGTGCTCAACCAGCAAGACAGCGTCAGCTTGGCGACATTCGACAACGAGGTGCGAGCGCTGGTGCGCCCGAGCAGCAACCCGTCGCACATCAAGCAACTGGTCCACGTAATGAACGAGATCGTTCCGCAGCGCAAAACGGACACCGGCCTCATCTTTCACGACCTGGCGGAGCGGCTGAAGAAGCGCGGCGTGGTAGTTGTTATCAGCGACTTGTTTGACAACGTATCGCAGATTATTTCCGGGCTGAAGCACTTCCGCCATCGCCGCCACGAGGTCGTCGTATTCCACGTGCTCGATCCGGCGGAACTCGATTTTCCATTCAAGCAGACGACGTTGTTTCACGGATTGGAGCAATTCCCCAAAGTGCTAACCGATCCGCGAACCCTGCGGCACGGCGTACTTGAAGGAATTCGATCATTTCCTGCGAGACGTACAGCGCGGCTGTCGCGAAAACCAGATTGATTACGTGCAGTTGCGAACCGATCAACCGCTGGACGTCGTATTGTCAACGTATCTGGCTTCGCGACTGACAGGGGCATAAGTTCGAGAATTGCTTCGAGAACGTGATCCATGGAATTGCCGCCGGCCATATTCGCATTCGGTTTCAGCCAGCTTGCCATGCTCGGCTGGCTGGCGGCGGCTGCGCTGCCACTGGTAATTCACCTGTGGAACCGGCGCAGGCATCGAGAGACCGAATGGGCGGCCATGGCGTTCTTGCTCGCCGCGATTCAGAAGAATGCACGTCGATTACGAATAGAGCAATGGCTGCTGTTGGCGGTGCGCACGGCAATCGTGGTGTTGGTGGTATTGGCCGTCGCGGGTCCATTTCAGGAACAAACGACCTCGCCGTTTGCTTCCGGTCGTCCGACGCACAAACTGATCGTCATTGATGGATCGTATTCGATGGCTTATCGACCCACCGACATCAGCCGCTTCGAACGGGCGCGCGAGCTGGCAACGGACATTGTCGAACATTCACGCCAAGGAGATGCATTTACGCTGGTATTGATGGCGTCGCCGCCGCGCGTGATCGTGGGCGCGCCGTCGTTCAGCGCGGGTGATTTTCTTTTGGAGTTGCAAGGTTTGAGTTACTTGCACACTGCGGCGGAGTTACCTTCCACGCTGAGCAAAGCCGAGGAGATCATTCAGGCCGTAAAACGCGAACAGCCGCGCCTTACGCAACACGAGGTGTACTTTCTATCGGATCTTGGCCGCAATACCTGGGCGCCGGCGATAACGGACAAGGAAATTTCAGGTCAGCTTGAACGGCTCGCTCAACACGCGAACCTTTGGGTCGTCGATCTTGGCCAGGAATCGACGGATAACTTCGCGGTTGGTTCACTCTCGTCGTCGCAACCATATGCGACCACGATGGATGAAATTCCGTTCCGTGCTACTATTCGCGGCTTTGCCGCGCAGAGGCAACGCCGAACGATTGAGTTCCTCGTGGACGGCGAGCGTATGGCCAACGAATCGATTGACGTGCCGCCCGGCGGCGAGGCGACCGTCAACTTTCGTCATCGGTTTCAGACGCCGGGAGATCACGCCGTTGAGGTGCGGCTGATGGGCGATTCGCTTCCGGTGGATAACCATCGCTGGCTGTCGTTGACCGTCAAAGAAAAGATCGAGACGTTGATCGTCAATGGCGAATCCAGCGCGGGCGGCGAACTACTTGCGCTATGCACTCGACCCGCAGAGCGGCAAACCGGACTCCGCCGCGACCGCGCGCAGCGCCGTACGCGCGACGGTGATCACGGAATCCGCGCTATTGGAGACCGATCTGTCGCGGTATGACTGCGTATTTCTATCCAATATCGCACAATTCACCGCTGGCGAAGCGCAGGCATTGGCCAGTTATACGCGTGCGGGCGGATCGCTCGTGTTTTTCGTGGGCGATCGCGTCCAGGCCGATTCGTACAACCGGCAACTAGGTGGCGGAAATGAGCGCGACGGGCTACTGCCGGTTCTGCTCGATCGTCCGACCGACGGAATATCGCAGTATCACTTTGACCCACTGAGTTATCGGCATCCGATTGTCGAGGCGTTTCGCGGCAACGAGCGCCGGGCCTGCTACAGACTCCAATCGCCAAATACTTCCGCTTGATGCCACCATCCTCCGGTGAAGATGCGGCCGAAGTGGCCTTGGCATTTCAGGAGACCAAGGATCCGGCGATCGTTACCGCCCGGATCGGTCAGGGGCGCGTTACGGTTGTTGCGCTTCCCGCCTCCCTGGAGTCGCTCGACGCCGCCACACGACAGCCCTGGACGCTGATGATGGCAACTCAAAGCTTTCAGCCGATCGTCCAAGAGCTGTTAGCATACACGTTACGAGGGCAGTCCCAGTCAAAGAATGCCACGGTTGGTGACACCATTGGGGGCAATGCGCCCGCGGCCTTGGCCGACGGTTCGATTCCGCTTCAGATTCCAGAAAATCGCACGGAGCAAGTGCGCGTCTTGACCGACGGCAATCACATCCGCTGGTCGTTTGATGAGACATGGTACAGCGGACTTTATCGTGCCGAACTAACTGAAACAGACGCGGCCAATCAGGTCGTGGCCGTCAACGTGGACCTGGCAGAGAGCGATTTGACAAGAGTTTCGCCCGACGAGCTGCCGCGGTCGCTGATACTGCCTTCGCAAGGCCAGGACTTCGCAACCGCCGGCGCCGGCGACTTATCTCCCCGAGGTGAGTTGCAAAGGCCGTTGTTGTACGCGGCACTGATCTTGTTGCTCATGGAATGCGCACTTGCCTGGTTTTTGGGATATCGCTCCGCATGAATTACGAGCTCCCCAATTGGCTGGCCGAACTGCTCGGCGTCGATTCGACCGCCGCCGGTGAGGGAACCGCCTGGGGAATCGCAAACTCGTGGAACTGGGCCCATTGGCTGGTTTTGACATTCGCGTTGGCGACCGTTGCATACGTCGGCGCGTTGTATTGGCGAGAGAGCGGACCGGCGGGCCGCGCGATGCGAGTTGCGCTTGCCATGCTCCGTTTAACGGCGATCGGGCTGGTGTTATTTATGATCGCCGAGTGGTTGCTAACTCTCGAACGCACCGGCTTGCCTTACATAGTTATGCTCGTCGATGACTCCGGCAGCATGGCAATTGCCGATCGATACGACGAGGAAAAGTTGCGCGCAAATCCAATCTCGACTCAAAACCGTCGGGTTGGCCGAGATGTCGCGGATCAACCTTGCCAAGACGCTGCTCTTGGAGAACGACGCTCGGCTACTCAAACAGTTAAGCGATGATTACAAGCTGAAGGTGTACTTCGTATCGGACTCGGCTCGTGCGCAACCAGGTCCGCTTGATCGGTCCATTGGTGAACTGCGGAAACTGGAGGCAACCGGCGAGACCTCGCGGCTCGGCCAAGGTCTGCGAGCGGTGTTGAATGATCTGCGCGGGGCGTCTCCCGCGGCCGTGATCTTCCTGACCGACGGCGTCACGACCGAAGGCGAATCGCTCAGCGAGGCCGCCGCCTATGCGCGCCGAAAACGCGTGCCGGTTTTCACCGTCGGCCTTGGCAACGATTCGCCAGTCAAAGATCTCGAGCTGTCCGACTTGCTCGTGGACGAGGTGGTGTTTGTCAACGACGTGGTTAATTTCGAGTTTACGCTCAGTGCAGCAGGTTTCACCAATCAAAGTGTCGCCGCTTCCCTCCGAAAAAAGGGCAATGATGCACCACTTGCCCAACAAACGGTTGCCAGTGGGGCCAGCGGTGAGCCACAAAAGTTGCGATTGACATTCCGGCCGACGGAAGTCGGCGAATACGAATTCTCAGTGGATGTGGATCGGTTGCCCGAGGAACTGCGCCACGACAACAATCGCCTCACTCAGGTGGTTTCGGTGCGCGACGAGCCGGTTAAGGTTCTTCTAGTGCAGAAGTACCCGAGCTACGAGTTTCGCCGCCTCAAGGAGATGCTGCTTCGCGAGCCGACCGTAACCTTTCGCTACGTGCAACAGGATGCCGATTCGGGTTTTGTCGATGAGGACCGGCGCGGCGAACGAGCCTCGCTTGCCACTTTTCCCGTCCGCCGCGAAGAACTCTTCGAATACGACGTGGTGATCTTCGGCGACGTGGATCCGTCGCTCTTGGGCGCCGATGCCATCCGAAACATCTCGGAGTTTGTGATGGAAAAAGGGGGCGGCATGATTATCTTCGCCGGCACCGAACATACTCCGCTGGCATATCGCAATACACCGCTGGCCGAGTTAATTCCCGTGGATCTTGCGTCCGCCACGCTACCGACGCCGGATTCACTCGCGAAATCGGGTCGCATCGAGCCGACCGACATCGGGCTTTCCAAGCCGCAAATGCAGTTGGCCGACACGTTGGCGGATACGACCAGCACCTGGCGGAAACTCCCGGGGATTTATTGGATGTTGGAAACGCAACAGATCAAGCCCGCCGCGCAAGTTCTGGCGGAGCACGAGTCGCGTACCGCGGCCGACGGTCGCAAGATGCCGGTTTTTGTCTACCGCATCACCGGCGCTGGCAAGGTGTTGTTTCACGCCACCGACGAGACGAACCGCTGGCGTGAGCGAATCGGCGATAAGCATTTCGCGCGATATTGGCTGCAAGCCATCCGCTATCTGAGCCGCGGCAAGCTGCTGGGCGACGCGGCGTCCGCCCGGCTCGCTGCAGATCGCGCCAAATACCGGCGGGGAGAGGCGGTACAATTCCAGTTGCGGTTTATCAACGAGCGCCTGCTTCCCGCTGCCGACGGAGGCGTAACCGTGATGTTCAAGCGCGAAGGCGATTCGCACCGGCCGATCAAACTTGCCCGCAACGTTGACAATCCGACACTGTTCGAAGGCCAGGTGTCGAATCTCACCGAGGGTCGGTATCACGCCTGGCTGATCGATCCCGCGCTCGCCGGAGAACCAGCGACTGATTTTGAGGTATTACCTGCGCCCGGCGAGGCCGAGCGAGTGCAAATGGACGTTGCCGAGCTGACACGCACGTCGCGCGACACGCACGGCAAGTTTTACCGTTTTGCCGATGCGCATCGGCTGATCGACGCTTTGCCGCCGGGGCGTCCCGTTACCATCGAATCGCTGCCGCCGACGCCGTTGTGGAACAAGTGGCCCGTCTTGCTGGCGTTTCTTGTTGTATTGGCCACGGAATGGATCGTACGGAAGCGAAATGGAATGTTGTAACTGCCTACAATGCTGACGCCTGACTCCTAAACCCTGAACCTCGCCGCAGGCGAGTCGCCGTGGCGATCTGAACCCTGAACCCTCCAGTGCACGTCCTCCGTCAACAAATTGCCCGCGTTCGCCGTCAGACCCGCTGGCTGTTGTTGCTGCACGCGCTGGGCTGGATGATTGGCGGGGCGATTCTAATCTCGCTTGCGCTGGTTTTAGTCGATTTTCTACTTCGAGTTGAGGACCGCGCGTTTCGCATCGCCAGCACGATCGCGCTGGTATGCGCACTGGCATGGACGATTTATCGATACCTGTTGCCTGCGTTTCGTGTCCCGTTGGATGATGTTCGATTGGCCCGCCGTGTTGAACAACGTTATCCCGAGCTGACCGACCGGCTCTCCAGCTCGCTCAACTTCCTTAACCAGTCCGAAGACGATCCACAGGCGGGTTCAAGCGAGTTGCGTCGCGCGGTAATTGCCGAGGCGACCGCGGAAGTCGAACACCTGAACTGGTCTGCCGTGTTGGACCGGCGGCCGACGATGATTGCGATCGGCCTGGCTGGCCTCGTCGCTCTTCTCGCCGCCGGGCTCGTCGTGCTCCGGCCGGCCGATGCGAAGGTTGGGCTTACACGCCTGGCTTGGCCATTCAGCGACGTCGCCTGGCCGCGCGACCATCAGCTGGCGCTGCGCGCGCCGGTTACTCGGGTGGCAACCGGACAGGATTTTGAAGTTGAAGTGATCGATCTCAACGGTGAGCTGCCGGCCGATCTCCGAATGGAGTTCCGGTATATGCTTGACGGCGAACCTACCAGCGAGGAGCAAGAGAGGCTGGTGGCATTGCGCGGCACTGCAATTGCGCAAGGAAGGGGTGACGAAACCATTTGAATATCGCGCCGTCGGCGGCGACGATCACAGCATGCCCTGGATCGCCGTCGAAGTGCTCGAACCGCCACGCGTTGATTCGGTCGAAATTACGCTGTATCAACCGGCCTACACCGGCCGATTGCATAAGCCATCCGAGCGGCGGATCGAAGCATTGCGCGGAACGGCGATCGTATTGCATGGGCGCACCACGAAGCGGAGTGTTTCGGCGAGGGTATGTCAAGAGAACGGTCCCTCCATCCCACTTGCGATTTCCGAGGATGGCTTTGGCTTTCAATTGACATCTAGCGACCCCGCTCCACGAGCATCGGAGGACCAAAATGGAGACGCGGACGAAGCGTACGAGTGGATTGTAGATCGTTCCGGCAAGTATTGGATCGAGCTGACCGATGCGGATGGTCTCGTCGGAGGGCACGAGGATGCCTGGGACCTGAAAGCGCTCGCCGACCTGCCGCCACAGGTGGTTATCGAGCGTCCCGTGGGGACGTTGTTTGTTACTCCACAGGCCACGGCTCGGATGCGAATAGTCGCACGCGACGATCTGGCCCTGCGCGAAGTGGCATTGCAATACCTGCGTTCTGATCAAAGCGACCAAGGTGAACAGCGCGTGATCGTCTATTCCGGTCCGCCAAGCCTCGGTCCCGAGCGACAACCCGTGGACGAGGCGCCGCATCTTACGAACCGCACCATCGAACACGATTGGGAGCTCGAACCGCTAGGATTGCGGCCCGGCACGCAGATCACCGCGACGGCCGCCGCCGGCGATTATTTACCGCAGGCGGCGAACAGCCAGCCAGTGCGTCTTGTGGTGCTGTCGTCCGCGGAGTTCGAGGAGCACATTGCATCGAGGCAAGCAGCCTTGTTCGCCGAAGTCGCACGCATACTTCGTTTGCAGCAAGAGACGCGAGCGCAGACGGAAGAGCTTTTGGTCCGGGCCAAGCGTGTTGGTGCGTTCCGCAAGCGCGATATCGACGGTGTGCACACCGCCGAGCTTGGCCAGCGGCAAATTCGTCGCTCGCTTACCAGCGCCAGCGAGGGCGTGCTGGCGCAAACGAAATCGTTGATCGAGGAACTGCACTCCAATCGGATTGACAACCCTGAGTCGCACCGGCACATTGAGCAAATCCATGAGGAAATCCAGCGTCTGGACGCCGCCGAGCTGGCTTCGATCGAAGAGAACCTGGTGCGCGTAGCAAAGAGCAGGCGGGTGGCGTCGGGCAATTCCGCTGACAGCGACGATTCCGTGTCCGCTCTTGTCGAACCGCTTCAAAGCGCCGTGGACGCTCAGGCCCGCGTGGTTCTTGCGCTAGAAGGGCTACTGGAACGATTGCAGGAGTGGACCAGTTTTCGCGCGATCAACCGCGATACCGCACAAATCCAACGAGATCAGGCAGCATTGGAATCGCGGGCGCGGGCGATACACCCAACGACGTTGGGAAAACAGCGACGAGATCTCTCGGTGCAGGAGACGGCGGACTTGGATGCCATGTCGAGTTCCCAGAGTGAACTGGCACGGCGATTTGACAAGCTCCTAGAGCGTATGGATCAGGGCCAGACGGAATTGCGGCAAACAACGCCGCTGGTTGCTGATTCACTGGCTGACGCGGTCCAGGCCGCACGCGAGTTGGGGATTGCATCGCAGATGCGCGACGCGGCCCGGCACATCGACGGCAATCAGGTTGGTGGTGCAATCGAAGGCCAGGCAGAGGTCGGCCGCAAGCTCGCCGAGTTGATCGTTATACTTTCGGGGCGGCGCAAACATGAGTTGGCGCGGCTTGTCAAAAAGCTGCGAGATGTAGAACAGCGATTGGAAGGACTGCGAACGAAGCAGGATGCTTTGTTGAAAGCGGCGCAGCAAGGCGCGCGAACAATCTAATGCAAATCCCGGCGACAAGCAGCCAGATGCGGTTCGCCATGAGCTCCAAAGGCTCGCGCGCGAAAAGCGCCAGTTAAAGCAAGACGTTGATCGAACCGCGCGCGAGCTGGAACGATTGCGCGCCGAGCGGGCTGCAAAAAACCTTGCGG
Organism: Pirellulales bacterium; assembly: GCA_963829655.1. Taxonomy (GTDB): domain Bacteria; phylum Planctomycetota; class Planctomycetia; order Pirellulales; family JALHPA01; genus JBBDYH01. The sequence goes on from CAWHJG010000002.1 coordinate 3,512,769, forward strand.
CTGCGAGCAAGAAGCTGGGCCAGGGCAGTGAGGCGGCAGAGCAGGGGGCCGCCGCCAAAACCGCCGACCTCGCCGACGAAGCCAAGCGCGACCTCGACGAAGCACAGCGCGAGCTGGCCGAAGAGCGGCGACAGGCCGAACAAGACCTCGCCAATGAGCAACTCGCTTCGATTCGAGATTCGCTCTTGGGATTGGTGGGGCGACAGGAGAATGTTGTCAAGGAAACCAAGCGGCTAAATGGTCTCCGTGACGACCAGGGAGGGTTACAGCCTGCACATGCACAAAGCGTGAATCAATTGGCGCGAGAACAGAAAATTCTGCACGCCGGGGCGTCTGATTTGGCCGACAAAATTTCCTCGGCGGCGGTATTTCAACTAGCCCTGCGATCGGCTGCGGGACAAATGCAGCAAGCCTCCGACTTGCTCGCACGCCAGTTGACCGGCGACGACACGCAGCGTGCCGTCCAATTCGCACTTGCACGCCTGAAGCAATTGCTGGCCGCGCTGGACGAGGACGCGAAAGCGAGCGGCGAAAACGATCCGAGTAACGACGGCAACGCGGGCGCTCAGCCGCAGCTTCCGCACGGTCAGTCCCTTCCGAGCATGGCCGAATTGAAACTGCTAAAAGTGATGCAGGAAGAAGTATACCGCCGGACAATTGAGCTTCGTGAGCGGCTTGGGGAGCGCACCCCAAACGCGGATGAGCGGCGCGAGTTGGAATACGTGGGCCAGGAACAAGGTCGGATCGCCGAATTAGTCGCAAAGCTTAGCGCCAAGGCACCAGCGGCGCGCCAGCGCCAACCAGCGACGCGCGAATTGGAGGACGCGGATGCAAATAAACTCGACGGGGGGAGACCGGGGGGCGAGTCCAAGAACGCCAACGAGCCAGAAAAGCAGGATTAGGTGTATAATGTCGCTGGCGACTCGGAGGCCTGAGTGCAAATGAGCATTGCAAAGCGCGTTGCAAGTCTGTCGTGTGCTTGCGTTCTATTCGCGGGCGCCGCGTTGCTTGCCAAGGACGCCGCAACGAAGGCCAAACAGGAATCACGATCTGCCAGCAGTGATCAATCCCTCGACAACGAGCTTCTCAAGAGTTTGGGAAGTGCGCTGCTCGACGATCTCGATCAACCGAGAACGAAGGCCAAGCCGGACGCGAAGAAAGAACCTGCCGACCCGTCGCTCGACGACCAACTGCTCGACGACCTCGGTGGCGAGGATCTCGGTCGCCGCGGTGAGTCACGGGATCCGCTGATTCGCATCGAGCGAAAAATGCGGGCGGTGGAAAAGCGGCTAAACGACGGGCATGTGGATCGCCAAACTGCTGAAATCCAGCGCCAAATCCTAGACGAGCTCGCGCAATTCACAGCGCAGTGCAAAGCGGCCTGCAAACCGGGAGAAGGCGCAAAGAAGTCGTCGAAATCTTCGTCCGGAAATAAGGCGGGAACCACGGCCGGCCAGGCGCCGGTAACGACCTTGCCTAAAGACAGCTCCGAACAACTGCAAAAGCGCACGACCGAGTTTGGCGACCGTCGTACAGCCACCGATTCATTGAAAGAGAGTTGGGGGCAATTGCCGTCCCGCCTTCGCGACCAACTTCCCAGTCCGCCCAGCGACGCTGTGTTACCGAAGTACGAAGCGATGCTGAAAAAATACTTTCAGCGACTGGCCGAAGAAGATCAAGCCGGGCCATAATAAGTCGTCACGTACACGGAGGTCTCTACCACGAGGTGCATTGATGCCGAATACCAATCGACGGACATTCTTGGCGCGCGCCGCCGGGATCGGTTGCGGTAGCATTGCTGCATTAGTCCCGTTCCAGCTATTGGCACGAGCAAAGGACGAAAGCGACCCCGAGATCACGGCTTCGGAGCTGCTCACGACGCCGACAGTTCGGGGAATCGACAAAGGTCTTTCTTTTCTCGCCTCCCGGCAGCGCGAAGACGGTTCGTTCGGTTCCGGCGGCTACAGCTACGACGTTGGCGTGTGCAGCTTGTGCGGAATGGCATTTCTCTCGTCAGGCAGCACTCCAGGCCGCGGACCATACGGCAAACAAATCGACAAATGCATCGATTTCGTGCTCGACAATGTGGACCAGAGCGGATTCATCAACGTCGCGGGCACCAAGAGCCACGGCCCCATGTATGGGCACGGGTTTTCCACCTTGTTTCTGGCCGAGTGCTACGGCATGACGCGGCGAAACGACATTCGCGAAAAACTCACTCGCGCCGTGCAGCTCATCATCGAAACGCAAAACCAGGAAGGAGGATGGCGCTATTTGCCGCGGCGGAGTGAAGCCGATCTGTCGGTCACCATTTGTCAGATCATGGCCCTGCGCAGCGCGCAACGCCGGGCTATACGTGCCTCAAGAGACTGTGAATCGTTGCGTCGATTATGTCAAACGAAGTCAAAATGCCGACGGCGGGTTTATGTACATGCTCTCGTCCGGCGGGCCCAGCGCGTTTCCGCGCTCGGCGGCCGGCGTCGTCGCCCTCTATAGCGCCGGTATCTACGAAGGCGATGAGATCGATCGAGGCTTGAAGTACCTGATGGAGTTTGTGCCGCGCGGCGACGAATTCAACCGCGATACGCATTATTTCTACGGCCAATACTATGCGGTACAGGCCATGTGGCACGCGGGCGGCAAGAACTGGGAACAATGGTATCCGGCCATCCGCGATGCGCTCGTGAAACGGCAGCAAGACGACGGCTCCTGGCCGGATTCCATCTGCGTGGAGTACGGCACGGCGATGGCTTGCATCATTCTCCAGATGCCCAACAACTACCTCCCGATTTTTCAGCGATAGCAATGCCTCTGGTCCGACCGTTGGGTGCGCTTCGCCGGTTTCTGTACTTTGTCGCGTTCGCAGCTTGTGTGCACGCGCTCCGCGCGGCCGAGTATCAACCGCTCACCGTGATTCAACAGAAACCGGTGGAAGCGGTGTTCCAAGCGGCCGATTCCAATGGCAATTGGAAGTTCCATGCGAAGTCCGATCCCGATGGCCCTCAATCGCAGGCGCTGTCGGCTTTCGCGTCGGACGTTGTCACCTGGGGCAATTTTCGCGACTTCAAGCTAGGCCACCGGCTGCGTCTGGCGTCCGGCGGAGAGATTGTCGGCTACCAAATCGAGGTGGATCGTGACCGCGTCGTTTTGGAATCGGACTTGATCGAGGCGATCGATCTTCCCTTGACCGCCGTCGCCGCAATCCATTTTGATCCTCCACGCGCGGTCGAGTCGGATCGGGAGACAAAGACAAATGCCGCCCAGACGGGCACAAATCAACATGTGCTGCTGTTAGCAAACGGCGACCTACTGACCGGCCGCCTTGTTTCAATCAAAGGTGCAAAGGTCGTATTTCGCGTTGACGACAACCAGATCACGATTGATCGAAACCGCGTTGCCGCTGTGGTAGTCAATTCCTCGCCCGCCAAACAACCCGATGCAAACAGCCTCCGCACCTGGGTCGGCCTGGCCGATGGTTCGCGAGCACTGGCGTCGTCGATCGAGACCGACGGAAAGCAACTTAAGCTCACTCTTGGTCCCGACGCGATAATCGCTGTCCCGACCGAAGCCGTCGCGGCTCTACAGCCGCTGGGCGGCCGCGCGGTTTACCTCTCCGACCTAAAACCGGCGGGATATCGTCACGTTCCGTTTCTGGAATTGCCGTGGAATTACCAATTCGACCGCAATGTGCTCGCCGGCCCGCTTCGTGCGCACGGCCGTCCGTATCTCAAGGGAATTGGCATGCACAGCGCGGCCCGGATCACCTTCGATCTCGACGGCAAGTACGAACTCTTCGCCGCCGATCTGGCAATCGACGATGTCACGCACGGCCGCGGCAGTGTTGCATGCCGAGTGTTTCTCGATGATGGTTCGGGCGAATGGCAACTCAAGTACGAGAGTCCCATCATTCGAGGCCGAGAGCAACCCGTGCCGATGGCGATCGACGTGCAAACCGCCAAACGAATGAGCCTGCTGGTGGATTTCTCCGATCGCGGCGATGAACAGGATCACCTGAATTGGCTGAACGCCCGCCTCATCAAGAAGCCGTAGCGGGCGGCCTTGTAACGTGCCTCGCGCAGTGCGCGTTGCCTACACGCCCACCAGAGATTTGAACGCGATTGGCAAATACTTCAGCAAATCGCTGGCGATCATACCTACTTCGCCCGTCTGATTTGCCGCCAGGTCGCCGGCCAGACCGTGCACATGGGCGCCCAACACCGCGGCGTCGAACGTGCTCAGCCCCTGACAAATCAGAGCCGTGATTACTCCAGTCAGAACGTCACCCGTGCCGCCCGTCGCCATCCCGGGGTTGCCGGTCGTGTTTATCTCTTGGCGATGCCCGTCGGTGATCAAGCTGCGATTTCCCTTAAGAATCACGACCACATTGCACCGCATCGCCAGGTCCACCGCCCGTTCGCGCCGCTCCTGATCGGTCACGTCCGAATCCTTGCCGATCAGCCGGTGAAACTCACCCGTGTGCGGCGTCAGCACTCGCGGGCCGCCAGGCCGCGAAAGCACGTCGGGGTGCGAGGCTAACGCATTAAGTCCGTCGGCGTCCACCACCATCGGCTGCGGAAGTTCGAAGTACAGCCGCTCGACCACCTTCACCAACTCGCCCGATCGACCCAGTCCCGGTCCGCAGGCAACCGCTGTCGCCCGGTTCGCCAATTCTGTTATGGTGCGATGACTCGCCTTGGTTAGCCGTCCCTCCGCATCACTCGGCAAACCGCGCGTCATGCACGAAGGCTCAAAGCCCGCCACGGTCGCCTGGCACACATCGGGCACCGCCAGCGTCACCAGCCCGGCGCCACTTCGCAGCGCTGCCATCCCGGCCAACGCGACGGCGCCGCTCATCCCCATCGACCCACCGACCACGAGGGCACGACCATAGTCGCCTTTGTGACTATCCGTTCGTCGTGGAGGAAGTACAGGTAGTGGCATAACGACTAAAGGTTCAGATCAAGAAGTCAGGGCCGGGCGGTCCCGCGCCGCCCGGTTCGCGATTAGCGCTGCCACATAACCGCCCTTAAACCCGGCATCGATATTGACCACGGTAACGTTCGCCGCGCAGCTATTGAGCATCGCCAGCAATGCTGCAATCCCTCCCAGGCTCGCGCCATAACCGACGCTCGTTGGCACGGCGATTACCGGGCAGGACACGTAGCCTCCAACGACACTTGGCAGCGCCCCCTCCATGCCGGCCACCACGACAACCGCGTCGGCATCCTCAAACTCCATCAGCCGCCCCGGCAGCCGGTGCGGACCCGCCACACCTACATCCTGGATTACGTTTACGGAAGCGCCCATCCATTCAGCGGTCTCGCGTGCTTCCTCGGCCACGGCCAAGTCAGTCGTACCGGCTGTAATGATTGCAACTTTGCCCCCTTTGCGAAATGCCGCGGCAGCAGAGTTCGCAGCTTCAATTCGAAACGTGCGGCCGATTGCGTTATAGCGACCGCCGGGAAAAGCAACCGCCAGGGCGGCCGCCGCTTCGGCCGAAACTCGAGTTGCCAGGACATGATCCCCCTGCGCCAACAGCCGCCGGAAGACCTTTTGCAACGTGGCGACCGGTTTTCCCTCGCGCATAAACCACCTCCGGATAGCCGCATCGCCGTCGCCGATCCAAATCGAGTTGCACCTCGCCCAAGTCGGCCGTAGCCTGTCGATCGGTGCGTCGGGCAGCACGCTCGCCCGTTTTCGCCTTGTCATCGGCTGGGTTCATACCGATCATCGTAGCAGAGCCAACCGCTTACCGTCATCCGTGGCAGTGTAAAAGGTCACCAGACACCAGCGCATCAAACACTTGCTCCCGAGCATGAACCACCCCAGCCGACGCGATCGATTACGAAAACTGATCAAGAAATCCGGGGCCAAGTCGCTTTTGGTCACCAACTTCGCCAACGTCACCTACCTCACTGGCTTCACCGGCGATGACAGCTTCCTGCTGATCACGCCGACAGACGAAATCTTCCTCACCGATCCGCGCTACACCGAACAGGTCGAGGCGGAGTGCCCTGGCCTCGAACTGTGCGTGCGCCGACCGGGCATCACGATGACCGACATCGTCGCCAAGACGTGCAAGCGCGTAAAGACTAATCAGCTTGCCATTGAAGGCGACTCGATGACCGTCTCCGTGCGCGATCTTATCGCCAATAAGTTGCCGAAATTCGAGTTGCAAACGACGACCGGCCTGGTCGAACAACTTCGCGCGATCAAGGACCGAGACGAATTGAACGAAATCCGCGAGGCAATCCGCTTCGCGGAAGACGCTTTTCGGCAGCTTCGCGCCTTGATCCGTCCCGATCGAACGGAAAAGGAGCTTGCCGATTTGCTCGAACATCAAATGCGATTGGCCGGCGCGAAGGCCGCAAGTTTTCCACCCATCGTCGCCGTCGGCCCGCGCGGCGTTGCCGCACGCTGCGCAACGCAAAAGCGACTCGGCGAGGCCGGATATTTCTTGCTCGATTGGGCGCAAGCGGCCGGCTATACAACAGCGACTTGACCCGCTTGGTAGGCACCGGTAAAATCCCGCCCAAACTCCAGAGCGTTTATCAGGTTGTGTTAAAGGCTCAGCTCGCCGCGATTGACGCGATCCGTCCGGGTGCAAGCTGTCACGATGTTGACAACGTCGCTCGTAGCGTGATTGAAGAGGCTGGTTTCGGCAAGCGTTTCGGGCATGGGTTGGGGCATGGAATCGGACTGGTGGTCCATGAGGTGCCCCGACTGGCTCGCGGCATCAAACAACTCCTGGAGCCTGGCATGGTCGTCACCGTCGAGCCGGGCATCTATTTGCCGGGCTGGGGCGGAGTCCGCATCGAAGACGATGTGCTGGTCACCCGGCGCGGTCATGAAGTGCTGACCAGTTTGCCAAAACACTGGGACGATGTTTTCCTAAGCGCCTAGCCGGAAGCAAAATTCGTGATTCACGGCAGACAGCGAACGACCAAGCGGAGCGATCGCATGGCCAACGAGGCAACCCCTTCCGGCGATATATTCGACGTTAAGCGGGTCCGTCGGCTGGTCGAGCTGATGAAGGAGCACGATTTGGCGGAGGTCGATCTTCGCCAGGGCGAACAACGAATCCGAATCCGCCGCGGCGCCGAACCGCTGGTTACATCGGCCCCCTCCGGCTACCAGACGCCGTCCTCCGCGCACGCCCCAACCGCGCCGCACTCGACTACGTCTGCCGCCACTTCACCCGCCTCCGATGATCGAGGCATGCAGGAAATCAAAAGCCCCATGGTGGGCACCTTCTACACCGCTGCCAATCCCGAATCGCCGCCGTTTGTGAAGGTCGGAGACCATGTGGGGCCGGAGAGCGTCGTTTGCATCATCGAGGCCATGAAGGTCTTCAACGAGATCCCCGCCGAGGTCTCTGGTCAGATTGCCGCCGTGCTCGTCGAGAACAACACGCCGGTCGAATTCGGCCAGCCGCTGTTCAAGGTCAACGTCCGCCAATGAGCCGTGTTGCAATTTTGGCCCCCGGCCTCTGATCTCCGCCGATGTTCAAGCGCATTCTGATCGCCAACCGAGGTGAAATCGCCCTGCGGGTGATCCGCGCCTGCCGCGAGCTCGGCGTCGAAACCGTGGCCATCTTCAGCGAAGCCGACCGCGGTGCACATTATCTCGTCCCTCGCCGACGAGGCGATCTGTGTAGGCGGCCCGAAAGCCAGCGACAGCTACCTGAAGATCGACCGCGTGATCAGCGCCGCCGAAATCGGCAACGTGCAGGCGATCCATCCCGGCTACGGATTCTTGAGCGAGAATGCACACTTCAACGAAATCTGCCGAAGCTGCAACATCGACTTCATCGGTCCCTCGCCCGAGGCGATGCTCCGACTCGGCGACAAGAACGAAGCACGCAAGATCGCGCGCGATGCCAATGTGCCGGTCGTGCCGGGCAGCGCGGGACTATTGACCGACGAAAAGGAAGCGATCCGCGTCGCGCACGAGATCGGCTTTCCAGTGTTGATCAAAGCCACCGCCGGCGGCGGCGGCCGCGGCATGCGCGTCGCCAGCAACGACCTTGTGCTCAAAAGCGCCCTGCAACAGGCCAAGGCCGAGGCAGAAGCCGCGTTTGGCAATGCCGGCGTGTATCTAGAGCGCTACATCGAGCGGCCTCGACACGTCGAAGTGCAAGTCTTGGCCGACCAGCACGGCAACGCCGTCCACCTCTGGGAGCGCGACTGCTCCACGCAGCGCCGGCATCAAAAGCTGATCGAAGAAAGCCCTTCGGCCGCCCTTTCGGCTGAGACTGCGCACTGCCATGTGTGAGTCGGCCGTCCGCATCGTCAAAGCCGCCGGCTACACCAACGCCGGCACCGTCGAGTTTATCGTCGACCAATCGGGCAATTTCTTCTTTATCGAGGTCAACGCGCGCATCCAGGTCGAGCATCCCGTTACCGAAATGGTTACCGGCATCGATCTCATCAAGATGCAAATCCGCATTGCCGCGGGCGAAGAGCTGCCCTTTCGCCAGGACGACATTCAATGCCGCGGAGCGGCAATCGAATGCCGCATCAACGCCGAAGATCCGAAGCGCAATTTTCAGCCCTCGCCCGGCACAATTCGGCAACTGATCGCGCCAGGCGGCCTTGGCGTCCGCTTCGATTCCCATGCATACAGCGGTTATACCGTCTCGCCATATTACGATTCGATGATCGGCAAGCTGATCGTCCATCAGACCACGCGCTGCGCGGCCATCGACTGCATGCAACGCGCGCTCCGCGAAATGAAAGTCGAAGGGATCACCACGACGATCCCGCTGCACCAGGAGATTCTTGCCCACTCGGCGTTCACCGACTCGCGGATCGATACCACATTCGTCGAGCGCACCTGGCTTTCGTAGCAGTGCCCACGTAGACCGTTCACCGGTCTTACCCCGGCCGCACCGCTGCTTTTCCAATGCAGTGGTACGTAAAACCGGCGGCCCTCATCGCCTCAGGATTGTAGATATTGCGGCCGTCGAAGATGACGGGCGACTTCATCACCCGCTTCATTTCGTCAAAATCCGGATTTCGAAATTCGGTCCACTCGGTGACGACCGCCAAGGCATCGGCTCCCGCCAGCGCCTCCATCGGCAGATCGGAGTATTTCAGCTTGTCGCCGTATAACCTTCGCACGTTAGGCATCGCCTCGGGATCGTGCACCTGTAGATGGACCCCCGCTTCCAGCAACTGGTCGATCAGCACCAGCGCTGGGGCCTCGCGAATATCGTCGGTCCGCGGCTTGAACGCCAGTCCCCACACGGCAACCGTGCGGCCGCGAAGGTTGATACCAAAGTGTTTTGCGATCTTCTCGCCCAGGATCGATTTTTGATGCAGGTTCACATCATGCACCGCGTCGAGAATCCGCGGTTCAACTCCGTGCTCCCGCGCCATCGCCGAGAGCGCCGTCACATCCTTCGGAAAACAACTCCCGCCATAACCCACCCCGGGGAACAAAAACGCGAAACCGATCCGGCTGTCGTGGCCGATCCCGCGCCGCACGTCATCGATATCGGCTTCCATTCTCTCACAAAGATTGGCAACTTCATTGATGAAGCTGATCTTGGTTGAGAGCAAGGCATTGGCCACGTATTTGGTCATCTCGGCGCTCTCGGGCGACATCACCAAATACGGCTTCTCCGTCCGCAGAAACGGCGCATATAGCCGCTGCAACACGTCGCCTACTTCCTTCCGTCGCACGCCCACGACCACCCGGTCCGGCTTCGTGAAATCCTCCACCGCCGCCCCTTCTTTGAGAAACTCCGGGTTGCTGGCTACGTCGCAATCGCGGCCGGTCAGTTCCTTCAGCCGCGCGGAAATCTTGGCATTCGTGCCTACCGGGACCGTGCTCTTGGTAATCACGATCGCGTTAGCAGCCAGATAGGGCGCAATTTGCTCAACCACCCTCCACAACGCCGAAAGATCGGCTGATCCATCGTCGCGGCTGGGCGTGCCTACCGCCAAAAAGATCAGCCGTGCCGGCTTCACGCCGGCCGCCAGGTCGGTCGTGAACGCCAGCCGCTTTGCCTCGCGGTTCCGCTCGACCAGTTCTTGAAGCCCCGGCTCGTAGATTGGGACCTCATTCCGATTCAGTGCCTCGATCTTTCGCTGATCGATGTCGATGCACGTGACATCGTTTCCGCTATCGGCAAGACACGTTCCGGTGACGAGCCCAACGTAGCCCGTTCCAAGGATTGCAATCTTCATAGGGTTCCAGACAGTTCAATGCGCAATTCAATGGGGAGTTAACGAACCTCCGTGCGCTCGACGGTAAAGTCTACGACAGGTTTACGATCAATTAGATGGCTTCCACCTGAAGCTCGTCGATCTCGACCGATACTCCCTGCTGCAAAAAGCTGACCTCGACAATCAATCGGCAGCCACCCCGACGTTCCTCGACCACGCCTTCGATTCCCAAAAAAGACCCGCTCTTCACGCGTACGCGTTGCCCGGGCAAAAGCCGTTTTTCTAGTGTCACCGCCGCCTTGGCCGCGATCAACCGCTGCACCTGTCTCAAATCACGCCGCAGCCGGTCCTGATCGAGCACTGTGACAAGTTGCGAGGTGCGGTTCGTCCGCAACACTTGCAACCGCTCATCGTCGTCTGCGCACAAGAACACGTACCCGGAAAACAGCGGCGACAACGATGGCACGCGTTTCCCGCGAACGAGCGTCGTGCGTTCGACGAGCGGAAGATAGAACGGCACGCTCCGCTCCACCAGATCTCTCGCCAGTGCCTTCTCCTGCCGCGCCTTGGTGTATACCGCCCACCATCGTTGCCCCTCGCCGTCCGCCTCGCGCTCGAGCAGATCGTCAGGCAGGATGTTTCGTTCTTCCTTGAGAATTGGCATTTGCGGATCCTAATCACACGTCCTGTATTCCCCCATTCCCCATTCGCTACGCCGCGTCTTCCGCTCCACCTTTCGGCGCTCGTGCTCCGCAAGCAGGATTTTGCGCAGGCGAATCCGATCCGGCGTGACTTCGACCAGTTCATCCTCCTCGATGTACTCCAGCGCCATCTCCAGCGTTAAATCTCGTGGCGGTTTCAACAATATATTATCATCGCGTCCGGCCGCGCGAATGTTGGTCAGCTTCTTTTCCTTGGTGGGATTGACCACCATGTCCCCCTCGCGGCTGTTCTCCCCCACGATCATGCCCTCATACACATCGTCGCCGGGCGCTACAAACAACTCAGACCGCTCCTGAAGCGTGTTGAGCGCATAACCGTTGACCCGGCCCGGGCACATCGACACCAGCACTCCCGTTGACCGGCTGGAAATCTCCCCCTCGATCGCCCGATAGCGTTCGAATCGGTGATGCATGATCGCGGTCCCCTGCGTGGCGTTCAAAAGCCGCGTCCGCAAGCCAATCAGCGCGCGCGTTGGCATCAAGAACAACAAGTGCGCGTATTCCCCGCGTGTGTGCACCTCGATGGTTCGGCCCCTCCGGCTGCCCACCAACTCCATGACCGGTCCCATCTTGTCGTGCGGCACCTCGACTACCAGGGACTCAAACGGTTCTTCGACCACGCCATGGTGCACTCGCGTGATCACGCGCGGTTTGCCAACCGAGAGCTCGTAACCCTCGCGGCGCATCGTTTCGATCAGAACCGATAGGTGCAACAACCCGCGACCTGAGACCAGATAGCCGTCGCTCCCGTCGATCGGCTCGACGCGCAGCGCCACGTTCTTCTCCAGCTCTTTTGTTAGTCGATCGCGCAGGTTCCGCGTGGTCACGTACTTCCCCGAACGTCCCGCGAACGGCGAGCTGTTGACCGTAAACACCATCTGCAACGTTGGCTCATCGACCGCCACTCGTGGCAGCGCCCGCGGCTGCTCGGCGTCGGCGATCGTGTCGCCAATCTCAACGCATTCCAATCCGACGACCGCGGCTACGTCGCCGGCGGTCGCCTCATCAACCTCCGCGCGGCCCAGCTTGTCGAACGTATAGAGCTGCGCTACCTTCCCGGATACCATCTTGTCATCACGCTGAGCGAGTGCGATCGTCTGACCCTTGCGGATCGTTCCCGCCTGAATCCGCCCAATCGCGATCCGGCCCACATAATCCGACCAGTCCAGCGTCGTCACCAGCATTTGCAGGGGCGCATCCGGCTCCACCTCCGGTCCCGGCACCTTCTCCAGCACCATGTCCAACAGCGGCTTCATCGAGTCGCCAACCGCCTCCAGGTCGTGCGTCGCGTAGCCCGCCCGGCCCGACGCAAAGATATACGGGAAGTCCGCCAGCTTTTCATGCGCGCCGAGTTCCAGGAACAACTCGAACACCTCATCCAACACTTCGTGAACGCGCGCGTCCGACCGATCAATTTTGTTGATCACCACCAGCGGTTGAAGTCCAAACTCCAGTGCCTTGGACAGCACAAATCGCGTCTGCGGCATCGGCCCTTCCGCCGCGTCCACCAGCACCAGCGCCCCGTCGGCCATTCGCAAAACCCGCTCCACTTCGCCGCCAAAGTCGGCGTGCCCCGGCGTGTCGATTAAGTTGATCTTCACATCCTGGTAGTGCAGCGCGATGTTCTTGGCCAGGATCGTGATCCCCCGTTCGCGCTCCAGGTCGTTGCTGTCCAGGATGCAATCGCCCACCAGTTGGCTGGCCCGGAACTCCCCGCTTTGCCGCAAGAGCGCATCCACCAGCGTCGTCTTGCCGTGATCGACGTGTGCGATGATCGCGATATTTCGGATGTCGTTTCGACGCATAATAGTTGGATGAATCTCCCGCTTGAATGGAACCATTGGACTGTACCGCTGGTGAATGGCCACAGATGGTTGCTGCAGCCGTACACTCATCGCTCGATAAAGCGACGACAAGAAGGGACGCACCGCGAGTGCTAGCGGCCGTTCGGCGGGTGCAGCCACAGCGCAGCCGAGCGGTGGTTCTGCTCAAAGAGAGATCGAGCTGTAATGTAGGCTGCCGACATCCGCGTTCTCAAGAATCGATGCTGTTTCTGCGAGATGTAACTATACGCACGCCGCCTGCGCGCGGCAACCGCAAATCAACCCTGCATGTGCAGATCGCCCGCGGCCTTTCTTGCGTTACCGCGAACTTGCGGCCCGTTCCATGTCCCGGATCGCATACAGGTGGTCGAACGTCCGCAAATACAGCGTCCCGTTGGCGACAATCGGCGACGCGGAGATCTCCTCGCCCATCTTGTTCTCCGCCAGCCGCTCATACGTCTTCCCGGCCTTGATCACAGTGATCGTGCCATCTCGCGCTGTGATATAGATCTTGCCGTCGGCATACACCGGCGATGCCCGATGCCGATTCTGATGCGTCCGCTGTTCCGGATAGAACTGTTCGCCGGTCGCGGCGTCCATCGCGATCAAATTGCCGTTCTCGCGCACCAGGTACAAGATCCCGTCCACGACCAGCGGCGACGGCACGTCAGGCGTGTTCGACGCTCGCGTCCAATGATAATGCTCATCTCTTCCGGTGATGTCTCCCATGCCGGTCGGCTTCAATCCCAGCACCGGACCATTCTTGGCCGACGGCACCACGATCAATCCCGGTATCGCCAATGGCGACGCCACGAACCGCAAGGTCGGGTTATATCGCCCCTTGGGGTTAAGGCCTCCCACGCGCCACAGTTCGCTGCCGTCTTCCAAGCTGTGCGCGATCGTGTAGTCTGCGCCGTGCGTGATCAGAAACGCTTGCTTCTCATCGCGATACATTATCGGCGAAGCATAAGAGTGCTCGCACTCCGCTCGCGCATCGCTCGGCCGGTTCACCTTCCAAATCTCCCGGCCGGACTTTGCATCCAGCGCGAACACGATCGCCCCGCCGCTGTGAATGAGCTGTTGATATAGCCGCCCGCCATCGAGCACCGGCGTGCTCGACATCCCGAACTGAATCTGAAATCGTCCGTACTCCTGCTGCAAATCCTTCTTCCAAACTTCTTCGCCGTCAACCGTAAAACACGCCAGGTCGCCCGACCCAAAGAACACCCACACGTGTTTTCCGTCGGTCGATGGCGAAGGCGAAGCCGAGTTCCCTTCATCGCCGCGGGCGGTCCGATTACCTCTTCCCACAACACGTTTCCAAACTTGCTTTCCGTTCTCGGTGTTAAACGCCATCAACACCAGGTCCTCACCGTCGAGCGAGCTCAAGAAGATCCGATCGTTCCATAGGACCGGTGTAGCGCCCGCCTGACCCGGCAGCTCGGTCCGCCACGCCACGTTTTTGTTCGGTCCAAATTCAGCCGGCAGGTTCTTTTCTCCACTGATGCCGTCGCGATTCGGCCCGCGCCAGGCCGGCCAGTTGCTTGTCGCGCCGGCGGGCGAACCGTCGGTCGGCAGAGCCTTTGTGTCACCATGGGTGTCCGGCACGATGCATGCGCAAACGAGCGCACCAACGGCCACGGCAAGGAAACGGCTGAGGATCATGGCGAATGTTCCGTTTGAACGGTGGGAAACTCATCAGGCGGGTTTCCCCAAGTGTGGCAGCGGATTCGCCTTCGGTCAAGAAAGGCCGTCTTCGGCCTGCTCGTCGCTCGGCGTCCCAACGTCAATTAGAATAGAAGGACTTTTCTAGTTCCTCGGCGCTTCGTTGCCATGCGTATCTCGACCATCCCCCAGATCTATCGCCACTTCAATCGATGGATCGAGATACTCGCCGTACTCAGCAAATACGGCTTAGCCGACTGGCTCAGTCGGTTCCCGTTCCGATTCGCCCGCAGTGTCCTAAGCGACGGCAGCGGCACCGCCCTGCGCGTCACTCGCGCGAGGTCCGCATCCGGCTTGCGATTACCGAACTCGGGCCGACATTCATCAAGCTCGGACAGATTCTAAGCACTCGCCCGGATCTGGTCGGTGTGGAACTGGCCGAAGAACTGACGCTGCTGCAAGACGATATTCCGGCCGACACTCCCGACGTCGTTCGCCACACGGTCGAAAGCGAGCTCCGCCGTCCACTCAAGGACATCTTCAGCCAGTTCGATCCCTTCCCACTCGCATCTGCCTCGATTGGTCAAGTCCATCGCGCCCGCACAAAATCGGGCGAACTGGTCGCCGTCAAGGTTCAGCACGCCGCCATTCAGGAGCGCATTCGCGTCGATCTGGACATTCTCGCCGGTCTCGCCCAGCTCGCCGAGAGAATACCGGAGTTTCACAACTACCGCCCGTGCGCAGTCGTTGCCGAGTTCCAGCGCATGCTTCGCCGCGAGCTCGACTTCGGCCGCGAGCAGCGCAACCTCCAGCAATTCGGCAAGAACTTCCGCGGGGACTGCACTCTACGCGTTCCCCGGACCCACCCCGACCTATCCACGCCGCGCGTGCTGACAATGGAGTTTCTCGAGGGCGTGCCGCTCACCGACATCAGCCGCGTCCGAGACGACGGCTTCGATCTCGACGAGGTAGCTCGACGCGGCGCCGACGTCTACCTCACGATGATCTTCAAGCACGGCTTCTATCACGCCGACCCGCACCCGGGCAACGTGATCCTGATGCGGAACAACGTGATTGGCCTGGTTGATTTCGGAATGGTCGGCCGCATCGACGACACGCTCCACGAGCAAATTGAAGAAATGCTTATGGCCATTGCCGAAGGCGACGCCGCCGAGCTGACCTCGGTCATCACCCGCTTGGGCGAGGTGCCGCCGCGCCTGGACCATCACGCGCTGTCGCTCGAAGTCGCCGACTTTGTCTCGCACTACGTAAGCCAGCCAATCGAAACACTCAATCTCAGCGCCGCGCTCAAGGAAATGACCGGCATGATTCGCCGCTACAACATCATGTTGCCGGCCCGAGTAGCGCTGCTGCTCAAGGCGCGTAGTGATGCTCGAGGGCGTGTCGCGCTTGGCCAGCCCCCGCTTCAGCCTGATGGAAGCGATGGTGCCCCATCGCCGCAACATCCTCTGGCGGCGCATGTCCCCCGCGCGCCGATGGCGCAAGACCAAACGCGTCTTGTTCGACATCGAGCGGCTGATCGAGATTATCCCGCGTCGAATCTACGAGTTCCTCGAGGCAGCCAGTGACGGTAAATTCGACGTCCACCTGGACCACCGCGGTCTGGAGCCGAGCGTCAACCGGCTCGTCCTTGGCATGCTCGCCAGCGCCCTCTTCCTCGGCTCGACGTTACTGTTGAGCCGCGACGTCGGCCCCTTGCTCGGCGGAATCTCGCTCATGGGCGCCGCCGGCGCGCTGCTCAGCTTGGCCCTCGGCGTACGCCTTTTGCGACCATTAACAAAAGCGGCCACCTCGACCGGCGCGAGTGATCACGCCGCCTCGGCCGGTGGCAGCCGGCGCAACTGCGCCTGGCTTTCTCTTAGTGCCGCCTCGAGCCGCGCGTCCAACTCGTCGAACTCGCGCAGCACGTCGTCTTGAAGTCGCTCAATTTCCAACAGGAGCTGAGCTGAGACGGGAACGTCCATGGTGTTGCGTCGAGGGAATTACAGCGGCTGGATCGCGTAGACTTTCTTCCGTCGCAGGCAAAAGATGTAATCGGCCGCCTCATAGCTGGAAGTCCATCCCCCTCACTGGGCGAGCCACTTGGGCGAAATGGGAAAATAATCCTGACTCAGTGAACAAAAAAAAGCTCGATCGCGGCCGAATTACTCAAGAGATTGCGTATCAACGACGAAAATCCCGTTGCCTCCGGTCACAAAAATCGAGCGGGTTTCGCATAGACAATCCGTGACCGAAGCCGGTAAACTGTGTGGTTCGCCGCCCAAGGGTATATAACGGCGCTGTGCCGCTAATGGTGTTCCGGTTGCTTCTTGGTCTCAAACAGGAGGACTTGTGGTCAAACTGAACGTACGCGAAAAAGAATCGATTCAGGAAGCCGTCCGCCGCTTCCGCAAATTGGTCGAACGAAGCGGCATCAAAAAGGAAATGCGCCGCCGCGAGTATTACGAAAAGCCAAGCGAAACTCGCCGCCGCGCCCGCCTGCGCCGCAGCGCCGTACCCGCCGTGTGCGAACCGGCGTCGTCTAAAGGCCTCTAAAGAAGTCGCTGTTCAAATCGCTTCCTTGCCGCGCTCACCCGTGCGGATGCGAATGCAATCCTCCAACGGCAGCACAAAGATCTTTCCGTCACCAATCTCCCCGGCCTTGCCGGTGCGACCGCCCTTGATGATCGCATTGATCGTCGGCTCGACGAACTCCTCGTTCACCGCGATCTGCAACTGAACCTTGCGCAACAGGTTCACTGCCACCTCGTGCCCGCGAAATACCTCCGTGTGCCCCTTCTGCCGGCCGAAGCCCTGCACGTCCATGATCGTCAGGCGAAACACTTCCACCTCGCTGAGCGCCGCCTTCACGGCTTCCAGCCGGCTGGGCTGGATAATGGCAATAATCAGCTTCACTGCGACGGCTCCTTGCCCGGCTAGCTTGGCGATCCAGAATTGAATCGTAGCGGAGGCGTTGGCCGTTCACAAGCGAAGCCACGCTTCAACAAAATGCCCCGGCCTGGGCGGACTAGGCGGAGCGCCCACCCAAGCCTGGGCATCCTTACGGCCCAGGCAAGAGCCGAAATGTCATCACGCGCCCGGTTGCCTTGCCCTTGAAAAGTTTTCCCGACGGCGACTACATCTTCGCCATGTAATCGCAACGGCTGTGCCGTCGATTGATCGCTCCCGCGAATGTTTACGCATACGCTTGGCAACGTCTTGAATGCCAAGCCTTTACCAACATCCGAGGCGACACACGCGCACCTGCGTCACTCCGCCTTCGATGCCTGAAACACAGGCACGCTTCGTCGCGCGGGCAAGCAGCAACGCCCGGCCGGTTCTCTTCCGTTTTTAGCCATTTCACTGCCTTCTCGGCGACGCCGAATTGAAAACGTACCATCCGGTGCGGTACATTCTCGAACGCCCTTAACTTCCGCCGCTCCATCCGTCCTTCCATTGAGCAGCGATGTCGGATCCGGCGCACCAAGCCACGAGAATTGGCGTTACTCGTTGCTGTCACCAACCGCTGGTGGCCGCGGCGGTTTCGCTAGCGGCCGGTATCACCGTCGATCGGTATTGGCCAATGCCGATGAGTGCATGGCTCGCCGTCAGCGCCACAGCCATCCTTGCCTGGTTACTTGCCCGTCGCTCGTTGAATCCGAACGGCCAACTCCGTTCCAGCATCGCGCTCCTAGTCGGCGTCGCAGCGTTCGGCGGCGCCTTGCACCATTGGCAATGGAACGTCTTTCGCGCCGACGACATTGGGCGCCTCGCGCCAACCACTCCATCTCCCGCGGCAGTCGAGGCGGTCGCGATTTCCGCCCCTCGTTTCCGTGCCCCCCCGCCTCCCGATCCATTGCGCTCCGTCCCCCAAGGACCGCGAACCGATCTGCGCATCGAGATCACCGCACTGCGCGACGGCGACACCTGGCGACCCGCCAGCGGCAATGCCCGGCTTCGCGTGGACGGACAATTGTTCGGCGTCCATGCAGGCGACACGCTTCGCATCTTCGGGCGGCTCGCGCGTCCCGACTCCCCCGGCAACCCGGGCGAGTTCGATTTCGCCGAGCACTATCGAGCCGACCGACAATTGGCCGATCTCAGTTGCGACTCACCAAGCGCCGTAACCGTTCTTGCATCAGCATCGCGCCTCAACTGGTGGCGCGCGCTCGGCGACCTGCGCGCCGTGGGTAATCTCGTCGTCAACAACGCAATTGCTCCAGAACGTCAAGGCCTCGCCGCCGCCATCCTCCTCGGCTCGCGCGAGCGGATCGACGACGAACTCACTGACGACCTGCTCGTCACCGGAACCATCCATCTGATCTCCATCTCCGGGCTGCATGTCGGCATTCTCGCGACCGTGCTGCTCGCGGGCTTTCGCTGGGGCCTCGTGCCGCGGGTCGCCGCCGTTGTCTGCGTCGCATTTGCGACACTCGGCTACACAGCGATGACCGACAGCGAACCGCCGGCAATTCGCGCCACGGTGCTCGTCTGGGTTTTATGCGGTGCAATTCTCTTCGGCCGGCAGGCGATCGCGTTTAACACGCTCGCACTGGCCGCAATTCTGGTTCTGCTAATCAACCCCGCCGATCTGTTTCGCGTCGGTACGCAGCTCTCCTTTCTCTCCATGGCGGTGCTTATGTGGTTCGCCCCTTGGTGGGCTGCCGCTCGCGGCACGGAAGATTCGCTCAACCGCTTAATCCGCCGTACGCGGCCCGCGCCCGTGCAATGGCTGAGAACGTTCACCCAATGGGTTCTGGCTCTGGCCGTCGTCGGCTTAATGATCTGGTTGATCACCGTTCCCTTGGTACTCCATCGGTTTCACGTAATCTCCCTGTCCGCGTTGGTGCTAAATGTGATCCTCACTCCGTTTGTGTTTTTGGCCATGGCGTTCGGTTTCGGCATGCTCGCCTTTGCTTGGCTGCTCCCCCCGCTGGGAAGCCTGTTCGGTTCGCTCTGCGACGCCAACCTCGCCGTGATCCAATCAACCATCGAGTGGACGGCGTCACTTCCCGCCAGCCATTTCTGGTCCGCCGGTCCCGCCGTTTGGTGGCTATTGGGCTTCTACGCGATCGCGGCGATCCTGTTGATCCGCCCGCTCACGCTCCGAATGCGATTCCATGCACCGCTGGCCGGTTCGTTTGCGGCCGCCGCACTGCTACTGCCGCTGCCACTATCCAACGTCGCCGGTGAACTCGAGTGCGGCTTCATCGCCGTCGGGCACGGCTTCGCCGTCCTCCTCGAATTACCCGACGGACAAAAGGTCCTTTACGACGCCGGCCGTCTCGGCTCGCCCGAGGCCGCCGCGCGATCGGTTGAAGCCTATCTGCGCTCGCGAGGCGTCTCGCGGCTCGATGCCCTCGTCGTCTCGCACGCCGACATCGATCACTTCAACGCCGTCCCAACGCTGCTCGAACGCTTCTCGATCGAGCGTGTCTACGTCTCCCCGCAAATGTTTCGTTATCAAGCCGAACCGCTGCGCCTGCTCCGTGAAGCGATCGAACGCTCGGGCGCTGAGCTAATCGTCATTTCGCAGGGCGACCGCCTGTCGACCGCCGGCGACTGCACCATCGAAGTGCTTCACCCGCCTCGAGGCGGTGTCTTCGGCACCGACAACGCACATAGTCTTGTGCTCTCGGTGAAGGCCGCGGGTCGTTGCATACTGCTCACGGGCGATCTCGAAATGCCCGGCGTGCAAACGCTGCTCGCTCAATCTCCGCTGGATTGCGACGTCCTTCTCGCGCCGCACCATGGCAGCCCGCGCAGCGATCCCGCCGGCGTCGTCAACTGGTGCACACCGGAATACGCCGTGATCAGCAGCCATTTTCCGCTCGATGACCCGCGCTACGAACCGTACAAGCGGCTGCTTGGGCCTCGGGCGCTCGCCACGTCGGACACCGGCGCTGTCCGCGTCCGGCTGAGCACCAGCGGCGTCGATGTCCGAACCTGGCGACGGGATCCGTGGTAGGGCAGGCTGTGCCTGCCAACGCAATCATCTATCCTGCTCCGCTCGCTAACGCTACGCTTGCGGCAAGACAGTCGCGAAGGCAACTCGTTCGTCATTCGCGATTCGTTGGTCATTCGGACTTCGTCATTCGGATTTGATTTTCCCCCCATGTCCTATTGGTCCGGCAAAGTCGTCGTCATCACCGGGGCCTCGGCCGGCCTCGGGCTGCACCTGTCGCGGGCCTTCGCCGACGCGGGCGCGTCGGTCGTCATGGCCGCGCGCAATTCGTCGCGCCTTCAAACCGCCGCCGACTCGGTGAAAGCCGCCGCAGGCCGCGTCATCGCTGTCCCGACCGATGTCACCATCGACGCCGACGTTCAATCGCTCGTCGAACGGGCGCTCGCGATCTCCGGCCGCCTCGACTCCTGGGTCAACTGCGCCGGCCTTTCCTCGCGCGGCCGCGCAATCGACACCTCGCCCGACGAGTTCCAGCGGCTGTTCGATGTGAACCTGCTAGCCGTCGTCCGCTGTGCTCAAGCGGCCGTTCCGCACTTGCGCGACTCCAGCGGCCACCTGGTCAATGTCGGCTCGCTCTCGGGCAAGACCGCCAGCCGTTATCTCGGCGCGTACCCGGCCAGCAAGTTCGCGCTCTGCCGCGTACACGCATCAGTTGCGGCTGGAGCTGACGGGCGACGGCGTTCACGTGCTGTTGGTCTCGCCCGGCCCGATCGCGCGCGACGATGCGGGTCGCAGGTACGACGAGCAAGCGGCCGATCTGCCAAAGGCGGCGCGACGTCCGGGTGGCGGCGCGAAAATCCGCGGTCTCGATCCAGCGCGGCTCGCCGCATCGATCCTCTCGGCGTGCCAGCGCCGCGAGCCGGAGCTGGTCCGCCCCCGCCGCGCACGCGTCCTGTTCGCCATCCAACACTTGTCCCCCCGCCTCGGCGACTGGCTCTTGCGCAAGGTGACGTGAGCACTCAATCCCTCGCCCTTTGGGAGAGGGTAGGGTGAGGGTGCATTGCATCGGGTCCGCCCGCGATCCGTGTTCTGGCGCGGTCTCCGCTCGACTGTGCTGTGCACGGATGCATCCCGATTCCATCGAAAAGCTGACCGAATGCCCGACCACGCCACCGCTCACATCCCTTGCTCAAGTCGAATGTTATACTGCGCTCCAGCCGGCAATCGGCGAAAACTCACTCGCTCGGAGATGCAACATGCCGACCGCTGGACTCCCACTCGAACGGCCGATCAAGCTCACCGAGCTGCTGGAGACCGGCCTCCGGCACAAAGCCGGACGAGCCGGCACTGGTCTCCTTGGAGAGCAAATGGACGTGGCGAGACCTGGACCAGGCATCGCGCCGGCTCGCGGCACACTACTTAGGTCTGGGGCTCAAGCCGGGCGACCGCGTCGCATCGCTCCTGCCCAATCGCGGGGCACTGATTGTTCATTACCTCGCCTGCATCAGAGCCGGGCTCGTCGCCACTCCGCTCAACTATCGCTACCAGGCGCCGG
Organism: Pirellulales bacterium; assembly: GCA_963829655.1. Lineage (GTDB taxonomy): Bacteria > Planctomycetota > Planctomycetia > Pirellulales > JALHPA01 > JBBDYH01. The sequence continues at coordinate 3,534,611 of CAWHJG010000002.1, forward strand.
AAATCGATCACGCACTGGAAGTCAGCGGCGCCGCGGTGATCGTCGCCCACGCCGAGCGCGACGAGGACCTGGCGAAAAGCAGGCTGGCCGGTCAATTGCCGCTCGGCCGAATATCGTTCGGCGCTGACGGTACACGCGGAAGCCGAGCCTGGAACAACTCTTGGCAACCGATCCAGCGAAGCTCGATCTGCCCGCGCCGCGGCCCGACGCCCCTGTGTTCATCTTTTTCACTTCAGGCAGCACGGGCAAGCCGAAAGGTGTCACGCACACCCACGAATCGTTCGGCTGGATGGTCGCCAGCGCGATCGCCGGATTGGAGCTGACGCCTGACGACACTTTTCTGCCCGGCTGTTCGGCATCGCATATCGCGGCCTCGCTGATGTCGCTTGCCGGATTGGCGGCTGGTGCGCGGGTCGATATGGCCCGCACGTTCGACGGCGCCGAGCTGTTGCCGCTCATGCGCGACACGCGGCCGTCAGTTCTGTGCATGCTGCCCTCCGCACTCTTTGGTCTCGTGCGCGATCACGGTGCGTCGCACGAGGATTTTCGCTCGCTGCGGCTGTGCATCTCCGGCGGCGACAAAGTCTCCGGCGAATTGGAGCGCGAATTCTCCTCGCTCGCCGGCTTTGAGATTCACGAGACCTACGGCATGACCGAAATCGGCATCGCGACGATCAATCCGCCGTCCGGTCAAAATCTCGTCGGCTCGATCGGCCGGCTTGCACCCGGCTTCGCGGCCTCGATTCGCGACGACCAGGGCCGCGAAGTGCCTGCGGGCGCCGAAGGCCGAATGTGGATCAAATCGCCGTGCAACATGGTCGGCTATTGGAACCGGCCCGACGCCACCGCGGAGACGATCGTCGACGGCTGGCTCGACACGGGCGACGAAGTGTCGATCGACACCAACGGCTACGTGTTGTTCCGCGGCCGCAAGAAGCAGATCATTATTCACGACGGCTCCAACATCTGCCCGCAAGAAGTCGAAGAATCGCTCCTGGAGCACGAGGCGGTCGAGAGCGCGGGCGTGATCGGAGTGCACGACCTGGTCCACGGCGAAAACGTGCGAGCGTACATCACCTGGCGGCCGAATGTCGCTCGGCCAACCATGACGGACTTGATCCAATTCTCTCGTGCCCGTGTCGGCTATAAGGCGCCGGACGAGATCATCGTCCTCGACCAAATGCCGATCAACGCGGCCGGCAAAGTTGACCGCGTGGCGCTGAAACAACTAGCGGGCTCCTAGAGAGTGACTTCCCATTCGCTCTGGGCACATTGCAACGGATTAAAGCGGGAACTAGACGATGGGCTTCAACGCAAGTGACTACTGCATCCGCCACATGCTCGCCGCAGATTTCGGCGCAATCCAAGAGATCTGCCGCCAAGTCTATCCGCACGATGCGCCTTACTCGGATGCGGACCTGGCCGAACATAACTGTGTTTTTCCGCAGGGGCAGTTTGTCGCCGAGTATCTTCCGACCACCAGCGTGGCGGGCGTCCACTTCACATTGCGGCTTAGGTTGGCCGACTTCCATATGGACGATCCTTGGGATGTGCTTACTGCCGATGGCAGCTTCGCCGATGACGACGCAAACAACGGTCACACGCTTTACGGAGCCGACATCTTCGTGAGTCCCGATCACCAACACCATGGATTGGCGCAATGCGCTGACCGACGCCACGCGCGCACTGGTAGTTGAAGAACGCCTCTGGCGAATGGTCGCGGGCAGTCGCCTGCCGGGGTATGCCCAAGTCGCCAACACGGTATCACCTGAGGCGTATGTTGCCGAGGTGGTTGCGGGCACGCGGACCGATCCCGTGCTTTCGGCGCATCTCAAGGACGGCTGGTCGGTCGTGAAGCCGATTTATGGCTATCTTCCGAACGATGCCGAAAGTGCCAATTGGGCTGCTGTGATTCAGTGGATCAACCCAGCTTGCCCACCGCCGCCCGAATTCGCCCTGCGTTAGAGTCGTAGCGCGCCTCAACGTTTTGCCTGCGAGCCGGAAGCGTCAGCGCCCGGAGTTATTTCTGTCGTGAATTGTCTTTGGGCCATCGGCCCAACACTCGACAGCCCAGGGCAAGCGCAGCGTCGCCCTGGGTACGCGTCCGCGCGCAAAACACAAACCTCACTCCCGTCAGGGCCGGGTTTGCGATCACGCCCCGCGCAAACCCCTCTCCTATTCGTCATTCTCGCGCTGCGCGTCCCGGAGCTTCCGCTGTCGATCTTCGATGACACTCCACAGATCGTCCGGCACGTTCGCCGGATCGACATAGCGGGATAGATCCCGAAGCGCAATCACTTGGAAGCCTTCATCAGCCAGATACCGCAAAAAAGACTCGAACTGCCTTCTCGGCGTTGTAACCCAATCGTGGGCTGTGTCCGGAACTCCATGAAACTGGAGGACGGCAATCTTACCGTCCTTCGCCTGGCCAACCGCTCGTTTGAAGTCATCGAGCGTCCACCCGGGTCGAGCATCGCCCGCAGAAGGTATCAAAAGCGGGTGGTCGAGTCCCGGCTCAAACGCGAAGCCACGTCCCTCCTTATACGGGAATTCCGGAGCTCCTCCGCGACGCGGCAAACTTGATGCCGAGGCGCTGGAGAACTGGGACGGCATCCTTAGTAATTGAATTGCCTGGGTATGCGAAACTCACCGGAGTTGGAATGCCATGCGCCTTGCACCGCTCGTTGATCCCCTGAACCTGTTCGGGAAGGTTCGCGACCGTCTTGTCAAAAACCCCCATGTGGTCGCGTGTGTGGTTGCCAATCTCGAAACCGTCATTGTGCAGCTTTGCGATTTCCTCCCACGTCATGTAATCCCGTTTGTTCGTCACCATATCGAACCCTTCGGTGACGAAGAAGGTCGCCCCAAACTTGTACTTTTTGAGCAACGGACTGACGATCGTGGCATGCGATTTACTCGCATCGTCGAACGTCAGCACCACAAGCTTGTCCGGGATCGGCTCCAATGCGATCGCACTCGAACCGACGAAGACTGCGGATATGACTGCCAAAAGCACCAATCTCATACGACAAGTCCTCGCGTTGGTCTGGGCTCGCGTCTATCTCCTCCGTACTTCGTACCGCGTACTTCGTACTCTGCCCCCGCCCCGTCACTCCTTGATCAACTCACACACTCCCGGCCACATCGGCGGCCCCGGCTTCAACTTCTCGACCTCCGCGGATTCCAATACCGCGCTGCTCGCGCACCGCGATTCGTGGTGCTGGAGTGACCCACCATAGAGGTAGTTGCCGTAGTACTCACATTCACGATCTTCCGGGTGAATCGAGAAGTCGATGAATGGCTGTTTGCAATGTGGACAAACGAACGGATTCATATACCTGAAATTCCCTCCGCACTGGGTGCAACTTGGCAGGCCACTTTCGAAACGTGCGATCGAATCCTTATCGGCCTTGCCTAGGACTGGTGGCGCATCCATCTCGTAGCTACTAGCGGTCAGTGTATGCGGACCGTCGGAACAGTAGAGGTAGACGAGGTTACTAAATCCTGCATGGAACGACTGTAAACGAAAGCTTCGCTGGCAATAATCACAAGTCGCACATGAGCGAAACGTTTCCCGGGGTTACCGTGCCGGAGAAATGCAGACCCCGGTAAAAGAGGCCACGCCCAACCAGCTCATTAGGCCGACCAGGAGCATCTGACAGAAGAAAAGGCTGAAACCGAACACCTTTGGCTCCTCCTCCTTTTAAGGCCACCTGCGGATCGTCGTTTCTCTGCTTTGTCAGAATGCCATCAGCTTGGACAGCCAACGAAGGTCCGACGCGAACCGACAAATGGAAAAAGCCTGCGCCGTCGTCAAAGACCGACGACATATCAAAACAACGAGTGTTGCCTTTGCTATCAACAAAATGAAGTGCTTGGTCGCGGCTCAGTAATTCTACGACCGTCAGCTTTTCCGTAGGCAACTCTGCCGCGGTGACGGAGACGACCTGCTTGGTGCCGATCCTCACGCGAAGGATCGGCTCTCTATCGCGCGTTTTTCGGCTAAACGGCCAGATCACGCTACCTCCGACACCAACGGAACATCGTTCAGTAACTGGGAATCGCGCCCCCCGACTTAGGACTATGAGAACTATACACGCCGCCCTCGTACACAGTAGCAGGTGGTTACACCGAGCGTTCGAACCGAGCAACACCCAGCATGTCAATCGTTTTGGAACTATTTAGAAGAAGGGGTCGTTTCGACAAACAGTCGGGCACTTGATTTGAACCAACTACCTCTCCTCCCAATCGCAGCGCAGTAGCTGGGCCACCCTCTGTCCATTCCGCAGTCACTCCGCCCTCCCTCATTCCACAATCTCCGGCCATCTACGGCATTTGTGGACGCACTCCCTAATCCACCAACGACTTACGTCACGTCAAAAAATCTCTCCGCCAGACTATTGATCATCCGTCCACAATCATGTACAATTGCTTCGAGATTGGTCAAACTGTCCCGGCGCGCTGCGATTCGGTCATTCCCAACAACGGATAATTGACCACGGACGACTGACTAACAAGGTATCGCTGGATCGCTCGCTCTAATTGCGGGTACTTCCTCGAGCCCACGCCATTTGAGCCTGCTCAGCCCCGTCCTGAGCCCGCCGAAGGACGTGGGCTTTTTTCATGCCCACTCACTGCTCTCCTTTAGCAAGTGACAACTGACCACAGCTTGCCCGCCGTGTCGCAGACTCGCTGTGGCGAGGCGGGGACAACTGACCACGGACAACTGACAACTGACAACTGACAAACCTGAATCTGCGCCACGTGGGATAAAACCCCCTGACATCAAAACAGCCGTTTCAATACAAATGTTTACTACGCCTAACCTTACGCCAACCACTCGCCGGCTCGCTCCGGAGTTTTATCCCAATTTCCGTGATTTGGGACGCGGCGCGCATACGAGCCGCGGGGTTTATCCTCGCGGTCACGAGGTCACCAGACACCACTCCTGCATTCCTGGCTTCCTTAGATATCTTGCCCGCCTCGTCCTTCGTACTTCGCTGCTCCGTTCCCTCCGTCTCCTCAGTGTTCTGCATGTTGTCCGCGATTTAACTGCCGCCGTACCGCTCTGTTCCCTCGGTTATCTCCTGTTCAACTGCCGCCACTCCGCATTCCGACTCCAAACTAAACCCTAAACCCCAAACGCTGAACCCTCATGAAGGTACATACCCCGCTCACTGCACTTCTTCACGCGACCCAAAAACCCCCTGTTTTCCCGGGGAATATCACACCCCGAGCCGCGCCAAAGGTACATACACCTCCCCAACGCACTTCACTGTACCCGCCGCCTCAACCCAAAAACTTGCGGTTTCCCCGAGAAATACGCACTTTCGCGCTCGCGAGCCTCGCCCACCCAGCCTCCAAGCAGGTACATACAGCCCCAATCGCCCCTATGGTTGGGACCCAAAAACCATGCGTTTTCCCCGAGAAATACGCACATCACCTCAATTCCGTGCTGAGTGGTTCATTGCACCTTCAAAAAACACCTTGTTTTCCCGACCCAAATGCCTTCAAAAGTGCCCTGCACCCCAAAAAGCAAAAACCGTTCGTACCGTCGGTTGGCCGCTAAAGCCGATTGTTCGAAAACGTGTAACAATGCCCTCATTCCGCACTCCGAATTCCGCATTCCGCACTGAACTCCCCCCATGCCCCCTCACAAACACCACAAAGGCAAACGGCGACGCTGGTTTAAGCGGCAGCGGGAGGCGCCGGCGCGCCGCCCGGCACGCTGACCGTCCCGCCCAATGCACAGCCGACGGCGATCACGGTGTTCGCCTACAACGGCGACCGCTGTGTCGAGCAACCGGTCGAGCGCGTGGAGCAGGTCCGCGATTACCTCGGCAAGTACCCGGTGACGTGGATCAACGTGGACGGCCTCGGTGACCTCGGTGTGATCCGCGAGCTGGGGCAGTTGTTTCATCTGCATCCGTTGGCGCTGGAGGACGTGGTGCACACGCACCAGCGGCCGAAGGTGGACCAGTACGACCAGACGCTGTTCATCGTGATGCGGATGGTCCAGCGGCGGGAGCAGCTTGAGACCGAGCAGGTGAGCATCTTCGTGGGCAAAAATTACGTGCTCACGTTTCAGGAAAACCTGCCGGGCGACAGCTTTGGCCCGGTGCGCGATCGGCTGCGGACGGGCGGGCCGCTGACCGCGCTGGGGCCGGATTACCTGGCGTATCGGCTGTTGGACGCGATCGTCGATGGATATTTTCCGGTGCTCGAGCAGTACGGCGAGCTCTTGGAAGAACTGGAAGAGGACGTGCTCGAGTTCACGCGGCGCGACACGCTGGCCCGCGTGCATGAGATCCGCCACGACCTGTTGGCGCTACGGCGGAGTGTGTGGCCGATGCGCGAGGCGATCAACTCGCTGGTGCGCGATCCGAACCCGTTGATCCACTCCGACACGCGGCTGTTTTTGCGCGACTGTTACGATCACACGGTGCAGCTCATGGACTTTTTGGAGACGTACCGCGAGCTGGGGTCGGACTTGCGAGACTTGTACCTGTCGTCGGCCAGCAATCGTCTGTCGGAGATCATGAAGGTGCTGACGATCATGAGCAGCATCTTCATCCCGCTGACGTTCATCGCGGGCATTTACGGGATGAACTTTGAATACAAGACACCCGACGGCCAGACGAACCCGCTCAACATGCCGGAGCTGCGCTGGTACTGGGGCTATCCCGCGACTCTGGGGGTGATGGCGCTGATTGCGCTTGGGCTGGTCGTGTACTTTTACCGCAAGGGTTGGATTTGGCAGGGACGGGGCGGGAAGGGCGGCGAGGGAGCCAGCGAAGACGCTGCCCAGAAGCACTGATTGCGGCCGCACATTACTCAACCCGCCAGCGGACAAAGCCTTCGATCGCCTCGAATTCGGGGAGGCCGAGGCGATCGTAGAGTTTGGCCGTGGCGCGGTTACGTTCCTCGGCGCGTTGCCAGAACTCGCGCTCGTCCACGCCGGGGAACATCGCGCGGTCCTTTTGCGACTGGTGCTTGAAGATGGCGGTACGCTTCCGCAGCAGCTCTTCGGGGCTGAGCGGGACCGCCATTTCGATTTTTTCGGGTTCCCACTCCTGCCACGCGCCGCGGTACAGCCAGACTTCGCTTTGCGCGAACCAGTCCTCGTGCTTGAGGCGCTCGATCGCGCGGAAGATGGCGGCGAGGCAGACGCGGTGCGTACCGTGTGGATCGGAGAGGTCGCCCGCGGCGTAAATCTGGTGCGGCTTCACCTGCTGGAGCAGTTCCGCGCACGATGCGGATGTCGTCTTCGCCGAGCGGGCGTTTGCGGACCTTGCCGGTCTCGTAGAACGGCATGTCGAGAAAATGAATGTTTCCCTCAGGCACTTTGCAATCGCGGCTGGCGGCTCGCGCTTCGCCGCGGCGAATCAGGGCCTTGATCTGTTGCACTTCCGTGCCATCGACCTGACCCGGCTTTTTGTTGCGGAGGAACTCTTCGATTTTTTGCTCAATTCGCTCGACCTGATCCGGAGCGGTGCCAAAGAGCCGCGCGAACTCGAGCGCGAAATCGACGAAGCGGGTTGCGTCGGCGTCGAAAACAGCGATGTTGCCGGAGGTCTGATAGGCCACGTGGACTTCGTGGCCCTGATCGACCAGGCGGATCAGCGTTCCGCCCATGCTGATCACGTCGTCGTCCGGATGAGGCGAGAAGATCAGCACGCGCTTGGGATAGATCGTGTCGGTCTTGCGGCGGATGTCGCCGGGACGTTTTTTTTCGTCGGGTTTGCCGCCGGGCCAGCCGGTGATGGTTTCCTGGAGCTTCCGGAACACGTCGATGTTGATGTTGTACGCGGGGCCGCGCTCGGCGAGCAGGTCTTGCAAGCCCGCTTCGTTGTAGTCCTCGTCGGTGAGTTTGAGGATTGCCTTGTCGAGCCTTCGCGCGAGCCAGATTGCGGCCTTGCGGATGGTTGCATCGGTCCATTCGACCGGTACCAAGAGCCACGGGGATTTGAAGCGGGTCAGCTCGGCGGCGGCGGCTTCATCGAGCATGATCTGGGCATTGGGGTGCTCTTGGAGGAAACTTGCGGCGACTACCGAGGTGATCGGCTGCTCGATCGCTTGTGCGATTACGGCGGCCTTGTGTTCGCCGAACGCCATCAGGATCACACGGCGGGCGGAGAGGATAGTGCCGACGCCCATGGTGATCGCGCGACGCGGCACGTGCTCTTCGCCAAAGAAGTCGCTGGCCGCGTCGATTCGCGTGACGTGGTCAAGTGTGATCAAGCGCGTGCGGCTTTCGCGGTTGGAGCCCGGCTCGTTGAAGCCGATATGGCCGGTGCGGCCGATCCCGAGGAGCTGCAAGTCGATCCCGCCGGCCGCGGCGATTTGCTCTTCGTAACGCTGACAGAAGTCCTGGACTGTTTCGGATGGAATGGTGCCGTCGGGTATGTGAACGTTCTCGGGCGGGATGTCTACATGGTCGAACAGATGCTCATGCATGAAGCGATGGTAGCTTTGCAGCTCCATCGTTTGCATGGGGAAGTACTCGTCGAGGTTGAACGTGACGACGTTGCGAAACGACAGGCCTTCGTCTTTGTGCATCCGCACCAATTCGTGGTAGACGCCGACGGGGCTGGAGCCGGTCGCGAGACCGAGAACGCAGCGCTCGCCGGACGCTTGTTTCTGCCGGACGAGCGCCGCGATTTCGGCAGCCACGGCGCGGTTCATATCCTGTGGCTCGGAGAAAACGCGCGTTGGTATTCGCTCGCGCTCGGTCAGGGCGGGATTGGTGGCAACTCGCAGCATAATTGCACTCCGATGGCGGGTTCGCCTTTATTATTATTGCGTGTTACAATAATTGTCAATCGGGAAACGGGCGTTATAATCAGCGGCTCTATGGCACAGACTGGCGACAGTCGAGCTTTTTCCACCCGCTTTGAGTAAATCATCGATGTTGCTTGATGGACGCCAGCGTGAGTTTCTGCGGCTTATTTGGCGCGAGAACCGGCTGAGTCGCTGGGAGCTGCATCAGCGGACCGGAGTCAATCCTAACGCGGTCGGCGTCGAGGCTGCCACACTGCTTGAGATGGGCGTTCTTCGCGAGGCCGCACCTGAGTCGGTCGGGCAAGGGCGTCCCCGGGTGCCGCTGGAGATCGACACCGCGGCGCGCGACGTGGTGGGGCTGGCAATCAGCCCCGGTCAGGTGGATGTAGTGCGATTAAATCTCCGCGGGCAGTTGATGGGAGCGGTGAATAGCAAAACGGTCGGCGACGTCAACGAACTCGTGCCGACGGCTCAGCGGTTGATCAAAGCGGAGGTGCGCGACCAGACGCTGGCGCATCGGCATCAGTTCGCCGGGATTTCTCGACGCGGAGAAACGCGCGATTCTGTTTAGCTCTGCCGTGCGGATGCACGAACCGATGGACGTTGAAGGGCTGTTCGAACCGGCAAATGGCCGGCCGATCGTGTTCGAGAACGACATGCACGCGTTGGCAGTCCGCTGGGTGTTGACGCATCAGGCAGAGCAAACGCGGGATGTGTTGTTGGTGTATATCGGCGACGGGCGACTGGGCGCGCGCGCTGTTGGTGGATGGGCGGCCGAACCGGGGCTGCTTGATCGGCGCCAATGAGCTTGGCCACACGCGGTTTTTTGTGGACGTTGAGAAATGCTACTGTGGGCAAGTTGGCTGCCTGGAGCGGATTTGCAGCACCGCGTTTCTTACGCCGGGCGCGAATGGCAAACCGCGGTCAGCCGCCGACCGCTGGACGGGCGCGATGTTTGAACGGATCGCGCGGTACGATGGCAGCGATCAGCGGCTGGAACTTATGCTTCAGTATCTGGCGTGCGCCCTGAGCAACGCGGTAAACTTTGTGCGACCGAACCGGCTGGTGCTGGTCAGTGAACTCACGCGGTACGCGACGTTCAACGATCAACTACTACGGGCAATTCGCGCGGGCATATTGTTCGAGCTGGTGGATCGCGTGCGGATCGACGTGTGGGATCAACCCGGGGCCGTGTCGGCCGAAACCGCCGGCTGGCTGGCCCTGGCCGGACTCTATCAGGAAGGATGGAACTCGCTGTGACACTCACTCGTGCGAGCCTGGATGAGCGATTGGGGCTTTGCAGTTGGTCGTTGCATCCCAAAAACGTTGACGAGCTGATTGCGAAAGGTGCGCGAGATTGGACTGCCGAGTGTGCAGTTGGGATTGGACGTGTCTGGCGGAGAACCGCGAAGGTTGGCGCGACGCAATCCCGAAGCTGCGCGATGCGGGCATCACGGTGCTCTCGGGGATGATGACCTGCGTTGGCGAAGATTACACGACAATCGACTCGATCCATCGCACCGGCGGCGTCGTACCCGATGCTACGTGGCCGCAAACGCTCTCGAACATGCAGCGTGCGGCGGCAATCGCGGCCAACGCGGGCCTGACGCTCGTGACCACGCATGCCGGCTTCATTCCCAACGACGAATTCGACTACACATTTGCAAAGGTCGTCAAGCGGATCGGACAGCTTGCGGCGTATTTCCAGGACTACGGCATTCAGCTCGGGCTGGAAACCGGGCAGGAGCGGGCCTCGACCCTGCACGTGTTTTTGGAATACGTTTCGGAGTTCGACATCGGCGTGAACTTCGATCCGGCGAACATGCTGCTGTATGGGAGCGGTGATCCAATCGAGGCGTTGCGACTGCTCGTGCCGTTCGTGAAGCAGGTTCACGTGAAAGATGCGACGCGCTCGCCGAAGCCGGGCGTATGGGGCGAGGAAGTTCCCGTCGGCGCCGGCGAAGTCAATTGGAGGGCATTTTTCAAGGTCCTTCGCGAAGGCGACTTTGATGGTGACCTGATCATTGAGCGCGAGGCCGGCGACAATCGCGTGGGCGATATTCGCCAGGCGAAGGAATTTCTGCCAAACGTGGTTGAGTGAAAAACTTAGGTGCGCGTCGAACCTCCGCCATTTTCAACTCCTAACTCCCACCTCATTCCCATGTCCATCAATGTCGGCATTCTTGGCATGGGTTATATGGGGCGAACGCATTACGAGGCATATCAGCAACTGCCGGACGTTCGCGTGCGGGCGGTCTGCGATAACAAGCTTGCCCGTGCTAAAGGGGACCTTTCCGGGACAGCCGGCAATGTGGTCAAGGAGGGTGTCGAGACGATTGCGATGGAAGGTGTGTATGGCACCACGAACTGGCGCGAAGTCGTGGAGCTAGCGGACGTGGATGCGGTGGATATCTGCGTTCGCACGCCGGACCATCTGGAGCTGGCGCTGGCGGCCTTTGAGCACGGAAAGCACGTGATCTGTGAGAAACCGCTGGCGCGGACCAGCGCCGATGCCGAGCAAATCCTCAAAGCCGCCGATCGCGCCGGCGTTGTCTTCATGCCCGCCATGTGCCTGCGGTTCTGGCCGGAATGGGCGTGGACCAAGGAAGCAGTAGGGGATGGCCGCTATGGGCGGATTCGTGGCGCGCGACGTTCCGTCGAGTGGCTTCAATGCCGAAGGGCTGGTTCTCCGACGGCGCGAAATCCGGGGGCGCTTTGCTCGACCTGCACATTCACGACGTGGACTTCATCCAGTGGCTGTTTGGTAAGCCGTCGAGCGTTTTTAGCCGCGGGTATTCCAAGACCAGCGGCGAAATCGACCATGTAATCACGCATTATTCTTTTGGGGGCGAAGCAGCCCCTGAGTTAGTTGTTGCCGAGGGCGGTTGGTCGATGGCCGACGGGTTTGAGTTTGAGATGAGCTTTACTGTCAACTTCGAGTCGGCGACGCTCGACTATGACTTCGCTCGCGGAACGCAGGCACTGAAACTGCTGCGCAACGGCGGCGTTGAAATCGTCGCGTGCAAGCAGGAGACCGGCTACGTCGGCGAATTGCGATACTTCACCGACTGCATTCGCCGGCGCGAGCAGCCGACGATGGTCACAGGCCGCGACGCGATGGAATGTTTGAAAGTGCTTGAAGCGGAGCGGGAAAGCGCTGTTTCCAATCGGATCGTTGAAGTGATGTAAGTCATGTCGCGCTGCTATTCAAACAGCGGCACGTAGCCAAACTTGGCGACATCGAACAGGCCCTCCGGGCCGAGCTTGAGTTCCGGGATGACCGTGAGCGCCATGAACGACAGCGTCATGAAGGGCGCGGCGAGAGGCGAGCCGAGGTCCTTTGCCATCTGATCGAGCCGCGAGTAGTTCGCGGCGACCTGGTGTCCCTCATCGCCCGACATCAGGCCGGCAATCGGCAGACGCAACACATGCACCTGGTCGCCGTGCGCGAGTGAGATACCTCCTCGTGCATCGATGATCCCGTTAATTGCGGCGGCGATCTCATCGTCGCTTGCGCCCACCGCGATGATATTGTGTGAATCGTGCGAAACGCTGGAGGCGATCGCGCCGCTCTTAAGTCCGAAATTCTTGATGAACGCGATCGCAGGCTTACCCCCGCCATAGCGATCGCAGAGAACCATCTTCAATAGATCCCGCTCAACGTCGGCGACGACCAGCCCTTCCTGCACGCGCGGCGGTGCGCAAAACTGCTTCGTCACCAATTGCCCGTCGATGGCTTCGATCACGCGCATTACTCCGCCCTGTGCAGGCAACCGAAACTCCTCGGCTCGCCGTCGCGCTGTCTCAAAGTTGTTTACGACCACTGGCTCGATGCGCGGCAATAGCGTTTTGCCGTTCTCCGCCACCAGCTGACCGTCAATGAATACGCGGAGAATGTTCCAATCGCGGAGGTTATCGACCTCGATCAGGTCGGCCGCGTCACCCGGCCGCAGCAAGCCCACGTCGAGCCCGTAGTGCAGCGCCGGGTTTACGCACGCCACGCGCAAGAGTTGAAACAGATCGTGCCCCCGCTCCAGTCCTGCGCTGTACGAGCTGATTGATGTGGCCGTGTACCAGCCCATCGGGGTGCTTGTCGTCGCTGCAAAACATGCAGTGCTCGGAGAACCGATTGATGAGCTGGTGCAGGGCCTCGAAATCCTTTGCCGCTGACCCCTCGCGAATTAGGAGCTTCATCCCGCGCTCGAGCTTCTCCAACCCTTCGTCGTAGGCACGGGTTTCGTGATCGGTGCTGATGCCCGCGGCAATATACTTCGCCAGCGCGTCGCCACGCAGACCGGGGCAGTGGCCATCGACCGGCTTATTCCGCTGTATGGCGGCGGCGATTTTGGCGAGCACTTCCGGGTCATCGTGCAAGACGCCCGGAAAATTCATCATCTCGCTCAAGTACTTGATCCGCGGGTCGTCCAAGAGCCGCGCCACGCCGCGAGAGTCGATGACGCCGCCCGATTTGTCGAACGGCGTCGCTGGCACGCAAGACGGTGCGCCGAAGTGGAATTTCAGCGGTGATTGCCTCGCATTTTCCACCATGTACCACACGCCGTCGGCGCCCAGGACGTTAGCGATTTCATGCGGGTCGGACACGGTCGCAACCGTGCCATGAACCACCGCCAGGCGCGCGAATTCGGTGGGCACGAGCATCGAGCTTTCGATGTGCACGTGCGCGTCGGTGAATCCAGGCAGTAGATATGCTTCGCCGGGCCGTTCGTCGGCGATCTCATGAAACTCGTGTATCCGGCCAGCGCGAACGACCAGCCGCGCGTGGTAGATGCGCTGAGCGAACACATCGACAATGTTTCCCGAAAGTTCGAGATCTGCTTGCATGAGTACGGCCGCTTATCGATTTTGTCCCCACCGCGCAATCAATTCATTCGCTACGCCCAGCTGATCGCAAATCCGTGCGACGACAAAGTTCACTAGATCAGCGATCGATTCTACGCCGTGATAGAAGCCAGGGCTGGCGGGCAACACAATCGCTCCCGCCTCGGTGGCCTTTCGCATGTTCTCGATTTGCGGGAGGGACAAGGGGGTTTGCGCGGAACGAGAACCAGTCTTCGCCGCTCTTTCAAGTGGACCTCCGCCGCGCGATGCACGAGGTCGGTCCCCATCGAGTGGGCGATCGCCGCCAGCGTACCGCCGGAACACGGACAAACGACCATGCCCTGCGTGAGGAACGACCCGCTGGCGATCGGCGCGAGCAAATCCTGGTGATGGAAGTAATGCACCTGGCCGCGTACAAGCTGCCCCGCGGTCACATCCTGCATTTCCGGTGGTCGCCCGGGTCGATCGAGCAGGTGTTTCAGTCGCGGGCTGGAATCGTGGATCGCCGCTTCAGCCAGCGCAGTCTCGGGCTGCAAGTTGACTAGGTCGATTACCAGGCCCAACTCTTGTTCGACCACCGCCTTGCCGGCCGGGCTGATGGTGAGATACACGTCGCAGCCGCTCGACAACAGTGCCTCCAACAGGCGCACTGCGTAGACCGCGCCGCTGGCGCCGGTGATGGCTAGAACGATGCGCTGGCGAGAGATGTCATTCATGTTTCTGATTCCGCTTGTACCCAATGTACAACGTCGCGACGCCGAAAGTGAGCGGATAATACTGCACTCGCTCCAGGCCCGCGGCTTCCATCCGAGTCACGAGTTGCTCGTATACCGGAAACTCGCCCACGCTCTGCGGGAGATACTCGTATGCCGCGGACGAATTGCGCGAAAAACTGGCCCACGCGCGGCAACACGCGGCGGAAGTACCAGCGGTACATGCTCGACAGCGGCCAACGCCGCGGGTGAGAAAACTCGAGGACCGCGACTTGCCCGCCGGGGCGGCACACGCGGACCATCTCGCTCAAGCCGCGTTCGGTATCGGTCACATTTCGCAGGCCAAATGCCACGCTGACCACCTGAAACTCAGCGTCGGAGAATGGCAAGTGCTCCGCGTCAGCCTCGACAAACTCAATGCGATGGCCCAGGCCGGCGCTGGCTGCTTTCTTTCGGCCGATCACCAGCATCTCGTGGCAAAAATCTGCGGCAACGATGTTCGCCATCGACCGTCGGGCATAGGCCAGCGCCAAGTCGCCGGTGCCGGTGCAGAGATCAAGGATCGGCGCATCGCCGGAAGGCGCGGCGCGTCGCACCGTCCGCCAACGCCAGTATTTGTCTGCGTTGAGTGATAGCAGGTGATTTAAAAGGTCGTACCGCGGCGCAATTTCGCCGAACATGCGGCGCACACGTGCGGCGGACTTATCGACAGGCATGCGCGGAGTTTTGGCGAACGAGACAAGATGGTCGCGAAACAAGCCCACGGAAGTGGCTCGTGCCGCCTCCTTAGTCTCACATAACCGCCAAACGACGCAAGGGTTAACCGAGGATTGAAACTAGCTCAATTCCGGGTCCCGTGAGGGTCGCGCGATTGCTAGTTGTCCGGGTTGTAGAGAAACCCCTTATGCCAATCCTTCATCAGCTCGGTGTTGAATTCCAGCGGCTTCATATAGTCAGACATAGACTTCGTCTCGATTTGGAACGGATTTCTGACGTCTTCCGGGTCACCACCGGCCGCCCGGACTACCCACTCCGACACACTGCCCTCCTTGCGAGCCTCGGTAAAGTTGTTGACCAGCTCTTCGCGGTTCTGATACACCCAGAAACCGCCGGTGCAGAGCAAGAAAGAAACAAATGCCAGCGAAATGAAACGCGCTGTGGAGGCAAGCCTGGTAGTGGAATCTGACATGGCGAAACGGGGCTTCGTTAGCGAATTGAATAGTTATTGCCGATTAAGAAAGCCTAGTTCGTCGGCGCCTCGGCGCCGCGATTGCGTTGTATTGCGGTATTGTGCTGTCGAAAAAAGTCAACGCGGTTGTGAAACGACACTCGTTTTGACACGATGCGTGTTCGGTTTAAGCCCACCGATGCTACACAATCGGTTCGACTAGAGCAGTTCCGCGATCGCCTTATCACGCAGCCTGCCAAGGAATCCATGCATGCCCCGTACACTGGCAGTCCATTTCCTGCCATCACTCGTCACGCCCGAAGAGCTTTCCGGCGGCGATGTGGTGATGATCGACGTACTGCGAGCATCGACCACGATCACGCACGCACTGGCCGCCGGCGCAAAATGCATCGTGCCCTGTCGCGAGGTAGATGAGGCACGACGGCTCGTTCAAACACTGGCTGGTGAACCGGTCCTGCTGGGCGGGGAGCGCGGCGGCTTGCCGATCGACGGATTTCACCTCGGTAATTCACCGAACGAATTCACCGCCGCAGCCGTGCGTGGCAAGACGATTGCTTTTACAACTACCAACGGTACGTTGGCGCTGATGCAGTGCCGCACCGCTGCGCGGTTTTCATTGGCGCATTTGTCAATTTGACATCCGTTGTCGAGCGGCTTACAGGCGAACGGCCGATTCACTTGCTTTGCGCCGGTACGCGCGGGCAAATCACGCGTGAGGACGTGCTCTTCGCCGGCGCGGTTAGCGAGAGACTGCTCAAAACGGTGTTTGATGAGCGCGCCGCTTAATGATCAGGCGCGAATCGCGCTCGACGTGTGGCGAAGCGCCGTGCCAGCCGGCATCAATGGTGGCAACGCCCTTTCAGCTCAACTGCGATCAGCACTTCGCGAAACGCAGGGGGGCCGAAACTTGATTGGCATCGGATTGGAAAGCGACATCGACGATGCCGCTGGAGTCGATCGGTTTGGTTTGGTGCCCGAGCTTGATCTGGCTGCGTGGCGGATTATCGCGCGGTAGACCATCAGCGGCATCAGGGATACATTGACTGCTGAACCGTGAAACCCGAACCCTGAAACTGCCCATGGACATGGATAAATTGGTCTCGCTGTGCAAGCGGCGGGGCTTTCTGTTTCAGTCGAGCGAAATCTATGGCGGCCTCAACGGCTTTTGGGATTATGGTCCGCTGGGAGTGGAGCTGAAGCGGAACATCAAGGAGGCCTGGTGGCGCGACATGGTCACGGCGCACGACGATCTTGCCGCGCCCGCTGGCGCGCCCGACGCCTACGAGATGGTCGGCCTCGACTGCTCGATCATCATGCACCCGCAGGTGTGGAAGGTGTCGGGGCACTACGATTTATTCGTCGATAAGATGGTCGATTGCCGCACCGACGGTTGCAAAGGGCGCTTCCGCATCGACCACATCCCGACGAGCGAGTGTCCGCTTAAGCCGAGCAAGCATCCGGGGGAGCACGATAAGTGCCAGCTCACCGAGCCGCGCGACTTCAATTTGATGTTCAAGACGATCGTCGGCGCCCTCGGCAGCGAGGAGGATGCAGCATTCCTTCGCCCTGAAACCGCGCAAGGGATCTTCGTCAACTTCAAGAACGTGCTGGATAGCACGCGCGTACGCGTGCCGTTTGGCATCGCGCAGATGGGCAAGAGCTTTCGCAACGAGATCACACCGCGGAATTTCACGTTTCGGTCGCGCGAGTTTGAGCAGATGGAGATCGAGTTCTTTTGCCACCCGAAATCCGTCGCGCGACTGGTATCAGTTTTGGCGTGACCGCCGGATGAAGTGGTACACCGACCTTGGACTGGCCGGGGAGCGTCTGCGGCTTCGCGAGCACGAGGCAGCGGAGCTCAGCCACTATTCGTGCGGCACCGCCGATATCGAGTATGCGTTTCCGTTCCTGGCTGGAGGAGAGTTCGGCGAGCTGGAAGGGATCGCACACCGCGGCGACTTCGACCTCCGCAGCCACATGGAGGGCAAGCTCGATCCCAACAGCAAGCCCGAGCTGCGCGTTGAGCTGGGCGCCGATGGGAAACCGAGACACCGTGGGTCGGGCAAGGACCTTACCTACCGCGACGATTTGACCAATGAGCGTTACACGCCGCACGTGATTGAGCCGTCGGCCGGAGCGGACCGCGCGACGCTGGCTTTCCTCTGCGAGGCATATCGCGAAGATCAGGCCCCCGACGATAAGGGGGAGATGCAAACGCGGGTCGTGATGAAGCTCCACCCGCGGATCGCGCCGGTGAAAGCAGCGGTGTTTCCGCTGGTGAAAAAGGACGGCATGCCCGAGGTAGCGCAGGAAATTTATCGTGCGCTCAAAAAGCAGATGAACGTGTTCTACGATGAGAAGGGGGCGGTGGGCCGCCGCTACCGCCGACAGGACGAGGCGGGCACGCCGTTCTGCGTGACCGTCGATAGTCAGACGCTGCAAGATCGCACGGTTACGATCCGTGATCGGGACACGCTGCAACAGTGGCGCGTGAAGGTCGATGATGTAGTGAGCGAAATTCAACAGCGATTGGGGTAGAGTTAGTCATTCCCCATATCGGATTCGGGCCATTCGCCAATTCAGATGCAGCCGTGTCTTTCACAAGTCTGTACGCTTCACGCGCCGTTCGAATCCGACATCGCTGATTACGCGGCGGGGCAGTGCAGGGCGGTTGAGCTTTGGCTTGGCAAGTTAGAAACGTATCTTGAATCTCACGCTGTCGATGACGTGCGCCGGCTGCTCGAGGAAAATGGAGTCACGGCGCCGGTTGCCAGCTTTCAGGGCGGCCTGCTGGATATGCAAGCCGAGAAACGCCGCGAAAGTTGGGACCATTTCGCGAGGCGATTGAAGCTATGCAAGGAAATCGGTGTGCAGACGCTTGTCGTCGCCGCCGATCTCTACCAGCCGCTGTCGCAGCAGGACTTCGATCGTGTCAAAGTTTCGCTTAAACAGGCGGCGGAGCAGGCTGCCGCCGCAAACGTCCGAATCGCATTGGAGTTTCAGGCGGGCGCCACGTTCTGCAACAACCTGCAAACCGCCGCTTGGCTAGTCGGCGAGATCGGCCACCGGAATCTCGGTCATTGCCTGGATCTGTTCCACTACTACGCCGGCCCCAGCAAATCCGAGGACCTGGCCTGCCTCACCGGCGAAAATCTGTTTCACGTGCAGCTTTGTGATTTGCCGGGCATCGCGCGAGAGCTAGCCGTCGATGGCGACCGCGTGCTTCCCGGCGATGGGGATTTTCAGATTGGCGCGATCATCGACCGGCTCGGTAACATCGATTATCACGGCTTTGTGTCGGTGGAGCTCATGAACCCACAGCTCTGGGCGATCCCGCCGCGCTCATTTGGTGAAATTGCGATGACAGCGCTGCGAAAGGTGCTTGGACAGGCGAGCATGGGTTGACTACTCTTCGTCGGACATCTGTGCACCGAAAATCGCGTGGATGTCGCGCGCCGAATGGATCACGCGGACGATTTCAACACCGTCGTGTCCAATCCTGTAAAGCACCAAATAGGGTCGAACAATATATGCCCGAATCCCCTCAGACAGGTCGGGCCTAGATTCACCTAAAAGTGGATGATCGCCAAGATAGACAAAACGATCGAACAATCGTTCGATGGGTCCGTGAGCTGCTTGGGCGCAAAGTTCTGCACACCCACATAATCCAAATCGAATCGAGATCAGTGGTTAATTCGGGAGCAAGAGTAAAGCGGCTCATCGCGGCTGCTGCGCGTCAACTCGCGCTTGTCCACCCGCTGAATGTCGTCGAAATATTCCCGAAGCTGGTCGGCATTTTCAAAGACGATTCCCTCGCCTTGGTCCAGCCGTTTCAAACGTATGCGTAGATCGTCGCGCAGACTCGCCAACAAGAGCTCGCGTTCGCGCAGCGTTTGTACGGCCGCTGTCAAAAGTTCGTCGGCCGAGGCATACCGGCCGGTCGCCAGCTCCTCGCGCACTAGGGCGTCTAACTCCGGCGGAAATGCATAAGTCATTCGGTTGCCTCGTCTTCAGACCAGCGCACAACGTCCATGGTAATGCTTCTCAGATACAACGTCAAAAATGAGACTGACCCACCGCAATGGCGCCTGAATGTTCGATTGCTTGTCGTTTACTCGTGTTTAACGGATAATTACCTGGGTCAGGTCTTACGGATGATGGTTGTCGCTATTGGAGGGCATTATGCGGCCGGTGTACTTTGTCGTCGGACTGAATCTCGCGATCGGGCTTTCGGCTGAGGCCAACGCTCAGTACTCGCGGGTCATCGCCAACAATCCGCCTGCGAGCGTGACGCTTGGCGCTTACCATTCGGCGTTGCTTACGCGGAATTTTATTAATCCAAACACCGGCGTCGCATTCCGCCATAGCGCGCGTCACCACGGCCATCACCATCATCACCATGGCCATCACCACCACCACGGTTTCTGGCCGCACACGTCCGGCGTCTCGCACTTCGTAGGCCATCCGTCGAATTTTTACGGCGCCTTCGGCTTTTCGCCCTTCGGATATTGGCCGCCGTACTATCTTGACAATGGGCACGGGGCGCTCGGTCCGTTCATCGCTCCGCCGCTGTTTGTGCCGGCCGAAGAATTTGGATTTGGGCCGATGGCCGTGCGGCGATTCATGGGCCTCGATCCGGTCCAGGGGCCGGTGATCAATCG
Organism: Pirellulales bacterium; assembly: GCA_963829655.1. Classification (GTDB taxonomy): domain Bacteria; phylum Planctomycetota; class Planctomycetia; order Pirellulales; family JALHPA01; genus JBBDYH01. The sequence continues at coordinate 3,554,794 of CAWHJG010000002.1, forward strand.
GGTAATCGTGGCACGACCGGTCGAGCAGGGCAACTTAATGGGGAACAACGACGCAAGACCTCTCGTGCGCGCTTCCAACGCTGAGGCCCGCGATCGGGCCATGCGGTTTATCGCCTTCGGCGATGTGCAGTTCGAGTCGCGCAATCTCGCCGCCGCGTACGAGCGTTATCAGAAAGCAACCGAGGCCGCGCCCGATCTAGCGGAGCCATTCTTCCGTCAAGGCCACACGCTCACTGAGATGCGGCGATACGAACAGGCGGCACGGGCTTTTCGCCGCGGCCTTGATGTCCAGACCGATTGGCCGGCTGGCAAGTTCCGTCTCGAGCAAATTTACGGCAACAATCGCGTCGCGGCCGAAGCCATGCTAGTCGCCGTTGGCAAACGCGCGGACGAACTTCCCGACGACATCGATCCGCAGTTTGTCGCAGGAGTTCAATATTTCTTCGATGACCAACCCGAAAAGGCTCGAGCCTACTTCGAACAGGCGCTTCGACTCGGTGAACCTGCCCGCTACGTCGAGGCGTTCCTGAAACTCGCTCCCGCACAAGGCGGCGAGTTGGATATCTGAGCGCTTGTCCTAGAGGAACCTCGGCCGACTTGCTGCGCCGGGCGACGGTCAGGTTTACCGTTCCTGTTCCTTTGCTGGCGGATTCGCGGGCATTGGATAAGCGGGCTGGCCGGGGTATCGCGGTGAGTTTCGCGCCGATTCGGCGGCGGCAGCCTGTGCGCAGGGTGGCTTCGACAAGGCGAGCCGCTTCGGCGACGGCCGGATCGACGGGTTGCGGAGCAATCACGTTATTCGCCTGAATAGCCGGCGCTGAAGCAGTATCGGCGACCTGGCTGGGATCGGCGGCCGGCGCCGGTGGCAATGCCAATGCCACTGCGCTGATGGGATCGAAGTAATGCGGGCCATCGACGCCTGAAAGCGCGACGATGCCTGTCGGCAGGTAGTATACATCGCGTGCTATAAGCGGCGTCTTCTTCTCGCCGGACTTGATATCAATTAGCTCGGTCATCGTCCCGCGGAGTGACTTGGGGCGAACCGCGACCGTCAGGCCGTCAGGTGCGATGGCGATCTGTGCTGGCTCGAAGTTGAAGGCGTTGAGAGTCGAACCCACTTCCGTCCAGTCGCTCGATTGCCACACGGCAAGCGCGCCGCCGGCAAGCGCCGCGCCGAGAAACTTGCCGTCGCTGGTGAACTGAAGCGCGCTGGGGAGGCGCGGCATCATCCACGACTTGACTTCCTTTTGCGTGGCCACGTCATGAACTTGAATCTCAATCTTTCCCAACCGGGTCCGCGATATGCCCACTGCCAACACATTATTCGCGGCACAATAGCTTGCTGAAACCGCAGCTCCCTCGAATTTCATTTCCTTGGCGGCGCCGCCGGCGAGCGGCGCGATCTTCATCCCCATCGGTGAGAGCAAAACCAGGGAACGATTGTCTGGGGAGAAAGCAACGCCGCCTGCCAGCACGCGCGTGGCCAGGGGCAGCTCCTTGGATTTTTTCGTGGGAATGTGCCAGACCTTGAACGTGCCGCGGCGTGCGACGTCCTCGGCGGCGAGGAAGTCACCGCTGGAGGAGAGTGCCAGGTTGTCATAGGCCGCGCCGTCCTTGAAGACGGCCAGACTGCGGCCGGTCGCTACTTCAATCACTTCCAAAAACGGTTCCGCTGGTTTGGCAGTTGCTGATCGGTCGAGCTTTCCAGCAGGACTTTTAGCAATATGGGCGCCCGCAAGCGCTATCCGCTTGGCGTCTGGGGAGATAACGAAGCGGTGATGGTCGTAGCTGGGCTTCTTGTGCTCGGCCTGCGCGGCAACGCCGGTGCTTTTGGGCGGCGGGGCAGGGGGCTCGCGTTTTTTCGCGTCGCCGTTGGCGTCAGTAGTTTGGCTGGCGGGACGCTGACCGCCATAACTTGGCCCGCGACCACCGTCGCGGGATTGTTGGGCGCGTAAACCCACTGGGCCAAATGGTATCATGACTACAGACGCGGCGAGCGCTACGGCGACCAATCGGCTTGATCGCACTAATTCGGAGAGTGAAACGACTGTTCCTGACATGACAAACTCCAAGACTCGGGACTGCGCTGAACGCATTGCTGCGAGTCATTGTACTACAGCTGAAACAACATTGCCGCCCAGTAATTCCTTGCAATCCCCATCTGCTTTCGTTCCAATGATTCGCGGGGGCATTCACGGGCGACGACTACGTACGACTGCCTGCTGGATGCGCGAGCGAGTCGGCATGAATTGGTCGGAGCGGCCGACGAGCGGCTTTATTGAGGGGAGGCACTCTTATGAAGGCGCATTGGTTTGCGCTGGCAGCCGCGCTATTTGGCCTGCTGTCTGGCGTGGGAAAGGATGCCCAGGCTGCGTCGTTCATGGGCCTGGGAATCCCCGGCGGGCCCGGTACCAGCAGCTTTCCGATTGATATCTCAGCCAACGGGCGTGTGATTGTTGGAGCTGCTACGACAGGAGTAGATATCGGGGCTGGCTTTCGCTGGACGCGGCAACAAGGGATTCAACTGTTGTCGGAGCCCGCCGACGATACACCGACTCCCGGCGCTGTTTCGGGCAACGGCCGCTTGATCATCGGAAACTATCCTAGCGGTTTGCCAATCGCGCATCGGTGGACTGCTCTGGGCGGCTGGCAAGCGCTTGGCGATCTGCCGGGCGGCGACGAAGTAAGCAGTGCAATCGACGTATCTGGGAATGGCCAAATTGTGGTCGGCGCCAGCCGCGTTGAACCGCGCAATGAGTGGACCAGCGGGTGGCAGGCCTTCATCTGGACGCCGCGGCTTGGCATGCGCGGCTTGGGATACGTAAACCCCGATGATGCTGAAAGCGCGGCATTGGGTGTGTCGCGCGGCGGGAACTACATCGTGGGGACGTATACAACCGCTAATTCGAATACTTATTCATTCCGGTGGACAAAACGAACGGGTATGCAATCGCTGCTCGGGACCGACTTCAATAGCCAGGCGACGGAGATTTCAAACGACGGTTCTGTCGTTGCCGGAACGACACTAGGAGTTGATCAGCAGGCATACCGTTGGACCGAGGTCGGAGGCATCGAGCGGTTGGGGTATTTGAGTGTCTCAAGCTTTAACCCGTCGAGCGCCACTTCTGACATGACGGCCGATGGTTCGGTCATTGTGGGGTACAGCCATGATGGTGACCCGGATCACCCGTATGAGTCATTTATCTGGGACGGTGATCGGGGGATGAGAAGCGTACGTGACGCGCTGGTCCATGAATATGGTCTTGGCGAGGCCATGCAAGGATGGACGATCTTGCAAGGAGTCTCAATCGCCGCCAATGGCCAGTTCCTGACCGGCGCAGGCCGCAACCCGCAGGGTGACTGGGAGGGTTGGCGCGCGGACCTTCGCGCGAATGTGATACCCGAGCCGGGGACGATGGTGCTGTCGGTGATTGCGGTGGCGATGTTGCTTGCGCTGTCGCGGCGACACGCACGTCCAACGCAGGAATCGGTCTAACACACTTCCGCCGGTTCGGCGGGGGCGGGGTGGCCGGCGCGCATCTCCTCGACGGCGCGGCGGAGGATGACGCCGGCTTGTTCGACGTCGTCAGCGTTCACGTCGAGGTGCGTAACCGCACGAATCGTTTGCGGGCCGATCGCCAGCACCAATAGGCCCTGATTCTGGAGACGGGCGGCCAACTCGCCCGCATCGCCGAGCGCCGGACTCACGGCGAAGATGACGATGTTGGTGTCGATCTCGGCGGGTCGAAGCTCGAGTCCTTCGATCTCTCGCGCCAGCTCACCAAGTCGTTGGGCGTTGGCATGATCGTCGGCAAGTCGCTCGATTTGATGGTCGAGAGCATAGAGTGCCGCGGCGGCGATCACGCCGGCCTGTCGCATGCCGCCGCCGAACACTTTACGATGCCGTCGCGCCAGCTTCATCAAGGCCCGCGGTCCCGCCAGTGCCGAACCGACCGGTGCGCCTAGCCCTTTGCTGAAGCAAATGCTGACGGTGTCAAAGTGCTTTGCCCAGCGGTCGGCGGGAATGCCGGTGGCGACGACGGCGTTCATCAGCCGCGCGCCGTCCAGATGCCGCGCCAAACCGTTTTCTTCGCGCCCAGCGGCAAATATCCTCCACCACGTCGTACGGTTGAACGCGACCCGCCCCTCGATTGTGTGTGTTTTCCAGGCAGACCAGCCGAGTCCGCACGCAGTGCTCGTTATCCGGGCGAATCAACGCTTCGAGTTGCTCGCGGCGCAGCACTCCGTACTCGCCGGTGACGCAGCGAGCAACCAAGCCGCTGAGCTGGGCGAACGCTCCCTGCTCGTAGTTGTAGATATGGCAGCCGGCTTCGCAGAGGAACTCGTCGCCTGGCGAGCAATGCAGCCGCACGCCAACCTGATTGGTCATGCTGCCGCTTGGCATGAACACCGCGGCTTCCTTGCCCAACAGTTCGGCCACGCGAGCTTGCAACCGATTGACGGTGGGATCTTCGCTGAAGACGTCGTCACCGACTTCGGCTTCGGCCATGGCGCGGCGCATGCCGAGCGTGGGACGGGTGACTGTATCGCTGCGGAAATCGATATACTTCTTGGTCATATTTTCCTGCTGAAATCGGCGAGGGCCGCTCCCCTTTCGCTTCGTTAGAGCTCGCGTCACAATGGCGTCGGCTTTAGATCGGCATTGCGCTATTGAACCCTGGCGGCGCGTGCGTGTCTACCAGGAAGTGCCTACCGTCCTTCGTATGCCGTCGAAACTTAAAGATCCGCCGGATTGATGCTCGCGTGCAGGATGCGCGGGAGGCACTGGCCGAGCTGCGCCAGCGGCTCAGCCCGCGCGGCGACATCGTGAGCGAGGCGGGGCGGCGTCGGACGATCGAGGTGTTCGGAGAGCCGCTTTCGCCACAGCAGGTGGTGGAGCGCATCTGCGACGATGTGCGGCAAAGGGGACTGGCGGCAGTGCTCGAGTATTCTAAACGGATTGACAAAGCCGAGCTAAGCGCCGACTTAATTCGCGTGCCTGCGGTCGAGCTGGAGCGGGCGCATCGTGCGGCCGAAGCTGGTTTTCTAACTACGATCCGTCGCATCCGCGATAACATCCATCGTTTCCAGCGCGAACTGGTTCCGCGCGACGTTACCGCACACGTCGAACACGGCAGCTATTTGCGGCAGCGGTTTTTGCCGCTGCGCCGAGTGGGAATCTGTGTCCCCGGTGGAGCGGCCGCATATCCTTCCACCGTGCTGATGACCGCCGTACCGGCGCAGGCGGCGGGCGTGAACGAAATAGCTATCGTTGCACCGCCGACGCCACTGGGCGCGTACAACTTGGACTTGCTGGCGGTCTGTCATGAGTTGGGAATCAAGGAGGTCTATCGCGTCGGTGGCGCACAGGCCGTGGCGGCCTTGGCCTTTGGCGTCGAGGGGATTCCGCAGGTAGATAAGATCGTCGGCCCTGGAAACCTGTTTGTTGCGCTCGCTAAAAAATATGTCTATGGCGAAGTCGATATTGATTCGATTGCCGGCCCGAGTGAAGTCGTAGTGATTGCCGACGATTCAACGCGCGCCGACTATACCGCGGCCGACCTAATTGCACAGGCAGAACACGCTCCCGGTTCGGGCATCCTGATAACGTGGAGCGAGCGCCTCTTGCAGGCGGTGGAAGGTGAATTGCAGCGGCAAATGGCCGAGCTTTCGCGCGGCGAATTGGCGCTGCAGAGCCTGGAGGAATACGGGGCTTTGATACTGGTTCGCGACGCCGAACAGGCTTGTGCGATGGCCGACGAGATCGCCAGCGAGCATTTGCACATTGCCACGGATAACGCCGAAGCGCTATTGGAAAAGATTCCGCACGCCGGTGCAGTGTTCCTTGGACATTACAGCCCGGTGGCGCTCGGCGACTACGCGGCGGGTCCGTCGCACGTGCTTCCCACCGGCGGCACCGCGCGGTTCGCAAGCGGGCTTTCCGCTGCCGATTTCGTTCGCTCCAACAGCGTGATCGCGTTCAATCGAGAAGCGCTAGCCGGCGTCGCTGACGACATTGCGCGCTGGCGAACAAGGAAGGCCTGACCGCGCATCGTGCGAGCGTGGACATCCGGCTGCAATAAACTGTCACTCAACGAACTCACGCTGTTATGTACGTCCGCCCTGAAATCAAGCGCCTGAAAGGATACGTGCCCGGCGAGCAGCCGCGCGGCGGCAAGTTTATCAAGCTCAACACCAACGAAAACCCTTACCCTTGCTCGCCCGCGGTGCAGCGAGCTATCGGCACGACGATCAAGATGGGGTTGCAGAAATACCCTGATCCGATGGCGGATGCGTTTCGCGACGGGCCAGCGAAGTGCTTGGCGTGTCGCCCGACTGGATCATGTGCGGCAACGGCAGTGACGATATTTTGACGATTGTGACGCGCGTGTTTGTTGGCCAGGGCGACCTGTTGCGGCTGCCGTATCCCAGCTACATTCTGTATAAAACGCTGGCCGAGCTGCAGGGCGCCAATGCCGAGGAGGTTCATTTTCAATCCGACTGGAGTTTGGCAGACGACTTTGCGGCAGAAAGGCCGCGGTTGAAGCTTGCGTTTCTGCCGAATCCGAACAGCCCGTCGGGCACCACCATTCCGCTTGAGCGTGTGCGCGAGCTAGCGAAGTCGCTGCCGTGTCCGCTGCTGGTGGATGAAGCGTATGCCGATTTCGCCGATCGAAACTGCCTACACCTGGTGCGAGAGACTGACAAGATTTTAGTGTCGCGAACGTTGAGCAAGTCGTACGCGTTGGCGGGACTGCGGTTTGGATTCATCGTTGCCCAGCCGCACATCATTAACGAGCTGGTGAAAATGAAGGACAGCTATAATTGTGACGCGCTATCGATCTCCGGCGCGACGGCGGCGATCGACGATCAGGCATGGCTCGCCGAAAATCGGGCGAAGATTCTTGCAACTCGCGGACGGCTGACCGCGCGGCTCCGCGAGCTGGGATTTCAGGTTGTGGACTCGCAAGCCAATTTTTTGTGGGCGACTCACGCGAGCCGCAAACACCGCGAGTTGTACGAGCAACTCAAGCAAGCGCAGGTGCTCGTGCGGTATATGAACTATGCTGGTTGGGGGGATGGGATTCGTATTTCCGTCGGGACCGACGAGCAAATCGACGCACTCCTGACACTGCTCAGCGGGTTGGTTAAATAACAATCATCTGAAAGCCTTATGGCTCGCACCGCGCGGATTGAACGAAAGACGGCTGAAACTCAGATCGTTCTCGAGTTGGACCTCGACGGCGCCGGCAAAGCCGCGATCAACACCGGCGTTGGCTTTTTCGACCACATGCTGACGCTCTTGGCGAAGCACGCCGCGATTGATCTAGCGGTTGAGGCGAAAGGCGACCTGCACGTCGATCAACATCACACGGTCGAAGACACGGGTATCGCGTTCGGGCAGGCCATTCGGCAGGCCGTCGGCGACAAGGCCGGGATCCGCCGCTACGGCCATTTCACGCTGCCAATGGAGGAAACGCTGGTTACCAGCGCCATTGATCTAAGCGGGCGGTATTACATGGTGTTCAACGCGCCGTTTTCATCGAACAAGATCGGCGAATTCGATAGCGAGCTGGTCGAAGATTTCTGGCAGGCGGTGGCGGCCAACGCGCTGTGCAACTTACACGTGATGCTGCACTACGGCCGCAACAACCACCACATCAGCGAAGGCGTCTTTAAGGCGACGGCCCGGGCCCTGCGGATGGCGGTCGAACGCGACCCGCGGATGACCGGCGTGCCAAGTACGAAGGGCACGCTCACGGGCTAGCCGAGCAGCGCGACGACGCTACAGCGGCGGCCGGCGCGTGTGCCAATCGCTCACCTGCTGGAACATATACGCGGCTCGCAGCAGCCGGTCTTCTTGCATCGGCGGCGCCTGAAGCTGAAGCCCGATCGGCAAGCCCCCGCTGGAAAACCCGCAAGGGAAACAGATGCCCGCTATACCCGCCAGATTCGCACTCACCGTGTACAGATCGACCAGATACATCGCCAACGGGTCGTCGGCCTTTTCGCCAATCTTGAACGCGGGTGTGGCGGTAACAGGCCCGGCGATCAGATCGACCTGCCCAAACGCTTCGTCGTAGTCGCGGCGGATCAGCCGGCGGACCTTGAGCGCCTTCACGTAATACGCGTCGTAGTAGCCGGCGCTAAGGGCGTACGTGCCGAGCATGATGCGCCGCTTGACCTCGGCGCCGAAACCTTCGGACCGCGACCGGCGATACATTCGCACGAGGACATTATCGAGGTTCTCGGCCTCGCGCTGTTTTCCGTCGGAAACAAGCTGCTTATGCTCGGCGGCCAGTTCCTCGGCGATCGACTTCTCGTCGGCACGATAGCCGTAGTGCACGCCATCGTAACGGGAGAGATTGCTGCTGGCCTCACACGGCGCAATGATGTAATACGTCGCCACGCCGTACTTGCCGTGCGGCATGCTGATCTCGCGAACGTGTGCCCCTAGCGACTCATAGACTCGGATAGCCTCGCGTACGGCCGACTCGACTTCGCGATCGAGACCGGCGGCGAAATGCTCCCGCACCAGGCCCAATCGCAAACCGGTCAGCGGCTGATCGATGCTTTGGGTGTACGGCGGCGCCTCGGTATCGACGCTTGTGGAGTCCTGGGAGTCGTATCCGGCGATTACTTCGAACAGCAAGGCGACGTCTTCCGCTGTTCGCGCGAGCGGCCCAATCTGATCGAGACTGCTCGCGAATGCCACGAGACCAAAACGACTAACGCGGCCGTAAGTTGGCTTCAACCCAGTCACACCACACAACCCGGCGGGCTGACGGATCGAGCCGCCGGTGTCGCTGCCAATCGCCAGCGGCGTCATTCCGCGGCGACGCAAGCGGCCGAGCCACCGCTGGAGCCGCCGGGGATGCGGTCGAGAGCCCACGGGTTTCGCGTCACGTGATACGCCGAGTTCTCGTTGCTGCCGCCCATCGCAAACTCGTCCATGTTCGTTCGGCCGAGAAACACGGCGTCGGCGGCGCGGAGTCGGGCGATGACAGTGGCATCGTAAGGTGGCCGAAAGTTCTCCAGGATGCGCGAGCCGCACGTGGCCAGTTCGCCTTTCATGCAGAGCAGGTCTTTTACGGCGACGGGGAGTCCAGCAAGGCGGCCGACCGGCTGGCCGGCGTTGCGGCGGCGGTCCACGTCGGCAGCCTGTGCGAGTGCGGCGTCGCCATCGACGCGGAGAAATGCCTGGACCTGACCGTCGCGCTCACGGACGCGATCAAGACACGCTTGTGTGATCTCGACACTGGTCACGTCGCCGGCATCGAGCTGTCGCAGCAGTTCGGTTGCGGAGAGATCGGCAAGCGACATAAGAACATCAAGCTGGAGATTATTCGCCGAGCACGGCCGGGACCAAATAGCACTCCTCGTCGCGCTTCGGAGCGTTGGCCAGCGCCTCGGTACGCGGAAGCGAAGGCCGCACCTCGTCGGTACGAAAGACGTTTGTCAGCTCAACCGCGTGTGCCATCGGCTCGACCTCTTCGGTGTCGAGCTCCGCAAGCTGGTGGACATAGTCGACGACCTGGCCGAGCTGCGCGGTCATCCGATCGAGCTCGGCATCAGTGAGCTTAAGCCGCGCGAGCAGAGAGACTTTTTCGACTTCGTCGCGGGTAAGTGCCATGCGGCGATTCTTGAAGCGAAGCCTGGGCTACTTTTTGGCCCCGGCCGTTTCCAGCTTGAAGGGCTTCCGGCGGACGAGCTTGGTGATCGCGCCAGAACGGATACATTGGGTGCACACCAGCCGCGTGGTGTTTGAACCGTTCATGGTGACGCGCAAGCACTGCAGGTTCGGTTTGAACGTACGCTTGGTGATGCCGGTGACCTTCGTGCCCACGCCGCCGAGATACTTGGCCTTGCCGCGGGTCGTCACCTGGTTGCCGACTTGCGGCCCTTTGCCGCAGACTTCACAGACTCGCGCCATGGCGCCCTCACTCGTATTTCAGTGCTGTTTTTTCCGGAAAATTGGAAGCTGTTAGTATATCGGCGGCCTGTTTTGTCACAAGGGGAGACGCGCATAGGCGCGTTGGGCGTTAGTTATCTGGACAATCTGACGAATCGGCGATGACGCTGAGGGGACGGAGCACGTCGGCGAGCGGGTCCACGTCCGCACGCGACAGACCGAGGTGCAGATGTCGCCGAAAGCCCTCGGCAAATTCGAAGCGGCCCGACATGCGGCCGACTTCGCGCGAGATCGCGCATCGCGTTGAGATAACTATCCATCCCCTGGCTCAGGTCGAGCCAGCGCTTCTGGCTTTGATGGCGTGTGAGCATCTCAGTCTTGTGGTCGATCACCTGCGTGACATCGACGAACAACTCAGGAACGATCGGATTTCGCAAAGCGTCGCAGTTGCCGTGCGGCTGGGCGTGGTAAATCGTTACGTCTTGTTCGGTGACCGGCCGTGGGGGATCGACGGGAAAATTCGGCATGCCCCGGCAAAACGCGGCCGTCACGGCGAGGCGGCAGGTGTTCGTGTGGTCTTCCATGTAGTCTTGAGGTGAATGAGTGAGGATGATCTCGGGCGCAACCGCGCGAACGATCGAGCCGAGGCGGGCGAGGGTCGCGCGGTCATAAAAAATGTCGATGTCGGGACAGAGGCTCTCGTGGAATGTGGCGCCGAGATACTCGGCGGCGGCATGCGACTCATCGCGGCGGATGCGAGCGATTGTTGCTGCGTCGAGCTCGGCCGAGCCGCAAGAGCCATTGCCTACGGTCATGTAGTGCAGCTCGTAGCCCGCCTGCTTCAAGTGCATCATGGTCCCGGCCATGACGAACTCGATGTCGTCGGGATGTGCGGCGATGGCAAAGGCGGAGCGCGGCATAACGTTCAAAACGGCAGCGAGGGGGATAAGGAGATGAGGAGGGGATGATGGGGGTAAGAAAGAGATGAGGGTATAAAGGAGAGGGAGATAGGGGGATACGGAAGTGATAAGGGGATAGAACAGCGAAAAACTTTGTTAATGCATTTCGGCATCGCAGGTGCCGAGGCCGTGACGGTAGTAGTTGAACTGCACGTTGGGATGATCGGCCAACAGCGACATCGGCACCGAGCTGTCGGGCACGCGCTTGCTGATCATCAAGCGCCGTGAGCCGCATGCCGAACGGGTTGTCGTGCGGGCCGGCCTGCCAGATCGAAACTTTCTCGGCCTTCCAGGTTTCGACTGGGCCGACGCTGATCGCCTGGAGCGGCACATTGGTGACCACGCCGCCGCCGCTGGTGCGCGCGTTCTGAATGATCGTCATCGGGTGCAGATCGACGACGCGCGTGGAGAGCTTGCGGTACTCGGCCGGCGAGGGGGGCTGGTCGCGGTATTGCCCTTCGCGACTCGGCGGGTCATTGAATGCCCAGTGTTTCACTTCGCCCTGGCCGCCTTGCATCATGACGCAGCGAACCTCGTCGAACGATCGCGAGTATTCGGCGATCGAGCTGACTTTGGGGAAGTGGAGGTTGGCTTCCGGCATCGCCAGCTCGGGCCGGATGCGGTTGAAGCACAGCTCGCGGTCGGTCCGCGCGAAGCTCAAGGGGAACGACTCCGGCACTTCGCGGCCGTCGATGACCCATTCGTCCATGCCCCAGAAGTGGGCGTGGCGGAGGTTGATTCCTAGTTCGTTCACGAGACGCGCAACGAGCGGCAGTTGCTCGGTGGGGCCGATCGGTCCGCAGATGCCCGTGGGCCGGTCGGCGGTAGCTTGCCGCCAGGCGTGGATGTATTCGAGGGCCTCGGCGAGATAGAAGTCTTCGAGCGTGTCGTACATGATCACGCGGAAGCCGTCGCGCGAGAGCGAGAGGAGGTCGTCGGGCGTGAGGCGCGCGGCGTCGTTCAATACTTCGTCGTCGAGCGTGGTGTAGTCCCACCAGAGTGGGCTGATTTTGCTTTGGCGGCGCATGGGAGGAGGGAGGTGGGAATTGGGAGGTAGGAGGTAGTATGGGCGCAGCGCGGGTATTTTAAGCGGTGCGCGCGGTAGTGTCTTGTGCTCTGGTAGTTTGGTGACCGGGTACGATGAAGCGGCGAGACTCCAATGGAAAGCCCGAATGCCGAAGCCCGAATGCCAAACGCATGAAGAATGACCAAGCACCAATGACCAAAGTGCGGCAATCGACCGTCCAACGTCCAATGATGCGGAGCGGGAATTTTGTATCACGAGTTTTCCGTGCGGTGGGGCCCCAGGGGTTTTGGAACAATAATGCTCGTTTCGAGGAGCGTCGAATTGCGCAACCTGTTTGACGACCTGCGGATGTGATTTTGGGTGGCGCCGGGAATTTTCGAATATCGTGCATTTGGAAGCGCACTAAGGGCTAATTTTGGGGAATTTTAGGCATAGTGTTGAGTTTTCAGTGTGGCAATGAAAAAGTCTCGGCGCATTTCGACGGGAGTCGGGCAGGTTGTGATAATGTGGACACTAAGTATACATATGTTCGTAACGAAGTCAATAGGCGGCCGGATGTGCGGCCTTCGGAAAACTCAGGCGAGCGAATGGCGGCGGGGACCTAACATTGAACGCTGAACGTCGAATTAAGCGCGCCTGGACAGGCTGTCGAATGTGTGAGCGGTGGCGGCGTAGGAAGGCATTGTTATGATCGGAGTGGAGGCGGAGATAAGGACTAACGGATGAGAGCGATGATTTACAACAGGGTTTGTGGCATTTGTGTGGTGATTGGGGCAGTTTTCGCTGCGGCTGTAGCGGCGGGGGCCGAGTTCAGGCTGCTGGGAAAGCTGCGGCCGACAGATGAGTATAGCGACGCGTACGGCGTTTCGGCGGATGGTCGTACTGTAGTCGGGGTGAGTCGAGCAGGGAATGGATTTGAGGCAGTGCGGTGGACCGGCGATGGAGCTATTGAAAGTTTGGGCCTCGGCATAGTTAGCGAAGCTTTCGCGGTGTCGGCTGACGGTAGCCGCGTCGTGGGATACGATCTGCTTCAGCCTGGATCAGGCGATCCCATAGTTTGGACTCCGCAAGGAGGCGCAACGTCACTTGGGGACTTGCCAGGAGGAGGTATCGGGGGTTCGGCGCATGACATCACGCCGGACGGGTCGGTGATCGTAGGTGGTTCTTCGTCCAACCTTGGGAATGAGTCGTTCCGGTGGACTGCAACGACGGGAATGGTGGGCTTGGGCGAGCTGCGTGGCGGAGACTTCGGCAATCAGGCGATTGCGGTTTCCGGCGATGGATCGGTGGTTGTTGGTAATTCGAGCCCCCTGCCTTTCCCTTCGTTTGACCGGGAGGCGTTTCGCTGGACGCAGGCGACGGGAATGGTAGGACTTGGCGATCTGCCCGGCGGAGCGTTTTATAGCCAAGCGTATGACGTTTCCAGGGACGGTTCGGTAATCGTGGGCCGCAGCGTCACGGATCGGCCTGATTATTTCGCTTTCCGGTGGACAGAGAGCACGGGAATGGTGGAATTGCCTCCGATTGCGGACGGCACGCCTTTCAGGCGAGCGGAGGGAATTTCAGGCGATGGAAATGTGATCGTGGGTGCAGGCTCCATTGTGTGGGATGAATTCCATGGTTCGAGGGTGCTAGATGATCTACTCGTAGAGCAAGGTGTTGATTTGGCTGGATGGAGAACTGTAGTGGCGAGAGCTGCGTCTTTTGATGGTCTAACAATTGTCGGATCGGCGTTTAAGCAAGGAGTGGCAGGAGTGGAAAGTCAGGCGTTCTTGGTGCGATTGAATCCAGGGACATTTGTTCCAGAGCCGCAGCCGTTCGTATTGCTCGTCACCGCCACTGTGGGGCTATTGCTTGTCTTTGTGTATCGCGCGCGACGGCGACCTGCTTGATGATTGCGAGTTACCGCAATTTGTAAGTATTCTTCTCGCGGCCGCTTGAAAGGTTTCGGTGGCGCATACAGTTAGGGACTCTTGCGAAAAGCGATTCGCAATGGATCGCCGTCTTGCAATGGTGAGGAGTCGTTGAGGCCCTCACCCTGACCCTTTCCCAAGGGGAAAGGGGGGATAGCAACCAGAGTTGAGGAAAAGTCGTACGTAGGCGACGCCAATTTCGATGGGCTTGTCAGCTTTGATGATTACGTTGGGATGGACAACGCCTTCTTTTCGTTGATCCCCAACCTGGATTGGGCGACGGGGGACATCAACTACAACGACGTGATCAATTTTGATGATTACAGTGCAGTTGACGAGGCGTTCTTCTTCCAGGGTGCGCCGCTTGTAGGGGTGGAATGCTTTTGCGATAGCGGTTCGACGTGCGCCGCTTCTGGCTCGCGGTTAGGAGGACGAGGAGACACGGAGACGTGCGCGGCAAAGCGCCGCGACGCTGGGCTTTGGTCTGTAATCCCGTTGGGATATCGGGCGGGCAAGCGGCGGCGGTTCGTTGTGGCGGTCCGCCGGACCTGAGGGAATTGCGCCGGTCGTGTAACCGCGATCTGACGATCGCGGCTATTTCCTGCCGGGCGTCCCGCCCTCCGGGCAAGGCCGTCGCAATTCGATTTCGGAGGTTTCTTCGATCGGTGGGGCTGGCGGGCGCCGAAGAACTAAAGGCGATTGCGCTCCTCGCCTACCAACGTCCGTGCGTAGCCTTTCGGAACGCGGTGCATCAGTCTAGAATGGCGGCGACGCGTGACTGCTTACGAAAGCAGCACGTGGATTCTCTTCGCCGGGTGACCCATGCGGGTCGAACGGTTGGCGCGGGTCTGTAACGTCAAGTCAAATCGTTACAAGGTAGGGGGTGCGCAAACACGCAATCAACTCAAAGGCAGGGTGACATGGACGACAAGCCCGCCAACGAGCAAGAATCCGCTTCGGAATCGCTCAACACTCCGAGCTATCACCTCTACGACTGCCTGGACCGAAGCTCGGAGTCGTTATCTCAGTGGACCATCTTCCTTTGGATGTGCGCAATCGTCATCGCCGTTTTGGCAGGACTAGCGTTGTCTAGTTGAAGTAAGAGCGACGCACCCGAGCGGCGCGCAGATACCGGGCATTCCGGAACGACTTCCCCGCTTGTGCACTTTGCGCGAATCCTAATTGCATCGGCTACCAGGGCTTGAGCTTCCAGCCGAGGACAAACCCGATGCCGAGGCACCAAAGTGCGGCGGTTTCGGGGTTGGTGCGGACGTAGTCGCGAACGTACTGGATCGCTTCCTCCGCCATTTCGCCGCCTTCGGCCCTGGCTTTTTCCAGACCTTGGTTCGGATTGCGGCCTTCCTGGCTCATGCTCGGCCAACGAGACTTGGTATTTGCCATATATTATCTCCCAGATCGTTCATGTTGATGAAGCTCGCGGGGACTTCACAAAGGCTAGCGGCGTAGACTGTCGGGCATCGCCCCGGCAATTGTGTCGTAAATTTGGCGACCAATTTGCTCAGCCGTATCTTTGCCACGTGACCAGGCGGATGCCTGAGGTCGCTCCCGGAGCAGTAGTGCCAGGCCGACTCCGACCGCGATTCCACAACCGAAGGCAAAGGCAACGCTTTGGCCCGGGCCGCTCCTGTACGAAGCTTTCGGCGGCGGCGTAGCCGTCACTGACCGAATCCCGAACCTGTCCCGCCTTATCTTGGACAAAGCCTGCAGCTTGCTGCATGCTGTCTTGAGCGCGAGCCGCTACGGAATCGCCAGATTGAGACACCTGTTCGAGGAACCGTTCGACTTCCATGCGGCTTTCGCCGGTCTTTTGCTGGATCTTGCCCACGAGCTGATCGACGCTTCCGTTGAAGACGGCCACATCGTCGTCGGCCAATTTGCCCCATTTTTCCTTTAGTTTGCCACGGATTTGTTTCCAATTGCCTTGCAACACGCTTTGATTGACCATGAGTTACCTCCTTGGGAAGTGAATGGCGATTTAGTGTAGCGAATCGCGTGCCAGGGAGGGGGTAGGGAGACCGGGAGAGACACGGAGACGAGTGGGGGCTGCATCCCAATCTACGATAACCACGACTCTAGGCGCAGCGCTGCTGGCTCGGCGCGACATTGTCAGGCACGGGAGTGCCTGTGTTCAAATAGGTAGCCGTCAGGCACAGCCTGACCTAGCGCTGGGCGTGGTCCAGCCGTTGAAGAGGCGTTCGCGGAATTCGGACCACTCGGGGATTTGCTGCACCGTTTCTTTGTGGCGGAGGACAAGTTCCGAGAGCCAGTCGTCCATGCGGCGAAGGCGTTCGGCGAGTCCTTCGACGACGTTGTAGGCCAGCTTGTAGGCCGCCCAGACACCCTCGGCAATCAGGTCCTGGTAATCGCTGGCGCGATCTGAAGCACGGTGACCGCAGTGCGGGCACATACATCGGCCGAATGTTCGGCGGGGTGGAAGAACGACATTTCGCCGAAGTAGTTGTACGGCTCGAGCACGGCGAGCACGACGGCCTGGCCGTCGGACGTCGGGCGCGACGCGTTTGCGAACCTCGCAGGTGCCTTCGAGCACGACCCAGAGGTTTCGCGAGGATTCGCCTTGGCGGATGATCAGCTCCTTGGGGGCGAAGGTGTGTGTTTGCACGATCTCGAAGATCTGGCGGCATTCGGTCTCGTTGAGCCCGCGGAAGAGCGGGATCTGACGGAGCTGGAGGATGGAGAGGGAAGTGGGCATAAGGAGATGCGGGGATGAAGGCAGGGATGGGGGATGAATGCTGAGTTAGAGGATTCCGCCGAGGACGGTTGCGCGGCCGACGCGGCCGATGCCGAGCATGTAGGCGGCAGTGCGGAGGGTGACTTTGCGTTCTTGTGAGAACTGCCAGACATGTTCGAAGGCGTCGGCCATGGCGCGGTCGAGCTCCTGGCGCACGCGGTTGATGCCCCAGCGGTAGTGTTGACGGTTCTGCACCCATTCGAAATAGCTGGCGGTGACGCCGCCGGCGTTGGCGAGGATGTCGGGGAACACGATCGTGCCGCGGGCGTTGAAGATCTCATCGGCCTCGGGATCGGTCGGTCCGTTGGCGCCCTCGACGATCATCGTGGCTTTCACGCGCGGGGCGTTGTTTTCCGTCAATACGCCGCCGAGCGCGGCAGGGATCAACAAATCGACGTCGAGCTCGAGCACATCGCCGGGTTTCTTGAGCTTGTCCGCGCCGCGATAGCCGGCGAGTGAGTTCTGGTTGGCCTTGGCATAACGGAGCATGTCGGGGAGATCGATGCCTTCTTTGCGGTAGTAGTCGCCGCTGGCGTCGGCGATGGCGACGATCTTGCATTGTGCGTCTTGCAGGAAGTGGGCCGCGTGGGTGCCGACGTTGCCGAAGCCCTGGATGGCGACGCGCGTATCTTGGGGACGGCGACCGAGGCGGCTGAGCAGCTTGACGACGAAGATGCCGACGCCGCGGCCGGTGGCTTCGTCGCGGCCGGGGATGCCGAACAGCTCGACGGGCTTGCCGGTGACGCAAGCCGGCTGGAAGCCGTGGTACTTTTCGTACTGGTTCATGATCCACGCCATGACATCGGCATTGGTGCCCATGTCGGGGGCGGGGATGTCTTTGTCGGGGCCGAAGAGATCGTGCGTGGCATCGACGAACTTGCGCGTGATGCGTTCGAGCTCGCGGTGGCTCAGCTTGCGGGGGTCGATGGCGATGCCGCCTTTGGCGCCGCCGTAGGGGAGATCGACGACGGCGGTCTTCCAGGTCATGAGCGCGGCGAGCGAGCGGACTTCGTCGAGATCGACCTGTGGATGGTAGCGGAGGCCGCCCTTCATGGGGCCGCGAGAGTCGTTGTGCTGGACGCGGTAGCCGATAAAGGTGGCGAGGTCGCCGTTGTCCATTTCAACTGCGATCTGGACCTGGACCTCGCGCTGGGGGATCAGCAGGAGCTGGCGCATGTTGGGCGTCAGATCCATATGATCGGCCGCGCGGTCGAAGTAGAAGCGTGTGGCGTCGAAGGCCTTCATCGCTGCTGGTGGCCACGGGGTCGCGCGGCGAATGAGGGAGCGTGAATTGAGCCGCGGTCGAAACGAACCCACGGCGGAGCGGCGAATGTATTGTCGCGCAAAGGGTTACGGTTGGCGTGTTGTGAAATCATATCCCTCGCTATGGCGCGGCTCAAGGCGAGTAACTCGTGCCATTCACTGGCCGAGCCAGTGGCACACATGCAAAGTCGGTAGCACCCGCAAGGTTTTGCACGGCAAGGGCTTGGCACGTTACGATGGACATTGAGAACAGATTCTTTAGTCGTCGCCAGCATAAACGGCAACCGATGGACACGCGTGAGCTTTGGCGACTGATTGGCGAAAGCGGGCTGGCGCCTACGGAGCGATGCGCGGCGCTTCGGTCGCAATTCGCAAGCGTCAGAGGGGCGGGAGAACAGGCGAACGGCGCGGCGCTGGCGGAATGGCTGGTTGCGCAGAAGGCGATCACGCGTTATCAGGCGAAGATCCTGCTGGCGGGGAAGACCGGCCCGTTTTTCTATGGCGACTACGTAGTGCGCGAGCGGCTGACGAGCGGGCGTTTGGGGGGACTGTTTCGCGCAATGCACGCGGGAACACGGCATCCGGTGCTGTTGCAGTTCTTGACGGGTCCGGTTGTTCAGAATCCGGGATTGTATCGAGCGGCGGCAGCGCAATTGGCGAGAGCGGCGCGGGCGGTGCATCCGTGCTTGATGCAGGTGTATCAGTTGGTGGATTTGGTGAGTTTTAAGTTTATCGTCCTCGAAGATCTCCAGGGCGGGGCGTTTGACGAGGTGCTGGCGGCGAAAAAGCGGGCGAGCGCGGCGGTTGCTTGCCGATTGGTCCGGCAGGTGGCGCTTGGCGCCGGCGCGATGCATGCGGCGGGTTTGGCGCACGGCGAGATTCGGCCGCGGAACATCTGGATCGATGGGCAGGGTCACGGACGATTGCTGCAAGTGCCTTTGGTGCGCGAGCCGCACGTAGCGGCGCCAACAATGCACGGCGGGAATCTTTTAGCGGAGCAACTTGCGGCGGCGGCCGACTATTTTGCGCCGGAGATGGCGCGGCCGGGACAGACGTCGGATGTGTTGACCGACGTGTATGCGCTGGGTTGCACGCTGTATGAGCTGTTGAGCGG
Organism: Pirellulales bacterium; assembly: GCA_963829655.1. Taxonomy (GTDB): domain Bacteria; phylum Planctomycetota; class Planctomycetia; order Pirellulales; family JALHPA01; genus JBBDYH01. Next base: position 3,573,753 of record CAWHJG010000002.1, read on the forward strand.
GCGATGCGCCATTTGCGGGCGGAGATGCTGCGACGAAGATGCAGCGGCATGCTCGGGAGGCGATAGCGCCGCTTGGCCCGCTGGGAGTCCCCGAGGCGCTGGCGAAGGCGGTCGCGTTTGCGATGGCGAAGGACCGGCGGGTGCGATTTCAAACGGCGGCGCAGTTGGCGGAGGCGCTTGAGCCGTTCATTGATCCGGGCAAGGCGAAACTAATGCCGCAGCCGGCGGCGACGTATGCGGCGTATGAAGCATGGCGGCAGTCGCAGCCGATTGTTCCGCAAGGTATGGCGGTAAGCGCGAGCGAGCCGGTGAGCGAGATGGCGACCGTGAGCGCGAACGAGGAGCCGGATCAGTCGGCAGCGTCTGTACCCAGGATTGGGGCGATGGAGGCTCAGGCGGGATTCACCCTCGCTAACGCCTCGGGCTATGACGTTCGAGCGGCCGATAGGGAAGCGATGACGTCGGATGCGTTCGTGCAGCCGGTGGCGCCGGGCGTAAGAGCCCGGCGTTTGCCGCGTTGCAACGTCGGCGGCGGCAGCAGCAGATGAACGCCCTAATTACGTTGGCGGTGTTGTTGATTGCCGGATTGACGGGGGGGATCGTGTATCTGGCTTATTTCCGCGAGCGACCGATCGCGAGTGTGACGGAGGAGAGCGACGCGGTCGTTGAGCAAGCGAGCGACGATACGACGGGAAAATCGGATACGGACCAATCGAAAGGCGGTAGTGACACGGCCGATGGCGACAAAGGGAGTGGCGCAGCGAGTGCTCTGACTACGGCAACTGACGACGGCAAAATGTTGTGGGCATCGCCGACGGCGGGAGAGAAGATCGAGCTTGAGTACCTGCCTCCGAGCGTGGACCTGATAGTGCATGTGCGACCGGCGGAATTAATCAAGCATCCCGAGGGGGAGAAGCTGCTGACGGCGCTTGGTCCATACGGCGCGAGCACGCGCGCGGCCGTTGAATCGGCGACGGGGTTGAAGCTGATCGAGATGGAGCGATTGATCGTGGGTTGGGCGGCTGACGAGCCGGCGGGGGTGACTCTGGTCGTGCGACCGGCGCTGATATCGCAGACGGAAGCGGTGATCGGCAAGTGGCAGGGTTACCAGGCACGCACGGTCGGAAGCGAGCAGATCTACGCGGGCGGCGGATGGACGTATTTCGCACCCGGCGTTGGCGCGAAGAAGGTGTTTGTTGTCAGCTCGAGCAAGAGCGTGGATCAGATTGTCAGCGCGGGGGCTGCGCCGAAACTGGACCTGCTGAAGGTGGCAGCAACGAGCGACGCGAGCCGGATGGTGACGGTGCTTTTCACAACGTCGGCGGTGCTTGGAGAGGGCGGCTCGCTGTTTGGTGGGTTAGCGCTATTGCAAAGCGCGGCGGAGTGGTTTTTCGCCGACGTGCGGAGCGCCGCGCTGAGCCTGCATCTGCAGCCGGAGGTGTGTTACGTCGAAGCGCGGCTAGTGAGCGGGGTTGAGACGACGCCGGGCGAGTTGGCGGAACGCTATCGCGAACGATTGCAGGAGATGGCCGGCGGCGTGAGATCGCATTTGCGCGAGTCGGAACTGCACCCGCATGGTCGGGCGGTATTGTTTCAGTTTCCGCAGATGGTCTCGTTCTTGCAGGAACAGGCGCGAAGCGGCGTGGACGCGGAACAGGTTGTGTTGAACGGCTATCTGCCGGTGGTGGCGGCGCACAACCTGATGATGGGGGCGGAGCTGGCGCTTTCGGAGACGGGGCGGGCGGGTGGGGACACCGGAATTTCAACATCTCGAGCTATAAGGACGAGCGATCCAAGCGAACGCCTGAAGACGGTTACAACGCTGGTTGCACAGAGGCAACCGTTGGAGAGCCTGGCTGTGCAGATCGGTCAGGAGGCGAACCTCCGAATCGAAGTCCTGGGACAGGCGTTGGAACAGGCGGGTATTACGCGAAATCAGCCGATTTCCATTGATAGTAGGGATAAGCCGGCTGGGGAGATTTTGAGAGAAGTTATGCTAAAGGCGAACCCAGACGGTAAGCTAGTATATGTGTTCCAGAAGAGCGCGGAGGGGGAGGAATCGCTCGTGATTACGACGCGAGCGATGGCGGCGAAGAACGGGCAGAAGCTGCCACCGGAGTTTGCAACGGTGGAGGCCGGTAAGAAGAAGTGAGTGCTGAGCGGAATAACTAACGCGCCACGGAACAGGTGCGCGGAACGACAACAGAGACGTTTATCGTATCGCTGTGGCACCTTACACGATTCATTGCACGACCTGCCATGCTGCGCTGCGCGTGACGAACGCGGCGGCGATTGGACAGATTCTGGCATGCCCCAAGTGCGGGAGCATGGTGCAGGTGACACCACCGACGCCCGGCGATGCGGGGAGCGTCGTGGTGGGAGCGCCGGGTGTGCCGGCCGTCGTCGCCACGGCGGCCAATATTGGCGGGGCTGCGGTGCGCAGCACCTCGGTGTTTGCGAGCGACATCGAGCAGCTTGCCGCGGAAGCGGCGTCGTTGTTGCCGGGGGGGAGTAAGAGCACTGCCGTACCGAAGGCGATCCCCGTCGCCACACGGGCCTCTGCTTCAGCCGCGGTTGCGCCTGCGACAACGCCTGCGTCAGCGACGGTGGCAGTGACTGTTTCGCCGCCGCCACTTCCGAAAGCGCCTCTTCAGCAGCAGTCGGCGACGAGCGCGATGGTTGAAGCTGTCGCGAAGTCTTCAGAAGCGTCGAAAGCAGCAAGCGGCAATGGCTGGTGGGTCGGCATGACGGCGGCAGTGGCGGCGACGTTGAGTCTGGTCGCGGTGTCGTGGGGCGTGTGGGAGTATCTTCAGCGCGAGCCGGCGGATCGCGCCCTGCGCAAGCCGACAGCAAACAGGCCATCGCTTCGGTTGAAGCGAGTGCGGTGACTGACAACGCGAACGAGTCGGATGCGAGTGTAGCGGCGAAAGATGAAGCAGGTGGTCGCGCGGCTACGGCACAGTCGGAGAATGAACAACCCGCGCCCAGCAATGTCGAGCAGCCGCGACCGAATGTGGTAGAGGAGCCGAACGGTGATGCAGTATCAAAAAAAGAGGATGTAACAAAGGAACAGAGCGCAGAGAATGAAGCGGTCACGGCAGCGGATGCGCCGGGCGTCGCAAAGGCAGAGACGCAAGACGACGGCGACCACACGGCAGCCAAGCCGACGCTGGAATTGAGTGACGTGCCGAAGTCGGAGGCCGGCAAGGTGGCGGCCGAAGCGGAATCGGCGCTTGGATTGCCCGAGTTGCCGGCGGCAATAGGGGACGCCGCCATCGTGCAGGAGCCGCTGGTGAATCCGGCGGTGACGGAGGTTGCCGAACCGCCGGCGGGCGACGGCGCACTCGCGGTACTGCCATTAAAGCGGATAGCGCCTGCGAAGATCGACGTTGCCGCTCAACTTGGACAGAAGCTGCCGTCGGTTGAAGTGGAGGACCTGCCGCTCTTTCGCTTCGTCGCGCTGGCGTCGGAGTGGAGCAATGTGCCGATCGCGATCGACTTGGACGGGGTTCGCAGCCGAGGCATAGCGCTCGATGCGCCAATTCAATTATCGAAGCAAGCGGTCACGCTTCGACAGGCGATTGATGCGGCGATTGCGCCGCATCGGTTGGAGCTGGCGTTGGCGGACGGACATGGGGTTGTGAGACCGGCTGATTCCGGAAAGACGCGCAAGGCAAGGTACGTGGTGGGCGACCTGGTGAGGCCGGGTGATCCGGCTATTGCGGAGCTGGCGGAAATGATTCGCGGGGCGATCGGATTGCCATCGGACGAACAGAATGCAGGTGCGCGTCTGGAGGTGGCGACCGATACGCTGTATCTGACGGCGACCGACGAGACACACGATCGGATGATCGAGTTGTGTGAAAAACTACGTGTGGCGCGCGGCCGTCCGCTGCGCACGCGGTTTGATCCGGCGCGCCCCGATGTGCGATTTGACCCCCGGCGATTTGAGCTTTCGACGCGAGGGGCGCGAGCGAGGGCGATGCTTTCGCGGCGCGTGACGGCTGGAATTGGAACGGCAGCGCCCTTGTCGTCGGTGGTTGAGTATTTGTCGCGACGGAGCGGCGCGGCCTTGTGCATTGATGCAGCGGCGCTGGCTGAAGCGGAGTTGTCGCTGCACACTGAGTGCCGGCTGCAGGCGGACGACGAGCCCTTGGCAGTGGCGCTTGCGCGGCTCGTGGCTCCGCTGGAACTCACGTATCGCGTGTTCGACGAGCGGACGATTCAAATCACAACGCTGGCGGCAGCGGCAGATAAGCCGGATCTGGAGTTGTACAGCGTGCGAGGGTTGGTGGGCGGGGACGACATTGGGACGCTTGTGGCGCGGCTGGAGCAGCGATTGACGGAAGCAACCGGCGGGAATGGCATGGAGTTGGCATATGACCCGCCGAGCCAGACGTTGATTGTTACGGCGCCTTCGGCAGTACAAGCAAAGGTTGAAATGGCGCTTGGGAAGCTGCGTGCGGTGGAGGCTGCGGCGGGTGAAAAGGTAAGCGGTGTGGTGCGCGTAAGAACCTAGGGCAGCGCAGGACGTGCAAAATGGCCGGCTGCTCCGTTGACGCACGCGAATCGGCTAAGTACGCTTAGTTTGTGGTGCGTGAACGACTGTTTTGATTTGAGACGAATTTGATCCGAATGATGGACCGGCTTTTCGCGACCCTGTTTTGGTTTTACTTTAGCCCGCCGGGTCGCGGGGCCGGAGCGAGTTTATAAACTCAGACTCCGAAGCGACAATCAACAGCCCCGAGACCCGGCAAGGCACGAGTCTCGGGGCTGTTTGTTTTGTTGTGCACGCGGTCGGGCGCGAAGAATTGGACGAGTCGCCATGTCGGCAGCTCTAAACAGGAGGAAAAGCCGTGATTGTCGTTATGAAAAAGGGGGCGGCGAAAGCCGACGTGGATCACATGGTCGAACGCATCGCCAGTCTGGGACTCAAGCCCCACGTGATCGTGGGGGACGAGCGGACCGTGATCGCCGCCGTGGGCGACGAACGGAAGACGCACAAGGAATCGCTGGAGAGCGGACCCGGCGTCGCCGAGGTGCTGCCGATTTTGGCGCCGTACAAGATGGCGAGCGTGGAGGTGAAGCGCGAGCCGACGGTGGTACGGGTACGCGACCTTGTAGTAGGCAATGGCCAAGTGGGGACAATCGCCGGGCCTTGCTCGGTGGAGAGCGAAGAGCAGATCGTGAAGACGGCGCGGGCAGTCAAAGCCGCGGGAGCAATGGGGCTGCGCGGCGGAGCATTCAAGCCGCGAACCAGTCCTTACAGCTTTCAGGGGTTGAAGGTCGACGGTCTAAAAATGCTGGCAACGGCGCGAGCGGAGACGGGGCTGGCGATCGTGACCGAGGTGGTGGCGACCGAGGACGTGGAGCTGGTGGTCAAGTATGCCGACGTGCTGCAGGTGGGTGCGCGGAATATGCAAAACTATCGGCTACTGGAAGCGGTGGGGACGACGCGAACACCGGTGCTGTTGAAGCGGGGTCCGAGCGCGACGATCGAGGAATTGCTGTTGGCGGCGGAGTACATTCTGAACGGCGGCAACCCGAACGTGATGTTGTGCGAGCGGGGGATTCGCACGTTTGAGACGCACACACGGTTCACGCTGCCCTTGGCGACGGTGGTTTATTTGCACCAGAAGACGCATCTGCCGGTGGTGGTCGATCCGAGTCACGGAACCGGGCACACGTATTTGGTGCCGCAGATGGCCGCAGCGAGCGTGGCGGCAGGAGCGGACGGGTTGATTCTGGAAGTGCATCCCGACCCGGAAAATGCCAAGAGCGACGGTTATCAGTCGATGAACTTCCAGCAATTTGAGGAGACGATGGTACTGTGCCGGAAGGTGGCGGGGGCGATTGGGAAGAAGATGTAGGAGTTGTTTGAGCGCGGTTGTTGATCGCGCTGGCTTATGGCACGAGTTGGAAGCCGAGATTGACTTGCTCGAAGTGCCGGTCGCCGGTGAAGACGGTGTTGATGCCAAGCTCCTGCATCACGACCATGGACGTGAAATCGACGAAGGAGATGTCGGGCTTGTCGTTGAATTTGAGACGTAGTTGCCAGGCGCGGTCAAAGTGGTCAGGGGTGATGTGGATCAACACATGCTGATCGAGCTTAAAAAACTCAATCAACCCTTGGAAGAATTTGGAGGCGCGGTTGAAGTCGGTGGAACGGAATATCAACCCAATTGACTCAGCCAGCACCAGGTTTGTTGTGGCGTATCGCTCGCGGCGCTGTTGCAGTTTGTTGCGCTCTTGAAGCGCGAACGCATGGTATGGATCGTCTCGATCGGCCAACGCGACCCACGCCCAGGAGTCTACGAATATCACTCTTTCGACTCCGGCTTTCGTAATGGGCCGTAGAGATACAGGTCATGATCCTCGGCGAGATTTTTTCCGCCCCCGCTTGAGCAGATTCCGATCACGGCTTCCAGCGGATCGTCCTCGTTAAGTGGTTCCGCGTCGGGACGATTGCCGTGATCCATATTGGACCGGCTCGAACCGATACCAATCACGGGTTCAAGCGAGATGTCGTCGTCACGATGAACGGGACGGGTCGCCCCTTTTTGCCGAACCGGAGTAACGGTGAGTTGAACTTCGGCCCCTTCCGGCAGCGAGAGTGGCTCGACGGGTTGAAATTGTCCGTTGACGAACGTGGCGTTGACGATGATGGTCATGGTAAGGCTCCGAGAGCGTGAACCAAGTCAATTATAGCCTCCCGCCGATGTTTCCGCTGGTAGCGCGTGCTGGTTCACGTATTGCTGGCGGATTTGGAATCAGGCCAATGTGTGGCGATTTTGCGGCGTAAAAAGTTCGCGCTTCGGGCAAGCTGATCGAAGCCGTCAACGCCGTCTTCGATTGAGATCCAGCCGTTGAAGCCGGCGCTCTTTAGCTCGCGAAAGATGGCGTCGTAGTCGTTCATGCCTTTGCCGATCTCGCCGTGACGGAGGCGTTGGGCGTAGCCGATGCTATCTTCCTCGCGGCGGAGGTCGTCGATCGTTCCTTCGGCGAGATATCGGTCGCTGGCGTGCATGGTGACCACGCGATGCTTCACGCGGCGCAACAGCTCCAGCGGGTCTTCGCCGGCGAGGAACGTGTTGCTGGGGTCGTAGTTGACGCCGAAGTTCGGCGAGTGGATCGAATTGACCAGCTCGCAGAAGACGTCCATTCGCTGGGCGAACTCGGGGTACTGCCAGTAGTTGTCCTTGTAGTGGTTCTCGATGATCAACGTAATGCCGCGTTCGGCGGCGTGCGGGATGCAGGCTTCGATGCACTCGGCGGCGTAGCGGATTCCATCGGCGCGAGAAACTTCCGGCCGCCGCTGGCCGGAGAGGATACGGCAGAATTGGCTGCCGAGCTCGGCGGCCAGGTCGATCCAGCGCTTCTCCTGGTCAATCTGTTGCTGACGGAAGGCGGCATCGGGATGGGTGAAATCAGGTGAGCAGCAGAACATGGGGATTGGAAGATTCTTGTCGTCGGCTTGACGGCGGGCGTCGCGTGCGGCGTGCGGCTCTTGTAGCTCGAGAAAGCCGCTATAAAACTCCAGGCCGTCGATATCGAGCTTTGCCGCCAGATCGATCCATTCGGCGATGGTCATGGTGCCATCGATGCAGAGGGGATCCATGTAGGCTTTTGGAAATGCCGCCAACTCGGGCATTGGATGACCTCATGGTGAAATGACAAATGCTAAAATCCGAATGCGAAACGAATCACCAATGTCGAATGCAGAATGCAAAATCTCTACTTATCACCGCTGTTTCTCAAAATAGCAGAGAGAATTAGATTCAGTTCGCGGGCTTCCTGCCAAAGTCGCCGGCACTCTTCCGCGTGTTGTGGGACGGCGCGGGCCATCATTCGAAGCCAGTGCTTTGATTCCTTAGCTTCGCGGCGGCTGACGCCGAGGCAGTGCCTAAACGCTTTTTTTGTGCTGGCATCATCCGCTTCGCAATAATTGGCGCCAACGCTGGTTGCGGCTCGAATCAATTGACTTATAAGCGGTGAAGTCAGCGGAGTGGCAGCGATCGGGCGCAGCAGGTCAATCACTGCCTCACCGAACCGTGCAGTGCGTTCCTCGAGATCGAAGTCGTGATTACCCTTCGACATTGTGCCTTCGTCATTAGTTCGTCATTCTGGCTTCGGCATTCGTCATTCCGCCGCGGCGTCGCCTTTTTTGGTGGGGTTGCGGCCGATGACCGGGTATTGTTCCAGTTCGAGAACGGTGCCGCTGATGGGGCGGCTTTCGTCGCTGAGCCAATAGACGACCGCGGCGGCGATCTCCTCGGGCTTAAGCAGGCGGCCGCTGGGGGCCGAGGTGCGATCGACCTTCTCGGGCCAGTCCTTCGGCAACCCATCGGCGAGCTTGTAGTGGTATTCGTTGGGCGTGAGCACCCACCCGACGTTGAAGTGGGTGACGCGAATTCCGTCATAACAAAGGGCGTCGGCGAGGTTGCGGGAGAGCGTCATCAAGCCGCCCTTGGAGATGCTGTAGGCGAGCAGGTTGCTCTCGCCGGAGTAGGCGTTGATCGAGCCAATGTTGACGACTGCGCCTTGCGACTTTTTTAGATGGTCGTATGCCGCCTGGATCAGCAACATGGGCGCGCGGACGTTGATTGCCATCACGCGGTCGAACATTTCGGCATCGGTGGAGGTGAGGTCGCTGCGGACGACCCAGGCGGCGTTGTTGACTAAGGCATCAATGCGACCAAAGGCGTTGATCGCGGCCTGGATAATCCTGCGCGGCGCGGCCGGGTCGGCGAGATCGTCGTTGTGGAAGGCGGTGCGGCCGGGAAACTCTTCGGCGATCTTGCGGCCGCGCTCGATGTCGCGGCCATGAAGCAGAACGCGAGCTCCTTCTTTCAAGCAGCGGCGCGCGATGGCCTCGCCGATGCCGGTGGTGCTGCCGGTGACGATGATTGCCTTGTCTTGTAGTCGCATGATTCTCCAGAGAGGGGGATAAGGGGATAAAGGCGGGGATGATGGAGATAAGAAGAAGGGTATCAGTTTCGAGCCAAACAAATGTGATTGGCATGAAGCTCTTCGGCAGCCAAGTTACGCTTCTGTCTCTTTATCCCCATGATCTCCGTAGTCTCCATATCTCCTTCTCCGGTTGCTTACGGCCGCAGGACGGCTTTGACGATCCGACCCGAGTGCATTTCCTCGAACGCAGTGTGCCAGTCTTCCAGCGGCCAGACGCCGCCGACGATCTTGGTCACGTCGAGCGCGCCGGTGGCGAGCAGGCGGATGACGCGCTCCCAGATCGGCCAGTTGTGGCTGAAGCTGCCGCGGAGCGTGATGTTTTTCTGAACGAGCGGATCGAGCGAGAAGCCGCAGGGGGCGCGGCCCCAGCCAACCTTGCTGATCCAGCCGCTGGGGCGGACGAGATCGATCGCGGTTTGCAGCGTGGCCGAAATGCCGGCGGCATCGACCACGCCATCGCAACCGAGGCCGTCGACAGCGCGGGCCCAATCTTCGACGCCAGCGGTTAGCGTTTCGCAGCCGTAGGCTGCGCGACCTCGAAGCGGTGGTTGTCGCGCTCCAGCCCGACGACAGCGACTTCGGCGCCCTGGAGGCGCGCCATCGCGGCTGCGAGGATGCCGATGGGGCCGGGGCCGAGAACGACGATCCGGTCGCCGGGTTTGACGTTTCCGTTTTCGACGACGGCGTTGAAGGCCACGCAGCACGGCTCGGTCAGGCCGGCGCGCTCGAACGGCAGATTGTCGGGCAAACGGTGAAGGCAACGGGCTGGCACGCGGACGAAGCGAGTCATCGCGCCGTTCACGCCGTAACCGAAGCCCTTTCGGTTGGGATCGAGGTTGTAGAGGCCTTGGCGGGAGAGCGGGCTATCGGCGTCGATGACTGCGGCCGTTTCGCTGACGGCGCGGTCGCCTTCGCGCCAGTTCTTTACGCGTTTTCCAAGTGCGGTCACCGTGCCGGCAAACTCGTGTCCTAGGACGACGGGATAGTTGACCGGCCAGCTATGCTCGGCAGTCCATTGGTGCAGATCGCTGCCGCAGACGCCGACGGCGGCGACCTCGAGCAGGACGTCGTCTTCGCCGATCTCGGGGCGCGTGATTTCGCGGAGTTCGACGTTGAACTTTTCCGGGCCGTAGTTGACGACAGCCGCGTGGGTCATGGAAACACCTTTTTAGCCACAGACTAGCCACAGATTAACACGGATGCACACAGATAAGAGCGGCCGACCGGACAAGGATGAAATCACGATATATCGACGACGATCCGTCGTGACGAATCGAGAAGAGGATCCAATTCCAATTTTATCTGTGTTTATCTGGGTGCATCTGTGGCTTTGCTGCCTTTGATCGAAATATCGCCGTAGGCATGGACGCGGTCGCAGATCATGCGCAGCGAGCTTTCGAGGTCGCCGCTGGCGGTTTTGAATTGGTCGGCGTCGATCGTCAGTGGCGCCCGAGCACCACTAATGGTGCGCCGTATTCGGGAGTGCGGATCGCCTGCTCGATCGACAGGCCGCCGACAGCCTGCACGGGGATACTAACAGCGTCAACGACCTCGCGAAGTTGGTCGAGCGGGCTGGGCATACGGTTGCCGCGCGCGGCGATGCCGCGGCGCTCGTCGTAGCCGATATGGTGGACCAGAAAATCGCAGCCGAGGTCTTCTAGCCAGCGAGAGGCGGCAACCATGTCGTCGGCGACCATGTTGTCGCCCATGACCATTACGTTGAAATCGCGGCCTGCTTTGACAACGCAGCGGATGGTTTCCTCGTGAGCGCGGGCCATGACGACGACGTGGGTCGCGCCGGCCTTGGCCATCATTTCGGCCTCCAGGTAGCCGCCGTCCATCGTTTTCAGATCGGCGACGATGGGCACGCCCGGGAAGCGCTCGCGGAGAGCGCGGACGCCGTTCATGCCTTCCGCGATGATGAGGGGCGTGCCGGCTTCGAGCCAGTCCACGCCCGCGCGGAGGGCCATTTCGGCGGTGGACACGGCCTCGGATATGGTGGTCAAATCGAGCGAAATCTGCACGATGGGCTTCATGTTCGTGAGCATAGGGGCGCGTAAGCGGGTGGGCAAGGGTCGGCGAAGGCGACGCGAGCGCCTGGTGACCTGATGACTGGCGGCCTGATGATGGACTACAGCGTTGTGTATCGCGATGGGCATTTGGTGGTGCTGGACAAGCCGAGCGGTTTGTTGTCGGTGCCGGGGCGAGGCGCCGAGAACGCCGACAATCTTGCCACGCGCGTGCAGTTGACGTTGCCGCAGGCGCGGCGTGGTTCATCGTTTGGATCGCGACACGTCGGGTGTGATCGTGATGGCGCTGGATTTAGAAACGCAGCGCGAGCTGTCGCGACAGTTTGAAGAGCGCAGGGTTAAGAAGCGTTACGTTGCAATCGTCGCGGGTGTAGTGAGCGCCGACGAGGGAGAGATAGCGGGTGCGATGCGAAAGGATTTTGATCATCCGCCGCGTCACATGATTGACACGATCGCTGGGAAGCCGGCGGTGACGCACTTCATAGTTTTGGAACGCGGCAGCGAATGGACGAGGATGTCGCTTGAGCCGCGGACCGGTCGCTCGCATCAGTTGCGGCTCCACATGCAAGAATTGGGCCATCCAATCCTCGGCGACAACTTATATGCGTCGCTGGAAATTCGTTCGCGCGCTGAGCGCCTGATGTTGCACGCGGAAGAGTTGTGCTTCGCGCAAACAGAATTGCGTGATAGTCAGACTTTTCGTTCCGAGTGCCCCTTCTGAAACTGCTATGTGACCGGCGAGAAATTTTTTTGTCGTGAACAATGTTTAAGTTGCCTTGCGGTGCTAGCGACTGTGGTGCGTCACAAAATTTTTCTTGGAAGGGCGATTTTCGCTTTGTGGTTTTTGCGGTTGACGCTACACTGCGACGCATGCCACGGATGGCAGGGCCGCACGACTGGGCCTAAGGATCTTAAAACCCCGCAGGGACGCGGGGTTTTTTGTTGCGCCTGTTGCGTGCGTGTTGTAATCCGCGGTGCGAGCCTGCTAACGAAGTTCGCGCATGCATGTGTGAAAAAATGTTGGCGTGTGCGTTCGAACCCGAACCACGTTGCGGATGTGAACTGCATCAGCCCGCAAGAACTCGGAATGCTTGGGCAAACGGTTTAAAGTAGCGATCAATCGAGGGCGGAATTCAACTTCGCGAGGAGGGCGCGCGGCGTCCGTGTTTTTTGATCGCTATGTGGAAGCGAAAAACCGTTGACAAACCAGGGACTTACGGTAAAACAGACGTGAACTTGTGAAAAATGTCACAAGGCCGCCTCTCGTTCGGCCGATCCGTCCGCTGCACTTGCTCTCCGGTGGCGCTGGTGCAGCATCTTGGTCGGCCGACGTCTGATCCACACGCGAGAATCCGAGCGTGTCGGGCGGCACGCGACTGAGGGATCGGCAGCATGGCAGATGACAAGAAACGACCGTCGGTAGCGGAGATTCTAGCGATGGCGCGGCGCTCAGAAGGCGGGCGGCGAACAAGCTCCCTCGCCAAGTGCGCCAGTAACCGACGCCGCAAAACCCGCGAAGCCCGCACCTCAGCCGCCGCCGGCGACAAGTGCCTCTCCACCTGCGTCCAAGCCAGTGCCCGCTTCCGGCGCGGGACGGCCGAGCGTGGCGGAGATGCTTGCGATGGCGCGAGCGCAGAAGGGGGGAGGCGCGGCAGCCCCTGCGACACCCGCAAGCGCTCCGGCGGCGAACGCAGCGCCCAAGCCCGCGGCGGAAAAAGTGGTTGCGAAACCAGTAGCGGAGAAAGCCGCACCTAAGACAGGGCCGGTCGTTCGCGACACGAGCAGCATTTTGGCGGCTGCGCGATTCGGCACAAAACCCGGTCCGGTGCCGAAGGCACAAGCGCCGGCGGCAATCAAAGAACGACCATCCGCGCCGGCAAAGGCGAAGGTTGCCGTCCCGCCGATGCCGCCGAAGCCCGCCTATGCTCAGCCGAAATTGGCAAAAGCTCCAGCGACCGAAGAGCGGCGCGGGTTCATGCAGTTTGTATTGGGGTCTGCATTCGCGATTGGCAACACGGCGCTGGCGCTCACGACGGGTCTGTTCACGCTGGGAACTGCGCGGTTCATGTTCCCGAACATCCTGACGGAGCCGCCGAGCAAATTCAAAGTCGGTTTCCGCGAGAACTTCGCGCCGGGCCAGGTGGAAACGAAGTTTGTGGCGCAGTTCGGAGTTTGGGTGGTCAACGGTGAGTATCAGGGGCAACGACAGATTTTCGCGCTGCGGACGGTTTGCACGCATCTGGGTTGTACGCCGAACTGGCTTGAGGGGGAGCAGAAATTCAAATGCCCTTGCCACGGCAGCGGGTTTTACAAGGACGGGATCAACTTTGAGGGGCCGGCGCCGCGGCCGCTGGAGCGGTATGCGATCAGCGTGGGAGACGACGGGCAGATCCAGATCGATAAGAGCAAGATGTTCCAAGAAGAACTGGGTCAGTGGGCTGACCCGTCGTCGTTCGTGACGGTATAACGCGTAAGCACGAATGACGAAGCACGAACCCCGTGCGCCGGGACAAGTGACCAATGCAGATGGCGCAACTGAACCCTGAACCCTGACCCTACTTCGGAATGGCACTCGGCGACACCATTCGGAACTCGCAGGTTTGGAAGAGCATCTTCCGGCACCCGATGCCGCTGGATCGGCGGAACCGGATCGTGGTGATGCTTACGAATTTCTTTCTGCACCTGCACCCGGTTTCGATCAAGAAGCAGGGGATCGCGCTGTCGTACACGTGGTGCATGGGCGGGATCACGTTCTTCTTGTTTCTGGTCGAGACGGTGACTGGCGTGTTGTTGATGTTCTATTACCGGCCGACCTTGGAGTGGGCCTACAACGACATTCTTGCGCTGCGCGACGTGACGAGCCTGGGGATATTGCGCGAATTGCACCGGTGGGGTGCGCACGCGATGGTGATCACGGTGTGGCTGCACATGTATCGCGTGTTTCTCACGGGCAGCTACAAGCCGCCGCGGGAGTTCAACTGGGTGGTGGGGGTGGTGCTGTTGCTGTTGACGCTGTTGCTGTCGTTCACGGGGTATTTGCTGCCGTGGGACCAGTTGGCGATTTGGGCCATTACGGTCGGTTCAAACATGGCGCGAGCCACGCCGTTCTTGGGTCACGAAGGGCCGGGGCAGCAGCTACTGACGATGGGCGGGCGGGACATGATTACCAACGCGTCGGACGCACGGTTCGGCTTATTGGGTGCGCGGTTCGTGGGTGAGGAGACATTGAATCGGTTTTACGTTTTGCACTGCGTGGCGATTCCGCTGGCGGCGGCGTTGCTCTTGGCAATTCACTTTTGGCGTGTGCGGAAGGATGGCGGGATTAGTGGGCCGTTGTAGGAGGAGTGAGTGGTCCGTTGTCAGTGGCCAGTCGCGGGTAGTTCAGACCTTGTGTCGCATGAAAGTTAACGAGCATGCACGGTAGCGGCGTGTTATCGATCTTCGGACCGCTCTTGGCGGCAGGAGGATCGGATGTTGCGCACTTACCGCGAGTCGCCGGGTTTCTGGGCGTGTTTTATCTGGCGCTGGCGGTGATGAACGGGGCGGCGGCGCTCTACTGGTGGCGAACCAAGGGAGACGCTACGGCGCGGGCTGATCTGGGCGATCGTCGCGGGGTTCTTTGTGATCCTGTCGCCGTTGGCGATGAGCGGGCACGCCGAGTGGACGCCCGGCATTCCCGCCTTTTTGAAGGATTTTATTGATTCGAACACGGGCCCGGTGATCTATAGCGTCGGCACCACGCTGTTGCTGGTGGTGATGTTTATTTTCCGGCGGTTCTTTGTGCGGCCGGATGTCGCCTGGACGCTGCTGAACGTGTCGCTGTTGTTGATGGCACTGGCGATGAAGGACTTTGACTTCTATCAGATCGTCGGCAAGGCCGACAACGTGCCGATCGTGGCGATGGTGTTTTTGCTGGGGTACTTTACGTGGCTGGCGGCAGCGCGGGCGGTGGACAACGACGAGCGAATTGCGAACGGTTTGCCGCCGCAAGAAAAGCTGGATGACGAGAAAGTGCTGGTGTGGCC
Source organism: Pirellulales bacterium (assembly GCA_963829655.1). Taxonomy (GTDB): domain Bacteria; phylum Planctomycetota; class Planctomycetia; order Pirellulales; family JALHPA01; genus JBBDYH01. The sequence goes on from CAWHJG010000002.1 coordinate 3,588,778, forward strand.
GGACCTGGTTTACACCGAGCTGATTTGCATGATCGCGGCGACGGCGATTCTGTTGGCGTGGGGGATTTTGCTGCAAGCGCCGCTGGAAGAGCCGGCCAGCAGCGTGAAGACGCCCAACCCGTCGAAGGCGCCGTGGTACTTCCTGGGGTTGCAGGAGATGCTGGTGTACTACGATCCGTGGTACGCGGGCGTGGTACTTCCGAGCTTGATCATTTTTGGGCTGATGGCGATACCGTTTTTGGATTTCAACCGCAAGGGGAACGGGTATTACACGATCAACGAGCGAAAGTTCAGCTATCTGGTGTTTCAGTTCGGGTTTTTAGAGCTTTGGGTGACGCTGATTATTCTGGGGACGTTTTTGCGCGGGCCGAACTGGAATTTCTTTGGGCCGTTCGAGTATTGGGACGTGCACAAGGTGGAGGTGCTGGAGAACCGCGACCTGTCGCAGTACTTCTGGATTGATTTTTTGGGACGAGGGTTGCCGAAGGCGCCGCAGGGTTCGAGCCTGTGGACGGAGATCGGTTACATCCTGGTGCGGGAAGCGCCGGGGATCATCGCGGTGCTCTTGTACTTTATCTTGTTGCCGCCGCTGTTGGCGGTGACGGTGTTCCGCAAGTTCTTCGTGAAGATGGGATTCTTGCGGTACATGCTGATGTCGAATTTGCTGCTGTTCATGTTGACGCTGCCGATCAAGATGGTGCTGCGGTGGACGGTGAATTTGAAGTACATCATTTCGATACCGGAATACTTCCTGAACTTCTGATAGAGAACCGCAGAGATTTGTCTGCGGCTGCAATATGCCAGCGACTGAACAAACTTGGCGCGACTTGAAGGCGATGCACGTCGTGTTCGCCATTTGCAGTGTGGCGATGCTGGTGACGACGCTGTGGATGCTCGTGGCCGATCACAATCGCCCCTGGAAGCAGCACCAGCGGACGTTTCGCGACATTGAGACGTGGAGTGCTCAGTCGCGGATCGACGAGCAGGCGACGAACGACTATTTGAAGGAGCGGCGCAGGCTCGACGGGGAGTTGGACAAAGCTGCGCCGAGAGCCGCTGACGCTGTCGGTGGCCGAGGGTTTTGTGGAAGAGGCGCGAGAGTCGGGGGAGGATCGAGAAGCGGCGGCGTCGATTGAGGAAGACATCAACGCGCTTTATTCGGGCGATATGCCGGAAGATGCCCGGCTCGCGCGCCAGGAGGACATGCTCGCGCGGATGCGCGATTTGATCTCACGCGTGAAGTTTCGCGAGAACCTATTGACGGCCGACGTGAAGTCCGCCCGAGCTGAGCTGGACAAGGCGAAAGCGCAGTACGACATGGCGGTGGGCAAAGGTCGCTCGGCGGAAGAGCTGACCGAGCTTCAAGCGCAGGTCGATCGGGAAATGGCCAAACTTGAAGGATCGGATGCCACGACCGAAGGACAAGGCCTCGTATCGCGGCAGCAGGAGACGAAGTTGCACCGCGAGGAGCTGGAGCGGATCTTTGGTGAATTGGTGGCGCACCAGAGCGCGGCCAAGAAAGCGGTTGACGATCACACGGCGAAACTCGAATTGTTGCACAAGGCGCTCGAGGAGCAGCGGCCCAAGGTGGGGAAGACCGTGCTGGAAATGCCGGTGCTCGACGCGTTTGGAAGCCCTTTGAAGATCGATCAGATTTGGCTGCCGCAGCTTACGCTGAACAATAATTTCCGCGACGTGGCGCGGTTTGACCGCTGCGCGACGTGCCATCAGGCGATCGACAAGACGAAGGCCGGGTCGGCGACGCTTCCCGCCTACGAGCAGGAGCATCGCGTGACGCTTGCGCTTCAGTCGCCGACGGAAGAAGAAGCGGTGGCAATGCTTGCCGAGGTGTCGGCCGAGCAGGAGCGAGAGGCACGCGAGCGCGAGGAAGCGGGACTTGATCAAAAGACAGAACATCAGAAGGATAACGATCGGCTTGCCAGGTTGTATGGCTTCCGGCTCTCGGACGAGGGGCTGATCAACGAGGATGACGCGACCGTAAGCGTCGTGCTTCCGGAGACGCGAGCGGCGATTGCCGGATTGACGACGGCCGACGTAATTGAGTTCGTGGGGGACGCGAAGATTCACGATCAGGAGGCGGCGCATCGCTATCTGTTGGACCGCAGCGATTGGACGCCGTTGACGCTGACCATCCGCCGAGGATTGCCGCATCCTTATAGCAGCCACCCGCGGCTCGATCTGTTTGTCGGATCGCTGAGCCCGCACGCGATGGGTAAGTTTGGCTGCACGGTCTGCCATCAAGGGCAGGGGAGCGCGACGTCGTTTCAATGGGCGTCGCATATGCCGGATAGCGTTGACGAAGGGAATCAGTGGGCACGGGATCATTCCTGGTTCAACAACCACCACTGGATTTTCCCGATGCTGTCCAAGCGGTTTTTGGAAAGTAGCTGCTTGAAGTGCCATCACAACGTGAGCGAGCTGGCGGCGAGCGAACGATTCCGTGAAGCGCCGGCCCCCAAACTCACCAAGGGGCACCAGCTCATCGTGGATTACGGCTGCTACGGATGCCACGAGGTCAACGGCTTTGATGGTCCGACGCGGCGGATTGGTCCTGACCTGCGCAACGAGCCGAACTTCTTCGCGGCGGCTGCGCAGTTGCAGAGCAATCGAGCGCTGGGAATGCGCGAGTATGGTGACGGTGAAAAACTCGAGATGCCCGAGCCGCTGCCGGAAGTGGCAGAGCTGAAGCAGCTTGCGGAGCAGGTGGTGCAAAACCCGGACGATAAGGCGACGCGCCGGCGGTTGCACGGGATGCTGGCGGCGTTTATCAATTCGGCGGAATACAAGAAGAATCTAGAGTTCTACGAATCGAAGGCGCGAGAGTTGGAGCAGGCTGGCGGCGGTGGTAATGAGGCTGCCGCGTATTGGGCACTGTCGCGCGAGCTGCGGAGCGAGTTGCCGCGGCTTGAGGCGCTGTTGCGCGACGTCGAAGCGCCCGGCAATCTGCGCACGAGTGGGCCCGAGCTTGCGGCACGTGGCATCGAAGAACAGCTTTGAGTTCTTATACGACTGGATCGCGGATCCGCACAACCTCCGACCGACGACGAAGATGCCGCGGTTCTTCGGGTTGCACGATCATCTTGACGGCGCGGGATTGGCGACGGCGAAGAAGTTTGAGCCGATCGAGATTCGCGCAATTTCCGAGTACCTGTTAGGCGCGAGCCAGCCATTTGAATACATTGAGCCGGCAAAGGACGTAGAAGAGGCGTCGGCTGAGCGCGGGAAGAAGGTGTTTGAGCAGCGGGGTTGCCTGGCGTGCCACTCGCATGCGGATTACCCGCAGGGTAAGGCTCGCACGGGCCGGATTTGTCGAACATCGGCAAGAAGCTGGCGCGGGGGACGCGGATGGGCGGGGCGCGAAGTGGCTTTATAGCTGGGTGCGCGAGCCGAACCGATATCACGCGCGGACGGTGATGCCCGACACTTTTTTGACGCCGATCGAGGGGGTCGATGGGAATACGACCGATCCGGCGGCGGATGTGGTTGCTTACCTGATGGCTTCGCAGCATGGCGATTGGGCGCCACAGAACGTGGACCGTGAGATGAGTGAATCGGAGACGGCAACGCTGGTGGAGTTGGCGTTGTCGCATTTGGAGGATAAATATCCTGCTTCGCGAGCCAAACAGTTTCTATCGAGCGGCATTCCAGCGGCGCAGGCGGGCGAGCTGAAGGGGGATGAGATTGCGCTGGTGGGGCTGAACGCCGAAAATCGAATCGACAAGATTGTGGAATACGTTGGCCGTCGCAGCGTCAGCAAGTACGGCTGCTTTGGCTGTCACGATATCCCGGGTTTTGAAGACGCGAAACCGATCGGCACAGGGTTGGCCGATTGGGGCCGCAAGGACCCGTCGCGGCTGGCCTTTGAGAACATCATGCAGTACTTGCACAACGGGCATGGGCAAAATTCGGGCGGGGCTCATCAGTGGGCATTCGCACGGTTCGGCGGGGACTGCAAACTCGGAGCAGAATGGCGAGGATGAAGTTGCCTCGGCCGCTGCACTCGACGATCCGTTTGTGAAACCGGAAGAGCCGCCAACGGCTGGCGAGGTTTCAGCCGATCGCGAATTCTTCGAGGAGAAGATTGCCAGCCACGAGCGCGAGGGTTTTATCTGGCAGAAGCTCCACGACCCGCGGAGCTACGACTTCAAGAAGACCGAGAACAAGAAATACAACGAGCGATTGCGAATGCCGAAGTTCTCGTTCTCGCTGAATGAGGCGGAGAACGAAGAGGCGATCGAAGCGATCATGACATTTGTGTTGGGGCTCGTCTCGGAGCCGCCGGCGGCGCAGTACATCTACAATCCGCCGCCGCGCGAGCGAGCGATTGCCGAGGGCCGGCAGTTGCTTGAAAGATTCAACTGTGGCGGATGCCACGTGCTGGAGCACGACCGCTGGGAGATCGCATACGAACCAGGTTGGGCCGAAGAGTTTACGCCGAACAAATTCAGCGGTGTCGCCCCGGAGTTCGATGATTTCGCTTTCTTGCGGCCGCATTTCACGCCCGAACAGGTTGAGGCATCGTTGGCGATCGATCGCGGGAATCGCCGGCACGCCTCGCTGATTGGAGCGCCTGCGCGGCGGCGCGAAGGCGGCACGCTCGCTCGGTATGAATCGGACGAAACGCCAATTGAAGCGGGAGACAAGACGACCCCGGTCGGTTACTACGAGTTCACGCTGTATGAACCGGCGCTGATCAACGGCGATGTTTGGCCATCGGGATTGTTCAATCTGCGCGTTCAACCATCAATGCTGGAGAGAACGCGGCCCGGCTCCGACGAGCTAAGAGTGTTTCCGGCGAGTGGCGGCGATCTGGCGCGGCTCTTATTCCCGCTCGTGATTCAAGACAACCCCACCTACAACAACGAGTCGAAAGCGCCGGAAGCATGGGGCTGGCTGCCGCCGCCGCTACCGGGCGAGGGGCGAAAAGTGCAGACCGACTGGCTGCACGCGTTCTTGATCGATCCGTATCCAATTCGGCCGGCGGCCGTGCTGCGGATGCCGAAGTTCAACATGTCGAGCGAGGAGGCGCAGTCGCTGGCGAATTATTTCGCGGCGGTGGACGCGCGGAGTACCCGTACGACTTCGATCAGCGGACGCGAGCGAGTTATTTGGCGAGCGCGGCGGAGGAGCATCCGGAACGATTGGATGACGCGTTTAAGATCGTGGCAAATAAATGCAACCAGTGCCACCTGATCAGCGATTTCAGCCCCGGTGGCGATCCGAAGGCGCTTGCGCCGCAGTTGAACCGGGTACATGCGAGGCTACGGCCCGACTTCGTCAAACCGTGGGTGGCGAATCCCAAGCGGATTTTGCCATATACCGGCATGCCGGTGAACATTCCGCACAACATGCCGCTGCCGGCGGAGATGTTCCCCGGCACGAGCGAACAGCAGGTCAATGGCGTGGTCGATTTGATCATGAACTTCGATCACTTCATCAAGGAGCAGTACTCGATCAAGGACCGGATTCCCAAGCCGATGCCGATGGACGCGACAGGCGGCCAGCCTTCGGCGGAACAGGGGAATTCGGAGCGGAATTGACGCCTTTCGCTCAAACGACAAGTAGGTAAGAATGAGGGAGCCGCAGCGTCGAGCGCGGCGAGCGGCCGCATTAATTTGGCGCTGTGTCGTTGACGCGGTCGTTCGACAATCCCGCCTGAGAATGTCGCCCAGGGGAAGGGCGGTCCAACCATGATTGCTGTCGCTCTAAGACGGAGCGGCGGCAGCGCAAGGAGTAAGTTCCAATGCGACTTTTGGTCTGTGCGATGGTTTGCGTGTTCTCGGTGATCGCAGTTGGCGGCGCGATTTCGGCGGCGGAATGGGCCACGCTCAAGGGGAAGTTTGTGTACGACGGAACGCCGCCGGAGCCAAAGATGCTCAAGTGCAATGAGGTGATCAACAAGGACCAGGCAGTCTGCTGCCAGATCATGCACATCGATGAGTCTCTGGTGGTCGGAAAGGAGGGGGGGATTTCGAACATCGCCGTTTATGTTCGCAGCAAGGCGAAAAACGTGAACCCGGAGGCGTTGAAAGCGGCCAAACAGCAAAAGGTTTTGCTGGACAACAAGAATTGCCGTTTTGAACCTCGGATGGTCGCCTTGATGGAGGGGGCCACGCTTACGATCGGCAACTCCGACGTCGTCGGTCACAACAGCAACATTCCCAAGCTAGGCACCAACCCGCAGATCGCTCCGAAGGGCAAAATGGACTTCGTGCTTGCCAAGGGTAAAGCGCAGGTGATCCCGGCGCAAGTCGATTGCAATATTCACACGTGGATGAAGGGCTGGGTGGTGATTCGGCCTGACCCTTACTTCGCGGTGACGAACGAGGACGGATCCTTCGAGATCAAGGACCTTCCGGTGGGTGAAGAGCTTGAGTATCAAATCTGGCAGGAGAAGTCCGGCTTTGTGACCAACGTTACGCTCGCTGGAAAGAAGACGACCTGGGAAAAGGGACGTTTCAAGAAGAAGCTCACTGCCGGTGAAACGGACCTGGGCGAGATCAAGGTGGACGGAAAGAATTTCAACAAGTGACGATAGCTCTTGGTGATGAATAGCAAAATAGTGGTGATGGCGGCCGCTGCGTGCGTGTCATTCTGCGCGGCCGGCTGTGGCGGTGCTGTTGCAGACCCCGTGGCCGACGCAACGCAAGTGGCGAAAATTCGCGCTGAGTTAAAGACCGCGGCCGTGGAGACGGCGACCGACGGCGACGCGACAGCGGCAGGTCCAGAGGGTTACGCGTCGCTCAAAGGGCGCTTCTTCTTCGAGGGAACCGAACCAGAGCGAAAGGTGCTGGAAACGGGCGCGAAGGGGGCGGAGTGCGGCCTCGGCGGGCAACCGCTGTTGGACAATGCGTTGTTAATCGATTCCGGCACGAAGGGAATCGCTGACGTCGTCGTTCTGTTGCGAAGCGCCAAGCACAAACATCCCGACATGTTGAAGGCGGAGGCGCCGACGGTGGATTTCGATCAGAAAAAGTGCTTGTTTCTTTCGCCGGTGCTTGTGGCGCAGGTTGGGCAGACGATCCTGGTGAAGAACAGCGATGATGCCGGCCACAATACGAACATCGGCGGCACGAGCTTCAATTACTCAATTGCGCCGAAGCAGCATCTTGAGTTTCCCGTGAAGACGGAGACGAAGACAGCGCCGAAGGGGGTGTCGTGCAACATTCATCCCTGGATGCAGGCGAACATGTGGTTTCGCGCCGATCGGTACTTCGCGGTGACTGAGAAAAACGGCACATGGCAGATGCCGAACCTGCCGGCGGGCGAGGAAATCGAGCTTCAGGTGTGGCACGCGCGAGCGCCCGGAGGCGGCCTGGCGCTGGGCAAGCCCGAGCTAAAGTGGAACGCGAAGGGGCGGTTCAAGCTGAAGCTCGAAGTGGGCGAGGAGAAGGACCTTGGCGATTTGGCGGTGCCGGCCTCGGCGTTGGTGGGAGGGTAGGACGGGCTCTTTCTTGGTGTTTGAGATACTGTCAGCATTGAGCGGTTGAGCGACGCATGAGCTTTTGTGCAAAATTTCACAAGGTTGGCGCTTCTTGCCTCGGAGCAATCGTCGTTGCGCTTGTCTTGGGCTGCGAGAAGACCCCGCCGCCGCGGTTTCATTTGAACATGGTGGCAGCCGCGCGAGCGGAGCTGACCGAGCCGAACCAGCAGTTGGTGGCCGATGTTCTTGAGGCGATGTGGGGAACGCCGGACCAGCCATTCGTTCTTGCCGACACCAAGCTTGATCTCGACAAGCTCAAGACGGCGGCGGGCGCCGTGCGAAGCGATCGCAGCGGACTGCATACGGGTCTGTATCGCGAGCATTGCGTGCATTGTCACGGCATCTCGGGCGACGGCATGGGCCCGACCGCTTCATTTCTCAAGCCGTATCCGCGGGACTACCGGCAGGGAAAGTTTAAATTCAAGAGCACCGAGCGGGCGGAGCCGCCGACCGATGAAGACCTGGCGATGATCGTTCGTCACGGTGTTCCGGGGACAGCAATGCCGGCGTTTGAAGTGGCGCTTGCTCAGCCGGAGATCGACGCCTTGGTCGAGTATGTGAAGTACCTCAGCATGCGCGGGCAGACGGAATTGGCGCTGGTGGCGGCGCTCGCGGATTTGGGCGCCGAGGAAAAACTGAATCTGGATCGCGAAACGCTCGTGGCCGGCATACTTCAGCCAATCCTCGAACAATGGCAGGGCGCAGGGCAAAAGATCATTCAAGCGCCCGAGCCGCCGGCCAACTTCGGCAGCGCCGAATCGATCGCCAAGGGGCGCGAACTGTACTTCGGGACTGCGCAGTGTTTGAAGTGTCACGGTACGACGGCGCTTGGCGATGGACAGCGGACCGACTTCGACGATTGGAGCAAAGAGGTCAATGAGATGCAGGTTGCCGTGCGCAACTCGCTGGACAAGCTGCCCGAGGATCGTGAAAGCGCGGAGCAATCCTACGAGGATGCCGTGAAGACGGTCGAGCAGGACGAGAGTCTTTCTGAGGACGAGCGGACGGCGAAACTCGCGGAGCTCAAGGCGGAGCATGAGGAAACATTGAAGGGCCTCGACAAGCGCGGCGAATGGGACAGGCTGCGCTTGCAGGTGATTGAGGCGCATGCGCTAACGCCCCGAACGATCGACCCTCGAAACTTGCGACTGGGCGTGTATCGCGGCGGTCGGCGGCCAATCGATTTGTATTACCGTTTTTTCGCGGGGATCAATGCGGTTCCGATGCCGGGCGTGGCGGGCACCGTGAAGAACGAGGAAGTGTGGCATATCGTCGATTACGTGCTCTCGCTGCCATACGAAGCGGGCGGCGAATTGGGCGCCGATCGAGTGATGTCGGCACGTGTGACCAATTGAAATGGAGCGGGCGAAGCCGGTGGCGGGCGACGCAGCATTGAAGGAGACGGCTTTGAAGAGTGCAGCGGAGAACAAACGTGGGTAAGCTTTGGAGCGTGTTGTTTTTGCTGATTACGGTGGGCGGCGTGGCCTGCTTCGCCGTTGCGCCGTACATCAACCACTCGCTGCCGCGCGACGTTTCCGAGCATGGCTGGGCGATCGACCACTTGTATTTCTTCATTCTCTGGCTGACCGGGATCGTGTTCATCGCGACCGAAGGCGTGATGTTCTGGTTCATGTGGAAGTACCGAGCGGACGGTAACCCGCAACCCGTGAAGTTCACGCACGGGAGCCACACGCTGGAGATCGTGTGGACGATCATTCCTGCCTGCACGCTGCTGTTCATCGCGCTGTACCAGATGAACGCCTGGGCGGAGGCGAAGATGCGCAAGCCGGAGATCGCGCCGCTGGTGGAAGTGACGGGACGGCAGTTTGAGTGGCGGCTGCGGTATGCGGGCCGTGACGGCCGGCTTGGCACGCGGGACGACGTGTTTCACGTCAACGACCTGCACATTCCGGTCGATGAGGAGATCCTGATCGATTTGAAGAGCGCCGACGTGCTGCACAGCTTTTTTCTGCCAAACTTGCGCGTGAAGCAGGACGCTGTGCCCGGGATGAAGATCCCCGTTTGGTTCAAGGCCAAGGAGCAGGGGACTTACGACATTGTGTGCGCGGAGCTGTGCGGCTGGGGGCACTACAAGATGAAGGGTCGATTGACGGTCCAGAGCCGCCGCGATTTTGATCGTTGGATGGAGAGCGTTTATGCCGAGCAAGCAAGCGTGAAATCGCCGGCGCCGGCGGCGGAGGAAGAAGCGGAATGAGCAGCATTTCGGTCGGTTCGCACGGTCACGACCTGCACGCGGAGCACGAGCACGCACACACGGCGGGGTTTCTTAGTACGTACGTGTTCTCGCGCGACCATAAGATCATCGGCATTCAATTCCTGTTTTCGACTTTGATCTGGTTTGCGATCGGCGGGATGTTGGCGCTTGGTGTGCGCTGGCAATTGGCGTGGCCGTGGTCGGACATGCCACTGTTGGGGAAGCTGTACGCGGCCGAGGGTGGGCAGATTGCACCGGAAGCGTACACCATGCTCTTCACGATGCACGCCACGGTGATGATTTTTCTGGTGATCATTCCGATTCTGGCGGGCGCGTTCGGCAACTTCCTGATCCCGCTGATGATCGGGGCCGACGACATGGCGTTTCCGACGCTGAACATGCTGAGTTACTGGTTCATGTGGCCGGCGTTTTTGTGTTTTGGCGGAAGTTTTTTTGTGGAAGGGTACGGGGCCTCGTCCGGATGGACGGTGTATCCGCCGCTCTCGGTAAATGAAATGGCGGCCCCCGGCAGCGGCACTGCGCAGACGCTGTGGGTGCTAGGCCTGATATTCGTGGGCGTGTCGTCGATGATGGGTTCGGTCAACTACATGACCACGATCATCCAGATGCGCGCGCCGGGGATGACAATGTTCCGGTTGCCGCTGACGATCTGGGCAATGATGATCACGGCAATCTTGCAGGCGTTTGCGTTGCCGGTGCTCACGGCCGCGGGGTTCATGCAGCTCATGGATCGCACGCTTGGCACCGGGTTCTTCTTACCGGAAGGTAACCTGATCAACAACACGCCGCTCGGAGCCGGCGGCGGTCAGCCGTTGTTGTGGCAGCACTTATTCTGGTTCTATTCGCACCCGGCCGTATACATCATGATTCTGCCGGCGATGGGGATGGTATCGGACATCATCGCGGTGTTCGCGCGGAAGCCGATTTTCGGCTACAAGCCGATGGTGTATTCGATCGCCGGGATTGCCGGGTTGGGATTCATCGTGTGGGGCCACCACATGTTTATGTCGGGGATGAACCCGGCATTGGGCCTCACGTTCATGGTCTCGACGATGCTGATCGCGCTCCCCAGCGCGATCAAGGTCTTCAACTGGTTGGGGACGCTATGGGGGGGCCGAATTCAGTTCACAACGCCGATGCTCTTCGCCCTGGCGTTCGTGTCGATGTTCATCATCGGCGGCCTATCGGGGATTTTCATGGCGGCGACGCCGGTCGATATTTTCATTCACGACACGTACTTCATCGTGGCTCACTTTCATTACGTGCTGTTTGCGGGCACGGCGATGGGAGTGTTTGGCGCGATCTACTTCTGGTTCCCCAAGATGTTCGGGCGGATGATGAACGAGTTCTGGGGTAAGGTGCATTTTGTGCCGACGTTCGTCCTGCTGAATTGCGTGTTCTTCCCGATGCATATTCTGGGCGCCGTCGGCTTTCCGAGGCGGCTGGCGGACCCTTATCACTACGAGACGTTCCGGCACTTGTTGCCGCTGAATCAGTTCATCTCGGTCTGCGCGATCGTGATGTTCTCGTTTCAAATCGTGTTCGTCGTGAACTTTTTTTACAGCATCTTTTTTGGTCGGGTGGCGGGAAGGAATCCCTGGCACGCGAACACGCTTGAGTGGACTGCCCCCAGCCCGCCGGGGCACGGGAATTTCGATTTTCAGCCGATCGTGTATCGCGGCCCTTATGAATATGGCTCGCCCGAGGTGAGCGAAGACTTTTATCCGCAAACTCAACCGCCGCCGCCCGGCGTGTCAACGCCGCGGCCGGACAATCACTGAGACGGCAGAATTACGTGGATCGTGCAGCGTTACAAAATGAGAGCGGATGGGCACACCGCGTTGCGGTCGTGCTGTGCTGCGCCACATTCCCGCTGATTTGGATTGGCGGCCTCGTGACGACGCACGACGCGGGGATGGCTGTGCCCGATTGGCCGAACACGTTCGGTTACAACTTGTTTTTATATCCGTACAGCGAGTGGTTTGCGGCGCCGTGGGATTTGTTCATCGAGCACGGGCATCGGCTGTTGGCGGCCGCTGTCGGTCTGCTGACGATTGTGTTGGTGATTGTGGTGTGGCGAGGGGACGACCGTCGCTGGATGCGCGGCGCGGCGCTGTTGGCGTTGGCGCTGGTTATTGCGCAAGGAGTGCTTGGCGGGCTGCGCGTTTTGTTTGATGCGCGTACGCTTGCCATGATTCACGGGTGCGTCGGGCCGTTGTTTTTCACGTATTGCGTGCTATTGGCCACGCTGACGTCGCAGCGATGGAAAGATACACCCGCCGAGAATTTGCCGCCGAGCGGCGCTGCCACAGCGATTGCCATCATGCTTTTGGCCTATGTGCAACTGCTGCTTGGAGCGCAGCTTCGCCACGCGGGGGAGTCGATAAGCCCGGCGACATTTCGCGCGTTTGTCGTTTTTCATTTGTTTGTCGCCGGGATTCTCGTGGTTGTTATTCCGTTTTTGGCAATCATCCACCGCCGCGGCACTGCCTGGCTGCGGCGGCCGTCGTTGGCGCTTGTGATGCTGGTGCTGATTCAGGTATTGCTCGGCGCCGCGGCATGGGTTGTGAACTATGGTTCGCCGATCTGGTTTGCGGATTCGGCCGTCGCCGCGGCCTTCACGGTGCAGGCGAAGGGACAACTGCAGGCCGACGTGACGACAGCGCACGTCGCGATTGGATCGTTGATCCTCGCCGTGAGCGCCATGATCGCGCTGCGCTCGTGGCGGCTGGTCGATCTGCGGCAGGCTCGCGCGGTTTCGCTGCCGATGGGTGCAGGAGCCGCCGCATGAGCATCCAATCGATGACGGTGGCCGACCGACGCGCTTCCGCAATATTACGAGCGGCCGCAATCGTGGAGCTGACGAAGCCGCGGATTGCAGCAATGGTGCTCGTAACCGTGGCCGCGGCGATGTTCGTTGGCAGCGGTGGGCGGCCTCGCGCCGTTCATGCTGCTGCATACGCTGCTAGGGACCGCGCTGGTGGCGGCCAGCGCCAGCGCGCTGAACCAATGGATCGAGCGCAAGAGCGACGCGTTGATGACACGGACCGCCGAGCGACCGCTTCCATCGGGGCGAGTTTCCGCGCCGAGGTGTTTGTCCTCGGCGGACTGAGCGCCGCGGTCGGTGTTGTTTATCTCGGCTTGGCCGTCAACTGGCTGACGGCGCTTACCGGATTGTTGACTTGGTTCTTGTATGTCGGCGTGTATACGCCGATGAAAGCCCGGTCGGCCGCCAACACTGTGGTGGGCGCAATTGCCGGCGCGATGCCCGTGTTGATGGGTTGGACCGCGGCGGGAGCGCCCTTAGCGCTGTCGGCGGGGGGGCTGAAGGCGGCCACGCTGTTTCTGATCGTTTACTTGTGGCAGTTCCCACACTTCATGGCGATCGCCTGGATTTACCGCGATCAGTATGCCGTGGCGCGATTGCAGATGCTCACTGTTGTGGATCCCAGCGGCCATCGCGCCGGAGTACAAGCGGTGGTCGCGGCGATCGCACTTGTGCCTGTAACGCTATTGCCCCTGCTGCACTTTGCCGGTCCGGTGTATCTCTTGGGAGCGGTTCTGTTGGGGAGCTGCTACTTGCTGCGCTCGTACCAGTTTTTCGCGGCGCGCGACGAAGAGTCTGCGCGGCGGCTGTTGCGAACATCGCTGGTGTACCTGCCCGCGTTGCTCGGATTGTTTATGCTCGTGCCGCTAGTTTAGACGCTCGAATTGGAATTCATGGCCACCGCCCACGCTCACGACACGCATCACGCACCTTTGGCGCTCGAGTACGAGCCGGGCCTGCCGTTGACCAACGGCAAGCTCATCGTCTGGCTATTCCTCTCGACGGAGATCATGTTCTTCGCCGGATTGATCGGCACCTATATCGTGCTGCGGTTTGGTGCGCCCGCGTGGCCCGCGCCGCATGAAGTGCACCTGAGCGAGCCGATCGGGGCGATCAACACATTCGTTCTGATCTGCTCCAGCGTGACGATCGTGCTGGGCTTCGAAGCGGCCAAGAAGAACAAGGCGGGCCAAGCCAAAGGTTGGGTGCTGGCGACGTTGATCCTCGGAAGCGTGTTTCTCGGCGTGAAGGCGTATGAGTACAACGCGAAATTTTCACACGGCATCTATCCGTGGAAGCCGCGGAGCCGGATTCACGAGCGACCGGACCTGTACTTCGCGCAGGCGGTCCGCGAGCGATTGGCCGAGCCCGAGATGCTCGCGCGCACGGGCGTGCTCTTCGCGCAGGCGGCTCGAACGGAGCTGGGCGCGACGCCGCCGACGGAGGTAACGGCCGAGAGCGCGCCGCTGGTCCAGGCGATAATCACCTGGCTGCCGACGGGAACCGAGGGGATCGAGCTTAACGACACACAGCGGCAGGCCTTGACACAGCTCCAAGGCGCCATGGCGGACAAACTTACGCCCGAGCAGAGCGCCGCGATTGCCGCGCTGTGGCCGGTTGCGGTGAGTCAACTGGAGCCGCTTTCGGCCGACGAGCTGCTCGCCGTCGGTGACCTGAAGTTCGTCAATGATACCGTCAACGAGACGCAACAGAACAACGCGAATGCGCAGAATCCGGCCACGCTCGTGGCCGTTGCGCAAAAGATCATGCCCTCGGCCGCGCCGCACGGCAGCACCAGCGACGACCACGGGTCCGCGCAAGGCGCAGCCGGCGAAGCGCATCCGCACGGATTGAACGACAAGTTTCCCTGGCTGCGGCTGCCGATCTTGATACCGGGCGGGAACATGTGGGCAAGTACGTATTTTTTACTCACTGGCTTTCACGCGATTCACGTGGCCGTGGGGTTGATCGTGTTCATCATCATGCTGTTTTTATACCTGGGTCGGAAACGGGCGGGGTTGATCGAGAACGCGGGGTTGTATTGGCACTTTGTCGATTTGGTTTGGATATTTCTGTTTCCGTTGTTGTATTTGTTTTGAACGATGCATCGCTTCGGAGCCGCCATGGCCGAACACAAACCGTCTGATCCTGCTCATCGCCAAGGCGCCGAAGAGGTTGCTCACGGTCCTGTCATGCACCGCGAGGACCTGCGCGTGGACCATCAGATGGAGACGGAACACCACGAGCACGACCACGGCGGGCTGTCCAAGTACATCTACGTGTTCCTCGCGCTGTGCGTGCTCACCGGCGCGTCGTTTTTTACCTATTCGCCGTATTGGCCGTTTCGCGACGAGCCGCGCAGTGGGCTGGGCGTTTATGATGGCTGTTTCGTGCACGAAGGCCATGCTCGTCATCCTGTTCTTCATGCACGTGAAGTACGAGGCGAACTGGAAGTACGTGCTGACGATACCCGCGGGCATGATGTCGATTTTCCTGATGGTGATGCTGGTTCCCGACGTCGGCCGGCGGCTGGACTGGTACTCTGAAGAACGGATGTTGCACGCGGCCGAGCCGATCGCCGAAGTGATTGCGGAGTATCAGGCGGAGAAACACGACGGCGACGGAGCGAAGCACCGGAAGTAGGTCGAGGCAGGGGTTCAGGGTTCAGAGAGGTACGCGGGGGGGGCGTTGCGAAAGAATTCGATGTCCCTGGCCATCCGCGTCATCGACGTCTATCACGCGTATGGCGACCGCCAGGCGCTTAGCGGGATTTCGCTTTCGATCGACGCAGGCGAGATCTTTGCCTTTCTGGGACCCAATGGCGGCGGCAAGACAACGCTCTTCCGGTCTGTTGACGACGCTGATTCCGATTCAGCGCGGATCGATCGAGATTTTCGGCGAGCCGCTGGACGGCAATTTGCAATCGATCCGGCGTCAGATCGGCGTGGTGTTCCAGGCGCCGAGCCTCGACAAGAAACTGACCGTGGCCGAGAACCTGCGTTGTCAGGGAGCGCTGTATGGATTGTCCGGGCGTTCGCTAGGTGAGCGAAAGGCGGAAATGCTGGGCCGGTTTCGACTGAGCGACCGTGCGAACGATCGAGTGGAAACGCTTTCGGGCGGACTGCGGCGGCGCGTCGAATTGGCCAAGGGACTCCTGCACCGGCCGCGGCTGTTGCTGCTCGACGAGCCGACGACCGGACTCGATCCGCTTGCGCGCGCTGAAGTGTGGCAATACCTGGAAGAGGTTCGTGCCCGTTACGGCGTGACAGTCGCGCTCACAACGCATTTGCTCGAAGAGGCGGACAAGGCGGATCGGATTGCGATCCTGCATCGCGGCGAGCTGGTCGCGCTGGGAACGCCGGACGAGCTGCGCGCGACGGTGGCCGGCGACTCGATCACGATTCAAACCGCCGATCCGGCCGATCTGGCCGGGCGAATACGCGAGCGATTTGATTGCCCGGCTGAAGTCATGGGCGGCGATGTGCGGCTGGAACGTGCCAACGGCCACGAATGGATTGCGCGTTTGGTCGAGGCGTTTGGCAGGGCAGATCGACTCGATCCGGCTCGGGAAGCCGAGCTTGGAAGACGTGTTCATCGCCCGCACGGGAAGGCAATTTGCGGATGGAGCAAAAAGTGACAGTTCGGAGCAACCGGTGGGCAGCCATTGAACCGTGTAAATCGTGCCTGTTGACGCTCTAGCATCCTCGACGACTGCGACCCGCACCGCCGAGCCTCGCCCGTGGCTCGCCGCGTGGCGCTGCGCGGCGCGAATGGGTGCGATTTGTCCGTCAGGGAAATCGCGTGTTCGGCGCGGTGGGGCAGCCGCTGATTTTTTGGCTGTTGTTCGGCGCCGGGTCTGGATCCGTCATTCCAATTGCGCGGACCAGCGGAAGGACTTTCGTACCGCGAGTATTTCTTCCCAGGCACGCTGGTCTTGATCCTGCTGTTTACGGCGATCTTTGCCACGATCTCGATCATCGAGGACCGCCGCGAAGGGTTCTTGCAGTCGGTGCTGGTTGCACCGTTGCCGCGATGGAGCATGGTGCTGGGCAAGATTCGCGGGCGGGACGCTGATCGCGTTGGTTGCCGCGGCCGTGTTCCTGTTGCTCGGCTTTACGCTGCCGTTGCCGCTGGGGGTGGTTTCGACGCTGGCGACGCTTGGGCATCTGGCGGTGGTTGGCATGGGGCTGACCGCACTCGGTTTCGCGATGGCCTGGCGTATGGACAGCACGCAGGGGTTTCACGCGGTCATGAGCGTGCTGCTCTTGCCGATGTGGTTGTTGTCGGGCGCATTTTTTCCGCCGGGCGACAATTGGGTCGGTTGGATGATTCGCGATCAATCCGCTTACGTACGCGGTCGCGGGACTGCGCCGGCTTTTGTATCTGGAGGCCCCGAGGCGATGCGCGCGCAGGCCCTGCCGGCTGACTTGCCGAGCGGGTGGACGTGTGCGATCGTGACGCTATTATTCGTGGTGGCGATGTTTGCTCTGGCATGGAGGGTGTCGGCCCGGCGCACGACGGGCGATTTGTTATGAAGAACACGGTGCTCGCATTTTGGATGGTCCTGCTAATCGGCGCCGCGGCGGCCTACGGCGCTTATGTCGTCTATCGCACGTGGCAGAGTAATGCAGCGATCCGCTTTCCCGACGAGGCGGCCGCCACACGGAAGGAACATTTCAAGAGCCTCGATCGGCCGGTCTTCACGCTAACGGAGCGTAGCGGCGAGCCATTCGATAGCAGCACGCTGGCGGGGAAGGTATGGGTGGTATCGTTTTTCTACAGCAACTGCCCGGGGCCATGCCTAAAGCAGAATCAGGCGCTCGCGGCTGTGGCGGCGGAGTTGGCGGACCGCGACGTGCGGTTCGTGAGCATCACGTGTGACCCGGCGGTCGATACGCCCGAGCGGCTGCGCGAGTATGCGGCGCACTTTCAGGCTGATCCTGAGCGGTGGGTGTTTCTAACCGGGAACCTGGACGCGATCAAGGATATTTCGCGCAAGCAGTTTTTGTTACCGGTTGATCAGCAGAGCCATGCGGAGCGTGCGATCGTCATCGGCCGCGACGGAAAAATCGTGGACATTTTCGCCACGCTGGATCCGATCGAAATGCAGCAGATGAAAAAACTGCTGAAGGAGCTGACAGCAGAAAGCGAAGTAGCCACAGATGAACACGGATGAACACAGAATGATGCTGTTCGCCGTTCATCCGCTGGCCACGACCAACGCGATTCTGAACGCAGTTGCGACAGTTCTGTTGCTGGTGGGCTGGTTGTTGATCAAGCAGAAGCGAGAGATAGCCCATCGCAACGTGATGCTGGCGGCGTTCGGCGCGTCGGTGTTGTTTCTGATCAGCTATTGCGCGTATCACTTTGGCGTGTTGGGCGCGAAGCCGATGCACTTTCAGGGGTACGGCGCAGCCAAGGTGGTCTACCTGACGATCCTTTTCTCACACATCGTATTGGCCGCGACCGTGCCATTTCTCGCCGGGTGGACGGTTTATCTGGGCCTCGCCGATCGCCGCTTTCGGCACCGGCGGCTCGCTCAATGGACGTTTCCCATTTGGCTGTACGTGTCGATCACGGGCGTTGTGATTTACTGGATGCTGTACCATCTCTACCCCCAGCCGGCGGGCGCCCCTACAATAGAGCCAGTGGCGTCGCTCAAATTCGCCCTGAAACATGTCGTCTGAATGCGTAGGCCCATGACGCGCCCTATTTACCGTCGATTCTGGCTCTTGGTCGCGGTTACCGCCCTCGTCGTACTCACGGCGTCGGCTGCGTGGGCGTGCCCGGGCTGTAAGGACGCCCTGGCGGAGAACGATCCCGAGCGAAACAGCCTGGTCAAAGGCTACATGTACAGCATCCTGTTTATGTTAGCGATGCCCGTGGCGATCCTCGGCGGATTCAGTGCGTATATGTATCGGCTGGTTCGGCGTGCCCGGGCGGAGCGAGTCGCCGGCGAACGCCCCGTTTCACAGGGGTGATTGCCGTGCGAGCTTGCGGTAATTAACACTGTGAAAACCGTTGACACTCTCGCTGCCGGAATTTAGTCTGGAACCATTCCCGACTTCCGCCAGGGCCATTCTTCGGCGCCGTCCATGCAACCGGTTTTTCGAACTGCCTTTTTACTTGCGCTCGTCGCAGCCGCCGAAGCGGCCTGCGCCGCCGAGTCAATGCGCAAGTGGACGAACCCGCAGGGCAAAAGCTTTCAAGGCAAGTTGGTTTCCGTGGAGAGCGGCGCGGCGCGATTGGAGTTACCGAACGGCAGCGTGGTGAGCGTCGCCTTGAAGAAATTTAGCGACGAGGATCGCCGTTATTTGGAGTCGAGGAAAACGGGCGGCGACGGCGAAGCCTCGACGAAGACGGAAACGCCCGCGGGCGACCACAAGGCCTGCGCCAACCGACGCAGCGAAGAATGCGACTATTGAGTTGAAAAAGAACCGCAAGTGGGGCGACCGCCGCGGCAAACAGATAACCGCGCGGTTCATCCGGTTTCACGAGGGCAAGGCAATCTTGATGCAGGGGAACAAGCCGGTCGATGTTCCCTTCGGCGACTTGAGCGACAGCGACCAGGCGTTTCTGAAGGAGCGGTTTGAGGCGCTGGGCAAGGCCGACGATGTTCCGCCGGCAATTCCCACGCCGACTCGCGACGCAACCGCGGTCGCCGGCGGCGTGACGGGTGCAACAGCACCGCTGTGGTTTGGGCAGGGGCAGTCGCCACCGGCAGCAGGACCTCAAAACGTGCCGCCAAGCGTTGCAAACTTTCCCCGCTCAATGCCCACGCCGCCGCGGATCGAGCTTCCGCGACCGCTCACTCCACCGGCGTTTTCGAGGCCTCAGGCCGCACCTTCTCCCATCACTCAATCGCAACCGGCGACCTCGCCGACCGTGATCGCATCCGCGCCTGCATTTGATCCGTCGGCCAGCCAGGGCCAGCAGCCGATCTACCAACGGCAGACGCAGGACGTAAGCAAGCCGCCGGCCGCAAGCGGCCACCTCATCGCGGCCATTCGGTTCATCGTTCTTCGATTCGCAGCGCACGAGCGAGCCACCGGCGGCGCCAGACTTCTCGGCTTCCCCGTCGCCGGGAGCGTTGCCGTTCAGCACTGGACCGCAAGAGATGGTCGTACAATGCGGCAAATGCAAAAAAACTCAGAAGCCGGGGTTCAAAGCCGGCAGCCGTTGCCAGCACTGTGGGACCGTGATCGACATCATCGTTGACGAGAGTGGCAAGACGGTTGAGAAGAGCGTTCGCGAAACGGGGAAGTCGATCAAGTTCTGGGTGGCGATCGCCGTGCTTGTGATCAGCGTGATTGGCGGCGCTATTGCGAAGCTGCGCGGCTGATCGTTGAGCGGCGAGAATCCGGCATTCTATACTTTTCCGTTTGCACTTCCATTCGGCGCTGGTGGAAAAGGCGACGGGTTCTATCAGGGCTTGACCCCCTCCCCGTCGCATCCACAATACAATCTTGTTGTTTCGCACGCGGCTCGCGTTCTTCCTCGTCAAGCATACATGCCCGCCACTCCACCGGTACCCGATCAACTCGGCCGCTTTGGCAACTACGGTGGTCGTTTCGTGCCCGAGACGCTGATGCGGGCACTCGACGAGCTAGCGGCAGCTTACGAGGCGGCTCGCGGCGACAGCTCATTTCAGTCTGAGCTCGATGGTTTACTGAAGGACTTTGTCGGACGTCCATCGCCGTTGTACTTTGCCGAGCGGCTCACGGAGCATTGCGGCGGAGCGCAGATCTATTTCAAGCGCGAAGATCTTAACCACACAGGCGCCACAAGATTAACAACACGCTCGGCCAGGCGCTGTTGACGATTCGCATGGGCAAGCGGCGGGTGATCGCCGAGACGGGCGCCGGGCAGCACGGCGTGGCAACGGCGACCGCGTGTGCTCGTTTTGGCCTGGAGTGCGTGGTCTACATGGGCGAAGAAGACATCCGCCGGCAGCGGCCCAATGTGTTCAGCATGAAACTGTTGGGCGCGGAGGTGCGGCCGGTCACGACCGGCTCGCGCACGCTTCGCGACGCGATCAACGAGGCGATGCGCGACTGGATGACGTCGGTGGAAACCACGCACTATATTCTGGGATCGGTCGTGGGACCGCATCCGTTTCCGCGGATCGTGCGCGATTTTCAGTCGGTGATCGGCCGCGAAACGATCGAGCAATCGCAGCGGCAGTTGGGACGCCTACCGAATGTCGTGGTCGCCTGCGTGGGCGGAGGCAGCAATGCGGCGGGCATGTTTTACCCGTTTGTCGAGCACGCGGAAGTGGAGCTATTGGGCGTCGAGGCGGGCGGCCGATCTTGCAACGCGGGGGATCATGCCTCGCCGCTTTCGTATGGCTCGCCAGGCGTGCTTCACGGTAGTTATAGCTACGTCATGCAGGACGAGGACGGGCAGACTTGCGACGTGCACTCGATCTCGGCAGGGCTGGATTATCCGGGAGTGGGACCCGAACACAGCTATTGGAAGGATAGTGGACGGGTAAAGTACGACTGCGTCCGCGACTCTGAAGCGCTCGAGGCGTTTGGCATCGTCGCCCGCACCGAAGGAATTCTCCCGGCCTTGGAAAGCTCGCATGCGGTGGCCAAGGCGATCGAGACTGCGCAAGCGCCGACCGGACGATGTTGTCGTTGTCTGCCTTTCCGGGCGCGGCGACAAAGACGCGGCCGAGATCGCGCGGCTGCGCGGGGAGCAGTATTAGGGCGACATGTCCAGCATCGACGATCTCTTCGCCGACCTTCGCAAGAACCGCAAACGGGCGCTGATGCCGTTTGTCACCGCGGGCGATCCGGACTTGGAGTTTACAGAACTCGTGATCGCGGAAATGGTGCGCCGTGCGCGAGCCTGTGCGAAATCGGCATCCCTTACAGCGACCCGATCGCGGACGGGCCGGTGGTTCAGGCCTCGTACACGCGGGCCCTAGTTAAAGGCGTCAAGCTCGCTTCAATCCTCGCCATGCTGCGCGAGGCAACGTCGAAGCTGGCCGCACCTCTTGTCACCATGGTGAGTTACGCGATCGTACATCGCCATGGCATCGAGCGGTATGTCAAAGACGCGCGCGCCGCGGGTGTCGCCGGCGCAATCGTCCCCGATCTTCCGGTGGAAGAGGCGGAGCAATTGGCGAAAGTTTGCCGCCGGGCGGACTTCAGCTTGATCCAGCTTGTCACGCCGACGACGCCGCGCGAGCGGGCGGTCCGTATCGCGAACACCTCGACTGGTTTTTTGTACTACGTCTCGGTGACGGGCATCACCGGCGAGCGTCGCGAGTTGCCGCCAGAATTGGTGGACAATGTCGGGTGGCTGCGAGAACAGACCAAGCTTCCAATTTGCGTTGGGTTTGGAATCAGCACGCCGGAACACGTGCGGCTCTTGCGCCGGTGGCCGATGGCCTGATCGTAGGGTCGGCGGTAGTGCGCCGAGTTGCTGAAGCCGAGTACATGCCGCGCGATGCGGTGCTCAAAGATGTGGGCGAGTACGTCGCGTCGCTGTTTGCTGCCCTGAATGATAATTCGTGACGCGCGGTCACCGACAATGTGGGCGTCGGCCGCTCTTCTTCATCAGCCAGATCAGGTATGCCAACCCCAACGCCGCCAGCGCGATCGTGCTCGGCTCAGGGATCGGCGTCAGTAACGTCGCGCTGACGTGATGAGCCACCTGATCGCCGAGCTGGCGCCCGTAGATGTCGTCAAAGTTCCAATGAATGCCGAGATAAATTCGGCTCCGCGCATTCTCGACCGACATCTGCTCAAACGAGGTGTAGGTTCGCGTGTAGTTTGCCGCCATCTCGTCGGAGTGCAACACCAGCGGCTGGCCCAATAGCTGCGAAATACTGTCGGTGCCGTAGAAGTTAGCCAACGTAGTCATCGTAGCCGCGCCGAAGGTGGCGTGCCCCGAAACATAGGCGGGGAAGGGTGGCGTGAACGATTCAATCGTTCCACCGCCGGGGATTGGGCCGCCGGGCGCTCCCAGCGGCTCCCAGGTCGGGTCGCCGACCGTCGCCGGATTGCCGTCCAGATCACCCTCGCGAATAGCTTCGACCGGTCGCCAGAAATCGTATACGAACTTGCATTCCCACGACGCGACTCCTGCATCGGCCTGAGCTGCGTTGACCAGAGCGAACAAGCGGGCGTTCTCCTCCATCGAGTTACCGGCCAGATCGGCCACCGCACGCGCGATCTGGTTGTACAAGACCGGCGGAGTGCCCGTGCCCGGCCGGTCGTAGCCCCAAAAGATGCCAATATCAGTTTGGTCCTGGGTACGCAATGCGCTGTTCTTTGCGCCAAGCGTTTTCACTTCGTTGTAAGAGTCGGCATAGGCCTGACTGGTCAATGCCGGGGGCGCGGGGGGATGAAACTGAGCACCACCGGTCATGGCAAACGGCGTTACCAGCCCCCATCCGGGTCCGAGCGCTGGCAGGTTCAACGGCGGCATCGGTCGCCAGTGTCCGACTTGATTCAGCGGCGTGTACGGGACGACGTCGCCCGCATGATCGTTGGCTCGCGCGGCTAGGAGTTGCTGGCCAATCGTAGTTCCCAGTGCGATGCCGTGTGTTTTACCGGGACCATTCGGCACACCGGAGAGGCTCTGCGTCAATGCCGCGCTGAATGTGGTCTGTTGGTTGGGGTAAAGCGCCGAGAGAACGGTGTGGGCCGCTTGCGCGGCTGCTGCGTCTTTCGACGTTCCCGGGGCCGCCGTCATGTCGATCTTGAAAGGCGTGTGCGTGCGATCAACCGCGTTCACGGCGTCGAACATTGCGCCGTGCAGCATCGCACTATTGCGCGAAGCCCAGCCCGGACCTGGCATGCCGGGGTCGCCGGTGCGTAGCGCTCCGATCAATACGTCGTTCCATTGCGTGATTACGTCAGCGTGCGCAAAGCTGCCCGTTGTACACAGGATGAGCATCAAAAATGCTTTTCGCATGGCAATAGCGCCTTAAGGAAGAGTGCCTGAATTCCCTGAGCCGATCGAAGCTGCAGAGCGCGGGCAATCGCGATTGGCGATACGAACGCAGGCCCTAGAGTGCCGCCTATAACTCGCTTTTGAGTTTGCAGCTATTCGCCCGGCTTACAGTTCCGTGCCGCATTGATGCTAATTGTGGGCTACAACAGTGTCAACGAATTAGCCCGATCTAGAGCCAACTGCTATCATCCGCCTCATGCGGCCGACGAGCGGCTCGCAAAAGCGCAATGAGTTGATCCAGGTCGGCCTGCTCAAGATGACCTAACTGCCGCTCGTGGCATTGCCTGACGTCGGTCTCCATGTCGCGAACCAACTGCAATCCAGCGGCGGTGATTCCGACGCGCACCATGCGGCGGTTATCGGCCGGGCGCTCGCGTTCGATTAACCCCCGCTCCACCAATCGATCGAGAAGCCGCGTGATATCTGGCGCTGCGCGAGACAAGTTTTGAGGCCAGAACGAGCGTGGGCAAGTTGCCGGGATACTCGCGCTTCAACAGCCGTAACGAGTTGTACTGTTGAGGTGTAAGATCGTAGCGGCCGAACACCTCTTCCTCGTGAATGCGGAGCCGATCGTACGTACGCCATAGGTTCAGGAACGCTTCCTGAGCGGGAGAGTCGAAGCCGCGCGAGCGTGGTCGATCGGTGGTGGCCATGTAACTACTTTAATTGAGTCGGGCGGCTACAGGCCAGAGGCCGACAAGCGAGGTTCCACGATACGCCTCCCGTCCCTGTCTCACTAGCTGAATTGCGCGGTTAAGGCGCAATTCCCTTCTGCCCCGAGATTGCCGAGTTGCTAAGTTTTTTCGTCCTGCATTTGCCACTTTGCGGGCGCGAATAATAATTGAGTAGCCGGTGCTTATCCACTTAAGCGTGCCTGTGACTTGAGGGAATGATCCAAACCCGCCGAATATAAGCGATGGCGGAGACCCAAAGGTTGCCCCGCTCCCTTCCGCTCCGGGCGACCAAGGAGAGAAGTAAGTGCAATCGACTCGACCGAGTGAGCATTTACAGCGGTACTTTACCGGGTTGACCGAGTACGCCTTTCAGACCCGTCTAGGCGTCGCCGACCCCCCGTTGTTGGAGTATATCAGCCGGCTGCTCGCGCGGTTCGTGCATTCCGACGCCATCTACAAGATCCGCAGTCTGTCCGGCAACCGGCTCGATCAGGTGGCCGACATGCTCGTTGAGGCGGATGCGCGGATCGGAGAGTCCAAGCGGGAAGTGCATCGCCATATCGGCGACTTTACGCTGTTTTGGACCGGCGTGTTTCCCGAGGCGGTGCGGCGGATGCGCTCGCCGCAGCGAAGGGATTCGCTGGTGGACTATTGCCGGGAAGGGAAGCGTGCCTATTACATCGCCAGCACGATTCGCGTTGCCGACCGCGACGAAGAGAGTGACCTGCTCCACCGGCTGAGCCACGATTTCGAGCTGTGCATGTACGGTCTGAACGAAGTCCGCCGCGAGTGGGAGCGCCGCGACGAGGGGGACTTGGGCCGCCCGCCTGTAATTCTCGACTGAGCAAGTCAAGGCGGCATCTCGTATTTGCACGTGTGGCACCGAGCATCGGTTCTGTCCATAATGCAGCCCAAACGCTACGGCTGCCATGCCGGAAACCTATACTTTCGTTGTTGTTGCCACGCTCGATACGGACGCTCCGCATGCTCGATTCAACTCGCGCGAATACTTCCGCCGGCCGCGGTTCATTGGCTTCAAGTCTTGCACCCACCGCGATCGCGGTGGCGCTAATTGCAGTCGCATACATCTCGGCGGCGATAGCCGGTAAGCCGGCCATCGAAGGATACCGCGATTTTGCCGCCCTAACGGCAGAGCTTACGGAACTTGCCAAGAGCGACAATTGCGACTTAGAGTCGCTCGCTAAATCGCCCGGTGGCCGCGACGTGTGGCTCGTAACGGTCGGGCGCGGTGACATCGACAAAAAACCGGCCATTCTCGTGCTTGGAAGCGTCGAGGCGCCGCACCTGGTTGGAAGCGAATTGGCGGTCCGCGTTGTGCGCGATCTCGTAAAGCGCTCTGGCGGTGATGACCAGGGCGGTCGCGATCTGCTGGACCGCGTGACCTTCTACATTATTCCGCGGCCGAATCCCGATGGGAGCGAGGCGTTCTTTACGCAGCCGTTCGAGGAGCGAGCCGGCAATGCCCGCAAGACCGACGATGACCGAGATCACGCAGTCGGCGAAGACCCTGCCGATGATCTGAACAACGATGGCCTGATCACCATGATGCGCGTGGAAGATCCAGTCGGGAAACATCGCCCGCATCCGGACGATCCGCGCGTGATGGTGGAGGCCAATGCGAAAAAGAACGAGCGTGGTGAATTCTCGCTGTACGTCGAAGGCCGCGACGATGACCATGACGAATCGTTCAACGAGGACGGCGCCGGCGGGGTAAGTTTTAACCGCAACTTCACGTTCAAGTATCCGGTCTTCAAGACAGGCGCTGGACCAAATCAAATCTCGGAGCCTGAGACGCGAGCCGTCGCCGAGTTTGCATACGACCATCCCAACATCGCCCTCGTCTTCTGCTTTACGCCCGAAGACAATGTGATGCATCCGTGGAAGGCGGGCAATGAGCAGGGTCGGATCAAGACCTCAATCCAATCGGCTGATGCCGATCTGGTGAATTACATCGCCGAGAAGTACCGCGAGCTTCACGGCGGTAAGGATCCGCCAGCTTCGCCGGCAGGGCAGGGGAGCGCTAGCGATTGGGCGTACTACCACTATGGTCGCTGGTCGCTGGCCGCGCGCGGCTGGTGGATACCGAAGGTGGCGGTCGAGAAGAAGCAAGACGCAGGCAAGTCATCTGATGCTGCCGCGAAAGCGGATAGCAATAAGGCAGACAATGAGTCCAAGGAGTCCGAAAAGAAGGCGGATGAAAAAGCGACAAAGAAATCCGACGATCGGAACGGCGACCACGTGAATGCTCTTCGCTGGTTCGAGCGCGAAAAGATCGACGGGTTTGTACCTTGGAAAACGGTCGAGCATCCTGACTTCGCTGGCAAGAAAGTTGAAATTGGCGGCTTCAAGCCATTCGTGCTTTTGAATCCACCGGCGAAGGAGATCGATCCACTCACTGATAAGCACGCTAAGTTTCTCGTGGAGCTGGTCGATCTGTTGCCGCAGATCAAAATCACCGATTCGAAGGTCGAATCGCTTGGCGGGGGTGTGTATCGGATTACCGGCGCGGCGGTCAACACGGGCTTTTTGCCGACGATGTCGGAGATGGGTCGCATCAGCGGCACGCCGTACCCTCTGCAGGCGGAACTTCTGTTGCCCGAGGGCGTGACCTTTATTCAGAACACACCACGGCGGGAAATTGCTCCATTGGCCGGCAGCGGGGGAAAAGCCGAGCTACTTTGGCTTGTGCGCGCCGGCGACGACAAACCGGTCGCAGGCAAGATCGTCGTACATGCACCGGCCGTCGGTCGCGTGGAAGCCGCTATTGAACTCAAGTCGGAGGTTCGCTGATGCCAAGTCGCAGTAACAGTTCAACTTCGCCGGGGCGGAACGGTGCGATGTTCGGGCGATTGGCTCTGGCAATCACACTCGCGACGGTTTCGCTTGCCGCGGCGCAAGACAAGGCCGTCTATCAACCCGCCGGTGCGCCGGCCAATCCGAAAGTCGAGGCGCGCTGGAATCGATACCACGACTACGCCGCGGTCAGCGACTTGTTGCAGAAGCTTGCCAAGGCGCACCCGGATCGCGCCAAGCTCCAGTCGCTCGGAAAATCGTATGGCGACCGCGAGATGTGGGTGATCACGATTACGAATTTCAAGCAGGGCCGTGAAGAGGAAAAGCCAGGATTCTGGATCGACGGTGGCATCCACGCGAACGAGGTTCAATCGGTCGAGGTAGCGCTGTACACGGCGTGGTATCTGCTCGAGTCGTACGGTCGCTCGTCGCAGGTCACCGAGCTCGTGGACAACCGCGTGTTCTACATCCTGCCGATGCTCAGCCCCGACGCGCGCGACGCACATATGATGCGGCCGAACACGACGCACTCGCCGCGGTCCGGGCTGCGGCCGGTCGATGACGACCGCGACGGACGCTTGGACGAAGATGCCGCCGACGACCTGGACGGCGATGGGCACATCACACAGATGCGCGTCCGTGATCCGAACGGTCGCCAAAAGCGACATCCGGACTATTCCGACCTGCTCATCCCGGCGAAGCCAGACGAGAAGGGGGAATACACGCTGTTGGGTCAGGAGGGGATCGACAACGACCGCGACGGGCGCGTGAACGAAGACGGCGACGGGTTTTACGATCCCAATCGCGACTGGCCGTGGAACTGGCAGCCGGATTATGTGCAGAACGGCTCGCACCGTTATCCGTTTTCGATCGGCGAGAATCGGCTGATGGCCGAGTTCGTTATGGCGCACCCGAACATCGCCGGAGCGCAGACTTATCACAACTCGGGCGGGATGATCCTTCGCGGCCCCGGTGTGAGGGAAGACCGCTTCGAGGGGGAGGATTTGGGGGTTTACAACGAGATCGGCCGCCGAGGCGAGCAGATCCTGCCGGGCTACAAGTACATGAACGTCGCCGAGGACTTGTATGTCGTCTACGGCGGCGAAATTGATTGGCTGCATCAGATGCAGGGCGTCTTCACATTCACCAATGAGCTGTTCACGCCGTTTAATTTTTTCCGAAAACAGTCTGGCGAGGGTTTTTTTGGCCGGCAGGAGGACCAGAAGGCGTTTGAAAAGTACGTGCTTCTGGGTGACGGTGCGGTGAGGTGGCACGAGGTTGATCATCCGACCTACGGCAAGATCGAGGTTGGGGGCTTGAAGAAGAATTGGGTACGCCAGCCGCCGTCGTTCCTCTTGGAAGAAGAATGTCACCGCAACATGGCGTTCACTCTGTACCACGCGGACCAGTTGCCCCGCGTGAAGGTTCAATCGCTCGCGGTGAAGTCGCTCGGCGCGGGATTTAGCGAGGTGACCGCCACGGTGACCAATGAGCGACTTCAGCCGACACACTCAGCGGGCGATGTGAAGAACAAGATCACACAGCCGGATATCGTTTCGATCGAGGGGAAAGATCTCAAGGTGATTGCCGGCGTGCAGTCCGAGGAGAAGTTCTTCGAGCGACCGAAGGAGCAGAAGCGCGACCCGGCGAAGATGAAGATCGACAGCATTCCTGGCATGAAGGCCGTCTATGTTCGGTGGATTGTCGAAGGCGCAGGGCCGTACACGGTGAAGGTGAAGAGTGTGAAGGGGGGAATTGACGAGACAGCCAGCGCATCAGATTAGCGCGGCTAGAAAAGCGGCTGTTGGGTTTGTGGCATCTCGTCGAGCGTCTCGACGCATCCTGCATCATCGTTCGCCACACTGTTGACCCGCGTACTCACCGCCTCGGCGGTCATCTCATCGGCTGGATACGGCTCCAACATGTACTTGAGTTTCGCTGGATCGACCAGGGCTGCATCGAGCCAGCGGTCGTAGTCGGCCGGGCCAAGGATTACCGGCATCCGGTCGTGCATGGCGGCGCACAACTCGTTCGCGCTCGTCGTCAGGATCGTGCAGCTCTCGAGCTTCTCGTCCCCCTCGCCCCAGCGTTCCCACAAGCCGCCGAATGCCAATGCCCGGCCATCCTTGAGCCGGATGTAATAGGGCTGTTTTGTTTTGCCTGCTTTCTTCCATTCGTAGAACCCGTCAGCGACGATCAGGCAGCGGCGGCGGCGGAATGCGTCGCGAAACGCCGGTTTGTCGGCGGCGGTCTCGCTGCGAGCGTTGATCATTTGGCTCGCGCCGCTTGCGTCCTTGGCCCAGTGCGGCACCAGGCCCCAGTGCATCCAGGCGAACTCGCGCTGTGCCGGTTCGCGCTCGCGGACCACGCCGATCTGCTGCGTCGGCGCAATGTTGTACCGCGGCTGCAAGGGCGGGATGCTCTTGAGCCGGAATTGTTCGACCAGAACGCCTT
Source organism: Pirellulales bacterium (assembly GCA_963829655.1). GTDB lineage: Bacteria > Planctomycetota > Planctomycetia > Pirellulales > JALHPA01 > JBBDYH01. The sequence continues at coordinate 3,618,255 of CAWHJG010000002.1, forward strand.
GCGGCGTGCGAAGTGTGAAACGGCCGCACATGGAAAATGATAAACGGCCGATACCATCGGCCGCTTTGTGAGTGAATCAACGAGGCAACCTACGCCACAATCCCCTTCGTCACCAGCATGAACACGTCCTCGAGCGTCGGGTCTTTATCCGCAAAACTGCGAATCCGCACCTTCTGCCGCACGAGCTGATCGAGCAATTCGGCGACCACTGCGTCGCTCCCCTCCAATTCCACTGTCACGCGGTTCTCGTCTTCCGTCACGCTGCGCGTCGCCGGGTGCGAGCGGATGATCGACAACCCGACATCCATCCCCTCCACAAACTTGATCTCCACCAGCCGGTTTCGCCGAATCTGTCGATACACCTGTTCGATCGGGCCGTGCATCAATAACTGCCCGCGTTCGATAATGCCAATCGACGTGCAAATGTCGGCCAGCTCGCTCAGGATGTGACTCGAAACAAGGATCGTCTTTCCCATCCGCCGCAGCTCTTTCATGAGCGCCTTGAACTCCATTCGGCGCGCGGATCGAGGCCGCTCGATGGCTCATCGAGAATCAACAGTGGCGGGTCGTGCACGAGCGTCTTCGCGAGGCACAGCCGCTGCTTCATTCCGCGCGATAAACCGTTGACGAAGTCATCACGCTTGTGCGTAAGGTCCAATAGCTCCAAAACATCGCCGATCACCTGCTTTCGCTTCGCCTTGGGAATCTGATAAGCGACCGCGAAGAAATCCAGAAACTCCCATACGCGCATCCCGTCGTACACTCCGAAGTTGTCGGGCATGTAGCCGACACAGCGCCGCACACCGAGCGGATCGCGCGTGACACTGTGGCCGTTGACGACGCCCTCGCCGTGCGAGGCCTTTAGGAGCGTGGCCAAAAAGCGGATGGTGGTGCTCTTGCCTGCGCCGTTGGGACCGATGAAGCCGTATAGTTCACCTTTGGGGATGCGTAAGTTGAGCTGCTCGACCGCCGTGAAATCGCCATACCGCTTGCCGAAGTTGATCAGCTCGATCATCGGCGGCGGGGGCGGAGCAGGTTTTGCCGCCGGCACGACAGCGACCGTCGCCATCGGAATGTCGCCGGTAACGTTCGCCTGAGGCACGCCGTTCACGGTGGCAGGCGGCCCCACTGCTGACCGCGGTGGCGAGCGCAGGTCTGGCCTGGCGGTCGTTTGTCGATTGGGCTTACCCCTCTCAACGCTCATTGCACCTCTGTCTCCTCGTCCGGCGTGTATTTCTTTTCGCTGATATCATACCGCGAATTCGTGTCGCGCTGCGGCGGGCGGGCGGCAAGCGACGGCCGCTTGAGCGTGGCCACGACTACCGTGGCCGAGCGGTCGTTCTGCGAGGCCGCCGGTTCGACGGACAACCCGGGGAGCGATTGTTTGATCACCGCCACGAGCCGCACCTCTCCCGGTTCTAGTTGTTCGCCTTCTTGTGCAAGTTTTAACAGCCGTGTGAGCGGCACGTCGCGTTCGTCTGTAGTGCTCGTCATATCCCACTGCGGCAAAAGAGGCGGCTCTGACGGCGCCGTGTCGAATCGCACCGCCACGGCGGCTCCCTCTTTCAAATCGCCGAGATACGCAGCCTCCATCCGATCGTCCACCTTGCGAATCACGCCGGCGCTCGTCAGCGGGTACTTCGTGCGATTGAAGATCTCGTGGCGACCGTCCTTTTCGTGATAGGAAATAACACCGCCGAGATCGGCCATCTGCTCGCTGTGCACCATGCTGGTCGAGTTGGATTGCACGCGGTAGCCGGCAAGCCGTGACTCCTCCTCGTCGCGATAGAGATTGACCGGCGACAGTCCCTGGCTACGGAGCAATGTGAACTCCGGGTCGGTTGCAAACGGCATTGCCAGCGCATTCTTCTCGTCGAATACCAAGTCGTATTCGGTCGTCAGCGACGAATACAGCGCCGTGTAGCGCGTCAGATGAGCGCGGGAATAGTCCGCATGAACTTCAAGCACGGCCACCTCCGTTTGCGACCGGGCGAAGCCAATATCAAGCTGCGCCAGCTTGATCACCGCCACCGCGCCGCCAATCGCAATCAGCGGCGCCGCCACCCATGCCAACTCGACCCGCCCCATGGTACGGAAGATCAACCAGTTGAGTGGCACGAGGACGGCCAGGTACACCGTCAGCACGAACAGCACGAATGACCCATCGGGTATGCGGATCCCCGCCGCTTGCCTCAGCGAAGTACGGGCGGCGGCCGACACACCGTCAAAGTCGTTCCAGCCGCCGATCCCCGAACCGTGCGGCAAAACTTTGCCTGCAATCAGAGCGTTTCCCTCCTCATCCGTTTGCGACTCATCTTCGTCGTTTTTGGCGAGCGGTTGCGGCGAGGGCCAGCCCGGCGTTGGAAATCCTCCTTGAAAGTTTCCGCTTGGATCGAAGGCAGTTCCAGTTGGTGCTGAGACCTCTCCGCGGGCCGCGAATTCTCCGTTTAGATTCAGATCGCGGCTAAAGTACCGGAGCGTGGTTGTAAGCTGCGCGTCGGTCATGTGGTTTGGCCACGGCTGATCGAGAGTATTGCCGCTCACCGGTGGTGTGGCGCGATCGACTGCCGGCGGATACTCTGCCCAGCCAACTCCCACTTCGTTCTTTCCAGTCTCGTCATACATGCCCACATTTTTGAAAAACGCCCGCGGTTCGCGACGCAGCAGAACCGCATTCAAAAAGCCGTCAAAGCAGGGCCACGTTCGCAGGTTTCGCTCCCGTATGCGAAACGACGTCACGGCAATTCGACCGCGCCCAACGCGGCGTTCCGCCACTTGCTTGGCCGTGTTCGGCACGTAGTTGCCTTGCGGGTGCAACTTCAATTCGACGGCCGACCATTCACTCGTCGAGACCAGCCGACGGTTTGCGCCGCCATTGCCCGGAATCGTCCACGGCCCAGCCATCTGGGCAATTTGCTCCTGCGACAGCTTGATGCTCTCGCCCGCCGCGGCCGGCAAATACGATGAGGCCGGCGCCGGTGGATCCAGGAAAGTTCCCTTGAGTTTGTCGAGAGTACCCGGGCCGCTCACGATCAATTGTCCGCCCCAATGCAGCCAGTCGAGCATCGCACGCTGCTGGTCGTCGTCGAGGGTCGCTGGATCGAGATCGTCCCAGATCACATAGGCAATGCTGGTCCAGGAGAGCGAGTTGGTTGGCAGCGGGACTCGCTTCTTCACGCGCGGGAGCACCAGCGCGTAGTGCCGCGCGTCGGGTGTCAGACCTTCAAAACCCGGCGCTGCCAGCGAGTCCATGTCGCGGAGGCCCAGGTACGCTTCGGGCGTGTCGCTCAGCACCACGAAGTAGTACTGATGCGGTCCCAGCAACCGGAAGTATTCGTAATTCTGAAGCGCCAGGCCGCCGCCGCGCTCGTTGCGAAGCTCGACCGACATTCGCGGCAGGGCGGTTCCGACGGGCACGAAGTATTCGAGATCAAAAAACTTCAACACACCCTTGGACAACGGGGCGCGCCGCGACGTTGTCATGTAGAACGGCGTGTGCTCGACAGGGATCGCGCCGCCGGTGCGCGATTCGAGCGTCGCGCGCAACTCGCCCTCGGGGAAATGAAAATTGTTGGCCTTCATCTCCTCGACGGCGGTATTCCAATGGCCGGGCTTCACGACCAGCGACGCGCGGTTTGGCGCGGGCACCTGCGGATAGACGTGTAGCTTGGGGTCCTCGAAATCCTGCTTGGGCTTTTCCTTTTTCTTCTGCGCCTTGTCTTTTTCCTTTTCGAGCTCCGCCTCGGCGGTATCTTCCTCCATAATGCTGGCGTCGCCACAGCCGCCGCAGCCGGCGAGCGGCAGCGAGAATGCGAGCGCCAACAATAGCCATATGAAGAGGCGGGCTGTGTGCGGAGTGATCGGCGACCTGGCGGTCAATCGCTCTGTTCGACTTGTTCCCGGCCCAAATGCCATTTCTCAATTCCGCGTATCTGGCCGCCCTTTGCTACAATCGATCCACCTATCAGCCTACCAGCTTCATTTCCCCCGGTCATCATCTGGCCCATGGACCGCGATTCCGCCTGGAGAACCGTTTCTGAGTTCGTTAAAGACGCGGGCCTGCGCCGCCACATGCTCGCTGTCGAAGCGGCAATGCGTCACTACGCCCGCAAGCTCGGAGGCGACGAGGAGCGCTGGGCCTTGGCGGGCTTACTGCACGACTTCGACTGGGAGATTCATCCTACGCTTCACGATCATCCGGCCAAGGGGGCGCCGATCCTTCGCGAGCGCGGGCTGGACGAGGAGACGATCACCGCCATCCTTTCGCACAACACGGAGGGGACCGGCGTAAAGCCATCGCGGCCAATTGATTTCGCGCTTTCCGCGTGTGACGAGATCACTGGCTTAGTGATCGCGGTTGCATTGGTGCGGCCGACAAAAGACATTCGGGAGGTCGAAGTAAAGAGCGTCAAAAAGAAATGGAAGGAGAAGGCATTTGCGGCGGGCGTGAAACGCGAGGAGGTCGAACATGCCGTTGGGGCCTTCGGCGCAGCATGCTTCGACGGCAAGCTGGACCTGTGGGACCACGCCGGAAATGTGCTCACGGCGATGCAAGCAATCGCCGCCGAATTGGACCTCGACGGGCGGATGGCGAAGGCCTGAGATCCTATGGTGCGAAGCTCAAGCACACGACTTCGCCTTCATAACTGCGGCAGTAGACGCGGTCGTTGGCGAGCGACGGAGCGGTGAAGGTTGCACCATCGGCCGCAAAGGCTTTCGTCCGTCGCAGTTCTCGGTATTCGGCGGGGTCCGCCGCTGCAACGACCAGCTCGCCGCTCTGACCGGTCTGGATCAGCAGCTTGTCGCGCGCGGCGAGCAACGTTCCTCGCTCGTCGAAGCCGCGCTGGGACCAGTGTTCTTTTCCTGTTTCCCAATCGATGCATTTGAGCATCCCGCGGTTGTCTACCAGGTAGAGGTGTCCTTCAACAAACACGCAACCGCTCGTGTACGATGCCAGGCGGTTGGTGGACCAGTCCTGTTTGAGAGTCATTCCCGCGATGCTGAAGCGAGCCGCCTGTCGGTGTTCCTGTGCCGTGGTGACGAAGAGCTTCCCGTTGTGTATTACGGGATCGACGCCGGTCGCGCCCATCTCTCGGGCCACGCGGGAGACCGCCACAGCTCGTCGCCGCTGGTGGGATCGATGCCCACGAACTGTAGCGAGTTCCGATTCTCGGCGACGGAACATACCACGACACGTGCTGCGCCGTTCTTTTGGTAAGGCACCGCCGAGACGCAGGCGCCGGTCCGTTTATCGTCGCCCCAGGCGATTGAGCCGTCGCGTTTGCGGATCGCCAATCCGCGGCTGCCGCAGGGCAGGATCAGCAATTCATCCACGACGAGCGGCGACCAGGGGAAGCCGTAATCAACGTCGGGCATGTAGCGCTGATCAAGCTCGATCATCCAGCGGCGCTGGCCGGTCGCGGCGTCCCAGGAAGCGAGCTGGCCCCACTGACCCAGGGTGTAAACCGTATCGCCGTCTACGGTCGGTGTCGCGCGCGGGCCGGGCCATTGCGTGATCGTGCGGCACGCGTAGGACTGTTGCCAAATCGGCTCGCCCGAGGCGGCATCGAAGCAGTAGATCTTGTCTCGCTCGCCGTCCCAACCGGCGGTGAATGCTCGGCCGTGGCTGACCGAAATGCTGGCGTGCCCTTTGCCGACCGCGCGCTTCCAGGCCTGGCGCGGCGTTTGACCTTCGGGCCAACGGTCAAACCAGTCCTGTTCTTCCGATATGCCATTCCGCGTCGGTCCGCGCCATTGCGGCCAATCATCGCCAAATAGGCGCGCCGGCGCGAGCCACGGCGCCGATAGACAAGCGACGGTCAAGGCGAGTGTGCGAGCTGAGGATTTCGGTGCGGTCATGGATCGGTATTGGCCGCCTCGTCCAACAACTTCCTGAACTCCTGCCAGCTCCAGCGCGAGCGGCCGGCGCCGCCCCAGGCTTTGTCGTTGGTCATGTTCAGGTCCACGTCGGCGAAGATGAAATCTTCATGGAACCGGCGGCTGCGGACGATGATCTCGCCGAGCGGGTCGACGATGTAGCTGTCGCCGTAACCCACGCCGTCGGCGTTCTTCAGCCCCTCGTCGCGGCTGAGGTTCACGTTGTTGCCGCGGAGGAAATACACCTGGTTCTCGACGGCACGGGCGACGTGGTCGGCGCGGACTTTTTGAAAATGGTTCACCACGGCGTCTTTTGAGAGGTAGTTGTAGTGCGGCGAGAAGATGATCTTCGCGCCTTTGAGGGCCAGGATTCGCGCGGGCTCGATGTACCCGCCGTCGGAACAGATGACGACGCCGAATTTTACGCCGCCGCGCTCGAACACGGGGAACTCGCGGCCTTGCTTGTGGAACTTCTGGTACGCCGAGCATTTGCTGAACGTGCCCAAGAGGTGCCCTTGCTGGATAACGGCGGCGGTGTTGTACAGGTCGCGGCCGCGGAGCTCGTTGAAGCCGACGATCGCGGTGGCCTGAAATCCGCCGGTGGCGTCGAGCACTCTCATCATGCTTGCCGAGTCGAGCGGAAACGCGTCGCGGCGAGCGATTTCTTCGTTGTCCGGGTAGCCGGTCAGGCAGCATTCGGGGAAGCAGACGATCTCCACGCGGTCGCGGTCGGCTCGCGTGAGTCCGTCTCTGACCTTGTCGAGGTTGGCTTCGAACTGTCCCGTCTTGGCTTCGATCTGGAAATGGCCAATGCGCATTTGTTCGGTGGGTTCAGGGTTCGGTGATCAGCCGCGGGGCGCTAGCCCGCGGTTAGAGTCTGCGTTCAGGGGCAATTATGCACCTGTTGCCCCTCACCCGCCACCACGCCAAAGATGGTCCCACGCAAAGCCGCGAAGGTGCAAAGGGAAGGCGCGAATCCCGACATGTCGGAACAGGGTTACCGAATCGCGAATCCCGGCGCGCCGGGGCAGGTTGACTAAGCGACGCGGGTACAAACGACTTTTGGCGCAGCGCGTTTTTTGTGCAGGGGGGGGCCCCGACTTTTGCGCCGAAAGTCCTGTTGGCGAGCGATCATGTTTTGACGCAAGTTTCGGATGCGTCGAAGGTTCGGCGTTTTGCGTAGTTGCGTACGGACGCGACTTTTGAACATTTGACGTTTTTTGGTCGCGCGGCGAGCTGGCCCCGCAGCAGGCAAATCTCACGCAAAGACCCCAAGCCGCAAAGCGAGAACGCTAAGGAAGCCAGGTCGCCCCACCGCGGCGGGTCCGAGACACGGCGACTCGCTGCGGCGAGAAAGCAGGACTGGGACAGGCGCCGACACGAATCGAGAATTGTTCCCCCACTCTGTAGCGCAACGGGGGCCCCAGGGTTATGGGGAACAAATCAGGTCCGTTGCGAAACGTTGATTGGCGCAAGTTGCTGATTCAACGAGCGTTGCAGCATTGAGCCTAGTTGGCGAGGCAGCGACTTTTCAACCTGGCGCGCAGTTGTCTCACGCCCCCTTCGGCGAGCTCAGGGCAGGCAGACGCCAAGCCGCAAAGTCGCCAAGGATCGGCAAATGGGAAATGCTCAAAGATGAACCCGAACGGGAGGCGCAGTTAACAGGCACCGTGCGGCAGTTGTCGGGTTTTCAAAGAGCGAAGCGGCCGGGTGAGGGCAGCGGTGTGATTGTAGTGGATGTACAGTAAGTTGTCAAGTGCGGCGATTACTATACAAGTGGCCGAATTTAATAAGGAAGCCAGGAAGGCAGGAATGTTGTTTCCTGTGCGTTGCGAGTTCGGCATGCGGGAAACCGCCGATGCGGGTTGCCGCAATTGGGGGGCCTTCGGGTTGTGTGGGGGTGCGGGATGTGTCTAAATCGAAGTACCGCTGGTGCGGCGAAGAGGGGGGAGGCGTGCCGGCAGGGCGGGATGTGGAAACCCGCGGTTTGGTTTTTGGTTCGAACCTTCGCCTGGGCGCGTTGGTAGATGAAGGACTGTCTGCGATCGCGGCAGGCATTTTATTGACGAGGTGATGCGATGAAGCGACGAGAGTTTTTGGCGGCATCGGCTTGGACAAGTGGATTGGCAATGGTTTCAGGAGTGTATGCCGACGAACCCTCCGAACAAAAACCGGAAAGAGGCACAGCACGACGCGGACTGCGCGTCTTGCCGATAGGTTACGAGGTTTGGGGGCTTGCGTTTTCGCCTAAGGAATCGATTCTGGCGACGTGCGGGAGCGCCCGACTTGATTACACGCTTTCGGGATTTCGCGAACGGCAAAGGCAACACCGCGTGCCGAAGGGCCCGAGTGCGTTAACGCTGTGGGACACACAGACGCTGAAAGCGCTGAAGGTACTGGATGGCGGTAGCGAATGCATGAGCGTCGCGTTTTCGAGCGATGGCAAAAAAGTCGCGGCCGGGCGAACCGGGCGCGGTGTCAGGATCTGGGACGCAGTAAGCGGTGAAGAGATCGTCACGCTGGCGGATCGGCAATTGACCGGGGATGTACATCACCGATCGATCGGCTTTATGCACAATGACGAGTGGTTGGTTTGCAGCGGTACCGAAGGGGTTCGAGTGTGGGACGTTCAATCGGAGACGTTACTCCACCGGCTCGATTACCGCCACGCGACAACGGTTGTGGCCATCCCGCCCAGGGGTGATTATCTCGTGTCGGGTGGCCTTGGCGGTGAAGTCGCTGTCTGGTTGGCAACGCGCGGCGAATTCTATCAGTTGATAAGAGGCGATGCGAAATATGTCCACGACGCAGTCTTTTCCGCCGACAGCAAGTTACTTGGAATCGTCGATAACGCAGGTATCGTGCGATTTCTTGACACCGAATCGTTCGAGGAACAGTGGCAAATTAAGGGAGTGAGATGCGCCAGCATTGCCTTTTCAGTGGACAGTACGCTCGTCGCGATCGGGGGAGAAACAGTGCAGGTTTTTAACGTTCGAACGCGTACTAAATTGGCCGAAGTTGACTCAAACGCGACTGCCATACAACGACTCGCCTTCTCGCCAGACGGCAAACTGCTTGCAGCCAGTTCGCCAGACCTAGTTGTGAATCTTTGGAGTTTGAGCGAGGTTGTTAACGAATAGACAGGGTTGCTCTTCTCAGGTCAGAAAGGGACATTCTACTTTTTTGTTGCTCGGCGGTGACGGCATGCGGGTTGATGTGAGATGGGCGTCGCGCCGTGTTTTGCGGGCGCCGGCAACGCTTGCGTGACTCGAACATTTACGGGTCAGTCACGTGACACGGTTGCTTGCCGCAGCAAAACACAGCCACCCAGGTTGCAAAACACTGGCGACCGCCAAAACACTGCAGGGCAAGCTCGCCACGGCGAGTTCCAAGCAACCGGCAATGACAGCCGATGCAGTTACACCGCGTTAGCAAGTGCAGCAGACTCGCGCGAGGGCGCTCTTGCGAGACGGTGAAGGGGCGGACGTCGATGCCATCGACCCAGGCGATTTGCAAGTCGGTGTCTTGCGACAGGTCGATTTCTTCCTGCGCAGGGTCGGCAAAGCGCTCGCCGCTGGCGGCGCGGAGGCATTGGACCTTGGGCCGCACGGGGAATTTTGGGTTGAAATCGACGACGACGGCCTGGACGCCGTTATTGAGCGTGACGATCTGCCCGATGGGAAAGGCGGGGATGATCTCGTAGAAGGCATTTTCGACTGCGGGGTCGAAGTGGCCTTTGCACCAGGTGCGCATCTCGTGGAGCACCTGGACCGGCAGCTTGGCCTCGGAATAGCAGCGGCGGCTGGTGGCAGCGTCGTACACATCGACCACGGCGGCGATGCGACTGAACACGGGAATCTGGCTGCCCGACAGCGGCGGCATCTCGGCGCCGGTGGAGACGTCGATCCGCGAGGGATATCCGCCGCCGCTATAGCGCTGATGGTGGTTGAGCACGATCTGCGCGGCCGAGGCGGGGACTTGTCCCTTGACCATCTGATGGCCGTAGATCGTGTGCATCTCCATCAGCGCCATCTCTTCGCTGGAGAGCCGGCCGGGCTTGTTGAGGATGTGTGCGGGGATGCGCATCTTGCCGACGTCGTGCAGCAGGCAGCCAAGGCTGAGCAACTGCAGATCCTTGGCTTCGCGGGGGCTTTTGAACGAGCGCTGGTCGATCAGGTATCGCTCGAGCTTCATGCCCAACAGGAGCGACATGTAGCACACGTTGGTCGAGTGCGACATGAGGTAGTTGTCGAAGGCATCCAGCTTTTGCAAGAGCACGTTGCCGCAGGAGCTTTGCTTGAGGAACCCGAACAGGTCGCCGATCGAGCCTTGGAAGCGGCTGATGTCCATTTCGAGCGCGGCCCCCTGCATGACCGCTTCGAAATTGCGGCGCACCTGGTAATAAATGTCGCGCTGGCGATCGCCGAGCCCTTCGTCGAATATGGTTTCCAGGAATTCCAGGTCGCGGCAGCGCACCCAGACTTCGAAGATGCCGAGCTGCTTGAGACGTGGGACGAGATCGGCGGGGACCTCGCGGTCGCGTTGGAGTAGGTAGCGGCGCGGATCGTGTGGATGCGGGATGGGCCTGGCCAGCACCATTCCCGGCTCGAGATTGTGGACCGCGACTCGCAACATAAACGCTATTGGCCAACTACTCGGGCGTTGGGGCGCGCACGGCGGCGGGCGCTCGTGGCGGAGGGAATTGACTTTACGGCAATCCGTCGCGGGCGATAAGTCCGCGAATTTCTCTTGCCAAGGAACCTTAGCTTAGCGCCGCAAAAAAGCCGGCTGCGAATTCGCGCAATATCAACGGCCGCGCGGACGTATTCCGGTTTGTGGTTGGCCGCATGCTGGCGCGATGGGCCACGGTATCCCCTCACGAGAGAGCCACGTGTTTTCGGAACAACCGTTATGCGCGGTGCGTAGGCCACCGGCGGATAGTGCCAAGAGAATGCTTAACGCGGCACAAATAACTGTGTGGGTTGTAGCGGCGCGCGCGGGTATGACGACAGGCGCGATACCTACCGCTGGAAAGCATCGACAAGAATGGGCCAGAGTCGGCCGCCGAATACGATCGCGCCGACCACGGCGGAAGCACATGCGGCGAAGAGGACCGCGGCGGCGGCCACATCGAGCGCTTGGCGAACGGCGGGATGCTGATCGGAAGTGATGGCCTTCGCGAGCGATTCGAGCGAAGTATTGAACAGCTCGGCGACAAAAACCACGGCGATGCAGCCCGTGAGCAGGCACCATTCGATGGCGTCTACCTGCAACAGGGCGGCCAGCACGATGACTACCACGGCGGCCGCAAAATGGATCGAGAAGCTGGATTGCCCGCGCATCGCGTCGCGCCAGCCGCGAAAGGCGTCGGCGAATTTGGCGGACCAGGGGCGGCAGTGGCTCATTGAATATTGGACCTGTCCCATTTTTATTCGTTGTCATGCACAGAGTGCATGACCTACTCGATACCGAATGCACCGGCGGGCGCCAGGGCAATGCCGGTTCGGCGTCCGAACGACGTGCGCGGGAAGAACCGCGGCTCCATGGCGATCGAGAAACCGAAGTCGTCGCGACCCTGGTCGGCGTTTGCGCCGACGGAGAACAAGAACGACTCGCCAATGCGTGTGAGCGTGAAAGTTTCTCCGAGCGCGCCGCCTTGAGTCAGGTCGTAAGACACCCGAGGCTGGACACCCACTTGGGGCTCATGCGGTAGCTATACGACGCGAGGAGCACGTTGGCCGTGATCGGCCCTTCGAGCGAGCGGAAGCCGAGGAACACGTTGCCGCGCGGCGGCCGGCTGAGGAATGCGCCGGCGGTGAACAGTTTTCTGACCCTGGCTGAAAAAGTCGGCCGCACCGGTGGAGAGTAGCGTGAACCGATCGCCGACATGCCAGCGGAAATCGTAATCGACCAAGCCGAGGTTCTCGCCGAAGTTTTGCTCATCGTCGGGGAAGACTTCGGCGTGTGTATCGAGCGTGATCCAGTCGATGATGCGGCGGTTGTCGGGCGGGCCGCGCTTGGTTTGCCAGCGCTGGCGGAGTCCGAGGCGGAAGACTTCGAGATCGTCCACGATTTCGGTGGGGCCGGTCACGTTCTCGTGAAGGCCGCGGCGGATGGCGTAAAACCGCTCGTCGAATTCGGGCGGGACCGGTGGCGGACCGCCGAAGTCCTGGAACGCAAGGCGGCGGCGGAAGGCCTGGACGTTGTCGTCGTCGATCTCGTCGTACAGCGGCAGGTCGGTCACGTCCTGGCTGGCGTCGGTGTAGGCAAAGCCGGCTTCGAAGGTGACCTTGTGCGAGAGGCCATGGAGGTTGAACAGCATGCTCTCGACCGCGGGATCGGCCGACCAGATGGGAAGGCTGGCGCGAATGCCGGCGGTGCCGTAGACGCGCTGCAAATCCTCGTCGGCGAGGTCTTCACCCCAATGCGCCGCTTCGCCGAGCACGAACGGCACGATTTTGCCGGGGCCGACGTCGAGCGGCAGCTCGAGCGCCTGCCGCGTGGCGACGCGCTCGCCTTCGACGGTCGCTTCGTAGGGCAGGAGGGCGAACGTTGCCGAGTCCTGCGGATTCAACGGCGGCCGTAGCGGGATTCTGCCGCAGGTAGCCGAGCGTCGTGTGCTCGTACCAGGTGAGCGCGGTCAGTGAATAGCGACTGACCGAGCCAGAAGTGATCGACGCGCGGAAGCTCTTCGGTCTGTAGAAAGAAGTCGTTGATCCGGGGGTACACGGAGATCGCGAGCGCCGAGTTGTCTACGGTGTGCTTGAGCTCGACGCCGGTTAGCGCGTCGGGCTGCTCGTCCCATTCCTGCTCGAAGTACTGTTCGAGGAAATTGCGATCGGTGATGTAGCCCACCTGTCCGGTGATTTGCCAATAGTTCGGCAGCTCTTCGCGATGTCGAGCGAGGAAACGGCCGCGGACTTCTTCTTCTGGGACCATGAGAGCGCGGTCGATGCCGATGGTATCGAGGCCTTCGTCGTCGATGAACCAGGCATCGAGCAGGCCATATGTGCGCCGGGCTGGTTGAAGAAAATGTCGCGATCGTAGCTGAATCGTGTGCCGGCCGCCGGGCCGCGGTCGCTGAGGTAGTCGAGACTCAATGCCCAGTCGGTGTTGGGGGGCGGGTTTCGCCAGCCGAGCAACTGGTACACGTCCCATTCGGTCTCGATGGTGTTGCCGAAGATCGAGTCGTTGCCGTATTCGAGGCTGCGGATGTAGAACGTAGGCTCTTCGAGATCGGTGACGAGCGTCGGCCAGTAGAACACCGGCACGCCTTCGAGGAACACGACGTTGTTGTTGCTGGTGACGAGCTGCTGGTGGTCGTAGAGCGGCTGGCCGGTCAGCGGATCGACTTCTGGCTGTCGCGTGAGCGGGTTAACTGCGCGGCTGCTGTAGGTCCTGGATCACGAGCGAGCCGGCGCGGAACTCGTAGCTGGGCATGGCCAGGCGGCTGGTGGTGACGCTGGCGCCTTCGGCGACGAAGCGGTCCATGCCGACTTGCCGCAGCACGTCGGCGCAAGCCGTGCAAGGCCGGCGTAGTTCTTCACGGGTGTAAGGACCTCGGCGTTGAGGATCGTGCCGATGCGCCGGGGCACGTTGTAGTACATCGCCTGTGCATAGACGATGCGATCGCCTTCGCGGAAGATGATGTCGCCTTCCAGGTACAGCTCGAGCGGCACGTTTTCGGCCTCGTTGCCTTCGCCTTCGAGGTAGTCGCGAATGTTGCTCGGCGTCCAGATGACGACGCGGTCGGCCGAGATATCGAGCGTTTGGCCGACGAGATCGCCTGTCGGTAGCGGGATGCCAAGCCCGTCGATGCGAATCTGAACGCCGTTGGTGACGACAGCGACCTGCTCGTTGGGATTTCGCGGGTTTTGAAAATAGCGAGCCTGGATCGAAACGCCACTGCGCGGGAAGACCTGGACGCGGCGGGCGCCGACGACCGGCGCGGCGAACTGTGGCACGGCGATCGATTCGGGGCGCGACTCGGCGAATTGCGTGCGCTGGATGCCTTCGGGCGGCGTGCGGCGCTCGACCGCGCGGGCGTAGATAGGCGGCTTAGGGTCTGGCTCGCCGGTGGTTTTCACGGCACGCACTTCGGGCGAGTGGTCGGAGTAAAATCGGCCGAACCAAGGCGTCGTTTTGGGAAGCGGCGTGATCTGTGCGGCGGCGGTAGCGACCGGTTTCGCCGTGCCGTTCGGCGCGTTCGCCGGCGGTTGATCGATGATGACGCTGCCATCGACATACGCGATCACTGTGTAGGTCGGGTTGCCGAAGTCACCTTGGCGCTCGACCCAGAGGAGGGCTTCTTCGCCGCGAATGCGCGTGTTGCCTTGGATGATGGTGATGTTGCCTTGCAAGAGCGACAGGTCGGTTCGGCCATCTTTCCATTGAGCGGCGGTGTCGGCGGTGATCGCAATCTTCTGGCGAGTGTCGCCGGCGGCGACGCGAATCTCTGCGGCACCCGCTCGTGAGGTGATAGCGAACAGGCAGAAGACGAGCAGGAGTGGCGGCGCAGCGACGAACGATGCCGAGCGCTTTCGGCGCGCAGCGCGCAAGACCAACCGTGGTGTTGGCGGTATGGTTGTCCAGCGTACGGTCCTTCGGCGGCAAAGGCGCCAGCGATGAGCGAACGAAGAGCGTCTTTTCGTGCAAGTGAAAGAGCCACCAGCGGTTGAGAGTTCAACCGCGCGAAAAGCGGCGGGATTATAGAGACGGCGGTGAGCGGGGGTCAAGGTGATTTGGCGGCGTTACGTTCGACGTAATTGGCGAATGGCAATACACTTAGAGACGTGCATGTAACGCCGCGCCGCCGCATGGGCGCGGGGAGCTGCGGAATTCTCTCCGAAACGCCGGCACAAAGTCCATGAACGCCGAACGTCTGCTTGCCCGATTTCTCCGATACGTCCAAATTGACACGACGGCGCACGACGATGCGGGACGATATCCTTCGTCGCCCGGTCAGATTGAGTTGGGACGCATGCTGGCAGAAGAACTGCGGACGATGGGAGCGAGCGAGGTCGAGCAGGATGGGCAAGGGATTGTGATGGCAACGCTGCCGGCAACGGCGCCTCAAGCGGTCGATACGGTTGCGTTCAACGCGCATCTCGACACGTCGCCGGAGACGAGCGGGGCGAACGTGCGGCCGCAGGTGATCCGCAAGTACGCCGGAGGCGACATCGCGCTGGCCGGTGATGCGACAAGGGTGATTCGCGTGGCGGGGAATCCCGAGCTGAAGCATCTTGTGGGCAAGACGATCATCACCACCGACGGCACGACGCTGTTGGGGTCCGACGACAAATCGGGCGTGGCGGTGATCATGGAGGCGGCCAACTATTTGTTGGAGCATCCGGAGCTGCCGCGGGCGCGTGCGCGTGTGCTTTACGTGTGACGAGGAGATTGGCCACGGAGTGGATCATGTGGATTTGGCGAAGCTGGGGGCGAAAGTCTGCTACACGCTCGATGGATCGGCCACGGGGGAGATTGACACCGAAACGTTTTCAGCGGATATGGCGAAGGTCACCGTGCGCGGCGTGAACATTCATCCTTCGATCGCAAAGGGACGGATGGTGAACGCGGTGCGAGTCACAGCGGATTTTGTCAACCGGCTGCCACACGGCGAGCGGTCGCCGGAGACGACGGATGAGCGAGAGGGTTTTTTGCACGCGTACGTGGTTGAAGGGGGCGTGGCCGAAGTGCGGCTGAAGATTTTGCTTCGCGATTTTGAGACTTCGATGCTGACTGAGCATGCTAATGTTTTGCGGAAGGCGGCGGAAAAGAGCGAGCGCGAGTTTCCAGGCTCGAAGATCGAGATTGAGATTGTCGAGCAGTATCGAAACATGCGCGAGGGTTTGCGCGCGAGCCGCGTGCGGTGGAATATGCGGAACGTGCGTTTGCGAACCTGGGACGGCCATGCAAGCGGACGATTGTTCGCGGCGGGACCGATGGGTCGCGTTTTACCGAGCTGGGATTGCCGACGCCGAACCTTTCGACCGGAGAGCACAATCCGCATTCGCCGCTGGAGTGGACGTGTCTGGAAGAGATGGTGGAGTCGGCGGAGTTGGTGGTGGAGTTGGTGCAGGTGTGGGCGAGGGGAGGAAAATAGTGAATTACGAAGGACGGACGATGGTTCTGCGCGAGCAGTAGTTGTAAGCATGGGAGCGGCTCATTAGGCTGGCCAATGACAGTTTAAACTCGGTGACTATGCATGCCTGACGTTGTTCATCTCAATCCTCGTGACAATGTTTGCGTTGCTGCGCGGAATTTAGAGCGCGGGGCGACTGTGGCCGCGGGCGAACGATCGGTGAAGCTTGTCGAGCCCGTGCGGCAGGGGCACAAGATCGCCACTGCGCCGATTCGCACGGGCGACGTGGTCCGCAAGTGGGGAGAGACGATCGGCTTTGCCACGCAGCCGATCGAGCCGGGCCAGTGGGTGCACTCGCACAACATGGCGATCG
Organism: Pirellulales bacterium; assembly: GCA_963829655.1. Lineage (GTDB taxonomy): Bacteria > Planctomycetota > Planctomycetia > Pirellulales > JALHPA01 > JBBDYH01. Next base: position 3,634,589 of record CAWHJG010000002.1, read on the forward strand.
GCGAGTTAAAGCAGCAGTACGAAAAATCCACGAGCCGTGCCCGCGGACCCGCCGCCGCTGGAGGGCCACACATTTCAGGGGTTTCGCCGGCCGGCAGGCAGAGCGGGCACGCGAAACTACATCGCGATCATCAGCGGCGTGAACTGCTCGGCGTCGGTGGCGAATTACATCGCGAGGCGGTTTTCGCCCGAGATGCTTCGCAACTATTCGAACGTGGACGGCGTGATCGCTTTTGCGCACGGCGGCGGATGCGGGATGGAGTATGGCGGCGAGCATCATCGGATTCTCAACCGCGTGTTGGGAGGAATTGCGCGGCACCCGAACATCGGCGGCTACTTGCTGGTGGGGCTGGGTTGCGAGACGGCGACGCCGGGGTATTTGATCGATGACCAGCGGCTCGTGCAGATCGGAGGCACGTCGCCGCAAGCTGGACAGAACGGCCGGCCGCCGGTGCTCGTGATGCAGGACCTGGGCGGTACGCAGAAGACGATCGACGCGGGCGTGCGGTTGGTCGCCGAATTGTTGCCGCGCGTCGAATAGCTATCGGCGCGAGACGATGCCGGCGAGCGAAATCGTGTTGGGCACAAACTGCGGCGGGTCGGACGGCAGCTCGGGCATTACGGCGAATGCCGCGCTCGGTTTTGCGAGCGATCTGATCGTCCGTTGCGGCGGCACGACGATTCTCGGCGAGACGACCGGAGATTTACGGCGCGGAGCAATTGCTCACGCGGCGGGCGCGAACGCCGGCGGTGGCCGACAAGCTCTTGGAGCGGATCAAGTGGTGGGAGTGGTACACCGGCTTGTTTGGCTGCACGCCCGACAACAATCCGTCGCCCGGAAACAAGGAGGCGGGCCTGACGACGATCTACGAAAAGTCGCTGGGAGCGATCATCAAAGGCGGGACAACGGCACTGGACGAGGTGTATCAATACGCGGAGCAAGTGACCGCAAAGGGGTTCGTCGTCATGGACACGCCGGGGCTCGACCCGGTGAGCGTGACCGGCATCGTCGCGGGCGGCGCGAATGTGGTGGTGTTCACGACGGGGCGCGGGAGTTGTTTCGGCTTCAAGCCGACGCCGTCGATCAAGGTGGCGACGAACACGCCGATGTACGAGCGGATGATCGACGACATGGACATTAACGCCGGCGCGATCCTGTCGCACGGGCGGAGTGTGGAGGAAGTGGGCTGGGAGATTTTCGACGAGATTCTCGCTGTGGCCAGCGGCAAGAAGTCGAAGAGCGAGCGAACTGGGGCTGGGCGAGCAGGAGTTTCAGCCGTGGATTTTGGGGCCGGTGTTGTAGGAATGGGGAATAGATGAATGGGGAATGCGGAATGTGCAAGCGAACATTTACCATTGTCGACGTTGCTTTTGTCGTGGCCTTGTTAACGGTCGCAGCGCCGCTGAGGACGCAACGTATTATGTAACCTCCGGCGGTGATGACGGCGCTGACGGGAGCGAGGCGGCGCCATTCAAGACGATTGTGCGTGCGCAGCAGGCGGTGCGGCAACACCTGCAGGAACGAAAAGAAAAAAGTGACGTGACTGTGGTGATCAGCGGGCGGCACTTATTGAGTGAACCGCTGGTGTTTATGCCCGACGACACGGCGAAGGATGATTCGGTAGTCGCGTATAAGTCGCATGAGAGCGATCGCGCGGTGCTGAGCGGCGGGCAAACGATCAGCGGCTGGAGGCAGAACGGGCAGCTCTGGCAAACGGAGGTCCCGGAAGCCAAGTCCGGTGGATGGCGGTTCCGTGAGCTCTTTGTCGGCGGGCAGCGTCGGCCGCGAGCACGCACTCCAACCCAAGGCTATTTTCGCGTCGTTAAAGCGGGGCCTGACAACCGCACGAGCTTTTCCTATAAGGCGGGCGACCTGCGGCGATGGAGCAAGCTGCACGCGGCGGAGCTGGTGTTTCTTCACGATTGGTCGGTGTCGCGCGTGCCTATTGCCAACATCGACGAAGCGTCGCGGTCGGTGCACCTGGCATCGCCGGTCGGACCCCCGTCTCCGCATTTTGCGATGACGAGATTCGAGTCACACCCGCGGTACGCGATCGAGAACGCGCAGAGTTGCTCGACTCGCCGGGCGAATGGTACTTGGACGCGGAGTCGGGCCTGCTTACGTACTGGCCGGTTGCGAACGAGGACATCTCGACGATCGAAGTGATCGCGCCGGTGGCGACGGGCCTGATCACCGTACGCGGCGACGAATCGAATGCACAAGCGGTGCGCAATCTACGCTTTGAAGGGCTGACGCTGTCGCATTGCGCGTGGCAACTTCCACCGGGAGGATATGCCGAGAGCCAGGCGACAAACCATGCCGAGCGGCACGGCGACTCCAATTCGCCTTCGGCGTTCATTCCGGCGGCGGTCACATTCGATGCGGCGGAGAACTGCGCACTCGAACGTTGTCGGCTCGAACACTTGGGCGGCAGTGGCGTTTGGTTTCGCCGCGCATGCCGAAACAATCGCGTCGCGCATTGCGTGATTCGCGACGTGGCCGCGAATGGCGTCAACGTGGGCGAGACGCAAGTGCATGTTCCCTCGGCGGACGCGGTCGCCGCCGGCAGTGCGTTAAGCCCAGTTTCGCAGGGCAACGCGATCACGCATTGCCGCATCTCACGCTGCGGCGCACTGTATTACGGCGCGGTTGGAGTGTGGGTGGGAATGGCCAAGGCCACGGAAATCTCCGCCAATGAGATTCGCAACTTGCCGTACACTGGCGTGTCGGTGGGCTGGAACTGGAGCCCGGCGAAGACGGTGTGCGAGGGCCATCTAGTCGCGTCGAACCACATTCATCACGTGATGCAACTTCTGTCGGACGGCGGCGGTATCTATACGCTTGGCCGGCAGCCGGGGACGGTGCTGCGGGGCAACATCATTCACGACGTGCCGGCGAACAGCGGTCGCGCGGAGAGCAACGGGATGTTTATCGACGAGGGGAGCACGGAATTGCTGATCGAGAGCAACGTGATTTACAACACTGCGCGGAGCCCGATCCGATTCCATCAGGCGGGCAAGAACAGCGCTGCGCAACAATCAGCTCGTGGTGCAGCCAAAGATACCGCCGTTTCGCTACAACAGCACGCCTGACGATATCATGGCGATGGAGGGGAATCAAATTGTGGAAGCCGCGGGTTGGATTCCGCCGCGGCCGGGGTCAGTTGGGCCGGAGTGAGGCGGAGGCAAGACAGGGAGGCACGGAGATGGGGAGACACGGAGGCAGGCCGTTATCGACTTGAGGTGAGCTCCGACGTGCAATGGGGGCAGCGGGTGGCTTTCAGGTCAATCGACGTGATGCAATACGGGCAATTCTTGGTGTTCGGCGCGGGAGGCGCTTCGCTGCGCCTCAGCCGGTTGATCTGTTTGACCAGCAAGAACACGGCAAAGGCCACGATCAAAAACGTGAGGATGCTGTTGAGGAATTTGCCGTAGCGGATCTCGACCGGGTTACCGTCGTCGGTTTCGACCGGTAGCGTGATCGCAAGCTGCGCGAAGTCCAAATTGCCGGCTGCCCAGCCGATCGGCGGCATGATGACGTCGTTGACCAGCGAGGTGACGATTGACCCAAATGCGCCGCCGATGATGATGCCCACCGCCAGATCAACGACGTTGCCCTTGACGGCAAACTCCCGGAACTCCTTGAGCATTCCCATTACGGCCGACCTCGAAGCCAAGGCACCACATTCGCAGCACGCGCCGACGGCCGGCGCACCTCTTGAATATAGCGGTTCGGGGCTTCAGGTCTACCCGCGAGTTTTACGGCACGCGCATTGTTCAGGCCACCGCCGCCGTTGCCGCAGCTCGATTGATTGACGCGGCAATTTTCGAAAGGTCTTTATCCGCGCTTTTCTTCTTCACCAAGGGTTCGTTTCAACAGATTGGCAGCGGTCTTATCGTCTAACTGTTCTGCAAATGCGACCAGGCAGCCATAGGCCGCGATCTCATAATGCTCGACGCGCTGCGCAGCCGCAATCAATCCGGCATCGAGCACGGCGGGGTCGCCTTCCTCCTCCATCATCTTTGCGCCTTCTTCGACCAGGCCTTCCATGCCGGCGCATTTTGTGCCGCGCACGCCGCGCCGAGGTGACTGAAGATCTGCTCCAACCGATCGATTTGTGCTTTAGTAACGGCCAGGTGGTCTTGCGAGCCCGCTTCAGCTTGGGGTCGCTGGCGGCCTTCGCCATCTTAGGAGCGCCTTCGTGAGCTGCTTTTCGGCATTGTAAACATCCTTCAACTCGTGAAGAAAGAGGTCGCTAAGGTGTTCCAGGGACATTGAGGAGCTCCGTGATAAAAAGTCAATTGTTGAAAAGTGCGGAGAAAGCACCTCGGCTCCGTATGTGCACCACTCGTATGAAACGCCCCGCTGCCATCTCGTGGACGTCAGCGGGGCGGTTGGTAGCACTTAAGTTGCCAAGGCGACAAATCGGAGGACGGCTATACTAACGCCCGTCGCGGTCGGCATCGCCAGGTATTGCGCGTTCGACACGGTGCCAGGCGTCGCGCGGCGTGCTTGGCTTTATCCCAGCCGAGCTTCGACTTGCCCTTGGCCTTGTTCCAACCGGCGCCCAAATCGGTCTCGGCATCATCCCACCTGCGATTTGGAGAACTGGTCCGTTGCTCGAGTCCATAACGATAGGCGGGGCCGTAATCGTCAAATGACGTGTCTTTGTCATAGTACGGGCGAGAGGTATAGTTCTCGCGCCAGTAGGCCTCTTCGGCCGTGGGGTCGATCGATTCGGCAACTCCTTTACCGGCCAGACCACCGGCGATACCGCCAACAACGGCGCCCACAGCGGCGCCGACCGGTCCGGCAATCGCACCGGCAGCAGCGCCCGCGGCTAAGCCGCCCGCCGCCGTTCCTACTCCCACGCCGATGGGATGGGCGCCCGGTGCGCCGGTGATCGGGTCCGGATTTGCATCGCGAGATTCATTGCGGCGTGCCGGGTCGTCAGTTCGTTTTTCCATGATACTTGCCTTTCATTGTTTTCGACGCGAGTACGACAGCGGTGACTTCCGCAAACGATATACCGCGATGCGTTTCGATCGGCGATGATTGGGAACCATCGACATTGGTAACCCGAAAATGGACATTACTTTTGTGGCACACGCCTTGCACCTTGTGGCGGTTCACAAAGGTCACCAGATTCGCAAACACCGAGTTACCCCCGAATGGCCGCACGGCAGGCTCCGCTTAGTTTTCTGCGCACGTTCGCCTTGCTGGCGAGCATCGCGATCGCCATCTGCGCACTCTACTTTGCACGGGCGTTTCTCATCCCGCTGGCTCTGTCGATCCTGCTCACGTTCCTATTGACGCCGGTAGTCAAGGCGCGTACAGCGCCGCGGTTTCAGACGTGTGATCGCCGTCGTGACGGTGGTGGCCGCGGCATTTGCGCTGTTCGCGGTCATCGCCTGGGTGGTGGCCGTACAAACGAGGAACCTCATCGATTCGTTTCCGCGATACGAAAGGAATCTCACCGAAAAAATCGACACGCTACGCTCGGTGGGGCGAGGCGGAATCGTTGAGAAGGTCCAAGCAATCCTCGGCCGCATCGAGCGGCAGATGGAAAAGGATCCCGAAACCGGACAGGTCGTCGTGGCGACCGAACCCGCTCCGCAGCCCGTGCGAATCGTGCCCGACGAATCGCCGTTCAACATGGCGGAGTTACGCGCTGTGTTGGTGCCGCTGTTGGAGCCACTGGCGACGGCGGGGCTGGTGGTTGTGTTGGTGATGTTCATGTTGATCCGGCGAGAGGACATGCGCGACCGTTTGATCAGCCTGTTCGGTCGAGGCCAACTCACGTTGACCACGAAGGCGCTGGACGACGCTGGTGACCGCATCGGCCGTTATCTATTGATGCAGTTCATCCTGAACGCGGGCTTTGGCCTGGCCGTGGCGATTGGCTTGACGATCATCGGAGTGGAATATGCGTTCTTGTGGGGCTTCCTCGCTGGCACCCTGCGATACATTCCGTATCTTGGGCCGTGGCTGGCAGCGATTCTGCCCTTGGCCCTGGCGGTTTTGGTGACGCGCGGCTGGACGACGCCACTGTTGGTTATCGGGTTGTTTTTAGTGCTGGAGTTATTCAGCAATTTAGTGCTCGAGCCGTGGCTTTACGGACGCAATGTCGGCGTGTCGGCGACCGCGGCGCTGGTGGCCGTGGCATTTTGGACGTGGCTATGGGGACCAATCGGCCTCGTGCTGGCGTTTCCACTGACGGTCTGCCTGGCAGTGCTCGGCAAGTACGTGCCGTCCTTGAAATTCATCGATATCATGCTCGGCGATCAGCCGCCGCTCGAACCGTATGCCGGATTTTACCAGCGGCTGTTGGCGAAAGACGATGACGAAGCATCGGATGTGGCCGAGGAGTTCTTCAAACAGACGTCGCTCGGCCAGACGTACGACGCTTTGTTTGTACCCGCGTTGCAGATGGCGCGCCGCGACTTGGAGAGCGACTTGATCGACGAGGAGGAGCACGGTCGAATGCTGACGGCGATGCGCGAGATCGCCGAGGACTTAGTGGCGCGGGACCGCGCGATTCAAGGCGTCGAAGCGGCAACGATCAAAGGGGAGCAGGCCGGAGCGCAGGTTCGTGCGCCCGGGTCGCGATTTTGTTGTGCCCTGCGCGGGATGAAATCGACGAGCTTTCGTTGCAACTCTTGGAGCACCTGCTGGACCCGGCGAAATGTGACGCCGTGGTCACAGGCTCGTCGCTGCTTTCGACCGAAGTGGCCGCTCTCGTTGAGGAGAAACAGATTCAGACAGTATGTGTAGGCGCATTACCGCCGGGCGGTCTGGCGCACTGCGCGATATCTATGCATGCGGCTGCGGGCGCGTTTTCCGCAGGTGAAGATCGTGGTGGGACGCTGGGGCGTAAAGTCGAATATCGACAAGAATCGCGAGCAGCTTGAGGCGGCCGGCGCCGACTATGTCGCATTCGCGCTGGCCGAAGGACAGACGCAATTGACAAGCGCGATCCAGCACGTCGCCAGTCAGGTTCAATCGGCGGAACACCCGCGATCGCAAACGGAACGGATCAAACAGCCGGCTTGAGCTGTCAGGGCAAGTCTGTTCGATCTACGCCAGCCAGCCGGTAAGCCGTTGACGCTCAACCGAGCGACCTTCACAATCAGAGCGTTCGTTCTCAAAAACGTTTGCCGAGTTGCCATTCATGAACTTCATCGAAGCCGAAGACCCAGAGGTGTGGGCCGCGATCGCGGCCGAGATAGATCGCCAGCAGGACGGGCTGGAGATGATCGCCAGCGAGAACTACACCAGCCCCGCGATCATGCAGGCCGCCGGCAGCGTGCTCACCAACAAATACGCCGAGGGTTATCCCGGCCGGCGGTACTACGGCGGCTGCGAGCACGTCGACGTGGTGGAGAACCTGGCCCGCGACCGCGCAAGCAGCTCTTCGGGGCCGAGCACGTCAACGTGCAGCCGCACTCGGGCAGCCAGGCCAACATGGCCGTCTATCTGACGGCGCTGCAGCCCGGCGACACGGTGCTGGGGCTCGATCTGGCCCACGGCGGACATCTGACGCACGGGATGAAGCTCAACATCTCGGGCATGCTGTATCACTTCGTGAGCTACGGCGTGACGCGCGACACGCACCGCATCGACTTCGACCAGGTCGCCCGGCTTGCGCGCGAGCACAAGCCGAAGCTGATCGTCGCTGGCGCGAGCGCCTATCCCCGCGAGATTCCGCACGCGCAGTTCGCCGAGATCGCTCGCGAAGTTGGCGCGAAGCTGTTTGTCGATATGGCCCACTACGCCGGGCCTGGTCGCCGCCGGATCTGCACAACAGCCCGGTGCCGCGTGGCCGATTATGTCACCACGCACCACGCACAAGACGCTGCGCGGCCCGCGGGCCGGCGTGGCCATGTGCAAGGCGGAATACGCCAAGGACCTCGACCGCAACGTCTTCCCCGGCATCGCAAGGGGGCCCGCTGATGCACGTGATCGCCGCCAAGGCGATCTGCTTTGGCGAGGCGCCTGCGGCCGGACTTCAAGGACGTATGCGCGGCAGATCATCGAGAATGCGCAGGCGTTGGCCGAGTCGCTGATGTCCGGCGGGGCGCGGCTGGTGAGCGGCGGCACCGACAACCACCTGATGCTGGTCGATGTGACCGCGCTGGGCACGACCGGAAAAGTGGCCGAGGCTGCGCTCGATCGCTGCGGCATCACGGTCAACAAGAACATGATTCCCTACGACGAGCGCAAGCCGATGGACCCCTCGGGCATCCGCATCGGCACGCCGGCGCTCACGACGCGCGGCATGGGCACGAGCGAAATGCGGCGGATCGCCGGCTGGATCCTCGAGGTGCTGCGGAAGCCGGATGACGAGGCACTTGCCGAGCGAATTCGCGGCCAGGTGAACGAGATGTGCGACCAGTTTCCGGTGCCGGCGGCAAGAATGTCTGCCTGGTGAGCCCGGCGTAGTTCTATCCCTGTCGCTTGAAGAATTGCACCGCGCATCGTGACGCTCGGCGGCGGCCGAGTGAAAGTCCCGAGGTTTCGCGCTTGCCGGTCTTGCGATCGATCTTGCGGAACAGACGGTACTCCACATTTGAGCTTGCGGATCATGAGAGCCTGTCGAGTTTATCCAATGCCAGCCAGGCCCCGGTCCGCCGACGGCGCCACGGGTCGATGTCTTCCGAGGCACTGTCTTCCACGCGGCCGTCAGCCCAGAGGACGTTGATCGCGCCGGCGTGTCGGGGGGCGTGCTTATCGGGCCAGGTGACCAGGTCGCGGCCGTTTGTGCCGACTACGTCGGCCGAGAGCTTGTTGTACTCCAGCAACAGAATCGTCTGGCTAAGGTCTTTCTTCAACTTGTGGACGCGGCCGTTGACTCCGTAGCTGGTCCGCGTGTTGGCCACTCGGGCTGTCTTCGGAGGTCGAAAATCGGCAACGATTACCTTGCCATCGGAGCCGGTCAGGTCCCAGCGGTGGTGGGCATTCTCGCTGATCGCGCGGATGAAGAGCCACATGTCGCCTTGCGGCTCGATCGACACGCGCAGATCGTTCCAGTCCCAATAGTCGGTTACCTCAAATTCCATCCCGTAGCTATCCGCAGTCGTTAACGGCACGTTAGTGGTCGAGCGACAGCGCAGACCAGCCGGGTCGAACGGGATGTCGTGGCTGTTGCCATACTCGGAGAAATCGCGGTCAATCACATGCAAGGTAAGCGCCAGCGGAAAATCACGCGGCCGCCGCAGGTCGCTGGGGCACAGGAGAACCGCAGTATTCTTTTCGGCCATCGCGATGAAGTGGCCGACCCAATTGCCGGAGGCGACCGGCTTACGCGCCGAGCGGACGTTGTGAAACGCTACGCCGAGATTGTGTAGGTTGGTAATGCACTGCGAGCGGCAGCGCCGCCTCGCGCGAGCTTTGCACCGCCGGCAGCATCATCGTCACCAGGATACCGATGATGGCGATTACGACCAGCAATTCGATCAGCGTAAACCCGAGTCGCGGCGAGCGATTCATATGCTGCGTCCAATCCCTGCGTTCGTTATGCCGACGTGTTTATTGCCCCCGATCGTCCACGGGACGCCAGACGTCCAACTGTACGGGCAGCTTCCGCGGATCAATTTCCTCTTCCAGCGAACTATCGACGCGCCCGTCGGCCCAGAGGACATTGACCGTGCCGCCGTGCCGAGGGGCGATCAAATCGGGCCAGAGCGTCAGGTCACGAGCATTGGTCCCTACCACCTCGGCGACGACCTTGTTGTACTCGACGAGCAAAATCGTCTGCACGAAGTCCTTCTTGATCTTGTTGACGCGCCCGTTGATGGCGTAGCTGGCGCGGGCGTTGGCGATAGTCACCTTTTTTCGGCGGCTTGAAGTCGAAGGAGAGGATGTCGCCGTCGGGTCCACGAAAGTCAAAGGTGTAACCGGCATCCTTGCTCACCGCTGTGATAGTCACCTGTGACTCGTCGGCCGAGGGATCGATCAGACATCGCAAATCGTTGTAATCCCAATCGCCGGCGTCTTCGAACTCCAGGCCATAGCTGTTTGCGTCAGTGGGAGTACCACTGTGCTCTTCCGGCAGCGAATGCCGGCGGGATCGAAGGGGATATCATGGCTGCCGCCGTATTCGGCAAAACCCTGCTGGCGCACGAATAACGATGCCGCCAGCGGCATGTCTTTTGGATCGCGAAGGTCGCTGGGGCAGCGCATGACGGCCGGGTTTTGCTCGGCGTATTGCAGGAAGTCGCCGATCCATGAACCGGCGCCTTGAAACCTCTTGATCGATCGCCGGTTGTGATAGGCGATTCCCAGGTTGTGCATGTTGGTGCGGCACTGGGCACGCCGCGCCGCCTCGCGCGAGGCATTGATCGCCGGCATTAACATCGCCACCAGAATGCCGATGATCGCGATCACCACCAACAACTCGACGAGCGTAAAGCCGCCTTTCCTTCGATGGAACATGCGTAACATGGAATTGCCTCCTAGGGCTGTCGATTTTTGAATTTTGGATGTTGCTTTAGCTGCTCAAATCGCTTTCGCATGCTGGCCGCGATCGCCCGTCGCTTTTGCGGCGAGTCTTCGGCCGCGAAGAAATAGTCTTCTCCCAGCATGGCGGTCAATGCCGCTCCGGCCTGCCCGCGCACCTGAGGGTCTGGGTCTTCGAGCAAATCGAACATCTGCGGCACGCTTTCAATATCGTCGGCACGAGCCAGTCCCTGGACCGCGGCCACTTTCACCTCCGGAGTCGGAGATTCTTTGAGCACCCGACGCAACTCGGGCACCTCGCGCTGGTTCGCCAAGTGGAAGACGGCCTGTTGCTTCACGTGCGGCGCTTCGCCGTTGAGCGCTTGCTCTACCAGTTCGTCCGCGGGCAGCTTCGTTTCCTTACGCGGCCAATAAATCCATCCGACCAACCCAATACCAATCAACAGGACGATCAAAAGCGCTGCCAGCTTCGGATTATTTCCACCGTCGTCTGGCTTCTTCAAAACATCCTCCATTCACTTGCGGCGGGGCAGCCCATGGAGTTCCCCGCTCGGTCGAAGCGGAGCCGACCCAAGTTTCGCTCACCGGCGGCGAACAGACGAACCGCGGAGGATGGCAGACAAAAGTATAAGAACGTGGAACGTATGCCAGCCCATGACCGTACGCGCACCCAGGCGCTGTAAAGCGCCGGCGCTCGCCAAGCCGTTTGCGGGTCGCCCATTCTCTGCCGCCGTTCATTTTCCCGAGCCGGAGTGGAATGTCAATCTTTTTGGCGGTCCTCCCTACGACGGATCGATGTTCGGCTCCTGCCGCGCCTGCCGAAGCTTGGCCCGGATGGCCTCCAGCCGCTGGGCCAACTCTTTTTCAAACCCGCGGTCTACCGGCCGGTAGTATTCGCGCTCAACGCCTAGGTAGTCTTGCGCAGCGACGGCATCCGGTGAGTTGTGGGCGTACTCATAACCCTCGCCGTGGCCCAACCGCTTGGCGCCGGATAATGGCGGTCTTGCAGGTGAACCGGCACGGGCAGCAGTCTTGCATTCCTCACGTCATCGGTCGCCTCGCCAATCGCGAGCGTCGCCGCGTTGCTCTTCGGTGCACAGGCAAGATACGTCACCGCCTGGGCGAGCGTGAGCTGACACTCTGGCAAGCCGACAAACTCGCAGGCGTGCATGGCGGCCACGGCAAGTGGCAACGCCTGGGGATCGGCGTTACCCACGTCTTCGCTGGCGAGGATCACGAGGCGGCGAGTGAGAAAACGCACGTCCTCGCCGCCTTCCAGCATCCGCGCTAACCAGTACAGCCCCGCGTCGGGGTCGCTGCCGCGGATGCTCTTGATGAGAGCGCTGGCCGAGTCGTAGTGCGAGTCGCCGAGCTTGTCGTACGTTACCGCTTTGCGTTGCACGCTTTCGGCGGCCAGCGCGCGCGTGAACTCCAGCGGCCGATTCTCGGTGCTGAGCACGCCGACTTCCAAAGCGCCGAGGGCGCGGCGTGCGTCGCCATCGCTGACCTCGGCGAGGAACTCCAGGGCATCCTCGTGCAATTGAATCGCTTCGCCGCCGAAACCGCGCTCGCGGTCGGCAATCGCGCGGCGGACGAGCGTTTTGACCTCGTCGTGCGTCAGCGGCTTGAACTCGAAGATCCGGCTGCGGCTGACCAGGGCACTGTTGACGGCAAAAAACGGATTGGCGGTCGTCGCGCCGACGAGCGTCACCGTGCCTTCCTCGACATCCGGCAGCAGAGCGTCTTGCTGCGCCTTGTTGAAGCGGTGGATCTCGTCGATGAACAGCAAGGTCTTGCGGCCTTCGCCGGACAGGCGGTCGCGCGCTTCGTCCAACAGGTCGCGAACTTCGCGCACGCCGCTGGTGACCGCGCTGAGCTGGCGGAAGACGCTCTGCGTCTCGGTGGCCAAAAGCTGCGCAAGCGTGGTCTTGCCGGTGCCCGGCGGGCCAAAGAAGATCACGCTCCCCAACCGGTCGGCTTTGATCAACCGCGCAGAGGAGCTTTCCCTCGCCGAGAAAATGCTGCTGGCCGACGAACTCCGCGAGCGTGCGCGGCGCATGCGCGCGGCCAGCGGCTGAGCAGCGCGGCGGTTTTCGGCTTCGGCGGCGGCGAACAGGGACATGCGGAATGGGGAGTGGGAAATGCGGATCGGAGCCGGTCCCATTCTACAGCCGACGCGACGCGGTAGATGCGCACCCCTGCAGGCTCTTCAAAACAGCCGCAATTGCCCCTCGGCTGTCCGCGGCGGGCGGAAGAGTGAAAAGTCTTGCGGTGGAATGCCGGCATCGAGGCGGTACTTTTTTTTGAAGACCGTAAATGTCGCGGCGATTTGCTCGGCATACTCGCCGGTGCCGGTCTGCCGCACGCCCCACTCGGTCTGATACATCCCGCCGCCCCGCGTCGTGCGGATCCGCGACATGACGCGGTCGTACTGCTGCGGGCGGTTGCGCGCGAGCCAATCGTCGAAGATTGGTTTGACCGTCCACGGGAGCCGAAGGAGCACGTAGCCGGCGCACTTGGCCCCCGCGTCGGCGGCCGCTTTCAGGATCGCCGGCACTTCCGAATCGGTCAGCCCCGGCACGATCGGCGCGACCATCACGCCGACCGGCACGCCCGCATCCGCCAACAGCCGCATGGCGGCGAGCTTTTTGGCCGGCGGCGAGGTTCTTGGCTCGAGCGTGCGGGCAAGCTCGGCATCGAGCGTGGTAATGCTGAAGATCACGCGCGTAAGCCGCAATTTGGCAAGCTCCGCGAGCAGGTCCGCGTCGCGCACGACCAGCGCGTTCTTCGTGATCACGCCGCAGGCCTGCCGGGCCTCCAGCAGCACTTCCAAGCAGCCCGCGCGTCAGCCGGAACTTGCGTTCGGCCGGCTGATAACAATCGGTCACGCCGGAGATCGCGATCGACTCGTCGCCGCGCCACGAGCGCTTGTTGAGCTCCGCGCGGAGCAGGGCGGGGCCGTCGTGCTTGACGAAGATCTTGGTCTCGAAATCGAGCCCCGCGTTGAGGCCGAGCAATTCGTGGCTCGGGCGTGCATAGCAATAAGCACAGCCGTGCTCGCAGCCGCGGTAAGGATTGATGCTGAACTTGAAGCCGACGTCCGGGCTGTCGTTCTCGGCGATGATTGTTTTGGTCTGGTCGGGAAAGAACTCGGTCGGTAGCTTGCGATCGTCGTCGGCCAGGTCTTCGGCGGTGAGCTGCTCGAAGTCGGCCTCCAGGCGCGTGGTTTCGAACCGGTTTTGCGGCGCAATCTGCGACCCGCGACCGACGGCTTTTGAGTTGGGGGGGAGGATAGGCATCGTACACATGCTCGTATACTAAATGTACGAGCGTATGGTTACGGAGTCAAGCAGTTGCGGCAGCAAGTCGCCAAACGCTGGCGTTATTGGCCAAACCCCGATAGGATAGTACTTGCAGGGGCTGAGAACAGAAAGTCATCGGTTAATGAAGAGGTATTCTTATGCGATTGCCACGGCAGCAGTCGCAGTCATTATTGTCTGTTATTCGTCAGTTGCTGCAGTAGGCGGACCGTTCAGAGTTGAAGCCATCGCTTGGAAGGGCGATCCGGCGCCCGGCGGTGGAGTTTTTACCAACCTCAACGCGCCGAGTCTCAATAACCACGGCGAAGTCGCATTCTCCGCCTATACAACCGCGGACGGTCCGACGCGTTTTTGGTCGTCAGCACTGTTCTGGGGACGTCGCGGCGATTTGCACGACGTCGCGCGCACGCTGACTCCGGCTCCCGGCACAAACGAGACTTTCTATTCGGTTTTCTCCGCGCCAATAGCGATTAATGGCCGCGGTGAGCTGTTAGTTGTGGCAAGTACCGAAGGAGGCAGACCTCACACAAACGGCATTTGGTGGGGTGATGCTGGCAATTTGGCGCTATCAGCTATCTCACAAATGCACCTGCCCCCGGTACATCTGGGCGATTTGACACATTTTCAATTCCGACTCTAGGCAGCGGCGGCCAAATTGCATTTTGGGCTAGGATTAGTGGCGGCGTTAATGACCGAATTCTCTTTGCTGGGGCAAATGGGAGTCTGTATCCGGTCGTCCTCGAAGGTGCAGTTCCGGGCGCCCTGACCTGCAATGGCACTCGGTTGAACAAAGCGAGTCCCCGCCGACATTGTCCACTAACGGCGCGATTGGACTGAGAGGTTTAATCAGCAACCCAACTGATCCAACAGACGTAATCGCAGGTGCGGCGATTCTCTTAGAACCAACGGGTGTTCGAGTGATCGCGGGCCCAGGCACACCGGTGCCAGGTAGCAACGTTTTCTTTCAAGACGCTGGAGGTGCGCTTGTTAACGATCGCGGCGACGTGGCATTCGTTGGAGTTACTAATGACGCAAAGGCTGGCCTATGGGTTGGTCCACCTTCAAATCCCAAATTCGCCATTGGGAGGGGAGATTTGGTTTTCGGTACCGTGGACACACAAATCGCGGAATTCGAAAACGTCCACTTATCGCCGAACAACCATTTAGTTTTTCGTGCGTCCCTGGCGGGACCAAGCGTAAACGCCGGCAATAACCGCGCACTTGTCCTCGCGACGCCTGATTCAAATCGGCTCATTGTTCGCAGAGGTGATTCAGCGCGCGGGATTTGATCCACAAACCCGATTCTCATTAATTTCTACACAATTTGCCGTCAATTCCGCAGGCCATGTCGCGTTCCAGTCGTTTCTTACCGGACCAAACGTCTTCTCCGTAAACAGCGAGGTTCTATATGCAGAAGATCCATCCGGTCAACTCACGCTGGTTATTCGCGAGGGCTACCCATGGCAGGTTCGCCGAACCATGTAAAGGTTGTCCGAAGTTTTGAATGGATGGCGGTTGAAGACAGCCCAGAAGCCGCTTGGAACGACCTTCATCAAATCGCCCTCAACGTAAGCTTCCTCGACGGGACCAGCGGCAACTTTTTGGTCACGATAGTACCAGAACCATCCGCAGCTATGCTTCTCATCGCATCGTTCGGGCTTGCAGCGTTTTTCTCCGTCCGCCGACGAATGCTGCGCAGATAAGCAAAACGAGCCGCCGAGAAAAATCCCGGCGGCTCGTACTAATGTTCTGCCCAGAATGACGTTTCAAATTCAGCGTTACCACGGCACATAAACGCCACCCGGCGTCACCACGGATCGGCCATAGTACGGATCGTACGACGAGCTGGTGCGCCCGGAGTACGGATCATACGTTGAGCCCGATCGATACTGCCGACCGCTGTACGGATCCTGACCGCTGGTCCGCTCGCTGTAACGGCCACTATACGGATCCTGGTTCACGCGGCTCCGCTGGACCGTGCCGCTGTACGGATCGGTCGTGCGTGTGCTGGCGGTGTCCTTGCCCGTGCGGGCATCGACCACGCGCTTCGATGTTGTGACTTTGCCAGTGTATGGGTCGCGGTAGTAGGTTGTCGAGATTTCGTCACCGGTCCGCGGATCGATCGTCTTGGTCGATTGAACGCGGCCCGCCTCGGTTTCAGTCACGCCGCGCTGCGTGTATCGACCTTGCGAGTCGTAGACGGGCCGGCGCGAGGTGTATCTACCGCTTTGTGGTGTGCGTTCGTAGTATCGGCCCGAAGCTGCGGGATCATTCCCGTAGTAATAGCCTTGGGCATTTGCCTGAGGCGTCGCGGCGAGCAATGCACTAATCGCGGTCGCGACGCACAACCCTGCGTAGAGTCTTATGCGTCTCATGACATGAACTCCTATTCCCTGGTGAAAGCTTTCTGGCTGGTGGGTGGGCTTCATGCCTTACATTGATTAAATCCGTTCTTTCCGCTGAGAACCAGCTATGCAATCGCGGTGCCAAGGCGCTGCGAATAACCACATTTACGCGGCGATAGGCCACGGAGCAGACTACGGCTTCGCGAAACGACCAATTATCGTATCCGTTTGATGTCGCGCGCCGCCATCCAGAGCCGAAGTTGAGCGTTCCACCGACCAACCGGGTCAGGTTTCTTCCGACTCCTCGTCGGGCACAGCGCCATCGGCAACCATGACCATCCGCAGCAGGTCGGCCAACGAGTCGGCCTCGAGCTTTTTCATGATGTTCGCCCGCCGCGCTTCGATACCGCGCCGTGTGAGTCCCAGCTCGCTGGCTATTTCCTTGTTGCTTTTACCTGTTCGCAGTCGCTCCAGCACCTCGATTTCGCCCTTAGTGAGCCGTGCGAGTTTCTCTCGGGCGCCGCCGACTTCGCGCACGCGCTTGCGGTGCGCGCGGTCCTTGGCCAGCGCCTGCTGAATGCGATCCAACAGAACTTGCTGACTGTACGGCTTCTGGATCACGTCGATCGCGCCGGCCTTCATCGCCTTCACGGCAATCGGCACCTCTGCATACGCGGTCAACAAAATGATCGGAATGCCGATATTCATTTCGTTGAGCTTGTCCTGCAGCTCCAGCCCGCTCATGCCCGGCATGCGCAGGTCGAGCACGAGACAGCCGGTCGCTCCGATGTCGGGCGAGTTCAAGAAGTCCGTCGCCGAGGCGTACGATCGGATATTCAAGCCCACCGAGCGAATCAAGAATTCCAGCGACTGACGCGCATCGGGGTCGTCGTCCACCACTAGCACGGTCGCTTGATCGATTTCGTCACTTACCGTTGACATCGCTCGTTTCTCCTTGAAACGCTGGAAGTTTCACACGAAAACATGTTCCCCGACCGGAGTTCGTTTCGGCCGACAGGCGGCCGCCGTGCCACTCGACAATCGAGCGGCTGACGGGCAGGCCCATTCCCAACCCCTCCGGTTTCGTCGAATAAAACGGCTCAAACATTCGCTCGCTCGCGGCGGGTTGAATTCCAGCGCCGGAATCGCAAACGCGGATGTCAATCTCGCGCCCGTCGTTCAGTTCACCAACGATTCGCAACGCACGTTCGGCGGGCGGCGTATCGGCCATCGATTCTAATGCATTGCGAATCAGGTTCAAAAACACCTGCTCCAATTGCAAATCATCGGCAAAGGCGGGAGGCAGGTTCTTCGGCAGTTCCATCTCGACGCGCACCGCCGCATGCCGCACCTCCGGTTCAAGCAGATGCAGCACCCGCTCAATCAGTGTTTCGATCGACACCACCGTTTCGTTCGGTCCTTTGCGGCGCACGAAGGACCGCAGACGATCGACGATTTCGCCCGCTCGCAGCGCCGCGTTGCGAATCAGCTCGAGGACCGAGCGCAGCTCGGGTTGCTCAATTTTCCCGGTTTCCAGACGGTTGGCGCACCCTTGTGCGTAGTTGGTGATTGCGGTCAAGGGTTGGTTCAGCTCGTGAGCAAGTCGCCCGGCCATTTCACCCAGCGTGTTGAGCCGCGCGATATGCGCCAATTGCGTGTTGATTCGCCTCGCTTGCTCTTCTGCGTGCTCTTCCTCTTCAAGTCGGCGGCGGAATTCACCGCTAAGCCGATGTCCCGGCGACACATCGCGCTGTATGGCAACGTAATGCGAGACCGCTCCGTCGCTGTTTAACAGTGGCCAGACGCTCCAATGAACTCGAAACTCCGAGCCATCCTTGCGATAGTTATACGTTTCGCCCAAAAAACGACCGCGTTCGCGTAGATCCACATGCAGCCGATCAAGCACGGCCCGCTCGGTCCGCGGGCCTTGCAGAATCCGCGGCGTTTTTCCCAGTACTTCGGCTGCGTGGTATCCGGTCATCCGCTCGAAGCCACGATTGACGAACACGATCTTCGGTCCCGGGGCATCTAATTGGTTGTCGGTGATGAGAACCCCTTCTTCGACACAATCGACCGCCCGACCCAAGAGGCGCAGCAATTCACCATCCGCTTGTTCGGCGCGATGATCGGTAGCAGTCGGTCGCTGGGTCATTACCGGTGCCTTACCGTGGAGCAAGTTAAATGCCACACTCAAGCGGGATTGGAATTACCTCCGGTAGGCGAAAAGCATCGCCGGGCGGGATCCGGGCAGCAAGCTCTTTACCACCTTAAGCGATCATTACCCCGTTTTGGCGGGAGTCGTCGCGAACTTCGCCAGGTAGTCCCGACACCATATTGCCTGTCAACCTGCCAGACATGCTCCTGGGCAGCGTACCGCCCAACCCGCGTCGCGGCAACGGTTTGGCGCTGTCGCGCACCGTCTACTGCGCCACGCCAGCACGCGGTACAATCAGGTTCCAGTCGCCATGGATTGAAGGCCGCCTTACGCCCTGAGGAGCCGCATGCCTGCCCCTAGTTTCGTTCATCTTCATTGCCATAGCCACTACAGCCTTCTGGATGGGGCGAGCCCCATCGACCGACTCGTTGATCGGGCCAAAGAGCTGGGGATGAACGCCCTGGCGCTGACCGACCATGGCAATCTCCACGGGTCGCTGGAGTTTTATCAAGCGGCCAGAAAGGTCGGCATCAATCCAATCCTCGGCTACGAGGCATACGTCGCCCCCGACAGCCGCTTTAAGAAAGACGCGGCGGGCCCTCAAGGAAGCCAGCTACCACCTGACACTGCTGGCCGCAGAACCACACGGGCTTCAAGAACCTCATCCGGCTGGCCAGCGCGGCCTATCTGGAGGGGTTTTATTTCAAGCCCCGCATCGACCGCGAGCTGCTTGAGCGCGTATCACGAGGGCATCATCTGCCTCAGCGGCTGCGTCTCCAGCGAGTTCAGCCGCCTGCTGCTCAAGGGCCAGTCCCCCGAACGCAGCCACCTCGAGGAAGCGAAGAAAGTCGCCGCGTGGTTCCATCGCGTGTTTGGCGATCGGTACTTTATCGAGATCCAGAACAACGGCCTGGAAATCCAGCGGATGCAAATGGAAGGGGCGGTCGAGGTCGCTCGCGAGATGGGTCTGCCGCTGGTCGCGACAAGCGACGCGCATTACGTGAATCGCGAGGACTCGGAAGCGCAGGACGTGCTCCTGTGCATCAACACCGGCAAGTTCCGCACGGATACCAACCGCATGCGGATGGACAGCGACCAGTTCTATCTTCGCAGCCCGGACGAGATGCACGCGGCATTTCCCGGATTTGAGGAAGCGCTCAAGCAGAGCCAGGCGATCGCCGACAATGTGTCGATCGAACTGGACCTGAGGCAACGGCACTTCCCGACCTACACGCCGCCGCGAGAATAAAACGCCCGCCGATTATCCTGCAGCGAGCTGTGCATCCAAGGGCTGCGCGAGCGATATGCGGACAAGCCGGAGCCGCTGAGCAGAGACGTCCTGCCGGCCTCGCCACCGACGTTCTTGAACGCCTCGATCGCGAGCTGGACGTGATCAACCAGCTCGGCTTTCCCAACTACTTCCTCATTGTCTGGGACTTCGTTCGATACGCCGCGAGCGCGGCATTCCGGCCACGGCGCGCGGCTCGGGCGTCGGCGCGCTGGTCTCCTACGCGCTGTACCTCAGCCACGTCTGCCCGCTCGAATACGACCTGCTGTTCGAGCGGTTCCTCGACGTGAGTCGTCTCGAAGCCCCCGATATCGACATCGACTTCTGCAAGGATCGCCGCGGGGAGGTGATCAACTACGTCAAGGAAAAGTACGGCCACGAAAACGTCGCGCAGATCGGCACGTTCAACACGCTTGCCGCCCGCGCCGCCATTCGCGACGTGGGCCGCGCGCTGGGCATTCCGATCCCGCAAGTCGATAAGATCGTGGCCATGGTGCCGGATCAACTTGGCATCGAGCTGGCCAAGGCGCTTCAACAAGTGCCGACCTGAAGAAGAGCGTACGACAGCGATCGCGCAGACGCGCGAGCTGTTGAACCTGGCGATGAAGATCGAGGGGCTGGCGCGCAACCTCGGCACGCACGCCGCCGCCGTGGTCATCGCCGATCAGCCGCTGGTCGAGTACGTGCCGCTGTGCCGCGTGAAAGACAAGGACGAGGTCATCACGCAATGGGCGATGGGCGACGTCGAGCGAGCTGGCCTCTTGAAGATGGATTTTCTCGGCCTGCGCAACCTGACGATGCTCAGCAAGGCGGTGGACTTCATCGAGCAAACGACCGGCCAGCGGGTTGACCCCTATAAATTCCCGCTCGATGACGCCGAGACGTTCGCGCTGCTTTGCCGCGGCGAAACCAAGGGGATATTTCAGCTCGAGAGCGGCGGCATCCGCGACCTGTTGACGAAGATGAAGCCCGACCATTTCAGCGACATCATCGCCACCAACGCGCTGTATCGCCCCGGCCCGCTCGAAGGTGGCATGGTCGAAGACTACGTGCAGGTGAAGCACGGCCGCAAGCAGGCCGAGTACAAGCACCCGGTGATGCGAGGAAGTCCTGGAAGAGACGCACGGCGTGATGGTCTACCAGGAACAGGTGATGCGGATCCTCAACCAGCCTGGGCGGCATCGAGCTGTCCGATGCCTACACCTGCATCAAGGCCATCAGCAAGAAGAAGCTGGAGACGATCGCCAAATTCGAGCAGCAGTTCGTCGCCGGCGCGATCGAGCAAGGGCTGAAGCGAGAACGAAGCGGTCGAGCTGTTTGAGATGATCAAGAAGTTCGCGGGATACGGGTTCAACAAGTCGCACTCGACGGCGTACGCCCTGATCGCGTACATGACGGCATATCTCAAGGCGCACTACTCCGGTCGAGTTCATGGCGGCGCTGTTGTGCGGCGACATCGATGGCCGCAACTTCAAGAAGAAGGACTCGCTGGTCGAGCATCTGGAAGACTGCCGGCGAATGGGGCTCGACCGTGCTCCCGCCCGACGTGAATAGCTCCGACGTCGAGTTCGGCGTCCTTATTGCCCAACCCTCTCCCTCTGGGAGAGGGCAGGGTGAGGGTGCAGCGGTAGGGTGGGCCGAGGCCGCCGAGGCCCACGCGGAAACGCCCCACTCACCCCTCACCCCGCACTCCGCCACCCGCCCCATCACGTTCGGCCTTTCGGCCATCAAAGGCTGCGGCGGCCAGGCCGCGGTCGCGATCGTCGCCGAACGGAACAAAAACGGCCCATACCGCGACCTGTTCGACTTCTGCGAGCGCGTGGATCCGGCGGCTTGCAACCGCGCAACGATCGAGAGCCTGATCAAGGCCGGCGCGTTCGACGGCACGGGCGGCCGCCGCGCTCAGCTCATGGCCGTGCTCGATCGCGCATTGCAAACCGGCGCGGCAACGCTCGCCGATCGCCGCAGCGGTCAGAAGGGGCTATTCGACGCACCCGACGACGATCCCGCGCCGGCCGACAAGCGGCTGAGCCTGCCCGACATCCCCGAGTGGGACGAGAAGGAGCGCCTGGCGTTCGAGAAGGAGGTGCTTGGCTACTACCTCGCCAGCCACCCGCTGGCCGAGCACGCCGAAATGCTGGCCTCGTACTGTTCGCACACGACCGCGGCGGTGCCCGGACTTCGGCCCGCGCCGAGGTGCTGATGGGTGGCATGATTGGCGCGATCAAACTCTCGCAGACCAAGAACCCGCGGCCGGGCGAGACGAACACGCGCTATGCGATGTTCGACCTGGAAGATACCGAGGGGATGATCCGCTGCATCCTCTGGCCGTAGGATTATGTCAACCATGGCGAGCGCGTCGTCGATGGCGCGATCGTTGCCTTGCGCGGCACGATCGACCGCCGGCCCACGAGCGACGAGGCCAACCTGATCGTCAACGAGATCATTCCGCTCGACGAGCTGGCCGCCCGCTTCACGCCGCACTGTCCGCATCCGAGTTGACGAGTCCTCGTGTGCGGAAAACGTTGTCACCCACCTCCACGAAATCCTCCGCGGCTACCCGGGCACGTGTGAAGTCGAGCTTGCGCTGATCCTCGGCGACGGCACAAAGCTGCTCTTGAAGTGCAACACGCCGCGCGTGGAGATCTGCGCGGAGCTGCGCACTCGCGTCGATGATCTGCTGGGGCCTGGTAACTTCCGGCTGATTGCGGGCTCTGCTAACGGCCGCGAAGGCACCTCGCGGAGCAATGGCAACGGCGTGAACGCTCCGCGCGGAAACTTCTCCCGCCGCGAAACTGCCGCAATGCGCTGAGCCAGAAGAGTCAGCCGCGAATGGATCGCGAATGAACGCGAATCCTCGCCCAATTGCGCTGGCCACTCGTGACATGTTTGCTTAGTATGCATTCGTAACGAGTCAGAACAAAGCAAGTCACATTGAGGAGGCGTCATTGCCGTTTCGTACCGCGTTTCTCTCGCTCATTTTCGTATGTCTCCCGATAGGCGCCGCATCTCCACGTGCATCCGGCGCGCTGACGATCTTGCACCATTTCGATCCCAACCTAGGTCGCCCCGAGCATCCCCTTATATCGATTGGCATTGAGCTATTCGGTCTCACCTACTCAAGCGTTTTTAAGATCGGCCTCGACGGATCCCAATTTGTGCCGATTCGCGTCTCGCCGGGAGTGCAAGATCAGAATCCGGCGATCTTGGCAGTTGCCGATTCAGAATTGTTTGGAATCAGGTTCAATACAAAGCTCGTACCCCTGAGGCCAGGCGGGCCGTATGGGTATGAATACGACAACCTGCAGATGGTATCACTCAAAACGGACGGTTCAGATTTCCGTATCCTGAATTCATTCCAGCCACCTGGATCGATTCCGCCGAGGCTTGTAGCCCCTTTGCTGCTTGACCAGAGCGCAGTTTATGCTGCAATTCTGGAAGGGTTGGGTCCAGCCCCTGACATTGTTCGGATAAATCGAGACGGCACTGGATATCTACCCTTGCAACGCCTGCCGGATTTCGGTCACTTCCGGGCGTCAGCCCCAATTCTTTTGGACAGCACGCTTTTTGGAGTAACGCGCAGCAGAAAGTACCTTTGGCGGCGAAGACATCGGGCGTTTGTGGAGGATGAATAGCGACGGGACCGGCTTTCAGATCCTTCACACGTTCAGACAGGGACAGGATGAGGGTTTTCAACCCACTAGTGTCGTGGTAGATGGCTCGACCATTTACGGCGGTGTTGTAGCGTTCGGTTCTGTCTATCGCGTCAACGCGGACGGGAGCGGGTTTCAAGTGTTGCGCGACTTCGGTCTCGGCGGCGCGGAGACACTTTTTGCTCCACGAATCGGGATTATATGGTGTGGCACTCGTTGACGGACCAGAGAATTGGACTCGGGCCATTTTCCGCATGAACACCGACGGCACCGGCTACGAGAATCTGCACAGGTTTCCTGACAACAGTTGGTCCGCGACGCTGACGCTGGTTGGAGACACGCTCTATGGCACAACAAATAAAGGTGGCGATTCCGACTATGGCACGATCTTCGCCATCCCTATCCCCGAGCCATCGACTGTAGTTCTCAGCGCCGTGGGACTTGCCGCCGCGATGATCGCATTTAGGCGCCGCAAGCGACGGCGATAATCGACATCTATCCTTCCTTCGGCAGAATATCGAATTTCAGCGTCCCTAGATCGAGCGGCTTATCACTCGTTCCATCTTTGATCAGCGGCACGTCGAAGAGGCTGTGCTCGACGTGCTCTTGGCCGGGTTGGGCCACGCCGTCGAATGAAAGTCGCTGAGTCGCAGGCAAGCCTGATGCCGAAACGCCGATCCGATACCTGCCTTCGGGCACGCCGGCGATTTGGAATTGTCCGTCCGAATCGATTTTGCTCTTCAGCTCGCTATACGGCTTCACAAACGCGTAGGCAACGGCGGTAGGAGTGCGGCTTTTCCCGGTGTTTCCATAAAGCGCGCGAACCGGCGGCTCGATCATCGTCAGCCGCACTTCGACGTTCTCGGGCTTGATCCATTCCGGTAACGCGAGCTTTCCACTCACCGGCCGGCCTTCGCCAAAGAATGCGACCTCAGTGGTTTTAGCCGGCTTAACGTACGCGCGCGGCGAAAACACCGGCCCCAGCGAGAAACTCTGGCCAATCGCTTCCGGTCGTTCGTAACCCACGATGATGAAGTTCGGCCGCAGGCTCACGCGGCCGGCTGGCACGTTCTCAAACACGAACCGGCCTTCCGCGTCGGGCTGAACCTCGGCCAGGGGGTCGCGCGCGGTTCGGTACGAGCAGGCTCACCGAATGCAGCCGGACTTGCGGGCTGTCGGCCGCGAGGGCCTTAAGTGCCTCGTTCTCGGTTTTCACAATTGGCAGCTCGGGCAGCTTGATCCGGCCCTCGATCCGGCCGGTCATTGCTTCAGCCGCGGGCAACTTCGCAACGTCATCCGCGACTACGGCTGCGCTTAAGCCAAAGTACAGCGCCCAGCCACGAGAAATCGTGACCATCGCGAACTGCGAGATTTGTTAGAGGCGGGCATAATATCCCCTCCTGCGCGTGAGATGTTGCAAAGAATCCTGGGCACGCCAGAAAGTTCGACGCGACTTGGTGAGCCAAAGTTCCAATGAGTGGCGAGAAATCATAATCCAGCGAGAACAGCAAATGTCGCTGGCTACAAGCCACTCCACCACTTCACGCTGCTTGCGCTTAGTGCGTCCCCCCTATATCTTGTGCCTCACGGCACGGCCACCGCTATATCTTGTGGTCGCCCGCCCCCTTGATTGCTATAGATATATATGTATACTATCAGTATACCAACCTGCTAACATTGCCCTCATCACCCTTTCCTCACTGAGACCTTCGCGACTTTCGCGCGATACATGCATATGTATGTCAAACTACTGTCAAAAGTGCGTAAAAACCGTGCGCCGCCGCGTCCAAATCCGTCCGCCGCTGCGCATAATTCGGCCGCCTTTGCTCCCTCCTCTGTTGCAGAAACATCGTAAAACACGGCTAGTTCCAGCCACATAGCGAAACTAACTCACCGAATAAGTGTGCATGATTGACGAGTGTACTTCTCGTGCCTTACATCAATGATCACCTTCCCAATTAAACATTCCATCGCCAGTCGGCGTCTATTTCTGCTATAATGCCCCGGTAGGCCAAAGGCGCCTCAGGCTGATTGACTTCCGTCGTTTAGCGTTCTCCCAAGGTCATTTGCGACGGCCTTCCGCGGATTCTAGCGCGATTGCGGCTGACCCGCTTGCCTTGCTCTTGGCCGGCATCCGGCGTTGTGCCGAATGCCAATCCGCTGCGGCAACATACCCCGCTCCCTGTGCGTCGCGCCGCTGGCGCTGCGCACAGCCTGGCGTACTCGCTGCCGTTGTGCGCCATCGGACAGCGCGGGCAAGCCTCTACCAGGAACGCCACATGCCTCGCCCTCTGCCAGTGTCGGATGCGAAGATCAAGCAGCGCGTGACACAGTTGCTCAACAACTGCGGCCTGCGGCCGCCTTCGCGAGTGACCGTCACCTGTGCCCGCGGCGAAGTCACGCTTACCGGCGTGCTTCACAATGAGTACCAGCGACAACCCGCCATGCGCCGCGCAATCGGTCGAGGGTGTACGCAACGTTGTCGATCGGTTACAAAAGGCGGCACGCATCGATCCTTACAAGATGATCGCGCCTCCACCCAGCCGGTCCAACTCAGTTAGCGCAAATCAAGAAAACGGAGCGAACCACATGGCCAAGAAGTCCGGCGCGAACCAGCGTCACAACAAGAGCGAAGAGATTCGCAAGACGATCAAGAGCGGCGTGACCAAGCCGAGCGAAGTTCAGGCCAAACTCGCCGAACGAGGCATTCAGGTCAGCACGCAGATGGTCTCAACAGTCAAGAGCAAGATGGTCGCACGTCGTTCGGCACGCCGGATTGGCGCCGCCGCGCAAGCGCCAATTCCAGTGCTCCGCCGACCGATATCAAGACGCTGGCGCGATTCATCCGGGCGGTGGAAGGGGTCGGCGGTGTCGCCGAGGCCCGCGTGATCCTGGTGGAAATGGAAGATTAGGAGGGACAAGGGCCGCTCGTCTCATTCCACGCGCTTTGCCGGCTGGTCGTTTCCGTTCTGATGCAGCGTCAGACCGGTCACCTTGCCGCCACCGTCCACGTCGAACGTCACGCGCGCCTCGACCACTTTCCAGAAGAATTTTGTTTCCGACTCTGGATAGATGCGAAACTTTTGCTGCCCGGTCGCCTGACAAAATAGCCGATCGTCCTCGCGTGTCGTTGTCAGCGAGAACAGTAGCGTCATCCGATATTTGCCGACAAACTTCTCTAGCGCATCAGCTTCCAGGGCGATGGGCTGTTGTAGCGCAGGTGGATCGGCAGGAAGGTCCAACAATCGCCGCAATAGGCCGTCGCCCACGCGATCCACGTGCATCGTAGCAGTATTTGCAAGCACGACCACGCCGAACTTCTTCTCCGGGATGAAACCTATAAACGAGTGATACCCGCCGGTCTGCCCGTTGTGCCACACCGTGTTCGACGCCTTTGTGATGTGCCAGCCAAGGCCCATGCCAAGGTTATCGTCGTTGTCCGCGTGGATCGTTCGCGCGAGCTTCAATGCCTCGCCGAGCTGACCGTCCGGCGGCGCCAGGTTCGCCGCGACGAACTTCGCCATGTCGGCCGCCGTCGAACAGAGCGCACCGGCGCCGGCAAACGCGTCAAAGTCCCAATTAGCGATTGGATTGGCGTCCCCGTCATGGCCTGGCACAAGCCGTTTCCGCTGTTCATCAGACAGCATGATTCGCGTGTCACTCATCGCCAGCGGATCAATTACTCTCTCGACAAGCAGATCCTCATAGGTCTTTCCGGCGCCGCGCAAGCACGTGCCCGAGCAAACCGACGCCGAGGTTGCTGTACTCATATTTCTCACCCGGCTTGTCGCTCGGCTTGGTGTTGTTGAGGTAGTCATACAGCCGTTCCGCCGTGTAATCGGCAAAGGGATTACCCGCATCGGCCGGCTGGAAGTTAAGAGGCATCCGCGCCAAGCCGGAGTGTTGCGTCGCCAGGTGCACCAGCCGAACCGGTTCGTCGCCGGCTTGCCGCAGCTTGACCTCGCCGGGTAGATGCTTTTGCAGCGGGTCGTCAAGCGCCAGCTCGCCGCGGCCGGACATTTCGGCCAGAAGAATCCCCGTAAACGCTTTCGTCACCGAGCCGATCTCAAACACGCTCGACTCGTTCGGCGCAGAGGCATCGGCGGCGCTCTTCCTTCCGTAGCCGTGAAACTGTGTCTGCGGCTTGCCTGAATCGTCAAGCCGCACAATTCCAACGGTCATTCCTTGGCACCACTGGCCGTCGATCAACGGGGCGACAAGCCGGTCCACTTCGCTTTTGGGCAGAACGTCATTGGCATACACCGGCGCTATCACCATCGGCAGGACGATGAAAAACAACAAAAGGCGCGGCATAGCAGCACTCCAACAGGGCAAAATGTTCCCCGTCGGTTATACCGTCATGCAGAAATCAGTTCCACGCGCGGCAGGCCGCGGCCGGCGAGCACCAATTACGTGGCCGCCTGCTCCTTCATATACGCCGCAATACGTCGCTCCATTTCATCGGGGGATACGTCCTCTTTATGTGTGCTGATCGTCCATACGTGGCCGAATGGGTCTTCGAGAGTCGCAGACCGGTCGCCGTAGAACTGGTCCTTTAACGGGCGGAGCTCCTTGGCGCCGGCGGCAATTGTCTTGCGGAACATCGAGTCCACGTCGTTGATATACAAGTGGATGCCGACCGGTGAGCCTCCATACGCCTTCGGACCGCGATATCCCATTTCGGGGTGCTCGTCGGCCAACATGATCATCGAATCGCCGATCTTGATCTCTGCGTGGCCGATCTTGCCATTGGGCCCGCCCATCCGGACGAGCTCCTCGGCGGCAAACGCCTGTTTGTAGAAGTCCAGGGCCTGCGACGCGCCCTGAATAATCAAATACGGCGTGACAGTGTGATAACCTTCGGGAACCGGTTTGACGGCCATGATGTGTTCCTTGTGCGAGAGGCATGATGCAGCAAAACGGCAATTACTATACGCCTCCGCGGCGGGCAGGCCAGCGGACAGCAAAAAACTCGCACAAAGTTTTGAAACGCGACGGTTAGACTGCCTTCTAAATGGCGAATGTTCATTCCGCGGTCGAACAGAATTAGACTTCAGCCGATTGGCAATCTGCCGCACGTTTTGGTACTTTCTCCTCTGGCGAGTTACACAAACCAATCTCAGAAGGCACGTACCATGGCTAAAAAGAAGATGGCTACGATGAAGGTAGCTAAGAAGGCCACAACGAAGACCTCAAAGAAGGCCAAGCGCGGAAGCGGTCGCGAACTGATCAACACAGGCACCGACAAGCGCTTCGTGCGCCGCGGCAAGGCCGGACAATTCAAAGAGAGCGACGACGTGGGCCGCTCGCTTTCGACCGATCGGCGACGGAAGTCGAAGGCCAAGAAGAAGCCCGGCCACGGCGATCGAGGGGACTAACGCCTTTCTCCAGCTCGCCTTCCAGCGATGTATTTGCTCGAGAACCCAGTCTTGCAACGCGAGCTGGTCGTCAACCTCCGGACAGGGCGGGCGTTCGTGCTGTTGTTCGGTTACAACGCGCTCTTGGGGCTGGTGGTGCTGTTGGCTTGGCCGCAGGATCGCCAGCTCGACCTAAGCACGAACCCCGAGAAGGCGAAGCTGCTGGTCAACCTGTTCTTCCTGGGGCAGTACGTCCTGGCCAGCATGATGGCTCCCAGCTTCGCCGCCGGGGCAATCACCGGAGAAAAGGAGCGAAAAACCTATGAAACGCTGCTGGCGAGCCCGTTGCGTCCGGGTGCCATCGTGTTGGGGAAACTGCTCGCTTCGCTGGCACATTTGGCGGTGCTGATCTTCTGCTCGCTGCCGATTGTGATGCTCTGCCTGCCGCTGGGAGGCGTGTCGATTTACGAGGTGCTGGCGCAGTACCTAGGCTTGGTCCTTTCCGTCTGCTTGTTCGGCATGATTTCGATCGCCTGCAGCAGCTTTTTTCAGCGAACCGCCGCGTCGCTGGTCGTGTCCTACCTGCTGATCCTGCCGCTGGCGATCCTCGGCATCCTGTTTTGGAACGCATTTGGAAACGATGGCCAGGCCCGGTTGTTCGCTATTCTCACGGTCGTACCCGTCGTATGCCTGGCGATCATCGCAGCGCTGTTTCGCACGACGACCGCGCGCCTTTTGCATCCTCCCGACGTCGGCAGCGAAGGCAAGGAAGTGATCGACATTGAGCGCGAGAGCGAGCAGGCGGTTGGCCTCATCATTCAGCGCGACCGCTTCCCCGATAAGTTGTTCGCGCCCGCCAAGCGCAACACGCTTTTGCCCGACGGCGCAAACCCGGTTTTCGACAAGGAGATGCGGAGCGAGATCTTCGCGCAAGGTACGCTGATGTTGCGGCTGGTAATCCAGGTGAGCATGCTGTTGGCGATTCCGCTGATGGCGGTGTGCCTGTATTGGAAGCCGCAGCTCGCTCCCTGGTACATCAGTTACGTCGTTCTATTTAATATGCTGGTCGGCCCCGTGTTTTCCGCCGGCAGCGTGACCAGCGAACGGGAGCGCGAGACGTTGGGGCTGTTGCTCACCACGATCATCTCGCCGTGGCAGATTCTGTGGGGCAAGTTGGTTTCGGGACTGCGCGTCTCCAGCGTGCTCACCTCGTTCTTGCTCTGGCCGCTCTTGTTGGCGTGCGTGATGGTGCCATATTACTGGAGCAATTTGCCAAGCGTGCTGGCGTATGTTCTGATCGTCGCCCTGACGTGTTTGACCACAGCATCGGTCGCGCTGTTCTCGTCGGTAATGTTTTACAGGACCGCCACCAGTTTGATGACGACGTATCTGGTCATCGTATTAATGTTCGCAGCGCCGTTGGCAATCAGCTTCTTTGCCAATACGTTCTTTCCGGATGCCACGCTGACACGCGTCGTGAAAGGCCTTGGTATCGCCAGCCCAATCACCGCCGCGTTCAGCGTGCCGATGGCGTTCAACACGCCCGATGTTGCCGATTTGCGTGGCAGTTGGCCGATGTACACCAGCTACATTGGGTTCACCATCCTGTTCAACACCTGCCTGTTGGGATCGATGATCTGGCTATTCAACACCCGCTGGCGGGTGGCGGAGTAAGGCTGACCGAGGGGCAGGACGAGGCGGCGTGACCGGCAGACGGGCTGAAGCCCGGTATCCCCGTAGGGAGGCCATTTTTGGGCTATTCTTGCGATAATGCGGCGGCGCGGAGAACCAAACTTCGGCGGCGCGGAGAAGCACGCGCCAAAACTCGCACTGTTACTTCCGACGAGCTGCACAAAAAAACGTTGACCCGCAACGGCAAATACGCGCATAATCGGGCGAAGTTGCGTCGGTTTCTGTTTCACCACCCGTGCGATTTAGGGATTATCATGGCCAAGAAGAAGAAGGGGGCCGCGAAGGCCTCCGGCAAGAAAAAGTCGTCCGCCAAGGGCATGAAGTCGGCCAAAAAGAAGGGCGCGAAAAAGGGTTCAGCCAAGAAGGTCGCGAAGAAGTCCGCCAAGAAGTCCGGTCGCAAGCCCGCGAAGAAATCGTCGAAAATGAGCGGCAGCAATCGCGCACCATCGATGTCGGCGCCGATGTCCACGTCGAGTTCGCCGTACGGTGCGCCAAGCCAATCGGGCATGGGCGGGACGACCGAAGGCGGCGGTCTCGGCTGGTAACAATCGCAGTCGCCAGTCCGCTGTCATTCCAATCTAACGCCGCACAAATCGCCCGGGGGAAACCTCGGGCGATTTGCTTGATGGCATTCAACAGTGCATCTTAGCGTTGGCTGAGTGACCATCCAAGCGCGACTAATGTGACCATAATCACGATGATGATGATGGTTGCACGCAACGACACTGCGCCACGCGCATCGCCGAATCCAAATGTGCCTCCAATGCCATTCCACAGCAACAGGCCGGCGGGAACGGTAACAAGGCCGAACAGCCACAGCGTCCAGATTGGCGCACCGTGACGAAGTAGATCTCCCGCATCGCCGACGCGTCCGATCGACCCGATGCCGAGATAGAGTCCGTTAGCGATCAAGCATGCGCCGGCAAAGAAGCGGAAAAGATTTCGCGTCGTGCGACCCAACGGCCAGGCGATCGCAAGCAGCACTAGCGGCAGCAATATGCCGACGGCTGGCCCGGCCCAACGTTCAAGAAGCGGTTGCGGGTTCGGCGATACATCGGTCCGCGAGATCGCTAGCGGATGCAGCACGACTCGCTGCAGTTGCCCGCCAGTCGCCCATGCTCCAAGCACGTGGCCAAGTTCGTGAACGATCTGCAGACCCAGCCATGTGACGGTGAGCATGGGGAGGATCAGGACGATTTGCGCCAATCGAGGCATGGGACTAGTTCAAGGGGCTCGGCGGCACATAGATCACCTCCCCCGGCTGTGGCCGGCCGTCGTTGCCCAATCGCCGTAGCGTCGGCAGCGCAATCGAGAACATCGTGCCCCGGCCCGGCTCGCTCTCGACGTGGATCCGTCCGCCATGGGCTTCGACAATTCGTTTGGCCGTCGGCAGCCCCAAGGCCGGAGCCGCCGGGCTTCGTCGAATAAAACGCCTCGAATATGTGCGTTCTCGCGTCTCGTCGTCGATGCCGCCGCCGGTGTCGATCAGGTCGAGCGCCACGCCGCCGGGAATCGCACGCGTGCGGACCACCAATTGGCCGCCCTCGGGCATCGCCTGCTCGGCATTGATCGCCAGATTCAACAGCACCGCCTGAAACATCTCTCTGTCCAAAAACACCTGCGGCAGGTCAGGCTGCCAGATAGCGGAGGATTTCGATCCGGCGCTCATCGGCCTTGCGGCTGAAAGAAATCGAGCATCCGTTCGACTTCCGTCGTTGAGGTCGGCCGGCTCGAGCTTCACGCCGCGTGCCTTGGCGAAGTTGAGAAAGTCGTCGAGCACGCTCTGCAGCCGCTGGCACTCGCGCTCACGATTTGAATCTTGTGCAAGGCGCGGCGGTCGCGCGGCGTCACCGCGTCGGCAAAATCCTCGGCCAACAGCTCCATGTTCAGCACGATCGTCGAAAGCGGGTTCTTGATCTCGTGCGCAAGTCCGCCGGCCAACGCGGCGATCTCGTTGTACTGATCGACGAGCCGCTGGTTGTCGTCCTGTGCCGGCGGATGGAGTGCGCTCAGTCATGCGGAGGATCGATCGCGGAGTCTATTCGAATGCGGAAGAGGCGGGCCGACCTGAGTATCGCCGCCAATGCGGCACGAAAAAACCCCGGCATTGCGGCCGGGGTTGCTAGTTATTGTTATCACGCTTCCAGCGTCAATTGAGCCATCCGCTAGGCCGTGTCGCCCGCCTCGGCCATTTCCCTGAGCGCGGCCTTGCGGCTGAGCTTGATGCGGTCCTGGTCGTCGATGGCGATCACCTTCACCTCCAGGAAGTCGCCGACCTTGCACACGTCGTTGACGTTCTTCGACGTAGTCCTCGGACAGCTCGCTGATGTGGCACAGGCCGTCGCGGCCCGGCAGGATCTCGACGAACGCGCCGAAATCCTTGACGCTGGTGACGCGGCCCTCGTAGATCTTGCCGATCTGCACCGCTGGCCGTGAGGGCTTCGATGCGGGCCATCGCGTGCTTCGGCGCCTTGCATGTCGCTGCTGGCGACGGTCACCGTGCCGTCGTCCTCGACTTCGATCACCGCGCCCGTCGATTCCTGGATGCCGCGGATGGTCTTGCCGCCCGGGCCGATCAAAGCGCCGATCTTTTCCGGATCGATCTTCGTGCGGAGCAGCCGCGGGGCCAACGCCGAAATCTCGCTTCGCGGCCGCGAGATCGCCGTGAGCATCTTGCGCAGGATCTCGATGCGAGCCTCGCGCGCCTGCGTCAGCGTGCCGCGAATGATCTCCTCGCTGATGCCGTCGATCTTCAGGTCGAGCTGAATGCCGGTGATGCCGTTCTGCGTGCCGGCGATCTTGAAGTCCATGTCGCCGTAGTGGTCCTCGTCGCCGATGATGTCGGTGAGCAAGACCCACTTGTCGTTCCGACTCCTTCACCAGGCCGATCGAGATGCCGGCCACCGGGTTGCTGATCGGCACGCCGGCCGCCATCAGGCCCAGCGTCGCGCCGCACACGCTGGCCATCGAGCTCGAGCCGTTCGACTCGAGAATGTCGGAGATCACGCGAATCGTGTAGGGAAACTCGTCGGGTTCGGGAAGCACCGCTCTTCACGCTCCGCTCGGCCAGCATGCCGTGGCCGATTTCGCGCCGGCCAGGCCCGCGGATCGGCTTGGTCTCGCCGACCGAGAACGGCGGGAAGTTGTAGTCGAGCATGAACTTCTTGGAGTATTCGTCGATCAGGCCGTCCACGCGCTGCTCGTCGCGCGCCGTGCCGAGAATGACGGTGACCAGCGCCTGCGTTTCGCCGCGCTGGAACACCGCCGAGCCGTGCACGCGCGGCAGCACGTCGACCTGGCAGTCGAGCTCGCGCAGCGAGTTGTTGTCGCGACCGTCCGGGCGGCGTCCCGAGAGGATCAGCTCGCGGACCACGCGCTCTTCCAGCAGGCTGAGCGCGCTCTGCAACTTCGCAACAACAATCGGCATCGGCCGCTTTTGGGTCCGGAATCATCTCGGAGACGATCCGCTCCTTGAGCGTCTTTACCGCCTCGGCACGATTCTGCTTGCCCTCGGTGCTCTTGGCCTGTTTGAACTCGGCGAAGTACCGGCCTTTGAGCTTGTCGAAGAGCCCGTCGTCGGGCTCCGGCTCAAAGTGAGCCTTCTCGACGTTGCACTTCCTCGCCAACTCTGACTGCAAGTCGCAAATCTCGCGAATGTAGCCGTGCGCTTCGAAGATCGCCTCGGCCATGCGATCTTCCTGCATTTCGCGGGCAAAGCCCTCGATCATCAGGATCGCGTCCTTGCTGCCGGAGACGATCAGGTCGAGATCGCTCTCCTCGAGCTGGTCCTGCGTCGGAAAGACGACGAACTCGCCGTTGATCTGTCCCAGCCGCACGGCCGCGATCGGCCCCTGGAACGGCAGCGGCGAAATGCACAACGCGGCGCTGGCGCCGTTCATCGCCAGCACGTCCGGGTCGTACTGCCGGTCGCTCGAAAGCACCATCGCCTGGATCTGCACCTCGTCATGAAAACCGACCGGAAAGAGCGGGCGGACCGGCCGATCGATCAGCCGCGAGGTGAGCGTCTCTTTGGTCGTCGGACGCCCTTCGCGCTTGATGAAGCCGCCGGGAAACTTGCCCGCGGCGGCCGTCCGCTCGCGATAGTCGCAGGTCAGCGGAAAGAAATCGACCCCCACGCGCGGTGGCCCGTGGTCACGGCGTCGAGCACGGTGGTTTCGCCGTATTGGACAATAACGCTGCCCGCCGACTGCTTGGCGTAAAAGCCAGTCTCAAACACAAAATTCTCAGCCCCAATTCGTCTTTCAACTCGTACTTTCAATTTTCAATTCCTAATTACTTGGCCAACAAAAAAATGTAATAGCTCCCCTTCGCGGCGCTTCGACGTCCGCCGCGCGAACGATCCAGCCAGTTCGCATACGACATTGGCGCAACCTCGGACATCAACGCCTTGCGCTGTTGGCGAAAACATAGTCGCCGGCAAGCAACCGTCACACCGCGCCGCTGTTCACCCGGCCGGCAATCGCCACGCACGAGGAACAAACCAAACGGCATCTACTTGCGAATCTCAAGCCGGCGAATGACGTCGAGATACCGCTGGGGATCTACCCGTTTCAGGTAGTCCAGCAGACGACGACGCTTACTGACCATAGCCAACAGACCGCGGCGGCTGGAGTAATCCTTCGAATGCGTCTTCAAGTGTTGCGTGAGCTCGCCGAATGCGCGCGGTGAGAAGGGCGATTTGCACTTCCGGCGAGCCGACGTCTTTATCGCCTCGCCGATATTCGCCTACCAGGCTCTTCCTTCGCTCTTTCGTGACAGCCATCTTGCTCTAATCATTCCTCCCGATCGGCCCGTCGCCAGACTACAAGCCTTGGCGGGTTCATACGGACCGCCATCACAACCGATCGTTACGTAAGTGTTGCCAACAGTTTAAGAAAAACAGTTTACCAGCGGGCTGTGCGAATGCAATCGCAAATCGTAGAGAAACGACGATCGACCAGGCCTCACGACATCCAGGCCACCGCTCGGTCGATCACCGTGCGAGCTCGCACCCGCTAGGCGACCGCTGACCGCCAGACGCCCCTCATTACGCTGGGTTCTGATTTGGCGGGACCTTGCGGACCACATTCCAAGCCAGTCCCACCTTCTCCAGAGCCAAAATGCCCCAATAGGTCACGTCGATCTCCCACCAGCGGTGTCCGTGCCGCGCCAGCCGCTGATAGGCGTGGTGGTTGTTGTGCCATCCCTCTCCATAGGCCAACAGGCCGACCCACCACAAATTCGTACTGTCGTCCGACGTCTCGTAGTTCCGGTAGCCCCACATGTGCGTCGCCGAGTTCACGAACCAAGTGATATGCAGCACGAAGACCATCCGCAAGAACGTGCCCCAAAACAAGAACGACAAGCCGGTATACCAATCCCAGAAGTACCAGCCCGTAAGCAGCAATCCCACGCCGAGCAACCAATGCCACAGCAGAAATGTCTTGTCCAGAAACCGAATAACCGGGTCCTTGACCAGGTCCGGCGCATAACGCTCGGCCATGTCCTTGTGATATTTCGCTCCGTGATTCGGCATCAGCCATAGGAAGTGGGCCCAAAGTCCCCCCTTGCGTGGGGAATGCGGATCGCCGTCTTTGTCGCTGTGAGCATGATGCTTTCGGTGATTCGCGATCCAGGTGATTGCCGATCCCTCACCCGACAGACCGCCGAACCAGGCGAATAACCAACGGATCGGGCGGTACGTCGTAAAGCTGCCGTGCGTCAGCAGCCGGTGATAGCCCATGCACACGCCGATCGCGCCGGTCAGGTATGTCAAGAACGCGAAAATCGCCAGCGCCTTCCATGTGAAAAAGAAGAACGCCCCCAACGCAAGCACATGGGCGCCGCTGATCCATAACACTGCCGGCCAGTCGAGACCGCTGGCCCACACATTCTCGTGTTCATCATGAGCCGCTGCGTCGTGCTGATCCTGCACGTGCGGCTGTGTCTCGCCGGGTTGCTTCTGCTCCGGTTCAACCAGCGGCCGCTCTGGCCAGGACGGTATCTCTCGCCGCGCGGTTCGGCTCCGAGGCGGTGCGTCGAGAGTCCCCCCGCGAACCAAAGAACTCGCTTCGTACGAACCAGACGAATCAAAGGCCTCAAGTCCCATGGCCATCTAGAGACGTATCCTTTCTTCGAGAATTAGTCGCCGTAGCCGTCATATCCCACGCCGACCACAAGCATCCATTACTACGGTCGGCCAAATTCTAGTGTGGCCGCGAACGATACGTGTCACTGGCGCGCACGGCCTTTGTAAAACGTGCGTAAAACCTCTTTTTGGCGTCCGCTCACGCGTAGCCCAGTTTGCGCATTCCTCACCTGCAATCCGATTGCGAACCAACCGCCGGTGTAGTTGAATGGGCGCAACACGGCCAGCTGGCCGAAAAATGTGGCGTTAATCATTTGCCAGCGAGGTATTCCGATGTCACCTCTTCCGCGTACGCGTAAGCCTGTCCTTTTCATGTGTTTCATGCTGGGACTGAGCATGGTGCAATCAATCAGCGAAGCTCAAAACAATTTTCGCACTCGCTCGGCCGTGCTGGCGCGGAACGGCATGGTCGCCACGAGCCAGCCGCTGGCAGCGCAAGCCGGCCTCGACATCCTCCGCCGCGGCGGCAACGCGGTCGATGCCGCCATTGCCACCAACGCGATGCTCGGCCTCGTCGAACCCGCAAGCTGTGGCATCGGCGGCGACCTGTTTGCCATCGTTTGGGATGCAAAGACCAAAAAGCTCTACGGCCTCAACGCCAGCGGCCGCGCGCCCTACGCTCATACGCTCGCGCTTTTCAACCAGCGCGGGATCAAGGAAATCCCCACGCAAGGCCCGTTGTCGTGGTCAGTCCCCGGTTGCGTGAGCGGTTGGGACGAATTGCGAACGAAATTTGGCACCAAATCGTTTGAGGAGTTGCTCGCCGCCGCAATTGAATACGGCGACAAAGGCTTTCCGGTTAGCCCGATGATCGCCGGCGATTGGCGCGGCGCCGAGCGCGGCCTCTCGCGATTTCCTGACTCGGCCAAGACGTTCCTCATCGAGGGCAAACCCCCCGCGCCGGCCAGATCTTTCGCAACCCAAACCTCGCCGCCAGCTACCGCCTAATCGCCGAGAAAGGCGCGGCCGAGTTTTACACCGGCTCGATCGCCGAGCGCATCGTGAAGTGGAGCGAGCGGAACGGCGGCCGCCTGTCGCTCAAGGACTTCGCGGATCACAAGCCGGACTGGATCGATCCGGTCTCGACGAACTACCGCGGTTACGACGTGTGGGAGCTTCCGCCCAACGGACAGGGCATTGCCGTCTTGCAAATGCTCAATCTGCTCGAGCCATATGACCTGCGCAAGCTCGGCTTCGGCAGCGCCGACCATCTGCACTTGCTAATCGAGGCCAAGAAGGTCGCCTTCGCCGATCGTGCCTGGCACTACCACGACCCGGACTTCGGCCAACCGCCGGTCGAGAAGTTAATCTCGAAGGAGTACGCACGAGAGCGCGGCCGTCTCATCGATCTCAAAAAAGCCGCCAAAAAAGTCGCGCACGGCGAGTTCGACGTTGCCGCTGCCCGCGCCGACACCATCTACCTCACCGTTGTCGATAAGGACCGCAATTGCTGCTCGCTCATCCAGAGTAACTACTTCGGTTTCGGTTCGATGATCGTGCCAGGCGACGTCGGCTTCGTCCTGCAAAACCGCGGGTGCTTGTTCGCCCTCGACTCCAAGCATCCCAACCGCCTTGAGCCGCACAAGCGGCCGTTCCACACGATCATCCCCGCGATGATCACCAAGGACGACCGCCCCTGGTTCTGCTTCGGCGTGATGGGTGGCGACATGCAGCCGCAGGGGCACGTTCAGGTGCTCGTAAACCTCATCGACTTCGGCATGGACGTACAGCTCGCCGGCGACGCGCCGCGCGTTCGCCACGAAGGCAGCGCCACGCCCACCGGCCAGCCCGGCGACGCCGATGGCGGCAAGATCTTCGTCGAGCCGGACATATCCGACGCGGTTTTCGACGAGCTCGAACGCCGCGGTCACACTGCCCTGCGCCAAAGTGGCGGTAACTTCGGCGGCTACCAGGGCATCTTGATTGACTGGGAAAACGGCGTGCTCATTGGCGGCAGCGAGCCGCGAAAAGATGGGGCCGCAGTCGGCTGGTGATCATTGAACAGCGGTGCTTTTGCTGCGCCTGTCTTCACCTCACGAAAACCAGCCGCGCTTCTCAAAGGCAGCCAGGGCGGTTGCCTCATCCGACTGAATATCAAACACCTTGTTCAGTTTCGTGATCTTGAACACTTCGATCAGGCTCGGTTGCACGTTGCACAGCTTCAGTTTGATCTTGTCGGCCGCGCACTTCTTGTTCAGCACGAGCAGCTTGCCAATCATCGACGAGGACATGAACTTCACATTCTGAAAGTTCAGCAACACCTTGCGACACGCGGCCGCCTCCAACGCCACGCGGTCAAATTCGTGCCCGATCTGATCGATCACCGACTGATCCAGGATCGACTCCGGCTTAAAATAAACCGCCAGTACGTCGCCGCGGTCCTGCAAAATGACTTGCTGATACTGCACGGCGAAGCTCTTTGGCTCAAAGTGAAAATGATTCGCCCGGCTTTACGACCATCGGCTCCGCCTTCGTCTCGCTCTTCACGCGCGACGCCCAAGCGTTGGCGTCCTGCTCGATCGGCGGCCACGTATTGTAGTGGCTCGGCGCGGTGCGCTTTGGGTTTAGCATCTTGATCGTCTCGATCGAATCCTCGACGCCCATCGTGAACAAATCGCCGATCGGAAGCACCGCCAGGTCGAGCCCGCCGCGCCCGTAAAGCTGCATGTCGAGAAACAGAGCCGTGTCTCCCGCCCAATACAGCCGCTTACCCGCTGCTTCCACCAGCCAGCCGCTCGGGTTCCCCGCATACGTCCCATCAGGCATCGACGAGCTATGATGCGCGATCGTCATCTTCGCCGATCCGAACGGCAGCTTGAACGTGCCGCCGGTGTTCATCCCCTCGCTGTTCTTCACGCCGTGCTTTTCGAGCCAGAGGTGAATCTCCCAGTTGCAGAGTACGGTCGCGCCCGTGCGCTTGGCAACCTTCACCGCGTCGGCCGTGTGGTCTTCGTGCCCGTGCGTGAGCAGGATAAAATCGGCCTCCGCCTTGTCGGCCTTGATCGGCGACGACGGGTTATCGTCGAAATACGGATCGACCAGCACCTTGTGCTTGCCGGTATCCAATAACCACGTCGCATGCCCATACCAAGTTATTGTTGCCATAGATCCTGTCCTCCTCACCACTCACCACTCACGCCCGCTCGTCATTCGTCATTGCTTCCGAAGGAAGGCATTCATGTGTTTCTTGTACCCTTCCACGCCCGGCTGCCCATAAGGATTGATCCCGATCAGCCGTCCTTCGAGCACCGTCGCCAGCATCATCATCTGGAAATACTGACCCATCGAGAACTCATCCAGCCCCGGTAAGCGAATATCTGCCGTCGGCCGGCGGTCCTCGGCATATGCCTGGTTCGTCCCCTGGATCGCGGCGGCCATGATGTCCGGCAACGTCTTCTCTGCCAGCTCGTTCAGCTTGTCCTGATCCAGTTCGCTCCGCTCGATCGACAGCCGGTCGCGGCGCACCCTCTCGGGTATCAGGTTCGTAATGAGCTTGTCGCGGCGGCCTTCCTGATGCTGTTGCCCGCGCGAGTGCAGGTCCCGCGTGTTCACAACCGTCAGCGGCGTGGCCCCGCGATCTTTTTTGCCCAGACTCTCCGACAGCAACTGGTCGTACCACAGCCCCGCGGCCTCCAAAGCCTTTCCCCAGGTCGAGAGCACGCGGATCGTTGCTCCGTGCTTCTCCTCCATCAAATGGCACACGCCCACGTAATCCAATACTGGGTTCTCGCCCAGCTGCGATCGATTGCTGAACGCCGGCGCTGTCCGAAATCGCTCGTTCACCGCCGCCGCCCCTTCCAACAGCCGCACGATGTCGATCCCTAAAATCGTAGCCGGCAATAAACCCACCGCCGTGAGGATCGAGAACCGCCCGCCGACGCCGTCCGGTATATCGAACACCTCTTTGCAACCAATTGCCTTCGACAGTTCGAACAGCCGACCGCTCTCACCGGTCACCGGCACGACATGCTGCGCGACCAGCCCGCGGTCATTGTCCAGCGACGTTTGAAGCGCCTTCAAAAGAATTCGAAACGCGGCGGCCGTCTCCAGCGTCCCGCCGCTCTTGCTGATCACCACGATCGCCCAGCGCTCGGCCACGTCGCGTGCCGCTCGTCCGTGCCCGAGCAAGTCCAACAGTCCCTGAGCTGCGTCGTTATCGACGTTGTTCCCCTCAAAAAACATCCGCGGCTTGCCGCCCCGCTCGCCACGCGAGAGGTCGTTGTGATACGGGTGGCAGCACGCCTCCAGCAGCGCTCGCGCGCCCATGTACGATCCGCCGATCCCCAGCACCACCACGCGATCGACCGCCTCGCGAACTGCGCGCGGCCGCCGCCAAGATCCGGCCCAGCTCGCTCCCCCGGCGGTCCTGCTTGTACTCGGCCAACAGCCGCTCGGGCAGGTCGATGAACCTTGCGTCAAGCGGTTCTTTGCTCGATGGAATGGTGCCTTTGCCCGTCAATAATTCCAAATCACCGAGCGTCTCGGCCCGCGCCGCCTCCAGCTTCGGCGCAGTGCTGCCAGCTCCGACTTGCTGATGCCCATGCCGTCAATAAACGCCGCGGTCGGATCGTAAACTAGTGATCCCTGCTCAGGCTTGAATTGCAGTGACATGATTCATTTAGCCGCGATGCTCGCACCGCGACTTGAGTGTGGAGAATTGCCGCGCCGCGCCAGTCTACCGCTGGTCCTCGGATTGAGCCAGTAGCGGTGGGCCGCTCATACTTGGGGCTGAAGGCCCCAAACTCGAAAGCCCAGGGCGAAGTCGGCCGCCGCGGCCGACGAAGCCCTGGGTTTGCATGCCATCAATGTCATTCCAAGGCCCAAGGGGCCGTAACCATCTGCGCCTTCGTACTTTTCAGCAACTGGCCTCATCCTTGATTGCACAGGATAATGAAAAGCCGTTCGCCAACCTTCCACGTCAATGCAATTGCGTCCTCCGATGAAACCTGTTTCAGAAAAGCGCAGGCTCGCCGCCCTTTTGATATTCGTCACCGTAGCGTCCACCGCACGCGCCGACGAGAAAGGGGATGCCAAACCAGCCGCGAGTAGGCCCCGCCCGCGCGTCACCATCTCCAAGGAAACCACCGTTATCACCGCGCCGTTGCGCGACGACGGCTATCCAGACTACATCCGCTACTTAAACGAAAAACTCAGCCAGGGTGTGACGCCAGAAAACAATGCGATCATCCCGATCGTTCGAGTGATGGGCATTCCCGAGTTCGAGGGGCCCGAACGCGAGCAGTTCTTCCGGATGCTCGGCATCGAAGCTCTGGTGCTCGACGGCGACTACTTCGTGCGCTGGGAATTCTTCGCAGCGCGCGTATCCGAAAGCGAGCAGCCGAAGATGCCCCTGGGCGATGACCGATCGCAAAGCGCTTATTTCAAGGAGTTAAACAAAGTCGCCATGCGCGGTCCCTGGACCCGCAAGCAATATCCGCATCTCGTAAAGTGGATTGACTCGAATCACAAGCACTTCCCCGCGCTGATTGAAGCTTCGAAGTTGCCCGGAGCATACGCTCCGATGACCAGCGATGAGCAATTCCCTCCAGTTCTCGGTGCGGGGCTCGTTGCAGTTACTCCAACCGGGGACGCCGCCGAAGCGCTCCTCTGTCGGGCCATGCTGCGTGCCGGTGAAAACGACGTCAAAGGCGCACTTGAGGATTTGCTTGCTTGCCAACGGCTTGCTCGCTTGCTCGCAACTCAAGGCGCACTCGTGGACTACATGCTCGCAAATCGCATCGACGGCAATGCACGCGATGCGGCAATCGCCTGGCTGGCGAGCGCTGCATCTGTCGCGCGAACAATTCGCCGAATACCGTAAACAGCTCACCGACTTGGCGTCAATTCCAGGTCCTATCGAACGATTCGACGTGATGGAGCGCTTCCTTTACTTGGACTCAACCTGCCACATGGTGCGCTTCGGCTGGGACGAGGTTTATGGGCTCATAGACGTTGTTGTCGCCGACGCAAGTGGTGATGACAAAACCGAACGTCAGCTCCCAATAAAGCCGGGCTTTGCCACCGCCCTGTTGACTGCCTTGGTGGATTGGGACGAGGTGCTCAGGCTCGGGAACGAGTGGTACGACCGACTTGTGGCATTGCCAGAATTACCGATCCACAGGAACGTGCTGCAGAAATTGTTCGATATCGATTGGCGTACCGCGAGAGTTGGGCCACATACAAGGTCTCGCCCTCGCCTCTCGCAATACTCTTAAATTCGACTCAGGTCTTGTCCGACAAGACCGTCGCTTACTTGTCGGCCTGATGCTGCCGACACTTGAGGTGATGTTCGAGTTGGAAAACCGATTCGAGACGCATCGCCGTTTATTCGCAGTCTCACTTGCGATACTCGAGTATCGGATCGACCATAAGGTGTACCCGCGCAGTCTCGATGAGCTGGCGCCGAAATATATCGACAGAGTTCCTGTCGATGCCTATGCCAATCGTTCCATTGTCTATCGCCGTGCTGACGGTGGCTTTCTACTTTACAGCTTTGGAACCGACGGCGAGGACGATAACGGCGTCACAGTCTACGACGATGAGGATGCCGACGATGTCACCATCCGCGTTCCGGCGGAATGAAGGTGGTCTTGCGAGCCTTGCGGCGGCTGAGAGCGACCGCGACTTAGAACTGCCCACCCACCTGAATCCACGAATCCCAGACGTTGTACTGGTCAAACACCATCCCGCGCACGTTGATCGTGCTCCGCAGATTGCGGTAGCCG
Source organism: Pirellulales bacterium (assembly GCA_963829655.1). GTDB lineage: Bacteria > Planctomycetota > Planctomycetia > Pirellulales > JALHPA01 > JBBDYH01. Next base: position 3,677,730 of record CAWHJG010000002.1, read on the forward strand.
GTGGTGATGAACTGGCCGCTGACCGGCGTGTAATACGGGCCGCCCGAAGCCTGTGGCCCGACGCGGACCTTCGTCACGGGGTCATGGCTGTAGTACGACCGCTGAAAGATCCAGCTTCCGGCCGAAGCGTGCGAAGCGCTGCAAATCAGCATCAAGAACAGCACGAGAAAGAGTCGCTTCATCGCGGTCCCGTCAGAGTTGCAGTACGGCGGGCAATCAATCGCCATTAGCGATCACACTATCCAGCATGATTGCCACCGGGCGCAACTTCTACTGACAATCCGACCACTATTGTTACTGCTGCGGCCTGGCAACCAGCAGCATGTCCTCGGCCTCCTTGCCTTTGGGGTCGTATACGTAGAACTCCCCCTCCCGAAGTTCCGGAAGCGATATGCCGTATTCGTTCAAGATCTTGTCGCGGAAGGCTTCGAGCGTTTGTGGGTTCTTGTTGTTGTTGAACGCGCGATACTCCTTGACCGCTTTGGGATACTGAATTTGCAGGTTGATTCGCTCCTCGTTCAGGAAGTACTGGCGCACCGGTTCCGTGACGATGCCGCCGCCGTATCCTTGACCGCGCTTGTTCTCGCCGGCCCGAGCCGCATCCAGGTCCGCCCCTTCAACGGCCAGATCACTCCGCAAAACGATCGTCTGACCGCCCGCGAGTGTAATGCTCTTCGCCGGTGGACCTTTCGCCGCGCGCTGGCTGGCTGGATCGAGCCCGATCGCGCTCGCCGCACCTTGCTGTCCGCCGTCGTTGACAGGCGCAGGATTGGTGTTCGCGTCCGGGTTCGTCGCCGGCGCTTGTGGCGTCGCATTGCCTGCGCCCTGCTGACCGGCCGGCGGGCTATCCGGCGGAACCAGCGGCGCGGCCGTGTATTGGCCCGGACCTTTGTCCGGTTTTCCGGCAAAGCCCTCGGCGCCGCCTGTGGCCGAGCCGGCGGCGCCCTTCTTTTTCTTTTCCCCTTCGTCGCCGCAGCCAACTTGCACGATCGCGGCCACCACGATCAACAGGATAGAGCAACGCGATAACATTTGGTTCTGCTCCAGTTAGTGCCCCGTCATTTTCCAACTCCACCGCTGCATTTCCGCCAAAGTGTTACGCTTCGTCAGATCAAAGTCCAGCGGCGTCAACGTTACATACCCTTCGGCCAACGCCGTGATGTCCGTCTCCTGTTCGCCGGGCTTCGGCGGCGGATCCGATGTCGCCCAAAAGTAACTCCGCCCGCGCGGATCAATTCGCTTTTCAAACTTCTCGCCATAACGCGAGACACCCATTGGCACGACGCGAATCTCCGCGCCGTTGGTCAGAGCGGAGGTCGGCACGTTCAAATTGTAAAGTTGTGCCGCCGGCCCTTTGCGTTCCAAGGTCTGCTTGATCACTTGAATCGCCAGCTCCGCGGCCTTGTCAAACTGTGCATGCTCATCGTACTCCAGCGACACGGCAAAGCTTGTGATGCCAAAAAACGCGCCCTCGATCGCCGCCGCCACCGTACCGGAATAGAGCACGTTGATGCCGGCGTTCAGGCCGCCGTTGATTCCGCTCACCACCAAATCTGGCCGCCGCGGGCAAAACTCGAACACGCCCAGTTTCACGCTATCCGCCGGGCTGCCATCGACCGCCCAACCGCGCCGCCGCGGCCCGTCGTAAATCTCCTTTGCCGTGAGCGGCGTGAGGAACGTAATCGAATGTCCCACGCCGCTTTGCTCAACCGCCGGTGCAACCACCGACACGTCCCCCAGCCGGCTGAGCACTCGCTCCAAGGCCATCAAGCCCGGTGCGTAAATGCCGTCATCGTTCGTAAGCAGTATCTGCACTGGTCCCAATCTACCGAGTTACGCGGCGCCTCCGTGACCGTAAACGCCTATGATACTGACTCGCCATAACGTCTGCCAACCAAGGCGACGCTTGCCACAAAGCTGGCCCGTCCTATAATCGTTTCCTTCCCGCCCGTCGCCGACGGGCATTTTTCGTTAAAGGAGTCTTGTCGCTCGGATCGCGACAAGGGCCGGTTTGATGGCGACCGCCGCGCAACTGCCGACCGCCGCTTCCACTCGGATTGCCGACGAGCGCGTGCTGGTCTTCGATTTTGGAGCACAGTACGCACAGCTTATCGCCCGGCGAGTGCGCGAACAGAATGTGTACTGCGAGATCGTCCGCCATGATCTGCCGGCCGATCGCGTGCGCGAGCTGAACCCTCGCGGGATCATCCTTTCCGGTGGTCCCGCGAGCGTTTACGATCGCAACGCCCCACGATGCGATCCGGCGGTTTTCGAACTTGGGATACCGGTTCTCGGGATCTGCTATGGCATGCAGTTGGTGTGCGACGCCCTGGGCGGCCGCGTCGAAAGCGCCCCGGCGCGCGAGTTCGGCCGCGCCCATTGCAGCATTATCTCGCACGCGGATTTGTTTCAAGGCGTGCCCGATGAAACCGAAGTCTGGATGAGTCACGGCGACCAGGTTACCACGGTGTCGCAGGATTTTATTCCGCTGGCGATGACCAGCACCTGTCCGATTACCGCGGTGCGCCACAACCGGCTTCCCATCTACGGATTGCAATTCCATCCCGAGGTCACGCACACGCCGCGCAGCGCCAAGATCCTCGCGAACTTCGTCACCCACGTTTGCGGCTGCCAGGGCGCATGGCGGCTTAGGTGATTTCGCCGACGAGACCGTTGAAGCAATCCGCCAACGTGTCGGCAAGCGCCGCGTGATCTGCGGGCTTTCGGGCGGCGTCGATTCGGCGGTGGTCGCGGCGCTGTTGTATCGCGCTATCGGATCCCAGCTCTCTTGCATCCTGGTCGATAACGGCTTGTTACGCAAAGACGAGGCCGAGCTGGTCATTCGGGAATTCACGACACATTTCAAAACCGACCTGCATGTCGTGCGTGCCGATGGCAAATTTCTAACGGCGCTAGCCGGCATCACCGATCCGCAGGAGAAACGGCGCCGCATTGGCCACGCGTTCATCGAGTGCTTTTCTCAGGAAGCCAAGCGCATCAAGGGCGCTCGACTTTTTGGCACAGGGCACGCTGTATCCCGACGTGATCGAAAGTGGCGCAGCAGCCGACGGCCCCTCCGCGACGATCAAGCTGCATCACAATGTCGGCGGCCTGCCCGACGAATTGGGCTTCGAGCTGATCGAGCCATTGCGGGACTTGTTCAAGGATGAAGTCCGCAAGCTTGGCCTGCAACTCGGTTTGCCGGAAGCGATCGTTTGGCGGCATCCATTCCCCGGGCCCGGTTTGGCCGTGCGTTGCCTCGGCGAAGTGACCAAGGAGCGGCTCGATCGTCTTCGCGAGGCCGACACGATCGTCGTGGACGAAATCAAAGCCGCTGGTCTTTACCGCACCACGGCTCAGGTGTTCGCGGTGCTACTGCCGATTCAGAGCGTCGGCGTGATGGGCGATGCCCGCACTTATGAGGACGTACTGGCCGTGCGGGCGGTCGAATCCGAGGACTTTATGACGGCCGACTGGAGCCATTTGCCGTACGACCTCTTGGCCCGGATCTCCACGCGAATCATCAATGAGGTGAAAGGGATCAACCGCGTGGTGTACGATATCAGCAGCAAACCGCCGGCGACGATTGAGTGGGAATGACAGGCAGTTGGCCACTAGCGATCACCCAAAACGCTCGAAATCGCACTTACCGGGCTTGGTTCAGGATACAAAGACCCTCACAGCTAATGAGTTACGGCTGGATTTGACCAATTTCCCTTAGGTTCAAAGTACCCGTCGTTGCGAGGAACATCCCAAGCGGGAATAATCAGAAGCGGGCCTTACGAACAGACTTACGTTCGCCGAAAAGCCAGTGAGGGCCTTCCCTAAATGACTGGACGACGAACCAATGTCGAGGAGTGGCGACTTTGGCATTGTCGCAGGCCGAATTCCAGCGTTGGGTGACCGACCACGGCCCCTCGTTGTTTCGAATCGCATACCGCATGGTGGGTGATTCGCACGAGGCGGAGGACGTGGTTCAGGACGCCTTTCGTTCGGCCTGGAAGAGCCGACAGTCGTTTGAGGCGGGACGGGGAGAGAGGGCGTGGTTGGTGGCGATTCTGCGTCGTCGCGTCGCCGATTTCTGGCGCCGGGCGCTCCGCTGAGCGTGGTGTCGGTAGAAACCCCCGTCGATGTCGGAGTGTCCGGCGATGACCCGCTGGCAAACGACTACACCGACGAAATGCAGCACGCCTTGGCCAGCCTACCGCCCGAGTTGAAAGAAACCCTCCTGCTGGTGGTAGTGGCGGAACTTACCCACCAAGAGGCGGCCGATATGTTAGGTGTGCCGTTGGGAACGGTGCTGTCGCGCGTGAGTCGCGCGAGAGGCCGCCTGCGCGAATCACTCCTGGGGCGAAATACCGCCAAACCGGCTTAAAGCACCGGGGTCAGCAATTCGCCCTTGGCAGGCAAAACAAGTCCGTGGATACTCTCCGCGACAAATCCATGTCTACAGAACCCGGCGACAACTGGATCGACAACGAGCTTCGAAACGTTGCTGTTCCGGCCGAGCTACATGCCAAGTTGCAAGCGATTGCCTCGTTTGACGACGTAGAGCTTGATCGCGCGCTGATGCGATGTGTCGGTGCCTGCTGGGTTAATGGCCCGCCTGCATTCGGTCGGCACGTTCAGCGATATCGATCTCGATGACGATCTGTGCGATGTTGCCCCGCCGCGACGATTGATCGAACGATTGCGTCGCATTCCCGCCACAGTGCGGCACAGAGCGACCCGCGTCCAAACCTTGCAGCGTTTGGCAATGGCGGCGTGTCTATTGCTGGCGATTGGTGTCGGTTACCTTGCCGCCATTGCTCCGTGGTCTGCAAATCGCCACTCGGAAATTCGGACGTCGGACTCACTGGTTTCGACCGATGGCCAACGGTCGGCCGACGGCCGCGCGACTGACTCGGTCGCCGCACAATCTCGACCAAGTGGCAATAATAAAGTCAACGACGCGTTGGACGATCCCAAACGTGCGTCGCTGCCGCAGTGGAAGAACCTCGACGGTAAACCGCAAGTCGATCCACGTCCGCTTCCCGCGTCTGATATACCCAATCTCGCCGGCAGCGATTCGCGTGAGACTGATCGCGAAGACCTCAACGGATTTAAGAGCGACGACGATGCTCTGGCTTCCCCAGGTGGGAATAGAAAGCTTGCCGCCGTTGCGCAGTCTCGCCGAGCCAACCTGGCGCGGAGTCACTCCACCGCGCGAACGAGGTTATGACTTCTCGTTCCAACTGAAACACGGCGTACATCCTTTCGTATCGCCGTCAGTCAACCCGGTTTTGGCCACTGCGCAGGTGCCTTTGATCACGAGCACCGCCAGTTTTGACGGCGCTTGGCGATCGGTTCAGGATGGAAAACTTCCTCAGGCTTTTAAGATCCGGCCTGAGGAATTTCTGGCGGCGATGGACTATGCTTTTGCACGGCCGGAGGGACGACCTGTCGCCATTCGCACCGCAGCGGGCGCATCGCCCTGGAATGGCTCAGGCGTAAGCCTGTTGCAGGTTGCCGCCCAAGCTGGCGAGTTACCGCGTGATGGCAAACAGGCGCACTCGATTCTGGTACTCGATGCTTCGGCGAGCATGCAATGGGAATCGCGATGGGACAACGCCCTGCGGGGTATTGCCGAGTTTGCGAAGAGGCTCGGCCCGAATGACCGCTTGTCGCTGATCCTAGCGGCGGACAAACCGGAGATCGGATTTGAGACCGAAACCCCCGACGCGGCCGGACGTGCATTGCAAAAACTGTTTGATCGCCGTCCGGCTCGCACTAGCAATGTTGCTGTCGCCATACAAAAAGCCGTTGAGCTAGCGCGGACTGCGAATGTTTCTGCCGCGCGCATCCAATTTGTCCTGCTCACGGATGGAATCGCGCCGCTGGACGTTGCCGCGAATCAAGCCCTCCATCGAGATTTGCTGGACGCTGCCGGCCGTGACCAGCCCCTGCATGTAATCGACGTTCGTCAGGAAGAGACCATCGATCAAGATCTTAACCGGCTGGCAGCCATAGCGGGCGACACGGTCGCTTCCAGAGGCGCGGGCACGGTTCGCCATGCCGACGCGCCGTCCGCCATCCGCTGGTCGCTCGTGGAAATCCTGGCGGGTAGGCCGCAGGTCATCGCTGCCCAGGCCGCGATGAAGGTTACGTTCAAGCCGGATGCCGTTGCGATTTATCGACTCATCGGGCATGAAGCAACTAGCGTTGTCGGACTGATGAGCACCACGATCGAAACCGATCTCCGCTCCGAAGAAGCGGCTACCGGCTTGTTTGAAGTCGTTCTAAAGCCGGGCGGGGGCGATACTGTGGCGACGGTTGAACTCACGTGGCGCGACGCGGCCGGCGGGCAACCGCAGGTCATTCGCCAGACGATTAGTCGATTTCAATTCGCCCCGTCATTCCACGAGTCACCGCTCTCATTGCAGCTTGCGGTGCTGGCCGGGGAGACAGCCGAAATTCTCCGAGACTCGTACTTCGCTCCACCGAATTCTCATTCGCTGGACGAGGTCGCTCGACTGGCACGTGAACTGAATCCGCGATTGCAAAAGCGGGAATCCTTCGTGCGTTTGCTTCAACTTGTCGAGCGAGCACAACGGACTCAAGCGAACGGCAGGTGATGGTGCAGCCGGAATTCTAACTCGGCTTGCCTCTTCCGGTCGAAACGCCTCGACTGCAATTCCCATTGAGCCGCAGCCTTGGACGATCGACCGAGTCTCAGCCTATAATGCATCCGGAATCGTCGCGGGGAATTCTGTCAGTACCGTTCTAAGATCGCACGTTCCGTCGAACGGCGTTTCGTTACCGGAACAACGAATGCCGCGGCCGGCACACATGACAATTGAAGCAGATGTTGAAACTCTTTTCGTATGGCGTTCTGCTATGTTGCGCTGACTAGCGCGTCTGTCGCTCTCAGTACACGCAGCGCTTGCGGGGCGGAGAACGTCGAGGAATTTATAAAGGCCCTGCGGTCCGCGGGTTACTACGACATGGGAGTCGCTTATCTGAACCGCATTGCAGACCGCCAAGATGTTGATCCGAAATTCAAGAGCCGCCTTCCGTATGAGCTGGGCACCGTTCTGGTCGAAAGCGCGCTGGCGACGCAGGATCGCATGCAGCGTGATAAGAAGCTGGACCAGGCCCAATCAAAGCTGCGCGAATTTGTTGTCGCAAATCCGGACGCGGCACTTGCTGCCACGGCAAATTTCCAGTTGGCGGGCGTGCTACTGTTGCGGGGCCAGGCGCTGGTCGCGCGGCGCAGGCCACCGAGAAGGACAAGGCCGAGCTTCGCAGCGAGGCGCGCGCGCTCTTCGACGAGGCGATTTCGGTATTTACAGGGTTGGAGAAGAGCCTGGTTGATCAATTCAACCAACTTTCCGATGATTCCACCAATGAAGACGCGGAGAAGCGCCGCGAACTTCCGTCGCAGATTCTCAATGCGCGTCTGCAAATCGCTCAAGTGCTGCGCGAAAAGGCCAAGACTTACGATGTTGGTAGCGACGACTTCAAAGAGCGCTGCTGGCCGATTCGAACAAACGATTGAAGATACTTCAGGGATACCTGGATACCGATTGGAATGGGGCCGCTTTTCTGGCAATGGTGCATGAGGGGGAAAACCATCTTGCGCTTCAAGACGCAAAAAGTGCACTGGCAGTAGTTGAAGATGTGATCAAAATCGATCCTGGTAACCCAGCACTCCGCGACCTGGTCATTTCCGGATTTCTAGTGGCATTGAAAGCGTGGTTGCAGTTGGAGGAGTACGACACGGCGATCGAAAAGGCGAACAAATTTGTTGGCCAACCGATGTTGAACGAAGTCCGCAGCCCGAAGTGGATTGAAGCACAGTATCTGCTCGCTTCGGCTCACGAACGGCAGGCCGGCAAGCTAAAGGGCAGCGACGTCGAGAAGCAGAAAGCCCTGCGCGAGGCGCGCCTCTTGGCCTCGGAAATCGTCAAATATCCGAGTGATGTACAGGATGACGTTCGCGCGCTATTAACGCGGGTCGGGTTCGTCGATGCGGAAAGGAAATCTGACGACGAAATCACCGATCTGGCTACTGCATTGGAGAAGGCGACGGCGGCCGCCCAGGATTACACAGCAAGCCGTGAAACCCTTGCAAAGAGTGCAACAGAGGACGAGCGACGGGAATTGCGTAAACAGCTTAGCGCACAGCGCGATTTAGCATTGGCGGCAACGCAACGGGCACTCGAGTTGGCCGACCAATCCGCCGAGGTTGACAAGCTCAATCAGGCCCGGTTCTTGCTTGGGTACTTGAACTGGGAAATCGCTCGCAGCGAAGCGAATGAGCACAATCACTCGACGCGTTACTACGACGCGGCCGTCATCGGTGATTTCTTAGGCCGACGTTACCCCGACCACGAACATGCCCGGCAAGCCGCCGCGATCGCCATGGCTTCGTACCAACTCCTTGGCAATCAGTCCTCCGAAGCGGCCCGACGAGCGGCGGAAGCTGACAAACAAACTCCCGACAACATTCGCCGCGCGATGGACAAGGCCATTGAAACGTGGTCGCGGCACATTGACGACGTGGCGCAGTACATCACCGGCAAGTGGCCCGAATCGCAAGAGGCCAGCAATGCCGCCTCCAATCTTGCTTCGATTGCAATTCAGCGCGGCGATTACGAAAAAGCGGTCGAATTGGTTAGTAAGCTCAAGGCCGGCTCGCCCGACCGCGCCGACGCGGAGCTTCGCGTGGCCGCGCGATCTGGGCGGACATTGTTCGATCCGGGCGGGCCGCGGACCAATCAACCCCGACAAGCGATGGCAACCCGAAAGACCAGGGCGCCGGCAATTCCGCCGTCGGTTTTGGGACGGGTGAGGAAGCGACTTTTTACGCGCGGGCCAAACAGGCTCAGGCGCTCTTGGAATCGGGTCTTGCGGACGTGCGAAAGCGAAATGCAATCGATCGCGACGCGGTGCTGGGCCTGTGGGCGTTGATCCAGTCATACACTCAAACCAGACAGCCGGAAAAAGCGGTGCCATGGCTCGAGGACGAAAAGATCGGCCTGTTGTCGCTGGTCAATAATAAGCACGAGGCGGCCGATATCGAAGGTCTTACGTTCGATGCTTACCGCCTCGCATTGCGCACGTACATCGGCGTCAAGCCGCAGCAGCTCGACAAGGCGACAAGCGCAATGGACGCCTTGGAACAGATTGCCGGCAAGGACGATTCCAACGGCGAGAAACTTACTCAGGTTTATGTATCGCTGGGGCGCGAGCTCCAGAAGGAATTGACCGCGTTGAACGAAGGCGGGCACACCGAACAGGTGCAAGAGCTCACCCAGGCTTTTGAATCCTTTCTGGAACGGTTGGTTGCGCGGAACACTGGGACCAATTTCAACTCCATGTTTTGGGTCGCCGACACCTATGCCGAGCTCGCCGCCGGCCTCAAACAAAACCCGGACCAGCCCAAATCGGAATCATTGCGCACCAAAGAGTACTATGCTCAGGCAGTCAAAGGTTTTGAAAACATTCTGGAGCGCGCGAAGTCGGATCCGACGTTTATGCCGAGCAAGTACGTTGCGTCCGTGCAAGTGAAGCTCGCCAAAGCATATGGGGGCGCGGGACAGCATAACGACGCACTCACGCTCTTAGTCAAGACGCTGAAAGAAAACCAGAATATCCTCACCGCCCAGTTCGAAGCAGCATACGCATACCAGGGCTTCGCCGACAGCGATCCCAAGAAACGGGCCAAATTCTACACCTACGCGGTCACCGGCGGTCAGACCGGGGATTACACTGTAATCTGGGGTTGGCGGCGCTTGAGCAATACGCTGTTGACCCACGAGCGACAATTGCGACGCGACGGAGATGCCGAACAGATTACACAGGCAGACGACTATCGCGGCCGCTTTTTCGAGGCCCGCTACAACAGCAGCTATTGTGTTTACGCGGCGGGCATGGCCGAGACGGATTCCGCCAAGCAAGAAAAACTGCTGAAGATTTCCAAGAACGACATCTTCGCCGTGTACTCAGTCATCGGTCAGGACTTTGGTGGCGGAATCTGGAAAAAACGAAACGACCAACTGCTGAAGAAAGTCCAAGCGGCATTGGGCCAACCAGCGGTCGGTTTAATTGAGTTTAAGAATCGAGCGGCGGGCGATCCTGCCAAACAGGTTTCATCCAAGTAACGCTCCTGCATCACCATCGTCCGGTTAAGCCAACAGACGTAGCGCTATTCGGAGTTCAGAATGACCAAGTGCCGCTTGTGTTTGTTACTCCTACTGTTGGCCATTTTTGGCACCACGGCGTTCGCCGACGAAGTCCGCAAGATCGATGGCGACAGGCTGACCGGCAATATCGGCTCGATCACCGCCGACGAGGTTGAGTTCAAGGGCAGTAAGGCACTGATCGTTCCCACGTCGGAAATTGCCGCCGTCGCCTTTTCGAATGAGCCGAACGAATTGACCGATGCCAGGGAGATGTACCAGGCCGGTCGCTACGATGCCATTGAAGAGTCGCTGTCGCAGGTCAAGGAGCACCGACGCGACGATGTAAGAGCGGAGGTCGCCTTTTATCGCGCCGCGGCACAATCGCGATTAGCCGCGAGCGGCAATCCCGATCAGAAGACGGCGGTTGAGGCCGGTAAGGCGCTGTTGGCGTTTATCAAGCAATACCCTGAAAGTTGGCATCAGTACGAAGCGCACGAGATCGTCGGCGATCTGCTCACCACAATCCGTAACCCTCAGGCATTCAATTACTACGACAAGCTGTCCGCCTCGCGACTACCGGACTTCAAAATTCGCGCTCGATTACCTCAAAGGCCGCGCTCTGCAATCAGCGGGCAATTACGCCGGGGCACTGCAACACTTTGACGGCGCGCTTTGCGAAAGCCCCGGCGAAAGCGCTTCCGCGCGGCTCAGTTGGCCCTGGCACAAATCGGCAAGGCGGCCAGTATGTCGCACGGCGGCAAGACGGACGAAGCCTTGCAACTGCTGCACCAGGTGGTCGATAAAGCCCGCGACGCAGACAAGGAGGTCTTCGCGCGTGCCTTTAACGCTATGGGCGATTGTTATCAACAAAAGCAAGCAATCGACGATGCAATTCTGAGTTACCTTAAAGTTGAGCTGCTCTTCAACCAGGTCCCGGATGCGCACGCCGAGGCTCTGGCGAAACTAGCAAAACTCTGGGAAGCTAAGGATGAGCGGCAACGAGCACGTGCCACAGCCGATACGCTGAGGCAGCGCTATGCCTATAGCCGCTGGAACCGTCAAGGTTAGCGGCCCGCCGTGAGCCAGGGTGGATAGGTTGCCAAGCTGCCTCAAACGAATTCGGATGCATTAACGGAGAGAGAACATGTGGCGTCTCTTACGCTCACGCTTAATGAAAACGGGACTATGCGGCCTTGTGGCCTTAGGCGTTGCGGTAAGTTGTTTTACAACGGCCTCGCTAGTTACCGCGCGTGCAGCCAACGCGCAGGCCGCCGAAGATGCGGAACCCGCAAATGATGACGGGAAAGCTGCCAAAGCTTCCCCCGCGCCGGCCGGCGGATCCACGCCTGCGCCCGCTGAAGAGCAAAGCATGCTCGAGTTCTTCTTCATCGCGCTGGGCTGGTTGTACAGCATCATCTTTCTGGCGATCTCGTTCGTGTTTGTGGCATTGGTGGTTATGAACCTGCTCGCCGCACGGCGCGAAAACATCGTGCCGGTCGCGCTTGTTCAAGGTTTCGAGCAGCACCTGAATGACCGGAAATACCAGGAGGCCTACGAGCTTGCGAAGAGCGACGATTCGTTCCTCGGTCAGGTCCTCTCGGCCGGCCTGGCCAAACTGTCACAGGGTTATCCGCAAGCGATCGAAGCCATGCAGGAGGTTGGCGAAGAAGAAACCATGAAACTCGAGCACCGGCTTAGCTATATCGCGCTCATCGGCACGGTCAGCCCCATGGTTGGATTGTTGGGCACCGTGGATGGCATGGTGGCATCCTTTATGGTGATCGCCCGCAGCGAGACGGCGCCGCGTCCGTCGGAGCTGGCCGTCGGAATTTCCACCGCACTGATCACCACGCTGGTGGGCCTGTGGCTGGCGATCCCCGCGATCGCAATCTACGGAATACTCCGCAATCGGTTTCAGCGGCTGACGCTGGAAGTCGGCATTATTGCCGAATCGCTGATGAGCCGCTTCCAAAACGTTGGTAAGAAGGCGTAGCACGGCATGAGATTACGCCACCGCACCGTTGGACCCGGCGCTGAGCCGGACATGACACCGATGATCGACGTCACGTTCCAGCTCATCGCGTTTTTCATGTTCGTCCTGAATTTTTCCGACGCCGAGACCGACGAGCGAATTCGCCTGCCTTTGAGCCAATTGGCCAAGCCTCCCGAGCAGGCTGCCGAACAGCCGCTCACGTTGCAGCTCACCAAGAGCGGGACGGTGTTAATTACGGGCGATGAGATTCCCGTTGAGCGAATCAAGTCCTACCTACATCGCGAAGTGGCGCTATTGGAGCGCCAGCGACGGGATAAGACCGAGACGACGGTAATCATTCGGGCGGACGCGGTAGCGCCCACCGGTAAAGTCCAGGAATTGATCAAACAGTGTCAGGAAGTAGGATTCGAGAAGTTCTCGCTCAAGGCGAAGCAGGTTAACCGGTGACGGTGTTCAAGCCGTGGGAAAATTGGTTTGCAGGTGATTCGTGAAAATTCGTAAGCACGGCGGTGGCGTGCCCGACAAGGTTGAGCAGCAAATGACGCCGATGATCGACGTCGTTTTTCAGCTCCTGTCGTTTTTCATGTTCACGCTGCGAATTAGCGAGATCGAAGGAAATTTCAACATCAAGATGCCCGCCCCCTCGAAGGTGCAACAGCAGCAGCTTGACGTAAACGTGCCCCCCGTTCGCGTGCGGCTGGCGGCGAATTCGGACGGAACGCTGAAAAGCATCATTTATCAGGACCGGGCGATGCGCGACTTTGCCTCGCTGCGCAGCCAGATTATCGCGCATGTCGGCGGCGATACCGGCATCCGCGACAACGCCGAGGTGGAAATCGATGCCGATTACAACCTCCACTATCGCCACACGATCGACGCCGTTACCCACGTCTCGGGCTACATTGCCGACGACGGCCAGTCCACCGTCCGTCTCATCGAGAAGATCCGCTTTGCACAGCCGAAACAACCGGGGCGTAGCGATGCGGTGATCACAGATAGCCGATTTTACTCGACCTTCATATCGGCTCGCACAAAGTCTACGAAGGCGCGCGCCGCCGCGGGCAAAGCCTTCGTCCGCCGAGTGAGGATCCCCGAGTTGATCGGCCGTACGCGCTCGGCCAGTTCGCAGATTGCCACTCGTCGCCCCTTGGTTACGATGCCGCTGGTTAACAGCGGCACGATCGAAACACCGAGGCCTGCTTCCACCATGCGCACGATGATTTCCGTGTTCGTGGTTTCCATTTCCACACGCGGCGACAACCCTCGTTCATGAAACGCGTCCACCACGTGTTGCCTCCCTGTCGAGCCGCGCTCAAAGAGAATCAACGGCTCTTCGACCAGTTCGGCGAGCTTCACTCGCCGCTTTGACGATAGCGGATGCTTGGGCGGCGTGATTAATCTCCAATCCAGTGAGAACAAGTGGGCGTAGTCCAAATCGGGCGACGCCTCGTGTGGCGCTGCGATGCCGAGCGCCACGTCTGGATCTTCGCGCAACGCTGCGTCGATCTCCTGCTCGCTCCGCACGCTCACCCGAATGTGTATTTGCGGGTGTGCCGCATGAAACCGCCGGATCACATCCACGAGCACATACAACACCAGGTATTGGCTCGCGGCCACGTGCACCTCTCGGTCGATATCGCCCGTGGCGAACAGCTCCCCCAGCTCGCGCGCTCGTTCCAAAAAGGCCTCGGCATGTGGAAGAAAGTGCCGCCCTTGTATCGTCAGCGGCGACCCTCGGCGGATTCCGCGGGCCTTGTGGTAAAGCTCTGCCCCGATGCGTTGTTCGATGCGCAAGAGGCGACTCCGCAGGCCTTGTTCGGAAATGTGCAGCGTTTGGGAGGCCAGCCGCAGGCTACCGGATTTCGCAAGCTCAACGAATGCGGCGACCTGATCCGTCGAAAGGGAAGGAGATTCAGCCATAACAGGGAACCGCCGGCATCCCCGGAGGTTAAAGCGATAACTCCGTTGTTAACTCAACAATAAACAGGTTGATTCGTTATATCGCAACTCTAGCATGAAGTGGGCGGCACTGGGAGCACCGCTGTCCGCTGCCCTGCGCAAACCCACAACTACAGGAGGAAGGCCATGGTCCGATCGTTGCGTTGGTTTCTGCTCGTCGGATGTGTTGCAGCTTCTACCCTCTCCAGCCTTTCCGGCGGGGCCGCCGCGAACAAACTGGTGGTCCACGAATGGGGCACTTTCACTTCGCTTCAAAATGAACATGGAAAACAACTCGGCGGCATCAACATCGACGACGAACCGGTTCCAAAGTTCGTGCACAATTTGAATCCGCACGTCCTAAGCAGCTCTTACACGCTGCACCAGGTTCACTCCAAAGGCGCTCCGCAGCGCCATCCTTACATCAACGTCCGCCTCGAAACACCGGTGATCTATTTCTATCCCCCCGAAGGACAGAAGGATCCCATGAAAGTTGACGTGGACGTTTCGTTCCGCGGTGGTTGGCTTACGGAGTTCTATCCCAACGCCGAAGCGTACGCGCCCGGTCTCAAGCAGAACTCGTTCGAGTTCGGCCCCATCACGCCTTCCACTACCGGTCGGCTCTCGTGGCGCGATTTAAGTATCGGAACTGATCGAGCCGGACCAGAAACGAACGAAAACGTCTGGCTCGCGCCGCGAAAGACCGAAGCCACTGCGGTCGAAACGCCCGCTGGCGAGGCAGAAAAGTATTTGTTCTATCGCGGCGTCGGTAATTTCCGAGCGCCGCTGGCCATCAGCAACGATTCCGACCAGAAGAAGCTCACCATCCGCGGCAATTTTTCCGAGGTGCTTACCAGCGGCGACCAAGCGAAGATCGAACACGCCTGGCTGGTTCATATTCGACCAGATGGAAAGACCGCCTTCCGCCGCATGCAACCGTTCACGGTGACCGCCGACGACGGTCAGGTTGCCGCGACATTGTCCAGCGCGTTTAGCGAGAGCGATTACAAGGGCGGCCACATCCATAAGCTGAAGTCCGAAATGCATGCCGCACTTGTGGAGGACGGCCTCTTCGAGGACGAGGCACACGCGATGCTGGCCACTTGGGACCGTGCCTATTTCCAGAAGCACGGCCTGCGCGTCTTCTTCAACGTGCCACGCGAGTGGACCGACCATCGGCTGCCGCTGCATATCTCGGTTCCGGCTGAAGTCACGCGCGTGATGGTCGGGCGGATCGAACTCGTTAGCCCGGAACAGCAGGCCGTCCTCGAACGCCTTTCCCACACCGCAACGTCCAGTCCCAACTGGATGAACCAGATCTGGGACTCGCCCAAAATCTCCGAGTTCATGAAAGGGAATATTGACTTGGCTGACATGAACGTGCAGATCCCGCCCGACTACCAGATGTATCTGGACCTCGGCCGGTTCCGAAATGCTCTGGTGATCGCCCAACAGCGGAGTCGTCCGACGGAGAACCTGGCCAGCTTCATCGCCACCTATCACCTGGAGGAATTTCAGCCACCGGGCGAAGACGCGGTCACCGCGAACCGATTTCGTCCTGGCGCGTCAGAATGACCGCTGTTATTCAATCACATGCCAGAGCGGCGCCGATTGGTCGCCGCTCTTTCTATTGGCTGCGCGTGGTCATCCGACGTCGCCCAGATCTAGCGCCTTGCCGTAGCGCACGAGCACCTGTCGCCGCAACAGTGCGTGTTCAGGTTGCGCAAGACTGGGATCGGCGGCAATTAGTTGCTGAGCGTCGGCCCGCGCTTCGGCGACGATCGAGCTGTCGCGCCGCAGGTCAGCAATCCGTAGCGGCGGCAGCCCATGTTGCCGCGTACCCAACAGCTCGCCCGGCCCGCGGAGCTCGAAGTCCTTCTCCGCCAGCTCGAAGCCATTGGTCGTCGCCAGGATCGCCTGCAGCCTCGGATTGCTGGCGACGTCGGGTGAATCCGCGAACATGCAGCAATAGCCGGGAAATGCCCCGCGATGTACTCGTCCGCGAAGTTGGTGCAACTGTGCCAGACCAAATCGCTCCGCGCCGTAAACCGTCATCAACGTAGCGTTGGGCACATCGACTCCGACTTCGACAACGCTGGTCGAGACCAGCACCTGCGTGGCGCCGGAGTTAAACCGTGCCATCGCCTCGTCCTTCTCGGCCGGCGTCAGGCGGCCATGCAGCAGCCCCAGCCGGAACGCCTCCAGTTCGCCGTTAGCCAACGATTCGTACGTTGCCTGGATGCTTGCGGCGTCCCAACTCTCCGAGTCTTCAACCAACGGAACGATCACAAACCCTTGACGTCCTTCACGCAGCTTCTTGCGGATAAACTCCCACCAGCGCTCGCGATCGTCACCTGAGGCCAGATAGGTGTATAGACTTTGCCTGCCAGGCGGGCTGTCGGTGATCGTAGACACATCGAGATCGCCGTAAACCGCCAGCGCAATCGTTCGCGGAATCGGCGTTGCGGTCATCACCAGGTAATGGGGCGCGACGCCGGCTTCTTTCAGCGTGGCCCGCTGCTGAACGCCGAACTTGTGCTGCTCGTCGATCACCACCAAAGCCAGCCGCTCGAATTCGACATTGCTGGAAATGATTGAGTGAGTGCCAATGACGACATCGATTTCGCCTCGGCGAATCGCCGCCAGCGTCTGCTCGCGCTCGCCGGTGCTCAGGCCGCCGCTCAACAGCGCACAGCGAACCTGGCTTTTGGACAACAGCGAGCCGAGCGTTCGAAAATGTTGCCGCGCAAGCACCTCGGTCGGCGCCATCAGCGCCGCCTGATGACCGTGTGCCACCGCCACCAACAGTGCATACACTGCCACGACCGTCTTGCCGCTCCCCACATCCCCCTGCAACAGCCGGTTCATGGGCACCGAACGATTCAAGTCCGCCGTGACTTGGCGGATTGCCTGCTCCTGCCCCCGGGTAAATGCAAACGGAAACAGCTTTCGCACGCGGGCATCAATCTTCGCAGTTGCCTCCAACGGCGACGCCTTCTGGCTTGTCTGCTGCGCATGCCGCCGCAGCGACAGCGCGAGCTGCAGCACAAACAGCTCCTGGTAAACAAACCTCCGCCGCGCCGCGGCCAGCCGCTCGTGCGACGCTGGAGTATGGATTTCGCGCAACGCCTCGGACAGCGGCAACAGATCGTGCGAACTTCGATACGCGTCGGGAAATGCTTCGTCGAGGCAGTCAAGGCAATGGTCAATTGCCGCTTGGGCGATCCGTCGCATTTGTGACTGGTTCAGACCCTCGGTCAGTGGGTACACTGGCAAAAGCTGCCCCGCCGGCGGCACATCGTCGGCCTCAATCCACTGCACCTTGGGGTGATGCATCTCCCACCGCATTGACTTCATGGCCGCGCGGCCGGACAAGACCACGTGCTGACCGGCCTTGAACTTGTCTCGCATGAACGGCTGATTGAACCACAGCGCGCGCAGACACAGCGATCCATCGCGCACCAACACGCCGAGTATTGATCGTCCATTGGCAAGCCCTCGCAGCTCCACGTCGTCCACGATCCCACGTACGCTAACCAACTTGTCCTCCTCAAGGTCGGCAACGCTGCGGAAGTCCGTGAGGTCTTGATAATCGCGCGGAAAGAAAAACAGCACGTCGCGCGCGAGCTTCAAGCCCAACCGGTGCAATAGCTCGGCCCGCTCGGGACCGACGCCCTTGAGATATTGGACCGGCGTGGCGAGGCGCTCGCTCGGAGAAAGCTGCGTCGCGCGCGCCGATCGGTCCCCTCCCGGGCGTGAAACGCTGGCGTCGGATTGGGCTTCCGGAACACTCATATGTGGTATTCTAAGGGACAAGCGATCGAGTGTGGACACCGCGACCCAAACTCATCCGTGCAATGGTCATGAAGCAGGCAATGCTAGGGCCAATCCTGCTGGCTTGCATCGCAACGGTCGCCCGCGCGACCGATGACAAATCCAGCGCGGAGAACCCCGAGGACAAGAATCTTGTCCGAGTGGGCATCGTGTCATTCGACGACACTGCCGAGCGCCGCACCCGATTGCACAATCTGTTCCGCGATCTCGCGGCCGCCGCCAAAGACGAACTCCGTTTCCGCGTTGCCACCGGCACGTATGCCGACGTCGAGCACTGGATGCAACGCGGGCTGATCGACCTGGCGTTCGTGACACCAGGCCTATTCACACCACCGGCGCTGCCAGCCGAATTGAATCGAGCCGGCGCCAAAATTCCAACCGACGTTACGGGCGATGGAGCGAACGGCGATCTGCTCAACGAGCACGTTCGGTACTTGGCCAACGTCGGCCTGCCTCCGGCTGTCTCCCCCTGGACGCAGCCGGAGCGGAAGGCCGCCCGGTTATCACGACCGCTTTCGGTCGGTCGCCTTGGTCAAAAACGACTCGTCGTTAAAGACGATTGACGACCTTGTCGATGCAGCCATGGACGGCCGGTTACGCGTGCTTTGCGTCAGCCCGCTCTCGGTCTCTGGTTCGATCGCCCCGCGTTTCGCCCTGGCACAGAAAGGCATCCGACTCGATCCAACACAAATCGAATACACCCATTCGCACTCCGCTTCGGGTCGGCTTCTGGCGGAGGCGCGCACCGGCGAGGGAGAGATTGAGACCGTCGCGTTCGTGTGGGATGACTCCCTGCGCACCGTTCCAGGCGTCTCTGCCCAGCTCCGGGCCATCGAATTTCCCGCACTCGACGAACTGGTGATCCCCCAGGAGATGGTCGTCGCTCAGCGCGAGTTTCCGCGGGCCGACGAGCTGCGCGAGCTTCTGCTGGCGCACCACGACGCCGACGGTGAGCGAGATTTTTTGCAGCCGGCCGATTGGCGCACGTTGCGTCACGACGTGGTCCGTTGGAAACATACGGTAGATCAAATGACGGCCGACGACGAAGCCCTCGGCCAGCAGGTCACGTTCGACGAAATCGGCCGCATGCTATTGCATTATGCTCGCTCGCAGGGCCGCCCGCCGCGAGTGGCCCTGGTTCTCTCGGGCGGCGGCGCAAGTGCTCGTATCAAGTGGGTGCGGTCGCCGCCATCGAGCAAAAACTCTCCGCGCTTCACGACGCGAACCCCGACGTCCCGCTCGATATCAACCTCGTCGTCGGCACTTCCGGCGGGGCAATCAACGCCTTGCCCATCGCGCTCGGCGTTACGCGGTCGAATGAGGGCCGCCATCAGTTTGCCAACGTCTGGCAAAGCCTCGACCAGCGGGATATCGTCCGTCCCGCGCGGTTCGTGCGCACAATATCGGCCTCTGGTTTGCGCTGCTACAGGCGGCGATCGTACTGTGGTTCGTACGCCGGCTCGTACCCAACGAGTCTCACCGCGGCTGGTGGTTCGGAGGCATCTTCGCGCTACTCGGACTGTCGCAAATGGTGATCGCATACCTCGACCCGAGCCCCTGGCGGTTCCTTGGCCATAACCATTGGGTGCACCACATCTGGCTTTGGCTCGCGTTTGGCTCACGTGCGTCCGCTTGGAGCCTGACGCTAATCGGCGTGGTTGTCCTGCTGCGTCAGGCAATGCTCACGCGCCAACGCCACCACGTTCGCGCCTCCTGGCGCTGGATACCGGCGGTGCTCACTGTTGGACTTATCGGCCTGCCACTGATTCAATTCACCACGCTCTTGTTCTTCCAAAGCACGCTCTCCGGCGGCGAGGGAATGGAGCGAGCGCTAGCAATCGAGTATCCAAACCTGATCAATGGCGAGCTGCACCGCCGCGGCGAACCACTGCTCGATCTCGCTGACGACGGCGAACCCGCCGACTGGCTCCAGTCCGCCGGCCGCCAATTGCTCGACCGGCGTTTGCTGTGTCGCGATCTGGTTATCACTGGCTCCCGCCTCACGCCAACCGACGCGCACGGTTCCGAATTGCCGACAGACCTATATTTTTACGCCCACGGATCGACGGAAGGCCGCGACGAGCCTGCCTTCGGCCCGCGCGGAATCGCACTATCAGCGCGACCGGAGCTGGCACTCGACGTCGTTCTTGGCAGTGGCTCGATTTTCCCCGTATTTCCTGCCCGGTCGCTCGCCAATTTCCCGGAGCAAGGCGTGACAATGGATCTCATCGACGGCGGATTCGCACACAACAGTCCCATCGAAGCGGCCGTTCTCTGGGGCGCCACGCATATCCTGCTGGTAGAAGCCTCGCCCGACGAGCGCGTCGAACGCCTCAATTTTGTGACCAACGCCGTCGCCTCGTTCGAGCATCTCTACGAGCAGTCACAGTTGCTCGACGCCCGCTCCCGTGGCCGCGTGGCGATCTTTTCACTTTCCCCCCAGCCGCCGCATCTCTGCGTCCTCGATTTCTCCGACAACTTGATCGAGGACTCGATCGAGCGCGGTTACCACGATGTGTCGGGTAAGCCATTCCGAGTGGCCGACAACGATGGAGCCCCCGGGATTGTCGAACCGCTCTTCCGCCGCTCGCCCGGCGAGCCGCGCTTCCGCAAAGAACTGGGAGAGCCGGTGTTTATCGACCTCTCGGCCGCCACTTCTACCGCGCCGCCGCAATAACTTCCCCCTCGCGCCAGCCCGCGGCGTCGCGCTCCACGCGGTGATACAGCGTGTCGCGCTCGACTGGTTCGCGCCCGGCCTCCTCGATCAGTCGCCGAATTTGTTCGACTGACAGAATCTCGGGCGTCGTTGCCCCCGCGTCATGATAGATCAGCTCGTGCCGCACCGTGCCATCGAGATCATCCGCGCCATAGGCCAGCGCCGTCTGCGCGGTGCCAACTCCCAGCATGATCCAATACGCTTTCAAATGATCAAAGTTATCGAGCATCAACCGGCTCACCCCCATCGTCCGCAGGTCCATCAATGCCGACGCCTTTTTGATATGGCTGAGTTTCGTGTTCTCCGGATGAAACGCCAGCGGAATAAACGTCTGAAACCCGCCGGTCTCGTCCTGTAGCTCGCGCAGCCGCAAAAGATGGTCAATCCGGTGATAGGCATTTTCAATGTGCCCATAAAGCATCGTCGCGTTCGACCGCAGGCCCAGCTCGTGCACCGTGCGATGGATTTCGATCCAATTCCGCGCGTCGGCCTTGTGTTCGCAAATCTTGTCGCGCACTTCCGGGTGAAATATCTCGGCTCCGCCTCCCGGCAAACTCCCCAGCCCCGCCGCCTTCAACTCCTGCAACACCTCGCGCACTGACATCTTCGTCAAATGGCAGAACCAGTTGATTTCCACCGCCGTCCATGCTTTCAAATGCAGCCGTGGGTACGCCTCGTGAAGGATGCGGATGATATTCAGATACCAGTCAAACTTCTTTTGATGATGCAGCCCGCCGACAATGTGCATCTCGGTGCACCCGGCGTCCACGGCCTCTCGCCCCCGCTCAAGGATCTGCTCATCGCTCATCACGTACCCGCGCGGATCGCGTAAGTCCGAGCGAAACGCGCAAAAGATGCAGCGATACACGCACACGTTCGTCGGGTTCAGGTGCGTGTTGATGTTGTAATACGCGAAGTTGCCGTTTTTCCGCTCGCGGACCACGTTCGCCAGCTCACCCAGCTCATTCAGGTGCACCTCCGGCGAATACAACAGCAAACCATCGTCGAGCGTCAGCCGCTCGCCCGCCTCAAGCTTCTTCCGAATATCGCTAAATGTTGGCTTCACTTTGTTTCTCGACGCTTCAAAACCTGAATCATCTGATCAAGAACAGCTCGATACTTCCCACCGCCAAGAGCGCGATCCCAATCACCGCATTGATGTTAAAAAACGCCACGTTCACCCGAGTCAAATCGCCCGGCCGCACCAGCGCATGCTCGTAGACCAAAAGCGCCGCGACCGCGCCCACTCCTGTCCAATAGACCCAACCCAGGTAAGGATACACCACCGGCAGCGCCACCAGTAGCACGATCGTGCCCAAGTGACACAGTGCCGCAATCCAAAGCGCATGCTGTACCCCCACGCGCGCCGGAAGACTGTGCAACCCGCACCGGCGATCAAAGTCCACGTCCTGACATGCATAAATGATGTCGAACCCCGCCACCCACCAGAGCACCGCGAACCCCAGCACAACCGCGGGGACGAGATCACTCGGGTCGGCCATTACCACCTCACCGCGCAGCGCAATCCATGCGCACACCGGCGCAAGCATCAGCGACGCCCCCAGCCAAAAATGCGACAGCGATGTAAAACGCTTTGCATAGCTATACGTCCCAATGAACACGAGCACGGGCACCGCCAGGTACAGCGGCAGCCGGTTTGGCAAAAACAACAGCGTGCTCGCGACAAATCCAACCAAGCACAACGCGGCGAACACGGCCACGTAGCCGGCACTCAACGCGCCCGACGGGATATGCCGCGACGCCGTCCTCGGGTTTTCCCCGTCAATCCGCCGATCGGCCAGCCGGTTGAACGCCATCGCGGCGCTGCGTGCCGTGACCATGCAAAGCAGCAGTCCCAAAAGCTCCTGCCAACGAAACACGCCTCGCGCGTCCGTCGCTTCAACGGCCCGCAGCTTCCAAGCCATCGCCGCCGCCAACAGCGCAAAGGGCAGCGCAAACAGCGTGTGGCTGAACCGGATCAACTCCAAAATCTGTCGGACTCGGGCGAGCATTCGTGATGATCCAATCCCGTACACGTGTTCGGCGGCAATTCGCCAATTATCGCTGATCCACTACATCCAACCGTCAAAACCGCCGCACATTCACAGCCCCGCGCTGCGTTTCCTTCCACGTTCGTAACTCGTGGGTTATCATAACGATAGACACATTTCGCCAGCTAGGGGCCGTGCAGGGGAGCCCCCGGCCATGCCTGGGGATAGTCTCTGCGGCTCCAGGCTCTGCCATTCCATTCGGAAAGTGGCCCACATGTCGCAAGCCATCGTCAACCCGACCGATCTGCGCCGCTTCGCCCAACAGCTTAAGCACTTTAACGGCGAGCTGACCGCCAATCTCAACGCCTTGCAGCGGCAGATGGTGAGTCTCGCATCGAGCTGGCGCGATCAGGAGCACCAGAAATTCGTCGAAGAGTTCGAGCAACAGATGAAGATGATTACTCGCTTTGTCGAGAGCAACGAGCAATACGTGCCATTCTTAATGCGAAAAGCCGAACGCATCGAGGACTACCTCAACCAACGCTAACTTGCTCGACCACTCACTAACTCACCACTCCCCGACTTGTCCGCCAACGTCCACTACGCACCGGCGATCGACGACTTCCGCGCCGCCCTTTGCACTTTCATCACCGAGGCGCGCCAGGCTGTCGCCGCGCTCGAGATGGAAGCTCGCCGAGCGGTCGAGTACATCAGCCACGATCAGGCCAAACATTGGCACGTCGAAACCCGCCGCGGACAGGAGCGCGTCCAGGCGGCCAAGATCGCCATGCACAACGCGAAAACGTTTAAGACCGTCGGCGACCATACGCCGTCGCTTATCGAGGAAAAGAAGGAGCTCGAAAAGCAACAGCGGCGCCTCAAGCACGCCGAGGACAAGGTCGAGGCCGTTCGATATTGGAGCCGCGTCGCGGAGCAGGCTTTCCGCGAATATCAAGCGAAACTAGTGCACTTCGTCAGCATGCTCGACGGCGATCTCCCCAAATCCGTCAGCACATTGGAGCGCGTCAGCCGAGCGTTGGAGCGATACTTGGCGCTCAACGCGCCGTCGAGCGTGTCCCGCGAAGCGCCGAGTGAAAATGAATCACAAAGCATGACCATGCCGGAAACGACTTCGCCGTATAAGCCAACAGAAGCACACGAGACGGGCGACGAAGGCAGCGTTGAGGAACCGGCCGACGACTGCCACGTTCCCGCCGCCGCAACCACTGCCGACCTGCGTAAGGTCCTCGAACAGCTTGTCTCTCGCGCCGTTGACTCTCACCACTCACTACCTCCCCATGATCGTTGGCGACCTACATAGCGGAGCAGGAAAACTCGAGCAAGCAACCCGGAACCTGCAATTGCACTGGGAGCTTACGCGGCAGATGTGGCACGATTCTGCCAGCCGCTCGTTTGAAGACAATCACCTGGCCGACCTTTTGCCGCAGGTAAAAGCCGTTCTCGAAGCCACGCAGCGCGTCAGCAGAAATCCTCGAAAAAGCCCAACACGAAGTTTCCTGACACTCCCCACTCCCCATTCATCCATTCCCCATTCGAGTTGCCGTTAAACTCACCACCTCCAGAAACCGCTCCTCGCCGTCACCCTTGATCCCACTCTCCGTCCAAGCCGAACGTGAACTTGTGGCCGAGCTTTACCGCCTCGCCGCCGAGCGCGAGCAGGCCGAACTCCGCCGCCAGCGCGACTACGACCAGCGCGGCCGGCAGGCGGTGCAGGACTTTCGCGATTCGCAGCAAGGCATCACCAAGCGCTACCACTCCGACAAGGAGCGCACCGAGCAGGAGTACCGATCGCTGCGCAGCGGCACGATCGTTGAGACCGACAACCGTGTCACCGAAGCTCGCGTCGGCCACGACAATCTCCAACGACGCGTCGGCGATCAATGCGACGACGAGCAGCAGAAAGCGAAAAAGGAATACGAGGGTGAAGCCTGGGAGATCAACGCCGTCTTCGATTCAACCAGGCTTGGCCCCAAGCAGCGCTACAAGCAGGCCAAGCAGCAAGTCCGCACGGTTGTCGCCCAATTCGACGCTCTGGTCGAGCAGGCCCGCACGCATCTCACGATTTGTAACTTTGCCAAGGTTCGCGACCGCCAACCTCCCGCAACCGCTGCCGCAAGCGACGTTGCCGCGACCGACGCAGCGGCACAGCTCCAAGCCGCGCTCGACCAATGCACACAGCGCGTCGTGCAGCTTCAGGAGCTGGTGCTCCCACAGTGGTTCGCCGAAGGCCGCGTCGGCTTTTACGTTTGGGTTCCAATCTTTGCCGTAGCCTTGGGCGCGACCTTCGCCTTTTTCGGCGCCGAACGACTCGGAATGCTTGGCGTTGCCGCGACCTTGGCTCTCGTTCTCTCGATCATCGCCACGGTATTCCTCCGCCGCATTGCCACGCGGCAAGTAACCGAGGCCTACGACGCACTGCGATCGTGCGTCGCCGAAGGACGCCACGCGGGTACGCAGGTCATCGCCGACACGCGCGCCACCTGCGATGCTGAGCTTAAGCGGCTCACGCAACGTCGCGATCACGACGTTCAGGCGGTCAAGGAGAAGTACCACAAACGCACGGCCGCGGTTGTTCAGGATCGCGATGCCCAAGTGACTCAATCCGCCCGCGACAGCCAGCGCGTCATCCGCGAGGCGACCGAACGGCGAAACCAGATCGTTCGCGAGGCAGACGAAAAATACCCGCCGCTCTTGGAGCAGATCCAAAACACTTACCGCACCGACCTCGCCGAAGCCCAGCACAAGTTCGACCGCGACAAGGTCGAGAATGAGGAGCGATACGCGCGCGAGTGGGACGAGCTCAAGACCCGCTGGCACGAAGGCATTCGCCGCGTCGCGGCCGGAGTCGCCGAGCTGAACACAGAGAGCGACCGGCTGTTTCCACCGTGGACCTCGCCAGCGTGGAACGACTGGCGGCCTGCCACCATGGCGCCGCCGTCGATCCGCTTTGGCCAGATGCAGATCGAGATGCAGCAAGTTCCCGGCGGCGTCTCCGACGAGCCCGAGCTCAACGACGACGTGCCCGAGCAGTTCACGCTGCCGGCGCTGGTTGATTTCCCGCGCGCGGGTTCGCTCTTGGTGCAGGCCGCCGGTGGCGGGCGCGACGCAGCGATCGAAACTGTCCAGGCGGTCATGCTCCGCATGCTAACGACCATCCCGCCCGGCAAGGTGCGGTTCACGATCATCGACCCCGTCGGCCTGGGCGAAAACTTTGCCGGCTTCATGCACCTGGCCGACTACGACGAGGTGCTCGTCACCAGCCGCATCTGGACCGAGCCCGTGCACATCGAGCAGCGGCTGGTGGATCTCACCGAGCAGATGGAGAACATCATCCAGAAGTATCTCCGCAACGAGTTTAAGACCATCGACGAGTATAACGCTCAGGCCGGCGAGGTGGCCGAGGCGTTTCGCATCCTGGTGGTCGCCAACTTTCCGCACGGCTTCAACGAGCAATCAGCCCGCCGCCTCACTAGCATCGTCACCAGCGGCGCCCGCTGCGGCGTGTACACGTTCATCACGGTCGATGCCAACCAGCCAATGCCGCAAGGCTTCGATCTCAACGAGCTTGCGCCTCACTGCACGTGCCTGTTGTGGCGCGACGGCGAGTTCGCCTGGCGCGATCCCGACTTCCGCCCGTTTGTGCTCACGGTCGATCCGCGCCCGACGAGGCGCGGTTTACCGAGCTGGTCCGCATGGCTGGCGAAAGCGCCAAGGACTCGCGCCGCGTCGAAGTGCCGTTCGAATACATCGCCCCGCGCGACAGCGATCTATGGGCCGCCAACACGCTCCATGGGTTCGACGTTCCGCTCGGCCGCGCCGGCGCGACGAAGCTCCAGCGTTTGCGGCTCGGTCACGGCACGTCGCAGCACGTGCTGGTCGCCGGTAAGACCGGCTCCGGCAAATCGACTCTGCTGCACGCGCTGGTGACCAACATGGCGCTGCTCTACAGCCCAGACGAGGTCGAGCTGTACCTGATCGACTTCAAAAAAGGCGTCGAGTTCAAAACCTATGCCACTCACGAGCTGCCGCACGCACGTGTGGTGGCGATCGAGAGCGAGCGCGAGTTCGGGCTTTCCGTGCTCCAGCGGCTGGATGCCGAGCTTCGCGAGCGCGGCGACAAGTTCCGCGCCGCCGGCGTGCAAGACCTGGCCAGCTTCCGGCAACTCGATGGCCAGCAGCCGATGCCGCGGATATTGCTAGTGATCGACGAATTCCAGGAGCTGTTCGTCGAAGACGACAAGATCGCGCAGGACTCGTCGCTATTGCTCGACCGCCTGGTGCGGCAAGGCCGTGCGTTTGGCATCCACATCCTGCTTGGCTCGCAAACGCTCGGCGGCGCGTACAGCCTGGCCCGCAGCACGATGGGCCAAATGGGTGTGCGAATCGCGCTGCAGTGCAGCGAGGCCGACGCGCACTTGATCCTGAGCGAAGACAACACGGCCGCGCGGCTGCTCTCCCGCCCCGGCGAGGCGATCTATAACGACGCCGGTGGCATGCTCGAAGGCAATAACCCGTTCCAGGTCGTATGGCTTTCCGATGAGAAGCGCGAGGACTTTTTGGCCAAAGTCCGCCAGCTTGCGCAGAATCGTCCGCCGCGGCGGCGCATGCGGCAGATCGTGTTCGAAGGGAACGTGCCCGCGAGCTTGGATCGCAACGAGGTGTTGCGCACGCGGCTTACCAGCGCGACCGATGCGGCTGCGGTTGCCAAGGGTCCGTGCATCGGCTGGCTGGGCGACGCCGTGGCCATCAAGGACCCCACGGCAGTCACGTTCCGGCGCGAGAACGGCACGAACCTGCTGATGGTCGGTCAGCGCGACGAAGCGGCGGCCGCAATGTTTGCTTCGCTGATATTAAGCGTGGCGGCGCAGCGCCGGCCTGCGGAGTCGCTATCGGAAGGCAGCGGGGCGCGGTTCTATATCATCGAGGCGGCGCACGGCGAGACCGAAGATACACATCGGATTGCAAAGCTGGCTGATGTCGTACCACATGCGATCCGCGCATCATCGCGTCGCGACATTCCGGAGATCCTCGCCGAATTGGCAACTGAAGTGGAACGGCGGCACACGGCCGACGGCGGCAAGTCGCCCGATTTATTCCTGTTCGTGTACGACCTTGGCCGCTTCCGCGATCTCCGCCGCGACGAAAGCGACATGGGTTTTTCGTTCTCCGCCGAGGAGAAGAAGCCGACGCCCGACAAGCAGTTTGCCGCGATCTTGCGCGACGGGCCGAGCGTCGGCGTGTTTACGATTCTGTGGTGCGACACGCTTAACAATCTGAACCGCTCGATCGACCGGCAGTTATTACGCGAGTTTGACCTGCGCATCTTGTTCCAGATGAGCCAGAACGATTCGAGCTTTCTGGCCGACACGCCGCTGGCGAGCAAGCTCGGCCCGCAGTTGGCGCTGTTCCAGAACGAGGAGTCGGGCATCGTCGAAAAGTTCCGTCCGTACGCCTGGCCGACGCCGGACTTTCTGTCGTTCGCTCGCGGCCAACTCGCACACCACTCGCGCGAGCCGAAAGCGTCAGCGCCCGGAGTCTATCGCGCTCCACCGACCCTCGGCGAACCAGAAGCCTCAGCCCCCGGCCTTTAGTGCGCGGCTCAGCATGGCCAAAGGCCCCGTACCCGATAGCCCAGGCCATCGCCTGCGTCACGGATAGCAGCGTATGTCTCTCACGGCCAACCGTGGCCGGAGGCCGCGCGTACAATGGAATTGCAATGCGATTCTCCCTAGCCCAATTCCTGTTGCTCGTCCCCGCCTATGTGCTCGGCCTGTACGCCGCTGCGTGGTGGCAATCAGGCATCCGTGCCACTTACATGTTTGATGTGGCACGGTG
The DNA here is from genome assembly GCA_963829655.1 of Pirellulales bacterium. Taxonomy (GTDB): domain Bacteria; phylum Planctomycetota; class Planctomycetia; order Pirellulales; family JALHPA01; genus JBBDYH01. Next base: position 3,706,224 of record CAWHJG010000002.1, read on the forward strand.
GAATGCGGTGACGATCCTTGATCAAATTCAATTCTCCGAGTTCTTCCATAAACACGCACCGTTCGATGAAGCGACTGTCAACGACTGGCTAGCGCGGCGACTGCCTCCGTCGCACAAGATATGGCAACGGCTGCGCGAGCCTCCTGGAGTCGATCCCTGGGGTCAACCCTATCGCTGTATCCGCAATCGTCATTTGACAGATGGAACGCTCGTCGAACTCGGCGTCTACTCGACCGGACGAGACGGCGTAAGCGCAAGTCAAGGCAATGACCCAGATGACCTGAACTCTTGGAGCGAGCATCCGGACAAGTACTACCGCGACGAAATCAATCGCCAGGATTTCATGGACGCTGCCCTGAACGGCCTGTTCCTCACGCCATTTACTTACGCGCTGCTTTACGGGCTGCTCCGACTCATAGGGCTACTCCGGCCCGCCCCTCAACTTGTCTCGGCAATAGCCGATTGGGATTGCCTTGTCGCCACAACATTCTCCGCCACAACGACTTGCGCAATCACAAAAATGCTAGTGGACGCATTGGCACAAAGTGATCAAGCGTTTACAATTGGTTTAGACGTCCAATGCGGCGTTGCGCGTAGTCGCCCCAGCCATCCGCGTTGACCGGTGACAGAGGAACAATGCGGCCGGAAGCTGACCTGTCCCGCCCGGTAGCAAGGCCAAACGCTTTGTTGGTGGGAGGCCGAATTCCACGAGCCGGTGACTCGCGCTCAGCTCTTTGACAATTCGAGCAGCAGCCCATCCTGGAGCGTCCCTCCCGAGCTGTCTATCCGTGCGCTGTCACCCGGTGGGGCAGGCATTCTTGCCTGCCATCCTACCCCTCGCCTTGGCATCCTGGCGGTTCATGTACCGCCTGCCAGAAGCCCAAAACATCGCGTATTTTCCGAGAAACACGCACATCACCTCAAAACGGCGCGAGGTGGTGCATTGCACCGTTCAAAAAGGCCGTGTTTTCCAGTGTCAAACGTGCGCAAAAAGAGACAGGAGGGCAAAAAATCAAATACGTGTCGGGATCACTCTCGCCGACCCCTCGGAAAACGCCGGAATCGTAAGTATTGAGAACTCCTACCGCCGCCCGCGTTGGTACATCATCTCGTCGATTGCCAGGCGGAGGCGAACGGATAATTCATCGAGTGACGAGCGGCGGAGCGGGAGGCGCGGGTCGGAAGACGTGCTGCTGCCGGAACCGTCTACCGGTATGACACCGCCGCCTGGCAGTGGCTCGCTGCCGCCTGGCAGTGGCTCGCTGAAGATGGCGATGTCGGTTCCCAGGCGGAGGCGCGTCTGGCCGGCTTCGGCGAAGGTAATTCCGCCGGAGCCATCGAGGTCGAGGCGATAGAAATAGCCGAGCGACGAGGCGAGCCGGCCGACTTTTTGGCGCACGAGCGCCGCTTCGTCGAGCGTGACCGCGCCCGAGCCATCGACGTCGGCGGGTACGACGTTGAAGCGGAAGGCGAACTCGCCGCCGGCAGCGCCGTCGCCGCTGGCAAAACGCGTGACGCCGGTCGTCCATTCGCCGTCGAGCGCGTTGGCCTCGGCGTCTACGATCGAGCTGGGCAACGTGATCGCGTACTTGTTGAGCGAAAGCGGCCGGTCGAAATCCCAAACGGCAATCCAGCGGTCGGCATCGTAGTTGAAGTCGATGACCGCGGGGGACGGCCCGTCGGTCATGCCGCTATCGACGAGCGAGAGATCCTCGGAGGCGATCGTGACCGGCTCGCTGAAAGCGATCGCGATGCGATTCAGATTGGTCCACGGCAAGCCGCGGAGCTGGTCCGCGCCGCCGGGGACCGCGAAACCATTGGTGCCGAGGCCGTGCGAAGCCAGGTGCGCGAGGTAAGCGGGCGACCAGGATGTGCCGGCGACTTCGACCGACATCACGGCGGGGGCGGTGACGTTCTGGTTGCCGAAGTTTTTGTTCGGCACGATCTCGCCGGGGGCGATCGTTACCAGGTGCGTCGTGCTGTTGGAGGCCGTGCCGTAGACGTTGAGCTGCCAGTTGACCCACGTGCCGGCATCGGCGCCGAGCTCGTCGGTGACCTTGAGCGACCAGTTGCCTCGAGCTTCCTCTCCCCAGTGGCGCTTGGAGGTGAAGACCCAGCTTGAGTAGTTGTCTTCGGTGTCGGGGTGCGGCGTTGCCAGGATCGATTCGGTCCCGGACGGCGAGGTGAGCACGACCCGGAGATTGCCGCGCGCGGTATGGTTGGCGGCGAAAACCACCTCGACCGATTCGACTTGAATCGCGTCGGTAATTACGGCGGTGGAGGTGCGGCCGGTGAGATTCTGGTTGGGTATTGCCGAGCTGACGTTGATGGTGCCCGAGCTGGCGGAGACCTCGGCGGCGACGTTGTCCCAGTTGTCGGCGAGGCTGACGGCTGCGGCGGCGTCGAGCGCGCCGAAGCCGTATTTGTGGTTGATGTGGAAACCGGCGGCGTTGGTGGTCCAGCCGGCGTCGAGAGGGTCATTTTTATCGGCGCGATTGACGAGGATGTGCTGCACGTCGCGCCAGGTGAGCGAAGGGTTTGCGCCGAGCATGAGCGCGATCACACCGGAGACCAGCGGCGTGGACGACGAGGTGCCGCCAAAGTCGTTGGTGTAGTCGGGCTGACCGGGGATGCCGTTGTAGCCATCCGTGCCGAGGCGGTCGGTGGTGGTGATGCCGACGGTTTCATTGTTGGAGTGCGCGGTGACGAGGATGCTCGCGCCCGGCTCGCCGTAATAGGCCTGGCGTCCGGCGTGATCGATGGCGCCGACGCCGATCACGTAGCGGCTGTTGGCGTAGCCGTCGTAGTTGGCGTTGTCGTTGGTTTCGAGGCCGTTGCCGGCGGCCCAGGTGTAGATGTTTCCCAAGCCGCCGCGGCCGTTACGCGTGGCGGCGGCGATGGCGGCCTGCGTGAGCGGTCCGGGTGCTTCGAGGGTAAACCCGTCGTCGAACGGGCCCCAACTGTTGGAGTAGATGTCGATATCTTGCAGGTGGTAGGCGAGCGCGGCGGCCTCTTGCGCGTCGGTGGCGGCTTGGGAAATCAGGCGCAGACCCGCAAGCTGAGCCGAAGGGGCCGCGCCGCTAACGCCAAGGCCGTTGTTGCCGCGCGCAGCGGCGACACCGGCGACGGCGGTTCCGTGAAAGTCGAAACTGTCGGGCGAGGGATCGAAGTCGTTGAAGTTGAAGTCGAAGCTGTGTGTCGCGGTGAAGTTTGGCGAGAGGTCGGGATGCGTTCGCTCGAGTCCGTCATCGACGATGCCGATGACGACGTTTGCGCCGAGGCTGAGATCCCAGGCCGTTTCGAGGTTGGAATCGGCGCCGATCACGCCGCCGGTTTGCCCGGTGTTGCGCAAATGCCATTGGCCGGCGAACAGCGGATCGTTGGGGAGCAGCCGTTTGCTTTGCTGCCGCGCAACAAGGGGATAGAAGTAGTCGAGTTCGGCGGCGCTTGAAAGGACCGCGATCGCTTGTTCGGTGGTCACTTTGAACGGCAGCGCGAGCTGATAGGCGTTTTGCAATAGCGGAAGCGGCTCGAGCAGGGTTGCGCCGAGCGAGTTGGCAAGGGTTTGAATTGCTGAGAGCTCGTCGCTCGCAACTACCCATTGGCGCACGAGCCAGCTCGACGGGGTCGTAGCTTGTCAAATCGGTCGCACGAGTGATGGCTGCGGTGACGGCGGAGGTGCCCGCGGCTAGTTCGGTCGGCAAAGCGATCACTGCACCGCCGCCAGCCGCTTCCGCGCCAGTGGGACGACCGGCCCGTCGCCAGGGAACGTTTGCTTCCAACCGGGTTTGACAACTTCGCCGATTAGGTATTGGCCGGGAGGCACATCGCTGAAAACGTATGCACCGGTGTCGTCGGTGAGCACGACGGGATCGTTCGCGCTCAATGCTTCGTTACGGTCGAGGTCGAGATACACCTGCCAGGCCGCGAGCGGCGGCTCGGCGGGCTGGCGAAGTTTGTCGCCATTCAGGTCATTCCAGACAAGGCCGCGAATTTCGCCGGGGAGCGGGAACGCGCCGAAGTCGAGCTGAGTGCGATTTTCGGAGACGGCGAGCGTGAGGTTGTATTCTTCCGCGGCGGGCTGGGTGATCAGCCAGTTCGACTCGACGGCAATGCGTACCGAGTAATTGGCGGCGGCAAGGTCGGTGAACTGGTAGTTGCCTTGGGCATCGGTGATCGAGATTGGTTCGCCGGCGTCGTGATCGTCGTTGCGATTGCTGTCGAGGTATACGGTCCAACCCGAGATCGGCGGTTCGCCGGTTTCACGCGCACCGTTATTATTTGCGTCGCGGTAAAGGTGGCCCCGGAGCGAACCGAGGAGGTGATAGCTGCCGAAGTCGAGATTGCCCACCACATCGTTTGCCGCGACGGTCACCACGTGGCGGCCCGCGGGGGGCGCACTTTGCGCCCAGTTCGGCGGTAGCACCTGCGACACGGTGTGTGTGCCGGCGGCAAGGCCGTCGATCGTATACTGGCCGCTGGTGTCGGTCCTGGCACTTGGTTCGCCGAACGAAAAAACAAGGGACCATGCGCGGAGCGTGCCCACATCGGCGCCGGCCAGGTCATCGACTTCGAGCGTCCATTGGCCATTGGCACTTTGGCCATCGAGCGCCGCAAGGGGCTGGTCAGGCTGGAACGTGCCAAGGAATGGCGGATTGGCGAGCGCGATCGAGCCGAATCCTTCGTCGTCGAAGGCCGTCGGTGAGGTGGCAGTGCCGAAGTTGTCGCCACTGCCGCCGCGGCGATCGGAAAGAACGACGCGGATCCCCGCTGGGCTGATCAGTGTGATTCGCAGGTCTTCATCGTACGTGTGGGTGAGATGGAGTCGAACGTTGACGTCGGAGATCAGGCTTTGAAATCCGGCAACATTTAGCGTGGACGTGGTAGTCTCAACATCGGGAAGCGGTATTGGCAAGCCGGTTGCGGGAACCACCGCGGTGGACACGGTTTGATCGAAGCGACCGTTGTTATTCGCATCGACATAGATAGTTCGACCGGCGAGGCCTGGTTCGGCGGTGTCGCGAGAGCCGTCGTGGTCGAGGTCGTTGAAAGCGATGCCGGAGAGCGTGGCCATCGCCAGGCGCGGTTCGAGCTTTTCCAGGTGCAGCCGGGTACGCGTTATCGCGGTGCGCCGACCTCCATTTCGCCGAAATTGCCGCGTCATCTTCGCTCCATTTTCTCGCGGCTCACGGGTGCCGCTACGATTGTCTGTGAGAGAGGCCGAATGCGCCGAAAAGTGTGACAAAGGCGACAGTGAATAGCGCCGCGGCGGACGGCTCGGGCACGACGTTGATGGTGGCCAGGCGGAGGACGGTATTGGCGGCGAAGGGAGCGTTGTTAAACGCGCGGTTGGTAAAATCAGCGTCGGTCCAGTTGGTGTAGAAGCCGGCGGCGTCGTTGACGGCGACCAGTTCGAAGGCGCCGAGCGCGTCCGTTGATGCAAATCGCAGATCGAGCAGGCCACGTCCGACGGCGGGTATGGTTTCGATCGCGGCTGGATTGAGCGTGTTGAAAAACTCCTCGTCGCCGCCGTTAACAAGCACAAGCGCGGGGACCGGCTCGGTGGGCTCAAGCGGAAAGCGGGGGCCGTTGATCACGCTGTTGGCTGGGTAAGCAAACGCCGCGGGGTCGAGCGCGAGAGAACCGCTGCTTTGCGGGAGCGGCCGCACCGCCAGACTGATCGTCCAGCCGGAAATGCGATCGGTGCCGGGGAAATCGTTGAAGATCGGGATGGTCAGCGTGGGCGAGGCAGCCGGGCTTGTGGCGCGATTCCATTCGAGGAACTGATTGGCGCCGAGACGAAGATCGTCCGCCAAAGCGGGGGTACACAAGATCGCCAACAAGGCACAAACCAACCAGCGGCGATCGAACATTGACAGTTGCTCCTCAAGGGAACCGCGAAAACGACGCTGATTAAGACGTTGGACCTTCCAAGATCGTTCCGCGTTTTGCCGACAGGCCGCATTCGGCCTGAGGGCATCGTACCGGTTTCAACACGCGTTGCGTCGTTGAGGCTGGCCTTGGTCAAGATAAACCTCAATTTAGGCGATTCGTGGCGTGTGTCAACGAAATGGCATGTGCCGGAATGAAGGCCCGCAAATGGGGCGGATCATATTCTTTGCGTGACACAATGGCGCGCGGCATAATGCCGTCGTTGGAGTCAACCACATATTGGAAGGGAATGACATGCGATTTGGATCATTCGCCCTCGGGCTATCGTTGTTGCAACTGTTCGTTGTGACTCACGTGTGTCAGGCGCAGCCCAAGGACGCCAATTACGACGAAGCGAAAGTGCCAGCGTACGAGCTGCCCGATCCGCTGGTAATGCAAAACGGCGAGCGGGTGAAGGACGCGGAAATGTGGCGCACGCAGCGGCGCCCGGAGATTCTGCGGCTGTTTGAGCAACATGTGTTTGGCCGGAGCCCCGGGCGTCCGGAAAACATGAAGTTCAAGGTTATTTCAACCGACCGCGAAGCACTCGGCGGCAAGGCGACGCGGAAGGAAGTTGTGGTGTATTTCAGCGGAGAGCCCGACGGTCCGAAGATGGACATCCTCATCTATCTGCCGAACGACGCGCGAAAGCCGGTCCCGATGTTTCTGGGTCTCAACTTTGGCGGCAATCACACGATTCATACCGATCCGGGAATCACGATCACGAAATCCTGGGTTCGCAACGACGAGAAGGAGGGCGTTACCAATAATCGAGCCACAGAGAAGTCGCGCGGGGCCAGCGTCGGTCGGTGGGCGGTGGAGATGATCCTCCAACGTGGGTACGGGCTGGCGACGATTTATACGGCGGACATTGATCCTGATTTTCACGATGGATTTAAGAACGGCGTGCATCCGCTGTTTTATAAACCGGGTCAGACGGAACCGGCGGCCGACGAATGGGGAACACTTGGGGCGTGGGCCTGGGGGCTGAGCCGTGCGATGGATTACTTCGAGACGGATGACGATATCGATGCGGGGCGCGTGGCAGTGATGGGGCATTCGCGGAACGGAAAAACCGCGCTGTGGGCTGGAGCGCAGGACGAGCGGTTTGCGATCGTTATTTCAAACAACTCAGGGGAAGGGGGCGCAGCGATCACGCGGCGGAAATTCGGTGAGCAAATTCGGCGGATCAACACGTCGTTTCCACATTGGTTCTGTGCAAATTTTAAGAAGTACAACGATCGCGAAGACGAACTGCCGGTGGACTCGCACATGCTGATCGCGCTTGCGGCGCCGCGGCCGGTGTATGTAGCGAGCGCGTCGGAAGATTTGTGGGCCGACCCGCGCGGGGAGTTTTTGGCGTGTTATCATGCCTCACCGGTTTATGAACTGCTCGGCAAGGAGGGGCTGAAGGCGAAGGAAGTGCCAGAGCCGGATAAGCCAATCCACGCGACGATTGGCTATCACAATCGGACCGGCAAGCATGACGTGACGGACTACGATTGGGAGCAGTATCTGAATTTTGCGGACAAGCACTGGCGAAAATAGAAGCACCGAATCTAATCACACGCGGTTCGATTCGCTCGGTTGCACGGCGAGTGAATCTATTTCTGCAACAGCAGCTTGCCGGCTTTCGTCAGGCGAAGCCGGTAGGTTTCCGTTCCATGTTGGATGAGCACCTCGTTGCCGCCTTGCAAGAGGCTTGCAGATTGAAGCACTGCTCGATTGGGGGGCGAACGCGGCGCATCGGCGCATTGCGGTTGTTCATCGGAGGCCATCGGCGGAGTTTCCATTTGCATCCTAAGGCTGAGCCTCAACGAATGATAATTTAATTGAGACTCAGTGTCAATAAAGTATTGACAGGCGCGAATTCAGGGGTATTTTGGGATGCAATTGACCGCTAGGTATTTCGGATTCGGTCTGAGCTAGCCAGCCGCACGGCCTGATTGCCTGCCAGCAATGCTCGAACTCGCACCGTTTGTGTCTCGCCTGCTGGCTTCTAGCACCGTGAGGGCTCACCAATGAAATCTCGCAATCTCTGCGCAGTCGTAATGTTTGGCTGTAGCATGTTTTTGATTTCGTCGGCAACTTTCGCTGCCAACGTATCTGTCGTTTCCGGGCTCGACCGCTGGATGTATCCGTTTGCGTTCACTGGCGGCACACGCGATTTGGCGCCGACATTTGGCGCCGTGGGTGAAGTTGGGTTCGACAACCGCGACGGGCAGTTCTTGATTGGTTTTGACACGGCCACTCAGGCGCCGACGGGATTGGGCGCGGGGAATTACCTTGTCACTTCGATCACGGTGCGGGCCGCGGTCGGAGCGCCGGACGGATTCATCTACGACTCGACGTACGACGGCTATCGCAGCTATTTGGATGTAGCGGATCCCAATGCGTTGCCAGACGCTGATGCCGGCCGTCCAATCGAGCTGCACGGCGTTGGATTTAGAAATGGGTTCACGAGATTCCAATTCGGCCCCAACAACGCGCAGTTGCCTGGTTTTGAGGAGACAACCGCGTTTGGCATTGCCGGCAGTGGTACTCGCAACGCGTACGCCCTTGGCTATAGTGCTCCCGGCGTGGCGGGCGATATGTCCAACAGCATCGGCAATGGCATTGAAAGCAACGCGTGGTCGATCGGTCAGACGCCGCTTTCCAATGGGGCCCCTGTTCCGTCTGGCACGGTGTATAGCTTTTCGCTCGACATGGGGAATCCAGATATTCTTGCCTATGTACAGCAAGGGTTGAATGACGGCGTGTTGGGTTTTGCGATTAGTTCGATGCATGCGGCATCTCAGACCGGCGGCCCGCCGGTTCCGCAGTGGATCACGCGAGAAAACTCACAGGCGACGCTATTGGCCCCGCGGCTGGATATCACGTACGAGGTTGTACCGGAGCCGTCGGCGATTGCGTTGTTCGGGATTGCACTGGTCTCTTCGATGGTTGTAGTCCGACGTCGGATGGCGGCTATCGAACTCGGACTTGGACGCTGAAAAAAGCGACGCTGAAAGGGTGTTGTTGATGACTCGCAGTCGAATTTCCCAATCTCGCACGGCTTTTACACTCGTTGAACTGTTGGTGGTGATCGCCATCATCGGAATTCTGGTGGCGATTCTGTTGCCGGCGGTAAGCGCCGCGCGGATGCGGCGCGGCGGACGAGCTGCCAGAACAACCTGCGGCAGATTGCAACGGCGATGCACAACCATCAGTCTGCTCAGCGACTGCTTCCGAGCGCGGCACGGGGCGGACTGGCGAGCGGCAGTGCGTTTGTGTCGATCTTGCCCTATCTTGAAGAACACCGATTGTTTAACGACTATCGCGACGATCTCGCCCCGACGGCGGGAACGAACGCGTCGATCGCGGGAACGCGCCTTGCGGTTTACCTATGCCCGTCCATGCATTTGCCTCGCGAAGTGCCCGACACGTCGGCTGGAGAGATTGCGGCACCTGGAAGCTACGCGTTGTCCACCGGCACCGGCAAGCCGTGGTACAAGCACACGGGCGCGATTATGGCTAAGGACCAAGGTCGGACGTCGATTGGGCGGATCTCGACGCAAGACGGATCAAGCAAGACGTTTCTCATCGGCGAGTTTGACTACGGTCTTTCGAACCTGATGTGGACCGAAGTCGATCGAGCGGAGCCGCGGTGGGGCACCGCGGCGTGGGCGATCGGCTATCCCGGGATGAGCTGGGGATCGACCTACGGCGTGTATAACAGCGACCGGCTGATCACGGGCAGCGACGAGTGGTTTACATTTCGCAGCGATCACCCTGGGGGCGCCTACTTCGCGATGGTGGATGGATCAGTGCGATTTGTGCGCGACGAAATTGACGCGGCGGCGCTTGCCGCGCTGGCGACGCGCGACGGCGAGGATGCGGCGCCCGACGAGTCGTGAGCGGAACATGTTGTACACGTCAGACGCGAAGTCGATGCGATTTCGCCGACTCGTCGGCCCGCTTATGCTGTGCGGTTTGGCCATTGGCTGCGGCGGACAGTCGGATCGCGTGCCGGTTGCCGGCCAGGTTACCTGGCAACAGCAGCCATTGGATCGTGGATCGATTGTGTTCGTTCCGAGTGAAGGCCATCGCGGGCCAAAGGTCGGCGGTGAAGTTTTGTCGGGTCGATATTCGGTCGCGCACGAGCGCGGGCCAAGTCCAGGCACTTATCGCGTCGAGGTGCGATCGGACACGGGCGAGCGTCCGCATTCGCCAACCGACAAGGTGGCGGCGCGATCCAAGCCGGCAGACCAAGCAATTCCCAAGGAGTACAACGACAACACCAAGTTGAAAGTAACGATCAAGGCGGGCGAAACGGATGACGTAAATTTTGATTTGCCTACGCACTAGAATCGTTAGCCAAATCCTGACCTACGACTCCTTCCATAACTTAGAAAGATTCAAATGAAAGCGTTGTCTTGCGTGATTCTGACCATCGTCATGTTTTTGTTCGGACTGTCAACGACGCTCCAGGCGCACTTCGTGTGGGTCGTCGCGCCGCCAACATCCGACGGGGCGAAAGTGCGCATCTGCTTTGCTGAAGGGGCGGAGCCAGGTGAGCCGGAGTTAATCGGCAAGATTGCGAACACCAAGGCTTGGATTCGGACGGCCGCGAACAACGGGACGGAATCAATAAAATTGGAGGAGGTCAAGTCCGACACTTCGGCCTCGCTCACCGGAGTGCTCGCAAACAAGCCACCATGCAGCATCGAAGCACATTGCGACTATGGCGTGGTGGCCAAGGGAGAGAAGCCGTTTCTGCTTCAGTATTACGCCAAGCATATTCGCGCGAGTTCGCGGAACGAACTTGCTCAATTGGCACGCGCCGAAGGGTTGGCATTGGACATCGTGCCCGCGATTGCGGACAAGAGTATTTCTCTTCAGGTGCTTTGGAAGGGAAAGCCGGCGGCCAATGCCGAGGTGGTCGCAGGATTTGGCAAGGACGACGAACTAACGCTGAAAACTGACGAGGATGGACGCGCGGAGTTGCCGCTGCACGCGGGCACTTCGTACGCAGTTCGGGCGCGGCATGTGGAAGCCGATAATCGTGGCCAGCGCGAGGGCAAGACCTACGACCAGGTGCGGCACTATGCCACAGTGACGTTTGCCGTGCCGGCGGATGCGGGTGGTGAGCAAGTGGCGGATGCCGGGTCGTCTGTCAGCGTTGCGGCCGCCACCGTGACAAGCACCGGCGTTACTGCTTTGTCAGCCGCCGAATTACTCGAGAAGGCGAGGCAGTCCCGTTCGGTCTGGAACGATTTTCCTGGTTTCAGCGCCGATGTGGCGCTGCATCACAACAACGAGGTTGTGCGCGGAATCGTGAGCGTGAACGGCGACGGCGACGTGGGCTTGAAAATCCCCAAGAGCGCCGACGCGGACTGGCTGCGGACGTATCTCGAATCGATGGTGCAGCACCGGATGCCCGACGGCCCAAGTCAAGAGGACGTGCGGTTTGTTGACGAGGCGGATCATCCGTTGGGTCGCAAGATCGCGCTGGGCGACGGCGAGCAGGGGAGCGAGTATCGAATCAAGGGGAACGTGATCACCGAAGTGAACCGCCGTGCGGGGCCGGGGCGGTTCACGATCTCGGTGCTGGACGTGATTTGGACGGCAGACAAGAAATACTTGCCGACGGTGTTCTCGATTACATCCTGGGGGCCGGACGGACATGTCCAGTCCAACAACTCTTCGCAGGACTCGTGGGTGCGGATCGGTGATTTCGATCTCCCGCTGCGAACCATGCAAGTCACCACTGGAAAAAACAGCCGCGATGTGCGTGTGATTGAGTTCAGCAACCATCGGCTCAAATAGTCGAGACGCGGTGCAATTGACACTTCTCTTGAATAACTAGGTGGAACCATGTTTCGCATATGGATCGCTGCGATCGTTGTGGTGTCGATTGGTCGGACCGCCTTGACGGCGGAGCCCGCCGCAAACAGCCGCTATCGCACCGTCGCCGATCGAGGTGTTGCGTTTCTGCTCAAGCAGCAATCCGACGACGGCTCGTGGAGTAGGCAGACCGGTACGGGCGTGACTTCCATCTGCATTTCCGCGCTGTTGCGAAACGGGCGAACGGCAACCGATCCGGCGTTACAAAGGGCCCTTAAGTACTTGGAGTCGAACGTTCGAGCCGATGGCGGGGTTTATGCGGACATGTCGCGGATCAAAAACTACGAGACTTGCCTGGCGGCGGTTTGCCTGAAAGAAGCCAACGCCGATGGTCGCTACGATCAGCTCATCAAGAAAGCGGACAAGTTCATTCGCGGGCTGCAAATTGGCGAAAACGATGGCAAAGACAAGTCCGACGTCAACTACGGCGGCGCCGGATACGGGCCGGGCAGCCGGCCTGATTTGTCGAATACCGCGTTTCTGGTTGAGGCGATCGTCGCCGCGGGCGCTGAATTCGACGATGAGGCAATCCAGAGCGCGCTCGTATTTGTCTCGCGTTGTCAAAATCTGGAGAGCGAGCACAACACGACGCCATTTGCCGCCAAGGTCAACGACGGCGGTTTTTACTATTCGGCGGCAGGTGAGGGAGAAGGACCGGAGGCAGGCGCGGACGGCGGTTTGCGAAGCTACGGGTCAATGACCTACGCCGGACTGAAGAGCATGATTTACGCTGGTCTCAAACCGGACGACAAGCGCATCGAAGCTGCGCTGGATTGGCTCAGAAAGCACTACGACCTAAAGAGCAATCCCGGTATGGGGGAAGCCGGCCTGTACTACTACTATCACCTGATGGCTAAAGCATTGGCAACAGTCGGCGAGCAGCACTTTGAGGATGCAGCGGGCGTCAAGCACGATTGGCGCAAAGAACTGATTGAAGAACTTGCCCGACGACAGCACGACGATGGATCGTGGGTAAACACGAATCGGCGGTGGCTGGAGTCTGACGCAAATCTGGTGACGGGATTTGCACTGTTGGCGCTCTCGTACTGCAAATAGCGTTGAGTTGCGATTCAGTCGTTCGTTACGACGACAACCACGTCAGCGCGGTTTCAAAATCTTGAAACGCGTGGACGTTGAAGCCGCGGTTCACGCTGCAGGTTTCGAAGAACGCAGCGCGGTTGAAGTTGTCTTTCGGGGCGTTGAGAATCGCGATCTTGTTCCGCCGCCCCAGGCCGACTTCGTCGAGCGCGGCGGCAAGTTCCCAGATATCGACTACGGACAGCGTGCCGGTCGCTTCGCGAACGTCGAGCAGCACATGATAGTTGTCGGTGTCGATGCAGGCCTTGGCGAGGTCGCTCAACACCCGCCGACTGGTCGGCAGGTCCAGGTTCCCGTTCACATCGGTCCGCAGGAAGTCGCGAACTTGAATCAGTCGGATATCATGCGCCATGGGTCGATCCGGTCGGTCGTATTCGAGCAGCCGCTCAACCATCGAGCAGAATGCGGCGTCCCTGAGTGTGGCTTTCAATGGCGGCGAGGACAACCGCCAGTGCGCGATAAGCGTCTTCCAGTCCCGAGGTGTTTCGCACCAGGCTGGTTACCGCGCGATGAAATTGTGAAAGAAGCTGTTCTCCCACCGGCCGCTCGCTCTCGAGCGACTCCATGTGGCGGCCGGCGCGATCGAACCAGATTAGGGTGGCGGGCAGGTCGACGAAGGCAACCCCGTTCTCGCAGGCGACTTGCAACGCCGCCGGCGGGCGGAATGAAACCGCCTCCTCCCAGCACGACGGCATGTAATAGCCCGAGCTGATTTGCGCGACGACGTCGGTGCCCGGCGGATGTGGACCGGAGAAATCCACGCTCATCATCTTGTAATCGCAGTCGGGAAGGCTTGCCTCGACGTTGTGCATGATGCCCAGCACGCTGGTCGGCTCGCGGCCGACAACGTAACGACACCAATCGACGAGCTCCATCAGATCGCGGTTATCGTGGGGACGCGGAATGCCTTTACCCTTTTGCGTCGGCTTATCCTGGACCGGCGTGCGACGGTGGCAAAAAAGGAGCCGAGGCTGGCCGAGACGCGTGGCAATCAGCTCTTTCAGCCGCAAGGTAGCCGGGGACTGGCGGCGAGGGAACTCAGCCATGAACGCGACGCCAGCTTCCTCGACTCGCTTCCGGAGCCGCATCGCGTCGTCGAGATCGAGCTGGAGCGCGACGCCGAGATAGATGGCTTTGCCCGTATCACAGGCGGCATAAATGGGCAGCGGCCCGTACCACTGTTCTCCAAGCAGCAAAACGGCGTCGATGTCTTCTCGGGAACAAACCGCGCGGAAACCATCTACGGGCGAAGCTGAGAATTCCCGCGCTGCTTGTTCGGCCCGATGCGCGACCTGGTCGCAGACGGCTTTGACCTCGTAGCGATCCTGGAGGGTTCGCAAGGCGGGGCGATGCCGAGTTTCCCAGGCTTCGCCAAGACCAATGAGGCCAACCCGCAGCTTCATAGACGGAGGGGAAAGAGATTACCGCACGGGTGGTGGCGGCCACCGACGACTGGCTAGCAGCAGGGGCAAAGTGCACGTAACGCCGCTAGCAGGACGGTGAATCGCGAAGCGAAAGTCCGCACGGCAAGAAGGGTTACAGTTTGGGATTATATCGGCAGTCGTCTGAATTCGACAATTCTAAAGTTGGCTCGACCGCATATTGACCCATTCGATGAGCGGCGGGTAAACCACAGTGGCTTCCTGCAAATTGCGGTAAACCGCCGTCAAATTTTTCGCCTCTTACCATTGCAAGGTCAACTTGCCCAGTTAGACTGGTCGGATTCAATCGTTTGAGGATTCGGCGGACGGATCGTGAGGAAGCAGGACACCCCTCGGGCCACTCAAACCGGCAGGGAACGCATTCTCTGGTCGCCACGCCAACGGCAAACCCCGCTTTGCCGAACTCGGCATCCCCTCGCCGAGTGCCTCAGCCCAGCAATGGAAGTGTGAGAAGGATTCGTTTCTTAGTCGCTAGCTGGACCCCATTTAGCCGAGATTAATACAGGCCGGAGTGGTGGCTCTATGCCGGGCGACAGGCATTTGGGCTTTAGAACTTTAAGGAGGTTCGCACGTGTCTACCTTTGCTTTTGCCATTATGCAGCTTTCACTGGTTACGACGGCCGGAAGCGCAAGCCGTACGACGTCGCTTATAAGACTGCTCAGGATACCGGGCGGCCGCTGGTTGTGTTGGTAGGCGCCGATTGGTGCCCTGGCTGCCAAACGATGAAACAGAGCACAATTCCGCAGCTCCAGCGGCGTGGGACGCTGAGTGGCGTCGCGTTTACCGCAATTAACTACGATAAAGACGAACGGCTTGCCGGCAAGCTGATGAGCGGACAGTCAATTCCACAGTTGATCGT
The DNA here is from genome assembly GCA_963829655.1 of Pirellulales bacterium. GTDB lineage: Bacteria > Planctomycetota > Planctomycetia > Pirellulales > JALHPA01 > JBBDYH01. The sequence goes on from CAWHJG010000002.1 coordinate 3,721,441, forward strand.
GTATGTAAAGACCGACGAGGGCTGGCGACGTTCGCAAATGACGGGACCCAAGAGCCCGGAAGAAGTCGAGGCGTTCATCACGCACGCTTCCAACCGGCCGATCGCACGGTTAGGACAGCGGTAGACCGGCTTTAAATGGCCAGCTCCAGTGGAACTGGGGAATCTGAGAGGCCAAAAACCCTGGCGGAGCCGGGGTTTCTCGCAATTCAAGCCGGCAGGTCTCATCCGCTTCGGCGAGGCAACAGGGCATCCAGCTCGTAGCGGCGGATCTTGCGGTCGAGCGTGGATCGTTCGATACCCAGAATGCCGGCTGTCTGGCTTTTGTTCCAGTTAGTCGCCTTGAGCGTGGCGAGTATGTGGCGTCGCTCGACTTCGTCGAGCGAAAGCGGCTCGAAAGCCATCGACGCGGGCACGACGTCCGCGGTATCCCCAGCAGTGGACAGCTTGGTAAGGGCGAGATCCTCGTCATCAATCCGTTCCCCCGCGCCAGCACAACGGCGCGCTCGATCACATTCTTCAGCTCACGGACGTTTCCGGGCCAACGGTACTCCCTCATACGGTTGATGGCATCCGTCGTAAAACCGTTGAGCTTTCGTCCGGTTTCGAGGTTGAAGCGCTGAAGGAAATGGTGTGCCAGCTCCGGCAGGTCTTCGGGACGCTTGCGGAGTGCAGGGACCGTGACCTCAAGCACGCGAAGCCTGAAATACAGGTCGCGGCGGAACTGTGCTTCGGCGACGGCCTTTTCCAGATCGCGATTGGTGGCCGCGATCACGCGGACATCGACCTTGATCTGCTCGCTTCCGCCGACGCGCTCAAACGGATGCCCTTCGAGCACGCGCAGGAACTTAGCCTGGATGGTCGGCGTCATCTCGCCAATTTCATCGAGCATGAGCGTACCGGAGTCGGCCGCTTCGAATTTGCCGATCTTCCGCTCGGTAGCGCCTGTAAATGCCCCGCGCTCATGGCCGAACAGTTCGCTTTCCAACAGACTCTCGGTGAGGGCGGCGCAATTCAAGCATACGAATGGACCTTTGCGGCGGGTGCTTGCGAAGTGCACCGCGCGTGCGACCAACTCCTTCCCAACTCCGCTTTCGCCGCGGATGAGCACAGTGGCGCGGTTCGGCGCCGCTCGGGCGATCTCACTTCGGACTTTGTCCATGGCCATGCTAGTGCCGATAATCTCGCATTCAGCGCCGAGCCGCTCGCGGAGGCGCTGGTTTTCATCGCGGATTTGATCGAGGTTATCCACCAACTCCTGACGACGGCCAAGGTTCTCCAAGCCAACGGCCATCGTGTCGGCGACGGCGAGCGTGAATTCCAGATCGTCAGGGTCCGGGACGCGCTGGGGGTTCGTGGAACAAAGGTGGATCAGGCCAAAAGTCCGCGATCCTCGCCGGACCGGCGCACAGATGACGCTGATGGCGTGAAACTCGCCCTTGCTGTCTCGCGATCCTAGCGTGCTATCGCCCATCACATTGCGGCCTAACACGGCCTCGCCTTCGCGAAGCACGGTGGCGGCCAGAAAGCCTGAAACGCGGTTGTAGTGTAACGGTGAATCGCTTCGCGAGGCGACGATCTCCAGATCGCCGGCGGTTGGCTGGCCGCGGAATTCTCGCGGCGCGAGCAAGACCGCTCCCATATCGATCTGGCTTCCGTCGAACAGGCTGTTGAGTGCTAGCTGAGCAATCGCTTGAACGTCGGGCGCCTTGGCAACTTCGAAAGCCAGACGGCAGAGTTGCGCCGCGGCTCGGCCCGCTTTAGGAACGGCTGCGCCTTCGGTCTCTGCAGGATCGAGGAATTTGGTTTGTCCACGACGATGTGTAATTGTCGTCGGGTCCGCATCGCCGAGCACATCGTCCGAGAACGTGGCCGAACCGTTGTCCGCCGGATCGCGCAGGCGTGCGCCGGCATTGTTAGCGGCGAGTCGTGGTCCCTGACCTGATTCGGGAAACGCTTTCGCCAGATCGTGAACGAAACCGAGTTGCGATTGCCCAATCCGGACGATATCGCCCGGGGCCAGAATGCGATCGCCGCGAACGACATCGCCGTTGAGAACGGTGCCGTTGCGACTATCCAGGTCGCGAAGGACCCAGTTGCCTTGCGACGTGAAAATCTCCGCGTGAGTGCGACTACATCGGTCGTCTTTAAGAATGATCTGGTTGGTGGGTGCGCGGCCGATGGTGACCGACTGACCCGGCACAAGCCGAAACACGTCGGTCCACTTCGTCCCTTCGCGGATGACCAGATATGCCAACATCCGAACGCCTACTTCCCCCGTTTCCGGGAATTGCCCCCCCGGGCTCGGTCCGGCGGCTATCGAAAAAGTGCCCGGTTCTGATGCCGGCCGACGGGATTGGCCGTTTGGGCGGAAAAGCGATGTCGCGATCCAGGTGTAGCAGAATTGTACACCCTCCATTTACCTTAGTCGCTGCGGACGGGGATTTGCAAGTGGCGCAGGCCATAAGGAATCGGCCAAAGTACGTAGCGGGAGAGCCTGTTACCGGCAGGGTTTACGTTGCTTCGAGGGCAAAGGGGGACCATGGCCGGCATCCCAGTTTGTTGCGGCTTTGCACACACCGAATTATGATGATTATTCAAGGCTCTTCAGGGGGCGGCGTATCACGCATGCGCCTCGTCTGCTCGCATGCACACGCGTCTAATCGGACAACAGCAGAAGAGGAGGCCCGCGCAATTCGTGCGGCGCCGTTTGAATCTCAGGAGGCCAGTCGCATGTTTTGTGAACTTTCTCGTCGGCTGTGCTTGGGACTGTTCGGCGCTTTGGTGTTCGCCACCACCGCCACGTTGTTGAGTCCGAAAGCCGTAATCGCGCAAAATCCACCGGCGGTGGTCCGCGACACCGTGATTGTGAGCTCCGGTTTTGACCGGCGCGTGGGTGGAGTATCCGTGAACGTAGACGGAGTGTTGAACAACATCGATCCGCGGGGCCGGCACGAACTGAGCGAAGCGCGTCGCAAAGCGCTCGATCGCGTGCCGCAAGAAATGGCGGGTGCGACGGAGTTGCGGATGATTTCACTGCGCGGGTTGAACGAGGCGCTGGCGGAACACGCAAAATCAAAAAAGCCGATCAGCGATGAGATGCGGTACCTGGCCGGCTTGCAGCGTGTGCAGTACGTCTTCGTCGATCCCGATAACAATGACGTCGTACTTGCCGGTCCGGCTGAGGGTTGGAAAGTGGACGATCTCGGTTACGTTGTCGGCGTGACCACGGGTCGGCCGGTGCTACACCTTGAGGATTTACTGGTTGCGATGCGCACCGCAAACGCAGCGCGCAACGGCGGCATCAGTTGTTCGATCGATCCAACTCCGGAAGGCCTAACACGGCTGCAACAGTACCTAAGCAGAAAGCAGACAATCGGCAACGCCAGCCAGACGATGAATGAGATCGAACAAACGTTGGGACCGCAGAACATCACAGTCGAAGGCGTGCCGGGCGACAGCCGATTTGCGCAGGTGTTGGTCGCTGCCGACTATCGCATGAAGCGGCTGGCCATGAAGATGGACGAATCACCGATCAAGGGATTCGTGAGCTACCTGGACATGGCTGTGCCAGGTGGACCAGCCACGCCGCGTTGGTGGCTTTCGCCGAATTACGAGGCACTGCACCGCGATCAGGAAGGATTGGCTTGGGAGTTGCGCGGAGCAGGCGTAAAGTGTGAAACGTCGGACGACACCTTCGATAGTTCGGGCCAGCGCACCGCGTCCGCGAAGGGAAGCCCGTTGGCGCAGAAGTGGGCCGACAACATGACGGCAAAGTACGAGGAATTGTCGGGGAAGGAACCGGTGTTCGCCGAGCTGCGAAATTGCATTGACCTGGCTGTGGTGTCGGCCTTGATTCTCAAGGAAAACCTCGGCGAGCGTGCGGGCTGTAAGTTGACGGCACTGGTCGATGAGAAGCAACTGCCGGTCGGCGAATATGCTGTACCCAAGCAGGTGGACTCGGCGGCCACCGCGGTCAAGAAGGGCCGCAACTGGGTGATCCAAGCTTCCGGCGGCGTGATGATTCAACCGTGGGAGATCGTTCAAACTGCGCAGACTTCGGATAAAGTCGCGCCAGTTCGAAGCAAGGCGGTTGCGCAACGGCAGACGCAGTGGTGGTGGAACTGATCACCACGGCGCTGAACTGAAATACAAATCGCGACAACGGCCGGGTTCACCCCGGCCGTTTTTGTTCGTTCGGGCCGCCGGCGAGGATTGTGATTTCACGGATCGCGGAATCGTCTGGCTCATGAAGATTGACGCAGCGCATCTGACGCACATCACGGGCGATCGTGGGAAAGTATTCGTCCACGTAGCCAATGTCGCTGAGCACCTGCGTGGACTGTGGCTCTTGAGCTGGCAGGGTCGCTTTAAGCAACACCAGCTCGCCGGCTGCCAGCAAATGTGCGAGTCGCGCGGCAATCGAGTCGCTGGATACGTTCCAGCCGTGGGGCAGGGGAGTTCCAATCAGCCGCGGCTCGACCTGCCGCATGAAGCCGGTGACATCGAACACAAGCGTCCCCGATTTGCCTTCCGGCAGCATTTGCAACAGGCGCCGGCGCAGCCCGTTCCACTCGGTGACAAGCTCCGCCTCCGGTAGCAGGCCGGCCACCAGCCTCGCATTGATGCCCATGCAGTCAATGGCCATTTCGTGCGTGAGCCTGGGATCGAGTGTATGAACTCGGTCGAGTTGGCGCAACGCATCGACCAGCCGGCCGCCGCCAGGAACTAGGACGTTGCGGGCAGGGCGCTGGGTGCGGAGCCAGCGACGATAGCGATCGGCAAGCTCGCGGTCGTCGAGCAGGCTTCCTCCGAGCTTGATGACCCGAACATCCATCGTCGTCATGCTGCACTTCCTTCTCTGGCGATCACCGCCAAGGCATGTGCCGGCGCACAGCGCGAAAGTTGTGCGCCAAGTTGTTGGCCGAGCGACACGATGTCACCAGTGATTCGCATGTGGTCGATCAATCGACGCGCCAGAAACTCGCCGCGCCCGGAAACCACGATCGTCGCCGGAGGAACCAGCGGGCCGAGCACCTGGCTTGCTGCGACCGCGAGCTTGGCCAATTGATGGCGACTTGCTGCGTCGGCCAGCCCCACGGCATCGTCGAGGGTGAACGCTTCACGGTCAGCGCAAATGGTTCGAGCCAGGCGATCGCGCGCGTGCCCCCGCGTGGCGGGCCGTCCGTCTGCCGTGTTGTTACTATTCGGTTCCTCCGGCAAGTCGTCAAGGATCAGATAAATATCCCAAGTCGTGGCGAATACCTCCGCAGCAAGCGGGCACAATTTCTCGCGAAAAGGCAAGTACCCGGCCAGGCGCAGACCGGGGTTCGCTCGACGCCAGTGTATACCAATTCCCCGCTCAAGAGTCGCTCGGTGTCGGTACGGCCGCGCAGTCGAGATTCGCCATTCTCGAGCGGAATCAGGTCGCACGTGGTTGAGCCGATGTCGATGAGCAAGGCGTTGCGGGCTGGCGCATATTTTCCCGCCAGACGCGCCAGCGCGTGCCAGTTGGCAGCCGCCGCCAAGAGCGGTTCGCGCGCGGCCACCTGCGGCGACACGAGACGGCCGTCGTGCAGATAAATCCGCGTATGTCGGCCGTCGGCGGCGGTCGTCAGAGATTGAAGAATGAATTGGACGCCCTCGGTCTTGGTTACAAAACAATCGGCCAGCTCGCCGGTCATGGTCGCCGCAAGGTGGTCGCACGGCGGCGCCGCTGTAATCACCGCTCGGAGAGTGTCGGCCAGGTGTTGGGGGCGCTGCCACAGCGGAAATGGCAGGGTGGCGCTGTAGCCCAGCCCGTCGGCCACTTTGATGTTCGCTCCGCCGATGTCAAGCGCGAGCCAGTTCACGTTGAAAGGGTTCAGGGTCCAGGGTTCAGGGTTCAGTGCCGAAAGAGTTACGGCTCTGCACCTTTTGAACTATGCCATCAGTATCAAATTCTATTGGTTCGCTGTTGAACGACAAAGATGGAAGGCGGCCTTTGGCGACATCCAGCAACGCCTGAGCGAGGTTCGATCGCGACGCGGCGCACAAGCCAATGTACGATGTGGTGAGACGCGGATTGATCTCGATCACGAAATCGCGGCTGCCGTCGTGGCGATCGCCAAGGACTAGATCGACGCCCAGGTATCCCAACGGCTGGGGCAATGTAGTCACCGCGCGGCGTGCCAGATCGATTGCGCGGCGGGCAGGGTCAGACGGAAGCGGAAGGCAACCGCCGAGATATTCGATCTTCCGCAAGCGTGCACTTTGTTGCAGCTCGTGGTCCGTGTACTGCTCGAATCCAATCCTCTGAAAACATGGCACGAGCGGCAGACAATCATGCGGACCGCACAGGAACGATACGCTGCATGGCGTGCCGGGGATGTATTCTTCGATTCGAGCCGACGTGTCGTAACATGCGAGCAGTTTGTAGAGCGCCGGGGTGTCCTCCACGAGATAGGTCTTTTGCGAGCCGGCGCCATCACGAGGTTTGACAACAATAGGGCAGGGGAAGCTGGGAGGTGGTTCGCCGGGTTCCCAAGTGTGACCGCGCGGGACCGGTAATTCATTCGCGGCTAGATGCTCCGCCGTCTGATGTTTGTCGGAGAGCAATTCGGTGAGCGCCGACGAACATCCCAACAAGCGTCCGCCAGCGGATTCAATCCAGAGGCACCGCTCAGATAACACGCCTCCGCTCTCGGGGGCGATCACGATCGTCCAATCGAATCGGGGCGCATCGCGAGAAAAGAGCGCATACTCGCCGTCGAAACAATCGATTGACAAAGTCTGCGCGGCGGATAAAGGAAACTGGCCAAGATTTCTGTCCCAAACGACAACTGTGTTGCAAGACGCCGCGAGCAAATCAGCCGCAATGGCCACAAGCATTGCGCGACCTTCGGCGGCAAGCGATCGAAAAACGCCATCGTCGCGGCATTGGCCGCCACTGCAGGTGTATTCGTAGAGCAGGATACTTGGCACGTATACCCGATTCTGCCTGAAAGACGGGTCAATCGCCCCTTTTTTTCGCGGATGTAAATCCAATGGTCAATTGCATGCGGAGGACGCGCAGTTTATAAAGCATCGGAATCGAATCGTATATGAGTGATCCCATGGCGCAACTCATGGTTCGCAGTGGCGGGCAGGCCGGCGTGGATCGTGCGGCGCTCGATGTTGCCATCGCGCAAGGGATTCCGTACTGCGGCTGGTGCCCGCACGGCGGCTGGGCCGAGGACTTGGTGGACCCGCCCGGCTTGTTGGCGGCGTATCCGCATCTGGTCGAAACACCATCGAACGAGCCGGCGCAGCGAACTGCGTGGAACGTGCGCGACGGCGATGCCACGCTGATCTTGCTGCCGGGGGGAGGTCAGGGTCGATTCGATAAGTACCCTGGAACCAAGAGCACCCGCGTGTTCGCCGGGCTGATTTTCGAGCGGCCGTACCTGGTCGCCGAACTGACGGGAGAGAAGACGCAGCGGGCGGCGGCGAAATGGATCGTGGAGCGCGTGCAAGCCGCATCCAGCGAGCGGTTCGAGCTGCACATTGGGGGACCGCGCGAAAGCGAGCACCCGGGAATTTATCTCGCCGCGACCGAATTTCTGACGAAGCTGTTCCGGCAGGCGCCGCAATTGCAATCGGCATGATCGCTTCGCGACTGCACTTGCCCAGCGTCAGAAGATGCCCAACTGATCGCGCGCGTCCTCGGTCATTAGATCAGGCGTCCAAGGCGGTGTCATCACGATCTTGACTTCCACTTTGCTCACGCCGGGGAGCCGGCCGACGACTTGCTTGGCATTCCCAATAAGCTGCGGTCCGGCGGGGCAGGCAGGGCTCGTCATGGTCATTTCGATGAACACGTCCTCCCGTTCGCCGCTATCGGACTCTGCTTCCGCGGCTTCGCCGGGGGCAGCGGGCGCCGCGGCGTTACTGTTCGGTGCAAGGGCACCTTCGCCGGAAGAATCTAATACGGCCGCTGTTTGCGCCGGCGCAACCGTGATCGTGTAGACCAGTCCCAGGTCGATGATGTTCACGAACAGCTCGGGATCGATGACCTGCTTTAAAGTCTCGCGAACTTGCTCCTCGGTCAGCGGCATGACGAATCCTCGAAGAAACGTAGATCGTTCAATCGTTCAATTTTACGAAAACGTCGCTGCCGACAACCTTCACTTCATGGGCGGCGGTTGGCTGAGTGGCCGGCATGGTGAGGGCCTGACCAGTGCGAATGTCGAACTTTGCGCCGTGCCGCGGGCAGGCAATGGCGTGATTTTCCAGCGTACCTTCGGCCAGCGGGCCGCCGTCGTGCGTGCAGACGTCGTCGATTGCAAAGAACTGGCCGCCGACTTTGAATAGCGCGACGAGCCGATCTTCGACTTCGATCAAGGCCTTTCCCGGGTCGGACAGATCGGACACTTTGGCGACGTGAATGAAATCAGGCATGGCCGAAGGCTACCGGTATTCTCGGATGCGGCGGCCGATGGCTTCGCCGAGGGCATTTCGAACGCTCTCGATCGTGATCCGGTCGAAAACCTGTTGGAAGAAACCGGCGACGTACGCGCGGATTGCCTCATTGCGCGTGAAGCCCCGCGTGCGCAGGTAAAAGATCGACTCGTCGTCCACGCGGCCGGCCGTGGCGCCGTGGGTGCAGCGAACGTCGTCGGCCTCGATCTCGAGTCCGGGAATCGAATCCGCGCGAGCTTCCTCGGAGAGCATCAAGTTGTCATTGCGCTGGTAACCATCTGTCTTTTGAGCACCCGGATCAACCTTGATCATTCCGCGCCAAACGAGCCGCGATTTATCTTGCAAACCGCCTTTGTAAAGCAAGTCGCTCTTGCACGAGGGCGCCTCATGGTGCTGAAGCGTATTGTAGGTCAGGTGCTGTTTGCCCTCGGTAAACATGACGCCGTTGACCTGGGCGGTGGCGCCTTCGCCCGCCAGGGCCACATGTTGATTGACTTTCGCCAAGCGGCTGCCGAGCGCGCCGATCGTCCACTGAAGACTGGCGTCGCGGCCGACCGACGCCTTTTGATGCGCGAAGTGCCAGACGCCGGTGTCCCAGTTTTGCAGGTTGACATAGCGGAGCTTTGCGCCAGCCTTCACAATCAGCTCGATCGCGCCCGAGTGGAAGCCTCCAGAACCCCCTCCCGCGGTTTCGCTCAGCACAGTCGCCTCGGCACCCTCGTCCAGGATAATGAGCAGGTGGCTGAAATCCACGGCGCCTTCGTTGATCGTAGTGAGCGTGTGCAGCGGCTGTTCGATCTTCACGCCTTTGGGAACGTAGAGCAGCGTGCCACCGCTCATGGCGGCCGCGTGCAGCGCGGCAAAACGGTCGTAGGCCGGATCGACGACGCGAAATAAATGGCGATGGACAAGATCGCTATGCTGGAGGACCAGGTCGTCCAAGCTGCCAAACACGACGCCGCGCTGCGCAAGCTTGTCATCCAGGTGCGAAGTAACGATGCGGCTATCGATTGCGGTTGTTGCTCCGACCAGCTCGACGCCCTCGCGTAACAGCGCCTGAGGTGATGCGGCTGCCGGTGCGCCATCCGAGGGAAAGCCAAAACGATCGAGACGAAACAACCGGATGTCGGTCCGCATCCACTCTTCTTCACTGCGGCTGGGCATCGGCAGCTCTTCAAAGAGCTGCCAGGCAGCGCGGCGGCGCTCAGTCAGCCACGCCGGCTCATTACGCGACGCGAGAAACGCTTCAAACGCTTCGGTGGTGAAGCCAGCAGCCGCGCCAACTGACATGAGGACTCCGTGATTGACTTTCGCTTACTTCCGCTTTCCGTTCCGCTTCGTCTTGACGTTGATCGTCGCGATGCTCGTTACCATAACGTCAAACGTACTGTCGGCATGCGCAACTGCCAGTCGTTTCCCGGACGGGCTAATCGAGATAAATTTCCGCTGCGGCGCCGGTATCTCTCGGCTGTTTGCCAAGTGAAGCACAAACGGCGCAAACGGCTTGGCATCGTACAGGCGTCGAATCCGCTCGGCTGTCATGATTTCTTAACCAACTGACCCTTCCATCTGCAGCTCGATCAGGCGGTTCATCTCGACCGCGTACTCCATCGGCAGCTCTTTCACCAACGGCTCGATAAACCCGCTGACGATCATCGTGCTGGCCTCGGCCTCGCTCAGACCGCGGCTCATCAGGTAGAAGAGCTGCTCTTCGCCGATCCGCGAAACGCTGGCCTCGTGGCCGACGCTCACGTCCTGCTCGTCGAGCTCGATGTAAGGATACGTGTCGCTGCGGCTCTTCGGGTCGAGGATCAGCGCATCGCAGACGACGTTGGACTTCGACTTCTTCGCCCCACGCTCAACGCGTACCAGCCCGCGATAGCTTGCGCGGCCGCCGTTCTTGCTGATGCTCTTGCTGACGATGCGGCCGGAAGTGTTCGGCGCAGCAGTGAACCAGCTTTGCCCCGGCGTCCTGATGCTGCCCCTGCGAAGCGAATGCGATCGAGAGAATCTCGCCGCGAGCACCCGGCTCCAGCATGTATACGGCCGGGTATTTCATCGTCAGCCGGCTGCCAAGGTTGCCGTCGATCCATTCCATCGTGGCGTTCTCGTAGGCCACCGCCCGCTTGGTGACCAGGTTGTAAATGTTGTTCGCCCAGTTCTGAATCGTCGTGTAGCGGCAGCGGGCATTCTTCTTGACGATGATCTCGACCACGGCCGAGTGCAGGCTTTCGGTCGTGTACATCGGGGCGGTGCAGCCCTCGACGTAGTGCACGTGAGCACCTTCATCGACGATGATCAGCGTCCGCTCGAACTGGCCCATGTTCTCGGCGTTGATGCGGAAATAGGCCTGCAGCGGGAAATCGATCTTCACGCCTTTGGGGACGTAGATGAACGATCCGCCCGACCAGACGGCCGAGTTGAGCGCGGCGAATTTGTTGTCGGACGGCGGAATGATCGTTGCGAAGTACTGCCGCACCAGGTCGGGGTATTCCTTCACCGCGCGTATCGGTATCGGTGAAGATCACGCCCTTCTCTTGCAAGTCTTCTTTGAGCGAGCCGTAAACGACTTCGCTCTCGAATTGTGCCTTCACGCCGGCGAGATACTTCTTTTCCGCCTCGGGAATGCCGAGCCGATCGAACGTTCGCTTGATCTCCTCCGGCACGTCGTCCCAAGTACGGCCCTGGTGTTCGGCCGGCTTGAGGTAGTAGTAGATGTCCTGAAAGTTGAGGCCGATATTGCCGCCCCAGCGCGGCATCGGCTTGCTGTTGAAGATCTCCAGGCTCTGAAGTCGGAATTCGCGCATCCAGTCCGGCTCGTCCTTCATCTCGGAGATTTGCGCGACGATCTCTGCATCGACGCCCTTGCGTGCCTTGAAGACAGGCTTCGACGTAGTGCGAAAATCGTACTTATTGATCTCGCCGACGGCGGGATGAAAATCAGTCTGTAGATCGGTTGCCATGATTCGTACTGCTTAAAGCCCCAGTGGTATTGACTTAGTTCAGTTGAGTTTCTATCCGGCTGCCGCGACCGCTGCTTGCTCCTGGATCATCGCCGCTTCCTCGGCCGCGGCCTGCGGATATGCGGCACGAATGCGTTCGTAACCTTTCTTGTGCAGCTCAGCGGCAAGTTCCGGCCCGCCGGTTTCGACGATCCGGCCGCCCAGCATCACGTGCGTGTTGTCGGGGTGATTGTGTTCCAGCAGTTGCTCGTGATGCGTGATGATCAGGATGCCCATCTCCGCGCCGCCGATCTCGGCGATGCTCTGGCTGGCCAGCCGCACGGCGTCGGCGTCGAGGCCGCTGTCGGTCTCGTCGAGGATGGCGAACTTCGGCTGCAGCATGGCCATCTGCAGGATTTCGGCCCGCTTCATTTCACCGCCGGAAAAGCCCTCGTTCACGTAGCGGCGGGCAAAGTCGGCGTTCATCTTGAGTTGTTCCATCTTGGCACTTCAGCTCCTTGCGGAACTCGCGCATCGGGATCAGCTCTTCGCCTTCCTTGCGGTCGGGTCGGCGGACGTTGGTCGCCGCATGCCGCAGGAAGTCGGCCATCTTCACGCCGGGAATCGCCATCGGCCGCTGGAAGGCCATGAAAATCCCGGCCCGCGCACGCTCATTCGGCTCCATCTCCAATACGTCGAGCACCGTACCGTCGTCCTTGACCAGCTCGATCGTCCCCTCGGTGACTTCGTAATTCGGATGGCCCATGATGGCAAACCCCAGCGTGCTCTTGCCCGAGCCGTTGGGCCCCATCAGCGCGTGCGTCTCGCCGCGGCTTGATCTCGAGGTTCACGCCCTTGAGGATCGCGCGTTCGCCGACAGTGACGTGCAAGTTTCTAACTCGCAGTGATTCGGTCATGCTGTTAAAGCTCAATTCCTCGAAACGTCGAATGCGGTAATTATTCACCCAGTAATCTTCTGGTGGTCGGTCAGTGGCTCCAGGTCAGCGGCGCCGCTACGTAACCGGAGTGGTGCGGCACCGGCAGTTCATCCTCCACCTTCGCCAAAGCCGATCTGGTGCTGCTTGCGATGCATCTTGTGGCCGCGAATCTTGTCTTGGATCCGCATCAGACCTTCCAGCAGCGACTCGGGCCGCGGCGGGCAACCCGGCACGTACACATCGACCGGCACCACCAGGTCCACACCCTTCACGACGTGATAGCCCCACTTGAAGTACGGGCCCGCCGCCGGCCGTGCAGGCGCCCATCGCGATCACGAATTTCGGATCGGGCATCATGGTTGTAAAGGCGGCGCACGCGGCTGGCCATTTTGTAGGTCACCGTGCCCGGCGACGATCATCAAGTCGGCCTGCCGCGGCGTTGCGCGGAATGCGCCAGCGCCAAAGCGGTCCATGTCGTAGCGGCTGGCGCCGGCGGCCATCATCTCGATGGCGCAGCAGGCCAGGCCGAACGTCATCGGCCAAATGCTCGACTGCCGAGCCCAGTTGATCGCCTGCTCGACGGTCGTCGTGATGACGTTCTCTTCGAACCGTCCTTCAATCCAGGGTTGGGTCATATTCTATCATGCTCTGGTGAGGCATTATGTTGCGTTAAACCCGGTCCGATTGAATCGTCCGGTCGCGACAAAACCGCTCAATATAACTACATGTCAGGCCGTTTGGAATCGACAACAATTGCCGCCATCGAGACGGCACTCGCTTAACTTAACGCGTTGACCAATCAGTTCGGACAACATCATGTTTTCCATCGCACACACACCGCGATCTTGCTCCGCGAGCGTGGGATACGGACATGCCCACGCCGTGAGTACGGGCAACGCTTCGCTTCCTTCGACCGACAGCGGAATGTTGCGCTGGCCGAGCAACGCGGCTAGTTCCTTCATCCGCGCCTCCGGAGTCGAGCCGCGAATCTGCCCGCGGTACATCGCGGCGACGGATTCAGCCACTCGTTGCAACAGGCCGTTGCGAACGTCAGGATCCTTGATTGCGCGAACTTCCTGCCACAAGGCGATGGCAAGATCGGCGAAATTGTGGCCCGATTCGCGCTGCCCTTTCTCGGTTAGCGAATACCGATGGCTCGGTCGGCCGCGGACCGCCTTCGGCGTCACGCGTTCCACCAGCCCGCGGCTCATGAGCCGCGTGAGCCTCTGGCGAACCGCCGTAGCGGTTACACCCATCCGGCTCGCAAATTCCGAGATGCTGAGGGCGTCGTGCTGGCGAAGCAGATCTAGCACTTGCACGTCGGAAGTTTCGGCGATGGCGGCCATATGGGTAATCCGCAGGTGTCTTTTGTCCTAACAATCCTACCGGTTAGCATAGTTTTGACAACCCAATATGTCAAAAATCGTAACCTATTGATAGATAATGAGTTGAAAACTATCCGAAATGCCACGGTTCAGTAGGCAGACCGTTTGTGAGTTAGACGAAGATCACGAGGGAAGAAACCCTCGACGACCGAATAGAAGTGATCCGGCGTGATCACACGCGCTACGTTCGCGCGAAATTCACGCGCGCCAGGCCGTCCTTGGGCATAGCAGCAGGCGAACTTTCGCATTAGGAGCGTCCCTCGCTCGTCGCCGAAGCGCTCGCACACCAGACGGTAATGGTGAAGAAGTAATTGCCTTTCCTCTTCGAGTGAAGGATCCGGAGGAATTGGTTCTCCCCGAAGCGCCGCGGCGGCCTGTTGAAAAAGCCATGGCTTGCCGAGCGCCGCACGAGCGATCATGACGCCATCCACGTCGTATTGCTGGAACGCATTCACAACGGCCTCGGCCGAAGTCAGATCGCCATTTCCGATGAGGGGAATGCGCTTGAGATGATCCTTGATCTCTGAGATGCGTTCCCAATCGGCGCAGCCCGTGAAAAAATCCTGGGCTGTTCGCCCGTGAACTGTAATCGCCGCAGCGCCCGCCGACTCAACCGTCGTTGCCACCTCAATGGCGTTAATATTGTTCCGGGTACAGCCGAGACGAATCTTGGCGGTCACTGGCGTCGGTTCACAAGCACGCACGACACGTTCTACGATCTTGCCGACCGTGGCAGGACATCGCAGAAGATACGAGCCGCTGTGCGCTTTCACGGTGACCTGTTTCACCGGACAGCCGAAATTGATATCGACGACGCTGACCTTCAAATCGTGGGCCAATTTTGCTCCCACGGCGGCAAGCGTTTCCGGGTCGTTGTCCCAGATCTGCACAGCCAGAGGACGCGGCTCATCCGCGACCCCCCAGAGACGGTCCGGGTACGTTTCTTCTTCCTTCTCGATCCACAGAAAGCCGCGTGCGCAGATCATTTCCGTGGCTTGTAGTCCGACACCGCCGAAATGCCGCACGACTTGGCGATAAGCGTAGTTGGTAAAGCCCGCCATCGGCGCCTGGAGAATCGGCGGATCGATCAGCAGCGGACCGATATGGAGCGGCGCGGCAAGAATCTGCATAGGGGCGTTTGTCACCATACCGCCCAATTTAGATGTCCCCGCGCCTTAAGACAAACCCAAGTCGGCGCTCCAAAAATGCGAGGTGTCGGCCGCTGGGGGCAATTGCGCATCGGTTGACGGGACGAAGGCACTGCGAATTCAATTCCGCTTGCCTGGCAACTCAAATAGCAGGCGGATCTCTTCGCGAGTTTGAGCCTTGTTGAACCAGCCGACGGTCCCGTCATATCGCATGCCGAGAAATTGGCTTTCGCCCGGTAATCCCAGGTCAGACGGTTTGCTCAGGAATGTGTATTCCCAGTCATTGGGCTTGGCCCAGAATACCGCCTTATCGGGGGGCACTTGCACGATCAGAAGCGGAAGCAACGGCCATTTCTGGACCTCGCTGATTTGAATTCGTGAAACCTCATTCGGCGTACCCTCGCCAACGACCATAAGATATTGCGTCAGCCCCGTCGCGTCGTCAGGCGACATTCGGAACGCCATCGGCGTTTTACCTTTGACCACTGCTAGGTTGTGATCGCTATCCCACGGCTCGTCCTTTCGCAGCGCGTTGTATACGTCGCCGGCGCCCAAATAGGGCGCCAATCTCACACGCCAGCTTAGTAGCGGCTTCGGTGGATCGTTAGCATTGCTACTCTGCGACCAACCCGGAGAGGGATACGCGCCGCCTGACGAATCCAGCCAATCCCGTGTAGCGCGCGAGATTTGCAGCAGGGGACCAACGCGCGGATCGATTTGTTTGAACTCGTCGGATGCAGCGGGCAGCTTGAGGTTGACGTTCTTCTTTGCGGACGGTGACGTCGGAGTCGCGGGAGCCGTCGGACGGGGTCGTACGTCCTCCAGGTAATTGTCAACGGCCAAAAGCGCACCACCGATCACCAAAAGCAGGATCACCGTCCCGCCGGCAATCACCAATAACGGCGTGGGGTCGATGTGCCTTACTGGGTCAGGAACTTTGTCCTCGTCTTTGGTCTTCGCCTCGTTCCAGAAATCATCAACGCTGGCAACCGAACGTGTGGTAGCGGCGGCGCGCGTTCCGGCAACGCTTGCGCTTGCCGATGGCAAAGCTTCAGCGGCACGCGATATCACTTGCGGAAGTTGCACCCATGCCTGGCAGCCGGGGCAGGGCACCTGCCGCCCGGCAAACTCCGGGCCCGCTTCGAAAACGGTTCCACAAGAGCAAGAAAAAATTGCCATAGTGAACCGGCAAAGCGGCTGCTGAAATTAAAGGAAACGATGCCCACCGGGCAACGCGCTTCGCCTGTACCGACTGAATTCAACTATATTGTACACGCTATTTCGAAGGCGGAAGACGGGGTTAACCGCGGATTTCGCGTCGATCCTTACGCCGGGAACGAAAAAACCCACCGGGTACCCGGTGGGTTTCTGCACATTTCTGCAGATAACTTGCAGCTTGCTATAGCGAATAGCCGGCTCGGTACTCGCGCTTCACGATTCGTTCCAACTCGGGGGCGTTGGTGGGCTTCATCTCCTTCGCATTCCACTCGATCTTCTTGCCGGGTGCGCCGGCGTCGGGCGCCGCCGCGACCGCCAGGTTGCCCAGCAGAATCGTTTCGGTGAGCGGGCCGGCGTATTCGGGGAAGTTCGACTTGGCCTGCTTGCCGCCCTGAATGGCGAGCACCCATTCTTTGAAGTGACCCTTGTCGTCCGTTCCGCCGGGTGATGCCTCAAATTCGACGTTTTGCTGATCTTCGACGCCATCTAGAACGTAACGCTGTGCGTAGTCGTCGGGCGAGAACAGCTTGCCCTTATCGCCGACGATGAGGCAGCCGCTGGCGTACATCTCCGACGTTCCCGCATCGCGGTTGCGGCGAAGGAATTTGTCGGGCATCGATTCGCGGCTGGGCATTTCGCCACCATCGTACCAGGTGAATTTGACAGCCGGGCGCCAGTCATTCGCCGGGAATTCAAAATCGATTCGTGACGACTTCGGATAGCTGTCGCCATTGTGTCCGCTGGTCTTCGCCTGCACCGAGGTTGGATCGCGCAACGCCAGCCCCATGAATGGCATATTGACCGTGTGGCAGGCCATGTCGCCCAAGGCGCCGGTGCCGAAGTCCCACCACCCCCGCCATGCGAAGTCGTGATAACCGTTGGCGTATGGACGAGCAGGCGCATTTCCGAGCCACAGGTCCCAGTGAACACCGGTCGGAATGGGCTTCTCGTCGGGACGCTTGCCACCTTGCGCCCAAATCGGACGATTCGACCAAACGTGGACATGTTCCACTTTACCTAGCAGCCCGTTGCGGAGCATCGCGGCAGCTTTCCGCAAACCGTTGGTAGCCGTACCTTGGTTACCCATCTGTGTCGCGACCTTCATCTCACGGGCGATGGCTCCAAGCGTCCGCGCTTCGTAGATGTCGTGTGCCAGCGGCTTCTGGCAGAAGCAGTGCTTGCCCATCTTCATCGCCATAGCGGCGATCACCGCGTGCATGTGATCGGGCGTGCTGACCGTGACGGCGTCGATGCTTTTTCCCATCTCTTCAAGCATCTTGCGGTAATCGTTGTAGCGCTTCGCGTCTTTGAACTTTGCGTTCTTCGCCGCGCTATCGAGCTTGCCGTCGTCGATGTCGCAGATTGCGACCATGTCGCCAAAATCCGACGCATGCGCCGAGTCGCTTGAGCCCTTGCCAGTAACGCCGACTGAGGCGAAACGAATTCGTCCGTTCGGCGACTTGCTGTCCTGTGAACACGCCACGCTGGAAAAGAACCCGACTCCCGCCACAGCGGCGGTGGTTTGTAGAAACTGACGTCGATTGGGATTGCGAGCCATACCGAAACGCTCCTGGAAAGGGAAGGAAATTGCTGGCGGGACCCCCATTTTTGCCCGAGATGACCTTATTACGATAACGTAGCCCAGGAGCGTTCGCAAATGCCCGCCTGCCGCAAGGGGCGCTTCGCCCTTCGTCCTACCGGCCGCTCTAGGACAACGACTGCCGGTGCGCCTAGTCGGTAGGCGTTTGCCTTCGCGGACGTGCTTCATTAGGCTGTCGTTTTCATCGGACACTGTCTCCACTCGCACACCATTGGGGGAGCGACAAGCATGCGTCTTTTTGTATTGGCTCTGTGCATCGCAGCTATGTTCAGTTGCGGCTGTGACGAAAAGCGGCCGCCCATCCGACCTGCTCCTCCCGCTGGTCAAACGACCGTCAAGGCGACCCCGCCGACCAACAACAACGCAGTCGCGCCAAACACCGCGGTTGCGAAGGCAGACCCTCCGGCCAAAAGCGCCAAGGATGATCCGCCGCCCGCGCCTGCGACGGAAGCCGAAATCGCAGCCAAGGTAAAGCAGCTTGGGGGAACGGTCACGCTCGATCCCCAGGGTTACGTTTCCGCGATTGTTTTCACGACAGGCCAACTCGCCGACGCCGACGTGGCCTCGTTCGTCGGGCTCAAAAAGATCGGCGCATACGCCTCTATGGCCCGCAGATTACTGATGTGGTAATTGACCATCTCCTCAAGTTGCCGTCACTCGCCGATATCGAAACTGAGAACACCGGAATTAGCGACGCCGACTTGTCGCGCTTCAAAGAGTTTCCAAATCTTATTGCTCTTGGACTGCGCCGCAGCAACATCACCGATGCCGGCCTCGTTCACCTCAAGGACCTCAAGAAACTCCAAAGACTCTTGCTGCTGTACACCAATGTCTCCGATGCCGGGCTCGTCCATCTCAAGGACATGACCAATCTCAGGCTGCTTGACCTGCGCGCGTGTTTGCAAGTCACGAATGAGGGGCTAGGCCACCTTGCCGGCTTGACCAACCTTCGCGCTGAGGTTGAAGAACCAGCGCGGCGTTACCACCGCCGGCTTGCGCATCTGAAGAACATGAAAGCATTGCGCGACCTCGGCTTGGACGACACCGCGGTGAGCGACGATGGCTTGGAAATCATCGCGGATCTGCCCTCGCTGGAAATCCTTCACATCGAACGCGTCGCAATCACCGACGACGGCTTCCGGCACCTGGCGCCCCTGACAAAAATGACAACTTTGCAAGCGCGCGGAGTGAGCGTGAACGGACCCGGACTCGAGCATCTCCGGGGAATGACAGCCTTGAAAGCGCTCGAGCTGGGCGAGACGCCGTTGACGGATGAGGGCCTCCCGCACATCGGCAAGATGCAAGGCCTCGAGCGCCTCGATCTCTGGCTCACGCAGGTCACCGACGCCGGGTTGGCCAACCTGTCTGGGCTATCGAAGCTCAAATGGCTCGATGTCAAAGAGACGCAAATTGGCGACGACGGCGTCGCTCATCTGGCAAAGCTGTCGAACCTCGAGACGCTGTACCTTGATTCCACGCGCATTACCGACGCGGCAATTGACTCGCTTGCACAACTCAAGAAGCTCAAGCTGCTCGCAATCGGCTCCACCCAGGTGAGCGACGCTGGCGTGAAGAAGTTGCAAGAGGCACTCCCCGCCGTCGAAATTGAACGCTAAGCGTTCTCGCCAATAAAAAAGCCCGTTGATTTCTCAACGGGCTATTCGTTTCTCAAACTGCGGCCGGCAGTCTGTTTGCCTACTTGCAGCACGGATCGCAGCGGCGCTTGCAGCCGAACGTGTACTCCAAGCTCGCAAACAAACCGTCCATGGTCAGCAGGTTCGATGAACCCAGGCAGTTGCAGTCGCCGACATCGACCGCCTCAAACTGGCCGAGTTCCCACCACGACTGAAACCGATAACCGGCAGTGAACAGCGTACGGCAGCCGAACTGCCGAGATAGTCCAAACTCTAGGTCGATCACCGGCACGATTCGATCGAATGCTTCGTCGCGGACGGTCGTGATTACTCGCGCGCCCACCGGTGTGACTCGAACGCTCCCTGCCTCGTAATCGCCCAGAAGCAAAGACACGCCGGTCTTACCATAGGCCGACCAGAGTCGTTCGTCGCCGAAGTATCGGCGCCCGGCCAACGTGCCTCGAGGACCTGCACCCACAAATTCAGTTGAAGCGCCGGCGCCCGAAACACCGGCCCCGGCCGCGTTCACCACCAAGTTCTCATGCACGCGCTCGTAGTCGGCAAAGCGAGCACCGAACGACCAGGCAAGATCCCACAACGGGCAGCAGACACCGCAATTGCTGGGGCTGCCGGAACGAATCGGAATGCGTTTCGTGTAATCGATATCGAACACGTCGAGTTCGACGCTGACGTCGGCGAGTAGCCGCTCGCCGGGGGCGTCGGCGTCGTTATCCGCGAAACCGGCGAAGATGACCGACAGGTCCGCAGGTACTGGGGTCGATTCAAACGAGGCGTCGTTGTCAATGCGCCAATAGCTCAGGTCGAACGACTCGCCGCATTCACCCCAGCGATACCCGCCAAAAAGGCGGAATTCCGAATCGTGATCGAACTCGTAGGCCACCTCGCGATCCGTCTGTGTCGAAACGTTTCCTACGACGGTCGTGGTTCGCTCAACCGCCGCGACCGCCGAGCTGAAGTTCGGCCGAAGCAGCATATACTCGGCGCCGGCATACCAGCCGTTCTGATAGAAGTACGATTCGCAGCAGCAATGGCTGCGCCCGCAAGAATCACCACATCCGCACGATTGGCCGCAGCCTGAATGGCCACAGTCATTGCAGGAGCCACTGCCCGACGAAAGTGGGGCAATCGTGACCGGCGGAGCCGGCGCTACCGGCTCTTGCACCTCGACCTGATACGCGCGCTCGGCCGAGCCGTGTTGAACCTGTTGATACGGCGGGCTTTGCGCTGACGAAATCGGCTCTTGATACGAAACGGGCTGCACAAGATGGCGCGGGCTGGCGGCTGGCGATGAGCCCGGCGTCTGTGACGCCTGCGTAAGTGGCGCTTGCGTCGCGCAACGACGATCGGCGATGCTGATTGAACTCCCCTCGCGGCAGCCGGGGCATAGGCGCTTCCGACGCGATGTTCCACTGCCGGTGATGGCGGTTGTGGGCCGCGAATTTGTACCTGGTTGGTGGGACCGACTTGCGCCGATAATGCGCTGGTGCTGGCGGCCGCGAAACTCAGGCCCAAGGCAAGGGCCAGAATTCGGCGCGAAGCTGTGGACTGGGTCATTGTTTCCCCCTTGACGGGACTCGTAGATTTGCGGTCAACGGTGATGTGGGACCGCCCGCGGGCTACGCGACGAAGGCGCGTAGGTAGGACTGACCCGCTTGCCTGTCTATCGTCACCCGCAGGTGAGGCACTTGCCGAAAAATCGGCAAAAGCGAGAGAACAGGGATAGCCGTTAAACGTGCCGAAGGCGTTTTATTGGGCACGCCCAGAAGAATCGATAAAGCTGTCGCAGTTCGAGCGAATGACGCCCAATCCGCTACGCCGCCACGCGTGATAGCTGCTTTTGGCGGCGATTGGCAAGACAGCCGATCGCGACGGCTACGAAGCCGAGCATCGTCAGGACAAAGGATTTCGGCTCCGGTATCACAAAAGCCGAGCCGGCGGCGGTAAACGTCTTCACCGCGTCCGGTCCGCACGGCCCAAACTGGATGCCAATGTTAGTCGGTTCCAGGAACGGGTAATCGGGCAAGAAATCTGATGCAACCGCAAGCGGTAAACCTGGGCTCTGTTGGAATTGAACAGTGACCAGAGCGTTGTCGGTTACATTGCTCCCGTTCATGTCGAACAACACGGTGCGATAGTCGGTAAACATGTCCGTGTTGCCGACGTCGTTGTCGATATCGGTCTGGAACCGAAAGAACTTGCCGGTTGTGAAGCCCGTGAACAGCACGTCGATCGCGTCGGTGCGGACGCCACCGTTGTCGCCATCGGGCATGACAATAGCCCAGGTGATCCCCGGCGAGGCATCGACCACCTTGATCCAGTCATAGTGATGAACGTTGGTGAACAAATCGCCGACGGTGATCGAGAAGCGAACGATCTGATCCGTGCCCGGTGGCGACGTATTCATGAGCTGCATG
The DNA here is from genome assembly GCA_963829655.1 of Pirellulales bacterium. Classification (GTDB taxonomy): domain Bacteria; phylum Planctomycetota; class Planctomycetia; order Pirellulales; family JALHPA01; genus JBBDYH01. Next base: position 3,743,177 of record CAWHJG010000002.1, read on the forward strand.
TACGGCATGTCGTGCGCCATGAGCAGTTCGTGCTGCGTGGAATTGGCCGCTTGCGCTGAGAGCTGAACGTTGCCCGGATTGGCCACCAGCGCGGCGCTTTCGGAAATCCGCAGCTCAAAGTTGACCGGCCCAGCTTGAGCAGCCGGGGCCACAAAGCCGACCGCCAACATCGCAGCGCCGGCCGTTACAAGTTGAAGCAGGCCCCGTGGCATGCGGTCCCTTTCTCGAATGATGCAGTTTCCAGGTTGCAAGGTAACGCGAAGCGGCAAACAGGCTGATGCAAGCGAAGCGGACCAGAGCGCGTTGCGGCAACTTGAGAAGCGCTACCTAGTTGAGCAGAGCCGATTTGAGAGCGTCATGCTTTCTGGACCGGTACACTACAACTTTCCAATCTCAAGCGACCGTAACGCCGTAGCTCGTAAGTCCTTGGAGCTACCGCTTCAGCTTGCACCCACAAGCGGCTCTCAATACCTGCACTGAACTCTGGCCGGTACACTCCCCGGCCGTTATGGAGTTGACGCTTATACTAATTGGCGCTTTCGGCGCGGTCAAGGAATTGGCGAAGTTGGGGAAATAAAACGGTTTATGACGGTTGGTTTTGGACCCTGTGTGGCATGTACTCCCTCCAAGGACCTGCGGTAGGCTCGGGTCAGGGGGCTCAGCCGGCGTATTTGTGGCATTTTTCCGCCAACGAGGTGTTCAAAACGGGCCTTTTCCTGATTGGGCTAACCGCTATCCCCAATCGAGCGACAGGTCGTGAGCGGGCGCCGAATGAGTCAGCGCCCCCACGCTGATGCGGTCGATTCCGGTCTCGGCAACCGCCCGCACCGTCTGCAAATTGACGCCCCCCGAGGCTTCAAGCTCCACACCAAGCGCCATAGCGTCGCGCATCGCAATCGCGGCGCGCAGTTCATCCAGTGACATGTTGTCCAAAAGCACGATGTCTGGCGAGGCTTGCAAAACCGAGTCGAGCTGATCGAGGCGATCGACTTCCACTTCGACAATCATCTCGGCCCGCGGGTCACTCGCAAACGTCTTGACTAGAAACTGGCGAGCCGCATCCACGGCTTGTGCCGGCGTCGCGGCAGATGAATCGCCGCCCGACAAAAAGCCAACGTGGTTGTCTTTGATCAGGATTGCGTCAAACAGGCCAGCGCGATGATTATGCCCGCCGCCGCAGCGCACCGCATACTTTTCCAATCGCCGCCAGCCCGGAGTGGTTTTTCGCGTATCGTAAATGCGTGCACGCGTACCGGCGATCGCCTCGACATACTGGCGTGTCAACGTGGCGATGCCGGAAAGCCGACCCAAGAAATTTAATACGATCCGCTCGGCGGCCAATAAACTGCGAACCGGTCCCGTCATCTCGGCAATGCGCTCGCCGGCGGTCACGCAAGCACCGTCTGTAACCAATGCCGAGAATTGCAATTGCTTGTTCATCTCGTCGCAGACGACCGCTGCCGTCGGCAGGCCCGCGATCACGCCCGCGCGGCGCGCGACCACGGTCGCCGTGCCGATCGATTCGCGCGGCGCGAGTGCAACCGTCGTCCAGTCGTAGCCGGTGTCCACGTCCTCAAGCACCGCGGCGCGAACGATCTGCCGGCACAGCGCTTCAAGCTGTGCATCCCATTCGATCTGTTGAAAATCGCGCGGCATATGGGGTCGCACTCGATGCGCATCTCGTCTCGGTTTTGCGGGACAGCCTTGCAAACTGTAAGGTGTAGACCCGGCAAGGTGAAGGGCGCGACTTAATCTGCGTCGCGTACCGCCCGACCAGTTTCATGAGAAACGCCAGCCCAAAACCTGCGGACACCGATACCGCGAGCAGCGAAGAGCGCCGCCACTGGTCGCAGCTTGTCCTGCTGCGCCCCGACAACCAGGCGGTGATCGGCGTCTTTTTGATCGCCGGTTTGGTCATGCTCGCCGCGTTGTGGCTCTGGCACGGTTGGGTGCGCGACGACATAGTCGAGATCGACGCCGCCGAGCCGCTGCCGTACCGCTTCACGATTGACATCAATTCGGCATCGCCGGCGGAGTTGGCCCAGCTTCCCAACGTCGGCGAAACCCTGGCAGCGCGGATTGTCGAATCACGCCAGAAGCGAGGCGGCTATCGCTCGATCGACGAGTTGCAGAACGTCCCCGGCATCGGCCCAAAGACGTTCGACAAGCTCCGGCCCTACCTGCGGCCGATTTCGGTCGAGGAGAAGTGAATCGGCACGCCCGTTCCGCGGTCCCGGAACGAATTGGGCGACGAGCGCGCCGGTTGGCAGTTCACGCCTACTACCGGTACGATGAATTCGCGATTACGGAGTAGCACGCAACGTTGCGCGTGATACGCAAAGGCCGAGTGGCGGAATAGGCAGACGCAAGGGACTTAAAAGCGATACAACGCTAAGGTGAGAAGATGGCGTTTTTCAGGCTATTTCCTTGCATATTAGCCAGTTGCGCCGATTCGTCAACTATCGGTTGATGATCCCGTTTGATCCCGAAAAGTCCCGTTAGGGCGTAGGGCTACTCCCTTTCAACTTGGTCAGCCGGACCATCACACCGACACTACTGGTGGACGAGAACCCGTACAGACGGCGCAGGAGACGCCGCCGATAAAGTACGTGAGGGCGCTTGGTGGGTGTGGATTGTCGTTCTTTGGGTGACGCTGCCGACGATCACCTAGGCACGTCTTCGACGACGGCCCGCTGCCCACCGGCCTGCGGTACTGCATGAACAGCGATTCACTCAAGTTTGATGCACGCTAACGGCGCGGTTTCGCATTTCGGTACAACTCGACCTTGCACTTTGGCCGCGACTCGGCGAACTGTTTCGCCCCCGATTCGGTCACCTTTGTTCCACTGACGTCCAGCCATTCGAGATTCTTCAGCCCTTGGAGATGCTGCAAGCCGGCGTCGGTGACGTCTGAGCGAACCAACGTGTCGGTGCCGAAGTACCGGACGGTGCCAAGTACCTTACGTTTCCATTGCTTGGTGCCCTTGTGGTAACTTAACGGGAAGTCGCGTTTGCTCATGGCGGTTGCTCCTGGTGCAGTATTTACGACGGGGGCGTAGTTCTGGAAACCGTAGGGCGTAGGAATGTCGAAACCTACGCCCTTGCCCGAATCACGCCCATTGCAAACCTACGTCGTAAACGCTTAGAGTCAAACGACTACCGAAGATTCGGCCGAGTGGCGGAATAGGCAGACGCAAGGGACTTAAAATCCCTTGAGGGGTAACCCTCGTGCGGGTTCGATTCCCGCCTCGGCCAATAGGTTACGTCGATTCCGCGGAGCAAACGTCCACTTCACTGTTACCACTTTTGTTACCTTTCGGCGGCTCGTGTGCTTCCCACAACGCACGGGCCATCGTCTCGGCGTTCCGACCGACATAGAACCGCAACGTCGTGTCAATCGTCTCGTGCCGCATTAGCTGTTGCAGAACTTGCGGCATGACCTTGGTTGCCCACCGCTCGCCAAACGAACGGCGTAGGTCGTGAGCACTCGCATACTTCACGGTGCCGGCAGCATCGACGTTTACCTTGACGCCCGCCTTCGTGCCGATTGCAGTCACCGTGCGGCTCACGTTGAACGCCCCGGCTCGCTTGCCGTTGCCGTCCAGTGGATTGAGCACAAAGCCTTTACGCTGGCTCTCGGGCGTCGCACGCAGCCATTGTGCGAAGTCCGGTGCCAATGGCAGCAACCTATCCTTGTTGCCCTTCTCCGCTTCGGCACGAATCCGCAGCATGGGATACTTGCCGTCCAGGTCGATGCTCAGCTTGGTGTGCTGGTCCCACGACAACTCAAGTGACTCACCCAGCCGCAGCCCCGAAAGCCACAAGCCGGTGAGGTATCGCTTCCACGATTCGGCTCGACCTTTCACGACAGCCGCCGCCTTGTCGAGCATTCGCTCGTATTCCTCAGTCGTGATGGGCCGCCCCTTCATCGGGTCGGTTCCCTTGCTCGCCTTCGCACGCTTCGGCATCGTGATACGTGGAGCCTTCACGAGCATGCCGACACGCTCCGCCCACCGCAACGCCGCCTTGAGGTGTGCGAGGTGTTTCTTGATGGTGCTCTCGGCTTTGCCGTTCTCACGCAGCTTCGCCTGATAGGTGCTAATCCGCTGCTCGTTGACCACGTGCAACAGGTTCGGCTCAAGGATCGTCTCGACCGAATCCAAGATAGAACCGACTTGGCTTGCGGTTCCGTCAGCCAGCCCGGGGAGCACTTCCGTTTCGTATCGCTCACGGAACTCCGCCCACGTCGTTTTGCACGGCGCGTGATACCGGCCCTCACGCAATTCACTTTCCCACTTGCCGGCCTCTTTCACCGCCAGCCGATGCACCGACGTTTCGGCAGACTTCGTTTTCAATCGCCCGGTCAACGGGCACTTGTAGCGCAGCACCAGCGCCTTGCGGTCGGGGTACTTCACAACTTGCACTTTGATTTCGTTCATTGATTCACCTTTGAGAAACACGTTTGCGAACTACAACGCACGCAATGCGGGCACATTAGATACGTCATTGTTGCTCTTCTGCTTCTTCATTTCGCGGTATTCGATCACGGCGTTTACGTCGATTGGCTCAATGACCAGATACTTCGTGCCACCATAACTCTCTGGGCCGACAACTTCGAATGCACCTTTTAGCGCAAAAGCACGATCGTCTATTGCGTTCGTTGTATCCACGTTGCGGACCATAAAATAAAATTCTCTCCGCCTCTCGCCGGCGTGCGATGCATCGTGGTAACTTACCTCCCAGCCGCGCATAATCATCTTACGAGCGTTGATCACATGGATCACTGTGTACTCTTCGTACGGCAGTTCTCCTATCGCGCCGGCAGGCATCTTATCTGACATCTTAGGCAATGGCAGACCGCCGCCATCCTTTAGAACTTTCAAGTCTGCCGACAATCGTTCTACTTTTGACGTCGCCAAATCGACTTGCCTCTGAATCTCTTGCTTACTCATCGTTCGTGAGCGTGGTTGTACGTCTTTCCGTTGTTTGGTGCGTTTCGCTTGAAATCCATCCACTTTGGTACGCGACTGCATGGCGTTCCTCGCAGCATCCCGCCGCGTGGAAGCAAGTTTTGTTCTATCGCGGTGATCTCCCGCTCCCGATACTGTTCTGACTTGTCGATGATCCGCTCGAATCGCTCGTTCGCACCGGCGACTCCGCAAGTAGCTAAGAATGCAGCCAGAATCACTCCTGCGGCTTGCGCTCTTTTACGCAAGATCAACGCCCCCACCACCGTCACGCCGACCAGCCCCATCGCCCACGTCCCCGGCTCTGGCACAGTCCACCCCTCAAACGTCCCACTCTCAATCGGGGCGAAGATAAACCCGCGACTGAGTAAACGGCTCGGCGAATTGTGCGGAGAGCATCGAGCCTGCCGCCCACGTACCGGTAAACTCCATCCACTCGCCGGGGCGGAATCGCGTAATGAACCAGCCGATGCGATCGTCGCCGGGCCACGGCGGCGTATTGGCTAGGAGCATCTCGCTGGGGTTGCTCACCGTAGGCGTGATGTTCGCAGACGGGCGGACAATCAACTCGTGCAGGTGCGCCGAGGGCGACGTGTTCGTGATGCGGAACTTGTCCAGCGTCACGATTGTCTCGAAGCTGATGGGCGTTGGGGAGACGGCAAGGGCGGGGGATGCGAATAGCAGGGCGGCGGCGAGGATGGTGGCTTTCATGCGGTGGCCCTTTCAGGGGTAAGTGCGGCGTGTTCACGCATGGAGCATCATCACTCCCGGTGGCCACTGGCAGATAGTGCCATAGTGCCACCGGTGCCAATCCCTCGAGCGGTTGCTTTGAAGCGCCGTCACGTCCCCATCGGCTCAGGGCGGCACCACCCGCCAGCCGATTGGCAACTGCGACACAATCCACACTTGCGAACGGCACGAAAAGTGAAGTTCACTTACTTCGAGGGGTGCAATTCCTTGCTCTCCGCCCCCGCCATCGAGTCTGTGGCCCTGGCTCCGATGGCGGGGTTTTTCTTGCGGCAGCCGCTTGTCAACGTCGGGTTGCAATCCGCTTTCCGTCCGCTACACTCGCGGGGTCGGCCAGTGCCTTTCCTCCCGGTAAGGCACTGCACCCCGCCGCCGAATCACGCCGACTCGGACGGCGGGGTTTGTTTGCTCACCCCGCAGCCCGCTTAGTAACTGACCATACTGAGCGGAGTTTTTGTTTGACTCTCGCGATCTCGTCGCCCGTCGTCGAGGTTGAATCAATCTCCAATTCATGCCGAAGGGGTCAGCGGCGCACCCGCCTTCAGGGGAGGTGGGTTTTTTTACGCGCTCTCACCATTGCCCGCCTGCCGCCCTCTTGCGCCCAACGTCCCGCGTATCGACCGACGCCCCGGCGTGGCGACAGGCGTGATGCTGTGCAAACTTTCTTGCGGTCGCTCCGGTCTAAGCCGACAATACCCGCATGGACGAGAAGCTACGGCCGCGATTCCAGTTCACGCTACCCGCGTTGTTTATTTGTGTGACTCTGTGCGGGGTCGTAGCCGCAGCGTGGCTACTGAGTCGTCCTGACACAGGCAACGCAATACTTCTCACTCTGATTTGTGCTCCGTTTGTCGGCGGCTTACTGGTAGCGACTTGGGTCGGCTTCCTTGCCGGCATTGTCGCCGTGCTTGCGATTGGATTTGCTGACCACACCATGCCTTTCGCGATGTGGGTAACAGTTGCGTCACTGGGCTTTGGTTTGCAAATGCTGTTGTCGGCATTTTTCGGAAGCCTAGTGCGGCGATGGCTGTCTAGGACTTAACGCTGATGGACGAGAACCCGTACAAAGCGCCGCAGGTCAATGACGAATGACGAATCACCAATGGCCAATGGATGAGAAGCGAGACGATTCAGAACCGGAAATCCACGACGGCAGCACGAGGGACTACGGTTGCGGTTTGGCCTTCATTGTTTTTGGCGGGATTTTTATTTGGGTGATTTGGAAGCTCGCCGTTTTTCTGGAACCTGTCCTTAACCCTTGGCACCCGTAACGTCTGTGCCACTCGTCCACTTCCCTGCGATCAGCAACACTTAATGGCACACTACCCGCTGGTCGGCCTTCGGCCAATACACTGTTAGGACGCGCTTCACTGGCAACCGAAAACCACGCCGTCGCCAATCTTTTGCCAGTCTCTTGCTTCGCGCTTGCGGTGCCGCCGCTCGTGGCTACGTTGCGGGAATGAACCTGCCACTCGGCTCGCGCGTAATCATCGACCGAACTAATGAGCCGAATCATGCGCCCGGCGAACTTGTGCTACTCGTGGAAGCGCCGGGATTAGAGATTGAAGCACGCCACAACGAATTGAGCGGCGATTACATTCTGCACGGCTCGGTGGTCCGTGTGTGCTTCGGCGTAGTCTTCCTCGCTTGGCTCGTAATCATCATCAACAGGCGTGTACGGCAGCTGGTGCGAAAGCTCGTGCAGGAAAATCTCGATTACTTCGTTGCGCGTAAGATCCGTTTCGACGAAAACGATTATCACGCCGCTGCCGCGCCAGAGCCCCGCTGCGACGAGCGCTTGGCGGAGTAAGGGATTCACGCCTCTGGTTACGGTGTACGCCGCACACTCCGCCGGCGTGAAAGTATCCGGCTGCACGATGCAATAAATCGGGCAGGTGATCTCGGCGCAATCGTCGCGCCCAGTTGTTCGCATTCGTCAAGTAACGCGCGGTCGATGCTCATGCGGGTTGCCCTTTCGTTGGGATGGTCGTCACCGGTGTCCCGCAGTTCCTACAAACCCGCCGGCGGTTATCGTCCAGCCGCCAGTCTCGACAGCGACACCGGGGACAAGCCAGCGGGTCGCGGCCCGCCGCTCGCGATGCTAGGTCTTTCAAGCTTGGACGGGCGGTCGTGGTCATGTGGGTTGCTCCGCAGGGGTCGGGGTCAGCGTCGCCTGATACGCTTCGAGTTGCGCCAGCCGATCCTCAAGCACATCACGACGGTCCAGCAACACGGCAGCTTTGTATTTGTCCCACGGGGTCACGTAACACGGTTTGTCGATGTAGGCTGAAACTTGAAGGTCGATCTCGGCAATCTCCTTCGGCGTCTCGGCCAGTGACGTCTCCAAGTCCGGCCATGGTCCAAGCCACACAATCTTGACCTCCTTCCGCCGGCCGTTGACCGTGCGGCTTTCGTAAATCCCGTAGCCGTTCGCACAGGTTTTCACGTAGGCCATCGCTCACACTCCTTTAGCGAACCGTACTTGGATAGACTGTCTGCGGGATACACGCGAGGCTTTTTGACCGCTTACAAAGGCCACCGGGGGAGTACCTTTTGGTTTCTCAACGACCAATAACGACTTACGTACACTGGCTTTACGTCCATAGTTCACGTTGCCTCACGCTCGACAGCCGCTTGTCGGTGCAGGTCCAACAGCGCTGGTCAATGGTTGACGTTGGCCGGTCCTGTCGGCAGTCAATGCACTTCGGACGTTGACCAGTGGGACAAACTGAGGCGCTTGCTCTTTCGACGTGGACCATGAGCGAGAACGGGACACCCCTTATAGGGGTTTGTCCCGCTCGCTCTGGACCATGAGTGGGACTGCCTTGTCCCGTTGGTCTGTCCCGTTGGTCCCATAGCCCTTATTCCTCTTTGCGGTCAGCCAGCCTGTACCCTTGGTAGGGTGCCTTCCGGTTGCCCTTGGTGATGTCGATGGGTGTGATGTCCCCGTCGCTCAGCAGCACAGCGAACGCCAGCTTGGCGAGGGTGCCGCCGACGCCCGCCGTGTCCTTAATGACCTTCTCCGTTTCGCCGTCGCGATACCGGCCCATCGCCTTGGCGATGCGTTCCTTGGCCCGCTCAACCTTCTCGTCCGCCTTGGCTTGCTTGTCGGCCTCGACACGATCCTGGACCTCCTCGCGTGCCTCCTGCGCTCGCATGACACGCACGTCCCAGATACGACGCGGCAGCTTGCCCTCCTCAACGTCCAGCGCCCACAGCGCGGAATGACCAGCCGAGCCGCCGACGTTCAGCCACAACTTGTGTGATCCTGTGCCCGGTTCGTACTTCTGGCGACGCCCGACCAGCAACCATTGCCGCGCCCACTCTTGAAACCCAGCCCACGCGATATCCTCAAGCTCGGGCGGCTCGAACGGGTCCGCCACGTTCTTGCGCGTGTGATGTGCGAGAATCATCGTCACGCCCAGCGATTGGCAAACGTCATTCATTCGCGGAGTAACTGACCTTGAATCATCAAGTTGCCGGCGTCAGCGCCCGGCATCGCGAGATAGGCGGGATCGAGTTCAGCCACTTCGATTTCGTCGTCCACAAGAAACTGGCGAAAAGCGTCCATGTGATCGATGCGGCCGAACAACGGTAAATCGTCCGACCAAATCACATTGCAATCGGCGAGCTGCAATCCCTTAGAGAGACAAACTCGTCGCGCGGTCTCCTGAACTGTCGCCATTCCACTTTCGCCCGTCATCACAGTGACGCGGGCAGCCCGCCCAACATTGAGCGAGCCGAGAAAACTTGTTGCCGACGACAGCGATATTGCCAGGTCGATCATCAGCGTCGTCTTGAGCGCCTTTTTCGGACCATCGATGATGCAAGGTTGACCGGCAACTAGCGTGTGATCGATCAGGTATTCAGTTTGAAACTCCGCCGCGTCCAACTCCGCCGACGTGATGCGTCGATATTGAATCTCGTCTTTCGGCTCGACCTTGCCAGCCGCAACAGCATCCGGTGCATATCGTGAAACCGACTCAGCAATCTTGCGAATTTCCGCCGGGTCTACACGTGGTTTGCATCGCTCAATATTCACTTCCCACAAAGCGGCTGCGATTGCTGATTCGCCCAGCCCAATACGCCGCATAGAGCCGCCGATGCTGGTCAACGTCTCGTTGCGTTTGCCGCTCGGAATCTCGCCGCCGCTAGTTGACGATGATTTTGCCTTGGATTGCTGTTGTGCTCCATTCGCCGTCAGGATGCGTTCGATAACCAACTCGGGCAGCGCCGCCGGGTCGCAATCCTCGAGCGATACGAGCCATTCGCGATTCGTCGAAGGCGGGATTACAGAATGAGCGCCCTTGCCGTTAGTGCCCAGCCGGATGCCGAGATGCTTGAACTCGACAACGGCTTTGCCGGTTGCTGCCAGCCGCTCGTCGTACCGAAACAGCCGATGCTTGCCGCGTGTGCTCTTGTACGTTGGCGTTACGGGGATTTGGCGACAGCCGTCAAACAACTCGGCGAACGCCTGTTCCTGTTCCGGCGTGTCGGCCTCAATGTCGATGAGCTGCGACCGTGGCCCCCACTGTATGCCGATATTGGCGTCGGGGAATTGCTCAAAGGCGCGTTCGACTTCATCGACGGTCCACTGCTTGTTTTGCCAAGCGTCGCCCATCGGTGCCTTATCGCGGCAAACCGTGATCGGCAGACCTCACGCCAGATATCCGAGCGCCGCAGCGAGGCGTGGATTTTCAATTTGGCATCCGTTGCCGTTGTGCATCAGAATCGCCCCTCCAACGTCCACGCCAGGCGATAGGCTATTCGCCGCCAGCGGTCTAGCTCGCAACGCAGATGCGATTCCCACGAATCACGCCCCGCCCTTGCATGCTCACGCATCGCTGCCAACTGGTTTGGCGTGTAGCGCACCGCCTGTTTCATTTCCTCGAAATTGATGTTAAGCTGCATTGTGCTAGTTCACCTTGCCGCTGTGCTCGACATCAGCCCCCGAGCACCAGCGGCGTTTTTGTTTACGTTCAGCCCTCGACCGTCGCGGTTCGTTCGATGTAGGTCATCACGTCCTTGCCCAGCACGTAGCCCTTGCGACCGATCTTGCGGACCACGAGTCCGCGGCGTCGTGCGGTTCTCAGTGCCGCCTTGCCGAGTCCAAGGCGCGCTTTGATTTCCGGCAGGGTGTATAAACTTCCGGCGTCAATCAAACCGGGTCGGTCGGCAACAGCGGTGACCATTGGTCGCTTCTCCCGTAAGGCAGAAATCAAGTTCGCATGAGTTGCGAAGCGTGTACGGGGAAGAATACCGACGCTCAAATGGCTTGCGGGGGAGAAAATCCGCAGCCGTTAGATTCCGTTAGAAACTGTCAGAATCCGTTAGAAGATCTCAGCCTCGAAGCGAGTCGGGAAGCAGCTTCCATCCTGATGCGCCAAAGCTTTGTGTGGACTACTTCGCGTTGAATGTGTCCGGTTTGTATGCGGTCCTTTAGCGTAGTCAACGAGATACCGAGCGCTTTTCGGATATCCGCTGGTGACGCTTCGCGAGACCACTCGTTTTTTTCTTTGGCCGCTGCTCGGTCAAATTCAACCTCAACGTGCAGCCGCAACTTCTCAGGGCTGATTTCCCAAAGGTTGCGAATGCCGATAGCGGCCGTGCAGGTCTTGTCCGGCAACGCGGATTCGGACGGTTTTTGTATTTGTTCTAGAACGGCCCGAGCCAGCTTGAGGGCTATCGCGGTATAGCTTCGGTCGGTAAAAGTCCCTGTTCCGAGGCGGGGTGTCTTGACCGTGAGCACGTCGCCCTTGAGCATCGGCTCGATTGGTGGCAAGAGCTGGTCCAGCGTCCGCACGTCAACTGCGAGCCGTCTAACAATCGCCTCGCAGTTCGCGTTTAGCTCACGTCCGATTGGCTGTATGCCGTCGCGAAGCTCTTGGAGCGTGGGCCGTGGCCCGTTCATTTTCACGGTGGAAAGAGTTTCCAGCGTATTGATCGTCGCCATTGCCGACGTTCGCGCCGCCTCTATCGGCGACGGCTTAGGTTTCGGTGTTTGCCGCATCGTGCATCATCCTTTCGCCGGGTGGCCGGTCGCCGCCGTGGGATGATGCGTCACGACAGCGCCGACCGTGCGGGAGCTACCCGCGCCCGGGTGTTACCAAAACTGTTACCTTTTCGTCATTCCGTTCGACCCCATGCGCCTCATCCTACACTTCGGAAACTCGATACGTATACGCAATTCGGAACATGTTCGGAATGAGTGCGGACCGATACGCCGTACTTAAAATCCCTTGAGGGGTAACCCTCGTGCGGGTTCGATTCCCGCCTCGGCCATTGATTATTGCGATTGGCGGCATTCGCCAAGCCTAGCGATGCTTCGCAAGAAAGTCTTTGATCGCTTCGGTGAACTCGGGCTTGGTGAAAGCCGTCATGTGGTCGGATTTATCAATGACGATCACTTCGAGTTTGGCCATTCGGCCCTTGAGCAGATCGACGCCAACCTTGAGCGGGTCGTCGGCGCCAATCAAGGCCAGTGTGGGCACGCGGTTCGATTTGTGTTTCTCCTCGGAAACAGCCAGTTCCTTCAAGCTCCGAGCGACAGCCGCCAGCGCCTTGGTATCGTTGGTGGCAGTCAATAGTGTGTTGAGCGCCTTGAGTTCGTCGGCAGTCGGTTTTGGACGGCCAGGCGGCGTTAGGCGCTCGATCAAAATCCCCAAGCCGTCGCCGCGCTCCAGCGAGTCGGCCATCTGATCGAAGAAACTGGTATCGCCCCCCTCGCGCAAGCCGCCGGAGCCGCCGAGGACGGCCGAACGCACTCGCTCTGGGTGCGTGGCCAATAGCTTGCCCGTGATCGAGGCGCCCATCGAATAGCCGATGACGTGCGCATCTTTGATTTTCAAATGATCCAAGAGCCGCACGGCATCCTCGACCATCTCAACGCCGTACTTCTTCGGGTCGTGCGGCTTGTCGCTCTTGCCGTGGCCGCGATTGTCGAGAGCAATGATCTGGTAATCCTTTGAAAGCGCTCTGATGATTCCCGGCAAGGCCCATTGGGACTGTATGTTGGCCGTGAAGCCGTGGATCAGCAACACCGGCTCACCTTTGCCCTCAACGACGTAGTGAATCCTCACGCCCTTAGAGTCAAAGTACGCGTCTTCAGCGCGGGCGGCACAAGACCACAGGGCGACGCCTACAAAAATGCCCAGAGCGATTCGAAGTTGCATGAGCTGTCCTTTCTTGGTAAGCGCCGCTCAAAACGTCGGAGTGTTTGTAGGTCCGGCGGCATCATTTGTCGGCGAGCCTCCCTGGCAGTTAGATTATCACGTGCTGCTTGCCAATTCCAAATTCGATGTTGGCCGCGCCAATGAGAGCGGGGCGATCAGACGTTGGCGAAAACCGGAGAACTCTTGTGACGAAACGTTTCGTGTCAGGCGTGGTGTTGCTTAACCTTGCGCTCGTTGCCACGCTGGATGTGTACGCGCAACAAGCTGCGGAAACCGCCACGGCCAAACCACCGGTCGTCTTCACGACCCCACAGGATCATCAGAACATGCTGGAGCAACTGGGGATTACCAAGTTGCGGCCGGGCCGCAGCTCCAACGCCGATTCTCCCAATGCGGCCAACTACGATGAGGCGAAGGCCAACCCGTACCCGGACCTGCCGGAAGTCTTGAAGTCCGCGAGGGGTCAGGCTGTGGACACACCCGAAATGTGGCGGACGAAGCGGCGCCCTGAAATCGTCGAATTGCTCGAAAGCGAAGTCTACGGGCGCATTCCCAAGAATGTTCCCGACGTCAAATGGGAAGTTCGACAGACACGCGAGGTTGAAGCCGGGGGCAAGCCGGCGATTCAAAAAGAAATTGTCGGCGTTGTGGACAACTCGGTCTGCCGTGAGATCCAGGTCAACATCTCGATGTCGCTGACATTGCCCAAGGATGCAAAGGGACCGGTGCCTGTGCTCATGACCTTCGGTTGGACACCGTTTGATTCGGGACGAATGAACTTCGGTGGCGTTGGCCGACGCGGCGGTGGTCCGCGCCCGCCATCCAAACAGGATAAGCTCATCGCTGCCGGTTGGGGATGCGCGATGCTGAACCCTTCGACCGTTCAGGACGACTCCGGGGGATGGCAGCCTCGACGTTTCGGTCCCGGCGCCGATCCCAATGCGAAACCCACCGGCGCCGGCCTGACTCGCGGGATCGTCGGGCTCTCGAATCTCGGTCAGCCGCGTAAGCCGGATCAGTGGGGTGCGCTGCGTGCCTGGAGTTGGGGCGCATCGCGAGCGCTCGACTATCTCGAAACCGTGCCCGAGGTGGACGCGAAACGAGTTGGCATCGCGGGTGTGTCGCGCTACGGCAAAGCGGCGCTCGTCGCGATGGCCTTTGACGAGCGGTTTGCACTTGGATTGATCGCCTCGTCCGGCGCTGGTGGAACGAAGTTGTATCGCCGTAACTTTGGCGAGAGCTTGGAGAACCTGGCATCGTCTGGGGCTTATCACTGGATGGCCGGCAATTACATCAAGTACTCCGCCGAGGAGTCCGCTTTCGGCCGTCGAACCGCTGCCGATTTACCCGTCGATTCTCACATGACGCTGGCTATGTGCGCTCCTCGCCTGACGTTTATCAGCCACGGGATTCCGGAACGCGGTGATGCCCACTGGCTCGACCATCAAGGCAGCTTCATGGCAGCGATTGCGGCACAGCCAGTCTTCCGCCTGCTCGGAGCGCGCGATCTTGGGCGCAGACGACGACTTCACGAAGGAACGTATGCCAGATGTCAACGTGGATCTGCTCGATGGCGCACTTGCCTGGCGTCAGCACGATGGCGGCCACACTGACGAGCCGAATGTCGAACACTTTATCCGCTGGGCGAATGCTCAATGGGGAGGTGTTAAACCGGCGGCGGGTAAAGCTGACGACGCCGAGAAAAGCTCGAAACGTAACCGCCCGTCATTGAAAGATGCCGTGGGCAACCGCTTCAAAATCGGCGTCGGTGTCAGCCATACCACGGTCCAAGATCCCCAGGATGCCGCTTTGATCCTGCAGCATTTCCAGAGTATCACGCCCGAAAACTGCATGAAGCCGCAGAGCATCCATCCGGCCGAAGACCGGTGGAACTTCGAAGACACTGATCGGTTCGTCGATTTCGCTCGTGCCAACAAGCTCGAAGTCGTCGGCCACTGCCTCGTTTGGGCCAAAGACGACCGCACCGATCCCTGGATGATGCAGGAAAACGGCAAGCCAGTATCTCGCGAAACGCTGCTCTCGCGCATTGAGACTCACATCCATACCGTCGTCGAGCGATACGCCGACGCAGCCACCGCATGGGATGTGGTGAACGAGGCCGTTGGAGACTCAGGCGATGGTCTGCTGCGCGATTCGGTGTACTCTCGCACCACCGGCATCGACTTCATTCTCACCGCGTTCAAGGCCGCACGTGCCAAAGACCCCGATGCCCTGTTGATCTACAACGACTACAACGACCACCTGCCGGGCAAGCGCGAAAAGGTGATCGAGCTACTGACGCAGCTCAAGCAAAAGGGCGCCCCCGTGGACGCCTACGGCATGCAGGGCCACTTTGAGCTTGGCGATAATTCGATACTGCAGCTTCGAGAAACCTTTGCCGCGCTGCGAAGGCTGGGCCTGAAAGTCGTCGTTTCCGAGTTGGACATCGATGTTGTCACGCGCGGTCGCTGGTGGGCCGAGGGCGGCAAGTACCGCGACGAATTGGCCAAGCACGATCCCTATAAAGACGGTCTTCCGATTGAAGTCATGCGGCAGCAGATCGGTCAGTATGTGGATCTGTTCAAGCTGTTCGACGAATACAGCGACATCATCGTACGAGTGTCCTTCTGGAACCTACACGACGGCCAGAGCTGGCTCAATTACTTCCCCTGGCGTCGGGTCAACCACCCTCTGCTGTTCGATCGCAATCGCAGACCTAAGCTGGCCTTCGAAGCTGTGTACGTAGCGCTTGATTATCGATCAGACCATAATCCGCTCCAGCGAGGTGATGAAAATTCGCGGATCGCGCATGAGCAACTGCTGCAAAAGGCCAAGCAGGGCAAAATCGACATCTACTTTCAAGGCGACTCGATCACTCGCCGCTGGGGAGCCACCGACTATCCAAAGCTTCTGGCCCACTGGAATAAGAGCTTTCACGGTTGGAATGCCGCCAATTTCGCCTGGGGCGGAGACGAGACGCACAACATGCTGTGGCGGATGCAGAACGGCGAGCTAGACGGCGTGTCGCCGAAAGTCATTGTCCTTCAGGCCGGCACAAACCATCTTCCCTCGCGCGGCCCGGCAGACGATGGCACGGTGGACTGGGTATTTAATGGCATCAGGACCATCCTCCGCGAATTTCGTAAACGTGTACCTGATGCAACGATCATCCTGACCGCCGTATTTCCGCGCTCTCAGAACCTGGAGCTTGCGCCGACGATTACAAAGATCAATAAGCGAATCGAATCGCTCGCAGATGGAAAGCAGATTCGCTTTCTCAACATCAACGATCAGTTGACCGACTCGACAGGTCGCCTGCTGCCCGCGGTTTCATCCGACGGTCTGCATCTGGAGGAGCCCGGATATGAGATCTGGGCTCAAGCCCTGAAACCGATCTTCGAGGAGCTCCTCGGCCCGCCTGCGAAAGAAGATCACGCGCCGCCACCAACCGGCGATCCCAGTGCCAATCGGTAGCGGAAGCTTTAATCCCAACTACCGCCGACGATTGCACGTTTATTCGGTTCTAGGAAACATCCAATGAGAACATTTGCCACTCGCAAGACGCCAACCCACCGCAAGCAGGGAGTCGGGTGGTCGCTGTTCACGCGGCCGGATTCGTGATAACAGACCGTTGATGATACGATACAGGTGGAATGAGGTTCAGCCAGTCTAACTCAAGAGCAACGATATGTGGCGATTAAAGCGGCCTAACGCACGCAACTCATCACGACGCCGGTTGGCATTCGAGCAGTGCGAGTCCCGTCGGCTGATGGCAGTCACCACCTCGCTCAGCAGCGGAACGCTCACAATCACGGGCGACGCCGCCGCCGATGATATCGCGATCGTCGGAACGGCGAACCCAGGTGAAATCACGGTGACGGGGCGCAATGGAACGGAGGTGGATGGCGTCGTGGACGGAACTACGACGATCTCAGGAGTGACGGCTCACCTGAACGCCAACTTCGGAGACGGCGACAACGTCATCAATGTAGACAACGTGTATCTTGCCGGACATCTCGCGCTTGAAACCGAAGGCGGGGATGACCGCTTGATCCTGGGCGCCAGTGGCGTGGTGTCCGCCGCGGAGCACTGCACCTTGTTCACGGGCGATGGCAGCGACGTGCTGCGAGCCGAGCCGTACAAGCTATTCGTTAATGGCCAGATACGAATTCGTTTGGAAGGCGGAGGCACTCAAGACGCTCTCAGCCTGATCGGCGCTTCATCGAATGCGGCGATCGACGTGTTCGCCTCCGACAGCGACGTGAACGAAATCGTCATCCGTGGCGTGACCGCGGGTGGAAATCTCTCTGTGACCAGCACGGCACAGGTCAACAACATTGCCATCTTCACTTCGGCGACGTCCGCAAACCTGTTGGTTGGATGCGAAAGCGGTCGCAACTCGATTTACATCGATACGTGCTATGCCGCCCGATTCGTGCAGGTTCTGTCGCTGTCGTCCAGCACCGAATACACGCCGCCGCCGCCGGTAGTCCCGTCGTTCAATATCGACGCCACGGTGACCGTCGCACGCTGTCAAACGCCGCAGATCATCGTTCGCACTGGGGGCGGAAATCGCTATCTCGGCGGCAACGACACAGTGGATATTTATGGCAACAATATCGTTGGGCCGCCGATTCAAGTCACCGTACCCGGGCACCTTGCTGCGCATGTGACTTACGTGGAGACCGGTGACGGCAACGATCGCACGAGCGCCAGTTACAATGTTGCTCGCGGGGACTGGTTTTTCAGCTTTTCGCAACTCGACGACGTGCTCACACTCACCGGCAACCGCGTAAGCGGCTTTGCAAGCGCCGATGGCGGGACTGGCACGAACCGCCTGAATCTATTCGGCAACCAGTTCGGTGGGTTCGCCTCGACCAGATTTCAATGACGCAGGCCTGCAGTCCAGGATAAGCAGGCCGTCTTGCGATAAACAAAACGGCCCGCCATCGCTCAACGCGCTGACGGGCCGTTCGCTTACTCACGCTAGTCGGTGATTAGACCGGCTGGAGCTGCCGAGTGCGCTTGGCAGCAAGAGTGATTTCGTACTTCGCATTCTTGTACTGGCCGCGGATGATAGTGCCTTCCTTGCTACCTTCGGCGGTCCCGCTGAGCTCCTTCAAAATCTTCGGATCGTACTTCGGCAACTTTTCGTCGGCCGAGTACACAGTGATGCGAAGTGTTGCGTTGTCGCCCTGCTCCTTGCCCTTCTGACGGGGCTCGGTGGCCGAAACGCGGTTCGGTGCGAACTTGGGCGTGACGAACGCAATGAACTCATTCAGCAATCCATCGGTCTTCATGGCTACTCTCCAAAAACCAGAAGCAGGGGTGATACGCTCCCCTGTATAAAAAGCCTAGGCCGCTGGCAGCGACACGCTTTTTGGCCACCCTGTGCCGATCGTTCGGGTAGAAACGGCCGTGCGAGTCCGATATCCGCCGCCGCCCATCTTGCCGGCGCATCGCGTAGATCCGATGCGCTCGTCCGGGCACGGTCTCCCGACCATGCTCATCTCATGAGTGGCTGCCTACTCCAAATCCTGCAGCCAGAGCCGAATCTCGTTCTCGTATTCGCTGGCCAGGCCACCGACGATGAGCTGCCGGTGAAATGCCGCAGCCCCCTCGTTGAACATATCGGCCGCTTCGGCGCTCGGAAATCGCCGCGTGGGATCGGGCGCAATCAACTGCCGCACAAATCCCATCAGCAGCTCGTTGCAAGTCACCTCTTGCGGCAAGATCTGGTGCAGCCGCTGAGCCAAAAACCGCTTCGCCTCCAACAGCTCGCGATACGCCGTCATCCCCACAAACGGCGATCGGCCCGCGAGCATCTCGATGAGCACATAACCCAGGCTCGCCAGGTCCGCACGCGGTGTGCAGTCGCCGCCTTCTAGGACTTCCGGCGCGGCATACGTGGGCGTGCACATCCGCTGCGCCGGGATGTCGTCCAGACATACTGCCGATCCGATATCGACCAGCTTGGCGTTGCCGGTCCGCTTGATCATGATGTTCGACGGCTTGAGGTCGCCGTGAACGATCTGCTCGCGGTGCAAAGCGGCCAACGCCGCCAGGCATTCGCGCACAATCTGAATCGCGATCCCCGGCTTGAACCGCGATTGCGCAGGGCCGGCGGTCACGATCACGCGGTTGAGATAATCCCAGCGATTGTTGTTCACGCGTTCGCGCGTGCGGTCGAGCACCTTGCCACTGAGCAGGTGGTTCAAATCGTAGCCGTCGATCCATTCCATCTCCATCAGACGGATGCGGTTGCGATCGACGAAATTATTCACATCCAACAGGTTGTCTTGCTGAATTTGCGCTACGCGCGCCGCCACGCGCGCAATCCGCGCCATCGCGTCGTCGTACGCGCGCGAATCCTCAAACCGCTCGGGCGAAAAGATCTTCAGCGCCACCGGCAGCGTAAAGCCATCGGTCCCGCGGCGCTCGCTCAGATACACCAAGCCCTGACCCCCGGCGCCCAAAAGCCGCAACAGCTTGTGGTGCTCGGTCCAACTCAGCCGCTGGTCTTCGATCAGCGAATGGTAGCGCGCGCAGCAGCTCATCGGGGCAGCGGATGGCCGGCTTGCCCCCAAATGTGATGGTCGCTTGTCCTTCGCGATACAGTGTGGTGGTCATCGTGGAAGACTCAGGGGTGCCTTAATCACATGCCGTCCTTGCATTTCATCATCTTACGCGCTGGCAACCGCAGCGGTAAAGGGTTATGAGCCGTCGTCGCGCTGATCGCTAGCAGAGAAATTGCGCATGATCCGCGCCCTTACTCTTTTGCGCTCGTTTCGCTTTCGATTGGCTGAAGCAGATCGGCCGCGGAATCGCGAGCGCCAAGATCGCTGCTGTCAGAATTGACACTGTCTATGGCACGCGGTGATTCCACGCCTAGCCATCGATTCTGGTCGTCGCGAGCGCCGTCCGTCACTGCCGCCGGGCGCACTGGATAATCCGGATCAAGCACAGGATCCGCAAGCGTTGGCTGATTGCCGCCGGCGAACGTTGACCCTTGACCATCGGCATCCGAGAGCCGCCCAGCCTTCGATCGCGTCAGCATCCCAACCAGGACGCTGTTGCTTGTGCCGGGGTTCGCCACCGCTGCTGCATACGCAACGATATCGGCGTTGTACTCGCCGATTGCGCGCAGAACTCGCGCCGCTGCCTGGCCAAGTCCTGATGCGCAGCGAGCACCGCGAGGACGTCGGCCTTACCTTGTGCATGGGCATCCTCGGCAGCGCGAACCGCGCTCGCGGCCGCTTGAACCGCCGCGGTGCGCACGTCGATCGCCTGTCGTTTCAGCGGCAGCGTTCGATCGATGCCGCGAGTGCGAGGCGGCGGCGACCGCGCGGCAAACAGCCGGTCAAACAGAGTACGATACGGTCCTACCAGCGGCTGCTCCACCGTAAGCGGCAAATTCTGCGTCGGCTGTCCGATCGCGTCGGCAAGCTCTTGCTGTGCCGCAACGGCAAGCGCCTGCGCTTCGAGCATCCGCGCTTGCGCCGCGGCGCGCGCCGTCGTCAACAGCGGCGCATCGACCGCCCCCTGACCGGCGGGCAGCGCTTCGAGCTGTTTTGCCTCGTCTACCGCCCAGTTGAAGTTGGCCACTCCCAGCGCCAACCGCCAATACAACTCGGCGATTTCAAACTTTTGCGTGTGACTTGCCCCCCGACCGAGCACTTCGGCCAATGAAATCGCGCGGCCTGTAAGCGCGGAATCTTTATTTGACGTCAGGCTGCTTTCCAACAGCGCCATCGATGCGCTGGCCGCCGCGCGACTGGCGCGATCGATATCACTCGCGGTTTCCGACTCAGTAGCCGTTCCACCAATGCGGCCGGGCGCGACGACGGAACTCGGCGCCTGCCGGCGCTCGGCTTCTTCGGCGTCCATTGCCGCCGGGGGTGTTGCGCTTCGCGGTCCGCGAATGGCGCTGGCGCGGCGCCGGTTGCATCAGGCAATGTGCGCGGCGGACTCGTCGCTGACTTTCCCGCAGGCTGGGCGCCCGCGGCTTCAGAGGCGGTTGTCTTCGATCCAAATGTGTCGCGGCCGCCGCTGGCAGCAGGATCGCTGGCGGCTGCGGCGCCGGTTTTTGTCGCCGCGTCTTTGGCCGCTCCAGCCCTAGTTCCAGTCCCCGGCTGGCTCTTATCGGCGCCCCCTCCTTCGCGCCGGCCTGATTGTTGATACGTCGCTTGCGCCACTTCGTAGCTCACCGGCTGCGGCCCCGGCATCGCCGCAAAGTCCCTTTGCGCGGCGAACCCGCCTGCTTGTTGTACATAATTGGAAGGCGCCGCCGCCGATCCCGGCCGCACCATCACCGATCGCGTGGTTGCCTCCAGCTCGCGCAGCGCCTGTTGGTTGGCGAATAGCACCGTGTTGCCGTTCGATGGACCGCTCGGCGCCGCGCCATATGCAATCCGCGAGTCAAACCCAAGCTGCGCAAGCAAAAGCAAGATGAATGCGTTCATGGTCGTAGGTGGGAGTCCGCACGATTGTAAGTCGCGCGGAAAGGTGGGAAAGGTCGGAGCTTACCGAGCGCGAGTATAGGCGCAATTTGGCTAGCGTTGCAAACGTGCAGGCAATCCGTCAACGTCAGTTGGCCGGTGCGATCGCGGCATAAGCCGCAAAATAATGCGACATTTCATTTTTTCGCGGAGCGGCGCCGCTCACAACTGCCGGCTGCGAAACACAAAGAGCTGTTTGTAAAGATACGCACCCGCCGAATCGGGCCACGCCAAGGCCTTCAATCGCGCCACCAGCGGTTCGCTCAAAAAACCGTCCACCGCGGCCTGAATCTCCACATTACCCTCGGCCGCCGAGTACAAAACGAAAATCGACCGCAGCGAGAGTCCTGACGTATCGGGCCATGTGGATACAAATCTTTGAAACTCGCCCAAGAGCAGGCGATAAAACTCTCCCCCCGTCTCCAAACCCGACGGCAGCGTTCCCCGAATGCCCGCGCGCCCCGGAAAGAAAGCCCAACCGGCGATCCGTTGCGGCGCCGCTCGCGCCGCCGCTCGCCCACCGTAGCCCCCAGCGCCGCGAGCAGGGGCGCGGCGGCGAGCAAGTGCCATTCTTCAATCGCGGACTTCATCGCCTCGTTTTGATTCGCACCGACCCCAAGCGTGCCCACTCGAAACCGGTTCCCGTCGTCGTCGTCCACATGAAGCTGCACATCCACCGGCGCAATCACTCGTTTCTCCTGCTGGACAAACCCTTCGAACGTGACCGATAACCCGAGCCGGTGGCCGTTAAACGTGAAATCGCCGTCGTCGAGCGAGTAGCGAACGCCCGCGGCCTCCAAGTGCCGCTGCAACGTCGCCAGTGCCAGTCGATACAAGTCGTCGGTCATGATCTCGCTGGCTAAAGCGGATTTCGCGACCGTCCTACGACGGCGCATCCAAATACGGGTCCTGCCCCATCTGGATTTGCATCTTTTTCCGTTCCCGTTCGTGATACATCAAGATTCGCCGGTCGCGGAAGTGCCGTCGCTCGATTTTTCGCTGTGCCTTGCGGAACAGCGGCAGACCGCCGATCGAACGGCCCGTCGTTCGACTTCCCCGTCTCGTGAAGCCGCTTGGCGCGGTCCGGCCCCAGTCCCATCACCAGGATATCGTCGTCGAGCGCGAGATACTGCCGATACGTCCCCGGGTCGCCCTGCCGACCGCATCGGCCGATCAACTGCCGGTCGATGCGCGACGCGTCGTGCATCTCCGTGCAAATCACGTGCAGCCCGCCGATCTCCGCCACTCCGTCGCCCAGGCGAATGTCGGTTCCGCGGCCTGCCATATTCGTCGATACGGTGACTTTATTCTTCTTTCCCGCTTCCGCAATGATCTCCGCTTCCTTATCGACGTGATGTGCCGTGAGCACTTGGTGCTCGATCCGCGCGGCTTTGAGCAGCTTCGACAGCCGCAACGATTTGTCGATCGATCGCGTTCCCAACAGTATCGGCCGGCCGGTCGACTGCACCCCCTGAATCTCTTCAACGATCGCTCGCTCCTTGGCTTCCATCGTCCCGAAGATCATCGTCTCAAGCTGCTGGCGAATCGGCGGCTTGTTGGTGGGAATCGGGATCACGCGCAGCTTATAAATCTTGTACAGCTCGCGGGCCGAATTGATCGCCGTGCCGGTCATGCCCGCCAGGTTGGGGTACCGCAGAAAATAATCCTGGATCGTGATCCGCGCCGCGTGCCCCGTGGCGACGGTTACATCGACGTTCTCCTTGGCCTCGATAGCCTGGTGTAAACCATCACGCCACTTTCGCCCTTCGGCCAGCCGGCCCGTAAATTCATCGACGATCACGATCTCGCCGTCGCGGATCACGTAATGTCGGTCCAGGAAGAACGCCTTGTTTGCGCGGATCGCCAGCTCGATCGCCTCGTAAAGTGCGATCATCCCCACCTGTTCGGTCGCCGAGGATCGGGGCAAGTTTCGCACAAACCGCCGCCCCTCCGCCGTCAGCTCGGTCTTCTGCGTCTTTGGATCGTACGTGTAGTGCTCTTCCTCCTCGAACTTAGGCGCGCCTGTCGCTGCCCACTTGTAAAGCTCGGCCTCGGCTTTGTCTTCGTCCGTCGGCAGCGCGCTGATGATCAGCGGCGTTCGCGCTTCATCGATCAGCACGCTATCGGCCTCGTCCACCAGACAGAAGTGTGGCGGGCGCTGCACCGGCTTCTCGCCGCCGGCGCCAGCCTGCTGTCCGAGCATCGCCGCCAGCAGATCGGTTTGACCCTCGGCGATCCGCCGCAGCAACAATCGATCGCGAAGAAAATCGAAGCCAAACTCCTTGGACGTGCCATAAGTAACGTCGCATGCATATGCCTCGCGCCGCTGGTTCTGGTTCATCGGCGTCTGGATGACGCCTATGCTCAGGCCTAGTGCGTCGTAGATCGGTCCCATCCATTCCGCGTCGCGCTTTGCCAATAATCGTTGACCGTCGCCAGGTGAGCCCCGTGGCCGGCGAGCGCTTGAAGATACAAAGGGAGCGTGGCGGTCAGAGTTTTGCCTTCGCCGGTTTGCATCTCGGCGATCGCGCGATTGTGCAGCGCCATCCCGCCCAATAATTGCACATCAAAGTGCCGCATGTTGAGCGTCCGCTTTCCCGCCTCGCGAACGAGTGCAAACGCCTCGGGCAAAAGCCGGTTCAACGGCTCGCGGCTCTTCGCCCGATAACGCAACGCCAGGCTCCGCTTCTTCAACTCGGCGGCGGTCAGCGGCGCGATCTCTTGGCCGAACTTCTCAATCTCGGGCAACACCGCGGCGTACTGCGACAACCGCCGGCGGACCGGGCCGCCAACCATGGCCGAGATTCGCGTCATCAATCCGTTGGCGATGGCAGACAAAGCGAGGGTTTAACCGTTTTGAGGCAGGCTGTGTTCGGGCTCTTTCAATCTACCTGATAACAAGCGCGAATGAGTGAGCGGGAGGGTGTTTTGGACGCAAACGGGTCGGGAAAACAGGGGGTTTTTGCGAGGTGCAATGAACCACTCAGCACGGAATTGAGGTGGCGCGCGTATTTCCCAGGGAAAACGGCATATTTTACCAGGGAGACACGGAGGCGCGGAGGTAGTCGGACCTTGTCTGATTAACCGCCAGGACGCCAAGAAGGAGAGGCTGTCGGCGGTCGGCTGTCAGCGGTCGGCCAGTGTAAGAAACACGCGCTACCGGTATTCCAAGATATCTCCGGGTTGGCAATCGAGTGTTTTGCAAACCGCTTCCAGA
Organism: Pirellulales bacterium; assembly: GCA_963829655.1. Classification (GTDB taxonomy): domain Bacteria; phylum Planctomycetota; class Planctomycetia; order Pirellulales; family JALHPA01; genus JBBDYH01. Next base: position 3,767,778 of record CAWHJG010000002.1, read on the forward strand.
GTTGATAGCCGAATCGCCTTTACCTTGCCGTTCTTCAAGACGGAAATGTTGGCGATCGTGATGCCGACTTTTTCAGCAAGCTCTGTGACGCTCATTTTCCGCTTCGCCAACATGACGTCGATGTTAATGATGATTGCCATGCTGGTCTGGTTACACCGTTAAGTCGTGCTCGGATTTTATATCCACGGCTTTTTGCAAAATCCGTTCAAACATCGCTGCGGCGGTGGCGACGACGATCGAAGGGAAAGCAATGAGGACGCCCAGAAGAATCGGGGCTCCAGGATTGTCATTGTCACCGTTGTCCATCAACATAATGACGATTTCCTCTACCACAACAAAACCAATGATGGCTATTGCGCAATATTTTATAGTCCGCAGAGCTTTCACGACTTCCGGTGAGAATACCTTATTTCGTCCGACATATCCCAACACCTTGAAGGCCTGATAGAGTGCAATAAAGAATGGAATAGAGCCCACATACACAAGCGCCAGAAATGGATCTTTGAAGTAGATTTCAAAGTTCGTGGCGTGTGCGTTCACGCCCTCGATTTGGGGTTCCCAAAGCAGGAGAGCAAGAGCACCTATACCCATGAGCACAATGACTACCTGAAGAAATATTGTTGAGCTTCTGTTCATGGGTGCACTCTCAGTAGTTTTAAGAATGAGATCACGCGCGGGCACCTTCGCGGCCGGCGAAATATATGGCCTACAAGGATCCACGTCCCCGCGCAAGAGACCCGCGAAGCCTTCTCCGATTTAGCCAGGATTGAATGGCCCCAGCATCGCTTCATAGTTCCAGGCTAATTCCATACTTATCGTTTGTCAATATGTATTTATCGTTATTCGTTATCCGAAGCGCAATACAATGCATTCTGTGTGAAGCGAAGTCGGGTGTGGGTGGGCAGCGCGTGTTCGTAGATGAAGGACTGTCTGCGAGCGCGGCAGGCATTTTACTGACGAGGTGAGGCGATGAAGCGACGAGAGTTTTGTGGTGGGTTGGGAAGCATTGCGATAGCATCCGCCCTGTTTGCCGACGAGCAAAGGAGATCACCGTCCGATGAAAACACAAAACGTCGCGGATTGCGCGTCTTGCCGATAGGTTACGAGGTTTGGGGGCTTGCGTTTTCGCCTAAGGAATCGATTCTGGCGACGTGCGGGAGCCCGACTTGATTACACGCTTTCGGGATTTCGCGAACGGCAAAGGCAACACCGCGTGCCGAAGGGCCCGAGTGCGTTAACGCTGTGGGACACACAGACGCTGAAAGCGCTGAAGGTACTGGATGGCGGTAGCGAATGCATGAGCGTCGCGTTTTCGAGCGATGGCAAAAAAGTCGCGGCCGGGCGAACCGGGCGCGGTGTCAGGATCTGGGACGCAGTAAGCGGTGAAGAGATCGTCACGCTGGCGGATCGGCAATTGACCGGGGATGTACATCACCGATCGATCGGCTTTATGCACAATGACGAGTGGTTGGTTTGCAGCGGTACCGAAGGGGTTCGAGTGTGGGACGTTCAATCGGAGACGTTACTCCACCGGCTCGATTACCGCCACGCGACAACGGTTGTGGCCATCCCGCCCAGGGGTGATTATCTCGTGTCGGGTGGCCTTGGCGGTGAAGTCGCTGTCTGGTTGGCAACGCGCGGCGAATTCTATCAGTTGATAAGAGGCGATGCGAAATATGTCCACGACGCAGTCTTTTCCGCCGACAGCAAGTTACTTGGAATCGTCGATAACGCAGGTATCGTGCGATTTCTTGACACCGAATCGTTCGAGGAACAGTGGCAAATTAAGGGAGTGAGATGCGCCAGCATTGCCTTTTCAGTGGACAGTACGCTCGTCGCGATCGGGGGAGAAACAGTGCAGGTTTTTAACGTTCGAACGCGTACTAAATTGGCCGAAGTTGACTCAAACGCGACTGCCATACAACGACTCGCCTTCTCGCCAGACGGCAAACTGCTTGCAGCCAGTTCGCCAGACCTAGTTGTGAATCTTTGGGATTTGCGTGAGGTTGTTAGCGAGCGAACCATGTAGTTGCGCTAACGTACTTATTACTTCTTCATTTTCAAGATAAGAGACCAGGTTGAAGATATGCGCCGAAATAGAACGTATGGAGCAGAAAAGGTTCCAGGAACCGTTTCAGATGCAAAGGACGAAGGGGGGCGAGGCGGAGCCTCGCAGACAGAGCATTCCAGGCAGAGCCTGGAACGAGAACGCGGCGTGCCTGACCTACGACACCTCCGCGCGGGCTTCGAGCGAAGTCAGCAAGGATTGTAAGGTGCTCAGCTCGGCGGGCTTGATCAGGTGGTGGTCGAACCCGGCGTCGTGCGTGCGGCGGCGATCTTCGGCCTGGCCCCAACCGGTGAGCGCGATCAAGGTCAGGCCGCGAAACGCGGGATCCTGGCGGATTCTGCGAGCGACTTCGTAGCCGTCCATGCCGGGCATGCCGATATCGAGCAGCACGACCGAGGGCTGATATGTTGCGAGCGCGTGAAGCGCTTCCGCGCCGCTGCACACGACGCGAACATCGACGCCGAGCAGTGTGAGGAGCATGCCGAGACTTTCGGCGGCGTCGCGGTTGTCGTCTACCACTAAAACGCGCCGGGTAGAAACGGCGGCCGCGGGACCGGCGTCGTGTGGCGCGACGTCGGTGCTTCGCGGGTCAACGATCAGCGGAAGTCGAATCACGAATTCGCTCCCTTGCCCGTTTCCGTCGCTGTTTGCGTGGACGCTGCCGCCGTGCATTTCGACGAGGCTCTTTACGAGCGTCAGCCCGATGCCGAGACCGCCTTGGCTGCGGTTGGCGTTGCGGTCGATCTGCGTGAACAGGTCAAACACGCGCGGCAGCATGTCTGGGGCGATGCCCTCGCCGGTATCGCGCACGGAAATGGCCACCATGCCCGGCTCACAACGGACGGAGAGCCAAATTTGCCCGCCGGGATCGGTGTACTTCGCGGCATTGTTCAAGAGATTGGCCACAACCTGGGTCAGGCGGACGGGGTCGCCATCCACGATCAACGGATCGGGTGGAATCGAGATCGCGAGCTGGTGCCCGGCGGCCTCGATGAGGGGGCGGCTGGTTTCCACGGCGCCGTGGACGATGGCGGCGACCTCGACAGTTTCGTTGCGGAGATCGATCTTGCCGCGAGTGATGCGAGAGACTTCGAGCAGGTCGTCCACCAGGCGGACCATGTGGTTGACCTGGCGTTCGATCATTTCGCCGACGCGCTCGGCGGCGGGATCGTGCTGGTTGCTCATACGGAGGATGTGGAGCGAATTGCGAATGGGCGCCAGGGGGTTGCGCAACTCGTGGGCGAGCGTGGCAAGGAACTCATCCTTGCGGCGGTCGGCTTCGCGCAGGGCTTGCTCGGCGCGGCGCAGCTCGGTGGAGTCGAAATAGTAGCAGACCACGCCATATTGGCCGTCGGGGAGCTTAATACGGTGCAGCTCCCACTCGTAAGACTCGACGTTATCGATATCGGCGCACGGTTGGACGTATTCGTCGGAGATGTACGGCTCGCCGGTATCGAGCGTGCGGCGGAAGTTTGCGATAATGTCGGTGGCAACGTTCTCGGGCCAGAGGATACGAATTGCCTCGGAGAAATCGCGCCCGATGAGCGGCCGCACGTTGATGAATGCGCCGTCCTGAGAACCCTTGTTGACGAGCGCGATCTTGAACTGAGAATCGACGATGTAAATGCCAAATGGGGCGCGTTCGACAAGCTCCGCCAGCGACTCTTGATTGCGCCGGATGGTGTCCTCGGCCTGCTTGCGTTCGGTAATATCGATGTTGACTCCGGCCAGACGGAGCGGACTTCCGTTGGCGTCCATAACGCATTGGAACCGGCCCGCCACCCAATGCAGGCTTCCGTCAGGCCAGATGGTGCGCCACTCGCCTTCGACGGGCTGGCCCGTGCGGAGGGCCTCGTTTACATGTTCGAGGGCCGAGGCTTTGTCATCGGGATGCAGCATGTTCTCCCAAGCGGGCTGCGTGCGCGCAAACTCGCCGGGTTTCAGGCCATATATTGCTTCGAGTTCCGGCGTCCAGATATTCACGCCGGTCTGGAGGTTCCACTCGAACGTGCCGACGCGCGCAACGCGCTGCGCCAGGCGGAATCGCTCTTCGCTGTCGCGCAACGAATCCTGAGCCTGCTTGCGTTCGAGTAGATCGGCGGCAAGCCGGGCCAGGATGTCCAACAGTCGCAAATCACGATCGGAAGGCGCGTGGGGTTGTTTCCAGTGCGTGGAAATCATGCCGAGGAGTTTGCCGCTGCGCGATATCAAGGGAGTGGATTGCACGGCATGGATGCCGGTGTCTAGGTATGTGGCGAGGTCCTGGGTTCCGGCCATGTAAGCGCATTTTTCGACATCGGCAGCGAGGGCGCGGCGACCGGTGCGAAGAGCTTCGCCGCAGGTGCTTTCCGAGTCGGCTTGCACCCATTCCCAAAACTTCGCCGCCTGCGGATTAAACCCTCGGAAGGCCATCAGGCGCAGCTCGCCGCCGGTTCCGCGGTCAGGATACAGCAACTGCATGCTGGCGAAGTCGGAGTGCATGATGGCGACAGCGGCGTCGATGATCTTCTCGTTCAACGCCGCGAAGTCATCCTGATGGATGATTTCGGCGCTGATGCGTTGCAGGAGCTTGGTGTCTGTCAGTTCTGCCTGAAGTTGCGATTGAGCCTTGCACAGTTCATCTTCCGCGCGCTTTTGATCAGTGACATCGCGCGTGAAACAGCGGGTGTGGACGAAGCGGTCATTGTCCCAGAGCACATTGGAGTTGATGAGCACATCGCGGATCTGGCCATTCTTGCAGCGCATGCGGGCGGGAAAGTCGCGCAGGGTTTCGCCATTCGTCAAGCGCGCTAGGATGTCATGGATTACCGGCAGGTTGGCATGAAATTCGGCGATGTGATGGCCGACGTACTCTTCGCGCGTGTATCCGAGCATTTCTAGCTCGGTCTGGTTGACTCGGAGGATAATTCCATCGGGACCGACCCAGTGCAATCCCACGGAGGCGTTTTCAAAGAAGTCGCTGAGGTCGCGTTCGCTATGCTCGATCTGGGAGAGGTGAGCCCGCGCTTCGTATTGGCGGTTGCGCGCGGAGTGCGGCACGGACGGCGCTGACGAGCGCCGCCACGCGAGTCGGCCGCTCCAGAACCGTGACGTTGCCCAGAAGGTCCATGGCCTGGGCCACGGCGGTGGAGTCGGCGCCGGGGCGCGCGAGGACAAGTACCGGCAGGTCGGACCAGGGGGGCTGACGCGCCAACCAGTCGGCGAGGCCGCCGTTGCGGTCTGGAGCCACTGCTTCTTCCGCCAGCAGGACGGCGCCTCCACCACGCTCCAGCTCCTGGCAAATGCAATCCAAATCCGCGCAGCAAACGCATGTTACGCCCGCCCGGTTCAGGATCGACCGGGTGAGCTCGGCGTCCTTGGGGGTGAGGACCAGGACGAGGACTCGCTGCTCGAGCTTTTCACGGTCACCGTCGTTCACTGGACTTTCCCTGTATTTGGTGGATCGCCGTTGGCTTCGAAGATCGGGACGCCGGTGAGGACGCCGCGGAACTCGCGAAGTGGAGGTCCAACAGTGATCCGGCCGTTTTCCAAGCGGAACTCGCGGATGGTCCGCTCGTGTGCACCGCCGCGCTTTTTAATGACGGAGATGGCCTGACGGACTTCGCCCCTCGTTTCATAGTAGCGCATCAGGATTATTGCGTCGGCCAGATAGCTTGCATCCACCGGGCTGATCATCTGACCGCCGATCAGTCCCTGGTGAGCGCCGATGAGAATGGTGGCGACGCCAGCCTGACCTAAGAACGTGAGCAACTCGTGAAGTTGAATGATCAGGAACCGTTCCTCCGGCATGGCGTTCAGGTAGCCGTTCAAGCTGTCGATGACCACGATGGAGGCCTTTTGCTGCTCGATGGTGCGCCGAATAGCATGTGCGAACTCACCGGGCGAGAGTTCCGCGGGATCGACTTGCTGTATGGTTACGCGGCCATCCTGAATATGTTTCCGCAGGTCGATGCCCAGGCCGGCAGCGCGCGTCAGCAGGGTATGGGTGCTTTCGTCGAAGATGAACAGGGCGGCGCTTTGCCCACGGGCGGCGGCGGCAGCCACGAACTGGGAGGCCAGCGTGGACTTCCCGGTGCCGGCCGCTCCAACGATCAGCGTACTGGTGCCGCGCTCGATGCCGCCGCCAAGTAACGTATCCATCTCGGCGATCCCGCTGGCGAGTTTTTCCATTTCGACCGCGGGGCGGTGCTCACTGGCGACAAGGCGAGGGTAAACGTCGATTCCGCCGCGGCGGATGGTGTAGTCGTGATAGCCGCCGCGGAAATGTACGCCGCGGAATTTTTGTACGATGAGCCGCCGCCGTTCGGCTCCGTATTCTGGATGAAACTGCTCGAGCCGCACCACGCCATGCGCGATGCTTTGCACCTGGAGGTCGTGGTTGGTGCTGGTGAGATCGTCAAGCAGCATCACGGTGCATTTGCGACCGGCGAAGAACTGCTTGAGCGCCAAAATCTGCCGGCGATACCTGAGCGGGTTGCCCGCCAGGAGGCGCAGCTCGGAAAGCGAATCGAACACGACGCGCGCCGGCTTGATCGTCTCCACATCGGCGAGAATTGCCTTGGTGGTTTCGCTGAGTTCGATCTCCGACGGGTGGAACATCGTGTACTGATCATCGGGCCGAAGGCTGTCTTCGCTAGGGACTAGCTCTCGGATAACGATTCCGTCGAGCGACCAGCCGTGCGAACCTGCCACGTCGCGAAGCTCTTCCTCGGTTTCGGAGAGTGTGACGTATAAGACTGGCTCGCCGCGGCGAACGCCTTCCAATAAGAACTGGAGGGCTAGCGTTGTTTTGCCAGAGCCGGGTACGCCTTCGAGAAGATACAACCGGTGCGGTGTGAAGCCGCCGCTCAGTACGTCATCCAAACCGTCGATGCCGCTTTTAGCGAAGGCCACGTGTTTAGTTTGAGTGGGAGCGCAGTCGGAGGCCATTTTCACCAAATCTTCACTCAGCGTATGAACCGTGTGCAACTCTCAAGGCCGTGATGCAGTCGGCATGAGAACCACTGGCCTGAGAGAGAATTATTCTAGCGATTGCCTTCGCTGTGGAAATTGATAAAGCCCAAGCAGAAAGGGATCGAGTCGTCGTTGTGGCAATCCACACAGTTCAATTTGAAAAAGAGGGCAGGCGGGTGGCGGCGAAACAGCGTGTCTAAGAGTTAACGTCGAGCAAACTGCGGGCCTATCGAAGCGTCAATCTTTGTCGGATTCGGCCACGGCTAGTCGCCACAGGCGCACCGTGTTGTCGCTGCTGCCGCTGACAAGAGCCGACGAGTCAGGCGTAAGTGCGAGCGACAGAACCCAGTTCTCGTGGGCATGCAAGGCAGATCGCTTTTCTCCAGAGCCAAGCTCCCAAATCTCAATTTGGCGTCTAGCAGACGCGGCGAGCAACTTTCCATCCGCCGATACTGCTAGGGCGCGGCAAGAGTCACTGGTTTGAAAAGTACGAAGTTCCGAGCCGTCGTCCCAATTGTGCACGACGATCGCCCCGTTGACGTCTGTTGAAACCGCGGCGGAGGAATCCGGTAGAACCGCCACCATCCAAATCTGTTTCCCGTCGTAGCGCCACACATTCTTGCCGGTATCCACGTCCCATGATTTGACCTCCCCGTGCTTGGCAACGCCGTCACCCGAACCGGTGATGATTCTTTTGGAGTCCGGGGAAAACTGGACGCCGAATACGAGGTGATACTGGTGCGACAGCTCGTGCGCCAATTTGCCCGTGGTCAATTCCCAGACGCGCAGCTTGTTGTCCGATCCTCCGCTGGCGAGCCATTTTCCATCCGCCGAGATGGCAATCCGCGGCACACCGCCCGTGTGGGAGTCGAAACGGCGCAGGCTCGCCTGACTCAACCGCGATTAAATCCACGCTGCTCTCCAGTCGTACAGCGATTGACTTTTTGTCCGGTGTGAAAGCCAGTGAGAGACCAGCACTGTCGATTGGATGGGTGTGCGCCAACTTCGACGATTCGATGTTCCAGATTTTTATCGTTTTGTCGCCCGTACTGGCGGCCAGAGCGCCGTCCAGAGTGATCGCGACGCGCGTTGTTCCTTCGTGCGAGCCGAGAATCTCCGCCTTAGGAGGAGCAAATGCTACCGCGGCGAGAAAACTGGTGAGTGCGATTGCGATTGCGTTCATGCTTGGAAATCGCTCCGAGTGATTAATTTAACTAATTTATCGCGCACAGCGGCAGCCACACGCTCGGCGGCATGGCCGTCCCACAGCGCGGGCACCTGCCACGGCTTATCGCACGCATCGAGCGCATCGCGCACCGCATCGAGAATCGACTGCGTGTCGTGCTTCACCAGCCGGTTGCTGCCGATCTCGACCGTGATCGGCCGCTCGGTATTGTCGCGCACCGTCAGGCACGGCACGCCGAGCATCGTGGTTTCCTCCTGGATACCGCCCGAGTCGGTGATCACCAGCCGCGCCGATTCGTTCAATGACAGCATCGCGCGGTAGGGCAGCGGCTCGATTAACCGATACCCATTGAGCTCTGGATCGTTCGCCAGCCCGAACTCGGCGATCTTTGCCTGTGTCCGCGGATGAACAACAAACAGGACCGCGTTGTCGCGATTCAATCGCGTGACCGCCCTCAGGATCTCGGTCAGCCGCGCCGACTCATCTACATTGCTCGGCCGATGCAGCGTGAGCACGATGTATTCCCGCGGGCGCACCTGAAAGCGGTCGTACGCTCGCTCGCCGCGGGCCGCGGGTAACTGCTTGAGCAGCGTGTCGATCATCACGTTGCCGACGAAGTGGATTCGCTCGGGCGGAATGCCTTCGCGGCGGAGGTTCACTTCGCCCGCCGGCTCGCTAGTAAAGAGCCAGTCGCAGATTGAATCGGTGAGAACGCGATTGATCTCCTCGGGCATCGCGCGATCGAAGCTGCGCAGGCCGGCCTCGACGTGGCCGATGGGAATGCCGAGCTTGACGGCCGTAATGGCGGCGGCGACGGTCGAATTGACGTCGCCCACGACGATCACCGCCGCAGGCCGCCGTTTCTGGAACTCGACTTCCAGCCGCTTCATCACTTCGGCGATCTGGTAGACGTGCGAGCCCGAGCCGACTTCCAGGTTCGCCTGTGGCGGGGGGATTTCGAGCTCGGCGAAGAAGGAGCCGCTCATCTTCTCGTCGTAGTGCTGTCCGGTATGGATCACGTACGGATCCAAACCCGCGGCGGCAAACGCGCGCACCAGCGGCGCAACCTTCATAAAGTTGGGGCGATGCCGGCAATACAGGCAATCGACATAGGGTGGATTTAATCCGCAGCAGCGACCTATTAGTTCGCAATCACTGTATTCAAACGTACTTCGGACAACAACGGGTGGGGAACCCCGCTTTGGCTCGACAGTTGCTTTGTAGGAAAGGGGGATAGGCACCTCGCCGCAGCGCTGAATGGCTATAAAGGATAAAACGTGGCTCGGGGCCAGTCCCCTTTTTCGAGGGGTGTTATGCGCTTTCAAGCACTAGCCACCGATTACGACGGCACGCTGGCCACGGGCGGCACTGTCGGCGCAGACATTTTCGGCGCTGCGCGGTTTCGCCAGTCTGGCCGTAAGGTGTTGCTGGTTACCGGCCGCGAAATGCCGGATCTGATGAAGACGTGCTCGCAGCTCGATGCGTTTGACCTGATCGTGGCGGAGAACGGGGCATTGCTTTATGACCCCGCGACGGAGCAGGAAACACTCCTCGAAGCAGCGCCTCCCACGGAGTTCGTCGATCTCTTAATGCAACGCAAGGTGTCGCCCATGTCGCAGGGGCGAGTCATCGTTGCCACGTGGCAACCGCATGAAACCGTGGTTTTGCAAACCATCCGGGATTTGGGACTGGAGCTGCAAGTGATCTTCAACAAGGGGGCAGTAATGATCCTCCCGCCGGGGGTTAATAAGGCGACCGGCCTGGCCGCCGCGTTGGGGCAACTGAAGATTGCGCCAAGCAGCGTGGTGGCCGTGGGGGACGCGGAGAACGACCACGCGTTGTGTCGCTCGTGCGGCGCCTCGGCCGCCGTGGCCAACGCGCTGCCCGCGTTGAAGGATGCCGTCAACATTCGATTGCAGAATCATCACGGCGCGGGCGTGGAGGAACTGATTGATCTGATACTCCGCGACGACCTGGCTTCGGTTCTTCCGCCCGAGCAAATTGCAACTGCGCCAAGCGCGCCTGGGGCCATCAGCTCACACACCGTAACCGCGAGTGGGAATGGCGCCCCGCTATTGCGCGAGACCGACGTTCCCCTCTAGCGGCGCATTTGGTCGCAATGCGGTCAACGGCATCGTCTGTGATGTGGACTGCGCGAATCGAAACGCGAACTACGCGTGGAGTCCACGAAGATGTTAGTAGCTGTTTGCGTTTTTCGAACCGTTCGATCCCACAGGCACGCAATCTGCTTCTAACCGAGCCGACGTCGGGCGAGAGACTCAAGGGACACTCGCCGACGATTTCCCTTTGCCAACCCGAACGAAGTGTTCGGATTTTTAAGAAGAGACGAATGAGGCATTCGGGCCGCCGGTCGGCCAGCGAGTCAACCGGCGCCCTTAAGTTTTGGCCCTTTTTGACGGAGACGAATTATGAAGCGGATTAGCAAACATATGCGCGAAGGCAAGGCGGGTTGGATTCTCCTTTGGCTGCTCGGAATACCGATCCCCGTGCTGCTGTTGCTATTTCTCGTTCGAGGATGCACCTAAAGGTTTGATCCGTGCGATAACACGAAGAGAGAAATGGGTAAACTCATAGGCGGTGCGCCACTGGCGGCCGCCTATTTTTGTTGCAGGTAGCGTGGTGACGGACGTATGAAGTAAAGTGTATCGGCTGGAATTATTGCGGCACTGGCGCTTCTTTCTCTATCAACTGGGCGTTTAATGACTGCAATTCGTCAGGAGTTGCTCGTCGCGGTTTTTGACAATGCTACGCAAGCACGAATGGCAGTGGAGCAACTGCGCCACCACGGGTTTAAGGAGCAGGAGCTTGGTGTCATTGGGCCGCATGCGGATGAGATTCAAACCGACGAGCTCGACCGCGAGGAAGTGGCCGAACGCTCGCTGGTAGCCGAGGGTTCGGTTACCGGCGCGGTGGCAGTGCCGGGCTCGGTGGGCTGTGCGGAATTGCGATGGCGGCCGGCTTGCTGCCCGTAATTGGGCCGGTAGTTGCCGGCGGCCTGTTGGCAAGCGTTTTTATGACCGCTGCGACGGGCGCAGCGGTTGGCGGCTTGGCCGGAGCGCTGGTCGGCTTGGGGTCGTCCGAGGAAGAGGCCGCCTTCTACCAGGAAGTACTCAAGCGCGGAAATACCGTGGTGACCGTGCAGGTTGATGAGCCGCGAGTCCGCGAGGCAATGCGGACGCTACAGCAGTTTGGCGCCCGCCTCGACGCCGCGATTGGAAGTTAGTTCCAGCGTCGTGCTGTTTACGGTGGCGCGTGACGGCTCAAAGTGACACGGTAGGTGTCAGAACGTTTTGCAACCAGCGGCCGTAGAATGTAGTTTTGGCTGAATCAGGCTTCTCTCATCGCACAGCTCTTGGCACATTACCGCGCAAAGGCATCTTTTTTGACAGAGGGCAAGGGGCACGGCACGTGCACAACGCGGGTGGCTCGCTTTGTACCAGTGCGCGCGGCGGCGTAGTGAGCTGGCACGGCGTGTGGCTTTTTTCGGAGATGCGCGTTGCCTCTTCGTGTCTCAAGTAGGAGGAGTAACCTTATGTCGTCCCCAATTCGTAGTTTCGCACTTTCGGGCATGGCCCTGGTGTTAGGCGTGGCGGTAGCCTCGGCCCAGCAGCCTGTCCGCGAGCAAGCTCGTCAACCTGGTACGCCAGGGGCGGCGGCTCAGCCGCGTCAGCCAGGCCAGATCGGTCAGCCGGCTCAACCCGGTCGCATTGGTCAGCCCGGACAGATTCAGCCCGGACAGATTGGTCAAAGGCAGCCCGGCCAGTCGGCGCAGAAAGGCCAGTGGGATTCGCAGTTGATTACGCTGTTGATCATCGACAACAACAAGGAGATTGCTCTTGGTCAACTGGGTGAGCGGCATTCCAAGAATGAGCAGATTCGTGAATTCTGCCAGATGATCCAAAAGGATCACGGCAACTTTGTGCAGAAGCTGCAGGAACTGTCGGCGACGTCGGGCAGCCGCGGAGCTCGTTTGGATTCGCAACAGAGCGACGTAGCCGGTCAGCCGGGACGACCCAACATTGCCGAGCGTGCGGGTCAGTCTGCCGAGCGAGCAGGCCAGACCGCCGAACGGACGGCCCAGAATGTCGAATCGGCAATTCGCGGGGATCGCGATCTTGCGGATCGACAGGACCAGAATCGTGAGCGCAGTGATCGGGAGCAGAATCTTGCTGAAAAGCGCGAAGGGTCCGAAAGTGGCACTCGCCAAACCGTGGCCAAGCCAGTTATCGCCAGCGGGCCAGGATCGGAACTGCTCCAGTTCTGGCAGGAAGTTTCCGAGGAATGCGTGAACTCGGCTCGGAAGGACGCACAGCAGCAGCGGGGCGAGGAGTTCGATAAACTCTTTGTCGCCGCACAGCTTATCGCCCACAAGGGAATGATCGACAAGCTGCGTATTGCCGAACGGAATGCGTCGCCACAGCTTGCTCAACTGCTGAAGGACGCGCAAGGCACCACGAAGCAGCACTTGGAGCATGCTGAGAAGTTGCACGCCGAACTTGGCGGCGGCGAGCGGCGTGATGCCATTCGCGAACGCAGCAGCGAGCGAGAGGGCGCCTCCGAACGGCGTGAACGACAAGAGCAATAAGCACGCTGTCGCACTTTAGTAAACAACGCGAGCCTTCTCACGGGTGTGAGAAGGCTCGCTCGTTTTGCTGGTGAAACTGGTGAAGGGGTTTTAGCCTTCGGGCAGTTTAAGCGGCTTGGCGCCGGCATCGCGGAGGATGCGCGAGACGAGCTCAATTCTTTCGGGCGAGTCGTCGCGCGGATCGACGGCGACGAGAATGTCACCGTCAACCACGGCCTGTTGATAGAAGTTGGCCAATTCCTTTTCAACGCCGCGGCTCATCATTGCACCGACCAGGCCGCCGAAGATTCCGCCCGCCCAGGTGGCAATTCCGGCAGTGGCCAATAACCCAATACCGCCCGTGGCAATCCCGCCAGCAACGGCTGCCAGACCTCCAAGCGTAGCGCCAATCGCGCCGCCGCCCAGCGCCGCCGCGGGAGTATGTGTGCCGGCGGGATCTTGCTTATGAAACGCCCTGAAGTGGCGCTCTACGGCGGCGTCGGAACAGACCACCGTAATCTCGTCTTTTGTAAATGCGGCTGCCAATAGGTTGCTTACCGCTGTTTCAGCAGCAGTCACATCCGCAAACACCCCGGCGCGAAGCGGACACTGTGTTGTCGTTTTTGTCGTTTGGTCTGGCACCGCGTACCTGCGTGGTTGGAGAATGATGCAACCGCGTTCCGGCATTCTCATCGAGTCTGTCACCGAACTCAACCCGCTGCCGGAGCGAATTCGGTTTGAGAAAGCAAATGCTGCTCGCACCAGCGTCGAATCAAATAACGGCAAGCGCCAACCGCCCCTGATTCGTGAAGCATCCGCGTGGCGTTGCCGATAACGGCGATTTGGCTTGGACAATTCAATGCGGCGAACGCCTGCTCGTTTCGCTCGAGCATTTTGCGGTCGCGGCCCGGCACAACCAACAGGGTAGGGACGGAAACCATGGGGAGCTGAATACGGGCGAGATCCGGCCGGCCGCAAAAGGAACCGACGACTCGCAGTCCCCGAGGCGCATTCGCGGCGACCGCAATTGCGGCTGCTGCACAAACATCTTGGCCAAAAATCGCAATCGGCAGATCCGACGTCTCGTCCCAGTGCTGCAAGAATGTGACGACCCCACTGAGGCGTTCGGTCAGCGATTCGACGTCCAGGATCATGCGACCGCGCACATGCTCGTTTGCATGTGTAAGCCCGACCGTGCAGATCGCGAGCTGCTGGCTAACCAAGGTACTGGCAATTTGTTCGCAAACTTGTGCTTCGTGCTGGGGGTGTTGGTTATGGACCACGAGAACCATTGCGTGGGCGTCGCGCGGCAGCCTGACGCGCAGCGTTGACCCACGACGGTTGTAATTCGGAGAGAAGATTATGGGCAGCACGAATCATGGCCGCGTCCTTTCCATAGCCGACTATAGTTGCATGGGTTGAAAGTGCCTCGACGGAACATTCCTCGCTCAGTGGGTCGCAAAGAGTGTGCCGCGAAATTTCGGGGGAGAGAACCCCGCAGATTTAATTCATCGCGCGGCAATCCGATCGTAATGTGTTGGCTTGTCGCGAGCGTGGCAGCAAGGTGGCGGTTATCGAAGTTTCGGTGGTAAACCGTCATGGCTAAATGAATCTTGCGGGCTGCCTCATATTTATGCGAGCAAATATTGTGGCTTACCACACGGTCAACGTTTGACACGTTGCGGCTGGTCTCTTTACGATCACATGTTAGGCTGGTTGATACGAGATCAGGTTCTCTCGTAATTCGAAAACAAACGAGCCCCATAACCGTCTTTGGAGAACTTGAGCATGCCCTCGGTCTTAGTCATCGACGACGACACTGCCGTCGGCCACGTCTTCCGAAGTGTCTTTCAGAATACCGATGTTAGCGTGCTGAGCGCTGAGACAGCGGCGGCGGGGCTCGACATTGTTCGAAAGAATCGTCCCGACGTGACGATTGTGGACATCATGTTGCCGGACTCGTCCGGGCTGGAAACGTTCCAACGGATCCAGCAGCTTGATAAGAAGATGCCGGTCATTTTCATCACGGCGGGCGGGACAAGCGATACCGCGATCGAGGCGATGAAGCTTGGCGCGTTCGATTACTTGCTGAAGCCGCTTGATTTCCCCAAGGTGCAATCACTTTTGGATCGGGCGTTTGAGATTCGGCGTCTGATGAACGTGCCCGTCCGCTTATTGCAGACGAACGCAAACGCGGCGACAGTTTCTGATTGTCTGATCGGCCGCTGTGGCGCGATACAAGACGTGTACAAGGCGATCGGCCGCGTGGCGCCGCAGAACGTGACGGTACTGATTCGCGGTGAAAGCGGGACCGGAAAAGAACTCGTGGCGCGCGCGATTTACCAGCACAGCACGCGCGCTTCAGGGCGGTTCATGGCAGTCAATTGCGCCGCGATTCCGGAGACGCTTTTGGAAAGCGAACTGTTTGGCCACGAGAAAGGATCATTTACCGGCGCCGACTCGCGACGCATCGGCAAGTTTGAGCAGTGCTCGGGAGGAACGCTCTTCCTCGATGAAGTCGGCGACATGACGCCGTTGGTCCAGAGCAAAATGCTCCGCGTGTTGCAGGACCAGAAATTCGAGCGCGTCGGCGGCAACGAGCCAATCAAGACCGACGTGCGGATCATTACGGCGACCAATCGCGATTTAGAGGAAATGGTCGCTGAGGGGACGTTCCGCCCGGACCTGTTCTATCGACTGAACGGGTTCACCATCAAGCTGCCGGCATTGCGCGAGCGTTCTGACGATATCCTGTTGCTGTTGGAGCATTTTCTGGCCCGCTTCAACCGCGAGCTTGGAAAAAACGTGTGCGACATTTCTCCGGACGCCCTCGACTTGCTCATGAAATACCCGTGGCCGGGAAATGTTCGCGAGCTGCAGGCGGTCGTCAAGCAAGCGCTGTTGCAAGCGACCGGACCCGTCTTGATGCCGGAGTTCTTTCCCGATGACGTGCGGCAAGGCGGCCGGACTGCAAGTTCCGTCAATTTGTCGAGTGAGGTCGGGCGATGTTCCGAGTTCGAGGGCTTCATTGATCGACAACTGCACTCGGGGACCGAGGATCTGTACGCGGAAGCATTGGCGTACATGGAGCGAATGCTCTTAACTCGTGTATTGCGAAACACGGATGGTAACCAATCGAAGGCCTCGAAGATCCTGGGGATCACACGGGGCAGCTTACGAAACAAGATTCGGACTTTGCGCATCACGATCGATCAAGTCGTGGGCGTGGAGGACAATGGCGCCGATGCCGAATCCGAAGAGTTGACCTCGGTACCATGAAGTCGCAGCGCATTCGCGGCGGGCGATACGGTCGGCAGGCCAGGCCTCCGTTGAGTCTTGCGAACCAGAGCGCACAACCGGCCGCAAAAAGAATCGGAACATGGCACTCGTGCGCCGATCTGCTCGGCACGCTCAGCACGGCGAGGCGATACTGATGGCAGCGGATGTGCGATCCAATGCACTCGACGATGCCGGCGTGTGTCGCGATCTCGTGGAGCTACTGCGCGACTCCGGTCATCCTGGTAGATCGTGACCTTCGCATCCGATATTGGAATGCCGCCGCGGAAGAAACGTTTGGCTATTCCGACGAGCAAGCATTCGGGCGTGTTGCCCACGAGCTGTTGCAAACTCAGAGCCCCATACCGATTGCCACGATCGTCGAACATGTGGTGGCAACCGGCCGTTGGGAAGGCGGCCTAGTCCATCAATGTCGCGACGGTCGCCGGATCAGTATTGAAAGCCGTTGGGGGGTGTGGCATGACGCACGGGGGGAGGCCAGGGGCTTCATGCAAACCGGCTACGATGAACGCGATCGAACGCGTTATGACAATCGGCTGCGCGAAGCGGCGGATTATCTTGTTCAACAACGGCAATGGCTCGAGGCGGTCCTTAACTTGCTTCCTCTACCTTTGCTGTTGGTGGATCCGGTCAGCGAGCGCGTTACGTTTCGCAATCAGGCCGCAGAAGCCTTCGATTCCATCGGCGGCCAGGAGGACACGCCGCACACCGAGCACTTCACCGACATGGATGGACGCCGCGTGCCAGCGCGGAATTGCCGACTGCGCAGCACCGCTCGCGGCGAGCAACTGGATGGTGATCAATTCAGATGGCGCAGGGCCGAAAGCGAGCGAACGTTGATGATTCACTCGGTAATGCTCCCTGCCATGCATAGCCATGAGTCGGTCGCGGTGCTGCTCTATCAGGACATCACGCGAGAAAAGGAGCATGAGCGCGAACTTCGCCGAGCCAATCAGGCCAAGGACGCCTTGCTTGCGATGCTTGGCCACGAGCTGCGCAATCCGCTGGCCGCAATCACCAGCGCGGCGGAGTTAATTCAACTGCTCGATCCGAGTAATCCCACGTTCGACGAAGCACGAGATATCCTCAACACGCACATCCAACACCTTGTACGGCTTGTGGACGAAATGCTTGACGTGTCGCGCTTGACCAGCGGCAAAATCCGCTTGCGGCGCGAAGTCGTCGATTTGCGCGAAATCGTCAATCTTTCGGTGCAAAGCTGCGAGCCCATGTTCGCCTCGCGACGGCACATCGTTCAGGTGTCGTTGCCCAACCACGCCGTCTTCGTCGAAGGCGACGCGGCACGCTTGGAACAGGTCGTCGTCAATTTGCTGATGAATGCAGCCAAATACACGGACGAGGACGGAAGAATTGACGTCTCGCTTCGATCCGGCAATGAGGCTGAACAGGCCGAACTCCGTATTCGGGATAACGGGATTGGCATCTCACCCGAAATGCTTCCCCAGATCTTCGAGCTCTTCCGGCAATTGAATCCTTCCCTGCACCGCGCGGAAGGAGGCTTGGGAATCGGCCTGAGCGTGGTAAAGAGCTTGGTCGAGTTGCATGGCGGATCGGTGGTGGCCCTGAGCGAGGGTGTCGGCCATGGTAGTGAATTTGTCGTGCTGCTCCCAGAATCGCTTCGACATCCAACCACCGACTGGATCGGTTCGGCTCCCGCACCTTCGCGGAAACTGGCTCGCGGTCTGCGGTTGCTGGTCGTCGAGGACAACGTGGACGTTGCCCGCACGATCGTGGCGTTGTTGTCCGAGGCCGGCCACGAGGTCCAATTGGCTTACGACGGTCCCTCCGCGCTCTCCGCGGTTCACTCCTTCCGCCCTCACGTGGCTTTTCTGGATATCGGGCTTCCCGGTATGAGTGGTTTGGAGTTAGCGGGCATCTTTCGCAATGACCCAAACCTCGGCCATATTTACCTAGTTGCGCTCACCGGCTTTGGTCAGGCCGAGGATCGCAGCCGCTCTCTCGAAGCCGGGTTCGACGAGCACCTCGTCAAGCCAGTCAGTCTCGCCACGTTGACGGACGTTCTAACGGCGTTTACCGAGACGAGCGCTGCAAAGACCTAATCGGGGGTCACTTACATTTCGCAGAGATGGCCAGTCACGCCTCCGCAATTGCAACAGAAACATGCCAGCAACGGGTCTGATCGTTTGCAAGCCACTTAGCCGTTGCGATGCAGAAAACTTGATTGCAGAGTGAAGGTCTCGCTCGTCGCACTAGCCCTAAGGTGATGCTCCATAACGACTTCTGGAGCGACTGCGCCACGCGTTTATGTGTGGCACGCACTATGCTCTAGCCACTATGGCGGGGCTACGCGAGCCCGCTTGCTGCCGTGCAGTGGACGCGGGAGCGTATTCCTTCACCAACTTTGGAGGTGTGAGATGTTGTATTGGGCACTCTTGTTTTTGGTCGTTGCGATCATCGCGGCCGTATTTGGCTTCGGCGGAATCGCCGCCGGCGCCACGAGCATCGCGAAGATCCTGTTCTTCGTCTTCCTAGTGCTGTTTATTGTCAGTCTGCTGTTCGGTGGTATCCGCCGACCAGTTGCGTAGACGGCACAAGCGAAAAAAAGAAGGTCGAACGCACTGCTGCGTTCGACCTACTTTTCTTACGCAAGTTGGGAATTGGGGGAATTAGGCCGGAATTCGAAATCGCGGGCACTTTAGTGCACGGGAACGAGGCGGTCCCGGTTGGAGGCATAATCGCGATTGTGTAACGCCGCTCTTTCGAGCTGCTTGCGCTCCCAGATCTCTTCCCGATCGACGGGGATACTTGAGGGCGCTTCGATAGCCAGCCGGACCCGGCCGCCCGATATTTCCAGCACCTGAACTCGGATGTTGTCACCAATGACGATGGTCTCAGACTGGCGGCGGGAGAGCACTAGCATGGAAAGATTCCTTTCTGGAGAGTCAGGCGGCCCTCACACGGGCCCGCTTACGATGTTCGAAACCGTTACCGTTCCCTGGCTCATCACAAGAGGGTGGCTTCGACATGCAAACGGCACGCCGACACGATGGCCTCTCCATGCGCATTCATTCGACAACTAAGCACAGCAACGACTTACGAAAATCGCATTTGATATTCACCACAGACACATGCGCGAACTCCGAAGATGGGATCATCGAGAGTGTGGCTAATAAAATGCCAATCGGGGCGACCGCTTGCCACAAAGTCGTGTCGTTTGGAAACCGGATCACCCTGTAGATTGCGCCGGGTGTGACGGTTGAGGCGCCACGTTTTCGGTCTGCGGCGCGTGTCCGCTCTGATAAGCGCGCTCGACCCCTTCCGCGCGCATGGCCGTGACGAGCGATGCTTCCATCGCGGTTCGGGCCAGGTTGAAGAGCGACCCAAGTAAGGAGTCGCTGAC
Organism: Pirellulales bacterium; assembly: GCA_963829655.1. GTDB lineage: Bacteria > Planctomycetota > Planctomycetia > Pirellulales > JALHPA01 > JBBDYH01. Next base: position 3,787,249 of record CAWHJG010000002.1, read on the forward strand.
CTTTGACTTCCGACGCGGCGGGGCGTCGTCGTAGGGCACTTTTGCAGCTTGCAGTAGGAGATTCCTGGCTTCGGCCAATTTCTCGTCCTCGTCCGGCTGCTCTTTTCCGGCGCTTCGCACAACTGCCGCCAGGCTGAAACCTGTGGCAGCACCGACCCCGATCGCCACCCACGGGTGATGGTGCGTCCATAAACGCACATCGCCGGCCTTGATCAGGCTCGCTTTCAATTCGTCGATCGTGCGTGCGATAGCGGTCTTTGCCAGCTCGCCCTCGTGCGTGAGATATTCACTCTCGGTGAGTGTTTCGTATCTCTGCGGCTCGCTGTTTGACGCTGTGACCAAATCGTGATTGTTGGTTTTGTTGTCGCTGTTCATACTTCTTGACCGTCCTCTGCCTCGCTTTCCGGTCGATCATTTTCATCATGACAAACGCACCTACGCCGATTGAGACCAGCACTACGCCCCGAGCGTGAATGTGCCGAGTTCCCACCGTTCACCGAATAGCCATCCTAGCCCCGCCGCGATTCCGCCCATCACGTAAACGGTGGCCACAATTAGCACCGTCGCACCAATAATGCCCGCCAGCACGCCCAGCGCCGCCTTCAAGATCAGGCCGCGGATCGAGGCCCGCACCGAGTCTTTCCGCGTCTCGATGTAAAAATTCGCGTACTCAATTAATTCGCGGACATGCTTCATCAAGCCGTCCAGCGGATGCGGTGGACCATAGCCGGGCTTTTCAGACCGCGGCGCCTCGCTCTCGGCACCGGCGTTTTCCGATCGCTGCGGAGAGCCATTGGTGATCATGGCACGGTGTCCCTGACAGTCATTGAGGTTGGCTTTCCGCGGCACGAGCGGGCGAGAAAAAAGGCTACCGGGCGAGCGTGAGTTCATTGCAACACACGCTGCCCGATAGCCCAGGACACCCGTTCTCATTTACGCATCCACACAAGCCCAATCAGAAACCCAATTCCCGTGGCGACCAAAACGGAGCTGATGGGGCGATCTTGGATCCGCCGCTCCAGTGATTGTTCAAATTCCATGGCGCGTTCGCGGCCTTGGTCGTAGTAGGTGGAAACCGTATCGCGCACGCCCTCATATTGTTCTTGGGCCACCTGCTTGGCGGCCGACCCCATGTCGGCGAGGCTCTGTTTGATATCGCTCGATTTCTCGCGCATTTGCTCCATGCCGCGATCAGTCTTGGCTGAGTTTTGGGCTGCCATCAGAAGCTCCTTTCCAACGGATAATTATTGGTATCCTGATTTAAGTTCGGCTTAGCCAGATGTCCTGGCCCTCTGCTGTATAGAGCAGGTTCCGTGCCAAGAAAACGGTCGGGGGAGAATCGCTGCTAGTCCGGGACACCGTGAGGCAACGATCAATCGCTACGAGCCGCAGAACTGCCGGTGGCGCCGCTCGCCAGCCGGCGATAATAAGGGCCAAAGGCTTCGGCTGTGCGCTCCATCTCCGCCTGAAAGCGGTTCCACGACTGCGGTACCGCGGAAAAATCGCGCTGCCGGCCCAGCGATTCCAGTTCGGCCAGCGCCTCGGCGGCAGCAGTCGCGCCGCAACTGGCCGCTAGACCTTTAAGGCTGTGCGAAGCGGCGTGCAGTTTCGCACCATCGACGGCGTCGATCGCCACTTTGATTTGACGCCGCGTGCCGGCCGAATCGTCAAGAAAGCGTTCCACCAGATCTTTGTAAAGTTCGACGTCGCCGCCAAGACGATCAATCGCAGCTTCGATTTCGCAACATGGCTCCACGTCATCGCTCCGCCGTCGCATGGCAACAGATTCAGTCAAAAACGATAAATAAGATGCTGTCAGTCTATCCACATTCAGTGGAATCGGCAGCAGTTCTTCAACAAATCGCCCGACACTCTCACACACTCGCTGGTCGGTCAGGGCAAAAACCGGCGTGTATCGCGTCGAAAGTCGGCCGCCGGAGGCGTGCAGTGCCGCTAAAAACTCGTGAAACGCCGCCTGGTCTTCCATCGGGTCGATGAGGACCAAGTTGACCGATTCGTGATGCAACGCTCGTGCGGCTTCTTGCGGGCGAGACACGCGAAAGACCGAGTGGCCGGCGGTCAGCAGCCGCTGTTCGGCTTGAGAGTGGTCTTCACGTGATTGGTTGATCAACAGGACATTCAATCGGCGGCGGGTTGGTGTGGCTTCGTGGGTGCTCGTCATAAATCTCGCGGATGGTTCGAAAAAGACTTTCCGTGTCTGGACCTCTTTCCTCCACAAGATTCGAAAAGAGTCCCTCGGTTGGCCATTCGATGGCCAGTCTGGCCTTGCGGCGTACAGATTTTCGCGCAAACCGAAACCTTTTTGGATGGTGCAAGTCGAGTGCCGCACTAGCAAGAAGCGCCGAGGCCCCCCCAACGGCGATGTATGATGGAGCCTACCGAATTCCCCCAGCCAGCCAAAACACGCTCGCGCTAAATGGTCGAATCATCCACATTTGAAGACTTGCTTGGCCGCGTCCGTCAAGGCGAGGCGGATGCCGCCGCCACGCTAGTCACGGACTACGAGCGGGCAATTCGAGTCGCAGTCCGCACGCGGTTGTCCGATCCTCTGCTGCGACGGCAATTTGATTCTATGGACGTGTGCCAGTCGGTGCTGGGGAGTTTTTTCCTTCGTGCCGCGTCGGGCCAGTACGAGCTGCGCGAGCCGGCGCAACTGGTCGGCGATTGAGCAAGGCGAACCGCAGGCTGCGGAGCAGCTCTTGCCGTCGGTGTACGATGAGCTGCGAAAACTGGCGGCTCAGAGGCTCAGCAACGAACAGCCGGGGCAAACGCTGCAGGCCACGGCGCTGGTCCACGACGCATACATCCGGCTGATCGACGTGAACAAGGTTCAGCGCTGGGATAGCCGCGGCCACTTCTTCGCCGCGGCAGCCGAAGGGATGCGGCGGATCCTCGTCGAACGGGCACGCCAAAGGGGCTCGCTCAAGCGAGGCGGAGGCGCCCGCCGGATTGATTTCGAACAATCCTCGCGCGCAGTCGAGGACGCGTCCGGTGACTTGCTCGCACTCGATGACGCCCTCAGCGAACTGGAACGCAATGACGCGCAAGCAGCCCAATTGGTCAAGCTCCGTTTCTTTGCTGGCCTCACGCATCAGGAGGCCGCCTACGCCCTTGGCATCACCCGCCGGGCTGCCGACAGGCTATGCCCGAACCGTCGTCGTTGGTTCCCGCTGTCGCCGTGCTGGGAGTGGCGGGTCTGGGTTGCTTCTCGACACGCGTTCTCCGCCGCGGTGCGCGGCCTCGGCAGTTCTCAAGCTCAATCAGCTCAATCAATTCGACGAAATCAGGCCGATGGCGCCTTTAAATCGCCAGCCCGCGTACGTCGGCGGGCGACACAGCGCGTCCGGAATCGGCGCTTTGCACCGCTGCAAAGCACAGCGCCAGCGATCGCAGGTTGTCGCGCGCGTTGTTCGACGGCTGGCGGTTTTCTTCAATAGCCAACAACAGCTCCCCCATCGTGCCCTGAAAGCCTTCGACGAACCACGTTCCTTCTCGACGCCGGCGAAAACCAGCCGTCGGCGGTGTAGCCGGTCACGGATTGATCGGAAAGCGATGGACCGATGCTGCGCACTGTCCCGAGCGTTCCGACGATCACGGTGCGGTCTTCGGCGCCGAACTTTGCATCGCCATCGAAGGTGACTGATGCCTGCGCACCGTCAAATTCGATCAGCGCCTGTCCCAAGAGCGGCGGCGTTGCGGTTTGAGCTGAGGAACGCGTCACACTTGCAAATACCGAGCACGGGCGCTCGGTCAGAAAATACGCTGGCGACAAAGTCGAACCAGTGGATTGCGAAATCGTAGAGCAGGATGTGGTGAATGCGATCGAACGCCAAGTCCTTGATCCAGTTGTGGTCCCAGGCGATGCCGATGTGCGCGGTGAGCGGAGTTCCGAGCAGGAGGGCGCGGACCGCCTCGCGGAGGTAGCTCAGGTGGGGCGCCCAGCGGCCGTTTTGGTTGACTGCGAGCCGCACGCCGCGCTGGTCGGCCAGGTCGCACAGCCGGCGGCCGAGATCCAAATCGACGACAAACGGCTTCTGGCTAAGCACGTGCTTGCCGGCGGCGAGCGCGCGTTCGATCAACGCCGCGCGGTGCTCCGGGTGCGGAACCAGGTCGAGGACTTGAATATCGTCGCGGCGGAGCAGGGAATCGAAATCGGTGAATATCGCGGCGTCGGGAAAGAATTCCTTTTGCCGCGCGGCGGCGGCTTCGGCATTGCGGCTACAGAGTGCCGCCACCTGAAAGCCGGCCTTCTGATAAGCAGCCAAGTGGGTTGGGGCGATGCCGCCGCAACCAACGACGCCGATCCGGTGGCGATGCGCGTTCGGCATCGGCGGGCGATAGGGCAGGGCGGGGGCCGCGATTTGCCGGTCCACCTCTCGCGGCTGCAAACTGTAATTTGGCTCGTCACTCATTGGCACCGAGTCGAAGCGGGATGGCGTATAATGCCGCGCTGCGTTTGTCTCTATTCTCCCAGGAGGCTGTTATGGCAACCTACGTCTCCACAATCAAGTTTACCGCTCAAGGCGCTACGGCGATCACTGACACCGCCAAACGTGCCAACGCGTTCAAGAGCAGCTGCAAAGAAGATGGGCGTGAAGGTGAACGGGCTGTATTGGACGCTCGGCCCGTTTGATGGTTTCGTTGTGCTCGAAGCCTCGGACGAGCAAGCGGTGACGGCGCTCATGCTACAGCTTGCAAGCCAGGGAAATGTGCAAACGCAGACGGCCCGTGCGTTTGAGGCCGATGAGATGCAGAAGATTTTGGGCCGGATGAACAAGTAGGACGGCTTGATTGCGGTGAGCCGAGTGTCGTTGCGTCATTCGATCAGCGGGACTGGGCGACGCTGGAGCACGCTTTGGACCGCGCTGTCTACAATTTGTTGTCCGACGCGAGCGATTTCGATTGAGAGGGGGCCTTCGATCGGAAGCTCGCGCGTGAGGCAGTCGAGCAGGTATTGCACCGGGTTTTGGTGTGGCGGTTTCAGTTCGTCGCACGGCAGTTCGTGGACTTCCGGGCGTTTGGCCGTTTGCACGCGAAGTGTCTTGGCGTAATCCGCGGAGCCGATCGTGCCGCCGGTCCCGATGAAAATGAATCCGCAGTGCGGCTGCGTCTGATGTCGTCCAAGGATCGGTGAAAGTGCCCCAGCGCGTCTCGATCTTTGATGAGACCTTGCTGATAACGGCACACAATCACACTGTGCTCGTCAACTTCCAAGCCGGCGGCTGATCGGCGAAGGCAGACAACATCGATCGGTTTGCGGCCGTTCATGAACCACGTTCCAAGCGTGGCGCCATAACCGGCATAGTCGAGGAGCGAGCCGCCGCCATGCTCGCGCTGGTAGAACCAACTGTCGGGCTTTTCGCGGGTCGACTTGTTCGGCGGTCCGCTCCGCCTTGTCGGCGATGTGCCAAAGCGGGCCGCGGTTTCCGCCATAGTAGTGATACTCGATCAACTCGCCGATGAGGCCGTCGTCGATCAGCCGCTTGGCGGTAGCGTGTGATTCGCACCATCGCAGCGGCCAGTTGATGGCCAATTGCTTGCCTGTCGCACGGACGGCGGCGATCATGCGGTCGGCTTCGGCCAGCGACGCCGCAAATGGTTTTTCGACCAGGATGTTTACACCGGCCGCCGCGACCCGCTCGGTCCACTCGCCATGCCGGGCTGCGGCCGGGCACAAAATGACAAGGTCCGGCTGCGTTCGCTCGAGGCAGCGTGCTCGTCGGTAAAGACGCAATCGGCTGGGGATGCTGAAGTTGCGGATCGCGACGGCCATGCGCTCGGGCCGCTCGTCGCAGACGCCGACGATTTCTGCCTTGCGGATGCTCATGGGCCATCCGCAGCAGATCGCCCATGTGAAAGTGGTCAAAGTTGATTCCGGCGATTTTCCACTTATTCATTGGAAACTTCTGATAGGGGGAAGGGAAGAGGGATCAGGAGATGAGGGATGGGAAGAGACGGTGGAGATGTGTAAGAGAATTATTGATGCAACCTTCTATTGCCGGGTCATTCGCGGGTCGCCAAGTCGGCAGGAAAGAGGAATCGCTGGCCGCAACGGAGGATTTGATAAGGTTGTTCGAGCTGACTCGCACGCCGCAATGAACTCGTCGGGCGTTTCAGTGTTGAACTCGAACATTTCGAAGTGGCAGGGAACGGCGAGTTTTGCGCCGATGTCGTGAGCAAGCTGCGCGGCTTCGCGGCCCCAGAAGTTGCCTTGCACGCGGCGCTCGGGCCGGCGACCGTTGATCGGCAGGATTGCAATGTCGATGTTCAGCGGCCGGAGCAGCTCGACCTGTGCTTCGAAAGGGACGCAGTCGCCGCTGTGATATACCGTGTGCCGGCCAGCGGTCACGACGTAGCCGAGATAATCTGCGCGGCCGGCCGAGTCGCGATCGATGGTTTCGTGCGCGGCCGGCACTGCTTCGATATGTGAAAGCGGGCGATCTTGGCGCCATCGCCATCATTGAGAGTAACGAACCAGTCGCCATTGGTCTCTAGCTTTTCCATCGCGGTGCGGGAATTGGACAGCGGCAGAACCAGGCGCAATTGCGGATTTGACTCTTTTATGGGCCGCAGCGTCGCGGCGTCGAAATGGTCGGTGTGGTCATGCGACGAGGTGACGACGTCGATCATGTCGAGCCGCGCGGGGTCGATCGGCCGGCGCGTCATTCGCACGTGTGGTTTGTCGGTGTGCGCGTACTTGACGGTGAGAGACTCGGAGAGGTACGGGTCGAACAACAGGCAGCGACCGTGGTGCTTGAGCAGAAACCCGCTTTGGCCTAGCCACCACAGAGCAATCCCGCCGCCGGAATCGGTGGCGAGGATCTCCTGTCGCAGGCGCTCGTCGCTGTTGACCGGTTCGATCATGGAGGTTTACAGGCCGCGCTCTGTCCGCACTTGCTGCACGCCTTGGACCATGTTTTTCAGCTTTTGCTTGGCGGCCCAGCGTGCGGTCTGGCTCAGTCCGCAGTCGGGGGCAAACGCGAGGCGTTCGGCCGGAGCAAATTTCAAGCACCGCCGCACGCGCTCGGCAATATCATCGACGGTCTCAATGTAGTAACTTTTCACATCGACGATACCAACCGCCACGTCGAAGCGTTCGACGATCTTGGAAATGATCTCGATCTCCGCGAATTCGCGGCTGGCCATTTCGAGATGCACCTCGTCCACGGACAGCTCGGAGAACGCGGGAAACATCGGCGCGTACTGACGCGGGCCGACGGCCCGGCCTTTATAGTTGCCGAAGCACAAGTGCGTGGAGAGCCGGCAACGATCGACGACGGGTGCAACGGTGCGATTGAAGAGGTCTACGAAGCGGCGGGGATCCTCGCGATGGGCATAGCAGCTCATCGAGGGCTCATCGAGCGTTAGCTCGGTGCATCCGGCTTCGACCAGCCGGACGAGCTCCTGCTGAACGATGGGCAAAAGCGCTTCGGTCACCGCATACCGGTCCGAGTAGATCCCATTCGGCGCGAGCCGGCCGGCGAGAGCGTGTAGGGGCCGGGAAGCGAGGCCTTGAGCGTTGGCCCCTGCGGGGCGAGCAATTGCAGCCGGTGAAACTCTTCGAGGGCACCCAGGCCGCGCGGAGCGCGGAGTCGGCCGCTGACTGCGTGCCGTCCGCGTTGATCGTGCGCGGGCGGACCGAACCGCCGCGGCGCCGCAGTTTCCAACGAAATGCCGTCGAGGTATCCGTAGAACGAGAGATTGAAGTCGAGGCGTGTCTGCTCACCGTCGGTGATGACATCGAGACCCGCGGCCACCTGGTCGTGGATTGCGCAGAGCACCGCGTCGTCCTGCATTTCGGCGAGGTCGTCCTTACCGAACTCGTCGAGATGCCGCGGCGGCATACTCCAGCCAACCGGGAAACGGCAGGCTGCCGACAACGGTGGTGCGAAGGGGGCGGGGCTGCATGGGGATTAGAGTTACGATTACGAATTACAAATCAGGAAGAGGTCAAATTGCATTAATGGCCACCAACGTGTGCGTAGAGCTTTGCCAGGCGATGTGCATGCTCATCGTAGGCCGATTCGAAGAGTGCGTCGCTGCGCTCGGCGCCGACAATTGCCGCTGCCGTGAGCACTTTCGGCGGTTGCCCGGCGCGCGTCAGGCGGTCGGCGACTTCCGCTTTCAAGCAATTAACGACCAAACAGCCGCCGACCGTTGAACCGGGTGCGACCGGCGTCTGGAGTCCATCGATCTTTACCATCGCATCGCCGACGGGTGCGCCTGTGTCGAGCACCAGGTCAGCCACTTCGTGCAACTTGTGGCCGCGCGGGTGGCGGCTGATGCTCGCCTCTGCGTGAGCGAGGCTGACGAGAGCAACGGTTTTGATTCCCTTCCGCTTGAACTGTTCGGCCATTTCGACCGGCACGGTGTTACAGCCGCTGGAGCTGATGACGAGCGCCGAGTCGTGCCGGCGAGAGATCAAAGTTCCGCAGAATGCGCCCGGCCAGACCCGCGACGTTTTCGAGATACATGGCCTGCCGCTGGCCGTTGGCGCCGACCACTGGATTGTGGAAGCTGAGCGACAGTTCGACGATCGGATTGAAGCCCGGAAACGAGCCATATCGCGGCCACATCTCTTCGACCATGATCCGGCTGTGCCCGGAGCCAAACAGATGCACCATTCGCCCGGCGAGGATCGTCTCGGCGAACCAGTCGGCGGCCTGCGCGATCTTGTCGCGCTGCGCGGCGACTTGGTCCACGAGGTGGCGTGCACGTGCCAGAAATTGGTCGAGTGGCGACATCGAGTTGAAGTTGTTGTTGGTTGCTCGAAGCAAAGGCCTAAGTTCGCGGCACGCCCTCGGACACGGTCCAACCGCCGTCCACCGCCAGCACCTGTCCGGTCACGTACTTGGACGCGTCGGAGAGGAAAAACACGACCGCCGCGTCGAGGTCCGCTGGCTCGCCGATCCGTCCGCCGTCGAGCGGTTGCTTGTGTCGAATGAACTCGCGGATCGCGGGATCGCCGACGGCGCGCTCGGACATGGGCGTTTCCACCAAAGCCGGCGCGACGACATTGAAGCGGACATTGCACGGTGCATAGTATGCCGCCGCCGCCTTGGTCAGTCCAATGATCGCACCGCGCGTCGCAGAATAAGCGTGGGTCGCAAAATGTTTCGGCGATGGGGACCAGCCGAGGACGCTGCCCATGTTGAGGATTGCGCCCGGCGTCGATTGCTTTAGAAACTGTTGGACTGCCGCGCGATTGGAGTACAAAACGGACTTCAGGTTCAAATCAACGGTGAAGTCGATCCCGTCGTTGGTGATTTCGTGAATTGGACCGTCTCCCTTGAATCGGCCACTGCCCCCGGCGACGTGGTACAAACCATCGAAGCGGCCGAATCTTTCAATCGCAGTATTGATGGCATGCACGGCCGTGGCTGGCTTGCAGGCATCCAGGGCCAGCCCGGCGCAATGGTTTTTGCCAATCTGGTCGGTGGCGCGAGTCGCTTTGTCGCCGTCGCGCCCCACGATGACTACCTTCGCGCCTCGCGGCAACCAATGCGCTCGCTCCCGACAAACCGAGGCCACTTGTCCCGCCAATGACCACGATTGTTCGGTTTGCCAATGGATTCATTGCGCAGTACGGTTTGCTCGTCTGGGGCCATTTCAAGTGATGGTGCAGGAACTCAAAGGTCCCCACCCCGTTGATTTTGTGCGGACCGACGAACCACTCGATTCGGCAACGGTCCTCGGGAAGCTTCAGCCGCGCGTTGTACAAAGTCCGCACCTTGGCGAACTCGTAACCGACCGTTTCGTCCGGAGCGACAGTGTCAAAATGCCCGCGCTCGACCATGAACGGCCGCGGCGCGATCAACGCCGCCATCTCCGCGTAGTTGAACGTGCTGCCGAGATCGAACTCGAAGATTTCGTACTCTCCCTTATCGACATAGCTGTAGGGACTTCGCGACGACGCGTTTTTCCAGACCCACTCGTTGAAGTCGGCCGAGCAGATCGAAAGGCAATAATTTTTCACCAGCGGGGGAATGCGCATGGCACTCTTGCCGCCGTAGCTCAGTCCATAGAACGCGATCCGCTCGCCATCGACGAACGGCAGCGACTTGAGCCAATCGGTGATTTGCTGGTGCTGCGGCACCATGATCGAGAACAGCGTTTTTCCCAATGGGTTGGCCTTCCGCTGCAGCGTGCGGAAGCGGTCGCGGAAGATGTAGATATTCTGTGGGGCGAAGGTGACGAACCCGCGCTCGGCGAGCCGGGCCGCGAAAGCGCTATAGTGCTCGCTTCCCTTGGGGCCGATCGTGTCCTGTGGCCGCCCTTCCAGACCATGCTGACAGACAACAACCGGGCGGCGATCGCCGTGGTTGACGTCGTTGGGAACGAGCAGCAGCCCGTAAGCGAATACGTCGGGCCAAACGTCGAGGACGACTTCGTAGCCTGTCCAACGGTCGGCTTCGTATACCTTTCGCGTGCGCGGCTTGGGCGGCAACAGCTCATCGTCGAATCGTCCGATCACTTCGGTCGCAAAATATTCGCGATACCACTCGGCCGATTTCTCGTAGGCTTCAACCGAGCTGGTGTCGAGTCTTTTCATGAACTCAGCGCGCTCGTAGGGGCTTTCTACCAGCAGCAATTGATTGAAGCGATCGATTTCGCCGACCTGTCGCGCTTGCCGGTTGGCGTTGTTTACTTTGTTGAGCACTTCCGGCGGCTCGCCGATCTCGGCCAGTTTTGCGGCAGGATCAAGCTGTGCCAACAGCGAGTCGAGCGTTAGCATCCCGAGAATTGGACGGTCGGCACGCGCGTCTTCGGGGCGTGCCTTGGGACCGGGAAATGGCCGGCCAGAAGCACGTGCGGGCCAGTCGACCTTGCCGCGGAACGGCGCCACCAACTCGCCAGCGCGGCGAAACTCGGCCATGACGACGGCATCGTCAGGCCGCGTCAAGCGAGCGGGGCGCCGCCGTTTCCGGGCAGTTCGATTTTCGGTGAGGCCGCATTGCTGACATAGAGCGCGCGGGGCTATCATGCTCACCAGCTCGGCGTCGCCAAACTGATTGAGCAAGCCGAACACGTTACGATCGATCGGCTGCCGCCAAACTTCGTTTCGGTCGTCGAAGTAACCGCTCACGCAGGTCGCGTCGATACGGGGATCGATCGCCGCCGCGTAAAGGGCCAATCCGCCTCCCTCGCCATAGCCGACCAGTCCGATTCGCGCTTTGTCATTGCCTGCATCATTCTCAAACCAATCCACTAGTGCGAGGACCTTGTGCAGCTCATAGCCAATGAGATGCCGGCCAAGCTCGAACGCCGGACGATACAGAAACTCGCGATTCGTCAGCTTTGCGCCGCGATGCTGCTGCAATTCGCGGTTGATCAATGTTGGCACCACCACGCGGCACCCGCTTTCGGCCAGACGACGCGCAACTTGCGAGTCGGGCAACAAACCTTCTTCGAGGCCAAACCATTGTTCTGGCGTCTGGTCTGCGTCGGGTAGGACAATCACGTTGGCCACGGCGCGGCGGCGATCGGCCGGCGTCGCCAACAACCCTTCGCCATAGATACACACGGCCTTGGACGCCGCCGGCCCCGGATCAGCCATCACCGGCCAGCGGATCGCAAAAATCTCATAGTTTTGGCCTTTGGCGACCAGTGCAGCCTTGCCCGTTGTAGCGGTCAGTTCCGGGAAGTCGAACGGCACGCGCGCGTCGCGTATGCCGAGCATGTGCATCAGCCGTTTGCGGTTGGGCTCGATCGAATTTGCATACGACTCGGCCGATGAAAAGTCGCGCTTCCAGTGCCGCTCGCGCTTTGCGACCGACTCGTCGAGTTTGCGCAGCAGGAAGCGGTCGATGCCATCGATCATCTGAGAGGCGATGTCGCCGTCGAGCGTGAGCTTTTCCGTGCCCGGCAACGGCTTTTGGCTCTCAGATGGCACCGCGCGGCTCGACAAATTCCTCAGCGTTCATGCGCACTACGGCACACGCGACGAACATTGCCGATAATGCGTACTCAATCCTGACCCGCATGGGATCACCGGTTGTTTATGGTTCCCATTTAAATACTGCTTCGGGCAACTCACGTTCGATCTCGGCGATGCGATAGCCGAATCCGGCGCCGTGTAGCGTCGATAAGTCCAACATTCCGCCACGCCGCTGGTAGAGGCCCGGATGCACTTGCGCCTCCGCCCGCGACGCCTCAGGATAAAATTGCATTGCGTTGACCTCCACGCCCATGATGGTGCCAGCATGTGCCGCCAGACGGACGTGTGGGATCACGGCCAGCATTGGGTTGGTCAAGTCTTGCACCATCAGCGACATGCGGTGGGCTTTAGCCCAGCAAAGGCTCAAGAGGGCTCCGGTCTGCGTCTTGCACGTCTTGAGCGCTACTCCGGTCCAGCCCAGTTCTCGGCCCAATCGAACATGCTCCCAATCGTGCGCGCTTTCGTCGAGGAATAGCGGCTTGCGCGACGCCACGCTCCGTGCGTCGATCCTGTGGCTTCCCAAGTCGTATGGGAACGGCTGTTCGACATAGAGCACCATTTTGTCGATTCGCGGTTCGTCGGCCTTCAATTGATCAAGGATCTCGTTCACATACGCCGGGTCGGTCACCGTGCAATTGAAATCGACCGAAAGCCACTCTACACCGTGCTCGATCGCCACACGGCCGACGCGAACGATCCGTTCATATTCCCACTCGCTATCAAGTCCCCGCAGCTTGATCTTTAGGCATTTGAGCCCGTCACGTTTGATCCAATCGGCCAAGAGAATCGGATAGCCATCGTCCGGCTCATCGCCTTTCAGATCACTTTCGTCAATCGGATCGAGCCCGCCAACGAGGTGCCATGCTTGTAGCTTGGTGGGCGGCTTTTGAACGAAGAAGTCTTGAGGATACATCCCGGCGAACGAAACGTCGGCTCCTTCGGCCGGTTCCAGATACGCCGACAAGTCTCGGTTCATCCAGTCGGCGTTGTAGGTCTTGTAAACATCGATGTTGTGCAAGATGCCGTACGCGTCGTGCAACGCCTGGTCGAAGACGGAAGTGCAAACAAGCCGGGCGAGCAACGGGATTGCCGCGAACCCCTGGGCAAACGAAGAGGCCTGATGCAACTCTTCAAGGGCGTCGATCGGGTGACCATACATTGATAATTGGCCCCATTCGTCCACAAGTTCCTTGCAATGGTCCAGCATTGCGCAGTATCGATCCTGATACGGCAGGTTGCTTGGCCATGCCCATTGGACCGAGAGCGGCGTCTCGCCCCAGCCGGCGGCACGCCGGCCGCGGCGGTCCTCGACCGTGAGCTTCGCGCGTGCACAGGTAACCTCGGTCAATGTCTCACGGCCGAACTTCAGAGGAACGCGCAGTTGGATGGGAAGCAGATAAAGCTGCACACCAACCACGCGGACATCGGTAGACTTTTCGGCGGACATAGCACTCGGCGGCGGGCAAAGTCAAGCAATCCGCCGCCCATCATACAACATGAAATGGCTTGGCTCACTTTCAACGCCGGGCGTTTTGGTTAAGATAGATAGCGGCAAGGCACCTTAGAAGACACCTCAACGACCTTCTCTTATGTTGGAACAGCAGAACCGCCCGCGCGCGCCCTTCGCGCGGACCGCGCCTCTCAATCTTCCAGCGCGCCACCTTGGATGGCTCGCCCTGGTTTTCACCCTCTGGCTTGCCGCGAACAGCGCAAGGGCCACCGATATCACCGCACTGTATCCCGCGGGGCTCGATTCGCCGCGCGTGTTTGCACGGCTGATTAATCCGGCCACGAATGAGCCTTATGAGGCCGACGGCGAGTTCGCGTTCCCGGTGCTGCTCGATACGGGCGCCAGCGGCGTGATCATCAGCCGGTTGTATCAGGAAGCTCTCGAAGTGCCGCTCGAGCAAGTTGGCGGCCAACCCGTGGTGTTTGAAGATGTCGGCGTCGGCGGAAGTGACGAGTTTAATGTTTCGCGGCCAGTCAGGATTCAGCTTGCCAACAACTACGAGACGGCCGACCCGGACGACCCGGCTTCGTACGTGCACACGCAAGGCGGGCTGGATGGAATGCGGTTGCAGGTTGCGATGCCGACGGACAATCCAGTCCTTGCCGACCTGAATATCTTCGGCATGCCGGCAATGGTCAGCAAAGTGGTGGTAATGGATCCCACGACCGTTGACTTCGACGGCCCGAATTTCCAAGGGCAAATCAATACATGGATGTATAACCCGGGGACACCCGAGAACGGCGGTACTCCAAATACCGATCCAGGGATTCCGCAGGTCGATCTTCACGTGAAGCTCAGCTACGGTGATTTTTCGCGGTTCACGCAGGTAAATCCCGCCGGCGCGCCAGGTCCATTGTTGACACGAAATCCGTTCATCGGTCCGGATCCAAACGAGCCGACCCCGCTGCCCGGTTCCCCGCCGCCGGTCACGATCATGCACGGCAACGAGACAACCACAGGGAGTTTCTTGCTCGACACGGGTGCGGCGGCCTCGATGATCTCGCTGGCCAAAGCCGCCGAGTTAAATGTCCGCTATCGGCCGAATGGCGACCCGGACGATCCCCTTCTGGAGATTTTTAATCCGGCGAACCCCGGCGCACGGGCACGCCAATTCCGGCGGAGCTGCAATTCGATCTGGACATCACCGGCTTTGGCGGCACCGTCAAGCGGTCCGGTTTTTACCTGGATACGCTATCGCTGCCCACGCAGGAGGGGGCGACGGACCCAAGCAAGAACCTGAATTACCGCGGCGCATCCGGTGCTGGTGAGCGATATCACGCTTCAAAACCCTAATTCACCGGAGACGCTCACCCTCGATGGAATCTTCGGGATGAACTTTCTGGTGTCGTCAGCGTTCATCGACGGCCTTGAATTCGCTACCGTCGATGGTCCATTTCGCTGGATCACGTTTGATGAGCCAACTGGCACGCTCGGGCTTGAGCTGAAGTCGTCGATCCCGGTGTTTGCCAACGAGTGGGTACGCACAAATAGTGGGGTGTGGGCAAACGCGAGCAATTGGTCGGACCTGGAAGTGCCCAACTCGAACAGTGCTGTCGTGAAGCTGGGGCAAAACCTGCTTTCCAATGGCACGATCGACTTGCAAAGTGCCGATCGCACGGTCAAGTCGCTGCGGTTCGCCAATCTGGCGGCGTCTTACAACGTCACCAGCACCGGGCCGGGCAAGCTGATCCTCGAAGCACCCGCCGGCGGCCGAGCCACGATCCAGTTCAATTTCGACAACGGCCGCGACCATACCATTTCGTCCCCGATACACCTGAAGAGCAGCACGGACATATACGCTACGGCCAACACGCTCAGGCTTACAGGCGGTGTGACGTGGAACAACGGCGTGCAGCTCGCGGTGCATACCGGCATCGTTCGCTATGAGCTCGATGAATCCGACTCGGTCAGCGTCGGCATCGAAAACACGCTCGTCATCGACGAGGGGGCGGCCGTTGAGCTGACGGGCGGACGATCGCCGTTCAGCGATGGAACGGACCACGTCGATGTGTACGTGCATCCGAACGCGGATCTGTTCGTTGAGACCGGCAGCCACGCGGTTGGATCGGTGCGTGATCGTGGACGCACCACGATTGCGCCGGGCGCCGCGCTGGCGGCCAATAACATCTCGGCCTCCGAGCTGGTACTCCAAGGGACGGGAAGCCACTTTACGATCCGCGCGGCCAGCCCAGTTACAACCGCGTCGGTCGTGACCACGTTGAACGTTGCCGCCGCGGCCACGCTGGATATGAACGATAACGCGCTCGTTGTGGAGGCGACGGCCGCCAATTCGAACGCCAAGTACACCGAAATCAAGAACAAGATCGCTACTGCCCAGAATGGCGTCGATACCAACTTCATCACGAAATGGGACGGGCCGGGCATCACCAGCTCGGCGGCGCGCGACGAACGTGAACACCGGCTTCGATCTGGTGGGTATTGGAGTGATCCGCAATTCGGATATCGACGTGATCACCGGCCTTCCGGGAGCGGCATACACAACGTTCATGGGGGAGACTGTTTCACCGCATGACATCCTCAGCCGGTTCACGTACATCGGCGACGGGAATCTGGATGGGCTGGTGAGCTTCGACGACTACGTCGGGATGGACAACGCATTCTTCGGCTTGATTCCCAACCTGGGCTGGGCCACCGGTGACGTCAACTTCGATGGCGTGATCAACTTCGATGACTACACAGTCGTGGATCAAGCGTTCTTCTTTCAGGGCGCACCACTGTCGAGCGCGACGGCCGCCGCCGTCGTGCCTGAGCCGCAAACGCTTCTGTTCGCAGTGATCGCGGCACTTTGCGGGCTGTGTTGCTGGATGGGCGGCCGACGAAAGGCGCGACGCGGACTGGGGTCCCTTTAGAAGCTCGCGATTCCTATCCTTACGCCAACAACTTTTTCACCACCTCTCCATGCACGTCGGTCAGTCGGAAGTCGCGCCCCTGGAAGCGGTAGGTGAGCTTGGTGTGATCAAACCCCAACAGGTGCAGAATCGTGGCGTGCAAATCGTGCACGTGAACCCGATCTGTCGCGGCGTTAAAGCCCAGCTCGTCGGTTTCTCCCAAGGTCAGTCCGGGCTTGATGCCGCCGCCGGCGAGCCACATGGTGAATGCGTTGGGATGATGATCGCGCCCGTCGTCGCCGCCCCCTTGCACCATCGGTGTGCGTCCGAATTCGCCGCCCCAAATGATCAAGGTCTCGTCCAGCAAGCCGCGTTGTTTGAGATCCTTTACGAGCGCGGCCGAAGCCTGGTCGGTCAGCCGGCATTGCTCCTTGAGGCCGCCGACGAGGCCGCCATGATGGTCCCACGCCTCGTGGAAGAGCTGGACGTATCGGACACCGCGCTCGATGAGCCGCCGCGCGAGCAGGCAATTGTTGGCGTACGACGCCTTGCCAGGTTCAGCGCCGTACAGGGCCAACGTCTCCTTCGACTCTCCCGAGATATCCATCAGTTCCGGCGCGCTCGTCTGCATGCGATATGCCAGCTCGAACGAGTTGATCCGCGTGGCAATCTCCGGGTCGCCAACTGCGTCGAGCCGCCGCTGGTTTAGCCGCGCCAGCACGTCGAGCGAGTCGCGCTGCATGGCGGCGTCGATCCCGGCGGGGTTCGACAGATACAACACCGGGTCGCCGACGCTGCGCAAGGGAACGCCTTGATACACCGTAGGCAGAAAGCCACAGCCCCAATTGGACGAGCCGCCGCTGGGGCCTTTCGAGCCGCTTTGTAGGACAATGAACCCGGGCAGGTCTTGCGATTCACTGCCGAGGCCATACGTGGCCCAGGCGCCCATGCTCGGACGGCCGAACTGCTGAGCGCCGGTGTTCATCATGATCTGGCCCGGCGCGTGGTTGAACGCATCGGTCACCAGGCTTTTGACGATGGCGATGTCGTCTACGACGCCGGCGGTGTGCGGCAACAGCTCGCTGATTTCCGCGCCGCACTCTCCGTGTTTGGCGAACTTGAACTTGGGGCCAAGCAGTTTGCTGTTGGGGGTGATGAATGCGGCTCGATAGCCCTTGAGCAGGTCAGCGGGGGGAAGCTGGCCGTTGAACTTTGCCAACTGCGGCTTGTAATCGAACAGCTCCAAGTGTGAGGGGGCTCCAGCCATGAATAGAAAAATGACGTTCTTGGCCTTGCCGGCGTAATGCGGCGATTTGGGCGCCAAGGGATTGGCGGATGCCGCCGCGTGCGCAGTCGTTCCGAAATGCTGGGCGAGGGCCATCGCGCCTAGGCCGATTCCACACTCTTGAAAAAACCAACGCCTTGTAATGTTGTTTGACATGACTGACTCGTTTCGATTCGTAACAAGCTGGACCTGACACTACTCGCGCGTGATTGTTTCATCCAAGTTTAACAACACGCGTGCAACAACCGTGTACGCCGCCAGTTGAGCGGGCGTGACGCCATTGGGGAGTTTGTCCGGCTTCTGCTCTTTGCCGGTCGAAAGCTGCCAGGGGCTGACCCACCCTTCGCTGATCCGTTTCGCCTGTCGCTCCAAGAGCGCAGCGAGCTCCTTTGTTTCCTCATCGCTCGGCGTGCGACTGGTACACAATCGGAAGCCGTGCACAAGCCGCTCGGCGTCGCTCTTTCCGCCGTCGGTCACCATCCGCCGCGCGAGCGCCTGGGCGCTTTCCATGAACAATGTCTCGTTCAATGTCGTCAACGCCTGAAGGGGCGTGTTGCTGCGGGCCCTGCGCACGCACGAAAAATCAGCGTTAGGAACGTCGAATGTGGCCAGCATCGGATACGGCGTTGATCGCCGACGGAATGTGTACAGCGCTCGCCGGTATCGGTCTTCGCCTGTCGCTTCGATCCACGGAAACGGGGCGTAGCTCGACGGGGGTTGGAACAAGAATGCGGGGGCAGGGGGCATAACGGCCGGTCCGCCGATCTTGCGGTTGAGCAATCCGCTGGCTGCAAGTGCCACGTCGCGCACGATCTCGCCTTCGACGCGCATTCGCGACCCGCGAGCCAATAGCCGGTTAAACTGGTCGCGAGCATAAAGCTCGGGGGTTACTCTGCTGGATTGCCGGTAGGTCGCACTGGACACAATCAAGCGGTGCAGCTGCTTGATTCCCCAGCCGCGTTCCATGAACTCGACCGCAAGCCAATCCAAAAGTTCTGGGTGCGACGGCGGCTCGCTTTGTGTGCCCAAGTCTTCTGACGTGGTCACCAGACCCGTTCCGAAATACGCCTGCCACACGCGGTTTACAAACGCCCGCGCCGTCGTGGGGCTTCGCCGATCGACCAGCCATCGCGCGAACGTGAGCCGCGTTGGCGGCGCTGCATCGGGGAGCGAATGTAAAAACGCGGGCACGCCGGCGTTTACCTTCGACGACGGCTTTAGAAAGTCGCCGCGCCGCAGGACGCTCGTGATGCGGGCGTCGTCGCGGGAAGCAAGGACGAGCGCGGTCGAGCCAAGCGGCCACTCTTTCCACAGCGTTTCGATCCGGTCGTTGGCTTCTTTCCAATCCGGCACAGTCGTTCGCCAGTAGCTGAACACAGCCGCTGTCTGTGCGTCCGTTCGCTGGTCGCGTGGCGTGGCGAGTGCCTCGCGGACATGCCGCGGCAGCGGATCGGCCGTGGCACCCTTGGTGTCGGTCACCGAAACTCGAAAACGACCGAGCAAATTGTTCTGATGGTCATCGCTGTTCCAGCCGCCGTGGTTCTGTGTGAGCGACAGGCTGACGACCGCCCCGCCTGCGAACTCGATCGGCTTCTCCAATTCGAACACTGCCTTGCGGTCCGCGTTGCGGCGACCCGGTCCGGCGTCGATACCCCAGGCAGTTTCATCCTTTCCATCGATTGCAAACTCGACCGGACCGATAGTCCGCTTCTTGTTCGAGCGATCGTCGAAGTTAGGTTCCAGCGGGGTTTCGGCTTGAGCGAAATCGGCGGTCGCTTTCGCGACCTTGAATTGTTGCTTCTTCTCCGCTTCGGCGGTCGGCGCGGCCTCGACCTTCACCTCGGTGAGAGCGAATGTACCCTTGAACGAGCGGCCTGGACCGTTGCATGGCAAGTTCGGATCGCGCAGGGCCTCCAAGCGAATGGCTGTGACCTGCTTGAGATCGCTCTTGCCAACGATGAGGTACGAGCACTTCGTCGGCGCGTAGCCGTTGCACAGCATCGAATGGTCCTTGAACACCTGAATCTTGGCGCCGCCGCCCGGTTCGACCGCGGTATCCGGAACGAGCACTTGCCACTTCACCTCGGCGGCTTTGGTTTCATCCTCCCAGCGGGTCATCCGCTGTTGCCAATCGGCGTGTTGGTGTTTCAAGTCCTCTTCGATCGATTGCATTTCGCGCCGTAGGCGGTCGATCGTCACCATTTCATCCGCGGAGTACACGACCGGTTGCGATTCATGATCGTTATTCAAGAACGCGAACATCCGATAGTACTCTTCCTGCGTCAGTGGATCGAACTTGTGCGTGTGGCACTGCGCGCATTGAATTGTCAGCCCAAGCACGCTCTTGCCGATCGCGTCCATGCGGTCGAACATGGCCTCCATCCGAAACTGTTCCGGGTCGATGCCCCCCTCTTCATTGAGCATTGAGTTACGCAAGAACCCAGTGGCGACCAACTCGTCTTGCGTGGGATTCTCCAACTGATCGCCGGCCAACTGGCGGATCACAAACTGATCGTACGGGAGGTCTCGGTTCAGTGCCGACACGACCCAGTCGCGAAAAAAGTGCATCCACCGCGATTTGTCTTTTTCGAATCCGTCGCTGTCGGCGTATCGCGCCGCGTCGAGCCAATGCCGCCCCCAGCGCTCGCCGTAGTGTGATGAGGCCAACAATCGCTCGACTTGTTTCTGGTAGGCGTCGGTACTGTTGTCGGCTAAAAATGAATCAACCTCGTCGATCGTCGGCGGAAGGCCGATCAAATCGAGACTCAGACGCCGCAACAGAGTGACCTTATCGGCCTCCGGTGATGGTGCGAGACTTTCATGCTCCAGCCGCGCGAGGACAAACCGGTCGATGTCGTTTCGCGCCCAGTCAGTATTCTTGACCGCCGGCGGCGCGGGCCGTACCGGCGCCTTGAATGCCCAGTGGTCGCGATGGTCCTTGGCAGCAACTGCTTCGTCTGGCCATAACGCTCCCTGATCGATCCACGCGCGCAACATCTCGATTTCGTTTGGCGACAACGCCTCGCCCTCGCTCGGCATCTTGGAGATTGCTTCGGAGCTTCCGAGCACCGCATGGATCATCAGACTTTCGCCGCTCTTTCCGGGTACGATTGCGCGGCCATTATCGCCGCCTTTCAAAGCGCGGCTCTTGAGATCCAACCGCAGGCCTGACTCCTGTTTTTTCGGCCCGTGGCACTCGTAGCACCTGGCGGACAGCAGAGGTTGCACGTGTTTCGCGTACTCAACTTTTTGGCCGTCGGCTTGGGCAGCGGATGCAGGTTGCTCCCCGGCGGCGCATTCGCCCACCAACGACTGCCATCAAAACCACACAAAGTGCCAGTCCCGCGAGGCGCCCTAGATTGAACCTGTTCATTGCATTCGTATGAAAATGAGAAAAAGTCCGAGCCAAGTCACTATCTTCGCCCGCCAATGCCATCCGGGCAAGTCAGTTGTCAAATGGCTGACCGAGTGGCGTTGGACGGGCAAGCCAGCGCAGAATAGTAGGGCTGAAAATCTTCACGAACCTATTCTGAACGAACGTCGTGGCAAAATGCGAAGCAAACCGGTGGTCGGCGAATTCCGTCATGGGCTTGTCGCGTTCGTCTTGATCGGATTATCCCATGCCGTTGTCGGCGCCGATGGACTTGCGGCCGATCGACCGCCGAATGTGGTCCTTATCTTCTGCGACGACCTCGGATACGCGGATATTGGCCCGTACGGCGGGAAAACGTCAACGCCGCATTTGGACCGGCTGTCGAAGGAGGGCATGCGGTTCACCAACTTCTGTGTTGCCCAAGCTGTATGTTCTGCGTCGCGCGCGGCGCTGATGACAGGCTGTTATCCCAACCGCATCGGTATCCAGGGCGCACTGGGTCCGAAATCCAAGACTGGCCTGCATCCCGATGAGATGACATTGGCCGAGTTAGTCAAACAGAAGGGCTATGCCACTGCGATCGTCGGCAAATGGCACTTGGGTGACGCACCGAACCTGCTGCCGACTCGCCAGGGATTTGATGAGTACTTTGGCCTGCCGTATTCAAACGACATGTGGCCAAATCATCCGACAAATAAGACCTTCCCCCCGTTGCCGCTTTACGAAAACGAAAAGATCATTGAAGTGATGCCCGACCAAGAGCAGCTCACGACGCGCTACACCGAGCGCGCGGTGGCATTCATCGAGAAGAACACGGAGCGGCCGTTCTTTTTGTACCTGGCACATTCGATGCCGCACGTTCCGCTTTTTTTGTCGGACAAGTTCCGAGGTAAGTCGGGCCAGGGCCTGTACGGCGACGTGATTATGGAGATCGATTGGTCGGTGGGGCAGATTCTTGGAGCAATTGACGATCTCAAGCTAGACCAGAATACGCTTGTCATTTTTACGTCCGACAATGGGCCGTGGCTGTCGTATGGCAATCACGCGGGCAGCGCCGGCAGCCTTCGCGAGGGCAAAGCGACCGCATTCGAGGGGGGAGTACGCGTTCCGATGGTCGCGCGATGGCCGGACAAGATCCCGGCCGGACGTGTTTGCGACCACTTCGCCAAATCGATCGATATTTTCCCCACGATAGCCGCGATGATCGGTGTGCAACTTCCGGTGGATCGGCGCATCGACGGGCACGACCTTCGCGATTCATTCGCTGGCAAGGAACTTAGCGGCGATCGCGCGACTATGTATTACTACTGGCTGCAGGAGCTGCACGCGGTGCGAGACGGGAGGTGGAAGCTCCACTTGGCGCACACGTATTCCCATCCCGATTCAATGGGCGGCGATGGAACGCCCGGCAAGCCAGTCACCAAGGAAATTGAACCTGCGCTATTTGATCTCGATCAGGATCCTGCGGAATCGACAGATGTTAGCGAGGCACATCCTGACGTGGTCGCGCGACTGCAGAAACTCGCTGAACAGGCGCGAGAAGACCTAGGTGATGCGTTGACCGGTCGTGCTGGGAAGAATGTGCGCTCCGCCGGCGTCGCCGAGTGGTGAATCGAACCCCCAAGCGTTACCGCAATACGCGTCCCGTGGCCGTCTCGGCCGCTAGCACTTCGGCCGCGTACTTCTGCGGCTGCTTCTCAAACGCGGCTTTGGACTCGATCGTTGCAAACAGGTACACGCGGCTCTGATAGAAAACGCCCAGGTCACGCCGCCCGGGCGCGGTCTGCCGCGCTTCAAGCTGCAAGACAGGATCCATCCCGCACATCACGGGGCTGTAGCGGTCCGGGCTCTCAAAGAATCTTTTCTGGTTCTCGGGCGTGCAGAACAGATAGGTCCGTCCGCGGTGCTCCACACCGTAGCGTACATCGCCGCGATTCCACTTCTTTTGTTCGGCCAGCGTCACCGGACAGAAGCCCTCAAGCCCGATCGGCGGCGCCTCGCGCGCGGGGATCATGAACGGCGCCGGCTGCGGCGCGATGCCGGCTGCACCGGAAGCTAGCGGTTGCTGGCCGGGCGTGGCATTACTGTTGTTGATCACCGGGCCGTTCAACGGGGTTGCAAATTGTTGCGCGGGGTTCGCTGCCGCGGCTTGTGGTCCGTAAGCCGAGCCGACGGGCGGCGATTGGGCCTGCTGTAGATTCGGCGTTGACGCACTAACCCAAGGTGTGATTTGCTGGACCGCCGAATTCTGCGGCGAGCCGGCAACCTTGACCGCATGCGCGTTCGGTGAAAACGCAATATGCTGCCGTTCGATCGGTTGGAATTGTGGCTGGGGTTGCTGACCCGTCGGTTGCTGAACTGCCTGCTGCGGAGCGGCAACCTGCTGCGCCGGTTGCGGCCAAGTTGCTCCCGGAGCGGCGAGGTTCGCTCCGGACGCCGGCGGCGCGGCCGCGTTGACCGTGTGCGGCGCGAGCTGCCCGCCCGCTGTTGGAACGTTCTGGTTTACGGTATTGATCGGGACTGTTCCTGCGGCGGCTTGTTCCGCGCTGGGGGCCGCAGCCAATTGGACCGGCGACATCGGGCCGCCCCGTACAGCTTGCGTTACATGCGCTACAAATTGGTCTGCCACCAAGGGGCTCTTCGCGCGATGAATCGGCTGGCCGGCCGGGTTCAGGATCACATCGGTGGGGATTCGATCCACGCCGTAGAGCGACGCCGTCGCCGGGAAATCGTCGGTGTTGAGTTTCACCGGGATGAAGTTCGAGTTGATTGCGTGCGCCACTGCCGGCTGTGGAAAGACTTCGCTATCCATCCGCACACACGGTGCGCAGGAGGGAGCCCAAAAGTGAATGAGGACCGGCCGGTTGGTCTCCGCGGCACGTCGCTTGGCGGCTTCCAGGTTGAGCTGCCAGGCAATTCCATCGCCTGCGGCCGCGTGTGGCGCAAGTGTGAGCCCCAACAGAATTGCAAGAACTGTGTGCGTCGCCCGCATGTTTGCGACCCCCAAAAGACAAACGATGAACCGATGGCGCAATGAGACCGCCTGTCGTAATTCATCGGCCGCGCCGGCTGTGCGGGTTGTGTCAAAAGCGACAAATGCAACGAGAAACTGGAGTTTGCCGCCGCGAAACACGCTAGCGAGCAGGCCGTTACTTGCGAGCGGTTCGCGCCGACGGGATTGCGTTGTCAAGAAGTTTGTTTAAGAATCTGGATTTGCCAGCGGTCGGGAGGGGCGCTGATTCTCAAGACCGAAGTGGGGCGGAACGTTAAAACTACTACATCCGATTGCGTGCGAACGGCAGACTGGCAGTGGTAAAAAAATGGCAGAGAAATGTCGTTTGGCGTGAAGGGTTCACTTGACAGCGGCCGAGACGTAGGTAAGATACGTTGCAGTTAAAGTTCTTGCCTTTCAGTTAGGCGCATCCTTTGGCCGCTGGTGAAATCATCGGCCAAACCTCCAAGTGGCGACGGGGCCTTACAAGCTCCAGTAGGTGAGGGTGGGGATCTCAGTGGGACAGGCGAAACGGCCTCTGGCTGCTGAGCCAGCCTCCCAAGACGCTTAGAGGATAAGACGCTTCTGGATGGTTTATCCATCTCAACTTGCTGCCTCTCCTGTGAGAAGCAGTCAGTGTGTGTTTCGGCTTACGATGGCCGCGATGCCGCGAGGTGGCGATCCAACGACGGTTAGGCCCTGGAATTGTCGGGGGCATTCTCCCCGAAGAGATTCAGGGGAAACCTTGAATGTCGCACTGTCTGTAGGCATTAAGAGCTGTATGGCACAACGTGTGTGCCCTCGTACTTTGGTACTTTGCTTTGTCGAGCAACACGCGCGGCACACCGCCGACGTTGCGTTGCTCAGGTTTTTTTGGGTTTCCACTCGTACTCTGCGCACTCTTTCAGCGCCCAATTAAGCGAGTGGCTTCTTAGGTGAAACATGGGTAAGAGGAGAAAGGGCGGCCGCCCCCGAGGTGGTCAACGCGGTGGTCCTGGTGGTTATGGTGGCCACGGCGGCCATTACGACAATGGACCCCGACACGGTGGTGGAGGGGGAGGCGGAGGAGGAGGTGGTGGTGGCGGCGGCGGCCGAATGCGGCCCCGCGGCATACGCCGCTACCCAAGCAGCAACGAGCCGATCGGGCGCATTCCAGAGAATGAGCCGATCGAAAACGGCGAGCCGCTGCCGCTGGAGCCCGCTCGTGGCGTGCTGGAAATGCACCCCAACGGCTATGGGTTCTTGCGCAATCCGGACAACAACTACCAGCGCGAGCGGCACCGATCCCTTCGTGCCTGGCACGATGATCGAAAAGTTCCGTCTTCGAGAAGGCGTGCTGCTGTCGGGCATGATGCAGCCGGGCCGCCGCCAACAAGGCCCGCGCCTCAAGGAGATCTTCGACGTTGACGGCATGAAGCCCGAGGACTACCCCAACGTCAAGACTTTTGACCAGCTCACGCCAATCAATCCCGAGAGCTGGCTCCGGCTGGAAACAGGCCAACAGCCATTGACCACGCGGGTGATGGACTTGCTGACGCCGCTCGGTCAGCGGCCAGCGAGCCCTGATCGTGGCGCCGCCCCGAACCGGCAAGACGATCCTATTGCAGCACGTCAGTCAGGCGATTGCGCAGAATTACCCGGAAGTGTATCTGCTCATGCTGCTGGTGGATGAGCGTCCGGAGGAAGTCACCGACATGCGCCGCACCGTCAAAGGCGAGGTGATTGCCAGCTCGTTGGACCGCGACGTGGAGAGCCACGTGCGGCTCTCGCAGTTGGTGGTGGAGCGCGCCAGGCGGCTGGCCGAAATGGGCAAGGACGTGTTCCTGCTCATGGACTCGATCACGCGTATGGCCCGCGCATTTAACAAGTGGGTGGGCAACACGGGGCGCACGATGTCGGGCGGCGTCGATATCAAGGCGCTCGACATTCCCAAGAAGCTGTTTGCCACGGCCCGGCTGTTCGAAGAAGGGGGCTCGCTGACAATTGTCGCCACGGCCCTGATCGATACGGGCAGCCGCATGGACGAGCTGATCTTTCAGGAGTTTAAGGGCACCGGCAACATGGAGCTGGTGCTCGATCGCAAGCTGGCCGACCGCCGCGTGTTTCCGGCCATCGACATCACGCAATCGGGTACGCGGCGTGAAGAGAAACTGCTCGACGCCGAGACGCTGCACGCGGTGACGATGCTCCGGCGCACGCTGACGACGATGCATCACGTCGATGCCATGGAGCAACTCACGGCCCGTCTTGGCAAATTCAAGAGCAACAAGGAATTCATCGCCCTGATCGCCGGCGCGAGCGGGCGTGGATTGAGTTTTCCGGCCGACAGCCGAGCGGGATACGAATTGCGCTAGTGGTAAACGCGCAGTCGCTCACCGCTCGTTCACCGGCCAGGCTCGTTGTGTGACCCACACGGCAAAACCCACGCTGATCACCGTACACAGCACATGGCGCGCGGTCGTGGCGCTCTCGCTGGTCACGACCGCCGCGGCGATCGAGTTGAACACCAAAAACACGAATGCCGAGGCGGGCAGCGCCATCAAGCCTAACACCGCTGAGTTCGCAAACGCCTCGCTTGCTTCGCGCCAGCTCAGCTCGTGATCTCGCTTTCGGAAGTAACCCATCGCTGCGATCGTCCGCACATACGCAGGCAGTAACACCATAAACATCGCCGCTCCCCACACGAACGACAAACGTGCGACGGCCATGCAGACGGCGACCGTTAAAGTGCCGAGCATGATGCCACCCACCGTAATCGTTGCGGGAACCGGCGGTGGCTGTTCCGCAGTCTTGTACTGATCTTCAGCCGCCGCCTTTGCGCTCTGAATCGCGGCGATTACTTCCGGCGGTATTTCGGCAGACCGGTCTACAACGGCCGGCGGCGACAATTTCAACTCCGGTTCCTCGTCGTCCTCCTGGGGCGCTGTCATCACCTGCTTGTCGTCGTCGTGCAGAAGCGCGCGCATCCGCTTCCCTGGAAGCCGGCGATCCAGCGTGTTAAAGCTCACGCGACGGCCGCAGCCAGGACAATTGGCGACGGGCTCGTCGATGAGCATCCCGCATTGCTTGCATTTGCGGCGGATTTTCGGGGCCGAGCGTGCCATGGAATTCACGCTGCGAGGAATGGGCTAAAACACTTTGCCGCAATACACGCGACAACGATCGCGCGGCTTTGCAAGCCAGCGCCCGGACTACATTTAGGGTACTCCGGAGGGTAAGCGAATGGCTAGCGGCCACACTGGAAATGTGGTGCCGGGTAACCGGTTGCGGGTTCGAGTCCCGTGCCCTCCGCTCGTTTGATCTCGTAGCCACGTCTAGAGTTACGTGGCTCTTTTTCTGCGCGTACATAGTTTGCGTATCGCTGTTCTGGCCCGTCGTGTAGCCAAACTGTAGCCAATCTCGCGCTCCACTGCACAACACACGGCCACGGACGTTTTCAAATGTGTGTGGACGCGTAATTGTTGTCACACGGCGGACGATTTGAGCGCTGCGGACAATACCGAGCGCAGGCGCTTTGTATACCTGGGTTCCGGCCTGAGAACTGGCAACACTTCGTCACGATCAATAGATTGGCAACTCAACCACCAAATGATCAAATGCGCTATTGCCCGAATCCGAGCGCCTGAAATAATCTACTATGAATCTCACGTCCGGCCGGTCACTCGGAAAACCTCCGGTGGCCGGCCCTTTTCTTTTGACAGCTCGAGGCGTACCGTTATTTTGAGATCGCAAACGCCGATCGGTTAGACGTGAGATTCAACCGTCTGGCCACTCTGGCCCCGCGATCTCCCCTTAGCAGCAACACGGATGTCACCGCACGTCGCGGTGCACGGATCGCGCTGCACAACGATCGGAGATTTCGTTATGGCGATGGAAGACAATTGGTTCGACAAGAAGTATGGCCCTAAGTTTCAGGCCGTGACCGCCAAACAGGCGCTGGGTGAGATCGCAAGGGACAACCGCATCCTCGACGCGGTTCAAGAAGCGATCAATGACTACGACAAGAATAGCCTTGACCCAACATGGGGCGGACCAACGCGCACTCAGGCGATCCGCACAGCACTCTCCGTAGTGCTCACGGAAGAAGCCGAAGAAGCTCAGGCGTAGCGTTAGTTTTGCTCGCCTGCCGCACGCAATTCCGCCTTGCGCAGTCCGAGAACGCAATTAGCTAGTTGAGAGAGAATCGGCAGGGGACAGTCCATCGCGATGTCCGAGACTAACTCCCGGACAAAGCGCTCTTGGGCTGCGTCCGTGCCGATGAGGCGGATTCTCCGCTCGAAATCGTTAACGAAACGTAGAGAATCAGGGGAGTCCATCCGCGGCTCCTAACGCCTTCACCATAGGGCGTTTTCTTTGCGCAGGTTAAGGGGCGGAATGGTTGCAAAACGTCGCATTTATCGCAAGGTCACGTCGACACTGATTTGGCAGACGGTCGGTAAGCGCGCAAATTCTGTGCCGTTTTGGGTGATCGTTGCCAATGCTAGCGCGTATTTGCCACGCCGGTTGGCTTCATCAACCGGTCAAGTCTTCCCGCCGCTTCAAGCTGCATTGTTGGCAACACATGCGAATATGTGTCGAGCGTCACCGAGATCTGCGAGTGGCCAAGCCGTTCTTGAACGACCTTGGGATGGACGCCGGCGGACAAAAGCAACGTCGCGGATGTGTGCCGCAAGTCGTGAAAACGGATGACCGGCAGCCCGGCCCGTTTCAAGAGCGGCTTAAAGTCCTCTCGATGGAAGTGACTCCTCCGCAACGGACCTCCGTGTAAGTTGCAGAAGACCCACGGTACTGCAGCGAACCCTTCGGCCAGCATCTGCGCCTTATGTCTCCAGAGCGCATCGACGGCCGTCTTCGGCAGGTCCACGCGGCGCCGGCTCTTGGCGGTCTTGGGCTCGGCCAGTTCCAATTGGCCGTTCACTTCCTGGAGCGACTGGCAAACGGTTATGGCGCGAGCCTTGAGGTCCACGTGCTGCCACTGCAGCCCGAAGATCTCGCCAAGGCGCAGGCCAGAACCGACTGCCAAAACGTAGAGGGCGTGAAGACGATCGTCCTTTGACGCCCTGAGCAGTTTTTGCACCTGCTCAGCCGTGAGCGGCGTGATTGTCCGCTTGGTAATGCGAGGGGGATCAACGGCATCGCACGCGTTCCGCGGCACGAATCCCCACTTGACCGCCTGCTTTGCGCGCGCCGCAACACAGCGTGGGTCATGTGCCTGACATAGGCACTGACTCCGTCCCGTTCCATCTCGGCGTACAGGCCCTGAACATGGGCCGGGTTCAGTTTCGATAGGGCGACTCCGCCAATGCGGGGGTTGATGTGGTTCTCGACGATCCCCTCGTAGTTCAGGTAAGTCGTCTTCCGGATCGAGGGCTTGGCGGCGTCCTTGAGCCACCGGTCAAGGTAGCCAGACAGGCGCAGCTTTGTTGGCTCGCTTAGCACGCCATCTAACTTGCTCGTCTGGACGCGGGCCATTTTGTTGCAGACATCTTCCTTTGTGATGCCAAAGACCGTCCTCCGCTTCCGTTTTCCGTTTGAGTCGTACCCGGAACTGTAGGTCGCACACCAGGTGCCGTCGCTCCGCTGGTAGATCGATCCTTCTCCACGTCCGCGTCGTTTGCGCGTCATTGTTCTTGTTAGTTTGGTCATTCTTCCTTCTCCTTTGCCGCTGCGATCCAGCCCTTGACGGTCGGGACGTCCGACTTGAGGGCATCGGCAATCTGTTTGAGTTTCTTACCCTGCTTGTGCATCTGAATTGCCTCTTTCTGGCGCTTTCGATAGGCCCGCAGCCGGCAATTGACGCCACAAAACACTCTGTTGGTTCTGGCGGTCTGAGGTGAAATCTCAAAGGGCTTGCCGCACACCTCGCAGAAGCCGTACTTCTTGTCCTCCGCGATCGCGAAACCAAACTGCACCCAGATGGCAGTCGCCAAATCCCCACCATGAAACGTAAAGTCAGCGCCTTGGTCTCGGACGGGGTTTAACCGCATTTCCGGATGTGAGCGAGTTAGAGTAGACGCTCGAATGTTTCGTCCAATGGCTTCGCATAGGCAACGCCGGGCGACGTCAATGCGTTGATTAGTGGCCGCCTCCAAGATTGGTCGCGACTGCTCGATGAAGAAATACACCGGATGATGGAGGTTCTTGGCGACCCTTTCCTTTTCCTGCAATGCCGGCAACGTGCCTAAATAGTTCACGATACCGCGGCCGTTTCGCGCCAGAATGAGGTTCCAAATAGTTAGCCAATGGCGAACGGTGAGTATGTCGCGCGTCCAACGATGGAATGGATCAACGGAAACATAGCCCATAGGAAAAACGACACCGATCGGTCGAATATTTCTTCCAAGGTACGTGTCTCCGCACAGCTGACCGAATTGATTTGCAAATGCCAGAATTGCGTCCTTCGTCGGCTCGAGGTTGGCAAACGTTTGAAAGAGTCCGCTTTCGGTCTTCAGCGGCTCGTACAACTCGGCGACGATCTTTCTCTGGGGCACTGGCTCCACGTCCAGCTTTGGGTATAGCGCTGTTTCACTTCCCCCTCGAAGCATTTCCGCGTTGTCCACCCAAACGTAGCCATCCAAGTACCGCCGAACCTCGATCTGAAATTTGACTTGGGCCTTCATGCGATCGACTCCGCGTTACGCAAACTGTTACGAGAAGTATATAGGAAACAGTATTGCACCGCAAGCCACGGCGCGGATAATAGTGGATACGTGATCTGCCGTGGATAAAGTAACAGAACAATTGGAGACTTTAAACGATGGCAACCGTACCCGTGGACAACCAAAACACGTTGGCGCACGTGGTCGAGGTGGCGAAGTTCCTCAGTCTCAGCCGATCGAAGGTTTACGCGATGATGGAAGCCGGCGACCTGCCGTACGTCAAGCTCGGTAAAAGTCGTCGCGTGCGGTGGTCGGACGTTCTGAACACAGTGGAAGAGAATCGCGTGGCCCGAAGTTAAGCTCTTGCGCATGAGTGGCACGGATGACCGTTCTCGATCATGCCCGTCGACTGACGCGGCGCGGTTGGCGACTAGTTCCCATCCCGTTTCGGTCAAAGAACCCGGGACAAAAGGGCTGGCAGCAATTGCGCCTGACCGAGGAGATGCTGCCATTGCACTTCAATGGCCACCCGCAGAATGTTGGGTTGCTGACAGGTGAGCCGTCCGGTTTCGTTGTAGATGTGGACCTCGACCATCCGCTGGCCGTCCAGTTGGCGGACGAGTATCTGCCACCGACACCAGCTGTCTTCGGGCGAAAGGGCAAGCCGCGGTCGCATCGCCTTTACCGTGTGACGAGCCCGACCAACTCGAAGCAGCACAAAAGCAAGTCTGCAGGCATGCTTGTCGAGCTACGGTCCACCGGGATGCAGACGGTCATCCCGCCGAGCGTTCATGAAAGCGGCGAAGAAATTACTTGGGAGGATGAAGACGCAGAACCCGCGGAGATCGATCCCGACGTTCTCCATGACGACGTGCACAGGCTGGCAGCAGAGGTAAAGCGTCGGCTCGGAGAGCGTGCCCCAACCCGCGCACGGCGGAGCGCCGCAGATGGACAAACGGCACCGAAGCCGGACGTCCCTGCGGAAGTATCACCGCAAGTGCGGGCGCACCGCTGCCTGGCGTCACTGCTACGAATCGAGATCGTGGACTACAAGGACGGCTCACGGCGGCTCTTTGTAGCTGCCTGCCGTGCCGTCGAGCACGACCTCGACAACAAGTCAGCGATCGACGTCATCCGCACCTACGAGCGTCTGCGACCTTTTCCGCGTCGCTGGACCGATGACCAAATCACCACGCGCCTGCGCGATGCTGAACAGACCTGTACTCGCGGCAAGGCAGTTCGCGCTGATCTCGACGCCGAAGGCCTAATTCAGCTCGGCACTCACAATCCCGTCACGGGAAAGCTCGTACTTTCCCCTCGACGCACATTGCCAACCGCACATGCCTTCGTAGAGGAGTTTTATCAACACCCACTTGGACGCGCGATCCACACGTTCGCGGGCACCTTTTGGAGGTGGACAGGCAATCGGTTTGCCGAGATCGAAGACGAGGAGGTCCGAAAGGTTCTCCATGTCTGGCTGCATAATGCCGATCGGTACATTGCTAACCGGCGGGGCGAGATCGAGCTTGGCCACTTCGAATCAAATCCAACGACGGTGAAGGCCGCTTTGGATACCATTCGCGCTCATGTGCATCTTCCTGCAAACTTGGCCATTCCCAGTTGGCTGCCGGGCGAACCGCCGCAGATCGACCCGCTGGAGATCCTGCCTTGTCGTTCGGCGCTGTTTCACTTGCCCACGGGCGATCTACTCGAGCCGACGCCGCGGTTCTTCAATATGAATGCCCTGGACTTCGATCCAGACTCGTCGGCTCCAGCGCCTTTGGCATGGCGGCACTTCCTGCATCAACTGTTCGATGACGATATCGAATCGCAGTCTCTCCTGCAGGAGTGGTTTGGCTATTGCCTGTCCGCCGACACCTCGCAGCAGAAAATGCTGCTCATTGTTGGGCCCCGACGGAGCGGTAAGGGCACTCTGGCCCGAGTGTTAACGCAATTGGTCGGTGCCGGTAACGTCTGCGGACCCACAACGTCGAGTTTGGCAGGTGCGTTTGGACTACAACCTTTGATCGGCAAGAGCTTGGCCATCGTTAGCGATGCCCGTTTTAGCGGCGACAACATCACCACCGTCGTCGAGAGGCTCCTCTGCATCAGCGGCGAGGACGGGCTCAGCATCGACCGCAAGTACTTGGGCAGCGTCAACATGAAGCTTCTCGTTCGATTCCTGTTTCTCAGCAACGAGTTGCCGAAGCTCAACGACGCGAGCGGGGCGCTGGCAGGACGCTTCCTGATCCTGCGACTAACCGAGAGCTTTTACGGACGTGAGGACACGGAGCTGACCGAAAGGCTTCTGCTCGAGCTACCGGGAATCCTCAACTGGGCGATCGAAGGCTGGCACCGACTTCGCGAGCGGGGGCACTTTCAAATGCCGCAGAGCGTTGAGGATGCGGTACAAGACCTCGAAAACCTCGCATCACCGGTCCGGGCCTTTGTCCGGGAGATGTGTACGGTCGGCGCTGGGTTCCGTGTTTCAGTCGATGACCTTTTCGAGCAGTGGCGGAAGTGGTGCACAGAGGAAGGTAGATACGTCACGGGTGCAAGGCAAACGTTTGGTCGGAATCTCGCCGCCGCGGTCCCTGGAGTTGTCCGCCGTCGTGGAACGGGGCAGCAGCCGTTCTATGAAGGCATTGGACTTAAAGGATCTTCCATATGGTAAGGCCGCGCTTTGATACAAGAGCTACCGAAGCGCACTGTCGCGAACTGTTACGACAGTTCCCATTGTGCGCCAGTCTGTTCACGCGCACGCGCGTCCGGCGCGCACGATAGAAAACAATACGGACTGTCGCGACAGTTCGCGACAGTAGAGCCTGGCAACGATCGGACGACGCAAAGGCGATGGACGATACGCAGCAGAACGAACATTCGTGGACGCTCGGCGTTCACTCGTCGCGCGAGCAAATCATGCGCAGCGACGGGCGCAACGTGAGGCACAAACTCGATGCAAGACGGCCAGGATCAAACCGAATGTCACCAGCCAGAGCGTCGCACCAGCCAATCAATCGACTGGTACTCTCCGGGCGAGAGCCGCGCGATCGAAATCAACGGCGTGGAGGTGACCGTGCGCTTCGTCGGCCGCAAAGGGCGGCGGGCCAGAATCGCGATCACGGCGCCGGCGGGGGCGGTATTCTGCGAATTGGATTTAGACGAGTTTGTTTGATCGACTGAGGACTTTACTTAACGGTTGTTTGTTGATCGCTTCCAAACTCGTCGGGGGGCCGACGGCGTGTCGCTACGGAAGACGCCTGAATGGCGATGCCTGCGTAAATCGATCGTGATCCCCGTTTCGCGGAGCGTCAATTACTTCGCTAGCGACAAGTTCTCCGCACTTTGTTTGATGACATGAGTTCTCATACATCATCGTTCGAAAAGGCGGCAGTGAAGTGATTCGCACCGGTAAGTGCCAGAAAAAGAACGTTTTCGGGCTTGTCCGTACGGTATCACTTCAAAGCGCCGGCAACGCAGGTTGCCGAACGCGTTATCGCCCATCTTCGTCCGGGCAGCGGAGGGTCAGGTGAACGCCTCGTTAGTCCGCGACAGCTGAGTTGGGTTTTTCATCTGAATCACTCTGGAAGTCCGGCGAGCTTGGCAAGATCACGCCATCCGTAGTTCCCAGTTCCAGGATCCGGGTCAGTCTTCACCGCGCCCAACCGCTTCCATACTCGGCTCGATGGATTCCGCGCGTCACCAAAGAGCCACATCGAATTAATACCTAGACTTTGGAATCGTCTTGCCACGTGCCCAAGCAGTCGCTGGCCTAAGCCAAGGCACTGATAATCCTTCAGCAGGTAGATCTTGCCGAGTTCACCTGCATAGTCCGGATGATCACTTTTGCTGCCTTGTGCGAAGCCGACTAACTGCCCATCTGGCCGCTCGACAACAAAGCAGAACCAACTGGGATCCGCGATTCCGAACTTCATCCGCCATTGCTGCTCACGGACCTCGACGCTTGGTCCCTTCATTAGAAGCGGTGCATAAGTCGCATTCCAGGTGGTGACATGGAGCTGGGCAAGCGTCGGGATATCGGCAGCAGTCGCTTCCCGGACTTTGAAGGAGCTTAGCGTTTCACCCCGCTCCCGCAGACGGCGAAGATTTCGCCGGTTAGACGGAGCGGTCAACCCGGCCGCGAATCGCCATATTCCAAATACGATTCGTTTCATACTTTCACGATCGGTCCCTACTGCGATCAACTCCGTAGGTCCGACGACACGTTTCAACGAACCACCCCGTTGATGACATAGTAATACTGTGCAGCAAACTCATTTCCACGTCGCGTCTGGCACTCCGCCGTCAGTCTAGCGGTAAAAACACGCCATCAAACGAACGATTCTCGGCGTCAAAACTGGGGGCCTACTGCGCCCGGCGGTTTTTCTTGACGTTACAATGTGGTTTCCACAGATTGGGTAAAGGAGAAGCCGTGTCCGCGATTTTCATGAGAGCCGTGCCGTACGCAGATGATGCCATGAATCTGCCGGTCGAGAACGTCGATGCAGCGATTTCGTTCTACGAAGCAGTGATGGGTTTCAAGGTCGTGTCGTGCGCCGATTCGCCTTGTAGGGCAGTGATCCTTGGGCGAGACAGAATCGAGATCGGGCTCGCGCAGAATGGGGGTGATCCGTCTCAAGAGGGCTGTTTCTTTGAAGTCGATGACGTCGAGGCGGCATTTGCTGAGATGCAGTCGAATGGCCTCGATCGACAAGACGCTGGATACCGAATCGATCGGCACGGTGAGACGTCCTTTCGAGTCTTTTTCGTCGTTGCACCAGACGGGTTATGTTTTTGTCTGGGGCAGCGTCAGTCATAGCGCATCGGCGGGTGCGCTCTGCAAAAGGACCCTTTTTGAGACCCTACCACCAACTTGACTGGCGAACACGCGCGCGGCGTGTCAAATCGACCGCCGCCTCGAACCCACACGACCAAGCGCGACTGTCGCCTGTCGCCCGGCAGTGCTATGTTAATGAACCGCTTGTTCTTTCGTTTGATACTTCCATCAGTAAAAATTGGATCTCGCCCATGTCACTCGAAACCTTAGCAGACGCCTTCTACGACGAACTTTGCGACGTTTACCACGCCGAAAAGCAGCTTCTCAAAGCTCTCCCCAAAATGGCCAAGAAGGCCTCGTCTCCCAAGCTCGCCGAAGCGTTTACTGCCCATCTCGCTGAGACTGAAGAGCAGGTCACGAGAGTTGAAGAGGCGTTTGGTGATACGGGCAAGGCGGCGAAGGCTAAAAAGTGCGAGGCCATGGCCGGACTGATAGAAGAAGCGAGTGAAATGATGAAGGAAGAGGCGGAGCCTGAGGTGATGGACGCGGTATTGATTGGCCTCGCTCAGAAAGTAGAGCACTACGAGATTGCAACGTACGGAACGCTCTGCACGTGGGCGGACGTTTTGGGATACAAGAGCGCCAAGGCCGCCCTCGGCGCGAACCTGGGTGAGGAAGAGGCAGCTGACAAGAAATTAACAACCCTCAGCAAAAGCATCAATAAGAAGGCCAAGGCTTAATCCCGGAGATAACGTCGGCCATGTGCTGGAAAACCTTTCCTGGCGAACGGTGAGTCTTGCGTCGGTGACACAAGCCCATCGGCGCCACCTCCAAATAGTGTCCTGTTATGACCGACCCTCTAAGGCTGCAACTCGCGCCGTCGGCGTTCGCTGGACCTAGTTGGTGAATCACGATCACGCGAAGGAATCGCAATTCTACCTGAGTTGGTGGAATGAGCGCGACCCGTCTGCCGACCTCTCGCGACTGTTCTCCCAGCACACACCCATCACTGCTTTCGAAGGCCTGAGGCGCGTTCGATTACACTTCGTGCCATTCCAGTCCCTAATCTCGCGACTGGCTAAAATCATATAAGCATAGAGGCATGCGGGTTTCTGGTCCGCCTGCCCGCCGCCCTGGTCTTTCCTGGGCCGCACTCCGCGCACGACGAGCACTTCATGACCTATCAATGCTGCTGCACGCTTCATCGGGCCGCAGGGGAAGGTGGGCGCGAATCGCGATCGAGGCGCCCGTCAAGACCGAGACGCGCAAGGTTACAGTCGGAGGGTGTCGACGAGTTCTCGGCACTTTCTCAACGGATTTAGCGCAGTAACCCGCGATCGTCATGCACGTTCGATCAACGGCGCTCTTGTGCAAGGGACATCAACAGCGCCTCGGTGGCCCAGCCTGTGGCAAAGGCTGAAATGAACTGATCCTTTCCGTGCGGAAAGCCGCTCTCGAAATACTCCTGAAGAGGCTTGGCTCGGCTTACGACATGCCATGACCCATCGGACTTCTGGGTTCGTAGCAGGTAGCCGAGCCCACGCAGCCAGGCCGAGTGCTGGCAGGACAGTCCGCCGGCCTCATGCAGTGCGACGAGCACCGAACCTGTCGCGTATGCATCGGGCTTCATTCCTCGTTTTTGTGCCCATCCGCCGTCGGCGTCCTGCTCGCTCAGCAATTTCTGCACAAAGCGATCCACCTTGTCCGAAGGCAACTTCAGTTCGTGGGCGAGACGCAAGCGGAAGACCTGGTCTTCCGTGTCGGCAGCGTTGGCCGATTCCAGCCACTGCTTGACTGCGGTTGCTCTCGTCGCAATCGCCTCTCGTTGTTTCGCATTGCCGTATCGATTGAGTCCACGGAGGGCAACGTAGTTCGTTGTGAAATTGGAGGCTTCCGCGGGCGGTCGATCAACGGTTGTTTTCCACGCGCCGAGATCCTTTTGGTAGTTCAAGACATACTCAACCATTGCTTCGGTTTTATCGTCTGGCGCGTGCTGGCCGATGTCCAGCGCCCACAACGCATAACCCACGGTGTCCACGCGGAGGTCGCCCCGCCCAAGTCATCAAGTCCTCGAATCGCCCGTTCGTATTGTCGTTTGAAGTTCGCTTCGTCGATCTCAATGCCGACTTTGCGAGCATCTCTGAGAACCATAGCCGAAAGCGTTTGGGTATGGCAGGTAAAGCATGCGCGCGTGGTCAGGAAATTGGCCGAAGTTCGGTCAATGAGTCGAACCGCTCGCGTTGCGGCTTCGCGAACGCTTTGATTCGGCGTTGTCGAGATCGCCGCCCGTCCCGACGTCGGGGACGCAGGTCTCTTCTCTTCGGCAGACGCCGTGCGCACCACAACGATCAAATAGCAGGCTGCGAGAACTGAGGACTTGAGTGCTTTCAGGGCAGCGTCGTGCATGTGTGGATTCCTCCGGATCGTGCAACCGTTCGCCTGTACTACAGAGGTGTCATTTTCAACGGCTGATTGCGAAGTTTCACCAAGATGCGGGCAGAAGAGTAGCCGTCCACCCCGTAAATGACGCTTGGTTGTTATGGTCCGACGATTACCGTGAGCGTATCCGAAAACTCCACCGACCGGCATGTCGGCGTAGCGGTAGCCCACGCTGTTGTGGTGTTCGGTTTGGCCGGTGACGAGCATTCCGCTACTGGCGGATTTCAGAAAGGTGCGGCGAGTTGTGCTCTCTACATAATAAAACGCAATAGCGTTACACGCCCAGCAAGTCTCAAATTGCCTCGTACCGGCCGCCAATCAGTTTCGGACTCTGGGTGGCTACCGACCGTGCTCCAGCATTCGTTGTGTCGCTAACCAGCTTCGGCCACATCGACCGCGGGACTCGAGCTCACACTCTTGGAACCGATCCGGTTACAATAACCCGCAGTTAGCGGCAGAGCGCGCTTCTGGTCCGCCTGCCCGCCGCTCCGGTCTTTCCGGGGCCGCACTCCGCAACTCGGAGCAACCAGCACGTCCTCACGTGTGGGTGCTCCTCATGAAAATCGAGTTGCGGAAGCCTTCCGACGTCAAGCCGTATCCTGGCAATCCTCGCGTGAACGACTCGGCTGTCGAAGCGGTAGCACGTTCGCTTACCGAGTTCGGATTCCGCCAGCCGATCGTAGTCGACGAGGACGGCGTGGTCATCGTTGGCCACACGCGGCTGAAGGCCGCTGAGAAGCTTGGCCTGCCTGAAGTCCCGGTCCATGTCGCTAAGGGGCTGACGGCCGAGCAGATCAAGGCGTATCGGCTTGCTGACAACAAGACCGCTGAGCTCAGTGAATGGGACTACGAGCTGCTCGCGATGGAGCTGACCGGCCTCCAGGAAATGGACTACGACCTCGAGCTGCTCGGGTTCTCGAAGGACGAGCTCGTCGAGATCATGGCGCCGGACGCCACGGATGGGCTGACTGATCCGGACGACATCCCCGAGCCGCCGGACGAGCCAATATCAAAGCGCGGCGACCTGTGGATTCTCGGGAACCACCGACTACTTTGCGGCGACTCGGCTGATCCGGACGATGTGGACCGACTGCTTGACGGAGCGAAGATTCAGCTGGTCAACACCGACCCGCCGTACAACGTGAAGGTCGAGCCGCGGAGCAACAACGCGATCGCCGCCGGCAACAGTTCGTTTAGGGCAACGCACCACCAGTCACTCGACCTGGCGCGTTTCCCATCGAAGTCGAAGCCGACAACCAAGAAGCTGCGGCCCAAGGATCGACCGCTGGCCAACGACTTCGTCTCCGACGAGGAGTTCGATCGATTGCTGCGCGCGTGGTTCGGGAACATCGCCCGCGTGCTTGAGCCTGGCCGTGCCTTCTACGTCTGGGGCGGCTACGCAAACGTCGCGAACTATCCGCCGGTATTCAAAGCGTGCGAGCTCTACTTCAGCCAGTCGATCATCTGGCACAAGCAACACCCGGTGCTCACGCGCAAGGACTTCATGGGAGACCACGAGTGGTGCCAGCCTCCTGATACGCAGGTGATGACGCCGAGTGGCTCTGCTTCGCTTGGGAGCCTCAACGACAGCGACCGCGTCGTGAGTTTCAGCCGGCCTCACTCGTCAATGGTTGGGCTTCGGCAAGGACTCGGGATTCGCACAACCAGCCGACCCTACGACGGATCGCTCTACGGAATTGTGGCTGGAGGTCACACGACCTGGTGTACCGCAGGCCATCTTTGCAGTGTGAAGCTTACTCCCGAATATCGCTCGATGTGGTGCGTCTACCTAATGAGGCGGGGCCGCTGGTGGCGAGTGGGTGTTACAAAGATGCTCACCACCTGGGGCTTTGGCCTGAAAGGCCGCATGTCCAGCGAAGGGGGCGAGGAAGGCTGGATTCTCAGCATCCATTCAACTCACGTGGATGCCCGAATCACTGAGCAGCTCGTATCGGTTCGCTTTGGCATTCCGACCACATGCTGGAAGGAGGGATCGGAGGATTGGCAGCGAAAGGCAAGCCAGATTGCCTATTTGTACGAATGCATGGACCTGGATGAGTTGGATCGTGCTGCCAATCGAGCGCTCGAGGCCTATCATCGCCGCCGAGAATACCCGTTCGTCCAAGTCAGAAACACGCGCCCCAAGTACGGCGCTCGGCACCCAATGACGGTACGGGGCAGCAACCTTTTTCCCCAAATCATGGCCGTGCCTCTTCCCATCAAAGGCCAAAAGGTGACTTGGGAGACCATCCGCGCGATCGATGTTCAATCCTATTCCGGACTTGTCTACTCCATGGAGGTGGAGCGATACCGGCATTACGTGGCGGACGGGATCGTGACTCATAACTGCTTTTACGGTTGGCGCGAAGGCGCAGCACACAAGTACTTCGGCCCGAACAACGTGCCTGACCTATGGCCCATCAAAAAGGTCAACCCACAATCGATGATCCACCTGACAGAGAAGCCGGTCGAACTTGCTGCTCGTGCGATGAACTACTCATCGCGTCCCGGCGAGCATGTGCTGGACCTGTTCGGAGGTAGCGGCAGCACACTCATTGCCGCGGAGCAGACAGGGCGACGGGCATTTCTGATGGAGCTCGACCCGCTGTATGTGGACGTGATCGTCGAGAGGTGGCAGCGATTCGCAGGCAAAAAAGCGAGTCGCCCTGGTGGCCTATCGAGCCAGAAGGGCTCGCAGAAGAGATGCAGATAGGCTAGGCCGCCGCCCTTCGCTCTAGATAGGTGCCAATGCCGGTGCATGGGCGGCTCCCTCCTTGGCGGGCCCCTTGATTCAGCCAGCCGCCGACCATCCGACCACATTCGGTCAATCCCTGGCAGGCGAACCCGTATGCCGCACGGTGAACAATTCGCGCTGGTGGGCCAGCCGCACCAGCCACCGCAGCACTTCAATCTGCCGATTCGCCTCGGTGAGCAACTCCGCTTGCCGCGGCCGGTAAAGGGTGCGACTCCCGTCCTCTTCTCAGCATCAACATCAACACACCGGCCAAGCACAACGTGATGCCGGCTGGCTCAGGAATGCTCGCCACCCGGAACCCCACATCGCCGTTCTCGTTCGTGGGGATGTTGTTGGGGCGGGAGGACGCGTGCAGGATGTTCGAGGGGCCGCCGAACGTCCCGCCACGCATACCACGCGACGGACTGATCACCTTTGTTTCGTTCCACTCCCACACATTGCCGCCCTGGTCGAATGTCCCGTAGGGACTGTCGGACAACTCAAACTCGCCGACCGGTGTGCGATAGTACGGGCTGCCAATTAAATAGTCGCTGAGGAAGTAATTCGCGTTGTTGCCCGCGTTGGTCGTTTCATTCATATCTCTTCCCGGCTCCGCGTTCGTCCCCGTCGGATAGTCGAAGTAAGTGGCAGCCAGGCCGGCCGTCTGATCGTGATAAGCCGCCTTGTACCACTCGTCCTCGGTGGGAATGAAGAATGTCGCGCTCGCGTTGCGTCCAAACAGCGTCTGGTTGCCAACATCGTGATACGCGCCGTCCTCGGTCGTTCCCGGACCCTGCGCTCCGGTGGGCTGTCCGTTGTGGAGCCAGTTGGCAAACCGGGCCGCGTCCCAGAAGCTCACGTCGTTCACTGGCCGGTTGGCCCAGTCGGCGGGAACCGTGTAACTGAAGTTGGGTGAGAAACCAGTTCGCTGGATATTGGTGCCGAGTGAAAGACCACCGGTATCGCCCATCACTGTGTTGTACAGCCCGTTGGGGTCGGCCTTGGCCACGGCGTTAAGGAACTCGGTGTACTGACCGGCTGTGACTTCGTACTTGCCGATCTGGTAGGAGTACGCGACCGAGCCGACGGAGATACCGTTGTAGCGGGTATCCGGCGCGTTGCCGGGGTTACCGACTGGGACCAGGTCGATCGTGACGGCCTGGGCAGGTTGGGGCACGAACAGAACGCTCGCGCAAACAAGCGTGAGCGAAGTGAAGAGGCGAATCATTAGCGGGCTCCTCGCGAGGTCTTGGCCGACTGTTCACCGGTCATCAGCCCCGCCGGCAGAACCCGGATCGCCTGGGCTAACCCCCCCAAGTTAACCGGCACCCGAAGCACGTCAACGGATTTTTTCGCCCTTACCCATAGAAAACTGAAAAACATGCTCTTCAGAGGCAGTCAGTTCCAACGAGTCCCCCTCTCCATGGATGGTTGAAGATAACCCCAATCGCTTCAAAGGTAGATCGCTATGTCCTTCCGCTTCACCGCTCAAGCCGTCGGCTCGGACCCGCTCAACATCGGCGAGCAGTTGGAGCGGTTCGCCAACGAGCAATGGCTGCCAGAACACGCCACAATGGAGGAGGCAACAGAAATTGTGCTCGACCAGTTCACGCGGACGGTGACTCACGCGCTTGCGACGATTGAATTGCAGTGCAATCGGCTCGATGTCAAAGGGGAATGACCCCCTTTAGACCCTGAAGAGGCCTGCCGCTGCTGGCGATGTTCCCACCGGACGGAATCCGCCCTCGCGGTTTCGCCGGATCGGCACGAGAGTTGTTCCCTTAGCCTATTATCTGCCGATCCATCCGAAGGAGAACCGAGAAGCGGAGAGGGGAATGAGAGTTTTGGTGGTGGAGGACCAGCCGGATATTGCCGCCCTAATAACCGCATTAATGTGGAAACTGGGGCATGAAATTGTGGTGGCAACCAGTGGCCAACAAGCGCTATCGGTATATCAACAGAGCAAACCGCAGCTCGTTCTAATGGACATTGCGTTGCCGGACATGGATGGCTACGAAGTCGCCCGGCAACTTAAGAGCCAATGTGATCTCACGAATGTTCAAGTGTGGGCCGTCACATCGCTGCCGGATGATAAAATCAAGCGGGATGAAGCCGGGATTGTGGGTTACATGCAAAAACCGATCTCGGTCGAGCGTATCCAGCAGTTGATCGGCTTGGGGTAGGCTCACCTGCCTCACTGCACATAGCAAGCTCCGCTCGGTACTCCCTGGCGACCTGCTGTGAGTCGTCCTCTAATTGGAGTGTCCCCCATGGGCGTCCGTCGTAGAGGACAATAAAGCAGTGCCTATTTGCTCTCAGGATTGGCCAGATTTGGGCGGTCTCTTTTGTCCCCGTAACCGGAGCGAACCTTCTTTTTGGCCTTCTTGCGACGGTCAGCGGCTAATGGGCGACCGCTAGAATGACCGAGATGGCCATCTTTCGCGTCCCCACGTCCAACATGCCGGCGGTCCTCAATGACAAGGGGGACTTGGGTGTCGTGCGCGTTTCCTCTAACCAGAACGGCGCGACGCTGGTCTTTGTCCCCTACATCGAACTTCCGATTGTCAGGAATGAGAAGACCGGCGCGCTCGGCCAACGCGCAACAGTTCTGGCTGACGTCCGACTGGAACCGGGTAGCAATAACTGGCTGATCGTGACAACAAAGGATGTCATCTTACCCCTTGCCGCAAACTTCACGTCGATCGACGAGCTAAAGCCTCGAAGCGTCAGTGCAGATAGCGAATGGAAGGCGGTGGAATAGATGGACGATAAGCCGAATCGCCGCCGCTTCCGCTTTGGCCTGCGGTCACTTTTCATTTTCGTGACGTTGGTCGCACTTTGGGCGGCCTACAGCGCAAACTGGATTCGCGAGCGGCGGGAGTTTGTGCGCAAGTTGGAATCGGACCCTTTTGCAATCGCCC
The DNA here is from genome assembly GCA_963829655.1 of Pirellulales bacterium. Taxonomy (GTDB): domain Bacteria; phylum Planctomycetota; class Planctomycetia; order Pirellulales; family JALHPA01; genus JBBDYH01. Next base: position 3,830,687 of record CAWHJG010000002.1, read on the forward strand.
GATTTGACTCTGCCTTTTATGCGCCTGGTCTGCTTTGGCTTTTCGGCGAGGATGGCGTTGAGTCCATTGTGCTCCAAAGCGAAACAGACACGGCAGAGGCCCGCCGGCTTTTTCCTGAGGCGCAAATCGCAGGTCCTCCCAAGTGGATGTGGAAGGCCGCATACCCCGACCGCCGCTAGAGCTGATCGATCTGATCGACTCTGACCGGGATCACGGGCGCATGTTCGATGGACGACGGCTGCTGTGCCGCAATCATCGCGTACTCGAACAAGGGCTGCAAGGATTCGAGCGCGTCAAGCTGCCGCTGACGTAGTGCGGCAACGCGCGACCGCAGACGCTGCCGTCCGTCGTCAATCTGCTGTTTGTCCAATCCGGCAGTACCCAGCTTGATGAACGGCACGAGTGTGCGATGGTACTTCCGGTGATACTTCTTGAGCTGCTCGGCCAACTCCGGGTTGGCCGGATTCTCGTTGGTGTTGTCGAAGTGATTGACACGCACTTCCCAAAGCAACTGTTCCAGAAAGTCGCGGATCATCTCCAAGTCATACCCGTTGCGCACTGGCATCGTGTTGGTTCCTCTAATGGCGCCCATCGAGTTCTTTGCCAGTGGGTTATTCTGGCGTTACAATCAGGAACGGCACAGAGGGCGGTCAACTTCATTTGCGTTTCTCTAGACGCAAGGGACAGCGTATGACACGCCGTGCCGGCTTCTCGCTCATTGAACTGATGGTGGTGATCTTCATTATCGGTTTGCTTGCCGCTCTGTTGCTGCCCGCTTTACAGAGTGTGCGCGAAAGCGCGCGACGAGTGCATTGCCGCAACAATCTCAAGCAGCTCGCACTGGCGGCGATCAACTTCGAGCAGGACCATCGACGCTACGCGTCCGAGGTAGAGGTCCTGCAAAACCAGCCCACGTGGATCACATTGCTGTTGCCCTATGTTGAAGAGGATGCGCTGTTCAACGAGTGGGGAAATGCGTCAGGGTACAACGGGGTGACAAACTTCTTATCAAACCAGCGCCGCCCGATGGAGCAGATCGTCGCTACGCCTGTAACGATCCTCCATTGTCCAAGCCGGCGGCCGGCGCGCGCGATTCCGAAATTCGACAGCCCGTGGCGGCCGGGCGCGATGCCGAATGGCGACGGCGCTCGCTCCGACTACGCGCTAAACGGCGGCGCTTCGGATCATCCCGATGAAATCGCGGTCAAACATCCCGGGATTTGGGAGATTGCGCGAGAGCAAGAGCGGAGGGCCGGAAAGAAGCTTCATTACGTGCGCGCCAAGGACGTAAAGGACGGGCTGAGTAGCACGTATCTCATCGGCGAAAAAGCAGTCACCAACGACAACTACGATACCGGTAAAGATCCCGGGGACCATGAGAGCGTCTTCAAATGTCCGCGCGGCAACTGCGTCCGATTTGCCAAGCGGACACCGAACCACGATGTTCCGACGGTTGAAAACTGTTGGAGTTGCCACAGCTTTGGCAGCGCGCACCTGACGCATTGGAACGTCGCGTACTGCGATGGCTCGGTGCATTCGCTGTCGTACGACATCAACTTCTACGCGCACAAGGCGCTGGCCACGCGGGCCACGCGAGACCGCGGCGATCTTCCTAACTGAGACGTTTCCTGGCGGCCGCCAGCGAGTGCCTCTCCTCCCGGTAAGGCACTGCACCCCGTCGTCAGAATCACGCCGACTCGGGCGAGGGGGTTTTTCGTTTGGCACTGCGCCATTGGCTCTTCTATACTGACCGCGCCAGGAAGTCGCCCATGTTTCTGGGCGTTTATGATTTGTCTGCGTAGAGTCTACTAAGAGTGTATTAGTGGCTAAAAATTTATGAAGGCCGGTGAGCTTTCCTACGTCTGCTGTGAGCGAAACGCCGACCCGGACAAACAGCGGTCCGCAATCGAGTCGCTTCTCAAGGCAGGTGCAGACATCCAAGAGACTGACAAGAACGGCGTCACCCCCTTGCACCACGCTGTTCGGTTCAGAAGCCCCGCAGCCGTAGAGGCTCTGCTTAATCATGGGGCTGCCGTAAACCAAACCTGCAAGCGCTCGGGTTCCACGGCACTTCACCGCGCCGTAACCTCGACCGGAGCTCCCGGCACGGCGGGCAAGGCCGCTGTAGTCAGGCAGATCGTCGAGATTCTGTTGCGGTATGGTGCTGATCCTTCGATAAAAAACAAAGTCGGCAAGGGTGCAGCGGACTACGCACGAGACGACGATTTGCGCCGATTGCTTTCTAAGCGACCGATTGCGCCCGTAGGACGGCCATAAGTTAGTCGCTCCAACTCATCGATGGATTTGCCGCTTCACTTACCCTCCGCCTGACTTCAGAATGCGGGATTCTCACGATCGCCCCACAGCCATTCTTCCGCCCTCTTGCCTCCAACGTCCCGCGTATCGACCGACACTCCAGCACGGCGGCCTTTTTTCAGCACGGGTAGAATGGCTAGCGGTTCGGCTTTCCCTCAATCCCCTGGAGGTTGCCATGCGCAATTCCGCCACTCTTGTTGCTGTCGTGTTCTTGGTCCTCGCCATTTTCGCCCACAGCGGCGATCGCCAGTCCACAGCTCAGGTTGCCCCAATACCGAACGCACTTCAGCAGGTTCCAAAGGTGCAGAATTGGGAATACCAGTTAATTCGAGTGCCTACAGAAGACCGAAGCTTGGCGGAAGCCAGGGATCGCCTTACTAGCGAGGGGCAGCAGGGATGGGAGATTTTCCAAGCAGTACCGCAGGACTCGGTCCGCTCTACGCTCTTCATTCTTAAGCGGCCAGGAAAGTAGCAGACCGGTGCGTAGTTGCGCCAACGGCTCGCCGCTCGCCGCGGCTGACGGGATCGCGGCTTAGCGCCCGCCCGTTACAATACCCACATGGACGAGAAGCCGAGACGCTGGTTTCGCTTTAGTTTGCGATCGCTGTTCGTAGTTGTGACATTGGTCGCACTTTTGGCGGGGTGGGTAGCATCGAGCCTCAACTGGATTCGGGATAGGCGCGACTTCGTGGGTGAAGGTGGCGAGATGAACGCCATTATCCATACTCAGCCCGGTCAATTCGTTGAGGCGCCCAGTCTGCTCTGGGTTTTTGGTGAGGAAGGAGCGCAGTTCCTAGTTCTATCCACTGACGACGAATCGGACTTCCGGAAGGCGCAACGCCTCTTTCCCGAGGCAAAGGTCGTGAAGCCGGTTTGGGAGTGGGGCATGGATTACCATCTGCCGGCAACAGTTCGTTAGCACACGACACGTCAATCGAGCCCGCAAGTTTTTGATGGACGAGAATCCGTACAAAGCGCCGCAGACACGTTCCAACACGGCTCGCGCGATTGCCAAATTGTTGCCAATGTTGCTGCCGGCGCTTTTCGCTCTGACGGTGTACGCGCTGTTCAAGATGGCGTGGGACACGCCCACTCCGGTCATTGGCCGTTAGCACAAACTACCCGCCCTTCGGCCAACACACTGTTAGGACACGCTTCACTGTCAATCGAAAACCAGGCCTTCGCCAATCTTCTGCCAGCGTTTTGCATTCCGCTTGCGGCGCTAACCGACGCCGCTACCTTGCGGGAATGAATTTGCCATTGGGCTCCTGCGTAATCATCGACCGAACCAACGAGCCGAACCACGCGCCCGGCGAACTCGTGTTGCTCGTGGAAGCACCCGGTTTGGAGATTGAAGCACGCCACAATGAATCGAGCGGCGACTACATTGTGCACGGCTCAGTGGTCCGTGGGCGGAAGCACTACTACACATTCGCCGTGCGGCGCGTGCCAAGCATCAACGGCGTACGTGCGATGGCGGCGAGCTTGGCGAGAAGGGGAGCGCCGTAGCGAAACTAATCGTTTCGGCATTTCGCAAGCCAACTGATTCCGATCAATCCGGCGAGTGCGAGCGCCCACGTGCCCGGTTCGGGGACAGTATGGATAAGAACGGCCTCGTTTACGAAAACTTTATTCGGTCGTACCAGCACAGCTGAATAATGTACTCCATCCTCACGCCACTGGTGGTGAAGCGGCACTATGGACCGTTCGAAGTGCACTGCCGTCATATCGCCTGGATCTTGCGCAGGGATTGATTCAAGCGGCAGAGTAAAGCGGTACAACAAAAAGTTGGCGACTTCTGATCCGGGGGAGCCCATAACGGGTGCGTTATCGCGGCCCGCTATCTTGTTGCGTGCGTTCGTGGGGTCAGTGCCTCCGATCTCAAAGTCGGGATCGCTGTCTAGGTTTTGGAGAGTGCCGTGCTGATATCCGTCATCATCAAACGGCGTGACAATCCCGCGCCTTACTCCCGGCGCAATTTCACCGGAATTGATCATGCTGCCAGCGGCAGCACCGCGGCCGATATGAGTGCTGAGCATGTTGCCGGCGAAGTTTTGCAGGCCATCGTCGGTTACTGACGCGTTACTGCCCGTGACGAGTGCCCAAAGTTCAAAGTCAACCCAGCCGCCGACGCTGTCTTGGTTGACGGCGACGGATTTGGGGCCATGGATGATAATCTGCGAGCCGGAGACGGCGCGGAGGTCGAAGGTGAGGTCGGCGCGGGCCGCGGCGGTGGCCAGGGAGAGAGTTGAAACAAGCGCGAGTGCAATGACAGTGTTTCGATTCATGCGTGATAGGGTACCCGTGTGCGGCGCAGCACGGATGCCAGACCGACGAACGCGAAAGCCGCGAGAGCCCATGTGCCTGGCTCGGGAATGGGGATGGCGAAGATTTCGCTTTCTCTGCTCGTTACACCGTATAACGTCGATCCACTCTTGACGAATGAAACGGGAAGATCGCCGGAAGTGAAATGATGAAGCACCTGGTAATCGGACCCGTCGATGTTCATTCCAAACGCATCGACGCCAGCGGCGCTGCTTGCAATGCCATAGAACGTGGAGCCATCCAATTGGAGAAATGATGCGCTGCCGTTTAGCGGCCGAATGGCTTGGAAGTCAGTTCCATCAGTGTTAATCCGATAAATTGAACCTTGGATGTATCCTCCGGGTGTGTTCTCAGCCGAAACTGCGCCATACAGCACTGAATCGACGATGTGGAGACCGGGAGTCGGACCGAGTCCTCTATTGCCGGTAAAGGTGTGCAGGACCTGAAAGTCAGAGCCATCGGCATCAATGCGGTAAAGTGTTGCCGATCTGTTCGAGCTTCCGTGAGTAATGCCGAAGACGGTTGAGCCACTCACTGCCAAAGTTGGGCCCATGATGTTATTCAAAGCAAGGCTTCTTTCTTCAAATCTGTAAAGAGTTTGAAAACCTGAACCATCGAGGTTTAACTTGAAAAGTGTTCCTGCATTGTCTATCCCCCCGAACTCTGCCAAGCCGTAAAGCGTACCCTCGGCGAGAGTCATAGTCGTTGTCGGCTGCAGGCCTTCTTCGGGTCGCAACAAGGAGGAGAATGCATGGATCGAACTCTCGCCGGTGCCGTCGGTATTGATCTTGAAGATATGCCCGCCGCTAAAGGAGCCTGCACCCGCATAAAGCGTTGAACTATTCAGCACGAAGCCGGATGGCGGCTCGAACGACATGTATTTCAGGACTTGCAGACCGGAGCCGTCGGTGTTGATTCGGTACAACAGGCCTTTGGCCTGACTGTCGCGTCCCCAGCCGTAGAGCGTCGTGCCATCTACGACTATGGGTCTCTGTGGGTAAACGGGGGCAGCATCAGAAGGCACATGTAGAAAGTGGATTTCTGCATTTGCGCGGCTGACCGTCAGCAAGGATGTGGCTGCGGCAAAAAAGATCGCAATTAGATTGCGGGAGGTTGAGTGCCGTTTTGCCGGGGTGTGTGCGGCACTGTGTCGCAAGCGAAATGCCACAAGGAGCGCGAGTGCGCGAAGAGCCGTTAGCGCGATGGAAGACGGCTCGGGGATGGCGAGGAGTCGAACTTCGCCTGTGGTGTAGAGGTTGCTCAAATCCCACTCTGATCCAGCGGGTGTGTCGATGCGGTCGAAGCGGTTGGCCGCACTAAGCGGCGCCGGCCAATCGAACAGATCGAAGACCGTTCCAGGCATCGCAGCAAGATCGGCGGACGGCGCAAAGCTGAGAGCAAGGACGCCGCCGAGGTCAGGGATCAGGCTGGGCGTAAAGGTGATTTTGGAACCCCACGAGGCGTCTGCAAATTGCAGGTCCAGTGTTCCCTGGTCGGCCATCGCAAACCCTTGCGTAACAAAGATGGCAGAGTCGAAGTCGCGAACGAGCAATGAGTCGGTGTTTTTCAGCTCCAAGCCACGAATCCGTGAGTCGTAGCGAATGGTGTTGCGAAGGATGGTTGAAGGAGAGGACGGGAGAATAGGTCCGCCGCGCATGTCGGCGCCGGAGAAGTCCGTATTGTTCAAAACCGTTTCGGTGAAGTTGGACTGGATCAGGTCTTGCCCAGTAAAGTCCCAGCCCGACAAATCATTGCCATTGAGTGAAATGCCTCGGAGGTTGTTTTGTTGGTAACTGGCGGTGCTATAGAGTTGAGCCGCGGTGAAGTTAGCTGAGGCCGGGCCAATAGCGGCGCCTTTGATAATTGCGCCTGAGAAAATCTGCGCCGGTCAACGTCGCTCCTCCGAGATTGGCGTTTGAGAGGTCCTGGCCAGTCAGGTCGGCCTGTGCCAGGTTCACGCGTTGCAGATTAATTCGGATGAGATCGCCTTGTTGGTAGCTGGCGGTGGTATAGAGCTGCTCCTTCGTAAGCGTCGTTAATGTGAATTGTGCACCATTTACGATGGCGTTGGAAAAATCGGCAGTATCGATGCCTGAGCTGAAAAAGAATGAAACGTTGGTCAGATTCGCGTTTGAGAAGTCTGCTCGGGTAAGGTTCGACTGCGAAAAGTGTGATTGTGTTAGATTCTGATCGTTGAACCTCCAGCCGGTGAGATCATTTTCGGAGAAAGATATGGCTGTGAGATTCTTCTGTTGGTAGCTAGCGGTGCTGTAGAGCTGCTCGTGCGCTGAATCCGAGACTCGTGGTGCGGTCGAAGGATCCCCGCTCGATAAGTGCTCCTGTGAAGTCGGTGTTCAATAATGTGGCCCCGCCAAAGCGCGTGCGCGTCAGGTCGATGCCGCTGAAATCCCACCCTGAGAAATCGTTATTACCTATCGACATAAACGAGAGATCTTTCCGCTGATAGCTGGCGGTGCTGTAAAGCTGCTCCTTCGTAAATCCGCGCGACGTTGTCCTTTCCATTGAAGTACTTTGGTCGACAAGGCGCGATTGTCCACCGACTATCTCGGCGCCCGTTAGATCGGCGCCGGTTAATGTGGTGGACGTTAGCGACGCACCACTCAGATTCTGGCCGCGAAAGTCCCAGCCGGTCAGGTCGTTGTCTGTTAAGCGGACAAACGCGAGGTTCTTTTGCTGATAACTGGAAGTGCTATAGAGTTGCGCCGCGGTGAAACCGCGCAGTCGTGATTGCGAAGCTTGCTCCACCGATCTGCGCACCTGCGAAATCCACTGACGTCAGAGTTGACCTATTGAGGCTGGCGTTACTTAGGTTTGTTGTGTTGAGGTTAGCGCCGGTGAGATTCAGACTTGCCAGGTTCGCGAATGACAGGTCGCGGTGATCGAGCTGCACACCAGGCCCGGGAGTGATGCCTTCGGTGCCTGGGATGAGGGCCTGGTTATCCCAACGGAAGATGTCGGCGCGGAGCGACTGCGCCTGCGCAAGCGAGAGGAGTGCGGCGAGTGAAACGGCCAGTGAAAGGATGCGGCGGCGGGGTTTTCCCCGCGCGGCGGTAACGTGGATGAGGACGTGCATGACGATCTCCATGAGAGAAGAAGAAACTATGATGCGAAGGCGGAACCCGCCTTAAGGGACAAATGTATGAAGGGCGGTTGCCATTCTCGGTGGCGACACTTCGGCCGCTAGAGCACTTGGCAAACACTAGAGTCGGTGTGCGGAACAGCGACGCAGCCCAGGCGACGAAAATGCGCACCGATCGAACGAGAATCGCGCAGAACTGTGTGAGAATAGATTGCAAGTGGCGGAGCGAACCAACCGCGCACATGCCCCTGATGCAGTGCTGCGGCAGGAAACCGACTCAGATGCCACCCAATACGACGATCATCAACGACAAATGCACTCGGCGTTTGTCAAACGATCGATGTCCGCGTAGCGGGATAATGGCCCATTGCACCCGGGGGCAATCTAACTGCTGCATGCTCCATGTGTCAATAATTTTGATGACTGAATCGTCAAAATGATGGGATCTCGAGGCGGTAGCAAAGGGCATGTACTTGGGGAGGGGTGAGCGAACCGATACGCCAGTGGGCCGCGGGTTGGCCTGTGTGGCGGCGTTGGGCGGGAGGCGGACATTGCCCGCCAACGAGAGAAGGCCCCGCGTAGGGGCCAGCGTGCGCTAGATAAACCAGCGCGGTTATGGTTGATAGCGGCATCCGCACTGCTGACACTCAACCACGTCGTCGTCGAGCCAGACGAGTTTGTCTGCATCGCGTTCGCCGCAGATCGGACAAGCCGCTGTCTTGTCAATGAGGTCACGTTCGGGTTCTTCGCTCATGGCGATTCACTCCTGACGGGCGGTCTTGTTTACTTCTTGAGCGTGAAGTGCCCGCGGTCGGTCTTCTTGAACCGGGCGTCGTTGCCCTTGGTCTGGATCTCGCGCAGGATCGCTGAGTACAGCGTGGCGCTGGGCGTCTTGCCACCCGGGCTCTTCCAATATCCCTTGGCCTCCATCTTCTCGACCATGGCCTTGGTGTTCATCGGCTCGCCGGCCTCGGCTAGGACCTTCGCGGCGGCATCCAACTGGCTGAGCTTACCGTCGGACTTCTTGGTTACTTTCTTCACGGTCGCCTTCTTGGCGCCCTTGGCTTTCGTGGTCTTCTTCTTGGTTGCCGTTGCGGACATCGTTCAACTCCTTCGGTTAGCGGATGGAATGGCTGCCATCATCAGGCCCGACCAACCACGGTCGGACGACGCGCACGGGCGCGTTTCGGCGTTACTCCGTTTCCTCGTGCTCGTCGTCACGTTCTGGTGGTACGTTGCCACCGGCCTCAACCACAGCGGCCCTAAGATCATCCCACTCTTGGTGCGTCACCATTTGGTGGTAGCGGGCTTCGAGTAAGCGCTGGGCTGCCTCAAGAAGCGTCATTGTTTTTTCTCCGTGCTTTGGGATACGATTGAACATGCGTCCTGACACAGTTACCTCGCGTTGCCAAGAGCATCAAGCGAATGGGCGAATGGATTACAAAAGAATCTCAAGCGGTTTAGGGCTGCCTAAAACACGTGATGTGCGAACATGAACACAGACTAACGCGTCGGTTACACCACCTTGCAGGCGCAGTATCTATATGTATACATGTATAGTATACAAAAGTTCAATATGTACTTCCGGCGAGTTTCGCCTTACTGCGGGGAAAAAGACTCGCGGGTTTTTTGTACGGGTTTGGGTAAGTTCCTGGAGTAAGTAAGCGACGATGGCGACCGCCCCCGACCAGCGCAAACCCCCGGAAATCGCGAGCGCCAGCGAACATCTGGACCGCCAACTCGTAAAATCTGCTTACTCCAAGGTCTCCCGGGGCGAAACGCCGACGGCCCAGGAACGGGCGGCGCTCGACCGCTTTGAGAAACAGAAAGAGGAGCGGCTGCGGTGGCAGTACTATGCCACCATCCCGCAGAAACACTGGCGGCAGATGTCGGGGCGGCAGACCAAGGTGCTCAACGAGCAGGCGGCGACCTACGGGATTTCGTTCGGTGGACCGGTGATTAGTCTGCCCACAGTCGTCCGCCAATTACATGACTTTCTAGCTCGTAATGCTCGTCGTCTCCGCGAAGGCGAAGACGATATGATGGTGGTAGACGTCAGCAGCCCGGCCTTGGAGCGCTATCGAGAAGAAAGGGCGTTGCTCGCCAGGCTCGACCGCTTGGAGCGCGAAGGGGCGCTGATGGCCAAGGACGATGTCCGCGAAGGATTAGGACGCATCGCCACAACGATCCGGGCTGCGGGGGACATTCTCCAACGGCAGTATGGCGCTGGGGCTCTTGAAATTCTGACCGAGGCGCTCGACGACGCCGATCGTGAGGCAGAACGTCTGTTTGGAAACGGGGCAGACACGGATGCATCGGGCGAACACTCTCAGTGAGCTTCGTTGGTTTCTAAATCGCGCCAGGCCGCCTCGCCTGCGCACGATGCGCGAGTTTGCCGAGCAGGAGATCGTCATCCCGGACGGTCCGTTCGCCAACCGCCACTTCCGCTGTTCCAGGCAGCCCTACACCGGCCTTTGGTTCGATGCCGTGGATTCCGGCCATTGGAACCGTTGTGTGGCCACAGGCCCAACGCAGTCGGGTAAGACGCTGGCCTGCTTCATCGTCCCGCTTCTCTATCACTTGTTTGAGATAGGAGAGACGGTGATCTGCGGCCTTCCTGACATGGATATGGCCGGCGACAAGTGGCGCCAGGACATCTTGCCGGCCATCGAGCAGTCGAGGTATCGGAATCTGATGCCGCAGCAGGGTGGCGGCAGCCGTGGCGGCAAGGTGGAGTCGCTGCAGTTCCGCCACGGAGCGACGCTCAAGTTCATGTCCGGCGGCGGCAGCGACAAGAGCAGGGCAGGGTTCACGTCCCGTGTCGTGGTCATCACCGAGACAGATGGGATGGATCAGCCCGGGCAAACCAGCCGCGAGAGCGACAAGATCACTCAGCTCGAAGCGCGAACTCGCGCCTACGGTAGCCGTAAGCGGATTTACATGGAGTGCACGGTCAGCACCGAACAAGGGCGGACGTGGCGGGAATATCAGCAGGGAACTAAGAGCCGAATCGTCTTGTTATGTCCCCATTGCAATGGCTGGGTCACGCCCGAGCGCGAACACTTCGTCGGTTGGCAGGGAGCAGAGACGCAGGCCGCAGCTCGATCAACTGGCGCTTTAGCTGCTCGTCTTGCGGCGAGGTTTGGAACGAGGAAGACCGCAGCAAGGCCAACGGCGCGTGCAGACTGTTGCACGATGGCCAGGAGATCGACGAGGCGAGCAACATCCAAGGCGAAGCACCAGCCACTGATACGCTCGGCTTCCGCTGGTCGGCCGTGAACAACCTCTTCCTCACCGCAGGCGACATCGCGGCCGACGAATGGCGTGCCAGCCGTTCGTCCGACGAGGAGAACGCCGAAAAGGAAATGCGGCAGTTCGTGTGGTGCCTGCCCACGGTGCCCTTGAAGCTCGACGAGGTGGCGATCGAGGTCAGCGAACTGGTCAAGCGGACAAGCAAGATGGCACGAGGGATTGTGCCGACGGCGGCGAAGGTCGTCACCGCGGCGCTGGATATTGGTAAGTATCTGTGCCATTGGGCTGTCGTCGGCTGGGAGGAGGGGGCAACGGGCCACGTCGTGGATTACGGGCGGATTGAGGTCGCGACTGACGACCTGGGAGTCGAGCAGGCAGTTATGGTTGCTCTTCGGGAGTTCTGTGATCTGGTTCAGACCGGTTGGCCACGCGAGGGCACCGACAAGGAAATGGTTATCCCGCCCCAGGCGTGGATTGATGCCGGATACATGACGCCGGTCGTCTATGAGTTCTGCCGCCAGGCGGGTAACCGATTCGTCCCGTGTGTCGGCCGAGGCGCCGGCCAGCAGCGGCAGCAGTGGTACAACCGGCCGACCCAGACAGGCTCAACGGTGAAATGCATCGGCAAGGAGTTCCACATCAACCACTTGCCGACCGAGAGAATGCACTTGGTCGAGATCAACGCCGACTTCTGGAAGACATGGACTCATCAGCGGCTGACGCAGCCCTTGGATCAGCCAGGGGCTATGACGTTCTTCGACGCGCCGCGAGAAATTCATCTGGCGATCGCCAAGCACCTGACTGCCGAGCGGAAGACCGAGGAGTTCATTGCCGGCAAAGGCGTGGTGACCAAGTGGGAGCGGATTCGAAAGCAGAATCACTGGTTGGACGCCCTCTATTTGGCGGGGACGGCGGGTTACCACTGCGGCGTGCGCCTAACTGATGAGCCAATCCCTGTGAAGCGGCCGAGGCGTACACTCGTCGAAATGGGAGCGCAGGGGACTCGCCCCGATGGCAGGCCGTGGATCGATAACGAGCGATGGAATGAGATGCGATACAGGTTGGGGTGGTGATCCCCGTACTGTCGGCTGGGCCCGCTTTTACGCCCTGCGGCCGCACACGCGCAGACGACAGGCGGTGGATTCACCGCCACAAGTGGCACGGAGTTGGAAGAAAGCCAGTGTGGTGAACTGCGATGAAGTAACAGCCAACAGAACAACGCCACAATCGCTTGAGCAGGCATCCCTCGGTTCGCGTTCGCGGAGCGAATCTTTTGGGATTACTTTGTAATTATCCGTTTGTGCTTGACTAAGTCGTCGTAGCCACTATAAAAACACGCTTTCCTTGGTCTCCGAATGGCAGGGTACGCCGATGTTGCTGCCAGTGGCGATTGTCGGTGCAATGAGTGGCATGCCGTTGGTCGTTGCCGTTGTAGGTCTCGTACTACTGTGCCTCTTAGTGTCTCGCGTGCTTGTTGTTTCTGCCGACACGGAATGGCGGCAGATAACGCTTCCTCCACGGCATCGACGGTGCTTCGCTGGGCTCTTTAAGACTGTGATGCGAGGTCGATCTTGCCGTCAGTCCCGCCTTTTGTTTGAGGCAATTCGCAATAGTCGACTGTTCTCTTGGAAGCTGTTCATCGAAGTTTTCCTCCTAAACAGGACTCAACGACGCCTTGAACTCTCTTTGGCGTCGGTGGAGAATGAACTTAACCGCACGCTCCGCGAGAGCAAAGTGGTCCGTTTGCGCTGTTTTCCACCGATCGGCGGATACGCAAGTCTGCTGTTGCCGGAACTACCAACCACGGTCGTAGTCGGCCTCGGTAGTTGGATTCGCGTGGTTCCAATCTTTCGCGGAAGCGTGGCTGGGCACGAGCTGATTCACGTCGTTCAGCATGTGTGCCATGGAATCTTTGACCAAGAGTGGAGTGAAACCGGACTGAGCCGCCGTTCGGCGGTATACTATGAAATGCATGCTCAATTCCTTGGCTCCCCCCTTTGCTTATCGGTCACTTCTGCGTTTGTCCTATCGCTCATAATTCCAGCGATTGCGGAGTTCGCCAACTTTCCGAATTAATCGTGAAACCCCAATGCACATGCGAAGTCTTGTTCCCTTCGTGTTCGTCGTTCTGATTGCGGCCCCAATCGGTGTCGTCGCGTATTCAATACTGTCTCAGTGGATTGATCCATCGACGGGACTCGCAGCGATACGCTGTTACTTTCAGTGCAGGACTCATTGCAACACTTCTGGTGATTGGCTTTATTGTCGCTCTATTCGCGTTCCTAGCTCTCGTCCGCTTTTTGCCAAAGACGAACGGTTATCCGCATTTGTTGCCGCGTCCCGAAGGTTTTGCGGCTCAGCTAAGTCAAGAGCAGCCAGGAAAGTGGGCGGTAACGAACGCCCGTTGCGTCCTTCAGAATGTCGACTCACTGGACGAAGATGCGGCTAGGGCTTATGAAGAAGTCCGCCAATTAGTCGCGACCCATGAAGATATTTGAGCAATTGTCCAGCGTTGATCTAGATTCTGTGCAATGCAGGATCTCTCGCTGTCTGACGGAGGCTCTCGAGAACATCGACGTAGACGATCGCGGCGATGATGCTTCTCCAGGGTACCATTCGGCGATTTCACCTAAGTTGGCACTGGCCCTTAGGGAAGTGGACGAATCCCTCGACATTCTCTTTTCTCACTTGTTAGTGCGCGACATTCATGATCCTTCGCACTGCTTATTAGTACTTCGTCCGCAAAGGCAACTGTTTTTTACCAGCAGCGACTATCCATTGAGTCCCCCTTCCTTTTCGATCTGCTCAATGGCAATGCGAACAAGGAAGTTCCTCTACTTCGCCGTAGATACGCCTCTGATCGCCTATGGGAGTTGATCTGGCAAACGATGGAAGTGGGTCCCTATGCCCCCGATTCCGCCATCGTTGGTTTTCCTTTCTTTCTTGATCGCGACTCGCCGCAAGAAGAACTAATTGGGGCTTTAATTCTTGTTGGCCCACCGGGTTGGTACTCGAGTTCAGAAAGAAATCAAACGCGCGTCGCAGAGTTAGTTCGCCTGATGACACTCTCTGTGCAGGTCATCCGATCTGTCTCCCGCATTCTTGCATTAGCCGACTGGAATTTACAGGCCCGGAGTGCCAAGATGGCAACCGCCGGAAAGCTCCATGGGGTACTCTCTCCTCTACAACGCGTTGAACTAAAGCTTTCGTTATTAGAAGTTCGGCTGAAACAGTCTCGCCCTCATCGTGAACTTCTGTCTGCGCTCGATCCAATGCGGACCGAAATATTTGAGATTAAGCGATGTATTAAGGACTTCCTTGGGTCTCGTGCAATTGCTGCACAAGCACTCCAGACCGCGTATTTGCCACTCTCCGATTACATTGATCCGATGTTGGTCATAGGAGAAATAAAAATTCTTCTGAACGAGTTCGCAGAGCGGCGCAAGAAACAAATTGTGGTTCGCTCACCTGATCCGCTGGCATGGCCATAAGCAAAGCCGATCTCGAACTGATTCTCGCAAACTTGCTTCATAATGCGATCAAATATGGTGACGAGGATACAAAGATCAAAATAGGGAGCGAGTTTCGTAATGGGTTAGGGATTATTGATGTGACTTCATATGGGATTTCGATACATCCGTCTGAACACGAGCGAATTTTCGAAGCAGGTTACCGGACTGCAGAGGCCTCAAAGCTTGAGTTCACAGCTGCAGGCCTTGGACTTTTTATGGCACAATACCGCCGAGCATTGGGGCGGACATTTGTTTCTGAAATCAAGCGACGCAGAAGTTGGCTATGGGGGGCGACCAAGGTACAGAAACACGTTTCGTCTTCAATTACGTGCGCGGGGTTAGGTGTTTTGTGATTGTCATTGCTGACGACGATCCTGTGTATTACACCGACCTGCGCAACTTATTCTTGCCCAGATCTCGGTTGATGTTCGCATTGCAAAGTCCGCAGCAGAGTTGTTTGGGCTCCTGGACACACCGATTGAGACGCGAGCAGTTGTCCTTGACATGATGCTGCCGTTAGATTCTACCGATACTAACGGCGGCTTACCGCCGGATGAGGTAAGCGCCTTGAGGGGGTTAAAGGTTGTTGCGCGCTTGAAGGAGCGAGGAGTCGATTTAAAGCGCGTCCTGATCGTGACGGCGTTTGGGAGAGAAGAGGCAATTCAGCACTTAATGGGGATGGGTGTAGCTGCGGAGAACATAATGCTCAAGCCGGTACGAACGGTCGAGTTACTTAGCCGCATTCGAGCAATATGTCGAATAGTATGAGCTGTCATTTATGCATTTTGCATATGGGACTATCGGTTGGCATGGTCAGATAACTGATACTCTAGATGCGATTTCACGTCTGGGCTTTGAAGGCGTCGAGATGTTTGACGTGCTCGAGCGGCTGGAGGCCCGCGAGGATTTGTCCTCGCTTCTTTCCGAACGTGGCCTGCTGCTAAGTGCGTCGTATGTAGCGCTTCCCTTGTGGACGACAACGCCGCGATGGAAATCACGCGATTTCGTCGAATTGTGCAGAATGTGGCGAAGTTGGGTTCGCGTCACATAGTAGTCGGAGCAGGCAGACGTCGCCGCGGGAGCGAGAGACAAGACTTTCAGCGTTTGGTTAAGAATATCCACTTGTGTGGCCAGATCGCTGCTCAGTACTCGGTTCAAATGGCCATTCATCCGCATTATGACACACTAATTTCATCTTCTGAGGAAATTCGCTCGGCAATGGAAAGCACTGATCCGACTCTTGTAACCCTCGCGCCAGACATCGCTCACCTTGCTCGATGTGACATTGATCCGGTTGAGTTTTTGGAGTGCTATCTCGATCGTATTTCCTATGTGCACTTAAAAGATTTACGAGACACCACTTTCGTTGAGTTGGGTTCTGGATCGGCGCCGATCGTACCTTGCTGCCAGGTACTTGTCCGACATGGATATAAAGGATGGGTCACAGTCGAGCTAGATGCATCTCCCGATCCGTTACAAAGCGCAGAGGTGAATGCGGCATTCATAAAAACGCACCTTCCAACTCATCTGCGGCCTCGGCAACCACGCTAACAGCTAGGCAGTTACGGCTTCTAATCCCGCCGCAGTGAATGCAACGAGCAGTGGCTTCGGTCCTACTGGTTCTGCCCGGACGCGATTCGCCAGCGAGAGAGGGCCAAGCCCTGTAGTCTGAGGGTTGCCTGCGAATCCCCTATACATAGGATTTCGAGATATGAAAATCCTCGACATCGACCGTGCTCGGTTTGACGGGGAATGGAAGCTCGACAGGAGCTCAACGGATCGATCTCAAAAGGAGAGATGCTAGGCACGATCGGAATCGCATATGCCGTCGCTCCTGGATACCAGATAGCATTCGCATGTTTCCACCTTTTGAGGAGGCTGCTCCACAGGAGAGACGCTTCCGTATGAGGGCTTTTCTCGGGGAGGTTCATTTTGCGTTGCGAAAAAGCGGCGCGCTCCACCGACGCCTCGAACGGATTGTGTTACCCTATGCCAATTGCGGAGGGCTATTGATTATCGTCAGTCGAGCGGGCAAAGGTGCGGCCATGAACGAACAAACTATTCAAAGTCAAGACATCAAAGTCGCCGCGCTGTTTCAATCGTTCTATGTCGTCCCTGACTATCAACGGGAATACGTTTGGGAGACGGATGAAGTCGAACAACTGCTTACGGACATCCACGGCGAGCTTGCCGGTTTCGATCCGACTAAAGCGCCAGAGTACTTCGTGGGAAGCATTGTCGTCTGTCCTGGCGAGAAGGGCGTGCTGGACCTAATCGATGGTCAACAGCGGATGACGACTCTTTTCTTGGCGCTTCCGCCATTCGTGACCGTTTCAGAGAGTTGGGCGAGACGCCGCCTGGTGCCCTTGGTCCCCAACTCGCGGCAACGTCAACGGATGCGGCTGGCGTGGATCAGTTCCGCTACCGCCTTGACCTGCAGTACGAGGACAGCGGCGATGTACTGGAACGAATTGCCAAAGAAGAGACGGAGCAAGCTACAGGAGCCACTCGCTCGATTGCGAATATCCTCAACGCCTATCGGGTGGTTGCTTCGTTCTTGCGGCGGGAGTTTGGGGATGATCATGCAAAGCTGCGGACGTTCTACGGGTATCTCACGAACAAAGTGAAGCTGATTCGGATTCAGACTGAGGACGTGGCGAAGGCTCTGAAGATCTTTGAGACCATCAATGATCGAGGTGTCGGTCTGGACGCGATGGATTTGCTTAAGAACTTGCTTTTTATGAAGGCGGATCGGGACGAGTTCGACAAGCTAAAAAACATTTGGAAGGAGATGCAGGACACAATTTACGGGATGGGGGAAAAGCCATTGCGGTTTCTTCGTTACTTCATCTTCAGTCGTTACGATGTGGACTTGTTGCGGGAAGACCAGATCTATAGCTGGTTCGCGAAGAACGAAAAGGCCTGCGGATATAGCAGGGAGCCCGTTGAATTTGCCAAGGAACTGCTCACAGCGGCAAAAGCGTATCAGCAATTCCTCTGCGGCCGCGATCAGCGGGCCGAGAAGAATCGTTACTTGGAGAATCTGCAACTGCTTGGTGGCAAGGCGGCGCGGCAGCATTTGATATTGCTACTGGCGGGCAGGCATCTGCCGGACCTGCTTTTCGATCGACTGGCAAGAGAAGTTGAGGATTTGTTCTTTGTCTACGTAATCACTCGGGAGGCGACCCGCGACTTCGAGCGAAACTTTGCCCGTTGGGCGGGCGATCTGCGGAACGTGAAGACGGAAGGTGAGCTCCGGGCGTTCATCTCGAAAAGCTTTGAGCCGGCCAAAGCCGATTTGTCAGAACGATTCGACGACGCGTTTCGTCGGCTTGATATTAACTCAGTGCAGCAATACCGCCTTCGCTACGTCTTGGCCAAACTCACCCAGTACGTGGACCTCAAAGCGTATGGCGAAACAGAAGGGACTAAGTGGCTTAGCCGCTACATGAGTAACGGTTTCGAGATCGAGCACATCTACCCCCAGCGGCCCACCGCGGAAGCGAAAGAGGAGTTCGGGGAGGTCGTAAACGCTCTTATTGTCAATCGGATTGGAAACCTTCTCCTTGTGGAAAAGTCGATCAACGCCTCACTTGGTAACGGCCCGTTCTCCAAGAAGCGGAACGTTTACCAGCAATCGCAGGTGTTGCTGACTCGTGCCATCGCCGAACGTCCAAAGGTCGGCGCGAATACCAAAATCGATTCGGCGGTTGCCAACCTGGAGCCATTCGAGACTTGGAGCGAAGAAGGCATCACTAAGCGCCAAGAGATGATGCGCAAACTCGCGCGCGTGATTTGGAACGTTCCGACCCAGGCATGAGGCTTATAAGCGGCCACAATTGGCGGCAGTTTCGCCGAAATATGAATCTGATTGCCCCGATTTAAAAGGCCCAGCCACTCGGTCATCTTAAGGCAATGAACGTGATCGATTACGAGTTTGCCGCGCCGCGGCAATAGCTCCGGTCAGCCCGGCATATCGTATTCCAATATCCTCCAGCGGCGGCTCTACAAGTGTAAAGATGCCAGGCGCATGCAATGTACTGCGTATCGACTTCGTCATCATTAATCCGTAATTCTGGAGATCTGGCGCCGTGGCGAGGCCGACGACAGCCTTGCGAATTAGGGTCGCAGCCATGTCCGCCATTTGCAAACCAATGCTTGTATGCGATGGCGGGTAGTTCACGTTGTTGCGGACAATGGCTCCAACATCAACGCCAACATCCGAGTCCCAGTTTTGTATAAACGGGTGATTCGCGGTGTGGACCTCTTCGATCAAGGTGAACGGCTTGTTACGCGACCAGCCGGCGACCCACGCCGGCAACATTTTCGAGAATATCTGCGCTTCACGGCCAAGTCCCTTTCTGACTGGGTCAATTTCGAATCTAAGCTCATTCCATGCTGGATGATACTCAGTTTGGCTGTGGCGTATGATCGAATCTTGCAGACTGCGCATCACACAGCGAGCCCAAGTCGCAAGCCGTAAAACGGTTGGGAGACTGGCGTTGTCGACCTGCCGTGCCAAATGGTCAACTTCAATCTGCATCGTCTCATGCTTGCAGAGCGAGGCCCATTTCCGAAGCTTTTTCACTATCGACTCTTTGGTCCGCACTTCCCCGGTTCTCGCGAGCGATGTTATGTCCAACATGATCGGACAAATGAGCACGTGGTCGAGGTCAAAGAACAGGTTCGCCAGCGCTGCCCGACCGTTGTAGTCGAGCAAACACCCCTTCGGCTCTCCTTCCCTGAAGGCCGACGATGGAAGCTCGTCAACGAATGCCCGAAACCGACAGAATATTTCGTTCTGCATCGGCTCCGGCACCACTATGCCTGCGACTATCCCGACTGAATGAGACTCTGGGTCTGGTGGTAAACTGAAATCACCGGACTCGTCGAGAAAGAATTTCATTTATCGTCGGGGGTCGTTGTCTGCTAACCGTGCGATCGTTGCAGCACATGTACCTCAGGATCTGTGTGACGACAACGGGCGTAAACAGTGGGTTCGCAGTAACCTTGACCAACGGACAGCCACGCACCATCGAGCCACGGAATAACGTCCGCCTTGCAGGAGATTGTCACCGAAACGACAATCACCCATTAGTTTACGGTTGACGGCTGAAGCAGGAAATCGACATTCCGAAAGGGGCAAGCGAGTGCGGGGGAAAAAGATCGCTCGTGGGATTACGACGCGTGGGCGAACCAAGGTTGGAGAAGTCCCAGATAATGCGCCGGCGACGGTGGGGCAAAATACAGCGGCGATTTCCGTCAAAGGACTCGACTTATCGACGCTGTCCAACCACCTGTGGGAATCCGCCAACATCCTACGCGGACCGGTCGACGCTGCTGATTTCAAGACCTACATTTTCCCCCTTCTGTTCTTCAAGCGCATCTCCGACGTGTTCGACGAAGAAATTGCCGAGGCGCTTGAGGAGTCGGGCGGCGACCAGCTTTTCGCCCGATTTCCCGAAAACCACCGCTTCCAAATCCCCGATGAATGCCATTGGGATGACGTGCGGACGAAAACCGCCAACGTCGGCCAGGGTTTACAGCGGGCGATGCGCGAGATTGAGAAAGCCAATCCCGATACCCTCTACGGCATCTTCGGCGACGCCCAATGGACGAATAAGGATCGCCTTTCGGACGCCTTACTACGCGACCTGATCGAGCACTTCTCCAAGCTGCCGCTTGGCAACAAAGCGGCGCGCGCCGACGTGCTCGGTCAGTCCTACGAATACCTGATCAAGAAGTTTGCCGACGCCACGAACAAAAAAGCGGGCGAGTTCTATACGCCGCGCAGTGTGGTGAACCTAATGGTCCGCATTCTCGATCCTCGGGAGGGTGAGACCATCTACGATCCCGCGTGTGGCACCGGCGGCATGCTTATTGAGGCGATTCACCACGTCCGAGAGGCAGGCGGCAACATCCGCACTCTTTGGGGCAAGCTCTTCGGCCAGGAAAAGAATCTCACCACTTCGGCCATTGCCCGCATGAATCTTTTCCTGCACGGCGTGGAGGACTTCGAGGTGGTGCGGGGTGATACGCTTCGCCAGCCCGCGTTTCATACGGGCGATAGTCTCGCTATTTTCGATTGCGTGATTGCGAATCCACCCTTTTCGCTCGAAAAGTGGGGGGACGACGTTTGGAGCAGCGATCCCTACGGCCGCAATTTCGCGGGCATGCCGCCCGTCAAGTCTGGAGACTATGCCTGGGTGCAGCACATGATCCTGTCGATGGCACCCAAGTCAGGCCGCATGGCAGTTGTGCTTCCCCACGGCGCGTTGTTCCGCATGGCTGCCGAAGGCAAAATTCGCCAGAAACTGCTCGGCATGGACATCCTTGATGCGGTGATTGGCTTGGGGCCAAATCTCTTTTATGGCACTGGCCTTGCAGCCTGCATTCTCGTCTTTCGGCAGAAGAAGCCGAAGGACAACCGTAAGAGGGTGTTGATCGTCGATGCCTCGAAAGCATTCAAGAAGGGCCGCGCTCAGAATGAGCTGCTCCCGGAACATGTAGACCGCATCTACCAGTGGTACGCGGATCACAAGGATGTTCCCGGTGTTGCCCGGCTGGTCTCGCTGGACGAAATCCAGCAGAACGACTGGAACCTCAATATCCCGCGATACGTGGAACCCGTCGTCGAATCCGAAACGCTTTCTGTGGGCCACGCCGTTACCAACCTCAAGACCAGCCTGGATGCCGCCTATGCCGCCGAGGATCGGCTTAAATCGCTGCTCGCGAAAGCGGGGCTAATGCGATGAGTACCCGCATTACACAATCACAACTCGAACAGTATCTGTGGGGCGCGGCTGTCCTGCTCCGTGGCTACATTGACGCTGGTGACTACAAACAATTCATCTTCCCACTGCTGTTCTACAAACGCCTCTGCGATGTCTTCGACGAAGAGGTGGCGCAGGCCCTGAAGGATTCCGGTGGCGACCAGTCATATGCGCACTTCGCTGAGAATCATCGCTTCCAGATTCCCGACGACGCGTATTGGAGCAACGTCCGCAAGGCCAGTAAGAACGTCGGCACCAAGCTCCAGAACTCGCTAAGGGCTATCGAAACGGCCAACCCCGACAAGCTGTTCGGGATATTTGGCGACGCGCAGTGGACCAACAAAGACCGCCTTCCGGACCACACGCTCAAGGAATTGATCGAGCACTTTAACAAGCTCACGCTGTCTGTCGCCAACTGCCCCGAGGATGAACTGGGAGTGGGCTACGAGTTCCTCATCAAACAGTTCGCCGACGATTCCGGCCACACAGCGGCCGAGTTCTACACCAATCGCACGGTCGTCCACCTGATGACTGAGTTGCTCCAGCCGCAGCCGGGCGAATCAATCTACGATCCCACCTGCGGTTCAGGCGGCATGTTGTTGTCGTCGATTGCTCACCTGCGTCGACAACACAAGGAATGGCGGACTGTCAAATTGTTCGGGCAAGAGCGGAACCTGATGACTTCCTCAATTGCCCGCATGAACTGCTTTCTGCACGGCGTTGAGGATTTTCAAATCATCCGTGGCGACACGCTGGCCGAACCTAAATTCGTCGCTGGCGACCGACTTCAGCAGTTCGACGTGTGCCTTGCCAATCCTCCCTATTCCATCAAGCAATGGGATCGTGATGCCTTTGGTTCAGACCCGTGGGGCCGCAATATCTATGGCACTCCACCGCAGGGCCGGGCCGACTATGCCTTCTGGCAGCACATTATTCAGAGCTTGAATCCGAAGACCGGGCGTTGCGCCATCCTCTTTCCTCATGGCGTCCTGTTTCGCAACGAAGAGACGGAAATGCGCCGAAAGCTGGTCGAGCATGACGTGATCGAGACCGTGCTCGGCCTTGGGCCGAACCTGTTTTACAACTCGCCAATGGAAGCGTGCGTCGTCATTTGCCGAATGAAGAAGTCCAAGAAGCGAAAAGGAAAGATTCAATTCATCAATGCGGTGAACGCAGTGACCCGCGAAAGGGCACAGAGCTTTCTGACCGACGCTCATATCGCCCGGATCGTGGTCGCTCATGAAAGCGATGAAGAGGTGCCAGGCTTCTCGCGTCTCGTTCCGGTCGAAGACGTTCGCAACCAGCAGCACAATTTGAGCATTCCGCTCTACGTTAGAACCGAAACGCCGAGCGCGAACGGCAATGGTCAGCCACCACTGTCGCGCAAAGATTCATTGGAAGCTTGGCAAGCAAGTTCTCGGCAATTGCGGCAGTCTATCGATGCGCTTTTCATCACGCTAAAGGGGGCTGACCTTGGCACGTAAGGTTAATGCAGCCACCACAGTGATTCTGCCCGTCTCCAACGGCAGCCTATCGAAGGGCTGGCGAATGGTGCGGTTCGATGAACTCGCGCAGATGGTGAATGAGCGCGTTGATCCGTCAGACACGGATGCGGTCATTTATGTCGGACTGGAACATCTCGATTCCGACACACTTAAGATTCGCCGATGGGGTACGCCCAGCGACGTGATCGGTGACAAGCTGCGGTTTCAGAAGGGCGACATCATCTTTGGTCGGCGGCGCATACCAGCGGAAGCTGGCCGTTGCCGAGTTCGATGGTATCTGTTCAGCACACGCGATGGTCGTGCGCGCAACACAAACACTGTCGATTCTGAGTTCCTGCCGTTTCTAATGCAAAGCGACCTGTTCATGCAGCGAGCCATCGACATTTCGGTAGGCTCACTGTCACCGACCATTAACTGGAAGACGCTCCGTATACAAGAGTTTCCGCTACCGCCGAAGGACGAACAGCGCCGCATCGCCGACCTCCTCTGGGCTGCAGATGAGGCCAACGATGCCATGATAGAAGTATGTGAGGCCGCCACACTTGCGAGGAACACAGCTCATCGAGAGCTATTCAATGCAGAACTCCAGGATCGCTCAGGTCGTAACGAATGGAAGATCAAGCCCATAGTTGAGGCATGCGAAATCGTAAACAACCTGAGGAAACCGATCAATGCTACGGTGCGTTCTGAAATGCAGGGCTCTTTTCCTTATTATGGCCCGACTGGAATCCTAGACCATATCAACGAGTATCGAGTCGATGGCGAGTACGTTTTAATTGGTGAGGATGGTGACCATTTCCTAAAGTTTCTTGACTGGGAAATGACACAGTTAGTCACCGGCAAATTCAACGTAAATAACCACGCTCATATTCTGCGTGGAAAACCAGAATGCCGGACACGGTGGGTCTTCCAGTTTTTTAAGCATAGGGACATAAGGCCGTACCTAGCAAAGCAAGGTGCCGGGCGATTGAAACTGAAAAAAGCAACTTTGGAGCAGATGTGCCTACCGGTACCGCCTATAGGAGTTCAGGATCGCATTATTGCAATGCTCGATGCATTGGACGATGGGTTATCAGCGTCCAAGCAACATCTGTCGCAGCAACGTGAAATGGCAAAGCAATTGCGGGAACAGTTGCTTACGCTCCAAACAGGTGAGGGCATGTGATGTTTACTGAAGCCAACACTATTGCGCAGATGATTCTGGACGCTTGCGTTAAACTCGGCTGGCGTTATGTCTATGCTCCGACGCTTTCACGGCAGACCTCCGAGGTGTTCGTCGAATCTCTGCTGCGGCAGGCACTCATCAAGCTGAATCCGGAAATCGCTGAACAGCCCGACCGCGCCGACGAGGTGATCTACAAATTGCGGGCAATCTTGCTCAGCGTGCAGAATGATGGCTTGGTGCGCTCCAATGAGGCTCTCGCCGAATGGCTGCAAGGCGACAAGACGATGCCGTTTGGCCCCAATGGCGAGCACACTACTATTCGCCTGATCGACTTCGACAATCCGGCGAACAACGACTTTGCTGTCTGTAACCAGTGGACATTCCAGGTGGGGCAGCTGGCGAAGCGCTTCGACGTGGTATTACTGGTCAACGGACTGCCACTGGTCATCGGCGAAGCCAAGACGCCTGTCCGACCGGCGGTCACATGGTTCGATGGGGCCTTCCAGGTCCATGACGATTACGAGCAAAGCGTGCCGGCCATGTTCGTGCCGAACGTGTTCTCCTTCGCCACCGAAGGCAAGGCGTTTCGCTACGGCTCCATGCGGATGCCCATCGACATGTGGGGACCGTGGCGCGACGACGGCAACCAGGACGAGGGATCGCTAGCGCGACGTGCCGAAGTCCGGTCGAGAGCATGCTCCGCCCGCAGGTCGTACTGGACATCCTGCAGAACTTCACGCTCTTCGCCACCGACAAGAAGCACCGGCGCATCAAGATCATCTGCCGCTACCAGCAGTACGAGACCACCAACCAGATCGTCGAGCGCGTGGTGCAGGCCCGCATAAGAAGGGCCTGATCTGGCATTTCCAGGGCGCGGTAAGTCGCTGCTGATGGTCTTCGCCGCGCAGAAGCTGCGGATGCACCCGGAGCTCGGCAACCCCACGGTGATGATCGTCGTGGACCGCATCGACCTCGACACTCAGATCACCGCCACGTTCAACGCGGCGGACGTGCCGAACATGGTCAGGGCGGACACCCGAGAGGAACTGCGAACGCTGCTCGGCCAGGACGTGCGGAAGGTGTTCATCACCACCATCCACAAGTTCGGCGAGGCGGGCGGCGTGCTCAACGAACGCTAGAACATCATCGTGATGGTGGACGAAGCCCATCGCACGCAGGAAGGCGACCTGGGCCGCAAGATGCGTGAGGCCTTGCCCAACGCCTTCCTGTTCGGCCTCACCGGCACGCCGATCAACCGGGCGGACAGGAACACCTTCTGGGCGTTTGGAGCCGACGAGGACGAAAAGGGCTACCTGAGCCGCTACTCGTTTCAGGAATCCATCCGCGACAAGGCGACGCTGCCGCTGCATTTCGAGGCGCCCGAGGTCAAGCTCAAGATCGACAAGACCGCCATCGACGAAGCGTACAAGCAGATCACCGACAACCTGAGCGAGCAGGACCGCGACGACCTCGCCAAGCGTGCCGCGAAGATGGCCGTGCTGGTAAAATCACCCGAGCGCGTCCGGGCCGTAGTGGAGCACATGGTCAATCACTACCAGCACGAAGGTGGAGCCGAACGGATTCAAGGCCCAGGTGGTGTCGTTCGACCGCGAGTGCTGCGTGCTCTACAAGGCGGCGATGGACGAGATCACAGGCGACCCGGAGTGCAGCGCCATCGTCATGCACACCACGCAGGGCGACCCGGCGGAATGGAAACATCACGTCCGCGACAGGGACGCGGAAGAGAAGCTGCTCGACCGATTCCGCGATCCAGGCGACCCGCTGAAGTTTGTCATCGTCACTTCAAAGCTGCTGACCGGCTTCGATGCGCCGATCCTGCAGGTGATGTATCTCGACAAGCCGATGCGGGACCACAACCTGCTGCAGGCCATCTGCCGCACGAACCGCCCGTATCCGAAGAAGACGCACGGGTTGATCGTCGACTACATCGGCATCTTCGATGACGTGGCGCAGGCGCTGAATTTCGACGAGAAGGCCGTCCAGCAGGTTGTCAGCAACCTGGACGAGGTGAAGAAAGAACTGCCAAAGCAGGTCGCAGACATGCCTCGCGTTCTTTCCCGGCGTTGACCGCACCGTCGGCGGCTACGAGGGCTTGATCGCCGCGCAGGAATGCCTGCCGAACAACGAGAAGCGGGACGCATTCGCCGCGGAATATTCGGTGCTTGGCCGCATCTGGGAGGCGCTGTCGCCCGACCCGTGCCTGTCGCCCTACGAAACCGACTACCGCTGGCTGACGCAGGTGTACGAGTCGGTGAAGCCACCGAGCGGCAACGGCAAGCTGCTCTGGCATGTCCTTGGGGCCAAGACCATCGAGCTGATCCACCAGAACACCCACCTCGATACCGTTCGCGACGACATCGAGACGTTGGTGATGGACGCCGAGGTGCTGGAAAGCGTGATCGGCGACTCCAGACCCAGAAAAGACGGGCAAGACAATCGAAATCAACCTCGTCGCTCGCCTGCGAAAGCACAGCAAGGACCCGAAGTTCGTCGCCTTGGGCGAGCGGCTGGAAAAGATCAAGGAACGACACGAGCAGGGCCTGCTCGACAGCAAGGAGTTTCTGAAGCAACTCTTCGAACTGGCGAGGGATGTTCTCGAAGCCGAGAAACAGGTCGATCCCGTCGAAGAACAGGACAAAGCCAAGGCGGCGCTGACCGAACTGTTCCAGCAGGTAAAAACCGATGCCACACCCGTCATCGTCGAGCGGATCGTCGCGGACATCGACGAGATCGTACGAATGGTGCGCTTCCCCGGCTGGCAGCAGACTTCTGCCGGTGAACGCGAGGTGCAGAAGGCCCTGCGTAAGACTCTGCTGAAGTACCACCTGCACAAGGACCAGGACCTTTTCGACCGGGCCTATGGATACATCCGACAATACTACTGATTGCTGTTACAGCATGTTTCGCCCGACTCCTTGCGCGCTCCGGGCAGTAATACTGTGATCGGAGATTTCCGCCGTCTTGTAGCCAATCTGTAGCCAAGTGCCCGGACGTTGGCGAGCACCACGGACAGTCGCGGAACGAGGCCGGTCGCGCAACTACGCAACCGTGTACGAGATACGCTACACTGGACGCAGGCGGAAGAAGGGCGTCAGAGACTGGAAATGTGGTGCCGGGTAACCGGTTGCGGGTTCGAGTCCCGTGCCCTCCGCTCTTAGGCGACGTTCGCGCGCGAAGGCTGTTTGCAGTTGCCAAGCAGCCACATCAAACGAGCAGCTCGTGAATCGCTTTCCCCGGCCGGATGAACTGCGGGCGGCCGGCCGAATTGGCGATGGTCTGATCATCTGGAACGCCTAGCGCGTGATACAGCGTGGCGATCAGGTCGTGCGGAGCGACGGGATTTTCGGCCGGGAAGGCAGCTTGCTTGTCGCTGCGGCCATAGACGTATCCGCCGCGGAACCCGCCGCCCGCGAGCACGCTGGTAAAACAGCCGGGCCAATGATCGCGACCGTCGCGGCCGGCGCCGGCGTCGCTGTTGACTTGCCCAACGCGCGGAGTGCGGCCGAACTCGCCGGTCCAAAGCACGATCGTTTCATCGAGCATCCCGCGGTCGCGGAGGTCGTCCAAGAGCGCGGAAAACGCCTGATCGGCGACCGGTATCAGGCGTTCCTTGAGGTCGATGAAGTTGCGGCTGTGCGTGTCCCAATAGACGCTCACGTTTTTGATGCCGTCGTTCGGCCAAAACACGGTCACCAGCGGCACGCCGCGCTCGACGAGCCTCCGCGCCTGGAGCACGGATTGCCCGTGCGTGTTGAGGCCGTAGCGTTCGCGGAGCGCGCTGCGGCTCGGCATCGAGGTTAAATGCGTCGAGCTCTCCCTTGGCGGATTGCAATAGCTCGAACGCTCGGGCGTGGCTGGCGTCGTGAGCAGCAAGAAACGGCGACTGCATCGCCAACTGTTCGTCCAAGTTTTTCAGGAGGCCGCGTCGCGATTGCAATCGTTCGATCGATAGCTCCGGATGGACAGCGATCTCCGCGATGCGATACTCCGCCGTGCTGGGATCCTGGTCGATCGTGAGCGGATCGTACATCGGGCCCAGCCAGCCCGCGAACTGGCCTTGGCTCTGCTCGACAAATCGCGGCACGTCGCCGGGCAGCTTTGGGCGCATTGAGACGAACGGCGGCAGCGCGCCTCGACCGCGACCGAGGCGTGCGAGCACCGATCCCAGGTGCGGCCATTGATCGCGCTTGTCGATGCTCACCGGCGGCGGTTCGCCGGTCAGTAGATAATGCGTTGAGCGCGTGTGGTCGGCGTTGGTGTGTGTCATCGACCGGACGATGCACAACTGATCGACACGCCGCGAGAGCCGCTCAAAGTGCTCGCAGATCGAGATGCCCGGCACATTGGTCCGAATCGGCGAGAATTCGCCGCGAAACTCGCTCGGCGCGTCGGACTTCAGGTCGAAGGTATCCTGGTGCGCCGGACCGCCCCACATGAAGAGCAGAATGCACGATTTGGCTCGACCGAAGCTCGCCTGACTTGCGGCGCCGCCGGGAGCGGCCACGGCAGACTGTAGTCGCGAGCCCTCGCCGAGAAGGTTCGGAAGCGTCATCCCCAACAGCGCGAGGCTGCCGGCACGCACCAGTTCGCGCCTGCTGAGCCTAAGATCGGTGTGAAAGTCGCAACAACCGGGCTTGGGCATCTACCGTCTCCGATGAAAACGACGAACCTGTCGAGCGGCGACAGTTTGCCAATATACGGATTTCAGAAGCCAGCGGGCAACCGCGGAGAGCGGCGGAGCACCATTACGAGCCGCCCGGCATGCTGTGCGCAAAGAAACATGCCGCACCATCCGGCGATGGTACGGCGTGATTTCGTTCCATGGATGTCGAACTGCGAACTTGGTCGCTGTCGGCAGCAATCAGCCTTCCGTTGCGAGACGCAGCTCGGAAATCCAAATCTCCTCGGCGCGCTGTTCAAAGCGGTTCAGGCCATGCTGCTCCAAATAGTCGGCGGCCTTCGACAGTCCTGGTTCGCTCTTCTGCGCGGAAAGGTCGCGCAGGCGCTCAGTCAGCTCTAACCGCTCGCTCAGCCAGCGCTCCTCGGTAAGCAACTGTTGGTGAGCAGAGTTTTGAGGGAATTCATCGCCGGCCGTCACCTTCGACAATTCGTTGACGAAGTGCCTGCGATCAACCGAGTCTGCAACAAACGGTTGCTGCGGGTCTTCCAGCAGCAGTTGGCTGTCGATCCTGATCAGCTTGTTGCCATGCTGCTCTTGAGCCTTTTGCCGCATGCGTTCGGCCGTATCTCTCAGATGCTCGTTGCCGTTTTGCTCGGCAAAGCGATCGAGCCGGTCGGCGATCTCAAGACGATGCTTCAGCATTCGCTCTTCGCTCGTCCCTTGCATCGACGGATGGTTCGGATTCAATGCCTGAGAAGTTCTGTCGATCCGATCCAGGCTCGCGGTTCGAGCATGCGGCGCTGTGATTTCGGCGCGCTTGTTTTGCGGCACACCGACACGCTGCGTGCTCCCGTTGCCATAGGAAGTCGCGGGTTTCGCGGACCCGTAACTTCGGTTGGCGCTCCCGCTGCGGCAATTGCCGTTGCGACAGCTTCCTTCGCGCCCATTTCCCATCGCGGCAGCAATTCCGCTGTCGGCAACTAGCCAACCAGCGAACACCAACGCGACAATCGCGATTCGAACGTAATGGCGCATGACGGCACCTCCCTATAGTCAGACCTTGGGGGCGCAGCGCACGGTAGCTTCTGTCAACGCGACAGAAAGAGAAAATAACACCCCAATTAATACATAGGTCAGAAATCGACGTTGTCAAACAGCGGGTAAAGCCCGCGGCAGGACCATGTTGAAACGGTTCAGTCGCCGGTGTTTCAGCGCCTGGCACCGGCACGTTGAAAATGAACCAGGACCGCGCGGCTCTCGGGTGAATCAAATCGAAATTCACCGCTGGCTCGCTCGGCCAGAACCTTCGACTTCATCGCAACGACGTCGTATTGCACAACCTTCCATTCGCCAGACGGCAGGTTCGCTATTATCCCTGATTGCGTCGCGCTCGTGCCGAGCACGTATTCGTGTCCTGGCCACGCCATTGCTCGAAACCGCTTGTCGAGACTTTGGAAAATCGAGGAGCCGGCTGCCATCTGCCAAAAAGTAATATTCTCGTCGATGACTTGCGCAGGAATCGCAAGTTGTCGGCGCTCTTGTGTTCACTCGCATCGAACCGGCCGATGAAGTATTGCCCCAGCTTGTTGCCCGGCTTGTATCCGGTCGATGCGTAGCCGCCGCCGAGAAACGCGCCCAAGTGCGATTCGATCGTGTCTTCTTCCAAGTGTTTGTCGCCGGCGCCTTCGTAGCTCAACTCGTCGTTGATGCTCGGCTTGTTCCGCGGTCCCACCGCATCACCGCGCCACGCAGCTTGCATCGTATCGGCCGATTGAGCGAGTGTTTTCAGCTTGCGCTGCACAATCTGGTGATCGTTCCATGCCGGCAGCTCGTCGAACTTCGAGGACCAGATCACATTTTGCGAAGCGTGAACCGACACCGGTGTAGGGTAGGGTAGGTGCTCGCGCAGAGTTTGACCCCACCGCGCCGCGGTTGCTTCCGAATACTTTGGTTGCTTGATGTCGTACTCGTTGCAAAGACACATCCACACGTTTGGTTAACTCCCATAGCGCACGGCGATGTAGCGCAGATACGGCGACGGATCACCTCCGTTCCGCTCGGCGCGAAGTGTCACGCGCGAGTCGTCCGTGTCGGGTCCGCAGAGAATCAAGTCCGAGATCAGATCCACTTCGCCGGCCGCTCGTACCGCCGTGTCCGCGCGATGAAACCACTCTGGATTCGGCCGGTGCGAATAATCGCCGGCGTCAGTTGGACGGCCCTCGTCGTCGAGTACGGCTTCACGCGCGGATCGGGATACCGATCGCCGTGCAGCGCAAAGCGGAGCTTGTTGAAATACTCCGAGTTCGCGCACACAGCGGCAGCGATGTCATTGTTGCTGGGCTTGCCGCCCTCGCGATGGCCGGAAAGAAAACTGTAGTGCGTGTTGCCGAAGATATAAGGGCGCCGTCCATTCGACTTTTTGTACCAACGGCTCCCGGCGCTGTCGGTGTCGATCAGCCAGAACCCGGCCTGCTTGGACTCAGTTGCCGTGCGCGCGTCGCCCTGCTTTTGGCCGCGAAGTTTCTCATCCGACGACTCGACGCTGTCAAGCGTCCACATTCCGGCCTTGGTTGGGCAGAACCGTACCTTGAACACGTCGCCCGACGTCCCCCCCTTGCCCTTTCGTGCTGAAAGGTGACGGAGAATCGAACGTCCGCGCGGCGTATCCTTAGCCGAAAGAACGTGGCCGGCGAACGTAATTTCAAGCACTTCATACAGACCGACCGTGCCCAGCTCCGTTGCCCGTGCGTTAGATGGCGCCAGGCTAAGCATTGCAACGAATAGACATGCGATCGTTTGAATCGACATACTGCGAGTCCTCTGCGAATTCCGGGAAAACAATTCACCAGGGGAGGGCAGATCGTGCAAACTGTGTTTAACCGGTTCAGTATTTTACTGGAACAAAGTTCCTGCCCTTCAGCGAGGCCTGGTCATCGTACGCGCCTTTCTCGGAGCGTTTGGGAAGTTTGATCGTCGGTTGCTTTACTTCCTTGTAGGGAATCAGGCTCAGCAGGTGCGAGATGCAGTTCAGGCGAGCCCGACGTTTGTCGTCGGAGTGCAGGATGTACCAGGGAGCGTGAGCGGTGTCGGTGGCATCAAGCATCAAGTCGCGCGCCTTGGAATAGTCATACCAATGGCTGCGCGAGGGCAGATCCATCGGGCTCAGCTTCCATTGTCGTAGCGGATCGTTGATGCGGGCCTCGAAGCGGCGCTTCTGTTCCTTGTCACCGACCTCGAGCCAGATCTTGATGAGCTGGATTCCGCCATCGACGATATATTTCTCAACCGTGGGGCATAACTCTAGAAATCGCTTATGTTGCTCTTCGGTGCAAAACTCCATCACGTACTCGACGCCCGCGCGGTTGTACCAACTGCGGTCGAGGATTACGACTTCGCCGGCGGCCGGAAAATGCTGGATGTAGCGCTGCATGTACATCTGCGATTTCTCACGGTCCGACGGGGCGGGCAATGCCACGACGCGGAATACGCGTGGGCTGACGCGCTCTGTAATTGAGCGGATGGTCCCGCCTTTGCCGGCGGCGTCGCGTCCTTCGAAGACGACGATCACCCGCAGACCTTTATGCTTGACCCAGGCCTGGAGCTTGCACAGCTCGGCCTGGAGTTTTCGCAGCTCGCGTTCGTATTCCTTGCGCTTGAGCGCCGGAGGGGTGTTCTTCATTGGATGTACCTTGGTCCTAGTTTTCTTTACCGATGCAATATAGCTTGCGCAACGTTCGCAGATAGATCCGCCCGCCGGCCAACGTCGGTGTCGCCATGATGCCGTCTTGCATGTCGTTTTGCGCCAGTAGTTCGAATTTGCGTCCGGTCTTGAACACGTAGACGACTCCCGCTTCGTTGGCCGCATATATCCGATCGCCGCACAACACCGGCGACGATGTGAAGTCGCCCCCCAATCGTTTCGTCCACACGAACTTCCCGGTCCGCGAGTCCACGCAACTGCCGATCCCCCAATCGTCGGCAATGTACAACAACCCTTCGTGCAACAGTGGCGACGGCACGTACGGCATCTGCCGCGAAACACTCCATTCCCGGTGCGTAAGTGTCACGTCGCCGCTCCCATCGGCCCGCACGCTCATCAGAATGTACGGCTTGGGGTAGCCGCCGGAGACGAACACGTGCGTGTCGTTGAACGCGACTGTGTTCGCCGTCGTTTCCGCCGTCGGCCCTTCACACTTCCAGAGCAGTTCGCCGGTGTTGGGCTCGTAGCTCATCAAGTAACCGCAGCCTCCGATCAACAACTGATCGCGCCCCGCAACCTTCGGCACGATTGGAGTGCCGTACGTGTCGATCTTTGGCCGCTCCATTCGCCACACGATCTCGCCCGTCTTGCGGTGTAGCGCGGCCATAAACGAACCGATTTGATCGTTGTCACCCGCAACGATCACCAGCGACCCGTGGATAGCCGGCGACGAGCCGAATCCATAGATCGCGTCGTAGTCTGCGGCTCGCGACTGCCAGATAATGTTGCCGTCCAGATCGGTGGCCGTCACCCATAGCCCCCGTTGGTGGATAAACGGCATGAAAACACGCTCGCCGTCGCACGCGGGCGTAGCCGACGCATGCGAGTTCTGCCGGTGGCTCGTCTTCATAAAGCCCCCCTGATGGCAGAGCCGCTTCCACAGCTCTTTGCCCGTTTTGCGGTCGAACGCAAGCAGGTACTGCTCCTGCTTCGCATCATCGGCAGTCGCCAGAAAGACGCGTTCGCCCCAGAGCGTCGGCGAAGCATGCCCGCGACCCGGTATATCCACGGACCAGATCACGTTCTTGTTCGCACTGAACTCAAGCGGCACACCTTGCGTGCGCAATGCCATCCAGCTTCGGCCCTCGCCACCACGGCCAGTCATCGAGGTTTACCTGAATCGGCGGCAGTTGTTCGAGCTCTCGCACATCGCCGCGGATTTCATCGACAGCAACGATTGTCGTAGGAGTCGCCCAAGCGATTAAAAGTCCAAAAACAACGGATGAAATTCGCATGGTTCCTCGCCATAGTGCCGTACGGGCCTTGATTTACGGCCGAATTATTGTCACGTGAACGGGCGGCAGTTACAACCAATTGTGATTCCATCCGCAAGCTACCGCGCTTTCGGGACATTTAGCCAAGACTCGGTGGACCATGCATCGACTAATTGTGCGTTGCGCGATCGCGTTCCTCGGCATCATTGCCTTTGCTCCAGCGGCGTTGGCCGATGAACACACTCAGATCAAAGTCCTCTTCCTCGGCGACCGGGGCCACCACCAGCCGGCGGTCCGCGCCCGGCAGATCATCCCACTTCTGTACGACCGCGGCATCGACATCACCTACACCGAAAAGCTCAGCGACCTCAACCGCGATACGCTCGCCGCTTACGACGCGCTATTGATCTACGCCAACACCGAGCGAATTACTCCCGACTCAGAGCAAGCGCTGTTGGACTACGTGACCGGCGGGCGCGGCCTGGTCGTTCTTCACTGCGGCTCGTACTGCTTTCTCAACTCGCCCAAGTACATTGCGCTCGTCGGCGGTCAGTTCAAAAGCCACGGCACGGGCGAGTTCAACACGGAAACGATAGACGCCGATCACCCCATCACCAAGGACCTCCCGCCGTTCCGTACCTGGGACGAAACCTACGTCCACGACAAACACAACGAGCGCGACCGCACGGTCCTACAGACACGCCGCGAAGGCGACCGCGATGAACCCTGGACCTGGGTGCGCCGCGAAGGCCGCGGCCGTGTTTTTTACACGGCATACGGCCACGACGCGCGCACGTTTAACAATCCAGGCTTCCATGCGTTGGTTGAACGCGGCATCCGCTGGGCTGCCGCCAAAGGCGACGTGTTCGATATGCGCCCCAAATCGGCCGCCGACGCGAAGCCTTTTGAATTCGCCGAGGCGCTATTGCCCAACTACGTCCCCAGCTCCCGCTGGGGCACTCAGGGCGAGCCGATTCGCACTATGCAGCGGCCGCTTGATCCGGCGGAGTCGATGAAGCACATGATCCTGCCTCGCGACTTCGAGCCGCAGCTTTTCGCCGCCGAGCCCGATATCACCAAGCCGATTGCAATGGCCTGGGACCATCGCGGCCGCCTCTGGGTCGCCGAGACGATCGACTATCCGAATGAGCTACAGCGCGAAGGGCAGGGCCGCGACCGCATCAAGATTTGCGAAGACACCGATGGCGACGGCCGCGCCGATCGATTTACCGTTTTCGCCGACAAGCTTAGCATTCCAACCAGTTTCGTCTTCGCTGGTGGCGGCGTGATCGTCTCGCAGGCGCCGCACATGCTGCTCTTAAAAGACACCGACGGCGATGATCGCGCGGACTCGCGCGACATACTGTTTACCGGCTGGGGCACGCAGGATACTCATGCCGGGCCTAGCAACCTTCGCTACGGCTTCGACAACTGGATTTACGGCATCGTTGGATACTCGGGCTTCCGCGGCACCGTCGGCGGCGAGCGCCACGAGTTCCGTCAGGGCTTCTTCCGTTTCATGCCGGATGGTTCCAAGGTCGAGTTCCTCCGCAGCACGAACAACAACTCCTGGGGCGTCGGCTTCAGCGAGGAAGGACTCTTGTTCGGCAGCACCGCCAACGGCTGCCCGAGCGTATTCATGCCCATTGCGAACCGTTATTACGAACGCGTTCGCGGCTGGTCTCCGCGAGTGCTGGAGAACGCGGCGATCAACAATCGCATGTACCCTGTCACGGAGAAAGTACGCCAGGTCGATTGGCACGGCGGCTTCACCGCCGGCGCCGGCCACGCACTCTACACTGCGCGAACGTACCCCCAGCACTACTGGAACCGCACCGCCTTCGTCACCGAGCCGACTGGCCATCTCGTCGCCACGTTTCTCCTTGAAGAGCAGGGGAGTAATTTCACGAATTACAATTCTTGGAACCTTCTGGCCAGCCGCGACGAGTGGACATCGCCCATCGTCGCCGAAGTTGGCCCCGACGGTAACGTCTGGGTCATCGACTGGTACAACTACATCGTCCAACACAACCCAACGCCGCAAGGCTTCCGCACGGGCCGCGGGAACGCCTATGAGACCGATTTGCGCGACAAGAAACACGGCCGGGTGTACCGCGTTGTCTACAAGAAGGCGAAGCCCGCCGATCAACCGAAGCTTGATCCTAACGATGCCGCGTCGCTGGTTGCCGGCCTCAAGAGCGATAACCTGTTTTGGCGGCTCCACGCCCAGCGTTTGCTGGTCAAGCGCGCCAAGGGGGACGTTGTGGCCGATCTCATCAAGCTCGTTGAGGATAAAAGCGTCGATTCACTCGGCTTGAACACGGCCGCGGTTAACGCACTCGACGCGCTTGCGGCATTAAGGACCAACGATGCGGACCGGACAGTGACACGAAACGCAATCGCGACGGCGCTCGCTCATCCGTCGGCGGCCGTCCGACGCGCTGCCGCGCAAACGGCACCGCGCGACGACGATGGCGGAAAGGCCATTCTCAAAGCCAATCTGCTCGCTGATCGCGACGCGCATGTACGCGTCGCCGCACTGTTGGCGCTA
The DNA here is from genome assembly GCA_963829655.1 of Pirellulales bacterium. Lineage (GTDB taxonomy): Bacteria > Planctomycetota > Planctomycetia > Pirellulales > JALHPA01 > JBBDYH01. The sequence continues at coordinate 3,866,802 of CAWHJG010000002.1, forward strand.
TCGGAATACCCCCCGTCCGACGACATTGCCGCGGCAATCGTCATCGCCGCCGAACGGCCCGCGAACCTTACCGACCGCTGCCTCCCTGACGCGTTGATCGCTGCCGCCGCGAACGTTGACAGCCGTTTCCTCATCGCGCTGGCGGGATCAAAATCCACCCAGCGCCCGGATACAAAGCTCACGGAAATCGCCGCTCGCGTCGGTGAGCATTACGCGCGCCGTAGTGGTGACGAACAGCTTGACGCCATTCTCGCTTCACTCACCACTGCCCGCCCTGCGTTCACCGAATCGATCCTTGCAAGTCTCGCCCGCGGCTGGCCCCGAAACTCGCCCGCAAAACTTTCCACCGATGGTGAAAAATCCTTGGCTCGCCTGTTAACCGCGGTCCCCGTCGCCAGCAAAGGACAAGTCGTGCAACTTGCCGCTCGGCTTGGCACCAAGGCGCTCGATCAGTACTCCATGGAAATCGCCGCCGACTTGCTCGCAACGGTCAAGAACGACTCGGCGGGCGTCGATGCTCGCGCAAATGCCGCCCGTCAGCTCATCGCGCTTAAGCGACAAGACGATGCAATCCCCGCGGAACTCCTCGCGCTGCTCACAGCTCGCTCGCCGCGCAACTGGCTGAAGGTTTTATCGATGCCGTCAGCGTGAGCGAAGCGCCTCAGACCGCCGACGCGCTCCTCACCGCGCTCGACAACGCCACGCCGGGCGTCCGACCGATCATTCTGCGAGCATTGCTTTCCAAGACCGATTGGGCGCGCTCGCTTTTGGCCGCCGCCGAATCCGGCAAGCTGCGCCTCACCGAGCTGTCGCTCAACGATCAACAGTCGCTCTTGGCTCACACGGACAAAGCCCTGGCTGAACAAGCCAAGAAAATACTTGCCGCCGGTGGCGGTCTCCCCGATCCTGACCGCCAAAAGGTAATCGACGAGCTCAGCTCGCTCGTGCTTAAAACCGCGGACGCAACCAAAGGCAAGGAAATCTTCACGCAACACTGTGGAAAGTGCCACCGCCACGGAGAGCTGGGCACGCAGATCGGCCCCGACCTGACGGGTATGGCGGTCCACCCGAAGGAAGAATTGCTCATGCACATTCTCGACCCCAGCCGTAGCGTCGAAGGGAACTACGTCCAATATTCCGTCACCCTCGACGACGGCCGCTCGCTCGTCGGCCTGCTCGCCGCGGAAACGCGCACCAGCCTCGAGCTCATTGACGCCGAAGCGAAGCGCCATACGATCACGCGCGAAAACGTCGAGGAGTTGATCGTCTCCAAGAAGTCAATCATGCCCGAGGGTTTTGAAAAGCAGGTCTCGGCGGACGACCTGGCCAACCTGCTCGAATTCCTCACACAGCGGGGCAAGTATCTCCCGCTCGACTTGCGCAAGGTAGCCACCGCGCTCAGTACGCAGGGCATGTTCTACAGCAAAGACGCCACGGCCGAACGGCTCGTGTTCCGCGACTGGACGACCAAAACGGTCGATGGCGTGCCGTTCGTTCTCGTCGATCCGCAAGGCGATCGCGTCAAGAACGTCGTTCTCCTACACAGCCCCAACGGCGCGATCCCGCCCACGATGCCCAAAAACGTTTCGCTTCCCTGCAAGACGGCGGCCGCTCGCGTGCATTTATTAAGCGGCGTTAGCGGCTGGGGGTTCAGCGGCGGCGACGCCAGCGAATCTGTTTCGATGATCGTCCGCCTGCACTACGCCGACGGCCAAACGGAAGACCACGCGCTCAAAGACGGCGTGCACTTCGCCGACTACATCCGGCAAGTCGATGTTCCCGGGTCCAAGCTCGCCTTCCGCCTCCGCGGGCAGCAGATCCGTTATCTGACCGTCGAACCCAAGCGCAACGAAACCATCGATTCGATTGAGCTGGTCAAAGGCGAAGACCGCAGTGCGCCGATCGTCATGGCCATCACGGTTGAACGTCCTGAATAATTCTCAACCGCACCTTCGTCATTCATCGTTATGATCACCGAACGCCCCATCTCCTCCTCCGTCGGCACGCGTCTCCTGTTCGAAAACGAACGCGTCCGCGTCTGGGACCTGCAGCTTGCCCCTGGCGAAACGACCGGCCTGCATCGCCACATGACCGACTTCCTCTACGTCGTGATCGGCGACGGCACGCTGCAGACCGTCCTCCCGGACGGCAGCCGCGAGCCACCGCGCGATATGCACGATGGTGACGTCCGCTTCCGCGCTATCAACGACGAATCTGTTCACGAAGCCGTCAACGTTGGCGCCAGCCCCTGGCGCAACATCGTTGTGGAGCTGAAATAGTCATAATCTAGTCGGCGCACTCCGCGTGCGGTCATGCCGGCCGCTGATAGCTGACAGCCGACAGCCCTTCTCGGCTATCCGTACCCCAACGATCGTCTCCGCGATATATAATCGCCTTGCGGTTTTTTCGCACGAAAGGCCCTGATGAATCCCTCGGACAAGCTCGACCTGCTTCTCGCCCAATGGCAACAGGCCCATGCGCGCCGGGAGTCGCTCTCGGCCGAAGCGCTTTGCCGCGACTGTCCCGAATTGGCTGACGAAATGCGCCGGCGGATCGAGGCCATCGAATCGGTACAGAGCCGTTTCGCAACGCGATCGTTTTCGCCGGCGCTTGTCACCGCGCGTCCCGGCCCCGACTCAACCGATCGGTCCCCGCCGCGCTCATTTCACATTCGTTGCCCGCATTGCCACAACCCCATCGAGGCCGACGGGGAAGTGGATGTCGAGAACGTCGTTTGCAGCACCTGCGGCAGCGCGTTCAGCCTTGTCGGCACGATCAACGAAACCAAAGTCGCTCACGCCGTTCGATCGATCGCCCACTTCGATCTCATCGAACAAATTGGCGTCGGCACTTTCGGCACGGTCTGGAAGGCGCACGACAACGAGCTCGATCGCACCGTCGCCATCAAGATCCCGCGCAAGGGCCAGCTCACTCCCACAGAAACCGAGCAGTTCTATCGCGAGGCCCGCGTCGCCGCGCAGCTTCGCCACCCCAACATCGTGAGCGTTCACGAAGTCGGACGCACCGAGGACTCGATCTACATCGTCAGCGACTTTGTCCGCGGCGTCACGCTCGCTGACTGGCTCTCTGCCCAGCGCCTCGCCTCGCGCGAGGCCGCCGAGCTTTGCGCTAAGATCGCCCGCGCCCTGCACTATGCCCACCAGCAAGGCATCGTCCATCGCGATCTCAAGCCGGGCAACGTGATGATCGATCTCGAAGGCCAGCCGCACATCATGGATTTTGGCCTGGCCAAGCGCGACGCCGGCGAGCTCACGCTCACGATCGACGGCGGCGTGCTCGGCACTCCGGCGTACATGTCCCCCGAGCAGGCGCGCGGCGAAGGCCACCAGGCCGACCGCCGAAGCGATATTTACAGCCTCGGCGTGATCCTCTTCCAATTGCTCACCGGCGAGCTTCCTTTCCGCGGCAATTCGCGGATGCTCATGATGCAGATACTTACCGAAGAGCCGCCGAGTCCGCGCAAGTTCAATACGCGCCGTTCCCCGCGACCTGGAGACGATCTGCCTCAAGTGCCTCGAAAAGGACCGCGACCGGCGCTTTTCCAACGCCGGCGAACTGGCCGACGAGCTCGATCGGTACCTTCGCGGCGAGCCAATCCGTGCCCGCCCGCTCGGCCGCGTCGAGCGCGCTGTACGTTCGGCGCGGCGCAACCGCGCCGTCGCCGCCTCTCTTGCCGCGGTCATACTTGTGCTGCTGGCGGGCGCGTTGATTTCGACCTACTTCGCCTTCGAGGCCAACGACCGAGCCGCCGAAACCCAGGCGGCTCTCGAAAACGTCGGCAAGGAAAAGGATCGCGCCGACCGCAACGCGAAGTTTGCCAATCGCGCATACACAATTGTCGGTCGCCAACTGGAAGCAGGCCGAAGCACAAAGAGCGGAAGCCAAGAAACAGGCCCAATCCGCAAAGCAAGAGCGCGAAGCTTCAGAGCGCGTTCTCTATAACGTCAGCCTGGCGCGAGCCCGCGACTTCCTGAAAAACAATGCCGGCACCGCGCGTGCCATTCTCGACGATCCGGAGCTTTGTCCGCCGCAACTCCGCGAATTCGCCTGGCAGCACTTGAAGCTTGCCGGCTCGCGCGAGCTGAAGCACATCGCTGGGCATACTGCGCCCGTGCAGCATGTGCTCTTCACGCGCGACGGCCGCACGCTGATCTCGTGCAGCGAAGACGCCAAGATCAAACTCTGGGACGTAGCCACTGGCGAAGAGCGCGGCCTATTGGGCGGTCACTCGCAAAAGGTCATGGCGATCGCTCTCTCTCCCGACGATAAAACGCTCGCCTCGGCCGGGCTCGATAAATCCATTCGCCTCTGGAATATCGAAACCAAAGAACCGATTGGCACACTCGAGGGACACGCTGAGCTTGTTCGCAGCCTGTCGTTTTCCGGCGACGGTAAGCGGCTGGTCTCCGCGAGCGCCGACCGCACGGCGCGCATTTGGAACGTGGACGAGCGCCGAGAAATCGTCGCCCTCAACCAAGGCGCCGAAGTTTACGGCGTCGCCTTCTCTCCGACCGAAAACGAAATCGCCGCCGGCTGTGCAGATTTTGTCGTGCGGATTTGGGACCTTGATTCCAAGAAAATCCGCCTCCACCTTCGCGGCCATAACGGTGTTCCCTGGCATGTGATCTTTTCGCCCGACGGCCAGCGAATTGCAACCGCCGCCTTCGATGGGCAGGCCAGAATCTGGAATATCAAGAGTCCCGTGCAGATCGCCACATACGACGCACACGAAGGTTGGTGCATCGGAGTGGCCTTCAGCCCGGACGGCCGCCGGCTGGCGACCTGCGGCGGCGATCACCTCGTCAAAATCTGGAATGCGCCGGATACACCGGTGGTGGTGCAGAGCCTGGGTTCGCTCTGGCGTCAATTTCAGGGAGGCCCCGAAATCGCGACCTACGGCGGCCATCTCGACAAAGTCGAGAAGGTGGCGTTCTCGCCCACCGCGCCGATCCTCGCTTCCGGTTCCGCCGACGGCGCGATCAAGCTCTGGAGCACCGCCCAGGCTTCCGCATACCCGCCTCACAGCGGCGACGATCCTTTTTTTGCGCACTTAAATTCAGTTCACCTGATCAGTTTTTCCGACGATGGCCGCCGCGTTGTTACCGTGGGCGCCGATCGCTCGTTGCGTGAGTGGGAACCGGAAACCGGTCGTCTGCTGCGTTCCACCCCGCTCCTCGCTATGGGCTCCGAATTCGTCGCGCGCAAAAAGGCAACGTCGCTATCACGTGGGGCGAAGACCGTTCGTTGCAGGTTTGGAAGCGCAAGCAGGGTTGGCAGCTTGAGAGCAGAATTGCCGGGGGCAGTTCGGTGTTGCCGCTGGCCATCGCGGCTGAGGCTCCGCGATTTGTGCGGCTGCTTGGCAATGCCGCAGAGGTCGTAGACTTCAATGAAGATCCACCTACGGCGCGACAGTTTTCTGTTTCGCAGTCGGCAAGTCATCCCGCCGTAGACCCGGCGGGCGAGCGGCTTGCAATCGTTACCGCCGAAAAAGTTATCAACATCATCGATTTGGCGTCCGGCGCCGTGGAATCGACTCTCAGCGGCCACACAAACTACGTCGAGGTGCTTAGGTTCTCCCCGGACGGGAAAATGCTCGCCTCGGCGAGCCTGGATCACACCGTCCGCCTCTGGGACGTCGCCGCACAAAAGCAGCGCCATGTGCTCCGCGGACACAACGCGCGAATCGGCGCGCTGGCCTTTGCCCCCGATGGCCGCACGCTGGCCAGCGCAGTCCAGCGAAGGACAGATTCGCTTTTGGGATCCGGAAACCGGCCAGGAACGGTACATGTTTGACGAGCACTCGTATGCCGTGACCGCAATGTCGTTCTCGCCCGACGGCCGGATGTTCGTCTCCGGGGATGGCGCGGGCAAGGTCGTCTTTTGGTGGACCGACGCGGAGCAGTCCAATCGCTATCTGGCCGACGATGCACGATTCGATCGCCGCGCAAGCCAGCTTGTCGTTCGGCTATTTCACCAATTGGGCTCGAAGGACGAGGTGCTGGCGCGGATCGCCGAGACCGAGAATCTTGAAGAGCAAATTCGGACTCGCGCCAACGAAATCGTCGAAAACTGGACGATCGCTCCGGAAGTGGAGCTGGCTATGCGCGCCCACCAGAGCGAAGCTGCCGGATTCGCCGAGAAAGCCTTCGAGGATTACGGCCGCATTCTGGAATTGAATCCCACGCATGAGGTCGCCATCGCCGCCCGAATTCGGTTGGGGCTGGATCTGAGCCGATGGGATGAGCTCGATAAACTTTTCGCCGCACTAATCGCCAAGAGCCCAGACGATGACATGCTCTGGTTCAAGCGCGCGGTGGTTCTCGTCGAACGCGGAGATCGGCGTGCCTACGATGCACTCTTCGATCAAATGAAGAAGCATGCAACGTTGCAAGCGGGCGCACGTGGCTTGCGAAATCTGGCTAAGATCGCGTGCTTCTATCCGCCCACGACCGAACAAGCGGACGAAGCGCTCCGCTGGGCCAAAAAGGCCTTTGAGAAACAGTCCGACCACCTGGGCTGGCCGCAACTCGTCCTTGGTCTCGCTTACCTGAGGAGCGGGAGCCACGAGTTGGCGGTCAAGGAGCTGACTGCCGCAATGAGTGTTACGAAGGATCTGATTCTCCGTGCAATCGCTCAGGCACTCTTGGCAATTGCATACCACGAAATGAAACAACCGGAGATGGCTCGACGCTCGTTCGAGGAGGCCAAACAGACTCGTGTCACACTCTCGCTCGCGAGCGGCCCAACCAACTGGCACGACATCCTCTTTGCCCGCCAGGTCCTCAAGCAGGCCGAAAGCCGCCTCGCCGAGGCGGAATGACCTGAAGTTCCGATCGGCGGTCTAGAGCATCCTCCGACGTAAACCCCGTGCAACGCAAGTTTTACGTCTGTCGGACCGTTTTTCTGCCGATTAGCCGGTTAGCCAAGAAAAAAACTGGGGCCAATTGACCATTTTGTTGCCTTTTCTGTAAATCCTAACTAATTTCACACATGGAACACGAAGCGGGCTCACGTTGTGAAGCCACGTTTCTAATTGTCTGCTTTGTCTGACCGGGGGTTTGATCAAATGAGATGGCAACTTGCGTTCGTCGTTCTCCTCGTGCTGTTTGCCGCTCCCACTTTCGCGCAGAACATCACCAATGTCGTTGAAATCAACGGCGACAACGAAGCCACGGATACCATTCCCGCGAAGTGGACGGGACAGACATTTAATGTGACCGTCGCGGGTGAACCGTTTGTTGGCGCGGTGGTTGGGAACCCCTACACGGTCGGCACGTTTGGCAACCAGGCACCCACGTATGTAGACCGCGCGCATCGATATTTGAACCATCTCGGGTCAGGGGGGACAATTCCTCCCCCTGTCGATTTCGTGATCCCGGCGTATTTGCTCGGCCAGGAATACATCATGTCTGGCAACGACAATCGCGATAACAATCCTCCCACTCTCCCCGCTTATCAACTCGATGTGACTGTTGCGAATCCATCAACGGTGTACATGCTGATCGACAATCGATTGGGTGGTGATGCTGCAACTGCCCCCCACCTTCGATGCCACGCACATGCAATGGATTCTCGATCAGGGCTGGATCGCGACCAGCAACGGCTTGAATCGTTTTGCTAATCCAGCCGTACCCGACGAAGTTCCCCTCGACGAAGGCGGTGACAACTCCGTCCAGAATTGGTTCTCGGTCTACAGAAAGGACGTTCCGGCGGGCACTTTCAGCCTATTTCAAGCCGACAACGCCGGCCAAAATATGTACGGCGTAGTCGTGGTGGCAATTCCTGAGCCATCGACAATCGCGCTGTTGGGCTTTGCGGTTGCCGGTATGGTGCTTGTGATTCGTCGCCGCCGCCACTCGTGAACATTTTCAGTGAGTGCAAAAGCCAGCCTCTCTACCGGCTGGCTTTTTTTGCTGCGGTCCACCTTTTGGCCTTCCTCGACAAGAAAAAACGCAGAAACAATTGTTACAAATTCGTTGCCTTTTCCATCGTCCCTAACTAATCTCTAACATTGGAACATGAGAGTGCTGCGTAAGTATTTGCAATACCATCCACGATGAACTTCTATTGAGTGAACATTCCATGATCCGTTCCAGAACGTCGTTTATAGCCGCTTGTACTTGTCTTGCATTGACTGCGTTTGCGGCTGCTACGGCCCAGGCAACGCAAACGTCTTTTACGTATACGCAGGCCGACTCCACGACCGGAGCCGGGTTGATCGCTCCATTTAGCTTCGATGACGGCGGCGGGCCAATCCTCTTCGGCGCAACGCCAATGCCCGCGGCAATCGTCATCAATCCCAACCCGGGGCTGACTCCCGCGGGTTATGTCGGAGCTCAAAATGCGCAGTCGGGCGCCGCCAACGAAGCGAATACCTCGGTCGGGTTGACGTTTCCGAGTTCTGTCGTTGCCACAGGCGTTCGAGGCACGAATATCTACGAGATGGTGATTCCGCTCACATTCGTCCCGGAGGTGAATCAGACTCCCCTGGACTTGAGCGACTATACGTGGAATGTGACTTATGGCGACGCCCCAACGAGCGATACGGTCTCGAGCGCTGCATTGCGATTTGCCATGTGGCTTAGTCGCGACGACGTGATCGATGCGGCGGATACGGCGAACACTTTCCAACGCTATACGCAACAGAACCTGAGCTTCGTTGCCGGCCCCGACGCCTTCGTGAACACCGACATTAGTTCGACCGCCATCAAGGATGCGACCGACGCCGGCGACCCGGCGGGCACCGACGCGGCCGGTCGCCCTCTCGCCTTCTACTTTGGTTCGGCGCGACACGGGCGGGCTGACCAGTGGAGCGGTTCTTATCAACGACTTTACCATCGGCGGCCTCTTGAACACCAACGATGCATCGCTGAGGTTGATTCCCGAGCCCGGCACAATCGCGCTGGCGTGCTTTCGCGCACTTGGTCTCGCGTTTGCCGCACGGCGCCGCTTCAAGAAGTAAGCAGCACTCTGAAATCGAACGATCCGAACAGCCGGTTGGCCAACCAACCGGCTGTTTTTGTTTCGAGTGTGATGTAGCCCGACTACGAAACATGTTTTCCGAAGCGAGACTTGAGCCGCGCGATGGTTGCAGCAATTGCGGAGTCTCGTTCGTGTTCGGCCAGGCACGGCCATGCTCGACCAGCACGCCGGCCAACTGTTCAAGGCAGCGCTGCGTGAGCGGATGGTGAAACAATAGCATCAATCGCCGCTCGACCAGGTCGTCGAGCGTCTGTGCCCATTCGTGTTCAATGGCGTGGCGGGCATGTGCAATCGGAACTTCGGTACGATCCAAAAGTTCGCCGGCCGCTGTAGCCGATCTCCCGGCAGAGCCGGCGGCTTCTTGTAGAGGTCGATCGCGGCTTGTGCGGTTGACGCGGCGGCCCAATCGATCGAGCAGTGTCTTGGCGGCCGTTTCGGCCAAGGAACGGCACGTGGTCAGCTTTCCGCCCACGATCGAAAACAGCGGCACGTCGCTCCCTTGATGCTCGTGCAGCCAATGCCGGCGAGTGATCGCGGCGGGCGTCGTCGGACCGGCAGCCGGCAGCGGCCGCACGCCGGCATAGTGCATCTCGATGTCACGCTCGCTCAGGTTGATCTGCGGAAATACTTCGTTCACCAGCGCCAAAAGATAGTGCAGCTCCTCGTGCGATGCAACGGCCGCGTCTGGATCTCCTCGATATGGAATGTCGGTCGTGCCGACGAGCACCGCCGAGCCAAAGGGCAGCACGAACACCGGCCGCCCATCGCGCAGCCTCGGCATAAATTCCGCGTCCGGCAAGCGCTTCGACAAGCTCGCGTCGCCGCGTAACGAAGTGGCTCCCCTTGGTGCCACTCAAGAGCGGCGGCGAAGACAGGCCGAGATCGGCGAGCGTGTGATCGACCCAGGCGCCGGTTGCGTTGACGATGGCCGCCGGTTCGAACTGTGACAAAACCGCGCCGTCGGACGATCGCACCACGTCGATCGCAGGCCGTGCCGGCGCACCCGAGCATACGTGTGCAGCGCAAAGCTCGCGCGTATTCTTCGGCGGCCTGCTGTGCGTCGACCAAAAGCGCCAGCGTGAACCGCTCCGGGTAAAGTATCTGCGCGTCGGAATATGCGCATAGCCAGCGGTATTGCTCGCGATCGACCGGAGGCGCCTGCTCGTCGCCGATGCGATAGATCTCGTGCTTCGGCAGCGTGGCGTCGTTCGCGTACCGATCGTAGAGCGCAAGCCCGATCCGAACTGCGGCCAGCCCTCGAGCTCGCGTGTTCTTGCGCTTTCGAGGCGGGAGAAATCCGAGAAAGTCGCGCGGCCGCCAAGAGGCCGCCAAAGCGTTTCTCGACCGGAATGAATAGCCGCATTGGCTGCACGAATTCGGGGGCCAATCGCAGCCCACACGCGCGCTCGTCGAGCGACTCGCGCACTAGCGAAAAATCGCCGTGCTCCAGATAGCGCAGGCCGCCGTGAATGAGCCGGGATGAATATGCGGTCGTTCCCGAGGCCAAATCGCCGCGATCGACCACGACGACATCCTGGCCGTTGAGCGTTAACTCGCCGCGCAGGCGCTGCGCCGTTGATCCCGGCGCAAGTATCAGTATTGGCTCGCGCATTAGGGGTTACCGTGCGTCCTGCTGAAGCTCTTTGCGCAGCCAACCGGGCCGGTTCGTGGTAATTCTCTGAATTCCCGCCGCGATCAACTCGCGCACCCGCGATGGATCATCCACCGTCCAGACGCAAACGTCCAGACCAGCCGCGAGCGAGCGCCATTGACCATCGGCTTATCGATCGGACCGCGCGCGTCGAGATCGACACCGTCGAGCCGCGCGGCTTGTGCCGCATCGATCAGTTCATCGGCGGTGGGTCGGATCTCGTCGCTCGATTCATCGGTCCTGAAGTCGAACACGCCGTGCATTTCGAATTGTGGCAGCGACCGCTTGAGGTCAGAAACCACCTCAAGCGAAAAGCTGATCGGCACGACGGCCGCCGCATCGTCGCGGTCCGCGAGCAGGCGCACGAGCGGCTCCACAATCTCCGACTTGCACTTGATCTCGACATAAACACGCTTGCCGGCGGGCATAATGGCAAGTATCTCTTCGAGCGTCGGCACACGTTCCCGGTCCAACTCGGATGCTTCCAGCGGCCGAAGTCAAATTCGCGTAGCTCGGCAAGCGTCAGGTCGGCCACGAGCGACGCATCGCCGCAAGTACGCGTTAGATCTTCGTCGTGCACGGCGACGACGTGGCCGTCGCGCAGTGAGACGAAAGTCACACTCAATCGCGTCGGCGCCTCCTCCCACGCCAGCGCAAAAGCCGCGAGCGTGTTCTCCGGCGCTAAGTAAGACGAGCCGCGATGGGCGATGAAGAAGGCAATGAGAGCGGTTATGGGTGAAGAGAGCATGGCGGACGGAACTAGTCAGACGATGATTGCTTGAGGACGCGTTCGAGATACACGACGTTGGCGCGAACGCCTTCCAGGTTGGGATTCAGCCGAGAGCGCACGGCGGAATGACTCCAAAGCCAGCGCTTGCGCGCCCAGCTTCATATAGCTCTGGCCCATGCCGGCGGCGGCTCCAAAATGATACGGGTTCAGCTCCAGTGCCCGCGTACAGTCGCTGATCGACTCCTCGTACCGCTCGGTGCAGTAGTTCGCGATGGCGCGCTGATTCCAGCCTTCGGCAAACCATTGAGCCTTGGCGATAAAGCGGCTGCGCGCATCGCTCGGGCTTCCTCAAATTGCTTGCCGCGTGTTGAGTGCCACAATGGCGTTGATCTCGCGTCGCTGCACTTCCTTTCCTTGGCGAAGCCACACGGAGCGAATGGCGTTCTCGGCCAATAGCCGCACGCCGCGGTCGCCATCGGAGAGCATGCGACCGAGGGCGACGTTTGATCGAAAATCGGCGATATAGCCCAAAGCGAGCACAGTGGCTCGTCGCACCAGTCGCGACCGATGTGCGGTAAGCCGGCACAGCGTGGCGGCGTTGTACCGGAGCGATACGCGGTGCACGAAGGCAGCCGCATCCTCGTCGGCCAAAAACTGTTGGTATAGTTCCAATAAGACCGGTCGTCGGCGAACCTCGCTGCTCATTTCACGCGGCTCCCATAGGCTGTGCTGCGCAGAGAGCGCCGCCCAAATCCGGGCGTGCGCGCTCGCCATCCGTTCCATACAGTGTAATTGGAGTCGCCTGCGGATTAAACTGGCGTTGTGGATTAGGATAACCGATGACCACGACAAATAGTGTTTCGCACCGGCCGCCATCGCTAGCGTGTGCCATTACGGCGGTCGCCGTTCTGGCGTTCGTGGCGTTCGATACGCAAGCGCAGCCTCCGGACGAGCAACCGATCGAGTGGCGTAACTCCGATGCCGTTCGCAGCCAATTGCAGGCCCGGATTTCCGTCGATTGGGAAGACGTTACGCTCTCGCAGGCGGTAGCTACCCTTTCGCAAAGCCAGCGCGTGGCGATCGTGCTCGACCGTCGCGTGGACCCCACGGCGGAGTTCCGCATGGCGATCAAAAGCCAGACGCTGGATGCGGTACTCAAAGGTCTGGGAATCAAGCACAAATTGGGTGTGGCGCGCGTTTGGGTCCGGTCGTTTACCTCGGGCCGAGCAAAACGGCCGAGCGGCTGCACACGATCCTGGAACTTCGCAAGGAGGACGTCGGACGCTTGCGCACTTCGATAAGGTCCGCACTGCTGCGAGCAAAACCCGTGCGGTGGGAGATGTTGGCCGAGCCGCGAGAGTTGCTCTCATCGATTGGGAAGTCGTACGAGACGCCAATCCATGGGATCGATGCTGTGCCGCATGACCTGTGGGGCGAACGCGAATTGCCGGCAATGAGCTTCGCCGAGCAAATCACGTTGATCACGGGGCAGTTCGATTTATCGTTCGAGCTTGCCGCAAATGGGCGAAGTGCTCGACTGGTTCCGTTGCCCGAACGGCCGGCGTTGGAAAGGACCTATGCCAACGCACCTGGCGCCGCTCCAAAGCTCAAGGAACTAATCAAGCTGTCCGAAGTGCAAGCAGTTGCAAATCGGCTGGTCGTCCGCGGTTCGGCCGAAGAACACGAGATTGTGGAAGAGCTGCTCTCGGGTCGCAGAGTGAGCCGTACCACCGTAACGGAAGGCAAGCGGTACTTCCCGCAGGTAACCGCCGTGGGGCCGGTGGGAAAAGTGGTTCGCGACTTTGCGAAGCGCTGGAACTGGAGGCCGAGATCGACGAAGAGGCGATTCGAAAGGCAGGGATTTCGCTCGACCAGGAAGTGCGTGTGAGCCTGAAAGACGCCGATGAAGAGCAACTCTATCGCGCCCGGTCCTGGAACCGGCGGGACTGGACTATGAGCGGGCAGGGAAGAAACTGATCATTCGACCGGCGAAGAATCGCCGCAGAAATAGCGTCTCGCCAGCAAGCCTGCGCCGCTAGCAGCCGTGCTTTTCGAGCTTCTCGCGGAGCATGTCTGCCGAGAAGGGTTTCACGAGGTAATCGCTGACCCCCGCATTGATCGCCTCCACGACGTGCACCTTCTCCGATTGCGTGGTGACCATGATGATCTTCACGTTCTGGTCCACCTTGCGGATTTCCTGAATGACTTCCAGGCCGGTTTTGTTCGGCATGTTCCAGTCAGTGAGCACCAGGTCGAATTCGCCGGGTTTGAAGAGCCGGACGGCTTCAGCTCCGTCGGCCGCCTCGACGGCTTCCGGCACACCCACAGCCTGGAGCGACCGCAGGATAATCTTCCGCATGGTGGTCGAATCGTCTGCGACCAGAACTGCGCCTCATGAATCGGCTCCCGGAATCTCGGCAAAAGGCGTCGCCATAAGGGGCGGATTCTAGCGAACCCGCCAAACGCCGGCACCGCCAATCTGCGGTACCAAAACATAGGTTTGCCGGTCAGGCGGTCAAGATTGAGCCCGATTGGGGGCTTTTGAGCGGACTGGGTGGCGAAAGGCGCCAACAAAAACGGAATACCCACCCGAAATAAAGTCGGCACGGTCAGTTGACCGTTCCGCTTTGTCTGGTCGAGAAACCATGCCAAACATGGTGTTGACGTCACGCTGCTGCTAAGGCGTGCGGCTCGCGACGCGTGCTGTACTAGCTCGCCGCCGGTTCTGCAATCAAGGGCTCGTACGCCAGCGGCATTAGCTCCAGCGCACCCGGACTGTCCTGCCCGCTGGAGGATCATTCCTCGATTGGTATTGGCTTCGGTTAATTTGGGATCAAGCCGGATTGCCATGTCGTATGACGCAATTGCATCGTTTAAGTCACCCCGGCGGCCCAGGGCCTACGCCGCGACGGTGATATACCTGACGCACTTGCCGGATTGAGGCGAATTACTTCGTCAAAGTCGGTGACGGCCATGTCGTCCTCGTCGATAGCCAAATAGGCCAGACCGCGATTCATCAGTGCCAGCTCGTAACGTGGCTCATAACGAAGTGCAGCCGAATAGGCGGTGATCGCCTCGCGGACTTTTTCTTGCTGACCAGCGCAATCCCTTTCCACATCTCTGGGCGGGGATCATAAGCCATCATACCGGCGGCAGTTTCGAAGTCGGCGTAAGCGATGCGGTATTCGCCTTTGTGGAGCCAGACAATCCCACGCCGAAGGTGGATCTCACCGGCCAACGGCACGTCGCCGGCGATGTTGGCCGCCGTCGTCAGAGACTTTATCGCATCATCGAGGCGGTTGACCATCCGGTAGGCCACACCGAGATAATAATGCGGTCCAAAATCGTCGGGCGTCTGTTTGACCTCAGATTCCAAAAGTGGTATCGCCTCCGCGAACTTTCCTTCCTTGAGCAGGTTTTCGATGGCATTGAACGATTCGGACGGCGGGGGAAGTTCGCCCGCAGTTGAGTCCTCCGGTCGCGTAGTGTCAGATTGGCGGTCCGGCATAACGCTTCCGTCCAGCTCGGCGCAGGTAGCCATGTCCTCAAATGGGTTATCGGTAGTACCACGCAGGCCGCGGGCCGCTCGGTCGGCTCGTTGAGTGAATCGGCTGGATCGGGCGGGCGCAGTCGAGGCGATGACTCAGCAGATGGAATTTCTCCAGCAGCGGCCGGACGAGTGGTCGTGGGCGGTGCCGTGCGTGTCGTTTCGGCCGGCGGTGGAAAAGTCGTGTCAGCCGGACCGGGACGAGTGGTGTCTGCGGGTGCGGAACGAGTCGTGCCGGAAGGCAGTCGAGTTTTTTCGTTGCTCGGCGTGCGAAGCTCGGGTGGGGCAAGATCGCCAAACGGATCGTCGAGATTGGTAGCCGGAGGCGTGCGTTCTGCGGCCTTCTTGCTGCCAGCGTCCTTAGTCGTACCTTTGGCGTCCTTTGCCGTATCAGCCGGCGACTTTTTGGCTGGCTGATCATCGAACGGGTTTTCTTCAAAGTTTTGCTGTGCCAAAAGCGATGTGGCCACGATTGCGGCGCACATTGCCAGCACACATGCCAAGTACGACTTGCGAACCATGTTCGCCATGCGGCTCTTCATTGAGTGACCTCGAGCGCGAAAGAAAGCAGAAGGAATGCCCTTATTATAACTAGCCGTTATGTGGCAAGCCGCCGCACCGCACTATCGCTGCGAAAACTGAGCCCGCAAAATTGCTACATGTGGACCTAACTCACCGATGCCGTCACCAGATCGGCCGAAAGTGGCCCTTATCCCAGCACCCGGTTCATCGTATCTCGCAATTCCTGTTCGATCTTTCCCTTGAACATGATCGCGGCAAATGGGATCTGACCGTCGAGCCGCACCTCGGCATCGTCCACGGTCACGTTGCCATCGATGTTGAAGCCATAGGTCCGGAAGCCAAATTTCAGCACGTTGTCCACCCAGGACTCACGCAGGTCCGAAAACTTGTCGCCGTGGCGTGCTTTCACCTTTTCCAACAGCCCGCGAAGGCGGTTTTGAGCTTCTTCGCGACCGAGTTGATGGGGGAAATTGAGCTTTAATGCAGGCATGCGGGCCCTTTCACGTGCAAGCTAGTTTGCTGATCAAAAAGCCGGTTCTTTTGCGAACCTTGCGGCGAGGGTGTCCGTATTGATTAATCCGCAGTCATCGCGAGTTCGGAATTGCCGATATAGTCGGCCCATTTTGCCCTATCGTTGGCGGAATGCCAACTTATACTAAAACCGATGGGCGGATCGCGGAGTAATTCCGGTAGCGAATGGTGTTGCGCTGGGGAATACGGCAACCAGTCTCGTCTTATTCTTCCCACTGCGATGATTGGGGCAACCGCAGAATTCGGGTTTGTTTTTTCTTGATTTCGCCCATTGATCTCGGAACCAGGTGAAGTGGCAATGCGCAAGCCGCACGGAATTTTGTTGGGCGTGGTTGGCGGCGTTTTGGCTTTGATCACTTGCGCGGCATGGCGATTTTGTATGTGCACCGGATGCCCGACCCCGATTACGCGGACTTGCAAGGACTGCTTCGCTGGTTGGTCACGCGGGACTTGAACGTCGAGTCGTTTGAACTTCAGGACCGATTGCTGGCACGGCTGGAAGTGCAACTTGGCGATGGGCTGGATGCCGGCGATGTGCGCGAGCAACTTAGCGATGAGCAGTCGCAGCCAGCTATTGGAGAACATCGAAGTGCTCGGACGCCGCTGGTTCTTCAACCAGGTAGACAATTATTTTGCACAACCAAACGAAGCCAGGATTGGGTACGTCAATTCACAGATTGAGAATATCGAGGTTTCCGGTCTAATTAAAAGCCTCAAGTCGCTCGAAAGTCGCCAAGGAAGGGGCAACGGGGCGGAATCTTTGGATGACGCTGCGCGAACGAATTGCTCGATGGACCGCCGGCGCTCAGCCCGAACAACAGGCCCGTGCGACTGAATTTGTCGCGGCGGTTCAAGCGAACCTGCTTTTGCGAAGCGTGCGATCGTCGTTATTCTTCAAAGGCTAGCGCTGGAAGACGCGTCGCCGTCGCGAGTTTCAGACGATCGCACTTCTCTACGCCTCCGTGTCCGCATCATCCCAGCTTCGCCGATCGCTCGGATGCCACAGGGGCAGACCCAATCGCAGCCGTTCGGCCATGACCGTCAACTTTTCGCGTGCCAGGCATGGCGCCGGTGCGAGAATACTTGCGTGAGTCTACTTCGCGGGGCTCAAAATCCCACTGTCCCAATTTCACCGCATCCAGCACGGAAGTGAGCACAATGGACCTCCGTCTTGCTAGTCGTGCTTGGCCTCCATGCGTTGATCTGTCAATAAAAACAGCGGAGACAGCCCGTAGTTCCGCCGCCGCGTATCTTTGAGCCTTTTTAGGCGCGTGTCAAGCTTTTCGGAGAAGTTGTATCGGGGGCCTGACCCATCAATCGTGATGGATATTTGCGACGCGGGCGTCACGTCGCGTTGCTGCTCTGTGACTTTGCTGCGCCTCCCAACAATGTGATCAGAAGTAATAGCTTCTCTTAACTGCGCAATTTGCCGCGAATCGATTTGACCACATCGATTGGGCCGACACACTGCGCCGCGAACGGCGACAAAATCAGGCTCGCATGCGGACACCTCTTTGCAATCGGCTATCGATAGCTGACCGGCGAGGACGGCTTGCATTCCGGCTTGGCGCACGTCGCTTACCCAACGAGCAATGTCTGCCATTGACCAATGCCGCAGCAAGCCAGGCCCGTGTTTGTCAAAGGTATCCAAGAAGCGCATCGCCGCAGCCGAGCGCACTCCCGACCTTCAATATTGTGCCTGGCTCGGGCGATCGCGCAGCGTCTAAGTCGGCATAGGCGACCGCGACGCGTACGGTTTCGTTATCAAGACATGCAAACGCGGCCTGAAGCTCGTGTTGCCAACGTGTCCGGTCTGCGCAGTGCGCCAACCCGATTTTCGCGAACACTGGAGGAAATTGGCGGCAATGTGTGGCCAGTTGATTGCGCGGATCGCCGCACTGTCAACCAATTCGCCGAGCGCCACGCTGACAGGCCGGTGTCCGTTCACCAAGCGTAGCACGCCGTCAATGACGTCGACTGTGGCCGCGCCGAGCGAACCGGATCGAGGTTCCTTTACGTCGATGAGATCGACGACCGCGGCCAGCGCAACCGCGGCCTCCTCGCTGTTGCGTACGCTGACCAGAAGCCGCGGCATGGCCCTATGGTCCTTCTCCAGGCGAAACGGCTGCGGTGACATTTCGCGATTGCTGTACTTCGACCAGCCGATCGTTCAAGCACCGTACCAGCGTCATGCTCAGCGGCTCGCACCAGGCGCCGTAAATCGTAATCGATCCGCCACACCATTTCCCCAAAGCGGGCTTCACTTCGACTTGTGCCCAATCCGTGGCGCGTTCCGCCAGGCGGACGGCAAGATGCGAAATCTGCACTTCACGCCCAGCCGGCCCAGGGCAGCGTTTTCAGTCCAGAACCCAGAAAAAAGCACTCGACGAACTCGATTGGAACGCCGAGCGGACCGTCGCTGCGCAAGTACACCAGCAGATGCTCGCCGTCGAACGCAAGCCGGGGCGTACGCGCGTACCAGACCAAGAGTGCGAATAACAGCGCCGCCAGTCCGACGAGCGCCCATCCCAATCCCTGAGCCCAGGATGGAACCTGGCTAAGCCACTCGAGTGCCAGTGTAAGGCCCAGGACCAGCAGGATCACTGGCACTACCAGACCGGCGAGTGCGGCTCGTCGATTCGAACGGAGCCAGACTTCTTGGGAACCCAAAATCAACCCTCCGGCATTACGGTTGAATGGAACGTCGCCTGCACTCTAACAAAAAGTGACGGGACGACGTGCGCCGACTGATCATTGGCTTGATGCTTGCCGATCGTGGCAGAAAGAAAGGGTGGCCTCGTTTTTTCAGGATTCGACCGATACACTTACGGCAAAATTCTTACCCTCCGTTCGGGAGCATTTGCCGCTACAGCGGGCGGTGGTGTGCACCCGCATGCCGTCACTCAGACCGTCAGGCGATTGCGTGTCCTACGAACACATTAACACTCCCGCAGGGCTTCACCGGTTTTGTGATGAAATTTCGCAGGCGAAGGCGATTGCCTTTGACACCGAATTCGTGTCGGAGCACACCTACCGCTCTGACCTGTGCCTGCTCCAAGTGGCGGCCGCTGGCAAGCTCGCCGTAATCGATACGCTGGCCGTGCCCGACCTTCGTCCGTTCTGGGAACTATTGTCGAACGACGGCCACGAAACCATCGTTCATTCGGGCCGTGAGGAACTGTGTTTTTGCCTCGACGCCACCGGTAAGCGGCCCTCGCGGCTGTTTGATGTCCAGATCGCCGCCGGGCTGGTCGGCCACGAATATCCAGCGGGCTATGGCTCGCTGTTGTTCAAGCTGGTAGGTCGGCAGCTTCACAAAGGGGAGACGCGCACCGACTGGCGCCGGCGGCCGCTGTCGCGCCAGCAGTTGGAATACGCGCTGGACGACGTGCGTCACCTCGAAGCGATGCGCGACAAGTTGAACAGCGAGCTTGAGCGGCTTGGTCGCCTAAGCTGGATGGAGCATGAAATGCTCACCTGGCAGAACAGCATCGACGACTACCGTAGCCGCGAGCGCTGGCGAAAAGTTTCCGGCATTACCGGTCTATCCAATCGCTCGTTGGCGATCGTGCGCGAGTTGTGGCGGTGGCGCGAGCAAGAAGCCGAACGCCGCGATCTCCCGCCCAAGCGCGTGCTGCGCGATGACCTGATCATCGAGCTGGCGAAACGCAAAACCGCCGACGCCAAACAGATTCAGGCGGTGCGCGGTATGGAGCGCGGCGACATTGCACGCGCGTTGCCGGAGCTCGTCGAAGCAATCCGCCAGGCCGACGAACTTCCCGAGGCCGACTTGCCGCGGAGCGAGCGGCGTGAAACTCCCAATCAGATCAACATGCTCGGTCAGTTTCTGTCCTCCGCATTAACCAGCATCTGCCGAGCGGCCCAGATCGCGCCGAGCATGGTCGGCACGGCCAGCGACGTGCGCGAGCTGATCGCATTTCGCCTCGGCTACGACGTCGGAGGAACTCCCATACTGGCGGAAGGGTGGCGCGCGAAGTGGTCGGCCATGTGATCGATGAGTTGCTTTCGGGAAAACTTAGCATCCGCATCGCTGACCCGGAGTCGGAGGATCCGCTCGTCTTTGAGCCTCGGCTCGGCAAAGAGACGAAAGTCCGAAGGGCAAAGCGAAGTTAATCCGCGCGACTGCGGAGCGTACGTCACGCGACCTAGTTGCCGGGAGGCCCAGGCCGGCGTCGAATTGCGACCGGGGTGCGTCATGTCCGGATTTCGCTAGGCGCCGAGTTCGGGTTCAGATTCGTGGCCGGCCACGCACGCCTGGACCAGGCGCCGGCCGAGCTGAATCCTGCTGGTAGCTGGCGGGCAATGCAAAACCGCCCTGGGCCGTGCGGCTGCGACACAGCGCTTTGGTCCGGAGTCGGCGTCCCTGTTGCGCATCTTGCACTGCCGCTGGACTCATTCCGCTCTGGTTCGCCTTGCAATGCGCTCGCCCGATTGTGCAGTTTCCGCCGACTTTTGAATCGTGCTTCGCCTTTACCGCCTGAGCATCCGTGTCCTTCGATCCATGAAGCTTTAGACAATGCGTCCGGATTAAAGATGCGCTCGCGTGCGACTCGCACCGGCGGCTGTTTGGTCTTGCTGCTTACTAGCGGGACACTCAAATCGTCGCCCGCGAACTTCGTTCCGCCGTAAATGTTGCCCCGCTGAAACGGACCCGTGCCAAATACCCACAAGTCGCGCGCCTTGCTGGCCACAATATCACTGCCCGATTGCCAGACTGGAGTTCCGGTCGCGCGTTCGTATGCGAACACGCCAATTTTGGCCACTCCCATTTGGTCGGTGCGTTTGGCCAGCGCGATTTCGGGAAACATCGTGGGCGTCCCCGGCAGCGGCGATAACGCGCCCAGGCTGACAGTTGTTGCCGGAGTGCCAAACAATAGGTCGTGACGATCGGTGCCAACGACGCCCGCGCGCACCTCGACTACGAATTGAGCGTCGTCCTTTTTGTCGCGAAGCGTGCACCCGCAAGAAAGCATGTGCTGCCGCAACGTGCTAACGATGTAGTCCTTGTCCACAGCGGTACCGAGGTACGTGGTATCAAGGAACACGTCCCGGCCACTCAAAAGGCCGAAATCGATGCGGCTCACCGACCGGTCGATGGCATCGGAAAGCAACAGTTGCTCCGTGGCAGTGCGCAAGTGTCGGTGCGCCGTGTTGTGCCGCAACCAATCAGCACCACAAAGACGATTCCCCAGGCGATTGCTCGCACGGTCGGTCGCATGTTCCTCCCTAAATCCCGAGATGCAAAGGCGAACTAGTATCCGATCCGGTGCGACATATGGGCCGACGCGTGGAAACAGACTATGGATAGGAGCCCGCGGATGTGCGGTGCGAGGCTCCGAACCGATCAACGAGCGTTGATCTCGGGTGGGATTATAGCGGGGAGTACCGAGGCGGCGAACGGCGACTTACGTCGCCGAGGGGGGACCTGCTAGCACTACGCTGGTCACTCTTGCGCCTGCTTGTGTTCCGCGTTCAATCGAGATGCGGCGCTGCCTGCTGCTTTGGGAGCGTACGCCGACCCAGCACGGCCGGTCTGGGCGCTGCCTTGAGCGGCGCATGCAATGGCAGCACGTGGGGCGAAGCGGCCTTGCGCACTGGCTCGGTGGATGGAGAAGCCACCGTGCTGATTGGCTGTCGCGATGGAACTGGCTTCAACTCTTCCTCTTCGGTCGCACTTTGCAACGATCGCCTCGGTTGGGCGTCTTGTTCGAAGGATGCTTGTGGCACAAGCGGTTGCGCGGTTTCCTCGTCCGCATGGCCGGTCTGCGTTTCGTTCTTGGCCAATTCATCGCCATAGAACAACGCGGTGTGTTGCGAGCTCAAGAGCGGCACTCGCTCGCCGCTTTCGTCCTTGTCGGCGAACTCGGCGCAAAACACTGACACGCGGAATTGGTGCTTGCCAGCTCGTGCGGCTCGCAAGTTGACCTTCAACGGCACTTCGGCTCCAGCGGCCAATTGTGCCAGCGGCTTGAAGATCACCATGCCGTTGACGACCTGGTGGCGCCCCCGGAAGCGCTGGTTGCTTCGAGCTCTTCTGAGGCGTAGCAAACAACGGTCACTTGAGTGGCGGCCTTGCTGCCCCGATTGGCCACTCTGACCTGATACGTCACGTCGTCGCCCACGGGCAACGCTCCCTTCGGTTCGTCCACGTCGAGCTTGAGCTCGGCGATCGCTTCGACTTGCGTTGCGGCGTCAGCAACGGCCGTCAATTCGCTGTCTGCCTTCGCTTGGACCTGTAGCCGGTTCACGCCGGGTATATCCAACTCGCATTTCAAGTCGAATGTCATGTCGCTTCCAGCGCGGAGGGCCGGTACGGTCCAGGTAACCCTGCTCCCATCGCTCGAGGCCTGTCCGCCGCCGCTGGCCGCGACGTGCTTGGCGCCGCCAGGCAGCGTGGCCGTGATCTGAATGTTTTCAGCGGTCGCATTGCCCGGGTTGGCGACGGCGATGCGGTAGGCGCCGACCGTACCGGCGTACTTGAGCTTGGATCCGACTGCCGCGAGCTCAAGGCGCGCGCGCCGAACGAGCACTTCCTCGGCGACCTCGGCCGACAAGTCGCCATCGGCGGTGGCCAATGCTTTGATTACGACTTTGCCGGGATTTCGAGCGGTCAGCTCGACTTCGATGACTTTGCTCTCGCCGGCTGGGATCGCGCCGAGCGTGTGCCGCGTGACGCCGGCGGTCTGGTCACCCAACGGCGCCAGCTCGATCATCACGTTCTCGGCGTCGCCGCTGCCGGGATTCGCAAGCGTGAGTTTGTAGATTTTTGTTTGGCCGTACACCACTTCCTCAGGTCCAGCAAGATTCATCGTCAGCTTGGGTTCCTGCACTTCGACGTGGGCATGAGAGCTAGGCGGCGTAAACGTCCATTGCACCGCCAGATCAAAGGATTTGCTTTTGCGCGGAACGATTCGCAGCGTCAGCTCTTCCTTGCTTCGCGCCTCGAGCCGCGGAAGGTTCCACTCGACCGGCTGCATGCCCCCATTCGTGGCGGCGGCCTGATTCGTGCCGGCTGCGTCGGCGTGCACCACCGGAAGTTGAGCCGCTCCGGTGCTGCCGCGGGCCTCGAGCACATCGGCCCATTCCGGCACACGCACCGTGACGACCAGGTCCTGGGCCGCCATTTCGCCGGTGTTCCGCACGGTGACCGTGTACGTGGCCGGTTTGCCGATCGTAATCGAGCGGGGGCCGGTCGTTTCCACGGACAACAGCGGACTTTGACGAGCGATGAGCACGCCATTCGATTCGGCGGAGCCTGTGAGGCCTGGTTTACTCGCACTCGCCAGGCGATCGATAGGATTGTTCGAGAAGCCGCGGCGCGATGAGACACGTTCTTCGGAGGTGTCGGTGACAATCGGCGTAATATCGTGCCCGCGAGTCATGCCAGGACGGTGGGCGGCGGTTTCAGTTGATTCAGTGCTTTCCTCTTCCGATGGTGCGATGTCGGCGGGATCATTTTGTGCGACGTCGTTTTGCGCAACCGTGGGATTGATCATGTGTTGCACTTTGCTGTCCGGCGCCGCAGCGATCGGATTCGTGCGGCGGCTGCTGACGCGTGCGGCAGCGGGAGGCACACGCGCGGCGGACGACTGGCGGGCGCTATTGGGGGCCAACGAGCTTCGGCCGTCTCCATTGCGCATGGCGCTTAGCCGCTCCTGCAACGTGCGCCTCGGCGAATCGGCCGGCGTCACGTCGTCCGACGAGTCATCAGGCGATTGCGACGGCGAGACATTGGCAAACGATGGACGGCGAGCCAACGTGGGCACGTCATCATGCTCTATTTCGTCGGGAGTGGAATTCTGCGAGTTAAAAGACCGTTGTGTTTGTGGTTGGGGGCGGCGAGTGTCGGCGGTTGCGCTTGCCGAATTCTTGCCGGCGCCGGGCGCGGGGTGAGCCAGTTGGCTGGGACGTGCGGCCGAAGGCGTGGTTCGCTTGTCGGCGGCAAAGCTCTTGGTCCAATCCGTGCTGCCCGCTCGCGGAGGCTGCTGGGCTTGCCGCTGCACGCTTTCGGTTTGTATCCCGTTCATGCGTGACGCCGCGGGATTCCCACCGCGCGCGGACGCTTGCGGCGACCGCATTTCGCCGCGGGGCTGTGATTTTGTGGGCTGTGAATTTGGCGATTGCGCGTTCGGCGATTGTGAATTTCGCGGCTGGCGCGCGAGGCTTTTTCGCTGCGCGACGTGCCGAAGATCGCGCCGATCCGATCGCCGAACGTGGGCTGCTCCTCGACGAGGTAGGACCGCTGTTCTTGCCCGTGAGCGATGGCCGTGGGACACGCGGCCAGGACGCTGAGGGAAATGCATCGGATGAGGACGGATCGCAAAAATCGAGCGGCCATGAGTTGTCGCATCCTTGCTATCAAACACTACGGACGGAATTCGTACCGGGTGTATCGGCTATTGGAGTATTGCGGATTAGAAAATCCTTTCTGGTTGTGGAGGATGAGAAGGATAGGGGAGCAGGGCGGATTGCGATTGACGAGGTGCGCGAGAAGACGAGCACAGAATCAGCCGCCACGCCGGATTGGCGGCGGCCGGGAGATTGTTCACGGGGTCGGAAGTCGATTCCGGTTCGCGATTGATCTATAAATTATCTCTTGTCGCCGGCATCGACTCCCGACCCCCTCTTTCGCGCTGCATGCGGCGGGATCGGTTTGTAAAAGTCCGGGCGCCAGTGCCAGCGCGGGGACTGGATCACGTCGAGGGCCTCGCGGACGGTCATGGCCTGTTGTGCTTGAGAGCGGAAGTGCGCAGAGATTCGCCGCCATTCGGCGAGCTCGGCGGCGGTGGGTTCGTGCGTCCGCTGGTAGGGCACCCGCATGCCAACGAGCAAGGCCAGCCAGCCGTCGATAGTGAACTGGTCGAGCTGGTTTAAGAGCGTGAACCGGGCGTGCGTGCTGGGACCGTTTTGCTGGAAGTAGCTGACGATGTCTTCCGCGCCGGCGAGATCGGTATCGGCGCGGCAGGCGCGCCAGAACGGCGTGTCGAGGCGCGTGTTGAATTTGTAGTGGATCGCGAGAAAGCGGCGGATGTTGTCCCAGTTGGTGGCCATCGCGCGGTTGAATTCGCGGACTTGGCTGGTGTTGGGCCGGAAGTCGCAATCGAGCAGCGTTTCGGCAAGCAGGGCGCACTCGCTGCCAATGGCGCCCAGCGACGTTGCTTCCAACGGCTCGACGAAACCAGAGGCGTTGCCGATGGCGACGACGTTCTTGACCCAGCTTCGTTCGTAACGGCCGGCGCGGAAATGCACGACGCGGGTCGGCCCGACCTTGGGGTTTTTGGCGCGAAACTCGCGCTCGGCTTCGTCGTCGCTGGTGAAGCTCGAAGCGTAAACGTAGCCGCGGTTGATGCGGTGCTCGTGGTCGATCCGCCAGCACCAGCCCGAGTTCATTGTCTCGACGACGGTGTAGGGCTGGATGATCTCGCCGTCGCGCTCCCAGCCGCCGACTACGGCGCGGTCGCAAAATAGCGTGGCGCTGAAGCTGTGAAACGGCTCGGCGAGCGTCTTGCCCAACAGCAGCGATACAAAGCCCGAGGAATCGACGAACAGGTCGGCGGTTTCGCTGCGGCCCGCTGGCCAGACGGAGCGATTTGACACCGTGCTCGTCGCACTCGACGTCGCGGACGGTGTCGTCAATGAGTTTCACGCCGATCCGCTCGGCGTATGAATCCAGAAAATCGACGAACTCGCGGTTCTCGATGTGGTAGGAGAAGTCGTGAGTGATGTGGGGCGTGCCCTCCGCGCGGCGCGTGAAGACGCGATCGTGCTCCATGAGCGCCATGTGCAGGTTGGCATGTTCGGTATGCTCGTCGCAGTAGTACCCGGCGGTCTTGGGCAGCGTCTGCCATTGGAGCGACATGCTCGCGGCAAAGCTGTAGTGAAAGTGATCGCGCGGCCCCCAGTGGATGAAACGCAGGCCGAGCTTCCAGGCGGGTTGCGCGACGCGATAGAACTCGGCGGGGTCGATGGCCAGGTAAGTGTGCAGGAAGCGGGGGAAGCCGACGGTGGAGCCTTCGCCGACGCCGATGACGCCGATTTCCTTGCTGCGGACGACCGTGACGTCCAAAAGCAAGTGGTGGCGGAGGGTGATCGCCGCCAGCAAGCCGCGCTACCGCCGCCAAGGACTACGACGCGTCGAATCGGCTGCATGCGCGTGACTCAAAAGAAAACGAGCCGCCTCGACTGATTGTCGAAGCGGCTCGATTTAGTTCAATGGCAGTTGTTGTCGGACGTGCTTAGGACTCGCGGCGGCGACGCCAGGCGATACCGCCGACCGTGATAACACTTAGGCCGAATAGTGCCAGTGTGGACGGCTCGGGGACGCGCGACGCGACAATCTCGATTCCGCTCACGGGTGCACGGGCCGGGGTGCCGATCAGCGGCAACGTATTCAATGTAAAGCCCGTGCCGCTCAGACCACGAAAGACGAGATAGTTGCTGCCGGCCGTCGTGCCGGGTTCGAGCGTGTCTTCAATGAAGGTGCCGTCGAATGCCGCATCTCCAACGTGGTTCAATGTGGTACCACCGATCGTATAGCTACCGCCGCGACCGTTGACGCCGCCTTTGATGTAGACGTAAACGTCGTAGAAAGGAAACCCGTCGGCGCTGAGGTCCGGCAAGCCGGCAAAGGTGATCGAAACTGGCGTTTCGCCGAGGCCTCCCGTATCCAGGTAGCCGGCCATTA
Organism: Pirellulales bacterium; assembly: GCA_963829655.1. Classification (GTDB taxonomy): domain Bacteria; phylum Planctomycetota; class Planctomycetia; order Pirellulales; family JALHPA01; genus JBBDYH01. Next base: position 3,893,491 of record CAWHJG010000002.1, read on the forward strand.
AGTCGCGGTTGTCGCCAACCGGAGCGGTGTTGTTTTCTTCGCCCGCTCCCGTACTTGACCATGTGCCGTTTGAGGTCCAGCTAACGGTCGCCAACGTGGGCACTGGCAGCGGTTGAAGCGGCACATCGGCAGTTAAGGCTGCGGGAGCAGCACTATTCGGACCAGTGAGATTGTTCCACCTCACTGTTCCCAAGACGCCGGCGGCAGCGTTCACCTGGCTGTTACCGTCGCCGCCTGCTCCGTCGGATTGTTCGGAAGCAAATTTGATGGCGATGCTCGGCAAGCTCGGCGCCGCATCCACCGTCGTGCTATACGCAACATTCAGTCCCGCCGCGGTAAGAACCGTCAGCGCTGCCCTGCGAAAATTGATCGACATGCATTTACCCTGAAGGCTGTACTAACGGAAGCGTAACAATGAAGCCAAGGGTAGTTTGCATAAGATATACAACGAGGTCAAGGAATTGGTGATGTGAGGGCCCGGATAGGCCGAAATAGCTACTCTGCAACTGGCTTTTAAGGGCGAAATCGCGGCCTTCTTGTAGACAAACGGACTAAGCCGTTAGCTGCTCTGGCAGCTCGACCGCTTGGCCATCGGCTCGGGTGATCACGAAGCCGAGGTCCCGAATCATCCGGTAGTCGGCCTCGGGCGGCTGGCCTTTCGTGGTGAGATAGTCGCCGACGAACAGCGAATTCGCGGCGAACAAGCCAAGCGGTTGCAGGTTGCCCAGGTGCATCTCGCGCCCGCCGGCGATCCGTAACTCGGCGGCCGGATTCACCAGCCGCATCATGCACAGCGCCTTCAGGCAATAACGCGGGTTGAGACGGTCGGTCCCTGCCAGCGGAGTGCCGTGAATCGGGTTGAGAAAATTGAGCGGGATCGACTCGACGCGCAGGTCGCGCAGCGCGAATGCCATTCGCACGACGTCGGCATCGCTCTCGCCCATGCCGATGATTCCGCCGGAGCAGAGCTGCATGCCGGCGGCGCGGACGTGGCGAAGAGTGTCAACGCGGTCCTGGTACGAGTGCGTTGTGCAGATCTCGCCGTAAAACGCTTCGCTCGTGTTGAGGTTGTGGTTCACCTTGTCCACGCCGCAGTCCGCCAGCCGCTGCGCCTGCTCCTCGGTCAAGAGGCCAAGGCACGCGCAGACGTTGAGGCCGTACTTCGCCTTGATCTGCGGCACGATCGTCGTGACGGCGGTCATCTCGCGCTCGTTCGGTCCGCGCGCGGAGATCACGATGCAGTACGTTTTGCTGCCGCGCTCGTGGGCGATGCGTGCGCCGTCGAGTAGCTTTTCGGCGCTGAGCACGTTGTAGCGGGGGATCTCGGCCTCGCTCACCTTCGACTGCGAGCAGTAGCCGCAGTCCTCCGGGCACAGGCCGCTCTTGGCGTTCATCAGGAAGTAGAGCTGAACCGTGTTGCCGAAGTGCCGCTGACGGACTCGATACGTTGCCGCTAACAGGTCCATCAGCTCCGCATCCGAGCACTGAAGGATCGCCAACGCCTCGTCGAATCCGAGCTCGTGGCCGGCCAAAACGCGCTCGGCCAGCTCGTGCCAGCGGGAGGGGACAGCAGGCGCGGTTGAGCTGCCAGCGTTCGTCAACGTCTCAAGCATGCTGCACGAATCACCTTGGTCGAGTGGCCGGAAATGCGGCAATTCGCCTATCAGTATCGAGATATGGTTTTGTAGAGCAAGTGCAAACGGCGGCGACGTGCACTGGCTCGATATGCCGGCCGCTGTTAGGCTAAGCTTATGTCGCGTCATCACTTTGTGCGAGTAGGAGTGCTTGGGCACGTCGGCCGGTTCACGGCGGTCGATGCCACGAGCTATCCGCGCACCGCGCGAGTGGTGGTTCGCACCAGCCGCGGTCTTGAGGCGGGCGAAGTGCTCGCTTCGTGCGACGACGAGATTCCGCGAGGCTTGGCCGATGGCTCGATTCTTCGCGGGATGACGGTCGAGGATCATCTGATGTCGGCCCGTCTGGAGAAGAACCGACAGGAGGCTTTTCTGGCTTGTGAGGCGCGGCTGCGCGAGCTGGGCCTGGATTGCACGCTGATGGAGGTCGAACATTTGTTCGACGGCCGGTCGCTGTTCTTTTACTTTCTGGGCGAGGTAACGCCGCCGGTAGAAGCCGCCACCGCGGAGCTGGCCGAGGCGTACGACGCGGCGGTGCAGTTCCGCAAGTTTGCCGACACCGTGGTGGCCGGCTGCGGGCCTGGCTGCGGCACCGAAGCAGCCGCCGGCCAAGGGTGCGTGACCTGCGCGACAGGCTGCGCGATTTCTGGCGCTGCGCCACATCTCGCGCATGAGACAATCCGCCGTGGGGCGTTGAGTCTATTGGGCTTCGCGCGTCGCCAGCCAGCCGACCATACCGAGCACTGCCAGCCCCGCGCCAGTCCAGAGGAGCGCAGCTTGTGTGCTTTGTCCGCGCTGTTTTGCGGCCGTTAACTCTTCCTGGAGCGCTTCCCACCGCTGCTGCGTTTCGTGATGCTCCTTGCGCAGAGCTTCAAGGTTTCTTAGACTGTCCTCCCGTGTTTGAGGATTCTGTCCCGCGGCGCTGAGCTGGACGTTGAGCGCGTGGAGCCGTGCGCCGACTTTCGTGTACTCTTTCGCCTTCTCGGGATTCCACACCGCCCGCGGCGGAAACAAGATCGGCCAAACCAAAGAGACGATGACGAGGGCGACGCCAAGAGATCCCGCGGCAATCCACGGCCAGCGCTGCCGATTGGTTTGCTTTTGCATGTGGGCAGCTTGGCGACCTCGGAGCGCTACCGAACGTATTTCTCGAAGTCCAGTGTCCGCCGGTCTTCGATGGCAATCATTCGCGCCATCAGCTCCAGATCGACCTCGTCGAGCAAGAACCCAACGCGGCCGTCCATGAAGGAGACGAAGACGCCGCCGTGATGGCGGCTGCGCGGGGCTGCGGAAAGCCAGTGGTACTCGGTGGATCCGTCGGTGAAGGTCGCACAAGGCATACCGTCCAGTTGCGATGCCTGCTCATCGCAATGGTAAAGCATGTCAAAGTTCGCGCTGATTCCAAATGGGTTTTCACTTGCCTGGTTATTCGGCGGTTGTTGTGTGTTAAGGGGCAGTCCATTGAGAACAATTGGTGATGCGGGCTCATAGATGAACGACGCCTTGTCGTACAAATTTGTTGAGTGCATGTCGAACGCGAGGACCGAGCTGCCGTTCCAGGGAAGCGCCCAGGCGCCGCGCTGATCGAGCTCGTCGTCGCGCGTACGGATTTCGGCGAGCAAAAGCGTATTGGTCAGCCCGTCGCGGATATGACGAAGGCGGTTGTTGCGATTCGCGACCAGCGCGCCGGGTTGCAGATGCTGTAAATCCACGTGCGTCGGGCTGACATACGCCGCGTAGTTGCCTTTGCCGAACGCCTTTCCACCGGTCAACGTCGGGTGCCGGAAAATCCGGCCGCCGCCGCTATCGTCGCTAGGGCAGACGAAGGGCGCCAGCACGGTTGCTTGCGGGTTTTCGGGCTGATCGAGAACCGATCGCGAGAGGTGAAACCGATCGTAGATCGCGTTTTCTTCCAGGTAGGGGAGGATCGCGGTCACCCAGCTATGCATCCGTCCGGTGCGCGGATCCATCTCGGATTGGCTCAGACCACTGAAGGTGATATCCGTCGGTGGACCAATGTCGCCCGAGCGCGGGAAGCCCCCTTTCGCGCTGTTATAGTTGCCAACGGCTAGCGCGACCTGCCGGATATTGTTCTGGCAGGCGACTCGCCGACCCGCTTCGCGCGCAGCCTGGACCGCGGGCAAAAGCAGTGCCACCAGCACGCCGATGATGGCGATCACGACCAATAGCTCGACCAGCGTAAACGCGGCGGAACGAGCGAGAATGGATCGGCGACCGCGTGCCATAACTTCTTCCTTGCCCAAAACTGCGACTTCCGAATGGCTCGACCTTACGCGAGCAAACTGCCCGATCCTCCAATCCTGCCGGAGCTACATATTCTCTTCCGTGCAGCCAACAAACCTCTAGATATGGTTTACCACGCGAGGTGATTTCGCACAACGATTTGCCACATTGCGGCTAATACCGAAGGCCGAATCGGCGCGACGATTCAAGGCCGGTCGCCAAGGCTCACGAGAAACTCGCTCATCTCGCCGGCCGCGTGTGCATTGCCCTGGCGGCGTGCCTCTTCAATGCCGTCGCGAAGCACTCCGCGGGCGTCGTCGATTCGGCCCAATCGAACCATCTGTTGAGCGGCCATGAAGAACGCCGGCACATACGGCGCGGCTTCGCGCTGCAAGCTGGCCAGGTGGTTTAAGCTGGCATCGTGCTCGGCTTCTTTCTCCAACTCAAGCGCCAGACTGTAGCGCAAGAATTGATCGGCCGGTTCGTCGGCGAGCATGGCTTCGATCTTGTTTCGTCGAGACGCGGCCATATCGCTATCCTCACAACCCCCCGGTGATCTTGAGCACTTGCCCGGTCTTGCTGTTGGCGTTTTCCTTGCCGCCGATCGTTGTAAGATACAGTGTGCCGTCGCCGGCGAACACCATTGCAGTGGGGCGATCGAGCTCGACGATCCGTGTGGCCTTCACACCTTGCACGCCGCCGACGAGGGCCATGTCGAGCCGGTAAAGCCCGCCGGCCTTTGGCTCCATCCAAGCGAAGTCCGTGGCGTAAAGCAGCTCGGTCTTAGGACTGTATGCCAGCGCGGTGACGTCGAACAAATCGGTCTTCAACCTCAACAACAGACGGCGATTCTTGCCGCTGTAAAACGACAAAACGCTGTCGCGCGGCTGGTTGAGCTCGCCCATTTGAGCGACGACAAGCTCGTTTCGTCGGCTGGTGGTCAAGGCCGCGGGCGCCTTCGCCGATGTTTGCTGCCTCGTGGCAATGACTGGTTCCAGAGCGCCGAGCACGGTTCCTGAGAGCTCCGACTTGAAAATCCAAGCTTTGCTGTCGTCGCCGTTACTTGCCACGTAGATCGAAGTTTGCACGGTGGCGATGCCAAGAAAATCCCCTTCCCCAGTCTCGCTGAGGGGACCGGCAGGAATTGGTCCAAGCGTTTGCTCCGCCTCTTCGACCGTGAGCGCCGACGATCGTCTTCCGGCAGCTTGAACACTCGCACGACGTCTCTCCCGATGGGCTGCCCTCCTTCACCGACAACGAGGTGGCTCTTGCCCAGAAAGGCCAGGCTGAGCGGGCCAAGCCGATAAGATGGCTCGGCGGCAAACGCCTCTTGCGCGAAGCCCGTGACCACGTCTTGGGATCGACTCGGCTCACTAGGTCGCACGCGAATGATCCGCGCCGCGCCGCTCTCCGCAACGTAAAGATCGCTCGAGCCGGGACGAATCGCGATTCCGCAGGGCTGATCGAGGCCGCCGATCAGAGATTCGACTTTGATCTTGTCGTCTTGGCCGAAAATCGAGCCGGTCAATGCGGCCACGATCGTCATTGCTATTACGGTTCGATTCAACGTCATTTTACACCGTATTATTTATCGCAGCGCCTTCAACTGTGCCGCCGACGGGAACTCGCGCAGGAATCGCGGCGGGTAAGTGTCTTGCGCCGCAAGCAACGGTCCGCACACCGCGGCAAGCTGTTCCCACTCGCACGATGCCAGCAGTTTGCCGTCGTCGGCGCCTTGGCCCAGCCGAACCAGGTGTACCAGGTCGGTCTTGGGCAAGAGCGTATCAACGCCTTCCGCCCAGACCGAATAGCTGCGTATTTCGCCCGTCGTTGCGTTCTGCATTGCCGAAAAAGTACCGATAAACGGTTTATCGTCGCCCCGATCGCGCTCGGCCTCGAGCAGGTTTTTCTGTTCGGCGTATTCCTGCCCGATAGATTGTAACCGCAGCATCGCAAGCGCCGGATAAGCAGCGTGGTCTGCCGGCGGAATCCACGGCGACCACTCGTCGCTTTCGAGCCGAAAGGCAATCATCGAAATCGGTCGCGGTTCCTCGCTTGCCTGCTGGGCGCGAGCAGCCATGATCTTCAAGCCGGCGGCGTCGTTTTCTCCGGTAATGATCAACGTATCGCGGTTAGGCGCCATCGCGATCACTTCGCCGCGCACGTCGAACTGCCGGACCATGTCGAGCAGGATCATCCGCGATGCATCGTAGTTGTCGCCCGTCGCGGAAAAGTAAACGCCTTCCTGCGGGCTCAAGAAGACCGGGTCTTCCTTCTGCCGCAGGTTGACGCTTGCCGCCTCGAGCGCCTCGTAGAACGTGACTCCCCAGTCGTCGAGATCGCCGGCCACGATCGTTCGCATTGAATCGGGCAGGTCATAAACCAAACCGATCGACAGATAATCGCCAAGAATTTGTTGAGGATACTCGATCCGGCCACCACGACCGTCGCCTTTGAGCTGCAACGATGCGAATTCAAAGTAAGCGCGCGAGCGCACAGTGGGCAAGAGATCGGGATGAACATCCTCAAATGTCTCGGGCAGCGAGCGGCGGTCGGCGAACCAGTTTCGCACGACGTTGGAGATCAACTTAGGCCGCAGGTCCTTGGTCGAGGCGCAGAATTCGGCGTACAGGTTGTTCAAATTCATCACGGAGACTTCGTCGCCATCCGGACGCAAGCAGAACTGCTTCGAGTCGTAGACGATGCGCCGCCGTTCTCCGGCACGGTGGATTCCGGCCATCACGGTCCTGGCGAATTTCTCGCGGCTGGGCGGACCGAGGAAGCGATCGAGCATTCCCATCGCGACATTCTCCTAGGAACTGCCGGCCGCCTGTGGGGAGCAAGTCGATCAGGCAGGCGTCAGCCCATGCGGCGCGCTCGTAGTCAGTAATTTTGTCCTCGTGCATCAGCGTCAGCCCGATGTCGTCCAGGCCATGCAGCAGGCACTGTCGGCGGAAGTCTTCGACGTCGAAGCGCAACGATAAGCCGTGTTCATCGCTGAGAGTGCACGACTCAAGGTCGGCCGTCAGCCGATAGCCCTCGTGCTGTGGCCGCTCGCTGAAATAATTCCTCAACATTTGCGTCGTCGAGCCGGATCGGCAATATGCCGTTCTTGAAGCAGTTGTTGTAGAAGATGTCGGCGAAGCTCGGCGCAATGATCACGCGGAACCCGATAGTCCGCCAATGCCCAGGGCGCATGCTCGCGGCTCGAGCCGCAGCCGAAGTTGCGGCGCGCCACCAGCACGCTGGCGCCGCGGTACTGCGGGCGATTGAGCACGAACTCGGGATTGTCAGAACCGTCGTCCTGAAACCGCCAATCAAAAAACAGGAATTGCCCAAAGCCGGTCCGCTCGATCCGCTTGAGGAATTGCTTGGGGATGATCTGATCGGTATCGACGTTCGGCTCGTCCAGCGGAGCGACCAGGCCGGTGTGTTTGGTGAAGGGTTGCATGTGAGTCAGGATTTAGGGGTTCAGGGTTCGGAGCAGCGGCGGTGTCAGTTCTTATACTTCCACTCCCGGATATCCACAAAATGTCCCGCCACCGCCGCCGCAGCCGCCATCGCGGGTGAAACCAGATGCGTCCGGCCGCCTTTGCCCTGCCGCCCTTCAAAATTGCGGTTGCTGGTCGAGGCGCAGCGCTCGCCCGGTTTGAGCGTGTCGGGGTTCATTCCCAGGCACATGCTGCAGCCGGCCTCGCGCCAATCAAAACCCGCCTCGCGGAAAACGCGGTCGAGGCCTTCTTGCCTCAGCCTGCCGCTTCACCTGTCCGCTGCCGGGAACCACCATCGCGTTGACACGGATCGGCTCACGCGATAGCCGCGTACCACCGCCGCCGCCGCCCGCAGGTCTTCGATGCGGCTGTTGGTGCACGAGCCGATGAAAACACGATCGAGGTTCAGCGACGTGATCGCGCGGCCGGCGTCGAGCCCCATGTACTCCAGCGATCGCGACGCGCGGATCTTTCGCTCGTCGTCATTGTTGAAGTTCGGCCGGGATTCGGAACCTTGCCGGTCACGGGCGCCACCTGGCCCGGGTTCGTTCCCCAGGTCACCTGCGGCGTGATGTCCTTGGCGTGGAATGATCAGCACGCGGTCGTAATTCGCGCCCGCGTCGCTCGGCAGTTGCCGCCAACGCTCGACGGCCGCGTCGAACTCGCTTCCCTGCGGGGCAAACTCGCGGCCGCGAATGTACTCGAACGTCTTCTCGTCCGGTGCGATCATGCCGGCCCGCGCCCGGCTTCGATCGACATGTTGCAGACCGTCATCCGCTCTTCCTGGCTCAGACGCACGGATCGCCTCGCCGGTGTATTCAATCACGTAGCCCGTGCCGCCATCGGTCGTGATCTTGCCGATGAGATACAGAATCAGGTCCTTGGCGGTTACGCCCGGCGCGGCCGCTTGCCGTCGATGCGCAGCTCAAACGTCTTGGGCTTCGACTGCAACAGCGTCTGCGTCGCCAGCACGTGCTCGACTTCGCTGGTGCCGATGCCAAACGCCAGCGCACCAAACGCGCCGTGCGTCGCGGTGTGGCTGTCGCCGCAAACAATCGTCATGCCGGGTTGCGTCAGCCCCAGCTCCGGGCCAATGACGTGCACGATTCCCTGCTGGGCATTGTCCAAATCGTACAGCCGAACGCCGAACTCCTCGCAATTGCTGGCGCAGCGTATCGATTTGCTGCTTGGAAATGGGGTCGAGCGATCGGCAGCCGCCGGTCCGTCGTCGGAACGTTGTGGTCCGGCGTTGCGACCGTCAGCTCTGGCCGCCGAACCTTTCGACCGGCAAGTCGCAGCCCTTCGAACGCCTGCGGGCTGGTCACTTCGTGCACCAGGTGCAGATCGATATACAGGATCGTCTGCTTGGCCGGCTCCGGCGTGCACCACGTGGGTATCCCAGATTTTTTCGAACATCGTCCGTGGATTCGATGTGCCGTTTTCCATGGTCATTCGCAGTGGTGGAGATCCGGGGGCCTTTTGATGACTCAAGCGTTACACAATTATATCGCGCAGACGCGCGGCTGGCAGGAGTCGGACCAGCCGTCGCGGCGTACACAGTTTGAAATAACAGAAACAGGTAAACAAAAAAGGCCCAGGTTTCCCTGGGCCTTGCGACTTCAAGTTATCTTGCTCCCACGCCCTATTTGCGTGGTTGTTTGGGAGCGGAGTCGCCCTGAACACGCACGTCGCCCTGCTTCTCAACACGCAGCTCTTCGCGCTTCGCGTCGGCCGACACGCGGCTCGGTTCCCTGAACCTGACGCTTGCTCACCGAGACTTGCTCGGTAACCACCGGCGTTTTTTCAACACGGACATGCTCTTCCTTCAGAGGCACCCGTATTTCTTCGCCGGGTTGGATGTTAGCCGTAGTCCGCGCGCCTGAACCCGCCACGGGCTTTCGCTCAATGACAAGCTCCTCGCGCGTCACTGGAACTTCCATCGTCTTTCGCTCCGTCACCACCTCCTTGTGCAGCCGCACCTCTCCAGCCTGGTGCTGCTCCTTGCGCGCGTGCACTTCCTCCTTTTTCAACTCGACCGTGCGGTCGCTCGATCGTGTGGAGGCCATCGCGCCGGGCCGCACGTCGCAGGCTTCATCCTTGGTCATCTCCCCGCGGAACGATTCGCGAGAGTCAGATGACCGATGCATGCCTTGCATTCCCTTATCGGTCATCGACTCCGAACGGTGACCGTAATCCCGGCCAAAGCCGCGATGCCGATTGAGGATTTCTTCCGCCTGCGATTGTCGCGTGGTTGTTTTCACGGTGACAATCGTGCGACCGCTCTTTACCTGCTCCTCGTATTCGGCCGCTTCCTCTTCCGGTATCCCCATCCCGATCAAAGCGCCGACCAGGCCTCCGACGGCAGCTCCGCCAGCGGCACTAGCGAGGATGGAAGCAAACAATCCACCAGCGATGATTGGACCAATCGCCGGCAGCAAACCGGCCGCGATACCGATGGCCCACAACGCGCCAACGCCGGCGCCGGCTGCAACGCCGACGGCCGCGCCTTCGGCGGCGTTCGTTTCGCCGACGTCATCGGTGTCAACGCCATCGCCGTGACCATCACGGCTAACGATCCCAATTTCGTCGTCACGAAATCCGGATTGCTTCAGATCTTGAACGGCGGCTTGCGCATCACTTCGATTGTCGAACACGCCCACAACGGCGGTACGATTCATGGTTTGAGTTGCCATGGACTGGACTCCTTTCAAAAAACTCTTTGCGATAAAGCCAGATTGGCTTCGACCCAAGACACGGTACGCAAAACGAGTGCCTATTGAATGGATTTGCACCGCGCCAACTGCGATTCGTGAGGAGCGATCCCTTGTAGCGTCGGCAGAAGCTACATGCGCAACTGATTCAACGTTAGAACGCGCAGCTAGCTAAGCGGCACGCCACAATTAGATGAGTGCTGGCTCGGCACTCGCCACATTGGTTGGGGCATGTCGCGGCGCTCGGTCCACCAGCGACGCGCTTCCTCGCGCATCCACTTGCCACAAACTTCACAAGCAGCCAATGCCGCCGACAGTTCTGAAGTGTCTTGAAACCGGTCAATCGGCTTCTTCGCCAAACACTTGAGCACAACCAGTTCAAGATCGCGCGGCAGATCGCCGCGGTGCTGCGACGGTGGAGTGACCGGGTCGCTGGCATGCGCGATCATGACTTTGAGCGGATTGTCGGCCGCGAACGGGGGCCGTCCCGTCAACATGTAGTACGCCACAGCGCCCAGAGCATAAATATCACTACGCAGGTCCGGCTCGACATCGCCGGTCGCTTGCTCGGGGGCCATGAACAACGGCGAACCGGTAATGCTCCCTTCGCCCGTCAGCTCGATTGTGTCAGCGCTCGACCAAAGCCGCTTTGCCAGGCCAAAGTCGAGCAGCTTCGCCACGTCGTAGTGGCCGCCACGCTGCGCTGCAAATAGATTGCCGGGTTTGATGTCGCGATGGATCAAGCCCAGGCTGTGAGCCTCGGCCAAGGCTTCGCACGTCTGCTGTAAAAGATAAATCGTTCGCTCAGGCGGCAGCGGTCCGTGCCGCTCGACGAGTTCCGCGATGCTCATACCCGGAAGGTACTCCATCACGTAATAAAACGTGCCGTCGGCGGTGTGGCCGTAGTCGAAAATCTCCACGGTATTCCAGTGCGACAGCTTCGCGGTCTCGCGGACTTCGCGCTCAAACCGGGCCAGCGCGCTCGGGTCGGCGGCTTTGCCCGGACGAATGATCTTGATTGCGCAAGGGCGCTTCATGAGTTGATGTTCGGCCAGATAAACTTCTCCCATGCCGCCGCGCCAAGGAGCTTAGTGAGGCGATATTGGCCAAGCTGCCGCGCGGTGAATGCTTCGTGATGCAACCGGTGGATCGTGTGCACACCCCAGATCGAGGAAATCGCCACCAGCGACATGATCAGCGTCGTACCGACAAAGCCTTGCCACGTATATACTCCCGCGAGCATGGTCGGACGAGAGGATGGCCACCAGCAGCATGATCACTGGAATCGCCGCCAGAGGACCAATCACCGCGGCGGCGCGTTGCCAGGTATTCGGAATGTACATGGCGTACACAAAAATCAGCATCATCCACGGGATCGACGGGCTGTCGGTTGGCCTTAGCTCGCCGCTCAGGCGCGTGTTCGGAGAAAGCTTGCCAGCTTTGGACGGCGCATTGGTGGTCGAAAGCGGTAGCTTCTCAAACGCCAGTAACGGCGAGTGATATTCGCCGTGCCGTCTGTGCCATGTGAAACGCACGCAGCTCGAGGATACTTCCGGTTAGGAAGTAAATCGCCGGCAAACCGAAGATCAACAGCTCCATAGTGCGGAGCTTGCGTGTGCTCATTGCGCAGTGACGGCAGAGGGCGAACCCCAACACCGCCAATACGGCTGTCACGCAGCCGTTGAGCCCCCACATGACCACATCTTCGACGTGGCCAAAGTCAACCAGAAAGATTCCGCGAATGAAGAACGCGCCAAAACCCAGAGCGAGCAACAGCGCTGCGGTTCTCAAGCGGCCTCGCAACAGGGATTGGATCTCGGACGAAAGCTCGGGAGTGCTCCCATCCACTAACGCAATCGGACGGCCGATCGGCGCGTTGGTAATCGAGCTCGACGGCTGAGCGTCGAGCGTCGGTGCATTGGCCAAAAAATCGTGGTTCCGTGCCACCGATCAGTCTCTTCGAGCGAGAATATCCTACTTTTGATCATACCGAGCGGCGCAAACCGTGTCTCGTAGCTCGCCGAATTCACTCCGCTATCCAAACGAAAAGTAGATCTGGGCAATCGAAAAGAAAACGACCAGCCCGGTGACATCCACGCTTGTCGCCACAAACGGGCTGCTGGCAAGAGCCGGATCGAACCCCAGCTTTTTGATTAACATCGGCAGCATGGCGCCCACGATGGTGCCCCACAGGCAGACCGCCGCGACGGATTGCGAAATGATTCAGCGCCAAGGTCCAGCGATCGAAGCCTTCCAACGTGCTGTCTCGGATGATGGTCGCCCGCAATAGCGCAATCACTCCTAGTGTTACGCCCAATGCGACGCCCATCAACAACTCATGCCGCAACACCCGCGCCGATTGCGCCGGCGAAACTTGGCCCAGCGCCAGCGCGCAGTGATCAACGTGGCCGCTTGTGATCCCGAGTTGCCGCCCGTTGAAATCACCAGCGGAACAAACAACGCCAGCACAGTGACGCTATGCAGAATATCTTCGTACTCCGCCATCACATTGAACGTAAGCAACTGAGCCACGAACAAGATCGACAACCAGATCGCGCGGCTGTACCAAACCCGCGCAAAACTGGCCTCCAAGTACGCCCCTCCGACCGGCGACACGCCGCCCAAACGATGCACGTCTTCGGTCGCCTCCTCGACGACGACGTCCATCACGTCGTCGTGCGTCACAATGCCGACGAGACGACCGGTGCCATCTACCACCGGCAGAGCGAGAAAATCGTATCGCGCCATCCGCTTGGCGACTTCCTCCTGATCCTCGTCAAAACGGGCTGAAATCACGTCCCGCTCCATTAAGTCGCTCACCTTCGTGCCCGGTTTGGCGAGAATCAAATCGCGCAGGGACACAAAGCCCATCAAGTGCCGCTCGGGACCGAGAACGTAGATGTAATAGATCATCTCGCTGTCGGGTGCTTCGACGCGCAGCAGATTGATCGCCTCGGCAGCCGTCATATCGCCGGGGATCGACGCGTACTCGGTAGTCATTACGCTGCCGGCGCTGCGCTCGGGATACGACAGCAGAGTGACGATGTCGTGCCGCTCGGCCTTCGCCATCAGCGGCAGCAGTTCTTCGACGACGGCCGGGTCAAGCCGCTTGAGCAGGTCCACGCGATTGTCCGGCGCCATCACCTCAATCAATGCCGACATGCGTTGGCGGCCGGCGCCCAACACCATCTCCTCCTGCTTCGTGTTGGAAAAGTACGAAAAGATCTCCGCCTGTTTGGCCAAAGGCGCGTGCGTCAGCACCGCCCAAGTCTCCTCGACCGTTAATCCCTCGGTAAAATCGGCCACGCTGGCCGGGTGCAGCTCGGTCGTCAATGCGACGAGACCCTGTTCGTCCTTCTCTGCCAGCATCAGGCGGATTTCCGGCAGCAGGATTGGATTGATCATAAGATGACTCCGGTACTACAGGCTGGTCGCGGACCTGTTTCTTTCGCCACACACCGGCCGACGCATACATCTTCGAGAATGACGTGCTTTCGCCAAGGGGATTTATCGTCCTGTTCGAACGTTTTAAGAACGGCGCAACGCGATGCTTGTCGGCAAACTCCCCCTCGCCTAAACTTCGATCAAGAAGCCAAACGGCCGCACTTCGTGGCAATCAGATTGAACTTCATGTTCCGCGATCAACCTTTCCAACGATCACACCGGCAGGCGCTTATATACTGCGCAGCGGCCGCCATATCGGTCGCCTCGTTGGCTAACCACTTGTGTTTTTCCGCCGACGCAATTGATCGTCGCCTCGCACTGGGAACAAGTCCCACTAAGACCGCGGCCCCGCGACGTGGCCTCGACCTTCTTCTGAACAAGCCGTACCTCCCTCCTGATTTTGACCAGGAGACTTTTGACGAACTTTGGCAGACCTGGGACGAGCCGCTCCGATCTCAAGCAAAAGCGGCCGACGCCGACAAACGTCGAAAAATGGCTTACTCGCGCTACGGCCTGATCGAACGGTCCGGCGACGCCCAACACCGGCCTTTGCAGTATGTAGTAGACGCCGCGGGTAACTGGTCGATGAATTGCCTGGCTTGTCATCAGGGAAAAGTGGCCGGCCGGTTGGTTTGGGGAGCGCCGAACTCGCTATACGCGATGCAGACGCTATACGACGATGTGCGCACGACCAAGCTGCGCCTTGGCAAGAAGCTGACGCACATGGATCTCGGCTCCGCGTTCATGCCGCTCTCCCGTACAAACGGCGCGACGAATGCCGTCATGTTCGGTGTCGTGCTTCTGGCGCATCGCGATGCCGATCTGAACCTCGTCGGCGGGCCCAAGCCGATGCTGGGCCTTGCACACCACGATCACGACGCACCGCCGTGGTGGCACTTTCACCGGAAGAAGAACCTGTATATCGACGGCTTCGCCCCCAAAGCCGTCCGGCCGTTGATGCAGTTTCTGCTTGTGAAAGAGAACGGCCCGGAGCGATTCCGCCAGTGGGAGCGCGATTTTGAGGACGTGTTTGCCTACCTCGATTCGCTGCGGCCGCCGAGGTATCCGTGGTCAATCGATTTCGGCCTCGCCATACGCGGCAAGCGCGCGTTTGAGCGGAACTGCGCTTCGTGTCACGGCACATATGGCGAGGGCGGCCGTTATCCAGAAAGGCGGATACCAATTGAAACTGTGGGCACCGACCGCGTCCGCCTCGACGCGCTGACGCCGGCCAACCGTAAGCACTACGCCGAGAGCTGGTTCGCCAACTACAACCGGCCGCCGGTCGATGCGAAGCCGGCCGGTTACGTTGCTCCGCCGCTCGACGGTGTTTGGGCATCCGCGCCCTACTTTCACAACGGGTCAGTGCCGACACTCTGGCACGTGCTGAATCCAAACGAACGCCCGGGAGTCTGGCAGCGCAGCGAGGACGGCTACGATCGCGAACACGTGGGCCTGGAGATAAAGACCTACAAGGCATTGCCGGACAGCATGGCCCCGTCCGATCGCCGAACGTACTTCGACACCACACAGCCCGGCAAAAGCGCCGCGGGCCATAACTTTCCGAACAAGCTGAGCGACACTGAAAAGCGCGCCGTGTTGGAGTATCTCAAAACGCTATAGCGCGGCCAGGTAACGCGCGATCGCGTTGACACCCTACCGCCAACCGGTACGATGAACTGTTGGTAACCTGTTTCGCCGCTTTCGCTTCCGCAGGTCGCTTCCATGACGCAGATTGAACAAGCCCGCGCTGGTGTCGTCACGCCCGAAATGGAGTTCGTCGCGCGCCGCGAAGCGCTCGAGCCCGAGCTTGTGCGCAGCGAAGTCGCCTCCGGCCGCATGGTGATCCCCGCCAATAAAGTTCACCTCACAAAGTGCCTGGAGCCGATGGGTATCGGCATTGCCGCCAGGTGCAAAATCAACGCCAACATCGGCAACTCGGCCGTCACCAGCAACATCGCCGAAGAGCTCGATAAGCTCCACATGGCCGTCCACTTCGGCTCCGACACGGTGATGGACCTTTCGACCGGAAAGGACATCGACCGCATTCGGCAGGCGATCATCGACGCCTCGCCCGTGCCGATCGGCACGGTGCCGATCTATCAGATGCTCGAGGAGCTCGGCGGCGAAATCGAAGACATGCAGCCGCAGCATTTCCTCGACATGGTCGAGCATCAGGCCAAGCAGGGCGTGGACTACATGACTGTCCACTGCGGCGTCATGCTCGAACACCTGCACCTGACGATGAACCGCGTCACAGGCATTGTCAGCCGTGGCGGCTCGCTGATCGCCAAGTGGATGATGGCCCATCGCCGCCCTAACCCGCTCCACGAGCACTTTGACGACCTCTGCGACATCATGCGTCAGTACGACGTCACCTGGTCGCTGGGCGATGGCCTTCGCCCCGGCTCAATCGCCGACGCCAGCGACGCGGCGCAGTTCGCCGAGCTGGAAGTCCTTGGGGAGCTCACCAAGCGCGGCCGCGCCAACGGCACGCAGGTGATGGTCGAAGGCCCTGGCCACATCCCGATGGACCAGATCGAAATGAACATGCGCCGCGAACAGGAGCTGTGCGACGGCGCCCCGTTCTATGTCCTCGGGCCGCTCGTGACCGACATCGCCCCCGGCTACGACCATATCACGAGCGCCATCGGCGCTTCGCTCGCGGGTTGGCACGGCGCGGCGATGCTTTGTTACGTCACGCCCAAGGAACACCTCGGCTTGCCGGACAAAGAAGACGTCAAGCAAGGTGTGATCGCCTACAAGATCGCCGCCCACGCAGCCGACCTCGCTCGCGGCCGCAAGGGCGCCCGCGACCGCGACGACGCTCTTTCGCGCGCACGCTTTGCATTCGACTGGAACGAGCAGTTCCGGCTCTCGCTCGATCCCGACACCGCGCCGGATGCACGACGAAACGCTGCCGCAAGACACGTTCAAAAGCGCGCACTTTTGCAGCATGTGCGGCCCGAAGTATTGCTCGATGCGGATCACCGAACAAATCCGCGAAATGGCGGCAGAGCAGGGGGGGACACTGTCGGTTGACCCTCACGTAGTACCGATAGCCAGCGGCACGTAGATCGATGAGTGAGTTCGTTTACACGGGAAGAATTCGAGAAAACGGTCACTTATCTCGTTCGCGAGTGGTTTGGCGAAAACCGCCCGCTGACGCGGGAAGAAAAGGAGCGTTTTCGCGGAATGACGGGCGGCGAAAAAATCAAACTCTCGCTGCAGATGGCGGAAGATTTTTACGTGATGCTCGATGGCTATCCGCTCGATGTTCGCAAGGCCGTCCGCAACGAGATCAAGCTTGAGCGCAACATGGGAAACGAGAATATCGCTCGTGCGATGGGCGCTAGCAAAAAGCGAGACGAGCAACGCGATCAAACGCCAGAAGAAGTGGTGTAACTCCGCCACCCGTCCCGTTGGGCACCGCAAACGCTCACAGAGCAGGCCAGGCCACTCATGGCAGCTGCCGCAGCCGAACCAGCGCATCTAAAGCCCCGCCGCCGCTGGTTTAGCATCAGCCTGCGGACGCTGTTGCTCTTGGTAGCCGTGCTGGCGATTTGGCTTGGCTGGCAAACCAATCGCGCGCGGAAACAACGTCGCGCGGTGGCGGCTGTTTTGGAACGCGGGGGAACCGTTCGATATCTCCATCAGGCGCGGACGCACCCGATCAGATTAGAAAACTTCCATCTGAGCGCGTTCGATATCGCAATTGAATCGCCGGGACCGGATTGGCTACGAGAATTCCTGGGCGATGATTACTTTCAGGACGTGATTTTCGTAGCACTTGAAGGAACCGGGAACGATGGCGGTGATCAGTTGGCCGCGTTAGTTTCCGGCCTTCCCGAGCTTGAGTACTTGAAGTTGTCAAGTTGCGGCTTAACCGACGACGGCTTGCGGCATCTCAGCAGCAACACAACGCTGCGAATATTAGGAATAGACCGCAACCAAATTACCGACGACGGGTTACGGCATCTGGCCGATCTAACTAGGCTTGAGAGCCTGGACGTGTCCATGATGGAAGGCATCACGGGATCGGGGTTCCACTACTTGGCTGACCTCGAAGAGCTTCGGGCGCTCGATCTTCAATACACGTCGCTCGATGGCGATTACCTGCACAAACTACGTGGTTTGACCCAGCTTTACAAACTGATGCTTAGTGTTAGTGCAATTGACGATTCGCATCTTGAGCATGTCGGCAACTTGGACAGCTTGGTGATCCTTTCGATCGACCGCACCAGGGTCCAAGGGGCGGGCCTGGCGCACCTCACGAAATTGAGCTCGCTCGAACAACTCTATCTCGATGAGAGTGCTGCGCACGAGGGCCTCAAGCACCTTCAGCAACTTCCAACACAAACCTCGATCGCAGTCGAGTCAAACGACCCAAGCGACTACACTCTGCGACAACTAAAACAAGCCCTCCCGCAACACACGGTTCGCCCGCTTTAGTTTCGCGTGAATGGAGGTCCGCACGAAAACCGTGGGTTGAACGACTAGCCAACGCCGAGCTTGTATTGTTGCTTCACCACGTCTTCTCCATAATGCGGCGGCCTTCGCTCCTCTTCATCCAGGGCCGCCGTGATGGATCGCGACGATCTCAATCCTCAGCCGCCCAGTAGCATCAGGAACGTCGGCGCGTTATATCATCCACGCGCCTCCCACCGCGAAATCGCCGCCTGGGCCATGTACGACTGGGCCAATAGCGCCTATTCGGCCCTGTCGATCACGGTGGTAATGATCTACCTCAAGTTGGTCGTCTTTCCAGAAGCCGAGTGGGGAAATCTTAGCGGCGCGGTTTACCCGGCGTCGCTCTCCATCTCAATGCTCTGCGCCGCCATCCTCTCGCCTGTCCTCGGCGCCATGGCCGACGCCCGTGCCACCAAGCGCTGGTGGCTCGCCGGCACCGCACTTTCAGGCGCCCTCTGCGCCATTGCCATGGCGCTCGTGCCTCCTGACAATCCCTGGGTCGTGCTATTGCTCTTCGCGCTCACGTCATTCTTCTTTGAGCTCTCCTACGGTTTCTACAACGCGTTTCTCCCGGAACTCGCCGACGAACAAACGATGGATTCCGTCTCCGCCTGGGGATTCGGTGCAGGATATGTCGGCGGCGGTGTCGCGCTCGGCCTGCAACTGCTGGTCTTCGCGCTCGGTGACAAGATTGGCCTCATCGATGACACGCTCAAGCTCCGCTTCGGCCTGTTCTTGATGGGCGCCTGGTGGGCAATCTTCACATTGCCAGCAATCATCGTGCTTCGCGACAAATCGGCGCCGCGCAAACAAAGCACTTCGTTGCTCTCCTCTGGCGTTCAGGCGTTTCGAGAGGTTCGCGCAACGCTCGGCAACATCCGTGGTTACCGAATGCTCGCTTGGTTTCTGCTCGGATACCTGTTCTACAATGACTGCGTGCAAACCGTCATCAGTCAGGCCTCGCAGCTCGGCGAAGAGATCGGATTCACCGCGTCAGAATTGGTGCTCGTCATCCTCATGATCCAATTCATGGCCTTGCCCGGAGCATTGGCGATCGGCTACCTCTCCCGCCGCCTCGGTCAGAAGACCATGCTTCACTTCTGTCTGGCGGTTTGGACCATCCTGCTTTGTGCGGGTTGGTTTATCGATGCGAAGTGGCAATTTTGGCTGCTTGGCGGCGTCGTGGCCCTCGTCATGGGCGGAGTCCAATCGGTGAGCCGCGCGATCATGGGTACCATGACTCCCCCGTCCAGGACGGGCGAGTTCTTTGGGTTCTTTAATCTGTCGAGCAAGGCGACTGCATTCATCGGCACCGCCACTTTTGCCTTGGTTATGTTTTTAACCAACAATCCGCGTATTGCATTGCTCAGCCTCGCAGTCCAACTCACGATCGGGTGGATCATCGTGTCGCGCATCGACGTGGCGACGGGTCGCGCAGAAGCACTCGCCACCAGCAGACAGCAACTCCCGTAGCCTCCTGGGCCATTGCAGCTTGCCTCAGAACTGCCGGCGCCCCGACTACCGCCCCCAAATCGGCCTCGTCCCACTGCCGGCCTCCTGCTACACTCCCGCCCCTTATCGGTGCGCCCATCAGGCGAAAGCGTCGGTAGCAGGTTCATCCCGGCATATTCCATGCGAACTCACCGCATCCAAATTTCGGCGGTCATGCTATCGCTGTGCACGGCGTTTTTCGCCGTCGGCTGCGCGAGCACCGGTGACCTTTATACCTGGTGGCCCTGGTACGAGCCCGATCAGACCGCCGACCTGCAAAAATACGGACCCATATCGCGGCAGAAGATCGAGCAACTCCGTGAGCTGCGCGGCGGCGAGTCCTCCGCCCAGCTAGCAGCAGACCTGGCCGCACAGATCCAGCAAGAACGCGACCCATCGGTGCGACTCGAAATCGTGCGCACGATCTCACAAGACCCGTCGCCAACATCGCGCGCCATTATCGCGGCCGCCCTCAAGGACACCGACGCCGACGTGCGAGTCACCGCTTGCGAGGAACTGGGCAAGATCGGCGGCGAAGACTCGGCCCGCCTGCTTGCCGAAACGCTGGCCAGCGACACCAACGTCGATGTCCGAATCGCCGCCACCGAAGCCCTTGGCGAGATGCGCGACGCACGCGCTGTCCCGTTGATCGCGGTGGCGCTCGAAGATCCCGACCCAGCGCTTCAGCTCCGCGGAGTCGAAGCCATGCGCCTGGCCAGCGGCAAAAACCTGGGCAACGATGTGAACGACTGGCGCGCGTACGCCAAGAACCCCGAACACGAGCCGCGCGAAGAGTCCGTCGCCGATCGGTTCGGCCAGCTCTTCCGTTGACCGCTCGCGGGCTAGTCTTTACCCTCCCCGTTCTCAATCGCGGATCACAAGCTCTTTCCATCGCAGTGAGGAGATCGCCGTGGTGTTTGGATTTCGTTGGTTGGCATGCGTGCTGTTGATTCTGGTCGTTGCCGCTGCCGGCACTTCGCTCGCTATCGGTCCGGCCGCCCCAAAGGCGGTGCATGTCCGAGCCAACGGTGACCGGAAGTTGTTCGACGTTCCCGCCCCTCCGTCGCCCTGGATCCGCGATTCAAACCACTGGGACAGCGACATTATCCTGGCCGGGTTCGACGAGCCCGAGAACGAGAGCGGCCCCTCGTTGGATGACGCCACGAAGCGCGAAAAACCCGAAGCGACTGCAAAGGACGAAGACATCGCGGATGCCGAGCCGCCCCCCGTTCCCCCCAAGTCAGCACGCGAGCGTAGCAACGACCCACCACCCGCGCCCCCCACCGCAGCCGGTCCATTCGAGATCACGCCACAGCTTGACGCACTCCGCCGCAAGATCCACAAAACCCTCGCGATCTATCAAAAACGCCATCTGAACTCGCGCGACCATAGCCCGTGGGAGGTCATGCACGGGTTCATCGCCTTCAACGTGCACACGAAACTTCGTCGCGAGCGACCGGACGGCGAGGCGGTCAATGCCATCGGCTGGATGCTCTGGGGCGGGCGCTGCCGCAGCCAGATGATGCTCACGCTCAAGAATGGCCGGCCGCACGCCGAGGAGGGCGTCGGAGTGCAGGGACACCCCGGCCAGTTCATGGCGATCCTCGCGCAGTCGCGCGTCAGCACGCGAACGCCGATGCGGATCGACGGCAAGGAATTCACCCTTCAGGACCTGATCGAGGAAGAGAAACTCGACTGCCGGCAGGGGACCGAGCTGACCTTCAAGCTCATCGGCCTGACGCACTACCAGCCGACCGATACGGTCTGGAAAAGCCGCGACGGACAGACGTGGTCCACCCCCCGGTTGATCCAGGAAGAGATCAAATCCCCCATCCGCGGAGCGGCTTGCGGCGGGACCCACCGGCTTTACGCGTTGACCTACGCCTTCAAGACTCGAGCCAAGCGCGGAGAGCCGCTCGATGGCGACTACCTGCGAGCCAAGGACTACATCCGCCAATACCACCGTTATACGTGGACCCTGCAGAACCCCGACGGCAGCATGAGCACCGCCTGGTTCGCTCGACGCGAGAACCGGTCCGACATCGACCGGAAAATCCAGACCACAGGGCACATGGTCGAGTGGCTGGTCTATTCCCTTGATGACCAGGAGCTCCGCTCCCCGCGAATGATCAAGTCGATCGATTTCCTCGCTAGTACCTTGCTGGGAGCGCCCAGCGCGACTGGAGCATCGGGCCCTTGGGCCATACCCTGCACGCCCTGGCGATGTACGACGAGCGGGTATTCCGCCCGAACGAGACCTCCGAAGAGGTTGCCCGACGCCGCGACCGCGTGGCGGCTAAACCGCGGCCGGCCGACGAAGCTAACGAGAAGGCGCAACCTGACGCCGAGACCGAAGCGGCCGCCGAAGAAGTGACTCTGGAGACCGAAAAGGCAACACAACCAACGGCCGATGATGCCGACTTGCCACAGGATTGAGGATTGTGAAAAGCAATCCGACAGGCTGAACCGGCGCTGGTCGGCGGTCCGATCTAAACTTGCAGAAGAGACAGCGCCGGCGACTTGCCTTCGTCATTCGTGATTCGGATTTGTTTCGACATTCGGGCTTCGACATTCGAACTTGATTGCTGTCATGTTTCCGCTTGCGACCCAAGATCAAACGCCGTACGATTCCGGCTCGACCCCGCTGGTCTTGTCGAGCACGTCCGGAATGTTGCGCGTCGCCGCTGAAAAGCCCCGAATGAAGCTGCTCAAACTCACCGAGCAATTCCAGAAAGTCATCGATCTGGCCGCCCAGCTTGTGGATACGGTCGAGGCCGACGCACTCTTGTTGCTACTCGAACGCCCCGCCGATTGGGACGCGCTCCGCCGCATCACCCCCGACATCAAGGTCCTGCTTGCCGCCGACGTCCCCGAAGAGCTGGACGGCGCTGCCGAAGCCGGCTTTTCCACGATCGTGCTCAACATGCCCGACAGCCCGGTCTACGAAAAGCTGACGCAGGCGCTGTTGGAGAGCGTGGCCGACGACATCCTCGCCCCCGGCACGCGTAGTCGCGCTCTACAGCGGCTTTGAAGCCGGCACAATCGATTCGATCAGCGTCATCAACCTGGGCGAGCACCTCGAGCGGCTGACCGCGCGCGACCTGCGCCAGCTCGAAACGCACGTCCCGCTCGACACGCTCAAGACCGTCGTGGACCTGGCCGTTGAGATCGGCCGCGAAGGGCGCGAAGGCAAGCCGGTCGGAACCATGTTCGTCGTCGGCGATACGCGCCGCGTCACGCAGAGCAGCCATCCGGCCGGCTTCGATCCCGTCCGGGGATACACCCGCAAGGAGCGCGACTTGAGCGATCCCCGCGTCCGCGAGGGCGTTAAAGAGATCGCACAGCTCGACGGGGCGTTCATCGTCTCCAACGACGGCACGATCGAGGCCGCCTGCCGCTACATCGACGCGTTGGCCACGGAGATCACGCTCTCGAAGGGACTCGGCGCTCGTCACTGGGCAGGCGCCGCGATCACGCGCAAGACCAAGAGCGTGGCCGTGGTCGTCAGCGAATCCAGCGGGTCGGTCCGCATCTTTCAGAACGGCGAGGTCATCCTCCGCATCGAACCCTTCCGCCGCCCCATGAAGTGGAAGGATTTCGAGTACGAGCCGCCCGAGTAGGTCAGGCACCCCCTGCCTGACACTCGCGCTCTAGTAGGTCGCGTCTGCCGGACGCGACCTTACGTTGCTTGCAGGCCCATTCATGGGTCTTCTTCTGTATTCGGCCAGTGCTTTAGCACGGGTAGTCTGACGAGTAATCTCATTTCTCAAGTCCCGTTTACGGGGCTTGTCCGCATCGGCTTGAGCCATTAGTTCGGAACGCCGGGTGCCTGTGTTTTGCACCGGAATTCTATTACAACCGTTGATTAATGCGGTCTGCTCTGGCTTCTGCTGGCGGTTTGCACCACAACGCAAAACACAGCTACGCCGACATTCGTCCTTCGGCATTGATTCGTCAACCCTGTCCCGGCGCACGGGATTCTGATTTCGTCATTCGTCATTTAACTCCGAATTCCGCACTCCAAACTCCGAACTCGAACAATGCCCGCCAACTCCCCCAACTGCGACTCCTGCAACAGCGAAATGCAACCGATCAAGCTGATCGACAAGTCACACTCCAAGATGCACATGGACTTTGAGTACGCGTCTGCCGACGCGGCGCAGCTTCTGGACGGGCCGCTATCCAATCGAGGGAAAAGTCGAAGCCTACTTGTGCGCCGGCTGCGGCCGCATCGCGATGTTTGGCCGATCCGCGGCCGCCGAAACAGCGTCAGCGCGCGAGGACGAAGACGCCGTTGCGCCGCCGCCCAAGACCACTACCACTAAGTGCTTCTCCTGCGGCGAGCCAATCCTCGACACCGCCGACCGCTGTCCGGCGTGCGGCTGGACCAAACGCGCCACCTCATAGGTCACGGCACGCCGTAAATGCCTGGGCTAGTCTCAGATGCCCCTGCGGGGCAAAGCAAGAATGGTGTCTAGCCCATCATGCCCGCGCTGCGCCACCAGCCAAGCGACACAAGAAGCGCCACTGCACCAAAACCTATCGACGACGGCTCCGGCACAAACGTCCCCTCGTCAAGCCTTGCTATCCAGGGTTGAATATTCGTCCGATCGCTCGTGATCCCTATTCCAACGAGCGTGAGGCCGTCGTAAGAAACGCCGTTAGCCTTGCCCAAAGTAAAGCCATCTAAATCAATGCCCTGTGAAGCGAGTAAAGCGGGAATGCTTCGGGAACCATGGTAAGCGTCCCATGCAAAGGCAACTGCTTGGCCACTTCCATTAAGTCCTGCTCCTACCACCACATTTCCATCGCCAGAAATCGCTTGCGCGATAGTCGTCGGCCCAACCCCTGCAATATCTGGCAATTGAATCATTCCATCGGCGGCCGTCCACCGGAACGCATTAAACGATATGGGACTGGTACCAGCATTTTCCCAACAATGACTAAGCCATCGGCCGAAACATCGTACGCTTCACTGAAGAATCCATCTCCTGGAAGATCCCCGAGGCCGACCATTCCCGTTTCCTGAGTCCAGCGAAACGCTTCTGTCCCATTATTTGAACTGCCCGATCCAACAATGACGGATCCGTTTCCGGAGGCCCCGAATGCTTCGCTGCCAAAGATACCGCCAACTAGGTCCCCCAGGCCGACCATACCGCTAGATGTCGTCCATCGAAACGCCTCTCCGCCGTTCGCTGACACGCCGAACCCACGACAACTCTCCCGTCTGCCGACACATCGTAGGCTCGGCCGAACGACTCTCCGCCTGGCAAATCTTCCAGTTCTATGGAACCGCCAGCCTGCGTCCAGCGAAATGCAATCGGAAGTCCACGTTCACCGATGCGGTAGCCAGCCGCGACACTGCCGTCACCCGAAACGCCGCGGGCAAAGCTTGAGTCCCCCGCATTCAAGCTTTGAACTACTCCCGCCGTCGTCCAGCGCACTCCCTGATTGGTCGAAGCGTTATTACTTCGGCCATCGTGGCTTGTGCCCACGGCAAACATCCCGTCCGCCGAGACCGCGTAAGCGTCCCCCGGCTCCGTCGCCCCCGGCAACTGCGGCAGCGGCATAAACCACGCCCCTTCCCCCACCCCGGCGCATAACACCACCCCTGCCGCCACAAGTACGCCGATTGCCTTGCTATATCTCATCGCTCGCATGCTCATTCCGCGTTCATCGTTCTGCGTTCATCGCTCCGACTTCCCTTCCCCGATCATAACCACCCACTCCCTTTGCCGCCATTCGTTTGCATCGTTCTGCCGACCGCTAACAGCCGACAGCCGACCGCTGACAGCCACTGACAATTCGCGGCCGCAGTTATATGTTCATAAGTATACTATCTTTTGCGTCTTCGCGGCTTTGCGTGAGACCCCTTCCCGAGCGTTCCTGGCCGGTGATCGAACTCATAACTATTGACCCAAAATCCCGCATATTCCCCGGGAAATACGCACGCCGCCTCAATTCCGTGCTGAGTGGTTGTTTGCACCGCGGAAAAACCCCCTGTTTTCCCGACCCAGGTGCCTCCAAAAACGCCCTGCCGCGCAAAAGCGCTTCAGTGTCCGTACCGCACCTAAACCCCGCTCCTCAACGCCCGCCACCTGCGAACAAGAACGGCAACACCCCAAACAATCAGCGTCGAAATTGCAGCGGCGCGGAACACGCTCGCATAGAAAAACGTGCCCGACAGCGGGTCGGCGAGAACCCGCACGATTGCCGCGACGACGTACATCAGGGCCGCGACTGTGGCGACACCGTCCCAAAAGGTCGGCTCGCCGCTCTCCTCGTTGGTGTAGGCTGGTGTGTATATGCTCTCGTTCATGGCTCGCATCCTATAAAAGAGTCCGCTTTCAACCGCTAAGCCATGAAGCGCAAATCCGGGCGAAATGCTACCAGCCCCGGCTTGCCAGAACCGCAGCCGTTCGCTTTGATCTAGGACGTGGCAGCAACCTTCCTCCTCTACGGCGCGAATGGGTATACGGGGGAGCTCATTGCGCGGAGGGCGATTGAGTCGAGTTTGCGGCCGGTGCTGGGAGGTCGGAACCGCGAGCCGGTCGAGCGGTTGGCGGCGGAGCTCGGCTGCGAGGCCCGTGTGTTTTCGCTCGGCGGTGGCGAAGCAGCCAAGGCGCTGGAGGAGCTGCCCGAAGTCCGCGCGGTCCTCAACTGCGCCGGCCCGTTCTCGCAGACCGCGCCGGCGATGATCGACGCCTGCCTGGCGACCGGGCGGCACTACCTGGACATCACCGGCGAGATCGAGGTGATCGAGTCGGCCGCGCGGTTGGACGAACCGGCGAAGCAGCGCGGCGTGACCCTGTTGCCGGCCGTCGGTTTCGACGTCGTGCCGACCGACTGTTTGGCGGCAATGCTCGGGGTACGATTGCCGACCGCCACGCACCTAGAGCTGGCATTCGCTGCACTCGGCGGGATGAGCCGCGGAACCGCCAAGACCGTTCTCGAAACGCTGCCATCAGGCGGGCGGGCGCGGATCGACGGCATGATCCAGCGCGTGCCCGCGGCGTGGAAGGCGCGAGATCCCGTTCGCCGACCGGCGGCGCTGGGCGATGAGCATTCCGTGGGGCGATGTGGCCAGCGCGTACCACTCGACCGGCATTCGCAACATCGTGGTTTACCTCGCCGCGCCCCACCAGCAGATCGCGAAAGTCGAACAATGGCGCTGGGCGCTGCCGGTGCTTGGACTGTGGCCGGTGCAGGCGCTGGCTCGATGGCAGATCAACCGGAAGGAGCCGGGACCATCGGCCGAAGAGCGGAAGCACGGGCGGTCGCAGCTCTGGGGCCGCGTGTACGACGGCGACGGGCGCGAAGCGACCGCAACGATGACCACGCTGGAAGGGTACACGCTCACTGCGCACACGGCGGTCGAGGCCGTACGGCGCGTAGTCGCGGGCGGCATTGCAACTGGATTTCAGACGCCGTCGAGGGCGTTCGGACGTGAGTTTGTATTGGAGATGCCGGGAACCAGCGTGGAATTTGGATAGCGTCTATGGTTGCTGTCCAAACGTGTGATGCATCGAAGTGTCGGCGGTGATTTCTTCGGTGCGTAGTCGATACTGGCGGTCGGCCAGAAGGTCGGCGGCGCCCTCCAGATAGTTGCCCAGCGTCCCCAAATCCTGCGGCCGCGGCTCGCCCGTTCGCCGCGCGTGATTTGAAATCAGAAGCACGTGATGGTTTCCCTGTGGAACAACGAGGCCTTGCACCTTGCCGGCTGAGTCGGTGCGGCCGAACGCGCCGCCGATAAACTGCAACTGCGTCATCACCGGGTCACCGGCGACGATCGTCGGTCCGCCAGGCTTGAGCGCGGTTGCCGCGATCCGGTCGGTGACTTGTTTGGTGGGCAGGACGAGCACGACCGCTCCACCGTCGGGGCGTGTGGCGCCGTCGCCAGCGCGGTATTGGAGCAGCGTGTCGAGCCGCACGGTGGCCGTCGCACCGCCTCCCGGATTGTCGGGACTTGAAGTGTTTCCAAATCCACCAATCCAGACGCCGGCGAGAAAGAAAAGCAACGCAACAGCGGCCAACAGCGCACCCTGAAAGTAAATTACCCACCTGGGGAGTAGCAGCGTTTGTCGCTCCTCGCCTTCGAGTCGCGACGAGATCGCCGGCGCGGAAAGATCGGCCGTCGCCGGCATCGGCTCGGTGATCACGAGTCCGGAAAGCGCCTGCTCGACGTCCGCGGCCTCGAAGCGCGTGCCGGTGGTGATTACGGTCGGCGCGGTCAAGTCGCTTGTCGAGTCGCCGCCTACCGATTCGGTTTGCACCGACGATGAAGGACCGGCATCGCTTGGTTGGCCATCGGGAACAATGATCGCCGCCTGGCATTTCGGGCAGTTGACCTGGGCGCCCGCCTTGCGCGAGGCGACGGCGAGCAACTGGTTGCAGTGTGGACAAAGGAAGCGGACGGGCATGCGGCACACGATGACCAATGACCAAGTTCGCCACAGCGAATCTGCCGAGGCATGACCCCAACGACCAATGTCGCTTCGCACGCTGTCGCAAACAAGCCTAGGCCGCCGCCCTAAAAGCCGACGATGCTATTTGAGATCGTCGTCGCCCTGGACGAGGATCGATTCATCGTCGTCGGCTACGGCTTCCACGGTGTGCACCACCGAATTGAACGATACGGCCAAGACCAAGAGGATCAGATCCAAAACCCACAAGACGGCCAGCGCCAGGTTGACGCGGACGACCACGGCCGCAGCCTCGGCGTCGTTGAGCGCCGACAATAGATAGCCCAGCCCGAATAGAATGCACATCAGTATGGGCAGGGCCAGCGCGCCAAACAGCAGGCGCAAGATCCAAGGTTGAATCACAGGTGTCCTCTGGGAGTTGACGGGTGTGATTGTGCGGCGCTCGGGGGCCGCTGTCAACGATTGCCCCGGCAGTGTCTCGTGACCTGGTGTCTGGCGAGCTGGTAACTATGACTGCTAAGGACGTATGAGTTGATTTGCCGAAGTCATGTGTTGAGTGCAAAATGGATGGTACGGAACAGCTTCGAGCTCGCTTGCCCACGGATTCTGACTTGGGGAAGGCGTGTATGCGGCACAGCGCCATTTTTTTGCGGTTGGCAAAACGATCGTGTGTGCTGGCTTGCGCCATCGCTGGGGTGATCGGCGCGTGCGCGGCGTTCGCGCAAAAGGCGCTTCTCAAGGACGGCCGCGAGCTTGAAGGCCGGTTCACGCAGATCGCCAAGGTGTTTGAAGATCCGGCGAAGATCGACCCGGAGGCGCTGACGCCGATTCTGGTCTGCGACGATGAGCTGCGGCGGACGATGGTGCCTGTGTCGCGGCTGGCGAACATCGGCCACCAAGGGCGCGACGAATCGCCGGAGCAGTTTCGCATCGAGCAGCAAGTGGCCACCGGCGTGAATCGCGTGGCGGGGATCGGTCCGATCGTGAAGATCGAACCGTTCGACGAGTATGGCCGGCGCATGTTCTCGATGATGACAAGTCGGGGCAGGGTGGACGTGATCCAAGGCATTACATTGATCACGCCCACGTATACGAAAGTGGAAGGGTTGAAGGCGACCAACGGCAGTATTGTCTGGGACCAGCGGATCGCGACGAGCAGCATCCCGCGAGTGACGCTGCGAGCGATTATCGGCAAACACAGCGACGCCAAGAACATTACGCACCGGCTGACGTTCGTGAAGCTGTTGATGCAGGCCGAGCGCTATTTCGACGCTCAGGCCGAGCTGCAAGAGGTGATCAAGGATTTTCCCAACGAGCCCGCGCCGAAGGAAACGATTGGCGGCCTGCGGCAGCTTGCCGCGCGCGTGTTGTTGAAGGAAATTCTGTGCGAAAAGCAGCGGGCCAGCACAAAACGGCGATTGGATATCTCAAGAACTTTCCCAGCCAAGGCGTTGCCAACACGATCCTGCAGCAGGTTCGCGAAGAGTTGGACGGCTACACCAAGCTGGAACAGCAGCGCGAGGTGACGATCAAGCGGCTTCGCGAGCTGATCAAAGAGATGAAAGAGCCCCAGCTCGAGCAGATCTATACCGATGCGACCAAGGAAATCGAGGCGGAGCTTTCGTTTAACAATCTGGACCGGCTCGCATCGTTTCGGCGGCTGGAGGGGGACCAGAGTTTGACGCCGGAGCAGCGGCTGGCCTTGGCCATCAGTGGTTGGCTATTAGGAGCCGACCAGGCGGACCTGAACAGTCAGATCGCGTTGAACTTGTACGACGCTGCGCAACCGGACGCGCGAGTACCTGGCCGAAACAGACGCATTGAAACGCGACGGCATCTTTCAGCGGCTGGAGGTCCTGACCGGCGTATCCACCGCGCAGACCGCGGCGCTGGTGGCCAACATGAAGCCCCCGGTTGAGACTGCGCCGCCAACCGGCGCCGATTACCTCGAGTTGGAGGTGCCCGGCGGACCGGGCGAAGGAAATTACACGTACTACGTATTGCTCCCGCCGGAGTACGACCCGTATCGATCGTACCCGGCGGTGGTCACGTTGAATGGCGCGGGAACCACTCCGCTGCAACAGATGGACTGGTGGGCGGGCGCGGCGAGTGATCGGGGGCGAATTGGTCAGGCCACGCGGCATGGCTATATTGTGATTGCGCCGGCCTGGACGCGCTCGCATCAGGAAAAGTACGAAGGCTCGGCGCTGGAGCACAACATCGTGCTGAGATCGCTGCGCGACGCCTGCCGGCGGTTCTCGATCGACACCGATCGCGTTTTCTTGAGCGGCCACTCGATGGGGGGCGACGCGGCCTGGGACATCGGCGTGTCCCACCCTGACCTGTGGGCGGGAATCATCCCGATCGTCGCCACGACAACCAAGACCACGATCAACCATTACACGGCGAACGCCGCGACGCTGCCGATGTATTTTGTGTGCGGCGAGCTGGACGGTGCGCGGATGCAAGAGAATTCGACGGATTGGGACCGTTATTTTGTGCGCAATTACGACATAACCGTCGCTGAATATCGCGGCCGGGGACACGAGAATTTTTCCGACGAAATCCAGCGAATCTACGAATGGATGGGGCGTAAGCAACGGGATTTTTTCCCGAAGAAGATCACGGCCGCCACCAAGCGGCCGTGGGACCATTACTTTTGGTGGATCGAGATGGACAAGTTGCCGCCGCAAAACGGGACGCGGGCACTGTTGGTTGAGGGAACGATCAACCCCAACAACGGGATTCACGTCAAAGCGCCGGGCGCGGTGAGCTTGTTTCTTTCGCCGCGGATGTTCGACCTGAGTCGGGCGGGGACGATTACGATTAACGGGCGATCGCTTCCGAAAAAGCCGATTCAGCCGGACTTGCGCGTGTTGCTCGACGATGTGCGCACGCGGGGAGAGCGTCAGCATCCGTTCTGGGCAAAGGTGGAAGTTGGCGGTGCGCGGTGACGCCGTTCGCGTTATTCTGCCGCGTCGCGCTCAAGTATCGCGATTGAATCGTGCACCCGGCGCCGGATTTCCGAGAGCCAGTTCTCGTCGTGGACTTTGTTGCCTTGCTGGTCGGTGACGTAAAACACGTCCACCACCTGGTCGAGCTTGGTGCTGATCTTCGCCAGCGACACCGAAAGACCGACCTCGAACAGCGTTCGCGTGATCGTGTACAGCAGGCCCATTCGGTCGGTCGCGAATATATCCAGAATCGTGTAGTGTTCGGACGTCGTATTGTCGATGCGCACCTGGGTGGGTGTGGGCGGGACCTTGGCGGTCGCGGGTTTGGCGGCGCGCTGCCAGACGCGGCGGAACGCGGGCGGCTCATCGGACACCAGCGCGCTCGTGAGGCGTGCTTTGATCTGCTCAATTCGGCCCGGCGGCGGCTCATCGACATAGTCCGGATCTTGGACAATAAAGCGATCGAGGATCAGTCCGCCTGGCAGCGTGTTGATGTCAGCCGAGAGGATATGTAGCCCTTGACCGGAGAGGGCGCCGGTGAGCCTGTGAAATACTCCAGGCGTAATGTTTTCGTGAGTGCCGACGGTGAACTCGACGGTGTGGGTTTCCGGCAGATAGCGACACCAGGTCTTTACATCGCCGTCGCCGACGGTGCGAAGCTGGCGGAGGTCGTTGGCGACGCGCTCGGCGGCGCTCCGTGGAGCATGCTGTTGGGAAGCGTTTTTATTTGCGCCTCGAACCAGGGGAAATCCGCCTCGCCGTGGAGGATGGCGCAGAGCGCCGCGCGGCGCCGATCGGCCACGGCGGAGGGCGAATCGCCGCTTAAATGCTGAAGCGTGCGCTCGTAGAGATCGGTGAGCACTTCGAGCTTCCAGTCGTTGAGCACGCCAGGGCCGACGGCGGCCAGATCGGCGGCAAGTTAGCACAAATAGCATCGCCAGCCGCTCGGGCGAGCCGACCTCGACGGCGAACTGGAGGATGACTCGCTCGTCGCTGGTATCGCGGCGGAACGCGAGGTGCGACATCATCAGGTGCTTGTGCACAAGAAACCGGAGCTTGCCGGCTTCGCGATCGGGAAGATGCAAGCGATAGGCTGTTTCGTTGGCGATGCGAGCGCCGACTTCGCTATGGTCCTCGACATAACCTTTGCCGAGGTCGTGAATCAAAAGCGCCAGGTGGAGCGTTCGCTTCTCCTTAATGCCGCGATACACATCGCCGAGCGTGTCGCGGCGCGAATGGAATTCCGTTGTCTGTTCGACGGCGCGGATGCAGTGCTCATCCACGGTGAACTTGTGATACTCATTGAACTGAAGCAGGCAGCGGGCGTGCGCGAAATCGGGAATGATCTTTTCCAACACTCCCAGCTCATGCATCTTGTAGAGCAACGGACCCAGGCGAGCAGGGTTTGCCAACAGCGAGAGGAATCGCTCTGCGACCTGCGGCGAGATCTCAGTGGGCAGATGCCGGGCCGCCTCTCGCACCGCTTTCCAGGTGTGGTGAGAGATCTCCTTGTTGCGCTGATTGGACAGGTCCATCAGCCGCAGGGTCTCGGCCAGGTCGCTCTTGATCTTTTCCAGGCCCGTGGCGGTCGCCGAGATGCGCAACGGTCCGATGCGATAATCATCGTCCACACGGATGCTGACCAAGGGCGCGAAAAACTCGCGGAGGCGCATCCATGGCTGGGCGCCCTCGATGAAACGGCCGACGATGTGGCGGACGGCGGCTGTGTGCGAGAAATACTCGCGCATGAACTGCTCGACCGGCAGAATGCTCTCGGCGCCTTCGTAGCCGAAGACCTCGGCGATGCGAACCTGTTCGGCGCGCTCCAAGCTGTCGGCGTTTTTTCCGGCGTGGAAGTGCATCTCGTTCCGCGTGCGCAAGAGAAACTCCCAGGCTCGGCGCAACGCCTGCTGGTCGTCCTTGGCCAGAACGTTCATCAGGGCCAAGCTTTCGGGCTCGGCCTGGCCATAGCGGGCAAAGCCAACCCAGCGGAGAAGCTGTAGATCGCGCAAGCCGCCCGGCGAGCGCTTGATGTTTGGTTCGAGCAAGTAGACGGTTTCTCCGAACTGCCCGCGCTCTTCCCCTCGCTCCTTGCGAATGGCGCCAAACATTCCGCGCCAGCGGCGGTTTGCGCTGCGCAGGAAGCGATTGCGGAAACGTTCGACCAGTTGTTCGCTGCCGGCAAGCCAGCGCGCTTCGACGAGCGACGTGAAAATTGTGGCATCCTTGTACGCCAATCGGCAGGCATCCTCCGGCGTACGCACGCTTTGGCCTAGTGCGAGTCCGACGTCGAACACGTCGTGCAACAATCGCTTGGCCAATGGGGCCACCTCACGGTACACCTGACGGCTGTGCAGAATCATCAGGTCCACGTCGGAATAGGGCGCCACGTCACGGCGGCCGTAACCACCGTGTGCGACAAGTGCGACATCGGTCCGCAGCGGATGGTCTTCCTCAGGCGCAGCTCAAGAAGCGCGGCGTTGTAGACTTCGAGCACGACCTCGTCCAAGAGCTCGGTCAGCGCCGCACAGACCTGGATCCCTGGCGAGCCGGCGTCGTGCTGTTGGTGAATTCGCCGGCGGCCTTCGGCAAGCTGCTCTCGGGCCGCATTGACGGGCGGGCGAAATGTGGGATTGGTGGTCACTCAGTGCCCCGGAAGTTTCTCTCGGGCTAAATTCTTAGCACTCGACAATCAAAGCGCGTTCTCCCCAATTTCACCAGTGCGAATGCGAATCACGTTCCTGAGGTCCGTCACGAATATCTTCCCGTCGCCGATCTGGCCGGTTTGGGCGGTGCGCATGATCGTGTCGATCGCGCCTTGCATTTGATTGTCCCCTACGACGATTTCGATTTTGACCTTGGGCACGAAGTCCACGGCGTACTCGGTGCCGCGGTACATCTCGGTATGTCCCTTCTGGCGGCCGAACCCGCGGACTTCGGTAAGCGTCATGCCTTGCACGCCTTGCTCGGAAAGCGCGTTCTTGACGTCCTCGAGCTTGTAATGCCGGATCACGGCCTCGATCTTCTTCATGGTTTCGTCTCCGCCTTGAAAACAAACAAGCGGGGGCCGCGACCGACCCCCGCTTAGTTTATCACAACGGAATTGAAGCTAACCACGCGCACTTCACGCGACGTCGAAGATGTAGCCTTCTTCGCCGTGCTGGCTGAGGTCGAGTCCTTGAATCTCTTCCTGCTGCGTGACGCGCAGACCCATCACCGCGTCGAGCACCTTGAGAATGATGAACGTCCCGACGATGGCAAGTCCCCAGGTGACGGCCACAGCTACTAGTTGGCCGACGATCAGCCGCTGGCCGCCTTCGATGAGGCCAAGCGTGTTGGTGCCGTCCAACTGCGAAACCGCTCGCGTGGCAAACACGCCCGTAAGAATAGCGCCCAACGTGCCGCCGATGCCATGCACGCCGAAAGCGTCGAGCGAGTCATCATACCGGAACTTGCTCTTCAATGTCGTGCACGCCAGGAAGCACAACACTCCGGCGGCGATGCCGATCGCGATCGCGGGCATGCAGGTTACATAGCCGGACGCGGGGGTAATGCAGACGAGGCCCGCTACCGCGCCCGACGCAGCGCCAGTGCGCTCGGTTTGCCGCGAGTGATCCATTCCATGCCGGCCCACGCGAGTGCGCCAGCGGCAGCCGAAAAATGCGTGGCCGCGAACGCGCTTGCGGCAATGGCATCGGAGCCGAGCTCGCTTCCGGCGTTAAAGCCAAACCAGCCGAACCAGAGCATCGATGCGCCTAACACCGTATAGGTCAGATTGTGCGGTGGCATTGGTTCGTGTCCGTAGCCTAGTCGCTTCCCGAGCAATAGCGCACAAACCAGAGCGGACACGCCCGAGCTGATATGCACGACCGTGCCGCCGGCAAAATCCAACGCACCGCCGGCCAAACCGTTCACGGGACCGGCGTTCATTGCGTCGGTCGTGGCGAAAGCAAGTATGCCGCCGTCCCACACCCAATGCGCGAGCGGGCAATAGATCAGCGTGCCCCACAAGATCGAAAACACCACCATCGTGCTGAACTTCATGCGTTCAGCAAATGCACCGCAAATGAGCGCGGGCGTGATGATAAAGAACATGCCTTGGAAAAGCATGTGTGTTAGACGAGGGATCTTCAGCTCCATCGGCTGGACCGGGGCGTTGGCCGCCTCGTCCCAGCTCAGTTCCACGTTCCTCATGAACAGGAAGTCGCCGTTGCCGATCCATTTGCTGTAATTTGTGTTTACCGGATCCGCGGGGTCGCCGCCAAACGCGAGCGAATAGCCATAGAGTGCCCATATCACCGTCAACAGGCCCATCAGAAAAAAGCACTGCATGACCACGCCCAGCACGTTCTTTTTCCGGACCAAACCGCCGTAGAACATTGCCAAACCCGGCGCGGTCATGAACAACACCAGCGCGCTGGACGTCAGCATCCAGGCGTTGTGTCCTGCCAGCTTGGCTTCATCGGCCGTCGCCTGCGCGGTCGCAACCGGATCGGGCGGGGTCTTGCGCCGCAACCGTGTCAACGAATAACAGCGCGATTGTCAGCGCAAGAACAAGCGCCCCATAGCATTCCAGAAGTGCATCGGTACCCTCCGACAAAAAGACAGACTGTGTGCGCGGCACTCCGCCTGCCGGCCGCCAATCCGACAGTGCCACGAAACAGTAACGCGGGCGTTCGCACCTACCGCCGCAAAGCCGCCAATTCCGTCCGCGGCTGCACCCACTGCGGATGCGGCACGCGGGAATGGCACTGCGCAGGCCAATATTGCCTGGGGCGAAAACGCTGTTGCGTAACAGGCTAGCTAGCGTTGGCCCAAACGTAAAGGGTGTTTTGGAAATCTTCCCCAGTTCGTTTTGGTCGCGCCGAAGAGCGGGTGACCTCGCAATCTTGCCATCAAACCTGCTTATTCCACGGGGTGTCATGACACCCCGCCGCCTGATTCACCGTCCGCGCCAATACAAACAACAGGTCACTGAGCCGATTCAGGTAGACGACGACCTGTGGTGAGACCGTCTCGCCGGGCTCGCGTGCCAGTGTCAGAACTCGCCGTTCGGCTCGGCGGCAGACCGTGCGTGCCAAGTGTAACGTGGCAGCCCCTTTGACGCCGGCAGGCAGGATGAACTGCTTGAGCGGCGGTAGTTGGGCCTCGAACGTATCGATGTCGGCCTCAATTGCGGCGGCATGCTCAGGCGCGATGTTGCTCATGCCTTTGGCGACGGGCATGGGAGTGGCCAATTCAGCACCCAGCTCGAACAGCTCGTTCTGCACGCGCGCCAGCACCGCGTCGATCTCGTCGGGCAATTGTTCGGCGCGCGACATTCCCAGTACCGCGTTCAGCTCGTCGATCGTGCCATAGGCTTCGATTCGCGGGTGGTCCTTTTGCACGCGCCCGCCGCCGTAGAGACCGGTCGTCCCGTCGTCGCCGGTTTTGGTGTAGATTTTCATCGGAGAACAAGATGTGAGGAATCCGAAAACTTACGCACTTGGCAACTTATAATACGACGCCGGGCCAAGTCACGACACGCTAACGCAAGGAACAACGAATGGATTGCCGATTGAATTGTTTGACGATTCCTCTGCTAGCTCTGGTCTTATGCATTGCGAATTGCAGCACCGCGGACGAGCCAAAGCAACCGGCAACGGCTGGCACACAGATCGAGTCCATTGAGAGCAAATATCTGCGCAACGTTCGTCAGGTGACGCGCGGAATGGTAAAAGCCGGTGAAGGATACTTTTCGCCGGACGGTGAGACGATCATTTATCAAGCTGTTCCAGAGGGCTATCCCTTCTATCAGATTTACATGCAGCCTCTCGCTGGCGGCGAACCGAAGCTCGTCAGTACTGGCCGTGGGCGTACGACATGTGCTTACTTTCATCCAAACGGCAAGAGTATTCTGTTTGCGTCAAGCCACCTCGATCCGCAGTTGTCCCAAACCGAGGACCAGGCGCGGAAGCAGCAAGAAGATGACAAGCGCAGCGGCACGCGCAGGCGATACACGTGGGACTTCGATCCGCACACGGACATTTTCGCCGCTGATCTTGACGGCAAGAATCTAGAGCGGTTGACGGACACTCGCGGGTACGACGCCGAAGGCGCATTCGACGCGTCCGGCAAGCAAATTGCGTTCTGCAGCGACCGCGATGGCGATCCGGATCTGTACGTAATGAACGCCGACGGCAGCGATCTCCGCCAGATCACGAACGAGCCGGGTTACGACGGGGGGCCGTTCATCTCGCCCAACGGCCGCTGGGTCGTATTTCGCAGCGACCGCAAGAAGGAAGGCTTTTTGCAGATCCACGCGATCGGCATTGACGGGAAGAATGACACACCGCTCACCGACAACGAGGGCGTGAACTGGGCGCCGTACTGGCACCCGTCGAAGCCCTGGATCATCTGGACCGGCGCCGACCACACGAACCCCCGCGCGCGGCCGAACTATGACCTGTGGCTGATGGTTTACAGCGAAACCGACGGCAAGCTACAGCCAACCACCAAACCGCTCCGAATCACCGATCACGCAAGCGCCGACGTGCTGCCGGTGTTTTCGCCCGACGGAAAGAAGCTGATGTGGACGAGCAACCGAACGGATGACGGCGAGAGCCAGCTATTCATCGCCGATTTCGATCTAGAGGCGGCCGAACAGAAATTCGAATGACGAAACCAGAATGACCAATGAAGTGCGCTAGTTCGCCGTCTCTTCAAGCTGCCCGCTTGTTCGTCCCGGTAGACGGGCAGGGTGCCCGTCATGCGATTCCGTCGGTCGTAGGATCGGAACTTGCGAGGCGACCCAATCGCGCACTTCGAGCGCCAGGCTGAACAAGCTGGGGACGAGAAACAGCGTGAAAACAGTGGACACGAGCAGTCCGCCCAACAGCACGCTCCCCAGCCCGCGGTAAAGCTCGCTGCCGGCACCCGGCGAAATCACCAGCGGCAACAGGCCGAAGAACCCAATCAGCGTGGTCATGAAAATCGGGCGAATCCGCGTGCGAACGCTTTCCACCACCGCCTCGCGGTGAGGAATGTTCTCGTCCCGAATCAGGTTCAGCGCCTGCTCGACGATCAAGATCGGATTATTCACGACGGTGCCGATTAGAATGATGAAGCCGAGCATGGTGAGCACGTCCAGCGGCTGAAAGATGCCCATGAACATGCCCACCGTGTTCAGCAGCCATAGTCCGAGCAAACCCACCCACCGCGCCCAGCGGCACGCTGAGGATGATCACGAACGGATAGAGCCACGACTCGAACAATGCCGCCATCACGAGGTAGGTGATGATCAGAGCCAATAGCAGGTTCCACTTCATCGCGTCCCACGCCAGCCGCAACTTGTCGGCCGTGTCCGGCGGGAGTAATCGAGTACAGCCCGTCGTCGATTTGACCGCTGGCCGCGAGTGGGCCGATGATGTTGGCCTGGATGCGATCCAAAGCCTCTTCCAGCGGCACGCTCGCCGGCGGCGTGACTTGCACGGTGATCGTGCGGTCGCGCTCGCGATGGTTGATCTGCTCAGGACCGCTGCTGTACTCCGACGGTGGCGATCGAGCCGAGCTGCGCAAGTCCGCCGTCACGTGTGGCGATCCAAAGCCGCTCCAGATCTTGCGTGCGGCTGGCGAATTGCTCGCTGCCGACAATCGACAGGTCGATCTTGTCCCCTTCGTGGTAGTAGTCGGTGGCGTATGCGCCGTCGATCAGCGCGTTCACGGCGTAGCCGATCTCGGTCGTGCGGATGCCTTGGTCTTCAGCCTGTTCGCGCTTGGCGCGGACGTGCAGTTCGGGGCTCGATAGATCGAGACTTGGCTTGGGAATCGCCATAAAGGCCGGGCCCCCTTCGGGACTTTGTTCCGGGAAGGTCGCCGGCAACATTCCGAAAATCTGGCCGCCCAGGCCAACCAGCTTATGGATGTCTGGCCCCGTGATTTCCAGGTCGATGCTGCGGCCGCGCGGTGAGTCCTTGTTCGAACAGGCTGGATTGAAATGCCAGCGTCATGACGCCGGGCATGTCCGTCGAAACCGACATAATCATCGGCACAAGCTGAGCCGCCAACGAGCGGATCCTTGCGCGCAGGCCCATAAATATCTGCCGGCCGCGCGCCACGTAAAAGAAGTCGCCGATGGCGGGGAATTGCACCTCTTGCATCTGGCCAGGGTTCGCGCGATCGGGAATGGTCATGGCGACCGTGGACTCGTCCGTATCCCAGAAGGGGCGCAGCTTGCTCTCCATCATGCTGCCCATTTCTTGCATTTGATTCAGGTTGTAGCCGGGCGGCGGAAGGATTAATCCGATGACCAGGTTGCGGTTGCCGACCGGCAGATACTCGACCTTCGTGAACTGCACCAGCACCAGCATCAGGCCAATCGTCACGACCATGAACGCGATCGAGACCGCCGCCAGCCGCGGCGTGGTTTCTTGAATCCAGGAATTGATTCGCGTCACCAGTCGCACGAAGGCAGCGCCGAAGCGATCGATTGCGCCCAATCCTTGCTTGAAAACGGCCGCGCGTCTTGGCCCGTCGGCTGTCGGGATGTCCGTTACTCTCCCACAGTCGTCGTTTGCCGCGGAACGGCTTCCAACGGCTTTCGCCCAGAATCCGCGCCGAAGCAGTCGGAACAACCACAAGCGCCACCAGCAACGACAACACCAGCGCCGACGCGATCGCCAACGCGATGTCGCGGAACAACTGTCCCGCCTGATCCTGTACGAACAACACCGGGATGAACACCGCCAGGTTCGCCAGCGTGCTAGTGACCACAGCACCCCACACCTCACTGGCGCCATCGATCGCCGCCTTGAACGCCGGTTTGCCCATTTGGCGATGGCGGTGCGCGTTTTCCAGAACCACGATGAAGTTATCGACCAGCATGCCGACGGCGAAGGCAATGCCCGCCAGGCTTGGGACGTTCAGCGTGCGGCCCATCAAGCCCATCATCAAGAACATGCCGACGATGCAGACGGCGATCGAGACGAACACGACGACCGTCGAGCGGAAGCTGCGCAAGAACAACAGCAGCACGATCACGGTGAGCACGCTGCCTTCGGCAATGTTCTCCCACACCAGCGCAATCGAGGAGTTGATGTATTCGGTTTCCTGATAGACCTGCGACAGCTCGAGCTGCTTGGCCCTGAGCATCCCTGCGTTCAGCTCGTCCACCGCCTTGGTTAGCTCCTCCTGGACCTCGAGCACGTTGGTGCCCGCCGCGGCGCTGAACGTTGATCGCGATCACCGACGTGCCGAAGCGGCGCACGGTGCCCTCCGGCTTCTTGAAGCCGAGCTTCACCTCGGCCACGTCGCGAACATACACCGGCGAATCGGCCGATCGCATGATCACCGTGTCGGCAACTTGCTTGGGGTCGCGGAAGCGGCCCATGGTCCGCACGACCCACCGGCGCTTGCCTTCCCAAAAATCGCCGCCCGAAACGTCGATGTTCTGCTCGGCCAGAGCGCGGCGAACATCGGCGATCGTCAGCCGCCGCGCGGCGAGCTGCTCTGGGTTCACAATGACCTGAAGCTCGTCTTCTTCGCCGCCGAAGACGTTCGACTGGGAGACGCCCGGTACTTTCTCAAACCGGGCCTCGATAACGTCCTCGGCAAACCGGCGATAATGATTCAGGTTCACCGGCGGCGGCAGCAATGCCTTCGCCTCCGGATGCTTCTCGGCGAGTTCGCGCAGTCGAAACAGCGCCAGGCCAGGGTTCTCGGTGGTTCGAATGCGGTCCAAGGGTTCGGCTGAGCTGCGGGTATTTCGCGGCGAACGCATCGAAATCATCCACGCTTGGCAGGCGCTGATTGAGAATGAACCAGGCAATCGCCTGGTTCGCTGCGTTGGATGCTGAAATGACCGGCTTGTCGGCCTCGATCGGATATTCGCGAACCTGCTGCAACCGGGCGTTAACGGTCGTAATCACCGCGTCGAGGTTCGGTGCCGACGGCGAACTCGAGCGTGATGTTGCCGCGCGAGTCCATGCTCTCGCTCGACATCTTTGTGACGCCCTCGACGCCTTTGAGCTGCTCCTCCTGCTCGTTGATGATCTCCTTCTCGATTTCCTGCGGACTGGCGCCGGCCCAGAATGTCTCGATCGTGAGCGTTGGAATCTGCACGTCGGGGATGAGCTGGATCGGCATCCGATAGATGACGATCAGCCCGAACATCACCAGCAAGATTACAAAGACCGTAACCTTGACGGGGTTCTTGATGAAGCTCTCGACGAATTTCATGACAGATCAATGGCTAGCAGCCAATAGAAACTCGATACCGCCAAGCTGCTATTCCTACTCCGCGCTCCGCACTCCAAACTCCGCACTCGGTTTGTCCTTCGCCGCCGTCTTGACAGGCAAAGCCGTCTCTATCTCGCGCACGACGATCACGCTTTGTCCCGGCATCAAGCGTTCGTTCCCTTGAACGACCACCCACTCGCCGGGCTTGATGTCCCCCTTGACCTGGATCTGTCCCTCCCAGGCGGCGCCCAATTCAACCGGCACCGGTCGGACCTTCGCCGGCTTTCCAGCGCCGGGGGACCGTTTGCCTGGGCCAGCTCGCTTACGAAAACGATTGGCGATTGGCCGCCGAGCACGACAGCATCCTTCGGCACCAGGATGGCGTTCGCCACGCGGCCCACCGCGATGTTCGCACGTGCGAACATACCTGCTTTGATTAGCGGCTGGTTTTCGACGATCTTGTTTTCCAGCCGCACGCGAACGGGAAAGTTCCGCGTGCGCAGATCGGCTTGTGGCACAATCTCCGCTACGCGGCCAATGAAATTCTCCTTCGGCAGCGAGCCAATCTCAACGCGCACTTCGTCCCCTTGACGCACGTTGGGGACATACGTTTCAAGCACCTGAATCTCAACATCCACGGTGTCGAGCTCCGCGATCGTGGCGACTAGCTCTCCCTTGGTCACCCATTGGCCAACTTCGGTATGTTCCGCCACGACATAGCCGTCAAACGGGGCGCGGATGGTGTGTTTTTCGAGCTGGTCCTTGATGCGTTCAACCTCTTGCTTTTGCACCTCGATCTTGGCTTGTGATTGCGCGAGAACCTCGGCGCAAGCGCCTTCTCCAACAGCTCATGCGCGATCCTGGCTTCGTTGTAGGCATTGGTTGCGGTGACAGCGGCAGACCAGATCTCTTCGATTTGGTCCTCGGTGTATGCCCGCTTGTCGGGCATCTTCTTCCACCGCTCCAGACGGTTGACGGCATACTTCTTTTCAGCATCGCGCAGCCAACCGGGCTTTGGCCTGCTCGATTTCTTCTGAGCGGCCGCGCTTTTGCTCGTCGTACAAAGCATTGCGATTGGCCAACTCGGCATTGGCGCCGGCCAGCTCGATCTCCAATTGCTTAGTAAGAAGTTTCGCCAACGGCTGCCCCTTGCTGATGCGATCACCGCGGTTTGCGTCAAACTCGATCACTCGGCCGTCCACCGCGCTACCGACTTCGCTGGTGCGCGTGGGTTGCACCGTGCCAACAAACGCCTGGCCCTCGACAATTTCCCGTTGGATCACTTGAGCCGTGACCACGTTGGTCGGCGGCAGGCCGCCTTTCTTCTGGCCAGCCGACTGACGTGCCGCCAGACAGCCGACACGCGATCACGGCCGAGAGCACAATCGCGCAAATTCGGCGTCCCTTGCCGTGTCGATGGTTAACAGCAGTCTGCGGTGGCATTTGTGGTGTGTAGACGGATTCGAATTGTGAGGAATGCATCGCACGATTCCGATGGCGCGGCATCGACTCAAGCCAGCGATTTCTGCCGACGGACGCCAGCAATAGTCTCAGCCCCCTCTTCCGTTGCAACATCCGACTGGTCCGACGGAAGATTCTCAATGATTCGCCGCAATATATCCTTTAACAGTTCCTGCTCCGCCGGCGTGACGCCTTGATTACCGCGTGCGCGCACCTTGTCGCTACACGCCACGATCTTCGACCAAACCGGCAACGCCTTGGGCAGTGGTGCAATGAGTTTTTTGCGCCGGTCGCTGGCGTCGCTTTCACGCCGCACCCAACCCTCGCGTTCCATGCGGTCTAAGATTCCCACCAGCGTGGGAGGTTCGATGCGCATTCGCTCGGCTAGGTCGGTCTGCGAGAGATTGCCGTCGATGGCCAACCAAGCCAGCACTTGGCACTGTCGATAGGTGATGCCGCTGGGGGCAAGTTCTTCGTTCATGGCGCGCTCAAATGCACGCGACGCCATGCAGATCCAGTAACCGACGTAGCTTTCAAAATCGTGGGCTAGAAGCTGGCCCTCTCCGCCTTTTCCCATGATCAAGTCTCCAAATAATTAGCTAGCTATTTATCATAACGCACTCGAAAACCGAAGCCAGAGCATAACATCAAAGAGATTATTGCCGCGTGATCGGGATTACCTACTGAACCTATCCAAAAGTGGTTACGTAGAAGATAATCTTGGGGCTTGCCGGGGGTCCGCCCGCCGATATAATCGCAAATCGACCGCGATTGGCGGGGGTCTCGCGGCGGACTTAAGTTGTGCGTACAAGCGGTTTCAAAGCGACCAGTTGACCCCAATCGGTGATGCTGGTATCCTTACCTACTTGTCGCCAAATCAGCCCGGCGGCAAAAGTTTGCGACGGATTGCTGGTTAGTCGTGCGGTATAACCCGTAGACCGAAATAGCCAGAGGCCGAGTTCGCTTGCAGGTGCGCCAGAGATGGTGTGCCGTGGCAAAACGAGTTCGGCCCCTGTCTATTCTGGCGTCGCCTTTTTGGCGGCGGCGGAATTGAAAAGGCGGAGCTCAGGCTGGTGAAGCTAGCTCCGGTCGGTTCTTTGACAATTTGGTTGTTGGTAATTGGCATCTTGAATTAAGTGGTGGGTTGTCGCGTGCCGTGCTTCGGCGCGGTAGTGGCGGCAGCATCATTTAGTTCCTTGAATTGAGTGTCGCGATTCGTCGCAAGCGAATCGATGTCACTCAGTTCTCCAAGGCACTTAGCGTCTGGGTTTGTTCATGTGTCGCGTTCGCAAGATCGCGGCGTCGTGAGCAAACACAAGACTTATCGTTACGGATTTGGCTGGGGGATCAGCAGCGCTTGCTGGTGAGTACAGCCGATCCAGAAGCCGCCAAAGGATTGCGTCTCTCGTAAACTGCGAGCTTCGGTTCGCAGTGCTTCGCGAGGCGTTTGATATTGGTGGTCAAGTTACTAAGGGCGCATGGGGGATGTCTTGGCGTCAGGAGGCGTGAAGGGCGTGGAAGACTGCGAAAAGCCCGGGGTAGCTGTCAAACAAGCGATGATCCCGGGATTCCCGAACTGGCATGCACTGAATCCATAGGTGCATGCGCAGCGAACCCGGAGAACTGAAACATCTCAGTATCCGGAGGAAAAGAAAGAAAAATCGATTTCCGTCAGTAGCGGCGAGCGAACGGGAAACAGCCCAAACCGTGGAGGTTTTCCTCCGCGGGGTTGTAGGGCCTCTCACATGGGAGTTA
The DNA here is from genome assembly GCA_963829655.1 of Pirellulales bacterium. GTDB lineage: Bacteria > Planctomycetota > Planctomycetia > Pirellulales > JALHPA01 > JBBDYH01. Next base: position 3,937,784 of record CAWHJG010000002.1, read on the forward strand.
CCAAACGATCGGCTAGCAGAACGGCATGGAAAGGCCGGCCATAGAGGGTGACAGCCCCGTACGCGAAAGCTGAATCGTCTCCCGAGGGGTACCTGAGTAGGTCGGGTCACGTGGAACCCCGACTGAATCTACGGGGACCATCCCGTAAGGCTAAATACTCTCTGACGACCGATAGCGAACTCAGTAGGGCGACTGAAAGATGAGAAGAACCCCGGCTAGGGGAGGATACTGAACCTGAAACCATGTGCCTACAAGCGGTCGGAGCACTATGCTCGAAAGAGAATGTGTGACGGCGTGCCTTTTGCATAATGATCCGGCGAGTTACCGTCAGCGGCTCGGTTAAGGTCCTTACGGACCGAAGCCACAGGGAAACCGAGTCTGAATAGGGCGAATTGTCGCTGGTGGTAGACGCGAAACTGCGTGAACTACCCATGAGCAGGTTGAACCGCGGGTTATACCGCGTGGAGGACCGAACCCATTTGGGTTGAAAACCGAGTGGGATGACTTGTGGGGAGGAGTGAAAGTCTAATCAAACGCAGAGATAGCTCGTTCTCTCCGAAATATATTGAGGTATAGCCTCGAGCCACTACGCATCGGGGGTAGAGAGACTGAATTGGCATGGGGGTCTTTCCAGACTACCCGGCCGAACCAAACTCCGAATACCGATTGCGACTATCTCGGGAGTCAGTCCGCGAGGGATAAGCTTCGCGGTCGAGAGGGAAACAACCCAGACCATCAGCTAAGGTCCCCAAGTAGTACTCAGTCACTAAGGAAGTTGAATTGCTGTGACAGCCAGGATGTTGGCTTAGAAGCAGCCACCATTTAAAAAGTGCGTAACAGCTTACTGGTCGAGCAATTCTGCGCCGATAATGAACGGGAGTAAGTTCTACACCGAAGCTAGTGGATTTGCTCGCAAGGCAAGTGGTAGGAGAGCGCTGTACATCAGATACAAGCCGTACCGTAAGGAGCGGTGGCGGGGTGTACAGGTGATTATGCCGGAATGAGTAACGATAAAACAGGTGAGAATCCTGTTCGCCGAAAGCCTAAGGTTTCCTGGGGAAGGTAAATCCGCCCAGGGTTAGCCGGTACCTTAGTCGAGGCCGAAAGGCGTAGACGATGGACAGCAGGTCAATATTCCTGCGCCACTGCGTGGACCGATGGAGGGACGGCGTCCTGAAGGGTGAGGGGTACGACTAGAAGTGTCCGTCGCCTCGGCTAAGGCTGGGCGGTAGGTAAATCCGCCGCACGTAAGCCAAGACTCGGGACAAAGGCATTTACGTTCCGATAGTCATCCGAAGGACGTCCAAGAAAAGCTTCTAGGGTTGAAGCGTAGTGACCGTACTAAAACTGACACAGGTAGGCGAGACGAGAAGTCTAAGGCGCTCGGGAGAACGGTGGTTAAGGAACTCTGCAAAATGACCCCGTAAGTTCGCGATAAGGGGTGCCTCTGGGGGTGCAAGCCTCTGGGGGCCACAGAAAATCGGCACCAGCGACTGTTTATCAAAAACACAGGACTCTGCTAACTCGCAAGAGGATGTATAGAGTCTGACGCCTGCCCGGTGCTGGTAGGTTAAGGAAGAGGGTTAGCCGCAAGGCGAAGCTCGCGACCGAAGCCCCAATAAACGGCGGCCGTAACTATGACGGTCCTAAGGTAGCGAAGTTCCTTGTCGGGTAAGTTCCGACCTGCATGAATGGCGTAACGACTGGAGCACTGTCTCAACCACCGACCCGGTGAAATTGTAGTCGTGGTGAAGATGCCACGTTCCCGCAGTTAGACGGAAAGACCCCATGAACCTTTACTGTAGGCTGATATTGGGCTGAGGTATGTTCTGTGTAGGATAGGTGGGAGGCTATGAAGTCGCGCGCGCCAGCGATCGATGGAGCCAACGTTGAAATACCACCCTGAATATGCTTTAGTTCTAACTCTGTCCCGTGAATCCGGGCGAGGGACAGTGTCAGTTGGGCAGTTTGACTGGGGCGGTCTCCTCCAAAAGAGTAACGGAGGAGTCCAAAGGTACCCTCAGCCTGGTCGGCAATCAGGCAACGAGCGTAAAGGTAGAAGGGTGCTTAACTGCGAGACTTATAAGTCGAGCAGGTACGAAAGTAGGTCTTAGTGATCCGGTGGTCCCGTATGGAAGGGCCATCGCTCATCAGATAAAAGGTACTCTGGGGATAACAGGCTTATCGCTCCCGAGCGTCCATAGCGGCGGAGCGGTTTGGCACCTCGATGTCGGCTCATCACATCCTGGGGGTGAAGAAGCTCCCAAGGGTTTGGCTGTTCGCCAATGAAAGTGGTACGTGAGCTGGGTTCAGACCGTCGTGAGACAGGTCGGTCCCTATCTGCTGTGGGCGTACGAAACTTGCGGAGGTTCTTCTTTAGTACGAGAGGATTTGGAAGGACGTACCTCTGGTGTTCCAGTTGTCACGCTAGTGGCACGGCTGGATAGCTATGTACGGAAAGGATAAACGCTGAAAGCATCTAAGCGTGAAGCCCGCTCCAAGATCAGGTTTCGTAGGGCGAAAGCTCGAAAGTCCCCTGGAAGACGACCAGGTTGATAGGCCGGATGTGTAAGTGGGGTAATCGCGTTCAGCTAACCGGTACTAACGGACGAAAGCTTGGCCACCATTATCAAACGCTTTGGCGATAAGTTCGCTAAGCGCGCTTGGTGAGTATCGTTCAAGAAAGAGATCGCCAGTTGCCAACAACCATTTTTATATCGAGTCCGCGCCGTCGGAAGATCGCGCGGCCTGAGCGAATTGAATCCGTGCCCGCCTAACGGCGACACGGATTCTTCTCCGGTGAACTTATCCGAAAGGCCACACCCGTTCCCATTTCGAACACGGCAGTTAAGCTTTCGGAGCCGATGGTAGTGCCAAAAGCGCGAGAGTAGGTATCGCCGGAATTTTTTCACGAAACCCCGCCTTGGCGTCAGAGCCTAGGCGGGGTTTTTTGTTGCGCTTGACTGGATACAATTCTGGTAATACTATTTAGCAGATCGGTATTACCGAGGAGTAACGCCATGAAATCCGTCTCCTTCAAATTGCCTGACTCTCTCCATAAGCGCCTGACGAAGGCCGCCAAGGAACGCCGCGTCCATCAATCGGAAATCATGCGCACCGCTCTGGAAACATACCTCGGCCAACCCAATGGCCGCAAACGTCTCACGATGCGCGACCTGATCGGCGATCTTGCTGGGCGTCTCAAGGGCGGTCCACCAGACTTGTCGACAAATCCAAAGTACATGGAAGGCTTCGGAGAATGAGGCCAACTGTACTCCTAGACACGGGCCCACTAGTCGCCTACGTACGCGCCCGCGACTCCGAGCACAAGTGGGCCGTGGCACAGATTGATGATATCGAGCCGCCGCTGTTTACGTGCGAGGCCGTGATTACCGAAGCGTTTTACTTGTTGAGACAGGTCCCCGGTGGGATTGCCTTGCTGATCGATATGCTCTCGCGCGGATCCATCGTTGTTCACTTTGCACTCATGGACAATTTCGCGAGCGTTGCTGCACTGATTGAACGATATGAAAACCTGCCGATGTCGCTCGCGGACGCCTGCCTAGTGCGTATGGCCGAATTGAATTCGACCGCGATTGTTCTAACGCTCGATCGTCACTTCACGGTTTATCGCAAGCACAACCGGCAGGTGATTCCTACGATTATGCCGCGCGCCTAAATACTCGCCAGTGGTTGAGTTAAATGTCATCAATCGGCCTCACAGCACCGTCGCCTTCTTGCTCCAATCGTCCGGCAACTGCGGTAGTCCGGCCGCCTCGGCGTCGTCGATCGCACGTTTCCCGCGGATCGTGAAGTGAATCCATTACCGTCAATTGGGGCAGCGACCGGCAAAGCCCGTGTCGTTCCACCAGGCGCGTACAAGTGGATCGTGCACCAACCTGCCGTGAGCCTCCAGCCGGAAGTCGATCGCCTGTAAATGTGCGCCGCAGCCGTGCGGGCAACCGGCGTCCTGGTACACGACGTGTGGGGCCGTCGCGCTGATTCTCCCCCTTCACGATAAACGGCGTGCATCTGCTCCCGCTCATCGGTGATCGAATCCGTCGGCTTGGAAGTTAACTGCGACACAAAAGACTCCAATAGACCCGCCTGTTTCACGCTGCATTATATGCGGGTCCCTTGCGAAACCGCAAAACCGCCAGAGAGCGGCCCGCGGCAAAGATGCCGCCCACACCTACTCCACGATCTCAAACGCCAGCCGCCGCACCGAGCCGTAAAGATTGCCCAGATCGAGCAGCTCGTCGAAGCCTGCGCCGCCGTCCAGCGTAGCGCCCAGCCGCATCCGCGTATATGCCACGGTCCCCGTGTCGTCCTCGCTCCCCAGGCTCAGGTACAGCTCGTCGAGCACAGAATTGCGCACCTCGAACGTGTCGTTCTGCGTGCCGCCGTACATCAACAGCCGCGTGAGCGTCTGACTTATAACCAGCGCCTGTGTCGTTGCCGGCAGCGCCTTGCAGCGTGGCGGTCGTGATGCCCAGGCAATTGCGCAGGTCGAGCAGATCGCCGTCGGCGCCGCCGTCGATTAGCAGCGTCCCCAGAATGTAGTCGGTGTCCACGGCCAGCGAATCCACGCCCGCGTCGCCCAGCATGCTCACGGCGCTGTTGCACGCCGACGTCCGTAGGCTGATCGTGTCGTCGTTCAGTCCGCCGATAAACTGCCACGCGCCGACCACAAATGAATAGGTGACAGTAATTCGATCGTTACCCAACCCGCCCGAGAACGCAGCCCCCCCGCCCGACGAGGTCCCCAGCACAAACGGCCCCGGTCCGGCCGACCCTAAGAACGACATCTGGTCGTTCCCGTCGCCGCCGCTGGCGCTCTGGGTCGTGCCGATATACAGCCGTTGGCCGGTGAGCGTGTCGTTGCCCTCGCCCAAGAGCACCGACAGCGTTAGCCGCGTCGAAACAATCTGCTGCGAGCCGAGCGTCACCTGGTCGTGCCCCGACTCCGTGTCGATCTCGATCGAGCCGTTGACGAATGCGTTGTTGATCGTGACCTGGTCGTTGCCGCCATACAGGTCAATCTCCATGTTGCCGGTCACGCCGCTTACGGTCTGCGACACCTGGTTGAACACCACCACGTACTGCCCGGTAGTGCCGCTGCCCACGCCGGTGATCACCAGCACGTCGTCGCCCGAGCCGCCGCCGACCAACAGCCGCCCGCCCACGACGTTGACTCCCGGCGACGTCCCCTGCGCCAGCCGCTCGTAAGCGCCGATATCGATGCCGCTGCCGCTTGGCCGCGCGGTCCCCGCCAAGTCGCGGTTTGGCGCGGACTGTAACGTGCCAATGTCGATCGCCGGGCTGCCTGCCTTGAGCTGATAGTTGCTGATTGCCGGATCGATGAACAAATCGGCCGGTGTGGCGATGATCGAATGCGTGTCCTGTCCGGTTGCGCTTCGCCATTGAGCCAGCGTGATCCGTGTGTTTCCGCCGTCGGTCGAGAACCGGTCCATCACCACGTTGTAGTCGCTCGTGAGGCCGCTCAAACTATCGGCGCTCACCGTGATGCTGCCGCGAAACGAATGTTCGGTAAGGAAGATGTTATTGAGCAAGACGTTGTTCACGCTGGCGTTGGCAATGTTCAGCGCCCAGCGGCCGTCGGCCGCCACGAGCACGGTATTGTTCACCACCACGTTGCCGCTCGATGCGCCGCCGCCGTCGATCCGGTACAGTGAGATGCCGCTGGCGTGCGTGTTGTAGATCAAGTTGTTGCGGATCAGCGAGCTTTGCACGCCGTCGCAGTTGATCCCCGAGCCGCCGGCGCGGCCGTTGTCGTAGATCGTGTTGTTCTCGACCAGCGCGCCCGAGATGATCCCGTCGCCCCCGCCGCTGAAAATGTCGCCGTTCATGTGCAGGCCGTTGGCGTTATTGCCCCATAGCACATTTCCGCGAACGGTCGGGTTGTCGGCGCTGTTCGAGACGTAGATCCCATGTTCAACCGCCGACCTTGAGCACTCGTTGTTCTCGATCGTGATGTTCTCGCTGAACCCGGTCAGAATCCCCCAGGTGTTGTTCAGGTCGCAACGGTTGTTGCGAATCACGACGCCGGTGTTGGTCACGCTGCGGATCCCGGCTCGCGGCGTGCCTACCACCGCGAATCCTTCGATCGTCACGTAGTCGGCGCCTTCCAGGTTGATGCCGTCGGGTGTGCGGACGTTGCGCTGATTGATCAGCACGTTGGCTTCGGCCGAGAAAGTGATCCGACTGGCCGCGGTCCCGTCGCGGCGCAGATCAAATCCGGTGTACGTGCCCGCACGCACGATCACCGTGTCGCCGGCAACTACCGTATCGGCGGCTTTTTGCAGCGTGAGCCAGGGCGTGGCGCTCGCGCCATTTTGATTGTCGTTGCCCTGGTTGGAGACGAAGTACGTAGTTAGAGCCAGCCGTTCTTCAAGCTGTTCGAACAATCGCCGCTTGGATCGCCCAGATTGCATAACTCACCCGTGCCGCTCCCAAGGTGCCAGAACTCCCAGATGCTCCGCGTGGATGCTCCAAGGGAAAGCCTATGCCAGATTCGCTCAGCCGGCCTGACACGATCGCACCGCTTCCACTCCATGTTGCGAATACGCGTCATTAAAAGCCCGCGGTAACGGCCTTGCCGATCGCCCGTATTGTTTTCGCAACACGGGTGTGCGCCGGTGGCTGTGTTTTTCTGCACGACCGCTCGCGAGGCGTGAAACTGATCCCGCCGTCGCGTATCATGCACGCGCTCCTGCCAAGGCAAACATAGTCTCGCCGAGAAAAGGTAACCGGCCATGACGACCGACGTCGAATCGCTCCTTCGCGACCGCTTTCAACTTTCCACGTTCAAGCCCGGTCAGCAGGCGGTAATCGAAAATCTCCTCTCCGGCCGCTCGTCGGCAGCCGTGTTTCCCACCGGCGGGGGTAAGTCGCTCTGCTATCAGTTGCCCGCATTGGCATTTGAAGGACTCACCTTGGTTGTTTCGCCGTTGATCGCGCTCATGAAGGACCAGATCGATCGGCTTACCGCGCGCGGCATCGCCGCTCGGCGGCTGGATTCCACATTGACGATCGACGAGGTCCGCCAAACGATGGATGAAGTCCGCGGCGGCCGCCTCAAGCTGCTTTACATCGCCCCCGAGCGGTTCAACAACGAACGCTTTCGGCAATCGATGCGCAACGTCCGCGTCTCCCTGTTCGCCATCGACGAAGCGCACTGCATCTCCGAATGGGGCCACAACTTTCGCCCCGACTATCTCAAGCTGCCGCAGATCGCGCGCGACATGGCGGCCGAGCGCGTGCTCGCCCTCACCGCCACGGCCACCGGCAAGGTGCTCTCCGACATCTGCCGCGAGTTCCGCATCGATACGCAATGCGCCATTCGCACTCCGTTCTATCGATCAAACCTCACGCTTCTGACCACGCCGACAACAATCGCGCAGCGCGACGCTCTCCTGCTCGACCGCCTCCGCACGCGGCCTCCAGGCGCAACCATCATCTACGTCACTCTCCAAGCCACGGCCGAAGAGCTCGCCAAGAAGCTCGATCGCACCGGCCTCGCCGGCCGCGCCTACCACGCGGGCATGGAAGACGACGATCGCTCGCGCGTGCAGGATTGGTTCATGGCGTCGTCCCACGGCATCATCGTGGCCACGATCGCCTTTGGCATGGGCGTCGATAAGCGCGACATCCGCTACATTTACCACTTCAATCCCCCCAAAAGCCTGGAAAACTATTCGCAGGAGATCGGCCGCGCAGGCCGCGACGGCGAGCCGTCCACCTGCGAGCTGCTATACTGCACCGACGACCTGAACGTCCTGCAGAATTTCGTCTACGGTGATACGCCGGCGCGCGACGCGGTTCGCTCATTCGTCCGCGAAGTGTTGTCGCTCGGCGACCAGTTCGACGTCAGCACCTACGAGCTTTCCAACACGCACGACATCCGCTTGCTGGTCGTCCGCACGCTGCTAACCTACTTGGAGTTGACCGGTTACCTCGAGGGAGGAACGCCGTTTTATTCCACCTATCAGTTTAAGCCGCTCCAGTCTTCGAAAGAGATACTCGCGCGGTTTCAAGGCGAGCGTCGCGAGTTTCTTGCCAAGGTGTTTCAGCAGACCGTGAAAGCGCGCACCTGGTTCAAGATCGACGTCGATGCCGCCGCCAGAAACATCAATACCGACCGCGACCGCATCATCCGCGCCCTCGATTATCTGGCGGAGCAAGGCCTGTTGGAGCTTAAGACCGAAGGGGTTCGGCTGCGATACCGCCGCCTCAAAATGCCGCCTGAGCTCGATGCACTGGCCGACAAGCTTTTTGATCGTGCCGTGGCCCGCGAGCAAAACGAACTCGCCCGCCTCGACGATGTCGTATCGCTGGTCACGCACCCCGGCTGCCAGGTCTCGCGGCTCGGCGCCCACTTCGGCGAGCCGCTGGCCGATCCCTGTGGCCACTGCTCATCATGCCAGCGAACAACAACGCAACCGGCCCAATCCAGTCCCGCGTCCGCGAAATCATCTGACGTTGCCGGCGATGGCAAGGCCGCCCCGTATCGGCAACCGACGAATTGTCCGCGCCAATCGACTCCAGCGTCTGGCGGCGCTTGGATCAGCTCCAATCGACGCATGCTGATGCGCTCAGCTCGCCGGTGTCGGTCTCCCGCCTGCTCTGCGGCGTGACCTCACCTTGGCTGAGCCGTGCCAAACTGACACGCGATCCGCTGTTCGGCACACTCTCACACGAACCGTTTGTCGCCGTCCGCCGAGCGGTGGAAAGTCACGCTGCCAGTCGGAAGTTAACCGTCTAGCCAAGGTGATCGCAGCATAGCTACTTCGCCTCGCCCGCATGGCGCGGTGCGGCGATCTTATGCCCCGGCCGGCCATTGGTCGGCAGCTTCCTCCGCCCAATGCACTTCCAGCTCGCAGTCAAAGATGTCGGCGAACATTTCGGCGCGGCGTCGAGCCCCACAGATCGACTTCCGGGTTCTCGCGCCGCGTGGGCCAACAGCAAACCTCGCTCACCGAATGGTCGTCGCTGTCTTGCGTCAGCCGCAGCGAAACGTCGCTCACCTGCTGCGTGTGGCTGCGGTCCAGGCCACCGGCAATGCGCAGGATGGCCGCAAGCTGCCGAGCGCCGCTGATCTTCCTCGGAAAGCTGGCGGAAATTGTCATGCTTCTGCTTGGGCGGTGCGCACGATGGTAGCGAGCGACGTTGGCCACCAGCTCCAGCTCCTTCGGGCGGAAACCGGGCAGGTTGCTGTTCATGATCAGGTGATAGCTGTGCTTGTGGTGCTGGTCGTAGTTGATCAGATAGCCAACATCTTGCAGGCGGGCTGCGGTCTCCACAAGCCAGCGATCGGCAGGGTCCATGCGGAACGGCTCGGCCAACTGAGCGAAGATGCTGCCGGCCAACTTCGCGACATGCCGACCGTGCGCAATTCGCCCGAACAAGCCGCCGCAAAACGCTCGATCGCCGTTTGCGCTCGACGGGTCGTCGGCCGACGTCTTGGCCAGCGACTCGTCGATCATTGTCAACAACAAGCCGTCGCGGACGCCGCGGTTATGGACTTGAAGCAAATTGACTTTGAACCGCGCCATGATGCGATCGACTACCGCCAGACCAGCGACGATGATGTCGGCCCGATCGGTGACCAGGCCCGGCACGCCACGCCGCGCGGGGCGACATTTCGCAAGCGGTCGAGCAAATGGCTGACGTCGGCGCGCGTGACCGTGTAGCCGCGCGTCGGCAGCCCAAACTGTCCTTTTTGCACCATGATCATTTCCGCCAGCGATGTAAACGTCCCTCCCGATCCGATCAACAAGTGCGGTGCAAACGGGGGTTTCTTCGTGTACTTCCTCAGCGTCGCTCGATGCCCGACATCAGCTCGTCGTAACGATTCCCGGGATGGTGAAGTCATTTCCGTACATTTCCGTGAGCCGGACCGCGCCCAGCGGTGAGGAGTAGATGGCTTCGATCGCCGCGCCGGACGCGAGGACAAACTCGGTGCTGCCGCCGCCAATGTCGGCCAGGACGATGTTTTTCCCCGCCAAATCGAACGCCCGTTGAACGCTGTAGAAGGCAAGGCGGGCTTCGCGATCGGCAGATATTACTTCGATATCCAGATCAATTCGTCTTTCGCACGCCGGCAGAACTCGGGACCGTTTACGGCTTCGCGGACGGCACAAGTGGCGATCGTCCGTAGCTCATCCACCTGGAAGCCGGCGGCGATCTGTTTGAAGCGCCGGAGGGCCGCCAGCGACTGTTCGACCGCTTGTGGATCGAGGTTTCCTGAGGGAACTGAGTGCGCGGCCCAGTCGCGTGGCCTCGCGCTCCTCGTCGAGGATGCGGTAGTTGCCGCCGCGCAGCGGTTCGGCCACCATCAGCCGGATACTGTTGGAGCCAATGTCGATCGCGGCCAAGCGATGGGCCAGATCGTCGGAAAAGTAAATCTGTTTTTCGTCCATGCGTAACCAAGTGCGGATCGATTGCTCGACGATTCACCACCGATTCGATACCTAGCGTCTCCAGTAAGGATACCATACACCCGCGCGCTGCATCCAATTGTCGAACCGCGGTTTAGAGAACATAATCATGAAATTGGATTCTTTGGTTCTATGGATCGATCGCGAAGCTGCCTGTGGAACTGATTCGTGAGCAAAACGGCTGGCCCGAGGCAATGCGAGCCGGCGCAGTGGCCATCGGCAACTTCGATGGCGTTCATCACGGCCATGCGCGGATCGTCGAGCGGCTGTTGGCGGTTGCTCGCGCAGGTCAATGGTCCGGCGGTGGTGTTCACATTCGATCCGCATCCGGTGCGGATGTTGCGGCCCGCAGCAAGCGCCGCCGCCGCTGACATGGACCGAGCGCAAGGCGGAGCTGTTCGGCGAGTTGGGCGTGGATCATGTGATCGCTTATCCGACGGACGAGGCGCTGTTGCAGCTTTCGCCCGAAGAGTTCTTTGACCGGATCGTGCGCGAGCGGCTGGCGGCCCGGCGATGGTGGAGGGCCCGAACTTTTACTTCGGCCGCGGCCGCAGCGGCAACATCGAAGGGTTGAAAGGACTTTGTGGCGAGGCGGAGGTTGTCACTGGAGATTGTGGACCGCCGATTCGAGATCGATGGCGAGTTATGTTTCCAGCTCGCGCGTGCGGAAGCTCATCGACGCCGGCCGAGTTGAAGAAGCCCGGCGACTGCTGACGCGGCCGTATCGCTTACGCGGGATGGTCACGCACGGTGCAAGCCGCGGACATCGTATCGGTTTTCCGACAGCGAACATGGACGCCATCGACACGCTCTTGCCGGCGGCCGGCGTCTACGCGGGTCGGCGCGATATCACCGAGGAGGAGCAAGCGTCGCGGCGGCAATCAACATTGGCCCAAACCCCACATTCGGCGAGCAGCGCATAAGGTCGAGGTGCATCTGATCGATTGGCACGGCGATTTGTACGGCGAGCCGTTGGAGGTTGACTTTCTGGCCCGGCTGCGGGACATTCAGCGGTTCGACGGCGCCGATGGCGCTGAAGGAGCAATTGAACAAAGGACGTCGACGCAGGCGCAGGGAAATTGCGGCGTCCGAAAAACCAGTATAGCGCTCGAATCCCGCCAAAGCCCCGCACTCCGAACTCCGCACTCCACGATACATGCCCGTCAACTGGCCGCGTTTCGTCGATGTCGTCCGCGCGCACGAGCGGTTTCTTGTTCACGACGCACATCCGGCCGGACTGTGACGCGCTGGGGAGCTGCCTGGGGATGGCGGGAGTACTCGAGAAACTTCGGCAAGTCCGTGCGGATCGTCAACGGACAGGCGACACCGCCCAACCTGAAGTTCATCGATCCACAAAACCGCATTCAGGCTGTCGGCGTGAACGTACAGGGGAATGAACTGTTGGCCGACGATTTCGAGGTCGTGATGGTGCTCGACACAAGCGCCTGGGCACAACTTGGCCCAATGGCAGACATCGTACGCGGCACTAGGGCAAAGAAGATCGTGCTGGACCACCACCAAAGCAGCGACGATTTGCGGCCGAGGATTTCCGAGACACCAGCGCGGAGGCAACCGGCCGACTGGTCGTGGAAGCGGCCGAGAAATTGACGTTGCAATTGCGCCGCGATTGCCCGGCCGCTGTTCGGCGCTGGCGACCGACACCGGTTGGTTTCGGTTTTCATCCACCACGAGCGACACATTCCGGTTCGCCGCGCGGCTGGTCGATGCGGAGCGAACCCAGCGATCTCTACCACGACCTGTATGAGAACAATACTCTGGCTCGGACGAAGTTGATTGGACGGATTCTCTCGCACGTCGAGTCGGAATTGGATGGAAAGGTGGTTTACACGGCGGCCATGCTGGACGATTTTCGGGCCACTGGCGCACTGCCTACCGACACCGAGGATGTGATAAACATGACGCTCGCGATCGGCACCGCCAAGTCGCGATGATCATGGTCGAGCAGCAGAGCGGCGGGTTCAAAGTCAGCTTTCGCAGCCGGTGCTCGGTCGATTGCAGCAAGTTGGCCGAGCAATTCGGTGGCGGGGGGCACAAAGCCGCGGCGGGCGCGTTCGTCGAGGAGCCATTTGAAGCGGGCGCGAGCCAGTTGTTGGCTGCCGTTCGCGCCGCGATGCGCGAGGCAGGAGAGGTCTAGATCCCAACAGAGTTCCGTGCCCATGCACGAACGTAAATATGGCCGAAACCCGCCAGAAAGAAACCGCCGCAGATCGAGCGGCGCAATTTCTTCGTCAAGGCGGCCGCGGCGATCCTAGGCGGCATCGCGGCGATGTTCCCATTCGCGATCGGTTTGTTCACGTTCGCCGATCCGCTGCGCCGGCGATCGAGCGGCGACTGGCGACGGATTCATTCGCATCGCCAACCTGGCCGCTGTGCCCGACAACGGAGAGCCGCGGCAGTTTGCGGTCATCGCCGATCGTGTTGATAGTTGGAACAAATTCCCCAACGAGCCGATCGGCGTCGTGTATTTGCGTCGACAAAAGGGAGAGCAGCGCCGACCGCGTTCAACGCCATCTGCCCGCACGCCGGTTGTTTCATTGGTATGCCGCCGGGCGAGCGTGTTTCAGTGTCCCTGCCACAACAGCGCTTTGCGCTGGATGGCTCGATCATCCAGCCCAGCCCCAGCCCGCGGGCATGGACGTGCTGGAGGACGTGTCGCAAGAAGGCGGCGAGGTCTGGGTCAAGTTTCAGAATTTTGCCTGGACGCGAATTAAAGTATTTTATTTTATTTTTAATTTAGATAAATAATAATGTAGTAAAAAAAAAAAAAAAAAAAAAAAAAAAATTTAACGCCGGACGGCCCCGATCCGATTGCCATGGGGGATAACAAAGCCGAATAATGCGGGTTTTTAGATTGGCTCGATGATCGGACCGGCTGCGCTGGTTCGTGCACGAAGCGCTCTACGAGCGCATCCCCGGCGGGCGCGCGGTGGCGGTATGTGTGGGGCAGCACGCTGGTGTTCGCGTTCTTCGTGCAGATTGATGACCGGCGTGTTCCTGTGGATGGCGTACAGCCCCAGCACGCAGACGGCCTGGGAGAGCGTGTATTACATCCAGCACGAAATGCAGGGGGGCTGGCTGCTGCGCGGCGTGCATCACTTCACGGCGCAGGCGATGATCGTGCTCCTGGCCCTGCACTTGATGCAAGTGGTGATCGACGGCGCGTACGTGCACCGCGCGAAGTCAACTTCTGGCTCGGCCTGATCCTGATGCTGCTCGTGCTGGGCATGTCGCTGACCGGCTATCTGCTGCCGTGGGACCAAAAGGGTACTGGGCCACGCGCGTCGCGACCAACCTCGATGGGCCTGGCCCCCGGCGTCGGCGAGGCCGATGCAGCGACTGGTGGTCGGCGGCAACGACTACGGCCATCACACGCTCACAAGGTTCTTCGCTCTGCATGCGGGCGTATTACCCGGTTTGCTAATCTTGTTCCTTGTGTTGCATGTGGGTGCTGTTTCGCCGCCATGGCATTTGCTACAAGCAGCCGGTTTTGCGCAGCGATTGTACTTTTTGGCCCGACCAGGTGCTGCGGGACGCCGTGGCGTGCCTGGCGGTGTTGGCCGTGGTAATTGGTGCTGGTAGTGCTGCCGTTGATTTTGGGGCCGGACGACTTTAGCAGAACCAACACACTTGCGCCGAGCTCGGTCCGCCGGCCGACCCGGGGAATCAATACGCGGTGCCCGCGTCCGGAATGGTATTTCCTATTCCTGTTTCAAATTCTTGAAGCTGTTTGAGGGACAAGGGCTATCACCGGCGAAGTGTCGTGGGGGCGATCGTCATTCCGGCGGCCTATGACTGTTGATGCTATTCTTGATGCCGATTGTCGGGTGCTGGCGTCTGGGGCATCGGTTCAACATCGCGTTCACAATCGTGTTACTGCTCGGAATCGGCTGGCTCACGTTCGCCTCGCTTGCGCGATGACTATGTTGCTCGCCGAACCGACGCTACGGAATTCACCGAGGTCGCGGAGCAAATCCGCTTGTTCGGTGACGACGACGCAAAAATGCGGGCGCACTTCAACGACGATCAGACGAAAATCGACGAGTTTCTCGATCTGAAGCATCGCTACGAGAATCATCAAAAGTCGAGCGATTATCTGGCGGCGGTCGCACAGGCAAACCGCGAGGCTGAGCGCGTCAAGGAGCTGGCGGCCGAAAAACAGATTCCGCCGACCGGGGCCCTCGCGCTGTTGCGAGAGGACCCCAAGACGCAAGGCGAAAAACTGTTTACCAAGCACTGTGCGAGTTGTCACGACTACATTGACCCAGCGGGCAAGGATCAAGTCCGAATCGTCCAGGAACGATTGCAAAGACCGGTCGTGAACGAGAGCGACGACCCCAATGCAAAGCCGGCAGTGATCCGCGACGTGCAGGGTAAAGTGAAATTTCAACCCTCGGGTGGCGCCGAACTTGTACAACTTCGCCTCGCGACAGTGGATCGGCGGCCTGTTGGACCCCAACCAGATCAATAAGTTGGAGACGAAGGACCTCATGCCGCCGGCGGATGCAAAAGAAGAAGATCCAACGAAGTATGTGCGTGAGGTGACCACCGCGCCCTACTTCGGGAAGACCTGCGCATCGGTTCGGCGGGATGGTGGAATTTGTGAAAGACCCGGATCAGTGGGGGCTATTGGAGAAAGAAGAGAAGGAAAAGGTCGTCGCCACGCTTTCGGCGCAAGCGGAGCTGCCGTACCAGGGCGAGGCTGACCAAAAGTCGCGAGACGCCGGCGCCATCAAGGAAGGCGAGACGTTAATCGTGGACAACTGCACGTCGTGCCATCACCTTAATGCCGACGACCAAGGGGGCGAAATGCCCGACCTTGCGAAGTATGGGTCGCGGCAATGGCTTGTGGACTTTATTTCGAATCCCGAGCATCCGCGGTTCTATGGACCAAAAACCGAGGAACGGGGCAACGATCGGATGCCGGCGTTTCTCAAGGATAAAGAAAACCCGGCCAAGAACATTCTGAGCCAGCGGCAGATCGAGCTGTTGGCCGGACTTCTTGCGGCGCGATTACTTCGAGCCACCGAAGGAAGCCGAGTAAGCGGTCCGAACAAACTGCCGTCGCCATTTATTGGCAACTTAGCGCCTGCTTCGCCGCGATCCGGCGGCGGTGCCCGCGGCCGCCGGAAATACGTGCGGCCAAATCCAGGTCGCGCGGCGTGGCCGGCCGGCGGAGCTTTTCCGCCAGACGGCTGCGCCTCGGCAAGATGTGACTGGCCCTTTCGGAATCCTCTTCGAATTGCGCCAGGTATTGGTACGCCGCTAGTTTAATGTCGCCCGCGAGCTTGTTTCGACGCACTGCTTCCTGTGCCAGCCTGCGCAGTGCCGACTCATAACCCGCCGCGGCCGTGCGCTGAAAAGCCTGGGCCAGTTGTGCATCGCTGAGGTGCTCGACGGCAAGCCGGGCGAATCGGGCCAGCCGCAGCGAAGTAGTATCTACGACCTCGGGATCGATCGGCTGAGGCGACTCTAGTTTCAGCCGCCGGCGGAGCTCGTCACAGATCTCGTCGGCCGCTGGATCGGTATCTTCCAGCTCCAAGAGCAACAGCGCCGCCTGAAGTTTCGTGCGCATGGCTGGATTGTCGGCTGCTTCCTCAGCAGACTTGCCGCCAAACAGCGGCATCGGCAGCTTGGGCCACACGTCAAGCACCATCCGTCGCCGCTGGTCGAACAGCAGCTTGCGGCGGTGCTCATCGCTCACGTCGTCGGGCAGTCGCCAGCGCCAGGACAACGCCAGCTCGACCGCGGACATTCGATCGATCACTTCCTGGTCTTGCCGCTCGGCCAGCGTTTCGCCGGCGATCTCGCGCAGCAGTGCTTCCGCTTGAGCCAACTGCGGTCGAAACACCTCCAATTCGACTGCGCGGCGGATCGTCACCGTCGGCATAAAAAATCAGGACTTCTGCAATCACCTGCGGAACATCGTCGTGCGCGATTTCCGGTGCGCTTTTGACCAGCGGCCGATCCACGAGTGCGTAAATCACTTTCGGTGGAGCTTCATTCACAAAATCCTCGGGATCGATCTCCACTTGTTCCGCGCGGTCGCTTTCCTCCAGGCGACGTTCCAGTTCCGCCATGTCCTTGAGGTGATAAGTGACCACAAGATCCTCCGCGATCCCCTCGGTCGCGTTCTTGGTCAAAAGCTGGGCCGTCGCTTCGGCCTCGATCGCGTCCTGCTCGTTAGTCGCCAGCTCAGCATAGCGGCGATAGGCATACGACGCATTGGTGTAGTCACCCATGTAACCGCGAACAATCGCCAGGTTTTTCCACAACACCGGCGAATCGCTCACCGTCGATGTCAATGCCGTCCACAGGTCGGCCGCGGCCTGCCATTGCGCGCAATCCAAGCGATAGAGCAGAATTGAAGTCCGCCGCCCACGGTGCATCCGCCGGAGCTCGTTCAAACGGCACGTTGTCCTTAAATAAGACCGGAACCGCGGGCGACGCCGTCAGTCGAGCCAACATCTGCATCGCCTGGTCGGTATTGGCCTTATTGATCGAGGCTTGCAACAACAGTAGCCCGCGTGCCGGTAGCATGTGGCCGGCGTGCAAGAACTGCTCGGCGAGCCGCCCCATGGCGGTAAACACCTGCTGGGGCAGCTCGTTTCCGCTCGCCCGCACCGCCTTTTGCAGGCTTTGCAGCCCGCTTAAAAGCTCGCCACGCTGCACCTTTTCGACGGCCAGTTCGGCCAGCGCAATGGGATTGTTGGGGTGGTGCTCGAGGAACCGCTTAAGTGTCGGGAGCGAAGCCTGCCGACCCCCCAAACTTTGCTCCAGCGAAAACTTGGAAGCCAACAAGCAGGCACGGTTGGGATGCGTGGCGTCGAGCTGATTGATCAACTCCAGGCAGCTTACCTGCTGTCGCCCAACGATCATCCGTTGGACCTTGTCGAGATCGGAGACCAGGTCAGCGCAATAAAACTTGATTTTCTTCCCAGTGCCACCCGGGCAAGACGAATATCGGTCAATCGACATGGAGACGCAATGTATGCGGTCGTGTTCTGGTTAAGCATCCGGCGAAGCAGCAAGTGACACCGCCGCCGCCTTGCAAGCCCATCATCTTAGTGTAGGTCAGACGCGTGCCGCAACGGGCGAAAGAGAAACGCGACACGCGATTGCCGTCCTCACAACCCCCACTCCTTGATCTTGCGATACAACGTCCGCTCGCCAATACCAAGCATTTGGGCCGCCTGTTCGCGATTGCCGCCCGTAAACGCCAGCGTCTCCGAAATGAACAACCGCTCGATGTTCTCCAATGGCTGGCCCACCATGCCGCTCAGCGAGCCACCGCCTCCATCACTCGCCGCCGTACCGGCGGGACTTGGTCCGGCGGTTGCGCCGCCGGCCAGCTCCGTGGGCAGGTCGTCGGTATCCAATACGCCATCGTAATCAACTACCACCATGCTCTCGATCACGTTTGCGCAATTGGCGGACGTTGCCCGGCCAGTCAAAGCCCACCAGCCTCATACGTGCCGCGGGGGACATGCTCTTGATCGACTTGTGATGCCGCTTGCTGAATTGGCGCACAAAGTGCTCGATCAACAACGGAATGTCTTGCGTCCGCTCACGCAGCGGCGGCAGCTCGATGGTGACGACCTTCAGCCGATGAAACAGGTCGTTGCGAAAGGTGCCGGCGGCGATCGCGTCTTCCAGGTGGCGATTAGTCGCCGACAGCACGCGCACATTGACGCGAATGGCTTCATTGCTGCCCACGCGCGTGATCTCGCCGTTTTCCGGACGCGCAATAGCTTGATCTGCGTCGCCATCGGCATATCGCCGACCTCGTCCAGAAACATCGTCCCGCCGTGGGCATAGGCGAATTTGCCCACTCGGTCCGTTGAGGCATCGGTAAACGCGCCCTTCACATGGCCGAACAGTTCGCTCTCCAGGATGTTCTCGCTCAACGCCGCGCAGTTCAGCGCCACAAATGGTTTGCTCTTTCGCGGGCTGTTCTGGTGAATTGCCTGGGCGACAAGCTCCTTGCCCGTGCCGGTCTCGCCTTGAATGAGCACGCTGGCGTCGGTGGGCGCGATTCGCTTGAGGCGATCAATCACCGAATTCATCTGCACGCTGGACCCGACGACCCCCTCAAAGCCGAACTTGCTCGTCCAGGCGGCGGTTGAAGCTCTACGTTCTGCCGTCGCAGCCGCACGGACTCGCTGGCCCGATTGGACGACCACGCGAAGCTGCTTCAAGTCGAGCGGCTTTTGCAGGTAATTAAACGCCCCTTGCTGCATCGACTCCACGGCCGACGGGATCGTTCCGTGGCCGGTGACAAGGATCACTTCGCAATCGGGCAAGCAATCTGACGGGGTGCTTGAGAATCTCAATCCCGTTGACATCGCTCATCACCAGGTCGGTGATCACCACGTCGAACGTCTCGCGGTCAATCAGCCGCACGCCCTCGGCCCCGCTCGTCGCCACTGCGCAGTCATAGCCGATGCGCTGGAGACTCTCGGCCACGGTTTCGGCGTGCGCCTCATCGTTATCCACGATCAGCACGCGGATGTCCGCCGGCGTGATGGCGGGCAAGTCGGAATCGGCGGCCTGGGTGGCTTCCAGTTGCGATCGATCAGCGGTCTTTGCCATGCCGCCGATGATACCGAATTGAGTGCGGTGGGGACTAGGGGCGGCTATTCGGCTGGTCCGCGACACAATACACTAGCCGCCAAACCGGAGTTTCATTGTCCCTGTTCCGACTGGTAAGGAGTCCACCATGGCGAATGATCACGGCGAAGTGGTGTCCGCCTTTAAGGCACAGAATGTGACTGAGGCCTACTTCGTCAAGGACTTGCTTCTTGAGCAGGGCATCGACGCCACGGTGACCGACGAGCACGAGCCTTTGGCCGGCTTGTCGATCATGCCGCCCGATGTGATGGTTCGCGTTGAGGACGAGCCACACGCCCGGGAAATCGTCGCCGATTACCTTCGCCGTCGCGAGCCAAGAGACATGGCCCCGGATTGGACGTGCCCAGGTTGCGGCGAGCAAGTTCCTGCCACGTTCGAAGTCTGCTTTCAGTGTGGCGCGTCGCGGCCGGAAGCGGATGCAAATTGACCAACCCCTCACGCCAACCTAGAATTGCCCTTAAGAAACCAACCCTCTGGCGCGGTCACAATGCGCGGTCTGCTTTCGATCTCGTTGGCCCTGAGCCTGGCGCTATGTCCGGCGGTGTGCCGCAGGCATCTGTCCCCGCTCGCGCAGGCGAACTCGGGACGTGCCATGAGGTGAAGACACGCAGGCTCCTGTCTGCTCGGCAGTACCGCATTGCTGTGTCGCGACGGAATGCAAGGATTCAACAACGGAACCGGCCGACGAGCCGGTCCAGCGACCCGCGCTGCCGATGGATCGTTGCTGCGAGGACGGTAACTGCCTCTGCAGCGGCGCCTTGTTGGCGAAGTCTGGCATTGAGCTTCAAACATTGATTGAGCTGGATCCGTGTCCCGTCGTTCTGACGGTCAATGCTGGCATGCTCTCCAACGAGCAATTAGCCCTCAAACACACCCGTGGGCGTGGTGTTTCTGATGGCGGCACGTCTATCGGGGGGTGCGCTGTGCCTGCGCATCGAATCGCTATTGATCTGATTGCGCCTCTGATTGATCATTCGCGCTGGTATTCGTGCGCATGAATTGCATTCACATGTGAAGCTGCCCTTTTTCCGTCGTTTGCCTATGCTCCGCTTTCGACCACTACCCTGGGAATACGGCGTGCGGAATTTGCTCCGCCGGCCGGGCCGCATGCGCCATCACACTCGTTGGCCTGACGATCGTCGTGCTGCTGATCCTGGTCGTCATCGCGTTTGTCCGTGGGTTGGAGGTCACGCTCGCCGTCAGCGGCGATCCACGCGTGGCGATCATCCATTCGCTGGGCACGGCCGAGAACGTGGAGTACTCCTCCGTGCCGGCGGCGACGGCGGATCGCGTTCGAGCCAGCGTCGCTGGCATCGACGAGCGCCACGGCCAAGGCATGTGTATCGGGCGAGCTGTACCTGGGAACGAAGGTTACGCCACGCGACGGCGGTGAGCCGACGATGGGGCTGGGTGCGCGGCGTCTCGCCGGAGTGCGCTTTTTGGTTCGCACCAGCGTCAGATCGTGGAAGGCAATGGCCGCAGGGAAACGAAGTGCTTGTCGGTCGTCTGGCGGCCGCCAAGCTCGGTTGGCGCGATGACGAGCTGCGGCCAGGCAGCACGCTACAGTTCGAGGGACATACGTGGCGCGTGAGCGGCCGGTTCACTGCCGGCGGTTCGGCGCCTTCGAGTCGGAATTATGGTGCCCACTGCCTGAGGATGCAACAGGCGCTGAAACGGCAGGACCTGACGATCGTGGCGCGTCAAGACCCAGACGCCCGCCGGTTTCTCGGCCGTAAACCTGTTTTGCAAGGAAAATGTGCTGCGCGTTGGAGATCGAGGCGCAGCCCGAGGTGGCGTACTACGCTCCCTCCGCGGCCATTATTCGCACGTCCGCTGGGCTGGCTGATGTAGTTGGATTGATCGCAGTGCCGGCGTCTTCGCCGGCTTAACACGATGTACGGTGCGGTGGTCGGGCGGGTTCGGGAGCTTTCAATGCTGCAAACGCTCGGGTTCATGCGCCGGCAATTGCCGCCAGCCTGATGCAAGAGGGGACGATCCTGGCGGCGGCCGCCTCGCTGCTCGCGATCGCCATAGCGATCGGTTGTAAACGATTTGGCCGTGCGGTTCACGATGGGGGCGTTCGCCCTCCGCGTGGATAGCGTGACCGTGCTGGTGGGTTGTCCGCCGGTCTGCTGTTGGGTCCGCCGGGTCGTTCCGCGCCGTGCCGTCCGCGCATGCGCGTCCCGATCGCGGAGGGGCTGCGAGCGTGATGATTGCAACTTTTCAACTTTTGGAGACACTGAGCAAGGAATAAACCGCTTATTGTCGCATTACTTTTATTTCGCCGGCCGATCACGTTGGGCTGCCCCGCTAAGAAAGCAGGATGAACAAATGCCGGCGGTTGACCCACCACGTCCGCGCCCATCGCGGGAAATACCTGGCTCGATCAGGAACCGGCCGGGGCCAAAGGATGTAAACGAGGTGACGAACCAGGCGAAGGACGACGACCAGGTGACGGTAGTGGGCCGAATCGGCGGCATCGAAGCCGTTGTTAAGGGGCGGCCGCGTTCACCATCGTCGACCGCAAACTGAAGGCGTGCAACGAGACGCCCGGACGACCATGCGACTTTCCGTGGGACTATCTGCTGCGAATGCCGGACGACTGGTGCAAGACAACTCGGTGACCGTCAAGTTCGTGGACGACAAGGGGAAGCGCTGTGACCGATCGAGGCCCGAGAGCTCTTCCGGTGTGAAGGAGCTGCAAACCGTCGTCGTTTCCGGCGAGCTGCAAAAACGAAGGACGGCAGCGTCGCTGCCCGTGGCCGAAGAAAATGTAAGTGAGGAAATGATGAGCACCGCGCGTCGACTTACAACGATTGGCGGTCCACCAGCCGCGCCGGCGCAGTGCGGCGGCGCGCCGCCGCGCCGTATCTGGTCGCGATACGTCGTGCCGATCGGCCTGTTACTGGGCTTGGTCGGCGGTCATCGCCTGGGCGAGCAAAGACGCTTTGCTCCCCTCGCGTCCGGTGACGATTGCCCCCGTGATTTTTTCGGAACCGCTGGCGCAAGTCGAAGCGCGCCTCTTGTTCAAGGCGGCCGGCTGGGTCGAGCCGCGGCCGACGGCCGATCATGGTGACCGCCCTGGCCGAGGGCGTGGTCGAGAAGCTGCTCGGTCGATCGAGGGCCAGGAGGTAAAAGCGGCGACGAGTTGGTGCTTGATCGCCCGCCGACGCGGAGCTGGCGCTGGCCGAGGCCAAGGCCGAGGTGCGAGCTTCAGGACGGCAGAGCTGGAACTCCCCAGACCAGCGCGGAAGCCGCAAAAACGACGCTTGAGCATCCCGTTAAGCTTCAGGCCGAGCTGGCCGAGGCCGAGGCGATGTTTGCCCGCATCGAAGTGAGCTGGCCGCGCTACCCAAAGCAGATCAGGCGGCAAGGCAAACTGCTCTCGCGAAACAAGACTACGAGGGCAACGCGACGCGGGCGACGCCGTGCCGGCCGCTCGATTCAAGGCGAAGAGCGAACGACGCGGCGCAAGCCGAGCTCGATGAACTTCACGTCAAACAGCCGCGCCCTCGAGCGCGAAGATCAAGCGCTCGACGCGACCGCCGCGATGCGCTCGCAGGCAAGCTGGAGCTGAAGACCGATGAGACTGCGCCGGCGGCCGAGGCGGAGGCCGACGGTGGCTGCCGCAAAGGCCCGCGTGGATCAGGCCCACCTCATGGTGGACAAGGCCAAACTGGCGCTCGATCGGACCGTGATCCGCGCCCGAGCGACGGGTCGTGCTGGCACTGGTCGGCCAGCCCGGGAAGCGCGTCATGGGGCTCGCCAAGGAAAACGAGGCCGATTCCAGCACGGTGCGACGCTGTTTCATCCAGAGCGGTTACAAGTCCGCGCCGACGTGCGGCTGGAAGACGTGCCAAAGTGCAGTTTGGCCAGCGTGCGAATCGAGACTCCCTCGGCCGGCAAGCCGCTGGACGGCGAAGTGGTCTCGATCACGTCGACCGACATCGCAAAGAACACGCTCCAAGTGAAGGTGAGCATCGAGAGTCCCCCGGCAACGGTGAAGCCCGAGATGCTGGTGCAAGTCACATTCTGTGCCGCCAGAGCGAAGAACCGGCCGGAGAATTGAAGAGCAAACTTCGCGTGTATGTCCCCCGCAGCCTGATCGAAGCGAGCGAGCATGGCTCGCGGTTTGGGTCGCCGATCCGACCGCTGGCGTCGCTCGTCACGTCATGTCCAACTCGGCGACGCCTTGCCGGGCGGACTCGTCGAGGTCGAGGGGCTGACGCCGTCGGACAAGCTGATCGTCGGCGGCCGCGAAGGTCTCGAGGATGGCGACCGAATTCGCGTCAGCGGCGAAGACGAAACTCGAATTCGAGTATTGAACCACCGAAAAAGTGAGTCGGAAATGCCGCTGGTCGAAGTCACAGCCCTGACAAAGACCTACCGCAAAGGCGATCACGAGATCTCGCCGCTGAAGCGATGCCGATCTGGCCGTCGAGCGCGGGCGAGTTCATCTCGCTGATGGGGCGAGCGGCTCCGGCAAGAGCACGCTGCTTGAACGTCCTGGCGGGCATCGACCGGCCCACGCCGGGCGAGTAGTCGTCAACGGGGACGACATCACGACCTGTCTCGCGGACGCGGCTGGCCTACTGGCGGGCGGCGAACGTCGGGCTACATCTTTCAGACGCACAACCTGATCCCCGTGCTTACGGCGTATGAGAACGTCGAGATGCCGCTGCTGTTGTTGCCGTTGGCAGGCGCGAGCGGCGCGAGCGCGTCGAGATCGCCCTGGAGGCGGTCGGCCTGACCGACCGGGCCGACCACTACCCGCGGCAGCTTTCCGGTGGTCAGGAACAGCGCGTGGGAATCGCACGAGCGATTGTCGCCAACCCGACAATTGTCGTCGCCGACGAGCCGACGGGCGATCTCGATGCCGACACAAGCCAACAAGTGCTGGTGCTGCTCAAACGATTAAACGAGGAACTGGGTACGACACTGTTGATGGTCACGCACGATCCTCAAGCGGCGGGTTATGCCGGCAGGCAGTTGACGCTCGATCACGGTAAACTCTGGCCGCGAGAAGCTTTGGTTCAAAGTTCCAAGTTCAAGGTTCAAGGTTAACCAGCAACGGACAACTGACCACGGACAATGCTCCGCTTCATTCCTTACATCCTAAAAAGCCTCTGGGGGCATCGCATGCGGACGCTCTTGACCGTCAGCGCGCCGCCGTGGCGCTGTTTGTCTTCACCTGCGTGGCGGCCGTGGGCGACGGGCTCGACCGGTTGACTAGCAACGCAGCGGCCGAGCGGCGTTGATCGTTTTTCAAGCCAACCGTTTCTGCCCATTCACCAGCTCGCTGCCGCAGGACTACGATCGCCAGATCGCCAAGGTTGACGGCGTGGCGCGATGTGATCCCCATCAAGGTCTACACCAATAATTGCCGGGCCAGCCTCGACGTGATCGTGTTTCACGGCGTCCCGCCAGAGAAGCTGCACACTGCGCGGCAACTAAGCGTTATGCAAGGGAGTTTCGCCGACTTCGAGCGGCTGCGCTATGGGGCTCTCGTGGGCCAGGCGGTCGCGCCGCCGCGGGATTTCCAGCGGCGATCGCTTCAGCATCGGCGGTGTGACCGTCACGGTAGCTGGAATCTTCACCGCCCCGCATGCGGCAGAGGAGGATTTCATTTACACTCAACTCGAGTTCCTTCAGAGGCAACGCGGGAAGAACGAGGTCGGCCGGGTAACGCAGTTTGAGGTCTTGCTCGACGATTCCGCCGATCCGGAAACGGTCTCCGCGGCAATCGACGCACTTTTTCGCGGCGGTCCCGTGGCCACCGATACTCGCAGCAAAGGCGTGTTTCAGGCGGCCAGCGTCGCCGATCTGACCGAATTAGTGGGTTTTGCGCATTACCTCGGTGTGGCATGCGTTGGCCTGGTGCTGATGCTCGTTGCGGCGACCGCCGTCATGAGTGTGCAGGACCGCATTCGCGAGCATGCAGTGCTTCGCACGATCGGCGTCTCGGAACCGCGCGTATTTGGTCTGATACTCGGCGAAACACTCCTGGTCAGCCTTGCCGGCGGCGCGATTGGCGTCTTCGTGGCCCTGGCCGCATTAGCCCTCGGTCACTTCAGCATGGGTACCGAAGGAGTCATCATTGCCTTCGAGCCGTCGCTCCTCACCGCGGCCTGGGGCATGGCTGCTGTGCGGTAGCGGCAGGTCTCTTGGCTGGTATTCTTCCAGCCTGGCAGGCGACTCGCAGCGAGATCGTGGAAGCGCTGCGGCATGTGTAGCGCCTCGATTAAGCGAGTAGGTCGCGTACCCGCCAAGCCATCGTTTGCACGCCGATCTTCGTAGCGCGTATGCATCTTACGTTGCCAACGCGTACCGTTGTGCTGCGCCGTTTCCTAGCGGCAATTCATTGGTCGTGTTATAGTAAATAAATTGAAACTTTCTCCTTGTGGTTTCGGAAAGAGGGGGGGCCATGGGGAGAATCAATGGATCCGCGTGTCAAATCGCTTCTCGTCTTGGGCGGGGGCATGCCGGCTTTCTAGCCGCGATTACGGTCAAGTTCCGGCTACCCGACCTGCCGGTCACCGTACTGCGCTCCAAGGATATCGGCATCATCGGTGTCGGCGAGGGCACTACGCTCACGCTGCCGCAGCATCTGCACGATTACATGAAGCTCGACATTAAGGACTTCTATCGTGTAGCCGATCCTCAATGGAAGCTCGGTATCCGTTTCCTGTGGGGGAAGCCGCCCTTACTTCGATTAT
Source organism: Pirellulales bacterium (assembly GCA_963829655.1). Taxonomy (GTDB): domain Bacteria; phylum Planctomycetota; class Planctomycetia; order Pirellulales; family JALHPA01; genus JBBDYH01. The sequence continues at coordinate 3,963,609 of CAWHJG010000002.1, forward strand.
GCCTTTTCACACCAGCTCGACACCAAATACAACCTCCTGTCCCGAATGACAGGCTACTACTGCAACGGCGATTGGACCTACGTCGGCATCCCCAGCGGCTTAATGTCGCACAACCGAATCATGGTCCGCGACCCGCAGGGAAGGCCGATCGTGACCAATGATCTGGCGTACCACATCGAGAATGAAAAATTCGTCACGTGGCTCGAAAACCACGCCCGTCAACTCGGCGTCGCGATCGAGGACGATACGGTCGAGGAGGTTCTACAGGATGAGCACGGCGTGACCGGACTGCGCCTCGCCAGCGGCCGCACTGCCACAGCCGATTTGTTCGTGGATTGTTCCGGGTTCTTTTCGGTCCTGCTTGGCAAGGCCCTGAACGAACCGTTTATCAGCTACAAGTCGAGCTTGTTCAACGATCGCGCCGTAGTCGGCGGCTGGACCAGAACCGACGAGCCGATCAAGCCGTATACGACCGCCGAGACCATGAACGCCGGCTGGTGCTGGCAGATCGAGCATGAGACGCGGATCAATCGCGGTTACGTATACTCCAGCGACTTCATCAGCGACGAAGAGGCTGACGCCGAATTCCGCGCGAAAAACCCGAAGGTAGACAAGACGCGCATCGTCAAGTTCCGCTCCGGGCGGTACGAGGCGCCTGGGTCAAGAATGTTGTGGCAATCGGCAACTCGTCGGGATTTGTCGAGCCCTTGGAGGCGACTTCGCTCGGTGCAATCGCCGGCCAATGCCAAGCGATCGCTGAGACTTTGGCCGAGTGTGATCGGGAGGTGCATGCCTCGATGCGCCGGCAGTTCAATCGACGGAACGCCACGAGTTGGGACCAAATCCGCCGCTTTCTCGCCGTGCACTTCAAATTCAACGACCGGCTCGATACACGCTATTGGCAAGCCTGTCGAAACGACGCCGAATTGCAGGACGCGGAGGAGTTCGTGGCTTATTACCGCGAACTGGGCCCCAGCGTCCTCTACCGGAAGACGATCCTCGAGCCGTCCGATCAATTTGGCATGGAGGGATATCTCTCGATGTTGGTGGGCCAGCAGGTGCCGTACAAGTACAAATTCGAGCCATCGCCCCAGGAGCGGGCACACTGGCAAAAAATTCAACAAGCGATTAAAAACAAGGCGACGGCCGCGTTCACCGTGCGCGAGGGCCTGTCGATCGTTCGCTCACCGCAGTGGCAGTGGCCGCATGGACTCTACCGGCAGTCCGCGTCGTCCCTGTCGGTTTGATTCAGTCTGAACTTGCTGCTCGACGCTCTCGCATACGACTCCATCCGCGTAGTTCCGATATGGATTCCAAAGCAATGCTCGAACATGTGCTGGTGCTCGGCGGCGGAGCCCGGCTATCTCACAGCCATCACGCTGAAATTCAGGTTGCCGAAGCTGCGTGTGACCGTGCTGCGGTCCAAAGAAATCGGCATCATCGGCGTCGGCGAGGGGACGACCGTCACCATCCCCCAGCACCTTCACGACTACCTTGGCATTCCGATGAAGGAGTTCTGGCGCGAGGCCGAACCGCAGTGGAAACTGGGGATTCGTTACCTCTGGGGACCGCGGCCATTCTTCGACTACGTCTTCGGCTTTCAGCTCGATACCAAGTACGCGATCTTGCCCAAGGCAACCGGCTACTATATCGACGGCACGCCGTGGGACTACGTCGGTGTGCAGTCGGGGTTGATGAGCGAAAACAAGATCTGCTACCGCGATGTCACCGGCTGGCCGATATTTCCCATTTCGCCCAGTTATACATCGAGAATGAGAAATTTGTCGGTTACTTGGAACGCTACGCGACAAAGATCGGCGTCATCACTGAGGATGACACCGTCGAGCACGTCCCTCAGGACGAGGGCGTCGCGGGTCTGAAACTCGCCTCCGGCCGAACAATCACCGCCGATCTGTACGCGGACTGCTCCGGCTTTGTCTCGCTATTGTTGGAAAAAACTCTCGGAGTGCCGTTTCACGACTTCAAACGAACGCTGTACAACGATCGCGCGGTCGTTGGCGGCTGGCTGCGGACCGACGAACCCATCCAGCCCTATACGACCGCTGAAACGATGAACTCCGGGTGGTGCTGGCGGATCGATCACGAAGGGCACATCAATCGCGGATACGTCTATTCGAGCGACTTCATCAGCGACGAGGATGCCACGGCCGAGTTTACGGCGAAGAATCCCAAGGTGATGAAGACCCGCATCGTTCGCTTCCGCGTCGGCCGCCACGACGGCAGTGGCACAAGAACGTGATCGCGATTGGCAATGCGTCGGGCTTCGTCGAGCCGCTCGAATCGACCGGCCTGGGACTGATCTGTGCTCAAGCCGAGTCGTTGACCGAAGTGCTGGTGGAATGCGACGGTCACTTGCCCGAGCAGTACCTGATCAAGCACTGCGACCTGCGGCTAAGCAAGCAGTGGGATCAGATCGTCGCATATCTTGCCACGCACTTCAAATTTAATACGCGGCTACGATACTCCGTACTGGCGCGCCTGCTGGAACGATTGCGATCTGGCCGGGGCTGAAGAAATCGTGAACTATTACCAAGCGGTGGGACCGAGCGTTTTGCGCGAAACGCTGCTGGATTACAACGATCAATTTGGAATGGAAGGATATCTCACCATGCTCGTGGGGCAGAAGGTGCCCTTCAAAAAGCAGTACATGCCCAGCGAACAGGAGCAAGCGAACTGGCAACGTATTCAGACGGCAATCAAGAATCGAGTCGCAGCCGCCTACACCGTTCCCGAGGCCTCAAGTTGGTACGCAGCGACGCCTACCAGTGGCCGCGGGAATGTATCACGTCCCGGCCGGCCGCGGCTCTACCGTCGGCACCTCGCGCGAAATCATGAAGGTCTAGGCTGCGATTAGCACCTCAACGAGCGATGTAATTTGACTTTTCCTCGTGGTCGGCATGAAAGGTTATCGGCCGAATTGCCGATTGCCGTGAAATCTCTCCCTTCGACTGGTCGGGCCGCTTATGGAGTCTTCCAATGAATCTCCGCTTCGTCTCAATTCTGATCGCATGCGTAATCGCATCGCCGGCCGCCTCGCTCGCGCAGGCGACAGAAAGCAAAGCCCAAAAACTGCCCGCCGCCAAGGCACAACCGAGCAACAACGCCGGCGCCAAACAAAACGCAGTGGAACGGCCCGCTGGGCAAAACCCGCCACCGCTTTTTAACCAAAGATGACTTTGCCGCAATCGTCGTTCAACCGAGGAGTTTCTTCACCGACCCCGCCAACGAGCTATTGCCGGTCGAGATCATTACCGCGCTCGGACTCAAGGAAGGCGGCATCGACCCAGTCAAGATCGAGCGGATCACGTTCACCCTCTCCGGCATCGACCGCTTCCCGGCGCCGCCAGAACCGGCCGGTGTAATGGAAATGTCAGAACCGGTTGATCCCTCCAAGGTGTTTTCAAAATTGCGCAACTTGGTGAGCCTCAAAAACAAAGTGGCAGCGTCATCGTACGGCCGCCCAACGCAAGAACGAACCCAGCATCGCATTCGTCGATGATCGCACGATCGTGTTCGCCCTCGACGAAAAGCTCGACCGCCTCCTCACGGCCGCGGCCGTCGATTCGCGACTCGCCCGCCTGCTCGCGTCCTACGACGGCAAGGCCCACGCGTTTGCCGTCATCGATCTCGAAGCCGTGGCGAGCCTCTGGCGATGCTCAAGCCAATGGCAGCCCAATGCCGCCGCAGTTTCAGGAGTTCTTTAAGCTCCCCGACCTCCTCACCGCCATCGAACTCAAGCTCGCAATCACCGGCAGCACCACCGCCGAGCTGGTTCTCCACGCGCGTGACGAACCGTCCGCCGCCGAAGCCGAGCGACTGGTCAATCACGCATTGCAAATTGCCCGCGAGATGGCCCTCGCCTCGATGGCCGAAACATGCGCGGGCCGGATCAAGAGCTACAACAAGCCACCGCCCGCTGGCTCCGCCGCATTTCCGAGAAGGTCGTCAAGTCGCTCGCGCCGACGCGAGACCGCACCCGAGTGACGATCACCGCCAGCGTCGATCGGGCTACGCGGGAGTGGCAATATTGCCAGCCTTGTTGCTCCCCGCGATTAACGCCGTGAAGCTGCCCGCCGCAATCAATCAATGAACAACATGAAGCAAATCTCTTTAGGAATGCACAACTATCTTACCGCACACAAGAAGTTCCCTGATTGCGCCATCGTCGACAAAGACGGCAAGCCGCTTTTGAGCTGCGCGTCCGTATACTGCCCTACATCGAGGAGGAACAACTCTATAAGCAATTCAAGCTCGACGAGCCCTGGGACAGCGAGCACAACAAGGCATTGCTTGACCAAATGCCAGCCGTATACGCCAACCCAAGCTCTCCTTCCGAGGATCAAACGACTTACTTGCTACCGGTCGGAGTAGGCACCGCATGGTCCAAAAGCGACGGTCCAAGCATCAAGGAAATCCGAGATGGGACGGCGAACACCGTCATGCTCCTGGAAATCGATCCGGAAAAGGCGGTCGAATGGACAAAGCCCATCGACCTTGAAATCGATCCGGACGATCCGTTTACCGGCCTTGGCCACTTACCCGCCGGGCCGGTATTTCGAGCGGCATTCTTCGATGGCTCCGTGCGCCAAATCAGCGTCGATGTCGATCGCACGCAATTCCTCCGCCTCCTCGACCCTCGCGACGGCAACGTAGTTGAGATACCGTGACGGGCGCGATTGGCGTTTCGCCCTCCGAATTCCACACTCCTCCTGCCTCTCATCAAAGCTCCATGGATCGGCTATCATGTCTGATGCTATGCACGGAGGCTGCTCGATTGGCGCATTGGCCCGTGCAAATGCGGGATGCCTGAAGCCCCCAATGGGGTGTTGCCAACCGTGACGATAATCGCCCCGCCCGCGCGAACCGCGATTCGCCAACTTCCGCCGAGCGTGGTCAACAAGATTGCCGCCGGCGAAGTGATCGAGCGGCCGGCCAGCGTCGTCAAGGAGCTTCTGGAAAACGCCATCGACGCCGGCGCGACGCGGATCGACGTGACCGTCGAGCAGGGCGGCATGGAAGCTCATCCGCGTCGTCGATAACGGCTGCGGCATCGCGGCCGACGAGCTGCCGCTGGCGGTCGCGTCGCACGCCACCAGCAAGATTCGACCAGGCCGACGATCTGTTTCGCGTCGCGCACGCTCGGCTTCCGCGGCGAGGCGCTGGCGTCGATCGCCGAAGTCAGCCGCATGGTCGATTCGCAGTCGCGCCGCCGACGCAGACGCCGCGGCCGAACTTGAGGTCGCCGGCGGGCCGCCGGGCAACGTTACGCCTGCGGGCGCCCCCGGCACGACGGTCGAAGTCCGCAACCTGTTCTTCAACACGCCCGTCCGCCGCAAGTTCCTCCGCGCCACGCAAACCGAGATGGGGCACACCAGCGAGGCATTCACGCGGCTGGCCTTGGCCTATCCTCACGTCCATTTCACGCTGCGGCACGGCGGACGAATCGATTCACGACCTGCCGCCGGCCGACGACGTTGGTCACGCGGATCGCCAGCATTCTTCGGCGAAGAGTTGGCCGGCGAACTGATTGTGGGTCGAAAGCCACGACGCTCGGTGCGGCTGCTGGTTACGTCGCGCGGCCCAGCCAGAGCCGCGGCCAACGGCGCGAATGCAGTACCTGTTTCTCAACGGCCGTTCGATTCGCGACCGCGCGTTGCAGCATGCGCTGGGCGAAGCGTACCGCGGCTTATTGCTCACGGGCCGGTATCCGATTTGCTTCTTGCAGATCGCGATGCCGCCCGAAGCCGTGGACGTGAACGTGCATCCCACGAAGCTCGAGGTGCGATTTCAAGACGGCGGGCGGATTTATAGCCAGCTCTTCGGAACGCTGCGGACAAAATTTCTGACCGGTCGATCTGACGTCACGCGCCGTCGCCGGCACCGCGCGGCGCAGCGAAGCCGCGGCGATGCACGACGCCGAAACCGCGGCTCATCGCCGAGCAGTGAACTCGTCGCCTGGGCCAAAGGGCAACTGCGCTTGCCAACAGGCCGCCAGGGCCGAGGGTCAGCACCTGACGACGACGATCCAGCCGCGAGTTCACGTGGCGCCGACCGCTCGATCGAGCCGCCGAGCCTGCGACCATGGTTCGAACTCCAGCGGCCACCAGCCGTCTGGCATCGCGGCGACCGGCGCGGCCACCCCTACACGAGCCGGGCGCATGCAGCGGCACCGGCCTGAACCGGCGTCGACCCGCGCGACTTCGCCCGCGAGCCACTGGCCACGACCGCGGCCACCTTCTCTTCCGCAATCGCCGCCACGCGATCCAGGTCCACAACCGTTATCTGATCGCCGAAAGCGATGAGGGGATTGTAATCATCGATCAGCACGCCCTGCACGAGCGAATCCTCTACGAGCAGATTCGCGAGAAGGTGCTGGCCGGTCGCATGGAGTCCAGCGACTCTTGTGCCCGAGCCGGTCGATCTCGGTGCCGACCGAAGCCGCCGCCGGTGCTCGAGCCGCCGAAACGCTGGCGCGGCTGGGCGTGCACGTCGAGCCGTTCGGCGGCGATACGGTCCTGATCACCAGCTACCCGGCCATGCTGGCGAACTTCCGGCCGGTCGAGGTGCTCCGCGAAATGGTCGATAAGCTGCTCACCAGCGGCAAGCAGCCCGAGCGCCGCGACTTGCTCGACGAGCTGTTGCACATGATCACCTGCAAGGCGGCGATCAAGGCCGGCGACCGGCTCAGCCAGGAGGAAATCGCCGCCTTGGTCCAGCAGCGGCACTGTCCAGGACAGCCACCATTGCCCCCACGGCCGCCCGACGTCGCTCGTCTTCTCCCGCGAAGAGCTGGACCGGCAGTTTATGCGGACGTGATCAGTGATCGGCGAGCTCGAGCGAGCATGAGGCAACACTGCGTTTCGGAATCGCAGTCTCGGCACGATATAATGGATTGCGTGAGCGCTTCCGTCACATCACCGTACGCTCTACCTGCGACCTCCAGATCCTCCGACCTCTAACCCTCGCCTTCATCACGCATGCTCTGCGTCAGCATAGGCCGCGGCCGGCACCGGCACATGATCGCCGAACACAAGCACCTCGTCGAACAGGGGCCAAGCTGGTCGAGCTGCGCCTGGATTACATCAACGGCGAGGTGAACCTCAAGCGGCTGCTGGCCGATCGGCCCTCGCCGGTGATCATCACCTGCCGCCGGCAGGTCGATGGCGGCCGCTGGCAGGGGACCGAGCAGACGCGGCTGTTGCTGCTGCGGACCGCCATCGCCGAAGGCGTCGAGTACGTCGATCTGGAAGAGGATGTCGCCGGCTCGATTCCGCGCTTCGGCAAAACCAAGCGGATCATCAGCTACCACGACTTCCGCAAGACGCCCGAAAACTTGCACGAGCATCCACAACCGGCTGGCCGCGCTCGATCCCGGACATCGTCAAGATCTCGACGATGTGCAACCAGCCGCACGACAACGTCCGCATCCTGCGGCTGATGCGCGATCCGCGCGTCCCCACGGTGGCCATGTGCATGGGCGACATGGGCACGCCGTCGCGCATCCTCGGCGCGCAGTTACAACACGCCGTTCGTCTACGCCACGTTTCATCACGAGCGGCTGCTGGCGCCCGGGCAGCTCAGCTTCCAGCAGATGAACGAGATTTACCGCCACGATCTGATCAACCCGGAGACGGTCGTCTACGGCGTGATCGGCGACCCGATCGGCCACTCGCTCAGCCCGCACATCCACAACGCGGCTTTGCGGCGCGCGGGCATCAACGCGGTCTATGTTCCCTTTCGCGTGCCGGCCGAAGATCTCAATCAGTTCCTCGACGACTGCCGCGAGCTGGGCGTGCAGAGGTCTGAGCGTCACCATTCCGCACAAGGAAGCGGTGATCCCGAAGCTCACAAGATCGATCCGGAAGTGAAGGGGATCGGCGCGGCCAACACCGTGGTCTTCGGGACGGGCGATTCATTTCCGGCCACAATACCGACTACCGCGCGGCGATCGACACGCTGGAGCGCGCCATGCAGCCGCCGCTACGATCGCGGCAACCTGAAGGGCAAGACGGTCCTCGTGCTGGGCGCCGGAGGGGCCGCCCGTGCCGATCGCCTACGGCCTGCGGGAGTTGTTCGGCCGAGGTCGATCATCTCCAGCCGCACCGCTCGCCGCGCCCAGCAATTGGCCGAACAAATGCAGTGCAAATGGGTCGATTGGAACAACCGCTACGGCGTGACTCCGGACATGATCGTCAACTGCACGCCGGTGGGCATGCACCCCAACGTCGACGAGACGCCCTACGACCGGCTGCACCTGCGTCCCTACACCGTCGTGTTCGACACGGTTTACAACCCGGAGAGCACGCTGTTCATCAAAGAAGCCCGCATGCAAGGGTGCCTGGTGGTCACAGGCGTGGAAATGTTCATCCGCCAGGCGAGCCTGCAATTCAAGCTTTTCACCGGCAAGGACGCCCCTGGGAATTGATGCGCGACGTGCTCAAGAAAATGACCGGGCCGGCGAAGGTGTAAACTGTCGCAATGAACGTTCTCCTCATCGGCTACCGCGGCACGGGAAAAACCGCCGTCGCAAAGATCATCGCACGGCAAATTGCCTGGGATGCGATCGACGCCGACGAGGAGTTGAGCGCCGCGCGGGTAAATCAATTGCCCAAGTCTTCACCGACGACGGCGAACCGACATTTCGGGATCTTGAAAGCCAGGTGCTGGCCGACCTGGTCACGCTCGATCGAAAGGTGATATCGCTCGGGGGCGGCGTGGTGTTGCGGCCGCGGAACCGTTCACTCATTAAGGGCACGGGCGCAGTCGTCTGGCTTACGGCATCGCCTGAAACCAGTCTCGCTCGCATCGCAGTGACACGGCCACGGCTGCACGCAGGCCAAACCTCACAATCCGCGGCGGCCTCGACGAAATTCGCGAGTTGTTAGCCCAACGTGAGCCGCTCTACCGCGAGTGCGCGTTGCTGATCATAGACACCGAAGGCAAATCGCCCGAAGTCGTCGCTACCGAAGTGCTTGAGGCCTTCAAGTCGAAAATCGGTCGCAACGAGTGAGCTATTTCTTCGGGTTGTTGGAATTCGGCCTCGCCGATACGGTAAGGGCCACGATTCAAGTCCTTGCCCACAACTCAAGGGCCCGTGGCCTTCATCCTCGACATCCCGTTCGAAGTCCGGATGATCATCTTGTTCGTCGCAGGCTGCGCTGGGCAGCTTGTGCAACTGGGCAATCTATCGCCTCGCGTACGCTCAGCGCCTCGATTTCACCATGGTCCGCGCCTCCAGCCGGCACTCGGGCGCCGCTGGACCGATCGGATCCCCGTTTTCGGCTGGCTCGGACTCGGCGCGAGGACAGGTTCCATGGCCGCGCTTTCTGGCTCCGCCCGATGTTTGTTGAACTGATCACGGGCTCTTTTGGCGGCACTCTATTGGTGGGAAACAGAGTACCTCGGCCTGCTCACGCCGGGCCGCTTCGCCAACTGCACGCCGCGCGGGTCAGGCCGCTCGAGCTACAATTGACTACTTAGTACATTTGCACTTCCTCGCCCACGCCATCCTGTTGCTCTTCATGATCGTGGCATCGCTGATCGACGCCGACGAAAAAACGATTCCCGATCTGGTCACGATCCCCGGCACGCTCATCGGCCTGGCGCTGATCACGGCACTACCCGCCGCATGCCGCCGCAGGAGGTGGGCTCTGCGCGGCGCGGGCCGCGCACTCTGGATCGAGCCGCTCACGCTCGCCTCGCCCAACGATTGGCCCCACGCGCTCTCGCGCTCAAACATCAATTCGCTCGCCATCGCGCTCGGTTGTTACTCTCTGGTGCTTTGCTCTTCTGCCGGCCGTCTGGCGGACGCGGCACGGACTGGCCCGCGCCTGGGCAATCTTCACTGACCGCGATGGTGCGCGAACCGTTCAACCAAAATTGTCGCCGGCCTTCGCTTCTGCTGGGCACAATCGGCGATCGCCGCGGTCTGGTTCACCGCCGGCGCAATCCTACCATTGGCACGGTCTGCTCTCTGTCGCTTGTCGGCCTGGCTGCCGGCGGCGGCATCGTCTGGCGGTGCGCGTTGTCGGCCATTTCGCCCTCCGCAAAGAGGCGATGGGGTTTGGCGATGTCACATTGATGGCAATGATCGGCAGCTATCCGGGCTGGCAGCCCTGCCTGTTCATTCTTCTCTCGCCCCATTTGCGGGGCTGCTTCTCGGTGTTGTTCGATGGTTCTCCCGCCGCGAGCACGAATTGCCCGATGGCCCGTTTCTCTGTCTCGCTACTCTCTTTGTCCTGCGTATTGGGCGGCGTTATGGGAATGGGCCGCGCCGCTTTTCGGCGATTGGCTGGCTTGTCCCTGCGGCCGTCACCGCCTGCATGGCTCTGATGCTCTGGGCTGCTAACAGCAATCCGCTTCCTCCGCGGCGGATGATACCTCGCAAACTCGCGTACTCTCTACCGCCTACTCTCTGTTGTCTTTCTCCATACCATCACCGATCCGCAAGCGGACGCCGATCTGATCCTGCGTGTGCTGCTACGGCGTGATCGACATTGTCGAGGGCCGGCTCGTCGGCATTCACCTGCGACCATTTCCGAAGTTCGTTTCGCTGTTCGACGTGCTATTGTGGGGCCGTTTCTACCCCGTACGCATCCCCGGCGATCGCTGCCGGCTGTACTACAACCAGCCGCGGAGTTGCCCAGACTTCCTGGCCCTCAAATACGCGCTTTCGTCGCGAGATTCGAGCCTGGCCACCTTCTTTGGCGAATTGGCGGTACTCGATGAAGTCGCTCGCATCAACCCGCAGCGACGCGATCGTGACTGACGTCGCCAACTTCCGCATCGACAGCTTGCCCGTTGGCCCGCCTCGGCTGGGAACGCCATGCTGCCAGCCGCTGGCACCGCAATTACATCAAGCTGCGCTTACGGTCATATCCGTTGACTCGCACAGTCCCGATTTCTTCAGCAGCGTCCAGCGGGTTGCAAAGCACTCTTTCAATGAACGAATACGCCCGAAGCCCGAATGACAAAATAAGCCCGAATGTCGAATGACGAATAATTGCCCAGTTGGCTGGAACCACATTCGTCATTGGGATTTGGTCATTAGTTCGTCATTCGTGCTGTGGTCATTCGGATTTCACGCATACCCCCGGTGGCGTTAGCAACGCGCCTTCGCGCTTGTCGCCGATTGCCCTTGTAGCTCGTGCGCATGCCCGCTACCATCCCCCGCCTTCACTGGGTCATTCCGCCCGGTGCGTTCATTTCCCTGTCGGTTCCGACAACGTCATTGGAGCCCCGCGATTGCAGCGCTGCACCGGTTGTTGCTTCTGCTCCCGCTCGCCACTGCGGGCTGCGTTCAGAATCCGTATCGGCGCAGTCGCAAATGAACAACCTACAGCAGCAACAAACGGCCCTCGCCCAGCAAAGCCAGCAGCTCCAGAGCCGCGCCAGCACTCTCGACCAGGACAACCAGGAGCTCGAGACGTTGCTGGCTCAGTCGCGGCAGCAGAACAAGCTATTGCAAGATCAGCTCGCCGTCATGCGAGATCAGTTGACCAGCACCACTCAGCAGTCTGTCCAGCACCTCTCAGCAGCTTGGTCAGGTCCGCACCGAAAAGAGCACGATCGAGCAAAAGGCCCAGGCCTCGCTGGCTTCCACGCCCCGCCGCGCCGGCGCATCGATCTCGGCGAACAGCAGTCTGGGCCGCGACCTGCCGGTCTTCAACATTCCCGGTGTCGAGGTTCGGCAAGACGGCGACGTGGTTCGCATCGAGCTGCCGGCCGAAAAAATGTTCGACGCTTCCGCGGCCCGATTGCGAATGGAATCCACGCCGATGATCGACCAGGTCGCCGCCGAAATCGAGCGCAATTATCCTGGTCACTTCATTGGTATCGAAGGTCACACCGACACCGACCCGCCCGCCAACACGCAGTGGCTCTCGAACCACCAGCTTGCGTCCGCTCGCTCGCAGGCGGTGTTTGAGTATCTTGTCGCCCGCTCGAGATTGAAGCCCAACTCACTCTTCGTCGTGGGCCACGGCGGCAACCATCCGGTCGTCTCCAACGCGACCACGGCCGGCAAGCTCCGCAACCGCCGTGTCGAGCTAGCCGTCTACCCCGACACCGTGACTGCGTAAGCTCGAATCAGTGTGCAATCGTTTTAGGTCGTGAAAGCCAGTATTTGTGGCTTCCTTAGAAACCTTCTGGGTTCGTAGAGAGGCCCTCTCATGAGCTCCGCCGCTCCTCCGTCTTTCGCGTTCTCCGTCCCGCACTTTCTAAGGAAACCAGGAATGCAGGAAACAAATACATTCCTGGTTTCCTGGATTCCTTAGCGGCCTTCTGGCTTACTAGACTATCCACTTTTAGCGACTTGGCGTTCGTCATTCGGAATTCGTTCTTCAATCGATTTTTGTCATTGACCATTGCAGCATCCCATCAGCCCCGTCCGATCCCCTGATCCCCCTCTCTGGCCGCAGTTGCCTTTCGTCATTCGGGCTTTACAAATAGGGCGGGCTGACCGCCGGTCCTGTCACTGCTGCAGATCAAAGTGCCGCGTATCAGCCCGCCCTCAATCGCTCGTGCCGGCCCAAACGAGTCTCAACGCAAAAAGGGGATTGGCTCCGAGCCACCGCTGAATGCTCCATCCAGAATCCACTCCACGGCGAGGTGCCTGTCCCCTTTTTGACTGCCATTCGTCATTCTGGTTTCGTCATTAGTTCGTCATTCGGATTTCGTCATTCTGGTTTTGCCAAAAAGGGTGAGCTGATCGCCTGTCCCATCATTGCTGTCGAGCGTGTATTGCGAATCAGCCCACCCGCGGCTGGTGTTAAGGCAGTTGGTGTGCCGCGAAGGGCCACGACACCGATGCGGTTTACCGCATGCGTAAAACAAGCTGAAAATGCGGTAACGTCGCGAATCGCACACTTCGCCAGACTTCGCCGCTGCCGCCAGCGTGTCTCACTCTGAGGGCACAAATCTCAAATCAAGACGGCTCGCGTCTTCTGCCACCAACCGCGCCCCGCAGTTAGAATGTTGCGGTGAACCACTCGCGCCTGCTCGCTGTCCTAAAGCGCCGCTCATGTGTTGACTTCACTCTCCTACTCCTAATCCTCATCCTTCTCCGCTTGGTCTTCTTCTAACTCGTACTCTTCCTCCTTATCGTGCTCGTCCTTTTGCCGCTGCTGCTGTTGAACCCCTCCAACTGAACCCTGAACCCTGAACCCTCTGACAATGCTCGCCATCATCGACTACCAAATGGGCAACCTCCGCAGCGTCCAAAAGGCCTTCGAGCGCGTCGGCCACGAGGCGACGATCACCAGCGATCCCGACGTGCATCCGCCGGGCCGAAAGGTCGTGCTCCCGGGCGTGGGTGCGTTTGAGGACGCGATCGCCGAGCTGCGCCGCCGCGAACCTCGTCGAGCCGATCCGTGAATCCATCGAGCGCGGAAAACCGTTTCTCGGCGTCTGCCTCGGCCTGCAACTGCTTTTCGACACCGGCTACGAGAACGGCGACACGAAGGCATGGGCGTGTTGCGCGGCGAGTGCGTGCGGTTCGACATACCGCGCGGAGTACAAGGTGCCGCACATGGGCTGGAACCGCGCCGCGTCGCGGCGCCGCCCGCCGGTCTTCAACGGCCTCGCCGACGAGCCGCACTTCTACTTCGTCCACTCGTACTACGTCGTGCCGCAAGACGCCGGCGTCATCGCCACCGAGACCGACTACGCCGGCCCGTTCTGCTCGATGGTCTGCGCGACAATCTCTTCGCCACGCAGTTCCACCCCGAAAAAAGCCAGGCCGAAGGCCTCCGCCTCTTAAAGAATTTTGCAGAGCTGTAGGCGCTCGCCATCAATTCGCAAAGCAGTTCGTCCCGGGTTCCACCCGCTGCGGCGGGCGAAATGCTTTCCATGGACGTATCCTGCCGGCCGGCACAAATAACTCTCGATCTGGCGGCACTTACCCCCGCTTGACAGAAACATGTTACTGTGTATAGTTAATGGCTGAAAGTTCACTGCAAGGCTCCTGAAACAGCCATGCCGCCCATGCATGATGCTACCGATGCTGCCGCCGAAATCCCCCCGCCCAAGCGCCCTCGCGGCCGGCCCCGGCGTTTCGACGCCCAACAACAACGCCGTTTGTGCCTATTAGTCAGCGTTGGCCTCAGCCGCCGCGCCGCCGCCCGTCAGATCGGCGTGCCGCCCAGTTCCATCGTCTACGCCGCCGGCCGCGACCCCACATTTGCGGCACGACTACACGTCGCGGAGCACGCCCGCGCCAACCGTCCGCCGGAGCTGGCCAACATCGGCCGCCGTGCCTGGCGGCACAGCGCAGACTGCTCCAATCACATAACGTCAACGGCACACGTCCGCCAAACCCCTTATACTTCCACCCCGAGTTTCGCGCACTGTGCGCAAACTTGTCCGCAAATACTTCCGAAAATGCCTCGCCGAATTGAGCATATTCGAAAATTCCACCGACCCGCCGTTTCCTCAAATCGATCGTTCCCAACAACTTGCCGCTTCGCGCTCGGCTTCCAACCACGATTAATGTTTCAAAACCCCTGGGGCCCCACCAAAGATGCAATCCAGTGAAACAATAATCGACGACCTCCGCTCCGCGCCATCGTCATTCCGCCATCATCCCCATATCTCCCTCCTCATCCCCTGATCTCCTTCTCCGGGTCGGTTGCATCACGCAATCCCCTATGCCATATTGACCGTTTCCATTCTTCTCAGTGCATCCTGCTGGGGGAGTCCCGTCGCGATGCAAGTCTGGCCAGCCATTGACCTTCGCGGCGGAAAGTGCGTCCGCTTGCAACAAGGCGACTACGGCCGCGAAACGATCTTTGGCGACGACCCGGCGGCCATGGCCCGCCAATTTGTTGACGACGGCGCCGAGTGCCTGCACCTGGTCGATCTCGACGGTGCCAAGGCCGGCCGGCCGGCCAACATAGAAAGCGTTCGATCGATCCTCAAGGCCGTCCGCGTCCCCTGTGAGCTCGGCGGCGGAATCCGCGACGAAGATACCATCGCATCGCTCCTCGAGCTCGGCCTTTCGCGCCTCGTGATCGGCACCAAGGCCCTCCGGGAGCCTGACTGGTTCCAAAAACTCTGCCGCCGTTTTCCCAACCGGCTGGTCCTCGGCATCGACGCCCGCGACGGCCGCGTCGCCACTGACGGCTGGCTGGAGACAAGCAATACCTCCGCGATCGATCTCGCGAAACAGTTCGATGCCGAGCCGCGTCGCCGCATTGATTTACACCGATATCGCGACGGACGGCATGCTCGCCGGCCCCAACGTACCGGCGATGCGCGAGATGCAGCAGGCCGTCCGCATTCCGGTAATTGCCTCCGGCGGCGTCACGACGGCCGACGGACGTGGCGAGCCTCGCCAAGGCAGGTCTCGCAGGCTGCATCATCGGCCGATCGTTGTACGAAGGACGGCTCACCATCCGACGACGCCCTTGCGGCTGCCGCCGCACAAACCACTTAACCACCAGGCCACCAGACACCAGCTCACCAGACCACTCGGAAGGAAATCACGCATGGCGATCCGAAAAGTCGAAGACATCCGCAACATTGTCCTTTGCGGCCACGGGCACTCCGGCAAGAGCACCCTGGCCGACAAGATGCTCACTGTCACCGGCGCCATCACTCGGCCGGCCAGCGTAGACGACGGCACCAGCGTCTGCGACTTCGATGCGATAGAAAAGGAGCACCACTATTCGATCGAGTCGCACATCCTCCACTTCGACTACAAGGGCAAGCGGTTCAACGTCATCGACACGCCGGGCTATCCCGACTTCATCGGCCAGGCCATCGCCGCCATGCACGCCGCCGAGACCGCGGCGATCGTGATCAACGCCCACGCGGGTATCGAGGTCAACACGCGCCGCGTGTTTCACGAAGCCGGCAAGATCGGCCTCGGCCGGATCATCGTCATCGACAAGATGGACGCGGAAAACGTCGATTTCGCACGCCTCGTCGAGCAAATCCAGGATACGTTCGGCAAGCATTGCCTGCCGATGGAAGTGCCGATCGGTCAAGGGCACAGCTTCAAGGGCGTCGTCGATGCCGCTGCATCCCCCTGCGAGCGCCGACGGCGCCGTGATGGACCCCAAGGCGGTCAGCACGCCGCTGATCGAAACCATCATCGAGGTGGACGAGGAAACCACGATGCACTACTTCGACGGGCAGCCGCCGACCGACGACGAACTCAAACGCGACATTGTCGAATCCATCGCCCAAGGTCACCTAGTCCCCATCCTCTGCGTCTCAGGCAAGACACAAGCCGGTCTCACCGAATTGCTCGACGCGTTGCTGCTCTGCTCCTTGCCGCCAACGCGGATCAAGCGCGTCGCACTCGACGAAAGCGGCAACGAAGTCGAGCTCAAGGAAGATGCCAGCGGCCCGCTCGTCGCTCAGGTCTTCAAAACGCGCATCGACCCCTTACGTACAGAAGCTAACCTACATCCGCATCTACAACGGCACGCTCAAGAAAGACGACAGCGTGCACATCTCCGGCGGCCGCAAGAACATCAAGATCGGCCAACTGTTGGAAGTGCAGGGGGGAGAGACTAAGCCGGTGGACGCCGCCGGCCCCGGCGACATTATCGCGCTCGCTAAGGTCGAGGAGCTGCACACCAACACCACACTCGGCAACTGGACGATGAGGCCGATCAAATTCCCACGGCCAATGGTCGGTCTCGCCGCCACCCCCAAGAGCCGTGGCGACGAAGGCAAGCTCTCCAACGCACTGCACAAGATCGTCGAAGAAGACAGCACGGTGCATCTCGATCGTGATCCGCAGACCAAAGAGCTGGTCATGACCGGCATGAGCGAGTTGCATCTGACCGTGGTCAAGGAACGCTTATTGAAGCGCGACAAAGTGGAGATCGATACCCACGAGCCGAAAATTCCCTACCGCGAAACGATCCAACAGAAGGCCGAGGGAATGTATCGCCACAAAAAACAGACCGGCGGCCGCGGTCAGTTCGGCGAGGTGCATATTCGCCTTTACCCCCTCCCCTTGGGCACCAAGGTCGAGGAGTTTGCCACCAAGGAGCGTTTTCCGCACATGCGCAATTCGCGCTTCGACGAGAAAAACAACTTCCTGTTCATCGACTCGATCGTCGGCGGCACGATCCCCAACAACTTCATCCCCGCCGTGGAAAAAGGCTTTAGGGAGCGCATGGAACGTGGCGTAATCGCCGGCTATCACGTGCAAAACCTGGCCATCGAGCTTCACTTCGGCAAGTACCACGACGTCGATAGCTCGGAAGCCGCCTTCAAAACCGCGGGTTCCATGTGCCTGCGCAACACCTTCCAGCAGGCAAAACCATCGCTCCTGGAACCAATTGTCACGCTGCATGTCACGGTGCCCACTGGCAACATCGGCGACATCAACAGCGATATGTCCACGCGTCGGGGCCGCGTGCTCGGCATGGAGAATGCCGGCGGCGGCATGCAGACCGTCAGCGTGCTCGTGCCGCTGGCCGAAGTGATGACTTATGCCCGCAGCCTTTCCAGCATCACCGGAGGGCAGGGGAGCTACACGATGGAGTTCAGCCATTACGACATCGTGCCCGGCAACGTTCAGCGCGAAATCATCGAAAAGGCCGCTCTCAAGGAGGAGGAAGAGGAATAGCAAGCACCAAAGGCTTGGGATTTCCCTCGACTTCGTCCTTACCATTCGCCGACAGAATACCAAGGTTGTTGATTTTGCCGTTCCTGCGGCCTAGGATGCTACCGCACCGTCGCGATTGGCCTACACTGTAGGAAACGGAACGCAAACCGTATTGGTTCTGCCGATGCGCCGCAAAACTTCGCCATCCTGCCGCGCCATGCTGCGCGTGTCGATGCCGCCATTAATGGCGGCCCTCTTCGTGTGCGCATCCTGTTGTGTTCCGCGGTTCATCCACGATCGACTTTGCTCGCGGCTTGAACCTGACCCCGAACCCTGAACCCTGGCATGGCTTCCGACTTCCGCCTCAAAGAACAACTGCCCGAGCTCACCGAGCGGATCGTGCAGACGTATACCGAGATCGGCTCGATCAACCATCTCGGCCATTGCCCGCTTCCCAATTACGAAGTGATTATCTCTTCCTGTGAGGATCTCAAGGAGATCCTCTACCCTGGCTTCCGCCGCCGCGAAGGGTTGCACCTGGGCAACGTCGGCTATCACGTCGGCGACCTCATCGATCGCTTGCATGACAAGCTCACCCAGCAGATCGGCCGCGCGCTGCGGCACGACGCCGGCGCGACCAGCATGTGCCACGACGACCGCGACTTCGAAGCGCTAGGCCAGGCCAAAGCCATCCAGTTCCTCGAACGGCTTCCCGACGTCCGTCATATGCTCGCCATGGACGTGCAGGCGGCGTACGACGGCGACCCCGCGGTAAAGAACAGCGACGAGATCGTTTTCTGCTATCCCGGACTGGAGGCTGTCACGATCTATCGCCTTGCACACGAGCTGCACGTACTCGGCATTCCCTTCATTCCACGGATGATGACCGAGTGGGCACACAGCCGCACCGGAATCGACATTCACCCGGGCGCCACGATCGGAGAAAACTTCTTCATTGACCACGGCACCGGCGTCGTGATCGGAGAAACCTGTGAGATCGGCAACCACGTCAAACTTTACCAAGGCGTCACGCTCGGGGCGATCAGCTTTCCCACCGATGGCGACGGCCAGCTCGTCCGCGGCATGAAGCGGCATCCCACTATCCAGGACCGCGTGGTGATTTACGCCAATGCCACGATCCTAGGCGGACGGACCACGGTCGGCCACCATTCGGTGATCGGGTCAAACGTATGGCTGACCCGGTCGGTTGAGCCGCACACGACGGTAGTGCTCGAGAAGCCCAAGCTGCAGATGCGCGGAGCACGATATCTTGCAGCCTGAGCTCGACTATCAAATCTAAGCAACCGGAACGGGACGGACCGAAAGCTTTAACAGGCTTCGTCGCTTGCCCTAAGTCGCCAACCGCGCACAGAAGGCATCGTATTCGTCGTTAAGGTCGCCCTCGAGCGATTCCAGGTTGCCGGCGACGGTCTCCTCGATTTCGCGGGCGCCTGGCAGCGTCCAACGTTGGAACGCTCCTCTAGCCAAGCTGCCAAACAGCACCACCGATAGCTCGGCGGTCGTCTCGACCTCGATGATTCCGATGACCTGCGTGGGATTCGGCATAAGATCGCGCGTCCTGCCGCCTGAAGATGGCCGGTCTGGTCGGAGCTTCCTGCTCGGGCACCTCGCCGACCGGTACTGTGATTCTTCGTCGATGGCGGGCTAAGTTGATGACGTGTTTTCCGTAAACGCCAAAGAATAACAACCGCCTCAATGCTTGCGCCTCGCTACGCGTGGCATAGCCAATAAGCACGGTTGTTGAATTGCCGCCGATTAAACCCGATCGCTATTGTCGTGCGTAGTGCGTCCGTTGTTTCTCCGCCACGCGGATTTTTGCCCGAGCCGCCAATTGCTGCCGGTCGCGAATCTCCAACAGCTCCGGTGAGTTTGCCGGTCGCGATCGTGCCATCTGTAGCTCGGCGCGGGCAGCCTCGGCGTCCAAGCGTTCGGCTGGGACTGCGCCGCCGGTTAACACCGAGACGATATTCACCGCGACCTGCACGAATCCCCCGTTGACGAAATATCGCTTGGTTACACCGCCGCTTCGCACGCGCAGCTCCCCAAACCCCAGCCTGCCAATGAAAGGGCTGTGGCCGGGCGCCACCCCCAGTTCGCCGTCGTACAACGGCAGCACCACGAAATCCGCGGTACTGGCGAGTACCGTGGCTTCGGGCGTGACCACGCTCACCGTAAGCGGCGTGTTGAGCGTGTTGGATTGGCGATGCGGCTCGGCCATTGGTCCCCGGCGTCCGGTTTGTGGGCGTGTAAACTAATCTACTTCTTCGCCGCCATCTTCTTCGCCTGCTCGTCGGCCTGGTCAATCACGCCCACGTACATAAAGGCTTGCTCGGGCAGGTGGTCCCACTTGCCGTCGGCGATTTCCTCGAAGCTGCGGATCGTATCGGCCAACGGCGTGACTTCGCCCGCCTTTCCGGTGAACACCTCCGCCACCAGGAACGGCTGCGAGAGGAATCGCTCCATCCGGCGTGCGCGATGCACCACCAGCTTGTCCTCCTCGTTCAACTCATCAATGCCGAGGATGGCAATGATGTCTTGTAGCTCGCGGTACCTTTGCAGCGTTCGTTGCACCCGCCTTGCGATCGCATAATGTCGTTCGCCCACGTACTGCGGATCCAGAATCCGGCTCGACGATGCCAGCGGATCGACCGCCGGGTAGATGCCCTTTTCCGAGATTGATCGCTCCAGATAGACGAACGCGTCCAAATTGCCAAATGCCGTGGCCGGCGCTGGATCGGTGGGGTCGTCGGCGGGCACGTACACCGCCTGAACCGATGTGATTGCCCCCTTGTTCGTCGAGGCGATTCGTTCCTGAAGCGCGCCCATCTCCGTGGCCAGCGTCGGCTGGTAACCCACGGCGACTGGGCATCCGGCCCAAGAGCGCCGACACCTCGCTGCCCGCCTGCGAAAAGCGGAAAATGTTGTCGATGAACAAAAGCGTATCGGCGCCGGTCGTGTCGCGGAAATACTCCGCCATCGTCAATGCCGACAGCGCTACTCGGAGCCGTGCGCCCGGCGGCTCGTTCATCTGACCAAACACCATGCACGTTTGCTCGATGACCTTCCGGCCGGTTTGGCCAATTTCGGCCTCTTGCATTTCGATCCACAAGTCGGTCCCTTCACGGGTGCGCTCACCCACGCCGGCAAACACCGAGTAACCGCCGTGTGTGCTTGCCATGCGCGCGATTAGCTCCTGTAAAATCACCGTTTTGCCCAGCCCGGCGCCCCCGAACAACCCCGCCTTTCCGCCGCGGACGAACGGCGTGAGCAGGTCGATCACCTTGATGCCGGTCTCAAAGACTTCGGTCTTGGTCGAGAGATCGGTGAGCTCGGGAGCGTCGCGATGGATTGGCCAAAATTCCTTGGCATTCACCGGCCCGCGCTTATCGATCGGCTCGCCGAGCAGATTGAATACGCGTCCCAGAGTTTCCTTCGCCGACTGGCACGGCGATCGGGCCGCCGGTATCAACACATTCCATTCCGCGGACCATGCCATCGGTGCTCCCCAGCGCCACGCAGCGAATGCGCCCGCCCCCGAGGTGCCCTTGCACCTCACCGGTCACTTCGATCTTCGTACCCTTGACGTCCGCATGGACCTTGATCGCGTTGTAGATCGCCGGCAGGTGCTCTTCGTCGTACTCGGCATCAAATGTCGAGCCGATCACTTGCGTGACGCGGCCGATCGTCCCCTTGGCGGGTCGTTTATTCGTGCTGTGTGGTGCCGTCGCAGTAGCCATAAAACGGTTTAGGGTTCAGAGTTCAGGTTCTGTTGGTATGAATGATAGTCCCGCGATGCCCTACTTCGTCATTCCACATTTGTTCTAAGTGCGCAGGATTTCGTCATGCGGACTTCGGTTTTCGCAATTATCCCTTCAGCGCTTCCACACCGCCAAGTACTTCCATAATCTCGCCGGTGATCTGGCTCTGTCGGGCTCGGTTGTATCGGCTGCTCAATTGCTTGATCAGGTCGCCCGCGTTCTCCGTCGCCGCCTTCATCGCCGTCATCCGGGCGATTTGCTCGCTAACCGCGGAGTCGAGGAAGCACTTGAAAAGCTTGACTTTGAAGCTGGTTGGAACCACTTCCTCCAGAATACTTTCTGCCGACGGAAGGAACTCGTATTGCGATTGCGGCCCTGGTTTCTGTTCCGCGTCAGCGCCTGCCAGTGCGCCCAAGGGTAGCAACGTTTCAACCACCGGAAACTGCCGCCCGGCACTTTCGAACTTCATGTACACGACATCCAGCCGGTCGAGCGACTCGGTCGCATACATTTCCAGATAACGATTCGCAAGCACATCGACTTCCGCAAACGATGGCTTGTCCTCGAAGTGCGTGTACCGCTCCTGCATCCCAATGCCGCGAAACTTGAAATTCGCAATCCCCGCTTCCCGGATAGCTCGACGCGGACTTCGGGCACGATCGACCGCAGTTCCTCCAATCGGGCCACGGCCGTGCGAATCACGTTGCTGTTGAAACCGCCGCACAGGCCACGGTTGGCCGTGAGCACCAGCAGGATCGCCCGACGAGTTTGTTCCCGTGGCTTCAACAGCGGATGCGTCACCGTAAGACCCGCTTGAGCCAGATCGGCCACCAGTTGCGTGATCCCCTTGGTGTAGGCCGTCGCCGCGTTGGCCCGATCCATCGCCTTTTTGAACCGCGCAGTTGCGATCAACTCCATCGTCCGCGTGATCTTGCGGATGTTCTTGATCGAGCGGCGGCGTTTATCGAGTGCTCTCGCCTTGGCCATGACAAACTTCTTATCGCATTACGAAGTAATCTGTGTGAG
This sequence comes from Pirellulales bacterium, assembly GCA_963829655.1. Lineage (GTDB taxonomy): Bacteria > Planctomycetota > Planctomycetia > Pirellulales > JALHPA01 > JBBDYH01. Next base: position 3,986,001 of record CAWHJG010000002.1, read on the forward strand.
CTTTCGGCCCACCGCAACCGGCGGCTGTCCCCAACTTACACTCGCACCACTTCGCGCTTCTCGGTTTTGCGCGTGGCGTACTGAGCCTTGTATTCCTTGATCGCTCCCGATAGGGCATTCATCGTGGCTTCATCCAGGTCCCTTGTCTCCGCGATCTTATTGCGGATCTCCGGCTTTTGATCGCGAATGAATGTCAGGAACCCTTTCTCCCACACCGCAACTTCGGTGCGCGGCACATCGTCCAAGTGTCCCTGGTTGCCGGCGAAGATGCTCAGCACCTGGTCCACCACTTCCATCGGTTGAAACTGCCCCTGCTTGAGCAATTCCACCATCCGGTAACCGCGGTCAAGACGCGACTGCGTGTCCGGATCGAGGTCGGTGCCCAATTGCGCGAATGCTTCCAGCTCCCGGAACGCGGCCAACGCCAATCGCAGACCGCCCGCCACATCCTTCTTCTTCATCGCCTTGATTTGCGCCGCCCCGCCCACGCGCGACACCGAGATGCCCACGTTCATTGCCGGACGTTGGCCCGCGAAGAACAAGTCGGGCTGCAAATAAATCTGCCCGTCGGTGATCGAAATCACGTTCGTTGGAATGTATGCCGACACTTCGCCTTCCAGAGTCTCGATGATTGGCAGCGACGTCAGCGAACCGCCTCCTAATTTGTCGCTCAGCTTCGCCGACCGCTCCAGTAGCCGGCTGTGCGCATAAAACACGTCGCCCGGATAAGCCTCGCGCCCCGGCGGCCGCCGCATTAATAGCGACAGCTCGCGGTACGCTTGGGCTTGCTTCGAGAGATCGTCATAGACGATCAGCGAATGCTCGCCCTTGTACATGAAGTACTCGGCCATCGCCGTGCCAGCGTATGGCGCCACGTATTGCAGCGGCGCCGGCGTGCTGGCGCCGAGACGATCACGGTGGTCCAATCCATCGCGCCGTGCTTTCGCAGCGCGTCGATTACGCCGGCAACGGTCGATTCCTTCTGACCGATGGCCACGTAGAAGCACTTCACGCCCGAATTTCGCTGGTTGATGATCGTGTCGATGCCGATCGCCGTTTTGCCGGTCTTGCGGTCGCCGATGATCAGCTCGCGCTGACCGCGGCCGATCGGAGTCATCGAGTCGATCGCCTTGATGCCCGTTTGCAGCGGCTCGCGAACCGGCTGGCGGCCGGCCACGCCCGGCGCGTTGCTCTCCACCGCCCGCCGCTCGCTAGTCACGACCGGGCCCTTGCCGTCCAGCGGATTTCCCAGCGGATCGAGCACCCGGCCAATTACGGCATCGCCCACCGGCACGCTCAATAGCCGACCGGTGCTGCGGACTTCGTCCCCTTCCTTGATGTCCAGATAATCGCCCAGGATGATCACGCCCACGGAGTTCTCTTCCAGGTTGAACGCCAGGCCGGCCGTCCCGCTGGGGAACTCCAACATCTCGCCTGCCATCACGCCGGAGAGCCCGTACACGCGCGCAATGCCGTCGCCCACCTCCAGCACGCGACCGACGTCGCGGACGTCGATCTGCGACTCGTAGTTCTCAATTTCCTTCTGCAAAACCGAAGCGATCTCGTCGGCTTTGAATCTCATGAACGCTCCTCTCAATCATTTGTTCGCGCATCCGCCTCAGTCGCGTCGCGATCGAGCCATCGAACACACGGTCGCCAATCCTCAGCACAATTCCGCCAATCAGGTCTTCATGCACTTGCGTTTCGAGCACCGGTTCCTGCCCGGTGAATGTTCGCACTTCAGCGGCGATCCGCTGTTCGGCGTCGCCGGCCAGCGGCGTCGGCGTGCTCACCAGCACGCGAACGCGACCCCGCAACCGGTCGAGCTCGTCGTGCGCGGCTAAATGAATCAACCGCAGCAAGTTGAGCCGGCCGTGCGCCGATACGACCTTCAAGAAATTCAAAAACACCGAGCTCGCCCTCCCCGCCAGTGCCTTATCCACCATCTGCACCTTCCCCGCGGGATCGATCAGCGGCGACGTTAACACTGCGTCTACCCTCGGCAACACATCCAGCACATCCCGAATCAACGAGTCGAACTCAGCCAACACTGCTTCGCTCGCTCCCGCCGATTCCGTGGCGCCGAGCAGCGCCGCGGCATAAATATTCGCCACTCGCCAGACCCCCGTGTCGGTTGTTGGCGCTTTGGCGAATCGTCGAGGTGTTGTCAGCGATTCTTCCATCGATGTTGCTGGTCTGCGGCGTGAAGCTTAATTGCGACTGGCAGCGGTGGCGACAAACTTGCCCAACGCGTCGTTCACTAATCCCGCGTGGTCGTCCTTCGTCAGCTTGGTGCGGATCAGCTTGCCGGCCAACTCCACGGCCAAGTCGGCGCTCCGCTCGGCCAGTTCCTTGAGCGCCGCATCTTTCGCAGTGCCGATCTCGCGCGTGGCGCGATCCTGTTCCGCTTTGGCCGCGACACGTGCCTCAGCCACGATTTCCTGCTTCGTGACTTCGGCATCGCGGCGCGCCTCCTCCAGCATTGCCCGCACCTCGTCCGCCGCGCCCGACAGCTTGCGCTCGTAATCGGCGAGCATCAGCTTGGCGTCGGCCGCCACGCGCTCCGCCGAGGCAATATTGTCGGCGATCGTGTGTTCGCGCCGCTCAAGCGCCTCGGAGATCGGCTTCCAGGCGAATAATCGTCAAAACGCAGCAACAACACCAGCGAAAATCACCGCGGTCGCAGATCGCCAGATCGGGATCGAATCCCAGTGGGTTCGGTGCGCCGTGCGCGCGTCCCCGGCATGACCGCCGGTCTGCACTTTGGCCAGCGGATTGATGCTCCTTGTCGTTGACCGGCGCTGCGTGCGTCCGGCCGGTCGACAAGGCGAACTGCACAGAGCTATCGCAGCGCGATCAACAACATCCGACATTGCTGGCACATGAAACAAGCCTGCGGTTCGAAATAGTAGTCGTGTTGCGTCGGAGTTTCGCATGGCAGCAATTAACTCCCGCTGGTTCGCATAATGATCCGCGTGAGGGTTCTGACGGGTAATTGAACAGCATGCACACGATCAACGCGAAGAACGTCGCGCCTTCGATCAAGCGCCGCCGAAATGATCATCGCGGTCTGAATGTTGCCGGCCACTTCCGGCTGGCGCGACATGCTTTCAACGGCGGCGGCGCCAATTCGCCGATGCCGAGACCCGCGCCCAGAATTACCAGGCCGGCGCCAAACGCGCCGCCCAGATTCATGCTCAAGCCGCCTTGGCGAAGAGACGCTCCGTGCCGTCTTGAGCCATACGCGGCGACGCGACACAACATCAACGCCACGACAAACGCTGCAATCCGGATCGTGTTCACTGCTTCCATCTCCTTCGTGTTAAGGGTATACGCATCGGTCGGCGGCACAGCAGCTTAATGCTCGTGGATCGCCATGCCAATAAACAGTGCGGACAAAAAGGTGAAAATATAGGCTTGTAAGAATGCGACAAACAACTCCAGCAGACTCAACGCCGTGGCGCCCAGAACGCTGCAAGCATGTGACACGATCCCCATACAATCCAGGCCCTTGGGCCGGCAGCGCGAAATAAACGCCACGATCACCGCCAGCACCAGGTGGCCCGCCATCATGTTCGCCAACAAACGCACCGCCAAAACAAAGTGCTTGATCACCAGCCCCATGACCTCGATGACAAACACCATCGGCTTGAGCAGAATCGCCATCGGCCCCGGCAATTCCATGTGCGGTACTTGACCAATCCAAAATCCGACCGGTCCGCGATTGAACATCCCCGCGCCAATCACGACCAGAAACGTGATCAGTGCAAGCGCCCCCGTTGTCGCCAACGCGCCGGTGGCCGAACCCAGCCACGGCAGTATGCCCAAACAGATTGCATGTCAGGACAAAGAAAAACATCGTCCACAAAAATGGCAAGAACTTATCCGCCTCGTGGTAATGATGCGGGTCGTGCGCAATCGCCGGCCGCGCAACCTGATCGCGAATGAAGACCAGCATCGCCTCAAATAGGTTCCAGAGCTTCCCGCGCGGCCGATCGCTCGCGCTGCGCTCGGCTCGCCAACCAAACGAAGATCACCGCGATAACCACCGCCGCCGCCACTTCCAGCACCATGAACTTGGTCAGCTTGAAATCAAACGGCTCAATGATGCCTTTCGCTTCGACGATCGGCTGCTCTAACTTCAATGGCTGCGGCAGGTGTAACTTCCCGTCACCGTCGCCAAAATCAAGTGCTCTCGGTACCTCGAAATACTCCGAGTCTTGGACGTGACCGAAGAGATGGCTGGGATCAAACGGGTTGCTCGCCATGAGTTAGCTCGTCTCCTTTCCATGGGGCGACGAATCTGGCGACGATTTGATCAACATCAATGACAAACCCGTCTCGACGACCAACGCGACGGCATAACACGCCAGCAGGTAAAACACGAATCCCGCGTCGGCCAACGGTCCATTTCGAAGTTGCACTACAACCGCCGCGACCAACGGCAAACCCATCCGAAGCGCCATTCCCAGGAAAGTCGCAGTTAAGGCATGTCTGGGCCCCCGCAGCATTGCGGTCACTGTTAGCGCCGATGCCGCGCCCGCCCAACAAATGCTTCCGGCGACCAAAGCCGCGAGCGCCCCAATCTCACCATGCAACCGCCACCCTACATAAACCGCGACCGCGGTCGTCAATGCGATAGCGAGCGTAAGCACCAGTTGCGCCCGCGCACACCCACTCGCTGCCCGAGTGGCAAAGCGGTGGCGGTAAGCGTCGAGGGACGATTCACGATTCTGTGTCTTTCTCTGTTGGGCGTGACGGCGTCCCGCTGCCGGGCGCTTAGGCTTCAACACACCCGTCACCACTAGCAGGTGCCACATTCCCGCACACACCCCGAGCAAGAACCCTATCGGCGCGAGTAATCTAGTTCCCAACCGCCCATCAGCAAAGTGCCCAATCAGCCCGGGAACAACCATCACGCCGCCAACCACGGTGATTCGAGAAACCCACTCCATGGCGACCGCCATTGGCGGCCTTCTATCGGCCGGTAGAGCCATGACAGCCGCGGGTCCTGACCCAGCGCCCTCTACCTATCAAAGCTCACGTAACAGCCGCCGAGGCAGAGCTTTAGATCGTATGAGATAACCCGGGTTTCGATAGCGGTTTGACGATCGAACTCAAGCGTGCACGTACTCTACTGAACGTATCCCGCAACTGTCAATTAGCCAAACCGGCTATTTGTGTTTTTTTTCACAATGTCCGCTGCAGCACTGTTTAGCCATGCCATGGCTTCACTTTATGCCGATTCAAAAAGGCCGAATCCGCGAATCTCAGGGCCAAATTCGCGATGATGCCTCGAGGTCTCGGCGCCATGACGTTGGTCGGATGCATAACATTCTCAAATGCCTACGGGCGTACGACGTAAACCGTTATTTTGAAGTAACTTGCGACGCGAAATTTGCTAGCATTAAGCACGTCAATTCGGCCCCAAATCATTGCGTTTTCCCCCCATTTCGATTAGACTGTCGTTGATGGGTGCGACGAGGAATCGGCGTTTGTTGAAACGCCTTTTCTGATACGTCTGTCACGCCTATCTCAGCGCCTATGGCGTTGATCCCGCTCCGCGGGACGGGTTGATTGTCATGGGCATTAGGTGCGCAAGGGGCGTTGCTGCCTCAGTCGGTCAGGGAGTGCCGCGAGGGCAAAGAGCGTAGCGTTCGGTCATGGACGATTCTCATACAACGTGCGTGCTCGACTGCGAATTGCAGTCGGCCGCCGGCGGAGGTAGTCCAATCAATGACCGCTTCTTCGCTCAGGGCCTACTCAATTAAAGACTTGCGCAAATGGCGAAGCGCCGGGGGGTGGCCGGCTGGAACGCGATGAGAAAAGACCAGCTCATTCGCGCGTTGTCGCGCACGGGTCAGGCACAGGGCGCGCCGCGAGTCGTATCCAAAAAGACCGCTGCACCTCCGCGACGCGCGGCCAGTCGTCCCGCGGCTCCTGTCCGTAAGTCATCTGGTTCAAATCGCGGATCCGCAGTGCGTGCCGCGGCCGGCCGCCGTAAGCCCCGAATGTTGAAGCGACTCGAGCAAGTAAAAGCGCAAATGCTTCGCTCCAAGGATCTCGCGGGTAGCGCGATTAATCGGCACTTCACCAATGGAACCCCGACCGTTAAAGATCGGCTGGTGTTGATGGTCCGCGGCCCATTTTGGCTGCACGCTTGTTGGGACCTCGGTTCGCGAAGCATCATGCGCCCCCAGGCTGCCATGGGACAGGATTGGCACAATGCACATCCCGTCCTGCGAGTTTTTAACGTGACCAATGCCGCCGCCAGCAGTTCGTCCGAGCGCGTCCTACGCGATATTCCCGTGCATGGCGGCGTATGCAATTGGTATATCGACGTGAAACAAGCTCCGCAAACTTACCGCGTTGAAATCGGTTACCTGACCGGCAAGGGACGATTTTATTCTCTCGCACGAAGCAATACCGTAAGCACGCCACCTGCCACTGCTGGCGACTCACTCGATTCCCACTGGGGCGACATCGCCGAAGATTGCGACAAGATTTACGCCTTAAGCGGCGGCTACGCCACCGAGGGAAGCACCGAGCTGCAAGAGCTGTTCGAAGAACGCATGCGCCGACCGATGGGGAATGCGGCCAGCCGATACGGCAACGGTTCTGATGGCCTGCTACCGCGCGAGCGATCCTTCCGCTGCGCCATTGATGCCGAAATCATCATCCACGGCGCTACTCAAAGCGGCGCACACGTGGTTATGCAGGGCGAGCCCGTCAAAGTTCAGCCGGATGGCTCCTTCCATGTGCGGCTCGACCTGCCAAATCGCCGCCAAGTGATTCCCATCGTCGCCAGCACCAAGGACGGCGTCGAACAGCGGACCGTGGTGCTCGCCGTGGAACGCAACACCAAGGTTATGGAGCCGGTCACCCGCGAAAGCGGCGAGTGATCCGCCTTGTCACTCAGCACCGGACGCGCAGTGAATTCCGAGCCGGATCTCTGTCTAAAGCGCGATCGTTTGCTCGACACGCTGCGCATCTGAGAGCTGCCTGGTCGCATTCTCCGCCGGCGTTGACAGTACCGTCGTCGCCAAGGCACGCGCATTTGGCGCTTAATCGACGCGCGATTGCGGTCACCGCAACCAGTGCGAGCCTGGCCTCCGGCGAGCTCGAGCAGGCCGCGGCATTGGCTCGCCTGATCGGTATTCGCCACGAGGTGATCGCAACCGGCGAGCTCACCGACCCCGATTATGCTAGGAATGCACCCGATCGCTGTTATCACTGCAAGTCCGAGTTGTACTCACAATTGCAGCCAATCGCGCAACGCTTGGGCTTTAACGTGATCGTCAACGGAGCCAACGCCGACGACGCCGGGGATTACCGCCCGGGTATGGTCGCCGCCCTAGAGCACCAGGTGCGAAGCCCGTTGCTAGAGTGTGGCCTTAGCAAAGCCGACGTGCGTGCGCTGGCCGCCATTTGGCAGCTTCCGGTCTGGGATAAGCCGGCTTCCCCTTGCCTCTCCAGCCGCATCGCTTATGGCGAAGAGGTGACCCCCGATCGGCTCGCCGTGATCGACAAGGCCGAGCAATACCTGCGCTCGCTCGGACTGCGCACGGTTCAAGTGCGCTATCACCGCGGCGACCTTGCTCGGCTCGAGGTTCCGCCGGACGCAATCGCCAGCCTCGCCGACAAATCAGTTCGTGAACGTCTGATTGAAGAGCTCCGGCGGCTGGGGTTCAAATACATCACGCTCGATCTGGAAGGCTTCCGCTCAGGAAGCCAAAACGAAGTACTGCAGATCGCCATTCTACGACCGTGACCCGCTTGCCTGTCTGAACTCTGCCTGTGGCGAGCAGGTCGCGCCAAACTTTGAATTCCTCGTCTACCGCCCCCGCCTCACCGCTCCTCTACCATAGCTGGGCTGCGGCGTCGCCGACTTTCCGGACCATGAAACGAGGACCTCTTTCGGCAGCGCTCCGAAGGCCTTGGCAAACGCCTGGTCAAAGTTCTGCCCTTGTCCCACCGCAAAAATTAGGGAGTTATATTTTCCCATGTTCTCCCCGAGCGCTTTGGCAAAGCCATAGGCAATCGTGCCGCGTTGCTCCAACGGCAAGCTGCCGGTGAGGAATCCGTCCGGCTGCCATCCGCTAGCGAGTGCCGCCGGCAATTGGTCATTCCACTGTCGCACACGGGCATCGCGCGGCTCGATGCGCGATGCAATGAGCCGTGCCGATCCCTCGGCAAACCACTTGGGAATGGTTGTGCCGACGCTTGCCACGTACATTCCCGCGATTTGCTCGCTCAACAAAACCGCCAGCGAGTATTCCGATTGCACTGGCGGCACGATGCTCCCGTACGCATCCACCACGTTGTACTTGAAGTGGCCTCGTACTTCCGGTGGATCCGTCCGCTTTTCAACCATCCGCCACCATTCGTGATAGTCGAGCGTGTTCTTTACGGCGACCAACGTCATTTTGCCTTTCACTAGTGGCTTATCGCTCGGAGCGCGGAAGGTCTTTGCCACTGCCGTAGCCTGCTGTTCCGCAGCCTGTGCGAGCTTGCTGAGCACGTCCTCGCCAACGTTTCCGATCAGGAGGAAATTCAAGGTCTCTTTGACGATTGGCTCATCGTCGGGTAGCGCTAAGCGCCAATATTCGCGCGCTCGTTCGGCGCGCTGCTTGGCCAGTTCTTCATGCGTCGCCATCGTTGCTTTGACGACGTCCACCAGGAACGCCAGCGACTGGTTTGAGTCCGGTCCATCGAACCGAGCGCCCTCGGCCATCCACTTCTCAATCCTCCCAATCTCACTGTCCGTGAGTGGGTTTCGACGCAACGGCATCCGCGCCCCGGCCGTACCCTTGAGCTTCTTAATCAGTAAACTTTCGTCTGGCTTTCCAGGCGCAATGGCGACACCGCTCTGACCGCCGCGCAACAGTCCACTGAATGTCTCCATGCTCAGTTGGCCGCCGTCCTGTTGGCCGGGTCCATGGCAATCAAAGCAGTTCGCCACCAACAATGGCGCCACGTCGCGTGAGAACTGAATGCTCTCGCTACCCGTCGCCGCCACCACGTCCAGCCGCGGCGATTCTTCGGGACTTATCGTTGGGACCAGGCGCGCCAGCGGTTCCGACGGATTATCGCCGTCGAATTTCGCGCCTTCCGCGATCCACTTCTTGAGCGTCGTCAACTCCTCCGCCGCAACCTTGCCGCCGCCGCGCGGCATGTCGCCCGACTCGATTACCTCGACTATCCGGCTGCCGTCAGGTTTCCCCGCAGAAACGATCTCGCCGGCAGTTTGGCTTCCGCGTTTCAGTGCGTCATAGCTCGCCAAGTTCACCCCGCCGCGCGTTTGATTTACGTGACAGCGCCCGCATTTAGATACCAGGATCGGAGCAATTTGTTTTGTGAAACTGACTTCTATGACCCCCTTGGTCTTGTCCGCCTTGGCCACTTTCTTATCCGGCGCCTTGCCGTCCGCCTTCCGGGCCGGCTCCAGCAGTTCAAGCGGCGGCAGGCTGACCCCTTCTAATTCCAAGAGGGCATGCGCTTTCTTCAATCGCGGCAAAATTCGGGCGAGCTGCTTCTGCAAATCTCGGGCGTCTTTGAGTTCGGAGACGTGCTTCTGTGCATCCTGGACTGCATCGCCCGCCTCTTTGAACTCCCCAGCCGAGAACGCCTTCGCCGCGCGGGCCATGGCCTCCTCGGCCGATTGAATGCTCTTGATTTGTTCTGGCGTGGGAGCAGCAACGCCGCGTGACGCCAACAATGCCGCCGCTGCGAATGCAGAAACAAGACCAGTCGAAAGAATCGTCCGCATGGTGCGGCCCCAGGTCCTACGGTGGCGTGACGGCATTCGAACTGCCAAACGAACATCCCAGCGCGAGTATAGTTGGTTCGCGCGAACGGATAAAGCTTATTCCCCTAGGAGTTATGGCGAATTCGGCACAACCACCGCGGGCACAGAACCTCAGGTCGCTCCGTAGGTTTTCGATGCCGTTTCCAAAGCCAAGAACAAAAAGAGCCGCGTTAGCGGCTCGCACTGTGCCCAATCCTGGCGCAGTTCCAGATCACCTAGAGGCATGTCGGCGAATCACTACCCGCGGGCCGGTTGCAAATTGCTTCCGTCGTGCCTTATAGCCGTACTGCAGCGCAAACCATTCCGCATACCGCTCCCGATCGGAGGTCCGGGTATTGCGATTGTCCAACAAGTGTCCTAGTTCGTGGATTAGGATATTGTTGAGGTAAAAGTCCTTGATCGATCTTTCAGTCCAAGCGAGTTTCCAGACCCCATCGGACTCATGTACCCAACGTCCCCCGTACATGCGAGCTTCATTTACCTGGCTCGGCTTCGGGGGAGCGTCGTAATACTCGACCAAATTCACTTCGATGGGGTATAAGTACAGGCTCGAGCCCCACTGCATTCCGTAGCACGGAAAGCTCTGCTTCTTGCGAGTCATACGGCTGAACTGGACCACTTCCAATGGGGCCAGAAAGTTTGGCGGCAGTTCTGCTAATCGCTCGCGCACCTCCTGTGGCGTCAAAACGTGCCGAAAACCCTTGCCGGCTGGCTGCACGAGGATCCGATAGCCTCGATTCTTTTCACGCGGCTCGTGCCAGTCTTCAGGCGGCACAAACGGCAAACGCTCGTTTGCCTGACCACCGCGAGCCCGCTTACTCAAGGGAACACATTGCCCCGTACTGTGAGCGCGGGCCACTGTGTTAAAGTGGTCCAACCGATTTGGCGATCGTCCTCCAAAATTGCGTTGCGGATGAAAGCTCATGCGTTCCCCTCTTTGTCTCCGTCAGCATGTCAGACTGGCTACATCGCTTGTTGCCCGAATTGCCGGTCACAGGATCAGCCAAAAGCCATGCCAAGGGACTACTCCATCGTAGATGGGGCCAAAATGGAGATTCAAGTGAACATCGCAAGTGGCTACATGGCTTGGACTTGCGCATCAAGATTCCCACGGGATGGGCCGGTTTTCGGGGATTGACACCGGCCCGTAGTGAACACCTAATGGCAGCGGGGAGAATCGACGCGGCGTGCAACAATGCGAATTAGCGGCGCACTGAGTAAGCGGGCTAATTCACAAAAAACAACAAGACCACGAGTAAGAGGATCGCCAAGAGATGCCGCCCCCAATCGCCCACCACATCCAAGGTGGCATGTCAGAGTTATTTTGGCGGCCGCGCGTCGATCGGCCTGCCAAGAGTTCATTTGGCCCGGACGGCGCCTGGCTAGTCTGCTCCAGGGCCGCGAGCGCCGCCAAATCGATCGGTGCGGCAAACGGCGTCTTGCTTGTTTGAACGATCGGCTTGGCGACCGGAAGACCTTTTTTACTCGACTTCGCGCTTGTGCCACTTTGGCTGCCAGTTCCACTCGGGTTCGGGTTAAATCGGATCACAGACGATCCGCCGGCCAGTGTGGAGGACGACGAGCCCGGCTCCAATCCAGGTTTTTTGATCGTCGGCAACTTCGCCGACGAGCCACGCCGCGGCTGCACCACTGTCACGCGGTTTTTGTCAGACACAGTATCGTCTGGAGCAACGGGCTTCCCCGGTGGCTTGGTCGCCGAGCGACGCGGCGGTGGAGCAGGCACGTTCGCCGGACGGAAATACATTCCACCGGCGCCTTGTGCCCTCAAGCTGCGGGCCGCCAGCCACTTACCGAGAACATCGGCCACCTCGGCAGCAGTCTGATACCTCGCCCCCGGTTGCTTGACCATCATGCGCATGCATACGTCGACCAGGTCGGGTGGTGCATCAGGCCGGTCCTCATAGATGCTCGGTGGCGGCTCCGTTTGATGCTTGAGAATCCGCTGCGCAAGCGTCCCTTCACGAAACGGGGGATGCCCAGTCAGCAGATAGTACAGCGTGCAACCCAGGCTATAAATGTCGGCACGCCGGTCCGACGTATGGCTATCCTTGGCCTGCTCGGGAGCCAAATAGTCGGCGGTTCCCAGGACGTTTTCGTCATGGATTCGCGTGAGCGACGAATTTGCCTCGTCTGTGAACCGTGCGAGACCCATGTCGAGTATCTTCACCGTCCCGCGGTTGTCCAAAAGCAAGTTCGCCGGCTTTACGTCGCGATGAATCAGATTCGAGTCGTGGGCATGTTGGAGCCCCTCAGCCGCCTGCCGGATATAATCGGCCGCAATATCGTAGTCCAACGGACCGTCACTCTTCACCGTCGCTTGCAGGTCGCGCCCTTCGACGTACTCCATGACGATGAAATGGTTCTTCCCATCGTTGTCGATGTCGTATGCACGAACAATGTTCTTGTGATCGAGCGCCGCCACCGCCTGGGCTTCGCGCCGAAATCGAGCCAGATATGAGGAGTCGTCCACCCGACTTTGCGGCAGAACCTTAATTGCCACCCGCCGCTGCATCAGAATGTGCTCGGCGAGGTAGACACTGCTCATTCCGCCCGTGCCTAATAAGCCCAAAAGCCGGTACTTGCCGAGCACGAATCCTTTGTGCTTCCCCTCCTTGAGTTTGCCAGCCTGCCATGGCGTAACCAGCTTGGCATTAACCAGCCGTTCCGCAATCTTGTCGCTGTCGGCGGCATCTTCGCGCGCCATCGCCTCCAGCACGGAGTTGAGCTGTTCCTCCGTCACTAATCCGCTCTTGCGGACGATCTCAGCAAACTTGTCGACGCTCAGTGTTGCCATTCGCCGTCCGGCGCACGGGCCGGCACACGGACCTGAATTACGATGTAATCAATCGCAGGCTCGGCATCGCCTTGATCCAGGGTGGATTTCCAATCTGTAGAAACCCTCCCAGAAGCCGGTACAATCGGCATGCCAAATGAGCCGCAGGCGAGAATTCGCCTCTTCCACACGTCAAACCTAATGTTTCTGGCCTGACGACTCGCTGCCTGTTACGAATGCCGCCAGGCGATTGCGAAAAACTCGAATTCGAGATTCAGCGTCGTGCGTCCCATCCCAGAACGATCGTCTACGTCGCCGGTCTCCCCCATACTAAAGCCACACTACCATGAACCAAGAAAAGATACCAGCATCCATCGCCCCCGAGAAGAGCCAGGTGTCGTTTCCGGGTCAACAATCGCCTAATCCGGCTTGAAAACGCTCTCCTTCCTCGTGCTAATACGGTGAGTGGGAACCGCTCGCTGGGTGCTAGCCCGTCGCAAACATGTAAATGGTCGCTCGCGCAGTACGCACTCATAACACAGCGAATGCTGCCCACCGTCGCCATGCCCAAACTCAATGTGGTGCTTTACACCCGGCGCGACTGCCATTTGTGTGATGAGGCGCTGTCACTCTTACACCGTTATGGCTATCGCCCAGCAGTCGTTGATATCGACGAATGCGAGGGACACTTGGCCCGTTTCAACGAATGCGTGCCGGTCGTCGAAATCGACGGCCGTATTCGTTTCCGCGGCCGCGTCTCCGAGACGCTTCTTCGCCGTTTGATCATGCACGGCGCTCGATGAACCGTAAGAGAATGATGAACGGTCAGAGAATGTCAATGAACGGCGTCGCGTGTCTTCACCTCCTTTGCGGTTAGCCCTCGCTGCTTTGCATTGTGCCCGCCAACGGTAAGATTCCGGCGCGGCGTAGCCTGTGGACGGCCCGCTCGAGGCTGGACGCAGGCAATATTCTGATCGACCGTGCGAATACTCAACGGCGATCATCCCACCGCATGCGTCGTCACGTCACTTGAACTCTTACGACTCTTAAGTCGAGGTTGTCATGCCCGAGCCACGTGATCACGCCGACAAGCGGAATTGGCTGGAGACGATGGTCAAGAATATCCCGGGCTTTCGCGGCTACCTGGAAAAGGAAAACCGCCGCGACAGCGATCGGTTGCAGCGCGCCTGGCTGGCCGATCGGCTGGAGCGTTCGAAGCGCGGCCTGGAGAAACATTCGAGGTCGCTTGCCGATGCTGGTAAGACTGGCGAACTACCGAAATACGACCGAGTTCGCGGACGGCTCGATAAACTAGTCGGCCGAATCCGCGGCGGCATGTCGGGCTACAGCGGAGTCTTCGACCTGGTGGAGATCGACGAAGGGTGCTCGACCGCGTCTACGAGTACGATGTGATGCTAATGGAGCGTATTGAGCGGCTCGCGAGCATGGTTGAGAACGTGGGCGGCGATTCCGCACGTGAGGAAAAGCCAGCCTCGATCGACGACATGCTCAAGGAATTCGACAAGGCGGAACAAGCCTGGGACAAACGCGAAGATCTGCTCAAAGGATTGGAATAATCCGACGGCCCCTTGGCCGCAGTGATTGCGCCGGGTGTTAAGAATCAAGCGTCCTTCTGCAAGTTTTGGAGACAATTTCATGGGCGTTCGACTCGAAGTCATTGAGTTTTTCGACGAGAGCAACCGCTCGCTCGTCCATCGCATCCCGCCGCAGGGTAGTGCCGATATCAAGCTCGGGGCGCAGCTCGTCGTTCAGGAGAACCAGGAAGCGATCTTCTTTCGCGACGGCAAGGCCATGGACCGCTTTGGCCCTGGCCGGCATACGCTCACCACGGCCAACGTGCCGATCATCACGCGGATTCTCACGATCCCGTGGGAAAAATCGCCGTTTACGGCGTCGGTCTATTACATCGGCAAGCAGACGTTTCTCGATCAGAAGTGGGGAACGCGCCAGCCAATCACGCTTTCGCGACAAGGATTTCGGCGTCGTGCGCCTGCGCCGTTCGGCAAATACTCGTTCCGCGTCGCCGACGGTCCGCTGTTACTCAACACCCTCGTCGGCACGCAGGGCAAATACACTACCGACGAAGTCACCAGCTTTCAGAAGGATCTCATCGTCTCTCGTCTGACTGGACACCTTGGGCAAGCTGAGTATCAGCCTGCTCGAATTGCCGTCCCGCTACGACGAAATCGCCAGCACCACTCGCGCCAACGTCGCCGAAGAGTTTTCCAAGTACGGTCTGGAACTCGTTGATCTATTCATCAACGCCATCACCCCGCCAGACGAAGTGCAGAAGGCGATCGACACGCGCACGTCGATGGGCGCAGTTGGTGACTTAAACGCCTTCATGAAGTACCAGGCCGCTCAGAGCATGGCCAAAATGGCAGAGCAGGGGGGCGGCGACGGCGGCGCAATGGGAATGGGTATGGGCGCCGGCTTTGGCATGATGATGCCCGGCATGATTCGCGAGGCGATGGCGGCAGGGACAGGTGCGCACCCGATCAAGCCGCGCCGCCTGCAAGCGGTCCAGGCGCGCGTTCGCAGACCGAATTGGGCGGGACGGGACAGGGCACCTCATTCGATTTTTCCGAGCTTGTCCGATCGGCCGCCGATCCGAAGGCCGTTGTTCGACAGGTGTGCCAGAGCGTCGGGTACCCGGTCTCCGAGCGCGGCGAATCCTGGGACATCACCGTGCCGATCGGCGGGCTGCGTAAGCAAATTGTGACAGCTCGCTTTGACGCCCGCGATCTACAGGGGCACGCGCTGGTCAGCTATCGCTCGACGTGCGGTGTGCTCAACGAACGAAACTCCGCCACGCTTCTTCGCTATAACACGCAAATGGTTTACGGCGCGTTCGCGGTCGAAAAGATCGGCGATTCAGAGATGGTCGTTATTCAGGCTAATCAGTTGGCCGACATGGTTACGCCATTTGGCGTCGCGCAGGTGCTCAACGCCGTCGCCTGGCAGGCCGATCAGGTCGAAGAAAAACTTATGGGCAGCGACGAGTTCTGACACCGTCTCTGAAAAAGGGGACATTCTGGTTTTTTCCGCCGCCTTGTCGCCGTCTGGCTGCTTCGATCGAGCATCACGCTGTTGTGCTCGGGGCCATTGCGGTTTTGATTGCCGTCACCGACGATCGCAGCCAGGCGCTGCTGCGCAACACCGCCTGGCTGGTCTCCGGAACTCTCGCCGTTGCCGTACCCGTTGGTGTCGTACTTGGCCTATTGTTCTCACGCACGGATTTGCCTGGACGGCGATTCTTCGCAGCGTCTTTCCTCGCGCTTTTCCTTGTGCCACTCTACCTGCAAGCCGCCGCTTGGCAAGCCGGGTTTGGGCTATCCGGTTGGTACACAACACTCGCCAGCGGCGACCTAGATCAACCGCTCTTGAGCGGATGGTGCGCCGCAATTTGGATCCATGCCTGCGCTGCAACTCCATGGGTCGCGCTGTTTGTAGGCTTGGCCGCTCGCAATGTTGATCTCGGCCTGGAAGAATCAGCTCTGCTCGACATGACACCGGCCGCAGTGTTTCGAAAAGTCACGCTGCGAACCATGGCTCCGGCGGTTGTGATTGCTGCCATTTGGGTCGCTGTTCAGGCCGCCGGCGAGATGACCGTCACTGATTTTTACGGTATCCGCACATATTCCGAAGAAGTATACACCGATCGAGACATGGGTCGAGCCTGCACAGCCATTCGCTGAGCGATGGCTCATCTGCCCCTTGCCGGTGGCGGCTGGCATGCGTTGCCGGTCTTTCGCTTGTCGTTTGGATTGCTTGGGCAATTGCGATTCCCGCCCCGACGGTCGAAGCGCGCCCGCCGCATATGTTTCGACTTGGCAGTCTCCGTTGGCTGCTCACGCTGCTGGTCGCCGTGTCGATCGCGCTGTTCGTGGCCTTGCCGCTCATGAACCTCATCTACAAGGCCGGCATACAAGTCACGCAGCATGGGGACGGATTACACGCGCTTCTGGTCACCATCCAAGTTCATTGGCATGCTTGTCGCCGCGTTCCCTGACAACCGCGAAGAATTCGGCTGGTCGACGACCATCGCCGCGCTCGCCGCGTCGTTGGTCGTTGCTGCCGCCATCCCGTTCGCCTGGTGGTCTCGCATCGAACCGCGCGGTTGCGGTCATCGCATTTGCCCTCACCATACTCGCGTTGGCGATACCCGGCCCGATCGTCGGCTTGGCACTCATCAGAATCTTCAGCGTTCCGAACGCCCCGCCGCTGAATTACCTCTACGATCACACGATCGCAGCACCCGCAATCGCACAAACAATCCGCGCCTTCCCCCTTGGGTTATTTATCATCTGGCACGCCTTCCGATCCATCCCGCCGCCGCTTGTTGAGGCTGCGGAATTGGATGGCGCCGGGCCACTCCGCCGGCTTACACTCGCGCTGCGGTTGCGATTCACGGCAATCGCGCTGGCCTGGGCGGCCGCATTCATTGTGGCCTTCGGCGAGTTGGCCGCCACCATCCTGGTCGTGCCCCCCGGCGTCACAACCCTTCCGGTCCACATCTTCGGACTCTTGCATTACAACGTGGAGGATCAGGTCGCAGCAATCAGTTTGGCGCTTATCGTCCTCCACGCCGCCGCGGCGCTCGTGCTGTTTTTGATCATCCGCCGGATGATTCATCTTCGATCGCCGCCGCCAGCAATTAGAATGAACGGACGGGAATGATCCGCTTTATTCGCCAGATGTCTGATTCGTCATTGCCATCGCCTGCTTCGCTGCGCCTATCGATGCGCTCGAGCACGTTACCTACCGGCGCGACGGTAACGAGTCTCAAGTCGCCGGAAAACTCATTGTCAAAGCGGAAGACGGCGGCCTACTGGTCCTCGCACGCGACGGCCAGCTCTGGGCAATCGAGCCCGCCGAGCTTGTCGAACATAAGTCCGACGCAGAGTCCTTTGTGCCGCTCTCGGCCGACGAAATCGGCCAGCAAGTCCTCGCCACTCTTCCCGATGGCTTCGAGGTCTATACCACCACGCACTACGTCATCTGCCACAACACGACCCGCGCCTATGCCCAGTGGTGCGGCGCACTCTTCGAACGCCTCTACTCCGGCTTCACGAACTTCTGGACGCGCCGCGGGCTCAAGCTCCACGAGCCAGAGTTGCCGCTTGTCTGCATCGTCTTCGCCGACGCTAAGTCCTACACTCGCTTCGCCGAGCAGAGAGCTCGGCGACAGCGCCAAACACATCGTCGCCTACTACAGCCTGAAATCCAATCGCGTGACCATGTATGACCTCACCGGCGATCAGGCGATTCGCCGCGCCGGCGACCGCCGCGGTTCGACCAATCAGATCAATCAAATGCTCAACCGGCCCGAAGCCGAGCGCATGGTCGCAACTGTCATTCATGAAGCGACCCATCAGATCGCCAACAACGCAGGCCTCTCTCAGCGCTTCGCCGACGTGCCGCTGTGGGTCAGCGAAGGATTGGCCGTGTATTTCGAGGCCCCAGACCTTTCGAACTCCAAGGGCTGGAAAACCATTGGCGAGGTGAACCGCCCGAGATTGAACGCGTTTCGTAATTCACTGTCCGCGGCGGCCAACAAATTCATTGGCGACACTCGTCTCCGACGACACGCGCCTCCGCGACCCTCGGCAAGGCCCCGAGGCGTACGCCGAATGCTGGGCACTCAACTACTTCCTGATCCGACAAAAGCCCAAGGAGTATCTCGCCTATATGGAATTGATGGCGGCCAAAAAGCCATTGGTGCCCGACACGCCCGAAGAGCGTCTTACGGAGTTCAAGGCCGCGTTCGGCGACCTGGACCGGCTGGAAGGCGACTTCCTGCGCCATATCCATCGCGTGAAGTGAGCCAGTTGATAGTCAACGTGCGGGCTGCAACGGACAACGGACTGTTACCGCTTAAAATCGTATGCTCGCTGCACCGCGCACACCTGGATCCGGAACTCGCTATAGAATCGCTCGCGGCCCAACCGCTGTGCCTCTCGATGCACCAAATGGTTGCGCCAGGCCGCGTGCGTCTCTACTGATTCAAACTCCACGATCGACACTCGCTCGCCGTCGTCGGCCGTGAATGTCTTGATTCCCACAAAGCCCGGCATATCGGTGGCCAGGCTGTGCATCCGCTGCGCCCAGACGGCGTACTCGTCTTCATGTTCCGCACGAAGCCGCGAGCGAAAGATGGTGACGATCATGTGCTTGCAGTCGATCGCGGCGACTGGCGTATGCGGAACTGACTTATCTCTTGCCGTTCTTTGCTGGTGGTGCGCTTCCCGAGCCTCCGCCTTCGCTCGGCTCTTTCCCCGGCTCCGTCTCGCGGATGAAATCCTCCAGGATATTCAGATAACCGCCAAGCGCCTGTTCCACTTCGGGCCCAAGCCCCTTGGTCGCTTTCTTAATATCGTCGCGCGCTTTGATCGCGTCCTTGCGTATATCCTGTACCGAAAGTTCACCGCGCAACAGGCCGCCCGCTTTTTGATCAAAGTACTTCCTCGCTTCAGGATCCTTGAGCACCGGGAACGCTGCCTTAAATTGATCCAAGTCCAGCCCCGTTACCCCTTGCCGCTGTAGTTCGTTCAGCACGTCCTGTGTACTGCGCGGCTCCGCTCAACGGATCGCGCACCCCAACCCCCGGACGACTCGTGCCTGGAGCACTCGCGTTTCCGCCTCCGTTCTGCACACCGCCTCGCGCGACACGCTCCGACTTGAGCTCTGCGCGATCGTTCGCCGCCTGTTTGGCGGCCGCCCGCGCGGCGTCAGCCAGATCCGTCAGCAGGTTCTTCTCGCCGAAAGCCACCGCGGCCACCTTGCCGCGTGCGATGATCATCTGGCCGTGAATCTCGCTCTTGAGCTTCAGCTCCCGAGCGTCGAGCGAAACCACCTCGCCATTGAGTAGGTCGCCGTTGGTGAGCTGCACCGAGTCGGCTCGTGTCGATCCCGCAATCGCCAGCGCAACACCGACGGCAAGTGAAAACCGCATCCAAAGCATAACGCCCTCCGCGCAATAGACCGGTACTTTCTCGTGCTCCGCTACTGACTCTACCACAATCCGCCAGTTACGGCTTCGCTTCGAGCACCAGGTTGAACGGCGTCTGCGATGCTCGGCGGAAGCGAGTGAAACCCGCCTCCGTGATCACTTTCCGCAGCCGCGCCTCACCCGCCTGCGCACCAAGAGCCAGACCCACTTCCTGCGCCTTCGACGCCGGCGTGCAGATCATCGTCGACGCGCCGTAAAAGACCCGGCCGATCGGATTGAGGTTATCTTCCAATCGATCGCCCGCAAACGGCTCCACAATCATCCACGTGCCGTCGGCGGCCAGCGACTGCCGCACGTGCCGCGCCGCGCCGACCGGGTCTCCCATATCATGTAGGCAATCAAAAAACGTCACCAGATCGTAGCCCGTCCCCGGATAGCTCTTCGCCGGCGCGGTATCAAATTTGATTCGGTCGCCCAACCCCGCGGCCTCCGAACGCCGCCGCGCGGCCTCGATCGAAGCGCCGTGATAGTCGAAACCAAAGAACTTCGAGTTCGGATACGACTGCGCCATCAAAATCGTCGAAGCCCCGTGTCCGCAGCCGATGTCGGCCACGCGCGCCCCTGCTTTCAGCTTTGCCTCGACGCCGTCCAGCGACGGAATCCATGATGAGACCAGGTTCGCGGCGTAATTGGGCCGGAAGAACCGCTCCGTCCCCTCGAACAAGTCATGATGATGCTCGTGCCAGCCGACGCCGCTGCCGCTCTTAAACGCCGCACGGATCTTCGGCTCATCGTGCAACACAGACGCGATGACCTGAAACGCGCCGGGTATAAAACAAGGGCTGTCATCAACCGCCAGCGCCAGTCCCTGCTCCGGCGGCAACGTAAATCGGTCGCTCGACGCGTCGTACGTCACGTAACCGCCCGCCGCTTGAGCGCTCAGCCATTCGCGAACGTACCGTTCATTGGTGCCCGTCTTCGCGGCCAAATCGCCGGCGGACATTGGCCCCGTGTCGTGCATTGCTTTATACAACCCAAGCCGGTCCCCCAATAGTACGAGCGCGGCATTGATCGCCGCCCCCATGTCCACCACCGCTTGTCCCATGAAATCGTTGAGCTTGCCCTCGTCAATCGCCGTGCCAGATTGCTTTTGCGTTGCGGTGGACATGATCCCTCCATTCCGGCACAAGAGCTAGGAAACGTCCATTGAGTGTATCGGGTTCCGGACACCTCGCAAAACACGAGGTCGCCCGACACGTGGGGCGAGGGCCTATTTGTTGGATTTGCTCGAGTGGCTGTGTTTTACGGTCGCGAATGAGCGATCGCTCTAGCCAATTCGCAGTTCTATCGCCGAAAGGATTGCAACTTCGGAGCAAAACAGGGCGGGTCTCGGCGTTTGGCAAGCATTTCCATCAGGCGCGTCGATCCCCTTATCCGCCTCTCTGTTTTTCTTCATCCGAGATCGGCCGTACCACCCTGCACGGATTCCCCGCGGCAAATACGTCTATGGGAATATCGCGCGTGACCACGCTTCCGGCACCGACAATCGACCGAGACCCGACCGTCACCCCCGGACAGATCACCGCAGAGCCACCCACCCAGACGTCATCGCCGATCGTAATGGGCTTGGCGAATTCCAATCCTCGCCGCCGTTCGGCCGCGTCCATCGGATGCGTCGCCGTGTAGACCTGCACGTTGGGCCCGAACATCGTGTAGCTGCCGATCCGTACGGGAGATACGTCCAGCACCACGCAGTTGAAGTTAAAGAAGACCTTGTCCCCGAGCGTTATGTTCGCGCCGTAGTCGCAGTAAAACGGCGGTTGGATCCACGGACTTTCACCGACCGATCCAAACAGCTCCTTGAGAATTTGCGCCCGCAGGGCCTCATCCTCGTCGCGCGAGTTGTTTAGCGCCTGACACAGATCGCGCGCCTTTCGCCGCCCCGCCGCCAGTTCCGCATTCAGCGGATCATACAACTCCCCCGCAAGCATTTTTTTGCGTTCGCTGGACATTCAAGGTTTGCAGTTGCAAAAGCACAGACACCCGACGCTTGTCTACCGACTAATGCGCGTCGCTGCGGATGGCAGGGCGGGCCTGTTCGACTTCCATGATCTTCTTGAATCGCTGGAGGTCGTCAACGATCTGCTGGTCAGGGTTGGCGCCTAACAGCTTTGCGATCTTCGCACCGGCTTTGCCCGCCGGTGGGTTGTATTTCAGGTTGACGGTCACCTGAGTTGACGAGCCGTTGCCCGAGGGTTCGAAGTGCACGCTGCCGGCGGTATCGACGAGCGATCCTTCGACGCTTCGCCACGAGATCAGCTCGCCTGGGTGGTCTTCGATGATCTCAGCTTCCCACGAAACCTTAGTCCCCAGCGGGCCTTCGGCGGTCCAGCGGCTTCGCTGGTCGTTAAGCACTTTGACGCTCAGGAGGTGCGTCATGAAATCGGGAAGGCCTTTGAAGTGCCGCCAGGCGTCGTATAGCTCCTCGGCCTCGCGGTGAATGATCACCGAATGCTCAACGCGTACACCGCTCTTGGCGGGTATGGTGGCTACATCATGGGGGCCTTCGGCCGTGTTGATTCCGAGTTGGTCGTAGACCATACAGTGGCCGGAGACGCCGCGATAAACGAGCGCCGCTCCGCTAGCGGCCAGTATCAAGCCGCACACCCCTCCGCGGCCAAGACCGTAAGCGGCCAATCCGCCACCGACCAGGGCGGAGCCGATGCGCTCGAAATCGTGAATATTGACATCAGAATGCGAAACCTTTTCGGCGGCCGACGAAATAGCGTCTTTGACGGCGGTGAGTTCCATGGCACAGGCTCCTGTTGAGTTAGTGGCACCGGTGTTGAGAGCAAGCCGTGTGCCGCGTAAGTTGGCCATTATCAGTTGTCAGTTGAGCAAGCAGGAGAGTCTGGGGTCGCAGGCCAGCCGGTGAGTGCTTCGTGGCGTTCGAGCACCCTGGCCTCCGGTCGAAAGACGAGCGCCGAATGGCCGGGAATGTGCCAATCGCGGCTATCGAATGTGGCTATCCCCGAGCCGCCGTACTTTGGGTTGCCGGTCGTGAACATGAGCTTCCAGTCGGTGCCCTGCGGAGCGGCCAGGAGCGGCTCGGCCGTCGTTGTCCAAAACAGGTCACGTCCCAGATTGATGACGAGCAACCGGTCCTCGCCATGAAGACCAATGTAGCGCAATGCAAACGCCTCGGGCGCCAAGACGGCGCCGTGAATTCTCTCGGCGTTCTGCGCGGAGAAAACGGGATCGTCCTTGCGCAGCCGGATCAGGTCGCGGTGCAGATTCCACGCTTCCGCGTGGGTATCCTTCTCGCTCCAGTCGAGCTTGCAGGACTCGAACGTTTCGACGGCGGCCGGGTCGGCGAAGAACAATTCCATCTCCGGCGCGCGAAGGCAGCGAAACTGATGCAGGCTCGCGGCGCGTCCCTCGCGGATCAGCTTGCTGAGCCATTCTTCGTGATCGGCGAAGTACAAGAAAGGCGCGGACGCGGAGAACTCTTGGCCATGAAACAACAGCGGCGTACCGGCGCAGAAATAGAAGCGTAGTGAGCGCACGGTAGCGGCCGGGCGAGGTGTAGGTCTGCATGCGCCGGCCGTTGAGTGAGTTGGCAACCTGATCGTGGTTTTGCAGGAAGACAATGAAGCTATGTGCCGGAATTCCCCAGCACGGCGTGCCCGCGGTATTTCTTCTGCCGGTTGTTCCACTGGCCTTGAAACAGGTAGCCCCATTTCACAGCCGAAATGATCTCTTGCGGCGTGCCTTGGTAGTCGGCGTAGTAGGCGTCGTTCAGACCAGTCATGGCCACGCGACAGGCATGATGAAAGTCATCGTTCCAACCGCCATCGAGACCGAAACCGTCCTCGATCGGAGAACGCAGCATGCGCGATGTTTGCAATTCATTCTCGGCGGTGACGATAACCTTACGCTCGCCCGCCGACTTGCGGCATTGGCGCGTAATCGCGGCGAGGATGTGATCGGGCGAGTCGTCGATGATGGCTTGCACGGCGTCGAGGCGCAAGCCGTCGAGGTGGTATTCGTCGATCCAATAGCCCGCGTTCGAAGTGAAGAACTCTCGGACTGGACCGGCGTCGGGCTCGTCGAAGTTGATCGCGCCACCCCAGTCGGTTTTGTGATGCCGGCTGTGGAAGGTGTCCGCAAACATGTGGAGGTAGTTGTCGGCCGGGCCGAAGTGGTTGTAGACCACGTCGAGAATTATGCCGAGCCCGAGGCGATGCGCATCGTCGACAAAGCGACGCAGATCGTCGGGGCGGCCGTAAAGCCGCGTGGGCGAGAACAGGAACACGCCGTCGTAACCCCAGCCGAAGCGACCGGGAAACTCGGAGACGGGCATCAGTTCGATCACCGTTACGCCGAGATCGACCAGGTGCGGCAGCTTGTGAATCGCGGCGGCGTAGGTTCCTTCCGGCGTGAACGTGCCGATGTGCAGCTCGTAAATGATCTGGCCGGGAAGCGTGACGCCGCGCCAGGCATGATCGTGCCATTCGAACTGCGCCGCATCGATGATCTCCGAGGGACCTTTAACGCCGTCGGGTTGAAACCGCGAGGCGGGATCGGCGAAGAGCTGCGATTCTTCGTCGAGACGCAAGCGATAGCGCATGCCGGATTTCGCTTGTGCGACAAGACCCGCGAAGTAACCTTCGTTGTCGCTCGCGAGCGCAAACTCGGCCGCGGACCCGTTGCCATCGCCCGACTGGAGTGCGGAGTCGAAGACGATGCTGACTCTTTTGCGAATCGGCGCAAACACGCGAAAGTGGACACCGCCGGCGGGCTGCACTTCGGCGCCGATTGGCATGCGACGGACAGGAGCAACTGCGGACGGGGCGTAAGCTATTTTGGGCGGCTGAGCAGTCGCCATGAGCCAATCCTTGGTGCACTATTCCAAAAACTAATACGAGGCTGATTATAGAGCATGTCACGTGCCAGTTCATGTCAAGGTGAGGCGAACGCTGATTGACTTAGCGTGGTCGCGGTCTAGCATGGGAAGTCGACAGCTTCCCGCCTAATTGACCCACTTTCTCACCACCCGGGCGTTCTCGCTCTGGGCGCGTGTGAACCTCGCCAGTAAGATTTCACTCCTTTTGGACGGAACGGGCATCTGACACAGCTGCGCGGCGGAGTCGCGCTTTCACTCAACGATCACTGTGAGCATTGCACCTACCATTGAGCGGCGCGGCAAAGGATCGCATGCTGCCGTCGCGGAAACAGCCGAGGAAAGCGAACCTGGCAGTTGTACGCTTCCGTCGCGCATGCGCCGAGATTTGTCGGCGATGCTCGGCGACGGTGCGGCATACAGTGTGATGGTGGGAATTGGCGAGAACTATCTGCCGGCGTTTGCCTTGGCGCTGGGAATGGGCGAGATCGTGTCGGGGTTGATCGCGTGCGTGCCGCTGTTGGCCGGCGCAATGTTGCAGCTTGTTTCTCCGTTCGGCGTGCGGCGGCTGGGATCGTATCGGCGATGGGTTTCGTTGTGCGCGGCGGTGCAAGCGGCGAGTTTCTTGCCGCTGGTCATCGCGGCGGTGGCCGGCGCGATACCGGTTTGGTTTTTGTTTGTCGCGGCAGGCGTGTATTGGGGCGGAGGAATGTCGGCCGGGCCGGCATGGAGCGCGTGGGTCACGGGTTTGGTGCCGACGCAGATTCGCTCGCGGTTTTTTGCGCGGCGAAACCGGATGTCGCAGCTTGGGGTGTTGATCGGATTCGTCGGCGGCGGGATCGCGCTTCAATATGGACACGCGATCGGTCGGGCGCTCGACGCGTTCGCGGTGATCTTTGCAGTGGCGGCGTGCTGTCGCTTTGTGTCGTCGCGGTTATTGGCGTCGCAAAGCGAACCAATCCACCCGGGAAGTGAAATGCACGTGATTGGGAGGCGTGAGATCGCGGCGCGGCTGCGCGATCGCGGAGAAGGGCGGCTCCTGTTTTTCTTGTGGGCGATGTACGCCACTGCGCAGATTGCCGGGCCGTACTTCACGCCGTTTATTCTGGGGCAGCTTCAGTATTCGTACGCGACGTACATGCTGATTCTGGCCACGTCGATCGTGGCGAAGACGGCGTCGATGCCCTTCTTGGGGCGGTTTGCGCAGCGATTTGGCTCGCGAAGTTTGATGATCGCGGGCGGGCTGACGATGATTCCGCTGCCGCTATTCTGGGTTGTTTCCACTTCGGTGCCATACCTGCTTTGCGTTCAGGTCGTGGCAGGCGTCTCGTGGGCGGCGTTTGAGCTGGCGATCATTTTGATGTCGTTTGATTGCATACCCGCGTCGCACCGCACAAGTATGCTGACGGTGTACAATCTTGGGTACGCCGTGGCGAGCGTGGCGGGATCGGCGGTGGGAGGCTTGTTGTTGGCAATCGGCGGTTCGACATTCAACGCGTACCTGGTTGTGTTTGCGGTTTCGACCTTCGGGCGGTTGCTGACAATTCCGTTGTTGAGGCGGCTGCCGAACAGGCTGGTTGACGGGAAAGCCGCGAAATCGCTGTTCGACGAAAAGAGTGACTTGCGCGATCGAGGAGTGGTGGCGGCGCTTCAAGGGACGAGCCATCCGCCAGCGGCGCAACCGGCTGTATCGCCGTAGCGACAACGCCGTGCGGCAATCCTGGGTTTCATCGGCGGCATCACATGGTGCGCGTTGAACTGGAACAAGTCAGCAAGGTTTTTCCGGGCAATGTGTCGGCGCTTGCGGATGTCACACTTGATGTTGCCGACGGCGAGCTGGTCGTGATCGTGGGGCCATCGGGATCGGGGAAGACAACGGCACTGCGGATTGTGTCGGGGCTAGAATCTCTTTCGGCCGGTCGGGTATTGATCGGCGGGCGGGATATGACGGGAGTTTCGCCGCGCGAGAGACACGTGGCGATGGTCTTCCAGCAGCCGGTGGTGTATCCGCATCTCACCGTGCGCGGCAATGTGGGATATTCGCTGCGTGCGCAAGGAGCGTCGGCGGCGGAAATCAGGCAAGCGACCGAAAGTGTCGCAGCGCGGTTGGGGATCTCACATTTGCTGGATACCGCGCCGGGACACTCTCGGGTGGCGAGGCGCAGCGCGTGGCGATTGCGCGGGCGACGGTCCGGAGTCCGGCGTGCTTGCTCTTGGATGAGCCGCTGGCGAGCCTTGATACGCCGCTGCGGCGCGAGCTTCGCGCTGAGCTGGCACAACTGCACAAAGCTCAGCCGGTGACGACGCTGTTCGTGACGCACGATCAAGAGGAGGCGCTGGCGCTGGCCGACCGCATCGTTGTGCTTTGCGCAGGTAAGATTAAGCAAATTGGCACAGCGGTGGAAATCTACGAGCGGCCCGCGAACCGGTTTGTCGCGAGATTCTTCGGCTCGCCTCCGACAATTTTTTTTCAGGGGCGGCTGGTAGCAAGCGAAGGACGGCTGTGGTTTGAGTCCGGCGCAATGCGGCTTGCGACTGTCGAGCCAACGTCCAGTTCGATGGCTGGCATTGTGGAACGACCGATTGTGATGGGCGTTCGACCGGAGGCAATCGGGCTGGCCCCCTGGCCGAATCATGCGCGGGAGGAGTGCGCGATTGAGGGGATAGTGAAAAGCGTGGAGTTTGTGGGGAATCGGACGTTGGTTGAGGCAGTCACAACCGATGGCGCGCGATTCGCGGCGGCTGTCGCGACCTCGGATCGCGTCGCGGTGGGTGAGTCGCGCCGATTCTTCGTTGACCTTGAGCGACTGATGTTTTTCGGAGCGGACGATTGCGAGGCAACACTTACGTGGCAACCTATTCCAGGATGAGCAGCCAATCCTGGTCGTCGGGCGATTTCAGTTTCTGGTTGGCCGGTACAGGGTCATTCCATTCGCCGGTGCGCGGATTGAACCAACGGGCGCGGAGGCCGCTTGTTTCGGCACTTGCGGCGCCGTCGATGACGCTGCCTTTGGCCAGATAGTAGACGATCGTAGTCCGATCGGTTTCCTGAGCGGCTGAGACGAATCGTGATGGGTCTTGATTCTCCGGCTGATCCTTCACAAGCTCTGCGCGGTCGGAGTTCCCACCAGCGCAACGACTCAAACAACTTCGCCATGTGTTTCATATCGGTGCTGCCGGGGAGGTCGAGCGCTTCGCGCCAGGTCTTTGCAATGCCGGTGCCCGCGTGATCGGGCGGGGTCTTGCCCGGCTCGTTCTGCCAACTCCAGAGACCATGGCCGCCGTAGGTGACGCCTGCCGGCGGAGCTGCGAGTAAGCTCCAGTAAACCGCGCGGCGGACATGGTATGCAGGGTGTGGTTTCTTCGAGTGATATCCATTGTGGTCTTCGTAGGGCGGCTCGAAGTTGATGATCGGCCGAGCGGGCTTGTTTTGCCAGTTCTTGGCGACGGGACCGGAGTGAATCCACTCGAGCGTCTTGGCGTCGTCGCCGTGACCGCTTTGGTAGCCGAAAACGGTTAGCCATTTTTCGTCGCGCCAGTCCTCCCAGGGCCAGTTCGCGCCCGTGGGCTGTGTGGTGATTGGCTGATGCCAGCCGTTGGGAAAAATGGCGCGGCCGATCCGTTTCCATTTCTCGGACTGCTGGGGGTCGTAGCGATTGTCGCCGGCGAGAATCCAAGCGCAGTGGTGCGCGCCGTAGCGAGCGAGCTCGTAGCGAATGATTTTTTGAATGTCCTTTTCGGGGAGATACGCGCCGGGGTCGAGTTTGGTCAGCGACCAGATCAGCACCGGGCAGGATAGGAAGCCAGCCTGCTCGTTGGCGTCCATAAAGCGATCGAGTCGCTCGTAAAACTTGGGGTTGATTTTGATGTTCTCGCGGCCTTCGAAGGCGACCATACCGTCGCGATCGGTGGCGGCGGTGCGCCAAGGGCAGGGCATGTTGAACTGAACTACCGAGAAGTTTTTTGACTTGCGGTCCTTTAAGTACTCAGCCCAGTCGTCGAGCGTCGCGTTGTTGGGGCCGGTCCATACGGTGTCGCCGAGCCAGAAGAACGGCGTGCCGTCGGCGTGCTCGAGGTAGGTGCGAGAGCCGGCGACGCGAACAGCGCCGTGCTTTCGGAAGCGATTAGTCGTCGCGGAATCCGCGCGGCATTCGAATTCGCCACTGGTTTTCAATCCCTCCGCGGCCGGCGCTGAGCTCACGGTGTAGGTCCATTTTCCCTCTTCATCGGGCATGAAACGGAGGCCCCACTCGACGCCGCCGTTCCAAAAACCTTCGATGGTGCGCTTGTTGCCCGAGGGGGACGTGAATTCGGCGGTGACGCGCGTGTCGTCGGCTGTGTTCTGAGCCGCCTTGAACTTGGTGTCGAATCGGCCCCAGAGCGGAATGTTGTCGGCTGCATTGGCAAGCGAGCTGCCGATGAAAATAATGGTGGCCGCAGACAACGCCGTACGAAGCGGAGAGGCGGTCATGGTAGATCCCCGAGATTTGAGCAGGCGTGCGGCCGCTATTCTGCAACCAAGCGAGTCTAAAAGCAAACTGGCCTCGCGCCAGAGACTCGCGAGGCCAGTCGGGGCCGGGCACGTGCCCGGTGCTGTTTTCGGCGGGGTCGGGAGACCCGAGCCGAACGGGAGCGCGGTCCAACGACCAGCGCCAAACCTGTGCTGGCATTGGTGACTACTGCTTGTCTTTCTTCTTTTTTTCCTTGCGTGGCTCCGGCAGCTTCGCCTTTTGCTCGTCGTTCAAGAAGGCTCGGATGCGGCTGGTGATTTCGCCGCGGAACTGGCGATCTTCGCGTTCGATTGTCGTCATCTGTTCGCGTTCGGCCGGGGAGAGCGCGAGCGCCGCGGCGATTTCGGCCCGGGACTCTTTACCGGTTTTGCCGGCATCCTTCGCGGCTTTCCTCAGCTCCTTCTCTTTGGCAGCCGATCCTCGGTCATGATTGCCGCGCGTCGTTTAGCAAGGTCGGCGAGCTTGGGCTGGAACTCTTGCTTGATTTCTTCGACCTTAACTTGTTGATCGGCGGTAAGGTCGATATTCTCGACCATCTTGGCAATTGCGTCGCGCTTTTTGACGCGCTTCCTTTCCTTCTTTTGTTCCGTGGCGGCGTCGTCGGCGCCTTGCACCGCCGCGGCGGCGAAGATGCCGATTGCGATCAGGACAAGTAACGGTTTGGTATAAACTCTCATAGTTTTCCTTCACAGTTGATAACTGGTTGGTTATTGGTCAATCACTAAATCAATTGCTCGATCAGGCCACCTTCGCGGACGATCATGACCGGACGGCCGGTCGGGGTGTGATATTCCTTTGTGTGGTCGATGCCGAGGCTGTGATAGAACGACGCCGCGACCTGGTCGGGAGTGATCGCTTCTGCAGCGGGCCCCATGCCCTTTTCGTCGCTTGCACCGATGACCTGGCCGCCCTTCATCCCGCCGCCGGCCAGGAGCACGAACATCGCGCGAGGCCAGTGATCGCGGCCGGCGCGGGGGTTGATCTTCGGCGTGCGGCCGAATTCCCCGGTGACCATCACGGATGTCGATTCGAGCAGGCCGCGTTCGGAAAGCGTGTTGAACAGGGCGGCGAGACCGGAATCGAGCGTGGCGAGCTTGCCACCTTTGAGCTGCGTGAAGTTGTTCGCGTGCGTGTCCCAGCCGCCGAGGCTCACGGTGACGAATCGGACGCCGGCTTCGATCAGCCGTGTAGCCAGGAGGCAGCTTTGACCGAACGGGTTGGCGCCAAATCGTTCAGAGACCTTCGCGTCCTCCTTGCTGATGTCAAACGCGGTACGGCGCGCGGCGAGCCGATGATGCTATGGGCCTGTTGGCCGAACTCGTCGAGCCCGTGGAGGAGCTCGTCATTCGCATTCAACGGCGCGAAACGCGGTGTCGAGATCGCGCAGTAGCTCGTGGCGCTTTTCGAGATCGTTGACCGTCAAACCGCGGCCGAGCGAAATGCCGCGAACGGAGAACGGTCGGCCG
Organism: Pirellulales bacterium; assembly: GCA_963829655.1. GTDB lineage: Bacteria > Planctomycetota > Planctomycetia > Pirellulales > JALHPA01 > JBBDYH01. Next base: position 4,016,456 of record CAWHJG010000002.1, read on the forward strand.
GGCTGTGGAGATGCATTCGTCGAAAGGGGAGCGTATTGAACGCCGAGATAGCCAGCGCGCTGCGGCGTGTTGGGAATGGCCACGAACGACGGTAAGTCGCCGGGCGTCGGCAATTCCTTACTGACTACCGCGCCAAAGCCGGGAAACTCTAAGCGAGGGCAGCGGGCGGTTTCCGGAATTCATGTATTTCGTACCAAGCTCGTGGGCCGCCAGCGTGTGGCTGACGCCGCGAAGGATCGCGTACTTGTCGGCGCACTTTCGCAAGCTGCGGCAGATGCTCGCAGATCTCGACGCCGGGAACGTTGGTCTTGATCGGGTTGAACTCGCCGCGGAATTCGGCGGGGGCGTCGGGCTTGAGGTCGAACATGTCCATGTGCGACGGTCCGCCGCCGAGGTTGATGAAGATCGCGCTTTTGGCGCGATTGGCTGCGACTTCGCCCGCACTTAACATGCGGAGGTAGCCGGGGAGCGTTAGACCGACGCCGCCCAGGACGCCGACTTTGAGAAAATCGCGTCGTCGAACGCCGTCGCAGTAGAAGTTGGCGGGCATGGGGAGTCCGTTGTCGGTTGTCAGTCGTCCAGACCTGAAAGTCTGGTGAGATTAGTGGTTAACAATGAATTCCTTCGTGTTGATCAATGCCCACATCAAGTCGCGGAGGCCGGCACCAGTGCCGGGGCCTCTTCGATGTGACGGCGGGCGCGTTCGGTCTCCTGGTCGCTGGGAAGACGGCTGACGGTACGCAGGTACGCATCACGAATTGCTTCGTTGAGCTTTTCGGTATCGAGCGGTTGTTTTGCGGCGTTGCTGGGTTTGGCCGATTCGGACGCCGTTTTATCCTTTTCCCCGGAAGCTTTCGCGTCGGCGGCGGGTTTGGCCTCGCGGAGCTCGGTGATGCGGCGTTCGATCCTTTCGATCAGCGCCTTGTTTTCTTCAGGGGATTGCTGAGCGCGTTTTAGTCGCCGCTCGAGCTGCGCCAGATCGAGCTTGTCCAATCGCCTGTCGCGCTTGCGGGCGTTCTCATCCTTCACGCCATCCTGGCCGTCCGCCGGTTTGGCAAACGATGCCGGAACGGTCTTCACTTTGGGTTTCTCGCGCTCTGCCAGGAGGATCCGCTCGGTTTCCTTTTGCCAGCCACCCGTGCGTTCGATGAAGCTCAGCGTTTCAGAATCGTTCTGTAGATAAATCGTTTGCAACAGGCTGGGCTCGGCCGACCGCTCGCAGTCGCAGTTGGTCGCACGCGCCGGCCGACCGAAGACAGTCAGGGCGTATGCGGCGTGCGCATTTGCGCCGCCTGCGCCCGGTTGCAAGCCGTTTAAGTTGCCGAGGCCAATGGCACGGTCTTTGTCGTTGTCGGCCAGCTTTGCGAGCTCTTCGTCGCCGGCAGTTGCCATCACGACAGCGTCGTAAGCCACCTCGGCCGGCAAGCGCCGCGGGACCGCGCGGCTGAAGTTGCGCGTATCGAGCTGGTTCGTTTCGTTCGGCCGCCAGGAAAGCTGATAGGCTCGGCTGTTGCAGATTTCGCGGTGCAGCCACTTCATGTCGTACTGATGTTCGACAAAACCCGCCGTGAGGTAGTCGAGCAGTTCCGCGTTGCTCGGCGGGTTGGCCAGGTTCATGTCGTCGGGCGGATGGATGATGCCGACGTTGAAGTAGTTCGCCCACACGCGGTTGACGAACGCCGTGCCAGGAACGTCGCGGATCGTCGATCGGAGCCAATCCAAAAGCGCGGTGCGGGGATCGTCATGTTTGGCCAGATCGAGTTCCTCGCCGCCGAGCAGTTTGCCATATTGGGCCGCCGGTTCTCGATTGCGGCCTTTCTCACCCTTTGTGCGCCGGGCTGGCCGGTTGGGTGGCAGTAACAAACACTTCCTGGTGCGGCACGATCTTTCCCTCAGCCGCCATCTTGCGCAAGTTCGTTCTGGATCTGGTTGTTGTTCTTGCGCTTTTTGGGATCTGGTTCGACACCCAACGCGACCAACAACTTGTCGCTTTCGTCTTTGGTGCCGGGGGCCACACCGTAGCGCACGCGAGCGAAGAACGCTTTGAACTGATCGAAGTCGTCTTTGGTCCATTGATCGAACGGATGCTTGTGGCACTGGGCACACTGGATTTGAATGCCCATGAAGCTGTAGGCAAAACCCATCACCGCTCGTCGGGCGTTGCGGAAGTTCTGCCGTGCCCAATAATGCGGCATGGTCTCGCGGTCGGCGAAGTCGCCGGTCTTCTCCGCCGCATAGTAGCCGGCCATCTCTTTGCAGAAATCTTCAAAGCTCTGATCCGCGCGGCGGCTAGTCGCAGAGACGAGGCCCGCGACGATTTGTCGTACGGCGTGTTGTTGGCGATGCGTTTTTGGATCCAGCGATACCACTCGACGGGGGCAGGTGCAAGCTGCTGACGCATGGTCGCGGGATTGTTGCCGGTCAAGTCGCTCAGTCGCGTTGCCCACCAGGCGGCATAGGCCGGCCGTTCCAACAGCTCGTCGATCTTCTTTTCGCGCTTGTTTGGGCGATGCGTCGGCAGCAAACGCGAGTACCTCTCGGCGGCGGCAGCGTGCCGGTGATGTCAAGGCTAACACGGCGAAGAAACTCCTCGTCACTTGCCAAGTTGCTACGGTACGACTCCGAGCTTGCGGAGCTTGGCGACGATCAGCTCGTCGATTTTCGTCGGCGTCGGAACGCCGGGGTATCGCTCGTTGATTTGATCGGAAACCGGCATCAACACCGGCACCGGAGCGACGCCATTGTCGTAGAAGGCGACGACGTGTGTGTCGCCAACTCCCGCGGCAGAGACTTTCCCCGTGGGATCGATCTTGGCCACGGCGTCGTCGTTGGTGCGAAAGCGACTGATCGCGGTCACGTCTTCGGAGGTATCATCGGACCAATGAGCGATGACTTTCAGGTTGGCGGTGTCACTGGTGCTCTTAAAAACGATTTCATTCGGCGTAATTTCGAGGCGATTGAGATGCGGCGCTGAATCGGACACCGGCTTTGCACCCGCGGCGATCCAGCGGTGAAGGACGCGATATTCCCACGAGTTTCTATCATATTTCTTGCCGCCCTCGTGATCGATGCTGAGCGTCGGCTTATTGAGGATCAGGCTTTCGAGCGGCTTCTGCTCATTGAGGCGAGGCTTGTCACCTTTGGCGAGCGCCTCAAAGTCGCTTTTGAAGTCGTAGCCAAAGAGGGACAACCGAAAGCCGCCCTGGCCCTGGAACGAGCCATGGCAACGCGCGGCCGTTGCAACCGAGGCGGCCTAAGAGCGGAACAACGTGCTTGCGGAAGTCTGGGACTTCGTCGGCGGCGGCTTCGGCACCGTTAGAGCCCGGCTTGATCTCGGCGAACCGCTCGTCGATGGGACGGATGGTTTCATTGGCCGCGGCACTCGTCGCCGCGAGCAGTGCCACCGCGCACGCTAAAACCACTCGTCGCATGAGTCTCACCCCTTGGGAGCGTCCACGGATTGCTTGTCGGCGCGCTTGGGAGGCCGGGCCTTGCCGGTCTTGGGCGTCAGCCGCAGTTTCATGTCCTTGCGCGATTTCTCGATTTGCTTCAAAAGCATCTCGTATTGACGATCGACCTGCTGGGAGCGGTCCCGCTGAAAGTTCGCCAACGCCGACTCCGCGCGTTCTAACCGCTCGGCCAGCAGGTCGTGTTCGTATTTAAGCTGATGCTTGCGCACTTCAGCTTGTTCGTCGAGGGCGGCGCGAAGCTCGGCCAGTATCGTTGGATCGTCATCAAAGCTTGCGCGCGCGGCAAGCACCTGAATCCGCGATTTCAACTTCCATGCCCGCAGAGCAATCTCGTATCGCGGCAGGTCGTTTGCCTGCATCGTGGCCAACCGCTCGCTGGTGCGAAACAGGTCGCGAACGACAACGTCATATTGCCGGCGGTCCTTGGCCTTGAGTTGATCCAAGAGCGCGACCAACTCAGGGTGATGGCTCTTCACAAAATCGAGCGCCGCGGCCTCGCGCTCGGGCGTCATGGGCAGGGAGGGTTCTTGCGCGGCTTTACGCGGACGCTTGACCTTCGCGGACTGATCCGCACTGGATGTTTCCGATTTCTGCGATTGTTTTAGGTTCGCGACGTCTTGCGCTACGGCAATGCACTGTGCGAAACCGATAGCGGCCGAAAGCGATAAAAGCAGCAGTGGATGTATGAAACGTCGCATGGCGCCTACTGTTGTTGCACCTTGTTTTCGCCAGGCGCAAGTTGTTCGGCGCGTCGCGCGGTAAGCAACCAGTTCGATTCACCGAGATCTTCCACAGCCGTTGTTGCCGAGAGGCCGTCCCAACTGTTTTCCGTTAAATCGCTTCGCGACGCTGGATCGCCGAAAGCGTCCTCGGTCAGATCGCGGATTTCGGTCCACTCGGAGGCGAGTAGCGAGGATTCGAGGCCGCCAGTGGTGTTCGGCGACCAGAGGAAGTTCAGCGTTACACCCAGGACCAAGACGGCGGCAGCGCTTGCGGCCAGCCAGCCAGCAGGCTTGAGCCAGAAGTTGTCGCGCATCGGCATCGTCGGCCGCTTCAGTGCCGCGCCCGCCGGCGAAATGGATGACTCGCCGGATAGTGTGATCGCCCGAGACAGCTCGACCGCTTGGGCCAGCGCTTCGCGGGCAGTTTGATCTACAGCCAAGCGATTTTCGAAGACAGCCGCGTCGTGGTCGCGCAACTCGCCGGCGAAATACTGATACGCCAGCCAGTCGAGGTCGGCTTCGGTTTCGCGTCCAAATTGTGCGTCTGCTTGTTTCATCGCGGTTCGAACGTTCCGGTTCATTCGTCCGGCTTCAAACTCTTGCGTAATCTGCGCCAAGGCCAGTCGCATTCGTGTTAGCACAGTTCCCAAAGGCAGATCCAGTTCGACCGCAATCTCCGCGAACTTCTGTTCTCGAAACATCCTCCGTCGCACAACCTCCGCCTGTTCCGCGGGCAACTCCCGAAGTGCCGTCCGGACGCGCTCGACATTTTCCGCATGCACCAGCCGGCTCTCCGGTGCGACGAACGGATTACTGAAGTCTTGCTGACGGATTCGCGCGGCAAGCGCTCGCTCGCCCGTTGTTTCCCGGCGCCGCACGAGCATTGCCTCGTGATACGCCACCGTGAAAAGCCAACTCTTGAGCGAGTCCGGCCGAGCGGTGTGACCGGTCTCAACCGCCTTGGTGAACGTCGCTTGGAACACGTCGGCGGCCAGGTGGCTATCTCGCAGCAGTCCGGTGAGGAACCGTCGCAACTCGTCCCCGTGCTCGACGTACAGGGCGGCGACAGCGACCGGGTCAAGCTTGAACTCGTCTGCCGAAGCCAACTGGACCCTCATGTGCCTGACGGCGCTCAGAAGTAACGATGCGCGGGCGATTGGTTTTATTCTTGGTGTTGTGTCCGCACTTCCGTGGCGTGAACCTAAGCTGTTACGGCATTGTGGCTTCCGACACATTCGATGACTATGCCTTCGCGCTCGGCATTCAACTGCGCTTAGTTCAGAAACGGCGACCATCCGAGCTTGATCGCCGCCCACAGCACGTGCGGAAATCACAACCGCGCTCACGATGTCGAACACGACGCCGGCGCGGACCATCCGGCGCATGGGTATCAGGCCTGAACCATAGACGATCGCATTGGGCGGCGTTGAGATCGGCAGCGCGGAGCCAAAGCTGGCCCCAAACGTCAATCCCATCAGCGGCCCGAGGGGATCGACCTGCAATTGCCGGCAAAGTTGATTGACAACCGGGATCATGGTGGCGGCTGTCGCGGCATTGCTGGTGAATTCGCTGAGCACGATGCCGGCCACCGTGGCGGCGGCGATGAGCACCCAGAGATGATCGGTGCCAAGATAGTTGACACCAGCGGTCGCCAAGGTTTTTGCCAGACCAGTCCGATCGAGCAATCCTCCGAGTGCGAGGCCCGAACCGAACAACAATAGTGTACCCCAATCGATTGCGCAAGTCTTCGACGGCGAGTGTAAATTCGCGCCGCCGCCACTCGACCGGCAGCAGATAGAGCATTACCGGAATGAGCAGGGCGACGATCTCTTCCGGCAGGTGGCGGTTAAACAGCTCGCCAGCCTCCGCGCTAAACAAGGCGAGTATACCGGGCAAGATCCAGAGCGTAACCGCAGTCACGAACACCAGCAGCGTGTTCCATTCACCGCGCTTCCAATGACCGCATTTGCCCCGCTCGTCGCGAAGGTATTTGCGCAGCGCGACGATGTCGATCGATCGTGGCGGCGCGGCGAGCCGCATCCACGCAAACAGTGCAACAAATAGCACAGCCATCATCGGTACGCCGACCGCGGTCCAGCGAAGAAAATCTACGGAGCGTCCGAAATAGCCGGATTGCTCGAAGTAACCCATGGCCACGACGTTCGTGGTTGTGCCGATCGGTGTGGCGATACCGCCCACGCTGGATGCGTAGGCGGTCATCAGCAACAGCGCGCTGGCGTACGGCGACCGCACAAACGACGCCGAACCGCTGCCGGTGGCCATCACTCCGATGAGCCCCATCGTCACCGGGTACACCATCGCGGTGGCGGCGGTATTCGAGACAAACATCGACACCAGACACACGGCCAAGCCGACACCGCCGAGGACGGTGGCCGGTGAGCGGCCCGCCCAAGGGGAGCAGAGAATCGATAACGCGAAGCGTCGGTCGAGTCCGTGGCGCATCATCGCCTGGCCGATGAACATGCCGCCCATTAGGAAAAACATCGCTGGGTCGGCAAACGGCGCGAGCACGGCCTTGAATGATTCGCGGGGGCCGGCAGTGACGGGTGGCACGACGCCGAGAATCACGGCAAGCCCGACGGCCAAAAGCCCTGTCGCGGGGATGGGGATCGGCTCGGTGAGCCACCAGATTACGGTCAACAGCATGACGCCAGCCAGGCGATGCTGCATGACGCCTAGATCCGATAGGTCCCGAGGGTCGCTGTTAATCCAGGCGGCGAGAACGATTGGGCCGATTAAGAATCCCAGCAGATCTAGCGGCAGCCCGAAGATGCGCGTAACGGCGCGGGGTTCCTCGGCTGTCGGCGGAAGGGACTTAGACGACATGCGAAACACGAGCGGCGAGTCAGGTCGAACCACGACTTGCCAACGTACAGAACGCTATGGGAGTCGTCTGCATTGCTGATCACGCGCAAGGTTCGATGTGTGGCGTTCGACGAAGCTTACCAATGATCACCGATCGCGTAAACAATGCGCGCACTTATGTTCAAGTGCTTCTCAGTTGGGCTATGGCGCCGATGGGCGGAGGCGGCTGTTGGCGATTTCGCGAGAGAGCGTGCAGGTCTTGGTGATCGTGTCGCCGGCGAAGAAACGGGGAGCGATGAAAGCGTTGTCGTCGGACGGAACGCTCACGGTCACCGTGATCTCCGGCGTGTAAAACGCAATCGTGGAGGGATCGACGTCGATCGTCGGGTTGCGGACGCCGATGGCGTCAGTCAACGCCCGGGCGGCGGCGATCGCCTGGTCGGCGGTCGCGCCGGGTACGATGGCGCGGCGGGCGCCCTCGTATGCGGCGTTCTCAATCGTGTTAACGATCGTGTTGACGCGCATGAATTCGATGGAGACGAACAGAATCAAGAAGAGCAGGGGAGCCGTGAGCGCGAACTCGACGAGCGCGGCGCCGCGGCGATGGGGGAATCCGGAGTTGCGAATGGCAAGCATGAGATTTTGTTGTGAATAGGTTCCTGGCACCTTTTTATTCGGTGAGGATGACCTGGAGTGTCAGGGCGATCTCGCGGTAAATATCTTTGAGCGACTGGGCGTCGGGGGCGTGGTAGTGCTTGCCGCCGCCGATCGTGGCCACGTCGCGCATGCTGGTTTCGTCGGCGTTTTCACTGAACGTGATTGCGTGGATCTTGATCCCCTTGGCGGCGGCTTCGCGCGCGGCCTCGCGGGGGTCGCGGCCCTGATTCCACTGCCCGTCGGTCATCACGATCATCGTTTTTTGTGCGTAACGGCGGGCGGCGTTGGCTTCGAGCGCGGCCACACCAAAGTCGATGCCGGCGGCGATGTTGGTTCCGCCGCGGATCGGTTGGCTGCTCAAGTCGGCAAGCGCGCCGGTGATCTCTGTGTAGTCAAAGCCGAGCACCGAGTCGATCGTGGCCTTGAGCACCGCTCCCGAATCGCTGGAGAACGTAACCATCGCAACTTGCTCATTCGGGTTGGTGGTGTTGATCGCGGCAACAAACTCGCCGATTGCCGCAACGGCGGCTGCCCAGCGGCTCAATGTCGGATGCGGGGGGTGATTCTCACCCGTGGGATGGCCGCGGCCGCCGGGCGGATAGCTCCACTCGTCGCCCGAAAGGTCCCAGGCCATGGAGCCCGAGCGATCAACGACGAGCACGATGTCCTGATCCACCTGCGAGGCGGTGGCGAACTGCTCGGGCTCGAAGCTTGTGCGGCCGAGCAGGCCGCCGAGCAGCAGCCGGACGGGCCCGGCGGCGGTCGTTGTTGATTTGAAGGCGTGGACGCGGACGGCGCCGTACGGCTGAGCGCCGGCGACGAATTGCCATGAGCCGTCGGCCTGAGGGACGGGGCGGCCGAGTTCGATATCGTCGTCGGAGAGCGCAAGCGGCTGGCCGGCGACGTGGTTGAGGGCGGCGATTTCGATCGCTTTGTCAATCGCGGCCTGATCGCTCTGCTGCATCGACAGGGCTTGAGCACCGGCGCGGGCTGCGGCGTCAGCGGCGGCGCGAAGCTGTGCGCGGACGAGCTGCATGTAAGCCACGTCGATCGAAAAGACGACGGCCACGATGAAGATCACCAGCGTGAGTGCCACGAGGACGAGCATGGCGCCCTGGCGGCGGAGGTGCTGTCGCTGTCGAGTGCGTTGAATCATGAGATCTCGCAAAGGGGGCTACGGCTCGCCAGTTCAATCCTTGAGCATGTTGACGGTCGCCGTCACCGTTTGAGTGTGGAAGAACCGGCGCAATCCGATGGAGTTGGCGCTGGCCGGAGCGGAGACAGTGACGGCGACGAGTTCACCGCGCTGTGCGTCTTCGACTGTCGGAGGGTCGAAGGCGATGTTCGAGCCTTCGATAGTTCGCGCATCGAGGATCTCCTGGGCACGCTGGCGGGCCTCGACCGAGGTGCCGCCGGCCTGGCAGGCGATGTGCGCGGATTCGTATGCGGCCACGGTGACCGATTGCTTGAGGAAGATGAAGTTCGCGCCTTCGATTGCGCCGACAACGAGCATCAGCAGAATCGGCAAACTGATTGCCAGTTCTACGGTTGCCACGCCGCGACGATGGACAAAGCGGGGACAGGCGCCGCGCCGCAATCCGTTGTTGCGGGTGGCCGTGCTGGCTGGCTCGGACCCATTACCCGTTTTGGTAGCAAGGAGTTTAAACAACGGGAGCATGACCTTTATCGGAGGTATCGGAGCTGCGTGATCCATTGTTTAACCGCTCTGTGGCCTGTCCATTGGCTGATTCGCGCTGTAGCTTGGCGCGAATGGCGTTGAAGTTGTTGGCCACGTCGTTCCAAAAGTCGCCTTCACGGAAGTGAAGCGAATCGGTCGGTTCACCCGCAGCCAGTTGTCCGAGCATGCGTCGGACGCGAACCATCGGTCCCGCGAAGCGATGACTGAGCTTCAGCGCGTCGTATATGAACAGCGGCAAGAGCACCATCAGAATGACGAACATGACCAGGTGGCGCGAAAAGAACACTTGGACCTGATCATCGAACGAGTCCATGGGACGTTCGAAGTATTGAAACGCGATGAGCAAAACGCTCAACGACAACACGAAAGCGATCCACTGGGAGGCGATCCGCTTCACCAGAGCGCCCTGGACGTCGCGATCGACAAACAGGCGAGTGCGGGATTTGGGTTTGGGCATGGCAAAACACAGCCAGTGGTCAGTGAAACAAGGCCGAATTCGACGGCCAAAAACGGCTAGAAGTCTTCACCTAAAAATAGGTCAATATTCTCCGGCGGCAAACCGAAGCGATCGGCGAGGATTGGGTATCGGTGCGACAGGGAACGATTGCGACGAAGGCTCGGGTTGTGCGGGCCGCAGGTGGCGGCGGCTGGTATTCATTAAGCAGGTGGATGGGCGATGACTTGGCGGAGGAGCGCACGATTGGGCCGGAATTCCGCATCGAATTCCTTGCGTCGTTTCGCGGCGGACAAGATACTGAGAATGATCAGAAGAGGCTGTTGCCGAGCGAGCTGCAGTGCAGGCGATCGAATCTGCAATGCAGCCGACAGGCTGCACCACAAATCTTCCTCCGATCCCGGAGTACTGGCGCCATGTCTGCGTGTCCGCGACTGGCCCGTCATTTTGCGCGGTTCTCGCTGTTGGCCGGCGCAACGGTTGTCGCCATTGCGGTTGTCGTGCTGATCGGCTGGACGAGCGGGATCGCTGCGCTCACGCGTCCCGCGCCGGGATGGGTGGCAATGAACCCGTTGACGGCGATCTCATTTATCTTGTGCGGCGTGTCGCTGTTGTTGCAGCGGCGTGCGTCAAATGGCGCTGATTTGAGCGAGCGTCTGACGCGTCGGCCGCGAATGATCGGCAAGCTGCTGGCGGGCACGGCGCTTGTGATCGCTGTCGCCTGCGTAATGATGTATCTGCTCCAGGGAACGGGGATCGACCAGGTTTTATTCTCGGACCAATTGAACGGCAATCGCATGGCGCCGAATACGGCGCTGTGCTTTATTACGATTGCGCTCGCCCTGTTGATGATGGATTGGGAGACGCGAGCGGGCAATCGCCCGGCACAGGTGCTAGCGCTGGCGGCTGCTTCAGTAGCGTGGTTGGTATTGTTGGGTTATTGCTTCAACGTGCGAGCGCTCTACGGGGTGGGGACCGGAATTCCGATGGCGCTTCCCACTGCGATTGCGCATGCGCTGTTGTCGCTGGGAGTGCTTTGTGCTCGGCCGGATCGCGGATTGATGGCGGCGATCACATCGAACAGCGGCGCGGGAATCCTGTCGCGGCGATTGTTGCCGGCGGCGATCGGCATTCCGCCATTGTTGGGTCTGTTTAGCACATGGTTGGAAGCGCAGTCGGCGGTGGAGGACCAGCGGTTTGGTTTGTCGCTGTTCGTGGTGTTGACGACCGTCGTACTGGCGGGCCTGGTATGGTCGAACGCGCGGCTGCTGCATCGTGCGGAGGCGCAGCACGAACGTGCCGAGCAGGCGCTGCGCGACTCAGAGGCGCTGTATCACTCGCTGGTCGAGGGGCTGCCGCTGAATATTTTTCGCAAGGACCGCGATGGAAGATTCACGTTTGGAAACCGGCGGTTTTGCGAAACGATTCAAAAGCCAATCGAGCAGCTTGTGGGACGAACGGATTTCGACTTCTTTCCGAAAGAACTGGCGGAGAAATATCGCCGCGATGACGAGCTGGTGATGGAGACGGCACGTGTGTTCGAGACGGTCGAGGAGCATCAGAAATCGGCCGGTGAGATGATCTATGTGCAGGTGTTGAAGTCACCGGTGTATGACTCGCGGAATGAGATTGTTGGCGTCCAGGCGATTTTTTGGGACGTGACCGAGAAGCGGCGTGCCGAGGATTCATTCGCGCAGGAGCGCCAATTGCTGACCAGCTTGCTGGATCACATTCCGGACTCGATCTACTTCAAGGACCACAAGAGCCGATTCATCCGAATCAATGAAGCGATGGTCAAGCGATTCTCGTTGGCCGACGCGAGCGATGCACTGGGAAAAGATGACTTCGATTTTTTCAAGCCTGAGCATGCGCAAGCCGCATTTAACGATGAACAGCGAGTGATGGAAAGCGGAGAGCCAATCATCGGCAAGGAGGAGAAGGAGGTCTGGCCGGACGGTCGAATCATCTGGGTATCGACGACGAAGATGCCCCTGCGCGATACGCGCGGACAAATTGCGGGCACATTTGGCGTTTCGCGCGATATTACCGACCGAAAACGAATCGAAGAGGCGATGCAATTTGCGAAGGAGGCGGCGGAGGGCGAAGCTGCGCGAAAAGCGACTTCTTGGCCAATATGAGCCACGAGATCCGCACACCGATGAACGCAATTATCGGGATGACAGAGCTGGCGCTGCACACGGAGCTCGCACCCGAGCAGCGCGAGTATCTCACGCTGGTAAAGGAGTCGGGGGACGCACTGCTGCAACTATTAAACGACATTCTCGACTTTTCGAAAATTGAGGCCGGCAAGCTTGATCTGGATGAGGTGAATTTCGCGCTGCGCGACAGGCTGGGGCATACGCTCGATACGCTTGCGATCCGCGCCGAGCAGAAGGGGCTGGAACTGGCGTGCCGGATCGATCCAGAGGTGCCCGACCGATTGGTGGGAGATGCGGGGCGGCTGAGGCAAATCGTAGTAAACCTTGTGGGAAACGCGATCAAGTTCACCGGGCAAGGTGAGGTGGTGGTCGAAGTGTCCAGCGCGGCTGCGACCAACGGCGAGGCAGGGTCGCCCGCGATCGGGGACCAGTCGAACAGCGTGTTGCTGCATTTTGCCGTCCGGGATACCGGCATTGGCATTCCGCTCGAAAAACAGCATCTCATCTTCCAGGCATTTGCACAGGCCGATAGTTCGACCACACGCAAGTACGGCGGCACCGGTCTGGGACTGACGATCTCGCAGCAGCTTGTGGAGCTGATGGGGGGGCGAATTTGGGTGGAAAGCGAGCCGGGGCGCGGCAGTACCTTTCATTTCACGGCGCGATTTGGGTTGCAGCGTGAAATGGAGGCGCGAACCAGTCGAGCGCGAGCTTCCGCAACTGGACGATCTGCGCGTCTTGATCGTGGACGACAACGCGACGAACCGGCGAATACTGGTTGAACTTTTGCGTAATTGGCGAATGCGGCCGGTGGCGGTGGAAGATGGTCGTGCGGCGCTTGAGGCGCTGGTCGAAGCGCAGCGATTGTGCGATCCATTCACGGTGGCGCTGTTGGACGGCATGATGCCTCAGATGGACGGGTTTCAGCTTGCCGAGGCGATTCAGAGTTCGCCGGAGCTTGGACTTTGTACGCTATTAATGCTGTCATCGGCCGATCAGGGGGACGCGGCGGCGCGATGCCGGCAGTTGGGCGTGGCGTCGTACCTGACCAAGCCCGTCAAGCAGTCGAGCTTGTTTGATGCGATCGTGGGTTGTCTGGCATGCCGAATGGCGCCGAGCGGCGGGCAGGCCACCGACTGAGAACCGATCGCGCCGCCGCCGCGACGAGTGCTGAAGGTGTTGTTGGCGGAAGACAGCGTGGTGAACCAGAAACTGGCGGTTGGGCTGCTGAAGCGCAGCGGGGCACACCTATTCGATTGTCGGGAATGGTCGCGACGCGGTGGCGGCGGTCCAGCGCGAGCGGTTCGACGTAGTACTGATGGACGTGCAAATGCCGGAGATGGACGGGCTGGAGGCGACGCGCGTGGTACGCGAGCGCGAAGCGGGCACAGGTCGCCGAGTGCCGATCATCGCGGTGACGGCGCATGCAATGAAAGGGGACCGCGAACGATGTTTGGCTGCGGGAATGGACGGGTACATTTCCAAGCCGATTCGCGCCGCCGACCTGTATGCGGTCATTGATGAGGCGGTTGCTGGAACCGCGACAACCGCCGTTGAACCGCCCGAAAGCGAAAACATTAAGTCCGCCAGCGGCGGAGAAATTGATTGGGGGGTGGCGTTGGCGAGCGTGCAGGGGGACGAGGACTTATTGCGCGAGATCATCGAGGCTTTTCTGGAGGAGGCACCGAAGCAGGTGGCGGCACTCGATCAGGGGATGGCCAGCGGCGACGCGGTAATGGTTCGACGAGCGGCCCACACGATCAAGGGGGCGTCGCGATACTTTGGAGTACAAGGGACCGTGGATCGGGCGATGCGCGTGGAGACGCTGGCGAGCAACGGCGAGCTGGAGGGGCGCAGACAGCGATTGTGGAGCTGAAAGCGGAACTCGAAGGAATTGTGCCACAAATGAAGGCGCGGCTGGCATCCACGTCCGCGGCGGCGACGTCCTGACTGTGGATCGGCGAATTGTAACTGGCAGATTGAAAAGCGCAGGCTTGGCCGGTGCATGATATGGGGCTGAACAGATCAAAAACGCCTCGGAGGATCCCATGGCAACCGTATTGGTAGTAGACGACTCGGCGGTCGATCGTCGGCTGGTGTCGGGCTTGCTCAAGAAGGTCCCCAACATGCAGGTGGAGACGGCGGAAAACGGCCGCGACGCCGTCACGCGGATGCGCGATCTGGAGGTGGACCTGGTGGTGACCGACCTACAAATGCCGGAGTTGGACGGATTGGGATTGGTGCGCGAGGTGCGCGACGAGTACCCGGAGGTTCCGGTGATTTTGATCACAGCTCACGGCAGCGAGGAGTTGGCGCTCGAGGCGTTGCACGCCGGGGCGGCGAGCTACGTGCCTAAGAGCGAGCTGGCGGAGCTGTTGCAGGAATCGGTTGAGCAGGTGTTGAATCTGACGCGCGAGGACCGCAGCTACGAAAAGCTGAGCGACTGTCAAACGCGGGCGGAATTCACGTTCGAGCTGGTGAACGACACGGAGTTGATCGACCCGCTGGTGGAGTTGGTGCAGCAGCTTGTATCTTCGTTGGGTCTGTGTGATACGACCGGGAAGTACCGGATTGGGATGGCGCTGCAGCAGGCTTTGGCGAACGCGATCATTCACGGCAACCTGGAGCTGAACGCCGATCAGATGCAGGACGCGCGCGAGGCGCTGATCACCGGGCGTGGCCGCGGTGTGTTCGAGGAGCGGCAACGGCAGCAGCCATACTCCAATCGGCATGTGTTCGTCGATATCATGATCGATCGCGACCGTGCGCAGTTTGTGGTTCGCGATGAAGGACCGGGCTTCGACGCCCGTCAGTACCCGACTCACGCGAATGGCGACGGCGAGCTAAAGCGGGGGCGTGGAATTCGCTTGATGCGGACGTTTATGGACGAAGTGGCGTTCAACGACCGGGGGAACGAGGTGATGATGGTGAAGAAGTGCGAGAAGGTGTGAGGAGTTCGGAATTCGGAGCGCGGAATCAGTGCTGCAGTTTCTTATACCGGAAGCGGTGGGGTTGTTCGGCGTCGAGGCCGAGGCGTTCGCGGCGCTGATCTTCGTAGGTCTGGAAGTTTCCTTCGCAGACGTGGACGTATCCGTCGCCTTCAAAGGCGATCACTTGCGTGCAGATCCGGTCCAGGAACCAGCGGTCGTGGCTGATCACGACCACGCAGCCGGCGTAATTGGTGATCGCCTCCTCGAGCGCACGTAGCGTATCCACGTCGAGATCGTTGGTCGGCTCGTCGAGCAAGAGCAGGTTGGAGCCGCGGCGCAAAAGCTTGGCCAGGTGCACGCGGTTGCGCTCGCCGCCTGAGAGCACGCCGACCTTCTTTTGCTGGTCGGGGCCTTGGAAGTTGAAGCGAGCTACGAACATCCGCGAGCTGATCTTGCGGCCGCCCATCTCGATCGTGTCGTGACCGCCGGAGATTTCCTCCCAGACGGTTTTGTCGGAACCGAGCTCATCGCGGAGTTGATCGACGTAACCCATCTCGACGGTGTCGCCGACCTTCAGCTCGCCTGCAGTCCGGTTTTTCCTGGCCGGTGATGAGGCGGAAGAGCGTGGTTTTGCCGGCGCCGTTGGGGCCGATGATTCCGACGATACCGCCGGGTGGGAGGCGGAAGGAGAGGTTTTCAAACAACACGCGGTCGCCATATCCCTTGGTGACGTTGTTGGCTTCGACCACGAGCGTGCCGAGATGCTTGCCCGGCGGGATTTGGAGCTCGAACTCTTGGTCCTGCTCTTGGAACTGTTCGCTGGCCAGCTTTTCGTAGGAAGCGATGCGGGCCTTGCTCTTGGCCTGGCGCGCTTTAGGTGAGCTGCGAATCCATTCCAGCTCGCGGGACAGTGTTTTCTGACGGGCGGTTTCCTGTTTTTCCTCGACCTTCAGCCGGGCGCTTTTCTGTTCGAGCCAGGACGAATAGTTGCCCTCGAACGGAATTCCGCGGGCACGGTCGATCTCGAGGATCCACTTGGCTACGTTGTCGAGGAAGTAACGATCGTGGGTGACGGCAACGACGGTGCCGGGATACTCGGCCAGGTGACGTTCAAGCCAGAGTACGCTTTCTGCGTCGAGGTGATTTGTCGGTTCGTCGAGGAGCAACAGGTCGGGGCGCTCCAACAGGATCTTGCAGAGGGCGACGCGGCGGCGTTCGCCGCCGGATAGCTTGGTGACATCGGCATCGCCGGGGGGCAGGTTCATCGCGTCCATGGCGATCTCGATCTGGCGGTCGAGCTCCCACAGATTCATGAAGTCGATCTTGTCCTGAACACGGGCTTGCTCGGCGAGCAACTTCTCCATCTCATCTGGTTCCATGGGCTCGGCAAAACGCTCATTGATGGCGTTGTAGCGGTCGAGAATCGCGCGTGTGGTGGCGACGCCCTCCGCGACGTTGCCCTGCACATCCTTTTCCGGATTGAGCTGGGGTTCCTGCGGTAGATAGCGGGCGGTGAAGCCATCGGTCAGTCGGGCTTCGCCTTCGTACTCTTTATCCCAGCCGGCCATGATGCGCAACAGCGTGCTTTTTCCGGAGCCGTTTCGGCCGAGCACGCCTATCTTTGCGCCGGGATAGAACGAGAGCCAGATATTCTTGAGAACTTCTTTCGGCCCGTACTTTTTGGTGAGATCAACGATTTGATAGATGTATTGTTGCGACATATGGCGATTGACTTGTTTCTCATGGAAGGGCGGAGCCTGGATCGAACTGGACGATTCTACTCGCATCGTTCCAGGAGTCGTAGCCTTGCGAATCTCGACGAGTTGCCCTCAGATTGATGGACGATTCCGGGGACGCTGACGCCGGGACCGTAAACTGTTAAAATGCTGGCCGTAGTGGCGGTTATCGCCATATCCGATGGTTTACCGCCGGTCGGCCGGCTCACGGAGTGGTTTCACCCGCCTTGGCCGCCGCCGTAGAATTAGATTGACGCGGCTCTCGATTGTCGCATTGCCTCGCCTATGCGGAAATGGCCGCAGAGGAGCTGATATATGGCCACTGAATACGTTCATCCCGAAGTCCTGGTGACCACTGATTGGGTCGATCAACACAAGAATGACCCGAACGTACGGATTGCCGAAAGTGATGAGGACTTGCTGCTTTATCAACAAGGCCATGTTCCGGGAGCCGTGCGCATCGACTGGCAGACTGACCTGCAAGACGCGATTATCCGCGACTATGTCGGCAAGCCCGAGTTCGAGCGTCTGTGCAGCAGCAAGGGGATCGGCAACGACACGACGGTGGTGTTTTACGGAGACAAGAATAACTGGTGGGCGTGCTACGCATTCTGGGCGTTCAAGCTCTACGGCCACGAGAAGTGCCTGATCATGAACGGCGGGCGCAAGCGTTGGGAGCTGGACGGAAAAGAGTGGTCACGCGATCCCGAACCGCAGTATCCAGTGACCGACTACCAGGCGAAGGATCCTGACCCGTCGATCCGCGCTTTTCGCGACGAAGTGCTCAAACACCAGCGAGCCGGGAAGCAAATGATCGACGTTCGCTCGCCGGGTGAATACACGGGCGAGTTATTGCACATGCCCGACTATCCGCAAGAGGGGGCGCTGCGCGGCGGGCACATTCCGGGTGCGATCAATATCCCCTGGGCAAAGGCGGTGGCCGAGGACGGCACTTTCAAGACCGCAAAGGACTTGGAGAAGCTCTACGCAAAGGAATGTGGGCTCAAGCGCCGCGGAACGACGATCGCGTACTGCCGGATCGGCGAGCGGTCGAGCCACACTTGGTTTGTGCTGAAGTATCTGTTGGGATACCCGAGCGTGAAGAACTACGATGGTTCGTGGACGGAGTGGGGGAACCTGGTAGGCTCGCCGATCGAGAAGGGGGCGGGGCGGACAACGTTTGCCGCCGGCGACGGCAAGGGCCGCGAGGGAGCAGTTGGAGTGCGCCGGGGAGATGATTCCCACTGGTCCGTAGTTGCCAAAAAGGAAAATGCCGCGTGAGTAACTGCGACCGGTGGTCGCAGTTTTTGTTTCGTACATGGAATAGGCAGTGGAGAGATTTTTAGTGGCTTCCACCGCGAGTAAATTCGATCAGATCGTTGCCGAGTTCTCGGAACTCGAGCCGCGCGAGCGGTTGGAGTTGTTAAGCGACTTTTCGATGCGCGAAATGCCGCCGCTGCCGGAACGTTACGAGCAAGAGCGGCTGTCAGGCAAACATCGCGTGCACGAGTGCCAAGCTGAAGTGTATTTGTGGGCTGATCTGAAGGACGAACGAATTCACATCGACGCGTGGGCATCGCCGCAAGCGCCGACGGCGCGGGGGTTTATCAGTGTGTTGATGGAGGCATTTAACGGCGGCGAGGCCCAGCTGTTTTTCGACAACCAGCCGACACTGGTGCGTCAGTTGGGCCTGGAGAATGCATTGGGCATGCAGCGGACGCGCGGGCTGCACGCGATTCTTTATTCGGTGAAGAGGCAACTCGTTGAAGCGATGAAGAACGAGGACGGAGGATAGCGTGGATCCCCAGATATGCGGTGTCAAACCTTGCCGTTAGGGCAAGCTATTCGCTCGCCGGCTTGATTGTCTTGCATCAACGGCGGCTTCTGTGAAATGGGCCACCGGCCGTGCGATTACACCGGATCGTTTCGGCAGACGTTAAGGTTTGCCGCGCCGTGGGTTCCGGTTGTGAATAGCGTGTTTTTTGTACGCTCTTTGGGGTCAATTTGCGTCTTGACGGGGACCGATAGCAAATTTGGCAATGGACCGTGAGAGTTGGCGGTCTCCCTCCCTGCCATCCCACCGCTCGTTCCCCACCGCAATCGTGTGACGGACACACCTGCACCCCGTTTCCCCAAGGATTGGAGTGACGAACCATGAAGGTTTCGAAATGGGCGATACTCGTCGCCACTGCCGCCGGCCTATCAGCCGGACTGGCTTTCGCCCAGAGCGGCCTGCGCCAGCCCGTGACGCCGGTCGGCTTTGAGTACGGAAGCTACGACTACTACGCACAAGACGAAGCGGCGCCCTCGCCGAGTGACAAGGCCGCGGCTCCGGCCCCGGTTGCCAACGGCGCGATGGCGCCCGCCGCCGGCGCGGTTGCCTGCGATAGCTGCACGGGCACTGGCTGCGCCGACGGCTGCACCAGCGGCTGTGACAACGGCTGCGGCTGTGAAGAGTGCAAGCTCGAGTGTGAGACTTGCGAGCCGTGCCGTTTGTTCGACTGCTGCTGCCTGAAGGAGCACAACGCTTCGATCCGTGGCTGGATCAACGGCGGGTTTATGTTCAATTCCGACGACCCGGCGAGCAACTTCAATGGCCCGGTGACGTTTGCCGATCGCGACGACGGCCAGCTCAACCAGTTTTACTTGCTGGCTGAGCGGCCGATCAACACCGGCGGATGCGGCTGGGATTTGGGCGGCCGTGTTGACCTGCTTTATGGCAGCGACTACCGGTTCACGATTGCCCGCGGCCTGGACGCTAACGACGATTTCACCGCGAAGTGGAACAGCGACGACCGGTTCTACGGTCTGGCTATGCCGCAGGCGTACGTCGAAGTGGGTTACAACGACTTGTCGGTCAAGGTCGGTCACTTCTACACGATCATCGGGTACGAAGTGGTTACCGCTCCGGATAACTTCTTCTACACACACGCGTATACGATGCAGTACGGCGAGCCGTTTACCCACACGGGCATCCTTGCCACGTGGAAGGCGAACGACTGCTTCAGCCTAATCGGCGGCATCACCAACGGCTGGGATAACTTTGAAGATGTGTACGACGAGCAGTCGTTCCTCGGCGGCGCTACGTTTACCGCCAGCGACGGAAACAGCAAGCTCGCGTATGCGTTGAGCATCGGCGACGAGGAACAGACCTTTGCCACGGTCCAACCGACCGACACGCGTTGGGTGCAGAGCGTCGTGTATAGCCGCACGATGACCGACCGCACGTCGATGGTGGTGCAGAGTGACTGGGGCAATCAGGAGAACGCCTTTGGCAGCGGCGAAGACGCCGAGTGGTACGGTGTGAACACCTACTTGTTCTACAAGTACAACTGCTGCTGGACCTGGGGCGTGCGTGCTGAATGGTTCCGCGACGACGACGGATTCCGCGTTGCTCCGGCCGGCGACTACCCGAACCTGGGCTTCAGCAACAACCCGGCTTCGGCTGGCGGCTTTGAAGGAAACTTTTACGAGCTTTCCTTGGGCGCCAACTACAAGCCGACCTGGAATCCCAACTTGATCGTGCGGCCCGAAGTTCGCTACGACTGGTACGACGGGGCGGCCAATGCCCTCGGCAACGACCCGTACGACGATGGCGCGTCCGACGACCAGTTGCTATATGGATTCGACGCGATCTACCTCTTCTAAGAGTGTAGAGAACAGTAAGAAAGACACTAACCCCGGTCGCAAGACCGGGGTTAGTTTTTGCGCTGAGTGCATCGTGGCCTTAACCGTTGGCCAACCGGCGGAGGGCTTCGATGCCGCGATCGATCGTCCGCTCGTCGGCGGCATACGAGATACGGAAGTGCGTATCGTGCTGGCTGAATATGTTTCCCGGCACAACCAGCAATCCCAAATCGATCGCGCGAGTGACAAACTGGCTGCCGCTTGTTGCCGCACAGTCGCCGCAGGCCGGCACGCGGGGAAAAACGTAGAACGCGCCGCCGGGCGGCGTTACTTCGTAGTGTTGGCAGATTCCCTCCAGCAGCCGATCGCGTTTCTGCCGGTAGGCGTCCACGTGCGACTGCATGTCGATATCGAGCGCGGCCACCGCGGCGACCTGCAACGGGTGCGGCGCGCACACAAACGAATATTGCTGCACTTTGATCATCTCCTCGATGATCGCGCTGGGCCCGTGTACCCAGCCGACGCGCCAGCCTGTCATTCCGTAGGTCTTCGAGAAGCCGTCGATAACGATGGTCTTGTCGTTGTACTTCGCCGGCGAGACAAATGGCTGGTCGTAACTGAATAGACGGTAGATTTCGTCGCTGACGAGGGCGATGTTTTTCTCGGCTGCTAATTGAGCTAACCCGCGCACCTCGGCATCGCTCGCCACGTAGCCGGTGGGGTTCGCCGGGCTGTTAAAGAGGATCGCCTTGGTGCGCGGCGTGATCGCTGCGCGCACTTTCGCCAAGTCAATCGCGAACGTCGGATTGGTATCCACGAGGATGGGCTTGCCCGCCATCAGCTTCACGAGCGGCTCGTACATCACAAAGTACGGGTCGAATAGGATCACTTCGTCGCCGGGGTTCACGAGGACCATCATCGCCAGCACGAGGCCACCACTGGTGCCGCTGGAGACGAATAGCTTTCGATCGGCGTGACCGAATTCGGCATCCACCTGCTTTTGCAGCCGATCGTGCAACGGTGGAATCCCCCGCGTGAGCGCGTAGCCGTTTTTGCGATTTTGGATCGCGTCGATTGCGGCGCGGTGCGCACCCTCCGGGACATCGAAGTCCGGCTGCCCAATCGAAAGATTGATCGGGTCTTTCAACTTTGCTCCCAGTTCGAACACTTTTCGAATGCCCGAGCTATCGAACGACAATACTCGATCGGCGATCCAGGAATGAGACATACAAATCACGAATTACCAATTTCGAAGGACTAATGACTACGCAACTTTCTCAACCTCGTGTGGCAAAACAGGCGACGATTGCGGGGTGGCCGCGCCGAACTGCACGAACCCGACCATCGCCAGCACTCCGCAGAGCGCCGCCAGTTGCATGACGGTGACCTCCTCGCCATCGAGCCAGCCCCACAAGAGCGCTCCCAGCGGAACGATATACGTCACCATGCCGGCGAACAATGGGCCTTGCTCCTGCACGAGTTTGTTGAACAGATACGTCGCGATTCCGGTGCCGACGATGCCAAGGACGACGGCAGCGGCAATTGCCATCGGCATCGCGTGCGTTGCAGTTGGCGTTCGCAGCTCCTCGCCGGGTACCACGGCCATTAGCGGGCCGATCAAGAGTGCGCTCAACAATAACCCGCTGGTGGTGATCGCCAATGGCGAGGAGCTTCCCAATCCTCGGCGAATGATGCAGTTGCCAATTGCATAGCCCAGGGGCACGGTGACCGCTAACAGCAAATCTTCGAGCGGGACTGAACGATCAAGCCCTTCTTGCAGGATTAGCCACATGCATGCCAAGCCGCCCAGCACTCCGACGACTTGGCGGCCTGTCGGATACGTGCGCAGGAGCGGCAAGGAGACAAGCACCGTCAACAGCGGTGTAAAGCTCACGGTCATGCCGATGAAGCCGCTGCCATGCTGGGAGACGAGGTGCGGCTGAATGACATACGGCCATGCGTAACTGATAATCGCTACTAGCGCCATCGGCCAAAAATCGCGGCTTCTGATCCGCCAGTCGCGCCTTTGCGCTTGGGCTAACAAGAGCAAGAAAGCCGCTCCGCCACCGGCGCGCCACAATCCGATCGAAACCGGTCCGAAGATGAGCGACGCTTTCTTCATCAGGATAAAGCTAGCTCCCCAGATGCCGCAGACAACGATGAAGATCAAATACGGCATGACCGGATTGCGGACGAGGAGGAAGTTGCTCGGACAGCGAAAAAAGCCCGAAGGTTCGCTCACGTTGCCGCGCTACCGCAAGCAGTCCGTATTACTATCGCGAAATCGGCACAGTTTCGGCCAGCTTGGTTCTGTTGGCCGCGAGGCACGCTTGCGGCAGCACTACTGGCTTGCCGCAGCCTGCTCTGCGTTTTTTAACTCTTGCCGCTGCCATTGCCGGTGTTCCCGCTGTGCACGGGGACGCGTGCCATGGGCGGTTTCCTTGTCGTAGGTCGCCTGAACTTTGGCCAGCTCCGAGTAGGCTTCCTCGGTGACTCGCTTGATTTCTTTCTCCAGCGCCTCGCGGGCCGCGCGTTCGGTGCGGCCATTGGTAGCTAGGTTTTTTCCGGTCATCAATTCATCGAAGCGTTGTTGCATTCGCCGGGCGAAGATTTCGGCGACATCGAAATGCCCTTGCTCGTGGTCGAGCACACGCGAGCTTTCCGGCACCAGGTTCCAGCATTTGGCCGGTTCGACTGCCGAGAAACAATCGAAGCTAACGAGCTCGGCCGTCCAGGTACCGTCGCGCTGGCTGTGGGTCCTCAGCCGGTACGAGTATCGCACCACGCACATGGTGTTAGCCACCATTTTGATGTTGTCTTTCACAGGCGGCGGCTCCGGGGGACTGCCTTGAAAATCGGCCGCGGTCAGTGGACCTTCGGCGTACTTGCGGAGCTTGGCGGGTTGTTCGTCGTTTTTCTTTTCAGGCGAACGCCTGGCCGGCTGCTGAGCAACGGTTAGAGCAGCGAAGTACAGCAGTAACACGGCGGTCAGCAATAATCTGAGAATCGATGCATGGAGGTCTCAGCTCTGTTCCGGCGATCAGTGACGAACTTGCATTCAATCAAGAATAGTTGGTGCGCCGTTGCAACACTACGTATACTAGCGGCACTGGTTGTAGCAGGTCCTCGCGACTTAGCCACCGCCAAGACCGCAAGTTCTCCGCTACTCCATCCCGCCTTCATTCTTCCGCCTGGTGCTCGATGCCTACCATTCGCATTCACTCGCTGCATGTCTTTGCGCCGCTGCGTCAATCGTGGCCGCGCTTACGATCAGTTCTATTGCTATTGCCCAAGGCCGCGCCACGCGGGCTGATTGGCCGCAGTTCCGCGGACCGGACCGTTCCGGCGTTTCGCCCGACCGCGGTTTGCTGAAGCAATGGCCTGAGGATGGTCCGCCGGTCGCGTGGAAAGCCAGCGGAGTCGGCCAGGGTTTCTCAAGCGTGTCAGTTGCCGGCAACCGTGTTTACACGATGGGCGATCTCAGCGACGGTTGTTATCTGTTTGCCATCGATCGGGAAAACGGCAACGTCGTCTGGAAGACGAAGGTTGGGAAGACCGGTGGCAACTATAAGGGCCCGCGTTCGACACCGACGGTTGATGGCCAGGGCGTGTATGCGCTTGGCCAGTTCGGTGACCTCGTGTGTTGCGACATGAGGAAGGGCGATATTACCTGGCGGAAGAACCTGGTGGATGACTTTTCGGGGCAGCCGGGGGGTTGGAATTACACCGAAAGCGTGTTGGTGGACGGCGGCAACGTGATTTGCACACCGGGGGGCGCGAGGCGACGATTCTCGCGCTCGCCAAGCAGACCGGCGACACGGTGTGGAAGGGAACGACGCCCCAAGGGGATGGCGCTGCGTATGCTTCGCCGGTGATCGCGGAGATCGGCAACATACGTCAGTATGTGCAGCTTCTCTCGGAAGGGGGGGCGTCGTTTGCCGCGGCCGACGGCAAGCTCTTGTGGCGATATGGAGTCGCCGGCAATCGATTCGAGGGCAACACCGCCAATATTCCGACGCCAATCGTGCGCGGCAATCAGGTGTTTTTTGCGGCCGGATACGGTCGTGGCGGAGGGTTGGTCCAGGTGACCAAGCGTGGCAATGAGTTTGAAGCGCGCGAGCTATGGTTCAAGCGCGAACTGCAGAACAAGCACGGCGGTGTGATTTGGTTGGGTGATTATCTTGTATGGAGACAAGGACGACAGCGGATTGCCGTGGTGTGCCGATGCTCGGACCGGCGCGATCGTGTGGGAGAAGAAGAAGCGGAGCGACGGCAGCGGTTCGGCGGCGGTGACCGCAGCCGACGGCAATCTTTATTGGCGGTATCAGAACGGAGTGGTTGCGCTCGTGCCGGCGGGCGGCGACAGTTACGAGGAAACCGGCAGCTTCAAGATCCCGAGCGGCCACGACCCAAGCTGGCCGCACCCGGTCGTGATCGGCGGGCGGCTCGTACTTGCGCGATCAGGACACACTTTGGTGTTACGATATGCGGGCGAGGTAGTGGGCGGTCTTATCGTGCATATCCCCACTCCTCGAAGCATCGCCGCCAATCGTGGCAGATCCGTTGGCGCAGCTTCGGTTCGAGCTCCGTGAACTTGTTCTTTTGGTATCCGGCGATCGAATCGACATATTGCTGTAGCTTAGGTGCGCAGCTTTTCAAAATCGGGCAAATTGAGTGCGTCGTAGATCGACCGCACGACGGCGATTGGGTCACGCTCCAATTCCTCGAATCCAACCTCGTGGTAGTGGCCTGCCGGAATCAGCGGCCGCTGATCGAAGAACGCGTCGTACATTTCGCGATACCGCCGCAAAATGTGCTCGTCGAGATCGTTGGTCTTGGCCGGCTGCAACTGGTGCAGGCCGATATTTACCAGGAAGGTGTGTTTTGTCGATGGAAATACCGCGTAGGGATCGCGGTGGATGTGAACGAATTTCGCTTGCGGAAACAGTTCGAGAAGAAGGCGGATCTCGGGCCGTATGGGGTGGCGATTTAAGCACCAGTGGGCGGCGGTACTTTAGCGTCAGTTTTTTGACGAACCAACGAAAGGCGTCTTTCCAATCTTCGATTTCGTCCACCGGCACATCGCGAAAGGTCAAGTACCGATCGTAGTGTTCGCTCGACCGAGGAAATACCCAGCTCATGCAGGGCGACTTGCTAGACAAGACCAAGAGCGCGAACTCGTCCTCCTGCGGGGAGCGGATTGTCCATTCGATGTTGTCCATCGGTCGGCGCTTCGTGAAGAAGAAGCCGAGCATTCGCGATGCAAATCGTTCCGTCGAGAGAAACGTGTGGGGGTTGAGCACGTCAAAGTTGCTCGGATAGGCCAGGCGTTCATCAACCGACAAAGGTTGTGCAAATGCGTCGTGCCGTTTCGCCAATGGCCCAGGAGGAAGATCGGCGGCGGGACATCGATAGAATCGATCTCGGCGCCGTATCGCTTCTGTTCGCGCCATCGCCAGAAGCTGTTTTGCAGGCTCTGCGATGTGATAGTCATCGCTGCCCGTGGCCAGTGCGAAGGCGCAATGCGAAACCGATGCTCGGCCAGCAGTCGAAGCCAATCGCCAAACGTGATTCCGCCCAAGAGCCCTGGGCCAAGGTGCTTCAGAAAGGTGTCGCGCCAGGGCATGCGGAAGTGTAGTGCGTGAACGGTGCCTGGTCGTAGATTACACTAGCGTGCTTGAAAACGGCAATGCAATACCGTGCGCTGGGTTCCGCCGCTAGACATTGAGGTACGCCTTTAAGCCATGAACATGCCTCCGCACGCGAATGTCAAGTCACTCCGCAAGTTCGCGCTGTCGCTTCCTGAGGCGTGGGAGGATTTTCCGTTCGGCCGTCCGGTGATCAAGGTCGGCAAGCGCCCGTTCATGTACCTGGGCGCCAACAGTCAGGGTACAGCCACGATCGCGATCAAACCCCGCTTGAAGAAGCAAGCGTTGAAACTCAAGAGTTGTACGCCGACGGCTTACGGGCTGGGACTCGGCGGGTGGGTGACCATCGCGATGCGGCAGGCCGACACACCTAAAGATGGCGTGCTTCGGGAGTGGATTGAGGAAAGCTACGAAGAGATGTTGAAGCCGAACCCTGTCACGGAACGCCAGACACAGAAGCCAGCGGCCGCGCACGTCGAAAGAACGGCCGACCAAAAAACTCGCCACGAACAAAAAATGAACGACGGCGGGCTCAAATATTCCGCCGTCGTTCGTCTTCGCGTTTCGGGTTATCAAAGGCCCCAGGGGAGCCATTCTAAGAGCAGGGCCACTAGCAAAATAACCAGCAATACGCTGAGGATTCCGCTGGGGCCATAGCCCCAACTCCGGCGTGTGGCCATGCAGGCGCGGCGCCCAATAGCAGCAGAATGATCACAATCAGCAATATCAAGCCCATGACGATTCTCCGATGTCGAGGTAGGAATGGTTAGCGGTGAAGGGTGCAGGAATACTCGCTCCGTCACACCTCACCGCTCACCGCTCGCCACTCGACCATTACCGCCGAACAAAAAAGGCCGCCAACAAGCAGCCGAGTCCCACCGCGATCAGCGTGGATTGGATCGGCCGTTCTTGAACCATGTCGGCGGTGCACCGGGCCATATCACGGGCCTTTTGCCGGCCGAGATGGCGCGTAGTCCGTCGCCATCTCGCCCATATGATGGAGTTTGTCCGATGTGGCCGCGGAGAAGTCGTGCAGCCTGTGGGAGGCCACATTGCCCGCGCTGCGCATCGAGTCCCGGGCAGTATCGATTGCGGAGTTCATCATTTTCGACGCGTGAACCATGACGTCTCTCCTTCTCTGTGAGTTACCAGTCAGCAGGTGCTTCTCTACTGCAAGGAGCGTGCCAAGTTACGATGCATGTCACTCGGGTCCGAACTGCAGGATCTCCCACTCGATCGCGTCCCCCGTCGTTAGCACGGCGCGCCGATATCGACGCGGGTAGCCAAACTCAGCGTCGAACTCCGCCTGTTGAACAAGCTGTGAAGTGTCTTTGACGCCGAATGCGCGCTCTGGCTGATCGAGCCCTTGGAAATCCTCGCGAATGATTTCGAACAGTCCATCCACGGTCCAATACTCCCAAGTGCGCTCGGGCGTGGGGACGCCGTTTCGGACGACCGCGATTGGCTGGCTGCCGTTCACGGTAACGGCCATAGTGCCGCTCTGCCGGCCGGTCAGTTCGACCGTCATCGAGTAGTTGCTCGGTGCACGCTCGCGCCAGCGCTTTGTGGCCGCGTCGAAATCCATCTTCGTCAATGGCGGCGGCGGCCTTCGCACGCTGGTCAGAGCGAACACTACCAAACCCACGACCGCGCCGATTGCCATGCAGGCGATGGCGATGGCGACTCGCCGAAGGCGTGGCGATGGTCGAGCGGCACCGGAGGCTTGTACATCATTCATGGCGAAGGTCGAGTCGCCATGCCGGCGACTGCTAAAAGTGATTTCCCCATTTCCCGTTGCACCGATCCCCATTAGCATGGACTTGACCATCTTACCTCCGCTCTCGCAATCGCCACTTTCCTTGCCATGCCACATACTGCCGCTTCGATCACCGAGGAGTCACGGACCAAAATTGTCGCCACGGTCGGCCCCGCCTGTCGCGATGAAGCCGGGCTAAAAGCCTGATTGCTGCCGGCGTCGATGTGTTTCGACTTGAATATGGCGCACGGCAGCCGTGACAGCGCACGGCGAGGTCGTTCGCACGCTGCGCAAACTCGGTGAGGCGTCTGGCCGCCCCGTGGGGATTCTTGCCGATCTCGCCGGCCCAAAGATACGGCTCGGCGAGCTAGCCGGCGGCGAGCGCGACTTGCGCGAGGGGGAGACGATCCGCTTTGTCCAAGGGGCTTCGCCGAACAATCCCAATGAGTTTTCAACTACTTATGAACCGCTGGTTGATGAGTTGGCGATTGGCAATAGCGTGATGCTTGCCGACGGAACGGTCGGTCTGAAGGTCGTCGCTAAGGGAGCTGACTATGCCGAGTGTGTCGTCGTGCAGCCCGGTTTGGTCCGCAGCCGCCAAGGCGTGAATCTTCCCGGCGTTAAGCTCAGCGTGCCCAGCATGAGCGAAGAGGACTGGAAAAATGCCGGCTGGGCTGCTGAAGTGGGGATTGACTTTGTGGGCTTGAGCTTTGTCCGATCGCCGGTCGAGGTGCGGCAACTTAAGGAGTATTTACATAAACGCGGCTCGAAGGCGAAGGTGATCGCCAAAATCGAAAAGCAGGAGGCGCTCGATCAGCTTGAAGCAATCGTGGATGCAACCGATGGCATCATGGTGGCGCGCGGTGACCTGGGCGTGGAGATCGACGTGGTGCGCACGCCGATCGTTCAAAAGCAGATCATCGCCATTTGCCATCGCTATCAAAAGCCGGTGATCGTGGCCACGCAGATGCTCGACAGCATGCAACATTCGCGAAGGCCCACGCGCGCCGAAGTGACGGATGTGGCAAACGCGATCCTCGACGGCGCCGACGCCTGCATGCTATCCGGCGAAACAGCGATCGGCGAGCATCCGCGGCTGGCGGTCGAGATGATGCACCGGATCGCGATCGCCACCGAGCCGCATTATTTTCAGCGGCCGCCGCTTCCGTGGCCGGATAAACTGCCCGATGGCCTGTTGCCGATCACACAAGCCGTCGTTCATGGCGCCGCGCAGATGGCGAAAGACTTGAACGCCAAGATGATCGTGGCGGCCAGCCACAGCGGCGTGACGGCGCCTGGCGCTCTCGAAGCTTCGCAGCGATGTGCCCACGATTGGCGTAAGCGATTCGCACACCGACGCTTCAGCAAATGCGTTTGTATTGGGGCGTGATTCCGCTGCAGGGAGCGCCGACGCAAGACTTCATCCAAGTGCTGAACCACGTGAGTCACTGGGGATTGAAGGAGGGCCGGCTATCAGCGGGGGACCATATCGTGCTGGCCGCGGGCACAGGCCTGGGCACGGTGGGGCACAATGTGGCGATCGTGCATGAGGTGAAATAAGGAGGTGAGTGGTGAATGGCGAGTGGTGAGTAGGAAAAAACGCACCGCGATTTTGTCCGAACGCATGTGAATCTAATCGGGCCGAAGACCCATAACGCCCTAGGGCTGCGATGACGATCGCCGCATTCGATCCCTACCACAAGCGGCTACTGTCTGGCGGTGCATCGGCGTAGATCAGAATTGAGAACCGCAACTCAGGTGGCCTTCACACCCACTGTAGCTGCCACGGGCATTGTCCAGATCTTGAGCTCCACATCGTCGCGAACGATAAATCCCGCCCGTTTCAAATCGTCGCCGACGTCGATTGGTTGGCAATCCACGATGTGCGGAAAGTGCCGGTGCATCCACTTATAGGTCTTCTCGAGCAGCGTGTCGCGCTCGCCCGCGCGGACCAGCGCCATCGACACCACGCCGAGCCGGCCGCCCGGCTTGAGGATCCGCTTGATCTCGCTCAGCACTTGCGGAATCACCGCAAGCGGGAACAGCTCGAGCGTAAAACTCATCGACACAGCGTCGAACGCGGCGTCGGCATAAGGCAGGGGAGGGACGCTCCCAACGCAAAGCGATACGCGGTCGGCGGGCCCGGCCTCGGCCAGGCGTGCCGCCGCCACTTGGCGCATGCCGTCGGAGACGTCGATGCCATCCACATGGCCTTTCGGTCCAACGGCCTGGGCCAGCGCGACCAGCGAATGCCCGGTACCGTAACCGATCTCGAGCACGCGCTCGGCTGGCTGCACCGCGAGAAGCGCGAGCCCTTTCTCGCGCGCGGCGTGTTCGTTGGAGTTTGTCAGTGCGTCGTAAGCAGAGCTGATGCGGTCGTAGAACGACTTGTCGTTGCGGTCTGTCGGCGCGGCGGTTGCCATTGCAGGTTCCTGATTGATCAGGCTGGAGCTTGCCTGCCAATGTAAACCCCGGCGCAACTTTCAAGGATGGGTTACGCAGAATCCACCGCTGCGGTTCGGCCGCTCGTGGGCAGCCGCGGGACGAGCATTGGCACCGACCGACGATATGCCGCGTAACTCTCGCCGTGCGGCCGCGAGCAGATCGCGCTCCTCGAGTTGGATCGCCACGAGAATGTAGGCCGTCGTTCCGAGGGCAAACACCAAGTGAGCGATCGTCATCGTCGGCGTTGCCCAGAACGCCAACAACCAGCCGACGTACAAGGGATGACGCACAAAGCGGTATGGGCCGGGCATCGAGAACGGCACCGGGCGATATTCCTCGCCGCGCAGGTAGAACCAGACCTGGCGCATGCCGAACAGGTCGAAGTGGCTGATCAGGCACGTAGCACCGAACACCGTGAGCCAGCCGAGGCCAAACAGCGAATAGAGGACTGCTTCGCCAAGGGGGTTTGTCACATTCCAGACCGTTCCCTCGATCGGCCGCCATCGCCAGAACAGTAGAATCAGAGCCAGGTTGGAGGCCATGACGTAAGTGCTACGCTCGGCCGGCTGCGGGATGAATCGCGTCAGCCACCGCTTGAATGCCGGGCGAGCCATCACGCTGTGTTGTACGGCGAATACGGCCAAAAGCAGCCCGTCGATCAATAGCGCGGTCGAGAACGGGCCCGGTTCTCCAGAGTCGATGGATCTGCGGGACACCGAAGTTGCCCAGAAACCCGATCGCATACACAAACACGGCCAAAAACAGGAGATAAGCGACAAGACCGTAAACGAATACGAGCCAGCGCGACATGTGGATTCTCCTTCCGAAAGGCTCAACCACGGGAGGCGGACGTGCAACTGCCTTACGTACAAATCGCAATGGACTACGCGGAGCGGCCAAAAAACTTACTTTGCCGAGGAATCCGCACGCCGATTTACCGGCCGAGCTTTCGCTTCCAGGCTGGGTAGTCGCGCTCAAGCAAATCCTTTGGCCAGTCGCCGAGCCAGCCGTATCCAGTTGCGGCGCTCGTAACCGATCTCGCTGAGCTGATACTTCGCCACGCCGTCGCGGTCGACGAAGATTGGCCGGTTCGTCTCGATCTCGTAGAAGCGGGCCCATATTGGTGGCGCTTTCGCGTCCTGAACGACGACTTTGTTGGTGCCGCGCGGGGCGTTCGCGTCCGCCCGCTGCTCGACTCGCATGCCGGTCAGCTTTGCCTGCTCAAGCCATGCGACGGCCGCCTCGACCGCCTCGATCACCTCGGGCCGCGGGTTCTCCAGGCTCATCAACAGCCGCGTGATTTCAACTGATTCCGATCCGCTGAGTGAAACCAGCTCAAACGTCCGCGCCGGCCGAGGCCGAAAGTCGACCTCGTCGTGTTGAGCACACCAGACGGTGAGCGTGCCGTTCACTCGGACTTGGCATTTCAAGATGCAATCGATCCCGCGGTCAAATGCCGTCTGCGCCGCCTGCTGCCGCGCGTTGTCCACGAACTGGTACTGACTTAGGAGGGCCACGTCGCGCATGAGCCGCATCAACCGAACCATGGCGTTATCGTTGAACGTGATGTATCGCGGGTAATTCCTTCCCGGCGGATGTCGTTGTGGCCAGCCGCCGTTGGCGTACTGTGCCTGGAGGATGTGATCAAGCCCACGCAAGAATGCCTCGCGATACGTTTGCTCGTCGTTGTGTTCACTCATTAGTGCGAGGAACCGCATCTCGTCGGTGGTAGCGCGGTCGTCGAATGTGGGGCGAAGTTTGTCACGGTCGCCTTGGTAGGGCTTGGTGGTATCGGCTTCGCCCGGCCAACCACCCGTGGCCGACTGATGCGAAAGCACCGCCACTGCGATCCGCTGGGCCTCATTGGACTTGTACCAGTCCGCCGGTTTCTTCAGATAGTTCGCCGGCCCCGCGACTACATACGGCCCTGGCGAAACGATGAGCACCAACAGTATGCTGCATATCGATAGCCGCCAAAGGATCAGGACCGATCGACCAAGGGAGTGCATTGACGGTTCCTTCTTCCGGGGCCGGTCCACATTCTAGCCGCGCGGAGCGACGGACGGTTGACTCGACGATTGCGTATCTGGAAAACGCCCGAAGAGTCCAAAGCGAAACGCTCAGCGGCCGAAAACACTCCCGTTATTGCTTTCTGTCGTCGATCTCGCTCGCGTTCCACTCTCCGCCCTATCGCTTCCACCAATCTTTCATGCGGTCCATCATTCCGGGGCGAGCCGCCTGTTTCTCGCGGCGCGGTTTTATTTCCTGCTGATTACGCGGCTCATTTGCAATTTGCGGCTCTGTTTGTGGCACATTCGCAATGAGAAATCGCGGCCAATAGCCATTGAGCTCCCGAGCACAGTCGGCCCAGCGTCCTTCTTGTGCTTGAGACGCGATTAGCGCCAATAGTTTGTCGAGCTGGCGACGTTCATGGTCTGTGAACGCCAGGTCATAAACCTCCACGCTGTCGATCCAAACTTCGCCAGCGCCGACCAGATCGAATCGCAATCGTAGCTGAGACACGTCACCGACCGGGATATCCTCCACGGGCAACTTGTACCAGGACCAATCGCTTTTCAGCGGCACTCCATCGCCTGCGCCCACATACGCGTACGGGAAATATTCGGACTCGCTTCCTAAACCTTCGACAGCCAGTCGCAACGTGGGCTGCACGTCGGGATCCCCTACTCGTAGAAATAGTGAGACATGCAAGCGGCCACTCGCGGGGACTGGGATTGGTTCGCTATGCAGCCCCACAAAAGGGCCGTCACTGGAGAGGCGAACAGAATTGCTTCCTTCGTATGGCTGGTGATTATCGATCGTTCCTGCGGCCCGTTTGGATTCTTGGGTGACTACCGACCAGCGTGGGATTTCTCTTCCTCGCGTCGGCTGTTCGAATCCGCCATTGGTCAGGCTGGCCGACGGCGGTGGATTCTCAAGGACTGCGCGACGTTTGCGCAATTCGTCAATTTGTTGTAAGACGGCGATCCGAGCCGCCTCCGGCAATTTCGCGCGAGGATTTGCGAGACTAACTTTGTCGGAGGAGAACCGGACCGCAAGAAAATCAAAGGGAGCTAGCTCCAACGTCCAACGACCGCCGGCGACTGCGGGGAGACGGCGCCGGCCGCTTAGTTCATCGGGGCGTACACCGGGCGGAAGTGAAACATCTAACGTCAGCGATGCAGGCCAAGGGGAATCATTGACGAAGTAGGCGTACGTTCGCCGGTCTTGGACGAAGGTTCGCACCGTGACCGGCTCACCACCCGAATGCGAATGAAATCGACCGGCGGGCAGGCGCCGATAAGCCGCGATCAGGTCGGTGACCGACTCCTCCTGACCGAGGGGAAGGAGCCAGCCACCGTCGAAAATCGCCGCGCGGTCGAGCCTCGCCATGCTGCGCACGAACCGTTGGCGGTTCCAAACTCCGTTAGGCGACATTTGAGACCAAAGCGTCTTTTCCTTGCCAAACGGGCCCTTTGCGTCCGCCGATTGCAAGCGGACTTTGTCGGGATCATGGAAAAACAGAGTACCGGCGGCGGCGTTCGTAGCGTGGTGATCAAGTTCCACCGACCGTTCCAATTCGATGTCCACGCCGCTGGATGTTAGCGGGCCGGGGGGCGCGACCGTCTGCCCGCGGAGCAGGATGATTCCATCAATTTGGTTAAGTTGCTGGGCGTCGATTCCCAGTTGGCGGAGTACATCGTCCGGCTTTGCGCGGTCTGCAAGCGAAGGCCGCAATTGGCGGCGCGCCTCGGGCGTGTCAAAGATCTGTACAGGCGCCAAATAGAGCGCAGCGTCGGGTCGCACGCGCGCAATCTCCTCATGCGCCCGGCGGTAAAACGCAGTGAGTGTCGCTGCGCCAGTCCAGCCAGCGTTTGTGCCCTTCGCCCGCAAGGAAGGCGGCTCGCGCGGCGAAACGATCGGCGGCGCCACTGGGTATTCGGACTTTCGTTTCTCGCTCGAACCGGGCAATGGTCGCGTCATCGAGTCCCCAAAGCTCCCCGGGAAGATGCATGTAGGTATCGGGCGACAATTCCAAGGCGACGCCGCTGAAGGAAGGATGGTCGGCATAGCGCGTAACCAACTCCGACAGGACAGCCAACATGGCCTCCTGAACGCGGGGGTTGAGTGGATTGTAGTAGGGGCCTCGGTGGCCGCCCTTTTGTTGCTGGCCCGTCCAGGTTTGACCGTTCGGACCGATTAGCTCGATACCATCGATTTCAGGCGTTGCAGTGCGTCTGACTGATTCGAGATGAGGCAACGGTGCTGCAAACTGGAGCGATGGGACCAACCGCATTCGCTCGCGGTCAAATAGCCGAAACATCAGCTCCAGCGCATCTTTGCGATGAGGATCCTGGCCTTGATCAAAAAAAGCCCCGTTGTCATACAGCGGCGTTGGTTCGAGCAGTGCGCTTGGATAGATGCTGCTGCCATCTGCGAGCACAGCGAGCATCAGGCCGTTGTGCCCGGCGTGTTGCAGGTATTCCACGAGGCGGGTTGTCCCTTCGTAGAAAGTTTGCCAGTCATCCAGGCTGCGGCCGCTGTAGCTGTCGAGGCTTTCATTCGCTGAGAAGTTCTCGTTGAATAAGGGGCGGTTGAGATACGCCCCAAACAATCGCTCGCTTTGGTCGAAGGCCGGGTGATAGGCGGGCAGCAGTTTCGAAGGCCCTTGATAGACGCGAATTTTTCCGAAGGAGGCATGGCTGCCGGCGCGGCGATTGGTCATCAACACCAGCGGCGACTTGGTTCGTGGCCAGAAGAGCACACGGTGTCGAGCCCACTTTGGTGGCAGTTGCACCGAATCGTCATCCACATAGACGCCTGAATCGAGTCCCACACCGGCGAGCATCCCCCCTGCATTCGGCTCAAGTAAGCTGATCCCCAACGTTTGAGGCAAGTCGCTTGGATAATCGACTTCAAGTATGTGAGGTACATTGATTTTGTTGATGGAAAGCGGATAGGCCTCCCATGCGGAGTTCTGTTGATCGCCATGTGTACCCAGTTGCACGATCGGGCCGAGTGGATGCTGTGAGGGTTGGGACTGACCGCTACCAAGCGCTCCCTGCCGCCATGTCGGAAGGAGATTCTTCATTCGATCGGTCCAGCCGGCGTTAGCAGGATCGATTTCGAGTGTTCTGGTCCACGGCGTTCCACCGTCCCCCGGCGGCGGCGGGCTTTCACCAATAACTACGAGTTGCACGTGCCGTGTAGCAATTGCTTTGCTCCATCGCAGCGGATTTCGCTCGCTAGCTTCTAAAATCAAGTCGTAAACGCCTTCAACACCAGGCAGGGACTGATCGAGCGTGACGATTTCCGGAGAAGTCGAGTCACCGTCGCTGTTGGTTAGTGAGAATTCCTGCGACCATTGCTCCTCGCGGGTTTGTTTCTCCAGGAGCCGTGCCTTGAGGCGAACGTTTGCGCCTACCGATAAGGGTAGGAGGTGCGGCTTGATGTCCACCGCGAACCTTTCACCGGGCGAAAACACCAACGAGTCGCGATCCAGCGCAGTGCGCAGCGTATCGCCCTGTGCCCGCCGAATCAGCAACCGATTGCCGCGATCATCGAGCGATCGACTGATAGGTTTCTGCAATAAATCGCGGAGCGTCATTTCGACATGAATGGGCTGTTCAGCGCCGACGGGCAGAAGCTGAATCGACAGCTTTGAATTGAGCGACGCTGTCACAAACACGTCAACGCCATCGTAAGCGCGGACCGAGGGCGATTGAATTAATAGACGGTTCTGCTCGACCCACATTGAACCTGGCTCGTCCGCTTCGATACCCAACGGCCGATAAAGTTCGACGGTGCCTTCGCTGGCCGAGATAACACCAGACCAATGGCGCGGGCTTCCACCACCCCAGGCGAAGCGCAATTGCAGAGTGGTCTCGGCGGCGCGTGCGTTAGCCGCGAAGAGATCCGGTAGCCCGCCGATGCCGAGGCTCACGCTGATAAGCGAAAGCATTGGCAATAGTGCGCGGAAGCGTTGTGTCGGACGTCCGTGTCCGATCATCAGGTACCGCCGGCGTTGAGTTTCAGCCTGGCTTCATTCGACAAATTTCGCCCGAATCGGCGTTGTCGGCAGCACCAAGCGTTGCGGTTTATTGCAATGCGCAGGGGGCGGGATTATAGGGCTGTTGGCCCAAGCGGCCTAGGCAAACTGGGCATGCCGCGAGCGCAAAAAACCGGTTAGAACACGCCTGCTGGTCACAGTTCGGAGGACTGGGCGTTTTGGGCAAACCAACATTTAACCGGCTTAACTGCCGGGGGCAGTGTCCAATAATCCATCGGGATCATGAACGAGTCGCTGCGACAATGGAATTTGCAGCGAGTCAAGTGAGTCACTTGTATCAATGAGGCGCCAAACATCGTGAAATTCTGCTATTTCGTCCTGGCAACGGGCAGAGACTTCGTTGGCCTCGAAATAGTCGTCGGGCTTTGCATAGATTTCGCCGAGTGCCGATCGCTCATTGTTAGAAGGGATTAGCCTGAAATACCAGGCCGGTGTGGCCAACGCGACTTCGCCGTTGTGCGAGCGCGCCATGGAAAGCAGGCGAGGCCAATCGTGGCGACCTTCGAGCAACGAAAGGACCGAAACAGCCGGAAAGACCGCACTACGACCAACAGTTTCGGCCGCTGCGCTTGGCAACGAGTATGGCGCAATTCATCGGTCAAATCAACGAGGTTCAACCATTCGCAAAGCGTGGCGTGCACGTCACGCGGCTGGGCCAATGCCGGCGAATGCAGGCCGGCCAGGTCCCGCGCCTCAGCCGTTGGTGCACGTAGGAAGCATGCCCCATGAGTGAGCTCGCCAAACAAGTGCGCGCCCATCAATCCGACGTCCGAGTGTTCGCCGAGTGGATACCCGCGTGGACCGAGCACCGCCAATAAGAGTGAGTCCTCCTGAAACGTTGCATCGATCGCGTCGAGAAACCAATTCAGACAATTATCCAGCATACTGATTTGACCAGCATAGGTGTGGCGAAGGGCGAGCATTTCGTCGGGATCGGATTCGTCGGTTACTTGGCGAACCGGCGGAACGACGATTTCGGCCGCTGGCGGGTCGTCTTCATCCGCATACGATTCGCGCAGATCCAGCGGCGCGTCCCACACATGCCGAAGGGCTCCAGCGTGAAGATAAAGGAGTCGGAACTGCCGGTTATTCTCTAGCCAATCGATCGCGCCCGCGAAGAATTTTGCCATCGCCGACACTTCCCAAGAGGTGGCGGGTTCACTGGAGCTGACCAAGGGAAGATGAACCACGTCAGCGAAGGAGCGTGCCAACGGGTGGGCAACGAGCTCGGACTCATCAGTTACGAGCGCCGTCGGTATATTTGCGACGCGGCATTTCGCGGCGATTGAACTCTCTATTCGATTTCCCGGAGCGAGCCACGGGGGGGTTCCCGTCCAGAGCGAAGTGTATGTTTCGAGCAGGGAAGGACATTCAATGAGCACACGATCCAATACGAGTGATTCAGCAGCCAGCCGATTAAACGCGGGCGTGCGAACCCAAGTGTTTCCATACGGGCCCAAGTACGATGCGGACAGCGCATCGATGGTCAAGCAGATGGCACGACGGGGAGCAGTCACATCACGCTTCTAGAGCCACGGGGAAAAAAGCCGCCATGGATTTTAACGATCTAGCGCGGCTTCGGCCAGTTCAAGCGCGGCCGCCTGCGTTGCCTGTCGGTCGCGGAACCAGTGCGTCGCGATTCGAGCGAGAAAGAGTGGATTGCCGACTAGGTAACGTCGGCACTTGTGCGGTTGCTGCAACAGTAACTGCATCCATTCACATCCGATCCGACGTACCCAATACGGCGCTCGCGTGAGATTGCCGGCCCAGTGATCGAATAAACCGCCAGTGCCCATGGTCAGGGGCACGCGAAGCTGCGGTAGATAACGATCGATCCACTGCTCTTGCCGGGGGTTTCCCATTCCGACCAGCAATAGGTTCGGGCGAGCTCGATTAATTGCGTCGATCGCGTCGCGGGATTTGCCTTCGTCGCCGAACACAAATCCATGGTGCGTACCCGCCAGCTCCCATCCGGGAAAGCGGCGGCGAGCGTTTTCGGCGGCTCGGCTTATGGTTTCCGGCGTTGCACCGAGCAGGAAATAACGATAGCCGCGGCCGGCGGAATCCCGAAAGAATCGGGGAACCAGATCCGTGCCGTTGAGGTTTGCTCGCATGCGAACTCCGTGGCAGCGGGCCGCCCATCGCACCCCAGTGCCATCGCCAAAGACGCAGGAAGCGCGATTGAGCACTCCACGATACCGCGGATCACGCGCGGCAATATTGAGCGTGTGAGCGTTGACAAAATAGATTGCGCGAGCGAGTTCGATCGTTAATCAGATCCTGCATTAATTCGACGGCTTGAGGCTCGGCAAAGTTGTCGATCGTGACGCCAAAGACAGTAAGCGGCGGACACGAATCCGGGGATACATTCTCGATTAGCGTATTCGACGGCGAGGGGAGTTCGTTCAATGCCGCGCCCACGGCGCTGAGAAGGTAGTCGTCGATCGCAAAGTCCAATCGATCGTCAATAAAGTCGCCACCTGAGACAAGTTCGGGCGCGATGATGTAGTTTGTCATTGAATCACCCGTCGTTCTGCCGCCACTTGCCGATAAATTTCGGCGACAGAGGCGGCCATCGATTGATCGGAGTAATTAGTTCGTTGGAGCTCAATGGCGGCGTTTTGCAATTGGCTCCGCGCCGTCGGCTCGTTCAGCAGCTTGTCCACGGAATTGGCGAGGGCTCCGGGTTGCTCCGGCGGAACGAGAAGGGCATGTTTCCCATTGGTGAGCAACCCCCGGACGCCAGGGATGTCGCTGGCCACGATCGGCACGCCGGCCGCCATCGCTTCGAGCAGCACCATTGGCATGCCTTCCGGCAAAATACTGGGGAAGACGAGCAACGACATACGGTCAAGCTCGAGATCGACTTCGCGTCGAAAGCCGCGCCAGTCGATGACTGCCGCTAGTCCGAGCCTTTCTGCAAGCGCGTGAATTTGTCGCTCGTAAGCAACTTCTTCAAAACGGCCGACAATGCGAATACGAAATTCGATCCCCCGCTGACTGAGCAAATAGGCTGATTCAAGGAGCACCTCCAGTCCCTTTCGGGGCCGCAACAAGCCGACAAATCCAAGGACGGGAGGCGAATGCTCGACTCGACTCGCGAGCCGCGACGTGCGGGACGGAACGCCGTTGGGGATCAACGAAATTCTTCCCTCGGGCACACCCACGCTTCGTAAGTAAGCGGCGACGCTTGGCGAGACGGCGATTACGCGCTGAGTCTTTGCCAACAGAATTCGTTCGGTCAGCGCGTTGAGGCGAGTGAATCGCCTGCTGGAGAACTCCGACGACGTGTTACCATGTACGTGATGAACGATCGGCACGCCGATCAGTGCCGCCGCGGTACGTCCGACCATCAGCGCACCAGCGCCGTGCGTGTGAAGGATTTGAACCCCCCGACGACGAACTAAGGTCGCCACCTGCCACGCGGCCAGGATATCGGCCCGTCCCCGCATTGGTATTTCGACAAGCGGCGTCTCCACTGCCTGCCGCATGGATTCAAAGCGCCCACGCTTGAGGCAAGCAAACGCGACTGCGATTCCTTCGGCAGGCAAGCGAAGCGCCAAAAGGTCCTGGACGCGTTCCGCCCCTGCATAGTGTTCGCCGTTGATCAATTGAAGCACACGCAGCCTCGATGAGGCATCCCCCGCCGCGCCAGGATAGCTAGCTTGATCAATCTCGAATGTCACAACAGCCATTGGCGATCTTGATGCGAACGGATTTGGGCGTGACGAGCGAATCGGTCACAAGGTTGGTTTGCCGATGCTCGGCCAATTAACAAGCATACGTTACGTAATTGGCAGCTCGGTCAAATGGCCATAAGTCAGATGGAATACGCGCCTCGCATGGTGATTATGCTGACGGGCGTACGCATTAGCAGCCATAAATCGGTACTAAGGCTTTGATTCTGGATATACCACAAGTCCATTCGAGCATTCTGATCGAAGTCGATGTCAGACCGCCCGCTGATCTGCCATAAGCACGTGAGTCCGGGTACCACGCACAGGCGCCGCAGGTGCCAGGAGCGATAGCCAGCCACTTGCCCCACCGGATGAGGTCGAGGACCAACAAGCGACATTCGGCCCAAGAGCACGTTGAAGAGTTGAGGCAGTTCGTCGATGCTTGACCGCCGCAGGAACCGGCCCAGTCGCGTCACACGAGAGTCGATTCGGTTCTTCACCAATGTGCCATCTGTGCTGTCGCCGGGGAAGACCTGGATTGCCGGGGCGTCGTTGACCATTGTCCTGAACTTAAACATCCTGAAAGTGCGGCCACGGTAACCGACGCGGTCTTGGCAAAAGATGGGGCGGCCGCGAGTGGTTACAACCAGCAATAGGAAAACAGGCGCGAGCACCGGCAGGAAAAGTACGATTGCCAAGAGCGCTCCGAGAACATCGATTGCACGCTTGCAGAGAACGTATTGGCGCAACCGGTGCCCCCCCGGCTCAACGAACGGATTGCCTCGCTGCAAGTGGTGATTGATCAGCGAAAAGGAAGGGCTAAGCTCGAACAACTCACGTCCCGGCCGTGAATATAGGCGCGGCGGGATTCGCAGGACTTGAGCGCGAGACGGGGATGAGAGTTTCCCGATGTTTGACGCTTGCTTGACCCCAAACCGAGAAGTGGCCGCTGCATGACACCCTGCGGAGGAAAGCCTCTGGTCGAGAATATCCGACACTCAGAGCAATGCGGATGCCGGCCTTGGGCGCGTGCCGATTCAAGGCGTGCTAACCCGTTAGACCGCGTGATTTCCACGCATCTTCATGCTTCGGCGCTCTCCAGTGGAGCCGTTGACAAAACGCATTCCGATGTTGCGGAAAACGATCCGCCTTTAGACTCAAGCCTAGATTGCGGCTGGTACAGGCGCGGTACTTTGAAGCGAGCCGCTGGAGTCAGATTCCCGCCGCGATCGCTCGCCACCGCTACGGCCACGGTCGTTGCGTTGTGTTTCTTCACCGGAACACGTTAGGCCGACTGTGATTCCTCCCAGGAGGAAGACGATGGTGTTGTCAATGCTAGTGTAACTAACCTCGTGAAACATCATCTGAACTGCGTAAGTGGCCAACGCGCAAAGGGTGAGCGCGCCGTGAGCACGAACCCAAAGTGGGTGATTCGCGCCCCCATACAACCGCCAGGCTGCGCCACCCAAGACGCCAATAAGAGCATATAAAGCGTCAGGCCGACGAGCCCCAACTCGACCAGCAGACTGAGATAGGTATTGTGGTGACTGAGCGGTCGGATGATTTCGAGATTCAGGTCCGTGCTGCGGTCATCAATGTAGGGCCACTTGGCCTCTGGGAATTGACCGAAACCGAAGCCGAGGATTGGAGAATCAAGAAACATTTTCCACGACACGTAAGCAAAGCTAGCGCGGCTCTCGGCCGACGAACGGGTGTATTCCGAACTCCCTTCTCTCTCGAAGCCCAAAAGTGCGTCGGATTTTGTCAGCGCGACGATCAGTGCCGCTCCAACCATGCCCGTCAACACAAGCCGGCGCCAACTCCCTTGAAGCAAGAGTGCCGCCAGAACGAAAAGCGCCACGCGCCGTTCCCATCCACACGCTCCGCGTCAGCGTAAGGAATACACCGATCATTAAAATCGGGGCTAAGAGAATTGACGCCAGCTTCCCGCCCCGGCCAAATTGCAGTTGCCAAATCAATAGCGCAACCAGGCAAATACCTAGGTAAAGGCCGTAGCTCACCGATTGGACCATTGGTCCGCGGGCACGCCCGTAATGCAGACCAACATTTGGGTCAGCGATGTAGCGCGGGTACACCATCGACCACTGGCCGGCCGTTTCGAGGATGCCTGTCAACGCCAAGTAGACGCCAAAGATCGCAAGGAACGCTTGCACGGAGATTACTGGATGCTCGGACAAGACCGACTGCCGAGCGATCCAATAGATGAGTGCCGGAAAAATGTAACCTACCGCAAGGTGCCAAAGTGGCACGCCAGCCATCGCCGATTTCGTAAATGCTCCGGATGCGAACGTGCTCGCCGTGATTAGCGCGATGAAACACAACAGCACATAATCGACCGCAGCCAGCGGCTTGGGGTCGCTCCGGCCGATTCGCGGTGAATGAGGTACATCACGCCGAGCAGCACGACCCAGATACGGTCGAGCGTGAGCGGGATGGGACCGAGATCGAAATTCAAGAATTCATGGCTGAAACAACACGTCAGCACGAGGAATGCAAGACAGCCTGCCATCAACGAACCGCGAAGCGCGAACACAAGCCCCCACACGGCGCCGGCAAGTATGGTCACGGACAGAAAAAAATTCATGCGGAACGATAGTCAGAACGTGGAGCTATGTGAAGTCGCTTGGCTATTTACCGCCGGCAGATCCGTTATGCTGCTCAAAGATAGGTTGCGCTCCGCTGGGATGTTTTTCGACACGCACGTTGACAAATTGCAACAGCTCCCAGCCACGGTAATGCGCCATTGCGGCCCAGTTTCGGTCGTGGAAGCATTGGAATGTCGCTTGCGTATTGGGCTGAGTGAGCGAAGTTTAAGGTGCCGACTGTGCGACATACCCAATATTCGCTTCTCACGCGCGTCACTCGACACGCTATCCCGACCGATACGCATGCTCGTCACCTGTCACACACAGTTCGCAGATCTGGCATCGCACTCGGCGCGATGGAACGAGCTGGCCCGCGGAGTCCCTTTTCGGCGATGGGAATGGCTTGAGTCGTGGTGGCGTCACTACGGGTTGGACGACAACCAGCCTCAGCCCGATAGGCAGCTTGTGCTGCTCGCGGTTCACGAAGGGGGCGAGTTGGTTGCGATTGCACCGTGGTACAGCCATCGCACATGGGCCGACGGGCGCATTATCAGCTGGCTCGGTTGCGGCGAAGTCTGCTCCGAGTATCTTTCGCTGCTTTGCCGCGCGAATGATGAAGATCGTGTGGCCGAGGCGTTGGCGGAATGGTTGACCGACCGCAGCGAATTATCGGTGGATAATGGTGGCGCCGCGTGGGACTTGCTGGAATTGGGCGGTATCGATGGACAGGACCGCGCAATGTTGCGGCTGGCAAATTATCTCGAGGCCGCTGGTAATCTAGTTCAAATAAGACCGGGA
Source organism: Pirellulales bacterium (assembly GCA_963829655.1). Classification (GTDB taxonomy): domain Bacteria; phylum Planctomycetota; class Planctomycetia; order Pirellulales; family JALHPA01; genus JBBDYH01. Next base: position 4,059,736 of record CAWHJG010000002.1, read on the forward strand.
ATGAATTGCTGGCGGATTGAATTGCCAACTCAATGGGAAGAGTTCCTTTCCCGACTCTCCAAATCGCACCGAAAACAGATTCGTCGTGCCGATCAACGCCTCTTAAAAAGCGGCCGCGTTTCAGTACACCGCGCCAGCGAAGGCCAGTTAACGCACGCGTTTGACATTCTGTCAGACTTGCATCAGCGGCGCTGGGAATGCCTTGGGAAGCGCGGTTGTTTCCGTTCGGCACGCTTTCGTGAATTTCACAGAGAGGCTGCAACTCGCCTGCTCGCGACGGGAAATGCCGAAGTCGTCTGGCTGGAATGCGATGGCAATCCGATCGCGGCTGAATATCAACTGATTGGCGATCGTACGATTTATGCGTATCAGTCGGGCATTGCCCCGGATCGCCTCGAGCTGGAACCTGGTCGGCTGGCGGTACTGGCGACAATCAAGGAAGCGATCCACGAGGCGCGCCAATGCTACGATTTTCTACGCGGCGATGAACCATACAAAGCTCACTGGCGCGCTAATCCCCGCGCGATATTGGAAATTCAGGCGGTCCCTGCGAGAGCCGCGGCTCGAATTCGCCGTGGCATGATTACGGCAAGCCAGAGCGTGAAATGCTGGATCAAGCACGGGCTGGAGATGGTGCGGCTGCGATAACCACTGATTGATGGCGAGTTATGAAATCTCGGTTCGCGGCAAACGTATTACAGGGAGTTGGCATGCCGGTTCTAGCTACTCCAACTTCGATGCACGTGGAAGCGAATCCGCTTTCGCCGGCATTGGCGCTGGAATGGAACCGGTTGGCGGGCGACATTCCGTGCCGCAGGTGGGAGTGGCTGGAACCCTGGTGGCGGCATTACGCGCATAAGGACGATGAGCTCTTCGCACTGACTGTTCGCGATCACGAGGATCGAGTCTGTGCAATCGCACCCTGGTACATTCGCGACTCAATAACTCAAGGCCGCGTGATTCGATTCCTCGGCTCGGGCGATGTGTGTTCTGACTACTTGACAATCCTTACCGATCCGAAGCATCGATCTGCCGCGAACGCCGCATTGGTCGGATTCTTGCTCGAGGATTCGGCAGATGCGTGGGACTTGATCGAATTAACCGGCGTATCGGCCGGCGATGCGGCGATCGAAGAGTTCGTTACGCTACTGCGGCGGCGCGATGTTTCAATTCACCAACAACCCGGTGAGAGCTGCTGGCGATTGAGTCTTCCGGACAATTGGGACGAGTACGTAGGCACGCTGTCAAAGACGCGGCGCGAAAGAACGCGGCAGATCGTTCGACGCCACTTCGACTCGGGACGTGCCGTGAGCCGGCGAGTCATCAATCGAGGTGAGCTACCCGAGTTTTACAGTCTCTTAGTCGAATTACATCAGAAGCGCCGCAAGTCATTGGGTGAGGAGGGATGTTTTGCTGACTCGCGCTTTACCGCATATCACCGCGAAGTGATCGAGCGTTTTTTTGCGTTGGGGCGACTGCGTTTGCAATCCGTCGTTTTCGAGGGTCGGCCCGCTGCTATCGAATATGACGTTGTCGGGGGAGACACGATCTACTTTTACCAAAGCGGAATCGAGCCTGAGCTGCTCGACAAACGTCCGGGATGGATGGGGACAATCGGTGCCTTGCGCTCGGCGATAGCTGAAGGTTACAAGACGTTCGACTTTATGCGCGGCGACGAAGCTTATAAGGCATCGTGGGGGGCCAATGCCGTGCCCACGCTAGAAACACGGATCGTCGCGCCGCGCAACTGCCCAGGTGAGGCACAACGCCTGGCGTGCCGGTCAGCAAATGCGGCGTTGGGCCAAAGCTCGCTGGAGGCGATTCCGCGGTGAACGAGCAGTGACGCAATAGCGGGAGCGCGATCAATCTTGGAGACGAGTAGCAAAAAATGTCGAGATCTAAACAGCTAAAACAAAAACTGAAGAATCCGCTGATCTACGCGTACTACGGCGCCACTCTGCCGCTGCGCCTACTTCGCAACGCGCGACTCTTCGCGGCTGGCAAGGCCCCGGTCTTGGTGTTGTTCTATCACCGCATAGCGGACCACCTGAGCGTGCCCTGGAGTCATACGAACCCGGAGTTTAAGCGCCAGATGCACTGGCTCAAGGCGCGATGCGACATGGTCACGATGGCCGAAGCGCAGCGCCGCATTCGCTCTGGGTACAACGACCGGCTGGCCGTTCACATTACGTTCGATGACGGGTATGCGGAGAATTGCGACCAGGCGATTCCGTTCTTAATTGAGGAGAATATCCCAACGACGTACTTTGTTTCGACGTGGTACGTGCTTGAACAGGAGGGATTCCCGCACGATCTTAAGCTCGGATTTCGCTTGTCGCCAAACACTGTTGAGCAGCTTCGCGCCATGGCCGACGCCGGAATCGAGGTTGCCCCGCACACTCGCACACACCCCGACATGGGCCGCGTTGAAAACTCGGACATACTTCACGATGAGTTCATCGGCGCCGAGAAGGACCTGGAAGACATGCTGGGGCGTCGAATGCGATACTTCGCGTTTCCCTACGGAATGACCTGCAACATGCACCCCACGGTTTTCCATATGGCGCGAGCGCGGGTACGAGGCGGTGTGCTCGGCGTATGGCGATTACAACTTTCCGGGAGATGACGCCTTCCACATTCGGCGGATTCATACCGACGACATGATTCGCCTCCGCAATTGGGGAACCATCGACCCGCGAAAGCAATGGCGGAAAATCACGTACGACTACCAGAGCTATGTCCCCGACGACGTAAACGTAGGAGCAGCAGTGGCGTAATTCAGCTTTCAATCGTCTACAAACGAATCAGAGCGGTCGTGTTTCACACTTTGTCGCGACTGTCCGAAATTCATGACTGAAACCGCGATTCTTACCGACGATGTCACACATGCCCCCGCCGGCCATCCACCGGCAGCGGCGTCGCCCCGGCCCTTGGTCCTGCGCCGTGATACGCTTGCTGAGAGCGTGCTGATCTTGATTGTCCTGGCGGTGGTGCAGCGTGCGATCGGATTTCTTCGCAGTGTATTGGTTTGCGGTTGGCTTGAACCGGAGCAACTGGGTGAATGGGACTTGGCAAACCGGTTTTTTGTTTTGGTTGCACCGCTGGTCGTGCTTGGCTTGCCGGGGACATTCGGCCGCTACCTCGAACACTATCGACACCGAGGACAATTGCGGGCGGTGTTGGCGCGGACCTCGCTGATATGCGCGGCGCTTGCCGGTCTGGTAATGCTGGCGATGAACGCGGTCCCGCAATTTGTTTCCGAGCAGGTTTTTGGACACGACAGCCGCTCAAATGAAATTCTGATTCTGGCTAGCTGTTTGGCCGCCGTGATCGCCTACAACTACCTGACCGAAATGCTCACCGCCCTTCGCTTGGTGCGCGTTAGCTCGGTCTTTCAATTTGTGAATACTGCTGCCTTTGCCGGATTCAGCGTCGTTTTGTTGGCGATGTGGCGTGCCGATGCGATGGCGATTGTTGTAGCCTATGGCAGTTCCTGCCTGTTACTTGTGATAGTCGCAATCGGATGGCTCGCCTGTGCGTGGCCGCGACTGCCAACAGATCAACATCATCTTCAGCATGGCGAGCTTTGGGCGAAGCTGTTGCCGTTCGCCGTTTGGGTATGGACGACGAACCTGCTCTACAACCTGTTTGAGGTCGTGGATCGTTACATGGTCGTGCATTATGGCAATCTCCCTGATTCGCAGGCGCAAATCGGCCAATACCACAGCGCGCAGGTTGTGCCGTTGTTGATTGTCTCAATAGCCGGGATTCTCGCGGGGATGATCCTGCCTCACCTGGCAAAGGATTGGGAAGGCGGCCGCCGCAAGCAAGTCAAACGCACATTAAATCTGACGATTAAGCTCCTGGGACTGGCGGTGTACGCCGGCTCGACTGTTGTGCTGGTTCTTGCGCCGCTGCTGTTCGAGACGATCTGGCATGGCAAGTTTCCGCTGGGTCAATCGCTGTTTCCGCTCGTGTTGTTGAGTTGTGCCTGGCTGGGCCTCGCGACAGTCGCCCAAATGTACCTTTGGTGCGCGGAGAAGGCACGCTGGGGTTGCATGGCGCTGGGGCTCGGGTTGGCAGCAAACGTGGCGCTGAATTTCGTGCTCATTCCGCAGTTCGGTTTGGGCGGCGCCGTAGCCGCTACCACAACGGCGAATGCAGTCGTACTCGTCACAGTGCTGTGGCTCAATCGACGGTTTGGAATGGGCACTGCGCGGCGTCTGGATTGTGCTTGTTTTGCCCGCGACCTTGCTGCTTGGGCCCTATGCAGCGTCGGCAGCTTTGTTCGCAGTAATAGCCGTGGCTTGGTCCAGCACCAGCCTCCTCGACGCTGACGACAAACAGCGGTTACATGAGGTCTGGCGAAATATTGGACAGCGGTTTTGGCCGATTGCTCGCGCAAGTGCGTGATCCTCACGAAAGAATCTTCGATGCGGATGAGTAAACGTCGATCGCTGCTCCCACTGCCAAAGCGCGAGCCGCTTCGTGTCATGTTTCTGATCAATGACATGACTGTTGGCGGTGCAGAAATGCTATTGTTCAACCTTATTCGGCGACTTGATCGGCAGCGCTTCGCGCCGAGTTGGGCTGCATGTGGAAGTTTGGGGAGTTGGGCGAACAGTTAGCAGAACAGGTGCCGAGCTTTGCACACCTGATCAAGCACAAATATGACGTGCCGGTGCTCTTTCGGCTCAAGCGGCTACTATGCGAGCGACGGATCGACGCGGTGGTCACCGTTGGAGCGGGCGACCGAATGTTCTGGGGGCGACTGGCTGCCTGGCGAGCACAGGTGCCGATAGTCATTAGCGCGATTCACTCCACCGGGTGGCCGGATCGTATCGAGCGGCTGAATCGAATGCTTACACCGCTTACGGATGCGTTTGTTGGCGTCGCGGAGCAGCATGCGCGTTACTTGATCGATACAGAGCGCTTTCCCGCTCACCAGGTCCATGTGATACCCAATGGAGTTGACACTGAGCAGTTTCGTCCGCAACCCAGGAACGCCGGATTCTTGCAAGAAATTGGTGTACCCCCGGGCGCCTCGGTCATCGGTATCGTAGCTCAGCTTCGGCCAGAGAAGAACCACGAGTTGCTACTTCATGCGGCAGCCAAAGTCCGGCAGCAGGGCGTAAATGCGCATTTCGTAATCGTCGGCGAGGGCGCGCGGAGAACGGAGCTGGAATCGCTTTGCCGGCAGCTCGAAATTCAGGATGCGGTTCACTTTCTCGGCGCGCGCCGCGACATTCCCGGCATTCTGACAAATTTCGATCTGTTCGTTCTCACATCCAAAATGGAGGCAAACCCTGTTTCGATCCTCGAAGCTCAGGCTTGCGGCGTGCCGGTTGTCGCCACACGCGTGGGTTCGATTCCCGACACGGTCATCGAAGGGCAGACCGGCTTGCTCGTTCGCCCCGGGGATGTTGACGGAATAGCGGCAGCCGTGGCTGGTCTGCTTCAGGACGAGTCGTCGCGGCGTCGGATGGGACATGCGGCCCGTCAGAACGTCGAGCGGAACTGGTCGCTTGATCGCATGGTGCACGGTTACGAAGACTTGATCGAGCGGATCTACGCTGAAAAAGTCACTCGGTATAGTCAGCCCGCCGCGTAGGTCGAGCCCAACAGCAAGTGGCCAATTCACTTGCGCAAATAAGGCCTGGTTTCGCCAATCTCTTGCCCTGAGTGTGACGCCGTACCGCAATTCGGCAACGAACTGTAGTACGTCCGGTCGCTTCGTGCGCCCGCTGTGCCAGTAAACTCGGCATGGACGCAATTCTCGGTTCTACCCGCAAAAGGCGCCAGGGACTTCCGCGTTTGGCGGCGGTGCTCGATAATATGGAACTTTCATTACACGGAAAGGCCTGGGCCGCGCAACTTGGCCTGGGTCTGACGCTTACTCGCGACGATCCTCGCGGTCCGCTGCATCTCATGACGGGAACCTTGCTGGCCGCCATTGCCAAATTCCTTAGTGGGGCCAGCGTGCGCTGGATCGATTGTCAGCCTGATACTTGCCAGCGAATCTATTTTGCGAACCACACCAGTCACCTGGATGCGCTGGTGCTGTGGGCGGCTTTGCCGCCCGACGTGCGTGCGGTGACGCGTCCTGTCGCAGCCAAGGACTACTGGGAACGCGGACGAATCCGGCGATACCTTGCCCGGCAGGTGTTTAATGCGCTTTTGATTGATCGCAAGGAAATCAAAGTTCACCAAAGCCCCGTCGATCTGATGATCAGGGAAATTGGCGATTCGAAGTCGCTGATTGTGTTTCCCGAGGGTCACCGCAATACCGACGGGGACATGGACGAGTTCAAAAGCGGACTGTATTACTTGGCTAAGAAGCGTCCCGATTTGGAATTGGTGCCGGTTTACCTGGACAACATGAACCGAGTCCTCCCGCGGGGCGAGTTCTTGCCGGTGCCGCTGTTGAGCTGCATCACGTTTGGCGCTCCGATCTGGCTGGAAAAAGGGGAGCCGAAGATCGACTTTCTCAAGCGGGCACGGGATTGCGTGCGGCGGTTGAAAGAGGTGTAATCGGCGGCAGCTTGTCTTGGGTTTGGGCAGGCTGCAGGGTCTTCATTCTTCTTTCAAGTCGCAGGCGAACCGGGACAGGTCATGGAAGAAGACACCACGACGCTGCTCCTGGTTGTGGGCATCCTCGCAATTCTGGGCGGCGCCACGGCCATCGGGCAGTTTCTCAAGCGCCATCCCGACACCGGGCTGAACGCTGCCGCCGTGCAGTTATTCAATCAGCGGTTGCGGGCGTGGTGGCTGATGTCGAGCGTGTTGGCGGCGGCGCTCTGGATTGGGGAAGGGGTGACGATTTGCGTGTTCTGGTTCATTTCGTTCTGGGCGTTGCGGGAATTCATCACACTCACGCCCACGCGAATGGGCGATCACCGTGCATTGTTCTGGGTGTTTTTCCTGTTCACGCCGCTGCAATATCTGTTGGTCGCGCTCAATCAGTACGAGCTTTACAGCATATTTCTTCCCGTGTATGCGTTCCTGTTCATCATGGCGCGAGTGGCTTTTTCCGGCGACTTCAAACGGTTCTTGGAACGGACGGCGAAGATCCAGGCGGGGTTGTTGATTTGTGTGTATAGCTTGAGCTACGCGCCGGCGCTGTTGAATTTGAACCTGCACGAGCGCAATGGAGAACCGTGGGACGGCAACGTGCGGCTGTTGTTCTTTTTGATTCTGGTCGTCTTGTCGAGCGAGGGGATGCAGTTCCTGTGGGGCAAGCTATTGGGCAAGCGGCCGATTGCGCCGGCGATCAGCCACAGCCGCACGTGGGAAGGGTTCTTGGGCGGCGTGGGGAGTGCGACATTGTTGGGGGCGGCACTGTGGTGGGCAACGCCGTTCGAGCCGTGGGTGGCGGCGCTGATGGCGATGATCATCTCGATCATGGGTTTTGCCGGCGGTATGACGATGTCGGCCATCAAGCGCGACCGCGGAGTGAAGGATTATGGCACGCTGGTCGAAGGGCACAGCGGCGTGCTGGATCGCATCGACAGCATTTGTTTCGCGGCGCCGGTGTTCTTTCATCTCACGCGGGCCTACTACGCAAACCCGATTGCGTAGCGGTGACTTTATTTCAGGCGCTTGGCGATTGCGGTATGAATTGCGGCAATTGTTGGGTCGCCAGTGTTGGAGAATTTGCTCCAGTGATTGAATTGGAGTACTTCAACATCATCCACCCCGTCCAGGCGACCACGACGGACGGTGACGGCGCCATCGCACGGCTCGCTTAATTCGGCGATGTCGGCTCGGCAGGCGTCGAGCTTTGGCCCGAAAACTTGGACTAGAGAGCTGGTGTTCTCCATTTTGGTAATCCAATCGTCGATCTCGCCAATCTGCTCTTGGCTCATTTCACCGCCTTCGCCAAGAAGGATGCTGTAGCGGACGTTTTTGTTCCGCTCGCGCGCGTTGAGCTCGCGCAAGAAGCGCGAGTCGGGACAGAGGTCGTTTTGAGCCTCGTTCGTACCATCGGCCAGCGCGGCGACGAGGACGTGCCGCGGCTTGAGCAGCCGCTTGACCGCAACGTGTTCGAGAACGTCCAGCCCGTGTGCCCAGCGAGCGCAAACTGAGCCATGGTTGGGCGGCGCGATCATGATCAGCCGATCGACGTTTCCGGGATCGAGCTCGAGGCCTTCAATCGCGGCGCGGGCCACCAGGCCGCCCATGGAGTAGGCGATGATTGATACTCGCCGATTGGGCTCGCGCTTTCTTCACCGATTTGAGTTCCCGCGAGAGGAGCTGGGCCGACTCGGCGATCGAACCGTCGTTGGGGTACGTAAACTGCCCGCAAACATGGCCTTGCTCGCGAAGTGGGTCGAGGAACGCCGTCATGATGCCGGCGTTGGAATTGAACCCGTGGATGGCAACGATCAGAGGATCGTTGTGTTGTTTGTTCGCGGCGGCGTCGAGACGCAAGCCGTAGCCATTTTTCTTGCGCACTGTACGCCGGGGATCCAGCACCGTGAGGCTGACTTGCCGCGCTCTGGTTTTTACTCGCTCTTTATCATGACTCAGACTGCGCCGATCGATCTTGATTTCGAGCGCGGGTTCGTCGGTACCTGGTTCGTGCACGACGCGGGCGGTTGCGTATCGGCCGATCGCGCGGTTCAGCAGTGCCAAGCGTCGCGCAACTTTCGAATGGTTCAAGTCGATGTCACTGTCGGGCAGTAGCCAGGGGAGCGCATTCAGATTGAGACCGGCAATGCTGCCCAATTCGGCGAGCAGGTCGGCTTTGGCGACGTGGCCATCGACGGCCGGCAAACGGATTGAGATCTCGTCGTCGGGGTGCCGTGTGGACGCGGCGCGCAAACTGCGTCGAAGTCAGCAGAAAGGCGAGAATTAAAAAATGTATGCGCGATGGGCGGCCCTCCGTGGTTGAGTTGCCGGGCGCGGCCGGCGTGTCACCAGCCGGCGCCTTTGGTGCTGGTGCGGATGCGGCCGAGGTGCATGTCGGCGGTGACATACAGCGTGGCGCCGTCGTCGCCCCAGCCACAGTTGGCGGTGGCTTCGCCGGTGTTGATCGTGCCGAGGTGTTTGCCCGTTTTGTCGAGTACCACGACGCCGCCCGGGCCTGTCGCCCAGAGGTTGCCATCTTTATCCACTTTCAGGCCGTCCGGCAGGCCCTTGCGGCCGGCTTTGACCCATTCGGTGGCGTCGAAGAGTACGCGGCTGTTGGTGATCGTGCCGTCGTCCTTGACGTCGAACGCTCGCCAGATGGCGGCGGCGGGATCGCTTTGGGCGACGTAGAGCGTTTTCTCATCGGGCGAGAAGGCGATGCCGTTGGGACGGGTCAGCTCTTTGGTCAGGAGCGTGAGCTTGCCGTCAGCGGTAAGGCGATAGACGCCACAGAAATCCAGCTCGCGGGCCGGATCATCCCAATGTTTCTCTAGGCCGTACGGCGGGTCTGTGAAGTACAGGTCGCCGTTCGACTTGTAGCAGAGGTCGTTGGGGCTGTTGAGGCGCTTGCCTTCGAATTTGTCGGCCAGTGTTTTCTTCGTTCCGTCGCTCTCTAGACGGTAGACGCGGCGGTCGCCGTGATCACAGGCGACCAGACGGCCGGCCTTGTCGAGCGTGAGGCCGTTGGTGCCCGGCTCACCGCCGCGAGATTTGGTGCCGGTGTAGCCCGCGGGATGCATGAAGACGACGGCTTCGTTGCTCGGCGCGCTCGAGCGCATGATGCGGTTGGGGGGGATGTCGGAGAATAGGAGGAATGGCGTGCGGCCACGGGCGGCGTTTTTCTGGACGGCTTCGGAAAGGTCCGCACCGGGGATTTCTTGCTTGCACCAGACCGGGCCTTCGGCCCAGTCGAAGCCCGTAGCGAGTTTTTCGAGTCGCGCATTTTGCGGAAGGAGCTTGTCGAAGGCTGCGTCCTTACGCTCGATGGTGCCGAACGAGGGATATTTTGATTGCGGTTCTTCGGCGGCAAATGCTGACGCCAGGAAGCCGGACAGTGTGATTGCGGCAACGATTGCTACTGCGGCTTTACGCATGGAGCGGTGCATAACTTCCCCCTGAAGGTGGCGGGCGGGAAACGGGCGTGTGGTGGTTATGGTAACCGGCAGGAGTTGGCGAATCCAGAATTGGTTGGCTGAAGTTATCAGTTCTTGGTTGTGACGTGGAAATCGCCCATCAAGCAAAGTTAATCGGGGAATTATTTTCGCTAGACGCTGCGGAAATGCCGTGATTTCAAGTGTTTCTGTGAGGTGACAAGCGAAGAAAACCGGGGGAATTATGCGCATTGGCGGACGCATTTGGGTGCAACGGCGCAGGTTTTTGCGCATTTGACTCGGTTGTGGCACCGATCAGCAGGAGTCTCGCCCGAAAGGCGCAGAGACGCGAAGGCAATGGCAGGCACGTTCAATCCCAGCGCGCAGGGACGGACCGCCGAATGGGATTATTGTTTCACCGGAAAAAAATGTGAAAGGGGTCCCAGTGTTTTGATACATAAATGGGCCTTGGCCGATATCCCGATTTGAGCAACCTGGCGTACGGACGGTAGTTGCGAACATAGGCATCGCGGAGATTTTTTGAATATGCGTCATTGGCGAGTTGTGAATCGGCAAAAGCTGGAAACAATTCAGTTGCCGGTGGTTCATTGCGGGCAGTAAGTTGCGTTTGGCGATTCGATTTTTGGTGTTACGGGCCGCAGGGCACAAAACAAAAAGCCCACGGCGGCGGCCCTCGTGGTGACGGGCTGACGTGGGGCTCGAAGAATTACCCGGCAATGTTGCCGCTCGCGGAGCGAGCAGACTACTATGGCGAGCGATCTAGCGATACCGTGCGAGCATGTGATATTATAACCATTAGTGTCTAGATGTCAATATACTCTGCCGAAAAGTGTTATTTCGGAACCATATGCCAGAGAAGGAGATAAGAGGATAGGCAGAGATAAAGGGGATAGGCAACAGAAACCGGCAAAAAGGAAGCGTAGAGCGCCCGCGGATCACGAGGTCGGGCGGGGATCGACGGCGCTGAGCGCAGAGATGGCGACAGCGAGGAGGAGGGTGCGGAGGGAGAACATGGTTGAACGATGAACGCGGAACGAGGAGCGATGAACGAGGAAGTTAGCACACGGCAGCCATCATAATGCGTCTTCGCGGAGGGAGCGAATTTCCGGTGAGGACTCGAGACAGCGGCGGACGGCGGCGAACAAGGAAGTCAAAGACTCGGCTGCGCTTGTCGTTGCCGAGAAGGCGTGCGATGAGGCCGCCTTCGGCGAAGGCAAACAGTTGCCATTGATTGGGGCCTTCTCCATTTGCGCAGACGACGAAAAGCCAGTGCGGTTTGGATTCAATCGGTACGCACCAGCCATAGTCTTCGGCGATGACCTCGCCGGGGCGGAATCCGGCGGCACGAAGCTGCCCGGCCAACCATTGCGCGAGTGCCTTGCCGTAGATGCCCGGATTCGTTTCCTCGTCCTCACCGGGAATCACTTTGAAGGCGAATGATTCGAAGAGCAAGAGAGGGGTCTGTTTCACGATTGCAGAATCAAAAAATGCACGGGAGGCGGTGAGCAGGAGCCGCAGGCGGAGTGCGGAGAGAGAACATGGGGAGGTCCGAACGTTGAACATCCGAACGCGGAACGTTGAATGTAGCAGAGGGCGCTGATGGCGGCGATCAGCCGTGCCTACGGCACTTGGGACGGTTGTGCGCGGCATTCGCGCCGAGTATTGAAATGCTGGGCTATTTTCGGATGTCCCTGCCAGACAAATTTGGTTACGGGCAATGTCTCATGTCGCGGGGCGACATGACTACAAAGGCGAGCGTGTTAACGGGTCCATCGTCATGCATGAGGCATGACCTACGGGGCTTTTTGAACTGTGTTTTGCAAGCGTGGGCCGTAGATGGTGAATGTGCCGGATGGTTTGCGAAAGTGTTAATGGCGTCGGCGCAAAACACAGGCACCCGAATGCTCCGCGGCTCCGGTCATCGCGCTGGTCGGGCCTCGCTGCGCAAACCCGGAACTTTCGTCCTACTTGTTAGGTGCAGGCGCGGTGAGGAAGGCGAGGAGGTCGCGGAGGTCGTCGGGGGAGAGCTTTTTGTCGATGCCCTCGGGCATGATCGAGGTTTTAGCGGGGCGAAGCTCTTCAATGTCGGCGGTGGTGAAAAGCGTCTCCTTGGCGGCGCTGTCGATGACGCGGAGTTGATTGGTGGCGTCGGGGCGGAGGACGCCCGTGAAGGTGCGGCCGTCGTGGAGCGTGACGGTGTAGGCAACGTGGTCGGGGTTGATCACGGTGCTGGGCGTGACGATGTCGCGAAGGATCGACGCGCGGTCGCGATGTGCCAGGTTCGAGAGATCCGGCCCGATCTTGGCGCCTTCGCCGTGAACGGCGTGGCAGTCTGCGCACTGGGCGGTCTTGCCGAGAAACAATTCGCGGCCGCGGCGGGCGTCGCCGCCGGCGAGCTTGGGGTCTTCTTCGACTTTCGTTTCGGGCGGGGGCATCGCTTCGGGCGCCCAGGTGGGTAGGAATGCCGCGGGAGATAGAGGGCGCGAATCAGCCGAGGTTTCGTGAAGTTTCAAAAGGGGGACAGGCGCCTCGCCTCCATCCTTTCCGGCATCAGCAGAGACGTTAGCGGCCCGGAGCCAGTCGCCGTCTGCAGCCGGGCGGAAGTCGAAAGACAATTGATCTTTATCGACGCTACCGAAGAGCTCGTTGAGGTGATCCGATTCGGAACTTCCATCGAGCAGTTCGAGAGCAACTTGCCTGTGGCGATGCGGCAACCAGACGCCGCGCGACGCCGCGCTTGCAGGTTTCGATTGCGCGGAGGCATTCTTTGGGGGAGAGTAAGTTAGCTCGACGCCGTTAAGCGTGTAATCCAGCTCGATGGTGGCGTCGCTTGCCGCATGAGGATCGACGAGCGTCATCGGCAGGCTGAAGGCGTAGTGCGTGGCGTAAGGATGCGGATTTGTCGTGAGGATGAGCGTGCGGCGGTCGTCGCTAACGCGAGCAGCGACGATGGGAAGTTTTCCACGCGAGGTCTGACCTTGTTGCTTGACGACTTCGTAGGGGGGTTTCAAGGACTCAAATCGGTCGGCGGCGCGGACGAGGTCGCCGTAATCGATTTGGGTCCCGGCGAGTTTGGACAGCACTTCGTCGGCCGTTGACGGGAGCCGCCGGTCGAACGCGACGCGGACTTCGATCGGGCTGGCCGCATAGGTGATGACCGGCTGCGGCGAGTTCGCGGTTGGTGTAGCTGATCTTAAAAAGCTTGCCGTCGCCCTGCGGTCCGACGCCCCAGTCGGGTGGGCCGACATGGCAGGAGACTACGAGGTCGGCCGCGGGCGAGAGTGCAGCGTCGAAGAGCATCAGGCCGGATTGAGCAATGAGGGTTTCGCGGCCGACGTAGCCGTTTGGGGTTTTCACGAGCGGGACGCGCCAAAGCTTGCCGCGAGAGAAGCCGCAGACGAGCGCGTCGCCCTCCCAAAAGTGCGGGCCGAAGGATTTCTGGTTGGGGCCGGCTTCGTTGAACGCGAGGCCGCAGGTGGATTGGTGCTGGGGACCGAAGGCAACAACGGGCGGCTCGTCGACGACGTTCGGCAGGTGCTCCGGATGTTTGGGCGGGAAGCCATAGTGCACGCCTTGCCGGATGTGGTTCAGCTCGTCGCGCGGGTTGCCATTGGGGAGCCAGGTTTCGCCTTCCTGATCGGTGCCAAACAGGTCGCCATGGCGATTAAAGGCCAGATTGACGCTGAAGCGGTAACCCGTGCAGAAGATCTGGCGCGTCTTGCGGTCGGGCGAGACACGGAGGATCGTGCCGCGCTCGCTTTTGATGTCGTAACGGGCTTTGCCTTCGTGCGTTCGGTAAGGGTTGGCGAAGTTTGCGCACCCGAGGCCGAAGTAGAGGTTGTTGTCACGGTCGATTGCGATGCCGAGAGCATCGACACCCCCGCCGGTGATGCCGTCGTCCTTGGGCCAATCGGTGACGACAACGTCCTCGCGATCGGCGCGGCCGTCACCGTCGGCGTCTTTGAGCAGGACGATTTTCGAATTGGCGACGACGTAGAGGCCTTCGGGGGCCAGCGCCATACCGAGCGGAGTGCGTATGGTGGGCTGGTACCAGAACTCTGTGACCTGGTCTTCGAGGCCGTCGGCGTCGGTGTCACGAAGGACATGGATGCGGCCGTCGTAGCCGGCGGCGAAGAGGCGGCCGTCGGGGGCGTTGAGGACGTCGTTGATGTTGGTGAGTTTTACGGGCAGCTCGCGGACGGTGAAGCCGGGGACGAGCATGCGGATCGGCGGGTCATCGGCGGCGGCGATGCGCGATGCGTTGAGAGGAGGAGGGCGAGGGTGAGAGAGCGGAGGGGCATTTTAGTCGCCGATAACAATGTTGAACGCGGAACGTAACGTCATCATCGTCACATCGATCGCGGAGTGCAAGGAATACAGGAACGTCGAACATCGAACGTTGAACGTCGAAGACGCGAGGAGAAATGGTGGGCCGGCGCTCGTTGCACTCACTGGTCCCACCCTACGCGGAGGAAGAGCGCTGTTCGGTGATTTCGATGGCCTTGAGCAGGCCGCGGGCTTTGTTGAGCGTTTCCTGATATTCGGCGGCGGGTTGGCTGTCGGCGACGATGCCCGCGCCGGCCTGAACGTAGGCCTTGTCGCCTTGCACGACGATCGTGCGGAGAGCGATGCAAGTATCCATGTTGCCGGCGAAATCGACGTAGCCGACGGCGCCGGCGTATGGCCCGCGGCGGTGGGGTTCCAGCTCGTCGATGATCTGCATGGCGCGGACCTTGGGAGCGCCGGAGACCGTGCCCGCCGGGAGGCAGGCGCGGAGGGCGTCGAAAACAGTCGCGGCCGTCGGCGAGCTGGCCGGTGACGTTGCTGGTGATATGCATGACGTGGCTGTAGCGCTCGATGACCATCACGTCGGAGAGCTCGACGGTGCGGTACTTCGCGACGCGGCCGACGTCGTTGCGGCCGAGGTCCACGAGCATCACGTGTTCGGCGCGCTCCTTGGGATCGGCGAGCAGCTCTTCGGCGAGCAGGCGATCTTCCTCGTCGGTCTTGCCGCGGCGGCGCGTGCCAGCCAGCGGGCGAACCGTGACGCGGCCGTCGACGACGCGAACCATGACCTCCGGCGAGCTGCCGACGAGCGTGACGCTCGGCGTGCGCAGGTAGAACATGAACGGGCTGGGATTCACGACGCGGAGCGTGCGATAGATTTCGAACGGCGGCGAGTGAACGTCGAGCTCGAGGCGCTGGCTGATTACGACCTGGAAGATGTCGCCGGCGCGGATGTACTCGACGCATTTGCGAACGGCGTCTTCGAACTGCTCTGGCTTGAAGTTCGCGCGATAGGGGATGGTCGGATCGCCGCTGAGCTGGATGTCGATCGGTGTGAGCTGCGCGTCGGGGCGAGAGAGGCGGGCAACGGTGTCATCAACACGGCGGCAAGCGTCGTCGTAAGCGGCGAGGGGGTCGCCGCTGGATGAATTGGCATCGACGCGGGCCATGGCGACGACAGTGACGGTCTTGGTGATGTTGTCGAACACGACCATGCGGTCGTAGAACGCGAACGACAGGTCGGGCAGGTCACGGTCGTCGGGCGGGGCGTTTGGGAGGCGCTCTGCGTAGCGGACAACGTCGTAGCCGGCGTAACCGACTGCGCCGGAAGTAAAGGGCGGGAGCTCAGGCAGTCGGGCCGAGCGGAAGCGCTCGACATGGCGCTTGAGCTCGGCGAGCGGATCGGCGGAGTCGAACTCTTGGACACCATCGCCGTCGATGATCTTGATGCGATTTCGGCGGGCTTCGATCTGCAGGAACGGATCGGCGGCGAGGAAGCTGTAGCGGCCGACCTTCTCGCCGCCGACGACGCTTTCGAAAAGGCAGGCACACGAGCCGGTGTCGAGCAAGTGAAACGCGGAGACGGGCGTGAGAGAGTCGGCGATCAGACGTCGATAGACGGGAACGAGGTGCGAACCGTGGGCGAGCCGGGCGAAGGTGTCGAAGTCGGGGTAGTGGGGCATGATCGAAAGTAGTTCCGCACTGGCAGAGCCAGTGGCACACGGCGGTCACAGCATCCCCGTCGCTGGGATGGCACAGGAGACGAGGTAGAATAACAGTGGGCCAAGCGGGCGACAACGCGATTGAACGACGGCGGATCGAGGACGCGATTGTCGCGCGGGTGGTTCGCCTTGACAGCGCTAGGGGCACTGTTAGAATCCCTTTGACTACTTTGATTTACGTCGATTCTTCGCACAGAGAAGCGGCTTCGATGAAGTGCCAGAAATGTGACAAGCCGGCGACGTTCCACATCACCGAGTTGGAAGGGGGCAAGCACCACGAGTTGCACTTCTGTGAGGACTGTGCGCGGACGTACCTGACGAAGGGCTCAGGAGAGACCACCGCGGCGGCAACGATGGCGGGGGCGCTTGCTCACCAGCTTGCACTTGGCCAGACGGCCGAGGAGTTGGCGAAGCTGGATCAGAAGTCATGCCCGGTGTGCGGGATTACGTTTTACGAGTTCCGCAATCAGGGGCGTCTCGGCTGCCCGCACGATTACGTGGTGTTTGAAAAGGAGCTGGAGCCGCTGGTGACTAACATTCACGGCGACACGCAGCATGCCGGGAAACGGCCGCCGCGGCTGGCTGCGGGGACGCAGCGGCGAACGGAGCTGATTAGGATGCGGCGGGAAATGAAGGACGCGATCAAAAACGAAGAGTACGAGCGGGCCGGCAAGTTGCGTGACGAGATCCGGCGGATTGAGGAGTCGGGAAGCTGAGCCTGATCCGAGGGGCGGGACAATTTCCTCGGTCGTTCTTTACAGAATTTGCTGCCGTGGATTTACACGAACTTGCATCGAGCATCGGCGAATGGCTTCGCGGCACGGGTCCGGAGTCGGACATTGTGATGAGCAGCCGCATCCGACTGGCGCGGAATCTGGCCGATTTTCCGTTTATCAGCAAGGCCAGCGAGCACGATCGGAACGAGATCGAACGGATGCTGCGCGAGCGCGTGCTACGGCTGCAAGCGTCGGGCGAGCTGGAATACATCAACGTCAGCGAGTTGGACGGGGTGGATCGGCAGTTTTTGGTGGAGCGGCAGCTCATCAGCCGCGAGCATGCGGAGGCGCAAGGCGCGCGCGGCGTGGCGATCGACCGGCAGGAACAGGTGAGCCTGATGATCAACGAGGAAGATCACCTGCGAATTCAGTGCATGCATAGCGGGCTGGATTTGAAGGGGGCGTGGGAACAGATCAATCATGTGGACGATCTGATTGCGGAGCAGGTGACGTATGCGTTCCACCCGCGGCTGGGTTATCTGACGGCGTGCCCGACGAACGTGGGCACGGGGGTGCGCGTGAGCGTGATGCTGCATTTGCCGGCGCTTGCGATCACGCGGCAAATCGAAAAGGTATTTCGCAGCTTGCAAAAAATCAGTCTGGCCGTGCGCGGGTTGTATGGCGAAGGGTCGCAGGCGATGGGAGATTTTTATCAGATCTCAAACCAAATCACGCTGGGGCGGACCGAAGAAGACCTGGTGCAGCAGGTGGGGGACATCGTTCCGGTGTTGATCGACTACGAGCGGCGAGCCCGGGAGTTCTTGATCCGCGAGAGCCAGCAGAGCCTGCACGATCAGGTGAGCCGGGCGTATGGGATTTTGCGAACGGCGCAGACGATCAGCTCGGAGGAGACGATGCACCTGTTGTCGCGGGTGCGGATGGGGGTCAACCTGGGGTTGATCCCGGATTTGCAGATTCGCGACTTGAACGAGCTATTTATTCGCACGCAGCCGGCCCACTTGCAGAAGCTGCGCGGGGTGGAGCTGGATACGGCCGACCGCAATATCGAGCGAGCGCGATATCTGCGGCGGCATCTGAATCGTGAGGATGGGCAGGGGAACAAGAACTGACGGGTTTCTGCGTGTCATGAGGCTCCAGTGAATCGGCGGACGGTACGGGAGACGTTCGACGCGATTCATTCGCCGGTGGATCGAGAGTGGCACTGGCGGCCGATTATTGCACTGTTGGTGTCGGCGTTCTGTTTGGCGCTGTTGAATTTTCTGACGCACACGCCGTTTGCGGGCATTCTCAGCCCTGAGTTGCTCAAGAGCGAAGAGGAGCGGAGCGCGTACTGGGTGGGCTGCCGGGTGCTGTGTTATTTTCTGTTGCCCGCGATAACCGTCGTTCTGAGTGGAGGTCGTTTGTTGGATCACGGGCTTTCGGTTCGCGGCGCCGGTCGGTCCGTGGGTCTATACGCCGGATTGTTTGCAGCGATGGTTCCGTTGATTGTGGCCGTGTCGTTCAGTGAAGCGTTTCAGAATTACTATCCGTTTTACGACTACGCGGGCGAGTCGTGGCAAGGTTTCTTGATTTGGGAGTCAATGTACGCGGTGCAGTTCGTAGTGCTGGAGTTTTTCTTTCGCGGGTTTCTATTATTCTCACTCGCTCGATACATCGGAGTGTACGCCGTGTTCGTGATGGTGATTCCATATTGCATGGTGCATTTTGGCAAGCCATTCGCGGAGGTGCTGGCGGCGATACCGGCAGGGGTGCTGCTGGGTTGTTTGGTGCTCAAAACACGATCGATCTGGCTCGGAGCCGCGCTACACATTGCCGTGGCGTGGACGATGGATGTGCTGTCGCTAGCCCAGCGCGGCGCGATCACGCGATTGTGGTAAGAGCCGGACTTAAAGCGCGCACACGGAGCGCTGCGTTCTGCACGCGAACTGTGGTAAACGACAGGCCTGGCTGCGGCCGCGCGTCAATTGTCTCTACCAACTAACAGTTGGCACCGTGCTTGCAGAATTGTCGCTGGCCAGACCGTATCACAAAACGAAAGCGAGGACTTTATGCGCTTGGCATCCATGCAGGACCTGTTCTTACACGAGTTGAAAGATTTGTATAGCGCGGAGAAGCAACTGGTGCGGGCACTGCCAAAGATGGCGAAGGCGGCTTCATCGGAGCATTTGCGAAACGCGATTGAGATGCATTTGGACGAAACCAAGGTTCAGGTCGAGCGGCTTGAACAGGTATTTCAAATGTTGGACAAGAAGCCAAGAGCCGAGAAATGTGAAGCCATGGAGGGTTTGATCAAGGAGGGTGAGAAACTGATCGAAGAGGACGGGGATGAATCGGTGAAGGACGCGGGCATGATCGGCGCTGCGCAAAAAGTGGAGCACTATGAGATTGCGGGTTATGGGTGCGTCCGAACGTATGCCGAGATGCTGGGGATGCATAAGGCTGCCGAGCTTTTGCAAATGACCTTGGACGAAGAGAAGGCGGCGGATGAGAAGCTGAACGAACTGGCGATGTCGGAGGTAAATATTCAGGCCCAACATTAGGCGTGTGTGACGGGGAATTCACCGTGTGATTCCCTGGCGTGGGCGATTTTTAAGCAGGTTTTGGGGCTCTTTGAACAGCAAGCCCTCAGCGTGGTTCGCCGTGGACCACGCTGAGGGCTGTTTTGTTAGTCGGACGGCGTCACGGTCCGCCCGAACTTCCTATCCCGCAAGGACTACTCGTCATGGCCGGAGAGCAGTCAGGCTGGCGGCATGCTAAGTGCTTTCACGCCGCCCGGCACCAGGCGGACGGGCTGCATAAGAACGGAGGCTGCGGTGATGAACTGGATTCATGCACTGATGGCGGCTGCGTCGGCGGCTGAAATGTATAGCGGGTCGGTGAGCTTTATGATGCCGATGGTGCAGTGTGCGGCGTGTCTGAGTCAGTTCGTGTTGCGAAAGTGGAACCGGGGCGTTGCCAGTTGATCGTCCGAAGTCAGGGGCCTGAACAGTAATCGTGCGTGTGTGGGAATCCGTTCTTGTAGAAGGAGTTTGGAAATGAATCGAAGTCTGAAATTTGGGTTGGCGAGTGTTGTGGCAGCAGTGCTGGTGAGCTTAGTGGCTCTTCCAGACGATGCCGAGGCGCGCCATCGACGCCATCATCGTCGTAATGGCTGTTTCGGTTGTGGCGGCTATTCCAACGGCTGCTGTGGGCAAGTTTCAAATGGATGCTGTGGCGTGGCCGCAGCGCCAGTTTGCAGCCCGTGTGGAGCGGGTGGCTGCGTGACGAGCGCGCCGGCGGCGGCCTGCACGAATTGCACAGTAGGCGGAGTATATCAGGGCGGGCATAGCTCGGCCTATCCGGCGACGAACGGCACCACATTCAAGGGTCGGTCCAGGGCACGCCATCGCTGGCGCCGCCGGCGCCGATGTTGAATGGCCAGACGCACCGCCACCAGCGCCGAATGGCGCTGCGACGGGAACGTTCCGCGAGGAATCGCGAGAGATTCAGCGCGAGGACCGCCGCGAGGAGACTCGTGAGGGCGCGACAACGTCGCCGTCGGATCGAAGCGAACAGCCTCGAGAAGAACGCCGTGAAGAGCGGCAGGAAAGTCGCGAGAACACGAGTGGTCAGAGCAACACAGAGCGATCGGCGCCGCCACCGCCGCCGGAGCGATAACTCTTGCTCGCCTGGTGAATCGATGAACGGCCGCTTGTTCTCGAAATGGACGAGCGGCCGTTTTTATTGCGCCACCGATTCGCCGGAATGGAAAGACCCGCGCCGAACAAGGCGGAACCGCGACGAGCTAGAGGAGGCGGCGGATGGACCAGGCGGCGCGGTCGATGAGCCGTTGCCAGCAGGTGCGTTGTTCGCAGTTGCGCTTCGTGACGCGGGTGCTATTTTGCATCTCGTGCTTGCAGATGCCCAAGAGCGCGGCGGAGACCGCACACGAGTGGAAAACCGCGACGAATTCCAGATTGATTCGGAGGCTGCGCGGATCCAGGTTCGACGAGCCGACGACGCTCCAGCGATCGTCGATGACCATCGACTTGCTGTGGAGCATTTGGTCGTTGCGTTCGTAGATGCGAATACCCTTGCGCAATAGATACGAATAAAAGTGTCTGGTCGCGCGTTGGACCACGGGGACATCGCTTTTCTCGGGGATAATCACGCGGACATGAACGCCGCGGCGGCGTGCGCGTACGAGCTCGCGCAGTACACGACCCACGGGGATGAAGTAGGCCATCGAGATCGTGATCTTGTGTTGGGCGCGGCGAATCAGCGGCACGAGCACACGCTGTACGCGGCGATAGTGGAAGATCGGCCGGCAGTCGAAGAAGAACATTGTGCCTTCTTTGCTGGCGAGCATTTCGCGGACTGGCCAACGGCGGCCGTGAGTCATGCGCTTATGCTCGGAGTAGCGCCAAAGTTCTTGCATGGCTTGGGCCAGCTCGCGCTGCCGAGGGCCGACAATTCGCACGTGCACATCGCGCCAACCGCTGGAGGCGGGGAGGTGGCGGCGCTCAGTATCGTCCACCGAATTCAGATCCCGTTGATCGACGACGTTCATCCCGCCGAAGTAGGCGACCGACTCATCCACGACTAACAATTTGCGATGGTTGCGCTGGTTAAAGATGCGAAACAGCCCCAACCGCCAGAGCGCCTCGCGCAGCGTGTGGAACTCGTGGACTTTGACACCGGCCTCGCGCAGCGGACGGAAAAACGCAGACGGCGTGGAAAGGCTGCCGACAGAGTCGAACATCAGACGCACATCAAGACCTGCGCAGGCGCGATCGATTAGCGCTTGAGCAATGCCTTTGCCGGCATCGTCATCGGCGTAGATGTACGATTCGAGCCAAACGCGTTTCTTCGCGGCGCGAATGTCGGCCACCATCGATTGCCACATGGGGGTCGATTCGGTGAACAGCCGGAGTTCGTGTCCCTCGATGGCAAGCGGTCCGATTTGATCGTCACCATTGATCGAGGCCGCGGCTTCCGCAGCGATCGCTTGTTCGGCCGTTTGGCGGCGCGCGACCGCCGAGCCGGCCGAAGGCGCTTCAATGTTGGCGGGCAATCGCGAGCGATCTACTTCGTGCATGGGCTCTTTTCAGCCGTTGGCTGGCTACGACTCGCTCGCGTGAGTGTTACCGCAAAGTCCACATTCTAACCACCCATTATACCTCGCCGCTGTGAGTTCCGATGGCGGGCTCACGAAGCGGCCGTCTCGACGCGAGTACACATGGCACAACCCTTGCATTGTCCGGAAATCAACTTACGTCGCTCGGTGCACCTGCGATTCCCACAAGTGTGCACAAGGCGAATAGGAGGTGCGTTATGAATCGTAGTCCATGTGCAGTTCTCCTCGTTGCGGTTGCAATGTTTCTAGCCGGCTCGATGGCGCTGGCCGATGACAAGAATACCGACAAGATGAAGGAGGGGGCGGTGGTGACCGCCGGTTCGGGCAAGCTAACGATCAAGGACACGAACAACACCGAGCACAGCTACTCAGTGGACAATAGTGTCAAAGTGACCGTGGATGGTAAGAATGCGAAGCTCGAAGACCTGAAAAAGGGAATGAAGGTCACGGTCGGCTTGGACGGTGACAAAGTGCTGTCGATTACGTCGGGGGATCCGAAGAAGAGAGCGTACGCAATGAAGCGGCCGATACCGTCGGCCGCTTTATTGGTTTGAATTTAGCTGGGCGGGGAACTTCTTGCGCAGCTCCGGGATGATCGCGCGGGGGACGAAACGAGCGAGATCGTCGTCGGCAGCCAGC
Organism: Pirellulales bacterium; assembly: GCA_963829655.1. Taxonomy (GTDB): domain Bacteria; phylum Planctomycetota; class Planctomycetia; order Pirellulales; family JALHPA01; genus JBBDYH01. The sequence goes on from CAWHJG010000002.1 coordinate 4,082,258, forward strand.
GGCGTGATTTGTTTCAAGAGCGAACTGGAAACGTGCGAGAATTGGTCGTCGGCCATCAGGAACACGGTTTCAATTCCCGGATCAAGCTTGCGGTTGGCGAGCGTCATGGTGAACTCGGCCTCGATGTCGGACAGCGACCGCATACCGCGGAGCATCACCCGTGCGCCGCATTCGCGCACGAAGTGGACGGCCAAGCCCTTGAACGTTTTGACTTCAACGTTCGGCAGATGGCCGGCCGCACGCCGAAGCATTTCCATTCGCTCATCGACCGAAAACAGGGCCTGTTTTTCGACGTTGATTCCAATACCCACTACCAGCCGATCGACCAAGGCGACTTGCGCTCGATGACGTTGAGGTGCCCGAGCGTTACGGGATCGAACGAACCGGTGTAAACGGCGGTGCGGGAGTTGTTGATCATTGAGCTACTGTCGCAAAGTGCGGAGGGCGTCAATCAAACGCTCGATATCACTTTCGTTATTGTAAGCATGCGGGCTGATGCGCAGCTTGCCTGAGCGGCAACTGAGAGCGATCTTTTGCTGCATGCAGTGCCGCCGGATTGTCTCTGAGTCAACGCCCGGGAGTTCGAATGTGACAATGCCGGAGCAATGCCGGCGGTCATCGCGAACGGTAAAGATTTGTGCCCCAAGCGCGTGGAGCCGCTCGATTGCGTGGTCGGTGATCGCGAGAATTCGCTCACCGAGGGCTTCTGGTCCATACTCAAGAAGCAGCTCCAGGCTTGCACCGAACCCGATCGAGGCGGCGTGATTGGGGGCGCCGCCTTCATAGCGCTCGGCGTTCGGACGGTAGTTGAGCTCGATCCGCGTAAAGTCGTGAGCGTGGGCCACGCTATTCCAGCCGATGCCCACGGGTCGTAGGCGATCCAGGTTCTCGCGTCGAATGTAAAAGATTCCCGCGCCTTCAGGTCCGAGCATCCATTTGTGCCCATCGGCGGCGACAAAATCGACAGGAGACTTAGACACGTCTAGCGGAAAGACACCCAGCGCCTGAATGGCGTCGAGAAAGAAAAGCGCCCCATGTCGATGGGCGATTTCGGCGACCGTGTCCACATCGATGCGCCAACCCGTGACATAACCAACCCAGCTCAGCGTGATGATCCGCGTGCGCGAGTCGCATGCGGCGTCAAGGCGGTTTAGATCGACTCGTCCGCCGTCCACCGGAACGCGCCGGTACTCCACGCCGCGGAACTGCTGGTTCATCCATGGATACACATTGGAAGGGAATTCGTCGGCGAGTGTGACGATGTTATCGCCTGCACGCCAGTCGAGGCCCTCGGCGACCAGGTTGATCCCCTCGGTGGTGCTGCGAACCATGGCGATCGCGTCGGGATGGGCATTGATAAGCCTCGCGGCCAATGCGCGAATCGCGTGCTGGCGCTGGTTCCATCGGCCCCAGGCCATGCCCCCCTCGCGGGCCGCCTCGTCCGCGTAGGCGATAATCGCTTGACGCGATTGCTCGGGAATCGGCGAGGTGGCGGCGTGATTAAAGAATGCCCAGCGGTCAACGACCGGCATCTGGCGGCGAAGTTGAGTCCAGCGGTCGTCAGTGGGCATTCCAAAACACCCGCAAAGTAACGGTCGGCTAGCTAGAACGGCTTGAATTCTGACGCCACGAAAGAAGCGGCCCTTGACGGCCGATTGTAGCAGTTGGAAAGGCGGTCAAACCACGACGGCTTATGTTGGTTGTTCCGCTGGTGCGTGTGAACGGGCAGAGTTTTTTGGCCAGCAACGGCCTTCGAAAGCTATGGGACGGGACGGGCAATTAAACTATACTGAGCACCTTAAATCCCCCATCTTCACAGCCAGTGCAGCGGTGGAACAGCCGTAGGAAACCTCATGGCGAAGGCATTTTCTGTCTTTGGGATGGTGGTTTCCATCGTTTTTCTGCTGGTTTTTGCGCTCGACCTGGCCGTGGGGATGCCCTTTGGCAAGGCGAGCTGGGTGGCCGACGTGGGGTTTATAATCTGTGCGCTTGCGCTGGCCTACCTGAGCTGGCAGACATATCGCGAAGCCGCTTAGCTGGCTAGCGGCTTTCCCAAGATTAGGCGGCTCGGAGGATCGAGTGCGCCGGGCGGATTGCAGCGCGCGCCGTCAATAAGCCGACGATTCCGGAAAGCGTCCGGGTTTCAAGTAGCCCTTTCTCGCGCAGCGCCGAGACGTCGCCGATTATCGCCTTCAGAGTGCGGCGAGCCCCGCGCCCGCCGGCATGCTCCAGCTCGATCGCTAAATGAAAGAAGCCGGCGCCGTTTGCTACGTCGCCGGCCTGCCGCCGCGCTTGTGATCGTGTGACCGCTTGCGGCCACCAACCGCCAGCGCTAGTTTCGAGCGTTGACGGCAGATTCCAGAGGCCGAAGCGCAGGGCCTCGACCTTGTGCCATTGCGTTATGCGGTGCGAACGCTCATCGCAGTCTATCGACAATAATGCGCTGATTCCGCGCTTTACCAGCAGATCGAGTTGTTGTAGTGGGCCGCCAAATTTCGCGACCGACGACACTTCAACACCGCATGCCCGGGCGGTCATTAGCTGACGGTCCAGTTCGCGGCCAAATTCCGCACGTGCCGCGGAACGGCCGGCATCTACCAAGAAGCCAATCTCATGAGCAGACTTCGAGGATGCCACACGGGCGCGGACTGCTTGGACTTCCACATCCGAGATGAACCAGGTCGCTGGGAAGCTTTGATCGTCGAGCACCTGGTTCAACCAGCGAGCGTTCTCAAGCAAGCGCCGGGAGCGTTCAAACCCCTGGCTCGTATCCCGCGAACTGAGGATTGAAAGCGCCACGACTCCAAGGTGCGGTTTTGCTCTCATAAGATCACGCTGCGCGGCAGTGGTGGTATGGACGAAGGATCTGCATCGGCGCACGATAGTTTCGACCAGCCGACGCCACAGTTATCACGGTTTTGCCCGACGCTGCGAGCGACGATGTCATCGGCACAGACGGTGGATAAACTGTGACAGCTTGTGGAATATGCATGTGCGCCGATGGACTTTTCTGTTGACGCGGGGTTTTCTACGTAGCTAGACTGTTCCATCAGCCTACCCTGATATGATCGCCGGCTGAGGCATACCGTTCGCTGGACGGAAATGGCCGCTGTCGGTCCCGCCAGATGCTGCTGCCCAACCGCCCGCCAATCGGTCGAGCAAGGAGGAATACTCATGTTTCACATCGATGCCACGGAACGTACGCAGCCGTATTGCGACGGCATGTCCCGTCGGAACTTTGTGCAATTGGGCATTGCGGGGATGGCGTCGATCGGACTGCCTGGCCTGTTTCGCGCAGCGCGGAGGCGGCGGCGAGCGGCATGCCGGCGAAGGACACGTCGGTCATCCTGATTTGGCTCGACGGCGGGCCGAGTCACATGGACCTTTACGACATGAAACCGGACGCGCCGACCGAGTATCGGGGCATCTGGTCGCCGATCAAGACGAACGTGCCGGGGATCGAGATCAGCGAATTGTGCAAGGAGCAGGCGAAGGTCGCGGACAAGCTGTCGATCCTGCGTTCGTTGCACCACGACAACGGCGACCACTTCACCGGTGCGCATCTGATGCTCACAAGCCGCGGCGGCGCCAACGGCGCGCGACACAACAGGCAGGTACCCATCGATTGGCTCGATCGCGGCGCAGCTGCTCGGCGCGCGGAAGCCGGGCCTCCCGCCCTATGTCGCGGTGCCGTATGCGAGCAGCGTCGGCATTCGGCCGGGTTACTTTGGGGCAAATTATGTGGGCACGGCGTACAACCCGTTTGAGACAGAGGGAGATCCGAATGCAGCAAGCTTCCAGGTGCGCAATCTGAACTTAAGCGGAATGACCGTCGAGCGGCTCAACGAGCGGCGGAACCTGCGGAAGTATTTCGACAACGTACGGCGCACGGTGGACAACTCGGGCATGGCCGACTCGATGGATCGTTTTCAGGGTCAGGCTTATGACCTAGTGGCGGGCGAAGCGGCGCGGAAGGCATTTGACATCGCGAGCGAGGATGACCGTTTGCGCGAGAAGTATGGGCGGACCAACGTGGGGCAGAGCTGCCTTTTGGCGCGGCGGCTGGTGGAGGCCGGAACGACGTTTGTCACCGTGCATAACGGCGGCTGGGACCATCACTGGAATTTGAAGGCGGGGTTGGAGAGTCAATTCCCGCCCGTCGATCAGGCGGTGGCGGCACTCGTGACCGACTTGAGCGAGCGTGGGCTGTTGGAGAAGACGCTGGTGATGCTCTGCGGCGAGTTCAGCCGCACGCCGCGGATGAACGACGGCGGCAACGGCGGGGCGCCGGGCAGCATGGGCACGCCCGGGCGCGACCACTGGGGGAACTCGACGTTCTGCTTGTTGGCAGGCGGTGGAATCAAGGGCGGCCGCGTGGTTGGCTCGACGAATCGGTTGGGCGAAGCGCCGCAAGAACGTCCGTCGACGGTCGGCGACCTACACGCGACGATCTACCACATTCTTGGGGTCGATCCCAAAACGCACTTCCTGAATCACGCGGGGCGGCCGGTGCCGGCGATTGATGAGGGGGAAGTGATTCAGGAATTGTTTTGATTCGCCGCGGCCGTTTGAATTGCAGCCACGACGCCCGGCATTGTGAATTCCGTGGCTTCGACAGTCGGCTCGAAGCCAAGTTCCCGGAGAGTGGCGCTTGTGACTGGGCTGATGCTAGCGAGCCTGGCGCGGCGGAGGTCGTCGCCAAATAGATTTGCGAGAGAGGGCGCTATGGCGGAGCTGGTGACCGTGATCCAGTCAATCTTGCCGGATGAGAGCAGTGCGGCAATGTCGGGATCGGGCGATTGGACATCGATGCTTTGGTAGGCGACGACCTGCTTAACCGCAAAGCCCGCGGCGGAAAGTGATTCGGCCAGAACTTCGCGGCCGCGACTGGCGCGGATGAGGAGGAAGCGGATTTCGTTGTGGGCCAGCTTTGATTGGCGTGCAAAGTGCGTTGCCTCGCGCACCAAGTCAACAGACAACGACTCGGCGCGAAATTCGTCGGGAACCAAGTCTGCATATACATGGAATCGGGCGAGGCATTCGGCTGTAGCGTTTCCGATGGCTGCAATTTTTACGCTGCCCAGGGCCCTTAGGTCCTGTCCGCGCTCCAGCATGCGGTTTATTAAAAACTCGACACCGTTCGCACTTGAGAACACGAGCCAAGTGACCCAGTCAAGCTCGTTGAGGTACGCATCGACATCATCCCACGTTTCAGGCCGCAGGACTTCGATCGCCGGCTGACTATAGCACTGAGCACCAAGCCGCTCCAGCGGTCCAATGAGATCTGCGGCCTGATGGCGGGGCCGCGTGACGAGAATGCGCTGGCCGAACAACGGCCGCTCGGTGAACCAGTTCTGAACCTCGGCCTGCGAGACAACATCGCCGACGATTGTGATGATCGGTGGCCGAAGATGTTCCGCGGCAATCCGCGCTGCAGCCTCACCAAGCGTGCAGAGGATCGTTCGCTGATCGGGCCAGGTGCAGCGGCGAATGATGGCGGCGGGCGTATGAGCGGGCTTGCCGGCGGCGATGAGCGCATCAGTCCATTCGGCGGCGGTGGTCACGCCCATGTAAAACACCAGCGTCCCGGGAAAGCGGGCGAGCGCTTCGAAATCGAGTGTTGGAATGTTCTTGTCGTCCTGCTCATGGCCGGTGATGAAGGCCACGGCGGAAGCGATGCCGCGTTGAGTGATTGGAATACCGGCGTAGCTGCCCGCCGCCAACGCCGCGGTGATGCCGGGGACAATTTCGTAGTCGATTCCGGCGGCAGTAAGCGCCGCAACTTCTTCGGACACCCGCGCGAATATCGCGGGGTCGCCGCCCTTGAGCCGTACAACGGTCTGACCATTGCGCACGTGTTGGATGAGAAGTTGGTTAATCTCGTCTTGCGTAAAGATTCGATCGCGTCCGTGCTTGCCCGCGCAAATGAGAATCGCGTCGCGCCGCGCGTGGTGCAGGACGCCGGATTGGCAAGATAGTCGTAGAGGATGACGTCGGCCCGCTTCAGGCATTCGGTGCCACGGAGCGTAATCAGGCCCGGATCGCCCGGCCCCGCGCCACGAGAAACACTTTGCCGAGCATGTGTGATGGTGTGTTAGTGCTCGGCACGAGTTATCCCAAGTCGCATGAAGAGGTTGGAAAGTGTGGGTTACTTTTGAGTTTAACCGGCTTGGATGCTAAAATAACGGAAAATCGTCGCTTCGTGCAGGGCGGCATGATGGCGGCGCAAAAGCGGCGACCGGTCATAACGGCGAAGCGAGATTGAGCCACCAATTGGCCGACGTCGGGCCATTCGGCGAATTATGGCGATCGAACAACAACAAGCTCACTCCACAACGCCGCAGGTCCAGCAGGGGCCTGTCATTTCACCGGCCATTCGGCGGCGGATACAGAGCTGGTACCAACACGGTCGCGAGAAGGCGCACGCCGGCAGCCACGACTACGCGACCGACATGTTCGTGCAATGTGTTGAGGGAGACCCGGCGAACCTCGAATATCTCAATTCCTTTCTGCATAACCTGCACAAGAAATACAACGACAACAAGAAGGGGGCGGGGTTTACGTCGGCGTTGAAGGCTTCGGGTATGCGGGCCTCATCGAAAAAGGCGCAGATTAAAAAGGACTGGCCGGGGTTGATCAAGCAGTCGCTCGAGCTATTGAAGCTCAACCCATGGGATACCGGCGCCCTGATGTCGATGGCGCAGGGTTGCGAGGGACTGCACTGTCTGGAGGCGCAGTTGGCCTGGCTGCGAGCGGCGTTGGATGTTGATCCCAAGGACCCGGATACCAATAAGGCCTGTGCGCTGGCCTTGGGGAAGCAAGGGCACTTCGACCAGGCGATCGTGTGCTGGGCGCGCGTGGAGAAGGCCAAGCCGCACGACGCGGAAGCGCAAAAAGCGATCGGCGACTTGCAGGTTCGCAAAACGGAAAGCCAGCTCATCAAGCGCACGGAGCAGCACGCGGCAGCGTCTAAAGCTGCGCCGGCAGCGCCGTTGGAGGGTGAGGGGGGCGAACCGCAAATTCGGCTGACTCGGCAGCAGGAACTGCAGCAGGAGATCAGCGGCGACCCAAATAAGATCGACTCCTACGTGGAACTGGCCGAGCTGCACGCTCGTGAGAACCGCTTTACGGAGGCGGAGCGAATTTGCCGCGTGGGTCTGGAGGCATCCGGCGGCGACTTGAAGCTGCGCGAGTTGTACGAGGACATGAGCCTGCGTCACGCAAGGCACCAAGTGCAGATCGCCGAGCAGCGCGCAAACGACGACCACTCCGACGAAGCGCAGACCCTGTACCTGCGCATGCGGCAGGAACTGAATCGCCGCGAGATTGAGATATTCCGCACGCGGGCCGAGCGGTATCCGGCAATCAGCACGTGGAAGTACGAGTTGGGCACCAGGCTGAAGCGGGCACAGAATTACTCCGAGGCGATCAAGGTCTTTCAGGACGCGCGGAACGATCCCAAGCGGCGCGGGCAGGTGCTGTTGGAGCTGGGGGAGTGCTTTCAGCAGATCAAGCAGTACAAGCTGGCGATGGACCATTACAAGCAGGCGGTTGAGGCCCTGGCCGATCGCGAGGCTGACACGAAGAAAAAGGCACTGTATCGGGCGGGCGTGCTGGCAATGGGTTTGGACGATCTGGACGCGGCGGAAAAATACCTGACCGACCTGGCGGGGATGGAATTCGCCTATCGCGACGTGGCCGAGCGTCTGGACAAAATCGCCCAGGTACGGCATAAAGGGTGATTCGCCAGGCACGGTCCGCCGGCGCCAAGCCCCTTTCTTTCGAAGAGACAATGCCAACTACCAAGAGCGGCAAGAAGCGATTGCGCCAGAGTCTAGAGCGTCGGGCGCGGAATCGCTCGGTCAAGTCGAGCCTGAAGACGCAGCTCAAAAAGGTTTCCGCAACGGCGGCCGAAGGGGAGAGCGAGGCGACCGAGCAGGAGTTTCGCCTGGCGGTGAAGAAGCTGGATCAGGCGGCCGCCAAGCGCGTGATCCACCCGAACAAGGCCGCGCGTCTGAAGTCGCGGCTGGTGAAGCGGCTGAAGGCGGCGAAGTAGCGCGGCCTAGTCGGCTGTCAACACATGCCATTGATTTTGGCCTTCGTCGCTATTTTTGCGCATTTGGTGCGGGAAAACAGGGCACTTCTGCGCGGTACGAACAACCACTCAGCAGGGAATTGAGGTGGGGTGCGTATTTCCCGGGGAATATGCGTGGTTTTGAGTGGTCCAAAAAAATGCGCACGTTGGGTCTCAGGCGACGCCGTGTACCTGTTCGAGGCAAATCGATCATATAGTATACATAAGGTCATATATCCGATTGAATTGCAAGGAATGAGCAAGAGCAGGCCCGAAGCTGGGCGCGCCGGGCAAAGATTGAGCAACGCACGTTGGGACTGCCAGAACCTCTTCCTGGCTCAAATCGAGACAGATTCTTGAAAAAGGTTGCTGACTGCTGACGCCTTTTTTCCGAATGGAAGCCTGTACCGGCCGGCGCGGCGATACCAAACGATTTCGGCGGCGTTGAAGACGGGGCCTTCGACGCAGGTGCGGCGGTAGTCCCAGTCGCCGTCGGGTTGCTTCACCTTCGCCACGCAGGTGAAGCAGATACCGATGCCGCAGGCCATCGGCGTTTCGAGCGAAACCTGGCAGGGGACAGCGGCAGAGTGGCTGGTTTCTGACACTGCTTCCATCATTTTCTCTGGCCCGCAGCAGACGACGCGGCACGTGCGGGCGGCGATTTGGTTGCGCGATTCGGTGAGCACCTGCCGCAACACATCGGTGACAAGACCGTGATGACCAGTGGAGCCGTCGTCGGTCGCCAATCGCACGTCGAGCCCGAGCGCGCGGAAGTCTTCGACGCCGGCCAGGTATTCGGCGCGCCGTGCGCCGTAGCAGAAGGTGACCTTTTTTGACTTAGGTACGACGCGTGCGGGCGACCCGTATTCGCGCAGGCCAAGGAACTCGCGCCCCAACGCCATGAACGGTGTCTGCCCGATGCCGCCCGCGACCATGATCAGTTGTTCGACCGGCAAGGGCGGAAAGCCGTTACCCAGCGGCCCCCAGAGGTCGAGCCTTTGTCCCGCTTGAAACGACGCCAGGCGAGCCGTCATCTTTCCGGTGACGAGGTAGACGATGTCGATTGAGTGCGGTTCGCCGTGAGCGGACAGCACGGTGTCGTAGAGGGCGAGCGGCCGGCCGAGGAGCGGATCGTCAAAGTTCGCGAGGCGCAGCATGACGAACTGGCCCGGGACGATTCGGCGGGCGATCTCGGGACAGGCGAACTGCACGCGGTAGGTGTCGCGAGCCAATCGCACGTTTTCGACAACTTCGACCGTGTGCTGCGAGGCGTCGTCGGCGCAGAAGGGGGCGTGCAGGGCGCTCATCGGCGGCGGCCCTTTGGTTTGCGGCGCGGCGGCTTGCCGGCATCTCGTGGTTGACGCGCGGCTGGCTTTGGGTGCTTGCGGGCCGGTTGCTTGCGTGCCGGTTGCTTAGAGGTGGGTTGCCTGGCAGCCGGTTGCTTGGGCGGATTGGGCACGTCGTCGCCGAAGTCGTCGTCATCGTCGTTCGCGGCGCCGGGAAAGATGCCGCGGCGCACATCGATGATCGGCTTGATGGTTGGCCGCGGCTGGCTCGGCGGAGTTCCGGGAGCCTTTGCGGAATGTGAATTGATCCAGCTTGCGTCCGCAGCCTCGCCGCCGATGATTGTGCCGGTGTGTTCTGGACGTTCTGATTCACGCACCGGTTCATCGGAGGACCAGGTATCCGGGACTTGTGGTGCACGAGGGGGCGCGGGCGACCGAACCGGCTGTTGGCGGACTTCACTTGGCGCAGAAGCAGCCGGTTTGGTTTTGGGCTTTTGTGCGCCGCCTTTGCTTCGTGTCGCCAGCGCCGCGTCGCGCAGGGATTGAATTTCGTCGGAGCGGAGCGGGCGATACTCGCCCGGCGATAGATTCCCTAATCGCAACGGACCTAACGCCGTGCGCCGGAGTCGCAAGACCTTGTGGCCGATGCGGGCCAGTAGTCGCCGCACTTCGCGATTGCGACCTTCGTCGAGAACGATTTCGAGCACCGCGCTTTGCCCATGCGTTTTCTTCACGCGAACGCGTTTGGCGTGGGCATAGCCTTCGGCCAGGTGCACGCCGCGCTCGAGCCGTGCGATGTCGTCACGCGTCGGCACGCCGGCGACTTGCACCAGGTAGGTTTTTTCCACGCCGTAGCGCGGGTGCATGAGCAGGTTCGCCAGTTCCCCGTCGTTGGTGACCAGGATCAAACCTTCGCTGTGCAGGTCGAGCCGGCCGACTGGAAACAGGCGATGGCTGCCGCCGACGAGATCGATCACGCGCGGGCGACCCGCGGGATCGCGCCGTCGATACAACGCCGCCGGGTTTGTTGAGCAAGAAGTATTGCCGCTTGGGACGGGGGAGCGACTCACCATCGACGCGGATTTCCTGATTGGCCGGGTCCACTCGCGTGCCGAGCTTCGTGACCACGCAGCGGTCGATCTCGACGCGACCCGCGGTGATCAGCTCCTCGCACTTTCGGCGACTGCCGAGGCCGGCGGCGGCGAGCACTTTTTGCAGCCGCTGGCGATGATCGTCGTCGTCGCGTTGCGGCGAACGGCTCTCGTGCGCGCGGCGTCGCATCGACGCGGTTGGCTTGCGCCGTTTTGTGTGAGCGGCGGGTGGGCGACGGTCGCGGCGCGACATAAATGGAGGGTGACGGCGAGAGTTGATGACGACTGCATGATACTCTTCGCAGGCGGGGCAGGGCAGGGGCGCAAAGATCACCGCAACGCGCGAGACACCATGGAGGTGTTGGCTACGGACCGCCGATGGTCCAGCGGCTGCGAGTGGGCTCCGGCATTGGCCGCTGAAAATCGGGCGGGCGGACCTGGCTCTCGTAGTCGTTCGCGCCGGAACCGATTTCCGGCTCAGGGTAAGGATCGAAGCGGCGCACCTGCGCACGCTGATAATCCGCGCGGCCGGGATGCAGCAGCCGCTGGCTGGGGAAGTAGCTGTGAAAACTCTCACAGCCGGCGGTGGTTGCCAGCCAACACATTGCAAGAACGAAGACGCGGCTTGAGCTCATCGACTGGCTCCGCGAGCGCGGAAGGTGCAGAAAAGGGAAGCGGCGGATTGTAGCCGAGCCGGGACAAACAACCAAACTCAAGCCGACGCTAGCGGGCGGTTCATTTTCCCAGTGGGGAGCGAAGCTGGGCAAGTCGGCGACGATGGGTGGTAATATCTACGGCAAATACATGTCGAGGAGAATGGCTTCGCCGCGCGGCATCAGCCTGGCGTTGCTACTGCATGCGGGGACAAGCAAAGTCTCGCCGCGGCGCAGAGGTTCGGCGGCCGCATCGCCTTCGATCTGAAGTTGTCCCTCGACGACATGCAGCAAATGGAAACGATCGTCACCTGGGAGCGATTTTAATTCGGTAAGCGTCCAACGCTCGAGCACAAACTTGTCGCACTCGGCAAGCCGCTCGATGTGCTCCTGGTTCGTGGATCGCGGCTTCTGCACATCCAATGGGCCGCGCGTATAGTCAGTAACAGCGAGGGCTTGTTCGATGTGCAATTGCCGCGGTTGGCCATGGGGACCGACGCGATTCCAATCGTACAGTCGAAACGTCGTATCGCTCGATTGCTGGATCTCGGCAACCAGAATGCCGGCTCCCAAAGCGTGGACCGCACCCGCTTGTAGCAGGAGGCAGTCACCGGGCTTCGGACTGATCTGGTGGAGTAGCGGGTCGCAAGTGCCATCCGCAAGGGCGGCTTTTAATTCACGTCGATCGACACCTTGTTTCAGGCCCGCGTAAATTACGCTTCCGGGCTCGGCGGCGAGGATCACCCAGGCTTCGGTCTTGCCGGGGTCCGATAGTCCAAGTTGGGCGGCTTGTGCATCGTTGGGGTGAACCTGTACCGACAGGTCGCGGTTGGCGTCGAGGATTTTGAATAGCAATGGGAATCGCCCCAGGGCGCATGGCGGCCGAACAATTCGTCGCCACTCTGCGTGACCAGTTCTTGGAGAGTTTGCCCGGCAAGCGGACCGGCGCGTAACGCGGCTTTGATCGTCGCCGCGATCGACAACCTCCCAGCTTTCCGCGTAATCGTCGCCGGGACCGATCGGTTTACCGAGCAGCGTTCCCAGCCGGCGCCCGCCCCACAGGTAGCGGCGGAACAGCGGCTCGAAGCGTAACGGGTAGAGGATTGGCATTTCAGGATGACGCCGGACTCAGGCGTGCACAAGCAATTTCAGCGGTAGTGACGTGGGCGATTATCGACGCGCGTAGCCTTCAATAATCCGTCCCAGTAAGAACGCGGCAACCGAGAAGCCAAGGGCCGCGAACAGCTTTACCGGCTCGGGGAACATAAACAGCGAATAAAGGGGAACCACGAGCCCCACAAGCTGTAGCGAGCGACCAAACGCGGCGAGGATGCGCATGGATGAACGGCACGTCTGGATTCGTATCGTCGCGCGACTTGGTTTCTCAATAGCGATGCCGATATGATAGTCGCCTTATCTCGCCTCGAACATGGTTGGCGATTTGCGACTCGATGGCACCATTCCAACGTCCACGCCTGGCGGCGGCGCTTACCCGGGCGTTGCGGCTGCGCTGTCCGATGTGCGGGCGATCGAAGCTGTTCCGCTCGTGGTTCAAAATGAACGAGGCATGCGCGGAGTGCGGGATCAAATTCGATCGGGGGCCGGGGTTCTACCTGGGTTCGATCTACATTAACTACGGGCTGACCGCGTTTGTTGTGACCCTCGGCTACTTGGGGATGTTCTTCGCCGACGTGCCATCGGACGGAGCGCGGCTGGCGATTCTCGCGGGGTTTTGCCTGTTGTTCCCGCTGTGGTTTTTTCGGTACGCCCGTAGCCTATGGCTGGCGATGGATGTGTACTTCGATCCGAAATAGGGACTACATCTCTACAAATGGCGCGTAGTTTCGGAGTTCGTCCGGCGTGTGTCCTTGTTCGCGGAGGGTTCGCAGCGAAACGGCCGCCGCGCGTTTCGCCAGGCGAACGCCATGCTCGTCGCGGACCAGCTCACAATGGTAGAACGCGGGCGGCGGCCATCCGAGCGCTTCATAGAGCAAAAGCTGCCGGGCGGTTGAGGTGAGCAAGTCCTCGCCGCGCACTACTTCGGTAATCTGCATGGCGTGATCGTCGGCCACGACGGCCAGCTCGTACGATGGCAAGCCGTCCTTGCGCCACACCAAAAAGTCGCCGAATTCCATGCCCGCAGTTCTGGTCACCGAACCGCAACGGCCATCGGTGAACGTGATGGCTTTTCCATCGGGCACGCGGAAGCGCCAGTTGACGCCGCCTGGCTCTCGGGCATCGCATACTTCCTCTGGCGGCGGTCGCAGCGCTGGCGGAAATATCGGTTCGTTGTCGTCATCATCGTGGGGGGCGACCAGGGCCCGTTGCACGTCCTTGCGCGAGTGCGGGCTGGGATAAATCAGGCCGGTGGCGTGCACCCGTCGCCATGCGTTGTGATAGAGCTCAAGCCGCTCGCTTTGTGTGTACGGGACAAACGGCCCGCCGAGATCGGGCCCCTCATCCCAACGAAAGCCGAACCAGCGCAGATCCTCGAACATGTCGGCGACGAATTGCGGCTTACAACGGTCGCGGTCCAGATCTTCGTTGCGGAGAATGAGCCGGCCGTTGCGCTGTTGCGCGCGTTTGAGCGACCCAAAACGTGCGCGCGTGGCCGAGATGCAGGTGCCCCGTGGGTGTTGGGGCCAGCCGTCCGCGGTAGACAGTCTGGGACAATGTCACTTCTGGAGCCCAAGCACCTCTTTGAGGAATTCAAGCCCTGCGCGTTCGGTATGTTCGGCCAGCTTGCCGCCCCAGCCGTGGCGCTGGCCGATAAGGATTTCGACGCGGCCATCTACGCCCGACTCGCTGAGCTTCTCGGCCATGAGCACCGCTTGTTCGTGCGGCACGAGCTCGTCTCGCGTGCCATGAAAGAGCAGCATGGCGGCATCGCCACGGTTAACGTGTGTCAGAGGAGAGGCCTGTTCGTAGGCGGACTTGTGATCGACAACCGTTCCGCCGATGAAGTTTTGCACGATTCGCGAGGCGGCGTCGGGAAACTCCCGGCTCAGAGCTGTCGGTCCGTAGTAACCGACAACCGCTTGGACTTTGCTGGAAGGCGTCTTTGTCCCGTTTGTTTCGCCATTCGCCTTGCCATTCTGATCGTCGATGGTGCCCAACAGCATCGAGAGATGCGCTCCAGCGGAGTCTCCGAACGCGCCGAACCGCGCCGGATCGATCTGGTGCTTCTCGGCATTGGTGCGAAGGAAGCGGATTGCGGCCTGGCAATCCTCGATTTGCGCTGGCCAGCGGTTCTGCCCGTCTTTGACCAGACGATACGAGACAGTGGCGGACACAAAGCCGTGCTCGGCGGCTCGCTTCATGCGGTTGTAATGTGCCTTGCGATTTCCACCGGCCCAGCCTCCGCCGTGGATGAACACGACGCAGGGTGCCGGCTTGTCGAGCTTCGCCGGCCGCGCAAGGTCGAGCAGCAGCTTTTGTCCCCCGGCCTCCGCGTATTGAATGTCGTCCTGGACTTCAATTTCGGCAGCGGGCAACTGCGCCGCCAAGGCGCCAACGAGCATGGCGAGCGCGGAGAAAATTGCCAGAGTAGTGCGGTGAGACGCCATCGGTAGATCCCCAATCGCGGATGTGCAATGCGAATGGCGTCGATTATGGCGTGCGATGGCCCAAAGGGCCAGCTATTCGGTGCGGTTACTCGTTCTGACCGCTCGGCCTGGCCGCGGTCTTGGTGTCGGCGGCGACTAGCTCCTCGGTGAAGCGGCCCAAATAGTGCAGGCTGCTATTGGACCCGTGGAAGCCGATGACTTGCTCGTCGAGCTCCGTATTTTGCGATAGGACTCGGCCGGCCTTGAGATCAAAACGCACAGTTCCGCGCGTCAGCCGCTGAATGAGCTGGGCGCGAATCTTGGGATCGTTGACCGGTGGCATGACGGTCTCGACCGAGATGATCGCCACGCCGTCTTCCACCTTGTCAAGCTGATATCGATTGCGCGCGTTAATTACCTTGGTGTCTTTTTCCTCGAGCATCACTGTGATTTCCAACGGCACCGACCAGGACTCGCCAACGGGAATCGCTTCCTTTGGCAGCGGCATCACGACTTGAGCGTTGACGTTATCCACCGAGATTTGGTTCTTCTTCTCGCGCTTGAGGATCTTGCCGCTGGGATCGATGATGATCTCGGTCAACACCTTGCCCACGCTCTGTGCGGCGGTTTCATAACCGGCCGGGGGTTTGGCGTCGGTCTGGCTGTTGTACGTCACTTCCTGCCGGCCGGACATCTTCTGCCGCATATCGATCGCGTCGATCTTCGTCGAAAACGTGATGTTCCCCTCGGGGCTCACGTCAGTAACGTGCCAGGCCTTAGTCGAGATACTGGTCATGTCGGCGGTCTGCGAGTTGCCCGATATGGTCGTCTCAATCCGCGTTTGTTGTTTTACCTTGGTGCGGATCACCTCTCCCTTGGTGAATCGGTAACGCAGCTCGTACTTCGGACCGGTCGGTTTAACGACCTTCCCCGGCGTTGGCTCGACGGCCGCGGGATTTGCTTCATCGTCGGCCCAGGCAGCGGACACCGTGAGAAGGGCGATGCCAAGCGCCACGAAAACGCGATGGGCGAAAAACAGATGGCGATGGGTCATCAGGCTCGACTCCTTTCGGGCACTGGTGCAAGCGGCGGTCTTTACTCGCGGCGTACTCGGCCACCCCAGCCGAGTTTTTCGCGAAGCGTCTGATAGTAGCTGTGACCCGCGACTTCGACGAGCTTGAACCGTGGCGCGGCTCGTTCGATGCGGACACGATCCTCCGATTGAAGCTGGCAGACCGTCTGGCCATCGACGACCACAGTGGTCCCATCGTTGGGCAACGGCACGGCAAGCTCGAACACGCGGTCCGCCGAATCGACCACCGGTCGGTTGCTCAACGTATGCGGGCTGATCGGCGAGACGACGAAGGCCTGCAGGTCTTTGCGTAAGATCGGTCCGCCGGACGACAGGCTGTGGGCCGTCGAGCCGACGGGCGTGGCTACGATCAAACCGTCGCAACTATAGGTCGTTGCCAATTCCGCGTCAACGTAAAGCTGCACGTCAAGCATGCGAAACGGCGGGCCGGCGAAGACCGCGGTCTCGTTGAGGCCTAATCGTTCATGGAGCACCTGGCCTTCGCGCAACACGCGGCACTCGAACATCAGGTGCTCGACGACCTGAAAGTGCCCCGAGCATAGTTGGGGCAAGGCTGCTAGCAAGTCGGTGGCGGTGAAGGCGGCTAAGAATCCCAACCTGCCCAGGTTGCAACCGATAACGGGAAGCTGGCGATAGCCCATTTTGTGGGCAGTTCGGAGGATCGAACCGTCACCACCGAAAACGATGACGAAGTCGGCTTCCACCTGGTCGAGTTCGTCACGAACGTCGAGGTCGCCGACAACTACATCCACGTGCTGTTCGATCAGCGGTCGGAGGCGCTTGATCTCGGAATCGACAGCCGCTCGCTCGATCGATCCGACGAGGATCACGCGGGGGCGCTGGCCAGGAAGGCAGTTGATCGCTGTTTTGCTGGATTTCGCAGGCGTCGGAGGCATGACCGATCATAGGCTGCGGCGGCGCATGGCAGCAAGGCGAGGATGGACGACAAGAAGGCTGGGGTGCGTTAGAGCGGACGACAGGCGGCTATTTCACCAAGTTATCGCGCACCCATTGGCGGAAGCGCTTGATCCAGGCAGTTTCCTCCTCATCCGCACCTGGTCCGTCGATAAACTGAATCATCATGTCGGTTGCCGCTTTAGGAAAAAAGCGGCTGTGATCCTGTGCGACGTATTGTCGGTTGTCCTGGAGCGCTAAGAATTGCAAGACATCGCCGTCAAAGCGCCACACTTCGGTTACTTGGAGCTCAGCGTAAATATCCAGTTTATGGATCGCACTTACTGTGTTCTCAATTTCGATTGCCAGGTCGGGCGGAGGATCGATCGAAAGGTCGATTTCCTTCTTCTTCCGAATGATCGGCTCAGTAGTAAGATAGTAACATTGATCGGCTTCGATGCCCTTCTCCAGGTCACGACGCTTCCAAGTCGTTGAACCTAGCGTGCGTCGCGGCATATCCAATTCCACAGTTAGAACGTCAATTAAGCAACTCAGCAGACACTTTAGACGTTCGTGGCGTTGCGAGATTGGCGACATGATTTCCAGTGTACCTCTGTCGAACGTGAGTCGTATCCCTGGATTTTCAATTTCCGCCACGAGTCGTTCGTAGGTTTCCCAGCTTACGTTGTTGAGAAGAACCCGCCACTCGAATGGCTCGCCGCTCGTATCCTGATGAGTGACGCCCGGTGAAGATAAAACGGTCACGGCAGCGGCAGTGTGCGGATCAATTGTCGCCATGGCTAACCTCAATAAGGCACAGTGACGAGGGCAAAGAGCATTATATGCCGATTCGTGCCGCTCGTTAACTCACCCTGCGCTGAGCAGGCTCTTTGAGGAGGCCGGCGCGGGAGAGTGCGCTTCGACAGGTTCGTGCGATGCCGCCGGCATCCAGGCTGAGCTCGGCCAGCAGTTCGCCGCGCTCGCCGTGTTCGATGAATCGATCGGGGATTCCCAACCGGACGACATGGCTTGCGTTCACGCCTGCTTCGGAAGCGGCTTCCAGCACCGCGCTGCCAAAGCCGGTCATGAGCGAGCCTTCTTCAACGGTCACCACGACGGCGCACTGGCTGATTGCGCAGGATGGTGTCTACGTCGAGCGGCTTAATGAACCGGGCATTGATTACGGCGATGTCGTAGCATTCGTCACGCAAGTTGGCGGCTGCTTTCAATCCAGCCGACAAAAGCGTTCCGCAGCAGATAATTGCGACGTCTTCGCCCCAATCCAGGACCTCGGCACGACCCAATTCGACCGGTTCGCGTTTGCCGTCAATCTGTTCTACGTTTGCTTTGGGATAGCGAATCGAGCACGGTCCGTCTTGCGCAAGCGAGAGCGATAACATTTCGCGGAGGTCGTATTCGTCGCCCGGCGCCATGACGGTCATGTTCGGGAACAGCCGCAAGTATCCCAGGTCGAACACGCCGTGATGCGTGGGACCATCGGGCCCGGTCAGGCCGGCGCGGTCGAGCATGAAGGTGACCGGCAGGTTTTGCAGCGCGACCTCCTGGAAGATCTGGTCGTAGGCGCGTTGCAGGAAAGTGCTGTAGATATCGACGATCGGCCGCAGTCCGGCCTTGGCTTGTCCGGCCGCGAATGCGACCGCGTGCGACTCGCAAATTCCGGTATCGAAAAAACGACTGGGGAATGCGTCACGCACGCGTTCCAGTTTGTTGCCCTGGCACATGGCGGCGGTCATCACGGTGACGCGCGGGTTTTGCTGCATCAAATCGTGAATCGCGCCGCTGGCCACGTCCGTGTATGCAATCGAGTGCTCTTTTTGAACTCGATGATCTGGTTGGGCTGGTGCTGAAACGGCGCCGGCGTGTGGAAGGTGACCGGATCCTCTTCGGCTGGCTTGAAGCCGTGACCCTTTTGCGTTACGACGTGCAAAAGGATCGGCCCGTCGAGGTCTTTGACCATGTTCAAGTACTTGCGAAGCTGCGGGATGTTGTGTCCATCGACCGGGCCGATGTAACGCAGCCCCAACTCCTCGAACAGCATGCCGCCGTGCAAGCCGGCCTTGACGGACTCTTTCATTTGCCACAGGAATCGCTCGACCGGATCGCCAACGAGCGGCACCTTGTTGAGGATCTTGACCACTTCGTGCTTGAAACCGGAGTACAGCGAGTTGGTCCGCAGCCGATCGAGATATTCGGCGACACCGCCAACACGCGGGCAGATCGACATCTTGTTGTCGTTGAGGATCACCAGCAGCTTTTTCTTGAGGCCGCCGGCATTGTTCAGCGCTTCGAAGACGATGCCGCTGGGAAGCGCGCCGTCGCCAATCACGGCCACGCTGTAACGCGGATCGCCCCCCACCAGGTCGTCGCCGGTTTTCAGTCCAAGCGCCGTCGAAACGCTGCACCCGGCATGGCCGGTCATGAACAGGTCGTATTCGCTTTCCTGCGGGTTGGGGTAGCCCATCAGCCCGCCTCGGGTGCGGATGCTGTCGAATTGCTTATAGCGGCCGGTGATCAGCTTGTGGGGATAGATCTGGTGCCCGGTGTCCCAGATCAACCGGTCGCGGCTGAAATCGAAAGTAGTGTGCAGGGCGATGCACAACTCGACGACGCCGAGGTTCGACGCAAAGTGAGCCGATCGGCTTGAAACGAGGTTGCACAACGCCAAGCGCATCTCGGTCGCCAATTGCTCAAGCTCGGCGGCCGAGAGCTTTTGCAGGTCGCGCGGAGATTCAACTTTCGCAAGCAGCGCATCCATCAGTGATTCCTTTCGAGCACGAAGCGGGCCAGCGCATTGAGCTTGTCGGCTTGCGAACCCAAACAAGAAATTGCTTCGCAGGCCTCGTCGATGAGCGACTTCGCGCGGCGTACACTTTCGTCCATGCCCAACAGTCCGGGAAACGTCAACTTACCTTGGCGTTGATCTTTATTCACTCGTTTGCCAGTTGATTCTTCGTGGCCTTGCACGTCGAGTATGTCGTCGGAAATCTGAAAGGCAAGCCCGAGGCGTCGGCCATAGGCATCCAGCGCATCGGCCCGCCTGGCGTCGGCTTGCGCGACTGAGGTGCCCAGTTTGAGCGATGCGCGAAAATAGCGCCCGTCTTTCGTGCGTGGGTTGATTCGAGTTGCGTCACGTCGGCGCCGCGGTTGTGGCCGTTCAGGTCGTCGGCTTGCCCGCCGACCAATCCAGTGGTCCCGGCGGCCGCGGCGAGTGTTGCGCAGCAGCCGGCGGCGACCGCCGGTGGTCGTACGTGACTGGCGATCGTTTCGAACGCCAAGGCCAATAGCGCATCGCCGGCAAGAATGGCAGTTGCTTCGTCGAATGCCTTGTGGCAGGCGGGCTTGCCACGTCGAAGGTCGTCGTTGTCCATCGCCGGCAGGTCGTCGTGAATCAGCGAATAGCAATGCACCATTTCAACGGCACAGGCCGCCGGCATCGCCTGTCCAACTTCATCACAACCGCAGGCCTCGGCCGACCATAACACAAGCGCGGGCGCAGCCGCTTTCCGGCGCAAGCAGGCTGTATCGAATCGCTTCGACCAGCCGCGAAGGGCAGCCGGGAAACTGAGTGTACTGATCCAGCGCCGCATCGACCCGGCGGCCCACGTCGGTGAGCAGGTCGCGAATCGAAACGTCATGAGAAGATAACGGCATTCAACGGACCACGGGTTGAGATTGGCCGATCGCCCCGGTTGAACCGGGGCGAACTGGTATGGCCATCCCGGGCCGGGCAACAGGCAAGCAAATATCGACGCCAAGGTCTATTCTAAAACAGGCGCGGCCCAGCGCCTATGTCGGGCTGGTCGCCTCCACTTTCCTGCGGCGAGGCTGGGGGCTCTGATGCACGCACGGCCCGCTTCGCTTCTGTGGAAATTGAGCGACGTTTGCTGCGAGATTCGCCCCGCTGGTCGCGCTCGGCGCTTGGCTCGTCGTCGTAAGGTTGCGTCACCGGGTTACCGGCAGCGTCGAAGCCGGACAGCAACTCAATTTTTCGCTCCGCGCCTTCCAGGAGCCCGTAGCATTGCTTGAGCAGGCTGACGCCGTGCTCATAGCGAGTTAAGGCGTCGGCCAGTCCGATCTGGCCTTCCTCCAATTCGTGAACGATCGTCTCGAGATTGGAAAGTGCTTCTTCAAACGAAGGGCAATCGGTGGACGGATTGATGGAGCTCATCGGCGCATGAGTTGGAAGGGGAGGGATGGGCCAATCTCAGTCGATTCGTTCTACACGGCTAATTGCTTCGCCGCGGGCGAAGCGCGTGCGGATTTGATCGCCTTGTGATAGTAGTGACGCGTCGTCTAGCAATCGGCCGTCGTCCGCACGAGTGGTCAGACTGTAGCCGCGCGACAAGACTCCCAACGGGCTCAGCGACGCCAGTTGGGCGGTGAGTGCGGCAATCCGCTGCCGAGCTTGACCGGTACGTTCGCGGATCGCGCGCGCAATACGTGTCGAGAACAGGTCGAGCTCGCGCGAGGCGGCAAGCACACGTTCGAACGGACGGCGAAACACGCGGTTGGAGGCAACCTGATCGAGTCGCTGCCGGCAATCTGCCGCGCGGCGTCTTAGTGCCTTGAGCAATCGCTGCTGCCGCAAAGCAAGTGACTGCCGCAGCTCATCGCCCGACGGCACTATCCGCTCCGCGGCTTCACTCGGGGTGAGGGCCCGCACGTCGGCGGCCAGGTCGGATAGCGTCACATCGACTTCATGCCCAACCGCGGAAACGACAGGAATTCGGGATGCGGCGATGGCCCGCACGACGACTTCCTCGTTGAATGCCCACAGGTCTTCAAGGCTGCCTCCGCCGCGCCCGACAACCAGTATGTCCACGCCGTGATCGGTTTCGGCCAGCCGGTTGGCAGCGGCGATTCCGGCCGCAATTTCAAGTCCCGCGCCGTCGCCTTGAACGCGGGCGGGTATGATCAGCACGCTCGTACCGCGCCAACGCCGCGCGAGCACCTGCAGGAAATCGCGGACTGCGGCACCGGTGGGGCTGGTGACAAACGCGATTCGGCGCGGGAAGGCGGGCAATTGTCGCTTGAGCGCCGGATCAAATAGCCCCTCCTGCTGCAATTTTTGGCGCAGTTGCCGCAGCGCAAGCTCGAGCGCGCCGACGCCTTTGGGCTGAATCTCTTCGATGACAAGCTGATATTGTCCGCGCGGCGGATACACTTCGACGTGACCGCGGCAGATTACTTCCAGGCCGTCGTGCGGATCGAACCGCAGCCGGCTCGCCGTCGCTCGCCAGATCACCGCCTTGATCTGAGCGTGATCGTCCTTGAGTGTGAGGTAGCAATGTCCCGACTGTGGTCGAGAGAAATTGGAAATCTCGCCGGACACCCACACCGCGGGGAATGCAGTCTCAACGAGCTCCTTCAGGAACATCGTGAGCTGCGAGACGGAGAGCACCGGCTCGACGGCGTTTGTTAACGGATTGGCTTCAACGAAAGTCATCATGGCCAGTATATCGATATCGTCGCGACTGTCCGCCGCAGGGTCGCTGAACCGTGGCCGATCTCAACTTGTGTGGCTTGTTTTTCCGACTGTACATTCACTTTGAATGCCCTATACTTGATGCAGGTGGTTTGGCTGCTGAGTGACGTTGTTTTGGTCTACACTGAGCCCGCATTCTCAGTCGTCTTTCCGGCCGGTTGGGCTGACCGTTCAGTCCCTTTCGTTCGGGCCCCGAAAGTTTACTCGGGCCCTGCTTTTTGCCGGGAGACTAGTAGTCATGGCAAAGCGTTTGTATGTGGGCAATCTCAGCTTCAAGATGACCAACAGCGATCTGGAGACACTCTTTGCTCCGTTCGGCTCGGTGCGCAATCGCAGGTGGTCATGGAGCCGGGTAGCGACCGCAGCCGCGGTTTTGGGTTCGTGGAAATGGAGCGTGATAGTGAGGCAAGCGCGGCGATCACTGGCCTGAACGATCAGGAGCACGACGGGCGGCGATTGGTGGTCAACGAAGCTCGCCCGCGGGAAGAGCGTCGCGGTGGCGGTGGCGGTGGCGGCGGAGGTGGTGGTGGCGGCCGATCGGGCGGTGGACGCTCGGGTGGCGGCGGCGGTCGCCGTTGGTAGTTGTCTACGACAATAAATTCACACGGCCGGCCGGATTTTCCGGCCGGCCGTTTTTGTTTGGCTCGCCAGGACTGGAAATGTGCAGGTAGAATGCCGTTGACCAGCGTGGGCGGGCTTTTCAACAGCGGCTAAAACGGTGAGCAACGTTGGAGCAGTGTTACGATGACATGCAAGGTCTGCAACCTGACGCCGGGGCAGCAGTTGGCGTTACTTGGCGTGATGGTTGTTGCGATGGGAGCCGCGGTTGTCGCGCTGCGTGGGAATAGCCGGTTACTTGCTGATTCGGAGGAGACAATGAACGATGACGCGACGGACGCCGCGATGGTGCAAAAGACCGACGACGAATGGCGAAAGCAACTTACGCCGGAGCAGTTCCACGTAACGCGCCAAAAGGGGACCGAGCGGGCATTCACCGGCGAGTTTTGGAACGAGCATCGAGCCGGTGAGTACCGATGCGTGTGCTGCGGAGCGCCGCTGTTTGACAGCGAGCAAAAGTTTGATTCTGGCTGCGGCTGGCCGAGCTTTTACGACCCCGCGGCGAAAGAGAACATCAAGACCAACGAGGACCGCAGCCACTTCATGGTCCGCACCGAGGTGATTTGCAAGAAATGCGGTGCCCATCTAGGCCACGTGTTCGACGACGGGCCGAATCCGACCGGCCTGCGGTATTGCATCAACAGCGCTTCGCTGAAGTTCGACGAGCGAAAGTGAGCCGAAGCTCTCACCCCAGGGCCGGTTCCCCCGTTAGCCCCGCAAAGAGCGCCTCGACGAACGTGTCGGGCTGAAACAGCGCCAGATCGTCGGCCTTTTCGCCGGTGCCGACGTACTTGACGGGAAGGCCGAACTGCTGGCGGATCGGAATGATCACGCCGCCTTTGGCCGTGCCGTCGATCTTGCTCAAGATAATGCCGGTGCACTGCACGGCGTCGGTGAAGCCCCGCGCCTGGCTGATAGCATTTTGTCCACTGGTGCTGTCGAGCACTAGCAGCACCTCGTGCGGCGCCCCCGGCACACGGTTGCCCAGGACGCGGTGCATCTTGGTCAGCTCCTTCATGAGATTCTGCTGTGTTTGCAGCCGGCCCGCGGTATCGACGATGCACACGTCGGCACTTTGTTCGACTGTGGCGCTGGCTTCGCGATGAGCCACGCTGGCCGGGTCGCTCCCGGATGCGCCGGTGACAATCTCCGCGCCGAGGCGCTTTGCCCAGATCGTGAGCTGCTCGACGGCGGCGGCGCGGAATGTATCGCCCGCGCCGAGCACGACCTTTTTCCCTTGCGATTGAAACATGTGGGCCAGTTTTGCGATCGACGTGGTTTTGCCCGAGCCGTTGACGCCGCAAACCATGATCACCGTCGGCCCTTCGGCGGCCAAGCGAATCGGCGACTCATCTTGGACCAGAAGGTCTGTGAGTTTGGTCTTTACGACGGCCAGCACGTCATCCATGTGAACGACACGAGCGCGAAACTGGCGATGAATTTCGTCCACAATCTCGCCGGCGGCGGCGGGACCCATGTCGGTGCGGACCATGATCGCACGCAGCTCGCGCAGGAAGTCATCGTCCACCAGCCGGCCTTGTTTCTTAAACAGGTCGCGGATGTCGGTGTTGAGGATCTGGCTGGTCTTGCGCAACCCGTCCTTGAAGCGGGAAAAAATGCTCCGCTTCTCGACGGATGTCGCTTCGGGTTCCTCGGGTGACGACGACGATTGATCGATTGGTTCGGACGGCGTCTGTGTCGCGTCGGGTGTGGTTTTCTTGAAGCGATCGAGCAAGCCCATAAGCAGTTGGATTGATTGGAGTCGGCGTGTGGTGCAAATGTAAAAAGCCGCCGGTTGACCGGCGGCTTTATGATTTGCAATTGCGGTAGTTCCGGCAAGGGCTACACCGGCCGGAGGCTAGTTATCTTTGGTCCGTTTTTCGTGTCCGGCCAGGAAACGGTCGAGTATTCCGTTGACGAACTGGGCGGAGTGTGAGCTGCCGAAACGCTTGGCCAGCTCCACGGCTTCATTGATCGCCACTCGATCCGGCGTATCGAGAAACAGGATCTCATACGCGCCCAGCCGGAGCACATTGCGATCGGTGACTGCCATTCGCTCGATCGTCCAATTCTCGGCGGTTTGACTGAGCATGTCGTCCAGCTCCTGGCGATTGCGGCGCACACCGGAGAGCAGCGTGCGGGCAAACTGCGACAGCTCCTCGTCTTTGAGGCGAGACTGAAGGAACTGATCGGCGACGACTGGATTGCTGCCCGGGTTGAGATCGTCCTGGTAAAGGACCTGAAGGACAACCTCACGAGCTCGGCTGCGGCGGGTCATTAGCGGGCGATCTGCGATCGATAAATCGCACGAATTGGTCGTTCTGGTCGGTCGTTTTGGAATCAAGTCATGCCGAAGCGCATTGTCGATCGCGCTTTCGGCTGTGGCCTATTCACGTCTATTCTAGCACCGCCAAGCAAATCGGGCGGAGGCATTTTGCATGCCCGCCCGTGGCGAGCCGGCGCGGAAAGCGATCAATCAGCGCCATCCTTATAAGAGTTACGGCAACTGGTTGAGAAGGTTCACCATGCGCAGCGCCGTCTCGGCCGCCTCGACGCCCTTATTGCCGACACTGCCGCCGGCACGGTGGATCGCCTGTTCAACGGTGTCGCAGGTGAGCACGCCAAACGCGACTGGAACCCCGCTTCCCAGCGCAGCCTCTGTAATTCCCAGGCTCACGGCTCGGTTGATGTGCTGGTCGTGAGTAGTTTCGCCGCGAATTACGGCTCCCAGGCAAAGCACAGCGACGTAGCTGCCGCTTTTTGCCATACGGTCGGCAGCCAAGGGGATTTCGAAGGCGCCGGGCACCCAGGCCACGTCGATCCCATCGTCCGCCACACCGTGCTGGTTGAGCGTTCGAATCGCGCCATCAAGCAGCTTTGCGGTGATGGACTCGTTGTATCGCGAAACGACAATGGCGAAGCGGCCATTGGGAGCGTCGAGTTGGCCTTCGAAGGTTTGGGGCATGAAACGATTTTGGCTTCACTCGATATTCTGTGCACCGTGGAACACACGTGCTATCGATAACCCGACCGCGTCGCAGCCGATAGTAGATCACGTAGTTGCCGGCCGAAAATACACGATATTCATCACCCTCCAGATCGGTCCTTCGCTCGCCAGCCAACGGATTGGCCCCGAGGAATCGAAAGCGCTGGAAGAATCCCTCCAATAGTCGGTTTGCTCCGGCGGGACTATACCTGGCGACATAATCTCGTATGCTGCGCAAATCCTTCTGCGCGGCGGGCGAAATAGTATAGCCTCTCATGTTTCGGAGCGGCGTTCGAGCTGTTGTGGTTCCTCGCGCTTGATATCGTCGAAGAATTCACGCAATTCTTCATCCGTATTGATGTCGAGTCCTTCGCCGCGTTCGATTTGGTCAAAGCCAAGTTGAACAGCGTGCCGCAACTCGTCTCTCTGTTGCAGGAGCCTGAGGCGTCCGCGATGAGGGCCTCTTGTGTCGGATAGCGGCCAGAAGCCACACTTGTTTCGACAAACTGCATTTGTTCGGACGTTAATTCTACTCGCATTTCCGTGCTCGACTTGGAAAACAATTCTACTGAGCTCCATGACTCCCGGAACGCGGCAGCACGTTGCTAATTCTTCATACTCATCAAGAACTCCGCGTTGCTCTTGGTCTTTTGCAACCGCGTGACGAGCAGCTCCATGGCGTCCGGCGGATTCATGTCGTGCAACACGCGGCGCAACAAGCAAATTCGGCGGTATTCGTCAGCGTCCAAAAGCATCTCCTCGCGCCGCGTGCCGCTTCGATTGATATCGATGGCGGGCCAAATCCGTTTATCGACCAGCTTGCGATCGAGCACGATCTCCAGGTTTCCGGTTCCCTTGAATTCTTCAAAGATTACGTCGTCCATTTTGCTGCCAGTATCGACCAACGCCGTGGCGACGATCGTCAGCGAACCGCCCTCCTCGACCTTGGCGCCGAGCCAAAGAATCGCTTCGGCCGCTGCAGGGCATTGGCATCCACGCCGCCGGACAGGATCTTGCCGGAGTGCGGGCATTCGCTGTTCCAGGCCCGCGCCAAGCGCGTGATGCTATCCAGGAAGATGATCACGTCGTGGCCGTACTCCACCATCCGCTTGGCCTTTTCCAGAACCATCTCGGAAACCTGCACGTGCCTTGCGGCCGACTCGTCGAATGTGCTGCTGATTACCTCGCATTGAGGACCCTTCACCTGCCGCTCCATATCGGTCACCTCTTCCGGGCGCTCGTCGATCAATAGCATGATCACGTAGACTTCCGGATGGTTTGCGAGAACGGCCTTGGCCATCTTTTGCAGGAGGATGGTTTTACCAGCCCGCGGCGGACTGACGATCAAACCACGCTGGCCAAACCCAATTGGCACAATCAAGTCCACCACGCGCATGTTGACCTCGTCAGCGTCATGCTCCAATCGCACTCGCTTGTCGGGGTGCAACGGCGTCAGGTCGTCGAAGAAGACCTTTTGCGTGAGAGCGTTGGGATCTTGGAGATTAATCGCCTCCACGCGCAACAGCGCGAAGTACCGCTCGTTTTCCTTGGGCGGTCGGATCTGGCCGGCGACCGTTACGCCAGTCCGGAGACCAAACCGGCGAATCTGACTCGGCGAAACGTAGATATCGTCCGGGCACGAGAGGTAGTGGTAATCCGGACTTCGGAGAAAGCCGAACCCATCCGGCAGAATTTCCAAGGTCCCCTCGCCATACATCAAGCCGTTTAGCTTCACTCGCTCCTTGAGTATCTTGAAGATCAGGTCCTGCTTCTTGATCCCGTGAATTTCGGACAGGTTCTCCTTGCGGGCCTGTTCGATCAATTGCGGCATGCTCATACGCTGCAATTCAGCGATGTGGATGTCGCCCTGCTTGATCTGCTCATAGCGTTCTTGAATATCATCGCGCGTAATCCGCTGGCCGGTCCGGTCACACTCTTCGGCGATTTCTTCAGCAAGGGAAAGCGGCTCTTCGTCCAAAAGCGATTGAATTCGGTCGATCTCCGAGACACGGCCGTCCTCGGGGCGAGTTACGGTACCGTTCGGGCGGCCTCGCAATGCCCCGTCCGCGCCGCGGTGGTCCATACGATTGCCGTCGGTCCTGTTTCCTTCGGCCTCAGCGGCAACACGCACGTTGCCGTCCCGCTGGAAGGACTCATTGGGGGCGTCGTTCTCGTCGTCGCCGGCGGGACGACGGACTTTGGTGATCTTTTCCGACATGACAAGCAACTCCTGACAAGCGCGGGTGCAGGCGCGCGAACGGCGCCCGCGGTGGGGAACGTAATGCACCAACCAACTATTCGTGCAAGCTGACTGAAGATTTACACGGACTGAACGGGAAAATTTACGAGCGGGCAGTAGGCGCACTCTCGCTTGGCACTTTTTTAGGACGCCTTACTGAGCGCGGAACTTCATGTTCACCGCAAAATGGGACAAGACCAAAGGGTGGGACCGATCGGCGCCTCGTGCGCGATGGAATTCGATGGGGATTGGGCCGGCGATCGGCCATCGTGCGGCGTGGAGGATTGAAGGCTCCACACTTGACCGGCGGGCCAAAACGCCGTGGACGTGTGCTAGCTCGAACGTCTCCGGTGGATATAGCGACCCAGCCGGATGATGACAGGCCAATCTCGCCAGCCTTTATCAGCCAACGAGCCGCTCCCAGAGCCGCTCGATCTGCCCACGAGTATACGCAATGTCGCCGGAATTATCCAGCACAAAGTCGGCCAGCTCCCGCTTTCGCTCAATCGGTTCCTGGGCCAATTCTCGAGAGCGGAATTCGTCGGTGGTCCAGCCGCGTGCTTGCGCACGCGAAAGCCGCACGTCGTATGGTGCATCGACGAACCAGATCTCGTCGCACATTTGGTCCCAACCGGCTTTCAGCATGACCGGTGCATCAAGGACCGCCGCCCGGATGTCGTGCCTTCGCAACTGGTCCATTTGAGCTTCCAGCCTGCGGCCGATTTCCGGGTGAGTGAGCGCTTCGAGATGTTCCAGTTCCAGCCGTCCTGCGTCGGTCCGCGCAAACACGGTCGCCGCCAGCGCTTTGCGATTGATCTCGCCATCGGGTGAAAAAATCGCGCTGCCCCAACGCTTGCGCGGCTTCCTTGACTTGCGGATAGCGGAGGACTTCGTGACCGGCACGATCGGCATCGATGATCGCCGCGCCGAGCTTTTCGAGCTCGCGCGCGACCAGGCTCTTGCCGCTGGCAATTCCGCCGAGCAAGCCAATGACTTTCATGCACGCCTCATTGAACTGCCGCTAATATTTCCGCCCCCTGGCGCAGCGCGTACGCGGTTCTATAATATCCGGTTTCTCATTGGCTCGCCCATTATGCCGGAACTCCCAGAAGTCGAAACGATGCGCCGCGGGATTGCCAAGGTCGTTGGCAGTCGCATCACAAACATCACACGGCCGCGCTGTCGTCGCCGCCCGATTCTGATCGCGCCAAGAATTGATGTTCTACGCCGCCGTACGGTCGGAAGATCGATAATAGCCGTTGAGCGCGCCGGCAAGCGAGTGGTGCTGCGTCTGAGTTCGGGCGATGCGATTGTGTTGGAGCCGCGGATGACGGGCCTTGTGCTATTGGCCGATCCTCCAACGCGCGAACACCTTCGCCTGCACATCGCATTGGACGGATCAATTCCCGACCTCTGGTTTTGGGATCGCCGCGGCCTAGGGACGGTGCGGCTGGTTGGGCCAAGCGAATTTGAGGAACGATATGGACTGGATTCGCTCGGTCCGGATGCACTGGCGATTTCTTCGGATCAACTTGTCGCGCGTATTGGCGCCAGCGCTCGGCCGATCAAAGTGGCGTTGCTCGATCAACGGGCATTGGCCGGAGTCGGCAACCTCTATGCGTCCGAGATTCTCCACTTGGCGGCGATTCATCCCCAAAAGCGATGCAACCTAATTCGGTCGGAGGAGTGGCAACGGATCCATGCGGCGATGTGGAATGTGCTTGAGGCCGCCGTTCGCCACGAGGGTTCGACGCTCTCCGATGGGACATATCGCAATGCGCTGGCTCAGAACGGCGGCTATCAAAACCAGCACCGCGTGTACGACAAGGCGGGAAAGACCTGCACGACGTGCGGCGCCGCTGTTATTCAACGAATCGTGCAGGCGCAGCGATCGACGTTTTTCTGCCGCCATTGTCAGTCGCTCCGACGCCGCACGAAATTGCGACCGTGAAGGGGCGAAAGCGGTCCCGGTTTGCCGCTGGAAAACGCACGCGCGACCAAAATCGTTGCACGTTGCCCGCCGCGGGTGTCTAATGGGGCGGTCGCACTCGATCCGTGCGGCCGTGCGGCCAACGTGCGAATCCGATTGTCGCGCGATCTGCCGCCCGCCCCACTCACGCCTGCCCGCTTTAAAGGAGTCTGTTATGGCCGACTCATGCCGTGTTTGCCCGGATTGCCAGGGGGAAGAATGCGTCGATCGTCGTCACTTCTTAAAGACCGCAGGGGTGGCTGCCGCTGCCGCGGGCGCGACGATTGCCTGGCCGCAATGGGTTGGCGCCGCAGAAACGGCCAAAGCAACCGGCAATCCCGAGACGCTGGTCAAGTCGCTCTACGATTCGCTCAAGGAAGAACAACGGAAGCAAGTTTGCTTCGACTGGAATCATGCCGACAAGCGCGGGCTGCTCCGGACGCACGTCAACAACAATTGGCACATCACCGAGCCGGTGATCAACACCGACTTTTTCACCAAAGATCAGCAACAGATGATCCGCGAAATCTTCGAGGGTATTTATCAGCCCGAATGGGTCAAGCGGATCGATAAGCAACTCGAAGACGATGCCGGTGGCTTCGGTAACGACCAGAACATTGCCATCTTCGGCACGCCGGGGAGCGGCAAGTTCGAGTTCGTAATGACCGGCCGCCACATGACAGTCCGCTGCGATGGCGATTCGACCGATCACGTGGCGTTCGGCGGGCCAATCTTCTATGGCCACGCAGTTCAAGCCAATGAACTGGTCAGCCACCCAGGCAACGTGTTTTGGCCCCAGGCGCTGGCGGCGAACAAGGTCTACGAGATGCTCGATGAGAAGCAGCGTACCGCGGCGCTGGTTAGCAAGCTGCCGAGAGAAGCGGCGGTTCAGTTCCAAGGCGCCGACGGCAAGTTCCCCGGCATCCCGGTGAACGAGCTGGCCAGCGACCAGAAGGACGAGATGGTTAAGGTGCTGCATAAGCTCATCGAACCGTATCGCCAAAGCGACCGCGACGAAGCGCTCTCTGTCTAAAGGCTCAAGGCGGCTTGGAAAAGTGCTCGCTGGCGTTTTACAGCGATGGAGACATCGGCGGCGACAAGGTTTGGGATTGCTGGCGCGTCGAAGGACCCGCGTTTGTGTGGTACTTCCGCGGCACGCCGCACGTGCACGTCTGGGCCAACATTGCCGACAATCCAGCGGTGAAGGTCAATACGCCGGCACAGCTCGAGTATCCCGCATAGCGGTCGCGAGCGAGTCGTATTCGTTACCTTATGTCGAATCGCGGCGGGCTTCTGCCCGCCGTTTTTCTTTTTCAGTCGTGTCGGTCCGCTGAACCCTGAACCCTAAACCCCAAACTCTGAACCCTGACTTGGACGATTGCCTCATCATCGGCGGCGGCGTGATCGGGCTTTCGATCGCCTATGAACTCGCCGGCCATGGTCTCCGCGTGCGTTTGATCGATCGACAGCAGCCCGGCCGGGAGGCGTCGTGGGCGGGCGCTGGCATTCTGCCGCCGGCGATCATCCCAACGCCGCACGATGAACCGCTGGCCCAACTGGCGGCGCTAAGCATGGAGCTGCACCCGCAGTGGGCGGCGAAGCTTTTGGAGGAAACCGGAATCGACAACGAGTATCGCCGCTGTGGCGGTTGGGCGTTGGGGGTTGCCGGATACACGGAGTTCGATTCGGCTGCCAGTTCGCGTGAATTTGTACGCGCCATAAAAGCGGAACCGATGGTCGGACTGGACGAGCGGTTTCCTTATGCGCCGGTTACTTTGCAGGAACTGGCCGAGCGAGAATCAGCCCTCGCCGAGGCCGGGCTCAGTGGCAAGATCATCGCCGCCGCCTTTGCCGAAGACGAGGCTCAGCTTCGCAACCCGCGGCACCTGCAAGCCCTGGTGGCAGCCTGCGAGAGGCGCGGCGTGAGAATTGACGCCGGGGTTGAAGTTACCGGGTTTTGGGGCAGTTCGGGGCAGGTCGTCGGGGCACAAACGTCCGACGGCCCGAGATATGCCGGATCATTCTGCGTGACGAGCGGCGCTTGGAGCGGCCACGTTGTCGATACCATTGGCCTGCGCCTGCCGGTAAAACCTGTCCGCGGCCAGATGGTCCTGCTCGAACGGCCGCAGCCTGAATTACGGCACATCGTTAACGTCGGTAAGCGGTATCTCGTGCCGCGAGCTGATGGCCGCGTGCTGGTGGGGTCGACCGAGGAAGACGTCGGCTTTGACAAGCAGACCACTCGCGACGCGATTGACGGCTTGCTCGACTTTGCCCATGCGCTGATTCCGGCATGGCAAACCGCCAAGGTTGAGAAAACCTGGGCAGGGCTACGTCCAGCGACCTACGATGAGATTCCGTATCTGGGGCAGCGCCGCAATACCGCAACCTGTTCGTGGCGGCCGGTCACTTCCGTACCGGACTCTATCTTTCGCCGGGCACGGCAGTTGTAATGAGCCAACTTATTCGCGGCGAGCGACCGGCGATAGATCTCACGGCATTCCGATTGGATCGGTAAGCGTTTCGCGGATTACGACCGGCATCGGTTTTCAACAAGACCGATGAGCGGTGTGTTTTGCTGCTCAAGCTGCCGACATGCCTCGTGCACGAAGCGCGGTCCGTTTGCTTCCTTCTTCACGAGCAGACATGCATCTGCGTCTTGGCAAATCGCTGCGCTTTGAGAGTCGTCGCGGTCGGTAGTCGCCAGGCTGCCGGCGTCGATCAGCACGAGGTCGAATGCCGCGCGAAGTGGTGCGAGCGCGTCGCTGATTGGACATGCAGTGCGACGTTCCGCAGTACCAGAGGAAAGAAGCGGCAGGATCGTGATCCCATCCGCTTGGGACTCAATGAGTGCATCGGCAAGCGTGATTTCACCCGCAGCAACTGCGTCCCAGCCCGCTTCCGGGGAAAGCCCAAGCTGGGCGGCCAAATCCGGTCGGTTGAAGTCTGCATCGATCAGACAAACGCGCCGGTTGCGCTCCGCGAGCACGCGAGCCAGACACAGCAGTACCGTCGTGCAACCCTCACGCGCCTGCGCAGATGCGACCGCAATGCATTGCCTGCCAGCGGCAGCTTGCTCCTCGATTTTCTCCGCGACGGTGCGCAAATCTTGATGGCGAGTCTCGACTAGTTTTTCGCAAATGGCCGGCCAGCGAATTCGATCTACCTCCAATCCAGCCTGAAGTGCGGCCGGCTCTTGCGGCATTGAAGCCTGACTAATAGTCGCAATAGGCCCTTCGAACGCAAGATCGGCGGTGCGCGGTGAGGCCGCAGTCAAACTGCCCAATTCCCGTGTCTTCTTTCGGTCCACGCGATACCGGCGCGGTGACGGCGCCTGGGGAGCGGCGGACAATTCGACGATCTCCGGCTGGTCCGCCGTAGCGTCTGACTTTCCCAAGACGGCTTGCTCCAATTCAACCTGGTCGGCGCGAGAAACGATTTCTGCCTGAGCAAAGTTGGCGTGCGGCACGGCCGCAGCGTTGTTGGCGGCCAGCGCCTGCAGGGCTTTGCGCCCCACGACCATCTTCGGTCGTTGAGCGGGTTCGACGGCTACTTGGCGAAGAGCAATGCCCGGCACGTTCTGATCACTGACTGCGCTGATCGCAGCGGAGTTCCGGGAATCGTCGTAGGCGCGAATGAATGCGCGGTCAATCGCCATCGTACGTCCTCGTTAGCGCGGTCTGGTGATAGTGCCGTCCAGCCGAGCGACGCCCGGTTGGGTATTTGTCGCATGCGGTGTGCCAGGTTCGATCCGCTCGCGAAGCGCAGTTCGCAGGCCGTCCGCCGGCGCTGATGCGTTGACTGCGGCGAAAGCCGCCACGGACTGAGCGGGGACTTGTTCAAATGCAACGCCGGCTGGCGGACCAAACTGCGTACGCGGATAGTAGATCCCGGCGAGGGGGTCTTGATTCGGAGTCGCGGCAACAGTCTCCGTCACGCCGGCTTCCGCTGCCACAGGACTTGCTGGAACGTGCGATGCTGTGACGGGCTGATGTGTGACGCTGGCCACTGAATCGGACTTGGCCTTCGACTCGGGTAAAGCTGCCTGAGCAACAGTTGCCGGCGGAGTCGGAATTGGTGTCGCTGCCACGGCGCCGGCTGGCGCAGCAGCCACGGTCGCAGTGCCATCTCGATTGCGCATCGTAATCATCACCAGCAAAAACACCACCAGTGCCAGCACCCCGCCGGCCAGGTAGTTGGGCTCCATCTGCACCAATTGCCGCAGGCGACGCTGCCACTGGAAATTGAGCAACCAATTCAGATTCAGCGAAATTGGCTTTGCCTTCGGTCGCTCCGCGATCTCAGGCAGCCGGGCGAGGACCGGCGGCGATGGCGCTGTCGTTCTCGGCTCTCGATTTTCGGACCGCGCTGGTTCAACGCGAACATGCGGCCGCGGTTGACTGTCTTTCGGTTGCTCTTTCCCGCGGGTGCCTGCGCGGCTTCGCGGGCGAATGGCGGACGGTGTAGTGCTCATGGGTCGTCACCCCTCGTTGGGCGATACCAGCCGCTTGCGAAGCGCGAAGCTGCGCACAGTCGCGGCGGTACAACGTTTCAGTTATCGGGTAACGGTTGCAGCGACCTTGAGAAAGAAAGTGGTTCTGCGGGTCTGGCAGACTGGTGAACACGGTGAAACAATTCCACTGTCTATCTCCGGCGATTGGCGCGTAACAGCGAGGATGAACTGCTCATCTTGCCTGTCTTCATCAAGTTGCAAGGATTGAAGCGCCGTGGGATATTCGAGAAGGAACGCATTGCCGCCCGTTTCCTTAACTGCGGTAGGAGTTCTGCCCACAACGTTCACGGTATAACTGCATACAGAAAAAAGACTTAAAGCATGTCGGTCGCCCCGATCACAAACGTTGGAGAACTGCTTCAGCAGCTCCTCGCCGAAAGAATCCTGGTACTCGATGGCGCCATGGGAACCATGGTGCATGCGCTTCGGTATGAAGAACGTGACTATCGCGGCGGCGGCTTCGCCAAACATCCGCGTGACCTGAAAAACTTCATCGATATCCTTTGCCTGACGCAGCCCGAGGCGATCGAGAACATCCACCGCCAATATCTGGAGGCGGGGGCCGATATCATCGAGACCAACACGTTTGGCGCGACCGGCGTCGCGATGGCCGACTTTGGGCTGGAGTCGCTCGTCCGCGAGCTAAACCTGGCCGCGTGTCAGCTCGCCCGCCGAGCAGTAGACGAGTTCAATCTGCGAACACCCGAGCGCCCGCGGTTCGTGGCCGGGTCGATTGGTCCGACGAACAAGCAGCTTTCGATCGCCGGGAACGTCAACGATCCCGGCCACCGCAACGCCACGTTCGATCAGATGGTCGAGACGTACTACGAGCAGGTCGATGCGCTGGTCGAGGGAGGCGTTGATATTCTTTTGGCCGAGACCGCGTTCGATACGCTGGTGTTCAAGGCCTGTCTGTTCGCGATCGACAAGTACCTCGACGATCACGGGATCCGCATTCCCGTAATGGCTTCGTTCACGGTGTTTGAGGGCGGCCGTACGCTCTCCGCGCAAACGGTTGAGGCCTGCTGGAACTCGATCCGACACTTCGATCTGTTAAGCGTTGGAATCAATTGCGCGCTCGGTCCCGATAAGCTCCGACCGTATATCGAAGAGCTTTCCAACATCGCTTCATGTTATGTGAGTTGTTATCCGAACGCTGGATTGCCGAACGCGTTCGGCGGTTTCGACGAGACCCCCGAGATAATGGCTGAAGTTCTCGGCGACTTCGCTGCCAACGGCTGGCTGAACATCGTCGGAGGCTGCTGCGGTACAACGCCCGCGCACATCCGCGCCATTGCCGATGCCGTCGCCGACAAACAGCCACGCCGCCAGGCGCGACCCGAGCCGTATTTGCGACTCAGCGGTCTGGAGCCGCTCGTGCTGCGACCCGAGAGCAACTTTTTGATGATCGGCGAGCGGACGAACGTTACCGGCTCCAAAAAATTCGCCAAGCTGATCCTCGCGGAGAAATACGAGGAGGCCGTAATCGTCGCGCGCGAGCAGGTCGAAAGCGGCGCCAACGTCATCGACGTGAATATGGACGAAGGCATGCTCGACGGCGAGGCCGCGATGACGAAGTTCCTCAATCTGATCGCCGCCGAACACGAGGTCGCACGCGTTCCGATCATGATCGACAGCTCGAAGTGGAGCGTGATCGAAGCGGGCTTGAAGTGCGTGCAAGGCAAGGCGATTGTCAATTCGATCAGCCTCAAGGATGGCGAGGAAGAATTCCTGCGCCGTGCCAAGCTCGTCAATCGCTACGGCGCGGCAGTCGTCGTGATGGCGTTCGACGAGAACGGCCAGGCGGTCGAGATCGACGAAAAGGTTCGGATTTGCGAGCGCGCGTATCGGCTGTTGACCGAGGAAATCGGTCTTGCGCCGAGCGATATCATCTTCGACCCAAACATCCTCACCGTGGCCACGGGCATTGATGAGCACAACCGCTACGCGATCAACTTCATCGAAGCCACGCGGCTGATCAAACAGCGCTGTCCGGGGGCGAAGATTTCCGGCGGCGTTAGCAACATTTCGTTCAGCTTCCGCGGCAACGACGTGGTGCGCGAGGCGATGCATTCGGCGTTTCTCTACCGTGCGATCCGCGCGGGCATGGACATGGGAATCGTCAACGCCAGCCAGCTTGCGGTGTATGAGGAGGTTCCCAAGGATCTCCTGGAGCGCGTCGAAGACGTGCTTTTCGACCGGCGTCCCGACGCCACCGAACGGCTCGTCGAATTCGCGGAGACCGTCAAGAAAAAGGCAGCGACAGGCACGACTAACGAGCTGGCCTGGCGCGGCGGTCCGGTCGAAGAGCGGCTATCGCACGCGCTGGTCAAGGGCATCACCGATTTCATCGAAGCCGACGCGGAAGAGGCGCGGCAAAAATATCCGTCGTGCCTTTCCATCATCGAAGGCCCGCTGATGGCCGGCATGCAGGTGGTCGGCGATCTGTTTGGCGCGGGCAAGATGTTTTTGCCACAGGTGGTAAAGAGTGCGCGTCATGAAAAAGGCGGTCGCGTATTTGCTGCCGTTCATGGAGGAGGAGAAACGCAAAAGCGGCATGGTCGCCCAGGTCCGCGGCAAGGTGCTCTTGGCCACGGTCAAAGGCGACGTCCACGACATCGGCAAGAACATCGTCGGCGTCGTGCTCGGCTGCAACAACTACCAGGTGATCGACCTGGGCGTAATGGTCCCCTGCGAGCGGATTCTGGAAACCGCGCGCACCGAGGGTGTCAACATGATCGGCCTTTCGGGCCTGATCACGCCGAGCCTCGACGAAATGGTCCACGTCGCACGCGAGATGCAGCGCGAAAAGTTCGATATTCCATTGTTGATCGGCGGGGCCACCACCAGCGCCAAGCATACGGCCGTCAAGATCGCCCCACAGTATCACTCGCCAACGATCCACGTTCTCGATGCGTCACGTAGCGCCGGCGTCGTCGAATCGCTGCTCAACGACCAGCGCCGCGACGACTTTGATCGCCGAAACCGAGAGGAGCAACGTCAACTCGTCGAGTCGTATCAAAAGCGGCAGCAGATCAAGCTCGTGCCATACACCGAAGCTATCCAGCGGAGGTTCAAGACCGACTGGGCGAACGTCGATATTCCAGCGCCCTCGTTTCTCGGTCGCCGCGTGCTCGATGATTTTCCGCTCGAGCGATTGGTCAACTACATCGACTGGTCGCCGTTCTTCATGGCGT
Source organism: Pirellulales bacterium (assembly GCA_963829655.1). Classification (GTDB taxonomy): domain Bacteria; phylum Planctomycetota; class Planctomycetia; order Pirellulales; family JALHPA01; genus JBBDYH01. The sequence goes on from CAWHJG010000002.1 coordinate 4,119,922, forward strand.
GGGAGCTTAAGGGAAAATATCCGCGCATTTTCGACGACCCGACCGTTGGCGCTGAGGCGAAGAAGCTCTACGACGATGCACGGCGACTGTTAGATGAGATTATTGCGAAAAAAATACTTACGGCGCGCGGCGTGTACGGTTTCTGGCCGGCCAACGCGGTGAGAGATGATATAGCAATCTATGACAACGGAGTGGCTGCGGAGCTCACTCGGTTTCACACACTCCGTCAGCAGTGGGAGCGACAAGGCCAGACTTCATTTCTGGCACTAGCCGACTTTATCGCGCCGGTCGAGAGTGGCCGCACGGACTATCTCGGCGCGTTCGCAGTCACGGCGGGTCAAGGGGTCGATGAGCTGGTCCGATGCTTCGAGGCCGATCACGACGATTACCATGCGATTCTCGCAAAGGCGCTTGCCGATCGGCTGGCCGAGGCATTTGCCGAAGTGATGCACGAGCAGGCGCGCAAAGATTGGGGCTTCGGCCGCGACGAGCATTTGACCAGCGATGACCTGATCGACGAGCGCTATCGCGGTATCCGCCCTGCACCCGGCTATCCCGCTTGTCCCGACCACACCGAGAAGCGGATCCTGTTCGATCTCTTGCAAGCCGAGGAGGCGACCGGCATCACGCTCACCGAGTCGTTTGCCATGTGGCCGGCGGCGAGCGTTTCAGGTTTGTACTTCGCTCATCCCGAGAGCCGCTACTTCGCCGTCGATCGCATCACGCGCGACCAGGTGGAAAGTTACGCCGCGCGCAAAGGCATGACCGTCGCGGAAGTCGAGCGCTGGCTTTCGCCAAACTTGGGGTATGAGGCTAGTTAAGTTCGTCTACGCCACGGCTCGACGAAGAGCCCGCGGCTATTCACCCCGTCGCCTCACTCAAAAAACGCCAACGCCTCACTGCGAAATCGTCGGGCTCGCTCATCGTACCGGTTTCGCAGCGTGGCCAGTTCGTGCGGTGCCATCTGCCCGGTGGGAAAATACGCGGTCGGGTCAAACTGGTCCATGAGCGCGATCGCGGCGGCGGGGGTATCTGCCTTGTCGGCGAAAGAGTAGATCACCGCGCCCGTTTCATCGTCGGCCAACGTGACTTCGACCACGCACAACAAAGAGCCCGTCGCCACGTCGTTTCCACAGATGAGCCGAAACGCCTCGCGATAGCGCGACGCCGCTCCGGGATAAACGTCGGTATCGACGCTGTAACAGTCGCCGCGGATCTGAACGATCTCGGCATCAGCCAACCGCACCGAATGGATTTGACCGCTCATAGACTTCCTTCACCCTTGTAGACCTGCTGGTATAGCAGGTTCTTCTTGCTCGTCACCGTGCCGGCCTCCGTGTTGTCGCGCAATATGCAGTACATCATGTTGTACTTCGCGTCCAGGTCGTCTGCGTAGTGCACGATCAACGCCTCGGGGGTCATTGGCGGCTTGGGCGAGCCCCATTCGGGCAGCCGCTGGTGCGACACGATAACGTGCTCGAGCCGCAGTAGTGTTTCCGATTCCAGCGGCAGCCCAATCGCCGCGGCGGCCTCGCGAACGATGTCGCGACCCTGCACCATATGGCCCAAGAGTGCCCGGCCGATGTATACGCCGCGCCCTCCGGTCGCTGCTCGATCTCGCGCAGCTTGCCGATGTCGTGCAGGATCGCGCCGGCCACGACCATCCCGCAATCCAGCCGAGGCTGCAAGTCGGGATAGTATTCGTCATACTTGTCGGCCAGGTACACGCACGACTTTGTTACCGAGAGCACGTGCTCCAGGTAGCCGCCAACATACGCGTGGTGATTCTTTGTCGCCGCGGGCAACGACAAAAGCGTGAAGCGGTGCTCATCGAGGATGTGCAGCACGAGCTTCTGTAAACTGCGCTCCGCGATTCGATCGCGAGCAATCGATGCCAATTCCTCAAACATGTCTTCGGGCGAAAACCGCGACTGCTCGAAACACATCAGCGGGTCGAACCCTCGCCGCGATCGCCATCGACCACCGCGCGGATCTTCTTGATCTCCAGTTGCGGGCCATAGTTGCTTTCGCGATACGCGGCGCGGAGCTTATAAAACTCGCCAGCTTTCCAGCCGTCGCGGCAGTCGGCCGCCCAGGCCGAGTCGCTCCAGATCGGCGTGGTCACCGCACGCCTGCCGTCGCGAAAAGTCACTTTGTAAAACGGCTTGTTGTCGCGAGTTGTTCCCTCCTCCTTGGCCGAGAGCAGCGCGAAAAAATAGGCTTCCTGGTTTGGTGACAATTCCGCAAGTGGCACAATCGTGAGCGTTTTGAGCATGGCTGCCCTAATTGTTTGCGAGCGTGAGAAGATGGCGCGGTGCTAGCGATTCTAATGGTTGCCGCTCGAACTTCCAGTTCCTGTCCGACCAAACTTGGGTTGCCGAATTTTCACGCGCGGTTTTGGCAGCCGATACCCTCAATGTATCAGCGCAGCGTTCGTACCTGCCCAAAACCACGTGAAGCCACACGACAAAACCACGAAATCGACTTCGCCACCGACTGCGCTTTCGAAGCAGTTGGCCAAGCTGACGCGCGGAGTACTAACACGCCGAGCGCCGGCGGATGTCCGATCGCGAGATGCAAACGGCGGTAAGAATGGCACACCTCATCAAGCCCAATCACCGCGGCCGGGTCAGTATATCCCAAGCGCAAGTAACAGCGTCAGGTTCAACTATGCGCCGCGCTGCTGGCCACCTCTGGCGGCCGATACGTGGCCGCGTTCATTGACTATGCGCGGAGCGAATGCCAACTGGCCGAGAACACCGTGGCCGCCTACCGCCGCGACTTGATCAAATTCGCGGTCTGGCTCGAGCGGCGCGAAATTGCGCGGCTTTCCGTGCGAAATCTCGCCGACTTCGTGGCCTGGCTGCACGACCAAAGTCTGGCTGCCAGCAGCATCGCGCGGCACATCGTTTCGCTCAAGGTCTTTTTTCGATACCTGCAATTGGAAAGCGTTCTCAAAGACAATCTGGCCGAGCTGCTGGGTAGCCAAAAACTCTGGCAGCGAGTGCCCAAGGTACTCCCGCCCGAAACGGTCGATCGCCTGCTCGATGCGCCCGACCGCGCGACAAGCTCTGGCGGCGCGACCGCGCATTGTTGGAGCTGCTGTACGCGACCGGGTGCCGTGCCTCGGAGGTCTCGCACCTGAGGCTGGTAGATTTACACCTGGCGGAAGGCTACTGCCGCTGCCGAGGCAAAGGAGACAAGGAACGCATGGTTCCGCTCGGCCGCCGCGCGATCGAAGCGGTTCGTGCATTTCTGGCCGAGGAGCGCAAACACATCGTGGAACGCTCAGGAGAAAAACCGTGGCTGCTCCTCACGACGCGCGGCCTGCGGCTGCGCCGCGAGCGAATCTGGGAGCTTGTTAAACGATATGCCGCGCGGTCCGGAGCGCCTTCGTCGATCAGCCCGCACACGCTGCGGCACAGCTTTGCAACTCACCTGTTGGCCGGCGGGGCCGACCTCCGCCAGGTGCAGGAAATGCTCGGTCACGCGAGCATCGCCACCACGCAGATCTACACGCACGTAGACCACTCGCGGCTGAAGAACGTGCACCAGCAGTTCCATCCACGTGCATAGCGCGCGGCGAAAAAATCGATCACCGCTTCCGCAAATACCGCTGGTACGCCGCCACCGCCAGCTCGTCGCAGCGATCGTTTTCAGGGTGTCCGCTATGTCCGGCCACGCGCGTGTACTTGAGTTGATGTTGAGCGATCAATTCATCGAGCTGCCGCCACAGATCTTCGTTTTTGACCTCTTTCCATTGCTGGCCTTCGCGGCGTCGCCACCCGTTCGACTTCCACTTGGCCATCCATTCGCTCAAACCCTTGCGGACGTACTCGCTATCGGTAAAAAGCTCGACAAACGACGGCTTTTTGAGCGCTTGCAGGCCCTGCACCACGGAAGACAGTTCCATCCGGTTGTTTGTGGTGACCTCCTCTCCGCCGGATCGCTCCAGCTCCTTGCCGCTTTCGGGATGTCGAAGGATAAACGCCCAGCCGCCCGGCCCCGGATTGCCGCTGCACTGCGCCGTCGGTGTAGAGCAGAACTGTGGGGAGCGAATTGAGAATGGACTTGGGCATGCTATTCCGTCAGCGCTCGCTGCAATTCCTCGCGGCGCGGGCGGATCAGTTCGTCGAGGTTCTGGTCCAGCGGCGAATCGAATTTCGGCTGGTCGGCGCGCGTGAAGGGAATTTGCACGGTAAACGTGCTTCCCTTGCCAAGCTGGCTCTCTAAATAGATCTCGCCGCCCAATAGCTTGCATAGCTCCTTGACGATCGACAATCCCAGCCCGGTGCCGGAGTGCTCGCGCGTCATCGCGTCGCCGCCGCTGAGCACGGCCGTCCCCTGGCGGAATTTTTCGAAGATCGCGGTCTGATCCGCCTCGGCGATTCCCACGCCGGTGTCGGCCACGCTCATCAACAGCTCGCCTTGTGCATTGCGCTTGGCGCTCACCAAGATCCGTCCCCCTTCCGGCGTGAACTTGATGGCGTTCGAGAGCAGATTGTTGAGAATCTGTTGCACTTTGCCCTGGTCCTGGAACAGCTCCGGCAGGCTCGATTCCATGTCGCAATCGAGATCGATATTCTTCCTCTCGGCTAGCGGGCGCGCCATGTCGCATTGTGCCGCGATGACGTGTTCGATGCGGAATTCGCTCAGCCGGACCTCCATCTTGCCGCTTTCGATCTTTGCCAGATCCAGGATGTCGTTGATCATTTCCAAGAGCAGCCGCCCGGATTTCTGGATGTTCTGCACGTAGCGGCGCTGCTTATCGTCGAGCGACTTGATCGAGCAGAGCACGTCGGAGAAGCCGATGATGCTGTTGAGCGGTGTCCGCAGCTCGTGGCTCATCGTTGCCAGAAAATCACTCTTCAACCGGTTCATTTCATATAGCCGCATATTGAGCTGCGCCAACTCGTCCACTTTCCCGTCGAGACTCGTGTTGGCAAGCTGCAACTCTGCCTGGATGTCGGTCAAGTGGCGAAGCATCTTATTAAACGCCTTGGACAGGTCCTCAAACTCGTCGCCGGTCTCGATCACTGCACGTGCCTGGACGTTTCCACGCGTCACGTCGTCACTCACGTCGCGCAGGTGCTTCAGCGGCTTGACGATCACATACCGCACGATGATGTACGCCGCCAGCATCGCCAGGAACACTGTCACGATCGCCGTCGCGATCAAGATCGCGCGGTTCTTGTTGATCGCAACACGCGTGGCCGTATCGGGCACAGTGATCTTCACCACGCCCAACAGATCGCCCAGTTGGAGTACACGATCGCCCGGCGCTCCTGCGCCAATCAGCGCCTGACCGGAGCGCCCCCTCGATATATGGCAATCGATACATTTTCCATCGTGCGCCCAAATTGGACGGTAATAGAAGTATTCACCGCTCGCTTCGTCCCGTGCGTCGCGATATTGATCGCTTTGAGCGGATTCCGATTTTTCGTCCGGCGTCTCTTGATACGGTTGCATCGCGCGGAATTCGGCGAACACTTGCTCGTCAAGCCGCGTCTTTGGTTCCCGCTCCGGATTAGGGCTGCCGGGATTGATGACGGCGCCGTCATATCCCTCTTTGGATTGCCATATTTGTTCCCATCCCTCGATAAGCTCCTTATTCTTCGGCCCCTCAAAGAACTTGTTGTGCACTTTGAGCAAGACAGGCTCGACCAGTGCGGCTGCCGCGACACGTGTGTTGTCGTAGACCAACTGCTCGGTCCGCGCGCCATACCACCAGAAGCTCCCCGCGATCAGCACCGCCAGGCACATGCCGAACAACCACCGGCACTTACGCTCCAAGTTGGTTTCGCCGAGCACACGTTTTACGCCGCGATAAGACACTTTTAGTCGCGGAGCCTAAGCCGCGCCACAGGTCCCAATAGTTCAAGTCCACGCATCCTTCTCCATGTTACGTGGATTGCCACGGCCGAGAAAGACGAGTATTGGTACAAAGGGGACTGGCCCCGCGCCTGGTTTACTCTTGATCGCTTATCGGGGTTGCGGCGAGGTGCGTATCCCCTTGGCGTCACAACATGTCGGCCGGGTCAATATCGACCGACCATTGTAACCCGTCGGGCGTCTTTAGCTCTGCCGTCGCGTCACGGAGTGCCGCCCGCAGAATTTCACCATCGGCGCACTGTGCCTGAAAATGGAATCGATACATCCCTCGTAGCCGCGGTATCGGCGCTGGCGCCGGTCCTAACACACGATGCTCCGGCTGTTGTTCGCCGCGCCGGCGATCCAGCTCGTCTTTTACGCGTTTGGCGATATGCTCTGCGCACTGCTCAGCGGCCGCGGCACCTTGACCCCGAACGATCACACGAGCCATCGACGAATACGGTGGATAATGCAGTAGGTCGCGAACGGGCAATTCTTGCCTGGCAAACGCTGGATAATCGTGTCGCACCGCCGCCTTGATCGCGGGATGATCCGGGCTGAAAGTCTGTACCACCACGCGTCCGCCGCGCTCGCCGCGCCCGGTTCGCCCCGCGACTTGCGTCACGAGCTGAAACGTTCGCTCCGCCGCGCGAAAATCGGGGAAGTGCAGCGCGATATCCGCGTTCACCACGCCCACCAATACCACGTTGGGAAAATCGAGTCCCTTGGCAATCATCTGCGTTCCCAACAGGATGTCGATATTCCCCCGCCGAAATGCGTCGAGCGCTCGTTGATGGCTCCCCGGTTTCTTCATCGTGTCGGTGTCCATCCGCAGGATCCGCGCCTCGGAAACCGCGCGCGAACCTCGGCCTCCAGCCGCTGCGTTCCCACGCCGCTATAGCGGATGCCGGCAAATGTGCACTCGGGACACTTGGCCGGCGCTGCCGTTTGATAGTCGCAGTAATGGCAAATGGCCGCCTCGCCTTCCAGATGATGCGTCAGCGACAGCTCGCAATGGGGACAGCGAAGGACAAGGCCACAAGCCGGGCATTGAATGTGCGTCGAATAGCCGCGGCGGTTGAGCAACAGAATGACCTGGCCGTTGTCCTCCAGCGCCAGATCGATCGCCCGATGCAGTTGCCGGCCGATCGCGCCGCGCGTTTGCCGGTTGCGAAACTCATCGCGCAAATCAATCACACCCACGTCGGGGAGCGGGCGATTCGACACACGCCTCGGCATGTCGATCATCTGGTACTCTCCTTGCACGGCGCGGTACCAGCTTTCGAGCGAAGGCGTGGCCGACCCCAAAACGAGCGGTACCTTCTCCTTCTCCGCGCGCGACAGCGCGACTTCACGGGCATGATAGCGTGGCGACGTGTCCTGTTTGAACGTGGTCTCGTGCTCTTCATCGAGCACGATCAGCCCGAGGTGCGGCGTCGGCGCAAACACTGCGCTGCCAGCGCCGACGACCACCTGTACTTCACCGCGCGCGATGCGGTCCCAGTGCCAATGCCGCTCGGCGTCGCGCAGGTGGCTGTGCAAAACCGCGACGTGATCGAACCGCGAACGGAATCGCTCGCGCGTCTGCGGAGTCAGGCTGATCTCGGGCACGAGCACGATCGCCTGCCGGCCGAAGCGGATGACCTCGTCGATCGCCTGCATGTAAACTTCGGTCTTGCCGCTGCCCGTGACGCCGTGGATCAACACCGTCTGATGACGACGCTCGTTGAGCGGTTGGAGAATCGCAGAGAGCGCTGTCGCTTGATCCGCGTTTAGTTCGAGCGGTTTTTCTCGTGCCGGTCGCGGCTCGGCAGTTTCGGCCTCCACGACGCGCGTTTCGACGTCCAATAAGTTTTTCTTGCGCAGCGCGTTGATCGGCCCGATCGTGCACGATAGCGCACGGCAGAGTTGCTTGGGAGTGAGCGGTGTAGTCTGATGGGCCAGGTGCTTGATGATCGCCGCCTGCTTGGGTGGAAGCTCGAGCTTGTCCACGCCAGCGGCAATGCGTTTTGGCACCTTGAGGAAAGTGACTGTCCGCGTCGTTTCCTGCTCACGGACCACCGCCGGCAGCACCGCCTCGAGTGCCTGCCCTCGCGTGCAAAGATAACGCTCGGTCAGCCATTCGGTTAGCTGCAACATCGCCGGAGTCAACAGCCGCCTGCGATCGACCAATGCGGTCAGCTTTTTCAGCTTCCGCGGCTGATTCTTGCGAGAGTCCAACGCGACACAGTAACCGACCGTTGGCCGGTCCCCCCGGCCGAAGGGGGCGCGGACTCGCCGGCCAACCTCGATCTCGCCGCGAAGCTCATCGGGAACTTCATAGTCGAACGTTTTATCCGGTCCCGTCGGAAAGGCTAGCGAGGCAACCAGCTTTTCGCTGGCGTCATCCGCCTCCCAAGGAGCCTCGTCGATTTGAAACAGGCTTTGTTGAGCCATGATGCCGCGCTTCTGTACGTTTATCCCCTAACCCATTAGACCCTTTTGGCGGCGAATTGGCAATCGGCAAGCGACCCCGCGGCTGCTAAAGTACCGTTGTCCGCTTTGATTCCATCTCCGGGTATTCGATCCATGCGACTCGGCATCTTCGGCGGCAGTTTTGATCCGGTTCACATGGGCCACCTGATATTGGCCGACTGCTGTCGCGAGAAGCAGCGGCTGGATCGGGTTTGGCTCATTCCGGCGCACACGCCGCCACACAAACAGTCTCACCAACTGGCGCCAGGGCACGATCGCATCGAAATGCTCAAGCTAGCGACCGGTGGTCACGAGGCGTTCCAAGTCTCGACGGCGGAACTCGACCGCGGTGGCGTCAGTTATACGGTGGACACCTTGGAACAGTTGAAGTCCGAGGATCCAGCGCGCGAGCTGTTCTTGGTTTTGGGGTCAGACTCGCTGGCCGACTTGCCCAACTGGAAAGATCCCCCGCGACTCTGCGAACTATCAACTCCACTCGTCGTTCGCCGCGCCGGCTCGCCACCGCCGGACTACAAGGTACTCTCGCGGTTCGTAAGCGTCGAAAAACTCCGGCAGTTCGAAGCGGCTCAGGTTGAAATGCCGCTGATTGGGCTTTCCTCGAGCGACATCCGCCGACGAGTAGCCGATGGCCGCAGCATCCGCTTTTTCACCCCGCGGGCCGTGGAAAAATACATCGAGACGCACGGCCTATATCAAGCAACGAGGCAATAGCGTGCGATAGATGCGAAGCCTAAGCCGCCTTGCGGCCGCGCATCACGCGAGCCAACGGAGGCGAAAGCTCGATCTCCAGCGAAGCCGGAACCGCGGCAAGAGCGTCCAATACCAGTTCCAGTCGCTCGCGCGTCGATAGCGATGGATCGAGAAACAGCCATCGCTGCCCTTTGATCTGACAGGCGCCGCCTCCGCATCCATCCAGCACATCTTCGCGAATGCGAAAACCCAGTTGCCGCGCAGCTTGGAGTGCGTGCTCCAGCAGTTGCACTGAATGAACGCGACCGACTTCCATGCCGGTTCTCCGTTTGTCCCACCTTACCCCAATACACAACGAGGCGGCGGATTGTACCCGCTTCTTGTAGAGCAAGCCAGCCGAACACGTCGATAGATTGGTTGCGGTAAGTGACGAACTGGCTTGATCTTGAATCGACGCAAGCTGAGTAACGCGGTCAAGCCGCTCACATCGCGTAAGGCAGGCGGAATAGCCAAGCCCGCTTAGCGTATCACGCCGTAGGAGTCGCACATGTCGTCGGTGGGTCAGGATGCGCGGCCGATTGTCACCGAACAGCCGGCACTCGAGCAACAGGTCGCGTTACTGCGCGAGCAATTGGCGCAGGCCCAAAAACTGACCGCGCTTGGCGAGCTCGTCAGCACCACGACGCACGAGTTCAACAATGTGCTGATGACGATCATCAACTACGCCAAGATGGGCATGCGACACAAGGACGAACCGACCCGCGACAAAGCGTTCGACAAGATCCTCGCCGCCGGCCACCGCGCCGCGCAGATCACCAACGGCATTCTGGGATTTGCGCGTAATCGATCTGCGTCGCTTGAGCCAACCGACCTGCGGAAGCTGGTGGACGACTCGTTGTTGCTGCTCGAACGCGAAATGATGAAGTATCGCGTTCGCGTCGAAAAGCATTTCGACGACGTTCCACAAGCGATTGCCAACGGCAACCAGATTCAACAGGTGCTGTTGAACCTGTTGATCAACGCGCGCCAGGCAATGCCCAACGGCGGCACGCTGATCGTCCGGCTTGCCAGCGACTCCGCGAACCAGACGGTGGATCTCATTGTCCGCGACTCCGGCTGCGGTATGCCCCCCGAAACACTGCGACGAATCTTCGATCCCTTCTTCAGCACCAAGGCAGGACCCGACGCCAGCGGCAAGGGCGGCGCCGGTCTCGGTCTCTCCATGTGCCGCGACATCATCGAAGCCCATCACGGCCGCATCCGCGTCGAAAGCAGCGTCGGCAAAGGCACGATGTTCACCATCAAGCTGCCTGCCGCGCGCAACAGGCCTAGCGTTCCCCCTCCAGCAGTTCTTGCCGCCTCTGGGCCAATTCCGGCCGCAGTGCGATTGCCCGCTCGCAATACACCTCGCCGCGCTCATGGAAGGCGGCCCGTTCTAACAGCATCCCCACGCGCAATAGCAGCATCGCGTTATCCGCATCCAGCGCCGCCGCCTGCTCGGCCAGCGCCGCCGCTTCATCGCACCGCTGTTGATGCAATCGCGCATCGGCCAGGAAAAACAATCCCTCGCTGGAAGTCGGGTCTAGTTCCACCGCGCGCTCCAGGGCGCGGGCGGCGTCGTCGGCGCGGCCTGCCGCCAGCCATGCCTGTCCCAAGTGACTGTTGTATTTGGCCGATGCTGGATGAGCCGCCACGGCCTGTTCCAGGCATTCAACGGCCATCAATGGCATCTTCGCTACCATCGCGCTCTCCGCCAACAAATCGAGCGCCTCGCCGTTCGCTGAGTCGGCGTTCAGAATTTCGTAGCAAATCGCCCTCGCGTCGGCAAAGCGGCCCGCTCGATGGATCTCGCGCGCCTTCGCCAGAGCCTCTGCAACACTGACGTTGTTCGGCAAGGTCGCCTTCCTTGTCCGCGCACCATCCATAATTGCTGCATCAACCGCCGCCGCCCCTTGCATGTGAAACACGCGTCCGAGCACCTTGTACTTGTCGTTGAACTCATACCCGGTGTTATCGTGCCAGCCATGTTCGGCTATGTGAAGCTGGGCATTCACCATCGTGGCTTCCAGGTCGCTCCGCTGCTGAGCCTCATCAGCCGCCATCGGCTCAATCGTATAACTCACGCGCCGCGGCACAACGATCACCTGCGCATACGGCTCACCCTTGCGGAAAATGTGTCGCTGCCCCACGAGCGGCGCCTTGAACGCGACAAAAAACAGCTTCGGCCACCACTCGGTCTGGAGGTTCCCAATGATCGCGCAGGGGACGGTGCCAGTTTCGTCGGTGAAAAATCGCGGATGCGGCTCAAATCGCAACACGTGGTCCGGCGGCGCTTGCAGATCAAGATGCGTGTTGAACAGATAATGCTTCGGCGCAAACCGTACAAACTCGCCCCCCGAAGCCCCTGCCGCGCGATCGCGCACATAGTCCCATTCAATCCGCACCTCGCCGCCTTCGTTGACGATGTGGCACTCCGACTCGTACGGATAGATTAGCTCCAGCCCATACGTCGAGCCTTCCACGAATGGGTTGCAATGCCATGGCTGGGGGACGTTGCCGCTCTGCATTTTCGACGCGTCGCCCGCCCAGCCGGGAATCTCCAGCCGGATCGGCTGCGGGGGCCGGCCGCTGTGTGCCGTGCGATATCTGAGATGAATTCGTTGCACGATGGTAATATGAGGCGACATACCTCTTGAAGCCAATCAATCCATGCCGGAGCGCATCATCATGAGTGTGATCGATACAAGCAAGAAGTGCTACGAGTTCAATCGCACTCGCACTTTGGACCTGCTCGGAAAGATCGAACAATTGCCAAACCCGCAGGCGGCCCTCGCCTGGCGGCCGGGCCCGGGTCGCGCCCATATCGGCTGGCAGCTCACACACATCGGTGTGACGGAAGACCTCTTCGCCAGCGAACGCCTCGCCAAAAAACCCGGCAAGTTCACAGACCTATGGCCGCGCTTTCGCGGCGGAAGCACCCCCGATGACGATGTACCCTCGGCCGACATCATTCGCCGCGTTCTCAACGAGTCGCGCCAGCACTTTTTAACGACGCTTGGCGAATACGACGACAGCCGGCTCGCTGAAATCCCCGAGGCCTTCCGCGAGCGCGGCTGGAACATCGCCACCGTGTTAAACCTCATTTCCTTTCACGAAGCACATCACCAAGGCCAGGCCCACATCACGCTGAATCTGTTCAAAGCACAGGCTCAATGACTCGTTGCCGGTTGGCGTGGCTCCTTGCCGCGCTATAATCCACCATTGCCGCCGCCAACGAACTCACCTTGATCTCCGCATCATGAGCAACGGAAAGCCCATAAACCTCCGCGACCTCCGCGCAAGCGGCTGGCGCTCGAAAACCGTCAAACAGGAGATTCACGACAACTTCCTGCGCATGCTCCGCGAAAGCGAAGAGCTGTTCCCCGGCATCATCGGCTACGACGATACGGTCGTCCCCGAGATCAACATCGCCCTACTCGCCGGGCACGACATGCTCTTCCTCGGCGAAAAAGGGCAGGCCAAGAGCCGCCTCATGCGCCTGCTCGTGCGTTTTCTCGATGCCGAAATCCCCTACATCGACATCCCCGAAGCGCCGGTTCACGACGATCCCTACCAGCCGATCAGCGGCGTCTGTAAGCGCTTCGTCGCCGCGCACTCCGAACAAGACGTTCCCATCGGCTGGTGGCGGCGCGAAGACCGCTATGCAGAGCGTCTCGCCCCCGGCACCAAGTTCGCCGACATCATCGGCGAGATCGACCCCGCCAAACTCGCCGGCGGCACGAGCATGTCCACCGAAGAGGCGCTGCACTTCGGCCTCATCCCACGCATGCACCGCGGCATCTTCGCCATGAACGAGCTGCCCGAGCTCGACGAGCTGGTGCAAGTCGGCCTGTTCAACATCCTCGAAGAGCGCGACGTGCAAATCCGCGGCTATCCCGTCCAATTCGACATCGACGTCCTGATCCTCTTCTCCGCCAACCCCGCCACCTACAACCGCAGCGGCAAGGTCATCCCGCAGCTCAAGGACCGCATCGGCTCGGTCATCCACACGCACTACCCGCGCGAGCGCGACCTCGGCATTCAGATCATGGACCAAGAAGCCGGGATCTCGCTCGACGGCGAGTTCCCCGTCCGCATTCCGTACTTCATGAAGCAGATCATCGAGCAGATCACCGTCGCCGCGCGCAAGAGCAAATACATCGATCAGCAGTCCGGCGTATCGGCCCGCGTCAGCATCGCCAACTATCGCACCATGGTCGCCTCGGCGCGGCAGCGCGCGGTCCGCCTTGGCGAGAAGCCCGCTGTCCCGCGGATCAGCGATCTCGGCCACATCTACTCCTCGTCGCTCGGCAAGCTCGAGCTCGACCTGATGGGCAGCCATCAAATGAGCGAGCGCCAGGTGCTCGATGCACTCATCGCCGAGGCGATCGGCGACGTCTTCGCCGAATACGTCGAAAAGCACGGCCTGGAGCAGATCGCGCAAATCTTCTCCGAGGGCGTAAAGATCGAAGTCGGCGATATGCTGCCGTCATCGCACTACGCCGAACGGCTCAAACGCGTTCCGCCTGTCTGGGACAAGGCGTTCGAGGTCAACGCCGCCAGCGACGCGGCCGTCCGCGCCGCCTGCGTCGAGTTTGTGCTCGCCGGCCTCTATGCCATGGACAAAATCAGCCGCGCACAGCACCACGGACGAATCGTCTACGAGCTTTAGCCGGCATGACTGTGGCGAGTGGCAAGTCGCCCAGCCCCGGCACACCTTTCGCATCAACGGCCGTTTAACCATTCGCCGCAGCGCTCAGGGCCAACCTTGACGGCAGTTGAAGCCCATCTGGCCCCGTTGTTGCTGCTTGCACGGTTCGCCCCACATGCTTTACGTTGTGACTTTACGTAATCGGCCGCTCTGATAGAAGCGGCGTGCTTTCATGACCGATACAACAATAAAGGGCCGTGCGCCGCTCTCGCCAGAATGACAAGGAGTTCCCTGTGAGCTGTCGTGTTTTAGCTCGCTTAACCGCCACGCTGGCCCTTACCGCCCTCCTCACCGGCAATCTTTACGCCGCTGCCAAACGTTCCGACCGGCTCATGCCGGCCACGACGACCGGCTACCTGTCGGTGCCCGACATCGATCGGCTGAGAGACGACTTCAATCAGACCAAGATGGGGGCGCTCGTCAACGACCCAGTAATGGCTGAGTTTATTGACGATTTCAAGCGCCAGATGCGCAAAAACGGCGATGGAATCCTGGTCAAGCTCGGCGTCACGCTCGAGGAGCTAGAGGCCATTGTCGGGGGTGAGGTCGCCCTGGCCGTGATCCTGCAGGATCGCAACGACGCGGCCACGGTTGTCACCGTGGATGTCTCAGGCCGCGAAGACCAGGCGAAGGCACTCCTCGCCCAGATCGGCCAGACCCTGAACAAGCGGGGCGGCCGCCGCACCAGCCGCGCCAACGAAAAGGTCGCTGTCTACGAGATGCCCCGTCGCGAAGGCGAGCAAACCGGGCGCCAGATCGCCCACGTCATCGATGGCGACCTGCTCTGCCTGGGCGACGATCCAAAAGCCGTGGCCGACATCCTCAAGGCCAACGGCGAGGACCGCAAGGACAGTCTCGGCTCAATGGCCACCTATCGCGAAACGATGACCCGCACTGCCAAGGCCCGTTCCGACAACGAAAAAGCCTCGCACCTGTTCTGGTACGTCGAGCCGTTTGGCTATGCCGAGTCGAATGCGCATCCTCGACCCACCGGCCGAAAAGCGCAAAGGCCCCGACATCCTCAGCGTCCTCCGCAAACAAGGCTTTACAGCCATCCAAGGCCTTGGCGGGCACGTCACGCTCAACACCGACACCCACGAGATCCTGCATCGCACGTTTATCCATGCGCCGCCGCTCACCGGCCGCGACGGTCAGCCGCTGAAAGAAAAATACCGCCTCGCCGCGCGGCTGCTCAGTTTTCCCAACGGCGAAAACCTGGACCCGCAATTCTGGGTCCCTCGCGACCTGGCCACGTACAACACCTGGAATTGGGACGTTAAGCGTGCCTTCGCATCCATTGGCACGCTCGTCGATGAGTGGATGGAAGAGGAGGGCGTGTGGGTCGATCTGCTCGATAGTCTCAAGAACGATCCCAAAGGCCCGAAGCTCGACGTCGAGAAAGAGATCGTCAATAACCTTGCCGACCGTGTGACCGTGATCAGCGACTATCACACGCCCATCGGGCCGACCAGCGAGCGACTCCTGTGGGCGGTCGAGGCCACCGATCCATCGGCCGTTGAAAAGGCCGTCGAGAAAGCGATGAAGAATGACCCTGCCGTTCGACGCCGCGAGATCGAAGGCTTTGTCGTCTGGGAAGTCACCAACGAAGCCAAGACCGACGTCGGCGAGTTGGAGATCGAGATCGACGGCGGCGCCGTCCAACACGCCGACCTGGAAGAGCCAGAATCGGAGCCTGTGAAATACGTCAAGTTCCAGCCCGGCAAGTCGCGCGGCAAGGCGCTGCAAAAGAAGCAGCCGGGCAAGGGCCGCGCCAGCAAACAGCGCGAGCAGCAGCGGCGGATTCAAAACGCCGCGGTGACCGTCGCGCACGGCTATATGTTCGTCGCCTCGCACGTGGATCTGTTGGAAGCGCGTGCTCAAGAACGCCAACGCGCAAAAAGGCGCGACACAAGTCAGTTGGCCGCCGCGCCCGAATACCAACGCGTGGTCAAAGAGATGAACAACCTCGGCGGTCAGGCGATCAGCGTCCGCCTGTTCTCGCGGATGGACGAGGCGTTTCGCGTGAACTACGAGCTGATCCGCACCAACCAAATGCCCAAGAGCGAGAGCCTGATGGGCAAGGTCTTGAATAACATGCTGGCCGAAGGCAAGCCAGGCACCGTTCGACAGCGCCAGCTCGACGGCAGCAAGCTGCCCGAGTACAGCGAGGTGAAGCAGTACTTTGGCCCCGCCGGCTCGTTCATCACCAGCCAGGACGACGGCTGGCTTCTGACAGGGTTCACTCTGGAAAAGCGCAACGGCGTGCCGCCGCCAACGCCGCCTCGCGCCCTCGCGCACGAAAGAGTAGCGGCCTGAATCAGCTGGCACTGCGCTAGCGTCCGGTTCTCCGCCGGGTGCCTGTGTTTTGCTGCAAAGCACAGAAACGCCGTCTCGGGCTTCGCGCTAGCTATACTGACTCTGCGCGGCGGTTCTCCAATTTTCACGCCCAACGACCTCCCCCATGAAGATCACTCGCATCTTCGCTCATCGCGTGGAACTGCCGCTCTACGAAGGGAGCTACAAGTGGTCGGGCGGTAAGTCGGTGTCGGTATTCGACAGCACGATTGTCGGCGTCGAGACCGATACCGGGCTAACCGGTTATCGGCGAGGTCTGCCCGCTCGGGCCGTTCTACTTGCCGGCGTATGCCGAAGGAGTTCGCGCCGGCTTGCGAGAGCTAGCGCCCCACCTGATCGGCCTCGATCCGCGCGAACTGGCAAAGCTCAATCACCGCATGGACGCCGCCCTCAAAGGGCATCCGTACGTAAAGTCGGGCATCGACATCGCCTGCTGGGACATTCTCGGTAAGGCGACCGGATTGCCCGTCTGCATGCTCATGGGCGGGCGCTTCGGCGAACGCGTCCGGCTCTATCGAGCGATCTCGCAGGAGTCGCCCGAGCAAATGGCAAAAAAGGTCGCGTCCTATCGCGCCGAGGGTTATACGCGGTTTCAATTGAAGGTCGGCGGCGACCCCGATACCGACATCGAGCGCATCCGCGCCGTCCGCGCGCTGCTGCCGCCCACCGATCGGCTCGTCGCCGATGCGAACACCGGTTGGACGCAGCACGAGGCGATGCGCGTCGTCCGCGCGGTCAGCGACGTCGACGTCTACATCGAGCAGCCGTGCCTGAGCTACGAAGAGTGCCTCGCGGTGCGGCGTCACACCGATCATCCCTTCATGCTGGATGAGAACATCGACAGCCTCGACATGCTGCTGCGAGCCAAGGCCGATCTCGCGATGGACGTCGTCAACCTGAAGATCAGCAAGCTCGGCGGCCTGACCCGGACAAAACAGGCCCGCGATCTCTGCGTGAGCACGGGCATCGCGATGACCCTGGAAGACAGTTGGGGCGGCGACATCACGACGGCCGCAATCGCTCACCTGGCTCACAGCACGCCCGAGGAGTTCCGCTTCACCAGCACCGACTTCAACAGCTACGTCACCGTCAGCACGGCGAGCGGGTGCCGACAGCGCGAGCACGGCTTCATGGCCGCCAGCGAATTGCCGGGCCTCGGCATCGAGCCAAGGATGAACGTTCTCGGCAAACGCGCAGTTGAAATTGCCTAACCTCCCAAACTAGAAACTTCTTATAACCAAGTTAGGCCTAAGAATCACACGATGAACATCCTGTTGTGGGTTCTTCAGATCGTCGCCGCGCTCATGTACACAGCGTCGGGCGTCATGAAGGTCTTCATGTTCGACAAGATAAGCGGGGACGTCCCGTCCTTTGGTGCGTTGCCTCGGCAAGCCTGGATGGCCCTTGGCATCCTCGAACTCGTCTGCGCGGTCGGGCTGATTGTCCCCGCCGCCTTCCGCTGGTATCCGACGCTCACGGTAGTGGCCGCCACCGTCCTGGCGATCGAGAGCCTCGTGTTCGTTGGGGTGCACGCCAAGTACCACGAGGTCGGGTCCATCGTCATGGTCTGCGTGCTGGGCCTCCTCATGGCGTTCATCGCTTACGGCCGGATGGTCCTGCACCCGATCGTCTGACCGACAGGCCACGACAATGAGACCTAACCAGACGCTGCGGTTGACGAGACTGACATCCGATCAAACGGCGGCTTTCGAGTTATAACCGACAACTGCATGCGCGTTAGGCCGCAACATTGCGGCCTACTGGCGATAGGCAGAACCTTCCTATTAACGAGTTCGGCTGTAAGAGGAGGTTGGGAGTGGCCAATATTCCGCTAGGGACAGAACTAGTCCGGCCGTTCATGCCGACGAAGGACTTCGTGCTTTCGAAGCGGTTCTACGAAGTACTGGGATTCGAGAAAGTTCTCGACGGCGAAGTTGCAATCTTCAACGCCAGCTCTGGTGGCTTCATCTTGCAGCGATACTTCCAGGAAGACTGGGCTGGCAACTTCATGATGCAACTCATGGTCGATGACCTGAATGCATGGTGGGCTCATATCGAGTCACTGGAGCTAACCAAGACATTCGGCGTCCCAGCGCCCCAGCGCCAGCAATGCAACCTTGGGGGCTTCGCATTGCTTTCGTCGTAGATCCATCCGGCGTCCTTTGGCACGTTGCGCAACGACGCGAAGGTGCTAAGCAAGACCGATGACGGCATCGCGATCTCGTGAACACAATCAACGGCGAGCCATGAAGGACTTCAAAGACAAAGTGGCGGTCATCACCGGCGCGGCCAGTAAAGCACATAGTTGGTACATGAATCACACGAAGTTTTGCATCACCGTCGCTTATCTGCTCATTCTCGCCGGCGCGAAGTCGCAAACTCCGCCGAGCCTCCCAAAATCCCCGGCCGCCAGACGCAACAAATCGAAGGCTGGACCCTGCTCATCAGCGATGAGTTGCTCGAGACCGAGAAGGAACAGACCACGCGCGCGTTAGAGCTTCTCACCGCGCAGCTCGAGGAGATCGTTCGCGTAGTGCCTGCCGCGGCTCTCGCTGAGCTGCAAAAGGTGCCGCTCTGGATTTCGCCCGAATACGCCGGCACCCAGCCGCGTGCTGAATATCACCCCGCTGCCGGCTGGTTGCGCGAGCACAAACGGGACCCGGCGATGGAAAAAGCCGTCGAGTTCACCAACGTTCGCATTTTCGAGCGCGAGACCAAGCGGATGCCGAACTTCGTGCTGCACGAGCTGGCGCATGCTTATCACGACCGGGTTCTTGCTAAAGGCTTTCAGAACACCGAGATCAAGGCCGCGTTTGAGAAAGCCAAATCCGACAAACTCTACGACCGCGTCGAACAGCGCTTCGGCGATGGTCGTTCCGCAAAAGTCCGAGCGTACGCCATCACCAGCCACCAGGAATACTTTGCCGAATGCAGCGAAGCATTCTTTTCAACCAATGACTTCTTCCCCTTCACTCGCAGCGAGCTGGCGAAGCACGATCCGGCCATGTTCGAGCTTCTCAAAAAGCTCTGGGGCGAATCGACGACGCCGTAGAAAAACCCCTCTCCCTCTGGGAGAGGGCAGGGTGAGGGATTGTAGCCATCTCGCTCCACTCGGCTAAGCTTGCCGAACTCGCGATGAAGCATTTCCAAGGTTGGATTGGAAGTTGCGCTCGTGTAGCAATTCAGACTTGTGATTAATCAGCATCGTCTGCTGGCCATGCTGAAACATCCTCAACCGGCTGCGGTAAGCGCCCCTCAAGCCACTTCATACAAGTTCCAGGCTTAAACTGAGGGTCTTTCGACTCGATAACCCATGAGAGGAATTCTCTCGGACCGCCGTTGAGATAGGGAGCTGGCGACACCGGCTTAAAAACCGTCGGAAGTCGCTCCTGAATCGACAAATAGTTGAGAACGCAGCCGAATTCCTGCACCACGTTACACGCGAGTGGATGGTCCACGTCGATGCTGAACTGGACCCACCAGTTGCCATCGTCGAAACGGCCAAAGCTAATCGGACCGACAATCCCTGGCACGCGCTTCACGTACGCCGTCAGCGTGTTGAAATCCCGCTCGTCACCCATTCCAGTTCACCGCAAATTACCTGACGCTTTAATTCCGAATCATCCCCCTCGCTTATGTCGCCACTCCCAACATCCACAACAGTCCTTCATCCGGGCAACTCACGATCTCGTCCTCGTCCACAAACAAAGCCACGTCGGTCCAGTCCTTGATCGGCTTCTTCTTTTCGAATTCAAGTTGGCCCTGGTTGACGTTGTCTTCCGGCTCTTGTTGATCATCCAAGAAGTCGCGAACGACACGCCCGCTTTGAATAACGATCAATTGGCCGTAGGGAACGCTGTCGTTGTATCCGGCAAACACGAGTTCGTCCTGACCTGCAAATTTGCACCACTCATTTGCTGACAACGAGGAAAGATACCCCGTCTGATCTTCAAACACTGTCCATGGCCCCGACTCGTACACGTACACAGCGACAACGCTCCGCCAGCGCCGTCCTTCGTGGCCATGTCAACCACTTTGCTCGACGCCACCATCATCGGGGGCTCCAACTCCGGTAACTTGATCCAGCGTGCGAACTGCGCTATGGCATCGGCCAATGGCAGTCTGATGCGAGCGTAATTTGTATCCATAAATCTGCCCGGTTCGTTGACGCCACTGGCCCCGGCCTCCTCAAGTACTTGCGCAGCCGAGGAATCACCTTACAGAAATCAGACTGCTCGTCGGGAACATTGGCCCTAAAAAAATACCACTTGCGCTTAAATGCGAAATACTCGACTTGATACTCAGCTTTATCAACGTCTGTGCACATTAGCAGCATGCTGTGTCTAACACCGTTCGTGCGCCACGACCACGAGGCTCCCCAATCCTCGTACATTTCCTCCGCTTCGATCCCAACTTCTGTGAGCAGTGATTCGATATCGTGACCGACTTGGTCCACCTGCCAACAACACGGATTGTCGGAGTTATCGAACTCCCGAAAGTACTTCCGGTTGACAAACGTAATGACCTGACTCATCCGGACCGACACCGCTTCTAACCTTCGGATTCGTGCCGAGCGAGAAAAAATTCTTCGGTCCAAACCGCGCTGAAAAAAGAATTGCATGTCATCCCATCCTATCCCGGACGTATCGGCGGTCTTAAGCATCATCTGCTTGTAACTCGAATAGTCACCAGCTGCATAAGCAAGGACACCTTCATAATAGCCCGCGAACCAACGTCGGATCATTGTTTCGTCCGTGTGACTACTCACAAATGCAGGGTCGAGTTCGCTTGTGTCAATGTCTCCCAAGATATATCTGGCTAGAGGTCCGGGCCACAAGGAGGCTTGCGGAAGCGTCAATCGCTCTCTCATCAATTGCTCTGCATCGCCGCGTGAGACTAGTCTCGGTTCAATAACTGATGCGAAGAACAGTAAAAGCGAAATACCGACCGCCGAGGGATCGCTAAACTCGCAACGAACACCATCGCGCCATTGAGCAATCGCAATGGCCCGTTCGTTCAGACACCATTTGGCGACCCCGGCCATTGCGTAGAAACCGTCGCCATAGAAAGGGCGTTCCTAATTGACGCGAGTAACGTGCTTCCAGGCCGATTGATAATCCCCAATCCAAAGGTAGCCGATGCCGAGACTCATGGTGTGCGACGGATCGGGAGCATGCCGGTACTCATCTTCCATTTGGCGAATTGCACCCTCGATGTCTCCACCGCGCATTCGCTCCCAAGCTGTCGGATTCTGTGTCACCATTCACGCTCACCAATTTGCCCAAGCGCTCTAATCTACGATTCCCGCATCACGAAGTACGCTCAGCCAATCCTCACCTGCGAATGTTGCGGCATCAGGCCCAAATACAACGCGGTCAAAGAGATCGGCGAGGTTTTTAGCCAGCTGCTCTATTTGTCCGCCATCCGTATCGAGCGAAAACACTCTTTGGTCAGCAGCTTGAAGGTAGACGAAGCCCGAAGCGTCTGCGCCTACAACGATAAGACCGTCTACGGCTAAGTCGGTATCGATCTGAATCACGGAGAGCCGCCCGACCTCGCCGGTGGCATCACCGCAGCCACCTCGAGCGCAATACCGTTCCAATGGCGAAGGATATCGACGTGGTCGCGACACAGCGGACGCCCGAGCAATGATTCTTCCTGCTGAACCTCGTTTTCAGTTGCTCCTCGCCTCGGAATCAGCGTCAGTTCCGGACAAAGAACGCCGGCTTGAATCACAGCTCGTATTTTGTCAACTGCACTCATATAGGAGATTCAACATTCGCCAATCTAGGGCGCCATGGGATTGTAATATCCTTTCTTCCATCCTGCCGCCACTCTGCATTCCGAACTCCGCGCTCCCACCCCCTTATCCCCCCGGACAAAATCTCCGAAGCCCGCCAAAAATAACCTATTGACTAGTACAGTTATATCTGTATACTAGCCTCGAGGCGCAATGCGGCCTTGCACCCAAGGTGTCCTGAGCTTGTCGAAGGACATCCAGCCGCCCCAGCCAACCGCCTTGCCATGTGGTGAGATGCAGCAAGGCGGTCGGAACTGACCTGTCGCGTCGCCGTAGGCGAGTCACCGTGGCGACCCCGGTAGTTCGGCATCTACCGCGCCGGCGACCACGTGCCCCGTTCTTTGGCAACCTGAAAGCAGCCCACTCCCCAAGGCGATCCCTTGCGGGCTGCCGCACTCTTTCCTGCTTTCCTGCCTTCCTCAGAGGTCTTTGCGTCTTGGCATCTTTGCGTGCTTGTGCCAATGCGGTTCGCTTTGCCGTGCAACCAAAAACAGCAAAATGTTCAAAAGTCGCCCTCGTGACGAGGAGCGCCAATCACCGAAAGTTTGACCCATCCTCAACTTGCGTCAAAGCGCATTCGCTCGCCAACAGCACTTTCGGCGCAAAAGTCGGGGCCCCCCCTGCACAAAAAATGCACTGCGCCAAAATTCGCCGCGCACCGTGCAGCACAAGTCACCAGGCCACCAGACCACTAGCGCCAGCTTCTCCGCAACTCTCCGTCTCATCCACATCCACCGACGGATGGCGACCGGGGAAGTCCTCGGCGTAGAACCGCTCGAGCACTTGCTCCCAATCCTCGCGGCGGCGGACCGAGATGAAAGCGTCGCGGACCGCGAGCGCCTGCGGGTGCATCCGCGAGTACTTGATCCCGAATTTGCGCATCTGCCGCCCGCAGACATCCGGCCCGTAGATCTCCTCGGCCAGTGCGTAGTGCTCGCGAATCACGTCCCGCTGCTCGAACAGGCTTGGCGGCGGCGGCAACGGCCGGCCTTCGGCCAGCGCGCGAGCCTGTGCGAAGATCCAAGGGTTGCCGATCGCGCCCGCGCCGCGGTCACGCCATCGACGCCGGTCTCACGGATCATGGCGATGCAGGCCTGCGGCGTGAACAGGTCGCCACTGCCGAGCACGACGCGCTCGCCCGCGTGCCGCTTCACTTCGCGCAAGAACTCCCAGCGGCTGGGGCCGATGTAGCGCTGCTCGACGGTGCGGCCGTGAACGGTGATCGCCGCCGCGCCGCGCTCAAAAGCCCCGTCGAAGATCGCAAAGAACTTGTCGCGGCTTTCGGCCGTGTCGTCGATTCCGCGGCGCATCTTGAGCGTGACCGGCACGTGCGGCGGCACGGCATCGCGGACGCGAGCGACGATTTCCAAAGCCACGTCCGGCTGGCTGAGGTGATAACCGCCGCGGCAGCGGCCGAGCACCTTTTTCACCGGGCAGCCGAAGTTGATATCGATCGACGTCGAAGCCGGCCTCCACCAGCCGCGCGGCTGCGGGTCCAAAATCGTCGGGGTTCGCGCCCATCAGTTGCCCGGCGACGGGATGCTCCTCGTCGGTCACGCGCATGCGCCCGCGGTTCTTCTTGGTGTGCCCGTGGTGAGTGATGAACTGGTCGAGCATCACCTCGCAGAGCGTGTAGGGAGCGCCCAGCCGCCGCGCAATCACGCGCATCGCCCAGTCGCTGTAGCCGGAAAGCGCGGCTTGAACGACGGGAAAGCCGATCTTGACTGGTCCAATCGAGAGCTGGCGCCAGGGAAGCGCCGTTTGCGACAAAGTCGGTTCAATTGCGGTAATCATCGCCATTCAGTGTACCGTTTGTGGCACGTTCATTGCATCTCACTCGCTCAGCAACCATCAATACGCGAGGTGCTATATGCCACACGAGCGCGACCAACATCCTCAGGAAACGCCAGCGCAGGAGGTCAAGCAGACCAAAGCCGGGGCTCGCGGCGTGAAGGGGAAAGGCAACGCCGGCGCCATGGGCGATCCGGTGAGCGATCAATCGCAGCACAATTACCAGGTGAGCCGCGATACCGACATGGAGCAGCATACGGAAGACGCGGCGAATCGCCGCAAAGAGTTCGACGAGGCACGTGCGAAAAAAACGCATGATGGCTAGTGCAGGACAGGGCAGGTATCGAACCACTCGTGCCCTTGGTCGTGCATCCAGCTCAGAGCTTCGTCGGGGCCCCACAAGCCCGGCTCGTACGTCATCACTCGCGGCTCATTATTTTCCTCCCAGGCCGCAATGATCGGATCGATGATCCCCCAGGCGAGCTCGACCTCGTCGGACCGCGCGAAGAGACTGGCGTCGCCGGCTAGTGCGTCCAAGAGCAGTCGCTGATACGCCTCGGGAATCGCGCCTTTGAATTCCTGCGAAAGCGAAAGTCGAGGTCGGTCAAACGAAGCTGCATGCCCGCGTCGGGCACTTTGGATTGAAAGTGCAACTGGATGCCTTCGGCCGGCTGCACTTGAATTACCAGGCGATTTGACTCGCGGTGCATGCGCGGTCCGGTTTGAAACAGCATGGTCGGAGGCTGGCGAAATTGGATCACGATCTGCGTGGTGCGACAGGACATCCCCTTGCCGCTGCGCAGATAAAACGGCACGCCTTGCCAGCGCCAGTTGTCGATCGCCAGCTTGACGGCCGCGAACGTGGCGGTGTGGCTGTTGCGCTTCACGCCCGGCTCGTTGAGGTAACCACGATACTGGGCGCGGAGCGTGTTTCGTGCGACGTCTTCGGCGGTGGGCGGCTGAATCGCCTGCAGCACTTTGACCTTTTCGTCGCGAATCGCATCGGCCTTGTAACGGACCGGCGCTTCCATGGCCGTGATCATCAAGAGCTGCAGCAGGTGGTTCTGAAACATGTCGCGCAGCACGCCAGCGTGGTCGTAATACTCGCCGCGGCGGCCGACGAGCACCTCTTCGGCCACGGTGATCTGCACATGGTCAACGTAGTTGCGGTTCCAAACCGGCTCGAAGATGGTGTTGGCGAACCGCAGCACGAGCACGTTCTGCACCGTCTCTTTGCCCAGGTAATGGTCGATGCGATACACCTGCGACTCGTCGAACACGCGGTGGACGGCATCGTTCAATGTGCGGGCGCTTTCGCGATCAATTCCAAAGGGCTTTTCGATGACGATACGGCGTTTCTCGCGGTTTTCGTCGGCCAGACCCGCGGCGCCAAGATGCTCTGATGGCCGGCTCGTAGAACTGCGGTGCGGTGGCAAGGTAATAGACGCGCGAAGCGTCTTTGCCTTGCTCCAGTGCTTTCAGTCGCTCCGCAAGTGCGTGAAAGTCCTCTAGTCGCCCAATATCGCCGGGTTGGTAGAAGACCGATTGGGCAAACGTCGCCCAGCTTTCGGCGGTGAATTCGTCGCCGGCGAACTCGGCCGTCGTTTCGGCGAGCTTATTGCGCCACTCGTCGTCGGTAAACGCGGTGCGCGAGAAACCGACGATCCGAGTTCCCTCGGGCAGGCGTTTCTTGCGATATAGCCCGTAGAGAGCGGGGATCAGCTTGCGGCTGGTGAGATCGCCCGAGGCGCCGAAAATAACTATCGAGTGCATCGATCGCTCACCTCAGAAGCGCATCGCGGTGAATCCGCCGTCAACGTAGTAGGCTGCGCCGGTGATGAAGCTGCCGGCGGTGCGCGAGAGGAGCAGCAGGGCGCAGCCGACTAGCTCGTCGGGCTCGCCGAAGCGTTTCATTGGCGTGCCGGCCATGATATTTTTCACTCGCTCCTCGTTGAGGATTTTTCGGTTTTGCTCGGCGGGGAAGAAGCCGGGACAGATGGCGTTTACGCGGATGTTGTGCGGCGCGAGCTCGCGAGCGACGTTCTGCGTCAGGTTGACGACCGCCGCTTTCGACGCCGAGTAAGCAAACACGCGCGAGAGTGGTTTGTCGGATGTCACGCTGCCGATGTTGAGGATTGCGCCGCCGCGACCGCTTTCGGTCATGTGTCGGCCAAAAATCTGGCAGCCGAGGTGCGTGCTGGTGAGGTTCGTTGTCAGTACGCGCTCCCAGTCCTCGTCGCCGGCTTCAAGATAGGTGCTGGCCGAGTTTGTGCCGGCGCAGTTGACGAGTATGTCAATCTGGCCGCGGAGTTGCAGCGTCTCGCGGAGCAGGCCATCGATCGAGGGTCGATTGGTGACGTCTACCGGCAAATACGCCGCCTGGCCGCCGAGCTTCTCGATCGCGGTGACTCGGTCGCGACCATGCTTTTCGTTGCGGCCGGCGACGATTACAAACGCGCCGGCCTGCGCGATTCCGTCGCAGAGGGCACCGCCGAGCACGCCCGTGCCACCGATGACGACGGCAGTCTGGCTGGAGAGGCTAAACAGTTTATCGAGGTAATCTTGAGGCACGCTCAACCTACTCGGATTGTTGGTTACGCAGGAAAGGGGACAGGCACCTCGCCGTCACCTTTATTTCTAGTGAAACCGCCTAGTGGCTCGGAGCCAGTCCCCTTTCCGTCATTTCGGTGTACGCCGCAGCTTCAGCCACTCGGTGTGGAACGTCCCTTCGCGGTCGATGCGCTGGTAGGTATGCGCGCCGAAGTAATCGCGCTGGGCTTGCAGCAGGTTGGCGGGCAAGCGCTCCTGCCGAATGCCATCGTAGTAGGCCAAGGCCGTCATAAAGGCCGGCACCCAGATGCCGAGCTGCGCGGCGGTGATGATCACATTCCGCCAGGCGTCCTGAGCCTTGGCAGTGGCCTCGGCAAAGTACGGGTCCATGAGCAAGTTGTCGAGGTCCTTGTTGGCGTCGAAGGCTTCTTTGATTCGCTCGAGAAAGGCCGCTCGGATGATGCAGCCGCCTCGCCACAGCAGGGCGATCGATCCGTAATTTAACGGCCAGTCGTGTTCCTTTGCGGCAGCTTGGAGCTGCACGAAACCTTGGGCGTAGCTGCAAATCTTCGAGGCATAGAGTGCCTGACGCACCTGTTCGATGAACTGTTTACGGTCGCCGCTGTATCGATTTCCGCGCGG
Source organism: Pirellulales bacterium (assembly GCA_963829655.1). Taxonomy (GTDB): domain Bacteria; phylum Planctomycetota; class Planctomycetia; order Pirellulales; family JALHPA01; genus JBBDYH01. Next base: position 4,146,846 of record CAWHJG010000002.1, read on the forward strand.
CCCGCGGAGGACCTTGCTGGCCTGCACGCGCTCGTCCTTGAGCGCCGTGAGCGCTCGCGCGTAAACGGCCTCCGTAACGAGCGTACTGGGAACGCCGAGGTCGAGGGCCAGTTGGCTCATCCACTTGCCGGTCCCCTTGGCGCCGGCTTTGTCCAGGATCAGGTCCACGAGGTGCTTTCCGGTCTCCGGGTCTTTGACACTGAAGATGTCGCGAGTGATCTCGATGAGATAACTGTCGAGCTCGCCGCGGTTCCAGTCGGAGAACACGTCGTAGAGGTCATCGTTCGAGAGACCGACGGCGCTTGTGAGCATGAAGTAGGCTTCGCAGATGAGCTGCATGTCGCCGTACTCGATGCCGTTGTGCACCATCTTCACGTAATGGCCGGCGCCGCGCGGGCCGACCCAATCGCAGCAGGGGATGTCTTCCTTTGGACCGACTTTGGCGGCGATGGCCTGGAGAATGGGTTTGACGATTGGCCAGGCGGCGCTGCTGCCGCCGGGCATGAGGCTGGGGCCTTTGAGGGCGCCTTCTTCGCCGCCGGAAACACCGGTGCCGATGTAGAGCAGCCCTTTGGATTCGACGTACTTCGTGCGCCGCTCGGTGTTGGTGTAGTGCTCATTGCCGCCATCGATGATCACGTCACCGGGCTCCAGAAGCGGGATGAGCTTTTCGATCAGGTCATCGACGGCGGCGCCGGCCTTGACCATCATCATCACTTTGCGGGGGCGCGCAAGATTCTTGACCAGCTCCTCGACGGAATGCGCGCGAACGAAGTTTTTGCCTTTGGCCCGGCCCTGGACAAGCTTGTCCACGACGCTTGTCGTGCGGTTGAACACGCAGACCTTGTTGCCGCGGCTCTCGATATTGAGCGCGAGATTCTCGCCCATGACGGCGAGACCGATGAGACCGAAGTCACAATTTGACATAAGATTCCAAGAAAGTTAATAACCACAGAGCCACGGAGGACACGGAGAGAAGCAGACTAAATCATGTGAGATTGTGCCCGATTCTACCGCCACGGAGGGTCGGTGGGCAGGCGCTTGTCGAACTCGCGAATTAGGGTCGTTTGATATCCACCGGCAAATGTGCCGTTCCGGAAGCGGTCGATGCCTTCTTGAAAGACCCGTCCCCAGCTTTGTTCTTCGGCACCGGGGTTGATCGGGAAGAACAACGCACGGTTGGCGACCGCCGCCTTTTGGTCGCCGGGAGCGTCGCCCACCATGAGTACGTGATTCGCGGGATATACTTTTGCGACGGCAAGGATTTCGGTCTTCGTGCCAACCTCCTGACCGCAAATTGCGCCGACAAACCGGTCGATGCCGTGTTCCTCCCATTCGCGTTTCAGAGCGTCTCCCGGCGTCGCAGAGCAGACCAGCATGTCGGCCTTGGTAGCGAGCTTTTCGAGGCAATCACGGACAAATGGAAAGGGCGGCACGCCATGGACCATTCGCGCGATGTCGTCATTGACCGCCTCGCTCCAGGCCAGCGCGAGTGTGAGTTCGGCATCGCAGGTCTTTTCAACCGCGCGTTTCAGGGCGGGATTGCCCTGCTTCGTTTCCTCTTGCACCCATTTGGTCAATCGTTGCGGGATGTTGATCGCCATGCCTCGTGCTATTACTTCGGGCCGCTCTTGAAGCAACCGGAGCGTTTCGAGCAGTGCCAAGAAGCGATTCGTGCCGCGGCTCTTGCTGTAGAGGTTGACGAACTCCCAGGTTTGCCGAGCGTACTTGCTGACGGCCTGGAGATTGTAATGGTTGACGAACTGCGGAATGAAGCACTCCTTGTGCTTTAGCTCCATGGTGTCGAACGCGCAGCCGTCTGAGTCAATCGCGACGAGGAAGTCGTGCTTTCTCTCAAATTCGAACATCAAGCATTCGATCTGCTATGCCGGCGAATGCGACTCGGCGGGCGGTTGATCACCGCTGGATTCGCGCCGATCCGCCTTTGGCAAATGCCTGCACCTGGTCGAGCGTGGCCATCGTGGTGTCGCCGGGGAACGTCGTCAGCAATGCGCCGTGAGCCCAACCGAGCTTGAGCGCTTCTTCCGCCGGCAAGCCCGAGAGCAGGCCGTAGAAGAGTCCGGCCGCAAATCCGTCGCCGCCGCCGACGCGGTCGTACACGTCGAGCTCGCAGGTTGGGGCGACATGGCTCTGGCCGTTGACCCAGGCGACCGCGCTCCAACTATGCCGGTTGGTTGAATGTACTTCACGCAGCGTGGTGGCGACGACTTTAACGTGCGGGTGTTTGGCGGTCACGCGGTCGATCATTCCAAAGAACGCCGCAGGGTCGAGTTTGTTCTTCGACGCGACTTCGGGGCCGGGAATACCGAGACCTTTTTGGAGATCCTCTTCGTTACCCACCAGGACATCGACGTACTCCATGATCCGGCCGATGGTGTCCTGAGCGCGGTCGAGACCGCCGGACACTTTCCACATCTTTTCGCGGAAGTTCAGGTCGAATGAGACGACCGCGCCGGCCGCCTTCGCGGCCTGCATGCCCTCCAAGATTATGTCCGGAGTCGTGTTCGAAAGCGCGGCGAAAATGCCGCCGCTGTGGAACCAGCGAACGCCGCCAGCGAGGATCGATTTCCAATCGAAGTCACCTTTTTTGAGCAGAGCCGCGGCTTCGTTGGAGCGGTTGTAGAAAACGACGGGCGCTCGGACGCCCTGGCCACGGTCGCTGTAAACGGTGGCGATGTTGGGGCCGCGGACGCCATCGTGGGCAAAGTGTTTATAGAAGGGCAGAACGCCCATCGCGCGGATACGTTCGTTGACCAGACCACCGATCGGGTTGTCGACCATCGCGGTGGCGACGCCTGTCTTCAGCCGAAAGCAATCGGCCAGGTTGGCGGCGACGTTGAACTCGCCACCGCTGACGTGGATCAGGCATTCGGTGGCTTTACGGAATGGAATGATTCCGGTGTCGAGGCGATGAACGGCGGCGCCGAGCGCGAGAAAATCGAGGTCGCCGCTCGATGGGATGTTGAGACCAGTAGAAGGCATGCCTGTTCGCCCGCGTGAAACGCCAAGTGACAGCTAAGACCGTTTGCGAAGGCCGGTCATTTTAATGCTGGCACTTGACGCTCGCAATTGGGTGGTTGCAGTGGCAGGCGATGCAAGTTTGATTGAGGCTCGCGCGAGATGATGGCTTAATCCTGAGAGCTAAGCGGCCGATAGAATAGGAGCAAATAGTGGTCGAATTATCGGAAGTTGCCGCAAGATCAGCGCAGCTTGACCCATTCGCGGTGTTTCCGTAGAGTGACGTTCGACAAGGCGCCGTCGCCAAGTGGCTAAGGCAGTGGATTGCAAATCCGCGATCGTCGGTTCGAATCCGACCGGCGCTCTCTCTAAACCTCTTGCCGCTCACGCTCTTGCGGCGATTCCGTTTCGGTCGCACGCTGCCGATTCTGGCGCGTGTTACCTCTTTTGTTACTTTCGTGCGCTTCCCACAACACGGCCGCCGTTGTCTGCGCGTTGCGACCGACGTAGTACCGCATCGTGGTTTCGATGCTTTCATGCCGCATCAATTCCATGAGAACCTGCGGCATCACGCGCGACGCCCACCGCTGGCCGAATGATCGGCGCAGGTCGTGAGCACTGGCGAATTTCACTTTCCCGCCTTCCACCTTCACCTTGACTCCCGCTCGCTCGCCAATCTCCCCCATCAGGCGAATCACGGTGACCACGCTGGGTCGCTTCATGCGCTTGGTGCGGCGAGGCTGGGGATTGAATACAAAGCCCGTCCGCTGGCCCTCAGGCGTCCGCTGTAGGAACTCCGCGAACTCGGGAGCCATCGGCAACAGGCGGTCCCTGTGGCCCTTCTCCGCTTCGGCAGGGATACGGAGCATCGGGTGTTCGCCCGGTTGCAGGTCCACGCGCAGGCCGCTGTCGCCATCCCACGTCAACGTAAGGGATTCGCCGATACGCAGCCCCGACAGCCACAGCCCGCGAAGATACCGCCGCCAGGACTTGGCAGCCGTCCTGCCCACGATGCTGCGGGTCGTCTTGAGCATCCGTTCGAACTCCTCAAGGGTGATCGGCCGCCCCCGCATGAACTCGCCGCCCTTAGCCCTCTTCGGCATCGTGATCGCCGGCGGCTTGGCGAGTAGGCCAATCGACACCGCCCACCGTAGCGCGGCCTTCAGGTGCGCCATGTGGCTTTTGATCGTCGCTTCGGCCCGGCCGTTCTCCCGCAATTTGGATTGCAACCGGCTGATGCACTCGGCATTCAAATCAGCCAGCCGCATCGGCCCGATGATCGTCTCGACCGACTCGAACACGCCGAACACTTTCCGCTCAGTCGACTTGGCCAGACCGGTCAGCACTTCGTTTTCGTACCGCTCGCGAAACGCCTTCCAGGTCGTCTTGCGCGGGTCGATGTATTTCCCGTCGCGCAGTTCGTCTTGCCAGCGCCCGGCCTCACGTTCGGCGTCGCGCATGCTTTCAGTTCTTGCGCTCCGCGTCTTGTGCCGCCCGGTGATCGGGTCGGTAAACCGCAGCACCAAATTGGCGCGGTCGGGATACTTCACAACTTGCACTTTGATTTCGTCCATTGGATTCTCCACGGGTTAACGAAAAAAGCATCCGGACCATTATGACAATTGTCATTGGCAACGTCAATTGTCATTAGCTATACTTTGCGAATGAGCGAGACGGTGTCCACCCAACTTCGGAAGGCCATTGCCAACAGCAAGCAGTCGCACAACGCGATTGCGGGCTCGACCGGAGTCAATCAAGCGGCGATAAGCCGGTTTGTGAAGGGCGAGCGCGGCTTAAACAGCGATTCGATAGATAAGCTGGCCGCTCATTTTGGCCTCGCTCTGAAACCTGTCCGGGCCACGCACGGGAAGTGATACGGAGCGATTGGCACTGGCGGAGACCGTACGAGCCTTTATGCGGAAGACGGGCCCCCTCTGGCCGGAGTAGTTGCCTGCCCGAGCTGCGCTTCCGGTCCCCCCCGCCGTTACAATAACCCCATGCCCGCCCCTCCCCGCTGCCGCTGGCTCCGCTTCTCGCTCCGCACGCTGCTCGTACTCGTCACGGCATTAGGCGTCTGGCTCGGCATTGCATTTAATCGAGCCCGAGAACAAACGCACATCGTGCAAACGATTTACGAAACGGGATATGTGTACTACGACTACAGCCGAGACGAAGACGGGGGCTACGATGCTTATGGCACGAGCGGCGTCCCCACATGGTTATTGGAGAATATGGGCGAGGATTTCTTCCACGACGTAGGCTTCGTGGACGTAAACGAGGTCACCGATGAAACGCTGAAAGTGATTTGCAAATTGCCGGAGATTCGACTTCTCTTTCTCGACGAGTCAACAATCACGAACCAAGGCATTGAGTCTCTCAAGCGGCAACGCAATCTGGAAGTACTGGAAATCGACTCTCCCTACGTCGACGATGAATCGTTGCTGCACCTTGCTTCACTCCCCACGCTCCAAGAACTAAAGTTGCGCAACTCCCCACAAATCACCGATCGTGGGCTTGATCACCTAACCGCGTTGGTCAATTTGAGCCGGCTCTGGCTTGACGATACCGGTGTAACCAACAGCGGCGCCGCAAAACTGGCCAGATTGCTGCCCAAATGCGAGGTTGTCGTCTACCGTGGCACTGATTTAATCTTCTTTGTAGCTCCGTTGAGAGGGACCACGATCGACGCATCGGAGGCCACGAGATGACCTCCCCCAACCCCCGCCTCCCCTTCCAACCCCTCTCTCGCAGCGCCGCCTGTCGTGAGCTTGTCGAACGGCCCCCCGCTACAATAACCCCATGCCCGCCCCTCCCCGCCGCCGCATAGGAGGTTCCACCATGCGCCCCCAAACCACTTCGCTGGCCCTTCTACTCCTCTCGTTCAGCCTCGCCACAACCCGCGCCGACGAACCCAAAACCGAACGAGACCCGCCTCGCCCCGCGCCGCCCGAAGTCCGCGCGCACGGGTTGATCACCATCCCCACAAACACTTTCAAGATGGGCAGCCCAGTCGAACCTGAAACGTCAAAATACTATCGACCGGAGGAAAAGCCTCAGTACGACGTCACCGTCAACGAGTTCGCTATCGGCCGCTTTCTCGTAACCGCCGAGGAATATTGCCAATTCCTAAACTCTGAGCCTGACGAAAGATATTTGCCCGAGCGATGGACTTTCAATGACTCGCGAACCATCAAGAAGTCAGGAGAACGCTTTGTACCGCAAGAGGGGGCCGAGCGATGCTCTGCTCAACCGGTAACATGGGTCGGCGCCGATGCCTATGCCGAACGCATAGGCCAGCATCTCGGCCTTTTTGCTGAATGCGTTGGTGAGCCGCGTGTAGCGTCGATTCTGCATGCGGATATTGAGATTCTGCCGCTCGACAAAGCTGGTCGAAACGTCGGCGTGGTCGGGGTTGCCGTCGATCTTGCGTTCTTTGTCCCGCGACACTTGCCGGGGCTGTAGCGAGCCGCCGTGTCATCATTAGACAGACCCACAACCACTTGGTGGGTAGTGGGACACTTTCAAAATAGAAAGTAAGCGATTGGCACGGGAGTTATTCATTGGACCGCTTTGGGCGAAGGAGCACAGCGCCCACAAAGACTGGCGCGAGACCAGCCAATACCAGAACCCAAAGTGCTACTTCGCCCGGAGTGGACCACGTACCGTAGGCTAGTCGGGATTTCTAGCGGCGAACGCGTGGCTGAGAGAGCACGATACTGGAGTTGCCGCTGCCGCCGAACCAACCGGGTGTGTATCCGTTTCCGACCCACCGCGGCGAGTAATGGCCGTGGAAGGGGTCGGGACTGGCAACGGGTCGCGCATTAGAAAAGCCATGCCACTTGAGGGCGGCCATCCGCTGGTGCCGCTGGCTAGCGCGGAACTCGGCATTGGCGCGAACCGCCGTTTTTGGGTCCTCGTATCGCCGTCGCTCCTGGTCGTAAAACCACATCTCGGGCGTGGCTTGGATTTCTCCGGATGAGAGCGTGGGGGACGACCGCAGCGTCGATGTATTTGGCCTCTGCGCAAAGGCTTGAGACGAGAGGGTCAAGCAATATACGGCAATTAAGGCGAGGAGCCGTTTCATGCGGCGATTCTCCGTCGAATGCTAGCGTGGCGCGCGGAAAGTCTTTGCGCAGCGAGTCCTTCTGCTAGTCGATTCGGCGGATTATGGCCGTAGAGTTTAGGACGAGTGCATCACGCTTCATGCTGGCATCGAAGGGCAGCCGTCGCAGGCAGCAATTATGTAATGCGGGCGCCGCTACTGGTATCAAGCAGTCGGCGGTAACCACCGGGTTGGTCGGTCTCGACAACGACAACATAGACGTGTTCGTTGTCCTGCCAATACGCAACGCTGTAACCCTGGGTGCGGTGTTGCGGTTGTTGAGGTGCAAAGAACGGCGCATTGCTTGGTTGTCGCTGCTGGATCACAAACAAAGTTGCCTTCGGTCCGCCAGGCGCGGTTACATCGTACGCGATGGCGTCCCGACGAACGACGTCGGAGGCGTCGCGAAAGCGCGCGGGCATCATGCGTAGCTCGCGCGGGAGCGAGTGTTCGCTGACGTCTTCGCGGCTCATGCTCCGCCAGCCATTTTCTGCGATGGCGATGTGCCACGTGTGACTTTCCTGGAGATCGGCCTCATCGAGAATGCGCTGAGTGGGCCAAAGGGCGACAACCGCCAACGAGGCGGCGAGTGCAGCCGTTGCGGCGATTCCACCTCGCAGCCAGCGGCGACGGGATTGGAGAGCATCGCCCGTGGCGGAGGGGGCGGGCTCCGTGCGAATCAAACCAGCGGTGCCTGCAAGCGACGCTGCTTCAAGTCCAGCGATTATGCGCGCCGTGAGCGCCGGTGGCGCCGGCACGTCGTGCATAGCGACTTGCAGCGCTCGTTCGAAGCGCTCGTGCTGCGCGAGCAAGCGGCGTCCATCGCAGGACTGTGCAAGCTCGTCGCAAAGCGCGCGGAACTCCGGTTCTTTTATCGCGGCGTCGGCGCGATGAAGATCGAGCCGTGCTTGCAATTCGTCGCCAGCGGGATATGAATTGTCGCTCATGGCGTCCGATCTCTTTCCCGCGTTTGTGGTTTGCGGCTGGCGCCGTTGGCGCTAGGCGCCGCATTGCGCTCTTTTTCCGATTGGCGATCGCTGGCGTCGTCGTCGAGCAATCGAATCCTCAAGTATTGCTTGGCTCGCGAGAGCCGGCTCATCACCGTGCCGATCGGAAGGTCCAGGCGTTCGGCTATTTGTTTGTAAGTGCAGTCCTCGAAGTAAAAGCTGACTAGCACCGAGCGAAACTCTTCGGGCAATTCGTCAAGCGCAGCTTGCAATTCGTCGCGGTCTATGGCGAAGGTATCGGGGAATTCAACCGCCAAAAGGCCGATATCAACGTCTAACTCGCTGGACACTCGCGGCACTGGCCGGCGCTTCGATTTCAACCACGCATGCCGCAGCACGGCAAACAGCCAACCGCGTACGGCTGCGGGCTCGCGAATCTGGTCTAACTTACCCACTGCCACGAGGAAAGTCTGTTGGACAAGATCCTCAGCGTCGGCTGCTGATCCTGCCAGCCGGTAGGCGTAGCGGTAGAGCACCTCCGCGTGGCCCGCGACCAGCGATACCAGATCCAGCGGCTGTTCCGCCTCGCACATCTGTGGATTTTGCCTGCTTTTTAGAGTCGCGTAATGGTGCAAATATTCCCAAGTATCGGGAAAAGAACGTGGAGACTCACACTTGGGGCGAATTAAGCGCCCGTAACCTCGCTTATTACTTCGCCTTAGTGTAAGCGTCCTTGGCAGCGGCGGGAATCAATAAGTATTTTCCGACATACGGGAATAATGGGAGGCCGCGCGGGCTCATGCTAGGTAGTCGATCCGCTTGTACTAGTTTCGGCATCGGTATTGCCCATGTTGGCACTGGATCAGTGGTGCGCGGCGCCCTTGGCACGTGTAGCGTCCCTGGCCAGCGGATCTTTTTGACTCACGTTCCTATCGAGAGGGTTTGAAGCAATGAAGAAGTTTTTCGCAATTTTGGTAGCGTTGACGCTTGTGGCGCCGGCAACGATGGGCTGCGGCGACACAAAGAAAAAGACCGAAGTGAAGAAGACCGTTGTGGATGACAAGGACAAGGACGCCGACACCACCACGACGACGACGACGGATACGAAGACAACCAAGCAATCCGGCGACGACGAAACCAGCCCGAACAAGTAGCGTCTCGTCCTGTCGCTCTAAAAAGAAGCGTTCAGTGCCGGAAGCGGGGCTGGACGCTTTTTTTATAGCTTGCCGACGCGCACAAGTAGTTTGAAAATGGCTTGACCGCCAATAGGTAAGCTTGATTCAATTTGTCCTGTTGGTTTTATCTGGCTGGGCAACTCCCCTTTTTTTGAGGACCGCTATGAAAAAGCTCTTTGGCTTGATGATGGTCGCTATCGTGGCGTTTGCTGTTGGCTGTGGTGACAAGAAGAAGACCACGACCACGACGACAGATAAAGACGGCGACAAGAAGACGACCACCACCACAACCGACAAATAGTTCTCTGCTGGTGTTTGTTTAATTGGCAGTTTGGAAGGGCGGCCTGTGAGGGACGCCCTTTTTTGCTGCGCGAGTGAGTGGTTAAAGGTGAGTGGTGAGCGGTTTAAACGTTGCGTTTGGGGCGGGGGACGCGGCTGCTGCGGTGGCGGCGGCCGCCTCGGCGCGAGTCGCCGTCGTCGTTCTTCTTGTAATCGACTTCATCGACCGGCTTGCCGATTGAGTCGCGGAGTTTGGTGATCCGGTCGCGGATGGCGGCTGCTCGTTCGAACTCGAGCGCCTCGGCGGCGGTGAACATTTCGCTTTCCAGCTCGGCGACGTACTCTTCGGTGATGTATTGCACCTCGTCGGTGCGGCCGACCATGGCGTTTGCCTTTGGCGTGTGCCGCTGCTTCGGCCTCGATGCCGAGGCGGATGCCTTTCTTGATGGTCTCGGGCGTGATGCCGTGTTCGCGGTTGTACTCTTCTTGCAGCGCGCGGCGGCGGCCGGTTTCTTCGATGGCGCGCTGCATCGAGTCGGTGACGCGAATCGGCGTAGAGGATCACTTTGGCGTTGACGTTGCGGGCGGCGCGGCCGATGGTTTGCATGAGCGCGGTTTCGCTGCGTAAGAAGCCTTCTTTGTCGGCGTCGAGAATTGCAACCAGCGAGACTTCGGGAAGGTCGAGGCCTTCGCGGAGCAGGTTGACGCCGACCAAAGCTTCGAACCGCCCTTCGCGAAGGTCGCGCAAGTGCTCGACGCGTTCAAAGGCATCCAGCTCGCTATGGAGCCACTTGCACTTGACGCCTTTGTCGGTGAGATAGAACGAGAGGTCTTCGGCCAGCCGCTTGGTGAGCGTGGTCACCAAAACGCGCTCGCCGGCGGCGCGGCGTTCCTTGATCTGCTCCAAGAGGTGCGGCACCTGGCCGCGGGCGGGCTGCACGTCGATCAGCGGGTCCAACAGACCGGTCGGGCGGATCACTTGCTCGACGATCTCGCCCGCCGGTTTTTTCCAGCTCGTATGGGCCCGGCGTGGCCGAGACGTAAACCACCTGGTTGATCTTGCCTTCCCACTCGTCGAATTTGAGCGGGCGGTTGTCGAGCGCACTGGGGAGGCGAAACCCGTGCTCGACAAGCGTGCTCTTGCGGCTGCAGTCGCCGTGCGAACATGCCGCGGACTTGCGGCACGGTGGAGTGCGACTCATCGACGAACAGCAGAAAGTCCTTGGGGAAGAAGCTGTAGAGCGTGTCGGGCATGCTGCCCGGCGGGCGGCCGGAGAGGGGGCGGCTGTAGTTCTCGATGCCCGGGCAGTAGCCGACTTCCTGAAGCATTTCGATATCGAAGCGGGTGCGGGCGTTGAGCCGCTGGGCTTCGAGCAGTTTTCCCTGGCTCTTGAAGAGCTCGAGCCGTTCGGCGAGCTCTTCCTTGATCGCCTGCGACGGCGGCGCCGATGCGAGTTTCGGGGAGGACGAAGTGTTTGGCAGGGTAGATGAAGAGCTGGTCCTCGCGGCCGATGATTTCGCCGCTGGTGGGGTTGATGATCGAGAGCTGCTCGACTTCGTCGCCCCAGAACTCGACGCGGTAGGCGTACTCTTCGTAGCTGGGCCAGACTTCGACGCAGTCGCCGCGGACGCGGAACTTGCCGCGGGCAAACTCGATGTCGTTGCGCTCGTATTGGACATCGACCAGCCGGCGAAGCACGTCGTCGCGATCGACTTGTTGCGCCGTTGTGCAGGCCGACCATCATCGCCTTGTAATCTTCGGGCGAGCCGAGGCCGTAAATGCAGGAGACGCTGGCGACGATGATCACGTCGCGGCGGGTGACGAGGGCACTGGTGCTGGCCAGCCGCAGGCGGTCGATCTCCTGGTTGATCGAGGCGTCTTTCTCGATGTAGATGTCGCGCTGGGGGATGTAGGCTTCGGGCTGGTAGTAGTCGTAATAGCTGACGAAGTAGTGGACGGCGTTGTGCGGGAAAGAACTCCTTGAACTCGCTGTAGAGTTGGGCGGCGAGGGTCTTGTTGTGGGAGAGGACGAGACGTCGGCCGCTGCACCGCCTGGATGACGTTGGCCATCGTGAAGGTCTTGCCCGAGCCGGTGACGCCCATCAGGACCTGGTAACGCTTGCTGCCCGGACTGCAGGCCGCGAGCGAGGGCTCGATGGCCTGGGGCTGATCGCCGGCGGGTTGGAAACGGGCTAGTGAGCTGGAATTGCATGGATAAAGGAAGGCGACGAGGTTAGGCACCAAAATGGGTATTTACTCACACCTTTTGTTCATTCTTACCAGATTGACAATGCGTTTTCTTTGGTCGGCCTCTATTGTCCCCGTGGTCGTACGCGATGTTACTCGCTAAAGGGTGCGCAGCGATTCGTCGTTCCGCATGCGTTTTTTCATAGTCAAAATAGTGTTCGTTTGCACAAGTCCCCGACCACACATTTAGTGGACATTTAATTATGTATTATCGCGAAAAACGCTTGCCGACGGGAGTACCCGCCGCCGGATGTTTTGGGCGATGGAAAACTGGGCTGGCACAACATGCTGTGCATGCGCGGGGGCGGAAGTGGAATTTGTTGTGGGGCGCTTGGCACTGTGGCTCTCCACGTTAGACTTCGCGGCTTAGCTCGCAGGATGTGAGCGAAACGGGCCAAATGGATGGCTGGGACACCCGTAAACAGCCCCCTCGTACGGCCACGCGAGGGGGCTGTTTTTGTTTGGAGGGTTCAGGATTCAGGGTTCGGATGGCTGTGGGCTGTCAGCGATCGGCTCAGTTTGGTTCTGCCAGTTAGGGACTGGATTTTGCCAAGCTCGGCCTGAAGTAAATTGAGCCAAGTTGGCCCACGAGTAGATAATTCGCGTCCGTGCGGTCTCTTGCCTGGTAGTGTCAATTCTACGGCCTAATCGTTAGTGGGCGAACGATTGCGGTCGGAGCGATGCAAATCTTTTTGTTACCGGCGGGAGCAAAGACTTGACAGAGGGTTATGTGCGGTTATCTTGAGGACTGGCCTCTTCTCTGTTCCGGCCCCGCTATTCGCGCAAGTGAGTAGCGGGGTTTTTTGTTGCGCCTGCGCAGGCAGTGCCTAGTGACCTGGTGCGCAATGGTATGGCGTTGGTAGCTTGCTCCGGGTGGTAGCGGTGGTATAAAGCGCGGGGGCGATTCTGTTGGCTGTTCTGGCCTGAGCGCGATGGAGGTGATTCATGCGACATCTCGTGCGATTGATGCTGTCGGTATCTTTGATCGCGGTTCTTGCGGCGCTATCCGTGACGCTACGCGCAGATGACGAGAAGAAACAGCAGGGTGATGGAAGCAAGGCGATTGCCGTCGAGGAAATTGACGTTCGATATCATCTGAAGGTGCTGGAGTTGTATGTCAAGGAGTTGGAGAAAGCAGAGGACGCCGACCGACGGACGAACCCTAAGTACGCCGCGGACGCAAGTTATCTCGAAACTCGCCGGCGGCTGATGGCGACGACCGTGGAAGACTTCGAGATGGGCCGAGCGAAAACCGACGACTATCGCCGCGCCAGCGAGGAATTGGCGGAGTTGGAACTCCAAGCAGTCGTTCGCAATGAAGACCGGCTGAAGGCCAGCAAGTCGCACCTGGAGCGGATGACCGAGCTGGCGAAGATCGTCAAGGCGCGTATGGACGCAGGCACGACTGGCGAACGCGAAATGCTCGAAGGGAAGGCCGCGCAGGAGAACGCTGAACGCCAACTCCGGATGATACAACGGCCGGACACACGCTCGCCTGCCGAAGTGACGATCAAGCAGCGCGCGGCCGAGCCATTGCGCAACATTATCGCAAAGTATCGGCGCTATTCGCGGCTTCAGCGAAAGGCGGCGAAGCAGAGACACATGCAGCGGCGGGACGCGAGCACTACCTGGCGCAAGGCTCGTCTAGAAATGGCCAAGGGGCAGCCGGCGGCAGCGATTTCCGCACTCAAGGCGGCGGCGATTTTCGCCGATCGCGCAGGTGGCAACGCTATCGTCGTACGATGTCGGGACTGCAAAACCCAGCGACGTGATTGCCGCAGCGAAGGCGCGGGAGGACAGTTTTCGGCAGTATTGGGAAGCGAATCGCGTATTTGGCGATCCTAAAACGTTGATCGAGTTGCCGGATGATCCGTTTTTCAAGGGTCTAGAAGTGAAGCAGGCGGCGAGCGCTGAATGACGAAGGACGAAATCAGAATGACGAAACAAATCCGAATGACGAATGACGAAGAGTCGGGGACGAGCTGACGGGCAGCTCGTCGGTGGGATTGTTCGTGAGAGCACGGTAGACGAATTGGCGGCCGACTGTAATCTAAGAGATCGAGTGGCGCCCCTTCGGGGCTCCAAAATGTTTCTTATCTATTTGTTCCCAGGGGCTGACGCCCCTGGCTATTACCTGCCGCCGCTCCGCGGCTCCGGCACACGTGGAGACGGAATGGACGGGTTTTTGGGGACGCGGGCGTCGGTGATGCTGGACGTCGTCGTATTGGCGATGTTGGTGGTCTTGCCCGTGATGTGCTGGAGCATCTATCAGGTGAAGTACCGGCGGCGGTACGAGCTGCACAAGCGGGTGCAGGTTGTGTTGGCCGCGGTGCTGTTGGTGACCGTGGCGGCTTTTGAGTTCGACATCCAATTCTTCGCCAAGTGGGAAGAGCGAGCGGAGGCGTCACGGTATTTCTATACGCTGGTGACGCCGGCACTGTGGATTCACTTGCTCTTTGCGGTACCGACGGCGGTGATCTGGATCTATACGGTGTGGCATGCGCTCAGGAACATACCCGATCCGCCGGGGCCGAGCGCGGCGAGCGCGGCATATTTTTTGGGGTCGGTTGGCGGCGTGGGAGATGGCAGGGACGGCGGTTACAGGGTGGATTTTTTATTACTTGGCGTTTGTGGCGTGATGTTTCACCACGGAGTCACGGAGAACACGGAGAGGAAGAAATTGGTGGGTCAGCGCGGGCAGCGCCTGCGCCTGATAATTTGACGCATTGGCCGCTTGACCCACCCTACGTCAGGCCGAGTTGACGGCGCTGTGTTGGGGATGCAGCCTTGCGCCGGGTTGCATGGCGACGCGGTTGATGGCGTTAAGGAACGCGCGGCCGGCGGCCTCGACACTGTCGGTTGAGACGCCACGCCCGCGATAGATCTGCGAGTTGTGGATCGACCTCGACGCTGACCTCGGCCTGGGCGTCCTTGCCGACGGTGACCGCCTGAACGCGGAAGTCGCGGCAGACGACCGTGATGCCGGTGATCTTTTCAAGCGCCAAGAAGATGGCGTCGATCGGACCGTCGCCGCAGTTCATCTTCTCGGTGCGTTCTTCACTGCCGCGCGTGAGCGTAAGCGTGACGGTGGGTTTTTCGCCGCTGCCGCAGTTGATGTGGTAACGGGTGAAGTTCCAGAGCGTGTTGCCGTCGGCGGCCTCGAAGTACTGCTGCTCGCAAAGGGCCGCGATGTCGCCGTCGTAGATGTCTTTCTTCTTGTCGGCGAGCACTTTGAACTGCTCGAAGACTCGCTGGAGCTGCTCGCCGGTGAGGTGAAAGCCGAGGTGCTTGGCGCGATCGGCAAGCGCAGCGCGGCCGCTGTGCTTGCCGAGCACGAGGTCGGTCTTGGCGAAGCCGACATCTTCGGGCGCATGATCTCGTAGGTCCGCGGCTCCTTGAGCATGCCGTCCTGGTGGATGCCCGCTTCGTGGGCGAAGGCGTTGCGGCCGACGATGGCCTTGTTGCGCTGCACCTGGAGGCCGGTGATGTTGGAGACCAGGCGGCTCGTAGGGACGAGGCGGCGGGTGTCGATCCGCGTGTCGGCCTTGTAGTAATCGCCGCGCGTGCGGAGGGCCATCACGACTTCTTCGAGCGAGCAGTTGCCGGCGCGCTCGCCGATGCCGTTGATCGTGCACTCGACCTGGCCGGCGCCGTTCTCGATGCCCGCGAGGCTGTTGGCCACGGCGAGTCCGAGGTCGTTGTGACAGTGAACGCTGATCACGGCGCGGTCGATGTTCGGCACGCGGTTGACCAGGTTCTTGATGACGTTGCCAAAGTGCGCCGGGGTGGCGTAACCGACGGTGTCGGGGATGTTCACCGTCGTGGCGCCGGCGGCGATCGCGGCCTCGACCACCTGGCAAAGGAAGTCGGGCTCGGTGCGAGCGGCGTCTTCGGGGGAGAACTCGACGTCGTCGCAGTAGCCGACGGCGCGCTTTACGCCGGCGACGGCGCGGCGGATGATCTCCTCCTTGTCCATCTTGAGCTTGAACTCGCGATGGATGGCGCTGGTGGCGAGGAAGACGTGAATCCGCGGGTCGGGGGCGTGCTTGAGGGCTTCCCAGGCGCGGTCGATGTCGGCGTCGTTACAGCGGGCCAGCCCGCAGATCGTGGCGCCTTTGATGTTGGCGGCGATCTCGCGGACGGCCTCGAAGTCGCCGGGCGAGGCGATCGGAAAACCGGCCTCGATGATATCGACCTGGAGATCGACCAGGGCCTGGGCGATTTCCATTTTTTCGGGGAGGTTCATGCTTGCGCCGGGCGATTGCTCGCCGTCGCGGAGCGTGGTGTCGAAGATGCGGATGGGACGGGACATGGTATTAGTCAGTTGTTGGAGTTCGGAGTTCGGAGTGGCAGAAGTGGTGCGACTTAGGGCCGACGGAGTGTCGGCCCGGGCAGCACCAGCCAGGCGCGGGAAGGGTGGGAGCGGCGGGATAAATTGAATTGCGTCATGTTTAGCGCGTGGGCCTCGTTTCACTACCAATAAAAAAACCCCCAGGCTGGTTGGCCTGAGGGTTCGAGAATCAAAGGCAAAGTGCAGACGAACCCTAAGGCCGGGACCCGGTAAGGCCCAATAGCAAGAGCGGCAGCAGGTTCGTCGCGAGTTTCATTTCAATACCAAATCGGCAAAGCGAACTGTGTATCTAAAGGAAGTCTAGCGGGGGAAATGGGGAGGGTCAAGGTAAAAGGAGAGGCTTTGAGCCGGGAGGTTCGCGGGAAAAAGCGTGTCCGTGGTCCGTGGTCCGTGGTCCGTTGTCAAATCACATCTTGGTCGGGTCGGCGACGCGGCCGAGGAAGAGGATGGCGCCGGTGGGTTCGTGCTGGATGAGGAACAGGAAGGGGTGGTCGGCGCGGAATTCGGGAGGTTTTTCGCGTTCGATTTCCTTGCTCGTGAGCGTTTCCGTAACGGTTGTCGCCGCTGCTTCAGTACCTTCCTCGTCTACTTCGACGATCGCTCGGTGAATCACGTGCTGAATGAAAAGGCCGTCGTCGCGGTTGGCGACGGTGGGAGTGATGCCGTCGATGCCCGAGAGGTCGGCCGTGGCGGGGTCGAAAGCGCTGGGCATGCCGAGGAGCGCGAGCGTGCCGTTGAGCTCGAGGTCGGCCGTGAATTTGAACTTGGGGAGCCAGACAAGGACATCGGTCGGTTCAAGATCGCTCGTCCACGCGCGAAGGTTTTCTTGCGTGAGCTGAGATTCGAGCTCGTCGATGCCGTCAATTTCATCGGGCAGGAGCAAGACCATCGAAAGCTGATCCCCCTTGTAGGGCATGCGGAGATTTTTTTGCCCATCGGCTTGGCGGAAGCCTAAATAGCCCTTCTTAAACATCGTGGGGACTTCAAGCTTGTCGTCGGCAGAGCGGTAGAAATCGAGGGGACGGGTGTTGCCCTCTTTGAATGGAGACTGCCACTTGCCGAGGAAGTAGACGGCGTTCACCAGGACGAGGCGAGTCAGGTCGTTAATGTGGTCGCGGTCGATGGCGGCGGGAATCTTGTCGCGCGTGGCATGGGCGGCCCAGGCGTTGATCTCTTTCACGGCGGCGTCCGGCGCACCGGCGAAATCGACGCGGCCGATCTCGGCCCCGAAGTGTTGGCGAACCATGTCGGCGTAAGGCTGGAGGATAGTTTTATCTTTTTGTGCCCAGAGGCGGTTGGCGATTGACAGATCGAAGGGGTGTTCTTCGCCGCGGCCGTTGAGGTCGTTTTGCAGGTCGGCGGCGGCAGCGAGGGCCTGGTCGCTTTCGAAGCCGGAAACCTGGAGCACGGCGGCGATTTCATTCTGGGTATCGCCGCGAGCGCCAGCGAGGACCATGCCGAGCGAGGTGGCAACACTGGTTGGCGAAACGACGAGGTTGCCTTTGGTTTCGCGTAGTCGGGAGTAGAGGTGGAGGGCGAATTCGTTGGTGGACTCGGCGAATTGTTTTTGGACCTCGGGCGTGGAGAAGGTTTTGGTGATGACTGGGTCGTCGGAATATCGGTGCGAGCAGCCGGCGAGAAACGAGATCGCGGCGATGAGGAGCAATCGATTGCTCATATGCGAGTCCTGTTTTTGTCGTTGACGGATTAGGCGGGCCGTCCTAAAAGCGATTATGGAGGATGCAGGCATGGCAGGCGAGCATCTTGATTTGTCGAGCGAGCCGGAAGGGGGCGGCGATGGGCGCGCGGACGCAGTCGATAGAGGGCGCGGGCGGCGGTTCGTGGGGATTCATTTCGCCTGCTGCGACGTGTATTCGCGGATCTACGTGAATCGGCAGGAGACGGCTTATGTGGGTCACTGTCCACGGTGCATGAAGAAGGTGGAGCTGAAGATTGGGCCGGGGGGGACGGAGGCGCGGTTTTTTAGGGCGGGGTGATTGGCAGTCGGATGCTAGCAGATTCGTTGTCAGGCATCCCGGCGCGCCGGGACCTGACCTGGCTTCTATTGAGCGGCAATCGAGGTTCTTCTACGATTGCACGCCGCGCAGTGTGCACACCATGGTTGGTCAGCGCGGGAAGCGCCTTTCGGACCAAGAGCATGAGCTGTCAGGCACGGGGTGCCTGACCTACTGTATTTTGCCGCGCAGAGCAGCCACACGGAGGCAACGTCGTGTCGGTTATGGAGTACGAAATCAAGCGCAGTACGCGGCATTGCGCGAAGACCGGGCGAGAGCTGACGCCGGGCGACGCATTCTATTCGGTGTTGAGGGCCGCTGGTTCCGAAGTGGTGCGCGAGGACTATTCCGCCGAGGCTTGGGACGGACCGCCGGAAGCCGCAATTGGGTGGTGGAAGGCGCGCGTGCCGCAGCCGGATGCGAAGCGCGTGCAATGGGCGCCGAACGAAGTGATGCTGCAATTGTTCGAGGATTTGGAAGGGCAGGGGGAGCACGCGGACCTGCGGTACGTTTTAACGCTGCTGCTGATACGGCGGCGCGTGATGCGACTGGAAGAGACGGAGCAAACGGAGCAGGGGGAGGTGATGGTGTTGTATTGCCCGCGGCGCGAGGCGGAGTATCGCGCAAGCATTGTGATGCCGACGGAGGAGCGGGTGCGCGAGATTCAGGAGCAGTTGGCGGGGTTGTTGTTTGCTGGGGGGCGTTGAGGCAACGTTCGTGAAGCATCGATCAGTATTTTTGCTCGCGGTATTGCTCGTCTGGCTCACGGCCAGCGGTGCAAGCTGTCCGTGGATGCTGCGGCAGCCGGGGACGCCGATCCCGCAGGTATTGCCGCCGGTGGCGACGCTCGATCAGGTGATGATGAGCGTGAACGAAAACACGGCGCACGTTCACAGCGGCGCGACCACGCAGGCTCAGCTTTCGCTGCCGGGGACGCCACCGTTGAGGGCCGATCTGGCATTTGAGGCGCCGCGACGATTTCGATTGCAGGCAGGGACCGCGTTGACGGGTCAAGAGCTGGACGTGGGGAGCAACGACGAGTTGTTTTGGTTGTGGGTAAAACGAAGCCAGCCGCCCGCGATGTTTTTTGGTCGGCACGATCAGTATGTGCAAAGCGCCGCGCGACAAATCATGCCCGTCGAACCGTCGTGGCTCCCTGAGGCGATGGGGCTCACGCAATTCCGGCCTGACGAACAGCATCAAGGGCCGATGGACGTTGGCGGCGGGCGGTTGGAGATTCGCAGTCGGCGGATGTCGCCTGGCGGTGAGACGACGAAGATTACGATTGTGGACGCGGCCAGAGCGCTGGTGCTGGAACAGCACTTGTACGACTGCGCGGGCAGCGACTGGCGTCGGCGATTACGCGCGATCACATTCGCGACGGGCTTGTCGGGGCGAATATGCCGCGGCGTATCGAACTGCACTTGCCATCGAGCAATCTGCAAATGCAGATCGACGTGATCGGGTGGCGGCTGAACTCATTGGGTCCGGAGCAGCAGACACTGTGGACGAAGCCGGAGAACCCGGCCTACCCCAACGTGGACCTGGCCGATCCGAATCTGCAATTTGGTCCGGCGGGTGGACTGCCGGGCGGTCCGCCGCAGGCGGTAGTCCCAGCGGCGGTCGGCGGGGCGGAACTTCACCGGACGCCGCGACTGATGGCGAGGCGGCGGGCGATTGCCGCCGCCGGGGCGCCAGTGGTTGGCGCACCGTAGAAGCTGCTTGCCGCCACATTGCCTGACTTGGCATCTTCCCACGGCGATAAATACCACATAACCGCCATGTGGTTTCTGGACCATCGTCGCCAACCGCGCCAATTCCTGGACACCGCCGGAGTTTAGGTTGATACTTCGCGGTTGGAACCAGGGGGATGCGGTAGCCGGCGGATCAAAGTCCGTCGGTAGTGGTCGGACTCTTTCCGGCCGTTACGGCACTCGGTCGTTTTCGAGTGGGCTACCTTTTTAGCTTTATCTACGGCGTGGGGGTTTTGAACCACCTACTCAACCTTTTGGGAGCTCTGAGATGTCGAAGCGAACTTTCTTGCGAAGGACTGCTCTGGGATTAGCGGCTGGCGCCGGTCTGTTGGCGGGGACGGAATCGGCCTTCGCTCAAATCATTCTCAATGGGAACACGCTCAACGCGCACGGCGCGGTCGGCGATGGCGCCTTGAACGCACGGTACTGGAACTTCACGACGAACAACCTCTACGGGAACTTGGAAAGGCCGGTTAATCAATTCCTGCCTTATGAAAACTTTACGACATCCACGCGGTTTTTGAACGGCGGGGATGGTTATGGCTTGCAGCCCCCGCTTGGGGACCAGCAAGCGCTTCAGGCGCTGCAAGTGGCGATTGACTTTCCGATTGGCAACGGTGCCGACGGGGTCGACACGAACCCGTTCGACGGTCAAGCGGTATTGGCCGTAGACGGGATCCTGGCGTCTTGGAGCGGCGTGTTCAACGCACCTGAGGCCGGCGTCTATCGGTTTGAGACCGTGAGCGACGATGCGACGATGGTCTTTATCGACGGTCAAACCGTCGTCAACAACAACGCGCAGCAGGGCATGACTAGAGTCGGCGGCGACGTAACGCTGACGGCGGGCAATCATGAGATATTGATCACCTTCCAAGAAGGTGACGGCGGTGCCGGCGTCTATGCCGAATGGAGAGCGCCTTCGGCGGGCGCCCTCAGCCTGATTGATCCGGCCACTTCTCCAACGGTCTTCAAGGCCGCGAGCGCAGTCGACCGCAGCGCGGAAACCGTGACCGTGACGGCGAATTCGACGATTGACGTGCTGGCGTCCAAGGCCACGTTCGGCGATCTGACTTTGACGAACTCGACGCTGTCGTTGACGGGGACGCGGCTGGCCGACGCGACGACATTTGGCGCGACGACCGCGACCGGCGCGTCTGGGATCAACGCGGGTGTTGATGCGCGCCTGGCGAGCTTGAACGATGGGGGCGGCTTAACGACGTTTACCAAAAGCGGCGTGGGCAGCGTGAAGATCGACGGTTCTTCGACAATGACCAACGCGACGACGGTGGCGATCAACGCGGGAAGCCTATCGATCGATGCGACGGGCGGAAACCAGTCGATCGGCAACGCGAATGTCACCCTCGCGGGCGGCATTCTTGGCATCCAGAACACCGATGCCGCGGCGGCGACGATTGGAAATGCCGTTAACGTGACCGCAAGTTCCGGCATTAGTCAGAGCGCCGGCGGCGGGGCCACAATTACCGCGATGACGATGCAGCCCGGGGTAACACTTACGAAGACCGGCGCGAATGGCACCAATTTGACACTGGGTACGGTGACTGTACCCGGCGGCGGCGCAGATCACGTTCAACGTGCGGAATGGCCAGCTCAACACGCCCGCGTACAACAGCGGTGGAACGGCGTTGACGGTGAACAAGACCGGGACCGGCGCAATGCGCCTGCCGACGATTGGAACTCCGTTGGCGACGGGTGGCGCGTTCAACGTGTCGGCAGGTCAGTTGCAGGTCACCAACGACGCGGTTGGCACGTCGATCGGAACTACGCCCGTCAACCTGAGCGGCGGCACGCTGGCGATTCAGTCGGTAGGGCAACAGACTGGATTCGTGGAAGGATTGAATGAAGGAGCAGTGGCGGGCGCTTTCGAACAGAATGCGGCCAATCCTGGCGGCGCTGTGACGCTAGGGACCGACCGCGCTCAAATCGTGAACAACGATGCGTTATTTCCAAACAACACAACGTACATCTACTCCGGTCAGATCAACTGGCCGAACAACAACGGGGACGGCACGGGCACAATCGCGTTCGGCGAGAACTTTGACGACAGCGTGTTGTTGAGGATCGGCGGCACGACGTACATGAATAACAACGCGTGGAACGTTCCAACGACGAGCGGTCCGATTACGCTACCCGCCGGCTGGACGGACTTCGAGGTCCGTTTTGGCCAGGGTGTCGGTGGCGTGGGACCGAACGCTCAGGCGACAGGCAATTGGACGACGGCACTGGGCTTTGGCATCGATACGGACAAAACGACATTTGGTATTGATATGTCGGAATATGTCGCGCCCATGGAGGTCGCCAATGGCACGCCGGAGTTGTTCCGCGCGCCACAATTTACGGCAGCCAGCTATGCCAATACGCCAATCAGCGCAAGCGGCGGCAATTCGACGATCAACGTAGGCGGCAACGCCACGAATGTGTCGTTGGGCACAATCGCACTTACGAATAACGGGAACTTGACGATCAATGGAGGAGTAAAAACGAATGTCGCCGGGGTTTCCGTCGCGGCGGGAACAACATCGCTGCTGACCGGCGCGTTGACAACTCCCAACGTCGTGCAGTTGCAGAATGTACAGGCGGCTGGCGCTACGCTGAACGTTGGCGGAACCATTGACATCAACGGCACGATAACTGGCGGAAAGCTCGGAGTCACTGGTGGCTCCGCGGCCAATATCAGGCCCACGGCATCGTTTGCCGGCACGCCGACGATCGAAACCGCGTTTGGCGGCGTGATGAATTTCGACGCCGGCGCGGGTACGCTCAATGCCGGTCTGGTATCTGGGAACCAGCTCAATGATGGCTCGTTGAGATTCTCGACAGGCACGACGAACCTTGGCGGCGCGATGCTGACCGCGACGCCAGGGGGAACTGTCGAGGGCTTGCTGGTTGGCTATCTGCCTGGCTCATTCAATGAAACAGGTGCGAACCCTGGCACTTCGCCGCCGCCGAACACGACGGGGGGAGTTCGCCTCGACTTCATTCACGGCCAGAATGGTACTACTCCCAACGTCTGGGTGGGCGACAACGAAACCTGGGTCTACACCGGGCAGATCTTTGACGCCGACGGCGTGTTTAGCTTTGCTGAACATATCGACGACAATACGCTGGTCAGGGTCAACGGGGTGCAAATCCTTCGCAACACCGCGTGGGATGTGCCGTCGTTTGGCGTGGCGAACAATATTCCTGATCCAGATGGGGACAATTGGTACGACATCGACATTCGCATGGGCGAAGGTGGCGGCGGTCAAGGCCCGTCTGGCGGTGGTGATGTGGAGCCGGGCTGGAGCGGCACCTACGGCTTCGGATACTCGCCCGACGAGGAAACGGACGCCAACGGCGCAAACTACATTCCGCCGGTCGAACCTGCCGGTGGCGGGCCGACGCTGTTCCGAACGTTCCGCGAGTTCGGGAGCGTTCAGGTCAACAGCACCGCCACGGCATCGCTCGCTGGGTTTCGCAATCATGCGGTGGTGAACGTGGACGGCCGGTTGAACTTGACGCCGAACGGCACCGATGCCGGCACTTCGTCGGTCAACTCGCTGGCAATCAACGGCACCGGTGTTCTTGACTTAGCGAACAACGATCTCGTTGTGCGCTCGACAGCTTCCGGGAAGAACGCCGAGCTCGCGGCGATTTACGCCGAGATCGTCAGCGCTCAAAACGGCGTGGACGCCAACTTCATTACGAACTGGAATGGTCCCGGCTTGACCAGTTCGACGGCACGAGCGGCCAACGTTGGCACAAACTTTGACCTGGTGGGTATTGGCGCAATCCGCAACTCGGATATCGATGTACTCACTGGGTTGCCGGGTTCGTCGTATACCACGTTCAGCGGTGTGCCGGTGTCGCCTGATGACATTCTGGTGAAGTACACGTACATCGGCGACGGTAACCTGGACGGCTTGGTTAGCTTCGACGACTACGTCGGAATGGACAACGCCTTCTTCGGTTTAATCCCGAACCTGGGTTGGGCGACGGGCGATATCAACTTCGACGGCGTAATCAACTTCGACGATTACTCGGTCGTCGATCAGGCGTTCTTCTTCCAGGGTGCGCGACTAAGCGGCGAGGGAGGCGGCGTGGCCGCCGTTCCAGAACCAGGCACATGGCTCTTGGCGGCGCTTGCGAGTTTGGGGGGATTGATCACTTGGTTCCGCCGCCGGCGGTAATTAAAGCACGAAATCACGCGCGCGAATGGATCAATCGCAACGGGCAACTTCTCCTTAGAGGGAGTGGATATGGGTACGTCTCTGCGCACGCTATTTGGCCGGTTTCTCCCGAACAGAACGACCGTCGCTCGCGCGATGGTGCTGATTGCGGTGGGCATGGTCGTGCTGCTCCCGAATCCGGTTATCCTTCAAGCGGCGCTGTTTACCTGGACCGGTCCGGGCGGGAACCAATTTGATCCCGCCAGCGGGAATTGGAACGTCGCAGCGAACTGGATTGGCGGCCTGCCGCCGACCAATAACGCAGAGACCGATCTGAGCTTTGCCGGCTCCTCGGCCACGCCTTACATCTCAACGCACAACCTGGGCTTGATGCTGGTCAACGATCTGTCGTTGTCGAGCAGCGCGACGGTGACCGAAACGATCGCCGCCAGCGGCGGCAGCTCGTTGCGATTCGTGAATGACGGATTCGGCACCGACCCGACAATTACACAGAACGGGACGGGGGCGTTCGCCATCAACGTACCGATTGACGTCGCTCTCGCCCTTGACGGTTGTTTATGGCTTTGGCGCCACCGGCGCTGTCACGTTGGGAGGCAACCTTACCGGGTTAGGCAATCTAACCACGAACTCGCAATCGCAGAGACTTTCACTAATCCTGAGCGGCGACAACTCGGGTTATAGCGGCACCATCACAGTCGCACCGCCGAGCGGAACGAGCCTCGCAGACCGGTCGCTGGCTGTGCTTTCGGCACGTTCGCCGAATGCCGCTCGGCACCGGCAACCTGCACTTGATTGGCGCGACCGGTCAAACATTGACGCCTGGCTTCGCCACCGCGGTACTGGAGATTGGAGCCGATTTGGACGGTGGCGGTAATGGGACCGACTTCAGCCTGCGCAGTGGGCAATGGACCGGGTCAAATCAACATGACGGGCCCAGACGAGAAGGCATCGTTCGGCTTTGCAGTGCGCGGAGCAGCCCGCGTGGTGAACTTGGGAGGAAACGCCGTTCCCACCACGTTGACCAACAAGCAACCGTTTTTGCCATTTGGTGATGCCGACGGCTATGCATTTGGTTCGCCGACAGCGGACAACACGCTGGTGTTCATGAACCCAATCGATTTCCTGGATAGCGACAATCGCGACCTGCGCACGATTCGCGGCGTGGGGAACGTGCCCGAGGGACGCCAACTGGGCACAATTTCCAATTCAGTAAATAACCAGACATACAGAATCTCGGGCAACGGCGGTGTAATTCTCGACAACGTCACCGCGAACACGTGGCAGGCCGGTAGCGTCACCAATCCAATCATCGGTTCCGGCGGCGTGTTTCTGGCGGTGAGCGATCCGGCCTTGCCGACAGCCAACAGCCCTTTGGGACGGAACAACAATGCGATCACAATCGGTGTGGCAAATGTGGGCAATGCCACGCCATTGGGCTCAATCAACACCGGCGTGATGACATATGGTCCGGGAAATAGTGGCGGTTCAGCCACGCCAGTCATCACGATCGCTCGCAATTTTGTAATTGGCACCGGCGGAAGCGGGATCATGTCGGTGGGCGGCTTTACGGCGGACCACACGCGATTCAGCGGCAACATCAACCTCAACGGCGTATCCACACGGTTCACGGCTCGCACCGGCGGACGAGTGGAATTCTCGGGCGTTGTCAGCAATTCAGGCACGCTGACGATCGGCGATACGGTGATCGAAGGCGACGACTCGAATGGCATCGCTGGGATTAGCGTCGCGGGGCGCGGAGTCGTGGTGCTTTCGGGCAACAACACCTACGCCAGCGGGACCGAAGTGACACACGGCACGCTGTTGGTTAATAACACGGCAGGATCGGGCACGGGAACCGGGTTGGTAGCGGTTCAATCCGGCGCGACATTGGGTGGTAGCGGGACGATTGTCCCTGACATATTCAACACGGTGTCGATCAATACTGGAGGAATCCTATCACCCCACACTACACCGACAGGCACAAGCGCGCTAACGATTGCTAACAATGGTCTGACTCTCAACGGCGGGACCGTGTTGAATTACAACATCGGCGCTCCCGGCGTAAGCGATGTCGTGCATTTGACGGGACCGGGCAACAACCTGGCGCTGTTCGGCGCCAACACGCTGAACCTCGCCAATGTAGGCGGCTTGACCGTGGCGACGTATCCGATCATCACGCACTCAGGCGGCAGCGTCGTTGGCGGAGGCGGGATCACCGTTGGGACAAACCCGGGATTGGGATTCAATTACGCGGTTGTGCAAACGCCGAATCAGGTGGAACTTCGGGTGACGAGCAGTGCCACGTTAAAGACGTGGACGGGTTCGGCGAGCAATGTGTGGAGCACGACGGCCGCGAACTTTGCGCCGAGCAATTACGTCAACGGTGACCAGGTGTTGTTCAGCAACACGGGGAACCCGGCGAACAGCAACATCAATATCACGGCGCCGGTGAGTCCGGCGTTTATTACGGTTGACAACGGCGGCGCGGTAGCGACGTATACGCTTGGTGGCGCGGCGATCACCGGAACGACCGGCATTACCAAAACGGGTACCGGCACGCTGGTGCTTTCGGGAGCGAATACTTATTCCGGTGTGACTAGCGTAGTCGGCGGGACGCTGCGCGCGACCAACACGTCTGGGTCAGCGACTGGAACAGGGTTGGTCGCCATCGCGTCCGGCGCTACGCTTTCGGGTTCCGGCACGATTAGTCCGACGGGCGCAAACACCGTGATTGTCGGCGGCGGCGGACACGTTGCGCCGCATCTTACGCCGACGACGGCCAATACACTGACCATCGGCAGCAACGGGCTAACGTTGCGCGACGGTTCGATTCTGGATTTCAACTTTGGCGCGGTGGGGAACCACGACCGCGTGGTTCTTTCTGGAGCGGGCAATACTTTGACGCTCGAGGGAACGACGACGCTCAATGTGGGCACGCTGGCTGGTTTTGGAACGGGCATTTACCCAATGTTGGAATTTGGCGTGCGCGGGGGACTGGGAAGCGTTGTTCTCGGCAGCCGTGCCGCCGGGGACCTCGTCTTCAATCTGGTGAATAATCCGACGAATATCGCCCTGGCTGTGGCGGCGACCAAGACCTGGAGCGGCGCGGTCGATGCCACCTGGAATACCTCAACTCCGAACTGGAGGCTGGGCGGCGGAAGCGCCACGTTTTCGAACGGTGATGCCGTTCGGTTCGATAACAGTTACACCGGTCCAAACCGCAATATCACGGTGGCAGCGCCGGTGACCGTAGCGACCATCCTTGCCGGCAACCTGGCGGGGAACGATTACACGATCGGTGGCGCGTTGATCGGCGGACCCGGCGGCGTGATCAAGACCGGGACCGGCACATTTGCCCTGAACAATGCGAATACCTTTACAGGCAAGACGAGCATCACCGGCGGAACGTTGAGCATCAACAGCGCGGCGAGCCTGGGGGCAGAGCCGGCGACGGCCACGGCGGATGCCATCACGATCGATGGCGCCACGTTGTCGGCGACGTGGTTCGGCAGCGTTTGGCGCCAACCGCGGTATTACGCTCGGGGCGAACAATGCCACGATTAACATCGTCAACGCGGCGGATGCCATGTCGGTGCCGGGGCTGGTATCGGGCCCGGGCGGCTTGACGGTGACGGGCGCCGGGCGATTGGTGCTTGGGAACCAGAACAACACGTTTGCGAATCTCACAATCAATGACGCGACGGTCGAGGCCAGGCCACCCGTTGGGCAAAACGTGGTGATGAACAACACGGCGGCGTCGGGATTGTTGGGCAATAACGCCGTGCCCTTGGTCATTGATGGAGGCACGCTGAAGCTAAGCACGACGGTGAGCGCTCAGAACATTACGATCGGGCGCGTATTGCAATTCGGTCCGGACGGCGGAACGGTGGATCTGCGCAACACGCTAGGGGGCACGCTGGGAGGAGCAGCGGGTAACGGGGCGGGCGGCGGCGGCGGCGGCGACATGCGGATCGACCTGACGAACACGGTCGGCCCCGTCGTCTTCCAATGGAATGGCGGCCAGAGCGGACTTTCGACAAACACGATCGCCAACGGCGATTGGGCCGAAGGCAGCAACAATCTTCGTTGGGCCACGGTGACACAGCCGACGGCCGGCCCGTCGCCACCGATGCGCATTGAACTAAACCACGCGGGCATGACAACAATCCGCGCTGAGCAATTCGGATCTTACAACGGTCCATTTACTCTCCGTGGCGGTGTGGGTGGCGATGTTACCGCGGCGGGCAATCAGGTCACGGAGATTGGCCGCGTGCAGAGTCTCCGGCACAGGAACATTATTCAATTTCAGCGCGGGCATGTTTCTGGAGGATTCGCTTCAATTCAACCTCGCGGGTAATTCCCGGACGTTCGATAACGAGATCACGCTGCGCGGCGTCGCGAGCGGCCATCCGGCGAACGTCACGTTCAACGGTCGCGCGACGGGCACGGCATTTTCGGGTGCACAGCAGACGTTCCAACTCACGCTAGGTACGATTGATAACCCGAACAACCGCACGCTCACGGTCGAGAAGGGTGCGACCGCGAACTTCGACGTGCGAGTTCGCACAGACCAGCCAAACAGCAACGGAGTTGAGGTTACGTCCAAGCTTGATCTCAAGGCGGGCGCGACGGCAAGGGCAAGGCAAAGCTGGTTGGGCTTGTCGGTTGGCGGCAGCGATCGACCCGTCGGTTATGTTGAGGTTTTTGGCGACATCGTAGGCAACGGCAACGCGGCCGATGGCGAGAGCGTGTTTGAAGTGCAGATGCCGCACAGTGACCGCGTTCAAACGCGCGTCAACGAAGGCGGTGTCACGTTCCGTGGCGGGAGCGCGGCGCAGTTTGAGGCCAGGCTGGTCGTCAACGGCGACAACAGTGGGTCGGGCGCTGGCCTGTTGATCCGCGGCGCGCCGCGCGACACCAAACTTTACACAGTGAACAACCAGCAGGGCGCAGCCGCACTTGGCGTTCCCGGTCGATCCGGTTTCGAACGTTACCAAGTTGTCCGGCAACCCGGATAGCATCGCGACGGACTCCCGGCTGGCTGCTTTAACTGGGACGGGCGGCTATCTCACGCTGGCCGCGGTGGCCGAAACTTTCCCATTCCCGGTTGGCGGCGAATGGGCAGCGAACGTGCCGGTGGGTTTGAAAGTGATTAACAGTAATGCGACGGGGGATGATGTGTCGTTGAGCGCGGCGTTTCAACACAACATCAACGTCGATTTCGGCGCAGTACTCAATGCCGGTGACTGTGACGCTGGGACCGGCGTCGGCGACGCCAGGGTTGGGCTTGATCAAGGGCTTGGGCACGATCTCCGGCATGCCGGTGTTTGCTGGAGGCGCAACCGTTGCGCCTGGATTCGGACTTGGCGCGCTTGCTGCCGCAGGCACACCGACGATCAATGGCACGCTGCAAATCGAGGCGAACGGAACTGCTCACGACCAGTTGAACGTTTATGGCAATCTTGTCCTCGGCGCAAGCAGTGTACTCAACTTACCGGCTGGAAACGTGTATGACGGCTCCAAGGCCTACATCATCGCCGCCTACACCGGAACGCGCACGGGGACGTTTGGCAGCACGAGCGCGATTCCCGCGGGCTATACGCTCAACTACGGCACCGGCACAAACAGTTACATTCGGTTGGTGCCGGTTAATCCACTGAACGAGTGGCTCCGGACTTCCGGTGGCACTTGGCATACCGCCGCCAATTGGGCTGCCGGAGTAGTGCCCAATAGCAACGCGGAAACGGCGCGGCTTTGGACTGGCTTACTAATCGACGACGTGATCGACATCGGCGCCACGAACACGACGGTGAAATCGCTGAGCTTCCGCAACGGATTTGCGTCGTACAGCGTCGTCAGCAACAGCACCGGCCGGTTGATTCTTTCGTCGAATTCCGGCAACGCATCGGTCGTGTTTGAGTCAGGCAATTTGAAGGATCACGCAATCCTGGCCGGTCTGACATTGGCGTCGAACGTCGATATGAACCTGGGTGGCAACAGGCTAACGCTTGCCGGCCAACAGAACTGGGGCGGCCGCTCGGTGACCGTAAACTCCGGTACGCTCCGCTATATTACAAGTGTGCCGACCACCAACACCGCAGGCGCTTCGCTGACAATCGCTCCAGCCGGCTCGGTGGAGCTGGATGGATCCACGTCGGCGACCAGCGATGGCGTCAATCACGTCAACGTGACCAACAATGGACAGCTTAACGTCATCACCGCGCAGGCAGTGGGCAGCCTGGGGGGCACGGGCGACCTCGTGGTCGCGGCTGGGGGCACACTGGCGGCCAACCACATCCGCCAGGACTCGGTTAACATCGCCGGTGACACGACGATTCGCGTCAATGGCGGTGATGGCGGCACGTCGGCTGTGAACTCGCTGACGATCGGCGCTACGAACAAGCTTGACCTGAACGACAATGACCTGGTCGTTCGCGCCACGGCGGCTACCAAGGACGCCGTGCACGCCAATATCCAGGCGAAGATCATCGGCGCTCAAAACGGCCTCGATGCCAACTTCATCACGAACTGGAACGGGCCTGGGATCACCAGCTCGGCGGCGCGAAACGCCAACCTAGCCTCAAACTTTGACCTGGTCGGTCTGGGTGCAATCCGCAACTCGGACATCGATGTCCTGACTGGGTTGCCGGGTTCGTCGTACACCACCTTTAGCGGCCAGCCGGTGGGCCCAGACGACATCCTGGTGAAATATACCTACATTGGCGACGGCAATTTGGACGGCCTGGTCAGCTTCGACGACTACGTCGGCATGGACAACGCCTTCTTCGGGTTAATCCCGAACCTAGGTTGGGCGACCGGAGATATCAACTTCGACGGCGTCATTAACTTCGACGACTACACCGTCGTTGATCAGGCGTTCTTCTTCCAGGGCGCACCGTTGGGCAGCGGGGACGCAGTGGCGGCGGTGCCCGAGCCGGGATCGGTCCTGCTTGGACTTGCCGCTTTGGCACTTTTTGCTCTGATTGGCGTCGCGAAAATGCGTGGGCGAGTTTGAAACTCGCCTGGTCGCGAATCACAATGACGTTTTGAGGCGGCCGTCGGCGAGCCGAGGGCCCTGGCGCAGGTTGCGCTGGGGCTGGTTTTCGTTCGCGTCGGGCGCATTGCAGCACATGATTCGCTCAAACTTTGCTGGGAGATCCCAAATGGCATCCGCACAACGCGGTCACGGAGTGGTGTATGCGCTTGTGGCGCTGGCATATTGTCATATGTCTATCGCCATTGCAATCGGTGCACGGCCAGACGTTCAGCGACGATTTCAACGACGGGAACGACGTGGGCTGGACGCGGTACAACGTGTTGGCGCAGGTTGGATTCCCCGCCACGTATTCGTTCCCCAATGGCGGTTATCGAATGGAGACGCCACAGAACTGGACCAACGCACAACTCGGTTTCGGCCGCGCGGGTTCAATGGTGACCGGATCGAACTACACCGACTTCCGCATTGTGCACGATGTAACCGACTGGACTGACATGAAGGACTATGTATTTGGCCCGATCGCGCGAACAACAACTCCCGGCTTAGGAACCACGGACGGGTATCTGTTGATTCTCAATTCCGCCGATAAGGACTTTCAGTTGCTGCGAATCGATGGCGAGGTGCCGGATGACACCGAATTAGGCAACATGGGCGGCATCGCCATGTTGCCCGACGCCGATTTTCGAATCGTATTCAGCGGCCTGGGTACCCAGATGAACGCCATGGTTTACGACAAGACGAATCTGAGTGAGCCGCTGGGCCATTTCATAGTAGACGCCGCGAATTATGGCGATCCGGATAATCCCGCCCCATTTACCACTGGAGCAGTCGGTTTGATCGTTTCAGAGTCGGACGATCCCGACGGCGAAGCTGACGCCGCCACGTTCGACAACTTCAAAGTGACCGTGCCCGTGGCGGGCGAATGGAACGCGCTTGGAGGCGGCACGCTGGCGGTTGAGCGGAATTGGGTGGGCAATGTATATCCCAACGGTGTAGACGCCCACGCGAAATTCTTGCAAGGCGCGGAGGTCGATGCCGAGATCGTCATCGACGTGTTTCAACTGGGAAAAATCACGTTTGACAATTCGCACAAGTACACGCTGCGCGGATTGGACCTTCAACTTCAGGCCACGGGTGACGCCGAGATCAACGTACTCTCGGGCAGTCATGAGATCACTAACAACCTCGTTCTATTCAGCAACACGCAGGTGACCGTGAACCCGGCGGCCGGAAATGTTTCGTTGACGGGAGCGTTCAGCCTCGGCGGAATGAATCTGACCAAAACGGGCGCGGGGAGCCTGACGGTAAATACGCTGCGCGATGGCGGGCTGGTGGCCAACGGCGGCACGGTGGTCGTCGTACCCGACGGCGGTGATCCTAATACGCCTGTGCTCAATTCATTGAGCATCGGGCCCGGTGGGCGAGTCAACTTGAACAACAACGATCTGATCGTCAAGGCGACCGCGGGAACAAAGAACACGGTGCATGCCGAAATTCAAGCCGACATCGTCAGCGCTCAGAACGGACAGGACGAGAATTTTATCACCAAGTGGGACGGCCCCGGTTTGACCAGCGCACGGGCCCGATCGTCGAACGTGGCAACGGGCTTCGACCTGGTCGGACTCGGTGTGATTCGCAATTCGGATTTGGATACCATCACCGGCTTGCCCGGATCGTCTTACACCAGCTTTAGCGGCCAAACGGTGACGCCGCACGATGTGCTGGTCAAGTATACGTACATCGGGGATGGGAACCTTGACGGTCTGGTGAGCTTCGACGACTACGTCGGCATGGACAACGCGTTTTTTGGTTTGATCCAGAACTTGGGTTGGGCCACGGGCGACATCAACTTTGACGGTGTGATTAACTTCGACGACTACACGGTCGTCGATCAAGCGTTCTTCTTCCAGGGCCCTCCGCTGGGCGCCGGTGGCGGCGGTGTGACAGCAGTGCCGGAACCGGGGACGTTCGGGCTGGCTGCATTGGGGCTTCTGGTGGTCGCTGGTTGGCGTACTCGCCGACGAACTCAATGCCGCGAGGCAATGCGAATCTGACTTACCGTATCGTGGCGAGCAAACGGCGATTCGCACGTGCTAGCACGCACCGACGAACGCTTTCAATTTGGACGGGGCAAATGTCGATGCCGATAGAGAGCTTCTGTCGGTGCATCCCCTGCACCATGACAGCAGGCGCAATAGGCGGGATTGTTCGTTTGAGACGCGTTAACGAGCCGCCGCCGGTTGCGCAGGTTTCGCTTACGTTACGCAGGGAAGCGTGACGGCGAACGGCCGCGCGGCCCCGATCGCGAGGGAGTGCCTCTTTTCAGTCCACTCCGCATGTTCCGGCAAGGAAGCCTACGCGACGAACGGCGACGCCGCGCACTGGTCGAAGACGCCATGGCGTCGGGGACGGAAGTTCCCGCTTCGCTGAAACCGCCGCGCAAGGCAGCGGTGCGCAGCAGTGAAACCTACAGCGAACTGGCGCGGACGGAGCACTTGTGGCGCGTGACGGATCTAATTCCGCGACGGTCGTGGGGCTTGGCGGCCTGGTTCGTTGCCGGTGTCGCGATAGTCGCCCTCCTGGAAGCCGGATATTGGATGGCCATAACGCGGCCAATCGGGGACGTGCCGTTGCCGACCGCGCTCGATCTGGCGGCGCACAACAGTTTGAGGGGGTATGCTTCGTCGCTTGTGATGTGCGGTGCGGCCGCGGTGTCGATCTTGATCTATGCCGTAAGGCGACACCGGACCGACGACTATCGCGGGCGATACCGAGTCTGGGCCTGGGCCGCGATGCTGTGGTGCGTGGCAAGCATCGACGCGGTGGCCGACTTGCGGTCGCTGGTTCGCGTGTTGTGCGTGGCATTGACGGGACATTCGGGACCCGGCGAGGGGATTGTCTGGTGGCTTGGGCCGTGGCTCTTCGTCCTATTCTTTGTTGCTCTTAGAACGGCGCTCGACGTGCTGCCGAGCTGGCCCGCCTTGATATCGCTGCTATTGGCGATTGGCTGTTGGACGGCCGCGCTTGTCCTGGACATCGCTCGTTTCTCGCTAGTGGAGATGCACGTCACAATGCTCGCGCGCGGGTTTTCCTTGAGTGGGGATTGGCTACTGTTTTGGAGCGGCATGGCGTTTGGCCGCTACGTATTGCTTGAGGCACACGGCGAGCTGCCGCCGCGTACGCCGAGGCCGAAAATGGAAGCTCGGAAAGTGAGCGCAGAAGCGCGACGACCTTTCCGGGGGTGAAGTGATAGCGACAAGGGCCGCACCGGCGGCGAACGTTCGAGTCGATAGTCCTCATGCCGCACACACGAAGACGCCGAGTCCCTTGGGCGGGGCGAGTGCACTCAAATGGGCAGCAAACACTGCAGGCTCCGGTTGCACGGTCAAACGCCAACGCCGCATTTGCGACCACTACCAGGACAACAGCACCGCTATCTTCGCCATCGACGGTGCAATCAAATCAGGCGCCGACGAAGTTCGTGAAAGAGTCACAAGGCGATTCACAGCAGGGCCGAACGCTCAGCCGGGCAGAGCGGAAGAGACTGCGGCGCGAACAGCGAGCACAGGAACGCGACGAGTGATACGGCTGGCAACCGATTGTCGCCCCTTTTCCGATGGGGACGATTGGCGTCTAATTCTTGCGAACGGCCCTGTGCGTCCGAGTTACGCATCATCTCTTAGGTCAACGGCGAATTAGCCGCCTGGATATGCCGATGAGTGTTCGCACGCGTTTTGCGCCCAGCCCGACGGGTTACTTGCACATTGGCGGCGTCAGAACTGCGCTGTTCAACTGGCTTTTTGCGCAAACACGGCGGCCAGTTCATTTTGCGGATCGACGACACGGATGCGGAACGGAATGTAGAGGCGGCGCTCTCGCCGATTCTGCATGGCTTCCAGTGGCTGGGCCTCGATTGGGACGAGGGTCCGACCGAAGACGGGCGCGCCAGCCGCGGCCCGCACGCCCCGTATTTTCAGTCGCAGCGACAAGATCGATACCGCAACGCCGTCCAAAAACTGCTTTCCACAGGTCACGCGTATCGGGATTTTGCCACGACCGAGGAAGTCCAAGCGGAGCGAACGGCGGCGGAGCGCGAGAAGCGGCCATTTGTTTACAGCCGAAAGTGGATGGCGGAAACCGACGCGGATGCGAACCTCTTCGAAGGCCAAGGCCGTCAGTCGGTGGTGCGGCTGAAGATGCCGCGCGACGGAACGCTGGTAATTCCTGATTTGATCCGCGGCAACGTGGAGTTCCAGTGGGCCAGCGAGCAGGATCACGTGATCCAGCGGACCGACGGGACGTGTTTGTATCACCTGGCGAACGTCGTGGACGATCACGACTTCGAAATCTCGCACGTGATTCGCGCCGAGGAGCACCTTTCGAACACGCCGCGGCAGATTTTTATCGCGCAGTCGCTGGGCTACCGCTGCCGCAGTATGCGCATTTGCCGTACGTAGCGGAGCCTGGAAGCAAGAACAAGCTCAGCAAGCGAAAGCTCGACAAGTATCTTAAAAATGCCGACTTCGCCAAGATTAACGAGCACGGCCAGGCAATCGCAAAGGCGATTGGGCTTTCGACCAGCGCGGAAACATTCAATCCGGTGATTGTGGATTTCTACGAGCAGGTGGGATACTTGCCGCACGCGGTTCTGAACTACCTGTTGCTACTTGGGCTGGTCGCTGGATGAAACGACGGAATTTTTTACCCGCCAGGAGATGATCGAACGGTTCTCGCTTGAGCGAGTGAACAAAGCTCCGGCGAGTTTTGATCCGAAAAAGCTGTTCGCATTTCAAGATCACTACATGCAGCAGATGCCGCTGAAGCAAAAGGTTGCAATGGTGTTGCCCTATTTGCAGCGAGCAGGTTATGTGAGCAGCCCGCCGCCGTGCTCGATCTCCGAAAAACTGACGGCGATCGTGACCGCGGCAGGCGACCGCATCAAAGTTGCGGGCGACATCCTCGATTACCGCACTTTCTTCGTAAGCGACGCCGAGAGTGACCTATGACGAATGCGGCGCTCGACAAGCGGATACGGAAACAGCCGGAAGCCGCGACGCTGCTGACGAAGTTTAGCGAGCGATTGAAGAGTGCCGAGCGATTTGACGCCGCTTCGCTCGAAAAAACGCTTCATGACTTCATCGCGGCAGAAGGGCTTCAAATTGGCCAGCTTATCCATCCAGTGCGCGTCGCGGTGACGGGGCAGTCGGTCGGGTTCGGTTTGTTTGAAACAATGGCCATACTGGGACGAGATAGCTCATTAGCGCGCATCCAACGAGCGCTTGCCCTGGCCGGCCACTGACACCTGAGCTTGTCGAGTCGCCACCACTGCGGCACACTAGCCATATTGAGTTACTAAGCCGCACGGCTTGTCCTTGTCATTTTTTGCCATGTCGAACGACAGCAACGAGCGCTCGCTCAACTTCATCGAAGAGATCATCGAGGAGCACAATCGCACGGGCCGATTTGACGGCCGCGTATATACGCGCTTTCCGCCCGAGCCGAACGGCTATCTGCATATCGGGCACGCCAAGAGCATCTGCCTGAACTTCGGGCTGGCGAAGAAGTATGGCGGAAAATGCAATTTGCGTTTCGACGACACCAATCCGGAGAAGGAAGAGCAAGAGTACGTCGATTCGATCATGGAGGATGTTCGCTGGCTCGGTTTTGAGTGGGACGGTTTGTACTACGCCTCCGACTATTTCGAGCAGCTTTATCGAGTGGGCGGTCAAGCTGATTGAGAAGGGCAAAGCGTACGTCTGCGATCTCACAGCCGATCAGATTCGCGAGTATCGCGGCACCCTCACGAAGCCGGGCAAGAACAGCCCGTTTCGCGACCGCGGCGTCGCGGAAAACTTGGACCTGCTCAAGCGGATGCGCGGCGGCGAGTTTCCAGACGGTGCGCGCACGCTAAGGGCCAAGATCGACATGGCCTCGCCCAACCTCAACATGCGCGATCCGGTGCTGTATCGCATCCTGCCGCCGGAGCATCATCGCACCGGCAACGATTGGTGCATTTACGCGATGTACGACTTTGCCCACGGGCAGAGCGACTCGATCGAGCGGATCACGCACTCGATTTGCACGCTGGAATTTGAAAACCATCGGCCGCTCTATGACTGGTTTTGTGACGAGCTGGAGATCTATCACCCGCAGCAGATCGAGTTCGCGCGGCTCAATCTCACGTACACGATCATGAGCAAGCGGCGGCTGTTGGAGCTGGTGACGGGTGGCTATGTGAATGGCTGGGACGACCCGCGGATGCCGACGATCTCGGGCCTGCGGCGTCGAGGTTATACGCCGGAGGCGATTCGGCTGTTCTGCGACCGGATCGGCGTGGCAAAATTCAACAGCACGATCGACATGCACGTGCTCGAGGGCGCGATCCGCGACGATTTGAATCAGCGAGCGCCGCGTGCGATGGCCGTTCTGCGGCCGCTGAAGCTGGTGATCGAGAACTTTCCGGACGGCAAGAGCGAGGAAATGGAGGCGGTCAACAACCCGGAGGACCCTTCGGCGGGCACGCGCAAGGTGCCGTTTGGCCGCGAGCTGTACATCGAGCAGGACGATTTTCGCGAGGATCCGCCCAAGAAGTTTTTCCGGCTTTCGCCCGGCGCCGAAGTGCGACTTCGCGCGGCGTACATCGTGAAGTGCACCGGCGTGATCAAGGACGAAAAGACCGGCGAGATCAAGGAAGTGCGTTGCACCTATGACCCGCAAACACACAGCGGGATGCCCAACGCCGATCGAAAGGTGAAGGGGACGATTCACTGGGTAAGCGCGGCTCACGCCGTGCCTGCCGAAGTGCGGCTGTACGATCATCTCTTTTCTCAGCCCGATCCGAGCGACGTGCCGGACGGCGTGGACTACAAGACGACGCTCAACCCAAACAGCCTGGAGGTCGTGCAGGCGATGCTCGAGCCAAGCTTGGCGAGCGCCAAGCCGGGCGACCGGTATCAGTTCGAGCGGAATGGCTATTTCTGCGTGGACACGAAAGACAGCGGGCCTGGCAAATTGGTCTTCAATCGCACGGTTACATTGCGCGACACGTGGGCGAAGATCGAGAAGAAGGGGAACGGATAGCGTCGAAGCAAGTTTCTGACAATCGTCCTCATGGGGCGCCTCCGTTCTCGCGAAACGTGGTTGCAGCAGTGGTCACGTTGTCTCCGACTTTAATGGTACCGCCCTTGAGCACCTGGGCTCGTAAACCTCCGCGGTGGATGAGGGCCTTGCGAATGCCCGCGACTGTCAGTTGCTCCAGATGTCCGCACGGTTCGCAAAGGAGTATGCCGCGCAAACGGACTTCGCCGACTTGGAATTCGCGGCCGACGAGATGGTTGAGTGCGACACCGCGCGTGAGCAGGTTTCGCCGCGACTGGATCGCTTCGAATTGAAGGTCGTAATCGCGATTAGCCGCTTCGATCGCCTCCGCCTCAATCAGGGTGACTTCGCTTGAGGGTTCCGGCCGCTTTGCGTTGGTTTGATTCTTCCGGTCGCCTTCAATTCCGCCCCCGGCGACCAAGTCTGCACGCTCAACCGGACTGCATCGGTTTGTTTTTCAATTCGCCAATGAAAATTGCTTCGAGGCGGCCGGCCGAAGTTGTTTCGCGATCACTGTGGTTCATGCTGAAACAGTTGGTTGAGCGGCTTGACGGTCACACCAGCCCTTCTATACTAATCGGTTTACCTTGACGAAGCACCGCCTGAGTCGGGCACGCTCGCAGCAGTGTGCATGGCTTAAAGTCAAATAACGCCGAGAGTTACGATGGCCGTTCCTAAGCGACGACAGTCGAACGCGCACACCGGCAGCCGCCGCGCACATGATCGCAAGACGCCGAAGCAATTGACTTATTGCCCCCAGTGCAGCACGGCGGTGCCGACACATACGGTGTGCCCGAAATGCGGATACTACATGGGCCGCACGGTTGTGCAGACGGAAGAGTGAGGTCGCGGTTTCGCGGCTGAGTCGGCCTGCTCGTCTATTGGTCCCTGCTATGCGGGTGTGTTGCGTTCCATTCGTTCTATTGGTTTTTCGCTGGCGGGAATAAGCTGTGCCGAGAGTTGCGTTTTTGTTTCCCGGCCAAGAGTGCGCAGTTTGTCGGCATGGGCCGGCAACTTGCGGAGTCGCTGCCGCAAGCCCGCGAATTGTACGATCGGGCCAACAAGCTTCTCGGTTACGACCTTGCGAAGATTTGTTTCGAGGGACCGGCCAGTGAGCTTGACTCCACAGTTCGCAGCCAGCCGGCGCTGTTTGTAACGAGTCTGGCGGCGTTGGAAGGTCTCAAAGAGAGTAAGCCCGAGATCGTCGAATCGTGTGAAATTGCGGCCGGACTAAGTTTGGGGGAATTCACGGCGTTAGTGTTCGCGGGAGTCATGGAATTCGACAACGGACTGCGGTTGGTCCAAGAGCGGCGCCGCGATGCAGGCCGCCGCAGATCGGGAGCCGAGCAGCATGGTAGCGGTCCTTGGACTTGATCGCGACGCGGTTGAGAAGTTGTGCGAGCGAGCGAGCCAGGGCGAGGTGTTGCAAATCGCGAACTTACTTTGCCCCGGAAACATTGCAGTTTCGGGCACAGCAGCCGCGTGCAAACGGCTTGCTGAAATGGCGCCGGAGGCTGGCGCGATGAAAGTCGTGCCGCTGGCGGTTGCAGGGGCCTTTCATACTTCGATCATGCAACCGGCCGTCGAGCGGCTGACTTACGCATTGAACACGGTTACCATGAAGCGTGCGAAATTGCCTGTGGTTTCCAACGTCGATGCGCTGCCGCACGAGGACCCGGACGAGATTCGGTCGCTGTTAGTCAGACAGATCATCGGTCCTGTACTCTGGGAGGATTCGATGCGATACCTGCTCGGTCGGGGAATTGACAGCTTTTTCGAAGTCGGTCCCGGAAAAGTCTTACAAGGCTTGATGAGACGGATCGACCGAAAGACCTTGATTGAAGGCGTCGGCGTTTAGAACTCAGCGACGATTTTTTCATGTTCAGCTCCTATCCAGCAACCTGAACCATGTCCGATCGAACTTCTCGACTCTCCATTGATCTTAGCGGTCAAGTCGCCTTGGTTACTGGAGCTTCACGAGGGCTTGGCCGAGCAATCGCAGCCGCAATTGGCGCAAACGGCGCAAAGGTAGCGTGTGTCGCGCGCGATTCTTCGAAACTGGCGGAAATCGTCGGCGCTATTCAACAGAATGGGGGAACGGCGGAAGCTTTCGCATGCGATGTGACTAACGGCGAGTGCGTGCAAAAGACAATCGACGCGGTCATCGAAAAGTGGGGCCGCTTGGACATTCTCGTTAACAACGCGGGGATCACCAAGGACACTTTATTTCCGCGAATGTCGGATGAGCAGTGGGACGATGTGATCAATACAAACCTTCGCGGGACGTTCCTGTTCATGCGGGCCGTCACTCGCCCGATGATGCAGCAGCGCTACGGACGGATTATCAATATTTCGAGCGTGTCGGGGTTGATGGGCAATCCAGGGCAGGCCAATTACTCGGCGTCGAAGGCGGCGATGATTGGCATGACGCGAACCGTGGCACGCGAGTTGGCCAGCCGGAAGATTACGGTCAATTGCGTGGCTCCCGGCTTCATTACCAGCGAAATGACCGCGGCCATGGGACCGGCGCTGGAAGATGAAGTGAAAAAGCGAGTACCGGCAAAACGACTGGGTTCGCCGGAGGAGATAGCCGATGCGGTGCTGTTTCTGGCGGCTGGAGCCAGCGCTTTTATCACCGGTCAGTGCTTGGTCGTGGATGGTGGGTTAACGGCATGATTTGGATTGCGGTAAACCGCAATTTGAACTATTGACGCATCTGCCGCCAGTGACAACACACGTTGGGATTTGTCTGGACACACTGTGGGAAAACCGGTATATCTTGACCGAGCTTGCTGAAATTCTCTATCTTAGTTGGTTTAACGTTGCACAAAGTTTGTTTCGCTCGGCGCCGTGCTGAGAAACTGTTGCACCCGATTATCGGAATGACAGGAGGATCTTGAGGTGGCTTCTGTTGAAGAACGTGTGATCGATATAGTCGCCGAGCAATTGGGCGTCAGCAAAGACCAAATTACGCGCGAAACCTCGTTTGTCAACGACCTGGGCGCGGACTCACTCGATACGGTAGAGCTGGTGATGGAACTCGAAGAAGAGTTCGACATCAACATTCCCGACGACGCGGCGGAAAAAATCCAGACCGTCGGCCAAGCGATCGAGTATATTGAGAAGACGCAATCCTAGCTTCGCGCTTTTAGTCCATCATGAAACGACGTGTCGTCGTAACCGGTATTGGCGCGGTTACTTCGTTAAGTCTGAAAGTTGACGATCTCTGGCGACGACTGCTCCGCGGCGAGAGCGGAGTTCATGAAATCCGGCTGTTCGATACAGCCGATTTCAAGGTTCGCTTCGCCGGCGAGATCCACAACTGGCAGCCGACCGGCTACATCTCTCCCAAAGATGAGAAGCGGATCGATCGCTTTGCGCAGTTTGCGCTCGTGGCGGCCATTGATGCGGTGCAGGATTCCGGCATCGATTTTTCCAAGGAAGATCCGTTTCGCTGCGGCGTAATCATTGGATCCGGCGTGGGCGGGATCACCGAGATGGAGGAACAGCTAGCCCGCCTTGTCCTCAAGGGGCCGGATCGTGTCTCGGCCTTCACCATCCCGAAACTGATGGTCAATGCGGGAAGTGGGCACGTCTCAATTCAATATGGCCTGAAGGGCATCAACACAGCGGTGGCGACCGCATGCGCAAGTGCCGCGAACGCAACAGGCGATGCATTGCCGCGATTCAGCAAAATGTCGCCGACGTGATGGTCACTGGTGGAAGCGAAGCCGCGATCACCAAGATGGGTGTGGCTGGCTTTTCCAACATGAAGGCCCTGTCCGAGCGGAACGAAGCACCGCAAAAGGCCAGTCGGCCATTCGACGCCGACCGGGACGGTTTCGTCCTGAGCGAGGGGGCAGGCATTTATCTACTGGAGGAATACGAGCACGCGAAAAAACGTGGTGCGAAGATCTATGCCGAGGTCATAGGCTACGGCGCCAGCGCGGACGGCGGGCACATTACGCAACCCGACGAACAAGGCACCGGCGCCACGAGAGCAATGGAATTGGCCATCCGCGATGCCGGGATCGATAGGACGACCATTGGCTACATCAATGCCCATGGCACGAGCACTCCGCTGGGAGACGCAGCGGAAACCTACGCGATTAAACGTGTATTTGGCGATCATGCTCAAAGGGTTTCGGTCAGCAGCACCAAAAGCCAGCTTGGCCATATGCTGGGCGCGAGCGGCGGTGTGGAATTGATTATTTGCATGCTGGCGATGCGCGATAGCCTGATTCCGCCGACCATTAACCTCGAGACCCCGGATCCTCGGTGCGATCTGGATTACACTCCCAATGAGTACCGGGAGCGTCGCCTGGACGCAGTCATGAGCAATAGCTTTGGTTTTGGCGGGCATAATGCGTCGCTCATCGTGCGGCGCATTTAGACTGCCAGCGATGCGTGGTGTGCTTGCGCCGGACCGCGACGTCTAACTAATCTTAGCGGCCGCTATCCCCCTTGCTCGTTCCTGCCTGCTCACCTACACTTTCGCGCCCTACTCAGGGCCGAGCCAGGGCCGCTCGCTTATTCCGTCATTGCTCCTCGGCAAGGAGGCTGAGATGTTTGCGCGGAAACCGTCGCTTGTTTCTGTGCTTGCTGCCGCGCTCGTGCTGGGCCCGCTAGCTTGCCTGGTTCAACCACAAATCCCCGGCCGGATTCCTGGTGGCACTCGTTCGTCCACCGCGACGAAGGCCGCCGGATCAGCCTACGCTGGCGCGTCTCGACCGGAGACGGCGCCGCTCGAAGCTCAGCCACCCGGAAGCACCGGCTGGCGCGCAAGCGTCGCTGGCGACAACATCGCATCCGCCGTGACTCCAGCCCGACCCGGGACGCAAGACCCCGCGCGTGAGTCGCGCACGTGGCACGGACGGACATTCAGCCCATCGAATCACCGCGTACATCCAGCGCGAAGGTAACGAGCGGTGACGGCACGTTGCCGAGTGAGCACGGCCAGGTTTGGCGCGAGTACGATATATCGGCTTACACGCATCGTGTGACGAGCACCAATAGCCCCGAGCAAGCGATTGTTGATTGGATTCTGCGGGAGACGGGTTACGAGGCCTGGCATGGCGAACCGGTGGCGTTGCTGTCGGCCAACAAACGGTCGCTGCGCGTGTATCACACACCGGAAATGCACGCAACGGTAACGGACATTGTCCAGCGATTTGTCGATAGCGAAGCCGAGACGCACGCGTATAGCATTCGAGTCGTCAGTCTGGACACTGCAAGTTGGCGAGCAAAAGCCCAGAAGATGCTTAAGCCGGTCAATGTGCAGACACAGGGAGTGCAAGCCTGGCTGTTGGCAAAGGAAGACGCCGCTTTGTTACAAGGCGAGTTGCGCAAGCGCAATGATTATCGGGAGCATAGCTCGCCGCATCTGCTGGTCAGCAACGGACAAACCGGAGTGGCCACCGCGGTGCGAACACGCAACTATGTACGCGGCGTATTGCTCTCGCCCGAGGCATGGCCCGGTTTTCAGCCGCAACCGGCACAGATCGATGAAGGTTACTCCCTCGAGCTGAATCCCCTGCTGTCGCAGGATGGTCGGACGATCGATGCGATCGTGAAGTGCAACCTCGATCAAGTTGAGAAGCTGCATCCGGTCGCCTTGGATGTGCCGACTGTGGCCACCCCGCGGCAGCGAACGCAAATTGAAGTGCCGCAACTGAGCAGCTTCCGCCTGCACGAGCGGTTTCGCTGGCCGGCCGAGCAGGTGCTATTGATCGGCTGTGGCCTGGTTGCGCCCCCGGTTCCGGCCGATCCGCAAATC
Source organism: Pirellulales bacterium (assembly GCA_963829655.1). Classification (GTDB taxonomy): domain Bacteria; phylum Planctomycetota; class Planctomycetia; order Pirellulales; family JALHPA01; genus JBBDYH01. Next base: position 4,190,754 of record CAWHJG010000002.1, read on the forward strand.
CGATTACCGCTGCTGAATGCGCCGTTGCGTGTGGATCTTTTGATTTTCGTCGAGAGCCGCGGGCCACACGGCAAGCCACCCGTCATACCGCAGGCGGCAACTGGACCCTTGGCAATCACGCCATTGCGCTGAAAAATGACGCTGAAGAGGTGAAAAAGGCGCAGATGTCGCGGCCAAACGCCGCCATCCGCACTCCTAGGGTGATCGTGAGCCGATTGTTGTGGCAAATTGGGGACGTTATATTAGCTACGGGGACTTTGTCACTGCTCTTGCACCTTCCTGAATCACCTAGCTCCGCATGATGCCCGTCCCTCGTCGTGTCGTTCTGACCGGCATTGGTCTCGTCTGCCCCTTGGGAAACACCAAGGAGGCCTTGTGGGACGCGCTTGTTACTGGTCGAAGCGGTATCGGAAAGTTCGATAGCGTTCCGACTCAGAATTTACCCATGTCATTCGCCGCCGAAGCCCGCGGCTTCACGGGTGACGTGGACGAATTCGGGCCGTTGGAGAAAGAACAAAAGAAGGCCATCCGCAAGGCTCTCAAAGTGATGTGCCGCGAGATTCAGATGGGCGTCGCTGCCGCTCAACTCGCGATCAGCGACGGCCTGCCGGCACCTGGCAATTTTCTGCCTGAACGGACCGGTTGTGTTTTTGGGGCGGATTACATGCTGACCGTTCCAGAGGAGTTTTCGGCGGGGATCCACAAATGCTGTGATCCCGAGGGCCGGTTCCACTATCAGCGTTGGGCCACCGACGGGATGCCGCAGCTCTCGCCGCTATGGTTATTGAAATACTTGCCGAATATGCCGGCCAGCCACGTGGCGATCTTTAACGACCTGCGAGGGCCGAACAACTCCATTACGCTGCGCGAGGCAGCGTCGAATCTGGCGGTGGGCGAGGCATTTCGCACCATCACTCGTGGGCATGCCGAGGTGATGGTCGCCGGGGCCACCGGAACGCGAGTGCATCCGATGAAGACCATTCACGCGATACAGAACGAAGAGTTGGCAACAAATGGTCTTGAGCCAAGCAAGGCCAGCCGACCGTTTGATCTACATCGTCGTGGAATGGTGCTGGGTGAGGGGGCAGCCGCGGTGATACTCGAGGATCTCGATCACGCGCTGGCTCGCGGCGCCACGATTTACGCGGAAATCGTTGGCCATGGCTCGTCACAGGTTACCGATCAAAACTACGTGGCCCACCGCGACCGGGCGCTTGCCAACGCGATGCGCATGACGCTCCGCGACGCAGGGGCCACAATTGACGACGTTGGGCACATTCACGCTCATGGCCTGGGGACACGATCGTGCGACGAGGACGAGGCTCCGCGATTCGCGAAGTGTTTGGCGATCGAACTGAGACGATCCCCGTGACTGCGGCGAAGAGCTACTTCGGAAATTTGGGCGCCGCCGGCGGATTGGTTGAGTTAATTGGCAGCGTTCTCGCCCTCCAAAACGACCAGTTATTCCCAATTCTCAACTACGAAACGCCCGACCCGGCGTGTCAGATCACGGCCGCCAAGGCGGGATGCCGCCCGGTCGCAGCTTTTTGAACCTGAATGTGACGCCACAGGGACAGGCCAGCGCCGTCATGGTAAAGGCATACCGAGGGTAGGGCGACTCGGTTGAGCGCCGCCTCTTTCCCACCTTGACATTCTGTGCGCAGACCGCTATCTTTACCTGTTGCAATTTGGACTAAGTCCTGTTGCAAACACAGTTTTCGGCGGCATGCGATTCCCAAAACCGCTTATTCGCCGAAGAGTGTAGCGATCGTTTTACCGACTCGAGTTCCTTGCCCAAGGCTCCCGTACGATGAACCGCTAGTTGCTTGAATTCTCTGAGCTCTGGGTGCGGAACGACGGGACAGTGTGCCCGTTTTTTTGTTTCGTCAGGTTCAGTTTCGTGTTGTGACAGCGATTGATGAACGGCGCCTTCGCGGGTTCGCCGCACGGATTTAGATAGCGTTAGGAATCGTCCTGCATGAATGCCACCGAAGTATTGCGGATCGTCGATGCGATCCACCGAGACAAGAACATTGACAAGGAGATTGTCTTTCAGGCAATCGAGGCGGCGCTTGTATCGGCGGCCAAGAAGCAATACGGCGAGACAGAAGACATCGCCATGCAGATTGACCGTCGCGATGGAACGATCAGCGGTACGCGCAATGGCGAGTCTCTGAGTGCCGAGGAAACAGAGCGCATCGGGCGCATCGGCGCACAGACGGCCAAGCAAGTCATCATTCAAAAGATTCGCGAAGCCGAGCGCGACGCGCTTTTCGATGAATACCAGGAGCAGATCGGGCAGCTGGTTTCTGGTGTTGTACAGCGGTTCGAAGGTGGCGTGGCTACCGTATCGCTTGGCAACACCGAATCGCTTTTGCCGAAGAGCGAACAGATTCCGGGCGAGACCCACCATCCCAACGAGCGCGTGCGGGCCACGATCTTCGAGGTCAAGAAGCAGGGGAGTCGAGTCAAGATCATCCTTAGCCGCACGCGTGCACATTTAGTCCAGCGTTTGTTTGAGCAAGAGATCCCTGAGATTGCTGATGGCGTGATTGAAGTTCGGGCGATGGCACGCGAGCCCGGCTATCGCAGCAAAGTAGCAGTGAGCAGCTCAGACCAGCGCGTGGATTGTGTTGGGGCCTGCGTCGGTGTGCGCGGCAACCGCATCAAGAACATTGTTGACGAGCTAGGTGGCGAACGGATCGATATTGTGCGCTGGAGCGACGACCTTCAGGTGTTGATTCCCAATGCATTGCAACCGGCCGAGGTCGAGGAAGTAATTCTTTGCCAAATGCTTGGGCGAGCGATCGTGCTGGTGCGAGAAGATCAGCTATCGCTGGCGATTGGCCGCCGCGGACAGAACGTCCGCCTGGCAAGTAAGTTGTGTGGTTGGGACATTGAAATCATGACTCGCGAGGAGCTCGACGAACAGATAGAACGAGCTGTCGGCGGTTTTTCGGAGTTGGATGGGCTACCGGAGGAATCTGGCTGAAAAACTGGTGGGGGAGGGCTTTTTGTCGTACGATGACCTTTCGGTTATCGAGCCCGATGCGCTGATGGAAATGGGTGGCGCTGACGGAAGAGCAGGCAATGCACATCACCGAACAAGCCGATGTGCGTGCACTGGAAGCCGAGCAAGCCGCTGCGGCGGAACGCCGGCGGCAGAAGGAGCAGGAACGGATCGAGGTGGCCACGCGCGAGGCCGACCAACTCGAGCAACAGCATGGGCAAACCAATGGTCAAGGGGGTGAGGTACCCCAGAGTGAGTCGATTGAGCCGCCCGCTGCAACATGAGCGAGCCGAATCGAAGTAGTCAAATTGCCAATTTTCGAGGGTTGAGGCCTCTTGAGGAGAACTCAATCATGGTTTAACACATGCACCAGTCCGCCACGCATGGCACACAAAGCGTGGAACGGACTAGTGAGGGAGAGTCACGCTTGGCCGTTCGGATTTATTCGTTAGCGAAAGAACTGAAGTACGATAGCAAGGAGTTGGTCGATCTCTGCGCAAAAGCGGGCATCACCGGCAAGGGTTCCGCATTGGCCAGTCTGGCCGATGACGAAGTCGTGCGACTTAAGGAATACCTGGGGAATCGCAATCGCCCGCCGGAACGGCCATCGTCGGAGCGGCCAATAGAGCGCTCGACCGATCGTCCGGTCGAGAGACCGATTCGCGAACTCACTCCGCCGAAGAAGCCGGCACCGCGACCGGCACCGTTGAGTCCCTTATTATCCCCAGCGCCGATTGCACCCGTAACTCCGCCAGCAACTGAACAACCGGAATCGGGTTCTGTCGTCGAGGCGCCTCCTGTGGTCGCAGCCAGCAGCGGCGCAACTTCGTCGCCCGATCGGCCGCTCGTCCGCCGCGAAGACTATATTGGCCCTGGAGGCAGGTCAGCCGGAAAACCACCGCTCTTAGCCGCCCGCGAGCGGGCCGCTGAGCAACGTCGCCGCTCACCCGAGGGAGGCGAGCGGAAGCCCCCTGTGCAACGAGGTCCCTCGATCCGATTGGCGGCAATGCCAACGGTCAAGCAACCGTCAAGAAGCGAAACAAGAGAGCCGGCGCCGCAAAAGCCCGATCTTAAACTTCCGATCGACGTGCTTCGCACCGGGCGTCCGGCGCCACGCCACTTTCGGAGCATCTTAAGAAGCATGAGGCGAAGCGCGGTACCGACCGCAAGGGGGAAGGCAAGGGACACCGGAGTGGCGCGCCGTGGCTCCGGCCGATACGACCGGCCACCGCGATCGGAAGCATCGGGGCAGGGGCCCGGCAACCGAGGAGGAAGGGGATCTCACCAAGACCTTAGGTGGTCGCGAGGCGCGCCAGTTGAAGCGCAAGAGCGTGGCGGCCGCCGGACGCAAAGACCGTGTTGGCGGCGAGGGAGAAGATGAAACAGTTGTTGTGCCTCGCCGTGCGCCGCGGCAAATCAAGCGAACTGGGCGCCAACACGGCCGCTCCACGAAAGGGCAAGGCAGTCCTGCAAATGCCGGCATCGGTGCGAACGTTCTCGGAAGCGGTTGGTGTGCCGGCTGCGAAGGTCCTCGGAAAACTGCTTCAGCTAGGCATGGGGGGTGGGGTCAATATTACCACGCTGATTGAGCAGGAGACCGCCGATCTGCTTGCCGTTGAGCTCGGCGTCGAGCTGGAGATCAAGCGCGAGGCCGATATCGAGGAAACGTTGCAGGCCATCGATATGCAAGCCGACCCCGAGGAGCTCTCGGAGGTGCGCGTGCGCCTGTGATCACGTTCCTGGGTCACGTTGACCACGGGAAGACATCGCTATTGGACAAGATCATCGGCATCGATGTGGCCAGCGGCGAAAGCGGCGGCATCACGCAGCACATTCGCGCCTATCAAATCGGGAAGAACGGGCGCAAGATCTCGTTTGTTGATACACCGGGGCATGAAGCGTTTACCGAGATGCGTGCCGCGGCGCAAACGTCACCGATATCGCCGTGCTTGGTCGTTGCGGCCGACGACGGCGTGATGCCGCAAACTGAGGAGGCTATCAGCCACGCACGTGCAGCCAATGTGCCGATCCTCGTCGCGCTCAACAAGATCGATCTGCCCGGCGTGGATGTGCAGCGAATTTATCAGCAGTTAGCGACTGCCGGCCTGTTGCCCACGGAATGGGGAGGCGACGTGGAAGTCGTCAAGACGAGCCGCCGTTACCGGCCATGGCATCGACGACCTTCTGGAAACCCTGTTCACGATCGCCGAATTGCACGACTTACGAGCCAATCGCATTCGTGACGCGGTCGGCACATGCTTGGAAGCGGAAGTGCATGAAGGCCGAGGAGTGATCGCCAAGTTCATGGTTCGCAAGGGGACGCTGCGCGTGGGCGACGCCGTCGTTTGCGGCGCCGCCAGTGGTCACATTAAGGCAATGTATGAAACGCTCCCACCCTACAAGAAGGTCGGCGAGGCGACGCCATCCATGCCGGTGAACGTGACCGGTTTGGACATTCCACCGCAAGCCGGCCAGCACTTCTACGTGCATCGACGACATTGCGAGGGCTCGCGAAATCGCCCTCAAGCGGGCCGAATCGTCCCGTCGCGCGATACTTGGCAGTCGGCCGGTACACGTCACCTTGGAGAATCTGTTTGACCGACTTGGCAAGGATGAGGTCAAGACTCTAAACATCATACTTCGCGCCGACACTCGTGGGTCGATCGAAGCAATCCTTAAGGAATTCACAAAGCTCGAGCATCCCGAGGTGAAGATCAAGGTGCTTCAGGCAACGGTGGGCGGCGTGTCAGAGGCGGATGTTCATCTGGCCGATGCTTCGGACGCCGTGGTCATTGGCTTCAACGTGGTTCCGGACGAAAAAGCCCGCACGCTTGCGGAACAGCGCGGCGTCCAGGTTCGCCGATACGAGATCATTTACAAGGTAACCGAAGACTTGAAAGCCGCCCTCGAGGGCATGCTCAAGACCGGAACGGCGCGAGACCGAGTCGGGCCGTGCGCTGGTCCTGCGAACATTTGTCATCAGCCGCGTCGGAACGATCGCCGGCTGCCGCGTGATTTCCGGTACCATTCAACGAAGTCGCACGTGTGCGTATCATCCGCGAGAACCGCATCATTGGCGACTATCCGATCGATTCGCTCAAGCGGGAGAAGGATGACGCCCGCGAGGTACGCGATGGCCTCGAATGCGGCATCAAGCTGGCGGGGTTTAACGACATCAAAGAAGGCGACGTGCTGGAAGCGTACCGTATTGAGGAGGTTGCCCGCACGCTCGAGTCGTAATAGATCACAATATTCCGGCGCCTTTTCGTGAGCAGAGCGCAGAGACTTCCGCGCCTCGGTAACTTTTGTCGACGAGATTTTTTTCGCCTTTCTTGGATCCATGGCGTCCCGAAGACTTCTGAAAGCCGCTGAAGCCATTCGCGAAGTCGTTGGAATGGCGATTCTCGCTGATCTACAAGACCCTCGAATCCGTGATGTTACGGTGACAAAGGTCGAGGTCGCGCCCGATATGAGGCAGGCAAAGGTCTACGTGTCGGTGATGGGAAATGAAACGAAGCAAAATCTTTCCTTGCAAGGCCTTCAAAGCGCTGCAGGTTTCCTGCAATCAAAAATCGCCAAGCGTATTGACACGCGGTATACACCGAAACTGTTGTTTGTGCTGGATCAGGGCGTAAAGAAATCAATCGAAGTTTCGCAGATCCTGGGCCGCGTGCTTCATGAAGATCAAGCGGCTAGAGGCGCATCGTCTGATGAACACACCGAGGTTTTGGATCCGCGTCGCATCGAAATCGATGGTCGAGGTTTCACGGCAGATTCGGATGACTAAACGACGAAAGGGCCTAACTCGGTCGGCGACTCGATCGACCGGCGACCTATAATTTCGCATCGAGCGATTTCGAATCCTCGCGACATCTGTTGACTTTTAGTTTATCCTTCACTCAAAAGACCGTCTTCGGCTGCATCATCCATGGCCACACCAAACCGAGCGGCGCTAATTACCAAGACGCACAGAGTCCTTAAACAGCATTTTGATACCGTGCAGCCAGACGGCAAGCGACAGCTGTTAGAGCACATGCTGTTTGCCTGCTGCCTAGAGAATGCCCATTACGATGCGGCCGAAAAAGTTTACGCGCGGCTTGGACACAATTTTTTTGACTGGAATGAAGTTCGGGTGAGCACGGTTACAGAGCTTGCCGAAGCGATGAAGGAATTGCCGGAGCCGACGGCGGCCGCCAGCAATCTGAAAAAGCTTCTGCAAAGCGTATTCGAATCGACTTACTCGTTCGACCTTGAACCGGTCAAGAAACAAAACATTGGCGCGGGTATAAAGCGTTTGCAGCAGCTCGATGGGGCAACGCCATTTATTGTCGCCTACGCGGTGCAGGCGGCTCTCAGCGGGCATTCGATCCCGCTCGATCGCGGCGCCCTAGCCATATTGGGGATTCTCGGCGTGGCGACGCCGGCCGAGGTCGAATCTGGCAACGTTACCGGACTGGAGCGGGCGATTCCGAAAAACAAGGGTGTCGAATTCGGATCCTTGTTGCACCAACTCGCGGCTGACTACATCGCGGCGCCACATTCTCCGAAAGTAAAGAAGGCCCTGGTTGCGATCAAGCCTGATGCGGTCGTTCCCAAGCGCGGCGCAAAGGCAGAAGAAAGGCTGGATGATAAAACGGCAGCAGCCAAGGTAGATGGAAAGCCGTCCGAAAAGTCGCACGGGAAGCACCCTGAAATCAAGCCGGAGAAAAAGCCCGTTCTGGAGGATAAGCCAAGGAAGTCCAAAGGCGTCGATGAGGAAAAACCGCCTGCAAGACCGGCGAAAACCGAAAAGCCGGCTAAACAACTGCCCGGCGCCAAGCGTCAGCTAACGCGCGCGACTGTCTCGGCAAAAAAGAAGTCAACAACTAAGCAACTTTCCAAGAAGAAGCCGCGTTAAATAATTCGCTGAATCGCGCTTCGGAACGGGAGGGCCCTATGTCAGGTGGACTCTTGATTGAAAAGCGCACTTTTGGGGTGTTTGTTGCGGCCCTGGTGCTGATCACCGTCGTTTGGGGCCACGGCCGAGGCGCCAATCCTCTTGAGCTTGATGACATCAGCGCCTACGCTTCAGACTGAACCACGAAGCGAGCTTGAGCAGGACCGGCTTGAGGCGGTTTCAATTTTTGCCGCTGCGCGGCTAGTGGAGCAGCGTCAGGACCTGTGCCAGAGCGCTACGGCGATATCAACGGGCACATCGCCGCGACCGCGGCGCGGCGGAGATTCTCCGCCATATCGTGCCGTTGGCTTTTAACCTGGGTCGTGAACAGGAAGCGGTTCGATACGCCACCAAACTCGCCCAACTCGATGCATCCGATCCAGTTCTGTTACGCCGATTAGGCGTCGTTCTGACGGAACAGGGCGAAGTAAAGCAAGCGATTGCGCTCTACGAGAAAATTCAAAAACATGAGGCGGGATCCAGCAAATCGTCGGCCCACACCATGCTGTTGTTGGAAATGGGAAGACTATACTTCCTGACCGAGCAAAATGAAAAAAGCGCCGATATGTTTGAACGCGTATCAACGGCGCTCGACAAACCGGAAGAGCATGGCCTAAACGCGGTTCTGCTTAAGACAATTTCTGGCGACAAGGGCGAAATCCATGAGTTGATGGCCGCGGCGTTTCTAGAAGCCGGTCGGCCGGAGCTTGCCGCAAAAGCGTTCCAGCGCCTGCAAAAGTTCACGAACAATTCTGCGGTGACCGCTTACCACGAGGCCCGAGTTCACGCTAAAGCGGGACGCCACGATGAGGCTCTTGCACAGCTCCAAATCTACTTCGATGCACGTGAAACGACTAAGGGTGTAGCGCCGTATGAGCTCTTGGCTGAGGTGTTGGCTGAGCAGAAAAAGAGTGCCGACTTGATTCCGCGACTGGAGAATTTGCTGGCCGAGCAGCCCGGCAACATCCCGCTCCATTTTGCCGTCGCCGAAGAGTACTTTAAGCAAAATCAGTTCGACAAGGCGGAGCCGCTATTCAAAACGGTGCTCGATAAGCAGCCGGCCGCACAAGTGTATGGGCGGCTTGCGGCTGTGTATCGCAACACCGGTCAGGCGGAAACGCTCGCCGTACTTTTGGGCGAGGTTGTCGTAAAAAGCGAAACGATTGAGTTACTCGGTAATGAACTGAAGAGCCTGGTTGAAAATGGCGAATTAACTGACGACATTTTACGTCTGGTCACAGAGAAGCACGGCGAAGCCAAACCGGAAAATGCCGCCATCCAGCGCACCGCGGGTTTCATTGCGCTGGAAGCAAGCAAGTTCGATGCGGCCGGCCAGTTGCTCGACCTGGCGATCAAGAGCAAGCCGGCCGACAAGGCGCAGGTCTATTTGGCCTGGGGGTTGAAGTTGTTTATGGGTGAGCGGTTTGGCGAATCGATCCAAGTGTTTCAGCGGGGTATTGACGAGAAAGTACTTCCCGACAGCAATCCGGCGCTGCACTTTTATCTCGCCGGGGCTTTAGCGATGGGCGGCAAGCACGACGAAGCACTGGCCGCCGCTCGCACCGCGGCTGAAAAACAGCCCGACAACCCCCGGTTTGCGAGTCGCGTGCCTTGGATTTACTACCATGCGAAGCGATACGACGAGGCCGTCACGCATTACGAGAAACTGTTGCAGAAGTACGACGACAACTTCGACTCTGCCGACGCACGCGATGTGTTGCACGACGCGCGTCTCGTTCTCTCAAACATTGCGGTGCTTAGGAATGACGTGCCAAAAGCCGAGGAGTGGATTGAGCAGGTTCTCGACGAGTTCCCGGATGATGTTGGGGCGCTTAACGACCTGGGCTACCTGTGGGCCGATCAAGGTAAACGTCTTCATGCCGCTCATCGAATGATCCGACAAGCGGTTGACGAGGAACCTGAAAACGCGGCCTACCGCGACAGTCTTGGTTGGGTGCTTTATCGACTTGGCAAATTTGACGAAGCACAAGTGGAACAAGAAACGGCGGTTGAGTTGAGCAAAAAGAACGAACGCGACTCGGACGGCGTCATGTACGACCACCTTGGCGATATTTATGCGGCCCTTAAGAAGACCGAAAAGTCTCAAGAAGCATGGAAACAAGCCGCCGAGGCCTTCGAGAAAGCCGGCGAAGCAGATAAACTGGAAGCAGTACGAAAAAAACTGCGGTAATTCACAGCAACGAAGTTGAAATCGAGCATGGCTGGTCATTCTCATTGGGCGAACATCTCCCGTAAGAAAGCGATCATAGATAACAAGCGCGGCAAGCTGTGGAGCAAGCTCGCGAAGGGGATCATTGCGGCAGCCAAATCGGGCGGCGGGGATCCGGCGGCAAATCTTCGGCTGCGGTACGCGATCGATGACGCCAAGGCCGTTTCGATGCCCAAGGAGAATATCCAGCGGGCGATCCGCACGGGGACCGGCGAGCTCGATGGCGGGAATCTGGAAGAAACGCTCTATGAAGGGTACGGTCCCGGCGGGGTGGCGGTGCTTTGCGAGATTCTGACCGATAACCGCAATCGCACGGCGCCGGAAATCCGAAAAGTCTTTGAGATGAACGGCGGCAAGCTTGGCGGCGCCGGGTGCGTTGCCTATCTGTTTGAGCGGAAGGGTGTGTTTGTCGTTGGTGCGGAAAAGGCGACGGAAGATCGCCTGATGGAAATTGCGCATCGAGGCTGGCGCAGACGACGTGAAGGCCGATGCCGATAAATTCGAAGTCATTTCGGCGCCCGAGGTGTTTGGCCAAGTGGGCGAGGCGCTTCGCGGAGCGGGAATTGAGCCCGAGTCGAACCAGATCCAGCGTCTTCCGACTTCGACTGTGGACGTGGATGACCCGGAAACCGCCCGGCAGGTCTTGAAGCTGATGGAAGCGCTCGACAATCACGACGACGTGCAGAGCGTCTCGGCGAACTTCAATATTCCCGACGAAGCGATGGCACAGATTGGCGGCTGAGGGAACTCGTTTTCGCTCGCGGACATTGCGCGGGCGTCACTCTAATCCTTCCCCTGGTGTTCCACCTGCGGCCAATAGGTTTCCCAGTTGTAGTCCGGGCTGTTGTCGAGGTCGTGGCACTTGAGGCACGTTTGTTTGCGCGCGTCCGCCTGAGTCAACCGCATAGCCAATCGCAGCGCATTCCGTTGATCTGCGGGTGAGTCCTTGGCACGTTCGGCCGCCACGTGCTTGTCGCCTGGCCCATGACAATTCTCGCAGCCATTTCCGTGCAAGGCCTCTTGCTTCACGTCGAGAAACCCGCTGGCAAACGGAAAGTACTTTTCGGCGTCCCAGCCGGTCACGTGGCAGGCCAGACACTCGGGGTCGAAGTGGCGCTGCGGTGAAAGTTTCAACAAGGTTTCGGTGCCGTGTGCGTGGGGCGTTTCCTTCCAGATGTCGTACGCAGTCGTATGGCACTCGCCGCAGACCGGAGACCCGACAAACTTTTGACTTTTAGGGTGGCGCGGCAGTCCGGTTCGAGGAATAAGTCCGAGGCCCTCGAACCCTAATTCCTTGAGCTGCTCCTGGTATCCGGCGAGCACTTGCTTCATCACGTCGGACTCGCCGAACCGCGCATCGAGCGGCACGCGCTGATAGCGCTGGGGCTGACTTGGGTCGTCGTAAAGTCCGATGACGACGCAGAACATGCCCTTGTGGCCGACCTCGATCAACTGAGTCCGCTTTCCGATCGTCTTTGCTTGCGCTGGCGGCTCGTCTGCCCCGCCCGTGGTGACGACAAAGTCGAACTGCGGAAACCGCTTGGCCAGATCTTCTGCCTCCTTGAGCGTCGAATGTGAGAGTAGAATCAGCTTGTTGCACCGCTCCTTCAGCAGCGCCGGCAACATTTCCGCGATCGCCGCTGCCGCGGGCCTCATCTGTACGTCGTCATTGCGGATTTTGCGCTGCTCCTCGTCGCCAATCACGCCGAGCACGCCGAGGCGCAGGCCCGCTTCGTCGACAATCTGCATTCGCGGCACGAGCTTATCCTCGAACGTCAACAGGGCGACGTTGGTGGCAACGAACGTGCTCCGCTTCTCATCGATCGGCGTGATGGCCGCTATCAATTCATCGGTTGACAATCGCAAGTCGTCGCCTCCGAAGGTGATCGCGTCGTACTCCATGGCCTTCAAACCCTCGATGCTCGCCGCGAACTTGAGTTCCTGTTGCCGGCCGAATTTCTTCACCAGTCCGCCGGCATCGAAGGCGGTCAGAGGCCAGCCGTCGGCGCAGCTTTTTCATGAGTTCGTGCCGCCGGCTGAGTCCGCCCTTCTGATTCTCCAGGCCGGCGCAGCCGCACGGCTCGATGTATCCTTGTTGAGCACCGGAAAAGAGCAACGCGAGCTTCGGCTTGGGCCAATCGACAAAGATCGGACCGTTGAGCTTGACGGGATCGACGTGCGAGTCGCCATAGGTGCCGTCGTCTTTGGGGGCGTTGGCGTGAACCGTGGTTTTGACGCTCGAGCTTTTGTCAGACGCTTGGTCATTCGTCGTGCCTGAGGTCTGTGCGACTTTCTGATCGACAATCGGAGTTGAGCCTGCGACGCCGTCACTCTTATTGTCGTTTGTCGAGACCTGTGAGACGCCGGCGTGCAATTCGTTAGTGGCGGGGGTCGTGACCGACGCTGCGCCGGAATTGTTTGCCGTCGGGGCAGTGACCTTCGCCGGTGGCGGTTGTGGTTGCGTTTGGTTAACCGCCGCGTTGCCCACAGCCGATGAGCGAGGTTCCTCTCGCGTCTCGGGACAACCCGCGATTGCCGCAACGAATGCCAGAAGTGGCGCAAACGGCGCTAGATTGCTCCACGACCGTCGATGCGACAGGGGCATGTTCCGCGATTCTCGAACCAGCCTCGGATGGCTCATGCCTTACTTCTCCACCGTGAACTTGACGATCAATTGCAAGCGTGGACTGTCAGCTATTCCAGTCTCGATCTGAATCTGCCCGGCCTTGCCCCGGATCGTGCCGCTGTGGTCGCCGAGCGGTGCGTCCGGCGACACCGCGACCGTGAAGGGTATCTGCAAAAGACCTCGGCCGGCTAGCTCGCGCGGCTCATCAAAACTGATTTCCACGATCGGCGGGACAATGTCACGCACCTGTAATTTGAGCTTGTCACGATCCTCCGCTTTGACCAGTAGGTACATTCCTCTCGATTTGCGCCGACGTCGCTTTTGATCGTCCCCAAGTTGAGGACTTGAAGTTCGTCGTTCCACTGGCTACGCGGGCCGACGACCGTGAGATCGCCCACTACTTCGCCGACGATCGGGATTTCAACAACAGGCTCATCGGGCAGGTTCAGTCGCAGCCGGATTGTCTGGTGAAGCGGTCCCAAAGGCAAGCCGGGTTTGAGGACAATGCGTGCGATCTGACCGGCTTTCGCGCCCTCTTCCTTTTTCAACAATTCCTCGGGCATCGGCAAAACTTCGAGGCCAAAGTAATCCTTTGTCGCCGCATCGAGAAACTCGTGTGTGCTGACGGCCAGATCTGGCCGTCCATAGGCATAGAGGTAGAGATCTTGGTGCGCACCGTCGCTGGCTTGCACGCGCGTGAACGCCAGCTCTTCCGGCGTCACCTTGTGGGAATGCGTGACTTTTCCGTGAATCGTGAGCGTGAGGAACTGTCGGCGTGGATCGTTGGTCTCGATCGTCGCCGTCTGGCGAAAATCGGCCGCATCGGTGAGGGCCTTCCATTCTAACCTGATATTCGCAGTCTTGCCTGGCTTGACCATTTCGTTCTCAAGCAGACTGATCGTACATTTACATCCCGTGCCGCGCTCGACGAGCTTCAACGGCGCATCGCCTTCGTTGCGAATTTCAAACGTGTGTGTGCGGGTGGAATCTCGTTCCATCGAGCCGAAATCATACGTGTCGCCGTTCGCCACGACCAGGCGCGGCAACGGGCGATCCAGCGGGACCGGCGCATCGATGCCCAGCCCTTTAGGTGGCCCGCTGAAGGAACCGAGTTCGGCCCACGTAAGGCCGACACCGAGGCCGATGCCGAGGGCGGCAGACACCAGGACGACTACAGCTACGGTTTTCATGGACGTACGTGGGGTGCGTTCGAACCGTCAGTATCTCTCATAAGTTTAGAGGCTACGGTGATTTCCGGCCACGCGGCCCCTTCGTTTATTGGTTAACCATCGCCGATCAGGCCGCGGGCTGGTGAGACTTGAGCCAGTCGCGGCAGCGAGTGAAGAAACTCTGATAATCGGCTCGACGATAGTCCGGGAACGTCCACTCGTGGTGCTCCCAGCGGCCGTGGCGGTAGAACAGCGTGATCTCGGCGTGGATGCCGTCGCGAAGGTAGATGCGGTGCGTGTGGTCCTTGGTCGAGGCCAAAACGAGCTTGGCGACGGTCAGATAACCAGGATCGAGATTGAGGGGCCGCGATTCTGAGATTGGATCGATCGAATCGATCTGGCCCTCGCGAGCTGCCGCGGCGAATTCCGTTTCCCACGAGTTGGTCAGCAATTTGATTTGCGCCAGGTCGGCAGGGTCAAACGGGCGCTCAAAAACCCAGAAGACTTTCTTGAGGCCTGGACCCATCGTGGGCGCGTAGTAGTCGGTCTCGGCGAACTCGAACGGCTCGCTGGCCAGCGCGATCGGACCCCAGGTTTCGCTCGCCCGCCGGTTTGCCCAATCGAGCCCCGCTTGATGCCGGCTAAACGCACAGAGCAGGAGCAGGGCAGGGGAGTGGGGTGACGTGTGGCCCATTGCGCCAGTACGCCTTCGCAAACACCGCGCGCTGCGAGCTCGGCTTGCCGGTGAAGATGCACTTTCCCGGCGCGGTCGTCGCCGCCGGCGATTTGGCCCGGCAAGCGGAATGCAGCGGGCGTCACTTTCAGGTCGGCCAAGCAATCGGTTCGACTGCCGGGTCGTCGGCCCAATGGCAAAGCGCAAAGCCGCCGTGGATCTCCGGCTTGTCCTCGTTCTTCGGCGTGAAGTAGCTGACGAACTCGTCGCGGCTGTCGATCGTGCGCGTGTTGTCGTCGCGAAGCTTTAGCGCGCGCTCGAAGAGATTGTCCTGAATCTCGCGCGAGCAGCTTGCCGATGTCGGCGACGAACTCGCCGCGCGGAACGCCGGCTTTTCGCTCGGCGGCTGGTCGCGGCGGGCCATGAAGACCGCGTCGCCGGCAACATCGCGCGGGCCGATCTCCAGCCGGATCGGCACGCCGCGTTTGACATGTAGCCACGTCTTTTCGCCGCCGCGCATGTCGCGCGCGTCGATGGAAACGCGGACCGGCTCGCCGTTGTACGGCTGCGCGCTTGAGCTCCTGCTCGAGCTTGCGGCAGTAGTCCAGCACCGCGGCGCGTTCTTCGTCGGTGCGGAAGATCGGCAAGATGACGACGTGTTTCGGCGCCAGTCGCGGCGGCAGCACCAGGCCGTCGTCGTCGCTGTGCGTCATGACGAGCACGCCGACGAGCCGCGTGGTGACGCCCCACGAGGTCGTCCAGGCAATACTCTTCGCGTCCCTTCGGCGTCTGAATACTTGATGTCTTGCGCCTTGGAAAAGTTCTGGCCGAGGAAGTGCGACGTGCCGGCCTGCAGCGCCTTGCGGTCCTGCATCATCGCTTCGATCGTGTAGGTGTCGACCGCGCCGGGGAATCGCTCGCCGGCCGTCTTCTCGCCCTTGATCACCGGCATCGCCATGTAGTCCTCGGCGAACGTGGCGTAGACGTCGAGCATCTTCAGCGTCTCTTCGATCGCCTCTTCGCTCGTCGCGTGGGCCGGTGTGGCCTTCCTGCCAGAGGAACTCGGTCGTGCGCAGGAACAGCCGCGTGCGCAGCTCCCAGCGGACGACGTTGGCCCATTGGTTGATGAGGATCGGCAGATCGCGATACGACTGCACCCACTTGGCGTACATCGCGCCGATGATCGTTTCGCTGGTCGGACGCACGACCAGCGGCTCTTCCAGCTCGCCGGTGGGTCGCAGACCGCCCTCGGGACTCGGCTTCGAGCCGATGGTGCGTGACCACCGCGCATTCCTTGGCGAACCCCTCGACGTGCTCGGCTTCCTTTTCCAGGTAAGCTGAGCGGGATGAACAGCGGGAAGTAGGCGTTCTGATGGCCGGTGTCCTTGAACATCCGGTCGAGCATGCGCTGGATGTTCTCCCAGATCGCGTAACCCCACGGCTTGATGACCATGCAGCCGCGAACGGGCGAGATCTCGGCCAGGTCGGCGGCCTTGATGACCTGCTGGTACCATTCGGGGTAATCTTCCTCGCGCGTCGGGGCTGATCGCGTTCTTCGGCGCTTTGGCCATCAAAAGTGCTCCGTGCGTCTGGTGTTTCGCGGCATTTTAAGTGCAGCGAGCCACAATGGGAATATCGATGAAGACACGACGGGACGAAATCGATCGCGACGTCGCGAACGAAGGTCTGTAGTGTCACAACGGCTCGACGCCACCCGAATGGCCGCTATTCGCGCGTTAGTGGCGGCAATTCGGCCGCCGAAGAATTCAGCACTAGGATCCAATCGTCCTCCGCACCTTGGCTGGGCGTCGAGACCTTCTGTCCGCCGCGTTCGGTGATCTCCAAAAACGGCTTGTCGGTTTGCTTGCCCGCGGCATCGTAGGTCTTGCCGTTCCGGGGATTGAACCACCAGGCGCGAACCTTTGGCCCCTCCATCTTGGCAACATCTACCGCGATCGTGCGAGGCGTTGGCACATAAAGAATCGCAAACGATCGATCGTCGGCGATGGCGGCCGACGTGTAATCCTCGCTCTCGAAATTGCCTTGCCCGTCGGTGATCAGCCGGTTCTGATCGTCGGGGAGGAGCTTCCAGAATGGGCGCGCTTTGAACAGCGTGCCTACGTGGCGCATCTGGTTCACCCCCGGGTTGTCCAGCCAGTCGCGCCAGTTGTCGGAAAAGTGCCAGATGTAGGCGCTGCCGAAGGCGTGTCCGGACGGCCCCGAAAGGATCGCGCAATAGGCTTGCCGGCGGAGGTAATGCGGCCACCAGGGCTTTTCTTTTTTCCCCTCGCCCTCGTATCCGGTTTCGCCAAGGATGATCGGCCGACGCCGGCCATCGCGGCGATACTCGGGCAGAACCTGCTGAAACGACTCGCCGTAGGTGTAGGCCATGTTGATGTCGAGCCAATCGTCGTCGGCGAAAAATGCCGCACTTGGCTTGTGCTGCGTGTGCACCGTATGCAGGTGATGAGGGGCGGTTTCCTTGATGGCCTTCGCGATCGCCCGGATGACTTCGATCTTGTCGCCGGGGTCGTTGTCGCCGCCTTGAATCCAGATCAGGTTCTTGCGGTCCTTGTAGCGGCGTCCGACGAACTCGCCGTAAGTTTTGGCGTTTTCAGGGTTAGTTCTTTGCGCCAGCCGCCCCCTTGCCAGCCAAACCAGGAGCTGGAAATCGCCACGAGAAATCCTTCCTCCTCGGTGCGCTTGAGAACGTGATCCAGGTTCTTCCAATAAGGTTCGTTGGGACGCGTCACATCCTCGCGCGGATCGAACGGCTCGTGGCCGGCGTAGCTTTTCGTGCCTTGCTGCTCCTTGTTGATGGCGTGAAAGTGCAGGGTATTGAAGCCCCGCTGCTTGCGGTCTTTGAGATACGTCTCCACGTCGTCCGGCTTCAGCCGATGGACAATTCGCCAGCCGGTGTCGGCGTGATAAAAGAACGGCCGGCCGCGCTGGTCCACGAGATAACGGCCGTTGTCGCTGGCCTTGAGCGGGAAGGCGACGGCGTCCGTTTCTTTTGTTGCCGTATCATTCGAGGTGCGCCGCGCTGACTGCGCCGACGCACTATTCTCAGAGCGAGCCGCGCGGCCGACGCCGAACTGGTCGCCGTTCGTGACCGGCTTGCCGCTGGAAAACACAATCTCCAGCATCTTTTCGCTCTGAACCGCCGTGCCTGTCTCATCTTTCAGTTCGGTGACGATCTTCCGCGTCGTGGCGTCGATCACGTCGCCGGTCGAGGGATAGGCGTATTTGCCATCGATGCTGAACGTGACCCAGCCGGGCTCGTCCTTGAGCTTGATGCTCTCAAGCTGCTTCGGCGGCGAGGCGGTTGCGTCGAAAATGTGCAGCCGCTGATTCGTGGCATCGACTACCCAGATTTCGCGCTCGTCGGGCGTGAGGCCGATGCCGTGGCTGGGGCAGCCGTGGCGTTTCACTTTGCCTTTGGAGTATCCCTGCACTTCGACGCGGTGGAGCTTCTCGCCGGTCGTGATATCGCCGACTTCAAAGCCGAGTAGCTCATTGATGTTGACGAAGCATCGCGTGGCGGCGGCATTAACCGTGAAGGGCCGGATGCTGGTGGCAAAGGGGCCAACCTTTCGGACGATCTCGTTCTTCGCCGTATCGACAACTGACAGTTCCGGCGACCCCAATCCGGCCAGAAACGCCATCCGGCCATCGCGCGAGATCACGGTGTTGTGTGCGCCGGAGTTGGGCGTGATTTTTTTGATGATCTCACCGTCGGCGGCGTTGATCACATTCCAATGCGGTCCTTCATACGACGGCGTGTAAATCGTCTTGCCGTCGGGCGTGATCGACATGCGATCGCAGCCGCCGTCGTACTTCCGTTCCCAGAGCAGCTTTTCGCTCAAGAGGTCGAGGCAGAGCAAGTGCTGGATCGTGCTGATGTATATGCGGCCGCTCTCGGCATGGGCACAGATGCCCTTCACGTTGAGCGGCTTGTCGTTGGCGTCGAGACCGCCGGTGGGGATTCGCTTGATGAATCTGTGGCCGTCGTCAATGTCGAACACCAATAGCCCGTGACCGCCATATTCGAGGTAGTTCCGAACGCCGGGCGTTGCGACGTAGAGAAAGTGGCGCTTCTTTGACGTTTCAACTTGTTGCGCCGAGGCCGCACTGAAAATGCCCAATAACGCCACAAGGACGACCGCGGTGCTGAATCGATACAATCGCATGAACGAGGATCCTTTCTGTTCGAGTCGCTCGATTCTACCCGCTCAATTGACGGGTTGCACCTCATAGCGTCTTATAGGGCGAATGCTTCCCTCGCTGCTCCTCACCGGCGACATTGTACTTCCGGAGCGCGTTCTGTCGCGCGGCGCCGTTACGATCGCCGGCGAACGAATCGCCGCTGTCGGCACGCTCGGTGAGCTGTTAGCGAAGACGGCGACTACAACGCCACGTATCGACCACGACGGGTACATTTCGCCGGGTTACATCGACATGCATGTACACGGCGGGGGCGGGGCGGATTTCATGGATGGGACGGAAGAGGCGTTTCGTACGGCGTTGGCGGCGCATCTTCGGCACGGTACGACAAGCATTGTTCCGACGACGACGACAGCGCGGCATGATCAAACCGTGCCGATGCTAGAATTGTGTCGGAAGTTTCGAGAGGAAACGTCTGCATCGCTGCCGCGCTTGCTGGGCGCACATCTTTACGGGCCGTATTTTCGTCTAGAGGCACGGGGATGCCATTCGCCTGCGCCGCTGGAGAACCGAGATTGGATGGAGGCCATGGCGTTGGCGGAGCAGAGCGACATCATCCGCACCGCCACGATCGCGCCAGAGCTGCCAGGGATGGCGCAGAGTTGCGCGGACATATGCAAAGCGCGGTGTGCGGCTCAATGTCGGGCACTCGCTGGCGACGTTCGAGCAAGTCCGCGCGGGGATCGATTGGGGCATTCGGCACGTCGATCACCTGTTCTGCGCGATGAGCGATAAGACGAAGCTGCGGGCCGAGCAACCATATCCCATGCGCGGGGGCGTCCAAGAAGCAACGATGTTTTTTGACGAGCTGACAACCGAAGTCATCGCGGACGGCCGCCATCTGTCGGCGGACCTTCTGTTATTGGCGTATAAGCTCAAAGGGCCGGATCGGCTGGCTTTGGTCACCGATTGCAGCCGAGCGCTCGACATGCCGGAGGGGCGATACCAGTTTGGCCCGTTGGACGGCGGCGAGCCCTTCCTTCACCGAGATGGCGTGGGCATGATGATGGACGGCAAGGGGCTGGCGAGCAGCGTGCGGGGGATGGACCACATGGTTCGCACGTTCCACTCAATGACCGGCCTGCCGCTGTTCGAGGTCATCCGCACGGCCACGCTTACGCCCGCCCGGATTCTGGGATGCGACGATGATCTGGGCAGTATTGCGCCGGGCAAGCGGGCGGACCTGTTGCTGTTGGATAAAGATTTGAACGTAGTTCGTGTTTTGCTGGATGGCCGGGTTGCCGAGGCGCACTAATCCGCTTTCCGAAGAAAAATTCTCGCGCCGGTGCATCCTTCTTGACTCTCCCGTTACGGGAGGCCATATCCTGACCATTGAGGCGATGGCTGCCGCATAAGGCTCTGGAGACGAGCATTGTTCACGATCGGCGAGTTTTCGAAGATTACCGGGCTGACCGTAAAAACTCTTCGCTTCTACCATGAGGAGGGGCTGCTTGTCCCCACATGCGTGGATGAGCAAAGCGGTTACCGGTATTACAACGAGTCGAAGATCGAGCGCACGGCGGTGATTTCGTTTCTGCGGCGGCTGGAGTTCACTATCGCCGAAGTTAAAGAGCTGTTGGAAGAGGAGCAGGATGATGCCGAGTTGTTGCGGGCCCTGGAGCGACAGCGGGAAGTGATCGAAGGCCGAATGCGCCGCCTACGTGAGTTGCGAACGTCCTTGGATCAATTCATTGCAAATGAGAGAAAGGAGAGGGACGTTATGACTTTGAAGGTAAATCAAATCGCGGAGAAATCGCTTGAACCAATGTTAATTGCGGGTGTTCGCATGCGAGGCAAGTACTCGGATTGTGGCAATGGCTTTTCGCAGATCGGCCCGCACTTTGGGCGGAAAATTCGCGGTCCCTGTTTCTTGCTGCACTACGACAGCGAGTATCGCGAGAACGACGCCGATTTCGAAGCCTGTATGCCGATTCGCGACGGCGCAAGCCGCGATGGAATCGAAGTTCGCGAGTTGCCAGGTGGCCGATGCGTCTCACTGGTGCATCAGGGGCCCTATGATGAGTTGGGACGCGCGTATGCAAAGGTCTTTGAGTACGTGCACGAGAAGAGATACACACTTGTATGCCCAACACGAGAAGTCTATTTAAAAGGTCCCGGAATGATCTTCAAGGGTAATCCCAAGAAGTACGTAACCGAGATTCAAGTGCTGGTCAGCCGCGACGAATCATAACACAAGGTCCGCCACTTCGGTCGTCGCGCCGTCGTCGTTGTTCCATAGCTCGGCGAGACGCTGTTCGATTCGGCGCTCGGCGGTTCGCAGGTAGTAGCGACCAATAACCAGCTCCTCGCCGCGTCCGTCCTCGACGCCGTTTTCGTGGAGCAGCAAATCGTCGAGCCGCTTGAGTACGCAGGCGCTTGTGTAGAGTTCGATCACAGCGTCGGCGACGCGGCCAAGCTGATACTGCCGATCGACGATTGCTTCGCGATGCGTCCGCAGCAGCCGCTCGACGTGCGCGGCAAACGTGCCAACGCGACGACCCAGCCGATCGGCCTCGGCTTCCAGCGTGGCGGAATGCACGCGCACCTCGGGCGAGCGGAACACCGCCTCGAGCCGGCGTCCGGCGAAAGTTCCCAAGCGACCGAGATTTCGGAACGGGTGCGATAGGGCGTCGAGAATGCCTTTCAGCTCCAGCCCGACGTCGCGCATTCCGACCAGCGCCACAAACGCGCACAACACATCGTTAGCGCCTTCGCCGATCATGTTGATCCGGGCGTCGCGCATCATCCGCTCGAAGGGTTCGTCGGTGAAGTACGCCTTTCCGCCGTAGATCTGGATCGTGTCATTGATGATCCGCCACAAGGCATCGGTCGCGAACACCTTGAGGATCGCCGTTTCGAGCATGTAGTCGCCTTCGCCGCTGTCGATCGAGCGCCGCGGTCTGAAAAGTCGCTGCCTCCATGGCGTAGATCGAGGCCTGCATGTAGGCCAGTTTGTCCTTGACCAGCTCGAACGAGCCGAGCGTCTGACCAAACTGAACACGATTCGATGCATGGCGGGCGGAATGGTCCAGGCAGAACTTCGCCGCGCCTGTGCAGCTCGCTCCGAACGTCGTGCGGCCAAAGTCGAGCACGGTCAGCGCCACCTTGAGTCCTTTGCCCAACTGGCCGAGGATGTTCTCACTTGGCACGAACATGTCGTGGAACGCCAACCGGCCGGTGGCACTGCCGCGAACGCCACACTTATCCATGCGCTCTTCGAGAACCTGGAAGCCGGGCATGTCAGGGGTGACCAGAAAGGCGGTGATCTTGGTTTCGCTTGAGCCCGGCACCGGCGTGCGTGCCATCACGGTCAGGACCTGCGCGATGCCGCCGTTGGTGATCCAGCGCTTTTCGCCGTTGAGCATGTAGCCGCGGCCGTCGGCGGTCGGCGTGGCGGTCGCTTGAACGTTGGCCGCGTCGCTGCCGGCCTCTCGCTCCGTGAGCGCAAAAGCGCTGATCCATTCACCCGTGGCTAGCTTGGGCAGCCAGCGGGCCTGTTGCTCGCGCATGCCGAAGAGCACGATTGCACGTGGGCCGATCGAATGGTGAGCGTTTACGAACAGCGCCGTGCTGGCGCAATGCCCACCGAGGATCTCGATCAATCGGCAGTAAGATGTTTGCGACAGTCCGCGGCCGCCCACGTCGCGCGGGAGACAGGCCCCAAGAATGCCCAGCTCGCCGAGGCCGCGAATGACGTCATCGGGAATCCGGGCCTGGCGATCGATCGCCACGGGATCGATTCGTTCGCGGCAGAACTGGCGAAGCTCGTACGCCATCCCCGCGACAGATCGGCTCCAGGTTGGTGCGGATACTGCTGGAGCTTCTCGTTCAGAAAGCGGCCGAAGAACAGCCCTTTGGTGAAGCCGATCTCGGGTAATCGGTCGCTGAGGAGTTCTTCCGCTTCGGCGATTTGTTCTTCGCGCGTCTTGGCGCACATGGACGTTGACTTCCCTGTTTGAGGCTTTTGGAGAACGTGCAACCTGCCGATTCACTACTGCATTATTTAGTGTAGTTCGGCGGGGACAAGGAACCGCAAATTGCATTCGGTCGTGAGAATTCAGGCAATTGCTTCTCTAGCCGCCGCATTCTTCGCCGATTCCTGTTTCATCGAGCCATTATTCGGGCGGTTTGTAATCTTCTCCCACCGTGTGTATGTAATTCCTCTTCACGTTCACCGGTGTACAGCAACAAGGCGAAAAGTGGGAACTGCCTCAAGCATCTCAACTTCGGGCAAATTCAGAAATCACCCGCGATTCGGCACGCGCTCTGCTTTGAATGAAAACGCAAACAGGTCAGAGGCAATTCATCACAAAGGAGTGTGTCATGCTGGTTCTCACGCGCAAGCTGCAGGAGCAAATCAAGATCGGCGACGAGATTGTCGTCACCATCTTGCAGGTGCGTGGCCAGTCGGTTCGAGTCGGAATCCAGGCGCCGAAGCACGTCCGTGTGCTGCGGGCCGAGCTGCCGGTGAAGCTCCCAAACGGGCGAGAGGGGGGAGACGGCGGCGCGAGGATTACGGCAATTGAGTTACATACTGGCAACGCGCCGATCTCCAAAAACCGCCAGCACTCCATGTCATCCGAAAAGGCGAAGTCCGCCGGTGCGAGTACCGGCCGCCCGCTGGCGAAGAAGCTGCAAGCGCACCGCGCCCCAAAGCCCCACAGCACCAACGCCACGACATCGATGACGGGGTATTTGGGGCCGGCGATCGGTGGCGCTGGCTGAGGTCGCGGGTTAACGAGCGGCTTGCGGTGCTATGGCACAATAGCCGGCTCGATCAACTGGTTATTGAGGTGGCACGAAGCCGGCAGCAGGAAATTCACCCAGGGGGAACGGCGAGAGCGGGCGCCGATCGCCGGTCGGAGGGTGTTGGTGGTGCGGGATGTCCATGCCGGTCGCCGGGGCTGCACCACCACCAACAGCCGGCATCGGCAGGGCCGCTGTACGGGGCGCAGTTGGGATCGTACGGCGGATGTGCACGCAGGTCCGCCAGGTGCTCCAGAAGGACGCGGCGGACTTCGAGCGTCGCCAAAGGATGACGGTGGACGTTGGTGTGATCCGACGGCACCACGATCTCCGATGCCGCGTCGTCCAAGTGGGCGCTCTCATAATCCACGACGCCGTCGCCCTCTCCGGCAAGTCGCCCCAACACACCCTTGTTCGGCGCTCGCCCGACGATGTTGTGGTATTGCGTCCATGGCGCCCGTCGAGCCGAAAGCATGACTGGCAAAATCGGGCAATCCGGCGACAGCGAGTCGATGCTCGTGGATACCTCGAACAGCTTCGAGTCGGGCCGGAACAACTCTGGATTGTTTTGGCGGATCTGCTGCTTTGCGCTGCACGAGCAACGCCGGCAGCGAGATCAGCTTGGCGCTGACCCAGCGGGTGGTGTCGTTGGCAAATGAGCTGCCGCGATGCGGGGTGCCGATCGTCACGACGCGGCGGATCGAGCGATTGGGTTCAAAGAAGAACAACCGTTCGAGGTCCTCGCGGACCGGCGGCTCGGCCTTCACCAGGTGAAACGGCTTGTCGCTGACGATGTTCCAGAAGTCGTTGCCGCTATCCAACGTTTGCATGCGGGAGACAAGCCCGCCCATGCTGTGGCCGACGAGCACCATCTGGTCGAGAGCCGGTGCAAGGCGCTGTGGATCGACCGTGGCGCACATCTCCATCAGGTCGTTGCGCATTCGCGTGGCGCTGAGCCAGAAGGGCTGGCCGCTGGGATACAGGTAGAACCAGAACTGATAGTGCTGGTGCACGTCGGGGGAGCCCGCCAGGTCGTTGAACATCTCCATCCACGTGATCGGGCTCGACCACAGCCCGTGCACGAACAGAACGGGAATCTTGCCGGGGTCGTACGGCTCCAGCATGTACAGACCGGTGAGCGGCTGGGCTTCCTCGGGCCGCAAGAGTCCCTTGGTTGAGAGGTCGATCTTTGCCAGTGCCGGGTCGTTGAGAAAGTACGCGAGCGGCGTGCTTAAATCTGTTTCGAGCGGAACGCGGCGGTCGGCGACGATGATGTCGGCCGACGTCAACGGGTCGTACAGCTCCAGCACCGCGCGATGCCTTGTGCCGTGGCCGCCGTCGTGGCCCGTCTCGCCCGGGACAAGGCGCAAGAAAGCGGTCATCGGGAACGAGAGCACCGGGGGGAAGTAGCGATCGGCCGGCCGGGGCTGATTCGAGGTCTTCCGCACTGCCGCCAGCGGCACGCCGAGGCCATAGGTGTGGTAGTGATTCTGAAGCCCCTTGATCTCGTAGTCCGTGACAAACTCGAACCGGTCGAACTCGTCGTCTCGCCATGGTCCATTGCGCACCGCGACGGTCACATCCCAGGATTCCCCGGCCAGCTCGATCTGATGAGTGGAACCGGGCCGAAGCGTGCCCTTCTCTTTGACTAGCCGTAGTGCGCCTTCGAGAGCGCCGTTGTAGAGGTCGCAGGCCTCGCGGAATTGAGGATCGTAGGGGTTTCGGTACTGCGCGAAGCGAGGGTCGAAGAGGTAGCGATACGAGTGAGCAACCGATGCTCCGTAAAGATCCAAGGCAAGCCGATCGTCGTGCTTTTGTGTCTTCGTGCCGCCAATGTATGCCAGCTCGGCGAAGGCGTGGCAACCATCGGCGGAGGGATCGCGCTTCAGGATCGTTTGAATCTGGCCCAGCAGCTCACGCGGCTCGCCGTCCAACGACTCGACCAGGCCGTATCGCCGCAGGAACTGCATCGTGCCGCGCAGTCGGTTTTGGGCCGCCGCGCCAGTAAATTGAGACGTTCGACCAGCGGCGTACGCGGCGCTTTGCGCAGCGTCACCCAGTCGGTCGATGCGCAGCCGGCGATTGATGTCGCAACAATTATCAATGCGATTGAAAACGCGAGTCGAATATATGCGGGATGGTGCGCAACGGCGCACGCCGGCAGGCGCAGGCGGTATGCCGAACGGCACTCGACGCGCAGGATTTGCGGAGAGGCTTGTGCGAGCATCGCTTGGATGCGAGGGATCGAGAACCCAATCAGACGAGTCGCCGAGCCGCGCGGCTAGGCACGTGGGCGCGAACCGGGGAAGATAGGGAGGGTCCGCTCCAAGCGTCAAGGCAGGCTGGAGAAGGCAGACGGATATCGCTACACGCCGAACCCTCCGGCCGTGATTTCGGTCTTGAAATCGACGCGGCAGACTGATGCTATCACGACTTGGCCAATGAATCCGCCCAACGTTTCACCAACAATCGAGCTCACCAACGAGCGGCTCTTGCTTCGCATGCCAAGTGACGGCGATGTGGATGCTCTGTTTGCCGCCATCGAGGAATCCATCGACGAGCTAGGGTCGATGGATGCCGTGGTGTGCCGAGGGCTACAAGCGTGAAGCGGCGACGATGTTCGTCGATAGCCAGGGCGCCGCCTGGCGAGACGGGCGCGAGTACAGCTTCGTGATCCTTGAGGGCAGTCGTGATATAGTTGCTCGGAGGCTGTGGGCTGAACCAATTTGATTGGCAGAACCGGCGGGCGAACTTAGGTTATTGGGTACGGCGTTCGGCCTGGGGTCGCGGCGTGGCCGCGTCGGCCGCTCGGCTGGTAGCCGAGTTTGGCTTTGGCGTGTTGCAACTGGATCGGATCGAGATCATCGCCGCGGATGACAATGTTGCCAGCCAGCGCGTCGCGAGAAAAGGTCGGCGCCGTCCGCGAAGGGATTCGCGCCGGCGCTGCTGCGTGGGCGAAACCACTCAGGACGCCGTGATGTTTTCACTCGTCGGCGAGACGATCTGAAACCGTAGCGCTACGTGCAACGGACTTATGCGGCGTGCCGTCGCTGCTGCTGATTTTGCGCGCCGCGGCACGCTGAAACATTTCGACTGAAGGCACTTCGCGATACACATCGGGCTCGTGCCGGATTGTCGGCCCAGTACGACGACCGCGCCATGTGGCGAGCATGCGGGGGAGATAGAACCACGCACGTGCGAGCGATTGAACATCGACATCGTGGCCAATGATAATCGTATCCACTCGGTTGATTGAGTTGGCCGTGCGAGCAAGCGCCGAGAGCGGGTCGCCAGGGACCAATTTCACTCGAGCACCGGCCGTGCGCAGCAGCCGATAAGCCGTCTTAAGGGTCAAGCCCGCCGTTCCGCAAGGCCGCAGCTCAAACAGATCTACGCCGATGTAATGGACTTCGACGCCGCGGCGACGCTTGCGGGCCAACTTGATGATCTGCAAGCGCACGGCTGCCGTCGCCAAGGCCGATCTCCAAAATACGGCGCAGGGGCCGCTGTGCTAGCGCGGAAAACAGAGCGCGATCGGGCGTGGGTGGGGAAAAACAGGCGGACCAGAGCGACTTAAGCCGCGAACCTAGAGACACCGATGCCCTCCCTGGCAGCCGTGTGTGCTGGCAATTGGATGCCAAAGATTACGTCGGCATGCTGGCAGGGGAAAGTGCAGCCGAAGTTTTCCGAAGTGGCGCGCCCACTATCTCTTGCCCTGTTTCGCCAGCCCGATGTAGTAATCAATCGACCTCCGAAGTCCCTCTTCAAAGCTCACGCGCGGTTCGTAACTCAGCCGGCTGTGCGCCTCGGTGATGTCGGCCATACTCTCGCGTATGTCGCCCGCACGCGGCGGCTCGTGATGCGGGCGGATGTTGGTCCCTAACAGTCGATTCAAGGCCTCGACCAGTTGCAAAAGGCTGATGCTTAGGCCGGCGGCCACGTTGATCACACGGCCGGAGACACCCGGAGCGTTGGCCGCCAGTAAGTTCGCCTGCACCACGTTTTCGATGTAGGTGAAGTCGCGCGACTGAAGTCCGTTGCCAAATACCGTCGGCTGCCGTCCGGCGATCATCGCCGTGATGAACTTGGGGATCACAGCCGAGTACTCGCTGTTGCGGATCCTGGCGAGGACCAAAGACGTTGAAATAGCGGAGCGCAGACGGTTTCGATCTCGCCCATCGCGGCGAACGCGGAAAGGTAATATTCGGCGGCGAGCTTTGCAGCGCCGTACGGAGAAATCGGCAGCGGCAGATCGGTCTCGCGCTTGGAACTGGTTGGCTGGTCGCCATACGCACTGCTGGAGCCGGCATATACGATGCGCCGGACCTTGGCTTTGCGAGATTCATCGATCAACACCAGCGTGCCTGTCACGCAGGCCGAGTTCGTGTCCAGCGGATGCTCAACGCTGCGCGGAACCGATGCCAGCGCCGCCTGATGGAAAACGCAATCGACGCCTGCTACCGCGCGTGCAACAACGGCAGCATCCGTTAAATCGCCTTGAATGAAATCAATCCGGGAGGCTGATTGACTGAGATTCTCGCGACGCCCGGTGCTGAGATTGTCGAGCACACGGACTCTATCCCCGCGCGCTGCGAGGGCATCGGCGATGTGCGAACCAATGAAGCCGGCGCCGCCGGTGACAAGTACAGTGGCCATTCGGAATTGAACTCTCCAAGTTAGCGCTGTTATTGACGGTCCAGCGTATCGAACTCTGTCCGCGGCCACAAGCGACTCTAGTTTTTCGGAAATCGCGGCGGATCGTCAAGTTTCTGCGGGGGCGTTTCTCATTGCCGCCGCGCCGAACTGTTGCATTTTCTGCACGCGCTGTTAAGTTGCCACGTGGGAGGGGGTGTGGCTGCATCATCTTGGGCCAACGTGCAGCCCCCAAGCCGGCGATGGAACTTGCGGCTTGGCGTTTACGGATTGATTCTCCGAAGGCATGCGAGGCCCACGGAATCCTAACCTAGGGTTGCAACAGAAGGGGAGTTCTCCCCTCGGCCCATTCCGGGCCGCGTGTGGTCGTCAATGGCCACGATGTTCCAGCAACTCATCAACGATTCGATTGGTTTCGTTATCCCTGCGCGACACGGAATGCCACTGGTAATTGGTCGCGCACAGGGATCGATCGTAGGGATTCACCCATGCGCACGGTTTCTGCGCAAATGTCGATCTTCCGCCAGGCTCGCATCGAGATTCTCGAGCAGCGGACGATGATGTCGGCCTCGCCATACGACGGCAGGCCCGACTTTGTCTTGGATTATCTGCACGACATCCCCGCCCAGACGCAACCGATTACGCGCTTCAGCTTCAGCGGCAACGGGGCATCGGAGGGGGCGATTTCGTCCATGTCGCTGGCGGTGGCACACGCGCAGACTGGGCTTGCGACGGCGCGATCCAACTACGGCCTCAGTGGGCGCGGACAAACTGTCGCCGTGATTGATACGGGCATCGCATTCAACCACACGGCCCTAGGCGGGGCATGGGGCGCGCGAGTCGTCGGCGGCTGGGATTATGCCGAAGGCGACGCTAATCCATACGACGACGGCTCCGCCGGTTCGCACGGCACACATGTCGCCGGCATTCTTGGAAGCGCCGACGCCGCCAATCCCGGCGTGGCGCCGGGCGTCGATCTAGTCGCACTGCGAGTGTTCGGTGACAGCGGCGGTGGATATTTTAGTTGGGTTGAGAACGCACTGCGGTGGGTTTACCAGAACCGAAATGCATTTCGCAATCCGATCACCACAGTCAATCTGTCGATAGGAACGGTGTATAACGGATCAAACACCCTTCGTGGGCCACGCTGGAAGAGGAATTCCAGCAACTAAAAAGCGCGGGAATCTTTGTCGCGGTTGCGGCGGGGAATTCGTTCGCCAGCTACGGCGCTGCGGGACTGAGCTATCCGGCGGTCAGCCCACACGTGGTGGCCGCCGCTTCGCTGGATTCCGACGGCCAGCTCAGCTCGTTCAGCCAGCGTCTGGACCGCGTGATCGCCACGCCAGGATCGTATATCACGAGCACCGTGCCGGATTACGCGGGCAATCTCAATGGGCGTGCGGACGACTGGGCGACGTTCTCCGGCACGAGCATGGCATCACCGTACCTTGCGGGGGCGGCGGTGTTGCTACGCCAGGCAATGTTGTTTGCCGGGCAAACGAACATCACGCAGGATCGCATCTACCAGGTAATGCAGAACACCGCCGACTGGGTTTACGATCCGGCCACCGCACAGAACTACCGGAAGTTGAACCTCCAGCGGGCGATCGACTCGGTGATGCCGGGCGATGACTATGGCTCGACCGTGGCGACCGCGCATTCTCTTGGTTCCGTCGGAATGAACGGGAGTTTCACTGGGTCTATCAATCGCACGAGCGATCGCGACTATTTCACGTTTACCGCAGCGTCGAGCGGCACGCTCAATTTCGCGGCCACCAGCAACTATGATCTTGCCACACGCTGGGAAGTGGTCGGTCCTGGCAATGGAATCACCACCTACGATACCGGCACGCTTTCGCTGTCGGTCGTGGCGGGTCAACGCTACACGATCGGACTGACAACCAGCGCGGGGATCGGTTACTACCAGGTGACGACTTCGACGGGAGTGAATGCGGCGTCGGTACCCTTGGGCACAATCGACTCAAGCACGGTTACCGGCCAAAACGTGGCCGGTGAACAGTGGTTTAGATTCACGGCCAGCCGCACCGGGGCGCTGACGCTGGAGGCGTTGTATACCGCGGCGGGCGGCGACATCGACCTGCGCAGTCTACGACTCAAACCAACAGCTTCTTGCCACCGGCGACACTTCGGGCAACGAACGGCTCGACATGACGGCAGTGGCGGGACAAACGTTTTACGCTCCAGCTTGTTGGCGTCAACAGCAACGTCACACTCCGCTTGACTAACCTGGTCAGTCAAAACGGAAAAGCTTTGTACATCAACGGCACGTCGGGCAACGACGTAATGACATTTTGCCGCCGGCGACGTCCATACCTTCAGCGTCAACGGCGTTTGGTACCGATTTGGCGCCTCCCACCTGTCCGAGTTCGTTTTCGACGGCGGCGGTGGAAGCGATACGCTGACGCTCGATGGCCATTCGGGTGCTGACACAGCGACGTTGCGAGCGGGATCGACGTCGCTCGTATCGAGTTGGTACAGCGCCAACGCCACGAGCTTTGAAAGCGTCTCGGTCAACTTGCGCGGCGGCGGCGACACTGCGAGGTTTTACGACACAACAGGCGATGACGAATTCGTCGCCGACCCGGCCTGCGCGACGCTCAGCGGATCGGGTTACACGAACGCGGCCAATGGATTTGCGCGAGTCGAGGCACAGGCCAGCTTGGGCTACGACCTGGCCACGTTCCACGATTCGGCCGGCACAGACACTTACATCGCCAGTCCCACTTATGCGGCAATGGTGGGCGCAGGATATTACAACCTAGTATTCGACTTCGATTCCACGCAGGCTGAGTCGAACCACGGCGGCCATGACAACGCGACGTTGTTCGATTCGGCCGGAAACGATTTGTTCTCAACGACTCCAACGTCGGCAGGGTTGAGCGGCAATGGGTATTACAACCTGGCCAAGGGATTCAAGTCTGTATTGGCCCAAGCCTCCACCGGCTGGGACATGGCTTATTTCTTCGACTCGGCCGGCGACGATCGGTTGACGTCGGGAACGAATTACGCCTGGCTCGAAGGGGCCGGATATCGTAACTGCGGCGTGTTCTTCGACCTGGTCGCCGGCTTTGCGTCTGGCGGCAACGACGTGGCAAACCTAAGCGACGGCGTGGGGAACGATAGCCTGGAGGCCGATGGCCGCTGGGCGAAACTCAACGGATATGGCTATTTTGAGTGGGTCAATGGCTTTGACCGTGTTAACGCGGCAGGCATCAACGGCGGCGCCAATACGCGATCCGATCGTGCGGCGATTGACTACGTGCTCAGTCAGACGGGCGTCTGGACATAGCCGAGGCGCCGGACGTGAACGAAATTGCCAGCCGAAGCCGCCGACTACGGCCGGGCCGTGTTGCGGCGAGTCATTTCGTCGCGAAGTCGCGCGGCCAGCTCGTACTTCTCGTCGCGAATGGCGTCGGCCAATTGCTCGTCGAGAGTGCGACCCACGTGATAGTGCTCGCGTAGGCTTTCCTTAAGCTCTTCCAGTCGATGCACGAGATCATCGTCGTCGGCCCGCTCCTCCGCGTCGTACTCCTCGTACAACTCGCGAAAGCGGATCAAGCCGCGATTGATTTCGGCAATCGCCGCCTCAGGACCGGAGTCTTCCAGCTCCGCCAGAGCGCCGGCCTGGACGCGGTGAAACAGAACAAACGGCCTGTATTGCTCGTGCGACATGGTCCACTCTTCGTCCGGCGAATGGTCGCGAACGAAGTCCATAAATGCCAGGCTATGGTCGGCGTCCGCAGCGGCTCGGCGATACTCGCGCAGCGAAAGCCAGCAAATCCGGCGGTGATAATACTGGACAAATTCGCGATCAGCATCCATGCACTGTTCCGGCGTAAGCACAAAATGCGGATCGTGCAGCGACTGCGACACGAGATGGTCGTAATAGGTGGGAGATCCATGCGGCCGAGTTCCGTCGGGCCGATTCTCCGTTTCGAGCTGCAAAATTCCCATATCCACGCGCATTTGCAGCACGTCGCGGCCGTCAGAACCCTTCACCAGGCGCGCCATCACCTCGCCCGGCCGATACGGCCAGGCGTTGAGCAGTTTGTCGAGGTCTTGTCTGCGGGCAGCCATTCGTGGTCAATCTGAACGAGCGAGGGTGCTTGTTCTGAATTATAGCAGAGAGAGCAGCGAGGCGAGGTCGAATTGCCGCGTGTTTGGCGTCGGTTTTGTTGTCCGCTGGCATCATTTCTTGCAGCATTGGCGCTTGTCAACGCGCGGCGACGAAAAAGTCTTCCCAAGCGGATGCATCGGTCAATCGAACTTATGCCCTTCGCGCCCGGGCGAATGACGCGTTGAAAAAACGCATCCATCGTGATCCAACCCACCGAGTAAAATAGTATTTGCTAGACCAATCCCAACGGAAAATCGCTTAACAGTTCCACGCCGTTTTCCGTCACGAGATAGTTGTTTTCCAATCGGATTCCGGCCTTGAGTTCTTCGTCGGCGTAGACCGCCGGCTCCACGGCGATCACGTCTCCGACTTCAAACACGTCATCCCAATTTGGGTTCAAGATGCGGGGCCTCGTGCGGAAACAAACCAATGCCGTGGCCCAAGTGCGAGTGCCAAACGCCCCCCGGAAAACGCCCGATCAAATCCTTTACTTCGTCGAACAGCTCGCGGCAGCGCTTTCCCGGCCGGATCGAGTTCTCGATTACGGGAAACGTGTCGGCGATGGTCTGCCAGGCAGCGTACTGCCGGTCCGTCGTTTTTTTGCCAACTGCGATTACGCGGCAATTGTCGGCGTAGTAACCTCGAAATGCGGGGCCCAAGTCGAGAATATAGAGCTCGCCGGCTTGCGCTCGCCGATCTCGTGGCGGGCCGCCATGAACCGCACAGGCGTAGTCGTTGCCCGTGCCGGTCAGCATCTCGCCGAACTCTAAAACCGCGGCGACTTGCAGCTCGTTGAACACCTCCAACTCGTTAATGCCCGGCTCGATCATCTCGCGCACTTTGCGGTACATGGCCCCCGTACCAGCAATCGCCTTCTTGAGTCGCGCCAGCTCGTCGGGATCCTTGCGGCGGCGCAGGTAATAAAGTTGCGGCTCGATGTCCACCAGCTCGGCTTCAATCGACCGGCGCCATATGCCGGGAAAAGCACGAGGATTCGACCCCGATGCGTCTCGGCTTGTGCCGATTCGCCAAGGCCGCCAGCAGCACCTTTGACGATGCCTCGCGCTGATCATTCCGCATTGTCGAGAGCCACTTGGCGTCATACACCAGGCTGTCGTCGGCCGCCGCCTTCTCGGGCCGCGTGCTTGGCGAGACGAGCGTCAGGTGCCCGTCCGACCACAGGGCTGCCACCGGCTCGAAGTGTACTCCGAATCGTGGACCGGCCAGCCATTGCACGTGCTCGAGTTTTTGTACGATCACCAAATCGAGTCTTTGCTGTTCCATTTCGGCCAACAGACGCTTCTGCCGGCCACGGCACGCCGCGACGTCGATTTCGTATGGGTCGATCATGGAATCCTCGTTTGACAGTCTCAACCGCTTGCAATTCCCCATCGCAACAGTTTCATCGCGAACAATTCGATTGGCGCGTAGACTCTCGGAAACACGCCCCACGCTATAACAACCCCAGGAACACAAACGCCGGTTGTGCGCGGAATTCGTGGTATCGTGCCAATTGTCCCGGACTCAACACGAGCGGCCAAATCGCACTGCCATCCAATGGCGGCAGCGGCAAAAGATTGAACACAAACAGGATCAGATTGAGTTGAAACATGATCCAGAACAGGAACACCACGCGTTGCATTGGCGTTTCCGGCAGCCCGTCAATCGACCGGAAGAACATTTCCGGATCCTGGTCGCCAAGCCATCCAGCGTGAAAGCTTGCGCAATACGACGGCTGAGAGCACGGCCAGGATCAGGTTCGCGCCCGGCCCCGCCATCGCCATGGCCAGTGCGCGGCGCGGGTATTGCGCGGCCCAATAAGGGTCATAGGGCGCGCTCGCCCAGCCGAGCATGGCGCCCATCCGCCAATATGAGATAATCGGCATCAGAATGGTGCCGATCGGTTCACGCTCGATGTGCGGGCCGGGGTTCAGCGTAACCTGGCCGGCGAAATATGCCGTGGGATCTCCCAGACGATAGGCAGCCCAGGCGTGT
Organism: Pirellulales bacterium; assembly: GCA_963829655.1. Classification (GTDB taxonomy): domain Bacteria; phylum Planctomycetota; class Planctomycetia; order Pirellulales; family JALHPA01; genus JBBDYH01. The sequence continues at coordinate 4,225,154 of CAWHJG010000002.1, forward strand.
GCCGCCTCGTGGCACGTGATGGCAATCAGAAACACGGCGTACCAGCCAAGACCGATCACCAGGAACTCCGGCGTGATCGCCTGCCACATGGCCTACTTCCTCGATTCCTGTGGCTTGGAAGTCGCCGACTCCGACGATCTGCCCGCGTCTACACTGCCAGGCTCGCGCTTCGCTTGTTTCTCCAAGATATCCAGGTGCAATCGTGCGATGTCGTGCATGAAGTGCGTGATCGGATGTTGGACCGCCGCGCTCAAGTGCTTGCGTGCATCGGCCGGTCGGCCGGTCAGATCGTGGTACAAGCCGACGTACAAATGCGCATAGAACCGGCGGTGATGCAACTCCTCCTCGCTCGGTTTTCCCGCCTCGAAGGCCGCCAGCACCTCGTCGGGCGCTTTTTCGCCGCCAAACATCGCGTACGCCTCCATCATTCCGACGCGCGAATCCTGACGCACTTTGAGCATCTCCTTCCGAGCGCCTGCCAGTCCGAACTCCTTCATTTTTGCCATGCACAGTAACCGCCAGACGCCGTTTTCGACGTCGTTGTCGTCGCGATCGTGATACCGCTCAAACTGCCGCCGTCCGTTTTCATATTCGCCGGCGTAGTAGTATGCCAGCCCGCGCTTCCAATGCCACGGCTCGCGCTCGGGCTTCAGCTCGATCTCGCGGTCAAAGTCGGTGATAGCGTCCTTGATATGGCCAAGCATGAACCGCGCTGTGCCGCGCAGTTCCAGCAGGTCGGCTCCCTCGGGATTCAGTTCGACCGCGCGGTCGAGATCGGCCAACGCCTTCTCCGGTTGGTCCAGATGTAGATACGCACTCGCGCGCATCCGATAGGCAGGCAAGTTGTTGGAATCCTGTTTTATGGAGTTGGTGGCAAACTGGATGGCATCCTCCGACCGTTCGCGCAGCAAATCTTCGGTCTTTTGTTCCTGTGCCGCCGTAAGAAATGGCCAAATGCCGAGTACGCCTACGATACACACTGCAAGTCGCATGGGCGGCCTCCTTTCGAGATGACGTGCGACGCCATTTAACGTGCTAGCGTGAGCGATGTAAATGCCGGACTTCCTTACCGATCCGGCTGCACAACATCGTCTCAAATAGCGACGCAGGCCCAAATCGGGACTGGATGATAGGTCGCACCGGACGGTGCGCCCGCTTTGTATCTCGCCCGCGCTTACTAAGAAGAGACTAACTACTAAACACTTAGAGCGGCACGCCAAGATTTCTTGTGGTATTGCGAACTGCTGGCATCCGCATTGCGTCTACGCCACGGACATTCAAAACACACGATCCATGGAACTGTAAACGGAGGGACCCATGTTAATTCTGAGTCGAAAAGTTGGGGAGCGAATCATCATCGGAGAGGGTATCGAGGTGGTCGTACAGCGCGTCTCGGGCGACCGAGTGACGCTTGGGCTGGCGGCCCCTCGCGACGTGAAAATTCTTCGCGGCGAATTGGAAAACCACCGCGAACAATCGGACAATCAGCCCGTGGCGGTCAATGTGCGACACCACGCCAATAACCACCACGCACCCGCCACGGGCTCTTTTCAGCGACGGCGGTTTCCTCGGTAAGCGCGTCGAGGTGCCAAGACAGACCTACGGCGTGTTCGAAACGAAAGCGCACAGCCAAGATTGACGCTTTGGGGAAAAAGCCATCGCGGTCAAAAAGCGCCGTTGCCGCTTTTCTCCAGTGGGCGGCGCGTTCGGAAGCCCTCGCCGGAGTTGTCGGTATTGTCGCCCTGCCGGCCAGGGTTACGCAGCTCGCGTGGCTGGCCGTCGTTGGTAGTGCCCGAGGTGGTCGGTCGCACGCTATAACCAATCTGATTGAGAAACGCCTCGAGCTTCATGTTTGGCACACCCAGGGCCTTGGCCTCGCCTTTCAGTTGGCTGAATCCCTTGACCAGCTCCTCTTGTTTTTCGTCAGGTGCACTCCCCAGGATCAGCATTTGCGTCTTGGGTGTCATCTGACCGATGACTTTGCCTTTGTCATCCACCTCACTGTCCACGACGCCGCCGTTGTACGTGATCAGGTTTTTGAGCTTCTCGCGGTCGTTTACGCCGTCGTTGTCGAAGTCGATCCGGCCCGCGATTGCAAAATGTGGCGTTTGTCCAGGTGACCACAGCGGCGTGTAGATGATGTCACCTGGAACGATGGGATCGGAATTGGAGCTTTCCAGGATGCGTGCCTCGGCCATGTGAGCGGCGCGAATGTTGAGCACCTCGATGCTTCCCTTTTGCACCGCGGTGCTGGCATCCGTAGCGTCCTTGTCGAACACGCTAAAGGTCGTACGGCGAGGCAAGCCATCGGCCGAACCTACGTTGACGTACACGATGTTGTCGCGCTGATTCACCCAGGCGATCTTGCCGTCCGGCACCGTCGGCACCGGGTTCTCAAGCTGCGAGATCTTTTCGCCCTGATCCGTGACCACTTGCTGCGACTTGCCAAGCTGATCGCGCAGCGTCTTGACCTGCTGCGCGGTGGTGCCTGCCAACTGTTGCAGGTCCTGGTTCTGCTTGGCGATCGTGCTGGCCGCCTCGTCCTTGGACTTGTTCAGCAAGGCGACCTGCGCGATAAACGCCGCCTTGGCCGTTTCCTTCTCCTTGACCGCGTCGTCCTTGTCCTTAGTCAGCACTTGCAGCGCGGACGCGAATTGGTTCTTTTCGGCGTCGCGCGCTTTCTTCTGAGTTTCGATCTCCTGCTGGGCCGCCACGAGCTCTTGATGTTTGTTGTTGATGGTCTTGCCCATCTCATCGACCAGGTTCAACATGCTCTTCCGCTCGTCGGCCAGGTTCAACTTAAAGAACTCGTTGTACTTTGGAATGATCGCATCGGCCTTCGGCTTGTAGTCCGTGTATTTATCCGTCTGCGGAAAGCCCAATAGTTGGACCACGTAGTCGCGCTCTTCCTGTGTTTCGCGCATTTGCTGATTGGCGTTTTTTGCTTCGTTGTCGGCGCTCTCCTTCTTCGTGACCTCGCCCTTGTAGTTCCGATAGAACAAAAACGTCGTCACGCTGAGGATGATCGTCAGCATCACGAAGATGATTAGCGCTATCTGTAAACCCTGGTTCTCGCGAGCGGCCATGGCTCCTCCTGCGGGCAGTGAATCAGGCGCGGAAAACCGCGCGTCGGGGCTGTTCCAGTATGATTGCTGGTCGAAGGGGCGTGGAGCCGCCAAGGCGGTGCGAAACTGCGGCCAGCTAGACGAGACAAGGCCGCACGCGGGCACAAGCCCGCCGCGTTGGCGACATATTTCAGTGTAAGTACGGTGGCGGCAAGTGTCAAATTGGCAAGCGGTTAGGCTCTAAATGACTGACGAGGAAGTACTGTTTCTGACCAGCCCGGACGCCCAGCCCTGGCTCCAATTGGCTGCCGGGGCAGGGGATTCGCTCGTCGCCGCCAAGCGGCTTCGCAAGGACCTTTCCCCGGACCACGCCAGGCTGGTGATCGAACAGGCCGTGCTCCGCCACCGGGGCACCGAGAAGTTCTCATTGGCCGAGCGAATGTTCTTCACGCGAGTCGGCCTGGAACAGGCAACCGACGAGGCCGTGGCCCGCTACAAGGAGGCCCGCTTACCGGTCAACGTGCCGGCGGCCGATTTATGCTGCGGCATCGGCGGTGACCTGATGGCGCTCGCTGAACGGGGACCCGTGGTCGGAGTCGATCGCGACCCGGCGGTTGCACATATCGCTAAGGTCAACGCAGGGCTTTTAGCCGCGTCGGCAACAATCGAAGTCGCAGACGCCGATCGGTATTCTGTGGCCGACTTTGCCGCCTGGCATATCGATCCCGACCGCCGCCCCGAGGGCAAACGAACGACTCGCATCACGCTTCACGATCCGGGTCCCCGAGTAATCGCGCGGCTGCTCGACGAAAACCCGAACGGCGCCATCAAACTCGCGCCCGCGGCTGACATGGTCATCGCCAAGCAGTCTCGCGACGCGCCAGCGACCGACGTACCCTGGCACGATGCCGAGTTGGAGTGGATCAGCCGCAAGCGAGAATGCCGCCAGTTGGTGGGGTGGTTTGGCTCGCTGGCCGCCCACGCCGGAATGCGACGCGCGACCGTGGTGCTCAACAACGTCGGCGAACCTGGACCCGCCCGATCGGAGACTTTTGTCGGACGCGCCGGCGTACCGCTTCTGTCCGCGCCGCAAATCGGCCGATATGTCTACGAGCCCGATGCCGCCGTTCTCGCGGCTGACTTGACCGGAGCGCTGGCCCATCTTTACGCTCTGCAAGCGGTGAGCACAACGGCTGCTTATCTAACCGCCGATACGCCTGTGGACACTCCGCTGCTGGCCGCGTTTGAGGTGCTGGAGGTCTTGCCCTACGACGCCAAAAAGTTGGCGAGCTGGGTTCGTCAAGCGCCACATCGGCGCTGTCGAAGTGAAAAAACGCGGCGTGGAAATCGATCCGGCGCGATTGCAGCGCGAGCTGAGCGGGGAAGGGGACGAGTCCGGAACCGTGATACTGTGCCGGATTCAAAAGCGCGTTACAGCAATTATGGCGAAACGGATCTAATCGCTTGCGCTCCTACTTCTTCTCCGGCAGAATCTTCAGCCCCTTCACTCCCAAGTCGAGCCGAAACAGGCCGCCGGCCGATCCGCCTTCGCCGACCAATCCGCCCGTGACAAACAGTTGATCGCGGTTCGGTCCGCCGAAGGCCACGTTGCTCGTCGTCAGGTTGCCGCCCGGGTAGCGGCGAATCACTTTCCCGCTCGGGTCGAGTACTTGCACCTGCTTCATGCCGTAATGAGCGACGTAAAGATTGCCATCCGCGTCGAGGCAAATGCCGTCGGGCTGGCTGCGCACGTGATCGCCGCTTTCGTGCTTCGGTAGGTCGATGGACGACTTCGGCCCGCGTAACTTCCCTGGGCCAAGCACATCGTAGATGTGAATCTGGTTCGTCTGGCTCTCGGCCAGGTACAACGTTTTACCGTCGGCCGCAAGCGCGATGCCATTCGGGAACGCAAACTTCTCAGCAACCAAGTGCGTCTTGCCGGTTCGGTCCACGTAGTGAACCGTCCCGATCCGCTTGTCGCGATCGCTGCCGCCGGGATCGGTGAAATAAAAACCCCCGTTCGGCTGTATCCAGCGTGAGATCGTTCGGGCCGCGCAGCGGCTTGCCGTCACACTCCTTGCTCGCCGGCTCGAGCATCTTGCCGTCGGCCGACAAGTGCAACACCGCGTGGTGGCTTGCGTCGCAAACCAGATGCGTGCCGTCCGCCAGGATCTTGTGCCCGTTGGGCGCTCCGGTCTCCGCCCAAACTTCGTGTTTGCCGTCGCAGAGAAAATCGCGTGATCGATTTGTCCCATGAGATATAGCCGTTCCCCGCGTGGTCGAACACGACCCCCTCGCAGTAGGCGGGGACTTCGAACAGCTTTGTCGCAGTTACTTTCTCATTCGCGGGCAGTTCTGCCGCGGCGAGGGGAGAAATCGAGAAAAAAACAATCGCAAGGGCAGCAGTAGTTGAAATCGAAAGTTTCATGGCAGGTCCTCGTGGATATTGCATGTCGCAAATAATGACTCGACACAACTACTCTTCCCCCCTCCATTGCCGCTGCTCTTTCTTCCGCGACCGCGTCCGCTTTTGCTCATGGCGCCGTTCGATGCTTGCCTTCGTCGGTTTGGTCTTCCTTCGCCGCTTGGGCGGACGCGCGACCGCCAACAGCATGTCGTGCAGTTTCTGTCGGCAGTCTTCTTCGTTGCGCGGCTGGTCGCGATATCGCTCGCTCGTTAACACCAACTCGCCGGCGTCATTGATTCGCGTTCGATACCGCGCATAAAACCGCCCCCGCACCGCCTCCGGCAGCCCGCCGCTGGTGGCCACCGACCAGCGCAGCACCGCCTTACTGTTGACTTTGTTCACGTTCTGTCCGCCGGGCCCGGAGCTGCGCACGAAGCTGAAGCGAAGCTCGCGATCGGCGATGCGGATGTTTGGCTCGATTTCAATCATCGTCGTGAACGAACAAGGTCGATGGCAACCCGGCAACGAGGTAGTATAGTTGGTGCATGTCCCGACTGGCACCGTATACGACGCACCGCACTTTGCCTGTTCCTGTTGGGGATGGTGCTTTGCGGCTGCGCCCCTCGGGTGCGGCCCCGCCCGAAAAATCGCAAGCGACCAGCGCAGCAACGGAGCGACCGACATCAAACTCCGGGCGCGACGAAGGGCACGATGCAGCGACCGTTGCCTCCGATCTCCGCATTCGAAAAGACGGCGACGACTGGCCCCGCTTCCTTGGTCCCACCGCCGACAGTAAATCGCGCGAGATGGGAATCCTCACCGATTGGTCGAAAACTCCGCCGCGACTCGTCTGGCAGCGAACGATGGGTGCGGGCTACGCCATGCCCGCCATCAGCCGCGGCCGCCTGCTTGCCTTCGACCAGACCGGCCGCACAGTGCGGCTCTCATGTCTAGAGAGTGAAACCGGCAATGAGCTATGGCACTTCGATTACAAAAGCGCCTATCAGGACCTTTATGGCTACGACAACGGCCCGCGCTGTTACCCGATCATCGATGACGACCGCGTGTATATTTACGGCGCCGAAGGGCTGCTACAGTGCCTCGACGTACGCGACGGTTCCATCCGTTGGAAAGTCGATACTGCGAAGGAATTCAACGTCGTCCAGAACTTCTTCGGCGTCGGTAGCACGCCCGCCATTGAGGGCGACCTTTTGATTGCTCAAGTCGGCGGCAGCCCCGAAGACGACAAGAACACGCCCCCCGGGCAGCTCAACCTCGTTCGCGGCAACGGGTCCGGCATTGTCGCCTTCGACAAGCGCACCGGCGACGTGAAATACAAGATCACCGACGAGTTGGCTAGTTATGCGGTGCCCGTCTTCGCGACAATCGGCGACCGCCGCTTCGGCTTTGTGTTCGCCCGCGGGGGCCTCGTGGGGTTCGACCCAGGCAGCGGCAAGGTCGATTTTCACTTCCCCTGGCGCGAAAATCCTGGAAAGCGTCAACGCCAGTAACCCGGTCGTTGTTGGGGACCGCGTCTTCATTTCCGAATGCTACGGTCCCGGCAGCGCGCATTGCGCGTGAAGACCGGCGGCATACGATGTGCTGTGGGACGACGCCCAACAGCGGCCGCGCGCAAGGCGCTGCAAATACACTGGAACACACCGATCCACATCGATGGCTTCCTCTATGCCTCCAGCGGCCGCCACACTCAAGAAGCCGAGCTGCGGTGCATCGAACTTTCCACCGGCAAGGTGCAATGGAGCGAACCTGGCTTGAGCCGCTCGTCGCTGTTATACGTTGACGGTCACTTCCTCTGCCTCGGCGAATACGGCGAACTGCTGCTCGTGCGAGTCAATCCAAAAAAGTACGAAGAGGTCGCGCGGATGCAAGTCGTCGATCCGAAAACACAGCGCGAGCTGGTGCAGTACCCGGCCTGGGGGGCGCCGATTCTCTCCCATGGCCTGTTGTATTTGCGCGGCCGCGATCGTTTGGTCTGCCTCGAGTTGATTCCCGCCGAAAGAACCAATAGCCGGTTCGCTAGGTCGCCGCCGCCGCGCACCGCGGTACAAGCTCTTCGAATGCCCGCTTCGAATGGGCGATCAATTGAAAATAGTCGGCGTGCTCCAGGTCGGGCCCCAACAGCTCCACGTCATAATCTCCGTCGTACCCGGCGGCCGAAAGTAGCGCCCACAATCTCCGCCAGCGGAACCTCGCCTTCGCCCAGGCGGCTGCGAATCTGTTCCGAATCGTTTGGCGGCCTGCCGTCGGCCAGATGCACCACGCCAATTCGCGGCGCCAACGCGGGATATCTGCGTCAGCACCTCCGGCTGCCAACCGAAGTGATACGTGTCAAACACCAGCCGCACACAGCCGCCGCCGACTTGTTCCAGCATATTCAGCGTGTCGTCCAACCCATTGAGAAACGTCCATTCCTGCGAGCACGCGGTGTGCATTGGCTCCAGCGCCAGCTTCACGCCAAACTCCTGCGCCACCGGCGACAGTTCTTTTAGCGCGGTAATCAACAAACGTCGCGCGTGGTTCACGGTATGCCCGCCCCGGCTGCCGCTATACACCACCAGGCACGGCGACTTGAGCGCCGCGGTCAATCGGATCGCCTCCAGCCCGTCGTCAATGCTTTCGCGGTGCGTATGGCCGTCGCTGCCCGTGAAGCCGCCGGCCCACATCAAGTTCGACACCGCCAGACCGCTTTCGCGCAGCAACTCGATGCCGCGCTCCTTGCCGAAATCGGTCAGCTTCTGCCGCCACACGCCTATGGCGGGAATTCCTGCATCGCGGTAGTGTTGGACATCTTCTTCGAACGACCACCGGAACGTGGTCATCTCGTTCATCGATAGCCGCGGCATCCGTGAAGCTCCTCGTGATCACGCGCAGTGCTAGCACGCTGCGCATTCCCTGATCGCATTTGCGGCCGGTTAGTATGCGAGAATTCAGCCAGACTGTAAAGCAAAGATTGCCAAGGCTGTCGTGCGACAGTCTCGGCTCGGCAGCGAAAGCCTCAGCGCGGATCAGTTGCCAGATTTCGACCGGTCGGCCGCGTCTTTCGATGCCCCGTTCGCGCCGTTCTTCGGTTCGATCGCTTGCTTCAAACCGCCGAACAGTCCGCGCTTCGCCGCAGTGCGATTATCGCGCAAGTTCCACGCCTCCACCCAGCGCTCGCTGTCAAACTTCAAACCAAAATCCGCCGCCAGTTGTCGTTCGAACGCGGGCATATGTCCCGCGCCGTAGAAAATCGCGACCTTCTTCTTTCCCGCGTCAAGCTGCTTCTTCAACACTACAAGCGCCGCCCGATTGCGGCCCTCGATCAAGGTCGAGCCGTCCGGCCCGCCAAGGGCCGCGGTGAGCGTCTCCAAGTTCTCGAACTGCCCCGCCATCAGCCGCTTCATCTCCAGTGCCCGATTGGGCGAGAACAGCGCCATCAACACATCCAGATCGTTCGGCGCGTTCTTATTGCTCATCTGCTGGGCCATGGCATGCCCCATCATCTTAAACATCATCCCCCAGATGCTTTCGCCCCGGTCGGCCATCGCCTTTGAAAACGCTTCCGGCGACATATCGGCGTGCACGAAGTTATCTCGCGTGTACTCCACTTCGTTGAGCTGAAACTCGAGATCCAGCAAGTCCTTCAAGCTGTTCTGCAAACCCGAAACCACGCTCTTTGACTTGCCTCCCCCCTTGGGCACGCGCGTCCCCTCGGGCGCGACCAGTTCGTACAGCACGACGTCGTAACCCTCAAAAGCCTTGTTCAAGGCCGAATAGTAATTCCGCTCGCCGACGTGTACCGCGCTGACCAGCTCCACGATCACGCCGCTATCGCCACTTTTTGGAACATAACGAGCGATCGACGTTTCCATCGCAACCGGCTGCCCCTCGTCGGTCCGGACGACCCGCAGGAACGTGCCGTCGGACTTCGCCTTTCCAGCCGCCCCGGGGGCCTTGTCCTCGACAGCGGGCCTCTCGCGTGCCCAGAACGTGCTAGCAAGCCACACCAAAGTCAGTAGCAGTGCCAGCGAGGCCAGCCAGAATCGACGCATCATTGATTTCTCCAAGGAAGGGGGTCGGGAGTCTTCATCGCAAAACGCCGTTAACTGGTTACGGCTACACTGCAAAGACTCCGGACCCCTTTGATTGCATTCCAGAGCAGTATATGCCCCCGTTTCCCGTGCGACAATCAACTCCGCAAGGCGCTACAAGCGATACCTCGGCGAAACCAAGTGTGCCGGAGCCTTCCTGGTGCTTTGCCCAGCTTGCCATGCCATTGTTCCGCCGACGCCCGAACGACCGGCATTTTCAGCAAACTTTGCCTTTCTTACTCAACTGCTACTAGCGCCACGTCCGATACAAACCGCACAGCCAATTTACGCACGCGCAAGGGTGGCCGTGCGCGAGAATCCCAAGAGCAGGCAAGGTGGATTTCTACCATGTCGATCCTCAGCCCCAAGGCGTGGCTCCAGGTTGCGGCGTTGCTGCTGGCCGGCGGAACCGGTCTGCTGGCCGCCGATAACCCAGTCTCGACCCGCGCCTTCGACCCCGGCCATTTCACTCCGTTCGCGCCGGTGCCCGAATTGCAAGACATGGAATATCAATGGTTCGAAGAACCCGACCTCAGCGAGTACGGTTGCGACCGTCCCGCTCTCAATGAAGGGTTCTTCTTTAATTACGACCGTCTCGTCTGGGCATTTACGCGTCCCAAAAAGATCGATATCGGCGACGAGGCCAACGAGCGTGTCTATAGTTTGCCCTTCGATGACACTCTGGCTCGCGATCAGTTCTACATCATTTTGCAGAACGACGTGGACACCTCATTCATCAAATCCGACTGGGTTTGGGGCAACCGCTTCGAGTTCGGCTACATCGTGGATGACACGGGTTGGATGCTGAGCACGTTCCATGTCCACACTCACGACAAGCGCTTTTCCGACGGCTTTGCCCAGATCGTATTCAACGATCCGTTCCATCAAACGTTCGGCTTCGTCGATGTCAACGGCGACAACTACGATGATGATCTAAACAGCAACAACGTCTACGGTCGTGCCATCAACGGCAACCTTAGCGTTCCGGCGACGATCGAGAACTTTGACCCCGGCGGTGTGTTCGGGCGCCCGTTGGATGGTGCGATTGCCCCGATCGATTACGGCGACCGTATCTTTACGCCGGTGTCGTTCGCTTCGCTCACACTCCAAAACCAGACCACCAATTGGAGCGCGGAGGTGATGAAACTCTGGCGGCTACCACGCCTCCACTACGGGGGGGCTTGGGAGTGGATGCTCGGTGCGCGGTACTACAACATGCGGGATCAGTTCGACTTATTGGGTACAAACGCGGATGCCAGTGTGATGGATCCGCCATTCAATCGAGCCGGAATTATTCCGGTAAACGGCGGAATTCTCGACGAGTTCCTCCTCAATGCCGAAATCGACAATCACGCGGTCGGTCCCCAGATCGGTGCGCGTTGGAGCAAGCAAACCGGGCGTTGGATGATCTCCAGTGAAGGCCGGTTCACAGCGGCGGTGAATTTTCAACAGGCTGAAGTCCGTGGACACTACGGAACCAAGGACCCCAATGACTATCGTTGGGAACTATTTCCAGCAGGCATCCCTTTCAGAGACACGGGACCTCAATTGAATGCTCCCAACGCCTTGGCCAATTTCGAGCCGCACGTGTTCAAGAACGCCCGCTCGGATGAAACCTTCGCACCCATCGGCGAGCTGCGCCTCAATGCACACTATCAGCTCACCAAGGTGTTCGCTCTCAAGATGGGCTACACCGGCATCATAGCCGGCGGCATGGGTCTGCGCAACACGGCGGATCGACTGGACGCTGCCGGACATCACGATTCGCGAAGACCGCAAGAGCGAAGCCTTCATCACCAACGGCTTCGACTTCGGCTTTGAAATGAACCGGTAGGGTGGGTCAAGCGGCGGGTGGCTGTGTTTTACTGCACCGCACCGCGTAGGGTGGGTCAAGCGGCCTTCGGTAATCCATCCCGCCGGACCTAATCCGCGCTGCCCCACCATGGGCGCCGTTCCACCAACTCACCTACCGCGCCACAGCCATTTTACGCAATTCTACGAGCTCGCCCGAAAGGCGATGCCGCAGCGGGCTTTCCGAGCGCAGCTCATCCAACAGCGCCTCGGCCTCTTTGAACAACTTGTCGTTCAACTCTCGCCCCTTGAACATCAACCGCCAACTTTGCGCAACTTCTTTTTCGGTAAGCAATTCGTCGATCCTCTATAGAGACCGTAATCTTCGCCACCTTGAGTTAATTCTATTGCGCCACCGGACCATTGCAAGCCGTAGTTGTGCTGCATGAGTGTAAACAAGAGTGGATAGCATGGCTATTTACAACAACATGCATGCAGCAAAACCTCGACCGCACGACGTCTCATTCATTTGTGCTCGTCGGCGAATGTCCTCATAGCGCCTTCCACTTTCGAAACCCTCTTCCCCAAAGCACTTCCGCATTGTCAACAACGCCCACGAATCGCTATGCTACAAGAGCCTTCCGCGCGGATAGAGCGCTACCAGGAGCATGAAGCGAGGAGCGCCTGTGATCATTCGAGCCCGCCAGCCACGTGTCTTGCCGCGGCGCAGTACGGATCGTTCCGGTCAGCACCGCGGAGGATCGTGATCGCTTCATCCGGCTCCCCTGGCAAATCTACGCCGATGATCCGTGTTGGGTGCCTCCGCTCTTGTTTGAGCGAAAGGAATTCATCAATCCGCAGACACCCCTTTTACCAGTACGGGCACGCGGCTCAGTTCATTGCCTACTCCGACGGCGCCGCCGTCGGGCGCGTGCTCGTTGCCGACGACCCTCGATTCAACGAATGCCACGGTTCGAACGTCGGAACCTTTGGAATGTTCGAGTCGATCGACGACGAAGCCGTCGCCCACGACTTGCTCGACACAGCCGCCGATTGGCTCGCGGCGCGGCCGCACGACCATCATGGGACCAATCGACTACTCGACGAATTATTCCTGTGGCTTGTTGATCGATGGATTTCAGTGGCCGCCGCGGCTGATGATGAACCACAATCCCTCGTACTACGAGGCGTTGCTCGCTTCGTGGGGGCTGGAAAAGTCCAAGGATCTCTACGCTTGGTGGTTCGACTGCCGCAATCCAGATATCCAGCGCTGGCGTCAACGCGTCGAGCGGCTGCGCCAGCGGAGCAAGATCACCATTCGCGCCATGCCGACGCGATTTCGCTGCCGAACTGGTGCGCTGCAAGCTCTTGTACCACGAGTGTTGGAAGGACAATTGGGGCTATGGCGCCGATGAGCGCGGCCGAATCCGCCGAGATGGGCCGGCAGCTTCGCCACTTCGCCACGCCCGAGTTGATGCTCATGGCCGAGGTGAATGGCCAGCCGGTGGGCTTTTCGATGACGCTTCCCGATCTGAATGAAGCCATTCGACCGCTCAACGGCCGACTTACCAAGTTCGGCCTACCACTAGGGTTCTTCAAGCTCCGTAGTAATCTCAAGCGGGTCAAGACCGGCCGTCTCATCGCGCTTGGCGTGCTGCCTCAATACCGCCGCCGGGGAATCGCCGAGATGCTGGTGCTTCAGACATTCACGCACGGAACCGAGCAACTGCACTACACCGGGGCGGAGCTGAGCTGGACGCTGGAAGACAACCATCTCATCAATCGCACGATTGAGGCCGTTGGTGGCCAGCGGTATAAAACCTATCGCATCTACGAGAAGCCGCTCGCCTATTCGTCAAGGTAGGCGGCCGTCCCCCTCATTCTCGGTCTGAGCGGAATCGGGCCCGGTGGGTGGCATGATTTGTCACGGTTTTCACACCGTGTTAAGCTACTTAGGCTGGTTTTGGGGAAGATATCGGTCCCACACGGCAAACCGCCGAGGTCACGCCTCTCCGAATGCCGGTTCTGGACCACCCGTGTGGTTCGCGCATACTTGTTCCTAATGTAAGCCTGCCAAACACTTAAGTCGAATCGCTTGGACGCAATTCACTGCGGCATGTAGCCCCCGTACCGCCGATGAGACGAGAAACTACCATTCTCGTCCCACGGCCCCGGAATACTTGCAATGAGTCGTTCGAGCGAGTCGCTGCCGCAACGCCGTCCCTCGTCTGGAGCACCATCCGCTGTGGCCCCCGATCATCTTCCAGGATCGTTTTTTGGTCCATCGAATCTGGTCGATCTGCTGCGGCACCGGTCGGCCCACCTGGGGCACGACCGTGCGTTTATTTACTTGGTCGATGGCGAGCAACGAGGAGGTCCAACTCTCCTACCGCGAGCTCGATCGGCAGGCTCGCGCCATCGGCCGCACGGCTGCAGGCGATGGGCCTGAGCGGCGAGCGGGCCTTGCTGCTGTATCCCGCGGGGCTGGAGTTCATCGCCGCGTTCTTCGGCTGCTTGTACGCGGGCGTGATCGCCGTGCCGGCCTATCCGCCCCGGCGCAACCGCGACATGGCGCGGATCGAAGCGATCGCCGACGACGCCGAAGCCAAGATCGCCCTCACCACCATCGAGGTGCTCGACCGCGTGCACCACGGCTTGCTCGATCAGTCGCCCAACTTCGAAGCACATGCCCTGGCTGGCGACCGACCAGCATCGAAAAGGGCGAGGAGACCGACTGGCGACAGCCCGACGTCCACGGCGACACGCTGGCGTTCCTGCAATACACCTCCGGCTCGACCGGCACGCCCAAGGGGGTGATGCTCACCCACGCGAACCTGATGCACAACTCGGCGCTGATCGCCTATGCGTTCGAGAACACGCGCTCGGGCATCGGCGTGTTCTGGCTGCCGATGTATCACGACATGGGGCTGATCGGCGGCATCCTGCAGCCGCTGTACATCGGCCGGCCCGAACGTGCTCATGTCGCCCGTTACGTTTCTTGCAGAAGCCGTTTCGCTGGCTGCACGCCGATCAGCAAGTACAAGGCGACGATCAGCGGCGGGCCGAACTTCGCCTACGACCTCTGCGTGCAGCAAGATCACTCCCGAACAGCGGGAGACGCTGGACCTGAGCAGCTGGGCGCTGGCGTTCAACGGCGCCGAGCCGGTCCGCGAAGAGACGATCGAAAGCTTCACGCGCACGTTCGAGCCGTGCGGTTTCCGCCGCGAGGCGTTTTATCCCTGCTACGGCCTGGCCGAGGCGACGCTGATCGTCTCCGGCGGCTATCGCAGCGCTCCGCCGGTCATCCGCCATTTCGACTCGAAAGCGCTCGAGAACAATCAGGTCGTCGATGCTCTGGCCGACGAGGAGGGATGCACGTGCGCTGGTCGGCTGCGGCGGCAACCTGCTCGACGAAGAGATCGTGATCGCCAACCCCGACACGATGACGCGCTGCGCCGCCGACGAGGTGGGCGAAATCTGGGTCTCCGGCCCCAGCGTCGCCCAAGGCTATTGGAACCGCCCCGAAGACACCGAAGACACGTTCCGCGCGTATCTCGACCGACAGCGGCCGCGGTCCCTTCCTGCGCACCGGCGACCTCGGCTTCATGCAGGATGGCGAGTTGTTCGTCACCGGCCGGATCAAGGACTTGATCATCGTCCGCGGCGTCAATCACTACCCGCAGGACATCGAAGCCACCGTCGAGCGCAGCCATCGAGCGATCTTCGCGCGGCGCAGGCGCCGCGTTCACCGTGGAGGTGGAGGGCCGCGAGCGGCTGGTCATCGTGGACGAGATCGAACGCGGTCGTCATCGCGACCAGGCATCGTTCGAGCCGATCATCGCCGCCATCCGCCGCGCCGTTTCGGCCGAGCACGAATTGCCGGTCGACGCGGTCGTGCTGCTCAAGGCGGGCAGCATTCCCAAGACGTCGAGCGGCAAGATTCAGCGGCACGCCGTCGCGCGCCGGTTTCCTCGACGGCACGCTGCGAGGTCGTGCGTTCAATGGCGTGCCTGGGACAAGCGCCGTCGTACCGGCCGAAGCGCACGGTCGAACCGCGCCGAGCGAGCCGGCAAGCTGCGGTTTCGACCAATGGTGCGGCGCTCGCCGCCGCCCGCCCGCGCGCCGCGTTTCCAAAGAGACCGCACGAAATCGTGCTTCGACGAAGTGCGCAAAATCGCCAAGGAGACGCGGCGCAGGGCTCACGCTGGAAACCAACATCGTCGAGCTTGGGCTCGACTCGCTCGAGCGAATGGAGATCGTCGCCGCGCTCGAAGACACTTTCGGCGGCCGGTTCCCCGAGCAGGTGCTCGTCACGATGGAAACCTGCCGCGAGGTCGTCGAGCCGTCGAGACCTACCTGGGCAAAACGCCTCGTGCCAAGGGCGCAGCCGCCGCGTCGCCGAGGTCCCGCCGGAGAATTACCGCTTTGAGCTCTACCCCGAGTACCTGGCGCTCAAGCAGAACATGCGAGCGCTCTGCAGGCACCGGGCCTGGTCAACCCGTACTTCAACGTGCACGAACGCGTCACCAACGACACCACGGTGATCGGCGGACGCGAGATGATCAACTGGTCGAGCTACAACTATCTCGGCATGTCGGGCGATCCCGCCGTCGTCGAGGCGGCCAAGGCTGCCGTCGATCGCTACGGCACCAGCGTCTCCGCCAGCCGGCTGGTGTCAGCGGCGAAAAGCCGATGCACCGCGAGCTGGAACGGGCCATCGCCGACTTTCTCGGCGTCGAAGATGCGATCTGCTTCGTCGGCGGCCACTCCACCAACGAAACCACCATCGGCCACCTGTTCGGCCCCGGCGACCTGATCCTGCACGACAGCCTCTCGCACAACAGCATCATCCAAGGCTGCGTCCTCAGCGGCGCCCGGCGCCGGCCGTTCCCGCACAACGACTGGAAGACGCTCGATCAGCTTCTCGGCCGAACTGCGCCACGACTACCGCCGCGTGCTGGTCGTCATCGAAGGCGTCTACAGCATGGACGGCGACTATCCCGATCTGCCGCAGTTCGTCGAGCGCAAAGAAGCGGCACAAGGCCTTCCTGATGGTCGACGAGGCCCACTCGGCCGGCACGATGGGCCTGCACGGCCGCGGCATCGGCGAGCACTTCGGCGTCAACCCAGCCGACGTCGATATCTGGATGGGCACGCTCAGCAAGTCGTTCGGCAGCTGCGGCGGTTACATCGCCGGCACGCAAGGCCCTGGTCGAGTACCTCAAGTACACCTGCCCCGGCTTCGTCTACAGCGTGGGCATGCCGCCGTCCAACGCCGCGGCGGCGCTCGCGTCGCTGCGTCTCTTGGAGGACGAGCCGGAGCGTGTCGCGCGGCTCCACCGCAACGCCAGCTTGTTCCTGGCACTGGCCAAAGAGCGCGGCCTGAACACCGGCATGAGCAACGACACGCCGGTGGTGCCGGTCATACTCGGCAACTCGCTGCACGCCTTGCGGCTGTCGCAGGCGCTGTTCGCCCGCGGCATCAACGTGCAGCCGATCCTGTACCCGGCGGTCGAGGAGAGCGCCGCGCGGCTGCGGTTCTTCATCACCGCCCGGCACACCGAAAAGCAGATCCGCCAGACCGTGGACGCCCTGGCCGAGGAACTCACCAAGATCGACACCTCGCATCTGCGTCACGCCGGCGTCAATCGCGGCGAGCCCGGCCTGCCCGCCGCTCGGGGCCAGGAGATTGCCGTCGGCGGTCCCGACGCCTAAACTCGCTTCGACAGGATCGATTCCGGCAGGCCGCCCCGGGTTCAAATTAGTTGGTCATGACTCTGCCTCGCTATACCCTGAACCCCAGACCCTGAACCCTGTGGCGTCGCACATCACATTCACGCACCGCCTGATCCTGCCGGCCGACACCAACCACCACGGCACGCTCTACGCCGGGTCGTTGTTGCGGATCGCGTTGGAGGCGGCGTACGCCACGGCCTTCCGCGTTGTCGGCGCCGAAGCGAACCTGCTGCTCCGCCGCGTGCTGAATCTGGAGTGCTACCGGCCAGTGCCCGAAGGCTCGATGATCGAGATCCGCGGCGTGCCGCTGCATGCAGCACGCGCGCCTATCTTGTCGTCGGACATGATCGGCACGCCGCTTCCCGGTCAGAACAAATCCCTGGATGGACGGCCTGATGGGCTTTGTGCAAGTGGATGACATGGCCGCCTGACCGAGTTTCCCGAGGATCTGTAGCTCCCGAACCGGCAGAGGAATGGATCCGCCCCGAGAACGCATGCGGCGGCTGTTAAGAATGCGCGTCCGCAACGGAAAGAAAGTCAGCGGCGAATGGTAGCTGCCAGCGACGGACAATACTCTTACGCCCAATCGCGTCCCGAGGCCTTCTTCACCCGCGGTTCGAACTCGCCGATCAGTCCGCCGATCACGTCCCAGCCGTCGTGGCGTCGGACTTCGATGTCGCCCTGATATTGATCCGCACCAGGCACTGTCGGTCAGCCCCGCGGCCTTGAGCTCTTCGGGCGTGGCTTCGTTCTCGCTCAGCGCCGACATCAACTGCGCCCCGGTCATCTCGATGAATCTGCATGGCAATTCGTTCTCTGCTTGCCTCCGGCGACCCCTGCGGCTTAGCGGTATACGTTAACACACGAGTCGGCATGCCAGTCGCAGTAATCGGTTCGGCTGTCCGAAACAAGTGGGCTCGGCGCAGCGGTGCTCATCGATCGCGCGAGCCGCGATCTAACCGCATCGCGTTAGCTGAAATCATCTGTCTCCACCGACAACTGTTCCGCCCGAGCGTCTGCTCCGAAATCCCTGAGATCCGTTAGAATCTCATCGATCTCGCGCTTTTCGAGGTCGTCCTTGAAGGCGCTGATCAAAACGCTCCGCAAAAACTTCCGCCGATGAAAGAACATCGATCGCACAAAGTCATGAAAGAACCGCAAGTCCGCAATCCGCGCTCGCATCTCCGGTTCATACTCGATGTGCACGATCGCCGAGGTGACCAGCGGCCGCGGCCAGAACGCCTCCGGCGGCAGTAGCCGCACGATCTGGGCGCGGCATTGGCTCTGCACCCACACGCTCAAGGCCCCGTAGTCCTTCGTGCCGGGCTGCGCCACGATCCGCTCGGCAAGCTCTTTTTGAATCGTGACGGTCATCGATACCGGAGTCATGTCCGGTCAAGAGCAGGTTGGAGATCACGGGCGTCGCAATGCTATAGGGCAAATTCGCCACGAGCTTTAACCGCCGCCCGGGCGCCTCGCTCAAGCCGCTCGCCGAACCGCCGCCAGCACGGCCTCGTCCAGATTGTTCTTGTTCCGCAGCGCATCCTGATGGAGCATGGTCACATTGTCGAAATCGATCAGCTCTTCGCTGGCCAACTGGTGCAATCTGCGGTCCACTTCGACGGTGACCACTGCCGCGACACGCTGGGCCATCTGCGACGTCAGCGACCCGGTGCCTGTTCCCACCTCCAATACCACGTCGTCGGGGCTGCAGGTCGGCAGTGTCGACCAGCAACCCAAGCAGGTTCAGATCGATCAGAAAATTCTGCCCATGCCGCTTTACCAGGGTTAAGCCCACCTCCGCGAAGCGCTGCTTCGAGAAACGTCAGTGTTTGGCGGCGGGAAGGGTCGGCCATCGAATTGTTCAAAGTCCCAGGTTTCGGTTCCAGGTCAGTATGCGGCGTCGAACCTTGAACTTCGAACCTTGAATCTTGAACGGTTGTGGAAAGCTGCCGGTCCACATACTTCGCCAAAAGATCGGTCTCGAAATTGACACGGTCGCCCGCCCGGCGCCGGCCGAGCGTCGTCACCGCGAGCGTATGCGGAATGAGCTGCACGCTGAACCGATCACTCTCCACCGCAACCAAAGTCAGGCTCACTCCATCGATCGCACCGAATCCTTTGCCGCCATTTGCGGCTCAGTCTCATGCGGCACGCGAAACCAAAACGTGGTCCAACTCGCATCGTCGCTCGCTGGTCCACCGTTCCCACGCCGTCGATATGCCCGGTCACTAGATGACCCCCCAGTCGATCGCCAAGCTTCAGCGACCGTTCGAGATTGACCCGACTGCCGCGCTCAATTCGCCAAGGTTGGTGCGCGAAAGCGTCTCCGGCCCCGCCTGAAACTCCAAGCGCTCACTGGTCCACATGCACGACCGTCAAGCAACAGCCATTGACCGCGATGCTCTCGCCGACCGCCGCCTCCGCCGCAAACTTTGGCGCACGAGATCAGCAGCCGGCTGCCCGGCGCCTTCCGGCAGCGACAGCCAAAACTTCGCCAATCGCTTCGACCAATCCAGTAAACATTGCTTCACAAGAAGCTATTCTAAGCCGACGCATGCAACTCCGCATTCCGCACTCCGAATTACCGCACTCAAAACAACGGCTCATTCTCCAGCCGCCGGTCGCTGCTGCACCCGATGCCAGAAGATACTTCACCGGCGGAAACAACACGAACAATACGCACAAGATCGGCACCGCGTAGCCGCGAATGAGCATCACAGCCGCAAGCGCAAACACCACGCCCACGAGATGCCCAAAGGTTCGCTGGCCGCCGAAACACCTGGTTGATGACATGCGGGTACGGAATCCGCGAGACCATCAATGCCGACACGGCCACGGCGAAAACCACGGCAAGACATGTTGCACCGCCCGATCCACATCGGCCAGCCACTCCTTTCCCGCGATCTGGCTCTCGATGCGCGTTGTGTAGAACAAGATCGCAAAACCGGCGATCGAGCCGGCGGCTGCGGGGCTCGGCAACCCGCTGAAGCTCATGTGATCGTCTTCGTCGCCGGTTTCCACGTTGAACCGCGCCAGCCGCATCGCCGCACAGGCGGGAAAACCGCCGCCATGATCCACACGGCGCCAGGGTGCAAATACGCAAAGTTCGGCACCATCTTTCACCAGCAAAAAGCCGGGCGCCACGCCAAACGTCACCACGTCGCACAGGCTATCAAGCTGCGCCGAAAATCGCTCGAAGTGCGCGAAAGCCGCGCGACGTGGCCGTCCAGTGCGTCGAACACCATCGCCAAGAAGATCAACCAGCCGCTGAGCATGATGTTGTGCGTCGGGTCCTCTTTGTCAAACGCCAGATGCGTCGGATCGGTGATCCCAATCCGGTGGAAACGATCTGTAAATCAGCTCCCCAGGCGCTTCAATGCGCGACGCCACCACGATGCTGAAGAACCCGCAAAACAGGTTGCCCAGCGTGAACAGCGTCGGCAGGATGGCGATCGTTCGAATCTTCTTGCGCATGCGAAACCGCTTTATTGACTTGCCACGTCGTCGTACTGGACGATCACATCGCGCCCCGCCTTCATCCATTGCCCGGCCTTGGCGACGACGGTCAGCCCCTCCGCCGGCAAAATCAACTCCGTCCGCGAGCCGAGCTTAATCATCCCAAACTTCTCGCCGCGCTCGACGACTTGTCCCGGCCGCAAGTCGCACACGATCCGCCTTGCGAGCAGCCCCGAGATCTGGCGGCACACCAGCCGTCGATAAGGCGCCTCCGCCTCCTCCAGTCCAATCCACAGGTTCTCGTTGACGATCGCGCTCTCCGGGTCCATGGCGTTAAGAAACTTCCCCGGCGAATAATTCAGCCGCACCACCCGGGCCCGGCAGGGCGCGCGATTGATGTGCACATTAAACACGGTCAAAAAAATGCCGATGCGCACCGCCGGGCCGCCGACAAAGTCGTGGTGCGCCAAGCGGCGTGATCTCGACAACCTTCCCGTCAGCCGGCGAAACGATCAGCCCCGGCTCATCGGGAATGCGTCGCGGCGGATCGCGAAAAAACCAGGCGATTAAGCCGGCGAGTATCGCCGGAATAAACGCCAAGTACCACCACGGCGTAAGGGCCAAGCCAACTGCCGCCGCCACAAGCGGCCAGCCCATCAGTTGCAGCTCGCACAGTCCCCACCGTGCAAATGGCAACGCCTCGCGCCAGCGGAACGGGTCATCCACTGCCGCCCAATGTGCCGTGCACTGGTTCTTGAAATACTTCAAATCGCGCGAGTCAAGAACCTCGATTCTGGCACCCGGCCAGGCTCCCGCGCCGCGTCTCGGCCATTCGCCGACACATAACCCGGCCTGAATCTCCTGAGATACCACCGCCGAAACCTCCCCCACGCCAATTCAATCGCGAAACACCGCCCGCCCCCCGGCTGCGTGCTTCGCAGGTTATCGGGCAGCGGTTCGACGTCGGCTTGCCACCGGGTTGTTTGCACGTCGCTCATCGGGCCGAATAGGCGTTGTTGGCGAATGTTGAGCAATTCTCGTACTCAAATCGTATCGGGTGCGTGCCGCATTGAGAAGCGACTGCTCGACCCTAGCCAATGCTCAAGCAATCCGCCAAAATGCCACAACCCGCTGCTCCTTCTGAACCCTGAACCCTGAACCCTAAAACCCCGAACCCTCACATGAGCTCCATCGTCGATATTCAAGCTCGCCAAATCCTCGACAGCCGCGGCAACCCCACGATCGAAGTCGATGTGACCCTGGTCGATGGCTCGTTCGGCCGCGCCGCGGTCCCCAGCGGAGCGAGCACCGGCGTCCACGAAGCCTGGGAGCTTCGCGACGGCGACGAAAAGCACTACTCCGGAAAATCAGTCACCAAGGCGGTCAAGAACGTCAACGAAACGCTCGCCACCGAGCTCGCCGGAATGGATGCCCTCGATCAGGCCGCGCTCGATCGGCGGATGATTGCAGCTCGACGGCACCGAGAACAAAAAGAAGCTCGGCGCCAACGGCATCCTCGGCGTCTCGCTCGCCACGGCCCATGCGGCGGCCGAACATTGTGGCTTGCCGCTTATATCGCTACCTGGGCGGCCCCGGGGCAAGAATCCTGCCCGCCCCCATGATGAACATCGTCAACGGCGGCGCCCATGCCGACAACGCCGTGGACGTGCAGGAATTCATGGTCATGCCGCTGGGCTTCACGAAGTTTAGCGAAGCGCTTCGCTGCGGCGCCGATATCTTCCATCAACTCAAGAAGGTCCTCAAAGGCAAAAAATACAACACGGCCGTCGGCGATGAAGGCGGGTTCGCGCCCGATCTCAAAAGCAATGGCGAGGCGCTCGACCTGATCATGCAGGCGATTCAAGAGGCTGGTTACCGTGCGGGCGACCAGGTGATGATCGCTCTCGACGTCGCGGCCACTGAGTTCTACGACGACAAAAAGAAAACCTACGCAATCGACGGCCGCGAGCTTGACTCTCGCGGCATGGTCGATTTCCTCGCCAACTGGGTCAAGAACTATCCCATCTGCAGTATCGAAGACGGTTGCAGCGAAGACGACTGGGACGGCTGGAAGATGTTGACCGAGCGCCTCGGCAGTCAGATCCAACTCGTCGGCGACGATCTCTTCGTCACCAACACCAAGCGCCTCCAGCGCGGCATCGACGGCGGCATCGCCAACAGCATCCTCATCAAGGTCAATCAAATCGGCACCTTGACCGAGACCATCGAGGCGATTCAGCTTGCCCATCGCAATGGTTACACCAGCATCGCCAGCCATCGCAGCGGCGAGACTGAGGATTCGACGATCGCCGATCTCGCTGTCGCGCTCGGCACCGGGCAGATCAAGACTGGCAGCGCCTCCCGCACCGACCGCATGGCCAAGTACAACCAACTCCTCCGCATCGAAGAACAACTCGGCGACACTGCCCTCTACGGCGGCCCGTTCTTTAAGCGCAAGCGCTAGGAACGGCCGAAGAGTCACTTCCCCACTTGGCGACGGAGCGATCTACGATCAGCGATTGAAAGAACAGGAGTCAACGGAGACAACAGAATAACGAGTCTCTGTTTTCTCTGTTGACTCCTGTTCAATTGATCCATTTCTGATGAACCGAAGTTTGTTTGTCCATTCCTTTGCGCCACTCGCTCCCGCCCGCTACCCACCCCGCGATTCGGTTATCGTAAAGGTATGCTCGGCCCCTGGCTCACCCTCGCCGCCATCCTCGTCGTTGCCGCATCGGCCGGATATACGCTCTATCGCGTGGCCCGCCCCGGCATCACCGACTCGGTCTGGTTCTGGCTGTTTGCATTCAGCGCCACCGGTCTCATCGGTCTCCTGGCGGTCTCTCCAAAGTACGACGATCGCCAAAAACGGCTGGAAGCCCGCTACGAAGCCCGCAGCCGAAGTCATGAATCTTCCGACGCTCTTCCCCGTAGCCGAAGTCGTGAGACTTCGGACTCCGATCTCCAATACGCTTACCACGACCGCCTCCGCGTCCCACTCCACTTCCTCGCCGCTGCGTTAGGATTCGCAGCCATCGCGACCGGTTTCATGCTTGTCCGCTCCGACCATCCCCGGCACGACGACGCCCTAAACTGAAGATTGGGCGTTTTCCGACACTCCGAACTCCGCATTCCGAACTCCGCACTCGCATGTCCTCCCTTCTCGAAAACCCCACCCTCGTCCTCACCCTCGGCGGCATCGCCGCAGCCGTGGTGCTGATCGCATTCTTTCAATCCGGGCGAGGAGTCTGGCTCGTCTGGCTCGCCGCAGTACTGTTCGTTGTTGCCGCTCTCTGGGGCTTGGAGCGGATCGTCGTCACCGATCGTGAACAAATCGAGAACACGTTCTACGCGGCTGCCGCGGCTCTGGAACGCGGCGACGCCGAGGCGGTTCTCGAACACGTGGCACCGAACGCCGCTTCGCTGCGCAGCGAGATTGCCAACCGCCTGCGGTCCGCGCGGTTTGAAGAAGTGCGGATCACCGATCTCGACATCGAATTTGCTGACCGCCAGCGCACCAGCGCTCAGGCCCGCGCTTCAGGCCGCCTCTCGGTCCAAAGTACCGGCGGCCTGCACTTGCAGCCATTTGGCCGCGTCCGCTTCGCTTTGGTCAGAGATGGCGACCGCTGGCTTTTTACAGCCTACGAGTTCGAGCGCGGGCTGTAGAGGTGGTCGCTGACAGATCGGGAGGCGAGGCTCCAAGCGGGAGGGTGAGGCTCCTGCCGAGCCGTATTCAGAATTCAGCCCGCGCGTTCGCGACGCTCCCTGTCTCCGTGTCTCCCCGTCTCCATGTCTTGCCGAATCAGCAGCTCACGCGTCGCCGCACTGCAACCACGCCCAAGCAACCAAGCGCCAACATCGCCCATGTCGCCGGCTCCGGGATCAGGTTGTTCGGCACGACCGCCGTGCCCAGCTCCGAAATCTTGGTGTCGATCTCCTGCCCAAGATTGTCCGTGCGCTGGCTGCTGTATTCGTCCAGTCTCGAAGTCCCCACCGCCGAAACAATCGAGAATCCGGTGAACGTCGTTGACGTGCTGATCGGCGCGCCGATGTACTGGTACGTTACGTTAATCAGTTGTCCGTCGTCGAGCGGGCTGACCTGTGCTGCGTTTGTTCCCAACAATTGCGTTTGCATGCTGAAGCCGGCGCCGGCGGTAGCGCTGATGAACGACGCCGGGAACGGACCCGCCAGGTTGCCCACATCATAGATGGTCACAAAGTCCCGCGAACCGATCGCGCCGGGTGGGAGAGCGCCCGAGCCTGCCTCGATACGTTGCTCGCCGGGGAGCGTGTCGAACACGACGTTGTAGTTGTAGGTGAAATTCGGTCCGGTCGGCACAATGCTGACCAGCTCGGCCGAAAATCCCGCCTCGGCGGTCCGGCTGAAAAACGAAGTCAGCAGAACAGCGACCGCAAACAAGCTCGGTTCAATTCGACGGCGCATCGTTTGTGAAATTCCTTGTGGTGTCCCGTCCTGGGCAGCCAATACAAATGGTCAATGATGCTCGTTAACGATTCCGCATTCTAGGATAATTGGGAAATTCCGCTTTGCTAGTGCACATCCCTGAAATTCATTGATTTCGGATTATCTCGCGACAAGCCGTCCTCTCCCCCATCCAACAAAAAAACCCGCCGTTTCCGGCGGGCTTTGAGTCTTGTCGTTGTCGATCAACCAGCGACTATCGGTTCGTCCTGCGACGCATGGCGACTGCACCGAGGAAACCAAGAACCAAAAGCGCCCAAGTTCCCGGCTCCGGAATCAGACTCGGCGGCACCTCAACTGGGCCCAATTCGCTAATCTTCCGATTCGCGTCGGCACCCTGATTATCGGTGTGCTGGCTGCCATACTGCGAGATTCTAGTCGGACCAAAAGCCGGCCCTAAGGTCGAGACAATGCTGAAACCGGTAAATACCGTGTCCGCAGTGACAGTCGCCGGCGGTCCCGCGTACCGGAATGTCACATTTTGTCCTACGGCGAAGTCAATCGGAGTAGTTTGTGCTGCGTCGACTCCCACTAGTTGCGTTTGGGCGGTGAATCCCGGTCCGGCGGTCACACTTACGATTTCTGTCGGAAGGCCAATGTCGTAGATCGTCGTAAAGTCCTGCGATCCGACGGTTCCCGGTGCAATGGCACCATTGCCTGCCTCCACCCGCGCACGTCCTGGCAGCGTCTGGAAAATCAGGTCGTAGTTGTATTGGAAGTTCGGCCCCACGGCTACGATTCCCGTCAGCTCGGCGGAGAAGCCAGCCAGCGAGGTTCGTGCAGCGGACAGTGCCAATCCAATAGTCACTGTGAACAGAGCAAGTCGAAGTACACGACGCATGGGTTCAACCCTTCCTCTTATAGTCCTGCGTTAGTCCGCTCAGTGTCGGGAAGTTTTCCTCAGTTCAGACAGCGTCATACTACTTGGAACCTGCGGGGAGAACAACGATTTGGCGCGTCGGATCGGAAAAAATTTTTGGCCAGCTTGCTGGCGTGGCATTCATGAGGATTCGTGGCGTTCTCATAACTTACGGAATATCCACAAGTCCTTAAAAATAAACATCTTACGCCGCGCAGCTAAGCCACAATCGACCGCCGCCGGCTCACGTAATCCCACACGACGTACCGGTCCAAATCCCGCCCAGCCGTAAAAAACACACGCCCCAAGGTCGATTCCGCCAGCCGGTAGGCGAATTGGATGTCCTCCGACGACTGCGACCAGCTCGGCAGCAGAAAGATATTGATCGTGATCCGCTCTCGCCGGCAAAGCTGGCCTTCTCGCAGCGTCGCCCGCTCCGTCCGCTCGTCGGGCGGGTAAAGCATGTACAGCATGCTCCCCTCGAAATGTGCGGTCGGCAGCCCATCGGTGATCAGGATCATCTGCCGGTTCGGCGTGTCTTGCCGCGAAAGAAACTGCCTGGCCATCTGCAATCCGTGCTGAATGTTGGTGAAATGCGGCGGAATCTGCATCTCGCTGATCGATGGATCGGCCATGTCCGCCTTCAGCCGCACCCAAGGGTCGCAAATCGTCACCGGCTTCGGCATCAGCTCGGCGATTTCGCCCGCCGGCCGAGGCTTGGCGAAGGTATACATCTCGACGAACTGCACAAAGTCGCCCGGGTATTCGCTGCGAATCAGTCCATCCAGCGCCAGCCCCATCCGCTTCACGTTGATGTACTGCCCGGCGTAGCCGCATCGAGCCACTCATGTCCATCAGCACCGCCGTCGCGCACTTTGGCGAATTGCGCGTGCGGTGGATTTCGATGTCGTCCGGCTTCAGGCGCACCGGCAGTTCCCGGCCCCGCGCGGAATAGCGCGTTGGTGAACGACGCTGGAATATCCATGTGCGTCACCGAGTCGCCAAATTCGTACGCCTTCGTCTGCTGCATCTCCACGGCGCCTTCGCCAACGATCGGCCCCTGGTGCCGCCCGGTGCGCGACGGTTCCAGATTGCTGAAGATCTTTTCCAACAGCTTGCTCTGAAACAGGCGGTACGCCTTCGGTGTGATGCGATAGTGTCCCCGCTCGCTCCGCTCCAGCCCCTGCCGCTCGGCCATCTCGCGCATGTAGTCTTCCACCTGCTGCCGCAGCGCATCGAGTTGTTGGATGTCGCCCGGCTCGGCGAACTCCGAAAGGGCCTCCATGTCGATCAACCCGATCTGTGCCGTCTTCTTGGCTTCCTCCAGTTGCTCCAGCAGCTTGTCGATCAGTTCCAGCTCTTCTTTGATCTCAAGCGCCTGCGGGATCGTCATCGGCGTTCGGCCCGTGAACTGGTACTTGGCGGCTAGCTCGTCGATCTCGTACTTGTCGCCGAGCTTGTCCACCAGTTGCACGACTTCGCGGGAGAAACGCGACGCATCGTCGCCGTGCAGGAAGTACACCCGCTCCAGCTCGCGAATTTGCTCCTCCTGGACTGCCTTGTGAAATCGATCCCGCACTTCCCGCGGCGGCTTGATCCCCGTCGGCGAACTTGCGGTACTCGCGTCCGGCCACCTTTTGGACGGTGTCGCTTTCGTAAGTCTCCAGAATCTTGCGCTTCCGCTCGCGAAGCATGAACATCAGCGCATCCAGGCTCGGGCCCAAGTTCGCGATCTGCGCCGCATCCAATCGGATCGCCCGTGCCAATTCCTCGTCGGTTAGCTCGCGCATTTGGCCATACATCAATAGGTGCTCAAACGCGGGCGAAACCAGGTCGGGCGGCGGCTGTGTCGGGCTGGGAAATCGCTTGGGGTCGTACTTCTGGTACGTGTGAATGATTCCACCCAGCGTGTCGCGGTTTGGCATCGTGATTTCCTTCTTCAAAAGGGGACTGGCTCCGAGCCTCAACCAAGTGCTTTCCCGCCAAATAGCGTAGCGGCGAGGTGCCTGTCCCCTTTTGACACTGCCTCAGTTCAAAAGCGATCGGCCGCTCTAACTGTAGGGGCCGGCTCACGTTCGGAACAGCTACGTGCTTGCGATTATCCCCTCATCCCCTCTTCATCACCTCATCCCCTACTTCATCCCCACATCCCCTTGTAACACTTCACCCTCACCTGCGCTTTCATTATCAGAGGGCAATTGCACCTTGATTCAACCACTCGACATCCTTTTCCAGAAACGGCGGTTTGCAATGAAAACGACCATGAAACAAATCCTGCTCGGCGTTGTCGCAATCAGCTTCGGATTGGCGCTTGCCGCTTCGGCCGAAGCTCAGAGGCCCCGGCGGTTTTGGAGGCCAATCCGGCGGCAGCATGTCCAATAAGTCGGCCGGCGTGCGAAACTTCAACAGCGGTGGAGCGACTTCCGCGCGCAGCTTTAGTCGGTCAAGCGGCTTCAACAGCGGCAACCTGTCGAGCCGCGTGATGACGCCAAAAGTCAACTCGAGCTCGGTGACCAGCCGCGTTGGTAACTTCGGCAATGGCGTCGGCTTCAACCGCGACAAGATCGCGAGCAACAAGGTCGAGTCGAAGATCGGCAACAACAAGGTGCTCGACCCGCGAGGGACCACGCGCCCCGGCGACCTGCTCGGTAAGAACGGAAAGCTGAACAACAAGGTGCTCGACCCTCGTGTGACCACGCGACCGAGCGACATTCTTGGAAAAGGCAAGAACACCGGCAAGCTTGGCGACGTGCTCGGCAAGACCGGCGGGCTAAAAGACGTGATCAAGAACAACGGCAAGTTGAGCGACAAGTTAAACGGCAAGTTGAGCGACAAGATGAACGGAAAGCTCAACGGCAAATTCGCCGACAAGTTCACCGAAAAGCTGAATACCAAGTTCAGCGACAAGATCAGCACGAAGCTCGGCAAGAACTTCCTCAAGCACGCGCACCACGGTCATCACCACCACCACCACCACAACGACTGGTGGTGCCACAAGGACTTCTGGTGTCACAAGGATTATTCGTGCCATTCGTGGTACTTCGACTGGTGCTTCCCCTGGTACGGACCGGATTGGTGCTGGGACTACTATCCCGATGTAATCATCGACGCTTACCCGGTCTACATCGGTGAGCCGGTGGTGATAGTCGAGGCGATCGTTGACTTGGAATTGGTTGGTGTCGAGTTGCTCGACGTGGGCGAGCAGGCCCGCAAGTTCGGCCCACGCTTCCGTGTCACAGTTCGAAACGTGGGAACAGCGCTGGTGGAAAGCGCCACCGCCCGGCTCGCCGCCGGTCGTGAATTGAACGCCGCATCCTTTCAAAAACCGATTGAATCCACCGCGACCCTTGCAGCATTAGCTCCCGGTCAGGTGACGGTCGTCGAAATCCGCCTTCCACTGGAAGCGCTGACGATCAACCAAACCGCCGCTGGCAAGCCCGCGCCTTTCGAAGGTCTGGCCGCGGCGGTCGAAGTTCCTCCGACGCTCACCGACGTAAACCTTAAGAACAACTTCAGCCTCACTTCGCGAAAGGAGATCAAACTCGCCGGTTTCTAAGCCGCCGAAATTGAAACGCGACGCTTCCACGAGCCCCGGCGGACATCCACCGGGGCTCGTTCTTTTGTGGTGCAGCCGTCCCGCCTGCCGCGTTTGAAGTTGTGGTGCGGGCGTCTCGCCTGCGTGTTTGAACTTGTCCGATCTGTTACCGCATCTCCATCCCCTCATCTCCCTTCATCCCCTATCTCCTTCTGTGGAAACCCGCCGATCGCGATTGTCACACTTCAATTCGCCTCAGTAATCCCTCCACTTATCACCCTCCGATCCCCTCATCCCCTTCTGTGGAAACCCGCCGATTGTCGCTCCGTTCCCCATTTCGTTATCCGCTGCACTTGATTCTTACTCCCGGCGCTAAAATCAAAAATAGAACAGGGGAGAGCATCTCTAATTCGGATCATTCGATCCAGTTTTGCCGAGCAATCGCGGCGTCGCTTCCGTACTTGTTATATTGGCCCCAACCGCGCAGCATAAGCTTCGTGATTGAGCTGCCCTGTAATGCTGTGCGCGTTGGGGCCATTTGTTGTCGTTTCAGCCATCGTCTCCAACGACCTCCCACACTCAATCTCGTCGTCCAAGTTACGAACGATACGTCATGCCGCGTCGCCGATCGACTGGAACTCGCATCCGGTCACAGCGCTTTCACCTCGCGCATCGAATGCCTGGAACAGCGCCGCCTGTTGAGCGTCAGTGACGAATCGTGCTCGCTCGCGTCGCTCGTCGCGCCCACAGCCTATATCGCGCCAGCGCCACATGTGTCCGCCACCCATGACGCGTTCCACCTCGATATTCTCCCACCGGTGGGGCTTTCAACCCAGCGCGCCCCCCCGTCGAGCGCCGCCGCCGCCTCGCTCACCGCTGCAACCTATCCCCTCACCAGCGTCCCCGCGCTCAGCAGTCTGCCGGCGCGCGGGCTGCGTTGTACCTCGACTTCAACGGCCACTTCGACTCCGTCTGGGGCGAGTATCGCAATATCAGCACGCCCGCCTACGACACCGACGGGAACGTTGCGGCCTTCAGCGATGCCGAGCTGACCGCCATTCGCCAGATCTGGGCCCAGGTGGCCGAAGACTACGCAGCGTTCAATATTAATGTCACCACAGTCGAGCCCCCCAGCTTTACCAACGGCCTCGCACTTCGTATCTCCATCGGCGGCGATGGCGCCTGGCTCGGTGACGCCGCCGGCGGCGTCGGGTATATCAACGCCTTTACCAACTCGGTCGCCAACACCGCCTACGTCTTTCCCAAGAACCTCGCTGGTGGCCACGCCAAGTTTGTCGCCGAGGCCAGCTCGCACGAGGCCGGCCACAGCTTCGGGCTAGATCACCAGGGCCTTTACGACGGCGCGGGCCGTTTGATCGACGAGTATTACGAAGGCCCGGGCGACGGCCGCGCGCCGATCATGGGCGGAAGCTACGACGCGACTCGTGGAGTGTGGTGGGCCGGGCAGTCCGCCTACTCGCCCTACGAGTTCCAGGACGACATGAACATCATTGCCCGCCCGGGAAACGGCTTCGGCTATCGGCCCGACGAGCACAGTAACGCCCTCGCCGGCGCCACTCCACTCAATGTTAGCGGCAACCAAGTCGCCGGTTCGGGCGTGATCATGATCATGGCCGACACGGATTACTTCTCGTTCACCACCGCCGCCGGGCCGGTAACAATCTCGACCATCGTTCCTGCCGGAATCAACAACCTCGACACGCAGCTACGTCTTTACAACGCCGCCGGCGCGCTGATAACTTCCGCCGCGCCCACCACGAGTTTCAACTCCACGGTCACCGCCACGCTGGCCGCCGGCACCTACTACGTCGCCGTCGCGAGCCAAGGCAGCTACGGCGACATCGGCCAGTACACGGTCAGCGGCACGATCGTTCCCGTAACCAATACCCCGTCGCCAAATCTCGTCGGGCCCACCAACCTCGCGGTTACGCGCGGGCCGGGTTTGCAAGCCACGCTCGCCTGGACCGATAACGCCACGAGCGAAACCGGCTACGTCGTCGAACGCCGCAGCGACGTCGCCACCCAATGGACCACGCTGGCGACCTTAGGGGCCGACCCGCGCAGCTACGTCGATGCCACAGTTGCCGATGGCCGCGTCTACGAGTATCGCGTTAAGGCGACCCAGGGTCCTGACAGTTCGGAATTCTCCAACATCGCCGGCACCACGTTTGTCCCCACCGCACCGAACAATCTCACCGCGCAAGCCGCCAGCGGCACTCGTGTGGATCTCTCCTGGTCGAACGTCGCCGGCGAACTCGGCTACAAGATCGAGCGCCTCGTGGCTGGCGGCGCGTGGACACAAATTGCAACGGCGGCTGTCGATGTGACTGCTTTCGCCGACAACACCGCGCTACCGAACACGAGCTACCAGTACCGAGTGCGCACCACAACTACGGCGGTGATTCGGTCTATTCCGCCGCCGTTTCCATTACCACCCCTGACGGAACTCTCCGTGCGCCCTCCGCGCCGACCGGACTCAGTGCAGCGGCCGTCTCCGGTCGCCAGGTGAACCTGCACTGGTACGACCAGTCGAACAACGAGCAGGGTTTTCTGATCCAGCGATCCACAGACGGTTCAAGCTGGACGAACATCGCTTCGGTCGCCGCCAATCTCACCTCAATCGCCGATTTCTCGGTCAATCGCCGCACGTCGTACTACTATCGAGTGCTCGCCTTCAGTCAGGCCGGCAATTCCGCTCCTACAAACGTGGTCCGAGTCACCACGCCGCGATTCGCTCCGTTATACGAGGCCGCGGATGCTGTCTATGTCGCCGAATCCAACTGGCGGCCGCGCCGCTGGTAGCGCAAAGAAAAAAAGAAGCCCGCCGAGTTCATCGGCAGGCTTCGTCGCGTATACATTGGCGAACCAGGACGGCTCCTTACTCGAGCGGGTACACCTCCCCGGCTTCCACCTTCATGTCGTCTTCAATCAGGTTATCGTCTACATAGATGTCGTACAGGCCGGCTGGCACGACCATCGGCTCGCCATACTTTTCCGTTCGCTGGACCATTCCAGTGCCGGCAACCGCCTTCGGCGTATCGCTCGCCACGGCCATGATCCGCTCGACCTTACCCTCTCCCCTGACCACGATCAGGCCCGCATGCTCGTCGGGCCGAACGACCACCAGCTTGTGCTCCGCATAGGTTTGATCTTTCACCAGACGGACGTACTGGCCGCCTTTGAACTGGAAGATCAGATCATATTTCTTGCTGGCCGAAGGAATGCGGAACTCCTCGCCGTACTTCCCGATGCTCGCCAGTTTGCCGGTGCCGATAATCGCTATCGGAATGCCCGATTCCACCAAAAACACTTCTTCCAGCGGAGGCATGTTCAACTTGGGCTTGGCGACTTGCACCGCACGCCGGGCCGGACCGGTCGGCACGACGACTTCGCCGATCTTCTCGCCTAATTCGTTCACCACGCTGGCCAGCTCATCGGCGTTCTTCGCGTTGTAGTACTTGCCTTTGCCCGCTTCGGCGACGTCTTCCAGGCTCGCCCGCTCCTCGGCGGTCACATCAAACCCAATCACGTTCACGCCGAACTTCACTTTGCCCGTCCTGGCCAGCGCCGTAGCCTCCGCCACCGGGTTGCCGTTGCACGTTTCCTTGCCGTCGCTCACCACTACAACTCCGCTGAATGCGTCGTTCTTGGCTAGCTCCTTCGCGGCAGTTTGAAGAGCGAGTGCAATCGGCGTGGACCCTTCCGGTCGCAGTGCGGCAATCGCTTTTGTAAGCTCAGTCTTACCCGCCGGATCAATGTCCGACAGCGGCCGCAAAACTTTCACCGCTCGGCATTGCAACTCTTTGTCGTGCCCGTACACGATAAATGTCAGCCGCAGCCCATCCGGCACCTTCTTCACCAGGTCGCTGACGACTTTCTGCGCCACGGCCATCTTGGTTTCACCCTCACTGGTCCGTTCCATCATGCTGCCGGAACAGTCCAAAAGGATCGCGATATCTGTGATGTCTCCGCCCGCGCTCGTGCTTTTCTCCGCCGTGCGCTTTCCTTGCAAGGCCGCGATCAGCTTGTCACTCGCGCCCGCCTTCTTCAGCTCTTCCACCTGATCGGCGCCCAGCGTAAACACCGTCGGCGATTTCTCCAGCCGCTTCAGCGTCGCATCTTCGCCCACCAGCGTCACCAGTTTTAGCACGTCTTCATAAGTAATCGCATTCGCCGGTGGAGTTCTAGACTTTCCAGCTCCCTCAAGTGCCCTGATTACCTTGTCCGACGCCTTGGCCTTCCTGAACTCCTCAATGACCCCGTCATCCACCTCAAATGCCAGCCCTTTCTCGATCCGCGATACGATCGTGGCATCCTCGATCTCCAGCTCAATCAGCTTGGTCAAATCCTCTTTCGCAAGTCCCTTCTTCTCTTGTGCCGCGGCCACGGAGCTGGCCAGCGTCAGATATATCGCCAGTATTACGAACGGTCCTTGTCGTACCCAGGTAGAGCGAACCGTACCCATAAAACACCTCCCTTTGTAGAAATGCGGAAACGCACATACGCGCCTCTCGCGTGTGGACGACTACCGGCGCACCTGGACCGACGGTGACTATACCGCTGCGATATGGCGAAAACAATCGACGGGAAATGGGCCAACTAGCAACGTTGTCGGTCGTTCAATCGGAACAGTGCCTGCGGCCCGGGACTTTGCGCGTCCGTTTTTCGCAAACCTCGCAGCGGAGTGAAATGGTCCGGAGTGGTGCCGGCAGGACCTGATCCGATACAGGTCCTGTAATCCGGACCTGCTATAGCGCGAGCCGCGACCGCCTGTTACCGCGCCGAGAAAATCTAGAACCGCGCCAGCACTGGCAACACCTCCCGCTGCATCTCCCCGCCAGTCACCTGTACAGCTCCGCCGCCATCCACGAACACATTCACTTCACTGCGCACGCCAAACTCCGGAAGATAGATCCCCGGCTCGATGGAGAATAACGTGCGCCGCGCCACCAGCCGCTCCTCGCGAGTCTCAAGGTTGTCCATGTGCGCCCCGTTGCCGTGCGTGTTCTCGCCGATATTGTGTCCGGTTCGGTGCACAAAGTATTCCCCATACCCTGCCTCTTCAATCACCCGGCGGCACGCATCGTCCACTTCAAAACCCCGAATCGGTCGTCCGCTCGCATACGCCTCGCGCACCGCCGCGATCCCGGCATTGCGCCGCCGCGACAATCCGAAATATTTCCACGATATCGCTCGGGCACGCGATCGCCGACAAATCCTACTCGCGTCAAATCGCTATAGATCGACCGCGGACGATTCAACTTCGCCCACAGATCGATCAATACAAAACTACCTTCTTCTATCCTCGAATTCGTCTCCACGGTCGGATCGTAGTGCGGGTCGCCGCTGTGCGGTCCCACGCCGACAATCGGTCCATGATCGGTCACCAGATCGTTTCGCGAAAGTAATCCATGATCACTCCGCGCACATCGAGCTCCGTCACAACGCGCCCGCCGCGCACTCCGTCGGCGATGAACTTCCACGCCACAGAGTAAGCCGCGTCCGTCAATCGCGCGGCCCCTAGATGCATCGCCCATTGCTCGTCGTCCAGAGCCGCCTCGAACTGCTGAATCAAATCGCCGCTCGATTGCACGTTCACTCCCAGAGTTCGCACAAACTCGACCGTCCCCGCGTCCACATACGACACATAAGGATTCGACACCCCAAGCGCGTATTCCATCGCCACCCGCAACGCACGTGCGTCGCTCACCGCGCCCAACAGCCAACGCACACCCGACTCCAGCTCCTGCCAACGCAGATAGATCCGCTTCTCACCGGGCAAATGATCCAGCACGCCGCTCTCGATCCGATGTACCAGCTTCCGCGGCTCGCCTTGCGCTGGAATGAAATAGAACCACCGCCGCGTCGCGTGCGCTCCCTCGGGAAACCTCAATACCCGCCGCGCCAGCGGGTTCCCGCCGCGAAAGTCATACAACAGCCAGCCGTCAAAACCGCTCGGTTGCAATGAGTCTTGAATATCAGCAAGATTGAGCATCTCGATAACATGCGTGGTAAGTTCACATCCCTCGCACCGCAGCGCCCATCTGATTCTTCCGCTCGTCCAGCGCCGCCTGAATCCGCAACATCTCGCCAACGTTCTCCATCGTCAACAGCCCAACCAGCTCCCCGTCGCGCGTCACCGGCATCGTGTGCACGCCGTCCTCCTGCAACCGCATGAAAACCCGCTCCAGCATCTCGCCCGGGTGACACGTCTGATACTCCGTCTTCATCGCCGACGACACCGGCTCATTCTGCCCGCCGCGTTGCAGCCCGCGCAGCAAATCGTCCTGGCACAACAGCCCCACGATTTTTCGCTCCGAATCCACCACCGGAAAATCCTTCTGCGTCCCCGCCAGCGTCAAATCGACGGCGCGCTGCAGCGGGTCGTTCGGCCCGACTTCTCGAAACTGCGTAAGCATCGCCCGCTGCACCGGGATTCCGCCCAACGCCGACTTCACCTGCACCATCCCCGCCTCTTGCGCCGCCCCCATATACACAAACAGCGCAATGAACAGCAAAAACGGGTTCGGCCCAAACCCGACCACGCCAAACAGCCCCTCAATCACAAATAAAAACGCCAACGCCTGCCCAACCGACGCCGCGATGTTCGTCGCCCGCACATAATCCATCCGCGTCGCCAACAACGCCCGCAACACGCGCCCGCCGTCCATCGGAAATGCCGGGATCAAATTAAAGATCACCAGCCAGATATTGACATTCATCAGGTTCTCGGCGAACGAACCTGAGATGAAATCCATTGCAAAGTACGCGTCCAACCGCGCCGCCAACTTCAGCCCCACGAACAACACCGCCGCAATCACCACGTTCACCGCCGGACCCGCCAATGCCACCACCAGTTCCTGCTTCGGGTCGTCGGGCATCCGCTCCAATCGCGCCACGCCGCCAATCGGCAACAGCGTGATGTCTCGTGTCTTGATCCCATAGCGCTTCGCCGCCAGCGCATGCCCAAATTCATGCAGCACCACGCACCCAAAAATCGCCAGCACGAACAGCACGCCTTTGGCGATACCCGCGGCCGTGTCGCCGCGCTCGACGTGCAAAAACACCACGTACGCGATGATCAACAGGAACGTCGCATGCATGTACACGCCGATCCCCGCGAACTCGCCAATCTTCCACGACCATTTCATGCATCACTTCCTTTGCGCCAGTGCCGCCATTCGACGTTTCGACGTTCAGCGTTCGATGTTCGACGTTCGCCTTCCGCCCATTCGTCATTCGTCCTTCGTCATTCGTTCGTCATTCTGGTTTCGTCATTTGTGCTTTCCGACTTCCGCCACCATCTCCCCCAACATCTCCATCGGCAATCCGACCACGTTCGACTCGCTCCCCTCGATGACGTGCACCCAATTCAACCCGTCCTGATATCCAAACGCCCCCGCCTTCCCCTCCCATTGATAACTCGCGATATACGCGTCGAGCTGCTCATCGCTCAATCGATCCATCCGCAACCGCGTCACCGCCACCCGCGTCATCGGCTCGCCGTCGGGCACGTTCCACAAGCAAACTCCGCTCAACACGCGATGCTCCCGCCCGCGCAGCATCACCAGCATCCGCCGCGCCAACGCCTCGCCATCCGGCTTTCCCAGTACCTCGCCGTCCACCTCCGCCACGGTGTCGCACCCCAGCACCAATCCGCGCCCACGCGCCGCGCCACGTCCGCCGCCTTTTCAAACGCCAGCCGCGCCACCAATTCCGCCGGGCTTTCGCGGCTGCACATGCCGCACTCGACCTTCGCGCCAGGTTCCACCACCTCAAACTGATAACCGGCCTCCGCCAGCAACTGCCGCCGCCGCGGAGACCGACTCGCCAGTATCAACTTCCGCTTTTCTGGCTCATTGGTCATTGGTGTCGTGCCTCCGGCAGATTCGCCGTGGCAAACTTGGTCAACCTGTCCCGCCGGGCCGGGATTCGTGCTTTCAAACAAGGCCACCAGACCACAAGGCCACCAGACACCTTCGGGTATTCGGCAGCATAACATAGTACCGTACCTCTGACTGTCGGGATCGGTCGACCTGTCCCGGCGGGCCGGGATTGGTGCTTGGTCATTGGTCATTCGGATTTCGTCCTTCGTCATTTGCATGCTCCCCATCCTCTACGAAGACAACCACCTGCTGATCGTCAACAAGCCCGCTCGTCTCGCCACGATGGGAGTAGAGCAGGGGACTACCAGCGCTCTCACGCTCGCCAAGGCCTACCTCAAACAGAAGTACAGCAAGCCCGGCAACGTTTATCTGGGCGTTGTCAGCCGACTCGACTCCCTGGCCACCGGCGCTCTCGTCTTCGCCCGCACGTCAAAGGCCGCCGCGCGTCTGACCGAACTATTTAAGCAAGCCGCCGTCGAAAAAACCTACTGGGCCCTCGTCGAGGGCGTTCTCGAACCCCCCGCCGGCGAATGGACAGATTACTTATCCAAAGATGAAGCCGCGCATCGCATGCGCATCGTCACCGCCACGCATTCACAGGCGCAGCAGGCGCCTAGCGTATCGGCGGCTAGAGTTGTCGCGTCCCCATTCCCTATCCCCCAATCCCCGTCCGGCATATCCCCCATCTCCTTCGTCGAAATCTCCCTCCACACCGGCCGCAAACATCAGATTCGCGTCCAGTTCGCCGACCGCGGTCATCCGATCCTCGGCGACAAGAAGTACGGCGGTGCGCGACCCTTCTCTAACGGCATCGCGCTCCACTCCCGCCGCCTTGCGTCTCGAACACCCAACGCGCGACGAACGGATCGCCGTTGAAGCCCCGCCGCCGCCGTATTGGCCGCCCGTTCCGGATTCGCGCAGCGAGATCCGGAACCAATAGACGCTGCAATGGCCGCGGGAGTAGAAAACACATCGCGCCAGCGGCCTCATTCAACTCCGTAGCTGAAGTCGTGAGACTTCTGACCTGCGCCGTCCCCGGAATCAGCCGACGGCGCATAGCCGCGGTTGGCTGTCGGCGATCAGCTATTCGCGGTCGGCCACGGAAGGGTTTTGCCTCATAACATGCCCGCAACCGTATTAACCACTCGTTTCACAGTGTAGTAGACAGTGGCGACGGCATAGGTCATGCCGCCAACAAAAGCGAAGAAGTCCCTTCCTCCTTGGACCTCGCTCAGTTCCTTTTCAGTCACCGCGGTGAAACCGTTCATCGTATTGCTCCTTGTGCGTAAAGGTATTCCGAGCCGCGCAATGCAACTCGGAGCTTTCCTAGCGCAGCGGCGGGGATGTTGTTACCGGGTATCGATCGCTCAGCCCTCTCGTAGGTCAGGCTTTGCCTGACGCAGCGTCGTAGGTCACGGCACCTCGTGACTGACGGCTGTCTGCCGTCCGCACAAGTTGTAGCTGAAGTCGTCAGACCTCAGACCGGTGCCGACTAGAATCAGCCGTAGGGCGTTAGCCCACGGTTCTGCCCGAACCCACTGCACAATCAGCCGCAGGGTGTTAGCCGACGGTTAATCGGCGAACCAGAAGCGTCAGCGCCTGGAGTCATAGGTCACGGCACTCCGTGCCTCACATTGCAGCGCCCCCCATTTAGCCGCGTCGCTTGCGACGCGCTCGGCCCGTGATCGTAGCCACGGTGCGTAAGCCCGTGGATCGCTGGGGACCCGCCGTGTCACAGACCCGCCGTGGCGGGGAGAAAGATGAGGAATTACAATCGGCCTCGAAAATCCGATTGGCCTCCCAATGCCGCGGCTGCACACGATCCTCCGCCACGCCGTCATCGCCGCCTGCTGCCTCGTTGCGCTCTCCGGCTGTAATGAAAACTCACGCTCATGCCGCGACATCTGGGGCAAACCCCAGCACAGCAAACTCTTGGCGCCCTTCGCCGGCGAATGGGCGTTCGACTTCGAGAAGACGCTCGACGCTCGGAAGGCGGCCGGCGTAACCGACGACGAAATTACGCGAACCCGAAAGCGGTACGCCGACCATCCCGGCTCTCCGCCAATCCACGAAGACATCTCCATCAATGGCCACGTAGCCCTGAGTGCCGGCTTCCCCACTCGCGAATATCGCTTCTTCGCAGTCCACCAACACGGCGAAAAGGTTTGCGGCAAAGCGTGGGACCACGAGAACCGCAATGACCCGGGCGACATGGTGAAGTGCTATGTTCGCCTGATGCTCAAAGACGATTGCTTGCACCTCAATCTCAGATGGGCGGAAGGCTTTGGCGATCCGGACGATCAAGACCTTCGGCGTTCCCCTCCCGTCGAACACGGCTCGCCCGACGATTGCGACGCCGACAGCCCGCCCGGCGAAGATTGGCAACCCTGGGAAACGTACGTCTTCGTTCGCAAACAATGACCCCCGGTTTGCCGCCTGTCGCCCCAATCAGCCGCAGGGCGTTAGCCCCCCGTTCTGTCGTCCCCGCCGATCCGACGCCAAACCCCCAACGGGTTTCCCTCGAAACGTTACAGATGGTGACGAGTGACGATGCTCGTCAAACGCGGGAGTTGCGCGTGTGTCGGTAGAGCCGACTCATACTTGACACGAGGGTAGGAGGCAGGCGGGCGTGAGGATGTTTAGTGGACAATGTGAACTTTCAACCGGGAAGCCCGATCATCCAATTTTCTCGAATGACTTGCCGATACCCACCTGGAAACTCGACTACCCACATGATCTTGCTTTTCTGCTCAACGATTCGTCCCGTCTTTCGCACTATTTGCGGATCTTTTGGGCACTTCACAATTAGTACCTTTAATCCGATCATGTGTGTCGCTCCTTCGTACACTGTCGTTGCAAACTGGATGCGTGCTAATCAATTCGACTCAATCGTCGTTCGACAACATCTTCGCGCACCAGCCACAGTATCCGCCATTAAGATGTGCGCCGATCATTTCGTCCCAGATCACTTCAAGATTGCAGCGCTTACACTGCTTCGTAACGTACACATCCAAGACCTGTGTCTGAAACACGTATTGTTGTTTGGTCGATAGTGCTCCCTCTCCCTTGTCGATGACTAAGCGCGTTATTCCAGCAGCCGCGTCACTCAGTTCATTCGATTCAAGAACCCACTCAAAGAATTCGAGTTCCATTTGTTCGCTGCGATCGTCGATCATCGAAAACTCGCGCGGTGAATGCAGCCACCATTTGGCAATCGAGTTGGCCCCGTCCATTTTACCGCTTGCTCAACCTCAAGTCACCTGAAGTCTTAGAATGTGTCGTCGTTTCTTATCTCACTTTTTCTGCGCCTTACGAGGGGGTTGTGGCTGTTGCAAGAAAACCGGTAACTTTACTGCTCGTTGCGTCAATTCGAAAACGCACTTCTTGAGAGCGTCAAATAATGCGCGGGTGTTAGTTGGCCACACCTGTATCTTGTCCTCAATTACGTGGAAGTCATGTTGACCGAGGCCTTTAAAATCAGTCGTCACTCGGCCGCCAGCATGACATAGGGCGTTGCGCACCGTCCGTCCGACATTTACCGGATCAGCCCGCCAACAATCGTCAAAAAGCGATGAGTCGAACGCCGACACGAACGCGTCCTCGAATTCTTTTTTTCGACGAAGGTTTCGTTTTGGGGCCGTTACTTTAATCACGGCTTTTAGGAAACTCTCGTAGCCATCCCACAATGTACGGTAAGCCAAACTTTGCGAGCCCCAAATCATCAGTTTGAATGTGCGGTGTTTTAAGTGATCACTCCAGAGTTTGTTTAGCGGCATTCTGCCAACGACTTTTCGTTCCGCGCGCTAATGTCGCCCGCAACCAGCGCCAAGTTGAGCTGTAGGGACCGTACCTGATCAGCAGTCAAAGAAATGTGCGGTACTCTACCTTCAAGTCCCTTAACAAATTGGGTCGCGAGTGAGTCGATCTCGTTCTCCTGTGACTCGGCAAGCCCTTTGTAAAACGCGCGAAGGCTGTTTACGAGAATAAAGGGCGATGCGTGCGTGTGATTTGCAGCCTTCCATGTCATCAGTAGGTCGAGGATCAGTTGTGGGAGAATCGGTGATGGAGTGGCGGCAGCGTCGAGTTCATTCGCCCAGCTGTCGTCCCACAGTGATCGGTAAGACTCCATCTCCGGCTCGATCGATAGTTGTCCAACAATTTCTTCCTGCATGTTCGATCTCCAATGGAAAGCATCGTACCCGAGGACAGTCGAGTTGCCGCCAGGGTTCGCGATTGGACGAAGGCAATGCGCAGTCTACCGGCCCGTTGCGATAGTGTGTTCGCCTGTTCGTGTGCGACGTGAGCTTGGTAAAATGCGAACGAACGCGCGAAACGGGTTCAGTTCCGATCCCCGGGAGGTCGCATGGGTCAGACAGATGTTGAAAAGGGGAAGTCGGTTGTCGCCGAACTTGCGGCGATTTGTCGTCAGCTTGAGGATCGCGAGGTAACCGATCTATTCGGTGACGGTACTGCTGACGACCTGCTTAATTCGATCTGTAATCCATCAACCGTCAAAGATTATCCAAATATTGCCGAGTTCTTTCGGGCAAACAAACACCGCCTCTCGTTCATTGCGGCCACGCGAGACGCAATCACAAGAGCGTTTGCAATTGAGGGGAAAACGAAGTCGGGTGCCGTTGCCTATGCGTCGCCTCACCACGCGCAGTGGTTTGAGGACGGCGTCATGCTGCTCGAAGGTGCAAGGCCTTTCGAGGGCCTATTTGGCCTCTACAGAAATGGAGAGATGAGTTATGCCGTTGCGGCGAGGGATGCACAAGAAGGGGATAAGCTTGGAAAGGACGACTTCATTTTTGTTGACCGAGATGAATTTAACAGGAGGCTAAAGGCCCAGGAGCTTCCAAAGACGAGCGAATTAGAATTACCGATCACAGCGCTTCGAGCGTTGCTCGAACAAAAAGAGTCGAACGAATCCAAATACCACGAGTTACTCAAATCCAATCCGTGGGTACTCGGCCTCGAGTACAAATTTGTTCAAAGCCATGAGAATCTGGACGACCGAAACGTTCCCGATTTCACGGCAGTGCGGGTCAGTGACGGAGCTCGGGACATTTTTGAGATCAAGCCTCCAACCATGTCGGTTTTTCGCGCCGATGGTGAGTTTACGGCTGACTTCAACACTGCCTGGAATCAAGCGGAGAGGTACTTGGCATTTGCCCGCGAGGAGCCAGACTACCTTCGTCGAAAAGGCCTACGCTTCGACAATCCAAAATGCACACTCGTTTGCGGGTACAACCTCGAAAAACAGAATGTACGGAAAATCCGTATCAAGGAGCGGATGAATCCCGCAATCCACTTGATGACGTTTAATGATTTAATCGCCTTCATGGAGGCTACGGTCAAATTCATCCTCGAACGCTCGAAACTCGTCGATCCCACGTTAACAGCATGATCTACCTTGGCAGCCGCTCGGAAAGGGGTGGTGTTCATACCAACGCCCTGCGACGTTCGCAGGGCCTTTGCTTTTGCGTGGCGCCGAACCCATTGCATGCCAACGACTTACCGCACGCTAAAAAATTCGCCGGCCCACCCCCTTGACTCACAGCCGCCGAAAGTGTACACTTGTTCTAGATAGTGCCTGATCTGCCCTCCGCCGTCCGACCATTGGTCATTCGTGCTTCGTCATGCGGGCTTAGCTAAGTCGGTATCCATGGATCGCTGGGAATTCCCCGTGCTAGGCAGACACCGAGACTTGGTCGAGTAAAGAGGTCTACTCTCTACTTTCCACCTTCTCGCTTCTGCCTGCGCAGCCGGGCCCGGGTACTTTCTCGAGCCCACCTCCTTAGCCTGCCTGCCCTGAGCGTGTCGAAGGGTCGAGGGGCCGAAGGACGTGGGCTTTTTTCATGCCCACTCACTGCTTTCCTTTAACAACCGACAACCGACACAGCTTGCCCGCCGTGGCGGGACCACGGACCACGGACAACTAACCACGGACAACTAACCTCCGACAAACTAATTGCGCAGTCTCGCCCAATAATTCCGCTCCTGCCAAACACCCGAAATGATACAAGTGTATACTTACCACCGGCTTACGCTGAACCGACCACCCACCGGCAAGGGAGTTTCTTGGCGCTTTTTGCGATTTGCGGGTCGGCGCAGCCGGGCCCGCAAACAAATAACGCAGGCAGGTCGGCGCAGCCGGGCCCGCAAACAAGAAACACAGTCGTGTCGGCGCGCCAACGAGCCGCGGGGTTTACCCCCGCGGTCACCAGGCCACCAGACACCAGGCCACCAGACACCACTCCTGCATTCCTGGCTTCCTTAGAAACCTTGTCCGCCTCGTCCTCCGTACTTCGCTGCTCCGT
The DNA here is from genome assembly GCA_963829655.1 of Pirellulales bacterium. Lineage (GTDB taxonomy): Bacteria > Planctomycetota > Planctomycetia > Pirellulales > JALHPA01 > JBBDYH01. The sequence goes on from CAWHJG010000002.1 coordinate 4,268,810, forward strand.
TCCCTCGGTCTCCTCAGCGTTCTCCATGTTGTCCGTGATTCAACTGGCCGCCGTGCCCTCCGCTCCCTCTGTTATCTCCTGTTCAACTGCCGCCACTCCGCATTCCGACTCCGAACTAAACCCTGAACCCTGAACCCTCATGAAGGTACATACCCCGCTCACTGTACCTCTTCACGCGATCCAAAAACCCCCTGTTTTCAAGAGGAATTTCACACTCCAAGACCCGCCAAGGTACATACACTCCGCAAACCCACTTCACGGTACCTGCCGCTTCAAATCCAAAACACGCGTTTTCAGCCGGAAAAGCGCACTTTCGCGCTCGCGAGCCTCGTCCACCCAGCCTCCAAGCAGGTGCTTACAGCCCCCATCCCCCCGATGGTTCTGATCCCAAAACACCGTGTTTTCCCCGAGAAATACGCACCTCACCTCAAATCCGTGCTGAGTGGTTGTTTGCACCTTCAAAAAACCCCCTGTTTTCCCGACCCGTTTGCCCCAAAAATTGCCTCAGACCCCAAAAAACAATAACCCTCGGTACCTCGTCAAACTCACATCGCTCAGCCTGAGCGTCCCCCTACAAACGCCGCTGGCCGACAGCCGACTGCCACGTGCTTCGCAAAACTGACAACGGACAACCGACCACGCTACACTGCATCTGTGCAAATCCTCCCAAAACTACCCTTCGAAAAGTGTGCCATAACCAGCGGGTTGCTGGACCAGTCACACCTCGAAGAAGCCCTGACCGCGCTCGCGCCAAAGGAGTCGAGCTCAACGGCGATTCCCCGTCGGAGCCTATCCTCGCCGAAGAGCTGATCGCCGCCGGAAAGCTCACGCGGTTTCAGGCCGTGCATCTTTTGGCCGGCCACACCAAGCTCACGCTCGGGCCGTATCGCATTCTCGATTCGCTAGGGCAGGGGGGGATGGGGCAGGTTTTCAAGGCCGAACACTCCCTGATGGCCCGCGAAGTCGCGGTGAAGGTGCTTCCCAAGACCAAGTCCACGCCCGAGTCGATCGCCAATTTCACGCGCGAAATCCGCGCGATGGCCGCTCTCGACCACCAGAACCTGGTCCGCGCGCTCGACGCCGGGCACGACGGCAACGTGTATTTCCTGGTCTGCGAATACGTCCCCGGCGCCGATTTGCGCCGTTACGTTCACGATCGCGGCCCGCTGGGCATGAGCGAGGCCGCCACGATCATTTCGCAGGCCGCGGCCGGTCTCGCGCATGCTCATCGTCAAGGCTTGATTCACCGCGACGTCAAACCGGCAAACTTGCTGGTCACCCCAGACGGCAAGACCAAAGTCTCCGACCTCGGTCTGGCCGGCTCGATGTATGACCACGAAGATCCCCGCGCTGGAAAAGTCGTCGGCACCGCCGACTACTTATCCCCCGAACAGATCATCTCGCCGCGCACCGTGACGACGGTCAGCGACATCTACTCGCTCGGCTGCACGCTCTATTACGCCGTGACCGGAAAGGTGCCGTTCCCCGGCGGCATGGTCCGCGACAAGGCGAGGCGGCACTGCGAAGACAGCCCGCTGCATCCGCGGCTGCTCAACCCTTCGCTCAGCGAGAGCTTTGTCGAGGCGTTGGCGGCAATGATGGAGAAAGACCCCCAGAAGCGGATTCAAACCGCCGAGGAGGTGATCGACCGATTGAAACCTTGGGCGGGGGAGGCGGTTAGTTCGCCGCTGGATCCCGACGAGGCGCGCCTCCGCCGCGAGCAAAACTGGGAAACCGGAAGCGGAAGCGGCGATTTGTCGGATACGACGGTGAGCTTCCCGGAGTTTGCTCAGCCGGGCTTGCGGATGGTCAACGGCGCGATGCTGCAAGCCCAACCCGGTCTGGCCGCTCCGATCCCCGTTCCCATCGTCGCCCCGCCTGGCTCGATACCGAGCCCGGCCGCTTCTGCAACGGCTGCCGCGGATCCACCGTATGGAACACTGCGCATCATTCAACCGGGCCCAGCCACCGTCGCGCAGCCCAGCGTGTGGGTCGCGCCGACCCGCGAATCCGTCGCAGTTGAAACTCCGGCGGCGCAGTCTGAGCGTTACGGACATGCTCAACGCCATCGCGCAAGAGAGTGCCACGAGTCCGTTGCAGCAATCGGCAGACGGAACATTACCGCCCGTTCGCCGCCCGCACATTGAAATTGACCCTCCGCCGCTACTTCTCGGCCGACGCAAATCCAGTCGTGTGGTAGTCCGCGGCATCATCGCCGCCGCCGTATTTCTGACAGTGGTCGTCGTGTGGTATCTAGTTACACGCTGAATCGTTCCCAACTTCAGCGCTGACGTTCCCACTCCTTATTTCAATCTCCGCCTCCAACCCAACGCTCGCCGTGCCGCGAAATGTACCCTGCGTGGGTGCCGCGGCTTCAGCCGTTCGCGCCGCTACCAGCGCTACATGGCGATCGGTCACTGCCAACCCTAGCGACGGATCAAACGCTCGCCATCCCGCACCGGGGAGATAGACTTCGCTCCAGGCATGCAATTGACGGGCGCTTTCCTCCGGCTCATCGATCTGGTATCCGCTCACAAACCTGGCGGGCAAACCAACCGCGCGGCAGGCCTCGTTGTATAAGACGGCCAAGTCGCGGCAGGCCCCAGAGCGCTCCGTCAGCGTTCGCTCCGCCGGCCACGGTGGGCCAACGCTTCGCGGCGTCAACTTGCAATGCTCGCGGATTCGCTCCGCTAGTCCTGTCAGAAATGCAACTGCGTCCCCTCTTACATCGTGCCGCAACGATTCAGCCAACGTGCGCACACCGCCCGCAACGGCCATCGCGTCGGGCAACTGATAGAAATGCAGCCACCGCCGTTCCTCGGTCGTAAACTCGCACGGCAATCCCTGCCCGCGCGGCGCAAGCAGAAACTGAAACGGGTTGGTCAAGCAAAGATCCACGACAGCCTGCGTGCGAACCATCAATCGATCCGTGGCGGAATCGAACCAGGCAATCATCACTGCATTGCCTTCGGCGTCTAAGACGTCGGCCATGCCGGCCGGCGTTGGTTCGATCGAAACGCGAAACTGTGAGAGCCGCTGAAACGCGTTCGCACGTGGCCGAAGCCGGATTGTCATCGGTTCACAAAAGACCGGCTGCGAATAAAGCAATCGCGTAATATGGTCAATCGCCACGCGCATGATCAACCCGTCTCCGGAGGCTTGAGGCGAAGCGTATCCTGGCCGGCCGATTGGACCGACTCGAACAGTTCCTCCATCCAACTGGATGGAAGCTGATTAACTAACGCGCGTAGATGCTCCTGCCACCACACGTTGGGTTCCACAAGGTCTTGTTTCTCGTATCGGCGCACGATCAACGTCTCGTTATCCCGGTTGAACAGTACGACGTCGATCGGAAAGTCCACATTCGCGGCGCTGATCCGAGTCGAGTCAAACGCCAGGCAACCCACCTTCAGCGCGAACGACATCGTGTCGCTGTGCTTAAGCGTTCGGTCGAGAATCGGTTTGCCGTAACCCGTTTCGCCAATGATGCAATACGGCGTGCCCGTGCCGATTTCCACCCAATTCCCCTGCGGGTAAAGCAGGTACAACCGTGGCTCGCGGTCGTTTTCCAATTGACCGCCCATCAGCGAGTGCAAATTGAACGAAAGATTGCTGTCTTCCAAAAAATCCTTGTCTTCGTCGGCCACTCGCCGCAGTTGAGCCGCGAATGCATTTACGGCCTTATACAACCGGTCGAAATGTTGCGCGTTGTCCTCCAACAACTCCTCAAAATACGTAAGCGCCTTATCGCGAACCGAGCGCAAACCGGAAGTCATCAAAAAGAACGAATGACCACGGTGCCGATGCACCGTCACCTTATGCGCGCGTATGCACTCCGAGCCTGAGGTAACGAGAGTGTCGGCAATGCCAACCAACCCCTCTTCCACGCGAATACCAAGGCAGAACGTCATTGGACCTGAAATTGGTAAGTGGGAACCTTGCCCGAAGCCTGAGTCGCAAAGAAGCAATCGTGAATCGCCTGCCCCACCTGGTTGAGTCGCGTTTGCAAGCGATCGATAAACTCGTGCAAGCCGACGTCGATCACGTCGTCTATGTGCGTGTAGTCAAACTCCGCGCGCACTCGCCCCAGGACTTGTTCCGCGCGATTCACGAATGTACCCAATGGGCTGCCCGTGATGGCGTTCAACGAGTGCTCCGCTCGGGACAGGCAGAATCGCACCGACCGGGGGAATTCGCGATCGAGCAATAGAAAATCCGCCACTTCCGCCGGCACGATCCTACCCCGCGCCTTGCGATACATCTCCAGCGCGCTGGCCGATTGCAGGAGCGCCGACCACTGCACAATATCCAGCGGCGATCCCACATCCTGCACCTCCGGAAGCAGGATGAAGTACTTCACGTCGAGTATTCGCGATGTCTTGTCGGCGCACTCCAGGATCCGCCCCAATCGAACAAAGTGCCAACTTTCTCCACGCGAGAGCGTTGCGTCGGTGATCCCTTCGATCAGATGGCTGCACAGCTTGACCTGATTAAAGAACGGATACGGATCGTCGAACGTCCGCTTTTCATCCGCGTCGCGCACCAGCAGAAAAAACTTGTTGATCTCCTCGCACATTTCCGTGGAAATGCTCTCGCGGATGCACCGCGCATTCTCGCGCACCATCCGCAAACACGAAAGAATCGAGTTCGGGTAGTCGTTGTCGAATGTTAGGAAACGCAGCACATTCTCCCGAGTGCCACCCCCGTATCGCTCCACAAACACAGGCAAGTCCCCGGTTGTGTGTACGAGCGGAAGCCACTGTTCAGCCAGCGCGTCAGCCGCGCATAGCGTCATGCTCTGATTGACGTCGATGAATCGGGCGATATTTTCCGCGCGTTCAATGTACCGCCCCATCCAGAACATGGAGTCTGCCACGCGACTCAGCATGGGTGCAGATCTCCGCTGCCGGCGCCCACCAGCGTCGGCTCACCGCGCGACCGCCCATTTGTCGGGCTCTCCATCAATACCCAGGTGTCCTTGCTTCCGCCTCCTTGCGACGAGTTGACAATCGTCGAACCCTTGCGAAGCGCCACTCGCGTTAATCCGCCCGGTAGAACGTAAGTCGCTTTGCCATGCAAGATAAACGGCCGCAAATCCACGTGACGTGCCTGCACCTGTCCTTCGATGATCGTCGGCACGGTCGAAAGTCGCAACATCGGCTGAGCAATATACCCACGCGGGTTTGCCCTGATCTGTTCCGCGTACTGGATCAGCTCCTCATTCGTCGCGTTCGGACCAACCAGGATGCCGTACCCGCCCGATTCGTTCGTCGGCTTATGCACCAATTGGTTCATGTGGCTCAGAACGAACTCGCGCTGTTTCTCGTCGCCGCAAAGGTACGTCGGTACGTTCGGCAGGATTGTGTCCTCGCCCAAGTAATAGCGGATGATCTCGGGCACGTACGCGTACACCGCCTTGTCGTCGGCCACGCCGGTCCCCGGCGCATTGCACAATGCCACCCTGCCGGCGCGGTAAGCGTCCATTAAGCCCGCGACGCCCAGCTTCGAGTCCGCGCGGAATGTACTCGGATCAAGAAAATCGTCGTCGATGCGCCGGTAGATCACGTCCACACGCTCGAGCCCGCGCGTCGTTCGCATGCAGACGTAGCCGCCGGCAACAATCAAGTCCGACCCCTGCACCAGTTCCACGCCCATCTGCTGCGCCAGGAACGAATGCTCGAAATACGCCGAGTTGAACACGCCGGGGGTCAAGACCACGATGTTCGGCTCACTCACACCTGCCGGCGCACAACTTTGCAGCGTCTCGAGCAATCGCTCGGGATAGTCCTCAACAGGCGCAACGCTCAGGCCTGTGAATACTTGCGGAAATGTACGCTTCATCACCGCGCGGTTCTCCAGCACATACGAGACGCCGGAGGGAACTCGCAGGTTGTCTTCCAATACATAGACCTGGCCGTCGCGGTCCCGAACCAAATCAGTGCCGGTCACATGACACCACACGCCACCCGGGGGGCGAATACCGCGGCACTCCGGTCGAAATGTTTTGGCCGTCGCGATCAATTCCTCGGGCACAACGCGGTCGCGGATAATCCGTTGGTCGCCGTACAAGTCATCCAAAAACAAGTTCAGCGCTAGAATCCGCTGCTTTAGCCCCGACTCAATCGTGATCCATTCCTTGCGATCAATGATTCGCGGAATGATGTCAAAAGGCAGGATCCGTTCGCTTCCCGCGGCCGCGCCATAAACGCCAAACGTGATCCCCATGTTCAACATGGCGACGTCCGCCGCCAGTTGCCGGCGCGACAGATCCGCCTCGGTCATCGCCTCCAGCCGCTGCACAAGCAGGTCAGTACCCGGCCGCGGCCTCCCTTCTGGCAAAAGAATCTCGTCGAAGAATTCGGTGTCGTAGCTGTCGAGTTTCATGGTTGACCATCCGATGTAGGCTCGCTCTTAAGAAGCCGCGCAAAAACCGGGCCGCTCGCGCAGCCGCGCTTACCACCGATCTAAATGGGCCTCTCCGGAGTGTGGTGAGTACCGAATCGGCACCCTATAGCAATGTGGATGCCCGAAACCGATGGCTTCGGCTCGAATCGAACAGGGCGAGCCGCGACAAGAATGCGAACCGCTGTGGCAATCAGGAGTTATGCCACACGCCGCTCCCCGGAACAAGTGCCAGCAATACCTCCGGGGGTTTTTACTGGATGCAGGCGCTTTCAGCAGTCTATGCAAACGGACTACGCACACTTACCTAAGTCGGTCGCCGGCTCGACTGCCAGCACCTCGCCCCCCGACTGAGTAGCACGGGCCCTATTTTTCCTTGATCGCAAAATCGATCGTCGATTCCGCCATTTGCTGCGCGTGCACGTCGTCGATCGTCAGCTTGAGCTGATAGCGCCCCGCCGCACTGCTTGGGCATCCACACGAAGTACGGAATAAAGAAGTCTCGCCGCTTGTTCTGACAGTGTTCTTCCTTGAGCGACAGATCCTTCTCTGCCACGACATTTCCCGAAGCGTCAAATATCTGATAACGCCCTTTGAGCGCGGTGTGATATCCCCGATCGGTCAGCTTGCTCTGAAAGTTCTCCACCTCGCAGTACAACAGCACTTCCTGTCCTGATCGAAATTCATCCTTCGCAAATGCGCATGAACGTGCCATAGCCCTTGACTTCGGTGCAGAAATGCAGGCTCTTCACCACCAGCCCGCCCAGCTCGCCCAATCGCTCGGCCGCCTGCCTCAGGTGTTCACTGGCTAGCGCCGCGCGTCGCGTTCGATCGGGCTGGGTCTCGTCGAACAGCGCACCGAGCGCATAAAGTTCCTTCGACCAAAACTCCTTCTCAGCCGCTGACACTCCCTCGATTGCCGCCAAGGCCTCGTCACGTCGGCCGGTGATTAAATAAAGCAGCCGCAATCGAGCCTGATCGACTGGATCCTTCCCCTCATTCGTTCCTCCAACTTGCTCCTCCAACGCAACGACTGCTTCATCGGCATACGCTTGCCAATCCTGGTCGTCGCGAAGCGTTACCTCTCCCTCGTCCTCCGCCTCTCGCCCACCGTTGCGTGGCGCCTCCTTTTGAACGCCATGCCGCTTGCCGTCGCGCACCGGTACTCGATCTTCAACTGGCTCGACTTGCTCTGGCTCGGCGATCCTTTCCACTTCCATCGCCACGACCGCATTCTCGTCCATGAATCGATCGAGTCGGCGCTCCGGCGCTGGTTTGTCCGCTGCCTTACTGGCCGCGAACTCCTCTTTCGGCATCTTTTGTGCGCGCCTATTCAGTGCAGTCTCAAGTCTCCGCGGCGCAACGTTCGCACGTTCATCTGCCTGCCGCCGCGCCATTAAGCTGGCCTGCATCGTGCGTAACAGAAACGATCGGTGTACCGCCGGAGCAGCCTGCACCGCCGCCAGTGCCGCTGCTTCCTCCCCTGGGTCGTCGAATCCCATCGCCCGGATTTCCGCTGCGAGTTCCAGATCGCCGCGAACTTCCTCAATCGGCGTCTTGGAAAGCGCCGTCCCATGCGTCACTCGCTGTTCAACATCCAGCTTCGACGGAATTGCGCCGACGTCGGCAACCGCCATTTCCTCCGCCGAATGCGCTTCACCCGACCGCAGTTCCGGTTTTTTGACCGGCTGTGCGCCTTCCGTTTGGGATGCCTTGATGCTCTTGGCGGGTCCGGAATCGAGATCACTGGCGGGCGCTGGATTTGCGCCGGCAACCTCATTATCCGGTTCTTCCTCATCGCCCACCTGTGCTTCAGCGACGACTTTCTCGTGCCGGTTAGCCAATACTTCATCGCTGAACCACAGCGCCGGGCCGGCGCAGCCCATAAGCGCAATGGTCACGAGGGCCGCCAGAAGCGTGTAGAATGAACGTGACATCGCGGGCGAAGGAAGAGAAGTCGCCGCTTTGGATAAGGTACGACGAGCGGCGGATAGTAGTGCAAGCGGCACAACGGAACAAGACGAGCCGATGCGTCCCCTCGTATGTACGCTAACGACCGCTTCAGTTGGCCTCATTACCAACAAGGCGCGAGCGCTTTTCACCGCCCATGCTAGCTGATAAAATCGCCCGACCTTTTCCGCGCCGCTGCCCCTCATGATCTCTCGCACTGCTGAAATTGGACCCGTACCCGCCGCGTGGACCCGGCGGCATCTGCTCGACTTGGAAAGTCTCTCGGCCGATGAGATCAACCTCATTCTGAACTCGGCGGTCATGTTTAAACAGGCGACCGCTGGCTGCCGTGAAAAGCTGCCGCTGCTTGCCGGCAAGACATTCGCCAACCTGTTCTTCGAAAACTCCACTCGCACCCGCACCAGCTTCTCGCTCGCCGCTCGGCGCCTTGGCGGCGATACCATCGACTTCTCATCTTCCGGCAGCAGTCTCTCCAAGGGTGAAACCTTCATCGACACGGCTCGCAACATCGAAGCCATGGGAGTGGATTTAATCGTCATGCGCCACACAACGCCCGGCACGCCGAAGCTCCTTTCCGAAAACGTCGGCGTCTGCGTCATCAACGCCGGCGACGGACCGCACGAGCACCCGACGCAAGGCCTGCTCGACATCCTCACGATCCGCGAGCGTCGAGGCAACGTCGCCGGACTCACCGTGGCCCTCGTCGGCGATATCGCGCACAGCCGCACTGCCCGCTCGAACATCTGGGGCCTCAAGAAGCTTGGCGCACATGTCATCGTCTGCGGCCCTTCTACGTTGGTCTCGCGCCGCTGGGAAGAACTGGGCGTCGAAGTCGCCTACAACCTCGACGAAATTCTCCCCCGTTGCGACGTGCTTAACCTCCTCCGCATTCAATTCGAGCGGCAATTCACGCGCCCGTTCCCCTCGGTCCGCGAATACGCGCTGCTCTACGCTATGAATCGCGAACGCCTCGCGCGTGCCAAAAACGACATCCTTATCCTCGCGCCTGGCCCCATCAATCGCGGCGTCGAACTCACTCCCGACGTCGCCGACGGACCGCACTCCGCGATCCTCGATCAAGTCACCAACGGCCTGGCCATCCGCATGGCGGTGCTCTGGCTTTGCATCGGAGCGCACACTCGATGAACCGGATTCTCATCAAAAACGGCCGCGTCATCGATCCGAGCCAAAAGCTCGATCGCGTGACAAATCTCCTTATCGATGCCAGCAAAGTCGCCGCCTACGACGTGCCCAGCGACGTCCAGGCCGACGTGATCGACGCCGCTGGCAGGATCGTGGCTCCCGGACTGATCGACATGCACGTCCATCTCCGCGAGCCGGGACGCGAAGAAGACGAAACCATCGAAACCGGCACCGCCGCGGCGTTCGCCGGCGGCTTCACGTCGATCGCCTGCATGCCCAACACCGAGCCGCCCATCGATACCCAGGGCACCGTCGAGTTCATTCATCACCAGGCAGACCGCGCCAACAACTGCAACGTTTTCGTCGTCGCCTGCGTTAGCAAGAACCGAGAAGGCAAGGAACTGGCCGAGATCGGCCAGCTCGTCCAGGCCGGCGCAGTCGCGTTCAGCGACGATGGCGCACCTGTCTACGATCCCGAGCTGATGCGCCGCGCCTTCGAATATTGCCTGATGTTCGACAAGCCGATCCTCAACCATTGCGAGGTTCGCGAGCTGACACAAGGCGGCGTGATGCACGAAGGACTGGCCTCAATGATCCTCGGCCTGCCGGGTATGCCCGCCGCCGCGGAAGATGTCATGGTCAGCCGCGACATCTCGCTGGCCCACGTCACCGGCGGCCGCATTCACATCATGCACGTCTCCACCGCCGGCGCCGTCGATATCGTCCGCCGCTCCCGTTCCCGCGGCGTTCGAGTCACGACCGAAATCTGCCCCCACCACTTCTGCCTCTCCGACGATTCGCTCCGATCGTTCGACTCCAACTTCAAAATGAGCCCGCCGCTCCGCAGCGCCGCAAGACGTCGAAGCCTGCATCGCCGGTCTACGCGACGGTACGATCGACGTGATCTGCACCGACCACGCCCCTCACGCACCCGAGAAGAAGATGCGTGAGCTGGACCAGGCCCCCTTCGGCATCGTCGGTTTGGAGACCGCGCTCGGTCTCGTCGTCACCAAGCTCATCGAGCCCGGCGTTCTCGATTGGCCCGCGGCGATCGAAAAAATGACGATCAATCCTGCCCGCGATTCTGGGCATCAATAAGGGCACGCTCGCCATCGGCGCCGACGCTGACGTCACGATCATCGACCCGCAGCACGAGTGGACCGTCGATCCCACAGAAGTTCCGCTCCCGCAGCCGGAATACTCCGTTCGCCGGCTGGCGACTTCGCGGCCGCGCGGAAGCCGTCATTGTCGCGGGGCAGGTCCGCCATCGCGCTGGTGCGTAACTGCGATCCCATGCCCCTCCTCATCGACGGATACAACCTGCTCCACGCCTCCAACATCCTCGGTCGCGGTCGCGGCTCAACTGCGCTGCATCGCTCGCGCGAGGCACTTCTCAACGTGCTCGCCGCTTCGTTAACTCCCGACGAAATCCCGCGCACGACCGTTGTCTTCGAATGCGCACGATCCCCCCTGGGGCCTGTCGCGTCAAACGAATCACCAAGGTCTCACCATCATCTTCGCCTCGCGAGAAACTGACGCCGACAGCCTGATCGAAGAGCTCATCAAAAAACATTCCGCCCCCGAAAACTCACCGTCGTCTCCAGCGACCATCGCCTGCACCGCGCCGCCAAGCGCCGCCGCGCCACCGCCATCGACAGCGATCGCTGGTTCGCACAGCTCCTCCGCGAGCGCCACGAGCGATCGCAACTGCCAACCGCCGATGCAATCAAACCCGAGGGCCCCTTCTCGTCCGGCGAAGTCGATTTCTGGCTCCGCCAGTTCGGTCTCGACGCACAGCCGGAGGCCGACCTTCCGCGGGACGATTAATGAACTAATCGGCACAACCCGCGCATCCGCCACTCCCGCTCGCCGCCATTCCATCAGCGGAAAAGTCGTTAACTGCGTCCTATTCTTCTCTAGCGGGCGGCACGGAACCTAATCCCCGTCCCCGCCACACGTTCGGCGTCGCGCAGCGACGTCCGGACACCGTGGCGCACACCGACGTATCCCGCGCGCCAAGCCAGCGCGTACGCATCCTTTCGAGTCTGCACGCATGGATATCGCAACACTCGGCGGAATCATCGGCGGTTTTGCTCTCATGCTCACCGCGCTCGGCCTCGCGGCCAGCCACGGCGGAAGCAGCATGTCGCTTGGGCAATTCATCGATCCCCCGGCGGCCATCATGGTCGTCGGTGGCGGGCTCTGTGTCGTGCTCACCGCCGTTCCGCTGCGCATCTTTCTCGGCCTGCCAAAGGTGCTGCTCCGTTTGTGCTTCAACCGCCCCGCCAACCATTCGGCTCTCATCGAATCGATCGTCCGACTCGCGGAAATCGCGCAAGGAAGGCCTCCTGGCGCTTGAAAACAAAGTCATGGATATCACGAACCCCACACTCCTGATGGGCCTGCGAATGGCCGTCGATGGCACGCGCCCCGAGCTCATCGAGCAGGTAATTCGAAAAGAGATCGCTCACCTCGAGGCCCACACGCACGTCACCAAGAAAATGTTCGACATGATGGGCAAGTGCGGCCCAGCGTTCGGTATGATCGCCACGCTCCTTGGCCTGATCCTCATGCTCGGCAACCTCGACGATCCCGACTCGATCGGGCCCACGATGGCGATGGCCTTGGTCGGCACGCTTTACGGCGCCGCGATGGCCAACATGATCTGCATGCCGCTCGGCGAAAAGGTCGCTTACCTCGGCCACGAAGAACGCATCGCCAAAGAAATCATCCTCGATGGCATCCTGTCGATTCAGTCGGGCGACAGCCCGCGCCTCGTCGAGCAAAAGCTGACCCCGTACCTTCCGCCGAGTAAGCTCCACGATCTCGCCGCTTAAAGGGGAACCCCCTTGAAGATAGGGCGGGATGAGGATGACAACGGACAACGGACAACGGACAACGGACAACGGACAATGAAAAAATGCCACTGCGAAGAAGGCCTCGCCGAATGGATCATGTCCTACGCCGACATGATTACCATTCTCATGGCCTTCTTCGTCGTGATGTACTCGATGGCGGGCGACAAGAAGGACAACCCCAAGACCGAGGCCACGATGGCCTCGCTACGCAACTGGCTCGGCCCCGACCGCAGCCAATGGCCGATGCTCCGCATGTTCGAGTCGCGCCGAATGCAAACGCAATTCGATAAGCCAGCGCCCCCCGACCGCCACCGCGGAGCCACCGACAACACCAAGGCCACCGTCCCGCAGCCCGACGCCTCGCACCCCGACGGCGTCACGATCTACCTCCCACTGAAGGCCGACGCCCTCACAAGCGACGGCCGCGAGCAGCTCGGCAAGGTCATCGACCATGTCTCGGGCAAGATGAATCTGATCGAGATTCGCGGCCAGGCCAAGCGACACATCGAGCGCCGCTACGGCCACACCGCGGAAACCATGGAAGAGGTCTACCGCAAGTGCAAGCTGGTGATGGACTTCATGGTTGAGCGTGGGATCAACCCGGAACGGTTGCAGATTCGCATCGTACGTCCGCAGATCGAGCCCGACGAAACCGAGCTGGCGAAGCTGGAGCGCGATATCCAGGTCGATGTGTTCATGCTCAACCAGTTACTCGAGCTTCAGCCCGGCGTGAAAACCCGCTCGATCCTCAACGGCAAGACAACGAAGAAAGAACCGAGCGAGAAAAAGTAAGGCGGGGCGCTGCCTTCACCCTTTGGCGTAGCCGAAGTCGTCAGACTTCGGCCCCACCGTCGAGGCGCGTCTCCCGACCACGCCCTTCCGCTCCCTGTCTTCGTTAAACGTTGGACCCGCCACGCTCTGACTGCCTCCGTTCCAATATCGGGTCATCTCCGGCGAAGAGGTGTTAGCGGCCCAATTTGCGCAGTCATCAGGAGCTTCGATTTCGCGAAGGCGAGTATGTTGCCGTCAATCGCCGTTCGCCGTCTAGCCTGGATGGGATTATCTGGCTGCGTCATATTCGCCGTCGCTGTGACTGCGCTCCATTGGATTCAACCAGACCTGTCGCCACTCCGCGACGCCGTGAGTTATTACGTGCATGGTGCCCACGGCTGGCTCACGACTCTGGGCTTGATCTCACTTGGCATTGGCTCTCTGGCAATAACGATTGCAGTTGTCGCTTTCACTCAGGGATGGGGCGGCCGGATCGGTGTGGCCGCGCTCGCTGTGTGGAGCTTGGGAGCGCTGCTCGGTGGAGTTTTTCGAGCCGACCCGCCGGGAAATTGGGATCAACCTCCCTCGGTGAGTGGGGCCATTCACGGATTGGCTGCCGTAATCGCAATTGCTGCATTCCCGTTCGCGGCCGTCGCGCTCTCGCGAAACTTCAACCGCGACCATCGTTGGCCGCCAATCCAGGGCGCGCTGAAGACACTGGCGGTAGTTGTTGTCTTGACCTTCTTCGCGTTCGTGACGTCCCTGTTGCCGGTGTTGGTGTCGCCGGGACCGCCGTTCTGGCTGGGCCTCACCGAGCGCGTCATGCTGGCCGCGTACACTGCTTGGTTGGCAGTCGTTGCGATCGGGCTTGCGCGGATCGGAGAAACGCAGCGGCATGGTATAGCCAGGGATGAATCCGCCGCGGCGGACGGAATCCCTTCGAATCGGTGCGCATCAAATCCAACCTATTTGTCCTCCGCGCCTTTGCCGTGAACCCCTCGCTCACGCTCGCCGGAATCCCGCCCGAAGTTTTCGAATACCGCCTCGGCAACCGCAGTGCGCTCGAATGGGTCATCGACCAGTATCAGGTCTCGACCGACAAGCGTAGTGGCATCACCAGCGATCCTAACCGTGACGACGACCCCGAATACATCGTGCGACTTGTCGGCCAGGTCATCCGCGTCTCCCTCGAAACCGTCCGCATCGTGAACGCCCTGCCCACTGACTTCGGCGCCCCGCGGCTTGAGGCGTAACGCAGACCCGCCAACTCATTCTTCATCCGTGCTCGCGCTCCGATTGACGACGCCCCAGCTACAATACGTGAATGGATAAGATGCCGAAGCCAGCCTCGCGCCCGCTCGCGGCTTTCTTGTTCGCCGTCCCCATCGCTACGCTCGGTGGATTGATTGGATTAGGGGGTGCAAAGTTTCGTTTGCCTGTGTTAATGGGTGTTCTGGGATACGCCGCCAAGCAGGCTGTGCCCATCAATCTCGCCGTCAGTCTGATCACCTTGACGACTTCGGCCGCTGCGCGTGCACCACACTTGCCATTCGCGGAATTATTGCCATTCCGAGAAGCGATCGGTGGCATGGCCGTCGGCGGCGTGCTCGCCGCCCTTTACGGCGCCGGTCTGGCTGACCGGCTCTCGGATCGCGTCCTCCATCGCGTCGTCGTGATCCTGCTCGCTGGCATCGGATCGCTGCTGATCGTCGAAGCATTCATGCCGCATACGCTGTCTCCCTTGATCCCGCCAAACCCGGCGCTCTTCGCTGTTCTTGGATTCTGCGTCGGACTCGTGATCGGCCTTGTCAGCAGCCTGCTCGGAGTGGCAGGTGGCGAGCTGATCATCCCGACTCTCATATTCGCGTTTGGCCTCGATATCAAACTGGCGGGCAGCGCAAGCGTGCTGATCAGCCTGCCAATCGTTGGCGTCGGTGTAGCTCGCTACTACGCCATCGGCGCTTACCGTACTCGACAAGAATGGACGCGCACCATCCTGCCGATGGGGGCCGGTTCAATTTTGGGCGCGATTTTGGGCGGATCGCTGGTCGGCGTGGTTTCGGAAAGCGCGCTTAAGCTCGCGCTCGGTGCAATCCTAATCGTGTCTGCGCTGAGAATCAGACACACATAGGCCAAGAAGTGCGAGCCGCCGCAGCATTACGCTGCGGCGGCTCTCGCGCTAGCAGCAGCCCGGGGGGCACTCGCCGTCGCAACACGTAACGATGGGCAGTTCCATAGAACTCCTCCGGTTGTCAAGTGACAGGGCAACATGCCCCGCCTAATCGGGTATACGCCCGCCCTTCCCCGGTTCTAACCGATCCCTAACAAAAGTGCGTTACAATTGCCGTTTTCGCCACGGAGAATTGCCATGCGCAAGCAAAACGTCCTCTTTCTCTGCACCGGCAACTCCGCCCGCAGCCAAATGGCGGAAGGGCTGCTCCGCAAGCATGCCGGCGACCTGTTCGATGTCTATAGCGCCGGCACCGAGCCCAAGGGCGTCAACCCACTCACGATCCAGGTGCTCGACGACGTCGGTGTCCCGACAGATGCCCTGCGATCCAAAGGCGTCAAAGAGTTTCTCGGCAAGATGCCCGTCCGCTATCTCATCATCGTCTGCTCGGGTGCCGACAAAGCCTGCCCCGCAATCTGGCCCGGCATGAGCGAGCGGCTCTTCTGGCCGTTTGAGGATCCAGCTTCCGCAACCGGCTCGCACGAGGAGAAGCTAGAAACGTTTCGCAACATTCGCGATCAGATTGAAGCCAAAATCCTCGACTGGCTCGCCGAACTTCGCACCTCGGGCTCGCTCTCAACCGCCGAAGCCTGAGCCTACGCCTCCGCTAGTACCCCGCCTGTCTACCCGTCCCCCACGTCACCTTGTGTTTGTCCGCCCATCCCCTTCTGCCCCAAGGATTTAAGCCACGTAGCAAAGAATCGCTCCCCGATCCCCTCATCTCTTTGCCCCAATCGCCCCATCCCATTAAGAAATGTCTCCTAAGACCATTGACTAACGAACAGTATATGTGTACACTTGGTACGAACGCCGCCACACCGGCGTCATCCGCTCTTTCTCATCCAGAAACCAGCCCAACCCGGAGCGATCCTCCCGGGCTGCGTCCCTCTGCGCACTTGGACGTTCGACTTTCCGCTTCTCAGTTCGCTCCGTTCCCTCTGCGCTCTCCTGTAAAAGTGTCCGCGGCCGGTCATTGGTCATTCGCTTTCAACTGACAACGGACGACGGAAAACAGACAATCCTCCGCTCACTCCGTTTTTTCCTGTTAGTGCGCATCGTCAGGTTGAAAATTCTCCCCTTCAACCAGGAACCCCAAAGTTGCAACGCTCGATGACTCACCAACTTGCGGCAATCGCGCTTCCGAATTCAAGGTGAATTGTTCCCCACAAGCCGGGGCCCCCCAAGATCAGATTCTGTGGGGAACAATAGTGAATCAACCAACCGCCGACCCGACATCACTTCCCAACTTGTCTCGGCGTCGCCGGGATTCATCGTTCATCGTTGCCGATTGCTGCTCCGTGTCCTCCGTTTCCTCCGTTACCTCCTGTTGGTCTTGCTTGGTCTTTGCGACTTGGCGTCTTTGCGTGAAAACATTACCGCGAATGTGTCAAGCTGACCAAAAAACCGCGCCCCGCCTCGCCCAAATACGTCCAGCTCGTAAGTCTCCCGGTAACACCTCGCGCGCCGCCGCGCTTGAAAAGGTTGCCGACCGCATCGCGCGGCCCGGTTCACAACACAAAACCTTAACGCGGCCCCTTTGCGGGCCAGGAGATCGCAAATGAATGCCACTACCGATCAGTTCAGCGCGGTGTCAGCGATCGAATTGACCCAGGTCGAGGGAGGTCTCATTAACTTCGGTCCCATTGGGAACGCTCTCTACTTGGCGCTTGCCATAGGAGCATTCGCTGTGATCGACATGGGGAAAGCCCTTGGAGACATGGTGCTTCCCAAGACAGACCCGTGGTCCTAAGCGAGCAGAACTTTGAAGAGCGCAGCCGGTGCAGCGCTTGGAGGTTTAAGACTGCCGGTGGTCGGCAATCGCTCCGCGTGCGATCCGAGCAGCACAACGAGGAAAACTACAATGAACGCAGTTGTTAACCAGTTGAACCCAGTTTCTGTCCAAGAGCTCGGCCAGATCGAGGGAGGCACTCCCTTTCAAGGCGAAGCCCGAGTGCTTTACCTGGCGATCGCCGTTAGTGTTCTAGACGCTTACGATATGCTGACCGGGATCGGGCGGATGATGCTGCCCGAGGTGGATCCCTGGAAGTAATACGGCTCGCCACTCAGGACCGGATTACAACATGCGGGAAGCGGGCGGCTTGGCAGGAGCCGCCCTCCCGTTCCAAGCTCCGCATTCCGATTCCGAATTCAGACCATGCCCCTATCCGCAATATCCTTGCGGCACCAGGCGCCGTCCCAGCGGATCTTTTTCACCGCGGTGTAGGCGTTGAGCTTGGCCGCGGCCAGCGTGTTGCCAAGACCGGTGACCGCGAACACGCGTCCACCGTTGGTGATCACGCTGCCCGTCAGCCACCGCCGTGCCGGAGTGAAACACCTTCACGTCGGGAACCTGCGCGGCTTCGTCCAGCCCGCGAACGGTCTGACCGCGCGTGTACGCGCCGGGGTAACCGGCAGCCGCCATGACGACGGTGACGCTCGGCCGCGGGTCCCACTCGACGCGGCCGGCCGCGTCGAGATGGTCGTCGGCCACCGCTTCAAGCAGATCGACGATGTCGCTCTTGAGACGCATCAAAACGGCCTGACACTCAGGGTCGCCGAACCGCACGTTGTATTCGAGCACCTTGGGGCCTTGGTTGGTCATCATCAAACCGGCGTAAAGTATGCCGCGGAATGGCCGGCGGGCACGCTTCATGGCATGAAGGGTCGGGACGAGGATCTGTTCTTCGACGCGGCGGAGATCGGCTTCGCTAACGACGGGCGTCGGCGAGTAAGCGCCCATGCCGCCGGTGTTGGGGCCCTGGTCATTGTCGTAGGCGGCTTTGTGATCCTGAGCAGCGGGAAGCAGCAGCAGGTTGCGGCCATCCGTGACCGCCATCACGCTGGCTTCGTGCCCGTCGAGTCGCTCTTCGATGATGAGCTGGTTCCCCGCGTCGCCAAACTCGCGGTCTTTGGTGATGCGGTTTACAGCATCGATGGCTTCGGCGCGGTTGGAGCAGACGAACACGCCTTTGCCGCCGGCGAGCCCGTCAGCCTTCACGACCAGCGGGGCGTCTTCGCGATTGCGGAGGTAGGTCATCGCGCGCGTCGTGTCGCGGAACACCTGATAGTCGGCGGTCGGCACGTCGGCCTGGCGGAGCAGGTTCTTGCAATAGACCTTGCTGCCTTCGAGTTCGGCGGCGAGTTTGGAGGGGCCGAATACACGGAGCTTGGCGCGAGCGAACTCGTCGGCGAGGCCAGCGACAAGCGGCGCCTCGGGCCCGACGACGGTAAGGCCGATCTCGTTTTCGCGCGCAAACTTAACCAGACGCGGGATTTCGGTTGGCGAGATATCGACGTTTTCGGCGTCAATGGCCGTGCCGGCGTTGCCCGGCGCGACGAAGACGTGGTTGACGCGAGGGCTTTGCCTTATTTTCCAGGCGAGCGCGTGTTCGCGTCCGCCGCTGCCGATTACCAGGACTCGCATGAGATCATCCGTGGTTGTGAGCGAGTAGTCGTTTGAATTTTGGGGTGGTCGCTCCCATTATTCCACGGGGGGCGAGAGAATCAATGCGAAGTGAGCGGGCGGCGCGGGGGCAAGATTGATTCCGAGGCGGCGAAATAGCAAATGGGGCAATCGGCGGCAGTTATCCAACCTTTACAAGGACAAACAAAGCGATGAACGACCGAACCACGCAACAAGCGAGCTTAGGGTGTGGAACGCTGATCCTGATCGCGCTGATCGTGTTGATGTTCAGCGGGCGGGGTGTTTCGGAAGTGAAGGACGAAGTGAAGCGGCTTCAGGCATCGATCGCGGGGCTGGAGGCGAAGATTGATGCACAAGACGCGGTGCTGAAGCGCGTAGACGGCCGAGTTGCGCAACTGGCCGACGGTGCGACTAATCGCTGAGATCGGGAACTCGGCTGTTCAAAACCTGAGGACGATCTTTCCAAAGTGCGAGCCGCTTTCCATGTACGCAAGCGCCTCGCGCACTTGATCGAACGTGAAAACTTTGTCGATCACCGGTCGTAGTTGGTTCACCGAAATCGCGCGGTTCATATCTTCGAACATCCGGCGCGAGCCTACGAAGACCCCCTGCATGCAGATGCTCTTCATGAGGATCTCGATATGGTTGAAACCGCCTCTGCTTGAGAGCACGCCGATGACGTAGATGCGGCCGCCGATCCGTGCGGATTTCACAGATTTTTCCAGCGTGCCGGCGCCGCCGACTTCAACCACGTGATCCACGCCGATTCCATCGGTCAAGCGAGCAACCTCCTTGTCCCAGTCAGGGGTTTTCTTGTAGTTGATCGTTTCATCGGCGCCGAGCTTCTTTGTGCGAGCGAGCTTTTCATCACTGCTCGAGGTGGCGATCACGCCGCGCCGTGCATTTTCGCGAACTGCAGCGCGAAGATCGAAACACCGCCCGTGCCAAGCGTCAAAACGGTCTCACCGGCCTTCAAATGTCCTAAGTGGACGAGCGCGTCCCAGGCTGTTACCGCGGCACACGGCAGCGTTGCGGCTTCCTCGAATGAGAGATAGTTAGGAATTCGCACCAGGCCGTTCTCGTTGAACGCGCCGTATTCCCGCAACACTCCATCCAAATCACCGCCGCCGAGCTGGGTGCGATCTTTCCGCGGCGAACGTTCGCCCTCAAGCCAGCTTTGATTGAAGATCGGGCAAACACGATCGCCAATTCGCCAGCGGGTTACGTTGTCGCCCATATCGACGATTTCGCCCGCCCCGTCCGAAAGCGGTACGGCCGGCAGCTTGGCCTTGGGATTGTAGATTCCGTTGGCAAACATCAAGTCACGGTAATTTATCGAGGCCGCATGGAATTTCACAACGACTTCATACGCCGCTGCTCGCGGCTTCTCGCGCTCGACCAAGGCTAGATTATCCACGCCGAACTGCCGAAGCTCATATGCTTTCATGGTTTTGCTCCTCGTGCTTGAAGGTCACATTCACGACGCCATTGGCCGCGTCACCGACCAAATCGCGCATTCTACGTCGCAATCTTTGCGGCGCTTAATTAGAATTTTGCGGGCGGGCTAGTGTTGATTGGTGGCGTCTTGCAAACGCATATGGATCTGCAGGCGGTATATAGTCTATGACTTCGTCATCCGCGCCGTCGAACGACTGGACTACGGCGTTTCCGGCGCCTTTCGCGAGGACTTTTGCCGGACGATCCGCGAGCTCCCACTCGAAAAACTAGAGCGATTTCCTCCACCCAAGGTCGGTGGCCTTCCGGTGGGCCATGAGCTACGAGTCGCGCGCCGGTTTCTAACCGGAGGCAGTTCGATGCTGGAGCCCTCCGCGCTATCTGGCGCTATCGGCGCCTCACGTCGAAATCCCAGCAATGGCTTTATCGCGGCCTGCGCTCGGAGAACCGTTGGATCGCAATCAGTGGCGGTCGCTCATCGGCAGCGAGGCGGTTGAAAACTGGATCAATTTGGGTTTGCTCGATCCAGTTGACGGCGATCGACTGGCGTGTCGTTTTCGCGTGATTGTACTTGGGCCGCTGCCTTGCTCATGGACCACAACGACCCGTTTCCGCTCCGCATACATATTGGGCAAGACTCACTGAACATGGTGGAGTTCCTAAAACGACACGACCCTGATGAAACTGGGACTATGCTGGATGTCGGCACTGGCAGCGGACTACAGTTGCTCACGTTTGGTCGAAAGCGGTCTGCGGCATTGGGTGTGGATATTAACCCGCGCGCGGTGCGGATTGCGCCGATGAATGTGGAGATCAATGGCGCTTCGACGTGCCGCGTCGAAGAGCAGAACGCGTTCGACCCTAATTGGCCGCCGTCTCCGTTTCGACTGGTAACGTGGAACACGCCGTTCATGTTTTTTCCCGACAATGAGGTGGCGAGCAACTTGGACGGCCACGGCGGCCATCTCGGCATTGCGCTAACGCTCTCATTTGTCGAGCGGCTAGTCGCATTGCTTGATCCGGAGGGCGTCGCCTACTTACTCTCCGCCGCCCCCGTGATGCTCGACGGGCAGAACCGATTAGAAATCGAGTTGGCGGAACGAGCAAAGCGTTGC
This sequence comes from Pirellulales bacterium, assembly GCA_963829655.1. Lineage (GTDB taxonomy): Bacteria > Planctomycetota > Planctomycetia > Pirellulales > JALHPA01 > JBBDYH01. The sequence continues at coordinate 4,290,179 of CAWHJG010000002.1, forward strand.
CGCCTCGACATAACGACGTTCGTCTTGCAGAATACTGGGATCCTCAGCATTTCGAGTTCGACTGAGCGCACGGCATCCGCTCGTGCTAGAGCGTGATGATTCAGATTAGTCATGGCCGGGGCGGGTTTCACCGGAATCCAGCGGGGCCCTTCCGGCAGTCCGTTGACTGGCTTCGCACGCGAATGTACGAGCGTCGTGCGCGTTTCGCCGCGGCGGAGGCTCGAGTGACTGATTGAACTGCCGAGTGGACAGGGGCGGGATCGAACCGCCGACACACGGATTTTCAGTCCGTTGCTCTACCAACTGAGCTACCTGTCCGAGTAGTTTTAACTATATGTCAGCCTGCGGCTTGCGCCGAGGGCCTGTTTTCCTCGAAATTACTTGTGCGCACTGAGTGCGCGCCGTGCACCGGAATCACGTGTGCGGGCGCCGTCACCTTGGCGAAGGGCAGGGCGGCTATCGCCGCTCGCTTCGACTGGCTATGAGACTTCGCATACACGTCCATGGTCAACGCCAACGTGCTATGGCCAAGGATCTCTTGGACCGACTTTGGGTTCGCCCCACCGTCGATGGATAGGGTCGTGAATGTACCGCGGAGGGCGTGAATGTCAACGGCGCCGCCCGGGTGAGCGTCGTCGATCCCCGCCCGCTTGCAAATCGCGTAGAACCGGCCAAGCAAGTTGTTTCGCAATGGAGTATTCGCCTTGGTGACGAAGACATGTTCCGCCGAAAAGTTCCTGGCCTGCGCAGTCGTCTGCTTTGGCGTCGTGCCAGCGACCGGTTGCCGATATTGCGCCCGTCCCGGAGAACGGCCAGCATCGCGTACACGCGATCGTCCAGCGGGATTTCCCGGGCCTTATGGTTTTTGGACCGGTCCGCGCGAATGACGATCGTCCGGGCCTCGAAATCGACGTCGTCCCATCGCAGTTCGACAAGCTCATTCCGGCGGATCCCGGTACACGCGAGCGTCCACCAAACCGGCCGAAGTTGCTCCGGACTGGCGTCGAAGAGGCGTTGAACCTCTTCGGCGGTCAAAGCGCGCCGACTCTTCGCCAGCTTATCGTGGCGCAGTGGCTTTAGATCGGCGATGGGATTATGACCGATTCGCTTCCATTCAACGCCGCGATTGAGCATGTTTTGCAACGTGCCAACCTCTTTGTTGACTGTCCGCGGCGTGACGGTCCGTACCACGACCGTCGGCGGTTTCTCTTTTTCCCGATCGTCTGCCCGAGCCGCCACGTTCGGAAGCCAAAGACAAATTGGTGGTCAATCTGTCGGATCGATCGCACGGTGCAGTAGGCTTCGAACCGGTTCAAGTCGGCTTCGTATTCGTGCGGGCGCCGCTTGGTTTGCTTCACCCAGCGCAAAAACTCTGCCTTCAATTCCGACCATTGGTAATCGTTGTCGATTAAATTGAAGTCCGCCTTGTCGGCCCGCGCACGCATATCGCGGAGTAGCTCGCACGCGGCATCGAAGTCGCTAGACAGCCGTTTGCGAACGAGCCGACCGCCTCCTCTAAAACGAGCGTAGTAGGTGCCGTTCCGCTCCCAGAGACCTTCTGGGAGCTTTCTCTTTCGTGCCATAACGTTCTCCTTCTTGAAAGCGCCGCTGCGGGTTACCGTTTCCAGTCGGCAAGCCCGCAAGCGGCAAAGGGAACCAACGCATTATACGCTCGTTGACGCATACGTCAATGAGCTAATACGCTAATTGACGACTATCGGACCCAGTTGTATACTTTCTGCATGATTCGAGAAACGCTACTGAAGCAGATTCGCGGCAGCGGCAAGACGCTATACCGCATCTCGCGCGATACGGGGATCAACCATACGGCACTGACCCGTTTCGTCACCGGTGACAGGCCGGATATTCGTATCTCGACCGCCGACAAGTTGGCAGCCTACTTCGATCTATCCCTCAGGCTTTCCAAGAGACAGTGACTAGCGCTGAGGTGAGATTAGTCGGGACTGTGGACGGGTATGGATGTGAGCGCGTGGTTTGGTGGTCCCGGGACTCACGGCATCCGAGTCGGAAGTGGAAACCGCGAACAGTGGTTCAAGCAGGAATGGACCACGATTACGGTGAAAATGGACGGTCAGAATCACACGCTCAAGTTGACTCCGGGCTTCTGGAGAAGGTGCCCGGAGTTTCGCGACTGCGGTAAACCCATCATCCGCGAGTGACTGCGTCGGCATAGAACTGTCAAATGGAAGCGCGGTTCATCGCGACGATCGGTCCAGGACACGCATCAACTGCGAACCGCACCAACGGCCCCCCGGTTCTCGTCGCCTGGTTCAGATTATTGAGCCGAGCGGCGATCTGTCGATAACCCCTCAATTGCTAGAACCATCCGCCCGGAGCTTCCGCACAACCGCCCCGACGGCGGCCCGCATCTGCTTAAGCGCCATGGCGTAGTCCAGCACGCTTTTCTTGTCCATCGCCTGGAGCACGTCGGCACACTCGGCCTTGATCGCCTTCATTTCACGCAACAAAGCTTCCGTCGCTTCGTACTTCGCGCGATCCCTGCGTTGCTTCAACAGCAAGATACGGATCTCATCGATTACGTCGTTGATTTCCTTGCTCAACGCCTCAAGGTCGCCACGATACCCACTCACGCGCCACTCCCCTCATCAAGCTGCACATCTTAGATGCACCCCCGCTGTCACCACGCCAGCACAATGTGGATGCCCACTTGTCGTGCTGATAGGCCAGCAGATTTCATGCCCGGTCCAGGACCCGCTTGACTTGGCACGGATACCACGGCCGCCCCATCCTCGTCGTGTGGCCGGCCTCATTGAGCCGAGCGGCGATCCGCGTTAATGACTCTCCGCACTTCCGCCACTCGAGCATCTGCGGCACGATGTCCGTGTAAGCCTCGGCCGCCTTTTGCTGACTGATGACCGCCGCGATCCGTTGACCCTTGAGCCGTGCCTTCGTTGACAATTTCCTGCACCGTGGATCATGGGCACCCAACACACCACCACGGGCTCGGTATGCAGCAAGTGCCGCCTTGGTCCGTGCGCTGATCCGGTCCGCCTCGTCCTCCGCCACGGCCGCCAAGATGTGGATGGTCAACTTGTTCGCGTAGGGATTATCGCAGGCGACGAAATCCACTTGGCTCTTGAGCAGCGACGAGGTGAAGTGCACATTGCGGGCGAGCCGGTCCAGCTTGGCGACGACGAGAACCGCCTTGGACCGTTTCGCGTGAGCGATCGCCTTAAGTAGCTCCTGCCTACTCTCCCGGCGGCCGGATTCCGTCTCCGTGTACTCGGCGATGCGGTGGTGTTTGTGCTGCACCAGGAACCGGTTGGCCTCGGCCTGTTGGGCTTCGAGACCGAGCCCGGATTCCTCTTGGCCCTTGGTGTTGACGCGGTAGTAGAGGATGGCGGGTTTCATTGTGCGGGTCCTTTGCGGTCTTAACGATGGGCATCACCACAACTGCAAAACCCATCAAATCAGACCGAAAACCCGCCCACAATTATTCCCCCACGGAACCCAGACCCATCGAACCAATTCAACACGCACGCTCGCACGCGCGACCAGACTCAGGAGCCGCCCCTTCGCCCCGGGTCCGAACCATCGGTTCTTCAACCGGTCCTTTCTAGACCGATATAATTGGAGCGACGCCCCTGAGGCTACACGCGTCATGCCTTCCATCAAGAATCAACATTACGTTCCCCGGTTCTACTTAAGGCGATTTCTTTCGAAAGCGAAACGATTGCACGTTTTCGATAAGTCAACCGGAAAGTCGTTCTTTACCAGGCCTGAGAATGTTGCCTGCGAGCGGTACTTCTATGATGTTCCAGATGACTTGATGTCCAGCGGCCTCGATCGACAAGGGGTCGAACGATATCTGCAACAGATCGATGACGATGGCAGCACCGTGCTCGGTGAGGTTCTACACGATCTCGTAGGCGGCCGTCCATTTGATGGTCGCCTTGCCCCTCGCCTAGCCCACTTCATCGCGATTCAACACGTGCGGACGATGTTGCACCGAGAAATAGGTGCCCAGCTCTGGTCAACTTCGTTGAACAATCTACTCGAGAAGAATTGGGAGATCCCAGAGCCCCGTAACCAAGAAGGCCGAGTAAAGCTGTATACGGTTCGGGCACGGGATGCACGCTCAAATTATCAATGTCCTGCGATGAATTCTCGCCGCCGGTTCGCGCAGCGAGTATGATGCGACTTTCGAATGGGGTCAGGCCTGGGACCAGGGCTCGATCGAATATGAGGTTCCCATCTACTGGCACAATTCTCGGGAAACGAACTTTCGAGACGCGTTTCGCTGGCAGCTCGACCTTCAATACAGCCTCAAGAGCTACTTCGACAAATTCTCGGTACGCAATTGTGACGCCACAATCTTGATATAATGCGAGTGCCACATTTGCCGTTTCATGCGGTTTGTACGCGAAAATGTATTCTTCGTTGACCGGTCTCTGGGTCAAAGGTATGTCGCGGCCGACAAAATGGACTGAAACTCCGATTTCTTTTTAAGACGCGGCCTCTATTGGCGTCTCAATAGATAGAGAACCGAGGCAGGTGTCGATGTCATGCCCAATTGATAGGCACACCGTTGACCAATTGGTTATCCAACATCTGCCTTTGGCCCTTCGCCTGGCGCAGCAACTCACAAACAACCCTGACACGGCTGAGGACGTAGTGCAGGAAGCACTATGTCGTGTGCTGAAGTGCTGGAAAAGCTATCGCGGTGAGGCGACATTCAGCACGTGGATGATGCAAATTGTGGTGAACGTTGATCGTGATCGTCGACGACGCTGGCGAAAGACGGATGAACTACCGCACGAGCTTCGCGTCTTTGGTGCAGGCGACGCGATCGAGCAAGCCGAGGTAGCTGAGCTCAATGTGACAATCCGCGCGGTGATCAATCGCTTACCTGACCGGCAACGTGAGGTCGCCTTGCTCAGTCTGGGCGAGGGATTGGAGGCGAGAGACGTCGCCTATATTTTGGAGACGACTGAGGCGAATGTGCACACGTGCGTCCATTTAGCGCGAAAGCGAATCGCCGAGGCGATTGGAATCGACTACGCACGTCGAAAATAACATGAAGCGCGACAACGACAACCTGCCATCCGACAAAGGCCTTGACGAGGCAATTCGAGCATCGCTTTTGTCGCAAACCGACGAGTCTCGTCTGAGGCGCCTGGAACGTTTTTGGCATCTGCAGTCACAGCGACAGGCCCGACTACGCCAGGTATTAGTGACGCTCCCGTTGGCGACCGCAGCAGTGGCCGCAGTTGTTTTCTGCGCAATCTTATGGAACCGTCACGAAGACACACAATCCGCACAGGCAAATCGAAATACGTTGCCTCGCGGCAATAATTCGGATCTCGCCGACACTGGCAACACTGACCGGACGCCGATCGACCAATCGCAGTTGGGTGGCCGACCACCAACTGGGTACGAACGGTTTGTATTTGCGGTTCGAACCAGCGCACTGGTCCCCGCGACAACAATGTCGGCTACGATTGATGAGGCGATCAATCAACTCAGGCAGAACCCTGAATCAAATGCAAATCAGATAGTCAATTCGCCGGGTTTCGAACGGCGCGTCGCGGAAGCCCTATTACTGCGAAGATTGCCCCGCTCCACGAACGAGGATCAACGCGCCATATTACGACTGTTAGCCGTTTGTGGCACGTCGCGTTCAACCCCGGCGATTCTGGGGCTTAGCAGGCACGATTCATTACGTGACGACGCCTTGCAAACGATTGAACAAATTGTGGGAATTGAGAATCTGGCTCAACTTGTCGGGAGTGGGCTCGACCGTCGCATGCGAGCGGCACTCATCCGACGACTACTCGCAGCCGACTCTGAACCGGCGTTGATCGGATTCTTGTCGCTGTTCTCGCGATGACAAGATGCGCGACGAAGCGTTAGCCCTGGCGTCGGAAATGCCCCAACTGCCGATTGCCACACTTATCGGCCTTCTGGATTTCAACGAAGAATCGGTGCGTGTCTCCGCGGCCATGCTGCTTGGATACATAAATAATGCGGAGGTTACGCAGCTTCTTATCGCCCGCGTATCGAAGAAGCCATCGAAGTCGACGGAAGCCTGGATGGCCTTGATGGTCAGCGATGGCGAGTTGGCTGGCAAATTCTTAGCCTACGCGGCACATCGTCCGCAGTTGCTCGGGCATTTCAATGCCGTGCGCGTGCGGTGGGCCCAATTGATTCCTTAGTACTTCAAGTGAAGGAGATTGCCGTGTGTATGCCTCGCGTATCGCTCCGCGATTTGTATGTTGTACTCATTGCTGTAGTTGTGTGTTTGCCGCAGAGGATCGCAGCCCAAACACCCGCAGAATCTCAAAACGCGCCCAAAAGGGCCGCCGTGGCGCCACCAAAGGGCGATTATTTGCTCCGGACCTACGAGGTCAGTGACCTCGTTATCAACATTCAGGACCATCCCTATAGCGAGTCACTCGACGCCGATTCAAAAGGTTTCGGCGGCAGTGGTGGAATTGGTGGTGGAGGCGTTGGAGGCTTCTTCAGCGTACCAGAAAGTGACAAGCGGCTCGGTCTCAACGGTGCTTCAACCGACCCACGAGCTATTAGAGTACAGTTTTGTCAATTCGGAGGCGGCGGAACTGGCGGCGGACGAGCTGTAGGTGTCGGTGCGGGAAATCTCCCGCCTGCCACAACGACTATCACTTTGAACGACCTCACGTGCGTCTTGGTTAACACCGTTGCTTCGGACACTTGGGCAATTAATGGGACGGGCCAGGGTCAGGTTGAGCCGATCGGGACCGCCTTGGTCGTATGGCAAACGCCAGCGGTGCACGAACAGATTCTGGAGTTGCTGGACCAAATACGCCAGGGCTCGGGTGATCGCAAGACGGTAACAGTTGACGCCCGTTGGTTACTACTCGACTCTGACGATCTTGATCGCCTTGTACTTCCCGATCAGACAGGTGTTCCAGGGGTCGACCGCAAAGTGCTCGACGAGTTCACGCGGCGCCCCGGTAGTATCCGCGGCATAACGAATTGCTTCAGCAGCCAATTGGTATATCTCGTAAGTGGCACACGGCGGAACGTTGTCTCCAGTTACATTCCGGTGGTCGGGAGCCTCGATAACGACAAAGCGGCCGAGAAGCTCGTTTCCGTGCGCCGCCAATCGCTGATTCGATTTGCGTCGGAAACGGAGGCCGTAAGCGGTGGAAAGGAGCCGAGAGTCGGATACCAGCCGATCGTTGAGAAGCCAAACTTAGGGGCGCTGCTCGAAATACGCCCGACCTTGATGCGCGGCGATGACTCAGCGATTGTTGATCTCAAATCGACACTTACAGTTGCTGCTCAGGCGATGCAAGCAGATGGCGTCAACGACGCGAGTTCTCTAGCGCCACCGGTGGACCGAATCGCGGTTGAAACTCAGGAGTTCGCAACCACGCTTCGAATGCCATTGAAGAAACCAGTGTTGGTCGGTGGCCTGACCTACGTGCCCGGCTCGATGGAGCCAAACAAGGTCGCAGCCAAAACAGACGGAGAAACAACGGAGAACCCGCAGCTCTACTTTGTGCTTGAGGTACGCTAGGCACTTGCATCGAGTAAAAGGTTTTTCGCTGATGCCACGGGCGAATAACAGACTGCGCAAACGTTTCAAATCGTAAAAGTTGAAGGTTGCGCATATCAGAAAGAATTGCAAAAGACCGGAAAGTGTCATAGTCGTGCACGTATCTCAGAAAGTGCCATAGTCTGACCGTGCTGACTCACCTCGCCGGCGGTCCGACCTGCTCGGTTGGATTGGCGCTTCCACACAGTGTCTCAAGACTCATCAATGCGCCATCTTGTGGCACACCCGGGTCGTGCCGAGAAGTCATCCGTTTCTCGGTATCGTAATCGGGACTGCTCGTGCCCCGTCAGATGTATCGGCAAACGAACCTTAATTGGCTTGGCTGCACGGTACCGCTTCAATGCGGTGGTCGATGTGACCAAAGGCGGTCAATTGTAGATTTGAGGTCGGCCCAGACGACGGGCTTCGGCAGAACATAGTCGAAGCCCGCAGCCTCGCATTGCTGGCGGTGCTCATCGTCGGCATACCCGGTCACTGCAACAATCAATTTGTCCTTAAGTTGCTCGTCTTCACGAAACAGAAGTGCGAGGTGAATGCCGTCCATTTCGGGCATCCCTAGGTCCAAAAGAATGATGTCCGGCAGGTGAGCTCTTGCGGTATCGAGGGCTGTGGCCCAGTCAAAAGCAACGTGGACCTCGAACCCGTGTGCGCCAAACAGGCTACTGAGCATGTTCGCCGAATCGCGAGAATCATCAACGACGAGAACGTTAGGCACTCGCACATTCGAATGGCCGTCTTGATCTCCGTTCCGTGCGTTGTTTTCCCCTGACGAAGTCATATCCATTTTCCTGAAACAATGGTCAATTTGTGAGGCTACGTGCCCAAACCCAGCACTCTCGATTCTACTTTCTGTGCCTTCCCAAATCATCTGAGGCGCTCGGCTACATTTCGACCTCGACCTGGTGTTCCCGGCGATCGTCAACGAGCGTGACGAAGTCGTCGAACAACTCGGACCCATCCAGCGACAGGCGGCGGACCCTCGCGCCTGCGCCGCTGTGGTGGATGCTAATGTGGTAAAAAGTCTCGCGATAGCGATAGTGGATCTGGAACTGTTTCCATGCCGCGGGCAGGCACGGCGTTAATGCGTAGCTTGTCCACCTCCACGTGCAGGCCCAGCAGCGACTCCACGATCAGGCGGTACATCCAGCCGGCCGATCCGGTGTACCACGTCCAGCCGCCCCGCCCGGTGTGCGGATCAACCCCGTAGACATCGGCCGCCACTACATACGGCTCCACGCGGTAGGTGGAAATCTCTGCCGGTGTCGCACCGTGCGAAATGGGATTGATCAGTGAGAATAACTCCCACGCGCGCTCATTGTCCCCCATCGCGGCCCTGGCCATCACGGTCCAAATGGCGCTATGCGTGTACTGGCCGCCATTTTCTCGCACGCCAGGCACGTAGCCCTTGATGTAGCCGGGGTTGAGGTCCGATTTGTCGAACGGCGGATCGAGCAGCAGGATCAACCGGGCATCCCGGCGGACGAGCCGACGATCGACGCTCTCCATCGCTACGGCCGTCCGCTGGTGCGTGCCGGCGCCCGAAAGAATCGACCAGCTTTGCGACTATCGCATCGATCTGGCATTCTTCATTCGTGGCGGAGCCCAGCGGCGTGCCGTCGTCGAAGTACGCCCGGCGATACCACTCGCCGTCCCAGCCGTGCTCCTCAATATTTCCCCGCAGTCGGCCGGCTTCGACCGAGTACCGGTCCGCGAGCACCATGTCGCCGCGCCGCCGCGCCAGGTCGGCGAACTGCGTGAGCACATGAAACAGGAAGAACGCCAGCCACACGCTCTCGCCCCGGCCCTGCTGGCCGACAAGGTTCATGCCGTCATTCCAGTCGCCGCACCCCATGAGCGGCAGTCCGTGGCTGCCAAAGCGCAAACCGTGTTCGAGTGCGCGGACTCCGTGCTCGTAGAGCGTGCCGATGTCATCCGACACTTGCGGCAGGTCGTAGTTCGATTCCTCGTCGTCCCGCAAGGCGCGCGAAGTCAAGAAGGGGACGCGCTCCTCCAATACTCCAGTGTCACCGGTTATGCCGACATAGCGGCAAATGGCCAAGGGCAGCCAGAGGTAGTCGTCGGAGAAGTGCGTTCGCACGCCGCGCCCAACGGGCGGATGCCACCAGTGCTGCACATCACCTTCGCGAAATTGGCGGGCTGCGGCGCGCAGCAGGTGCTCGCGGAGCAATTGCGGCTGGGCATGCACCAGGGCCATCGCGTCCTGGAGTTGGTCGCGGAAACCGAACGCGCCGCCCGATTGATAGAATCCGGAGCGGGCCCACATGCGGCAGGCCAGTGTTTGATAAATGAGCCAGCCGTTGGCCAGGAAATTGACCGACGCGTCGGGCGTTTCCACATAGACCACGCCGAGCGTCCGGCTCCAGTAGTGCCACACGCCCTCGATCGCCCGATGGGCGCTGTCAACGCCGCGGAACTGCTGCGCAAGGTTCTTGGCTTCCGCGGCCCCGCGCGCGCATTCCGATCGTGAAGGTGATGATCCGCTCTTGCCCGTCTTCGAGCCTCAGCGGGGATTGAAAGGCCGCGCACGGATCGAATCCGGCACCGACGCGGCCCGAGAGTCGCACGCGCCGCAGGGCCGCGGGACTGGCCGGATTTCCATTGCGGCCCAGAAACTCCGCGCGGTCGCCGGTGAGAGTGCGGTTCGTTTCGCTGCAATTGAAGAACGCCACGCGATCCCCGAACTCCGGGCTATACACGTTGCGGGCAATAATCGCTCCGCTGGCCGGATCGGTCTCGGTAACCACGTGCATCAGCCACTTGCTGCGCGTATCGCCGAGCACCAGCTCCCAATAGGCGGTGACGGATAACTGCCGCGGCCGCCCCGAGCGGTTCGCGATCTTGAGCTTGTAGAATTTCACGGGCGCGTCGGTAGCGACATAGACACACAGTTCCGTAGTCAGGCCCTCTTCGGTGTAATCGAAAATGCTGTAGCCAAATCCGTGGCGGACGATATAGGTGTTTTGCCCGCGCGCCGGGAGCGGCGAGGGAGACCAGAAATGCCCCGTTTCCTCATCGCGCAGATAGATGGCTTCGCCACTAGGGTCGGAGACAGGGTCGTTGTGCCACGGGGTGAGGCGGAACTCATGGCTGTTTTCCGCCCATGTATAGGCTCTGCCCCCTTCCGAGACGACAGTGCCAAATTGCGAGTTGGCGATCACGTTCACCCACGGCGCAGGCGTCGTCTGGCCCGGCGGCCAGAATCGTCACGTATTCGCGGCCGTCGTGGCTGAATCCGCCTAGGCCGTTAAAAAATGCCAGATCGCGAGTAGGGGGCTCGTACGGGATTCTTCGGCTGGGGCCGGCCGAGGAGCGGCTTCAGTTGCGGGATCAAAACCTCCGTTCGCCCCCGGCGCTCGGTTTGTTCGGCCAGCGTTCCGCCGTCATCCATCAACACGATGCGCGCCACGGTCTGCAGCAGATCGCGATCTTCGTCCGACATCTGTTCGCCGCGGCGGATAAAAATCCCGCCGGGCCGGTCGATGAGCGAGGCTTCGGGACTGGCGGCGACGAGATCGACGATGGCTTCCTGCAATGTCTGCCGATAAACCGAATCGTCTTCGTTCCAGATCACCAGATCGACAGCGAGGCCTTTCAGCCGCCAGTAGGCATGCGCCTGCACCGCTTGGCGCACCAGGGCGATGCGCTCGTGATCACGAATCCGCACCAGCACGATCGGCAAGTCCCCCGAAATGCCATAGCCCCACAGCCCGGATTGTCCCCGCCTGTTGCGGCTCAGGATGCTTGCCTTGGCTCGCCGCAGCGCCGAGGCATAGATGATTGAGCCGGCGAGGCGGCCATAAACCTGGGCATCCGCTTCGGAAGCACTAAGCTGCTGCAGCAGAATGTGGCCGTGCGTCCAGGCCAGGTCGAAGACACGATCGGCCAGGCTGGAGTCGCTGTACTTCTCGGTCAGCGCTTCGATACCTGCGCGCGACTCGGCCACACCGGTGACAATGTCGATCCGCACGGGCTCGTTCGGCTCTAGCAGCACGGTCTGGCGGATGCTGACGATCGGATCGAGCACGGATCCTTCACTGTTCGAAAGACTCGTCTTACCATCGAGAGCCGCGGGGAACGCGAGCGTCCGGTGCCGGCCGATAAAACGCATCCGGTCGGTCTCGTACGACGGCTCGCCAAGGGCGGCGCCTCGAACCGTCATCATGTGCGTCATCCAAGGCGGCAGCTCCTCGGCCGAGCGCGGCCGGCGGGTGCAATAAATCGCCTGACGGCTGCGAATCAGCTCGGTCTGCACGAACAGGTTGCTGAAGGCCGGATGCGCCTCGTCCTGGGCCTGGGTCGCCAGGACGACTTCCGCATAGCTGGTGATCTCGATGATGCGCGGCGTCTCTGAGCGATTCGTAAGCGTCAAGCGTCGCAGTTCAATGTCATCCTCGGGCGAGACGCTAATCTGGGTGTACGTCTCGATTTGGTCGTCGGCACGGCGGAACTCAGCCCGCGACTGCGTGAAGATCGCCTCATACGCCTTGGCAGGCTTCGTCGTCGGCTGCCAGGTGTTGGACCACAGAGTGCCGCTTTCCGCATCTCGCAAATAGCAGAAGCTGCCGTAGCAATCCCGCGTCGCATCCTCGCGCCAACGCGTCACCGCCAGGTCGCGCCAGCGGCTATATCCGCCGCCGGCACTCGTTACGGCAACGTGATAACGGCCGTTGGAGAGCACATGGGCTTCTACCGCCGCGCTGTTGGGGTCGGTGAAGACGCGCATGCTGCCCGTTTCCTCCGCGGAAGCGAGGCGCGTGGCGCTGACTTCGCTCGCGTGCGGGACTACGGGCGCCACCGCTTTGGGAACGCGCTCTTGCAGGAGCAGGTCGGCCGCGCGCAGCATGGGATCGGCCAGAAAGCGGCGCTGCATAGGCTTGTCGAGCAGTAGATACGCCAGCGACAGCAGGACCATGCCTTGGTGATGCGCCATGAACTGCCGCACGGTGACTCGATCCGCACCCGGCGGCAACCGCGAAGGGGTGTAATCCACCGCTTCATAAAAGCCGTACGGGCCTTGCTGGCCGTCGGCGTCCAGACGCTCCAGATTGCGACAGGCCGCCTCCGGCGCCACCATCAACGCTAGTGCGCTCGCATAAGGCGCAACCACCAGGTCGTCGGCCAGGCCGCGCTTCAGCCCCAGCCCAGGCACGCCAAACGCCCGATATTGATAGGTCTTGTGCTGATCGAGGGCGTTATAGCCGGACTCGGACATTCCCCATGGTACGCCGCGTTGCCGGCCGTATTCGATCTGCCGGCGGACGACGGCGTGATAGGTGCGGTCGAGCAGCGTATTCTCATAGTTCGGCATCACCAATAGCGGCATCAAATACTCGAACATCGACCCGCTCCAGCTCAAGAGCGCAGGCGCGCTGCCCGCGCTTGTCAACAGTCGGCCAAGTGCGAACCAATGCTCCTGACCGAAATTGCCCTGGGCGATGACGATGAAACTGGCCAGTCGCGCTTCGGACGCTAGGAGATCGTAAAAGCTCGCATCGAGCCGCCGCTCGCTGACGTTGTAGCCAATGGCGAACAAATCACGCGCCGAGTTGTACAGCAAACCGAAATCCATGTCGGCCAGGTCGCGGCACTGCGCAGCCACCTCCTCGAACATCCGGATCCGCGCGGCGGCATGCTCCGAAGAAACGACCAGTGCGGCTCTCAACTGCATGAGCCAGTCTTGCGTCTCGGCGGGCGATTGTCGCATCGCCGTATCGATCAGCGGCAGCGCCGCGCGCTCGCACGTCCGCGACATTCCGCAGCGTGGGAGCGGTGTCTAGACGATGGAGTGTCTCTCGCAACTGGTCCAACTGCTCGATTGGTTCGCCACCATTAAGCCCCCATATCCTGGACGGGGGAGCAGGCAGCGCCAGCCACGTAGCCAAGTGCAGCAAGTCGGCATGGTGGTCGATACAGGATCGCTCGTAGGCGCTTGCCCACCACGCAAGCTCGGCGTTGCTGCTGCCCGCAGCGGCGGTCAATTCTGCGGCTGCCTTCCCCAGCCTGACCAGCAAGGCGTTGGCGGCGCGCGAGCGATGAGGGAGCCCGGTCGAGATCGTCGATTTGGCGCTCGATCTTGCGCAGCATGTCGGCACTGGCCGCCGGCACGTCCGTGCCACGGGCCACGTCCAGAAGCACCCGCAACGTATCGCGTAAGCCGCCGAACACTCGCGGCGGCAAGACGGGCGCCTCGCTCAGTTCCGCGCAGCCGCTGGCGAGCACCAGTAGATTGGCTGCCAGGTTGCCGCTATCGACCGTCGAAACATAGCGGGGGTGCAAGGGCGCGAGCGAACGGGTGTCGTACCAGTTGAAGAAGTGCCCCCGATAGCGCTCCATCCGCGAAAGTGATTCAAAGGTATGCTGGGTTCGCACTAGCAACTGCGCAGCCGAGCAATAGCCGAAATCGTAGGCCGCCAGATTAGCAAGTAGCGCCATGCCGATGTTCGTTGGACTGGTGCGCGGCGCCACCACCAAATCAGGATTCCGCTGGATGTTGTCCGGTGGCAGCCAATTGTCTTCAGGCGTAACGAACGCTTCGAAGTACCGCCACGTCTTGCGCGAAAGCTTTTCCAGGAATTGCCGCTGATTCTCGGAGAGCCGCGGCGCCGGCTTGCGAATTGGTTGACTAAGCCACCAAGCGATCAGCGGCGCCGCAATCCACGCGGCGATCAAAGGCCCCGCATAGAACAGTACCGGGGGATTGTAGTACGCGAGTGACAACAATACCGCGGCGGCGAGCGCGGGAGAGAAAGCCATTGAGCGGAACGTGGCCACCAGGCTTCCGTTGCCGCCTCGTTCAGAGTCGCTGGCCGTCTTCCATTCGAGCAGATGTCGCTTGGTCCAAGCGATGCGGAGCAGCGTGCGCACAATCGCATCGCTACTGATGTATGCCTCGTAAGGCAAAAAGATGATTAACAGCACACGCTGGGAAAGTGGCCGTCCCAAGGACTGCAGCGTGGCCCGCAAATGTATGGGCAGCGGCAAATCAACAGGCTTGTGAAGCAGATCTGCCGCAGCGTCGAACAGCGTAGGAAGCAGAAGCACGCTCGCCAGGAAAAGCAGTGAGGCCGCTGCCATGGTCGGCGAGACGAACCAAGACACAAGCAGCAGGAGGAGCATTGCCACCGGAGTCAGACTGCGGCGGAGATTGTCGAAAATCTTCCATCGCGACAAGGCAGAGATCGGGTTGCGGATGTATCGGCCGGACCGACCGGGCACCCAAGGCAGCAGCCAAGCGGCGATCTGCCAATCCCCACGCATCCAACGATGTCGGCGGGCGATGTCGCCCGCGTACCGCGAAGGATGCTCTTCGTACAACGTCACATCGCTGAGCAGGGCGGAACGAGAATATGCGCCCTCAATCAAGTCATGGCTGAGAATCGCGTTTTCGGGAAAGTCGCCGCAGCACTGCTCGAAGGAATCGACGTCGTAGATCCCCTTGCCAATGAACGACCCTTCGCCAAACAGATCCTGATACACGTCCGAGACGACCCGGGTGTACGGATCGACGCCCGTATCCCCAGCATACAGTTGCACGAAGCGCGACCGCCGAGCACTGGGCAGGCTGACGCCGACTCGCGGCTGCAGAATCGTGTAGCCATCGACGACGCGACAATTCTGTGCATCGAAGACAGGCCGATTGAGCCGATGTGCAAGCGTACCCACCATGAGGCGCGCCGCGTCGCGCGGCAACTGCGTGTCGGTGTCGAGCGTGATGACGTAGCGCACGCTCTGCAGGATCGCGACATCGCCGACGACTTCCGCGAAACGCCCATTCGCGCCGCGGAGCATGGCGTTCAGATCGGCCAGCTTTCCACGCTTGCGCTCGTAGCCCATCCAAACGCCTTCCTGGGCATTCCAGCGGCGCGGGCGATGAAAGAGATAAAAGATGTCACTCCGAGACGGCATATTTCTCATTCAAGCGCTCGACGCCTTCGCGCGCCAGGCGGACGAGCTCTGCGTCGCCGGGCAGCGTCTCGGCCGTGGCATCAACAAAATCCGTTAATAGCGCAAAGTGCAGGCACGGGTCCCGATTGGCAAGATACCGCACTTCAAGCCCGTCCAGCACATGTTCGATTCCGGCAGCGCTCGTGAGCATGGTGGGCACGGCCACGAGCGTGCGATGCTCTGGCGGAATTCCTTGCTCAAAATCCAAACGCGGCAACGATTGGGGACTGAGCAATTGAGTCGCCAGCCAGTTGACGAGTTCCAGTCCCAGGCCCGAGGCGCAGATCATCGCCGGCACAACCAGCATGAGCATCGCCGGCCAGCCAGTATCGAGCTGTTGGACAGAGCGCAAAAAAATCAGCGTCGCCGCGAGCGTGACCAGACCGATGGCAGAAAGGTAACACGGTGAGCGGAAGCCGCCGCCGCAACTTGTCGATCACGACCGCCCGAGAGAGCCGCATTTCGGCCACACGTTCCAGCACCGGACGGCCGCGATCGACCAAGTAAATAACCTACGTGAGCTGCGCGGTCATTGGGCTTCTCGCGGGCATGACCTTCGGCCAGTTGCACTGCCTTGAGCGCCACGTCGTACTCGGTCAGGTGACTGCGGCGGGCAATGCCTTCGACGGCGTGTCGGTAGCGGTCACGGGTCGCGAAATCCATTTTCGCATAAAGGCCCGACGGGATCCGCTGCCAGCGTCTGCTCGACAAGGCTCTGCTCGCCGACGAATTGGCGCCAATCGTTGGAATTCAAAAACCGCAGGCTGCTGATGCTATTGCCGATCGAAACCTGGTCGGCCGCCTGAGCTTGTCCCTCGGCGCGAACCAGTTCCTCGGTCGTCATGCCTTCGTCGGCTAAGCGATGCTCAAGCCAGCTATTGGCGAAGGCGAAGTTCGGGTTTTGCCCCTGCAAATGACGCGTTAGCTCTGCCAGGAAAGCCCCGGAGAAAGGCGGGTTGGCGCGGGCCATATCCGCGAGCACCAGGATCAGGTCCGTGGGCTTCTGCTCGACAACCCGGACCATGCGATCCGCCCAATCACCGGCCAAATCGCGGTCGCGGCGCCTCGCTGCAATCCGAACCGCGACGCGACGAAGGTTTTCGATCAGCGCCAGACGCAGCATCAGCGGCAGCGCCCATAGCTCGCCAAGCTTGAGCGGCTCGACGGATTGATACGATGTGATGAAGCCGTTGAGGCTGGCAGAATCGACGCGCCCATCGACGTGAGCGATCAGCTCGAGGGCGATGCCATAAGCACGCGGAAGGTTTGCGGCAGGCCCGCTCGCCAGGCGAGGCAGTTCGCGGCTAAAGGAGGGCGGCAAGAGCCGCCTGATCGCGCGGATTTGCTCTTCGATCAGGTAGAAATTGTCAAGCAGCCATTCGGCGGCCGGCTCGATGCGGCGGTTTTGATCGGCCGCCGCCGTCACGAGATCGTAGGTCTCAATCAGCACGCGCTCGTTGTCATCAAGCCGCCGCAATAACGTGTCGCGTACCCGGCCCGCGGCCAATTGGTGCGACGCCGCGATTGCCTTCGCGTGCCGCTCCAACTGATCGATACTGAATAGTTCTGCCCGTAGCGGCTGTTGGTCCGCGGGTTCGGTGAATGACGACGCCGGATCAGCGGACTGGCGCCAGGACATCAGCCGGAGGAACTTTTTCGAGATGGCCGGAACATGCACTTAGTCGCCTTTTGCTTCTGAGCCGTCACTGACAGCAAGAGCGAAAGATCTGAGTATAGTTGGACTCAAGCATTTTCCGAACCGGCAGAAGACGTGCGCCGCGGGTCGGCCGCTGAACTTGTAATTGATCAACACTCTCGCGCGGCAGAGAAACGACAAACAGTGCCGAAATAGGTTGGCTACTTAGCAACCTCGATCT
Organism: Pirellulales bacterium; assembly: GCA_963829655.1. GTDB lineage: Bacteria > Planctomycetota > Planctomycetia > Pirellulales > JALHPA01 > JBBDYH01. The sequence goes on from CAWHJG010000002.1 coordinate 4,307,606, forward strand.
ACCCGCTGTGGCAACGAAGAAAGGACGCAAGTTCGAGTTTTGCCACCTCCCATTTCAAGCGCCGACTACTCGTCCTCTGAGTGGTTCTTGCACGAACCTGCTTCCGACACTTCACATCACATGGACCGCTAAACCAACCACGAGCCAGTGTATTACGGTTTAGAAATCGAGGCGGCTGCGCGTGAGTCCGAGAAAAGCGCCGCCGGCATTCTCCCTAGCCGGTGAAGCTTCGTTGTTCCGGGGATAGGTACGATCCACGGCTTCTGTGCGAGAATCCAAGCAAGGGAGAATGGGCTGGTGTTGCGTCCTTTCTATTGGCCCATTCGCGAACGAGATCGAGAATCCGCAAGTTCGATACCAAAGCCTCAGGGTTGAATTGCGGAACACTTGGCGCGGTCCTTCTCATCGAAACGGCTGTACGAACTCGGCATCGGCTTCGTGGCATATGTCCGCTAGGCCGCGCCTTCCTAACGGTGCCAGCGCCGAAGTCCACCACGGCGTCTCCCGCAACAACGCCCGCATCATCGATCAGCAATTCGACGAGCGCAGCGGGATAGGTTGGCCGGGAGCGTCGGTAGGAGTTGGCCTGTTGCGAGAAGTCTCCCAGCGTCACATTCGTCTCCGATCAGAATCAATTTGCTTGAGCCAATAGAGAATAGCAGCTGGCAGCTCTCCTGCCGCAGCGTTTAAATCGGCAGCTTTTCTGGCCGATTTCGCTGCACCCTTCGGTGCCTTCCCGCGCCGATCGGAAGGGCCAATCGCCTAACCCTGTCAGAACACGCGCAGAAAGACGGTCGTCGAATACTATCTCAGCCCCAACAGGGCGTTTGCCGCCGAGACGCTGTTTTGTAGCAGAAAGAGAAGCTCCCCGAGAACAACCCTCTTACGGAAGTTCTCTCTGGGAAGCGGCTTCCACCATATGGTTATCGGCTCCGAGTGCAATCCGTTCGCGCCGGGCGTAATGGTTCGGCTCGTTGGTTCGGTCGATGATGATGCGCGAACCGGGCGGCAGATTCATTCCCGCAGAGTAGCGACGAGCGGCAGCGCCGCAAGCGGAATGCAAAACGCTGGCAGAAGATTGGCCACGAAGTGGTTTTCCGTTGCCGGTGAAGCGCGTCTGAACAGTGTGTTGGCCGAAGGGCGCGTAGTTGGTGCTAACGGCCAATGACCGGAGTGGGCGTGTCCCACGCCATCTTGAACAGCGCGTACGCGGTCAGAGCGAAAAGCGCCGGCAGCAACATTGGCAACCATTTGGCAATTGCGCGAGCCGTGTTGGAGCGTGTCTGCGGTGCTTTGTACGGGTTCACGTCCATCACCATTTGCGGCTTCGATTGACGGGTGGTGTGCTAAGGGCCTATTGGCGCAGAGGGTTATCCACGCCCCACTCCCAAGCCGGCTTCACAACGTCGGCCTCGGGAAACAGGCGTTGCGCCTTCTGGAAGTCCGATTCGTCGTCAGTGGATAGAACCACGAACTGCGCTCCCTCCTCACCAAAAACCCAAATCAGACTGGGTGCCTCAACGGATTGACCGGGCTGAGTATGGATAATGGCGTTCAGCTCGCCACCCTCACCCACGAAGTCGCGCCTATCCCGAATCCAGTTGAGGCTCGATGCTACCCATCCAGCCAAAAGCGCGACCAATGTCACCACCACGAACAGCGTTCGTAAACTAAAGCGAAACCAGCGTCGTCTCGGCTTTTCGTGCATGCGGGTATTGTAGCGGGCGGCTTACTCGTCGTCGGGTTCGTCCGCCGCTGCACGATTACGCGCAGGATTATGTCGTCCGGCACAAAGCTGCGCCACCGCCCAAACCCCCGCCCCTCCGAGATTCCTTCCTTAATACCTATTCAATTTTGTTGACACTACGCCAGGGCGACTGTTAGGTTATTCGCCGGTGGGCCACCGGCCGCGTTGGGCATAACAGGCCGGCTCTTGAATTGGTGTGGTTTGACCGCAACGCTGCGTCAGGGCCGCGCGTGCGGGTTCGTTAGCGGTTTCAATCTTGCTTCCCGCTCTTTACCGCGCCTGCTCGGCACTCATCGATTTCCTGCGCATTCTCCTCGCGTGGGCGAGATCCTCATTCCCTGGCCTGAGCTTGGCCGAAGGCCCTGTCCTGAGCTTGCCTGCCATGAGCTTGTCGAACCGGTCGAAGGACGCATTCGCTCGCCTGAGCACCGCCGAAGGCCCTGGCCTGACCTCGGTCGAAGGCCCCATTTCCTCTTCATTCATCCGTCCGTCAAGGCGCCCTCCGCCTTTGCATCATCGTTTCATACTCCTTCCTGGAGCTCGTCATGCACGCCCTCATCCGCGTTACGGCCGCGCCGGGCCAATCCCGCCGCCGCATGCTTCCGCTGGCTCTTTCGCTCGCGGCACTCCTACTGTTTTCGCACGCGCCCTCGCTTCCCGCCGCGATCTTCCGCTGGGATAACCAGGCGCTCATTCCCGGCACCGCGCTCATCACTCCCGGCCCCGGCGTCCAGCTTGATCACCGCGATCTGGCCTTTGCCAACCTGTCGAACGTCAATCTCACCGGCGCAAACTTCAATTCCAGCAACTTGAGCAATGCACTTCTTCAGAGCACGACTCTCACCTCAGTGGACTTTTCGAGTGCGCAGATCGGCGGAGCAAACTTCGAATTTGCAACCTTTCGTGGTCTCACCGCGGCGCAAATCTACAGCACAGCCAGTTATCAGGAAAAGAATCTCGCATCCATACGTTTCGCGAACAACAACCTGACCGGCTGGGATTTTGCGCCAAATTCTGACAGGCGTTTCGTTCCTCAGCGCCACGCTAACGGGCGTCGATCTCACGGGCGCCGAGATTGGTGGAACTTCATTGACCGGCACCACGTCGCGCGGATTCACGAAGGAACAGCTCTATAGCACCGCCAGCTATCTGCGAAAGGATCTTTCGTCTGTAGGCCTGGGAAGCAACGACCTCTCGGGATGGGATTTCGGCGGCTTTAATCTGACGCGCACCAGCTTCAACGGGAGTACGTTATTAAATACGAACTTCGCCGATGCAATCGTCGATCGAGGGATATTTGACCGTGCCACGCCGCGCGGCTTCAGCTACGAACAGCTCGCAAGCACTGCCACCTTTCAACAGAGGAATCTCGTCGGCATGAGTTTCTCGGAAAACGATCTGACCGGTTGGAATTTCAGCGTTCAGAATTTGAGACAGTCGCAGATTTCGCAATCGAATCTCACCAGAGCAAATTTCTCGGACGCGGATCTGACCAATGTCTCATTCGTTTTGAGTTCGGGTATCGATACCGCCGATTTTTCCGACGCCATCGTAAACGGCGCACATTTCGCGCTAACAACTCTTACGAAGGAGCAGCTCTATACCACCGCCAGCTACAAGCAAAAAGATCTCAGCCGAACAATTTTGCAAAGCATGGATTTGACGGCCGGAGACCTAAGCGGACAGAACCTTTCGAGCGCAAATCTCGGCGGTGCGCGACTCACAGGCGCAGACTTCACCGGTGCCATCATCCAAGGCGTGGCGATTAACACGACCTCAGGCAACTTTACGGCGGCGCAGCTCTATAGCACCGCCAGCCACCAACAAAAGAATCTCAAGGGCATTGCGCTAAGCGGTGATTTGTCCGGATGGGATTTCAGTGGGCAGAATCTTATCCAGTCCAATCTTGGCGAAACTGTATTGACCAACGCAAACTTCTCCGAGGCCGACGTCCGAAGTGGCACGGGTTTACCGTCCTCTCCCACGACCATTCTCCGAAATACCATCCGGCCCGATGGCAGAATTCGCGGCTTAGAATTGACCGGCACTGAGTCGTTGTTGGTCCGCGACTTTGAGTTGGCAATCAACGTGACTCAGGGCTTTGCCATGTCGCAACAAGGAACTCTTAACCTGCAACTAGCCGACGCCTCGTGGGGTTCCAAAATCACCTTCACGCCAAGCCTGATTCCCGATCTCGGCGGAGTCTTAGAGCTCAGCTTTGCCGCGTCTGCCGATCTCGCGACACCTGGCGCGGTCTTCGATTTGTTCGATTGGCCATCCCCACTCGACGCGGCAAATCGCTTCGACCGGATAGAGGTACCGACTGGATCAGAGTGGGATTTGACCCAGCTCTATACCACCGGCGAAGTCCGCCTCCTCGCCATCCCGGAGCCGGCTTCCATCGCGCTTTTCGCAATTGCCCTAATACCACTGTTCATTCTGCGTCGTTCCCGCCGCCTGGTTCGTACACTGGCTCTTTCACTCGCGGCACTCCTACTGTTTTCGCACACGCCCTCGCTCCGCGCCGCCATTTTTCGTTGGGATAACCAGGCGCTGATCCCCGGCACCGCGCTCATCATTCCCGGCCCCGGCGTCCAACTGGATCACCGCGACCTGGACTTCGCCAACCTCTCGAACGTCAATCTTACCCGCGCAAACTTCAATTCCAGCAACTTGAGCAATGCACTTTTTGAGCGCTCAGACCTCGGTTCCGCTGACTTTTCCGAAGCGCAAATCGGCGGAGCAAATTTCTCTTTTACCACGCTTCGTGGTTTAACCGCGGCGCAAATTTACAGCACAGCCAGTTATCGGGATAAGAATCTCACTTCGGTGCGTTTCCCGAACAACGATCTGACCGGCTGGAACTTCCGCGGCGTCAACTTGTCAGGCGCTTCGTTCCTCGAAACCAGGCTAACGGGCGTCGATCTGACAGACGCCGAGATTGCCGGCAGCAGCTCTCCCGCCCGGTCTACTACATTGACTGGCACTACATCTCGCGGATTTACCAAGGAGCAGCTTTCCAGCACCGCCAGCTATCGGCGGAAAGACCTTTCGTTCGTTGTGCTGGGTAACAACGATCTCTCCGGCTGGAACTTCGGCGGCTTCAATCTGACTCGCACCAGCTTCAGTGGGAGTACGTTGCTAAATACGAACTTCGCCAATGCAATCATCGATCGCGGAACGTTCAGCCGTACTACCCCTGGCGGCTTCACCCACGAACAGCTCGCAAGCACTGCCAACTTTCAACAGTCGAACCTCGTAGCGATGCATTTCTCAGAGAATGATCTCACCCGCTGGAATTTTAGCGGTCAAAACTTGACTTTCACGAGTTTTGAACAATCGAATCTCACCAACGTCATCTTTTCTGGCGCGAATCTGACCAGCACTCACTTCGCTCACAGCTTCGGCATCGACACTGCCGACTTTTCCGATGCCATCATAAATGGTGCAGGTTTCACGTTAACAACGTTTACGAAGGAGCAGCTCTATACCACCGCCAGTTACAAACAGAAGGACCTTAGCCGAATCAATTTTGGTGCTGTTGACTTCAGAGGCGTGGACTTAACCAGCCAGAACTTTTTCAACACTAACCTGTCGCTTACCAACCTGTCTGCGTCTGACCTTCGCCGCGCGACAGAAATTGTGCTCACCGGTGCAGTACTTCGCAACGCAATTCTGCCTGACGGCTCGATTCCAGGCTTGGAACTCAGAAATACCGAGAGACTGGTTGTGCGTGACGTTGACCTGGCCATCAATGTTTCAACCGGCTTCTCCATGGCCGACCAGGGAACACTGGACCTGCAATTCGCAGACGCCTCGTGGGGTTCCAAAATCACCTTCACGCCAAGCTTAACCCCCGACCTCGGCGGCGTCCTTGCGCTCAGTTTCGCGCCGTCCGCCGATCTTGCTGCGATGCCTGGAACGGTCTTCGATCTGTTCGATTGGCCGGCGCCGCTTAATGCGGCCAACCGCTTCGACCGAATCGACACACCCGCTGGATCAGAGTGGGATTTGAGCAACCTCTACACCACCGGCGAAGTCCGGATTCTGGCAATCCCCGAGCCGTCCTCCTTCGCGCTAACGGCCGTTTGCGCGCTGGCACTCTGCATCATATGGCGAACAAAACGCAAAGGGTCAGTCGCCACCGCCGTTGCATGTCTGCTCGCAGTATTGTGCCCTGCGACCCTCCTTGCCGAATCCATCACTGTCGAGCAAGGCAATCAGGTTGTGCGCAGCGGTAACATAACGGTGAATGCCACCGAACAAATCACGGTGCGAGATCCCGGCAGCAAACTTGAAATCCAGGACTTTCTCACTTTTGTAAGCGGGATACTTCGCGTGGAGTCGAGTGGCACGCTAAGCACGAATACAGGCGGCACGTCACAAAGCCGGCTGAGCGGCGACGGCGCGCGTGCGTTCGTTGTTGGTCCCGGTTCCATGTGGACAGTCGCCGGTCCACTATCCATCGGAGACCTCTATGAGGGTCATTTAACGATTTCCAATGGAGGAATAGTCGAAAGCGGCCTTCGAGGGAGTTGGTCACGTGTTATTGGCGGGTTGGGCGACCGAGCTGCCGCAGCATCAACGGCGACCGTGGAAGGTTCGGGTTCTAAGTGGATTGTGCACGCCAATTTGGAGATCGGCGATAGCGGCGAGTCTCATCTTTTCATACGCGACGGCGGCCATGTCACCAGTGGCCTTAACGGTGACCGGACTCGAATCGTGGCGGCGGGACTCGAGCGCGGCGAGCCCCCATCAACGGCTACTGTCATCGGCGTCGGTTCCGCGTGGGACATTCACGGTGACTTCTCGGTGGCGAGCTTTGGAAACGCATCTCTCAAAATTCTGAATGGGGGACGTGTGACGTCAGGAATTGGCGGCCGTACCGACCTTGGTGGATCGGCAACCCGACCCGGCTCCGCAACGGTCGAGGGCGCCAACTCAATTTGGACGATCGAAGGCGCGTTTCAAATGGGAGTGGGCGACGTGCCTGCGACAATGCGTGTAGCCAATGGGGGATTGCTAAGCGTGGGAACGACCTTTTTCGGCGGGACACGAAGCGTCTTGGAGCTTGCCGGTGGGAGTGTGGAAGCCGCCGAGATTGTCATGAATGGTGAAATTCGTGGTGGTGGAATGATTGTCGCAGACCTCACGAGTCAAAGCAGATTAGCTGTCGGCAATTCCGCGGGTCAGTTAAGTATCGGAGGTGACTTTACGCAACTGGCTGGCGCTTCGCTTGCGATGGAGCTGGCTGGCCGAGGCGGAGTGCCCGGGATCGATTTTGATCAACTTGTCGTGCGCGACGCTGCCTTGTTGCGCGGACGAATTGATGTCACGCTCCTTAACAACTTCGCCCCCGCGAAGGGGGACTCATTCAATCTAATCCGCTACGGTTCGTTGCAATTCGCCACACCCGGAGTTCCGCCGCCGCTTAACCTGCCGTCGCTCACCGGCGATCTCTTATGGTCCTCAAACTTCGGACCACAAGCGCTGACCATCACCGTCGTCCCCGAGCCGAGCACGTGGATTCTCGCGGCGTTTGCGCTCGTCGGATTTCTGGCATCGAGCTGGTATGCAATACTCCGACGCAGGTCTCTCTGGTGTGGCCGCTCGGTGTCGCTGATTCTCATCGGGTTACCTAGCGTCCTTTCAATGGCAACCGCCGCAAACGGCCAAACGCTGCGCGCAGGCAGTCGCTACCAGCGGACTAACCGTACCGTTGTATCTCACAGCGCCGCCGGGCGACATGAATCGTCTATTCATTGTCGAAAAGGGGCTTGCAGATCAATTTCAGAATGGAACTGGCACGATTCGCGTATTTGACCTGACAACGAACACGCTGCTGCCGACGCCGTACCTATCGATACCCGTTTCGGCCGAACGCGAACGCGGTCTCTTGGGAATGGCTTTCGACCCGAACTTCAGTATTAATGGTTGGTTCTACACATATCACACCCAATCTGGCGCTTCGAACGACCCGAACCGTGGCGATATCGTCGTGTCGCGATACACCGCCAATGGCAGCCCCTTGACGTCGAACAGTGCCAATGTGGCCAGCGCACAAACACTGTTGACTATTGAACACAGCTCGCATACCGATCACAACGGTGGTTGGATTGGTTTCCGCCCCAACGACAGCAACCGGCTTTACATTGCGACTGGCGACGCCGGTCTGAGCAATGATCAGTCGAACAATGCTCAGAATCCTAACGTGCTGCTCGGAAAAATGCTGCGAGTGGACGTGAGCGGACCGGGCGACTACACAATTCCCGCCGATAACGCCTCCGGTGGTTTGCCTGAGATTTACATGCTTGGCCTCCGCAATCCGTGGCGCAATAGCTTCGACCGACAGACAAGCGATTTCTATATTGCCGATGTTGGCGAAAGGAATTGGGAGGAAGTCAATTTTCAGGCCGGTGGTGGCACGACTGCACCTTCCGGCGGCGAAAACTACGGTTGGCGTGCGCGCGAGGGAAAACACGACAACGCCGCTGTTGACGACCTGCCCCCCGCCGGCGCAATCGACCCCATTTACGAATACAATCACAACGTTGGCGGGTCCATCACTGGTGGATATGTCTATCGTGGCAGCAAAGTCAATGGTCTTCAGGGTGACTACATCTTCGGCGATTACACGGACGGGCGATTCTGGACCGGTGAAGTTAGCGGCAACAGTTTGATCAATATCGTTGAACGGACGTCTCAGCTTGGCCCTAACGGCGGTGGCCAAACGTGGGCTGGACGGATTGCGTCGTTCGGCGAAGGCGCAAACGGGGAACTCTACATCGTGGGGCTCAACGGCGCGGTGTATCGCATCATTCCCGAACCCGGGACTTGGGCTCTCGCGGCTTTGGCCCTCGTCGGTCTGACATTGGGGCTCCGCCGCAAGCGGCATACGCTACCCATCATGAATCGAACCACTGTCATTGCTCTCGCGCTTGCTTCAATCCTCGCCCTGACCAATGCCACGTCGCGCGCCGACCTCACCTTCGACCTCCGCGCCGTCTCCGGCTCTCAAATCATCATTCACGGCCCCAAATCCGTCGCCGTCAGCCACAACAGCGTCGGCGGCTGGATCGACTTTGAGCTGCATGCGCTCGTTACAGGGGACAATGCAATTTCGACCGATGATGGAATGCAGAACTTCATTGGTAGCATGTTGAGCACGCACGCCGGGCGCGGTGCCGTCATCGGCAACATGATCAATGCCGGTGAAATCGCTCCAAGAGTTGGCCGCGGCGTCATTTCGCCTTTCGACGGTCGTGCCCACCAGAACGGGACGATCCAGAACCTCGATGATGACCCCGAGCTTGAAATTGGCGGAACGAGCCACCTTGCCGAGTCCGGATTAATTGCTGCGCGGACCGGCACTGGATCAGCTTGGTACCGCGGCACTGCGGAAGTAGCCGATTTTCCGCTCTATCGTTTTACACTACCAATCGAATCCGTCCCGGCCGATTCGCTGGCCGACATGACTCGCGTGCATTTCCATATCCCATTTCACCCGGGTGCTTTCCTCTGGGCCCAGGATAGCCTGTCGTATTCGGCATCGACTTTCGCACAGCGTACCGGCGCGATGTTGGTCAACGAGGGTGTCCTCATCCACACCGCGCAAACCCCAGAGGAGCTCGCCGCCATACCCGAACCAGGCACGTGCCTACTCGCACTGCTTGGCGCGGTCAGTGCCGGCTGGTTTGCCAAACGTAGACGTTTTTAAGTCACTGCCGCGCCCCCACACCTTGCCCAAGCTGGCCGCCATCGCCCGCATGCGTTGTGACTAACAGTGTGTTGACCGAATGGCGGCCAATTAGAAGAAAAACCCGCAGACCCAAGCGATGACCAACCCCAGGATGATCGGCACGAAAATCTCGCGGAAGGAAATGACAAGGTAAATTGGGAGTTGCGCCCACTTCCCGAACCGCCACCACTGTGGCGTGTCGTCAGTGTCGGGCACTGTTCTGCTTCTCGTCCATGCGGGTATTGTAGCCAATCGCGACGCCGCGATTTGCGCGCCTCGCTCAACTGCGGCTTATTTTGCTAAGCTAATTCGACGGACAATCGAAAACTTTGGCGAGTAAGGCGGAGGCGATGCGATTCTCTGTTCGCTGGCTATTGATCTTCATTCTGGCAATTGCGGTTGGCGTGGTTGCTCTGTTGAACGCGAATGAGTACTGGGCGGGGGCTGCACGAAGCACGCTCATTCTGCTTCTGTCTCTAGCAACTGCCATCGCCTCGTTATCGACAGGATCAAGACGAGCGTTTTGGATCGGTTTTGCTGTCTTCGGCTGGATTCAGTTCGCAAGCGTAGGGTTTGCCAAGAACCTAGAGCGCGAAACGACCAGCGGCTACCTGCTCACCGATCAAGGGATCGAATGGCTGCACTCAAAGCTTGTGCGGAATGTCGAAATCCTGGTGCCGATCTTTAATGCCGGGGTGCAAGTTCGGACACAGCCAGCAATCGTGCGGCGGCCGCACATCGATTACTTTAACGTCGTGGCCCGTTGTCTCCTTGTCGCATTTCTTGGAACCCTGGGCGGTTATGTTGCCACGTGGATTTTCGGGCGCAGTAATCCGCTTGGGGCTACTCTTGCACCGCGGCAGTCATGACTGCGGCGACACAATGGCTGCGAATTATTGGTCCATCATTTGAAAAAAGCGTCGAGATACGCGCTGGCGTCGGTCGATACGCGGGACGTTGGAGCCGAGAGGGCGGGCGAATGGTAATTGGCGGCAATAGCGACCGCAAGCACTATCCGCTTCCCTGCCGGCGTCTCTTATTTCCCTTTCTTAAGAAACTCAATGACCAACTCGCTACACCGCTCCGGCTGGTCCAGCCAAGGAAGATGACCCGCATCGCGCAGCACCTCACAACGCGCATGCGGCGCCATGTTCGCCATTTCCTCACCAAGTGTCGGCGGTCCGAATTTATCCTCGTCTCCCCAGACAAACAGCGTCGCCGGCCGCAGCCCCTTCAGCTCAGGCCGCAGATGATACGTTCCTTGCTTATCCTGGATGAACCTTGCAATTAGCGTGTTCCAGCTTTCATCCGCACCCGGCAATCGCCTGGCGGCCATTGCAGCCTGCACGTATTCGTCCGGCACGCGGCGAACGTCGGCCACCTGCCGAGCGCCAATCGCCGCGCGGACGCCATCGATCGTTGGATTCTTTGTCGCTGGCGGTGGCGCATTCGTCATCTCGCGTGGGCTCCATGCGGGTTCGCCAAGCAGCACGAGTTTGGTCACACGCTCCGGCCTGGCCAGCGAGAACTGCATCGACCACAGGCCACCCATCGACGCGCCGATCAGCGTTGCCTTCGGCAATTCCAGTCCGTCCAATACGCTGGTCACGAACTCGATGGCGTGTTCCCGAATCACCGTATTGCGATAGTCACACTTGTCCGTAAGCCCACAGCCGGGGCGGTCTACCGCAAAGACGTGAAATTCCTTTTGGAGTGCGCCCAAAAGCGGAGCAAACTGGCAGGCAAAGCCTCCTCCGCCATGAAGCAATAACACCGGTTCGCCGCGCCCTGCCACCAGGACGTGTGCGGTCATGGCGGGCTGTTTGAGTTTCACATACCGTGATTCAGCCTTCACGCCGTACTTCTTCAAAAGCGCCACTTGCGCTTTCTTAAAATCCTCTACCTCCGGACCAGGTGTCACCGGCGTGATCGGCTCTGCGCTGAGAGCACAGCGGCAGATCGCGAAAACCAGGGCGGTAAGGATCGTCGCGTGCTTCACGATTCCTCTTGAAGCTGTGGCCCGCGGCTGAATCGGCGGCAGGCTGTTCAGGCCAAAGTGCTCGACGAGCACCGCTTGCGAACTGCGAAGTGTGAATCGACCGCACATAAAAGCTGTTTTGCTAGAGTCGTGTTACTTGTCGCCAAAGCAAATTCAGGCTTCGCGCGATAATAGGGATGGCGGCGATCGCAAGAACGACCACGCCGACAACCTTTAGTCCTGGATTATCTTGCAAGCTGCCCGACACGCAAAAGAAAAACCCTAAAGCGCCGAGAAATGGCGAGTGTTGGCTGAGCCTAACTAGCATTTGAGGTGCCTCGGAATCGGCCTGGGCTGCTCTGTATGGATTCTCGTCCATCATGGCAACTCGACTACTGGTACGGCTCTTTATCCGAATTAAACTAGACACACGGACGGGGAAGCGATTGATACGTGTGTCCATTTATGTTTTCGGGGCAGGAATTGAAAATGAACAGCCATCGCCGTCCATTCTCCGCCATCGAACGACTTGAAGCGCGGGACTTAATGGCTGGAAACATCGTCGCCCAAAAAGTCGGCGATGATTTGATCATTACAGGTGACGATGCCGGGAATAATCTGGAAATCCAATTGATAGGAGACGATTTTTACGAGTTGCGCGGCAATCACAACGAGTCGGGATTGCCCGACACAACCATCAACGGGGCACTAGGGTGGGTCTTCGATGGCATATCTGGCAACATTGTAATCCGACTTCAGGGCGGCAACGATGCGTTGTTTGTCGTGAATCAGAGCATGGTTGTGAAAAAGGCCCTTGTAATCGATATGGGCGCAGGGAGTGATGTAATTAACACTACGTCGTCCCCATATCTTTCAATCGGAACGGAATTGTTGGTGAACCTAGGCGACGGCAGCGATTCGATCAATATGCGGAATGGCACCGTAGGGACGAGCGCAGTCATTGATGCCGGAGGAGGCAACGATCGGATTAGTTTGCTTTTTGTAGGCGTTGTTCAGGACCTAGTGATCCGTGGCGGAGACGATGGCGACGCCATCAGTCTTCTTAGCTCCCGGGGCGACAGGTACGCACTAGTGGATGGACAGGGTGGAACCGATTTTCTGCACACCTCATTCTGTCTTTTTCGCCGAGATGTCGCGATTATCGGTGGACAAGGGGCAGACAACGTAGAAGTACAGGGCTGCTCCATCGAAGCTAGCCTGCTTGTGGATCACGGCACTGACTATGGCAAAACAGCTATTCTCAGAACTGCCGGTCACACGGTTTACATTTTGGGGGAAGGACAACAACTCGCGGAAATCTTTGAATCTAAAGTTGGCCGAGTTGAATTAGGCCTAAAGGGCGGTAACGACGCCGTTCAAATCTACGCGTCAATTCTTGATGAGATATACCTGGCGCTGGGTGCCGGTGACGATGGGGTGGAAGTGAGCTACAGCATAGTCAATACACGGGCCAGCGTTGCGGCCGGTGTCGGGAGCGATCGATTCGTCAATCGTCAAAACCAGTTTGCCTCTTTGCAAGCATTTGATTTTGAATTAACAGAGATTCTTTGATCGCGCTCGTCAGCGTGGTATCCATGAGCGCCTTCAGCCACTTGTGACACAATGCCAGAGCGCAACGGCTATGACCTGGAGATGATTCGCGACTTCCCGGAACAGTTGCTTTGGGAAGTGCGTGTTTATCACTTCGATAACACCAACACGAATCCGGACAACCCGGAGCTGGCTGAGCAGCTCAAGAAATACCACCGGAAGTACCATCGCACGCTCGTGCCCTTCATCAAGCTGGATACTGCCGGATTGAACAAGCAGCAAATTGACGAAGGCCGGCAGCGTCTGCGGTCGCGCGTTGCGGCACTACGTCAGCGTCAGCTTGACGCGCTCGAATCCTTGCAGCCGTTGTTCGAGTACGCGATGGTTGCGGCCCAGCAGCCATCCTCCATCGATCATGCGCCCGTGGTCCCCGTCAGAGTCGATCAGATCGATCAGGATTAGCGACGATCGAGGTATTCGGCCTTCCAAATCCAATCGGGCGTACTTGCGATTTGTGCCTCAGGAAAGAGCCGACGAGCCTCTGCAGCGTCTGATACGTTTAGAAGCACGATGGACTCAACGCCATCCTCGCCGAAAAGCCAAAGCAAACCAGGCGCATAAAAGGCAGAGTCGAATCGGGTGATTGCAAAAGGGTCCGAGTCTAGCTTGCGCACAAACTCGCGCCGCTCGCGAATCCAATTCACGCTGTAGGCTGCCCATATCGCGACCAACGTCACGAAGATGAAAAGTGAACGCAGACCAAAGCGGAAGCGGCGGCGACTCGGCTTATCGTCCATCTATTCCACTGCCTTCCATTCGCTATCCGCACTGACGCTTGGAGGCTTCAGCTCAACGATCGATGTGAAGTTGGCGGCAACGGGTAGGATGACGTCCTTTGTAGTCACGATGAGCCAGTCATTGCTACCCGGTTCCAATCGGGCGTCAGCCAGAACTGTGGCGCGTCGGCCAAGTGCGCCGGTCCTTTCGTTCCTCACAATCGGAAGTTCATCATAGGGAACAAAGATCAGAGTCGCGCCGTTCTGGTTAGACGAAACGCGCACTGTCCCCTGGTCCCCGTTTTCATTGAGCACCGCTGGAAAGTTCGAAGTGGGGACGCGATAGGTAGCCATGTCGGCCATTCTAGCCGAACAAAATCCGCCGTTCGCTTCCTGGCGCAGCCTTTGCACAACGGCAGTGAGGGCTTGCAACTTACTTGGAGCATGCAATGGCTAAGCGTAAGACAGCAAAGCGAGGAAGCGGCAAACGGGAGCGAATCAACACAGGCCGAGACGCGCGATTTGTGCGCCGCGACGGCGCTGGGCGATTCAACGAAAGCGACGACGTTGGCCGCTCACTGACCATTGACCGCCGCAAGAAGGCCAAGAAGAAGGTCCGTTCCGGTTACGGCGACAAAGGCGACCGCTAGCTGATAAGGTGCGCGTGCCGTAGTCCCGTCGCTTCCCAAGATGCAAACTTGATGAATACCCGGACTGCGGGCTTGAACCATTGGCACGATTGAGTCTCGTCCTCAGTCCTGCCTTCGCCCCATGAGCTGTCTTTCGCCATGGGAATCGAATCGAAAAAGCGGCGCTTCGTGGCGAGCTTAGCAAGTCGAGCCGCCAAGGTTTCCCGTGCCTCTTTGACCAAACCGCCGCGTACTTTGCCGGCGTAATGGAAGCGTCTGCCCTCGAATTGGCCGACGATGAGCGCCTCCATTTCACCGATCACACCGCCCACGAGGAACTCGTGCTGTTGACCAACGCGGAATTTCACCCAAGCGGGATTTCGCTTGCCTGCCGTGTACTTCGAGTGGCGGCGCTTAGCCACGATGCCTTCCAATTGATGCTCTTGGACAGCGCGTAAGACAGCTTGTGCGTCGCCGTCGAGCGTCCTGGAAAAGTTCACGTCGCTTCCGGACAGCAACTCGCTCAGCCGTTCGCGGCGCTCAACCAACTCCCGACTGACGAGTGATCGGCCGCCCAGCCGAAGCAAGTCAAAACCGAAGTACCGATAGACCGGCGTGCATCCACCAGAGCCGCGCATCAATCGAAATGATGGTTTGCCGTGGTGGTCTAGCGCAACCAGCTCCCCGTCCAGTACGGTTGAGCGGACCGGCAACTCGGAAATGTGCTGGGCCACCGAGGGAAAGCGTGCGGTTAAGTTGTGGCCGTTGCGTGAAAACAGGATCACGCGGCTGCCATCCTTTACCGCGATACATCGGTAGCCGTCCCACTTCACCTCGTACTGCCACTTGTCACCGACAGGCAACTGGCGGGCGGAAGAGAGCAGTATCGGAGGGATGAAGCCGGACAGACGAGTGACCACTTGCAGATTCCAAAATCGGTAGGACAAGCGATAAGGATTGAATTATCGCAAGGTGGTCAAGGGGCGTCAGCTGATCCGTTCCGCACGCAACTCAATCGTCGCCAACGCTTTACCGTCCGCTTGAACTGGTCCAAGACAATCTCGGTCACTTCCTCCTTCGTGGCGTGCTCTGGCAGCCACTGCTCGTTCGCGAACCGCTCTAACTGTTCGCGGATGTTGAGCGGGTCGGAGCCGATGCAGTGGGCGGTGAAACGGAAGGGCATGCGAAGTCTCTTTGCCAAACCGTCCGAAGCGCCAAAGGCAGACCACTCCGAACACAAGTCCCAATAACAGCATCGTCGGGGGCTCTGGAATTGGTGTCAGAAGAAATGCGCGCTGCTCCCCGTTGAATAAGCCACCGCCGGCGATCTGACCAAGGTCGTTAATTGCAGTGGCTTGCAGCAATATCCATCCCGCGCCAGACGAATCCAGCAGGTCATTCAGGTCGTACATGCGATCAAAGTAAACGAATGCATGACCCTGTCCTGGTACCGCAAGGAGGCTTCCTCCCACTACAACGCCCGCTTCGTTCACCGCAAATGCATTGCTGGACTGGCCCCCGAGTGTCCCCAGATCATCAGTGGCAGGGTTGATGTCAGCCCGCGGCGCAGTTCGGAAGGCGTGTGTTGCAGTGTCGCCGGTGATAGCCGAATGCCCGACCACTTGTCCTGCATCGTTTATATCTGTTGCTGATGTCGCGGTACCGCCCAGGCTTCCAATGTCATCGTTGATAAGATTGATTGGGCTTCTCGGGGCGGTGCGAAACGCAATCAGTCGAGGACTAACAAACGCCTGGCCAACGACTTCACCAGAATTATTGATCCCACTTGGCTCTGTTTGTGGTGGCCCCAGGTTGCACCCGGGAGTGATTGGTTGGTGCGGTCCCGTTCGGAAACCGTAGCGGACGAAATTGCTATCTTGGGATGAACCGACCACTTCTCCTAACTCGTTAATGTCGGCACCACCGCTGACGTCTCCAAATGAGCCTAGGTCATCCGTTGCTGGATTCACAGGAGCGTTTGGCGTGGTTCTATAAGCGTGAGCGGGGATCGTTCTCAGAACACCAGTGGCTTCACCAAGGTCGTTAACAGCAGTGGCCCGCCTGGATGCCGCGCGAAGGTCGTCGGTGAGGGGGTTGATTGGTGAGTTGGGCGCGGTACGAAAGCCTCGTTCGTTGAACGGATCAGTGCCGCTATACCCGACAACCTGACCAAGATTGTTTAAGCCGAGGGCCCAGCTCGCCGGATGCCCCAACGTTCCCAAGTTCAAGACGCTGTAGGTAGGTGGCTGAGCCGACACGCTTGCAACGAGCAGGGGGAGCACAAAGAAAAGTGCCAACACACTTTGACGTGCAATCGGTCCATTCGACGGTGCAATTTCGTTGTGGAAGGGCATGGTTCACTCGATGTTGCAGACTGCAAACCGATTGACGTGTATCGCATTAGGATTGATCCGACGGCGAAAATCAAGAAAGCGAATAAACTGCCCCTCTATCGGAGCCTGCGCACCAGCGCCGCAGCTTCACGGTCTGAAGTCTTTGGATTCTGCCAGCGAATCGCCGCGACCGTTGGCAAAACACGCTCGGCAACTTTGCCTTCGATGGTTAGGTAGCCCATCGCTTCCAGCTTGCCAAGCATGGGCCGCAAGCGGCCCACAGTCGTACCAAGCTCCTCTGCGAGCGCGTCCACGTCGCCAATGTCGGCGTGAGTGCCGAATGCAACCGCATTGAGAATGGTCGAAAGAATCTCGCGGCCACGAGGCGTGAGCGGAGGCAGGGACTTGGGTTTGCGTGGCATGGGTCGACGAGGCAGTAGTCGAGCTCCGCACTTTATCGCCGCGCCCGCGTAAACAAAACTGCAAGACCGCAAACTATCGCCAATGACCATGCGGCTGGCTCTGGCACGGCCAACACTTCGTCGTCTCCGCTCAAGGGCGCGCCCTGGAAGAAGAACGCCTGATCGACGACCGTGTAATCGTCGAAGTTGATGAGCCCATCGAAGTTGATGTCGCCTGTGGCCCAGCCGAGATTCGGGATCAAGCCAAAAAATGCGTTGTCCATGCCGACGTAATCATCGAAGCTCACCAAGCCGTCGAGATTGCCATCGCCGATATAAGTGTACTTCACCAAGATGTCGTCTGGCGTAACCGGCCGGCCGCTGAACGTTGTGTACGACTCACCCGGCAAGCCGGTAATGATGTCGATGTCCGAGTTGCGGATCACGCCAAGGCCGGTGAGATCGAAGCCGGCGGCGAGGTTCGATGTGCGAGCAAATGAGCTGGTGATGCCCGGGCCGTCCCAATTGGTGATGAAGTTGGCGTCGAGACCGTTTTGCGCGGAGACGATGTCTGCTTGGGCGGCGGCGTGAATGGCGTCTTTGGTGGCGGCCGTGGCGTGGACAACTAGGTCGTTGTTGTTCAAATCGAGTTTGGTATTTCCGCCGACGCTCAGCGAGTTGAGTTCGGACGTCCCCAGACTGCTGCCTTCGGGAGTTATCACAACTGCGCCGCCGTTGACGGACAACGAGGCGGCGCGAACGCGAGGCACGATGACCGTGCCCGATCCGGCTTTGGTGACCGATTGGCCACTAACGTTGAATCCGCCACCGATGGTCAAGGGCTGCGTGCTGTCCTGAGTGATGACCAAGCTGTCGGCAGCGATGAGGGGGGAGTTGATAGTGTGAGCGCCGTTGCCGTTGGTGTTTAGTACGGTGATTGCGGCGTTGCCAGCGCCAGGGACTCTGAGCGTGATGCCTGCGCCGCCAGCGAGTGTGTAGTTGTTATTGTCGTTGAAATTGAGCGTGCCCATGGTGACGCGGTTGGCGACGGTTACGGTGCGGTTGGCGGTGATGACGTTGCCGAAGGAGGCGGTATCGCCCTCGCCGGCAGGCGCGACGCCGCCGGTCCAGTTAGCGCCAACCGAGAAGATACCGTCGGCGTCGATATTCCAGGTCTTTTCCGGGAGGTTTACTGCGAAAGAGGCGAAGGATGCCACCACGCCGGATAGCTCAAATAGTGGAGCCGGTGGTGATCCCCATTGCGAGATTGACCACCTATTCGTTGACCACGGATTGAGAGAAAAGGCCTGCTCAGGTAGATCCGTGTTATTAAAGTTAGTACTTGGTCCATCGAGTTGCCATTGAAAGAGCCAATACTCGGCTCGGTTAGCGTTCGGCTCGTCTGGCGTGAGTAAGTCGATGCGAGAATGGCCGACTTCGTAGCTATCGTGAGTGCCACTAGGCCCAGTGAGATCATTGCCCACGACAATGAATGTCGGTGACTGATTCGCACCTGACCACTCCCAGCTACCAACTTTGAGCGAAACGACGCTCGGTGGAAGGTTTGTATGGTAAGTTCCAAACGACGTAGAGTCGCTAGTATCAACCGCGTCCGTGTCGAAGATGAAGGTGCCGGTGAATGGACTACCTATGGCCGGCGCATTCACAGGAGCGGGCTCAAGTCCTGAAACGCCAGCAAGAGTACCAGCAATCTCGAACTGAACCAACTCAGCCGTCGCACACTTCGGTACGTACCCGACTGCGCTTGCCAGCGCAACAAGGAAGATAGTTGAACGCATGGTAGACGCTCCTCCTTAGCTGGTTCGACTGTCAGGCATAGGACGAGTGTCCGCTCATCATAGGCCCCCTCAAATCGGAAAACAATCAAGTGCCATAGGATTGCGCCTGTCGCCATGCCGAGGCGTCGGTCGAGCGCGATTACCTTGGAGGGAGAGGGCGGGAGAGGACTGTGTTAAAACAACGCGGGCCGCCGTCGTCAAAGAAAAGCGGCCCGCGCTTGGGTTTCCCCGCGTGGCCTTCGATCAGGGTCGGTGGCCACGGTCAGCGATCAGTTTTCGGCGAGATCACTGACGGGTTCAATGTACTGGACGGCGAGCGCATTAAAAAACCCGCCGTCCGAGTCGGCGAGACAGAACGGGCGGGTGCAGTGCCTTACCGGGAGGAGAGGCACTGGCCGACAACGCGAGTGTAGCGGCGTGGGAGCGGATTGGAAAAACAAATACCCCGCTCGGCTCGAGCAGGGAGACCGAGCGGGGCGAATACCGTCGTTCTCACATGGAGATCAGCAGTGAGGGTAGCGCAATCAGAGCCGCAGAAGGAAACTACAAGGAGAGTTCATTTTCCCCGTTCGGTGATGTAGTCGGCCATCCTGACTGCATAGTAGGACTCCCGTCGCCCTTCCTCTACCACCAAATCCAGACTGGCCTTTTCCGCAAGTTCGGGTGCAATTTGAGCTGACACGTGAACTCCTTCGCCCTTCTTGCTCATTTGGAGCGGGGCGCGGACAAGAAAGTTCTTCCCATTCTCCGCGGTAATGCTCAGCCGCACGATTCGCAGGTCTTCGAGCTTGCCGCGCTTCGGGATTGTCATACTGACGATAACAGCATCTGGCTCACGAATCGCGGAAAGTTCGTAGTCCAGGCCGATCTCCTTCTGGTTCGCTTTTGTGACGACCTTTCCCAAGCTGCTGGCGACGATGACATGCGCAGAGGACATCAAAACGGCGGCTATTGCGATCGGGAAGACGACGCGTCGCATATTGGGTCCTTTCATCTGAGGGCGGCCAATCGGACTTTTAGACGCCAGGGATGTGCGAAGAGTTCCCCACGGGCCCGCCGAAGCTTGTATTGCTCGGCGGTGTGTCGACGGGTCTAGAGGGCCGGCTCGATGGCCTTGCCGACTTGCGAAAGGCGTATTACTGCGCGTGCGCGACAGCACCTCCACGGACAGGCGAAGAAGAATGAGACCGCGAACAGACCAAGCAACGCAGCAGATGGCTCGGGGATATCCAGACGGCCCTCCAAGATTTCGGTGATCGTGAAATCGCCGTTGATTTCAACGTGATAGCTGCCAAGACCAAAAGGCAGCGGCTGGCCGGAGACGCTGAAGTTAGACTTCAGACCTTCAAAACGATCCCAATCGGTTGCCGTTTCCGGCAGTACCGCCAGAACGTAATCGCCGACGACTGGCACTCCCTGAATCTGAAGCACCGTGTCTGAAACGCGGTTTGCTGCAAGGCCCGAAACGTCCAGGCTCCCTTATGGGCCTTGACGATAAAAGCCAGTCCGTCGGTGGCATCCGGCGCCATGATCTCAACCAGCTCGTCCTTCGAGAAGCCGAGCAGTTCGAGGTCGTAGTCCATCTCCTGGAGGCCGGTCAGCTCCATCGCAAGCAGTTCATAGTCCCAATCGCTCAACTCAGCCGTTTTGTTATCCGCGAGCCGATATGCCGTGATCTGCTCGGGCCTCAGCCCCTTGGCTACATGTACGGGGACTTCAGCCAAGCCGAGCCTGTCAGCGCCTTCAGCCGTGTATGGCCGACGATCACCACGCCGTCCTCGTCCACGACGATCGGCTGGCGGAAGCCGAACTCCGAAAGTGAACGAGCAACCGATTCCACGGCTGAGTCGTTCACGCGAGGGTTGCCGGGATACGGCTTGACGTCATCAGGCTTCCGCAATTCGATCTTCATTGGAGCACCTACACGTGAGGACCGTGCTGGTTGCTCCGAGTCACGGAGTGCGGCCCCGGAAAGACCAGGACGGCGGGCAGGCTGACCAGAGACTCAACTGCCGCTATGAGCGATTGTAATGATTTGGTTACAATCGTGCGCTAGACGCGGCGGTCGATGTAATCGATTCATTTGGCGGTTCCAATTCGACGCTACGCGCGCCCGGCTCGTCGTGTCGCTTTTTTCGCCTTCTCGGTCAAGGTGATCCAGGTAGGGGCATGATCGCTGGCTTTTTCCCAGCCGCGCACTTCTCTGTCAACGTCGCCCGCGATAACCATCTCGGCGGCTTCACTGTTCAGCAAGAAATGGTCGATGCGTATGCCTGCATTGCGCGCGTAAGCGTTGCGAAAATAGTCCCAGAAAGTATAGACCGCCTCGTTCGGGTGCAGACTCCTGATGGCATCAATCCAGCCTTGGGAAAGGAGCTTTTGATAAGCGGCGCGCGACTCTGGAAAAAACAGTGCATCATCTACCCAGCGCTCCGGCTTGTATGCATCCAGCTCGGTGGGGATGACGTTATAATCGCCGGCGAGAATGACGGGCCGGTCAGAAGTGATTAGCCCTTTTGCATACTCAATCAGGCGATCGAACCATTTGAGCTTATAATCGAATTTCGGGCCTGTGCACGGATTACCGTTCGGAAGATAAAGACAACCGATCAAGATGTTGCCAATGATCGTCTCGATATAGCGGCTGTGACTATCATCTGGGTCGCCTGGCAACCCTCGCCGCGTCTCTTCCGGTTGGCGGCCGCGAGCCAGTATCGCAACGCCGTTCCAACTCTTCTGCCCGTGCCAAATCGCCCTGTAGCCCGCTTTTTGAATCGCGGCAGCCGGAAACTTTTCATCTGGCGCTTTCAGCTCCTGCAGGCAAACGACATCTGGCTCTGATTGCTCCAGCCAGCGAAGCAGAACCGGCAGGCGGCCATTGATGCCATTGACGTTGTAAGTTGCGAGTTTCATGGCATTGTCGGTGACCACGATTCGACCACGAGGGCCATCACGATCGCGGTCGGCATTGCTTTGAAGCGGCGCCTTGCAATGCCTTCAGATCGTGCTTATCGAGTCCGTGGGGACAAAAATCAATCCCGACGGGGTTCACGTTCAGAAGTTTCGCAAGGAACACGCACGCGGCAAGATACGAGCCGGCTAATGTGGGATGGCTTTGGTCACGATCGTACAACGGAGGTCGGTCGTGCTTTGCAAGGAACTTCTCCCACACGGAGCCAACGGGCACGACAATGGCGCCGATTTTCTTTCCCACCGAGTTATACGTGTCAGTGATCGCCTTTTGCGACTCGGGTGCGTTTTGCCTTGCCCAGGTCATGTAGAGGACGGGCTTGGAGCCGGATTGTTTGATAGCCTCGTCAAAAAGCAGCACGTTTTCTGCCATTCGCTGGGCATTCTTCACTGGCAGCGTGCTTTGCTCTTGCAGTACGACGTAGTCGTAGCCACCGGCCGCGATTGCCTGGGCGGCCCTGCCGGCATTCCAGTGCATTCGCAGAGATGCCCCGCCCGCGCTGATGAGTTTGTGCTGAATGCGCACGTCCCGCTCAATGGCCATTCCGGCCAGCAGTCCCGGCAGGTCGTTGCGCTGCGTAAAGCTATTGCCAATGAATAAAATGTCGATCGCTGAAATGTGCTTCGGCTTGGTCATACCGGTTCCTTTGGTCGATCGGTTTACCCCAGCAATAACCAGCGAACACCCCCGACGATCACCACTGTTAGTGTGACGTCCAGCACGTTGGCAGCACAATTCTGACTCGACGCAGAGTGAAGCGTGGATTGACCGATTTGCGAGGCTCGCCGATTTGTGCCAGACCGGCGTTCCGAGAAACGGTGGTTTATTGGCACGACTCACGCACCAGGGGTAGTTGGGACGGCAATTTCTTCGTCGTCTCGCGTTTCCCATCGCGGTCGGTGTGCCGCTACCGACGCGCTGCACCTCCATCCAAGGATGGTGCCCGTCGTATTTTGCGGGGCGAGACCTCCTCGATTTAGGATCTTGTGCTGAAAGGTGTCCGGGTTCGAGTCCTGGAGCCAAGCGGTGATGATTGTTGAACTTCCAGGGAGCCAACCTTCTAACTACGCACAGCGGCCACTCACGCTTACAGTGACGTCGCGCGTAAGCTACCCGCTCCTGGACTCCAAACAGTTCGACCAACGACGGCACGAACGCGGTCATCCCTTGGGGCGTTGCTTCGATTTTTGCGTTGAGCGGAGTGCCCCAATTAATTCGATCAATGGCGACCCAGTTATCCAGACAATGGACGCCAAGGCCCATGCTACGTTTTGGCCCCAGCCCGCAGACCAGGAGATAACCCACATCATTGCCCCGGCAGCGGCGACAACAATCCCTTGGCCAATGATTGTCCACACGAGGCGGTGACCAGTTTCCGGCTGATTCATTCGAGTTTGTCTTCGGGCGGCTTCATACCAATCGACCGACGCACCTGATCGGCTAGCTTGGCAACTTTTACTTGTTTCGGTCTGATGACTCCTACTCACTGCGCCGCACTACGCACTTGGAGTAGGAGCAATGCAACAGATTCTACTTGTCGGCCTTGGCGGCTGTCTCGGCTCCATAGCCCGCTACAAGCTCAGCGGGCTTGTCTTGCATCATACGGTTGACTGGCGATTCCCGCTGCCTACGTTCCTGGTCAACGTAGCGGGCTGCCTCGTTGCTGGCGTCCTGTCTGGTCTGGTAGAGCGGTACGGCTGGTTTTCGCCGAACACGCGCCTACTTCTATTCACCGGCATACTTGGCGGATTCACCACATTTTCGGCGTTTGGTGTCGAAACTGCGTACCTGCTTAAGCGTGGCGAAGTAGCAGTAGCGTTCGCCTATGTCGGTCTTAGCGTGTTATGCGGGCTTGGGGCGTCGCTGTTGGCGATGAAGGCCGTGCCTTAGACTGGCTTCACGGCATACACCTTCACGCTGGCCGCGTAGTCATTGACGTTGTACCGCGCGAGTAGGTCCGTCAACTCGCCGTGTAGGATAGTAGTTGTGCCATTCGAACAGCACGATACTAGAGGCAGCGTTGCCACCGCGGGCTTGTCGCAGCATGCCGAACCGTCCGCTGGTTGTTCGCAGCACTCGTCTTCCTTCATAGATGGCGAGCAACAGCCCGATTGCCCTTCTACGCTCGCATAAGCGTTTAGGTCCGCGCCGCTGTCGATTACCTGGACGGCGGAGAATCCAGCCTCCGCCAGCCCGGCCTTATAGTCGTCAATTGGAATTGCTCCCGCGATACAGCCGACGTAGGCCATGAGGCTGCTCGCCGACTTCCGGCGGTAGCGGTTGCTTCAGTGCAATGTCGCTCACAGCAAGGCGTCCGCCCGGCTTCAGCACGCGGGCTATCTCCCGAAAAACTGCCGGCTTGTCGGACGCCAGATTGATAACACAGTTGCTAATCACGCAATCGACCGACGCATCGGGCAGCGGCAGGTTGTCAATCGTCGCTTGGTAGAACTCGACATTGTCGTAGCCAGCGGCATTCTTGCGAGCGAGGGCGAGCATTTCCGGCGTCATATCAATGCCGATGGCTTTGCCCGTCGGGCCGACTTTAGCCGCAGCTAAAAACACGTCCAAGCCGCCGCCGCTGCCAAGGTCAACCACTACTTCGCCCGGCTTTAGGCTGGCGAACGCCGTGGGGTTGCCGCACGACAGACCCATGTTGGCTTCGGCCGGAATGGAGGCTAGTTCATCGCCCGTGTAGCCGAACACTTCCGCCACGGCTTTGACTCCGGCGTGGTCGCTGGACAGCCCAGCCTTGGCAACGTCGCCGTACTTCGATTGCACCACTTGTTCTACTGACATAGTTCTTTGACCTTCCTTCCGATTAAGTCTCTCACTTCTCGAAACTGATTAGGCGACATTTCACGTGGGTCGGGAATGTCCCAATCCTGGCGGCGCTTCGCCTTGAGATTCGGGCAGGCGTCACCGCAGCCCATCGTAACGGCAACGTCGAACGTCTCATCGGGCAAATCGTCTAACGACTTGGAATGATGAGCGGCCAGATCGTAGCCAAGCTCGCTGCATCGCCTCGATCGCCTTGGGATTCACCTTGCCTGAGGGACGCGAACCGGCGCTATAAGCGTCAATGCCGGCCATTCGGGCAAAGGCTTCTGCCATCTGGCTGCGATTAGAGTTTTCGACGCAGACGAACACGGCTTTCATGGCTTGTCTCCGTTAGACATTTCCAATACTATGAAATTATGGAAATAAAACAAGCCGTCATCGCACTGACCGCCTTGGCCCAGGAGTCCCGTTTGCGTGTGTTCAGGCTCCTGGTTGCTGCTGGTCCGGAAGGAATGCCAGCGGGCGAGATTGCCGAGCGGTTAGACCTGCCGCCCGCAACGCTCACGTTTCATCTAAAGGAACTAAGCCACGCCGGGCTTGTAGAGTCTCGGCGGGAAGGCCGATCAATCATTTATTCGCTGCGCTGCGATGGCATCCGTGACTTACTGACGTTTCTTGTCAAAGACTGCTGCAAAGGACAGCCGGATTTGTGCGGACCAAGGCGTAAGGGCTGACTGCGCGCCCTGGAACCTAGAACCGACCGCCACTAGTACGCGCACAGGACGAACCGTCCTGAGCAGTAAGTGCGTATTGCTTTTGCGCTGAGTGGATCGCGACCGAAGGTTCGAACCACAATCGCTACCATGAATCGGGTGAAAGTGCTGGAGCGGCGGGCCGACATCCGAACGGACACGCCCGCAAGTACGGCGCCTTTTCCAACGTGTAATCGAGCTGGTGGCCGTGGCGAAGGTCGTCGAAACCGTGGCGGTTATCGACCGCCTCGTGCGAAAAATACACTTCTCGGCCGCTCGCATCTTCGATGATGCCGTAACCCTTATCGTTGTGGCCTGGTGCGTTTCCCCCAAGATAGGGCGGCGGCGGTGGTGTGAATCCGTCGGTGCTGCGCCACTCGAGAATTGCCTCGGCGACTGTCTGCCCCCATTCGACGCCGCGCTCGAGGGAATTGCCGTCTGCATCGCCAATGGCAGCCAGCGATGTGGTGCGCTTGGCGTTCAGATCGGCCGACTGCGCCGGAAACCTCGCCAGCAAAATCACGTATGCGGCCTGAACGGCCGCCGCTCGCTTCGAAGCTCCCCGCGGCGCGTCGGCGGCAACGTGGATCGGCGCGTACCGGCGTTCGATTCCATTCACCGCATCGAATACCGCCGCCGAAACGAGCGCCGCATCGCGAGTGCTAACAATGGGGTTGACCGCCGCCGTGCGCAGGGCACTGAGCATGTGCTCGTGCCAATCGGTCACTTCATCAGCGCGGGCCGCGCTGGTTATGGCCAGCAGCAGCACCGAGAGCAGCAGGCCCAGCGCGAAACCTTTGTAAAGAAGCAACTCATACGCATACCCTTTCGAATTGAAGCGCGGTCTGCGATACAATGAAAGGACATCGCTTCGGTGCGCAAACCATGCGCCACAAGCGGTGCCAGGCCGGTGAGGAACTTACTTGACGGTTAGGGCCTCACTGGCCGTTTTGTTGCTCTGCTCTGCAAATCCATCGAATTCTTGAGATTGGCAATCGCGGCATTCCACTCGCCTTGAATCATGTGCGCGGCCGCAGAAGCGTAAACATCAAACCCACTAGCGCGGCGCCGAAGCACGCGCCAGAGACAAGGAGTTGGATGACGTCCACGGTGCGATACGACTCGAATTCTGTAATGGTCTACTGGGCCAAACCGCGCTTAATGAGCTGCTTCAGCCAGTTTCCTGATGGCGCCTCTTCTTTGATGTCCAGCAGTTCCGCCGCCTGGGCACGCATGTGCTTCAACCCACCGTCATCTGGGTTGTTTTTCTCCATCCACTCGACGCCCTGGTCATACCACTTACGCCCCTGTTCCTTCTCGCCGAGTTGCCCGTGAGCCATAGCGAGGAATAACCAATCGAGACCATCGCCGCCATTGCGGAGCTTCGCCGCCTGCTGAAATGCCACGAGCGCATCGCTCCATTGTCCGGCCCGGTAGTGGGCCGTACCGAGTGTGCCCCAATAGTTCCCCGCGGTTGGGGTCGCTTTGACAGCTTTTTTGGCCAGGTCGATGGCCTCTTTGAAGTGTTCAGTGCCGGGACGAGGCCAATTCGCCAGCAACCAAGCGAGGCTATGCTGTGTTTCGGCGTTTTCGGGGTGCAGCGCAAGAGCCGCTGTATAGAAGCGAGCCGCGTCTTCCCATTGAGGTGGCTGTTTGTTTGCGTGCAGCGAGGCTAGGGAGTAGTTGTTCCAAAAGTCGTCGGGGCGCTGGCGGTGGAGCTGACGCGTCAGGGTCATTACCTCCTCCCATTGCTCTGATTGAAATAATGCCGCAAAATAGAGACGCGAGGTCGGCCACTGTAGGACCCGGTCATTTTCAGTCGTGAGGAAGTCGCTCAGAGCTTTCGCGTCGCGAGTTTCCTGCGCGTCCCTAATACGATTGCGTAATTCATCCGCGTCGGCCAAGCGCGCGGCGGTCACCAGCTTCTTCGCGATCTCGTCACCCTGAGGTCTCACAAGGCGTCGAGTAAAAACCCAGTTATCGAGCGCCGAAGCTAGCTCAAGCCGGATCGTCGTGGCCGCAGTGTGATCGGCGATCTCCTGGGGGCTGAGCACGATTGCATCCATGCCGAACTGTCGAAACGCCTCGGCATATGCTTCATCCTCCTTAGCGAAGTCGAATCCGCCCTCGCTCGTGGAACGCGATCCTTCGAGAGGGATGCTCTCCAAGCGCAAAACCATTTGCAAGTCTTTGCGCAGTTCGCCAGCGCGTTTTTGTAGCGCCTCACTGCTGCCGCCGGACAACAGCACCTCTGCGCCTGGGCCGCTGACAGGGCCTCGGCATACTTTCGCTGCGCCTGAAATCGCGCAGCTTCTTTCAACGCCGAGTCCACTTCCACATCGATGGCAGCCTGCCGGGTAGCCCGATCATGGACGGCCCAGCCGATGCTCCCGGCCACAACACCCAAGACTGCAAGCAGGGCCAAGGTCAGGACGGACGCGATCACTAGCCCGGCCTTGTTCCGCCGAGCGAACTTGCGAAAGCGATACGCTGCCGATGGCGGACACGCCTGCACGGCTTCATCCGTCAGATATCGCCCCAGGTCCTGCGCGATAGAATTGGCAGTGTCGTACCGCCGGCTGCGATCCTTCTCCAGGCACTTCATCACAATCCAGTCGAGCTCGCCGCGAACATCCTTGCTCAACCGCGCTGGCTCCGACTGGCGATTAGCGGCAATCGACGCCAGCGCGTGACTCGTGGTAAGGCGCGTACTGGGCTTTTGCGGTTCCTCCTCGCGAATGATCCGCAACATTTCATCAAACGCCGCCTCTTTCAGCCGCTTTCCTTCAAAAGGCGTGGAGCCGGCCAAGAGCTCGTAGAGCAGCACGCCCAGAGAATAGATGTCGCTGCGCGTGTCGATGTCGAGCTGATTGAGCTTGGCCTGTTCGGGGCTCATGTACTCCAGTGTGCCGACCACCTGGCCGAACTCCGTGAACATCGTCCGTTCGGTGAGACGGTGCGCCGTCGCTTTGGCCACGCCAAAGTCGATCACCTTGGGAACGGCATGGTTGTCGTACTCAGCCACGAGCACGTTGGTCGGTTTGATATCGCGGTGGATGGTGCCCTTCTGGTGGGCATGCTGCACGGCCTGGCACACTTGCATGAACAGCTCCAGCCGTCGCGAAGCGGCAAGTGTTTTTCGTCGCAGTACTTCGTGATCGGCACGCCTTTGACCAGCTCCATCACGAAGTACGGACGGCCGCTTTCGGTCGTGCCCGCGTCCAGGACTTTGGCAATGTTCGGGTGGTCCATCAGCGCCAGCGCCTGCCGCTCGGCTTCGAAGCGGGCGATCACTTGGCGGCTGTCCATGCCGGCTTTGATCACCTTGAGCGCAACTTTGCGGTGAACGGGGTACGTTTGCTCGGCCATGAAGACGGTACCCATTCCCCCTTCGCCGATCTGTTCCAGCAGCTTGTAGGGGCCGATTTGGGTTCCGGGGAGTTCCAGTGGCTGGTCGATCGTAGGGTTAGAGTTGACCACGACTGCGGGTGACTCTAAAAAGCTTCCCACCTGACGGTGGTCATTCAGAAGCCGCATCACCAGGTTATGCAGTTCGGTATCTTCGCCACACGCTGCCGCGATATATCCGTCCCACTCCTCCGGCGGGAGTTTACCCACGGCATGTAGGAACAATTCACGGGCTCTTTGCATGTTTGCTGCCATTACAACGACGCTCCTGCTCGTCATCCTATAGTGCGGATTCCCGGAGGATTTGTCCGGAAGAAAATCAACAAAAACTCAAAATGCCGACCCGTCACTCGCCATCTAGAAGCGATTTGAGGCGGACGCGAGCGTATGACCAGTGTTCATACGCCGTGGATCGAGAAATGCCTACGATCTCAGCAGCGTCTTCGATCGACAATCCGGTGAAAAACCGCAACTGAACCAACTCCGCCGACTGTGGATCTTCCGCAGCCAGCCGTAACAGTGCTTCATCGATGTCGAGGAGTTCGTCCGCCGGCGAAGAAAGGCCGATTTGGACGGCATCTAAAGGTATTTTTCGACCACCGCCTCCGCGCTTGTCAGCTTGCTTGCGGCGGGCCTGATCGACGAGGATACGGCGCATCGCCACAGCAGCGGCCCCAAAGAAGTGGCTCCTACTCTTCCAACGCTGCGACTGCTCAGCATCAGTCAGTCGTAAATATGCCTCGTGCACTAGTGCCGTTGCCTGGAGCGTTTGGCCGGGCTTCTCCTGAGCCAGTTTTGCCGCCGCCAGCTTGCGCAGCTCCTCATAAACCAGCGGGAGCAATTGCTCTGCAGCGTCCGGATCGCCGGACTCGATTTGTGACAAGATGCGGGTGACATTTGACATGGGCCAAATTGTGGTCGACGCACTACATGCCCGCAATCAGCGCCCGAACTTGACAAACGACGCAATAATCCGCGACCAAGATGCCTCAGAGAGAGCGGCAGACAGTTCGCAAATCAACCTGCCTCAGTTACATCGCCCGAGGCACAACGAGGATTGGGGTCCAGCCGAGAAATCGTTCGTTTCCCATGAAGTGTGACGGCACGTCTTCTGGCCCCAAAAAATGCGGATACCAATGTCTGCAAACTTATCTCAGCAATCAAAGTGCCGAGAACTCGTTGAAAACGAGCTGGTTGACGCACCGTTCAACTCCTGGGGCGGCCACACCGACGTAGCCAGAGCATCTATTAATCCTAGATGTGCTCGTCTGGTGTAGCGATTCGGGGCGTGGTTGGTTCGCTTGGGTCATGAGCGAAACATCGCCCTGCCGGCACCATGCTCGCGCACCCGGCGGCCCTCTCCACCAGCAAGTCGCTTAGGAGCACCGCAACGTCACGACGAGTAGAGCAATAGGACGTAATCAGCGCTGCTTCGCCGAAGAAGAATATCTCCGCTATGTCGAGAGCCTTTCGCGGTGATCCGGAGCGGTGGCGACGAGCCCGCTGTGAAATACATTGCAGAGACCGGGCTCGGACCGAACGGCACGATAGTACACCATCCGGTGCTTGCGCGGTGCTTAGACCACAGTTTCTGATGTGACCAGTGACACTAGTTTTGTGGTTTACTACACTAAGCCCACCACGTAAGGAAGCGTGCGGGTGTGCGAAGGGATTCAATAAACTGGCGCCCGAAACGGCCGCTTCTTCTTAACCTTAAGAGGCGGCCGTTTACGTTTAATGGCCATGCGTTAGTGATTCACGCAACCAGCGGCGGTACGTGTCGAGCACCGGCGGAAGTTTCGACGCCCAGATTTGTGCATTTTCGAGTTCGCCGCGCCGTTCTCAGCGAACAACCGACTGAAACACCGCCCCTGCCGGCGCTGTAATCGCAATCCGTGCCCGCCCCCCCTTGCGGCCAAGTGCAGCGGTCAATCTTTGCGAAGTGAAAGAATCTCGTAGATAAATCCAGCTGGTCAGTCACTGTATGTGGTGGATGGACTGATGGAGCAACGAATGTCGGATCACCCAGAAGACGCCGCTCTAGTACGGGCTGTCCTATCCGGAAACACGCCGTCATTCGGCGGCCTATATGACCGGTACGTCCGCCTTGTGCGGGCCATCTGCCTGGGTTTGACGGGTCGATTACAGGACGCAGACGACCTGTGCCAAGAGGTTTTCTTGCGGGCACATCGCGAGCTTCAAACGCTGCAAGACGGTTCGAGGTTCGGGGCATGGCTTGTGGGGATTGCACGACTCACGGGCAAAGAGTGGCAACGAGCGCGTCGCCGTGAGCGGCTCCGGTCAAATACCGACCACGAGCCATCGTGCACTTGGCCGGATCGGATTGAGGCGGCGGATGAAGACGCTAACCTGTTACGGATGATCTGCCGGCTAAAGGAGGATGAGCAACTGGCGCTACACTTGTTTTACTTGAAGGAAGAGCCGGTCGACGCAGCGCGAGCCGTGATGGGATTGTCGCGTTCGGGTTTCTATCGAGTGATAGATCGAGCGAAGCGGCGACTTGCCATGCAGTTCGCACAAAAAGTGAGGATGTAGAGCCATGAATGAATCGATTGAAAGCGACCTTCGCGCACATTATGCGGTGATCCGCGATGTTGACCCGAACGGCCGGGCAAAGCTGTTGGCAAGATTAATGGAAGAACTGCAAGCGCCATCAACAAGAGTGGTGCGCCGACAGAGCCGCATCAGAGTGAGAGTGCCGCTGTTTGTGGCAGTTGGTGCGGGAATCCTCTTGGCGGCGCTGGTTTGGTTCCCCAGAGGCCCGCAGAGCGTGCTTTGGGCCGACGTGAGCGAAAAGCTAAATTCGACGGAGACTCTGCAATATCGGTGGCTACAAAGGATGGCGCCTAACCGCTCTGAGGAGAGTCCGCGATGGAATTACGCAACGGTATACCAGGCGAAACATCGCACTCGATCGGACAATTGGACAACCCCCGATGAGACGAGCCTGCCGAGCCGGAACACGGCCCGACTCAATTGGGTTTGGATTTGAAGACGTCGAGAACCGCATTTTGGAGTCGTATTCGTTCGACTATAAGGGACAGCGCTTTGCCCGCAGCGTGATCTACCGCTCGGTTCACTATCCGGTATTAGACAACAAGCCGGAAGAAGCAAACGCTTCGGACTTGCTGAAACAACTCACAACTCTTCCGCCGGAAGCCGTACTGAAACGAGGGCGCGAGCAAAAACATGGTCGGGAAGTCGTCAAGTTTGAAGTAATCGACCTCGCGAAGCTGAAACTATCGACGATGTTTGGGGTCACGTCAGCCAACATCTTCGTTGATGTGCAGTCGCGATTACCCATCGCGATCGAGGGAGTTGGCATCGGCGGCCATGTCTCGCGCATCTGGGCCATCGAGATCAATCAGTCGGCAACCTCGATCTTTGACTTGCCACCGCTGCCTGCGGATGTCGATGCCGAGGAGAATTGGACTTTCTGGCTTCCGGTCGGCCTTTGGGAAAGAGATAGCGGGTTTACCATCCGAGTTTCTGGACCAGACGGCGACCCCGTAATTAGCGAAAGCGACTTTCGCTCCATGGGTCCTTATCGTGGCGGCGGCTTCGAGTCTGAACTGCTATCGGAAGGGATCGAGAAGCTGGACCGTTTCATGGCCCGGCACCCGGGCGCTTCGGTAAAAATTGAAATTGCGGGCGAACCACCAATCCAGCGCAAAGTGTTTGGGCGACTAAGTCGTCAGATCGGTGTCGCGCCGGTTCGTCTCATCGGGTTCGGGCCAGTTGAGTGTGGGGAAAAGTAGGCGAACGGTGTGGTCGCTGCACGCCTTTGAACGTCCATAGGGAGTGTTGTCATTCTCCAAAATCCACGGATCGAAACACCGCCTCAGCCGGCGCCACGATCGCGATCCTGGCCCGCCGCCCCTTGTGCCCTACGAAGCGCTCAAGGTCGACTCTGTACGGCAAAAGCTTGTTGCTCCGAGTTGCGGAATGCGGCCCCGAAAAGACTAGGGCGGCGGGCAGGCGGACCAGAAACTCGACTGCCGCTGACATGAATTATTGTATCGAATTTGCCCCCGTCGTGTGGCTTTCCACGTGGCGGTCCACGCAACGATGGATCTCGGGCGTACGTTATTGTTAGCCGTGCGACGCAATTCGATGCTTGTTACGCGGAGCATGCAAGCATTTGATTGACCAGCTCTGATGGTCGATGGTCGGTCAACGATAAACTCTTATCGCAATCCTCCAGTTGGGCAGTTATCTTGTAACGCGCTCAAGGAACGGGCGTTCTGACACTGTCTGATTCTGGTCGCAACATTGATGCACGGGCTTCCAGCCGCGATTCGCCAGCGACTTGATCAGTTGCCACATCGTGCCCCGATTTTGCGGTATGCCCTAACGCTGGGTATCGTTGGCGTCATCACTCTGGTGGTGCATCGCAGCCCGCTTACCGAGATGGCGCGTGGCGTGATCGCGATCTCGGTGGTCCTGCTCTGTGCTTGGTTTGGAGGACTTGGACCGGCACTTCTGCTTACTCCGCTGCTATTGCTGATCGCCCGGCTAGTCCGAGACGAGCCTGATCGATGGGCAGCAATGAACTCGGACGACGTCATGGGGCTTACGGTCATGACGCTGATTTGTTCTTCGATCGGCCTAGCAGGACAGTACCGTCGGCGCATTCGAGCCGTCACGGAGCAACATGCTCAAAAATTACAAGACCAAGCCCTGCGCTTTGAATCAAGCCCCGATCGTGTTCCGCGACGTCGAAGGACGGATAACGGAATGGCATGCGGGGACCGAGCGTCTGTTTGGATGGTCAAGCGTGGACGTTATTGGACAACTGCTGCACGAACTTCTGCAAACTCGCTTCCCCCAAGATGTGGACCAAATCAAGGCCGAGCTAGTCAACACCGGCGAGTGGCAAGGCGAAGTAATTCAGCGTCATAAGGACGGGCACGAGTTGCACGTCGCAACTCATTGGATTCTGTACCAAGACAAGACAGGTAATCCAATCGGAGTCCGGCCACGAGTTAAGTGTGTCGCTTCCAGATCATCCTGTGTTTGTCGAAGCAGATCTCATCCGACTGGCGCAGATTATTGCAAAATGGTGGCACAGTAACAGCGTCGAGTGCAGGCGTCGGTGAAGGAAGTGAATTTGTCCTTCGATTACCAGTTCTGAACGAATCGCGAACATTGGGACATCAGGACCAGCAGTGGACTCTGTCTCACGTCAACGATGGGTTAGAACGACGCGTGTTGGTGGTAGACGATAATGCAGACGCTGCCAAAGCCATCGAGATGATTTTGAAACTGTCCGGATACGAGGTCCATTGCGTGCATGACGGTCCCGCCGCGCTGGAAGCGGCCAACGCTTTGCGTCCGGATGTGGTGGTGTTGGATATCGGTCTGCCGGGAATGACCGGATACGAAGTCGCGGAACGCTTGCGCGGGCAACCGCAATTCAAGCAACTTCAGTTGATCGCCGTGACCGGCTACGGACAAGACGCAGATCGCCGCCGCTCGAAAGAAGTTGGCATCGACCACCATCTTACAAAGCCGATCGATGCAAACGCTCTTCAGACAATTGTTGCCAGTTCGTTTTAGCATCAAGCAGAACCCAGCCGGGGGCATGACCGAACGCTATCAATTGAGCCACGTGAAGTACGGCGGTTCAGGAACTGAGATAACTCGCAAAACTCAACAGAATCGAACACCGCCCGACGGAGCCTCGATCGCGATCTGGCCCGCCGGCCCTTTGCGGCCGACTAACCGGACAATCACGTCCACGCCATTGATCTCCACCGTGCGGCTTTGCCCCGGGGAATACCAGTCGAGTGACTGGCTTGATCGCCGCGCTTCACGGGGATTTTCAGTTTCCTTCGGTGCTTCTTTCATTGCAGTGGGTTAGATCTGCGCACGCCTGCATGCAACAGGAGTTGATTCGGGCAACGACGAGGCGATGTTTATCCACCGATGTTTGTTGCGGTGCATCTTGTCCATGACCGTTTTTCTCCTCAATCGCTCCCCGGCAGCTACTGTCGTGCACTGTCGCGACAGTTGGCATTGCTCTATCGCACGCGCCCGCCCGCGCACGCGCGCGGGAGCAAGGCACGCTGCATCATGGTTGCGGACGTTGTTGACATGAGTGGTGACTGGCTCGGCGAACATTACGTCGGCCGGGAGCATGTACTTCACGTCCGCAGGATTGACGAGCGTCGAATCCAGCCACTTGTCGTAGTCGGTCGCCCCAAGAATGACCGGCATCCGGTCGTGGACCTTGGCGACACAGTTCATTTGGATTCGTCGTGAGAATCGTCGCCATCCATCGGCTGACGGGTTTTACTCGCTTTGGCCAATATGCCAACAGACCCCCGCGAGATCGATCAAGTTGACTTCCCGCCCCCACGGATGGTTGGTGGGACCACTGAACCGCACACCCGGATAGGTTCGGTCGAGGCCTTTTTGCGAAATGGAACCCCACCACCGATCCAAATCGTCAACATTGAGCCGCACCATGAAATTCTGCGCAAAAACGCTCGTCGTTAAACCGTTGGAGAATGAACTCTGCGCCGCCGTTGCGGAACCCAGCGTATCCATTGTTCTCCCAAACCTCCTCGAAACCAAGATCAGCAAAGAGACGGCGACTGGCATCGTAATCTTTGCCGCTGGGAACAAATGGGAGTAACGACTTCGCGCTGAGATCTTTCACAGGACTTCCTACGTGGCAGGTTGAATTGGTGCGGATGCCTAAAGTGAGTGCGAGCTGAATGTAGTTCGGCAGCGAGCGTCTTGCAAGAAACGCGAACCCAGTTGACAACATTGATCGGCGGAGGCACCATCGCGACCGTGGCTGCGACGTTGCATTTCAACCGCAGGTGAAGGATGGCAAAGCCCAACGGCTACGATCTCGAAATCGTGCGCGACTTCCTGGAACAGTTGCTTCGGTAAGTGCGCGTTAATTACCACAGTGCGAAAATCCTGACCCCGAAACTTTTACCGTCGTTATCGTAGAGAGGCAAAGGATTGGACAAGGCGCATTTTCAATTTGCCTTTGATCAAGTTTCTGCCGTTCATACCGAGTTGCTTTCATGGCTTCCGATGTCACCAAGCTTCAGGAGAATCTTATCGTGTGGGCGGCAGGTTATGGCATTGCCGTAGGGCAGGCCGACCTGGACGACGACATTGCGGGGAAATTCGACGGCCCCAGCATTGTGCTCAACGAGGAATACGATCCCACCGAACGCGCCTTCTATCTGGCGCATTCGATTGGCAGTATTGCCGAGTGGAGCATCCGACCCAATCAATCGCAACAAATTATCAGCGAGCTACGACAGGCCAAACAACAGAGAGATGTGGATGAGGCTCGCTTTGACGGTGCACTTGCAGCTTACCTCTCATTTGAGAATACGACCTGGGAGTATGCAGTATGGCTGTTGCAAAACGTCGGGCAGAAGCACTTCGTGCCTCAATTCACCAATTTCGGCGCACGGACATGGAGGCGATGCGTGTGTTTCATACGACCGGCAAGGCGCCGGTGTGGCGAGATTTCTTCGCTGCCTGGAATACTCAGGTCAGCCAAGGCCTACAAAAAGTAATTTCCTTCACGGCGCGATCCATTCCTACGTTTCAAGCGATAAGAATCCCAACTCAGGAGATCGTACAAGAAGAGGATTGACTGGTGTGATGGTCAGTTATCCCACAAGTCGCTTCATTGACCACTCAAGTGGGCCCTCCCTCAAGAAAAGCGCGACAACCAGCGCTAAGAAAGAGAAAATAAGCGCACAGGTATCGCCCTGAGGTAGAATCGGAAGTCTACTGCAGCTTTTCGTCATCCACGTTGTTGCGTTGGCTAGACAACGATTTAAGCCCATATCTACCCAGGAGTTCGCCATGATCCGTGTTGTAATTGTCGATCAAGACGGGAAACCTGTGTTGCCAAAGGATGTTGCGACCGCTGCAGAGTTGCGCGAGGTGGTGGAGCAATCGCGAGGTCTGATCAGGGATTGTGAGCGCCTTGCATCGCAAAAGGATCCGAAGGCCGGGAAGGGACAAGTTCCCTATCTCTCATAATTCCGTGGCCGGTCGGGAAGGACGCAGGCTAGTACGATGGCGGTCCAGAGTTGGCCCACCTGAATTGCCAATGCGATTAAATCCGACACGACCGCTTCTGGGGACGCGAACGAGCGTCTGTTTTGCCCTGGCGAGTTGTCGGTGACCATCCGGCTGGTCGGACGCGCAGGGTTTCTAGCGTGTCGTTCTGCGACACACAATTCGCCGGCGTTTGTCGTTGCCAGCCGTGGCCTGACTGCCGACGATCAGCACAACCCTCGCGCTCGATGGCTTGTGCTACATCTTGTGTCGCACCTAGAGGGTAGAACAGCGAAAAACAGCGTAACGAATCGCTTGCTAGACCGCCGACAAGTGCGCGAAAGAAAGCCCGAAATCCTCGTGTTTTCCGGAGATTTCGGGCCTTTGGGGCTTCGCGACTACTTGCCCGTCAACGATACACTAAATGATTTTCAGTCCGTTGCTCTACCAACTGAGCTACCTGTCCGGAAGATGCAAGTATAGCGGAGCAAGCAGCTTGTGACGAGGGGCGTGGTTCGCGCGGACCAACGGCTACACGTCGAGAATTATTGGATCGCACTTTCTAATTGGCGGTGTTCGTCGGGCTCGCGAAACTTCGCGTCGGCATGAATGCGACGGGACATGGTGAGGTTCAGCAGAGGCCCTGTCGCGGCGGTCGTTACGAGCGCCATGATGACCAGGATCGTAAACATTTGCGGTGGAATGAGGCCGCATTCCAGCCCGATGTTGGCGATGACGATTTCCATCAGCCCGCGAGTATTCATGAGCGCACCGAGCGAGAATGCGTCGTTCCAGGCGAGGCCTGCCATGCGGGCGGGGATCACCGTACCGATCAGCTTGCCAGCGGTGGCGACGACGATGACGAGTATGCAGATCAGCCAACCGTCCCATCCATGCAACAGGCCAAATTCAGTGCGCATGCCGCTAGTCACAAAAAACGCAGGCATCAATACCCAGGCAGTCAGATCGTCGAGCCTGGTTCCGAGGTGGCTGCTCAATTGCGCACCGCGGGGAAGGCAAAGGCCAAACAAAAACGCTCCGAAGAAGGCGTGAACGCCGATCCATTCGGCGGCAAGCGCCGAGCAAGAACAAGCCGATGATCAATGTGGGCAGGATGGCTTGCCGGCCGTTGGCCGTCAGACGATGGATCAAGGGCCGCACCACCATCCACATGAGTACGCAGAACCCGAAAGTAGCCGCGAGTGTTTCAATGCCGGCGGTGAAACGTGAATTTGCAATGCCTAGCACCACGGCGAGCAAGGTCCAGGCGGTGATGTCGTCGGCGGCCGCACAGGCGAGGGCCATCACGCCTAGATCGGTAGATTGAAGCTTCCGATCGCGAAGGATCCGCGTCAGAACGGGGAAAGCCGTGACTGACATCGCCAGGCCCATGAACAGCGCAAACGGCAGGAACTGAACGGAGCCGGAATAGAATGCAGGGTAGAGGAATAGCGCGAGGGTTGTACCGCCGAGGAAAGGCCAGCAAATGCTGGTGTGTGACACCAGAAAGGCGATATGGGTTTTTCGACGGATGAGCTTAAAATCGAATTCGAGACCCACGAGAAACATGAACAGGATCAGGCCGAGTTGGCCGATGGATTCCAAGAGGGATAACGTGGCGTGAGGAAAAAGCTGAGCGGAGACATTTGCGCACAGAGCCCCTAGCAGCGACGGCCCGAGGGCGATGCCGGCGACGACTTCACCGAGCACTTTTGGCTGTCCGAGGCGCACGAACAGGCGCCGCAGATTTGACTGGCAATGAGGATCAGCGTGAGGGAGACCAGGAGGCGAAGCAGAGGCTGGGGCTCATCGGCCAGGTGGAGATTGGGCAAAGAAGACGTTGTGCCGCTGAAGAAGCGTGTGCCGAGGTAGCATGTGGTCGCGGCAAGCAGGAGCGGACCGCCGACCGCGAAAGTGTAAGCGGCTATATGATCGCTTACGTCCCGCCAGACCCGGCGAAGCGCCCTTTCGCCCCTCGCGGACTTGGACATGACGTGGTTTCTCAAATGGGGGTTAGAGACGGCCGCCGCTAACCGTAGCGAACTAGATTCGTTCCGAGACGAAGGTGGCGAGCACTTGGAGGCTGCGTGCGTTTGTTCCTAGAGGCGTTAGTGCCGCGCAGGCGGCTGTGACAAGTCGAGCCACGTCGGCACGGCTCTGCTGTTCTCCGACGAGATTAGGATAGGTGAGCTTACCCCAATCGCCCTTTTTCTTTGTCGCAGCCCCGCGACCGTCCTCGCGGACATCCAGCAAGTCATCGGTAATCTGGAACGCGAGACCGAGGTTGAAACCGAACTCTCGCAGCGCATCCAGTTCCGACTGTGATGCGCCAGCCACAAGTCCGCCGAGTCTCAACGAAGCCAGAAAAAGTGCACCGGTCTTGCGGTTGTGAATGGATGTCACCAATTCGGCAGAGCCCGAGACGAGTTGTTCGCGAATGTCGTCGCACTGACCGCCAACGAGCGCGGTCGGTCCGGCCGCGGCCGCGAGGGTTGCACAACATGCTACGGCCGTTTCCGCCGGTGTTACGTATTTGGCGAGTATTTCGAAGGCCAAAGCTTGAAGTGCGTCGCCGGCCAGGATGGCGACGCCATCTCCAAATTTCTTGTGGCAGGTGGGCCGACCGCGACGTGAGTCATCGTTATCCATCGAAGGCAAATCGTCGTGGATCAACGAGTAGGTATGGATCATTTCCACGGCGAAGGCGGCGGGCACTGCCATATCTGCGTTTCCACCACAGGCTTCGCTAGCGAGCATGACCAACATGGGGCGCAGGCGTTTACCGGGCGTTAGCAGGCTGTAGCGGATTGCTTTGCGCAGACTTTCCGGGCAATCGGAGGAGAATTGCGTGTAGTTATCCAATGCGGATTCGATCAGCCGCTGTTTGTGCCAACGGAGTCGTTGCAACGTTGAACGGGCGGTAAAACCGACGCAGTTCCATCCGTCGAAAGAGTGACAGAAACGTTATTCATGTTAAACCCGCGTAGGTCGTGCGAACGTTGTCAGGGCACGAGTATCGAGCCCAGGAGAGTAATTCAGCAATCAGCACTTGTATCGACGACACTCCATTGATCACGGGGACAACGACCCCATCGTGTTCATCCTGAAGTTCGTCGCGGAGCGATTGAGCGCGGTTGGTGAGCGCGTCGGCGGTTCGTAAAAGCTCCGGGCGTGAATCGAACGGGTTTTCGACAGGCTGATGCACGTTGACATAGTTCTGGATCCACCGGAGAAAGCTGCCTCTGCTGACGAGTCCGACCGGACGGTTGTTCTCGACAATCACCACTCGATGGAGCTGTACACGGCAGAGAAACTGGAAAATCAGTTCGGCGGGGGTGTCAGGCTCGTAATGAATGACGCGGGGGGTCATCACCTCCGCCAGGGGAGCGTTCCAGCCGTCGGCATGTCCAAGCGCCTCCATGATATCTTTTTCAGAAATAACACCCGCAAGCGAGCCATCACGATGTGTAACAGGCGCAGAGCTGATTTGCTTTGTGAGGAACACCTGTGCTGCAGTGGCTACCGAGACGTGCGCTTCCAACGCGGTAATCGGGGCAGTCATGATTTCGCGTGCGCAGTCCCTGGAAAATGGCGGCATACGTTTGGACGCGGGGCGCGGTCGCCAGATCCTGGTCGAGCTCCGTCGATCGCACTATCCGATCTCGGCCGGCCAGCTTGGCCGCTCGAAGCGCTTCATCCGCCTTTTGCACAAGGTCTTGTTGGCGAAAGATAGCAGTTCTTCGGCTGGCTACACCGAGGCTGGCAGTAAAGCGAAGCTCATGTGAACCGACGGGCAAAGTGCTGGCGGCAACGACTTGTCGAAGTTGATCGGCCCAGGCGCAGGCCGGCTTCGTCAGTATTGGGTAAGAGAAAGCAGAATTCCTCACCGCCGTACCGTGCCACAACATCTCCGGGGCGAGCATAACGGCTGAGCAGGTCGGCAATCAGCATCAGGGCCTGGTCGCCTACGGCGTGGCCGTAGATGTCGTTGATCATTTTGAAGTAATCGATGTCGAGCATGACGCAAGCGAGGGGCTGTTCTTCGCGGAGGGAGTACGCCCACTCGCGGCGGAGGTGTTCTTCGAATGACCGGCGGTTAAGCAGGCCGGTGAGAACATCGGCGCGAGATCAGCCAGCGCTCGGTTAGGGCTGCCGCACATTGGCGGACTTCGACATTCTCGAACGGTTTGCGAAGAATTAGGAATCGATCGGTGCGGCCCAATTGGGCAACGATGTCATCCCAGGAGTAATCGGAGTAGGCAGAGCAAAGGACAATCAGGATTTCGGGATCGATGGACCAGATTTCGCGCACGGTCTGGATTCCATCCCACCCTGGCGGCATGCGAATGTCGACGAAAGCAACCGCATATGGCCGTCCTTCGGCGAGCGATTTTTCGACCATCGCGAAAGCATCTTGCCCCTGGAAGGCGGAATCGACCTCGTAAAACTCGGCTCCCTCAAAGTCTTTGGCACATCACCGAAGAGCTGCGATTCAACACCGGTTAGCGCGGCGAGGCAGGGCCGAACGGGACAGATGATCTTTCGGTAATCGTCGTGGATGGCCTCCTGATCGTCGATGATCAAGATGCGTCTCTTGTTTATGGCTGCCATGTGCCAAATCCGGGGCTAGTGGTCCCACATAACGTTCAAAGTTATGTAGCTTTTTCGGTGCGAAGTTCAAGCCGCATCGCCGGCACTCGCGGGTCGATCGGTACGACCGTTTCTCCCAGCAGGACCACGTTGCACAGGTCGGCTAGCTGAATTACCACGGATTCGCCGGCGCTGATCACAACCGGCCGCGGCGCCTCGCGGCGACGCAAGAATCATGCGGTCGCGAGTGTTTGACAGTGTTGGTGGCCGCCATAGAGTAGCTGGGGGAGTCCCCTTGCACTTATGTGCATTTTTGGTTCGGAATCCACTACGCGCCTGACAAACGGACATCTGCCCCGGAAGCGGAAGGTTACCAATGCCTGATATCTTCTTGACCGGACTTGACGCGGGCAGCGCGCAGGCGTGTCAACTCGCCGACGACCTCTGTGAGCTTGATACGCTCCTGACACGGTGCATGGACGACGCCGCGTTAGCATCAAATTTGCTCAAGAGGTTTGATGCGCGGCTCGCAGCGGTGGTGAACGAAATCTGTCACCTCGTGGCGGAAACCAAATGGTCAGATGCGATCAGGCGAGTTCATTCGTTGAAGGGCGAGGCCGGTAGCCTGGCAACGACGCGACTGCAGAAGTCGGTTGCTGAACTGGAACAATGCCTTCGCATTGGTCGATGGAGCGAGATCTCGCCGACTGTTGCCGAGATGGAATCGAGTTGCGAGCAGTTTCGACTGGCACTTCCATCGCTCTTGGAGCGGCTCGCCAAATCTGCCAACGACAAGGCCTAACGTCTTCGCTCATGCGCATCCTCATTGTGGACGACAGCGATATCGCACTTGACCTGCTCGAGAAGCCTCTCGTGCAAGCGGGGCATACGGTGGATCGAGCCACCGACGGCGATAAGGCTTTGGCATGGCTTTGCAAGGGGGTGCATCGGCTCGTGATCTCCGATTGGGACATGCCGGGAATGGACGGGCTCTCGCTGTGCCGCAAAGTGCGGGCGCTTTCGTCAACGTACATCTATTTCATTTTGGTGACGAGTCACAACAAGCCCGCCGACATTGTCATGGGCATGTCCACCGGGGCGGACGATTTTATCAGCAAGCCGTTCAATCCAGCCGAGCTGTTGGTTCGCGTGCGGGCGGGAGAACGAGTGTTGTCACTGGAATCGCGAGATATCGCGATTTTTGCGATGGCGAAGTTAACTGAATCGCGCGACCAGGAAACCGGTCAACACTTGGAGCGCGTGCGGAGCTTTGCGCAGTTGCTCGCGCGGCGAATGATGGAGTGGCCAAAATTCCGCGGTGTGATCGACGATAAGACGGTTCGCTTGATCTATGAGACCAGCCCGCTACATGACATCGGCAAGGTGGGAATTCCAGACCACATTCTGCGCAAACCTGGAAAACTCACGGAAGCGGAAATGGCGATCATGCGAACGCACACAACTCTGGGAAAAGAGACGCTGGATTCGGCGTTACAGAAGTACCCCGATGCGGAGTTTTTGCGGTTTGCGCGGGACATTGTCGCTTGTCATCACGAACGCTGGGACGGAGCTGGATATCCGAATCGATTGGCGGGCGAATCGATTCCACTGTGTGCTCGGATCGTGTCGGTGGCCGACGTTTACGATGCGTTGACCTCCGACCGCGTTTATCGGCGCGCCATGTCACCGGACGAGGCACGACAAATCATTATCGACGGCTCAGGAAGTCAGTTTGATCCGGACGTCGTTGCGGCGTTCGTGGAATTGACGGCCGAGTTCGAGGAAATTCATAGTTCATTGGGAAACTCATCTGTCCCCGCGGGCACATCAGCCGCGGCGCCAATCGCGTCGTCGAGCGCAAGCTTCGCGCCTCAACTGGCGTCTGGATAAAGGTTGTTGCATGAAAATCGTGCTCGCACGCCCGCGCGGATTTTGCGCCGGCGTAAACATGGCTGTGACGGCGCTGGAAAGCGCGCTTGAGATTTTTGGATCGCCTTTGTATGTGTATCACGAGATCGTGCACAACAAGCATATTGTGGACCGATTTAGGGACCAAGGTGTGTTGTTCGTGGACGACATCGAGTCCGTTCCGCGCGGTGCGCGCGTGATGTACAGCGCGCATGGGGTTTCGCCATTAGTGCAAACT
Organism: Pirellulales bacterium; assembly: GCA_963829655.1. GTDB lineage: Bacteria > Planctomycetota > Planctomycetia > Pirellulales > JALHPA01 > JBBDYH01. The sequence goes on from CAWHJG010000002.1 coordinate 4,351,270, forward strand.
GCCGCGGCGCAGCGGCAGCTCGAAGTGATCGATGCCACTTGCCCGTTAGTGCGGAAGGTGCATTGGCAGGCGGGGCGCTTTGCCGAGCAGGGTTACACGATTGTCCTGGTCGGTCATCGCGGCCATGATGAGGTGGTCGGCGTTCTCGGAGAAGCGCCCGAGCAAATGATCCTAGTGGAATCGGTCGAAGATGTGAATGCGCTGGCGATTCCCGCAGGACAAAAGATCGCATTTCTTACGCAAACGACTCTCAGCGTGGACGAAGCCAACGTGATCATCGGACGGCTCAAGGAGCGATACCCAGATTGCGTGGGCTCGCCCAAGGAAGATATTTGCTACGCGACACAGAATCGCCAGGAGTCGCTGAAAGCCGTGCTGGACGATGTGGACGCCGTGTTGGTCGTCGGCAGCGAAAACAGTTCGAACAGCAAGCGACTGGCGGAAATTGCCGCGGAACATTCCATTCCCACCTATTTAATCGATGGACCCTCTGACATTGACCCCGGGTGGTTTCACGGCGACGAGGTCGTGGCAGTTACCGCGGGGGCCAGTGCGCCGGAGGACCTCGTTGAGGGCTGCCTCGATCTTTTGCGGCGAAGGTTTGGCGCCGTGGTCGAGGAACGTGCGACCCGAGAAGAAAACGTTGTATTTCCGCTGCCGCTGGAGTTGCGCCCGTGATGCCGCAACCGGTTTTGTGATCGCCGATTCGAGCGATCCTTTTAGCGCACTATTTGCCACCGGGGCCGCACGATTTGGCGCCGCATTAGTACGGGATCATCAGGCTGAACGAGATCCAATGCGCTTCGGCGTCGAACGTGCTGTTGTCGAAGTCGCCGCCGATGATGTCGCTCGTTCCAACCTGTCGTTCCGGTGCGAACGAGTACTGATAGGCCAGGTTGAGCGAGGCGTCGTCGTACCACCTGGTGACGCCTACGCTAAACGCGTGCTCCAGCACGCCATCTAACAACGGCGTCAGGGTGGCGTCTGGCGCTGGGCTTTCGTGATACACGTAGCCGGCCCGCCACGTCGTCACGTCGGAGGAATCCCATTCGTAACCCAGGCGGAGTGATACCGAATCGTCCCACCCGACCGGAAACGTATCGCGCACTTCCGGTCCGACGACGGCCGCCACTACCGGGTTCGATGGATTGCGAAATACAAGATCCAATTGGTCAAAAGCGTGCGACCAGTCGAACCAGATCACATCCACGCCGATCCGTCGGCAGCAGCAGAGCTCGTGCTTGAGGCCGACGCCGAGCGAGCGCGGCCAGACCAGATCGAGCTGCGTATCGAAGTCCGAGGCCAAGGGACCCAACGGCGTCAGCAACGTCACTCGCGAACTGCCGTCAAAGACGAACCGCGATTCCTCGGTGTACGCTACACCGAGTGTTGTGGCGGGTGTGATTTGATATTGCAGGCCGATTCCGCCTGTCGGTGTTGCGCCAGTGGCTTGAAGATCCAAAAGCGTTAGCGCGCCGGCCAAAGGCCCGGTTTGAACGTAAAACGGCGCTTCGAGCTCCGCTTGTCCAATTGCGACGCCTAAGGTGGCGCCGATCGACAATCGATCGGTGACTTGGTAGGCAAGACCGGGCAGGACTTTACCGAGCACCCCAAGTGACTTATAGCGGGTCTGTCCAAAATGAGGGTTGACCAGGTCGAATTCCGCGCTGAAACCAGCCGGAGCGTAGACGCCGAGTCCCCATGCGAGGGGGCTATCGGGCGAGCGTCGAACATAGCCGACCATACCGGAGGGAAATCCCTTCACCTCGCCATCGGCATCGTTGTCCGGATCGGAGTAATGTAAGTCGCAAATAACGGTGTCAACACCCAGGTCCAAGAAACCGCAGCCCGGTGCGTTGGTCATTGCGGCCGGGTTGTCCAAAATGATCGCGCCGTTATCGGCAAAAGCGATATTCGTGCCTCCGCGCCCGGTGGAGATCGCGCCGACCGCATCGCGCACGACCCCATCGGCGCGAACTTCGGCCGCCACGATGGCTAACGCAAATGCAAGCAGACACGGAAGCGGGGCGAATCGATGCATGCAGCGTGCTCAAGTGGGAGAAGTAAGTTTGTGCCAGATCGGGCGCTAGCGATTTAAGGCCCAGAATGATTCGTCCTAGAAAATAGGGAATCTTGGCCAAAATAGGTCGAGCCGGCAAAGCAGGAATAATCGGTATGCGGTTGGTGGAGCGCGGGCCGTAAATTCTCTAGCGGTGGTCTGCCAGGTTGCTAGCGGAAGCTGGCTGCCGGTTAAGAGTCAATTAACGACCACGGCCCAAAGGTGAGCGGCCCTATTACGCCGCTGCTCGATACTTTCCCCCTCGCTGCAGGACGGGAGCGGCCTAGCGTCTGAGCCCGCAAGGATGCTTGCGTCGATCCCTTGGTAGATAGGCAAGGCAGAGAAACCCTGCGGCGATTAACGGTTGAACTTCAGGTGTCGATTGTACTACCCGATCTCAACATTGAGATTTGTAACGGACGTAACACCAAGTTTTGGAAACCCTGACCATAACGGCCGCGCACTGACGCGGGACGAACGTGAACAACGGAATGAAGTCTACGCGGTTGTTATTGGTGGTGTTCATGCTGACGTCGTGCACTGCCGACGCCAGAGCTCAGCAGTCGCAGCATTCGATCGAGCATGCTTCAGCTGGCTACGAACCGGGTCTGTCGGGCGGGACGCCCACGGTGGGTTGCAACTCGGGCTGCGATTCCGGGTGCACCCCTTGTGAGGACGAGTGCAATTCGAGCCGCCGATCCTGTTTTTTTGCGGGGGCCGAGTATTTGCATCTGCGCACTCACTTTAGCGAGGCCGTTGCGTTCGCCACGGTAACAGACTCACTCTCGAATCAGGGCTTCAACCGGCAAGTGGTGGCACATGAGCTGGACTTCGACTATGAAAATTCGTTTCGCGTGTTTCTCGGATACCATCTGAACGAATGCTGCGACGTGCGATTCTCGTACTGGCAGTTGGACACAGAGACGTTTGTTACTGGCACCGCAGGAGTTGGCCAAACGATCGTTGACCCGTTTGGAAATCTGGGATTGGGTGGTTCAAGCATCAACACGACGGCATCAGTCAATATGGAGGTGTACGACATCGAGTTCCAACGACCGGTTGACTTTAGCTGCGGTGGTATCGGCTTCCTGTATTCCGCAGGCGTTCGGTTCGCCGATGTGGATCAGTTTTATGGCTCGACCATCACCGGAGCGGCTAGTGCCGTCACCAGCGATGGACGGTTTGACGTGGATTTCTCTGGCGTTGGACCGTTGTTGAGCATAACCGGCCAATCGTTTCACGGCGGCTGCAAGCAATTCTCATTCTTTGCCAAAGGCGCTACGGCATTGCTGGTTGGCCAGTACGACATTTCTACACGAGTGACGCAACCGGGTGTTACTGGCGGCCAGGCAGCCGATCGAGTTCGAATGGCGCCGGTCCTCGAAAGTGAACTCGGCGCATCCTGGCGGCCGGCCGATTGCGTTCAGTTCTCGGCCGGCTGGATGTTTCAGGCGTGGTTCAATCTTGCGCATCCGGAGGGACGTTCGACGGAGAACGATTGCCGGTTGGCCCTGTGGACACAGCGTTCGGAGGGGCTGACGACTCCGATATCATGTCGTTCGACGGGCTGTTCGTGCGTGCCGAGATCGGCTATTGATTCGGCACGACGCACGTCCTCGGCAATTTGAGCATTTGCGGCGATCTACTCATCAGGCCGCCGGCTCGCGGATTCCTGTCGGAACGGATTTGCGCGTTTTTTGCGACAATTCTTTGTGACGGTAATCGACGAGTGCGTCGATGGTCACAATCGGGAGACGGAATTCGGTCGCAAGTTCGTACAGTTCGTCGCGCGTCGCCATGTTCACGCCGTCGGAACTGCAAATCTCGCAAAGCACTGCGGCCGGTCGCAAACCCGCCATGCGCACGAGGTCTACCGAAGCCTCGGTATGACCTTGGCGCACCACCACTCCGCCGTCTCGCGCCACCAGCGGAAACAGGTGGCCGGGGCGGACGAAATCTTCCGGGCGGCTTTGTTCATCGACGATTGCCTGGATCGTGGTCGATCGTTCGTAAGGGCTGATGCCGGTCTTGCAGCTGACGTGATCAACCGGGATCGTGAAATTAGGCATTTCCTTCCCCTGGCCGGTCACCATCGGTTCAAAGCGCAATCGCTTTGCGATTTCTTCGGTCATTGGCATGCAGACCTGACCGCGCCCTTGGCTTATCAGGAAGTGGATGATTTGCGGGGTGATCTTCTCGGCGGCTACGACAAAATCGCCTTCGTTCTCACGTTCTTCAGAATCGAGAACGATGGCCATCAGGCCGATTGCGAGGGCATCGAGGGCGTCTTCAACGCGAGCGAGACGGTGGCTCATGGGGGTCGGTGACCTCGTGACGTGGTGTGGCGAAATGCCGGTGCGCAGTGGGATTTGATCGCCTGCACACTATTCGATCGAACATGCCCGATCGGGCAATTGAGCAAAGCTAGCATATCTCGCCGACGTAACAAGCAAGTCTGGTGCGGTTTTTGAGCCATTTGATCGGCATTTGCACGTTTCGTGGCGGTTTTTTGACTGCCTGCCGGGCGTGACGTAGATATCTGTAGCGTTTTTGCAACCTGTTGCGAGACCGGCCGAGGCTATATGTCCGCATTTGAAGGTTCCTATCTTGCCGATTCGTTTGTGGTCCCGGTTTCGTCCCCATTGACGCCGCAGCCGGAAATTAAGCCATTCGAGTCGAGCGAGGCGATCCCATTTCCTTCGCAAGCAGAAATCGACGCTGAGATTGGCCGACGTGCTCAATAAACAGCTCAGCTCGGATTTGATGCAGTGGGTAGATGGGTACGCGCAAGTGGGCAAGCGAAATCTCTATTTATGGAAGTGGGTTCGACAAGGCGTCGAGGTGACCACGCTGTCGTGCGTTCGGCCTGAACTATTTGATTTTGCGTGCGACACGAAAGTCCTGGGTGTCGTGTTGGACGTGCTTCTCGATGACATCGCGGACCGGAAGGGCGATCCAGATCTGCTGGAGCAACTCCTATCCGTGCCATTTGATGGCACGCCGGCACGGCTCTCGAATGTTTCCGCCGACGACCGTGCATATGCCGCCTACACGTTGGGGCTGTGGGAGGAAATCAAGCGCCGCACACGACTACTTCCCTGCTTCGCACAGTACAGCACGATTTGGCGTTACGACTATCTCCAGCTTTTCAATGGCATGCGCTATTCGCACATGGTCAACGAGGACATCGGCGCTACTGAACCTCGCGGAGCACGATTTATACTCACCCCACAATATGCACATCATGGTTTCCTCGACCGTGGACCTGATGTGCTCGCCCGAGTTTGAAAGAGCGGAATTGGGACGATCTGCGCGACGCCGTTTGGCACGCTCAATTCATGGGGCGAATCGGCAATCTGGTCACGACTTGGGAGCGCGGAGCTAGCCGACGGCGATTATCACCAGCGGCGTCTATGCGCGTGCATTGGCGGAAGGGGACGTGACACTCGAAATGCTTCATCGCAGGGACATCGCGGAGATCGCCGACGCGGTGCGGATGGGCGGCCATGAGAAATATTACCTGCGCGCGCTGGGGACAATTACGGCAGCGGCTGATCGAGATCGCCCCTCGCATGCGGTCCGTTGACATGAACAAGCTGGTGCGCGGTTACGAGCGGTTGATTCGTCTGCATCTTGGCAGCCGCGGATACAAGTAGTGCTGCCAATTCTTCGGCAACTCGATGTACTTTCCTGGAAACTGGTAGATGTACGACCAGCTCTTCGAGCGATTGGGGCATCGGTACATCGTCGGCCATGCTGTTGGCCACGCGGCTCATGCGGCTCATCGGGCGGCCTGTTGGTTGTTTACTATATCAATCTGACGGTCACGCTTGCCCGAGCCGATGCGCACACGACTTCATCGCCGCGTGCGCCGTGGTGGTGGTGCTCGCGGTGATCCTGTCAATTTTGGTGGCGCAAGGTGGGAGACACGGCGGTTGCGCCTGGTGTTGAAGCAGTTGTTCGGGGGTGAGAATCCTGACCCTGAATCGGCGATCGAAGGCCGGTCGCGAGGCAGTGGTGTTCCCGGTTCGCCATCATCGGCACGAGGCCTGGCTGGTGCCATTCAGCACTCTGTTGCCGGTGCTGATTCTGCTGTGGTACGTGCGACGAGGCGCCGGCTCGAGACGCTGCAACAACGTCACGATTGCGGTATTCATGGGCATCGGTCTGGCCTGATGTCCACGTTTTTCATCATCGAGCGGCTGATGCAGCCGGTGGTGCGGTACTTGTTCGACCAACAACGTTCCGATCGATTTCGACCAACTTGCCGACGAATCGGCTTGCGGTCTCGGCTGAATCTCTGTTTTGGGCTGATCATTCTGATCACCGCTTTGATGATCGGCACGCTGGCTCGGCCAGCGTGCGGCAGACATCATCGAACAGCCCAACAACCAGAACGAAGCGGTAGCCAACCTCCGAACTCATACGACGCTATATCACGCTGGCCGCAATCTTCGTTGGCCTGGCGTTTTCGACCGCGATCAGCCAATCGGTGGCCGTCTCGCGTGGCAAGGCTGGTGCAGGCCATGAAGCGCGTCGAGCGTGGATCATTCTCCGAAGAGCTGCGCGCCACCGGCAACGACGAGATCGACGTCCTCACGCGGCAGTTCAACTCCATGGTGCAGCAGCTCGCGCAGCACGATGCGACGATTCGCGATTTGAACACGAATTTGGAGCGGAAGGTCGAAGAACGCACCCTGAGCTTGCGGCTGTTGCACGCTGAGCTGGACACAGCGAAACAACGAGCTGGAAACGGCGCTGACGGACGTCAAGGAAATGCAGTCGCAACTGGTCGAGGTGGCACATCGCGCCGGCATGACGGAGATCGCCACCGGCGTATTGCACAACGTCGGCAACGTGCTCAACAGCGTCAACGTTTCGGTGAGCGTGATCAACGACAACGTGCGCAAGTCGAAGGTGGCGAGTGTGGGCCGCGTGGCGGCCTTGATGAAAGAGCACGCCGCCACCTTCGCCGGCGCCGGCAGCGATCCGAAGATCGAGCGGCTTCCCGAGTACTTGGGCCTGCTCTCGGACTCGCTGGCCGAGGAACAGCGCAGGTGGAGTGCCGAATTGCGCAACTTGCTGGAAAAGGTTCAGCACATCAAGAACATCATCAGCGCGCAGCAAAACTACACGCGCCGCGTTTGCTTCCGAGAAGCGATCGACGTCCACAATCTGATCGAAGACCTGCTGGCGATGCACGGGCCGTCGATCGTGTCAAGAACGAGGTGACCGTGGTGCGCGATTTTCGGCCGCTGCCCAGAATCACCATCGAGAAGTCAAAGCTGCTGCAGGTGCTCGACAATCTGATCAAAAACGCCCTGGAAGCGATGGCGATCACCGAGCGCGAGGCGCACGTGCTGCGCATCGGCAGCCAAGAACGAAGGTGACGAGTCATCGATCAGCATCGCCGACACGCGGACACGGCATCACCGACGAACAGCTGAAGTGCATCTTCCGCTTTGGCTTTACAACCAAGACGAATGGCAACGGCTTTGGGCTGCACTCGGCGGCCATCGCAATGAACGAAATGGGAGGCGCGATTCGCGTCGCCAGCGGCGGCGCCGGCCAGGGCGCCACGTTCACCATCACGCTTGCCGCTCAAGTCCGCCAACCGAACCCGAGAACCGCGCCGTTGCCGCCCGATGCGACGTTTCGTCTGACGCCGGAACTTCGGTCCAATCGAGAGGTCGCCTGATGAGCGCCAATCGCAAAATTCTGGTCATCGACGATAACCGTGACATCCATCGGGACTTCCGCAAGATCTTCAAAGCCCTGCAGAGCGGAAGTCGTCGGAGATCGACAAGCTGGAAAACGACCTGTTCGGCGTCGAATCGGTGCAGCATGCCGTGCGGAGTCCGCTGATTGGTGTCATCGCTCGATTCGGCCTATCAAGGCGAAGAGGGCGTACGGATGGCGACCGAGGCCGCCGACGCGGGCAAACCATATCTGTTGGCGTTTGTCGACGTGCGCATGCCGCCGGGCATGGACGGAATCCAGACCATCAAGCGAATTTGGGAACGCGTGCCTGGAATGCCCTGCGTAATTTGCACGGCGTTCTCCGACTACAACTGGGAGGACATCTCGATTCGCCTGGGTGGATCGGGCAATCTCTACATCCTGAAGAAGCCGTTCGACGCCGTTGAAGTGTTGCAAATGGCTCAGGCCATCGCCGAGAAGGCCGATCTCACAGCCATCGCCGGCCAGGCACGGCAAGCGATCGAGGAGAAGCTGGAGAAGCTCCAGCGGCAGAAGCAGCATTGCGAGCCTCGAACACCGAGCTATTGATGGCGAAACGCCACCTTGAGTCACAGGCGGCGGAGTTGGAGTCGCGGAGCCGGCGAGCTGGACGCGGCGCAAGTTGCCGCCGAATCGGCCAACCAAGCGAAAAGCCAATTCCTCGCCAACATGTCGCACGAGCTTCGAACGCCTGCTGAATGGCGTGATCGGAATGTGCGCTTTGCTTGCTACACACGGAGCTAGATGCTGAACAGCGCAGCTACGCCGAAATCGCCAAGTCGTCGGGCGAAGCGTTGCTCGACTTGGTCAGCGACATTTTCGACTTCTCCAAAATCGAAGCCGGCAAGCTGGAGTTGGAAATCGTTACGCTCAATCTCCACGATCTCGTCGAGAACACGGTCACCATGTTGGGCGAACAGGCGCGGGCAAAGCGATTGGAGCTGCTTGAATTCGTCGATCCAAGAATACCCGTCGGTATTCAGGGAGATCCGAGCCGTTTACAACAGGTTCTGATCAACTTTGCAACCAACGCGATCAAGTTCACGGATGCCGGCGAGGTGGTGATTCGTGCCGATCTGCTGGAAACCACGACGTCAGGTGTGCACGTACGACTTTCGGTTCGAGACACCGGTCCTGGAATCCCTCGCGACCGCCATGACAGGCTATTCAAGTCCTTTTCACAGCTCGATGCTTCGACAACCCGAAAGCACGGGGGCAGCGGACTTGGACTGGCGATCTGTAATCAAATTGTGTCGCTCATGGAGGGTGAAATTGGCGTTGAAAGTGACGAGGGGAATGGGACGACATTCTGGATCAAGTGCCATTTTCGATCGGCCGATGGATTACCGGCTTCGCACATTCGCCCGTCTGCCGAACGCCAACCCGGTCGAGCGCTGATCATTTCCGAGAACCGAGCGACGTCCGAAATCCTGAAAGAATCGCTGCGGGCCGTCGGATTAGCGGTGGTAGCCGTAGACAACAAAGATGCTGCGATTTACGCACTCATCGACCCTGGTGTTTCGGCCCCATTCACGGTGGTGCTTATCGACGAAGCCATCCAATCGTTTCCTAAAGCCCAATTGATCCCCTATATTCGCCGATCACCTCGAGCAGCGGGCGCCCGCGTCATTGCGTTGGCTACGACGGAGAGTGCCGCCGGCGAACAGGCGATTGAGGCCGCGGACGTCCGACTCAGAAAACCGATTCGGCAATCCCAACTTGTCGAAGCGGTTCTGAAGCAATCGGCAACGACCAAGTCCATCGCGGCGAGCGGATCCATGCAGCGGTCGGAGAGGCCCCGGTCCGGACGACCGGCGCGGATTCTTGTCGCGGAAGATAACGAAATCAATCAGATCGTGACGACGCAGGTGCTCTCGAAGGTTGGATTCGAGTGCGATCTGGCGACGAACGGCCGGGAAGCGCTCGAGGCCCTGCGGACGAAGACCTACGATTTAATCCTGATGGATTGCCAGATGCCCGAGATGGATGGCTTTGAGGCCACGAAGCGTTTTCGGCTCCAAGAACTGGAAAAAGGCCAGGCGGGGTCCAAGCAACTCCCGATTATCGCGCTGACGGCCAACGCCCTGTGCGGCGACCGCGAGCGCTGCATCGAAGCCGGGATGAGCGATTACCTGACTAAGCCCATCGATCCCGTGAAGTTGATTGATCTCATTCAGCACTATCTGAATGATGCGATCGCGAATTGAAGTGCAGATCGAACCGAGAGCGGAGTCGGGCTAAGACGGTGGGCCTTGGAGCGGCGAGCGGGGTCGTGCATGGATGGCGCAGGCCCCATCTTCGCAGGAATCAACGGTCCCAAACCGATATCGCCGATCCGCGATTTGCCGATATACCCACTGCCACAGCGGCAGGCTGAATGGAATGTGGAGCACCGGGGCCAGCCACCACAGCCGCCGCAAGCGCCGAGAAAGATGCCGAATTGCTGCGGCACCGCGATGCCGGCGCCCGCGCTGATCGACGATGTACATGTCGCGCATCATCATCTCGTGCGTCAGGTCGGGATATCGGCGGGTGACTTCAGGATCGTGAAGCGATAGGTACGACAGTCGCTTCTGACAATCCCACCAAGGAAGCTTTTTGATCTGCGCGGTGCAGATCCGGCAATTGCCGTCGAAGATCACCACGTCGGCGCCCGGCGCTCGGCGGGCATAGGCAGGTCGGATGTGTGCGTCGAAGCAGACATGCTGGATATTCGCGAATGAGTTCCGTCGGTGGCATTAAAAGTATACGAGATGGAAGCGTTTTCTTGTTAACCGCAGTGGACCGATCCATATAACTGGCTGACACAAGTGTCTACGCAGCGGTGGACAACGATCCGAGACCGACCGACGGCGAGCGGCACGGCGCAGTAGCCGCCTCGGCCCCAACCGACGCCGCAACAGGCTCAGACCGGACCACGAAAGCGGCGAAGGTGAACACGCTCATTAGTGCGGCGAACGACCAGAGGCCCATGATCACCCCAATTCCAACGTGCATGCTGATTGTCGTGGCTGCCCATAGCAAACGCGTGCTGCGAGGCCAGACGAAGATCGGATAGGCCATTTCCACCAAGAGCGTGCCCTTGGCGGCTAAAAATGCCAGCCAGGGGGCGTGAGCAATCCAGGACATATCGAACGGGCACAGGTCGCGCCGCATCAGCACGCACCAGATTGCTTCGCCGGTATGCCAGTCGATGCCAGCCCACTTTTCGAGACCTGAAAAAAAGTAGACCATGCACAGGTGAAGTTGTAATACACGCAATGCCAATCGGGCGGTAGAGGAAGACTCGCCAGTTGTTCTGCCCAGGCGCCGGTCGAGCGACCAAACTTCGCCGATCGGCATCCAGATGAAGTAGAACAACATGATGTGCGCAAACGCATCGACGCCGTAGGCCGAGGCGTAGCCAGTGGTTCGAATCGCGGTGTGCAACAAAAATGCGACGAATGCGGCCGGCCGAGTTCGGTAGCCTACCAGCAACGATGCGAGGCTGGCGAGGTAAACCACGAATAGGCTCTTAAGGACGGTCGCCTCGCTGAGTCCCAGCGGGGCGACGGCATCAACGAACCAACCGAGCGTCGGCTCTCCCGCTCGCATCGCAGGCTCGATGACCGACCAATGGACTACTCCAGTGCTGCCGAGCAGGTCGAGCAAGCTGCCACACAGGGCCAAGCCTTGCAGGAGCAGCACCGCCGACAAACCGATTCGCAACGCGGCCAAAGGGGCAGGGGATGCGGGCTTGGTAAAAAACCGCGCAAAAGCCGATACGATGCGGCTTGGGATCGAAATGTCGGAGAGGGGATTCACAATCGTGCTCCTGAAGGGCGTTACGCTGGCCTGTCGAGTTAAAAGAGCGCAAAACGTGCGCGAATGTTACATCCAACTGAAGGGCTTAGCGGGCGGCGCCGGTGCGCTCGTATGTCTCGTCGAACTCGACGTGCCACAACGGGCGGTCCCCTTCCACGTACCCAGCCATATACGGCAACGACTGATATTCCACGAGCACGTTGACGCGCACCGCCGAAGGATGGCGGGCCAGCATGTGAGTGGCCCACGATTGCATCGCGCCGTCGCGGAATGGGTGATAAACCAGGTTGATGGCGTTGGCGAAACGCAGGTTCGCCTCGCTGTTACCGGCCAGTGCGGGCGTGTCGGTCCAGGAGCGACCGGCGGCGTCGGTCAGTGTGAACGTGGCGCGGGTTTCCGGGGCAACGGTCGGCGAGTAGAACCCGTACGAGGTTTCGGATCCGGAGATCGCGCCATACCAGTCGCAAAACCGGTCCAAGGCCTCAAAACCCGATCGAACCGGCAAGTGAGCGGCGCCGCAGAAGACCAAAGCCAAATGTGCGGCGGCCAACAGAGCGAAGAGCTTGAAGCGAATGGACATGGCGGGGTTTCGTCGCAATGGGTATCGATTGAGTGGCGCGAGCGATCTCAATCCCAAAGCGCATTCCCCGCAGAAATGTTACCGACACCGGGTCGGTGCTCCTCATTCGGCGTTTGCTGTGTTGACGCGCTCGCTCCACCAGGTTCGAGCACGATCGTGCCAGAGAAGGACCCCTCGGCGGTCGGCCTCGTCGCGGACGTTTTTATTGACACGCTCGATGCGCTCTTGGACCCAGTCGAGAAAGAACTGGGCAGAGCGGCGGCTGGTGCGATTTTTTGTCGCGGCGGTTTCGATAAACCAGGGGGCGGTAGAGGCAAACCGAAAAGTGTGTTCGACGTCGGCGATGGCACGGACCAGGAACCACCCGGGTTCATTCACCGTGAATCTCAGACTCAGTTGCTGGGCGCAGCTTGTCCGAGCAGTCGATTGACTGCGTCACCTGGCCGTTTTGAATTCAGCTCGAGGCGCGGTATGCCGTCAGTCGACGTGAGTTGGATTTCCAGGTTAACGACCAGAGGCTGGTTGTCCTTGACCTGGAACGTTGAGCCAGGCAACTCGCCGCTTGCTTTGACGACGAGCAGCGGGCCGTTAGTTACGAACGAGCACCCGCGCAAAAGCGATTCAAACCAGGCATCGCTGGTGAATGGCTTGTCGAGAAACGCATACGCGCGGTTGTAGCCGACCGGGTTGGGAAGGACTCCGGAGGCGCTGCCGGCGGAGGGCGGAATTCGCAAACCGCTGTTGAGGATGTGGTAGTAAATCTCCTGCGTCCAGAAACCGTTTCCACGCGGGTTGGGGAGCCGGTCTTTGTCACGGCGTTTACCCCAGGCCTCGTCTTCGAGCATGCGGCTGCGGCACATGTGATTGTTGGCCAGCCCGATCGAATTCATCTCGCCCGTGGCGAGCCAGACGGGAACATCCCACCAGAATGGTTTCTCGATATCGATCCAGACGTTTTCGTTTCGCTCGCGTGCCTGAGTGGCAAAGTGCATCGGAGATGGGAATTCGCGTTTGCTGCCGGCGAGATCGAGCGGCCGGTCGAGACGGAAGTACAAGAGCGCGCCGCCTTCGCGCTCATCTTCGCCGGCCATTACTTGATAAAGCCGCCCGTCGAACTTTCGCGTGATCCGATCGGGGATCGGCTGGTCCTTCCACAAGTTGTTGTTGTTCCACCAGGTGATGACGGGCGCGAAATCGAGGTCTTCGGCCTGCATCAAGAGCTCAATGTCCTGAAGCGGGCGATGCACGTGTAGATCGGCGGAGTACCAGCCGGATTCGCGGAGATTCGAGACGCGTTTGAGCGTCGCCTGCAGCTCGGCGGGTTTGCCGGCGACGATCTCAACGCTTCCATACTTTCGCTCGTATTCCGGCCCGCGTTCGATTTCGTAGCGGTACATGCCGGGCTGAAGGTCGGCCAAAATCTTACCGGAACATACAAAATGATCGTTCCAGAACGGTAGGCCCGTTGGCTTGTGCGGCTCTCCATTTTCGTTCTTCAAGTGAATCCGACAGGGCAGGGGGCGCCGCCGGAGTCGTTGACGTTGATCTGTAGAGACGATGTATCGCCGGATTGCTCGGAGGCGACAGCCGCGCGCCAAGAGATAGTGCAAGACCAAAACAACGCGCGCACAGCGAAAGTTCATTACTCGTGGAGCTTGATGGTGACGGTCTTCATCTCGGTGTAGTGCTCCAGCGCCGCCTCGCCGTTCTCGCGGCCCTGGCCGGACATCTTGAAGCCGCCGAACGGCGTCGTCGTGTCGACGACGTGGTAGCAGTTCACCCACACCGTGCCGGCCTTGACGTCGCTTGGCGTAGCAGGTGGGCCTTGTCGATGTCCTTGGTCCAGATGCGCCGCGGCCAGGCCGTAGTAGGTGCTGTTGGCGCGCGGCGATCATCTCGTCGCATGCTCTTGAACGGCAGCACGCTGACGACCGGGCCGAAGATCTCGTCCTTGGCGATGGCCATGTCGTCCTTGACGTTGTCGAAGATCGTCGGCTCGACGAAGAAGCCCGCGGTCGCCGCGGCGCGCGCCGCCGGTCACGAGGTTCGCGCCCTGCTTCTGGCCCAGCTCGACGTAGCCGAGGATCTTGTCCATCTGCTCCTGCGAGACCTGCGGGCCCTGCTCGGTCGCCGGGTCGAGCGGGTCGCCGATCTTGCGCTGCTTGGCTCTTCTCGGCCAGGCGCTCGACGAACTCCTGGTGGATCTTCTCCTCGACGAACAGCCGGCTGCCGGCGGTGCAGCACTGGCCGCCGTGGAAGTAGATGGCGTGGAACGCGCCGGCGACGGCCTGCGTCCAGGTCGGCAGTCGGCGAAGATGACGTTGGGGCTCTTGCCGCCCAGCTCGAACGTCGTCCGCTTCAGCGTGTCGGCGGCGGCCTTCTGGATGATCTTGGCGGTATCGACGTGGCCGGTGAAGGCGATCTTGTCGACGTCGGGGTGGACGACCAGGGCGTGCGCCGGCCGTCTCGCCCAAGCCGTTGACGATGTTGATGACGCCCGGCGGGAAGCCGGCCTCGAGGGCCAGCTCGCCGACGCGCAGGGCGGTCAGCGGCGTCTGCTCGGCGGGCTTCATGACGACGGTGTTGCCGCAGGCCAGGGCCGGGCCCCACTTCCAGGCGAGCATCAGCAGCGGGAAGTTCCAGGGGATGATCTGGCCGACGACGCCGACCGGCTGGCGCAGCGTGTAGGAGAGGAAGCTGCCGCGGACGGGGACGGTGCGGCCCTCGATCTTGTCGGCCCAGCCGGCGTAGTAGCGGAGCGTGTTGACGACGCCCTGCATGTCGCCGCGCGAGTCGCTGATGGTCTTGCCGCAGTTGAGCGACTCGAGCGCGGCCAGCTCCTCGGCGTTCTTCTCGACGAGGTCGGCGAGCTTGAACATCAGCCGGCCGCGCTCGGCGGCGTCCATCGTCGCCCAGGGGCCGGACTCCAGGGCCGCGCGGGCGGCCTTGACGGCCTTGTCGACGTCGGCGGCGGTCGCCGGCGGCGACCTGGGCGATCGACCTCGCCGGTGGCCGGGTTATAGCGTCGAATGAGCCGCCGTCGGCGGGATCGACCCACTGGTTGTTGATCAGCAGCTTGGTGAGGCGGACGTTTGGGGTCTTTGGCTTGGCGGGTTTTTGGAGGGTAGCGGTGGACATGGGAGGGTTTTGATTGGGTTCAGGGGGTGGGGGATTGCAGTGTGAGCGTTTTGGGGGTGTTGGTAGTTTTTGTGTGTAAACGGGTCGGGAAAACCAGGGGTTTTTGTGAGGTGCGATGAACCACTCGGCACGGAATTGAGGTGACGCGTTTACTTCTCGGGAAATACGCAGGGTTGTGGGTTCACAAAGGGCGTGCACCATGGCGGTCGGACCGGGTCTGATTGTACCGTTTGGCGGTTAGGAAGCTACCGACAGGCGGAGGTCTCACGCAAAGGCGCGAAGCCGTAAAGGGAATTGGACGTAGTATATATATGTATATATACCTGAGATAGGAAGTCAAGAGGTGGCAGGGGTTTTCTGCCGAACGTCCAATGCTGAACGGAAAGGGCAGAAGATCTATGAGGCGAGGAAAGCAGTCCCGGCGCGCCAGGACTGCATTCCTGGTTTCCTTAGCAATGCAGACCGCGCAAATGATTGTCAGGCACGGGGCGCCTACCTACGGGATTTCGACGACGCGGCCGTCGGAGCGGTCGCCGAGGTTGCGGAAGACTTGCAGGTCGATGTCATAGATGATCGTATGCACGGAGCCGTCGCCCATCGAGGCGTGCATGCCGTCGGAATGAGCGGCGCCGAACACGAGATGATCCGTGACGCCCATCAGGTCGTGCTTGGGAGTGACGTCGGTGAAGCGCATGATGTCGCGGTCGTAGCCGAGGTTCCAGCCTTGATCGTTATCGTGGTCGATGGTTTCGATGTTGGCCGTATTGAGGTACTTTTCGGCGTATAGGATGGTGTTGGCGATACCGTCCTTGATCTTGCGAACGCCGATCAAGCCGCTCAAGGGGTGCACGGTGATCCCGCGAATCTTGCGATTGCATGTCGCCAGGTGCCACTGGTCGATCCCATCGCAGATATTCTCCTGAAGGCAATCGACGCCTTGCTTGTGCGTATTTGGGCCATAAGGTTCCAGTCCCATGCAAAAGCTGCCCGAGCAGGAGACGTAGTCGTTGCGGGCGATAACACTTGGAGGTCCGACACCGTAGATCTCCATCTGCTTGTAAAGACTGCTCGTCAAAGGGACCGTTTGAGCATTGCGGCGGCTGGGGCAGAAAAAGATCGCGATCGGCGTTTCAATCGCCTTTTTGATCGCGTTGCCGCGGGCGGTTCCTTGAAGGCCTTTGCCGAGGCTCCAGACCTGGTTTTCCTCGATAAACGGTAGGAGCTGATACATCCAGCCGCCCGGTTGCATCTTGCCCGCGCCGTAGTTGGGATCTCCGGCCCAGCCCCAGCCCCAGCCACCCGTGGGGTAGTACTTGTTGGCGGACATGTAGTTGTTCGCGGCGAGGCCAAGCTGCTTGAGGTTGTTGCGGCACTGCGCGGCGGGCTGCTTCGGCGCGGCCTGAATCGCGGGCAGGAGGACGGCGACCAGGATGCCGATGATGGCGATGACGACGAGCAGCTCGACGAGGGTGAAGGCGAGGCGGTGTCCGTTGTTCGTAGTCCGTTGCCTGTTGTTTGATGTGGGCAGCACGTTGATTGTGCGGCGCGAGGAGAGCGTGGAGGTAGACATGACGATTCCCCAGAAAGATGAGGACGGCGACTCTTGCCCCGGCGGTCTCCGACTGCTCCGTGAAATCAGTATAGCGGGTAAAGCGGGGTTGGAAAGGTTTATTGGTGTGGGTCAGCCAAATCCTAGGGTTACCGGCTTTAGCAGCGGGCCAGACTGCACGCTCGATTCCGCGTGCCTTACGAGAATTGTGAAGGTCAAGCCAGTTGGCTCATTCACTTCTTTTGTGGAATCGGTTGAGGTCAAGGATTGTGACCGCGATGCGCCGACCTGCTTTCTGCGCGGCCTTGGCGTGGATTCGCGCGGAACGGTGTATGCCGCTGCGTAGCGAAAATCTCTCCAAACGGGAAGGTTGAGACTTTCTTGAAGGCTGATCGCCCTTGGTCTCCAACCGGAATCGCGGAGCGGGTGTCCGAAAGATCGGTCGTAATGGCAAAGTGACGATATGGGCAACTATTTCGGACTAGCAACAGAAAGGCCAGCCCAGCTGGCTGCACTCGCATCACTACGCTGCGATTCGTCCAACTACGTGAATTGTGATTTGGCGAAGGCCAGCGGCCGCGCTTGTCATCACCGCCAACTCCAATTCGTCGCCGCACCGGTCATCCATAATTTCAAAGACGGATCTGCTGCGGCTCGGGCGGCTTAACGCCAGACGTCCAAATTCTAGATACCGAGCACAGTCACCGCGGACAGTTCGCTGAAGGCCTCTCAACGAGGACATGGACCGACCAAACTCGCGGCACTCGCTGCCTCAATTGCAATCGGCATGCTTTCCATAGGGCAAGCCAACAAGCCCATTAAGGCCTCTAAATAAACGGCACTTTGGTGTCAGACTTAAGTGGCGAGGTCATAGCCTTGGCAGCCGGCACAAGCATCGACTGATCGGTTACGCAGGTCTCGATGGGCGTATTCCGTTTGGCCTCGAGGTCGTTCGCCAACGCCTGACCTATAGTCCGGTTCTGCCTCGCAGCTGGCGGGCAGTTGTGTTCTTACAACATGACCGCCCCGGCTCGGCGGCGGTCTCTTTTCCAGGAGGTCGCCAACGATGATCGCATTTGCCAGAGGGCAACGACCGTGTCGCAGTCGTGGCTGGAAGCGCCGGTTTCTTGAACTGTTGCCCCATATCCGCAACTATGCGCACTTCGCCTTCCACTCCCTAAATGCGAGTGAGCGCGAAGAGGCCATAGCCGAAGTCGTCGCCAGCGCGTTTTGCGCATTTTGCCGACTGGTGCAACTCGGCAAGGCTGAGCTGGCCTATGCCGGTCCGCTAGCCCGATACGCGGTCGCCCAGTATCGAACGGGTCGACGTGTGGGGTCGCGAATGAATGCTGGTGACGTGCTTAGCCCCATCAACCTCAATCGCAAACGCGTTCGAATCGTGAGCTTGGATGCGAAAAGTCCTGACGGCAGCTGGTCCGAGGGCTTGGTTCACAACACCCAGACTCCGGTACCAGAACAGGCGGCGTTTCGGATCGATTTTCCGCGGTGGCTTGAACAACTGAACAATCGGGATCGGCGGCTAGCCGAGTTCCTGGCCATCGGGAACTCGCCTAGTGAAACAGCGACCAAGACAGGCTTATCACGCGGTCGAGTCAGTCAACTTCGCGAGGAATTGCGAACGAGCTGGCAGCAGTTCCATGGCGAGTTGGACTATGCCATCGGCAATACCCACTCAATAACTAAGGAGGTAGCTGCCCGATCGGCGGCGCGGCCTTGCGCCTGATGGAGTGCCTTCCGCAATGCCTTTGCCGCTTGTCGGCAAGGGGTAATCGAGGAGTCGCCCGTTCACGCGCGGGTAACCGTAAGAGCGCATGGCCATCATGCAAAAGTTCTTCTCCAAGTGGATGGCGCAAAGTTGACCTCGACGGGTTGTTAATGCAACAGGCGGCGTAAGAGTTGGGGACTTTTTCCACTCACGGACGAATCGCCAACGTGCGATTGGGCATGAGGTGGGCGTTCCCACTGACGGAATCGATCAGGGCGAAAGTCACTAGCGGTGGGGCAGAGATTCAACTCTGCCCCGCCGGTTTGCCAACCTGGTTAGTTGTCATTTTCATACGCCTTTTGTTTAGCTATTGGACAACGACCAGCGGATGCGGCAATAGCCACTGTGAGCGTCCACGGGGCGCAGAACTTAGTGCCGAAAACCAATCTGCATGCGTTGGCAGATATCCAAATCAGGATGGTGCTCCCAAAATGTCCAAGCCAACGAGTTGGGCGATGGATGGTTGGTGACACTCCTGGAAGTAGCACTGCTCGTAAGCTGCTTGATAGCACTTAAACCATTGTTGCAAAACATCTTCCTTCGCGGCGGTCACCACAAACGACGCCTGGCCGACCACATCCCGGTCCAATTAATCTTTACGTCACACGGGACTCGGAAGCGATTGCGCGGAATACTTAGACGAGACCACGACAACACCCAAAGGATCAATTCGCTCAATTGCAGGACGCTGACCCGGTTTGAGGAAGGTTGCCATGGAAGGCAAAAGTTGCGACTGTCTCGGCAGTTATCTGTCGCTCTGCTCACCGTTTCGGTTTGAAGCACCTTGGGATTGTCTTTCTGCCGATCCCGCAGCTTTTCGTGGCCCTTCGTCACCGCCAGACGCCCTCGCGCATCTCGCCGAGCACCACGCCGCGGAGGACTTGATTGCTTCTGGTCTCGTTCAGGTCGGCGACAACAAAGCGTTGGCGATTCACCCGTCGCTCGCCGAGCCCGACGTCGTCGTGCTTGCGTTACGCCATAGCGCTTTTCAGCGCGTTATGAATTTGGTCACGAACAACGGCTGTGTGCACGGCAGCGACTTGCCGTTATTTGCGAGCCTGCACGACGATTGGACATTGAACGGAATCCAATGGCAAAAGCGTACGGCCCTCTTTCTCACTAGCACGTTGGAAGACGCGATCCTGTTGCGCTCGATGGGAATGGCGGCTTCGCCCGTCGTCGGTTTGGAACGATTGGGCAAAAAGGGCGTCGAGCAATTGTGCAATTTCTTTGGCCTAACGAAGTCGGTAACCACCTTGGAAAGGGATGCGGCTTACCAATCCTTTATCGCAGACGAAGAACGCAGGTTGTCGCGATCGTGTTCGACAAGCCAACGCGCCACTTCGAACTCCGAGCAACCCCGGACCTGCAATAAGAGTACGGTGGCCAAACACCAGTTCAAACTGACGCTCACGAATTGGTCACCCACCCAATTGTCGCTCGCCATCCCGGAGCATATTCGCAGCGCGAAGTCGCACCTCGCAGCATTGCTTCACTTTTGCCAGCTGTCGACATCGAACACGGCGGAATGGTTGCCCGAACAAAAGGAGTTCGACGGAATCAGATTTGCCGTCACGCAGAGGGAGCCTGATTGGATCCACGATGCTGTAATCGAAAGCTGGTTCAAATCTGAATACGAACGCGCAAAACATAAGGCCCAGCAAGTGTCCCCGCCACCACCCGATATGCGCGATGTGCTTCAGCGACTCTACAAAATAGATCCGTTGGAATCTGGTGAGAAGGCTATTAGTCGCCAAAAGCAAGCGATGCTCGAGTATGACCAAGTTGTCAGGCAGGAATCTATCGGTGGACTTCTTCGCGAAGCGCAAAACACTGCCGATCCGGTCAAACGCACTAAGCTGGTTCAGCTCGCCCAGTTGCACGAAATAGCTCAAGAACTGTTCTCCGAGTTGCGACCGTGCGCTCAGATAAGCAAGAAATCGGCCGGCCGACTGAATCGATCGCTAGCGTCCGGCGGCAAAGACCCAATCAGCCCATACCTGAAAGTAACCAACCAAATCCAAATGTTAGCTCATCGGTTGTCGAAATGACCCAAACAGATCAATGCGCCGGTCACGCTCAGGGTTATCTTCAAGTCCCCGCGCTTGTCGGCCTTGGAGTTTCTAGCTTGGAGCTCGAAGTGTTGCGGCGCTCCGGTTACCTCGAACGAGACCGTCGCCGCGGGCAAAGTTACTGGCGGCTGCGATTTCGCCACCTCGGGCGTCTGCGCAGCGTGTATATCGGCGCCGACACGCTGCTCGTCGATCAAATCCGCTACGAGCTGGACCTGTTGCAAGACCAGCACCGGCGCAACCAAGAGCTAGCCCGAGCCGTGCGCCAATCCAAGAAGAAGCTGCGCTTTTGAAGGCCCGGGTTGCTTCCGGGCTGGCTGGGATCGGACTGTATTACCACGGTGACCAACTGCGGAAACGCCGCGTCCGCGCGGCGCCGAGTCGGCCACCTAATCCGTTTACCTTAAAGGAGAGAATGCTCATGGAAGAGTCAATGATACCGCCTGAACCATTCGATTCCCCGAGCGACAGCCCCGTGACGCCGGACAACATGCCGCCATCCCGCGACAGCGTGGACTACCGTAGGTTGGGGCACATCTGGCAGCATGGGTTGGAATCGCAAACGGACCCCGACCCACTGATCGCGGGGTTGAGCGGCGTGCACGCCGATCTGCTGGAGCTGGAGGTGTACCTAGCTGAGCCGTTGTTGGCAGCGCTTCACGCGGGTCCCAGAACGATCAAAAACGTGGAAGAAAAAACCATCGCGATCAACCAGTTCTTCCGCGTTGTCAAGCAACTGGCGCAGATCTCGCAACTTCTACGACAGCACGGGAAACCGCCGGCCAATGAACACACAGCCGACCGGAACCGTGCAAAGCGAAGAAATCGCGATCTGCTCCCCAACGCCGACGAGGAGACCTCCTCGTCACCGGCGGAATGACCCGCGGTGATTTCGCCGGCCGGACGGCGCCGCTGTCCGACAACAACGACAAGAACATCACCCGAAACACGGGTTTTGGCCATCGACGACACCCCGGCAGCAAGGCACCCAATCGCCAGAAGGAGGTCAATCGGAATACGGTAAACAACGAAAGAAAAAGGCATCCGGTTCAGCGCAGTACGTTCGGCCTTAAGGAACTGGAAGCCTTTGTAACAGGAAAAGGTTAACTCGTGAGCATGGCCGGGCGCATTGATTTCAGTCCTTCGGTGCTGGCGAGTGTGGCGACGCATGGCGGGATTGTATTGCGGAAGCGCACGCGATGCAAAATCTAAGGGGTGGCTGTGTTTTGCTTGTGAGGGTGGCTGTGTTTTGCTGCCTAATCACGAGTTGTTGGTGATGCAGAGAATTGGGTGGTTGACGAGGCAGCGCTAATTGGCAAAAGCAAAACACGGCAGTGCCACGCATGGTAGCCGCCTCATGCAGCCGTGTTTTGAATTGGCGGGCAACCATTAGCTTGTCAATGAGAGGCCAATGGTTTTTCAGCGGTTCACGTTTACTTGCGGCGGCAAAACACGGGCACCCAGAACCGTGCAGCCACGCGCCGTGTTTTGCAGAGGTAGGGGACGGTTGCGTGGTTAGAACGGTGAACGGTCGGCAGCGCGTTTACATTTACTTGCAACAGCAAAACACAGCCACCCAAGGCAGAACAGTCACGCAGCGCAGCGCAGGCAGGCGTGTTTTGCATTGGTGGGCACGCGGTTGCTTGACTGGAACGGTGAACGGTTGGTAGCGCTCTTGGGTTCACTTGCGGCTGCAAAACACAGCCACCCAAAGCAGGCACTCAGAAACACAGCCACCCCGAGAAAACGAAAAAACCCCCGGGACGTTCCCAGGGGTTTTGGTTAGCACGATCGAATTGACGACTTGCCGGCGTTACGGAATTTCAACAACCTTGCGGTCGTTGCGCTGGCCGAGCAGCTTGAACACTGTCACATCGATGTCGTACGCGATCGAATGAACCGACGCGTCGCCCATGCAGACGTGGATACCATCCTTGTGGGACGAGCCAAAGAGCTGATGATGTTCGGCCGTCGAGTTGTTGAAGTCCAAGTAATCCGGATGCGGTTGTTCGTCGGTGAACCGCATGATGTCGCGGTCATACCCGAGGTTCCAACCTTGATCGTTGTCGTTGAGGTTGGTCGGATCGTCGATACGGACCATGTTCAGGTACTTCTCGCCGTACAGAATCGTTTGGGCGATGCCGTCCGGGACTTTCTTAACTCCAATCATGCCAGTCGTGGGCATGACGGTGAGTCCGTTGAGTCTCCAGTTGACACCCTGCGGGTTCGTATCAACCCCGGCCCAGAAGCCGCAAGATGCGGCATTGCGATTCGTCAAGCAGGCAACGCCCGCCGCCTGTGTGTCTGGACCATAGGGCTCTTCGTTTCTGCCGACAGTGCCGGAGCAGGAAACGTAATCGTTGCGGCCGACCATGTCCGGAAAACCGACACCGGCGTTAATCAGGTTCCGGTAGTTCGTGGTGTGTGACCATTTGACGAGCTGTGCATTGCGGCGACTGGGGCAGAAGTAAATTGCGATTGGCGTGCCGACCGCTCGCTTGATCGCTTCGCCGCGGGCTGTGCCTTGAAGCCCTTTGCCGAGGCTCCAAACTTGTCCTTCTTCGATGTACGGCAGGATCTGATACATCCATCCGCCTGGCTGATTCAGACCTGCTCCGTAATTCGGATCGCCTGCCCAGCCCCAGCCCCAGCCACCAGTCGGATAGGCCTTGGTAGCGGACATGCAGCTATTGGCAGCGGTGCCCAACTGCTTCATGTTGTTGCGGCACTGCGTGCGGCGGGCAGCCTCGCGCGCGGCTTGGATCGCCGGCAGGAGGACCGCGACCAAGATCCCGATGATGGCGATGACGACGAGCAACTCAACGAGCGTGAAGCCTGGCCGACGTCCTTTGTCCGTATTCCGTTGTCCGTGGTTGCATCCGGACCCAGTACGGCATGAGGGTATGCGCGTGAACATTATGTTCCCCCAGCGAGATAAGAAAATAGGAAATGCGCCCCTTGGGCCGATGCGGCCTCTCCGAACGCTCAATATACCCGATGTCGGGAAGAATGACACTAGATTTTTTAAAAAAGGGGGGAGGCGAATGGGGAATGCGGAATTCGGAATGGGGAATGGGGATGGGGGAAACCCGGAGGGCCGGGACGGGGGAATACTGGTCGGGACAGTTTCTGAACCCTGAACCCTGAACCCTTACGCGGCCGCAAACAGCCGGCGGCGGAGGGCGGCCAAGTCGCCGCGGAATTGCTCGAACTGGGGGTCCTTCAGCGCCGCATCGACCAGTTCCGGGCGAAGGAAGATAGCCGGCGGGGGGGCGACTTCCGCGCGGTCGCCGATTTGTTGGAGCAGACTCCGCTGAGTGCGGCTCAATCCATGGGCCTGGCAGAGCTGGCGGAAGAGCAACTTGGGATTGTTCGACGATCCGCGCCCTTCCCGGAACGAGGCAAACCGGGCGAGCAACCAGAACGCGACCACGGCGGCGATCGTGGCGGCGATGACCATCGCGACTTCGGTTGCGTCCACTCGCGGCCGGTCGCCACGGAAGCCGCTACCCATGTCGCGGAGCAGGGCGCCGCGGTCGGCGAAGAGGAGGGGGAGGGCGAAAGTAGAGTACCGAGCGTAAGCCGCCGGCACGCCGACTCTGTGAGCGAGCCGTGTTGTAAAATCCGAATGACGAAATCCGAATGACGAACGAATGACGAAGAACGAATGACGAATCCATGGCGAAGTCCGAATGAGGAATGATCTCAAGGCCGGGATTGTCGGCGTTCGAGATTCGACATTCGGACTTAGTTCGTCATTCTGGTTTCGGAACTCGTCATTCATGTTACGGCCTCCACTTGCCAGGGGGGCGGAGGCGGGAGGGGGACGATGGCGACGATTTCCTGGTGCAGCTCTTGGAGGCTGGATTCGGCGGCCTCGCGAACGACGAGGCTGCGATCGGTGAGCGCCTCGCGGAGGACGATGTGCGTGTCGGGGGTGTCGCAGTGGGACAAGGCGCGAGCGGCTTCGGCGCGGACGAGATGATCCTCGTCGAGCAATGCATCGTGAAGCGCGTGCTCGACGCGAGCGACCACACCCATCGTGAGGGCCATGGAAATCGCGCGGAGGCGGCGGCTGCGTGACGGTGACTTGAGCTCGTCTGCCAGTGCGGAAAGCGCCGTCGGATCGACCTTGGCGACCATGTCTCCGGTGCTGCGGCGGACGTCCTCGTCGAGAAGATCGTAGGCGGCCACAAAGCGTTCGAAGGAGAACTCGGCCAGACTCTCGCGTGCGGCGGCCTTGACGACGGCGTGGGGGCTGTCGAGCAGCTCGATAAGCTTGCTGACGGCGCCGGGGATTCCGCGGTTGCGTAGTTGTGGGAGGATGCGCGCCTGGACCTGGGGATCGGGATCGAGCAGGGCGCGGATGGCCAGTGAGTTGGCCTCGGCGCCGTTGAACTGCGAGAGCGCTTCGGCGGCGGCGCACCGGCCGGTGGGCTTACCGCGATCGAGCACCATCTCTAGCAGCTTGAAGACCGAGCGGCGGTTGACGCCGGATCGGACGGCGATTTCGACGGCGATGCGCTGGGCGGCGGCGTCGAGGTGCGTCAGCAGCAGCTCTTCACTTTGCAGCCAGGAAATATTTTCCAATCGGCGCAGGTTTGTGGCGATGACCGGGGCCGGCTCGGTGCCGACCTTGCGGAGCAAGGCGTCGATGAACGGCGCGTCGTGCCGGTAGGCGAGCAGCGTCATCGCAGCACTGGGCGCCTGGAGATCGTCGAGGAAGCTCAGCACCAGGCGGATGATGCCGCCGCGGGGGCTGTGCGTGAGCATGTCGGCCAGCGGAAGGTAATTGACATTCCGCGGGTCGGCCAGGATTTGTTTGAGCGTGGGATTGTCGCGGCTGGCGAGCATCAGGAATGCTTCCAGCACGGCGGGCACGCGATGGCGATGGAAGCGCTGGATGGAGAGCTCGAGCGAGGCGACCACGTTGTCGCGGACTTTCTGCGGATTGCGGCGGGCGTTTGGATTGCGTGGCGCGGCCAGCTCGTCATATAAGTGCTCGGCGAGCTGCAGGAGCGTGTGCGCGGTGAGCGCGCGGTTGGCGTTGGTTTCGTCCTCGCTGGCGTTGATCAAGGCGGGGAACAGCTCGTACTCGCGAAACTCGAGCGTCAGTTCGCAGCCGTTCTTGCAGGTTTGATGATCGGCGGCGAGGACCGCGTCGCGGAGCGCAAAGGTCATGGTGCCGCGGTAGTCGCGGACGATCGCGCGGCCCGACTCACCGAGTTGGTGAAGGTTCTCAACGGCCCACTTTTGGCCAGGCAGGCACGCGCGCTCCAGGACGGCGCGGAGCGCGGCGAGACGAATCGGGGGCGACGGATGGGTGAGCGCCGCCACGAGGACGGTGTCGGCCGCCTCGTTGGGAGTGGTCGTGAGCAGTTCGAAGGTGGTGTCGAGACCGGGCACGGCGTGGGTTTTGAGCGGATCGAGCTCTTCTGTTTTTCGGGCAGGACACTATTTGTGCGGCGGGCGCGGACTTGCGCATGTGCCTGCACCGCGGGCGATTGGCCGCAATGGAATGCGGCCAAGCGCGGCTTTTTTGCTACACAATCCTAGGTTGCCGTAAAGAGTGGCGGACAAGAACGTTGCGGCCATTGGAGGTTCGCGGGCAACTTGATTTCAGATGTGTCGGCGGGCAGACTAAAGGCAGCACTTGGAGTGTGGTCGTGCACGGAGGCGAGCGTGGGGCTGTAGCGGTCGTGGCGGATGTGGCGTTTTTGCCACCGCGAGATGTGTGGCGAATTCAAAAGGGGCACAGGCGCGGCCCAATCGGTCGCGGCGAACCATGTCGATCCCGATTGACGCGGCGGAGTTATTGAACCGGGAGTTCCTGGAGGTTCGCGCGCGGCTGCTGCAAGTGGCCGCGGCGCTGGACCGGCTGGATCGCGCGGAGGGGGATGTATCGCAAGACAAGCGGCGGCGAGGGATCGATGAGGCGATCACAGTGCTGGCGGGAAGCGGCGCTGGGCGCGCCGAGAAGCTGCAAATGGTTTTCTCGCTGCCATATGAGCGGAATTGGAAGGAGAGATTCAAAATGACGAATGGGCGAGCAGCGGAATGAGTGTCTGGTGACCTGGTGCCTGGTGACCTGGCGGAGATATTTACGCGGTCTAAGTCCTGAAAGAACTGCAATGGATTATTTTGACCCGCACATTCACATGGTTTCGCGGACGACCGACGACTACGAGACGTTGGCCAAGATGGGTTGCGTGGGGATGAGCGAGCCGGCGTTTTGGGCCGGGTTCGACCGCGGGAGCGTGGACGGTTTTCGCGATTACTTTCGGCAGCTCACGCAGTTCGAACCGAAGCGGGCGGGCTGGTACCACGTGCAGCACTACACGTGGCTGTGCATCAATGCCAAGGAAGCCGAGAACGTGCGGCTGTCGCGTGAAGTGATCGCGATGATCCCGGAGTTCATCAACCAGCCGGGGGTGCTTGGGGATCGGCGAGATCGGCTTGAACAAGAACACGCGGAACGAGTCGATCGTGTTCATGGAGCACGTGGAACTGGCCGAGCGATTGGATCAGCAGATACTGATTCACACGCCGCACTTGGAGGACAAGTATCCGGGGACGATGATGATCCTCGACATGCTCGCGGACTTTGCTTCGCTGGATCGGCATCGCGTGTTGGTGGATCACGTGGAGGAGCACACGATCCGGCCGGTGCTTGGAGCAGGGATATTGGGCCGGCATGACGCTGTACCCAGTGAGCAAGTGCACGCCGGAGCGGGCGGTGGACATGGTGGAGATGTATGGGGCGGACCGATTGCTGGTGAATCAGCGCCGGCGATTGGGGGCCGTCAAAGCCGACGGCCGTGCCGGACTTTATTCTGGCGATGCGGAATCGCGGGCATGCCGAGGCGCTGATTCGCAAGGTGGTGTATGAGAACCCGCTGGAGTTTTTCAGGCAGAGCCGGAATTTTCAGTTCACTCCGCGGGATGGTCGCGGCAATGGTGGAGCACGATGGCGCGGAGCGTGGCGGCTCGAAGGCGGGCGGCGTGGGCGAGGCGGCGATCTCGCGGGCGCCGCGGTAGATCTTACTAATCACGGATTCTTTCTCTTGCAGGTGAGACATGACTCGATTGAGACTGGCTCGGTTTATTTGCTTGGCGGTTGCGGCGATGATGGTGATGGTTGCGGGTGCGTCGTTGGCGCAAGACACCGACGATGCAGGGTTCAAGCTGATCTTTGACGGCAAGAGTTTGGAGGGGTGGGACGGCAACCCGAAGTTTTGGCGTGTCGAAGGAGAGGCGATTGTCGGCGAGACGACCAAGGACAATCCGACCAAGGGGAACACGTTCATCATCTGGAAGGAAGCGGAGGTGGACGATTTTGAGCTGAAGCTCAGTTATCGGATCAAGGGAGGCAACTCGGGGATACAGTATCGCAGCAAGCGGTCGAACGACTGGGTCGTTGGCGGATATCAGGCGGACATTGATTCGGGCGACACGTATTCGGGCATTTTGTATGAGGAGCGCGCGCGCGCGGGATTATGGCCGAGCGCGGGCAGCGCGTGGTGTTCGACAAGGAGGGGAAGAAGCAGACGGAGACCTTTGCCGACAAGGCCGGGCTGCAAAAAGAGATCAAGAAGGAGGACTGGAACGACTACTTGTTGATCGTGAAGGGGACGAATTACAAGCACTTCATCAACGGCAAGTTGATGAGCGAGACCACCGACAACGACCCGAAGAAGCAGGTGATGTCGGGGATTCTGGCGCTGCAGCTTCATGCCGGGCCGCCGATGAAGGTGGAATTCAAGAATATCCGAATAAAACGCACGAAGCTGGCGGCGGTGGAGGGGATGAAGGAGCGGAAGAAAGTTGTAATGGTCGCTGGCCGGCCGAGCCACGGCAGCGGCGATCACGAGTTCAACGCGGGGTCGTTGTTGTTGAAGAAGTGTCTTGACGACAACGTTCCGTACGTGGTGACGCAGGTGTATCGCAGCGGATGGCCGAAGGACCCAACGGCGTTCGACAACGCCGACACGATCATGCTGTATATGGACGGCGGCGGCGGGCATCCGGTGATTCAGAGTCGCGAGCGGCTGGCGGAGATCGACGTGCGGATGAAGCAGGGAGTGGGAATGCTTTGTGCGCACTACGCGGTCGAGGTGCCGAAGGATAAAGGAGGGCCGGATTTGCTGGAATGGATCGGCGGGTATTTTGAGGCACACTGGTCGGTGAACCCGCACTGGATGCTGCGGGAAACGAAGCTGGCCGACGGGCACCCGGTGACGCGCGGCGTACAGCCGTTTGAAATCAACGACGAGTGGTACTATCACATGCGATTTCGCGAGAACATGGACGGCGTCACGCCGATCTTAAGCGCGATTCCTCCGGACAATACACGCGAGCGGCCCGATGGCCCGCACAGCGGGAACCCGACGGTGCGAGCGCGGAAGGGGGAGCGGGAGATTCTGGCGTGGGCGGCGGAGCGGCGGGACGGCGGGCGCGGGTTTGGCTATACCGGCGGGCACTTTCACCGCAACTGGGGCGACGACAATAACCGCAAGTTGTTTTTAAACGCGATTCTGTGGACGGCGAAGGCGGAGGTGCCGGAGGGTGGCGTGGAGAGCAAGGTGACGCAGGAGGACTTGGCGGCGAACTTGGATCCGAAGGGGAAGCGGTAGTGGAAACTCTCGTGACAATCCTCCACGAACCCGACGACGGTATAAGCGAAACCGCGCTTCTGAGCGAGCTGGCGTTGGGACACGACTGGAATCGACCGGAGGAGGACGACGGGTGGTCCCATCTGCAATTTCATGAACGCGGCCGGCCGTAACGACTACTCGACTGCCGGAGCAGCCGCTTTCCTGTCGCCTTTTTCCGTTTGCGCTTCCGCTTTGCGATCTTTAAGCGCTTTGTCGAGACCCGGGACCGTGTCGGCGCCGGCGGGGACGGTGACGGTGGAGCCCTCGAACGCCTCACCGATCGGCTCGTAGCGGCCGCCGAGGAAACGTGCAACAAAGGCCTCGGTGACGGCGGTGAACGCCAGACTGTTCTCCGGCCGCGCAAAGCCGTGCCCTTCGTCGGGGAATAGCACGTAGGTGACGGGGATCTTCTTTTCTTGCATCGCTTTGACGATCTGGTCCGACTCGCTCTGCTTGACGCGCGGGTCGTTGGCGCCTTGCGCGATCAACAGCGGCCGCTTGATTTGATCGACGCGCGAGAGCGGCGAGCGCTCTTCGAGGAATTTCTTGCCTTCATCGCTCTTGTGATCGCCGACGCGGCTTTTGAACATCTCGATCGCCGGCGCCCAGTAAGGCGGGATGGTATTGAGCAGCGTGACGATGTTCGACGGGCCGACGATATCGACTCCGCAGGCGAATTTCTCGGGCGTAAAGGTGAGGCCGACCAGCGTGGCATAGCCGCCGTAGCTGCCGCCCATGATGGCGATCTTGTCCTGCTCGGCGATCTTCTCCTTGATCGCCCAATCGATGGCGTCGATCAGGTCGTCGTGCATTTTGCCGGCCCACTCGCGGTTGCCGGCGTTGACGAATTTCTTGCCGAATCCGGTCGAGCCGCGGAAGTTGACGCTGAGCACGGCATAGCCGCGGTTGGCGTAAAGCTGATGCTCGGAGTCGAAGCCCCAGCCGTCGCGGCCCCAGGGACCGCCGTGCACGTTGAGGATCATCGGGACCGGCTTGTCCGGGCGGCCGTCGCCGTCTGAGTCGGTGCCCGGGGGCAGCGTGAGGTAGCTGACGAGGTTCATTCCGTCGCGGCTTTTGATGACCAGCGAATGCATTTTCTGCAGCGGCTGGCCCTCCAGTTCCTTGCGGTTGCTGAACAGGAAGCGGAGCTTCTTTGACGGGCGGTCGTAGTGGTAGTAGTTGACCGGGCCGTTGTCCTTGAGGAACGCGACGATCCATTGCTGGTCGTCGAGCGTGCGGCTGGCGACGGTGATGTCGCCGTCGTCCTTGGACTTGAGTAGCTTGAAGTCTTCGGCCACGGCATCGTCGAAGAACTCCCAATTGGTCCGCTCGTAGGTGAACGAGACCGCTTGGATGTTGTTCTCGGTCGGGTGCGCCATGATGCCGCCGACGTCGCATTTGTCGTCTTCGGCGATCAGCTCCTTTTCATCGGTTTTCAAATTCCACTTGAAGAGGCGCCGGTATCGCGGCCGCGGCTGTCGATCAGGTACATGACGTCGCCGGACTTATCGAAGCCGGCGGGACTGGTGGTCATCGAGTCTTCCATCGAGATCTTGAGGAAGTCGGTCCAACCGCCGCTTCCGTCCGGCTTTAACATCTGAGTCCCGCCGTCCTCGGTGAGCTTGCTGGCGAAGCGAATCTTGTAATCCTCGTCGGTGGTGAAGCCGGCGAACTGGTCGTTCTTTTGGATCAGCTCTTTTTCGCCGGTTTCCAGGGCGAGCCGATAGATGTCGTGATACTGGGGGTCGCGGTCGTTGAGCCCGATCAGAATTTCCTTGGGGAACCTGTGGCTGACCTCTTGGATCTGCGCGCGGACTTTTTTGAGCTCGGTGAGGTTGGTGGTTTCGTTGTTCTCGAGGTTCGTGCGGTAGATGTTCCAGTCTTCGTCGCCGTCGGCGTCCTGGACGTAGAGGATGTGCTTGTTGGTGTATGCCCAGAAGTAGGAGCGGATGCCGCGCTTCGTGTCCTTGGTGACTGGCTTTGGCGGCGTCGGGATCGTCGATCGGGCCGACCCAGACGTTCATCACGCCGTTGACCGGAGCCAGATAGCTTAGGTACTTGCCGTCGTGGCTGATCCGCGCGGCGGATTTATCCGGGTTTCCGAAGAGAAGTTTGCGTGGGATGAGCGGGACTTTGGCCGTCGCTTCGCTCAGCGCGCTGGCGACTGCTTCCGGTTGCCTGGCTTCGGCAGTTCCACGGTTGTTCACTTTTTCTTTCTCCAGTTCTGCGAGCAGTTCGTCGGCCTTCTCAGAGGCGAGCTTTTTGCGTTCAACGGCGGTTTTTGATTCAGGGACAGTTTTGACAGAGTTCTTCGGCGCATTGACTGCGGAGGTTTTTTCGTAGCAGCCGACAATCGCCGGCAGCATGAGCATGGCGATGCAAATAACCGAGAATCGCAAAGACGAGATCGGCATCGGAACCTCCGTATTCGCTTTTTGAGATGCGGCGCCCCGAGAGGGCAGGGCAGGGGGAGGGCGACCGCGGGGTTGTGTTTTGTCCACGAATGAGCCGCCAAGATAGCCGATGTTGAAACAGATTTCTAGCAGCGGCACGGCGCGAACGTGTCGCACAAACACAGAAGCCCCGGCGGTCTTGCCGGGGCTAGCGTGCTACAGTTCCACGAGTTTACGGGGCAGCTTGACTCGCGTTTCGCGCACCTACTTCGTGTCGTCGATGAATTCGTAGACCTGACCATCGATCACCAAGGTGACCGGTTCGTCGAAGGCGAGGTATTTGGCGACTTGCTTGCCGTGACGATCGACGAGCTCGAAGTATTCGTCGCTGAAGCGCTTGATCTTCTTGGCTTTCTTCTCCTGCTCCTCGGTGAGCGTGGAATCGACCCAGCGGTCGCCGCGGCGGAAGAAGGACTTGCGCCGACGTTGCGAACGTTCTGGGCCACCTTGTCGCGCTCGAGCACTTCACGGACAACGACACCGGTTCCCGCGACCGGTGCATTCGCGTCGGCGGGAATTCCAGCGCCGCTGACTGCCGCCGATGCCGAAGCTGCGGCCCGCAAACCCGCCGCGGTTGTCAACCGGGGCGGATGCCGCGGGCGCGGCGGGAAGCCGCTTGGCCACTTCGGCCTCATCGTACAGGCCGCCGAACGACGATTGCAGCGAGTCTTTCGCTTCGGCAGCGCTGGCGCACTCGTAGTAATTCCGGTTCAGGCGGAGCGAGACGCCGCGATCGCCACTGACTTCGCTGAGCGAATCGAGACGCCGGCGAGCCTCCACAGCATGCGAGGCGAGATCGGTGGCGGGCATTCTCGTCGGCCAGGAACGAGGTGTAGGGGGTAAGTACGCCGTGTTTGGTGGAAAGTGCGATCAGCTCCTTGACGAGCTCGTCGTTCTTGCCCTTGCAGATCGACTTGCGCGAGGATTTCGCCGATCCGGCGCATCGCCCAGAGCTTTTCGATGAAGGCATGCGAATCGTCGCTGGACTTTTCGACGAGTTTTGCGGGGAAGTCGAACTTCTGCTCCTTGTCGCCGATCTTGCCGTTGATGATCACCTTGGCGTCGCCGTGCTTCTTATAGCGAGCGACGATCGCCAGCTGCTCGCCGGCGAACAGGTCGGTGACGTCCTTGGGATACTGGCGGTTGATGACTGCGCCTTCCTCGGTCTTGGCGCCTTCGACGTCGAACTTGATCGAGACGTCGGTCATCACCGGCGCCGATGCGGTTGTAGAGAGTGCTGACGTGCGATTCGATGTCCTCGTTCGGGCGCACGTACTCGCTGAGGCCGAAGTTCTCGCGAGCGAGCTTGTCGAGCAGCCGCGCGTTGAGGTCGTAGCCAACGCCAAAAACGAATATGCGTGCGCGGACCTGATTTTGCTGCTTTGCGGCCGCGGCGATTTTCTGCTCGTTCGTTTCGCCGACGGTCGGCAGGCCGTCGGTGAGGAACAGCACATAGTTCGGCCGGCTCTTGTCCTTGAGCTGGTCGAGAGCCTTGGTCAGTGCACCGTTGATGTTCGTGCTGCCGCCGGCGTAAATGCCTTCGACAAAGCCGAGCGCGGCCTTGCGCGTTTCGTCGTCGTATTTTTGCAGCTCCGGCCGCCAGAGCTCGACCTCGCTGTCGTAGGCGACGATGTTGAACGTATCGCCTTCACGCAGGTTGTTGAGCACGAACTTGAGGGCATTTTTGGCCTGCTCGATTTTCTTGCCGCTCATGCTGCCGGAGCGGTCGAGCACGAACAGCACCGCTTTCTTTGGTCGCTCGTTATCGGACGCTTTGATTTCAGGGCTGGTCAACAGCAGCAGATACCCTTCCTCGCCGGTCGTCGGGCGATAGCTGACCACGGAAGTGTGCACAGCTTCTTTGCCGACGTCGTACAGCAGCCGGAAGTCGTTGGTAGGGATTTCGTTTTTGCCGGTGTAGCTGATCGTGGCGTGCTTGTTGTCGGGGCGCTTGATCTCGACGGTGTGCGAAGGGCTATAGACGTTCTTGATGTCGGTCGAGCTTTCGATCGACAGGTTGAACTTCACCTCCTCGATCGGGTGCGAGGTGTACTTGGCCGTGGAGAGCGGGAAGAGAAAATCGGTCATGCCGTCGAGCTTCCGGCAGAGTTGCGAATAGCGAAGCGTGACTTTGCGCTCCGCGCCCGGCGGCACCGGGAACACGCTGGTCTTGAACATGCCCGTGCCCATCCACTCGAGCAGGGCAGGGTCCTGATTCTTGCGAACGATGGCCTCGTATTGCTTGCGGGCCTCTTTGGCGTCGAGCAGCTTGGCGGGAAACTCCTTGCCGTCTACCAGAAGCGTGAGCTGGTCGATCGCGCCGTCGTAGGGGAGCGGGAACACGAAGCAGACTTCCATCTGGCGGCTGCCGGTGTTGACGAACGACTGGGAAACCTGGACCTTGGCCACCTGATCGGCGAGGCGTGTGTTGACCTCCAGCGACTTGATCTTGTAGGTGCTCGCGGGCTGGGGAACCGGTCGCGGCAAGCGGTGATGCGGATACGGCGGGTGAATGATGATCGGACGCGGCAGCGGCACGGGCTCGGCGGACTCAATGTGAATCAACAGCCCTTGGGCGGCGGCGGGCATGGGGACCAACGATACCAGAAGTGCGAATGCGGCGGCGAGGGTCAGAATTCGGCCAAGCGGGCGGGACATAGCGAGCCTCCTTCATGCCGTGAGTTGGGCAGTGCGCGTGTTGATTCTTTATGGAGTCGCCTGGTTGTGCCGGAGCGCAACAAGGACGTAAACAGCCTTCGGCGTCTGGGAATTGGACGGGTCAGACGTCGAAAAAGTTCCGCGGCGTTGAATGGACGATCCGCCGAAGGGCGGCACAACCAAGTGGCGGCGGTGTGAAAATGGCGAGGTGGCACAAACAGGCGAACCGTCGGACCAGTTCTTAGCGCTTCGAACAGGCTTTGATCCGCGGTCCGATGCCGCAATCGCCCTTGTTGTAACCCAGCCGTTCGCCGACACTTCCGCTCTCCTCTTGTCGGGTTTGCCGGTTCCGGCTGCATTTCAGTAGGTGTGCCAATTCCTCGCGCTGCGCTACCCATTGTCGCAAGTGTGGCTTGTATCGCGCTGGGCTGCGCGTTTTATTCGGCTGCGCGGTTTGCCTCGTCGCCAATGCCACCGATGACGCCGCCGGTCGTCGAGTTTGGCCCAGCGGTGCCGGCGTACAATGCGCCGCAGGTGCTGCCCGTAATTCCGCAAGCGATGGCGCCTAATCCCGTCGTGGTGCCGATCGGCGACCGCGACGTGGCCTGGGACAACATCGTGGATGTCGTGGACGACTACTTCAAGGTGGCGCGCGAGGAGCGAGTTCGACTGGTGGGCGACGTACTCACCGAGGGGCAGATTGAGACGTACCCATTGACGGGCGCAACGCTGTTGGAGCCGTGGCGCGGCGACAGCGTAGGGTTCTATGAGCGATTGGAGAGCACATTTCAATCGATGCGGCGACGAGCGCTTGTACGCGTGATGCCGGACGCGAGCGGGTATCTGGTCGAGGTCACGGTGCTCAAAGAGCTGGAAGACGTGGTGCGGCCGCAGCATGCGACCGCGGGCGCCGCGACGTTTCGCTACGACACTAGCATCGACCGCTCGACCGAAGCCGAGCCGGTGCTTAGCCGGCAGGTAGGCGACGCACCGCGACCCGTGGCCAACCCGACGCAAACGGCGGGCTGGATTGGTGTGGGCCGGGATCCGGCGCTGGAGCAGGTCCTGTTGGCACGGATTCAGGAGCGGTTGACGCGGGGGCCGATCATTGCGCAGCCCGGCGCCGCCGCCGGTCGTAGCGCCTCAGGCGGTGCCGATCTTTGGCCCGCCACCGGCAGCGTTGGATGTGGGACTGCCGCCGAGCAACATACGGTAACGAGTATTGGCTTGCGCCGGAGGCGCCATGCGGCAGATGAACGAACAATGGATTCGTCCCCGCAGGCGCGGATCGCTACATGTTTCATTGGCCGCAGAGCATGTAGCCGCGACTTTACAGAACACTCCGACGGTAAGCACGCAGCGCACGCGAAATTATTTTCCCGGGCTAGACGCGCTGCGGTTTCTCACGGCGCTGGCCGTGCTCGTCTCGCACATCGAGCAGTTCAAGCAGGTTGAGGGACTGGCGAACTTTCTATTCGTCGTGCCGCTTCAGCGGTTGGGCACTGAAGGGGTGGTATTCTTCTTCGTGCTTAGCGGGTTTTTAATTACGTATTTGCTTTTGGCCGAACACGATCAGACGGGCACGATCCGCGTGGGCCGGTTCTATGGTAAGCGGATGTTGCGCATCTGGCCGCTGTACTACGCCGTGATCGCGTGGTCGTTTCTGGTGTTGAACTACGTGGTGACGTACGGAGACTACAACGAACGGCTGTTTAGCAACTACGGCGCGCTGGCTGCGCTTTTTGTGTTGATGCTGCCGAATATCGCACTCTTACAGTTCGGGCCCGTGCTAGGAGCGTCGCAGGCCTGGTCGATCGGCGTCGAGGAGCAATTCTACCTGGTTTGGCCGCTGTTGGTGCGGTGGTTCAAAAGTTGGTTGCCGGCGGTGCTGCTGTTGATCGCGGTAGGAAAGCCGGTCGTGATGCACTTCGTCGGCATGCGGCTGTTTGATCGCGAGACACTCGCGCGATTGGATGCCGACGGCGCGATCAACTTTTGGGTGCAAACCTATTACACGGCGAAAGTGTTGAGCATCGAGGCGATGGCATGGGGCGGGCTGGCGGCGTGGGTTGTTATCCGGCAACGGCGAGCCGTGCTTAAAATCCTTTACTCGCCGGCGGCACAGTGGGCGGCGCTGTTCGGACTTGGGCTGTGGGTCGGAATGCCTATCTCACATGCATCCAACAGCGTGCTACCGATTGTTCCAGCGTCGATCCTGTATGCCGTGATCATCGCGAACGTGGCAACTAATCCAAGAACCGTCGTGAAACTTAAGTGGCGCTGGATAAATTCATTCGGACGAGTCTCCTATGGCATTTATATGTGGCATGCCAGTGTGATCGTCCTAATTCTGGCGAGCTTGCGCGGAACCGGCTTGGCCGGTGACGGCTGGGCGTACAATCTGGTGATGTACCCAGGGGCAATCGGGCTGACACTGCTGGCGTCGCTGGTGTCGTATCAGTTCCTCGAGCGGCCGTTTTTGAGGTGGAAGGAGAGGATCGATACGCCACAGGAACGGGCGGAACCCCATTTCGTTCAAGCTGACCTGCGTGCGGCTGCGTAAGGGGAAGGGACAATCGATTGAGAATGCGCCGCGGTGCACATGGACGCTTAGTCGTAGTCTGGATCACCAAGAGGGTCGCCTCTGTACTCGTACATAGGGATCAATGCGACGAGTTCGCCCGTCTCTGGGTGGAAGCACATGCGCTGGCATGAAGTGGCCCCAAAAATCGATGCATAAGATAGGTGCAAGACTGCCGCGTTTCTCCATCTCGACGACCAATGGAGCGTCGGCACCGAAGCGCCTTGTAGTTGGCCTCGCCCAATGCGTAAATTCCGAAAGACGGTACAACCGGTGGCCGACGTAAGCAATCGTGCAGTCATGGGGCCGCGCGTTGAAACGCTGTTCCAGCGTCTTAAGCGCGCGTGGCAACACATCGGCTGGATTGGCCTTCATTGAATACGAATCCGTTTGTTCTTCGCTTGGCGCAAAGGGTTCCGAGTTGTGCCGCTGCATAGGATCAAAGTTCGGTAGCGCTCGCAGCGGATATGGCGAGGCCGCCTGGAATTCCGGCCAGCGCGTGATGGGTTCGCACGCCGCAGGCCACCAGGTCTTGCCGGACTGAATTTCGGCGCGAGTCAGCCGGTGAGCCAGCACCTGCTCGATATCGCGGAAATACAAGAAACCGCGGTCCCGAAAACTGAACTGGCGGCCATCGGCCGAAGTCATGAAGTTGGCGAGTCTGGCATGGGACCAAGCAGTTGCAATGTGATTCATTGATTGCGCGTCATAGGCATGCATTCCCATGCCGGCAACGTAAAGGCGACGTCCGTCGGGGGAAAAAGCAGCGAAATCTGCGTTGTGGACGTTATACGAGTCCATTTCCTTCCGGCGAAAACGCCACAGATGCAGGAGTTGGCCACGGACTGCGAGGGTCTGCGAGTCTGGAGAAAACGAAAGGGGGCGGAATTGGTCCTGCGGCCCGCCGCGATATCGAGATATTTCCTGTTGAGCATCCGAAACCACGATGGTTCCGGGGTACGTCCAATAGGCGGCAAATTCGCCACTTCTGGAGAATACGGCATTACTCTCTGGCACATGCTTCAATTCAACACGGACCGGTGGCCGTTGGCCGACGTTCCAAACAACTGGCCGATCGTTCGAGTATGCGGCCAACCAATTCCATCGTGGCAGGAATCTGAGGGCATACGCTGGCTGCGTTAATTCGATCGGCGATTCTTGTGGAACTGCCTTTAGGTCCCATACCACGACGCTGGCTTTTGAAAGCACGGCGGCGAGCCACCGCTTATCATCCGACATGACCACTGCATGGCATTTACCTTCTGGCAACGGCAATCGGCGAGTCACTTCGCGCGATGGCAGCGAGACAATTTCGATCGCGCCGTCGTTGAACTGCGCAAGAGTTTTGAAATCCGCGGAAATCGCATAAGCGCCAGTGGGAACATGCGCGTCGCTAAAGGCCGCGGTGGAAGGGGTTGTATTCGCGTCTTCGTCAGAACCCGCCAACGCCAAGGCAAACGCCGCGAGTGCCCCAAGTAGGCCAACCAGCGAAGCAATCGTTGCAAATGAACGATTCATGCGAGTCTGTTACCCTCACTCATCCGTCACGCAGCCTTCGCTCGCGCTTTTCACGTTCTTGATGTACTTGTAGAGCGTGCCGCGGGTGGCTTTGAAGGGCGGGGCTCGCCAGGTCTTGCGTCGGGCGGCCAGCTCGTCGTCGGTGAGCGCCACAGAAAGCTCGTTGCGGTCGGCGTCGATCGTGATCCGGTCGCCGTCGCGCACCAGCGCGATCGGGCCGCCTTCCTGCGCCTCGGGCGTGACGTGGCCGACGATGAAGCCGTGCGAGCCGCCGGAGAAGCGGCCGTCGGTCAGCAGCGCCACGTCCTTGCCCAAGCCCGGCGCCCATGATCGCGGAGGTGGGCGTGAGCATCTCGGGCATGCCGGGGCCGCCCTTGCGGGCCTTCGTAGCGAATGATGACGACGTCGCCCTTTTTGATTTGCTTCTGCTCCAGGCCGCGGAGCATGTCTTCTTCGGAGTCGTACACGCGAGCCGGGCCGGCGAACCGCAGGCCTTCCTTGCCGGTGATCTTCGCCACCGCGCCGTCGGGCGCGAGGTTGCCGCGCAGGATCTGGATGTGGCCCGTCGGCTTGATCGGCTTCTCGAGCGGGTGGATCGATCTCCTGGCCCGGCTTGCAGACCCGGCAGGTCGGCGAGGTTCTCGGCGAGCGTCTTGCCGGTGACCGTCATGCAGTCGCCGTCGAGCAGACCGTTCTTCGAGCAGATACTTCATCACCGCCGGCGTGCCGCCGACGTTGTGCAGGTCTTCCTGCACGAACTTGCCGCTGGGCTTGAGGTCGGCGAGATACGGGACGCGGTCGCTGACTCTCTGGAAATCGTCGATCGTCAGCGGCACTTCGACCGCGCGCGCCATGGCGATCAGGTGCAGCACGGCGTTGGTCGAGCCGCCGAGCGCCATGACGACGACCATCGCGTTCTCGAACGCTCGCCGCGTCATGATGTCGCGCGGCTTGAGATCGCAGCTCCAGCAGATTGCGGATCGCCGCGCCGGCGCGAAGCACTCCTCGAGCTTGCCGGGATCCTCGGCCGGGATCGACGAGCTGTAGGGCAGCGACATGCCGAGCGCCTCGATCGCCGAGGCCATCGTGTTGGCGGTGTACATGCCGCCGCAGGCGCCGGCGCCGGGACAGCATGGCGCACGATGTCGCGCCGCGTCGCCTCGTCGATGCGGCCGGAGATACTTCGCCGTAGCACTGGAAGGCGCGAACGATGTCGAGCGGCTCGCCTTCATGGTGGCCATCGCCGGCGTGATCAGATGACCGGGCTTGATCGTGCCGCCGTAGACCATCAGCGCCGGCCGGTTGAGGCGGCCCATCGCGATCAGGCAGCCGGGCATGTTCTTGTCGCAGCCGGGGAGCGAGATGTTGGCGTCGTACCACTGGGCGTGCATGACGGTTTCGATCGAGTCGGCGATCAGGTCGCGCGACTGCAGCGAGTAGCTCATGCCCTCGGTGCCCATCGAGATGCCGTCGCTGACGCCGATGGTGTTGAACCGCATGCCGACCAGGCCGGCGGCCTGCACGCCTTCCTTTACGCGGTCGGCGAGCTCGTTCAGGTGCATGTTGCAGGTGTTGCCGTCGTACCAGACGCTGGCGATGCCGACCTGCGGCTTTTTGCATGTCGTCGTCGGTCAGGCCGGTGCCGTAGAGCATGGCCTGCGAAGCGCCCTTGCGACTTGGGCTGCGTGATGCGGGAGCTGTATTTGTTGAGCGGGCCGGGCATTTGGGACTCCGAATTGTTGAGCAAGATTGTGGCCGTGTTTATCCTATAACGACTTAAGAGAGGCTGCCAGGACGCAGGGTTCGCACACTAATCGCGGCAATGGCCGCCGACGAACGCACCGAATCACTGAGGTTACATCATGAGGTTAGCACCGTTCGGCAAGATTGAGCGGCGCATGTGTCAGGTGATGACGCAAGCGGTTGTCGTTTTTACGGCACTCGTGTTATGGGCTGATCGGTCAGAGGCACAGATTCCTGCCGACGACGTCAGCGACTTCGTCGTCTTTGGCAATAATGCGGTGACGTATCAGGGATTTACCAACAGCCTTGGCGCACCGGTGGGCACGAATGGTGACTTGAACCATCTGGCCGGCATAGGCACCTTCGATTCACTGTTCGGGGGCGGAG
Organism: Pirellulales bacterium; assembly: GCA_963829655.1. Taxonomy (GTDB): domain Bacteria; phylum Planctomycetota; class Planctomycetia; order Pirellulales; family JALHPA01; genus JBBDYH01. The sequence continues at coordinate 4,391,991 of CAWHJG010000002.1, forward strand.
TGTTGAATGGCGCAAACACCAACGCACGCCAGCGCGTGGCCGGCGATGTGATCTTCAATGACAGTGTCCGAATTAACGAGCTCTCCCGCGTGGGAGGCGACCTGCATTCCTTCAGTGATGTGTTGTTCGAAGCGGGTGCGGCTGGCGACGGCGTCGTCGGAGGAATCTTTGCACTCGGTTCGATTGATTTGGGGGCCTTTAATCAAGCGGGCAACATCGCGGCGGATGGCGATGTCACGCTCCGCCCCTCGGCGAGAGTCCTGGGCGACGTAGGGTCAAACGGCAATGTCAGCTTGGAGACGGCAGCACAGGTAGTTGGGCACGTGACGCATGCCGGCACGCTGACCGTCGCGCCGTTGGCGTCGGTTGGCTCATCGAGTGTCGGCGCAACGGTAGTTTTGCCGAAGTTTTATCCCGGCGTCTTTATGCCGGTGACCCCCACGCCGCCCGTTAGCGCTGCGCCTCCGACGGTCCTGCCGCTTTTCGCCAGCCAAACGTTGGCGCCGGGCCATTACTCGGACTTGATTTTGCAAGGTTCGAACGACGTGTTTCTCTCGGCCGGGGATTATTTTTTCAACAACATCAACATGACCGGCACGTTTGCCGATTTGCATCTGGACCTGACGGGCGGGCCGATTCGGATCTTTGTGAACGACGACGTGACGTTCAATCGGTTGAGCGTATTGGTAAACGGAGTAGCGCAAGCGAGTGCGAATCCATTGTTGGCGGCTGATGTCGTGCTGGAGGCGCATGGCGACATTGTGCTCTCCGGCGAGTTTTTCGGCGGTGTGTTTGCAGCAAAGGGCATTGCCACGTTGGAGAGCCTGACCGAGGTGATTGGCAGCGTGGTTGCGGCCGATGAGGTGATCGCCGAAGGCTCGGCGGATGTAACCTACGTTCGCAACAACTATCTCACCGCCGTGCCCGAGCCGTCGGCGCTGGCGCTTGGTGTGCTGGGGCTAGCGGCTGTTTGCGTCGCATGGCGGCGGAGCCGTACAATCGCGAGCTGAAATGTACTGATGCAATTGCAAGGAGTCCCGACGTGATGTTCCGTGTCCGAAGCTCGATTGTTGTCATTGCCTCCTTTGTCGTGTCGGCAGTTTGTGTTGCCGCGGATGAGAAGGCAGACAAGCCGGTCAAACTCTTTGACGGCAAGTCATTGAAGGGCTGGGAGGGGAATGAGAAGTCGTTTCGCGTTGAAGAAGGGGCGATCGTCGCGGGGACGCTCAAGGAAAAGATTCCGCGCAACGAGTTCCTCGCAACGGAAAAGGAATACGGTGACTTCGAATTGCGGCTGAAATTCAAGCTATTGGGAGGCGAAAAGGCCAACGCGGGCGTGCAGATTCGCAGCCAGCGCATTCCCGAACCATCACGAGATGATCGGCTACCAGGCGGATATGGGAGATGGCTGGTGGGGCGCACTTTACGACGAGTCGCGGCGAAACAAGATCCTGACGGCGCCCAAAAAGGAGGACGTGGACAAGGTGCTCAAGCGGGACAACTGGAACGACTACCGCATTCTTTGCAAAGGGAAGCGGATCCAGCTATGGATCAACGGGCAGCAAACGGTCGATTACACCGAGCCCGACGACAAGATTCCACAGCGCGGGAAAATCGCTGTGCAGATTCACTCTGGCCCGCCAAGCGAGGCATGGTATAAAGAAATTACGCTCACCGAACTTTGACCAATACCGGCCGCCGCACGGACCAGCATCGGCCAGGCGATAGCAAATCCCATGCTCGTTCGCACCAAACGCGCAGCGCCTTCGACGAGTAGCCCAGCGGCCGCTTCTCGCACAGCGACCGGGCGCCTTACTCGACCGGCTTCCACACGCGGCGGGCGCATTATTTGGGGATACGTGCTTGGGGTCATCGCGTTTCATCTCTTGCTTCCGTTGGCGTTTTTACCTTGGCTGTTCAGTTGGACCGGCGTGGCGCTGGTGTTCATCGGCAACTATGTGTTTTGTTCGCTGGGTATCGGAGCAGGGTATCATCGGCTGTTGACGCACCGCGGTTTTGCTTGCTCCAAGTGGCTTGAGCACACGCTGGCCATGCTGGGAATCTGCTCGCTACAGGACACGCCCGCCCGCTGGGTGGCAATTCACCGCCTCCATCATCAGCACTCCGACGAGGAGCCTGATCCACACACGCCGCAGGTGAGCTGGTTTTGGGGGCATGTCGGCTGGCTGTTCGTCGAGAACCGTGAATTGAGCCGGCTGGCGACGTATGAGCGCTACGCGCGCGACGTGCTGGCCGATCCGTTTTATCTGCGATTGGAGCGGAACACCGCGTGGTTGTGGATCTATATCGCGCACGCCGTGCCGTTCTTCATAGCTGGTCTGACCATCGGCTGGATCACAACCGGCGAGTACTTGGGCGGCGTGCAATTTGGGCTGAGCTTGCTCATCTGGGGAGTTGTAGTTCGAACGATCTATACCTGGCACATTACGTGGGGGGTGAATTCGGCGGCGCACCTTTGGGGTTATCGCAACTACGCGACGCGCGAGAACAGCCGCAACAACTGGTTCATCGCCCTGGCGACCAATGGCGACGGCTGGCACAACAACCACCATGCACAGCCGCGCGCGGCGGCACACGGTCACCGCTGGTTCGAGCTGGACGTGACCTATCTCACGATTTGTCTATGGGAGCGGATGGGGTTGGTGTACGATGTCGTCCGGCCAAAACTGCCGACTGACTCGCAATCCGCTTCGCTGATCGCCGCTCTCGATGACCACGCCTGAATTTATCTACTTCGATCTCGGCAACGTTCTGTTGTATTTCGACCACGAAATTGGCTGCCGGCAAATCGCGCAAGTAGCTGGCCTCACGCCCGATCGCGTGATGAGCGCGCTCGTGAGCGAAGGTTTACTCGAGCGTTTTGAAACCGGCCGCTTGTCACGCCGGCAGTTCTATGATGCGTTTTGCAAGGCGACGGGCGCGTGTGCCGACGCGGAGTTGCTCGAAAACGCCGGCAGCGACATCTTTCGGCTGAACATCTCAATTGTCCCCGTCGTCGCCAAGCTCAGGGACGCGGGCTATCGCCTGGGCTTGCTTTCAAACACGTGCGAGAGTCACTGGCGGTTCGTGCTTTCGCACTTCAAAGTGATGTTCCCACACGCATTCGAAGTGTTGGCGCTAAGCTTCGAGTTGGGCGCGTGTAAGCCCGATGAGCGAATCTATCAGCGCGCGGCCGAACTGGCAGGGCTGCGGTCGGAGAGGATTTTCTATTGCGACGACATACCTGCGAATGTCGAGGCCGCCTGCCGCTTCGGGTTTGACGCGGTGCAGTACACTGACACGCCGACATTGGTTGGCGAGCTGCGAAAGCGGGGCGTGCGGTTGAATTATTGAGATGCCTGGCGCGTGGCCGCCTAACTCGGTTTTCGTGAAACGCTGATCGCGGAATGGTATACTCGGCATCGGTTTCTCTCGGTCATCAAAGCACGTTGAATTTCGGAGGTAGCAATGCGTACGCGTAAGCTGTTTGTGTCGATCGCGATGATCGGCTTGTTTATCGGCTCGTCGTTCGCCGCTCAGAAAGAAAAGCCGGACGCGAAAAAGGACGCTAAAGCAAAGCCGGACACGAAGGCCGCGGCCGATAGCGACGCCGCCGCGATGTATCCAAAGCCCGGCAAGGAAGTCCAGGCAATGATCAAGGCGGAGGAGGGCGTGTGGGACGCGACGATGAAGGTGTATCTCGCAGGGCCCAACGCCGAGCCAACGACGTTCAAAGGGGTGGAGACGGCAGAGTCGGTTTCCGACGGATTGTGGTTGCGGTCCAACTACGAAGGCGACTTTCTCGAAGGCAAGAAATTCAAAGGGCATGGACTATTCGGATACGACACGACGAAGAAGAAGTACGTTGGCACATGGGTCGATAACATGCAGACGTCGCTGGGGCTGTTGGAGGGCGAGTTCGATGAGAAGTCCAACACGTCGAAGATGATGTTCGAATCGCGCGACCCCACGACCGGACAGCCGCTCAAGCAGCGGCACAACACCGAATACAAGGCCGACGGCCACAAGGTGTTCTCGATTTATATGCAGGTTCCGCAGGCCGGCGACCAGTGGTTTAAGATGATCGACATCGAGTCGAAAAGGCGAGCGAAAGGCGCGGAAGCCAAGTCTGCAAAATAGCAGTGGCCTAATTGAAATCCGGAAGCGGCGAGCGTACCGCTAGATATACGTATTGATGATGTTCTCGATCAGCTCCTGCCGTCCGGAGCTGACTGCCGCCGCGTCGCCGCGGTCGAGCATGAACTTTTCGAGCGTCTTGAAGCTGTGCTTGCCGGCTTCGATTTCGGCGCCGATGCCGGAGTCCCACGAGGCATAACGCTCCTTAAGCATCGACGCGAGCACGCCGTCTTTGCGGATCGCGGCGGCGATCTTCAGGCCGCGGCAAACGCGTCCATGCCGCCGATGTGGGCGTGGAACAGATCGACCGGCTCAAAGCTCTCGCGGCGAACCTTGGCGTCGAAGTTGAGGCCGCCCGTCGTGAAGCCGCCCATTTTCAACAGCACCATCATGATCTGAGTCGTGAGATAAATATCGGTGGGGAACTGGTCGGTGTCCCAGCCGAGCATCAGGTCGCCGTAGTTGGCGTCGATTGAGCCCAAAAAGCCCTGTGCGGCGCAGTATTCCAGCTCATGGTGCATCGAGTGGCCCGCCAGCGTGGCGTGGTTGGCCTCGATGTTCATCTTCACGTGTTTTTCCAGGCCGTACGTGCGGAGGAAGTTAATGCAGGCCGCGCTGTCGAAGTCGTATTGGTGCTTGGTCGGCTCCTTGGGCTTGGGCTCGAAGTAAAACTGACCGGTGAAGCCGATTTCCTTGGCGTAATCCACGGCCATGTGCATGAAGCGGCCGAGGTGATCGAGCTCGCGCTTCATGTCGGTGTTGTAAAGATTGAAGTAACCTTCGCGGCCGCCCCAGAACGTATATCCTTCGCCGCCCAGCTCCTTGGTGACGTCGAGCGCCTTCTTGACCTGCGCGGCGGCGAAGGCGAACGACTCCGCGTTGGGGCTGGTCGCGGCGCCGTGCATGTACCGGCGGTTGCTGAAAAGGTTCGCCGTGCCCCAGAGCAGCTTGATGCCGGTACGCTGCTGTTCTTCCTTCAGAATCTTAACGACCGCGTCGAAGTTCTTGTTGGTCTCGGCCAGCGACTTGCCCTCGGGAGCGACATCGCGATCGTGAAAGCAATAGAACGGTGCGCCCAGCTTCTCGATGAACTCAAACGCCACGCGAGCGCGGTTCTGCGCGTTCTCAACCGTGTCCTGCGGACCCTCCCAAGGGCGAACCATCGTGCCGGGGCCAAACGGGTCGGTGCCGGTTCCGCGGAACGTGTGCCAATAGGCCACGCTGAAGCGGAAGTGGTCCTTCATGCTCTTGCCCTCGACCACCTCGCCCTCGTTGTAGTGCTTGAACGAGAGCGCGTTCTTGCTTTGCGGGCCTTCGTACTTGATCTTCTGGACCTCGGGAAATGCAGGCATGGTGAGCTCGTGCAGGAGTGAAGATGATTGATTGCAGTTTCGGCGACGCGGCGGCTGTTGAATCGGCAGCAGACGCTTGGGTTGCCGCCCGCCAATCTAAATTGGCTTACCACGATTGTCCAATTGAAAAGCCCGCCGACAGGCGATGTCAGCGGGCTTTCAGAAATGGAGTGGAGACGACCGGGATCGAACCGGCAACCCCCGCCTTGCAAAGGCGGTGCTCTCCCAATTGAGCTACGTCCCCGATCCTCGATTCCGCTCGATGTGGCCCGGAATGTGTCCAGGCCGCGAGAGCTGCAAACGAAAAATGTGCGCACTAAGATTCGAACTTAGGACCTCCACCTTATCAGGGTGGCGCTCTAACCAACTGAGCTATGCGGCCTGGGTTGGCCGCGCGGCTTAGAGCAACCACTTCCGAGAGCTCTGATTCCGCGCTGGACCTAGAAAGAATAGAGTATTTTTGAGGCCCCGGCGAGGGGTGTCAACCCCCGTTGCCGTCGGTTGTTACGACACAAACCCGCGTCCAGAGGTTCGTACTTGCCAATCGGCGGCCTGGTGTCGCTGACGACTAAAAGTCGTCGGCCCACATGTCGCTCTGATCGGCGGCTGCGCTGTTTGCAAACCAATCGTACGAGCCGCTCGCGCGCAGCGGCGCCAACTGGAGCGATTAACCAATCAAGATCGTCATGCGGCTCGTCTACGATAGGATCAGACGAAGCACCCCAATTCTCCCAGACGTTGTCGTGACCAGTTTTGTCAGCGCTACCGCCTATTCCAGTCACGGTTGGCGCGAACACCGGGACAAAAGTGTCCACACTATCCGAATGGCCGGCCGCGACGCCGGCTTCTACCGGCACCGCTGAGAGTGACATGGCACTCGACGCCAGCGGCGCGCCTTGGAAGAAGAACGCCTGATCGACGACGGTGTAGTCGTCGAAGTTGATGGCGTTGTCGAAGTTGATGTCGCCGGTCGCCCAACCGAGGTTGGGGATCAAGCCAAAGAAGGCGTTGTCCATGCCGACGTAGTCGTCAAAGCTCACCAGGCCGTCCAGGTTGCCGTCGCCAATGTAGGTGTACTTTACGAGCACGTCGTCGGGCGAGACCGGCACTCCGCCAAAGCTCGGGTAGGCCTCGCCGGGAAGACCGGTGATCACATCGATGTCCGAGTTGCGAATCGCGCCAATGGCCGCCAGGTCAAAACCGGTGGCCACGTTGCTGGTGCGCGCGCTGGTGCTGGTGATGCCCGGTCCGTCCCAGTTGGTGATGAAGTTCGTGTCCACGCCGTTTTGAGCGCTGGCGATCTTGGCCTGCACGTCGGAGTGGATCGCGTCCTTGGTTCCGGCGGTGGCCCGCAAGATCAGATCGTTGTTGGTCAGGTCCAAGGTCGAGCTGGCGTCCAGCGTGAGCGACTCAAGCACGTTGGCCAAGGCGCCGTCAGGCAGAATCGTGACCTTCGTGTTGGCGCCGCTTAATGTGAGGCCGTTCTGGTTCAGCCGCGCGGTGGTTAGCTGTGCGCCAGCGGAGACCGTGGAGGAAAGTACGCTGCCAACATCGACTGTGCTATCGATCCTCGCCGCCCCTTCGGTCAGTTGCAGGGCGTTGGACCCGCTGCCGCTGTTGAACACCAACTGGTTGACGCCCAAGTTCGGCTGGCCATTGGCCGACACGTTTAGCGTGTCGTCGCCGGCGAGCGCGTTGATCGAGAGTGATGCGCCCAGCGCTGCCAACTCGCTGGAGTAGGTCGGCTGGCCGACCGCGGGCGTGTTTTCATAGACGTGGATCTGCTCGCCGACTCGCTTGACATGGTACGTGTCATGTCCCGCCAGGCCGGTGATTGTCACCAATTGTGGGGTGGTGACTTGGGCGGTGTTGCTCGCGCCGCCGTTGCCGGCGTCGTTGAACGATCGCACGCGATAGAAGTAGCCCAGGCTCGACTGCAAGTTCACGTCGTCGTAGCTGGTGGCGTTGGCGCCGAGGGTGGCGACCACGATGAAGTTCGCCGTCGGTCGAGCGCTCGACCTTAAAGCCGGTCTCGTTGGTGGCCGGATCGAGCCAGGCCAGGTGCACGCGGTTGGCGGCGGTGGCGTTGGCCGTCAGGTTCGTGGCGGCCGCCGGCAGCGGCAAGGTTCCCGGCGTAGCGATTGCTCCCGTCCAGTTTGTCGGCTCGTGGCCATACACCGTTTGTGTGTTGACGCGGGTCAGCGAAGGTCCGGTCCCGTCCGGCGTCGTGGGCCAAGGCGCGACATCGTCGTACTCCACCTCGTCCACCAACAGGTAGGGAATCGTCAGGTCCGGCTCCGGCGCGTCGGGCCGCGCCAACCGAATCGTCTCGCCGCCGTTGTCCAACACCCCGCCGTTGAGCAGTCCGGCATAGCCGCCGGCCAAGGGGATTGCTGCGCTGATTGCATAGGCGGTGCGGAAGTCGTTGACCTTCGTGGCATTCAACGGATCGTTGGGATCAAACCGCACCACCACCAACGTGCTCCGCGGCTGGATCGTCACGTTGCCAAACGTCATGTCGATCCCGCGGTCGAACTTCCAGTTCGTGAGGTTGATCGGGTTGTCGGTGATGTTCAGTAGCTCGACGTACTCCAAGTCATCGTTGAAGCTGGGGTGGTTGTACATGATCTCGCTGATCACCACCGGACCGATCCGCGGACCACTGTTGGCGGCGCCAAGGGTCCGCGACACCATCGGGTACAGCTTGCCGGTGGCGTTGGGCCAGCGGCCAAACGATTCCCCGTTGGCGGCCGCCGGGAAATCCACGTGGTCGATGAAGTTCAAGAGTTTGCCGGCGGGGTTGGCCGAGACCAGGTACACGTCGTCCCCGGTGGCGCGTATTGAACGAGAAGCTGGGCTCCACTCCCGGCGTGGGGTTGAAGTGGCTTTCGTCGAGCACCAGATAGCCGCCGGCGGGGATCACGGTGCCGTTGGGGATCCGGTACTTCTGATAATTGTCGGCGTCGTCGCTTAAGTACCAGCCGCCAAGGTCGATTGATGCGCCGGTGGGGTTGTGGAACTCGACCGCATCGACCAGCGGCGGATCGGTGTGCGTCAGCACCTCGTTGACCACGATGCTGTTGATCGCGCCGATGCCGATACGCGCCGGGGTGCCGTTGTACTCGATGCTGTTCCGCCAACTCGCGTCCAGGTTGCCGTCGGCGGTGGGCGTGATGATCTCCAGCGTGCTCCCCTTGCCGTCGGCGCGGCCCGGCCAGGCGCCGGAGTTGTCGTAGGTGATGTCGCGGATCAGGACGTCGGCCGCGGTGCGGAGCGTGAGCTGCTCGCCGCCGTTGTTGAGCGATCCGGTAAATGTGCCGCCGATGTTGATCCCCGCGCCGTAGCGGATCTCAAATGCCGTTTGGTTCTTCACCAGCACGATGCTCTGGCCGGGCGAGAGAATTGGCCCACCCGGCGAGGGGAACTGGAAGCCGATGCCAGTGACAAACTTCACGCCCGACAGGTTGACCGGCTGCGTGCCAAAGTTCCGTAGCTCGATGAACTCGAATTCCTGGGCGTCCCAGGCCGCGTTCCAGCCGGGCGCGGCCATCTCGGCGGCGGTCGGCTCGTCGGGATTGTAATTGATCTCGGCGATCGCCGTGTTGGTCGGACTCGCGGTCTGCGTGGTGAAGAACGTGGCCGTGGTCATCGCCGACCAGACGCCGCCGGAGAGCGAGCGAGCGTTGATCGTGATGCTGCCATTGATCGGGAATGGGCCGGAGTAAATCTCGCCGTACCACTCACGCCCCCGCCCACCAGACGCGGGTCGGAACCGTTGGTCGTGTAGTAAACCGTGCCCACGCCAAGCATCGAGAACGAGAACCCCGGCGGGACCTGGCCGCCATAGTTATTGAATGTGGGAGCAGACACACTCGGGTAGAGGGGGGCCAACGCACCGCTACCAAAAAGCGTGGAACTTTGGAGCTGGCTAATCACAGTATTTGCGCGCCCGCTTAGCCAGTTGCGGGACGTTGCAATCGCGTTTAGCCAGTTATTCTTCGTATAAGGAGTGGCCTGCTTTGAATCACCCCAGCGGGCACTTTCAGCAATGATCGCGTTGGTGATCTCGTTCGTTCGTGCGTCGTAGCGTGCCTGCGCCTTTGCGGTGGTAAAGACACCATTGTCAAGATAGTTCTGTCGGGCAAAATCACCAAACTTGACGCGGTACTCATCGGAGTACATCAGCATTTGATGTATCCATTGAGGGCTGCTCTTGTCGAGTCCGCCACCTGTCGCGGGGTCACCGGCCGGATGGGGGCCGATTCGGCTGGCGAGACCGTTATTCATCGTATGTTCGCCGTCGTGCGCGAAGAACTGAAAGCCGGTTTCCCCAGTGCGGTCACGCATTCCAAACCAGTTGTTGGGGCTCAAATTGCCTAAGAAGTTGGAGATAGGCGCATCGCGGTCGCCGGTGAAGAAAATGATCTGCATGTACTCGATGAGGTTGTCAACATCGAGCAGAACGGGATACGCGGTATTGCGCGTGCCGTTGGGGTTCAAGCCTTGCATCTGCATGTAGATGCGGAAGGCCTCCGTTTGATTGGGGGCCGTGCGCATGGAATTCGCAAGATTGTAGAGCTGCGTATAGGCATCCATATTGCCTTCGGTAGCCACGGTGACATACGGACCGGCTTCGGCTTTGATGACGTCGTAATTTGCCGCGTCGCCGCCAAGATAAGTTTCACCGAAGTTATGGTCGGCCCGCTCCTGAGTCTGATACAACCCCCAATACTGCCCATTGATGTAAAGGTGATAGTTGCGCGTCCGTGTGTAAGGCTGGCCGAGGTCACGCTGTGTGTCGCGCGTCCACGGTTCGCGCAAAGTCATTGGAGTTCCCCCCGCCGCCGCCACCCTGAAACGACCACGAGTAGTTCTGCGCCGTGCGGAGATCGATTTTGTCAAATTCGTTCGCCCCCTCACTCCCAAATAGTGGGAAGTTAAGCTCGCCGTCGCCGTACTCCTTTTTGAAAAACAGCCGGAAGGCATGTTTGGGATTGTCCGAGCTGCGGCTGAAGCCGCCGCGAATGCGCAAGCCGGCATCGATTTGGAATCCCGGCGAGCCGTCGGGGTTGATCAGCTCGAAGCTGGTCGGTCGTTCCCAGGAATCACCCTCGCCGCTGGCATTCACATAGATACCTGTAGACGGATCAAACAGATTTGACAGCGGCGTCACAAGCGACAGTGACGGAATCTGCGTCAGCGCCGCCTGCATCTGCGGACTCCAAGTCGGGTTGTTTACGATCTCGGGATCCATTCCATAGCTAATGTCGTTGTTAATCGTTCCATCCGCCGGCCACCCCGGTGGCGTGGCTTCGCTCTGAGTAATGATGTCGGCAAGGAACAAGTACGTCTGAGTGTCGATGTTCGAGGGCTGGTAGCCGTCGAGGAATGCCGCCGCGCGCAGCGTTCGGGTTTGGCTGATCGATATCGGCCCGCTGTAGACCGTACCAGTGGTGGCGGTGGGGTCCGATCCATCCAGCGTGTACCGAATAGTCGCACCCGGCGTTGGCGTGGTGATCGACACCGAGATCGGCGCAGTATAAAACCCGCGCGTGTGGCTGAAATTGGTGTCGCCGACGAAGCCGACGACGCCGCCGACGTTCTGGGCGCCGGGCGTCGCTTCGACGAAATATCGCAATTCCGGTTGCAGCGAGATCGCCGTGAGCTCCGGGGCGATGAGGAAATTCGCGTCGGAGGCGACGTCGTTCTGCCCGTGAATGGCCAGAACGTTCGTGCCCGCTTGCAGCAGGTGGATGAACTGTGAAATGTTGATATCTTCGAAGACGGATGAGGCTGCATCACTGCGGGGGAGCGGAGCGTCGGCGTTCCAGGCGGTCGAAACGGCGTTTCGACGGGCGATCTCAGTACCGTTGAGATACGCGATGAAGCCGTCGTTGTACTTCATCTTGAGGGTCAACGCCGAATAATTGCCGGGATTTGCAATGTTGAACGGTATCCGCGTCCAGAGCGACGTGTTGACGTTCTGCAAGATTCCCTGGACGTTCGTCTGTACCGCGCCGGCAAAGCCGGTCGTTGCCAGGCCGCCATTGGCCACATCGCCGACAAGGTCAAATTCGCCGTTGAATGAGCCGTGCGCCGAGCGCCGCGAAAAGCTCAACGCAGGCGCCGCCGCCGCGTTCGTAGAACAACAGCCTAACCTGATACGCGCCGCCGTCTGGAATGCTAAAAGTCGCCAGCGTATCGGCGGACCCGCGCGGAGGAGGATACTCGGTTAGGAACGAGTGCACGCCGTTGGTCACCTCGAGGCGGAAGCCATCGTCGCTGTTGACGCCAAACGTCCATTGCCCGGCATTCGGAAAGACGATCGTTCCTGTCGCTTCGATGACGAAATCGTTTACATCTTGACCTGGGAATGCGTGCCCCGGAAACGCACGATCGCCGCCAAAATGGGCGCTGCCGCCGTTGCTGTTGTAATTGACGGTGGCGACGGTTTCGTTGATGACCTGAGTCTGCTGGGCGGGCGTGTCCAGTACTTGCTGGGCGACAAACGTGTCGGTGACAAAGACATTTGCCTTCACGTACTTGACGTTAAAGCCCGACGGATTCGTGTTGTATCCAATTCCGGTCGTAACCGGGATTGCGGGTCCCGAGACCGGCGTCACGAGCAGCGAGTTTTGAACGTTTTGCGAGGTGGGCGAGACCCAGCCCCAGCCGGCCGACGTGTTATGATCGACGGACCCTTGCCGTTGAAGCGATAAGCTGGAATTGTTGTTGTGCGCGATCGGGTTTCCGTTCCAGGCGCCGGCGATCTTTTGGCTGTTGATATTAAAGCCGCCGACGGTGACGTTCATCGACGCCACTTCACCGGCCGTGTAACCCCAGACGACGAAATCCACGACGTTGCCGAGGTTATCGACGATCATCACCCAGCCGCGGCTTGCGGTGCCGGGCCAATCGATGGGCGAGCCGAAATAATCCGGACTGCCGACTGATTCGGTGCGAAAGCGGACCTGGTTTGCCGACATCGACCCGCCGATCGTCCAAGTGATCGGATCGACTTGATTGATCGTCTGCGTGCCATTGCCGTCGTTGATCGCGACCACCCAGCCGGTCGTGTTCACGGCCGTGTTCGTGACGTTTTGAATCTCAAAAAAGTCAACTGCGGCGGTATTGATCTCCGTGATCAGGACATTTCGCACTCCGCTGCCCAGCGAGCTGGAAAAACCTGTTTCGTTAAAGCCGAGACCTGTCCAGGCAGTACCCGACCCGTCCGCGGCAGTTGGGACCCTGATTTTGGCCGCAGCCCCGCTGGCCAAGAGCGTGGCGCCATCTTGCACGATGCCATACGAAACATCGGTAGGCTGTTGTGGATAGGGATCGAATTGTTGGCGAATCGTGTCGTCGGGCCTGACCAGTGCCAGTCGTTCACCGGTGTTCGACAGCGCAAAATTCGTATGCAGTTCGGAGGCAGGATCGGTCCGATCCTTGTTCGACGCGAAAACGACGATGAACGCGCCGGGCTGGACCGTGACATTGGGGAACACCCAGCGGTCCACATCGTCTTCCAGCGCCCAGTCCACGAGGCTTCCAGCCGCGTTCCCAACGTTTTGGATCTCGATCCAGTCCGATTGATCACCGTCTTCGTCCAAAAACGGAAGGCCACTTTCGACGGGTTTACCGTCGTTGTCGGCCATGAACTCCGTGATCAGGAAGTCGGCCGCCAAGAGGCTCCGGCCTTCAAGCGGCTCGAAATGTGGGGAGCGCATAAACCGCACGCGGCCCGTTGCATTTGCATCCGAGGCTGACCTGGCCGACCGCCGCGCGGAAAAGATGGATGGGGCTAAACGATTCCGTAGAAGGGACTTGCGCTTCATTGGCCTCCTCGTCGATGCCATAAACCGCCCATGGTCCGCAGGCGCACAACGTGGACCGGGCGTGGGTCGTGTTCCTGTTCCAAGACAATCCGAACGATCTGCTACGGCCGACGCCCCCCGGGGCGACCGTAAGAACTACTATAGACGATACTTAACGTATAACGGTTCCGCCAGCAGTTTGTTCGGATTCGGCGGGGATTTGGCGGGAAATAGTGGCGATACGCTGGTGGGGATGTCGCAAGGGGCGATGGAAGGAGGGCGAGAAGTGATTGATTCTGGCCTGTCGGGGTGTTTTGGATGGAAACGGGTCGAGAAAACAGGGGGTTTTTGCGCGGTACGAACAGCCACTCAGCACGGAATTGGGGTGGCGCTCGTATTTCCCGGGGAATACGTGGGCTTTTGAGGGATCAAAAAGTGGCGAGGGTTGGGTCCTGAGACGACGCCGTGTACCTATTCGAAGCAATCGATCATATAGTATACATAAGTTTATTTAACGTCGATTGAATTGCAAGGAGTGAGCAAGGGCAGGCACGAAGCTTGGCCGCGCCGAGGCAAAGATTGAGCAACGCACGTCGGGACTGCCAGAATCTCTTTCTGGCTCAAATCGAGAGAAAGACGAGAAAAAGGTTCCTGACATCCTGACACCTTTTCTCTCTCTTTTCGCGGAATCTAAACGCGCGATATCGCTTGGACAGAGCAACAACTATCGCAAAAAAAGAAAATTACCTGAACGCCATTGAACGTCAGCCGCAGATTTAAGCGATCATCGTTGACGAGACTTAACAAAAATGACATGCGTTTGTCGCGGCACGTGAAACAAATAGGCAACTCGACCGGTTGAATGAAGAATGTCAGGCCGCCGAGTTGATTTATCGCGTCAATTACGGGATAGCCGCCTACGTCATCGCTCGCGAAATTGCCCGTGAACTTTGCGATTTCTAACTCCTCAGCCGCTGTTGGCTCATAACCATATGTAATTCGAAAGTGAAGGTCCTGGATTCTTTCCGGGATCGGACTGAGGTCAAAGTCTCGGTGCGGCAACTCGTCTCCAAATCCATCAGGATACCAATCGTCCCAAGTTCGTTTACCCCGGAAAGCCCGCCGTTGAGCGATTTCGGTGGCCGACTTGATTTGGTAGTCGAATTCGTGCCAAGAGAGCGCAGCGCATGCAATACAGCAGCGGTACACGGTCAACACCGAGATAGTCCAGTCTAAGCCGTGGATCCCGCGCATCGATCGACGCATATTGAAGGAGTGACTTTTCGCAGTTTGGACAAACGGCACCCTGAATCGAATGCGGCCCACCAATGACGTGTTCCCATGGCGATACCTTCTTATCCACTTGTAGGATAAAACCAGGACACAACGGTTGTATTTGCGCGGGAGCAACCACGGGCGGGGTTTGTGCGGGTCGCAAAAAAATGTTCGGCTGCCAACGAGCGTGCTCGCGCGTTCCCAACAGCATAGTCTGCGCAAACGAGATTCAATCTTCGATCACGGTACCATTCTGATGAACCACTCTACTTCGGACGTAACTTCCCCGATCATCGTAGAAAGTCTCGAATCTTTGCTGCAACTGTGCGTCCGAGTCGTACACTTCTCCGACTAGATACCGAATCTGGCGATTGGCCCGGTAGGCGCTTTCGTCAATGATTGGCGTGGACTCGTCATAATACGATTCGTAGGGTAATTCGATGCGCTCAATCAGATTTCCAGCGGTCCCATAGGCAACGATAACGACAACATTTCGTTGAGTAGAGTGCTTTGGCATGATTGGTCCCCGGAATCCCCACTCAATCACTGCAAACTTGGAGCAACGGAAGGAAATCGAGGGCGGCGGGGGGCGTCGGGCAATCACTACTGGGAAGAGCGCGAGTCTGCTGTGATTCTAATCCTTTAGAAAGTACAATGGCCCGCCTTGCTTTCCCTAGCCAATATCGGCGCGACACAGGCCGGGGTGTTTGATCAGTTCCGACCTGATGTGTGGACGCGGAGGATGCGGCAGTGCCCATTTCGCCTCAGAATCATGGGACGAGCAAGTCATCGATCTCGATAACGCACTGATCGCCTCGCTGACTGATCGTCAACTGTAATTCTAAGTCGGATCGTCCCTCTTCCTCCGACCAAAGCGGGGCCCTCACGGACCATGTCGGCGCCGCCGTATCTCGAACCGGCACTGCGTCGAGTTCACGATAAGCGTCTATCGGCGGAGCAATGAAGGTCTTCCCATAGCCAATTATCACCTCGCGAATGTCATCACTTGAAAGACGCGAAGCACAGCACTCGGCAACAACCGCTTTGTAATCGCCGCCAGCAAGTTTGGTCACAAAGCCGCGAACAACCGTCTCTAGGTCATGTTCTGACATCTCATCTCCTCATCGATTGCCCGGTTAAAAAAAAGGTGTCAGGAACGTTTTTCGCGTTTCCTGGGCCGTCCGCGTGGCCGAAGCGTCGTTTCCAGGCCCAGCGACTCAATCGTCCGCTCGACCCAGCGGTCGTCGCCCAGCGGGCTGCCGCGCAAAATGCTGCGACGCACCGCCGCCAGCTCCGCTTCCGTCTGCGGCTCGTTGACATAGTCCGTCCAGCCCGGCCTGCGCGGCTGCGGCCATGCGGCCAACAACTCGCGATCCTCCGCAGCGCCGCGCAGCCAACGATACAGGCTTCCCCAGTGCCATTGCTCGGCACGACGAACCAGGTCAGCGCGCACCGCGTTGCGCTCGACATATCGCGCTAGGCTGTAAAGATGCTCGTCCTCTTGCACCGGAAACGATTTGAATCGGCCTTGGTAGAGGTGGCCAGCGCCAGTCGAGTGGCAGTGCGCATGCCAGCGCTGCGTGTGCGTCAGCGTCAGCCAACCGACAAACCGTGAGAGCTCGCCGTCCTTGCGCGGCCAGACGACTAGGTGCCAGTGGTTCGGCATCAAGCAATACGCCAGGAGTCGCGTTTGCGTGCGGGCCACCGCCTCAGCCAGCACCTTCTCGAAAGCCTCGTAGTCGGCGTCGCTACGAAAGATCGTCATCCGCAACCGCCTGATTCGGTGAGAACGCGATTCCCCTGACTACGTTTCGGTGCGGCGACTTCCTTCTTTCCCTTAACCGGGACGTCCGACTGCCGGACTAACGTGTAAGCAATCCGTCCATCGGCAGCTCGAAGCAAGACGATGCCGCCAGGCACTCCGGCCGTGACCAAAGTCCCATCAGGCGAGAGGTCAAACGACGGAAAGTGCTCAATTGGGACGTACTTCGGCTCTCCCGTCTTGATGTTCCAAATGAAATACGGCCGCCGATCGATATGCACCAAACCGGACACAATATGGAGACCATCCGGGCTGAATTCCAAAAGCTCATTCGTAACGGACTTATGTCCAAACTCCCTCTCTTTGCGCCGCCCCTTGTAATCCCAAAGCGTAATGATCCCTTCGAATCGTGTCGCAAAGTAATTTCCGTCAGGCGAAAACGCGACCGCTTCGTAATTCTCGAGACCTTTCAAGTTTTCAACAGTGCCTGGTTGCGTGAGCGGCCAAAATCCAAGACCGGCAAATAGATATTTCGAGTCGTTTGCGAACGCGAGCGCAGTCACACTCCCCCATTCCCTATCAGAAAACGGCTTAACAATGTCATCCAACCGGCACCCGTTTTAGCGTCCCAAAGCCCTACATATCCCTGCCCACCAGCGGCGAAATAGGTCCCGTCAGGAGAGAACGCGATTACTACCGGACGACCATGACCGGCTGTTGTCCCAACGTCCGTACTTCGCTCAAAATCCGGCAAACGTTTGCCGGTTTCCGCATCGAGAAAGCAAATGCCCTCCACATCGCCAACCGGTCCGCGCGAAACCGCAAGCACCTTCGAATCCGGCGAGAACGCTATCGCACCACCGTACCGGTCCAACATCAAGTCCGGCTCACGCGGCGTAGGCTCATCGTCCTGAACGGCAACCACGAGTGCCGTACCAACCAGCGCGGCCGCCGATGCCGCCAAAAACTCTCGTCGCTTCATCGCATCACCTCGTCATTAAATGCCTGCCGCGCTCGCAGACAGTCCCTCCTCTACGAACGCGCCCAAGCGAAGGTTCGAACCAAAAACCAATCGGCGGGTTTCCACACCCCTCCGCCCCGTGTGCCTGCCCATCAGCGCTGAGCCCTTCTCCCACGGCTCTAAACCACACGCGCACCCGCGCCGGCGCCAATAAACCGCTACTTCGATTTAGACACACGCCGCGCCGCCAAACAACCCCATCTCTCATGGGTCGCTGTGTTTTGCTGGTGCAAGTAACCGCGACGTAAGACGGACCCTTGAATGTCCTAGTCACGCAAGCGCTGCCGGCCTCTGCAAAACACGGCGCGCGGCCCGTTTTGCGCCGGCGACACAATTCCTGATTTCCTGGATTCCTTATTAGATCCGGCCGCCTGTGTAAAAACCGGGCACTTGACAAACTACTGTACATACACTACAATCACACCGCTGCCCTCACCGGCGGCCATAGCTCTTTGAAAATCCGACAACGGCTGCACGGTGCCCGTTTGCTGCGCCTGCCGTTCGGGTTCGTCCTGCCCCATTCCTGGTTTTCCTGGCTTCCTTAGCATGGTCTCTCTGCGGCTTGGCGTCTTTGAGTGAGACAATTGCGCGCGCCAGGTTGAAAATTCGCCCCTCCGCCGGCAGTGCCCAAACTCGCAACGCTCAACCAGTCAGCAACTTGCGCGAATCGCGCTTCCGCATTTGCGCCGATTTGTTCCCCACAAGTCGGGGCCCCCCACGATCAGATTCTGTGGGGAATAACTAGTCCGGCGACCTGACATTTGCGTCCATTCGCGGCTGCTTGTTCTTGGCGGCTTGGCGTCTGCCTGCCCTGAGCCTGCCGAAGGGCGTGAGACTTACGCATCGGAATGTTAAATATTCGAGAATTCCTCGCCACGGACTGTTGCACAACCCCCAGCCGTTCACGAAGTTGCGAGAATCGCGAACTTCGCCAGTACCGATTTTTGTACCAAAACGCCTGGGGCCCCACTGAGTGATTTCACCGTGAAACAATATTCAACAGTCTCAGCGCCGAAGGTTGACCGCCGAAAGCCCCTTTGCGCGTGGCGTCTTTGCGTGAGATTTGCGCTCGGCCAATGCAGAATGCAAGCCAGGAAGCCGGCTCGCCTAGCGCACGATCGTCTTGAACCGCACCAGGCCGCCGTCGCCCGGCTTCAGCGGTTCCACGATCTCCCACCGCAGCGTGGTGGAATCGCCGTCATTCGCGGCGCTCGAGAAATTAGCCTTAACGCTCGATTGCGCGCTCTCGGGCACGTACTCCAAGCGCGTCGTGAGGCTGTCGATGATCGTCACGTTGCCAATCACCACGTCGCCGGTGTTATCAAACCGGATCGTAAACTCAACTTCTTCGCCAGGCACGGCAGTCGGCTCGGAGGCAATCTTGCACAACAACAGCCGCGGGTTGTTCGGCAGATCCACGCGGTACTCGATCTGCGGCCGTTGAACGCTGACCTCGGCTTGTGCCCGCCGGCCTTCGAGAATGACCTGCACCGCCTGGTCCTTGGTCCAAACAATCGCCGCTTGAGCGGCCTTGGCAATGAACGGTTTCTCGTGCGCTTCGATCACGCCGAGCTTGATATACAGGAAATCCTCATACGGCTTGAGCCGATCCTGGATTGCGATCGGCATCAACACCTGCTCGACGCGCAAGCCGCGATTCTTCTGCTCGTAAATCGTCACGCGATTGCTGCCCGCTTCGCCGACTGGTTGGATCGGCTGCATGTGTTGCCCGACGGGCAAGCGCTCGTCAAAACGCACCAGCCCAGGTTTTGGCTGGCACGTCCGGCTCGCTCATGTTGCTCGCCTGCAATGAGGTTATCGACACGGCGGACCGAGGCAAACCGTGGAGCGTAAAGACACACGCGATTCGACGGAGTGACCAGCGTGCGACCATCCAGCGTGTCGAAGTGTGCCACGGTGTCTTCAACGTTCAGTCCATCGACGCGCCAATCCTGACGGACGACCACGCCCGGCGCGGTGTCGCCGCCATCGAAGAGGAACTCTTCTTCAGGCCACGGCATCGCGATTCCCGGCGGCTTCCAGGAACCGTAGACTTGCGCCGGCATGGGCGGTCCGTGTTGCCGGACCGGCTCGTAGCCAGGAGGTTGCATGTGTTTGGGAATAATCCCCGGCAATGTATCCTGATCAAGCGGCGAGCCCGTGAACGCTTCGATGGGCAATGTATCCGACGCGGACGCCGAGGCGATGCCCGGGGCGTCTGCCGTAAGCCGGCCCTGTTGAGTTGGGGCGAGCCACTGGCGCCGATCGGCGCACGGCAAGAGCAGAATGAAAGCGCTCCGCATACAAGGCCGAAGACGGCCAAGATGTGGCGACGATTCGTAACGATCTGCATTGGTATCGTAGTCACCATCCGGTGCACCGAGTTCTGGTCCTGCGGGCTAATCCTTGTCGGAGACCTTGACCATGGCCGAGCTGCGACGCCCCTTGGCGATCACGTAATCGTCGAACGAAGCCGCTTGCAACCCTGAGGGTGGAGCGGGAGGCGGCTCAATGCGGTCGCGATTCATCGGCGCATCGCCGGCTGGTTGTCTGTATGTTGGCGGCAGAATGACTTTCATGCCTTTCTCAGTCCACAAATCGAGTGCGTTCGGCACCAACAGCATCGGAGAGCCGTACATGAACTTCGCGTCGGGTCCGGTCGCTTCGGGCAATCGTCCGCCGAGCCTCAGGATCGCAACTGGCCGGCCGAGTTGATCGGCAATCTCCAACGGATCGTCGGTCGGCCGCACCTCGAAGAATGTTTGCGGCTTTTCGCCCCCCGTCGCCACGGGGACCGCGTGATTGGGGTCTTCGAGATAAATGACGCGCGTTACGAACTTGCCGTTGAGCGCCATCTCGAGCTCCTCAAGCGTCAGCTCGATGGGAATTGGAAAGCGAAATTCCTCGCCGATCGGCGGATAAATGCGGTTGATGATCTCGATCGTGGGATAGACTTCCGCGCCGGTCGATCGGGAATTTGCGCAACGCGAAAACGATACACCGGCGCGATCAGCATGCCTACGCGAAGCGGCGTCGCCTGCAGAGCGGAAAACTGACCGTCGATGGCCAACGAAACCATGGCTCCTGCCGGCGCCTTGATTTCAACCGGCTGGAAGTAGCCCGGTAGCGGACCACCGCGCAATAATTGTTGGCCGCCGATGGCGCCCGGCGGCAGCTTACCTGCGTGCTGAAAATGTGCGCTTGGCCCCTGCACTTCGACCGCCGACGCCGTCAGCGACACAAAGACCATTGCCAGCAAGTGGGCAACCGTACGGTAATACAACAAGTGAGGCATTGGCGAATGCAATTCGATCGGTAAAGCGTAATGCCGCGGTCGGCCGACCGCGGCATTACAAAGCTCGAGGTTACACCTGCTTTGCAGAGCCGCATCGACTAGTGACCGTCGTGCGACCCGCATTGACCGCCGCAATCACCCCCGCAAACCGGACACGCCGCACCGGCGCCGCCCAAATGGCCGACGTTGTGATGCTTATCCGCGAACGGCTGGTGAAATTTTATCGGCGGCACATAGCTTCGCTCGTGGATGTGCACGTGGTCCACCGGTTTCGGATAGCTCAGACCAGGCGTCTGCTTGACGTCGATCTTGACCTTCTCCACCGGTCCGGGAATGTGATAATGCGTGTGGTTCTTTACGACGTGCTTTTGCAGACCCGCAGGAACTCCCAATGGGATATGCGCCGGCCCGGGCAATCCGATCGGGGTTCCGACATACGGCATGCCGTATTGCGGCACGGTCATGCCAGCCACGTAGCCGTTGACACCGCCAGGCCCGCAGTCAGCCCCATGGCCGCCCATGCCACCCATGGGCAAACCCATCGAGGCGGCACCCGGTGGCAAGCCGCCACCGCCGATGGTGCTGAATCCGCCCCGCACTCCGTCAGCGACCTGTAGATCCTTGTTGCCTAGCCGAATGATCGCCAGAATCGAACCGCGACGATCGGCCTCGACGATGGGATCGACGCCGGGATCAAGCCGCGTGCTGACGAGCGTCTCGACGCCCGCGAGCGCCAACTCTTGGTGGTCCGGATCGGGCAGGTAGATCACCTTGGTCACGAAGTTTCCCGACAGCACCTGGTCGAGATCCTCGTCGGTGATCTGAAAGGGAATGTACGAGTGGGCGATGAACGCTTCGGTACGCGGAGTCGCGGGGGCAATCTCCAACGTGGGGTAAAGTTCGATGCCGGCTCGGCGCTCGCCCGGAATCTCGGTGAGCTTCAGTCGGTAAATGGCGCCTTGGCCGAAGTTGTATCGGCCGGGCACGATCAACGGCTCGGAATCGAACATTCCCGGCGCGCCGACGTCCCACGTAACCTGCATGCCTTCGGGCGAAATGAATCCGACCTGCGATGTCGCGCCTACCAGACCGAAACCAGCGCCGGCAGCAGGGTTGGCGGTCATGAACACGCCAGGACCCGGTCCGTCTACGCCAGGGCCGGGATGCATAAGCATTGCCGCGGGCGGCAAGACGTTTCGGCGTGGCGAGATGACCGGCCGAATGTGGTCCAGGTGTTTTCCTGGAGAATTGTGCGGAATGGCGCAGCCACTTGCGGCCGTGGCCAGCGCCAATAGCAACGCGAACGCGAAGCGACGTTTCATGGTTCCCCCCTGAGTCGTCGTCAAGCAGCAAAAGCGCGAACCGCCTTCGCCACACGTGAATGCGGGATTTATCGAGCGGACTGCAACCGCGCGTCGCGGGAACTGACGTAGACCCGCTCCGCACACAGTCTTACAATCCGCCGCGGCTTACCTGTTTACCCACGCCGTGCCAGTTGGCCAGGCGATCGAACGCACTTTGTAGCGCGAGAATCGCGCTAACGGCGCGCAGGCAAGACCGCTCCTGGGTAATGGTCGGCGTCGCCCGACGCGAATCTTTGGCAAATCCGCTAAATCCCGAATATGAAGATCGTCTTGCCCATCTTCGCCATTGCCGCAGGGGTGCTGGTGGCGCAGTGGTTAGGAGCTGCTGATACGACGACGAATTCGGACGCGGATTTTCGAAGTGAAAGCGCTCCGATCGCAGCGAGACAACCAGGCGACACAGAGCCATCAGCATCCAGTGCAAGCAGTATTGAAGCAAACTCGCCGCGCGTGCCAGCAGGTAATCCTGCAAGCAATCAGGCAACCGCGATTCTCGAACGCGCGATTGGAACGCTTGCTGAGGCCGTGTCGGTTTCCGCACGAATGCGGCACCGAATTCACTTGTTCGAGCACGAGGTGATTGGCACTGGACTGTATGAACAACAAGGGCAGGGGAGCAAGCGACGGGTGCGCATGGAGCTGAAGGTACAGTTGGGCGACAAACTTGCCAGCCAACTTCAGGTGGCGGATGATCGCTTCCTGTGGACCTATCAAGATACCTTGACCGGTCCGCTAATCACGCAACTTGATCTCAAGCGCGTCGCGAACGCAGAGCAAAAGGCGTACGGTCAATCCGCGTTATCCAACGGCAATTTCACAATCAGCGGCTTGCCCAAGCTGCTCACCGGACTTCGCGACAACTTTGAGTTCACGAAAGTCGAAGAGGGCTACTTGGGTTCAACCCCGGTATGGGCGCTCGAGGGAACCTGGCGCCCGGATCGATTGGCTTCGCTCTTCCCCGATCAGCAGGCGAATTCCGCCGCTGGAGTTGTATTTGACTTCGAGAAGAAGCCGCAGTTGCCCGAGCGCGTCATCGTATTCATCACCCAGGAAACGAAGTTCCTGCAAAGGATCGAATACCACCGTCGATCCGATTCAACGGCCGACGACAAGAATTCTGGTTTCGCCACCGCCGTTACGCTTGAGCTTCTTGATGTGCGCTTCAACGAGCCGATCAACGTAAGCCAATTTATCTATGAACCGGGTTCGCAGCCGGTTGCCGACGTAACCGACAGCTATTTGCAGACGCGCGGTTTGGTCGGATCAAAGTGACGGCTTGTGGCGAGTAACGCGGCCACTCGGATTGCCTCGATCATGCTCGACGCACGCGCCTTACCTTTCCAGGCGATGTCAAAAGCCGTGCCATGAGCGACGCTGGTCCGCACCATCGGCAGCCCCAGCGTCACGTTGACCGCGCTGTGCATGCCGAGCAGCTTCAGCGCGATGTGCCCCTGATCGTGGTACATGGCGACAACGCCATCAAACTCGCCATCTCGCGCGCGAACCATGAGGGTGTCGGTCGGAAACGGACCAGCCACATCGATGCCATTTGCCTTGGCCTTCTGCACAGCGGGAAGGATAGTGCTTTGTTCTTCATCGCCGAACAACCCCTCTTCGCCCGCATGTGGGTTTAGCGCCGCGACACCTATCCGGGGCGGCGCGGCTTTAGCCGGTGCATCATTTCGCTGAGCAGCTCAATCTTTGACACGATCGCGGATGTTGTGAGCTGCGAGAAAACATCGCGCAAAGCGGTGTGCAGCGTAACGTGGGCCACTCCGAGCCCGGCGGGACCGAGCACCTGATCGCTCTGGCCGACATAGAGCATCATCGCGAAGTCGCGAGCGTCAAACCGTTCGGCCAATAATTCGGTGTGCCCGGGATAGTGGTGCCCCGCGCGCCACAGCGCTGCTTTGTGTAGCGGGCCCGTGACCATGCCATCTATGGCCCCCGCCTGTGCGAGCTCGATTGCTTCGGCGACGGCATCGTATGCCGCTTGTCCCGCGCGAGCGTCAATTTTGCCGGGCTCAACGTCAAGTACCTCGTCGGAACCCGTCGGCAAGCAGTCGAGAGAGCTGGTTGAGGATTGGGCATCCTTGGGAAAAGTGATCTCGCGAATCACCGTGTCGCTACCAATTAGTCGCTTGGCTCGCCGCATAATCTCGGGATGACCGATCACGCATGGGCGGCACCACTCGAATAGCTGTGGGTGCGTCCACGCGCCGACTATCACCTCCGGCCCAATGCCGACAGGGTCTCCCATCGTGATGGCAAGCAATGGTTTGTGCATAACTGAATTGTAATCCGATACACTCCGGCTAGAACATGAGCTGGGATAGAAGATAAATTGAAGAAGTCAGGGGTTAGTCTTTCCGTTCAGGTCTCGATGAGCACGTGATCCGCATTTTCTTCACACTCGCTGTGTTCGCTCTCTTATGCCTGCTTGTGGCGATGTTGCTCGGCTGGTACGTCGGGGATCTCCAGGAAGTGTATTCGATGACCGGGGAGGCCAAACAGGAAATCCTGCGCCGCCAACGCGCTCACATGCTGTTTGGAATTGGCGCTGCGCTCGTCGTCCTGCTGGTGAACAGCATCGTGGTCACCTACTTTATCGGCACCGGCCGATGGTGCAAGGAAGTCGTGGAAACGTACACACTCGATCGCGCATTCATCGCTCGCAGCCAAGAGCTCAAGCGCCGGACATTTCCCTGGGCAGTCTGTAGCATGGTCGCTGTAATTGTTGTGGTTGCGCTTGGCGGCGCCGCCGACCCGACAACCGGCACGCGGTCCACGGCGGCCTGGGTAACTCCACACCACGTGGCGGCTCTATTGACGCTGGCATTTATCGTGCTTGCCTTTCTCGTTGCCGGCGGGAATATTCGCGCACATCACAACGTCATCAACGAGATCGTCGCGGAGGTCCGGCGCGTTCGCGCTGAACGAGGCCTCGAAGTATAAGGCCGACTTGGTTGGCCCGGAGCAGACAACCTTATGGCGGATGACGCAGTCTGGTTCACCTGTCCGAGCTGCAATTCGCGATTTGCGATCGCCGGCGAGCGTCGTGAAGGGTCGCCGCGATGTCCTCATTGCCAGCAACTGGTCGATGCGCCAAAAGCAGCCGGGGCAGGGCAGGGGAGGGAATCGCAAAATCCCCAAACCCAATCTCGTTCTTCGGCAACCGAGGAAAAGATCGACGATTATGGGCTGGTTCCAATTCCAGAGCTTGACGAGCCTCGCGAACCGACAATCGACTTAGACGAGGACGTCGAGTACACCGTCGCACCGCTTGCGCCGCCGCCTATTAAAGCTGAACCGATCTCTGTTGACGATGTTCGAATCGTGGAACAACGAGACCAGGACCGCTGGGGCGAACCGGTCGTTCCGCCGCGTCGCAAGCATGAATCGCCGATTCCAACTATTGATCCAGAACCACCTCGGCGGCCCGTGCCAATGCGCGAGTTGCCGACCGAAATTTTGGATCGCGACGCCGAGCGCGAAGCGGCAAACCGTCCGCTACCGCCGCCGCGCTGGACGTTCTTCTCCGGCGTTTTCACATTTCCCTGGTGGCCACTGTCGCTGTTACCGTGGCTGGTTCTGTCGCTGGGATTGATTTTGACGGGCGGCGCGAGCTGGTTGATCGCCGCGGGTTATGCCAGCGGCACTCCCATGGGCACGGTCATGGCCGGCATCTTCGGCATCGGCTGGATCTGGCTGGCGCTGCTCACGTTCTCGTACGCTGCGGCCTGCTTGTTCGCCGTGATTGAAATGACCGCGTACAACTTCGACCGCCGCGACGATTGGCCCGAGCCCGACTGGCGCGAGCGAACGACGCACCTGGTTTGGGTCGGGTGGTGTGCGGGAATCGCGATCATGGTTGGAGTCGGCATCGCCGAGTTCACGCGTGATCCCACGTTAATTGCCGGAGCTCAGTTTTTCGCCACTGCGGGGGTTGTGGTGCTCCTAATCTTTCCGATCTTTCTCCTCTCGACGCTTGAAGCGAATTCGATGCTGTGGATTATTTCCGGGCCTATTTGGCGAAGCCTGGCGACGCAATTCGTTCACTGGGCATTGTTCTACATTCTGAGCATTGGCCTCTTTGCCGGCCTGGGCTGGCTATTTGGCTTGCTGGGCAGCCGAGGATATTTGATCGTAATCCTTGTCGGAGCGCCATTGGAGGCCGCAGCAATCCTGATCTATGGCCGGCTCATTGGACGACTTGCCTGGCGAATCATGCGGCCGGGAGAAACCGAACGGCAGGCGCACCGTGACGCAATGAATCGAGGTGACAGTCCAGCGCCGACGGTCGGACGAAGTTAGCGATCGTGCGCGTGGCGTTCGCCTTCGTGTGAATGCGAATGACTCGAATGCTTGTGCGAAGAGTGATCGTGTCCCGACTCGGCCGCGGTGCCGCCATCAGCGTCGCCATACGTGTGTGAATGGTGATGGCCCTGCCCTTGGCTTTCCACGAAGACCAGACCCCATGCCAGCGCCAAACCGAGCACCAGCGCCAGCGAAAGCTTGAACCGGTCGTGGCTGTGAAACTGCAGCTCCGGCAACAAATCGCTCGATGCGATGCATAAGCATGCGCCGGCGGCAAAGCAAAGTGTGCTGCCCAGGATAACCACGGTCGATTCACCGGCCTCCGGCAACCCGATGTGGAACAGCAAAACGCCGACCGGCGCGATCAACGCATAAACGAAGTTGACGGCGTTCCGTGCGCCGCGCGACCATCCGGAAACCAGCATCAAGCTGGTGATCGACAGCGAATCGAACGGCTTGTGCAACAAGACGGCGAGAAAATACCCGAAGCCCGCTAGTAACGCGCCTTCGGCATGGTCCCACTCTGCCTGAATTGCTGCCGCGAGAGTGACGCCATCGATGAGGCTGTGGACCGTCAATCCGAAGAATACGCCCCCCCAAGTGAAAACGTGATCGTGTCCGGCCGCATGCTGGTGCTCCTCCGCGCAGTTCTCATGTCGATCCGGCCCGTTGTGGCCCGCGGCGTCGATCAAGGCGTCTGGTGTTTCGTGCGTGTGAAAGTGAAACAGCCGCTGGAGAAAAAACGTCGTCAGAAAACCAATCAACAACCACCAAACCGCGCGGTCGATCGCCAGGTCCCGGTCCGCGTCGCGCAACTCGAAATAACCGTGGGGCAAGAGGTGCAAAATGCCGATTCCCAGCACGACTCCAGCCACAAAGCTGATCGCCATCTGCATGCGGCTGTGCGAAAGGTGAAACAGCCGAGGCAGCCAGCCGCCTACCAGCGACGCGACAAAGATCGCCAGACAATACAAGGCAGCCAGTGTTTCAGACGTCATGGAGCGTTTCTGAGAAAGCGCGAGCACACTTGCGCGCACAAGGTGCAAACAAATGGTAAAGCACAGTTTAGCTGAGATGGAGCAATGTCCGATAGGCCGCCGCGTGTACCGTTGCCGCGGTCAACCACGGCGCGTATCCTGAGCGACTGCACTGACTGCATTGAAGAAAATTCAACAGTGAAACATCATGCGTGCCTGTGTGCAGCGCGTCAGCCGCGCGGAAGTCTCCGTCGATGGCCAGGTCATCGGTCATATTGGAGCTGGTTTGCTCGTCCTCCTGGGCGTGGGCGCCAACGACAGCTCCGACGACGCAGCGCAATTGGCGGACAAGATCACCGACCTTCGAATTTTCCCAGACGACGAAGGCAAGATGAACCGCTCGC
The DNA here is from genome assembly GCA_963829655.1 of Pirellulales bacterium. GTDB lineage: Bacteria > Planctomycetota > Planctomycetia > Pirellulales > JALHPA01 > JBBDYH01. The sequence continues at coordinate 4,419,709 of CAWHJG010000002.1, forward strand.
TGATCGAATCGAAGGGCGCGATGCTCGTCGTCAGCCAGTTCACGCTCTACGGCGATTGTCGCAAAGGACGCCGTCCCAGCTTCATTGACGCCGCGCCGCCCGAGAAGGGCGAGCAGCTCTACGAAGAATTCGTGAAGTGCGTCCAACAGAAGGGATTCGAGGTCGCCACGGGGCGTTTCCGCGCCCACATGGATGTGTCGCTCGTGAACGACGGCCCGGTCACGCTGCTTCTGGACAGCAAGAAACTGTTTTGAAGCGTCGAACGCCCGTTGGAGAAGCGCTCCGGGGTGTGTCTAACGCCGCGGCTCAAAGAACCGTGGCGGCGGGCCGGCCGTGCGCCCCTTTCCGCGTCGATCGGTTCAACCCCAGGCGATTCAAACGGAAGGCGTCTATCTCCTCCCTCGCCCTGCCCGGCCAGGTTACTCCGCGTGTCCGCGCTTTCGAACTGCGCCATCCAACCCGGGTCTTGCGAAACCAGCCACGTCAGCAAACCGAGCTTGGCGTACGTCGAGAGGTTGGCAGATAAACTTTCGCCCCAGAGCTTGATCGCGGTTCCCGACGAGCTTTTCATTCGCAGCCGGCGCACGTCGATGCTCCAGATTTCGTCGAGGACCAGGTGTGATATGAAGCCAAGCAAGACCGCGCCGGCGGTGTAATAGCGCAGCCACAAGTTTTCGTGCTCAAACACGAGAAACGCGACCTCGGCGGCGATGACAGCCGCGGGAAGACTATGGAACATGCCGCGATGGACCGTGTATTTCTTCAACAGCGCGGCCAGACCAAATCGGATCACCAGATAGATCAACATGCCGGCCAGGATCATTGACTCGACCGGCATGCCGAGCCGCTCGAAGCGATTCACCATCATCACCGGCACCGCTGCTGCCGCGAATGCCACGCTTTCGCGCAGCGGCACCCCAGAGTCGCTGTCCAAATCGGGCAGCATGCCCGAAATGCTGCACAAGCCGCCGGCGAGCACGCAGGTCTCAAGCGGTACATTGAACGCGTAGTGCGCGCCGGCCGCGTAACCGATTCCCAGCGTGGTGCTGGCGGCGATATGAGTCTTGAAGCCGGCCATGGCTGTATTTGCTCCCTGCGCAAGAAACCGCCCCACGAGGCGAAGAAAGAATGGGCCGCAGACTGTAGCTGGGACCGGCGGCGGCGGTAAGACCAGTTCGAAACGGCGCCGCGCCAAAGCATGATTGCCCTTCGGCAATGACAGCACGGTCGTTATACTTCCGCGTTGCCAAAATTTCGCGTCCAACTTCTGTCTGCACCGTTATGGAATGGTATGACATCGCAATGCTGATTGTGCTCGTGGGCACGACCTTGTTCGGTTTTGCCAAAGGCATGGCGTGGCAGATCGCGTCGCTCGCGTCGCTGATTGCGAGCTATTTCCTGGCGCTGCGATTCAGCGAGCCGCTGGCTTCCACCGGAATGTTCGGCGACGAAGCACCGTGGAACCGGTTTGTAGCCATGTTGGCCATTTACGTCGCGACTTCGCTCGTCATCTGGCTCGCGTTTCGATTCGTGGCCGGCTGGATCGATCGCGTGAAGCTGCAAGAATTCGATCGGCAAATCGGCGGGCTCATCGGCTTCGCCAAGGGCGTGCTGTTGTGCGTGGCCATTACGTTCTTTGCCGTTACCGTCGTACCCACGGCACGCGACGATGTTTTGCGGTCGCGATCAGGACATTACATCGCCCTACTGATCGCCCGGGCCGACTCCGTGATGCCGCCGGAGGTCCACGAGGTGCTCAATCCCTACCTCGACCGGCTGGAGGATGAGTTGGGCGCCGGAACCGACAGCGCGCTCGAGGCAGGGGACTCCCACTCGGAATACGAAAGCGCGCCGGCGCGTCCTACGGCGAAGTCCGCACGCGCCTCGCCGATTCTCTTTCCGTCCGCCGAGGAAACCAGCGAAACGGCAGGGGAGGCCCGTCGAGTCGAGGCGGAAGCGGGACCCGCTTTTCCCACGCTTCGTCTGCCGGCCGGGCGGCCCGGCGAACCGTGACACGGGCGGTCGGCGTCCAGGCCTCGTCAATTGCTGTCCGCAGCGAGAGGGTTCATGAGTTTTCCCCTGAAAACCGATAGGGAAATCGAACATAAGAGACATTATCGGACGTTGGATCCAGGGCAGAAAACAGCCTGATCTCGGCTCTGCGTGCGACCAGGTGACTTCTGGTCAGCGTCTCTTTTCTGACGCCGCCATTGCGATTGCATAAAGCCCAGGCCAAGATCATTCCGGCCGGAGCGAATGGTGCTACAGCCCTGGCCATCCCGTTTCAATTCACCGTGCCAACCCCTGCCGTTTGGAGGTCTTATGTCGTCCGCCGCTCAGCCCTCGTCCGATCCGGTTCTGGCCCGCCTCAATGATCTGGAGCGCAAGAATCGCCAGCTCGGTTGGCTGATGATCGTGCTGGTTGCCGTTTGCATGACCGTGTTGTTTGCGGCCGCTCAGGCCGAACAGCCGCGAACGGTGGAAGCGCAGAAGTTCGTGGTCGTTGACGCCAGTGGCAAGACCAAGGCCGTGCTCGAAGCGACGGATGCAATTACGGCGCTCAAGTTCTTCGACGAGAAGTCGCGTCCAGTCGCGGAGCTTAGCGTTTCGAAAGACGGACCCGCGCTCGGCCTTCAAAGCGCCAGTGGCGAAAGCCTGACACTCAGCGCCACCAAGGAATCGACCGGCATGGCAGTGGTGAATGCCAAAACTCAGATCGCCGTCGCTCTCGGCGTCGCCAAACTGCGCCGGTCCCGACTTCATCCTCCGCGACGACAACGGCAAGACGCTGTTCCACAAGCCGTGACAAGGGCTAAGCTCAATGCCGCGATGATCACTCCGCCGGCACTTCCAGATACTTCCCCATCGCTCGGAACTTGTCATATCTGGCGTTAACTAGCTGATCGATTGGCTTGCCGATCAGGTCGCGGAGTTGTCGGAGCAGGTACATCTTGATCCGAGTGGCCATCTGCGGGTGGTCGCGATGGGCTCCCCCCAGCGGCTCCTCGATTACGTCGTCGATCACGCCCAGCGAAAGCAGGTCTCGCGACGTCAATCGCAGCGACTTCGCCGCCTGCTCCTTGAAGGTGTGGCTCTTCCACAGAATGCCGGCACAACCTTCCGGGCTGATCACGGAATAGTAGGCATACTCAAGCACCGCGATCTTGTCGCCCACGCCGATTCCCAGCGCGCCGCCCGAGCCCCCCTCGCCGATCACCACGCAGATAATCGGCGTGCGCAGCCGCGACATCAAGAACATGCTCTCGGCAATCACCTGTGCCTGGCCGCGCTCCTCGGCGCCGATACCGGGATAGGCCCCGGGCGTATCGATCAGGCAAATGACCGGCAGCTTGTACTTCTCCGCCAGGCGCATTCTTAGCATCGCCTTGCGGTAACCCTCCGGATGGGCACAGCCGAAGTGGCAGGCGTTGCGTTCCTTCAGCGTTTTCCCCTTCTGATGGCCGACCACGACCACCTTGTATTGGTCGAGCTTGGCAAAACCGGTGCGGATCGCGCGGTCGTCGCCAAACGACTTGTCGCCGTGCAATTCGACAAACTCATCGAACACCAGACCCAGATAATCGGTCGTCATCGGCCGATCGGGGTGCCGCGCCACTTCGACGGTTTCCCAGGGCGACAGCTCGCGAAAGATGCTTTTTTTCAGGTCGGTCAGCTCGCGCCGCATTTGGCGCAGCGATTCCTGAGTCTCGATCGTTTTGTCCGGCGAGGCCTCCAATGCCGCGATCCGATCTTCCAGCTCGTAGATGGGACGTTCCAGAGGCAGGCGATGTAACGTGCTGGCCATAAATCCTGCAATTCAGCTCGAGGTCGTTCGCGCTGTCTTCCTCAAATGAATGTTAATCGTCCTGCTTCGTCGGAAGTGCGGTCGGCGGGCGGCGATACACGCGCGTTGCCTGCATCTCTCGAAGGAATTCCACCATCGACTGGGGCCGGTCCTCTTTATCCTTCGCGAGAGACTTTTTGAGCAAGTTCGAAAACTCGGTCATCACGTTCTTGTTCTGAGCTTCCACCGAAGGCACGGGGTTGCGCAGGTGTTTGTTCAACAGCTCGTCGGTGGTCTGGCCGGTAAAGGGCGGACGGCCGCCGAGCATCTCAAACACCATGCACGCGAAACTATAAAGGTCCGATCGCTCGTCGAGCGATAGTCCGCGAATTTGCTCGGGCGACATATAGCTGCGCGTGCCCGCGATCCGCCCGCGCCCGCCAAGCAGCCGCGCAAAGCCGCCCTTCTTGCGTTCGGCCAGGGCGAAATCGATCAGCTTCACCTCCCCCTGCTCGTTCACTAGAAAATTGTCCGGCTTGATGTCGCGATGCACCCATCCCCGGTCATGCACATGTGCCAGCGCCATGGCCGCTCGTTCGATGATCTTGGGAATCAGAGGCTTGATCGCCTCGGGTCGCTGCCGCAAGACCTCCTTCAGGTTCACCGATGGAAAATACTCCATCGCCAAAAACGGCACATGTCTGCTCCACGTTGAACTCGAAGACACGGATCACGTTCTTGTGGTCCAACTCCTTGGCGGCCGTGAACTCCTGGCGCAAGCAGCCCCAATTGCTCCTTGTCCTCGCGATACTGTGGAAGAATGATTTTACATGCGCGGCGCTCTCCCAGCGCGTCGTGCATCGCGTCCCACACTTCGCACTTCCGCCCGGTGCCGACGAGGTTCAGCAGCCGGTACGAGCCGAGATACTCTTGCGCCTTGGCCACGGTGGAAAAACTTTGCCTGAGGTTGCCGCGTCTTCTCGGGTGATAAGCGCAAGTGCGACTGGATTGGCGCGGTCAAAACACGCCCCTCTGAATAGCTTAACTGGCACTCCGTTTGGGAACAATTCGAAAGCTATTCGTCGTATTTCACCCAGAGCAGAAATAACCCCTGCGGCGGCGCGGTACGTCCGGCGGCCGAGCGATCGCGCGCGGCCAGGGCCTCGTCAACCCACGATTCGGGCTTGGCCCCCCTGCCCACTTCCACCAGCGTTCCGACGATTGCCCGGACCATGTTGTAGAGAAAGCCGTCGGCCTCGACCTCGAACTGAATTTCGTGTGGCCGATCGCGGCATGGTCGAGCTACATCGACGGCATACACGGTCCGCACGCTACGATTCGCGCTCGCTGCCTGCGCTCTCGAAGCTGCTGAAGTCGTGCGTGCCGACGAGCGCTCTCGCGGCGCGCGACATGGCAGCGTCGTCTAGTTGCGTCGGCCATCGCCACACCGTGCGCCGCGCAAAAACATCCCGCACATTGCCGTCGTGAATCATGTACCGATACCGCTTGCGCCGCGCGGAACGAAGCGCGTGAAACCCGGGCGGTGCTTCCTCTACAGCGACGACCGTGATGTCGTCGGGCAACTCGGCATTCAAGGCGCGATGAAAGACATCGCAGGCATGGGAGGATGCGGTTTCAAAGCTCGCGACCTGCGCAAGCGCATGCACGCCCGGCGTCGGTCCGTCCGCTCCCCGTCAGCGACAATCGGCTCACCGCTGATTCGCTCCAGAATCCCCTGCACGGTCCCCTGCACCGTCCGCGCGTTGGCCTGAATCTGCCAGCCGGCAAAGTCAGTGCCGTCATAGGCTAGCGTGAGCTTGATTATCCGCCGCGGTGCGTTGCTCATGGCGCACGATAAAAAACCCCCGGACGGCCGGGGGCGTTTGACGTTCAAAGCTCGAATCCGTTGTGAGTTAAACCGCCGCCGCCACTCGCTTCCGCTTCCCCTGCTTGACCAATAGCTCCGCAATCTGCACGGCGTTCGTCGCAGCGCCCTTCCGCAGGTTGTCGCTCACGCACCAGAACGCCAGCCCGTTCGGCCCCGACAGGTCCTCGCGGATCCGGCCGATAAATACCTCGTCGCGCCCGTCGCAGGTGTTGGGCATCGGATATTGCTTATTCGCCAGGTCATCGACAACCACGATCCCCGGGAAGCGGCGGAACAGGTCCTTGGCTTCGTCAACCGACACCCTGCGTTCCGTCTCCACCAGAATGCTCTCGCTGTGGCAGTTGCTCACCGGCACGCGCACGCACGTGGGGCACACTTGGATCGATTCGTCCCCCATGATCTTCCGCGTCTCGTAAACCATCTTCATCTCTTCCGATGTGTACCCCTCGTACTTCGGCGAGCCGATCTGCGGGATGAGGTTGAACGCAATCGGGTGCGCGAACGTCTCGTATTGGTATTCATCGCCGGCAAGCTGCGAGCGCGTCCCCTGTTCCAGGTCGCGGCAGCCCGACAAGCCGGCCCCGCTTGTCGCTTGATAAGTGCTCACGATCACGCGCCGGACGCGCGCCGCGTCGTGCAGCGGCTTGATGGCCACGACCAACTGCGTCGTCGAGCAGTTGGGGCTGGCAATGATCCCCTGGTGATCGTTGAGCGCATGGGGATTGACTTCGGGAATCACCAGCGGGACTTCCGGATTCATTCGCCAGTAGCCGCTCTCATCTACCACCGTGCACCCGCGCTCGACCGCCCAGGGGGCGAAGTCTCGCGCGATTTCGTCGGGCGTGCTGCCGATGGCCAAATCGACACCGTCGAATGCCTCGGGTTTGAGCTCCTCGATCGTGTATTGCTCGCCCGGCGAACGCGATCGTGCTTGCCCGCCGACCGGCCCGAAGCAAGGAACTTGATTTCGCGAAACGGAAAGTTGCGCTCCGCGAGCAATTGGAGGATGATGCTTCCCACGGCGCCGTGGCGCCAACTACGGCGATCGACTCGGTACACGCGAATTCTCCCTGAAACTGGCCAGCGTCGTTGACTCGTTAGTATACGCAGCGGTAACGACACTTCAACGCGAAACAGGGTTCGGTCTGGCGCTGCGCCGCGGATGTTTCGGCCGCCCGGCTTCGGATTCCGGTCGAAAACCGACCGCACGATCCAGGGGGATACGAAGGCCAGGTTTCCAATAATCATTGCCAAGCCGAACGTCATCATGCCTAAAAACACGCCGATGCCCAAATGAATTGGAATCGATAAAGCTACGACCAACGGTCGCGTCAGCCGCGGCCAGACCAGCGCCGAATAGCTCAGCTCCCAGGCCACGGTTGCATGCGCCATGAGGCTCAAAACCACCGGGTAAGTCGCCAGCCACGTCATGTCGATCGACTGGTACTCATAGTTCGCGAAAGCCAGCCACATCGCGGATCCGTCCCACCAGGTCTCGCCCATTAATTTCCCTAGCGCTGAAAACAGGTAGATCACGCACATGTGAAGCTGGATCAAGCGAATCGATATGTTCGCTGATACGGTCGGTTGTGCGCACTTCCCTCCCCTGCCCTTCCGCCGCGAGCGCCACGCATCGACCGAGAAGCAATCGCCGCTAGGGCCAATCATCAAATACATCGCGAGCATCGCGTTGATGTCATCCAAGCCGAACAACGCCGTCGGCATCACGCGGTGGGCATACGAGACCGTCACCAACCACGCGAGCACACTCGTCACACGGCTGAATAATCCGGCCGCGAACATCGCGAAGATGACGAGAGCCGCGACGTGCGTGACCCAAAGGAGTGCCGTTGATTGAACGTGATTCAAATGACTCCAAAGTAGTTCCCGATTCTCTGGACCGTACGCCGCATCTTGCGCCGCACGCGGCAACCATCCTTGTGGACCGAAGAAACCTTCTAGGTCCAGTGACCAGACCAGATGCGTGTAGAATAAGAGCAGTCCAGCGAGCAGGCGGATCAGACCGAGCGTGGCTGGATCGGCCGGCGTGAACCAGAACCGATTCCAGCCGGCGACGATCGCTGCGTACAACTCGCGCAAATATTCGCGCACGAGGTTCATCGCATCTCCTCCGCCGCCTGTTCACGCAGCAACACGCCACTGCGCAAGGTCTCGTACAGTCGCTCATCGGTGAGCGACCGTCCGGCCGCCACGTCTTCGGCAAGCGGAATCAGATGGCGCACCAATCGCCAATGAATCCGATTGGCATCGTTGGTATTCAAGAGGTGCGCCGCATACGAATTCGCCAACGAGTCAAACCGGGCGTAATCCTCCGCAGGCAAAGGCTCCGTTTCATCGCGAGTCGGGTCGCCGGGAAGTAGGGCGTTGGCCTGTTCGCTGAGCATGAAGTATCGGTGATACAACAGCCGCGGCCAGTGCTCCTCGCGATTGGGAAAGTAGCCGCGCCGGGTTGTGCCGTCCGGCAACGTGAGCGTGTAGTGGAATAGATGGCTGGGACCTGGATTCGGCGAAAAAACGATACCCATGATTTAGGTCGGCCAAGAAAATGTACTGCCGAAACAGCGGTCCCACTTCTTGACCGAGCGGACTTGCGCCCGGCGCAAGCCACGCGCCGATAAATACTGCCGACAAGTGATAAACGAGCGCGAGGCTGAGGATTACACGCAAACGCCTCGGCATGCCGCCTGGTGCGCTCTGCTCGGTATTGCGGCGTTCATCGCCAGTGCGAACCTGAGATTGATCGGTAGTTTGAGAGCGCCTGGCCATTATCACGATTATCGGCGGACCGATCCAATAGCCAAAGCCGGTGTGAAACTGCGCCGGTGGCGCGATGTGTTCCCAATCTGCGGCCCAAAAAAAACCGCCGCACCCTAAGGGGTGCGGCGGCGAGTCGGTTCAATTCTAGCGAGGCGTCTGCTTCGACGTTTACCGGGCAGCCGTTTGCGCGATCGCCGGGGCGTCGAAGTCAAAGGTCAATTCCTTTTCGTCTCCAGCGGCAAGGCGAATTGACTCGTTCCGCTCAATCTCGCGGCCATTCACGGTCGCGACAACGCGGACTTCATAATTCTCCCAGCCTTGGTCTGTGCTGACCTTGTTCGAGACGAACTCGCGTCGAGCGCCGGTGCTCTTGGTTTCCTGGCCAGCCAGATACACCTTGGCGTCGGCCGGGAGGTTGAGCGTCAGCTTCGTGCGATTGGTCGTTGCGGCCTTGGGCTCGCTCCGGCCGTCAAAGTTAAAGGCAACTTGAGCTTGCTCGCCGGCAGCGACCTGAACCAACTGAGTGTCGGTCAGCGTCTGGCCGTCGCGCGCCAATTCCGCTCGCAATTCGTACGTGTATTGCCGGCCATTCGTCAGGCCGCGCGAAATGAATTGTCGGCTTTCGCCGATGCTCGACGTCGAATTTCCGTTGACGAAGACCTTCGCTTCCGCCGGAACGCGAACGCTGATTAGCACCGCGTTGTTCAAGCGATTAGCGCCGCGATCGACGCCGGGTGCATCACGATCGATACTTGGCCTGTCGCCATTGAGCGGAGCTGTATCGCCCGCTGCTGGCGGAGGCGGAGGCGTTGTAGTTGAAGGTCGCGCGGCATCGACCGCGCCGCCTTGAATCACAGTTCCGGGCGCGACGTATGCGCCGCCGTCGACTATGACACCGCTACCGTACGCACCGCTGCCATACACACCGCCACCGTACACACCACCGTAGCCAGCCGAGTAGCCGCCGCTAGAACCCCAGCCGCCCGATGAGCCATAGCCGGCATATCCACCCCAGCTGCCGCCACTGGAGCCGCCGCCCCAGCTACCATGCGAACCCCAACTGCCGTATGCAAACCCAACATGATGCCGGCGATGATGATGGCCCCATCCGCCATGCGATCCCCATCCGCCCGACGAACCGCCCCATGAGCCGCTGGAACCCCAGCCGCCCGAACTACCACCCCACGAACCTCCCCATGATCCACCCCAACTGCCGTGGCGATGCCGCCATCCGGCGTCGGCGTTGCTGGCCACAGCGACCACTGCAATCGCGACCAGCCCCACCATCCACTTTGTCAGACGCCTGTACATAATAACGGCTCCAGAAACAGGTAATTGTAGGTGTCGACGCCCTCGCTAACGTCAGAACATACCTACCTTAGCATGTAAATCAAGTAAACTGGGTAAGATTTCCAGTTTCGGATGTCCACACAAGATAAGGCCAGACTATGATTTGCAGCGATTCTCATACCAAAAAACTATTCTCTTTCTCGTCTACACACGGCCTGTAAAGGCCAACACGGTCAACAGTTACGCCGGATTCGGGCCGCCGAACGGCTTTGTTCATTCCGTGATGCTAGCGTTTCTTTTTGCTCTGTTTGAGTTCTCCGAGGCCTGATGGATCGACGGCCTGTAACTCGAGCGCAGTCGATGTCTAACGCGCCCGTGGCTCCAAACAATCCAATGTGGACGAGTGCTTCACGACACTGCGTGGGCACTTTGAATCGCTCCGAGTGGCGTTGCCAGTCGAAGGTGCCGCGCCAAGGTCCAATCCAATCGCGGCCCAAAAGCGCACGGTTTTCGTCGAAGAACGAAATCGATGCCATCGGCAGTTCGTCCTTCGACTGTCCGGGGCCGATCTCACTTCCGCGAAGAGTAAGTGACAATTCCACGCCGCGCACTTTACGTCCGTCAAGACCAACCCCTTGCATCACCCGGCAGGTGCGTCCCGGAATCGTATTCTCAAAGCGCACGTACGCGCGCCATCCGGTGCGTCACCATCCTCCTTCACCGTCATCAACCGCTGATAATACCACCCAACCGGCTCGCCGCTCTTTCCGGCCAACTCCTCGAAGCTGGAGTTGACGAGCTTCGGGTTGGCGGGATCGGGTTGCACCTCGCGCGCCGACTCGGCTTTGCCGGTCATCGGAACGAACATCGTCGGCACGAGCAGCTCACGCTCCAACTTGCCGTCCTTCTTGCGCAACAAATAAAGTTCTTGCGTGTAACGCTCGCCGACGGGCACCACCATCCGGCCTCCCTCCTTGAGCTGATCCACCAGCGGCTGCGGCACTTTCTCCGGTGAGCAAGTCACGATAATCTTGTCAAACGGCGCGTGCTCCGCCCACCCTTGATAGCCGTCGCCGATCTTCGTCTTCACGTTGTTGTACTTGAGTCGCTTCAGCGTCCGCGCCGCTTTGTTGCCGAGTGATTCAACGATTTCAATCGAGTACACCTCCTTGACCAGTGGGCTGAGAATTGCCGCCTGATAGCCGCTGCCGGTGCCAATCTCTAAGACCTTGTCGCTTGGCTGCGGATCGAGATGCTCCGTCATGTAGGCGACGACGAACGGACCGGAGATCGTCTGGCTTTCTCCGATCGGCAGCGACATGTCGTAGTACGCCAGCGGCAGGTCCTTCCGCAACACAAACTCGTGCCGCGGCGTGCTTTGCATGGCGGCGATCACACGCTCGTTCTTAATACCGCCGCCAACGATATCTTCGCGGACCATTCGTTCGCGCGCTGCATCAAAGCTCTGCCGTTGATGGGCGTGTGCATCTGCGGCGATGCATAGTGCCAGCGCAATACGCCCCGCGTATCGCGGAAGCAGGCGATGAACGCGGTTCGATCTACCGCAATCGTGCGAGAGGGACATACTCTCAATTTAGCACGTAGGACCTGCCACCAAAACATGCCAGATAATGCGAATCCCCGGAATTGCAATTGCTCATGTCACCAGTTCGAAGAAAACGCTCACCAGTCACTCCGGCTGCGGCGGTTTCTTGACGATTTCCAGAAGCTCCAGCTCATACACCAGCGCAGCATTTGGTGGGATCATTGGCGTGCCATCTCCGCCATATGCCAATTCGCTCGGGACAAACAGTTGCCACTTCGAGCCCACCTTCATCATCTGAAGCGCCTCGCTCCAGCCTGGAACAAACTCGTTGACAGGTAACTCCAACGGTTTTCCGTCCTCGATCGAGCTTGCAAAGACGCGACCGTTGACGAACGTGCCGTGATAGTGCGTCTTCACCGTGTCTGTGGCCTTGGGCGTCGCGCCTGCTCCTTCAACGAGCACTTTGTATTGCAAGCCCGACTTGGTGGTCTTGACCCCCGGCTTCTTCGAGTTTTCCGCGAGGAATTCCTTGGCTTCCTTTTTGTTCTTCTCGCCTTCCGCCTTGAACATCTCCTTCTGGCGAGCGACCAGCTCGGTCTGAAGTAGCTCCATCGTCTCGCGGATCTCCTCGGTAGACAACTGGGGCCGACCCTCTAATCCATCGCCAAAACCTCGGAACAGAGAACTCACTTCGATGTCAGCCGAGTCATAGCCCGTTCGACGAAGCGACGCGGCGATATCCAACCCCATCACATAGCTTTTCCGTTCCTTGGCTGTCTTGAACGTGCTGCGGGCATTTTCCGTCTTTGACGTCTTGGAAGCTGCTTTGGTTTTTCCGGCGCAACCGGTTCCTGAGCGACGGCGGCCACTACAAAAACGGCAGCCAGCGCGGTCGCGACAATCAACCGTGTCATGCCATGTCCCTCTGCTCAAAAGGCGTGTATTCTTAGTGTGCGATTTCTGCGGCGAAACGAGCAATTGTAGCGGCCGGCGAAGCGCTGGCAAACCGCGCGGCGGCTGAACTCGTTCAATTAGGCGACCTCACCATTCAAGTTGTTCAGCATGCGCACTAATCCGGTCAAGCAAAAACTTCGCAACGGAGAGCCTTCATTTGGCACCTGGCTCTCGCTCGGCGATCCCTATGCGACTCGCGTGCTGGCGCGCACCGGTTGGGATTGGCTCACGCTCGATATGGAACATCAGCCGATCGATTGGGCGCAGGCGGCCGCAATCTTTGCATCAATCGCCGAGGCTGGCTGTGTGCCGCTGTGCCGTGTCCCCGAAGGCACGCATACGCACATCAAGCGCGCACTCGATGCAGGCGCATGGGGAATTGTTGCGCCCATGGTCAATACGGTGGAACAGGCGCGTGCGATCGTCGCTGCCGCCAAGTATCCGCCGGCGGGAAATCGCAGCATCGGCGGCGGGCTGCATGCCCTGAATTTTGATTGCACTTCCGCCGAATATTTCTCCGCCGCCAACGATCAAATCCTGGTCATCTTGCAAACCGAAAGCCCGCAGGGCGTGGACAACGCCGAAGCAATTTACAGCGTACCAGGAGTGGACGCGATTTTTGTAGGCCCGAATGATCTGCGCGCCCAGATGCGACTCACACACGGCGAGCCGACCGACGACCAGTTCGAGGAAATGATCCGCCGCATCATCGCCGCCGGCAAAAAAACCGGCACGCCGACGGGGATTCATGCCATGACGCCCGAGGCAGCCCTCCAGCGCACCGCCGAGGGAATGCAATTTATTGCCGTCGCCAGCGAGCTGCGGATGATGATGCGGACCGCCGAGGAGTTCTTGCGCGGTAAAGCCGGAAGGCACTGCCAAGGAGCTTGTGAAGTATTGAACTGCGGCTGCTTCAAGGTTTGCCAAATGAACATTTTACTGCGCCTTGTTCTCTCGACTGCAGCCGTTGCCGCACTCCCCTGCCCTGCCCTGGTTCGTGCAGACGAAACTGAGGATCGTGCGGCAGCGATTGTCACAACCGATCCGCGCCGGCCGACCACCGACGACGAGTTGCGGTTCTGGCTCGAGAACACGGTTTGGCACACCGTTTCACGGCGCGGGAAATCCAGGCGGCAACCGGCCTCGCCACCGACGAGATCGCCGCCGCTCAAAAGAAATTCAATATCTACCTGCACACCGAACCGTCGAGTGACGACAAATCTCGCCTGTTCGTTGTCCCCTACCCCGGCGGCCGCCATCCGCGGATCGGCTTTCGCGACGGCGCAATTGATCCGCAGCGCGAAACGAAGGTCAGCATTTTCGCGCCGTGGAGTTCAAGCGGTTATGTCGTCGCCGACGTGCCCGAGGCCCTCTGGTCCAACCTGGGCCTCACGTATCTTGCACACACGCATATCGACACCGTCTGGACGAAGCAAAAAGTCGAGCTCGAAAAACTCGAATGGCAGCGCCGCGACGATGGCACGCTGTTCATGGAGCGACGCCTCCCCAATGGCATCGCCTTCTCAACGCGAGTAATTCCCGACCGTGGCATCGTATGGTTCGAACAGTCCCTGACAAACGGCACACAGGAAACGCTCACCGACCTGCGCGTGCAGAATTGCATGATGCTGGCCCATGCCCGAGAATTTGAGGAGCAAACGAACGACAATAAGACCATCCGCTCACCATACGTTGCCGTTCACAACAAGGATCGTACGCGGTGGATCATCACCGCCTTCTCGCCGGTGCATCGTCCGTGGGCGAACCCCCCTGCCCTTGCCTGCATTCCGATCCCAAGTTTCCGGACTGCCCACCGGGTGTGACGCGGCATGTCCGTGGATTGTTGACATTTCTCGACCAACCACCGGCCAAGTACAACCTCGACGACATCTTGAAGGAGCTGGACCGGCTGGATTGGAAACAGGCCGCGACCGCCGCTGAATCGGCAAACGACGCTAGCCAGCGCCACTCCAAAGTCGCCAAGCGCCGCGACGGTCTGGCGATTATTTGTCACCGCGGCGCGCATCGAGTTCGCGCATGAGAACACGGTCGAAGCCTACTGCGCGACTTTCAATCTTGGCGCCGACGGCAACGAAATCGACGTCCGCATGACCAAGGACGGCATGCTCGTCTGCTTTCACGACGACATGCTCGACCGCCTCGTCGAGCTCTACGGCGATGTGAGCGAAGTCACCTGGCCGCAACTTCGCGGCGCACGATTCCGTAACCCCGGCTGGCTCGGCGACAATTGCCGAATCCCCACGCTCACACAGGCCTTCGAGCTTCATCGTCAACACGCCGGCCTCATCCACCTGGATCTCAAGCAGCCGGGCATGGACACTAAGATCGTCCAGCTCCTCGACGAAATGGACCTCTGGGACCATGTGATCAGCGCGCCAGCCGATCACGGCGCGGCAATCGTCAAAGACCCACGATTCAAGCCGCTCAAGTACAAGACTCAACTCTACAGCGACGATCGCGACATTGACCCGCGAGAGTTCGAAAAGGCGGTGAAGCTCAATGGTTCGGCTCTGATCGTCGATGACCCGCGTGCGGCCATAATCGCCAATGGACGTAAGCTCGGCGCACCATCCAACAAGCCAGTGAAATGTGCCGACGAAATGTCCCTGGCGCAGCCTCGAACTACTTCCACGGCGACAAGCGGGCGAAGGCATGATGAGGAACGCGATGAAAACGCTGAAAGAACTTGGCCACGCCGATATCAAAGCAACCGATACACGCACTCGAGCGAAGCTTGCCGACCATATTCGACATAGCGTTCCCAAATCCTTCGAAGCGTTCGCCGCGCTGGAGACGCTGATCGAGCGCCGTACCATTCACACCGACTGGCGGCTTCATGCCCTCGACGGCGAAGCCGCGCTTCGCGCACTGATCGCCTTGAAGGCACCGCAAGCAGTCGATGTGGCCCGCGAATGTCTTTGGCGCACCGATGAAAGACTAGCGAAGGTGCACGATAAGAAGTTCGCTCAGCCTGCTTCGTGGCACGACTGGCGAATTAAGATCAACATCTTCCAGCAACTCGAGAACTTGCCGGGCGAGGCCACCGAAAAACTCTGCCGCGATTACCTCACTCTCTCCGGCGACGAAGCCAACAAGCTCGGCCCGCCCCAGTTTGCCCAAGCTGCCGAGTGCTTGCTGGTCGTGACTCAGAACGAAGCTACCGCGCTCGCAATACTACAAGATGCTCGCCCGGCGGTACGAAATCGCGCGATAAAAATCTGTCTGCGTTACGCACGCGAACCCTGGGCAAAATCCGCACTACGGCAGGCGGCGCCGCACGCGCTTCAATACATCGTGAATTCGTCAACGACCCGCGACCCTACGAAATGAAAGCACTCGTCAAAAAAAACCGCGCACCCGGCTTGTGGCTCGAGGATCTGCCCAAGCCTACGATCGGCATCAATGATGTCCTCATCCAAGTTCTGCGCACCGGCATCTGTGGCACCGACGTGCACATCTACAACTGGGACGCTTGGGCGCAGCAGACGATCCCCGTCCCGATGGTCGTCGGGCACGAGTTCGTCGGCCGCATCGTCGAAGTCGGCGCGAACGTGCATGACTTCCGAATTGGCGATATCGTCAGTGGCGAGGGGCATGTCGTCTGCGGCCGCTGCCGCAACTGCCTCGCCGGCCGCCGTCACCTCTGTGCCGATACCAAAGGCATCGGCGTCAATCGCCCCGGCGCGTTCGCCGAATTCCTCGCCTTGCCGCAGACAAACGTCTGGGTCCACGAGCCGGCCAACGAGCCGCCGTCAGCGCGTCAGGCCATCTCTCGCGACGTGCAGTCGATCTTCGATCCGTTCGGCAACGCCGTTCACACTGCGCTCTCATTTGACTTGCTTGGCGAGGACGTGCTGATCACCGGTGCCGGCCCGATCGGCATCATGGCCGCCGCAGTCGTGCGCCATGCGGGCGCCCGCTATGTCGTTGTCACCGACGTGAATCCCTATCGCTTGGACCTGGCCAACAGAATGGGCGCAACGCTGGCCATCGATGTCCGTACCGAGCGAATCGCCGCAGCTCAAGAGAAGCTCGGCATGAAGGAAGGCTTCGACGTGGGACTGGAGATGTCGGGGAACGCCGCCGCTTTCCGTGAAATGCTCACCAATATGGCCCACGGCGGCAAGATTGCCATGCTCGGCATCCCCGAGAACGAGATGGCTATCGACTGGAATACCGTCGTGTTCAATATGCTCACGATCAAGGGCATCTACGGCCGCGAGATGTACGAGACCTGGTACAAGATGACCGTGATGCTGCAGTCCGGCCTCGATATTACCCCGGTGATCACGCACCGCTTTCACTACAGCGAGTTCGAAAAGGGTTTTGAGGCAATGCGATCCGGCCAATCCGGAAAAGTCATCCTCACCTGGAACGACGGGTGAGAGTGGGGTCGGGAGTCGTTTTCCGTCCACGGTTTTTGCACACCCAATCGCGGGTGCGGAAATCGACTCCCGACCCCCTCGGTATCGCCTTTCTTCTCATTTCACAATTGCCGTGTCTCCGTATCCATTCGGATGCTCCCGATGCCATTCCCACGCAGATGCGACAATCTCCCGCAGCGACGCATGCTCCGGCCGCCACCCTAGTTCGCGGCGAATCTTGTCGCTCGCGGCCACCAGCGTTGCCGGGTCGCCCGCACGCCGCGGGCCGATCAACGCCGGGATCGGATGCCCCGTCACTTCGCGCGCGGTCTCGATCACCTCCTTCACGGAGAATCCCTGGCCGTTGCCTAAGTTATAGGTCGTGCTGCCGCGATCCAAGTTTTCCAGCGCCACGATGTGCGCCCGCGCCAGGTCCACCACGTGAATGTAGTCGCGCACACAAGTCCCGTCCCGCGTCGGATAATCGTCGCCGAAGATGCTCACATGTTCGCGTTGTCCCAGCGCCACGCTCAGCACCAACGGGATCAAGTGGGTTTCCGGAGTGTGATCTTCGCCGCGCTCGCTCGTGCAGCCGGCCGCGTTGAAATAACGCAAGCAGGCATATCGCATCCCTTGCGTCCGGTCCAGCCAGTACAGCGCTCGTTCCAGAAACTGCTTCGATTCGCCATAAGGGCTGCCTGGTACGATCGATTCTTGCTCGTCGATTGGCATCCGCTTGGGTTGGTCGAACAAGTTCGCGGTTGAGGAGAGAATTATCCGGCGAACTCCATGCTCAATCATGCTCTCTAACAAATTCAGCCCATTGCGGACGTTTTCGCTTAGGTACAAAAACGGCTGCTGCATCGACTCGCCGACCAGCGTCCGCGAGGCAAAGTGCATTACAGCGTCGATTCGATGCGATTGAAAAACCGCGTCGATAGCGCCGCGATTGGCCAGATCGCCAACGATTAATTCAGCCTCGGGCGGCACCGCCGCGCGGTGCCCTTGCGATAGATTGTCGAATACAATCACAGCATGCCCGGCGGCGATCAGCTCCGCTGCCGCCACGCTGCCGATATATCCCGCTCCGCCGGTGACAAGAACCTGCATGAATCGTCCCCGCGTTGTCTGCTGGTGGTCAATGGTCCCATTGTTCACTCACCGCTTGCCAGGTCAATCACCATTTATTTGATGGGGAGCATCGGCCAATGCGCACACTAAAAACGCTCGTTATCATTCTTACCCTCCCCACCATGAGCTTAGCCGACGAAAAACAATCAACGAAAGTGTTCCTGGCTATGCACGGCGGCGCGGGCGTCTTCTCCCGCGAAAAGCTAACGCCTGAAATCGAACGCGAGATGCGTGACGACTTGGAAGCCGCCCTCAAAGTCGGCCACGAAATCCTTATCCGTGGGGGTTCAAGCCTCGACGCGGTGGAGAAGTCGATCCGTCGATTGGAGGATTCCCCACATTTCAACGCCGGCAAAGGTTCCGCCCTCACACGCGAAAAGACTGTCGAGCTCGATGCGTCGATCATGTGCGGCTCAACATTCGGCGCCGGGGCGGTCGCGGGCGTCACCACCATCAAAAACCCGATCACCGCCGCTCGCGCCGTCATGGAGCGCTCCGGCCATGTGTTTTTGGTTGGCAAGTCGGCCGATGACTTCGCGAAAGAACAACAGTTGGAAACGGTGGATCCCACTTACTTCCATACCGATAGGCGACTCAAAGACCTCGAAGATCGACTCAAGCGCGGCGATGCGTTTCGTGCGCGACACGGCTGCGACGAAAAAAACGTTCAATGGCAACCAGATGATCAGAGCTCTTCCGACGACGATTCGTCCGGCCATCGCTTCGGCACCGTTGGCGCGGTTGCCGTCGATAACAAGCTCCATCTTGCCGCGGGCACATCCACCGGAGGCATCACCGCCAAGCGGCCGGGACGCATTGGCGATTCGCCAATCATTGGCGCCGGCACCTACGCCGACGATCGCGTGTGCGCGATCTCGGCCACCGGCGACGGCGAGTATTTCATTCGCGCAACCTGCGCCCGGACGATCGCGGCGCTCGTCGAATACAAGGGCCTTTCGCTCAAAGAGGCAACCGACCAGGTCCTCCGGCAGCGGATCAAACCCCTCGGAGGCGACGGCGGCGTAATCGTACTCTCCCCACAGGGTGAACTCGTCATGGACTTCACCACCGAGGGGATGTATCGCGGTTACGTGACCGGCGACGGCGCTATGCGAGTAATGATCTACCACGAATAGGGATTTGCGGTAAATCGCTGTGTCACGGCCCCTTGCCCAGCCGTTATAATCGTGAGACTCCGGCTGATGTTGCCGTCGCTGCGGGCCGAAGATGGTATGCAGCGACCGCGTCGCCGAAGGATGCATGCGCGCTTGCACAGCCCAAAACGCTCACGCTAGCTTGCCTTGAATTAGAGGAAACTTGCCGATGCCCACTCGTCAACCTGCCTTCCAGCTTGCCATCCTTTCGCTGGCTGCCGGCCTTGCTTGGCCCGCCGTTACTTTCGCACAGGCGCCAACGGCTGCCCAAGCGCTCCGGCTTAGTCCCATACAGAAAGATGTCAGCTACGACGTGCCGACCGAGCAGGACGCTGCCAAGTGCACGATCAAAGCTGAAAAAGTCGGCGGACAAACCGGTTGGGCCGTCCGCGATCCCAACGGCCAGATGCTCCGCGAGTTTGTAGACACTAACAAAGACAACGTAGTCGATCGCTGGAGCTACTATAAGGACGGCATTGAGATCTACCGTGACATCGACGAGAACTTCAACGGCAAGGCCGACAATCACCGCTGGTTGAACACCGGAGGTACGCGTTGGGGCCTCGACCGCAACGAAGACGGCCGCATCGATTCCTGGAAGATGATCTCGCCCGAAGAAGTTTCGGCCGAGCTGGTGATGGCTCTACGCGATCGCGACGATCAGCGATTCTCGCGCCTGCTCCTCACCGACAACGAGCTGACTTCTCTCGGCCTCGGCACGGAGAAAGGCAAGGCCCTCCGCGAAAAGCTCGACAAGGCCGTCTCGCAATTTCGCATTATGATGGGCCGTCAAAAGGCCGTGACCAGCAAAACCAATTGGATCCATTTCGCCGCGAACAAGCCGGCTCTTATCCCCGCCGGAACCGACGGCTCCAAGGGTGACATTGTCGTTTACGAAAACGTCATCGCCATGATCGAGACCGATGGCAAGGACGATCAGATGCCGGTCGGAACGATCGTCAAGGCCGGCGATTTGTGGCGGCTCATCGACCTTCCCGCGCTGCCGGGCGCGAGCGACAAAACACAAGAGCTCACCTTCTTCCTGCCGTACCGCGATCCATCGCCCGCGGGTGACGCTGCCGCCGGAGGCGCCAGCGAGGCGCTGCAAAAGCTCATCGACGAGGCCCAAAAACTTGACGCCGAAGTGAACAAAGCCGCGCCTGCGCAGCAGGCCAAGCTCAACGAGCGCCGAGCCGATGTGCTCGAACAGATCATCGCTGAAATCGAGCCGAAGGAACGCGGCGTCTGGATCCGCAGCTACGCCGACAGTATCAGCGCCGCGGTGCAAAGCGGCGGCTATCCGAGCGGGCTCGAGCGGCTCAACGAAATGGTGGATAAGCTAGCCAAAGCCGAAGACATGGAGCTTGCCGCCTACACCAAATTCCGCTACTTGACTGCGGAGTACGGCCAGAGCCTGCAGCAGTCCGACGCCGACTTCGGAAAGATTCAAGCCACCTGGCTCGACAACCTCGAGAAGTTCGTCGGCGATTATCCAAAAAGCGCCGACTCGGCCGATGCCATGCTTCAGCTCGGAATGGCCGAAGAGTTCGCTGGCAAGGAAGATAAGGCCAAGGCGTGGTATCGCAAAATCGTCGATTCATTCGCCGACATGCCCGCCGGCAAAAAAGCCAACGGCGCTATCGCCCGGCTGGATAGCGTCGGAAAAGTCATTTCCCTCCGCGGCAAAGCCGTCCCCGGCACCGAATCCGTCGATCTCTCCAAGCTAAAAGGCAAAGTGGTGTTGATCCACTACTGGGCCACCACCTGCGAGCCGTGCAAAGTGGACATCGCCCAGCTTAAGGAGCTGCAAACCAAATACGGCAAGGACGCATTTGCGCTGGTCGGCATTAGCCTCGACAATTCGGAAAAGGAACTCGTCGAATACCTCCGACGCAGCAAGATGCCGTGGCCGCAGTTGTTCGAGCCGGGCGGCTTGGATAGCCGCTACGCGAACGATATGGGTATTCTGACGCTCCCCACAATGATCCTCATCGACGACAAAGGGAAAGTGGTCAACCGCGGCGTGCACATCACCGAGCTCGACAACGAGCTAAAAGCACTACTGAAGTAGTTCGCGGGTGCCGAAACAAAACGCGTGTGAAACTCCCGGGTGTTCCACACGCGTTTTTGTTGCGCCAAGCAACTTCACTGCTTAGCGCCGAGAATCCTTTGCATCAATCCCGGCCGCGCCGGCCGCTCCTCGACTGGCTGCGCGGGCTGAACCGGCTGACCCGGAACAATGGCCCCGGGCTGAACCGGCATCGACTCGAACGACCCCTCAACGCGCACGCTTCCCGGCCGTACATCGCGGCGCTCGATCATCGTCCCGCCGCGGTTCGAACGGTCAGCGTCGAGGTCCTGACGGAACGTTGTCCGCCGGCCGCTCGACGTCCGAATGAATTCCCGCGGCAGCGTGACGTCGATCGATCGTGCCTGCCGGTCGCGGCGGATTCCAAGCGCCACGTCGTTGGTGTCTACGCGGCCAAGCACGCGCGAAAACTCGAGCGGCGATGCAATTCTCTGACCCTGCCAGGTCGTAATCACGTCGCCCGTCCGCAACCCCGCGTTAAACGCGGGCGTGTTGGGCAGCACGCGGCGAATGACGACGTAATCGTCGTACTCGTCGTCGATTATGACGCCGAATTGCCGCACGGGATCAAAATCGTCGCTAACAGCAACCAGCTCCTCAATCAAGTCCACCGGCCGCACATACAACGGCACTTCCCGGCCGTCGCGCACGCACATAGACCGGAACGCGCTCAAACCGCCATTCGTCGTCAAACAGGTAGCGAACGAACTGGTCCGGACTCGTCACACGATAGTCCGAGACAGACACAATTCGATCGCCTTCACGCAAACCGATCGTACTCGCTAAGCGCCCTCGATTCTATGCTGTCCACCATCAACCCGCGCGACGAGCGAGCCAAACTCAGTCCCAGGTCGCCTGCGTCCACGCTCGAAGCGCGGAAGTTCTCGACCTGTGATCGTGAAATTCGAGAATCGCTCCGGCGGGAATTGTCAAACCGGTCGGCCGAACGGGAGTCACGGTCACGCGTATCGCGACTCACGCTGTTGCGGCTGTCCCGATCGCGGCTGTCGCGGTCATCCCGGCTGTACCGCTCATCGCGGCTGCTGCGTTCTTCACGGAAACGGTCGTCGCGATCAGTCCGGTCGTCGTCGCGCAACACGCTGCGCGTGTCTCGTTCGAGATCGCGGCCGAAGTCACTCCAGCGCCGCTCCGTGTCCCGTCCAAACTCCCTACCATCGCGATCGTCCAACCGATCGCGGTCGCGCGCCGTGTCCAAAGCGTCGCGCGCCGTGTCCCGCCCCGTGCGAATCGCATCGCGCACGGCCTCTCTACCGAAGTCCCGCGCATCGCGCGCGGTATCGCGGAATGCGTCACGAGCCTCAGCGCGCACTGAACCACGGTCGTCTCGATCCCAATCGCGGTCCCCAAAGTCTCCTTCGTCGCGGAAACGATCGCGAGCGTCTCGCGATAGCTCCCGCGCCCCCTCCCGGGTGTCGCGCGCTGTCTGACGTGCATCGCGGCCCGTCTCGCGCGCGCCTTCGCGCCCTTCGCGAGCCGTGTCACGCGCCTCGCGGCCGGCGTCTCTCGCCGACTCCCGTGTTCCCGCGCCGTATCGCGCGCATCACTGGCGTTGTCGCGTGCCTCTTGACGCGCATCGCGCGTGCTTTCGCGTGCCTCTCGCGCCGTGTCCCGTGCAGTGTTGCCGCTCTTGGACTGGTCGGTTGAGGTCTTGTTCTGGTCGGATTGCTTTGTGATGGAACTGTCGGTGGAGCTTCCGCTCTTCGAGCCGCTCGCCGACCCGTAGGTTTGTGCCCACAGCGCGCTGGTCGCTACTGTCGTCGCTACGAACGCCGCGGCTGAGGCAAACACCATTTTTCGGAAAAAGTCGAAACGTCTTCTCATCTCATCACCCTCCATTGATTGGTCTAACACCGCGCACTCACAAAGCGCAGCCGTACTTGCAAAAAATGCCGCACACCGCATGCCCAGCGCCTCAACCAATCAACAGCGACGCAATCTCGAATCTTCACAATCTTGCGTTCTAACTACTATGACCATGGTCATTTGCAGATGCCTTGTTGATCGCCACATTAGCCACCGCCTCGTTCGACACAGTGATTTCCAGGTCAATAGTCAATCAAGCTGGCCGAACCCAATGCGCTCGATCCGCGGCCCGCTGAGACCAACTCTCGCCGTTTGCCGCCAGGCGAAGATCGACACGGCATGCTACTATGTCCGCGATGCAACGCCGCACCGTCATTCAATCCGCATTGGGTTCCCTCGTGGCCTCACCACTGTTAGCGGCTCTCCAGCAGGACCAGTTCGACGCCGCGGCCGGTATATTGACGAACGCCGTGGAAACAGGGCAGATTCACGCCGCAGCCCTTTATGTCCAACAAGGCACAACGATATTTGCCCGCTCGTTCGGCGGGGCAAAATCCGCCACCGCCGTATTCCTGCTGGCGTCGATCACCAAGCCGATCTCCGTCGCGGCGCTGCTGTCCCTACACGACTGCGGCCACTTCCAGCTCGACGACACCGTCAAAAAGTTCATCCCCGGTTTCAGCGACAATCCGCGTGACCGAATCACCGTTCGTCAATTGCTCACACACGTCTCCGGCCTCCCCGATCAATTGCCGGAAAACAGCGATCTGCGCCGCCGCCACGCACCCCTTCCCGATTTCGTGGAACTCGCCGTTCGCACGCCGCTCTTGTTCGAGCCCGGCTCGCGCGTACAGCTACTCCAGCATGGCGATTCTGCTGGCCGCGGAAGTGGCACGGCGCATCAGCAAAACCGAATTCCCAAAACTCGTTGAAGAAACTGTCTTCAAGCCGCTCGAAATGAAACACTCCGCCTTAGGGCTCGGGCCGTTCAATCTCGAAGACACGGTCCGCTGTCAGGTTGAGCGCACCGCGCCCGAATCCGGCGGCGGCGACTCAACCGCCAAAGACTGGGACTGGAATAGCGCATATTCGCGCAACCTTGCCTCGCCGTGGGGCGGCGCGCATGCGTCGGCGCCCGACGTCGCGCGGTTCTTCGCCGAGTTCCTTCATCCCTCCGGCAAGGCCCTCAAAACGGATACCGCGCGGCTTATGGTCAAGAACCATAACCGCGACGGCATAACACCTCACGGGCTTGGCTTTGCGGTCGGCGAGCGCTCTGGCAGCACCGGCTGCTCGGAAAAGACATTCGGGCATAGCGGTGCAACAGGCACACTTGCCTGGGCCGATCCCGCGACCGATACGATCTGCACTGTGATCACGACGCTTCCTCTTGCGCCTTGGATCCGCACCCTGCCCGCCTCGCATCAGGCCATGTCGCTCGGGCCGCGACTCGATAAGGTTGTGTGTAACGTCGTACTTCCGTCGCTTATTGCTTCACTTCGCTCCACTTTGAGTAATGTTCGCGGATCACTGCAATCGCCTCATCAGCGTGCGCCACGCACTGCGGGATAGCGAAGTCCGCCGCATTGGCTAGCGGCGGCTCGAACGATAGCATCATGGTTCGCGCCCATTCCACCAGGCCGGGCCACATGCGACCGACGAGGATCAGCGGTGTGTCGTGCAGGTGCCGAACCTGAAGAAGCTGCCAAATCATCATCGTTTCAAGCACCGTGCCGACTCCGCCAGGCGCTACAATGTAAGCGTCGGACGTGAGCACGAATTGGTGGAGCCGTGTGAAAAACGTGCGGTGTTCAAATGCCTGACCGACGAATGCGTTCGCATTCTGCTCGAAGGGCAATTCAACCCGGATTCCCACCGACTGTACGAGATCCGATGCGCCGCCGCACCTTCGTTGGCCGCCTGCATCAGGCCCGGACCTCCGCCGGTAATGATGTCGCAACCCAGCTTGGCCAGTTCGGCCGCGACACGCTTGGTCTCCTCGTAGGCGAGCGCTGCCAGGCACGGCTCGGGCAGAGCCAAAAATCGTCACGCGGTATCGATCACGGCGCGACGGCCGCAGTCGCGTCAGATCATTGACGACTTCCCACAGGCCGAGGATGGCATTTTGCAGGACCTTCTTGACCGCTTCCTCATTCGCTAGGCTAATGCTGTCGCCTGTGCTATTTGACTCTGGTTGTTCGCTCACAAACTCAGTCTCCCACGCGACTCACCACAAGTTCATCGACAAAATGAACACGACCGCTGGCTGGATACAACATAATTCAATCACCGAGGCAGATGCCTAAGGCACGTGCCGTGCGCGAGATTCCCGCCGGGAGCAACCGTCTTTAGTTTTCCGACCGCGGTAATGATCGGGATTCCGGCAACTTGTGATCCTTGATAAGCGACCATCTTGCCGAAATCGTTGGCAGCGACGAGTTCTACGGCTTCAGCGCCAAAAATCGAGCACAAAGCACGATCAAATGTGGTCGGTGGACCTCCGCGTTGCAAGTGCCCGAGCACGCAGCAGCGAGCTTCCTTGCCGGTCCGTTTTTCGATTTCCGCGGTGACGATCGCCCCAATGCCGCCCAGCCGTGCTTCGCCGGGGGCGGACGAAGCGCCCGAGGTAACGAAGTCGGCGCCCGCGGGACGAGCGCCCTCGGCCACGACGACGATCGAAAACCGCCGCCCCCGTTGGTCGCGCTCGTGAAGCTTCGCGCAAACGCTCTCATACGAGAACGGGATTTCGGGAATGAGAATCACATCGGCCCCACCTGCGACACCGGAGTAAAGTGCGATCCAGCCGGCGTAGCGTCCCATGACCTCCAACACCATCACCCGATTGTGGCTTTCGGCCGTCGTGTGCAGGCGGTCGATCGCATCCGTGGCACAAGCCACCGCGGAGTCGAATCCGAACGTCATGACAGTTCCATCAAGGTCGTTGTCGATCGTCTTGGGGACACCGACGATCGGGACGCCATGTTCGTGCAGTTGTTGCGCAATGCTGAGCGATCCATCTCCGCCAATGGAAATTAATGCCGAAACCCCAGCCGTTCCATTCCCTGCTTCGTTTCTTCGAGCAGCTCGATTGGCAGGCGCCGTTCTTCGCCATGGCCGACTTTTGCCGAAAATCGGCCGCGGTTGGCAGTACCGAGGATCGTGCCGCCTCGTGCCAGCAGTCCGCCCACCGACTCGTAGTCGAGCGGTCGTACGTTGGCGGGCGGCAACAGTCCTTCGAATCCGCCAACAATGCCGAGCACCTCCCAGCCGCGTCGCCATGCCGACTTCGCGACTGCCCGAATCACCGCATTGAGGCCAGGACAGTCTCCGCCGCCGGTTACTACGCCGATTTTTTTGGTCATGGAGTTTCTCACTTTAATCACGCCGCTTATGCGGCGCGTTCAATTATCCACACAGCACGACAGCCAAGATTTGAGCAGCCATGATCCGTAGCAGCATCGTCAATGGATACACGGTCGCATAGGCCACTGCCGGCGCCTCCGATTGGCATATTCCGCTGGCAAAGGCAAGTGCCGGCGGGTCGGTCGTGCTTCCGGCGATCAAACCCGAGAGCATCACGTAGTTCATGCCAAATGTCTTGCGGGCAAAGATGCCGACGAGTCAGTAGCGGCAAGACAGTTACGCACACGCCGGCGACCAGCCACAGGAGGCCCGAAAGACTGAATACCGTCGAAAAGAAGGTCGGCCCGGCCATCAGACCAACGCTGGCGAAGAACAGGGCAATGCCAAATTCGCGCAAAGCCAAGTTCGCACTGCGCGGCACGTGCGAAACAAGCCGGCCGATCCTGCCGAACCGTCCCACAAGGATCGCCACAATCAAAGGTCCTCCCGCCAACCCCAATCGCAAAGGCTGCGGCAGACCGGGAACTTTGATCGGCAGCGTTCCCAGCGCGATGCCCGCGGCGATACCGGCGAAGAGGGGGATGAAATGCGTTTCGTTTAGTGCGTGCATGGAGTTGCCGAGCTGCGCTTCGGCCTGGCTAATTCCTTCGTCAGGTCCGACTGCCTGCAGCACGTCGCCAAACTGAAGTCGCAGTGTCGGAACAGCGGTCATTTCGATTTCACCGCGCGTGACTCGCGTCAACGTGACGCCATAACGTGCATCGAGATCAAGTTCGCTGATCGCAGTCCCGTGCACGCTCGAATTCGTGACTACGATCTGCCGATGCGTCAGCGCCGAGGAATCTCCATCAGGTTTTCATTACTTGATTGGCCGACGACGCGCTGGAAATGGTCCAGACCATGCGCTGGCCCAACAGCGAGAATCCGATCGCCGATGTGCAACATCGTCTCTCGTGTTGCCGTGGAAACTTCGGCTTCTCCCTTTCGCGAGACACGTGAGACGACGACGCCCGACTCGGCAAGGCCCGGCACCTGTTGTATGGCAATTCCCTGCAGGTTTTGGTTCTCGACGACGAGAGTGCGCCGTTCGAGCGGTTTCACTTCGCTCCGCTCACGGCGGCATACGCCTCGACTTCGCGAGCGACATCCACACGAAACAACGCCTTCAATGCGAAAGCGTCCCAATGATACCGACGATGCCAATCGGATAGGTCACTGCATAGGCCAGAGCCGGCAGGGCCGCTCGTTCGTCTGATACATCGGGAAACGACGCCAGCGTTTGCTGCGCTGCGCCGAGCGAGGGCGTATTCGTGGTGGCGCCGGAAAAAATGCCGAGCACGGCGGCTCCGTCGAGCCCGAGTAACCATCCCATCGCGGCGGCCGTAAGCGCACCCGCGACTACGATGGCCAAGGCCATCGCGTTTAGTCGCAAACCCGCCTTGCCGAAGCGAGGCGAAGAATCCCGGTCCGAGTTGCAATCCGATACAGAACACAAATAGGATCAGCCCGAATTCCTTCACGAACTCCAACGTGACGTGATCGATCGGCTTGCTGAAATGGCCGACGAGGATCGCAACAAACAATACGCCCGAAGTGCCCAACTTGATGCCGCGTAAGCGGAGGCTTCCGAATGCCATGCCCGCGACGCAGACCAACGAAAGGATGGCGATCGCGTGAGCCGGGGGATTCGTCTTGTGGAGTTCGAGCAAGCCAGTTCACGCCTCGCTCCGACACACGCTTTCTAGATTGCCGGTGATGCCGAGCGGACCTCTGCGCTTACGCCGCTCTCATACTTCTTGAAATTCTCGACGAATAATCCGCCGAGCTTCCGTGCCGCCGCGTCGTAAGCAGCAGGGTCGCCCCAGGTATCGCGCGGCCAAAGTAGCTCCGACGGCACCGCGGGACATTCGGTGATCACCTCGAAGCCGAACACCGGGTGCCGCTGCCGCTTGGCTTCGGCTAATTGGCCGGTGTGAATGGCGTCGATAATCGCACGGGTATGCGACAACTTAATTCGCTTGCCGACTCCGGCCCCTCCGCCACACCAGCCCGTGTTCACCAGCCAGACGCGCGACTTGTGTTGCCGCATTTTTTCCGCCAGAAGTTCGGCGTACTTGTTCGGATGCCAAACGAGAAATGGCCCGCCAAAGCACGGCGAGAACGTTGTTGTCGGCTCCTTCACGCCGATCTCGGTGCCGGCTACTTTCGCCGTATAACCGCTGATGAAGTGGTACATCGCCTGCGCCGGCGACAGCGCACTGACCGGCGGCAGCACGCCAAATGCGTCGCAGGTCAAGAAAATCACGTCGGTCGGATGGCCCGCGTGCACGGAATCCGTGCATTCTTGATGAACTCGATCGGATACGCCCCGCGCGTGTTTTCCGTAATGCTGGTGTCGGTGTAGTCCACGCTATGATCGTCTTCGAGCACGACGTTTTCCAAAACCGATCCAAACCGCAGGGCTTGGAAAATATCTGGTTCGTTTTCAGGCGACAAATTGATGGCCTTTGCATAACAGCCGCCTTCAATGTTGAAGATTCCGTCGTCGCTCCACACGTGCTCGTCATCCCCAATCAGATCGCGCTTGGGATCGGCGGAAAGCGTTGTCTTGCCGGTGCCCGAAAGTCCAAATAAGAGCGACGACTTGCCCGATTGCCGATCGGCAGTGGCCGAGCAGTGCATCGATAACATGCCGCGCTCGGCGCAAAGTAGTTGGCCACCGTAAACACGCCCTTTTTCATTTCTCCGGCATATTCGGTGCCCAGGATGATCAACTCCCGGTCTGCAAGGCTCAGGCAAATGCTTGTCTTGGAATCGACGCCCGCGGTCAATCGATTGGCTGGAAAAGCCCCGGCGTTGCAGATCAAGAAGTCGGGCTTGCCGTAATCCGCCAATTCCTGCTTCGTTGGGCGAATGAGCATCGTGTGCATGAACAATGCGTGGTACGGCCGCGAGCAGATCACGCGGACTTTGATTCGATATTTCGGGTCCCAACCGGCAAATCCATCGAAGCAGTACAGTCGTTCGCGCGTATTGAGGTAATCAATTGCCCGCTCGCGATTGATTGCGAACGATTGCGCATCGAGCGGCACGTTTACCGGCCCCCACCACACGTCTGCTTCGGAGGTCGAATCGCGGACAACGCGCTTATCCTTTGGCGATCGACCCGTCTTTACGCCTGAATATGCCACCAGTGCGCCGTTCTCAGCGATGCTGGCGTCCTTTTCGTACCGAATCGAATGCTCGTAGAGCGAGCTCGGCGGTAGATTGTGATGGATCTCGCCAACGGTGATCCCATATTCGCGGAGGGTAAATGTGCCGTCCATGTGAGGTCTCTTATTGTGCGACATTGAGTTCGGACTGTTTAGAAGAGATAGTTCTCCCAACTCTTCATTCGCAGGATGATCTTGCGGACGATCGATAGCGCATGGACCTTATGCGTGTAAATCGCGATGCTGGCCTGACACGCCGGCCGGCAGATTGAGCGCCGCCACCTCCTCGTCGTATTCAAAGACGACGGGGACGTATCCTTTGTCCGATGCCGATGTGGCAGCTAATAATTCGCCGCTGGCGAGAATCTCGCCCTCCGGAATAGCCGTCATGACGCTGCGAACCTTGACCGGGAACGATCGCCCCGGGTGGGCCTTGAAAACCGCTTCGGCCTCGAGGCCCCGGCTCGATCCCAGCGAGCGTTTTCTGTTTGTAACTGGCCAACAGAACCGGCTTTCCCGTCTCGACGAACACCATCAGTGCCTTGAGCGGCACGGGGGTGGCCCTTTGCCCGGGCCGCAACGTCAGTTGCGGAACGTAACCGTCACCGGGCGCGCGCACGACGGTTTGTTCTAGGTCCCAGCGGGCCTTATCCAATTGAGCCATCACCTCGCGCACCTCAGGGTTTACCCCGTCGCTTTCGGACTTGATTTCAAGTTCCAACGCACGCTCGGCCGCCTCAAGTTGTGCGATGTCCTGACGGACCGCCTCCAGATTGGCGCTGCCGGTCCGCAGCTTTTCCTCCGCAATGCGCCTGGCGTTGCCCGCCTGCGACAGCTCTTCCTGGAGGTTAAGCACTTTTGTGCGGTCCTGATCGTATTCTTCTTGGGAGATTGCCTTGGTTTTCACCAGCTCGGTGGAACGTTGTAGTGACCTGTTGGCCAAATCGAGGCGTTTCTGCACCTGTTTCTCCGCCGCGACTGCTTGTTCGGCGGTTTCACGCGCCTGCCGGTCGAATTGCGACTCGGCAACGAGCAAGTTGGCCCTGGCTTCCTCCGTTGCACCGTGTGCGGCCGCCAACTGCTCGCTGAGTTGCGCTACGTTCGTGTTCTTCGACGCCAGCAGGGCTTGAAGACGGTCAACTTCCGTCTGGAATGGCGCCTGCTCAATGCGGAACAGAACGTCTCCCTTTTTGATCGGCTTATTTGCCTCGATGGGCACTTCGACGACCGTGCCGCCAACGTTCGGCACGATCTGAACGACCGCGGCATACATCCGGCCGTCGTTGCTGACGGGATGATAAACCGACAACAGGACGTAAAGCGTCGCGAGGATGACGACGCCGCCAAGAATCGCGGTAAAGATCGTATACGCGTTGACTGGAACCAGTTTGAACTTCTTGAAGATCAGCCAGCACAAAAGGCCGTATGTGCCAATGATGAGCTCGATCATGGGGCCTTCTCCAATTGGGGGGCGGCTTTATTGGTGGCGCTCTCCAACCTTCTAAGTCGTCGCTCAAGTTCGGTGAGCCGCTCGCTAACCTCGGGCTTTTTTTCACCCGTCGCGGTGGTGTGCTCTCCGCCCGGCTTCTTGTGCGTTACCGCCCAGATGTAGACGATCGGCCAGATCGCATGGAGCGTAAACAGACTCAGCCAGCAGGCAACGTGAATCGCCTCTTCGTGCGGGTGGTGGCGTTTTTTGGCGATCTCGTGCGGCAGGTCGTGGATGTAGATGAACGTATAGAATACGAGGATCAGCCCGATCAGCAGGATGATCAACGCAAGATAGTCAAGGAACATTGCGACATCCTTCGCGGTAACAAATGGCGACAATACTACTGACGTGCTAATTCGCCAGCCTAACACTCAGTGGACTAATTAAACAGTCGCGCTGCCGGGTTTTGCATTCTCCGCTTGGACTTACTAGCTCTTTGAAAACTTCAATCCGGGATCGCCAGGCGGCGCGCCGAAAAGGTGAAAGTCAAAGCGACCGGCCTTTGGCTCTGAGACCTCGGCCAGCATGACGCCGCCGCTCTCTGGCTCCATT
The DNA here is from genome assembly GCA_963829655.1 of Pirellulales bacterium. Taxonomy (GTDB): domain Bacteria; phylum Planctomycetota; class Planctomycetia; order Pirellulales; family JALHPA01; genus JBBDYH01. Next base: position 4,451,151 of record CAWHJG010000002.1, read on the forward strand.
GCCAGCACGTTGCCGTCCAAGGCGTAAACGCCCTTCACAGTCTGCGGCTTTCCCTTCTGTGTAAAGGTCCACGTGAAGTTGCCGTCCTTTGCGAGCTCCATCGCAAACTTGGAATCGCCCTCGCCGCTAGCGGCCCATTTACCCAGCAAATCGTCGGCTGCAACCGCCGGCGCCTTGGCCTCGGCGGTATCGGAAGCGATAGGTGCGCCGCCGACCGCTTCGGGACCGGCCGTCATTACGAGCAATTGCTTAACCAGCTCGTCTTGCGGCATTTGCTTGTAAAGCGCTTTCAGTTGCACGGTCGCCGCATCCTTGTTCGACGTGGTCAAGTAGTGATACGCCAACACAAACCGCGCGTCGTATGCCTGAGGATTTGCCTTGACGTTCTGTTCAAGCGCTCGCAACTGCTTCGTATACGTGTCCACGCTCGGATACAGACTACTCAGCGTCGTCCAGTCCCAACCAGGGCCAACCGACATAACACTGTAGAGTCCGGCAGCCGCTTCCTGGTACTTGCCCTGCGCGAACATCACCAATGCCCGAAACTCATGGATGATTGGATCGTTGGGCATGGCAGCCAGGGCCTTGTTGGTCGATGCCAAAGCCGCCGAATAGTCCCCGCGATAAAACGCATCTCTCGCCGCGTCAAAGTCAGTGATGCCAGGTGCTGGCGCGACTTCCGTCACACCGGCTGCGGCCGTTTCGACAACAGGCGCCGATTCGACGATCGGCGCGGATTCGATCATGATCGGCTGCGAGTAGTCGATCACGACATCGCCGCCCACGGGATACGACTCCGTGTAGTAGGGGTTTTCATATCCCCAGTAGCCGAAGCCGTAGGCGGCACGGTTGATGCCCCACATCGTGGTGCCGAACGCCATCAGCGCGGTGTGGTCGTCCCACATGTGATTCCACCAATCGCCATAGTCGCCGTGCCAGTGGCCGTGATGCCAGTGGTCATGGTTGTGATAGAAGTCGCCGTAGTGATCATGCCAGTCTTCGCGCACGTCGTCGCGGCGGTCCTGCCGTTCTTGCTGGTTCTGATCGCGAATGTCATCGCGCGAAGCAAGTTGATCTTGCAGATTGTCACGACGATCCTGCGGATTGGTGGGCCGCTGCGAGGGCCGCTCGCGATCGCCAACTCCCGGACGACCGCCGTCAGCACCAGGCCGACCGCCGTCAACGCCGGGGCGATTGCCCATGCCCGGTAGTAAGGCTGTGCCCGCGCCTGCGATTGCCGCCGCTTTGGCTGCGTTTGAACCCCGCGCTGGGAGCTGGCTCGCGCCCGGACCTTTGCCCGCGGGAAGCTGACTTGCTCCCGGACGTTGGGCGATGTCAGACCCTTTGCCAGCGCCGCCGGCGCCCGGTCGATTGGCTGGAAGTTGACTGGCGCCTGCTCCACCCTGTCCAGGCCGAGTGCCTTGCCCTTTTCCCGCGGTGCTCGGCAATTGACTCGCTCCGGTGCCCGGTCTGGTTGCCGGCCGAGTCCCAGGCGTCAATCCCGGTGAAGCGCCGCCGGCGGGCCGCGTGCTAGGACGCGACGCGAAGTCCACGTTTCCGGGGCGAGATCCGGGAGTTAAGCCTTGCGAGGGTCGTGCCGGAGATCCGCCGCCCGGTCGGGCGCCGGTGGACGGGCGCGAGGCCACATTCGAAGGGCGCGATGGCGTAGCGGGCCGACTCATGGAAGGAGATCGGCCGCCGGAATGCGAAGGACGTGAAACTTGGCCGCCGCTCGGCCGTGCACCGCCGCTTGGTCGAGCCCCGGCGCTGGTCGAGCCCCGCGCTGGTCGGGCCCCGCCACTTGGTCGGGCCCCGCCACTTGGTCGTGCGCCACCACTCGGTCGAGCCCCGCCACTTGGTCGACCGCCGCCACCACCTCGCGCGCCGCCGCCGCCGCCTCGTCCACCGCCTCCACCCCCGCGGCCACCGCCCCGGCCATATGCATCAATGGCGGGGCCGAGAATACTTACGACGATAAACAAGATGGTGACCGCATATTTTAGTTGGCGTTTCATGCTTAGATTCCATTTAAAAAAAGTCAGAGACCCCCGGCAACCTCGCTATTCAGCCTGTGGCGGCTTGCGGACCATTGTCACGGCAAGGTCGGATAACTGCTCGCCGTTGTCGATTCTTTCGGTCGCGGACCAAATGACGCGGTCCTCGTCCTCTCGCGAAAGCGTGCGCGTGGCTGACGCGGATGAGCCATCCGACCTGACACCTTTCGCCTTGACGATCCATCCGTCGTCGGTTGGTGTCCACACAGCCTCGCCGAAGCCGCCGGCCGAATCGAAAATCCATGAGCGAACCTGTTTTGCCTGCGGATCCCATCCGATACGCTGCGTACCTTTCAAAACGACACTTCCCTCACGAACAACCTGGAATTCCTCAAGCAAGAAGCTTTTGCTCTCGTCCCAGTTGAACTTTGCTTTGACCACTTCGTTTCGCCCCTCGTCGATCCACTCGCCGACGAGCCATTCGAGCGGCTGCAGTTGGCCGTAGGCCGACAGGCTTTCTTCTTCCACGACGCGAACCGACTGCATGAGCCAGCGGCCATTCCTCTTTAAGTGCAGAACCGTGTAGCGCTCTAAGGAAGTCAGCGTTTCACCGTCGGGGAATAAGGTGGTGCTACCCTCCTCGACTGCAACATCGGGGGTCAAAAACTTGATCGAGTCCACGACGACGCTGACCGCCGCCTTCGGACTATCGAGAAAAGCCTCCTCGAAGGTCGCCTTAATTTCGTCGCGTCCGTTCACCTCCGAGCCATCCTGAAAAACCATGCGTGCGTCGGACGCAAACAGCGCCGCGAGCGCGTCTACCTTGTGGGCGTTGTATTGCTCTACGAAGGCAACCACCGACGTACGGATCTGTTCTTCATCTGCGTTTGACTGCTTGGTTTCGGCCGGCCCATTGCGTTGCTGCGCGAATGTGCCGACAGCGATCGTGCCGAGAAATACAAAAAGAATCACGAAAACGAATCGGACCATTGTTAGCCTCCAGCAGTGCAGTGTTGCACGCACTTTAATACGTGACTTGGACATCGAGCACCGACCCAAAGGCCGTCTCCAACGTCTTGATTCAGAAAGGAAGATACGTGAGACGAAACGGCGGCGCGTGCGCACCTCCCGAGGCATTCGCCCTATCCGTCTCAAAGCTGTTCGACAACGATGATGGGATCCCGCGCGACCGAATCGCGCGGGAAGTGCGCATACCCTGGCCCGCATTCACTCGTGAACGATCATTCTTGCCGATTGATCGAGCGCTTTCAATTGCTGCGCCGCATCAATATCATTGAGGGCTTGCATCGAGACATCCTGGAACCAAAGTTCAAGACCAAGGCCAAAGCGATATCCGATTGCTTTGAACGGCCGAACGTCTTGCCCATCTTATCATCGATGCATTGGTGACCGGCCTTGCACTGCCCTCTTCGTCGCTTGTTTCGACGACCTTCGACAGCGCATTTACTCCGTTTTCACGCTACGCACGTCCATGCATGGGAGTGTGATGTCTTCGAGGATCTCCGACGTCGTTAAGCGCACGTTTACCGAGTCGTTTACGGCAAGAGACATTGCAGAGCCATTGGCATCATTTGATGAGGGTACGAGCAGCGCGGAAGTCCGAAACTTCATGGAAGCCAACGGCGCGGAGGTTGTCGGGATTCGCCATGCAGGCCAAATCGCAGGTTATGTCGAAAATAATTCGCTCACAAATGGCGCTTGCGGGCAGTTCCAACGCCCGTTGGCTGAGGTAAGCGTCCTGAGTGATGACGTACCCTTGTTGCGGGTTTTGCACGAGCTGAATCGTTCTCGCTTCGTTTTTGTCACCGTTCTGGGAGCCGTCGGTGGTATCATCACGGCGGCCGACTTGCAAAAACCACCGGTGAGAATGTGGATCTTTGGCGTGGTGACGCTGATTGAAATGCGGTTCCTGGACCTGATTGAGACTCATTGCCCCGCAGATTCTTGGAAGGAATTCGTTTCGGAGGGCCGACTGCAAAAGGCAGAGGCGCTCGTGGATGAACGCAGTCGCCGCAACCAGCGGGCACGGCTATTGGATTGCCTTCAGTTCTCGGATAAGGGCCAGATCGTGGCACGCCATGAGGGCATCCGGCAGCTCACCATCTTCTCGTCGCGACGGCAGGCCGAAGATGCCGTCCGAAAGTTGGAGCAGCTGCGCAACAATGTTGCTCATGCACAGGACATCTCAAAACCCGACCTTGAAACGATCGTTCAGCTCTGCGACTTCATCATGCGGCAGTGAATGCCAAGCGCCCCCGCGGCACTAAGAACTTGCTGAGTGTAAACCATGTCGAACGATAATCGCGGTAAAGCCCAAGCCACCGCCGCACGCGTCGTGCGAACCCTTTCGCCGCCCGCAAGCACCCAGCGTGGCGAACCACAGTCCGCTGCGGAGTTCGAGCGACTTGCCGACGAAGCCGGCCGCAGCTCGCCGCTTGGCGCCACGGTCGTCAAGGGCGGAGTCAATTTCAGCCTCTGCTCACGGACCGCCACCGGTGTCGAACTGGTTTTTTTCGACCGAGACGATACTGCGACGCCGTCTCGCGTAGTTCGGCTCGACTCGGTCACGAACCACTCGTACCACTATTGGCACGTGTTTGTGCCAGGCATCTTGCCGGGACAGCTCTACGGCTATCGCGTAGACGGCCCAGCGGCAGCCGACCGCGGTCTTCGATTCGACTCCTCCAAGGTGTTGCTCGATCCGTATGGCCGCGGTGTCGTGGTTCCCAAGAACTATAACCGTACCGCTGCGCACCGCGAAGGCGATAATGCCGCATCCGCGATGAAGAGCGTCGTCGTCGATCCCGGCGCTTACGATTGGGAGGGGGACGTCCCGCTGCGCCGACCTTCGGCGAGGACGATTGTCTATGAGATGCACGTCCGCGGATTCACCCGCCACCCCAGTTCCGGAGTTGACGAGGCCAGACGCGGCACTTACGCCGGCCTCATCGAAAGAATTCCCTATCTGCAAGAGCTCGGCATCACCGCCGTGGAGTTGCTGCCGGTATTTCAATTCGACGCCCTGGATTGCCCGCCGGGTAAGGTGAACTATTGGGGCTACGCTCCCATCTCGTTTTTTGCTCCGCACCAGGCATACAGCTCTCGTCAGGATCCGCTCGGGCCCGTGGACGAGTTTCGCGACATGGTCAAGGCGCTGCACCGCGCGGGCATCGAAGTCATTCTCGACGTGGTCTTCAACCACACCGCCGAAGGCGACCATCGCGGACCGACAGTCTGCTTTCGCGGCATCGACAATCCGACCTACTACATTCTGGAAGACGGTGGCCAATGGTACGCCAACTACACCGGCTGCGGAAACACACTCAACGCGAATCACCCGATTGTCCGGCGGATGATCGTGGACAGCCTCCGTTACTGGGTCGAGGAAATGCACGTCGATGGATTCCGCTTTGACTTGGCATCCATACTGTGCCGAGATGCTTCCGGCTATCCGTTGCCAAATCCACCGGTGCTCTGGGATATCGAATCGGACCCCGCTCTGGCCAACACAAAACTTTATGCCGAAGCCTGGGACGCTGCGGGACTGTACCAGGTGGGAAGTTTCGTGGGAGACGCCTGGAAGGAATGGAATGGCCGGTTCCGCGATGACGTTCGCGACTTCTTCCGCGGCGAACCGGGATCGCTCGGACGAGTGGCCGACCGGATCGTCGGCAGCCCGGAGATCTACGGTCACGAAGCGCGCGAGGCGGAGCAGAGCATCAACTTCGTCACCTGTCACGACGGCTTTACGCTCAACGATCTGGTTTCCTACAACCAAAAGCACAACGAGGCGAACGGCGAAGGCAACCGCGACGGCGCCAACGACAACCGCAGTTGGAACTGCGGAGTGGAAGGGCCAACCAATGACCCGTCGGTGGAGAAGCTGCGTAATCGCCAAGTCAAGAACTTCTTTACGATCACGATGATGTCGCTGGGCACGCCCATGATTCTGATGGGTGACGAAGTTCGGCACACGCAGCTCGGCAACAACAACGTCTATTGTCACGACAACGAGTTAAATTGGTTCGACTGGACCCGGCTTGAGAAACATGCGGACGTCCGTCGCTTCGTCAGTCTGCTTGCCGCGCACCGCTCGATGCGCGACATGGAGCATGAGCGAAACCGCGTGGGATTGACCGCCTTCCTACAAGCAGCAAACAAGGCCTGGCACGGCGTAAAACTCGACCAGCCCGATTGGGGCGATCGTTCGCTCAGCGTGGCATTGACCGGCGAACTGCGGAAGGAAGGGCTATTCTTCCACCTCATGTTGAATGCTTACTGGGAGGCGCTGGACTTTGAATTACCGCCCGTGGACGGGCCTCCGTGGCGGAGGTGGCTCGATACCTCGCTCGATTCACCCAACGACATTGTTCCTTGGGATCAGGCACCAACGATCAAAGGAAACACCTATCGAGTTGCGGATCGTTCGGTCGTCGTGTTGTACGCAAGCAAGTAACGCAGCAGCAAAAAAATGGCCGACACACGCGATAGCCATTGGAGGTTTCTCCCAATCGCCGACTGGCTGCCGCAGTACCAAACGGCGTGGTTGGGTTTTGACTTCGTTGCCGGCATTACGCTAGCCGCCTATGCGATTCCCGTCTCGCTCGCATATGCCGCTCTTGCCGGGCTGCCGCCCGAGATGGGGCTCTATTGCTACCTCCTTGCGGGCCTCGGTTACGCGGTCTTCGGATCGTCGCGCCACCTGGCAATTGGTCCAACGTCCGCCATCTCGCTTCTCGTTGGTGTCACCTTGGCGGGCATGTCCGCGGGCGATCTCGCGCGGCATGCCGCTTTGGCATCGTTAACCGCGATGATCGTGGCCGGCGTTTTTGTGCTGGCTTGGCTCCTGCGGCTCAGCGTGTTGGTGAGTTTCATTTCCGAGAGCATCTTGACCGGCTTCAAGGCCGGCACCGCGCTGGTCATTGCCTCCACTCAACTCCCAAAGCTGTTCGGCGTCAAAGGGGGCGGCGACGACTTTTTCGAGCGCATCCGACTGATCGTGCAGCAAATGCCCGAGACAAGCCTGCTCACGCTTGCGATCGGCGCGGTGGCGATCGTCGCGCTCTTGTTTGGGGACAAATTCCTGCCTGGCCGCCCCATCGCTCTTGGTGTGGTGCTAATCGCAATTGCCGTAGCTACGCTTGGCCAGGTCGAGGAGCACGGCGTTAAGGTGGTCGGCCATTTACCCGCCGGCTTACCCCACTTTCAGATCGCCGCCGAGGGCTTGGGAGGTCTTGGCGCCGATGACCTGCGACAGCTCACGCGCCTGGCCTTCGCATGTTTCTTGTTGGCCTATATCGAGAGCGTATCGTCGGCGCGCACCTTTGCACTGAAGCACCGCTATGCCGTGGATACACGGCAAGAGTTGTTGGGACTAGGAGCAGCCAATTTCCTGGTCGGTCTCTGGCAGGGCTATCCGGTCGCCGGTGGCTTGTCGCAGAGTGCCGTCAACGAAAAGGGCGGAGCACGCACGTCCTTGTCGCTGGTTTTTGCATCTGCGGCAATTGCACTGGTGCTCCTGTTTTTTACGGGCTTGTTTCAAAGCCTGCCCGATGCCGTATTAGCGGCGATCGTGCTCATCGCCGTGAAGGGTTTGATCGATCTCAAAGAGCTGCGGTACCTGTGGCACGCAAGTCGGATCGATTTTGGCGCAGCCGGCGTGGCGCTGGCTGGCGTTCTGCTGATGGGAATCCTCGATGGCGTGATCATCGCGGTGCTGGCTTCGGTGGTCATGCTCTTGTGGCGAACGGCGCGGCCTCACGTGGCCTTCCTTGGCCGCATCCCGGGAACGGACCGGTTCTCCGACATTGCCCGACACCCCGAGAACGAGGTCGTCGCCGGTGTCCTGCCGTTCCGAGTCGAAGCATCACTCGTCTATTTCAATGTGGACCACGTCTTACTGACCGTGCTTGCGCGAGCTCGGAGCGAACCGGAGTTGAAACGCGTGGTGTTCGACCTCTCCAATACCCCCTATGTGGATGTCTCCGGAGTGCGCATGCTTAGGCGGCTGCACGATGAACTGGCCAGCAACAAGATCGGATTCCGAGTCGTTGGGGCGCACAGCGAAGTCCGCGACCGTTTGCGATTTGAAAAACTGCAAGACTGGGTTGGACCGATCAACCGGCATGTCTCGTTGGGCGAGGCGATGTCGTTCGACACTCAACCTCCGGAGCCAGAACCGAGTAAGATGACCTCTCGTGAATTGCCAGGAATCCCTCGCTAACCGCACTGGATACTCAATCAGGAAACGACGACCTTCGAAATCAACAACGCGAAGTCACACAGTCTCACTTTACCTTGATCAAAAAGAGAGCTTTTATATGAGCCGTACTCTCGTTTCGAATAAAGCCACCAAGACCGATTCGGGCCCGCCTGCTCTGGATCGCCGCGAGAAAGCAATTGTCGGTTCCTACGATGGTCATCTGATTCTCGACCATGTCCTCGCCCGAGAAAACGCCAGTCCACGCGAGCGCTTCGAGGCCGTCGCACGCTCGTTGCGCGATTTGCTTGCCGAACGCTGGCTCTTAACCCAAACGACTTACGACAAGGAGAACCCCAAGCGAGTTTATTACCTCTCGATGGAATTCCTGATGGGCCGCGCGCTAGTCAACAACATCATCAATTTGCAAGTCGAAAAGCTCGTCCGCGACGAGCTTAAGTCGGACCCGCTGCTGGATTGGAAGGAAGCCATTGAGGCCGAGCCCGACGCCGGCCTGGGCAACGGCGGTCTCGGTCGCCTTGCAGCCTGCTTCATCGATTCGCTGGCCACTCTTCAGATTCCGGCGATGGGTTATGGCCTGCGCTATCAGTACGGCATTTTCCGGCAGTCAATCGACAATGGCTTCCAGGTCGAACAACCCGACCACTGGCTGGCTCAGGCCGATCCCTGGGAAGTAACCCGCCCACGTGAAGCGATCCCGGTGCCGGTCGCCTGCTCGTTTCAATTAATCGATGGCATGCTTCGCGCGGTGCCCGGCCATCCGACTCAATTACTAGGCGTGCCGTGCGATCGTCCAATCGTCGGTTACGGCGGTCGGACGATCAACACGCTGCGCCTCTGGGAAGCGGCTTCACCCGAGTTCTTCGACTTCGGCGAATTTAGCTCAGGCGACTTTGTCGGCGCAATCGTGGATCGTGTCGTGGCGGAAACCGTGACGCGAGTGCTCTATCCCGACGATTCCACGCTTGCGGGCCAGGCGCTGCGCTTCGTCCAGGAGTATTTCTTGGTGTGCTGCTCGCTGGGCGATATCGTCGCCCGTTTCCGCCGCACGAACGACAACTGGCAAAGCCTCCCCGACAAGGTGGCGATCCAACTTAACGATACACATCCCGCGATGGCCGTGGCCGAGCTAATGCGAATCCTTCTGGATCAAGCCAGGCTGGATTGGGATACCGCCTGGGACCTGACTGTCCGCACGCTTGCCTACACCAATCACACCTTGCTGCCCGAGGCGCTTGAAAAGTGGCCGACCCGCTTCTTCGAGCTGGTTTGCCCGCGGATGTTGGAGATCATCTACGAGATCAACCGCCGTTTCGTGACCGACGTCCAGCAGCGCTACCCGGGCGACGAGGACCGCGTCAAGCGGATGAGCCTCATCGAAGAGAAGCCGGCCCAGCAGGTGCGGATGGCCAATCTCGCGATCGTCGGCACGCACAGCACCAATGGCGTCGCTCAGATCCACTCCGACCTGGTTCGGACCCGATTGGTTTCGGATTTTGCCGATCTGTTCCCCGAGCGATTCAACAACAAAACCAACGGCGTGACTCCGCGTCGCTGGCTGTTGTTGGCAAACCCGGACCTTTCCAAGTTGATCACGGAGGTGATCGGCGACGGTTGGGTCACTGATCTGAGCCAATTGCGCCGACTCCTGCCTCTTGCCGACGATGCCGCATTTCGTGGCCGCTTCCGTCAAGCCAAGCAGTCCGCCAAAGAGCGGTTTGTTTCATGGCTAAAAGCAACTTCCGGCGTCGTGATCGATCCGAACACGATTTTCGATAGCCAGATCAAGCGCATTCACGAATACAAACGGCAGTTGCTGAATGTTCTCCACATCGTCGTGCTTTACAACCGGCTGCGAAACAATCCCAAGCTGAAAATGCCGCCGCGTACTTTTTTCCTGGCCGGCAAGGCGGCCCCCGCCTATCGCCTGGCCAAGTTGATCATCAAGCTCACGAACAGCGTCGGCCGCACGATCGACGAGGATCCCGCCACGCGCGGTCGCATCAAGCTGGTGTTCCTGCCGAACTACAACGTGTCGATGGCCGAGCGGCTGATTCCGGCCAGCGACGTTTCGGAACAAATCTCGACGGCCGGCTACGAGGCCAGCGGCACCGGCAATATGAAGTTCATGATGAACGGCGCGCTCACCATCGGCACGCGCGACGGCGCTACCATCGAAATGGCCCAAGAGGCGGGCGAGGAGAACTTCTTCTTGTTCGGATTGACGGCCGAGCAAGTCCAGCAGGGCCGCGGCTGGTACAACCCGCGCTGGCATTACGAAAATGAGCCCGAGACACGCGAGGCCCTCGATCTCATCTTTAACGACCATTTCAGCCGCGACGAGCCCGGCATTTTTGCCCCAATCCGCGAGACGCTGCTGGAGCGAGGTGATTTCTTTACGCACCTTGCCGATCTCACCGCGTACGGGCAAGCGCAGCAGCGTCTCGGCGAGTTGTATGCCAAACCCGACGAATGGGATCGCAAGGCCGTGATCAACGTGGCCTGCTCCGGAAAATTTTCCAGCGATCGCACTATTTCTGAGTACGCTTCCGCCATCTGGAACGCGGTTCCGTGCCCGGTCGATTGATTAGTGACTTCGCAGTGACCAACGATTAACTTCAGTGCTGAGAGGGCGACAGAAAGGCGATTGAACAGGAGCAAACGGAGAACAGGGAGATTCTCTCTGTTGCCTCGGTCTTCTCTGTGGCCTCAATTCAGATTGGCTTCCGGCGGGATCAGTCGGTAAACATCATCCGTTAACTTCGGTGAATTGAAGCTGATGATCAAACCGAGTGGAATATCCGGCAGCGTCATGTAGCTGAGCTTGTGCTTTGTGGTTTGGAATCACCACTTCAACCGCATTTACTTCGACGAAAACAGAGATTCGTTGCTCTGTTGTCTCCGTTAACTCCTGTTCTTATTCCGGATCGTGCAGCGCTCCAGTCGCCAGGTTGGGAAGTTATTTGTCGGGCTATTCCTTAATCGATTGCCCTGATCGCGAATAAAAAGGCCCTGCTATGCCTCCGCCGACAAGCGCCTACCTGGACGAATCGGGGCGGCCGCGGCTGCGAGAATCCATTACCGCGTTCCTCGACGTGCTGGGATTCTCGCACACGGTCGTTGTTGCCGCCGAATCCCGCCAGTCACAGAAGTGCCTGGACAGCATTGCCTCGGCCGTGGACGACGCCCGCGCTTTCGTCCGAGAGTCGATGTCCACCCACCACCTTGCCGACCCGTACCGCTGGGCAATCAAGTTCTTTAGCGACAATCTCGTGGTCGGGTATCCCTCAGACGGGCCAGCCAACGCCGCGGACGCCGCGATATTCGTAATCCGGTGTGCACAGCGATACCAACTACAGATGGCGTTGGGCGGTTTCTTTGTACGCGGGGCGGTGACTCTTGGCCCGCTCTGTATCACCGACGAGATCATCTTCGGCTCGGCGCTTATCGATTCGTATCAGTTAGAGGCCAAGGCGTCGATCGTCCCGCGCATCATTGTGACCGACACGGTGTTGAAGCCGGTGGTGGATCGCATCCGCTCGGAAAACGTCCATCAGAAGCCGGACGAAAACGATTTGCTCTGCCGCGACATCGACGGTTGGTGGTTTGTCAACTACCTGCAAGCCGCCATCGAGCCGACTGGGATGAATTGGAAGCAAATCGAGCAACACAAGGCGAGTGTATTAACAACACTTTCTCACTCACCGCGCCACGATATTCTGCCAAAATTCGGCTGGGTCAGCCGATACCATAACGTCTTCTGCCATTGGCACCGCAATACTCCCGGCTATTCCGACCAATTCCGAATCAAGCGAGTCGATGAAGAATCGGCGATCGAACGCCTGAGCAATGCCTCGCTTGATTAAACTGCCTCTTAGAAGCTAATGGGCGGCACTGGACTCGAACCAGTGACCCCTACCGTGTGAGGATAGTGCTCTAACCAACTGAGCTAGCCGCCCGTGGAGAGATGCAGTTTAGCCGATTCACGGCCGCTGCTGCTAGAGAGCGCCAACAACACTGTCAGCCCGACTGCACCGGCGCCGTTTCGTCCTTCGGCTCGCTCGTCGGCGGCTCGAATTTCGGCGCCGTCGGCTCGTCGCGATCGTCGTAACTGCTCGTCACGCGCCGCGCACTGCTCGACGCGGTATCGACGTCGTCTTCGATCCCGCGCAATCCCTTCTTGAACTCGGTCACGCTCTTGCCCACCGAGCGCGCCACGCCCGGAAGCCGGCTACCAAACAGCAGCACCGCCACCGTGCCGATGACGACCATTTCCATCGGGTTCAAGTTAAAGAATGCAAATAAGCCAGACATAACTCACCTCCGCATATCGCTCGCCATAGGGACTGTCCCCAGCCCTACCCGTTCTTCTTCTCACCCGTCGTCGTCTTCTCTTCGTCCTCGATCCCCGACACGCCCTTCTTGAACTCGACCACGCCTTGGCCCAGCGACCGCATCAGCCCCGGCAGCCGGTTGCCGAACAACAGCAAGATCACAAACGCGATGATGATGATCTCAAAGCCGTGAAACCCAAACGCAAATAGAGCGGACATAACGATCTCGATGAGCTGAGGCGAACGGCGCCAGGCAGGTCGGCAGCAGGCAAGTTCACTCGCCCACTCAACTACTTCATTTTAGTGGACCATGGGGGGGTGTCAAACCAAGCCAATTCCCGCAACTGAGAATACCATCAAAACGGGGTTGAATCCTATCGCCTGTGTGCCACTGGCTTTGCCAGTGCTTCCGAATCGTCTACCTGTCCCGGCGCGATTGGTGCTTGCCGATTTTGCGCTCCACATTCATCGCTCATCGTTCAGCGTTCATCGTTTACCTACTCCCTACTCCCTGCTACCCCTACGCTCTGCCTTCCATCCGCTACCATATCTGCCATGTCTGATTCCTCCTCCCCGCCCACCCGCCCGCGCCGGTCGTTTGTCTGGCGAATCGTTCGCGTCGCACTGATTACTTACATCGCCCTCCTGGTGCTGATGATGCTCATGGAAAACCAGCTCATTTACTTCCCCGCCAAATATCCCGCCGGCGACTGGCTGCCGGCCGGCCTGCCGGTCGAAGATGCCGAGATGCAGGCCGCCGACGGCACGCGCCTGCACGGCTGGTACATCCCGCACGCACAGCCGCGCAGTCGTCCTCTTCCTGCACGGCAACGCCGGCAACATCGCCGGCCGCACCGATTTTCTCCGCTCGCTGCGCGACCTCGGCCTCACCGTGCTCGCGCTCGATTACCGCGGCTACGGGCGGAGCGACGGTTCGCCGAGCGAAGCCGGCCTCATGGACGACGCGCGGACTGCCCGCCGCTGGCTGGCCGAGCGCGCGAAAGTCCGCGAGGCCGACATCGTCCTCTGGGGCGAATCGATCGGCACCGCAGTCGCCGTCGATCTCGCGGCCGACGGCGCTCGCGCCTAATCCTCGAAAACGCGTTCACGAGTCTGCCCGACGTGGCGGCCTTTCACTACCGCTGGATGCCGGTACGGCTGTTAATGCGCAGCCGATACGCTTCGATCGACAAGATCGGCAACTACAAGGGGCAGCTGTTGCAGGTTCACGGCGACGCCGACACGATCATCCCCTTCGCGCTCGGCCGCCAACTGTTCGACGCGGCCAACGAACCGAAACAGTTCGTACCGATTCCGGGCGCCGACCACAACGACCCCCGCGCCGATGCGTTCTGGATCGCGGTGGAACAATTCCTCACCCGCCTCAAATAAGTCGCCTATGCGCTCGCTCAAATGAGGACAGGATTTCCCCCGCCGAACTCATAGCTCGTCATAGATGGCGTCCTCGTCGGCGTAGGCGTCCAGCAACCGCTGCTTGACTGCTTCTCGCCAAACGGCCATCTCATCGTCGGCTTCAAAGGACAACGAGATTTGGATCACATCACCGGGCGACGCGTCCAACGGCTGGCTAAGTTCCAAATGCGTGGGGTCCAGAATTCTGGCTGTGATAACACGCATCGCTTTGTCCTTCGTTGCCCGGATGTCAGAAAAAACTGGCTTGATGCAATTCTATCGCCAGTTTGGAGAATGATCCAAATCTTCCCACAATCGGCTTCATTCGATGTTCGACGTTCAGCGTTCAATGTTCGACGTTCAATTGCCCTTCCTCCTCTCCTCCGCTCCTCATCTCCTCTTCTTCATCCGCGTCCATCCCTCTCATCTGTGGCAAAAATATGTATTACGATATATGATCATATGTATACTAAATTTTGCGTCTTCGCGGCTTTGCGTGAGACCCCTTCCCGAGCGTTCCTCACCGGTCATCGAACCCCCGACTTGTGACCCCAAAACCATGCGTTTTCCCCGGTAAATACGCACCTCACCTCAAATCCGTGCAGAGTGGTTGTTCGTACCGCGAGAAAACCCCCTGTTTTCCCGACCCGTGTGCGCAAAAAAACAGGCTCCGGAACCAAAAGCAATCGAGTGCCTGTACTCCCCACCAGGCCAGCAGACACCAGGTCACCAGACACTACTTCCTGGCTTCCCGTTCAACAGGCCCAAGGTCGCCGTAGAGCGGCAGGTACCGGTAATACACCTCCAGCGACAGCGCGGCCATCGACGTGCTGTACACGCGGCCGCCGTAGCCCGCCCAGATGCAATCCGGGTCCCAGCTTCCTGCGAGTTTTCCGGCGGTGTTCTGGCGCTCGATGAGTGTCTTGGTGAGCGCCGTGTTCCACTGTCGCCAGTGCTCGCCTTGAAGCTGATACATGCCGAGCGTGGCGTAGTACCAGTAGTAGAGATTGATGCGGTCGCCGTTTGGCAGCTCGCCAAGCACGTAGTCGCCCGCCTCGTTGCAGGCAAGGTTCTCACGCGCGAGGCCAAGGAACTGCCGGCAGACGAGCGCTTCGGCGGTCATCGGCCGCGAGGCGCGCTCGCGGGGGCGATATGCGGCCAGCCCGCCATGATCGCCCGAGGTAACGTTCGCGAGGAAGCGGTGCATTCCGCTGCGCGTGGCGTCGGGTATCGGGATACCGGCAAGCTCGGCGCTTTTGAGCGCCATGAGCTGCCAGCCGAGCTGGCTGGTGTCCCCCTGATCGGCGGGCTGGTATCGCCAGCCGCCGGTGCTCGGATGCTGCGACTTGACCGTGTAACCGATCGCCGATTGCAGCGGCGCGAGCAGGCGGCGGTCGCGCGTCATCGCGTAGGCTTCGCTGAGCGCGAGCGTGGCGATGCCGTGGCTGTACATGAAGGCGAACTTTTCGCTGTGCCCGCCGAGGTTGCCGTCGCCTGCTTGCTCGGTGAGCAAGTATTCGAGGCCGCGCTTGACGTTGTCCTTGTACTTGCCGTCCAGGTGCGTATTGCCCGCGCCGAGCATCGCCAAGAGCGCGAGACCGGTCATGGCGGTGTCGGCCTTTGCGCCGCGCCTTCGCGGTCCTGGCCCAAGACGTGCATCTCGCGACCGCCGCCATGCCGCGCCGATTCCCACCGGCCGTCGGCGCTCTGGTTGGCCGCGAGCCACTTGAGCGCCGCTTGAACAGCGGCCTCAGCTTCGGGCGAGCCGCCACGGGCGCGAATCACCGCGCCGCGGTTCTCGCTGGTTCGGTCGCCGTAAAGCGGCGGCGGTTTGCCGGTCTGGTCGCCGTTACCAGCGTTGGCCCCTATGCCGACCGGTTTGAGCAGCGGGTTCGATATGCTGGCGTTGGCAGTGCCCGAAGACGCTGTTTCGTTGCCCGCGCTCGGGTCGGGCGTGCCGTCGATGGGTGCCGGCGATTTGTGGCCACGGAAGACCGATGCGTCGCCGGGCTTAATGGCGACGTCGGTCGGAAGCTCGGTGATCGGATCGGTCAGGTTGTTGGTCTCGTCGGGCGTTGCGGCGTCGTTGTTGGTGCGCGGCGACGGGGGCGCGACGCGTTCGGTTGTTTCGAGGTCAGACGCCGTGTCGTTGGTTGTGTCGGTCGATCTAGCGGTCGGCGCTTCGATGGTTTCAGCCGGTGCGGCGGATGTAGTTGCGTTGTTGCGAAGCGTCGATTGAGCGATTGCCTGTGGCGTAGGCGGCGCAAGGTTGATCGTTTGCGAGGTATCTGCCGTTGTGTCCTCGGCCGGCGCGGCGGATGCGAAGCTGGGTAGCGCCGTATCGGCGCGGCCCGGCGCGCCTGCATCGGGGAGCGTCGAAGTCTCGGCGGCGAACTTGTTCCAAGGTTTTGCGGTTTCGTCGCCCGCGCCGAGCTTTTGATCGCTGGCGTCCTCGGCATCGACAAAGCCGACGCGGATCGCGTCGCGCGGGCCGGGTCCGGCCGAGGCGGCGACGATTTGGACGGTGGTGGCGTAAACAGCGAGAAGGAGGTGGCAACAGAGCGAGAGCACCGCGCACTTTCGCAGCGGCTGCGATTGTCCCCAGCGCGTGCGCATCAGGACAAACAAAGCGATCACCAGCGCCGTCAGGCCCAGCCAAAGCACGATCCACGACCAACTGGTGGCCGACCAGACGCGTGCGATAGTGGACCAGAAGTCGGACATGCGGGCCGTATGTGGAAGAGGTGGGCGTTAGCGGAGCTTCGTTTCGAGCTTGACGGAAATCGCCAGCTCGGCGATGCCGGCGCGTTTGCAGGCATCGTAGACCTGCGTCATGTGGCCGTGCGTGGCGTATTTGTCGCCGCGAACAAGGACGTTCAGGCGGCGGTACTGGCGTCGTGCGGCGGTGAGGTGCGATGTCAGCTCGTCGAGCGTGACCTCGCGAGTGCCGATCAGGATCTGACCATCGCGGCGAACGTTGACGATCTTCGGGTCCGGCGCGGTCATGGGTGCGTTTTTGTCCGCGATGCTCGGCACGGTCAGCTCGACGTTGCGCTCTTCCTCGGCGAACTTCGTGGCGACCATAAAAAAGATGATCAGTACCAGGATCACGTCGATCATGGGCGTGAGGTTGAGCGTGGGCTCTTCGAGATTCTGTGTGCGAGCAGGCATGTTGCTGAGTCCGTTGTCAGTTATCCGTTGCGAGGGAGCGTCAGGCGGCGGATTTGCGTTCGCGGCGGCTCGGGCGCGAGGCTTCCTGGATGGCCTCGGACGAGATGATGTTGACCAAGTCTTGCCCGAGCGAGTCGAAGCGGATCAACAATCGGTCCACGCAACTGCTGAAGTACATGTAGAGGCACACGGACGGGATCGCGACCGACAAGCCCATCGCCGTGGTGAGGAGAGCCTCGCTGATGCCGGTGGAGAGCATTTCCATGCGGCCCATCGCGTCGGAAACGGCGATGTCGTTGAAGGCACGGATGATTCCGAACACGGTGCCCAAGAGACCGAGCAGCGGGCTGATTGTGGCGAGGCCGTTAAAAATGCGGAGGAAGCGGCGGAGCTCATTGCCGGCGCGCTCACCGGCGTCCATGATCGCCTGCTCGACCTCAACGCCGGGGCGGCCCCATTTTTTCGAAGCGGCGGCGAAGATCTTTGAGACCGGGCTTCCGTTTTCCTCACAGATCAACAGGGCTTGCTCGCGGTCGAGCTGGCCCTCCTGGAGCTGGTGAATGAAACGCTTGACGAACGGGCCGGGGATAACGCGGCCGCGGCGGAGGCTGATGGCCCGCTCGAACGCGAACACAAGCAGCGTAAACGAGCAGGCCAGGAGCGGGAACATCAAGTACCCGCCGTCGTTGATGATGCTCAATAAGTTTTTGGTGGGGACGGCTTGAGCCGGCTCGCCAGCGGCATCAATAACTGCATCCGCCGCGTCGTTTTGCGCAGCGGCGCCGGTCGGGGCCAGGGCGAAGCAGCCGGCGATTGCCAAGAGAAGCGAAAAGCGCAGGAACGACTTCAAGGTGAATTGCGAATGCGTCATATGGCTACCGTTGGGGCTTGCGCGGTGCGTGATTGAAGCGCCGTGAGGCGCTTTTGTGCTTCGGCAACGAACTCCGTCTTGGGGTATTGCTTGACAAGGCGAGAGTACAATTCGCCGGCTTCCTTCGTTTGTCCGAGAGCTTCGTAACACTTGCCGGCCTGGAGCAGCGAGGCCGCCTGCCAGCGCGGGTACGCATAGAGGATTTCGACGCGGAGGTATTCGCGGAGAGCCGCGTCGTGTCGTTCCTGAAGCAAATACGACTCGCCGATCATCCACTGAGCCATTGCGGCGGTTTCGGTTTTCTCGCCGTGCGGTGAGCGGACGACTTTGGCGTAGTGCTCGCGAGCCTTGTCGAAGTTGGCCTCGGCGGCGTAGGCGCGGCCGAGTACGTAATCGACTTCGTACTGCTGGTTGAATTGAGGATGCTCGGCGGCGATGCGCTCGGCTATTGTCCGGGCGCCCGGCCAGTCCTTCTCATGGGCGAGAATTTGTGCCTGACGAAGCGGAACCACAGCCGCCCAGCGGTAGTTGCCGCCTCCGAGTTTTGGCGCGAGTCGCTCGAATCGTTCTTTGGCGACTACGTATTCGCCGCGGCGATAGGCGACATCGCCATACAAGAATTCGGCGGGAAGCGCAAGCGGCGAATCTGATTGGCCCTCAATGATCTGCTTTAGATCGCGATCAGCATCGTCCCAAAGAGCCAAATGAATGCAAACTTGTGCCCGCAGGTAGCAGGCGTGGCTGAGGGTGTCGAGCGGGCTGGTCTTCGCGGCGCGATTGGTTGCGTCCTCGGCGGCAGCGGTCCCGTTGTCCGAGACATGGACGGTTGTTTTTGTTCGTTGCCGGAGAGTTTCGATCAAGCCGCCGAGCAGTTTGAGCGCTTCGTCGTGCTGCTTTTGTTGCGCGGCCATGTGGGCAATGCGGTAGGTCGCGTCGGCCCAATAATCGCTTTGCTTGTGGTCCTTGTGTACAGAAAGGAATTTGGCGTGCGCTTCGTCGGTTTGTTTCAGATCGAGCAGGCACCAAGCCCAGCCGTAAAGCGCGGCGCCAATGTGCTCGCTGTTGGCGAAGTCGGTGCTGATTCGCTCGTAAAGGCGGATGGCCTCGACCTCCTGCGCGAGCTCGTCGTGAAGATGTGCGGCGCAGAAGCACGAGGGGCAGGTTGTCGGTGATTGGCTGCTTGTCGATGACAAGTTTATAAACGGCCAACGCGGCGTCGAATTGCTTAGCGTCTTCCAGCGATTGAGCGCGGACCAGAGCGGCGGCCACGGTGCGCGGATCGTCAGGGTATTTTTCGATCAGCTCCTCGAACTGAAGCGCAGCCTTCGCCGGGTCGGCATCGAGCGCGGCCAGGCGTGTCAAGCCGTTGATGCCTTTCGCGGAAAACTGTTTGTTTGAGTGTCCGGCGAGCAAAGTGTAGAGTTGTTCGGCACCGGCGATATCATTGGCCTTAACGGCCAGATCGGCGACCGTTTGAACTGTTTGGAGCGTCGTTTCGCTGTCCGGCGCTACGTCGAGCATTTTACGGAGCGTGGCCTGCGCACTCTCGATCTGTTGACCGCGCGCCTGGGTGAGCGCGATTTGAGCAAGTAGCCGCAGCCGCGCTGCAGGTGGTTTGGCGGCGTCGGTCGCCAACGCGGCGGTTAGCGATTCGATGGCTTCTTGCCGCTTGGCGAGTTCGACCAACGAGGCGGCCAAGGCAAGTTGGGACTGAACGGCGAGATCGGGTTCGAGCTCGTCGTCAAGCGACCTCAACAGTTCAGCGGCCTTGTCATGTTGCTTGAGGTTTTGGTGAGCGACGGCCAGCAGGTAGCGCTGTGCAGCGGGAATCGCCGATGACTCGCGGCGGTTTCGAATTAGATCGATCGCAGGCTCTGCCCGATTGGCCCGCAGCAGGGCGTCGGCTGCGTGATAACGGAGCATCTCGGCTGCCGGATGTTCCGGCTCGCGATCGATCGCGTCGGAAAGCGTGGCGGCCGCGGCCTCCCAGCGCTGTTGTGCGCGGTAGAGCTGGCCGCGCCAGTAAAGCGCTTCGACGGCCAGATGCTTCTCCTGCACAAGCGTGGCGAGTAATTCATCGGCCGCGTCGTACTCTTTCAGCTGGATGAGGGCCTGCGACAAGCCGACGCGGCACTCGTCGCGGGTTGGGCCGTCGGCGTAGCCGTCAATTGCTTTTGCATAGTATTCGCGAGCTTCCGCGGCGTTGCCGGCCGCGAGCGAAAGCTCGCCCAGGTAGTTAAGCACGTACGCGTTTAACTGATCGGAACTGTACAGCTTGTGAAACGCAGCAAGCGCCTCGCGAGCTGCTTCGGTTTTCCCCGCCAGCACAGCGCATTCGCCGGCGCGGAACAGCGATTGTCGTGCATAGCGACCCTGTGGTTCAGCCTTGTGAACGGCGACAAAGTGTGTGTAGGCCTCATCGCATTTGCCGAGCTGGACCAACGCTTCGCCGAGAAAAAACTCGCCCTTGGTGCGCTTGGGATGGTCGGCGTAGTCGGCCAGCAAAGTGCGAAACTCGTCGGCCGCCAGTTGCCAACGCTGCGTGGAGTAGTGACCGGCAGCAACGGTAAACTGGTCATCGCCGGCGTCGGCCAGAGCGACGAGGGGGGTGACTCCCAGCAGGACTACGGCCAAGACAAGTTTGGCAATCATATTAGCCACACAAAGTCAGCAAGCGGGACCGCATTTGGCCCCGCTTGCGTGAAGGTCGATTGTTCTGCCGAACAGTCCGCACTGAGAGTGCGGACAGCTTAGTACGGCGCGTCGCAGCCGGTGTCCACGTCGCCAACCATATGGAAGTGGTTATGGTCGATGTAAATCACTTCCTGGGCTTCCGCGTTATGCAGCGTGTGTGGATGCGGCCAGCCAACACGCGTGGTCTCCTCAAAATAGATCGTGCACTTGTAGTGGGCGTGGTGCAGTTGCGCGGGGCCGATCAGTGGATAGACGCGCGGCGGATCGACGTAGTCGGCGATCCTGCACTTGGTGATGCGAACGTTGTTGCGCTGCACCTCGTGCATGAACGGCAAACCGCGGCGCACCGGCCGTGCAATTTCCAAGGCGCGCATCACTTCGTCGTCGCTGGGTGCGTCGAGCGCCTGGACCGGGCCTCCGGCCGTGATCGGGCCAAGGATCGGCACCTTGTCGTACCGCTCCTTCATGTGGAACTTCCACTCGTGGTCGTCCTGGAAGTACGGGCTGACCGGGATCGGAATGCTGAAGGGACCGAGGTTGGGACCCATGTGCGCGATCCAGAAGCAACCGGTGTTGCACAGTGACAGGCCGGCCAACAGCGAGTAGACGGCAACCTTGCACTTGAATGACATCGAGCCACTCCCTGGCTGATAGTTCCTGCTGAAAGTTGCAGGCGGCGGCTTGAGTTGTTTGCGATTGCGGCAGTCCGGCGCAAGTACGGAGCGCGCCGAACTACAGCTAGTTATCGTGTGAAGCTGGGGAGAACTTGCGGGTTTTTCCGATGTTAAGGGGATTTCTTGCCGCCGCTAGCATCCGTTTTGACGAGCATCGCTGGCAGGGACAAAAAAACCTCTGCCGGGCGGCCGGCAGAGGCGTGGTGTCAACGTGTGCTGACTCGCTTGATCGACTAACTGGACTCGATTAGTGCGAGTCCTTGAAGTCGAGCATCCACCAGCCGTTGTCCCATTCGAGCGTGACCTTACGCCAACCCAGCGGAACCTGCGGATAGGGATAGAACGGGCCGATGAACGGCCAGGCGGTTGGCGAGTACTGCTTGGGATACTGGAGCGCCGCGTAATTGGGGTAAGCAGCGTAGCTCGGCCAGGCGTAGCCCGGCATGTTCGGCTGGTCCAAGCGCGCGGCCGACGTACCGACAGGCATAGCGCCGCCGTAACCCGGCATCGGGCCACCCATCCCGCCGCCCATCGCCGCAGCGCCACCGTTGACGTTGCATGGCGCACCCGGCGGGCAATAACCCGCGGCCGGGATCGAGTCGGCAGCGCGGCCGGCACGCGCCATCTGAGCATACGATTCCGCGGCGGGCGCCGCGGCCAACGGCATCGGGCGTGCCCCGGTCTGCGCCATCGGGCGCGGCGGCGGAGCATCGACATCGGCCTCCGCAAACGGATTGTGCACCATCGCCGTCATGTGCTGTGCAACACTCGACGAGTGAGCGTCACGCGGCGAGCCGCTCATTTGTGGCGCTAACAGGTCATTATGGACCTCCGGAATTTCGGCCGCCGCGTGGCGAATCGGCGAGCGGATCGCCGGGTTGCGGCGGTTGGAATTCTTTGCGCTGGCGACGTTCTTTGCCTGCCGGGGCACTGCGGCGGCAGGCGCCGATTCCTTCACGCGCAGGTTGTTGAGCACGCGCTCGATGCCGGGCGTCACTTCGGCGATCGCCAAGGCCTGTTCGAGTTGCTGCTCGGTGCGAACGGTGCCGTCGAGCTGTACGACGCCCTCTTGCACCTTCACGTTGATGCTGTAACCCTTCATTCGGCCGCTGTTTTTCAGATTGCTGGCAATCTGCTGGGCGACTTCCTGGTCCGACCCGAAGGCCGCGGCCGGCGGCAACATGGCCAAGCCCACAACCGCCCACGATAAGATCAACCGTCGCATGCTTCCCCTCCTTGAGATCACACGTTGAGCAATATCCATCGCGACGCGGTTTGCGGGAGCGCCGTGTTGGATTGGTTTACGCGCCACACGCGGCGAATGATTCGCCGTCGCCGTTGGCTAGCCTGGCTTGACCGCGAGGTGCCCGTGCCGGCAGAAGTCGATTGACTACGGCAGCCGGTTGGCAACGCGCACGGTCGAGACAGCGCGCGCTTGCAGTCTGACTATAGGTGTCGGTTACCGGTTGTACCGAAGGGGAGTTTTTTTTCGATTTTGCCAAACGAGCGCGAAATGCCGAGAGGCCGCGTTATGACGGCAGAAGTGGCAAAAACCGGCTGAGAGGTGCTAGCTGAATGCGATTGCGAGGCGGCTATCACATGGTGAATGCACGGTCGGCGTTCTGAAAATCGCAGACGGCAGCCAACGTCATGGCGCCAAGCGTGGCGCTCGACAAGAGCCAGTAGCGCCGCCCGATTGCCAGGCCCACATCGTGGCGATGCCGATCAACAGCAGGCTCAGTAAAAACACCCACTGAAAGAGGGCCTGCACGCTGGACCCCTCGGTGATTCGGGCGAACCACGCGGTGAGGATGCCGAGAAGCTGGAGCAGAACAAAAGCCCAGGCCAGCGCGGTCGAATCGAAGTGGTCCATCGGGGACTCCAGATTCCATTCTGAAGTGAATCGACGCGGGCGCGTCGCGGGTGGGCGCCGCCGGTGCGGCAGGGCAATCCTTGCGGCGGGCAATACTTGGGAGTCAGTCAGGCGGGTTTGCTCTGTGTCGGTGGCAGGCGAGCATTTTTGCCGACACGCCAATTCTGTGGAAGAGCGGTTTTTCTGCTAATGCACCGGGGACGAACGCTAGCAGAACAGGAGTCGTGGAAAACGGATCACCAGGTATGGCAGCTCGGCTGGCCGCGCTTGGCAAAGTACTGCTGGTGATACTCTTCGGCCCGGTAGAACTCCAGCGCAGGCACAATCTGTGTGGCGATCGGCCGGCGGTGCTTGCCGCTTGCTCCCAACTGCTCCTTTGACGCTTCGGCGGCACTCTTCTGTTCGTCGCTGGTGTGGAAGATCGCCGTACGGTACTGAGAGCCATGGTCCGGTCCCTGGCGGTTGACCTGCGTAGGATCGTGAATTTTCCAGAAACGCTCGAGGAGCTCATCGTACGACACGCGCGTGGGATCAAATTCAATAAGCACGGCCTCGGCATGCCCAGTGCGGTCGGTGCAGACCTGTTCGTAAGTCGGTTTGCCAGTCGTCCCGCCGATATATCCCACGGCGGTGCTGACCACGCCCGGCATCTCGCGAAACGCTTCCTCGACGCCCCAGAAACAACCTGCCGCGAAGATCGCCTGTTGTGTGGCCATGATCGTGAATCCGTGTTTTGTTCGTAGTGAGAATGAGTTTCGTGAAACGCCCTGGTCTGCGACGTCGCCAATGGTATGAGAGCCCGAATCGCAGCCCGCCACCGCCAGGCACGTCACGAGGAATATTCTATGCATTCGCTTCGTCCACTTAGGGACCAATTGGCGACATTGCGCGGCGAAGCGAGGACCGACGATCGAGCACCCGCAGGTAGTCTTTCGCGGCGGGATCGTCGGGCATGGCCTCGGCGAGCACCTGGTAGATTACCCGAAGTTGCGCGGTGGTTGAATCCGAGATTTGGACGAACGAGGTCACGCCGCGATCGCGGACTTCGTCGGCGACCAGGTTCATGAGCAGCGCATTGACCGGATCCACCGCGATCGTGAACCGCTTGAGCCGCGCTTGTCGATCTCCCAGAATTGGCCGCATGACCGAAATGCTCTCCGGACTATGGACCGCGCCTAGAAAGTGGCAGAGCTCGTGCAGCAATAGCTCCAAACGTTCGGCTTCGCTGACGTGGTTGGACCATTCGCGGAGCAGAATGTGCGAAGCCAGCGGGCCTCGTGTGCCGCCAAGGTGTGTCCGTCCTCGCGTGAGCTGATATTGGCTGGTGAAGCCGATGGCGAGCCTGGCATCGCGCGGCCGAACTTTGCGTTCAAACTCCCGCAACGAGAGCTCGAAGTCGGTTACGCCGTCGGTCGATTGCCACTCGCCATACGAAACAAGTTCGAGCTTGAGGCCGCACGAGCGTTCAATAATCTCGCCAGCAGCCGTCAAGCGGTCGCGGAGACGCTTTTGCCACGCGGCCTTTGCCAGAGCTTCTTCGTCGTCTACGTACAGGGCGACACGGATCGTGCCGCGCCGATTGTCGTCGGCGTCTTGCGCCGCCGGCTTGTGAGCTCGCCGATCGGACCGGTCTCGAACGACGCTTGCCACTCCTTCGGGATTCGCCATGTTTCCTAGTCCGATTTGGTGCAGTTCGACCAGCCCGCCGTTGGCGCCACCAAAGTAATAGGCGCTGAACGGTTCCAATTCGTGCGCTTTGGCGTCGTTCCATCGCACCAGCGCATGGCTTGTCGGATCTACGCGCAATACCACGATGTCGCCGGGCGCGACGCTCTCCCGCTCGATCGTCGGGCGGGCGCTGCCACGGGTAGTCTTGTTTGTAGCGGAGTCGGCCGACTTGCTGTCGCGGAGATCGATTTGCGACGGCAATCACCGGAACATCGTTGGACGGCGGCCGGCGCTCAGACCAGACGAACCGGATAGGCGCTTCGGTCCGGTTGGCGATCACGATCGGCGCCGCTGGCAGTGTGCGGCAAACAAACAGGCCGCACAGGCAGAGGGCGACTATTAAGGAGAACCGCTTCCGTGCCGGATTAAGTGAGCATCGCATTCATCGAGGCTAATCGAGACGGCGATGACAATCAATCGCGGCGTTTGTGGTGCAACCGTCCCGGCTGCACTAGCCGGCGAGACCCCTGCACCAGAATCTCTAAGCCGGCGAGACGCCTGCACCACAAATCACGAGAAGAAGAAGCCCGGGGTCGCTCTCGGGGGAGTGGAGAGGGAGCGTTTAGACGCAACTGCGACCCCGGGCCATGGTTCGTTACTCGTTTAGCATTCACCGCCAACTCGGCGGCCTTTTGCCGCCGAGCAAACTGCATGTAAGAGGCCCGGGGTGCTTCTCGGGGGAGTGAGGGAAGAGCGTTCGAGACGCAACTTAGCACTCCCGGGCGTTGTGATTTGTCGTTGAGCCTGTTCTACGAGTAAGACGCGGTGACGAGGAAAATGGTTCGCTTAGTTCCGTGCAAGTTTGGCAAAGTTTCTTTCGCGATCACCTCCATGCGGCGACGGGCGAGCAATCGGCAACGTCCACCGAGTTGACCAACTGCATCACCCCGGCGACACGGCGGCAACACTCATTACAAAGTTGTTTCTCATAAAACGTCAACACACGGCCGCTGACCGTCACGACGCCGTTGGTGGCCTGTACCTGTAAATTGCGAAGGCCGGGCACATGTCGCGTGGAAAGAAACGCCACAACACGGCGCTCCAATTCGCGGTCGGGATCATCGTTGACAATCGGGCGGTCCATGGCGTTCTCATCCCTGTACGAAGTTCTTCGAGCCTACGAAACATTTCTTGGTTCCCGCCTATGAGTCGCCTGAAGTTGTCGGAGGCGAAATGCAATGGCTGTACCAAAGCGGCTTGCTGAAACACGAGTGATCGGCTCGATGAAAGGATAACTCGTGTTGTTGACGATACTTAGTTAGGCCAGTCGATCATCGATTAAGAAAATCAAACGGCGTGTTTACGTAAATTGCGCGACGATCTACGCCGCGATTGCCTGTGGTGAGGGCAAGGGTTGCCCAAGAATGTTGCCACCACGACGGAGCATGTTTCCCAGGTGTCAATTAAGCAATGCTGCGCGGTTAACCACTTTGTTCCTGGCTGGCCGCGATTGCCGGCGATGGCGCAGGTGTGCGAATCTCGTGCAGCGATTTTCCCAGCCGGCCGGCCCGGCGGATTCGGCCCGGCAATCGCGGGCCTGGCTTCTTCCCATGCGATGCCGCGCTGGAGCGTTGCGGCAAGCTGCGGACTGAGATCCTCGCCCTCATTGCGCGAGCCGATCTGTGAAACGGCGTCGCTGAAGCCGAGCAACACCGCGCGGCGGACGCCTTCGCGTAGCCAGGCAAAGAAACCTAGTGTCTGCATAACGTGCCTCGATTCGAATTCCTGTCCGTTAACCTAGATATCCTCAGTTCCCTCAATTTCGCGTACGTGCGGCGGTCGTGGGCGAGATCGTTCGTGAGCTTCTTTTCGATCTCGTTTTTCACGATCGGTCATAGGCTGCACGGCCGTAATTTGACTTGGACGCAAGACCACGGTGTCATCGCCCATTGGAGTACCGCGACCTATTCCCACAGCCCGTTTACGTCCGAACATCCGGTCAACGCTCTTGGCTAAACGAAAGAGGAGGTGATTTTCGGAGGGTTTTTTGATCGGTCCGGTACCTTGCGCCCACTCCCCGTCAGCCAACGTTACTTCGTTGTCGTTCACACGAATCGCCGTCGCCCAGTAAGTGGTCGTGACTAGCACGTCGTCGTCGGTTTCCTGGACAGTGATGCGGTAGTGTTTGCCTTGTTCGATCTGTTTCTCGCTCGAATGATCCTTTTGATCAAGAGCCGTCTGTGCGCTGCTTGTGGCTGATGACAAACAAGCCGTAAGCAGCAGGACGAGCGTGCAAGAAGATCGCATGAGATAGTGCTCCCACTTTGTGGACGGCGAACCGTTCTTGGGGGCGGCACTTATAGCAAAGGCTTTGGCGTGCTGGAATATCATCTAGATTCGGCACACTAAACCGAGCGCTACTCGCGTGGAGAAGCTTGCAGAGCGACTTTTCCTAGCATGTGTGCCAGCACGCGCTGTGGGTATTCAGGCGTGGAGGCGGCAGTGGCTTGAAGCGTCGGAAGATGTGGGCGAATCTTGTCGGGGGGCAGTGCATCGAGCGCGAGCGCCGCATGCAGCCGCAGCGAAGAGTGGCCCCGATCGAGCGCCTTCAAGAGCGCCGGCACACCCCTGCCCTGCTTTCCCCATTGGCACAATACGCGGGCGGCCATGATGCGATTCACCGGCGAGGAATCTTTCTCCATCACAATCGCAATGCGATCAATCTGTTCCTTCGGCGCGTTGGCCTTCACCGCGGTGGATAGACGGGTGAGCGCCCAATACCGCATGGCAGGATGTTTGTCATCAAGCGCCGCCTGAAACGCCGCGATGCCGCGGTTCGGTTGGCGATCGTGCTCCTTGAGCACAAGCCATCGGTCGAGCAAATCCGGCGACCAGACGTTCGGCCGCCAATCCTGCTTTCGCTGTCCTGTTGCGGGTCGAGCTTCATCGTCGCGACGCTGCGCTTCGTCGAGGATCGGCTCGGGGATCATTCCTAGGTCGCCCGTGTCGCGCATCCAGTTTTTCAGTTGGCCGCGCAGATCCGCGAGTTGTTCAGCGTGCGCGGCGTCATCGGCGAGATTATGGATTTCGTGCGGATCGGCCTTGGTGTCATACAACTCCTCAACCGGCTTTGTATCAAGGAAGAAGAGTGCCGGCGGCCCTTCGAGCTGATTGGCCGCATGGAGCCGCCGCATTTCCTTCATCGTCGGCATCTCGTCCATGTAGGCGATGTGCTGGGCGTACGGCAGATGCGGCATGAAGTTGCGAATGTAATGAAACCGGCCGTCGTGGACCGAGCGGATGAGATCGTACCGCTCGTCCATTCGGTCGCGGCCCGCGAACAGATACTTTCTCGGTTTGCCGCGCTGGGAACCGAGAAACGCACGGCCGTGCATGTGCTTGGGTACACCGACGCCGGCGAGCGAGAGGACCGTGGGGCCAAAATCGATGATTGCGATTAGATCGTCGTTGACCGTTCCTGCTGCGACCTTGTCAGACGCGTCGGGCGATGTAAGCGACCGCCACTTTTCCGGTACGCGAATCAATAGGGGGATGTGCGTGCCCGAGTCATACACCCAGCGCTTGCCGCGCGGAAGTCCGCGTCCGTGATCGCCCCAGATCCAGACGATTGTGTCCTCGGCGAGTCCGTCTTCGCGAAGCTGATCGAGCAGCCGAGCGACTTGTTTTTCGGCGGCGGTGATGTTGTCGTGATACGTCGCCCAGTCGCGGCGGACGACCGGAGTGTCGGGATAGTACGGCGGGATGTTGGCCTTCGCCTGATCGTGCCGCTCTTCGGCCGACAGCCGCTCTCGCTGAGGGTTGGCCGTACGAATCTGCGACTCGTGCGTGGTGTTGATGTTAAACACCGCGAAGAATGGCTGGCCCGCAGCGCGGTTGCGCCAGTCGGCGCGGTTATTGTTTTCATCCCAAGCGGCCGGCGGCGGGGTGAACTGGTAGTCGATCTTTGCGTTGTTCGTGCAGTAGTAGCCGGCTTCCCGCAGGTACTCGGTAAAGCACTTCACATGGGGCGGCAACACGGCCTGGCAGCGCATGTGGTGAGTGCCGATGCTCGTGGGATACATGCCGGTGATGATGCCGCTTCGCGAAGGCGCAGACCGGAGCGTGCGTGAAGACCTTCGCGAACCGCACGCCATTCTTCGCGAAGTCGTCGAGCACCGGCGTGCGTGCGTACGAGTCGCCGTAGCAGCCGAGGTCGGGGCTTAGGTCCTCGAGGCTGATCCAGAGGACATTGGGGCGCAGCTTTGGGTGGTTCGTCGTCAGCAACTGCCGGGTACTGAACCGCCAAGACGCCAAGGAGTGTTGCAAGTGCTCTTAGGCGGGTCATTGTACGTCGCATTCCCAAGCTAATCCTTCGGGGAATCCGCATGGCGTAGAACGACCGCCACACGAAGACCAGCGCGATCGCCAGCATCACGCACGCCGACGTACGGCGTGTAGTCGGTCGTGCGTTTTCCAAGCTGGCCGCCGGCTTGCATCTCGACGGCGATCTCGACCGCCAGCAGGCCGAACAGCGTCGAGAACTTGATGATCGGGTTCAGCGCCACCGAGGTCGTGTCCTTGAACGGATCGCCGACCGTGTCGCCGACGACCGTCGCGGCGTGCAGCGGCGTGTCCTTCTCCTTCAGATCGACCTCGACCAGCTTCTTGGCGTTGTCCCACGCGCCGCCGGCGTTGGCCATGTAGATCGCCTGGAACAGGCCGAACACGGCGATCGAGATCAGGTAGGCGACGAAGAAGTTCGGGTCGAAGAACGCGAACGCCAGCGTGATCGTCATCAGGGCGATGAAGATGTTCCACATGCCGCTCTGGGCGTACTCGGTGCAGATGCGGACGACCGTCTTGGAGTCCTCGATGTCGGCCTCCTTCTTGTCGAGGTCCATGTTCTTCTTGATGTACTCGACCGCCCGGTAGGCGCCGGTGGTGACCGCCTGCATCGACGCGCCGCAGAACCAGAAGATCACCGCCCCGCCGCAGATGAAGCCCAGCAGCACCGGGGCGTCGGTCAGGCTCAGCTGCCAGCAGGCCCGCCTTGCCCAGCAGCAGGATGATCGAGAAGATCATCGTCGTCGCGCCGACGACGGCCGTGCCGATCAGCACCGGCTTGGCGGTCGCCTTGAACGTGTTGCCGGCCGAGTCGTTGGCTTCCAGGTAGTGCTTGCCCTGCTCGAAGTCGGGCTCGAAGCCGAAGTCGCGCTTGATCTCTTCCTTGATGCCCGGGATCTTCTCGGTCTGGGCCAGCTCGAAGATCGACTGGGCGTTGTCGGTCACCGGGCCGTAGCTGTCGACGGCGATGTTGACCGGCCCCATGCACAGGAAGCCGAACGCCACCAGGCCGAAGGCGAAGATCGAGCCGACGCCGACGAGCGGCTGTCCCTGCGATCAGCTGCACCATGCATCACGTTGTCGAGGCCCTGCAGGCTGACGAAGTACGCGCCAGCCATCAGGCCCGGCGATCAGCATGCCCTTCCAGAAGGCGCTGAAGTTGCCGGCGACGATGCCGGAGAGGATCGTCAGCGACGCGCCGCCTTCGCGCGAGGCGGTGACGATCTCGTGGACGTGCTTCGAGTGCGAGCTGGTGAAGACCTTGGTGAACTCGGGGATCAGCACCGCCGCCAGCGTGCCGCAACTGATGATCGTGGCCAGCTGCCACCACAGGTCCGGATATGCGACGTTGCCGCACGGTCAGATCGCTGATCAGCAGCCAGCTCATGCACGAACGACGTGGAGATGCACAGGATCGACGCGATCCAGATCAGCCGCGTCAGCGGCGCTCGAAGTCGAACTCCTTCAGCCCGCGTACTTGCTTCTCGGAGATCGCCTGGTTGATGAAGTACGACACGCCCGACATGAAGTCCATCAGGAACCGCATGGCGAAGATCCAGACGATCAGCTTGGCCTGGATATCGACGCTGGTGACCGCCAGCGTGATGAACGCGATCAGGGCCACGCCGGTCACGCCGTAGGTCTCGAAGCCGTCGGCCGTGGGGCCGACCGAGTCGCCGGCGTTGTCGCCGGTGCAGTCGGCGATCACGCCGGGGTTGCGCGGGTCGTCTTCCTTGACGTTGAAGACGATCTTCATCAGGTCGGAGCCGATGTCGGCGATCTTGGTGAAGATGCCGCCGGCGATGCGCAGGGCCGAGGCGCCCAGCGACTCGCCGATGGCGAAGCCGAGGAAGCAGACGCCGACGATCTGCCGCGGCACGAAGAGCAGGATGATGACCATCATCACCAGCTCGAGCGAGATCAGGAACAGGCCGATCGACATGCCGGCGCGGAGCGGGATGTTGACGACGTCCCACGGCTCGCCGCGCAGCGAGGCGAAGGCGGTGCGGGAGTTGGCGTAGGTGTTGACGCGGATGCCGTACCAGGCGACCCAGTACGAGCCGCCCATGCCGACGATGGCGAACAGCAGCACGAGCGCGACTTTCACGAGCGGGTCGATCGGCACCGGGGCGGCGATGCCGGTGATCGTGTCGCCGTGTTGCTGCCATTGCTCCGAGGTGAGCCGTCCGCGCATTGCCGCTGAGGAACTCGTCGCGCGTCTGGAAAGTTTCACCTTGCATGCCGGACAAATCATCGATTACAGCGGCGGGAAACACGTTCTCGCCGCGTGGATAGAGCCTGAGCTCCTGGACCGTTCGATCGGTAATCTGATATTCCGCGGCATGGCCGAACCCCAGCAGGTAGTACGAGATCGCGACGGCGATGAGCGCGAACAGCATCAGCAGGAACTTGCCCTGCTGGATGAGGTACGTCTTGCAGGTCTGAAAGATGATCTCGGCGACATCGAGCATCGACTTGTGTGCGGGCAACTGCTTGATTTGGCTGCGGAGATACAGGCTGATTCCCAGCGTGCCGCAGATGACCAGCGCACCGTAGAACAGCAGGTTCCACGCGGAGACCTCAGTCCCGAAGAGATCGAACGTGCCGGCGTGCAGATCTGGAATCGCCAGATCGGCTTCGCTGGCCTGCGCCTGACTTGCCGAACCAACCAATATGACCAAGCCACAAAGAAGCGCAGCTATTTTTTTGACGGTTGGCCGAACTGAAAAACCTTTGAGAAACCGCGCGATCGTCCGTGTCTGCATGAATCGTCCTCGTAAAAGCACCGCCTTGTGTGATGCCAACTCCCTTTGGGATCAAAAGTTAGCCCAATACCCCCAGACTGACAAGGCGGACTCAAACGGAAATATTGCCGCGCAACACTTAGTGATGGTGTCCACATCCTCACCGGGGGACGATCAGACCGCGCGCAGACGCCGCTATCGAAAGAACACGAACGTGACAACCACGAAGATTGGGATCAAAATCGCCAGCGAATAGGCTATGTACCCAAAAAAGCTGGGCATCCGCACGCCGTTCTCCTCGGCGATCGCCTTGACCATGAAATTGGGGCCGTTGCCAATGTAGGTGTTTGCGCCCATGAATACGGCGCCGCACGAAATGGCCGCCAAAAACTCGGCCGCTCGTTCTCCCCCTTCTGACAGGAAAACCGCAAGGTAGCGGCCTTCGGTTGAAACGCCGGCGGTTCCGGCCGCCGTTGCGGCGAACGTGAGGTAAGTGGGGGCGTTGTCCAAGAAGCTGGATAGTGCGCCGGTTGCCCAGAAGAATTGCCATGGTTCGGTCATGCCAAATGCGAAGCCGAGCACGTCGCGCTCCCCCTTGCCCCAGGAGTTGAGAATCGCCAGCGCCGGCAGCATCGTGACAAAGATGCCCGCAAACAACACCGCCACTTCGATGATCGGCCCGAAACCAAAGCGATTGAGCGCGCGAATCTCGCGCTTTGTCGTTACGTAGGCGGCTACAGCGACGACGGCCATAAGCGCTTCTTGAATTCCGTATGGCCAAGATTCGCCGTCGTTTCCCCAGCCCTTGCCGGCGGCATAGATCACCAGCACGATCGCGGCCAGAAACAGAAGATTGTGCCAGCCAACAATGCGCAGCGGCTCATGCTGCATGACGCGCTCCAATTGCGAGCCGAGCCGCTCGCGCTCCTCGCGGTTCAGCATCACCTGGTCATACACGTTAAACAGCACCAGCAGGATCGAGTTGACCATGAGCCATGCCGGCCAAAGCTGAAACGTCCACTCGAAAGGCACGCCCTTGAGAAAGCCAAGGAACAGCGGTGGATCACCGAGCGGGGTTAAAAGCCCGCCGCAGTTCGAGACGATGAAGATGAAGAACACGACAACGTGCGCCTGATTCTGTCGCGAAGCATTCGCGCGCAACAGCGGCCGGATCAGAACCATCGACGCGCCGGTAGTGCCGATAAAGCTCGCCAACAGGCCGCCGAGGCCGATGATTCCCGTGTTGACGAGCGGCGTGCCCGAGAGCGAACCCTGTATGTAGATGCCGCCGCTGATGACGAACAGCGAGCCAAGCAAAAGCATGAACGAGAGGTATTCCATCCCCGCGTGTTCGAGCTTCTCGGAAGCCTCGTGTCCAAAGGCAGTGACAAGATAGATCGCCAACGGGGCCGACAGAAGCAACGCCACGATCGCACGGTTGCGATTGTGCTCCCACCAGTGGGGCGCCGCCAGCGGCAGCACGGCGATCGCGCCAAGCATGAGCACAAATGGGAGCACCGACACAAGCGGCAGTGATTGCCCAATACTCACCGCGGCGCCGGCCGCATCACTCGCCAGAGCCAGTCGCGGCAATCCGGCGACAAACACAAAAGCGAGGGCAATCGAACGCGCACCAGGAAGACGCACGGGCGGTCTCCGAAGTTCCAGTATGAATCAGCCAACGATGCAAGTGTCTGTCGCTTGGACGACGGCTCGCGACAACCGCCTGGATGCAAAACGTAGCTGCCGAAAAGCAATTGGTCAAACGCAGCGAACCCTCGCGCGAGGGTCGAATAGAAGGGTTTGCGCGAGAGGGCTACAATAGCGACGGCCCCGCCCCCCCTCCTTCTTCGCGCTATCCCGATGTCGCACGAGTTCTACGAAAACCCGCTGGTAAATCGCTATGCCTCGCGCGAAATGAGCGCCCTGTTCGGAGCGCAGCGAAGGCACTCCACCTGGCGCAGGCTCTGGGTGTTTCTGGCCGAGGCCGAGGCCGAGCTTGGCCTGCCGATCGGGCGCGAGCAAATCGACGAGCTGCGCGCACATGTGGACGACATCGATTTTGCCGCCGCCGAGCGTTACGAGCGGAAGCTGCGCCACGACGTGATGGCGCACGTGCATGCCTACGGCGATATTTGTCCCAAGGCGCGGCCGATCGTCCATCTGGGGGCCACGAGCTGCTATGTGACCGACAATGCCGATCTGATGTTAATGCGCGAAGGGCTCGGCATGATCGCCAAGCGGCTGGCGGCGGTCATCGATCGACTGGCTACGTTTGCAACGGCGAACCGCGACACGGCATGCCTCGCCTATACGCACCTTCAACCTGCTCAACCGACAACGGTAGGCAAGCGGGCCTGCCTGTGGGCGTACGATCTGGCCTTGGATCTAACCGAGATTGAGTCGCGAATCGCATCGATGCAGGCGCGCGGCGTAAAGGGTACGACGGGCACGCAGGCCAGTTTTTTGCAGCTCTTTGAAGGCGACCACGCCAAGGTGCGGCGGCTGGACGAACTGGTCGCGCACAAGATGGGATTTGAGTCGAGTTATGCGGTGACCGGGCAAACCTATTCGCGTAAGGTCGATTCGCAGGTGCTGTCCGCGCTCTCGGGCATTGCTCAAAGTGCACACAAGGGGGCAACCGATCTGCGGTTGCTGGCCAGCCGGAAGGAAGTTGAAGAGCCGTTCGAGACGGACCAGATCGGCAGCTCGGCGATGGCCTACAAGCGTAATCCCATGCGGAGCGAACGCATCTGCGGGCTGGCTCGATATGTGATGAGCCTGGAATCCAACACGGCGGCCACGTTAGCAACGCAATGGATGGAGCGAACGCTTGACGACAGTGCGAACCGGCGGCTGGTGATTCCGCAGGCCTTTTTAGGCATCGATGCGATTCTGATCCTCTATCAAAACATTGCGGAAGGGCTGGTCGTGAACCAAAAGGTGATTGAGAAGAATCTGCGCGAAGAGCTGCCATTCATGGCCACTGAAAGCATTTTGATGGCGGGAGTGGCGGCCGGCGGCGACCGGCAGGATCTGCACGAGCGAATCCGCCGTCACAGTCATGCCACGGCGGCAGTCGTAAAGAACGAAGGCGGCCGGAACGATCTTCTGGATCGTATCGCCGCCGATCCGGCCTTTGCGAAAGTGGACTTGGAATCGGCAACCGATGCGAAGTCCTTTGTCGGCCGCGCGCCCGAGCAGGTTGATGAGTTCATCGGGGAAGTCGTGGCACCCATCCGGAAGCGTTATGCAAATTCGCTCAAGCAGGTTGCGGAGATTAAGATTTAGATATGGCTACCTCTGCCGAATTTAGTGTTCCGTCGCCCACCGGCACGGCGCCCCTAGTTACCATCGCCGATCTGTTAGAACGGCTGGATGGCATTCCGCCCGAGCGCATTTGCTTACACCCCGAACCGGGGACAGCGACGGAGAAGGATGTAATTGAAATCGAACGTCGTGAGAATCGTCTCTGCGAACTGATCGACGGTGTCCTGGTGGAGAAAACCATAGGGTTTTATGAATCATCCGTCGCATCGGCAATTATTTATCTTATTGAGGCTTTTTTGAACAAGCACGATCTAGGCATCGTCGCCGGTGAAGGTGGAGCTCTTCGGTTTAGTCCTCGATTGGTTTACATTCCCGATGTCTCCTTTGTGAACTGGAATCGTTTGCCTGGGAGGGTTCTGCCTACCAAACCAATTCCCGATTTGATTCCTGACTTAGCAATTGAAGTGCTCAGCAAGGGCAACACAAAGAAAGAGATGGCGCGAAAGCTCCAGGACTACTTCACTTCCGGCGTGCGGTTAGTGCGGTACGTCGGTCCGCGCACGCGTACCGTCGAGGATTATCGCTCGCAACAGATCATTCCACGCTAACCGAAAACGACATTCTTACCGGCGATGCGGTTCTGCCCGGCTTTGAAGTCAAACTGGCCGGCCTCTTCTCGCGCCGAGGACCGACGAGACGCCTTAGTTACACCACATCCAGCCGACGCTTGGCCCGCTGCTTCGCCTGCCGGCAGTCGTTGCAGATTCCGCTGATGATCAATCGATGGCCGGTCACGCGGAATTGGTGCTCGCGAGCAACCGTGTCGCGGATTGCCGCAACCGCCTCGCTCGTAAACTCGATCAGCCGGTTGCACTGGGTGCAGTGCAGGTGGTCATGTTGTGGATAGCCGTAGTCGTGCTCGTACACTGACCGGCCGCCCAGCGTCATCTTGCGCAGCACGCCGGCTTCGACCAGTTCCGCGAGTGTTCGGTAAACGGTGGGGCGGCTGACCTTGCCGCGCGGACCGCGGAGAGCCGCCATTTCGGCCGCAAGCTGATCGGCGTCGAAGTGCTCATGCCGCCGAGAGACCTGTTCCACGATCAGCCGCCGCTGCTGCGTGATTCGCTTCCCCTTGGCTTGCAGAAACTCCTCGAACCGCGCCAGCGGTGTCATCGAGACTTCGACGGTGCCAAGAGAATACGCGGACACGGCGGGCCAGAGTTCGGAATTCGGAGGTTCGAGTGCGAGCAGGGCTACGGTTACAACTTATCGATAATGATTCTAAACAACTGGGCAATTCGATCAAGCTGGTTGCGTGCGGCCGCAGGAACGCGCAACAAAAACCCCCGGGCAATCGCTCGAGGGTTGTTGCGAGTTTGTTTTTGTTCTGACTGCGTGCGCACCAATCAACGTTAGCCGATCTCGTCCAACAGCGAATCGAGCGCCGCGTTCAACTTGTCATCCGTCTCATAAGTGCCGGCAGTAATTTGCGCCTTGATCGCTGCCACTCGGTCGTGGCGGATATCGGGGACCTCACTCAGCCGACTAGCTAATGAGCCCGCCGAAGAAATCTCCAGCGTGTCGCTGGTATCGATCGATGGCCGCGCTCCAGTAGTCGGCGGCGAACACGATTTCGCGTGCGGCGCGTTTACGCCTTGTGGACCGTGCAAATGAGCTGGACCATAAATCTGCATGATGCTTCTCCCATGAGCGCACTCGGCCGCCGGTTTCCAAACCGTCGCCTGCCGGCACATAGCCGACACGCCGATTGCGATCACTTGTTGAAACCAACCGGAACGTAGGCCGGCGGACAGACTCGAAAAACCGTTGACTCTGACTCGCTTGTTCTTGGCGGCTTAACTTGCGTCAGCCGTCGCCGAACCTCATGGAGTCAGCACGCTGCCAATCTCGGAATCGAGCATGTCCTGATGAGTATACCCTTCAACCACCGGCGCCGCATTCCATGTCATGCAGTTCGACTCGCGGGCACGGACACGTCTTGGCACCAACATCATCGGGTGCTCAGGCGTCGGTGATTCAAAAAATCTGTTTACTTCCTTGCAATGCAAATAGAGTCGCTTCCAGCACTTCTACCGACAAAGACAGACCGCCTGCGCGGCGTGCAACGATTAATTTGCACCGCGTCGGTTATACGCCACATAGCGCCGTTGTCAGCCGGCAACGCCGGTGAGCAACCACCACCACTCTGATCTGACCAGCGAATCGCAAAGCGCCGCTCACGGCGACCTTGCCGTTTGGGCCGTTACTTTTCCATACGCTGGCCGCGTCGCGGCGGTTCGCGGGCGCGTCGCCCGAAACTGAGCAATCAGCCGCCATACAAGCGCGAAGTATAGGCAGAACCTTCACTTGCTTCAAGCTTGACTATTCAGCCACCGGGATCGGCGGAATGTGAAACCGACTAGATTGGCGGAAAATGCGAAACTTCAGAGCTTCGCGGGGGTTGGATTTCCAGGCTAGCGGTCTGCCTGCTAGCAACTAGGCGGGGAACAGAATCATGAAATACCTTCGGGCTTCCGCTGGGACGATTCTAGCTACGACAGTGCTTGCCGCAGGCGGAGTTCAGGCACAAGACGGCGACCGAAAGGACCCACCCGCTTCGAGCTCCTTATTCGAACGCCTCGATACCGACAAGGACGGCAAGGTAACCAAGGACGAACTGCCCGAGGACCGGCAACGGCTCTTCGAGCGGCTCGTCCGCACGGCCGACAAAAACAGCGATGGGCAGCTCACCGCCGAGGAGTTTGCGGCCGGCGTTCAGGATCGACCGCGTGGCGAGGCGAGGTCCGGCGAACCCGACGATCGACGACCTGCTACCGGTGATGGCGGTAGGCCGGCGAGATTCTTGCCGGCGCGTTTCGCTGTCCTGCGCGCCCTGGATTCCGACGACGACGGCAAGCTCTCCAAAAGCGAAATCGAAGGCGCAACCGCGGCCCTCAAAAAGCTGGACAAGAACAACGATGGCGAGCTGACTCGCGAGGAGCTACAGCCACCTGGAGGCACCGGCGGTTTTGCCGGCCGACTCGGCGGCGGGACGGCGCCGGCGGCCATGGTCGAGCGGCTGCGCGGGATGGATAAAAACAACGATGGCAAGTTCAGCAAGGATGAGCTCCCGCCGCTGCTACAGGAGCGGTTCGACGCGCTCGATGTTAATAAGGACGGCGCCGTCGAGATTAGCGAGCTTCGAGCATTTCGGCCGGCCTCTGCTTGGTGACCGAAGGCGCCGCGACCGGCCAAACGAAGAGAAGGAAAAACAATAGTCGAGTGGTGAGTCAGGCAATCGACCTGGGCCTCCCGCCCGGTTGCGAAACTGAACCCTGTCGCCGCACTGCAACATTCCGTCTTATCGGGCCTAACGTGCCCGTTCGACCGCCTGGCAGGAACCCCCCGAAGCCTGCCAGGCGGTTCTCTTTTTGTGGTCTGGCGGCAACATCCAAGGCCAGAAGTGTCCAGAAATGAGAACGTGTCGCTATCTTGAGACACTATGAACGGAGTTGGCTTAAATCTCACCGCGGCACGTTGCTCTCGGGCAGCGTTCGCCCGGCCTGTTGGTTTCCAAGCGACCGACGATATTTCCCGTGGTCGAAAGCCGCCTCACGGCATTGACGAGTTAAACTTAAGTTCAAAGACGCGGGCGCGAACGTTCCATTCGATGCTGCAAGGACTTAGACCGGCCGCCGGATCGGCAGCGAAATGACTGGCACGGCAAGTGCTACTTAACCGCGACAACGCGAAAACCCGTTATTTCGCACCACGATTTTAGGGAAATAATTGGCCGCGGGCAGCGACGAACCTTGTAAGGATGTAACGTGTCTGGCGTAATGACGCTTGAAGGTGCAGAGTGAGGAACGCGAACTCTAAGCAGCTTCGAAACGTCTAAACAGTAAGACCTAGCTATGTCACAGGAACAGATCCATCTCGACGAACGCCATACCGGCTGGGGTGGCGACCAGCTATTTGCCGCCGCACTTGAATCGCCTGCCTTCGTACGATTCGACGCCGCGATGGACGACGCCCTTTCGATCCTGTCCGCTCGCTGGAATCACTGTGCCGCCCCGAACGCGACCACCATCCGGCGTACGTTCAAGTTCCCCAGCCCGGCGCCGGTCAAGAAGCCGCGGTAACTCGGGCCGCACATAAATCGCCACTTACAGACGCCGGTTCATCCGGCGTTTTTTGTTTCACTTGGCGGCCTTGGTAGCCTGCTCAATAAGCCAATTGATCGCCTCTTCGTCGCTCCCCCTTGCATGACATGCACGCGGTCGCTAGCCAATACAATAAGAAGTCCCGTGTCGCCATACTTGACGGCGCCGGGCAGGAAATGAGGGCTGTCAATCTTTTGGTTGGCAAATCGGAAACCGTCCGCTTCGACCGCCAAACCTGTCACCGTCTTTCCTGACTGCAATGCGGCCGCGGCGGCCCAAGCGCCTGCCGCACCAAATCCGACCAGGTGAATCTTCACGTCGGGATGCCGATCGCGCGTTGCGGCGATCGCCGAAAGTACGTCGTGCACTCGTTTGGCAAACAGCGGATGGTTGTAGCCATACGTAAAGCCGGCGAAATTGCGCGGATGCTTGATCTCGGGCGCCGATTCGCTCCCAACGCTTGGGCGCGAATCGCCCTGATACAGCAAGTCAAGTCCCACCACGCTGATCCCCGCGTCGAGCAATTTCTTCACCTCCGCGGTCGGCGCACCGCTTTGATCGAACAGACCCGCCTTGCCACGCTCATCAAGCCAGATCGCCATCTCTTCTCGACGTTCACGCGGCAACAAAACGACCGCGGGCACCTGCTCACCTTCGGCCTCGTAAATCACCAGGCCGCGCATTTGCCTGTAATCGCCTTTATCCTCGCGTTCTCCCGGCTCGAATCGCACAGCCCCTGCCTCGGGTAGCCCACGGCCGATGAGCGCGTCCCATGCGCCGAAAACGACGCGCTCGAAATCTTTATACGGCTCTTGTTTTGGATCAGCTCGCAGCTTTGCCAACTGCAGGTCGGCGTCGTCCGCCATCTGCCTCAACAGCTTTCGCTCATGCGCCTCACCGACTTGCTCCCCGCTCGGCTTCGGATGCTC
The DNA here is from genome assembly GCA_963829655.1 of Pirellulales bacterium. Classification (GTDB taxonomy): domain Bacteria; phylum Planctomycetota; class Planctomycetia; order Pirellulales; family JALHPA01; genus JBBDYH01. The sequence continues at coordinate 4,491,534 of CAWHJG010000002.1, forward strand.
GTCGTTCCACACGCTCATCTCCTCGATCGACAACGGCTTGAAGTCGCCTTCGACAATCGGTCCTTCATTCCCAAGCTTCAGGTGCTTGTTGAACCACTCGTACATCGCCGCGCGGCTGGGGTAGTTGTAGTTGTGGTCGAACTGCAAGAGCGCCTTGGCCATGACGGCTTCCGGCACGCCCACGAGCTTGTAAAGCTCCTTCAGCTCCGGCAGCCCCTTGGTTTCGATCTCCTTGGTCCAGTCGTTGGCGGCATCATCCCCAGGGGCCGCGGCGCGGTCAACGCCGCCAGCTCGATATTCCCCGTCCCCACGCGCAGGTAGCAGCAATTCTCACACGTGCATCCCCCCTGCATGGCCGTCGAGACCATCACCGCGGGAAACGCCGCCGCCGGCCGCGGGTCGATCGCCGTCAAAATAAATGTCTGAGTGCCGCCGCCGCTTGCCCCAGTGACGCCGATGCGCTCCGGATCGACCTCGGGCAGCTCGCTCAACCAATCCAGAGCGCGAATCGAGTTATACGTTTGCAACCCCATAATGCTTTGCAAACGCGACTCGGCCTGCGGGCTGAAGAACCCCCACGCAACGTCTTTTTCCATGTGTGGTCGCCGCTCGTTGAACCCATGTGCCACCGAATGCGGAATCTGCACGCTGTCGGCGTATCCAAGCATGTCGTAATGAAACACCACGCAGCCCATCCGCGCAAGCTGCACGCACCGCGCTTGCAACGGATACCGCCCGCCGACCTCATACTTCTCACCCCCCTGCTCGATCTGCTGCTTCACGCTGTTCTCGCCCGCATCATAGAACCGCCCGTTGTTCCAGTGACCGTGAGGCGAGAGCACCGCCGCCAGCTTGCCGCTCTTTCCCTTCGGCCGATACAGATTGCCGGTCACGTAGTGCCCCGGCCAACTTTCCAAGATCACTTTCTCGACCGTGTACCCATCGCGATCCACGCGGCCGTGAACAATTGCCTTGGGCGGCGTTCGCTCAGGGATAGGCCACAGGCCGAGCGCAACCAGCAACTGCCGGCGCAGCTTTCGGCGCGTTCGTCCCACGCTTGGCGCAACTTCGGCACCTCGAATGGAAAGTACCCATTCAGGTCCTTCAAGGTGCCCAGGCGGCGGTCGCTTTCCGGCCTGTCCGGCTGCGCTTGCTTGGCGGCGTCTTGCGAATGTGTCGGCGCGGGGTAGCCAAGGCAAAGCACAAACAATGCAATAGCGGGTATGGCCAATAAGTAACGGGGCGCGACCATTGGGCTTCCCTTTCGTTGATGGTCCTCGCGGGGGAGTCAAGAATCGCCTACCAATCTAGGTTGTCCATCTTGGCATTTCCACAGGTGGTCCCGGCCTTGAGCCGACCGCTGACGGCCGATCGCTGACAGCTCAATTCACCAAAAACCGTGGTTTGATGCTACGATTAAATATCCCCGACAAACCACCGACGTCCGCCGCTATGTCCACTGCAGATCGCCACATCCTCATCTACGCCACACAGAACGCCCAGCAGGCCCTGGACCTCAAGGACCATCTTTGCGGCGTAGGCGTTGAGGCCTGGGTATTGGGCCACCCCAAGAACGCCGAGGCAGCCAACGGCAATCCCTTCTCGCGCGACGCCAAGGTCGTTGTCGCAGAACGCGACGTGGCGATTGCGCGGAAAATCGCGGAAGACTTTTTGGGCGCCAAACCCGTCGGCGCGGGCCGCAGCGTAGTCGATGTGCAACTCGACCTCCGTGATCGAGCCACCATTGAAGCCTGGCCCACGTGCCCCAAGTGTCACGAGCGCCGGCAGGCGATTTGTCCGATCTGCGAGACCGCCGGCGCCGACTTTCCACTCGCCGACGAGATCAGCGAGCACGACGACGACCGCGAAGCCTCGGACGCCAGCACCATCGTCGAAGACATGGACCCGCTGGGGCGTAAACCACTTCTGTGCCCGATGTGTGACGAGCCGTTCGTCCCCGAATACCTGCGGGTGTGCGAGTGGTGCGGCCACGATTTTGGATACGGCGCCGAACTGCCGCCCGCGATTCATGACGACATCGTGGCCATCAACTGGCGCGTGTGGACGTTGATTGGCGCGCTCGTCGGTTTGGGCGCGCTCATCGTCGTCTACATCAATTTCTACATGGGCAAGTAGCGGCGCGCCGCAGAGTGCGCTCCCGTCAAAATCGCTAGCCCGCGAATTCCGGTCGCCGCCGGCCAAGCTGATTCTGAAGCCGCTGCATGATCGAGCTATGCATCTGGCTCACGCGGCTTTCGGAGAGATCGAGCGTCGCGCCGATCTCCTTCATCGTCAGCTCTTCGTAGTAGTACAGAATGATGATCAGTCGCTCGTTGCGGTTGAGCCCCTTCGTAACCAGCCGCATCAGATCGTTCTTCTGGATGCGGCGCGTGGGATCTTCACCCTTCTTATCCTCCAGGATGTCGATCTCGCGCACGTCCTTGTAGCTGTCGGTCTCGTACCACTTTTTGTTCAGACTGATCAGGTTGACCGCGCTGGCGTCGAGCATCATCTTTTCGAGCTCCGCGGTCGAGATCTGCATGTGCTCGGCCAGCTCCTGCTCGCTCGGCGATCGGCCCAGCTTGGCCTCGAGCGTCTTAAGACCCTCGTTGAGCTTGCTGGCTTTCGATCGTACCAGGCGCGGAACCCAGTCCATGGTCCGCAGCTCGTCGAGCATCGCGCCGCGGATTCGCGGAACGCAATAGGTCTCGAACTTCACGCCGCGCGACAGATCGAACGCATCGATCGCGTCCATCAGCCCAAAGATGCCCGCCGACACCAGGTCGTCCAGCTCAACGCCTTCGGGCAAGCGAGCCCAGATGCGCTCGCCGTTGTATTTCACCAGCGGCAGGTACTGCTCGACAAGACGGTTGCGCAGGTCCTCGTTGTTCAGATCGGCCTTGAATTTCAGCCACAGCTCCTGCACTTCGTCAACGGTCGTCAGTGTCGTCATGCAATCCTCCGTGATTCGTGCTCGCAAACGCCACGCGCCTCGCGGCGCATTTCGCTTGCGGTATCATCCTTGATATTGAACGTTGAGCGGCGGACTATGCCGCGGCACGCGGCGCCTGCTCGCCGCTGGACGGCCGCGCTTGCATTTGTGTTGCCAACTGGCTGCGGATCGAGTCATCCACGGTCCATTGTGCGATGCGCCCGACGAGCAGACCGACGAAACCGAACGCGACCAGGTTGAACACGGCCTGCCAGACCGTTTGGTTGGCGGTCTGAGCTTCGACGATTCCGCGCCGATCGCGGCCGAAAAGCCGAGCAATCCGAGCGCCGCCGCATAAGTTCTCGCCATACGTCGCCAAGAGTCCGGTTCGCCGTCAAACTCTTTGCAACCGTTGTATCTTGACAGTACGGCGCACGTTGACGGTCTTTCTTTCTATCGGCGATTCTGTGGTAGCGAGTTGAGCAAAACTCCTTTTGTTATTCTCCGCGTGTGCGACAATCGTTTCGGCCGCTGTCATTACATTCATGCCGCCGCTGCCGCCGCGTGCCTTTTCGCATCACTTGACTCTGTCGGATTCCGCCCTGATAGCGATGCAAGCAGCCGCTCGGCCAGTGCGTCAATCAACAAGGCGGAATCATTCGTGCTTTCAACGGCAAACGGTCGCCGTACGACGGCGGACTCCGACACGATTCGGTCCGACGGCAATTGACCCGAGTGCTCTATCTCAATACCTAGGAAATGCTGACATGCTCGTTGAAGTCGCTCGAACACACTTTCGCACGTGGCCTTATCGGCACGATTGACGAGGACGTGCACGCGGCTTGCGGACAGGCACGATGCAAAAACCTTGATTGCCGCGTAAGTATCCATGATCGCCGTGCTCTCCGGCGTCGTAATCAACAGCACCGCGTCGGCCGCCTTCCAATACCGCTTTACGACATGGTTCAAGCCGCTCCCCGCGTCGAGCACCACCACTTCGGCATGCCGCCCAAGGCGATCCAGTTCGCGCAGCAGGCGCTCCTGCGCCGGCGGCGAACAATCCGGCACCGACCGCGGCGACCAGCTACCCGGTAACACCTGAATTCCCGCGGGTCCTCGATGAAGAACTTCGTGTATCGTTCGGTTTCCCGCCAACACGTCGCAAATGCACTCGCGCACCTCCAATCCACAAAGATTGGCTACGTCGGCACGGTTCATATCGACGTCGGCCAAAACGGTGCTCACGCCTTGTCGAGCAATCGCCACCCCCAAATTGACCGCCAGCGTCGTCGTGCCCACGCCCCCTTTGCCGCCACACACCACGAGCTTTCGCGGTGTAACGGTGCGCGGCGCCGCCTCGTTTTCGCTACTTTCGCGCACCAGCGCTCGTAACCGATGGGCTTGATCAATCATGGCGTCAAAACCTTTGTCACTCGCCATTGGTCATTGGTGTCGTGCCTCCGGCAGATTCGCCGTGGCGAACTTGGTCATTGGTCATTTAACTTCCATCCCCAACACCCGCCGCGCCAGCCGGCGCTTGTCCGCGAGTTCAATGTCGTCGGGTACGTTTTGCCCGTCGGTCACATAACTCAAGCCCAGTTGGGTCGAGCGCAGCACTGGCAGAAGATTCCCAAGCGCCACCGCCTCGTCGAGCTTGGTAAACAAGAGCGCCGTCACGCCGACCGCGGTAAACTGTTCCGCCGTCCGGCTCAACGTTGCCGCGCTTCCCACCGCGCTCAGCACCAGGTGAACTTCGTCCGCCTTCCCCTCCGTCAACATACTCCTCAGCTCCTGAATCTTCACCTCGTCGCGCGGGCTGCGCCCCGCGGTGTCCATCAGGATCAACTCCTGGTCGCTCATCCGCGTGACAGCCTCGCGCATTTCGCGCGGCGTCGAAACCACGGCCATTGGCAGGTCGATGATGTCGGCATACGTGCGGAGCTGCTCCACCGCCGCAATCCGATAGGTATCCACCGTGATCAATCCCACCTTCCGCTTGTCCTTCAAACGGAAGTTTGCCGCAAGCTTGGCAATCGTGGTCGTCTTACCCACACCCGTTGGTCCCACGAGAGCGACCACCTTTCGCCGCCCCGGCTCCGGACGAATCGGTCCCGTAATCCGAATTTCGTCCTCGATCATCCGTGCCAGGTGTGCTTTCACCAGAACCGTGTCCAGCAAGTCGCGCGACGGCATATCGCGACGAAGCCGGTCGATCAGCTCCCGCGCGAGGTTTTCGCTCAATTCCGCTTCGATCAAGTTCGCAAACAGATGAAATAGGCTCTCGGGCAGCTCGTGCGCTTCTGAATTCCGGTTTCGTCGGCACAGGTCTTCGACCAGCGATTGCAATCGCTCGGACGCGTCGCGTGGCGCTTCGTCAACGTCATCCCGCCCAAACGCCGACTTGCGATTGCCCGAACTCAAGTGCGCCGCCACCTCATCGGGCCGGCTCAGGTCAATCCCGTGCCGCTGTGCGTTCAGACGTCGTGGCACAGCCACCTCATTCGAGGCGGTCACCTCCACGCGCTTCATGCCCAGGAAAAATCCCGCCAGGCCCCCCGCGCTCACTTCGCGCGTGCCCAGGACTGAAGCGTCCGGCCCCAAATCGCGCCGCACCAGCGCCAGCGCTTCCCGCATCGATTTGGCACGATATGTTTTGACTTCCATCTTGAACCTTCACTTCTAAACCCCGAACCTCGCCACAGGCGAGTCGCCGTGGCGACCCGAACCCTGAACCCTCACTTCAGCTCCATCACCATCCCCACGCTCTCAATCTGTGTATCACGCGTGATCTCGTTGAAGCTCAACACCACCAGCCGCGGTAGATTGCTCGACGTCAACTGCTTCAAGCCGGCGCGAATTTGCGGACTCACTAGCAACACCGGCGGCTTGTTCTTGCGCACGAGCTTCTCGATCTCCGCGCCGATTTGCTTGCAGGTCGCCTCGACCACCTGCGGCGACATGCGAATGAACAAACCGCGCTCGCTGTGCTCGATCCCCGCCTTCACGCGGTCCTCAAGCGCAGGGTCCAGCGTCACCACGTGCATCCGATTTTCTTTGTCGCGATAGCGCGTGCAAATCCACCGGGCCAACCGATGCCGCACATACTCCGCGAGCAACACTGGATCCTTGGTGCGCGAACCATAGTCGCCCAGCGTCTCCAGGATCGGCGCAAGCTGCCGGATCGAAACCTGCTCGCGCAAAAGCATTTGCAGTATTCGCTGCACGTCGGCCAGCTTCATTACGCTCGGAATCAACTCGTCCACCGTCGCGGGCGAAGTCTGTTTCAGCTCGTCGATTAGGTGCTTGGTCGCGTCGCGCGTCAGAATCTCATCGGCGTGCTTTCGCACCGTTTCCGTGAGATGCGTCGCCAGCACGCTCGCCGGCTCGATCACCGTGTAGCCATACATCTCCGCCTGGCTCCGCTGACCCTGCTCGATCCACGACGCCGGCGTATTGAACGCGGGCTCGCGCGTATCGATGCCGCGAACCTTTCCCGTGGTCATGCCCGAGTCCATCGCCAAGAGCCGTCCTGGCTCAATCAATGCATCGGCCACCGCCATGTCGGAGATCTTGATACGGTACTGGTTCTGATCCAGCCGCACGTTGTCGCGAATCCGCACCTTCGGCATGATGATGCCGATCTCCGAGGCCACGTTCTGCCGCACGCGCTGTACGCGCTCCAGCAAATCCCCTCCCCGCTTTGGATCGGCCAGCCGGATCAGACCGACGCCCAGCTCGATCTCCATCGGATCGGTCGTGAGATAGTCCTCAACACGTTCGTCCGGTGGCTTGGCTGCGTCGGCCTTGGCTTTGCTCGCGACCGCCGCATGCTCTCGGCTCTTGGTGCGATTCATCACCAACGCCATCGCAAAGCAACCACCGCTGATTGTCAGCAGTGGAAACGCCGGCAGATTCGTGAAGATCAATGTCGCCAAAAACGCTCCGGTCACCAACAGCGCCTGCGGCCGCGCCAAGAGCTGACCTACAAACTCCTTGGGCAGGTTCACTTCATAGCTGCTGCGAGTGACGAGCAAGCCCGCCGCCAGTGAAATCAGAAACGCGGGCACCTGACTCGCCAGACCGTCGCCGATCGTGAGCTTGGTGAAGACCTGCAGCGCCTGGCCGATCGGCATCCCCGCCTCGACCACGCCAATGATCAATCCGCCCACGATATTGACCAGCGTGATCACAATTGCCGCGATCGCGTCGCCGCGAACAAATTTGCTGGCGCCATCCATACGCGCCAAAAAAGTCCGCTTGCCGCGTGATATCTTGGCGGCGCTCTTGCGCCTCGGATTCGTCGATGATGCCCGCGTTCAGATCGGCGTCAATCGCCATTTGCCGCCCGGGCATGCCGTCCAACGCGAACCGCGCCGCCACTTCGCTGATGCGCATCGCGCCTTTGGTAATCACAATGAATTGAATCACCACGATGATCACAAAGATGATGATCCCGATCACCAGATCGTTGCCCGCGACGAACTCACCGAATTCCTTGACCACGTGACCGGCGGCCAACGCGCCGTCGCGCGGCGCACGCGTCAGCACCAGACGTGTTGTGGCTACGTTGAGTACCAGCCGCGCCAGCGTTGTCGCCAAAAGCAATGACGGGAAGACGCTAAACTCCAGCGGAGTCTTTACGTAGATCGTCGTCAGCAGGATCACCACTGCCACGGCGATGTTCAGCGACAGCAGGATGTCCAGAAGCGCCGGCGGCATCGGCATCAAGATCACCAGCAGGCTGGCAATGATCCCAACCGGCAGGATTAAATCCTGCGCGGAATCGCTGCGACAGCGCGCCGACACCGTCCACGGTACCAGCAGACATCCGTGTCTCCAAACCAAAAAGGGGTCTGGCTCTGAGCCTCGTTACCGTCGTCTATTCTCTAAGCGCGTCGCCGCGAGGTGCCTGTCCCCTTTTAGTGTCCAATAGCCGGGGGACTGGCTCCGAGCCTCGATTGAGTCTCTTACGATTACCCGGGTGGTGGCGAGGCGCCTGTTCCCTCTTGAAATGATTTCAAGATAGGGATCCACCGCGGTCCAGATGAGGGGCGGAAAAGTATCCAAAACGACTGCTACTGTCCAGCCCGCTTGCCCGCAATGCTGTCATGCCAAGGGGTCGGGAGTCGTTTTGAAGCAATTCCTTCGCGGTTGGATACGGGCACTATTCAAAACGACTCCCGACCCCCTACGTGCGCCTGTAGCTGAAGTCGTGAGACTTCAGTTCGTACCCCTAACGTGTGGCGTAGCCGGCAGGGTGGATGCGTTTTGCGAAAATCTGTTAGACCTTACCTCTTTAGGACCGACCGTCGCCTCTGACGGTTGCCACTGCCCTGACCGCAAAACACAGGTGAGTACGTCGCCGCAGCGCCAGCAGACACCGCCACGGCCGCCTCCGGAGCGGCGGAGCAACGGCAGGTGATGGCCACGGCCGATAGGCCGCGATCGAAGAGACGACTAGGACCCGATGCTAATTTCCTCGGTCGGCGTTCACGCGGTGCGGGCTGTCATCCCCTGGCCCCGGCATTTACGCCGCATTGATGCCGCGGTCGCGAACGCGATAAATATTTTGCCCCGGCGCATTATCGCCATCATGCTCAGATTAATACCTCGAACCGCTGACGAACAAAGTACTGTGAAAAAACGTTGCCAAGGTCGAGAAAACGGTCAAAGCCATCGCCGCCGTCGAGCGAAAGCGATCCGGTCAATGAGTTGCCATACAGGCTCAAAAAGTCGCTGTCCGCGTCCAGCTCTGCATAAAGCAGTTCGATGAGCGAGCTGCGAATGTCGACCGCGTCAGCCCCGCTGCCGGCCGACACTGTCAGTTCCTTCGCACTAGCGTTGCGCACCTGCAACGAGTCGCCGCCCGAGCCGAGCGCGAAGAACAGGGCGGAGTCGTCGTTGATATTGTTCGCGTAAACGAGCACGTCCACGCCTTCGCTCCCGCTGAACGTGAAACCGGCGGGCAAGTAATTGGTGTCGATGGTGATCACATTGCCCCCTCCGTCGGCATAGTAAGACAGTGCGCCCGAAAAGCGCTGCCGAAGATCGTTACTCGGTCGCTGCCTCCGCCATCGTACACTTCAAGGATCTGCGGTATAAACGCGTAGTGAATAGTAACCGCATCGTTACCTTCACCGGGAACGATGCGCGAATAACCCGTACTGGAGTAACTCAACTGAAAGCCGCCCGCGGGCAGATCAGGATTGTAAAGATTGATCGTGTCGTCGCCGGCGTCTCCTTCGATCGTACCGGTACCAGCGACGTAAAGGTTGAGGATATCGATCGTGTCGTCCCCGGCGCCTGAGTTCACGACCAGGCCGCCCTTCATGTGACACGGTACCGTCGACGCCCAAGCGCAAATGGTCCTCGCCGCTGCCGCTTGTGATGTGCAGAACTCCGGCGAGATACAAGTCATGGATACTTAACAGACCACCCCCCTCGCGCATTCGGACGGTTAATGCTCCGGTAACCCCGATTGCACGGTAGTTCCCGAGGCTCCCCTCGACAAATACCTCTCCTCGTAGTGAGCTTCCGCGGATGGAAACGTCATATGCTTGATCTGCGCCAGTAATTACCAACATGTTTCCGTTGGAAGTAGTGTCTTGAAAGGTCACCGGTGAACCGGATATTGTCCCGGGCTGAATCGTGAATGTCTGCACATCAATGCCGCCCTGGCCGTCGTTGAGTGTCACCGTGAACGTGCCATCGGGGCCCCACCCGCCATTGCCGAAATTGAGCGTCCCGTCGGGCGATACGCTGATGCCCGCACGATTGACGGTATAAGTGGGATGATATGGCCCGCCATTGGGATCGGCGGGGTTAAAGCGCGCCCATCCCACGATTGGGGCCAGTGCGGCACCGTAGGGCAGGATGTTGGTCGCTGAAAAGGTCGAGCGGCCGGCGATTGCGTTAACATTTATCGTCACCGTCGCAACGTTGCTCATCAAGCCGTTGTCGCCGTTAACGTGGTACGTGAACGAATCGACGCCCGCAAAATCACGATCGGGAATATAACGGAAGGCGCCATCGTCGTTGAAAAACAACGTGCCATGATCGGGGAGCCGATCGACATACTTCTCATCGGGCGGAATAACACCGTCTGCGTCCGTGTCATTGGCCGTTACGCTTGGCGACAATCAGATTGGCGTTCTGATTGACGGAATAGGCGTCATCGTTGGCAACCGGCGGTGCGTTTAGCCGCAATTCTGTACCATCGAGCGTTCGGGAAGGATGAGACCAAAAAATCGCCGTTCGAAAGTGACGACACCAGCGAGCCGCCGGACCGAAACTCGCCGGTTTGCGGGCGGCCATCGGCGAAATACCGCCGCGCGTAATATTCCAGCCTCAGAAATCCCGTAGGATCACTAGGGCCGAAGTATCGCCCCCAAGTTATGACGAAATCACCGTCGGCGTCGAACCTGGCCTTCGGCCCTTTTACATTAATCTTCTCACTTACGGCGAAAATGCTGCCCTGCAATGTTCCGTTTGCGTCGTATCGCGCGGCCACTATTTCGGTCCCCTGGGTGCCCGCACGAAACCGCCGCCACACGATCACAAACTGTCCGGCGGGGGCCATAGCAACGGCAAACGGTTCTTCCGCAGTTTCAAGATAGACGTCGGACGCGACGAAAACGGGCTGGCCGAGCCGCTGGCCATTTTGATCGAATCGCTGGAAGACTGCTCCACTGGGCCGACCATCGACGCTGGCTTGATAATATACGACTACAAAGTTGCCATCGGCGTCCATGGCGATTCGCGGTCGCGTGATTCGCGTGTCCGCAATCGGGCTTACCGCGAAGTCTTGGCCCTTGGGATTGCCAAGTGCGTCGTACATTTTTAAGCGCGTTTCGAAGCCCGGATGATAGCTGCGCTCGAATTCCAGCTCCTGCCAGGTGACTACAAAATCACCATTGCTCTCCATTGCGACGTCAAACTCATGGTTGCTGCTAGTGACCTGAAAGTTTGGTCCGCGGGGCGTCCCGTCGGCGGTGAAGAGGCGCGCATAGATGCCGTTGGTGTTCCACCACACGATCACAAAATTGCCCCCGGCGTCCATGGCGACCCGATAACGGGAGTCGGCCCCCGAGGTAAGCTCAGAGACGGGAAAGATGCCTGTTAACGGCGTGCCGAGCGAATCCACGATCTGAGCCTTGATGCGGCTGTAGGGGTCGCTCGAGCGGTGAATAACAACGCCACGTCCGGCATCGTTGATAGCGACAATGCCAGGATTGGAGAATTCCACTGAAAGCACAGGACCTTCGACAAGCGCCGGTGGAATCGCGCTCTCATCGAACGGTTCATCCTGCGACGTCCCACTCAGTGCAAACCGCGATTCAAGCCGTTGAATACTCAGCGGACAACGGCGGTAAGACTCTGGCCAACTTCGGCGAGTTACACGGTGAGGTTTACCCACGCTTGGCTCCAGTCGCGAACATTAGAAACGGGGCTTACACGACAATCGCACGCCGGGTTCACAACTAGTGAAAGCATCCGCGCTTGCCCGCCAAAGTAAGAATTGTGCCAGCTAGCGTCCGCAGTCGCCCGGCGAAACGGCAAAACCGTGATTGTACGGACGCCATTCCCCACAGCGAAGTGCAGCTAGGGGGGCAAATTTAAGCCTCAATCGGCCAATTCATCTGTGACCGCGGGCCTCCATCCCCCGTCGCCCAACGCTTATCGGCGGTTTGCCCCTGCCGCATTCCTCCCAACCCCAGCACTTACGCAGTTCTCGCAAACCCTTGCCGCCACACCACCTCGGACAACCAAAGGAATCTCCGAGGGCACGCATTGACATCCGACCACTATATGTATACATTAGAACAAAATCGGCGGCCTGCGCCTGTAGCTGCCGGCTGCTGCCATGCTTGCCGAAAGCTGCCCGCTGAAAGCCGATAGCCCGTGTCCTCCTTGTTTTCCCTCCATCGATCGAAAGTGAAAACTCTCGCAATAAGCATCATTTCCTGCTTTCCTGGCTTCCTTAGAAACTCATTTGGACGTGAAAAGTATCATTCATAGCGCTTCAAATGCACGATATTCGAGAATTCCAGTTATCGCACAAAACCCTATCTCCCCACCGCCCAACACGTTGCGCACTCTGCCGCTCGTCGAGTCCAGGATTATTGTTCCAAAACCCCTGGGGCCCCACCGCTGAGAAAACCCGTGTTCGAAAAATCGGGCGCGCTCCGGTTCGTTCACTCTGTCATCATCTCCACTATCCCCGCCCTATCCCCATATCCCCTTCTCCGGCTGCCAAAATAGACAAACAAATCACGCTAGCCGGCCATACAATAAATCCAGATGCTCGAACTCCGCCCTACGGCCGCCCCACGCAACTACCTCTCCCGGAGAGAGGCCCGCCGCATCTTCTGGTGGGTCGTGGCGATCGGGCTGGCTGTCCTGATCATCGTCCGCTTCGGCGAGATCAAGCAGTTTCTTAGCACTCTCCGCAGCCAACCATCCCACAACATCGATACCCGATATTATCCGTCCCCCAAGATCAGCAGTGACACCAGCGCAGTCACCATCATCCCACCGCACCCAGCCGCGCCGAGTGAAAAGGCCGTGGCCCGCGAGCTCGAATTTGACGTCGAGTTGCTCGCCGAGATTCGCGATGATACGCCGTGGATCCGCCCAAGCGAGTATCCCGCCTGGTACCACTTGTGGAACGTATTGAAACAATCGCCGCCCGACGTTCTTACAAACCGCGCTCAATCAGTGGGCTTCGTCGAGCTATTCCAGCAGCCCAAAGCGTTTCGAGGCAAACCTGTCACGATCGAAGGCAGCGCCCGCCGCGCGACCTACCTGAAAGTCGATGATCCGCAGGCGACCGTCGATGGCTACTACCGCGTCATCGTCTGGCCCAAAGGCGGCCCCGCCGAGCCGGTCTTCCTATATGCCATTGAGCTTCCCGCAGGCTTCCCCATCGGCGACGAAATCCAGGCCGACATCACAGCAACCGGCCTGTTCTTCAAACGAATGGTGTACCCGGCCGAACGCGAGGGCGATCTGCGGCGCGCTCCGGCCGTCATGGCCCGCTCGCTCACCTGGGCGCAGCCACCGCCGAAAACCCCCAGCGACAACAATGTCATCCGATTCGTGATCGCGGCCACCGTCGTCGGCTTCATCGTGCTAGTCTGCCTCATGAGTTACGTCACTCGCAGCTCGTCGCGACGACAATCCGCGACGACGCTCGATGAAACCAGAATTCGCGACGTTGATGCGCCCGATGTCCGTAAATCGCTCGAGCGGTTCGAAGAGGAGGCGCAGTGACTTACAGCGTCACGCTCGCCCTAGTTCTCGCTGCGTCCGGCCAAGTTGCCGCGGCCGACGATTCCGCGCCAGTCAATTCCGCCGCGAAATGTTCGACCTCTTCGGGATCGATGAAAGCTTTTTCGAGATCTTCGCTCAGGGAGAGCCCATGCGCGATGCGGAACTCGAACCGTTGGCCAAAACGCTGTTTCGCTTACCGGAGATCAAGCTCGTCAACGTCGAACGCTGGACCCAGCGCGACGTCGAATGGGGCGCATTGATCGATGATCCAAAGCAATACCAGCGCGAATTCATCCGCCTCGATGGGATGGTGCACAAGATTGCGGTCGATCGGCCGGTTCTCGAAATCCAAGAAAAGTGGGGTCTCGATCAGTACTTCCGCTGCGAGTTGATCCTGGCCGGCGGCCAACCCGCTGTCGTCTATGCGCGCACGGTGCCCGAGTCATGGCAGCGTGCCGACGCCCTCCCCGCGCTGCCGAGCCGACGCCGTGTTCTTAAAGATCGGACCGCGCTTGGACAACGACCAACCACAACTATTCTTTGCGGCCAATCGCATCGCCTGGCGCCCTCCTACCCTACTAGGCGATCTGGGGATGGACTACTGGCTATTCGACGGCATTCGCGATCGATCAGTTATTACCAATGTCGAACGTGAAGCATTTTTTCAACTTCTAGCCGCTGCCGGAAAAGCCGGCGCGGATCAATTGCAGTCCAAACAGCCCAGCACTACCGCCGACTTTGTCGCGCTGATGGAACGGCCCGAAAGTCATCGCGGCGAATTGTTCTCGTTTCGCGGCGTGGCACGACGCGCTGTCAAGGTGCAAGTAACCGACCGCGACACGGTCGAGCGTTTTGGGTTCGATCATTACTACGAGGTGACGGTTTTCTTCGACCTCGGGGGAGAATTGAAGCTTCACGACCGCAAGGTTGCAACTTACCCGATCGTGTTTTGCGTGCGGCAACTTCCAGACGGTATGCCCATGGGCGAAAACATTGCCGAGACCGTCACGGCACCCGGTTTCATGTTCAAGCTGTGGAGCTATACCACGGGAATCACCGACCGCGGCGGTTCCGCTGTGCCAATGGTCAGTCCACTCTTGATCGGGCAGACGGTCGCCTGGTCGCGACCGGCGCAGGACCGCGGTTTCTCATTCGGTCCGTTTGCGGCGGCCACGCTGGCTGCCGTTCTCGCGGCGTGTGCGTTGCTTGGATGGCACTTTCGTCGCAAGGAGCGACAACTTCGTTTGCAACTAAAAGTAAAGACTCGCGACCTTCGGCCAGGTCAATCCTTGAATCAACTCAATTCATCGGATCAGCTCCTGCCAGATTCGCGCACGCAAGATTAGCGCGCTATCACTCTGGCTAGGTCGTGCGCTCGCCATTGTCAAGCGTCGGCACGACCAATCGCTGTGCGCCCCCTTTCCAAACCTTTCGGACTGAGTTAGCTTTGCACGTTTGCGTACGGCGCACACCTCGCGTGCATTGCCGTTCGAAATTTTGCAAGGAGTCAACATGCGTCGCGCGAAGATCAGCATCATTGGCGCGGGAAACGTTGGCGCAACCACCGCGCACTGGTGCGCGGCGGCCGAGCTCGGCGATATTGTGCTCGTCGATATCCCTCAAACAGAGGGCATGCCAGCCGGTAAGGCGCTTGATTTGATGCAGTCGTCGCCGATCATGGGGTTCGACGCCACGATTCGCGGCACGACGTCGTACGACGAGAGCAAAGACAGCGACGTCGTGGTGATCACGGCCGGAATCGCACGCAAACCTGGGATGAGCCGCGACGATCTACTTGCGACGAACGCCAAGATAGTCGGTTCGGTGGCCGAACAGATCAAGAAATCCAGCCCCAATGCGGTGGTAATCGTTGTCAGCAACCCGTTGGATGCGATGGTCCAGCGCGCGTGGCAGGTAACGGGGTTTCCGACGAGGCGAGTTATTGGTCAGGCAGGCGTGCTCGACACGGCGCGATATCGCACGTTTTTGGCGATGGAGCTGGGTGTCAGCGTCGAAGACGTTTCGGCCCTACTCATGGGAGGCCATGGCGACACGATGGTTCCGTTGGCTAGTTGCACATCGGTCGGAGGGATACCGGTCACGCAGTTGATCGATCCAAAGCGGCTCGACGAAATCGTCACTCGCACGCGAAATGGCGGCGCCGAAATTGTTGGCCTGCTGAAAACCGGCAGTGCTTATTACGCGCCTGCCGCCGCGACCGCGCAAATGGTTGAAGCGATCGTGCGCGACAAAAAGCGACTGTTACCCTGCGCCGCCTACTGCGACAAGGAATACGGAGTGGGTGGCTATTTTGTCGGCGTGCCGGTTGTGCTCGGATCCGGAGGCGTCGAACGAGTGATTGAATTGAAGTTGACCGAACAGGAGCGACGCGAGTTTCAGAAGAGCGTTGACGCCGTTAAGGAATTGGTCAAGGTAATGGCTTCGCTCGCCGGCTAACGATGCGGTGGCGAATCGCGCCTCGGCGACGAGGTGATAGCATTGACAACTTCAAGTGCGTACCGCTGACGTTGACATTCGTTGCTTGCGTTCGCTATACAAGGCGAGAACATATCTCCCACCACTCGGTAAACATTCCCGAATGCCTCGATTCATTCGCACAGTTTATCGGCGCGCCAGATCGATTGATCGAATTTGCACTGCTACGAACACCTCGGTTCGACCGGCCACGCTCATACCGTATTGAAACGCCTTTCGCGGTCCCGCCGCTCGGCTGTCCTTGTAATTGTGATCGCTGCTTTGAAATCGATTTGCCACTGCGATTTTGAAAGGTGACCGATGGAGCAATCGTTGCGTTCAAGGCTTGGCGTTGACAATTGACATCCCGCGCACTCTCCAAGCGAACTTTATATGAATCGCATCCAAACGCTGACTCAACGATCTCCCGACCCTGGCATTGCTTTCAAGAACCTGCGTTTTCCACCGCAGCGGTCGGTTATCTCCGCCCCATCAAATTCCTTCTTCGTGCCGCTGCACTATGAACCGAATTACGCCTACCCGCTGGTTGTCTGGCTTCACGGTCCGCACGACAACGAACTTCAACTAAAGAAAATTCTTCCGCATGTGAGCACGCGAAACTATGTCGCGGTGGCCCCTCGAGCCACGGCCGCCAGCGACCAGGACGATGACTCGCAGATTCGCTTCCGCTGGTTGCAAGGCAAGACCCATGTCCACCTGGCCGAGCAGCGCGTGCTGGATGCAATCGACGAAGCAGCACGGCGATGGAACATTGCGCCTGCGCGGACGTTTGTCGCGGGACTTCAATGCGGCGGTACGATGGCGCTGCGGCTGGCGTTGCGGAATCCCGAGCGCTTTGCCGGCGCGCTTTCCTTTGGCGGTCCGTTCCCCACCAGCTCGGCTCCTTTGGCGCGGCTGAATCAAGTTCGGAAGCTGCCGCTGTTTTTGGCAATCATGCCCAAAAGTGATTCTTACCCGCATCCGCAACTTTGCCATGACCTGCGGTTGTTTCACACGCCCATTTGACTGTGTCGATCCATCACTATGTGGGCGCCGATGAGCTGACCACCGTCATGCTATCTGACATGGACCGCTGGATCATGCAGCAAGTAACCGGAATGGGGGGCGTGCCATCTTCCAACTATCCCAATCGTCTCTTGAATTGACCGCCAGATCGGCGGCCTCCAGCGGCGCTGGACTGTCCGAAGGTTTCCGCCGGTCTGAATTGCCTGCGCCGCCGCGCTGTCAACCGGGTTCAGATTGACAGCAGTTTTTGCTTGCAGTACAAGCACGCGGCAATTATTGCATCCGCACGACTCCACGGATGGAGTATCGCGGTGTTCTTTTCAACTAGGCCGGCACTCGTCTTAATCACGGCCCGCTGAATCGGAGGCAAATTCCGAGATTCGCGACCGGCGTTGACTTGCGAACGGATTCTCATGGCAATCGTCCCGCCTGAACCAGCGAACGAAGTGCGACCATCGACCAAAGCGAGACTCCGCTTGGCGCTCGCGCCTGCGGCGAGGTGCTGGCGCACGTGTTGTCGAACCGGATTGCCGGCGTCGTGATCGCCATCGTCGCGGGCAGCTCGCTATCGCTTGCGGGAATGCTGGTTTATCTTCGCCATTCCAAGGACGCGGAAGATTTTCAGGGCCGGCCGCCGGAGGAACTGCTTGCCGAGGCAATTGACGCGTTTGATGCGGGGTCGTTTCTCCGCGCTCAGCGGCTCTCCGCGGCCCTCGTCGCAAATGAGTCGCTGCCGTCGGAGCAGGCGGGTGGACCGCTGTTTGTATTAGGGGCAATCGCGGCAGGCGATGCTGAGCGGCTGTGGGGCAACGATCAGCGCCGGTACTTCCGTTTGGCGGCAGGCTACCTGCAAAAATCGCAGCAAGCCGGATTCCCGGCCGGACGTGAGGGAGAAGGGCTGTTCTTGCTTGGAAAGAGCCTGGTGATGAGCGGGCAAACCGCCGCCAGCCGACCCGCGCTTGAGGCCGCTCTGGCGGCATACCCGCAGCAGTCGGCTTTGTTGCACCGGTACTTAGCCGTGGCGCACAAAGCTGAACCTAGTCCCGACTTGGCGAAGGCGTTTGAGCACATTACGAAATACCTCAATAGCGGTCCTCTCGATCGGAACGAACAGGCTGAAGGTTGGCTCCTTCGAGCTCAGATATTGTTTCAAACGGGCCGATTCGACGAATGTCGTGAGTCGCTGGCCAAAGTCGAGCTCGATACCGAGGCGGGTGTTGAATCGTTGATTGTTCAAGGGGAAGTCCTGATGGCCGATGCGCGGAAACGCAAGACGGACCAGCAGCTCTCGGCCGCCGAACGCCGCGGCCGTTCGAGCACTCAATACAACCAGGCAATTGCCACACTACGCCGAGCGCAGAATCGCGGGACCGATCGCGAACGGCTTACCAGGCGATCGATGTACTTGATCGGCCAGTGCTTCCTTGAGATGGAAGACCTTCGGGCGGCACTCGATCAATTCCGCCGAACGCACGAAACTTACTTGGACACGGACGAAGGTATTGCAGCCGGCTTGGAGCAAGCCGAGCTGTCCCGACGTCTTGGCATCGACACTGGCCTGCTCGACGTCTATCTAGCCGTGATCAAAGCGGCAGGTCCCGGCGCCGCATATACCAACTCATTGCTGCCGTACGAACGGCTTCGTATACGAGTGCTCGACGCGTTTCAAATGTTTCTCAAGGCTGGCAACTTCAAGGCCGCGGCAAAGCTTGCCGGATCGTTGTTCCCGTTGTTCCCGCACGAAAACGCCGTAGCGCTGGCGGCGCAAGTCCATACAAACTGGGCGGAAGCGCTCGAGTCCCAGGCGAGCAAGACAACCGGCGACGCGATGACGCGACATTTGCGCGATGCTCGCACGCAATACCGTTCGGCCGGAGAGCGCTACGCAAGGCTGGCTGAACTGCGATTTGCCTCCACATATCACACCGAAGACCTGTGGAACAGCGCGGAGAGCTATTTGAAGGGTCACGACCACGCACGAGCGATCGTGCAGTTGCAGGAATATCTGCGCTACGAACTGCGCCGCCGCCGTCCACGAGCACTTTTGGACCTGGGCGACTGCGCAGCTAGCCGTGGGTCGCCCGCGCCAGGCGTTGTTGACATTGCAGGAATGCATCGATACGTATCCCCGCGATCCAGCAAGTTATCGCGCGCGCCTGGTGGCGGTGCGGTGCAAATCGAGCAAGGCAGCTTGCAGCAGGCCAAGAAGCTGTTGTTGTCGAACCTGGAGGGCACCGAGCTGACGCCTGACAGCGTCGAATGGCGCGACTCGCTGTTTACCTACGGTCTCTTGCTTCATGACGAGGGACAGATGTTGGAGGCTCAGGCCCGCGACGAGCTGGCGCTGGCCCAAACAACGCGGTCTGAGGAACAGGCGGCAACAGCCGAGAGACAGTTGCAGCAGGCTCGCGAGCTGTATCGTGAAACAATACGACGGCTGGAGGAAGCGGTGGCGCGCTTTTCCGAATCGCCGCAGGTGATCGAGAGCCGCTATGTCATCGCCGAATCGTACCGCGCTTCGGCCGCATTCACGCGCGAGAAACTTGACAGGGCGACAATTGAAACCGCCCGCATGGAACACACGCGCGACATGCACCGACTGCTGGAATCCGCTGTGGGAGAGTACGAGCAAGTTCAAGAAATCCTGACTCGGCGGCGCGAAAAATCGCAGCTTACGCAACTGGAGCAAGCAATTCTACGGAACTGTTATTTTGCACGCGGAGCAACGTTCTATGAACTGGGCCGATACGATGACGCCGTAATGGCCTACTCCGCCGCGACCAATCGCTATCACCATGAGCCGGAAGTTCTCGACGCGTTTATGCAGTTGGCCAACTGCTACCGGCGGCTGAATCGGCCGGATGAAGCCCGCGGAGTAATCGAGCAGGCGCGGCTGGTTTTGGGACGGATGACGGCGGACGAGGAGGCATTTTCGCGAACGACGATTCATACGCGCCAGGAATGGGAACAAGTGTTCGACTGGCTGGCCGCAATGTAGCCGTCCTCTGGGATGCGATCGACTTTCATGGACGAAAATAGCACCGCGATTTTGAGCGAGCGAATCCGGCAGAAGCACGAATGGCTCGTGCAACTGCGCGATATTGGGCTGCGCCAGCTCGAGCTGATCGGATCAGGTGATATGAATCAACTCTTGAAAGTTCTGGCCGCCAAACAACGTCTGTTGGGAATTCTGCAAACCGTTGAGTGCGCGCTCGACCCTTTTCGCGACGAAGACCCGCAGCAAAGAACCTGGCGATCGCCCGCGGATCGCCAAAAGTGTGCCGAGATGGCCCTGTGCTGCGAGTCGCTGCTGCGAGAAATTGTGGAACAGGAACGCCAGAGTGAGTCGGAAATGATCATCCGGCGGAACGAAACCGCTCGTCGGCTGCGCAACATCCAGCATACGGCCGAAATTCACCGCGCCTACGCCGATGACCCCGATCGTTTGATGGGACAACTGGACCTCACACAAGGATAGTTCGATGAAGACTTGCGCATCTCCGCCGGATCGCCTCAATGAGCAGACCGATCTGCCAACGGTGCTGGCAGCCTGGCACCAGGCGACGGTACGGCTGGAGCACACACACGAGACACTACGCGACGAAGTACAACGGCTGACGCAAGAGTTGGAAATTAAGAACCGCGAATTGGCGCGCAAGAACCGTCTGGCCGACCTGGGCCAGATCGCGTCGCACGTGGCTCATGAGGTGCGCAACAGTCTGGTGCCGGTCACGCTTTACATGAGTCTGCTTCGGCGTCGGTTGTCGGACGATTCGGGCAGTTGCGATGTGCTCGACAAGATTGCTTCCGGGTTTGCGGCCGTCGATACGTGCGTAAACGACTTGTTGCACTTCACGGCCGATCGGGACCCCTGTTGGGAATGGCTCGACTTGCGCCGATTACTCTCCGATCTGCTCGACTCGCTTCAACCTCAGCTCGAAGCACAAGGCATCAGGGGGACCATCGACATGCCTATGCCGCTCAGTCTGCGAGCAGATCGCGAGATGCTCCGCCGAGCCGTCCTCAACTTATGCCTCAATGCCATCGACGCAATGCCGGACGGCGGCACGCTGACGGTTGCGGCCTACCAAACGCCGACAGGGGTCGAGCTGGAAGTCGCCGATTCGGGTCCTGGGTTGACCGACGAGGCGCGCCGCCGCGCCTTTGAGCCATTCTTTTCAACCAAACGTCATGGCACGGGACTGGGACTGGCCATTGTTGGCCGTATTTGCGAAGTGCACGGGGGAACCTGCATCTCGCAGAACTGTCCCGATGGCGGGGCAGCATTTACGCTTCGTCTACCCCAACGCGCATTGGAGGCCGCAGCGTGAGCTCAAAACTTAAGGAACGAACCGAGGCCGTGGTTGGCCGCATCCTTGTGGTTGACGATCATCAACATGCCCGCGAGTCCATCGCGTTCGCGCTTGGCAACGCAGGGTATCAAGTGGGTTGCGTCGCAAGCGGAGTTGAGGCGTTGCGAGCGATTGTAAACGAGAGCTACGACGTGGTCGTGACTGATCTGCAAATGCCGGGCATGACGGGTCTGGAGCTTGTTGTACAGCTTC
Organism: Pirellulales bacterium; assembly: GCA_963829655.1. Taxonomy (GTDB): domain Bacteria; phylum Planctomycetota; class Planctomycetia; order Pirellulales; family JALHPA01; genus JBBDYH01. The sequence continues at coordinate 4,512,804 of CAWHJG010000002.1, forward strand.
AGAGGCGACGGTATGGCGCTCAGGTCGTTATGGTTACCGCCCACGCAACGGTATCGACCGCCGTCGAGGCGATGCGGCACGGCGCTTTCGATTATCTGGAAAAGCCGTTCGATGTGGAGAAGTTGGAGCAGAGCGTTGCTCGTGCAGTGGAACGCGGTCGCCTGTTGGACAGCGCTGTTGAAATTACGAACGGCGATGCGTTGACGATGGTCGGCGATAGCGCCCTAATGCGAGGTTTGCGTTCGCGGATCGCGCAAGTGGCTCCCACTGCCGAGACGGTGCTCGTTGTCGGTGAAAGTGGAACTGGAAAAGAAGTCGTCGCGCGAATGATCCACGCGCAGAGTCCCCGCTGCAACAGGCCGCTGATCAGCCTGAATTGCCCGGCGCTATCGTCGCAATTGATGGAAAGTGAGCTGTTCGGTCACGAACGAGGTGCTTTTACTGGGGCCGATGCACCACGCACCGGCCGCTTCGAATTGGCCGATGGCGGCACGATCTTGCTCGACGAAGTCACCGAGATTGACCTGCCGTTGCAGGCCAAGCTGTTGCGCGTTTTGCAGGAGCGGTCCTTTGAGCGCGTTGGTTCCAGCAAAACACTGAAGATTGATGCCCGAGTGATCGCCACCAGCAACAAACACATGAGGCAGGAAGTATCAGCGGGCCGATTTCGTGAGGACCTTTATTATCGACTGGCGGTTGTCCCGCTTATCGTCCCGCCGCTTCGGGATCGACGCGAGGATATTCCGGCGCTAGTTCGGCACTTTCTCGATCGCGCGGCAACCCGATTGAAGCGAGAGCCATGCAGCATTGCCGCGGACGCATTCGAGCTATTGGTCAACTATCGGTGGCCGGGAAACGTTCGCGAACTTGAAAACATTGTTACGCGAGCAAGCGTGCTTAACGCTGGCGCATCCGATCACCAGTGATGAGTTGCGCGATTGGCTCACCGACGCTGAACACGACGAGTCAACCGAAAACGTGCCCCTCGGTCTGACCGTGGAAGAAATGGATGCACCGGCTAATCGAAGCCACGCTGGCCAAATACCAAGGGCACCGGGCGAAGACAGCCCAGGCGCTCGGCATCGGCCTCCGCACTCTCTCGGGGAAACTTAAGGCCTATGGTTACGCGCCGCGAGAAAAACCAATACTCATTGCGACCTGAGCGGCAGTATCTGCGCATTGGCGCCGCGCAAATCTTGCCGATTGATCGTGTTCGCGGGGAGCGGTCGTTTGACAGCATCCAAAGCTCGAATGCTTTGGCGGAAACGCTAAGGAAGGTGATCTGTGAGACTTACGATCTACGGGAAAAACGCGACCTCTACTAACGTGAACCCCAGCGGCAATGTGGCATATCGCTTGCATTGATAAAGACGGAAGTATTTATGGTTAATGACCTATTCAGTTCCAGTGGCATTCCTGTTCTCGAACAGGTAATCAACTATTCGCAGGCGCGGCATAATTTGCTGGCGGGAAATATTGCCAACTTGGATACCCCTGGCTATCGCACGCGCGACATTCCGCCGGCCGCATTTGAAGCGAAATTGAAGGAAGCCATAGAATCGAGCCGTCGACAAACGGCTGAGCCGGACCTGAACATGGAAAACCCTGACTTGGAGCTTAACAGCACGGGAGGGCCTCGCAATCGGATGCCATTTCAGGCAGTCAAGGACTCGCTTGCTAGCATTCTGCGACATGACGACGGCAACGTAGGCATGGAACAGCAGGTTGCGGAGTTGAGCAAGAATCAGATGCAGCACAACCTGGCGGTGAACATCCTGGCCAGCCAGTTTCGGCTATTGCAAGCAGCGATCAGCGAAAGGGCGTAAAAGGGCCGGCCTTGTGTCACAAGGCGGCATCGGCATAATTCGCACACTCTTCTGGAAGGGATCTCATCATGTTTTCGGCGCTCGATATCAGCACCAGCGCGCTGGTGGCGCAACGCGTGCGCCTGAACGCAATCTCCAGCAATATGGCTAACGTCTCGACGACCCGCAGTGAAACCGGCGAGATGCAACCGTACCAATCTCGCTTCGTCGTATTCAGGACCGACGACACCGTTCGATCGCCCGAAGGCGCGGTCGGTGTGCAGGTGAGTTCCGTGGAAACCGCCGCGAATGAGCCCCGTTGGAAGTACCAGCCGGGTCATCCCGATGCGATCGCCGAAGGCCCTCGCCGCGGCTGGGTTGCCTATCCCGACATTAATCTCGTGGAACAATCCGTCGATGCGCTCGAGGCCACACGAGCGTATGAGGCAAACGTGGGTGTCATTGAAATAACGAAGAACCTGACACAAACAACGCTACGCATCCTGGCTTAGGCGCCAGCGTGCCGACCGCCAGGTCGTAAACAAACACACGCAATACGTTATGACGATTCAAAGCTTGAACTCGCACGCTCTCGGTGCTTCTACCGTTCCGCAGATTCTCGGCAAATCGGACCAACAGACGCAGGGTCCGGCGTTCAAGGACGTCCTGCTCAATTCGATTCGCGAAGTGAACGACGCACAGCACGAGGCCGATCGCGCGGTCGAGGCGTTGTTCACGGGTGACGACGTCAATCCGGCCGAGGTGCTGACTGCCGTTCAAAAGGCCGACCTCGCGTTTCGGATGATGATGCAGATTCGCAACAAGCTTGTGGCCGCCTACGACGACGTGAAGAATATTCGCGTATAAGCCATAAATCGCCCACTAGGGGCAAATCGGGACCAATTTATAATCGCCTATGGATTCCCTCAACCAAGCCGTTTCGCAAATCAGCAACCTGTTTCGCTCGATGTCGGTTGGCGGCCGCATCGTCGCCGGCCTGCTATTGGCGATGATCGTTGTCAGCCTCGCGTTTCTCTTCAATCATCAACCCGGCAAACCCGAAGCCTACTTGATGAGCGAGCCACTTTCGGTCGAGGAAATCCAAACCGTCCTCAATGCGTTCGGCCAGGCGGGTCTTAAGAATTATGAAATCGAAGGCAGCCGCATACGTGTCCCGCGCGGAGAAGAAGCAACCTATATGGCCGCAGTTGTAGACTCAGGCGCAATGCCCGCCAGCTCGGGCAGCTACCTCCGCAAGGCACTCGAAGGCAGCGGCATGCTCTCGACGAAAGCAACGCAGGCCGCCCTGCTGAAAAATGCATTGCAGATGGAACTTGCCCGAGTCATTCGCAAGCTGAAAGGTGTGCGAAACGCGCTGGTGCTGATCGATTCGAAGAAAGAGGGAAGTCTGAGCAAGAAGGAAATCTTCAGCGCCTCCGTAACGGTCGAAACCATCAACGGTACGCCGCTGGAAAGCCACCAAGTGCAGGCGATTCGCGTGATGGTTTCGTCGGCAGTGGCTGGAATGTCGCCGGAAAGCGTAGCCATTGCCGACATGCCGGGCGGATTCACCTACCCACAGACACTACCCAACGAATTGTTGTCGGGCCAGCAAGACAAGTTCAATCAGACGAAACAGGCTCATGAGCGCAGCTTTACCGAGAAGATCAAGGGTGCGCTGCTCCACATCCCTGGGGTTGTCGTGTCGTGCAATGTCGAGCTGAACCCGCAGATTGAACACCTGGAGCGCCGCACACAACACGATCCCAAGACGGTTCCGTATGCAACTGCCGAAATCTCGCGAATGATGAATTCGCAAACTCCGCAGATCGCCGGGCGGCCCGGCTTGGGCGCACAGGGTGGATTGCCGAATCAACCCGCCGTTGCCAATTCGGTTGCCGCCGGTGCAAAATCGGAGGAAGAAACAAGCGAGCGAACCGAACACAGCAAGGTATCCGGCAGTACGCAAGACATTCGACTGGCGCTTTTGGCGCCACAACGCGTCACCGCCGCAATCGGAATACCGAGCAGTTACATCGAGCAGGTTTGGCAAAAGCGCAACCCCCCTGCACCTGGCGAAGAACCGCGCAAGCCGACGGCCAACGACCTGAGATTAACTCAGGAAGAGAAAGTCAAGGAAATCCAGGAATACGTGGCAACGCTGATCGACCTTCCAAAGGAAGTTTTGCCGAATCCGATTCCGCAGGTGATGGTGAAAGTCTTCGATCAACTCCCGGCTATCGAGATTCCTGAACCAGGTATTGGCGAACACGCCGTGGCCTGGTTTGGAAGCCACTGGTCCACGCTCGGCACCGGGTTGCTCGGAGTGTTGAGCCTGGTGATGCTTCGCTCCGTGGTTCGCTCGGCCCCCGCGTCAGCTCGCTGCCGGAGGCCAGCGGTCTGGAAATCGAACAGGTCGCGGCTACGGAGGAAGTCGAAGCAAAACCGGCAAGCGTGTCCCGATTGCGGCGCCGTGAAAGAACGGGCACTTCGCTTCGGGAGGAGTTGGTGGAAATCGTACGCGAGGATCCCGAGTCGGCAGCGAGCGTGTTGCGGACTTGGATCGGCAGCGGCACCTAGGCGCACACACCGAGTGGAGTACAGTCCGCTCAACGGCGCTTTTGTGGCATGGACGTCACAACCTGACAAGGATGGATGAGCTGGCATGAAGCCAAAACTGACCCAACTGCGAAAGGCGGCCATCCTTCTAAACAGCCTCGACGAGGCAACAGCCGACGCGTTGCTCCGGCAAATGACGCCGACCGAGAGCGGACGAGTCCGGGACGAATTGGCTGCGCTCGGTGACGTTGACCCACATATCCAACGCGAAGTCGTCGCCGAGTTTCGTCGAAATGGCGGACCCCGGCAGGACCGTGATGCGGGCGGGATTGAGTTGGTTGACAGCCTGGCACAAAAGATCGCTTGTAGCGCGCCAGAGCATGCGACTACGGCGGTGGCGCACCCGGATTCGCCACCGTTTCGTTTCCTGCACGAGGCGGAAGCGGACACTCTGGTCCAATTCTTGCGCCACGAGCGACCTCAGGTGATCGCGCTGGTCGTTTCGCACCTGGAGCCAGGTCGTGCCGCCATGGTATTGGATCGATTCGAGGCAAACAGGCAAGCACACGTGCTGCATTGCCTGTCGCACCTGGACGAAACCGATCCAGCGGTGCTGAATGACCTCGAAGAGTATTTGCACGAGCAACTGCGCGAGAACATCCGACTGCGCAAACGCCAGGCCGCCGGTGCGGCCGCCGTAAACGCCATACTCGCCACGGTTGATTCACGGAAACGGTTGGCGCTTTTGCAAGACATCGCCGAGCGGGATCGGGCTTTATCGGGCCGAATCCAGTCGCACACTGACGAAAGCTGTTCTGCGGAAACGCGCGACTTCGACAAAGCGAGCGACACTCGCCATGGTTCCCCGATCGATGCGTCAGGGTTCGATCGTCTGTATCACCTTACCACTGACGAGCTGCGAGGCGTAATTGGTGGCGCTAATTCGGACTTAGTTGTAATGGCACTCGCAGGCGCCGACGGTCCGTTGGTCGAACGGGTCCTCAAATGCCTTCCGCCGAAACAATCGCGGGTGTTGGGGCGCGCACTAAAACACCTCGGTCCAACAAGGCTGAGCGACGTAGAGGAAGCCCAAGTCGTGCTCGCTCGATTGGCGCTTAATATCGAAGAACGTCGCCCCGGAAAACCTTCTAGAAGGCGGCGAGCGCTCGCAGCGCCGTGACAAGCAATCGAGATCCAGACGTAAAAAAGCAGTTTCATGTCTACGGTGATTAAGTCCAGCTTGAGCAGCCGTTCCGCGCAGCACGTGGCGTTTAACCTGCAGGACATTGCGCAACAGGCAAACACATATCTCGACGATGTACGAGTCCAGGCGGCAAAGATCGTCGTCGAAGCACAAAGACAGGCTGACGCCATTCGCCGCAAGGCGGCAGAGGAAGGCAAACAGGCGGCACTGAGCGCGGCCGAGCGCGTGCTCGACGAAAAGGTCGGAAAAAAGATGGAATCCTTGCTACCGGCGCTGGCGAAAGTCGTTGCCGATCTCGACGACGCAAAACAGACCTGGTTGAGGCATTGGGAAAAGTCGAACGTCAAGCTGGCCTGCGCGATCGCCGGAAAGATCACTCGGATCGAACTTACCCGTCATCCAGAAATCGCCGTCGGCCTGCTGCGCGAGGCGCTTGAATTGGCCGCCGGCGCGTCGCGATTGCGAATCCATCTGCACCCGTCGGATGTGGAAACGCTCGGCGTTCAAATTGCGCGTTTGCAGAAGGAATTTCAAACCGTTGCGCCTGCCGAAGTCGTTGCGGACGAAACGATTTCGTTGGGCAGCTGCCGCGTCGAGACCCTGCACGGCGCAGTAGATCAGCGGTTTGAAGCACAACTGGCGCGGATTGAAGCCGAATTGACCAGTGGCAACGGTGACTAATTCGGTAATACACTTCATGGAAGCAATGCTCTCGCATCTCGAACGAATCATGCCCACGGCACTCCGCGGTAGCGTTGCGCGAATTGCGGGCATGACGGTAGCGGTCACCGACTTTCCGGCGCCGGTCGGAGCGTTGGTCGAAATCGAGCGCAAAGCCAACTCGCCATTGCGAGCGGAAGTGATTGGCTTCCAAGACCAACTAACGATCGCGTATCCCTTGGCGGGAATGTCAGGAGTGCGTCGCGGCGACGGCGTAAGATTGCTAAGGACGACGAACTGGCTTCGAGTAGGAATGGGACTGCTGGGTCGGGTGGTAGACGCCGACGGCCGTACGATCGATGGCCGCGCGCAGCCGTCCTTAACCGAACGCATTCAGATCGATGGCCCGCCCCCGGCCGCCACCAGCCGGCCGCGTATCGATACGCCCTTAACCACGGGGATACGCTCGATCGACGGCCTGTTGACGTGTGGCAATGGCCAGCGGATGGGCATCTTTGCCGGTTCGGGAGTGGGTAAAAGCGTGCTGTTGGGAATGATGGCCCGCTATACCTCGGCCGATGTCAACGTGATCGGACTGATCGGCGAGCGAGGACGCGAGGTGAACGAGTTCCTAGAGCGCGACCTGGGACCGCAAGGACGGGGGCGCAGCGTGGTGGTCGCGGCAACGAGTGACGAGCCGGCGCTGCGGCGAGTAAAAGCGGCTCAGACCGCCACCGCCATCGCTGAATACTTCCGCGATCAGGGCAAGAACGTGCTTCTTGATGATGGACTCGCTGACTCGTTGCGCCATGGCGCAGCGCGAAATCGGCTTGGCGGCCGGTGAACCTCCCACGACGCGCGGCTATCCGCCTTCGGTGTTTGCCATGTTGCCGAGACTGGTGGAACGTGCCGGCCGCGCCGTGCGCGGAAGCATTACCGGGTTTTACTCCGTACTGGTGGAGGGCGACGATCCGCAGGAACCGATCGCCGATGCCGTGCGCGGGCTTCTCGACGGCCACACCTGGCTGTCAAGAAAGTTGGCCGCCCGCGGGCACTACCCCGCGATAGACGTGCTTTCGAGCATCAGTCGTCTGATGACCGAGATCACGCCACCGGAGCAACAGCAGGCGGCTCAGACGATCCGTGAGCTGATGGCGGCCTATCAGGACCATGAAGATCTGATTTCGATCGGAGCGTATCGGCGAGGCGCCAATCGCACCGTGGACACGGCAATTGAAATGCTGGACGAGATCAACGGGTTTCTGCGGCAACGCGTCGAGGCCCCCGTCACTCAAAAGGAGGCGCGGGCTGCCCTCGTTGATTTGCATCAACGTGCGCAAGCACGAGCAGCCGCCCAACCGGTCAAGCCATAGCAACAAGCGCGCAATCCTCGATCATTTCGGTCAAACATGCTTCCGTACAAGTTTCGAATGGCGACACTATTGCGGCTCCGCGAAGCCTATCGCGACGAGCGGCGGTTGCAATTGGCCGAGGCCCAGCGGGCGGAAGCAATCGTGGAGCGGCGCATCGCACATCTTGAGGGTGACTTGAGGGACTTGACGAATCGTTGCCAACGGGACTTGCGGCCAGGCCAAATCGACGTGGATCGCATGATGGAGTCCCAGCGGTACGAACTACTTTTGAGAGCCGAACGTCAGGCGGCCAGTGAGCAGCGACGGATTGTTTCGGAGGAAGTTGAGCGCCGCCGCGAAGTACTAATGGGAGCGGATCGGGAGGTACGAGTTCTGGAAAAACTGCGCGAGCGTCAGCTCGAGCGCCATCGCGAGGATGAAGTCCGATTCGAAATCAAACTCCTCGACGAAGTAGGCATTCGCGGCCTGCGGAAGACGGAGCACTAGCTCATGGGCCGGCTGATTTCATTCGTGGGCGGATGTCTGATGTACCTGTGCATTGGCACGATACTCAGCGTGTGCGTATTTTTTTCCGTCGCCTGGGTGAAGGGATATCTCAACAGCGAGAAGGTGGCGGGAGTAATCGCGGTATTGCGCGGCGACATCTCTCCCGCGCCGGCCACGAAAGCCGATGCAACCAGCGAGCCCCAGTCGAAGACGCTCTCATTCGAGGAGTTGGATCAGCGACGCACGACGTTCACGCGGCACCTCGAGCTCCGTGAGCAGGCCGTGCAAAATGCCATCGATCAACTCACGGGTGAACGCGAGCGGCTGCTGAAGGAGAAAAAGTCTTTCGAAATGCTGGTGTCGGACTACCGCAAGCAGATTAAAGACGCCGATGAGGGACGAGCGAAAAAAGGTTACGAGGATGTGCGCCTGATTTGGGAAAACATCAAGCCCAAGCTGGCGAAGGAATTGATCCTAAAAATGATCGATGCCGACGAAAAGCATGAGGTCGTGGGAATCTTCGCCTCGATGCCCATCCCCAAGCAAGCGAAGATCGTAAGTGAGTTCAAGACCGAGGACGAACAAAAGAAGCTGGATGAAATCCTTCGCATGATCCGCGAGGGCGCGGCAGCCGTGTCACCCGCGGGCGCGATTGTGCCCGACAACGCAACCGCCGAAAAGGCTCGACCGTAGGGAACAATGACCATGCCCGAGTTGTCACTGGAGTTCAATTCGCTCTTAGGCTCGCCGGGTATCGTCCCGCATGGCGTGCCAGGCGGCTTCGTCGCCGGTGACCGCGGCTTTCGAGATCATCTGGATGAATTACGCACTCGGCCGCAAGACGAGTCGGTGACTGATCGTTCGATGCCTCCAGTCTCTAACTCTGTCGAGACGGCTGAGCACGAATTCGGCGACGCGGAACACGCAGTCGCTACCGCTGCTGACAACGACGATGGCCAGCGGGATCGCGATGACGATAACGATGAATCCGACGGGGCCGCAATCAATACTGGAACCGAAGCCCTCGCCAATCCAAATAGCCAACATGCCCAGAAAGATAAAACCGACAGCGATGCACAAGCGGTCGAAACACGGCCAGCGCAAAGTGCCGATGAGAAGCGCCTGACCGCCAAGCCAAAGCCTCAGCACACGAAAGAGCAACTGCCGCGTCAAGCGGAATCGGCTGACGGCGAGCAGGGTCCTTCGTTTGCAACTGCTGCCGATCAAGCAGAGCAGGAATCGCACGCGCTTTCGGAGTCGGTCGAGCAAGTAGCCAAAGGTAAGAATGTCGCAGTCGGCGAGTCGGAAGTCGGCCTGGAAGACGAATTGGACGAAGTCCATGGACTGGGGCGGCAAGCCGAAGGCGGCGAACTTACTAATCCGCCAGATAATGGCACGACGACAAGTCCAGGCCAGCCCGAATTCTCAACGAACGACAGCGCGGCGTCGTCGTCATCCCGCCGATCTCGGACTACACACGCCAAACAAGAGTCGGACATTCGCACGCCGGGAGTCGGCAACGCCGCTTTGGAGACAGGCGCGCAAAACGCCTCCGCGCCCAATTTGGCAACCGATGCCTTAGCTCAAACGCACGAGGAAGTCGATCGCGACGCAATACAACAGGAGGATTCAACTCCTCCGAGGGAAAGCCGGAATGAGACCGCTATTCGTAACGACCGAGCTGCCGCTGCGCCGACTCTCTTATCATCGCGACAAGGTGACTTGCGCCCCGCGTCGAGCAACGGTAGTGACATAAGCGAGCTGGAACGAGTGCGGCTGGTGCAGCGCGTCGCCCGCGCCTTTCATTCAATCGGAGACGAGGGCGGCGAGATGCAGCTCCGGCTTCGCCCGCCGGAGCTGGGCTCGATGCGGCTCGACATTGCGGTTCGCGATGGTGTAATGACTGCCCACTTGGAGACCGAGACCGCCGCCGCTCGCAACGTTTTGCTCGATAACTTGCCACAGCTACGCGATCGCCTTGCCGAGCAGAACGTAAAAGTCGAGCGGTTTGATGTGAACGTGCGCGACGATGCTCAACAGCGCAACGACCAATCCTATGAAAACCAGCCGGACTTACCGCGACAATCGCAACGCGCACTGCGGGAACGGACCACGATCGCCGTAAATAGCACGATTGCTCGCGGAGGCCGCAGTGAGCATCCTGACGGAAACGGCAAACTCAATGTTGTGATCTAAGCGATTACCTCAAGATCGAATCGCAAGAGTACCAAGCCAATCGAAAGCGAGATCAACGATGCAAACAACTTCCATCGGCCCTACCGCTCAGTCGAATCCAACGCAAGACGGCAGCAATGACGCACTGCGCGATCTGGACATGGATGAGTTTCTCAAGCTGATGATTACGGAGTTACAGAACCAGGATCCGCTCAATCCGCTCGAAAACAACGAGATCCTGCAGCAGATTTCGCAAATCCGCGAGATTGGCGCCACCGGCAAGCTGACGGAAACGCTCGATGCCGTGCTGCTCGGTCAAAACCTGTCCAGCGCGACCAGCATGATTGGCAAAACAGTCGAGGCGCTGTCGGACAATGCGCAGACCATCCGCGGTGTGGTTGACAAGGTCACCGTGACCGAAGGCGAGCCGCGCCTGCACGTCGGCGACAAGTCCATCCGATTGAACAATGTGAGCCAGGTGCTCGCGGCCGGCAGTACATTTCCCGAATCCGAGTCAACCGACGATACGTCGAACACCAATCCCTAGTAACGAATTGACCAACACTCACTGGATCCCGTTTTGATAAGGAAGTCACCATGGGTCTCGCATCCGCACTCAGCACCGCCCTGACAGGCATGAACGCCGCCGAAACCACAATCGACGTGGTGGGTAACAATCTTGCCAACTCCAGCACCGTTGGCTTCAAAGAATCGGAAGCGAACTTTGCCACGCAGTTCCTGCAAACCCGCAGTCTTGGCTCCGCGCCGACCGATACCTCCGGCGGGACCAACCCGCGGCAGGTCGGTCTGGGCGTCTTGGTGGCGGAAATCACACCGGATTTCACGCAGGGAACGATCGAGATCAGCTCCAGCCCATCCGACCTGGCGATTCAGGGGGACGGTTTATTCATTGTCGAGGCGTCGAGCGGCGAACAGCTCTATACGCGCAATGGCATTTTCAAAACCAACTCAGAGAACGATTTAGTTTCGATCACCGGAAACCGGCTGCTCGGGTATGGTGTAGATGATGACTTCAACATCCAGCAAACGTCACTGGTTCCGCTCAACATTCCACTCGGCTCTGCCGCGGTGGCGGAGGCTACTGAGAATGTAAGGTTCACTGGCATTCTCTCGCCCACTGGTGAGGTGGCTAACACCGCCGAGATCATCGAAAGCGTAGTCATGGGTGACCGGAGCTACGCAATTCCCGATCCCGTCGCTTCCGGCGGCACCGTCGCCCCAACTGGTAACCCAGGACCGCTGAACGGATCCTATACCTACTACATAAGCTTTACGGCGCCCGGCCAGCCGGAAAGCCGCCCAGTGCGCTTTGGTAATACGACCACGATATCCAACAGCGAGGGACAACTCACCAACCTTCCAGCACCGTCAGGCGTCTATACCGGTGGTTCAGTTGCCATCTATCGCAACTCTGCAACGAATCCAAATCAGTGGCGACAAGTCGGCACCACGGCTGCGGCCAACTTCACCGATCTCATGGATGACACTGCAACTGGGTGGGGTGCGCAACCAGTAATGGATTTCAACGGTCCGAGAATAAATTCCGGCACTCAGTTGCCCGACGTGACAATCTGGAACGGCAGCACGTACACCAGCCCGTTCGTTGAAGGGCAACTGGAATTTGCCGCCACCAAAGGCGGGTCAACGTTTCCGTCGAAGACCATGCAGATCACAGCGTCCTCGACGGTGCAGGAGCTGACCGACTTCATGACATCAGTGTTCGGCATCCATACTTCGGCCGACGACCCTGCGATGCCCCTCAGCGTCAATGAAGCCACCAGCGGGACGATCGCTCCGGACGGCTACGTGGATGGCCTGAACGGTGTATTGCGCTTCGTGGGCAATAACGGCGTGGACAACGCGCTCAGCGTTGACACGGCAGCCTTTCGTATGACGTCTACGACTGGCGCAGTAACGCAGCCCGTTTTGTCCTTTGACTCTGTTCAAGACGCAGTGGGTCAGTCGGCGATCACGACAACCCAGGTTTACGATTCGCTCGGCATACCGTTGGACCTGCGCATCACAACCGCGCTGGAATCCACCGACGGCACCACGACCACCTATCGCTGGTTTGCAGAATCCTCGGGCAACGATCCGGCCACCGGCATCGACATCACCGTCGGCACCGGTCTTTTGCGGTTCGACGGCAACGGCAACCTGATCGACGCTGGCGACACCACCGTGTCGATTGATCGGGCGAACATCGCCTCGGTCAAGCCGCTAGAAATCGAGCTCGACTTTTCCAACGTCTCGGCCTTGTCGGTCGAAAACAGCACGCTCAATGCATCGTTCCGCGATGGCTTCGCGGCGGGAACTCTCTCGAGCTACATCGTCGGTGAAGATGGAGTGGTCCGTGGTGTGTTTACCAACGGCGCGACGCGAACGCTCGGCCAAATCCGGCTGGCGCGATTTGCCAATCCAGCGGGCCTCGAAGCGCGCGGCGAAAACACGTTTGCACTCGGCGTGAATTCCGGCCTGCCGATCGAAGGCAATCCGGGCGAGCAAGGCATCGGCGAAATCATCGCCGGCGCGACCGAGCTCTCGAACACCGACATCGGCAAAAACCTCATCGATTTGATCCTGGCGTCCACGATGTACCGCGGCAACACGCGCGTGATCACTACCTCGCAGCAGTTGTTCGACGAGCTATTAAACCTGCGGCGATAGAGCGCCCCGTAATGCCAGGCACCGGAATCACGGCATGATTAAGCTGACTCGGCTTAACGGCGAACCATTCATATTGAATGCCGAGTTGATTCGCTTCGTCGAATCACTTCCTGACACGTACGTCACGCTGGTCACCGGCGACCGCGTGGTCGTCCGTGAGACCATGGATGACGTCGTCGCTCGCGCCGTGGACTATCAGCGAAGCAAGTGGCTGCTCCCACCGCCGGGCGAGCGAAAGGCAGCCTAGTCCGTCCCCATCACGGACGTTTACCGAGCCATGCCGTGGCCGCGGTTGCATTTCTAGCCGGCGCCGGCGTCCGCCGTCACGTTCCGCATATTCGGCACTCTCGGACCGCTACCCCGTGTTTCAGGTGACATGAACCGGCCGGCAGTCGGCAAACGCATAGAAGTTTGCCCCAAGTGCTTCAAGAGGTAGGGTTTCGAGGTTACTTCCGTCACCTGCGCGCATTACGCGCGAATCGAGGTGACATGACTTCGGTCATCGCCGACCACCAGGGAGCAGACCTATGCCAGATCAACCTGCCGCACCCGCCAAAGAAAAGGAAGCGGAAGCCGCGCCGAAGATTTCGGGGCTTTCGGGGAAGATCAAAATTGGCGGCATTTTGGTAGCGGTCGTCGCTGCGCAATGTGTGCTAGCGTGGCTCCTGTTGCCGTCGGCGGGGTCTGCGCAATCTGCTGAGAGCAAAAGCAACCCCGGCAGCACGAACCACGAGCTCGCCGCGGTGCAGCAGGAGGATCCCAACGCCGAGCGCCGGGAAGTGGACCTGGGAAAGTTCAGCGTCACCTCGATCGATCCCGCCACCAACACGACGCTTCTCATCGACTTTCACCTTTACGGTGGCGTATTGGTCGAGCCGGGCGACGAAATGGTGGACGCGCATGCAGACGAGCATGGCGGCCATGGCGGCGAGGGAAAGAAGAAAAACGAGGGGGAGCCGGAGGACCACAGCCGCTTTGGAAGGCTGGTCAAAAAGAATAAGCACCGCTTTCGCGACCAGGTCATTGTGATTATCCGCAACGCTCAAATGTCGGACCTCTCCGACCCGGCATTGGGATTGATCAAAAGGCAGATTTTAGCGAAAACTAACACGCTTTTCGGCGAGCCCTTGCTCAAGGAAGTGATCTTCAGCGATTTTGCGGTAGTCCAGCAGTAATCCTGCCGGCGCCGTGAGTCTCCCACTTGCGCGGCTCGTAACCCACTGGCCCGTTCGGTCGGCCCCAAAGAATGGATTCCGATGGCAGGCGACTCGGAGCAAATCGGCGCAGACGAGATCGAGAAGCTGCTCGCGCAGCAGCAGCAGACCAAGCAGTCCGAAGCTGCGCCGTCGGCGGTGCGCTACTGCGCATTCAAGCGTGTCGGATCCCGGCTATAAAGCTGAGAGTTCAACTCTTCGGCAGGAAGAAATCGAAGCGTTGCTGCGCCAGAAGCAGGGCGATTCGACCAAGTTCGAGTCGAAGTCAGAAGTCGCGGCGGTGAAACGATCGGCACTCGCCGAAGGTCAGCGGCAAGGCGAGGCCACAGGGCTTCCATCGGGCGACATCGACTTTCTCTTTCAACAAGCGGAGGAGGCTCTGGCGTCCGTCCAGGCGGTGCAAGCGATGCCTCCCGGTGTCGCGCCGTTTAAGCTGGCCGATTTTGGCGGTGCCCCTGCCAGCACTGAGACAGCCACGCTCGACTTGCTGCGCGACGTTGAGCTCGACTTGAAAATCGAGCTGGGACGCACGCAAATGTATCTGGAAGATGTGCTTCGACTCAGCAAAGGCGCGGTCGTGCCGCTCGATCGCCTGGCAGGCGACCCGGTGGATATTTACGTCAACGGCCGCCTGATTGCTCGCGGCGAGGTATTGATCCTTAACGACAATTTCTGTGTACGCGTTGCGGAGCTGGTGGCGGGAGAAACGGCCGTCGCAGGAACAACGTGACATAAGCGGTTCGACTTCGCGCCGCAACCGACAACTCTTGGCAGATTGAGCAAACAGGGATGTGGCAGCTCAACCAAATTCGGCGATTATGTTACGCGCCTTTGGCGCTTGCGCTTTTGCTTTTGGCGTCAGAACGGCTGGTCGCCGACGATGCCGCCGATCGCAGCGCCGCTTCGTTTACAGCGCCAGCCGCGTTTCAATCGCCCCTGTCAGGCGTGCGGTCATTGACCAACACTGCGGCAGCCATAGACAACGGATCGGCCGCGGTCAACTCACACGCTGCCAACGCGACCACGTCTGGCGAGGCCCCAGTTCCAGCGAATTCAAAACCGCAACTGCCGATCGCGCGAGACGGCCGATCGGCGCCGCGCCTGCCGCAGTCCGTTGGCAAGGAAAGCAGCGGCTCGAAGAATTCCGGAACACAGTCTTTTGTAACCATTCTCGGCAGCCTTGGGATTGTCCTGGGCCTCTTTTTTGTCACGATGTGGCTATGCCGTGGAAGCGCCCCCAAGAGCGCTCAGAATCTGCCTGCAGAGGTCGTTGAACCGCTCGGCCGAACGTCAGTTGCCAAAGGGCGACAATTACAGCTCTTTCGCTTTGGCAACAAGCTGGTGCTCGTTTCCGTCTCGCCCAATGGCTTTGACACCATCAGCGAAATTACCGACCCGGTCGAAGTGGACCGCATTTCGGGTCTCTGTCTGCGGAATGGCGCTTTAAGCTCGACGCAGGCGTTTCGTACCGTGCTTGATAGCTTCGCGGGTCGAGGCGCCGGTGAGCGAGCCGGCGGCTCCCGTGGTCGGACCACCAGTGATCAAGCAACATCATGGGAGCGCACTCGCGGCAGATTGCGGGAGGACGACGATGATGTCTAATACCTGTCGCCGCTTTGATGGGTCGCGATTGGCAAGCCGAAGCAGACTAAGTCGTGCTGTCTTCCTTCTGACGATGGTGGTTCTGTGCGTCAGTCTAGCGGCGGTCGCGTCAGCGCAGGATGCTCCTAACAGCGGCCTGAAACTCCCATTGCCCGAAGGGCTCGCTGGCGGTCCGGAGAAATGGACCAGCCCCGAAGGGCTCAGCTCGGCGCTGCAAGTGATGCTATTGCTGACGGTGATCAGCCTCGCGCCTGCCGTGCTACTGATGACCACGTGCTTCGTTCGCATGGTCGTGGTTCTGGGACTTCTGCGCCAGGCATTGGGAACCCAGCAATTGCCGCCGAGCCAAGTGATAACCTCCATCGCACTATTTCTCACACTCCTGTTGATGACGCCCGTCTGGAAGCAAACCTACGATGAAGCCATCGTCCCGTATACCAGCCGGCAAATTTCGCTTGATGAGGCGTGGACGAAAGGGGCCGCGCCAATCCGCCGGTTCATGAGCGAGCAAATCGAGCGCACGGAGAACTCGGAAGACGTATGGCTATTCTATCGATACCTGTCACAGCCCGCCGCCGAGCCGAAAACCTACGATGATGTGCCGCTCGTCGTGCTGGTGCCCGCCTATATGCTCAGCGAATTGAAGACCGCGTTTTTGATTGGATTCCAAATCTATTTGCCGTTTCTCGTGCTCGATATCGTTGTAGCGAGCGTCACGATATCGATGGGGATGATGATGTTGCCGCCGGTGCTGATCTCGCTGCCATTCAAGCTGCTGTTGTTTGTGCTCGTCGATGGTTGGCACCTGGTCGTTGAGATGCTGATGGAAAGCTTTCAGCCGTTCACGTAGCAACCTTCATTAGGTCGCGGCTTCTGTCTCAGTTCCGTTATCGTGCTTCGTTCGTAAACCAATGGATCCCCAGGACGCCATTGAGCTCGCACGTCAGGCGATGATCATGGCCATGCTGATTAGTGCGCCGGTGCTTGTGGCTGGCATGCTCGTTGGACTCATCATCGGTCTGTTCCAGGCGCTCACGCAAATCCAGGAACAAACCGTCGCGTTTGTACCTAAACTGCTGGTCATGGTGTTGGTGCTCGGCCTGACGCTCCCGTGGTTGATCACGCAAATGGTGCAGTACTCGCAAGACCTGATCACGGCGATTCCAGAGAATCTCTAGCCTGCCCGACTTTTCACGCGTGCACCCCCGGGCCGGGCCTGCCCACGCCGATGCATATGGAAACCTGGTTATTTGGGCCGCTGATCGTGTTCTCACTGGTGTTGTCGCGCGTCAGCGGCTTGGTGATGACCGCGCCGCTGTTAATGTCGGCCGAGGTCCCGCTCCAGGTGCGAGCGTTTCTGACAATAGCCATGGCATTATTGCTCACTCCCGGTCAGCTCGGCGCACCGCTTGTGTACCCGCGGGAAATTGTCGGTTTGGCTGTGCTGATCGCGCAGTGAGCTGCTGTTGGGAATGATTCTCGGACTCGGTGTGATGATCGTTCTCTCGGGCGTACAGATTACCGGGCAGATCATAAGCCAGCTCAGCGGCATGTCGCTGGCCGACGTTTTTAATCCCGGTTTTGACTCGGAAGTCCCGCTGTTGTCGCATTTGATGTACCTGGTCACCATGTCGGCGTTTCTGTTGATTGGGGGGCACCGGCTGCTGATCGGCGCACTGGTCCATACGTTTGAGACCGTTCCGCTCGGCAATGCACGATTGCCGCCCGGGCTCGCCGACATGCTCGCCACACTTTTGGCCGAGAGCTTTTCGCTCGGCATTCGTGCGGCGGCGCCTGTCATGGTCGCGCTACTCTTGGCAACCATTCTGTTGGGCCTCATCAGCCGGACGATCCCGCAGATCAACGTGCTGGTAGTAGGTTTCGGCATCAACTCGTTCATTACGCTCGGGCTCATGGCCGTGTCGATGGGCGTGATGATATTGGTGTTTCAGGAGGCCTTTGAACCGGCGATCGAGTCGCTGGTCGAGCTGATTGAACGCCCGCCGATTGGCCCCAAGCCGCTGATTTAGAACTTCTGATCCGTGGAAAACGCCGGCGACAAATCGCAAGAACCTACACCGCATCGCCGGCAGCAAGCCCGCGAGGAAGGTCAGGTCGTTCATAGCCAGGACCTGGCCGCGGCCGCCCTCCTGACCGTCGGGCTGGTCGTACTGCTTTGGCTTGGCGCGCCACTGGTTACATTCTTCGCTTCGTTCACCCGATTGCAGCTTGGCGAAGCCTGGCTTTCAACCGATCGCGATACGTTGACCGTCTTTTGGTGGAGCAACAGTTGGGAACTTGCCAAAGCGTTGTTGCCGGTTCTCGGCGTCATTCTGCTAACCGGTGTCTTGGCACACTTGTTTCAAGTCGGCTTTCTGTTTCTCCCCAACAAATTGATGCCCGATTTCTCGCGAGTGAATCCGTTGACCGGCTTTGGACGGATCTTTTCCATGGCGAGCGCGGTGCAACTAGTATTTGGGCTTTTTAAGATCGCAATTGTCGCCGGCGTGGCCTGGTGGAGCCTTTCGTCGCGTCGCGAGGAGATTGCCATTCTTGCCTCGGCCGAACTGCCGCAAGTCGGCTTGT
The DNA here is from genome assembly GCA_963829655.1 of Pirellulales bacterium. Lineage (GTDB taxonomy): Bacteria > Planctomycetota > Planctomycetia > Pirellulales > JALHPA01 > JBBDYH01. The sequence goes on from CAWHJG010000002.1 coordinate 4,531,156, forward strand.
TCATGATCGACGTGGTGCTGTGGACGTGCATCAAAGTCTGCGTCGCGCTTTTGATCCTGGCGTTGTTGGACTACCTGTATCAATATTGGCGGCATGAGCAGTCGCTGCGGATGACGCCGCAGGAAGTTCGCGAGGAGATGAAGAACCTGCAGGGGAATCCCGAGGTGATTGCCCGCCGTCGCAACGTGCAGCGTCAACTGGCGATGAACCGACTCAAGTCGGCGGTACCCAAGGCGGACGTCGTGATCACGAACCCCACCGAACTGGCCGTGGCGATTCAATACGACATCGGCACGATGATTGCGCCGATCGTCGTGGCCAAGGGCGCCGGCGTGATGGCCGCCCGAATCCGGCGGCTGGCGCTAGAGAGCGGCATCCCGATCATCGAAAAGAAGCCGCTCGCCCAGGCGCTATACAAGGATGTCGATCTCAATCATCCCATTCCCGATACGATGTACGCCGCGGTGGCCGAGGTGCTGGCGTACGTGTATCAGCTCAAGGGCAAGCGGGCGCCGGCAAGCACTCGCTGAGTCAGGCGTAGCCGTATGTCCGTGCGAACTCGCCCCATCGTTGGTCAACCAGCCGCCTGGTGTCATCCGATAGCTCGAACTTGTTGGTCTTGTAGTCCTTCGTGCGCTGCAAATGGGCCTCAAGCGTCGGCCGGACGTGCTCAAAGTCGCCCAGGCCCAACTGATCGTACAGAGCCTGCAATTGGCCGAGCGGATCGCGGACGAGGTCCTCATAACGCACCTCGTAGAATTGTGACGGCCGCAACAGCTGGCGATCCTCCTCCAAGCTCCGATACATCCGCTCGAAGGCCTCAAGCACGTATTCGCTCACATCGTGGCCATCGTCCACCTGAAGCCCCTGCACCTGATACAGCGACCGCCACAGGCGAAGTGTCGAGAGAAACACGACGTGGCGGGTCGCGGACGATGTGGACAAATCTCGCGTTGGGGAACAGCTCCAGCAGCGTTCGCACTCGAGCCGTGTGCGGCGGCGACTTGAGCACGATCGGCTTGTCGGGCTGGTGGTAGGCCACGTGCTTGAGGAAATCGAGCACGCCGCGCTTCCAACGCTCGCGCTCGCCGGCCGGCAATTGCTTGAGGTCCAGGTACTCCTCGTCCTGCGGCGGCTCGTTGGGAAAGGCCATCGTGAAGTAAGGCGAACCTAGTCCCAGATTGCAGAGCGCGAACTCGTCTTCCTGCGGCAAATGCCAGCCGGCGGCCATGTTGTCCATCGGCCGTTTTGATGGCAGCAGGAAGTTCATGAAGTGCGTGACGAACCAATTGCTGATCAGAAAGTGCGACGGTGCAAAACACTGGTACGTGGTCGGGTAGGCGAAGCGGTCGTCGAGCACTAAGAGCTCGTGCAAGTACGTCGTGCCGCTGCGCCAGTGGCCGATGATGAACACCGGCGGCTGTTCGAGCTTCGTTCGCTCCACGCGGCGGCCGAGAAATAGCTTCTGCACCAGCCACAAAAATGTATTTAGCAGCGAGACGCACGTGACTGTGAAAAACAGGCCCCAGCGGAGAAAGGAAATGCGAAAATGGTTCCGAGCAACTAACCGCAGCCAGACGCCGGTAGTCATCCCGTGCCAGAAGCGCGGCGCCCAAAAGGGATAGCGATGAAACGTATTGCCGCCGGGTATGGCAGGTTTATTCGGAGCAGCCGGCGCGGTGACGGCCGGGGCTTCGGTCGAGGTGGGCATAACGGCGGACTAGCGGTGGCACAAACCGACTCAGATCGCTCCATCTTAATGTGCCGGCCCTGGGTCGGCCACCGAACGCAGCCGTCTATTCTATTTGATCGCAACCAGCGACAGCCGCTGCCAATACCAAGTCGTTTTGCCGCTTATGGTTTCGAGCTGGTAAAGCCGGCGAGCGGATTCCGGGGTATTTTCAATGAGCCGCAGGATGGCCGCGCGGTTGGCGGGGGGTGTCGCGGCGGTTTCGAAATACCACTGGAGGTCGGGCTGCAGGAACTTGTTCAACTCGCAATGGATCACGCGTAAGGCGGCGTCGCCACACATCGCTCGCCAGCGGTTGGGCGTGATCAGGCGTTGATGGCTCGGGTCACGCAGTTTCTCGACCTGGTGCATCCATTCTTCGGCTTCTGCCTGACCGTCCTCTACCGTGCCGTCGATAACCGCCAGCGAACCGCCGGGGACCAATACGCGAGCCGATTCGCGGACGAAGGCTGCGGGATCGCTGAAGTGATGCGGGGCCACGCGGCAAGTCACCAAGTCGAACGAGCCGTCTGGATACGGGAGCGTTTCGGCGGCGTGTTGCCGTGTATCGACTTGAAGTCCGCGCTCATTGGCCGACGCCTTGGCACGGTCAAGCATTGCCGATGAGACATCGGCGAGCGTGACGGTCCAACCGTGCTCGGCAAGATATAGGCCCGCGTGACCGCCGCCGGTGGCGACGTCGAGGGCGCGCTTGGTTGCTCGCGCCGGCACGTGCTTGAGCAACTCGGCGACGTCGCTGGTGTCGGCCAGGATATGGGACTTGCCATAACGGTCGCTCTGGCGATCAAACTGTTCTTGCGACGAGCGTTGAATGGAATCGAGCTGCGACATGGCGATGTGTTTCGAATGGATCTCACGCAAAGCCGCCAAGACAAAACCAGCGGCGCTTGAATCGCAAATTGACGCTTTGCCGGCAGGCCGATGATTTATTTAACATACTCGCCTTTGTTTCCCGCGTGAATGCGATAACGGGGGCCCCAGAGAAATGGGGAACAAATCGCACCGGATGCGGCAACGTGAATGACGCAAGTTGGTGAGTGAATGGGTGTTGCAAGTTTTGGTTTCATTGGCGAAGGAGCGAATTATCAACCTGGCGGCACATACCAACGCGAGAAAACCCCACCGCGCCGGGGCAGGCTTTGGACACGAAGGGACCAAACAAGAGTCAATTGTCCCGCCACGGCGGGCAAGCTGTGGTTAGTGGCTATTAGCGGTCGGCTGTCAGCGGTCGGCCAAGCACGAATCCCGATACATCGGGACCCCGATAGATCGGGATGCATCCTGCACATGCATAGGATGACCAAACGCGGGGGGGTACCAACGACTTTTGGCGCAGGCGCGTCTTTTGTGCAGGGGGGGCCCCGACTTTTGCCGAAATTGCTGTTGGCGAGCGATTGTGCTTTTACGCAAGTTGGGGACGCATCGAACTTTCGGTGATTCGCGCTCTCGCGCACCGAAGCGAGTTTTGAACATTTGCTTGTTTTTGGTCGTCGTCCGTTGAAAGTGCGAATGGCGAAGCATTATCGGGCAGGTTTGGCAGCCGCGGAGGGACGCTCCGCATTGCGGCTGGTTTCGAGTTGTCAAAGAGCGATCGCGGCCGGGGCGGGAAGCGTCATGATTGTAGTGGATGTACAGTATTCAGTCAATGCCCTGCACATATACAGACGAACATTTTTCTAAATGCTTGTGGCCCAGAGCTTTAGAAGTAGGGCACGTAGGGAGTATCGGCCCAGAAACACAGGGTTAGGCGGCTAGTTTGTTGTAGTCGCCCGCGATTGAGGCTATTGTAAAGCCAAGGCCCGCGACCGTCTGGCGGCCATTGTCCTGCATACCCGTCGCTCTTGGGCCAGCATGTTGACCTTTCTTCGAACGGCGCTCGGGTTAAGCCTTCGTCGCGAAACAGGTTGCGGCAGATTCCGGTCACGCAGGATTCCAGGGTACTTTGAGGCCCTCGAGCATAGAAATCTTCTGGCCGTCACTGCCGCTGGGACGGAGACCGTAGTTAACAGTACGACTACGGCGATCCATCTTCTCAATGAGAATCCGGAGCAATCGGTGGCGGCGGATGCGGACGGGGACTTCGTGGTTACGTGGGTAGGAAAGGACACGCAAGGATCGGGAGTATTCGCGCGGCGGTTTTTCGCAATCGGTTCGCCGATGGGCAGCGAGTTTCGCGTTAGCACCTCTAGCAATCTGGAGTTCAAACAAGCGAGTATTGCGGTCAGCGCCGATGGCGTGTTTGTTGTTGCTTGGGCTGAGGACGGCCGTGTTTATGGCCGAGCGTACAACGCTCAAGGCATTGCGCGGACCAGCGTTTCTGGTTCCTCTTGGGTCTACGTTTGGATTTATTCAGGTCGGTCCATCGATGGCCATCGACGCCGACGGCGACTTTGTCATTGGTTGGCAGGAGCGCAGTCTCTCTCAAAGTCAGGGCCTCTATTTTCAGAAGTACAGCGCGCTTGGAGCAACCGAAGGAAATGTGGTTGCCGTTGGCGGCGGATTTGAGATCTCAGTTGCCATGGAGACGACAGGCAAGATCTTCACTGCATACACCGACTCGGCGAACGTCTGGGCGAAACGATTTTCGTCGGCGGGCGGTGAATTGGGTCAATCGATCCTAGTTGCCACGAATACAATCCCCGGCGTGTCGCGCATCCGATCGGATACTCATATCAGCGCGAACGGTAACGGTGCATTTGTGGTTTCCTGGACACAGTTTGCGAACTCCAGCGTCCCGGATTTGTCGAGGAGATCTGGTGATGTAGCGGCGCGGTCATTCTCCTCGAACGGTGCTCCACTTTCGAGCGAAGTCTTGGTTGGCCAGACGGTTGTCGAGAATCAAACCGATTCAAGCATTGGCATGGATTCGCAGGGCAACTTTATCGTTGTCTGGAGAAGTGAGCTTCAGGATGGGGATCAAGGCGGCATATATGCGCACCGCTTTACACCGTCGGCAGTTCCGCTCGGGCCAGAATTCCGAGTGAACACAAACCGGTTACAACATCAACGAGCGCCGAGTATCGCGGTACAAGGGCCAGAGCGGTTTGTCGTCGTTTGGGTAACGGACAACCGCGACCAGACGCAGATGGCGATGCAGCGCTACGTTTCGCTCGTCAACTCAGCGCCAACGGCGATCGCCGCAACCGAGGACCGAGTTATCGATAGCGTGTCTCCCGGCACTCTCGTCGGCTACTTAGTGGCGGCCGACGCCAACCCGGAGGATGGCCATACCTTCCAACTCATCGATTCGGCTGGCGGACGATTCCGCGTCAGCGGCAATCGGCTTGAAGTTGCACCCGGCGCTCAGCTTAATTACGCCTTCGCGCACTCATACACCGTTGTGATCCGATCGACCGACCAACTTGGCGCAGTCAACTCAACAGGGAATAACAATTCACCTTGTTGACGGCAACGGTTCCGAAACGCGCGTAAATCCGCTGGATCGAAGTGCGAACTTTGGAAGCTCGATCGCGGTGGATGATCTGGGTAACTATATGGTCGTTTGGAGAAACGCCAACGCTGGCAACAATCGAATTCTGGCTCAACGTTACAACGGGGTGGGGAATCCAATTGGCGGCACGGTCGTTGTGGACGAAGGTGCGTCTTACGACTTCAGCGGTCCGTTTGTCGAGATGGAGCCGGACGGCGATTTTGTGGTTGCATGGAGCGAACGGTTGGTAAACGAAAAGTCAACCTGGATAAGACGATTTAAACGCGACGGAACTGCTTTAACCGGGCCGATTGATATCGGTCTACGGTTATTCGACTTTCAGATGGCGGTTTCGGATAACGGGCATGGTGTTGTGGTCGGCTCAATTGGTGGCGATGTATGGGCTCGGCGGTTCGACGCCAGTGGAGCACTTTTAGGCGATCCGATTCGCGTGGAAGCGGCAACGGCGGAGTATCAAAGCAATCCGGATGTGGCGATCGACAGAAACGGCAATTTCACCGTTGCATTCATGACGCAGGTGCAGCCCGGAAACCCCGTCGCGGAGTACGTAAGCTTCCGGCGTTTTGCTTGGAACGGCGTTCCAATCTCGGGAGACATCGCACTGCCTAGAGTGAACGATCGCGATTTTTTGCCGCAGATCGTCATGAACGACGCAGGGGCGTTCGTGATAAGCTGGCGAGCTGCACAAAATCATTTGCCTATGTTGATTCCATCATTCAACGATATGACTCGCAAGGTGTCCCGATTCGCGCACATTTCCTGGTTCCTGGCGATTCTCTAGGCCGGGGCAGAGCAAACGTAGCGATCGATCGACACGGGAACGTAATCGTGGGTCCGAGTTACGCCATCCGCGACGGCAGCGAAGCTGGCGCCTATGCGCAGATTATCACGGCGACAAACCAATCTCTGGGCGTGTTCCGAGTGAGCTCGACCGTTGAAGGTGTCCAAACTGAACCCCAGATGGCGATTAGCCGATCGGGACAAGCAATACTGACATGGACCGGCAACGGCGGAAGCGAATTCACCAGTGATGTATACGTGCAACGGATCAACATGCCGGGCGCTTTACCGCCGCAGTCACTGAATGCCGCGGTCATCGACGGGAATTTGCTTGTGCAGGGGGACGTTTCCCGAGATGTTGTACGAATCGTCGGTGGGAGTACGGCGGGTCAGTTTCGCGTCACGCTAAACGGGATTGAGCAAATTTTAGCCGGCGTTACTGGGGAGATTCGCATCGAAACGCTGGGGGGTGACGATGTAATTGAATTGAGCAACGTGTTTATCGCTACGGACATCGTGATCGATGCAGGGGATGGTTTAGATCAAGTGCTGTTCGGGCAGCAAGGGGGTTCGGTCTCTTGCGCTCGCGATCTGCAAGTCGTCCTTGGAGACGGCTTTGATACTCTCGTTGCACGCAACACCTACATCGGCCGCGATCAAACCTACCTTGGCGGCGCTGGAAACGATCAGATCTATTTTGGCGATCCGAACGCCACGTCGTTTGTGTTGGGGATGTCGTCGGGTGCGCGAACGTTCGTCAGCGGCGGGGACGGGGACGACTACCTATACAGCAAGTACTCTTTCGTCGTCGGAGTGTGGAATGTTTCGGGCGGGGCCGGCAATGACACTATCGGCGCCTTCGGTTCGGCAGCGAATGGGGTCGTGACGTTTGCCGGCGACGAGGGGCTCGACCACCTGGTGTTTGACACCAACTACTCGCTTGGCGGACTCGTGCTGGCCGGCGGGGCCGGAAACGATCGGCTCCTGGTCCTCAACTCGATTTTGCCTACCGTCGACTTGCACGGCGGCGCCGATGCGGACGAGCTGCGGGCGCTGAACTTGAGAAGCTCGCGCCTATCGATCACAGGCGACCAGCCGAGTGCGGCAGGCGTTCGCGATACGGCCGACGTGAGGAGCTGTGCTTTGGACGATTTGTTTGCGCACCTGGATGGCGGCGACGATCTATTGACGGTGTACGGCAATCTGGTCCGAAGGCAAACATTGCTCGACGGCGGCGCGGGAGTCACAGATCGCCTCGCAAACTTGGGCAACGATTTCCGCTTGGGCCTCTCTACGGCCGGATGGGAATTGTTCTGACCGCATAGTTTGACTTCAGCGACGAGTTCTCAGTCGGCATTACGCTCCATATTTGCCGAGGCGGCCGGCGTTGGCCAGGGCGAGGGTCATCAGGTGCTTGGCCTCGAAGATGCCGAGGCCGCCGCGGAGCGCTTCGCGCTCCCCAAAGGATTTGCACCCATCGAAGCGGCAGCGTTCGCTTACCAAGAGTGTCGGCACCGGATGCCAACTATGGTTCTTCAAGAAGCTCGGCGTGCTGTGATCGCCCGTGATGATGAGCACCGCCGGGTTGAGCGCGGTGATCGACGGCACGGCCGCGTCGAGCTCTTCGATACGTTTCACCTTGGCATTGAAGTCGCCGTCTTCGCCGGTGCTGTCGGTGTATTTGAAGTGGATGAAGAAGAAATCAAAACGGTCCCAATGCTCGCGGAGGACCGCGATCTGCTCGGCGAGCGTTTGCGCCTTGCCGACGATGTCCATGCCGACGAGGCGGGCGAGCCCTTTGTACATGGGGTAAACGGCGATCGCGGCGGCGCGGAGGCCGTAGACCTCTTCGTAGCTGGGGAGCGCTGGCTTGGCCGAGAAGCCGCGAAGTGTCAGCCCATTGGCGTGCTTTTCGTGGGCCAACAGCTTGGTGGCTTTTTTGATGAAGGCGGTGGCGACCTCGGCGGTCCGTTGGCTATCGCGATCGGCGCCTTCGGGATCGAGCGGCGGCACGCCCGTCTTCTGCGGGTCAGTGTCGTTCACACGGTCGCCGAGATCGTCGCCGCGAAAGACGACGACGAAGCGATGTTCCTTGACCGGCTCGACGAAGACTTCAACGCCGGGCAGGTTCACGTCGCGGAGGCGCACTGCGAGCGGCGCGCTTTGATCGCTGGCGATGCGGCCCGCGCGGCGATCGGTGATGTTGCCGCCGGCGTCGAGCGAGCAGAAGTTGCCGCGAATGGCGATGTCGTTCGGCCCTAGCTCGAAGCCAATGCCCGTGGCTTCCAGCGCACCGCGGCCGATTACGTACTTGAGCGGGTCGTAACCGAAGAGGGCCAAGTGACCGGGGCCACTGCCGGGTGAGATGCCGGGAAGGACGGGAATACTCCCGCCCGAGATTCCGCGCGCGGCGAGCGCGTCGAGGTTCGGCCTCTTCGCCGTTTCTAGCTCGGTGAGGCCGCCCGGCTCCAGCGGCAAACCGCCAAGCCCGTCGGCGACGAGCATGACGATCTTGGAGTCATTCTTGACGTTCAGCTCGCGCGTGATGTCGTGGACGTCCATGGGAGCGAGGGTTCGGGGTTCGGGGTTCAGAAGGAAGGGACGAAGGGAGCAAACGATGCGATCAGCTTAGCAATCCTGCTTGCGCCGACGTAGACTCCAGCACTGCGAAGAGCCGACCTATCGTCGTTTTGGCAAGCCAGGTAAAATCGACGTTTGAACGCGCCGCCGTCGGCGTGGAGCTGCTGGTATAGCGGCAATTGATTTTAACCCATTTGGTTCATTGATGTTACGCTACTGGACCGCCGGCGAATCTCACGGCAAGGCGATCGTCGCTTTGATCGACGGGTTTCCGGCCGGCGTGGCAATCGAGACCGACTCGATCAACGTCGAATTGCGCCGGCGGCAAGGTGGCTACGGCCGCGGCGGGCGGCAGCGGATCGAAACCGACGAAGTCGAGATTCTCAGCGGGATCTGGCACGACACCACGCTCGGCAGCCCGATCGCGCTGGAGGTCATCAATAAGGATTACAAGCTCGAGCGGCTAGGCGATCTGGCGCGGCCGCGGCCTGGTCACGCCGATTTGACTGGCGCGATCAAGTACCTGGGGAGCATCCGCGCGGTACTGGAGCGGGCGAGCGCGCGGGAGACAACCGTACGCGTGGCGGCCGGCGCGCTGGCCAAGCAGCTCTTGCGCGAATTTGGGATCACGGCGCTGGGGTACGTGGTCGAGCTGGGCGGCATTGAGTTGTCGCCACAATCGGGCACACTCGATGAGCAGCGCAAGCTGCGCGACGCGAGCGAAATCTACGCGCTTGATCCGTCGCGCGAGCAGGACGTGAAGGACCTGATCGATCAGTGCGGCAAGGACGGCGATACGCTGGGGGGCGTGGTCGAAGTCCGCGTCGAGGGTCTGCCGTTCGGACTGGGAACGCACGCGCAATGGGACCGCAAGCTCGATGGACGGTTGGCGCAGGCCGTGATGGCGGTGCAAGCGATCAAGGGGGTCGAGATCGGGCTGGGTTTCGAGGCCGCGCGGCGGCGCGGGTCGCAGGTTCACGATCCGATCCAGTACGATGAGACACAGCGCGACGCGCCGAACATCGGCTACGTGCGCCCGACAAACAACGCCGGCGGCCTGGAGGCGGGGATGACGAACGGACAGCCGCTGGTCGTGCGCGCGGCGAAGAAGCCGATCAGCACGCTGCGCAAGCCGCTGGAATCAATCAATTTGGAAACGAAGCAACCGGAGGCGGCGTCGTACGAGCGGAGCGACGTGTGCGCGGTGCCGGCGGCGAGCGTGATCGTGGAGAATGTCGTGGCGTTCGAGGTGGCGTGTGCAATGGTCGATAAGTTCGGCGGCGACAGCTTGGCGGAGATGAAGGGGCGTTATGAGCTGTTCATGAAGATGGCGCGCGAGCGATAAGCTTAATGCCACGGAGGGACATGGATGTTCCTGCTTCACGAGCGAACACGGAAGACGTTGTGCCGGCTGGGATTTGTGGCGCTGTCGCGCGATTCCCACGCTCGGGGCCGCGCTGTGGGCGGCAACGCGCACCAGCGACGAGCACCGCGAGAGATGCGCCGCTGAATTGGGCGGCTGGCTGCGGCTGACCGCGACGATCGAGCGCGTGACGCATCCACGGCCGGGATCGACGCGCTACGATGATCTACGGCTGGCCGATCCAGAGACCGGTGAGCCGGTGGCTGCGATCGCGTCGCTCGAGGTTCGCGATGACGACGAGACGACAACTCTGGTCGCTTCCGGCGCGGTGCTGCATAGCGAGCGATCGCGCCTGATTTGGGACGCAGTCTTGGATCGGCTGCGCGCGGCGAGCGATGGAAAAAATTTACGGTTGGTTGCGGCGGACCTGGAAGTGAGCTCGCCAGCGGGCTCGTTCTCGCTGGTCGATCTCCGCGGGGGACTCGATCAATCGGCCAACGGCTCGGCGGCGTGGATCAGCTTTCGCGGCGTCGGGTTCGACGGCGGAAGGTAAGCCGATTGTCGCGCGAGTAGTCCGCCAGCGCAGCGAGGGAGAAGCCCAAACCGGATTCGAGCTAACAACGAACGATAGCGCGCTGCCGCTGGCACTTTTGTTTGCGGCGATGGGCGACACGAAGGAGGGCGACCAGCGGCTGTCGCTTTTCAGCGGCCGGTTCAGTGGCACGATGAAGGCGGTGCGCGACGCCGACGGTTGGCGCGGCGAGATCGACGGCCGCATCGCCGATCTGGATTTTGGCCACGAATTGGGCGAGCGGTTTTCGCACCGATTGATGACGGTGGGTGAGATCACGCTGCGCCGGCGGTGTTCCGCGCCGGGCGGCTCGAGCATGCGCGCGGCAACGTGGTCGCCGGGCCGGGCGTCATCAGCGAGTCACTCGTATCTGCGGCAACCTCCGCGCTTGGACTTGCAACGAGTCGGACGCGCAAGCACACCAGGCGACGTGATCGAGTTTGATCAGATGGCGTTCGACTTTCGTCGCCGATGCGGCGGCCCTGGTGATCAAGGGGCGGTGCAGCGACACACACCCGGCGGCGCTATTGGCACTACAAGGCAAGCCCTTGCTGCTGGAAGCCAACGGTCCATCAGGTCCGCCGGTTCAACTGATCCGAGCGCTCGCGCCGGCGAACGCGCTGCTCGTCCCCGCGGGGCGAGAGACCGAGGCGCTATTGCGAATTCTGCCGGTGCCGCCGGTGGTGCGACGGTGAAACAGCGGTGGCGTGCTCGGGAGACCAAGCGAGAACCGCGATAACACTGCCGATACCATCCGCCGCTTTGTTGTTAGATCGCCGCGCGCTTGAAGCTCGGCCAAAAATGCTTCGGGATGCAGCCGAGGCCGATTATCGCGAGCTGCGCCGCGACGAACGTGCCGAGCCAGAACAGCACACCCTCGGTGAAGCCGTAGGAGTGCAGCCCGACTTTGAGCTCATTGACGCCGAAGTAGCTCCAGGCAGTCACCACGTTGCCGAAGATGGCGAGCACCGCCATTCCGCGCTCCTTGACCATGCCATCCCAGCGCGCATGCAGCACCAGCGCGTTCCAGAGCACGATGATCAGCGCGCCGTTCTCCTTCGGGTCCCAGCCCCAAAAGCGGCCCCATGAATCGTCGGCCCAGAGGCCGCCGAGCACGGTGCCGAAGAAGCTGAAGAACAGCGCAAAGCAAAGCGTGCCGTAAATCATGCGGCCCATCTCTTTGCTGTCGTCGGGCGTGAGCGATTTCGTGAACAGGCCGCGGATGACATACATGATCCCGAACAGGCCCGCGACGAACGTGACCGCGTAACCCATCGTGATGCAGACCACGTGCGTGCCAAGCCAAAACTGTGTGTCGAGGACGGCGCGGAGGACGGCCATCGTGTCGCCGCGGTCGGCGGGGACTTGAGTCATCAACAGATGTGCGATCAAAAGGCCGCCAAATCCGCCGATGCTGGCAAGGACGTTTCCGAGGCCCAGACGATATACCATCTCGAAGACGAGCCCAAACACGACAGCGCCCCAGCCGATAAACACGGCCGAGGAATACAAATTGGTGACTGGTGGCCGGCCGGAGATGTAGATTCGCGCGATCAGGCCGACGGTGTGATAAACGAGCGTAAAGACGAGCAGCCAGAAAGCCGCGCGGTTGAGCTGCTTGCTCCAACCGAGCCATGCCAATGCCGTTAACACAAACGCGCACACGTAGAGCGACAACGCGTTGTAAAACGGCTGCGCATGATTGAAGTGGGCCTCGGAAAGGTGGTCCCAGTTCTCGATTTCGTGCGGCGGATGACGGTCGAGGTAATCGTGATAGCGCTCGACGGCGCGATTGAACGCGGCGGGCTCGCCGCGGCCGTAGGCATCGAAAACTTCCTTCAGCTCAGGAAGTGCTTCGACGGGCTGGCCGCCCGGAATGAGCCGTCCAAAGAAATCCCGATCGGACGCCACGGTGTACGGCGACCAGCCGCGGGCGTCGCTTTCGTCGGGCACGGCTCGCGGCGGTTCCTCTTTGTCGAGAGCCGCGTGCAGTTGGCGAACTTGTTGATTCAAGCGGCCGAACTCGGCGGCGATTTCAGCGGGCGACTTCCTTTCCTTTTCCGCGATCTCGGCCAGTTCACCCATGATCTCCTCAAGCGGGACCGGCGTGAACGAATTGCGGACCAGTAAGTAAGCCTTATAGCGGGTAGCCGCCTCGAGCAACTTCTTCTCGTACGTTGACTGCTGATCCTCCGGAATATCATCGGCCAGATCTACTTGCTGTTGAAACACGTCCAGCTTTGACTCAATCTCGGCGACCGAATATAGCCAGCCTTCGCGCGGCTCGAGGTCGAGCGCTTTGAGGACATCAAAGCTGTCGATGCAAATGATTTGGTGCTGCTTGCCGACTTCAGGGCGCGCGATCACATCCATCAGCCAGCGAATGGCCGGATAGATTACGTCGTCCTTCTTGGTGGGCGTGCCCATGCGGTCGCGGACCGTCTGCTTGTTCGAGATAACGCAAAGCGACTGGCGGGCCAGACTATCCAGCGGCTTGACGCGGCCCTGATATAGGATCGGTATCTGACCTGCTCGGTACAGGTCCATTTCGCCGTCTTTGGCGGACGGCTCGCTGCTTTTCATTGCGACGAATGCTGCGGCAATCAACACGACCACTGCCGGAAATGCCCATGATCGCCACTGATGCAATAGGCGGGCGATGAAGCCGTCGGGAGCGGAAGGCTCGGGGGCGAATCGCTGTTGGTTCGATGCACGAGCGCTCTCGCGGCGCTGCGCGGCGGGGCGCGAGCGACGGCGGGCGACGAGACGGAAGCCATCGGAATACGCCCGTCGGCACGCCGCTGTAAAAAGCGGGCGAGTGTCATCAAAAATTGCGCCAACAAGCCAGTGATAACGATCATGCAACCCACGTACGGAATCATCCAGCCCGTGTTGCTGACGATCGAGAGCGTTGACATTTCACCGCCGGTGCGCGGGTCGCGGTGATAACCGGTCTGATAGAACGTGTCGCCACCGTAACGATACGGGTTGTTCATCCAGGTTTTGACTTTGCGACCCACGTTGCGGTCGCTGTCCACGAGCTGAATGTCGGAGGAGTAATTTTTGGGGATGCTTGTGCCCGGGTAATCATCCTTTCGGACGTCGATGAGTGTGACGGAGTACGGCTTGTGATAACGGGCGAAGCGCAGGGAAATCTCGTATTCCTTCCCATCGAGCTTGATGCGATCCGGCGGTATTTCGTCGCTATCGGCCATGATCGCCGAGGTGAGGTAAGTGCCAAGATCCTTGCCGGTTTGCTTGTCGAGCAAGGTCACGTATGCTGCCGGATAATCCGCGGGCGACTCGACATCGACACCGGTGCCGGCGCATCGGCACGGGACGAAAATAACGGCCGTTGCCAGTGTATTTTGGGACTTCCTTACCCGGCGCCAGGTCGGCGTTCGTGATGTGTTCCTCGACGCGCAGGTCGAACGGAAGCAGGTCGTGCGAAACTCTCTCACCTGGCACTAGGAACGAGTTGGGGACAATGACCGTGTGAGACCGGTCGCCGGTGATCGACGTGACTGCAAACTCGGCGTTGCGAATATCCTGCGACCAGCTTTTTGTCTCGCCCTCCTGGAGCAACATCAATGTCTCTACGTGCGTCGTATCGACCACCAGCTCGTTGGCCATGATCAAGGCGATTCCCGAGTGCAACAGCACGATGCCGGCGCGCTTGTGGAAGACCAGCCAGCAGCCGGCGAGCATCACGAGGGCGGCGCTTTCGGCTTTCAGAAGCTGCCAAAGGATTCGCATCGAGCTGTCGCCGAGCGGACGCTCGTCGCCGTGCAGCCAAACGTAAACGAGATAACAAAAGAGCGCGCCAACTGCGACGCCGGCGCCTGCCAGAACTCGGCGCTGCCACACGTGCTCCGGCGGCAGCGTGAACAATCGATACGCGCAAGCCAGCCAGCCGGCGAGTAATGCCAACTTGATCCCGACCCAAACCGCGTTCCAACTCTGCGACGAGATGCTGGTGAGGCTATCGGTCTCTTGCTGCGTGGCAATGACCACCGCGGTGAGCAGCATCCCCAGCAGGATGACGCCAACGCCGAGCCAGAGACGACGGCCGGTCGCCTGCGTTCTAAACCGCACGCTATGAGCAGCCAGCAGATTAATGCCCATCAACGTGCCGATTAATTTGCCGCCGGGGAACGGCAAGAAGCCGGGGATCTCGGGTGGGTTGGGAAAAAACGCCGGCGGGAGGAAGACTTGGAATGGAATCAGCACGCCCCAGGAGCGGAAGTAGCCGCGCACGATTACCCATACATCATTGGTCGTCTGTGCGAGCGTGCCCGTGAAAATCAGAAAAATCGCCATCGCGAACAGAGCGACGGTGAGCTTGAGCGAAGCCAGCGGACGTACAAGCCGCTCGATGTCGGTGCGAACGCCCCGAGGCTTGGAGCGCGTGCGATCGGTGAAAACGGCACGCGTATCATGTGGCAAAGCGTCTGTCGCCATACAAGCTCCGGCCGGCGCGAGGGGATCGCCCGAATAGGTCGCTGCTATTTGAATTTAACCGATTTTACGAACTCTTCGAAGCGTTCCTTTTCCTGTTCTACGAGCGCCGCGGTGCCACGGAGTTTGAAGAACCAGACGGAATCACCGCGGCGAGTGATCACGCCGACGGTTGCTTCCGACGAGCCGGAGTCGGTCGCCGGCTTCAGGTGCAGTATTTCCGACTCAATTCCATCGACGCCGATCGTTCGAGTCAGCTCGCGGACCTCGTCGATCGACTTAAACGGCGGGCGCTTGATTTCGCCCGCCCAGCGGTCGGCGTTGCTTTTCAGTTCTCCGGCTTCGGCGCCGAGCGGAATCACGGTGACTTCGGTGCGCTGGCCGCCGTCCCCAGATATCTGAAATGCTGCTACCCGGAATCCACCGGTGCGGCCGTCTTGCCAGGATTCGGGCTTTTCAAAATCAATGGGCCGGTCTTTGTTGCTCGGTGGTGGCACGGCGGAAACTGCCGCTCGCGCTGCCGCCGACAGGTTCGCGTGCGGATCACCAGGGGGCGCCGACTTGGCAATTGGCGACATCGGTCCGCCCGTGAAAACACCCTTGAGATCCGCGACGATCGCCTTGCCATCGCCGATTTCGACCGTTCGTGTCTCGTCTTCGAATTCGCTGTACGAGATTCGGCGGAGCTTCATTTGCCCGCGCCAGCGGTTGAAGTTGCTGAGCACCAGGCGCGGCTCAAGCTCTTTGGGAAGCGCCATTCGCGAAACCGTCAATTCCAACGAGTCGCTTCCTTCGCCGGTGCGGATGGTTGCGTCGCGGCCTTCGACGCGAACGCTTGGATCTTCCTGCCATCCCTCCGGTAGCGTCCAACTTGGGCGAACACCGCCGCGCAAGGTCAACGACCGTAGGAACGCGTCGAACGGTTCGGCAACTTTCTCCACAGCATCGATCGGCCCAACGACCTTGAAGAACCAGGCAACCTGATCGGGAATCGCATCGTCGTCGGGTTCCTCGCCTCGCTTTTTGTTTTCAGCTCGCGCTTGCTCGCGGAGCGTTTTCAACATGTCGGCATCAAGTGCGTCGGGCACCAGCGCCGCGAGCATTCGGTGCGTCGGCGCCGGCTCGGACGGCACTGGCAGGTCATAGCTTGTTATCTCTGCCGATTTCTTACAGCCTGACGTCGTCAAAAGCGCTGCCAAACAGACAGCGCAAACCGTTATTGAGAGGCAGCGCGGCAACAACAAGGCGTGACGAGCAATCATGCGGCGACAAAAAGGCGGGACGTCGCCGCAGCAATGCCAGCAACCGAGCGGCAAAGAGCAGCAACGCGATATCAGTGGCGGCTCAAGCGGACGCAGCCAAAGTTTGGGGAGGCGCACATCCTTTCGGTCACAGGCCAACGGCCTATTCCCGATCGCGGAGATTCCCAACACACGGCCAAGCATCCGCGCAACGACGTAACGCCTATTATACCGCCTCGCTACGACCGAAGAATAGGTGGCGACAGAACATGCGGCGCGCCGCACAGGCAGTTTACGGTACTATTCGGCGGAACGGCCGGTTCGACCGGCGGTCGCATCCGGTGCGTTGCTCTGTCGCGCGGACCGGTCATATGCCGACGCGGGCTGGTTGTGATCGGCGGCGAGACGCTTGCCCTCGCCTCGCATGCGCTCTTCGAGTAGCGCTAACTGCTGCTCGGCGTCGATCAATTTGTCTTCCAGCCGTCGCGAGTGACTCTTTAAGTTCTCGAGTTCGGCAATCTGGGCGCGGTTTTGTTCCAAGAGAGTCCGGTTCTGCGTCTGCAGCGTGCCCAGCGAGCCCCCAGTGCCAGTACAGCCAGCGCAAGCGAGGATCAACGCGGCCGGAAATAAATTGCGACTCGACGGCAAAGTTCGACTCCTTTCGAACGAAGGCGGCAATTGCACAGGCCCTACGGCAACAGATTCACCAGCGAATCCATCATGCTGCTATTGAGCGCGTACGGCTGATCCCAGCTCCACATGTGTCGCATCAGATCGTACGCAAACATGCCGCCGACAAACAGGAACAAGAAACACGCCACGAGGGCCACGACATTCCAGGCCGAGTACGGCGGCTCCATGACGTAACCGGCAGACGCCATCGCGGCGCCCGCCAACGCCGGCGACGTGCCGATTCCCCCGCTGACCAAGGGGGCACCCGCGCCGAGGTCTTCCTCTAGCATGCCCGGCGCAGGCGTGAGACCGGAGCCAAATTCCTCTTCGCTGTCCAGCGCGATCACCTGGGAGCCGCTATCGGCCTCATCTGCCGGCTCTTCCAGCGGAGTGAGCAGGAAATCGTCTTCGGATTTCAGTTGCGTCTCGTCGTCGCCGCCAACGTCTTCCAGCGAGACGATGTCGTCTTCACCCAGGTCGAGCGATTCGACGGCTGAGCCTTCCAGCTCCAGCGGTTGTTCCAGCGACAATCCGCTATCGGCCGGATCGACCAACGAAATCCCGCTGTCGCCGCCGCCGATGGTAATGTCGCTGCCCGCGGCTGGATCGAGCACCAGTTCCTCGTCCGACTCGATATGCAAGTCGGAAGCGCCCTTACGTGTATCGGAGCCACTCTTCTTCACACCCGACTCGGCAAGCTTCAACTCGTCGTCGGCCAGCCGTAGCGAGCCCGAGCTCGGCATGTCGCTGCCTGAAGGGTCGCGCCCGATGTCGTCCAACAAACCGCTGCTGCTGCCGGTATTCTTGCTGCTGCCCGACATCAGGCCCGATTCCGACACGAGCCGCACGTCGCTCCCCGCGCCCTCTCGGTCACTAGCTGTACGTCGCTCGCGCCGCCAGCGGGCATCGGTGGGGGCCCGCCCGTATCTCTGTTCTTGCCGATCACCGTGCTGCTCTCGGCCGGAGGACCTTCAGCGCCCGAAAGATCGATTGCATCCGGATCGAGCTCGAGCGACATGTCGTCCAGACTGAGCTTATCGCCCCAGGCGTCGCTCTTGCCGGCGGCTTGATCGGCGAGCACCCGGTCGATCTCCTCCTGCGTGAACTTCCATTCTCCGGCGTCGCGCTTCGGGTAGATCATCTTCCGATCGCGCATTGAGTTCAGCTCGTCAACGCTGACGCCGAGCATGCGGGCGGCTTCTTGCTGATCGATCAGTTTTTTGGCCATCGTGAGATTCTCTCCGCCAAGCCGCCGTGCGCCTGGCTTTCCGATTGGATCCAAAACCACCCGATGCTTCGAGTGGTTTATCTTTGCTCCAACAGCGCCCGGATCTCCCGCGGCAGGGGACTGACGCCGTTGAACTCGCTCATCTGCAAATCCCAGTGAATGTTGCGCACGCTCTTAAGCGTGATGGCGCCACTGGTCACGTCGATATGGTATACGCTCATTACACGGGTTTGCGGATCGATGACCGTGAGTTGCTGGCGGCTGTCGGCTGCCGGTGAAGCCACGGTGATCAGCGCGGCGCCTTGTTGCAGACCCGCTGCAGGGTCGGCGTGCGCCTGGTTCCGCTGGCCCAAACTCATGACGACGCCGGCGGTTGCGGCCGCGGCGAGGATCATGCCAAGCACCGTAGTTTTCATGGAGTCACCCTTTCATGGCGGGAAACTGGGGAAACTGCGGCCTTTAGTTTCATTCTAAAAGCCGAGTTTGTGATTACAAGGCTATGCAGCAGAAGTGGTTGGGAGCGATTAAATCGGCTGGACCACGGGTCTAGGTAGGCTGTGCAACGACTTAGACTAGTCGATGGCCCAATTCGCCGAGACTGGGGCGGCGGAGTGTACTGGTCCCCGGTGGGGCGAACAAGTGCAAGGGACTGGTGTTAGGCGCGCAGCTCCCCGAAAAATCAGCACTTTTATCTTGCCTCGCCCAGCAATGGTCCGCGTCCTACAATGCGGTATCGCGTCCAGCCGGTCCCCTTTCTTGTTTCCATGCCGTCATCTGACGAACCCTCCATTGGCCTGCTTCTCAGCGGTGGTCTGGATAGCGCGATCCTGCTATCGCACCTGCTTGAGGCAGGCCATCGGGTCTATCCGATCTACATTCGGACCAACTCCGCCTGGCAGGCAGAGGAGTTGACCGCGATTCACTGGTATCTGAGTGAGCTTCAGTCCTCGTCTCTCTCATCGTTGGTCACGCTGGAGCTGCCCTTAGACGACTTGTACGGTAATCACTGGAGCATCACCGGGCGCGGATCGCCCGATGAATCATCGCCGGACGAGGCAGTGTACCTGCCAGGCCGCAACCCGCTGCTCTTGGTCAAGGCCGCCGTGTGGTGCCAGATGCATGGCGTCGCAGCGCTGGCGCTGGCCACACTGTCGTCGAACCCGTTTGCGGACGCGACCGTTGAGTTTTTTTCCGCGTTTGAAACCGCGCTCTCGCTAGCCGGTCAACCGGTTCGGATCGTGCGACCGTTCGCGGCCATGAGCAAGCGCGACGTGATGCAGCTCGGCCGTCGCTTGCCGATTGTGTACACATTTTCATGCATTGCGCCAATCGGTGGACAACACTGTGGCCGCTGCAACAAGTGCGCAGAGCGCAAAGCGGCATTTTCACTCGCCGAGATGACCGATCCCACGCGCTATGCCGGCGCTCTGCAGCCAACTCCGCACCAGCGCGTTTATCTTTGAAACAGGTGCGCTGAGGTCCGGCGGACCAAACCCGCTGGTGCGTCGTAGTGTGGCAACCCGCACTTATCAATCGCACGCAAAACGATGCAGCTTCGCTTACTTGGGCATGAAACGTGTACTACTACCTATTAAAAATGCGCCCCGTTTTAACTGGCGGAGTTTCGCATGACAGTCTTAGTGGTTGAGGATCAGCCCGACATTGCTGCTACCATGCTGATTTTGCTCCGTCGTTTGGGGCACTTTCCCGTTCTCGCGTCCAGCGGTAAGGAGGCGATTTCAACCTGCCAATGGGCCAAGCCACATCTGATATTCATGGATATTGGCTTGCCCGACATGGACGGTTACGAGGTCACGAGGCAGCTTCGGAACCAGTGTGACCTACAAAACGTGCCAGTGTGGGCGGTCACATCGTTGCCAGATGACGAATCAAAGCGCGACGCTGCGGGAATTGTCGGTTATATGCATAAACCGATCTCGTCCTATCGCCTCAAAAGTGCCATCCAGGCAGCGTAAGTCATTCGCAACCCTCCCTGCGACTGATACGCCGTGTCGCGATTTCCGCTGCCTACTTGCTATACTGGGTTTAGAAATCGCCACGCGACACCATCCACCGGGACACCAACCCTGTCTGGCACTCCTTGGCGACTTGCTCGCCTCGCCGTCTTTCAATTGGAGTGTTCGCTTCATGCGCGTGCTAGTTATCGACGATAGTCGCGACACCGCACACCTTGTATCAGTGCTCGTTGAGCACTTCGGACACGAGACCAAGGTCGTAACCGTTACCAAGGTGGCGGTTGATGTCGCTCGGGAATGGCAGCCTGAGTTTGTGTTTGTGGACCTGGCGATGCCGGAAATCGACGGCTACGACATGGCGCGTCAGCTCCGCGACTTTGCCGGACTCAAAAGCGCGCGCATCTTCGCGCTGAGTGGATATACCGAGGATCCTGCCAAGCAGAAGGTCGCCGGCATTGACGGGCACGTGCAAAAGCCGATTAGCATGGTTCAGATCAAGTCGTTGCTCGGCGACGCACGCTAGCTGTCGCCGTTGGTGGTCGTAACAGAACGCGGCAGTTGGGTTGCCCTGGCGCCAATATCACCGTTCATACGGCGCTTGGTCTGTCTGTCACGTACAATGCGGGGGGGCGTGATTTGTCGGTTTGGCTAGTTATACGACCATAAAGGGTTGATACTGATGGAAGCGACTTCGGCGATGCCCGGCGAACGATGGTTGGTGAATCTGCAACCGGTCGATGCAGAGCCGCAAAAACTCCACGAAGTTATCGTCACTCTCAAAGACTACGACGTGCGCACTCAGACATGGACCGTGGCGCAAGAGGGGGAAGAAGACTCCGACGTGGCCGTGCTGGCGAAGCACTTGCTGAGGCGCGTCGATTGAGATTTCTTTCTCGCGCAGTTTGCTGCCCTAAGACGCAAGCGGTTGATTCAGCAAACTGCCGACCGTAGGCTTTGAGGAACGATGTTCCGCGTTTCAAGACAGATCGACTTCTGCTACGGCCACCGGCTGTTGAACTACGACGGCAAGTGCCGCTATCTGCACGGGCACAACGGCCGCGCGATCATCACGATTGAATCCGAAAAGCTCGACGAGCGCGGGATGGTGCTCGACTTCAGCGACATCAAGGACGTGGTCAGCCGCTGGATCGACGAGAACCTGGATCACCGCATGATCCTGCACCGCGACGATCCGTTCGTGCCGCTCTTGCGTGAGCATGGCGAGCCGATGTACCTGATCGACGTGAACCCGACGGCGGAGAATATCGCGCGGTTGATCTTCGAGTTCACGCGGGACCACGGTTTCCCGATCGTCGAGGCGCAGCTCTGGGAGACGGTGAACTGCTTTGCGACGTTCCGCGGGTAGAAAGCAAAACAGTCCGGGCGGCTCGCAGCGAGCCGTCGCCGGACTGTTAGTCCCCCCTGGGATAACGCTTTTGGAACGCCTCGATTGCTGTCGGGGGGGTGGAATTTCGTGTTCGGCGTCGAGCGTGAACTCTCCGCCTGACTGGTATCGGCTTTGTGAGCTTGCCGCTTTGGCAATCTTTGCCGAATGCGCGAAATCTGCCGGTCGCCGGCCAGTCTGACGGTCGCGGCGACCTGAATGCCGGATTCGCGAACGCAGCGCCGCTGCATGCTAGCGGCCGCGCGCGGGCCGTTGCGATTTCGCTGGATAAACTCTGCCGATCGCGCCGATTTTGAGGGAGCGCCGTTGGCCGCGCCTGCGCAGCGGTCCCTCGCTTACGCGTCAGGCTACGAATCAAGCTCCCGCGCTAACGCGTCGGGCTACCAAATAGAAGGACACCGTTCGTGAACCAAATCAACCGGATCTCCAACGCCACGATGCGCTCGCCACTCGTCTGGGGCCTGTTGTTGACGATGGGTTTTTTCCTGCCCATCGAGGCAGGCGTCATCACCGACCCGAACATCATCCGCTATTTCGCCGGCCACTGGGTGGAGTACATCGAGACCGCGGCGTTCTTCGTGGGCCTTGCGGCGCTGGTGCTCAAAGCGCTGGACGTTGCGGGGCAATTTTCGGTGGTCGGCGAGCCGGTGCTCAGCGCACCGCCGGTCGGCGGACAGCCGATCGCTGACTGCGGCGACCTACTGGAAGAAATCGAAGCGGGCGAGCGGCGTCACGGTCCAGGATATTTGTACCGCCGCGTGCGAAACGTGATCTCGCTCGTGATGCGGAAAGGGACCGCCGAGACACTCGACACCGAAATCAAATACCTATCCGACATGGATGCGGCCCAGGCCGCGCAAAGCTACGGCTTTGTAAAGATCATCATTTGGGCGATTCCGATCCTCGGTTTTTTGGGAACGGTCATCGGCATCACGATGGCCATCGCCGGTTTGAACCCCAAGCAACTTGAGAACTCGTTGCCCGAAGTGACCGCGGGCCTGGGCACCGCGTTTGATACAACGGCCATCGCGCTTGGGTTCTCGATGGTGCTGATGTTTATGCAGTTTCTCGTGGACAAGCTCGAGAATCGCTTGCTGTCGCTGGTGGATGACCGTGTGAATGTTGAGCTGGTCGGACGTTTTCGAGCCGAGCTTGCGGCGCATGACCCCTTGATGGCGGCCGTGAAACGGATGGTGGACGCGGTGTTGCCGAACACCGAGCGGCTAGTTTTGCGTCAAGCCGAGCTGTGGCATTCGACGATCGAGGCCGCCAACCGGCGGTGGGCAGAGATCAGTGGATCGGCGGGCAAGCAACTGGAATCGGCGCTGGCGGGCGCCCTTTCGCAGAGCGTGCAACAGCACAGTGAACAACTACTGGCCGGCGAAACGTCACTCGCCGAACAAAACCGCGCGCACTGGTCGAAGGTACAAAATGCGCTGGAGAAAACGAGCGAGAACCTGGCGGCGCAACAGGGCGAGCTGGCACGCCAGGGGGATGTGCTGTTGAAAGTGGTTGAGGCGACGGGTCAGATCGCCGAGCTGGAAAAGACGCTCAATCGCAACCTGCACGCTTTGGCCGGCTCAAAGAATTTTGAGGAAACGGTGATCAGCCTGGCCGCGGCAATCCAATTGCTGACGTCACGGCTCCATCAGCTTCCTGCCACCGACGCTCGGACGGTGGAGCTTCCGCGATCGAAGGTGAAGGCGCAAGCGGCATGAGACGTCCCACCGTTTCCGCGGCTGGCATCTCGCTGTTCCCGTTCATGGCCGTCCTGTTGTGCACGATGGGCGCCTTGATCGTGGTGCTGGTCGTGCTCAATCGCCAGGCACGTGTGAAGGCGGCGACCGACGCCGCGAACCATGCGGACGGTCGAACTGCGATAGCCACCGTTGATGCTCAAGAGGCGGCGATGACGCGCGACACGATCGCGTGGCGCCTGCAGCATCTGACAACTTCGCGCGAAAAGACACAGGTTGACCTGGACCACGAGCGCCTGCGGCTTAGCGGAGTCGAAGAGCACATTCGTTCGCTGGAAAAGCAGCTTGGTGCACTAAGGCAGTCGCTGGCGCAGCTCGACGCGGGAAGCATGCAGTCCGATTCGCTCGAGGCCAAGCAACTTGAGTTGCAACGTATCGCGGCTGCGATTGCCTCGGCCCTCGCGCGTTTGGACGCAGCGCGAAAGGCGGCGGCCGAGCGGGCGCCGGCGTACTCGGTCGTTCCCTACGACGGTCAGAACCGGACCCGGCGGCGGCCGATCTATATCGAGTGCAGCGGCGAACGCGTCGTGATTCAGCCCGAGGGGATCGAGTTGAAGGCCGCGGACTTCGACGGCCCGATGGGGCCAGGCAATCCGTTGGCATCGGCCGTTCGAGCCGCGCGGGATCATCTGGTTGCTCAGGCGGCGGACCCCAAGTCAGCGGACGCCGAGCCGTACCCGTTGTTTCTCGTTCGCCCGGACGGCATCGAGGCGTATTACGCGGTGCGCGGCGATGCTTTCCTGGGGCGCTGACTTCGGCTATCAGACGATTGACCAGGATTGGAAGCTTGAGTTTCCGCCTGCCGACCCGCAATTGGCGGAGATCGAGCGCGAGGCGGTCGCACAAGCGCGAGCGAACACAATGGCTGGCGCAGCTCAACCCGGGACGGCACCGCGGCGGGTCACCGGCGAACAAGGTAACGTATCGAGTCTCGCCGCTTACCGGTGGGTTAGTTCGTGAGGGCGGGCCGGCGCTTCGCGAAGGTGGCGCGAACCCGCTGCGCGGTGGTCACGGCAAGAACGGCGGCCGCGGTGACAGGCCGAATGGCGGCGGCGAATCAGATGCCGAGAACGACGAGTTCTCACCTGAGGCGGCGACGACTGCGCAGGAGCGCCGCCTGCAAGCTGGTAGCTCCAAAACCAATGGCGGCGCGATGGATAATCCGCGCGACGCTTCGACTGACGTTGCCTCACGCGAGCGACGGTACGGCGACTTGAACGACGCCCGTGCGGAACAGGGCGACACCCCCCTGCCCTACGCGACCACCGGCGGCGAGGCTAGCCGTCAGGCCGGCGATGAAGCGAACGAAATGAGCGTGAAGCCGAAGCAAGAACGCCCCAAAAGCCTGGCTGAAACGCGGGGTGTTAACTGGGGACTCGCCGCGGCGGCGCGATCGTCGAACCCGATCACGCGTCCGATCAACATCCGTTGCGACGGCGATAAGCTGCTCCTGTTGGCGGACAAATCGAATGAGCCGCCCGTCGAAGTGCCGCTGACGCAGCGGACGGTGGAGTCAATCGATTTGCTCACGGCCGCTGTGCACGACCGGATCAAGACCTGGGGCCTGGCCGGGCGCGGGATGTATTGGCGGCCGCAGTTGATTCTCGCGGTGGGCAAGAGCGGAGAAGGTCGCTACGCCGATCTGGAAGCGCTTCTGGCCGACAGCGGATTCGACGTGAAACGTAGGCGCTGATGGGGTACAAAACTCAACTATTGTTTCTCTGTGCGATTTATGCGCCGTCCGATCGACAACAATACGACCGAAGCCGTTGGCAGCGACTCGTTCCTCGACGTCGTGACCAACATCGTCGGGATTCTGATCATCCTGGTGATGGTGGTCGGAATGCGCACGAAGAACTCGCCCTTGGAGGTCGAGGATGATACTTTGGCTGCGATAAATGCGCCACTGGCGGCTGAGATCGAGCGACTGGCGTCTCAATCGGCGGGCGTCGAGCAAGACATCCATCGCTTGCACGGACAAGCCAGGATCGTCGAGCAAGAGTTGCAACTGCGCGACCATGCACGAACGCAACTGGGCGTTGCCGTTGCGGCCGCTGAAAAGGAACTGGAGCGCCGCCGCACGCAGCTTGACGCGGATCGGCGAAGTTCGTTCGACGTGCAAACAAAGTTGGTTCAGGCTCAGACGGAACTTGCACGAATTGAGCAAGCCACCGACCAAGCGGCGGCAGTCAAAGGGCCGACGATCGAGGTCAAGACCTTTCACACACCGCTCTCCAAGACGGTGACGGGAAATGAGATTCACTTTCAACTGCTTGGCGGCCGCGTGGCGTACCTTCCGATCGAAGAGCTGTTCGAGCTGGCCAAGCACGAGACGCGTGCGCACATGAGCCGGTCGGAGCTGGCGCAGCGGTTGTTTACCGTCGGACCAAAGCAGGGGTTCGAGATGCGGTACACGGTGGATATGATAATCGATCACCGAAATGGCCAGGTGGCGGTCCGGTCGAAGGAGTGGCAGGTACTGCCCATGCAGGCGAAGCTGGGCGAGAGTGTTGAAGAAGCGATGGCCGGTTCGTCGCAGTTTCGGCAGACGCTGTCGCGCCACAGACCGGGCGACACGACGGTGACGCTGTGGACGTATCCCGACAGTTTTGCGGAGTACCGACTGCTGAACGACGAGCTACACCGCTTGGGCTATGTCACGGCCGGGCGACCGTTGCCCGCGGGTTTTCCGATTGGCGGGTCGCCGCATGGATCACGATCGGCGGCGCAATAGCGTGTGCCGTGCAACTTAGTTCGCGCCGGTGTGTCTTATAGCGGCTCGAACGAGCGGGGGATCGCCCATTCCACCGCGTCACAGATTTGATCCAACTCATCGAGCGTAATTGACAGCGGCGGAATGATGGCGATCACGTTTGCCAGGGGCCGCAGCCACACGCCGCGCTGGCGCGCCAATTCGCAGACGCGAATGCCGCGTTTTTCCTCCCACGGAAACGGCGACTTCGTGGCACGATCGCGGACCAACTCGATACCGGCAATGAAGCCGCGCTGGCGAACATCGCCGACGTGGGGGAGGTCGCGCATAGCGTTGAGTCGTTCTGTGAGATGCGCGATTTTCGGAATTAGCTTTTCGAGCACGCTTTCTTCGTTAAACACATCGAGCGACGCCAGCGCCACGGCCGCGCCGAGCGGGTTGCCACTATACGTGTGGCCGTGAAAGAACGTCTTTGATTCATCGTAACGGCCAAGGAATGTCTTCCAGATTTCATCGGTCGCGAGCGTGGACGCCAACGGCAGGTAGCCGGCAGTGAGTCCTTTAGCCAGACACAAAAAGTCGGGCGTCACGCGCTCGTGCTCGCAGGCGAACATTTTCCCGGTTCGCCCAAACCCGACGGCGACCTCGTCGGCGATCAGGAGCACGTCATATTTCCGTGTCAGCTCGCGGACGCCGCGCAGGTAGCCTGGCGGATGCATCACGAGTCCAGCGGCGCATTGAACAAGCGGCTCGATGACCATGGCGGCGATACGGTCGTGGTGTTTTGTCAGCACCTGTTCCAACTGGTCGAGATAGTAAGTGCAGACTTGATCGAGCGCAATTCCGGAGGGAAGGCGGTAGGTATCGGGCATTGGCAGCCGCAGCGTTTCGAACAACAGCGGCTCGAAAGCCCCGTGAAACCGCGACACACCGCCGACGCTCACGCTTCCGATCGTGTCGCCGTGGTACGCTTCGCCCAGCGCGACGTAAATAGTCTTCTCCGGCCTCGGGTTGGGCCGCTGCCGCCAATATTGAAGCGCCATTTTGATCGCGACTTCAATCGCAGTGGCCCCGTCATCGGAGAAGAAGACGTGATTCAGCGCAGGCGGCGCAATATCGACAAGGCGTTTTGCGAGGTGGATAGTTGTGGGGTTCGACATTCCCAGCGACGTGACATGGGCCATGCGGTCGAGTTGATCCCGAACCGCGGCATCCAAGCGCGGGTGGCGATGTCCGTGGACGTTGCACCACATGCTGCTGACGCCGTCGAGGTAGGCGTTGCCGTCGATGTCGTAGAGGGTGCAACCTTCGGCACGCTCAATCACCAGCGGCTCGTATTCAGCCATCTGAGTGAATGCGTGCCAGACGATTTCACGGTCCCAGCGGAAAAGATCTTTTTTGTCGCGGTGTTCCATTACCATCTCACGGTGACGTTGTCGCCAGCGGCGATTTGCATTTGGCGTGCGGCACTTCCTTGTACGATCGCCAACTCGAGCAGTCCGCTCGAGCCAAAGAGTGCCACGGGTGTGCCAGCGGGGGCGTCGCCATAGGTTTTGACGATGCCGTTGAACTTGTGTTGAGCGTATTCGACCACGAGACAAGCCGCATCGATGCCGCTCGGCAAATCTTCGCGGCGCAAGTTGGTGATCAGATTGCCAAACGGGTCGGAGCAAAGGAACCGCGCGAAGATCTTGTTTTCTCGCCGCTCGGGGCGTGGCCAGCTTAGAAGCGTCAGGTCATCGATCGGCGGCCCGAGATTGCGCGGCGGCAGGCCAAGGCTGAGCCGTGCTGAAACGGGCGCCATGATGTCGCGGCCGTGAAAGGTCGGGGAGATCGACGGGAGAAATAGCGATCGGTTCGTGACTTCGAACGCCTCCTCTGGCCGTTGGTCGCGGCAAATGTAGCTCAATAGTCCGTTATCGGGGCACACATAGTGCTGATCGCCAAAGCGCGCGTACACAATCCGCCGCGCAGTGCCCACGCCTGGATCGACCACGGTGACATGAATCGTCTGCGGCGGAAACCAGCGGCTCGCCTCGCCGAGAACGAACGCGCCTTCGGCAATATTCTGCGGCGCGATCGAGTGCGAAAAGTCAACGATCGTCGCCTTGGGGTTGATCGACAGGATCACCCCCTTCATGGCGGCAACGTACCAGCTATCGCGGACGAAATCGGTGGTGAGGGTGATGATCCCGCTCATAACAGTGGGTGCCGCGGTGTTCACATTCGCCCGATCAGTTCCAGGCAAATCTCCTTTACCCTCGTCGGATTCACATTTGGGTTGCGTTTTTTGGCTTGGCCTATGAGACCCGCTGCAGCCTGTTCTTTTCCATTCTTGACGTCGGCGACGATCTTTGGGTTCGCGGCTAATAGTTCTTGGCACAGCGCCACCACCTCGCTTTCGTCCACCTTGCGGATGCCCTTCGCGGCGATCACTTCGTCGGCGGATCGGCCGGATTCAGCCATCTCCGCAAAGATTTCGCGCCCCTTGCTGGTCTCGAAGTCGCCGGCTTTCACGCGCTTGATCAGGCCAGCCACGGCAGGCGGACGAATCGGAAAATCCTGGATCGTCATCTGGCGTTCGTTCATGACACGAAGCACGTCTTGTGTTACCCAATTCGCCGCGACTTGGCCGTCGCCGCTCTGTTCGGCAACCTCCACGTAGTAGTCCACGAGCCCCTGTCCCTGGTTCACCAGCACTTCGCTGTCGTACATCTTGATGCCATAGGTCACCTCCAGACGATGGCGCAGGTCGGCCGGCAGCTCGCCCAGCGATTCTCGCACTGCGGCGACCTTGTCGGTCGTTACCGTGACGGGGGCCAAATCCGGGTCGGGGAAGTAGCGGTAGTCGCTGGACTCCTCCTTGTGACGTTGCCCACGCGTGATCTGCTCCTCGTCGTCCCAGCCGCGAGTCTGCTTTGGCACATCGCCGATCTCTTGCTTCGTCTCTTGCCACACGCGGTATTGCCTCTGGGCCTCATACGTTAGCGCTCGTTCCACCGCACGGAAGCTATTTAGGTTCTTGATTTCGACGATTGGTGTTTTTGCAATTCGGCCATCCGCCTGCGGAATGTGCAAGTTGACGTTCGCATCCACGCGCAAGCTTCCTTCCTGCATGTTGCAGTCCGACACGCCGAGATACGTCAGTAACAGCTTGATCTGTTCAAGGTACGTCTTGGCCTCCAACGGCGAGCGCATGTCGGGCTCGCTGACGATTTCCAACAGCGGCGTGCCGGTGCGGTTTAGGTCGATGCGGCTGTCGGCCTTGCCCGCGCGCTCGTCGTGCATGCTCTTGCCCGCATCTTCTTCCAGGTGCACGCGGGTAATGCCGACTTTCTTTCGCTCGAAGCGTTCCTTCGGGTCGCTGATTTCCAAGTGACCGTTGAAGGAGAAGGGGAGATCGTATTGGCTGATCTGATATCCCTTCGGCAGGTCGGGATAGTAATACTGTTTGCGGTCCCATTTGGTAAAAGGAGCAATCTCGCAATCGAGAGCCACGGCGGTTTTCAGCGACAGCTGGAATGCCTCGCGGTTCATCACCGGCAACACGCCGGGCATGCCGATGCACACTGGACACGTCTGTGTATTCGGCGGCGCTCCAAAGGCCGTGCCGCAGCCGCAGAACAGCTTCGACCGGGTAAGCAGTTGCACGTGAACTTCCAGCCCAATGACGATTATGTATTCAGGGTTCATTGCCTAAGCCGCCAGGCGGATTAGATACCTTACAGGACAAGCGCCGATTGGGGCGCGCGAAGTGCTATTCTCCAACATCGCTTTCCAGGAACCGCGCGAGTTTGTAGAAGTCGGAATCTGGAGTGATATATCGCACCACGGTGACCAGCGTGTCGGGATTCACCAGTTTCTCGAAGGGAACATAGGCGAGATCAAGCTGGCCAGAGACAGATACCATGACCCCGTTGAGCCGTTGCTCGACCAGGGCGCGATACGCGCCCACACCAAGTTGGCTCCCGAGCATCACGTCGAAAGCATGCGGACGTGCGCACGCGCACTTCATAACCAAGCTGCAGCCCGTTCACCTTGCGCTTGCGGCCGGTTTGTTTGGTGAACTCAGCCTCCACCAGCCTGGAGAACATCTTGCCGAGATTGACCTGCGCAATAGAGATGTGCCCGTGATCGTCACGCGGAATCCCCTCCAGATATTGATACGGCAACAGCTCGGCGAGCCCCTCGGCCATCACGATTACGCCATATTGCTTGCCTTCCTTCTCCTCGCGGACGCGCATCGTTTTTACGATCCGTTTAACAACGGCGTCCACATTCATGATCGGTCGAAGCGTGGTCTTGCCGGTTTCCGGATCGCTCATCTCCTCTTCCAGTCGATACGCGCCGTGAATGTCTTCCACGCTGACGACCAGGCTGGCCTCGCCGGCAATGGCAGCGCCGTAGGCCAACCAACCGGCGCTGCGACCCATTGTCTCGGTAAGGAAATAAGCCCGCCCCGCCTCGGCGTCGTGTAAGAGATTCTTGATCTCGTTGGCAAGCGTATCGACTGCGGTGAAATAGCCAAACGTGAAGTCGATGCCCATGTAGTCGTTGTCGATCGTTTTGGGCAGATGGACGATCGGCAGCCGCTTGGCCCCGTCGGGCAGGCGGTCCATGAACATCTTCATTTTGTTGGCGGTCTTTAGCGAGTCGTCACCGCCAATGGACACCAGCGCATCGACACCCACGGAACACAGCGCTTCATACGTCCGTTTGAGCGGGCCAACGCGTTCCGGTTCGTCGAAGTGTTTGGGATGCGAAACGTCTTTCCCCGGATTCGTCCGCGCCGTGCCGATCAGAATGCCCTGCGAGTTGCGGGTACGCCGCAACATTTTCTGGTCGATCATTAGAAAATCGCGGCCCTCTTCCAGTGGTCGCTCCGGTTTAAACTCCGAAAGACTGGAATAGCCATTCAGGATGCCCACTACGTCAATGCCGTTGCGAATAAACGAAATGGCAGCCGCCGAGATGACGGCGTTCGCGGCCGGCGCGGGTCCACCGGCGAACAGGATCGCTACGCGATGCGTGGGCGCCTCGATTCGGGGGGGACGCTTTAGCGTAACGCTCATCAATTACTCCACGGAGAGTGCACGGCCACAGGAAGCGTATGATAACGCAAGCTTTACGGCGCGGGAAAGTGGCGCACTTAACTAACCAGCGCCACACGTGCCGCCCACCTGCGTGCGCGGTGCTGGTGCAACAAACCGAATTGAGTATTAATCCAGAAGGCCCAACAGCGCGTCATCCCACAGATCGCGCGAGTCGGCGCGTCGAGTCACGCTGAGCCGCGCGTCGGA
Organism: Pirellulales bacterium; assembly: GCA_963829655.1. Classification (GTDB taxonomy): domain Bacteria; phylum Planctomycetota; class Planctomycetia; order Pirellulales; family JALHPA01; genus JBBDYH01. The sequence goes on from CAWHJG010000002.1 coordinate 4,562,401, forward strand.
GAGCGAATCAGCGGCCTGTAAAGCGGGGCCAACGATCCGGTAGTCTTCCGATTCGCTCGACGCGACCGGCGCGGCGCAACCGAACCTGGTAGGGTGGGGTGCAGCCCCAGCGATTCTTCGATAAAGCCAACCGCCGTGCTGCCTTCGCCACGGTGACCTTCGCCCCGCGCGAGGACTCCGGCGCTGACGCTTGCGGCTCGCCGACAGAAGCCAGCGGCGCGCCTTGGAAGAAGAACGCCTGATCGACGACGGTGTAGTCGTCGAAGTTGATGGCGTTGTCGAAGTTGATGTCGCCGGTCGCCCAACCGAGGTTGGGGATCAAGCCAAAGAAGGCGTTGTCCATGCCGACGTAGTCGTCAAAGCTCACCAGGCCGTCCAGGTTGCCGTCGCCAATGTAGGTGTACTTTACGAGCACGTCGTCGGGCGAGACCGGCACTCCGCCAAAGCTCGGGTAGGCCGCGCCGGGAAGACCGGTGATCACATCGATGTCCGAGTTGCGAATCGCGCCAATGGCCGCCAGGTCAAAACCGGTGGCCACGTTGCTGGTGTGCGTGCTGGTGCTGGTGATGCCCGGTCCGTCCCAGTTGGTGATGAAGTTCGTGTCCACGCCGTTTTGAGCGCTGGCGATCTTGGCCTGCACGTCGGAGTGGATCGCGTCCTTGGTTCCGGCGGTGGCCCGCAAGATCAGATCGTTGTTGGTCAGGTCCAAGGTCGAGCTGGCGTCCAGCGTGAGCGACTCAAGCACGTTGGCCAAGGCGCCGTCAGGCAGAATCGTGACCTTCGTGTTGGCGCCGCTTAATGTGAGGCCGTTCTGGTTCAGCCTGCGCGGTGGTTAGCTGTGCGCCAGCGGAGACCGTGGAGGAAAGTACGCTGCCAACATCGACTGTGCTATCGATCCTCGCCGCCCCTTCGGTCAGTTGCAGGGCGTTGGACCCGCTGCCGCTGTTGAACACCAACTGGTTGACGCCCAAGTTCGGCTGGCCATTGGCCGACACGTTTAGCGTGTCGTCGCCGGCGAGCGCGTTGATCGAGAGTGATGCGCCCAGCGCCGCCAACTCGCTGGAGTAGGTCGGCTGGCCGACCGCGGGCGTGTTTTCATAGACGTGGATCTGCTCGCCGACTCGCTTGACATGGTACGTGTCATGTCCCGCCAGGCCGGTGATTGTCACCAATTGTGGGGTGGTGACTTGGGCGGTGTTGCTCGCGCCGCCGTTGCCGGCGTCGTTGAACGATCGCACGCGATAGAAGTAGCCCAGGCTCGACTGCAAGTTCACGTCGTCGTAGCTGGTGGCGTTGGCGCCGAGGGTGGCGACCACGATGAAGTTCGCGCCGTCGGTCGAGCGCTCGACCTTAAAGCCGGTCTCGTTGGTGGCCGGATCGAGCCAGGCCAGGTGCACGCGGTTGGCGGCGGTGGCGTTGGCCGTCAGGTTCGTGGCGGCCGCCGGCAGCGGCAAGGTTCCCGGCGTAGCGATTGCTCCCGTCCAGTTTGTCGGCTCGTGGCCATACACCGTTTGTGTGTTGACGCGGGTCAGCGAAGGTCCGGTCCCGTCCGGCGTCGTGGGCCAAGGCGCGACATCGTCGTACTCCACCTCGTCCACCAACAGGTAGGGAATCGTCAGGTCCGGCTCCGGCGCGTTGGGCCGCGCCAACCGAATCGTCTCGCCGCCGTTGTCCAACACCCCGCCGTTGAGCAGTCCGGCATAGCCGCCGGCCAAGGGGATTGCTGCGCCGATTGCATAGGCGGTGCGGAAGTCGTTGACCTTCGTGGCATTCAACGGATCGTTGGGATCAAACCGCACCACCACCAACGTGCTCCGCGGCTGGATCGTCACGTTGCCAAACGTCATGTCGATCCCGCGGTCGAACTTCCAGTTCGTGAGGTTGATCGGGTTGTCGGTGATGTTCAGTAGCTCGACGTACTCCAAGTCATCGTTGAAGCTGGGGTGGTTGTACATGATCTCGCTGATCACCACCGGACCGATCCTCGGACCACTGTTGGCGGCGCCAAGGGTCCGCGACACCATCGGGTACAGCTTGCCGGTGGCGTTGGGCCAGCGGCCAAACGATTCCCCGTTGGCGGCCGCCGGGAAATCCACGTGGTCGATGAAGTTCAAGAGTTTGCCGGCGGGGTTGGCCGAGACCAGGTACACGTCGTCCCCGGTGGCGCTATTGAACGAGAAGCTGGGCTCCACTCCCGGCGTGGGGTTGAAGTGGCTTTCGTCGAGCACCAGATAGCCGCCGGCGGGGATCACGGTGCCGTTGGGGATCCGGTACTTCTGATAATTGTCGGCGTCGTCGCTTAAGTACCAGCCGCCAAGGTCGATTGCATGCGCCGGTGGGGTTGTGGAACTCGACCGCATCGACCAGCGGCGGATCGGTGTGCGTCAGCACCTCGTTGACCACGATGCTGTTGATCGCGCCGATGCCGATAGCGCCCGGGGTGCCGTTGTACTCGATGCTGTTCCGCCAACTCGCGTCCAGGTTGCCGTCGGCGGTGGGCGTGATGATCTCCAGCGTGCTCCCCTTGCCGTCGGCACGGCCCGGCCAGGCGCCGGAGTTGTCGTAGGTGATGTCGCGGATCAGGACGTCGGCCGCGGTGCGGAGCGTGAGCTGCTCGCCGCCGTTGTTGAGCGATCCGGTAAATGTGCCGCCGATGTTGATCCCCGCGCCGTAGCGGATCTCAAATGCCGTTTGGTTCTTCACCAGCACGATGCTCTGGCCGGGCGAGAGAATCGGCCCACCCGGCGAGGGGAACTGGAAGCCGATGCCAGTGACAAACTTCACGCCCGACAGGTCGACCGGCTGCGTGCCGAAGTTCCGTAGCTCGATGAACTCGAATTCCTGGGCGTCCCAGGCCGCGTTCCAGCCGGGCGCGGCCATCTCGGCGGCGGTCGGCTCGTCGGGATTGTAATTGATCTCGGCGATCGCCGTGTTGGTCGGACTCGCGGTCTGCGTGGTGAAGAACGTGGCCGTGGTCATCGCCGACCAGACGCCGCCGGAGAGCGAGCGAGCGTTGATCGTGATGCTGCCATTGATCGGGAATGGGCCGGAGTAAATCTGCGCCGTACCGACTCACGCCCCCGCCCACCAGACGCGGGTCGGAACCGTTGGTCGTGTAGTAAATCGTGCCCACGCCAAGCATCGAGAACGAGAACCCCGGCGGGACCTGGCCGCCATTTCGATTAAACACTGGCGCATCGACCGTGGGATACAACGGGAATGTGCCGACTGTGTTGTAGAGCGTGTTGCCGCGCAGTTGTGAAACGACGGTCGTATGCCGCGAATTGAAAAAGCTGCGCGTGCCGTTGCTCGCATTGAGCCAGTTCGTCTTGGTGTAACCGGGCTCGCTCTTCGAATCGCCCCAGCGGTGCTTTCGGCGACAATCGCCGCATCGATTTCAGCGGTGCGCGCATTGAATCGCGCCAAAGCCTTTGCGGGCGTGAAGACCCCATCGTTAAAGAAATTCTGTTGTGTCAGATCACCGAATCGAACGCGGTATTCCGGCGCGAAGGCGAGCATCTGGTGAATCCATTGCGGGCTGCTGCGGCCAATTCCGTTTCCGTTTGGATCACCCGCCGGCCAGGGGCCGAGCCGGCTGGCCATTCCGTGACTGAGCGTGTGCTCGCCATCGTGCAACACGAAGCGGAACCCGTCGTCGCTGTTGCGATTGCGGAAGCCATACCAGTTGTTCGGTGACTGGTTGTTGGCGAAGTTGGAAATCGGCGCATCACGATCGCCGCTGTAGAAGATCACCTGCATGTACTCGATGAGATTGTCAACATCCAGCAGCACCGGATAGTTGGTGTTGCGCGTGCCGTCGGGGTTCTTGCCCTGAATCTGCATGTAGATCGCGTGACGCGTTGTGTCGTCGGGCGCCGTCCGCAAGCTATTCGAGAGGTTATAAAGCTGCGTCCAGGCCGCCATTGTCCCGTCGGTCGCGTAAATGGAGCCCGGCCCGTGCTTGATGACGTCGTAATCTACTTCCGCGCCGCCGTTGTATGAAGCGGCGTACGACGCCTCCGTGCGCTCCTCGGTTTGATAGAGACCCCAATAGCGACCGTTGAGATACAGGTGATACCAGCGGCTGCGCGTGTATCCCTGGCCCATGTCGCGCGAGGTATCGCGGTTCCAGACTTCCTCGACCATCACGTTGGAGCCGTCGTTTTGAAACGACCACGAGTAGTTCTGTCCCGTGCGCAAGTCGATCCGCTCGAATTCGTCAACGCCCTCTGACCCGAACAATGGAAAATTCAGCTCGCCTTCGTACTCGTCCTGGAAAAGCAGCCGGAAGGCGTGCTTGGGATTGCTCGAGCTGCGGCTAAATCCGCCGCGAACGCGCAATCCGGCATCGATCTGGAATCCCGGCGTGCCGTTGGGATTGATCAGCTCGACGCTCGCCGGTCTTTCCCACGAATCGCCGTCTCCCGACGGATTCACATAGATGCCGGACGAAGGACTGAACAGGTTCGCCAACGGCGTCACGAGCGAAATCGAAGGCAATGCCGTCATTGCGGCCATCATCTGGGAACCCCAGGTAGGGCTGTTCACGATGTTGGGATCCATCCCATAGTTGATTTGGTGGCCGTTGACTTGCCCGTTTGCTGGCCAGCCCGGCGGAGGCGACTCGCTTTGCGTGAGAATGTCTGCGAGGAAAAAATAGGTTTGTGTGTCGATATTCGAAGGCTCAAACCCGCTCTTGAAAGCAGCGGCGCGGAGAATGGTGGTGCCGTTGATTTCGATCGGTCCTGAGTACACGAAGCCGGTCGTTTCGGTTGGATCTGAACCATCCACGGTGTAGCGGATGACGGCGCCGGGCGTCGGGGTCGTAATGGTCAGCGAAAACGGGTTAGTGTAATATCCGCGCGTATGGCTGAACCCGGTGTCGCCCACGAATCCTACGACGCCGCCTTGGTTGGCCGCCTCCGGGGTCGGGTCGAGGAAATACCGGAACTCGGGCTCGGTGCGCGTGCCGACGAGCTCCGGAAGCACGAGGAACGTGTTATCGCCTGCGCTGATATTCTGGCCGTGGATTGAAAGAACGTTCGTCCCAGCCTGCAATAGATGTAGGAATTGGGTGATGTTGATCTCTTCGAACACCGAAGATGCAGCATCTGAACGTGGCGATGATGCGGTTGCATTCCAATTTGTTGAGGCGGCGTTGCGCCGCGCGATCTCCGACCCGTTGAGGTAAGCGATAAAGCCATCGTTGTATTTCATCCGCAGCTCCAGAGAGCTGAACGTGGATGGATTGCCGACGGTGAAAGGAATGCGTGTCCACAACGAGCTGTTGACGTTTCGCAACTGTGTAAGGACGTTAGTATGGATCGCGCCACCAAAGCCGGTCGTCGCCAGGCCGCCATTGGCCACATCGCCCACGAGATCAAAATTGCCGTTGAACGTGGCGTGCGCTCCCGGAGCGGCAAAGAACTCCATCGACGCGCCGCCGCCGCGCTCGAAGTACACCAAGCGCACTTGATAAGCGCCGCCGTCGGGGATGTTGAACGTCGCGAGCGTGTCACCGGCAGGACGCCCGCCGATAAACTCGCTCATAAACGTGTTCACACCGTTGTTGAGCACGAGGCGGAAGCCGTCGTCGCTGTTGACTCCGAAAGTCCATTGGCCGGCGTTCGGCAGGACCACCGTCCCGGTCACCTCCAACACAAAGTCGTCCACGTCCTGTCCGACGGCCTGCGTAGGGAAAGGCACTTCGGCGCCGAAGTTTCCGGGTCCGCCGTTGGTGTTGTAATTGACGGTCGATACGAGCTGGTTCGTGACCAACGTCTGCATCGAGGGCGTGACGGCCACCTGCTCGGCGACATTCACGTCGAACACCGGTGTGTTCGCCTTGACGTATTTAACGTTGAGGCCTTGCGGGTTGGTGTTGAATCCAATCCCGGTGCGAACTGGCTCGCCCGGGCCGGTCATCGGCGTGACCAGGCCGGGATTGATCGATCCCAGCGAGGGAGTGGCGGTGTAAACCCAGTCTGTTGAGTTGTCGTCGTCAGATGAACCTTGACGATGGAGGCTGTTTGTCGCGGAACCGGCGTAGGAAACCGGCGCGCTGCTCCAGGCCCCGGCGATCGCCTGGCTGTTAAAGGTATATCCGCCAACGCTGACGTTGATCGTGGACAGCTCCGCTGCGCTGTACCCCCAAACCACGAAATCGGCGATCTTGCCGGTGTTATCAACGATCATCACCCAGCCGCGGCTGCCGGTCGTCGGCCAATCGATGACGGAGCCGAAGTAATTTGATGTATCGGCGGAGTTCTCGGTGCGGTAGCTAGTTTGGCCGGCCGCCATTGATGGCGCAAGCGACCAAGTGATCGGATCGACCGCGTTAATGGCCTGCGGGACATTGCCGTCGTTGATGGCCACGAACCAGCCAGTCGTATTCACCGCCGCTCCGGAGACGTTTTGGATTTCGAACCAATCGGTGGAGCCGGTCGAAACTTCGGAAATCACGACCGATCGCGTGCCCGAGAACAAGTGCGTTGTCCAAGCAGAGTCGTCGAAGCCGGTCCCGGTCCACACAGTGCCCGATCCGTCCGTGACCGTCGGTATCTTGAATTTTGCCGGGGCGCCACCGCCGACGATTGAGCTTGAATCCTCGAGAATGCCATACGACACGTCCTCGACTTGAGACGGATACGGGTCGAATTGTTGCCGTATGCTTTGATCCGGCCGCAAGAGCGCCAGCCGTTCACCGTCGGCCGACAGCGCGAAGTTGGTATGCAGGTTCGGACCGGCTATGCGATCCTTGTTCGAAGCAAACACGACCAGCCGCCCGCCGGCGGGCACATTGACGTTTGGAAAAGTCCAACGATCTACATCGTCTTCCAAGGCCCAACCCGACAAGCTGCCGACCGTGTTGCCGACGTTCTGGACCTCGATCCAGTCCGATGCGTCGCTGTCTTCATCTAAGAGCGAGCCGCCGTTGACCGCCATGAACTCCGTGATCAGAAAATCCGCGGCCAGATATTGGCGCGACTCCAACGACTCAAACCGCGTCTCGCGACGATCATTTGGGCGTTGTTTGCGATCGCATCGACGACTGGAACGAGAGTGCCGGGACAAAGAACTGCGACGAAACAGGCCGGTCCAAGATTGAGCCATTGTGAATGCTTGAGTTGAGATGTGATGTGTACGTCAATCGGCGCCGACGAAGTCCAACAGCGCGTCATCCCACAGATCGCGCGAGTCGGTGCGTCGAGTCACGCTGAGCCGCGCGTCGGCCAGCGAATCGGCGGCTTGTAAGGCGGGACTGAAGGTCGAGTGGCTTTCCGCGTCGCTCGACGCGACCGGCGCGGCGCAACCGAACCTGGTAGGGTGGGGTGCAGCCCCAGCGATTCTTCGATAAAGCCAACCGCCGTGCTGCCTTCGCCACGGTGACCTTCGCCCCGCGCTAGGACTCCGGGTGCTGACGCTTGCGGCTCGCCGACAGAAGCCAACGGCGCGCCCTGGAAGAAGAACGCCTGATCGACGACGGTGTAGTCGTCGAAGTTGATGGCGTTGTCGAAGTTGATGTCGCCGGTGGCCCAACCGAGGTTGGGGATCAAGCCAAAGAAGGCGTTGTCCATGCCGACGTAGTCGTCAAAGCTCACCAGGCCGTCCAGGTTGCCGTCGCCAAGATAGGTGTATTTGAGGAGCACGTCGTCGGGCGAGACCGGCACTCCGCCAAAGCTCGGGTAGGCCGCGCCGGGAAGACCGGTGATCACGTCGATGTCCGAGTTGCGAATCGCGCCAATGGCCGCCAGGTCAAAACCGGTGGCCACGTTGCTGGTGCGTGCGCTCGTGCTGGTGATGCCCGGTCCGTCCCAGTTGGTGATGAAGTTCGTGTCCACGCCGTTTTGAGCGCTGGCGATCTTGGCCTGCACGTCGGCGTGAATGGCGTCCTTGGTGCCGGCCGTGGCGCGAACGATCAAATCGCTCGTCGTTAAATCTAGTATCGTGCCCGCATCCATCGACAGCGAAGTAAGGACGCTCACGTCGTACGAAACGGGTTCAATCGTAACTCTGCTACCAGCATCGAAGAGCGCCAGCGCTGTGTCTCGGAAACCCCATACAGTCAAATGCGAGCCGCCGCTGACGGTGGTCGTTAATTGATTTCCAGCCTGCATCTCGACGCTGAATCGCGCGCTGCCGCTTGTCAGGTTGAGCGCATTTGAGCCGGATCCTGGAACGAACTGCACGAGCGTGACCCCAAGCGACATCCCCGCGTCTGCGTATACATTTACCGTATCATCACCGGCAAGCGTGGAAATCGTGATATTTGTCGAGAGCTGTGCAAGTTCGCTGCGATATGTCGGTATTCCGAAAGGCGCCTCGTTCTCATAAATGTAAACCTGTTCGCCGACGCGCACGAAGTGATAGGTGTCGTTGCCGCTGGTCCCGGTGAGTCCTTGCAATTGTTGCGTTTCCGCGCTGGCGACATCTGTCGGCAGGCCGTCGCCTACATCGTGATATGCCCGCACGCGGTATTCGTACAAGCGCCTTGATTGCAGCCGCGTATCGTCGTAACTTGCGACGTTGGCTCCCAATGTGGCAACGACTATCCAATCCGAGTTCTCAAGCCGCTCCACCTTGAAGCCAACTTCATCCGTGGAGTTGTCATCCCAGCTCAAATGGATGCGATTAGGCGCTGTGGAGACGGCAGCCAAGTTCGATGGAGGCGACGGCAGCGGCAAGGTTCCCGGCGTAGCGATTGCTCCCGTCCAGTTTGTCGGCTCGTGGCCATACACCGTTTGTGTGTTGACGCGGGTCAGCGAAGGTCCGGTCCCGTCCGGCGTCGTGGGCCAAGGCGCGACATCGTCGTACTCCACCTCGTCCACCAACAGGTAGGGAATCGTCAGGTCCGGCTCCGGCGCGTCGGGCCGCGCCAACCGAATCGTCTCGCCGCCGTTGTCCAACACCCCGCCGTTGAGCAGTCCGGCATAGCCGCCGGCCAAGGGGATTGCTGCGCTGATTGCATAGGCGGTGCGGAAGTCGTTGACCTTCGTGGCATTCAACGGATCGTTGGGATCAAACCGCACCACCACCAACGTGCTCCGCGGCTGGATCGTCACGTTGCCAAACGTCATGTCGATCCCGCGGTCGAACTTCCAGTTCGTGAGGTTGATCGGGTTGTCGGTGATGTTCAGTAGCTCGACGTACTCCAAGTCATCGTTGAAGCTGGGGTGGTTGTACATGATCTCGCTGATCACCACCGGACCGATCCTCGGACCGCTGTTGGCGGCGCCAAGGGTCCGCGACACCATCGGATACAGCTTGCCGGTGGCGTTGGGCCAGCGGCCAAAGGATTCCCCGTTGGCGGCCGCCGGGAAATCCACGTGGTCGATGAAGTTCAAGAGTTTGCCGGCGGGGTTGGCCGAGACCAGGTACACGTCGTCCCCGGTGGCGCTATTGAACGAGAAGCTCGTGCCTATCCCAGGCGTGGGGTTGAAGTCGCTTTCGTCGAGCACCAGATAGCCGCCGGCGGGGATCACGGTGCCGTTGGGGATCCGGTACTTCTGATAATTGTCGGCGTCGTCGCTTAAGTACCAGCCGCCAAGGTCGATTGATGCGCCGGTGGGGTTCTGGAACTCGACCGCATCGACCAGCGGCGGATCGGTGTGCGTCAGCACCTCGTTGACCACGATGCTGTTGATCGCGCCGATGCCGATAGCGCCCGGGGTGCCGTTGTACTCGATGCTGTTCCGCCAACTCGCGTCCAGGTTGCCGTCGGCGGTGGGCGTGATGATCTCCAGCGTGCTCCCCTTGCCGTCGGCACGGCCCGGCCAGGCGCCGGAGTTGTCGTACTCGAAGTTGGCGATGAACGAGTCGTCAAGCGCCACCAACGTCAGGTTTTCGCCCCCATTGTCCAACGAGCCGGTGAATGTGCCGGCGATGTTGTAGTCGCCGGTATAACGACCCGCGAACGCGACCGGGTTTTTTATAAGCAAGGTACGTTCACCGGGGGCCAATGTCGCGGCATTGCTGCTCGTAAAATCGAAACCGATCCCGCCCGTGAACCGCACACCGCGCAGGTCGATCGTGCCGGCGCTCACGTTCATCAACTCGAGGAATTCAAACTCGTCATTGTCAACATTTGGCTCGCCGACCCCCGCCACGTCCGGGTTGTAGTTGATCTCGGTGATCTTGAGGTTCGCGGAATTGGCCAGCGTGTGGACGTTGAAGTACGCCTCGGTCATCGCCGACCAGTTTGCGCCCTCCAAAGTGCGACTCTTGACAGTCGTGGTCTGGTTCAGAATCACCGGCGGAGCGCCGGAGCTGGCGTACGCGATCAGGTCGAGATCGAAGCTGGCGTCGCTATTACCCGAGGAAATCTCGTGGAGCTCCACGGCGATGGTGTTCAGTCCGTCGTGTAATAGGTCGGGATCAACATCCAATTCGTGGTACGCGTTTTCGGCTGGGCTGCCGGCCGACCCCAACGGCGGCGTCAGGTAATTCACCTCGCCTTCCGGCATATTGCTTCGCGTCGCCGGTTGGCCGTTGATGTACACGACCGCCCCGTCGTCGCGAACCAGGTGCACTTTGAGCGAGGTGATCGACGCCGCATCGGTAACCGTAAACGTGCGGCGAAAATAGTGAGTGATATAGTCTGGACCACCGCCGGCGGGACCACGCGGGATTGCCGTGGCTTCGTCTTGTTCGCCGTAGCCGAGTTGACCGTTGCCGCTGGGCCAGGGAGGCGTATCCACGAAACCCTCGTTGCGCCAGGCCGTGCCTTGGTTCGAACCGTCGGACAGGTACTTCCACGACGAATTGCGGGGGACCAACGTGGTCGTGGTATTTGTTGCCGGATAAAGAATCGCCGCGGGCGAAAGTGTGCCGTCGGCCAGGCGGGGATCCGAGCCGTCGAGCGTGTAATAGATGGTGCCGGCCGGCGCGTTCATTCGAAGATCGAAGCCGGGCGCAATCTGTCCCCCGTGCTGGTTGTAGGCCGGCGCTGTGAGAGCGGGATAAAGTCCGGCGTTCCGCAATTGGTTAATGACAATCGCCGATCGCTGCGGGAAATAGCTCGTCAGCAGGCTGTTTAGCTCGTTCTGCCATTCGCCACGATGATGATTGGTGCCGTGCTGATCGCCCCAACGAGCGCTCTCGCCTACGATTCCGTCGCGTATCTCATTGGTCAACTGCACCATCCGCGCGGCTGGACGGTTGCGCTCGGGATGCGTTGGATCCCAATTCGGGTTACTCGGATCGACATACAGGGGGCCGCCGTTAAAGAAGTAGTTGTGCGCCCGGTCCGCGAAACGCTGGCGGAACTCCGGCGAGCTGCGCAAGAGTGCGTACGGTTGCGTTACACTGCCGCTGGTGCCGGTCTTGTCAGTATTCACGTCCGAGTTCAGGTTCAATACCCACTCGGCGTCCCACGAGTAGAAATGGAATCCGGTGCTTTCGGGCCCGCGGCGCCGGCCGGTGTACCAATTATGCCCCGGCCAATCGTTGTTGCCGGTGTAGATGTTGACGATCATGTAGTCGATCAGGCTATCGACGTTGAGATAGTTCTCGAACGCGGGATTGTCGGATCCATCCGGGTTCAGGCCCTGGATTTTCATGTATGCGGCGTGCCGCGTGACTTCGTCCGGCGCATTGGCTACATCCTGAGCCAAGGCGATCATCGTGTTCCACGCGTTCAGATTTCCTTCGACTGCCTCGCCGGAGTTGATCGAGTCCCACTCCTCCTTTTCGCCGCCCAGATAGCGCGAAGAGAAGGCATCGTCGGGCCGCTCGACGATGTTGTACATGCCCCAATAGAAGCCATTGATGTAGACGTGCACGTGCCGTCCGTGCACTCCGGTTGAACCCATCTCCCGTTGCGTTAGCGCGGCAAACTCGTCGCGCGAATACAGCGGCTTGCCGCCGGCCGACGACCATTGCCAGCCATCGTTGTTCTCCGCGCAGGATAAAGTTGTCGAATTCATCGACTGCGCCCTCGCCGAACAACGGGAAGTCGAGCGTGGGTGATCCGTACCGCTCTTTGAAATCAACGCGGAAGGACTTCTTTCGGGTCAAACCATGCGAGCGAAACGCGCCGCCTTGTATCTGAATGCTGGCGTTTTCTTGAAATTCTTCCAGGCCGTCGGCATTAATCCACTCGACGGAGGTCGGTCTGTCCCAGCCGGGGCCCGAGTTATTTGGATTGGTATAGATCCCGCTGGGGCCGAACATGTCGCTGTTGTTCAACACGATGGAGACGGTCGGCAACGCCTTCAAGTCCTCGCGAATCGTTGCCGCGTACTGCCCGCCAAATAGGTCGTTGGGGCCGATGATGTCCGAGTCCATTCCGTAATCAGGCGTTGTCGAACCCCACATGCTGGGGAATCCAGCCGCCACGGTAGACGCAAACGTCTGCGTGATCACGTCGTCAACGAAGATGTAGGTCTGCGTATCCACGTTTGACGGCACCAGGTCGGCGCGGAACGCCGCGGCGCGCACCGCCGTCGTCTTGTTGATCGTAATTGGCCCGCTATAGACCAGGCCGGTCGCGGCGGACGGCGTGCTGCCGTCGAGCGTGTAACGGATCTGCGCACCCGGGGTGTTCGTGGAGATGATTAGTTGGAACGGCTGGTCATAAAAACCGCGATCGTGGCTGAAAGATGTATCGCCAACCAGGCCCACAAACCCTGATGTGTTTGCCGTGCCTGCCGTGGCCAACATCATGTAGCGCTGATTGCCGTTGGCGGCATTGCCGTACGACACGTCAACCTTCTGCTTCGGATAGTTCTGACCGTTCGCGCCGTAAGCGCTGATCACGGCCAGAGCTGCATCGGTCAATGCAACGTACTCGCCGTCCACGCTGAGCGAGAAATTGGTGTGTCGCCGCCCCTGCGGATCGGTCGTATTCTTGCTCGATGCGAAGACGACCAGGTAAGCGCCGGCGTTGAGCGGCGTGGACGGGAACGTCCACTTGTCCAGGTCGTTGGGATCGTCCGTCAGGTGGTAACCCGCCAGATTCCCGGCCGCGTCGCCAACATTGCGGATTTCAATCCAGTCGGGCCGCTCGCCAAAACCATCGACAAGACCCGCGCCATTGGCGGCCAGAAACTCGTTGATGGCGAACTGAGCGGCAAGGACTTGGCGCGGTTCCAACTGCTCCACGTGCGATTGCGCGCGCAAACGGTAGGCATCGGATCGAGACGGACTGCGTCGTCGGCTCGCTGGAACATTCGACGACCGAAAACGACGAAACAATGTGGTCCAAGACCGCGGCATCTTGCTGTTCCTCTTGTGTTCTGAATCTGGATACGGCGACGCTGCTGCTTGCCCAGCGCGGGCCGTTCGAACGCGGTGCCTGCGCAGACGGCCAGCGCATAGCACCATTCATTTCAATGCCGGCGGTCGCGATGCACTGCATCGTAACGCGGTCGGCACTGTCAGCGCGATCGCCGAGCACCCCCCGGTTTCCGGCGTTCCCCCCACCAGATCCACCCTAGTCGTCTAGAATGGCATGCAACACCGTGATTGGCAAGGGTTTTGAGCAAAATGAGGGTCCCCGGACGCGATGAGCCGGTACCCCGGGAAGCTCATACGAGCCTCCAACGCAATCTGGCGCGTAACCCGCGATCAAGAACGGCTTCAATACTAGAAATCGGCAGCCGACGAATCACTGGAGCTACCGCGCAACGCCACCACAAGGGTGGTCTATTTCGACTCCACACTCCACTCGTGCACTCGGGGGTATACTAGCAAATCTTCCCCATTCTCGCCCCGGGCGCCGTGAAAGTCGTGCACGGTAGTCATTTGCTTCCCCTCCTTGTCGAAGCGAATATGCACGGCGCCGCCGGACGACGTGGGATAGATGCTTTCGACCGTGCCACTTCCGGTGTTCCACAAGACCAGGTTCTGCGCCCCGCCGCCCGCCAACAGCTTGTCATCGGGAGAAAACTCGAGCGAATAAACTTCGTTGATCACGTTGGGCTGCTGCGCCACATCGAGCTTATGCAATAGTTTGGCGCTCTCGGCGTCCCAAAGAAAAGTCTCGTTCTTCGGCCCAGACGATACGACGTATTTGCCGTCGTTGGAAATCGCCACCGCGCGCACGCTGTTGGAGTGTGCCGGTTCATATTTTGCCAGTTCCTTGCCGGTCGCCGTTTCAAATCGCCGCGCTTTCAAGTCGGCGCCGATCAAGACCACCTGTTTTGAATCGTGATCGAACCCCGCGACAAACATGTGCGGGAAGATGTCGGCGATCTCACGGATCTTCTTGCCCGAGGGAAACTCCAATAGCCGCGCCGTACCTTGATTCCCGCTGCCATGGATCATTAGGACCAGCACTCGACCGTCGCGCGAGAATTTGACCCGATAAACATCCCCCTCGAAATTCTCCAACCTAGTGATCTCACTCGTCGTCGTATCCACCACGCGGCCATCGTTCGTGACAGCCTTCTTGCCGTCGGGCGCCAGGACCATTGACCGGTCGGCGGAGGCGTCCAGCGGCCTGCTCTCGCTCGATTTGCTCCAGTCCCAGACGTGGAGCGTAGTCTTATTGCTCCAGGGCTGGCGCACCGCGAGCTCGATCGGATCGTTGCCGCCCGTCGAGATCAGCACCGTCGCGTCGGCGGCAATCGACATCCAGCGCGATGGGCTAGCGCCTGCAAACCGCGCCGTTCCGCCGCGCGGCTGATCGCCAAGCCCCCGCGGCTGGGCGGTACCGCCGCGAGGCGAGACGCCGCCAAACGCGGTCGTCGGCTCGATGCCGTCGGATGGCGCCCCGCCGTCCCTGCTTAGACCGACAATAGTGTCGGGGGCGGATCGGCCGTCCATCAGCGCCGAGCCACCGGTCGATTCGTTTGGTCGTTGGTCGTGTTGCTTGTTCATCGTCTCGCTTTTCGATCGATCTTTGATCCGCGTCGTATCCTGCTCGCCACTTGTGTTATTCAAACTGTCTTGCCGAGCAATCTTGATTTCACTTTGCTGCGCAAGCGAGTAACCCAACACGGCTGCGGCAAGCGCGACGAGTGCCAACGATGCTGCAATCCCAAGCGCCAACCGCGGTGAACGAGCGGCCGGGACCACGCCGCCCGACGTGCAATCCAATCGCGGTCGGCACTCCCCTCCCCTGCTCGGTTGTTGCTCGCGCGGCGGCGCAAGCCAGTGTGTTCTGAATGGCGTCCGCCGGCGCCGCGCAGCGCAGAATCTGTTCCACTGCCTGGCGCATGCGCGCGGCAACTCGCGGTCGTCGTCGAAACCGTCCTCGATCGATTGTTCGTTCATCGTTGATCCTCGTGCACCTTCAGCAGCTCCGCGAGCCTCGCTCGCGCCTTGTGCAATGCCACGGCCACAGCGCCGGTTTGTAAACCGAGCGTCGCGGCGATCTCGCCGTTGGAGAGCTCGCCAAAGTATCTCAGGGAAAATACCTCTGACTCGCGTGGTGCGAGCTCTGCCAGCGAGTTGCGAAGCTGCTCCGCCAGTTCGTTGCGTACGGCGACGGCTTCTGGCTGTGACACGAGCGGCGCTTGCGGCTCGACGTCCAGATTCCGCGGCCGCCGTTTCCGCAGTAAATCCAATGCGCGGCACGCCGCCAGGTGGCGCAACATCCCGCCCCAATTGCCAATCGTCTGCTCCCGCGCCAGCCGCACCGCATCCAAAAACGCCTCCTGCACCGCGTCGTCGGTGTCGGCGGCACTCCCCAGGATCCGCCAGGCCGTTTCATAAGCCGGCGGTCCGTGCTCCCACACAATCATCTGCCAGTCAATCAAGCCGATGCCTCCAGGCGGCAAGGCCATCGCGCCAACTTCAATGCGCTTCAACAATCCTGTCGAGCCGCGACTTGAATTATTACCAAACCATGCTAGCTGCCGAACGCGGATTCGCTGCCATCATCGCTTTGACTATCCAGAATCTGCGGCGTCTCTGCCGATAAAGCAGACTATGTCGCCGCGCTCTTAATGATTGGTCTTCGTTGACTCCGTGCGGCGGCGCGCTCCAAAAACGCAGGGAGGCGCCCATGGAGCAGTCCCATTCGACGGCTTCACTACCTTGCTTGGACTCACGCGTCTCGCCGCTCGGCCTGGCCGCGTTCCGCATCGTCTACGGCCTGGTCCTGTGGGCCGAAGTGGCACAGCTCTTTTCATTTCGTCGCCTGGTCTTTGACGAGATTCCGTATTTGAGCCGCCCTGACCTCGGGGTCGATTTCTGTCTCGGACTGTGGCTCGTTGCGGTGTCGGCAATCGTCGTCGGGTATCACACCCGATTGGCCTGCGTGCTTAATTATGCCTTTTCCGTTTTCCTGTTTGGCAGTTTCACGACGTACGAATACCACGCCGACCACGTTTACACGGTCGTCAATCTATTGTTGATCTTTACACCCGTGGCGCGGCGGCTTTCGGTTGAACGCTGGATGGCCGCGCGGCGCAGTGCGCAAATTGAGGGTCAAGAGACAGTCAGCATTTGGCACTATCACACGCTGATTCTCGCCGGCGCCGGTCTGGTGTACTTCGACTCTTTCTTCTGGAAAATCGTCGATCCCATGTGGCGCGAGGGGCTTGGCGTCTGGCTGCCGATGTCGCTTCCGCACGACACCTGGCTGCCCGCCAACTGGCTTTCGCGGCTTCTCAATCGCCATTGGCTGATGCTCGCAGCGTCGTACATGACGTTGGCGCTCGAGTTCGCGTTCATCTTCATGATGTGGTCGCGCCGATTGAAATTGCCGCTCCTGGCGATTGGGCTGGGTTTCCACGTTGGAATCCTCATCGCGTTTCCGATCCCTCTATTCGCCTTGGTAATGATTTCGCTGTATGTCCTGCTTGTGCCACCCGAATGGTGGGAGCGATGGTCGAGCGCCTTGCAGGCCCGCCTGGTTGCCCGGCGATCGCTCGCACAACAATCGCCATCGTGCGCCGCGATCGTGCCCCGGCGACGCGCTGCATCGACGAAGTTCCGCATCGATTGGGCTGAGGCCGAGCCGCCGGTGTCTCCGGCCTACCAACGCCGCACAGCAATGCCGCTGGTCGTCTCGGCAACGATTTCGCGACAGGCAACACGCGCGGTCGATATATCGGCCGAACCGACTTTGCCTTCGTACGAGCAAGACGTGAACCGCCAGCAGACCTCGAATGGCTACGATTTCAGCTCGACCCAAGACAACCATTCGAGCGCGCCCACTCTTACGGCTTCCTCCGGCGTTTCGTCGTCAGACGATAGCCGACCGACGGCCGATTACTCGTTGCGCGTGAAGCTGGCGTTGGTTGGTTTGGCCGCTCTTTGGCAAATCGTCCTAATCTTTCATTCGCCTACGTTCCGCGATCCGGCCAAGCCTTCCGGCAGTACTGCGTTCGCATCAATCCGCCAATTTGCTTATCGCTACTGCGGTGTTTGTTCTCACGGTGTCTTTCTTGATGGAATGCATCGCCCGTACGACCGTGAGTTAGCGCTGGTTCAGGTGCTCCCCCAGGGCGGTCTGAAATGGTTGCACTACGTCAGCGAGACCGGCCAGGCGCGCCGATACGATAGCGGGCGCGTCTGGTGTGCTTGGACACACCGCCTGGCCGCCAAGAATATCGACGCCAAATCCTTTGAATCCGGCGTTCGTAATTTCACTGCCTTCTGGGCGGCCGGCCGCGGCGTGAATCTAGCCGACGCCCAATTCTTGGTTTTCTCGCGACAGTATGAGCCCCTGAAGGGTTGGCAGCGAAACTATCTCGTTCGGCAAACGCAACAACCGTGGACTCCGATCTACGAGGCGCGCTGGAAAGACCGCCAGTTCGCCCTTGTGCCTTGGCCGACGCCAATCGAAGTAGCACAGCGATAACTTCACGCGCCCGCGGCGCGTCGAACTGGAAACCCTAGCCGCTTATCAACCAGATTTAACAGCGGCTCGCGCGCCAGATAGCGCCGCAAATTCTCGCAGAAGAAATCGGTCATGTTGTCGATCCGCCGCGCGCTTTGACCGCCGACATGCGGCGTGAGGATCATGTTCGGCAATTCCCAGAGTTTGCTCGAAGGAGGCAACGGCTCGTCGGCCGCCACGTCGGCCGCCGCGGCATGCAAATGCCCGCTCGCAAGCGCCTCGACCAGCGCTTCCTCCACGACGAGCTTGCCGCGCGCCATGTTCAGAAAGATCGCGCCCCGCTTCATCGCCGCAAACTGCGGCCGGTCGATGATCCACATGGTCTGTGCGCTGAGCGGCAAGCAGAGGATCACAATGTCGCTCGCCGCCAGCAAGTCGTGCAGCCGGTCCGCCGGCCACAGCTCCGCCACATGCGCGGGCTTATCGACGGGATAGCAATCAGTCGCCAGGATCCGCGTCTTGAACGGCGCAAGCACTTCTGACACGCGCCGGCCCACACCGCCAAATCCCACAATCCCCACCGTGGCGTGCGTTAGATCGCGAGTGGGCAGGCGAACGTACTCTTTCTTTGCCTGCGCGAAAAATACCGGCAGACTGCGCGTGATTGCCGTGATGAGCGCCACCGTGTGTTCCGCTACCTGATCGGCAAGCACTCCCGAGGCGCTCGTCACGATCATCGGCGACTCGATCACGCTGGGTACCAATAGCCAATCCAGCCCGGCGGCCGACGACTGCGTCCAGACCAGCCGCCCCCCGGCAACCACACGGTCCCAATCCACCGGCACCTTGGCATGGCCGCAAAACAAATCGCAGCGATGGATCTCCTCGGCAATCCGCTCCTGGCCGGCGTCAACGATCTCCGCACGCCGTGCAACCCGCTCAATTTGAGCCAGGTGCTTCGCTTCGACGGGATAACAGAGAACCAGCCGCATGGAAAATGTGGATTGAGGAAGTGGAAAGACGTCGCCGGTTGGCAACGCCGCCCGCCCCGGCAATAATAACCTGATTGGTGAGGGAGTGTCGTCCCCGGCCATGCCGGTTCTCCAGCCCGCCGGCATCAGTCCATTGAATCTGCTCGCGCACGCCCGTGCGAGCGGGAGGTCCTTCTGAACGGTTCCCGGTTTTCGATCGGTATTCTGACGGTGCTTTTGTTGGTCGCGCTTCGCGTAACCATCGGGGGCCATTTCTTTACACAGGGTGTGAACCACCATTTTGACGAGAAGTGGTCCAGCGAAGGCTTCCTCCGGCAGGCGGTTGGGCCGTGGGAAAGTTTTTATAAGTCGAAGGCGCCCGACTTTCACGGCTGGGATCAATATGTTGTTCATCCCTATCAAGCGGCATCCGAGGCTGCCAAAGCGAAGGACACCACGAAGTCTGAAAAGGTGATCGGTTCGAAAGGCAAGACGTCGAAGGGTGCCGAGACCGGCGACGCGGCGAAGAAGACGCCCCCCGATGAAGGCGCCCCCAAGGGCGAAGCGAAAAAGGACGCGTCAAAATCCGACGGCACGGCGCCCGCTTCCGCTGAGGTTGCCGCCAAAGAGCAGCCGACGGAAGGCGACCCACAGCCGACCGGGAAAAAGTCCGGTGCCAAAAAAGCCGATCCGCCTACTGAGCAGGAAAAGCAGCTTCAGCTCCATTACAGCCATCCGGTCTACGGACGATTTGCCAAACAGGTTGCCGACGACTGGAACGACCTCGGCCAGCAAGTCTCTGAGCACTACGCGTTTGACGACAAGCAAAACGACAGCGCCAATATCGAATTCGAGCGCGCCAAGTGGGCCATGCTGAACTACCTGGCCGCGGTTGCCGACGACATTCGCGTATACCAGAGCGAAGTCGGCCGCCTGGAGACCATGGGCAAAGCCTGGGGCTCGAGCGATATCCGTTTCGTCAGCGAGCGCGTCAAAGACAAGCGCAACGAGCTCCGCGCCAAGCCAGCGGTATGGATCTCCGACGTGCGAAGCATCGAGGAAGACTATCGCGACCGGCTCAATCAGCAGGTCGCCGACGAAACGCAACGAGACGCCATCGGTGAGTACACCGTGCCGGCGACCGATCTCAAGCGCACCGACCGGATCATGACGATCATGATGCTCGTCTGCGGCGGCTGCTTGATTATCGGCCTGTTCACGCGGATCGCCGCCGTGCTGTGTGCCGCATTCTTGTTTCTGGTCATGATGTCGCAGCCGCCGTGGGTTCCAGGGGCGGTCACGACCTTATTCCCCTATCAGCTCGTAGAATTCCTGGCGCTAATCACCCTGGCAACGACGGCGGTCGGCCGCTGGCTAGGTCTCGATTTTCTCGTCCATTTCCTGATCAAGGCCCCATTTCGCTCTCGAAGGTAGCGTCCCATGTATATCAAAGAAGAAGACAAGGCCCTCGGTAAAGAAAACTTCTACCGCGGCATGACGATCGACCCCAAGGATCATCGCGGGATGAGTCGCCGCGATTTCCTGATCGGCACGTTGGGGGCCGCGGCCGCCGGCGGCGTCGGCCTGGGCGCCATGTACTTTGGCTACGGCCAGAGCGTGGAAAACCCGGTCCGCGTGGGCTTCATCGGGACCGGCGATGAAGGGAGCGTTCTCATCGGTGCACACACGCCAAGCTATGTGCAGTGCGTGGCGATCGCCGACATTCGCCCCTACAACATCCATCGCGCGTTCCACGGTGACTACGCCAGCGACAACACCCTGGCGGTCCGCGCGGGCCTGATGAACATTTACGGTTGGAAAACGCAGAAAGAGGCCGAGGAACACGTGAATGTCTCACCGCGACTACAACGACTTGCTCGACGACCCCAACGTCGAGGCCGTTATCATCGCTCTGCCCTTGCATCTTGCACGCCGAGGCAGCCATCCGCGCCATGCGAAAGGGCAAGCACGTGCTCACCGAGAAGCTGATGGCCCAAACCGTGGCCGAGTGCAAGGAAATGGCTCGCGTCGCCAAGGAAACGCGGCTCTATCTGGCCACCGGCCACCAGCGTCACTACAGCATCCTCTACGATAACGCCATCCACACGATCAAGAACGGCCTGCTCGGCGACTTGCATCACATTCGCGCCCAGTGGCACCGCAACAACCTCCCCGGCGACGATAGCTGGCAGCCGCCGATGCCCATCGCGGGCAAGGGCCTCGAAAAACTCACCAAGGACATAGCCGGCGCGAAGAAACGCGTGGCCGATGCCGAGAAGTCACAAGCTTGGGCCGATCTGGAGAAGAACAAGAAGCGGCTTGCACAACTTCAGAAGCAGCTTGAAGACAAGGACGTTCAGGCCGAAAGCTTCGGGTATCATGGCCAAGGAGCTCGACGGCGGCAAGTACAAGCGATCGGCTCTCGAAGAGCTGATTCGCTGGCGACTCTGGGAGCGCACCGGCGGCGGCCTGATGGCCGAGCTCGGCAGCCACCAGCTCGATGCTTCGGGCATTTTCTGCACCGCCGTCCGACCCGACGATGACAAGGACGAGCACGGCGACAAGAAAAAGGCCATGCCGCTCTCGGTCAACGCCGTCGGCGGCCGGCACATTTTCCCGGTGGACCGCGAGTGCGAAGACCACGTGTACTGCATGTACGAGTACCCGGGTCCGAAGTACGATGCGCAGACTCGCCGGAAAAGAAGATCGTCGTCACTTACTCGTCGATCAACGGCAACGGCTTTGGCGGCTACGGCGAGCTGGTCATGGGCACCGAGCGCACGCTGGCTCTGCTCGGCGAGACCGAAGCCCTTGTTGTTCGACAACAAGCCGGGGCTGCCACCAAGGTCGGCGTGACCAAGAACGATTCGCTCGACACGACGGCCAGCGGCGGCGCGCAGGCGTCGGCCGAGCGGCGATCGAAAGCGGCCCCATCAGCCGCGGCTACAAGGAGGAGATGGAGCACTGGGGCTGGTGCATCCGCAACCCGTCTGACGATCATCGTCCCCGCTGCCATCCCAAGGTGGCGCTGGCCGACGCGGTGATCGCTCTGACGACGAACATCGCGCATTCGCAACCCCGAGCACCCGCAAATCGCCTTCAAGCCCGAGTGGTTCGATCCCAGCAATGACGCAACGCCTGAGTTTGAGTATCTCAAGGACGAGAAGTACAAGGTCAACGTCGATCGCGAGCAGTATAAGCCGCGCGGCAAGGCGTAATGTCGTCGGCACATTCCGTGTGCCGACCTACTTAAAAACTCGTCATGACCACCGAGCAATTCCGAGCGACGTCGCACCTCCAGCCGTTTCGGCCCTTCACCATTCAAATGGCCGACGGACGCGCCTTTCACGTCAATCATCCGGACTTTATCGCTCAATCTCCGTCGGGTCGGACGGTCATCGTGTTTCAGTCGGACGAGAGTTACAGCGTGCTCGACTTACTGTTAATGTCCGAGCTTGAGGTCAGTTCTGGCAATGGCCGCGCAACTAGCATTTCAACCCAGGCACGCGGCACGATCGCATAAGATCCGCACGTCCGGATGCAGAGCGAGAAACGACGCCGGGAAATCCGTCGCGATTCGGCCATCTAAGAGCCCGCTCATTGCGGTCCGCTTTCCTTCACCGCTGACGAGCAACAGCACTTGCCGCGATTGCAACAGGTCGGCCATTCCCAACGTCAGCCCGTGCGTTGGTCGGTGTTTGCTGTGCGTTACCATCGCGTGCTGCATAGAGGACTCGATGAGTTTGGCCACGTGCGCGTGCGGCTGAAGAAATTCGGCGGGCTCGTTGAACCCTATGTGGCCGTTGATGCCCAGCCCCAACACACAGACATCGATCGGTCCGTTTCGCTCCAGCCAGGCGGCGATGCGCTTGCACTCCGCGTCGGCGTCGGCCGCCTGGCTATCGAACGCGATGTACCGCTCCTGCAAGCCAAGCGGATCGACGAGCGACCTGCCGCAGGTGCTGCTCACACGACGCCGGATCGTCCATCCCCAAGCCGCCCCATTCGTCGAGCTTGATGATTCGCACGCGAGCAAAGAGTCGCGGTTCGGCTAGGCCGTGCTCGGCGAGCATTGCGTACGTTCGCATCGGTGTCGCGCCGGTCGCCAGGCACAGAAGCGCATCCGGTCGCTCGTGCAGGCGATCTACCAGCCAATCGGCCGCCTGCCGGCTCATTGCTTCGTGGTCGGCTGATACTTGTGGTCGAAGGTACTCATTTTACTCCACAAGTTGCGATGCCCGCACCGCACGCCGCTCCGACGACTCCCGCCTCCAAGCCCAGCTCCGCCGATACCAGCGCCACGTCGCGATGCAACTCCGACCAAACGAACTCTCGCAGCGATTTCTCCAGCGAGTCGCGATAAAGGCCGCCCGCCAGACCCAATCCTCCGCCAATCACCACGGCTTCCGGGTCGAGCATGTTCACCAACTGAGCCACCGCCGCGCCCAGCGCGCTCCCCGCTGATTCGACGATTCGCCGGGCGTGCTGATCGTCCCGTGCCGCCGCCAACACTTCGGCGCACTACCCAAGAACCCGGACGAAACCGCGGCATACCGCGCCGCAAGCGCTGGCCCCGAAGCAAATTGCTCAAGCGGCGGGCCAGTCACAAGCTCGTGGTTGTCCCCAGCTATCAGCAATCGCCTGCTCGCAAATGTCCCCGTCATTCCGCGCGCCGGCGAACGGCACACCGCCGATCACCAGACACGCACTGATGCCTGTTCCGACGGTGACGTACAAAAACGAACCGCAACCGCGGCCCGCGCCGAACAGCGCCTCGCCGCGAGCGGCCGCGCGAACATCCGCATTCAGATGCACCGGCAGCGACAGCTCGCGCTCAATGCGGGCCCGAACTTCGACGCCGCGCCAGCGGATCGTCGCGTCGCTCAATACCTGACCTTGCTGATCGACTAGCTCGGCAACGCACACGCCGATCGCCACGGGTTTCGTACCCATCCTCGCCGCCTCCTCCTGAAGCGAACGCGCAAGATCGATCACGTCGCCAAGCACCGCTTCGCCGCCGCGCGCCGACTCGGTCGGTCGCAACCGCCACGCGAATACCCGTCCATTTTTGACATCGACCAGTCCCGCGGCGCACTTCGTGCCGCCGACATCGATGCCGATCGCATATGAGCCTTCTTGCGCACTATCGTTGAGCATGGAAGTCGTGACCTCAGCGGACACCGCCCGCCGCGGCGACCCCCTGTCCTCAGCGCCCGAATGTACGCGGCATTGCAGCCGCAGCATCCGCCGACGAATCCAACGCCCTCATCCCGAGCAAGTTTTCCAAACTCGCTGAACTCCAGCCGCGAAACCTGAATCGTTTCCAGATCGTCCGGAAACGCCGGCAGCCGCGTGAACGAATGGCATTCGTCCGTAGTGCGAAACGCCGATGGCTGCGCGGCAATCGGAACTTTCACCGCCGCGCGCATCTCGCCAAACAGCGGCAACATCCGCCGCGGGTTCTGCTCGCAGTTCGCCCCCACGGCGATTGCGCCCGCGTCCGCCATTTGTTTCGCACACTCGGCCGGCGAGAACCCATCGGTGCACTTCATCACCAGCGGCCGAAAGCTCATCGTGGCCACCGCCGGAAGCCCGCTCTCGGCGGCGCAGGCCAACGTCACTTTCATCTCCGCCAGATGGAAAAACGTCTCCAGGATCAAAAAATCCACGCCGGCATCCTTGAGCAGCCGAATCTGCTCCGCGATGTGATCGCGCGCTTTGCCGAGCGCATCCATGCCTTCGCGCTCCACAAGCTGTGTGCGCGAGACGCTTCCGGCCACGAGCGCCTTCTCGCCGGCCACTTCCTTGGCCAGCCGTACCGCTGAGGCATTGATCTCCTCGGTTTGCGAGCCGTAACCGGCGCGACGACAGCTTCTCGCGCGTCCCAAAGAAAGTCAGTGCTTGAAGCACCTGCGCCGGCGCCCAGAAACTCACGGTGCAGTTCGCGCAATGCGTCGGGGTTCTCAATCGCCACCTCGGGCGTGAACTGGCCGCTCCCCCGCCCGGTCCCCACCTGCTCGCGGCCCGATCCGCTATCGACGTATCCGCGGCGTTCCAATTCGATCAGGTACCCGCCGTCGCC
Organism: Pirellulales bacterium; assembly: GCA_963829655.1. GTDB lineage: Bacteria > Planctomycetota > Planctomycetia > Pirellulales > JALHPA01 > JBBDYH01. The sequence continues at coordinate 4,587,185 of CAWHJG010000002.1, forward strand.
CAGCACGACGCCTTGACGCATAAGCTCCGCAATGCTCTTCATACCGGTGTGTCCTTTCGAGCTGACTCCGTTTCCGCCGTCGCAGCCGGCGTTTCGCACGACAGCGTGATCACCGCAGCCAGCGCCATTGCAATCCCGAGCCACTGACGAATGTCCATGCTCTCCTTAAATGCAACAATCAAGATCGGAATGCTCACCAAAGGGTACAGGTTCGAAAGAGGCGCCACAATCGACGCCTTTCCGCCGCTTGCGAACGCCAACAGCACGGTGTAATTCCCCAGCGCCAACGTGAAGCCGAGGCCCGCGGCCTCTAACCAGGTTTCTATCGAAACCGTCTCCGGCAGCGGCTCCTTGAGCAGAATCAAACCGGCCATCGGAATAAACGCGATCAGGAAAACCAGCGCCGCCGTCTGGCCGGCAATGTGACGCGTAGACATCTTTTGTAACAGTCCGGTCAAACCCCAGAGTCCGACCGGAACAAGCGCCAGAAGCAGCCATTTCGAGATCAGCGCCTCGCCTTCGCTCCCCGACGAGTTGAAAAGAAAAATCGCCGCCAGCGAAAGAGCGATGCCGCCGACCTGAATCCAATTGAGGCGCTCACCGAGAAGCGGTATGGCCAACAACACTGTGACCAAGGGCGCAAGCGAGGTCAGCGATACGACCGCCGCAGCGTTTGGCGCGTTGTTTAGCAAATAGTAAAACGGGATATTGCCGGCGCACGAGACTACGCCCGCCGCCAGCGCCAAGAAAATGCCGATCCAGCGATTGCCGTCGTCCGCCGGCTGCCGCCGCCAAGCCAGCGCCGCGATCACGGGAAGCATTCCGACCGTGGAAAGCACCTGGCTCTGTGCCGGCGTGATCGTGTCGCCGATCCACCTTCCCAAAACATTCCAGAGGCCCCAGGAAAGCAACGTCAAAAGCGTCCAAATGACCCAACGGGGCATGGCAAGAGTCCGTAGTCCGCTCCGTCGTTAAGCCGCAGTCAAGTCACTCAACATTTCAACCAAACGCCTTCCGCAATAGCGCCAAACTCTTGGGGATCCCCGTTCGCGGGTCTTCCTTACCTTCGAACTCCAGCGACACGTAGCCGGGATACTTGTGCTTCCGCAACAGCCGCGCGATGCGATCGTAATCCAAGTCGAGCGTGTACCACAGCCCGCCGCCGTAGTAGGTCTTCGCCTGCACGAGCACCGCGTGCGGCGCGAGCTTTTCGAGCTTGTCGTACGGGTCTTCCAGGAAATTTCCGGTATCGAGCGTCACGGAGAGCCACGGCGACTTGATCGCGTCAACGACGCGCAACACTCCCTCCGGTGTGCGGCCCAGACCCCAATGGTTTTCCAGGCCCAGCAACACGCCGCACCGCTCGGCGACCTTCAGACACTCGCCCAGACAGTCGATCACCCACCCAAAACCGTCCTCGTCGGTATAACCCTCGCGCGGCGGCTCGATGCCGCGGTTTTCCATCAGGTGATCGAAATTTCTGCTGGTGCCCCAGGTTCCGGTGTTAACGCGCATCGTGGGGATGCCAAGCTCATACGCCAGCTCGATGCAATGATTCGTGTGATCGATGTTCTTCCGCCGCGTCTCCTTGTCGGGGAACAGGAAACCCTGATGTGTGGAAAAGCCGCACAAGTCCATCCCGAGCCGAAACGCCTGCCGCTTGATTTTCATCAACTCGGGCCGCTCCTCGCTCGCCATCTGCCGGTGCAACAGCTCGACGCCGTCGAAACCCATTTCGGCCGCCAGATCGATGCATCGCTCGATCGACTTCAGGTCCTGATTGCGGAATTGCCAAAACGAATAGGTCGAAACGGCAATCCGGTTGCGCAGTCGTCGTGGCGCTCGGCGCTGCCAGTTCGTCCGCCGCTAGAACGGTTTGGTGGGCGACTGCTGCCGCGGCAGCAATTCCCGATCCGGCAACAAACGCCCGACGATTGAACACTGATTTCAAATCCATCATTTACTTCTCCGTGCTCTCCGTGCCTCTGTGGTTGTATTGAAGCAAGCTACTTCGCCCCCGCCGGAAACCGATGCCCTTGCGCACGCATTGGAATCGCATACACGCTTTTCCGCGCGGTCACATACAGCGTTTTCAAATTCTTTCCGCCGAATGTCACATTCGCCGGCTGCTCCGGCGTCTCGATCACGCCCAGCATCTTCCCCTCGGGCGAAAACACCTGCAACCCAAGCTTGCTCGTGATGTACAGGTTCCCATTCGTATCCACGGTCAATCCGTCGCCGCCGCTGGGTGGCGAATTCGGGGGCTGCTCGAGCGTGCAGAACTTCCGAGCGCCGCTGATCTTACCCGGCGATTCCACGTCGTACGCCATCATCTCCGATTGACCCGATGGAATCACGTACAACGTTTTCTCGTCCGGTGAAAGGATTATCCCGTTGGGATTCGGCAAATCCTCGATCAATCGCGTGACGTTGCCGTCCGAATTGTAGTAGTACACGCAAGTCTTTAACTGCGGCAGCGGCTTCGGCGCGCGAAACGCCGGATCGGTGAAGTACACGCCGCCGCCGCGATCGATCACCAGGTCGTTTGGCGCAGTTAAAACGCTGGTCCTTGTACATGTCGGCCAGCACGCGTTCGTCTTTGCCATTCGCCGAGATCGCCGCCAGTCGGCCATCCATCTGGCAGGCGTAAATCTCGCCACTGGCATGCGCAAACAAGCCATTGGCGTGCCCCGATTTCTCACGAAACACGCTCACTTTTCCGTCTTGTCCGAGCCTATAGATTCGCTCCTTCGGGATGTCAGTGAAATACAGCGAATCGTTTACCCACACCGGACCTTCCGTGAACTCGTAGGTGCCCTCGAGCTTCTCGACCTTTCCCGCCGGGCCGATGCCATCGATCGGCTCGCCGGAATATGCGGACGAAGCAACGAGCAAACACGCAAGAAACCACGCCAACGTAGCCCCCAGGCAACGTGGAGCAAACATGGCACCCTCCGACGAAGAGACCGGACCAATCAGGCGATCCGTGCGGTGGCCAGACGAGAGCATCCTACAGCAAATAGCATATCCCGCCGGCACGATGAGTGCCACGGATCTACAGCAACCGTTGTAAACCCCCCAAGGCCTGCAGTACTTGCTTCGGCCGGCCCTCCGCGTCGTACAGGCCGGCCCGTATTGCCGTTTCATTTGCCTCATCGATCAACCGTGACCATACCACGGCCTGCACTGCCGGCTTCCCGAGCATGACCGGTCCAAATTCAGCGAACCACTGCTCGATGTCACATCCAGCGAATTGTGGAGCCGGCGTCGCGCCTGTAGGCGCACTCCAGACAGCCGCGCCACAAGTTGTCGGCCGAGTAACAAGCAGCATGAGCGGTAAGTTCAAGTTGGTCCAACGGTCAATTTGCCGGCTGAAGTCCAACGGCTCCCGCGGAATCGTCATCCCGCGCTGCAATCCAAAATCGATTTCCAGTCCCAGCCCCGACAGCCCAAGCTCGGCGCGGCATAGCACGTCGGCAAAATGCAGCGGCGAGAGCTCACTTGCTTCGTGCCGCAAATACTCTCCCCAAGGCTGCTTGAACGAAACGACGACCGGCGTGCTCGGATCGGTGTTCCGCACCGTCTCGATCACGTGCACCGCCAGGCGCACCCGCTGCTCTTCGATGATTGCAAAGCCGCCGCCTAAATTTGGACTGGCCACGGCATGCCAAAGTTGTATCCGGCCGCGGTATCGCTCGACCACGCGGCGCACATGATCCGCCATGCGACTCTGGATTACCGAAAAGTCGCTTTCGGCGGCCAATGACTGCGGCACATCTCCCTTGTCGAAACAAACAATCGGCCCGCCGCAAATGCGCAATCCCTGTGCCTGGGCCCAGGCAACCTGCGCATCGCATGCGTCCCACCGGTAGTCGCCGGTGTCGGTCGCAACGCTCCGCCAATTGAATGGAAGCTGCACTGTATTGCAGTTGTGAACCAGGAATTCGAGGAATGGCCAATTCGGAACACGATCATCAAGCCGCGCACCAACGAGAATCGGCGGCCGTGCATCTACCTGCCGCCGTGCCGCCAGAGCGTGCGTGCCATACGTGCACATCAGCAAACGTGTGGCGTTCAGTGCGGCTTTCGATTGCCGCGAGTCCCGCGGCAGAGGATTGAGTCACATCATCTTGCCTGGTCGCGGCGTTGGCGAACCGACGTGTCGCTAAGCCAAGCGCCTCTTCAAATTCATCCGGCAACGCCAACCCCACTAGCGACCAGAGGAACGACAACATCCGCACTCGGTACAGCGTGCCGCGCACAACTCTACAGGCAGCAGATAAGGCTCGGCTCGCCCCATCAGCGTGCCGGTCGTCAAGGCCACCACGCCATAGGCCGTCGTCCGCCACGGAATGGTAAATGTGCACGACTCGGTATCCGCGCACGACACCGCAATTATCTTGTCGCGCAAGACTACGGTCGTCGCAACGGGTACATCGTCGTGGTTGCCCAGGTACGCCAGGTCGAGCGCTCCCTCCGGTAAGCGATCGATATCCGGCAGCCTGAACTGCAGCATGCCCATCGGGCTGTTCCGGTAAGTAGGCTTCGGTTACGCCTGGAACCCCTGTCCGGCTACCTCGGCTAAAATGATTGTACGACGTATTCGCGCGCACGTGTTGCGTCGGCTCGCACCGGTTTTACGAAAAACCTCACTAATCCCGAATGTCCGCCGCTGGGCATACCCCCGCGATGGCTGGTATACTTCGCGCGGGTCTTTATTTCAGGATCGGAGTGGTTTGAGTGATTGTGCATGCGACGCGCGCTTCTGCAAACGCAAATCGAGCGTTTTCCCGTCCGCCGCGGCAAGGTACGCGATATCTACGATCTCGGCGACCGGCTGCTTTTGCTCACGACCGATCGCATCAGTGCCTTCGATTGGGTACTTCCCAACGGCGTTCCAGATAAAGGGCGCGTGCTCACGCAGATGAGCGCCTTCTGGTTCGAGTTTCTCGCGGTACCGAACCACCTCATCTCAACGAATGTGCGTGACTTCGGCTTGCCTGCCGACGTGGACCCTGCGCCGCTCGAAGGCCGTTCGATGCTTGTGCGGAAATCGCAAGTCGTTCCGATCGAGTGCGTCGTTCGCGGCTATCTCTCCGGGTCCGGTTGGCGCGAATACCGCGCAGGGGGCACGGTCTGCGGCATCCGGCTTCCGCTTGGACTCCGCGAAAGTGAACGACTTCCCGAGCCCATCTTCACGCCGGCCACAAAGGAGGAGAGCGGGCACGACATCAACATCTCATTTGACGAAATGGCGACGCGGGTCGGCGCTTCCCTCGCCACCAAGCTCCGCGATCGCAGTCTGGCGATTTATCGGAGCGGCGCCGAACTTGCCAAGAATCGTGGCATTCTGATCGCCGACACCAAGCTCGAGTGGGGTGTCGTCAATGACGAAATCATATTGATTGATGAAGTGATGACTCCGGACAGCTCGCGGTTCTGGCCCGCGAACGAATATCGCCCCGGCCGCCCGCAGCCCTCGTACGACAAGCAATTTGTTCGCGACTGGCTGGAAACAACGTCGTGGGACAAGAACACTCGGCCCCCCGGCTTGCCGGACGATGTGATTGCTCGCACTCGCGAAAAATACATCGAGGCCTACGAGAAGTTGACTGGCCGCACTTTTGCCTGGAAGTAGGCACTCGCCGGCGACGTGATCACGCCGGTTGGCCCGAGTCCTGCAGAAACTTTCGCTCGCGGTAAGTCATCGCGTAAAAGAAGTACAACAGCGTCGCCCCGGCCATCAACACCGCAAAAAACAAGTAGTAGTCCACCTGGCTGATCCGCATGGCGCCGTTCTCGTCTTGCAGAAACGAGTTCACTTGCGCGGCAAATAAGTTTCCTACCGACACGGACAAGTACCATAGCGCCACCACCAGCGACTTCATCGTCCGCGGCGCTTGCATATACGAGAATTCCAGGCCCACGACCGATACCATCACCTCCCCCGAGGTGATCAACAAATACGCGAAGAATTGCCACCATACGGTGGGCGATTCCCCGGCTTCGATCCGCCGTTCGATCCACGCAATGACTAGAAACGACAGGGCAGTAAGAATGAACCCAGCGCCGATCTTTCGCAGCGGCGTCAGCCGCACGACTTTCTCAACGGCCGGGTAAATCAGATAGGAAAACAGCGGCACCAGCAGCAGGATCAGCAAGGGATTTGCCGCATGCACCTGCGCCGGAAGTAACTCCCAACCGAACAAATCCAAGTCCATGTGCTCCGATTGCTGCACCCACGCGGCGCCGGTTTGATCGTAAAGCGCCCAAAACACTCCCACGAACACGAACAGCCCACAAAGCCTCGCCAGGATCTGCAGTCCTTCACGGCTCAACGCCTCGCGCACAAATCCCAGGCCCCCGGCGGGAATATGTGCATACCGCTTGCGTCCCGCCCAGAACACGATCGTCGCTAACAGCATCAGCACCCCGGGTACGCCGAACGCGACATTCGGACCATAGTCCTCCAGCAACTGCGGAATCCACAGCGTCGAAAAGAACGAGCCGAAATTGATCGACATGTAAAACCAGCCATACACCCGCTCCAGCAAATGATCGTTCCGCTTTGCAAACTGATCGCCGACGTGCGCGGAAACGCATGGCTTGATTCCCCCCGAGCCAATCGCGATCAGCCCCAGCCCAATCGCCAGCCCGCGCCACGATTCGTCAAGCGCCAGCGCCAAATGCCCCAGGCAGTACACAATCGACAGCGCAATGATCGTGCGATACTTGCCCAACACGCCGTCGGACAACAGCGAACCCAACATCGGAAAGAAGTACACCGCCGTCATGAACCAGTGGTAGTATTCGCGGGCTTCGGCCTCCGGCACGGTGGCCAACTGGCCGCTGGTGTTCACGACATGGTGCATCATGAACACGACCAGAATCGCGCGCATGCCGTAATAGCTGAAGCGCTCGGCCGCCTCGTTGCCGACGATGTACGGAATTCCCGGCGGCATGCGATCGGTATCGAGCGGCGCGGCGCGGTAGCCGCGATCATCAATTGGCGCGGCCGACGCAGCCCGCTCCTCGAGCCGTTCGGTTTGCGGGGCGTATAGGGATTCGGTTGCATCTGTGTCACCGTCCCAGCCGCTCAATTGCCGCCTGCACTTCGGCGGCACTCGTCCCGGCCGGTAGTGCTTCGCCCACCTCCACGCTCATCCGGCCGACAATCGCCCGCGTCCCGGGTTCCTGCTCAGGGTACTCGCCGCAATACACCGGCAGTATCGGGCATGGCACACGCGCCTGAAGTTGGCGGAATAACTCCATCTGCTCCTCACCGAGCTTGCCATCGCCAAGGTACAGGCCGACTAGGTTTCCCTCGCGCAGCGTGCGTTCCGCCTCGTGAAACTGCTTCTCCCCATCCGCGTCGCCTGCGCCGGCCAGGCCCTCTAGCGACACGCCTAGTTTCCGCGACGTGTTCGCCAACAGCACGTCATCGCCGCCTGTCGGCGCCGGCGGCACAAATCGCAAGTAGCGATCGACCACGGCCACCACGTGCATCCATTGTTCCAACCGCGAGCAATTGGTGACCAACAGCGACGGTCCTGTCGCCGGCAATCGATCCATATACACCGCCTTCAGCCGCCGTCGCGCCGGGATCCGCAGCCACGACAACGCCCGCAGCAAGAAGTCGGGCCGCTGCCAGCACAGAGTCCCCAGCACCAGTGCTGTAATCATGCTCGCCGATACGAACAGCGCCGGCGGAATTCGTTGCGCCGTCCCAAGCTGTGAGATGTATAGCTGGAGGGACTCAGTATCGCGCTCGGCGTCGGCCGACGTGAGCGTGAGGCCGAAGGCAGTCTGCAACGCGTAAGTGACAAAATAAAACACCACGATCGCGACCAACCCGCCGGTCACGTTCAGGAAGTTGCTCGTCGCCACCATGCTGCCTTTGCTGGCCTTAGGCGCACGGTGCTGCAACAGCGTGTACATCGGCACGATATACAGTCCGGCCGAGACGCCGATGAGAATCAAGCAAACGATCGTAAGCGTTGGCCGTCCCACAAAGCCGGCCAGCGCAAGCGTCAACACGACCAGCATCATGGCCCCCACCGGCACCAATCCCAATTCCAGCCGGTTGCCGGAAACCTGTCCGGCGACTGTACAGCCGATCCCGACCCCCAATCCGATCAGCGCCACCAACAGCGAAATCTTCAATTCCGACTCTTGCGCCTTGGTCATCTCGCCCGGTGCTGATGGGGATCACGGGTTCGGCCGTTGCAACCGACTCACCATCGGCCGAATCGAGTTCGGACAATGTTCCGTTGCCATTCGATCGCGCGCTGGTTATCTGATCTTGCTGCTGCGCAATCATCAATTGGCCGTTCCTTGGCAAGCTCTCCCTCGAAGATCAGGCTCTGCCGCATGTACAGCGTCATGAACGTGAAAAACGCAATACCCACCGTCGCCAACACCAGCGATCGCGAATGACGCAGCTCGCGAAAATTGGCCGCCATCGGCGCAAGGGGATTCAGCGTCAGCTTTTTCTGCGGCGCCGCGGCCGGCACGCGCGCCACCAAGAGCGAAAACAAGACCCCCACGACCGCCAGCCCTAGCAGTACCGCGCCGATCACCCATTCCTGGCCAGGAATCATTCCATCGGATTTGATCTCGCTCTTGAGCTCCGTGTACAGGATGCCGCCAAACGACGTGCCAAGAATCTGCGAGACAAAGCTCGTTCCTTCCAAAAGCCCGTTGCCGCGGGATAGCACGGAAGTGTGCAGGATCTCGGGCATGATCCCGTACTTAGCCGGCACGAAAAACGCGCTATGCGTCCCCATCAGAAACACGCACACGATCAACAGCACGGCGCTGATCGTGGCCAGCGACTCCGATGAAGCCCAGCCAAGTGCGGCCGTGTGCGGCAGCAAGAACGCAACCAGCGCCAGGCCGGTGATCCCCACTTCGGCCACTTTCCAGAACACGATCGTCGTCCGCTTGCTGAACTTATCGGCCAGGATTCCAGCCAGCGGCGAAAAGAAAAAGAACGGCGAGATGAAACATGCCGTGACCACCGCCAGGACCAGCTTGTGGTCCACGTTTTCCAAGTGCACGTACCGCACCAGCATGTCGCTGGCGTAGAAAATAGCCACAAAATGGATGGCCTGGTCATTGAACGCCGCCAGGAACTGAGAGAGCACCAGTCCCACGTACGATCGCGAGGCCAGTGTCTTGGATGGTTCTGGTTTCATCGGCAAGGTGGCAAGCGGGGCGCACAGGCGGCAACGGCGGTCGGCACATCCAGTTTTAACAAGCGCCGTGGCGAACGTGATTTACGGCGCACCGCATTCGCAGGCTGGCAGGCAGTCGGAAAACCAAGTAGGTCCGGCGCACCCCATCGGCAGAGAGTCAATTACCGCGCAGGTCTCGCGTTGCCGCGCCGGACCGCCGCGGCTTGACTTCAAGCCGGCAAAAGCCAAGCTCAAGGGGCTTGTCCGAATATACGTTACGCATTGCGACCCGGCAAGCAGCGATGCAATGCGTCGTATTCACCTTATCCGCTAGCAGGACCGCAAAGTGCAACCTGAAGCGCCAAGAATCCAGATTGTTCAATTTCTATTGGCGACTGCCCTGGTGTTCGCCTTTGGATGCGACACCAAGCCAACGTCGCAGGAAGAGATAAGCGTGTCGCTTCCCACGACATGGAACAAGGTCGTTACGGAAGCCGCGGCTTCCAAGGCGCTGCACCTCGATTACTCAACCGCCCCGCTTGCGGACGACGACCTGGCGCGCCTCACCGACTTGGCGCACCTGCGCGAGCTCGTACTGCCATCAGCCGAAATTAGCGACAGCGGCGTCAAGCATCTGGCGCCTCTGGTGCAACTCGAGGAGCTCGTACTCGGTGACACAACAATCACCGATGATGGGCTGCGAGATCTCTGCCACATTACTTCGCTACGCCAACTCAACATCAATAGCTGCCGCGTCACCGATGCCGGCCTCGTCCACCTGGTTGACCTACCGAACCTGGAACTATTGCGCCTCGGCTGTAGCCAGATCACCGACGCCGGACTCGAAACGATTGGCCGACGGAAGAGCCTTCGCTTCTTGCTCTTGCAAAATGCGCAGATCACCGGCAGCGGCTTTCATCATCTGCACGGCCTCGATCGACTCGAATCGCTGTATCTCCTCGGCAATCCTCTCACCGGCCAAGGCGTCGATGAGCTCCGCCGCGCTCTGCCCAACCTGCATCCGGACTGGTAGTCAATAAGATACCGGTGGTGGTGATTGTCAGACACTTGCTGGCTTCGCTCAAGCGCAGACGTTATGCTGTTTTCGCGTTTTGGCTGTCGGCTATCAGCCTTCGGCTGTCGGCCAGAGGTAACGGAGCCCGCTTTGCGCCGGCCGAGCCAACATTGACAGATTCGGTTGACCCACCAACAACTAGCTGAACGCTGATAGCCGACCGCCCTACTGCAAGGAGCTCAACATGACCTTACACCGCGGTTTCGCAGTTGCATTAATCATCACCGTAAGCGCCAGCGGCGCATTCTTCCAGCGCGACCTCCTCGGCACCGACATGACTCGCGCTGCCACTGCGTTTGTCAAAACGCTTTCCGAGCAGCAGGTCGGCCGCGTTGTCCTCCCGTTCGACGACAAGCAGCGGCTCGATTGGCACTTCATACCCAAGAACAACCGCAAGGGCCTGCAAATCAAGGACATGACGCCCGAGCAGCGCGCCGCCGCCCACGCACTACTCAAATCGGCGCTCTCCCAGATTGGCTACGACAAAACCACCACAATCATGGAGCTGGAAAAGATCCTGCACGAGCTGGAGAAGGATCGCCAAGGCGGCAATATCCGCGACCCGGAACGCTATTACTTCACCCTCTTCAATCAGCCCAGCGGCGACGGGAAGTGGGGCCTCAGCGTCGAGGGACATCACCTCTCGCTCAACTTCGTCGTCGATGCCGGCCGTGTCACATCTACCACACCGAGCTTTTTCGGCGCCAATCCCGCCGAGGTCAAACGCGAAGCCGGAGGCGGGCCAAAACAAGGCACTCGCGTGCTCGCGAAAGAAGAAGACCTCGCGTTCAAATTGCTTGGGCTGCTGCGTGACGATCAGCGCAAGATCGCGGTCGTCGCCGATCAAGGCGCCGCGCGATATCCGCGCCGCTGCCGAGCCTCAGGCCCCCGATGCCAAGCCGCAAGGACTGAGGAGCAAGGACATGACCGCCGAGCAGGCCTCCGTGCTCCGCGAGCTAGTCCAAGTTTACGCCGATAACATGCCAAAATCCGTGGCGGAAGCCCGAATGAAGGCCATCGCCGACGCCGATTGGCAATCCGTCCACTTCGCCTGGGCAGGCGCGGACCGCCCTGGCGTCGGTCATCAATACTACATCCAGGGCCCGACGTTCCTGATTGAACTCAACAACACGCAACCCGACGCCGCCGGCAATCGGGCCAACCACATTCACAGCGTGTGGCGCGACATGAAGGGAGACTTCGGCATTTCGCGATAGCCGAATTTGCTATTTTGCCGACGGCTCTCGTTTCTTTTCGCCCTTGCGCCTTTTCGCTTTCCCGGTGGAAGCAAGGCGCAGCTTTCGTGTCCACTCCATTGGTCGAAAGCCCGATCTCCTGAATGAAGCGGCGGCCCAAGTCCTTCAGTTGGCGCATCCTTTGCGGTCAACTCGGTTTGCAACTCGGCAATTTGCTGGCGGATTTCCACCACGCGGTTCTTCAGGCTTTGCAGCTCGGCTACATCTACGGAAGCGGTGGACTCAATTGGACTGTCGGTGATCATCGAGAAGTTCCTTCGAAAGGCGATGGGGAATTGGTTAATCTAGGTTAGCCCCTCGATTCCCCGCGTCAACCGGCCAAAGAGCCGAAAGCAGGCCGCCATGAGCAAATACTTTAGCACCAAATCCGACTGCTTCACCAAAGAGATCTTCCCTGGCGTCAACATTTTCACCGCGCACGCCGCTCACGCCATGATCTCGCTGGTTGAGATGAAGCCGCACTCCCGCGTCGAGCCACACGAGCATCCGCATGAGCAGCTCGGCTTGCTATTGGAAGGAGAGGGGGATTTCACGATTGGGGATGAAACGCGCCACGTCCGCCCCGGCGATATGTGGCGCATTCCCGGCGGTGTCGTTCACTCGCTCGTCTGCGGCGACCGGCCAATCCGCGCCATGGATGTCTTTTATCCGATCCGCGAAGACTATACCCTCGAAGGCGCTAACCAGGTGCCTCCACAATCAAGGACATAGACTCATTTCCGCCGCCCCTGCACTACCCGCGGCTGCTGCGCAAGGTCCTTCACTGTCGGTCCGACAGTAAACCGTGAATCAGCCTGCAACAACGCTCGCGCGGCAGCCTCGATCATTGGGCTCACTTCAAACAGCAACCAGCCACTTGGCTTCAGCCGCTCGGCCGCCTGTGGTATGAGTCGCTCGATCACCTCGGTCCCTCGCGGACCTGCCACGAGCGCCTCGTACGGCTCAAAGTCTTTGACACTCTTCGACAACTGCGCAAACTCGGCCTCGCTCACGTACGGCGGATTGCTGGCGATGATATCAAACGTCACTTCGGACGGCACGTCGGAGAATAGATCGCCTTCCACCCATTCGATGCGCTCCGCGACGCCATGCTGTACGGCATTTGTTTTAGCGACATCGATTGCTCTCCCGACTGCGCTCGATCGCCGTCACGCGCACCGATGGCAACCACTTCGCCGCCACCACGGCGATGATGCCGCTGCCCGTACCCACGTCGGCGATCGCCAGCGATTCACTCGGCCCCCGCTCTTTGGCAATGTCCAGTAGCCGGACCACGAGCAATTCGGTCTCCGGCCGCGGAATGAGCACATCGGGCGTAACCCGAAAGCTCCATCGAGTAGAACTCGCGATGGCCGACGAGATACGCCACCGGCTTGCCCTCGGCCCGCTCTTTGACCAGTGCGCGAAACTTGGTCCGCAAATCGTCGCTCGCCGGCTCGTCGAACGCGGTATAAAGCTCGATCCGCTTGCACCCGCGCAGTGAGCCAAGAGCACTTCCGCATCCAGCCGCGGGGTATCGGCGCCATGCTGTTTGAGATAGTCGGTGGTCCATTGCAGCAGGCGGCCGATGGTCCACGTTTCAGACATTAGTGTTGCCGCTGCTTCTACGCCTCGTCAAAACCAGGCCACAAGACGACTGGGTCACCAGACACTTGCCTCTTCGCCATTTACTCCGCCACCCCCATCGCTCTCCCGCTGCTCGCGCCGCGCATAGTCGATCAGGCCTCGGTCACCGGCTGCAAGTTGCCGGCGATGATGCTGTCGAGCTTGTACCAGTCCATGCCGATGCGGTGGTCGGTCATCCGGTTCTGCGGAAAGTTGTAGGTGCGAATCCGCTCGCTGCGGTCGCCGCGAGCCGACTCAGCGTCTTTCGCTCCGCTAGCCCGCTTCTGCTGTTCTCGCATCGCGTATGTGCTCGTAGAGCCGCGTCTTGAGCACGCGCAGTGCGCTTGGCAAAATTCTTGTGCTGGCTCTTTTCGTCCTGGCATTGCACGACGATGCCGGTCTCGTAGATGCGTCAGCCGCACCGCCGACTGCGTCTTGTTGACGTGCTGCCCGCCCGGGCCGCTGGCGCAAAACAAATCCTTGCGGTAATCGTCGGGCTTGATGTCGATCTCGACGTCTTCCGGCTCGGGCAGCACCGCCACGGTCGCGGCCGAGGTGTGAATGCGCCCCTTCTGCTCGGTCTCGGGCACGCGCTGCACGCGATGCCCGCCGCTCTCGTACTGCAGCTCGCGATAGACGCCCTCGCCTTCGACGCCGAGGATCACTTCCTTGAATCCGCCCAGCTCGGTGGGGCTCATGTCCAAGACTTCGAACTTCCAGCCCTTCGTCCTCGCAGTAGTGCTTGTACATTTCGTACAGATCGCGGGCGAACAGCGCCGCCTCGTCGCCGCCGGTGCCGGCGCGAATTTCCATGATGCACCGCGATCGGTTGGCGTCTTCGCCGCCGATGGTCATGTCCAGCAGCTCGTTCCAAAGCTTCTCGCGCTCCTCGCGCAAGCCGGGCAGCTCGGCTTCGGCCAACTCGCGCATCTCGGCGTCCGAGCCCTCGGCTCATCTCGACCGCTTCGGCGAATCTGCTGGTTGATGCTCCTTGAAGCGCCGATACTTCGTGGCCACCTTGGCCAGCGAGCCATGTTCGCGCGCAACCGCGCTCATGCCGGCCGGAAGCAGCTTGCACCGCCGGGATCCATGAGCTGCCCTTCCAGCTCCTCAAACCGCGTTCAGTTTTTCTTCCAGGATGTCGCGCATAGATCACACGAATCGCAAACCAAAATACAATTCGCGCACTGCCGGAACCATGGAGGTGAGCATCGCCGTTTAACGCAGGGCGAGCCTACCAAACTGGTTATAACAAGCCACAACAGCGCAGTGTGACAACACGCAACGCCACGTGCTGCGGGCGCAGAAACGGTTTGCGGCCGGCACGGCCGCCCGCAAAGAACATGCTGGCCGCTAGGACTCGGCGGGCGGCCGGTTCGGCTGGCCGCCTTCTTCTTCTTTTGTAGACTGGCGTAGCCGGCGCCGGCGAACTTCGTCTTGAACTTCTCGATCCGGCCGGCCGTATCTACGAACTTCAACTTGCCCGTATAGAACGGGTGGCAGACATTGCAGATATCGACCTTCATCTCGGGCACCGTGCTGCGCGTCGTGAAAGCTGTTGCCGCAGCCGCACTTGACCGTCGTCACCATGTATCGAGGATGTATGTCTTTTTTCATCGCCAAGCCTTCCTTCCGCGCTGCCGATCGAGCCCAGGTCGAATTGCGTAAACGCACAATTTATCGGTTTTTCACCCCCATGACAAGCCATCCCCGAGCGGGGTAAACCTGCGTATTCGCTTGCTGATTCAATACTTAAGTACGCTGCCGGGACAGTCAAAGTTTGCGTTACACTCGACCGGTCACTTGTTCGATCGCCGAGCGCAGCCGATCCAGCGTCACCGGCTTAAGCAACCGCAGCGCAATCGGCTCGTTCTGCTCCACGACCGCGAGAATGTCTGCGTGCCCAGAGAGCAAAATGACTGGCACGTTCCTTGTCTGCGTGATCTCCTCGGCGGCCGCCAGTCCATCCAGCACCGGCATTTCCAGGTCGGCAATCACCAGGTCCAACTCCCGGCCGGCAACTGCATCCACCAACTCCTGGCCATTTTTGGCAGCACACACCACCTCATGGCCCAAACAAGCGACCATCGACTTCAGGGCCGCGCGTACGTCCTCGTTGTCTTCAGCAATACTGATTCGCAGTGGTCGATCCAACGGCCGCATCTCCTTTTTTGAACTTCGCCAGAGTATAAGGGCAAAGCCAGGGCCAGAGTGGCACGCCAGCAGTTCGGTAAACCACAATACCGAAGCCAAGGCGTTCAGATGGTTGCGAGATGCGCAAAAAAAACGGGGCCTCTAACGCGCCAATATCAATTGGCAATGCTGGACAGTCAGGGGCAAGGCAACCATCCGGCCAAAATGACGTCAGAGACCCCGCGGGCCATCGAATTATCACCTGCATTGACGGCCGGTTTCCCGGCGATCACAACAAGGAGGGTGGGATCGAATCCCGGCCGTTGCTAGTGTTAGGCAAGGGTCGTGCCATCATGCCGTACTCCTCCGCAGCGCCGCCTGGATTCGAGGCATAACTCACTTACTTACAAAAACTTATGAATTTCGGAATTCAGATTACACGCCTGCAAACGCGCCATCCCATCACAGTCAACTCTGCTACATGTGCTTAAAACTGCTGTGTTGTTTCTGAGGTCAAACCGTTTAGCTCGTTTTGAGACGCGCAACAACGTTCACGCCTCCCGTTTTGAGACTCCTTCAAATCCAACCCCATGGAAAGCACGCACGCCCAAACCGTGGTGATTGCGGCCAACCCACGCGCGGGCGCGTCCAACGGACGCGCCCGCATCGCGGAGCTTCACATGCGCTGGGCGCCTTGGTTTTAAGGCCGAAATTATTACCGACCGTCACGCCGCGGTTGGTAAGGCGGCGGAGCTCCACAATAAGACCGAACTTCGCGCACTCGTTGCTGCGGGCGGAGATGGTACTGCGACCGACATTGTCAATCGTACGGGACCCGGATTGCCGATCGCGCTCTTGCCACTGGGGACCGAAAACCTGCTCGCCCGCTGCCTCGGCGCTCCGCGTAATCCGCACGAAGTGGCAAAACTGATCGCCGATGGCCGAACAGTCCAACTCGACACCGGGCGCGCCAACGGTCGGCTTTTCCTATTAATGGCCGGGTGCGGTTTCGATGCCGAAGTGGTCGGCCGACTCCACGGCGCCCGCGACGGCCATATAACGCAATGGAGCTATGCCAAACACATCTGGGATGCGTTCCGTAACTATCATTACCCCGAGTTTCGAGTCACATACCGCTTGAATTCCCCGCACGACGAGACACCCGTGGAACATTCGGTCCAAGCGCGCTGGGCATTCGTCACCAACCTGCCGCTCTATGCCGGCGGCCTGTCGTTTTCACCAGGCGCCTGCGGAATCGATGGCCGGTTGGACCTGTGCCTGTTTCAGGGACGGGCCTTTTGGGCTGGCATGCGATATCTCGCCGGGGTCGTCTGCGGCGGACATGGGCGGATGTCCGACTGCGTGACGGCGCAGGCGACGCGAGTCGTGATCGAATCCGACGAAGCCGTGCCGTATCAGCTCGACGGCGATCCGGGCGGCATGCTGCCTCTCGTGATCGACATCGTCCCACGCCGGCTCACGATTATCGTGCGAAATCAGTACTTGATTGAACAACAAGTATGCGATCGATCGCCCAGTACGGCTGCCAAACTGAGTCAGATATAAGCAATCGACAGTTACCGGCTATTGCGTCACACTGTTCGATTGAATGGACTTCGCACGGATGCTTGTTGAAAGGGACTCGAGTGCCGAATAACCCTGCCCAAGTCGGCCCCTATCGCGTCGGCCCCGGCGAAAAACTGCTGCTGATTGCCGGCCCCTGTGTGATCGAGTCCAACGAGCTCACGCTCTCGATCGCCGCTCGGCTCAAGGAACTTACAGCAGCGCCTCCCCGTGCAGCTCGTGTTCAAGGCCTCGTTCGACAAGGCCAATCGAACGAGCGTTGAGTCGTTCCGTGGCTCAGGGATCGAGCGCGGCCTGGAAGTCCTCCGCCGCGTCAAAGAAGCTACCGGCCTGCCAGTCACCACCGACATCCACGAATCGGATCAGGCCGCCGCGGCCGCCGAAGTGTGCGACCTGCTGCAAATTCCAGCATTCCTTTGCCGTCAGACCGACTTGCTCCTCGCCGCCGCAGCCACCGACAAAGCAGTCAACGTGAAGAAAGGTCAGTTCGTTGCTCCCTGGGACATGAAACACGTCGTCGCCAAACTCAACGGCGCCGGCTGCAAGAACATCCTCCTCTGCGAACGCGGCACCTTTTTCGGCTATGGCCGCCTTGTCAACGACATGCAGGCCATTCCCGAAATGTGCGCCCTCGGCGTGCCGGTCATCTTCGACGCCACGCATAGCGTTCAGCAGCCGGGCGGCCTCGGCGCTTCCACCGGCGGCAACCGAGCCATGGTCGAGCCCCTGGCCCGCGCGGCCGTCGCCATCGGCATCGACGGCCTGTTTTTCGAAACGCACCCCGATCCCGACCGCTCCCCAAGCGACGGACCGAATATGATTCCTCTGGATCAGTTTCGCGGACTGCTCGAGCGTATCTGCAAGTTGCGCGAAACCGTGGAGCAACTTCGGTGAAACAACGACTGAAAACTTTGCGATGCTTGCTCTGCTGGCTGGCCGCCGCGATTGTGGCCGCGCCGCTGGCCGGCTGTGGTTCGTCGGGCACCTCGGGCAATAACAACGTCGTCGCGCATTGCGCGGCGCGCAACTCTCCGACAAGCAGCGCGGCGAAATCCTTGTGGGCACAATGGAAACGCTGTTCAACTTTCACGAACAAGAATCCCGCCAGGCTCTCGATCTTGCCGTCGGCCGCCTCAACCAATGGATCCGCGGGCAGAAAACGTCCGGAGACTGGTCGCCCTCGCCGTTGATCGCAACGCTGCCCGAAGCGCACCAAAAATCAACGTGGGTCCAAAAACTCGGCGACGCCGCGTTCCACTACGACTACGACGGTCCGTTTTTGCTCGAAGCGGTTTGGCTCAGTCGGATTGCGCGGCATGTAAGTGGCGACGCGGCAGCCGCTGACGCGCCAGAGCCCCTTCCTTCGCCGCTCAAGTACACTACGGCCGACGACCCGTCCGAGCTACGGCTCGCCGTGCGCCTTTTCGACTGGACGATCCGCAACATCCAACTCGAGCCCGACGACTGGCCCTCCACCAGCGAGTACAAGCTCCCCCGCCATTGGCACACGCCTTACGAAACCGTCGTTCTCGGCCGTGGCACTGCCAGCGACCGCGCCTGGGTATTCATCCTGCTCGCGCGTCAGCAAGGGCTCGACGTCGTAATGCTTGCCGTCAACCAAAATGACGCCAACGACACATCCGCCGGGCCGCGCGACTGGATTCCCGCCCTCGTTCACTCACGCAACGACGGCGATTCACCGCGCGCCGATCTCTACCTCTTCGATCCGCGCCTCGGGTTGCCAGTCCTCGCACCAGACACCGGCAAGATCGCCACGCTCCGCGACGTCGCGGCGGACGACAAGCTGCTCCGCCAGCTCGACGTGGACTCGAAGAATCCCTACCCCATCAAAGCCGACGACCTCAAGGAAGTGACCGCGCTCATCGAGGCCGGTCCCGGCTTCCTCAGCCGTCGCATGGAAATCCTGGAAAACAGCCTCGGTGGCGAGCAGCGCGTCGTGCTCGCCGCGCCGCTCGCCGCGCTCGCCGAGAAGCTAGAAGCCGTCGAAGCGATCGGCCCTCGCGTGGCACTCTGGCCGCGCACCTACGAGACCGCCGCCGTCCGCGCAGCCGCCGACGAGCGCGTGCGGGCGATGGCCGAGTTCGAGATGACTCCCCTCCAGCAGCTTCGCCGGCACATCGTGGAATCGGCTACCGACCGCAAAGTCGCCAGCCGCCGTGAAGAGTCCGCGGAATGGACCGGCCAGTCGAGCGAACGGCAACAGCGCCAGCGAATCCCACTCGGCGTCGGCCGACTACTCCAGCTCGCCGGCAACTACAGCCACGACGACGGAGCGGTGCTCTACCTCAATCAGGCCCAGTACTCCGATCGAGAGCAGGACCAGATGTTCGAGGCATTCCTCTCTCAGAACCGCTCGGGCGAAGAGGCCAAGGTCGTCGTCAAGGAGGCCCGCCGCTCCGACTGGATGGCCAAGCTTTGGCTCGGGCAGATCAAGGCCGAACAAGGCGAGTTCGACACCGCCGTCAAATACTTTACCACTTGGGATAACCCCATCTGGAAAGGCGCCGTCGATTACAATCTTGCCCGCGTCCACGAAGCTCAGGGGAAGCTCGACCAGGCGATCAAGCTCTACCAGGAAGACGAATCTCCCCAGCGCCCCGGCAATCTCCTCCGCTCCCGCCGCCTTCGCACGCTTAGCGAAAGCAAAGACGCTAAATCAGCCAATTGAGCAAACCGGCCAGCAGCACGAAAAAAATCAGCCATCCCCACTCGATCGTTATCGCATCGGGCGCTTGATCGACCGGCTCTGTCTTTGTGCTGCGTACGGGTTGTCGTCCATAGCCAAACTCTAGCATGCCAGTGTGGGCGCCCATTTGTGGCTTGCCGGCTCGGGTTCGGCTACAATCGCCGGCGCATGGACCGGAGCCGAATGCTCGGTCTTCGACTACGATCGAAGTACGCTGCCGCGGCGGGATGCCGTATGATTCGCAAGATTCTTGCCATCGCCTCGCTCATCGGCGCTCTTCTGCCGACCTGCGCCCGCTGCGCCACGCTTGATCTCAAAGTCATGTCGTTCAACGTCTGGAGCGCCGAAGAAAACCCTGTCGGCAGGCAACAGCTCATCGACACCATCCGCCAAAGCGGCGCCGACATCATCGGCTTCCAGGAAATGACCCCCAGCGCCCTCAGCTCCATGGCCGCCACGCTCGGCTACTTTTCCTACGATCAGCAGCTCGGCAGCGAAGCCATCATGAGCCGCTATCGAATCATCGGCAATACGCCCAATCGCTATGGTGCGCTCGTCGAGTTCGCCCCCGGCCATGAAGCCTGGATTTTCAACACGCACCTGTTCCACGCCCCCTACGGCCCATATCAGCTCAACGGCATCGCCTACGTCGGCGGCCGGCTCTACGATCCAGAAGTCCCCGCCAACATCACCAGCGTGATCGCCGACCAGGTCGCCGCGCGCGGCGACGAAATGCGAGCCGTACTCCAAGCCGCGACCGCCACCGGTGCGCTCGCCAGCGGCCAGCCCCTATTCCTAACCGGTGACTTCAACGAGGCTTCGCATCTCGACTGGACGGCCGCCGCCGACGCCGCCGGACTTCATGGCGCCGCGGTCCAATGGCCCGCATCGCTCGCCGCCACCGCCGCCGGCTTCAAAGACTCGTTCCGCGAAGTCTATCCCAACGAAGTCACGCACCCGGGTCGCACTTGGTCGCCGGTCTATCCTTCGACCTATTTGAACTACGGTGATAACCCCGCCGTCCAGCCGCAGCCCATCCTCGAGCCCCAGGACCGGATCGACATCGTTTATTACGCCGGCGCCGGCGTCACCGCGATCGATTCGAAGCGCAGCGGTCCGCCTGGCGGCGATGTCGCCGAAGAGCTGGAGATCGCCAACTATCCCTCCGACCACAACTCCGTGACTTCGGCGTTCCGCCTGACCGGCTTGGACGATACGCGGCTCACCTTTACCGCACTTACTCCACTCATTGGTCAGCCGGTTCCGGCCGGTTACGGCAGCCGCGTGCTCTCGTCGCCGAACATCGCCCTGCAGTTTTCGGCAACTGGCGGACTGCCAAACGATCGGCCGATCTGGAAGAGCTTCAGCAACACGATCTGGCCCAGCGGCGTTGGATATCTCGACTCTGGGAACGGCCAGCAAGCCATCTTCGCGACGTTCAGCATGCTGCTCACGCCAGACGCCGGCTTCGGCGTGGCGATCGATTCGTTCTCGCTGCTTGATTATGACGACGGCCTGGGCCAGGGCCATTCGGTCCGCTGGGAATTGCTCGGAAATGGCGCCTTGCTCGCATCCGGTCTGAGCGATGTTCCGGCAAACGGCCAGTTGCCAGTCATCACCAGCCTTCCGCCTTTCTTCAATGGCCCGCTCGAATTGCGGCTCACGCACCTCTCAGGCTTCAATAATGACCTGGCGATCGACGACATTGTCTTCCGCCAGGTCGTGATCCCCGAGCCGGCAACGATTCTCTTGGCCGTTCTCGGACTGATTGCATTCTGCTTCACCTTTCGTAGCTCAGGCACGACGCGTGCCTGACGGCGAGTGGCTGTGTTTTGCCGTCACTTGCTATGGATTACTCGCCAATCGAGGTGCAGCTTTTGTGACTCGCCTCCATGCTGGCACGCGGCCGATTGATTCCGCCGTTCATCCCGTGCTCACTTCGTATGCATTCGACATCCGCCGCCCCTTGCAATACACTGGTGACATGAAACTCGCCAACGACACACTGCCGAATGCGGTTTTTTGGGGCGAGATCGCGCCCACCGAACACTTGGTCCAACTCTACGGCGATGACGAATCGTTCCTCGATTCGCTCGAAGGCTTTGTGGCCGGCGGTCTGCTCAAAGGCGAAGCGGTGATCGTCATCGCCACGCCGGCGCACCGCAGCGCGCTCGAGCGTCGGCTTTCCGCGCGTGATGAGATCGATCTGGGCGCCGCCGTTCGCGCCGATCAGTACATAGCCGCCGACGCCGAGGAGACGCTCGCGAAATTCATGGTCGAACGTCAGGGCCAAAAGTGGCCTGACGACCAACGCTTCGAGCAGGTGGTCAGCGGTCTCCTCATGAGGGCCCGCTGGGGCGGCCGGCGCGATTTGGCAGGCGCTTCGCCACACTCCAACGGCGAGCGCACCGTCCGCGCGTTCGGCGAGATGGTCGCCCTGCTCTGGGCAAGCGGTGACACCGGAGCCACGGTTCGGCTGGAGCATCTTTGGAATCGCTTGCGCGACATCGGAGCGGGCGCGAATGGCGGCGGCGGCTTCCCGCTTTTCTGCGCTTATCCCCGAACTGGCTTCACGCAGAATACCGAAGCCTCGCTTCGTGACATCTGCGCGTGCCATACGCAGGTGATTGGCGCAAACCTCGCCAGCTCAGTAGCGCAGGTCAGGTACGCCGTCAGCCTCTGGGTGGCTAGGTTTTGCAATCGCCTCACCAGGTCACTACCAGGTCACCAGGCACTCTTCGCCTCCCCTGCAGGAACTGCGGAGCAGTGGAATGTAATAGCCAGGGGTGGAGTCCGCCGCGGACGAAACCCCTGGAATGAATCGCGGCAATTTATTGCCGGAGTCCCGGCGGGACGGCATTGCGCTGCCGAGACACGTGTGCAATGGTTCCCTGGAACCTGCTCCGCTCTCTAACCCTTAAATCCAGTCTTCTCTTTCCAGATTTTAAGGCCCAAACGTCGTGAGTGTGCCACCATCGTTTGATTTGGCGAAAACTGGATCCCCACTACACCGTTGTGATCCGCGGCTCTTTTCCGTCCCTTCTTAGGAATCTCCGATTGCTTGACTAGCTTATAGGCGGCGCGGCCGTCCTCGATCCGAAGCAACGCCGCTCCTCCAGGGATAACCCCAATGATCAGAGAGCCATCAGGCGACAAGTCAAAAGAAGGCAGGTGCTCAAAGGGGACGTACTTTGGTTTCCCTGTCTCGGTGTCCCAAAGAAAGTATGGTCGCCCGTCGATTGGAACCATGCTCGAAGCGATGAGTCGTCCATCTGGAGTAAATTCCAGCACACCACTTGTGGGCCTTGTTCGCCCAAAGTCCATTAGCTTACGCCGCGTCTGCATGTCCCATAGACTGATTACGCCTTTAAACCTCGTCGCACAGCGCTCCCCGTCTATCGAGAAGGCTACGGACTCGCAGTGCGCCAGACCCTCCAATTCTTGTACATCCCCCGCCGGCTCGAGGGGCCAGAACCCGCCTAATCCGAACAAGTATTTGGAATCGTGTGTGAACGCGAGGGCACTGACTCTCCCAGACGGTCGGTCCGGAATCGGTCCAAGGTCGGCTAACCGCCTACCATTTCTTGCGTCCCATAGGGCCATAAAACCGTCTGCGCCAGCGGCGAAATACCGTCCATTGGCCGAATAAGCGATCACGTCTGACGGCTCGCCCTCTTTTCCAATCTCGGTCGTCTGCTCAAAGTCAGGCAAGCACTTGCCACTCTCCGCATCCAGAAAGCAAATCCCCTCCACATCGCCAACCGGCCCGCGCGCCACCGCCAACACCTTCGAATCCGGCGAAATCGCTATCGCACCACCGTACCGGTCCAACACCAAGTCCGGCTCACGAGGCGTAGGCCCATCGTCCTGAACGGCAACCACGAGTGCCGTACCCGCGAGCGCCGCCGCCGATGCCGCCAAAAACTCTCGTCGCTTCATCGCATCACCTCCACGAAAGTCACAACGCCCAACCGCCGCCACAACCGCGACTGGGTGCCTGTGTTTTGCTGCCGCAAGAAACCGTGTCGCGTGACTGACTCGTAGATGTTCGAGTCACGCAAGCGTTGCCGGCCCCTGCAAAACACGGCGAATTGCCCAATCTGGCCCAACCCGAATCAGCGGTTTCCCGCATGCCGTCACTCGCATCTCGCTAAAGAAGCCATGAAACACCATTCCTGGCTTCCTGAATTCCTTATTAAACCATGCGCCTTTTTCTTCCAGCCACAAAGCCTGACTCCGCACAACTTTACGGAATGGGACCACCTGTATAGTAAACGTAGCACTTGACTCAATACTATACATCCACTACCATCACTCCGCTGCCCGTCCCGGCGGCCATAAGCTCTTTGACATCCCGAAAAAGCCCCACAGGTCATCTGCCTTGGCGTCTTCGCACTGCCAGCCCTGAGCTTGTCGAAGGGTCCGTGAAACATTTCCTTGGCCTCTTTGCGGTTGAACTCCGCAACGCAACCAAAAAACGCTAAATGTTCAAAAGTCGCCCTCTACACGCTGGCACGAAAAGCCGAACCTTCGACCCGTTCGCAACTTGAGTCAAAGCAGGGTCGCTCCCAAAGAGGACTTTCGGCGCAAAACTCGGGGCCCCCCCTGCACAGAAATCGCACTGCGCCGAAACTCGTTCGTACTGAAGACGCTTTCTCGACGAATTACTTGGCCATTGCGAAATGCAGTCAATCTACCGAGGCGGCTCTGACCACTATCACGCTAAAACAACACGGCGTCACCGATCGGTCGTTTTCTCTTCGCCAAGCGCCATGGTCTGCTCGAAGCCGGAAGTGGAGGTCCGCGCTGTGGAGATGTTTGAGCCAAGGCTGAAATCACCGGCCGGCGTCCCTCCTTGGTTGCTACCGTCGCTTCCAGCTCCATTGGCTGCTACTCGCGTGGCCAGACTGGGCGCGTTGGTTTCGGACCGTTCGTGGCGGCCCCACCAGGCCTCAGCTTCGTCGAGCGACCACGTCGCGGCGTGCGGCGACCGCTCGAGCAGGTTCGCCAGGTCACGGGCCGTCTGCGGGCGCTTGGCACGCTTCTTTTCAAGGCATGCGAGCAGGGCGCTTTCCAGCTCAGGCGAAACCGCCCGCCCAAGCCGCTGCGTCGGCGAATCAGGCACGGTCGAAACATGTTGTTGACATAGATCGACGAGCGACTTGGCGTTGAAGACAGGCTGCCCCGTAATCAGGAAGTAACCGACCGCGCCGACGGCGTAAATGTCGCTCCGCGCGTCAACAAGGTCCGGAGTCTGAATGGTTTCCGGCGACATATACAGCGGCGTGCCCGAAAGTCCGCCGGACTGCCGCGATTGCTTGGCGTCGTCGATCGCTTTCACGAGGCCGAAGTCCAAGACCTTGACGACGTCGGCTTCGCCGCCGCGCCGGTTGAGCATCACATTGGCCGGCTTGATGTCCCGATGGACAAGGCCCAGCGAGTGCGCCTCGTAGAGAGAGCCGCACATTTGCTTCAGGATGTGAATAACGCGACTCTCGGGTTGTGGACCATAGCGATCCACCAGGGTCTGTAAATTAATGCCGTCCAGGAACTCCATCGCGTAGTAAAAGACGCCCTCGGGAGTCCGGCCGTAATCATAGATTGCCACGGTGTTGGGATGATTGAGCTGTGACGTGAATTGCACTTCGCGCTCGAACCGCTGAATCGACTCCTCATTGACTTTGTCCACATTGAGCAGCTTGATCGCCGTAGGGCGGCGAAGCATGGCGTGGTGCCCGCGATACACGGCGCCCATTGCACCGGCGCCAATTTTCTCTTCAAGGCGGTATTGCCCCAAGTTCTTGGCTTCAATTGCCGCCTTCTGCGCATCGCGCTGCATACGGGCGACCACGAGCGTGAACACGAAGATGGCCACCGAACTCAACGCCAAGAGTCCAAAAATCGAGAAAAACGCCCACTGTAGAATGGTCAGCGGACGATAAGCCTCGGCGTGGTCAATTTCGGTAATCAAACCAATGTCATATTTGGGAAGCCACTGCCAAGCGCCGACAACCGGCACCCCGCGATAGTCGTTGTATCCATCGACATCGACGCCCGATGAGCCGGCAGTCGCGGCCGCCGCAGCCTTCGTGAGTGGCAGCTCGGAGCGCCGGACTCTGGGACGGAAACCCTCTTCCATATTTCCTCCCGGATCACGGGCGGAAAGAGTGAGGATGGAGTGTGAGTCGTCGAGATCGGGCAATAGGCCAAGCAGAATCAGGCCCTCGTCAAAGCGGCTGCCCGACACCAGCAGCCCTGTCTTGTCGATGGCATAGGTCTCGCCCGACTTGCCAAACTGCCCCAGATGCAGGATCCGTGTGAACTCCCGCTCCGGGCGCATCCGCAACCCGAGCGCAGCAACAACCTGGAAGTTGGAGTCACGCACGGGGGCGCAAACAAACATGGTTGGCGTGCCGGTCCGCATGCGGCCGCGATCGTCCTTCAGGCGAACGACGCTTGCAAACGGTGGGCTTACAGTCACTTGGCCCTCCAAGGCGCGGTTCAGAAAGCCCTCATACTCCGCAATCGTCTGACCGATCAATTCAGGGCTCGTGGCCGCGATAATGCTTTGCTGTTTGTCCACCAAGATATAACGTCCAAAGCCGTGGGCCGACATCCCCGTGCTAAGCTCCTGGTTCAATCGCGAGTGAAGTGCCGACGTATTGGGGCGCGGGGCTTGCGGCAGCTCGCCTGACTGTGAAGCGTCGGATCCAACGATGGTGCGAGCTTCCGCGAGGATCTCAGCGGCAACTTCACGAACGTGCTTGTCGTTGGCAAGCGATTCGGCGTTGGACTCTTGGACTTTCAGCCAGGTTTCGAGCATCGACCGCTCGATGTTCAGCGTGGTGTGCAACTGTGACTGCAAACTCTCTTTCATCGTGCGTTCGATTGCGCTGCGGATGCCGTAGCCGACCGCAGCCAGCAACACGACGGCGATAATCGGCCAAATCCAGAGTTGTTTCTTGAGAAGCAGCCGGGTTCGCGAGAGAGTGCGACCGACGGATGTCTGGCCAAATGTCATGTGCGCTCGATCGGGCGAGTTTGCCGAATCGGACTGTCGGAAAATGCGATTGAGTAAGTTCGTCATGTTTGAATCTCTTTCGCATCGCCTCGCGCGTCACAGAGGACTGATCATCACTATAGCTAGAGTCCATTGCTGATTACATATGGCAGCTTGAAAAGCGGCAAAAAGCGCGGAGTCTTAGATAGTAACCGCTGAACGGCAAGCCTAGAAGCTTCCGAATCGCGCGTGCCATGGGAAAAAATTGCACGCCTGCCCTAGTCGCGAACTCATTCTGAGGCGGAGTTCTCAGAATTCTCACGAGCGGCCAGCGGCAGATCCGCAGGGGGTCGGTGGCGTTCCCCTGCCGGAAGTTCGATGAACTCGCGCAGCTTCGTGTCGTCGTTCTCCGTATCGCCTCCGGTCGCCAGAAAGAACCGGTCGTCTTCAACACCGGCGTTGATGTTCGTGACCGGGTTGGAATCAGCGGTGAACCGCGCACGACCGAGAAATGACCACTCTCCGTTCACGGCGCGCACCCATCCGTTGCCAAATCGCGCACGGCGGACGTGGGTTGTAGACACACGGTCGCGCTTGAAATCCTCAACAAACGAGTAGTAGCCGCTGAGGTTCTTCCCGCCTGTGACGGTCGAGAACGTCACCAGGTGTTTCCAGGCCTTGTCCTTGGGAACGTAAAAGTAACCGCCGTACTCGGTGCGCTGTCCATCTACGTTCGAAGTCACCAGGAAACGGTATGTCTCGCCGACTTTCCAGTCGTAGTCAAAGAACGATTGCCCGCCGGTGCCTTCCCCGCCAAACCGGCCCGTGCGGACCTTCTCGTCTTTGAACACCAGCTTCGTGCGCTCACCTTCGGCAACGGCCTGTGGATCGTTCTGGCCGGAATCCCAGACGGAGAAAATCACCACTTTGCGGCCCCTGCCTTGTTCCTGCAGGCCGAAGTAACCTTTGGTCCAGCCGCAGACCATGAAGTACGTCCCAGCGCGGAGTTGTCGATAGCGATCTCGTTGTAGAACGCGTTGCCTTCCTCGGCCGGAAAACCAAGATGCACCGACCGGCAGGCGATGCCCTTGAGTCGTTCATCCGCGCCCGGCGCCCGGTGCCGTACGCCGCCGAAACGAGAACCAAAACGAGGATGCTGATTCGTGAATGAGTCATGATGGAAAGTGACAAAGTTGCTGTCCGTCAACGTCGGCAGTTTGCAGAAAGTATAACGCTTGCCCGCAGAGCGTGAGAAAACCCGCACGGCCGCGGGTAAGATTCGTCGCTCAGCGATTCAAACAGTCGATCCGACGCCGACTAGTGCGCAGTTCCAGGCCGCTTGCCGAAACAGGTTTTTGAAGATAACCGGTCATTCCGGCAGCGTCTCGCTTGTACTTATTGTCGGACAGCGACGTCACGACCCAGACCGGCACATTGGCAAGGTCAAACTGGCTTTTTAGGCGCTTGGTCAGTTCGTAGCCATCGAAATCTGGCAGTTCGATGTCCATGAGGACCAGATCTGGTCTGGCTCGCAGGCAAGCACGGATTGCATCCTTTCCTGCGGGCGCAACGACGGTTTCATGACCCATTTGCCCCACTAGGGCGGACAAAACGCCAGCCAGGTCGGGCTGATCCTCCACAATCAGGACTCTCATTGCGAACCTCCGTGCATGACTTCACAGGGAAGCCACCCCTGAAACCGATTGCTTAGAACATTTTGTGCCAACTTGCCGCCGAAACGAGATTTGCCTACAGTGAAACGGAGCTCTCCACATTCGATTTGGGGGTTATCTATGCGCGTGTTAATCGTGGACGATAACATTGACACCGCCTTCTTGCTGGCCGAACTCGTCAAGCTATGCGGACACGAAGCAGAAACGGCGATGACGAGCGAGGAAGCGGTGGCAAAGGGCCAAGAATTCGAGCCGGAATTGGTTTTTCTCGACATCGGCATGCCCGGCTGCAATGGCTATCGCCTTGCCCCGCGATTGCGCGGCGAAGCGGGTCTGGCCAATTCTCGGATCATCGCCTACAGCGGGTACAAGGATGACCCCGATCAGCGTCTATCAGCCGGAATTGATGCACACCTGCTCAAGCCGGTGTCGCTTGAACGCTTGAAAGAGTTCTTCGATTGCGAGCCGCTGGAGCGGAAGGTTTCAGCGTAGCTTGCAAGGGCCGATACCAATTAACCGGTAGCGGCACTAACTTCCGTGCATGGCTCGCTAGCACGCACGAAAACCGATCTTCGATCCTCCCACCTCCCGCGGTAAACTCTCGCCCTCAACTTTTTCGCGACAAGCTGCAAGACGCAGCAAGATTCTCGTTCGCCAGGGAGGGCACGATGACGCGGCATTTCAACAAAGGCATCATTCTCGCCGGCGGGTCCGGAACTCGGCTGTATCCAGTCACCCGGGCGATGAGCAAGCAGCTCTTGCCCGTGTACGACAAGCCGATGATCTACTACCCGCTCTCGACATTGATGTTGCGGGCATTCGCAACGTGCTGGTGATTAGCACGCCGGAGGACACTGCCGAGCTATCAGCGGCTGTTGGGGGACGGCAGTAGCGTCGGCATTCACATCGAGTACGCGGTGCAGGCGAAGCCAGAGGGACTGGCGCAGGCATTTTTGATCGGGCGACAGTTCGTTGGCGGCGATAATGTGGCGCTGGTGCTCGGCGACAACATTTTTTACGGGCAGCACTTTCAGCAGATGCTGGCCCGTGCGGCAAGCCGCAAGACGGGAGCCACGGTGTTCGGCTACCCGGTGAAAGACCCCGAGCGGTACGGCGTGGTCGAGATGGACACCGAGGGCCGCGTGATTTCGCTGGAGGAGAAGCCGAAGGCGCCGAAATCGAACTTGGCGGTGACAGGTTTGTACTTTTACGACAATGAGGTTGTGGATATCGCGGCGAACCTGAAGCCGTCGCCGCGCGGCGAGCTGGAGATCACCGACGTGAACCGCGAATATCTGCGGCGCGGGCAGTTGGTGGTCGAGCGATTTACTCGCGGGTTTGCCTGGCTCGACACGGGCACGCACGAGTCGCTGTTGCAGGCGGCCAGCTATCGTGCAGACGATCGAGCAGCGGCAAGGATTAAAGATCGCCTGTATCGAGGAAGTTGCGTTCCACCTGCGGTTCATCACGCGAGAGCAGCTCGAGGCGCTGGGACGCGCCATGAAGAACGAATACGGGCAGTACTTGACTTCAGGTGGCCGACGACGCGGCGGCGGCTTTCGCTCGCCGCCGTGTCGCGCCGCGGCGTAAGTATTCCGAACCGAGAATAGAGTTATGAACATTGTTGCTCACACGACTTCCCGGGACTTGTCGTGCTCGAACCGCGAGTTGTTTGAAGACACGCGGGGTACTTCATGGAGACATTTCACGGCGAGCGGTTCAAAGCGGCCGGCCTGCCCGTTGCACTTTCCGCAGGACAACCATTCGCTGTCGCGCAAGAACGTGATTCGCGGCCTGCACTATCAGATCGAGCACGCGCAGGGAAAACTGGTGCGAGCGGTGCGCGGGGATGTTTTCGACGTGGCGGTCGATTTGCGGCGCAACTCGCCGCGATTTGGCCGCTGGTTCGGCATCTATTTGACAGCGAACAATCGCAAGCAAGTGTATATTCCGCCGGGATTTGCGCATGGGTTTTGTGCCGTGAGCGACGAAGCCGAAGTCGTCTATAAATGCACCGACGTGTATTGCCCGTCGGCGGAGCGGACGATTCTCTGGAACGATTCGCAACTTGCGATTCACTGGCCGGTTGCCGAGCCGATTCTGGCCGAAAAGGATCGCCGCGGATTGCGATTTTGTGACGCGCAGTGCTATGGGGTTGCCGCCGCCCGCGCCGCGTAATGGCTCACGAAAGCTTCGCTCGCACGCGCAAACGCGGCAACAGCGCGATCGAGATCGTCGCGCGTATGAATGGCCGAAACCTGCACGCGGATCCGGGCCTTGCCCTGTGGCACGACCGGATACGAAAAGCCGATCACGTAAATCCCCTCGTCCAGGAGCAGATCGGCCATACGAGTGGCGAGCGCGGCGTCGCCGATCATCACCGGAACGATTGGATGCTCGCCCGCCACGATGTGGAAGCCCGCGTCGGCGATTCGCGCGCGGAAGTGACGGGTGTTCGCCTCCAAACGGTCGCGAAGTTCGGTTGACTGCGAGAGCAGCTCAAGCGCCGCAAGGGTGCCACCGACAATCGCCGGCGCGAGCGTGTTGCTAAACAGATACGGCCGCGACCGCTGCCGCAGGTAATCGACAATTTCCTGCCGAGCGGCAGTGTAACCGCCGCTGGCGCCGCCGAGTGCCTTGCCGAGCGTTCCGGTGAGGATATCGATGCGGCCCATCACGCCGTGATGCTCGTGCGTTCCGCGACCGCGCTGGCCCATGAAGCCGGTGGCGTGAGAGTCATCCACCATCACCAGGGCATCGTACTTGTCGGCCAGCTCACAGATGGCTGGCAGGTTGGCAATGATTCCGTCCATGGAAAACACGCCGTCGGTGGCGATCAGCTTGAAGCGGGCGGAGCCGGCTTCTTGCAGCTTCGCTTCCAGGTCGGCCATGTCGTTGTTGCGGTAGCGGAAGCGTTGGGCCTTGGATAGGCGTACGCCGTCGATGATCGAGGCGTGATTCAATTCGTCGCTGATCACGGCGTCTTCGGCCGAGAGCAGGGTCTCGAACAGCCCGCCGTTGGCGTCGAAGCAGGAGGAATAGAGGATGGCATCGTCGGTTCCGAGGAACTGCGACAGTGCTTGCTCGAGCTGTTTGTGGGGCTGCTGCGTGCCGCAAATGAAGCGGACGGAGGCGAGCCCATAGCCCCACTCGTCGAGCGCGCGGTGCGCGGCGGCGGTAATTTGGGGATGATCGGCCAGGCCGAGGTAGTTGTTGGCGCAGAAATTCAATACGTTGCCGCGGGTGGTCGTGGCGATTCGACGCTTTTGCGTGCGACGTGATCACGCGCTCGCTCTTGTAGAGGCCCGCAGAGCGGATTTCGGCCAATTGTCCCGTGAGATGTTCTTGAAACCGATCGTTCATACCAGAGATCGCCATAAGACGGCCGTTGAAAGGTCGTCTGGCGAATGATTAAGCTCTGGCGGCGGCATTCACCGTGCGCCGATCGGTTGCGGCCGCTCGCCAAAGCGGCGAATGCGGTCGCGACTGGTTCCCGGCTTTCGGAGCCATAGACACGAGCGGCGAGGCGATGTATACCGTGCTATACGTGCCGGCTACCAGGCCGACCAGCATCGCGAATGCAAACGGGTGGATCTCCTGTCCGCCCCAAATGTAAAGGATCAGACGTCACGATCAGCACGGTACCCGAGGTAAGAATCGTTCGGCCCAGAGTTTGATTGACCGCTTTGTTGACCATTTCTGTGGTTCACCTCGGGACTCTTGCCTTTGATTTCGCGGATACGATCAAAGATCACGATCGTGTCGTTGATCGAAAAGCCAACGATCGTCAGCAGAGCCGCCACCACATCCAGGCTGATCTTGAACGGATCGACCATCGCCCAGCCGAACCACGGAGCGACATAGTAGCTCAGAGCAATCGCGCCGATCGTGACGAGCACATCGTGAACCAACGCCACGACGGCCGCCAAACCAAAAACGATGTTCTGGAATCGCACCCAGACGTAGACGACAATCATCACCATGCTGGCCAGGATGGCGTAGACGGCCATGACCTTCGTCTGGCCGGCAACGCGTCCGCCAACCTTGCTGGCCGCGCGGAAGATGGGCGTATTGCTCAGCTCCTGGTCCACGGACTGGAGCACCTGTTGGAGTTGCTCCGATTTCAGGGTGGTGACCACCGACCACTCCTCAAAGGGGCGCGAGCTAATTCCGCCTTCGGGATCTTCGGCTTGGAACAGCGCGTTGTGGAAACCAAGCCGAGCGGCTGTATCGGCCAAACGAAGCTGCAAAGTGTCGCGGCTGATCTTTTGCCTGAATTGGAGAGTTGCCTTGCTGCCGCCCGCAAAGGGGTTGGCGGTGGCCGCCGGCGCTGTCACCGCGGGTGAACGCGCCTTGTCTTTGGCTGCCGGCTGCTTTGAATCGGGCGCTTTTGTCGGCTGCTTGTTTGTCGGCTGCTTGAATTTCGTCTGTGGTTTTGGGCTCGGCGTCTGTCTTCGTTTGCTCGGCGTCCTTTCCATCCGTCGTTGCATCAGCCTTGGTTATGTCGGCCTTGGCATCTTCTGTCTTGGTCGTTTCCGCCGGGCCGGTGGAGGACGCCTGTGTGGCGGTTTCGTCTTGCAAAAGCAGGACGGATGTGACCGCTAATGGCGCAAGGCTCGGTAGGCGGCGAAGCGCCGACTGCTGGTTGGCGTTGTCATCGTCGGCCGCTTTCTGCTCGCCGGTTTTTCCGTCGCCGTTGTTTTCTTGTTTAGTCGCGTCGCTTTTCTCGTTGGCTGTGTCCTTGGAACCATCGCCCTCCTTGGCAGATGCGCCATCCGTGGCAGGTGTCTCTTTCGTCGCGGCCGGCTCTTCCAAAGAGGGGTTCGCTGACTTTTCCGATGATTGTTGAGCTCCCGCAGTGCCTGGAGCTACAAAGATCGGGGCGGACGACGGGGGTGTGCGATCGTCGGCCGGAATCGTTTCGGGCGCAGTGAACGACATTTCGTACACAGCCAGCTTGCCGGCGAACATTTTTTGCAGGCGTGCTTGAAATGTCGGAATCTCTTCGATCGAGCTATCGATCTTAAAGACCGAGCTTTCTTGTCCTTCGGCGCCAACGGCGGCCACAGTGACATCTTCAATTGCCTGGTTGGGATCGCCGCCCCCTTCAACGATCCTTCGCACATCCGCGATGTGCATTGGCTCCTGGAGCTGAATTTGCACCGAAGTGCCGCCAACAAAGTCAATGTCCAGTAATTGGGAACCGCGCGCCCAGGCGGCGCCCAGTCCGATCGCAATCACGAGGAGGGACGCGGTCACGGCATACGCGGTCGGCTTGACGAAGTCGAAATTTGTCTCGGGAATCATCCGCATCATATTGAGCTTTGTGATCCAACGGCGACGCTCGGCCACGTCGAACACAATTCGGCCACAGTAAACAGCGGTGAACAGGTTGAGCAGCAAACCGAGGATTAGCGTGATTGCGAAACCCTTGAGCTGATCGGTGCCAATCGCATAAAGCACAACTCCAGTGAGCAACGTGGTGATATGGCTATCGATGATCGTCGCCATGGCGCGGCCAAAACCATTGCGAATTGCCATGCGAAGCGCGGCGCCTCGTTGCAACTCTTCGCGCATTCGCTCGTAAATCAGCACGTTGGCGTCCACCGCCATACCCACGCTCAGGACGAGACCGGCCAGACCCGCGAGCGTGAACGCGGCCTTGAACAGGATCATGCACGCCACGACGAGCAGGATGTTCAACAATACGGCGAGGTTGGCCACCAGTCCGGCGAAGCGGTAATAAACCGCCATGAAGATCAGAATGGCGATCGTCGAGACAATCATCGCAATGCTGCCGTTACGGATCGTATCTTCGCCCAATTGCGGGCTGATGTTGGTTTCACTGACCGGCGTCTTGGCCAGCGCCGCCGGCAGATGGCCGGCGTTCAGGATTTCGACGATGAACGCCACCTCGTCCTGAGTAAAGTCGCCCGTAATCTGACCCTGTGAGGTAATCGCGCTGATCAACCGCGGCGCGGAAAACAGCCTCCCGTCGAGAATGATTCCCAGGTGGCTGTGGCTGCCGCTGATCCGGTCGGGAAGATTATCGCCCGTTAGTGCGCCAAAACGTGTTGCTCCGGGAGTGTTGAACGAAAAGTTAACGGCGGGCCGCGCCGATTCGTCGTAGCCGCTTCCGGCACGATCGAGATAGTTGCCGTCCACGTCGTATTCGTCCATGTGCACGAGCACTTCGGTCTCGCCAGTCTTCGTCTGCCGGCTCTCCATCCCTGGCACTCCCTGAAACTTGTCCGGCGCAATTTTCACCCACTTGGCAACGACACGGCCCCCCTGGACGACGTCGTGCGCCTGCGGGTTTTGCCGCGCCAAGGCAATCTCGGTCGGATGCTGGCGCTCGATTGGCAAGGATGCGAAACTCGAGCATGCCCGATGTGCTGATTTTCTCCTTGATCGTGGCAATTTCCGCTTGCTCGACGCGGGGAATGATGATCTCAATCTGGCGCTCGCCGAACTTGCGAACGACGACCTCCTTTTGTCCGCCGGGATTCACGCGGCGATTGAGCGCGGACACGAGCTCGTCGAGATTCACGTTTGCGTCGGCGCCTAGCTCGGCTTGAAATACGATCGTACGATCGTCCGGCCGGCCGGCTGAACCAAGGCTCTTGAGCGTGAACTGATTGAGCCGCACCTTGTCGTTGACGATCTTTTCAACCGCATCGAGCCTATCCTCACTCGGCTGGGCCAGCTCGACGACGATTTGATTGCTTTCATTGCCGGTGACTCGGGCATTGATGTTCTCCTGGTCCAAATAGCGCTCGATCCTTTCGATGCCGGGACCGAGGTTGATTTGAGCGGTCTTAGTGTCCTCCAGCTCGTAGATCAGGATCACGCCGCCGCTTAAGTCAATGCCTAGCCGCAAGTCTTTCCATTTCAGCGTGCAGATCACGATGCCCGCCACTAGCGCGAACAGAGTGATACCGAATTTGAAGGAATGATCCGGCATACGCCAGACTCGGCTGAGCCAGGCGCCGGCCATAAACGGCAGCACCACGACAGCGGTCGCGATGACCCAGAGAAACCAACCCTGCTGGTAAAACGGCAAGTCGGGCTGATTGGCGAGCGGAGCTTGAGCCAACAGAGCAATTGAAGACGCAAACGAAAACATATTCAAACCCCCTCGCTATTTACTGGTTTTTTCTTTCTCTGCGTCGTCTTCAATCACCCGCGCGATTGCCGCGAACGTGAAGTCGATCTTGGTGTTCGTGGCCTCGTCCACCTTGAGCGTGACGCGGTCCTGTTCCTTGAGCACCTCGAACACCTTGCCGTGGATGCCACCGATCGTAACCACTCTGTCGTTCTTCTTGATCTGGCCGATTCGATCCTGATGATCGCGTTGTCGCCGGCGCTCCGGGCGAATGAACATGAAATAAGCCAGCACGAAGATCAGCATCAGCGGCCACATCATGCTGAACGGGTTCGCCGCCGCACCGCCAGCCGGGGCAGCCCCTTCGCCTTGGGCGAAAATCAAAACCGTTGCGAAATCCAACGTGGGCACGTTCCAAGATCCTGTCGGAAAGATGAGTGCACGAGGCGGCACGGACCTCCTGGCCACGGGCCAGGAGTCGGACACCGGCGCAAGCATCGAATCGAAGGCGGCGAGAGCATCGCGGCCGTATCACCGTAGCTCGGTATCATAAACCCTTGGCCGGTAAGGCATCAAGGGCGATGCACGGGCCGGAATTGACCGTCGTGGCGCTGCACACGGGCAGATTCGAGCGGTCATTTCACGGCCAGGTCCGCACGAACAGATTCATGCCAGCGTAAGCAATCGCAATGATCGCGACGATCGCCGTCAATACGCCGCCGCGGATGTCGCCTTGCATCAGAAACCATGCAGTCAACGGGATCATGGCTAAACCGGCAATGAATTGAACGATGTGCAGGGGCCGTTTGGAATGTGAGCGCGAGCGGTCCGCACCTTCCGCGGCCGTTTCAATTGAATCATCGCGCATGTTGAACATTGGCGGCCTATTCGACGCGGTCCGGGGCCGACGGCGCGTCGTGTCGAGTGCTCACGGGAGCGGGCCGGTAGCGGTCGAACTCCGACCAATCGGTCCGGCGAATTCGATTCTCCAGCACGTAGAAGCGAACGAAAAACACGACGGCAGCCAACGTGGTGACCAACATGAGGAAGCGAAGACTAAATCGGGAGCGATTCATTGAAGTCGCTGGTCGATTGGCTGCAGGAGGTTATGTCGTGTCGCGGCAATGCGCGTGCCGGGTATCGTCATCGTCGTTAAGGTGCCCACCCCAAGTGCGCCGCTTGCTCTCATAAAACTCAATGAAGCGATTGGTCTCAATTGCATCGCGCAGCGCCCAACAACCTCTGATAGTAAGTCAGATTGTGTGCTGTCAGCAATATGGGGCCAAGCATCTCGTGTGCCATGAATAAGTGCCGAATGTAGGCGCGACTATGCCGACAAGCCACGCACGGGCAGCTCTCCTCCAACGGCCGCGGGTCATCTGTGAACTGCTGATTTCTGAGCTTAAGATAACCCCCGTCAGTGAAAGCCATCGCATTACGGCCGTTCCGCGTGGGAAGCACGCAATCGAAAAGATCGATTCCGCGGTGAATGGCTTCGACCAGGTCAATCGGCCGGCCAACCCCCATCAAGTAGCGCGGCTTGTCGGCCGGCATCGCGGGAATGGTTGCTTCCAAAACGCGATACATTTGCTCCGGCGTTTCGCCAACGCTCAGTCCTCCGATGGCGTATCCGGGAAAATCGAGCTTTGCCAATTGTTCCGTGCACCAGACGCGCAGTTCCGGGATGAGGCCTCCTTGAATGATCGCGAATTGGGCCTGATCGGTGCGCTTCGCCGCGACGCGCGACCGCTCAGCCCAGCGGACGCTCCGCTCGGTTGCGTCACGAATCACTTCCGGCGCTGGGAAGGGCGACGACATGGTCCAGCACCATCGCAATGTCGCTGCCCAATGCCTCTTGAATTGCAACGGCTCGCTCGGGCGACAGCTCGATCAGGTCTCCGTTGATGTGCGAACGGAAGGTCGCATTCTCATCGGTCACATTAACCATTGCGGCCAGACTGAAGACCTGAAAACCGCCGCTGTCCGTGAGGATCGGTCCGTCCCAACCCATAAACGAATGTAAGCCGCCGAGCCGCTCAATGAGCTGTTCGCCCGGGCGGAGGGAGAGATGATAGGTATTTCCCAGCACTATCTGGGCGCCAGTCGCGCGGACCTGGTCGATCGTCAAGCCCTTGACCGTTCCGGCAGTGCCCACAGGCATGAAAGCCGGTAGCTCGACCGTGCCATGCGGCGTGTGGAGAGTGCTGCGGTGCACGCGCGAGCGAGAGTCGGTGTGCTCGAGCGCGAAGGAGAGTTGCTCTATCACAATGGGTACTAAGTCGATTAAACCGACTGCGACGCAAGCGCCTACCGAGACGCGACTTCCGACAGCGCGGACCTCGCTCGGCGTACAACGCTGCAGAAACAACCGCCCGATCGGCCCGCCGCCAATGCTGCATCAGATCGCGCGGCACGGCGCGTTATGTCCCCAATGATACTGGCGACACGGCATCGCCTATGGCTTGTCTGCCGTCAAAACAGATTCGCGTCTAATCCCCGCGCAGCTTTAAACCCTTGATCGTCAGCTTTTCGCGAACCTCGTTCAGGCTGGTCACGCCAAAGTTCTTGCATTCCAACAAATCATCGCCTGTCTTGCGAAGCAGCTCGCCGATGGTGTTCAGTCCCAGGCGGATCATGCACTTGCGTGCTCGAACCGAAAGGTTCAGCTCCGCGATCGGCCGGTCGAGCAAGATCTGCTCGTCGGGCGTCATAGGGTCGGGCTCGACGACCGGTTCCGGCTCGACGAACTGATCGGCCAGCATGCCAAGCGACAATCCCTTGCTGACCATCATTTCCTTGATTTCGACCAGCGAGGTTTCGCCGAAGTTCTTGCTGGCCAACAACTCGGCCTCGGATGTACGAGCCAGATCGCCGAGCGTGTTGATGCCCATTTTTTGCAGGCAGTTACGGCTGCGGACGGACAGCTCGAAATCAGTGACCGACACGCTCAGCACCTGGCCGAGGCGATCACGCTTACGCTGAGCATCCTCGTCGTAGAACATGTCTCGCGATGCGGAGACATCCTTCGCGTACAAGCGCGCCCGCGGGTGGTCGGGAAACGTGTCGAGCACGCGTTGGTAACATTGATACGCGCGTTCGTACTGAAGTCGATCCTCGTACAAGACGCCAAGGTTCAATAGCGAACCGATGTGAGCAGGAAATCGCTGCACGCTTCGCTCGTAGAACTGCACCGCGCTTTCGTCGTTGCCATGACGATCGTTTTCGAGCGCCAGACCGAACAGCGCCGGGATGTCGCCCGTCGGCCTCAACAGTGCGCTCGTACAGCGCGATCACTTCAGTCGGATTCCCACCAATCGTGGCGATGGTGGCGCCGCGCTGATATAGGTAGTCGGCGGTTTGCTCGACGGCGCCCGAGAGCTTGTCGAGCTGGTTGAGCGCGTCGGGATATCGCCCTAACGCCCGCAACGACTCGACCTTGGCCAGGGCGCTGGCGTCTTTGTTGTAGCCGGCTTTCGCCGCCGCGTCGAAGCTCTGAATCGCCTCCTCGTGATGATTCGTGCCTTGCAGGCACCGTCCCATGTAAAAAAGAGCCAGTGCGCCGCCGTCGCCGGTTTTGAGCGTATCGAGCGCAAGGTTATATCGGCCAAGCAAATAGTGGCAGACGCCGAGCCGAACAGCGGCCGCAGGGCTGCGATCCTCGCTGGCTTCCAGTTCATTGATTGCCTCGCGCAACGTGCGATGGGCAGTGGGATCCTCGCTCAATGCGTCGGTAAGATGGCTTACTTCTTGCGGGCCGAACGTGCTGTTGTTGAGCACGATCTGTTTGACGTTAATGTTTGAGAGAGTCGCGGTAGACATCCGGGGTTCCTAAAAGGACAAATTTGGCGCGCCAGCGGCGGTACGGACCTCGCTAGCCCACGATGGTAACGCCGCCACAATAGAGTTCAAAGCCAGCGACCGGAGTTGAACCGGTAACCCCCGCATTACGAATGCGGTGCTCTGCCGATTGAGCTACGCTGGCAAGTGGTTGGTGGGCTGTACCTTATGTCGATTTGCCTGCGCACCGACGATCCCGGCCCGGCCAGCCGAAACCTTAAATCGTAAAAGACCCGTTCTAGGTCGTCAAGGACGGTTCGGTCGCGGCCCAATAGTTCTGGCGCCACAACATGAACAAGATTCCCCAAGTAGTGTCGCGCAGGACCCCGTGTCCCGGTTCACCACCGGTTGCAACTCGTTGAGACTAACAAGGCGATAGGGTCGATGTATTGAGGTTTGGCAATCGGTTTTGAACTTCGCGGCGGCATACTCTATCCCGCAACCGTAAACAAGGTTGCTCGATCAGCCACGACATCAGCATTCCCACGCCGATGCTGCTGGCAAAATAGAATGCCAACCGCGCGTCGGGAGCGACGTGGCTGCTTAACAGATTCGCCAGATGCCAACAGATCATGTGCCACAGATAGATCGAGTACGAGTAGCTGCCGACCTTCGCCAGCACGTTGGTCACTCGCCGCGGCTTCCATTCTGATGCTACAGCGGCTGCCACGATCATGGCACATGCCAGCGATTGGATGGTAAAGCCGATGGTCTGCATCCAACGATGATCGTGATGCTCCCACACGAAGACCGGCGCGAGCAACAGGATTCCACCCGCCCACAGCCAAGCACGATATCGCATTGCGACTTGAGCGAACTGCTCCTTGTGGAAGCTGTACCAATAACCGAGAAGCACTCCGAACATCAGGCCGTCCGCGCGTGTGTGTGTGGAAAAATACGCGGTTGGCCAAGGTGTCAGTGTCCGCAAGATCAGCGCTACGACCGCAATTGTGACCGCGATTCCCGGCACGCGGCTAAGATTGTTGCGCATCAAAAACAACACGAGCGGCAAAGTCAGATAGAAGTGCTCTTCGACGGCAATCGACCAGGTGTATCCCCACATGGGCGTTGCGTAGTTGGTCAGCAGCACCAGCTCCGAGATCAACGCCGTCAGGGGGACGTTCCATTTCAGCAAGTAGAGTTGAAAAAACCAGCTAAAAACCAAGAGTACGAACAACGGGGGGTAGATTTTCCAAAATCGCCGTAGCAAGAACCGCGGCACTCGGATCGTCTTGGTCTTTTTGATTTCATTAAACAGCAATTGGGAAATGAGAAATCCGCTCAACACGAAGAACAGATCCACTCCCACCCAGCCGCCGATCTTCCACGGTGCACACTGAATCGAAACGGCGTCCCAATCGGCGTGGAATCCGATGACGAGGAAGATGGCAACGGCGCGGAGAACATCCAATGAGATTAGCCGCACTTGGAATTGCTCGCGAAAAAGTGCGCTCGAATAGCTGCCGGTGATGAGATCACCGGAAAAGTGAGATTTTCACGGGTGCGGATGGACCGGCACGGCGTCCAAACCTTCTCTCAAGGATAGGTCGTGGCCGCCTAAGACCTCCAGATCATGGCGGAAAACCTGCCGCTAACAGGGAGTGTGAGGCGCGGCCAAGGTCGCCTCTTAAATGATTTGGCGGTGTTGCTCAAACTCAGGCCGTGATCGGCACGATAGGTGGAATGGGGAAAAACGGATTAGCACACCGCGGGTCGGATCATGCCGCGCACGAAGAAGATTGCGATTGTAACGACGATCCTGATGGTCGGGACGGCGGTCGCGCTTTGTTATCGCAAGCCAGACAC
Organism: Pirellulales bacterium; assembly: GCA_963829655.1. GTDB lineage: Bacteria > Planctomycetota > Planctomycetia > Pirellulales > JALHPA01 > JBBDYH01. The sequence continues at coordinate 4,628,142 of CAWHJG010000002.1, forward strand.
AACGACTTCCCAACAGGATGGATCACGTTCTAGCATCGGCACAAAGCGGTCCGAGGGGTCGAACAACGAATTGCCCCGGCTGCCGGTGCGTTCGACGACGAGACAACTGAGCGAGAGCTTATCTAACACAAGCGCTACCGAGCCTAAGCTCACCGGCTACATCGAGCCGGTAACGCAGTCATTGATGCCCGTTGGCGCGAGTTCAGCACAAGGAAACCCATTTGAGCGGGCGTTGCAAGAAAACAGTACGCCTGTAAAGACGCAATCCGCATATGTGGATTCCGGCTCGCCGGCAGCGGTGAAAAATGAAGCCCAATCGCCGCGGCAAGCGGCCGCCCAAGCGAGCGAACGGGTCGAGACGGTGCTGGGTTCGTCAGCACTTGCTCCGCAAGATGCGCGTAGGCCGCTGGATTGGCGCGAGCCAAACCGGAGCTCGGAGAATTCTGACGTTGAACGCGCCCGATCGGACGAAGTCAGCCATGGCTTCGCGGCCACGGCGCCGGCGGTCAAGCACAGGATTGTTGACGGGGATACTCTCGCCGTGTTGGCTTCTAGATATCTTGGCGACGCGATCCGATCCGTGGACATCTTCGACTACAACCGCGACCTACTCGCCAGCCCGGAACTATTGCCGATTGGCAAGGACATTCGAATTCCGCCGCACGGATATCGCCGTACGAATACTAGCAACTCGGAGTCAGTCGGCGGCGTTGGTAGGCAGGCTGAATTGAAGCTAGTTCCGATTGCTGCGGCGGACGAGATAATTCAGACACCGATCCAAAAATCGATTCAACCGCGAAACAACCTGGATGGCGCAAGGTCAATTGCGGCGCTGGCCGGCAGTAACTCCAAAACCTACGTTGTTCAGCGCCACGACACGCTGGCCCTGATTTCGAGAAAGGTGTACGGTGATTTGGCTCACCAAGAGGCGATCATCGCGGCAAACCGGCCGCAACTACAAACGGCGAAGGATCTACGCCCCGGAATGACGCTGGTGCTGCCGCCGGGGACGAATTAGACGCGGCGTGGCAAAGCCGATCAGTTCAGCGACTTGGTCCGCGCTGCCCACTCGTCGAGATTCTCGTTTCGGATGATGCGGAACTTGATGAAGTTGGCGATCACGTCTTCCATTCGCAAGCTCTTCTCGTTCAACAGCTTGGTGCCGACAAGCGTTGTAGCCGGCGTAATGAAGAACAGGTCCTGCTTTTCCTGGCGAACGGCTAGCGGCGCGTCGCTCGGAGGCAGCTCGTGATACTTCTCGAAGAGCTGATTAAGGCGGCGCGCATCGTCCAGGTTCGCGCTGTCTTTCGCTCCGGCGATGATCATGACCGAGGCCGACTTCAACAGGTCTACGCGCCCCGTGGCATTCTTGATGCTCAGTCCCTTGAATCCCCATTGTGGGGTGATCAATACTAGAGCCTGAACGTCTTGCCCCTGCGGTCCGGTGACCAGTCGGGGCCAGCTCCAATCGAGCGCGGCCCAATTCAGCGCAACTACCGCGCCCATCTCGGCGCCCACCACGACCAGCTTGCGGATGTTGAGTTTTCCGGCGTTGTGCTCACTCAGCAGAAAACTCTTTACGGCTTCCAGGTCGTTGATCATCGCCTCGTAGTCGGCCTTGACCATCGTGGACTGGTCGATTTTCTTACCGCGACCGTTGCGCTCAATCGTCGTACTATCGCCATGACCGCGGAGGTCGGGAATGATTACCGCGTGCCCTGCGGCGCTCAAAGCTTCCGCTAGTGACTTGTAATCGGCGCTTGATCCCTTGTGCATGTGAACGAGAATGACCGGGACCGCCTCTTTTCCGAGCGCGCTTCCTTGCTTAGGCGGCTGCGGCGGAAAATAAGCGGCGTGCAGTTGCACACCGTCTTTCGTTTCTAACGACAATTTGCGGGGCTTGCCGTCGTCGTCGGATTTTGTCCCCTTCGTAGCGGCGGCCTTGGGCGCGTCGTCGGTTCGCGGAATTTCCTCGGCGGCTGCACGCTGCTTGCCGGCGGGCGGTTGCTTAACGCCAGCGGGACCTTTCTTGACGGCTTGCGCCGCATCGGCCGAAGCGTGCAGGCCAATGGAAAGCGATAAGGCAAAAGTTGCGGCGACGACCAACGACAATGACCAACGAGAAGGCTTCATCATGCAACGACCTTTGTGCGCGAACGCGGAATCCCGGGGGCGGCTGCGAGCGATAAGACTACCATCGCGTTTTAAGCGGGACGTACCGCCAAGCGCGCTTCGTATTTTATGGTAGGTAGCACCGGATGCAGCGTCAACAAAACCGGCCAGGACTATTTAAGCGCGGTACTGTCGATCGCCACGTGCTGCCGCGAGTCGTACGCGTAGAAATACCTCGCGACGCGGTCGGCTAAAACGCCGATGAACTGCCGCCGAAACTCGTCTTCCTGGCGATCCTGAATCGAGATGGGCGTATTCGGCGGGAACTTCACGCTCGGCACCGGTTTTTCCCATACTCGAAGATTTTTCGGGACATCGTACACCGCCAGCCGCACATCGGCCTGGCCTTGAAGCAGCGTCTGCCCCTGAGTGAGCTCAAAGCGCTCTAAATCAATCCCTACGACCATGTCCGCCTTCGTTGCGCCCTACCTCTCGGTAATCGTGCCACTCATTTTTGTCGATCCAGTCGGCCAGCTCGCGCTCGTCAACCACTTCCACCTTCTTGCCGTGCTTGCGCAACAACTCGCCCACCCGAACCGACAAGTCGCGTGCGACTGTCGGGTGCGCATACTCCAGACTCGCCGCGCGGCAGATGACGACCACCCGCTTGCCGTTGAGTTCATCGAACTCCGCCGCGACATCCTCGGGCTTGATGATGTATGCAATGGTGGGCACCAGGCTACAACCCGTGGCCAAGGCGGCCAGCAGGAAACCCAGGGGAAGCGAGCACAAGCGGGTGGGAGAGCGATCCATCGCGTGGTTCCTCGCAACAATCTCAGTGGTTCCGATAACTCGCCCGTAGAAAAGCGCAGGCGGCAAACCGGACCTCGCCGCGGAATCGCGGCATGAAAGGGAGCGGGAGGATAGCAGCGGACATTGCGCACGCCAAGATTGATTCGGCCCAAATGTCGCCCATACGCCATCAGACGACGGATTATTCGTTCTCGCTGTCGCTACCGTTCTCCTCACTTATAGCGGCTGCGGCACCGGCCCCCTTGCCCCACTGGTCCACGTCGTGCTGTCGCACGCAAAGCCGGCGAATTCCGGTCGCTCGGCCGGTTGCCGGATCCACATCGACGATCGAACCGTTCAGCCGCACGTCGCCCGACGCCACTTCAAAATGCGTCGGTGAAAAGGTCAACGTTGTCTCCATTACCCGATCGATTCGCCGGCCAAGGATGCTGTCGTGCGGTCCGGTCATGCCCACGTCGCATTGAAATGCCGTTCCGCCTGAAAGTACTTCTTCATCGGCAGTCGGCACGTGCGTGTGCGTGCCAAGTACCGCCGTGACCCGGCCGTCTAGATACCGTGACATGAGCTGCTTGTCGCTGGTGGCTTCGCCGTGAAAGTCAAGGACGATCACCTTGATGTCGCCCGGCAAAGCCGCCAGGACGCGATCCGCGGCTTTCCATGGGCAATCGACCGGCCGCATGAAGACGCGGCCCATCAGGCTAAACACGGCGACGGGCACGCCGTTTTTCGCGTCAACGATGGCGAAATCTCTACCCGGAGCGTCGCCGGGAAAGTTGGCGGGCTTCAGGATGTTCTGCCGCGTAGTAAGCGTGTCGATGATTTCGGACCGCTTGTAAATGTGATCGCCGAGCGTGATGCAATCCACGCCTGCGCCAATCAACTCGTGATAGATAGCGGGGGTGATGCCTGAGCCCCCTGCGGCGTTCTCGCCATTCGCGACAACCAGGTCGAGGCGCTCGCGCTGGATCAGAGTGGGCAGCGCTCGGACGACGATTTGGCGTCCCGGTTTGCCCACAATGTCGCCGATCAGAAGGATTCGCATTGAAAACCTACCGCGCCATTTCGATCACGCGCGTTTCGCGAAGCACGGTCACCTTGATCTCGCCGGGATACGTGAGCTGCTCCTCGAACGCCTTGGCGATGTCGCGGCAGATCTTGGCGGCTGAGCCGTCGGTGGTGTCTTTGGCGCTGGCGATTACGCGTACCTCGCGGCCCGCCTGGATGGCAAACGCCTGGTCCACGCCGGTGAACCCCCGCGCGATGGTTTCCAGCTCTTCCATCCGCTTGATGTATCGCTCGAGCGTTTCGCGGCGCGCCCCAGGGCGCGAGGCGCTGCACTGCATCGGCGGCGGCGCAAATCACGGTGTAAGGGTGGTCGATGCGGATGTCGTCGTGATGCCCAAGCGCCGCATGAACAACTTCCGGCCCCTCCCCATAACGCTTCAAAAGCTCGGCGCCGATCTTCGGGTGGCCGCCTTCGGCCTCGTGATCCGCTGCCTTGCCAATATCGTGCAACAAGCCGCAGCGGCGCGCCAATTCCGGGTTCATGCCGATCTCTTCGGCGATCATCCCGGACAGGAACGCCACTTCGATCGAATGCCGCAGCACGTTCTGGCTGTAGCTGGTTCGGAAGCGAAGCCGGCCGAGAAGATGAATTACCTTCGGATTAAGGCGATTCACGTCGGCCTCTTGCGCCGCCTCTTCGCCATATTTCTGAATATGCTGCTCCATCTCGCGCGAAGTCTCAGCGACGATCTCCTCGATTCGCGTGGGATGGATGCGCCCGTCGGCGATTAGCTTATTGAGCGCCATCCTGGCCACTTCGCGGCGCACCGGGTCAAACCCGCTGACGATCACCACGCCCGGAGTGTCGTCGATGATCACATCCACGCCGGTGGCCTTTTCGAAAGCACGGATGTTTCGCCCCTCGCGGCCGATGATCCGGCCTTTCATTTCGTCGTTGGGGATATCGACCGTACTGGTCGTCGTTTCCGCAGTGTGCGCCGCCGCATAGCGCTGGATGCTAGTCAGAAGCATGTCGCGCGCCTTGCTTTCACACGTTTCGGCCATCCGCCGTTCGAATTTTTGAATGATCTGGCCCTGCTCGTTTTGCAGCTCCAAATCCAACATATCGAGCAGTTTGTGCGAAGCTTCTTCGCGGCTAAGCCCGCTCAGCTTGTGCAGGGTTTGCCGCTGCAAATCCAGCAGCTTGTTGAGCTCTTCGTTGCGGCGGTTGACCTCCTCTGTTTTCTCCACCAGCTTGCGCTGGTTAGCCTCGACCATTTTCTCCTGCTTGCGCACATGGTCTGCCTGTTGCTCGACCGTGTCCTGCCGTTTGTCGAGCAGACGCTCTCGTTCGTGCAATTCGTGCCGGATCTTGCTCTGCTCGCGTTCACCTTCGGCCTTTTGGTGGATCGCCAACTCCTTCGACTGGAGTTCGGCCTCCTTCTTCATGTTCGCGCTTTCGCGCTGTGCCTTTTCGATAATTCCTGCCGCCTCGGTTTCGGCGTCGCGGCGGCGAAACGATCCAAAAACTTAACCGCGACGAACGTCAAAATACAGGCAACGGCCGCCGTGACCGGGATGTGCCACAGTTCCACAGTTGGTCCCCTTCCGCAAGGCATGCGACTGCGGCACGACCGCTGGTAACGAAACGCATCCCTCGAGCGGAATAGCATCACGCCCGTCACTTGGGATCGTCGCGTTCGATGGCGATCAGTCCGCCGGAAGCGGACCTGTCGAAGACCATCGGGCAATCGGCTGCTCGGCCGTCCTGGAAACGCGGTGACCTGGCGACGGGATGGCCCCGTGCGAGAGTGCCGGCCACAAATGGCCGGAAGCGAGCGCGGACGATGCCCCGTCATCGGGGCGCCGCCCATTGGGTGGGCGGGCACGCAGGCTCTGAACCGCGAGAAGTGTCAGCCAACCGGAATGCGGCGATTCGTGGGTCAAATTCATCCCACGAGCATCGCCGGGCGTCAAAGGGCGCTTCCGTACGGTCGCCGGACACGGTTGTCCGACCAATCGCACGAGGAGGAACTGGAGAATCGCGAAGAACCAGTTCATGACGCCGGCCAAACCTTGCATGGTTGGATTGCTACTACCAGAACAGACCAGGCAATCGACTGCCAACGGTCTTCGGCCAACTTGTTAGTTCTCGTGCCGAAGACGTTTGTAGTAAACTCAGTACGCTCACACCCAGCCGGAAAACGCCCGCAGGCATCGTCGACCCGGTGCTATGTAGATATTACCAAACGCCCTAGGAACTGCAAACCGGAAAACATTTGACGAGCGACTAGTAGCTGGCCGATCTGCTCGGCCTTTCCCCACTGAACCCCAAACCCCGAACCCTCCGTCAGTGCCTCCCGAAACGCTAATCACCGACCACTGGCAATCCTTCGACTGGAACGACCGCGCGGTTGTCGTCGCCGTCTCGGGCGGGGCCGATAGCGTGGCGCTTCTGCGCGTCTTCACGGCACTCGAAAACGACCGGCCCCGGCAGATCGTCGTCGCTCACTTCAACCACCAGCTTCGGGACGACGCTGAGCAAGACGCACAGTTCGTCGCCGGTCTCGCCGAACAATTCGGCTTGCCGTTTGCGCTCGGCGCGGCTGATGTTCGTGCCGAGGCGCGCCGCAAAGGGGATGGGCTGGAAGCCGCCGCACGCGATACGCGGTATCGATTCTTCGAGGAGGTCGCCGACCACCATCGGGCTCATTTCGTGGCAACAGCCCATACCGCCGACGATCAGGCCGAAACGATCCTGCATCGGATCCTTCGCGGGACCGGCGTCGGCGGACTGCGCGGCATTCGCGAATGGCGGCTGCTTAACGGGCGACAAGACATTGCACTGGTGCGACCGCTGTTGCCGGTGCGTCGCGCCGTGCTCGTGCAGTACCTGGCCGAAATCGGCCAGTCATTTCGCGAGGACCCCAGTAACCGCAGCATGCGGTTCACGCGAAACCGAATTCGGCATCGGCTGTTGCCACATTTGGAGGAGGAGTACAACCCGGCGGTTGTCGAGGCGATTTTGAGGCTCGGCGAGACCGCCGATGGCGTTCAAGGCATTGTCCATGAATTGGTCGTCGATGTGGCCGAGGAAGCAGTGACCAATCTTGATCCCGACGGTGAAACAGCAACGCTCGATTGCACCGTTTTGCAGGGCCTCAACCACCATTTGATCCGCGAGCTGTTCGTGTGGCTCTGGCGCGAATTGGGTTGGCCGCAACAACAGATGGGTCTAGAGGAGTGGGATAGCCTGGCCCTAGATGCCGGCGCCGAATCAGAGGCCAATGGAAGCGCGGCGGGGAAATCGGCCCAGCAATCGCCCACAAGCTCGCGGATGTATCCCGGCAAAATCCTCGCGCGCGCACCGGCGATGAGTTCACGCTGGTTCGCTCCAACTAGGCGTATCTAAAAAAACGAGCGCCTCTCGGCGCCCGCTTGTTAGTCCTTCAATCAATTAGCAGAGTCACTTATTTCTCGATCGTGCCCACCGGGGTACCAAGCATGTCGTTCGTTCGTGCGACATCGAGGTGTACTTGCTGGTACCCACCGCGCAATTTGAAGTACAGCATCAATACGCCATAGCAGACGAACATGATGATGGGGAAAATGGCCACGACCGCGAGCGTCTCCTTCTTCGTCTCCCCTTCCAGTGTGGTAATCTCCGTCCGTATGTTTTCAGGTTGCGCCGCAACCTTCTCCGGCTTAATCGCCTCGTAGGTGCCAAACACCGTCGGTTTGGCATCAACTAACTGGCTGACAATTGATGGATTCTCCGCCGCCAGCTTCTCGACCATTTTGTTGTCCTGGACGTAGCCCAGGAACACCGCGCCAACAACGCCGACAGCCAGCATGCCGACACCGCCAGTCGCGTTGAGCGTCAGAGCGCCGCCCTTCGGGAACTGCTCGGACACCACACCGAGCATTGTCGGCCAGAAGAATGTTTTACCAAAACCGTACAGTGTTGCGGCCGCAAGAATCATTGCACCGGTGGCCACGGACAGTGAATACAAGCCGACCGCAGCAATTGCTGAACTGACCATCAGCAGCCCTAGAGGCGAAAGTGCGTGCACGATAGGACCGGCAAAGAACCTCAACACCATCATGATGAACGACGTGTAAACCAACACCCAGCCCGCAGCGAGGCCGAGATTCTCCATCTGCGGTTTCATCAAATCGGTTATCCAAGTATCCGTGCCCAATTCGGTCGTTGCCAAGGGAACCATGATCAACAGAAGGAAAATGAACATTGGCCGGCCGAGCGATTGGACGAACATCCCGAAAACACCGGCGATGCCGGCGCTGATAAGCAACCGCGTGGTTAGCTTGGCGTTGTCACTCCAGTCCTGAAAGATCCAGCCGCGATCTTCAAGCACGCGACTGACTTCGAACACGATCAACCCGCCAACAATGAACGCGCCAAGTATCCCGAACTCCTTCAGCATTTCACGATCCGACACACCGGCCGCAACCCGTTCATTTACAGGGAAACGACATGTCAGCATCAAGAGTCCATAAATGACGGTCGGTATCAGGATGATGCCCACCTTATGCTGCCACGTGAATTCCATGCCCGTCCATTGTGTCAGCATACCGCTAGCCCCCATGCCAATCGTGATCAGTCCGCCAACTACGAGGCCACCGGGCCATCCAGCGTGCAAGATGTTCAGCCATTTGGTCTTCTCACGAGCGAACATCGTCGCGACCACCGGATTGATCACGGCTTCGACGGTGCCGTTTCCGAGTGCCACGATAAAGTTACCCCAGTACAGGCCCCAGTAGCCCTCGGCTCGAATCGTGACGATGGCTGAGGCGACGTGGCATACGAATGCAAAGATCATCGCGTTTCCGTAACCGACGCGATCGATGAACAAGCTAAACAGGATGATGCTTATGGCAAATGGCCAGAGGCCGACTCCAAAGATCTCGCCTTTCTCGGTGGCCGAGAGATTAAAATCGGTTGCCCAGTCTTCAATGATCATCGCGCGGACGATAAACCCGAACGCCGTGGTTATCAGCGCAATGAAACAGGCCCAAAACAGACGACGATCGTTCGCTGTGTTCATACGATCCTTTGCTCCCCCTTAGAAAGCTCGCGGCGCAAGCCCAATACTCCTCTTAAGCCGAATGCCTTCGAGTATAACCGGCGCGGAAGCCGTGTAAACGAATGGGCAACGTTGATTGCCGCGATTTGTGGGGTGGGCCGGCCTATGGCCGTTATCTTCGGCAAGGTTTCAAGCAAGAGCTGGCCGAATGGTGGCTCCGACCGGCCCTCAGGCGGTAGAGTTGAAAGCGCATAGAAACTTTATACATGAAATAACTTGACATACCTTCGCCTTGACGCTGATTGCGGCTTTGCAATACCATTCCCGCCTATTTTCCACCCACTGCGCGCTTTCGGGCGCCCGCGCCACACAATCCGGCCACGCGAAAGGACTCGCCAACCATCGTCCAAGACACCTGCAAGCTCTGCTGGTGGTTCACCAAGTACGCGCTGCTCGTGGCGCTTGCCGCGGCAGTCGGCGCAGGCGCCTACTTCTACAACCACGCCAACGAGGAGATCCGTCTGCGCGTTCAGGCCAGGCTCGCCGAACACTATCGTGATCTGCGCGTCGATGTCCGTTCCGCTCATTTGGTGGAGGGCGAAGGTATCGAAATCCGCGGCCTAACGATTTCCGATCCGCAAATCCCGGGCGTCGAATCCGAGTTGGCGTACTTCGACGAGATCGTTCTCTCCTGCAACACCGAGTTAAGTGAGTTCCTTCAAGGTGAACCGCAGATCAACCACATTCGCATCCGCCGACCGCGCCTCCGCGCCTGTGCGGACCGCCAATGGCTGGTCGATTGCGCGGCTGTTCCCCTGCCCCAAGTTCGCCCAGCGCCGCGTTGAGACGACGATCGAAAACGGCGTTGTCGAGGTGATCGATACCTCGAAGATTCGTCCCACGACGTTCACGCTGCGCGAGTTGCACGTGCAACTGGAACCGGTTCTGGAAGAGCGCGGCGACGGTGAGGAGTCAACTAAATACCGCGGCACGATTGCCGGCGATTATTTTCAGCGCGCTGAGTTCTCCGGCCAAATTGCACCGCAAAGCGGCAACGGCTCAGTCGAGGGCACGCTCATTGGCCTCGATCTTTCACCCGAGTTTCGCGAGGCGCTGCCGGTCGAATTGGGAAACCGGCTTGCACCACTACAGGGCCTCCGCGCGGCGTGCTCGCTCGACTTTCACGTCAAGCACTCGCAAGCCGCTGAAAAACCGTTGGAATTCAAAATCGACGGCCGGCTTTCGCAAGGACGATTCGACGATCCACGGCTTCCGCAGGCGCTCACCGATCTTGCCGCTCGCTTTCACCTGGACAACGGGGGAATTCATGTCGATCAACTGACGGCCAAAAGCGGCCATTGCAGCCTGAATCTTTTTGGGGAGCTGCGTGGTTTTGCACCCGGCGCGCCGATGTTCGTTCAGGTCGAAGCCGACCATCTGCTCGTCGGCCGCGACTGGGAATCGCGGCTCACCGGCGAGCTTCGCGAGCTTTGGCGAAAATTCCTCCCCGCTGGCGAGCTGCACGCACAACTGCGACTTTCCTTCGATGGCAAACGCTGGCAACCGGAGATCAAGCTCACTTGTATCAATGTCTCGTACACGTTTTACAAGTTTCCCTACCGCGTCGATCGTGCGACGGGCGTAGTGACGCTCCGTGACAACCATCTTTCGATGGACTTGAAGGCGTTGGCCGGCGGCCGTCCAATCAAGATCAACGCCGAAGTGGATGATCCCGGTCCTCGTTTTACAGGCGCCGTAGTGGTGCAAGGCGAGAACATGCCGGTGGACCCAAACCTGTTGGCGGCATTGAAGCCAAAACAGCAGGAGATCGTGCGCTCGCTCAATCCGGCAGGCACGTTTAATTTTCTGATGCGCGTCTGGCGCGACCGGGCGGATCAGCCGTTCGTTAACCAGCAGCTCGCGCTTGAGCTCAACCGTTGCAGCCTCCGATTCGACAAGTTCCCGTATCCGCTGAACAACGTGACTGGAACTGTCCAGATGAAGGATGACCATTGGTGGTTCGATAACCTTCAGGGCACAAACGACACTGGCACGATCTTTTGCCACGGCACGCTGGCGCCGGCATTGGATGGCGCCGAGTTAATGCTCCACTTCAGCGGAGAGAATATTCCCCTCGAGGAGGAGCTGCGTGACGCACTGCCGTCGCCACATCAGAAGATCTGGAATGACTTTAAGCCGCGCGGCGTGGTCAAGCTCCGCGACGCAACGGTCCGCTACCTCTCGGCCAGGAAGAAGCCGGAAATCAGTTTCAGGATCGAGCCGGTTCCGGAAACCACTTCGATTGAGCCGGTCCACTTTCCGTACCGTATTGAGAACTTGCAGGGCATTTTCTCTTACAAGGAAGTCCGGGCCGAACGGGAAGGCCGCGTCGATTTCGATCGCGTGCGCGGAGTGCACGAGCGAACCCCATTCAGCGCCAGCGGCTTTTGCCAATTTACTTCGGAGGGCGCCTGGCGGTTGAAATTCGACCGGCTGACAGCCGACCGATTGCATGTGGACCGCGACCGCGACCTTTTTGTCGCGCTCCCCGATAAAATGAAGAAGGTCGTCGCCGATCTTCGCCCCACCGGTCCGATCCAGATGGATGGCGAATTGGAATTGTCTCGCGCCAGCCCCACGTCCCCGCTACAGGCCAATTGGAAGAATCTGACATTTGATTTCCGCCAGGCGTCGATCGAGGCCGGCATTACGTTGGAGAACATCGACGGCAGCGTGTCCCTGACAGGCTCGCACGACGGAGCGCATCTACGATGTATTGGCGAGCTCGACGTCGATAGCCTCACTTACCGCGATTTTCAATTCACCGAGGTCCGCGGGCCGCTGTGGATCGACGACACGCAGTTCATTCTCGGCGAGCAGGCCCGCCGGGCCGAGCCTGGCCGGCCGCCGCGCCGTGCAACGGCCAAGTTGTATGGCGGCACCGCCGTGGCCGATGTCGGCGTGACGTTCGGCGGTCCAACACAGTACACCGTCCAAGCCACGCTGACCGACGCCGACTTGGAGCGTTTTGCACGCGAGCAACTCCCCGGAAAACAAAAGCTCAAAGGAAAGGTCGGCGGCGGGATCACACTCTCGGGCGTGGGGCCGGGGCTCCATGGGATTTCGGGCCAAGGCCAGGTTCGACTGCGCGAAGCCGACATTTATGAACTGCCGCTGATGGTGGCGCTCTTGAACATCGTCAGTTTGCCGCTTGCCCGACACGCGAGGATTCACGACCAGCGACATCGATTTCAAAATCGACGGAGAGCACATTTACCTCGACCGGATCGAGTTCGTCGGCGACGCGATCAGCCTGACGGGCGACGGTGAGATGAACTTCGATAGCGACGTCCGCGCATCGCTCGCCGCCATTGTGGGCCGCAGCGACTGGCAATTGCCGGTGTTCAAAAATCTGATGGGGGCCGCAAGCGGCCAAATACTGCAGCTACACGTCGGCGGATCGTTGGCCAATCCGCAAATCCGCCGTGAGGCATTCCCCGGCATCAATCAGGCGCTCGAACAATTACAGGCGGAAATGCAGCCGCGCCCCTGGTCGCGCCGGTGATCGACGCCTGCCAATTGCCCCATTCAGGTGAGCTACACTTCAATAGCAAACGAGGCATGAATTTCTCGAGCGCGGGAGCACCGCCATGAGTGTCGGTCCTTTGGGTGTGTTAGGTAGCCTCGCCGCTTCGCCGCTAGCGCAGGCGCCAGCGACGCAGACCGCGTGCAACACGACACGACGCGAGAACATGCCGAATCCAAGAACGATCTAAAAGCCGAGCGAGCCGCCGGAATTGACGAAACCGACGGTCTGGAGCATGGCCCCAACGAGCGCGATGCCGACGGACGGCGACCCTGGGAAATCGCCGCGCGCGACAAGAAAGAGGCAGCCGGCGACGAGGCCGCTCCTCCGCCGAATCGTCAAAGCCGCGACATTACCGGCACCACAGGCACGCACCTCGATCTGACCGGGTAGAGTGCGGGTGCCCCCCGAGCGGGTTTGCTCCGTTTACGCCATTCTCGTAGAATCCCCCGGCCCATCTTCGGTTAAACTGCCGAGATTCCGCTTGCTGCCCGCCGAAACTGCCTGCCAGATTGTCGTCCGATGAAGTTCACCAAAATGCAAGGCGCGGGAAACGATTACGTTTACGTCAATTGCTTCGAAGAAGCGTTCCCGCCGCAACCCGACCAACTCGCGACAAAATCGCCGACCGCAATTTCGGAGTGGGTGGCGACGGTCTGATTTTTATCTGCCCCTCGACGATGGCCGACGCCCGAATGCGAATGTTCAACGCCGACGGGTCGGAGAGCGAAATGTGCGGCAACGGAGTGCGCTGCGTGGCCAAGTACATTTATGACCACGACATTTGCCGTGTCCCCACGCTCAAGATCGAAACCGGTCGCGGTGTGCTCACGCTCGACTTGGAAGTCGAGAACGAGCGAGTCAATCGCGTGCGCGTCGATATGGGCGAGCCGATCCTTGAGGCGTCGAGAATCCCCACCACGCTTCAGGGCGAGCGAGTTATTGATCAGCCGGTACCCTGGGCGGCCGACGATCCGACTTATGCGTGGTCTAAATCATGTGGATTCGACCCGCGCATGACCTGCGTGTCGATGGGAAATCCTCACGTGGTTTTGTATTGCAAGGACGTGGCCAAAGTGCCGCTGGCGGCCGTCGGCCCCGTCATGGAGAACTGGGACGCCTGGCCGCGCCGGATCAACATTCACTTTGTCCAAGTTCACTCGACCCGAGAAGTCACCATGCGCACCTGGGAAGCGCGGCAGCGGGATTACGCTGGCCTGCGGCACGGGTGCAAGCGCTGTGTGCGTGGCTGGCGTACTGACCAAGCGCACGGACCGAAAAATACTGGCGCACCTGCCGGGTGGCGACTTGGAACTGGAATGGAACGCTGATAACAATCATGTCTACATGACCGGCCCGGCGGTTGAAGTGTTTTCCGGGGAATGGAACGATAATTAGTGTTTGTGTTGCGGTTCCGACCGCGACACAAATTGTCGCAAGGAAGCGAATCTCATGAAAATCACCAACCCGTTCTTTCAACGCCTCGGCGGGCTCTTGGCCTCGTCGGCCGTCCGCAACTGGATGAGCACGCTCGAGTACAAGGCCGCGTTCTACGACCGGTCGCTGGATCCGATGGATGAAAACTACAGCGGTCAGAAGATCTATATCTTCTGGCACGAATACATCCTGTTTCCGCTTTACCTCCGCGGCAACAATAACTTCGTGATGCTCTTAAGCCCGCACCGCGATGCCGAGATTCTCTCGCGAACGGCGCATCACATGGGCTTTGACTGCGTTCGCGGATCAACCTATCGCGGCGGGGCTTCGGCTCTGCGGGAACTGATGCAAAAGAGCCGCGGGATGAACCTCACGATAACGCCCGACGGACCGCGCGGGCCGCGTCGAACGCTTGCGCAGGGACCGATCTATCTGGCGAGCAAGCTGGGACTCCCGATCGTGGCAACGGGATTTGGTTACGACCGACCCTGGCGAACGCGCTCGTGGGACCGCTTTGCCTTGCCGCGTCCGTATTCGCGTGCTCGCGCCGTGGTCAGCCCGGCAATTAATCTGCCCACCGACCTTGATCGCCACGGTGTGGAATATTATCGCCAGCGGGTCGAACACTTGCTCAACCGTCTCACGGTCGAAGCGGAAGCCTGGGCAGAAGCAGGCACGTGCAAGATGAATGAAGTCGAGATTCGTCGCCAGCCATCGCCGCATGGTCGTATTGCGCTAAGACGGTGCACCGAACGACAGGGCGCCGCTCAATCGAGAGACCGTCGGCGCCATCCGTCGATCGGCGCGAATATCCAGCCCGCCGCGCGGCGTAGCCTCACTCACATTCCGCCCAATTCTTGCCGCGCTTCGTGTCCACCTTCAGCGGCACGAGAAGCTCCATCACGCCGCTCATCTCCTCGACCACAAGCTGCTCGATCGCATCGATCTCCTCCGGCGGCGCTTCAAATATGAGCTCGTCGTGGATCTGCAACAGCATCTTCGCGCGCCGCTTTTCGCGCCGCAGACGGTGATACACGCTGAGCATCGCCTGCTTGATGATGTCAGCGGCCGATCCCTGAATCACCGTGTTGATCGCCGTCCGCTCCGCTAGGTTTCGCGAACGGCTAAAACGGTCGGCGACCTGACCATTCGACCAACCCGGATCGCGAACGCCGTTGATCGCTCGCCGCCGCCCAAGAATCGTAGTGACATATCCCTTTTCGCGGGCTTCCCACAGCACCTGCCCCAAAAACCGCGAAACGCCCGCATAGCCCGCAAAGTACGAATCGATGAACGCTGCCGCTTCCTCTTGAGGAATGTCGAGCGCCTTCGACAACCCGAACGGGCTTTGCCCATAGACCACGCCGAAGTTGACCGCTTTCGCCACCCGGCGCTGATTGCTCGTCACCTGATCCAGCGGCACGTTCAAAACCTGGCTGGCCACGCGGGCATGAATGTCTTCGTCCCGAGCGAACGAATCGCGTAGCGCTTCGTCTCGCTGAAAAGTGCGCCAGCACGCGCAGCTCAATCTGCGAATAGTCGCACGCCAACAGCCACCAGCCGTCTTCGCCCGGCAGAAAGGCGGAACGAATCTCGCGCCCTTCCTGCGTGCGGATCGGAATGTTTTGCAGGTTGGGATCGCTCGAGCTGAGTCGGCCAGTTGCCGCCACCGTCTGATTGAACGACGTGTGAATCCGCCGAGTCACCGGATGAATCATCGCCGGCAGCGCATCGACGTATGTGCCTTTGAGCTTAGCGTACTGCCGATAATCGATGATCTTCGCTGGCAGCGCGTGCTTACGCGCCAGCTCCTCGAGCACGTCCACATCCGTGCTCGCTCCGGTCTTGGTCCGTTTCAGCACCGGCAGCTTCAACTTCTCGAACAGAATCTCCTGAAGCTGTTTGGGCGATCCGATGTTGAACTGCTCGCCGGCCAGTTCATGGATTTCGCCTTCCAATGCCAAGATCCGCTCACCGTACTGCTTGCTCAGCGCGTTGAGCTGATCTTCGTCGATCCGCATCCCGTTGTATTCCAGCTCCACCAACGACATCGATCAGCGGTACTTCCAGCGTCGTATTGAGCTTGGTGAGCTCCGCGTCGTCGAGCTTCGCCGCCAGGATCGGCTGTAGCCGCAGCGCCACGTCTGCGTCTTCGGCCGCGTATTGCGTGATCTGCGAGACCGGCACGTCGCTCATGCGCCGCTGCGTGCGGCCCGATCCAATCAACGCTTCGATCTTGGTGGTTTTGTAGTTCAGATAGCGCTCGGCCAGTTCATCAAGGTTGTGATTCCGCTCCCCGGCGTCGAGCAGGTAGCTGGCGACCATCGTATCGAACGCCACGCCGCGGACTTCCACGCCCGCGGTGCGCATCACGATCATGTCGTACTTGAGATTCTGCCCCACCTTCTCGATGGCAGGGTCTTCGAGAATTGGCCGCAGGGCTTCCAGCACCGCCTTCGGATCCAGCCGCGTCTCACCCTCCGGTGCTTGCACGGGGATGTAGTACGCTTCGCCCTCCTTCCACCCGAACGAGTACCCAACAACCTCCGCAAACCGCGGCGCAATGTCGGTCGTCTCGGTGTCGAACGAGAACCGTTTTTGCAATGCAAGCTGCTCGACCAGCCACATCAGTCGCTCCGGCGAGTCGATCGTCTCATACTTCACCGTCCACTCGACCGGCCGCGCCTTGATCTGCGACCGCATCTTGTCGGTCAGCGAATGAAACCCCAGCTCGGCAAACAGCTCCATCGCCGCTTCAGCGTCAAAGCCGGTGCAGCATCCCTCGTCCCATGGAATCTCAATCGGCACGTACGAATCCAGCCGCACCAGCTTGCGACTCGCAAACGCCTGCTCGCGAAAGTTAATCAGGTTCTCCTTGCGCTTGCCGGAAAGCTCGCCAATGTGCTGATAAACCCCCTCCAAGCGTGTCGTACTTCTCCAACAGCTCGCGCAAGCTTTGGCCCAATCAACGGAACGCCAGGTATGTTATCCACGGCGTCGCCCACCAGCGTCTGATAATCGACCACCTGATCGGGCCGCACGCCCCAATCCTGCACGAGCGCGGCCTTATCCATCGACTGGTTCTTGCGCATGTTGTAGAGCCGAACGCGGTCGGTGATCAGTTGGCGGCAATCCTTATCCGCCGTCACCATGAAGCACTCGCCGCCACCTTCTTCGGTCACGCGCGCGATCGTCGCCAACACGTCATCGGCCTCAAACCCTTCGCACTCCACCACGGGAATGCCCATGACCGCCAGCACGCGGCGTATCTGCGGCAACTGCGGCACGAGATCCACCGGCATCTCACTGCGATGCTGCTTATATTGCTCGTACAGCGTGTGCCGAAACGTCGGCGTCTCCGATTCCAATGCGCAATACAGATAGTCGGGCTTCTTCTGCTCCAGGATTGTGAACATGTCGCGCGTGAATCCGAACACGGCATTCACCGGCTCGCCGCGCGGGCTGGTCATGTTCGGGATTGCATGAAAGACCTGGAAGATCAGCGACATACTGTCGATCACCCAGACCTTCTTCCCGTGCAGATCAACGATCGGCTGTGCACGGAGCGGCACATCTTCCGGCGGCAATTCAAGCTCGGCCAGTTCGTCCGTGGCCGCCATATCCACAGAGGACTCTGCCGTAGTCGGCGAATTGATCTGCGTGCTCGCTTTGCGACTCGCAGTTCCAATCGCGGCTCCCGCCGCAGGATCCTCCAGTCCCGGCAACATCGACTGCTGATCGTTCTTCTTCGCGCGTTTCGCCATAAAGCAAGATTCTACCGTCATCGCCCAAAGAGGAGACTGCGCACGTTTTCCGCGAACGCGGCCTAGAAACGCTGCGAGCCCGAGACACATAACTCGCATCTCGGGCTCGCCGTCTAACTGGCGCGAACTGGACCCCCAAGCGCGGCACAAGGCCGGGCCTGGGCTTGAACGTATCGCGCCGTATTTCTGTTAGCTGTTGAGACGAAGAGCGCGGCCGCGGGTCAGCCTACGCGCTCTTGTTCTTCTGCTCGAAAATCGGGAACGGCCGGGCACGCCCTTCCACGATCTCATCGGTGATCACATACCTCGCGCCGGCGTTGTCCGGCAGGTCGTACATCACGTCGAGCATCACCTCTTCAATAATCGACCGTAGACCCCGCGCGCCTGTTTCCTTTTCCTTCGCCCGCTTTGCAATCGCCGATAATGCCTCGTCGGTGAAGTGCAGATCGGAGTTTTCCATGCCAAACAGCTTCTGATACTGCTTGACCAGGGCGTTTTTCGGCTCTTTGAGCACGCGGACCAATGCTTCTGTGTCCAGCGGCTGCAGTGCTGATAGCACGGGCAAGCGGCCCACCAGCTCGGGAATCAAGCCAAACTCCAGAATGTCGTCCGACTGCGACTGTGCCAGCAGCTCGCCCACTTCCGATTCGTTGCGCACTCCGCACGGTTGGCCAAAACCGATCGTTCGCTTCCCCAGCCGCTTGCTCACGATCTTGTCGAGGCCCACAAACGTGCCGCCGCAAATGAACAGGATGTTGGTCGTGTCCATCTGGATGTATTGCTGCTCAGGGTGCTTTCGGCCCCCTTGCGGCGGAACGTTGGCCACGGTCCCTTCTAGCATCTTCAACAGTGCCTGCTGCACGCCCTCGCCCGATACGTCGCGCGTGATCGAAACGTTGTGGCTCGTCTTGCCAATCTTGTCGATCTCGTCGATGTACAACACGCCGCGCTGCGCGGCCTCGATGTCGAAATCCGCCGCATGCAGTAGCTTCAAGAGCAGGTTCTCCACATCCTCGCCCACGTAGCCCGCCTCGGTCAGCGTCGT
This sequence comes from Pirellulales bacterium, assembly GCA_963829655.1. Taxonomy (GTDB): domain Bacteria; phylum Planctomycetota; class Planctomycetia; order Pirellulales; family JALHPA01; genus JBBDYH01. The sequence continues at coordinate 4,646,949 of CAWHJG010000002.1, forward strand.
CGCGTCGCCGATCGCAAACGGCACGTTCAAGATCCGCGCCAACGTGCGCGCGCAACAGCGTCTTGCCCGACCCGGTCGGACCAATCAACAGGATGTTCGACTTATCGACTTCAACGTCCGAAACTTCGGTCCCCAGCGTCAGCCGCTTGTAGTGGCTGTGGACCGCTACCGAAAGCACCTTTTTGGCGTGCTCCTGGCCGATCACGTAATCGTCAAGCTGCGTCTTGATCTCGCGCGGGCTGGGAATGCGATTGAAGAGCTGCTTGCCCGTGCCGCGCCGACGCTTCTCCTGATCCAAAATCGACTGGCAAAGCTCGATGCACTCGCCGCAAATGTAGACATCGCCCGGACCCTCGACCAACGGGCCGACGTCGCGATAGCTCTTGCGGCAAAACGAACAAAACGCGTTTCGCTTGGTCGTCCCGGTGCCGCGGCGACCAAGGTTCAAGTCCCTACCTGAGGGCATGCCTGCTCCTTTCCGAGTTCTGCTCCGTCAAGCGCACTATCGTCGCTTGCACAAGAGACGGCTATTTCACAACGTGAGTCGCTCGAGTGGCCAGAACTCAGTCGGTTCTCACACGGCCGGAGGGGCATCCTTGTCCGCACGCAAATTCGAGCTATCCAATCTCTCGCGCCAGATGGGAACTAAGCCCGGCGCCGGGCTTTCCTCCCACCGCGCCCTACAAGCCGGATATTCTACTCCGGCGATTCAACTTACATTCGTCGTCGATGCGGCCCGTTTACTGCTATTCTCCGAACGACAAGTGCGGCCGCTAAACTTTTACCAGCACTTACTCTGCTTCCTTCGGCTTGCGCTCGTCGAGCTCGCGCGACAGTTGCGCTGCTAGCTGTGCTTTTATAGTTCGGAATTCTTCGTCGCTAAGCCCACCCCGCGAATGGATTTCGCGAAATTTCGACAAGTGTTCGCTGGCCTCTGGCTGGTCCCCGGCGGAACGATCCCGAAACCTTTTCATCAGGTAAACGCTTACAGCGATCAGCACCGCGCCACACAACAGCCAAAGGACAAGCTGGGCCTGGCTGGTTTCCAAGAACTCGAACATCGTCGCCGCCAAATCCCGGCCATTGCCGGCTCACCCCTTGCCCGTCCGCCTCGCTCTGAATCATTATGTACGTCCTAAACGTCACAGTCCAGCATTTCGGCCACGGTTGTAGGGCAACTGCCGTGCCGTACTGAACACGTTGGCGCACACGCATTGCTCATCTGCCCAATCACCTCACTCATGGGCAATCCAACTCTAGCTAACGCCGCCGCGGCACGCTTTACTCACGTAATTCTTACACGCCTGCCATGCCCACCGCGTCCGATCAACTGCAGCGAATACTCAATACCGGCGTCGTTGCCATCCTACTGCGCCCAGCGGGCGATCTGCTGGCCGATGTCGCCGGGGCCCTCCTGGCCGGCGGCGTCGATTGCATCGAGATAACGTTCACCGTTCCAAAAGCCCACCGCGTGCTCGAGGCGGTTGCCGATCGGCTTGGGGATAAGGTGTTGCTCGGCGCTGGCACGGTGCTCGATCCCGAAACCGCCCGAATCGCACTTGTTGGCGGGTGCACAGTTCATCGTATCACCCTGCGTTAATTTATCCACGATCGAGTTCTGTAAGCGTTATGGCGCGCTGGTAATGCCGGGCGCATTGACGCCCACGGAAATCCTTACCGCTTGGCAAGCCGGGGCCGACATCGTCAAAGTCTTTCCGTCGGAGATTACCGGCCATGCTTATCTGAAAGCAGTCCGCGCCCCGCTGCCTCAGATCCGTCTCATGCCCACGGGCGGCGTGAACTTGCAGACCGCCGCCGAATATCTCAAGGCTGGTGCCTGTGCACTCGGCATCGGTGGTTCGCTTGTCTCGGCAGAAGCGATCAAGAACCGTGACTGGAAGGGAATCGAAGCCCTCGCGCGACAGTACGTCGAAATCGTGCGAGCCACGCGATCCGCGGAGCCTTAAAGACGACCGGTTTGCAGCGTTAAACCGAAAAGCTTCGCTATCTTCCCCATTCCCCACACCCAAGCGCCTTCGTTTCAACGCGCGTCCCCCTTGCGACCGATAGACCAAATACGGGACATCGTACTCGCAAGCATTGCCGGCTTGAGCAACGCGTTGCGACCCACCATTTTTGTTGCCCGGGGGGACGGATGCGGCTTAATCGCTGCGCGGCTGCGATACTCGGTGCTGGCGCTCTGCCAGTTGCTTTGTGCTGCGCCGATCAGCGACGGGCCAACGGCGATCGTCACGCGTCAGGCTGCGTTCTCAATCCCCTTCACCGTGCCCGCAACCGCCGACGCCGCCGCGCAACCAGCCGAAGTCCGCCTACTGGCCACATCCGATGGCGGCCGATCGTGGAACCTCGCCGACAAGCGCGACCTGACCAAACAACGATTGCCGCACAAGGGCAACTTCACTTTCCGCGCCCCTGCCGATGGCGACTTCGGGTTCGCGATTCGCACGGTCGATAGCGCCGGTCGCATGCGCCCTGAACACGTCGCGACCGAACTCCGCGTCGTCGTCGATACGCGCAACCCTCGCCTCGACCTTGCCGCGGAGCGCGGTCCGGCCGGCGAGATAATCGTCCGCTGGCAAATCGTCGATCCTACGCTCAAGCCCGATAGCCTCAAACTCGAATACCGCTCTACCGGCAACCCTGTGTGGCGCGAGCTCGCGGTTAGCTGCCCGCGCGGGCAAGCGAACCGCAGCACGTGGATCGACGCCGCGACCTGGTGGCCAGCCGATGCGTCGGGCATCGTCACGGTCAAAGCGGAAGCAAGTGATTCCGCCGGCAACATCGCGATTGCGCAGGCGCAGCTAGACCTCGAACGCCGGATTCAGAACATCATTCCGGCCGACGACAAAGTGCGCCCCTTCTCGGCGAGCATCCGTGGATCAGCAAACGTCAATCCTAATGGTTTTCCGCAAGCCGCCGCGCCAATGGGCACGGATCCGCCGGCCAATCCGTTCGCGCGGCAACCAGTGGCCGGTCGATTCACGCACCGACCTGCCGCTCGGCCGTAATTCACGCGATGAGACTGCGCTGTCGCAACCGCACTCTCGCGGCGATCTTACTCGATCATCGCCGATCGAAGGACCCGCCCTCACCGCTCCAGTCGGCGGGCTCCGATCCGCGCCGCCACAAGAGATCGCCACGCCGCGTGAGTCGATCGTTCCACCTCCCCCCGTGCGGACGTCGCTCGACCGCCAAACCACGTTTGAACCCCGACGTATCGAAACTCCAACTCACCCCCCGGTCGGTAGTCAATTTGCTTCGCCGACTCGCGGTCCGTTTGAAAACCGGTCACAGTTGACGCCGATGAACGATTCGCGTTCCTCCCCCGATAACCTCACCGCCTGGAATGCCTCAAGCCCTGAGCTGAACGATACAAACCAGCCCCGCAGCCTAGACTTCGCTCTGCCCCCTGGCGAGCATTTGCGAATGGTCAACTCGCGCACCTTTGAGCTGGAGTACGATGTTGACGCGATCGGCCGCTCGGGCATCGCCAAGGTGGAACTCTGGGCCACTCGCGACGGCGGCCGCACCTGGTCCTCGATGGGGGTCGATACCGACAATCGCAGTCCTCATCGCACCACGGTCGAAGCCGAGGGCGTCTATGGCTACCGCATCACCGTGCAAAGCGGCAGCGGCCTCGGCGGCCGACCACCGCAGCCGGGCGATCTCCCCGAGGTTTGGATCGGCGTGGATCTCACACAGCCGAGTGCCCGATTGATCTCAGCCGAAGCCGGAACAGGCGACCGCGCTGGCGAAATCATCATCCGGTACGAAGCCAACGACTCGCTGCTGGCCGCCCATCCGGTCACGCTCCAATTCTCGACGCAACCCGGCGGACGCTGGACTACGATCGCCTCGGGTCTCGATAACAGTGGTTCGTATAGCTGGCGGTTTGACAACACCGTGCCCGACCGTGTTTATTTGCGGCTTGAGGTCCGCGACGAGGCCGGAAACATCGCCGCGTTTGAAGCCGCCGACCCCATCTCTCTCGACCGAGTGCTTCCTCAAGGTCGGCTCCGCAACGTCCGGCCCATCGGCGAATCGGCGCGAGCCAACGGACCGATGCAAATTCTTCAGCGCGAAGTATTGCCGTCGGCTTTTGGCTGTCGGCGATCAGTTCGCGAATCGAGCTGCCTGTCTTTATACGCTGCTTACGATTACTGCGCACCACACGGTAAGCTGACGGCTGACCGCTGAAAGCTGATCGCTGACCGCCCTGGCTCGCCTCTCATGGCCAAATCCGCCGCCACCCTAACCGCCCTCGACTACCTTGCTCACCCGGAAAAGCATCCGGTTAAGCCAGTCTGCGTCGTATTTGGCTCCGAGCACTTCCTGAAGCTGGAGGCCCTCGACCGCATTCGCCGCGAGGTGCTAACGGACGAAGACGGCGAATTTTCCTATCGCTCGTTTATCGGCGACGAGATTGAAGAGCCGTGCGCGGTCTTCGACGAACTGAGCACCGTCGCCCTCTTCGGCGGCGGCCGCCGGCTAGTGGTCATCAACGAGGCGGACCCATTCGTCACCAAAAACCGCGCCGCGCTCGAGGACTACGTCGCCAACCCCAAACCAACCGGCGTCCTGGTGCTCGAAGTAAAGACCTGGGCCAGCAACACCAAACTCTACAAGGCCCTCGCCGCCAGCGGCCTGCAGATCGATTGCGGCGAACCGTCGGAGCCGGCCGCCGCGAAGTGGCTCACCGAGTGCGCGAAACAGCACCATCACGTGGAAATCGAACCCGCCGCCGTCGAGCGCTTGCTGGAAATCATCGGCCCCGACCTCGGGCGGCTGGATCAGGAAGTTGCCAAGCTCGCGCTCTTGTTAACGCCACCGAAGACGCGAATCACGCCCGACCTGGTCGATGCCAACGTCGGCGGCTGGCAGGTGCGCCAGATTTGGAGCTTGGTCGATGCCGCTGCTGAGGGGAACACTGCCGATGCACTGATAATGCTTGATCGGCTCGTGGCTTCCGGCGAGCATCCGGTTGCCCTCCTCGGAATGCTGGCTTCGCGACTACGACCGCTGGCCGCGGCCGCGCGCGTCGTCGCTGACGACGAGGCGACCGGTCGCCGCACAGACCTTCGCGGCGCGCTGCTTCGTGCCGGCGTCAGAAACTATCCCGCGGCACTCGATCCGAGCGAGCGATCGCTGAAGCAGCTCGGCCGCCATCGCGCAGGTCAGCTCTACGGCTGGCTTCTCGATGCTGATCTGGCCATGAAAGGCACCAGTTCCTCCGGCGACCGCCCCCGCATCGTGCTCGAAGAACTCATCGTGCGGCTGGGAAAGCAGCCCGCCGCGCGTTAGCCATCCCTTCACCCGGAGTATCGCGAATGGTCCGACGGATTCCGCTCATGATTGCGTTTCTCGCCCTCTCCTCCCCCTGCTCCGGCGCCGATCGCGGATTGCTTCGCGTCACGCAGCTCACGCCGCCAAAAACGGTCGATTTGACCGTTGTCGGCACTGCCGATTGGTGCCACTGGGGGCTGATCAAAGGCACGACCATCTTGCACCGAAAGCACGGTGCCAAGTCATTGATTGGCGATCTCATTAAACTTGGTAGCCGGGAAACGCACACCTTCGAGAACAACATTACGGCTATCGGCTGGTCCAACGGCGAACCAGCCGCAAACGTGCGCGCAACCAACTCCGGCCTATTCACGTACGGCAAGGACAACGGTTTCGAAGTAAAAATTCCGGCCGCTGCCACCGTGCGGACGGCACACCTGTACGCCGGCGTTTGGCGTGCCACCGGAAAGCTGCAGGCGACGCTGAGCGATTCTATCGCACCTTCCCACACCGAATTCGCTGACCCTGACCCGAAAGGAGAAATCACCAACGTCTTGTTTACGCTCACCTATCGTGCTGCCACGAATGGCGAATCCTTGAAGCTTCGCTGGACAAATCCGGGCACTGCCGGCAACGTTGAATTCATGGCGGTTACGCTCGCCGACGGCGAGCCAGATCTCTCTGTCCGACCTTAACTCCAATGGCCCAGGTCACCAGACACCAAGCCACCCGACACCAAGCCACCAGACGCCAGGCCACCAGGCACTCACCCCTTGTGAATATTAAACCAACCGCCGCAGTGCCCACATTTCGCGTCCCCCTGCGGCGACACATCGGCGTTATCCGCCAAAGGCGCAGCGCATCGCGGGCAAGTATACGCGGCTTTGCTGGCCTTGCCTGAGTGAAAGTCGTCGCTTGCTGAGTCTTTCAAATGCGCCACCGGACTCCCTCCACTCGCGCCGCCAGTCAGCGCCTTGAACGATCCGAATGCCACCGTCGCACCAACGGCGACAAACGGCAGCGCAATCAAACTCGCGAAAATCTTGAAGAAGATCGGCGGATCGTGAAAGCCGCCATCGCCGCTCCACATGAAGAACAGCACGGCCAGCCCAATGCCGAAAAACGCGATCCCGAACACAACGCCGACTATCGCGCCTCCGGTCGTCGCTACTTCGAGTCTTTTCCGTGAGTCTTGCATGCGTGGATTTTGAATGTGTGTGCGTATTAATAGTTCAACAAAACGCCTATTATCCCAAAGGCAATTCGCTTTGGCGACTAGAATCTTGAGAGCGAGCGGATGGCTCGACGCGTAAGCGGCGGACCTTATTGATTGGCTCGCCAGTTTCGCAAATACCACACCAGCTCCGCCATCTCATTCGGTTTCAACGTGTCGCTCCATACCGGTCGGCATCAGCGAAACGCCGGTGGACTCCAGCGATTCAAGCTCGCTGTGAGCCAGTGTGACGCTCTTGCCGTCCGCCACCCGCAGCGTAACTCCGCCGGCCGACTCCTCGGCGATAACACCGGTAAAGACGAGGCCCTGGTTTGTCGTGGCGGTATACGCCACATAGTTGGCGTCAATCGCATCGTTAGGCCGCAAGATCGCCTCCAGCAACTGCTCGGGCTTCTTCATCCTTGAATCGCTCAGGTTGGGACCGATCTCGGCTCCGATCGCGCCCAGCCGATGGCACACGGCGCAATGCTTCTCGTACACCAGGTGCGCTCGTTGTGAACGCTTAACGTGCTCCGCACTACCGCTGGGTTCTGCCATTGTGATCAATGCTGCTCGGTATTTACTCATCACTTCCGCCGGCAGAGCATCTTGTTGCATCGGAAGTGCTTTCTTCGCTAACTCGCGGACCTTCGCATTCCGATGGTCGAACAATCGCCTCGCATAAACCGCGTCCAGATGCAAAGCATCGATCTCGCTCTTTTCAATGAGTGTCAAGAGTGCGAGCGCCCGCGCCTCGCTACCAATCGACAATTCGAGTACGCTCCGGCGAAGCTGCTGGCGACAATCGCGGTAACTCAATCAGTACATCTCGCCAAGCCGTCGCATCTCCACGCCGTGCGAGCGCCTGAAGTCCTTCGGATCGAATCGCCATCGACGCATCGCCGCGAAAACACGCCAGCAGCGTTTCCGTCGGATCGTCGGCGTCAAACGCCAGCAGTCGGATCGCCTCCTGGCCATCGATTGCCTGCGCTGACTTGTCGAGCGCAATCGCCCGGCACTCCTTCATGAGCTCCCGGATTCGTGCGGACAGCGCTTCCTCGCCGCGGACTACACTTTCGATCGCCCTTCCCGGCGGATTGGAAGATCTGGTGTACGCTGCGGCTGCCCCCAACAACACCCGCCGCGCAATCCATCGCCGCTTTCCGCGATCACCTGCCAACAAGTCGTTGACAACATCTCGTACAGCGATGTGCGTCCCTTCCGCCACCGCCGTTGTGGCAATCGCCTCCACCATCCCGCGACGTGCTTCGTCGTCGGCCGGCGAATGCTCTGCTAGTTTTATTAACGCCGCGCCGGCGTGCGCTCGCAGCGACGACAGAATCGCCGTCCGAAACCAGACGTCGCTGCCATCGCGATCGACGAGTTTCGTCAACTCCTCAGCCGCGATCGCCTCGGTTACATCGCCCAGCGCCAGCGCCGCCTGAAATCGCACCCGCGCGTCGTCCGATCTCGCTGCCGCACACACACTTCGCCGTAACCGCTCTGACGATGCCAGCCGTGGTTCCGCTAACCGAATCGCATGTTCAACGACTCGCGGCTGGGCAGTCGTGAGTGTCTCAACTAAGTGCTCCTCATCGAGTTCATTAAACGACGAAAGTAAAGACAACACACGAATCTGCGCAATTGCGCTGTCAGGTTTCAGCTCTCGCAACAGTTTTCCGGGGTTCGGATCACCGCGTTCCAGAAGCAAGCGAAAGACCGTGTCCTGCCACCACCCCTCCGTCCGCTCCCCCAACAGCGTGACCAGCTCGGCGGTCGTCGCCTGCGATAGCCGCGGCCGCTCAGACTTAGCCCTCCCCCGCCGTACAATCCGATAGATCCGCCCACGGTCGTCACCATCACGCAGATTCTTCGGGTTGCGATCCTCCGGCGGCACCCAGTCGGGATGCTCAATCACCGCGCGATACATGTCGGCCACGTACAGCGCTCCGTCCGGTCCATCGACCAGGTCCACCGGGCGAAACCACGAATCGCGCGACGCAAGAAACTCACGCCCTTGCTCCCCAGGCCGCGACTGAAAGCTCACTCCGTGCGGCTCAAGCACTTCACGATGCACAAGACTTCCCGTCGGCTCGCAGACAAACACATTGCCGCGATAAGCCGCTCCCAGTGTCTCGCCGCGCAGCACATGAATTCCGCACGCCGCCGTGAACTGCCCCTCGTGAGACGCCGCCGTCGTCACTTGGTTTACCAGTGGATAAACTTTCCGCTCCGCCGGGACCAGATGGTCAACTGCGTTGGTAATCGCTACGTGCGGGTTTCGCCCGGCATACTGCTCCTCCAACACGACGTGGTCGATCGGCCGCGCGTTCATGCACACAAATCGTCGGCCGTAATCGTCGAACGTCAGCCCGTACTGCCCGTTGCCCGACACCGCCTCAAACGCCGTCCCGCGCGGATCGAACGCGAAATCGCGGTTGCTGATCGAGACCGGCTTTGCTTTTTCATCGCGAGCGCTCTGGATGCTGCCGCCTCGCAAACCGCCGGCCACATAAATCTTCCCGTCCAAAGCGAGCGTCGGATGGTTGGCCCGTAATTGCGAATTCTCTTGAGCGAAACCGGTAAACCAGGTTTCCTCCTGGTTAGCTCGGCCGTCGCCGTCGGTGTCGTTCAGATAGATCACCTTGCCCGCGGGCGTGACAAACGCACCGCCGCGCCATGGCTGCAAGCCAGTCGCAAATGACAGACCATCGGCAAATGTCGTCGCGCTTTCGTAGCGACCGTCGCCGTTGCGATCTTCGAGCACCTTGATTTGCGACTGCGGACGCTCCCCGTCCTTGGGGCCGTGTGGGTAGTCGCGCATCTCAACGACCCACAGCCGCCCGTCCTCGTCGAAGCGAATCGCGACCGGATCCACGACCTCCGGTTCGGCGGCAACAAGCTGGATCTCCAGCTGTTCATCGGCCAAGACGAAATGCCGCAGCGACTCTTCGGGTGAAACCGGGCTTGGTGCATTCGCCGCCGTTTCGTTTGCCAGAGTGTGAGGCGAACAGACAACCAGTAGGACTGCGGCTACAACCGCGAAACGCGTTGCCAGAAGCGCTCGCCGCATTTACTTTGCTCGCTTGAATTCGTGCAACAACTTCGTGGCCGCTTCGACCATGGCTTCCCCCGCCCCCGGCGTCACGCACGAGTTCACCGTCTCATAACTCCCTTCGGCAAACGCCTTCTTCGTCGGAATGTACGCCGGGTCGTCGTTCGCCAATTCAATCACCAGCGTCGTTGCAAACGGCGATGCCCGCTTGATTGCCAGCCCCAGTTCCACGAACACTTCCCCCGGCAGGCCGACAATCGCCACGTCGTCGGCCACGCGAAACACCTGCACTTCCAGCGGCAGCTTGCCGCCGCGCTCGGCAATGTTCAGGATGCGACACGTTTCCACCTGGTCGAGAAACGACATCTCCCGCGTGCCGATCTTCCGCATGTCACGCTTGGCTTGTTCAACTCGCTCGGCCGAATACTTCGGCATCTCGGCAACGACCGTCTGCGAACCCACGGCCAAATGCACATCGTCTACCGCGCCAAGCTTCGCGGTCGCCGAGATCACCGTATCCGCCAGCGTGTTGCCGATCCGCTCCGCCTCGCCATGTCCCTTCTGCGGCCGATCGTGCGTCACGTCTACATGGTTGATGTCTCCGCACGTGCCGTTGCCAAACAGCGAAATGAACTGCTCGCCGTGCTCCTGCTTCAATCGCTCTGTCAGGTAGTAAGGATAGTCGGCTGCGTATTCAGTGCCGCCCACCGTATCAAGGTGCAATGCAAACACGCTGAGCGACGCCAACGGCGTGTCACCCTCCGCGCTGCGAAACAACAGCACGCCCACGTCCGGATCGATCGGACCCGCCACACGCACAATGCTTGCATTTAACTTCCCCGGGTTCGTCTGCACCTGGCCGTCTTTCATGTGAAAGCGGCGATTAAACGACAGGCCCGTCTGCTCAGCGGCACCAGCCGACAGCTTTCCCGCCTTCGCCTCGCGCGCCGCAACGGCCACTGCCCCGGCCACCTTCTCCGCGAGAACGTCGCTGTAGTTGATCGGCTCCTGCGGATCCGTGCCGTTCTTCTCGATCGCACGCGCGCGGAGATGACTCCGCAACGCTCCCCAATACATCGGACCCGTGTGGGCATGCGTGGCGGTGATCATCACGTGTTCGCCGGGCACATTCGTCTGCTCGGCAATCAGCCGCCGCGCCTTCGCTGCCACATCCGGCCCAATGCCGATCAAATCGCAACACACCAACGCGACCCTGGTTTGTCCATCACCCAGTACCAGCGCCTTCGCCAATAACGGGTCGTGCGTGCCCGTGCTCAGCCGCTCGTTGAAATATCCGGCCATGCGGAACCCGACCGGCGGCGTAATGTCCACCGCCGCCGCACCCACTGTGAACTCCCCCGCAGCCACCGCGCGCGAAAACAACAACACTGCGACGCTCAGCAATACAAAGCTTCTCATGTTCTGTTTCCTTCTCTACCGTGCTCTATTCATTCCTCTTCTCCTCATTTCCTCTTCTGTCTGCTCACTTCCCCACCAACCTCAGCACCTCCTCATGCACCAACCCGTTGGTCGCAATCCCCTCGCCGTGATGGATCGTCGCCTCTCCCTTCCAATCCGTGAACCGCCCGCCAGCCTCTTCGATGATCGGCTGCACCGCCGCCGCGTCCCACACGTTCATGATCGGATCGACCATTACCTCGGCCCGACCCGTCGCCACCAGCAGATAGCCAAAGCAGTCCCCCCACGTGCGGCTCAACGCCGCCGCCTGCTCCAGCCGCGCGTAAGCGTCCGAACTTCCGCGCGGCCCGAAATTGGCCACTTCGCTCGTAACAAACAATCCCTCGGCAAGCATGCGCTTGCTCGAAACTCTGGCGCGGCGCAACCCCGCGTCGCCAATCTGATGCCACGCCCCGCCCCCCATCTCCGCGAACACCATCTCATCGCACGCGGGCACATAGATCACGCCCGCACTGCTTCGCCCGGTGTGCTCAATGCCGACCAGCGTTCCATATAACGGTGCCCCGTAAATGAACGACTTCGTCCCGTCGATCGGGTCCAGAATCCAGCGATACCCCGACGTGCCGGCGCAATCGCGATCCGAAAACTCTTCACCCAGCACTCCATCGTCAGGAAATGCCGCGGCGATCCGCTCGCGCAGCAGTAGCTCCGCCTCCCGGTCGGCAATCGTCACTGGCGACTTGTCCGCCTTCCGGTCCACCTGTAGCTCCGCTTGGCGGAAGTATTTCAGCGTGTGCCGGCCTGCCTCGCGAGCAATCGCCACCGCCAAAGCCAGCCGCGGAGACATCGTGGGCGCTTCGTGCTTAGCCATGCCGACTAGGGTACAGCGTGGCTGACTCGTCTGCCATCCCGGCGCGCCCGCCATGTATTTCAAAGAGAATCACGCGTGTGCCGCCGCCAACTCTTCCTTGCGATTCCGAGGCGTGATCAAGTCCGCAACCTTCACCTCATGAAGCTGTTCACGATTGGTCGTCGCGATCCGCGTCAACGCCTCACGAAGCCGAGACTGCGAATCGTTGGATAGTCCATCGCTGAGGCTCATCTTGGTGTTCATCGGCCCATCCACCGCCTCAATGATTTCCAAGAGCGAAATCTCCTGCGGCTGACGGTCGAGCGTATATCCCCCCTCCACGCCGCGAGTCGACTGCAAAATGCCGTGCGTCACCAGGCTCCGCAAAATCTGCAAAAGGAACCGCTCGGGCATGCCCCCTTCCGACGCCAGCTTGCTGCACGGTACCGGCTCGCCCCTATCCGCCTGAGCAAGCTGCAACGTGGCCTGAAGCGCGTACGTCACGGTACGTGAAAACTTCATAACAGTTCCCTCGATTGATACCGGATGAGGCAATTGGTAACGCCGACCGCGCGGACGAGAAAGGCGCAACCGGCTCGAGAATAGCCGCCCAGAACGCCTGCCGACCGCCGACCTATGCCTCTAACCCGGCCCTTAAGAAACTGCCCGGCGGCCCTTGCTACCGCCGTTCGATCGCGCCACTTACGCGCGCTTGATCCACTTCTATATCCCCCGAAACCCGATCGGGATAATAGCCTTCGCCTCCCACTCTGTCAAACTTTTTGCGCAACAGAATCAGCCTGGAATGCCGCAACTAGGGGCAAACAGGCCAGCCAGGCGAAAAGTTAACCCGACGCCGCCGCCTGCTGCTCCGACGACAAGGATCTGTTAGCCCCCGCCGTCTCCGGGTTCTTCAATCCAAAGAGCACCAACAGCACCGATCCGCAGACCAGCAGGCTGTCGGCAATGTTGAACACCGGCCAATCAAACAGCACGCTGTCGTCCTGCCGCTGCAGTTGGAAGTGCAGCCAGTCGCGCACGGCATACACCGGTTCGCCCATGCGATCTGGCGAGTTCCATTCCAGCCCCGGCATCCCCAGCCGATCGTAAAGATTCCCAAGAATCCCGCCGGTGATGATTGCCAACGCGATCGTCAGAAACCAGCTCTGCGCCCCGCCGCGCACAAACAGCCAATAAAAGATGCCGGCCGACGCGGCGATCGACAGCCCCGCGAACACAAACGTCATCCCCTGCCCCATCCCGAACAGCGCCCCCTCGTTCAGGCTCGTCGTCAGGCTGAACACCCTCGGCCAGATCACGATCGCGTTATCGAATCGCGGCATCCCCAGCCGCTCAAAGATCCAGCTCTTGGTCCACAGGTCCACCGCGCAGCCGACAGCAGCGACCACTATAAACACCCCAAATTGCCGGCCAGCACAACAGCGCATAACCTCTGAATAACGGTTCTTGGTTCAGGCCGCAAGGGGAATGGGGTAGTGGAAGTGGAGGGGAGAATAATCCAGGCTGGCGCCAACTCACTAATGAAAAACGCCCCGCAATCGCGAGGCGTTGGCATTTTCAATTTCCCAAACTCAACCTAGACCTCACCCCCCATTTTTCGCCGCGCACTTCACGCAATGCGCCGCGTAGGGAATCGCTTCCAGCCGGAGCTTGGGGATCTGCTTGCCGCACTCCTCACACTCGCCGTACGTTCCCTCGTCGATCCGCTCCAACGCGTGATGAATCTTCTCCAGCGCCGCCTCGTCGTTCTCCACCAGGCTCAGAGTAAACTCCTGCTCGAAGTTATCGCTGCCGATGTCCGCCATATGGATCGGCATCCGCGAAAGGTCGCCTCCGTTCCCATTGCTCTTCAACGCCGCCTCGGCCAACTGGCTTACGTCGCCGCGAAGCCGCGCTCGGAGGCTCAAAAGTTGCTGCTTGTAGACCTTCGCTTCTGCTTTCTTCATTGCGGGTTACTCCGGTGGTCGTGCAAAGGTGTTCAGACACCCCTTCTTTGCCCACAGACTTCTTATCCTAATCAGCATAGTCGCACTGCGAAAGGGGCCACGCAATGCTAGAGTGGTGTGCAAAATTGACGACCGCCGCGTTAATCGCTAGTGCCGTCAAATCTTGACACCGGTCGGGATATTGCCCTCAAAAGGGGACTGACTCCGAGCCAAAAATTGAGCTTTTGCACTTACAATCGCGTCACGGCGAGGCGCCTGTCCCCTTTTGTTGCTGCCTTTCGACTGAGACGAATCGCCCCGCTGGCATGCACTGCCCGTACACTAAGGCTCACCGGCCAAGCAACGCCGCCAACAAGAACGGCGCGGCCAGCGCCACCAAAATCATGCACCCAGTCACTCCCAGGACCAGCATCAGGTCCCACAACGTGAATTCCGCGGGTACCCCATCGCCCGCGTGAGTTTGCGTGATGGATTCGTGCGGCGGGTGCGGTTCGTCAACTTGCGACGCTTGATAGGGATTACTGTCGTCCACGGCATCATTCTACTCCCCGCCCACGGTCGCCGTTCGTTCGCTCGCACAGACTCAACTTGCTGCCTCGCCGCACGCGACCTAAACTACACGGGCAACTAAAGTTAGCGGAGATCGGCCATTAGCGTTCTGCCTCAAACCGACCTGGCGTTTCAGCGCTGCATCGCGCCAGCCTGCGGGGCCACCTATTCCGTAGATGAAATCCGCGTCGCTTGCGACTGCGGCCACCTGCTCGACGTCTCGTACGACTGGGACCGCCTCCGCGTGCCGCCGTCGCTCAAGTCGTTCGAGGAAAAATGGTCCCGCCGCTTCGATCCGCTCTGCGCCAGCGGCGTCTGGCGGTTCTACGAGCTTCTGCCGTTCGCCCCGCTCGACCAGTTGGTCACGATCGGCGAAGGCCAGACGATCTTGCAAGATTCACCCAGCGTCGGCCGCTATGTCGGCGTCAACTCCGGCCAGCTCTTCCTGCAATACGAAGGCCTGAACCCCTCGGGCAGCTTCAAAGACAACGGCATGGTGGCCGCGTTCACGCACGCCCGCACCGTCGGCGCCACGCGTGCCGCCTGCGCCTCGACCGGCAACACCAGCGCCTCGCTCGCCTTGTACTGCGCGGTCACCAAGCTGATGAAGGCGGTCATCTTCATCGGCTCGGGCAAGATCAGCTACGGCAAGCTCTCGCAGGCCCTCGACTACGGCGCGCTCACCGTCCAGATCGCCGGCGACTTTGACGACGCCATGCAGCGCGTCCGCGAGATCAGCCAGCAGCTTGGCATCTACCTCGTCAACAGCGTCAACCCGTTCCGCCTCGAGGGGCAGAAGACGATCATGTACCGCGTGCTCGAGGCCCTCCGCTGGGACGTGCCCGATTGGATCGTCGTTCCCGGCGGCAACCTTGGCAACAGTAGCGCCTTCGGTAAGGCGTTCTCCGAGCTGAAAGAGCTTGGGCTCATCGACCGCATTCCGCGCCTGGCCGTGATCAACGCCGCCGGCGCCAACACGCTCTTTGAGCTGTACGAGCGCCGCGGGTTGCGTTGGAACGGCGGCTCGCCCGACGACTCCCTCGCCACGCACTACTACAGCGAGCTCGACGCCGCCAATCGCCGCGCCTCGACCATCGCCAGCGCCATCGAGATCAACCGCCCGGTGAACCTCGACAAGTGCCTGCGTGCCTTGGAAGTGTGCGACGGCGTTGTCCGCGAAGTCACCGAGCAGGAGATCCTCGACGCCAAGGCCCAGGTCGGCGCAGGCGGCTTCGGCTGCGAACCGGCCAGCGCCGCCAGCGTTGCCGGCGCGCGGCAGCTTGTCGCTGAGGGCGTCATCAGCGCGCGACGAGCGCGTCGTGTGCATCCTCACCGGCCATCAGCTCAAGGACCCCACCGCGACGGTCGCTTACCACACCACCGATCAGGCCAAGTTCAACGAAGTCCTCGGCGCCCGCGGCGTAAAACGCGCCACTTACGCCAACCGCTCCGTGGCCGTGAACAACGACCTGGATGAGATCATCAAGGCCATCCAGCTCTATAGTTAGCGACATGTCAAAACTTCGCGTTGCAATTCATGGCGCTGCGGGCCGAATGGGCCAGAGACTCGTTGCTCTCGCCGCCGCCGATCCTGAATTAACGGTCGTCGCCGCGGTCGATTCGCCCAATCATCCGCGGCTCGGCCAGGACGCCGGCGTCGTCGCGGGCACAGGTGCTCTCGGCATCCGTCTGGCCGGGGCGCTCGACCAAACAGCCGACGTGGTGATCGACTTCTCCGTGCCCGCGGCGACCGAGACGATCACGCACACGTGCGTCGATAAAAAGCTCCCGCTCGTTGTCGCCACGACCGGTCTCGACGAATCGCAGCAGAAGTTGCTGCGCGCGGCGGCCGGCTCGATCCCGCTCCTCTGGTCGCCGAGCATGAGCCTGACCGTGAACCTGGCGATGAAGCTCGCCGAGATCGCGGGCCGCTCGCTCGCACGGCATCCTTCAGGCGCCGACGTCGAGATTATCGAGCGGCACCATCGCTTCAAGGAGGACGCACCCAGCGGAACGGCGCTCAAGTTCGGCGAGATCGTCGCCGCCGCGATGGGTCACACCGCGCACACGCACGGCCGTTCGGGCCGGCCGGGCCTGCGGCCGCACGGCGAGATCGGCTACCACGCGGTGCGGATCGGCGACAACCCGGGCGAGCACACCGTGCTGTTCGGCCTGATCGGCGAGACGCTCGAGCTGTCGGTCAAGGCGACCAATCGCGACTGTTATGCTCACGGGGCGCTGGCCGCCGCAAAGTTCCTCGCCGGCAAGTTGCCCGGGCTGTACGGCATGTCCGACGTCCTGGGGCTGTGAGCTGTAGGGTGTGTCAAGCGGCCTTGGACGTTCCATTATGAATTGTGCGGGCCGCGCAGACGCACCAATTGCTGCAAGTCGTAGAGCTGTAGGGTGTGTCAAGCGGCCTTGGACCGTACTACCATGCAACGCGCCGGCCGCGCAGACGCACCATCGGATCTTGCCTTGTCCGCCGTTCGTAATTCGTAATTTGTAATTTGCAATTCGTTCGATGGCCAAATGCGACGAAGGCTATCTGTGTGACGTGTGCGGCCAGGACGTGGCCGAGATCACCGAGAGCGATCTGTATCTGCGGTACGTGATCGGCCTGTTGGATCCCGAGGTGCTTCACACGACGCGGGAGCGCCACATCCGCTGCAACCCGACGCTCGCGCAGTTCATCGTGGACGACGACTTTCCGGCGGTCACCGCCGAGGGAGCGTTCGACAAGCGGCAGCTCGACGCGGCGTATGTCCGCCAGCAGGAGACGCTCGTCACTCGCGGCTTTCGCCGTCTCAAGGAGCTTGCCGGCCTGGACCTGCCGATCCTCGACTACCCGCTGCCGGAGGTGCGAGCTGAGATTGAGAAGCAGGCGAGAGGCAAATGACCGAATGACGAATCACGAATAACCAATGTGGCGGGTGTCTGGTGACAAGCGTGTCTGGTGGCCTTGTTTTGGGGCGGATTATGAAGGGGTCGGTGGTGACGGTCCGGACACGTAATTGTTTTTTTGGCCTCCATGCTCTGTTTTCTCGCAAACGGGTCGTGAAAACACGGCATTTTTGCGCGGTGCAATACACCACATAGCGCGGAATTGACGTGGCGCTTGTATTTCCCGGGGAATACACAAGGTTCTTACCTCAAAACTCCGTGAACCATGGTTGGACGAAACGGGCACAGTGAATCGCCAACGACGCCACGGAAGGGTCGCACGCAAAGGCGGAACGACGCTAAGACGGACTAACAGGAGCAAACAGAGGGAACGGAGATTATTGTTGCGCGTTGCGTGCTCGTCGTTGGGGCCCCAGGGGTTTTGGTACAAAAATCGGTATTGGCGATGGTCGCGATTTCGCAAATTCGTTAACGGCTGGGGGTTGCGAGACAGTGCGTGGTGAGGGCTTTTCGAATACTCAACATCGCGATGCGTAAGTCTCACGCGAAGGCGCAAAGACGCCAAGAACAAGCAGCCGCAAATGAACCGAGAATGGACGCACATGTCAGGTCGGTAAGCTAATTGTTCCCCACAGAATCTGATCGTGGGGGGCCCCGAGTTATGGGGAACAAATGGGGTTTCGGCTCGCGTCGCGAAGTGCGCAAGTTGGTGAGTGCTTGAGCGTTGCAACTTTGAGCCTCGTCGGCGGAGGGGCGAATTTTCAACCTGGCGAGGGCAGTTGTTTCACGCAAAGGCGCAAGGGAGAAGTTTCTAAGGAAGCCAGGAACGCAGGAATGGGGACACAGCCTGGAGGATCGCTCCGGATGGCTGGTTTCGGAATGTCAAAGAGCGAGTCGGCCGGGTTAGGGCCTTGGCGGGTAGTATACAGGATATTACTATACGAGTCAATAGTAGTTTGAGGATAAACAGGGATACAGGAAGGGGATAGGGGATACCGGAAGGAGATAAGGGGACACAGGACAGGGTCGGCAAGTGCGACAGAGAAAATAAACCCTCCGTTTTCGGTTTGATTAGAGTGAAGGAGTGACTGCCAGCAAATAACTCGAAAGGCAAGCAGTATCCGGCCATGAGAAATACCTAGGTACTTATTTGGAATTGCGTTGCAATTCCGATTCGTTCTATTAGCTTCCACCAGCGGAAGAGGCGGTTATGAAGACTCAGCGATGGCAGTACGGCGGGGCGAGAGCGGGAGTGTTTCTTATGGCCGCGTTGATCAACGGAGTGGCGGCGGCAGCGCCAGGGGATTTGTTGTTTACGCTGACGGCGGCCGACCCGCAGCAGGGGGCGTTTTTCGGCGACATGGTGCGAAGTGTGGACGGAGAAATTCTGATCAGCGAGACGAGCAGGCGATATCTGCCAATCAACGTTACAGGCCGGGCTTATTTATACGACGGCCAGACTGGACAGTTGAAGTGGACGTTCGAGAATCCTGAGCCGACCAACCTTGACGATTTTGCGCGTGCGATCGCCGGTGGCGACCGGCGAGTGTTCATTTCAACCATCGGGGTCGAAGAGCGTGTGTACGGATTCAGTACGGTAACCGGTGAGTTGTTGTACTCAATGACCAACCCGGTGCCTAACAATAACTTTGGAACAGGCGTGGCGTATGGCAATGGAAGCGTTTTGGTGTCAGCACCGTCATTTTCACTTCCTGGGATGAACGCCGTCGGGCAGGCGTATTTATTCGACGCCACGAATGGTCAGGTACAGTTGACCCTGGCAAACCCAGAGCCAAAGGCCGGAGACGTGTTTGGAGGTGGAATGTCGGTTGCGATCATTGGGAACAGGGCAATTGTCGGCGCTGCATTTGACGACTTGCCAAGTGACGTGAGACCGGACGGCGATAATCCGGGGCGCGTTTGGGTATTCGATCGTCTGACAGGGGAGACGCTGGTTACGCTGGAAAATCCCAACGCTGACAACCAACTTCCGCCGAATTCTTTCTCGGACAGATTTGGCGCGAGGTAGCCGCCGGCGGAGGATTGATCGTCGTCGGTGCGCGGGAGGATGGCACCAGTCGCGTGGAGCGTTCTGGCACGGTGTACGTTTTCAGCGCCGAGACCGGACAGTTAAAACACACGCTATTCAGCCCGCATTTAGCAAGCGCAACCGACTTTGGACAGGCGCTGAGCATTACTCCCGAAGGAGATGTGCTGGTTGGCGAATGGGCGCAACAGTCAATGGAATCCTGGAAGCAGGACGCGCCTACCTCTTCGATGGCGAAACGGGCAACTTACTTCTGGACATTCCCAATCCAATGCCGACGGCCGGGGCGGGATTTGGTTGGTCTGTGGCGGCATTGGATGGGCGGATAGTCGTAAGCACGCCAAACGGCAATGCCGATGGCCTAGCCGGCACGGGCGCAGTCTACGTATTCGAAGGAATCCCGGAGCCGGGCGCGGCGGTAATGGGGGTTGTGGGGGTAATTTTCGCAATGATTCTTTACCGAGTGCGAGCAAAAGGGATTAGCAGGCTCTAAGAGTTGGCAGGCCTGGGCTGGGCGACGGGCGACATCAACAACGACGGTGTGATTAACTTTGACGACTATGTGCTGGTTGATCAGGCGTTCTTCAACCAGTTTGGGGTGTTGTAGGCGCGGAAGTGCGACGAATTGTCATCGGGTCGAGGGCGTGCCGGTGATCTCCCGCCGCACGTCGTCGTTGGATTCGTTGCTCAAGCGAGACTGCAATGCGTCGCGAGCCACGGGCGAGTCGTAGCGCGAAAGTGCCCAGGCACACGCCGCGCGGACGAGAGGTTCACTGTCGTTGAGGCCGCGGATGAGCGCGGGCAATGCGGGTTCGTGCGGGCGATTGCCCAGCACGATCGCGGCGTTGCGCAAAATGCCGCGGCGCTTGCGCGCCACAGCGGCGTGTGGCGGAAGCGGGCGCGGAACGCCGCCTCGTCGAGATCAAACAGTGCCGCGAGATCGACTGGGTTCATTCCCTCGGCCGGTTGAAACGCCGGCTCGTCGGTGTGCGCGGCATTGTGCTCGCGCGTGTTCCAAGGGCACACGTCCTGGCATACGTCGCAGCCAAAGAGCCAATCGCCGACGCCTTCGCGCAGCTCGTGCGGCACGGAGCCACGCAGCTCGATCGTGAGATAGCTGATGCAGCGCCGCGCATCCAGCACGTACGGCGCGACGAACGCATCGGTCGGGCAGGCATCGAGACAGGCAGTACACGTGCCGCAGTGGTCGGCCGCGAACGGCTCGTCGGGTTCCAGCGCCACATCGGTGAGCAAGGCCGCGAGGAAAAACCAGCTACCAAGCTCTTTGTTCAAGAGCAGCGTGTTCTTGCCGATCCAGCCGAGCCCGGCGAGCTGCGCGAACTCGCGCTCCAACAACGGCGCGGTATCGACGACGCCGCGGACAAGGCAGCCTGGCACTTCGCCCGCGAGCCACTCGGCGAGTCGATCGAGGCGCGCCCAGATCAGCGTGTGATAGTCGCCGCCCCAGGCATAGCGCGAAACCCTCCCCTGCCCTGGGTGGGGCGCAATCGGTTCGGCGGTTTGATACGGCATCGCCAGCACGACCAGACTGCGAGCGCCGTCGAGCACATGCCGCGGATGTTTATAGGCCGCCTGCCGGTCGCCAAGGTAGCGCATCTCACCTGCAAAGCCGTTGGCCAGCCAATCCTGGAAGCGGTCGAAGCCGGGCGGGGCGGCCGCGGGACAGACGCCGGCGAGGCGAAAGCCGAGGCGGGCGGCTTCGGCTTTAAAGGCTTGGGCTAAGTCGTTTGAATCGCGGGGCTTGGCAAAAGGGGACAGGCACCTCGCCGTGCCCGTCTGCGAGGGATCCAGGACTTCCAGTGGCTCGGAGCCAGTCCCCGTTTGCATGGGTCAAAATGGAGAAAATAAGTTGTTTGGGTATTGTTTCGATCGTACCGGCTGTTTAACGTGAAGAGAGGTGCTGGGCGTTTCGCCGTCCAGCACGCCCAAATAGCGTTCTTTCGGCCGATTCCGGCCGGACCTGATTTCACGCGTCACCTTTTGAGATCACTGCCATGAATCTGAGGAAACTGTCGCTGGTCCTGGCCGTTCTGCTGCTCGTTGCAGTTGGCGGCGAAGCTCTCAAAGCCGACAACGGCTGCTGCGGTGGCGGCGGCGGCTGGGGCGGATATGGCGGCTGGTACCCGCTGTACTCCCGCGATCACATCCCATACTACTCCCTGCATCCGCCGGTTTACTACAGTTACCCGGTGCCGCGTGCCTACGGCTACAGCCCCTGGGCTTATCCGCCGGGAGTGATGACGCCGGAGATCCTCGGCGAGCTGACCGGCCCGCAGGAGATCATCAACCCGCACGTACCGAAGGTGGAAGTCAAACCGACGACCACCAACAAGACGGCGTCCGCGACGAAGGCCGACAAGGCCGAGGAATCGAAGGTGCAGGTCGTCGTGAATCCGTTTGTGGATCAGAAGCTGGTGGGCGAGTAAGCCCGCTAGCGCGCGGCGATGCCAGTGCTGTCGCCGCGTAATCGAGCGTTGCCCCGCTAAAGCACTCACAGGCGGCTGCATGCTGTCGCAGTTGCGACATGCCAGCGGTCGCCTGGGAGTCGGGGCGGGCACGATTGGTTAGCGACTGGTCTGGACAGCGTTTGAATGCTTGCTAATCTTACGCCCCCAAAGCGGGGCGTTTTCTATGCGCATGCTCGATGCGCGCGTTTCGCGCGGCTGCTACATTCAAGCAGCCATTGAGCAGGTGGAAAGGAGTCCGCCGGTGCTACGAACCCACGAACCAACGCGCACTCAACCGCGGTCCGCCATCCAATGGACGGCCGTTGTGGCGGTGCTTGTGGGCGCGTCGGCTGGCTGCCAATCGCCACAGGCGGCGTTTGATCCATTTATGGCTGGACGGACGACGATTCCGCCACCGAGCACCGCGGCGGCCCCCGCGGGCGCGGCGCCCTATTATCCAGCAGGGCCCGCTGCCAGCGCACCGCCAACGATTTACACACCGCCAGGCTCGATACCCGCGGCTGTTCCGGCAACTCAGAATTACTTGCCGCGCGGCAGCATGACGTTTCCGCAAAGCCAGGCGAGTCCGACGAGCGATACGGCGCTGGCGAGCAATACGACACTTGCGAGCAATACGACTGCGCCTGCCACCGCAAACGAAGCAGCGGTCGCAGCGGGCGATCAGCCAACCTCGAATGTCGATCGCGCGGTAAAGCCGGTGTCATTCACGTATCCAGTCACGGCGCCGGTTGCGGCATCGCCTGCAATGCCGGCGGCACAAGCGCCGGCGTCCATCCCAACCGCGTCTATTCAACCGGCGTCGATTCAATCGGCCCCGCCCAATCGGTTGCCGCCGAACGGCGCGGCACAACCGCTGGCCACAGCGCTACGCAGCGCCGAAGGGCGAGCGGCCATCGCTGGACTACCGGAGTTGGGTGATTTTCCGCGTCCGTCGGCCGCGACCAACGGTGGTTTTCGTGCCAGTAACTCGCCGCCTTCGACACCGGTGACGAATGCGACAAGCAGCGCGGCGCGCAGGGCGTTTCCGCGGCGCAGCCGAGCACGGCATCGAGCTCAACGCCGAGCGCGACTGTGCCCGGATACGGCCACGACGAAAAGTATCAGCGGCTGCAAGGGAAGCTGGAGTTCTCGCCAAGCCAGCAGCGGTGGAAGCTGCGGTATATTCCGATCGACGGCGACACCGACGCGTATGGCGGCAGCGTGGTGCTGCCGGAAAACGACAAGCTGAAAGGTTTCACCGCGGGCGACCTGGTCGTGGTGCACGGCCGCCTAAACACGTCACGAGCCGCAAACGACGGTTTTTCGCCGCCATACTCAATCGAGCGGCTGTCGCGGCAGTAAACGTCGCGCGATTGATCAGCCGGGTATCATTTGGTGATGCCGCTGAAGAATGGCGGGTCGCTCGCCGGAAATGATTCCCACGACGCCTCGTCTACGGGGTTGTCCACAACGGCGGGATCCGGCTTCTCGCTTCGCTTTGGCGATTGGACCAAGCGCGGCTCACTCTCGAAGAGGCACGATACGCCACGGAATGCCAGGCAGCAGCCAAGCGAGGCCATCACTCCACCGATGAAGGAGTTGTGGCGTATACCCGTGGCGATCAAGAACAAGCCGCCGAGCGCCTGTCCCCAGGTTTCAAGCGAGGCAGGGACATGCAGATTCGACTCATCGCAACCAGGTAATATCGATTTGGGCCGGCATGGAGCAGTTTGTTCTAACATAAGAGCAACCTCGGTTGGTGGTGTCCGGTGCGTTGCCAAATTGCCATTAAGTTCAACGCGCTCCTTGATACGGTATCAAGTCACGTGCCAATGTTCAGAATTCCTTCTTGCGTCCGTCTCGATTCAGCCGTTAACGACGAGAGCCTCGCAAGGCCGAAGCCCGCGAGGCTCTCGACATCGAATTGTTTCAACACAAATACGCGGCGTAACTAGTCGTTGCCAAGGGCAGCGCCGATTGCACCGCCAATGTTGGCGCCGAGCGACCACCGATCGCGCCGCCGATCGAGCTGCCGTAGTACGCGCCTTGCGCGGCGTCGCGGCTGCCGTACAGGTTGCCATAGGTTCGCGCCTGTCCATACGGGCTATTCATGTTGTAACCATAGCCGCCATTCCAGCCGCGATAGCCGGAGCGGTAGGGTTGGCCGTAATAGTAACCTCCGCGATTGTAGGCGCGGCCGTTATAACCATCGTTGTAATAGTTGGAGCCGCCGTAGCTCGGCTGGCTGTAGTAGTACGTGGTCGCGGGTTGACTGTAGCCATAGCTCGGCTGAGCATAGCCATAGCTCGTGGCGCTCGACGCGACGTACGGCGTCCACGTCGATCCGCTCCAGGTCAGCCAGGTGTTTTGCGGCGTCCAGTACCACCACTGGCCATTGTGCCAGCGATAGCGCCAGCGCAGGTCGTCGCGGCCCCCACTTTGCGCGTCGCGATTGTCCAAACGCTCCTCACGGCGCTCTTCAAATCGTTCTTCACGAATGTCGTCGCGGCGATCTAATCGCTCCTCGCGGATGTCGTCGCGACGGTCAGCGCGATCGTCGAACCGATCCGCACGGGCATCGGCATCGAGCCGCGCGCCTTGGCGGTTAACGTCGGCCTGACCACGCACGTTAGCGTCAAGCTGTCCGCCTGCGGCGCGGGCATCGGCGCCGCGCGGATTCCGGCATCGGCCGCGCGGCCGGCTGAGGCGTCTACTTCAGCGCCGGCATTGGCGCCGGCATCCTGTGCGGCGGCTCCAACACCGCCCTCAATGGCTTGGGCATAAGCCAAACTCGACACCGCCAGCGACATCGCGGCGGCAACTGCAAACGATCGAATTCTCATTGGGAAATCTCCTTCGTCTGGAACACCAAAACTCCGATCCTCGAGGATTACGCTTCACTAGGGAAAAGCACAACACGTGCCGTGGGCCGCGGCCGCGAGCGTGTCCGTGGTGAACCGCACCGTCTCTGAGGGCAACCGCGCGTCAGGAGCGCTAGCACGGACCGGTACACGAAATGCTGGCTTCACGATCGTCAAAACTGGCCAGGGTTTTGTGGAAACTACGGTCCCCGGACGGGGCGATTGTAGACCAGCCTGATGCACCGGGTGCCGGCCCGCGCCGATGGTGGGACATTTTTTGCGGCCAATCGGGGATGTGAATTCCGATGTTTCCTATGAAACGGCGTCGCGAGAAGCAGACTCAGAAGCTTGCGTTTGAGCAGGATTTGCTGCGCGCCACGGTTCGTTGAGCGGAGGTGTCGGGTTCTGCGTCGTCTGGACCGAGTTTGGAATCGGTCGTTCCGCTGAGATCAAGATGGAGCGGCCATCACCGCTGACGATCATGCGGATGCGGAACGCGAAGACGCGCGGCGCACGCGGGTAGCGTCGCCGACTCGGGGAAGGCACCGGCGGTTGCAGAACCGATTAGCCTGCGCTCAGTCCGGCGGCTTGAGCGCGAGCAGTTCTTCGCGCCAGTTGGATTCAAAACGATCTAGCGGTACGCCCACGAGTTGCTCGAATCTTGCGATGGGGTCAATAGTTCGTGCGCGGGCATCCACGTAGCGGTTGAACTTTTCGGTTTCCAGGACGGGCTCGCGCACGGCGAGGTAGTACGCCAGGGCCCATGAATAGAGATAGTATCGCTGAGAAGTTTTGGCGTCGGTCGGATGTGCAACCAGGAAGGCGCGGCCGTCGGCGCGGAGGAGTTCTGCGAGCGCGAGGCGGGGATGGCTTCGCAGATCGGCCTGCATCGCGGCGAGGCGCTTTCTGCTCGGCGCATCGAGTCGCAATGCACCCAATTCCAAGATGCCCTCCTCGAAAACTTGCGCGAGTCCCTCATTGAGCCAGCGGGGCACATCGCACTTTTCCTGTGGGTAGACGAAGTTCTCGACGTAGGCATGGAAGGCCTCGTGAAATAGGCGTGTGAACATCTTGCGCGTGATTTCGTCAAATTGGGCGGCGTTCTCGCGTTCCAGTACTTCCATCCGGCGGTGTGCCTCTGCCTGCTCCTGATCCCAGTTACGCTGGGCGGCGGCAACGATCGTTTTTCGTTCGGGGGCGGGGACCTTCTGCGCTTCGAGATCGCGTGCGAGCTTTTGCAGCTCGCCTGGCATGGCGGCACCTTTCTCGCGGAATTGCCGGCGGATTTTCTCGTGCTTTCGATGCACATCGGCCAGTCGCGCGGCATACGCCGATAGCTCGCTACCGGCGGCAAGAGTATTCAACCTCGGAATAAACACCGCTGGGTTCTCAAAGCGGTAGTCATGTTGGTTGAGGAAGGCACTATAATCGCGCATCGAGCCGTAGAGCAGAATCTTCAACGGGCGGTCTTGACTGGCTCTGGTGGGAAGGATTTCGCTGTATGCCGTGAAGATTTGCTCGAGACGGAGAATCGTGCGGCGAGTCATCGACTCGTCGGTGCGGCTCTCCAACTCGAACCATGGGCCACGATAGTTAAGTGAACCTTGCTCGGTCGAAGGCGTAAGCTGGATCTTCCCAACCTCGAGGGATTCTCGCTCGGCGCGTTTTTTGAAATGCTCGATTCGTGCGGCCAACTCGGTTCGCTCGGGGTCGGCCAAAGGTTTTAAGCTTGCTATGCTGGCAGCGGGAAACCGTCTGACGACGAGGTACATTGGCCGGCCGCGCGGGCGGCTGACGACCTCAAATTGAACTTCTCGTTCGGACCGGGCGAGTGCTAACCCCTCGAAGGTGCGGCCATCCTTCAGTGCGATTTGCTCCAAAGGCCAACGCGAGGCATCGGCCAGGTCGCGGCCTGCGCCCGTTGATTCACCGGAAGTGGCGGAACCGATCGCTTTGCTGGCCACCGGTCCGCCTGCGGGACTATTTTCAGTGGCTGCCCGCGGAGTTTTGCGAGCGGGCTCATCGCCTGCCCGCGCGGCGGCAACGACCAAGAACAAAAATGGCAACCAGAGGCGTCGAAGCATCTCAACGGCGAGCCGATCAATAGTGACCCCTAACGCGGCCCGCAAAGCGATGAAAAGAGTCTGGCGGTCTTTTCTCGTCTGGCCCTTGGCGGACGGCGTCTCGATGTTCCGACATTTAGCGTCGCACTTCAGTCGCGAAATGTCAACGCGAAGGGGCGTGTTACTCGATTCGCCCGGAAAATCGGCAGCCCACGCGGAACGTCGGCCCTTGGCGCGTGCGTGAGCGTGTTTGGTTGATAACCGCGGCGGTGAAGAATTGAAAAGGCACCTGCCCCAGCGCCACGATCACCTGCCGAAATTCGATCCGGCTCTCGGAGTAGAACGAAAATCCGCCGCCAGACAGGTCGCGGCAAACGACCGGCAGGAACTCGGATTGGCTGGGAAGTCGGCCATCGTGAAAGGGCGCGAGAAGCTGAACACATCGGAACGAACGCCGGGCGCTTTGGCGATGATTTGCGTCGCGGCTAGCCGTCGGCGCGGCTTTGACCTGGCGAATCCGCTCGGCTTCAAGCAGCTCGTGAACCAGCTCGTAAAAACCGGCGTCGGCAGCGGCAGGAAGAACGTTGTGCATTTGGCAACGAAACGCCGTCGGTCTACATCGACCCATCCATGCCCAGACGCATCAATAGTTCTTCGAACTGGCGTGCGTACTGGTCGCTGGAGGAGTGGACGTGCTCGGCCTCGGTGATGAACTTGAGTTGTTCATTACAACCGACGCCGTGTTGCCGGAAGACCGACTCGAACTCGTTCAAGTCATGTCCGTAAGTGATCAACAGCTTGTGCTCGTCAAATTGCACTTCGAGCGGCACATGTGGATTGAGAACGGCGATGCCCGTGCAGCCGTCGTTGACCAACAAATCTTCGTAATCGTAGAGCGTGCTCTTCAAGACCGGCAGGTCGATATGCTCGCGGTACAAATCGACGTGGCCTTTACTCTCGCGGTTGTGACTCGTTTCCAGGACGACATCGACCTCGCTGCCTAACGGGTCGAGCAGATCAAGGAACAGGTCGAACAGCTTTTCGCTGCTGGCGGCCGACATCAGGACCGGCACGCGTGTCTTCGATTGCTCGTCGTGATAATAGTCGTGGCGGAAGCCCTGACTGGGAACGACCTGCAAATCGTAGGAGGGCCGGATCGCGTCGGTCAGCCGGAAGCTGCCGTAGCGCGTGACCCCAAGATGTGCCTGGAGCTGCTCTTCGCTGAGGTGCTCAAAGCTGCTCGTTTTGTGCGGAGGCGCTCCGTCGCGGAAAACATTGCGAAAGAAGCGTTGTAAAAAACCCATCGGCGATCTCGGACTGATATATCCGCCTCGTGATGTTTCTCTGTTGCTGCGCCGAACCGCGAAGGGTCGTTCCGGTTTCGGCGTGACGGTCTGGCGCTCAATTGTTCCGGACTCACGCAGCGTGAGCGGTCGTGCCGCTCAGGTTGCTACGCAAACTTAGGTTACGGTCAAGGGTTACGAGTCTGGCCGCGGCCGCAGCCGCCTATTCGCGGCGAAATCTCCGTTACAGCCGGTAAAACTCGTGTTTCCTTGTCGCGTTTTCGGACTTGGTAGTGGGGTTCGCGCGTTACGGCGAGCGGACGGCCTCTAACGCAAGTTTAGCACTGCAAGTGCAACCGGACGGTTGCGCAAAATCGCTTGCCCGACCACGTTTAGCACTGCGGATGGGAGGCTTTTCCGATTCCGGGAATTCTGATCCCCGAAAACCGGAGCGACGGCCGGCCCTGGCCGTGGCAGCGGCAAATCGGCGTACTGGCGAACTCGGCATTTGACCTGCCGATCGCCGCGACGCCACAAGATGAGTTCATTTGCTTTGCAGCCACTCTAAACGCTTTAAACCACCCAGTCGCGCTTGCTGGAATCGTTGCGTTTCGGTACATCACGCCGCCTGAGCAATGAGCGCTTTAGCGAAGAGGAGTACCGTATGGCAACAGGCCCAATGAATAATCTCTCGCGGAGCGGATTCTTATTCCTGAGTACGCTTTTGTTGGGAGGTTGTTCGTCAGAGCTTTCGATGACCGGAGTTGACGAACAACCTGCGGCAACGTCGGCATCGGCGCATCCGACGGTGCCGACACCGCAGCCAACGGCGATTTCGGCGCAAGGGCATCCCAAGGAAACCTGGGACGCCATTTATCTACGCGGCGTCAAGGTAGGATATGGGCGCACGCGATTCAGTGAATTGGTTGAGGAAGGCCGGCGGTTGGCGCGAGTGGACAGCAACAGCTCGGTGACGGTGCACCGGGCAGGCCAACAGACCGAGCACGCGATCTTCGCCACCGGCATTGAAACGCCCGATGGCGCCCTCGTGCGGTTTTATACAAAGCTGCAAAGCGGGGCCACGGCGACGACGTTTCTCGGCCGCGTGGAGGGAAATGAGCTTTCGGTACAAACGGAAACGTCGGGCAAGACTACCAGCTCGCGGATGCCGTGGCCGGCCGCGGCCGGCGGCGGCTTTCTCGCCGTTGAGCAATCGTTGCTGCGGCAGCCGATGCAGCCCGGGGAGGGGCGACAGGTGGGCGGCTTGATGGCGGTGGTCAATCAGCCTGTATCGATCGAGCTTGTGGCAGGCAAGGTCGAACCGACGAAGCTATTGAGCCACAGTGAGGACCTGCTGCGTATTGACTGCCAGGCCAAGCTCGCGGATAGCAAGCCGATCCTCGAGCGGCTGTGGGCCAATCGGGAAGGCGTAATCCTCAAGCGGCAGATTGACGCATTGGAGCAGGAGACTTATCGCACCACGCGCGAGCAAGCGCTGGCTGACATTGGGCCGGCCAAGTTCGACCTGATGCTGGATACGACGGTGAAGGTCAATCGGCCTTTGGAGAAGCCACATGAAACGCGGCGAATTCGGTATCGCATCGGGCTAACGGCCAATGATCCTGCGCAGGTATTTGCCCGCAGTGATTTGCAGGAAGTGCTGCCGATCGATCCGCGGACGGCCGAGATCGTCGTTCGGACGGTCGGGGAAACTGGCAACGATACGCTGGTCGGTGGCGCGTATCGAGTTCGCGAGGCGCCGGTGTAGTATTCACTCTTGCTTCGGCTGGGAATTCGCGGCCGAGCGGTGAAATATCCGCGGAGGGTCCGACCGACGACGATCGCCTGCCTAACAACCTGGTGCAAAGCGACTATGCCAAGATTGTGGCGATGGCGGAAACAGCGGCGGGCGACGAGCAAGACCCCTGGCAGGTGGCACTGCGCCTCAAGCGCGCGACGCATAAGCACGTCAAGCGTGTGAGCTATTCGCAAGCGCTGGCCACGGCGGCCGACGTAGCCGAGAGCGGCGAGGGAGATTGCACCGAATACGCTGTGCTGTTGGCGGCGCTGTGCCGGGCGCGGGGGATTCCAGCTCGCACGGCGATTGGGCTAGTCTATATCTCCGCGGCACAGGGTTTTGGCTATCACATGTGGAACGAAGTGTGGATTGCCGGTCGCTGGGTACCGCTCGATGCGACGATCGCCCAGGGGCGCGTTGGCGCGGCGCATTTGAAGTTAGGGCATTCGAACCTCAAGGCAGCGGACGCTTTTGCCACGTTTCTTTCCGTGGCGCAGGTGATCGGGCAGCTCAAGATTGAGATTCTGGAGGTGGAGTAGTTCGACCGGCGATCCAACCGGCGCTCACGTGACCCGCACCTGTATCTCGTTCCCCACGACGCGTGTCTCAAACGTGTCGATCTTGATCCGCGGGCTGTCGGCCCAGGCGCCGTCGCTCAAGCGAAACCGCCAGGCATGCCAGGGGCATGTGACGATGCCATTTTCGCAGTGACCCGCGCCAAGCGATGCGCCCATGTGCGGGCAGAGATCGTCGATGGCGGAGTAATTGCCATTCTGATTGAAAACGGCAACGAGGCGATCACCCACGGTCACCGTGATGCCCTCGCCGTCCAGGATAGAACCAACTCGGGCGACGGTGACGAACTCGGACATGGGGCAGAGTGAGCGGTGAGTGGTATTGAGATCAGCCGTCGTTCGATTGTAGCGCAATGCGTTCGGACTGTTGGCTTGGGTTTGGAAGTGTCATACTATAGTTCGCCGTCGACGAGGCTGCTACGAGCGTATGACGAGCCCACCAACGGATGGATCGACCCATGCTGAACCAATCGCTGAAAGACCGAATCGTTAGCCACGTTCTGCCGAAGGTGCAGACGCCGGCGCAATACGTCGGCGGAGAACTGGGCATGGTCACGAAGGACCATCGCACGGTGCGGGGGCGGCTGTGCATGGCGTTTCCCGACATGTACACGATCGGGATGAGCCATCACGGCCTGCAGGTCCTGTACTCGCTGATGAACGCGCGCGACGACTGGGTGTGCGAGCGGGCGTTTACGCCAGGGCTCGACCTGGAGCGCGAGCTGTGTGCGGCCGGCCTGCCGCTGTATAGCCTCGAAACTTTTACGCCGCTCTTGGATTTCGACGTGCTCGGCTTCACGCTTCAGTACGAGATCTGCACGAGCAACATCCTCACGATGCTCGATCTGGCGGGTATCCCGCTGCGCAGCATCGAGCGCACGCTCGAGCACCCGCTGGTAATCGCCGGTGGGCCGTGTGCCCAAAACCCGGAACCGCTCGCGCCCTTTGTGGACGTGTTCGTGACCGGCGATGGCGAGCCGAGCTTGCCGCGGATATGTGACGAGTGGTTGGCTCTAAAACGGGAGGGCGAGGCTCCTGCCGAGTCCGGCTCGCCGGGAGGCTCGCCTTCCCGGATCGCGACGCGCGAGGAATTGCTCGCTCGCCTGGCCGCTCACCTACCATTCGCCTACGTGCCACGCTTCTATGAGCCGGAGTATGCCGACGGCAAGCTGGTGGCCGTGAACCGCACGCGGGCCGACGTGCCGGAGACGATCGAGCCGAGCGTAATCGACGACATGGATTCGATCCCGCTGCCCACGAAGCCGATCGTGCCGTACGTGGAGTGCGTTCACGACCGGATCGCGATCGAGATCATGCGCGGCTGCCCGTGGCAATGCCGATTCTGTCAGAGCACGGTGATCAAGCGGCCGCTCCGCGTGCGCGAGGTCGAGACGATCGTCCAGGCGGCGCTCGAATCGTATCGCAATACCGGGCACGACGAAGTGTCGCTGTTGTCGCTTTCGACGAGCGACTACCCGTACTTCGAGGAATTGATGCGTGCGGATGCGCGAGGTGTTTGAGCCGCTGGACGTGAGCATCTCGATCCCCAGCCTGCGAGTGAACGAGCAGCTTCGAGCCGTGGTCGATCTGTTGAGCACCGAGCGGCACTCCGGGCTGACGCTGGCCCCCGAGGTCGCGCGCGACGACATGCGCGAGCAGATTCGCAAGAAGATCAAGAACGAGGACCTGTACGAGGGGTGCCGCAAGGCGTTTGCCAACGGCTTCGATCACGTGAAGCTGTATTTTCTGTGCGGGCTGCCGGGCGAGCGGCCGGTGGATCTTGGATGGCATCGTCGAGATGGCCGAGACGATCGCGCGGATCGGCAAGGAGGTTCGCGGGCGGTTTCCGAAAGTGACCGCGAGCGTGTCGAACTTTGTGCCGAAGGCCCACACTCCGTATCAGTGGAACGGCATGCAGACGCGCGAGTATTTCCACTGGGCGCGCGAATACATGAAGCGGCAAGTGAAAATCAAGAGCGTGCGCGTGAACTGCCACCCGGTGGAAACGAGTCTGTTGGAAGGATTGTTGAGTCGCGGCGATCGGCGCGTGGCCGACGTGGTCGAGCTGGCCTGGCGGCGCGGCGCGCGGCTGGATAGCTGGATGGAACACATTCGGTCCGAACTGTGGTGGCAGGCGGCGGCCGATTGCGGCGTGGACGTGGCGAAGGCGATTCACGAGCCATGTACGATCGGCGACCGGCTGCCGTGGGACCACATCAACGTGAAGAAGGGCCGAACGTTCCTGGAGAAAGAGCAGCAGCGCGCCACCGTGCAACTGGCGGCGATGGCGGAAGCGAAGTGAGTCGAGTGCAGAGTGCGGTGTGCGGGGTGCGGAATGAAGTTGGCACGCTCAATAACGCGCAGACTCCGTTGGATTCTTCTCGCTCTGCTCATTCTAGTTCTGATCGCGCCATTCTTTTTGTTGGCCTGGTTTCTTGCAAATCGTTGGTCGCACGATGATTTGATTATCTCGAAGGAAACCACCTACATCACCGAGCCGCTGGATGAGCTTGGTTACCCCGATTATGCCGCCGCCCTGAACCAGCGGATGAGCAACGGCGTTACACCGGAGAACAATGCGGCGGTGCTGTTGATGCAAGCCGCGGGGCCAAAAGAAATTCCGGTCGAAAAGCGAGAAGGCTTTTTCCGGCGCTTGGCATTCCGGAATTACCTGTGGAGGGCAATTACCTGATTGGTGAGACGGACTTTGTAAACTCGCTGTCGCCAGCGGATCTACCGCCATTGCCGGACGGCACGACTGCGGTTGAGTACTTTTTTGAGGAGGAATCCAAGGTCGGAGATGTTCCCTGGAAACGCGAGGATCATCCGCTCATTGCGCGATGGATGGACGCGAACGAGAAGCCGCTAGAACTCGTGATCGGAGCAAGCCGGCGTTCCCAATATTTTGCACCGCTTTTTATATCAGACGACGACGCGCTCTTTGGTCGCTTTGGTTTTCCGCTGATTGACGCCCATCGAACTGCTGCGCAACTTCTTGGCAAACGCGCGTTACTGAAGCTTGGCGAGGGACAAGTTGAATCCGCGTGGAACGACTTGCACGCATGCCGACGGCTCGCACGATTAAGCGCCCAAGGGCTTATATCCACCGACGGGTCGATAGCAATGGCAGTCGATGGAATTGGCTCTTACTATCAAGTGAAGATAGTAGAACACGCTGAATTGACCGCGCAGCAATGCCTGGCGTTTCGGCGGCAGTTAGGCGAGTTGCCGGCTTTTCCATCGGTCGATCACTACGTGGAACCTGGGGAGCGATTTGCGGTTCTCGACCTGATTTGCAAGTTTGCGCAACTAGGCACGGAACTTCCTGTGGAGCTGGAGAAGGCGAAACGCGAAGACTTGCTACCCGCAGCGAGTAACAACATTGACTGGAATGTTGTTCTTCGAACCG
The DNA here is from genome assembly GCA_963829655.1 of Pirellulales bacterium. GTDB lineage: Bacteria > Planctomycetota > Planctomycetia > Pirellulales > JALHPA01 > JBBDYH01. The sequence continues at coordinate 4,680,711 of CAWHJG010000002.1, forward strand.
TGAATGCCTGGAGAGACCGATTTACAGCGGCGGCAACCATCAGCGACGAGTCAAAACGATGGTCGGAGTTGAGAAAGGTAAGTAGTGAGCTACGAGCGGAATATCAAGTTGCAAAAGAACGCGCTGCTTCAATAGCGGCTGAACTTTCGCCACATGTTGCCGGTGAGGCGTTTGGAGTCATCGCCGCTCAAGCATTCCTAAGCACGTATCTGGGTCCGCCTGCGTGGCAAAAGAGGGTCAGCACTACAGATGATTTGCTCAAGATCGCGCTCGCGATCGCACAGTTCAAAGCAGAGCACGGCAAGCTGCCCGGGAACTTGGCTGTATTTGAGCCGACGTATTTTGAGAAGGTTCCGCTCGACCCGGCGACTGGTGCTTCGTTCGTCTATCGAGTCACGGACAAGGGATACATCCTCTATGGCTTGGGGCCCAACGGTCAGGATGACGGTGGCAAGACATACGACGACAACGATGCCGGCACAACTTTAAACGCGGACGACGCGGTGATTGAAATTCCGCCACGGCCGCGGCCGAAGCCAGCGCCGCCGGCCACGGATGCGAGCGCAATCGAAGGAGAAGAAGCCATGATTGTTGTAGAATGACAGAATGGCGAATCCAACGTTATTGTCGATTGCAACCACCCTTGCGCTCATTCTCGCCGGTCGCTTTGTTCCTGTTGCACAGAGCGCGGATATTGTGCCTGCGGTTCTCGATGCGCGAACCCTTCTGCTCACCGGGAAGCATTCCGAGGCGGCCGATGCCTATGAGAGGTTGCTGAAGACCGAGCCGGTCGCGGCAACGATTGGCTTGGCACGGCTGAGCGAGGCGCAGGGGAAAACGGACGCGGCGATTGAGCGGCTGGAGGCCGCGCAAAAGGAATCTGACAAGAACCTGCAAATTCTCGCGGAGCTTGCCCGGCTGCGATTTGATCGCGGCGATCATGAAGCAGCGGCAACGCTCGTCGAGCAGGCGCTGAAGGTCAACGCCGACGAGCCGCTCGCCCGATGGGTCCAAGCGGAGCTGCACCGCACCGCGGGCCGGTTAATGGAAGCCGACCGCGCCTACAAGTGGTTCGTCGATTACTACAATCGACAAGAGCGGATCGACGATCCGGACACGCTACGGCTTGTCGGCCGCGCGACGGCGCAATACGCGCGCTGGAATCGGTTGAGCGACCAGTTTCATTTCCTGGTCAACGAGCTATACCCGGACATCGTTGAGCTTAACGAGCATTACTGGCCGGCGCATTTTGAGGCGGGGTTGCTGTTTCTGGAGAAATACAACCGCGGCGAAGCCTCACGGTCGTTCAACAAGGCGCTGGCGATCAATCCCAATGCGGACGAGGCGCATGCGGCGCTGGCAGCGCTGCGCGCTACAGGACTACGAGCTGGAGCAGGCGAAACGGCACTTGGCGCGAGCACTGGAAATCAACCCTAACCTACTGTGGGCCAGGCAGCTTGAGGCCGACCTTCGCTTGGCGTCGATTGATCCAAACGGAGCGGTCGAACTAATGGAGAAAGCGCGCGAGCTGAACCCGCGTTCGGAGGAAACGCTCGGGCGATTGGCGGCGGCGTTGATCGGGCGGGATGGCCTTCCGGAAGAACTGGAAAGCACGCCGCTCGGCAAATTGATCGACGAAGTGAATGAGCGAAACTCGCACGCTGGCGAGTTCTACAACGCCGTTGGCGACGGTTTGGACAAGCTCCGCCGATACCCAGCCGCCGCTCAGTTCTACCGCCAAGCGATTGATCGCATGCCGCAGCTCGTCGCGCCCTACGGGCAGCTCGGTCTGATCGAGATGCGCCTGGCCGACGAAGCTGCGGCGGAAAAGACTCTCAAGCAGGCGTTCGAAGTCGATCCGTTCAACGTCCGCGTGAACAACACGCTCAAGGTGCTCGAAGTTCTCGCCGGCTACGCGACGATCGAGACGGAACACTTCGTGCTCAAGTTCGATCGGGCTCAGGATGAAGTTCTGGCACGCACCGCCGCCGTGTATCTGGAAGACGAAGTGTTCCCGCGGCTGGTCCAACGATTGGGCTACGAGCCGAAGCAAAAGACGCTGATCGAGTTTTTCAGCCGGGCGCACAACACCGATGGTCACGGCTGGTTCAGCGCACGCATGGTCGGGCTGCCGTATGTGGGCACCGTGGGGGCGTGTGCCGGCCGAGTGGTGGCGTTGGTGTCGCCGAACAACGCGCGGACGAAGTTCAACTGGGCCCGCGTGCTGCGGCACGAGTTCGTGCATGTTGTGAATCTGGCGCAAACGGATTTCGCCATCCCACATTGGTACACCGAGGCCTTGGCTGTGTACTACGAGGACCTGCCGCGGCCGAAGGCGTGGGAGCAAGTTTTGGCCACGAGCGCCGCGGAAGGGAAGCTGTTTACGCTTGCGACGATCAACACTGGCTTCAGCCGGCCGAAGACGAGCGCCGAGTGGGCGCTAGCCTATTGCCAGGCCGAGCTGTACGCCGAGTACATGGTCGAACGATTTGGCGCCGAGGCCTTGTCGAAGCTGTTGAGCCAGTATTCCGCGAATCAGCTGACACCGGCGGCAATCAAGCGCGCGTTCGATATGGAGGTGGATGAGTTCGAGCGCGGGTATCGCGAATATTTGGACAAGACAGTCGCACTGTTGAAGTTCGCGGCAGTAAACGAATCAGAGACACGGGCGACGCTCGAAGCGAAGTTCAACGCCAATCCGGGTGATCTCGATGTTGCGGCAGAACTCGCGTTGGCCTGTTTCAATGAGAGTGATCCAGCGATGCGACAGCGTGCCCGTCAGCTTGTTGAAATGATCCTCAAACAAGATCCTCGCAATTCGCTGGCAACGTACGTACTTGCCCGTCTCAAGCTTGCCGCCGGCGAGAGCGACGAAGCGATCGCAATATTAGAGCGAAATCTGGATCGCCAGAAACCTGACCGGCGGACGCTTGCGCTTCTGGCCGAGCTCAAGACAAAAGCCGGCAGCGACGACGCCCTGACCCTGTACGAGCTGGGGGCGGAAAAGTATCCTAACGACCTCGAATGGTCGCGCGCGTTGGCGCGGTTTTACTTAGTGGGCGGCCGTGAGGACAAGCTGGCGACTGTGCTCGCTCGTCTCGCTGAGGCGGACGCCGACAACCTGCCGATGCGGCAAAAGCTTGCGTTGTTGGCCGCCAAGCGTGGCGACCATGCCGAGGCAGAACGTTGGTCGCGCGAGGCGATCCACATCGACGCCAACGATGCCGACATGCACCGGACCCTCGCTGATGCATTATTGGCCCAAAAAAAGCATCGCCAAGCCGCCGCCGCGTACGAAATCGCCAAGCTGGCCGACCCTCGCGATACGGCAGTGAGGACTGGCCTGATTCGAGCACTGGCCGGAGACAACCAACGCGAGCGTGCGGCCGTAGAACTAAGGGCGTTTGAGCAACTGTCGCCCGACCACTCTGAAATCGAACCGTTGCGGGAGCTTGTGGGAAAGTGAGCGAACCACCGACCAACGCCGCGGCGGGCCGGAGCATCTCGATCGGCGATTTTCAGGCGCTGATCCGCCGAATGTACTTGGAGAAGGACATCGCGCGTGGCGTAGACGGCACATTCATGTGGTTCATGGAGGAGGTGGGCGAGCTGGCCTCGGCATTGCGGAACGGCACGCACGAGGAGCGGCTTGGCGAGTTTGCCGATTGTGTGGCCTGGCTGACCACGTTGGCCAACGTGGTCGGCGTCGATCTGACCGAAGCCGTGGCGCGAAAGTACGGCGCGGGCTGCCCTGGCTGCAATCAGTTTGTGTGCGTATGTGCCGACGCGGAGAAGCCATGAGCCGATTGACTCTGTGGCTGACCGCGCTCTTGGCGCTCTCATCAGTGCTGCCGGCCGCCGCCAACGACACTGAGCCTGCCTCCGCAACAACCGGCGCCGATAGCTCTCGCGCGGAGATCAGCGACATCAAGATCGGCTTTGACGACGCGTACAAGGTCGGGCATTGGACGCCGATCGCCGTGACGCTTGAAGCCGGCTCAGAAGACCTGCAGGGTCACCTCGAAGTGCAAACGCTCGATGGCGACGAAGCGCCGGCGATGATTCGCGGCCCGGCGGTGCGACTCTCGGCGGGCACGCGACAGAATTTGAGCATGCTGGTCAAACCAGGGCGGCCACAAGCGCCGATCACGCTCCGGGTGGTGGACGACGACGCACAAGCGTTACACGAACAAACGTTCGCCGACGTGGACATCCCGAAAGCCCTGTTGGCCACGCAGGGTTTGATGGTTCAACTCGGCGGCAGCATTGGTCTCGAGCAGATTGGACGGCTATATGAGGCCGATCATCCGGAGAAGGTCGTGACTGCCGCCGGCGATATTAGCACGCTGCCGGAAGACTGGCTTGGGTATGACGGCGCTGACGTCGTCGTGATTTCGACCAGCGATTCGATGACGCACGACAAATGGTCGCGGGACCGCGTCGCCGCGCTGGACCGTTGGGTGCGCATGGGCGGCACATTGATTCTCTGCATCGGACGCGAAGGTGCGAACGTGCTTGCCAAAGACGCGTCACTGGCGCGCTTTGCACCCGGCGAATTCGACTCGGTCGTCAGTCGCGGCCCGGGCGCGCTGGGAATCGTTCGCCGGCGCACTTTCCGAGCCGATGACCGCTCGCGGCGGCGGACGTACACAGCCGATTCGCACGACGATGCTGAAGAACGTCCGCGGGCAGATCGAGCACAGCGATGGCAATATTCCGCTGGTTGTGAGAACCCCCCACGGATTCGGCACGGTGATCTTCGCCGCAGCCGATCTGGACCAGCAGCCGTTTACGGAGTGGTCTGCACGGGGCAAGCTTCTGTTGCGACTGCTTCAGCGGCAGGATCCGCAGTCAGAAGGTACCGCGATTCGAGAGTCGGCGTCGATCAGTACGCGCCTGGGATATACCGACCTCTCGGGACAGCTTCGATCGGCGCTCGATCGGTTTGAGGGAGTTGGAGTGGTTTCGTTTTTTGTCGTTGCACTCTTAGGGCTTGGATTTCTGCTCTTGCTGTTTCCGCTGGAGTACTTACTCGTTCGGCGCGGCGGGCGGTTCGGTCTGACTTGGATCTCATTTCCGCTGCTGCTCGCCGGCACAGCCGCCGGCATCTGGTGGTTCGCAGAGCGGAGTAAGGGGGACCAGGTTCGCGTCAACCGCGTCGATATTGTCGATGTTGATCTCGGCAGCGGCGATGTGCGCGGGAGCACTTTCTTTGGCCTCTATAGTCCGGCCACGCGGGCGTACGACGTGAGCATTCATCCCGACGAGAGACTAGCCAAATCCGGCCGGACGCGCTTGTCGTGGCTTGGCCTTCCCGGCCCCGGGCTGGGGGGAATGAACTCGACGGTGATTAACCCGGCACAATTCGATCGGCCATATCGCTTTGGCGGTGACCGCATCGAGGGTGTGCCGCTGGCACAATGGTCGAGCAAATCGTTTCAGGCAACTTGGGGCGCCGTGGCGGACGACTTACGCGACTCGTCATCGAGTGGACAGCCGCAGAATCTTGAGGCGGGCTCGTTCCTCGGCGAACGTTCGGCCGATCGGCAGCCGTTGGGCACGATCGTGAATCAGACGGGCATCGACCTGCGGGACTGTGTGCTGTTCTACGCGGGCTGGGCGTATCCGATCGGTAATCTCCTAGCTCGAACGCCGAACGACGAATCAAAGCCGGCAAGCGTGAGCCTGGATCGCCCGGCGGCCGGCATGGCCATCCACGCCTACCTGACCGAGCGCCGTGTGATGGAGGATAAGGAACAGTCGACGCCGTACGACCCAGCCGGCGACGATTTGACGCGGATCGCGCGGACGTTGATGTTCTACGATTCGGCGGGCGGGCGGCGCTACACAGGCTTGTCGAGCCGATACTTCGACGCGTTGGACATGTCGCCGTTGTTGCGGCTGGGGCAGGCGGTGCTGTTCGCGCGCGGACCGGCGGCGACAAAGTTGGCGATCCGCTCCGCCGCCGCGGAGAACGCGTTCAACGAAGAGTCGCTCGCGTTTTACCGGTTTGTGATTCCGATTCGCCGCGGCCTGTCCTCGGGCGATGCGGAGCAGGCAATTGCCGAACTTGCGTTTCCGCGGAAGGGCGGCGGCGACTCACAATAGATCATTCCCTTTATCGCAAAATATATTCCAGTGATCGAAACGCGCGACCTGACCAAGAAGTACGACGAGCTATACGCCGTCAAATCGCTCGATGTAAAGCTCGAGCCCGGCGACGTGTATGGCTTCATCGGTCCCAATGGCTCCGGCAAGACGACCACGATGAAGATGCTCGCCACGCTGCTCAACCCGACGTGGGGCGAGGCATATGTGGGCGGGTACTCGATTTACACGCATCCCGAGGATATCCGCCACTTGATCGGCTACATGCCCGACTTCTTCGGCGTGTACGACGACATGAAGGTGATCGAGTACCTGGAGTTTTTTGCTGCGGCGTACCGGATCAACGGCGGCAAGCGCCGCAAAGTTTGCGAGGACGCATTGGAGCTGGTCGGGTTGACCTACAAGCGCGACGCCATGGCCACGAGTCTGTCGCGCGGCATGAATCAGCGTTTGGGCCTGGCTCGCGTGCTGTTGCACGACCCGCAGGTGTTGCTGCTCGACGAACCGGCTAGCGGCTTGGACCCACGCGTGCGGATCGAGATCCGGCAGGTGATCAAGCAGCTTGGTCAGATGGGGAAGACGATCATGGTCTCTAGCCACATCCTTCCCGAGCTGGCCGACATGTGCAACAAGATCGGGATCATCGAGCGCGGCGAGCTGCTCGTGAACGCGCGCGTGGACGACGTGATGAAGCAGGTGCGGCGGCAAGTGATCCTCTGGATTGGCGTGGCCGGCGAGCTGGAGCGGGCGGCAAAGCTGCTCGCCGAGCACGCGAGCGTCGATTCCGTCGAGCCGCGCGACAGCCTGTTGTGCGTGACGCTCAAGGACGGTGTGACCGACTACTCGGAGCTGCCGACGATGTTGGTGAACAGTGGCCTCAGGCTGACACTGTTCCGCGAGGAGGAGCTGAACCTGGAGACGGCGTTCATGAAGCTGACCAAAGGGATAACAGCGTAAAGCTGACCGAACTTGTCGCTCCCGCGCGTGTCAGTTCTCTCGTGCCCTTGTCACACGGCGTTCGTCAATTGACAATTGGGGCGTCTTATTTGACCGTCCGTCCGCGATCGGGTCGGTCGCGGCTCGCCCTCCCCTAGCCCCTAATATTCTCCATGCCCAGTTGCGTTCTCGCTTACTCCGGCGGTCTTGATACCTCGGTCATCCTCGGCTGGCTCAAGGACGAAGGGTACGACGTCCACGCCGTCTACGTCGATCTCGGCCAGCCGTGCGAGGACCGCGATGCGGTGATGGCCAAGGCCCGGCAATGCGGCGCGAAGTCGGCCCGTATCGTCGATGCCCAGGAGGAGCTGTGCCGCGACTTCGCGTTTCCCGTGCTGATGTGGGGCGCGAAGTACGAGTCGATCTACTTGATGGGTACGTCGATCGCACGGCCGCTGATCAGCAAGGTCTGTCTGCAGGTCGCCCGCGACGTGGGGGCCGACGCCTATGCACACGGCGCGACCGGCAAAGGCAACGATCAGTGCCGCTTCCAGCTTGCCGCCGAGGCGCTCAACCCGGCGATCAAGGTCATCGCGCCGTGGCGGATCGAACGGTTTCGCCAAAAATTCCCCGGCCGCCATGAGATGATCGACTACTGCAACGCGAAAAACATCCCGGTAAAGGCCAGCGTGAGCAAGCCGTACAGCTCCGACGAAAACTGCCTGCACATCAGCTACGAGGCGGGCAAGCTGGAGGAGCTCGACGTGAGCGGCGTGGACACTAGTCGATTTCGGCATGACCGTGTCGCCGCAGCAGGCGCCCGACAAGATCGAGACGGTGAACGATCGCGCTTTGAGCGCGGCATGCCCGTCGCCCTGAACGGCCAGCAGCCGGTCGCCGCTGGAAATGGTCAAGGAGCTGAACGCCATCGGCGGCCGCAACGGCATCGGTCGGATCGACATGGTCGAGAACCGCTTTGTCGGCATGAAGAGCCGCGGCGTTTACGAAGCCCCCGGCATGACGATCCTCTACGACGCTCACATGGTCGTCGAGCAGCTGACGCTTGACCGCGACCTGACGCACCTGCGCGATCGACTCGCGCCCGAAGTCGCCGAAATGGTGTACTACGGCTTTTGGTACACGGCAAAGATGGACGCCCTGATGGCGTTCATTCGCGAGGCGCAGAAGAACGTGACCGGCGAGGTGACGCTGAATCTTTACAAGGGCAATATCATGGTCGGCTTCACGTTCGAGCCCCGTGAGCCTGTACGACGCTGGCATCGCCAGCATGGAAGGCGGCGGCTCGTACAATCAAACCGACGCCGAGGGATTCTTGCGAATCCAGGGATTGCCGCTCCGCGTGCAGGGCAAAGTGACGCCGAGGAAGTGGTGATGGCGAGTCGTTGATCATGATGTGGGGCTATAATGCATTGGATGGTATGTGCTCCACAGTTCCATTTTGAAGCGATTTCAAATGGTTTACAGAAACGAGATTCAAGCCACCTGCGATGACATCGTGCGGGAGTTCGCTCCGCTGAAGGTGATCCTGTTCGGATCGCATGCCGATGGCGCCCCGCGAGACAATTCGGATGTGGACTTATTGGTCGTCATGGACGTACCGGAATCCCAAACGCGAGCAATGGCGGTTGAAATCCGTCAGCGGATCCCACGCCGCTTCCGTTTGGACCTCCTTGTCCGCAGCCCGGGCGAAATCGCTTACCGTGTTGCGCACAACGATTGGTTTTTGCGCGAAGTCACCGAACGAGGACAAGTCCTTTATGAATCCGCTGACGCTGGAGTGGGTACAAAAGGCTGAAGCGGACCATGCTGCGGCTCAATGCTTAGCTCAGTCACCGTCCGCTCTTCATGATGCAGTATGTTTTCATACTCAGCAGTGCATTGAAAAATACTTGAAGGCGTGGCTGCAAGAGGCGAATACCGCCTTCCGGCGAACGCATGACCTGGAAGAGCTGCTGGATTTAATCGTTCCGACGATGCCTCGGTGGGGTGTTTGACGGCCCGAATTCTTGGTACTAACAACACACGCTGTCGATTTTCGCTACCCTGGTAAGTCAGCGACGGCGAGCGATGCACAGCATTCGATTGAGGTTTGCGCGGACGTTCGCTTTGTGATCCGTCAAGCGCTCGACATCGTCGACTGAATCGCTCACGTGATATGTTTCGACGCATCCTCCTCTCGCCTGCCTACCCCAAGTGGCTGCTCGGCATCTTTGCCGTCTGGTTCGGACTTTGGGCGATCAACCCCTGGCATCCGCAGGACTTCTTCCTGGAGCACATCCTCACGGTGCTCGCGGTCGCGGTGCTCGTCTGGAGTTATCGCCGCTTCCGGCTGAGCAATATCAGCTACACGTTGATCTTTGTGTTCATGTGTCTGCACGTCGTCGGCGCTCATTACACCTATTCCCAAGTGCCGTACAAAGACTGGGCGGCGACGGTCGGCCGCTGGTTCGGCGGCGGTGAGTCGAGAATCGATGCGCCGGCGGAAAGCGACAGAAATCACTACGACCGCTTCGTACATTTCATGTTCGGCCTGACGTTGGCCTATCCGGTTCGCGAAGTGTTCATTCGCGTTGTCCGCGTCCGCGGGTTCTGGGGGTATTATCTCCCGCTCGACGTCGTCATGTCCTGGAGCATGATCTACGAGCTGTTGGAATGGGCGATCGCGATCTTCGTCGGCGGCGATGTCGGGCAGAGCTACCTTGGTACGCAAGGCGACGATTGGGACGCGCACAAAGACATGGCCCTGGCCACGCTCGGCGGACTGATCGCCATGACCGTCACGGCGCTGATCAACTGGCGCTGCCAGCGCGACTTCGCCAAAGAGTTCGCCGCCAGCCTTCGCGTTGGCCGATCGAAGCCATTGGGCGAGGTCCGGTTGCGCGAAATTCGCCGTAAACCTTAAGGCGTTTTCTCCTTCTCCTTCGGCTTCCACGCCCCCAGGCCGGAATCCATCCGTTGATTGAGCGGCGGCTCCTTCGCAAGTTGCTCGACGATCTTCAGGTTCTTACCGTCGGCGTCCACCAGATAAAACGGCCACACTTCGCCAGAAACCTGTCGGACGAGAATCTTCTTGCCATCGGGCGAATAGCTAGCGAACGAATTGACGCCGCCTAAATTCGTCAGCAGTTCCTGATTTTGCCCATCGGCGTCGGCGGTGACAATTTCGATCGCACTGGTCGTCGTCATATCGCCATACACAATCTTCCTGCCGTCGGGCGACCAATTGGGATATGAGAACCCCAGCGTGTTGTTCGCCGTGTCCAGGTCCTTCGGGTTCGAGCCATCCGCGTTCATCACATGAATATGAAAACTGTTCGTGGCGATTCGTGTGAAGACAATCTTCTTACCGTCGGGCGACCATTGCGGGTCCCAGCAATTGTCGGCGAGCTTCTTGGAGTTACTACCGTCGGCATCCATGACCATCGTCGCGCCGCCGCTGTCGTTGCGGGCCATGTGCACGATCTTCTTGCCGTCCGGGGACCATGCCGGGGCGTAGCAAAACTTATCTACCTCTTTGGTGAGCTGCTTCACGTTGCCGCCGTCGGCATCCATCACGTAGATGTTGTGCTGGCGTCCGTCACGGTTCGAGACGAAGGCAATCTGCTTACCGTCGGGCGACCAGGCGGGGTAGCGGTCCTCGGCCTTGTTGTTGGTGAGGTTCTTGGCCTCGCCGCCCCCCAGGTCGATGAGAAACAGCTCGCAGTCGCCAGTGCGATTGGATGGGATCACGATCTGGTCGCCCGCCGACGCCGCTACGCTAGCGCATACGAACAACGCACTCGCCGCTAATCCTAGAAAGAAACGCCGCATCGATAGCTCTCCTTAGAATCAGACTTGAGTACCGGTGGTGAACCTCGTCCAGCGCTCAATATCTTGAAGCGTGGGCCGCCCGGCCGCAAGCGTTCGCGCCAACAAACGCCGCTCGCCGTGCTCAATTGCCGCGAGTAGAATGGTGCTTTCGCGAGAGTGGCGGAATTGGCAGACGCGCTGGACTTAGGATCCAGTACCGCAAGGTGTGTGGGTTCAAATCCCTCCTCTCGCAATGCAAAACGACACAGCGAGTTGCGGCGACAATCACGCGCGTTGGCGAATCGTTCACGCCGCGCAACCTTCCCTAACCTTCCAGATCGTCGAGAAGCAAAAAATGGATTCCCAATTCGTGCAAGTCGAGTCTGAAGGCGCCAAATGGTGGGTGAATGGTCGTCACGTCGCAGCAGTGACGCAAAGCAGAGATCGCAGCATCAACATTTATCTAGCTAGTGGGATCAAGATTCCGGTGGACAAATCGACCGAGGTGACAAAACTTATCGCCAACCTGGAAGGAAATCGCTAGCCGCTCGCCGCCGCCGTGGTCTTGAATCGCCGTATCAAAACGTGCCAGCCGTGATTCTCGGCGCTACTAATTCGGGAGTTACGCGCCACGACGTACGTCCTTCGAAGTAATCGCGATTGGCGACCGGCGATGGTTCGAACAATCATTCAACGCTGAACACCTACGCGCATCTGAAGTGCGCACCCTCTATCATTTGGCGCACGGCGCGCTATACTGCCGCACCGCATAGCCGACTGCCTGCTCGTGGTCCGTTGTCAGTCGAGTCACGGCAGTTGTTCGCCAGCAGCTCTTTTCCCATTCAGGGAGCACACACATGAGTCGCGTTTCACTTTTTCTGATGATTCTTGGAGTTGCCGGGGCGAGCAACTTGCACGGCCAGGAAGCGAGCAACCAGTCCGCGAACGAGGCCGCGATTCGAGCCGCCGCCGCCTCGTACGTCGAGGCATTCAATAAGCACGAGGCCAAGGTTGTGGCGGAACACTGGTCACCCGATGCCGTCTACCTCAATCGCAGCACAGGCCAAGAGGTCGTCGGTCGAGCAGCCATCGCCGAGCAATTCGCGGCTCTATTCACGGAGCAGCCGCAGTTGAAGCTGGAAGGCACCGTAACGTCGATTCAGTTCGTCTCGCCGAACGTTGCTATCGAGCATGGCACCGCAAAGGTGCTGGCTCCGGACGCACAGCCCGAAGAGACCGAATACTCGGCCGTCAATGTGAAGCGCGACGGGAAATGGTTGCTCGACCGTGTGACCGACAAGGCGAAAGACGCTAGTGCCAACCACTACCAACAACTCAAGGATTTGGAATGGATGGTCGGAAGCTGGACCGACGAAGCCGCCAATGCAGTTGTCGACCTCGACTGCAACTGGACGAAAAACAAAAACTTCCTCACGCGCGCGTTCAAGATTTCCATCGATGGCCAGGTCGATGTCAGCGGGATGCAAGTCATCGGCTGGGACCCGGCCGCGAAGGCGGTCCGATCCTGGACGTTCGACTCCAACGGGGCTTTCGCGGAGGGGAAGTGGGAGCGCCGCGGCGATCGCTGGTTCATCCGCAATCGCGGCGTCCTGCCCGACGGCCGCTCGGCCAGCATGATCAACGTAATGAGGCAGGTGGACGAGAACTCGTTGACCTGGCGGACGGTCGAACGGACCGCGGGCGAGGAATTGCTCCCGAATATCGACGAGATTCAGCTTGTGCGGCGCTGATTGTCCGGCGTCCAGTTCGCATGTTTCGATGCCGACAACCAAAACACTATCCACGCAGGTGCGACGATGAAACGACTACTAGCAATCACCTTGGCTGGAGGGATTCTTACGCTTGCCGTGCAATTTGAGGTGCTGGCTCGCGGGGGAGGCGGACGAGGTGGTGGCGGGGGAGGAGGAGGCGGGCGCAGCGGTGGCGGCGGAGGCGCGAGTGCAGCGCGTTCAGGTGGAGGGTTTTCACCGTCGGCAGGCGCCTCGCGTCCGGCCAGCGCCAGCCCGCGGCCGGCCCCATCCGGTGGCAAAACGGCTGCTTCACGTCCGGCGAGCGCGCAGCCGAGCAAGGGCGGCGGCCAGGCGGCCGCTTCACGGCCCGCGACCGCAAACACTCGGCCAAGCACGGGCAGTGGCCAAGCCGCTGCTTCACGTCCGGCTGCGGGCACGCAGCCGAGTAAAGGCGGTGGCAAGACTGCTGCCACGCAACCCGCAGGCTCGGCCCGCCCACCGGCTGGACAAACCGCGGCTCGTCCAGGTGGCGCCTCGCCGAAACAGGGCGCCTCACCAGCGCAGCGGCCGGCGGCCGGCACAGGAGCCGGGAACGTCGCAGCCGGCAGCCGCCCAAGTGCTGGTCAAGTCAACAATTTCCTCGACACACCTGGTCCCGCCACCGGCGCAGCAGGCGGGGCGAGCGCCGCACGAGGAGGCGGCGCGGCCGCCGATTTCCTGCAAGGCGGAGGAGCTGCAGTCGCGGCGGGCGCCGTCGGTGGCGCGCGCGGTCGCCGCCAACCGCAGAGTAGACGCCGGTCGGCCGGGAACCGCGGGAGAGAATGTGTCGCAGAATCACCCGCAACGAATTGAAAACCGCGGCGAGCGGCAAGGTGAACGTGACACGCGGCGTGACGAAGTAGTCAATCAATACAACGAGAATAATCCGGGCAGTTTCTGGGAGGAAAATCCGGGCTGGAGCGCGTTACGCGATTACGCGTCCCTTCGCGTGGGCCGATTGGGGTTCGGTAGGAAGCTGGACCGGCTACAGCGGCGAACCCACGTCGTACAGCTACGGTGAAGACATCTATTACTCAGGTGAGCAGGTCTACGCCGGCGATCAGCCGGTCGCCACGGTCGAAGAATACGCGCAGCAGGCCGAGCAGATTGCCACTGCAGAGCCGAGTGCCGAGCCCAGCAAAGGGCGACTGGCTGCCGCTGGGCGTTTTTGCGATCACGCAGGACGGCGAGGCCACCGGCGCCGAGCCGTCACTTTACATGCAGCTTGCGATCAGTAAGCAAAGTGTGATCTCCGGCACTCTCAAGAACACGCTTACCGGCAATTCTCAGTCGCTGGAAGGCATGGCCGACAAGAAGAGCCAGCGAGTGGCTTGGGGTGTCGTTGATCAAGAGCGTCCCATCATGGAGACGGGACTGTCGAACCTCACGCAAGATTCGTCCCCCGCGCTGATCCACTTTGCCGATGGCCAGACACAGCAGTGGCTTATGGTCCGCATACCAGAGCCGAAAGAATAGTCGGCAGACAATTAGGTAACACGTTGGCGGTCTTCAGCGGTCGCACGGAAGCGCGGCCCAAACACCCTTCCCAACGCCGCGACGATGAGTGCGGTTGACCACCCGAGCATGAGCACGCCGATCGCCGCCTCGGAAGCACCGAGCAGCCGCCATTCTTTTGGCAACAGGACATCACCGAACCCTAGCGTTGTATAGCTCGTGAACGAAAAGTACATCGCAGTTTCGAAATCGGGCAGCACATCTGCAAACCAATAACACGCGGACCAGATGCTGATCTCCGCCAGATGCAAAAGCAGCAGCCCGCATACCAGGCGAACGATCATCAGTTCGGCGCAGAAACCACCGAGGCGCATCGGTTTCGCGCCAAGGAACAATGACCCGGGTTCCCAACGACAGCGTCCCCAGACCGTGGACGATCACGGTTACGACCGTTAGTCCCAGCGCCACCAGTATCTGTCCCAACATTGCGAAGTCCTTTTCTCGTTGACGGCGAGAGCGGTTTGTAGCATCGGAAATCAGCGCGATTGGCGAGACGTGCCGGCTGATTGTTGCACGCTTAACGGCAGGGGCCAAGATCGCCTTACGCAACCTCGTCCGTCACCTGCTGAATCGCCGCCTTGATATAGCCGAAGGCGAAAGCGAAACCCGCCCGATCGTCGTTGTCCTCGGGCAAATCGGGCACATGGTCGGGCATGATCATCCCGTCGAAGCCCACTTCGCGATAGACGCGCAAAGACTCGATCATGTTCATGTGGCCGTTGTCGATGAAGCTCTCGCGAAAGTCGAGGTACCCGCCCTGGATGTTGCGGAAATGGACGTTGAAGATCTTGCCGCGCGTGCCAAAGTAGCGGATCACGTCGTAGATTTCCTCGCGCGGGTTGACGAGCATCTCGCCGATCGTCCCCTGGCAGAAGTTCAGTCCGTGGTATTTGCTGGATGCGATCTCGACGAACTTTTTTAGCCCGTCCACGTTGCCCAGCACACGCGGCAGGCCGCGATGCTTCTCGCCCGGCGGTATTCCGGGATCGTGCGGATGACACGCCATCCGTACGCCGCATTTTTCGGCCACTGGCACGACGCGTTCCAGGAAGTAAGTGATGCGATCCCAAACGGTCTTCTCGTCCAGCTCGCCGGCGATGGTCAATGGGCCGTCTCGCTTCACTTCCTTCCAGACGAAATTGGAATAGCGCGAACCGGAACGCCCTCGCGCAGGCCGGCCGCGCAATACGCCGAGCATCGACATGTTGTATTTCACCGCTGGTATGCCGGCGTCGGCGCAGTTGCGAATGATCTGTTGAACGTGCTCAATTTCTTGGTTTCGCTCCGGGTCCTTGCCAACAGGATGTTGCGGAACTCGACGTTCGAAATCTCATTCGAGCTCAAGGGCAGCGGCAGCATCACCAGCCGAATGCCAAAGCTTTCGACGTGCTTTCGCAATTGAACCAATGACTCGACGGTCCATTTCTTGTCAAACTTGCTCGACGGCAGCTCGGCACAAATCTCTGGAACGCCGAGGCCGGAGAGCATCCGCAGATCGCTGTCGGATGAGTGCCCCTGGTGGCCGGGCTTGAACAGCACCTTGCCCGTCGCGCTCGGCCGCCTGGCTTCATCAGCGCCCCTGCCAAAGCGGCTTGCAGCGACTCCAGCACCAGCCATAACAAGAAACTCGCGGCGCTTCATTGCGCTTCCCCTTTTTCTTGCAGCTCACTTGGCCGCGGATCGAGCGCGAAACATCGCGTGATTCCGATCCCCGCGCACCATCAGATACGCAAACAAGTCCTGGATCTCCTCCGCGGTTAAAGTATTCAACAGCCCCTGCGGCATCATGGATATCTTCGACGGCTCGATGGATTCGATATCGGAACGTCGTACGCGGGTGAACCTGCCGGGGTCAAACATGTTTTCGATCACTTGCAGTTGCTCGCCGCTGAGATTGCCGACGCGGCCGGTGACTACCCTGCCGTCCTTGGTCTCAATCACGATTGCGCCGTACTGGTCGCTGATCACCTTGCTCGGTTCGACGGTTGCTTCGAGCAAGTCGCGCACGTTGAACCGGCCGGCGACCGCCGTCAGGTCGGGTCCGACCGATCCGCCGTCCTGGTCAAAGCGGTGACAGGCCGCGCAGGCCACGTCGCTATACAGCTTGCGGCCGCGCTCGAAATCGCGGCCGCCGGTCAGGCCGTTTTCAACCAGCGGGACCAGCTCGCTCATCGACCATTCTTTGATGAGCTTGCGGCCGGCGAGCATTTGCTCCGGCGAAAGCCGCTCGGGCGCCGCCTCAAGAATTGGTTTGAGCGCAACGCGCTCGTCGTCGGTCAACGTTTTGACGGCGTCCGCTTTGATCGTGCGCAACGAGCCCGCAAACGTGTTGCCGCCGCGATAGGTTGCGCCCTTGGTATTGAACCAACGGAAATACTCCTCGCGCAGCCGATTCGTCCAGCCGGACTTGAGCGCCGCAGCGCCAGCACGTACTCGATCTGTTCTTCCTGCGTCAGTGCGGAACCCAACAGCGCCATGGTCTTCGCCGCGGCGGTTGGCGCTTGAAGGTAGACCAGCATGTTGGCCAGGTGGATGTTGAGCTCCTTGGTCTGCGCGGGGAACAGTGCATCGAACTTCGCGGCCAATCGTTCGCACACCGCGTCGTCCGGGCGACCAAGCCGAATGAACGCCAGCTCATACGCCCGCATCAAATCCAGCCGGTCGCCGGTTTCCAGCTTCGACCAGTCGATGCGATCGAGCGCGGCAAGCATCTGGCCTTGCAATGCCGCATCCGGTCTTGGATCGGACGCCTTGCGATGATATTCATCGCGGCCCCTGCGCGCACCAGTGCTACAATCGCGGCAATCGCCTTGCGAGGATTGTCTTCGGCGAGCGCCTTCTCGCGCCATTGCGTCGGCTCCTGCCATTCCAGTGCGATTCGTGCTGCGTATCGGATCGCACGATCCGAATCGCCAAGATATTGCCAGGCGGTTTCCACGGCCTTCGGATCCTGGTGTCCGTGGAAACCTTCCAGCTTCCGGCGTATTTCCCTTTTCGCTGCGAATCGGTCGTCGCTCTTGCTCTCGGCCGTGGATTCGCTCCCCACGTATGACACGCGGTACAAGGCCGACTGCGTGTTTCGGCCGCCGACCGCAAAGTACATCGCCCCATCCTTCGGGTTGATCACCAGATCGGTCACCGCCAGCGGCTGCCCGCTCACAAAATCCTCGGCCTCGCCCGTATAGCTTGCGCCCGATGGGGCCAGATGGACGGCCCGAAGCTTGCCAAAGCTCCAGTCGGCGATGAAGAACGCCTCCTGATATTTCGCCGGGAACTTTGCGCCGTAGCCAAACGCGACGCCCGTCGGCGAACCCGGCCCAATATCCACCGCGGTCCCAAAACTGTCGATTGCATACTCCGGCCACTTGCCCGAGCCGTTGCGAAAGCCGAACTCCGCGCCACTGATCACGTGGTATACACGCGTTGGCCGGTACCACGGTGCTCCGATATCCCACTCCATATCGGCGTCGTACGTGAACAGCTCGCCTTGCCGGTTGAATGCGTGGTCGAACTGATTGCGAAAGCCAACCGCGATCAGCTCCCACTCTTTTCCCTCCGGGTCGGTGCGCGCGATCCAGCCTTGCGGCGCCAGCGAATCGTCCATGAACCCGGTGGGGATGCGCTTGACCAATGTGTCTTCGCCCCAAGTCATCGGCACGCGCGAGGAATCGACTTCCGTCAGTTTGCTTTGATTGCCGACGACCACGTAGAGCGATTTGCCGTCAGGCGAGACCACCATCGAGTGCGCCCGATGCTCCCCTGACGCCTCCAGTCTGCGCAGCATTTGCACTTCGTCGTAGCGATCGTCGCCGTTGGTATCGCGCAACGCGGTACAGCCCATGCGGCCGGCGTCCCTCGTTGACCATCACGTACAAGCTGTCGAACGCATATAGCAGTCCGTGCATGCCGCCAATGTCCAGATCGATCGGTTCGGGCTGAATCTCGCCCTCCTCGCCAATCGGCGGCGGCGTAACGCGATACAGCTTGCCATTTTGATCCCCCACGATCAGTCGCCCCTTGGGATCGACGCACATCGTCACCCACGAACCCTCCCTACCCCGCGGGACCGTGTAGAGAAGCTCCAACCGAAAGTCCTTGGGCACTTTCAGGTTGGCTGCGGCGATTTCCTCCCCGGCAGCGGGAAGTTCCGTGAGCGCAAGACAAGCAGCGAACAGCAAAGCAAGCTTCATGGTCGGCTTCGGGTGGGTTTCTATGAACGATACACTGCCGCGCAACGCAGTTGGATTACGCAGCCGCCCGTCTAGATTAGAAAGAAAAGAAAGCGGCCGCCACCCTGAAGCCAATTTCAGTGCCGAACGGTGAGAATCGCCCGCATTCCGGCCAATGGGCGGATGAGACGCTTCGCGTCACGAAAGGGCTAATGGCCGGATGATCGCTTTACTACTCATGCGCATCCCGCAGGGCCTTGATTCGATCGTGGGCTTCTTTGATCCGTCGATACTGAGCGTTGAGCGTATCGGTTACCGCGCTGCCGGCGATCTGCTTCAGCGCATCCTCGTACTGGCCCTTGATGTGGTCCTCGCCCCGTTCGGCCTCGGCCAGAACGGCTTTGGTCCCGCCGCCGGTCAGTGCCGCTTTGATGTCCAGCCACTTGCGATGGGCCGTACCGCCGAGCGTCCCCTTTTGCGCGGCTCGTGCCCGTTCCCGCTAACCAATCCGCGCAGCTCCGCGGCCTGGCTTGAGCGATCCGACGCCAGCTCGCGAAACAGCGCCGCAATCCGCTTGTCGTCGATGCGGTCGGCTGCCTCCAGAAACCCCTCGTAAGAGTCCAGGTTGAGTTGGATCAAGTCTTGCAGTTTCTCGATGACTTCATCATCCAGCGAGAGTTTGGTTTCCAGAGCCATGGTTATCGTCTCCTGCCTTTATCTTTTGAAAAGGAAGCTCCAAGAGTGGCAGCAAAGCGCATGCCTGGACAGAATTCATAGCATTCCTATGACTGCCGCGGCATAGAATTTGTGTAGATTGCCCGTTCGTTCCAGTATGTCGCCGTAGCCACTAGCCAGAACCAGGAGCGCTTCCGGTTTAATCGAAGCGACTCGACCAAAAACGCCTACCCCGGCGATCGTTGTCGCCCACACCGATCTAGGAACTCATGGCCGCGCACGAAACGCTTGCAAAGGCATCCGGAATTGAACCAAACCTTTCGGAAGGCAATGGCCAGCCCGCCGCCGCGCAGCGCGCATCGCGGCCGACTGTGAATCTCGCCGCTGCCCACGAATCCGGCGGTGCGACACCTTGGTACAAGACCGCCGTCATCTACCAGCTTCACGTGCGCGCGTTCTTCGACAGCAATGGCGACGGAATAGGCGACTTTGCCGGCCTCACCGAAAAGCTCGACTACCTGCAAGAGCTGGGCGTGACGACGCTCTGGGTCCAGCCCTTTTATCCTTCGCCGCTCAAAGACGACGGCTACGACATCGCGGATTACCAGGAAGTCAATCCGTCGTACGGCACGATCAAGGACTTTCGAATCTTTCTCCGCGAAGCTCACCGGCGCGGCTTGCGCGTGATCACCGAATTGGTGCTCAACCACACTTCCGATCAGCACCCGTGGTTTCAACGTGCGCGGCTTGCCAAGCCGGGCACCTGGCAGCGCGACTTTTATGTGTGGAGCGACACGGCCGAAAAATACACCGACGCGCAGGATTATCTTCAAGGATTTCGAAATCTCCAACTGGACCTGGGACCATGTGGCGCAGGCTTACTACTGGCACCGCTTCTATTCCCACCAGCCGGACTTGAATTTCGACAATCCGCGTGTGCAGCAGGCGCTGATCCAGTCGGTTGACTTCTGGCTGAAGATGGGCGTCGATGGTCTGCGTCTCGACGCCGTGCCTTATCTTTACGAACGCGAGGGCACCAACTGCGAGAACCTGCCCGAAACGCACCAGTTTCTCAAAACGCCTGCGCGACATATTGACTCGCACTTCAGCGAGCGAATGCTCCTGGCCGAGGCCAACCAATGGCCCGAAGACGCTGTCGCCTACTTTGGCAACGGCGACGAGTGCCACACCTGTTTCCACTTTCCGGTCATGCCGCGGCTGTACATGGCCGTGCAAATGGAGGATCGTTTTCCGATCGTCGATATCCTGCAGCAGACGCCCAACATTCCCGCGAATTGCCAGTGGTTCACGTTCCTGCGCAATCACGACGAGCTGACGCTGGAGATGGTGACCGACGAAGAACGCGATTACATGTATCGCACGTATGCTCACGATCGGCAGGCGCGGATCAATCTCGGCATCCGCCGCCGGCTGGCGCCGCTTCTGAGCAACAACCGCCGCAAAATCGAGCTGCTCAACGGCCTTTTGTTCTCGCTACCGGGCACGCCGGTCATCTATTACGGCGACGAGATCGGCATGGGCGACAATTTCTACCTCGGCGATCGCAACGGCGTCCGCACGCCGATGCAATGGAGCGCCGACCGCAACGGCGGATTCTCGCGCGCAATCCTCAGCGGCTGTACCTGCCGCTGGTGGTCGATTCGGAATACACGTACGAGGCGATCAACGTCGAAACGCAGCGAAACAACCCGCAGTCCCTGTGGTGGTGGATGAAACGGCTGATCGCGCTGCGCCACAAGTATCCGGCATTCGGCCGCGGGGACCTGGAAATACTCACGCCACATAACCTCAAAGTGTTGGCGTTTTTGCGCAAGGACGCCGGGGGCAACGTGCTCGTCGTCGCGAATCTGTCGCGATTCTGTCAATTCGTGGAGCTCGATCTTTCGGCATATGAAGCCCATCAGCCGGTCGAGCTATTCGGGCAAACCAAGTTTCCCCGCATCGGCAGCTTGCCTTACATGCTCACGCTCGGCCCGCATGCGTTTTACTGGTTCGTCTTGCGGCCTCCCAAGGAAGCCGCTTCAGCAATGCATTTGCCGGGCGTTCCCAGCCATGCCTGGAACGTGCGCGAATCGTGGGAGGAAGTCTTTAAGAGCCCGCACCGCGCAAATCTAGAGCAATTGTTCGCTCGTTGGCTCATGTCGCGGCGCTGGTTTTCCGCGAAAGCCCGCGACATCCAGCTCGTGCGAATCCTCAACACGCTGCCGGTTGGCAAGAATCTCAAGCAGCCGCGGCATAGCGTCGTGATGCTGCGCGTCGATTACACGCAGGGCGAAGGCGAGAATTACGCGATCCCGCTGGCGTTTGTCACTGGCAGCGAAGCGGCTCGCATCACCACCGAAAAGCCGGATGCCATACTCGCACGCCTGCACATTCGCGAGGACAAGACCGATGGTGTGCTGTTCGACGCCATGCTTGACGACGCATTTCCCCGCGACATGCTCGACATGATCCTCAATCGCCGTCAGGCAAAGGGACAAACCGGAGAGGTTTCGGCCACTGCCAGTCGCGGCGCAGCAGTTGCTTCGCGGCCTTCCCGCCGGATCAAGTTGTCCCCGCACTTCATCGGCGCCGATCAAAGCAACAGCTCCGTGTTCTTCGGCGAGCACGCCGTCATGAAGCTCTTTCGCCGGCTCGAACCTGGCATCAACCCCGAATTGGAGATCGGCCGCTATCTCACCGAAAAGAGTTGCTTCAAGAACACTCCGCCGCTCTTGGGCGCAGTCGAGTACGAGGCTGGCGGAAACGAAGAGCCGACGACGCTCGCGGTTCTGCACCGGTTCATCCCCAACAGCGTCCTGGCCTGGAAGCATGCCCAAGACCATATCGGCCGCTATTTCGAACAAGCGCTCACGCAGCGCGATCGCGAAGGAGGCCTGGCAGCGCTGGTGCCTGCTGGCAGCTTGCTCTCGCTCACGGCGTCGGAAACCGCCGACGAGGTGGAGGATTTGGTGGGCGGTTATCTTCAGGCGGCCGATTTGCTTGGGCAGCGAACCGCCGAAATGCATCGCTCGCTGGTCGAGTGCGCCGACGACGGCGCATTTGTGCCCGAACCGTTCAGCCAGCTTTGGCAGCGATCGATCTATCAGTCGATTCGCAAGCAAATTCTCCAGACGATGCAGTTGCTTCGAGAGCAATTAAGCCACCTGCCGGAAGCGACCAGGTCAGCCGCCCAGGAAGTTCTCAACCTCCAAAAGACGTTGCTCGAGAGAGCGAAAGCGATCACCGGGCACAAGCTCGACGCCCTGCGCTCTCGCGTGCACGGCGATTTCCACCTGGGCCAGGTGCTTTATACGGGAAAGGACTTCGTCATCATCGATTTTGAGGGCGAGCCCAGCCGGTCGCTCGCGGAGCGCCGGCTCAAACGGTCGCCGCTGTTCGATGTCGCCAGCATGATTCGGTCGTTCCATTACGCGTCGCGCGTCGGGCAATTCAACATGATCCGCCGAGGACTTGGCACGTCCGAAGAGTTGCCTGCGTTGGCCGAGGCGGCGCGGCTATGGTACGTCGTGATGAGCGTCGCGTTCCTACGCTCGTACTTGCGTTTGGCCTGGGACGGCAAGTTCCTTCCCGAATCGCTCACGGACATGGAGCGCCTCTTGAACACCTATCTTTTGGAAAAGGCCTGCTACGAGCTGCGCTACGAGCTGAACAATCGGCCCGATTGGGTGGACGTGCCGATACAGGGAATCCTTGAGTTGGCGCGGCACATTTGATTCGGAGTCCGCCGGCTTCCACCAGCGACGCCGTCACGCTCTCGTGAACAGTCCCACCGGGAACCGCGCCAAGAGTTCGCGCAATGCACGCCGCCCCCCCTCGACCGTATCCCCCGTCAACTCGTTCAACCAGCGGCCATCGGGCAGGTCGAGTGTTGTATCCTCCCACTTTCCTTGCAACTTCAGCGGCAAGCGCGGCACGACCGTAACCGCCCCCTCGCCGCGCACGAATGCGAGAACATGTTCCGCTTTGGTACCGGCCGCGTTCAAAGGCCGATACTCCGCCTTGGGACCAAGCCACTCCGGATGGCTTCGTCGCGCGGCGAGTGCCCGCCACGTCAGCCACAGCTTGGGCACTCCCTGGTCGGCACGTTTGCGCACCTGATCGACATTCAGATCGCGCGCCTCGGCCAATAGTCCTTTCCGCACTTCATAATCCACCGGCCGGCGGTTGTCCGGATCGACCAGGCTATAGTCCCAGAGCTCCATTCCCTGATAAAAATCGGGAACCCCCGGCGTAGTAATCTTGAGCAGCACCGTCGCAAGCGAATTCAGGCGGCCCGCCTCACGAATCGACGCCACAAACGGCTCCAGCTTGTCCAAAAACCAGCGGCTGTCAAACAGACTCTTCACAAACTGCCCGACCGCCTCCTCGAATTTCTCATTCGGTTGCGTCCACGAAGTGTGCGCTTTCGCCTCTCGAATCGCTTTGAGCACATAGGTCGACATCCGCTCGCGATCGATCGGCCATGCGCCGACCAGTGTTTGATAAATCAAGTACTCCGTGTTGCGGTCCGGCATGAAGTCGCGCCGCAAAGGCTCGTTCATCTCCGACCACTCGCGCACCGCCGCCGCCCATACTCCGGGACATTCGGACAACACATACAGCCGTGCCCGCACATCCTCACTCCGTTTCGTGTCGTGCGTGGTCGTCGCCAATAACGAATACGGATGGTGCTCGCGTGCAAACTGGCATTCGGCGTGAAATTGCTCGACCGTCGTGCTCCACTGCCCTGGATCACCCCCCACCTCGTTCAGCGCCACTAGCCGGTTGTAGTTGTAAAACGTCGTGTCCTCGACCCCTTTGGCCATCACCGGCCCCGTCTGTTGCTGAAACTGCATCACCAGTTCGTGTTCCGTTCCGCCGCGCACCCGCAACAGCAGGATGTCCCGCAAAAAATCGAACAGCTCCGGATCCAGATCTTCTCGATTCTTCTTCGCCGTTTCGATCGCCTGCTCGATCAGCCCCGAATCGGTTTCGCTCACTGCCGACTCGCGGCCGCGAATGTACGTTCGATAGACCGGCATGCACGCGATTGCTTCGCGCAGCACCAGCCGCAGCTCCCGCCGCGTGTAGTCGCGATACCGGCGATTCCGCTCGCACACGTCCGAAAACAGCTCCGCCAGCCGCGTCTGGTCCGCGCCAAACAGCGCGTCGAGCGCCAGCAGCTTCTTCTTGCGAACCAGTTCCGCGAAGTCGGTCGGCTCACCGGTAAATTCCGCGTAAAACTCGCTCAGCGGCTCCTCACCCGCGGGATCAACCATCACCCCCGCCACGCGCGACACAAAGTCGTAGCCCGTGGTTCCCTCCACCGGCCAGCTCGCGGGCAGCCGCTCGCCGCTCATCAAGATCTTTTCCGCGACAATCCATGCCGCAGGCGCCAGTGACCGCAGCCGCTCGAAATATCCCTCCGGGTCGCGCAGGCCATCCGGGTGATCGATGCGCAGTCCGGTCACGTGACCTTCCGCGACCCATTGCACGATCCGCGCATGCGTGTCGTAAAACACTCGCTCATCTTCAGTCCGCAGCCCCATCAAAAAGTTGATGTCGAAAAAGCGGCGATAGTCCAGCTCGTCGTGCGCCGTGCGCCAAAACGCCAGCCGGTAGTTCTGCCGCTCCAAAAGTACGTCCAGCTCATCCGGCGAGTCGTTGAACTCAAGCACCACCTCGTCAATCACTTCGGCAACCTCTGGTTGTTCAGCGCACAACCGCGCAAGCTGGTCCTGAAGTACCACCTTGTCGCGGTGGCGCACGGCGAGCTTCGCCCGATCCGTCTCCCACGAGAACGGCAACCGGTGGTAACAATCGGCGATAAACGCCAGCTCGTCCGACTCGGCTCGCGCCGCGGCATTGTGCAAAATGTCATCGAGCGAGCGCGGAGCCACCGGCAGCGTGTGGTCGAAGTACTTCAAGATGAACCGCCCGCCGTCGCGAAAAAGCTGAATCTCCCCCGCTTCGATCACTCGGCCATAATGATCGCCCAGAATCGGTATCAATACCCGGTTCTTGAGCTTGGCCTCCGGCGGGCTCCAGTCCACGTCGAAGTAGTGCGCAAAATTGCTCGCCTGCCCGTTCTCCAACACGTCCCACCACCAGGCGTTGCCGCTGCCGGCAATGCTCATATGGTTCGGGACGATGTCCAGCATCAGTTGAATGTGATTGCGGGCGAGCGTGTCGCAAAGATTCGTGAAGGCCTTCTCACCGCCTAACTCTTCGTTGACGCGAGCATGGTCCATCACGTCGTAGCCGTGCGTGCTCCCAGGCGCCGCCTGGAGCACCGGCGAAGAATAGAAATGACTAACGCCCAAATCCCTCAAATACCCCACCAGGGCCTCTGCCTGCGCCAGGTCAAATCCCTTGTGCAGTTGCACGCGATACGTCGCGCGCGGTTGTTGGTCGGGGTGTTCGAACATGCGCGACTTCAGGGGGAGCTTAAAACACGCTGGACACGGGCAAGGTGACTCCATCTAACCGCGTCCTGTCGTCGAATTTACCACACCATTGTTGTGGAATGCACTGTACTCCGCACGACGCGTGCCAACCTCGACTCGGACAAACCCAGCGCGGTCAATGCGCGGTCAAATCCGCCCGCCAGGAGCGTTTAAATTACCGCAAATAATTCGCACAACAACTAGGCGCACGCTTTGCTCTCCTTGCCGCGCTTCCCGGCAGTTCTAACATTTCTATCGCTGCGCGTCTTTGCCGACTCACTTCACCCTCATCGCAAACTCGGCGACGCCAGGCTGGTAAAGGTGCCAAGGACGGTATTGGGCAACATCGAGCGACACTAACATTTCACAGGGACGAACCATGATCATGCAGGCCCAGGCGGATGTGGCCACCGCGACCGATTCCTTCTCATCCTCGACCGATCGATTTGAATCTTTTACTTGCGACCGCGACCTTCAGCGGCGCGTCTACAACTTCTTGAAGAACCGTAACGTACCCTTGTCTTCAACACTTGCAATTGAAGCCGACAACGGCACGGTCACGCTCCGCGGTACGCACCGCTCGTATTATCACAAGCAGCTTTGTATCAACTGCTGCCTGCGAGTGGCCGGCGTTGTTCGGCTGATCGACGTTACGAATGTCGTGCCTGCCCGCGGCTAGCTGAGTGCCACTTGCTCTGTGTGCCACTGGCTTTGCCAGTGTCCGTTGGATTTCGTACGACCCTTTCTTGCTGGCCGCCTCCCCTTGCGTGATAATCTGACTCGACCATGTTCCAAAAAGGGGACTGGCTCCGAGCCTCCTGTGATCCGTGTGTATGCTTGAGGCGAGGTGCCGGTCCCTTTTTGAACCCCTAAAAAAGGAGCCTTATGAACGGTCTTCGCGTGTTGCCTGGTAGGTCTTACCCGCTGGGCGCCACCTGGGATGGAAGCGGAACGAATTTCGCGCTCTATTCGGAGAATGCCGAAAAGGTCGAGCTTTGCCTGTTCGATTCACCCGAAGCCGCCAAGGAATCCGCGCGAATCCCAATGCCCGAGCAGACCGACATGGTCTGGCACGCGTACCTCCCCGACGTGCTCCCCGGGCAAATCTATGGCTATCGCGTCTACGGCCCCTTTGAGCCCGCCAAAGGCCACCGCTTCAATTCCAACAAGGTCCTATTCGATCCGTATGCCAAGGCCATCGGCCGCCCCGGCAATCTGGCCGACGAATGTTGGGCCTACAAGATCGGCGATCCCAACAGCCGATCTCTCATTCGACGACCGCGACAACGCCAAGCATGCCACGCTCGCCGCGGTGCTCGACGAGGCGTTCACCTGGGGCGACGACCGTCCGCCGCAAATCCCCTGGAACAAGACGCTCATCTACGAGATGCACGTCAAAGGATTCACGAAGCTGCATCCCGGAGGTCCCCGAGAAAATCCGCGGCACGTACGCCGGCGTGGGCTCAGAAGCCGCCATCGGTTATCTCAAGGCGCTGGGCGTCACCGCCGTCGAGCTATTGCCCGTCCACTTTCACATCGACGATCGGCACCTGACGGACCAAAAGCTCGGTGAACTACTGGGGCTACAACACGCTGGGCTTCTTCGTGCCCGACTACCGATACGCCTCGACTGCAGCCTCCGGCGATGCCGATCCGCGAGTTCAAGACGATGGTTCGCAACCTGCACGCCGCCGAGCATCGAGGTGATCCTCGACGTGGTTTACAACCACACCGCCGAAGGCAACCAGATGGGCCCCACGCTCTCCTGGCGCGGCATCGACAACGCCGCCTACTATCGCCTCGCCCCCGATCCGCGCTACTACATGGACTACACGGGCTGCGGCAACACGTTCAACATGCAAAACCCGCGCGTGCTGCAGCTCATCATGGACAGCCTGCGTTACTGGATCACGCAGATGCACGTGGACGGGTTCCGCTTCGATCTGGCCAGCACGCTCGCCCGCGAGCTGCACGAAGTGAACAAGCTGGGCGCGTTCTTCGACATCATCCAGCAGGACCCGATCATCTCGCAGGTCAAGCTGATCGCCGAGCCGTGGGACCTTGGTGAAGGCGGCTATCAGGTTGGCAATTTTCCCACGCTTGTGGTCCGAGTGGAACGGCAAGTACCGCGATTGCATGCGCCATTTCTGGAAAGGGGACGGCGGCTTTGTCGCCGAGTTCGCCACGCGCTTCACCGGTTCGAGCGACCTCTACGAATGGAGCAGCCGCCGGCCGCATGCCAGCGTGAATTTCATCACCTGTCACGACGGCTTCACGCTGCACGACCTGGTCTCGTACGACCAGAAGCACAACGACAAGAACGGCGAAAACAACCGCGACGGCGCCAACGACAACATCAGTTGGAATTGCGGCGTCGAAGGACCCACCGACAAACCGGAGGTGCTTAAGCTCCTGCGCTACAAAAGATGCGCAGCATGCTGCGCCACGCTGATTTTCTCACAAGGCGTGCCGATGCTCCTGGCCGGCGACGAGTTTGCCAACACACAGGATGGCAACAACAACGCCTATTGCCAGGACAACGAGATCTCCTGGCTCAAGTGGGACCTCACCAAAGAGCAGCAGGACCTGCTCAAGTTCGTGCACCGCGCGATCAAGATCTTTCACGAGGAACCGGTGTTTCACCGCCGCCGCTTCTTCCACGGCAAGGCGATCCATGGCGAAGAAGCGCCCGACATCGCCTGGCTCAACCCCGACGGCAGCCAAATGACCCAAGAGGCCTGGAATGCCGGTCACGTCCGCTCGCTCGGCGTGCAGCTATTCGGCGGTCAGGTCGATGTGGACGAACGCGGCACCACGATTCACGGCAACTAGATGCTGGTGCTTGTTCAACGCCGACCACAAGCTGACGATCCCCTTCACGCTCCCCAAGCACGCGCCGGAGAATCTGCCGTGGGAGCTGATGTTCGATACGGCCGACGACGCAATCGAATGCCCCAAATCCGTGGACAAGGTCTACCAACTCCAGCCGTGCTCAACCGCGATCCTCCGCGCCTCACGCAACGAAACCGCCGAAGAAATCAGCGCCCTCCTCCCCGGCGTCGGTTGATTTCCTGATCCATTTTCACAAAGCGGCCGATTGATTCGGCCGTCCGCCGGGGTGCGTCGCTGTGTTTCGCGCAGCAAAACACGGCGATTCGCGTTGTGCCATGGTCTCCCCACGCGCGCTGTGGCCTGGCCTCCCGACAATGTCACGAAACTCACCCGGCGAAAGATACGTGCTTGCACAGAGACCACCTGTTCGAATGCCGCAGAGAGGAAAATAATGGACAAAGTTGATCGATTCTGGACTTGGTTTGAGGCAAATCGAAACGATGTTGCACGCGCTCGCCCCGAGGACATAGCCGATGCAGTACAAAATGAGTTGGCTCATGTCGATGAGCGACTTGGGGTCGAGGTTGCTAGGGATATAAAGGGAATTGAGGTCATAATTTCGGCGAATGGCGACCGCGACGCATTCCCAATCGTTCGGAAGCTCCTTGAAACGGCGAAGACCGACGAAAACTGGACGTTCATCGAACTCAAACCACCGCGCGGTTTTGAATTCAAGCTGGACGTTGAAGGTGCATCGATTGAAGCGGACAAGTTGTCGTTTGATCCCCTGGAAGGAGTGAAGAATCCCAAGGCGCTTGGGATCCGCTTATTTGGTCTGGATGTCGATACTCAATTGAACGATGTGGACTACCTCACACGTTTGATCGTGGAGACGGGCATTGGCGAGGAACTGGCGGCGCACATCGATTACATCGATGTAGGTACCCTATCGCAGGCAATCGACACATTTCCTATTGCTGAGCTTCAAGCCTATGTGGAGTGGTATCTGCGAAAGCGCGTGCACCAAAAGTAGCCAGCAATCCATGCAGTGCACATCTATATCAGAAAGAGAAAAGGGAAGAGAAAAGGTGTCAGGACAGAAACGTGTTTCTCGGGGCGGAAAAAAGGGGACAGGTCCATTATTACCGCTTCAATGTCCATTAATTCTATCGCGGCTTGCGGGGCCGGCCGCGCGGACGAAGCGTCGCCTCCAGGCCTAAGTGCCTCGCCGTCGCTGCCGTCCACTGCGGGCCGCCAAATGGCGCGCCTCGTCTCAAGCTCGTGCGCAATGCCGCCAGCTCCGCTTCCGTCTGCGGTTGTTGAACCCAGCGGTCCCATTGTCGCGGTTTGGGCACGGGCCACGCCGACAACAGGCCGCGATCATCGGCGTCGCCGAACTCGCGAATCCAATAGCTGGACCAACGCCAATCGGCGATCAAGCGTATCAGATTTGCACGCAGCGGATTTCGCTCGACATATCGAATTACCTGGTAAAAATGATCGTCCTCTTGAATCGGAAACGACTTGAAGCGACCTTGGTAGACATGGCCGTGGCCGACTTGGCGCCGGTGTCGCTGCCAGCGCATGGCATGCGTAACAGTGAGCCGCTGAAAGAATGTGGCCAACTGACCAGCCTCCTGCGGGCGAACAACAAAATGCCAATGATTCGGCATCAGCACGAAGGCGGCGATGTCCAGCGAAACCTTGGCAAGTGTCTCGGCGAGGATGCCCACGAAGGCCTGGTAATCGCTAGGCTTGGAAAACAGTTGCATTCGACCCACGCCGCGATTGAGCACGTGATATGCGTAACCGGGTGGAGCGTGACGAGCAACCCTGGGCATACGCGGAGCTTAGCCCTCGACCCACGCGCCGTCAAGAAAAATGGACCTGTCCCCTTTTTCTGCCCCTTTTTCTGCCCATCGACGTCTGGCCTGAGAACACTGACCCGAATTACGATCCGATCACAAATCCGGGCATCGGAGGGCCGTATCCACCAGGTTGGTAGAAAACACTTCAATCGCGAGCCGAGTTGAAAAAATGTGATTGATATGTCGGCTGTCCTCGCTGTGCGCGTCACGCCCTCACCCTGGTCAGGCAATGTTCTGCTACATCGTCAAAAAAACGACGACCTTCATCGGTTCAAGCGATATTAGGTCCTTTCACTATAATATGTTTCACGGTGCAGCAAGTCGTGAAGGTGTAGCTTATCCTAATGAACGCCAGCTTCATTACGGAAGCGCAGATAGAGCGCCCTTGCACATCTCCCGTACGGGCAACTCGATGCCACCGATCTTTCAACCTAGTATGAATCTGGTTGTATCTGAAACGGTAAAGAATAAACTGGAGAATATACAGCCCGTTGAGTTTATCCAAATCGTTTTCGATAAGCTGTTTAAGATGGAGTACACGGAGGGCGATTTCTCGTGGTACGACAACGGACATAACATTTCAGAGGATAATATCCATCTTGTCGCGCCGCACGAAAGTGCCTTTGAGCGATCGACGCCACTCTACTACGAATTACTTAGTCCTCGCCTCTCCGACTTGAGGATCGAGCGCACTTGCGCGACGCATCGAGTTAAACTTGGCTTGTCGCCGAATGACGAAATTGTTGAACTTCGAGTCGACTCGCGTGTTGTCGAGCAGTACCCGATACTTTGGCACGAAGGAACCCATGTCTTCAGTGCAAAGGCATTCGAGTTAATAGGGCCGTTTTTGAACGTTACATACTTTAACGTGACAACCGTGACACTCGATTGATTATGTTTCGGTCGCTAGCGACTGCTCGCATCGGAATCCAACTGATCTGTATCGCCATCCTTTTGGGCTGTGCGGGTTGCAATGATTCGGTCCCCGTCTACTCGACTCGGCGAGACCCGTTCTATGTCGGCATGTCGTTCGACGAGGCCAGTCGTTTCTTCCGGACTGAGATTGAGCTGAGAGAGGTGCGTCTGGAATACAAAGCTGAAGGTCCGAAGCCGGGCGACATCGTTTACGGTCTACCCTACGACGATGAGGACGGAAAATTCATCCTGTTCTTTGATTCCGACAAACGCTTAGTACAGATTGAAGAGCGATCACGTTAGTCGGATTAACCCGAAAAGAAAAAAGGTGTCAGAAAGAGAAAGGGTGTCAGGAACCTTTTTCTCGATTTGAGCCAGAAAGAGGTTCTGGCAGTCCCCACGTGCGTTGCTCAATCTTTGCCGCGCCGAGCCTCGTATCTGCCCTTGCTCATTCCTTACAATTCAATCGACAATATATGAACTTATGTATACTATCTGGCCGATTGCCTCGAATGGGGGTACGCAGCGTCGTCTGAGACCAACGCGCGGCCATTTTTTGGCCCATCAAAACCACGCGTATTCCCCGAGAAATATGCGCGCCACCCCAATTCCGTACTGAGTGGTTGTTCGTACCGCGCAAAAACCCCCTGTTTTCCCGACCCGTTTGCCCGAAAAACAGGGCTCGAAGGCCAAATGCACGTCAGCTGCACCCCGCTCCTGAACCCTGAACCCTGAACCCTCCCTCCCCCTACCACTGCCAAATCACATCCACCGCCGCCAGCCACTGGCTGGCGCTCGACCCATCGTCGTAAGGGTCGTTGCCCAGGAAGTTCCGGTCGCCGTCGTACCAGTCGTAGCGCACCTCGGGTCGGAACGTCAGGTTCGTCGTCGGCTTATAGTTCACGCCCATGGTCAGCTCGTAGAAGTTCCCCTCAAATCCGCCGAACGATGCCGGGTTGTTGCTGAATCCTTGCGCCGGGTAATCGCCAACCGGGGCCACGCGAGCGCCGTCGTCGTCGCGGAACCATTCCAGCCGCACGCCGGCGGTCCAGCAGCAATTGATCTTGTAGAACAAGTACTGATTCAAGCCGTACCAGTCGGCGGTCTCGCCCGACTCGTTGACGTTGTCCTGGCGTCCGTTGTCGTGTTGGATCACGTACGATAGCCGATCGGTAATCGAGCGGCTGTACACAACGCTATAGACCCAACGCTGATCGTTGGGCGCACCTGTGGCGAACGTCGTCTCCTCCTCGCCGGCCTGCGCCGCAAACGCCAGCTTGCTGTTGCCGTCGCTTGCCCTGAACGTGGCGCCGCCAAGAAATGAAACGTTGTTGTTGATGTTGTCGGTATTGTCCCAGCCGTAATTGGCGCCGGCCAACAGATTGAAATGCTCGTTGGGCGCCCACGTGCCGAGAAAACCCGTGTGCGTGAACGGCTCGCCGTACTGGAACGTGTAGGCGTGCGAATAAAAGAAGTTGTCCGGCGCCGGCACGACCTCGTAACCAAGGATCGTGTAGTAGCGGCCGACTTTCACAGACAAGTCGCGGTAGCCGATCTCGGCGTATGCCTGCGGCAAAGCCAGGCCATAGAAGCGGCTGTTGTGCCACTTCGACGTGAAGTCGTCTCGTGCGTCCAAACCGCGCAAGAGCGCATAGCGGTAGTCGCTGCCGTAGAGCAAATCGACGCGGCCGCCGATGTCCCAACAACAATCACCAGGTTCGATTTGCCGCTCGACGATCGCATACGCCTGATTGAACTGCGCCTCGTCGCGATCGTTGAACGTGACCGGACCGTTGAATCGGCTCGTAGGGTCTTCGAAGTTGCTCGTATAGCCGCCGTTAAGCCAGCCGCGGATGTCGATCCGATTGCATTTCAGGCAGTGGCAGCGGCCGAACAATCGCCACGGCGACAGTCGTCACACTCAATCGCACAGGCGGAGTCATCGCAACCGCTGTCGCATCCACAGTCGCCGCTACCGCACGAATCGCATCCGCCGCCAGAGCCGCAGCCGCAGTTCTCGCAGCTGCAAGCGCCCCCCGACGTGCAACCGCACGTGCCTCCTGAGGCAATGTGTCCGCCGTATTCGCCGCGCGGGAACGTGTTACCGCCGTATTCGCCGCCCGGCAAAGTCCCCGGCGACGGCGCGTCTTCCAGCGGTGCCCTGGCGCCGTGTGAAGGCACCATCCCGTGTTCGGCGATATCGACCGGCAGCGGGGGCTCGACATCCGTGTCGCTGATGAAGGTCGCGCTATACTCCCGGTCTTCCCGGATGGCCGGTGATCCATCATCGCTGGGCTCGTCCTGGGCGAACGTCGATTGAGCGACGACGACCAACGACAAGCCAAGACCGAAAAGCCAGTGGACGTGTTTTCGATGGACGTGCATTGAGTTCTCCTCGATTCGTCTTATGGACGCGCGCGATAGCACCAGCGTCCGCAGAGGCTGCCCGACTGAAAGAGCTTTTCGGACCGTTGCCACCGTCAGATTGAGAAGGGACGGCCGAAGCGAAAGACAATCGCCAGATTGCCTGTTTTACCGTCGCTTATGCGCGTAGAGAACAGATGCGCACAACTCCCGAGTTCCGTATGGCTAACGTTCGCTAGCGGCGCAAAAAAAGGCGGGCCTCGAAGGCCCGCCAGTATCTGCGTCCAATGATTCGAATGTCAGGACACCCGACCCGAACCATTGCCGCGTCCGCCGCGGCGTTCGCGCGGGATGCCAGCATCATAAATACCAGGCACCGCACGGGCATACAGGCCATCAGGGCCCGGCGTTACCGGCGGCACGGCGGTGAACGAAAAAGCGGTCGGCAGCAGGTTCTTGGTCGAGTTGATGGCGTCGTCCCAACTGATTTCCTGGCCGGAGTAGGTGCACATGCGGCCGAGGATCGCAGTCATCGTGCTATGTGCGCCTTGCTTTCGGCCTCGTTGATCGGCTTGCCCGCAGCAATGCTCTCCAGCAAATCGACGTGCTCTTGGCGGTACGGGTTTCCGTCGCCGCGGCCATTGTGACGCCAGACTTCGTTGCCGTTCGACCTGATGCGGTAACCGCCGATGTCACATGTACCCGTGGCGCCGTGCACGTGCTCCGACACGCTGTTCCAGCAGCCTTCGATGTGTCGGCACTGGCTAAACATCTTGCTGCCGTCGGCGTATTCGAACTCCACGAAGTGATGGTCGAATGTCTCGCCGTAGTCCTTGCCCTTGCGGACTTCGCAGCCGCCCATGCCGTTGGCCTTCACCGGATGCCCGTTCTTGAGCCAGTTGATCACGTCCATGTTGTGGATGTGCTGCTCGACGATGTGATCGCCGCAAATCCAGGTGAAGTAGTACCAGTTACGGCACTGGTACTCCAACTCGCTCAGCGTGTGCTTGT
This sequence comes from Pirellulales bacterium, assembly GCA_963829655.1. Classification (GTDB taxonomy): domain Bacteria; phylum Planctomycetota; class Planctomycetia; order Pirellulales; family JALHPA01; genus JBBDYH01. The sequence goes on from CAWHJG010000002.1 coordinate 4,715,153, forward strand.
ATTCATCGTTGAGCTTCGCGCGAGTGCGAACCCACGGCGTGGTGCCGTTCCAGTACACGCGCACAGCCGGGATATCGCCGATGATCCCGTCCTGCAGCCGCTTGATCGTTTCGATGTAGCCCTTTTGATGGCGGCGCTGCAGCCCGACACCAACGGCAAGATTCTTCTTCTTCGATTCTTCAGCGGCGGCGAGCACCTGGCGCACGCCCGGTGCGTCGGTCGCGACAGGCTTCTCCATGAACACGTGCTTACCGGCCTTGACAGCCGCCTCGAAGTGAATCGGGCGGAAACCGGGAGGCGTGGCAAGGATCACCATGTCGCAACCCGCGTCGATCGCCTTTTGATAGGCGTCGAAGCCGGCGAACTTGCGGTCATCCGTCACGTCGATGCGATCGTTGAAACGAGCCTTCAGCTCGCGAAACGCGCTATTCAGGCGATCCTCGAACAGGTCCGCCATGGCGACAATTTGCACCGACTCCTTGGCGCCGAGGCAATCGCCCGCCGCGCCGCTGCCGCGCCCGCCGCAGCCGATCAGCGCGACCTTCACCGTGTCGCTGCCCGCCGCGTGCACGCTCTTCGCGATGCCGAGCGAGCCGGCCAGCGCACCGCCGGCCACCACGACGCTCGAGGTTTTTAGAAAATCACGCCGAGAGGATTGCCCGGCGGGGGAAGTGGATGGTTCGCTCACGGCTTTTTCTCCCTGAATGAAAGTGAGTTCAGAATTCGGAGCTGGCGACTGGCGGTGCTAACAAGTTAGACGATAGAGATGCAGGCGGCAACAAAAAATTGATTTTACTCCTCGCAGGGTATTAGCGTGCGGCCGCCTTCTCCCTCGATCTCCAGCCCGGCGTCCCATATCTTCTTTTTCTCCTCGTCGCTCGGTTCGACTAAAGGACGGACGATTCGAAAACCGGAAAACTGGGCGTCGGTATGGTACCACACGCTCTGCGGTATCTGCGGGTCCTGTTGCTTCCAGTCAATGTTCGATGGCCGGCGCGCGGCGCTGCGCAATGCCGGCGGGTCGTCGTCCCAGGCGCCGCCGCGAGCCACATGCGGATAGAGCTTCGTGGTAACGGCAACCGGATTGACCGCCACGCCGGTCAACTTTTGGTAGGCGTCGGGTTCGTACTGGTCCAGCACCCACTCGTTGACGTTGCCGTGCATGTCGTGCAGGCCCCACGGGTTTGGCTTTTTGCTTCCGACCTTGGCGTACTTCTCGGTCTGTCCGTCATTGTAGAAAACGGCGTGTTCGCCGATCTGCTCAGCATCATCGCCAAAGGAGTAGGCTGTCTTGGTGCCCGCGCGGCAGGCATACTCCCACTCGGCTTCCGTCGGCAAGCGATAGTAGCGACCGGTTTTCACGCTGAGCCAGTTGCAATACATCCGCGCGGCGTAGTGGGTCATGGAGATGGCCGGATAACCGCGCTTGCCCATGCCAAAGGTCATGTCGGTATACGGCTTGGTGGGACGAACCAAAGCGTCGGCCTTCAGGTCGTAGGTGCTCGGCGCGATCTTGTTGACTTTTCGGCGCTGGCAATCGAGCGCGAACATGAAGACTTCGTACTCGTCCCAGGTGACTTCGTACTTGCCGATCCAGAACGGTGCGACCGTGACTTCTCGTTGCGGGCCTTCGTCGTCGCCGCGCTCGGCTTCGCCGGCGGGGCTGCCAATGGTGAACTTGCCCCCTTCGATCGGCACCATGTCAAACCGCGCCTCGGTCGCGTAAATCAGGTCGGTGTAGGGCTTCATCTCCGCTTCGGTGGCTGCTTCGGCTTCTGGGATTTTCAGCGGATCGACTGTGTCCTTTGCCGATGCAGGCGCAGAGAGCGAAGGTAAGGAGCATCCAGGTGATGCTGGCGAGCGGCCAGCACTGTCGCAAGCGAGGGCGAGAAACTAGGCTGAGAGTTGGCAATTGGAGCATTGCAATTCGTACTAAAGAAGAACGAGAGGCGGCTGTATCACCCAACGAGACCAGGTGGGACGAATGATGGTAGCGGCGAACATCCAGCGAGCTTTGGCATTCCGCCCGTCGCGAGTCTGTGCTGTGGCTTTGACAGTACTGTCGCTCGCGGTTTGTGGGGAGGTGCTCGTTTCGGCGGCGGAGCCATCCCCTGCGCACTACGAATTCACCGAACCCCAAATGGGGGTGCCGTTTAAGATCGTATTGTACGCACCCAGCGACGAAGCCGCAAACCGCGCCGTAGCGGCCGCTTACGCACGCGTTTCCGCGTTGAACGCGGTCCTCAGTGATTACGAGGACGACAGCGAATTGAGCCGGCTCAGCCGCAAAGCGCCGCACTCCGAGCCGGTGAGAGTGAGCGACGACTTGTGGGACGTTTTGTCGCGCGCTCAAGAACTTTCGAAGGCCACGGACGGCGCGTTTGATGTTACTGTCGGGCCGCTTGTGCAACTTTGGCGGCGGGCGCGAAGGCAAAAAGAGTTCCCGCGGCCGGAACTGCTGAAGCGAGCGCTCGCGGCGACCGGCTATCAGGCGCTCGAGCTCGACTCCGAACGTAAGACCGCGCGGTTGGCCAGGCCGAACATGCGGCTTGACCTGGGTGGCATCGGCATGGGCTACGCCGTGGACGAGGCGCTAAAGGTTTTGGCAAGTAATGGCATTCGTTCGGCGATGGTCGATGCGAGCGGGGACATCGGAGTTAGCGAAGCGCCGCCGGGCCGTACCGGTTGGGTGATCGGAATTTCGCCGGACCAAAACGGTAAACCGACGCGGTTTATTTCGCTCGTCAACGCAGCGCTGACCACTTCGGGCGACGCGGTGCAGCACGTCGAGATCGACGGCGTGCGGTACTCGCATATCGTGAATCCCAAAACAGGCCTCGGACTGACCGATCGGTGTACGGCAACCGTGATTGCTCGGGATTGCACGACGGCCGACAGCTATGCGACTGCCTTAAGTGTGCTGGGTCCGAACGCCGGCCTAAAGCTCATCCAGTCCACAAAGGGCGCCGAAGCGATCATCTCGCACATTGAGGCCGGCGAGCCGCGTAATCGTCGAATCTGCCGGCTTCCAAAACTTCGGGACCAACGCGCCGTAGTCGAAATGCTTTCTTAACTGTTTAGGTCGCCGCCGACTCGCCTCAGACAGCCGTTTGCTTGTTTTTCGCTAACAGACCCCTAAAAATTACTTGCCGTTGCCCCAGGGTTCTGTCAATCTTAAATGGGTGGGGGATTCATGGCCCGAATCGGTCGTGGGCTGGAATCCGTGGGAACTGACTGGGAATTGGGGGTCGGTGGCTCGGTTTGCGCTCTGGGCCGGCGATGTGCACCGTTTTCGTTGTGGCTGGGGCCGCTTGCGGAGAATCCGTGCGCTTGCAGGGTTTCGGTCGGGCAAACAAGGAACTGGGGAGTCGGATCAGAAATGGATCGCCGTTGTCGCGCGTCTCGCTGGGCCCGCTGGTGGAACACTGAGCGCAAGTGCGCCTCTGTTTCGCACCGGCATCGCAATCATTGCTGGATCGGATTTGAGACGCTGGAGCCGCGGACTGTGTTGGCCGCACAGTTCTTGATCAGCGAATTCATGGCCTCGAACACGGCTGGGATTCTGGATCAAGACAACCAATTGTATGACTGGATTGAGGTTCAAAACGTTGGTGATTCGGCTGGGAATCTTCAGGGGCATTTCCTGACCGACAATCGCAACGACCTTCAGAATTGGGACTTTCCCAGCACGCCGATCGCGGCCGGCGGGTTTGTGCGCGTGTTTGCCTCGGGAAAGGATCGCGCGGTTGCCGGCCAGGAGCTGCACACCGACTTTGCGCTCGAGGAGAACGGCGGTTACTTGGCGCTGGTCGCGCCGAATGGCTCGACGATTGTGCATAAGTACGACGAGTATCCGAACCAGCTCGACAACATTTCGTACGGCGTGCTGTCCCAGGCTAGCACCGACACGCTGGTTGCCAGCGGTGCGAACGTGAAGTGGCACGTGCCCGTAACCGGAGTGCTGGGAAGCAGTTGGACGACGCAGGGCTTCAACGACGCAGCGTGGGTATCCACCGCCACCGTGCCGGCGAGCACGGTCGTCGTGACGGAAATCGGTACCGCAAGTCCCCGATCTCCGGGAGAGGACTGGTTTGAGATTCAGAACGTATCGAGCAATACGGTGGATACCACTGGTTGGGTCGTCGCACACGGTGAAAATACGACGAACATTAATGCGGTGAAGCCGCAGCTTTGGTCGATCGGCTCGACGATCCCCGCAGGGCAAGTGCGCTATCGGACTGATTTGGCGACCGATGCCGCAAACTACATTCGGCGCCAACATCAGTTGGCAGAACGGCGGGATCGGAAAAGGCTGGGTCATGATCGTGGACGACGAGGGGAGCGTCGTCGATTTCGCGGCGTTTGGTTGGACCGGCGGTGAAATTGCCGCGATGAACACGACAGTCAACGGGTTTGCGATTACGCCGGCGAAAATCGCGGCCGCCTGGTCAGGCAATAGTCCGACCGGCGCCGGCTCGGGATCGGTGTCGATGCAACGCGTTGGCAACTCCGACAACAACACGAGCGCCAATTGGACATGGACGGCGCAGCAGGCGTTGCCGGGCGGACAGAACGCGGGGATCAGCGTGCCATTTCCGCCCGTGCAACAGCCCGCGCGGACCGGCGTGGGATACGAGCGCGGCATCGGTTATGACCAGTACATCAACGCGGACACCGAAACGGCGATGTTTGGCGTGAACGCCACCGCCTACATGCGAATCCCGTTTGACGTGGACGTCGAGGAAGGTCAGCCGATTCAATTCGAACAACTCGAGCTGAAGATGCGGTATGACGATGGATTTGTCGCATACATCAATGGCACTGAGGTCGCGCGGCGGAATGCACCCGGACTTCCCGGGACACCGCCGGACTTTAACGCCGACGCCACCGCATCGCGGGAAGGCGCAACCGAGGCGCTGATCGAAACGATCGACTTGTCATCGTTCGTCGATCTCCTCGTGCCCAGCGGAAATGTCCTTGCCATTCACGGTTTGAACGACGTTACGAACGATACCGATTTTCTAATCCTGCCCGAATTGCTCGGAATCGACGCCGTACTACTGACCGAGAACTTCTTTACGACGCCCACGCCCGGCGCCGCGAATGTGCCCGGCACGCTGGGTTTTGTGGCCGATACGAATTTCAGCGTGGATCGCGGATTTTTCGAGACCGCGTTTCCGTTGTCAATCACGACCGATACGGCAGGTGCGCAGATTCGTTACACGCTGGACGGGACCGTCCCCACTGCGACCACCGGCCTGGTTTATTCCGGTCCCATCACGATCAGCAATACAGCGATGGTCCGGGCGGCAGCGTTCAAGTCTGGTTTCACGCCCACGAATGTGGATACACAGAGCTACATCAAGCTGTCGAGTGTGATTCAGCAGAACGGCGCGAATTTACCCCCCTACACGAGTTGGGGCCATGCCGGGCCGGATTGGGAGATGGACCCGGACGTGGTCAATAATCCGGCTTACTCCGGGACGATCATCAACGACTTGAAAAGCGTTCCGACGATTTCGCTGGTGATGCCGTGGACCGATTGGTTTGGACCAAACGGGATTTATATTTCGGGGTCGGGAATTGAACGTGCGGCATCGGCCGAGTTGATCAATGGTGATGGAACTCCCGGTTTCCAAATCAACTCGGCGGTCGAAGTCCAAGGCGGGAGCAGCGATCAACGGTGGAAGGACGACAAATTGTCGCTCCAGGTGAAGTTCAAGAGCGCGTACGGGCCGCCGGAGCTCGAGTACGACTTGTTCGGCGGCGACGCAGTTGATCGATTCGACACGTTCATTCTGGATAGCGTACTCAATTATTCCTGGCTCCATTGGCAAGACGCCCACCAACGCGAGAACGCAAAGTACATCCAGGACCAGTTTGTCGCCGACCTGCAACAGGCGACCGGCGGGGCCGCGCCGCACGGCAAATACGTGCACCTGTACTTGAACGGACTGTATTGGGGGATGTACTACATCCACGAGCGGCCGGATGAGAACTGGGCGTCGTCGTATCTTGGCGGCAACGACGAAGATTACGACATCCTCAAGCATACGAGCAACACAGTTGTTGCGGGATCGAGCGCCAATTACCAGTCGATGATGAGCCTGGCAAACCAAGATTTGACATTCGACGCCAACTATCAGGCATTGCTTGCGAAGCTGGATATCGTTCCGTTCATTGATTACATGATCGTGAACTTCTACGCCGGCAACACGGATTGGGCCCATCACAACTGGTATGCGTCGTTCAACCGAGTGATTCCCGGGTCGAAGTGGCACTTTCACAGTTGGGACGCCGAACACGTAGTGAAGCTGCACGAAGGCAACACAAACGTCACGGCCAGGAACGACGCCGGAAGCCCCACCGCCATCCACCAGCGGCTATCGCTGAACTCAGAGTATCGGCTGTTGTTTGCCGATCGGGTTCACAAACACTTCTTCAATGGCGGTACGATGACGCCGGCGAAAGCTGCGGCGGCGTATCAGGCCCGTATGGCGCAGATCGATCGCGCGATCGTCGGGGAAAGTGCGCGGTGGGGCGACAATTCGCCGCTTCGTCAAGACAACGTGACTCCGACGCCGTACACACGAAATACCGATTGGTTTCCCGACAACCAACTGCTCCTTTCGAATTACTTCCCGAACCGTACATCACAGGTTTTAACGCAGTTTTTGAATAACCTGGCCAGGCCCAGCAACACGCCGGCTCCGCTTTACACTTCGGTAACCCCCCCGTCTTTTAATCAGCATGGCGGAACGATCAATCCGCCGTTTGGATTGACGATGAGCGGCGCGGGGACGATTTATTACACACTCGACGGCTCCGATCCCCGCCTTCCCGGTGGTGCAGTTAGTCCGACGGCGCTGACTTACGGCGGCGCGGTGACGCTCAACAACAGCACGCGGGTGAAGGCTCGTGCGCTGTCGGGAGGCAATTGGAGCGCACTGAATGAAGCAACGTTCCTGTTGCCTGCTCCGCCGGTACGTATCGCGGAAGTCAATTACGCGCCGGTTGATCCCCCGTTGGGATCTCCCTATCAGGCCAGCGACTTCGAGTGGGTGGAAATCGTCAATGCCGGCGTGGGCACGGTAAATCTCAGCGGTTTTGAGATTACAGGCGGCATCAACTACACATTTGGAAACCAATCCCTGAGCGCCGGCCAAAGGATCGTAGTCGTCAAAAACCTGGCTGCTTTCCAAAGTCGATACGGCAACACTGTGAACGTGGCGAGCGGCGCTTTCACCGGTTCGCTCAACAATGCTGGGGAAGAGTTGGTTCTATTGGGGGCATTCGACGAAACAGTTCAGAGCTTTACGTACGACAACAACAACGGCTGGCCAGGGCGCGCCGACGGCAAGGGCTCGACGCTCGAAATCATCAATCCGCTGGGCGACGAAACCAATTCGAATAACTGGCGCAACAGCACAGAATACAACGGCACGCCGGGAGCCGCCGGAATTGGGGCGATTGACAGCATCGTCGTGAATGAGATTCTCACGCACACCGATCTGCCGCTGTTGGATGCGATCGAGCTTCACAATCCAACCGCGGCCGCGATAGATATTGGCGGTTGGTACCTTAGCGACACCGACAACAACCTGAAGAAGTATCGCATCGCCGACGGCACAGTAGTTCCGGCGGGCGGCTACCTGGTCTTCGATGAAACTCAATTTGGGGTCGGCGTCAACGGTTTCGGTTTGGACGGCGCCAATGGCGACGACGTGTATTTCACCAGTGCGACGGTCGCCGGCGTATTGCAAAACTTCATCGATCACGTCGATTTCCCGGCGGCGGTCAACGGCGAGTCTTTTGGACGCTGGCCCAATGCGACCGGTAAACACTATCCGATGCAGTCGCGGACTTTCGGAGCGGCCAACAGCGGCCCACGCATCGGTCCGGTAATGATTAGCGAGATCATGTACGCGCCGCCCGGCGCGAACGATGATCTGGAATTCATCGAACTGTTGAACCTCACCGATTCGCCGATCAACCTCGCGAGCTGGAAGTTCGATGAGGGCGTGGACTTCACGTTCGGCAACGTAACCATCCAGCCGCGGAGCACGTTGGTGGTGGTGCGATTTGATCCGAGCAACCCGGCGAATGCGGCGAAGCTTAATGCATTCCGTAACACGTACGGAATCACCGCTGCGGTACCGCTCGTTGGCGGCTATGGCAATCCAACCGGTGGCGGCGTTTTGGACAACGGTGGCGAAGAGGTGCGGCTCGAACGTCCCGACGCACCGCAGCCCGACATGTCGATTCCGTATCTCCTCGTGGACGAAGTGGACTTCGATAACTTATCGCCGTGGCCCACAACACCTGACAGCACAGGCCACTCGCTCACTCGCCTGTCGCAGTTTGTTTATGGCCATGAGCCGACAAACTGGGTCGGCCAGACTCCGTCGCCGGGGTCGTATCCCCTTCTTGCGGCGGTCACCGGCGTTGCGGCCACGACTAACCCGGCGGTGGCCAATCGGATCCAACTCCAGTGGAATGACATCAACGGCGAAGACGGATATCGCATTGAAAGAAGTTCGGATGGAACGAATTGGAGTCTGGTTGCGACATTGGGACCGGACTTGACAAGTTTTAACAATACTTCGCTTCAGTCGTCATTCAACTATCATTATCGCGTGCGCAGCTTCAACGCGAGCTTGGAAGGACCGCTGTCCCACACCGCCCAAGTCACCACCCCACAATTGGTGACAATCACCGGCCTGGCGGGACATGACACGTACCATGTCAAGCGAGTCGGCGACGCAGATCCACGTCTATGAAAACACGCCCGCGGTCGGCCAGCCGACCTACTCCAGCGAGTTGGCAGCGCTGGGCGCATCACTCTCGATCAACGCGCTCGCCGGCGACGACACGCTAAACGTGTCGGCCAATGGCCAGCCGACACTTGGGCGTCAACCAATTGGTGTTCAACAGCGGCAGCGGGTCCAACGCCCTGCAACTGACCGAAGGGGCGGCGAGGATCGATAGCACAGTCGATGTTGGCAGCGTACTTTCCTCCACGGTCTCCGCTGGCGCACAGCTAACCACCGCGCGGCTGAACCAGAACGGCCTCACATTAAGCGGCGCCAACACGAAGGTCACGATTCTGCCTGACGGCGCCTTGGCCAACGTGCTTGAGTCGCTCACGCTGGACGCCAGCTCGACCTTGGACCTGACCAACAACGATCTGATCTTGCGGGCCACCGCCGGAACCAAGGACGCGATCCACTCCGACGTGCAGGCCAAGATCGCCAGCGCTCAAAACGGCGTGGACACGAACTTCATCACCAACTGGGACGGACCGGGCATCACCAGCACCAGCGCGCGCACCAGCAACGTGGCCACCGGTTTTGACCTGGCGGCCATTGGCGCGATTCGCAACTCGGACATCGATGTGATCACCGGTCTTCCCGGCGCGGCCTACCCGAGCTTTGGCGGAGTGCCGGTCTCGCCCGACGACGTGCTCGTAAAGTACACCTACATTGGCGACGGCAACCTGGACGGCCTGGTGAGCTTTGACGACTACGTCGGCATGGACAACGCCTTCTTTGGCTTGATCCCCAACCTCGGTTGGGCGACCGGCGACATCAACTTCGACAACGCCATCAACTTCGACGACTACACCGTCGTCGATCAGGCGTTCTTCTTCCAAGGCGCGCCGCTGGCTTCTGTCGGCGAGCCGCAAGCGTCAGCGCCCGGAGTCCTAGCGCGGGGCGAAGGTCACCGTGGCGAAGGCAGCACGGCGGTTGGCTTTATCGAAGAATCGCTGGGGCTGCACCCCACCCTACCAGGTTCGGTTGCGCCTGCGCCGGTCGCGTCGAGCGAATCGGAAGACTACCGGATCGTTGGCCCCGCTTTACAGGCCGCTGATTCGCTCTCCGACGCGCGGCTCAGCGTGACTCGACGCGCCGACTCGCGCGATCTGTGGGATGACGCGCTGTTGGGCCTGTATGCTGAATAGTGGCGCGAACGGCGCTGGGCGATTCGTGCATTGTGTTGTTCCTTGATTCTGTCGCCATACGCAGTTAGGTTGCGATGGTCTTGCGCATATTCTTCTGTTGGGTGACTCATGATTGTTCGCGTGATTAGATGGACTTTGGTTGTTGCGCTCGTTTGGTCTATTTCAGCAACCGTCTCGCCCGTCGTGGCGGCGAAACCATCCGATTCAAGCAAAGGCGAATCGCGCGAAACGTCGCAGCAGTTGGCGGGTCACTCGGTGCACGGCGAGGCGTTTAACGATGGCCCACGCCAGACGGCGTACCTGATGGGCGGGACGGGGAAGGTGAGCTTCCCAATCACGACCGCGAGTCCGAGGGCGAAGTTGTTATTCGAGCAAGGCATCGGGCAGCTTCACGGGTTTTGGTATTGGGAGGCGGAGCGATCGTTCCGTCAGGTCGCGGCGATTGATCCTGAGTGTGCGATGGCCTACTGGGGGATGGCCGCGGCAAACGTCAACAATCGCAAGCGCACCACCGGCTTCGTCCGCGAGGCGGTCGAGAGAAAGGCAACGGCCGCTCGCCGCGAACGGCTGTATATCGAAGCGCTGGCGGAATACTACGAGGATCTCGATAAGGAACACCAGCAATCCGACGAGAAGACGAAATCAGGGGAGACAGCGGTCGAAGGCGCGGCCGATCAACCGTCGGACACCAAGAGTAAGAAGCAGAGCGACGACGCCAAGAAGGAATCGGAGAAGTCACGAAAGCAGAAGTACCTGAACGCACTCGAGGCGATTATCAATGAGTTTCCCAACGATATCGAAGCCAGGGCGTTCCTCGGCTACCAGCGCTGGAATTGGCGCGAAGCAATTCCCATCGAGAAGCCGGAGGAGGTCGATTCAATCCTGGATGAAGTGTTCAAAGCCGAGCCGATGCACCCGGCGCATCATTACCGCATTCACCTATGGGACGACGTGAAGGCGGAGCGTGCGTTGGGTAGCGCGACCAAGAACGGTCCGTCGGCGCCGAGTATCGCGCACATGTGGCACATGGCGGGGCACACGTACTCGAAACTCCATCGGTACGAAGACGCTAGTTGGCAGCAGGAAGCGTCGGCCCGCGTGGACCATGCGTATATGTTTCGCGACCGCGTGATGCCATTCCAGATACACAACTATGCGCACAACCAAGAGTGGCTGGTGCGAAACCTGCTCCATGTCGGGCGCGTCCGTGATGCGATCGAGCTGGCAAAGGAGTTGCGCGAACTACCGCGGCATCCGAAGCAGAATTCTGCCGCCAAGACGGACAGCGCCGCCGGTTTTGGCCGCGAGCGCCTGTTTGATGCGCTGGTGTTGTACGAGCGCTGGGACGACTATGCGCGCCTTGCGGAAACCGACTATCTCAATTTTGGCGATGGTCCGCTGGAAAAGATCAGGCGCCACCGCTGGCTGGGGATGGCGCACTTATCCATGAAGAACCAGGTGCAAGGGGGTGAGCAACTTACGGCTCTGCAAAACTCGCTCGCGGCGTTTAAGAAGGAGCAGGACGAAGCCGGCCAGCGAGCGGCCGCCGACGCAGGTAAAGAGGCCAATGCGGAAGAAGCCATCAAGAAAGCGGTAGAAGACCGCGCAAGGCGTTTGACGAACGAGTTCAGGCAGCGGAAAAGGCGGTGGCGCATCTACAGGCGCTTAAAGCGTTTGCAATAGGTGATACAAAGCAAGGTATTGAACTGCTGAAGCGAGTGGACGATTTGAAGAAGCCGCATTTGGCGCGCTGCCCATTCTCTGGCCGGCGAACACGAGCGGGCCATTGAACTTGCGATCAAGGCCGTTGACGACGGAAAGAATGAGGTTTATCCCGCGGCAGTTTATGTCGAGGTGCTACACCGAGCGGGCAAAATGGACGAGGCGAAGCAAGCACTGGAAAAACTTCGATCGTTGTCTACCTCGGTCGATGGCCGCGCGCCGACGTTCGATCGCGTGGCCGACATTGCAGATTCGCTAGGCTACTCCGGAGATTGGCGCAGGAAAGAGGGTACGGTCGCCGACGGCAGGTTTTGGCAGCAGTACGAGCGTGTCATCCGAGATATAGAAAGATTGACCGCGGCGAACTCGGCCGAGCGGCCGCCGCTGGAGGCGCTGGGCCCGCTTCGCTGGCAGCCGGCGCCGGCATACGATTTCTCGCTTCTTGATGCCAATGGCGACGTAGTTTCACTGCGATTGGAGTATGCGCGGCGGCCGGTCGTGCTGTTGTTCTACCTGGGCCACGGGTGCCCGCACTGCGTCGAGCAGCTCAATGCGTTTGCTCCGCTGGCGCAAGTTTGACGAGGCCGGCATCTCGCTGGTGGCGATCAGTACCGACAGCGTAGTAGACCTGAAGGGCTCCGTTGAGGCTGTTCGGAGTCACGGCGAGTCGGCGATCCGTTTTGTTTCAGATCAAACGCTTCAGACATTCAAGGCCTACCGCGCATACGACGACTTTGAAGCCGCTCCGCTGCACGGAACATTCCTGCTCGACCAACACGCGTTGATCCGCTGGCAAGACATCGGCGCGGAGCCGTTTACGGACGCAAACTTTCTATTGGAGGAAGCCAAACGACTGCTGGCGATACCGCGGTAAACGGCTAATCAAGGCGCTTTGGCAGCCGTCGGCTGCTACTTCCTTCGCTTCTTCGCGGCTTTCTTTTTCGGGCTCTTGGTCGCTGCTTTGCCGGCGGAGGTATTCCTAGCGCCCTTGCCAAACGCCTTCGCCCAGTTGTCGGAATAGCTCTTGTTGGCGCCAATTCTTACAATCGTCACTGTTTGCTTACCTTCGTTGAGTGGAAGTCGATGCCTGGCTCACGTTAAGCGCGAGTTCTCCTATTTTAGTAGCGAGTGTCGCTCCATTGGTCAACCTCGCCCGGATCGTGTTGGAGGGAATCAGTCCGCGCGAAAGCATGCCGGCTTTGCATACTTCAGCGGTCGTTGCGTAGAATAGACGCCAGGGTCTGGGCCGACCCTTCCCACCAGTAATACCTACCCACCGCTTTCATTGTGCTCGCGTATGCGTCGCCTTTTGCTTTCCTGCGCTTTCGCTCTTCTCGCCGCTGCGGCTGCGCGCGCGGAGGAAGGGTCGCCGTCTGGGTCTATCTCTCCTGACGACGCGGATTTCTTCGAAAAGAACGTTCGGCCCCTATTAGCGGCCAATTGCTTCGAGTGCCACGGGGCGAAGAAGCAAGAAGCGGGACTGCGGCTCGATGCCCGCAAGTCGGCAATGCGAGGCGGCGACGAGGGCCCGGTTATCAAGCCAGGGAGTCCCGACGGTAGCAAGCTGATCGCGGCGGTTCGGTATGCCGGCGACATTCAGATGCCGCCCAAGGCCCAGATGCCGCCGGAGCAGATTGAATTGCTGGCGACCTGGGTCAAGCGGGGCGCGCCATGGCCGGAACATGCCGCAAGTGCCGTCGAGGATGGTGATCGAGCGCACGAGACAGCAAAGAAACACTGGGCCTTTCAGCCAATCCGCGAGCCAGCGCTGCCCGCGGTCAAGCAAACCGATTGGGTCCAAACGCCGGTGGACGCCTTTGTGTTGGCGCGGCTCGAAACGGCGGGAATTGTCGCCGGCAAGCCGGCCGAAAGGCGGACGCTCATCCGGCGGGCCACGATCGACCTCACGGGCTTGCCGCCGACTCCGGCCGAGGTTGACGATTTCGTAAACGACAATTCGGCCGACGCGTTTGCGAAGGTCGTGGATCGCCTGCTGGAGTCGCCCCGCTATGGCGAGCGATGGGCTCGGTATTGGCTCGATCTTGCGCGCTATGCCGACACCAAGGGATATGTATTTAACGAGGACCGAAACTATCCTTTCGCGCACGTGTATCGTGATTGGGTAATCCGTGCGTTCAACGAGGACCTTCCATACGACCAATTCTTGCTTCAACAACTTGCAGCAGACCGTTCGCCGACCAACGCCGAGCAGAATTCACAATTGCCGGCGATGGGCTTTTTGACGCTTGGCCGTCGATTCCTCAATAACAAATTCGACATCATCGATGATCGTATCGACGTGACCATGCGAGGGATGATGGCGCTGACGGTCAGTTGCGCACGGTGTCACGACCACAAGTTTGATCCGATTCCAACGGCCGACTATTACTCGCTGTTTGGTGTCTTTGACGCCTCGGTTGAGAAGCTCCAGCCGGTGGCGCCGGCTTCCGAAGACTATTTAAAGGGCGTTCGCGAGCGGGAGGCAAAGGTTGAGCAATTCCTGAACGAACGCCGGCCCGAAATCGAAGAGAAAGCTCGCGGTGCTGTGCAATACTGGCTTTTGGCCGCGGCAATCGGGCAAGAGGAAGTCTCCAAGAAGAACTTGACGTCCAAGCTTTTTGACGAGGCGTTTGGCAACCGGCAGAACCGCCGATTTGTCGAGCGATGGAAATCGTATCTGGATGAGGCACGAAAGCAGCCGCATCCAGTTTTCGCGCCGTGGCTTGAGTTTTCGGCAATTCCGGAGGCGGAGTTCGCGGCCAAAGCGGCTGAAGTCGCAGAGCGCCTGGCCAAGAATGAAGGATCTACAGTCAACTCACTCGTAGTCGCACAGTTCGCCGTGCCGCCCAAGACATTGGTTGAAGCGGCGGCGCGATATGCCGAGCTTTTTCAGAAGGTCAACGAAGAGTGGAAGCAGAACCTGGAAGCGGCAAAGAAAAACAATGGAACGGCGCCCACTTCGCTCGATGACCCGGCCGCGGAGCAGCTTCGCCAGGTGCTGTATGCTGGTAATTCGCCGGTCGCGATACCGCCCCAAGATACCGAGCAATATCTCGATCGAAAAAGCCGCGATCAATTCCGCGGGCTGCGTGCGGAATTGACCAAGTGGGCGTCGTCGCCGGGCGCGCCTCTACAAGCGATGACGATGGAAGACGCGAGCGATGTATCGCGAAAACCAAGGGTGCTGGTGCGCGGCAATCCCGGACGTCCGGGTGACGAAGTGCCGAGGCAGTTCTTGTCGATCGTGGCCGGAGATAATCGCCAGCCATTCAAGGAAGGCAGCGGCCGGCTGGACCTGGCTCGGGCGATTGTGTCGCCACAGAATCCGCTCACGGCACGGGTGCTGGTGAATCGCATCTGGATGAATCATTTTGGCCAGGGCCTGGTGCGAACACCTAGTGATTTTGGCCTGCGGAGCGATCCGCCCAGCCATCCGGAGCTGCTGGATTACCTTGCGGCGCGGTTCATGGCGGATGGCTGGTCGATCAAGAAGCTGCATCGTTGGATCATGCTTTCGAGCACGTATCAACAGTCGAGCGAGGCACGCAGCGACGCGGCTGCAATCGACCCAGAAAACTTACTCTTGTGGCGGATGAATCGGAGGCGGATGGACCTGGAAGCGATGCGGGATTCGCTGTTGTTTGTTGCTGGAACGCTCGATGAGGCGCGCGGTGGTCCGGCGGTCAATATAAACGGTCCGCAGTATAGTAAGCGCCGCACGGTCTATGGTCAGGTGGAGCGCCAGAACCTGCCGGCGATGTTCCGTACGTTCGACTTTGCGACGCCCGATACACATAGTCCGCAGCGGTTCACGACGACGGTTCCGCAGCAGGCGTTGTTTCTGCTAAATAGTCCATTTGTGCTTGAACAAGCCGCGGCGCTGGTTTCGCGGCCGGAAATCACAGCGGTGGCCGGACCTGCCGAGCGAGTCCACGGTTTATACAAGCTCCTGTATGGCCGCGAACCGGCGTCCGAGGAACTGTCGCTGGGCGTGCAATACGTGACGGCTGGCCCCGAAGAAGCAAACTGGCGACAATATGCACAGGCGCTGATCGTAGCAAATGAGTTTGTGTTCGTGGATTAGAAGAAACGCGGAGGCGCAGGAGCAATGAATCCTCACATCAATCCCGCCCCAGTTACGCGGCGCGACATGCTCTCCCGCTGCGGGATGGGTTTTGGCGCGTTGGCACTGGCGGACCTGATGAAGCAGACCGGTTTGATGGATCAAACCGCTGCCCAGGCGGCCAACTACGTATCGCCGCTGGCGCCAAAGCAGCCTCACTTTCCGGCGAAAGGCGCCACGTCATTCATATTTTTCTGAACGGCGGTTGTTCGCAAGTCGATACGTTCGATCCCAAACCCAAGCTTGAGGAATATGTGGGCAAGAACTTGCCCACTCCTAACCTGCCCACCGAGCGCAAGACAGGCGCCGCGTTTCCATCGCCCTACAAATTCCAGAAGTACGGCGAAAGTGGCATTGAGGTCAGCGAAATCTTCGCGAACGTCGGCAGCGTAATCGACGACTTCTGCGTGATCCGCTCAATGCACGCCGATGTTCCCAATCATGAACCGTCGTTGCTGTTGATGAATTGCGGCGAGGCCAGGCTAGTTCGCCCAAGCATGGGCTCGTGGCTGACCTATGGACTCGGTACCGAGAATCAGAACCTGCCGGCGTTCATCGCCATGTGCCCAGGCGGGTATCCGATTCAGGAATCGCAGAACTGGCAGGCTGGCTTTCTACCTGGCATTTACCAGGGGACGTATATCGATACGAAGCACACAGACATCGAAAAACTTATTGAGCATGTGAGAAACAACCATGTTGCGCCAACCGAGCAGCGGCGGCAGCTTGATTTATTGCAGCAGCTCAACGCGCGGCACGCGGCCGAGCGCGGAAACGATCCCCAGCTTGAGGCGCGTATTCACAGCTTCGAGCTCGCCTATCGGATGCAGCAAGAAGCGGCCGACGCGTTTAACATCGACTTGGAGCCGAAGTACATTCGTGACATGTACGGCCCTGGTACGCAGGCGCGTCAGATTCTGATTGCTCGCCGGTTGGTGGAGCGCGGCGTGCGGTTTGTGCAACTGTGGCACGGCGAAGGTCAGCCGTGGGACAATCACGACGACATCGAGGTAAATCACCGACGTCTTGCGAAGGACTGTGACCAGGCAATTGCAGCCTTAATTCGCGACCTCAAGCAACGCGGACTTTTTGAGCAGACGCTCGTGATGGTTAGCGGCGAATTCGGCCGGACTCCAACGGTTGAATTACCGACGCCCGGCTCAAACGCCGGCAAAGTAAACGGTCGGGATCACAACCATTACGGGTTCACGATGCTTTTGGCTGGCGGCGGTGTGCGCGGCGGCCATGTGCACGGGGCGACCGACGAATTCGGCTTTCAGGCCGTCGAAAAGAAGGTACACGTGCACGACCTGCACGCGACGCTATTGCACCTGTTGGGCTTCGACCACGAACGATTCACGTATCGCTACGCCGGTCGCGATTTTCGCCTGACCGACGTACATGGCCATGTGGTGCAAGAAGTCCTGGCTTAGTCCGGTAAGTTGATCAGTCAACCGGCTTATCTCATTCCCAGTTTCCCTCTTCCTCGTGCGGCGGACCGCCTTGCCAGTGTTCCAACGCTTCGAGCACGGTATCGCGTTCTGCCTCGCTGCGCGCCCATACCGATTCGCCCTGCTCAAGGCGAACCTCGTAATGCCCTTCGCGCTCGCAGTCGTCGTTGCCGCAAAAGTGCGGCACGGCCGAAACCCAGATAACGCGATACAGTGGCACAAACTTGTCGTCAACGTTGGCAAAACCTGTCATGACGTGTACGAGAAACGGTGTCGGTTTGAAAATCGGGCGGCCAACGACCAACCCGGACCAGCTTTATTGTGTCATCGAATATTGATCGGCGAAACCCGTCTTAGACCGTGACCGTACAGGACCGCAAACGACTACTGCGTCAACCATTACCAAGTTCGATCGATCGGTTCGTAGCCGCCTCGACTGCGCCCATCAGCGCAGCACGTAATCCGCCGCTTTCCAACGCCTGGAGACCCGCGATGGTCGTACCGCCGGGACTGGCCACTCGGTCCTTCAGCACGGCCGGATGTTCGCCTGTTGAAAGCACCATTTCGGCCGAACCCTTGAATGTCTGTGCGGCGAGTGACAAGGCCACGTCGCGCGGCAATCCCATCCGGACCCCGCCATCGGCCAGTGCCTCGATGGCCACGTACACAAACGCCGGACCGGAACCGGAAAGGCCCGTCACGGCGTCCAGTAACTTTTCATCGACGCAATAGGCACGGCCGACCGCCTCGAGCAACTGGCGAACGAGTGCGGCATCCGCATCGGTAGCTTTCGGTCCTAGAGCGAAAGCGCTTGCGCTTTGACCAATCAAGCAGGGTGTGTTCGGCATCACGCGAATCAATCGAGCGTTCGCTAATCGACTCGCGATCGTTGCCAACCGGACGCCAGCTGCAATCGACACCACAAGCTTGCCGGTAGCGTTCGCGCCGATTTCGTCGAGGACCGCCGGCATTTGCTGTGGTTTGACGGCCAATACCACCACGCCGGCGGCCGCGGCCACATCGGTGTTGCTGGCGGCGATTCGGGCTTGCGGCGCGGCGGCGCCAAATTGCTCGCGGGCCGCGGCCACAGGATCGGCGGCCACAATCTGCTCGCCGCGCACAAGCCCGGCCCGAATAAATCCGGCCGCGAGCACCGCGCCATTTGCCCGGCGCCGATGAATCCGATTGTTTGATCGATGTGTTTTTTCGACCCGTCCAAAGCATCCCCCGACCTGGGCCGACTTGTAATTGCCGCCTCAAAAAGCCCCTGCAATGCTACGTCAAAAAGGCGTAAGCGGCTAGTAGGTGCGGACTTCCGAGAGCGTGTGGCGCGCTGGCGAACACCTTTTCGGCAGTGCTTCATTGGACTCTGGACAATTGCTCTGGACCCAGGAAGCGGGATGTGCGAATGTTTCGCCCCATTTCCACTTCTGGAGGGCCGAGGCCATGGCGCAGAGTGCTAATCCAAGTTCGCCCAAGCATCGTTTGCTCGGCCGGCGCGTCGCGAGCGTGCTCATATTGGCGGCGTGTGGACTAGCCGTCGGCTCCACGACGATTGGATGCGCATGGTGGCAAGAGGAACCGAAACAACCTCGAACGGTCAAGGAATGGATGGATATGCCGCGCGTGGAGCCATAACCCAAGATCGATTCACGCACTCTTATGCCGCTTGAAGGCGCGCCTCGATGACTCGGATCGCATCTTCGGCGTTGAATGCCTTGTTCGCCAGGCGGACAATCGATTGCTCTGTGACCCAGTGTCCCACCGTCTTCTCGGCCGCAATAACAGTACTGTGGCTTCGACGTCCGAAGAATTCACCAATCTCCTTGAGCGCCGCGCGCGTGTGTTTCCGAGCGAGCCACATGGCCAACATGCGCGGCGGATTGAGTGTCTGCAATCGCCGGCGGCTCTGCAGGCTGGAAGGTCCAAGCTCAAACGCCTCGCACACGGTGCGCTCGATGTCCTTAAGCTGCACCGGCCGATTGTGTTGCTGACACAGCTCCGCGAGCGCTTCCTCCGCTGTTGCTCGCGTGATCGTCTCGGCGCGAATTCTGCTTACTGCATGTAACCGGTTCAATGCGCCGTTCAACTCCCGAGCGTGTTGAGTGAAGTGGGTCGCAACGAACTCCTGAACGTCGTCGGTCAATGCCACACCAAGAGCCGCCGCGCGCTGTCGCACGATGCCCAACCGCGTACCATAATCCGGCGGGCCAAGGTCGGCCGTCATTCCCGACGTAAAACGCGAGCACAGTTCTTGACCGAGACCGGTCAATTCGGAAGGAGCACAATTGGCCGAAGCGACGAGCTGCCGACCTTTTTGCATAAGGGCATCGAACGTATGCAACAGCTCGACCAAAGTCGCGCGCTTGCCAACAAAGAACTGAATGTCATCGAGAATCAACAAATCAACGCCCCGAAACTTCTGGCGGAAGTTGGGCAAACCGGTTGTTCGCAAAGCCTCGGTGAATGCGGATGTAAATTGCTCGGCGGTGACGTAGACGGCGTGCACATGCCGATTACGCCGCTTGGTTTCACTCCAGATCGCCTCTAATAGGTGCGTCTTTCCCGTGCCGGTAGACCCGAATACCAACAGCGGATTGATCTTGCCGGGTTGTTGGACCGCGTTCTCGGCCGCGGCAAAAGCGAGTTTGTTGGCGCTTCCCACCACAAACGTCTCGAAGGTAGCGAACTTTCGGCGCATACGCTCGGTTCCGGTAGGACTGCTTCTGGCCGGATCGGCTGAACGGCCCTGCGCGGCGGCAGCACTGCCGTTGCTGCGTTGCCGCCGGGCGCGATCTGGTCGTCGCCGTTTGAGTCGCCGAATTCGAAGGTTGCCTGGACGGAGCGCGGGACTTCGGCCCGCGGCGCAGATTTGCTGTCAAGCGAAGGGTCGATCCGGAATTCGACAGCAACCGCTCGGCCGAGCACTTCGTGACAGGCGGCCTCAACATCCCGACGAAAGTTGCGACGCAACCAGTCCTGATAAAAGCGGTTGGGTACCTCGACGGTCGCGATCGAATCGCCGATCGTCAAGCGAACCTGAGCGCCGAACCACAGTTCAAAACGATCCTGACCCACTTTGTCGGCCAGGTGAAGAAACACTGCCGACACGATGTCCTTATCGTCCATGGTCTATTCCTGACCGGTTTGTAGGAGCGCGCAATCACCTACGCATCTGACCGTCGTGGCACAGATGGCTCATTCTGTTACGAAAAAGGCAAGAAGCCGCGGCAGCGGCTTAAAGCGCGGGCGACCAATTGCGTCGAAATTCAGCGATCTATCGTGCGTGCATCGCATGAGCACATGTCCGGCGAAATCCGCTGCAATGGTCGTCAACCGAGCGTGTCGGTGACATCCGACTCGCGAAATTCTAATCGTGCTAGCACCGCTGTCAAACGGTTGGCTGATGGCGCCGAGCACGTTCCCGAATGGCACGCGATTTATGTTTTGAAAAGCAGGCAAATGTCGTTAGTTGCCACGTAATCGGCGACGAAAGTTTTTTTTCCGACACCGAAATTGAGCAGGTGGAAATTGTGTTTGGTTTTATTGACTGCTCCTTGCTTGTCAGCCTGTGACAAAGTCGTAACCTGTTGTGGCGATTCAGGAATCGGCCAGGTTAGGGGACCAGAGGAACACGCTGCGGCGATCCCAGGCGACAAATCCGGCCTTTGCGTAGAGATTAATGGCTGGCGAGTTCACCGCATCCACCGCCAGGACCACTCGCTCGATGCTGCACGTGCGCGCCAACCATTGTGCGTGGCGAGTGGCATCGAGACCATACCCGTGACCGCGCGACTCGGGCGTGATTCCGAGATACACGATCTCCCACATAACTGAAGAATGCTCGGCGACCAACAGACAGCCGACGTCGCAATCCTCCGATTGCAGGATTCGCCATAACGCAGTTCCGGAGCTACTAATGCCCCGGTATCCGGCAAGCACGTCCGCGATTTGTCGGGTGTCATTCAAGGCCGGACAGTCAAGTGTGCCGCGATAGGTTTCCTCGATGATCCGTGCGAGTCGGGCGACGTCGTCTTCTTCAATCGGCGCCAGTGATAATGGCGAGGTCGGCTTCGACGACGGAAATGAGTCGGCTGTGGACACCAAGTACAGCAAGTCGGCAACATGTCGGAAGCCGGCGGTGCGCAGCAGTGCGGCGTCGGCGCCTGTTTGTGTTGGCAAGAGAGACTGCACCAGCGTAAGCCGACGAATTCCTGCAACTCGGATGACTTCCGCGAGCAATCGGGACGCACATTCGGGTGCCTGATTGCCCGTTACGCCGGTGGCCGTCTGACCAGCCATTGCAACGGGCCACCACAGATGCCCAGTTCGGCCAACCTGGAATTGCAACCGGCAAACGGCTAGCAGTTGGTCCTGCCGATAGGCGGCCACTAGGCCCTCGGCCTGCGAAGAGTCATGTTTCAGTTCATCCAGAACCCGGGTTTGTTCGTTTGCCCGAGATTCCTCTGCCAGATGCTGGACTAACAACGCAGCGGCAATGGCCCATTCTGAGCGCGGAACCGGCCGAATCTGAAGCTCATCAGTCATCGAAGTATAATAGCGGAAGCCCCTTCAGCCCTGGTACAGCGGGAAACGCGTTATGGTAATCCGTCTTGCAGTCGCGGTGTGCTTTGTCGCAGCCCACCTTTCGAATTCATATGGCCAGGCGCTTCGTGACCGGCTACCCGCCGAGCGCGCGAGCCGCGCGGATCGATCGCAAAATGGTTTGGCAAGTCCGGCGCAACCCATTCCGCGAGACGAGCCGGGATACCTGGGATTGATTACCGACGACCGCCGCGGCGAAGGCGGCGGCATTCTAGTGGTAAAAGTGGTTGAACGTAGTCCAGCTTCCGCGGCTGGCTTTCGCGTGGATGATGTGATTCTCACGATCGACGGTGCAGACGTTCGCTCGCTCGACCAAATGGCTCGCGAAATTGGGCCGCGGCTTTCCGGCGATCAGGTGCGGTTCGAAGTTCGGCGTTCCGGCGAGCCGATGACGCTGGACGTCACGCTTGGTCGCCGTCCACCGCGCGACGAGCGCGAATTCGAGTTTGGCCGAATACCCGAACGGATGCCGGCGCCGGTCAATCGAGATACTCCTCTCGACTTCGGTCCGCGCGAAGCGTTCGGCGCGACCCGCGGCCAACTGCTTGGAGTGCGGACGGCCCCGGTGACTGAAGAGGTTCGGCAGCGACTCTCACTGCGCGAGCCGGTCGGAGCCGTTGTCGTATCACGCGTCGTCGGCTCGCCGGCTGAGCGTGCCGGCATTCCGCTGGACGCCGTGATTGTGGCCGTGGAGGCGCAGCCGGTGACGTCGCCGTCGGATCTTGCTCGGCTGATTGTCGCGGCGGGGCGTGACCGGGAGATTGAGATTGCCTACGTTGCGCGGGGCGAGCAGCACGTTGCCAAGGTCAAGCTTGGCGAGGCAACCGCTTCGCTTGGCGCAATTCCGGCAGATCAGCCAATGGGATTAGCGCGGCCGGCAGTTCCGACACCGCGTGGCGCCGTCGATCAGCGGATCGAACTGTTGGAAGGACATGTGGGCGAACTGCAACAGCGAGTGCAAGAGCTGGAGCGCCTGCTTCGACAGCGCGGCTGACCGTCAGCGACCAAAGAGCGACATTACCGGCGAGGCGGATAAGTTGACGAGCGCGAGCTCGACGTCAAAACGGGCATGGGGCGCGTCTGCCTTCACGACCGGCATCGCTCTGATCCTCAGCTCGCTTATCGGCTTGCCGTTCCATCGCGTCTGATAGAGGTGCAGCCCGGGGTCGCTGCTCGGCTGCCGCGTGAGACGAAACTGGCCGGCCACGTGCGACGTAATCTTGCGCGGGTCGCCGGTCGTGCCCTGGAATGTGATCCTCTGGCAACGCTGCTGCGAATTGAAATAATAAGTCAAAGAGCCGGTGATGTCGTCGTGATTTGTGCCGGTGATGAGCGGGACACGATAGCCTTGCAGCGTGCCTTCGGGCAGGCCAGCGGTCATGCGCGGCCAGCGGTTGATGATCCACGCAACTGAAATGTCGAAGCGAATTGCTTCCGTGATGCCGACCAGCGGCGGTTCGGAGAGCTGAGGTTTAGGCGGCGGGTTAAGCGTGGGAGCGGTTGCCGCGATTGCGCCGACGATCGGCGCTCCTGCCGGAATCGACGCTTGCGAATCTCCCTTCGCAACTTCGGCCGGAGCCGAAGCAGACTTCGACCACTCGGACGACAAGTATGGCAAACCGGCGGCGGCCGCCAAAAACAAAACGGGGAAAATGACGCGGCCCATACAAATGACTGCCGTTAGCGGGTGAGATGGCTCTTCATTGGTTTCGGCCATCAACGCGCGGACAAACGAGTTTGTCGGCCGGACGCGGAACGAAGCAATTAACTCGCGTCGCTGAACGAGCCGTGAGTTTTGCCCGCTGGTTAGCTCGTGGAGCAGGCGGCGTGGAACGCCGATGTCGATTACGTGGACTCTACCGGTGTAATGCTGCGCGTCGCCTTTGTAGAATCCTGGCTTCGCCGCGACGAAGGTGCAGGTATGTTCGGCGGTGACGGTTTGAGCGGCTGCGACGCCGGTGTCGCAATCCAGCCCGCTGGGAAGATCCACGGCCATTACTCTCTTTACGGCGCAGTTGATGGCCTCGATTGCGGCACTGTACGGCGGCTGAGGCTCGCCGGATGCGCCTGTGCCGAGCAATGCGTCAACGATCCAGTCGGCGTCGGCCAGATGGGGCTTGAGTTGAGCGGCGGTAACTGTTTTGTCGAACAATTCGAACATAATGCCGGCTCGCTCGAGCACGTGCCAATTCGCGGCGGCATCGCCGCGCAGCTCGTCCGGATCGGCGAATAGGAGTACGTGGACCGCCTTGCCGCGGTTGTCGAGATGGCGAGCGATAACGAAACCGTCTCCGCCATTGTTGCCCTTACCACAACAGACGACGACTGGGCCATGGACGCCGACGGTGAGCAGCGTGTCAGCCACGCCGCGGCCGGCGTTTTCCATCAACACCAGACCGGACATCCCAAAGTCATCGATTGCCCGGCGATCGACTTGGCGGACTTGATCGCGCGTGAGGATTGAAGTAAACATGGAAGGAATCAATCCTAGAGACTAGGTCTATTATGCCGCTTTACGAATACGCCTGCGAGAAATGCGACCGAGAGTTCGAACTGCTCGTCCGCGGTACGAACGACGATGCCGCCTGTCCTGAGTGCGGCACAACCAGGCTCAGAAAGCTATTGAGCGTGCCGGCGGCTCATACCGCGTCGAGCGGATCGTTGCCAGTGTGCGATTTGCCCCGCGGCGGAGGATGCGGATTGCCGCAGTGCGGCGCCGGCCGGTGCATGGGGAGCTAGTTTTCGCCCAGCTCGAACGCCCTACGGCAAGACGCCCGAAATGCCCGCGATTGCACCTGCCTGGAACACGGCGCCGCGAATACTGATCGGCAACGGCTCAAGGTAGCGCGGCGCACAACTACCCGGTCGATAGTGCCCCAGGGGATAGATGCACTCGCACGGCAGCTCGACGCCCATCTTGTACGGGAGCACCGGCAGCGTGGCAAAGAAATGAGCGCCGGAGATCACCGGATCAAGCACTGGTCCCCAGGAGTGGCCGTGACGCTCCATATGCGACTGCTCGAAGTAGAGCGGTTTGTGGCACAGCGCGGAGGCCTTCCAGGTGTAAGTGGTTCCGGGCCAATCGCGGCCCGTATCGATGGCGAACTGGTTTTGCGCGAGTGCGCATTCAAATGGGACCTGCCCATCGCTGCTCGGGCGGATGTCCAGGATCGCTCGGCCTCTGGTCGCATTCAGCCGGTCGGCGCGGAGCGCTCGACGGCCGTGTCGCAATCCTGTTTCGGATCGGGAGCCCTGGACTCGTCGGGCGGCGTGAGACCTTCCAGCGGCGAGCCGGGTGTTGGATCGTCCGTCACGCCCGGCGGAAGTCGTTGCGTATCAGGCAGATCAAGCCGGCCTGGTTCGCGTGGCTCGTCGCCGGGGAATGCGGGCGGAACGGCATCGCGGGGCTCGGCGACGCTGGGAATGTCATCGGTCATCGGCGTTGGCTCGCCGGGTTCGCGTGCGGCGCCGTTGCCGAACGGCGAACGGGCCGGCGGTTGAGCTCCGAAGGGGTCGGCCATGGCGTCACCGTCGCGCTGAGCGGCATCGGCGCCGCTGCGCCCGGGCTGAACGTTGGCGGCCGGGCGGACATGAAAGTCGATCTGTCGGTCGCGAGATCGGAGCGCGACACGATCGGGACGGCTATTTTTCGTTTCGTTAACGATCCGAGTGCGATCGGCGCGAGCTTGACGCTCGTCGGCGTCGATGGCGCCTTGCTGCGAAGGCCGGACAGGACGCCACTGGAGCTTGCTTCCGCGAGCGCCGGTGGCTTCGCTGGCGCTGGCTACGTTCGCCAAGGCAAAGAGCACGGCAGCAGCTTGAGCCGCACATTGCCAATGTTGGCTACGTGCTTTCGCCCGATTTGTACTCGGCGGAGTAATTCGGTGCTTCCTGCGTGATGGCGATGTCATGCGGGTGACTCTCCCTGACACTCGCGGCCGAGACTTGGATAAAGCGGGCGTCGCGGCGCAGCTCGTCAATGTTTTTCGTCCCACAATAGCCCATCCCCGCTCGCAGTCCCCCCACGAGCTGATAGATGAACGTGCTCAGCGGTCCCTTGAAGGGGACTCGCCCTTCGACTCCTTCGGGGACCAGCTTGTCTGGTCCACGTTCAGCCGCGCCGCGTTCGCCCTGACTTTGGCGATACCGCTCGCTGCTTCCTTTCACCATCGCCCCGAGCGAACCCATTCCGCGGTAGACTTTGAAGGTCCGGCCTTGATACAGGATTTGCTCGCCCGGGCTTTCGGCTGTTCCCGCCAGCAGGCCGCCGATCATCACCGAGCTTGCGCCGGCGGCGATCGCCTTGGTCATGTCTCCCGAGTAACGAATTCCGCCGTCGGCAATGACTGGTGTTCCGCTATCCGCGGCCGCCTTGGTGGCTTGCATCACGGCGGTAATCTGCGGAACGCCGACTCCGGATATCACTCGCGTGGTACAGATCGAACCGGGTCCGATGCCGACCTTCACGGCATCGGCGCCAGCATCGATCAGGTCCTTGGCTCCCTCGGTGGTGGCCACGTTACCCGCGACCACTTCTATATCGTGCCGTTTCTTGATCTCGCGGACGGTAGCTATCACGTTGGCCGAATGCCCGTGCGCGCTATCGACCACCAGCACATCCACGCCTTTGGCAATCAGCGCTTCGACACGTTCGAAGTCGTGAACGCCGACGGCGGCGCCGACCCGCAACCGCCCCTGCCTGTCTTTGCAAGCTTGCGGAAACCGCTTCATCATGTCGATGTCGCGGATGGTAATCAGGCCGGTCAGTGTGTAGTTTTCGTCAACCAGCAAAAGTTTCTCGACCTTATTTGCCATCAAAATCTTCTCGGCTTCCTCAAGCGTTACGGTCCCCGTGGCCGTTACGAGCTTTTCACGCGTCATAATCTCGCTAATCTTGAGCGTGTCGTTCTCCAGGAAGCGGAGGTCGCGGCGCGTGATGATGCCAGCTAGCTTCTTGCCGTTCTCAGTAATCGGGACGCCCGAGACGTTGTGCTGGCGCATCACATCGCGGGCGCGGGCGACGGTCGCATTCGGTGGCAGCGTGACCGGGTCAAGGATGATGCCGTTGGCCGAACGCTTGACCTTCTCCACCTCGTCGGCCTGGCGATCCAGCGGCATGTTCTTGTGTATCACGCCGAGGCCCCCCTCTTGAGCCAGCGCGATCGCCATGTCGCTCTCAGTGACGGTGTCCATCGGCGAGCTGATCACGGGGATGTTCAGCTTGATGCGCTTGGTGAGCATCGTCCGCACGTCGCAATCGGCGGGGACTACGGCGCGATACGCGCGGCTGGAGCAGGACGTCGTCGAAGGTGATGCCTTGCGTGGTGATGCGGTCGTCCATGGCGATCTGGTGGCTGGTGGCCTTAGTGTCCGGTGACCTGGTGCGTGGCTGGGAACCACGGTCGGTCGCGCAATGGTGAATCCCGTATTATGGGAACGTTGTGATCGGGTTGGCAACCGTGCGGTAATGATTCGTATTGGTTTCGTGTGACACCGGTGTGGCGCTGTTCAGCGACGGTGCGCGGCCTACAATGCCGGATGTCTCATCTGATGGTCAGCGTACTCTCCTCTCTTTCTTTCAAGCCGTAGCCTTGGGTGGCTGTGCTTTGCGGCCGCAAACGACGCCGAGCAATGAATACCGTTGCTCGCGGTTTAGCCGAGAACCGTCACAGTTCGCCGCAAAACACGGCTGGTCGCGCCGACTGAGCTAGATAAAGGCCACCGATGGCCCACGTCACTCACCAACACGCCTCGTATTTCACTTGACGAATGGCATGAATTCGTGC
The DNA here is from genome assembly GCA_963829655.1 of Pirellulales bacterium. Classification (GTDB taxonomy): domain Bacteria; phylum Planctomycetota; class Planctomycetia; order Pirellulales; family JALHPA01; genus JBBDYH01. The sequence goes on from CAWHJG010000002.1 coordinate 4,742,801, forward strand.
AGGGGCTTTTGCGACTCGAACACCGCGAGTGCTTTCTGAAAATTCTCCAGGTAGCCGCTTCGCTCGGGCGGGTTGAGCGCGATCGCCTGCCTTTCCCATTTGATTGCTGATTCGAAGTCAGCGCATTCTGCATACGCGCAGGCCAGGTAGTGAAGCATTTGAGAATCTTGCCATTCAGTCTCCTGGCAAAGGTCCGTCGCGAACTGCACAGCCTCCTTGCCGCGACGAAATTTTGCATCAGGGCAGCACGCAAGTAATTCGACGATGCATGCCCGAGGCATGATGAACTTCGGGTCCAAGCGAACAGCGGTTTTCCAGTCGGCAAACGCCTTCTGGTATTCGCCGGTTTCACAGAATGCGCCGCCCCGGCCGACGTAGGGACCAATCGTTCTCGGTTGCAATCTGATTGCTTCGGTGAAATCGGCGATCGCTCGTGAGAACTCCTTTGTCGCCAGAAAGCAAACGCCTCGCTCCGTGTAAAACGCCGCTTCTTTCGGATTGAGTCGAATTGCCGCGTCGTAATCCTGCACCGCAAGATCGAATTTCTCCTGAGTCTGCCACACCCCTGCTCGAAAATAGTAGTTGCTCGGGTCCTTTGGCGATTGCTCGACGAGGCCGGTGAAATACGAGGCCGCCTCTTCGAACGCGATGACGTTTGTCTCCGGAATCCATCCACGGATATCGGTATCATCCAACAGCAACAAAGATCCGTCGATCTTTTTAACCTTCACGGTAGTCCCCGCCGCGACGGTTCCCACCACGCGATTTTGCGACTTTAACGTCGTGTCTTTAATGACGGTCACAGAATCACCGACGCTGAACGGCGCGTGAGCATCTGCGACGTTGATCCACGACCCCAGGCAAATAGCGAAGGCAAGAAGCAGTGTCCGGCAGCCAAGGCAAAGTCGTGCACCGATCATATGTCGGACCTCACGGATTAAGAGACTTACCTAGTCACTCAATCGTAGGTTACGGGAGCTATAAGCGAACCGCCAAGGACGCCACGGAAGGGTATCACGCAAAGACGCCAAGGGCGGTCGGCGAGCAGCAGTCGGCGGCCCGATTATTGATTATTGTTCCACGGAGAATTCACGCGGTGGGGCCCCAGGGGTTTTGGTACAAAAACCGGCCTTTGCCGGAGTCATAATTCGTGCAAGTTAGGAAGCAACCCGGAGTTGCAAACTTCCGCCTGAGGGCGATTTTTCGAATATTCAATATTTGGAAGTGTCCGTGGTCCGTTGTCGTTTGTTGGGATTAACCAAGCACTAGTCTCCGGTAAGTGAGCGCGTATGGTCAGGCAGCCGCGGAGGATCGCTCCGCATGCCGGCTGCTTTCGAGTTTTCAAAGAGCGAGCTGCCGGGGACCGAGGAAATGACCAATCCCGGCGCACCGGGACGAATGACCAATTTCCTTCGGCACGTGCGGGCGCTGTGCCCGCCAATCTGCGACCGAATTGTAGTAAATGTACAGTATTGTGTCAACACGGCAGAGAACGTATACGGAAGAATATATCCGTAAGTCGTTGTATGCGCGGGATTTGGGACGGCAAGGATTTTATCTTCCGAGCGTGGTGGGGTGCCAAGGCCGCGAATATAGAAACGGCGTGCAAATTGACAACGAATGGTCGCGAGGTGATACTGCGCGGGATTGGCCGAGGAACTCGTGCCTCCAAGAAAGAAATGACAGGTCGTTCGATGCGTCAATTGTATTGCGTCTTGGTGTTGTTCATTGGTGGTTGTGCGAAGGAGATGCCGATTACACAGGTTCGACCAGTGGACTACGTCCATCCAGTTTTCAGGACGCCTGTTTCTGGTACTCTCCAACGCGGCCAGCCATCCTAGTTGACATTCTTGACGCGAGCGAATCTCCGTTCACAGACGCGGAACTTTATCTTGCGGTCCAGTCCAGCCAATTTCCCTCAGCGACATGTATTGTGCTTCCGTTGACTCATGGAGATTTCGAGGGAGTAGAGGCGCGATTTGTACAATTGCCGTTCGAGATTCGCGAAGGGGACACACTCTTATTTAATCTGCTCGACGAGGACTCGCTGACAAAGGTTCAGGAGGAGATGCTGCTCGCCGGATGCAAGGCGGCTGCGTATTGCGTCTTTCACGCGGGTCAGGTCTATGAGCCAAAACTGGCGCAAATCGCGAGACCAGTCATTAACGCTACAATGGACGCGATTGGCACGAGCATCATCGATGAATGCGATCTTCATTCTTTCGAGTCGTATGGCAAGGCCGAGTTCATCGTACCGCATGAACTTCCAAGAAAGCCAACCTTAGCAAACAAGCTTACTCTATTAGACTCTCTGCATGCGCACGTGCAGCTTAGGATTTACGGGTCAGATAACGATTTCTCAGCGACTGAAGCGCCATTGAGGTAGAACAATGGCGCCCCTACGGGGCTCCAGACATACGCATAGCGCGTAGTTCCAGGCACTTGCGTGCCTGGCTAGCGAATAACGGTCGCGATGAGCGCAGGTGCATGAAGATTAGCGCCAACTTCACACATATGGCGACTTGCGCTGAAAGCAGCGCGGAACTCCTCCACCGTCAGGCCTGCATCTTTAACAATCCCGCCCATCGTGAAGGCTTTGATCGGATTGTTCCGCGGGATGGTCACCTGACGAACGCCGTCGCTCATGACGATATGTTTTCCTTGCCGGATGACCCGAAACGCGGCTTTCTCGAGAGCGCGAACCGCATCCAGATGGTTGACGCCGGGAATCCGTGGCACAGTTCTAACTACACCTCGACCTCATGGATTTCTGCGCCCTGCATTCGATCCTCCAACGCGGCGAGGTATTCTGCAATGGCATCGCGAATGTTCTCAAGTGCCTCTTTTTCCGTGTCGCCCTCGGACCAGCAACCGGGTAAGGCTGGTACCGAGACGCTGATGCCTTCGTCGGTGCGGTGAATTTCAACTTTGTATTTCATTGGCAGCCTCCTCACCACAAGTATACACGATATCCGTTCCATGCTTCCATTCCAGCCGCCCGCGGCCATTGCAGTTTTTATTGGTTGCCGCCCCTCCTTCGTCGGGCCGCAACATGCCCACTTCAATCAATCGGCACGGCGCGGCGCACGTCGTCAATCGGGTTGGGGTGCCAGTTGCGCGTGGCGTAGTCGTGGTAGATCGAGAGCAGGATCGCCAACCAGACGAGCGCACCGGTGGCGACGACCCACGTGAGCCGAGGGGCATACCATAGGTGCATGAAGAACAGCGCCACCATCGTCGTCTTGGCAAACGCGATCGACAGCGCAATCGGCACGTTCCAATACCCCAGCGGCTGATAGGCTGCGAAGATCGTGAGGGCCATCAAGACCAAGAGCGCAATATAGACGGCGAGGTACGTGCCGATGCCCGGTCCGGCATGAACATCAAGGGCGTGTTCGGTGTGGTTGTGCATGTGACAAAGTACAAATGACGAAAACGAAAGTGCCGTCAGGCACAGCCTGACCTACTGCCCCGAACGGTCAATTAAGTACAAAAGCGGAAACAAAAAGATCCAAACGATATCCACGAAGTGCCAATACAAACCCATGAGTTCTACCGGAACGAAGTTGCCGTTCGTAAACCGCCCGCGAGCTGCCGGCCGCAGGAACAATAGCAAGATCGCGATCCCAATCACCATGTGCAAAAAGTGAACGCCGGTCATGGCGAAATACAGCCCGTAAAAGAGCTGCGCCTTGCCGGGGTCAAATTGCGACTCGCTCAATAAGGTGCTATTGGGATGCTCGTGCTGAAAGTGCTCGACGAGCGTTTCGGCCTTGAACTCCAGGCCGCGGACCGGCACGAGCCCTTGCTGGTACTTATCGTAATACTCGTACGCCTTGATGCCCATGAATGCCAGCCCGAGCACGATCGTGATTAGCAAAAAACCGAACACGAGCTTGCGGTTGCGATGGTGCGCGGCCCAAACCGCCAGCGCGATCGAAAAACTGCTCGTGAGCAGCACGACCGTATTGATCCCACCCAGGTAGATGTTGAGATGGCTGCTGGCAACGGTGAACGTCTCGGGCGCACGGCGCGATAGACCATATATGCCGTGAACATCCCGCCGAAGAACATCACCTCGGTCACCAGAAACAGCCACATCCCCAGCACCATCGCCGAGTACTGCTGCTGGAAGTCGTCGAAGTGATGCGCCACGTGCGGAGAGTCAATGGACCTCGCGTGGATCGACTCCTGGGTAGGCATAAGGTCCTTCGGTCACGATCGGGGGCGTGTGAAAGTTCTCGGTCGGAGGCGGCGACGATACGGTCCACTCCAACCCGCGGGCGTCCCACGGGTTTGAGCCGGCGAGTTTTCCGTAGCGCAGCGACCAGACGAGATAGAACATAGGGAAGACATAAGCAAAGCCGAGGATCGACGCGCCGGCCGACGACATCACGTTGAGCACCTGGAACTCGTCCGGGTACACGTGATACCGCCGCGGCATGCCGAGATACCCGAGCACGAACTGCGGAAGGAACGTCAGATTGAAGCCGACGAAGACCAGGATCGCCGAGAAGCGTGCCCAGCCCTCTGGGTACATACGGCCGGTGATTTTTGGCCACCAGTAGTGGATGCCGCCGAGATACGCCATCACCGTGCCGCCGACCATGATGTAATGGAAGTGAGCGACGACGAAGTACGTGTCGTGCACGTGAACGTCGATGCCGAGGCTGGCGAGAAACAAGCCCGTCATGCCGCCGACTACGAACAGACCAATAAAGCCGAGCGCGTACAACATCGGCGTGTAAAAGCTGACAGAGCCTTTGTAGAGCGTGGCGGTCCAGTTGAAGACCTTGATCGCCGATGGGATCGCGATGAGCAGGCTAAGGATGGAGAACACCATGCCAGTGACGACGCTCTGCCCGCTGACGAACATATGGTGTCCCCATACCAGAAACCCGAGCACGGCGATCGCCAGACTGGCGAAGGCCACGAATCGATAACCAAAGATGCGGTTGCGGCTGAAAGCGGCGATCAATTCGCTGATCACGCCGAAGGCCGGCAGCACCATGATGTAGACCGCCGGGTGCGAATAGAACCAGAAGAGATGCTGGAACAGGATCGGATCGCCGCCGAGGCGGGGATCGAAGATGCCGATGCCGAGGCCGCGCTCCAGGCCAACGAGCAACAGCGCGATCGCCAGCACCGGCGTGCCGAGGACCATGATCAGGCTGGTTGCGTAGTGCGACCAAACGAACAGCGGCAGGCGGTACCAGGTCAGACCCGGCGCACGCATCTTGTGAATCGTGACCAGGAAGTTGAGCCCGGTGAGGATCGATGAGAAGCCGGCGATGAACGCGCCGACGGCCGTGGCCATCACGTAGGTGTTGCTGTAGGTGCTGCTGTACGGTGTGTAAAACGTCCAGCCGGTATCGACGCCGCCGACGAGCATGACCCAGATCGTGAACAGGCCGGCGACCAGAAACAGATAGAACGACAGCAGGTTGAGCCGCGGGAACGCCAGATCGCGCGCGCCGACCATGATCGGGATCAGGAAGTTGCCGAGCACCGCCGGAATCGCCGGGATCAGGAAGAAGAAAATCATCGTGATCCCGTGCAGCGTGAACAGCTTGTTGTAGGTCTCGGGCTGCACGAGGTCGCCTTCGGGCGTCATCAATTCCAACCGGAACAGCACCGCCGCGGCACCGCCGATGAAAAAGAAGAACGACACGCCGAGAAGGTACAGAATGGCAATCCGCTTGTGATCGACCGTCAACAGCCACGACGACAGCGAGAACCCGGCGTTCAGGTAGTGACGCCTTGGCACAACGATTGTGGCGGGTTTTTCCAGCACCGTGCTCATTTGGTTTTGGTATCGGCCGGCTGTTGGCCGGAGAGCGATTTGATGTAGGCAATCAGGTGCAGCACGTCTTCCTCGCTGATTTGCGCGTCGTACGGCGGCATGATCGGCTCGAAGCCGGCGACGACTTTGGCCTGCGGACGGAGGATTGATTCGCGAAGGTAGTTATCGTCCACCGAAACTGTTTGACCCGTTTTCAGTTGCACCGGCTTGCCGAACAGGTTCGCCAGCGCCGGCCCGCGGGCGCCTTCGCCGCCGGTGTGGCAGCTTCCGCAGCGGAACTGTTCGAAGAGTCTTTGGCCGCGGACCACGGGAGGCTCGCCGTTCGCCTGTCCGCCGAGCCATTCCTGATAATCGTCCTGCGTCATCACGAAGACGCGGCCGCGCATTTTGGCATGATTGGTTCCGCAGTATTCGGCGCAGAACAGGTGGTACTCGCCGACTTCGGTCGGCTCGAACCAAAGCGAGCTGTATCGACCCGGCAATACGTCCTGCTTCACGCGAAACGCCGGCACGAACAGACTGTGGATCACGTCCTGACTGATCATGGTCAGGCGGATCGGCTCATTGACCGGTACGTGCAGCGTATCGATCTCGCTTTGACCGGTGGGATGCTGAAACTTCCACATCCATTGCTTACCGACGACGGTGAAATCCATCGTGTCGTCCGGCGGCCGGTACATGGCGAAGAACACGTCAGCGCCCCAGAAGAAGATCAAAAGCAGGATTGGGAGCGGCGCGAAAGATCCAAAACACCTCCATCCAGATGCTGGTGGGCACCTTGGTGCGATCGACTTTGTTGGCGCGGCGATACTTGACCGCGTAATACAGGATCAGGGCGCCGATCAGGATTGCAAACACCAGCGTCAACAGCCACAGAAACGTATACAGCCGATCGACGTCGTCGGCGATCGACGAGGCGGCTTTCGGAAAAAAGGCGAATTCGGAGTCCATGGAATCTATCGTTGGGCCTCAAAAGGGGACAGGCACCTCGCCGTCGCCGTTGTTCATCGATCAACCTGAATGTGGCTCGGAGCCAGTCCCCTTTTCACATGACGTTCGCGATACAGTGACAGCGCGATGTAGCCCACGATCGCCAAGACGGTGATTACGCCGGCGATGCGAACGATACTCAGAATCGCCACACCGTAGCGGCCCGTCAGTGGGTCGTAGTGAAAGCAGGTCAGCAACACTTGATCGACCAGATTGCCGATCTCTCCTTGCGAGGCTTCGACCAGCGCCAGTCGCAGGTCGCGCGTGGCGAAGTCGATGCCGTAAAAGTACTGGGACAGCCGGCCGTCGGGCGTGACGATCATGATGCCGCTGGCGTGCGCGAATTGATTCGACCGCTCGTCGTATACGTAGGTGAAGCCGACGGTTTCGGCGAGCTTGGCAACTGTTTCTTGCGAACCGGTGAGGAAGTGCCAGCCGTCGCGGCCGTCGGCGTGGTGATAGCGCTTCAAGTACGAGTCGCGCTTGGCGGCGGCCATCGCGGGCGTGTCGGAGGGATCGAAACTGACGACGACGATCTCAAAGTCACGGCCGGCAACGAATTTCAAGGCGTTGGTGCTTTTCAGCACGCCACCCAGCACCTGATTGCAGAGCATCGGGCAGCGGTAATAGGCCAGCACAAATAGCACTGGCCGATCGCCAAAGTAGGTTCGCAGCGGTTGCTGCTTCCCCTCTTCGTCGGTGAGGATCAGGTCCAGCGGAAGCTGTGCATCGAGCTTCTGGTCGAAAGCGATCCGTTGCAGGATGCGGCGCTCCGCGGATTCATCGGTCATGACTGAATCCGACGAGGCGGCCTTCGGCGCGGCCAGTACGATGGCGCCTGCAAGCAGATCGACGTTACGGCGATTAATAGATGAAGCACAATTGTCGCGCTGCGACGCATTTACGGTCCCTCCTGGTCTTTCGCGTGGGGTTCTTCGACCCGCGGCCACTTCGGCAGACCATCGCGTGCGACCTGCTCCATCGCCAGGTCAATCGGCTCGCGTGCGATTTTCTTTTGCTCGTCAAGCCAGGCGCTGGTGTCGAGAATCTCACGATCTTTGTTTCGCAACTCGTTCATTTCCGACCGCGGCGACTTCTGAAGATGCGGACCGGGAACGGTCGCCTCCTCACGCATGTCTGCCAGCGGCGAGGGGGCAGGATCGGCCGCGTCGAATCGGTTTTGATAAAGGTCGAACAGCCAGGAGACGAAAAACACGGTCGCCACCAGCGCGATCACCAGGCCGACGAGGAATGTGATCAGTCCGCCAACCCTCACGTCGCTGACTTCGTGCCCGGCAGCTATGTCGGCGGAAACTGGTTCGCGGTAGTCGTCGGGTTTTTTGGCGGTCATCGTGCGGCAATTCCTCGTCCGTGGCGGTGAGTCGAATCAATTTCGCGAACCCGCATTTGCCAATCGAATACGATTAGCCACACCGCGCCCATGAGCGCCGTCAAGCCAACGTCCAGCCAGGGAAGGAACACGCCGGAACGCTCAAACGCCGGCTCGACCAGCCAGATCAGATCGACCAGGCGAACGACGAGAATCCAAAGTGCTAAGGCAGCCAATGGCCGCGGCTCTGCGCTTGATGCGGCGGCTGAGCAGTATCAGGAACGGAAACACGAATTGGAATAACGCGATTGCTATTGCTGCAAACTGCCAGCCGTGGCTCGTCCTGCGGATGTACCAGGGGATCTCTTCGGGCAGGTTACCGTACCAGATGATGAGGAATTGGGAAAACGAAATGTAGGCCCAGATCATCGTGAAGGCGAACAGGAGTTTTCCGAGATCGTGTAAGGCGCTCACATTGACGGCCGAGGCGCGATCATCGCGCGGCCAATGCACCAGCGCGGCGATGGCGAACGCCATGGCTGCCAGCCCGTTGCCGACAAAAAACAGAACTCCGTAGATGGTCGAATACCAATGAGGCTCGAGCGACATCCCATAATCGAAAGAGGCGAATGTGACGGCCAGGCCGCAGAGCCCGAGCGTGATGCCGCTGGTCACGCGGATTCGGCGCTCGGCGGCTGCAGACCTGGACACAGGTTCGTTCGACATGCGCCGCACAAAAAACAATGCCGACAGCCACACGATCCAATAAACGCCGGCACGAATCACGAACCACTGCGGGTTCAAATAAGGCGCCTTGTGAGCCAGGATGGGATCGCTCATGACCAGGGCCTCGTTGGCCCATTCGTACAAGCGCTGGAGGCCGAACAACGGGATCGGCACGAACAGGAGCGCGACCAGCGGCAGCGTGCTCGCCGCGGCGAGGAGGATGTCTCGAATTGCCCAACCCCAAGCGCCGCCCGTCAGATTGTGCAGGAGTAACAAAACCAATGACCCGAGAGCGATCGCCCACCAATAGAACCAAGCCACGAGGTACGACCGGCAGAACTGCGTGACGAATGTGTCATTAAGAGGAGAGTCACCAGTTGATTCGCCGCTGCGCATCGTCATCCAACCCACCGTGACCAACAACACCCCGAGACCGAGTGCGGTGAGGATCAATCGCCACGGGTTCCAGGCAAGTTCGTAACGACCTTCGGCTGTCATTGCTCTGCACTATTCTTGCGCTGCGGCGCGTCGGCCGGCGGCAATTCGTTGGTTTGGTAATACTGGCTCTGTTGCAATACGCGAATGTACGCGGCGATCGCCCATCGGTCGCGCACCGGCACCTGTTCCGCATAGTCCGGCATGACGCCGAAGCCGTTGGTCATCACGTCGAAGTAATGCCCGATCGGCATGCCGCGGAGACGGTCGCTGTGGTAGGTGGGCGGACGGCGGTAGCCCCGTTGGACAATCATGCCGTCGCCCTCGCCAACCGCGCCGTGGCAATTGATGCAAAAGATGTTGAACCGCTGTTGTCCCCGTCGAAGCAGGTCCATGTTTAGCTCGACGTTTTCGGGTAGATCCTCGGCCAGCCGTCCGTCTGCCTTACCGGTATGAAACGTTTCGTTTGCGCTCAACTGTCCGCGTGCGATCGTGCCCACAACCAGCGGCCGCGATGCTCGGCCGTCGTCGAAGAAGTCGCTAGCTTCGAGCGGCTCTTTGCGCGGCTGATCGTACATATCGCCGTGGCAGCCGGTAAGCCAAAGCGCACCGGCAACCGGTATCAGTCGTATGATCAATTTGTAATGTATGCGAATCACTAGACTATGCTTTCGCGTTCACCATTCGACCGGCGTTACCTTTACCGCGCCGCTGCGCTTAAAAACTGCTCGGTCGTGTTAAGGTCAAACCGCGCGTCACGTGCCTCGATGCACAAGAAAAACCGGTCCTGCGACGCCAGGCTGAATTCGGGCAGATTGAAGACTGGATGATACGGCATCGGCAGGCCGTTGAGCGCAAGCATCCCCAAGACCGCGGTAAACGACGCGACGAGGATCGTCGTCTCGAACGTGATCGGGATAAACGCCGGCCAACTGTGAAACGGCCGGCCACCGACGTTCAACGGGTAGTGGATGACCGAGGCCCAATACTGGAAGCCGTAGCCGATCAGCGCCCCTATGACTCCGCCGATGAGCACCAATAGCGGCAGCCGCGTGTGTCGGAACCCGAGCGCCTCGGACAAACCTTCGACCGGGAGCGGCGAATATCCGTCCATGCGCCGATAGCCGACGTGCGCGCGGCCTCGGCGGCGTGCAATAGCGCATGCGCGTCGGCAAATTCGGCCATCAAGCCATATACGCCCTCACTCGTATCGAGCGCATCCATTTTCTCGCGGCTTTCGCCCGTCTGGGATTCTTCGGCATGCATCGTCAATCGCTCCTATCGTGCCAACAATTCGGCACGCTGCTCTTCGGTGTGCTCCACCAGCTCGCGCATCTCGAAGATCGAAATCATCGGCAGGAACCGGATGAACAAAAACAGCAAGGCCAGGAAGAACCCGATCGTTCCAAAAAACAGCGAGAAATCCCAAACGGTGGGATAATACATGCCCCATGCCGAAGGCAAATAATCGCGATGCAAGCTGGTCACGATAATCACGAATCGCTCCAGCCACATGCCAATGTTGACGACGATCGCCAGCACGAACAGCATGACCGGGCTGGTTCGAATGCGCTTCGACCACAGGAATTGCGGAGCGATCACATTGCAGGCCATCAGCGCCCAATATGCCCAGGCATAAGGTCCGAGCGCCCGATTGCGGATCATGAACCACTCGAACTCGTTGGCGCTATACCAACCGAAGAACGCCTCCATCGCGTACCCGTAGGCGACCATCAGGCCGGTGGCAAGCATGACCTTGGCCATGTTGTCCAAGTGCCGATCGGTGATGAAATCGTGGAGGCCATAGATAGCGCGTAGCGGAATAGCCAACGTGAGCACCATCGCGAAGCCGGAGTAGATCGCGCCGGCCACAAAGTACGGCGGGAAAATCGTGGCGTGCCAGCCGGGAATGACGCTGGTGGCAAAATCCATCCCCACGATCGTGTGCACCGATATCACCAGCGGCGTGGCCAGTCCGGCAAGCAATCCGTAGGCGATGTGATAGCGATGCCAATGCCGTGCGGAGCCCCGCCAGCCCATGGCCAGAAACCCGTAAATCCACCGGCCCACGCGGCTCTGCGAACGGTCGCGGAGCGTCGCTAGATCGGGAATCAGACCCGACGTACCAAAACATAAGCGAGACCGTCGCATAAGTGCTCACCGCGAATACATCCCACATCAGCGGGCTGCGGAATTGCGGCCAGAGGTCCATGGTATTTGGATAAGGGAGCAGCCAATAGAACACCCAAACGCGGCCGAGATGCAGGAGTGGATACATTGCCGCGCAGGCGACCGCGAACAGTGTCATGGCCTCGGCGAATCGGTTGATGCTCGTCCGCCATGGCTGATTGAGAAGCAGAAGGACCGCGGAGATCAACGTGCCGCGTGGCCGATTCCGATCCACCAGACGAAGTTGATGATGTCAAACGCCCAGCCGACCGGAATATTGTTGCCCCAGATTCCGACTCCCGTCTGACCAGCAGCTAGGCGATCGAATAAAACATCACCATCACGATTAAGAACGAGACGCCGAATCCGAGCCACCAGCCGCGCGGCGTCTTCCGCGTGAGTACGATCGCGCTGATCTTGTCGGTGACCGACGCGAAGTCGTGCCCCGGGCCGAGAAACGCGACGCCGAGCTGTCGTGTGTTTCGCGTTGGAGAAGGTCGTTGTCCATTAATTAGGTCAAATCCGGGTGGGGATTGCGCAGTCGGGCCAGATACGTAGTTCGCGGCACGGTTCCCAACTCGGCCAATACTCCGTAATTAAGCGGAGAGTTTTTTAACTTAGCCACTTCGCTCTCGGGATCGTTCATGTCGCCGAATACGATGGCACGCGACGGGCATGCCTGCTGGCAGGCGGTCAACAGTGAGCCATCGTCGATATGCGGATTCTCCCCGCTGTCAACGGAGTCCTTCTTGGCCTCGATGCGGGCATTGTTGATCCGCTGCACACAATAGGTGCACTTTTCCATCACGCCGCGGCTGCGAACGGTAACCTCGGGATTATGCAACAGTTTGAGCACCGGCACGTCGTACTGGTTGTATTCCAGGAAGTTGAACCGGCGCACCTTGTACGGGCAGTTGTTCGAGCAATACCGCGTGCCGACGCAGCGGTTGTACGTCATTTCGTTGAGGCCCTCGGCGCTGTGCGTGGTCGCGGCGACCGGACAGACCACCTCGCAGGGTGCTTTCTCGCAATGCTGGCAGAGCATCGGCTGATGCGTTGATTCGGGATTCTCGATGTCGCCGGAGTAGTACGAGTCGATGCGCAGCCAGTGCATTTCTCGACCGCGAATCACGCCCTCTTTGCCAACGATCGGGATGTTATTTTCGGCCTGACAGGCGACGACACAGGCGTTGCAGCCAGTGCAGGCGGTCATATCGATCGCCATCCCCCACTTGAAGCCGTTGTAAGGAAAGTCGGGGTAGAGGCTCGGTAGTTGGTGTACCGCGTGCTCGTGACCGTTTCCGCCGTGTGTGGGAGTCGAGTGATTGTTATGGCCGCCGTGGATTCGCTCCGGGTGATCGCGAAATTCCGCCAGAGTGGCAGAGTGCACCACGCCACGGCGCTCCATCGTCTCGCGTTCCTCGGCGGTGTCGATCATGTGGTGAAGCTGAGTGCACGCGAGCGGGTACTTTTGGCCGGTCTTGGTGATTCTTAAGCCCGAGGCGGATTGCCGTCCGTCGGCGGGCCAGAGTTGAAAGAAATCGAAGCCGGCGCCTTCCATCGTTCGACCGCCGCGCGTCCGGCCAAATCCAAAATGAACGGTGGCGGTATCGTTGGGATGCCCCGGCACAATCCAAACGGGTACATCCATCTCGCGACCGTCCAAGGTCAACCTCACAACGTCCTCGTTTTTTACGCCCAGCGCCTCGGCCGTGGCTGGTGAAACAAGCGCCGGGTTGTCCCAGGTAAGCTTGGTCAGCGGACGAGGCAGCTCTTGCAGCCAGCCGTTATTTGCGTGCTCGCCGGTGTGAAGGTTGAAGTCGGGTAGGAAAACTATCTGAAAGTCGCTGACTGAGGCGGTCGCCTCAGTTTCGCGAATCGCGGTGGACAGCTCGGCAACATCAAGAACGATCGTTGCACCCGCCCGCTGGTACGCCGTGTTTTCAACGAAGCCGGCATGAAGCGCTTGCCGCCATTGTTTTTCGTCGTCGCCAAAATGATCCTTCCAGGTCTGGCCAACAGAATCGTAAGGTTCGCGCACCGCGGGATCGATCATGGCCGAGAGCAGTTCGCAGGTGCTTTTGCCTTCATACAGCGGCGCAATCAACGGCTGGATCAGCGACAACGTTCCATCGTACGCGCGCGCATCGCCCCACGACTCCAGGTAATGCGCGGCCGGAATGTGCCAGTGGCAGTATTCCGATGTTTCGTCTTCATACAAGCCGAGATGCATGGCACGCTTTGCCTTGCGAATTGCAGCTTTGAAGTCCAATGCCGCCGGCGTGTTGCACAGCGGATTGTTGCCGAGAATCACCAGAAGATCCACTCGATCGTCGTTCAGCGCGGTGACCAGTTCCCGCAACGATTCCATTTGGTTCGTCGGTTGGTCATCGATTGGCTCGATCAATGTAACTGTCTCGCCGAAGTTGCCGAGCTGCGAGTTGATCGCATGCACCAGTGCTTGCACCCAGCCGGGTTGATGGTCGCCGATTACGACCGGACTGGCGCCGCGATTGGATCGCAGGTCGCTGACCAGCGCCTGCATCCATTTGGCACGTTGCTCCTCGGCTTTGACATCTGCAGATTTTTCGCTCGGCGGCAACTCAATCGCCGCCGCACTCTCGACGTTCAACTGCTTCGCCAGCTCGACGACAAACTGCTTGACGCCGGTGGGGGATAGCGGCAATCGGTGATCGGCCGCCGAACCCGTCGGTGTCACCGTGCTTTCGACGCACCACAACCGGTTCATCTCGCTTTGATCGTCACGAACCTTGCGGCGCGACATGAAGTCGCGCGCATAGCGCACCGCGCCGGGTCCGGAACAGAGAAAGTCGCTATCGATCGCCAGCACGACCTTGGCCTGATCGAATCGAAAAATCATCGAACGGTCGTCGCCAAAGGCCAGTCGCGCGCCTTCGCGGACGTGGTCGCGATTGCACGGTTCGTAGGTATGCCAGCCCAGCTCGGAGTGTTTTTCCCGCAGGTCCTTCCGCTGGCGTATCAGTGTTGGCGAATTGAGCGGCTCGCTGAGCACGTGAATTCCGCGGCCGCCGCTGGACTGTTTGGTCTGCAGCGTCTCGCGCAACTCGGCAAGAAACGCCTCCCAGGTGCTGATCTCGCCCAGGAATTTGATCGTTTGCGAGCGGTCGGGGTCGTAGAGCGTGAGAATTGACGCCTGTGCGATATGATTGGTCGAGCCCAGGCTCGAAGGGTGGTCGGGATTGCCTTCAATCTTGATCGGCCGACCTTCGCGGCTTGTCACCAAAAGTCCCAATGCGCCGCCGCTGTTGGGCATCGCCGTCGCGAAATGCAGCGGCTCGCCGAGCCTCATGTTTTCAGGCTGGCGCACGAAAGGGACGATCGGTTCGTTGTGCGGCTGGTTGCTGCATCCACTTAACCCGGCCAGCGCCAACGACGCCCCCATCAGATGCAGGAAGTGCCGCCGGCTCAAGATGCCGTCGTCCCAAACGCTGGCTTCGCGCGGGAATTCGCGATGCAGGAAGTCTCGAAACCTGTCGGTGTCGGCAAGCTCGTCGAGACTCCGCCAATAGCTGCGGCCGGTCGCCCCGGACAGCCTCGCGCGAATTGCGTCGATCGTTAGACGTTCTGAGTTCAACAAAATCTCTCCGCGTTCATTTCAATCTTTTGTCGGCACACGACTTAGGCTCGCTCGGTCCAGGGGAGTGTGCGGACCGGGTGTGCACGACTATATTACCGGTGACACACCGAACAGTTTGTCAATTGATTGCCATGAAAATCGGGAATTGCCTTGCCGTCCTCATCCAAGGGAACCGTGCGAATATGATAGGCTTCCACTAGCTTTGGGCCGAGCTCTTCCTGAGTCGTCCCAAGTTCTTCCGGTGTCCACGTCATGGAAAACACCTGATCCCGCGGGCGGACGAAATCCTCCGGATTGCAATGGCAATCCAGGCACCACTTCATGTGCAATGTGTGCTCGCGCCAGGTGAGGGGCATCGTATCGACGCGGCCGTGACACGTCACGCAGCCAATTCCCTTCTGGACGTGGATGCTGTGGTCGAAGTAGGCGTAGTCGGGGAGGTCATGCACTCGCGTCCAACTCAGCGACTTGCCGCTCTTGAAGCTCTCGCGCACCGGCGCGAGCTTGGGGCTGTCTTTCCAGATGATTGAGTGACACTGCATGCAGGTCTCAGTCGGAGGAATTCCCGCGAACGCGCTGTCCTCGACGCTGGTGTGGCAATAGCGGCAATCGATGCCAAGGCCGGCCACGTGGTGCTCGTGGCTGAACTGCACCGGCTGATCCCGCACCACGCCGACCTGCGTGACCCACGACGAGTGATAGAACAGCCATAGCATCCACCCGATCGCAGCCAGGATCACCGCGAAGCCGAGAATACTGGCTCGCGAAAAGCCGTTCATGCTGCGGTGGAATATCTGCGCCATCGTGTTCCTCAACGGCTGCCTGCGCGCGTTTGAGCGCGCATGCCGAGTGCCGGATCGTTAACTGCAACCTTAGAGTCCACATTAACCGCGTTCGTCTTGTCAGCAACACCCGCAGGATGCATCTCGCGTGTGGTTCGCGGCTCGTCGTGCGTGATCAATCGCGCCGTGCGGCCCCACGTCGTGTAGTGCCATGCCCATTGAACGAGCACTAGAACTCGGTTGGCGTACTGCACGATGTACATGAGGTGCACGAACAGCCACAAAAACCAGGCAAAAAATCCCGTGAACTTAAATCCCCGGATGTCGGCGACGGCCTTGAATCTTCCAATCACCGCCATCGTCCCGAAATCGCGGTATCGAAACGGCGTCAACGGCCGGCCGTGGATTTGATTCACAATCATTCGCGCCGCGTGCTTGCCTTGCTGCATTGCGACCGGCGCCAACGCCGGCAGCGGCTGACCTCGCTCATCCAGACAACGGGCCGCATCTCCGATGACGTAAAGCTCGGGATGTTGCGGCACCTGCAATTCCGGCGTGACGGTAACCTGGCCAGTGCGGTTCACTTGGGCCCCGGTCTGTTGGGCAATACTTCGAGCCAGTGGCGACGCTTCGACACCGGCTGCCCAAAGGACAGTTTGCGCCTCAATTTGTTCGGTGCCGTTATTTCGGCTGACGGTTACTCGGCCCGCCTGCACGTTTGTGACTAGGGAATTAGTCGAAACCGTCACGCCGAGCCTTTCGAGTGATTGCCGCGATCGGTCGGACAGTTTGGCGCGTACTGAGAAAGAATCCGCTCGCCGGCGTCGAGCACGATGATTCGCGCTTGCGAAGGATCGATCCGGCGGAACTCGCGCCGCAACGTGTGCCGTGCAATTTCGGCAATTGCGCCGGCCAGTTCCACTCCGGTCGGCCCTCCGCCGACGATGACAATTGTCAGCCAGCGGCGGCGCTCGTCCTCGTCATCGCTGCGTTCGGCAGCCTCGAATGCGAGCAAGATGCGGCGGCGGATCTCGGTGGCGTCGTCGATGCTTTTGAGGCCAGGCGCGTCGTCGGCCCACTCGTCGTGGCCGAAATAACTGTGGCTGGAGCCGGCCGCGAGGATCAGCCAGTCGTACGGCAACACTCCTTCGTCGAGGACCACTTGCCGCGTTCGAACGTCGATGCTCTTGACCTCGGCCAACAGAACGCGCGTATTCTTCTGCTTGCGCACGATAGTCCGAATCGGAGCCGCAATGTTGGCAGGTGAAAGCGTGCCTGTGGCCACCTGGTACAAGAGCGGTTGAAATAGATGATGATTTCGACGATCGACAAGCGTCAGATCGACCGGCGCGCGCACAGCGCTCGCGCGGCATACAGGCCGCCGAAGCCGCCGCCGACAATTACCACGCGATGCATGGATCTCGGGACTCTGCGCGGAGCGTTGGGAATCGATTCGCCCGTAAGTGCAACGGTTATACCCGCGTGTTGTTGCAACGCCTAGCGGCGCCGATGGATCGCCTAGCAGGCGCCAACCGATCGCCTCCGCCCCTCGTCACAATTTGCACAAATCGGTATACTTACACCTCGCGCACCCGTAGCTCAATTGGATAGAGCATCGGTCTACGGAACCGAAGGTTACAGGTTCGAGCCCTGTCGGGTGTATTTTCGCAACTTGTAATCACTTAACGGTTAGCGCCTTTGCACCAGCCAACCAGGTAGGGCGAAGCGACTGCGGCAACAACGGTACATGTACCGTTTTTCCGTGGAGCACGCCATGCCCCGAGCACCTCGACAACCTGCCTACCGTCTTCACAAGGCCCGCAACTGCGCCGTCGTCACGATCGACGGTAAGAATCGCTATCTGGGCCCGTATGACTCGCCACAGAGCCACGAGCAGTACGCACGCCTGATTGCCGAATGGCAGGCGCAATTCTCAGAACGCGGGCAACCGGATCGCGCCCGCCCGCGGCAGGCTTTGTCTGTCAACGAGGTGCTGCAGGCCTTCTGGCTGCACGCCAAGACCTACTACGTTTGTGAGGGGCGCCCGACGGCCGAACAGGTGGCGTACTGGTCGGTGATCCGGACGGTCCAATCGCTCTATGGCACGAGCCCCGTGATCCAATTCGGACCGTTAGCGCCTCAAGGCGGTCCGCGAGCATCTGATCGATCAGGGCCTGTGCCGCACGGAGATCAACAAGCGGATCAACAAAATCAAGCACATCTACAAGTGGGCAGTCGGCGAGGAGTTGATTCCCGCGGGCATCTACGAAGCCGTGCGTACCGTGGAGGCACTCCGGTTCGGCAGGACTCGCGCTCGCGAATCGAAGAAGGTCAAGCCTGTAGCCGACGACCTGGTCGATGTGGTGCTTCCGCTGGTGTCCAAGCAGGTCGCCGCGATGATCGAGTTGCAGCGGCTTACGGGCATGCGCCCGGCGAGGTGGTCGTAATGCGCGGCACCGACATCGACCGCACCGGCGACGTCTGGGTGTATGAGCCGCACCAACATAAAAACCGCTGGCGCAGACCACCGCCGATTGGTCCCGCTGGGACCAAAGGCCCAGGAAATTCTACGACCGTTTCTCGATCGCCCCGCGGAGGCCTATCTCTTCTCGCCGGCCGAGGCAGAAGCGGAGCGCAACGCCTGTCGGCGACATCGCCGCCGCACGAAGATGACCCCATCGCAGGCAAAGCGTCGATCGAGGAGGCGGCCCAAGCGGGCCAAGCGTGATCGTTATGACCGGGATAGCTACCGGCGGGCTATTACCTACGGAATCGCAAAGGCCAAGCGCTTGGAGAAAGCGGCGGCGCATTGGCACCCACATCAGCTCCGACATTCGCACGGCACCAGGGTGCGAAAGCTGTTCGGTATCGAAGCGGCCCAGATGGCGCTCGGCCAGCAGTGCATTAACGTCACCGAGGTGTACGCCGAGCGCAATCTCGCGCTGGCCGCAAAAGTTGCAGGAGAAATCGGATGAGCGATCAAGACCTGGCTGAGCTAGTAAGAAACGCGAATCGATTCGGAGAGCACTTGCTGCTTTTCGAGTTCTTTGCCGCTTGCAACTACGCTGACTACGAAATAGGTTGGCGCATTCCCGATGTCGTATTCAAGCATTACGACGAAGTCGTGAATACCATCAAGGAAATCGTTCAACTGAAGGGCATGCCAAAAAGCGTTGGGGAACGCTTTCGTCGTTGCCTGAAAGGATTTCTCAACGAATACTTGCGGCAGTTTGGGAGCCAAGAACACCGAGAAAAGGCCCACGAGCGAGATCATGGGATCGACGCTGAGTGGTGTACGGAATTCATGTTACGCGGCTCTCCGCTTGAGTCCACGGAATTTGCCAGGCTGCTGAAATACCGTGAGGAGCTTGTCTGCGAGTTGCCCGAGATTGCCAAGGCCAGCTACTACATGGGGCGTGACGCTGGATCTCCGTACTACGGCTTTTACACCCATGAGCTTGATACGCGGACAAGTGTGCAAGAGCGCCTACGCCAAAATGGGGAAATCCTCAAAAAGCATTTTGCCGATCCACTGCCGTTCCCGCCGTGGAATGGCCGTGGGCTGCTAAAAGACCGACTGCGCCCTACTTCGAGTCCCTGGGTAATCCGAAGCCGCAAGGGCCGGGATATCTTGGCTTGTTCGTCGTCGCTAGTTCGGTCCACCGCGCCGGCTTCAAAGAAGGGGTTGAACTCCCGGGACTTCTGAAAAGGGTTTTCGATCGTTTGTTTCGAGGCGCGGAACTCCGATGTAGCGAAGACCAACTGCGTGCTGCATGGGCCGACGAGACCTACTCGTACGGGGCTCTGCAAAATGTCCTGGATCGTCTCCGAAAAAAACTTGAGCCGCTGCAAGTGACTGTCAAAGCTCTCAGGCGGCAAGGCTGGCGGCTTGAAGAATGCCCAGGAAAGCGATCCCCAAAATCTAAGTCTCGGCTAAATCAGAAATCTTAACTTCGCGCTGTAAGCTGCACCTGTTCGCTTCAGGGTGCTTCACACGCGCGAGGTTGCAAATGATCGATGTATCTACGGAAGAGGTAGTTTCCTTGGCCGAAGCCGCCAGCAGGCTTCCCCGCCGCCGAGCCGGCAAGAAACCTCACCCTTGCACACTGTACAGGTGGACGACAGGGGGCCTGCGAGGTGTGCGGCTGGAGTCGGTACAAATCGGCGGAACGAGATGCACATCGTTTGAGGCATTGACCCGGTTCTTTGGCGCGCTTACAGACCAGGCCAGACTGACCGGCGGCGGTTCGGTCGATCTCACGCGACGCGCGGCAGGCGCTGGAGATTTTCTTGATCGTGAGGATCAGCGGCGCCGGTCGGTGCACGATCGGCGGCGCCAGGCTACAGGTCGGTAATTGCCCAGGCCGCGTTGCGTGTGGCCGCGGCCATTCTGATCGCCGTAATCGATTGCACCGCGTAATGCAGCATGAACCAAACGCCATTCGGAATTCCAAACAGCAAGACCTGAAAGACGAGGTTGGTCTAATCCCCAAAGTGAGAGACAGGCTGGGCGTATATTTTCGCTGCTTCCCGAGAGCGTGCTGACAGGAGCACGCATGTCATCGAAACGCGAATCGCGCCGAATCGAGAAATGGCCCATGAAAAAACTCAAGCTACAACCCGCCCCGGCCCAGTTGTTCCGCGACATGACGGATGACCAATTGCAGGCGCTGGACAATTACATCGAAGCCAGTGGGTTGATGCAGTCCAGTGAGGATGACTAAGGCGCACGAAAATGCGGCGGGCCGCCCTGGAAAGCATGCCCACCGCAAAGAAAGGGAGCCACCCCGATGATAGCGTTGGCATGCATACATGTCCAATGGGGCGATTCTCTACCGGCGCGATCGCACTCGCCGTCCCCCCACGTCGTTGGCGAGCCCGCGGGGCGGTTCTACGGCTCGACGCGCCCAGCGAACGCGGCGCTGATTGGCGATTGCGGCATTGACCGCATGACAGGGCAGGCCCTCGTGCTCTGCTGCGTCCTCGCACAGACGCCACCAATCGCGATACACCCGTCCAATTCTGAATCGCGATTCTTAGTCGCCTTAGTTGTTAGCCTTCAAGGAGGAACTCGATGACGTATATCCACCATCCCGGAAAACAGCACGCACACAATGGCTACGTTGAGCGAGTCGCTCCGCTGACGGATCGTCAGAAGGAGATGATGCTGATGGTGCTGTGCCGCAAGGAGAGTGCCTTCCTGGCGGCCAAGGACCAGCTCAAGCCCGAACACTTCAGCGAGTACGAGAGCGGTCTGGCCACCATCTGGTCCTGCGTCCTGGACCATTATGAGCATTTTGGCCAATTGCCTGGCGAAGATCACTTGGTGGCCGAGATCGAGCGACGCTTGGAGGAGGCGCCGGATCAGCTCAGCGAGCACGAGATCGCCCAGCTCGACCAATACGTCGAGCGGGCTTATCTGGTGCCCGCCGACGGGCTCAAAGTCAACGTGGCCCTTCGACTCTTGCAGGAGTTCCTACGCGAGCAGTTGGCGCTGGAAGCGCAGGCTCTTTTTGCAAGACGCGACACGCCGCGAGATCTGCAAATGCTATTGTCCCATCTGACTACTCAGGCCCAGGCGATCGACACCCTCCTTGCGCCACCGCCGCGGACGGCATGTACCGTGTTTTTGACACCGCGAGCCTGTTAGGTGACACCAACGAAGAAGTGTTCCTGGTGAAGGACGTCATCGTTCGCGGGCAGCCCGGGATTGTCGCCGGCGGCAAGAAACAGCTCAAAACCGGGCTGGTCGTGGATATGGCACTGTCATTGGCACTTGCGCGACCATGGCTCGGGTTTTTCGAGGTGCCACGGCCGGTGACCACGCTGGTGATGTGCGGCGAGTCGGGCCGATCGACGTTACGCAAACAAGCACTCGCGGTACTACGGGCCAAGGGGCTCGAGCAGCAGGATGTTCCCAACCTCTTTTGGTCGGAGAACATGCCCATATTCGGCAGCCCGCCGCACATCGGCGCATTGGCGAAAGTGCTTCGTGAACTTGATATTGAAGTTGTAATAATTGATCCTATGTACATGTGTATGGATGGGACTGACGCGGGAAACCTAATGGCGCAAGGACTGTTGTTGCGCTCCATAAATGATGTTTGCCGAGAGCACGGCGTAACCCTGATCTTGGTGCATCACACCAAGAAGAGCGTCCAAAATCCCTTTGAGCCACCCGAGCTGGAGGATATTGCCTGGGCTGGCTTCCAGGAGTTGCGCGCTGGTGGGTATTGGTTGGCCGCCGGCAGAAGTACGAACCTGGGAGCGGCGAACATCGGCTGTGGCTAAACATCGGTGGCAGCGCTGGGCACTCGTCGCTGTGTGGCCTAAACGTGTCGGAGGGCGTATATCCTCAGCGCGATTGGAAAGTGGCGCGTTTGCGTCCGGATGAAGTGCGGGAGGATGCCGTCGAACGCGCCGAGGCCGACAAAGAAGCGCGCAAGAAGCGAAGCAAGAAGCGAAGGTCGTACGGGCGAAAGACAAGATTATCCGCGCACTTGGGAAGTATCCCGACGGTGAGACCATTACCGAAATCAGACAGAACGGCGGGCGTCAGCGGCACTGTTGCCAAAGACGCGATCGCGGCATTGTTGATGGATGGTGTTATCATTCCGCAGGCGGTCTTTAAGGGTAATCACAAGAGTGCAAAAGATGGTTATAAACTATCTGACCAGCCGATCACTTGAGCGACCAGTCGGACCACTCGGACTGAGCATTCGGATCAAAGACAGTCCGAGTGGCAGTAGGACTAGTGGGACTACTACCCGTAGGGGTAGTCCCACGTCCCACTGCGACACTGGAACAACTAACCCCGCGTTTTTCACCGCGCTTGGTCCGGGTGCTCCGGCGCTCGCGGCGACGCTGGGCCGTGTGGCCAAAACCTTGGAGGCGATGTTGCACCACGACTCGACGAGATGGCCGGCAACCTCGTCGGCGGAGAACGATGCTGCGGACAATGGCGCGTCCCCCGTGGCAGAGTGGCCAAGTTCGTACAGCGGCTGGACAGCGACCAGTGTTGCCCTTTCGGCGGCCGGAAAAATCATATCGGCACCGACACGTGCCCGGCCTTGAGCACGCTGCGCAGCAGACGGGATCGCTGCCGCCGCTGCCGGGAGGAATTCCGCGGAGACCAAAACGATCGCACCTACATTGCAGCTTCGGCTAGTACCTGATGATCAGACTGTTGCTCAGCGAGCAGCGGCAAGGCAAATTAAATGGAGATTAACATGTCAAACCGAGGACGATTGCGGCTGGTTCAATTGGAACAATTCGAGGTTCGCGGCGGCCCGGACCCCGCTCGTCGTTCCGATGGTAAGCGAGAATTCCCCGTCCCGTTCACAGTCGATCTCGAAGACCCAACGGGACAGAAGGTATTCCAGCTGGCTGCGAAGGAGGGCCGCCAGGCCGTTGAGCGACAGTTGCAGCAAATGCGCGAGCAAGGCGGTTTCGCAGTGAGCCAATTTTCGCTGCCCTTAGAGTTGGCCGTCGCGACGCTCAAACAGGTCGGTTTCGATCATGCCGCGAGCGCCATCAACAGGGCTTGGAAAGCGAAAAAATACTTGGCGGTCACCATTGTGGAGGGGCAAGTGATCGTACATCGCTTCAACTAGTAACCGCGCCAATCGGGACGGTCGGAGTGGAACTATATCAGGCCTTCGCTCGTTCGCGGCCAATTGTTGGCCGCGCGAAGCGATTCTTCCGTTTCGACGCCAAACGGTCTAACTGAGAGAGGATCGTCCGGAGTAGAATTGGTGGTCGGGAGCTAATTCACGGAGACAGTGGCATGGAAGCTCTAGTTGAAACCTGCGCGCAATCGTCGCGCCGGCGCAAGGCTTCGATCAAAGTCTTGATCGAAACCGAAAAGCACCACCCTTGCCGGTCACCAGATTGGCGTTGGCGACTAGCTGGCCGGCTTGTCCTTGAGAACCGTCGGCTGCCCGGTGATCTCGCGGACCCACACCTCGTTGATGCCGTACGGCTGAATCGCACACTGGTCCGGTGCTCAACTCAGCGGAAGCGCACAGCGTTTGAGAGTCGCGAGGCAGCGTTTGCGAATGGCCTCGCGTTGCATAGTGCCGGTGGTGCTGATCGCGACCTGCTCGAAGCCTGGATACTGACCGGCGAGGCACCTGATATTGTGGCGAGCAAGTGCTCGTTGCCGGTGGCCGTCGTGGCGCAATACGAGGCGTTGTTTTTCGATGTAAGGGCTCACCTCCGTGCTCGCGATTGGCTACTGCGGCAGGCGATCAGATTTCCGCTGGATGTCGGTGTGCGCCGGCCTGCAATCGGTGACCTCTGGCGGCTGACGGGTGCTCAATATGGCCCAGTAGTCTTGGAGTCCCTCCTGGCCGCCGTCCCCAACTTCAACGCGATCTTTGACTTGGAGTGCGACCTAACTTTGGAGAAGGAGCGGACCAACACTCGGATGCGGCTATTGGCGAACGTACTGCAAACCAATGAGTTACCGGTGCTGACCGCCGTGCGGGAAATGCTCGCGTTAGTGCACAAAATCAAGCACGACCAGGCCGTTAACAGGGACGTTAAGGAAGCCTTAGCGCCAACAGCCGTTGCTTGGGAGGCGGCTGGTAACCCTCGACCGCCTGTTAATGAGCCGCAAAGTGCCGTTCCCCAGCCCGGTTCGTCCGCGAAACTGGGTGCCGATGCTGCGTAGCTTCACTAGGTTCCAGATTGCATAGCCTTTCGATGGGTTAAGCGCCGCAGTGGCCCTGAAGTGCCGGAAAAAATAACCAAGGCGACTGGAGAACAATTTGGCTAGCGTCTCGGACGTCGCCGATCGAATCCGCTCCCAGTGCCGGTTACAGGGCCGTCGGCACCGTGACCGTCAGCAGGAATCGCTCGAGCAGCAAATGGTCCAGATGGCGCCGGTTGACCAAGCGATCAAGTTGTTTGTGGATGCCCTAAACCGCGCGACGGTAGCTCACATGTTGTCCTACGGCTTCTACCGCGCGGACCGTTCTAGTTGGAGAAAAAGACGATGCCACAGGATGCCTCACTGCTCAACCTGACGAAAGAAGAATTCGATGGCATTGTCAGTGCGGCCAATTCCGGCGATGCCAATGCCTTGCAACGATTGCGCGAGTTGCTGGATGGCTCGCCGGACGTTTGGCAGCGGTTGGCGGATCTTTCCGTGCACGCTCTGACCGCCACGATTGGCGTGATCGCCGGCGGGAACACATTGGTCGCCGAATCGCTGCGCCGTAAAGTGCAGGACATGCGGCAAGAGCTACAGCACGGTGACGATGGCCTGTTACATCGACTGGCGGTGGACAGGCTCATCGCCTGCTGGCTCGCCGTGCAGCTTGCCAACCGCCGTTGCCTAGAAGCGGCGCCCACCACGCCATCCGCTCGGTATTGGTCAAAACGCCAAGAGCAATCTAGTCGCATGTATGATACTGCGGTGAAATCGTTGACGACGCTGAAGCGGTTGCGGGTGGATGTGCCGGCCGCCGATGCCGGTACTGGCAACGTGCAACTAGCCCGCGAAACGGTGGAGCTACATGAGCAAGCGCGAGACACAGGTTAGGCATAAGGTTCACACGGATTACGATGACGGTGCCACCATTGCGCCCTGCCGCATCTACCGCATGTTTAGAAAAGCTGTGCCCTCGCCGCGGACCAGCAAAAATCGCCACCAGTGGGCCAGCGGCACGTCCCACAGGCTCATCACACCGCAGTTGACGCCTAAAAGCTCGGTGTACAGCTCGGGAGAGCGGGCCAGCTTGCCGACTGCCCACTTGGTCAGAGTTGGGTACCGCGAGAGGGCGAGCAACGTGTAGGTCAGCCACTTATGATGTCGCAAGGCGTGCGTCAAACGTCGATCGTACGCCTGTAGCCGTCTGTGACTCAGTTCGTCGCATCGCAGCGCGTCGTCGATGACTTCGGCCGCCCACACGGCCCCTTGCAAGGCGAGCGAAATGCCCTCTCCGGTCAATGGATCGAGGTACCCACCCGCGTCGCCTACCAGGACTGCCCGGTCAGCTACGCGGCGGCGCGGCCAAACATCGAACGGCCCGCAAGCCAACACCGGCGAACTCCGCCGCGCGGTCGGCCAGCGACGCACTGAGCTGCCGTCGATCGGCCAGGTACTCGTCGAACAGTTGATCGAGTCGGCCGGCGAACGGTTTCATCCCGGCTTTGTCCACGAGCAGTGCCACTTGCAGCTTGGATTCACCGACCGGAGTCGTGAACCATTGACGGCTGGCGTTGTGATGGACGCAGACATAGTCGTCCGGCGGCGTCCCCAGCGGAAGCTGAAGGTGGGTACTGATTCCGTATCGCTGACGCCGGCCGCGGACCAGTCCCAGCCCCAGGCGGCGACGCACTAGGGATTGCAGCCCATCGGCACCAACCACGAGGCGGGCCCGATAACGGCGTACGTGCGTAGATATTTCGATCGCTCGTTGGTCCGCAGAGCGCACATCAGTCGCGCCTTCCCCTTCGTGCACGTTCACGTTGGGATGGGCTTGGGCGTGTTGCAACGCCAGGTCGTCAAGCACCCACCGCGTCACGCCCAGGCCGGTGCGGAACCCATCGCCCACATCAGGGAACTCGCCCTGGACGCTTGTTGAACAGCCGATGACGAAGCCGACGCCCCGGATGACGTGCTGATGTCGCTCGGGATCTTCTCCAGGACTCCCAACCGAGCGAGGAGCCGGACCCCCGTGGGCATCACGCCCTCGCCGCACGGCTTGTCGCGCGGGAAGCGGGCCCGATCCAGGACGATCACGCGATGGCCGGCCTCGGCCAGGAGCCGTGCCGTGGTCGCGCCGGCCACGCCGCCGCCCACGACCAGGACGTCGGTCTGGGTTACGTTCATCGGCGCGTTCATCCTGGTCCTGCGCGGGCCGGCGAAGTCGCCCACGGCCGAGAAGGGCAGGAACCGCCCGACTCGGCGGCAGTACTCGGCGTAGGTGCCCCGTGCTGCGGAGCAGGTGGCCTCTTCGAGACGGGCCTGCACCTGGAACAGCACGGCCCCGAAGATCAGCAGCCCGCCGGAGAGGTAACCGGGGAGCAAGCAGCAGAAGGCGGCCACAGCGCGACCTGCAGCCCCAGGTAGATCGGGTTGCGGCAGAAGCGGAACAGCCCCTGCGTCACCAGGTCGGTCCGCTCGTCCGGGGCGATCCCGATCCGCCAGGAGGCCGCCATGTCCTCCTGGCCCGCCACACGACGAGCCACGCCGCCAGCGACCGCCAGCACGACCCCCGGCGACCAGCAGGGCGGGATGCGGCGAGCAGTAGAGCGGATCCACGGCCTCCAGCCCCTCCGGCCAGAAGCGCGGCCAGCGAACCGCAGCGAGAACGACGACGAAGCACGCCACCAACACCCGGACAGGAATGGCGTGTGCCGACTGATCGCCGGCCCGCGGGAAAGTGGATCGGGCTGAACCCGTAGCGGCGACTGGAAGCCAAAACGCAGCAGACGCGGTAGAACCCACCAGCCGCGCCGATGAACAGGACGGCGAAGGCCAGCGGCAGCGTCAACTCTGGCAGCATTCTGCTGACGATACGGCCCGCTGTGACGCACTGCAGGTCCCCGCACACTTGCAGTACCGCGACAGCTCAATACACGCCGGAATGAGCCGGGCCTTGTTCGCCATCGCGCTACGGTAGGCGGGGATCTGGAACAGGGCTTCCTCCTCGCTGTGAATTCGCTTGAATGATCGCCCAGAGGTTGAGATGCCGCCACCAGAGCCGTGGACAGGAACGCCGAGTACATCAAGCCCGCCGCGAGCAGTTCGAGGCTGATCGGCCAGGTAATTGGGGTGCCGCATCACCCGGTACGGCCCGGAGGTGACCGGCTGCAGGTCTTCGAGGGACAACCACCTTGAGTTCCACTGCCCCTTCAGCAGGGAGGTGGCCCACCAGCGCAGCAGCCGGCGAGCAGGAACAGCGCGATCATGGGTATGCCGAGCGCGGGCAGAACTCCCTGTCGCAGCAGCACGACCTCCAGCGGGGTCAGCACGAAGAAGGCCACGTGCGTGAGCCAGCAGCCAGGGGAACGCGCGGTCCTCTGCTGGGCAGGATCTGCCGCTGCTCCTCGAGCCGGCGAACGTTCCGCCGCGAGCGGACTGGTCCACGACTTTCCGCGCCGCGAAAAGTCCGAAGAGGAAAAAGTAGTAAGCATGGCGATTCAACTCGCGGGCGACGGCAGACGGTCAGGAGTCACGCCTCCCAGCGTGCCAGAACGATCTCGCCGCTGATCGCCCGGCCCAAAGGCGACGATGAGCCCAGATCTCCCGGCTCGGCCGGCGGGCGTTCTGCAGCATCTCCGCCAGGACGAACAGCACGGCGGCCGACGACATGTTCCCGTAGTTGCGCAGCACCTTCCACGAAGCGGCGAGCTGTTCGGGGCCGAGTCCCCAGCTCTTGCTCGACCAGCGATGAGGATCTTCGGGCCTGCCGGGTGCATGGCGAACCACTTCAGGTCGCGAGCGGCCCAGCCCGTGCGCGGCGAGCAAGGCGTCCACCTGGGCGGGCAGGGTTCGCTGGATCAGGGAGGGGACGCCCGACGACAGGACGATGTGCAGGCCGTCGCCGTCCAGGTTGTACCCCATGTCATCGAGGGTGCCGGGGCCATGTGTACGTGCGGCCGCCCAGCAGCCGCGGCGAAGGCCGCCGGGGCCGTCTGTTGGACAGGACCACCGCGGCGGCCCCGTCGGTGAAGATCATGCTCGAGATGATCTGCGCGCGGCGCGGGCGTCGTTCCGCTGGAAGGTGAGCGTCGGCAGCTCCACGGAGAGGAGCAGGACGTTCGAGTCGGGGTAGACCTGCAGCTCTTCCCACGCTCGGGCGAGGCCGACGGCGCCGGCCACGCAGCCCAGCTCCGTGATCGGCGTGCGGCGGATGTTGGGCGAGAGGCCCATGCGGTTGAGCAGATGCGCATCCATCGCCGGGATCATGTAGCCGGTGCAGGAGACGCTGATGAAGGAGGAGATGTCCTTTGGGCCCAGCCGGGCGTCGGCCAGCGCGTTTTCGACACAGCGCTGG
This sequence comes from Pirellulales bacterium, assembly GCA_963829655.1. Classification (GTDB taxonomy): domain Bacteria; phylum Planctomycetota; class Planctomycetia; order Pirellulales; family JALHPA01; genus JBBDYH01. Next base: position 4,771,665 of record CAWHJG010000002.1, read on the forward strand.
CCCAATTCGATGCAGGTCCGGATATATAGGTCGTTACGCTCTTGGAGGCGATGCTCGTTGATCACCTGCTCCGGGCCGAAGACCGTGTGCCGCGACTCGATCTGCGTGTTCCGCAGAACCTTCAAGTAGAATTCGGGCGGCTGCTCCCAGCGGCTGAGAAGCTGCCGCAGAAGTTCTTCGGTCTGGGCAGAGTCCAGCGTGTGGGGCGGGACACAGGTGGCGATGGACACGATCCGCGCCATGAAGATTCGCCTTCCTGAGTCCCCGCTACGTCCCAGCGCCGATGGCTCATTCAGTGTTGCCCACTGATCAAAAGTACGAGTCCAGGTGGAGAAGGTCAACCGATCCATAAATCAAATCCGGGACGACTTCACTCTCGTTGTCGAGCTGCCCGATGGCAGCAGCCTGGGCGTTCTTCGGGCTGATCCCGAACCTCGGCTTGGTCAGCGGCTATATTAAGTTCAACGGCGTGATCAACCTCAACGTGTGGCCGCCCGTGTTTCATCGAGCGTTCCTGTTCGTACATCGGCTACAATCATCAGAAACTGCCCACTCAGCTTTTCAATAGAGGCAGGGAGTGATCACGGTCCCCCCGAACTATTGTTGGTCTCGCTGCTGCCTCGCCCTAGCAAGTGTTTTGGCAGCGTATTTGGGTTGGCTACCCTGCCTCGCCGAGGATCAGTCCTCATTGGTAGATTTCGCGAAAGAGGTGGCGCCAATCTTCCAGCAGCGGTGTGTGCGATGCCATCAGCCAGGGATTCGCAAGGGGGATCTCTCCCTGACGACGTATGCGGACCTGATGGCCAACGAGTACGTCATCCCCGGAGAGCCGGACGAAAGCCACCTTCTGGAAATGGTGAGTTCGGGGATTGACGGTAAGCGTCCGGCGATGCCCAAGGGCGATAAGCCACTTGCCGAGGGCGAACTCGCGTTGCTAAGGCGCTGGATTGCCGAGGGTGCGCGTTGGCCTGAAGACGTCGTGGTGCGCGAAAAGTCCAAGGCGGATGCCGCCTGGTGGTCGCTTCAGCCCGTGGCCAACATCGAGCCGCTTTCGCCTACCGACGTCCCACCGAAATGGGCGCGAATCCGATAGATGGGTTCATCATTGCCGAGCTCGCGGAGAACGGGTTGCGGCCGAATCCTCCGGCCGATCGGCGACAGCTGATTCGCCGTGTAACCTACGATCTGACCGGATTGCCGCCGTCGGCCGCCGAGGTTCAATCGTTTGTCGATGACCGCGCATCTGATGCCTATGAAAAACTCGTTGACCGTCTCTTGGCATCACCGCAATACGGCGAGCAGTGGGGGCGCCACTGGCTCGACGTGATCCGGTTTGGTGAAAGCAACGGCTATGAGCGGAACGTGCTGATCAACAATGCCTGGCCGTTTCGCGACTACATCATTCGCTCATTCAACGACGATAAGCCATTCGATCGGCTGGTGCTTGAACACCTAGCGGGCGATGCGATCGCGCCGGAAGATCCAGACGTAGCAATTGGCACCGCCTTCCTTGTTTGCGGGCCGTATGACAACGTGGGGAATCAGGATTCAGTACAAGCCGCGATCATCCAAGCGAACCATACGGACGAGATCATCCGAGCGACGAGCGAGGCGTTTCTAGGTTTGACTATCGGTTGTGCCCGCTGTCACGACCACAAATTTGATCCGCTGCTACAAAGGGACTATTACAGCCTGTATGCCACGTTCGATGGCGTGCGCCACGACGCTCGAACGATTGGCAAAGAGCTACAGCAAGACTCGGCGCAAAGCGAAAGCCCCAAGTCACAGCTATCGCCCAAGGTCTTCGCCGGGCGCTTCGAGGAGACCGCAGACCGGCGCTTCCATGTGTTTACTTGGCGGCGATCCACAGAGACCCGGTGACGAGGTGGGGCCAGCCAGTCTTGATGTGTTAGGCAAACTGCAATCCAGCTACCGCCTACCCAGACGCAGTGAAGGAGGCAGAGCGTCGGTTGACGCTGGCGCGTTGGATCGTCGCTCCCGAGAATCCATTGACGGCGCGGGTTTTGGCCAATCGACTCTGGCATTACCACTTCGGGACGGGAATTGTCGATACGCCGAGCGACTTTGGATACATGGGGGGCCGCCCGACCCACCCGGAGCTACTCGACTGGCTAGCCAGCCAAGTTCACGGATCGGGCTGGCGACTAAAACCGCTACACCGGCTCATCGTCACGTCACAAGCGTACCGACAGGCGTCAACTTGGCGACAAGAAGCGGCTGAGATCGATGCCGACAACCGACTCATGTGGCGATACCCAACGCGCCGGTTGACCGGCGAAGAAGTCCGCGACACCATGCTCGTGCTGGCCGGCAAGCTCGACACCGGCCAGCGCGGCGGTCCGGGCTTTCGCCTTTACAAATATATCGAAGACAACGTGGCGACCTACGTGCCGCTAGACGAACACGGGCCAGAAACATACCGCCGTGCAGTTTACCACCAAAACGCACGGGCGGCTCAGCCCGATGTGCTCAGCCAGTTCGATTGCCCCGACCCGGCCGTCCCAGCACCGCGTCGGAATGTCACCACCACGCCGCTCCAGGCGCTGGCCCTTCTGAATCATCGCTTCACATTCGACATGGCGCAGTATCTTTGCCGAGCGGATCGAGCTGGAGACGAAGCAAGGCAACACGAGCAACGCGGATAGGCGTCGCGGTCAGGTAACCCGTGCCTTTCTGGACGCGATAGGTCTGCGCCGGTCGACGAAGAATTCAGGGCATCAATCAAGCTCGTCGAGCGCCACGGGATGCGGGCATTTTGCCACGCACTACTGAACTGCAACGAGTTGGTCTATCTCGAATGATGTTGGTGGATATTTGCTGTGTACTTGCTCGCACATAGACAGCGACCGTTCGGAGCGAACCCAGTGAACCCGCAGATGGCTTCTTTAACTCGCCGCGGATTTCTAGGCGACGTTTTCAACGCCATGGCGGGCATTGGACTGGTGGACATCCTGGCGCGGGATAATTCAGCCGCGGAGTCGGCATGGCGTCCGGGGAGCGGACAGACTCACATCCCAGCCAAGGCCAAGCGCGTGTTGCAGATATTCTGCCCAGGCGCCGCATCACACCTCGACCTGTGGGACTACAAGCCGGCGTTGGAAAAATACGTGGGGGAACCGCTTCCCGGCGAAAAGGAATTCGTGTCATTCCAGGGCAAGAACGGCAACCTCATGCCGAGTCCTTGGCCGTTTCAACGTGCCGGCGAATGCGGCAAGTTGATCTCGACGATGCTCCCGCACTTGGCCCGGCACGCGGATGAGATGTCGTTCATCCACTCGATGACGTCTAAATCCAATACGCATGGCCCAGGCTGCATCTTCATGAACACCGGCCATCCGACCGAAGGCTTTCCGTCGGCCGGCGCCTGGGTGAGCTCTGCGCTGGGCAGCGCGAACGACAATCTGCCCACCTACGTTGCCATGCCGGATATTCGTGGAGAACCCCCAAACGGCAAGGCCAATTGGTCCAGCGGTTTCCTGCCTGCGCGGCACCAAGGCATTTTGATGGCGGCGCACCAGCCGATCCGCAATCTGACTCCTCCCAACGAGGTCATTGAGGATGAACAGCTTGCCATCAACGAGTTCCTTCTTCTGTTGAATCGCCGCCACGAACAAGCGAACCCCGGAGGCTCTGACTTGCAGGCGCGCATGGCCGCGTACGAACTCGCGGGGCGCATGCAGCTCTCGGCGCCTGAAGTGATGGACCTGACGCGGGAATCAGCGATCGACTCACAAAAGCTACTGCACTCGATGATTCCAATCAATACAAGGCGGCATATGGCCGCAATTGCCTGCTCGCTCGACGACTCCTAGAGCGTGGCGTTCGCTACGTGAACCTATACTGCGCATCCCGCGCATCAGGCGTGGATGGCCTCTTGAACTGGGACGCCCACAAAACACTTAAGGCAGACTACGAACGGCATTGTCCGGTGTTCGATGAACCCACCGCAGCTTTGCTCACGGACTTGAAGTCGCGCGGCCTGCTGGAAGATACGCTCGTGTTATGGACCACGGAATTCGGGCGGATGCCAACGCATCAGGCCGGCACAACGGGCCGTGACCATAACCCGGACGGCTTCACCTGCTGGATGATGGGGGCCGGCGTCAAAGGAGGCACCAGTTACGGCGCAACTGACGAATTTGGGCGTCGAGCCGTCGAGAATGTCGCTACCGTCTGGGACTTCTACGCCACGGTGCTCCACCTGCTGGGGCTGGATCATACGCGACTCACCTGGCGATATAACGGCTTGGACCGTCGTTTGACCGACGTTCATGGGAACGTGTTGCGCACGATCCTTACTTAAGAACGCGCATTGGAAAACGGAACCGGAAGCGGCAGCATTGCTGAGGACCTGTCCCATATCTCAGCCTACTTGTCTCCTTTCAGGCAACAAAGCCGACCATTGTCGACCGTCACCAGGATCTCCGGCCTGGTGTCGCCGTCGAGATCGGTCAGGACCGGCTCACCGACTCGGCGGCCCAGTGCGACGGACCAGAGCAGCATGGGCTTTCCATCTCGCTCGCCCAGTGCGTGCAGGTTGCCGTCGTCGCCACCGTAAAGCACTTCCAAACTGCCATCATTGTCCAGGTCGGCGGCAATCAGGCGGCTGATTGGCCGGTCCGGGTCGAATTTCCATCGTTGTGCGCTGGTCTTGTCTGCCACTGAGGTCTTGTCGGTCGGGCAAGTCGGGCATCGCACGGATGGCGTCGGAATGAAACATCGCAGTACACCGTCCGGTTGAGCATGCAAGATTTCCCGACAGCCATCGCCATCGAGATCGACGAATTGTCCCCATCTCCCAGCCGTGTCGCGCGTCATGCCGCAATGCCACAGGGGCCGACCCTCCAGGTCAGTGACCAGCACCAGCGAATAGGCCCCGTGATGGAAGACAACGGGCTTGTCATCGCCGTGCAAGGCGGCAAGCGAGGGAAACGTATATGCCGTCCAGTGCCCAGGCAGGGCATCGGACAGGACCACCGGGCCGACCAGGTCCTTGTTGTCCTTGACGCTAATAATCCCGTAGAAATTTTCGGAGCAGATCAACCAGTCATCGGCGCCGTCACCGTGGTAGTCAAATACCGGGCTGGGGAAGTGAGGCACGCAAACCACCGGGTTGTGCACCGTAGCTGCCGTAGTGATTGCGTTCCCACAGCGGCTTACCTGTTCGCCCATCGTATGCGGCGACGATTTGTCGGAGCTCGTGGTCGGGTCCTTCGCCCGACATACGGAGTAGGAGCCACCGCCCCTGCTGCGCCCGAGCCGACCGATCGGACCGCGGTTCATCGTGGTCATACCCGGCGGCAGTTCCAGCCGTCGCTGCTCTTTGCCTTGCGCGTCCAGGATGACGCAGGCCGGTCGACCTTCCGAATCGGAGACTGTCGCGACGACATCGTTTTCCCCGTCGCCGTCCATGTCACAGACAACCGGCCCGACCCCGGCTGGATCGACCAAGACCTGCGGCGTTTCGTAAGAGCGGGCCAGAAAAGTGCGCTCCTTGTCGCCAGTGGCTGAACAGAGTAAATAGTCGCCCGCCGAGTTGCGAACCAGGATGCGTCGTTCTCCGGCCAGATCGGCGACGAGCGGCGGCGGCGCAAGATACGTGGTCGGAGTCGGCGGTTCGTAGCGATATACCTCCCGTCCGTCGGCGAGCGTGATTAGTTTCGCTCCGTCCCAAACAATTCGGTCCGTCGGGTTAGGTACAGGCAGATTGCCGAGGGCTTCGTGCACAGTCAGCACCAGCCCCTTATCCAATCCCTCCGGCCCTAACCGGCAACTATGGACGCCGTCAGCAAATCGAAGCAAGAAACTTGTTGAACGCGCTTGTTCTCGCCAGAGAGTGACATTGCCCTTGGTCGCCGCACTGTTGCCGGACGTTAGCCCAAGGCTGCCTTCGCTAGGCAGGTTGTGTAGCACCGGAAGCACGTCGGCCCCATGCCAGATGCTCTCCAGCTCGCCTGCATTCCACCGCGTGATGTGCAGGTAAGAACCTCGCCGAAGCACAACTTCCGGTTTGCCATCGTCATCGAGGTCATCGACAGCCAGCACCTGGCCGCCGGCTGCATCCGCCAATCGCTCGCCGGTCCGCGCGTCGAAAACCACGAGACGCTCCTGACCGTCGCCACGTTCATTGGTGATCGATGCAAGGATTACATAGCGCCCGTCGTTCGCCAGGTCGTACACGAGGTCTGGGCCAGCTGGAGCGATCGTCACCCGCTTCTGGTATTGGTCCTCGCTGCCGCCGATAACGACCTTCCATAATTCACGTGCGAAGCTCTTTCCGTCCTGCTCGACCGCTTTTAAACCGGGCAGATGAGGGTTGATCATGATCAGCGAAGGACAGCGGTCTTGGGCCCGGAGCTTGACCGCGGCGACGGTTGCCCAATAGGTGCGGATTTGGGGACCGTAAGCAGCGTTGAAGGTTTGTTGTCCACTACGCGGGTCAAATGCCCAGATCTGCTCGTGGCTGATCACGACCAGCTCATCGGTGCCGTCGGCGTCGAGATCAGAGAGCAAGAAAATCGGGGAGTAGATCACGCCCTGCACGTGTTGTCGAACATGAAAGTGCGGGCGATCCAGGCCGCGCTCGAAGCTCACCAGCCGAATATCTCCGCCTTGCGGCTCAGGCGGGTCTGGCCGCTGGCGGTCGCGGCGATCTGCACGCCAGTGAGATTCGGCAAGAGCCTGCCAATCCGACGGTGCCCGCCGAAGTTGTTCTCGTCAAGCCAGAGGTGCGTGGCGCTGCCGGTCCCGCCGGAGATCATATAGGTGTCGACTTTTCCCGCGCGAGTTGTGGTTAGCAGGATCCCGCGTGAGCCGTCACCAGCGAAATCTCGCACATCCAAAATGCTTGAGTTCAGAAAGTCGTCGAGCTTCCAGAAAATTCGGCCACGGCTGTCCCGGCAGGTGACCGTGTCGGTGCTCAGTGTGAGGAACTCGTCTTGCCCATCTCCCGTAACGTCGTGGACGACGACCGACTCCGCAGGAACGCGCGGGCCTCCCAGGTCAATTGACCAGACCACGTGCGGGGCCTCGCTTAGGCCGCCGCGGAGCGGAGAGACCGCCGTCAGCGCCGTATCGTGGCGATACATCGGCCAGTCGCTCCCCGGCAGGAAACGCTCGTGCATCGACGCTTCTGCCGTCGGCTGATCCGTACTAATTCCGGCTGCCCAGACCGCCACTTGCACCAGGCCAGCAAGCAGCCCCAAGGTCGTCAGCCAATGCAGAGTCTGTCGTCTCACTGAATGGTGAATAGCGATCTCCTTTTCGGGGAGCCACGCCTTGGCGCAGAGTCAGAGCGACTGCGCCGGGGTAAGCGTCAGTTTTCGGAACTCGACGGGACCGTGATCGCCCTGGAGCAGGATCGGTCCCGGCTTGCCCTCGTCACTGTCAAGCGCGCCGCCCGTAATCCCGGGAATGGTTTGCCGATCAATGACCCGCTCGCCGTTGAGCACAATCGTGACCTTCCTGCCGACCAGGGTGACCTCCATGCTTTGCCACTCGTCTGCTTTCTTCGCGGCGTTGATGCTGGGAGTCAGAAAGCCGTATACACCGCCGACCTTGTGGTCGTCGGATTCGTCGCCGTAGTTGTCCTCGATCTGCACTTCGTAGCGCCGCGCAGGTAGACTCCGCTGTTGCTTCCCCGCGAGTAGCGGAACTCGGCGTACAGCTTGAAGTCAGTGAATGGTCGCTCGGTCACGAGGTCGTTGCCCGGGTCCGCGTTCACGAGCACGCCATCCCGAACGATCCACCCATTCTTCACGCGTGAAGAGCGCGGCTTCCAGCCGGCCAAGTCATGCCCGTTGAACAGCTCGACCGGGTCTCCCCACCGCGGTGGTTGCGCCGCGTTTCAGCGATGGGGCACGGCGGGCCTCCCAGCTGATGGGCTTTCCCTTGTCGTCGGTCGTCTCGCCGCGCAGTACATCATCCTCAACTGTTCCCTCGAAGATCACGTCATCCGTGCGACGCTCCCACTGGGGCGGTAGCGCGAAGCTAAGGCTGCCATTGGCATACTCCACCTTAGAAATTGGACGAGCGACTACCGAACTGGCCTAGATAGGAGCCGATCAACGTGCGGAAGCCGGATTGCTCTACCTCAAACCAGGAAGGATAGTTCCCCGCGGAACCGCGAACGGTAACGTCCCAGCGCCCTACTACCGGCGGCGGCTTCTGCTTTATGAATGGGTCATCTTGGCCCACAAGTGCTGAATCAGTACCCAGCAGCAGCACCAACCCGACGCCTAACAGACAGTGCCTTCTCGATGACATAGTTGTCTCCCAATTCGATGTGGACTCAATGGCGCCTTGCCCCGTCAGCGGCGCGGTTTACCGCATCCGGAGTCTCTGCTGTTGGCGACTTCCGATGGGTACTAGAGGGCGGCCTCGTTTACCCACGGACCAGATAATGATCCTAAGGCCTCGCGTCTGCAATAGTCCAACTTGCCCTCACGCACATGCAATGCGTGTGCGTCGAGGTTTGGTAAGTTCGGCGGCTTCTGGCTCAGCGAGCAGTAATTCGGTGGCGGCGGAATCGAAGGACGGCCCCGGCAGTGTCCGCAAGCTGTGCAGGTGACGGCGCCAGTGCTCGGACATTGAGAGACCAGTTCAGCAAAGTCTGATAGGCTTTTGTGTATGAATATCGTGGTGCTGGACATCGGCGGCTCGTCGCTCAAAGTGTGGAAATCGCTCTCCAACGAGCCCGACAGAATTGAAACCGGTGAAACTTTTACGCCGCAGGACTTGGTCCGTGAGACTTCCCGCGTATTGGCTGACCTGACGCCCGACCGCATCTCGATTGGGTACCCCGGACTCGTGCGCTGGGGGCGGCCCGCTGAAGAGGCGGTGAACCTGGGACCTGGGTGGGTGGGGTTTGATTTCGCACACGCGTTTGAGCGACCGGTGCGGATCATGAACGACGCCGAGATGCAGGCGATGGGCGGCTACGAAGGCGGCCGAATGCTTTATTTGGGGCTTGGAACGGGAGTGGGTACGACGCTGATCACCGAGGCCGGCATCAGCCAAATCGCACTGGGTTTGCTGCCGTTCAAAAACAATAAGCCTTTCGAGGCGTTCCTGACCAAAGAGGCACTCGACGAATTGGGCATCGATCAGTGGCGGCAAGCCGTCGCCGAAGCGGCCACGCTCCTCAAGCGTGCGATGCTCGCCGACTACGTGCTTCTCGGAGGAGGCGGCGTCGAGAATCTAGCCGAGATGCCCGACGGATGCCGCCGCGGCGGGAATATTCACGCTTACTTCGGCGGTCTCAGGATGTGGGAAGACATTGGCGTCCGCTCCGCCGTGCTTGGTTACACACCGTAACCGTGGACGATATTTCGGCATTGAGTCCTGGAGGTTGCTCGATTCGTGATGGAGTCCCCCCCGTACCACCCCACCGGCATGTCCTCCAGACCCCCGCAGTGATAGTCGCTAGGCCTCCCACTTACTCGATGAGCGATCCTTCCGCCTTGCTGACGTGATAGTCCTGGTGGAAATTGTTGTCCCAAAAAGTTTCGCCGTTCGGCAGGTGCCGATAGAAGACGGCGAACCGAAAAGTCGGTGCTGCGTTGTTGAAATTCAGCTCCGGCGACTTGAACCGCCAGACCTCCCCCCCGACTCCAACAAAGATACCAGAGCTGGTATGCTCGCCCGCGTAATATGCGTGCGTGTCGAACCAAGTCGCGCCGCCGTCGTCCGAAAGGCGGACTCCCACATCCTTGGAATAGGCGAGATTGTTCACCAAGATCTCGCCTTCCAGCCACGAAGTGTCGAACACGAAGCCACCACCAGCCTGTGCGCCGCGCCGCGCCCGTGCATGGCTTAAAGCCACGTTGCCGCCGATAGCCGTAAGGCGTGCGCCGAAGCTGTAATTCCACCCGCCGTTGTTGTCGAAGTGAGTTTCTCCGAGCACGGAATATCGAAGCGCAAATTCCGAAGCCTGCTCATTCACGGTGCCGCTGAAGAGATCGTGGTCGCCGAAGTGTACCGCGAAAGTCAGTGGCAGCTCCTTCCACATTCCACTTCCGGGCGTATAGATCATCGTGACGTATTTCGTAACAGCCAAGTTCTTTACGGTGGCGACGATTGGCGCAAACGTCCCGGTAAAACCCGCCGCCCGAAAAGAAACCGCGTCGAACCAGTTTGAGTCGGACAGCATCGTTCATGAGTCCTCCGGATCTCGAAGGTCGGAAAGAGTTCAACCCGGTGCGCCGCCAATTGTAGCGGCTGACGATGAGCAATTGGATCAAAGCGATAATTAGCGGGTCGTAACTGTCCGCCGCTTCGCCGTCATTGCGCCGCTTACAACTGGCGTCGTGACGGCATGACAATTGCCGACCGAACCTCGGCTGAGTAGCTATGTAGGATTTTGGCCAATGACAACTAACAGTTCCCAGGTTCTCGTGATCGGAGCGGGTGCAGCGGGACTCGCGGCAGCTGACCACTTGGCACGAGTCGGGATCTCGGTCACCGTCTTGGAGGCCCGCGATCGCATCGGGGGACGCATACGCACTTTGCACGAAGCTCATTGGCCACTGCCAATCGAGGCCGGCGCTGAATTCATCCATGGTGACGCCCGCGAAACGCAAGTTGCCGTGGATGCTCTGGGGCTTTCGACTGATAAGGTTCCTGACCGGCACTGGCAATTACGCCGAGATGGCGTAGTACCTGTTGATCTTGAACCGGCTTGGCGCACGGTCTCTCAGAGTCTCGCCTCAATCGGCAGTGACGATTTGTCGTTTGCGGAGTTGTTGCGCCCGTGACTGCAAGGATTTACCCGCGGACGAGAAGGCACAGGTTCGCTCGTATGTCGAAGGCTTCTACGCTGCGGACTCAGAGGCTATTAGCTGCAGATGGCTCCGAGAGGCTGATCGACAAACCGGCCAGGCGGAAGGGGCGCGGCGCATTTCGCGGCGGCTACGACGCGATCCTCGACTACTTTTCCGGCGGCGCCGCTGACAGGCGATTCGACTTGCGGTTGGGGCGGCGAGTGTCGTCGATCCGTTGGCGGCCGCGATCAGTGCAATTGGACGTCTTCAATGCGTCGGGAACAGACGCGGAAACGTACAAGGCGCAGGCGGCAATTGTCACACTTCCGCTTGGCGTCCTTCAGACCGTCGACGAACGCTCGGCCGTTCACTTTGTACCCGACGTTCCGGAGAAGCGGCGAGTGTGGGAACGGTTGCAGATGGGATCGGTCGTCAAGCTGGCCTTGTTGTTTCGAGAGCCATTCTGGAGGGACCTCGGCAACTCGGATCTTGTGTTTTTGCATACGCCGTTAGCAGCCTTCGTCGCATGGTGGACTACACTCCCGACACCGTCATCCATGCTCACTGGTTGGTCAGGCGGGCCCAAGGCAGCCCAACTCTCGCAATTGAACCCCGCAGACATTCTCGAGATCGGTTTGTCGATCCTGGCCGAAAGTTTACAGATACGGTCGGCCGAGTTTTCGAAAATGTTGGTGCGGCATCGAGTATTTGACTGGCATGCAGACCCGTTTAGCTGCGGCGCTTATGCCTACGTCCCTGTTGGCGGGTCTGGACTTCCGGCTGAAATGGCGGCGCCGGTGAGCGACACCCTTTTCTTTGCCGGGGAGGCAACGCACCCGCAGCTCGCCGGGACCGTGGAAGGAGCAATTGCGACCGGTGCACGAGCTGCCCGTGAAGTACTTGCCGCAATTGAGTGACGGCTTTGTGGACGGTTTTTGTCGTACGGCTCCCGACAATCGCATGCTCTAACTAGCTTGAGAACTAACTAGATTGGGGGAGTTTCGGCGAGTGACGTTACAAACGCGTGACGGGCACGATACTGCAACCGCCGTAGAATCTATGGAGTGTGTCTTGACCCTCTTACATCGCCTACATGCGCGACGTCTTCCGTAACTTCTGGGGATCGAAAGTGCGTGTGTGCGGCCGAAGCGTTATGGCGGCCAAATTTGGGCTGCTGTTGGTTCTTGCCGCGGCGATGAGCGGCCTTTTTCACCTGGAACGCAATCTGGCCATCGCTGACTCGCCGACTCGAGAATTGAGAGCCCAGTCTCAGGCCCGCGAAAAAACTCGACCCGCAGCCAAAAGTGATCCGCGACTGGCCGAGGCCGTGAAGCGTAAGGCGGCTCTTCTTGAACGTGATCTGGGCGATGAATGTGCGGTGGTCGTTCAAGCGCCGTTCGTGCTGGCCGGCGACATGAGCACAGAGATGCTCGAACGCTGGTACCGAGAAACCATCGCACCGGCCGCCAAGGCACTCAGCAACACGTTCTTCGACGTCGAGCCCAACCAGCCGATAACGGTGCTCCTGTTTTCGGGCGAAGGAAGCTACAACCGGTTTGCCAAGCAGTTATTTGGCGACGAAGCAGTTTCAGTCTACGGCTACTACAAGCCGCAAGGGCGCACGCTGGTGATGAACATCGCCACCGGCGGCGGCACGCTCGTCCACGAGCTGGCCCACGCTCTGATGGCGTTTGACTTCCCCGATGTACCGGACTGGTTCAACGAAGGCCTCGCCTCGCTCTACGAACAATGCCAGTTCGGCGAGAAGAATGGCCGTCGTACCATCGAAGGGCTCGTCAATTGGCGTTTGCCCCAGCTGCAGCGTGCGATCCGAGCGAAAAAGATTGGTTCGCTGGAATCGCTCATGACGTCCGACGACTTCCGAGGCCGCAACGTCGGTCTGAACTACGCTCATGCCAGATACTTTTGCATGTACTTGCAGGAGCACGGGCTGCTTGCCAGGTATTACCGGGCCTTCCGGACGAACCGCAAAGACGACCCGCATGGGTTAAAGACGGCACAAGAAATCCTGGGCGAGAAGTGGCGGACGGTGGACGACGACTTTCAGGCGTGGGCGTTGATGCTGAAGCGCTGAATCCTGAAGGCGGTGCGCAACGGCTTGCGCACGTCGACAACGGTCATCACTAATAGTTAAACGGTCATCACTAATAGTTAAGAGAATCTCGACCGTTCTTACTTCGGGACCCCCCCATCTAAAGCCGGCGGTGGTCAGGGCATATACCTGGCCGCCGCCGGCTGTGGTTCATACCGACGCAACCCACGACGCAGACTCTGGCACGGCAAAGCCGTGGAGCGCGGTCGTGATGCCATCGGAGTACAATTGAGCTCCTAGCCGCGTCTAAATCGGTGGCAGTGCTGCCGGCGTCTACGTTGTCAAGAAACTGCGGGCGCGGGCTCTAGAGTCGACGAATCAGTGCCCCCGCATGTTCTGCTCGCATCAGATCCAAGACGGCCAGCGGCGTGGTGCTCCCGTTTTCGGCCGACTACTCACCGACGAACGCGGCCTCCGCGATTGTTTCCTCGCGTTGCTAGCAAACCGCTTGAGGATGGGAAGCTGGTTAAGATGCACTGCCCACTAGAACGCTAGCGTGGCACGGCACAATCTCCTTGTGCTCCACGAAGGCAGATTCGACCGGCACAGGCCAGCATGAGGGCCTCTCTATTGCTCGCCGGGGGACCAATGATCTCGTGGCCGGTTGAAAACATGTGCAGTTACTTGTGGCAGCACGCGGCCTCTTAGGGCCCGGTTGAGGGTGCTAGCATGCTAGCGGGAAACTGACGCGAGGTGCTGATGCGGCCCGGCACGCTAGACAGGAACCTTACCGTTGTGAGGCGACTTCAAACGATCCGAGCTTGCCATCGGCGACGAAGCGGCCGTCGGGGGCATGGATCTGGAAGCCCTTCATCTCGACCGCGTATACACCAGCAACCCACCCTGTCGACGACGGCATCAGCGTATAAGTTGCGCAGGACCTTGTCCTTTACTTCGTGCTCAGCAAGTTCTGGGAATTGATGAAATCCGTCCGGACCAGTGATGCGAATGTCGCCGACACCGAGGCTGGACAGATCAAACTCCTTGGTGTCCACAAACTCGACAACGATCGAGAGCGGTTCTCGGCCTGCCTCCGGCGGCGCTGCCGCCTGAACGAGCCGAGCGCGCGGCGACGGGCCGCCGGTCACGAGGACATCGATCACCGCCTCCAGGGTATCGAGGGTAGCAGTGACCTTGGGCTGACCATCGGCGGCACCTGTTACCATCCCATGCCGGTTGGCGCCGGCCACGGCGCCATCGCTGGTCGTCCAGCGCACAAGCGAGGTCACGTCGTGGGCAACGCCATCCTGCTGTTCCACGAATGCGCCAACGATTTGAAGTCGGTGACTCGCAGTTTTAACTCCGCCGGTTCAAGTCGCAGACTCATGGGCGCGGAATTCTTCTTGTTGGCCCGCCCACTAACAGCGCCAACTGATCCAACTTGGAATGATCCTAGCTCGCCGCCATCAAGCGGCTTTCCCAGAGCGTCCTTCACGACTCCCTGCTGTAGCCGCACGGTGTACATTCCGCGATCAGACTTCCCCCATATGCGGGAGCGGGGCCGGACGCGGTACGACCCGACGCGCAGCGTGCCGTTTCGCTTGTCGCTGGTTCCAATGAACTCTGCTGGTCGGCTGTAGCCGTTTGGCCCGCTGATCGTGATGTCCTTGCTGTCGAACGTCGAGGTGTCGATTCCGACGGGAGAACTATAGAGCACCTGAATGACGTGGTCACCGTCACCCAAGTGGTGCAGGTCACTGGCATGGAGCGTGGCCCAAGCCGGCTTCGGTTTTCCCTTGTCCGTGTAGTTGTCGAAGTCATACAGGTACTTCCACCAATTGTTCTGCCGCCCATCCTTGTTCTCGCCGACGGCTCGGGGAAGGTGCGCGAAATACCAGTGCATGTAGCTTAAATGATCGTCCTGGCCGTCGGACCAGGTTTGCTTCGACACCAGCTTGCGCGTGCCATCGAGCCGCGGATAGTCGAGGAAATCGTCGGCCCACGAGGCGACTTCGCGCTCGTTGGAGTAGTCGTAATCCGACTTTGCGTTGGCTGGCCAATGGCACGTGCCTATGCCCGCCAAGCCGTCCGATTGATCGTGGTTGGCTGAAAACCGCTCCCAGTTGTTGGTGGGCGACTTCAAATTCCATTCGCCATAAATCCGATTCATGGTCGACTCGGTCCGATGGCTTGTGTTGTGGGCCATCTCAGCGGCCGCACGCTCGTAGTTGAAGCCGTATACTGCGAATGGCCGCTTCGACGGCACGTCCGGATACACGCCGCCGTTGATGAAGAACGCCCGCGGACCCGCCATCGACGCTTCCCACAGGCCGAAGTAGTGGTCGCTGAAGACCCACACTTCGTCCACGACGCCGTCGTCAATCAACGGCACGACGTTCTGCTCGCGAAGCAGGCGCGGATAATCTGCGTTGACGTTTTCGCGCCAGCCGCTGTTGGAACGGCGGTTCCGCACATACTCCTCGACGGTGTACCGTTTGCCGTCGGTTTGCGCGTAGATCTCGTTGATGTTTCGCCATTCGACGATCTCGAACTTCAAGTAACCGCCCGACGCGTGCTCCATGGTTGCTGTGTACTTGGCGGCCAGATGGGGCGGCTCGGCCCAGTTGAACACTCGGCTTAGACGCCGGTGGCCCTCCTCGGGCACGATTGGGTCGTAGTTGAGCACCAACACTTTGACGATCTGTGGCTGGTTGTCCGGCGAAATGGGTAGCGGGTTCCAAATGCGATTGGGCTGTGGATCTGGGTCCTGTGCGGGAGCCGTTGCGAGCACACCCTCACCGTTGACGGCCGACTTGGCCCGCTTGTCTTTCGCCTTTTGCGCCGTGGCTGACGCCGTTATCAAGATCAACGCGAGGCATAGGAGAGCCCATAACTTCACAGCAAATCGAGAAACGCCGCGTCGGGAGTCAGTCATCGTATCGGACCATGGATGGAGTAAGCCACGGGAACGCGCACTCGACGCAAGCAGCGTATTTACAATCGGTTCAGCCTCGGCGGCGAGCGCGTAATCTATTCGCCTGACTCTCGGGCGGCAACACCTTCGGATTGTGGAGACCAAAGCGGCGCCCACTCTCCGCGGGAAATATCGAGGCCCCCAATGTGCAGGCCGACCGGGTTATCATTGTGCATCGGAACCGGCGTCCCACTTGCAAGGTAATAGTCAGTGCGCGGTGCGTTTAGGCGGCATGCCCTCAGACAGAATTCCAAACCAGGGAGATCTAACAATGTGCTGGTCCACGCAGGTTCTGATCGGACTCTTGCTCTTGGTTTGCACCGCCGCGCAACCGCTGAGCGCCCAGGAACCAAAGGCGTTTGAAAAACATTTGCTGGACGGCTCGATCGCAAAGGGGATCGGGGAGTTGTCCACGCACCTGAAGTCGCATGGCGATGATGATCAGGCGCGTTTTCAGCTCGGGTTTCTGCAATTCTTACGGTCGGTCGAGCGGCTCGGCGGCTCGTTCTACCGGTACGGCGCACTGTCCGAGTTGCAACTGCCAGTTCTTCGGCTGCCAATTCCCCGTAACCCCGAGCCAGAAGCGGTCGACTACGTGAAAGCCCGCGCTGTACTGCAACAGTTGGTGGAGGACTTGTCCGAGGCCGAGGCGACGCTGGCAAAGGTCCAAAGCAAGGACGTGAAAGTGACGGTGCCATTTGGGCTCATCCGCCTTGATGTTGATGGCAACGGCAAAGCGACGGAGGGAGAGGAGCTTTGGCGGCTGTATGCCCGCTTGACGGGACTTCCCGGTGTATCTGGTCAGAACAATACAAAGTCCTTGGAGGAACAAGCCCGAAACTTTGTGATCGCTTTTGATGCTGGCGACGTGCATTGGCTGCGTGGCTACTGTCATTTGCTGATGGCGGTGTGCGAATTCTGGCTGGCGCACGACAGCCGAGAACTTTTCAACCGGACGGCTCACTTGATATATCCCAAGCCGGAAATTCCCTACGAGTTCCTGCGCCATCGCCCGTCCACACGCGATCGGGAAATGGTGACGCAGATCATTGACGGCATTGCCATGATTCACCTGATCCGATTAGAAGTGTCAGAGCCCGAGCGATTGAAAAGCGCCCACAAACGTCTCCTGGCAGTGATCGACCAAAGCCGGCAGTCCTGGAAGCTCGTCCTCGCAGAAACCGATAACGACCGTGAGTGGATTCCCAATCCGGAGCAGGACACTGTGATCGGCGTCAAAGTGAGCGACGAAATGGTCAAGACTTGGCTGGAATTTCTAGATGAAGCCGAGCAGTTGCTCGCCGGTAAAAAGCTCGTGCCGTTTTGGCGTGATCCGCATCCGCAGCGGGGCATCAATCTTCGGCGCATGTTTGAAGAGCCACGGACCTTCGATCTGGTGCTTTGGGTGCAGGGGACCGCTGCGGCGCCCTATCTCGAAACGGGACCGATGACAGCCCCGGAAACGTGGCGAGAATTTCAGCAGCGCTTCCGAGGTCAGTTCATCGGTTTTGCGTTTTGGTTCAACTAGTGAAGCCTAGCGTTCGTAACCATTAGTTGCCTTGCAGCTGAATACCGATCGATGCGATCTCCAAACCAAAGGACTTCACGCGGCGGCGAACCAGTTCCTCCAGCTCGCGCGCCACGCTGTCCTTGTCAGTCAGGAACGTGTCGAGTTCTCGAGTGCCGACCACGGCGCGCAGCGCAAGCTGCGTTTCGCGGTAGAGCGCCTGACGGGCATCATCGACGACCGTCACGCTCTGGCGCACATCAATTACGCGGTAGTTCACCACGGCGTTCATGCGCAGCGTAACCTTGTCGGCCGTCATGATCTCCTGGCCCGGAATGTCGAGCACCGTCTCGCGCAGGTCCACCGACAGCAGCTTCACCTGAGCGATGTTCTTCCAGGCGGCATGGCGGCCCGGCGCCAGCGTCTCGACATAGTCACCGTCAATGAACAACACGCCTACCTGACCCTGTTCGATCGTGCCGATCTCGAGCAGCCGCTCGGCCATTGGCGAGCGTGTGATGACCGGCAGGTCCATATGTGCAAAGCGCACCTGGCGGGCATCAACGATCTCGACCTTCACATCGCGAAGCGCCGTCCAGTAGGCATACAGGCCCGGCGGGAGGACGTGGCTGAAGCGGCCGTCGTTCCAGACCAGTGCGCGCTCGTAGTCCTTGACCGCTATTCCGTGCGTCGCATTGCGCTCGACGATGCAGCGGCGATCGATCGGCGCGACGAGTCGCCAGGGCCGAGCATTGAACTCACTTCGTGGGTGGCGGAGGCCAATGGGGCGATCATCGGCTCAATTTCCATGGCGGGCGTAGACAACGAGACCGGCCGAATCGAGCGGTTTAGTGTCGCGTCGGAATGGGAGGCGGATCGCCGTCTTGCGCGACGGCTCGCGCACACGGCTGCGGACTTTGCGCGGGACCGGGGACTGCTGAAGCTCGTCATTGACGTGCCTGAGGACTTGCCGGGCCTTCCGCCGGAACCGGCCCCTCCGCCGGCGCGCGGTCGGCCGAAGCGGAGTCGCGCGTGAGAGCATATTTCGAAATGCTCGGCTTTGTATTTTCGAGAAGGCGCGAGGTTGCCGGCAAGACGATGCTCGAGTTCTATCTCGACCTCTATCGGCAACCGCTGATTGAGCCAAATGCGCCCCGTTGAGGCCCCATCCACCCACCAAGGGTTGCGGGCCCGTGCGCAACAGGATTTATTGCGATAGATCACCTTGGTTGTTGCGCGAAGTTTTTAGGATCATGGCTTCGGCCTCGCGGCGGAGCACGTGCCAGATCCACTGGTCGTGGCTGCGAACTTCAGCCAAGCTCCAGTCAACCGCGCTAATTGCTTTTGCGAGGACGGCGCACGACTCTTCTTCGTCTCCAAGGCGATACTTGGCCATGGCAATTACAAGGCGCGGGCATGGTCCCATTACCGCGGCCGCATCATTGTCCATAATGGAGATCGCGCCTTCAAAGTGACCTTGGCGAAATTCCACCAGTCCCTTTGCAAAGAGGAAATAGGGATATATCCACTCGGGAGTTGTTGATTTGGCGGCTACTGCACGATCCGAAAGCACAATCGCGGTCTGCAAATCCTCATCCGATGGCGGCGCTGGCAGCAAGATCGCGCGTGCGGTTTTCTCTGCGACAGACGGATCGCCGGTTTCGGCAAAACGTCGACTCAGGTCCTTCACAGCGCGGCGGTGTTCGTCTACGTCCCCAAGAAACAGGCACAATTCGGCATATCCAAACCAAGCGTCGTGATGGGGCGGATCCAAGTCTAACGCCGTTTTCCAATCTCGCCGCACCTCGTCGCCGCGTCCCCGCCTGACGAGATCCGACCGCAGAATATTGGCAACGTGGGGGGTGGATGGACCGAGCGATTGGAATGTTCGGTAGTGATCAAGGGCCTCCTCGCCTTGGCCGGCATCACGTAGTGCGTTGGCCAGTCCCAGATGCGCCCACGCGTAGTTCGGATCGACTTTGATCGCTTTGCGGAAGCAAGCAATGGCTTCACGAGTCTGTACCACATCACTAAGAGAATTGCCAAGATTCGTATGGCCCCTGGCGTAGTTTGGATCAATGTCTAATGCCTGGCGATAGTAACCGTTCGCTTCGTCCACTTTCCCTTGAATGCGGAGCGCATCGCCCAGCGCGGTGTATGCGACCGGCGCTTCCGGCCGGCTGGACAATGCCGCACGGTAATAGCCGGCGGCTTCGACAGGGGCGGCACTGAACAACGCATTTCCCAGGACGATATTAGTCCAGAAATCGGCGGGGTGATTCTTCTGCACGCTCTTCAAGAATGCTGTCGCATCGCCGCCGGCCGCTCTCAGCCGCTCGCCAAGTGCCAATAGCAGCGAAACCGATTGACCTTTCACCGGCACCGTTTCGGTCAGTTGGGAAATCGCGGTCAAGTCATCCCACGTTGCCGAAGCGCGGATGCGGTCGCTCCAACCCAGTGGATCGCGATCAGCTTCGGCGCGATCGCAAGCAGCCAGTCTAGCCGGGGCTTGTCAACCGCGCAGACGGCCCAATCGTCAAGCGCGGCGATGAGCGCAACGCGCACCGCCGATGCCTTGACGTGCGCGGCCACGACCTCCGACGAATCCTGCACATTCGCCAGACTTGAATCCTCAAAGGCCGTCAGATATTCACGATCGGCCTTGGTCTTATAGTAGGCCAAGTAACCCGCGCTCGTTTCCCGATTCAGCCGGATCTTGTCTAATCGGATGACTAGGTCAAGATCGCTCGCGCTTGATCAAGTCGTCGGCGCAGAGTTTCGGCGCTCTTGCCATTCAGCCGCGCCTCGACTCGTTGAAGGACCGCCATCGCGTCGGTCCAGCGGGCCTGCTCTTGCAGCGACGCGATCTCTCTGAAGTCGCCATCCACCGCCTGTTGTCGCCTCACGTTTTGTACGGTGAGCCAAATGGCGCTACCAGCCAACAAAGTTGTTAGCAGCAGCGTGGCCGCCAGCAGCGACGCCAGCGCAGGCCGTCGCCGCACCCATTTGGCAATACGCTCAACGGGGCCGACGCGCCGCGCCATGATTGGTTCACCATTTTGAAACCGCTCAAGGTCCGCCACGAGTGCTGCCGCAGTCGGGTACCGACGCGCGGGATCTTTGTGCAAGCATTTAAGGCAGATCGTTTCCAGGTCGCGGGGCACTTTGCCGTTCAGTCGAGAAGGAGGCACCGGATCATCGTTGATCAACTGGCGCTCCGTCTCGGACGCCGTTTCACCACGGAACGGTGGACGGCCGGTAAGCAGTTCATAGAGAATTGCGCCGAGCGAATAGACGTCGGCAGAGGGCCCGATCATGCTTGGCCTGCCAGTGGCTTGTTCGGCGCCATGTAGCTTGGCGTTCCCACCGGAGCACCAGTGAGCGTTGACCCCGACTCGCCTCCAAAATGACGGGCGAGCCCGAAGTCGGCGATCTTTGGAGTGCCATCGGCCGTCAGCAGGATGTTCGCCGGCTTCAGATCCCGATGGACGATTCCTGCTTGATGGGCTGCCTCAACGGCTCGCGCCAATATGACGATCAATGCCGCGGCCTGTGCGCTCGGCTGCGGTACGCCCGCGAGCTTTGTGGCCAAGCTACCCCCCTCCAGGAATTCCATCGCGAAGTAGGGGCGGCCCTCAAAATCACCGCTGTCATAGACTGGGACGACGTTCGGATGTCGCAATTCGGCAACCACTTCAGCTTCGCGCAGAAAGCGAGTGATTTCCGGCCGCGCCGCAAAACCGCCGGCAAGCACCATCTTCAGCGCAACAGGCCGCTTGAGGTTGAGTTGCCTTGCCTTATAAACGACTCCCATTCCGCCGTGGCCCAAAATCGCTTCGACCTCATAACCGGGCACCTGTGGTAACTCAGCGCTCAGCGGTGCAAACGATGCACCGGATGAACGACCATTGGACGACGGAAAAATGGCATCAAGCTGGGCTTCCACACTGCGGCAACGCCGCCACCGCTCGCGAACCTCCCACAGAAGCTCGGGATGCTCCCCGCAAACTTCGTCCGGGGTGCGATTGGAGTCTAACGCCTCCTGTAGAAGTTGCTCGATCAGCGAATCTCCGTTCATTGTGCGACACTCCGCAGCCGTTCGTCGTGCGTGCTTTCGCCGGTACTTAACGATGACTCGCGTTCATTCTTGTTGCGTCGGTGGCAAGGTCGGCTGCAGGTCCCCCAATTGGTTTGCCAGCAGCATCAAACCACGATTTAGCCGCCGCTGAATCGTCTTGACAGACACGTCCAGCACGGTCGCAGCTTCGGTTTGCGACATCCCCTGAATCCGTACCAGGTTAAACACTTCGCGCTCCTCATCGGGGAGTCCATCGATCGACGCCATGACGCGGCGAATGTTGGGGCCGAGTTGCGACCCGCTGCTCTCTGCTTGAGCCGGCACGGCCGATTCGCGCAGTTCGACCGCACGGCACTCTTCATCTAAGCGTCGGGCCAGGTCATTCAGCTCCCACCGCATGTGCTGATTGACCAAGGCAAAGAACTGGCGCACTGTCGGCGGGTGAATCTTGCGCATGGCCTTGAGCAGCCGTTCGACGACGGCACCGAGCATTTCCTCCGACCGCAAATTAAGCGGCGGCAGCGTCAGGCGCGGATAACTGCGATGAAGTAACGTCGCACACAGCACGTGCAGCCGCTGGGCCGCACTCGCCATGAGTTCGCGGACCACGGGTTCCGAAGGCGAATCGCCGCGCAGACCCGCCAAGTCGTCCAAGTAGCGCTGCACGGCGGCGGTTGTCTGTCCTTCGCTCATGCAAATAGCCAATGTGCGGTGTCCACGGCCCGGTTGCTCAGATTCTAGACCGGCTCCTGTCCGCCCGCCACGCTTAGCAATTCAGCGGCGGCAAGTGGCCTGAACGCTCGCCCAAGCCAAATCCCATGTAAGAAGTTCAGAGGATGACCGTACGACTCACTGCAATCGCAACAACAATTCAAAGGAGATGACTATGAGCGTGCTCGCATCCGAAACCGCCGGCGCCACCGCGGGCCGCGAAGGCAAAGCCACCAGCCCGGACGGTAAGATCAACCTCAATCTTTCCCCGCCCGGATCGAACGGCCCCGGCACCAATCCGGAACAGTTGTTCGCTGCCGGCTACTCGGCCTGCTTCGGCGGCGCGATCGGGGCGGCGGCGGGCCTCGCGAAGATCGCTCTCAAGGCCAGCGACATCAAGGTGACCGCGACCGTGAATCTCAACAAGGACGAGAGCGGCTACTTCCTGGACGTGACGCTAAACGCCGAGCTGAACGGCGTCGAGCAGGCGCAGGCCGAAGCGCTCGTCGCCAAAGCGCACACCATCTGCCCCTACTCCAAGGCGACGCGCGGCAACATCGAGGTGAAGCTGCAAGCGAGCGGTAAGGCGCTTCAGAAGGCGGCGTAAGCGTCAAAAACCATGGCCATTTTAGGAGACACGCCTGCCAGCCATAGAGCTAGCCCCTATCCGTTGGAAAAGCCCGAGCATTCGATCGCATGTTGAGCGGCAATATGCCGTTCAGAGTTGTCCTTACGCCATGAAATGAGTCCGAACACTAAACAAGGAGTTTGTCATGAGCCTTCAGACCGTCCTAGCCACAAGATTCAAAACTGCTCAGAAAGACGCAATGATCCAAACCGGTGCTGCACCCTTCCAGCCACGCCAACGCGACTTTTCCGCAAGGAGTATCGTGTTCGCAGGATTGACAGCTTCCACCCGTCGCCGCATTCTCGCCGCATCAGCGGTCGCAATGTCCGGCCTAGTCCTCCTCGTCGGGTGCTTTGGCCTGGCCCCTCCGTCCGCACAAGCCCAGAACACGGCGGTTACTACCGAACGGAAGATCTTCAGCCCCGCTGCCTTCGTCCCGCTTGCCCAGCAACCTCCGGCGAAGATCATCATTGATCCTCCGCTGCCGGACCAATTGGCAAAGGGGGTTGTGGTGATTCAGTTCCGGACCGAGAACCTGCGGATGTCGCCGGTGTTCGGCCACGCCGCGCTCGCCGTATCGCCGCGCATCGGACATCTCCACGTAACGCTTGACGATAGCCCCTGGGTCTGGGCTCACTTCAGCGACCAGGAGCTGATCGTCGCCGGCTTACCTCCTGGGCCGCACAAAATCCGGATCGAGCTGGTGAACGCCCACCACGAGACGCTCGAGCAGGGTGTCGTAAAGTTTGAAGTCCCAGGACAGTCACTCACGCAACCGAAGCCAAAGGCCACTGGCAAGCTGCCTACAGAACAACCCCTTGCGAAGATTCTCCTCGATCCCCCGCAGCCGGACCTTTTGGCGAAAGGGGTCGCCTTTATTCGGTACCGGACCGAGAACCTGCAGATTGCGCCGGTGTTTGGCCCCGCCGCGCTCGCCGTATCACCAAGAATCGGGCATCTGCGCGTGACCGTGGACGACGCTCCCTGGCATTGGCTAGATGCGAGCGGGCAGCCGATAGACTTCGGCTACCTGTCTCCCGGGCCGCACACAGTCCTGGTCGAGCTGGTGGACGCTAGCGGCGAGCCGCTCGCGCACAGTGTCCTCAAGTTTGAGGTGCCGAAACGGTAACTCAAGTAGCCTGTCCCAACAGCCGGTAGAACCCTCTCCCCCGCCCACAACTGCAACGGTCGTGCTCTTCGAGGGAGGGAGGGAAGGTACGAGGTACGGCACCGAATTGTCGGTTGCCACAACAAGTGGTCCATTTAAACAGGAGATTGTCATGAGCCTTCCGACCATCGAAGCCACAAGATTCAAAACCGCTCAGAAGGACGCAAAGGTGCAAACCAGTGCTGCGCAGCGGGCCAACGAACAGGCGGTTGAAAAGACCGTAATTCGTCCGTTTCGTGTGAATCCGGTGCCAGAAGCGGAACTCACCGAATTGCGCCGGCGCATCAATGCGACAAGGTGGCCTGAACGGGAAATGGTCGCCGATGCATCGCAAGGCGTGCAGCTCGCGACGATGCAGGCACTGGCCCGGTATTGGGCGACAGAGTACGACTGGCGCAAAGTCGAGGCAAAACTGAAGGGCCTGCCGAATTTCATCACCGAGATCGATGGACTGGAAATCCACTTCATTCACGTTCGCTCGAAACATGAAGGTGCGTTGCCGCTCATCGTCACGCACGGATGGCCCGGCTCGGTCATCGAGCAACTGAAGATCATCGATCCGCTTACCAATCCCACGGCATATAACGCCAGCGCATCGGACGCTTTCCATTTGGTGATTCCGTCGATGCCGGGTTACGGGTTTTCAGGCAAGCCGACCACCACGGGCTGGGACCCTGCCCGCATCGCACGTGCCTGGGTGGTGCTGATGAAGCGCCTCGGATACACGCGCTTTGTGGCGCAAGGCGGCGATTGGGGCTCGGTTGTCGTCGACATGATGGGCGTGCAGGCGCCTCCGGAGTTGCTCGGCATTCACACCAATATGCCTGGTGCTGTTCCACCGGATGTTTCCAAGGCGATCCAGTCCGGCGGCCCAGCGCCATCCGGTCTATCCGACGAGGAAAGAGACAGGTTCGAGAAGCTGAAGGAGTTTTACGCAACCGACGTGGCCTACGCACTTCAGATGGGGACTCGCCCACAGACGCTATACGGAATTGCGGATTCACCCGTCGGCCTGGCCGCCTGGATACTCGACCACGACATGGTCAGTTATGAACTGATCGCTCGCGTCTTCGAGGGACAAGCCGAGGGCATTACACGCGACGACGTGCTTGACAACATCACGCACTACTGGTTGACGAACACGGGAATTTCTTCGGCTCGTCTCTATTGGGAGGTTATTACAGGAGAAAACAAGCTCGGCTTTTTCGACGTCAAGGGCGTCTCCGTCCCGGTGGCCGTGAGCGTCTTTCCTGACGAGATCGATGCAGTTCCGCGCAGTTGGGCAGAGCGGGCCTATCCCAAACTCATCCACTACAACAAGCTCGACAAAGGCGGGCATTTCGCGGCCTGGGAACAGCCCCGACTCCTCTCGGAAGAGCTCCGCGCAGGCTTCAGATCGCTGCGGCAACCCTATGCAACGGCGTCGAATCGCTAACCAACGGTCACGTCCGTGATTTGGCCTCATGGCGTAACCGATGTAACTTACCACCACCGCCAACGCGCTCAACAGCCTCGATACTCACTCCATCCACGTCCGAGGAGAAGGAAATGCGAACGTTCACCAAGAGCGACGAGGCGATCCAAAAGCTCTCGCCGGAGCAGTATCGCGTAACGCAGCAAAACGGCACCGAGCGCCCCGGAACCGGAGAATACCTGGATAACAAGGAACCGGGCATCTACGTCGATATTGTGTCCGGCGAGCCACTGTTCGCTTCATCGGATAAATTTGAATGGGGATGCGGCTGGCCCAGCTTCACCAAGCCCATCGTACCTGCCCATGTCAACGAACTGCGGGACACCGCGCACGGAATGACGCGCACCGAGGTGCGCTCGGCGCACGGCGACAGCCACCTCGGGCACGTATTTCCCGACGGCCCGAGCGACCGCGGCGGATTGCGCTATTGCATCAACTCGGCCGCGCTGCGGTTCGTCCATCGCGACGATATGGAGGCCGAGGGTTATGCGGCTTACCTAAATCAGGTGGAGGATTCCTATGACTGACCAACGAGCTGTTCTTGCCGGAGGCTGCTTCTGGGGCATGCAGGATCTGATCCGCCGTTACGACGGCGTCTTGTCCACCCGGGTCGGCTACACGGGCGGCGTCAGCCCCCACGCGACCTATCGCAATCATGACGGACACGCCGAAGCTATCGAGATCATCTTTGATCCTGCCCGGGTCAGCTATCGACAGATCCTCGAGTTCTTCTTCCAGATTCACGACCCAAGCACGCGCAATCGTCAGGGCAACGACCTTGGGACCAGCTATCGATCCGCGATCTTCTACACCAGCGACGAGCAGAAGCGGATTGCCGAAGACACGATCGCCGATGTCGATGCGTCAGGCCTGTGGCCGGGCAAGGTGGTAACCGAAGTCGTTCCCGAAAGCGAGTTCTGGGAGGCCGAACCCGAGCATCAGGATTACCTCCAACAATATCCTGATGGCTACACCTGCCATTTCGTCCGGCCCAACTGGAGACTGCCGAGTCGCACTGAGAAGGTAGCGAAGAAGGCGTGACCGCCCATTGCATTCCCGCTCCTACTTCAACAGGAGGTTCACAGATGAAGATTCTTGTTGCTGGAGGTACCGGAGCGATCGGTCGTCCGCTGATTTCGGAATTGCTTGCCAAAGGACACACACCAGTTGCTCTGACCCGTTCACCGGAAAAAGCTCAGGCTTTGGTGGACCAAGGCGTCGAACCTGCGATCGCCGATGTATTCGATGCCGATGCGGTCAAAGCGGTTGTCCGTCGCGCGCGGCCAGAAGTCGTCATCGAACAGCTCACCGCCTTGCCCAGGACCTACACCCGCGAGTTACTGAATGCCGCCGCCGCCTTCAACACTCGCCTCCGTCTAGAAGGGGGAGCCAATCTGCTCGCAGCCGCGCAAGCGACCGGTGTGCGGCGCTACCTGAGGCAGTCGATCGCATTCTGGGCGGTTCCTGGTCCTGGTTTGGCAGATGAAGAAACACCTCTGGCACGGGATGCCTCCCCCTCGGTCTCAGCAGATGCCCAAGTTGTCACTGAGATTGAGCATCGCTTACTAGGAAATCCCAACATCGAAGGGATTGCCCTGCGTTATGGATTTTTCTATGGACCCGGCACCTGGTTCCACCCCGATGGCGATGTTGCCGCGCAGGTGAGGCACCAACAGTTCCCGATCGTCGGCAGTGGCGAAGGCGTCTGGTCGTGGCTGCACATTGAGGACGCGGCGATTGCCACCGTTCGAGCGGCAGAGCAAGGCAATCCTGGGGTTTACCTGATTGCGAATGATCTACCTTTGGCGGTGCGCGATTGGCTCCCCGCATTTGCTCAGTGGCTGAATGCTCCACCACTACCGCGAGTTTCGGTTGATGATGCTCTCAAGGCGAGTGGCGCCGATGCGGTTTACTACGGGACTCAGATGCGAGGCGTATCGAATGCCAAGGCCAAACGCGAACTCAGCTTTCAGCCGCGGCCGTTGGAGTGGGTCGTTGACGCCAGCGTCGCTCATGCCAATTAACAAGATAAGGGAGGAGCAGGATAAACAAAATTCGACGCCGACATTCAACACGGCGGGTGGATACAATGGCAATTCCCATTCTCGTCACCGGCGCTGCGGGCCGCGTCCATGTCAGACAACGTCACCATCTTGGTCAGCTTGGAATCGGTGCCGGTCGGCACCCTTGTCCACCTCAAACGCTTAGACGAGTAACGGTGAATTGCAAGGTGGCGGTAATACCTCGCTGTGTTCCATTCAGTTGGCAAGCGCCTCTCCGACTTCCTTAACAACGCGCGTGGCTGCGATTGTTTCGCCTTCCGAGGCCGTTTGCTGGTGGTTTGGAGTCAGACCTCACGATTTGCCGTAAGAACGGCATGCCGCACGTGTACTACAATGCGACGCATGCAGGTCCATGTCATAAACAAGGCTGCCACGTATGTGGATAACTCCCGAACCCCAAGACAGATTTTTATTTCGCCCAGCGTCCTTACCGGCATGGACGTTTGCCACAACAGTCCTTGCTTTCATCCTGGGATGCGCTCGCGCACAAAGCGAGAATTCTCCGTCGGCCGAAGTGCAGGTGGTCGTTACGTCACCCGTCAAGAAACGAATCGTGGAGTGGGACGAGTATGTCGGCCGGATTGACCCGGTTGAGTTTGTCGAGGTCCGGGCCCGTGTGAGCGGCTACTTGCAATCCATCCACTTCGACGAAGGGCAAATCGTCAACAAAGGGGACTTACTTTGCGTGATCGACGGGCGGCCGTTTGTGGCGGAATTGAATCGCGCGAAGGCAGAACTTGAACAGGCGAAGGCGCGAGTTACAGAGTCAACGGCTCAGCTTGCTCAGGCGCAGGCGGAGCAAAGCAAGGTGGAGGCCAGTGTTGACTATGACCGTCGCCGGCTCGATCGATCAAGGGCCCTGCTCGCAAAAAACACCGTTACCAAGGACGAGTTCGAGCTGCAACAGTCCCAGTTGCTCCAGTCGCGAGCTGACCTCGAAGGCGCGAAAGCCCAGATTGAGTCTTCACACGCAGCGATCGCCACGGCGAATGCAGCCGTTGAAACCGCTCGGGCCGCCGTCGGGATTGCCGATCTGAATCTCGAGTACACGCGCGTCATTGCGCCGGTGACTGGTCGCGTCAGCCGCCGCGATGTAACCGAAGGGAATCTGATCAGCGGCGGCACTCTGCAATCGACGCTGCTCACAACTATTGTTTCGCTCGATCCGATTCACTGTTATTTCGATGCCGACGAGCCGGCATTTCTCAAATACGCGCCTGGCGCAGGAAGGAAAGCGGGAAAGCTCGCGCAATGTCAAAAACCCGGTCTACATCGCGCTCGGCGACGAAAAGAACGGCTTTCCGCATCTCGGTCACATGGATTTTGTTGACAACCGCCTGGATCCCAACACCGGCACAATGCGGGGCCGAGCAATTTTTCGCAACCCGGATCTCATTTTGACTCCCGGGCTTTTTGCGCGTCTGCGATTGCCGGGAAGCGGGCGCTATGAGGGGGTCCTTGCGCCGGACTCAGCGATTGGCAACGACCAGTCGGAGAAGTTCGTGTTTGTCGTCGGTGAAGACAACACGATTCGCCGCCAGGTCGTGGAAATTGGTCCGGTTGTACACGGCTTGCGAGTGATTCGAAACGGATTGGATGGAACGGAGAAGATCGTGCTTCGCGGATTGCAGCGAGTGCGAATCGGCTTGCACGTGGTGCCAACGTTCGAGGCCATCTCAACCAAAGACAGCGCAGGATTGCCCGACGACTACCAGCCCGTGCCCAAAGAGAAATGGATATCGATCCGCGAGAACGAAACGGCCAATGGCGCCGAGCATAACCGCGCTCGCAACTCAACGACGAAACTAGAACAGCCCGTGAGCGCAAACCCTGCTCAAACTGCTCCGAAGGGACGGTGATGCCATCCATGGGCTTTGCTCATTTCTTCATCAATCGACCGATTTTCGCCGCGGTGGTTTCGATCGTTATCGTCATCCTCGGCGGAATTGCGTATTGGTCGCTGCCGGCTGCCCAATACCCGGACGTTGTGCCGCCGACCATCATCGTGCGCGCCTCATATCCCGGCGCGTCGCCGGAAGTCATCGCCGACACCGTCGCTACGCCGATTGAGCAGGAAGTCAACGGCGTCGAGGACATGCTCTACATGTCGTCGCAGAGCACAACCGACGGGCAGATGACACTGACCATCACATTCAAGCTCGGCACTGATCTCGACACCGCTCAGGTACTGGTGCAGAACCGTGTGGCAATCGCGCAACCGCGGCTACCAGAGGATGTCAGGCGGCTGGGAGTGACGACCCTCAAGTCCTCGCCCGACCTGTTGATGGTCATTCACATGATCTCGCCGAACAAACGGTACGATCAACTCTATATCGGCAATTACGCTCTCATTCAGGTGCGCGATGCTTTGGCTCGCGTTGAAGGCGTTGGCGATGTGACGCCGTTTGGGCTGCGCGAATACAGCATGCGCGCCTGGCTCGATCCAGAGCGGCTCGCCCACCTCTCCTTGACTCCGGGCGATGTAGTGCGTGCTCTGCGCGAGCAGAATCTGCAAGTCGCTTCGGGCGTCATCGGTCAACCGCCGGTTCCCGCCGGCGCGGATTATCAGTTATCCATCAACACGCTCGGCAGGCTGCTGGAGCCGGATCAGTTTGAAAACATCGTCTTGAAGACCGGTGAAGGGGGCCGCGTTACGAAAGTGCGCGACGTGGCTCGCATCGAACTTGGCGCCCGTGACTATGCCGTCAACAGCTACCTCAACAATGAACCGGCGGTGGCTTTGGCGATTGCACAGCGCCCTGGCTCAAACGCTCTGGCAACCGCGGACGGCGTCGAGAAGGCCATCGAGGAGCTGTCGCTGAATTTTCCGGATGGACTGGAGTACCGAATTGTCTACAACCCCACGGTCTTCGTGCGCGAGTCGATCAACTCGGTGATTCATACGCTCTACGAGGCGGTCGTGCTCGTAGTGATTGTGATCCTCGTGTTTTTGCAGACCTGGCGCGCAAGCCTGATCCCGCTGCTTGCCATTCCGGTCTCGCTCATCGGTACATTTGCAGCGATGGCCCTCTTCGGCTTTTCGCTCAACATGCTGTCGCTGTTCGGCGTCGTGCTCGCCATCGGAATCGTTGTTGACGATGCGATTGTGGTCGTCGAAAACGTGGAACGGCATATCGCCGCTGGCCTCACGCCACGTCAAGCCGCGCACAAAGCAATGGACGAGGTCACCGGTGCGGTCATCGCGATTGCCTTCGGCCTTTCGGCGGTGTTCGTTCCCACCGCATTCATTGCCGGAATCTCCGGCCAGTTTTATCGACAATTCGCCCTCACAATTGCAGTGTCCACATTGCTGTCCGCTTTGAATTCGCTCACGTTGAGCCCCGCGCTCTGCGCGATCCTGCTTCAGCCTCACGAGGCGCAGAAAGACTGGTTCGGCCGACTGTGGGATCGTCTCTTCGGCCGCTTCTTTGATTGGTTCAATCGCACTTTTGAACGCGCTAGTTTGCACTACAGTCGCGCAGTGGGAATGCTTCTGCGCAGAGTGAGTCTTGCCGTCGTCGCCTATCTGTTGCTCATCGGCTTGACCGTTTTCGGCTTCAAAACCGTTTCCGCCGGGTTTATCCCCGAACAGGATCGCGGTTACTTGATCACGGCCATCCAGCTTCCCGACGGCGCGTCACTCGAGCGCACCGACGAAGTTGTCCGCAAGGCCAGTCAGATGATTCTCGAAACGCCGGGCGTCGAGTTTGCCGTCGCCTTTGCCGGTTTCTCGGGGGCGACGCGAGCGAACAGTGCTAATGCCGGCGCCATCTTCGTCGGTCCGAAGCCATTCGAAGAGCGTACGGAAGGGGAGTGGAATGCTCAGGAAGTGTTGGAAACGCTGCAAGCCAAGCTCTCCGCGATTGTCGATGCCGATATCTTCGTGATTCCGCCGCCCCCGGTGCAAGGCTTGGGCACGGCCGGCGGTTTTAAGTTCGTCGTCCAGGATCGCGCAAGTCACGGCGAGCGCGCCCTTCAGATTGCTACCGACGAACTGGTGGCCGCGGCTCGCAGCGAGCCCGCACTTCGCGGCGTGTTTTCCACATTTCGCGCTTCCACACCGCAGCTCTTTGCCGACGTGGATCGCGTGAAAGCCAACATGCTCAACGTACCGCTGGCAAACATCTTTGAAGCGCTGCAAGTGAACCTGGGTTCGGTCTATGTAAACGACTTCAATCTCTTCGGCCGGACGTTTCAAGTGCGTGCACAAGCCGACGGCAGCTTCAGGAAATCGCCCGAAGACATTCGGCTGTTAAAGACGCGGAATTCCATGGGTCAGATGGTGCCGCTCGGTTCGGTCCTCAATGTCGAATGG
Organism: Pirellulales bacterium; assembly: GCA_963829655.1. GTDB lineage: Bacteria > Planctomycetota > Planctomycetia > Pirellulales > JALHPA01 > JBBDYH01. The sequence goes on from CAWHJG010000002.1 coordinate 4,803,417, forward strand.
CGCAGCGGACCCGACCGCGTGGTGCGCTACAACATGTTCCCAGGCGCCGAGGTCCAGGGAGACTCCGCACCGGGCTACAGCTCGGGCGACGCCATCGCCGCCATCGAGCGGCTGGCGAAAGAAAAGCTGCCGAGCGGGATGCAAATCGCCTGGACCGATCTCGCATACCAGGAGCAACTCGCCGGAAATACTGCGATCTTTATCTTCCCGCTTTGCGTGCTGTTTGTATTTCTGGTCCATTCCGCGGAGTACGAAAGCTGGTCGCTGCCTATGGCGATCATCCTCATCGCGCCCGTCTGTCTGCCATTTGCACTCGGCGGCGTATGGGGCCGAGGCATGGACAACAATCTCATTACTCAAATCGGATTCGTCGTCCTGATCGGCCTAGCTGCGAAGAACGCCGTGCTCATCGTAGAGTTCGCCAAGCAGCTCGAGGAAGAAGGGCGCAGCACCATCGAGGCCGCGGTCGAGGCCTGCCGCTTGCGTCTGCGGCCGATCCTTATGACCTCGTTTGCCTTCATTCTTGGCGTGCTTCCGCTGGCGATCGCCCGCGGTCCTGGCGCCGAGCTGCGGCAAGTGCTCGGAACGGCAGTCTTCACCGGGATGCTCGGCGTGACTTTTTTCGGTCTGTTCCTTACGCCATCGTTCTACGTCATCCTCCGGCGCATTTCCGGCAAACAATTCAACCATCGAAACGCACATTTAATCGGTTTGTCGGAGCATGCCAGCTCCCGAAATGGAACTCACTTTGAAACCGATGTCAACGTTCCAAATACATCGGCTCCTTAGATATTCAAAGTTCAAAGGCACAGCGCGTTGTTCGAAGCGACCGCACATGGAAGATGTGAGGCCATTGGCTGAGTGTTGTCGGCTTTTCGCGAAGTTCCAGCATCACGCCAGTCGTTCTGCGATCTGGGCCATCGTGACATGTCGGTCCGTCGGTTGGCGTACCAGCGATTCGCGGAAAATACCAGCAAACGGTTCGGGAAGCCCAGCGACACACGTGTCGGCGTCGAATTGCTCGATCCGCATCAACACTTCCACGATACTGTTACCAGACACTGCAGGCCTCCCTGTGAGCATTTCGTAGAAGATGAGCCCGAGTACAAACACATCGCTTGCGGCGGATGGAGGCTCGCCACGGATCTGTTCCGGGGCCATGTAGCCGGGCGTGCCGCTGATATGGGGGCCGGGTGAATCCGTCCACTCGATCGTATCGCCGCGGAGGTCCAATTCTAAGACGCGTCGGGCCAACCCGAAATCCATAATCTTGATCGTGCCGTTAGGAGTCACCATCAAGTTCGCCGGTTTCAAATCGCCGTGAACGACGCCCGCAGCATGTGCGGCCGCTAGACCTGCTGCAATTTGCCGTCCAATCGCAGCCACTGCGTCCGACGCCAGCGCGCCGGACTGAATTCGGCTCGGCCAGCGTCTCGCCTGCAACGTACTCCATCACGATCATCGGCGCACCATGGGAATCGTCAATCGCATGAACGGTGCAGACATTCGGGTGATTGAGGGCGGCCACGGCTCGCGCCTCGGCCAAGACTCGGTCACGGGCCACATTGCCCGGCCGGAGGACTTTCAGGGCGACGGTGCGGTCCAGTACCAAGTCGCGGGCACGGTAGACGACGCCGAATGCCCCGGAGCCGAGGAGCGATTCCAATTGATACTGGCCGATCACCCGGTTTGGGGCCGAGATGGTCCAGGATATCCAAAGGCGGCTCGACCAACACTTCGCTCGGCCGCACATAAGCCGCCGCTTTGTAATCCATCCAGCACACGGAGAATCTCATCGCTGCTGCGACCGACGCTAGGTTATGGACGACCTGGTATTGCAAAACGCCGTTGGGGTCGATGATGAACAGTCCGCGAAGCGCCAGGTGGCCACGTTCTACGAGTACGCCATATGCCTTGCAGATCTCGCCGTCTGGATCGCTCGCCAATGGGAACGTAAGAGGCCCGATGCCGCCCTGCGACGGCGAGGCGGTCAACCAACGCACATGCGTGTCGATCGTGTCCGTGCTGACCGCCAACACGTCACAATGCCGTTCACGGAACTCCGCGAACCGATCGCTCACGGCGGTCAATTCTGTCGGACAGACGAGCGAGAAATCGCGTGGATAGAACATCAACAAGAGCCAGCGGTCAAGGTAATCGTCGAGAGTTGCCTGGACGCGTTCAGAGCCAGATCCGTTGACCACGGACAGTGTGAATCCAGGCGCTCGGGTTCCTACTTTGGCTTCGCGCGTCATGGTCGGTCGCCGATTACTACGGAATGACTTTGCCGTCCCGCAGGAATTTTCCGGTCAGCTCCTGCGGGGCGTCAAGCGCGAGCCAGACGACACCGGCGGTTCCTTGGGAAACATCCCGCTCTGTCTCGCTTAAACGCCGTGACTCGACGACGGGAGCGGACAGACTTCCATGGCTTGGATCAAGGCGTCTTCGATGGTAAAACGATGGCCAACGTGTTCATCACCAAGAATGGCCCCGTCCAGGTCGCGCACGACTTTATGCACATCGACCAAGATTCGCCCTCACCTTCTGGATTGAAGGAAACCGGCTCGACGTGCGGGTCAATCTCGGACCACTGCTCCGTCCAGTAAGATCGGACATCATGATGGCCGCGAACGACGCCCCCCTTAAACGCCCGCAGCCATGCCACGTCCGGGGCCATGGTGGCGCCGGCGGCATTGAAGTCCCGCGCGTTAATCGCAGCATTCGGCGTCATTGCCCAAGATGATCGGATAGGTGATGCCTTCGGGATGCCCGCTTGTTCCACGCTGCGTGAAGAGATCGTGGCGACTCAGGCTGGCGTGGCTGATCTTCACGCGCACGCATTCCTTGGGCACACTCCGTCTCAGGCATCTCGCCGACTTTCAGCGCTGAAAGAGGATCGTCGGGCGCGGCGTGTGTGGCGTAAACGGCGAACATCGGCGTCCTCCCATCTGCGGCGGGCAATAGTTACGGGATGATTACCAACGACGCGATTTTGTCGCCTTCCAATCCGAAGAAGAGCCTTAGATTCACGGGACTGCCGGGAAAGTTGCCGGTGAGGCGGCTGGTGACGACGAACTTTCCATCCCTGTGTTCGCACGCGAACGGTTCGCTCGTGTACTGGTATTTGGTCGAGGCCTCCGCCTTCCATTGCTTGATCGCGGCGAGGCCGTGGTGAGTGTGCCCCTCATCCTGCACGACGGCAGTATCATTAAAGCACTGAGAAACGGCTTCGCTGTCGCCCTTGTCTGCTGCGAAGTAGGCGGCGATGGGCTTCGGCAGATCGAGTTGCATGTTCAGCTCCTTTGTATCCGTGATTGCGCTGGGAATGTCCGGCAGATGCAATCGTTCCAAGTTGAGGTAGTCGCTCTAACACTTGGACACCGCCTATAGCTGACTGTGACAACTCCTCCTTAGAATTCTTCAGTTCAAGTTCAGCGCCGCCCGGACCTCCTGATTCTCAAGCATCCGCCGGAGCCAATAGACCTGGTCCGAGGGCTGAAGAAACGGGTGCTCCCGGTAGATGTTGGCGTACTGCCGGTCAACAACGTCCTGGATCTCGCGGACGGTTTCGGCAGCGGCATGCTTGACCTGCTCGATATGTTCCCCAGTGAACAACAGATGACGGGGATCGACGTGGCCCGCCTCGATGAATCCCCTGGTCTTCTTGGGACAGCGGCAGGGGTTGTTTTTGTTGACAAGGCCACACTGGTTGTTCATGAAGCAGTAGAGGTCGCGACGAGCGCGGGCCAGGCACTGACGGAAATTATCGGCGGTCATCTCCAGAACGTCGCCGCCCACCGTGTCGCTCGCGCCCAGGATCTCACCGAGCGTGAAGATCAGCCGCTGCTTGCGGTTCAGACAGAGCAGCATGCCCGTCGTGCAACCTATCTTGGCTTCTTCAACTAGGAGCGGCACGTCAACCGGCACAGATTTCGGATCGGGCAAGGCGAGGTCGGGCGTGTTGTCGATGGCGGCACCATACGCGGCGAACGACAAAGATTGAGACTCCGCGCTGCCGCGTTTCATGTTGAGGACGTGATTGGCGGCAATACGATAGAGCCAGGTTCGGAACTTGCCTTCACCATTGAATGTGCTGAGCTTGGTGATGACCTTGACGAGCACTTCCTGGGTCACCTCTTCAGCATCGTGCGGCTGGAAAACCATTCGGACGGCGATGTTGTAAATCCATGCTTGGTGCCGCAGAACCAGCTTCTCCAGCGAGGCACGGTCACCATTCTTGGCCAGCTCGACTAGATCTGCATCCGCAGAATCGTTCTCGGCGATTTCGGTGAAGGGGTTGAACATGGCTCGGCTCCGTAAGCCGAAAGATGACGAACGGAAAAAACGTCCTTGTTCTTTGACACCGTTGCAGTGAGCGTGTGACAACTCTTGGGGGCAAGCGACAGTAATCTGTGGCGTGCCCGGTCGGGCTCTAATCGCCATCCGACACCGCTCGCTCGCCGCGAAGGTGGAGACGGGATTTGAACTCGGTAACGTATTATTCGACAAGACGTTATACCAATCAGGGCAACGATCCGCCAAAAACGACCGGCCACTAGAACCCACCTGCGCGAACTACACCTGCGCCACAAGGCATTGGTATTCAAAGAGAAACAGCCCACCGCAAACCAATGCGAGGGGCTGTTCCTTATTTCAAGTCGAGGCGACAGGCTTTGAGGTTTGATGGAGTCTTAACCTTCGATGTGCGTCGGCGAGATACGCGTCGGTCCGAATTGTGGCTCTCCCTGTACCGCGCGTTCGGTCGTCCCGCCGACCACCAAGGGCACTCTGCCTAAACGCACCGGTCAGGTCCATCGCGGGCTGCCATTAGCGCCTGCCGCACCTGATTCAAGCTGGCCCACGGGCAGCGCTCGAGGGCGGTCGAACAATTCCGGAGCCCTAAGCTGCTGATCGACGGCACTCGACAAGCGGACCGAACATCATGCTGGCCCATGGCGCAGGCGAGGGGCATGGATTCGGACTTCATGAGCGCGTTTGCCCAAGGGCTCGCGAAACATGATCTGAGAGTGGTCCGGTTCGAATTCCCCTACATCGCCGGGCTTCGCGAGATCGGGAAGCGTCACCCTCCAGATCGCGAGCCGAGCCTGCGAGAGACTTGGCTTCGCGTTATCGAGCTGGTGGCGGCCGAGACTGTGTTCCTTGGCGGGAAATCGATGGGCGGCCGGATCGCGAGCTTTCAATAGCCACCACTTGCCTTGCCGGTTGAAGTCGTAATTCGCCTAGGAGAATTCCTGCGCGGAGACGAACTGCATTTCCTGCTCGTGCAGGTCGTCATGCAACGACCGCAACTCCTCATAACTCCAGGATTCGATCGGCCCGTATCGCATAGTTTGGTGCACATGGCTTGGACCCCGCAAGTGTGCTATCAAGGTAACGAGAGTCGGGTTCCAATCCCCATCAACAGACCAATGGTTGCCTCTTAATGGGTAATGCCAAGTCGTCCGGACGGCCACAGGTTCTTGGGCGCTGGCCTTGGAAGCTGGTCGATTCCAGCCGCCAGCCAGCCAAAGGTCCAGGCGTCCAAGGGCGTTGTACAACCGGATTTGAACGATCGTACGACTTCGGCGTTATTAATTGCCACTACGACTGGGTAGTTGTGCGCCTTTACTTGCTGAACCAATTCAGGGATCTGTTCGGCACGAATGACCTGGATGTGATTTTCAGGGCCGGAGCCAATTCTCCAGCCTTTTTTTCGCATTCGCTCAAATTCGCCGCCCGCGGCTTGTAGTCGAGCAAGCTCGGTTTCGCATTTCGGGCATTCGGTTGCCGTGATCAACAACACCCGCTCCCGACGTGCCGTCCGAGTTGAACTGGTACCGTCGCTGGCTGCCGGGCCGGGCTCACCGACCAATGACGACTGGCGGCTTTCACTTGCGCCTAAAACTGGTGAGGGAACTTGAGAGCCGAGAATTGTTACCGCGAAATTTGCAAAGACGCCGTTGCACAGTATCAGCGCGGAGAGTGACCGAATTGTAAGCAAGCGGTGGCCTCCGCTTATCTAAATGATGCTCTCACATGATGACGCAAGTAGCGTGCCGTGTGAGATGGACTAGAAGCAAGGTCGGTGGCCAAAACGAGATGATATGGAGTCCGTAAAAATCGAGGTGAAAAGCAACAAGGGGATCACCGGCAGCCGAGGGTCTAGCAGATCAGGTAAGGCAGCTTGCCTGATGCCACTGTCACTGATTTACTCACCTCAATGGCATTCGATCTTATTGAATACATTTAGAAATGCCCTACCTTTTGATTCCAATGAGACGGTGAACCGCTACAATTTGCTCCGATAGGCGGTCTGCTCGAATGGAGGCTTTTATGCAAGATGATCCACGATCGAGCCCGTCAAATTCCACTCGCCGGACATTTCTTGGAGCCACGGGTGCGACGGTGGCGGCACTACTTGCAGAGTGCGTACCGGCGAACAGCGTCGCAGAACAGGGCGCCTCGCTTGGTGCGACGGCGAAGGGGCCGAATATCGAAGGCGCTGTCCCGGTCACGCTGCGCATCAACGGTAAGGACCGCGCACTTCGCATCGATCCCAGGACGACTCTGCTCGACTGCATCCGTGAAACCCTTGCACTCACCGGAACAAAAAAAGGCTGTGACCACGGGCAATGCGGCGCGTGTACGGTGCATGTAAATGGCAGGCGCGTGAATTCATGTCTTAGCCTGGCGTTGTTGCACGACGGGGACGAGATCACGACCATCGAGGGCCTCGGCACACCCGATGCGTTGCATCCCATGCAGGCGGCATTCGTTGTCTGCGACGGATACCAGTGCGGTTATTGCACGTCGGGCCAGATCATGTCGGCCGTTGCTTTGCTGAAGGAACCGTGCGGCCCAGACGACGCGGCGGTGAAGGAGCTGATGAGCGGCAACATTTGCCGCTGCGGGGCCTATTCCAATATCGTAGCCGCAATCCAGAAAGTCCGCAAAACAACTTAGCCGCGCAACAGGAGCGGAGTCCATGAAGACCTTTGAGTTCATTCGGCCCACAGATCCCGCGGCGGCAATCACGACGGCCGCGCAGGCGAAAACTGCGCAGCAGGGCGCGGACGTGCGATTTCTCGCCGGCGGGACGACGCTCGTCGATCTGATGAAGCTAAGCGTGGAAACGCCCGCGCGGCTCCTCGACATTAACCGCTTGCCACTCAATAAGATCGAAGCAACGCCTGACGGGGGGTTGAAGATTGGCGCCACCGTTCGGAACTCTGATCTCGCCAACGAACGAACTGTCCAGCGTGATTATGCAGTGCTTTCACAAGCCATTCTCGCCGGCGCATTGGCGCAGCTTCGCAATATGGCTACGACTGCCGGGAACCTGCTCCAGCGAACGCGGTGCGTTTATTTCCGCGACACCGCGATGCCCTGCAATAAGCGCGAGCCCGGAACCGGCTGCCCAGCTATCACCGGCAGTAACCGTACGCTCGCCGTCCTCGGCGCGAGCGAACATTGCATTGCCACAAACCCGTCCGACATGTGCGTGGCGATGGCGGCACTGGAGGCGACAATTCACGTGCAGGGTCCCAACGGATCCGCGCGATCCCCATAGCTGATTTTCATCTCCTGCCTGGCAGCACCCCACACCGTGAGACCGCTCTCGAACCAGGTGACCTTATCACGCACGTCACGCTTCCGCCGCCTGTCGCGGGAAGCAAGCAGGTGTATCTCAAGTTGCGCGATCGCGCGTCTTACGAGTTTGCCTTAGCGTCGGCAGCAGTCGTAATTTCGGTTGCGGACGGGAAGGTAACTCGCGTACGCATCGCGCTAGGTGGAGTGGGCACCAAACCCTGGCGATCCCCAGAGGCCGAGGCCGCTTTAATCGGTCAACCGGCAACCGAAGCAAATTTCCGAAAAGCGGCAGAGGCGGCTCTGCGGGATGCCAAGCCGCAACGCGAGAACAAGTTCAAAATTGAGTTGGCCAAACGCTGCCTAACGCATGCGCTCAAAATGGCGACAACGGCCTGATTACACGGCAGGACCGATCATGCAAACGACAAAAGAACGCCCCACCTCGCCGATCGCACGCGACACGCCGCGTGTCGATGGTCCGGTCAAGGTAAGCGGATTGGCACAATACACCTCTGACTTCCATTTCCCGGGGCTGCTGTATGCCGTTCCGGTTGAAGCGACGATCGCCAACGGCAAGGTGGTCAAGCTCGACACGGCGGCGGCGGAGAAAATGCCGGGCGTGCGCGCGATCTTTCATCGCGAGAACATCGGCAAGATCTACCGTTCGACACCGGGATCCGGATTTCCGGAAGGAATTTGTGAGGAGCGGCGCCCGCCGTTCGAGGACGACATCGTCCGCTACTACGGCCAGTACATCGCGCTTGCAGTGGCGGATACGTTCGAGACGGCCAAGGCTGCCGCTGATGCGGTTCGCGCGACGTTTGCCAAGGAGAAGCCGAACGTCGACGAACACCTCGAGGCGGACGACGAACCCGAGGTGGTTGCCACCACGTTTGGCATGCGTGAGCGTTTGCAAAGCCAGCGCGGCGATGCCGAGGCCGCGTTCGCAAAGGCGTCTGTCAAGCTCGACCAGACCTATGTCACGCCGACCGAAGCGCAAAACCCGCTGGAGCTGCACGCGACGACCGCGCTTTGGGATGCCGATAACCTGACGCTTTACGAGTCGTCACAGGGAGTCGTCAACCTGCAAGGCGTGCTCGCGCAGATGTTCGGGTTGCCGAAAGAGAATGTCCGCGTCATCACCAAATTCGTGGGGTCGGGATTTGGCAGCAAGCTATGGCCGTGGACGCAATGTCCGCTCGCGGCAGCCGCGGCGCGGAAGTTGGGCAAGCCGGTCAAGCTCGTCGTCAGCCGCAAGATGATGTTCCAGTCGGTCGGTCATCGCTCGCGCACTCAGCAGCGCGTTCGGCTCGGCGCTACTCCGGACGGCAAGCTCGTCTCGCTCCAGCACGACTACCTCTATCAGCGGTCCATGCTCGAAGGCCATCACGAAGACTGCGGGGAGGCCACGCCTTTCCAATACAGTGTGCCCAACTTGCGGGTGACCTTCGGACGCGCGAAACGCAATATCGGAGCAGGGGCAGACATGCGCGGCCCAGGCCGGGTGCCCGGGCTCTACGCGATCGAATCGGGGATGAACGAACTGGCCGACCAACTCAAGATTGACCCGCTCAAACTCCGAATTCTCAACGAGCCGAAGATGGACGAGGAGAAGAATATTCCGTTCTCGTCACGGCATATGATTGAGTGCTTGGAACTCGGCGCAAAGAAGTTTGGCTGGTCCAACCGCACCGTCGAAGTTGGGTCGATGAAGCGCGACGGCCTGACGCTCGGGTGGGGGATGGCCGGATGTTCGTGGCTCGCTGGGCGATTCGCAGCCGATGCGAGCGTTTACCTTCGCGACGATGGCACGGCCCGCGTCGCCTGCGCCACGCAGGACATCGGCACCGGCACGTACACAATCCTCGCGCAACTGGTCGCCGAGAAGACCGGCTTGCCGCTCGATAAGATCGAAGTTGCGCTCGGCGACACATCGCTTCCGCCCGGCCCCACCTCGGGCGGTTCACTGGCGACTTCGTCGGTGGTTCCGGCCGTCTTCGCGGCAACCGACAACGCGATCAAGTCACTGCTCACCATCGCATCGGCGACGCCGGGATCGCCATTTGAAAAGCGCATCCCCGACGAACTAACATTCGAAGGCGGCCGAGTCTTCGCGAAAGCGGACGGTCCAGCCCGCGGCGTGCCCTTTGCCGATTTGCTCCGCCGCGCCAACTTGCGCCTGGTCACAGGCAGCGGAAAGGACGAAGGGACGTTCGGCAATCCAAAACCAAAATTCTCGACCCACTCGTTCGGATGCCACTTCGTCGAGGTCACGTGGCAGCCGGAGATCGCAAGGCTGCGAGTCAGTCGTGTTGTAACAGTTATTGACGCGGGTCGCATCCTCAACCCGCTGGCCGGGCGGAACCAGATCGAGGGCGCAGTGGTGATGGGAATCGGCATGGCGCTGTTCGAGCACACGACGTACGACCCGCAGAACGGCGCGCCGATCAACAGCAATCTGGCCGACTACGTGATGGCGGTAAACGCCGACGTGCCGCCAATTGAGGTGCATTTCCTCGACTTTCCGGACAAGGAAATCAACGAGCTAGGCGCACGCGGGATCGGCGAGATTGGACTGGCCGGCATTGCCGCCGCGATCATGGCGGCGGTGCACCACGCGACAGGCGTTCGTGTACGAACCCTGCCCGTGAAGATCGAGGATTTGCTGGCGTGACCATCTCTCTTCGTAAATCGTCGCTCGCCTGGTGAGTCCGTCAGGCCCTTGGCGACGCGGGCGACGCAACGTCGGTAGCGAAAGTGGCTGCGACTGCACGGGAATGGCACGGCATCCAGAATTGTTCCTCGCTCCGCACTCGCCATCACCATCGAACTTACTGGAAAAATCTTCCGAACAAGCGGGTTGCGCGAATAGGAGAAGCTCGCCATGGCAAGCTCGAATCAAGCTGGTCCGAAAGAGGCTTCGTACTTCGACGACCTGCACGTCGGGCAACAGTTCACCAGTGACACGCACTTGATCTATGAAGAACAGATCAAGGCGTTTGCGAAGCAGTTCGACCCTCAACCGTTTCATCTCGATGCCGAGGCCGCGAAGGCGACGCTGTTTGAAGGGCTCGTGGCAAGCGGCTGGCACACCGCGGCTATCACGATGCGGTTAATGGTCGAAAGCATTCCCATCGCTGGCGGCGTCATTGGTGCCGGAGCAGAAATCGCCTGGCCAAAGCCGGTGCGGCCGGGCGCCGTTCTCCGTGTCGAGAGTGAGATCCTCGAACTGAGGCCGTCGCGCTCACGTCCAGACCGCGGGGTGGCCACCATCCGTAGCGAGACTCGAAACCAATTCGGCGAGATCGTCCAGGTGCTTACTGCCAAGTTAATCACGATGCGCCACCCCAATTCGGATCAACACGCTACCGAACTCAACACCGTATTCCATGACGAGATCGATGACCGCTATTCCGTGCGTCGCATTGCGCTCGACGATGCAGCGGCGATCGATCGGCCGACGAGTCGCCAGGGCCGAGCATTGAACTCACTTCGTGGGTGGCGGAGGCCAATGGGGCGATCATCGGCTCAATTTCCATGGCGGGCGTAGACAACGAGACCGGCCGAATCGAGCGGTTTAGTGTCGCGTCGGAATGGGAGGCGGATCGCCGTCTTGCGCGACGGCTCGCGCGCACGGCTGCGGACTTTGCGCGGGACCGGGGACTGCTGAAGCTCGTCATTGACGTGCCTGAGGACTTGCCGGGCCTTCCGCGCGGAACCGGCCTCTCCGCCCGCGCGCGGTCGGCCGAAGCGGAGTCGCGCGTGAGAGCATATTTCGAAATGCTCGGCTTTGTATTTTCGAGAAGGCGCGAGGTTGCCGGCAAGACGATGCTCGAGTTCTATCTCGACCTCTATCGGCAACCGCTGATTGAGCCAAATGCGCCCCGTTGAGGCCCCATCCACGGCTAAACCCAACAGAGAGAGAGTTTGTTCCGAAATTACGCACGATCCCTTAAGCACGCACCCTGCCCAACCGATTTAGATAATCGATGTCGCTGTGATTAGTGATCCATTTTCACCCGCCTCAGAACAATGGGGACTGGCCAAGAAACAGCGTGCCGAGAGTCCCGCATCCCTGTGTGCGCGTTCGATCGTCACAAATAGCAAGGCCGTTCAACTTTGCCTTGTTGGGGAATCAAACAACCTGCGACGTGCCAATGATTATTTGCTGTCGCCTCGTCTTCGTTGCCCTCTGCTTGACGTGGACCTGCGCCTGTCCCGTTTGGGGTCAGGCATCAAACCCGGCTTTTAGCTACATTGGCGCCGACGACGCCTTCAACCCGGAAGCCGATTACCAGTGCGCCGATGGCGAGGCGTCGGTGTGCTCGCCCAACGCTGCCGCTCAACCTCCTTCGTTCGGTGGTCCCTGTAATTCCCGACCGAAATTGACCGGCGACTGGTGTTGTCTGCGCGAGGACTTTCGCGAGTGCGGGTACACTTTAGACCTCAGCACGACGACCTACTACCAGGGAATTGCCACCGGCGGACTTCAAGAGACCTTCGAATTCGGAGGCCGTAATGACTACCTGCTGAACGTGGACGGTCAAAAGGCCGGGCTGTGGCAAGGGCTCGGCATCAATGTACACGGGGAAACCGTCTACGGCGATTCCGTGAATCTCTTGACCGGAGCGGTAGTCCCAGTGAACATCGGCCGGTCGCTTCCGGTCGTTGATGGCGACGTATCCGCTCTCACTGCGTTTAAGTTCACGCAAGCGCTGTCGGAAAAGCTCGTTCTGTTCGCCGGCAAGATCAACACGGTTGACAACCTCCAGCAACCATTTATGCCCGGGCGCGGACTTGATGCCGGTTTCATGAACGGCGCGTTCGTCTTTAACCCAGTCCTGGGCCGAACGATTCCCTATTCGACGTTCGGCGCGGGGGCGCCATCCTGGTAGACGGTCAGCCGGTGTTCACGCTGACGGTGTACGATACGAACGATGCCTCCACTTCAAGCGCCTTCGATAATCTGTTCGACAACGGGGCAATCATCTATCCCACGCTCAGCCTGTCCACCGAATTTTTTGGCATGCCGGGCCATCAGACCGTCTGGGGGGCGTATAGTTCCGGCCGCTATGGCATACTGAGCCCGGAATCATTGACGCTCTTCCCTCCCCCGCCGTTGCAAGGACTGCCCCTGACTTTCATCCGCGGTTCTTGGTGGATCGACTACCGGTTTGACCAGGCGCTATGGGTAGACCCCATCGATCCAACGCGCAGTTGGGGGGTGTTTGGTGATGTCGGGATTAGCGATGGCGAGCCGAACCCGATCCACTGGTCCGCCATTGTTGGCATCGGCGGGAGCAGTTCGATCTGCAGCCGGAAACTGGATACTTTTGGCGTCGCGTACTACTACATGGGCGTAAGCGGCTCCTTCAGAAATAACGTCCAGGCGATCGTGCCCGTGCGCGACGAGCGCGGCGTAGAGCTCTTTTACAACATAGGCGTGACGCCGTGGTTTCACATCACCACTGATTTGCAAGTGATCACACCGATCCTGGAGAGTGCCGACACGGCGCTTGTGCTGGGCATCAGGGCGAAAATCGACTTCTAACAATCTATCGGCGCTGGCGGATCTTAGGTGGCATACGCCGCAACCTGGATGACTTGCTTGGTGAGATCAAGTGTCCCGATGCCCGTCACCGGAACTTGGTTTACCCACGTGTATTCCTTTGAAGAACTAAACAGTGTCACGTTTACGCGGATATCAGCGATGCCGCCTTCCGGTCGAAGAGTGGCCACTCCATCGCCGTGAGCAGAAATACTCTGCCCGTCCTCCGTCGTAATGGTTTCATGAATGTGGAGTTCAAAGCGGCCGTCCGCGCGGGCTCGGACGTAATCAATTCCCTCGGCGGCGCCGTTCAGCTTCGGCCCGCTCGCTATGCCCTCGAAAGGGACATCGAATCTCGCGCCTTCAACGGGTATCGTCGCTTCTCCGGCCATCAATGCCGCAAAGCTGACGCCAAATTCCTTAATGCCGGTGATGTTCAAGGTCACCGTGTAAAGCAACTCTCCCAATTCATTTTTTGTCATGACTTCTCCTTCTGAACCCTGTAAAAAGACGCCCACAGAATCACGCATAGCGAGCTTGCTCATATACCCTCCAACGAAAGTGCGCATGTTATTGCCCGATCGACCGCGCCGTGCGCGCTGAAGCGCGGTCGGGAACAACATTCCGGTCATTTCGGAGCGCTCGGAATGTGCTTCTTGATTTTCGAGACCGTGTGGAGCTTCACCTGAGCGGCCCACGGCCCATCGACCGTCCGCAGGTCTGCGCGGAGCGCGCCAATATCGAGCGAGAGGTTGGTGACGAGGACGTCGTCGCCGTGGAATACCAGGCTATTCGACCACAGAAATCCGATGGGGGCGCCGTCCTTGTCGATCCCGCCGAAGTCGCCGAGCTTGGCGATCACCCGGCCTTGCGTCGGCTCGAGCACCATGATCTCGTTGGACTGATTGCACGCGAGCCAGAGGTTGTCGTGCTCGTCGATGATGATCCCGTCCGGTCCGCCGCCGGCGCGGTTGACGAACACTTCAGGCGTTCCCGGCTCAAGTCCGGCGAGCCGGGACTCACCGGAATTTTCACGATGGTGTCGTTCGCTGTGTTGGGGACGAACAACGCGGTCTCTTTGTTGTTGAACGCCAGGCCGTTCGCGCCAATCGGAGGCGGAGGCCTCGTCGGCTTGAGGAGTGGGCTCTTGACCCAGACGGTTCCTGCACCGCCGTCTTTGCCCACTCTCCAGATCATCCCTTCGTGCGCGTCGGTCACGTACACGTTGCCGGCGGCGTCAATGGTCAGCCCATCCAGACCGGGGTCCTTGCCCGTGACCGTCATGAAAACGGACGAGTCGCCGGTCATGGGATCGACACTCAGGACCTTCGCGCCTTTGTAATCGATGACGAGTAGCTTCCCCGTCTGCGGATGGAAGCGAAGGTCAAGCAGCCATGGCGTTGAGCCGGGGATCGTGACGGTCCGCAGGTGCTTCCCGTTGCGATCAAACACAAGCAGCGTTCCGCCGGCCGTGTCCGGTTTGTTGGCTGCCACGGTGACGACGTACACGTTGCCCTCGCGGTCCACGCAGATGCCTTCGGGATAAGCCTCGCCCGGAGGCAGCGTGGCGAAGCGCTCGACCTTGCCGCGCTCGAATGCCGCCGCAGCGATCGGCGCCCCCAGCAGCATCACCAAAATCAGACACGCTTTCGTTGTGATCATTCGCATGTCGCGACCTCCTAGCATCGTGTGGTTTGCGCTTTACTCGGCCAATGCAACGCTCGATATCCACTTTCCCTGACTCAACACAAATTCGGGGTCGTTGAACGGCTTGTCGCTGATGTCCCGCCAGCGGACCCGGCCCTGGGCGTCGATGAGAAAGGTGCCGTGCAACGGCTGGTTGTCGAAATCGGTGCAGCGATAGGCCTTGAACACGTCCAGCTTCGCGTCCGACAGCAGCGGGAAGGGGAAGCCGCCCTTCTTCTCGTAAGGGGCCAGCGAGGTCTTGAGATCGTCCGGCGTGTCGGTGCCGATGGCGACGAGGTCGATCCCGGCGTCGGCGAACTCCCGGGCCTTCTGCCGCGAAGCTGTTGAGCTGCTCCATGCACCGGATGCAGCCGGACCCCTCGTAGAAGATCACCACCACCGGGCCGGCCCTTGTACTGACTGCAGCGAGACGGTCTTGCCGGACCCGTCGGTCAGGCGTCCAGGCCGGGGCCGGCGAGGCCGCCGGCCTTGGCGTCACCGCCGCGACGTTACTGACGTTGGCGACGTCGGCAGCGGCAGCCTGGGCGCATTGGCGCGGCGGCCTGGCTTCGGCGGCTGCTCATAGCTGTCATACTCGTAGCCGAGCTGCGCGGTCCGGTCGCCCGCGCTGACCGGCATGTCCACGCGCTTGCCGTTTCGGTCCGCGAACGTGAACTTGCGGTTGAGGTACTTGGGATCGGTGGGGTTGCTGTTGCCGAGCCGGTTCCAGCTTTCCCAAATCCGGTCCAGGTTGCAGTGATGCAGATAGAAGATCGGGTCGCCGCCGACCGTGGAGAATTCGGCCATATCGCCGCCGATGGCGACGTGCGTGAAGAAGTGAGGGTTCTGGTCGAACCTGGGGCAGAACCCAAGGCTGCCGTTCGGCGAGTCGATGTACGAGCTTCTCGTTGAGGCAGTCCAAACGTCAGCCAGTTCATGTAGACCTTGTCGATCCGCTCGCCCCCGTTGACCCAGGGCCAGCGAGTGCTGTTGAAGAGCGGGCTGCCCGGATCGCGAAGAACCAGCGGGAGCGAGAGATCGGCCTCGTTTCCGGTGACGGGGTTCCAGTAGGGCAGCGAAAAATCGTCATCTTGCAGCACCTCGCGAATCGTCTGCTCAAACTGAGAGAGCATCAGGCGATGCCAGGGCAGGAAGTACCACTGTTGATACTGCTCAGGGTTATCCGGGTTGAAGGGGTGCGCCTGGCAGCCGTTCCACGTGGCCTCGGCGAGGGATTGAACATTCGCAGGGAGTGACGCGATGACTTGCGTCTTGTGCTTCCTGGATTCCTCCCACATGACCGTCGGGTATCCCTTGATCCAGTGCGTATTCCACCACCATTTCCACGAATGGGGATCGTGGTCCGGGCAGCTCGCGCATGAACTTGATGGCCTGCGCGTACTTCTCGAGCATCTTTTGCCCTTCGGGCTCTTGATGTCGTAGCGGGTGTAGGGCTTCCGCTCGCCCTGGCTCCGACGCCTTGGTCGTCGCTCTTCCCGGCCTCGCTCTTGGCGCCCGGCAGCTCCAGGATGTCGTGCGCCGCCGTGTGGACTTCGAGCTTCGGGTCGAGCATCGCCATCGCCCCGGCGGACGTGATCATGCCGCTCACCAGGTGAAAGCGATTGCCGATCACCGCGCCCGCGACGCCGTGACGCGGCATCGGCATGGAGGGCAGCGCGGTCCAGGAATTGGTCGCCGGCTCGTACGCCTCGATGCCTCGAAACGCGCCGACGAGCTGCTTGGTCGTCACCTCGCCGCCGGCCACGTAGATCCTGCGGCCGTCCGTGCCGCAGCCGCCGCCGCTGCGGGGCGTCGGCATCCGCTCCTTGGGAGCACTCCACATGTCGTTCGCGGGATCGTACTCCTCGACCGCGTCGGTGTTGGTCGCCGCCATGATGAAGCCGTGGCCGGTGCGGCCGCCGATCACGTAGATCTTGCCGTTGACGGCGGCGGCGAACGCGTGGTTGCGCGGCACCGCCATCGGCTTGCGGCTCTCCCACTTGTCCGTGGCGGGGTCGTACACGTACGTTGGTGCTCAGAACGTTGCAAGGCCCCATGAACGTGAAGAAGGGAGCCTTGGACCCTTCCACGGTCGTGGCGCCGCCGATCACGTGGATCTTGCCGCAGCGCTTCCACGGCCACCGCGGCGCCGAGCTTGGCCGGCAGCGGCGCCAGCGCCTTCCAGGAATCGGCCGCCGGGTCGTACTCCCAGACGTCGTCAATCGGTTGCCAGGCGGCGCCGATCGGGACAGGGCTTTTCTCCGGGGCGACGAAGCCGCCGCACACGTAGATCTTGCCGTTGCAAGCCGCCAGGGCCGCGTGGTGCGCCGGCCGCGGCATCGACTTCTTCTTCGTCCACTTGTCGGTGGCCGGGTCGTACTCGTAGTTGGCCCCCCGGGCCTTGCCCTCGCCCCAGCCGCCGATCACGTACAGCTTGCCGTTGACGGCAACGCCGTAGAGTTCTTCATCCGGTTCCGGGAACGGCGCCCCCTTCTTCCAGGGGGACGGCGGCATCTGAGCCAGCCCCGCCGTGGCGAAAATCAGATTGGCGGCGATCACGGCAAGGATCGCGGTTCTCCGTTGTAGCACTGTTGACATGGAACTCTCCTTTCGAGGTAGTTGACGAACAGGCACGTGGCTGTTGCGGGGATCAGTTTGCGTTGCTTCGATACAGAAGCGTCTGACCAAATCCCCGTAAATCACTTCTATTAGGTCTAAGAGGAGGGACTGGACGCGCCGGCCAGTTACCGTTGTTAGGCCCCGCACCGGCGCCCGATGGTCTGGAGAAACGGTTTCTGACACCTATGCTTCCTTCGCAGCAGTTCATTGCTTTTCCTGCTCCGGCAATCCCGGCGACTGATGATCGTGCAATTCCTGCCCCACGATGCAAAGCAGGATCGCGACCTGCGCGTAGCTGGCGATCAACACGCTGTAGTGAAGTAACTCTTCTTCGCCAAAAAGCGCCAGGGCTGTCGCGTACGTCGCTGGCGTAACCTGCTTCGCCCCCACCGCCTCGCGCGCGAGATGAATAGCGCAGCTTCTTTTTCTGGTACATCGGCAAGCGGTTTGCCGTGGCGGATCATGTCGATGGTCGCAGCGGGAACACCCACCTCCAGCGCCACCGGTTCATGCATGGCCCACTCGAACTGGCTTTGCATCTCCCGCGCGGTGGCGAGAATGGTTAACTCAACCAGGCGCGCATCAAGCCCCAGCTCGGAACGCAGCATGCGGTTGACGTCGCCCAGGGGCTTGGCGAGCTTGGGCATGCGCAGGATCACTCCGCCAGGCCCCTTGATGCCCGCGAGATTCAAGCGTCCCGAACGTGGCGCCGTCACCGCGTCGTAGGCCTTTTGCTGTGCCTCGTTCAAGGTCTCGCGTTTCAGCGGCGGCAAGCGCGAGAGGGTTTCGGGATACACATCGGCGGGAAGTTGTCTTGCGGTTGCCATGCCATCTCCTTCGTATGACGTGATCAGCCTCGCAGCGGCTGCCGCGGAGCCGGGGGCGCCCGTTCGAGTCGAGCATCGTCATGCCGCCGCGTTATGCCGGGCAGGCTTGAGCACAAAGTCGTAGTGCATACGATAAAACGGCGCTTCGACCTGGTATTTCGCCGCTTCTTCACGCGTCTTAACGCGCTCACAGTCGATCACCAACGATTCTTTCACGCCAAACACCGCATCCGAATCGAGGTATTGGTCGCCTGTGACGAACAACTGCGTCACCAGACGCTCGTGCCCTGGGGCGCTGATCATGAAATGCAAATGCGCGGCGCGCATGTTATGCCGCTTGGTGGCCCGCAACATGGCGCCCACTGGCCCGTCGGTTGGTATCCCATAGCTTGCCGGCGGCACCGCCCGGAACCAAAACTGGCCTGAGGCATCCGTCCGCAGCCGCGCCCGCAGGTCAAGACCGTTGGGTTTTTGCAGATCGTAGAACCCGTCACCGTCGGCTTCCCAGAAATCCACCACGGCGCCCGCCAGCGGGGTGCCGTCGAGGCTTGCGACACTGCCGGTGATCACGCAAGGCTCGCCATCGCTTGGGTGCTTGGCAAGATTACTCCCCAGCGGGAGTTCCGGTGCGCCGTCGACGAAGGCTGGCCCGAGCAGGGTCGACTCGGTGGCATTGCCAGCCTTGCCATAACTGATAAGGTCGACCAGCATCGACACCCCAAGCGTGTCCGAGAGCAGAATGAACTCCTGCCGTTTGTCATCACACTTCTGGCCAACCGCCGTGAGGAACTGGATACCGGCCAGCCATTCCTCCGAGGTTGGCCGTACCTCGCGCACAAAGCCGTGCAGATGCTTGACCAGACTGGTCATGATCTGCCGCAGACGCGGGTCGGGCGTTCCGGCAACGCGTTTGATGACCGCTTCCATCAGCGTTTGTTCGTTATAGTCACTCATGTCTTCCTCCTTATGCACTGTATGGCTTGCGCCATAACTTGCGGATGGCAAATGAAACGGTCCCGTCGATCCGAAACTGATGCTCTTGGTAGCTGCTTCCCTCTCTGCGTGGCGCTCTCCGCTTCTATTAGGACTAAGAGGAGGGACTGGACGCGCGGGCCCAGTTTGCCGCTCTGCCAGCCACCTCTAGCACGCGCGTTTCGGGCTGCTAAAGTCCTTTCGAACTGGATTGAAAGGGTACCGGCGTGCGGCAAAAAGCAGAGACCGTGCCGGCGCAGCGGAATATGTTTCACTGCACCCCTTAAATGAGTGAACGTGAACGACTGGCTGATCGGAACGGACGAGAGTGTCCTTTAGGACATAGACCGCCAATGGCAAATCGCCAACTGGCGCAGCGCGTGCGCGAGCTCGCGCGCTATTCGGGTTGAGAGATGCCGAGCTGCTTTATCCTGCAGTACAACCTGGGCCGATTCGTTTCATCAATCCGGACGCCAAATCCTGCTTGCTTTCTAACCTGCGAGTGTCGGGGCAATCGTCAAAAGCTCCGCCCGGCACGCAGAGCTAAAAGCCTTCAGCGGGTCGAAATCTTCGGAATCCAACGAGGCGCGGACTTGCTCGACAGTCAAATTGGGGCTTTCATACAGATCGACGATCTGCCGGACACACATCTCTGCCTCGGCGAGCACCTTCCCGCTGCATACAAGCCGGATGCGCCCCAGAATTCCGTAGACGATGACCAGCTTTTCCGCAGTCTCGAGCGAATGAGACACGGCATCAACGACCAGCCGCGACGCCTCCGTAATGAACTCTCCGTACAAAATCTGCCGCGCGCGGAGCCTCGCTTGGGTTAGCTCGCGCACTGTCTGCATGCGCTGGGTATTCCAGGCGATGAATCCAGAAACGACGGCCCCTACGATGGAACCGCTCGCGACGGCCAAAGCGGTGATTATGGATGTGTCCATGGATGTTGCGCCCTCGTGTTGCAGCTCGTTCCGCTAAGGCAGGGCAAGGCCAGTTGTTTCGGATTGGGCGCGGGCTACCCGACTGCCGACGATGGCGAACTCGTTTGCGGCTCTACCTACTTCCGAATGTCCGTCGGCCGCGTCACCAAGCCTCAGTTCTCGGAGCAGCAAAGCCGTCTCGCTGTCCAGACCAACTTTGACGATGTCCGGCCGAAACAGCAGGCCGAACGACCAGTCAATCATCATCCGCAGCCGCCGACTCCAACCAGGCATTTGCAGCAGATAGTAAGTGCGACGAATGAACCAGGCCGGGACACCGTGCATCCGGAGTTTTAGAAGCTGAGCAAACCCCCTGTAGTGCCCAAGCGATCCCATCATTCCGAGCGATTCGTATAAATATGGCTGCGGTGACCGGCGGGTCAGCACGCGATGGATGTTATCAGCGAGAACTTTGGCCTGGCGCAAGGCATGTTGCGCAAGGGGCGGATACGGTTTGCCGTCGGGACCGGGAATCGAGGCGCAGTCGCCAAGGGCCCATACTTCGGTGTGGTCAGGGCAGCGCATGGTCGGTTCAGCCACAATGCACCCGCGCTTGTCTTTCGCGACCGGCAGGCCCGCTAGGATCGGGTTCGGAGCAACCCCCGCGGCCACGATGATCGTATCGGCGGGGATGGCTTCATTTGCCAGGTGGACCATGCGCGGCTCAATAGCACGAACTGGCGTGTTGGTCCGAAGCTGCACCCCGCCGCGCGGCGAGAACTTGCGATCCATACGCGGCTAGCGCCGGATCGATTTCCGGCATGATGCGGTTGGCAGCTTGAAGCAGAACGAAGCGGACCTCGTCGCGGTCCACGTTTCTGTACAGAGGCGCGATGCCGTCCACCAAGGCCGTTAGCTCGCCCAGCAGTTCGACGCCCACCAAGCCGCCGCCGATAATCACGAACGTGAGGAGTTGCGTTTTCCGTCGTGGTTCGGTTTCAACATCGGCGCGTTCGAAGCACTCGATGACGTGATTGCGGAGCAAAAGCGCATCCGCCAAGGTCTTGAACGTAAAGCCGTGCTGTGAACCTGGAATCACCTGACGATTGGTTTTTGACCCAAGCGCGATGACCAATTGATCGTATGCCAGTTCGCCGGTTTTCCCGGCGGATGATAGTTGGACAACGCGCTGGTCGAGATCGATGCTCTCGACAGCGGCCTCAACGAACCGAGCAGAGCGAAGAAACTCGCGGATTGGGACTGAGCAGGATCGCAAGTCCAGAATCCCGGAAAAGACCTCGAATAATAGCGGCGTCATAAGCACGAAATTGTCTCGGCTTACTAGAACGATCTCGACGTCCGGCCGCCGACGAAAAAGCCTTTCCAAATGGCGGGCAGTGGCGACGCCGGCGAAACCGCCGCCGAGTATTAGGATGCGTTTTTTTGTTGTGAGTTTGCACATCGGATTTAGTTTCGACTTTCCAACATTCTTAAGCATTGGGGTGTTGCCGCTTCTGAAATTCGCGGAGTGTTGATTCGTCAATGAAGTAAAGGGACTTGCCGTTCTGCTCTAGCTTTGCTGCGGCGGCAAATTTCGGGAATTGGACGTTTGCGACTGGATCTTTGACCATGTGGTCCTGGAGGTAATAGTGGTTCTCATGCAGTGCCAAGTACGTCCGCACAAAGTCCACAATGCGATCGTCGAGCCATTCCGCGAGTGTCACGCTGATTCACCCCGTCGAGCGGCTGTTCCAACTCGGCGTGCGAATCAAATTCCATGAGGATTGGAGAAATCTCCACGTCGTAGGTGAAGACGAGCTCGCGTACCTCTGCATCCGGGGCGACACTAAGCCGCAATCTGACGCCGGCCAAGTTGGAATGGAACTGGAAGGTAACGCTCCGCCGGCCTGGTTCGATGGTCGGATGCACATCGACGCGATCACCGAATTTGTTGGCCAGCGCGTCGAGCCGCGGCTCCCAGACGTTGCGTAACTCATCCAAGGTTCGTTCAAACCACTCAAGTCGTTCTTCCGATGCTGATACTCTTGGACTTGTTGCGTCCGAAATTCGTCCAGGCGTTTTTCCGCTGCCGAAAACTCCGTATCGATACGTTCAATCAATTCAAGGGTAGTTGTCATTGTGCACCTCCTGTAGACGTTAAATGTGGTGACATTGCGGGTATTGCGGTGGATAGACTTGGTATCAAAGCCGCCTTCCGTTCCGTTAAACGGCGAACGACGTAATAGAACAGCGGAGTCAGGAAGATGCCAAACAACGTCACGCCGATCATGCCGGCGAACACAGCCATGCCCAGCGTGCGCCGCATCTCGTGCCCGGCGCCCTCGGCGATCACCAGCGGGAACACGCCCAGGATGAATGCGAACGAGGTCATCAGGATCGGCCGCAGCCGTACGCGGGCGGCCTCCACGGCGGCGTCGAACCAGCGACACCCCTTCCGCCTGCCGGTCACGGGCGAACTCGACGATGAGGATGGCGTTCTTGGCGGCCAGTCCGACCAGCACGACGAAGCCGACCTGCACGAAGATGTTGACGTCATAGCCGGCAAGGGCTAGTCCCACCAGCGCGCTCAGCAGGCACATCGGCACGACGAGGATCACCGACCACGGCAGCGACCAACTCTCGTACAGGCCGGCCAGCACGAAGAATACGAGCACCACCCCCACCACGAAGGCGCTGAATGGGATTGTTGCGCAGGTCCCGGATCTGCTCGATCTTGCTCGCCTGCTTCTGCAGGAAGCTCACTTCGGTCCACTCGGTGGTCATGTTGTCGCGGCAGGTCTTGGCTCAGCCGCTCCATGCTCGCCAGGGCCTCGCCGGTGCTGGTTCCGGGCAGCGGCAGGCCATTGATCGACGCTGTCGGGAACATGTTGTAGCGCGTGATCTGGACCGGCCCGGCGGAGTCGCGCACCTCGGCCACCGCCCCCAGGGGAACCATGTCGCCCGTCGGCGTTGCGCACCTTGAACTGCTTGACGGCTTCCGCGTCGGTGCGGAACGGAGCGTCGGCCTGGACGTTGACCTGCCAGGTGCGGCCGAAGCGGTTGAAGTCGTTGACGTAGTAGCTGCCCACGCATGCCTGCAGTGTGTCGAAAACATCGGTGAGCGGTCACGCCCATCGACTTGACCTTCTCGCGGTCGATATCGACGTACAGTTGCGGCGTCCGGGCGCGGAAGCCATTGAACAGCCCGACCAGGCCGGGCTGCTGGTTCCCCTTGGCGGCCAAGCTTGTCGGCTTCGGCCTGCAGCGCGTCGAAGTTCACGTCGCCGGTAGCTTCGACCATCAGCTTGAAGCCGGCGGAGGTTCCCAGACCCGAAATCGGCGGCGCGCCGAAAACCAGCACCCGCGCCTCGGGAACCTCCCGTGCCAGGCGTGCGCGGAGCTGTGACGCGATGGCGTCCCCGCCAAGCGCCGAGTCGTGCCGGTCGTGGAACGGCTCGAGGATGACGAACACGTTGCCGTAGTTGGAGCTGTTGGCGTTGAGAACGTACGACATGCCGGGCAGGCACATGGTGTGGGCCACGCCGGGCGATCTCCAGCGCGATCGTCTCGACCGCGTCGGTCACGTCGATCGTGCGCTCCAGCGAGGCCGAGTCGGGCAACTGAATGTTCGCCACCAGGTAGCCCTTGTCCTGCATGGGGACGAAACCCGTGGGGACGCGACTGAAGCCGAAGCCCGTCAGGCCGATCAGGCCGACGTAGACGAGCAGCACGATGGCACTGAGGCGCAGGCACCAGCCGACCGTCTTGCCGTAGACCTGTGTCGTCCGGTCGAACAGCCAGTTGAAGCCGCGGAAAAAGTAGCCCAAGAGCCGGTTCACGCGGCGGATGATGAACCGGCCCAGCACTCCGCCCGCGACTGCGCCGGGGAGGAAGAGGACGAGGGTACGCCCCATGTTCACGAGGATACCGCCTCAGGCCGCCGGGCGCCGCCTCGCCGTGCCCTCGCCTGTGTGCAGGCCCAGCGATCGGACCGAGGATCGGCGTCAGCAGCCAGACAGTCGCCAGCCCGCCGAGCAGGGCGAAGCTCCACCAC
Organism: Pirellulales bacterium; assembly: GCA_963829655.1. Classification (GTDB taxonomy): domain Bacteria; phylum Planctomycetota; class Planctomycetia; order Pirellulales; family JALHPA01; genus JBBDYH01. The sequence continues at coordinate 4,827,636 of CAWHJG010000002.1, forward strand.
GGCAGCGCCTCCTTGCCCTGTCGCCGTGCTTGCCCGGCTTGCGGCCGGCGAAGAACAGCACGGCCCGCGCCGGCGTCATGGTCATGGCGTTGATGGCCGAGATCAGCATCGACACCGAGATGGTGACGGCGAACTGGCGGAAAAACTGGCCGACCAGGCCGCTGAGGAAGGCGCTGGGCAGCAACACCGCGCTGAGCACGAGCGTGATGGCGACGATCGGGCCGGTGATCTCGTCCATGGCCTTGATGGTCGCCTCGCGCGCAGGCAGTCCCTTCTCCATCCAGCGCTCGATGTTCTCCAGCACGACGATCGCGTCATCCACCACGATGCCGATGGCCAGCACCAGCCCGAACAGCGTCAGGTTGTTCAGCGTGAAGCCCATCAGGCTCATGACGGCGAAGGTGCCGACGAGCGAGACGACCACGCCGATCAGTGGCAGGAGCAGGGACTTCCAGTCCTGCAGGAACAGCAGAACGACGATCGTCACCAGGATGATGGCGTCGCGCAGGGTGTGGATCACTTCGTTGACGGACTCGCGGACGAACGGCGTGGTGTCGTAGACGATGGCGTACTTGAGGCCGGCGGGGAAGCGCGTTTCCAGCTCGCGCATCCGGGCCTTGATGCGGTCGGCGGTGTCGAGGGCGTTGGAGCCGGGCAGCAGGTAGATCGGCCAGGCCCGACGACGGCCGGCGGTCCAGCCGCGCCATCAGGTCCGTCGCTGCGGGCGCCCAGCTCGATCCGGCTAACATCCCGGAGGTAGGTGATCTCCCCGTTGGAGTCGGTCTTGAGGATGATGCTGGCGAACTGCTCGGCCTCGACCAGCCGGCCGAGGGTGCTCAAGCGTGTACTGGAAGTCCTGGCCCTTGGGCACGGGCGGCTGGCCGATCTGCCCGGCCGCCACCTGCACGTTTTGCTCGCGCAGGACCTTGATCACGTCGCCGACCGTGAGGTTCCGCGACTGACAGCTTGTCGGGGTCCAGCCAGACGCGCATGCTGTAGTCCTGCTGGCCCAGGACGAACACGTCGCCGACGCCCTCCAGCCGGGCGATGGCGTCCTTGAGCTGGATGGTGGCGTAGTTGCTCAGGTAGAGCGGGTCGTAATACGGCCGGCCGGTCTCGGGGTTGTCTTCGGAGTACAGGCTGACGGCCAGCAAGATGTCCGGCGAACGCTTCTTAGTGGTCACGCCGATGGTCTTGACCACGTCGGGCAGCGTCGGCTGGGCCACGGCGACGCGGTTCTGCACCAGCACCTGGGCCATGTCGATGTCGGTGCCGATCTCGAAGGTCACGTCCAGGGTGTACGAGCCGTCGTTGTTGCTCTGCGACGTCATGTACAGCATGTTCTCGACGCCGTTGACCTGCTGCTCGATCGGCGCCGCGACCGTGTCGGCCACCACCTGGGCGTTGGCCCCGGGGTAGTTGGCGGTCACCCGGACGATCGGGGGCGTGACCTCCGGGTACTCGGCGACGGGCAACATGGCCGCCGCGATAGCCCCCAGCAGAAGGATCACGATAGAAAGCACACACGCCAGGACCGGGCGGTTTATGAAGATGCGGGCGAGCATGACTGTTCTCCTTTCACTCGCCGCTATTGCGGGAGCGAGCGGGGTCAGGGCGGCACTCGGTGTTGCTGGCTCAGGGGTTGGGCGCGACCTTCGCCAGAGTCTGCAACTTGTGATGTCCCGCGGTCGAGTTCGGCATATCTACCAAAGTTGGTGAGACGGAAATGCCAGGACGGACCTGTAAGAGACCATTGACAATCACGCGCTCGCCGGGTTTCAGGCCGTCGGTGATCTCGCGCAAGCCATCGTGGAGGCCACCAATACCAACAGGCCGTGAAAGCACCTGGTCGTTCTTGTCGACGACGTAAATCACCTTTTGTCCCAAGTCAGTGTCAAGGGAGCGATCGGTTACAAGTAGCGCTTTGTGCGGATCGCCGATAGGTACGCGGATACGGGCGAAATAGCCGGGCACGAGCACTTCGTCCGAATTGGGAAAGACGCCTCGGACCCGTAACGTGCCCGTGCCCGAACGCACCTGATTGTCGATGAAGTTGATGGTTCCTTGATTCGGAAAACCTTCGTCGTGGTCCAAGCCAAGCCGTAGTGGTATTTCGACCTCGCGCGCGATTTGGCGCGACCTTCACGGATCATCTGCTGGACGCGCTGGACGGTGTTCTCGTCTACATCGAAGTACGCGTATATCGGATCCACCGATACGATTGTTGTCAGTAGCGTGCCGCCTCCGTTCTGTCCTGCTTGAACCAGATTGCCCACGGTGACAAACTGGCGGCTGACTCGCCCAGAAACAGTGGCAGTAACCGTCGTGTACTTTAGATTTAGCTCCGCGATGGCGATCGCCGCTTGCGCGGATTGCTCCGCGGCGGTAGCAGATGCAACTTCGGCCTGTGTGGATGCGATGCCCGCTACAGCGCTTCGCAGGTCGGCTTCAGCCTGCGTCAACTTTGACTTATCCAAGTCGAATTCTTGCTGAGTCACAGCCCCCGTCGGCAACAGTTTGGTGCTGCGAGCAAGCTTGCGAACGCGCGTAGTCGAATGCGGCCCCGGCGCTAATTTTCGTCGCTTCCGCGTCATCAATTTGCGTCAGCGCAAGTTTGTACTCGAGCTTGAGCCTCGGCTAGCTGTGACTTGGCACGATTAAGTTCCGCCACAAACGGCCTCTGGTCGATGACAAACAGCACGTCGCCTTTTTTTACAAGTGAGCCCGCCTTGAAGTGGACCGAATCCAAGTATCCGTCAACACGAGCACGTACTTCCACTGAGTCAACTGCCGAAAGGCGGCCGGTGAAATCGGCATAGTCTGTCACGGTGCGCTCGACAGGTTGGCTGACCATCACAGTCGGTAGCGCTGCAGCGGGAGGCGGCGGCACTTGCCGCGAGCAGCCCGTAAGCGACAAGCTCAAGATGCACGCCAACCCGACATTCGAAATGACAGTAGCGAGGCCGTTCATAATGGATAACGCTCCTTTCTGAGCACTGCGCGACGCCGATTGTCACTTCAATCTCGTCTTCGCAACCAGATCCGTTATTCCTGCCATACTGCTAAGAGTGGCGGGTGGACATCAGAGCGGCTATTGACCCATCTTGTTTGCTTTCGCGGCTTGCGTTGTCGCCCTCCCTAACGAGAAACAGCTCACCGCAACCGACTGCGGCGAGCTGTATACGTCAAGTCCGGGCAACCGGACGGCGTTAGAATTTGTTCGGCGGCACTACCAATAGATCGCTAGTTGCCTCTGGCCGACGAGTGCGTCGGACGCAACCGGTATGATGCTGTGATTGCACTCGCAACCACACAGGCCACCGCCAAAAGCGCCCATGTTCCCGGTTCCGGCACGGCGAGGGAAAAGATCGCTTGTTCGGCCGCGGCGATGTCCCCCGTGAAGCCGGGCGTGGTAAAAACTACCGTCAACTGGTCCGACGGCGTAAATAACTGTCCTTCGGCCGCATGGCCGATGACGCGGTAGCTGAGGCCATAGGCGCCTTCAGGCGTCCCAAACGGCAGCGACCAGATCATCTCGTGCGATGAGGTCGCCGCCAGAGTCAGCGGCCCCCCCAGCGGTCCGGCGGCGGAAATGGTGCGCGTGGCGCTTGTGACTTTTTGTTCGGTCGTTAGCACAACACCCGGAGAGGCTAATGTCGCAGCGCCGCCGTTGGAGTGCCAGAGCGGTCCAAGCAGCTCCAATTGCAGAAGATCGCCGGGGATGGTGAAACCGGAACCCGGCCTATGGGCATCAACTGCGCCGTGGTCCGATTGATTGCGACTGAGCGTCACATTCGGCACGTCCAAGGCGTGGCCGAAAAGGTGGGGATCAAATTGCGAGTCATTGTTTTCGGCCATGATGACGCCGCCGACGTTGCGGAGCGTGAAGCCGTGCGCGTCCACGAAGCGTACAGGGATCGTTAATAGAATCACCAATATTACGAAACTGATGATTCGCATCGCACAAACTCCCTAAAATTGATGTCCTTTGTTTGTCCGACACTCGTTACACATCTCACTTGGGCCTCGCAAAACTCGTCCCGCGCGCGATGTCGCGCTGGACCCATTCAAAGATCGTTTCCTCTGGTATCGTTTCGACGTGCCCGTCCGCGTACAAGTAGTTGGAGGACGGGCCGTGGCGATCCGGTTTGATCTCCGAAAGGATGTAAGGCCACACCAGATCGCTAGCGATGTTTGAAGCGTCGTACCACTGCGAAGCGTGCACATGTTCCGCTGTGGGCCGCCGGTTGTCCGCGCCCTCGAACACGATTAGTGACTTAGAGGTCTCCTTCAGCTTCGTCAGCTTTAGGATGGCTCCCTTCACGGGGTCTGCGATGTACTCATTGAGCACATAACTGGTTCCCTTGCCGTTGGGCCCGAGCCTGTGGGCACCTTGCGGATCGCTGGAGCACACTCGGATGACGTCTACGTCTTCGAGGAAGTCGCCCAACGTGTACACCCACGAGCGTTCGGCCCCTGAGTGTTTCGTTTTTGGAAATTCGCCACGATGCGAGTCTGCGTGCAGGTGAATTGCCAGCCCGATTTGCCGCAGATTGTTCTTGCAGTTCGTGCAGCGGGCGGCTTCGCGCGAATACTGAATTGCCGGCAGAAGTAGGCCCGCGAGCATTCCGATAATCGCGATCACCACAAGTAGCTCGATGAGTGTAAAACCGCGTTGACGGCGCACAGCAAGTTCCTTTTAAAGAGCGGTCGGTCGGAGGCCGGTGCTAACCACCCCTCTACCTGCGAGGCGTACGTTGTGACGCACTTGTCCCAGCGCTCACCAGTTTGGCCACAAGCACAACCGGCGTGGGTAGTTTGTCGAGCCATACTTTCAGAGTTCCGAATCGTCCCCACAGGATGATCGCGGAGAAGCACAAGAGAACGAGGGCTGGCAAAGGCGAGCCGCCGATCAACAACAGATGGCTTAGAACCGCGCCACCCATGGTACAGATCAGCAAAGCCGCGCCCGCGGCGCCAGGCTGGGAATCAGCAGCAAGATTGCTGATGCGACTTCAATGGCGCCGGTGACATAGCGAAACCACTGGCCGATGCCAATCTTTTCGAACGTCTGCACCATCATGGGATAGCCGGACAGTGTGCCGAAGCCGGCCATGAGGAACGCGGCCGCAGTTCCAATTTGCAGCCCCCACAGCGCCATGTTCTTGGACCTGGAGGAACGTTGATTGTTGGTCAACTCCTTCATGATTGTCAGCTCCTGGTTAGATGTTTGTGTCGTTGTCGGTTGTGCTAGTAGTCACGATGAAGCTTCGCCCCGCGCGGACGACGTCACGCGGGGTCAGCTCCGTTCTGATCATCGCTTCACTAGCGTCCAATCCTGCCTTCTAAGTCCCTCAGATCGTCGGCATCGTCATGCTCCGGCCCATCGACCAGGAGCCAATCGAGCTTGGTAAGGAGCTTCTGCCGTGAATAGATGCGAGCGGTGGTTGTCTGCCGAAAAACGTACCGCTGCCCGTTGAGTTCCCGAACGTGAATCCCTGGATGTTTTGCACTGGTGACCATGTGATATCCCCCATGTGAATGAATGAATCAGACGTGGGCACGCGGCTGCCCAGGCCGCGAACATGATCAACGTCAGCTCGACGCTGATCATCACTTCACTTCGGTCCTACCACCAAATCCTTCATTCCTGTCATATTGCTAAGAGTGGCGAGTGGACATCAGCGCGGCTATATTGACGGAACTTGTCTCCTTTTGCGGGCTTGCGTGGCGATGAATGAACAGCGAACCACCGCCGTCATCCAGCGCTACCTGGACGAGCTGCAAGGCGATACTCCGGCGGAACCGGTCATCCGGGACCTTTTGGAGCGCGCAGTTGACCGCCTGCGACACCTGTGCGCCGGACTATTGCATCGAAGTTACCCGCGCCTCACACACCCACCTTTGAATTTGGAGACGGACGATCTTGTCAGTGGCGTCGTCGGCGGATTGCTAACGGCTTTGCAGAAAATCCGCCCACAGACCGTTCGTCAGTTCTTCGCGATGGCCAACCAGCACATGCGTTGGCAGCTCAATGACCTGGCCCGCCTCTTAAATGAACGGCCGCGTCTTGCTGCCGTGTCGGAATCCGGCGTGGCAACTCCGCCGGACAGCGCCGACTCCATGCTTAGCCAGGACGCACGCCGAATGTTGTTAGCGATCGAGGGCTTGCCCGAGGAGGATCGAGAGGTGTTCGAACTAGTCCGGATCCAGGGGCTGACACATCCCGAGGCGGCATCCGTGGTCGGGGTATCGGTTAAAACGGTGCAACGACGTCTGAACCGTGCCCGCCTGCTGTTGGCAGAAGAGCTCGCCGATCTTTGTCCGGGCGGCCTCATTGCCATCGCCTGGCGACACGCCGACGCCTTAAGGAGGGCCGCCGATGGCCGGCAATCCCCGAGTGTTCGAACTATTGGAGGAGATGCTCGACACGGGCCTAACTCCCGAAGAAGTGTGCCGCGACTGCCCGGAGCTGCTTCCCGAGGTCCGTCGCAGGTGGACGACGTTCCGCCGCATTGATGCGGAATTCGCCGCCTTGCTTCCGCCGTCGAACACAGCGCAGCGCGGCGAAACGATGCAGGCCGCGCCCCGCCCGGCGGAACTGCCAGACGTTTCTGGTTACCGGGTGGATCGCGTTCTCGGCTTCGGCGGCATGGGCATCGTCTACCGTGCGTGGCACCTCCGTCTAAATCGGGCCGTCGCCCTGAAAATGCTACTTGCCGGCGCCTACGCGCGGCCGGAGGAGCGTGAGCGCTTCTTGCGCGAGGCGCAGGCGGTTGCCGCGCTGCGCCACCCTAACATCGTGCAGGTCCACGACGCCGGCGAGGTGGACGGCCGGCCGTACTTTACGATGGAACTGGTCGAGGGAGGCGACCTGGCCGATCAAGTTCAGGGAGTTCCTCAGTCGGCTTGCACAGGCGGCTGGCCTGGTAGCGACGATAGCCGATGCGGTGCACACTGCGCACCAGAGCGGGATCGTCCATCGTGATCTGAAGCTCAACAACATCCTGCTCGCCGAGGACGGCACGCCCAAGGTGACGGACTTTGGGCTGGCGCGGCGTATGGAAGCCGACGGCGAGCTGACGTTCAGCGGCGCTACGTTGGGCACGCCCAGCTACATGGCCCCCGAGCAGGCGCGCGGCCACAAGGATAGTCGTCGGACCAGCCACCGACGTATACGCTCTGGGGGCGATTCTCTATGAACTGCTCACAGGACGGCCGCCCTTTCGCGCGGGCAGCCCCACGGCCACATTGCAGCAGGTGGTGTCGGACGAGCCAGTGTCACCCGCACGGCTCAACCCGCACGTCCCGCGCGACCTCGAAACGATCTGCCTCAAGTGCCTGCAAAAAGAGCCTCATCAGCGGTATGTCAGCGCACGCGCTTTGGCGGAAGACCTGCGTCGCTTCGAGCGCGGCGAGCCCATCAAGGCGCGTCCCGTGGGGCCGTTCGAGCGCACCGTTCGCTGGATGCGACGCCGTCCGGCTCTAGCCGCGGCACTCGCGTCCGGGTTGCTGCTGGCATCTGCCATCGTTGTCATTGTTCTTCGGTCGCATGGCGCAGCGAACGACTCTCGAGGCGGAGGCCGTCGCATACGCTGAGGCAGACCTGAACGCGTCCGAGGGGCTGTTGGACAAAGGGGAGTTCAAGGCTTCGGCGGCCGTGCTACAACGGGCCAGGGACCGGCTCGGCGAATATATTCCGCCTGAGCTGCACGACCGCCTTTCGACGGCGTTTGGCAACCTGGAACATGTCACACGCTTGGACGCCATCCGCTTGGAACGCGCTCTGGTCAAGCCACCCACCGAGGTTCTCGGCGTACTGGTCATGCCGGCGACCACGGCCAAGGATGGCGACGGGTCGCCTGATGAGACGGCAGCCGGGAGACACTACGCCGAAGCGTTCCGCGAGGCGGGGATCGGGGCGCCCGGCGCCGACCCGGCGGAGGCAGCCGCCCGCGTCCGCGCGTCGTCGGTGAGCAGGGCGCTTGTGGCCGCTCTGGACGACTGGGCCGCCTGCGCCGCCGATCGGAAACAGCAGGCGTGGGTCCTCGCGGTGGTTCGGCATGCAGACCCCGACCCCTGGCGCGACCGCGTCCGCGACCCCGCAGAGTGGGACAACGCGGAGGCGCTCCGCGACCTCGCCACTCACGCGCCGGTGGACCAGCAGTCGCCTCAGCTTTTAGCCGTGCTCGGCGCCAGGCTGCGGGCCAAGAATATCGACGCCGTGCCGTTTATGACGCGCGTGGTGGCCGAGTACCCCAACGACTTCTGGGCGAACATAGAGACTGGCAACGCGCTTCTCCATCAGTCCAAAGCAGCAGAGGCGGCAGCGTATTACCGCGCGGCTCTGTCTCTGCGGCCCGAAACGGTTTCGATTCATTACGCGCTCGGCTGCATGTATCTCGGCCTGCGCCTCTGGGATCCCTGCATCGCGGAGTTTGAACAGGCCATCCGCCTGGATCCCGCGAATGCCTGGTGCCACAACCGCCTGGGGGTTGCCTTCCAGTGGATGGGCGGCCATGACGACGAGGCAATCGCTCAGTTCCGAAAGTCAATTCGCCTCGATCCGAGCATCGGCTGGACGCACCACCATCTTGCCGTGAGTCTCGAACGCAAGGAACGCTTCGACGAGGCCGTCAAGGAATTCCGCGAGGCCGCCGCGTCTGGCCCCCGAGAAACGCGCCGAGTGGAAATGGGACCTGCGAAAAGTGTTGATGAGACATGGGACGCGGTGCCGAGGCGGCCGCCGACTGGAAGGAGGAACTCGCAGCTCGTCCGACTGCGCATGACGACTGGAATCGGTTATGCCGAGCTGTGCCTGTACCTGGGGGACGAAGCCGAATACCGCCGCGTCCGTCGCGAACTGCTGGCGCAGTTCGGCGCCACTACAGATTTCACTGTCGCCGAGCGTGTCGGCCGGGCATGCTCGCTGCTGCCTGGCAGCGAGGACGAGCTTCGCCAGGCGGTCGCGCTCACAGAGCGGGCCGTAAACAGCAAGGGGTCGCAGTACGACTGGCTCCGCCCATACTTCCACTTCGCCAATGGGCTTGCCCATTATCGTCAAGGAAGGTTCGAAGACGCCATCTCGATCATGACCGGCGACGCCTCCAAGGCTGCTGAATACATGGGGCCGAGCCCCCGTATCGTGACGGCCATGGCCCAGTACCAGAAAGGACAAAAGGACGAGGCGCGCAAGCTGCTCGCGGCGGCCGTTCTTTCCTACGACTGGAGCGCGGAGAAGGCCACCTCGCGCGAAGCCTGGATCGCTCACATCCTCCGCCGTGAGGCCGAGGCGCTGATCGTCCGGAACCTGCCGGCCTCGGCTGACAACAAGTAGCAGGTACGGGACAACGACGGGTTAACTATATCCGGACATCCCCAACGATGGCCACGTGCTAATACGAACTACCATTGTGCCGTGGCCCAAATGACCCTCATATAACTACCGTCGGAAGCAACACACCGACGCGCCTTCGCGATGAAACACCTCCGAACCTATCCGTCATCTATTTCATGCCCCCGAAACAAGATAGCGATTCTACTTCGAAGGGCGCCACTTGAGCATGACGGAGAGACGCCTCGCGAGTTTCGACGATGGCGGGATGCGGTGGGGAAAACTGGCACGCGAGATGCTCGATCAAGCGCAGGGACTCTCGCGCGCCATCCGGCCGTCGACTTCGCACTGCGACGGCTCAGCGCACGCCAAGACGACGGAGCAACCGCTTGCTGGCCGGGGGCCACCAACGTTTCAGCACCACCAGAGACGCCGCGGTGAAAGTGTTCGCGGCTCGCCCAATCCGGACGACCGGAGCAATCCTGCCCCGGTCGGATTCCTTCCGGCTAAAGACTTCCCCAATACGATGAACCAGGATACGATCACGCAATCGATGGCTTGACCAGACAACCGGCCATGTTCCGAGCAAAACTACTTCATTCCGGTCGCCTTACGCCGCGCCGCGATCAAGGAGGTTCAATTCGCGTGCCGCAAAGGACTTGGTGTTCATGTCCACGATCCAAGAGGGGAGGCATCTGTCGCGCGCGAGACCTCAGGTCGACGTTCCTCCGTGGCTGAAAGAAGCCAAGGCGGCCGTGAGGGACCTGGCCGAGCCGAACCCCTTCATTTACTGGGCCGACCTGCTGCTGACTCTCACCGTGGGCTACGCGTGCGCCGTGGGTTACCTCGAACATGAGCGGCCTTTCGTGGCAGCGCGTGCTGTGCTACGTGGTGGCGGTGTTCGCGATCTTTCGCGCGACATCGTTTGTCCACGAGATCGTACACATGCGCAGCGATCGCCTGCGCTCGTTCCAGATCGGGTGGGACCTGCTGGCCGGCATCCCGATGTTATTCCCCTCGTTTGCCTACTGGCATCATTTGGATCATCATCGCTGCGACAGTTATGGCACCGAACAGGATGGCGAGTACCTTCCCTTCGGCGTCGATCCACCGCGCACGATCGGTTACTTTCTGCTGCTCACGCTGGCCTGGCCTTTTCTGGTCGTGCTGCGATTCTTGATCATGACGCCGCTCTCGTTCGCCTATCCTCCGTTTCGCCCGTGGCTGCTCGAGCGGTTCTCGTCATTTGGCATCATGAACTTTCGACATCGCCTGGCGAGCGGGCCCGGCACTCCGCTGCGATACTGGGCCTTTCTCGACATCGCCTGCTGCCTGCGAACGTGGGCCCCCATGGTGTTGGTTGCGATCGGCGTGTTCCCTTGGACGCGGGTGGCGCTGATGTTTTTCCTCGCCGCGTCCGTTCTATCGCTCAACTTTGTCCGCACTTTGTGCCTGCATCTCTATGAGAAGGACGAAGAGGGTCAGCTCAGCTACCTGGGTCAATTGCAGGATTCGATCACGCTGCCCGACAACGCTCTTGTCACCGAACTGTTTGTGCCGCTGGGTCTGCGTTATCACGCGCTGCACCACCTGTTTCCCTATTTGCCTTATCACGCATTGGGGCGGGCACATCGACGGCTGATGAAAGAGTTGCCCGCAGGCTCCGACTACCACCAGACGGTGCGATCGGGCATCGGCGCGATCTTCGCGCAGTTCTGGAAGAACACCTGGAACAAGCCCAAGCCGGCCCCTGTATCTGAACGCCGGCGCTAGCCGCCCGCACCAGCACAAATGACTTGGCCTTCTGGCATCCTTATTGCCGGGTCGCGGGTGTCGACGCGTCGTTTTGAAATGGCCTTCGTCTTTTGATTTTGAGACAATCGGAGTGGCCACCAACACAGCACCCAGAACGGCCGATTCAAGGCCCGCCGCGCGCGGTGACGCGACTGTGCAAGCCCGCCGTTGTCTTGAGACAGCTGCTGCGCTGGCGGCCGGAGTGTATTCTTTTCAGTGCCAGCTACATTTGCACCCAATGAGCCACTGAGATGAATCCAGCTCGAGAGCCGGCGACTGAATCGAAATGGCAATCCGCGGTCACGTTACTGCGGTGCGTCGAGTGCAACGGGCCGGTCCAATACAATTCGCCTCAAGATCTGAGTTGCGTGACCTGCTCGTGCAGCTTTCCGATCGAGCGAGGCGTTTTGCACCTAGGCACGAAGTACGAGGGCAACAACGCCATCGCCGCCGAATACTATAACGGCAAGCTGTGGCCAAAATTCCGATTCTGGGAGTGGGTGGCCTACCTGCCTCGCGGCGGCGAACGCGCGGCGCGCAACGAAGTCCTGCGGCACCTGCCCGACCTATCGGGCACGCTGCTATTGGACGTCGCGATTGGCGACGGGCGAAACATGCCGCTTATTCCACGCGACTGCCCGGTTTTCGGCGTCGATATTTCTCGCGTGCTCCTCGAGAAATGTCAGCACGACTACGCCGACCGGGAGATTCATTTGATCGTCGGCGAAGCCGAATCACTGCCCTTTCCCGATTCGACGTTCGATAACGTCTTGAGCCTGGGGGCACTCAATCACGTGAACGACCCGGCCAAAGCGCTGGGGGAAATGGCGCGAGTGGTGAAGCCCGACGGCATCGTCGTGGTGGCCGACGAGGTACCCGATCTTCCGAATCGCCAGATCACTCACAAACTCGGGCTGCCCAAACTACAAAAATGGATATTGTCGCGAGTTTTCTTTCTCGGCCCCATGTCGGAAGTGATTCTGGAACATACGGATCTGAAAGTCGAACCCCTTGTCGAAAAGACGCTCCGCGACTGGAAAATTCACTCCATTTGGGGCAGCGTTGGGTATTGTGTAGTTGGCAAGCCCAAAAAGGCATGACTGCCGCCCGGCGTGGAGCGGTCCTTGCGACCAGCCGGGTGGCGGACTGCGCAGGAAGCACCCACGGTTTCAGGCTTTCTTCAATTCGCGACTATTGATTCCGGGCAATGTTCCACTGGTTGCGCAGTACCACGCACCGAACGCGGCGCGTGCGTGATCCATTGCATCAACGGCTGCAGCAACGGCATTTGCGCCAAACGGCCCAGGATGCGGTATCCGAAACCGGGAATGACTATCACTTGCCTGCCGTTCAACCTGCGCAGAGAGCAGTCGGCGACTTCATCGGCTGACATCCACATTCGCGCAGACCGAGCGCGTCGCAGGTTAAATGCCTGCATGCTTTGGGCAGCATGAAATCCCGTCCGGATAAATCCAGGGCACAAGGCCTGGACGCGCACGTTCGTTCCGCGAAGTTCTCGATGAAGCGACCGAGAGAAGACCGCGAGATAGTTTTTCGTTGAACCGTATTGAACGTTGCCGGCGCTCTGAAACCAGGAGCTCAGCGAGGAAACGTTGATGATAGCGCCACTGTTCCGATCAATCATCCCAGGAAGCACGGCCTGGGTGAGAATCGTAGGGGCCACAATATGCACATCGACCATGCCTACAAGATAACCGGCATCGGTATCCACAAAGTAGTCGGCGGTGCCAAATCCTGCGTTGTTGACGAGCAGATCGACGTCCATTTGCTCGAGCCGTTTGGCCAGTGCTCGACCTGTTTCCGCTTACAAAGATCGATCACAGATGGCATTACACAAATGCCATGCTGGGCGGCGAGCGATTCGCAGACCTGCTCGAGTTCTTTCGGCCGCCGGTCCACCAATAGGAGTCGATACCCGCGCTCGGCCAATTTCTTGGCAAAGGACGCGCCAAGCCCTCCGGCCGCTCCTGTGACGACTGCTAAACCGCCTTGGGACGCCATCTTCATCCCCTGACCTCCACTACAGATCCACCCATGCCAACCGTGGTAAACAGAATGTCGCTAGTATATTTCGCTCGGCGGCAATTTGCCGCATGCTCAGCCAAGTGTCGCGAGTGCCGTAAGAAACATTTCCATCACGGAAGCTCGAAGCAGACCGCTTCTTCAGCGTTGCGAACAAGTAATCGCTTACCGTAGATGCAAAGATTGTTCCAAGTCTTGCCGCCACCTGGACCGAATCCAGGTGCACGAACTCCTCCGAGTTTAGTTCCAACAGGGGGTTCGCCTTCCTCGGAAAGCGCGAGCAACAAGTCGCCCACTCCGAGGATTTGCCCGTGTGCAAAGCGGCCTTTCTGCTCACGCAACTACGCAACGGTGTACGAGATACGCCACACTCGGCGCTGGCGGAACAAGGGCGTCAGAGACTGGAAAGGTGGTGCCGGAAATGCCCGAGTATTCGTACGCTTCTCTAACACAGACGCCGTCGGTGCCAGCCTTAGACTGCAGCACTGGCGCACCAAATTCCGACTCAAGTACGCAAGCGGTCGTGTCGGTGACAAGACATCAGCGACGACCGACAGTCACCCTACTCAACGCGGTAGAGTCGGCATCGAGTTGTCAACCTAAGCCTTTTCCAATCAGTATCTTACGTGGGGATTACAACAAAGGTGGAATTGATGGCAGTACCGGTCGGCACAGGCCACTATTTCATCTTCACGGTTAAGGCACAATTGGCACCCCCTTCCCATCATGCCGTACGCCAGGGATGACTATCGCCGGACCATTGTATCAAGCCCGCGCGCGTAGGTGTGGCGAACAAAAGCGTTGTACGAACCACACGGCCTCATCGCGCCTGCGAACGGCCGATTTTGCGAGATCCGGCACCGTTCCTAAACGGTGGGTTGTTGACCTGTAGCATGCGCTGATGAGTTTTGATGCTCGCTGCCTGGTCCTTCGCCGCTCTGGTTGCTTCCGGCCGAGCGACCGTTGGGCTTGGTGCGGTTCGCACCCACCGGGAAGCGACAACTTGCTCGATGTACTAGGTTATGAGACATCGGGGCGGAAGCTTCACCCCCCGTGACGAGACGGCCACAGCCCTATTGCTGCACGTCGGCGCACAGGGAAATGTCCAGTCAACCACCACGAGGGCCTTCACGGCCACTGAGATGGACAAAGTGCTGGCGAAGATGGGCGGATGAGACTAGACCGTGCCTAAACGGGTCGTTATGTGTCTTGTTTCATGAGCAAATCCGTAAGTCGACTTGATGGCCATTCTTGGAAAAATGCCAGCCAGCTCGCTGTCGTATCACCGCGAACGCGACGCCACACGTCCATAGTAATTCATCAGCGGAGTTACGGAGATTCCATGCAATAGAATTGAGGCGGCGACAGTCACTAATGTAATGGCGACTAACTCTTCAGAGGATGGAGAGGAAACGTCATGCTCGATTGCATAGCTCAAATAGTAAATGGATCCCACTCCCCGGATGCCGAACCATGCGATTAGCCCTCGTTCCAACCGCGGCAGTCCGGCACCCATCAAGCTGCCATAGACAGCTAACGGGCGAACTAAGAACAGTAGGACGGCCGCGAAACACAAAGCCCGCAGAGTCAGCAGATCAAGGCTCAGCATCGACCCGATCAGAACAACGAGGGCCACTTCGGTAAATCGTTCTAGCTGGGCGTTGAAATTGAGCACGGCCTCTGCCATGTAGGCTGGGGCGGTTTTTTGATCCGTCGCCAAATGGCTGGCATCGCTACTTCCAGCCGACTGTCGAATAGCGTCGCTTGGTGGAGAAGAAGGAGCCATGCGTTCAACTCGCCGTAATGCGATGCCGGCCGCAAACACTGCAAGAAAGCCATAGGCAGCGGCGTATAAAGCGGTTCCATAAGACAGGCCTATCAAACCGACGGCTAAGAAATTGTCGAGCCCTACCGCCTCTCGATGATGCTGCCGAAGATAAAGTACGATCTTGCCCACGGCAGTTCCCATTAGTGCGCCGACGAATAATCCTACCGATACGGCCCAGACGACATCGATCGCCCACCAGCGCCATCCGGCAGTGCCAATCTCATGTACTCCGATGATGCCCAGGCCGAGCATGACAAACGGAAACGCGGCGCCATCGTTCAACCCGGCTTCCGCAGTTAAGACAAACCTCAGCCGATCCGAATCAGTTGACTTCTTTAGTTGAACGTCGGACGCCAGCACTGGATCGGTAGCGCCAGAAGTGCGCCCAAAATTATGGCCGCGCCGAGCGGTAGTCCCAATGCAAAGACGCCGATTGCCGTAATTAGCCCCACGGTAAGCGTCATCGCGAGCGCAGCTAACCGTAACGAGATTCTCCATTCGACGCGATCAAGCGGGAGCCTGAGCTGCAAGCCGGCCGTAAAGAGCGAAATAATGACGGCCACTTCGGTGAGGTGCTCAAGTAATGCGGCGTCCTGGATAACATCGAGCTGGATGAGCTTGGTTCCCGCGGGTCCCAGTCCAAGCCCCATCAGTAGGCAAACAATGGCGGCGCTCAAGGGCATTCGCCGAAGTAAGGACGAACTCAATGCCATGGCAATCAGAATGATGCCGGCCGCAATTAACCACGGAGCCAAAGTCATCAGAATCTTCGCGTCTTGATGTCAGAAGGCAGACCCAGGCCATTGGCTGCATTGCCAATATAGTATGGCCGACGTCATATCCGGATAATTGGGACTATACGCGGCCGGACGTAGAAACGTATGTCACCGTTTCTGGCATGAGCCGCCTTGGGAGTGCCCACGCTGGCCGTCGCATTGAACTACTTTTGGCACGAGTTCGAATAACGTTCGTTTGCCGGCGCACTTTCGGGACAAAAATGTCTCGGCGTCTCGCTAAAGACTCCCGATGAGTTCTCGGCACTCCCAGACGGCGCCATGAAACGTATGGGTTCTTGAGAATCGCCGCGCGTTTCATAATCGGTGGTTTGATGGAACGTCTCACGCGCCACGGGCAGTTGGGACGGCAAATTGTTTCCGCGTCGCGCGTTTCCTAGCGCAGCCGGTTTGTCGCTACCGACTCGCATCCCGCTACGCCGCGATCGCAGCAACGGTGGCTGCTCGGCCGCGCGGATTTCGCGTGCCCCAGGCTGCTCCAGCGCTGCCCCAATATTTAGACCTGTCCCGTTTACGTGCTCCCCCTTTAGGTGCTTGGTGGAAAGCAGCCGAGGCCAACCTCATCGTCGCCGAGAGATTTCAGCGGCGCGCTATCGATTCACATGCACGACCTTGGCCGGCGGAAAGCCGTTGAAGTAGGTCGACGAGGCATGGCTGTACGCACCAATGTTCTCGCTGTAGACCAGGTCTCCCAGTTGGAGAGCGGGCAGGGACTCGCCGAGCGAGACCGTATCCAGCGCGTCGCACGTGGGGCCGAATACCGAGCACACCTCCGTCGGTCCAGGTTTGAACGACTTCACGGCGTAATGAATGTGGTCGAAGATCACGCCCGAGTATGTGTGGTAAACGCCATCGTCGATGTAATAGCACTGCTTCCCGTCGCGCACGGCTTTGCCGATGACGGTGGCCACGAGCGTGCCGGCGGAAGCCACCAGGAAGCGCCCAGGCTCCGCTAAGATTTCCATGGTCTTGGGAAACAAGCGATTCAATTCGGCATTGATGGCCTTCGCCAATTGCGAAAACGGTTTGACGTGCTGGTCGTAAGGCGTGGGAAAACCGCCGCCGATGTCGAGGATCTTGACCTGCGGATACCCGCGGGCGTGAGCTTCCTGAAAGATTCCGGCCGCCAGGGTCAGCGCTTGCGTGTAATTCGCAAAGTTCGTGCATTGGCTGCCCACATGAAAGCTCAGGCCCTCGACGATCAAGCCTGCATGGAATGCCGCGTCGATTAGATCGACGGCCTCGCCCGACGACGCGCCGAATTTCGACGAGAGCTCGACGACCGCCCCCGTGTTGGGCACGCGCAGCCGCAGGATTAGTCCGGCGCGGGGCGAGTGACGCCGGATCTTGGCGATTTCAGCATGGTTGTCGTAGGTCATCAGCGGCTTATACGGGTCGAGCTCGACGAGTGTCCGAGTGTCCTTGATCGGGTTGGCGTAGACGATCTTGTCCCAAATAAAATCCTGCCGCTGTTTGGCCGATAACCTCTCGATGTTCTTGTGGACCAAATGGAACTCGGCCAGCGAAGCAACGTCGAAGCTCGCGCCGGCCTCGTACAATGTCTGCACAATGGCGGGGTCGGAATTCGCCTTCACGGCGTAATAGGCCTGCACGCGCGGCAGGTGCTTCCTAAACGTCTCGTATTGCTTGCGTAGCTCTTTGTGGTCGACCACGAACAGCGGCGTGCCGTGTTCCTTAGCCAGCTTTTGCAGTACCCTGGGAGCAACCATTAGTCGCGATCTCCTACCAGGAAGTTCTTGAATTGCCAGGGATCGGTAGGATCGATCGACGGCCGCGTGTAGCCGTCAAAAACATTCGTGTAGCCCGACAACGGCGTCCAGTCGGACGGCATCGAGATGAACTTGCCCAAGTAGGGCTTCGAGATACCCAATACAAAGTCGTGCGGCAGGTCGTCGGGCAAACAGATGCCGCGGGCCGGATTCTCAATCATCCACATCAACGCCGCGACGACGGAGATGGCCACTTGCATCGTCGTGGCGTTTTGATGGGGCACCAGGCGGCGCGACTCCTCGATGCTCAAGTCTGTGCCGGTCCACCAAGAATTGTAGGGGTGCCCCATCAGCAGCGCCGAGGATGTCGGCGCCGCCGGTGATCTCGTCTCCCATAATCCGCAATTTGGGCTGCAGCTCGTAATCGTAGCCGCGCAGCTCATTGAGCGAGGCGATGGCGGCGTCGCACGGGCAATAAGCGTAGTGTACTGTGGGCCGGTAGATCGCTCGCTCTCCGTCCCAGACCGTGAGCTTGTCGGAAATGGTGAAGGCTTCGCCGTGACGGACTACCATGCCGCGAATCGAGTAGTTGGGCACCCACGAACGGACCCATGTGTTCAGGCCCATCCGGGCCAGGCAAATCTGGTTGCGTGGCCCTTCTTCGTGCCGGTAGGCGTCCGGCGGCAATTCCTTTTCGTGGGTACCCCAGCCCATTTCGGCCGTGGTGGTGCCCTCCTCGCGAAATCCCTCCACACTCCAGGTGTTTACGAACTCATCGACCTGCTTGGGCTGATCGCTGATCTGCGTGTCGCGTTCCGAGCAATGGATGACCTTGACGCCCAGCGTCATGGCCAAGCGATTGAACGAACGATCCGCCATGAATTGTCGGACTTGCTCCGCCTCGCCGCCCGGCAGTTTCTGGTCGTCGAGTACGCGCTGGCCGATCTCCAGCAACGCTTGCTTGGTGAAATGCGAGATCAAGCCCGGATTCGCGCCGTGCTCCAGCACGGCCGTCGGCCCCGGCGCAGCCCACTTGTCCCGCATCCGACGAATGTGCATGTGCCGGTAGTACAATGTGCGCTGGGTCGGGTGGGAGTATAGAACCCGATCGTACGGATCCCAGACCTCGACCGACGTGTTCAGGTACAACACCCCGTGGTCGTGGCACCACTGCACGATCTCGCAGCAGTCGATATTCCAGGCCAGGTCCACTAGCACATCGTCGGCCGCCAGGTGCTTGGCTAATATCCGAGGGAGATTATCCGGCGCGACTCGCTCGCGCACGAACCGCACACCCTGGTCGGTCCAGGGTTTCAGCGCCGCGGCGCGGTCATCGAAGTCGATGACCGTAATGCTCTGCGGGGGCACTCGGATGTGCTTGAACAGGATCGGCAGCGTGCATTGCGAAACGGATCCAAATCCCACGATCAGCACGCGCTTGTTGAATGGAATCATCCCATTTCCTCCCGTCATCCCTTGTCCCGTGGATCGATTACGTGCGAAGCCCAATATTCTTAAGATCAACAGCCACGCGGTCAACAACTCTGGGGATTTCCTCTGGGCGGCGGTCAATGCTGAGGTAGCCGGTCAATGCGAACTCGCAGCGGTGAATCCCACCGAACGCAGTTCAGGTTAGGAAATTGCGTGGCCTAACTGATGTTGCCGAAGTAACTCGACGGCCTGACGAGAGGACCGTTTCTGATTAAGGTCGAACCGTCTTGAGTCGCTGATGGAGGCCGGTTGCCCTTTGGAGCCTTCGGAAGCGTCCACGCGTCGATCGAGAGGCCAAGCCAGAAACGGTGGATTTCTAGCTTGTCTCAGTCGTTAACGAGTTGACGGCATCGAACCGAGTCGCGCCACGGACAACTGACCGGCGTTAGAGCTTTTCGTCGCCGGAATTGCCCAGCGGTCTCATTCGCTAGCTGCGACTGCTCAAGAATTAATGGAGAGTTCGGTCGATCCTTCGCTACCTCAGAAAGCCCAGCAGCCGCAACCCTCGGGTCCCCACAAGTCGTGACCGAGAGCCCGGCGCGCAATACCACTCGAATCGTTGTGGATGTGGCCGGCGGCATAGTCTAGAGCGTGGCGGTGAAGCGCAGACCCGGTGCGCCAAAACCGCCATACACGCCCACAGGCGACCAATCCGGACTAACCGGAAGCACATCAGGGGCGAGTTTCTCAAAGTCCTTCGCAGCGTACACCACCTTGCCGCCCACCACCGTGAGTACCGATTGGATACTCTTAATCTCCTCCTCGGCAACTTTGAGGTAGTCGACTGAAAGCACAGCGAGGTCCGCCAGTTTACCGACCTCGATGGAGCCTTTCTTGTCCTCCTCTCCCGAGAACCAGGCGCTGCCGACGGTGTAGCGCCGAAGCGCTTCCGTCCGATCGAGTCTATTCGCCTTGGGATATAGTGTCGTCCCACCCACCGTCTTGCCGGCGACGAGCCAATACAGCGCTACCCACGGGTTATAGCTAGCGACGCGCGTGCCATCCGTGCCCGCACCAACCGGCACCTCCATTTTCAACATCCGGCCAATTGGCGGTGAGTGTTCCGCCGCGGCCTTTCCGTATCGGTCGACAAAGTATTCGCCCTGGAATGCCATCCGATGTTGAATGGCGATGCCGCCACCGAGTGCCTTGACCCGCTCAATGTTTTTGTCAGAGATTGTTTCCGCGTGATCAAAGAACCAGCGAAGCCCATCGAAAGGCACATCTTTGTTCACCGTCTCGAATACAGCCAGGGCGCGTTTGATCGTTTCGTCGTATGTGGCGTGCAAGCGGAACGGCCAGCGATTCTTGGCCAGCAGCGTAACTACATCGATCAACTCTGCTTCAACTGTTTTTGCCAGGTCGGGCCGCGGTTCGAGAAAGTCCTCGAAATCGGCCGCCGAATAGACAAGCATTTCCCCGGCGCCGTTCATGCGATAAAACTCATCGCCTTCGCCCGGCTTAGTCGTCCTGACCCATTTGGCGAAGTCTTCCTTTTCTTTCTGAGGCCGCTGAGTGAAGAGGTTGTAGGCGATGCGAACGGTCAACTGCCCGTTCTTGGCCAAGTCGCTTATGATTTTGTAGTCCTCCGGATAGTTCTGATAGCCGCCTCCGGCGTCAATGCAACTCGTAAGGCCGAAGCGGTTCATCTCGCGCATGAACAGCCGGGTCGAGTTGACCTGGTCCTCGTAGGCCAGCTTCGGTCCTTTGGCCAGCGTGTCATACAGGATCTTCGCGTTGGGATTTGCGACTAGCAGGCCAGTTGGATTGCCTTGCTTGTCCCGCTGAATTTCGCCGCCTGGCGGTTGAGGCGTGTCTTTCGTATAACCGACCGCGCGCAAGGCAGCCTTGTTGAGCCAAGCCCGATCGTAAAGGTGCAGCACGAACACTGGCGTGTCAGGCGCGGCAGCGTTGATTTCTTCCAGGGTTGGCATTCGCCGTTGTTTGAACTGGAACTCGCTCCAACCGCCGACAACGCGCACCCACTGCGGCGGCGGCGTGCGCTCAGCCTGTTCCTTGAGCATCCGAAGGGCATCATCCATTGATGGAACGCCGTCCCAACGTAGCTCGAGGTTGTAATTAAGTCCGCCTCGGATCAAATGAAGATGCGAGTCGTTCAGACCGGGTATTGTCGTTCGTTGCTGCAGGTCGATGACTTGGCTCTTGTCGCCGCGATGAGAGAGCACATCCTTGTCGTCTCCGACGGCAATGAACTGGCCGCCTTTGATAGCCAAGGCCGATGCGCTGGGTCGGCGCTTGTCGAGTGTGATTATCCGACCGTTAGTCAGTATGAGGTCCGCGGCATCCTGTTTCTCTTGTGCGGGGCTGCCGCGGGTGAAAGCGCACGTCAGCCCGACCGCGGCACCGACTTTGAGCAGGTGCCTTCTCGTCAACGGTGTATCCATGACTATCGGACCTCCTACTTCGCGGAATGGACCTTGTGGCTCGTGATCAGGTTCTTGTAGGCAGGCAGGTGGTTGGCCAGTAGCGTGGCCAATCCCTCGCCGTTCTTTCGCCAATCCCGTTGTAGTTCGCAGGCCACGGCAAACCAGTTGGTAATGACGGCTCCGGCTTGGGCCATGCGAATCAGTGCGGCGTCCGCGACTTGCTTGTTGAACGTCCCGCATGCATCCGCGACCACAAACACTTGATAACCCTCCTTGAGCGCCGAGAGAGTAGGGAACACAACACAGACATCCGTCACGATTCCTGCCATGATTAGTTGCTGCCGGCCGGTCTTTTTGACCGCCTTTACAAAGTCGTCGTTGTCCCAGGCATTGATCTGACCCGGGCGCGGGATGTATGGTGCGTCTGGGTACATCTCTTTCAGCTCGGGCATGATCACGCCATTCGGGCCCGTTTCTGCACTGGTGGTCAGGATGCTCGGCAACTTGAAGGTCTTACCGCAGCCCGCCAGGGCCAGCACATTATTCCGGAACTCATCAGGTTCATAATCCTGGACCAACGAGAACAGGCCAACTTGATGATCGACCAAGAGCAGGGCTGCGTTGTCGGCCGAGAGCATCGGCCCATCTGCCACGGCGGCGGAGCCCTTGTCGGTTTGCTTACTCTCCTGCGCAAGGAGGGCGCCTCCGCTTAAAATGGCAATACCGGCCGCGCCAGCCCCCACAGCCAACATTTCACGACGTTCCATTGCGTTCTCCTTTCAGAAGCGAAAGAGTTCCAGAACAGCGACATTGACACACCAACATACCGGAACACGCGCCTGCCAAAGCTTGGCCGAATCGGGTAGTTTCTGTGCCTCGAAGAGTCCCGGTCAGGGAATTGTGACCCAATCCGCGTTGATTGTAGACCAATGCGCCGTGGCGTGACCACGAGCGCGGCACCAAGGCAATGAGAGTTCGTCGCGCGCGAACGCAACGATGAAATGCTCGGTGCAGCGAATAAGACGATAATGAGCCGGCAGATCGAAAACAACGGGCGAGTTTTTGACAACTATATATTATATATGTGTCGGAAATCGGCCGGTGGATGAGTTTTGGAACAGCTGTGCGGAAGGGTTCGTCACGAGTCCGTAGCTGGCTGGCTTGCCAACTTTCAAGCCGTACCTAAACTTCGTTTTTTGGGATTGTCCCAAGCGTTGTCGACGTTGATAGCACACCATCTAGTGCTTGCAAAGCGCTTAACCACAATTTCGGATGTGCACCGTGACACTTAATCTGTGGTTTACTACACTAAGCCCAGCACGCAAGGAAGCGTGCGGGCGTGTGAAGGGAAGCAATAAACTGGCACCCGAAAACGGTCGCTTCTTCTAAGCAGGAGAGGCGGCCGTTTTTCGTTTATCTCGCCGTGGCTTGGTGATTGACTCAATCAGCGGGGATGACGTGTCGAGCAACAGCTGAAGTTCGGCTGCGACACGTAGTGTGGAATCTCAGGTTTGCGCTCGACGTCGGCATTGACCGGCACCGCCAGGGCCGCCCATATGCAGTCGGACCTTGATGTCTTGGATTTTTATTTCGAGTCCGAGGAAGTCGAGCTTATCCAGGATTTCGCGCGAGGTGACGCTCAACCATTGCAAAAACGTTCGTTTGCGGACGCACCCGTCACGTCGCGACTGGCGCTGCTCCACATTCAGAGAAAACGTCTGAGTTTCCGATACCATTCTGGCGACACCATCAAAGGTACGGGATTCTGAGACTGGCGGAACATCAACCGATGAGAATCAAAGATGAGCGTCTAATTCTTTGACTCGCGATCGAGGGTAGCAAGAGTAGTAGGCTGACGGCGACCCAAACTGGGCTGACGCGCCAGCGCACGAGGCGGCCCAGGAGCTCGCGAAGGCCTCCCCGTTGCCGGCCTACTTTATTTATGCCTTGCTACTGGGCGGACCGCTGGGAGAAGAACCGGGGTGGAGGGGTTTTGCCTTGCCGCGCTTGCAGGCCAAGTACGGACCGGTGGCCGGCAGCCTCGGCCTTGGGTTGCTCGGTGCCGGATGCTGTCGCTCGAAGACGATGTTCCAGACCATTCGTCGCTCACACGGATCCGCGACCACCTGGGTGATGAGGTGTTCGAGGCCGTGTTCCGCCGGATCGTCGCGCAGTGCCAGCAGAAGAGGCTGGTGAAGGAGCACTGTCGGGTGATGACCGACGCGACTCTCATCGCTGCGGATGCGTCGCTCAACTCACTCGTGCACAACGACCCCCAACAAGCGAAACGGAAAGAAGAAGCCCAGCGCGAACGCCGAGGCTCGATCGATGGTCGAGTGCAACGCAAGCTATCGAACCAAACTCACCACAGCCGCACCGACCCGGATGCCACGCTGGCACAGAAGCAAGGAACCCCGCGACAACTCAAATATAAGGTGCATCAGACGATCGACGCCGACAGTCGAGTGGTTTTAGATACGGAGGTCACGACGGGAGCGCGGCACGACAATCAACCCTACCTCGCGCAACTCCAGCGTGTGAGAGATCAGCACAAGGTTGCGATCCGCGAAGCGACTGCCGATCGCGGCTACGGCTCGGCGGCCATCATTCGCACGCTGCAGGAGCAAGGAGTAACCCCTTACATTCCGCTGTGGAGCGGCCGTGTGGGAAATGGCAAGTACTTGAAGTCCGAGTTGGTCTATGAGAAGGAACACGACCGTTTCCGCTGCCCAGCCGGGAAATATCTGATGCCTAACCCGGCCATCTGCGCCAATCACAAGCGATATGTCAGTTTGTCGGAAGACTGTCGTGATTGCCCGCTGGCGTCGACGTGTCCTGCGAAGCGGCGGACGAGTACGTCGCACCAGCGTCTGGTGAAGCGGAGTCTCGACCAAGACCTATTCGAGGAGGTGCTGGTGTACATGCAAGAAACGACTTTCCTCGAACGAGCGTCCGAGCGGATGTGGAAGTGCGAGGGGCAGTTTGCCGAAGCGAAGCAGAACCACTGCCTCGCGCGCGCGAAGTATCGTGGCCGACCCAAAGTGCAGATCCAGGCCTACCTCTGCGCGATCGTGCAGAACCCCAAACGCCTGCTTTTCCCACTTTATTGCTGGATATCAGCGATCCACCTTCATCTGAAACGCCGATCCGCCAGTCGCTGATCGACAAACCCCGTACGTCCAAATTCAATCCACGAAATGCCAGCAAACTTTGGACTTTTTCAACAAGCCCGACCGACGATTGAATCTCCAGGTGCGTCCGCATCAGAAGAGCCCCTGGGCCGCCAAAAAAAAGAACAGGTCGCGGTCACCGGAAAGGATTTCATTTTGACGCGCGACATGGCCTGTTGACGGCGTATCAAAAACGCGACCAGATTCGAGGTACGTCCAAGGCAGAAAAGGCCGCGTGTTTGCGTCCGATTCTGGCGAACATTCTGTTCGATGCATTGCGCCGTCGGGCGGAAAAAGCGGGATGCGGCCCGCGAACCGTCGCTTGAACGTCCAGAATCAGTACTTCAGGCAGGATTCCGCCCGGATCGACGAATTCAAAGACCGGCTTGCGCTTTGAATTCACCTGCTGCAGGGCTCGGAGCCCTGCGCCGATTTCGTGACGATGGCGGGATCCACCTTTCGTCATTATTTTTTACATCGTGCCACCACGCACTTGACTGCCGGTCTTTGATACGCAACAATGCGTACCCATAGTACCGTAGGAGACCGCGAATGGCTGGACGCAAGACCCTGACGATGACGGAGCGGCAGTTTCAGACGCTCAAAGTACTTTGGGAACGCGGACCGCTCACGGTTCGAGAATTCCTCGAGCATCTCCCGGAAGATACGCCCTACACGACGGCGCTTGCGCTACTCCAGAACATGGAGAAGGCGAATCTCGTGGCTGCGGACAAGGACGGTCCCGCCCACCGCTACCGCGCGGTGCCATCGGCAGAGCAGGCAACAGGGGACTTGCTCCGCGACTTCGCCCGCCGGTTCTTCGGCGGCTCGGCCCAGCAGTTAGCGGCGGGCCTGGTGGATGCGGGCGAACTCACGCCACGGGATCTTGACGAACTCGAAGCGAAGTTGAAGGACAAAGCCAAATCACTAAAGGGAACTCCATGAACGCGATGCTCGAATCCGACGTGGTGTGGCTGTTGTGGACCGGCGTTTGGTGGGCGGTCTTGGCCCTGGGGTTTGTGTTGTGGTTCCGCGTGAAGCCGCCGCAGACTGCGGCGGTGCGGCACGCGGCGCTGGCGGCGGCGATTGTTGCTGGGACGCTCGCTGGGTTGATTCCGCGATGGGGCAGCGGCGTGGTTGCGCCCCCCGAAGCGGCCGCACCAGCCCCAGGTGACGTGGTGCCAGAACAGAAGGAGTTGGACGTCGTGCAGAATGTCTTGCCCGCCTCGCTTCCTGACCCGGCCCCCGCTGCGGGAGAAGTCAACATGGCGGTGCCAGGAATAGACGTACGAACGCCTGCCGTGATTCCAGTCACGCCACTGCGGGATTGGCTCGCGCTCGGCAAGAACATGTTTGCCGCTGTTTGGGTGCTGGGATCGCTGTTTCTGAGCGTGCGACTGATTCGTGCGGCGCGAATGACGCTCCGTTGGCGGCGCGAAGCCGCACCGCTGCCGGACGGCGAGCAGGCCGTGTTCGTTGCGTTGAGGCAAGAACTCCGTGTACGCCGCGCGACGAGCGCCGGATCGCATACGGAACCCGCTTCGCCGGTCGTGCTGTGCGGTTGGCCGCCGCTGGTCTTGGTGCCGAGCGATTGGCCGACATGGGAACCCGAAAGCCGCTACGCCGCGTGGCGGCACGAACTTGCCCACGTTCGACGCCGCGACGACTGGTGGCGGATGCTCTCCGAAGGACTCCGCGTCCTGTGGTGGTTCCACCCGGGGGTGCGTTGGCTGCTTTCCCGCCGAGAACACGAAGCCGAGCTCCTCAGCGACGAGGCCGCGGTGGCCGCGGGGTGTTCGCCTCAGGAACTCGCCCAGGTACTGCTGGACGCTTGTCGCCGACCGCAGTCGGCAGTGTGGACGGCGTCGGCGGGAACCTTCTTCTCTCCACGGACCATGAAGCAGCGGATCGCCCGGCTGCTCGACGCTCCCTCCGCAGAAGCCCTCTGCCGCCCCGCCCCGCGCGGCCTGCGACTCGCCGCGTTCGCGGGCATGACGCTGCTCGCGCTGGCCGGCAGCATACGGTGGATCGCCGCCGCCAACTCGGCGAACGCCGCGGGGGCGGTGGACCTCGCCAAACTCGAACGCAAGATTGCCCGGGAACCTCGGTACCATGGAAAGCCGATGTACTGTCTGCTCGTGTTCGGCAAGATCGCCGAGCCGCGTTGGCTTGTGCTGGATATCGTCACGGAACCGAACACGAACGGTCCCGGCGAGAATGTCGCGTACTTCGATCGCGACGGCGACGGCGACTTGACCAGGCCCGGCAATCGCATCGTCGGCAAGATCGACCGAACGCCGGTGGTGTTCAAACCCGTCGAGCTGCCGAAATTCCAAAATCCCGTCTTCAACATTGGCGATGTGGTTCTTGCCGACGGCACGCGGCACACAGAGTTTGTGGTGAACGTGCATCATTACATCCGCGACCATCGCCAGGTGGAACTGAGCATGAAGCACCGCGGGAAGCATTGGCAGGGAACTCATGCGCCGGAGTCGGCGTTGCTGCGGCTCGGTGCGACGCCGCGGGGGGCGCCGGTCGTGCATTTCGATGGACCCGTCGCGCTGTACCCGAACCCCATCGGTTGGATCGGTCCGACCTGTCCGCATCCGCGCGGTACGCCGGAGTTCACGGCGTGGTGCATGGCCAATCCTTCCGTCTACAAGCGCAAGTGGATGGTCTCGGGCACGTCGTTCCAGATGGAAGCGGTCATCGGCACGCCCGGCTCGGGTGCGGGCACGTTCGTTCGGCTGGCGCGTTCCGCCGTTCCCAACGGAGCGGTGCCGCATGCCGAGATCGCGCTGCCCGACGGTCGCACGATCCAGGCGGATCTCGATGTCAAGCACTTTGAAACGCGAGACACTCTCTACCGTGCGGAGGTCGCCATCCCCGCCGACACTCCGCCCGGCAAGGCGACGGTAACCATGAGCTTCCCGGGTTGGCCGGATGGTCCCGAGCCGGCAACCGACGAGATCGAAGTCGAAGCTGCCGCGGCAGCCCCTGTCGATTCCCCCAAGGACAACATTGATCGAGGCGGCGTATTCGGCCCGCCGCCCGATCTCGACGGCGAGCAGGAGTTCACAATCACCGAACCGCCCGCCGACCCCGCTGGCGTGCCGCCCGTGAACGTCGACGTGACGCTGAAGATCCACGGCGACCGCATCGTCCCAGCGCCCGTCGTTGCGGCGGCCGCGCCCGCGAAGCCGAACTACGTGACGGTGGTCGGGCAGTTGCTCGACGACGAGACCGGCAAGCCGATCGAAAAAGCGGGTTGGGAATGGGGACATGTCCGATCCGAAGAAGCCGGATGCAGATCGCCTGGGGCCACAGCCGCCAAAACGGCGGCGACTATCCTGGCGGCAAGTTCGAAATGTTCGTGAACATCGGCACCAACGGCCATCACCATCCGCTGCGGGTCTACTCTGCCGGGCTACGAGACGACGATCGTGGTCGATGAATTGGACAAGCCGTACCCGGAGAAGATCGAGCGGACCGTGCGGCTGAAGCGCGGGCGGAAAATCACGGGCGTCCTCCGCGACCATGCCGGCAAGCCGGTGGCGAACGGCTGGGTCTTCTTCATCCCCAAGGGGCATCGAACCAACATCGTCGAAGGCATCCCCGGCACGGACGCCCACGAACTCCCCGGTAAGGCGCGCGACGACGTCGGTGGCGGAGGTCCGCACCAATGCCAACGGCACGTTCGCCCTGTCCGACCGGCGCGGACGGCACGGTGGCGGCATCCACCGATCTGGTCGATCTCTGGCCGTTTCCGCTGCCGGAAGACGGGCATGCCGACCTCAAGATGCCGGCGCCGTCGTACCTGGTGATCGACCTGACGTATTGGTACCTCGACGAACTCGTCAAGAAAGACAAGCGGGAGCTTTCGCCGAGCAGCGAAGACCCCAACCAATGCTGGCTCGCCATCGATCGCGAGTGGACCGCCGCCGAGGCAAAGAGAGGCCTCGGCTACCGCCGGCAGATGCTGGTCTTCGCAAAAGACCCGCGGGCGAAGCTCTCGAAGGGCGTGATCGTCGGCCACGTCATCGAAGGGGAAATGGCACAAGCCGATCCCCGACGTCGGCCACAACAAGAACCTCTCGACGAAGATTCGCGTCGCGTTGCCCGCCGGGATCGTACCGCGTGCAGCGGCTGCGGGCCGGGCCGTTCGCGCCGGTCGGTGAGCAGCAACGTCGTGCTGAAGTCGGGCGAAGAGACCGACGATGCAGTTGGGCCCGCGGCGACGGTTCCTCGGTCCGCGGCAAGGCGACGTGGCCGGCCGAACATGATGTTCGTCCGCCAGCAAGGCGAGAAGCCGCGGAAGCTCGATTGGACCGTGCCCGACACCGCCACCGTTTGGATCGCCCCGGTCGGCGGGGACGGCAAACCGATCGAGGCGGCGAAGATCCAACCCGACGGTAGCTTCTTCATCGCCACGAACCTCGACCCCGGCAAGTACAAAGCCACGGCAAGGGTGTACTTGCCGGAAGCGCGACTTCCGCGGCGGCAAGCGGACGGCCGATTGCGAATTCTCGCAGGAGTTCACCGTCCCCGACCCCGCCCGCGGCCCGACCGGTTCGCCGCCGGTGGAGGTCGAAATCAAGATGGAAGTCGATAAGGGCGGGCGGTTCGCCCCCGCCGAAGCTCCCCCCGCCGCCGATCCGCCGAAAGCCGCGGCGCCAGCCGCCGATGCCGCGATCCATCCGCACGGCGAGATCGTCGGGCGCTTCGTCGATGCCACGGGGCTGCCAGTGAAGGGGGCGACGGTTGGGTGCAACGCCGTCGTCAACGATGCGAAGAAAAGCAGTGGCACGAACGCCGTCACCGATGCCGACGGACGCTATCGACTGCTCGTCAAGTCGCCGGGCATCTGCAGCGTTTGGCTGAAAAACAATTGTGGAAGTGCCTGAACTACGAACGGAAGCTGGTGGTTTTCGCCCGCCAAGACGATCCCCGGATTTCGCGGGGCGTGGCCGTCGGCGCGATGGTCTCCGCCGCCGAGCCGATCCCCGGCGTCGGGTTCAACCGACGCCGGCCGTCGTCGTTGTGGATCCGGACCGTGTCGTACACGACGTTGTTCGACCGAATATCCACGCCGCGCGTAAATGCAGCCATTGCTATTGCGTCCTCGCACGAATATCAGAGCTGCGGAGTTTCCGCCGATGGGCGCCTGCTGATTGGACTTGCCACCGAGCAACACGGTTTGGCCGGAGTAGTGCTACGAGAACTTGGCATTCATGCAGACCGATTGCGGGCATCGTTCGGAGAGCCAGAAAGTTCGACCGAACACAACGCAACAGTGGATGAGCCGCACGACGTTGGGGCGTCGGTTACTTTTGTTCGCCAACCGACGAATGCCGCCGAGTTCGCACGTACGTTTGGGCACGACTTTATTGGGACGGAGCATCTTGCGCTGTCTCTTCTGGCTGAGACGAACGGTGATGCCGCACGGCTGATCGAGCGCCTCCGATCCAAACTCGCTGCGCGACGTACTGTCGGAGCGAACAGGAAATTATAGCTGGCGCGCCCACGCCGATTCTTCATCCTCGCTACCACGACCGTTGACATTCAATCGAAACCATTGGCCGCCGTCCGGTGCCAGCCACGGGTTAGCCTCGTCGAGGCCGCCGAGGAGAACGGCCGGGCTGGCGAGCTTTAAAAGAAGCTGGAAGATCTATTTGCGAGCCAAAACCAGAGCCCAAGCCAGGATGCGACCCTGATTCCGGCGAACTTCTTGCGAGTTACGGTCTCGGTGTAGGGGAGACTGTCGCGAGCGCAATCTGGGCGTCTCATGCGCGAGTGGATGCGCGTGGTCTTGCGCCAGCCTACATTGGCCACATCGACCGGAGCATCGAAGCGATACCGTGCGGACAAGCCAGAAAACGTTCGTTTGCCGGCGCACGCTCGGGACAAAAATGTCTCGGCTGTCTCAGCTGAAGACTCCCGATGAGTTCTCGGCACTCCCAGATGGCGTCATCAAACGTATGAGTTCTTGAGAATCGCCGCGTGGGTCAAAATCGGTGGTTTGTTGGGAATTCGAAGAAACGGTTGAGTTCTTGTTGCTTGAGCGACGGTGGTCGTGCTGCGGAAGAATAGCTTTACCACTCCCGTAGTGAGGGCGACGACTGCGGGCGAGACGACGCCCATCGCAAGGTTGATTGGCAAAAATCCAGGGCCGGCCCACCTTACTTCTGCCGCACAAACTCAATTTGTTTGAGGTCATCCACGACGATCCAGAATGGCCCCTCACCGTTGGTGTTAGGTGGGAGAACAGTTTGGACTCGTCCGGTTACTCGAATGACCTTGCCGCTAAAATGCTTGGCCAGTTCGATGCCAACCAAAGATCTCGGCGCCTTCGTTCGCGACCGATCGAGTGACGTGCCACCGAGGCTCAGGAAGGTCCGCCGTCCGACGCGTTGTTTTCAATAAACTCGATCGACAACACGTTCGGCACATCTCCGGAAAACGTACCATGGACGTCGTACACTCCGTCTCCGCGCCCCGTACCGCAGACGAACATCTGCGGACCGCCCTCGTTCCCCACGGGGATAAAACCCCATGATCTCTCCAGGTGACAGGCCCGGTCCAGGCTGCTGTTCGTTTCCACACGAAAATAGTCCGACGGGAAATCCGCGTAGTCTGGATTTGATCTGAGGTAATTCTCGATCTCTTTCTCAAGCGCTTCCGAAACTGGACCGGCAACGTCAGCACGGTTGGCGTTTACTCGCACGGTCTCGAGTTGGAAACGCTCTGTCAGCATCTGCAAGACCGCATTGTCCGGCGCGGTCGAAATCACGCCAATTCGATCCTTACCCACTTTGGTCCAATGTTCTTCGAGATCGGCCTTGTCGATCACAACGAGTTTCGTCGAGTCGATTTCAAAATCGCCGATTTGGCGGCTGGGTCCAGCGGTCGCCTCGTTTCCCAGCGTTATCGTCAGCGACATGACGCGCTCCATCCCGGTCGGGTAGCGCCGTAGGCGTGCGGAAATCGCTACCTCCACCGATTGTACATTGGGCACTTCAACAGCAGGCAAGTAGCGGGGATCCCCCAGGACCAATGTCCCCGATCGCAGTTTGAGATGCCCCAGATACTGCCGCACTACGGTCGGCGGGCCACCGTAAAGCTGGGCATTGAATGTGTCATTCTCTTCAAGAAATCGCCGGCGTTGCTCCTCCTTTGATACCGGCAACAGACGACGAATCCATCCAAACATAAGATTGCCCTTAGCTGTAATCTAGCGGACCGTTCTGTTCTACCAGCGCCGCAGCATAGCACAGGCCCGACCTGCCATGCCATTCATGATGAATGCCTCGCATCAGCAATGCAGAATCGAATTCGATTGAGTCCTTAAGGGGTAGCAAGCGGAGTAGCATGGCACCGATCAGGAGACGAAGACGGGACGGCGGAGCCAAAGCAGTTCGGAAAGGATAATCTTGATTGGCAGTCGTTAACCGCTGTCATCAAACGTTCGTTTGCCGGCGCACTTTCGGGACAAAAATGTCTCGGCGTCTCGCTAAAGACTCCCGATGAGTTCTCGGCACTCCCAGGCGGCGCCATCAAACGTATGGGTTCTTGAGAATCGCCGCGCGGGTCAAAACCGGTGGTTATCCAACGCATTCCGCAAAGGCACGGGTTACGTCAGCCTGTGATCGACGCAACTAGGACCGCGTGGTTTTCATAGCGATTGCACCTGCGTCGGCCCGGAAACGTTGCATTGACATCGCCCACTGTTCTACGCTAATCTGACGTACGTTGTAGCGACGTAGATAAAACCAATGAAAAAAACCAAAGCAATTCACGGACTCGGCGAGCTACAGGCCCAGGTGATGGAGATTGTCTGGGGCAAGGGAGAGGCCACCGTCGCCGACGTGGTTGAGACTATCGGCCGCCGACGGCCAGTCACCTACACGACCGTGCTGGTCGCCATGCAAAAATTGGCCCAGAAGGGTTGGCTTAAGCATCGTAGCCAAGGGCGGGCTTACGTCTACAGCCCGCGTCGCACACGCGACGAAGTTCATGGCAGTCTGCTCAAGGACTTCCTTCGCTCCGCATTTCGAGGCGACCCACGACTGCTGCTCTCACAACTTCTCGACGCCCATCCAATGAGTTCTGAAGAACTTGAGGAACTGCGCCGATTAATCGAGGAGCGTAAAAAGGAGCTAAGATGTGAATCAAATGCTTGACTGGCTTCCCGCAGATGGCTGGCAGCGCTTCGTGGCGGATGCCATTTGGCAATCGACGGTGACCGGACTCCTTGGCCTCGTCTGCGTTTGCCTAATCGCACGTCGGCCTTCGACGCGGGCGCTACTATGCATCACGACAATTGTTGCCGCCATGGCGCTTCCGATCGCCTCGGTGATGGCACGCTTCGCTGGATGGGGAATTTTTCCGAGCCGAAGCACGTCCGAGTCAGCAAGCAGCGAAGGGGTCATTGACACGCACGTCGCCAAGTCGGGCCGGCAAGAGGCAGGGGCGACTGAGGATTATGTACCTGGCGGCAATCAATCCGTTGCCGCTCGATCCCCCGCGACGGTTCGTTCTGCGGCACGCGAGCACACGTCATCACCACTTCGGCAGACGCAGCCCACGAATGTGGCCGAGCCGACAATGCGCGTCGCATTTATCCTTCTATTAGCATGGTTTGCAACGTCTGGTTTGGTGTTCGTCCGCCTACTGATCAACGGCTGGCAAACCTTCCGTCTACTCGCAACGGCTGTCCCGTATCAAGGGGACGCACTGTCTGCCATAGCACAGGATGCCGCACGGCGCGTTGGTGTTCGCGAACCACGCATACTGGTCAGTGACCGAGTGGACTCGCCAACCGTCTTCGCATTCGGACGCGGTGCCATAGTACTGCCGTCTGCAGGTAACAAACTTCCACTAAGGACGGCTCGCAATCCATCGGAGCCTTGCGCCGGTCTTCACGCCGGGTGGTTGGCGATCTTTTGCCATGAGTTGGGCCATGTGCGAAGAGGGGACGGCTGGAATCGCCTGATTGCGGAAGTTGGCGTGGCCCTGTTGCCGTGGCAACCGCTGGTTTGGCTACTCCGCCGCAAATTCGTGCAACATTCCGAAGAAGCGTGCGACGACTGGGCGGTGGCTTCCGGCGCAGATGCCGTGGAAATGGCTGCCCTATTTACGGACCTGATCCCTTCCCTGTCCCCCTTGTCCCTCGGAGCCTCAGTGATGGCCACGGATGCAAAAACCCGAATCCTGCGGTTGCTTGCGCTCGACCATGTTCCTCAGCCTCGGACGTCGCGTGTGCAAGCCGCCGTCTTTCTAGCCGTCCTCCTCTTGGCAACGACGGGTGCGGCGCTTGCGCAGCGGCAAAACACAGAACAGACCGTTCAGCAACCGCCCAACGCAACTAATGTCAGCGCGTCACAGAAGAGCTCTGCCGAGCGAGACGCAACTTCGGTCCCGACCTACGTACTAGAACCACCTGACGTTATCGAAATCGAGACCGTAAAGCTGTTGCCGAAAGGGCGATTGACGATCCAAAAGCTGGACCGTGTAGAGATCAAGGCAACGGGCACGATCTTTGAACATCCCATCCGCACCACCTATACCGTCGATGAGGATGGCGAGGTGAATCTAGGCCCCGAGTACGGCCGCGTTGAGGTGGCCGGCCTGCCAGTCAAGGAAGCTACGTCCAAGATCGGGGCTCACCTGACCAAAATCCTTCGTGAACCAAAGGTTTCGCTCAGCGTTGTTGACCGCGCTGAACACAAGCATGTTGCGGGGATTCGCTTGATTGGGCCCGATGGCTTTGTCAACTTGGTGGCGCTGGGACAGGTTTACGTCGCCGGCATGAAGATCGAGGAAGCGCGACAGGCCATCGAGAAGCACTTGAGCAAACGGTTCGACGAGCCGTCCATTGCTGTGGAGGTGCACTCGTACAATAGCAAGGTCTACTACGTCATTGTCGATGGACGCGGCAAGGGAGACCAGATCGTTCGCTTTCCTTTAAACGGCAAAGTCACCGTGCTCGACGCTATTGCGCAAGCTGAGCTGAGAATTGACCCGCAGGTTAAAATCTGGATCAGCCGTGTGAATCCCTCGAAAGACGCCTTTGAGGAATTAACCGTAGATTGGAAACAGTTCGCGCGAGGCGGACGAGCCGAGACCAACTACCAATTGACCCCGGGGGATCGCGTCTTCGTCGAGGGGGCAGAACGGGACGGCAAACATACTGCCCAGGACTTCTAGATGTGACTCGTTAGACTAACAATTTGCTAACACAGACAAGCGGCGGCCGAATGACTGAGTGCGTCGGTCACATCGACCTGGAGCGCTAAGGTGTACCGTCGGGCCAAATCAGAAAACGTTCGTTTGTCGCCGCACTCGGGGGACAAAAACGTCTTCGATGTCTCAGTCGAAGACTCCAGATGAGTTCTCGGCACTCCCAGACGACGCCATCAAACGTATGGGTTCTTGAGAATCGCCGCGCGAGTCAAAATCGGGGGGTTCTCGGTGTGTCTCATGGTTCCACAAGTTTTGGCACTCTTCGCTGGTAAACGATGCCGCGTCGTTCCAGAATCGACCGCAACGAATCAAGATCCTGTATATCGCGCGGTCTGCCTAAAAACTCTCCGACAAAGAGACCGAGAACGACTACACGATTGTAGGCGTCAAATCCGCGTCGGCGAATCGTCGCAGGTGCCCAGCTCCTTCTGCTTTAAGGGATTCGCGCACGCGACCGCGAACGACGGCCACCACTTCCGCATCATCGAATGGTTTGGTGATGTAGGCGTCGGCGCCTGCGCTATATCCTTCGGCGCACTCCGATGGCATGGCCTTCGCCGAGACCATGATGATCTTCGACCGCGCCATTCCGGGCATGCCTCGCAGCCGGCGACACACTTCATAGCCGTCGCAGTCAGGCAGCATCACATCCAGCAGAACCACGCGCGGGTGGTAGCGCTCGGCGAGCTTGAGGGCCGTGGCCCCGTTTGCCGCCGTTAGTATTGTGTAATCCGGCTCGAAGATTTCTTGCAGAATCTCTCGATTGACTGCATTGTCATCGACAATCAGTATTCGATCGGCCATAACCATCGCTCCTTAGATTAGGGGGACAAATTATCAAATAGCGGCAGGGGTAACTCGAAGGGTTCGCCGAGCGTGTGCTCGGAGTGGTCCGCGAGACAATTGTTGGGACGGCCAAGGCCAGAGTCTCCGATAAGGTCGTTCCGCATTGGCGTCAGGTATCCGTCGGCGAACATTGCACGTGCTTGGCGAAACTCCTCGAACCGAGATTGGAACGCCTCGACGACCGCAGGGTCGAAGTGGCTTCCCAATTCTTGCTCGATAATCGCCGAAGCCTCGTCGGCAGATATTGCTTTGCTATAAACCCGGTCGGAAGTCAGCGCGTCGAATACGTCAGCCAGGGCGACAATTCTGGCAGGCAGCGGGATTGCGGTTCCCGAAAGACCATCTGGGTAGCCCGTGCCATCGAATCGCTCATGGTGATGGCGTGCGATGACGGCGGCCATTTGCACGTAGTCGGCAGAGCTCAGCTCAGCGGCGGTGCGCGCCAGAATGTCGCCGCCGATCGCTGAATGCTCTTTGATCTGGTCGAATTCCTGAGCGGTCAGAGGGCCGGGTTTGCGAAGGATCGCGTCGTCGATGCCAACCTTGCCAATGTCGTGCAGCGGGCTGGCACGATAGAGCTGCCTTAAGAACTGCTCGTCGATCTCACTGCAATACGGTCCGGTGACCGAAAGCTGTTCGGCCAAGAGGTACGAGTACCAACGGAGTCGAAACAGATGCTCGCCGGTTTCCGTATCTCGAAACGCAGCTAGTGCCGTCATGGCAAAGCCGATGACATCGCGTGTTCTATGAATCTCCTGCCATACTTCTTCAACCTCTTGTTTGTGAACCATCTTCATCCACGCGCGCACTTTCGCAGCCACTTCCAAGTCGTTAAACGGCTTGGTGATGTAGTCCACCGCGCCGAGGTCGTACGATTCAAGACGATCCTCGATCGCGGTTCTGGCCGAAAGCATCACAATCTTTGTGTCCTTGAGGGCGGGTTCCTGCCGCAAGAGCCGGCATGTCTGTTTGCCATTTAATCCGGGCATCATCATGTCAAGTAGCACGACATTGGGCCTGAATATCGGCGCAATGCGCAAGGCCTCCTCTCCGGATTCGACGCACGTAATCGTGAATTCGCGTTCCAGCAACTCCTTCAAAATCGCCAAGTTGTCGGTATTGTCATCCACAGCCAGGATACGATTGCTCAGATGCATTAAAGTTTCTCCTCTGCTAGTGCGTGCTTGGCTATGCTCCAACCGCGACCGTGTCGAGCTGCTCCGCGTACGATGATCTCCAATGGGGCAGCTTGAGCTCGAGCAAAGCGCCGCGCCCGTGGGTTGGCACCGCGCGCACGCTGCCGCCGTGCAGCAACACAATCTCGCGGCAAATCGATAAGCCCAGCCCCGTTCCACCGGCGCCGCTCTTCGTGCGATTCGATTGCACGAATTTGTCGAAAACCGTTTCACATTCGTCGTCCGGAATGCCGGGACCGCTATCGCGAATTGTGACTACGGCAAAATCGTCGCGGCTGGCGATTTCGATTTCGATTGTGCCCCCCTGCGGCGTGAACTTTACCGCGTTGAACAGCAGATTGCGTATCACCTGTGCAAGCCGCGATTGATCGCCATTGACAAACACGGTTGAGTCACAAGTTGGCAGGCGGATTTTGAGCCCCTTGTCACGCGCGAGCGCAGCGTAGTCCGCGGCGATTTCCACGATGAGTGACTGCAAATCGAGCTTTTCGCGATTTAACGTCACGGCCTCGGCCTCCAGCTTCGACAAGTCCAACAGTGCATTGAGCAACTCCAGCAGCGTCGATCCGCTCGATTCGATCCGCTGGAAGTAACCCAGCGCCTTGGTTTGATCCAGGGATCCGCGGCCGCGGACGCCGAACCGGGCAAAGCTCAGGATGCAGTGCAACGGCGTGCGGAGCTCGTGCGACATGTTGGCGAGAAACTCGCTCTTGGCGGCGTTTGCGCGTTCCGCTTCGTCCTTGGCCGCGCGCAAATCACCCGTCTGTTCTTCAACAAGCTCTTCCAGACCGGCGTTGTGATGTAGGAGCGCCTCCTTGGTCATTAAAAGCTGAGCGACGTGGGCATCCAACGCCGACTTCATCTCCTGTTCGGAAGTAAGATCGCGAAGCACGACGATTACGGACGGTCTTCCGTCATCCTCAATGGCGCCAGCTCTCAATTCGAGTGGGCAAATAAGTCCCTCGTCCAACTTGGCTTGCAGCAAAGTTCGTGCGGTTTCGACCGACGCCGACCGCAGGGATTCGTAAAGATGCGTCCGATCGGTTTCGTTAAGCCCGAGAAGTTCGGCGAAATCGCGGTTGCACGCCTCCTCCTTCGTGCGACGCAATAGCTGTTGAGCGACTCGGTTAATCAGTCGAACGCAACCGTGTTCATCCGTCACAACGATTGGAGCGGGCGAGGAATTCAACAGACGCTCTGTGAATGCCGCATGCCGGGCCGTCGCTATCCAAGCATTCTTATTGGCGCGCACAATCAAATACATCAGTACCACCGCGAGTAGCGGCAAGACCAGAGTTACGAATTGATACAATGTCGGCGTCATCGTTACTCAACGAGAAAGACGTCGTGCGCTGGTGGAAGCAGAACACTGGGAGCAATCGTCATGTTGGCCTGGTCTCCATGCGCGCGGCGTGCGGCTGCTGTAGATCGCCGCCGCGAACGTGCAGGTCTAATAATGCGCAACGCCGTTGTCGCTGCGCAATCACCACTGCGAGATTGGTAGCCAGCAGGCTGGCGCCGCAACCACCGGTCGATCCAATTACAGTAATCAGGCGGCCGATCGTGATGGTGTTCTGCGATAGCGCCTTCTCGCGCGCCACCGATTCCGCAAGCTCTTTGTCGAACTCGCGGGAGATGTCCAGGCAATCGGCGGCCCCGGCGCGAACTGCTTTGAGAATCGTCTGCGGGCGTCAGGTCCTGCGCCAACGGCGATAACTTGCACATTCTGAAGTTTCCGTACGCAGAACTCTTGGAGCAACTGGAATCCATTGCCCGAAAAATCCGACACAGCAAAAAACAGGACGGCGAGTTCGCGCGTTTCGCGCGCGCGAGAGCGCCGGCGGCATTCTCGGTCGAGAGAATGCACGACGGCGAACACTCGACGCCCAATCGAGGAACTGCCGCCTCGATGGCTTTACTGAGCGGTGGAGAGTCGCAGGCGATATAGATCTTCATTGGCATAACGAGGTGCGCTTTGCGTTCGCCGCGAAACCGAACCTAAGTCAAATCTAGTTGCGCTCCGCTTCGCGCTTCTCCGGGAAAATTTCGCGGTGCTAGGAAGAATTCCCAAGCTCCTCTGTCAACCGCCAGTACAGCCTGCGCATGCTTCCTAAAGGACCATCATCGAGCCGGTATAAGTTGGCGCACTTGTGGATGACCACAGCCTCCCCGGGGCTGCGCAAAAGCAGAGTAAGGTTTGATAACTACCCATTGGGATTGCGGCCGCCGGCTGAGGGAAAAACCCTTATCCACCGGCTCGGGGGCCGATCATCCCATTACGGAACCAAGTTAGGGGCCGACCAATGTCCTGCCAAAACGCGACGTATCACACTCGCGGCGTCGACGTGATAAAACCGGAGGACCATTGCGAAACCGAAGAGCGATTGGAGGGCACCGTCGTCATCGTGGACGACGATGAGGTTATTCGACATTCGTTGTGTTCGCTTGTTTGCTCGGCCGGCTTTACGACCGAAGCCTATTCGTCGGCCGAAGAATTCCTCGAACACTTCGACGATGAAAAGGTCGGTTGCCTGATTCTTGACATTGGTTTGCCCGGCATCGACGGAATGGAGTTACAACAACGACTCAATGCGAATCGGGCGGGCACCCCCATTGTATTCTTTACCGGGCAAGGGGAGATTCCGCTGGCGACAGAGGCACTGCGAGCGGGCGCGATCGATTTCCTGCCGAAGCCGTGTAATTCGCAGGTGCTCCTCAACCGAATTCGTGAAGCACTCGATCGTCATAAGACGACCCGCCGACGGCGTGCATCAGCAGCCGATGTCAAGCAGCGAATGGTGAATTTGACTGTGCGCGAGCGCGAGATCATGCAGCTCTTGGCCGCCGGCGATT
The DNA here is from genome assembly GCA_963829655.1 of Pirellulales bacterium. Lineage (GTDB taxonomy): Bacteria > Planctomycetota > Planctomycetia > Pirellulales > JALHPA01 > JBBDYH01. The sequence goes on from CAWHJG010000002.1 coordinate 4,867,344, forward strand.
CGCCAAAGAGAATAGCAGCCCAACTCGCAATCTGCATCAAGACAGTCGATAACCACCGACTCAAGGTCTTCGAAAAGATGCACGTGGAAAACTCGACGCAACTTTCTCTTTTACTGGCGGCGATCCAATATAGCTTGCCGTGCGATCGAGAAGAATGACGCAGCGGCGCGCGTGCAACATACGGACTTCTCGTCGGCGGCGCACTAAACTGACTGTCAACAAGGCAGGGTCATTTGTCCCGGCCGGATCTATTCGGCGACGGCGCCAGAGTGAGAGGGATGCCTCACATTCTGGCTCATCCTAAAACGGCTCTTCGACCGAAATTCAAATGCTCGACGTGACCATTTCGCGACCGCGATTCCTGCTGAGGTGGCGCACACCAACTGCACCTAGAAGCCGGAGTCTACGTGCCGAGGTGAAATCGACCTCGGCGCATTGAGGTTGCCATTCCACACTGATGTTGGCCCGACATGAGCACTTGGATGTGCGAGGGACGAATGCGAGAAAAGGTTCGATTGCCGGTGTACTCCGGGACAAAAATGTCTTCGATGTCCCAGTCGAAGATCCGGATGAGTTCTCGGCACTCCCAGACGGCGCCATCAAACGTATGAGTTCTTGAGAACGCCGCGGGTCAAAATCGGTGGATTAATGGCGTGCCTCATCCGAAAGTTGGGCCAACGGGTTATTGAGACGATCAGGTGGACGTGTGAACGGCGAAAGTCTGGGCTGAATGTAATCTTCTAGGCTGCGTCGGGGTGTCTCACCTCAGCACGCAACTGCTGCGGCGTGGAGCCATTACATTAATTTATCTTCGCCTCAGCTCGGCGGTTCGATAGGAAGCGACGGACGGTGGGCACCGTAACGGTGGTCACGCCACGGTCGCGCAGCTTTTGCCAGCTTTCGGCAAGAACCTGCGGATCTTCTAAGGCGAGCCTCCACATAGGCGGAAGGTCGCCCGTGAACGCGATGCCGCTGTATAGAACAAGCGACACCGAGTCGGGGGAGTGCCCTGGCGTGTGCACGATCACTCCCGCGATCCCCAGCGTGGCAAGCAACCGCCGGCTGTCATCCGTGGACGCCACGAGATTGTCGTCCGCCGCGATCGGCGTGTATTCGTCGGCGGGCTTGATCCAGCGCTGCATCGCAGGAATCCAGTCGAGCTGCTCAGGCGTAACGATCAGGCGCATGCCGCAGTTCTTGAGATCCTGCGCACCGCCAGCGTGGTCGATGTGATAGTGCGACGCCACGCCGTACTTGATCTCACTCAGCGGAATGTCCATCCGCTTGAGGCTTGCCCGCATGGCGCCAAACATCCCAGGCCAGCCGAGATCGAACATGATGCGGGTTTGTCCAGCGCTGATGACCCAAAAGTTGGTCGAGCGATAGCCGACATTCACAACGGTGGTCGGAAAGCATGACTTCATGGTAGTGCCGATTAGCATCGCCGCGAAAGTTGAATCCCTCGCAGTGCAGCTTGGCCTAGAGTTCGCGCGACAAAACCTCTCAGGCAGGGCTGTTCTGAGTCGTCGGACACAAGTTGTCAGATTATAATCTCGCTTGTTCATGACGGAATCGCAATCGCAGGAGAGAGCTGTTGACTCCCAAGGAATGCGTAGTAGAGTGGCTCGACGCGTTCAATGCGGCCGACGCCGATCGCTTGGCCGAGCTTTACTCAGAGAATGCAATTAATCACCAGGTCGCCGAGCAACCCGTTGAGGGGCGGGCTGACATTCGAGCGATGTTCGCTCGTGAGTTTGCTGCGGCCGAAATGGTCTGCATCCCGGAGCAGATCCTCACAGATGGGGAGTGGGCGATACTCGAATGGAGAGATCCGCAAGGACTGCGAGGCTGCGGGTTCTTTCAAGTGCGAGCGGACAAAATCGTGTTTCAACGTGGTTATTGGGACAAGCTCTCGTTCTTGCGCCTCCATCATTTGCCGCTGCCTGATTTCAAGTAAGCGCGGTCGCGCTGTGCGCTTAGGTCGCCCCGACATCCGCCGCGAAGCCGCAAAAACCGAGTGCGAGAAAAGGTTGCCAAGATGACGCGCAGCGTACATGCATTTTCCACGGACGCAAGAAAAAACGTGATGAAGGAACAAAAAAACAACGCCGTCCTCAACTTCTGCATCACCATAATGTCGGGTTGGGCAGGTCTACAAATGAGACAAGGGATGACTTTCGTTAAGGAGCGCTTCCCATGGTGAGCGGTAAATGTCGGCTTGCGGGCGGCTTGATTACCGTCGCCATGCTGTTCTGCATTGCTCGCGGAGGCGAGGAAACTAAGCCGGGTGATTCCTCCATCTTCGGCGTCTTCGTCGGCACCAGCCCCTGTACAGAGTCGATCAGTCCTGTGCTGCAGATTCCTGCGGACCCCAACCTACAGATTCGCTGGAATCTCACTCTTTACCAGAACCCAAAAACGCGCGAACCCGCAGGCTATCAACTTCGCTGCGACTATGAATCAACGGTTGCAGGAACGCCCAAGCCAGAAAATCGGAAACACACAGTGAAGAGAAAGGGACTGTGGACGATCGGCAAAGGAACCAAATGGAACGAAGACGCAGTCGTGTACGAGCTTAGTGGAGCGGTCGTGCTGTTCCAGCTGAACCGCACTATCTTGCACGTGCTCAATCCCGACCGAAGCCTGATGGTCGGCAACGGAGGTTGGAGCTATACCTTGAACCGCGCAGAGTCGGCCGAGAAGCTGGGAACTCCCGCTCCGCCCCCGGCCACACCGCCCGAGTCTTACAAGATCTTGCCTTCGGAGAAGGGTCCGGCGGTTTTCGGTATCTTTGCTGGCAGGACCCCGTACGAAGGAATCGTTCGCCACTTGAACCAGGATGAAAACGCGCGCGGCATCAAATTGAAATGGCTCGTCACGCTATTCCACGATCCCGCGACACTGACCCCCACAACATATCGGTTGGAAGGCACGTTATTTCGGAGCAATGTTCGTGTCGGCAAGTGGACCATCTTGCACGGCACAGCAACCGACCCGAACGCGACGGTCTATCAATTGGAGCCGACCAAGACCCAGTCGGAGCTGTCGCTGCTGAAAGGGGACGAAAACGTTTTGTTCTTTTTGGATGGCAATGGTAAGCCCTTCGTCGGCCACGAGGATTTCAGCTATACCCTGAATCGAGAAAAGGCGTCCCCTTGAGTCGCTCAGAAAGCAGCGCAATTACCGAGCGATGGATGATGTACCCCCAAATATGAGTATGGCCGAGAGGAGACGCTTGGCCGCAGTACCGCTCAAAAGCGAGCTGCGGCCCCCCGTTTCGGATTCGCATGTTGCGAAACAGTGGAATTCTCAGGCCCCCCATGAGTAAGGATCTCGATCGATGAAGCAAATACTGCTGACGTTGGCGATCGTTGCCGGGGTTGGAATCGTCGACGCTGCAGATTCGCCGCAAGAGCATGGCGAGTTGGTCTTTCCTCTACGAGCCGAGGACAACCATGCACCCGCTATCGTGGAGTGCCCGAATGGAGATTTCATTGCTTCGTGGTACCGCCGATCCGGCAAGCGGAGTTCTGACGGCGTGGCCATTTACGGGCGCAGAAGCGCATCGGGGAAAGCCGTTGGAGCAAAGAATTCAGGATGGTCGACACACCCGGGTTTCCAGATGGCAACACGTGCATGATGATCGATCCGGAGAATCGATTGTGGCTCTTCTGGCCGGTCCTTATCGCAGACACCTCGGAGTCGGCGTTGACGAACTATCTTTTTTCCCACGACTACGCCGGCGATGGTCAACCCAAATGGGCGTGGCAGGGGGTCATCTACATAAAGCCGGACCATTTCTCGGCCGAGCTTTCACCCGCCGACCGGGAGCGGCTCGCGGGCGGGAGCAAAGGATACGCGGGCCCAGCCCCAGGAGATCGCCGCCCGCATCAACGACAAGATGTTTCAGCGCATGGGTTGGCATGTTCGCTGTAAGCCGACGCTGTTGCCTCCTAGCACAAAACGTCCCAACGGTCGTATCCTGCTCCCGCTTTACACCGACACCTTCTCGTTGAGCATCATGGCGATCAGCGACGACAAGGGACGTAGTTGGTCGGCGAGCAAGCCGATTGTGGGAGGAGGCGCGATTCAGCCGACGGTTTTAGCTCGCAACGACGGCACACTCATCGCTTATATGCGAGACAACGGTGGGTCGGGGCACATTAAGGTCAGCGAGTCGACAGACGATGGCGAGACGTGGGGAATGGTCACGTTGTCCGAACTGGCAAACCCCGGTGCCGGCATCGACGGCGTCCGGCTGGCCAACGGACACTTCTGTCTCGTCTACAACGACACGGAGCGCGGACGTAACAGCCTGGCCGTTTCGATATCGGAGGATGAGGGCAAGACATGGAAGTATACGCGCCACCTCGAGCATCACTCCGACGGCGCAGTACCAGTACCCATGCCTCATCCAGGGACGTGATGCAACACTCCACGCAATCTACAGCTACTTCCCCCCAAGCACAGGCGGAACGGAACTCAGCAGCATAAAGCATGTCGCGTTCAACGAAGCCTGGGTGAAACAGGGCAAGCCGTGAGATGCTATATCTGAACGACGGCATTCCATCGAAGCGGCGCACCAATTCGATCGGCAACGTCTGGCCGTTCACCGGCGCACTGCGGACACATTGCCGTTTGGGAATCCACACAAGTTCGTCTAGGTCTAGATTCGGCAATTCATCGCTGAAAACGCTTCATTCGAGGGCGCCAGGAGGTGCGACCGGGGCGCAAGCGGCAGTCTGAATCCCTGTGTTGATCCGACAATCTGACGAATTCCACATCGCTCGATACCCGCTTCGGTGAGGTCGACCAGCGTACCACGTCCATCCGGTCGAGAGGATCGCGATCTTGCGAACGCGTGCGCTGCTGACAATGTCGGTTCGATATAAGCGCACAACCTGCAGTGCCACACATCTGCTCAACCCAGCCGGACGCGAGCTGCCTGAATATCACGGGATCGAACGAATAGTGCCTCAACGTCGAATCTCAGCAATGACGCTCATCGTTCCGTTTCGTGCCAACTTTCTGACGCGGGGCGGCCAGTTGCGGCCTTCTGTCGGCGTTTCGTCGTCGTACTCCAGCACATAGATATCGCCGTTGTGCTCGGCGACACCTGTCGGGCTCCATGGCTTTTCGCATCTCAAGATAATGCTTGACTCGCGCTTAGGGGTCAGCTTCATCACGCACCGGTTGCCAGTGACGGCAATATACACGTTACCCTGCTGATCGACTGTCATGCCGCGCGAGTACGTCGGCATGGCCTCGTGATGCCGCTCGTTTTCGACGACTTTTTGCTTCACAAAATTCTTGGCGAATTCGTGGATGCTGCCATCCATGCCGATTGCAAAAACCGCATGTTCCCCGGAGTCGTCCGCCAAGAGAAACAGATACAGCTTGCCATCTGGACCGCACGTGATGCCGGTCACGCCGAACGGCCTGTTTGCTTCGACTTTGAATTGCTCGGGCGTCACGAGAACCGATTCCGCAGCTTTCGGCGTACGACGCACAATTTTGAGACTGTGCATGTAGGCACTGTAGAGGTTGCCCTGCTTGTCGATTGCGATTGGGAAGTCTGAGCAAGCGATAAGGGTGGGCTTCTGGCCCTCGGGCGTAACGCGAGCAAAGTACTCACCAAACTGTTCCGGTGAGCGAGAAAACTTGCCGTCGGAGTCAAGCGCCATCCAGTGCCAAGCCAATTCATTGATCAGGAACGGCTTGCGATCTCCATCAATTCGCCAGACTCCGCGGAGCCCGTCCTGAAAGTAAACGATTCCGCCTGAGTCGACTACGATTCCGGAGGGCGGATGGGCTTCCACAGCAGCAAGAGGGATTACCAATCGAACGGCAACTGTAGCCACGCCTAGGGCGAGTAGTTGATTCATTGTCTTAGACGGACGTGAGCGAACGGATTGAATCTGCCACTAGTTTGGCAGCGAAGGGACGTTGCTGATAGTTGTTTTCCATGAGCACCGCCAGCAATGCGAGGCTGCGGGCTTCGACTATGTTCTTCCCAAACCCGTCGTATGGTCCGACCTCAAATCTACAATTGACCGCCTTTGGTCACATCGACCACCGCATTGAAGCGGTACCGTGCAGCCAAGCCAATTAAGGTTCGTTTGCCGATACATCTGACGGGGCACGAGCAGTCCCGATTACGATACCGAGAAACGGATGACTTCTCGGCACGACCCGGGTGTGCCACAAGATGGCGCATTGATGAGTCTTGAGACACTGTGTGGAAACGCAATCCAACCGAGCAGGTCGGACCGCCGGCGAGGTGAGTCAGCACGGTCAGACTATGGCACTTTCTGAGATACGTGCGCAACTATGACACTTTCCGGTCTTTTGCAATTCTTTCTGATATGCGAACCTTCAACTTTTACGATTTGAAACGTTTGCGCAGTATGTTATTCGCCCGTGGCATCAGCGAAAAACCTTTTACTCGATGCAAGTGCCTAGCGTACCTCAAGCACAAAGTAGAGCTGCGGGTTCTCCGTTGTTTCTCCGTCTGTTTTGGCTGCGACCTTGTTTGGCTCCATCGAGCCGGGCACGTAGGTCAGGCCACCGACCAACACTGGTTTCTTCAATGGCATTCGAAGCGTGGTTGCGAACTCCTGAGTTTCAACCGCGATTCGGTCCACCGGTGGCGCTCGAGAACTCGCGTCGTTGACGCCATCTGCTTGCATCGCCTGAGCAGCAACTGTAAGTGTCGATTTGAGATCAACAATCGCTGAGTCATCGCCGCGCATCAAGGTCGGGCGTATTTCGAGCAGCGCCCCTAAGTTTGGCTTCTCAACGATCGGCTGGTATCCGACTCTCGGCTCCTTTCCACCGCTTACGGCCTCCGTTTCCGACGCAAATCGAATCAGCGATTGGCGGCGCACGGAAACGAGCTTCTCGGCCGCTTTGTCGTTATCGAGGCTCCCGACCACCGGAATGTAACTGGAGACAACGTTCCGCCGTGTGCCACTTACGAGATATACCAATTGGCTGCTGAAGCAATTCGTTATGCCGCGGATACTACCGGGGCGCCGCGTGAACTCGTCGAGCACTTTGCGGTCGACCCCTGGAACACCTGTCTGATCGGGAAGTACAAGGCGATCAAGATCGTCAGAGTCGAGTAGTAACCAACGGGCGTCAACTGTTACCGTCTTGCGATCACCCGAGCCCTGGCGTATTTGGTCCAGCAACTCCAGAATCTGTTCGTGCACCGCTGGCGTTTGCCATACGACCAAGGCGGTCCCGATCGGCTCAACCTGACCCTGGCCCGTCCCATTAATTGCCCAAGTGTCCGAAGCAACGGTGTTAACCAAGACGCGCGTGAGGTCGTTCAAAGTGATAGTCGTTGTGGCAGGCGGGAGATTTCCCGCACCGACACCTACAGCTCGTCCGCCGCCAGTTCCGCCGCCTCCGAATTGACAAAACTGTACTCTAATAGCTCGTGGGTCGGTTGAAGCACCGTTGAGACCGAGCCGCTTGTCACTTTCTGGTACGCTGAAGAAGCCTCCAACGCCTCCACCACCAATTCCACCACTGCCGCCGAAACCTTTTGAATCGGCGTCGAGTGACTCGCTATAGGGATGGTCCTGAATGTTGATAACGAGGTCACTGACCTCGTAGGTCCGGAGCAAATAATCGCCCTTTGGTGGCGCCACGGCGGCCCTTTTGGGCGCGTTTTGAGATTCTGCGGGTGTTTGGGCTGCGATCCTCTGCGGCAAACACACAACTACAGCAATGAGTACAACATACAAATCGCGGAGCGATACGCGAGGCATACACACGGCAATCTCCTTCACTTGAAGTACTAAGGAATCAATTGGGCCCACCGCACCGCGCGGCATTGAAATGCCCGAGCAACTGCGGACGATGTGCCGCGTAGGCTAAGAATTTGCCAGCCAACTCGCCATCGCTGACCATCAAGGCCATCCAGGCTTCCGTCGACTTCGATGGCTTCTTCGATACGCGGGCGATAAGAAGCTGCGTAACCTCCGCATTATTTATGTATCCAAGCAGCATGGCCGCGGAGACACGCACCGATTCTTCGTTGAAATCCAGAAGGCCGATAAGTGTGGCAATCGGCAGTTGGGGCATTTCCGACGCCAGGGCTAACGCTTCGTCGCGCATCTTGTCATCGCGCAACAGCGACAAGAATCCGATCAACGCCGGTTCAGAGTCGGCTGCGAGTAGTCGTCGGATGAGTGCCGCTCGCATGCGACGGTCGAGCCCACTCCCGACAAGTTGAGCCAGATTCTCAATTCCCACAATTTGTTCAATCGTTTGCAAGGCGTCGTCACGTAATGAATCGTGCCTGCTAAGCCCCAGAATCGCCGGGGTTGAACGCGACGTGCCACAAACGGCTAACAGTCGTAATATGGCGCGTTGATCCTCGTTCGTGGAGCGGGGCAATCTTCGCAGTAATAGGGCTTCCGCGAACGCGCCGTTCGAAACCCGGCGAATTGACTATCTGATTTGCATTTGATTCAGGGTTCTGCCTGAGTTGATTGATCGCCTCATCGATCGTAGCCGACATTGTTGTCGCGGGGACCAGTGCGCTGGTTCGAACCGCAAATACAAACCGTTCGTACCCAGTTGGTGGTCGGCCACCCAACTGCGATTGGTCGATCGGCGTCCGGTCAGTGTTGCCAGTGTCGGCGAGATCCGAATTGGCGTTAGGCGACTTATTTCTTGGCGGCGCGGATTTTGTGTCTTCTTGACGGCTCCATAAGATCACGCAGAACACAACTGCCGCCGCTGCTGCGGTCGCAAATGGGAGCGTCACCAATACCTGGCGCTGTCGGGCCTGTCGTTGTGACTGCAGATGCCAAAAACGTTCCAGGCGCCTCAGACGAGACTCGTCGGTTTGCGACAAAAGCGATGCTCGAATTGCCTCGTCAAGGCCTTTGTCGGATGGCAAGTTGTCGTTGTCGCGCTTCATGTTATTTCCGACGTGCGTAGTCGATACCAATCGCCTCGGCGATTCGCTTTCGCGCTAAATGGACGCACGTGTGTACATTCGCCTCAGTCGTCTCCAAAATATAGGCGACGTCTCTCGCCTCCAATCCCTCGCCCAGACTGAGCAAGGCGACCTCACGTTGCCGGTCAGGTAAGCGATTGATTACCGCGCGGATTGTCACATTGAGCTCAGCTACCTCGGCTTGCTCGATCGCGTCGCCTGCACCAAAGACGCGAAACTCGTGCGGTAGTTCATCCGTCTTTCGCCAGCGTCGTCGACGATCACGATCAACGTTCACCACAATTTGCATCATCCAGGTGCTGAATGTCGCCTCACCGCGATAGCTTTTCCAGCACTTCAGCACACGACAGAGTGCTTCCTGCACTACGTCTTCAGCCGTGTCAGGGTTGTTTGTGAGTTGCTGCGCCAGGCGAAGGGCCAAAGGCAGATGTTGGATAACCAATTGGTCAACGGTGTGCCTATCAATTGGGCATGACATCGACACCTGCCTCGGTTCTCTATCTATTGAGACGCCAATAGATGCCGCGTCTTAAAAGGAAATCGGAATTTCAGTCCATTTTGTCGGCCGCGACAAACCTTTGACCCAGAGACCGGTCAAGGAAGAATGCATTTTCGCGTACGAAACCGCATGAAACGGCAAATGTGCCACTCGAATTATATCAAGATCGCTTTGGCACGAGCTCACAATTGTTTTGATTAACTTGTGGCTGTATGGAAGGTCGAGCTGCCAGCGAAACGCGTCTAGAAAAAGTTCGTTTGGTGGGGCACCCGTCGCGGCCAAGACGGCCCGAAGTCTCATTCCTTGAAAAGGGATGAGTTTCCGACACGCTCAGACTGTGTCATCAAAGGGGTGGTTATCTGAAGCACTCGGGAAAGCCATGAGGTTCTGGAATAACGATATAGCTCAGCAGCGGCGGGGCACTGGTGAGCTATGAAGTACCAGAAACGAATCATGCCTCGCCGTCTGCTGTAGTGCTTGGTTCGGCATTTCGTTCACTCAATAGTCAGTCTGTCCCATTCTCCGTCTTGGCACGACACTGCCTCCAATTGAGTGATCACGCCGAACATGATGACAGGCACTAGAATCAACCCCAGCCACGCGATCATCGCCTTATCGGTCAGGGCAGGCATATTGAAAACATCAGCGGAGACAAAACTCATCAGTGCGCGTCGGCGCACGGTGGGAGACGCGACATCAGGGCTTCTAGCTTCGCGTCGCCGATTAAATAACAATTGTCGCTGTCAACCTTGCTGCGGCATCGCAAGCTTCGCCGCCAGGCACCCGTACGAATCGTTCATTTCAGAAACTCCGGCCGAAAAGGTGTCTTTTATGGAACGTAAGCAACCCTGCGCAGTTTGAGCAGCAAATCCTGGATTTGTATGACGATTATGCCCACGGCCGCGTTGGGCGGCGTGAGTATCTCAAGCGGCTTGGCGTCTTTGCGGTGGGCGGAGTGACTGTGGAAGCATTGCTGGCCAGCCTCACTCCGAACTACGCCTGGGCGCAACAGGTGAAGCCGGATGATCCACGCATCAAAACGGAGACGATCACTTATCCGTCGCCCCAAGGGGCCGGCAAGATGAAGGGGCTGTTGGCCCACCCGGCCGAAGGACAACAGTTCCCGGGGGTTGTGGTGGTCCATGAGAATCGTGGCCTGAATCCGTACATTGAAGACGTGGGCCGCCGGCTCGCTGCGGAAGGATTTCTGGCCTTGTGCCGATGCGCTAACGCCTCTGGGCGGCTATCCCGGCAACGACGACGAGGGCCGCGCCCTGCAGGCGAAGCGTGACCCCGAACAAATGATGCAAGACTTCATCGCGGCGGTCCGGTGGCTTGACTCCCACGAGCATTCGACCGGCAAGGTCGGCGCCGTCGGGTTCTGCTATGGCGGTGGAGTGGTCTACCAATTGGCCGTGCGAATTCCAGACATCCTCGACGCAGGCGTCCCGTATTATGGACGGCAGCCCGACTTGAACGACGTCGCTAAAATCAAAGCCCCGCTGCAAATTCACAACGCCTCGCTCGACAAGCGCATCATGGACGGCGCCGCGCCGCTGGAAAAGGCCCTGAAAGAGAACAACAAGGCCTTCGAAGCCCACGTGTACGAAGGTGCCAACCACGGCTTTCACAACGACACCACGCCGCGGTACGACGAGGCTGCAGCAAAGTTGGCCTGGAAGCGAACGGTGACGTTTTTTAAGAATCACCTCGCGGCCGGCAAGACAGCGTCCCCCAAGACTCCTTAGAATCTCTGTTAAAAGGGGCAAGCTCGGAGCCCGCCGGTCGTTCCATCGGTGATTCGGGACGCTGCGTGGCGCCTGTCCGGTTTTGTTAGGCGTTTTCAGCACGTCTAGTCACTTCGTTCTCATGAGTGGGTCGGTCGCATCGACTCCACACATCGAAACGGCACCGCGCCGCCAAGCCAGTTAAGGTTCGTTTGCGGACGCACCCGTCACGTCTCGACTGCGCTGCCCCACATTCCGAGAAAACGCCTGAGTTTCCACAGCGAGACGCGGGCTGTTGGCTGTATCGGCGATTAACTCTTGGTACGCCGGCAGAATCGCTTGGGATGGGACCTCCGGCCCCGCGGTCGCCGACAAAAAGAGAACCGATGTGCCGGAAAAGAGCTGGGTCGGGCTGCGTCCCGTTTTCAACCGTTTTCAACTAAGCGTTGCGATCCTCAGTAGCCCCGGATTAGAATTCATTTTCGTTGTCCCTAGAGTTGCCTGCGAACTGATGAGATACGTTCATTGTCGGGTTTCAGACCGAAAGAAACTGCTGAACGATGAAATGGAATCGCTGTAGATTGGCCGCACTGGTGACAGCTATCACCGCTGGGTTGTGTAGCGCGCTTTGCTCAGAAGTGCGCCACAAAGCCCTCACCGGACGCCGCGGTTGAATCGCCCGCAACCGCGAACCTGGAACCCACGTACTTCAAGGCGTCGATTGCGCCCCTCCTGGCCAAGTACTGTACTGACTGCCACGGAGGCAAGGAACCGAAAGGCGATCTGAGCCTGCAATTTGGCGACGCACGAGAGTTCGAGCGAAGATTGCGGGAGGATCGGCGGTTGTTCGAGGAGATGGCCGAACGGATTCGTGCGGACGAAATGCCGCCGAAGAAGAAAGCCAAACCCAACGACGCGGAAAAGAGCGTCCTGTTGAACTGGATCGATCAAGAGCTTGTCCGTGTCCTGGGCTTAAGGACTTTCGGACAGGTGGCGAATGTGCGGCGTCTCACGAGAGTGGAGTATGCCAACACGATTCGCGATCTCTTCTATTTCGACGATTTCAAAGCCGATGATTTGCCGCCTGACGACATCGGCTATGGTTTCGATAACATCGCCGATCTGTTGACGGTTTCGTCAGGTCATCTCGATCAGTACTTGAAGACGGCGGAGCAGGCGATCGTGCAATTGGACAAGACCGCCAAGGTTAGTCGGAATTGGGCGGAAAAGGACGGCACCTATTCGGAGCCGGACGATGGCGTGTTTTTGCCGATCCGAGACTTGAAGCTCGGATTCAATAACAACCAGGTTCGCGTCCGGATGGTGCTGGAGAGGTTTTTGCCGCGCGCTTATCGCCGCCCGGTCGCTCGTGAAGAGATTGACCGCCTGATGGAATTTGCCCGGCTCTCGTTGGCTCAGGAAGGCGAATCCTTCATCCGCCCGAAATCCACTTATGCCACACTCCGCGCGGCCCTGTCCTCGCCTTATTTTCTCTATCGCATCGAGCGGGATCCGCCCGAGGGTATCGCGCCGATCAATGAATACGAGCTGGCGAGCCGTCTCTCGTATTTTCTGTGGAGCAGCATGCCGGATGACAAATTGTTCAGCCTGGCGGAGACGAGTCAATTGCGCGCTCGAGCAGGAAGCGCAGGTCCGCCGGATGCTCAACGACCCGAAGGCGCGGGCGTTGACCGAAAACTTCGCCGAGCAATGGCTGCACCTGGGTGGACTCAAGAAGGCGGTTCCCGATCCGAAACTTTTTCCGGATTTCAACGAACGACTGCGCCAGGACATGCGCGAGGAGACCCGGCAGTTCGTAGCGCACGTGATCGACGAAGACCGCAGCATCATGGAGTTTCTCAACGCGGATTACACGTTTCTCAACGAGCGGCTTGCGAGGCATTATGGGGTCGCAGGGGTGAGCGGTGACGAGTTTCGCAAAGTTCAGTTTGGCGAGCAGAAGCAGCGCGGCGGTCTGTTGACACACGCCAGCATTCTGACGCTTACTTCACCGCCGACCCGCACCTCTCCCGTGAAGCGCGGCGTCTGGGTGTTGGAAACGTTGTTCAACAATCCTCCCTCCCCGCCACCCGCAGAGGTTCCGCCTTTGGAAGAGGAGAGTGTTGCGCTGACCGGGAGCGTGAGGCAAGTCCTGGAGCAGCATCGCGCGAATGTCAAATGCGCCGGTTGCCACAGCCGGATCGATCCTTACGGTCTTGCACTGGAGAATTACAACGCAATCGGCGGCTGGCGCAGTCACGGAAGCGAATCGCGCCATTGACAGTTCAGGCACATTGCCAGACGGCTCGGCGTTTGAAAACGCGGCGGAATTCCGCGCGCTTGTTGAACGGCAAACAGGCCGCGTTCCGCAAGGCGCTGGTTGAAAAGTTGTTGATCTACGCGCTGGGTCGAGGCCTGGAGTATGCCGATGATCGCGCGGTACGGGAAATTTGCTCCAATGTCGAGCGCACGGAGGGACCGATTCTCCGCCGTGATTCTGGCGATCGTCGAAAGCGATCTCTTTCAGAAACGTCAGGCAAAAGAGGGATTGAACATCCAGGTGAAAGAAGAATGACATGTTCCACCGATCTGTCTCGCGGCGCACGGCTGTCAAGGGCATGGGTGTTTCCATCGCGCTGCCGGTGCTCGAATCCCTCGCCCCGCGTGCCAGGCTGAGGGCGGCGGAAGCAACCGCTGGCTCGTTCCCTCGGCGCATGGTTTGGGTTTACTTTCCGAACGGCGTCTGGATGGATGCCTGGAAACCGACTGGCGAAGGGCGCTGATTTCAAACTCGGTCCGACGCTGTCGGCGTTCGAGCCGTTCAAATCTCAGATGCTCGTGTTTTCCAATCTGGCGGACAAAAACGGCCGCGGCGGCGGCGCCCATGCTTGCACCATGCCCGCGTATCTTTCGGGCAAATCCATCTATAAGACGATGGGCAACGACATTCGCGCGGCCCGGACTTGCGATCAGCTCGTCGCTCAGAAGATCGGCAATGCGACCCGGTTTCCCTCGTTGGAACTGGGCTGCGATTTCGGCCAACAGGACGGCTTTTGCGATACCGGATACAGTTGCGTCTATCAGACCAACATCTCGTGGAAATCTGAGACAACGCCGGCCCCCAAGGAGGTTAATCCGCGAATCGTCTTCGATCGCCTTTTCGCCGGCGTGTCGGTGGGCGAAACCTCGATCGTGCAACAACAGCGCGAGGCGATGAACCTGAGCATCCTCGATTTCGTGCGCGAACAGGCGAATGAGATCAACCGCGTCGTCAGCAGGTCTGACCGCCGCCGCGTTGACGAATACCTCACGTCGATACGCGATATTGAACGGCGCATTCAGGCTCCGCCGAAGGAGCTACCCGAAGGCGCGGCGGGCGGCATGGAGCGGCCCACGCGCGTCCCAACGCTGTTTCGCGAACATTTCCGTCTCATGGCCGACCTGCTTGTACTGGCGCTGCAAACCGACATGACACGAATTGCCACGCTGGTGATGGCCACGGAAGGCAATCGCCGCTCCTATCCAGAATTGGGATTCACCGAGGAACATCACGGCGTTTCACATCACGGTCGCAAGCCCGACCTGATCGAGAAATTCACAAAGATCAACGAACATCACGTTGGCGAGATGGCGTATCTCATCGACCGGCTTTCCAAGGTCCGCGAAGGCGAAGGCTCGCTCCTGGACAACAGCATGATCATCTATGGCAGTGGCATGGCCGACGGCAACCGCCACGCACACGCCGACATTCCCACCGTGCTGTTTGGCAAAGGCGGCGGCACCATCAATCCGGGCCGCCACGTGGATTGTCCGGCCGATACTCCCATCTGCAATCTTTGGCTCTCGCTCATGGATCGCATGGGCGTGAAGGAGGAGCGATTCGGCGACAGCAGCGACCGGTTGGCGGGGTTGACCGTGTGAGCAGCGGCTCGTGAAGGCGCCGGCGGGCTTGCGTCGTTCCCAATTGACCGAATCAAGAGATATTAAACTAGCCCGCGTCTCAAATGTTCCATTCGGCGAAGTCAACTCAGGTCCATCCTATGAAACAGAGCCCTCGTTTGTACTTCGCAGCCGTCATCGCCGCGTTCGTCGCAGTCTCAGCTCAGGCCCAGATTAACAACAACCCGCCCGGCGGCAGCGGCCCCGGTCGCAGTGGCGGCGGAGCCCGAGTTGAGGCCAGCGTCGTCACCGCCGCCCGCTCGCCGGAGGTTAACGCCAACGGAACGATCACGTTCCGCCTGAACGCCCCTAATGCCAAGACGGTGAGAGTGATCACCGATTTCCCAAAGCTCGGTGATGTGCCCGTCAACGGCTCCGCCGGTTTCGACATGGCCAAGGACGAGAGCGGCGTCTGGTACTACACCTCCCCGAAGCTCACGCCGAGTTACTATCAATACTGGTTCGTCATTGACGGGTTCACGTCTCCCGACCCGCAAAACACCTTCGTCCGTCCCGCGTCGGGCGTTTACAAGAGCATCGTCGCCCTCCCCGGCAAGGAAGCCGAATTTATGATGTTCCGCGACGTGCCGCACGGTAACCTCACTGAACACTACTACCTCAATCCGGAAAACAAGACCGCCCGCCGCGTCGTTATCTACACGCCGCCAGATTACAGCACGAGCGGCAAGAGCTATCCCGTCCTTTACCTCCTCCACGGCGCCAACGACTACGAGCGTGGCTGGACGCAGACGGGCATGGCCAACACGATCATGGATAATCTCATCGCTGAGCAGAAAGCGGTCCCCGCTATCATCGTGATGCCCTTTGGCCACGATGCGACGGGTTCCAGCGGCAAACTGCCCGAAGTCCGCGCACTGCAAACTTCCCTCGGCTACACGCCGCCTCCCGGCCGCGGCCGCCGCGGCGGTGGCGGCGCGGGCCCGGCCGGACCTAGCTACATGGAAAAGGATCTTCTCGGCTATGTGATGCCCTACGTCGAAAAGGAATTCCGCGTGATCAAAGACCAGAAGGCCCGCGCCATCATGGGCTACTCCATGGGCGGCGGCCACAGCACCACCATCGGCTTCGGACACCCCGAGCTGTTCTCCGTGGTCGGCGGCTTCAGCGGTTACAACCGGTCGGCGGCCGAACCGCTCCTCGCCGACCCGGCAAAGGCGAACCAGAACTACAAGATCATCTTCATCGGCTCGGGAACGGAAGACAACGCGGTCAACGGCGGACGCGCGCTCCACGCGGCGTTCACAGACAAAGGGGTCAAACACATCTGGAGCGAAGATCCCGGGTACGGCCACGACTACCAGATCTGGCGCATTTACCTGCATACCCTGCTGCAAAAGACATTTCGGGACTGAAGAAACCGCACGTAAATTGTCCGGTTGAAGCGGGCAAGTACGATGACGTGTACATCGTCGTCGGCTACAACTCCGACCAGGGCCTGATTTCTCCGGCAACGCACGCCGGCTGAGTTTATCGCGAACGCTGAGAAACGCTACGGTCCCTTCGCGGAGAAGTTGCTCGGCTTATCCCGCCGCGAAAGACCGCGTGCCGAAAAGCTCGCGCGACCGATGCGCGACGCGGCGTTTGGCTGGCAGACCTGGGCCTGGACCGCGACCGTCGCATTGGCGTGGGTGTAAATCCTGGTGCAGTCATGGTGAAGCTCCATGATGTCGCTCCATGACGATTAGAGACGCCTCCGGACGGGCATCAAAAGGTTATCATGGGTTTCATCGAACGCGCGTCGGCCCGACAGCTCGACGCGGACCGCACTGTCTGCCAATCAGCGTCGGTGAATTCGACCGACGCATCGGAGGGCTGCTGCTAGCGCGCGCAGGACGAACCGACATCGGGTGCGAAAGGCGTATCGGTAAGGGTAGTTCCAAAATCGTTCAATTGACGGCATGAGTCGGCGTAGATCCAGCGGGCCGACGAATCTCGACCTGATTCGCCCGCCGGCATTGTCGCTACCCATGAACACCTAATTATTGCGGCCGATTGCCACGGGCGCACCATCTACTCACTGAGCCAACGCTGATCATCCAAGGCGAACGCGACCCATTTGGCAATCGGCAAGAGGTTGCAGGATACAAACTCTCAAAGCACGTCCGAGTCCACTGGTTGCTAGACGGCGACCACAGCTTCAAGCCGCGGAAGTCATCGGGGCGGACAAAGGAGCAAAACTGGGCAGAGGCGATGGACGCGATCATAGCCTTCGTGAGCGCGTGAAGCAGCGACATCGAAGTGTAGTGCCAGCGATGTGTCCGTCGTGACTGTGGCTGCCCGCACCGTGGGCTAACTTCTCGCCAGTGAAGTTGTGTGCCTCTGACATCAGCGAGCACGGTTTAACGGCGTGGAACTTGGTGTACCGTGTGTACCGTTTTATCGCCTTAATGCCGCGATAAGTCGTAATAGTACGCCATCCCTTGCACGCAAATGCAAATGCGATTACGTTGACGAAAGCCGTTTGTACGCCGAGTGTTTCGCTACAGTCCAACTGGCTTCGATAGGCGCCTACGGAACCGAAGGTTACAGGTTCGAGCCCTGTCGGGTGTATTTTCTTGATTTTGAGTCAGCGTCGTCGGCGCGGCGAGTGCAAACGCAAGGGCCAAATCGCTTTTACTTGCATTCCAGACGGCACAAATTCATACTCATTCTTAGCTGCTGATCGCGCGGAGTCGGGCGTGGTGCGCGAAACGGCGGCCGCTGGGCGATCACAGTCATTTCCGGCAGGAATGCATTGCCATGATTCAAGGTCGGCTTCTGGCCCTCCTTCTGACGGGGAGCCTACTGATTACATGCGCCGCCGATGAACCGTCGGCAACGCTGCCGCCCGAGAAGGCACAAGCCAGTCGTCCCGTTCTCAATAAGTTTATCGAGGCACACTGCCTGGACTGCCATGACACGGCCACAAAAGAATCGGGCTTGGTGCTCGACGGATTGATCGCGGCAGACATCGGCAAGAATTCCGAAGCCTGGGAAAAGGTTGTTCGAAGGCTGACCGCGCGGCAGATGCCGCCGAACGACGCGACTCGTCCCAAGGAAACTGAATACGAAGCGGCCGTGTCGGGGCTCGAAATAGCGCTCGACGCCGCCGCCGCCAAACATCCGAATCCCGGGCGCACCGAGACCTTCCGCCGTCTCAATCGGACGGAGTATCAGAACACGATTCGCGACCTGTTGGCGGTAGAAGTGGACGTCGCCTCGCTCTTGCCAGCCGGACGAGTCCAGCCACGGTTTTGACAACATTACGGTCAGCCGATCTCTCGCCGGCGCTGCTCAACCGCTACATATCGGCCGCGCAGACGATCAGCCGCCAGGCCGTCGGCCGCGCTGGGCGAATCGCCGCGGGAAGAAACCTTTCGAGTGCCGCCCGATGTTACGCAGGATGCGCACCTCGACGGACTGCCGATCGGCACGCGCGGCGGGATCGCGATCCCGTACCAATTTCCGCAGGATGGCGAGTACGAGATTCAAGTCCGCCTGATGCGCGACCGCAATGAAGAGGTCGAAGGCCTCAGCGAGCCGCACGAGTTGGAAGTGCAGCTCGACCGTCAACGCGTCGAGCTGTTCACGGTAAAGCCGCCGTCCGAACGGGCAAACCAATCGATCCATCGACGCCAACTTGAACACGCGCATCAAAACGACGGCCGGCCCGCACAAGGTGGCCGTGGCGTTTCTGAATAAGTCGTCGTCGCTGTTGGAAACGGCGCGGCAGCCGCTGAACGTGCATTTCAACTTCTACCGGCATCCGCGCATCGGCCCGGCGGTTTATCAGGTTTCGATCATCGGCCCGTTTGAGGCCGGCGGCGCCGGCGATACGCCGAGCCGGCGCCGGATCTTCACCTGCGCGCCGACCGGACCTGACGACGAAGAGGACTGCGCCAAGCGCATTCTTTCCACGCTTGCGCGGCGGGCGTATCGGCGGCCGGTCGATGACGACGACTTGAAGCCGCTTTTGGAGTTCTACCGGCAGGGGCGTGCCGAAGGCGGCTTTGAAGACGGGCATTGAGTTGGCGCTCAGCTCACTGCTGGTGAATCCGCAGTTCCTGTTCCGCATCGAACGCGATCCTGCCGGCATTGCGCCTGGCAACGGCCTATCGCGTCAGCGGGGTGGAATTGGCGTCGCGCTTGTCGTACTTCCTGTGGAGCAGCATGCCGGACGACGAGCTGCTCGATCTGGCCGTCAGCGGCGAGCTGAGCCAATCCGACGTGCTCGAACAGCAAGTGCGGCGGATGCTTTCGGACAAGCGGTCCAGCTCACTCGTCAGCAACTTTGCCGGTCAGTGGCTTTACCTTCGCAATCTGGATTCGGTCATTCCGGACATGCGATTGTATCCGGATTTCGACGACAACCTGCGGCAGGCGTTGCGGCAGGAGACGGAGCTGTTTTTCGAGAGCATCATTGCGCGAGGACCGCAGCGTGCTCGATCTGATCAAGGCGGACTACACCTACCTCAACGAACGTCTCGCCAAGCACTACGGGATTCCGCACGTTTATGGCAGCCGATTCCGCCGCGTTGCGCTGGATAAGGAAAGTCAGCGCGGTGGGCTGCTTCGCCAGGGCAGCATCCTGGCGGTGACTTCGTACGCGACACGCACTTCGCCGGTGATTCGCGGGCAATGGGTTCTGAAGAATCTCGTCGGCACTCCGCCGCCGCCGCCGCCGGACAACGTGCCCGCCGCTTGACGACAATACGGTTTCGGCGTCGCTTTCCGTGCGCGAGCGGCTGAAGCAGCATCGCGCGAACGAGGCCTGCGCGGGTTGCCATCAGCTGATGGACCCGGTCGGATTTGCATTGGAGAATTTCGACGCGGTCGGCCGATGGCGGGAGATGGAAGCCGGTCAGCCGATCGATGCCTCCGGCGGGCTGCCCGACGGCAGCGAATTTGTGGGGATTGCCGGTCTGGAGCAGGCATTGCTGGATCGCCCAGAGCTTTTCGTGCGAACGCTGACCGAGAAACTGATGACCTTTGCGCTTGGGCGGGGCGTCGAGTATTCTGACGCGCCGGCAGTCCGTAAGATTGTGGCGGATGCACGCGAGGACAATTATCGGTTCTCGCGGCTGATTGTGGGCATCGTCAACAGCACGCCGTTTCAGATGAGGACGTCTCAATGATCGTCACGAAAAAGGCCATGCCGCGGCGGACCTTTCTGCGCGGCGCAGGAGCGGCGATCGCGCTACCGCTGCTGGACGCGATGGTTCCTTCGCTGACAGCGGTGGCGGACACTCCGGCCAATCCGGCGCGGCTGCGGCGGTTGGGCTTCGTTTACATGCCGATGGGATGCGACGTGACCCGCTGGACTCCGCCTGGCGAGAACACGCTCGACGAGCTGTCGCCAACACTCAGCACGCTCGCGCCGTTAAAGAAGAACGTCGCGGTGATCTCCAATTTGGAGCTGCGTAACGCGTATCCGGGAACGCACGCGACTTCGAACGCCGCGTTCCTGAGCGCCGCCAAGGCGAAGCGGACCGAGAGCACCGATTATTACCTGGGAACGACGGTCGATCAGATTGCGGCCAAGCAGATTGGCCAAGACACGCAGCTTCCGTCGCTGGAACTGTCGATGGACCTGCTCTCCGTCGTCGGCCAATGCGACAACGGCTATGCGTGCGTCTATCAAAACAACCTGTCGTGGTCCTCGCCGACAACGCCGCTGCCGGCGGAAGCGCACCCGCGGATCGTGTTCGAGAACCTCTTTGGCGAAGGAGGCAACGCGGCCGAGCGCCGCGCGGCGCTCAAGAAACGAGCCAGCCTGCTCGATTCGGTGACCGGCGAGCTGGCTCGCCTTCAGAAGACGCTCGGGCCGGGCGATCGCAATCGCGTTGACGCAGTACGTGGAGACGGTCCGCGACGTGGAACGCCGGATCCAACAGGCCGAAGCGACGGCGAAGGAGAATCCGCTGCCGGACGTCGATCGCCCCGTCGGCGTTCCGGCGTCCTACGCCGACCACGCCCGATTGATGTTCGACTTGCAATTGTTGGCGCTGCAGGGGGACATCACGCGCGTGATCACGTTTCAACTGGCGCGGGAAACGAGCAACCGAACGTATCCGGAGATCGGCGTTTCCGACCCGCATCATCCGCTGACGCACCACGGCAACGATCCCGACAAGATCGCGAAGGTGGCAAAGATCAATCAGTTCCACGTTTCGCTGTTCGCGGAGTTTTTGCAGAAGCTGCAGGCCACGCCGGAAGGGAACGGCTCGCTGTTGGACCACGTGCTCTACCTGTACGGCAGCGGAATGGGAAACCCGAACGTGCACGACCACGTCAACCTGCCGATCATCGTCGCTGGCGGCGCGGCGGGGAACATGCGCGGCGGCCGCCATATCCGTTACAAAGAGGCGACCCCGCTGGCCAATCTGCATCTGACGCTGCTCGACAAGGTCGGCGTGCGGCTCGATTCGTTCGCCGATAGCGACGGCAAGGTCGATGAGCTGTTCCATCCACTCTCGATCTGAGGCGCGCGGAGACGATTGCCATGCGAGTCAATCTGTTCGCCGCTTGTGTGTGCGTCGCCGCGCTTCTGGCTGGCGGCAGGTCTGTCGCTGCCGCCGAGTTGTCACTGGCCGACGCTGCCGAGCATCAAGAGGCGGCTGCGATACGCGCTCAACTGGCAAAGAAGGCCGACGTGAACGCGGCGCAGGCCGACGGAATGACGGCGCTGCATTGGGCTACGTATCACGATGACTTAGACACGGTGAAACTTTTCGTCTCCGCCGGGGCCGACGTCAGGAAATCTAACCGCTACGGCGTGAGCCCCTCTGTCGATCGCTTGCACAAACGGCAACACGGCGAATTGTCGAGTTGTTACTCGAAGCAGGCGCGGATCCGAATACCGACGCTACCCGGCGGAGAGACAGCCCTGATGACCGCGTCTCGCACCGGACGGCTCGGTCCCGTCAAGGCGCTTTTCGCGCGAGCGCCGATGTCAACGCGCGTGAACACAAAGGACAGACGGCGCTGATGTGGGCGGCGGCGGAAGGGCACGTCGAAGTCGTCGATGCCCTCTTGGAGGCTGGGGCAGACTTCCGCACTCGGCTCCGGTCCGGGTTTACGGCATTTTTGTTCGCCGTGCGGGAGGGCCGGACGGAGGTCGTTCACGGCTGCTGGAAGCTGGGGCCGACGTGAACGAAGCAATGCGGCCCAGACAATCCAGCGACCCCGGCGCCGCAAGCAGATCACCCCGCTGATCCTGGCGGTCGAGAACGGCCATTTCGAGCTGGCGGCGGCGTTGCTGAAAGCGGCGCCGATCCGAACGCTCGGCCCGCCGGCTACACGGCGCTGCACGCGATTACCAATGTTCGCAAGCCGATTCGCGGCGACGGCGACCCGCCTCCCGCCGGGTCGGGCAAGCTGACCAGCCTGGATATGGTCAAGCAACTTGTGGCGCACGAAGCGGACATCGACAGCCGGCTCGAAAAGGGAGAGTCGGGCCGCGGCCGATTCACCACCACCGGCTCGACCCCGTTTCTGTTGGCGGCGCGGGCATGCGACGTTCCGTTGATGCGACTGTTGCTCGAGCTGGGCGCCGATTCGCGGTTGCCAAATGCAGACAACTGCACGCCGCTTTTGGCCGCGGCCGGCGTGGGGGCGCTTGGCGACGGAGACGAAGCGGCAGGGACTGAGGAAGAAGCCGTCGAGGCGGTTCGATTGCTTCTGGAACTCGGTGCTGACGTCAACGCCGTGGACGACAACGGCGAAACCGCGATGCACGGCGCGGCATACCAAAGCCGTTGGCAACTGGTGCAGCTATTCGCCGATCACCACGCGGACATCAACATCTGGAACAAGAAAAACAAGGCCGGGTGGACGCCGCTGATGATCGCGCAGGGACATCGACCGGGCAACTTCCGACCTGCCCCAGACACCATCGCCGCCATCGAGAAGTTCATGCGTGCAGAAGGCGTCACGCCGCCGCCCCCAGCGCCGCGAGATGTCGCCGCCGCTGGGACGAATGACTGTCCGGACCAAGTCAGATCACAAACTTGATCCCTTGGGCCAAGGGCAACTGGTCCGAATAGTTCACGGTGCTGGTGACGCGGCGCATGTATTGCTTCCAGGCGTCGGAGCCGGATTCGCGGCCGCCGCCGGTCTCCTTTTCGCCGCCAAAGGCCCCGCCAATTTCAGCGCCGCTTGTGCCAATGTTTACGTTGACGATGCCGCAATCCGAACCGGCCGGCGAGCAGAACAACTCCGCCTCGCGGACGTCGCGGGTCAACACCGCCGACGCCAGGCCTTGGGGAACTGCATTGTGCTGTTCGATCGCCTGTTGGAAATCGGTCATAACGCATCAAGTAGAGAATTGGCGCGAACGTCTCCTGCTGAACGATTGCCGCGTCGGCGGTGATTTCGACAAGCGCGGGCCGGACATAGAAGCCGCCTGTTGGAACTCCTTTTGTTACCCGTTCGCCGCCATGGACCCTCCCGCCTTGCTCGCGCAGTGGCGAGCGCGGTCTGCATGTTCTCGAAAGCTTGTGGATCGATGAGCGGGCCGACCAGCACGCCATCTTGCGTGGGATCGCCGATCGGCAAACGCTGGAATACGGCCTGTAGCTTGTCTCGCAACTCGTCGGCAATCGACTCATGTGCGAACAGGCGCCGCAGCGTGGTGCAGCGTTGGCCGCACGTGCCGGCGGCGGCGAACACGATCGATCGCAGCGCCAGGTCGAGGTCGGCCGTCGGCGTGACGATCATTCCATTGTTACCGCCCAGTTCCAACAGCGAACGGCCCAATCGCGCCGCCACCGTTTGTGCCACCGCGCGGCCCATGCGCACCGAACCGGTGGCGGAAAGAAGCGGCAAAGCCGTGCTTGCCGCAAGTTGCCCGCCTACGTCCGCTCCCCCCACGACAACGCTGCTCAAGGCCGGCGGTGCGCCGTCGAAATCGGCGATCACTTGCGCGAGCAATGAGTGACAGGCCAG
Source organism: Pirellulales bacterium (assembly GCA_963829655.1). Classification (GTDB taxonomy): domain Bacteria; phylum Planctomycetota; class Planctomycetia; order Pirellulales; family JALHPA01; genus JBBDYH01. The sequence continues at coordinate 4,891,432 of CAWHJG010000002.1, forward strand.
GGCCGACAGAGGCGCCTTCTCCGACGGCTTCCATACGACTAGGATCACCGCACACCAGCGCAATCGCCGCGTTCCATGCCCATACGGCGACGGGAAAATTGAACGCAGTGATCACGCCGATTGGACCCAGTGGGTGCCAATACTCGGCGAGGCGGTGCAGCGGCCGTTCGCTCGCGATCGTTTTGCCATAGAGCTGGCGGCTCAGTCCGACGGCAAAGTCGCAGATATCGATCATCTCCTGGACTTCGCCGAGGGCTTCCTGAGTGATTTTGCCCGTTTCCCAACTAACGAGCGTGGCCAGATCGCTCTTCATGGCACGCAGCCGTTCGCCAAAGCGGCGTACCAACTCGCCGCGTGCCGGCGCGGGAACGACGCGCCACGACCGAAAGGCTTCGGATGCTGCCTCCATCGCGGCTTGTACCTGTCCGCGGCCGGCGAAATGAATTTCCGCCAGCGTCGATCCGTCGATCGGCGAACGCACGGTGTGCGGATCGCCCTGGCCTGCTTGCCAATCATTGCCGATTGCCACGCTATGCCGCAAATCGGCCAGGCCAAGTTGCTTCAGTGCCGATGTAAGTTTCTGATTCATGTTGCCGTGCCTCACCGCTGTCATGCTTCACTTACGAAAACGGTCACTGCTATGTCGTGCTGGTTCGCGGGGCCGTGCCGTAGTCGTAACGCTGCCCAAAACGGTTCTCGATGAATTGTGTGAAATCGACGTCTTCCTGCCGCACGAATCCCTGTTTCGCCAGACCGTTCTGAACGTGAAGGTCGAGCACCGCGCAAACGCCACCGGCCGTGGTGACCTGAATCGCACTCCAGTTTTCGCCGCTGATCTCGGTGTGATAAATTTTGCGGGCATCGCTCCGCTGGACCAGGTCGCGGTTGCGATAGCCGGTTACGGTGCAAAACGTGACGACGACGTCCTGGAACGTGATCGGCACGGCCCGTTCGAGCACGTCCTTTAGCACCTCGCGTCGCTCCGACAGCCGCAACTCATTCACCAACAGATTCATATAGTCGCGATGGCCGAGATAGCGGACGGTTTTGTAGTTCAATTCGCGGACCTTGCCCGCGAGCGTTTCCGCCAGCGTGCCCAGCCCGCCGCTGGTGTTGAACGCTTCATAGCGCACGCCGTCGAGCGAGAAACTCTCCAGCCCCTCTAGCGGCAGCACGGCGATTCGCTCGCGATTGTGAATCGCATCGCACGGGTTGCAATATTCGTTGATCAATCCGTCGGTGGACCAGGTGAGGTTGTATTTCAGCGAACCCGTCGGAAACTGCGGCAGTGCGCCACGCGCATGTGGACGGTTTCGATCTGGTCGAAGTACTTTGCGAGGTGCTGCGCGATGATCGAAATGAAGCCCGGCGCCAGACCGCACTGCGGCATGAAGATCTGTCCGGGCCTGGCACGCTCGGCGACCTTTCGCACTTGGCGAGTCGTCTCAATGTCCTCGGTGAGATCGAAGTAATTGACGCCGGCGGCCAGCGCGGCCTCGGCCACCCGCGCGTTGTGGTGAAACGTCAGTGCCGAGATGACGCTGTCGCGGTCTTGCATTGCCCGTTTGAGCGCGGCCAGATCCGTCGCGTCAACCGCCAGCGTGTCAACGCCGATGCGCGATGCGATCCGCTCAAGCGCGGGGGCATGCACATCGGCCGCGACAACATCGTAGTCGCCGCTGTCCACAAGCAGGCGCGCAATCATGCGGCCGATCTTGCCGGCGCCCAACAGCAATACCCGATGCTTCACGGCAAATCGTCTCCCCAATGATCCACTCAGCGGTACAATGTCGTGCATTGGCCCTTACTTTAGCCTACGGCTTTATGGGAATTCTCGCGACTCCAACCGCCGACAATTCGTTTCAATGGCGCCCGCAACCGGAAGCGGCGGCGCTGGTCAACCGCTTGTTGTCGGATTGCGTTGCGCGCATCCGCGACTTGGCGATCTAGGCACGCAAATGCATCTTGAAACCGGCACGCGGCTGGTCGATTGGTTGGACCACCTGGCCGTGCCATCGAGCGATTCGATTGCCGGCGAAGCATCGCGCGGGATACCAGATCGACTCCGCACAGGACACGGTCGCCTGGCGTCACGCCGACGGCATGTTTCCGCCGATCGTTGCCGCCGATCGGGGAATGCACGGCGATCTGACGTCGGGAGTGGCGATCAAGGTGGAAGACGTCGATTTCTTCTTGCAGACTTACGGTCTGACTGCCACTGTGACGCCGCTCGGCGTGCGGGGCGGGCCGTTGCGGATTGCGCTGGTCGATGCGGCGCAGGACGTTGGATTCTGGATCGTCGAACGACACGGTTTTGCGGGCTTCGCTCCGCCGACGATTCGCAACGACCAACTCACGGCGGCCGATAGCCATTCTCAGCGATTCAAGAACCGCCAGCGAAAGTTCGACAATCCGTCGGATGGGTTCGCCGAAGCGCAACGGCTCATAAAAGACGCGCAGCGAGATATTGGCGTCGATTGGACCGCGGACCTGTTTTTTGCCGCGGAACGCGAGTATTGGCAAAGTCGCAATCGCGCGGGCCAGGTTCAGTATGCGCGCAGCAGCGGCTGGGACTCGGTTGGGCCAATCACGATCATCACACGTATCGCTCCAGCCGCCAGCAGTTTCGCGATCTGATCACGACGCTCGAGCTGCTCGGCTTTGAGTGCCGCGAGCGGTTTTACGCCGGTCGCGAGGCCGGGTGGGGCGCACAGGTGCTGGAGCAGCACAACTGCGGGTTGTGCGTGTTCGCCGACGTCGATCTTTCGCCCGATGAGGTCGCCGACGATTTTGCACACCAGCCACTCGCGGATCGCGACGAGCTGGGCACGGTGGGCCTGTGGTGCGCTTTGCACGGCGAGGCGTTCTTGGAAGCGGGAATGCATCACCTGGAGGCGCAGTTTGATTTCGACTCGGCCCGCGAGCAGCTAAAGGAGGCCGAGATTGGGTCGATGAAGCCGTTTACCGACCTTCCGTATCTGCGGCAGGCCTTTACGGCGGGCGAAATCTGGCCGGTGGAAGCAAGCCGCATCGAGAAGCTGCTTGCGGCCGGCAAGATCACGCGCGAGCAGGCCGAGAAATTCCGCCGCGAAGGTGCGCTCGGCTCGCACCTGGAAGTGCTTCAGCGCGACGACGGTTACAAGGGATTTAATCAGACCGGCATTAGCGACATCATCGGCCGCACCGACCCGCGCCGGGGGGCTTAGGCGTGACGCTTTTCACCGCCATCGCGTTAGTGATTTCACGCAAAGACGCCAGGTCGCAAAGGCGCCAAGAAAAGCAGCCGCAGAAGGAGCGGAACGTCAGGTCTGCGGCCCAATTGTTCCCCAGAGAATCTGATCGTGGGGGGCCCCGACTTGTGGGGAACAAATCGCCTCCGTTGCGAAAAGCTGATTGCGCAAGTTGCTGAGCGGTTGAGCATTGCAACTTTGAGCCTAGTTGGTGAGGCCGCGAATTATCAACCTGTGCGCGGGAAGTTGTTTCACGCAAAGTCGCAAAGACGCAAGGGACAGGATTAACCGCGAATCGCTTGCGAATCCCGACAGATTCCCGGTGCGCTGCGCCAAGGGATCGGCTTGGGGTTCTTTCGACAGGCTCAGGACCTATGGGGGGGCTGGTTTCGGGATGTCAAAGAGCGAAACGGCCGGTTTGGGCCATTTGGTAAGTATACAAGACACTACTGTACTAGTCAATAGTAGTTTGAGGATAAGGGATACAGGAAGGGGAAAGGGGATACCGGAAGGAGATAAGGGGACACAGGGCAGGGTTGGCAAGTGCGACAGAGAAAATAAACCCTCCGTTTTCGGTTTGATTAGAGTGAAGGAGTGACTGCCAGCAAATAACTCGAAAGGCAAGCAGTATCCGGCCATGAGAAATACCTAGGTACTTATTTGGAATTGCGTTGCAATTCCGATTCGTTCTATTAGCTTCCACCAGCGGAAGAGGCGGTTATGAAGACTCAGCGATGGCAGTACGGCGGGGCGAGAGCGGGAGTGTTTCTTATGGCCGCGTTGATCAACGGAGTGGCGGCGGCAGCGCCAGGGGATTTGTTGTTTACGCTGACGGCGCCGGAGCCGCAAGCGGGAGGGTTTTTCGGATTCGTCGTATCGAGCATGGACAGTGACGTCCTTGTTTCGGAGCGGAACCGGTTCACACTCCCCATTGACGCACGTGGCAGGGCATACATCTTCGACGGTCAAACGGGACAAGTGACGTGGATATTTGACAATCCCGAGCCGACAGACCAGGATCAGTTTGCTGCGCGATCACGGGCGGCGACGGCCGCGTGTTTGTTTCGACAATTGGCGTCCAAGAACGCGTGTACGAATTTAGTGCGTCGAACGGCACGCTACTGCATTCGATTCCGAATCCGGTCCCCAATAACAATTTTGGAACAGCCATAAGCTATGGCAATGGAAGTCTTGTCGTTTCAGGCCGGCTTTTTCGCAGCCTGGTCTGGAGTCGGTCGGTCGTGCATACCTTTTCAGTGCTGCGACTGGTCAATTGCGACTTCCATTGCCAAATCCGGAGCCAAAGGCCGGTGATGGATTTGGCAGCGGCGGCACTCCGTTGGCGATTAGTGGGAACAATGCCCTGTTGGGTGCCATTGCCGACGACTTGCCAGGAGACACGCATCCGGATGGGGACAATCCCGGCCGCGTTTGGGTTTTCAACCGGGAAACCGGCGGCGTTGTGCTCACGTTGGAGAACCCTAATCCGCAAGCGCGGCCGGCACCGTCAGATGGCTTTGGATGGAGCGTAGCGGCGGGAAGCGGAATCATTGCAGTTGGGGCCTTGAGGGACAGCACCAGCGGCGTTGAGCAGTCAGGCACGGTTTATATTTTCGACAGCGAGACGGGCGCTTTGGAGCACACACTGTTCAGCTCGCATTTAATTGCGCGAGCCTCGTTCGGCCAGACCCTGGCAATAACGCCAGAAGGGAATGTATTGGTTGGAGATTGGCACGCGTGGGTGGACGGTCTTGAAGACGCCGGGCGTGCCTATCTTTTTGATGGGCAAACCGGCATCTTGCTGCTCGATATACCGAATCCCGATCCGAAAGCCGGAGACGCCTTCGGCTGGTCGGTCGCGGCGAACAGCCGAGGAATGATCATCGGTGCGCCGACGGTGGACAGCAACGGATTGCTGAACACTGGCGCCGTTTATGTATTCGAACCAGTCCCAGAAGCGGGAATGATGACGTTGCTATTGGCCGGACTTGCAGTCGCGATCGTTCTACAACAAGTTCGGCGAATCCGAGTTAGAAGGGTTTGAACATTGGGGACGCGCGCTGCTATGCGGCAGCTCAGGCCAGACATCATTGAGCAACACCTCTGGCCCAGAAAAGGGGACAGGTCCAGTATTTTGTTTTTTTTGGGGTCGGCTTGAGGCAGACGCCCCTCATGTCGCCCCGAGTGGACGATTGCCATAGGTAAACGACTGCGCTTGGAGCGACACTATAACTACCTGGCAGTCGGCGCTGGCTATTCGGGGAAAACGATATCGCCATTCTCGTCGTAACCGAGCCTGAGTGGGCCGGCGACGATTTCGCCTTCCGCGTTAAATGATCCCTCGTTGCCTTCGAGCAATGTGAGAATCTTCTGCCCATGACGGTCGATCAGATCGGCAATTTTGCGGAGCGACGAAGACGCAAGTTCCGGTGTGGTACCGCGCCGCATGGTTAGCCAAAGCAGTGACTCGCCCCCCATCGGCACCATCTCGAAGTGTACGTGATCACCGTCCGCATCGAGCTCCGGATAGACGACCTTGCCGGCCTGGTCGCGCGTCACCGAGATTTGCGCCAAATCCGATTGGATCGGCCGCTGGAGCGATAAACTTAGTCCGAGCTTCTCACCGCTTGGTTCGTCAGACATCAGCGACTCCATTGCCAGCGCGACGACGGGGGATTTTCGGGGCGAGGGCGGGAAACGACGGCATGGCGATCCATCCACTTTTACGATTATCAACCCGTGGCAGGCTCGTCAACTTATGGCGTGGTGCAGCCGGCAGGCTCGTTACCGGGCCCGATCGACTTTCGTGTGCAATTGACGAAACCTTTGCCCGCGCACGGGGTTATAACTGTTTACGGAGCGTTCTACCCCCACATTTGGAGTGAGTAGCGAATGGGATCCACGGATTCGTGCTGTCAGCGCGGGGATTGTCGCTTGGGTTTTCGCCGAGCGCTCGCCTGGCTGGTTCTCGGTGTGTTGATCGCCGCGGCGACAGGCCTTCGCGCAGGGCCGAAGGACTGACGGACGACCGGCTGCTTGTCCCCGAACGTCTGATTGAAATCGCGATCGAGCTTCCGGAAAACGACTGGCGCGAGCTGTGCAAGCAAACGCGCGACATTCGCCGGGCGTTTACCGGCGGAATTTCCGAAGACCCGTTCACGTACTTCAAGGGCAATATCACGATCGACGGCGTGAAGATCGAATCGGTCGGCATCCGCAAGAAGGGTTTCATCGGTTCGCTCGACGACCGATTTCCGTCGCTCAAAGTCAAGTTCGACCAGTATGAGAAGCAGCGGCCGGTCGCGGGCATCGATGTCCTCACGCTGAACAACAACAAGCAAGATCCCGCGCTGGTGAGCCAGTTCCTGACCTACCATCTTTTCAACGCCGCCGGCGTCCATGCGCCGCGCGCGAACTTTGCCCGCGTAACGGTCAACGGCGAATACCTGGGGATTTACTCGAACGTCGAATCGATCGGGAAGCCGTTTCTTGAGCGGCGGTTCGGCAACCATGCGGGGAATCTGTACGAGGGCACGCTCGCCGATTTTCACCCAAGCGCCATCACACGGATCGAAGCCAAGAGCGAAAAGAGCGACCGCGATCGCGGCGACCTCGTACGGTTGGCCAAGTGCTTGCCGGACCCGAGAAGCTGGAGCTGGGCGAGGTCGAACAACTCGTGGACCTCGACAACTTTATGCGCTTCTGGGTGGTCGAAAGCTTGATTGGTTTTTGGGACGGTTATAGCAACAACCAAAACAACTACTGGCTGTACGAGAACGGCGGCAACGGCAAGTTCTACTTCATGCCGTGGGGCGCGGACGGCGCGTTGATGGGCATGCGCGGGCCGTTCGGCTTCGGGCAAGCGGCGCCACGTCGGTGTATGCCGAGAGCATGCTGGCCAATCGCCTGTATCGCGCCGACGGCGGGGCTGAGCGCTATCGTGAGACGATGCGAGAGATTCTCGACAGCGTGTGGAAGGAAGACGAGCTGGTGGCGATGATCGATCGCGTCGAGGCTGCTGGTGAAGGATCACTTGCACGAGCGGCAGTCTGGCGCGCCCGGCTCGATGGACAGCATGCGGCGGTTTATTCGCGCGCACCGCGAGGCAGTCACAAAGGAGTTGGAGAATTGGCCGGTCCAGGTCGCATCGCAACCGCGCAAGCCGATGTACACGGTCGAGGTGGGCACGGCCAAGGGATCGTTTGCCACGATTTGGCACGACAAACCGGCGGACAATCCGCTCGAAGCGGGCAGCGCCGAGATTGAGATCAAATTGGACGGCCATACGGTCGCATTCAAGCAAATCGGGGCGGCTGCTCAGCTCGCGCAGATGCCGCGATTTCCGTTTGGTCCCCCGGGTGGCGGGCCGCGGGGGTGGGCCAACGGGCGGACGCCAGGCGCCGGCGAGCCGCCGCGCGGCGCACCCCGACCGATGCGCAACCGCGGACGCCGGAGTCGCGGCCGGGCGGTGATGGGGCGCGGCGAGGGGGTGGAGGGAACTTTGGCGGCGGGCCATTCGGGCAGATTGAGCCGCCGGCCACCGTCGTGTTGACGGGTGTCCGCGAGTCGGATGACAAAAAGCTGACGATGACGCTCAATGTGGATCCGAAGATTTTTGGCGCAAGTGCCGGCAAGACGATTGCGGTGCATGGCTCGCTCGCGGAAGGCTCAGGCGGCGGGAATCCTTTCATGCCGTTTGGCGGGAGGATCGTCGAGGGTAAACTGACGCTCGCGAAGGTCGGTATGAACGCCGGCGACAGAATCGAAGGCGAATTCGACGTCAAGGTTGCCGAAACGCACGGCGGTTTCATGGACCGCGGCCGCGGAGGACGAAGCGGGCCAGGCGGATTCGGTTCGCCACCTGGGGCGCAAGGCCGTGGACCGGACGGCCCGGGCGGATCTGGTCCGAGGCCAACAGCGCCAGATGCGAGTCGATAACGACTTTACGGCAAGCATCGTGCTTCAACGCACCGCAAGCTATTAAGAGGGAATTCTCAGATGCGTTGCTTAACGGTTAGCGTTGCGCTTGTTGTCGTATTTGCTGGTGTTGCGAACGCGGAGGATGCGGCGGAGCTGCGTTCGGAGTTGATCTTTCCGCTGCATGCGCAACACAACCATGCACCGGGCGATTGTGGAATGCCCGAACGGGGACTTGTTCGTGTCTTGGTATCGCGGCTCCGGGGAGCGCAGCGCCGACGATGTGGCCGTGTACGCCGCACGGCTACGCAAAGGCGCGACGCAATGGAGCGAACCGTTCGTGATCGCGGACATACCCGGCTTTCCCGATTGCAACACGTGCTCTGATGATCGATCGCCAGAAGCGGCTGTGGCTGTTCTGGCCGACGATTCTTGCCAACAGTTGGGAATCGGCAGTGACCAATTATCGCGTGGCGAAAGACTACACGGGCGAAGGCTCGCCGCAATGGGAATCGCAGGGAGTGATTTTATTGAAGCCGGAAAAGTTTGAGGAGCAGGTTAGCCAACGAATCGATGAGGAACGTGCCAACCGCCAGCTTTCTGTGCGCGAGACGCTGTATGTTACGCGGCTGCGCGAAAAGCTTGGCGACAAGCTGTATCAACGGCTCGGCTGGCAGCCGCGCTGCAAGCCGACCGTGCTCCCGAGCGGGCGCATTCTGTTGCCGCTGTATACCGACACGTTTTCCATTTCCCTGATGGCGATCAGCGATGACGAGGGAAAAACGTGGACGGCGAGCGTACCGCTCATCGGTTTTGGCAATATCCAACCGGCGGTGCTGCGGCGGAACGATGGCACGCTGGTGGCGTACATGCGCGAGAATGGCGGCCGGCAGCGAATCCGCGTTGCCGAGTCGAAGGACGATGGAACGACGTGGGGCGCGGTGGAATCGAGCGAGCTAGTCAATCCCGGATCGGGGCTGGACGGAGTCCGGCTGGCGAACGGGCACTGGGTGTTGGTTTACAACGACGCAACGCGCAGGGCGAAGCAGCCTGGCCGTTTCGCTCTCCGAGGATGAGGGAAAGACCTGGACGGCCACGCGACATCTCGAGAAACAGGCGACTGGCTCATACCACTACCCGGCGGTGATCCAAGGCGCCGACGGCACGATCCACGTGGTCTATAGCTACTTCGTGGAAGGCGGAAAGAGCATGAAGCACGCGGCTTTCAACGAGGCGTGGATCAATGCGTCGCCCGCCAGCGGCGATTCGGCCCAATGAGGCAGGTGATGCTGCCTCGCGCACGCTTCGCGTCTGATCTCAGCGCCGCCACGCGCTGTCTTGATCGCCGGCTCTGCGTTGCTCACAATGGCCGGAGCGTCGCCAGTTGGTGCGCAACATGATCCTCGGGGCCTTGGAATATTCAAATGGAAATAACCGTCACTCAAAAGGACGGCCTGCACATCGCCCAACTGAGCGGTGTACTGGAGGATCGAGATCGGAAAGTAGTCGAGGATCAATTGCACTCGATTATCGCCGAGCGCGGCAGCCGAACGATCCTTGATCTGTCCGGGGTCCCCCGGCTTACATCGATGGGTCTCGGCCTGCTGGTGACTCTTGTTGCTCGGGCGAACACGAAGGGCTCGCAAGTCGTGTTAGCCGCGCCGACGCCCTTTGTCGCGTCGGTGATCAAGGTCACTCGTCTCGACCAATTCTTCGGCATCGAACCAACCGTCTCAGCGGCAATTCAACGACTATCGTGATCAACGAGCATCCAGGACGATAACATGAGCGAATCGACCAATCCGCTGAATCGCCGGGATTTTGGCAAGGCCACACTCATTGCCGGCGCGGCTCTGACCGCTGCCCGCGGTTTTGAAATTCGCGCCGCGGAACCCCCTGGCAAACCCATCCGCACCGGTGTGATCGGATGTGGCAGCGTGTCGCATTCGTACCTGCCGGTGTTGACCAAGTCGCCACACGTCGAAGTCGTGAGCCTATGCGACATCCGGCCGGAACGCGCCAAGGCGCAGGCCGAGCGATTCAAAGTTGCCAACCACTACCCGCACATCGACAAGATGCTTGCGGGCGTGCCGTTTGATTTTTTGGTCAATCTGACCGATATGCAGGAGCACGAGCATTTGAACCGGGAGGGGCTGGCGGCCGGCAAGCACGTGTGGAGCGAGAAACCGATTGCCAATTCGCTCGCCGCCGGACAAGAATTGCTGCGAACCGCGATTTCGAAAAAGCTCCGGCTCTGGGGTGCGCCGATCACGGTGCAAAGCCCGCAGTTCGCGTTCATGGCGCGAAAGCTCGCCGAGGGAGCACTCGGTCGCGTGGCCGCTGCACACTCTGACTACGGCCACGAGGGGCCGAACTGGTCGGCGTTTTTCTACGAGAAAGGGGGCGGCAGCCTGCCCGATCTCGGCGTTTACAATCTCACGTCGCTGACCGGTCTGCTCGGTCCCGCCAGGCATGTGACGGCGATGGTCAGCGTGGTTACGCCGACGCGGAAGATCGACGACCGCGGCACGATCGACGTGACCGAGGAAGACAACGCAATGGTGCTGATGGACCACGGCAATGGCGTGATCTCGCACGTGCAATCGGGATTCAATTATTTCAACCCGCACGGGCACGACGGCAGCGGCGAGCAGCGGCACACGATCACCGTGGTCGGATCGAGCGGTTTCATGGGGCTAGTCGGTTACGACTGGGCGCCGATGGGCGTTGATCTTGCAACACACAAAGAGCCGAAGCTGGCGCGGCACGCCACCGACGCGCAAGGGTACATCTGGCAGCAGGGGGCGGCGCTTGCGGCGGAGTGCCTGGCGGGTGGCGGCGACTTGCTGGTGAAGCCGGAACACGCGCTGCACGTGCTGGAGATCATCACGGCCGCGCGCCAGTCGCAGGCGACCGGCCGGCGGATTGAGCTGACCTCGAAGTTTAAGTGGCCGATTATTAGCTGACGGCCTGTAACAGCCGCCGCGGAACCACGCTAAACATGTCAGTGCAAGGGACAATCGAAAGCCGATCTCAACTTCGATATATCCTTGGGTCTGGCGACGAACCGCCCCTGCACTAACACGGTGGCTATAGCTCAATTGGTTAGAGCGCCAGACTGTGAATCTGGAGGCTACGGGTTCGAGGCCCGTTAACCACCCCTTGTTGCGTGTCTAATTCGTTCAATTCTGGAGTGATCGAGTTAGAGCTGTGCTCGGAAGAACTTACCGCGACGACATGTGACATCGTGCACATTCCATGCATACTTATATGCATGAGAACCACACTCATCCTCCGCGACGATATCCTCATGCGCACCGCCGAGCTTACCGGCACCCACGAAAAGACTGCGCTGATCCACCCCGGGCTGGAAGCCTTGAAGAAGTCGCGCGAACGACTTGCGGCGCTCGCAGGGTCTCAGCCCGCGCTGAGGGGGATTCGCAGGCGCCGGTGAGTGGATGTGCACCTTTTAGCGTCCGCCCGCCTAGCCCGTACCCGCGTTTGGATTCGGGACAAGGCGCTCGATCGCGCGGCTAAGCGGCTTGATCTTCAGGCCTTCTAGCCGCACACCGGTGGACGTCATTCGCCGGCGGCGCGACTATTTTTTGGGGGCTGGTTGGCCGGCGGCCTTCTTGTCGCCTTTCTTTGGCTTCATCTTCTTCTTGTCGTTGCGGCTGCGATTGTCGCCCTTACCCATTGCGCGTTCTCCTTCGTCAAAAACAGTTGCCCATTGTATTGGAACCGGCCGTTGGCCGACGGAATGGTACGAGATACCAATTGCCGCGGAAATTTTCAAGATGCGTTTGAGCATAGCGGGGTCGCGCGGGCGCCGGTAGCCATGCGATCGCGCCTCAAGCCATAATACAACACTTCGCCGCATGCGAAAGGCGACTGGCCGGAAAAACTACGAGCCGCAAAGACCGATTGGATTTCAACCCGTGATTCGCGACGCCCTGCGATTGTTGAACCTGACGTTAACGGCACTGGCGCCGGTCGTCATCGTGGTTGCGACGCCGCCGGCGGTTCGTGCCGGCGAGCCGAACCTGGAGAAACTGGAAGCGGCCTATCGGTCCGAAATCAGGTCGCTTCTAAAGCAATACTGCCACAAGTGCCACACGGACGACCGCGCCGAGGCCGAGATCAATCTCGCGGCAATCGCCACGTGGGCCGACGTCCGCAAGCACTCGCGGACCTGGGAAAAGGTCGGCGAGATGCTGGAGAGCGGCCAGATGCCGCCAGAGGACGAGACTCAACCGACCGCCGCCGAGCGTACAAAGCTGCGGCGGTGGGTGCGCGGCTATCTCACCCTGGAGGCAAACGCCCATGCAGGCGATCCCGGGCGAGTGGTGCTTCGCCGGCTGAGCAATGCGGAGTATACCTATACGCTCCGTGACCTGACCGAGATCGATTCGCTTGACCCGGTGCGCGAGTTTCCGGTCGATGGCGCGGCGGGCGAGGGTTTTACGAACACCGGCAGCGCGCTGGTGATGTCGCCGGCCTTGGTCACAAAGTATCTCGATGCCGCGAAGGACGTGGCCGGTCACGCCGTGCTTTTGCCGGACCGGTTTCGCTTTTCTGCGCACAACACGCGGCGCGACTGGACCGAGGAGCGTTTACAGCGAATTCGTGACTTCTATCGCCGGTTCACCGACGCAAGCGGCGGGGACAAGGTCAACCTCCAGGGAATTGAGTTCGATACGAACCAGGGCGGGCGGTTGCCGGTTGAGAAGTATCTCGCCGCGACGTTGATCGAGCGGGAGTCGCTCGCGTCGGGGAACAAGACCATCGAAGCCGTGGCGCGAGACCGCGGCCTGAATGCAAAGTATCTCGGCATACTCTGGTCGAGCTTATCGGGTTCCAAGCCATCGCTCCTGCTCGATCGACTTCGCACGCGGTGCGCGCCGCCAAGGCGGAGGATGCCGGAGCAATTGCGGACGAAGTTGCAAGTTGGCAAAAGGGACTTTGGAAGTTCGCGACCGTCGGGCACATCGGAAAGGTCGGCGGGCCGAAGCGGTGGCTCGAACCAGTCAGCCCGCTGGTTGTTCAACACGAAGTGCGATTCAAAATCCCAGCAGCGGCCGAGGGCAAGCCTGTTACGATTTCGCTGGTCGCGACGGACGCGGGCGATGGCAACGAGCACGACTACGTGGTATGGCAACAACCGCGGTTGGTGGCGAAGGGCCGGGCCGATATCTTGTTGCGCGACCTCCGCGCGGCCGCCGGGGCGAAGGACGAAACGATCGGGCTCGACCCGTCGATGTTTGGAAAACATCCGAACGGACAGTCTATAGACGATGCGAGTCTCTGTGTCCGCGCACCGTCCGTCATCGAAGTGAAGCTGCCGGCGGACCTGGCGGCGGGTTGCGAATTGGTCACGACCGGCGTATTGCACAAGGACACGGGCGCGGAAGGAAGCGTGCAACTGGATGTGGTCGCGGGAAAGCCGATGCGCGCGGCCGGGCTGCTTGCCAGCGAAGTGACGGTCGCCGCGGAGAACGGACCGTGGACGGCGGACAATCGGAAGAGGTCGTATGCCGCGCCGATTGTCGTAAGCGAGAACAGCGCAGTGCGAAGGCGCTTCGAGACGGCTTTCGACGAATTCCGCCGGCTGTTCCCGCCGGCACTGTGTTACACGAAGATCGTGCCAGTGGATGAGGTCGTTACGCTCACGTTGTTTTATCGCGAGGACGACCATCTCGTCCGGCTGATGCTCAACGACGAAGAGCGGCGACATCTCGACCGGCTGTGGGACGAGCTGCATTACGTCAGCCAGGATGCTCTGACGCTGGTCGATGCGTTGGCCCAATTGATCGAATATGCGACGCAGGATGCCGATCCCAAGGTGTTCGAGCCGCTGCGAGGGCCGTTCAACGAGCGTGCCGCGGCGTTTCGGCAGCAGTTGATCGATACCGAGCCAAAGCATATTGAAGCCTTGCTGGCATTTGCGGAGCGCGCGTATCGCCGCCCGCTGACCGACGCCGAAACGACCGAGTTGCGGGCGTTATACGATCGATTGCGCAAGCGGAGATCTCGCACGAAGAGGCCTTCCGCCTGACGCTGGCCCGCGTGCTCGTGTCGCCGGCGTTTCTGTATCGCATCGAGAAGCCCGGACCGGGCGCAGGCAAGGTCCAGTGTCCGACTGGGAGCTGGCGAGCCGGCTGAGCTATTTTCTGTGGTCGTCGCAGCCGGACGACCGAGCTCGATCAGATCGCGGCCGTCGGGAAAGCTGCACGACCCTGATACTGCTCACGGCACAAGCACAGCGAATGCTTCGCGATGCCAAAGTGCGGCGGCTGGCGACCGAGTTCGCCTGCCAGTGGCTGCACATTTACGACTTCGACCAGCTCGATGAAAAGAGCGAGCGGCACTTTCCCACGTTCGTTGACCTTCGCGGCGAAATGTACGAGGAGTCGATTCGATTCTTCACCGACATCTTTCAGAACGACGGTTCGGTGCTGGACATTCTCGATGCCGACTACACGTTCTTAACGAGGAATTGGCAACGCACTACGGCATCCCCGGCGTGAGCGGCGCCGAGTGGCGGCGCGTGGACGGCGTGAAGAAGTTCTCGCGCGGCGGCATCCTGGGTCAGGCGACGACACTGGCGAAGCAATCGGGGGCGTCGCGAACGAGCCCGGTGCTGCGCGGCAACTGGATCAGCGAAGTGCTCTTGGGCGAGCAACTGCCGCGCCCGCCGAAGGGCGTGCCCGCAGCTGCCCGACGATGAAGCCGCGACCGAAGGGCCTGACCGTCCGGCAGCTCGTCGAAAAGCATGCCAGCGATCCGAAGTGCGCCATCTGTCATCAGCGGATCGATCCGTATGGGCTTCGCGCTGGAGGGTTTCGATGCGATCGGCCGGCGGCGCGACAGGATCTGGGCGACCGGCCGATCGACACTCATGCGAAGACGATGGATGGCGCTGAGTTCGATGGCCTCGACGGCTTGCGGAATTACCTGCTGACCGTGCGGCGCGAGGCGTTCGTGCGGCAGTTCTGCCGCAAGCTGCTGGGCTATGCCTTGGGGCGCTGCGTGCAGTTATCCGACGAACCGGTTTGTTGGAAGAGATGCAAAGCGAATTGAAGGCAAACGACTATCAAGGTCGCGTCGGCGGTGATCGCGATCGTCCGCAGCCGGCAGTTCCGCGAAATTCGCGGGCGCGATTTCGCGTATGATGATTGAACCCTCGCCCTCCACTCAGGAGCCGCCAATGAGCTCGCATCGATTTTCCCGCCGCACCATGCTCCGCGGGCTCGGCGTCACGATGGCGCTGCCGTGGCTTGAGTCGCTCAACGTCTGGGGCGACGAGCCGCGCGGGCAAACGTCCGGCCAGCGAAGCGCCGGTCCGGCTGGCCGTGCTGTTCGCCGGCAACGGCTTTCACAGCAAGGAATGGTGGGCCAAGGGCGACGGCAAGCAGATGGAGCTTGGGCCAGGTGCTCGCGCCCGCTGGCCGATTTCCGCGAGAAGATGCTCTTCATTCGCGGCCTGTACAACGAGCAGGCGACTCAAGGGGAACATCCACAGCTCGCAGACCGGCAATCTGCTTTCCGGCGCGCCGCTCGCCTCGGGCGGCGACATCCGCTCGGGCACGAGCATCGACCAGTTGCTCGCGCAGACGATACGGCCGGTCGACCAAGGTGCCGAGCCTGGTGCTGGGCTGCGAGAAGTCGAACCCGTCGGTGCACAAGAATTATTCGATGCTGTACAGCTCGCACATTTCGTGGACTTCGCCGACGACGCCGACGCCGCTGGAGCTGTATCCGGCGCTGGCGTTCGATCGGCTGTTCAAGGACGAGGTCGAGCGCGGCGACAAGAGCGTGCTCGATGCGGTGCTCGCCGACGCCAGCGATCTGCGCCGGCAGATCAGCGCCGCGCGACCAGCGGAAGCTCGACGAGTATCTGGATTCGGTGCGCGACGTGGAGCAGCGGATCGAGCAGGCCGGCAAACAAGGCGAACTGCAAGGCTGGCGGCCGACGCTCGAGCAAGCCGAACATCCCGCGCCCGCCCGACGGCATTCCGCAGAACATCGCCGACCACATGCGGCTGATGTGCGACATCCTGGTGCTCGGCTTCCAGACGGATACGACGCGGATCACCACGCTGAAGCTGAACAACGATCATTCGTCGCTGCGCTTCCCGCATCTGGGCGTGGACTACATGATCCACCACCTGCTGTCGCACTCGCGACACGGCCGACTGGCTGAAGGTGAACCAGTTCTTCGTCGAGCAGGTGGCGTACATCGCGCGCAAGCTGGACGCGATCCAGGAAGGGCGAGCGGACGGCGCTGGACAACTCGATGCTCTTGTTCTGCTCGAGCATGCTGACCGGCCAGCCACGACGCGACGCAGCTGCCGGTGGTGATGGTTGGCCGCGGGCGGCGGCAGGATTCAGACCGGCCGCGTGCTCGATTACCGCGAGAAGCCGGAACGGCAGATGTGCCGGCTGTACCTGTCGATGATGGACAAGATGGACGTGCGCCTCGACAAGTTTGGCGACGCCACCGAGCGTCTGGCGGAGGTGTGATCGGGGGGCAGGATGAGCAATCCTGAAAAATGCTTGACTTCGCTCTAGCCTCATAACATACTCCGCCAATTCACACCATCCGTAGGGCAGCAGGGCCATTCTCACAGATCGTCGCGGCCGGCAGCGGCCGCGGCGGCATACTCCCATCGATCCGGATTGCGTTTCCGCGCAAGTGCATGCGCAAAATGGCGCAATTGTCGCGTTTCACTTCAAAATTAACGGCTACAGAGGGCCTGAGATGATGCAGGGCAAGCACTTCCACTCGCGCGGGCGGATTCAACACTTGTCGAGGAATACCGGTCGCCGGTTCGTCGGGCGCGGTTTGAGGCGGTTCGAAACGCTCGAAGAGCGGCGACTGTTGGCTGGGGATTCGTGCTCGCTCGACCAGCATTGGCTCGTCGGTGAATGCGGCGCTGCGTTGGTGGCAAACTTTAATCCGACGGCATTGGCTTTGCCTGGCGATGCACCGGGGGGCGGCGGGGTCGCGCCCGGCGAGTTCGCTCCGACTGGTGTCGAGTTTCTCGCGAACACGTTTACGAACAACCATCAGCGACAAGCGGCCGTCGCGATGGATGGCGCAGGGAACTATGTCATTGTCTGGCAAAGCCTGAATCAGGATGAGGAGCGAAACGGTGTTTACGCGCAGCGCTACTTCGCCGATGGTTCTCCAAATGGGCTCGAGTTTCTCGCCAACACGAGGACCGCGGACGCACAGGAGAATCCCGCGGTTGCAATGAACGCCAACGGCGAGTTTGTGATTACCTGGCAAAGCCTGAACCAGGATGGCAACGGGTGGGGAATTTATGCGCAGCGATACAGCGCCGCCGGCGCCGCGGTTGGCGGCGAGATTCCGGTGAACACGACCACCGACTTGAATCAGCAATTCCCCTCGGTCGCGATGGCCGACGACGGAAGTTTCGTCGTCGCGTGGGAAGGTTTGAATGCCGATGGCAGCGGATGGGGAATTGTCGCGCAGCGGTTCGATTCGGGCGGCAATCCGAGCGGCGGCGAGGTTGCGGTCAACACGACCATCGACCTCGATCAAACGCGGCCCTCGGTCGCCATGACTTCGGCCGGCGATTTCGTGATCACGTGGCAAAGCATCAACCAGGATGGCAGCGGCTGGGGAATTTATGCGCGGCAATTTGATGCAAGCGGAAACCCCACGACTGGCGAGATACCGGTGAATTCGCGGACCGACGAGCATCAACAGTTTCCATCTGTGGCGATCGACGACAGCGGGAGTTTCTCGGTCGCGTGGCAAAGCGTGAACCAGGACGGCGGTGGCTGGGGCATCTATCGGCAGTCGTTCGATTCCGCCGGGTCTGCCGTTGGCGGCGAAATGCTCGTCAACACATTTACCACGGGCGATCAAACGTCGCCGGCGATTGCGATGACAGACGATGGCGGTCACGTCGTGGTTTGGCAAAGTCTGGATCAGGACGGGAGCAACTGGGGAGTCTACCTGCAACAGTTTGACTCCGCGGGTAGCCCCATCGGCGCGGAGCGATTGGTCAACACGCGCATCGCCAATCATCAGATGCAGCCCGCCGTCGCGGCATCCGGGATGGGGCAGAGAATTGTCGCCTGGGAAAGCTTCTTCGACGATGACGGGAGCGAATGGAACATCTATGGACAGCGGTTTGCCGCGGCGACGAACGCGCCGCCGATCGCCGATGCCGGAGGGCCGTACACAATCGACGCGGGTGCTGGTTTGACACTCGACGGCACAGGGTCCTCCGACGACGAGATCATCGTCGCGTACCATTGGGATCTCGACAACGACGGTGTGTTCGACGATGCCGAGGGCGCGACGTCTTTCGTTTCGTGGGCACAACTTGAAGCGCTGGGATACCGCGCCGGGATGTTCTCGATCGGCTTGCGCGTGACCGACGACGGCGGGCTGAGCGCGACTGCGACTAGCAGCGTGACGGTGTACGACAATCGTCCATTCGCGCGACTGGTGATTAACCCAAGCCCCGCGCTGTGCGAGCAGCCGGTTGCATTCGATGCCAGAACATCCAGTCACGGACGGCCTGATCGCAGCATCGTTTCCTATAATTGGACCTTCGGCGACGGCGAGAGCTATACCGAAACGCTGGGCAACGCCCCGGATGGACTGTTCGACGGCCGCACGTCGCACGTCTATCACCGAATCGGCGACTATTCAGTCGCGCTCGTGGTGTCCGACGACAATGTTCCGGAGCGAACGTCGCTCACCGCGGCGACGCTCCAGGTCACGATCGCCAACACGCCCCCCGTCGCCAAGCCTGGCGGGCCGTACGACGTGCGTGTTGGGGAATTTGTGGCGCTCGACGCGTCATCCTCATTCGACCCGGATGCTGCCTGCGGCGACGTGATCGTGGCGTATGAGTGGGATCTCGACAACGACGGAGTAATCACGAATCCGATCATGAATCCGACCGGCGTGGTGGTGACGCCGTTTGGCGAAGCCCCTCGCGACGTGATGACGTTTGACTCTGTGCTGACGTACAAGAACGAGAATTGGAACTTCGGTGGGGAACAACAAATCAAGCTGCGAGTTATTGATAGTTTCGGCGCGCCGAGCGATCCATATGCGGGCACGGTCATTCGAATTCAAAGTAACCAACCGCCGGTTGCCGAAGCAGGCGGACCGCATGTAGTTGAAGCGGGCCATGAGCTGATCCTAGACGCCGCTGGCTCGTTCGACCCGGATGGCGATCCGATCGTACTTGCCGAGTGGGACCTCGACAATGACGGTGTGTTTGATCCTCCCTCGCGCGTCGAGGGTACGCGTTATGTGTTTGTGTGGAACAGCTACAGGGATCTCGGCGTTGGCGGTCCGCACACGGTTGTGCTGCGCGTGACCGACAGCAACGGCGGGACCGATACCGACACGACGTCGCTCACCATCCTCGATACCACCCCGCCGGTGCTCACGCTGCCGCCCGATCAGACATTTGAAGCCACAAGTCCCGCGGGAGCAGTTGTCGTTTTCGCCGACGCGACAGCAACCGATGTCGTTTCGGCGCCGACCATCGCATACTCACCTGCAAATGGCTCGCAGTTGGCGCTTGGCGAGACGATTGTGCAGGTGACGGCGACGGACTCGGCAGGGAACGGCACGACCGGTTTCTTCAAGGTGTTTGTCATCGACACCACCGCGCCCGAGACCGAGATCGTGAGCGCACCGGCGACGCTAACCAATTCGAGCACGGCGCATTTTGAATTTGCATTCAGCGACTCCGTCAGCGACGTTGAACAATTCGAGTACAGTATTGACTCGCAGCCATTCGAGCCGGTAATCGGCAGCAGCAGAGAGTTTACGGGCCTGGACGACGGTCCGCATACGCTTCGAGTTCGCGCAATTGATGCCGCGGGAAACGTGGACCAAACGCCGGCCGAATTCACTTGGATCGTGGATACGGTGGGTCCGGTGATCTCGATTCACCGCGCGACGGCGTCGGCGGCCAACGCGTTTGGCTGGAACAATAGCGACGTGACGGTGGAGTACGTCGCTAGCGACGCGGTCGGCCTGGCATCGCCGGCGACCGGCAGCTTCACGTTCACCACGGAAGGCGAGAACCAGTCGCACACTTTTACTGTGACGGATCTGGCAGGGAACGAGACTTCCATTTCGATTGACGATGTGAACATTGACAAGACGCCGCCAGTGGCGGCGATCTTGCCCGCGAGCGGGACGTATCTGCCGGGGACTCATTTCTCATGGGACTCGGGCGACGGGCTTGCGGGATTAGCGAGCACGCGGATGGTGGTCGGCGGTGTGACGAGCGTTGTCGGGTCGGCGGGTCTGCGGATGATGACGCCCGGGACGCAGGCGGTTGAGCTGGTTGTGACCGATTTCGCGGACAACACGGCGACGGTCGCGCGGAGTTACACGGTGACCGGCGTGGCAAAGGTAGGGAACGACGTGGTGGTCGTGGGGACCGAGGGGCACGACACGATCTTTGTGATCCCGGTTGGGCTAGGCGTTCGCGTGTGGACGAACGGCGTGCCAAGCGGGATCGTGCGGCCGACGGCGGGGGTGGGCAAGATCATTGTGCATGCGTTGGACGGGCACGATCGCGTGGAGGGGGGCAGCGTTCGGCAGGGGATGCGCATGTATGGCGGCCGGGGGAACGATCGGCTGGTGGGCGGCTGGGGGAACGACGCGGTCTTCGGCGGCGACGGCGCGGACCAAGTGGCGGGGGGCTTTGGACGCGATTTGATCGTGGGTGGGGCGGGCGGCGACACGGTTTCCGGCGCGGGCGCGATCCTCATCCATGGGCGAACCGCGTATGATGACGACGCAGCGGCCGTTGACGCGATCCTGGCGACGTGGGGCGACCCGCTGTTGACGTATACGCAGCGGATCTCGCGGTTGCAAGCGGGCGTGGCGGGCGGAGTGCGGCTGGACGGGACGACGGTTTTCGACGACGGCGCAAGCGACCTGTTGATCGGGCGAGCGGGCCTGGATTGGATGTTCGCCGAGCTGGGTCTTGACCGAGTGGTGTTGCCGTTTTCGCGGCCGAGGGTGAACCAGCCGCGGTAAGTGTCGCATCGGCAAAGGGGAGAGGCACCTCGGCGTAGCGCGAACGAGTATTGGCGATGTTTGTTCCGTGGCTCGGCGCCAGTCCCCGTCCGCACCTAACCGCTATTCGCTAACCGTCCGGATGAGCGTTATGGATGACTGGTTTCGTCTCGCGACGCGAGGGAGTGTTGTGCGACGGGCTTTATTGTACGCCGTCGTCGTGGGGGCGATCTTGATCGCGATCAACCACGGCGACGCGATTCTGGCGGGGACGGTGGAGAGGGAGCGTTTGGCGAAGATGGGTCTGACGGTGCTGGTGCCGTATTGCGTATCGACATTAAGTAGCGTGGGCGCTCTGCGATCGGCGGCGAAGGCGAAGACGTCGGCGGCTCGGCGGACGCCTCGCCCTCCCATAGCGGCTCGGCGGGAGCCTCGCCCTCCCTAACGCCGCGCCGGTCTATGCCGACTCGCTTCCGGCCTGAGGGCCGAGCCGCTCCTCGAAGCTGTGCAGCACCTTGAGGATGATGAACGCCAGCACCGCCGCGAGCGACGCGGTGGCCAGCTTGCCCGCTCCGGCGGCGATTCCGATCGACGCGGTCATCCAGATTCCGGCGGCGGTGGTCAGCCCGCGGATCTTCTTCTCGTCGGCGATTTTCAAGATCGCGCCGCCGCCCAGAAACCCGACGCCGGCGACGATCCCTTGAATCACGCGGCTCTGATCGGCGGGGGGCATGCCCATCCGCTCGGCGGTCACGAGCACCAGCGCCGCGCCGAGGGCGACGAGCATGTGGGTTCGCAGGCCGGCGGCCTTTCCGGCGCGTTCGCGCTCGTAGCCGACAGCGCCGCCAAGGACCAGCGCGGCAGCCAATCGAAGTGCGACACGGAGGAACTCTTCGAGTGTGGGCAGGTCGCTAAATTCGTCGAGAAGAAACGCGAAGTCCATGGCGGTTGAAGGTTTTTGATTCGCTGTGAGTCGGCCGAATCGCTTTGCGGCTTTTTGGTTGGCCGGGTAAGCTCGAAGCGCGCGAGCCGCAGTATAGCGCGCAAGGGATGGCCGCACAGCGCAAGGTTGAGGGTTCTATGCATCGTTGGGTCTGCGTGCTGGGTCTGGCGGTGATGATCGCGCTGGCGTGGCTGATGAGCGCGCACAAGCGGAAGATCAACGTCCGCGTGATCGCCGGCGGGCTGGTGCTGCAGTTCGTGTTTGCGTGGGTGGTGCTGCGGACCGTGTGGGGCGAGCGGTTTTTTCAGGGGGTCGGCGCGGCGTTCCAGCGGCTGCTGGGGTTTGTCGAGGCGGGGTCGAGCTTCCTGTTCCGCATCGAGCGGCCGCACGGGGGCGATGCGCGCGACCTTTTCTACACATTCGCGTTCTCGGTGCTGCCGACGATCATCTTCTTCGCCTCGCTGATGTCGATCCTGTACTACCTGGGGATCATGCAGATTGTGGTGCGCGGGTTTGGATACGTTGTGCGGCGGACGCTGGGGACGACGGGGCCGGAAAGCCTGGCCGCGGCAGGCAATATCTTTCTGGGGCAGACCGAAGCGCCGCTGTTGGTGCGTCCGTATTTGGCGACGATGACGCGCAGCGAGCTGATGGCGGTGATGGTACCTGGCTTTGGCTCGACGGCGGGCGGAGTGCTGGCGGCGTTTGTGGCGATGGATTTTGACGCGGGGCACTTGATCACGGCGTCGGTCATGTCGGCCCCGGCGGGCTTGTTGATCGCCAAGGTGATGCAGCCCGAGGTCGAGCCGGCGCACGAAGTTGAACGTGTCGAGTTGGAGTACGATCCAAAGGTGTCTGGCTCGAACTTGATCGAGGCGGCGGCGATCGGCGCGACGGATGGATTGAAGCTGGCGCTGAACGTGGCGGCGATGCTGATCGCGTTTCTGGCGCTGATCGCGATGTGCGACGCGCTTCTGGGTTGGGTGGGGAGTTGGTTTGAGCAGGAATGGTCGCTGGGCCGTGGGCTGGCGTATCCGTTCGCGCCGTTGGCGTGGCTGATGGGAATTCCCTGGGCCGACTGCATGCTCTCGGGCGAGTTGTTGGGTATACGGATGGTGGCCAACGAGTTCGTGGCGTACAAGGAGCTGGCGGAATGGATGAAGCCGGAGTCCGGGATCGAGATCGACCCGCGAACGAAGACGATTCTCACTTACGCGCTTTCGGGTTTTGCGAACTTTGGATCGATCGGAGTTCAGATCGGCGGGATCGGCGCGCTGGCGCCGCTGCGGCAGCGCGACCTTGCGCAGTTGGGGCTGCGGGCGATGCTGGGCGGGATGCTCGCGTGTTTTATGACGGCCTGCGTGGCGGGGATTTTGTTGTAAGAGAGGGACGACGGCCGAGGAACGTTAGGGCAACTCAAACCGGCCGGGGAGCAGAGCGGCAAGACTGACTTCGGTGACTGACCGAGGGTTGTCGGCGTCGATCAAGAGGATCGGCAGGTCTTTGCAGAATTCGGCGAGGACCTGGAGGCACGCGCCGCAGGGTGATGCGCCGCCGGAAGTGGCGACGGCCATTGCTCTGAAATCGCGGTGACCCGCGGCGACGGCCGCGAACACCGCGGCGCGTTCGGCGCAGATCGACAAGCCGTACGATGCGTTCTCGACGTTTGCTCCCGTGATGATCTCATCGGTCGTTGTAAGAACCGCCGCCCCGACCGCGAAGTTGGAGTAAGGCGCGTAGGCGCGCTCGCGCGCGGCCAGCGCGGCATCGATCAGGCGCGTGCGTTCGTTGGTGATCATATAGCGTCCGCACGAGATCAACTTCGGTTCTGCCAGCGGCCGCTGCCTACATAGTCGAGCACGCCCATCACCAGCTTCAACAGCCGCGGCTCGGCGGCGTTCGCCGTGGCGATGATCCGCTCGATGTTCGCTTCTTCCAGCGCATCGGGCAGGCACATGTCAGTGACGACGGAAAATCCCACGACGCGCAGGCCGCAGTGCCGCGCGACCAGCACTTCGGGCACCGTGGACATGCCGACGGCGTCGGCCCCGATTTGCCGCAGAAAGCGATACTCGGCTCGCGTCTCGAGGTTCGGCCCGCTGACGGCGACCAGCACGCCCTGGTGAGCCGGAAAATTCTCGCGGCGCGCGATTTCGAGCGCGACGTCGATCAGCTCGCGGTCGTACGGCTCGCTCATGTCGGGAAACCGCGGGCCGAGGCGATCGTCGTTGATCCCGATCAACGGGTTATCGCCCATCAGGTTGATGTGGTCCTCGATGACCATGATGTGGCCGAGATCGAAGTAACGGTTCATGCCTCCGACGGCGTTGCTAACCACGAGCAACTCGGCGCCCAGCGCACGCATGACGCGCACCGGCAGCGTGATCTGCTTGAGCGGATACCCTTCGTACATATGGACGCGCCCCTCCATGGCGACGACCGGCAGGCCATGAAGCTGTCCGCAGACGAGCCGCCCGCGATGCGTCGTGGCGGTCGAGCGCTGGAAGTGGGGAATCTGCTCGTATTCGATCGCGGCTTCGACGGCGATGTTATCGACCAGCCCGCCGAGGCCGGTGCCGAGGATGATGCCTGCGCGGTGTCGCTTTCCATTCGCGACGGATGAACGCGACAGATTCCAGGATTTGGTCGTGTAGTTCGAGCATTGGACAGATCAGTAATTAGAGCCGCCGGAGTGTGCGATGGTTTCGCGGTGCGCGGTCGCACTCTCCTCGGCGGCGATGGTTTCGGTGGCGCTGGTACCCAGGCGCAATGCGCCGAGGCGGAGGAACCGCAGCGCGTCGGCGTAACTCCGGATGCCGCCGGCAGCTTTGACGCCAACGTTTGGCGCGCAGTGTTTTCGCATCAATGCTACGTCATGCTCGGTGGCTCCGGCGGCGAGCATGCTTCCGTCGGACTGTTGAAGAAAGCCGAAGCCCGTCGATGTTTTCACATAGGCCGCACCTGCCGCTTCGCTGATCTCGCATAGGCGAATCTTGAACTCGTCACGCGGCAAGTAACCCGTTTCAAAGATCACTTTTGTGATCGCGCTAAACTCACGCCCGGCTTGGACGACCGCGAAAATGTCCTGCTCGACGTAATCCCACGCTTCTTCGAGCACGCGAGCGATGTTGACGACCATATCCAGCTCTTTGCGCCGTCGCGGCAAGCGGTCCGCGCTTCATCAGCTTTGAGCCGCATCGTAGCCGATCCATGCGGAAAACCGATCACCGTGCTCACATCAACACTGCTACCGCGAAGCAGCTCCGCCGCACGCGCAACCATATAGGGCTTCACGCAAACCGTCGCGACTTGCACGCGGCGAGCCAGCTCACTCGCACGGACCAAATCGGCATCGGTCTGCGTGGGATGCAGGACCGCGTGATCAATGAATTGGCAGATTGATGGCATCGCGCAGTCAATAGGAAGGCGGAACTGATTATTCGGAAAACGGGCGACCATGCAACTTGACATTCGGTGGCTGGCCGGGGTCCCAGAATGTAATCAATAAAATTGACCAATCTATTTGCGGCGGCTGTCGCCCTCGGGCAAACTATCCGGGAACCGGAGCTGGCCAAATCGTCCCGAGAATCGCCATGCGACTGACAGCTCGACTTGCCGTGGGTCTGGCGTGTGCGTATTGCATCGCCTCGCTCCAATCAGATACAGCCGCGCAGATTTCTTTCACTGGCGCTCAGTACCATCAGGATTTCAATTCGCTGCCGGCGATCGGGACGTTCACGCTCACCGGCGCCGGTCCATTTGACTTGTCCACTGCGCCGATCCATGCCGGCGGCCTGACTGGATGGCAATTCGGAAAACTCACCGGCAGCGGCGCCAATGCAATATTCCGAGTGGATGACGGCGGCGGAAACGTCGGATCTGTCTACAGCTACGGGCACGCCGCGGGCGACCCCGACGGTGGCGACCGCGCGTTGGGGTCGGTCGCGTCGGGTGGGGTCGTCTCCGCGTTCGGCGCGGTATTCGTCAACGATTCGACGAGCACTTTTAAGAACGTCTCGATTTCATTCACAGGCGAGCAATGGCGAACGACCACCGCCACGGCCAACACGCTGGCGTTTTCCTACGGTGTCGGAGCGAACGACATCTTCGACACCGCGGATCTGACCAACAATTCGAGTTTGAACTTTACCAGCATGGTCGTCGCCGCCGACGGCCAGCTCAACGGCAACGACCCCGTGAGTCAGGCGAACATAAGCGCCATGATTGGCGGCTTTGATTGGACGCCGGGACAGCGGCTCGTCATCCGCTGGGCCGACGCGAACGAAGCTGGCAGCGACCACGGTCTGGCGATCGACAACTTCACGTTCAACGCGTTCGGTCCGATCCTGACTTGGAACCCGACCGCCGGCACACCGACAGCCTGGAACACAACCGACGCGGACAACTGGCTCGAAGGTGTGACGCCGAGCGCATTCACCAACGGCGACACTGTGGTGTTTTCCGACGTCGGCGCAGGCGCCGTCAATATCAATGCAGCGGGCGTAGCGCCCGGCAGCGTTCGCGTGGATACTGACAACTTCTACTTTTTCAACGGCGGAGCAATCGACAGCGGCGGCGGATTAACCAAGGACGGTATCGGCACGCTGACGCTGCAAAACGCCAACACCTACGCAGGTCCCACCGCGGTCAACGCCGGGGCGCTGCGCATTGACGGCGCGGGTTCGCTCGCGGCGTCCAGCGTCTCGGTGAACAATACTGCGACGCTCGAAGGCTCGGGCGTCGTCAGCAGTCAAGTCACCATCAACGCAGGCGCCACGATTTCACCGGGTGTCGGAATCAGTCCCGGCACACTGACACTCGGGAGCCTCAAGTTGGAGAGCGGTTCGATTACCGAGTTCGACTTGCTCTCGCCGGGCGTAAACGATCGGCTGCAAGTCACCGGCGGCGGCGGAAACCTGACGATCAACGGCGGCAGCGTGCGCTTTCGCGACGCCGGCGGATTGGCTACAGGCGACTATCCGATCATCGACTACGACGGCGCGATTCAAGGGAGCGGCCTGGGCGGCTGGTTCAACGAAACTCCGTTTGTCGGCCCTTGGGGGGTCGTGCTCGTCAATGATCCTATGAACGGGATACTGACCGCTCGCGTTGACCTCTCGGGGAACAAAGTCTGGACGGGCGCTGCAAGCGACAACTGGGACACAACGACGGTCAACTTTCGCACGAACGTTCCGGCGTCGTTCGCAAACGGCGACGTCGCGCAGTTCGACGACACGGCAATCGGCACAACCGAAGTGTTCCTGCCTGCCAACATCGCACCGGCCAGTGTGTTCATCGACAATTCGGACAAGGATTACACGTTCAGCGGCGCTTCGATCGCCGGTCCGGGCTCGCTGACGAAAACCGGCTGCGGCGAACTTTTGTTGGCCACGGTCAACACCTACGCCGGCTCCACCCATTTGCTCGGCGGCACGACGCGGTTGGGCGCAGATTTTGCGCTGCCGCTGACAACCGACGTGACAGTTGGCGCCAGCGCGATTCTGGACCTCAACGACCATCCACAAAATGTAATTGACATCAGCGGTCCGGGGCACGTTGCGATCGGCGCGACGACGCTCAAGATCAGCTCCGGCGAGGACGCGACCTTTGGCACGAACATGAGCGGCACCGGTCTGATCGAGAAGCACGGCATCGAGAGTTGGACTTTTGACACCGGCGGGTTCCGCACGCCGTCAAAGAGTACGTTTCAAGGCGTGCTCGCTGTGCACGCCGGTGAATTGACCTTTGCCGCCGACCTGGCGAACTCCGACTCGTTTGTGGCGCGATCGGCGCTTCGCGCTTCGTGGTTAGTCATGGGGGAGGAGTCGCTGATGCGTGCGGGCGACGAGCTGCGGATCGGCAATCTGGCCGGGGCCGGCCAGGTCATTGCGAGAAGCGTGACCAGTGATCAGGGGCGCCGCGTGGTCCAGCACCTCACCGGCGACAGCGAATTCATCGGCGTCTTTGACAATCACTTTGGACCGAACGACTTCACGGAGTCCCGTGGCGACTTCGTTCTGCGCGGTGTCGGCAGCCAGACATTTACAAGCGGCTCAGTGGCGGACCCCGCCGATTTGGCGATCTTCGCCAATACCGAGCTGCGCCTGACCGACGAGGCGGCGTTCGAGATCTACAATGTTCGGCTGTCGCTACGCGGCGGCTCGCTTTCGCTCGACAATAGCGGTGTAGTTCGTCCAAACCGATTGCAGCACGAGGAGCTGAACAACAACGCCATCATCCGCGGGCACGGTCGCCTGGAACTAATCGGCAACGCCGATGCGGAAGTGACCGAGGCCGTCGGCACATTGCAGCTTAGTTCCGCTGGATCGGTTGAGATTGCAGTCGATCATCGCGGCGGAACGGGCACTGCCCTTACGCTGGACAACATCACGCAGTCCGGTGGCGGCAACGTCAACTTCGTTGGGCGTGGAGGAACGCTCGGTGCACCTGGCGCCGGTCCCAATATATTCGTCAGCGAGTTTATCGACCCAACGAATGGCCCGCTGTCCGGCGACCTGACGCGCGTCAACGGCATCTTGGGTATCGCCGGCACAGGTCCGGGGATCGGCGTCGTAGGTTGGGCCTACGTCAACGACGTCGATTACGCGACGTACACGCCCGCGGACGGCGTCGCCGCGTTTTCGAACTACACTCCGCTGGCTGGGGCGATCGATTCCGACAACGCAATCCTGACGGCCAGCGACACGATTGCATCGCTAAATTCCAAGCTGGTCAATTCGCTCAAGATCAACGCGGCCTCCGCCGGCCAATCGCTCGCGATCGAAAGCGGCGCAAGTCTGGCAACGACGGCAATTCTTCAAGCTGGCGCGGCTTATGAGATCGCCGGTGCGGGAAATGTCTTCGTAAACAACGCAACGCGCCACATGCACGTTGCCGCCGCTCGCACGCTGACGATCAGCGCCCCATCAATTCATCGAGCGGCGACGATCCAATCGTCAAGTCGGGCGGCGGTCTGTTGGTGCTCTCCGGCGCAGAACATTTACCGACGACCTCCGCATCACCGGCGGCGTCGTGCGCGCCGAACGCGGAGTGAGCCTGCCGAACAACGCGGTGATTGAGTTGCGAGGTGGCGTGCTCGAGCTTTCCGGGCCGCAATCGATGACGACCACCAATCTGCGCATCGGCACGGGCGCCGGCGCCGTGAATTGGAACACCAACGAAAACACGCGCACCGGCGGCGGGTTTGCCGCCTTCAATGGACCACGCAAGTTGGATCTGGGAGATCCGGGCGTGTCGTCAATCACCTGGGAAAGCAATAATTTTCTCGGTAGCGGAAATCCACTTATCCTGAACTCGACGACGGCCAATCAAGTGATCGAGCTGATTGACAATCTGAACCTGACCGCTGCCCCGCATGCGAGCGATACCAACTACGACCTGCGCGAAATTCGCGTGGTCGATCGCCCGAACGTGAACTCGGACTTCGCACGTTTGTCGGGCAATATCTCAAGCAGCGTTCATGACGATTTGCTGAAGACCGGCGCGGGGATGCTGGAGATCACCAAGGACAATACCACGGTAAACGGCGGGTTGAATGGCGGCGTGATCATTGCCGAAGGAACGATCCGCGTTGCTCATTCCGGAGCGTTGGGGAACGCACCCTACGTACAGATGGGGTTGCGCTCCGGTCCTGCCGGTGACACGGCGCTCATTGCAGGGACCGATGTAACGGTTTCGCGCGACATCACCATTGTCGCGGGAAACATCGGCATCGCGACGATCGGCAGAGACACCGGAGTGGGAACCGCAACCTTCAGCGGCGCAATCGCCGCGCAGAATCACGCCGCACTTCGCACGAATGGTCCACTCAGCATCGCTGGCGAATTGCTCGTCGATCCCGGAGTGACGGTCGAAAAACGAGGCGCCGGCGTAGCGACGCTCTCGGGCGGTCACCGACTGAGCTCCGGATCGAGCTTGAACGTTCATGAGGGCACGCTGCGATTCCTGTCCGGATCGGAAGACCGCGTGCGCATTAGCGATAATGCCGTCGCCACGGTGGATGTTGCGGCAACCTTGGAACTCGCGGGGAGCTCGGCCGCCTTGAGCGATGGCGTAAATCATGTCGGAGTATCGAACGCCGGAACGCTGCGCGTAACCGGTGCAAATCAAGCTGTGGGCAGCATTGATCTTGACGGTGTGACACTCGTCACCGGCGCCGGACAGTTGACTGCAACCCACGTCCGACAACGGCTTATTTCCATCTCAGGCGCCAACGCTAAAGCGTCAATTCGACCCAATGGCATTGCGGTGGGCGTCTCGGTGCTTGATGGAATCGAGATCAGCCTCGGCGGCAGGCTGGACCTGAATGACAACCATCTCATCATTTCCGCGACGGCTGGAACCAAGAACGCAATTCATAACGCGATGAAAGGCCACATCACCAGCGCTCAAAATGGCATCGACGCCAACTTCATCACCAAGTGGGATGGCCCCGGCATCACCAGCTCGTTCGCGCGCACATCAAACCTCGACACTGGGTTTGACCTGGTTGGCCTGGGTTTGATCCGCAACTCGGACATCGATATCATCACCGGGCTTCCGGGATCTGCCTACACCTCATTTAGCGGCCAGCCCGTTACGCCCGATAACGTGCTCATAAAATACACCTACATCGGCGATGGCAATCTGGACGGCCTGGTGAGCTTCGATGATTATGTCGGGATGGACAACGCATTCTTTGGATTGATCCCAAATCTCGGCTGGGCCACTGGCGACATCAACTTCGACGGCGTCATCAACTTCGACGATTACACGGTCGTCGATCAGGCGTTCTTTTTTCAAGGCGCACCGCTTGCGCATGCCGAAGTCGCCTCGGTGCCCGAGCCAGGCGCGTGGTTTTTAGCCGCGCTCGCACTCGCGTCCGTGATTTACGTTTCGAGGAGAACCATCGGACTACAGAACCGCCGTCCCATGGCAGAACTTCGAAAATACCTGCTCCTCGTCGGTGTTGCGGTAGTTCTCTGGCTCCAAGGCGAGCCGGCGATGGCCGACACGGTTTCCCTGCTGCCGACGCGAGACAATACGCTTTACGAAGATCCCGCCGGCGGACTAAGCAACGGGATGGGAAATCATCTCTTCGCGGGCGTAACGGTTACGAATGACATTCGGCGTGGATTGATTCACTTCGACGTGGCCGGCAACGTCCCCGCCGGCGCGACGATCGACAGCGTCGAGGTAATGCTATTCGCTTCACGCGTGACGAATCTCACAGCGCGCGATGTTTCGCTGCATCGCGCGCTCAATAACTGGGGCGCGGCAGCGTCTCACGCGGCGGACGAGGAAGGAATCGGCGCACCGGCCGCGCCGGGCGACGCAACGTGGCTGCACACCTCATTCAATTCAGAACTCTGGACGGCGCCTGGCGGCGACTTCAGTCCGACCGCAAGTGCCACACGAACGGTGAGCGGCATCGGCGCCTATACCTGGTTGTCCACGGCGCAGCTTGTCGCGGACGTGCAGTCATGGCTCGACAATCCCACGATGAATTTTGGCTGGACAGTCGTCGGCGATGAGTCAACCACGGGGACCGCAAAGCGCTTCGACTCGCTGGAGGGAGTTGCCGCGCAACAACGACCGCAATTGACGCTCAATTTCACGCCCGAACCACTCGGTACGACCTGGAACGTTGACGCCGACGCCAACTGGTCGAGCGCCAACAACTGGACGCTCGGCATACCGGACGCTGCCGACGCGAAGGCCGTTTTTGGCCCCGCCATCACCCAGCCGCGGTCCATTTCGGTCGATACCGAGATCACTGTAGGTGAGATCGATTTCAATAGCCCTGATGCCTATACGATCGCCGGTCCAAACACGCTGACCCTGGACGTTACCAGCGGCCAAGCTCAGATCCGCGTCCTTGGCGGAAGTCATACGATCAGCGCACCAATAACGCTGGCCGACAACGCTGTCGTCACCGTTGGCCCCGCGACCAGCCAGCTCACGATTGCCCAAGCGCTCAACAGCAGTGGAGTGGCGCTGACCAAGGCCGGCGAAGGCACTCTCACCGTAAATCATGTGCGCGCAACCGCTCTGTCGGCCAACGCCGGCGCCGTGGTGATTGCTCCGGATGGCGGCAATTCCGGCACATCTGCCGTAGGCAGCTTGAGCGTGAACGGCACGAGCCGCTTCGACCTCAACAACAACGACCTCGTCGTCCGCGCCACGGCCGCCACAAAAGACGCCGTCCACGACGCAATCCAAGACGACATCGCCAGCGCAAAACGGCATCGACGCCAGCTTCATCACCAACTGGGACGGTCCGGGGATCACCAGCTCATTCGCGCACACCACGAACGTCGGCACCGGGTTTGACCTCGTCGGTCTCGGCGCCATCCGCAACTCGGATATCGATATCATCACCGGCTTGCCGGGTTCTTCGTACACCAGCTTCAGCGGCCAGCCGGTGGCGCCCGACGACGTGCTCGTCAAATACACCTACATCGGCGACGGCAACTTGGACGGTTTGGTCAGCTTCGACGACTACGTCGGCATGGACAACGCCTTTTTTGGTTTGATCCCCAACCTCGGTTGGGCCACCGGCGACATCAACTTCGATGGGCTCATCAACTTCGACGACTACACGGTCGTCGATCAGGCGTTCTTCTTTCAGGCGCGCCCCTTGAGCGGAGATGAGGAAGTGACGGCCGTGCCAGAGCCAGTCACATGGTTGTTGGCGATCGTTTGCGGATTGGTAGTCCTGCTTACGCGTGCGCGACAATCAATGCGGCTTTCAAGCTAGGTGAGTAACTGAATTGCACGGGCGTCGGAAAGTCAGACCGTGGCGGAGCTACCGGACTTGAAAGTGGACTCTTCGGCCCGGGCGAATTGTTTGCGTGCTTGCATTCGGATGACGGGCGGACGAAACTTGGAGCGTGCGGAGGAGGAACAGACACTCAACGAGAAGAGGCGGGCCATGTTGCGCAATTATCTTTTCGGCCTTGCGATCACGGTTGTTACCGCGCAGTTCGCGGTCGCCGACACGCTCTTTGCCAACCGAGAGCAGTTCGAAGCCGCGCTCGGAGCTTGCGCGTGATTATGTTTGATCCCGACCAAGGCTTTGCCACGGGTGCGATCACAGGTTTTGACAACGGGCAAATTGTCGTTGACAGCTCCCTGGGCGATTACCAAGGACCGGCATCCGTGGGCCTTCGCAGTGATGGCCAGAGCCTCGCGCTCACTGGACGCGATCGCCTAGGCGAACAGCCACGTGCGCTCGTGCGACTACTATTCGCACAACCGCCGACCGCCCTCGGGTTTGACTCTTTTGGCAGTCCGGTGACCACATGGACGCTGGCGTACACGGACGGATCGGTCGGCGAGTACATTCTGGAAGGGGACGAAAATACTCAGGGCGATGGCACGTTCATGGCTCTGATATCTGACCGGCCCATCGCCAGCATCAGCTTACTTGGCGCAAGCGCGGTGACCCTCACAACCCTGGGGAGCAACCGCATTACATTGACAACTTAACTCTGATTCCCGAGCCAAAGACCATTGCGGCTTCTCGTGGTCCCATCCATCGCACTTCTCGTCGCTCACCGACAACGGCGGAGGCAAATGATCCTATCAGCACGGGTGGTGCGTCGCAGCACACCGCCAAACGCGTGATGAGCTGCAACAGGTGGGATTCTGGCGGTAATTTCTGGATTGGCCGGCCGCCCTCGATTAAAATGCGTGCGATAGAGGTCGATGCTGACGCACCTTACCGCGATCGCAATGAAGTGCGGCCGGCTCAAACCACAGAGGAGAGATCATGCGCACTCCCTTTGCCTTCGGCGGTCTTGTTGGGCTGATTGTCCTGACCGGGGCCACTTCCATTCCCGCGGCCGTTCAGGGCTTGGATCGCGTGGCCAGTGGGCTGGCGAATCCCATGTTCGTCACACATGCCCCAGGCGACTCCTCGCGGCTCTTTATCGCCCAGCGCGGCGGCCAGATCAGAATCCTCGACCTTACGACCGGCGTCCTGCAAATCACGCCATTCCTTTCGACCACGGTCGATACCAGCGGCGAAGGCGGCTTGTTGGGTCTGGCCTTCCATCCCAATTACTCTAACGCAGGCATGCCGGGCTTCGGCAAGTTCTATGTCGATGTCACCACCGGCTCGCCGTTTACGATTCGCGTCCGCGAGTTTGAAGTCTCCGCGTCGAACCCCAATCTCGCGAATGCGGGATCGTTGCGCGAGATTGTCAGCATTCCCCATACGGCCGCCACGAATCACAACGGCGGCTGGATCGGTTTCAGTCCGAACGACAACTACCTCTACGTCGCTACCGGCGACGGTGGTGGCGGCAACGACGACGGCCCCGGCCACACACCTGGCACCGGCAACGCCCAGGACACGACCAACAACCTCCTGGGCAAAATGTTGCGGATCGACGTCAACAGCGATGACTTCCCACTTGACTCCGCCCGCAATTACGCCATCCCGCCGACCAACCCGTTCAAGGCGGGCGTCGGTATCCCGGGGGACGATGTCGGCGACGATGAGATCTGGGGGTACGGCCTGCGCAACCCGTTCCGCGCAGCTTTGATAGGACGACCGGCGACTTGTGGATCGGCGATGTGGGACAAAGCCAGCGCGAGGAAATCGACTTTCAGCCCGCCAATAGCGATGGCGCCGAGAACTATGGCTGGCGGCTGCGCGAGGGACTCATTCAGACGCCCAGCGTCGGCGGCCCCAAACCGGCCGATAACGTCGATCCCGTCTACGATTACGACCGCAACAACGATCAGTTTGGCGGGACCGTGGTGAGCGGCGGCTACGTTTATCGCGGGCCCGACCCGGATCTTCAAGGCGACTATTTCTTCCTCGACTCGCGAAATTCGACGAGCACAGCCGACGACAATTATTGGATATTCGATCCCGCCAATCCGTTCGGTACGGTCCAAAACATCGATTCGTCCCTGACGCCGAATGTCGGTTCGCCGCAGTGGCCAGTGTCGTTCGGCGAAGACGCCGACGGCAACCTCTACATTGCCTACCTCGTCACGGGAGACGTGTACCGAATCCGCACGACCGTCGGCCCTGGTATTGCCGCAAGTTGGAACGTCAACAGTAGCGGCAACTGGTCGCTCGGGACCAATTGGACCGCTGGCGCGGCCCCCAACGGCGTCGGTCACGCGGCGACGTTCGGTCCGATCATCAACGCCAACCGCACCGTTACCGTTGACGCCGCGCGGATCGTCGGCACGATCAGCTTCAACAATGCCACGGCCAGCTATACCATCGCCGGCGCAAACACTCTCACCCTCAATGCCACAAGCGGCGATGCAAGGATCAATGTCACCGCCGGCAGTCATACGATCAGCGCACCGGTCGCGCTTGCCGACAACACCGTCGTCACGATCGCGCCGGCCGAGAGCAACCTGACGATCACCGGAACGCTCAGCGCCGGCAGCGTGAATCTCACGAAGGAAGGCGCCGGCACCCTGATCGTAAATCAAATTCGCGCCAGCACGCTGACGGCAAATGCTGGCGCCGTGGTGATCGCTCCGAATGGCGGCAACAGCGGAACGTCGATTGTGAACACATTGAGTGTGAACGGGACGAGCCGGTTCGACCTGAACAACAACGACCTCGTCGTCCGCGCGACTGCAGCCACCAAAGACGCTGTTCACGACTCAATCCAGGACGACATCGTCACCGCGCAAAACGGCATCGATCCCGCCTTCATCACCAACTGGGACGGCCCGGGCATCACCAGCTCGTTCGCGCCACCGCCAATCTCGGCTCCGGCTTCGACCTTGTCGGCCTCGGCGCCATTCGCAACTCGGACCTGGATACAATCACCGGCTTGCCGGGTTCGTCGTATACCAACTTCAGCGGACAGCCGGTCACGCCCGACGATGTGCTGGTGAAATACACGTACATCGGTGACGGCAACCTGGATGGCCTGGTCAGCTTCGACGACTACGTTGGCATGGACAATGCCTTTTTCGGATTGATCCCCAACCTCGGCTGGGCCACCGGCGACATCAATTTCGATGGCGTGATCAACTTCGACGACTACACGGTCGTCGATCAGGCGTTCTTCTTCCAGGGTGCGCCGCTGGCGCACGAAGACGCCGCCGCCGTCCCCGAGACGGGCACATGGTTACTCGCCTGTCTTGCCGCGATCGGCGGTCTGTGGACTGCCCGTCGGCCGAAGTTGTGCCTCTCCGGCCGTTGATGAAGCCGAATCCTATCGAACCGCCGATCTAGCCATTCAGCCGCCCGTTATAGGATAATGGTCGCGCCCGAACTGGCGACGGCTTCAGGTCCGCACGGTCGCCGGGGCTGTTCCGCCCTCAGGAGAGTTTCATGTTTCGATTCGCCGCGATTGTTTTCATCGCCGTTTGCCCGCTTGCCGTTTGTGACGCCGAGACGCGTGTTCCTCCCGCGTCGGGCACTTCGATCCAAAACTTCTCGCTCAAGGACATCCATCGCCGACCGCGCTCGCTCGATTCGTACAAGGACAAGAAAGCCGTCGTCGTCGTGTTCGTCGGAACCGAGTGCCCGCTTGCAAATCTGTACTACCCCACGCTCGTCGATCTGCATCGCGACTTACGCCGACCAGGGCGTGCAAATCCTGGCGATCAACTCCAACAATCAAGACACGTTCCCGATCGTCTCTGCGCATGCCCAGGAGCGGGACCTGGCGTTCCCCGTGCTCAAGGACTTTGACCAGAAGGTCGCCGCGGCCTTCGGCGCGGCGGACCCCGGAAGCGTTCCTACTCGACGACAAGCGCGTGATTCGCTACCACGGGCGCATCGACGATCAATACGGCATCGGCTATCGCCGCGCAAAGCCGACGAAAACCGACCTCAGGGATGCCCTCGACGAGCTGCTGGCCGGCAAGCCGATCACCACGCCCGAAACCGAAGCCAGCGGCTGCCTGATCACGCGTGTCGAAGCGCCGCTCACCGGCAAGGAAGTGACCTATTCCAAAGATGTGCGCGCATCATTCAGAAGCGCTGCCAGGAATGCCACCGGCCCAACGAAGTCGCGCCGTTCTCGCTTTTGACGTACAAGGACGCCCGCGACTGGTCTGCGATGATCGAGGAAGTCCTCGTCGAACAGCGCATGCCCCCCTGGCATGCCGACCCGCGCTTCGGCCACTTTCTTAACAAGCGCGAGATCACCAACGACGAGCGCGACACGCTGTTGGCCTGGATTCGACAAGACTGCCCACTCGGCGAGAAGGCCGACTTGCCGCCGCCCGCGACGTTCCCAGATGAGTGGAGCATCGGCACGCCCGACAAGGTCTATCAAATGGCGGAAGAGTTTTCGGTTCCAGCCACGGGAGTCTTGGAATATCAACGGTTTACCATCGATCCCGGGTTTACCGAAGACGTTTGGATTCAAGCCGCCGAAACGCGGCCGGGCAATCGCGCGGTCGTCCATCACATCCTGATTTATTATCAATCGCCCGAAGTGCCGCTGTTCGCACGTGACGGCGCGACAACCACGCTTGTCGGCTGGGCCCCCGGCGACATGCCGGCAATCTACGAGCCCGGCACAGCCAAGCGCATCCCCGCCGGCTCCAAGCTGATCTTCGAAGTCCATTACACACCTAATGGCACGGCGCAAGGCGACCGCTCTAGCGTGGCGGTGATCTTCGCGAAAGAACCGCCCAAGCGGCCTGTGGAAGTCAATATCCTTGCCAACATGTTGCTGCGCGTTCCGCCCGGCGCATCGAACCACCGCGGCCGGATGACCTACACGTTCAAGGGCGACGCTTTGCTCCTTTCGTTCATGCCGCACATGCATCTGCGCGGCACCAGCGCCAAGTACGAGGCAACCTATCCCAACGGCCGCACCGAGACGCTTCTGTCGGTCCCCGATTACGACTTCAATTGGCAAACGGTCTATCGTTTCGCCGAGCCGCTGCGCATTCCCAAGGGCACCAAACTTACCTGGACCGGCCACTGGGATAACTCCCCCGACAACCCGCGTAACCCCGACGCAACCAAGGAAGTCACTTGGGGCTATCAGACCTGGGACGAGATGCAAAACGGCTGGATGGAGCTCGTCTGGGAGCAGCAACCGAAACAAGAAGACCCTCAAACGGGGACCGGCTCCGAGCCCCAATAAACTTTTCACCGGCGACCAAGCGTTACGGCGAGGTGCCTGTCCCCTTTTGAAACTGTCGAAAGGATCCTGCCATGTGGGTACGCCAATGTGAGCTGGACGCCAACGCCGAGGCCCTGCTCCCGATTCCGCCGCAGATCGCCTCGAACGAAGAGTTCATTCCCCCGCCGCAATCGCCCGAGCAGGCTGAGTACGAGGCCCGCGCCGCGCCATCAGCGACGACGCCTCGCGCCGCCAAGGACTCAGCCGCCGCGATTTTCTTCGCACCGGCAGCGGCATGGCCGCCTCGCTGTTGGCGATGAACGAAGTCTTCGGCCCCTGCTACGACGTCGAGCGCCGCCGAAGCCCTCGACCAAAAAGCCTTCGAGGAAAAATGGCCCAAGGACCAGTTCATCTTCGATATCCAGACGCATCACGTCGATGTCGCGCACAAGTGGTACGACGAAACGCCGCAAGGCCAGGCCACGCTCTCGTTCTTCCGTATGCTGCGCCCGCGGCTCAAGGTCGAAGAAAGCCTCGACGCGCTCGAACCGCGCTCACTACGTCAAGGAAGTCTTCGGCGACAGCGACACGGTGATGGCCGTCATTAGCGGCGTCCCCAGCCGCGAATGGGACAAAAACCCGCTCCCTCCCGACCAGATGGTCGCCACGCGAAAGTACGTCAACGACATCGCCGGCGTCGCAGCGCGTTCTGTCGCACGGTCTGTTGCGGCCGAACCTCGGCGAGAGCGAATTCGAAGAGATGGAGCGGCAGGTCAAAGAGCTCAAGATCGACGCCTGGAAGATGTACACCGGCGCCGAGCTCGGCGAGCAAGCCTGGTTCATGAACGACGAGAAAGTCGCGTATCCTTTTTGGGAGCGAACGCGCAAGCTCGGCGTCAAGAACCTCTGCGTCCACAAAGGCCTGCCGCTGGGCGCGTTCAACGAGAAAGCCTGCATGCCGCTCGACCTCGAAAAAGCCGCCAAGGATTGGCCCGATCTGAACTTCATCGTTTATCACTCGGCCTACCGCGGGGCGGGTTTTCTCGCCGCCGGCACCGGCGAAAAAGTCCGCGATCCCAAAACCGACGACCCGCAGGAAATCCCCTGGATCAGCGAGATCTTCCGCATCCTTAAGCGCAACCCAGAGATCAAAAACATCTACTTCGAGCTCGGCAGCACGTTCGGCCAGCTCTCCGCAG
Source organism: Pirellulales bacterium (assembly GCA_963829655.1). Classification (GTDB taxonomy): domain Bacteria; phylum Planctomycetota; class Planctomycetia; order Pirellulales; family JALHPA01; genus JBBDYH01. The sequence goes on from CAWHJG010000002.1 coordinate 4,930,830, forward strand.
CTGCAGCCCGAAACCTGCATGCACATGCTCGGGCAGATGATCCAGACCGCCGGCGAGGACCGCATCCTGTGGGGCACCGACTCCATCTGGGGCGGCAGCCCGCAAAGCCAGATCGACCGCCTCCGCCGCTTGAAGATCAAGCCCGAGCTGATCGACAAGTACAACTACCCCGAGCTGACCGATGGAGATAAAAAACAAAATCTTCGGCCTGAACGCCGCGAAGCTGTTCGGCATCGACCCCGACGCCAAGCGCCAGGCGATCAAGACCGACAAGCTCACCGACCTGCGCCGCGACTATCGGCAGAACCCACGCCGAGCAACACGCAGTACGGCTGGGTCTGGGTCGAAGACGGCCGCGATCCGACTGTCCCCGTCGGCGCGTCGGGATAAAAGGGAACTGGCTCCGAGCCACCGTGAAGTTATCCATGAGCATTCAGCGTGACGGCGAGGTGCCTGTCCCCTTTTTGATTCGCCTGGCACCATCACTTCGCTTGCCCGCTCTGCGTTCTCCTCCCTAGAATGCAATCAGGGACAACATCGCGCGTGTTGCCGCGCTTGCGTGATCAATTCGATTGTCCCCTCGTCCGCTACGGCGGCCATCTTTCGTTCGAGGCTGCGATGACGCTCAGGCCATTCGTGTTTGTGCTCCTGTGGTCCCCTGCCCTGCTCCTCTTCGATGCGCACTTCTTCGACGCGCCGAGCGACGACGATTTCCTGCGCGTCGCTTCGATGCTCGACCGCGGCTGGAAGCCGTCGGCCAAAAGCCTCGACGCCGCTCGCGAGGAATACGAAGCGATTCAAGCCGACGGCCGCGCAAACCCGCGAGTCACCTACGCCTTCGCGCTCGTCCAGATGCGTAACCGCCGCTACGACGAAGCCAAACGCCTGCTCGACGAGGTGCTCGCGGTTGAAAAGAACAATGGCAAAAACGATCTCTCGGCGCAGCGCCGCGCATCTGGGTACTCGTGCTTTTGAAAGACTACGCGGCTGCGCTCGTTGAACTGGAGAAGCTCATGAAGACCTTCCCTGACAAGGCCGCGGACGAAGAAATCGAAGCCGAGCTGGCCGCCCTCGCCGAATTCGCCGGCCGCGTCGTCGGTTTCATTGACGGGCCCGCCGCACGTTCGGTCGCCGAGCATGTCCGCGCCGACTACCGCAAGCGGATCACCGCGCCTTTGACCTCTGCACGCCGCGCCGCCTTCGATTCCGGGCACGAGGCCGTCGCTCGCCGTTTTGCCGAGCTCGATCTCGATCGCCAGCAGACCAAGGCCGATGCCAAGGCCGGCGAGCAGGACGCGCAAGGACCGCATCCGAGAGGAGCTGGAACGCGAGCGCGCCGGAATCGCCGCGGAGAAGTCAACGCTCGACTCTCGCGCCGACAAGGCCCAGGCCGATCTCAAGAAGGAGCTGACCGAAGTCGAAGCGCAAGCCCGCCCGCTCGTCGCGCAACAGGCGCGGCTCGAATCCCAAGGCGCGGCAATCGGCCGCGAGATCGCTAACCTGCAAGTCGAGATTGGCCGCCTCTTGGATCTGGCCGATGAGTCCGAGGACCCGTTCGAAGCGCGGCGCTTTCTGCGCCGAGCGCGGCGGCTCGACGCCGTGCTCGCACGCTTTTCGAACGATCTGGGCAGGGTCAATACGGACCTGGCGACCGTCGCCGGCAAGCGCGTGGCGATCGAAGGGCGGCGCCGCGCGGCATTGGCTCGCGCTCAGGCCGAAGACGACCGCATCGACCGCCGCCGCACCGAGCTGGTCAGCACTGAAAAACGCGTCAACAACGACGAACGCCGCGCCGGCCAGCCGGCCAGCGGTCAGACCGGCGCCGTGGCCTCGCTGGCGGCCAAGGCCTCGGCCTTCACCACTTACGACGATTTTCCGTTCGAGGAGGAACGCGCCAAGCTGCTGCAGGCCCTGCGGAAGTGACCTTCCCCCCATCCGCCGTTCTATATTTAATACGCGTGCATGCCGGCGTTCGTCCTTAGTAATTAGTAATTTGTAATTAGCAATTCCATGACCGCCACCAAATCCCAGACCGCCGGCGACATCATGCGGCGGGCTCTCGTCTTTGCCCGCACCGAACAAAAACTCGCCGACGTCGAGCGGATGCTCGTCGATCACCAGATCACTGGCATGCCGGTCATCGAGAACAACAAGCTCGTCGGCATCATTAGCGGCAGCGACCTGGCCCGCGCACGCGTGCTGGCCGAGGCCATCGACGGTCAGATCCGCGACTCGCTGCATTGGGACGAAACGCACGCCGACGGCTTTCATCACACCGAGCCTGAAAAGTTCGAAGGCGTCTCGGCGCGGTTCGGCTCGCTCCGCGTCAAGGATGTGATGCGCACGCAGGTGATCACTTGCCAGCTCACCACGACGATCGAGAAGATCGCCAAAACACTGATCCAGAATCGCATCCACCGGATCATCGTCGTCGATGCCGAGCGCCCTGTCGGCATCATTACCAGTCTCGACCTGGTACGCCTTCTCGTCGGCGCGTAACCTTGGCGAGCCGGAAGCGTCAGCGCCCGGAGTCTGGTTGTCCCCGTTCGGCGCGGGTCTCCCGACCCGCCGCCATTTGCGCCGCGTTCAGCGTTCGGCATGCGCCCCGCTCTCTTGCCGCGCTATTTCCTTGACACCGCCGACACGCCCAAATAGAAGGGACTCTCGGTACCCCCACTTTGCTTACATAGAAGGTAACACCATGATCGACACCCGCTTCCGGCTCACAGCGTTCGTATCCTCCCTCGCCATACTGTTGTCGTGCCTCGGTGGCGCCGCCTCAGCCGACGACGACGACATCGTGAACGCCGCCGGTTTCGAGTTGCCGTTCACCACCGTGTTCGGCGGAACCGGTCAGCTCGAAGGGCAGGTCAATCCGCCCGGTGAGGGGCAGATTCTCCCGCCCGGCCAATGGCAGCGCACTCCCGGAGGCACAAGCACCGCAAGGGTGCAATCCGCCGTCTTTGCGCCCGGCGGCGGCACTCAGGCGGTGCGCGTCAATCGCGCTGCCAATAACGACGTTCGCTGGGCCGTGCAAGTCGATCACCTGGGTTATCCTGACTTTCCCAATCCGTTTCCGCCCGAGCCGGCTCAGCCGCTGATCTGCATCAGTTGGGACATGCGCGTCCAACAAACGACCGGTGCTGCCGGGCGCGTTCGGGCCATTTTTTGGCGTCGAAGCGTATGCCGAAACCGCGGTTGCACCGGGCCTGTTGGGTTCGCTGGGCGTCGATGCCACGACCGGCGACGTCTTGTATCAGGCGACGGGCACCGGCGCTCTCACCGAAACAGGCCGTGTCGTCAGCTTCGGCCAGTGGAATCATTTCGACATCGAACTGGACTACAGCACCGACCAGTACACCGTATTCCTCAACTTCGCCGCGTTGGGCACATTCGGCTTCGTGGACCGCGGCCTGGATAATTTTTCCGATGCCGACATTTCGGCGCTCGCCGCTGCGGGCGACGCGGCATCGCAGGCGCTGACCGGCACCGCCTATTACGACAATTTTCTCGTTCGTGAAGGGCCGTGCATGATCCCCGAGCCGGCGACGGCGGCGCTTGCGTTGACTGCGCTCATCGGGATCGTTGTCCTGCGCCGCCGCGCAGAGCGGCGATAGGTGACCTTCGTGGAACAAGGTTATTTGGCCCAGTAAAATACGTCGATTGGTTGACGACCTTCGGACGCCGCATTCTCAAAATATTCCTGCTTTGCTTGGCCAAAAGCTATCTACCCCCGTTGCCATCTGGCTATGATGTACGCGGTATTCATTAGGCCGCTTGGGCGAATCATTCTTAAAACGATCGGAGAGAACCTCATGAGAACGAATCTGCTTGCTATGCTCGCAGTCGTCATGTTCTTTGCGTCGCAAGCGACCGCGCAGAATTTGGTCGAGAATCCGAGTTTTGAGGATCCGACCGTCAGCACGGGTTGAGCGAACGATGTCTGGTTCCGATTTGGATCAGCGCAATGGCACGTCGTCGGAAAGCACGGTGATGCCGCACACGGGTTCGCGGCATATTGCGATGCAACTGGTCGGACCGAATCAGTTCGCCGGTGTGTTTCAGAACTTGAACATGAGCGTTAGCCCGGGGCAAATTTTGAATTTCTCGGGTTTTGCCAGGAATGCTACCAGCGCACCGTTCAATGCCACGCAGGAAATTAAGTTTGAGTGGCAAGGCACGCCCAATCCGCCCCAGAGCCGCCTGGACGATCTGACTCTCGGTTCGGATTACGAGATGTTCTCGTTTACAGGCACTGCACCGACGGGGACGACCGGCCTGGTGGTCACCTACGCGCTCTCGTCGTTCGGCGCGGGTCAGACAGGCGACTCGTTAGTGCATCTTGACGACATCTCCGTGACGGTCGTGCCCGAGCCGGCCACCGTTTGCCTGCTCGGATTTGGCTCGGTGGGATTGGTCGCATTCGCGCGACGGCGCGCGAAGTAGACCAATTCAACATTCGGAGCCGTCGCAATGTGTGGCACTGGCGCGATACTTGCGCACGCTGCCGTAAGTATCTCCGCAGCATGACCAGACCAGCCACTGCGAAGACCAGCAGTATTACGGAACTGGGCTCCGGAACCGCCACCATGAAGTCCACCGCATTGAGAAACATCCGCGAGCCGTCTGGCGTGAGGTCGTAAATGCCCGCGATGTCAGCGTTCGTCGTAATTGGCGGAACTGCGCCCGCGTTCGCGGCGTGTTCGCGGCTGCCGCTCAGGAACATCAACCGGTGAGCGGTGGTTACGCTGGTCGGGTTCGATTGCATCGTGGTGCCCGGTGGAAACAGGGCAATCACCGTTCCGCCAGCCGTCGGATCACCGGCGCGACAGTGCCCAGAATCTCCCCGCCGGCGGCAATCGGCGTTCCGGTCGAGATGCCGCGTTGAAGGTGTCCGGCGCGTGCGGCAGCGACATGACGTTGGCATAGTTGTTGACCATCGTGTTCGTTCCATCCAGCGCGATCCCGGCGAAGATCGGATGACTCGGGTTCGCTGCAATCAGCCTGGTCGAGGTCGTTGCGTCCACGAGCGTTTCGTTCGTGTAGAGACCGAGACGGCTGCCGCCACCCGTTCCACCTCGAATTGAAAAGCCGCCCATGTGGATCACGGGCTTGGTCAGAGTCGAGTTCCAGAAGAGCGACTCAGCGGCTTGCTGATAATGGCCACTCGCGACCGACCGGCCGACGATGACCAAGTCAGCGGCGCTCAATGTGGCGAGATCGGCAGGCGTGGGATTATCGTGCGAGGTAAACCGCTGAACTGTATGGCCGGCGGCGGTTAATGCATCCGTATATCCCTTGTCCGGAGCAGTAGTCGTAAAGCCCTGCCCCTGGGCGCCTGCCGTGGGCGTCGTATCGCCCGGATGAATGGAGACCCATGCGATGAGCGCCGCCGATGCGCTGGTTGAGACCAAGAGTGCAATGCCGCAAAGCGCAGCACGAATAATCCACGGTGTCGATTTCATAGATGACTTTCCCAGGGGCTACGCCAGAGGACTGACTGCCCGAATGACAAGATTTTCGTGCCACCCGGGCACGCACGACGCAAACGGCACTAGACGCAGGTAAAGCCTGCCTCCGCTTGCCTCCACCCTTTCCTTGGGCAACTATGACCGGCGGCACACTATTTTGCAACGATTTTGCTTAATAATCTCGAAACTTTTAGATCGGGGAACCAGAAGCGTAAGCGCCTGGAGTCGATAACCAAATGCCAACGCCGAATCACTCCGCTCGCCTAGATAACTCGCCCCGCTTCAAATTGCACACACCCAAGCGGCTTTTCGGGACTTTTCGCCTACAGCCAAAATCCCTTACCGCCCGTTGACGTGACGTGGGACAATTCCTCTAGCGTGCCCGAACCGGCAAGCGCTCTGCTTGTCGCGATTGCTGGGATATTGCTCGCCGGCCGTTGTCTGCGTCATCGCCGGGACCCGTGACGCATGTACTGGGTACAGCGTACTCGGTACTTCGTTTCGAGCTCCCCCTCCTCGCCGCCACCACACGTCGCATCTTTGCGGAAGCCTGTCCCAACCTCCAGCCCCCTAGCGACTTCCAACACGTGAAAAAACATACTCTGTGAACGTATTGACACGTGTTGGCGTCTCGGTAAAATGGCGCCAATATCGGCCTCGTTAGATCCCTGCGCCGGGTTCTGCGCCCGCATGACCACGTCGCCGGCCCCTCCCTACCGACCCCTTCAGGCCGCCCACGAGCCGCCATCAGTTTACCCCTCGCGAAGTTGAATATTCGAAAACTCCCGTCACCCCTAAAAGCCATATCCGCCTGTCGTCCAATGCGTTGCGTAGCCTGCCACTCATCGAAACGAGGATTAACGAGGATTATTGTTCCAAAACCCTTGGGGCCCCACTGCGAGAAACAACTCCTGTTCGATAAATCGCGCGCCCCTCCTGCGGCAGCACGACCTGACGAAGCACCATTCCCCGCTTTAAAACCATGCGTTTTCCTCGGGAATCACGAGCGCGGCCTCAATTCCGTACTAGATGGTTGTTCGTACCGCGCAAAAATCGCCTTGTTTTCCCGACCCGTTCTGCTTCAAAACAGGCCTGGAGGCAAAAAAATCAATCAGGTGTCGGCCCCGGAAGCTCCCAATAGCTCCGCCTTCGCGACGAACTACCAGCCGAGGCCGTGTACAGCCGGCCCCGACTCCCTCAAAATAGAGTGCCACACTTTGGTAACCGAGACCCCGCTACCATCAAGGACGCATCCATGAACGCGCTTGCCAAGTTTGCGATCTGCCTGTCGATGTTATGCCTCTGTGTGCCCGCTCCCGCGGCCGACGACAAAGACGACGCAGCCAAGGCCGCCGAAAAGCAGGCCGCAGAGACGAAGGAGGCAGCGAAAAAGGAAGCTGAAAAGAAGGCGGCAGAGACGAAAGCTGCCGCCACCGAAAAATCCGTCATCGCCGTATTCCGCCTGCACGGGCCGGTGACCGAGGCGCCGATGGACGAGATGCTTTCGCTTTTTGGCGACGCCGGCGGCACCTCGCTCAAGGACCTCGTCGCGCGACTCGACAAGGCGCGTGAAGACAAGACCGTCAAAGCCGTCGTCCTCACCGTCGATGGTTTTGGAGTCGGCATGGCCCAAATGGAAGAGCTTCGCCAGGCGATCGACGCCGTCAAGAGCGCGGGCAAAGACGTTTACGTACACGCCGACAGCATCTACATGGGCGAGTACGCGCTGGTTAGCGGCGCATCGCGCATCAGCCAGTCGCCGACCGGCACGATGTGGCTGATGGGTTTGTACGGCGAATCGCCGTATGCCCGCGGCCTGTTCGACAAGATCGGCGTGAAGCCCGATTTTCTGACCTGCGGCACGCATAAGAGCGCGGCCGAGATGTTCATGCGGACCGGGCCCAGCCCGCAGGCCGAGGAGATGCAGAACTGGCTGTTGGACAGCATGTATACCACGCTGGTGCAGCTCATCGCCGAAGGCCGCAAGGTGCCGGTCGAGAAAGCGAAGGGTTGGATCGACGGCGGCATGTGCAGCGCGGCGAAGGCCAAGGAGCAGGGCATGATCGACGCGGTCGAGCATCGCCAGGAATTCGAGGCGTTTGTGAAAAGCAAGGTCGGCGACAAGGCGACGTTCGACAAACGGTACGGCAAGAAGGAAGGGCCGAAGATCGATTTCTCCAGCCCGTTCGGCGTACTGAATTTTTATGCCGAGCTCCTGGGCGGCGCGAAAAAGAAGGTCTCTAAGGACTCGGTGGCCATCGTCTACGTCGAAGGCCCGATCGTCGAAGGCAGCCCCGACTCAAGCCCGTTTTCGATGGGCGGCGGCGTGGCGGCGAGCACACCAATTCGCCGCGCACTCGATAAAGCAGCCGCCGACGACACGATCAAGGCGGTTGTGCTGCGCGTGGACTCCGGCGGTGGCTCGGCGACCGCCAGCGAGATCATCATGGACGCGACCAAGCGCCTGAAGGCCAAGAAGCCGCTCGTCGTATCGATGGGCAACGTGGCCGGCAGCGGCGGATATTACGTGGCCTGCGGCGCCGACACGATTTTCGTGGACCGCGCGACGATCACCGGCTCGATCGGCGTAGTCGGCGGAAAGCTCGTCACCACCGATGCGTGGAAAAACGTCGGGATCACCTGGAAGGGTTACAAGCGCGGCGCGAAAAGCGGGATCCTCGGCTCGGCCGAGCCGTTCACCGACGAGGAGCGCAAGCACCTGCAAGGGTGGATGGACGAGATCTACGGCGTGTTCAAAGGGCACGTAACGACGATCCGCGGATCGAAGCTCAAGAAGCCCCTGGATGAAATCTCCGGCGGGCGCGTTTACACCGGCGAGCAGGCGCTGGCGCTTGGCTTGGTCGATAAGATCGGCACGCTGCAGGATGCGGTGCGGTTTGCCGCGGGCGAAGCGAAGGTCGAGAAATACGACACGCGCGTCGTGCCCGAGCCGAAGAACTTTATGGAAGTGTTAATGGAAGGCATGAGCGGCGACACCGACAAGGAAGAGGCGCAGCGGCTGGCGTTGCCTCGCGCGGCGTCAAACGGCGCGGCCAGCTTGTTCGAGGTTACGATGCCGTATGTCGGTTCGATCGATCCGCAGCGCACGGCGGCCGTCGGGCGGATGCTGATCCAATTGGAGACGCTCAACCGCGACGGCGTGGCGGTGATCATGCCCGAGATCACGTTCAGCGGAAAGTAAGAGCTTGATCCCGCGAATCAAGTGGAATAACCAAACTCCGTCATGAACTGGCGGAGTTTGTCCATTACCGGCTCGATGAACTGCGCAGTAGTGCTGCCAGCGGCCGACCGAGCGCTGGTATTAGATCGCTTCGACGTTCCCGATACGCATCATAGAGGTGTAGGCCGCACGAAGATCGTTAGCGAGCTTATGAATTTCGTCCAGCGGACCGACTCAATCTCTTGAAAAAGGGTACGCTTGATGTGTCAAAAAACTGTGCTGCCGGTTCCTTGACCCTGGGGGAGTGTCGCCTAAGATTGGTGACGGTAAGGGACGACTTCGGGGCGTGGCAGCAAAGCGCTTAGCGATCAGGGGAAAGACGGGCGAAGCACCCGCACCCTGCCCTCTCCCAGTGGGACGGGGGTTCGACGCAAGCGCACACGCAAGATCAGGCACGATCACTTTCTGTAGGGCCCGAGCGAGATGTCTTCTGCTGCAAGACTTGCGGTCGGCGCCATTCAATCGGCGTCGGATCACCATCCGATGTTGTGGGCCGTTATGGATGCCCTCGACCGGGAAGGCGTACGCATCCAGCCGTATTCCTCGCGGGCGTGTTTTTGCGCTGTGGATGCGGCGACTTCAATCACGGGCGTCACACCGCGGCATTTGGATAGCTGGCTAATGAGCGCCGATCGGTGCCGCCGGCTGTTTGCGCGGACCGCGCACGAAAGCGATCTGGCGATTCTTGATGGGCAGTTCAATACACCCGCGAGTGAGGCGGGCGGACAGCTTGAGCCTTTGTGTCAATGGCTAGGTGTCCCGCGACTGGCCGTTGTGGATGTGGCACAACTGGCGAGTTGCAAATTGCCGGCCCGGCCCGATCGTGCGGCGGGGCTTTTGCTCGATCGCGTGGTAGATGGCCAGGACTTCGCCCGCTGGCAAACGTTGCTGGAATCGGTGTGGGGGATACCCGTGATCGGCGGATTGGAGCGGCTGGAACCATTGCGCGAGGAAATCCGTCGAGCACCGCCCGGAGAGGCGGCGGCACGGGACGTATTTCGTTCGCTGGGGAATCATCTGTTGCAATACACGTCGAGTGCGCGGCTGTTGCGGTTGGCGGCCGAAGGGGATTTTCAGGCCGGCGCGGCAAACGATGCCATAAGTTGCGCGGCGGATATCGGCGAGTTGGCTGAGCTGAGCGGCGTACAAGTGGCAGTGGCCTACGATGACGTATTTCACTGTTATTTTCAGGACGCGCTGGACGCCTTGGAGTCGCGCGGGGCCGTGGTGCGGGACTTTTCGCCGCTGCGCGATGAATCGTTGCCGCCTGAAACCGATCTGGTGATCATCGGCTGTGGCCATCCGGAGAGATACGTTAATGAACTGGGCCAGAATCATTGTTTGATGCTCGCGCTGCACGAGCATGTGTGCGCGGGGCGGCGCGTATATGCCGAGGGGGGCGGGATGGCGTATCTCTGCCAGTCGATTCTAACCAGCTCAGGTGAGGTTGCGCCGATGGTCGGCATATTGCCAGCGATTGCTCACTGCAACACAACTGTGGATCCCCCGACACCGGTGGAAATGCGGCTGGCCAAAGAGACATGGTTTGGACAGACTGGCTCAGCTATTCGCGGGTACTTGAATAAGACCTGGACGATTCGTCCGTCCGGCCGATTGACAAACCTGAGTGACGCTGCCGAACGCGAATGGGATTTGTTTGCGAGGCATCAAGCGGTTGGGAGCCGAGTGCATCTGAATCTGGCGGCGCAGCCGCGATTGTTCGAGCGGTTTTTGCGGCCCTGTCCCGCGGCGCTGGCCTGGGCGGGAGCGTAGGCTGCAAAAAAGTGCGTTGAACCTTCTTCTCTTTGGCCTCTCATAGATTCGGAGCGGCCTTTGGTTCATGCCGATCGCCAGTTACACTGCCAAGTGCAGCGATGGTTTCGGAGTGATGAGGGTTTCTTGCAGGTTTACAGATGGCTGAACTTGGCGTCAACATCGATCACGTGGCAACGCTGCGACAGGCACGGCGAACGTACGAGCCTGATCCGGTTTGGGCGGCGGCGCTGGCAGAGCTGGGGGGCGCCGACGGAATTACGATCCACTTGCGCGAAGATCGGCGGCACATTCAGGACCGCGACTTGGAGCTACTGCGGCAATCGGTAACCGTCAAGTTGAACCTGGAGTTGGCCGCGCAGTCGGAAGTGGTCGAGATTGCCTGTCGCGTGAAGCCAGATCAGGCGACACTGGTGCCAGAGCGGCGGGAGGAAGTAACGACGGAAGGTGGCTTGGACGTCGTTGCGCATCGCAAGGCAGTCGAGCAGGCAGTGCGCCGCTTAAAGCAGGCGGGCATTGTCGTGAGCCTGTTTATCGACGCCGATCCGCGACAAATCGAAGCGTCGAAGGAACTGGAGGCCGACGCAGTAGAGCTGCACACGGGATCTTATGCGCTGGCGAAGCCGGGACGAGAGCGCGAGATGGAGCTGATCGCTCTCGTGCAGGCTGGGGCCGCCGTGAGGCAGCACGGGATGACGCTGCACGCGGGTCACGGCTTGAATTATCAAAATGTCCGGCCCGTGGCCGCGATCGAGGGGATGCGGGAGCTGAACATAGGGCATGCGATCGTGTCGCGAGCGGTTTTCGTGGGATTTGAACGCGCGGTGCGGGAGATGAAGGACCTGGTCCGGTGAGCGTTGCAAGGAGCACCCACTTGAGAAACGGACCGGAAATAGCGAAAGTGGGGGTTAATTCTTCCGTTCAACGATCTCCCAAAACCGCGATTGAACTGTCGCGGCTACCATGATGCGCACAACCAAAGGTGAAGCGTTCGCAGGAATGTCGGTCGCTCTCAGCACGCCGTTTCGCGATGGCGAGTTCGACGCTGCAAAGTTCAAGGAACAGATCGAGTTTCAGATCGCCGCGGGCGCGAAATGTATCTGCCCCGTGGGGACCACCGGCGAGTCGCCGACGCTGTCGCACGAGGAGCACGAGCGCGTGATCGCGGCGGCGGTGGACATCGCCGGCGGGCGGATCAAGGTGATGCCGGGAACCGGCTCGAACAGCACGCGCGAGGCGCTGCGTCTGACGAAGTGGGCGGCGAATAAGGGGGCCGACGCGGCGTTGGTCGTGCGCCGTACTACAACAAGCCGACGCAGGAGGGGTTTTATTTGCACTTCAAGGCGCTGGCCGAGGCAGTCGGAATTCCGATTTGCGTTTACAACATCCCGGGCCGCACGGGTAAGAACATCGAGCCTGAGACGATCGCACGGATGGCGGAGCTGCCGAACATCACGATGGTGAAGGAGGCGACGGGATCGCTGGACCAGGCGTCGCAAATCCTGTCGCTGTCAAACCTGACATTGTTGAGCGGCGACGACAGCTTGACGTTGCCGTTAATGAGCATTGGCGGGCGGGGCGTGATCTCGGTGGTGGGGAACATCGTGCCGAAGGATATGATCGCGCTGGTGCACGCGTTCGATGCGGGAAATCTGGCAGAGGCCGAGCGCTGGCACCGCAAGCTGTTTCCGCTGTGCCGCGACATGCTGGGACTGGCGACAAATCCGATCCCGATCAAGGCGGCGATGAAGCTGTTGGGACGCGACACGGGCGAGCTGCGGCTGCCGATGACGCCGCTGGATGCGGCGAGCGAAGGAAAGCTGCGAAAGACGCTTGGCGAGTACGGGCTGCTGTAAGCTTGCCTGGCCTGCTTGACGCATGGGAGCGATCAGTCAACGAGCGGCAACACGTTGGCGAGCAAGAGCACCATGCCGAGCGCCGCGACACCCATGATGGCTAAAAGGATCGTCCAACTTTTGAGGGCCTCTAGTTCGGTAAGGCCGCTCATCTTGGCGACGATCCAGAAGCCAGCGTCGTTCATCCAAGCGCAGACGAGCGAGCCCGCACCGGTGGCAAGCGCCAGGTACACCGGATGATATGGGAGGTCGGCTGGGCTGGCATACATCGGAGTGATGATGCTGGCGGCAGTAATCATTGCGACGGTGCTTGAGCCTTGAGCGATTTTGATCACTGACGAGAGCGCGAATGCCAGCAGGATCAGGCCTGTACCGTAAAGGCTTTTGCCGCCGAGCATCTCGGTCAGAGCCTTACCAATGCCGGCTTCTTTCAACATTACGCCAAACGCGCCTCCGGCAGCGACGATGAGAATGATCACGCCTCCGCTCATGAGCGCGCGCTCCACCGCCGGTCCTAGTTCAATCAGGTTTAGGCCTCGCTGCCGAACCAACAGCGTCATGGCAATCACGGCGGACAGGAACAGAGCGAAATTGCTATCGCCAAACAGATGCGCATAAGCGGCGGCATGCTGGAGCGGAGATTGGGGATTTTTAAGCCATTGGTCGTCGCGCGGTGGTTGCGGAGACTCAGTGGGGGCGGGAGTGTCCAACGGCAACGCGGCAACGGCTGATTGTTCTTCGGCGGTCATAGTTCTGGCCTCTCGCGTGGCCAGGCTGGATAGGAGCGTACTGGCTGTAATCAGCACAACTGGTAGCGCGATCGGCAGAATCGACCAAAAGAGTGGCGGAAGGGCCGAGTCGGACAGCGGCTTAAGGTCCTCCTCACCGGGCAATTCGCGAAGCGGAACCGGCATCACTCGATTGATGAACATGGCATACATGAGGCCGATTACCGCGACCGGCGCGGAGACAAGAATTCCGACGAGGATCATCACGCCCAGATCGACTTCGAACTCGCGTGCAACGACGAGCGGCCCGGGCGTTGGTGGCACGAGCGTATGCGTAATGGCGCCGCCGGCGCAGATGGCCATGACGTACAGCAAGAAATCTTTTCCAGTGCGCTTATGAAGGGACTTGGCCAGCGGCGCCATCAGGTAGAACAAGGTATCGAAGAAAACAGGAATCCCCAGCACGTAACCGCTGCCCATCAGCGCCCAGCTTGCGCCTCTCGCCGAAGATACCGAGGAACGAACGTACGAGGCGGTCGGCGGCGCCGCTGTCCATCATGCATTGACCGATGATGGCCGCGAAGGCAATTACGATTCCCACTTCGCCGCACGCGGCGCCAAACGCGCCGGCGACGCGGGAAAATTTCTCGACGATTTCGCCGGGGGCGAGCAAACTGACGATCATCGCGGCGGCGATCAACGCGATGAACGCGTTGGCACGAAGGACAATGATCAGTCCGAGGACCGTTGCGATGCCGATCAGCAGGATGGCAATTGGGTGCAAGGTTTCTCCGGAAGAGGAAAACCTGAATCGGCGTGGTTAAAAAACCCCGAGTTTGACCAGCGTCGTCAAAACAGCGAGTGCAAAAAAGTAGGTGCCGGCCAGGACCAATCCAATTCGCATGAACCAGTTCGGGCGCAGTTCCTTGGGCAACAAGATCAAGTTGATCGCCAGCACGTGAAAGCAACTGAATCCCAAGGGCGTAGTTGTAAATCGTGGTCGAAATTTGCGATCAGCGCCTCCGGCCGTTTGAAGGAGAGTGCAATAATCCCGACGACCGAATAGGCAAGAGCACGCCAAAGTAGAGCCAGGCGATGCGGTCCGTCTTCCATTTGCGCAGCCGCAGCGGCTTCCGGTCCAAAACACATCGACCCAGCGGCGAAGCACGCCGTCGGCAGTGGTTGCCGCGCTCGGCCAGAGAATGATCAGACCCGCAGAACAGCGTGAGATACCAAAACAGACTCGCCGATGCGCTCGACTGCCCCAAAGGTCGGCGACCGCTGACGACGACGCCATCGGCGGTCATGCCAGGGACTTCCCATTCGCTGGTCGCCACGTGCCTCGCTTCAGAAAGACCAGCGACAGCATGCTCGGCAAGGCAATGCCGATAAAGCAGGCCGGCATCCATACGACAAGCTGATCGCGCATGCAATGGCGGTACCACCGCCGAAAGCGGGCGAGCGATTCTTGCGTAACCTGGAACACCATGCCCACGTGCGACAAGCCGGAATTGCTTGCGGCCGACGGCGCTGGGGATCGCGCCGACGTGCTTGCCCATGCCCCAGCCTTGATCGCGCGTGTAGCCGCTGATCGAGGTGTTCGTCAGTCCTCCGGAACCGGAGATCGCGACCATCGCGGTGAGCATGCCGATCATGCTAAGCTGAATCGGCAGCATCCCGCGGCCTTCCCAGAGCGCGACGAAAAAGTTATCGACATTGTCGCCGTCGCGCGTGCCGTCGCCGTCGAAATCGCTGCATAACGATCGTGAACTTGTCAACACGTGCCGTCGCTGTTGTTGTCGGCCCAGGCATCGGGCTTGTCGTCGCGCATTGGTATCGACTGAAGTCTTGGGATAGCCGGCTCGATCGTCATCGAGACGGCCATCGCTGTCCCAGTCCTCGCCGGCATCGAGCACACCGTTGCCGTTGGCATCCTCGCCGCGGCTAACCGGCACCGTGCCCAAGCCGACCAGCCCCGTGCCAATTTCTTTCCAAGTGTCCGCGCGTCGAAAAGCAGACGGCCAGGAACGTGAGAAACACCAGCACATAGACGATCTTGACCGACATGATCGCCTTGAGCGAGTTGTAGACCTTGCCCCCGAAGAACAGCGGCAACACCGTCAGCAGGAACGCGGCATAGGTGCAGAACAAGAGAACCGTCTGCTCGGTCATGGAGATGCCGAGAAACTCGACTGTCTGCGTGCTGTTCGCGGCTGGGGATGCGGCCAAGGAGCATCGCCGCCAGCGGCGTGGCGGCGTTGGCCGCGAGGTACGGAACAAACGAGCCGAAATCGAGAATCAGATAGACGACCAGCCAGAAGCGCGGGCTGGGTAGCAGGCGGAACTTGCCGGTGAAGATCGGCTCGCCGCAATAGAGCGTGTAGCGGCTGATCTCCATGTTGTAGACGACCTGGAACAGAATGCTCAACGTCGCCAGCCACATCAGCGCACCGCCGTAACGAGCTGTTACCGCGGGACCGGTGATCCACTCGCCGCCGCCGATCGCTGCGCCGCCCATCACCAATCCGGGGCCGACCAAGCAATGCCCAATTGCGCCAGGTAAACCGTGGCGGTTCGGGCAACTCGCCGGTGTCCCATTGCGGCATCTTGGGCGTGCCAGGGTGCGGAGCGACGAAAGTCGGTGGCGGCGCGGACGCGGTTGGAGTAGTTACCGACATTCAGATTCTTCCGAGATTTGAGCGAGGACCGGGCGACACACGGGAGGTGTCTAAAACGACAGCCGGCGCGAGCGCAAGTGGGGTTCAGAATGGCAACAATCCGCGAGGGATGCAAGCGATTGCCCGGCGAAATTGTGAGAACGGGGCTGCGCGGCCGCCAACTTTATCGGAGAGGCAAACTATCCCACCGTAATCCGCGCCCCGCGGTTGGCAGGAGCAGTGACGGTAATGTCAACTTCTTGGGCGGGCCATCGTACCTGCGAATCAGCAGCGCACTGTTGGGCTTCGTTTTCGTCCCGGCAGAGCGCAAAGACGGTTGGTCCCCAGGACGATTGGCCCACCCCTTCGATTCCAGCATGTCGCAGCCAATCCACGAGGGCCGACGTCGGGCCGGCCGCAAATGGTCCACCCTGTGCCGCGGCAAAGAGCAAACCCGCCGCGGCGTTGAACCGGTGCAGGCTCCGCGAAAACTGATGGAAGTCCGCGGCAATGGCGGCTGGCAAAAGGTCAAGCAATACCTCGCGCGTCAATCGCTCAGTTGTCTCAAGAGGGACCGGAGGCAGCATGGCGAATGCGGTGCGCTCCACGTCGCCGGATATCCCCGATGGTTCACGCGGTGTGAATAAAACGAATCGCCACGGTTCGGGCAATTCGACTCGAGCGACTAACGGCGAAATCGCGTCTGGCTCGCGCTTACCCGCTTCAACCAATAGGCCGCCGTCCTGGAAGCCGTGAGTGCCGATGGCGGAACGGTGGCCGCGGCCGGCGAGTCGTGCCAAGTCACACGTTGAGGGAGTTGGCAGACGAAGCGCCGTCAGAATCGCTGCTGTAACGGAAAGCGCCAACTGAGTGCCGGCGCCAAGACCGGCGTGTTCGCGAGGAGCTTGTTGGATTTCGATTGCCAATGCGAGATCGTCGAGCGCGACCTCGCCGCCCAGTTGTGATGATAAGTTGGCCAAAACGCGGTCAGCTATCTCTCGCACACGCGCGGCGTGCGGTCCGCGCACCTCGAAGCGATCGGCGGGTTCAATCTTGAGCTGCAAGGCGGGCTGTTCGATCATCGCGCCGACGCCGCCGAATTGACGGACATCGCCGCGGCCAAACGAGAACATGCCGAAATGGAGCCGGCTGGGCGCCGTGACGGTCACGGGTCGGACTGGGGAATCACGACTTATCATCGGTTTCCCAGTTCGCGATGAACGTGTTGCCGCAAGAACTCGAAAGCTTGCTGTTCACGCGAGCCGCCGGTTTTTCCGACGAGCACGGCGAGACGATCGAATTCGGACTGAATCTCGGCGACAGGAAGGAATTGCGTTCGCGTGGCAAGAATGGCAGCCTCGACAACCGCGTGTTTCGCGCGGTTGAAGCCGAAGAATTCGCGGATGGTGCCGCGGTCGATCACGCGACCGACGATTTCGGTGCGCTCCTGTCGGTCATCGAGCGATTCTACGCGGAATGCGTACCAGCGACAGGCGTCGGCAAGTATTGGGCAATCCACGGCTTCAACGGGCAGAAGCGTTGGCAGCGGCTCGGGCTGTCCCACGGCGGCTTGTGCCACGAGAAGCACATCGTCGGTGACGTGAAACACTCCTTCGCGGGTTCGCATCAGGTTGTGGTAAGTCGTTGAAGTCTGATAGGGCGCAGCAGCAGGCGCTTCGATCGATTCGTCCACGCGCGGTCCCATCGGCGAGATGTTCACCGAGCCGTCGGCGTTTCGCGTGGTGACGATGCCTTCGAGGATCATATCCAGTTCGGAGTTCGGAGTTCGGAATTGGGAGTGCGGAATCGGATCGACCACCCGTCATTGGTTCAGAACGTGACCGGAGTTGCGGGCGAGTGGTAGGTTGGGTGTGCTTGAACAAGCTCGGTGGAAAATGGATCGAAAGTGGCCGGAAGCGGGCAGCCGGCGAGCGCGAGGAAATTGGCGAGAATCCGGTAACCAAATTCGGTGAGAATCGACTCGGGATGGAACTGAACGCCAAAGGTCGGATAGTCGCGGTGTGCCAGCGCCATGATCGTGCCATCGTCGAGTGACGCGGTCATCGCAAGCGACGGCGGCAATGAATCGCGATCGACAACGAGGGAATGATAGCGGCCCGCAGCGGTTGGGTTTGGTACCCCGGTGAATAATCCGTCCTGATTGTGAAAGATCGGCGAAGGTCGGCCGTGGACCGGCTCGTTTGCGCGGATAATTTGGCCACCTAGTGCTTGGGCGATCGCCTGATGGCCCAGGCAAACACCAAGAATTGGCGTCTCGCGGTGAAGCTGCTGGACGATCTCCAAGCAAGCACCGGACTTAGTGGGCGTGCAGGGGCCGGGGGAGATCACGATTGCACTTGGCTTCATCGCGCGCACCGACGCGATGTCGATCGCGTCGTTTCGAACTACGCGCGTTGGCTGCCCGAGGCGCTGGAAGCAGCGCGCCAGGTTGAAGACAAAACTGTCGTAGTTGTCGATGAATAGAAGCATGTGAGTGGCAAAAAGTGAGTTGTGAGTTGCTTGTCACTCGAGTGCGCGGAGGAGTCCTTCCGCCTTGTGCCACGTTTCTTCGTATTCTCTCTGCGGATTGCTCTGCGCCACAATCCCCCCGCCCACGGGGAACTGCCACCAGCCGCGCCCAGCCGTAATCGTGCGAATTAGGATATTGATATCCATCGTCCCGTCAAAGCCAAGATAACCAAGCGAGCCGCAATACGGCCCGCGCGGTTGGCTCTAATTCGGCGATAATCTCCATCGCGCGCACCTTCGGCGGCGCCGGTAATCGAGCCACCGGGGAATGCGGCCGCCAACAGGTCGAGCGGGCCGTGCTGGGGTCGTAAATCGCCTCGAACAACCGACACGAGATGCTGCACGAATTCATAGGTTTCCAGCCGGCAAAGGTTGGCGACTTGGACCGTCTCCGGCTCACACACGCGCGACAGGTCGTTGCGCAGCAGGTCCACGATCATGACGTTCTCCGCGCGGTCCTTCTGGCTTTCGAGCAATTCGTCGCCCGCGAAAAGATCGGCCTCTGGCCACGGCGAGCGGCGACGAGTGCCCTTGATCGGCCGAGCTTCGACGTGGCGGTCGCGAACCTGAAGGAAACGTTCGGGCGAGGCGCTGGCGATCTGGACCTCGCCGAGATCAAAATACGCGGCAAACGTGGCAGGATTGCGGCGGCGGAGTCGCAAATAAAGTTCCACCGAGTTATCACGCGCCGGGTAAAGAAGCCGTTGTGCAAGGTTGACCTGAAATACGTCGCCCGCGCGAATGTATTCGCTCGCTCGCTCGACCATGCTCAAATAGTCGGCGCGGGAGAAGTTGCTGGTGAGCGGAGTTCCGTCGAGAGTCGGGAACTGAGGGGCAAGGTCGGACTTCGCAATCGTCCGTGGTCCGCGGTCCGTTGTCCGTTGTCTATGTGCTGCGTTGGATGGATGCTCGGTGTCAGATGCGCGAGCGCTTCTCAGCCAACACTTGAACTGTTGCAGACGATCTGCGGCGCGGCAATGTCGTGCGCGCGGCTCTGGCTCGGGCCAACCCTGTGAGATGATCCAGGCGCGGCGTTCGACGTGATCCATCGCGAGCACGACATCGTAAAGGCCGACGGCGATTGCCGGCGCTTGGAATTCGTCGTAGCGCGGGCGTGGCACGCGCTCGAACGCATGCAGAAGATCGTAACCAAACAGTCCGGCGATGCCTCCCTGAAAGGGGGGCAGGCCGGGAACGGTTTCGGTCGAGAATTCGTGCGCAAGCGATTCGAGGGCGTCGAACACGTGCGTCGTGCTTTCAAAACCACTGGTCGCGACATCGTCGGCCGAAAGCTCGATCCACGTAAATGGGTCGGCCGCCAGGAACGAGAAACGTGCCAGTTCGGCATCAAAGCGGGCGCTGTCGAGGAAGATGCAATGAGGCCGTTGCGATAAAATAAGAAACGCCTGTTCCATATCCGGCAGTACATCGAGAGATTCGACGACGCCGGCGAAGGGCACGGGCGGTTGCGGACCCGCTTGCGAGCGTTTGGGAAATGTCTTGGCATTGGAAGCATGAGCGTCCATCGGCGGAATTGCAGCCATCAATGGGATTCGGCGGACGCCGCGCCGTGTGACTCAGGTGGATGTCGCCTTAGCCGGTGCGAGACTTCGGGCCGAGTAAGAAATCCCCAGTTGAGCGGCTCGTCCTGTTGGTATTCCTTGTCAAGCGTCAGCGCGGTGACCGCCTTGGCGAGCTCATACCCCAGGTAGAAAGCGTGTCCTACGTCGATGTTCTTGGGATTGCGTGCGAGCAACTCTTCAAAGAGTAAGAACGGATCGCCGCCGGACAAGTGCATGCCAGCCGACACGATGTGCAGCTTCCCCTCGTCGCTAAACAGGCGGTAGTTATTGTCTTTGATTTCCGCGCCCAAGCGATCCAACTCTCCTGATCCATGACGCGCCGGCTTCTGTCCGCGCAATGGAATGAGGCTGGGCTCAAGATGTTTGGGAAGTGTGCGCTGGTTGACCGCGTAGTACGCGAGCCGCCGAGCCAGGTCACATTCGCGAACCGACGACTGTGCCCAGTGGACTACCTCCGTTGTCAGCACGCTGTGAATTCCTAGTTCTTCACACAAGCTAAGCAATAGGACGTTGATTGCCGCCGAGTCGGCATCGACAAGTTCGGTGACGTTTCCGATCCCCATCATCATTTCCAAATCGGGATATCGTCGCCGCGTCTCAATGTAACGCCCCAAGCTGCGGGTGAATCCAAGCGCCAGCGGGTTGAGCACGGGATCCAGGCGCTGTCGGACGTTTTTCGAGGCCAAATAGTCGATGGTTTCATGAAATCTAGTCATCCCCTCGTCGCAATACATTTCGGGAATGACAACCACCTCACAACCCCAGTCCGGCGCTGCCTCGCGGTTTTCGGCGCAAACGCTGAGAACCAATTCAGCACCGGCTGCGCACCGCGGCTTCCACTTCGGTTGTATTGTTGCTGTCGATCGAAACACGGTGACCCGCGTCCTTGAGCGCTCGCACAACCTCGGCGACGCCGCTCCACGTTCCTTCGATCTCGCAGCCAAGGTCGATCACATCGGCGCCTTCGGCCTTCAACCGCCGTGCCTCCTCAAGCACGAACTTAAGCGGTAAACTAGGCACGTGGTTAATCTCGGCAATGATCTCGATATCGTATTTACCGTATTCGTCGCGCCGCTGCGAGTCGCCGAAAAACTCCGGCAAGCGTCGCAAGTCGCGCGGGCCAAGTTCCACCGATCGTCCGGCGGCCGCGCGGCGGACGGGCTCCAGATCACCCAAGCAGTACCCCGGCAGTATCACATGTTCCGCCTCGTCGGGAACGTGAATTCGCGATGAAACCCACTCGGTCGTCATGAGCGCGGCCACGGTGATTGGCAAACGTTCGACGGTATACCGAAAGCCGACCTGCGGAGCGATCTCGCGCAGCACTTCATGCAGTGATTGCTCCGCGAGTTTGCCGGTCACGAAGTGATAGTGCCGTGGCGGCGCCCGGAGCGTAAGATCGGGTTCGTTCATCGTGGTTCTGGAACCTCGATCGACGCTCGGCGCCAACCACCGTTGACCGGGAGTATCTGGCCTGTGACAAAGCCGGCTGGGGGTGATGCGAGAAACTCGACAACCGCGGCGACATCGTCTGGCGTGCCCCAGCGGTTCAGTAGCGACTCGCCGGCAGCGCGGTCCTGCCAGTATTGCCCCGCTCTTTCGCCCCAGCCGGTTTTGATCCAGCCGGGAGCAACACAATTGACGCGTACCTGCGGCGCCAGCGATTGAGCCGCGCTGCGGGTAAATGCCATAACTGCGCCCTTCGCTATGGCAAACAGCTCGCCGCTGTCCCCCGCCATCCCCTGCTCCGCCTGGTCCCAGCCAATGTTCACGATCGAGCCGTGCCCCGTTTCTTCATGCGGCTTCCGATCGTGCGAGTGAGCAGTACGCTTGCGGCAACATCGACGCGCCACAGCGTTTCCAGCTTTTGCTCGAATAACCAGCCGGCCGCTTCGCCGGTGAGCGTGTCGGCGCCGGCGTTGTTGACGAGAACGTCGATCGCGCGGCGCCAATTCCAGGCAGTCTCGGCGAATGTCGATATCTGATCGAGTAGCGACAGATCTGCAAGGAGTACTTTTGTCTCGACGCCGTGGCGGCGTGCCTCGGCAGCCACCTCTTCCGCGCCTGCAC
The DNA here is from genome assembly GCA_963829655.1 of Pirellulales bacterium. Lineage (GTDB taxonomy): Bacteria > Planctomycetota > Planctomycetia > Pirellulales > JALHPA01 > JBBDYH01. The sequence continues at coordinate 4,952,738 of CAWHJG010000002.1, forward strand.
GGTTGGCCCGCGCATGCACGAGCACATTAGCACCCGCCGCCGCCAGACGCAGCGCGATCGAACGGCCGATACCGCTGGAGGCGCCGGTGATCGCGGCAGTTTTGCCGCGCAATTTGGCTGGTTCGCTCATCGCCGGATATACCAGATCACCGTGCTATGATTGCAATGCCTACCTCCGTTGTAGTCGGACATTTCGCGGCGAACAAGGCAACGACCTGATGCATTCGGCGGCAAATACCTTTGAAAACGCGGCATTTGCCTTCCGTGGTTACAACCTAACCAACCTGGGCAAAACGCCGGAGTTGTTGGCTCACGCGGCGTATGGCCCGATTGTGGAGCGATATTTGCGCGAGGCATCGGAGCTGAGTGCCGAGCATTTGCGGCGGCCAGTTGATCTCGTCGGCCGAGTCCGTCGGCGTGAGGAGACGACGCTCGAGACCTACTCCGAAGCGGTTGCGATGACGGTCGCCGTCGAGTTGGCCCAAATTCAGTTGTTGCGGCAGTTTTTTGGATTTGAGCTCAGCCGGGCACGAATCGTCTACGGATACAGCCTGGGCGAGGTTGCCGCGCTGGCGGCCTGCGGCGTGTTCGGGATGAACGAGGCGCTCAAGGTTCCATTGTTGATGTCGGAAGACTGCGTCGCCTTGGCGCAGGGAGTGACGTTGGGCGTGTTGTTCTCGCGAGGACCGGCGATCGACGCCGTCACCGTGCGGCGAATGTGTTTGGAAATTACCGCGGAGGGCCACGGGACAATCGGTGTCTCCGCGTACCTCGCGCCGAACTCTTTATTGGTTATGGGTCAGGGGCGAACTCTCGATCGCTTCGCGGAGTTGATGCCGGAGCGGTTCACATCGCGACTGTACCTGCGCAAGAATGAGCACCTGTGGCCGCCGTTACACACATCGATCATGTGGCAGCGAGCGATACCGAATCGCGCGGCCGTGCTCATGGAAACCCTGCCGATCAAGACCGGATCGCCGATTCCGCCGGTGTTTTCGCTGGTGACCGGCAACATCAGTTACGACGAGCTGAGTTGCCGCCGGCTGCTGGTCGATTGGGTGGATCACCCGCAATTATTGTGGAACGCGGTGTACGAGACACTGTTGTTGGATGTGAAGACCGTCGTACACGTCGGCCAGGAGCCAAATCTGTTTCCGGCAACGTTTCGACGATTGAGCGAAAACGTGCAGGAGCAAATGGGCGCGAACACATGGGGGGGCCGGGGGCTTCGGTTTGTTTCGCGCGCGGCACGGCGGCCGTGGCTGGCCAAGCTGTTGCCCGAAAGAAGCGCGCTGCTGCGAGCGCCGTATATAAAACAAGTCAACCTGGAAGATTGGTTGCTCGAGCAGAAGCCGGCCCGCCTCTAGTCTATTCGGCCGTTTGAACTAGCGGCAGCTTGTAGCACGCGGCCTCGTATTTGTTCCGCACCAGCAAATACGGTCCGGCCAGCGCAGGGCAATTCCAGCACGGCTCGCCTTCGATTGCCTGGAAGCTCGCCAGCTCGACGTGTTCTTTGGGATTGGCCGCGACAAGAACGATCCGCCCGTCTTCGGTTTGCACGAGCAGCAGGTCGTCGATCAAAAGCAATTGTCCCTGCCCGTAGCGGCCGCGCTTCCATTGCTGCTTGCCCGTGGCGAGTTCGACGCATTGCAGGATTTCTTCATCGAGGCCGTACACAAAACCATCGCGGAAGCAGACGTTGCTGAGTTTGGTTTTTAGCACCGCGCGAGCATTGCTGACATTGTCCCAGATCCTCTTCGGTGTAGTTGGCTCGCCGGACTGCGCCGCCTTCCGAACAGCGGCCGAATCAAACTCGAAAAGACCGGCCCCTTTGGTGTAACCCTTCGACACGAACACCTGATTCTCACCGACCACGTGAGCCTGCGAACAATTGGCGTCCCCCTTGGTTTTACCCGGCCACTCGAAGCGCCACAGAACGCGACCGTTCTTGGCATCGTGGCCGGCAACCCAATCTTGATTGACGATGATCACATGCCGGATGCCGCATAGCTCAGCCAACGCTGGCGTCGCATACGCGGCGACATCATCGCCGCCGCTCCACGTGCGCTGCCCGTCTACTTGCCGGTACGCGACAAGTGAGTTTCCATCCGGTCCGCCGGCGCTAACGACAACGAGATCATCGACAATGAGCGGAGAGTTGGCCTTCCCCCAGTAGGCATTCTTGGCGCTGTTCTCCTCGACGATGTTGCGCGACCAGAGGCGTCGGCCGGTGGCAAGCTCCAAGCAGTTGAGGATGCCTGTACCGCCGATGGTGAAGACGCGGCTGTCGTGGATCGTGGGAGTCGCCCTCGGACCGGTGCCGCCGAAGGCCTGCTCAGTGCCGAAGCTAACATTGTCGCCGTGTGCCCAGCGTATATCGCCCGACTTCAAGTCGTAGCAGACGACCATCTCCTGGTCGTCGCGCTGCTCCTGTGTCACGGCATGGTCGCGCGACGACCGCGAAGCTGGACCAGCCGTGGCCGATCCCATGACGCCAAACCAGTTCCGGCGGGTTTGCGTCCCAATCACGATCAAGACGTACGGCCGTTACTTCTTGGTTTTGGTGTGGCCCGAGGAACTGCGGGAAATCGAACGGCGAGGTGGCGACTTGTTGAACTGTTGCGATGTCGCCGCTGGCAAGCGCGTTGGCAGGTGTGATCGGCGCCACGGCTAGCACTTCACCGCGGCGAACGAACTTCGGCACGAGCGACCCCGACCAGCCAGAAAACTTATAGAAAGCGAAGAACGCCGCGAGGGCAAGCACGATGAGTGCCAGCGGAGCGAATCGAACCACGGTCGGAAACCCCGTTCGAACCGCGAACCAAATTGCCGTGATCAGGACGATCAACGAGGATGCGGCATAGGTAACCAGGTTGGCAGTGCCCAGATCCTCGTGTTGCCGGCCGATGGCGATCGCGACCGCCAACAGCGCCACGAGCGTGAGATAGATCCAGGGGAAGCGGCGGCGAGGAACTGTGCGCTCGTGTTTGGAAGTTGCGGCGTCGTCCATGAGTTGGTGATCCGTAGGTGATTGTGGCCGCAGTGCCGACTCATCTTTTGAGCGATTTCAGGTACTCGTACAAGTCTGAAATGTCTTGATCGGAAGCACCATTGAGCAAGCCGGTCGGCATCAGCGAGACATTGCTCTTGCGCATGCCGTCTTTGCGGACGCCTGTCAGACGCAGGATCGTGTCGGGCGCCGTCTGAAGCATGGTCGTGTCGGGTGATTCGTAAACGACCAAACCATTGTAGGACTGACCGCCATCGGTGACGACCTCGGTTGTCTGATACAGCGGCGCGACCTCGCGACTTGGATCGAGGATCGTCGCGAATAGGTCTTCGCGCGAAAAGCGAGTGGCAGCGCCCGCCAGATCCGGGCCAAGGCGGCCCGAGCCGCCATGGCAGCGGTGGCAGGCGAGCTTTTCGTAGATGGCCTTGCCACGGGCTGTGTCGCCCGTTGACCAATCGAGTTTAGCCAGTCGGTCGTTCCAAGCATCGAGATCGCCGGTGAATGACGTGAGTTTCTCGGCTTCCTCGGGATGCGTTTTTGCAAACCAGTCAAACCAGGGGCGGTATGCGGCGGCGAGATCGAGCGCCTTTCTTCTCTTCGATGTCGATCCCCTGCCCTGTCCATTTGCGAAGCAACAACGTGAGCGCTTGACGGGTTGCGGCTTCATTCGGTGATAGTGTCTGTTGCCGCAGCGCGGTCAGCGCACGGCCGATCTCTTCCGGAGTCGTTTTTCCATTGAGTTGCAAAAGCCCCGCTGCCGAACGGCGGACGACGTTTGGCTGCACGCTCGAAAGCGCCTCGACCAGATGAGCTCGTGTATCCGCGGTCGGTGACTCGGCAAGAATCAGGGCGATCGCATCGCGGAGTGCAGGCTCGTTGAACTTTTCCAGCAAATGGGGGCGTAGCTCGTCGGCAGGCAAGATCTTCAGCGCGGCCAGCAAGTCGGTGTCCCATTCATCCCCGGCAGCGTTGATCTTGTCCAGTAGTTTGCGAGCGGCATGCAGTTGAACGTCGCCGCTCATTTTGGAAACGAACAGGCTGTGTTCGGGTAGGCCAAATTTGTCCTGTTCGGCGACCGCCGGCGCAAGTGTGTCGTCCTTTTTGCACAGTTCGTCAAACAACTCGCCCACGCGCAGCGGCCAGTTGCGGCTGGGGATGTCACCGCGTGCGGCAAGTTTGTGATGCAGGAGTGCGAGAGCACTGGCCGTCTTGGATGTGACTTGGTCATGCCGCTCACCGGTTAGCCGGCTTAGTACGATCAAATAGTGAATGTCTTGTTCAAGAGAACTTTCGGCGGTGCACCGACTCGCGACCTTTGCGACCAGTGTTTGATCGTCAATATTGGCCATGGAAAACAGCCGGCCGACCTCAACATCGATCTCGGGAACGTCGAAGGGGAATCGATTGGCCAACTTTTCCAAGACCTGGTCAATCTCCGCGGGCCTTGAGCTATGAGCAGCGGAATACCCTACGAAGACTTCCGGCTTAACCGGCCAATTTGGCACGTCGCCCAGCTCGATTTGAAGTTGCCGCACAACTGCCAGCCGCTTGAATGTGTCGCCGCCGCTTAACGCTGCGGATACATCGGTCTTCGACACCTGTCCGTGTCGGCGCAGCGCCGTCCAACGTGCCTGCAACGCGGTTCGGTCGAATGGCTCATCGATCTCTCTTCCAATCGTGTGCAACTTGCTGCCCTCGATCACACAGAGCGCCTCCCATGCCGCGCCGAATGGACGGTTCGCGACGCGCGGTCAAACGGATCAGAGTTTGTATTCGTTGGTCGTTGAGAGGCGTTCGCGAAATCACCCAAGCCAGCCGAGATAGGAACACCGCATCTCTCTCGTTCTTGCTCTCGACAAGTAATTCATCGGACAGACCAAGGCCCAACTCGGTGACGATCTCCAGTGCGCAACTCGCATGGCGGTCGGCAGGCTTGCATCCAACATGACGCGGTCAAGCCGCTCATTCCCAATTTGTTGGGCCGACGGCGTCCAGCGGGCCGCGCGACCAATTGGCGAGCGGTTGGTTGGCCGTGAGTACATCATACAGGTCGTTGCCCAGCTTCCTGCGCAGCGACTGGTCTCGCTTAAGGTCCTTGTCGGACGGATCGGCCAATGTGCCGGTGAAGCGGATGCGGTACACGCTGCCTTGCGTCTTGCGGCCGCCGACTGCGAAGTACATGTCACCGCGGGGATCGACGGTCATACCGACGATCGCAAGGCCGGTTGCGCCCTTCGCCTTCAAGGAATACTTCGGTGGCGACTTTGGTAGGTTGAGCCGTGCGGCATCAGCGGAAAATAATAAATCCGCCCCATCGACCAGCAGGCGCTGAACACGCCGTCACGGTAACGCTCTGGCCAGCCGCGGTGGCGACACACCAACACGCCCGTCGGCGAGCCGCGGCCAATGCGCACCAGCGGCTCGACGCTATCGAAAAAATACCCGGGTCGATTCCAGCCTTGCTGCCACCCTTTTTGCAGCCAGCCGTGGCTTTGACCGGTAGCAACGTCGAACAGCCGCGTCGGGCAGTACCAGGGCAAGTGCTGATCGCGTTCGTTGTCACTATCCACGGTGAATAAATGACCGGCCGAGTTGAAGTCGAGGCCGCACATGTTGCGGAAGCCGTCGGCGACGATCTCGCTCTGTTTGCCGTCGGGCGAGAAGCGCACGATCGCGCCACAGACAGGGTTTTTGATCGGCGAACCGGGCGTCGTGGCATGTTTGATTGAAACGCCGGCATCGTTGCCCGCGGGCACGTAAAACCAGCCGTCAGGGCCTTTGACGATATGGTGCGTGCCGTGTTCCTGATGCCCAAGCTGCGTCCAGACTTGTTCCGTGTCGCCGACGCGATCGCCGTCGGTGTCGCGCAGGCGCGCGACTTTGTTGTCGCCGGTGTAGATCAGGTCCGCGCCGTCGAAATACATGCCGAGCGCACCGCTGGCGATCTTCGCATACACGTGCGCATGATCGGCCACTCCGTCGGCGTCGCGGTCCTCGAGGATCTTGACGTAGCCGGGACCGGAAACCGCGATGCGGCCATCAGAGTCAGTGGTGATCGAGAAGATATCGTGCGCCAGATCGTCGCCCGCAAAACGGGTGACCTCGAAGCCGTCGGGTACTTTGATTCCGGGCTCGCCCGCGGTGGCGGCACAGCTAACTGCCAAGACGCCAAGCAGTGACGCCGCAAAATGAAAATGAGCCGAAACCACAAGAGTCCCCGTAGGCAGGTGGAAGCCGCACGGAGATTTATGCTAAACGGCGCGGGCGGGAAGCACAATCGCCGCGTCAGTGCGCCACGGAAACGCCCCAACTGACGCCGGGGTGGTGATGGTGGTGACGGTGGCGGTGGTGGATGTGGTGATACCGCGGGGCGTAGTAGTGCTCTTCGACGACCACCGGCGGGTGAGCAACGTGTTCCACGACGACCGGCGCGGAATGGACGACCGGCGGACCGGCGACTTGTCGAACCGGCGGATTTTGCATCGCGGCGATCACGTTGGGGTGAACCCCTTGCTGCGACAGCGCGATCACGTCGCCCGATTGAAGCGGGCCGGCGACGCCATTGGCGCGGATGTGATTGACGATCAACTCGGGTGCGACTCCGGCTTGCGACATGTTGAGCACGTCGCCGGTGTTTACCGCGCCCGAGGCGCCTGCATGTTCATCGCGGCCATCTGATGCGCGATCTGGGCTTGATTGCGGGCTTCGATATCGTCGAGCGCATCACCGACGACGGCCCCACTGACGGCTCCGACACCTGCGCCGATCAAGGCCCCTGCCCCGGTGTGACCAACAGCGTTGCCGACCAGCGCGCCGACACCGGCGCCGCCAAGGCCGCCCAACAGCGCGCCCTGGTCGGAGTGATACGGCGATTTACAGCCGGAGATGGCGAGCATCAGGAGCAACGAACCGGCGGTGGCGACGTGGAAGCTCATCGGAACGCACATCCTTGCGGCGGAATGACGCGGTTGGCGGACGCTGGCGGGCTTTTTCCGAACTGGGGCCGCGTTTGTCGCCGATCCGTGCGAGCGGGTCAAGATGAGTTACGGCATGCTAGCGGCCGTTGCCGAAGCTGCCGAGAGCGGCATGGAATAGCCAGGGGTGTAGTCCGCCGCGGACGAAACCCCTGGAATGAATCGCGCAAAGCTTTGCCGAAATCCCGGAGGGGCTCCTGTCCTGGGTCGCTGTGTTTTGCTACTGCAAGTAAACGTAACGTGACAAAGACCATTAATTGTTCTACTCACGTAAGCGCTGCCGGATCCTGCAAAACACGGCGCGACGCATTTGAAATGGTTCCTGAACCTTTTCTTCCTCTGTACGCTGCTCCAGTCGTGCATTGCTTACAGCTGGATCGCTGGGACTTGTGGACTTGGTTTCACCGGATTCGCTCGTGACCGAGCTGTGCCGCGCTTCACCAAGTGCGAAAGGCTCGTATTTTAGGTAGCCTTCGATTGTGGCAATCGGCGTCCCCAAATCAGCCACCATTAGCAATCTGGCCTCGCAGCACTCAAATGAGAGTGCGCGCCGCTGGCCGAGGGCGATTGCGACGGTAGTCGCGTCCCGGTAAACCAGAATGAGTGAATGCTCTGATTGCGTTCGTGAGTTTCTTAAGCCTTGAAACCATTCTTCTCCTTCCAAGTTCGAATTCCTGAACTGCGCGCATGTGCAACAAGCGCTTTATCAGATGAGAACTTAATTCCAGTTACTGGGTTTTCTCCCTTCCGTCTTCTACTTTGCTCATTTAGCGTCAAAGCCACACTTCCGTCTGTCACGCGCAACAGGGCCACGCCATCACGCACTACAGCTGTCAACAGCGAACCATCGGGCGACAGATCAAACGCCGGGTGGTGAGAGAATGTAATGAATTCCGTTTCGCCGCTACTAACATTCCAGACATAGTGCGGTCGATCTTGTATTCGCATCAAACCGGACACAATCCGCTTACTATCAGGAAAAAATTCGAGGAAGCCTCCGGTTGGTTGTTGCACGCCAAACTGCCTAATCCTTCTGCGGCTTGAGTACTCCCAAAGTTCAAAAAGGCCTTGAAAGCGCGTTATGAAATACTGCTCATCCGGGGAAAACGCCACAGCCTCGTAGTTCTTAAGTTCTTCGAGCTTCTCGACCGCGCCGAGAGGTTCAAGCGGCCAGAATCCCACACCTGCGAACAGATATTTCGAATCCGGGGTAAAATCCAACGCGACCACGGTTCCCCACTCGCGATCCGCCATCGGCTCCAAATTCTTCAATCGCCGTCCATTCTTGGCATCCCACAGCGCGACATATCCTTCTCCGCCCGCCGCGAAATGCTTGCCATCTTTCGAAAACGCGAGCACTTGCGGCCGGCCATCTCCAATCCTGGTTTCGACGTCGGTCGTCTGCTCAAAATCTGGTAATCGCTTGCCGGTATTCGTATCAAGGAAACAAACGCCATAACTGTCGCCAATCGGTCCGCTGGCGACCGCTAGCACCTTGGAATCTGGCGAGAAAGCGATAACACCTCCGTGACGCTCGATTACCAAGTCAGGCTCCCGCGGTTTCAGCCCGTCCTCTTCGTCCACAACCAAGAGCGCCGTACAAGCCAGCCCCGCCGCAGACACACCGATAAAATGTCGTCGATCCATGGCATCACCTCACTAAATTGCCTGCCGCGATCGCAGACAGTCCCTCCTCTACGAACGCGCCCAAGCGAAGGTTCGAACCAAAAAACAAACGGCGGGTTTCCACATCCCGCCCCGCCGTCCTGCTTGCCGATCAGTGCTGAGCGCTCCCCCACAATTCTAAACCGCACGCGCACCCGCGCCGCGCGCCAATAAATCGCTACTTCGACACCATCCCTGGCTTCCTGGATTCCTTATTAAATTCGGCCGCCTGTATAAAAACCGGGCACTTGACAGACTACTGTACATACACTACAATCACACCGCTGCCCTCACTCGGCCGCGCTCGCTCTTTGAAAATCCGACAACTGCCGCACGGTGCCTGTTTACTGCACCTGCCGTTCGGGTTCGTCCTGCCCCATTCCTCCTTTCTCGCCACAGCGAGTCGCCGTGGCGACCTGGCTTCCTTAGCGTTCTCTCTCTGCGACTTTGCGCCTTTGCGTGAAACATTCACTTGGCGTCTGGGCGGTTGATTCCCCCACGCGACCAAAAAACGTCAAATGTTCAAAAGTCGCCTCGGTACGCAACTACGCAAAGCGCCGAACATTCGATGCATCCGAAACTTGCGTCAAAACATGGTCTATCGCCAGGAAGACTTTCGGCGCAAAAGTCGGGGCCCCCCCAGCGCAAAACACACGCTGCGCCAAAACTCGTCTGGCACGCACGGAGTGTGCGCGCGTGATGCGTGAGGCATCGCCGCGAAGATCGTCGTTGGCAGCCGGCTCAAGCATTCCAAACGGCAAAACGGCAATCTGCAATCGTCAAGCGAGTTACTTTGAGGCGGAGAGGTATTTTGCCTTGTTCTCCTCCCACCAGGACTTCCACTTCTTGATCGCCGCTTCGCGGTCTTCGTCGGTGCGGAAAGAGATGGTCTCGGCCTTCAGGTTCCAGCCCTGCTGAAGGTCGGCGCGCTCCATGCCAAAGTCTTTGGGGTTTTGTGCCGTGAGGTGCAGCATGACCGCCATCGCGTAATCGCTGACCTTCACGTTGTCGCGGTCCGCCTGACCGTTGGCGTTGTTGTTCTGCACGATCGAGGCATCGTCGAGCAGCGGGACAAGCATCGCGGCGTCGGTCTTGTCGCCGGTGCGCGCCAGATAGCGACATCGCCTGCTGCTTCATTTGCGGCGGCAGCGTTTGCTTGGCCAACACGTTTCTGGCGAGTGTGCGTCCTTCAGGCAAGTTCTGTGAGAGCGCGGTCTGAAGGCTTTGCCAGACGACGTTCGTGTCGGACGAGTCGCGAGTTACCCACGCGCAAGGATCCGCTTGTATTGTTCCGAACGCGAGTTATTGCCGGCGGTGAAGTAAATCCCTTGCTGAGTCAGTGAGCTGATCAGAAACGGCGCGTCGCCATTCAGGGCGACTCGCGGGTCGGAGCCAACGAACAGGATGGCGGCGATCGAGGTGGCACTCGTGGGCCGCGAGACACCGCCGCCGAGGTAAAACGTGGAGTAGATTTCGCGGGCACGTTCGGCCAACAGCTCGTTGACGCTTTGCAGCCGCGACTCGGTTGCGTCCATCAGCCGCGGCTCGGCGCGGAACATATCGACGAACAGCTCGCGAGCGCCCTTTTCCTTGCCCACGATCTGCTGAAAACGCGGCCAACCGGGTAGGGTAAGTTGCAGACTGTCGTCGCTGTCAGCGATAAAGGCCGCGAGGCGGTTTTGCAGATCGCGCTCGTTGATGACCAACAGTATGCGGCGGGCACGCGAACGGACCTCGGCGTCGCGGGATTTTAATGATTCCTCGAGCTGTGGCCGGATCGCGACGTCCATCAATAGCCAGGCGATCGGTGGCGGTCTCACGCTCGGAGAACTGCGCGTGCCCGAGTTTTTCGATGAGTGTTTTGGCTGCGGCCTGGTCGGCGGCCTCATCCGCGACGGCAGCGAACGGAATAACGCAGGCGACAATCAATGCCACTATCAGGCAGCACGGAATGCGCGATAGTTAATCGGTGCGACGACAGGTCATGACCTTTCGTTTTCAGTTCTAGTTTCCAGTCGGATTTCCAGGTTTGAGCCCGGACAGCTCCATTCATATTAGACGGAACGGCGAGCATGCGGCAACGGACAGCCCGCAAGGTAAATAGCTACCGCCGAGCTCACTAGCCTGCCTCGCCCTTGCGGCGCTTGTTGAGCTTTTCGACGAAGCGATAACTGGCGTGGGTGTCGTAGTCGATGCCGTGACGCTTCTTGAGCGCCTGGATGTGGGCCAGCGTGTGCGCGGTATGTGGGCTGGCCACGCCGCCATCGGGCACCGTCTCGAATGTGTGGAGCAACGCTTCTTCGAGCATTTCGCCAACGGTCATATCCTTGTGGCGAGCCAGATCGTGCGAATAGCGCGGCCAGCCGCTTTTCGATCCGGGTTTCGACTGGAACTCGGTCGATCGGCAGCTTCGGTTCGCGCGACGGGATGCCCTGGCCAAAACGAATGACGTGCTGGTTCGGATCGCGCACATGGATTTCGCGGCAGCCCCACGGTTCGTCCTTGGGACCGTAAATCACTTCTGCGCCGGTCTTGGTGATGCGTTCATAGTAGTCATCGACGTCGTCCACGAAGATGCACAGCCAAGTTCCGGGATGGCCTTGTCCCTTTAGGCTAAAAAAGATTTCGACCTTGCCGAGGCTGACGCAACCAAACGACGGCGGCTTACCCCATTTCCACCGGAGGTCGAACAACAGTTTCTTGGTGTAGTAGTTCGTGGCTTCGCGGAAATCCTTGACGTACAGAATTGGCGTCAAACACTCGGCGGAGAGCTTCGCGTTGTTAGTCATAGGATCGGATGACGGCTGTAGGGCAAATCGATCAGATACAGATCGCGATTTGGAGTTTAGCTGTTTCGGGTTTTACTGGCAAAACGCAGCGGCCCAGGCACGCACGGCCGTAATTTGCTTGAATTCCGCGGAGATCGGTGATACCTGTAACAGGGCAGTAACCAAGCCGAGCCGGAATTTCGGCCGCGGCTAATTCGCATCTGTTTCGCATTGAGGCTTGGACATGTGGCCGCACTACATTTCCGCGATCCGGCGCAGGGACCATCGGTTGATTGCCTTGGCAATTCTCATGTCGGCGGTTGTTGTTCTCAGGCCGCTTGGCACATCGTCGGCCATCGCCGCGATTAGCTCATCGGGGGATATCGCGCCGGTTCCGCCGGCGGCAGGCGGGGCGTTCGCCGGACCGTTTGAGATCGGCGACGTGGACGTGGGCACCGTGAGCATCATCGGCGGCACGGCAATCTCTCACACCGGCGCGGCAGTGCTTGGCGATACGGTCACTGGGATTGGAATCGTCAACATGAGCGGCTTGGGATCCGATTGGACGCTGACGAGCAGCGGGGCCGATTTGACGGTCGCCAACAACGGAACTGGCTCGCTGAACCTATCGAACCTTGCGTTTCTAACCGTGTTGGATGACTTGTTTGTCGCGGGCCAGCTCAATTCGCTGGGGGAGATTTCTATCAATGGCATGGGGACGATCGTCGATATCGGCGATGCCGCGAACATTGGCCAGCGCGGGCAGGCGATCATCGAGATCACGAACGGCGGGCGGCTAATTACCAATCAAAACATTATTGGCGATGAGCCCGCGGGCGACGGCCGAGTAACTGTCAGGGATCCGCTATCACTGTGGCGAACGACGAATTCGATAACCATCGCCGACGCCGGTCGCGCGCGGATGGAAGTGCTCGGTGGGGGACGGATTGAGAGCACGGCTCCGTCAGGCATATTGTCGGCGGTCATCGCCGCCCAGGCCGGCTCCACTGGGGCCGTGGAAGTCTCGGGGACGGGATCGATTTGGCAGAATGCGCTGGGTTTAGTTGTCGGTGACTTTGGGGACGGTTCGCTGGTGGTGGCGGAGGAGGGGCGCGTCTCGCTCGGGACAGGCGCTGATATATTCGCCATCGGACGTCAGATCGGTTCGATCGGCCGAGTCGAGGTCCGGGGACGTAATTCTTTGTTGACCGCTGCCTCAACAGAAGTCGGTGATTCGGGGGATGGAACGCTGCACATTCTGGACGGGGCGCAGCGTGGCCACGGGCACGGCGCTAATCGGCGACAACTCGAGCGCACGAGGGCAGGTGCTCATCGATGGAGGGGGATCAGTCTGGGGAGTCACGGGCGAGATCAACATTTCCACTCCAGGAGAAGCGCTCCTCACGATTTCCAACGGCGGATTGGCGCGGAGCAGCAGCCTAACGCGGTTAGGACAGCTTGGACGGCTGTCGCTCTCGGACGGGCGGCTCGAGATTGGAGGCACGGTAGGACTGGAGAATAGTGGCATCGTGGAAGGCCACGGCGTCATTGAAAGTCTTAGAGCGGACAACATTGCAAGTGGCCGGATTCAGACGGTTGCGGGCGACCTGCTGCAATTCACGGGAACGTTGAATAATCTCGCTTCGATCCACTTGAACGAGGGGCAAATTCAAGTCGGGGGTCCGCTGAACAACAGTGGCGTGATCGATGTGGAGGGGGGCCATATTCTGGTCCAGGGCCCGCTGAACAATTCCAACCTGGGAACGATCAACGTAGAGGGTGGTCAGTTAAGGGCGGCTAGTGCCGTGACCAACAACGGTTCACTCAATTTGATTGACGGCGAGGCGCAGTTTAGCGCAGCCGATCACGAACCTGGAGCATACAGGAGCAATCAACGTTCGCAATGGAATACTTCGTTTTAATGCCGGGCTGACCAATCACGGGAATGTGGGCATTTCGTTTGGCACCACCGACGTTTTCGGGGACATCAATAATTCGGTTTCCGGCAAGATCGTGGTGTCCGGCGGGTCGCAGGCGACGTTTTACGATGACGTGATCAATGCCGGGGTAATCAACGTGAGCGGGTCGGGGAGTGTGAAGAGCACGGCGGTGTTTTTCGGCGATGTTACCGGGGCGGGATCGTATCCGGGCACAGGAACTATTTTCTTTGAAGGCGAGTTGCATCCGGGTGCCAGCCCAGCGGAGGTGGAGTTTGGTGGGGACCTGACCTTGGGCGCGGCGGCCAATACGGTCATGGAGCTTGGCGGCGCGGCGGTTGGCTGCGGGCACGACCAGCTTGACGTGTCGGGGCTGTTGTCCGTTGACGGCGCGCTAACGGTGGAGTTGTTGGATGGTTTTGCACCGAGTTACGGCGATGCGTTTGATTTGTTTGACTTTGGAGGGCTCGTGGGGCAGTTCGATTCGATCCAGCTACCGGCGCTCGCAGCGGGGTTGGCGTGGCGGACGGATGAGGTTTATCGGACGGGAACCGTGGCGGTTGTGCCGGAGCCCGGAGCGGTTTGGCTGGCGTGTGTGGGAATGGTCGCTGGCGGGCTGATTGCCGTTGGTTTCCGCGCCGGAGGGTGGTTTCGGCTCGTGCACAAAAGCAGCAGCTTGCTTGGGGTCCGGCCGTAAGGTAGACTTCGGTTGACGGGATTTGCGGCCGCTTGCAGCCTAGACCTGCTAAAGTGCCATCGGTGGGAGCGAAAGCTCGGGCCGATCCAGCTTGAAAGAAAGTGAGCCGCGAATGGCGTGATGCGCCGTCGCGGCTTTTTTTGTTGGGTAAAGCACCCTCACCCCGACCTTCACCCAGAGGGAGAGGGGGGAAGAGACACGAGCGAGATTATGAAACCAAAAACACCGCGGTCCGACGGCGATTCGGCGGACAAGAAATCGTCACCGCCTGTTGCGAAGGAAGCGGCTGCGCATGGAACATCGACCATGGCGGTGCACGCGGGCGAACGACGGCAGAAGCTGGGCGACTCGATCACCGATCCGATCTTTGTCGCCAGCACCTACACATTTGCCAATACTCAGGCGGTGATCGACTTCATCGAACAGAAACAGCCCCGCGAGGAATATGGCCGCTACGGCAACCCGGGAGAGAAGGTGGCGGAGCGGAAGTTGGCGGCGCTTGAGGGGGGCGAGGCGGCGCTGTTATTTGCTTCGGGGATGGCGGCGTTCGTCGGGCTGTTAATGGCCAAGCTGAACGCGGGCGACGAGGTGATCTTCTTTGACGAGTGTTATCACCGCAGCCGGGAGTTTTGCGGAAAACATCTGTCGCGGTTCGGCGTGGTCACGCACCAGGTGCCGGCGTGCGACTATGCGGCGATGGAAGCGAAGATTTCGCCCCGGACGAAGCTATTGGTGAGCGAGTCGCCGACGAACCCGCACTTGAGCATCGTGGATTTGGAGCGATTCGCGGAGATTGGCCGGCGTCGCGGGGTCGAGACGATGATCGACGCGACGCTGGCGACGCCGTACAACCTGCGGCCGCTCGCGGTGGGGATCGATTACGTGCTGCATTCGGCCACAAAGTATTTGGGGGGGCACAACGATTTGCTGGCGGGGGTGCTGATTGGCTCGACGGCCAAGCTCGAGGAAGTGCGGAAGCTTCGCGGGATCATGGGGGCGATCAATTCGCCGCATAACATTCATTTGCTGTTGCGGGGATTGAAGACGTTCGAGCTGCGGATGCAACGGCACAACGAGAACGGGTTGGCGGTCGCGCAGTTTTTGAGCGAACATCCGCGCGTGGAAAAGGTCTATTACCCTGGCCTCGCGTCGCATCCGAATCACGAAGTGGCGAAGCAAACGATGCGCGGATTTGGCGGGCTGGTGACATTTCTGGTGAAGGACGCGGATTGGCGGCAGACGGCCGACGTGGTGGACTCGGTGAAGATTCCGCGAATTGGTCCGAGTCTAGGGGGCGTCGAGTCGCTGATCGAGCAGCCGCTGGTGATGAGTTATTACGAGATTCCGCCGGCCGATCGAAAACGGTTCGGCATTCCGGACCACATGATTCGGTTGTCCTGCGGGATTGAGAACGCGGCGGATTTGATCGCTGATTTGAAGCAGGCGCTGGAGCAGGGGTCAGGGTCTGCGTTAAAGGGCCGAACGTCGAACGTTGAACATCGAACGTCGAACGTCGAGGCGTAAGCGCGACGCTTATTAAGCGCACCTCGGGCATGTTGCGCCATCGAATTGGGGATCCACATGCAATTTCGGACACGCGCGATTCACGTTGGCAATGAGCCCGATCCGCAGACGGGGGCGGTCGTGCCGCCGATCCACGTGGCAAGCACGTACGTGCAGCCGGGAGCCGGCGAGTGGGGCGAATTCGATTACACGCGCACGGCGAACCCCACGCGGAAGAATCTGGAGCGAACGCTGGCGTCGCTGGAATCCGGTGTCGGTGCGCTGGCGTTTTCGTCGGGTATGGCGGCGACGCATTGCGTGACGATGTTGTTGAACGCGGGAGAGCACATCGTCGCGGGCAAGGACATCTATGGCGGAACGTACCGACTGCTGTTCAAGATCTGCAATCGAGCGGGGATCGACGTATCGCTGGTGGACTCGACCGATTTGAAAGCGGTCGAGGCGGCATTTCGACCGAACACGAAGCTGGTGTGGATCGAAAGCCCCGGCAATCCGCTGATGTCGATCACGGATATTGCGGCGTGTGCGGAGATTGCGCGGCGGCGGGGCTGCGCTCTTGGGCGTGGATAACACGTTTGCCAGCCCGGTATTGACGCGGCCGCTGGAACTGGGCGCGCATATCGTGATGCACTCTTGCACTAAGTATATCGGCGGGCACAGCGACTTGCTGGGCGGGGCGCTGGTTGCCGGCGATCAGGAGTTGTTCGAGCGGCTGCATTTCGTGCAGAACGCGACGGGTGGAGTGATGGGGCCGTTCGAGTCGTTTCTTCTGTCGCGCGGGTTGAAGACGCTCGAGCTGCGCGTGCGCGAGCAGAGCCGGACGGCCGCGCTCTTGGCGGAATATCTGGGGAAGCATCCCGCGCGTGTCACGAGTGAATTATCCCGGATTGACTTCTCACGCGGGACACGCCGTCGCGGCACGGCAGATGGACGGCGCGTTCGGGGCGATGCTATCGTTTGAGGTGCGCGGTGGGATCGCGGAGGCGAAACGCGTGTGCGAATCGACGAAGCTGTTTCAGCTAGCGGTGAGTCTGGGTTCGGTCGAGTCGCTGATCGAGCAGCCCGCGACGATGTCGCACGCTAGCTACGACGCTGCTGACCGCGCGGCGAACGGGATTACGGATGGGCTGATTCGCGTAAGCGTGGGGCTGGAGGCGTTTGAGGATTTGCGCGAGGATTTGGACTCGGCGCTCATGCAAGCATGAGTGAGAGGCGCGGCAGCGTCGCCATCTGCCGCAAGCATCAGCGTGTCAGACTGTGCCGGTTGGGAAGACTTTGACGCAAGTTGAGCTCAAGTCGGGGCCGATAACTCGGGCGCAAGACGGTATTGACCGCTTGTGAAGCCGGGGGGCTTGCCTTGACTGAGGAATCTTTGTCATGAGCTCTCGCGGCACCCTGCCTGGGCGTTTGTCTGGATGTGGGCGGCTGGCGTCTCTGTCGCCTTCTCGATTGAAGCTTTCGCCGATGAATCTTCGTCGGTGTATCAAGGAAGTTATCGCGACCGTCAGCGCGCGTTGCGCGGTTCTCACCGATAACTATAGCGCACGCAACGACGTGAAACAGACGGGCCACGCCGAGCCAATGCGATCGCGCGACGTATTTTGACCCGCGAGGCGATGATCCGCGATACGCGATGCGCGGGCGACCGATTTCACAAGCGGTGCATCAGGAGCCAACACTCGCCGATGGCGCGATTATTGACGGTGCGCCGTCGATGCCGCTGGCCACACCCGAGCAGATGCCAATGCCGGGCATGGTCGATGCAGGCGCCTTGCCGCCTTCCGGCGCACTGCCACCCTCGGGCGCGGTGCGCCGAGGAATGATCCGCCGCGGGCGTGCCGTGTATGGGCCGACGCATTACGGCGCGGTGGCACAGGGTCCGATGGAGTATGGACCGACCGAATTTGGTCCTTCGGAATATGGACCATCAGAGTTTGGGCCGGAAATGGGCGGACACGGCGGCTGCAACGAGTGCGACCAGTGCGGCAACTCTTGCAGGCCCGGCTGTTTTCTTGACGGCTGTTTGTTTGATGGATGCCTGTTCGACGGATTCCGCTCTGGGTGCGGCGGCTGTGATGACTGCGATCGCGGCGACCCATGCGACGACTGGTCGCTTGGAACGGATATGACGCTGTTTGCCGGCGTACATGGTTTCAAAGGGCCGAGCGACGGCGGGCAGAACGGGAACTTCGGGTTTCAGGAGGGTGTGAATTGGGGCGGGCCATTTTGGAGAATACGCGGGATCGGTTTTCAACTCGGCGCGATGGCGGTGCAGAGCAATTTGGATGGGACGGCGGCGTTCGACGACACACGCTCGCAGTTTTTTGTGACCGCGGGATTTTTTCGGCGGCAGATGTGCGGATATGGCTGGCAATGGGGTCTGGTATACGACCAATTGACCGATGAATTTGATGAGGGATTTGACGCGGCGCAGGCGCGTGGCGAGGTGAGCTATTTATGGCAAGGACACGAGCTGGGTTTGTGGTTCACGTCGGAGGTCAGCGATGGCGATTCTGGCGAAGGAACGGCGATCATACGATTTGAGCCGATCGACATGTCCGCGGTTTTCTATCGCCGTCGGATGATGAACGGCGGCGAAGCGCGGTTTTGGGTTGGTGTGACCGGAGACTCGGATGGGATTCTTGGCGCGGACTTCCGCACGCCGCTGTCGTGCGACTGGGAGCTGGTCGCGAACTTCAATTACATGGTTCCGCAGGACAACGAAGTCGAGTTGGTTGATTCCAACGAAGCTTGGAACATCGGGATCAACTTGGTGTGGTACGTGTGCCGCGATGGCGCGCTCAAGGCAGGATGCAGCCCGTATCGGCCGCTGTTAAACGTAGCGGACAACGGGACGTTTGTTGTGGATCGGGTGAGGTAGCGCCGCAAGTGAAGTTGAAATCTAATTCGCGTGCTTCCACCCCGCCGCTTCTTCGCCGTCGAGTCGCAGGGTGAGGCACTTGGCGCTGCCGCCGGCTTTGACGAACTCAAAGAGCGGCGTTTCGCGCGGTTCAAAGCCCGGCGTCGCGCAAGTGCTTCGTGAAGCTTCGGGCAGCCGGTGTTCGTGATCACGGTCGTGCCCACGACGACCGCATTGCAGGCGAACGAGCGGGCTTCTTCTTCGGCGACTTCGATCAGCTCGGGAACATGGGCCTGTAGCGCGGCGCGGCCGTAATCGTCGAACGCGGACGGATAATAGATCGCTTTGTCCGGTCGCAAGCGGGCAGAAACAAGTGTCGAGGTGGTAGTAGTACGGGTCAACGAGCTCGACGGGAATCACGCGGCAGCCGAGCATTTCGCCGATCTGTTGATGCCCGCGGGCGTGGCTGCGAATGCGATAGCCGGCGAAGAGCGTATCGCCGCAGAACAGGGCGTCGCCGGCGCCTTCGAAGTGCAGTTCTTCCGGAACGTGCTCGATGCGAAAGCCGTGGTCGGCGAGCCAGGCTTCGTCGTATGGCACTTCACCTTGGCGCTCGGGATGGCGGAAGCGGGCCATGACCGCGCGGTCGCGATAGATCATGGCCGCGTTGGCGGTGAAGACCATGTCAGGAAGGCCTTCGACCGGTGTGAGCAGCTCGATTGTTGCGCCCGCGGTGAATAAGTAGCTTATGCAGAGCATTCCCACTGCCCCCGCGCCATGGCTGAGTCGCTCTGCCGCTGACGGCTCATCCACGGATTGATCTCGTAGTGGATGCCGTAGTAGTCAGGCGGGCACATCAGGATGCGGGACATCGGAGTAGCGACTATGAGGCGGTTGCTGTGGCTTCGAGTGTGTGCAATTCCTGAACGAGGGCGCGGAGGAATGGTTCGACGTCGGTTACGAGCCCCACGGTCTGAAACGAGCCGCGGTCGTTGAGCTTGATCACGGTCGATGGGTTGATATCGACGCAGACGACCTTGACCCAGGCCGGCAGCAAGTTGCCGACGGCGATCGAGTGCAGCGTGGTGGCGATCATCAGGCAGAAAGTCACGTCGCGAATCTCGGCCCGCATCTGCCGTTGGGCGTCGAGCACGTCGGTGATCACGTCGGGAAGCGGTCCGTCGTCGCGGATGCTGCCGGCCAGCAGGAAATTGATGTTGTTCTTGACGCACTCGTACATGATGCCGGAACGCAGCGTTGCCGCTTTCGACCGCCTGCGCGGATCCCGCCTGCCCGGCGAATGCGATTGATCGCGCGCAGGTGATGTTCGTGCCCCGCCTCGGCCAGGTCGCCGTGCTCCAGATGCACGCCGAGGCTGGTGCCGAACAGCGCCTGCTCGATATCATGCGTGGCCAGAGCGTTGCCGGCGAAGAGCTTGTTGATGTAGCCGGAGCGGATGAGATCGGAGACAAACTCGCCGCTGCCGGTGTGGACGATCGCCGGCCCGCCGACCAAAAGCGACTTGCCGCCTTCGCGCGCGTGCGAAACAGTTCCTGTGCGACCTGGCGGATCGCGACGCCTTTGGGCTTTTCGGTGGAGACGGCGCTGTTCATGAACTCGAACGCCTGGCGCTCCATCTTTCGCTCTTCGGGAAACACGCGTACGCCGGCGTGACCGACGACGATCGGCATGCCTCGTTCGACCTCGGTCATCGGGATGCAGCGCGCCGACCGTCGTCGTTCGATCGACGACAATGCCGCAATCCATCTCCTGCTCGGCGACCCCAGCCCACTGTCCGCCGATGCGAATTTCGGTCCGCTGGTTCGTCGTGCTGTAGAACCCCTCGGGAAAGGCGGCGGGAATGTCCGCGTCAACCGTCGCGCAGTCGGTGAGCGCAACCGGCACGGCGCCGTGATCGGCGATTTGCGCGACGATCTCGGCCAGTTCAGCGGCTGAGGCGGCGCGGACTTCGACCACGGCGTTGCTCGGGTCGTGTCGGCTTTGGCCGATGGCGATGTGCTTGATCCGAAACGACCCGCCGCCCGCGGTGATCACATCAAGGATCTTCGGCAAAATGAGGCTGTCGATGATGTGCCCGCGGACTTCGACATCTTCGACGTGGGTTTGTTGGTCCGGAGCAGAAGATCCGCTAGCGGTCTTTTTAGGACCACGCGTGTGCGACGGTGTTTTGGAGCGCGCGTCCACGTTGGACCTCCATGTTGCATTAACGACAGCTCGTGAGCGGGACCCCCACCGCCGGTGGCTATTGAGCCCACCGAATTATTCAGTGTTGTGGTCCGGGCGGCAACGCTTCTTCATGTGCACAACAACACGCGTACCAGGCAATGGAGCATTCGCGGCATCGCCTTTTCAAGCTCTGTGCGCAGTCCTATACTAGTTGCTTCGCATTAAGCACATCTCAATGAGTTTGTAGATTTCCATGTCTGACCAACCTGCATCCGATCCGTGGTCCTCATTGGTAAATCAACTTGGCGTTGAGCCAACGGCGGAACCGCCGCCGCCGGTTGTGCCGCCGCCGACTATGCCGACTTCTCCGCAGCGTAGCGCGAGCGAACCGCGACCCGCGCCCCGACCCAAACCCAAAACCAATTGGGGACTCGTTGCCAACGAATTGGGAGTCGACGCGCCCCCGAGCCGGAAGCGCCACCCCAGCAGCCGGCGAGAAAGTCGGGGATCGAATCATTGGTCCGGGGCGATGGCGGCGGCGCGCGGCCAACGCCTTCGCGGCCGTCTGGCGTTTCACGAGACGACGAAGGCGCCGCCGGCGCGATCAGGATCGCGGAGGAAGGCATGAACGCGGCGGCCGAGAGCGCGGTGGTCATGGACGCGGCGGTGGTCGCCGCGACGAGGGGGACCGAGGCGCTCGGCGCGGCGGCGGTGATCGGCATGATTCCGCTCGTCGTGATCAGGGAAGAGGTGGTGAGGGGCGCGGTGGTCATGGAGGCGGCCGTCCGAGTAGCCGTGGCGACGGCCGCGGTGAGGGTCGCGGCGATTCGCGCGGCGGAGGAGGATCTGGCGACGCGCGGCGTGAGGGTCGAGGCCGTGGTCGTCCCGGCGGTCCAACGCCTCAAGCACGCGACGAGGGAAGGCGATACGAGCGCGGTGAGCGGGAAGGTGTCGGCCGGGATCGGGATTATGATCGCGAAGATGACGAGCAGCGCACAAATCAATTGCGCAGACGAGGAGAGATCCGAGCAATTTCGCGAAAGTCACGAAAGAGACGACGAGCGATCTGAGATGCGCGAGTCAGGTCGTATGCACGAGCGATCGCCTGTCGAGGAGTTTGATGCGCTGATCGGCGATACAATCGACGAACCGGCGGAGGAAGGCGAAGGGGGCGAAACCGGCGACGATGCTTCATCGCCACGGCGCAAACGCCGACGCCGCCGACATCGCGGACGGGAAGATTCCGTTCTCGGCATCGAGCGGATGGCGACCGATGACATGCTCGATCTCGACGTCGAGCCGATGGACGATGCCGAGACGTTGTCGGATCTCACGGTCGCTCGCGAGATGGCGCTGGAAGGAAGCGGCGTCGAGGCCAAGAGCGATGCTACAGCGCAGAAACAGAACGGGAAGCCCAGACGGAGGAGGAGGCCTCAGACGAGGAGCAGCGCGGCCGTCGCCGGCGACGGCGCGGGCGGCGGCGGGGGCGAGGCGATGAGGGGCGCACGAGAAGCGCTGAACCCGGCGGCGTCGAAAGCGAGATGGACGAGGGAGGTGAAACTGATGACGAACACGACGAACCAGGCCTCGAGGAAGAGGATCAGGAGAATGGGCACTCACGGAATAAGAGCCTGCATAAAGATGTGACGCCGTGGGTCGAGGCCGTCGGAATTATCGTCAGCGCGAATATGGAAACGCGTGCTCGAAATCCGGGTAACGGGAATCGAGGACGTTGGAAAGGTGAGCGCCGGTAGCGACTGTGCAATGAGGCATGCGAGGACTGGAGGAAGCCAGTTCTCCCTAACACCGTGCCAATCTGGAGTTTATCGATGCGCCTCTCGCTGTTTGCGCTTCTTTGTGCCTTGTGCTTGATAGGTTGCGACCGCACGGGCAGCAAACCAACGGCCACAAAGGGTGGCGATGCGGCCGCTGACCGCGGCGTGATGTTGCTCCGCTACGCCAAGGGTAGCGAAAGCACCGAGCAGCGCGAGAACGGGTTTCTGGACACGATGCGCAAGGAATTTCCGGAGATACGGATCATCTCCGAAGAAGGGTATGCCGGCGCCACGCGGCAGACATCGCTCGATGCCTCGCAGCGTCTGCTCGATAAATACGGCCCGCGCCTGGACGGCATCTTCGCCTGCAACGAATCAAGCGCCAACGGAATGCTCAAGGCTCTTGAGCAGGCCGGTCTCGACGGCAAACTCGTCTTCGTGGGTTTTGACACGAGCACACCCATGATCACCGCCATGGAAGACGGGAAAATGCAGGGGCTGGTCCTGCAAGACCCGGTGCGGATGGCGTATCTGGCCGTCAAGACGATGGTAGATCATTTGGAGGGCAAGACGGTGGAGAAATCGATTTCCACCGGCGAGTTGATGGCCACGCCGGAGAACATGAACGAACCGGAAGTAAAGGAGCGGTTAAGCCCGCCCAAATTCAGCGGCGAGGAAACCAATCCAGAGAATCCGAAGTACCAGATTGGCGTGGTGCCGAAGGGAACCACGCACGATTTTTGGCAATCGGTCCATGCCGGCGCTGAGAAGGCCGCCGCCGAGCTGGGAAACGTGAAGATCATCTGGCAGGGACCCCTGAACGAGGACCAGAAGGACGATCAGAAGACCGTGGTCGAAAATCTTGTGACCAGCAAGGTGCACGGCATCTGTTTGGCGCCGGTCGATTCTCAAGTGCTGGTAAGTGCGGTGAAGCACGCCCACGATGAAGGCGTTCCCGTCGTGATCTTTGATAGCGGTTTGGCGGACGAAAGCCTCATCGTGAGCTACGTCGCCACCGACAATTACAACGGCGGCGTGCTGGCCGCGCGGCGGCTGGGCGAATCGCTGCGGGAAAAGAAGCGAAAGTCTGACACGCAGTGACCGCGCCTTTGCTTCGAATGACCGGGATCAGCAAGCGGTTCGGGGCAACCGTGGCGCTGGCCGATGTTTCATTGGAGGTGCGCGAAGGTGAAGTGCTCGCGCTGATCGGTGAGAACGGCGCAGGCAAGAGCACGCTCATGAAGATTCTGGCGGGCCGAGCGCGCCGACGCGGGAATAATTGCGATTGCCGGCGAGCGATACTCTCCCACCGGACCGCAACAGGCGCGGCTGGCCGGCGTGGCGATGATCTATCAGGAGCTGAACGTCGCGCCGGATTTGAGCGTGGAGGACAACATCATGCTCGGCCGGGAGAGCAGTCGCTTTGGCGTTCTGAAGCGGCGCGTGCAAAGGCCGCGCATGCGCCAGGCGTTTGCACTTTTGGGGCATTCCGATCTGCGCCCGGAAACCATTGTACGAAGGCTTGGACCCGCGAGACAGCAACTGGTGGAGATTGCGCGGGCGATTGCACACGACGCGCGGTTGATCGTATTCGACGAGCCAACGAGCTCGCTGGTGCGAGGCGACGTCGAACGGTTGTTTGGCGTCATCCGTCGGTTGGCCAGCGCGGGAATCGGTGTTGTCTACATTAGCCACTTTTTGGAAGAGATACGCGAAATAGCCGACCGCTATTGCGTACTTCGCGACGGGCGCGCCGTCGGTGACGGCGCCATGAGCGAGATCACGGACGCGGAGATTGTGACGTTAATGGTCGGCCGAACGGTCGCGGATTTGTTTCCCAAGGTGCCACATCAGCCGGGTGACGTGCTGCTTACGGTGAATGATCTCAGCGGCCGGCGAGCGCCTCGGCGCGTTTCACTCCAGCTGCGGCGCGGCGAAGTGCTGGGGATTGCCGGTTTGATGGGCGCCGGTCGCACCGAGCTATTGCGCGCGATCTACGCTCTCGATCCAGTGCGGCGGGGGTCGATACGAGTTGCTCATTACACGCCGGCGCAAAACCCGCAAGCGAGGATTCGCGCAGGCCTGGGATTTATTTCCGAGGATCGCAAAGCCGAAGGTTTGGCGCAGATTTGCTCGATCGCCGACAACGCAACTTATAGCCGCCTTGCGCCGTACCAGCGATTTGGCTGGTTGAACTTGCGCAAGCGACGGCGCGCAGTTGCCAATTGGATGCGCCGGCTCAACGTCAAGGCACGAAATCCCGATCAGACCGTGGCGGAGCTATCGGGCGGAAACCAGCAGAAGGTGGCCATCCTTCGCGTATTGCACCAGCAGGCCGATGTCCTTTTGCTTGATGAGCCGACACGCGGGATCGATGTGGGGACCAAGGCTGAGGTTTACCGTCTGATCGGGACGTTGGCGGCGGAAGGAAAAGCCGTCATTTTTGTAAGCTCTTACCTGCCGGAGCTGATGGCGACCTGCGACCGATTGGGGGTCATGTCGCGCGGCAGGCTCGTTGCGCTGCGTCGAATCGAGGACTGGACGACAGGCGAGGTCATGTCGTGTGCTGTTGGCGGGGATGAAAAAGTATGAGCGAAGGTCAGGCGAATGCACCGTTATTGGATGCCGAGGGCCAACGCTCAACGCCGAACTATGCACTGCGACTACTTACAACCATTGTGGGTCCATTTCTGGGGCTGTTCGCCGTTGTGGCGTTCTTCGGCCTGGCGGATTGGCTAACGGCTGACCCCGGGATTGGTACCACTTTTGTTACGCCGCAAAACTTTCGCACGGTGGCCGTGCAAACGTGCATTGTCGCGGTGGCCGCACTGGGAATGACATTAATCATCATCAGCGGCGGCATCGACTTGAGCGTCGGCTCAGCCGTCGCGCTGTGCGCGACGGTGATCGCCTGGGGAATGCGCGAAGACATCGCGTTTGTGGCCACGCACGGCTCCAACTTTCGTCAGGCGTCGCTGGCACTTAACGAGGCACAGACACAACTGGCCAACGCCGAGCGCTCGACCGAGGATGCGAACCAGGAATCGCTTCAAGCCGCCGTCGAGCAGCGCAAATCCGAGCTGAGGTCCGTTGTCGCGAAGAAGCTCGAGGTTGCACTGGCTGCGGCCGAAAGCGCCGATGAGGCCAGTCACCGCCAATGGACCGCGGCGGCCGGACACTTGAGAGACAAGCTTGGGCAAATTGACGCAGTAGGCTTCCGCGTTCGAAACGACAACAACTGGCCGGTAGGCGTGCGCAACGCCCCTGCGTCGGCAGGAATGGCAATTGCACTTGGGTTGGCCACCGGACTGGCGTGTGGGCTGTTGAATGGATTGTTGGTGAGCACGCTGCGAATTGTGCCATTTATTGTCACACTGGGAACGATGACGCTGTTCTCGGGATTGGGCAAGCTGATTCCGGCGACACCCGTGCGCCCGCAGCCGTCGGACGTCCCGGAATGGATTCCGCAGATGCTCTTTCCCCGTCCTCAGCCGTCGTGGCTATTGGTTTCCAGCGGCGTTTGGGTGTCGCTGGCGCTGGCGGTGATTCTTGCGGCCGTGCTTCGTTACAGCGTGATGGGACGCTATGTGTTTGCAATCGGATCGAACGAAGCCACGGCGCGGCTGTGCGGAATCAATGTCCGCCGGTGGAAGGTAATTATATACGCAACCGCCGGGCTGTTCGTCGGCGTTGCCGGACTTTACAACTTCGCGCGGCTGAACGAGGGAGACCCAACTTCCGGGATCGGGTTGGAGCTGCGCGTGATTGCGGCGGTGGTAATTGGAGGGGCGAGCCTGTCCGGTGGGCGCGGCTCGGTGTTGGGGACGCTGTGCGGCGCGGCGATTATGGCCACGATCACCTCCGGCTGCACTCACCTCGGCTTACCAAACCCGCTGCAGGAGGTGATCCTCGGCATCATCATCGTGATTGCGGTGACGATCGACCAGGTACGGCAGCGGCGGCTGGGGGAAGCCTAGCGCATCGGCGCACGTTCGCCGGCGCTGGTTTGCAGGCTGTCGCTGAGTAACAGCCCGTCGATGGCGTTGCGGCTTTCCCACAGCTCCTGCAATGCATTCAGATAGGCCAAGTTGGTCTGCGCAAACGTCCACTGCGCCATCAGGACGTTGACGTAGCTCAATTCCTCGCGCGGTAGGCTTGATCCACGAGGTCGAGCGATTGTCGTGCGTTTGGCAAAATCTCGCTCTGGTACCGCTCGGCCAGCTCGAGCGCGGTGGCATACCGCTCGAATACGGTTGCCAGCCGGTTTTGTAGTGCCAATTGTAGTCGTGCGACTTCGGCCTGGGCGACGCGCAGCTCCGCCTCGGCTGCGCAGATCGCGCCCTGATTCCTGTTGTGGATTGGAATCGGGACCATGATCGTCACGCCGGCCACATCGTCGCCGCTTTCGTTGTCGTGCTGAACGGAAGCTTCAAAATCGATATTTGGGATCGGCTCGGCGCGGCGCGAGCCAGCGCAAATCGGGCGCGCTCGACGCCGGCGAAAGCCGCGCCCAACTCAGGGCTCGATCCAAGAATGCGCTGGAGGCTCTCTTCCCAGGTGAGACGATCCATGCTGGGTTGAAGGTCGCCGGAAACCGGAACCGGCTGCATTTCGGGCACGCCGATGGTAGCCGCCAAGCGCCGCCACGCGGCCGCGTATCGATGACGCGCCCCCTCCGCGGTTGCCTGCGCCGTGCTCAATTCAATCTGCGCCTGGAGTACGTCAACGCGGCTGACCAACATTCCCTTGAACAGGTCTTCGGCGGATTTCAGCGAGCGCCGTCCCAGTTCCATGAGTTCGTTGCTCAACTCCATGGACCGTTGCGCCACGAGAAGGCTATAAAACTGTGCGCGGACGTCGTTGGTCACGCGCCAGCGTTGCGCCTCGAGTTGCTGTCGGGCCTGAGCGATCTCGCGCGAGGCGACGGCGCGATCGAGGCCGAGTTTGCTCCTACGGACGATCTCTTGCGAGAAGGCAGCCGCCCTGCTTTCCGGCCGTGTCCATGGCGCCAATGTCATCGGCCATGTAGCCAATCTTGGGATTTGGATGCAGGCCCGCCTGCACCCAACGGCCGCGAGCGGCCTGAACTCGCGCGGCGGCTTGGGCCAACGTTGGATTATTGGCCAGCGCCATCGATTGCAGATCGTCGAGCGTGAG
Source organism: Pirellulales bacterium (assembly GCA_963829655.1). Classification (GTDB taxonomy): domain Bacteria; phylum Planctomycetota; class Planctomycetia; order Pirellulales; family JALHPA01; genus JBBDYH01. The sequence continues at coordinate 4,980,292 of CAWHJG010000002.1, forward strand.
TGACTGTAACGGCGCTTGTGGCCCAAGCGGCACCGGCTCGGGCGCGGCGGGAGCATTTGCGCGCGCGTTGACGGGCGGTAGCGGCGCCGCATCGGCGCGTTGATACGCCGCTGGGGCAGCACGAATGGCGCGCGCGGTCGGGCGCTGGGACGTATGCGGATGCCAAGGCGCTTTGTACTGCGCGACCGCAAGCGCAAGGCTGGAGGTGGCGGCGATCGCGGCTGACAGAAATGTAATTGCCTTGCGCATGGTCTACTTGGCGAGATCGTATGGCAGAGGCCGTACGTCTTAACTTGTCGGCAGATTGTGACAGCGGCGGCCATGACCGCACGCTATCGTCGGCAACGGCGCGCGTGTTTGCGCAGCTTGCCTGAATAGTAAAGTGGGCGCGGATGCAAGCAAGGAACGATGAACCGGGAGCGGTTCAGTTCGAATGCGCCCCGTTTTGGGTGCTTTGTTGCCATGCCCATTCCCAGTATTGATACTGGGGATCGCCGCAGCGGAAGGAGAAGACGGCATCGGGCAGCGTTTTGGGACCGCGATCCATGCTGGCCACGCGCACAATGACAGTGCCGTCGATGCGGCGCTCAATCGAACGCACGTCCAAATTCATCCCACTCTGCTCCAGCTTGACCGCCCCCCGCGGCCCTTCCCACGGCGGCCTGTTGGCTGCCGGTGCAATCCATTGTCCGAAAAACGGCTCAACAAGCCTAGCCCAAATGTGAGCGGCATGGTCGCCGCGGTTGTGAGGGCAAGTGGGATAAGAACTTAGGACGACGACTCCACTTTTGGCGGGGCCGACCGACGGTAGCTTGCCTAAGTGACGAACAATGAGCGCGACTCCAGCGCCAGCAAACGGCGCTTCATCGCCAGGCCGTCGATCGCGGAAAATCCCCCGAGCTTCCCGCCCGAACCCACGACGCGATGGCAAGGGACTACCAAGGGAATGCGGTTACCCGCCATCACTCCGCCGACGGCGCGTGCCGCTCGCGGGTTGCCGGCGGCGACGGCGATTGCCTGGTACGAGCGCGTCTCACCGTAGTGAACGCGGCGAGTGGCTTCGACCACGCGGCGCGCAAAGCGCGTGAGATGATCGACGTTGATCTCAACGTCCGAGAAATCATCGATTTGGCCATCCGCATACGCTTGCAGCCGCTCGACAAGCGGTGTGTTCCAGGAGTTTTGCGCCAAGTGCGGCGTATGCCGCGCCACCGCACCATACGCCTCGGCGCGGCTGGGATGACCAAACGCGACGCGGTGGAGCACGCTGTCCTGCCCGGCCAACGAAATCCAGCCAAGCGCGCTGCGGAAAACCACATTCTCAAGCGCCGGCGGCGCTGCCTTTGAATGCACTACCGTCGCCATTTTTTGTTGCTCCGACTACACGAAATTGCGGTTCACCGCGGTCCTTTTGACACACTTTTGGCCCCCCACCTATACTGGAGCCTCTTTGATCGGCCCTTGGGCGCGCTGTGCTCTGCGGCGGCTCACACGATTGACGACCTGGAGCGATAAAGGGGGACTTTGGCCATGAATCGTTATAGCCAATATTGCGACGATTTCTACATCAACATGAACCTCACGACGGAGATGGATCTCCCCAACGGGCGTGAAACGGTTCTGCACTACTTCGAGCGAATTCAAAAAAAATATCCGTCCATGCGAAAGTTCTACTGCCGCGAGCGGAAAGACTTCGTGCTGGAGGAGGACAAAGAGCGGGGCAATTACCGCTGGGCGACGGTCGAGGGCCGGCGGCTCTGTTCAGGTCACGTGAACCCGCCGTCGATCGAGGCGGCGCTGGAGCAGCACCGGCTGGTCCTGGAGCTTGCGCCGTTCATGCTTTCGGTGAGCCCGCTGGACTGCGAGTCGCTGGATCTGTTGTTTGCATTCGATTTCACGTACCGCGGCAACCACAACGAGATCATTACCGAAGCGCTGGGACTGAACCCCGCCATGGAGCGGATGTTGGACGTTCCGGGAGCCTCGGTAATGAATTATGAGCCGTCGATCACCCTGGCGCTGGATGAAGAGTGCCGCACGCAGTTGCGGCTCAGCGTCGAGACGCGGACCACCGCGTTTCACATTCGGACGGCCGAGTTTCCGGAGGAGCAGCTCAGCGTGTACGTGACCGCCCGGCAATATGGGAGCCTTCCGCCGGAAACGACCTACGTGCAGGCCATGGACCGGCTGTTCAACACCGCGTCGGAGATCGTGGACTCGTACGTGGTAGACCAGGTGCTCCAACCGCTAGCTCGGGCGATTGCGCTGAAATAGCTGCCGCCAGGATTTCGGGGGTATGCCGGTTGTAGCGGGTCTTCCGGCCGGATCGATTTCGGCGGCCTTCTTGGTCTCATTGGCGCTCATAATTGGCCAGCAAGCTAAGGTGGAATAGCCGTTCGGGCGCACTACTTTACCCAAGTGCGCTTCGAGGCCGCCAACGCCAGGTGACTCGGCATGCCTAAGTTCAAGCGCAAACAACTGTTCGTCGATCCGAAGGTGCAAGGGGCGCTTGTGCTCCGGATTCTCGGCTATTGGCTGGTGACGATGATCACCGCCGTGTCGATGATCGTGTGCTGGCGGATGGTGACCGATTCCCCCCGGTTTTTGGTCACGCATTTTCCCGAGATCGTATTCTACTACGGCCCGGCGGCGGTGGCTTCGATCCTGCTGTTGCCGCTGATGGTGGTCGATTGCGTGCGCGTGAGCAACCGGTTTGCGGGTCCGCTGTACCGGCTGCGGCGCTGCATGCGCGACCTGGGCAAGGGGCTGCCGGTGCCGCCAATCCACTTTCGCGACGGCGACTTCTGGCTGGAGCTGGCCGACGAGTTCAACCTGCTTTCGGCCAAGATGCAGAAGATGGAGCAAGAGCTGGCCGACCTGAAGGGCACGCCGCTGGATTCGTTTGGAGCATTTGACGAACCGGTGACGGCGGGGAAGCGCTAAGTGCGCCATTGGCTTATCTCCAAGGAATTGAGCGGCTGAGCCAGCCGTCGAAACGCGTCGGGCCGATGCGCAGGTTTTTTCCGGGGGCGCTGGGGGTGAGGCACTTATCAGTCACCTCAGTGCCGAAGTATGTCGCGTGAGTATCTGTGGTGACCTTCCGTGCATCGCGGTTTGCGCTCAGGAATCGACGCACGAGCTCATCCATGCGTATCGATTCGGGACCCGCCAGCTCGACCGTGCCGTTGGATGGTTTCTCGACCGCGACGGCGGCCAGCGCGGCGGCGACGTCATCGGCCGCCACGGGCTGCATCAGGGCAGGCGGCAGCCGAACCGTGTTGCCGTCGGTGGCCGATTGGGCGATGCCGCTCACGAACTCGAAGAACTGCGTTGCGCGGAGGATGGTATAGGGAATCTTGGAGGCCTTGATCAGGTTTTCTTGGGCCAACTTTGCGCGGAAGTAACCACTTTCAGGCAATCGATCGGTACCGACAACCGACAGTGCAACGTGATGTTTCACGCCGGCGACCGCTTCCGCGGCAAGGAGGTTGCGCCCTGAAGTCTCAAAGAACTCCAAAACGGCCGTGTCCTCGAACGAAGGGGAGTTCGCCACATCGACAACAACCTGAGCGCCGGCCAGCGCTTCAGCCAGCCCCTCGCCAGTGAGGGTGTTGACGCCGGAAGAGGGTGACGCGGCCATCACCTCATGGCCATGCTGACGAAGGTTGTTCACGAGCTTTTTCCCGATGAGCCCGCTGCCGCCGATGACCGCAATCTTCATGGCGAATCTCCGGAGCGCAGTTTACGCGGCTTTTAGCGACTTGCCGTTTGCCTGCAGCTTCACTTCGATATTGCCGCGCGTCGCCTTGGAGTAAGGGCAGATCGTGTGCGCTTTGGCAACCAGCGCTTCGGCCTGCGACTGCTCGACGCCGCTCAGCTCGGCGTTCAGTGTCACATCCAGGAAATACCCGCTCTCGTCCTTGTTGAGGTTCACGGTGGCGGTCACCTTGATGTCGCTGGACTTCAGTGGGACCTTCGACAGGCTCGCTGCCGCGCCGATCGCGCCGCCGAAGCAGGCCGAGTAGCCCGCCGCGAACAACTGCTCCGGGTTGGTGCCGGGACCGTTCGACCCGGGTGGGGAAAGATTGTGGTTGATCTTTCCGTCGGGACTGGTAGCTTTGCCTTCGCGCCCCGCGGTGGCGCTGGCGGTTTCCGATGCGAGAACAGCCATGGGGTAACTCCTTATGAATGAGTTGCACAGAGTGCTCGACGAACCGGATTCTAAGCGTCCAGTGCGCGCGTGGATAGCGGCGGGAGAATGAGGAAGCACGATTGGCGTCAAAACCGGCCGCCTGCGCATCAGGGAAGTATCAAGAGCAGCGTACTGTTCGGTGGCCGGAGGATTTGCGACATTGCTGTGGATGGCAACCGGCACACGACAGTCGAACGCGAAGGAACCGCCGGCTGCGGTTGCAATTGCGGAATCACCGTGGACCGAGAATGCCGCGGCCGCCATCCAAGCGCTTGAAAGCGATGCCGATCGGGGATTGATCAGCTCGATCGCCAGCGAGCGGTTGCGCGAGTTTGGGCCCAATCTGTTGCGCGAGGGAAAGTCGCGCAGCCGGCTGGTCGCGTTTTTAATGCAGTTCGCCAACTGGATGATCGGGCTGCTGGCGGCCGCGGCTGCCACGAGCGTGGCAATCGGCGAATGGCAGGATGCTTTGTTGATCGCCGCGATCGTAATGGCCAACGCGGTGCTGGGCTATGTTCAGGAACAGGCGCCGAAAAAGCCGTCGCCGCGCTCAAGAAGCTTTCGCAGCCGACGGCGAAAGTCTGGCGCGACGGACAACTGGTCGAACTATCCGTCGAGCAGGTCGTGCCGGGGGACGTTGTTGAGCTGCGAGGCGGCGACATGGCGCCGGCCGACGGCCGGTTGATTACCGCGGCCGAGCTTCAGGCCGACGAGTCGCCGTTGACCGGCGAATCGATGCCGGTGGACAAAGGAATCGATCCGTTGCCGGCAGACACCTCCCTGCCCGATCGCACGAATATGATTTTCGCAGGTACGGCGCTTCGCCGCGGCGTCGGCAAGGCAATTATCACCGCGACGGCAATGCGCACCGAAGTGGGCCGGATCGCGGAGCTGCTTGAGTTGGCCGACGCGGGGGAGAGTCCTTTGCAGCAACGATTGGCGTCGTTCAGCAAGCGGATGGCGGCGGCGGTCGTGGCGATTTGCGGGCTTGTTTTTGTGGTGGGTTTGCTGCGCGGAACTGAAACTCCGCAACATCTGTTTTTGGTGGCCGTCAGCCTGGCCGTGGCGGCAATTCCGGAAGGTTTGCCCGCGGTAATCACAATCGCTCTGGCGCTGGGATCGCAGCGGATGTCGCAGCGCAAGGCGATTGTGCGGCAGCTAGCATCGGTCGAGACACTGGGTTCGGTCGATGTGATTTGCAGCGACAAAACTGGCACCCTGACGCAAAACAAGATGAGCGTCAGCGATTGGATGCCCCACCGGTCGGCGGGCGCTGGACATGAAGAGTTGGTTCGGGCGGCCGTGCTCTGCAACGATGCGCAAGTGTCGGACCGCCGCGAGATCGTGGGCAGCGCGACGGAGTCGGCAATCGTCGCCTCGGCGGCCGATGACGGGTTCGACATTGCGAAGTTGCGAAACGAATGGCCGCGACTTACCGAATTCCCTTTCGATTCGAAACGGAAGCGGATGAGCACCGTCCACCGTGTGGAACACGGCAAGTTGCTCGTATTTGTTAAGGGCGCGGCGGAGACGATCCTGGAACTATCGACGCAGAGCGCCGACGGCGCTTCATCACGATCGATGAGCGATGAGGAGCGGCGTCGCATCGAGGAAGCAATCAACGATCTCACGGGCAACGGTCGGCGCGTGCTGGCGGCAGCGTGCCGCGATTGGCCGCGCGACGAGCCGCCGCGGTCGGCCGACGAAGTCGAGAAGGAGCTGGTGTTTTTGGGCTTGGTCGGCATCGTCGATCCACCTCGACCCGAGGCGCGCGACGCGATCGCGCGGTGCCGCACGGCGGGCATCCGGCCAGTGATGATCACCGGCGATCACAAGCGGACGGCCGTGGCGATCGCCAAGGAGCTGTTGCTGTGGGAAGAAGGCTCGGGCGTGCTTGACGGTGTATCGCTGACCAAGCTAAGCGACGACGAGCTGCGCACGCGGGCTGGCGAAACCAGCGTCTTTGCACGAGTGTCGCCGGAGCACAAGCTGCGAATCGTCCGGGCACACCAGGCGCGGGGGAGCGTCGTGAGCATGACGGGTGATGGGGTCAACGACGCGCCGGCGCTGAAGCAGTCGGACATCGGCGTGGCGATGGGGATCAACGGGACCGACGTGAGCAAGCAGGCCGCGCGGATGATTCTGGCCGACGACAATTTTGCGACGATTGTCGCGGCTGTCGAGGAAGGCCGCGTAGTCTATGACAATATTCGCAAGTTCGTGCAGTACCTGCTTTCGGCCAACCTGAGCGAAATCGCGCTGGTGCTGTTGGCAATTTTGATCGGCCTCCCGCTGCCTCTGTTGCCGATCCACCTGTTGTGGATCAACCTGGTCACCGACGGCCTGCCGGCGTTGGCCCTGGCTTACGAGGCGCGGAACAGAACGTGATGCATCGCGCGCCGCGGCGCCGCGACGAGAGTATTTTTGCGGGCGGGCTAGTGCGCGATATTGCGATCTTCGGAACGTTGATGGGTGTGGCGTGCCTGGGCTTCTACGTCTATTTCCTGCGGCGGGAGGATGGGTTGGACGCCGCCGCTCGTGAGGTTTACGCTGCGCACCGCCGTGTTTGTGGCGCTGGCGATGTTCCAGTTGTGGTACGTGCTCGGATTGCGTGCGACCGATCGCTCAATAATTCGGTCACCGCCGTGGGAAAACTGTGCGCTTGGTCGGCGCATTTTTACTCGGCACGGCGTTGCAGGTTGCTGTCGTCTACGTACCGATGCTGCAGCCGATCTTTCATACCGTGCCGCTTGAGCCGCGCGATCTGGCGATGAGCCTCTGCCTTCCCGCGTCGCTATTGATCGTGTTTGAGCTGACGAAGCCGCTGCGCCGGCCGCGACAGCACGCAGGCACGCCGTAGCTTTGCGGATTGATCGAGGAACGGTAGACTGACACAACGCTTGTGGCGCGGGCGTCCCGTCTGCAACTGGCGAATTGTGGCGCAGGCGTCCCGCCTGCAATTGCAGCCGAGACGGCTGCACCACAAGTCACGACCTCAACTCCGACTCGCACTCGAACATGGATACCGTAGACCCTCGTCGCGGCTGGGCGGAGCATGTGGAGGCCGAGCATCGGCACTTCGGCCGGATGATCAACGAGATTCGCCGCGCGTTCGAGGTGCCGGTGCAGCCGGTCGGCCTGGTCGCGGTGATCGCCGACGCTCAGGCAAAACTCTCGGTCTTCAGCCAGCAGATGCGGGCCCACTTCCACATGGAGGAGGAAGGGGGCTACATGGAGGAGGCGGTGGCGCGGCTGCCGGTGCTCTCGCACAACGCCGACAAGTTGATCGCCGAGCACGCCGTATTGCTGGCGGCGCTCGACGCCGTCGTGAAGCGATTAGACGCCGTGGGCGATTCGATCGCGGAGTGGAACGCCTGCCGCGACGATTTTAAGCGCTTCGCCGAAAAAATCGCCACGCACGAGGCCAACGAAAACTGGCTTCTGCACGAAGGTTTTAACGAGCCGGGCAGCGATGTGGCGTAGGGGGAAGTTGCGCAGAGCTTTTGCGGGGGGTAACTAGGTGGATTGGCCGTTTGAAGATCCGCCCAATGTTGCAGTCATAACGACGCGAGACATCGTCGAGAAACGGGACTGGATTCGATTCGTCACGCATGACGATGATGACGGCGCGTGGCAATTTCACGGCGGACGGCCAGGTAACGATGAGTCTGAAGCTCGAATTGTGAGCCTGAAATCAATTCTCAGTCGGGACCCGACGATCGCTGAATTGACCTCACTTCCATTGGGTTGGCAGGCTACGAGAAACTCACTTGCTGGTCCGTGGGAACGTAAGCCGCTGAAGTAAACGTCCGTGACTACAATTTCTCCCGGGCAGCGAGGACGTGTTCGACCACCGATTTCATCCGCGATTCATCGGCGAACGGCGAAAGCACATAGCTCTTGAGCGCCACGATTGGCTCGCCGTAATCGGTCTGGCGATAGCAATCCGTGAGCGAGATCGCCACGCCGCGGCCCGCCAGCGCCTCGGCGTTCACCTCGGCGAAGATGCGGCGGTTGTAGTCGTTGTGTGCCCGCAACTGGTCGCGGTGGCTCGCATCGGTCCGCTCGCGGTCCTTGACCGTGAACGTATCGATGCCGTCGGGGTACGCGCGGAACAATGTGACCGGCCCGACGTTGTGCTCGTTCATCACCGTCAGGTTCGGGTGGCCTTCGATCCGCTCGCGCAATACCTCGGCCATTTCCACGGCGTGACCCAAGAGCGCCCGAAAACCTTCCTTGCCCAAGAGCAGCAGGCTGCCGAGAGCCGCCAGCGGGCCGGTGCCGCTGCGCGAGGTTTCGAGCGTGGCCATGCCCGGGTGCCGCTCGCCCGACTGAAACAGGTACGGCATCGTCTCGCGCGGCCGCGCGACCAGCTCGAAATCCTCGTCGTTCGCAAACAACACAAGCGACGCGATGTACGGGCAAAAGCCGGTCTTGTGAAAGTCGATCCCGACGGAATCGGCCAGCGGCAGGTGGCGAATGCGGTGAGCGGCGGCCGCCAACGCGCCGGATGGTTCGCCCGCGGAAGCCAAGCGTGTTTTGCTGAAAGTCGTAGTCGTTGAACACCGACCAGGCCCAGCCGATCACCGCGTCCGCGTGGATGTGTGGCCGGTAGTCAAGCTGGTGCTTCTCGATCAGCCGCTCGCGCATGTGGTGAACCCCTTGGAGATCGTCGATTCCAAAGGCGTCGGTCGTGCCGAGAGTGGCCACGATCGCGGCGATGCGGCGGCCGCGAGTAATACAATCCGTGGCCGCAGCCTCAAGCGCCGGCACGTCGATGGAGTTATCCAGATGCGTCGGGACGGCAATCACGTTGTCCTGACCGATCCCCAGCCAGGCGGCGACCGTAAGACAACTGTAGTGGCTCTGCTTCGAGACGAGCACGACCGCGTCGTCGCGGATGCCGGTGCGAACGCTGCCGGGTAGCGCCTTTTCGAGCCCAACGCGAACACCGTACAGCAAGCCGCCGGTGCCGCCGAACGTGAACGCGCCGCCGACCTCGGTCGTGTCGTAGCCGATCAGCGACGCGGCGATCGAGATCACGCGGACCTCGGCCTCGGCAATGCGGTTGGCGCTTTCGTCGCTGCACAGGTTAGGGTTGTAGACCGCCGGCAGGAGCACGCCGATGATGCTGGCGATCGATGGATTTGGGACGACGTTTACCTGACTGCGTGGATGACCCCAGATGATCATGCCTTCGAGATAGCTGACCAATTCGGGGATGACGGCCTCGAGCGAACGGCTGCCGTCGGCGAGGCGCGACTTTTGTGCAGCGGCATAGTTTGGCTCCGAAGGACGGCCGAGGATGGGCGCCTGTGATTTCAGTGCGTCCACCTGGTCAAGCGCGGAGGATGGAAAAGACAAAATAGGCATCGTGGACAGGATCGGAAACCGGTTGGGGGAACGCGCGGCGGAGCGTTTCGAGCAGCTCGCGATGGCGCAGAGTAGATAAATCGGAGGGCATTGGCGGTGGTCGTTTTCGAACCGGTTGCAACATGTCGCCGCTGTTATAACCCGCAAAGGCTCTCGAGTCGCCGGGATTTGCGGATGGCGGGCCGCCGCGCATCGGCAGGCGGTAGAATTTTCCGTAAACCGCTAGCTGGCTTGTTGATAAAACGCGGCCGGTTGCTTTAACTAGAAGGATGGGCCCATCGCAGGGGGATGGGCCCGTGTCATCTATTACCCCCGGAACTTATGTCGCGACAGCCGTCCGAAGACTTCCTCTGTCTGGTTCGCCCGACTGCCGCTCGCCGTACCCGTGTGTCGAAAGCCGCCGCGGCCGCCGTGCCCCGGACGTCGGGAACCGGTTCGTCCGCTCCACGTACCTCGGTATTTCGCCGGTCGTCGGTGGAGTGGCTGGAGGACCGCCGCGTATTAGCTGCGCCGACCCTCGGGTCGTCGGTGCCCGCCACGTTCAACATGGCGACGGGCACGGCGTTCCAGATCCCGCTCGATGGGTTTGACGCGGACAACGACCAGTTGACCTACTCGGTCGCCGTCAACAGCTCGACGGTAAACGGATTCAATCAGTCGTTTCGGACCGGCGACCTGTTACAGATCCAATATCAGCAAACGGGCGGCGCGGCGATCAGCGGCACGATGCTGTTCAAGCTGTTTGAGGATCTGGCGCCCCGGACGACCGACCATATCAAGCAACTCGCCAGCTCGGGCTTTTATAACAACGTCACCTTCCACCGGATCCTGAACAACTTTGTGATCCAGGGGGGCGATCCGACTGGAACCGGCAGCGGCGGCTCGGACCTCGGGGACTTCGACGACGATTTCAATACGCGGGCGATGCACACGCAGACGGGTCTGTTGTCGATGGCCAAAACCACCGACGATACGAACGACTCGCAATTCTTCATCACCGAAGGCCCGCAGCGGCACCTGGATTTTAATCACTCGGTGTATGGGATGCTCATCGAAGGTGAGCAGGCGCGTGCGCGGCTGAGCGATGTGCCGGCCGACGCCAGCGGTCGGCCCACCAATCCGGTGCGAATGACCAACGCTCAGGTTGTGGCCGACCGGCAGAACGGTGTGCTGACGGTAGTGGCGCCCAACGGCGCGACGGGTGCGGTGAACCTTACGGTCACGGTCAGCGATGGCAACGGCGGCACGGCGCAGCTCACGTTCACGATCAACGTAACAGCGGAATCGATCGATAGCGTGCCGTTTCTGGAAGACGCGCAGAACCCGCAGAAAATCGTGTTGAGTCACAACGGTTCGCAGACGTTCGCGCTTCGCTGCGCTCGACGTTGATAGCGGACCGATACGGTTCATCAATTGGGCAACGATCGATCAGATCGACGACCTCGGTGGCTGGTCGGAGAATGTACGGCCGCCGGCGCAGAATCCGAACCTGATTGTGCAGGTCACCGACGCCGGACTGTTGACCGTTCAGGCGACGAATGGAATCTCGGGCGTGTTTCAAATCATGGTCGGCGTCACGAACTTCAACAACACGGTTCGTACCGGAGTCGATACGCAGATCATTCCGGTTTACGTGAACCCGCCGACGCCGTTGCTCGATTTGTTGCCGGTTTCCGATACGGGGTCAAGCGACAGCGACAACCTGACTCGGTTGAACAACTCCGACACTGACAGCAGGCTGCAATTTCAGGTGGGCAACGTGGTCCCGGGGGCCACGGTCAAGATCTTCGCGGGCACGACGCTGATCGGCCAGGCGACCGCGCCGACGACGGGTGGGACATCGTTGACGATCACCACGAATGGCGCCGCGGCATTGTTGAACGGGATTAACAATATCACCGCGACGCAATTGCTTCCGGAAGTGGATGTGGCCTTTGCGAACTTCCGCGAGGAAAACGTGGTGCTCACCAGCGCGGGCTCGACGCCGCTGGCGGTGACGGTCGATCGCACGGCGCCCTCGGTCACCGTGCCGACGATCCCGATTGCCGTCCCGGGCCAGTTATTGACGATCGACATTGCGTCGAATGAAGAAGGGACCGACGGGTTTCTGTACGCACTGATTCAGAAACCTACCGGCGCGACCATCAATCAGGCCACCGGCGTCATCACCTGGACTCCGAATGTTTCGCAGGCCGGCACTCACCAGTTCATCGTTGGCGCAACCGACAAAGCGGGGAACACCAGCCAGCAGCAGTTCGAGGTGAAGGTCAACAGCCCGCCGCAACTTCAGGCGATTCAGAATCAGGCGGTCGGAATCGGCGAAGAGCTGAACTTCCTCGTGACGACGCAGGACAGCGATCTGCCCAACGACACGCTGACGTACTCGCTGACTAATGCCCCGGCAGGCGCAACGATCACCCCGGCCGAGAACTTTCAGGGGCGCTTCCGTTGGACGCCGACGGCCGGGCAAAGCGGTTTGCACTCGGTAACGGTACGCGTGACCGATGCCGCCGGGCAATTCAGCGAGCAGACGATCCAGATCACGGTTGACGATCCGGAGCCGCCGCAGATCGACGCGATTCCGGACCAGACCGTGGACGAGCTTGCGCCATTTACGTTTGACGCCAACGCGACCGACGCCAACCTGCCAAACGACACGCTGACATTTTCGCTCGTCGGCACGGTCCCGACCGGCATGACGATCAATGCTCAGACGGGCGTGATTTCGTGGACGCCGACCGAAGTGCAGGGGCCGGATAGTTACGACGTCACCGTGCGCGTGACCGACGCGTTTGAGCTTACGGACGAAGACACGTTCACGCTGACCGTGAACGAGGTCAACACGCCGCCGGCGATCCCGCCGATCGCGGACAAGGTGGTAAACGCGGGGAGCGAATTGCGTTTTGTTATCACGGCCACCGACGCCGATCTACCGGCGCAGGCTCTTGGGTTTTCGCTGGTCAGTGCGCCGGCGGGGGCGCTGATCGATCCGCTGACTGGCGAGTTTGTGTGGACACCGAGCCCGTCGTCGCAGGCTTCGAGCGAGACGATCACCATCCGCGTCGAGGACGGCCGGGGCGGTTCCGCACAACAGACGTTCGACGTGCGAGTGAACGTGGCGCCGCAGCTTGAGCCGATTGCGGACAAAACGGCCGACGAGGGACAAACGCTGACGGTGCCGGCGATTGCAACGGACGCGAACGGCGTAGACGACACATTGATCTACAGCCTGATCGGTGTTGCACCGCCTGGTGCGAGCATCAATCCCGCGAGCGGTGTAATCACGTTTACGCCGACCGAGGGTCAGGGCGGCCAAACGCTGACGATCACCGTTCGCGCAACGGATGAAGGCGGCTTGAGCGCCGAAACGTCGTTCGACGTGACGGTGAATGAAGTCAATGCCGACCCCGTGATTGCGCCGATCGGCGACCAGCGCGTCAACCTCGGCGGCACGCTCACGGTCGATGCCGACGCGACCGACAGCGATGTGCCGCAGCAGACGCTGGTGTTCAGCCTGGACGCAAGCGCGCCGGCGGGCGCAGCGATCGATCCGGCCAGCGGCGTGATTACCTGGACGCCGAACTCGGGACATGGCATTGGCCCGCATGTTTTCACTGTCCGTGTGAGCGACGGAGTGGCAACGGTTTCGCGGACTTTCAATGTGACCGTCAACGTTGCACCCACGCTCGACGCAGTGACGGACAAGGCGATCGACGAAGGGGCGGCGCTCAATGTGCCATTGGTCGCCAGCGATCCGAACGGCGCGAACGACACGCTCACATTTTCAATCCAGAGCGGACCGACAGGTGCTTCGATCAACGCTCAGACCGGCGTGTTGACTTGGACGCCGAGCGAGTCGCAAGGGCCGCAGAGCCATTCGATTACCGTCCGCGTGACGGATTCGGGTGGGCTGTTCGCCGAGCGGACGTTCAACGTGCAGGTGAACGAAGTCAATTCGCCGCCAGTGATTGCCGCGATTGGCTCGCGCAACGTCAACGAAGGATCGACGCTTAGCTTTAATGTGCCGGCGACGGACCCCGATGTGCCCGCGAACACGTTGACATATAGCGTCGTGGGTGCGCTGCCAGCGGGGGCGACGCTTGATCCAGTGACTGGAGCATTCAGTTGGACGCCGAGCGAGGCGCAGGGGCCGCAGACGTTCAGCGTGACCGTTCGTGTGCAGGATGCGGGCGGCGCGAGCGACGAGGAGACGTTCCAGATCGTCGTGGCCGAGGCGAATACGGCGCCGCAGTTGGCCGACATTGCGGATCAATCGGTTGATGAAGGAAGCGCAATGACGTTTACGGCGTCGGCGACGGATAGCGACACGCCGTCGAACACAATCCGATTCAGCCTCGGCGCAGGTGCGCCTGCCGGCGCGGCGATTGATCCAGACACGGGTGTCTTCACGTGGACGCCGAGCGAAGCGCAAGGTCCCGGGACGTTCACGATCAGCATTGTGGCGATGGATGCGGGAGGCCTGAGCGACACGACAACCGTGGCGGTGACGGTTCGTGAGGCGAACACAGCTCCGTCGATTAGCGCGGTTCCGCCGCAAACGGTGTTTCAAGGCGGCATCCTCCGAGTGAACGTGGACGCGGCCGATGCTGACCTTCCGGCGAATGCGCTCACGTTCTCACTTACGGATGCACCGGAGGGCGCAACGATCGATCCGCAGACGGGCGAGATTTCGTGGCGCGTGCCGCGAGAGCAGACATTGGGTGTGTTGGCGATCACGGTCCAGGTTCGCGACGCAGCCGGCGCGACCGCGGAGCTAAGGTTTGAAGTGGAAGTACAACAGTTTGACATCACGCAGTTGCTCGGCTCCGAGTTGGAAGACCTGGTCGATGAGATTCAACGAAATAACTTCTTCGAGGGTGTGGGAGGTCTAGGCACGTTGGATCTTCCCGCGGTCCAGCGCGGGGATGCGCTCGATCCCTTGGCGCCGATTACCAACGGCAATCCAATCGTGGCATCGACCGATCGGCTGCAAGCGTCGAACGACGTTACGCTGGAACAAAACGCGGAGGAGGAGAACGAAGAGGATGGCGAGCGGCGCGAAGTCCGGCGACCGTCGAGCGGCGACGACGGTGAATCACCGCAAAACCAAGAGCCGCCTCGCGATCTGGGATTCCCAAACCCATTCGGCGAATCGGGAACGAGTGCTCCGGCCGACGATGAAGCGTCGGTGGGCCAGGCAAACGACGACTTGGGAAGCAAGTCGCATATCGGCGATGGCTTGCAGATTGCGAATTTGCTCGTCCATTCCGCCGATGCGCAGGTCCGATTGTTAGCAGGGCTTGCCCAGGTTGCCGCGGGAGTGTTCCTGGCGGGAGTCGCCGATTCAGCCTGCGTGATCGAATTGCGACATGAGCCGACGGCGGATGAGTATTTTGAGGCACGCGGCGAGCGGTTTGTCGTGCCGACGCCGGCCGTTGATCCTGTTGACCGGAATTCCACCTCGCCAGTCGGCATCGCTGTTGCGGGCGTGGCCGTTGCTGGTCCGATGGTGGTCGCCGAGCTGGCTGGCCGCCGGGCATTCTACCCACCGCCGCCGCTAACTGTTCGGCGAAAACGCCGATTGGCGTAAGCACAAATTGCCTAACCGGCGCGGTCCTGATCCAACGTTGCGAAACTCCGACGGCCTGCGGTTTGCAATCGAATTGCTGCGCCTGTTGCCAGCGCCAGTCGTGTGGCGATATGATTGGTCTCTGTGGAAACCCGCATATTCGGGAAAGTCTTGTTAATCAGGAGCCCCACCATGATACGAACGCTTGCTTTGATTGCGGCCGCTGCGATTTGGGTTGGTGCGTCACAACCAGCCATTGCCCAGTGGGTCGTAGCCGGTTATCCGACCACGACCGCATACTACGCCCCGACGACCGCGTATTATCCCTCCGTGGCAACAGCTTATTACGCGCCCACGACCACCTACTACGCGCCGACCGCGGCTGTCGCCAACACGAGTTTCTACACGCCGACGACGACGTACTATGCTCCTACGACGAACTATGCGGCAACGACGATGACGAGTGTGCCGACAACGGCCTACTACGCGCCGACGACGACCTACTATGCACCAGCAGTGGTCCCAACGACGACCTACTATGCGCCCGCGGCGACCACGGCGTTCTATACTCCAACCACTGCGCTTTATACGCCGACGTGGGGGGTGGCCGCGCGGCCCGTGGTAGCGCGTACAACTTATTACGTTCCCGGTCAGCCGCTCCGCAACATGGTCCGGGCCATCGGGCCGTAAGAAACACGGTGGCGAGACACTAAGCCGATCGATTATTCTGTGCAGGCGTCGAAGGGGTCTCTTCGACGCCTGTTTTATTGCGCAGTCACGTTATGCCCGAAACATTCCGAGTCGTCGTCACCGACTTCATCAACGACGAGCTTGAGCCGGAGCGGCGCGTGCTGGGCGACGTGGCCACGGTCGAGTGCTCAATGCGCTCAAAGAGCAAGACCTCGTCGGACGCATGGAAGACGCCGACGCGATTATGATTTACCACAACCTGGGTCTTTCGGCGCTAACCATCAATCGCCTGCAACGCTGCAAGGTGATCGTTCGCTGCGGCGTGGGGATTGACAACGTCGATCGCCAGCTTGCACGCCAGCGTGGCATCGACGTGTGCAACGTGCCGGACTACGGGACCGAGGAAGTTGCGGACTCAGCGATCGGCCTGATGCTGTCACTGACGCGTGGCATCAACTTCCTCAACATGTTTCTCCGCGAGCCGAATCGCGAGTGGACGCATCTGCACGCCGCGCCGCTGCATCGGTTGCGCGGGCGGACGTTTGGGATCGTTGGTCTGGGACGCATTGGCTCGGCGACGGCGCTGTGCGCGAGGGCGCTTGGTATGAATGTGGCTTTTTACGACCCGTACTTGCCCGATGGATACGATAAGGCGCTGGGAGTGAAACGTGTAGAGTCGCTCGAAGCGCTCCTGGCCGAATCGCACGTGTTGAGCCTACATTGCCCGTTGTCGGCGGACACGCGGCACATGATCGACGCTGGTGCGATTGGCCTATTGCCGCGGGGAGGGTACCTGATCAATACCGTGCGCGGCGCGGTCGTGGATACGAGTGCGATTCCCGATGCCATCTCCAGCGGCCAGTTGGCCGGAGCCGGAATCGATGTGCTCGACGGTGAACCACCGAGTAACGACAATCCTTTGTTGATTGCCTGGCGCGATCCAAACCACCCGGCTTACCACCGGCTGATTGTGAATCCGCACGTGGCGTTTTATTCGGAAGAAGGATCGCTCGACATGCGGACCAAAGGCGCGAGGCGTGCCGCCGAGCGCTGTTGGGCATGCCGTTACGAAATGTAGTAAATTGACGGAGTCCGAGGCGCTTTACACGTGCGCTCGCCGCGTCTTAAAATGCGGTTAGCGTACTTCCTTGGCCGTGATCTCTCGGGGTTCTCGCGGCCAATATCAGGCGAAACTCACGCGCACACTCGCGCACCAGGAGGAGCATCATGCCAATGGCTCTCTCTCGACGTCAGCTTTTGCAGGGGACCGCCGCGGCGGCCGCCGGATTCGGACTGCATGGTCTGGGCATGTTCAATTCGCTGCCGGTTTCGGCGGCCGAAGCATCGTTGCCTAGCGGCAGCGTGCAGTTTCACGGGGAGATCGAGCCGCTCGTGCGGCTGCTCGAAGATAAGCCGCGCGAGCAGTTGATTGAGGAGGTCGCTTCGCGGATTCGCAAGGGGCTGACATATCGCGAGGTCCTGGCGGCGCTATTTCTGGCCGGGATTCGCAACGTGCAGCCGCGGCCGAGCGTGGGTTTCAAGTTTCACGCCGTCCTGGTTGTGAACTCGGCACACATTGCCAGCCTGGCGTCGCCGAGCGAACAGCGCTGGCTTCCGATATTCTGGGCGTTGGATCACTTCAAGTCGGCGCAATGCAGGACGTACGCGAGAACAACTGGACGATGTCAGCGGCTGACGAGAGCCGAGTGCCGCCGGCGCACAAGCGCGGGCGGCGTTTATCGAGGCGATGGACCGATGGGATGAGAACGGCGCCGACGCGGCGGCGGCTGGTTTCGCACGAGCGCCGGTGTGCAGGACGTGTTTGAGTTGTTTTTCCGATACGGGGTGCGCGACTTCCGGTCGATCGGCCATAAGGCAATCTACGTGGCGAACAGTTGGCGCACGCTCGGGGCGATTGGGTTTGAGCACACCGAGCCGATTGCACGCTCGCTGGCGTACGCGTTGATGAATCGCGAAAGCGATGTCGGCGACGATCCGCCCGCGGAAAGGCCGTATAAACGGCACCTGGAATTGGTGCAGAAATTTCCGGCAACTTGGCGCGAGGGGAAACCGAGCGACGAAGCAACGCTTGAGCTACTCAACACGCTTCGCACCGGTGGCGATGAGGACGTTTCGCGACAAGTCGTTGAATTGTTGTCGCGCGGCGTGGGCCTGCAATCCATCTGGGATGCCTATTTCCTTGCGGCCGGCGAGCTATTGGTCCGTCAGCCGGGAATCGTGGCGTTGCATGCAGTGACTTCGACGAACGCGCTTCGGTTTGCGTTCGATGCCACGGCCGACGAGATGACACGGCGGCTGCTGCTGTTACAAAACGGCGCGTTCTTGGCGTTGTTCCGTGGGGGAGCCGAGCAGCGAAATCGGAACTCGAACTCGCGCAACACCGAGTTCCGCATCGACCAGTTCGAGCCGGTGGCACTTGAGAACACCGGCAAAGATGACAAGCATGTCGAATTCGCGCAGCTTGAGGAGCTGTTCGACACGATCAGCGGCGACCGGCTGAAGGCGACCGGCAAGGTGCTCGAATTCCTCGGCAAGCGCGGCGATCCGCGCGAGTTCATTCAGGCCGCCCGCGTGATGGTGTTCCGCAAGGGTAACGACTCGCACGACTACAAGTTCAGCTCGGCGGTGCTCGAGGACTATCGTCATCTCTCGCCGCGGTGGCGTGATCGGTATTTAGCCGCCAGCGTGTTCAACCTGACCGGCTCGCAAGAGGCGGACAACAAGATCGTCGAGCGGACGCAAACGGCGCTGCGAGCGTGAAACTGCTTGACGGTCGCCTAATCAGCGGTGCGTCAGTGCAGCGCGCGCTTTCAATGCGCAAAGCGCCGCTTCGTCCACCGTGTCCGCCAGCGCCGTCAGATGCCCCATTTTGCGCCCTGCGCGGGGCTCGATTTTGCCGTACAGGTGCAGCTTGACGCCCGGGATGTTGCAAGCGCCTGCCCAATTCGGCTCGCCATGCTGCCATAAATCACCGAGCAGGTTGGCCATCGCCGCCGCGCGCAGCCGTTCGGTGGAGCCGAGCGGCAGTCCGCAGACCGCGCGAAGCTGTTGCTCGAACTGGCTCGTCAGGTGGGCATCAATTGTCAGATGCCCAGAGTTATGTGGCCGCGGCGCAAGCTCGTTGATCAGCAATTCGCCGTCGCGCTTGACGAAGAATTCAACGCACATGACGCCGACAACGTCGAGTGCCTCGAGAACTTGCTGAGTTAGAGCAACGGCGCGGTCGCTCACTTCCTTTGCCACGTGCGCCGGCGAGAGGGACAGATCAAGAATGTGATTGTGGTGAGTGTTCTCGATGGCGCCCCAATGGGCGAAATCGCCGTCGAGCGAACGCGCCGCGACAACCGAAACCTCGTGCTGAAAATCGACGAACGCTTCCAACACACGCTCCGGGTAGGTGCTCGAGCTCCACGCAGCTTCGATGTCGGCGGCGGATTGAATTCTGGCCTGCCCCTTGCCGTCGTAGCCGAACCCAGCCGTCTTCAGCACCGCCGGACAGCCAATCTCGGCAAGCGCCGTCCGAAGCTCGCTTGGTGACCCCACCCCGCGAAACGGCGCGACGGGAAGGCCGTTCTCCGCAAGAAACGTCTTTTCGCGCAAGCGATTCTGCGCAACGTGCAACACGCGGCCCGCCGGCCGGACCAGAGTCGTTTCCGCCGCGGCCTGTGCGGTTGCGGCGGGCACGTTCTCGAACTCGAACGTGACCGCCGCCACGCGGCTGGCGAATTGGCGGACCTGATCGAGATCGTCATACGGCGCCACGACCTCGACGTCGGCCACCTGCCCGGTGGGCGTGTCGGTATCCGGCGAATACGTGTGAACGCAATAGCCCATGCGTCGCGCGGCGATCGTGAACATTCGCCCGAGCTGTCCGCTTCCCAACACGCCGATGGTCGAACCTGGAAGAATCGGCGAGCTGGCGGATTCGTTGCGCGGCATGGATTCGTGAGGTCAGTCGAGCTTGGTGCTGCGTACCTTTGCGGTTTGCTCGTCGCGATACTTGTGCAGCTTCTCGCGCAGGTCGGGACGCGAATTGGCGAGGATCGCCACCGCGAGCAGGCCGGCATTCGTAGCGCCGGCCTTACCAATGGCCATGGTTCCAACCGGCACGCCGCCGGGCATTTGCACGATCGAAAGAAGCGAATCCAGGCCGCGTAACGCATGACTCTCGACCGGCACGCCCAGCACGGGGACGACGGTTTGTGCGGCCGCCATGCCGGGCAAATGTGCCGCCCCGCCGGCGCCCGCGATGATGACCTCAATACCGCGGCCCTCGGCGCCGCCGGCAAACTCCGCCAGCCAATCGGGCGTGCGATGGGCCGAGACAATCTGGCACTCGTGCGGCACGCCGAACTGTTGGAGAATCTCGGCCGCGTGCCGCATGGTGTCCCAATCGGACTGGCTCCCCATGACCACAGCGACAAGCGGATTGGCGGAGGGCATTTGGTACCGTTGACGTTGCGGCAGATGGAGGCGGCACTTCCAGTTTCAATGATCCGCCGCGTTTCTTCAATCCCCGCGACTTATGCGAGACTGCGCCGCGTGGCAGAATAGGGTGGAAACGCCATGAAAACCGAACTCGTCCGCGTGAACCCGAACAAGCCGGAGCCGGAAAACATCCAGCGCGCGGCCGCGGTGATTCGGGGCGGCGGCATTGTGGCCTTTCCGACAGAAACCGTCTACGGCCTGGGGGCCAATGCTTTGAAGGTGGACGCGGTCGCCAAAGTATTTGCCGCGAAGGGCCGACCCGCTAACAACCCATTGATCGTTCACGTGGCCGGTGTCAAACAGGCACAAGACTTGGTAAGCGAGTGGCCCGATGCCGCCGAGCGTTTGGCCGCCGCGTTTTGGCCGGGACCGCTCACTTTGGTGATGCCGAAACGGGCCGTTGTGCCCGACATCGTAACAGCCGGGGGATCTACGGTGGCGATCCGCATGCCTGCGCATCCGGTGGCGCTGCGGCTAGTCGAGTCGGCTGGTTGTCCATTGGCAGCGCCGAGCGCGAATGTTTCGGGCGCGGTTTCGCCGACGGAGGCTGATCACGTCGTGCGAACGCTTGGCGGACGGATTGACATGGTCTTGGATGGCGGGCCGTGTCAGGGGGGCATCGAATCGACGGTCATCAATCTCACGACCATGCCGCTGCGCATCTTGAGGCCGGGCCTGGTGACGCAGGAGCAAATTCAGTCAATCGTGGGACCGATTTCGTTGACGTATCTGACACTCGATTCGGAACGCGTTGCGCTGCCATCACCGGGGACATCGCCGCGCCATTATTCACCGAGGGCAATCCTGGAGTGTTACAGCGACGAAAGTCAGTGCTTTACTCGCTGGGAGACGTTGGCCAAACAAGGAACAAAGACTGCTTGGCTGGCACTTCGACACTCGGCTGTAAACCGACCTGGCGATACGATGCCAGCGGAGCCGTTGGAGTACGCGCGCGAGTTGTATAATCGCCTGCACGAGCTGGACGAGCAAATGGTAGATTACATTGTCGTGACCTTGCCGCCGGACAAACCGGATTGGCTCGCCGTGCGCGATCGACTTCGTCGGGCCGCCAGCGTGTGGGAAGAATAAATTTCAGTTTTCGCCAACTTCTATCGTTCCTGGTTGTCATGTTCGTTCGCTCCGTCGATAAGCCGCAAGCGCCTCCGCTGGAAATGCCGGCCCGCTTTCGCACCGATATCGCGTACTTTATGACGCCGGCCGGCGAGCACGGTGCGCCGAAGCTGCCGGAGGGAGAGTACTGGATTCGGCTGGAGGACGCGCGTCGCTGGCTTGCCGAAGGCGTCGTGGAAGTCGTGTCGCCGCTGGATAGCCTGAACTCGACCGAGTTCGAGATCACCGAAGAGCAAGAAAACTGGCTGCGCTGGATGGTGGCGAATGAGGTTCAGCACGTGTGCGTAGTCTGAATTCCGGTTCACAGCAGGCGCGTTGCGGCCGGAATTGGACTTCCGCGCCGCCGGGTGGTATTCTCGCCCAAGCTTCCTTTCCGGCCGGCGAATAACGTCTCGGCGTCGTGTTTTCGCGTCGAAATGATTTGGAGAAAAGGATGGAAACCATGATCGCATTCAGCTTTATCGAGGTACTGCTCGTCGTAGCTCTGGCCGGGTCGCCGATGGGCGTGCCGCTCTCGCTGCCGCCGCTTCCCGAGGACCCGATTCTCGCCCAAGTTGCGCCGAAGGAGTGCGTGTGGTACTTCAGCTCGTTTGGGTCGGCAACGCCCGACAAGAACAGCAAGAACCACACCGAACAACTTTTGGCCGAAGAAGAAATTCAGCGATTCGCTCGCGAAATTGAAACTCGATTGAAGGACGCGCTGAAGCGGGGCGCCCCGCAAGGCCCCGAGGGACAGGCGCTTGCTGAAGACGGCGCTTTGCTTGTGAAGACGGTGCTTACTCGGCCGATCGCGGCATGGGTTGAGAGCGCCTCGGTAGGTCCGGCTGGTGTCATCGTCAAGGGGGGCATAGTCGTCTCGGCGGGAGAACAGGCCGACGAGGTCAAGACATCGCTCGATCGAGTCCTGAAAACGGTTTTGGCCGGATTACCACCCGCCGAACAACCGACCGGCGATGCGAAGTCTGATCGGCGGATTCCAACACCGCGCGGTGCGCCGCCGGTGGAGCTGAAGTGGCACGAAGGATATCTGATCATCGGCATTGGCGACGGTGCCACGGAAGAAATCGCGAAGCGTTTCGGCGGGGAGCGACCGGAATGGCTGGCGAGCATTCGCAACGAGTTACAAGTACCCCGCGTTTCCACCGTGCATTACTTGAACGTGCAAAGTGTTTTGGGAACCGCCCTACCCTTCGCCGGTCTCGAGGGTTTCAAAATTGTGAGCACGCTGGGCATCAGTGGCATCAAACACTACGCGAGCGTAAGCGGCCTCGACGAGACTGCAGCCGTTCATCGCTCAACGCTAGCCACAACGGGCAAGCCGTCCGGTTTACTGGCACTCTTGGAAGGTTCGCCATTGAAGGCGGCGGACCTTGCGATGGTGCCCAAGGATGCCACGTTCGCCGTGGCCGCAAAAATTGACGCCGCCAAGGTGATGAAAGGCTTCGTGAATATGGTGGGCCAGATTGAACCGCGCGGCAGGCAAGAACTCGAACGCGGTTTGGCAGAGGTCGAGAAGGAAGCTGGCTTCAAGATCATCGACGATCTGCTCGCGTCGCTCGGCGATACGTGGGTGGTCTACAACTCGCCAAGCGAAGGCGGTCTGCTGATCACCGGCGCGACTGCCGTAGTCAGTGTTCGCGACCGCGACAAGCTGCAGAAAATCCATCAAAGTGTGATCGACCGCGTCAAGGCGACGAACGCGGAACTGGCGCGGGCAACCCGGGCCGCGGACGGCGTAACGGCGTCGAAATCGCCGAATTCGAGTCGCACGGGCAGAAAATCTATTTCCTGAATTTCATTGGCGACACCGTGCCGTTCGCGCCCGCCTGGTGCATCACCGACAAAGAGCTGGTGATTTCGCTCTTCCCGCAGATGATTAAGGCCCGGTTGGCTCGCGGCGGCAAAGGCGAATCGCTCGCCGAGTTGCCCGAAGTGGCGCGGCACTTTGAGTCGGATCGCGGTCCTTCGGCCCTGGTGTATCAGGACACCCGGACGATCTTCCGCATGGTGTATCCGCTGGCGCACATGCTGGCCAGCGTGCTCGCCGGCCAATTGCAGCAGGAACAGGTCAATATCGACATCTCCTTGTTGCCCTCGGCCGCGTCGATTGAGCCACATTTGTTGCCCGGGGTGACAGCGGTGTATGTGACCGACAAAGGCATCCGATCCGAAAGCCATCACACCGTACCCGTCGGCGGCGCGGGACTTGTGGGCGCCGCAGCGCCGATGTTGTTCTTTGCTCGCGCAAGCGTGAGTCATCATCATGCCGTCGCGGCGACTCCGGTAGTAATCGCGCTCTCGCCGGAAGCGGTTCACGTCAACCAGACGAACAATAACCTAAGGCAGCTCGGCTTGGCAATGCATAACCACATGGAGGCATTCAAACACCTGCCCGTGGCCGACGGTTCGCATCGCGATACGACGCCACGATTGGCGGGCAAGCCCGGTCGGGCACTGTTGAGCTGCGCGTACACGTGCTGCCGTTCATCGAGGAGCAGGCGCTGTTCGATCAGTTCAAGCTCGACGAGCCATGGGACAGCGAGCACAACAAGAAGCTGATCGAGAAGATGCCGGCAGTATTTCACACGCCGGGGAGCGCCGCCGTGAAGGAACACAAGACCGGTTACGTTACCGTGCGTGGGAAGGACATGATGTTTCCCGTTGGCGAGAAGATCGGCATGCAGCACGTGAAAGACGGCTTGTCGAACACGGCGATGATTGTCGAAGTGGACGACGAGCGCGCCGTCGTGTGGACCAAGCCCGACGACTTCGAGCCACCGAGCGACGAGCCGCTCAAAGGGTTGCGGATTCGCAATGGCAAGATTCACATTCTGTTTGGCGACGGAGCCGTTCACGGCCTGCCGGACTCGATCAACAAAGAGAACCTGCGTGCGATTTACACTCGCGCCGGCGGCGAGTCCGTGAATTTGAATAATTGAGGTTTGCAACTCACGAACGAGTGATTTTCACCGCACACTCACGTGCTTGCGCGGAGTGTGCGGACTACTTTTTATTCGGGAGAGCAGCATGAGCCGCATGTCCGCCTTGTCGGTCGTCGTTGGTGTCTTGTCCGCGACGTGGCTTGAGTCACCGGCAAAATCCGCCGAGAGCGTCGAGGGGAGCAAGATCAAGTGGAAGCGCACCGAGCTTGACAGCAAGTTTCGCAGCGAGGGTGCGGCAGTTGGCGACTTCAACCACGACGGGAAGATGGACATCGCGGCAGGCAGCGTGTGGTACGCGGCTCCCGATTGGAAGATGCATCTGATCCGCGACAAGGCCGGCGAGTTCGACCCCAACGGCTACAGCGACACGTTTTGCAACTTCGCGGAGGACCGCAACGGCGACGGCTGGACGGATCTGATCGTCGTCGATTTTCCAGGCGCTCCGACCTGGTGGTTCGAAAACCCGCAGGGCAAGGAAGGACCGTGGAAGCGGCACGTCTGCGTCGAGGTGACGAACAACGAGAGCCCGCAATACTTGGACGTGGATGGCGACGGAAAGCGGGAGTTGTTGTTTGCGACCAGTCCCGATCCCAAACAGCCGGATGGGCCGGGCCGGTATCTGCGCCTGCACGGCCACAGAGCGATCCGACGCAGCCGTGGAAGCTCTGGCGTATTTCCGGCAACGGTGCTCCGGGGACCAATAAGTTCTCGCACGGTATTGGCGCCGGCGACATCAACGGCGACAAGCGGACTCGATCTGATCGTGACTCGCGGCTGGTGGGAAGCGCCGGCCGACGCCAGCTCGCCAAACGAGTGGAAGTTTACCGCCTCTCCGTTCGGCGAGGACTGCTCGCAGATGTACGCCTACGACTTCGACGGCGACGGCGATAACGACGTGCTTTCGACTTCGGCGCATCGCCTGGGCATGTGGTGGCACGAGCAATCGCCCGAGGGCTGGAAGACGCACAAGATCAGCGACGCCTGCTCGCAGACGCACGCTCTGGAGTTCAAGGACATCAACGGCGACGGCCGGATGGATTTCATCACCGGCAAGCGCTGGTGGGCACACGGGCCAAAAGGGGACGTCAATCCGGAGTCGCCGCCGGTCGTGCTGTGGTTTGAGCTTTCGCAAAAAGACGGCAAGCCGGAGTGGAAGGCGCACGAGATCGACCACAACAGCGGCGTGGGCACGCAGTTCGAGGTGGCCGACATCAACGGCGATAAGCTGTTGGACGTGGCGGTCTCGAACAAGCGCGGCGTGTTTGTGTTCGAGCAGGTGAGGGAGTAGTCGATGGTTCGGGCGACCGCCAATTGGCGCGTTTTAATGGTGATGTTCGACTCTCTGTGCGGCCTTTTACTCCGGCTGTAGTTCCGGCGACACACAGAGTAAGGCTCTACCGATCATCCCGCTTGATGAAATTGGGAAGCATCTACGTTCATCGAGAGTTCAACGCCCCGTCGTTTATGGTGCCGAAGGACCGATGGGCGGCAGTACTCTCGTCAATCTCGCCATATAAGAAAGACCTGATCCCGCCAAATGGACTGTGTATCGCGATGTTACTGTCACCCTGAAGAACAGCAAGTACAGCGGCTTTTCCTCTTCCATGGACCCGGAAACCGCATTTGCAATGGGAAAGCATGGGAAGATCGAACTTACAATTCGGCGGCAGCAAGGAGAGGCTGTTCGAAGCAATTGAATCGGCCGCCAATGTTGCCGAGCTTGAATTGCCGGAGCCGGTCGAAGGTCTAAAGGACATTCGCATGAAGATCCCAGGCTACGAATCGGATTCGTCGAACAGTTTGGCCTTACCCAGGGCTCTTGGCGACCGTTCCTCGCAAGCTTTGAGCCACGCCAATACAACGCTACCAGTGATCCGCAGTGGCCATCAAAAGCACTTTACGCTGTAATTCTCAGTTATGAGGATGGCCGCGAGCTCAAGCTCCTAGTGTTCCCGGCGGAAGGAAAAGCATCGTACGCCGTGAACGACCAAAAGGGCGACTTTTGGATTTACTTTAATGGCGGGCAACACAATGCGCTCATGGAAGTGCTGGATGAGCAGCGCAACAGAAACTACAGCGGAATTCGTAAACTCAACTGCGCACACGCTACTTCTTCACGGTCTCCAGCTTGTCCTCCGGAAACGTCGTCAGGACCAGGTCCTTGAAGTGCACTTCCTGAGGCACCGAGTTGCTGTGTAGCTGTAAGCCGATCGGGCCTTCCTTGATTCGATCCGGCTCCGGGTCGCGCCAATCCACGACCAGATGGCCGTTGGCGACGAGCCGAACGCGATTCCCTTGCGCTAGAATCTCCAGCTCGTTCCAGTCGTGCTGCTTGCCGACTTTCTTGGCGGGCTTGCCATCGACCGGTAGGCCCCTGCGGCCGTAGAGGTCGTACATTCCCCAGTCCGACGGGAACATCACCAGGTGCCCGGCGTACGTGTATTGGTCCCCCTCGTCCGGCGCGACGCGTCCCCACATCGCGATGCCGGAGTGCATCTCGCTTTCGACTAGCTTCACCGTGGCCAACAGTCGGAAGTCGCTGAACTTCCGCTTGGTGAGCAGATAGGTGCTGACCTTGATCGGGTCGGTGTTCTTGGCCACGATCACGCCCTCGCGCACGCTCCAGAGATGATCGTGCCCTTCCCATCCGTCGAGGTTCCTGCCGTTGAAGAGTTTAATCGTCTCGCGCTTGCCTTTCGCGGCGGAACGACTGGCGCCTCCTTGGCATCCTTCGTCGCAGCCTTCGCGGTTGCATCCTTTTTTGGCTCGTCGGCCGCGTGGACCGCCGCTGCAAACACGGTAAACGCAAACATCGCCAAAAACATCGAGCGCATGATCGTCACCCTTTATGGACAATTCTGGGCTGGTTGGACCACGGCATCTTAGATCGTTCGCGAGCAGTTCGCAAACAACGGCTGGATTGCTAGAAATGGCCCGCGGGCCTGCGTATCATGGCGGCACACATCATCCTCCCCAGGCAGAGAGTGAATCATGTTTCGTTTTCTTTTCGTCATTTGTTGGGTAGTCGCCGCTGTCGAGCCTCAACAGCACGAGCCTCGCCGCTGATCCACCCGTCGAACTCCTCTGGCCCGACGGGGCGCCCTTGGCGAAAGGAGAGGCGGACAACGACAAGCCGACGGTGACGGTCTACTCCGCGCCGGCGGATAAGGCGACCGGCGCCGGGATCGTCGTTTGCCCCGGCGGCGGTTACGGCGCTTTGGCGATGGGACACGAAGGGCACGACATCGCTAAGTGGATGAACTCGCTCGGCGTGAGGGCGTTTGTGCTCAAGTATCGGCATCGCAACACCGGCTACGGCCACCCTGCCCCGATGCTCGACGCACAGCGTGCGGTCCGCTTCGCCCGTGCGAATGTCCAGAAGTACAAGCTCGACAAGGACAAAATCGGCATCATGGGATTTTCCGCGGGCGGGCATCTGGCCTCGACCGTCGGTACGCACTTTGATGACGGCGACTCCAACGCCAAGGATCCGATCGATCGCGCGAGCTGCCGGCCTGATTTTATGATCCTCGTCTATCCGGTGATCACGCTGGCCGGGCCATACATGCACGAAGGTTCGCGGAACAATCTCTTGGGCAAACCCGCCGACGAAAAGATGGTCGAGCAGTTTTCGAACGAAAAACAGGTGACCGAGCGCACGCCTCCGACTTTTCTGATGCACACCGGCGGCGATCGCGCGGTGCCGCCGGAAAACAGTGTGCTGTTCTACGAGGCGTTGCGGCGTTCCAAAGTGCCGGCCGAAATGCATATCTACGAGAAAGGCGGCCACGGATTCGGCCTTGCGCCCGATGATCCGGTGCTTTCCACGTGGCCGGGTCGATGCGCCGATTGGCTGCGCGGGCGGGGCGTAATCAAATAACGCAGTTACGAATTCAATAAACGCCGCGCCTTCTCAAACACCGCGTCGAACATTGGCTCGATGAGCTTGCCAGTAAAAGTATTCTGTTGGCTGGGGTGGTAGCTCGCGAGGAGCCAGCGGCCGCCGGTTAGTTCACTCACCGCGCCGTGGCCGAATTTCGGACGGGCGCCCGTGTGCCAGCCGCGCCCCCGAGCCTCATCTACAATTGCCTGCCACGCAATCTGGCCCAAAGCCAGAAAAACCCGCACCGGCACAGCGTCAAAGGTTTCGGTCAAGAATGGGCGACAAGCGGCGATCTCATCGCGGGTCGGCTTGTTGTCCGGCGGTGCACAGTGGCAAACTGCTGTGATCGCACAGTCAATCAGCCGCAAGTCATCGTCCCGGTGCAGCGACTTCGCCTTATTTGCCGAAGCCGGCTTTATGAAGTGCGCGATACAGCCACTCCCCGCTGCGGTCGCCGGTAAATACACGGCCGGTGCGATTGGCGCCATGTGCTGCCGGCGCAAGCCCCACGACCAGCAGCCGCGCGGCCGGGTCGCCAAAATTCTCGACCGGTTTGCCCCAATAGTCCCAGTCGGCAAAGGCACGTCGTTTCTCAGTTGCGATTTGCCGGCAGTGATCACGGAGCCGCGGGCAGCGTTCGCACTCGACGATGCGGCCGGTTCAACCCAGTCCATTTGCGCTTAAGTGAGATAGGAGTTGGCATGAACAACAACACATCCGTCTTGCGAACTCGTTAATTCGCGAAAACGTGCAACCCGGTTCTACTTTGACCGTTTAGCCGCGGCTTCGCAACGGCCGTCGAATGGACTCGCCAGATCGAACTCGGCGGCTAGAATGCGTGGCACAGAAATGATTTGTTGGGCGCGGGAGAAGCCAACCATGCGTGCACTCGTCACCGGTGGCACTGGGTTTGTGGGTCCGCATCTCTTGCGGCTTCTCGAGCGGCCGATGGTGTTGTCGCGCGATGCGACCAGCGCACGGCAGAAATTCGCTCGGTTCGGTGCCGATGTTCGCCAGTGGGACCCGAACGCCGGACCGCCTTCGCCGGACGTGTTCGACGAAATTGACGTTGATCTTCCATTTGGCTGGCGAAGGCGTCGCCAGCGGGCGCTGGACGAAGGCGAAAAAAAAGCGTATTCGTGAAAGCCGCGTTATTGGTACACGAAATCTGGTCGAAGGCCTCAGACGCGCCGGCCATCGGCCGAAAGTATTCGTTTCCGCCTCGGCCGTCGGCTATTACGGCTCTCGGGGCGAGGAAGTGCTCACGGAAGCATTCTACACCGGGAAAGGACTTTCTGGCAGAAGTCTGCACTGAGTGGGAGCGGGAGGCCCAGCGCGCCGTTGACTTAGGCGTTCGTACGGCGATGCTTCGAATTGGCGTCGTGCTTGGCGAAAAAGGCGGCGCATTGGGAAAGATGCTGCCTCCCTTCAAGCTTGGCCTCGGTGGACGTCTCGGCAGCGGCAGGCAGTGGATGCCGTGGATTCACGTCGCAGATCTCGCGTCGCTGTTTCTGCACGTTGCTGGCGACGGGAGCATCAAGGGCCCAGTAAACGCCGTCGCCCCGGGCATCGTCCGCAACAGCGAGTTCACAAAAATTCTTGCTCGCCAGTTACACCGGCCCGCGTTTCTCCCGGCGCCGTACCTCGGTCTGCGTTTAATGTTCGGCGAGATCGCACAGGTACTTTTCGCCTCGCAGAAAGTCGAGCCACGCGTGGCCGTCGCGAGCGGTTTTCGAGTTCCGCTTCCCGCGCTTGGATGAGGCGTTGCACGCCGTGATTCATCCGGAAACCGCAACCACTTCATCGGCGTGATAGGGTGCAGCGGCGGCGCGCAATGAAAAGCCCCAGCCGAAATGACCGGGGCCTTTTGGAATCTGTAAAACGTCGGCATCGCTATTCCGACGCCGGTTTAACGACGACTAGCCTGTTGCCGCCCGTCGTGCGAACCGAAAGCAACACGCCGTTGCCGTCCAGCTCCTTCTTCACCGCCTTTGAATACTCCTCGACGTTGGTCACGGGCTGCCGGCCCACTTTGCGAATGAGCATTCCTGCGCGAATTCCTTGACGGCCCGCGGGGCTTTCTGGCTCGACGTTGCGAACGAGCACTCCCTGGTAATCGCCGAACTGCTCCTGCTGAGCCTCGTTCAAATTGGCGACTTCCAGACCGAGGTCCCGGTCGCGATACGTGTCATCGCGGCTGGGTTGCTCTTCGCGCTCCTCCTCAATTTCAGCGGACTGAACAAGGTCCTGCGTCGGCAGCGCCTTGATCGTGATTGGCAGGGTCTTCTCCTTGCCGTCGCGGATCACCGTGATGGATTCCTTGGAACCGATCGCCGTCCGCTCGACCAACTCGGTCAATTCACGCGGGCCCTTCACTGGCGTACCGGCAAACCGCGTAATGACGTCATGCTCGACTACACCGGCCTTGGCGGCGGGCGAGTCGGGCATCACCTGCGCGACGACCGCGCCTTCACCGCGACGCGCACCTAGTTCTTCGGCCAGATCGGAGGTTAACGGCGTAATGCCTACCCCGAGATAACCGCGCTCGACGCTGCCGCGCTCGACCAGTTGCTGCGTAACCCACTTGGTTTGATTGCTGGGGATGGCAAAGCCAATGCCCTGGTAACCGCCATTGTTCGAAGCAATCGCGGTGTTGATGCCAATCACCTCGCCCTCGAGGTTGACCAGCGGCCCGCCGGAGTTGCCCGGATTGATCGCGGCGTCCGTCTGCAAGAACTTGGACCGCTTCACACGCGACAGCTCGCGCCCCTTGCCGCTGATGATGCCCGCGCTGACCGTGGCTTCAAGCTCAAACGGGTTGCCAATCGCAAGCACCCAGTCGCCGATCTCCAAACTGTCCGAGTTGCCGAGCTTGGCGGCGGGCAGATCCTTCGCGTCCTTCAATCGCATGACCGCCAGGTCGCTCGCCGGATCGGTCTTGATGTCAGTCCCTTTGAACTCACGGCCGTCGGCCAACTTCACCATGACTTCATCGGCCCCCGCAACCACGTGATTGTTCGTCACCACCACGCCGTCGGCGCTGATGATCACGCCCGATCCCACGCCGTCGCGCTGCGGCATCTGGCCGTGGAATTCAAACTGATCCAGATCGGGGATCATGTCCTCAAACGGCGTTCCCTTAAACGGGTTCTCGCCGCGAAATGGCACATTGCCCCGGCTGCGATTGCCGGTCACCGGCCGCGCCTTGGTATGCAGCGTTGATTTTCACGACGCTCGGACTCGCCAATTCAGATGCACGGCGAAATGCCAGCGAAAGTGCGTTGGCGTGCTCAATCGCCGGCGCCGCTTCGCGGGCCGTCACCGTGGTCTTCGGCTCAGTCCGTTCCTGCCCGGTGACTTCGGGTTGCCAGATGGCGGTACCCAACGCGAGTGCCGATCCCAGCAGCAGTTGCCGAGACCACTGCCCAGCCAGTCCTCTTGTTCTTCCAACTCATCAGAACGTCCTCCAATTGTCAAACTCGAATTGATGTAAGTGCCAAACTCCTAGCGAGAGCGTGTGCTGAATAGAACGATCCGGCGCAGACTCGCCTCCCCTATACAACCCGTACGATACGGCGATGGCGGCGGTTCAGTGAACGAGAACGTCTAAATCGATCTTGCGGGCCCAAAAACATCCAAGCGGCCAGGCGACATCATTGTTAAACGGGCAGAATAGTCAAGTTCGGTAAATCGCGACAATCGCGGCGAATTGACAAAAATCGTCTCGGCAGTTAGGGTTACGAAGACGATTCGTCTGCTTGCGTTGGGCGGTTTTGAACGGCCAAAGAGACTTTGGCGATGTCTATCGTGTCCGAGTCGGTACCGGAGCCGGGGCCTCTCAATCCGATTGATGCCTGCGAACAGCGGATTGAATACGTCTTTAAGGACAAAGCGCTGCTCCTGTCTGCCTTGACGCATGCATCTGGCGCCCAGCACCGCTTGGGCTCGAACGAGCGGCTGGAATTCTTGGGCGACGCCATTCTGGGCGCTGTGGTCTGTGAGGTGTTGTTCCACCAGTATCCTCAGTATCTAGAAGGGGATCTGACCAAGATCAAATCGGTGGTTGTCAGCCGAACGACCTGCGCCAAACTGAGTGGCGACCTTGGACTGGAGGAATGCCTGATCCTGGGGAAAGGAATGACGACGCACCCCAAGGTGCCCCCCTCGCTATTGGCCGACGTTTTCGAGTCGATGATTGCGGCGATCTATCTGGACGGCGGGCACGCCGCCGCACGGCAGTTCATCGAGCGTTTTGTTGGCCCCGAAATCGAGCGGGCCGCCACGGGCGACGGCGGCATGAACTTCAAGTCCAATTTGCAACAGCTTGCCCAGCGCGAGTTCGGCCTGACGCCGGTGTATCAGCTTCTCGACGAGAAAGGGCCGGACCACAGCAAGTGTTTCAAGATTTCGGCGCAAGTTGGCCGCAATCGATATCAGCCGGCCTGGGGGCGAAACAAGAAAGAGGCCGAACAGCGAGCCGCCCGAAACGCGCTCTCCGAGATCAGCGGCGAGAATGCGCCGTACCCGTGCGATTGACAGGGCTTCTTAGAGTGAACTGGCTCGCGCCAGCGATGTGGAATTCGCGCAACGTCGAGTGGCACGGCAGTTGCCACTGCGTAGGAAGGGTCGGTGGAATCCCCCTTCACTTCACGGAGACGTGATCATGCCACGCGGTGACAAATCGGCGTATACCGACAAGCAAAAACGCAAAGCGGAACACATCGAGAAGGGCTATAAAAAAAGCGGGGTCTCCAACGATGAAGCCGAGCGCCGCGCTTGGGCGACCGTGAACAAGGAGTCGGGCGGCGGAAACAAGAGCGGGAGTGGTCGCGGCGTAAAGGACACTCACGTCTCCAGCCGCAAAGGCGGACGCATCGGCGGCGCACGATCAGCGGCGCGCCCAGCCGCCGCACGCTCGCGCTCGGCGAAAAAAGCCGCCGCGACACGAAAGCGCCGCGCCTCAAAAACCGGCTCGCGCTAGCTCACGCCTCCGGCGTCATACCCAGCACGATGTCGAACTTCGCTGCCAGTTCGCCAATCCGCGAGTCTTTAATCGGCGCGAAATCGACGGTAATGCTCTCCAAAACCTTCGGATCGCGAATGCTGCGGTAGATCCCGTCGCGCTCGTTGCCCGGATGGCCTTTGACATAGAACTGCGTGGTAAGTAGTTCCTTGCTCCCCTTCTTTACTTTCACGTGGATGTGCGGCGTTCGACCCGGGTAGGGCACCGGCTTGATCGTCCGGAAATAGTACTCGCCCGACGAGCCGGTAAGAAAGCGTCCGAATCCCTGGAAATTGGTGTCGCGATCTTTCCCGGCGCTGTCGCGCGTGTGCAGATACACCGCCTTGTTATCGACCTGCCAGATCTCCACGAGTGCGTTGCGCACCGGGTTCCCATTACCGTCGAGAATCTTTCCGGTCAGGTGCGTGATCTCGCCCACCGCCGACGTAAGCTGATCGTTGACAATGATCAGGTCGTTGTCGGTGTCCAACGGCAGCTTATCGGGATAAAACGGTCCTTCGGTCTGCCGTGGCGTGCGTATCAGTTCTTCGGCAAACGCGCCGGGCGCCGCGAACGCCATCGCGCCCAAGCCGCAGGTCCCCGCAATAAATGTCCGGCGATTGATAGCTAGTAGATTGGATTTCACAGCGCAACTCTCCCACGGCTTGAGGGTGTGCCCGCTCGCTCATTCAACACCTCAAATCGAGCGGCGTTTCGCCTGATTGTACACGATTTCGCTGCTTCTGAAGGGCAACAAGCCTGTACCGACCGGGGACGAGCGAATAACCCATATTACGGCCGCAATACCAAAGGCAGCTACCAACATCAACGTCGCAGGCTCCGGAATCAGCGTGGCCACGATTCCCGCGTGATCGGAAGGCCAAAGGCCAGATGGCGTGCGATCGGCGGGATCTTCGCCTACTAACTCAACGTCCAGCGCCGAAAACCCGCCGCGATGCAGCACTAGATCGATCCGCTCCGAGAGGAGCGACACAGGGTTCATCAGGTCGGCATTCTGTGTGGAAGTGTAGCCCGGGTCGCCGGGATGGAACTGGCTCCATGCGTCTTGAAAACCGGCGGCGATCAAATTGCCGTAAGTCGCCGTGCCGGTGCCATCCGCCGCCGAGTTGAAATCTCCGACGAACACCAGCGGCATCGCCGCATTCGCCGGACCGGCAAGCAGTTCATTCGCCTGCGCCACTTGGACCAAGGGCGAGGTGGGATCGAGATGAGTTGTCAAAAAGCGAAAGTCCAAGCCGCCAACTTGTGCGTCCACGGCGGTCCAGCCGCGAAGCACCGTGAATGACCCCGTCGTTCCAATGGGAAGCACCAGATTGGTTGCAAAGTTTGATTGTTGCGGGTTCGCGATGGCCAATTGCGCGGTTGGCAAATCCGTACGGGCCAGGATCACGTCGCGATCGGTCGTGCGAAGATCGCGCGCCACGCCGCCGACCATCGCCGGGAACTCCGCGTCGGTGTTTTGCACAGTCACCACTGCGGCATAGGGAAGCCCTCGTGCGTCAAGTGCTGCAAGTAACGTCGAGAGAAAATCCTGTTCGATTACGTTCGCCGGCGCCGGGTCGTTCGGCGCGCCGGAGCGAAACAACATCACTTCTTGAAGGCCGATGAGCGTAGGACGCGTACGACCGATCTCCATCGCGATCGCCCCGGCGCGCTCAGGAAAGTTGCTGGCGACGACTTGTGCGTAAGCGGTTGTGACCGCCTCACTGACACGCTGTTCCTCGCCGCTGAGAACCGCCGTAATGACCGGAGTCAAATCGGCGCCCACGTATACGTTCGCGACATGACCGTGACTTGACCATCGGCCCGCGCGGCGATCGCGAGGATCATCGCGCACGAGCAAAGCACGAAACACAGGCGGTGGCCGCATTTTGCGTTCACGTTGCTATTTCTTCGTTGCCGTCCGCGATGCGTACGTCCGCCCAAGATAATCCGCAATCGCCCGCCTGACCTCCAGCGGCTCGATGGGTCCGTTCTTGCGGTACACCACTTTCCCCCCCGGAGCGATCAACAGCGTGTGCGGCAACGGCCCGGGCCAGTCCTTGTCGAGAACGTCCGCAAACTTATCGCGATCTTCGATGTCGGCAATGTAGCTGGTCGCCGAAACGTGCTGTTCGCGCAGGACCTTGAGCGCGGCCTCCCGCTCTTGAGCGTCATCCATGCTGATCGTCACCAGCTTGAAATCGCGCCCGCGGTACATGCGATTCATCGTCACCAGCTCAGACAATTCCGCGGCACAAGGACCGCACCACGTAGCCCACAGGTTCACCATCAGCAGCTTGTCGCTGTCGTTCTTTACCAGCTTGGCCACAGCCTGCTCGTCGATTTTCGCCAGCGTGACCTCTTCCGCGTTCCATTTTTCCAACGACTTTCGAGCATCGTCGCGCTTGTCTGACCACTTTGTCGAGCAACCGAAGACGCGCGTCTTTTCCACCGGTACTGGCTTATTGGCCAATAAGGCGTCAATCGCGTTTCGAGTGTCGTGCGACTTCACCTCCTTGACTTCCGCATCGTCAATACGTCCCACATAGCGCAGCTTCCGATCGCGATCGAAGATGAACACATGCGGCGTCGCCAGCACTCCGTACTCCGCCGATGTCTTCTGCGTGTCACCGTCATACAGGTAAGGAAACGTGAATTTCTTGTCCTTAGCGCGGACCTTCATGTCCTCGAACGAGTCGCCCAGATCGGAATAGCCCAATTCGTCAAGGCGAACAGCCTGCGGGTCATTCGGTGAGATAGCAACCAAGGCCACGCCCTTGTCCTTGTAATCGGCGTGCAACCGCATGATCCGATCTTCATACGCCTGCGCCGTCGGGCAATGGTTGCACGTGAAGATAACCACCAAAATCCGCGCATCGCGAAAGTCCGACAGCGAATATTCGCGATCGTCTACGCCAGGAAGCCTGAAATCGGGCGCCGCGTCGCCAATGGCCAGCGTCTTTACTTCGGGCGCGGCCAAAACCAGGTCGCCGCCAAGCAATACCAACAAGGCGGTAGTCGCCGCCAAAAGAGGATTGCGCCACATTGTTAGGTCCTTCTGTAACCTACATCGAACTTCATTTCGTCGTTTATTATATTTCGTTAGTTCCGAAGCATGCCTCACGCTCTGGCACCGCACCTCGCTACACGTAAGATTGTAATCAATTTCCACTCGAGGGCCCTTGCCCCGTGTCCGGGCACCTGGTTGGGCTGGTCCGCAGGGTGAGCCGGCGTTAACGGTCGTCTAGAATCGGAACGACTTATATGCCCAGCTCAAATTTTCTCGCCCTGCTCTTGGGCCGTGCCGAATAGACGCACGACCGGTCGTTGCACGGTAACAGCCAGAGGTGTATGCTGTCGTTGCGGTTTTCCACATCGACAACGCTCGTCTAATGTTCGAAGCGGAACGCCCCGAAGCAGATTGGCGCTGAGGCCGAATGCCGGGCAGTGCAGCATTCGCCGCATAGTTTGCGGTTCGCAGTGCAGTAATACCCTTCAACGGAGCACTTAGGAGTTGTCCGATGAGTTCTATGTCTTCGACACCGCGCGTTGCCGGGGCCCCGCTGACCATTTTAACTGGCGAGACCGAATCCCTCCGCCGCTATTGGGGGTGGTTTCTGGTGCTGGGGATCGTCATGGTTGTGTTGGGCACCTTTGCAATCAGTTGGGCCTGCCTCACCACAATCACGATTGCCGCAACCTGGGTATTCGGCGCGGTCCTCCTTGGTGGCGGAGTCGCCGAAATCATTGGTGCGTTCTCAGCCCGCAAGTGGAGCGGTATGTTGGTGCATCTTTTGGTCGGCGTACTCTATGTCGTGACCGGATTCATGATTCTGGACTCGCCCGGTGAGAGCGCAATCCTATTGACGCGGATTATTTCGATCTTTTTGATCGTTGGCGGCATCTTCCGTATGCTGTCGGCAATCGTTCACAACTACGTGGGACGGGGCTGGATATTCCTCAACGGCGTCATCACGTTCTTCTTGGGAGTGATGATCTACAAGGAGTGGCCGGAGTCGGGCCTGTGGTTCATCGGCTTATACCTCGGCATTGACATGATCCTCAACGGCTGGACCTGGATCATGCTCGCGCTTGGCTTGCGCCGATTGAACGCTACTACTTAAATCGCAGCCAGTTCCTGGCACTCATCGGCTCTCAAGTGGCGTTCGCCAGCAGCGGCCGCGACACAACCGAAACTTCGATGACCACAAGAGTCCCGGCGCAAGAAAAAACCCCGGCGCGGCCGGGGTTAGCAAATTCGCTGCGCTTTCACGCAACTACCAACATAGTGGCGGGGACAGGATTCGAACCTGTGACCTCGAGGTTATGAGCCTCGCGAGCTACCGGGCTGCTCCACCCCGCGTCAAAGAAGCGGTATGGCCGATCTTATAGGATTGGCCACGCGACTGCCGGATTATACCGCTTGTCGCTCATCGTGTCGAGTGACGATCGCGGCCTCCAATCGACCGGCGCCTTTGGTTGTCGCCCCATCGCCGCCCGAGTAGACTCGAAACAGGCGGATTGCTTGAAGCAGGCTATTTGAGCCGCCCAATGCGTGGCTTGCCACTGGCTTGCGCTGCATTTCGAAAAGGGACATGGAATGGCCAAGTCGGAGGCCCAA
Source organism: Pirellulales bacterium (assembly GCA_963829655.1). Lineage (GTDB taxonomy): Bacteria > Planctomycetota > Planctomycetia > Pirellulales > JALHPA01 > JBBDYH01. Next base: position 5,018,207 of record CAWHJG010000002.1, read on the forward strand.
CAAGTGGCGACTGCCGCCGACGAGCTGTGGCCCAATGTGGTCCCGCCGCCCGTCTCGACACCCGCCAGCGCCGGCGCTCGACCTTGGCCGCGTGCTGCCTTCGCAATCTGCACCACCGATTACCGCGCCAACCAGCGCGGCGACTATTGGACAATTAAGCGCCCTTGCTTCGGCCCCGCCGCTTCCGGTCGTTTCGGCGCCAACGGGTGCTGCTCCAATCGATCCACACGCGACTCCGCCAATCTCGAGCGCACGAAACGCGCCGCCGACCGCGAACGCGGCAACCGAAAGCGGCGATGAAGAACCCGAGGATCCGTTCGATATCGCCGTGCGCCTCGCGCCCCCCTGGCTGATCAGCAGCGTGCTGCACATGCTGATCCTGATCATCTTGGGCCTGTGCCTCGCGGCCAACATCAAGAAGCCGCAAGTCGAGTTACAAGTCGCGTACGCCGAAGCGATCGGCGACCAATTGCTCGACGACTCGATCTCGATCGCCACGCCCACACCCGATCCGATTGCGCAGCGAGCCGAAATGGCGATTTCCGATTTGCCGCCGGTGGCCGACCCATTCGCCGCGCCCCCCGTCGCACAGATGGTGCCGCAGTTCAAAACCGGGGAAGTATTCAGCAAGGTCCCAGCGGCCGCCATCGGCAATCCGCTTTCCGGCCGCCAGGCGGGTCGAAAACGCGTCCTCTTGGATCGTTACGGCGGCAACGCGTCTACCGAGTCCGCCGTAGCCAATGCCCTCGCCTGGCTCAAGCGCAATCAACGGAAGGATGGTTCCTGGAGTCTCGACCGGTCCCTATCAGAATGGCGGCGTGTCGGAAAATCCGATCGCCGCCACCGCGATGGCGCTCTTGGCCTTTCAAGGCGCCGGCAATACCCACCTCGAAGGTGATCACAAGGAGGTGATCCAGCTTGGCTGGTCCTTCCTCCTCAAACAACAGAACGGCGAAGGCCTCTTCTCCGGCGACATTCCCAGCTCGCACCTGATCTACTCGCACGCCCAGGCGACGATCGCGCTCTGCGAGCTATACGGCATGACCCACGATGACCGGCTGCGCCCGCTCGCCGACCGCGCCGCCAAATACTGCGTGAGAATCCAAACGCCCGAAGGCGGCTGGCGATACACGCCCGGCAACGGCAACGACATGTCGGTTACCGGTTGGGTGGTGATGGCACTTCAAAGCGCGAAAATGGCCGGGCTCGAAGTCCCGCCGCAAACGCTTGAGAAAACTACCACCTTTATCGACAGCGTCAGCCTCAACGACGGCACGCGCTACGTCTATCAGCCGGGCCAACCGCTTCGCGATCCGACGATGACGGCCGAGGCCCTGCTCTGCCGCCAGTACCTCGGCTGGTCGCGCGACGACGAGCGGTTGAACCGTGGCGTTGAGTACTTGCTCGAAAACCTGATCGGCAAAGGCGAGCCCAACGTTTACTACTGGTACTACGCCACGCAGGTCGTGCACCACATGGAAGGCGAGCCGTGGCAGAAGTGGAACGCAGTCATGCGCGCAATATCTCCCACAAACGCAACTGAAAACCGGCAATGAAGCCGGCAGTTGGGACCCGGGCAATGCGAGCTGGGACAATATCGCCGGGCGGCTGTATGTGACGTGTCTGAACACGTACATGCTCGAAGTCTACTACCGCCACTTGCCGATCTATACCAAGGTCTTTGAAGAGCGCTAGAAAAAAGGGACTGGCTCCGAGCCTCCAAACGCATTCCTGGACCAACCAGCGAGAGCGGCGAGGTGCCTGTCCCCTTTTGCCCCTGCCCTACTCTCTACCCCCTACCCCCTAATCCCTTTCCTCAGAACTCCCTCGTCCCCGTGGCCGGGTTGTGCAACATGGGCCCGTCCGATTCCCCGCTCTCTTGCGGCTGAACTTCGGGGTCCGGCTTCGGCGGTGGCGGCGGGACTTTTGCCGGCTTGCGCACGGGCGGCCGCGGTTGTTCATCTTCCACGGCGCGTTGCCCTTCACTTTGAGAATCGTCACGAGCAGCTTCATCGCGGCAATATCACGCGCCGCGCCGACGTTCGACGCGCGGCGGACCGCGGTTCTGCGATCCTCGCTCGGCCGAGGCGCCGGCAATTCTTCGGGCTCGCTCGCAGCCGGTTGTCGCTCGGCTGGCTGCCTGCGCTCGGCTGCCGTTCGACTGGTTGCCGCTCGTGGGGCCTCTGATTGGTTGTTGGCGCCGATAGGCGGGCGTCATCCCTTTCCACCGGGTTATTGCTCTCGACTTCGGCGTGCTCGACGTCTATCTCAGCGTCATCGCCATACAGTGGCCGATACTCCCACCGATTCGGACCAGTCTGCCCCGAAAAATGGCCGATCGGTTGCCGCGCTGCCGTCCGCGCCGAATACCCACTGCCTTCATAGACACTCCGATCGTCAGACGCGTACGGCGCTGGCGGCAAAATCCCGGGCTGCTGATAGACCACCGCCGGCGTACGGCGGACCACGATGTAGCCCGACGGTCGCAGCCCAAACAACCCGCGGCGGCCATATGGGTACACCGCCGCGACGCTCGGATCGCGCGCGTAAACCCCACGGCGCAACTGCACGGGCACGGTCACCGATCGGAGCCGATCGACCGTGTCAAGCTGCGAGGCGACCAGCGACAGCCGCCTATCCTCGCCGCTGATAGCGCCTTCCACCATCGCGTCGAAGGCTGTGTACGGCCCGCGTTCGAGCAGCACCTCCCCCGCCGTGAGCGACGAGGAGAGGGCCAGCGCCACCAGCACTGATCCCAGCAAAATCAGGAACCGAGAGATGAACCACATATAACACTCCGTTGCGTTGCACGCAGAAGTTCGATTTGGCGATGTTGAGTCCCTGACGTGCATTCTAAATGCCTTTTGGGCTTTCGAGTCAACGGATTAGTGGGTTTTCGAAAATGGCAATGGGCGGCATGCATTGGAACAGGAGCAAAACAGAGGAAGCGAGGGAACAGAGGGAGGTACAGACGGGTGAATTTTTTTTGGGGTGTAGGGCGTTTTTGGAGGCATTTGGGACTGGAAAACAGGGGGTTTTTTGAAGGTGCAAACAACCACTCGGCACGGAATTGAGGTGAGGTGCGTATTTCTCGGGGAAAACAAGGTGTTTTGGGGTCAGAAACATAGGGGCGATGGGGGCTGTATGAACCAGCTTGGAGGCTGGATGGGCGAGGCTGGGACTGGGAAAGTGCGGTTTTCCGGCTGAAAACGCGTGGTTTTGGGTTTGAAGCGACAGGTACAGTGCAGTGCGTTGTGGAAGCGTATGTACCTTGGATGAACGTGGAATGTGAAAATCCTCGGGAAAAGAGGGGTTTTTGAAGTCCGCGAATGGGTACAGCGAATCGAGTATGTACCTTCATGAGGGTTCACGGTTCATGGTTTAGTTCGGAGTCGGAGTGCGGGTCCCGAACAAGTCGGGATTCGTCCATGCAAATTCGGAGTGGCGGCAGTTGAACAGGAGATAACAGAGGGAACAGAGGGCAGCGAACACTCGATGTGCCGCACTGCAGACATCTGAAGCAGCAGGTAACCGAGGAGACGGAGAACAAGCATTTGCGAAGCGCGTGGCAATCGACGGCTTTTGTCACAAGTTGTCCGCTAACGCCAAAATCACCAAAACTGGGATAAAACCTGGCAGCGGATTGGCGGGCGGTCGGCGTAAAGGCAGGCCTAGTAAACATTTGTATCTAAACGCTTGTTGGGATCCGAGCCGGTTTTATCTCACGCGGTGCGCATTCAATGTCGGGGGTTGGGGGTTAGGGTTCAGGACTGATCTGGTTCGACTGCATCGACGAAGCTCAGCACAGGAGGCTCACCGCGGGTCGACCGCTCGACAAGCTCGCGCCAGGCAGGCTCACCACAGGCAGTTCGGCTGGCTCACCGCAGGCAGGCACAGGGGCATAAAAAAACCACGTCCTTCGGTCCCGGCGGGCGCGGGACGGAATTGCGTGGGCTCGAGAAAATACCGGGGCGTTATCCCCAGCCTTCCAGCGATACCTTCTAGAACAACTGTACACGTTCTGGCGGCTCTGAGTCAAGGGGCCGGGCGGAAGAGTTTTCGGCGTGCCGTAAGTGGTTGTGGGAGGAAGCGGTGGAGTGGCGGGGAAAAAAGGGGAAATCGAACGCAATCAGCGTGTAAACTGTCACGTACGGTAGCCTATAAGGCCACTGCGTCGCCAAGATGTGGTGCCGCTCTCTAATTCGGACGCAATCGGTCAACATGCTGTCTGGGCACAATTCGCTTAATAAGGTTCGCGGATGAGGAAGGTGTGCACAACACCACGTGGCGTGCGGAAGAAGAATCCCGACCCATTTAAGCTATTCGTGACCGCCACAGCGTACTGGAGGGCAGCGGCAAGACTGGGCGAGAATCTAAATCTTCGTGCGCCTTACGACATGCCCATGTATGTCATCGAAGCGTTCAGCCTGGAATTACATCTGAAATGTCTTCTTCGCATTGAAGGCCAAGAACTAGCGCGAACTCACGAACCAGGGGAACTCTACGAGAAACTCCGCAAGGACAATCGCAAACTAATCCGAGATTACACCGGCATGAACGTCGCTGACCTAAATTCCGTCATGAAGTGCGCGGAGGGTGTGTTTAAGAATCTGAAATATATTCATGAGGGCTGGAAGTGGCCGAAGGACAGGGAAGGCCGATGGGGCAATTTTTGGTTTAAGGACATAATCCTTGCCATACGAACAATCATCAAAAAGGAGAAGCCACGTTGGGAGAAGCGGAAAAATGCCGCGCTTGCGCTATAACTGGAAATGAACCGACATTCCAGGGCTTCGGTCGTAAGTCGAATATTCCGGTGCCTTCGCCATGATGCTGTCTGAAAGGCGCATTTCGCGCCTGCTTCAAACTCAACAGTTTGAACTCGTCTCCTTTTCGAAAGTGGGACGTTCGGCGATTTTCGCGAGGCAAGGCCCTGCCGATCACCTATTTGAACGAGTCAGATTCAAATGCCAGGGTAGCCGGGGTGAAGCGGTGGTCGCTTGGGTTGAAGCGTCGGTCGTTCATGGAACGAATGCCACCAAGGGACTTTTGGAACTTGAATTGCTCGCGGAACTGGGGCACGTCAAGGAGAGAGTGGACAAGTACGGCTGTTGGGTACCAGGTTATGGCCGCGCAATCGTCGAGACGACTGACGAAGCAAAGGATTGGGAACGACGTTTTGCCGAAGTGGCACCGCAACAGGCCGCGATTCTTGCGCGTGAGAAGGGTCCGGGACTCCTCGCGGCTACAACGGCCTGTCGAGTGGCGGCGGAGGAGGTTCGAGAGCGACTGGGGGATCTTCAAGATTTGCAGACCAGTTGTTCGCGGCTTGAACACCGGGCATCGCCCGAGCAGCGTCGGGAAGTGCGGCGGCTGGCAAAGTGGCCGGGCGTATTGCAGATTCCCTGCGCGGAAGTGCTTTATGAAATTGCAACGACCGGCATCGTCCTGTGTGCGCCGAACATTACCTCACTGCGCGTGAACATCGAGGCGGACCCACTCAACAGCACGGATTTGATGTGGTTGATTCAAATCCTTGTTGACCGGATCATCATAGAGACTGCATGGCAGCCGAACGGCAATTGACGCGGAGCGGTGTCGTGGATGTCGGCGCGACCCGGTCGACCGTTTACAGGTTTTTCTGGGCCAGAAATAGTGATTAAATGATGGCTTCCGCCGGAAAGTCCTTTGGTTTGTGACATTCATCATCTTGTGGCTTGTTATTCGAGGCTTCCTCTGTCCGTCGAGGATGAAAAAAGCTTCTACCGCGAAATGGTCGAGGATGTTCGACGCAAGCTGAAGGAACTACCGACGTTATGCTGGGTCCGTCGCGCACTTTCGGACGAGCTGCTAGATTCACTCAGCGGTACCAGAAGGTTTCGTTGACATTTCACTCGAGGCGTGGGCGGACTTTACTGCGGATCAACTGAATAACAGTGGAAAGATTACCGATGATTGGTATTTCGAGCACTGGGACGAGGTGCTCGATGCCAAGCGCAAGTTGTCAGCAATTTTCATTTACGATGGTTGCTCATTCCTTGAGTGCCGGATCAACTACAATGCCAACGAGCAACAACGCATTACGCATTTTCAAATAAGTCGGCTCGAAGAGTTATTGACGTTGAACGCACCGCATTGGATTTAGACGCGCGATTGAGCCCGCGCTAGATCACGGGCCGAGAACGGGGAAGGCAATAAAGCGGGCGGCATGGGGCGAGAGTTGCGGCCGGAGCACGCCTCCAGGCGCTGACCCTTCGGGCTCGGCAAGGAAACCGGGGGCTAACGCGTCGCCACGGCGACTCCCGAGCGACCTACGGCTGATTGGGGCGAACGAACGAGGCAGAACCGGGGGCTAACGCCCTGCGGCTGATGGGCGCGAGCGGACGAATGGGTTCTGGATGATCTTTCGTCGGAACCCTTGTGGCTGATCTTGGATTGGCAGGCCCGTTTGAGTGGCCTCTTGGCGGACTCGCTCCTGTTCCTCGGGCTTCATCGTTTCAAGCGCGAAGGGATTCAGGATCACGACGGCCGACGATCTGGCCGCCGACCTGGCTCTCAAACTGGCCGCTGGAATTTGCGTGGCGGTGGTTGTCGGTTCCGGTTCGGCTGTCGGCCAGTGTCCCCAAGAATTGTTCATCCAGTCGTCCCACTCCTTCTGCCTCCGCTCGTTTTCATACCACTGCCGCTGCTCCTCCTGCCATTTGTGCCAGGCGGCTTGCTCGTCCCACGTCGCTTGCCATTCGCGCCGATATTTGTCCATGGCCTCTCGATCCGCCTGCGCTTTTTCCTCAGCCGCTCGCTGCTGCTGCGCCTCGTAGTCGGCTTTTTCCTGAGCCGCTCGCTCTTGCTGCTGCTCGTAGTAGGCTTTGTCCCTGGCCGCTTGCTCTTGCTGCGCCTGCTGGTAGGCTCTGTCCGCGGCATCCCGCTCCGCCTGCGCCTGCTGGTCGGCTCTGTCCTGAGCCTCTCGCCACTCTCGCCACTGGCGGTGGTATTCATCATTTTGCCGGCGCTGTTCGGCCATCGAATCCGCCGTCTCGTCGGCCCACACTACGGGCACGATTCCGCCCAGCAAACCGAGGCCAACAAGGAGTACGGAGATCCGCCGGACGATTCGCTGCATGGTCGCCACTCCCGTCGGTCGTATGAATCGCAAACGTGGGAATTTGGCTGCGTTCACGGGCTTGGGCACCGTGGCTTCGATCAAACGGCACAGATCAATAAGGTCGCTGGCGCGAAGTATGTCCTTAAGCCCGCGGCCATTGCAGTTTCTTTTGGTTCTGGGCCTGGCTGCGCGAGCCCAGAACGGCCGGCCATTGCAGTGTTTATTTGGTTCTCCCGGCGCGCGCTCCCGACAAGTCGGGACAGGCTTTGACTGCGGGAACGCGGAAGGGCATTAACCGCAGGTGGTATGCCCGCTGTATCCAACAAGTCGTATCAGTTTTTAGTAAATCGTTTGGAGAAAGTTGCTTGCAATCATTTCTTGGAGGGCTGTGGAACGATCTGGCTGACTTGCGCCAAAGGCCACTGCGTCGTCAGATTGGGTTCATTATGAATCGGTATGATGGCGCTGATCGCACCGTGTTTTCTACGCCCGCGGCCATTGCAGTATTCATGGTTCTCCCGGCGCGCGGGTACTGCGCGAACCCGGAACATCCCTCACCCTACCCTCTCCCAGGGGAAGAGGGGTTTTCAACTCCGAGCTTCTCAGCCAGCTTGGAGAGTTGCTCCCAGTTGCCGGTGTCGAAGGGGATGCCGTTTTTGGTGCGCTCGGCGAGCGTGCGGCGTTCGGGGTCGCCGGGGAGCAGGATCTCGGTACAACCGTCGATGCGCGGGCAGTCGCGGACGAACGACAGCAAGCATTCGACCTCGCTCTTGAAGTGTTGCGAGCCGCCGAGATGGTCGGGGTGCACGATCGAGCATGAACACGCAGTTGCCGTTCTGGTTCGGCGGTTGTTCGCGTACGCAGACGCCGCCGGAAAGCGCACCCGCGAAGATCTCGACCATCAGGCCGAGGCCAAATCCTTTGTAGGCCTGTTCGCCGCCCATCGGAAGGATCGTGCCCGGCGGCGAGTTGTAGAGCGTGGTGGGATCGGTGGTCGGGCGGCCTTCGCTGTCCAGCAGCCAACCCGGCGGGCAGGTCTGACCGGCGATCTTCTTGACGCGGACTTTTCCCTCGGCCGTGGCGCTGGTGCCGAAGTCCAACAACAGCGGCCCGCCGTCGGCCGGCACGCCGATGGCGATGGGGTTGGTGCCGAGGCGCGGCGCCTTGCCGCCGGGGGGCGCGACACGGCGGGCGACGCCGTGCGTGTTGACCATGACGATCGAGACCATGCCCGCGTCGGCGGCCAGCTCGCAATATTCGCCGAGGCGGCCGATGTGGCTGGATCGGATGAGCGTGCCCGCGGCGATGCCGTTGGTGCCTGCTTTGTCGAGGAGCCGCTCGGTGAGCCGGCCAGCCTGGACGCGGCCAAAGCCCCAATTGCCATCGGCGGTCAGGAGCGAATCGGTTTCGCGCAAGACGGTGAACGGGGCGCCGGTGACGACTTCGCGTTTGGAGAGCTGGTCGAGGTATTGCGCGATGCGCATGACGCCGTGCGAGTCGTGCCCGCGGAGGTTGGCGGCGACGAGCGAGCGGCCGACGAGCTCGGCATCGTCGCGGCGGACGCCGCCGGCGGCGAGGAGGTCGATGGCGAAGCGGGTGAGAGAGTCGGGGGGGAGGGTGGGCATGGAGCAGAAGGGTTCAGGGTTCAGTGCGGAGGAATACAGAGGTCGAATTGGCGGAGGGCTTCGTACATGGCGATGGCGGCGGCGTTGGAAAGGTTCAAGCTGCGGACGGCCGAGCGGATCGGGATTCGCAAGGCGCGGTCGCGATGCTGTTCGAGGATCGACGCCGGCAGCCCCTTCGATTCGCTGCCGAAGACGAACACGTCGCCGCGAGCGAATTGTACTTCGGTGTAGGGGCGCGTGGCGGTTTTTGTAAAGAGCCAGAACTGGCCAGTGTCGTGGGAGGCAGTGTCGAGCCGGGCGACGAGCGCGGGCCAGTCGTCAACAACTTCCCACTCGAGGTGCTCCCAGTAGTCGAGGCCGGCGCGGCGAAGGTAGTAGTCGTCTACGCGGAAGCCAAGCGGGCGGACGAGCCACAGTTTTGCGCCGACGGCCACGCAAGTCCGCCCGACGCTGCCGGTATTGTGTGGGATCTCGGGCTGATGGAGGACGATGTGCAGGCAGGGTTCGTACTTCACACGGTTGGGATAACAGGCGGCGCGGGGAGCGTCAAGCGGCCGTGTCGTTGGAGCATTGGGCATCGGCTTGTGGCGGTGGCTTTGAGTCGCCAAACTAGGTCGCGCACTCTCAAGCCGGCTTGCACTCAACCTTCACCACTTAGCACTCACTCTGCACCAATGACCGATCCGCACAAAGAGAAGTACGCACAGGCGCTTGGCATTTGCCGAAAAGCAGGTGTTGGCGCTGACCGAAAAGCATCCGGACTATTTCCCGATCTACACGGTGAAGGGGAAATGGCATCACGAGGGGCGAACTGTGGACGGATTGGACCGGCGGTTTTTTGGCCGGCATGATGTGGCAGTTTTTCAAGCGGACGAAGAACGCGGATTGGGGGCATCTGGCTGAGCAGTATAGCCGCTTGCTGGAGCACCGGCAGCACGACCGCAACGTGCACGACCTGGGGTTCATCTTTCTGAGCACGTATCTGCCGTGGTATCAGCTGACGGCGGCAGAGCACTTGCACGCGGTGCTCGTTCAGGCGGGCCGGACGCTGGCGATGCGGTTCATGGAGAAGGGGCAGTACCTGCGATCGTTTGTGGCGCCGGAGTCGCTGTTCATCGACATCATGATGAACGTGCCGATCATTTTTTATGCGGCGCGAGAGACGGGGGACGCGGAGCTGGCGCGTGTGGCCACCGCGCATTGTTACACGACGCGGGACACGATCGTGCGGGAGGATGGCTCGACGGCACACGAGGGATTTTTGATCTGGAGACGGGGAAAGTTTCTGCGGCAGGCGACGCACCAGGGGTTGCGCAGCAGATAGCGCCTGGGCGCGCGGGCTGGCGTGGTGCTGTATGGCTACAGCAAGTGCTATGGGCTGACGGGCAACCGCGAGTGGCTGGCGGTGGCCGAGCGGAACGCCGATTACTGGATCACGCACTTGCCGAAGGACCACGTGCCGCTGTGGGACTTTCATGCCGATACTTCGCAGCCGCCGCCGTGGGGTGCGCAGAAGGAGACATCGGCCGGGGCGATTGCGGCCAGCGCGCTGTTGGACCTGGAGCGGCAGACGGCGGACAACGATCGGGCGCGGGTGTATCGCGACACGGCATTGCGATGCTCGATGCACTGGTGCGGCCGGAGTATCTGGCGATCGACACGCCCGGCTGGGAAGGGATTCTCAAGCACGGCGTGTATCACACGGCGAAGAATCTGGGCGTGGATGAAAGGGTGATGTGGGGCGAGTATTTCTTCGTCGAGGCGCTGACGAAGGTGGTGATGGGGAGGGTGACGGAGTGGTGAAGTACGGCGATTTGGCCGGTTAAATGGGGTCCGGCGGTCACGGTTCACGTGATACAATTTGATATTGGCGACACGGCATTGTTGATCGCCATCCACAATCGCCCGCGAAATTGAAGCCCGATATGCCCGAGGTTCATCGAAATCCTACTCGCAGCGTTCGGATTGGCTCGATCACAATCGGCGACGGAGAGCGGATCGCCGTGCAGAGCATGACTGCCACGAGCACGCAGGATGTGGCGGCGACGGCGGCGCAGGTCAACGACTTGCATTCGCACGGCGCGGATGTTGTGCGGATCGCGGTCGATAGCCGCAAGGATGCCGACGCGCTGGCCGAAATTCGCAAGCAGACCGCGGCGAACCTAGCCGTCGATCTTCAGGAGAACTACCGGCTGGCGCCGCACGTGGCGCCGCACGTGGACAAGGTCCGGTATAACCCGGGGCATCTTTATCACCACGAGCGCGAGAAGCCGTGGCAAGAGAAGGTGCGGTTTATCGTGGAGACGGCGGGCGAGAACGACTGCGCGATTCGGATCGGAGTGAACTGCGGGAGCGTCGACCCGGCGAAGCGCGACAAATACGACGCCGACGATTCGATCACGCCGATGCTCGCGAGCGCGCTTGAGCATTGCGAGCTGTTGGACTCGCTGGGTTTCACGCGGTATTGCGTATCGCTGAAGGACTCGGACCCGGCGAACGTGATCGAGGTCAATCGGCGCTTTGCGGCCGAGCGTCCGGATGTGCCGCTGCACCTGGGCGTGACGGAGGCAGGGTTGCCGCCGGATGGAATTATCAAGACGCGGATCGCGTTTGAGCAGCTCATCAGCCGGGGGATCGGCGACACGATCCGCGTGTCGTTGACGGTGCCGAACTCGCGCAAGCATGAGGAGATTGCGGCGGGGCGGCAGATCCTGGATGATATCGCGGCGGGTCGGGTGCGGAGCGTGGTGGATTTTGGGCGCGACACGCTGAACATCATCAGTTGTCCGAGCTGTTCGCGGGTCGAAAACGAGGCGTTCATCGAACTGGCGCAGCAAGTCAAGGAGATGACGCGGTACGCCCAGCAGCACGCGATCACGATCGCGGTAATGGGCTGCCGCGTGAATGGGCCCGGTGAGACGGACGACGCGGACCTGGGCTTGTGGTGCGGGCCGAATTTCGTGAACTTGAAACGCCGCAGCGAGGAGCTGGGTGCGTTTGCGTACGACAAGATTCTTGCGCGACTGAAGGATGAGCTGGACCAGCTCATCGCGCAGCGCCAAACCGTGCGCGCGTAACGGTGCTATCGCGCCGATCTGCCCTTTCTGCAATTTGCCCTGCCCTGCTATAACCCGCTTCTTTGCCGGGCAAGGATGCACGCATGCACGTCAAGGCCAGTAGACGAGCGTCGCGACTGAGGGTGGCGTGTGTCTGCGCGGCGGTGGTGTTTTGCGGCTGCGCAACTTACATCTCCAAATCTCCTCTACCCGCGCTGCCCGACGGCCACGACGTTGTGCTCGACCAGCTCGTGGTGCATAGCAACTTCGAGTTGCCGGGTCAGCACCGGCTGCTCCAAGAGTTGAACGCGCAACGAGCCGACGTTAGCAACCGTTTGGGGCTGCCGATTTCCGACGAGCCGATCCACGTGTACCTGTTTGCCGATGCCGGCCGATTCGGCGAGTTTATGCAACTTCGCTTTCCGACGTTTCCGCACCGGCGGGCGTTCTTCGTCGAGACCGACACACAGCTCTCTGTTTACGCGCATTGGGGGGACCGTGTGGCCGAGGATCTGCGCCACGAGGTCGCGCACGGCTATCTGCATGCGGTCGTGCAGAACCTTCCACTTTGGCTCGACGAAGGGCTGGCCGAATACTTTGAGGTTGCGCGGCACGCATGGCATGAATCCGCCGCACGTTGACGAGCTGGCGAACCTTTTGCGGCAAGGTCGGTGGACACCTGACCTGCGTCGGCTCGAGTCGATAAAAACGCCGGAGGAGATGTCGCAGGTTGAGTACGCCGAGGCGTGGGCCTGGGTGCACTGGCTGTTGGAGACCGAGCCGCGGCGCCGCGACGTATTGCAGCGTTATCTGGCCGAACTACGGCGCGATGGCGCCACGCCGCCATTTTCGATTTACGTGCGGCAACTTGGTGGGCAACCTGAGGGCACGCTTGTCGAGCACGTGCGATGGCTGGAGGCGCGGAAGTAGCGACATAAATAGCCGGGCCTTGAGTCGTTATTACATCTCTTTGCGGAAAACGGCGCCGCTATCGACTCGCCGAAAGCCGAGCTTCCCATAGAGGCGGATGGCCGCGGCGTTTCGCTCGTTCGTTTGGGCCTCGACTAGGCCAACGCCTTGCTGCGCTAGTTCCTTCATGGCCTCGCTCAGCAGAAACGTCGCCATTCCTTGCCGCAACCAGGTGGGATCGACCTGCACCTGAGTGAAACCGGCGCGCATGCGCCCGGGTTGGCAGGCGCATGTTCGATGATGCGGAAAGTTGCGCTAGCCAATTGGTTGCCTCCGGCACCGTCGATGAGCTGGAACTCCTGGCGTTCGAAATCGCCCAATGTGCAAGCTTCCCACCAGGTGCGAGTGGGCGGGTCGTTGACGATGGCGACTTGCGATCGGCGGCGGATGAGCATTTGCTGGCGATCGACAGGCGCGCGAAACTTCGCGAGCTCGCATTGAAACACCACTGTCCGGTCGATTTCGCGATATCCTTGGGCACGAAAAAAAGCTTGCATCGCCTGGTCGCTGTCGAGGATGCCCGGCAATTCGCTGCCACCGTAGAGCCCGAGATAGAATGGGTCGAGTGGTCGGATGGCCGGTGAGTAGAGCACCTTTCGCGCCGTGTGAGCGGAGGTAGGCCTCGCTGCGGGCGAGCAACTCGGCTGCTACGTTGGCGGCGTCAGCGGCGTTCGGCCGCACGAGCAGCATCGAGGTGGTTCCCAGGTCGGTTGAGATCGAGCGTTCGTCTTCGCTGGCGCCAAACCCAGCATGCACGAAACCCTGCGGAGAATCGCCTTCAAAAGCCAGCCATAGTCCCCGGGGATCAAAATACGGCTTGTTCAAGACATGCTGTTCGACGAGCAGAGCGGACATCGGTTGCGCGAGACCGCAACGATCGGTGGCGCTGCGCGACAGCTCGGCCAACAACGGGGGATCGGTATTGTGAAACTGGCGATACTCGATCAAGGGGCGGATCCCCAAGCAAGGGCGAGCACAAGAACAGTTGCTAGCTCACGGCTGAGTAGAGCAACACGATAGCAAAAGCGGCAATTGGCCGACAGGGATGTGATTTCGCGATTATCAGCTCGACTTGTGAAAACGGTTGGAGTGCGGTACATATTGCCGACCAGTTGTTCGACCGCATCTAAATCGGCTATGTCCACAGTTTTTACGCGACCACGCCGACGGCGCTTGAGCTGCAACCGAGCCTTGGTTCTCGACCTGCTCGCGCTGCAACCGGCCCGCGTCTACTATCCGCTAGAACGATCATTTGATCTAGCCGACGTTGCGATGCTGCGGCAATCGGCGGCGCGGCGTGTTTCTTGGCCGGTGCTGTTCATGAAGGCCTTTTCGATCGTGGCGGCACGCCGGCCGCAACTGCGGCAGGCCTACGCGACGTGGCCGCTACCGCACGTGATTGAGTGCGGTGAAAACGTGGGAATGGTCTCGATCAATCGGGAGTTCGAAGGGGAAGACCGGATCTGCTGGGGGCGGTTTTTCGAGCCGGAGCGGCAATCGCTCGTGTCGCTGCAAGAGGCGATGGATTGTTACCAGAAGGAGCCGGTTGAGGAGGTTTTCAAGTCGCAGTTGCAACTGAGCCGGTTGCCGCGGTGGCTGCGGCGAACCATCTGGCGGTGGAATCTTAATTCGGCCGCGCGTAAGCGAGCCAAGCGGCTGGGCACATTTAGCATGTCCACTCTGGCCGGACAGCAGACGTTGAATCGGCACCATCCGACGCTCCACACGACGAGCCTCACGTTCGGACCGCTCGACGATCGCGGGCGGATGCTGGTCACTTTGATCTGCGACCATCGCGTAGTGGATGGTTATCTAGGCGCTCTGACGCTTGCCGAGTTGGAACAAGAGCTGCAAGGCGTGATTGCCGACGAGCTGCGGCAATTAAAGGCCACGTCGATTGCCGCATAGATCGAAGCGGCACGCCCTCATTGCGGCGCGGGTGAAATTGGCTACTGGCATGCGCTGCCATTCTTCGCGATATTGGAGGCGTACGCGCGGAGCGATCGCGTGTTGTTCGCTATTTCTGAATCCTTAACACAGAATCCAGCTTGAAAACACACTCCACGACGATCCTCACCGTTCGCCACAGCGGGCGCGTCGCCATTGGCGGCGACGGCCAGGTGACGCTCGGCACGGCGATCATGAAGGCCGACGCCGTGAAAATCCGCCGGCTGATGGAGGGCAAGGTGATCACCGGCTTCGCCGGCTGCAGCGGCCGATGCTTTCGCGCTGTTGGAGCGGTTTGAGGCCAAGCTCAAGGACTATCCGTCACAATGTCCCGCGCGCGCCACCGAGCTGGCCAAGGAATGGCGCACGGATCGCGGCACTGCGCCGGCTGGAAGCGCTGCTGGCGGTCGTCGATGCCCGGCACACGCTGTTGGTCACGCGGCACCGGCGATGTGATCCAGCCGACCGACGGCGTGCTTGGGCATCGGCTCAGGCGGAAACTACGCGGTGGCGGCGGCGCGGGCGCTGATCGCCCACTCCGAATCTGTCGGCGGCGGAGATTGTGCGCCGTCGCTGGAGATCGCCGCCGGGATCGACATCTACACGAACACGAACATTCGTGGTCGAGGAGCTGGCATGCGAGACCTGACGCCGCGCGAGATCGTCGCCGAGCTCGATCGCCACATCATCGGCCAGGCCGCCGCCAAGCGGGCCGTGGCGATCGCGATCCGCAATCGCTGGCGGCGGCAGCAACTGCCCGAGGAGATGCGCGCCGAGGTCGCGCCGAAGAACATCATGATGATCGGTCCCACCGGCGTGGGCAAAACCGAGATCGCCCGCCGGCTGGCCAAGCTCACCGGGGCGCCCGTTCATCAAGGTCGAGGCGACGAAGTACACCGAGGTCGGTTACTACGGCCGCGACGTCGAGAGCATGGTCCGCGAGCTGGTCGAGAACGCGATCACGCTGGTCGAGGAGCGCGAGCGAAAGCAGGTGGAGGAGGAAGCCCGCCGCCGCGTCGAGGAGCGGCTGCTCGATCTGCTGGCGCCGCCGCCGGTGCAGTTACGAGCACACGACGAGCGACATCGACGAGGCGGACGCACGGCAGCGCTACGAGCGGACGCGCGAAAAGATGCGCGCGATGCTGGCGGCCGGCGAGCTGGAACAGCGCAAAGGTCGAAGTTCACCATCGAGCAAAAGCCACGCCGATGATGGTGACCGGCATGGGGCTGGAGCAGATGGACGTCGACTTGCAAGGGATGTTCGAGAAGATCCTGCCCAAGAACACGGTCCGCCGCGAGCTGCCGGTGAGCGACGCGCGCAAGGTGCTCTTCGAGCACGAGGTCGATGCGCTGATCGAACAAGGAGAAAGTCAACGGCCAGGCGATCGAGCTGGCCGAGAACCTGGGGATCATCTTCCTCGACGAGATCGACAAGATCGTGGCGGGCGACACGCGGGGCGTCGATGTCTCGCGGCAAGGGGTGCAGCGCGACCTGCTGCCGATCGTCGAAGGGACGACGGTGCAGACCAAGTACGGCTATGTGCGGACCGATCACATCCTGTTCGTCGCCGCCGGCGCGTTTCACACGGCAAAGCCCAGCGATCTGATGCCGGAGCTGCAGGGGCGGTTTCCGATCCGCGTGGAGCTGACGGACCTGACGAAGGACGATTTCGTCCGGATCCTGACGGAGCCCAAAAGCGCGCTCACCAAGCAATACACGGCGCTGATGGAAACCGAGGGCGTGAAGATCGACGTTCACCGACGACGCGATCGACGCCTTGGCCGACCTATGCTTCCGAGTGAACCAGACGACGCAGAACATTGGCGCCCGCCGGCTGTACACGATCATGGAGCGGTTGCTGGAGGAGCTGAGTTTTGAGGCACCCGACATGAAAATGGGCGACGTGACAATCAATGCCGCGTACGTTCGAACAGCGGCTGGAGGAGCTCAGCAAGGACGAGGATTTGAGCAAGTACATTCTGTAGGGTTCAGGGTTCAGGGTTCAGAGCGGCGGCGGCCGACAGCTGATGGCTGATTTGATGGTAGGCTGAACCAATTGGGGTTACAACAAAGCGGCGGCTATCGGGAGCGGTCACCTCGATCTCCACACGTAAGCGCTCTCGCGGGAGGCAAGCTGCGACGCGGTCGGCCCATTCGATGAACGACCAGGCGCGCTCGTCGGCGAAGTACTCGTCGGGTCCGAGGGCGAGAAACTCGTCGCTGTCTTTTATCCGGTAGGCGTCGAAGTGGTAGATGGAGGCCGGGAGTGCCTTGCGACCTAGTGGCTGGTGACCTGGTTCCCGGGTGTTTGGTAATTCGTATTCGTGCACAAGGACGAAGGTCGGGCTAACGACTTCGTGCGGGTCTAGGCCAACCGCTTTCCCTACCGCTTGCACAAGGCGCGTTTTCCCTGCACCAAGGGTGCCCACGAGCGCGACGACGGCGCCGGGCGGCAACACGCGAGCCAACGCGGCACCGAACCGGTCGGAGTCGGCTTCGCTGGTGGACTCAAATAGGAATGATGGGCTCATCGTGAAGTCGGCGGCCTAGTCAAGCCGATGTTCGTAGCCGCGAGGTTGTAACTCGGTGAGCTCGTCGCTCTGGTCGCGGGACCACAATCCGCGGCCTCGGCGACGAACTCGCCGATGTCGGTCAGGCGAACGCAATCGAGCGGTTGATCGTGCAGGATTTGTGCGGCGGCGTCTGGCGGAACTGCGAGGATCAGCTCAAAGTCTTCGCCGTCACAGAGCGCGTGATCGCGGGGTGCGGCCATCATCATGTTGCTGGCTTAACTCGACGGCGGCAGGACTGATCGGAATGCGTGATAAGTCAACAATCGCTCCGCAGCCGCTCTCCCGACAAACACGCGACAGGTCGAGAGACAGTCCGTCGCTCACATCGATGCCGGCATGCAGGTCATACCGTCCGTGTAGTAACAGTGCCTCGCGTACTCGAGGTTCAAAATCCAAATGGCGGCCGAGCAAACTGCCGCCGAATTCGCCGGTGACGAGGATACGATCGCCGGGCCGTGCAGCCTGAAGCGCACGAGTGGCCCGCAGTCGGTTGTTTCGCCGATTGCGGTTACGCTGATCACGAGCGGTCCATCCCAACTGTTGGTATCACCGCCTGCGAGGGCAACCCGGTAACGTTCGGCGAGCGGCAACATTCCCTCGACGAGTTCGCGGCCCAGGTCGAATCCCCCTTGTCTGGGGAGCGCCACGGATACAACGGCCGCCAACGGGCGGGCCGCCATCGCCGCAAGATCGCTCAGGTTGACTGCCAGTGACTTATGACCGATTCGTCGCGGATCCGTCGATTCCAGTACGAAATCGACGCCATCCATCAGCATATCGGTGGTGACGACGCAATTGGATCGTTCCCCCAGCCGCAATACCGCCGCGTCGTCCCCCGGACCGAGCATGAGCTGCGGGTGCCGCGACAAACGCTCGCGGAGCCAGGCGATGAATTGGGATTCCATAACAAGACAATAGTCGTGAAGCTTCAGCGGAAGGCTATCAGCGGCCAGCTATCGGCCGTCGGCCAAAGCAGCCAAACGCTGTTCACGCTTCGAGGCGGTTGTTAAACGCTGACAATACGCGGTTCGTCGATTATCCGCCGGGAGAAGAAGCAGCGTCAAATGAGCTATTGCCGCTCGTGCGCCGTCGCCGACACTGCCAGATGCCCGTAGAGAACTTCGCTGCCGGAATCGTTGGTGCGAAGAATGTAGAACTTCACCGGGTCAAACTTGTGAAAGTCCGGGCGATTGAGAATGTAGTCCACATTTTCGGGCGTGACCGTTTCCCATTCGTGCATGCCGACCAGTACGTCGCCGCGGCGAATGCCCTGCCGCGCGGCGGGACCCTCGGCGCGAACCGCGACGATTGCCAACCCGCCGCGATACCGGCTGTTATACTGCTTGAATTGCTGCGCGGGGACCGCGGCGAGACGCAGTCCTAGCATCTCCCAGGACTGATCGTTCTGTGGCGCGAGCGAGCGGGGCGCGCGGCCAAGGCCAGGCTGACCTGGACTGGTTCACGGTCGCGTACGACTTGTACTTCGAACTCGTCGTCGCGCTGTCCGAGGAGCGTCCGTTCGAAATCCAGCGATCGAGCCACACTCTTTGCCGTTGACTGTCTTGATCACGTCGCCCGGTTTGATTCCCGCCTGCGCCGCGGGGCTGTCTTTTTCGACACTGTGGACGACCATGCCATCCGCGGAACCGACGCCGGGCTTGGCAACGATCCCGTGCCATCGGTTCTCCAGTCGCGCAACGCTCAGAAGCTCGCCGGCAATGGCCATTGCCTTGTCTACGGGAATGGCAAAACCGATTCCCTGGCGCCGGCTCGCACGGCCACGTTGATGCCGATCATCTCGCCGTCGATGTTCAACAGCGGCCCGCCGGAGTTGCCCGGGTTAATGCTGGCGTCGGTCTGGATCAGGTCCTCGTAGCTTTGCGCGTCGCTGACTTGAACGCTGCGGTGCAGGGCGCTGATGATGCCGCGCGTGACCGTGTGCTCGTAGCCGTAGGCATTGCCCATCGCGATGACCGGCTCGCCGATCATCAGGTCGTCGCTCGTGCCGATCGTGATCGGCGGCAGCTTTCGCGAGACGTTGATTTTGATCACGGCCAGGTCGGTCACGGGGTCGCTGGAAACGAGCTTGCGCGATGTGCGTACTCTTGTCGGCCAGCGTGACTTCGATTTTCCGCACGCCATCGACGACGTGGTGGTTCGTCAGGATGTAGCCGCGCTCGTCGATCACGACGCCGGTGCCCATGCCGTTGACTCTGCGCGGCGAGTCGCTGCGCGGCGAGGCATCTTCCGCGGCGGTAAGCGTTTTCTGGCCGTGGATGTTGACGACCGAATCGCGCACCGCCTCGACGGCCTTGACGATGGCTGTGCGGCGAAGATCGGACGCCGCGCATCGGGGGGCGATGTCAACGGAGCAATAGCGAGCACGACAAGCACGCAGAGAGGGCGCACCGTGCTACAGGCAGGTAAACTGCGCATGGGGGCTCGTCAGGGTCTGGCGAAGACAGGGCGGTCCACACATCCGCGCTACTGGCGCGGGAGCCGGTAGCGGACCATGTGCATGCAATGCGGGCACGCTGGTAGTGATCGGCGCAGCGTGCAAAGTTGCTTCAAGAGCGGCGAGGATCGCCGGAACAGAATGCCCAGTTTATCGGTCAGGCGTAAGAAGTTGCGCCAATCGCACTCAAGTTCCGTATCGTGCGTCGGCCTCCAGAAGAAGCAAGGTACCTTGCTGCAACTCTATTCGCTATTTGTCGGCAACATGAGGCTGCTAGCGAGCCATTCGCCGTGCCGTTAACGGCTCTTTGGCCGGCACGGTTGGCGGTTGGGAGGACAAGGGCGTCGGGAACTCGGAAGGCGGTGAGAAAACCGGCCGCGTGGGGAGCGGGTGGAACTTTGGCACGGGGGGACGAATTGCCGACGAGATCGGCCAGCGGGACATGCTCCGCAGGCAAATGCGAGGGCTCGCACTCATCTCCACCGTGGGCCAATGCCCAGCGCGGCAACAGGGGATCGATGTTGATCGGCCCGCGTGGCGGCGTGCAGCCTGTGGCAGCGAACACCAGCGCCAAGAACGTGGCGGACGAGCTTATTGCTAGATGATAGCGTTGCAGCATGCAATCGCAGCGGCGTTGCGGACCGTGCCCCTAGAGTTGACCCGTATTTTCGTACTGATCGACTTTTCGCAACCGGAAACTTTTCACTAACCGGCAGATTTTACCAGTGTTCAGTCGCCGGCGCGTCCCACGAGCTTGAGGACTACTTGGCCGGCGAGAAACACAACGAAGATCCCGACGAGAAAATAGGGAATTATGGCCACAACCTCGGCGGCAGCGGGAGCGCCTGCTCGTCGCAACAGATTGGCGGCAACGGCGCCAACCACAACGAGCACAAGCGCCAACAACAGCAAGCCGCACCCCAGGCTGGTCATTGTACCTTTGAAGGTGCTGGTATCGGAGAACTCCTGCTGATGCAGCTCAATCATGCGCCCCTTCTTGAGGCTGCGGTCGATGGTCTCGGCCAATTCCACCGATTTCGCGGCATCCGGCCAGCGCGACTCTGCCGCGGTCGCGAGATTAGCGCGAAGCTCGTCTAGAGCCGCAGCGTGAGGATTCCAGAGCTGCGTTTCCGTGATCGTGGAGGCCGCGGTCGCGCGAAGCTTGAGTTGCGCTGGAGCATCGATTGCTTCGGGAAGTGTGAGAATTGCTTTTCCATATTCGCCGCTGACCGTAATGTGCGCGGCGGCAAAGTGCTCAAGTTGTCCGACCGACCAGCGCACGAGCGCGGCCGGCGCCTGCCATCTGAACGCTGAGGTTGCCATAGGCCAGCAGTTCGCCTTGGAGAGTAGTTCCCGGCGATCCCATGGCGCCCAGTCGAGTG
Source organism: Pirellulales bacterium (assembly GCA_963829655.1). Taxonomy (GTDB): domain Bacteria; phylum Planctomycetota; class Planctomycetia; order Pirellulales; family JALHPA01; genus JBBDYH01. Next base: position 5,039,317 of record CAWHJG010000002.1, read on the forward strand.
ATATCGCCTGCGAGAAATCGCAAGAGATCGACGTCGCGCGAACTGGGCGGCAACGCTCGACCGAGTTCGATCGGGTATTGTTCGCTCGAGCGCAATTTGATCGATGCCGGATTGCGAGGAGTCCGCATTGGCAATCCAATTTCGCAGTCGAACGACGAGCGGATGCCGTCGGTAGGGCAAGCAGGGCACGAGGACCGAGCCTGTTTCGCGGCGGATCATGTCCAGCTCGTAATAGGCGAGCATCGACGCGTGTACCGGATGAGAAACCAGGAGCGGAATGCCCTCCTGGGTGAGCTTGCGTAGCTGCTCGAAGCGTGCATCTTCGTTGACATCGCGTGCCACAAGGACAGCGTCGCAAAGCCGGCTTCCGTCGGGGGCGAGCTCGTAGAGCACGTCCCACGGTTCGGCGATTTCCGGGACGCGGGGTAGCTCCGCGGCGAAACGATTCGCGCGGTTCACCTCGCAAACTCGCACGAATTGGTCCTGTCCGGTTGATTGCGCGGCGCGAACGAGCGCGAGCGTGGTTTCATCGAGTCCAAGAAGTGCGAGCCGCATGGAGGCAAATTGACGTGCCCTAAGTGAACAACCAGGCGGCTCATTCTAGTGCAACATACCCACGGCGCAAAAAAATACCCCCGGTGCTCAACGGGCAGCGGGGGCTTGTGGGATTTGAGAAATGAACCGAATTGTTGGGTCAGTGTGAGGAGTCGGGTGTGCACCCGGCTCCTCATGGTAACGAGCCCGGCGGGTCTTGCATGTCTGCCCTCCCTTAGTCTACGGGGACAAGGAACGGTCTGGATGATTCGCCTTACCGGTAAGCGACACTCTACACTTACCCGATCGTTTGCGGGAGTGTCAACGGAATCTGGCGATATTGAAAAATAAATGGAAAGAAAATCGGGATCACAGTTCGGTTCGTGATTATTTCGAAAGAGATGCGCAATATGTTTGGAATGAGGATTGCTTAGACCTTGAGCGCCATGCGGGCAAAAACCGTGACGGCGATCGACAAATCCGGCAATTTCAGCGCGCTTTCACAATCGCCGCATGTGAAAGCCGCCGTCCACGTCGAACCGATTGCCGGTACTGAACGGGAACAACCCACTGACGATAGCTCCCACGGCACGGGCCACGTCTTCGGGCTCGCCCCAGCGGCGAATTGGGGTAACTCCGTCGGCAATCAACTTGTCGTACTTTTCGCGAACCGGGCCGGTCATATCGGTGGAGATGATGCCTGGGGCGATTTCAAATACGGCGATTTTCTCGTCTGCAAGGCGGTCGGCATAGAGCCAGGTCATCATGGACATCGCCGCCTTGCTCATGCAGTAATCGCCGCGATTGATAGACGCCGTATAGGCCGACACTGACGAAATGTTGAGAATGTAGCCGACTTTGGTTTTTCCGGCGCGAATGCAGTCGATCATCCGCTGAGCTGCCAATTGTGATAGAAAAAACGGCCCTTTCAGATTGGTTGCGAATACCTGGTCCCAGGCATCTTCGGTGGCTTCGAGGAGATCCTTGCACCCGGCGACGCGACGCCGGCGTTATTCACCAGCACGTCCATTCGACCGAATTCAGTCATTGCTGCATCGATCAGCCGCCGGCGATCATTTCGCTGGGCCACGTCGGCCTGCACCGTGATAGCACTCCCGCCAATTGATTGAATCGAATGAACGACCTCGTCGGCTGCGTCGCGTCGCGATGCGAAATTGACGACGACAGCGTGACCGAGTCGAGCCAACTCCAGGCAAATCGCCCGCCCAATACCGCGGGAGCCGCCAGTCACGACTGCGACTGGGTTGCGAGAAGGTTCAGCCATTGCACGGACCATTCAGAGCGCGATTGAGGGGCCTGAGACCGGACGGGACAAGCCTATTCTAAGCATCCCGCCTCATGCGCCGCGATGCGCGGTCCGTGCACCGGGGTGAAGGCGAAGGTCAAGATCGAGCGCACCGTCCCGAGTTATCCAGGCTTCCATGCTCGGCGGCGTATTTTTTTAACCGCGCTATTTTTTCGGCAGCACTCGGTTCCGGCGGCAATTCGTCATCCGGCGGATTGCCCCAGGGAATCACGTTTCCCGTTCGAGTGATCAGGTAAAACTCTCCGCCTTCGGCGCGGCTTTGTGATGCCGCGGGCCGTCGCCGAATCTGGTACAAGCGCAGCTCGTTCCAGATCGGCGTCAAGACTTCGGCTATTCTCGCCGCTCCGGTCACCGAAGCGTCGTTCCATGAAGTCCCAACCGGGCCCATTGGCTGGCTTGTGACGTCGGCGATTCGTGGATAGGTGCGAGCCTCGGCTGCCGTAAAGTCGGCGCTGGGCAACAAGAAGCCGCGGGAGTCCACCGGGAATAGCCCGTCCGGCACTTCGACCATCGCCACCGGTTTGCGATAGACCAGATCGACGGACGCGCCAGCCGGGTAGCGCTTGGTCACGCGTTCGACACGGGCCACCCACGGATGCAGAGCAAAGGCCTTCGCGATTTGCTCGGTCAGATTTTCGTCAACCAGCGACAGCGGTTCGTCCAAGCTGCCGTCGCGGAGAGCCTCGGCCTTCACATTTCCACGGATCCACGACGGCGGCGGGGTGATCTCGATGTCGTCAAGCGAAAGCTGGTACTCCGAACCGCGAAACACATCGGCGCGAACGCGCAGCCAAATTACTCGAGCCGTCAGCGTAGCGACCAGGATCACGCCGACGATCAGAAGCGCATCGCGGCGCAGAATAAGGATGCGAGCAATTCGATTGAGATCTCGTCCGGCGGGCAAACCCGCAGTAGGTGCTTTTATGGGCAATTTGGTCTGCATCGCGGCCTCCCTGCCGAACGAGCAACTTGTGCTGGCCCACGATTCTTTATCGGCTCGCCTGCTACCAGATTTCGATCTCCATTTCCAATTCTACGCCCAATCGTTCAGCGACCGTGCTCCGCATGAGGTCAATTAGTTGGAGGACATCCTTGCTCGTGGCGTCGGGTTCGGTGACGACGAAGTTCGCATGACGCTCGCTGACTTCGGCGCCGCCAACGCGCGTCCCCTTCAATCCAGCCTGATCGATCAACATGCCTGCGCTGATGCCGCGGGGGTTCTTGAAGATGCAGCCAGTGCTTTGGTGCCCCAGCGGTTGCGTGGCCTTCTTCATGATCCAGTTCTTCTGCATTCGCTTGGTGAGCTCCAGCGGGTCCTCGGTTTCCAGCTCGAACTCGCAACTGAGGATGACCAAATCATCCAGGTTACTCTGACGATAAGCGAAGACGAGATCGCTCCGTTCGCGCTGAACGATATCGCCACTGCGGGTCATTGTCGTGGCAGAACAAACCCATTGGCCTACATCGCCCCCGTGGCTGCCGGCGTTGCCGTGGAGAGCGCCGCCCAAAGTTCCCGGGATACCGACGAGAGTCTCCAGACCGCTGAAACCCTCGCGCACGGCCAGCGAGACGACGTGGCCGAGCCTGGCGCCGGCTCCGGCGATTATGCGCTGCTTTCCTGCGCGAATGTCGTTAAACACGGGCGCACTTAAACGCAGCACCATTCCCCGCACACCTTCATCGCGCACCAACAAGTTCGAACCGCCACCGAGTAGGCGGACGGGAATTGCTTCGTCGCGGCATCCTTTGACCAGGCCCGCCAGTTCTTCAATCGAATTTGGCTCGGCAAAAAACTCCGCCGGGCCGCCGAGGCCGAACCAAGTGTGGGGAGCGAGCAGTTCGCCGGTGCGGACAATGCGTTCAAATTCTTTTTGGACCGTCACGGCAGAACACCGTTGTCAGAAGTAGCTCGTGTGAAATACCCGGCGCATGATAAGGCGAACACGCGGACGGGGTCAATGTAGAGCTACGATCGGCGAACAGGCGTGAAATCAGGCGACTTGGTCGAGCACGTTGGATCGGGCGAGCTCCAAGAGCATCGAAGCAACGTGCCAGGCCGCGTCCGGGCGTGCCAGGCGGCGCATTGCGCGGCTCATCGCCTGCCGAGTGCTTGCGCTCGTGATCGGTTCTCGAAGTTGTTCGACCAGCGCGTTGTCGAGCCGGCCGATCAAGCCGCGCCCGATCACTGCTTTGCAGCCGCCGTGTTCCACATAGTAGTGGGCATTTGCTTGCTGTTCGTGCGCAGTCGCCGCCAGCCGAAGTCACGAGCACCGCGGGAACTCCTGCGGCGGCCAGCTCCGCCAGTGACCCGGCGCTGGCACGGCCGATCATGAGGTCGGTCGCGCGCAACACTTTCGCCAGATCTCCGACAAATGGCACGACGCGAGCTTCGATGCCGAGTTTTTGGTACAGGCGTTCGGTGGCGGCCGCATCGTAGCTGCCGCTTTGATGCACGATTTCCCAGCCGCGCAATTCGCGTCCCAATTTGTAAAGCGCCTTGGGAACCTCCGCATTCAAGAGTCGCGCGGGACCGGCGCCCGTGAGTACGAGAAGACGAGGTCGGCGTGACAACGCGTCGTGTCCATTTTCGCTGCGCTCGTAGAACAGGCATGTGAATTCGCTGCGGATCGCCCCGCCCACCGCACGCACCGGGGCCACGGCGCCGAGCAGCATCGTGGTTTTCATCTCCCGCGGTACAAATCAGGCTAGCATAAGGGGCGAACCGCCGCGTGATCGGGGTAGCCGTTGTGTTTTGTTCCAAGAGGGCGATCGGTAATTCCAACGACATCGCAGCGCACAATGCCGGAACGCTGCCTTCTCCGCCCATTCCAATCACTACCGAGGGCGCCCGCTGCTTCAATAAGGTCCGGGCCGCGCAAACTGGAGTTTGGCCGCCGACGAGCATTCGCCATACTCCAACTGCCCGGAGCGGAACACCGCGCATTGCAACGTAGTCGAATCCTCCCTGCTGCGCACTTTTGCGTTCGAAGTGGTTGCCCAGTCCCAAAAAAGTCACGGTCACCTGCGGCGACATTCGCCGAAGCTGCTGGGCCACTGCCAGACCGGGAAAGTAATGACCTGGCTTACCGCCCCCGGCGAAAACAAAGTGAATGGATTCAGTCAACATGCGCGGCTAGGCCTCATTACAATGGGCGCCAAAAGGCAGCCCTCGCTATTAAGTTGGGATTGGCGAGATTAGGTTCACCAATTCGACGACGATCGTCCGGCAACCGTTCCCAAGCGCGGACGAGAAATCAGGCAGGAAATGTTCGGGGACAAGCGGCAGGGTGGCGCAGCGGCGTGTTTTTGCCAGGTGCAACTACATAAACCCGCGCATCTTCTTATGAGTTTCGTCCTGGCGGGGAAAACATTGGCGTCGAACCGCCGCTAAACCACGATTGGCGGATTTTATATCGGAAATTCCAGCAAGAACTGCCGATTCCGCCGAAACCGTACAGATGAGAAAATTTCCCTGAGTCGCCGAGGCGGCCCGAAGACCGCCCCGGCGCCCAGTCCTTAGGCCCGTCGCGAAGCAATTGTCGTGGCGGTTGACCCAGTAACCGCGCACGGCAACCTGATGGCTTCTACCCAGGAGGGAGGGTAGCGTCACTCTTCCCGCAAAGCGCGACGCAAGCGACAGGACCTACCAAGTGGTTCATCCTACTTCTCAAATTCATGGTCTCACGCGGCACGGCTGAATCGCGACGCCCCGAGCGCGGTTGCTAGTCGATCAGCGCCGGATGCCTTGCTTCCTTTTACCAACACGGTGTCGCCCGCCTTTGTCATCGCGCGAATGCAGTTGCGGCTTGCTGGGCGGTGCGATAAGCCAACGTCCGCTCGGCTCTCAAGCCGGCTAGTTGCGCCGCGTGCGCCACATCATCGGCATGCGGACCGCAGGCCACGACCAGGTCGGCGCCGCCGCGACACACGAAGGCCGTCCCAAACTCTTGTCGCCACTTTGGCCCTTCGTCACCTTCGGCTTCAAAGTCGCCACACACGACTATTCGGCGTCCTGCGGCAGGCATCTCGGCCAACAAGGCGGTGGCGGCTTGCATCGCCGACGGAGAATCGTTGCAGGTGTCGTCGATGATCGTCACCCCATTTGCGTTCATCACTTCGCAATGCGTGCGCACCGGACGAAAACCGGCGAGCCCCTCCGCGATGGCGTGCCAGTCCAACCCAAACTCGCGTCCAACCGCCACCGCCGCTAATGCGCTTACCAGATGATGGCGCCCCCAGACCGGTATTTGCATCGAGTGACCAGAGACGCGAAACTGCAGCCAGCCGCTGCGGCTCTCGATGTGCGTGGCCGCTACTTCGCACGAGAGAGATCGCCCAAACCAAACGGCGCGCCTGCGCCGGCCTTCGATCAATCGCCGCAGCAATAAGTCATCGCCGTTGGCAATCAGCACGGCGTCGGTCGCAAGCGAGTCGGCTACTGCGCGGGCGGTTTCGAGCGAAGCACTGGCGGTAGATCGCTCGTCGGTTGTTTCGTCGATTTGCGTGAAGACTGCCACATCCGGCTGGATGAGCGTCGATTGCTGTTGTGCTTCAACAGACGCTCGTGCACTGATCCGTACCAACGCGTAATCATCGTGACGCTTTAACCGCAACAGATCGACGGCCACATTCGCCTGATCCGCTTGCGAGCCGGCGGCCGCACTGCCCACGCAGCGCATGCTTAGAACGGCATTGATCATTGCTTGCGTTGTCGTCTTGCCGACATCACCGGCAATCGCAATCACTTTGCCCTTGAAGCGTTCGCGATGCCAAGCGGCGAGCCGAGCCAGTGCGGCATGCGAATCGGCAATTTCCAATGACCAACGTCCTGCCCAGGGTGCAACCCATCTTCCGCTGGTGACTACGCCGGTCGCACCGCGCGTATAAGCTTCCTCGGCATAGTGAGCTCCATCGTTTCTCTCGCCGCGCAATCCCCAGAACACATCGCCCGACACCACCTGGCGACTGTCGGCGACGATTCTGCCCACCGGCGTTAGCTCGCCGTCGCGCGGCGGCATCGAGCCTAGGCGGAGCTCGCCGCCGAGAAGTTTGTGAAGGTCGCCGACGGCGATTTGCAACCAGCAGTCGTTCATGTTATTCGCGCCACAACCCGAGTTCATCCCGCTTTCAACCTCCGCTGACCGCCCGATCCATAAAAGGCGGACTGGTCGTAAAGCCAAAAACACGCCACCTCGCGATCGTCGAACCATTGCCGCCCGTCGGCCAATTCCTGGAATTGCTCGTGGCCTTTGCCGGCGATCAAGACGCAGTCACCCGGTTGCGCCTGTCCCAAGGCCCAACAAATTGCCTTGGCTCGGTCGTGCATTACGACGACGTTTTCCAGCGAATCAAAGCCGCGGAGAACTTCGGCCACGATCCCGCTGGGCTCCTCGCTTCGCGGGTTGTCGTCTGTCACGATGGCGAGGTCAGACAGTGCTTCCACGGTTTGACCAAGCAGGGGACGCGTTTCTTGCTTCTCGTCGCCTTGTGCTCCAAACACACACAGAATTCGACCGGTAACGACTTCGCGCAGCGTCTCGAGTGTCTGACTGAGACCGTCCGCGCTGCGGGCCGAGTCAACAAAGACGGCAAATGGTTGCCCGCATTCGAGTCGTTCCATGCGGCCCGGCATCGATTCGACGGCCTCCAGTCCGCGGGCAATCGTGGGCAGCGAAATGTTGTACAGGAGGCCGACGGCCGCCGCAGCCAGGCAGTTGTAGACGTGCCCGTCGCCGATAATTCGCGTGCGAACGGCCATCGTGTCGCTACCGGACGAAAGCAGGAATGTCTGTTCTGAGACAAGCCGCTCGACGACCACGGCAGTCACATCGGCGTTGTTAACCATGCCGACGGTCAGCACTGGCCGACCGATTGTGCGCAAAAACTCACCACAAACCGCATCGTCGAGGTTTAATACGGCTGGGCGAGAATTCGCCAGGTGATCGAAGATCCGCGCCTTGCTTGCGCGATAGTTGGTTAGCGTTGTGTGGTATTCGAGGTGGTCGCGGCGCACATTGGTCACCACAGCCATATCAAGGTTTACGCCGGCGACTTCCGAACGAGACAAGGCGTCGCTGGGAGTTTCGAGCACGGCGTACGTCGATTCGTTCCGTTTGGCACGCTGAAGCCAGTCGGCAAGCCGCGGGGCCGATAATTTGCTGCTCACCGGCTCGTGGAACGTTCCGCCGCAGCACGAAAGGTTGGTGAGAGTCGCCACGCGCTCGCCGGCGGCGCGAAGGACGCTTGCGATCAATTCGACAGAGGTGGATTTCCCCGAAGTGCCGGTGACTCCGATCACCTTCAACTGATGACTAGGTTGGCCTGCCAAAGCCTGGCACACGCGGCTGTACGCGGCTCGTGTATCGGGGACAACGCACAATGGCAGGTCCTCGGTCGAGACGTAGCGTTCCGCCAGAATGGCGGCGGCGCCGCGAAACGCGGCTTCGTAAATGAAGTCGTGACCGTCGCATTGACTACCGACGAGCGCCACAAACAAATCACCCCCGGCGACCGATCGCGAATCGGACGAGCAAGCGTGAACCAGGATGTCTTCGGCGCCAAAGAAAGTCGCCTCACGCAGCAATTGGCGCAGGCTGACAGCGCACGACTCGGTGGCGGGATCGTGCATCGTGCAAGGCCTCCATGCCCTGCCTTAGTTGGGTCGGTAGGCTGGTGCCCTTGCGGCCCTTCCATTGGCCGCGTTTTCAAGCACCAGAACGGCGGCGGATTGTGGTCATTTACGGCACTATGTCAAGGCGAGGTTGCCTTCGCTTTGACCTACCGAGTACCACTTTAGGGAATATACAGTAGCCGCCGCCGCACACCGGCAAGACTGGTCCACGTGGCCGGGCCCAAAAAAGAACCGAAATCATGCCTCGTAACCGAGCGGTATTTGTCGGCAGCACCAACGATCGCTACTTTGCCGACCAAGTCACGTTTCTCAAGCGATTGTGTGACGTCGAGTTCGAGCAGGAAATCGCAACGGCCTGTCGGCGCTTGTGCGCCGACACGGTGGACCTGGTTATCGTTGCAGTGGCTTCTCCCGGTGAACCTTCGCACGATGACCTTAACGCACTTCGGGCAGTAGCTCCATTCACACCGATCCTGACGTTGTTGAGTTCCTGGTGCGAAGGGGAAGAGCGCACCGGAAAACCTTGGCCTGGCGCCATCCGCCTTTACGCGCACCAGTTTATTCCAAGATTAGCAACTCAATTTGTCACCGAACTTGATCGAAGCGAGCCAGGATTTGAATGCTGGTCGCCGCCTTTTACGCAGACTCACGAAGACAGGCTGTTACGAGACGGAACACAATGCCAATCGTCTTCGCGACTCAGCGTCGCGATACAGGTCACGTCGAGTCCGGCGGCTCGAGGCATTGATGGACGCATTGGAAGTCTCCGGGTTCGCAGCCGTGGCACTCAGACACGATCGCCAACTCCAGCGACGGGAGATCGATGCAATCCTGTGGGACTGCCGAGCCGGGCTGGACCAAGACGGTCCGCTGCTGGCGGAGTTGCGGGCCGATACAGGGGACGTGCCGACTATTGTGGTTCTCGGTTTTCCAAGGCCCGGCGATTGCGAACTTGCCAGTGAATTGAATATTGCGGCGATCGTCTCCAAGCCGTTCCTGCTGGAAGACCTGGTTTGCACGGTGCGTCGCGCGGCGGCGACAAAAAAAGGCGTGTCGCAGCCGGTCGCCGAAGTGATTTAATCACAGCAATCGTCAAAGTCTGCGACATCCAGGCGCAGGATCTCGCGCCTCCAGGCGGGCTCATGAATCGGCCAGACGTCGATTCTGAGCGGTTGATCCCGGCGCACCGATCTACCGGTCTCGTGCGCACGTCGCCAGGCATCGCTCTCGGCGCTCGTGAATGCGGGAGGTTTCCCCGGCAAATTCGATCGCCGTGCTTGCAGGTTTCCCTGATCGAAGAGACTGACGATGGCCCTGGGAGCGAGATCTAGCATTCTCCAGCCGATCAATTCGTGGCTGGCCGTCGAATAGACTTCCTTTAACGCGAACAGATCTCGCTCGCAGTCCTGCGCGGTGGCTGCAAACCACTCAGATGGCAACAAGAGACGGCTGGCGAACCGATTAGCCAATTGCTCGCGGGCGTGTTCTTTCAGCTCGTTGGCCTTCAGGCGTAGTTGGCGCATGAGACTTTCAATCGCCGCCTCGCCCAGCTCATGCGCCAATGCCCACTGGATGCGCTCGGGCGCGGGTCGGGCCGGAGGAAGATCGTCGGGCGCGGCGAACGTCCGCGCGGGCCACCGGCCATTGCTATCCTCGCTCGCCCGCCCTGCTGCTCGTCCCAGACCATTGTGATCCCGAGTCGATCCGCCACGACCGTTGCGTCAATCGGGGGGCGGATGACGCCGGCCGCCTTCAAGAGTTCTTCAACGGTGTCGTCGATTACGGCATCTAGATCGGAGGTCGCACAAAGCGAGAGCATGAGACCATCTCGTAAGCGATCAAGTAATTCTTATCACAACCGTACATAATGTACTTAAGAATATGTGTCGGTCAAGTCAGAAGCGATAGCCGCGGCAGGCCCCTCGCAAGACCGGCCACAATTCGTTACCATAAAACTAGTTACGTTAACAAGCCTCTTTTCAAGAATCGTTGCCTTGTCCACCGTCTCCGTGCCTGTCGTTGTGCCCGTCAATCACCCTCGGCCGTCCGCCTTGGGTAGTAAGGGTTCGTACGCATTTGTGAGTCTCGGCTGCCCCAAGAATCTCGTGGACAGCGAACGGATGCTGGGCCTGTTGCAGCTTGACGGTTACCGCCTCGTTTCGGATCCGGACGGGGCCGATTTCGTGATCGTGAATACGTGTGGGTTCATCGAACGCGCTCGCCAGGAGTCGTTCGCAACGATCGAGGAGATGCTCGAGCTCGAAGCGCGCCGGCCGAACGCGCGGCGTGATTGTTTCCGGCTGCTTGGCCGAGCGTGATAAGGAGGCCCTACTAGATAAATGCCCGGAGGTGGATCACCTCGTCGGCGTGTTTGGTCGCGAACACGTAACCAAGGTGGCTGACCGGCTGCTTGGCGGGTTGGTCGAGCAGCGAACGGTATTCCGTCCTGCCCCATCGCGGCCATTGCCCGACACCGGGCGCTTGCGAATCACACCGCGGCATTTCGCGTTCTTGAAGATCTCGGAGGGTTGCGATCGCCTTTGTACGTTCTGTGCGATTCCCAAGATGCGCGGCAAGCACGCCACCAAACCAATTGAGGAGGTGCTCGCCGAGGCGCGCGAGCTCGTGGCCGATGGCGTGCGCGAGTTGGTGATTGTGGCACAGGACACGACGTATTACGGAATGGACCTTTACGGCCGTCCGCGGCTGGCAGAACTGCTCGCCGAGCTGTCGAAAATCGATCGACTCGACTGGATCCGCTTGATGTATCTGTACCCGATGTACTTCAGTGACGGGCTGATCGACGAAATCGCGGGCAGTCCAAAGGTACTGCCGTACCTCGACCTGCCATTGCAGCACATCAACGACACGATGTTGCGGCGGATGCAACGCCGCGTGAACCGAGCCGAAACGGAGTCGCTGCTCGATAAGCTGCGAGGCCGGATTCCAAACCTCGTGTTGCGCACAACTTTTATCACCGGCTTTCCCGGCGAGACGGACGAGCAATTTGAGGAAATGGTTGCATTTGTCGAGCAACGGCGTTTCGAGCGCATGGGGGTGTTCACCTACTCGTTTGAGCCGGATACTCCGGCCGCGCGACTACCGGATCACCTGAATGACGAGGTCAAGCATTCGCGATACGAGCGATTGATGGCGGTGCAGCAGCGGATCGCGTTTGAATGGAACGAAGCACAGGTCAGGAAACGGTGTGACGTGCTTTTGGACGGTCCCGTTCCGGGCGAAAAAAGTGTTTGGATGGGCCGCGGATTTGCAGATGCGCCGGACGTAGACGGCGTCGTATTCGTCACCGGAAAGAAGCTAAAAGCGGGACAAATCGTACCCGCCGAAATCGTCGCGTCGCGGGGCTACGATTTAGTGGGCGTTGCAGTAGGCAAGCCTCGGTGAGCGACGCAAAGCATGTCTTGCGGCGACCGAAAGCAGATCGCGCATTACTTGACGCCTGCTATACTGGATTCTCGGCGATGGCTCGCGCTATTCGGTCTCGCTGCTGGCGGAGGATGGCATGGCATTGAGCACGGAAGAACAGACGCCGCAAACTCGGCACCCGCTGCTGAACGTTCCGAACCAGCTCACATCGCTGCGGCTAGTGCTGTCGATTGTGTTGTTCGTGCTGATCGAACTCGGCATTCGATGGCAAGCCCCCGGCTACTTTCTTGCGCGATGTTCCTGTTCATTGTCGCGGCCGGCACTGACTGGCTCGATGGCTACTGGGCGCGCGCAAATACGGCCAGGTCACCACGCTAGGCCGCATCCTCGACCCCTTTGTCGATAAGGTGATCATCTGCGGCACGTTTATTTATCTGGCCGCCATTCCGAACTCGGGTTTACTACCGTGGATGGCGGTTGTGGTCGTTGGCCGGGAGCTGTTGGTGACGGCGCTGCGCAGTTTTGTTGAAAGCGCTGGCAGTGACTTTTCCGCGGCCTTGTCTGGAAAGCTCAAAATGGTCTGGCAGTGTTTCGCGGCAGGGTTTAGTCTTTACCGTCTTAGCTATGGCCAAGTCGAGCCGGACGCGTGGGTTATCTGGGGCCTGACGCTCTCGGTCTGGTGCGCGATGATCCTGACCGTATACTCTGGCTTGGCCTATGTGGTCGCCGCTGTCCGACTCCTCAAGCGCTGAGACCTGCTGAATCGACGGCCGCCAACTAGCGATCCAGTTCTCGAGGGCCATAACGAACATCAATGAGCGCCACCGAAACGATAGTTGCAACCATCGTTGCGGGTATGGCGATCGTGGCGAGCACATTGGTGTGGGGATGGAGCGTGTCGCGATGGACCAGGGGCGCGAGCCGCTGGTTTTCGAACCGCGGCAACCTGTCCCTTGGCGACTCGCTGAGGTTGCGATTGTTGTGGCAATCTCCGTGATCTTTCAGATTGTTGTTGTGCAAGTGCTGCAAAGCTGCGCTGAACGTGGATTCCGGATCCGGCATCGAGACATTAAGCTCTCGCAACTTCGTGCTGTTCAATCTGGGGAGCGCCCTGGCGCAAATTGGAGCGATTGTCTTGGTCCTGTTTTTGTTGCCATACACCTGTGGGGCGACGCGAATTGACCTTGGCTTTGATACGCGACAGCTTCGCCGCGATTACGGAATCGGTGTTGTGGCTTTCTTCGCGATCGCGCCGCCGGTGTACCTTCTCCAGGCGCTGCTTAGTTATTATTTCCCAGAACAGCACCCTTATATCGAAAAGCTCAGGTCGAGTCCGGAGTTTGGCTCGTACTTCGTGATTGCGATCTCAGTATTGTTGATCGCGCCCTTTGTGGAGGAATTCCTATTCCGTGTGCTGCTCCAGGGCTGGCTGGAACGACAGTTCGCGGCGCCTTTCGGCGTAGAGCCCAACGGGGCGGCTGAACGTGGAGAAACCAATACAGCAACCGATTCGATCGCGGTATCAGCTTCCGGCTTGTCAGCATTTTCATTTCAGCGCGCTGCGCCGATCCTGATTTCCGCCGCTATTTTTGCGTCGTTGCACATCGGACACGGCCCCGCACCCATTCCCTTGTTCTTCTTCGCAATTGGTTTGGGCTACCTCTATCAATGCACGCACCGAATTTGGCCGTCGCTGGTTGTGCACTTCCTGTTGAACGCGGCAACGTTCGCGCTGCTCTTAAGCGGGCTGGCGAAGTAAGCCCCTGGTGAGCATCTTGCGTCGCTTTTATAATCGCCGCATTCCTTTAACGATCTCTCGATTCGGCCGTTCAATCAGCTCAACGACATGTCTCACGGATTCGGCATCATTGGCTGTGGCATGATCTCGCGGTTTCATTCTCGTGCGATCGAGGAGGCACGCGGGGCGAAGCTTGTTGCCTGTTTCGATAGCGTGGCTGCCGCAGCCGATACGCTTTCCGCTGAAACGGGGTGCAAGGCCTATCACGACCTCGACGCGATGCTGGCCGACCCGCAGGTGCAGATCGTCACGATTGGCACGCCGAGCGGCGCTCACATGGAGCCGGCGGTCGCTGCTGCCAAAGCCGGCAAGCACGTGATCGTGGAAAAGCCGTTGGAGATCACGCTTTCGCGCTGTGACGCAATCATCGACGCGTGCCGGCAGAACAACGTCAAGCTCTCGACAATCTTCCCTTCGCGGTTTCACGATTCAAGCCTGGAGATGAAGCGCGCGATCGACGAAAGCCGATTTGGGCGGCTCACGCTGGGCGACGCGTACGTGAAGTGGTATCGCACGCAGCAATACTACGACAGCGGCAAGTGGCGCGGCACGTGGGAGCTTGACGGCGGCGGTGCGCTGATGAACCAGGCGGTGCACAGCGTCGATCTGCTCGCGTGGTTGATGGGCCCGGTGAAGGGGGTTACGGCACACGCGGCCACGATTGCTCACGAGCGGATTGCCGTCGAGGACAACATCGTTGCGACGCTGCGGTTTGCCAACGGGGCGCTGGGGGTCATCGAGGCGAGCACCGCCGTTTATCCCGGTTACTTGAAGCGGATCGAAATCAGCGGGTCGGAAGGAACTGCAGTGATGGAAGAGGAGGATATCAAGGTCTGGGACTTTGCGAAGAAGCTCGAATGCGACGAGACGATCCACCGGCGAATGACCGAGCACAAGAGCACTGGCGGCGGCGCCAGCGATCCCGCGGCGATCGGCCATCACGGACACGCGCGGCAATTTCAGGACGTTGTTGACGCGATCGATGCACAGCGCGATCCGGCCGTCGATGGACAGGAAGGCCGCCGTTCGATCGAGATCATCCTGGCGATCTACAAGGCCGCAGAAACTGGTAAGGCAGTTCAATTGCCGCTTGCCACAGACCCGACGCTAGCGGCGCGGAAGATCAAGGCAAAGTGAGCCGAATTTGCATGTAAGCAATTCGATCTTTGCGCTAGTGCGCAAGGCTGGCACAATGTGCTGGCATCACCCCGAATGGAATCCTCGATGCGCAAATTGTGCGATTATCTGGTCTACCTTCTCGTGAGATTGTTCGTCTGTCTGGTGCAGGCGTTGTCGCTCGCTACGTGTCGCCGCGTTGCTGGTTGGCTGGCGTGGCTGGCCAATGATATCATTCGACTTCGGCGCGGCGTGATCGAGGAAAACCTGACGCGGGCGTTCCCGCGGCTTTCACCGTGCGACTATCGCGAGCTGTCGCGCGCTATGTGGGAGCATCTATTTCTGATGATCTGCGAGATCGCCCATGCTCCGCGGAAGATTCACGACACCAATTGGCGTAATTATATTTCGTTTCGCAATGACGCCGCGATGATCCGTTTCTTTTGGGCGGAGCGACCTAAGGTGTTCGTCGGCGGACATTTTGGAAATTTTGAGTTGGCCAGCTACACGATGGGCTTGTTTGGATTTGAGACTTACGCTGTTGCGCGTACGCTGGACAACCGGTATCTCGACCGGTTCATCCGCGGGTTCCGCGAGTTGCGTGGCCAACACATCCTTCCCAAGCAGGGAAGCGCCGACGAGATTGGCGAGCTCCTGGCGAATAACCGCACCCTCTCGGTATTGGGCGACCAAGCGGCTGGCACGAAGGGCTGCTGGGTTAGTTTCTTTGACGCGCCGGCATCAACGCACAAGGCCGTGGCGCTGTTTTCGCTCGCCAATGACGCGCCGATGGCGGTGGGGTATGCCCGCCGGCTCGATAAGCCGCTACACTACCAGATGGCGCTGGAGGCGATTTTTGATCCGGCGACGGCGCCTGCGGAGCAACTAGGGCTCGTCGAGTTGAGCCAGTGGTTTACGTCGCACCTGGAGCGCTTCGTGCGCAAAACGCCCGAGCAGTACTGGTGGGTGCATCGTCGCTGGAAAGGTGAGCCGCCGGCACGAACCAAGCGCCGCCAGGCCGCATAACGGGCTTTTTGTTATCGCCATTGCCGCATCGATGTGGATGAGAATCGCCGCGATCACCGATTGTCCGCCCGGCTCCTCGCGCGAGCTGGTGGCCGGCGATCGAATCGTCGCGCTGTTTAATGTGGACGGAACGTTTTACGCGCTCGATGGCATGTGTCCGCATCAAGGAGGCCCGCTGGGCGAAGGCGTGCTCACGGACTGCGTCGTAACTTGCCCTTGGCACGGATGGCAGTTCGACGTTCGCACCGGCCAGCATCAGTTGAATGCAAAGTACAGCCATCCGCGGTTTGAAGTGCGAATTGAGGGTGACAGTCTGCTCATTGACTTGCCCGCGTAACAAGTTCGACGAGTTTCCTCTGGTTGACCAGTTACCTGCTTGCTGAATTCCCATGCAGAACGATCGCG
This sequence comes from Pirellulales bacterium, assembly GCA_963829655.1. Lineage (GTDB taxonomy): Bacteria > Planctomycetota > Planctomycetia > Pirellulales > JALHPA01 > JBBDYH01. The sequence goes on from CAWHJG010000002.1 coordinate 5,055,541, forward strand.
CTTGTTCTCGCAGCCCAGAGTTGATGTCGGCCGGCGATACTGCGCTTCGTGGTTGTCGACGTGCAACAAAAGCTAATTGGGCTGATCCCCCAGCACGAGCGGATTGTTTGGAACGTTCGCCGGCTTTTGGATGGGGCAAAGATTCTCGGCGTGAGGGCGCTAGCCACGGAGCAGTACCCGCAAGGGCTCGGCCACACGGTTCCCGAATTGGCCGAGCGGCTACCCGGCGTCGCCAGCAAGGCATCCTTTAGTTGTTGTGGTTCCGGTGAATTCCAAGAGCGGCTTGCGGCGATCGACGCCCACAATATTCTTGTCGCGGGGATCGAGGCGCACGTTTGCGTGCAGCAGACGGTGCTCGATCTGATTGCCGCGGGCTACCGCGTGTTTGTGGCCGCTGACGCGATCGGCTCACGGTTCGGCGTCGATTATGAGATGGCGCTGCGGCGAATGGAATCGTCGGGCGCCACGTTGACAACGACCGAGTCGGCGCTGTTCGAATGGTGCGAACGGTCCCAGACGCCCCAGTTCAAGCAAATCTCGGCGTTGGTCAAAGAGTCCCTGCCCTCATGAATCGAGCATTCAACGGGAGCAATCGCTAAACTGTACCGGATTGACCTGCTACCGAACCAATTCTGATTCCTGACTTTGAACGATGTCCTACCCGACGCTGGCTCCTCCGACGCGCATTCTGATGGGCCCCGGCCCAAGCGATATCCATCCGCGCGTGCTCGCGGCCTTGAGTGCGCCGACCGTGGGCCATCTCGATCCGTACTACCTGCAACTGATGAACGGGATGCAGGCGATGCTGCGCGAGGTGTTCCGCACGAAGAATGAAATGACGCTCGCCATCAGCGGCACCGGCAGCGCCGGCATGGAAGCCGCCGTGGTCAATCTGGTCGAACCGGGCGACAGCGTGTTGGTATGCGTCAATGGCGTATTTGGCCAGAGGATGACCGACGTCGCCGAGCGCGCCGGCGCGAGAGTGACCAAGATCGAGCGGCCGTGGGGCGAAGTGTTCACGCCTGAAGAGGTGAAGCGAGCGATGGCCGACTGCAAGCCAAAGGTGGTCGGCATCGTGATGGCCGAAACATCGACCGGCGCGTCGCAGCCGATTGAGGAAATCTCGAAGATCGTTCACGACTCAGGCGCGCTATTGCTGGTCGATGCGGTGACGGCGCTGGGCGGCATGCCCGTCGAAGTCGATCGCTGGAACATCGATTGCTGCTATTCCGGCAGTCAGAAGTGCCTGAGCTGCCCGCCGGGGCTGGCGCCAATCACGTTCAGCGCCGCCGCAATGCAACGAATCGCCGCACGCAAGACCAAGGTGCAAAGCTGGTATCTCGATGTGACGATGCTGGCGCAGATACTGGGGTCAGGATCGCGTGTATCACCACACCGCGCCGATCAACATGACCTATGGACTGTATGCCGCGCTGCAAGTAATCCTCGAAGAAGGTCTCGACAACTGCTTTGCTCGCCACGCTCGACAACATTCGGCGCTGAAGCGGGATTGGCGGCGATCGGCATTCGTTACGCGGCCCAAGAGGGACACCAGTTGCCGATGCTCAACGCGGTGCAGATTCCGCCATGGCGATCGACGACATGACCGTACGCCGCGGTCTCTTGGAGCGGTTTGGCATTGAGATCGGCGGCGGTCTGGGCGCATTCAAAGGGAAGGTCTGGCGGATCGGGCTGATGGGCTACGGCGCTCGATCGGGGAATGTCCTTCTGTTTCTTGCGGCGATCGAGCAATTGCTGGCTGAACAGCGGCATGTGTTCGAGCACGGCGCGAGCATTGCCGCGGCGAACGAAGTATACAGTTCCAACTAACGTCCAACGCCCACGGCACCTTGCATCTTCTAATTTCTGCTTATGCAGGCCGAAGTCATCTCGATTGGCGACGAGCTGACCAGCGGTCAGCGGCTGGACACCAATAGCCAGTGGCTTAGCACTCGACTGGCGGAGATCGGCGTCCACACGATGTATCACACGACGGTGGCCGACGATTTGGAGGCCAACGTTCGCGTGTTTAAGACGGCAATCGATCGGGCGGATCTCATCGTTGCAACCGGCGGCCTTGGCCCCACGGCCGACGACCTTACGCGCGATGCTATCGCGGCGGCGGCCGAACAGCCGCTGGAGCTGGACAAGGCGGCGCTCAAACACATTGAGAACCTATTCGCCCGCCGCGCACGGCCCTATGCCCGAACGCAACCGCGTGCAGGCGTACTTTCCGCGCGGTACGCGCGTGTGTTCACAATCCGGCCGGCACGGCGCCGGGAATCGACCTGGACGTGCCGCGCACCGGGCCGACGTGCATGCCGGATTGTTCGCATTGCCGGGCGTCCCGGCGGAAATGCAGGAAATGTGGCAACAATCGGTCGCGCCGGCAATTCAATCGATGGTCGGGCCGGCACGAGTGATTTGCCATCGCCGGATGAAGTGCTTCGGCGTCGGCGAAAGCGACCTTGAGGCGAAGCTGCCCGACTTGATTCGGCGCGGGCGTGATCCGACGGTAGGGATCACGGTGCACGGCGCGACGATTACACTGCGAATTACCGCGTCGGCCGAAACACGCGAAGCGTGCCTGGCTGCCATGGAACCGACGGTACAAACCATCCATCAGTGTCTCGGCGAGCTCGTGTTTGGCGAGGAAGACGATGAGTTGCAACATGCGGTCGTGCGTTTGTTGCACAAGCGCGGCGAGAGTCTGGCTACAGCCGAGTGGGGCAGCGGCGGAATGATCGCGCATTGGCTGAGCGAAGTGCCGGAAAGCCGTCGCGTGTTTGCCGGCGGCATGGTGTTGCCGACGAAACAGGCCGTGTTTGACCTGGTTCAACCGGCCGGCCGATCGCCGCTCTCGGAACGCGCACCCGACGATGCGGGTATGAAGAAACTACTAGTCGAGCGTATGGCCGACGAATGCCGGCAATTGTTTCACGCGGACTACGGACTTTCGGTCGGCGAACTGCCGCCGGTCGATCCGCAGGCGAGCGAACCAGGCAAGCTGTGGTTCGCCGTCGCCGAGCTCAAGGGGAGTCACTGCAGTTTCCACGCCTTATGCCGGCCACCCCGACATCCTCAAGGCGCGCGGCGGTAAGCAGGCGCTAAATTTGTTGCGGCTGGCGCTGTTGCGAAAGTGAGAGGGTCGTTTCTAGCGATCACGTCCTGATAACCGAGTGCGGCGTGGCATACGCTTGAAACCCGCGCCGCCGTTGGGAACTGTATCGCTCGAGCGCGTCTTCGATTACCGGCATGGCGCCTTTGGCGGACTGCATCTCATCCACTTCCACTGCTTTGCCTTCGAGCTGCTTGTAGTCCTGGAAGAAACGGCGCAGCATCATCAGGCGGTGCCCGGGAAGCTCGTTGGCTTCGTCGAAACCCGCATACTCTGGATCGTTGAGCGCCACGGCCAGAATTTTATGGTCGCGCTTTCCGCTGTCGATCATCGTCATCACGCCGATCGCCCGGGACTTCACCATCGTCAACGGCGCCACGGGTTCCTGGCACAACACCAAGACATCGAGTGGATCGTCGTCTTCGGCCAGCGTCTGCGGGATGAATCCGTAGTTTGCAGGATAATACACGGCCGAGTAGAGCACCCGGTCGAGCTTTAACAGCCCGGTTTCTTTGTCCAGCTCGTACTTCACGCTGGACCCCATCGGGATTTCGATAATCGCGGTAAATTCCCGCGGCAGTTGATCTCCGCCGGGAGTAACGTCGTGCCAGGCGTGGGTCATGGAGATGCTCTCGATGGTCAAATCGCCGCACTCGGCCATGGCGGGATACAACGGCGGCGACAGCGTTCGATCATCGTAGCGGAGCAAGTCGCCGCTTGCTAAGTGGCCCAGGGCGTAGATTGGCGGTTGTTAGTTCGCCTTGGCCGGCTCAAGCTGACGGACGACCTGCGCATTCTCGCCGTTCCATACCCGCAGACACGCCGTCTTGCCCGCCGCCGACAACCAGCTTTCCGTCGGCGCTTGCGGCGGCCGAGTACACGAAATCGCTCGCGCCGCCGAAATTGCTGTTCGTTGCCGCCCGAATCCATGTTGTACAACCGGACGGTTTTGTCACCGGCGCTTACAATCGCGCGAGGGCTGTCGCCGACGAAGACCAGCGACGTGACCTCCTTTTGAAGGCCTTGAATAGTCCGCTTTTGCTCGCCGGTCGTTGAGTCCCAAACCTTCATCGTGTTGTCGGCCGATCCGCTGACCAGGGTCTTGCCATCCAGCCGCCAGGCGACGCCCAATACGTGGTGCGTGTGGCCCTCCAGCGCACGGATGAAGGAGCCGTCCGTTGCGTTCCAAATCTTCACGAACCGATCGGCGCCACTCGTGGCAATTCGATCCCCTTCGGGCGAAAACCGCGCGGCAAAGATCGTGTCGCTGTGCGGCTCTTTCAGGCGCGGGCGAGCGTGCCGTCGGCGACGTTCCACAATTTCAATTCACCCGAGCGCGATGGCTCGCCTCCGGCCGTGAGCAGCAACTTCTCGTCGGGTGAGAAGTCCAGTGCGCAGCACACGGTCCTGGAAGACCGTCGCATCGTCCACCTTGCCAATCGTGCGGGCGAGCGTCCATGGCGCCTGCGTGTCCCAATGCACGACGGTCTTGTTGTTCGCCGCGGCCACCAGCGTGCCCGCCGGCGTGTAACGCGGCGGCTACAATCGATTCGCCTTGGCCGGTGAGCACTCCGACCGGATGCGCCGGTCTCCGCCGACCAGAGTTGAACAATCCCGTTGTCGCCGCCCGTGGCGAGTTGATTGCCATCGGCCGAAAACGCTACGGTTCGGACTGGCTTCTCGCGTTCGGTTGCGCTCTTCTTGCCGGCTTCGACGGTCGCTTCGGCCTGCTTTTGCGCGGCCTCGGCCTGTTCGTGCGCTGTCTTGGCGACGGGTACGGCCTCGGCGGCTTTCTGCGCGGCCTTTTGCGACGCTTCGAGATTGCGTGCAGCCGACTCGGCGGCGGTCTGCGCGTTTTTCATTTCGCGATCGGCCTGCTCGAAGGGTTGTTTGGCCGCCTTCACCTTTTCTTGAGCCTGTTTCTGCTTCTGGTCCGCTTCGCTGGCGGCCTTCTGCGCCTCATCGCGCGACTTGGCCAGGTCCTGGTTGTTCGCATCCTTCTCGGCCGCTTCCTTAGCCTTGGCAAGCGCTTCGTTCGCCTGAGCGAGCGCGGTCGTTGTCGTTTCCAACTCCTTCTCCGCCGTCATTTTCGACTCGGCCGGCTTCTTGAGCGCTTCGGTCTTTTCGGCGAGCGCTTTATCGGCCGCGGTCTTGGCTTCGGTCGCCTTCGGTACGGCGTCGGCCTCCTTCTTGGCCAGTTGCTCCGCCTCCTTGACGGCGTTCGTGCGATCATTCACTCGCCCACGAGCGACATTCAGCTTTCGCTCGAGCTCAGCCACTGCAAAGCGGTCGCGGTGGTCCCCCTTGAGCTCGGCGACCATCTGCCCGTTCTCGGCATTGAACAACCGCGCCGCGTTTGTGCGCGTTGGCGGAAGCGATACGCTTGCCGATCGGCGCGAATGGCCACGGACAGCACCGGTCCACCCGCGTCCATCTGCTGCGACTGCTGGCCGTTGTCGTAGTTCCACTTTCGAATCGTGCCGTCCTGGCTGCCGGATACGATCGTCTTCCCCTGGTGGAACCAGGGTATCGACGGCATTCACCGGGCCCCCGTGCCCCTTGAGTTCCTTGAGCGGCTTCGGCGCCTCGGCCGGCGGCGGCTCGACCGGCATGCGCCCACACGCGAAGCGTATTGTCAGCATCGGCCGACACGATCTCCTTCCCGTCATTGACGAGAGCGATGCCGTTTACTTCGGCCGGCGCGTCGATCTTGCCGGCCGCCGCACCGTCGGCCACGCTCCACCCGCGGATGGTCTTATCTTTCGACGATGAGAACAGCTTGCCGCTGTCGAGAGAAAACCGAAGTCCGGTGATCGCGCCGCCATGGCCCGACAGTGTGTGTTTGGTTTGATGGCTGGCCAACTCCCAGAGCTTGATCGTGCCGTTCGACTCGCCGGTGGCCGCCCATTTTCCATCGGGACTCGCTGCAACGGCCGCAACAGCTTCACTCGCACCGGCCAGCTCGCCGCGCCGCACGTTTCGCGGCCGCTGCCAAACTTTCACTTCACGAAATGCGCCAGAGGCCAAAAGATCGCCGGACGGGCTGAACGCCAGCGACTGCACGACATCCAAATGGGCGATGCCCGGCCGTGCCGGCCCGCTGTGTGAAGAGAGACTCGGATCCACGAGCCGTGCAATCAATCGCCCCGAGCCGGCCTTATAAACGCTAATCTCGTTGCCGCGGCCACAGGCCACGTGCTGTCCATCGGCCGTCATGGTCACAGCCAGAATTGGCTGAACGTGTGACGGCAGCGGCTGCCAGACTAGAGGTGCTGCGCTGGCGCCTGACTTGCCTTCGGCCCCCTGGTCGATCCAAAGCTTGATAAGCCCCAATTCCTCAGGCGTTAGCTTTAGCCGCGTTGACTTTGTTGTCCGGCGGCGGCATGACGGGTTCTTCCTGGTGGCTGGCCAGCTTCAATAATTGGCTGGCGTCCCCTTTCTTGGCGAGAATCGCCGGCCCGTTTTCGCCCCCTTTTCGCATCGTTTCGGGCGACTCGAGATTCAACCCGGATTCTTGCTTCGACCCGCTGTGGCAGGCATGACAGTTCTTGGCGAGGATTTTTTGTACCTCGGCGAACTCCACCGACTTATCGCGCTTGATTTCGGCGATCGGCGTCGGCTTGGGTTCCGCAGCACGAACATCGATCACCGGCAGCGAAACCGCCAAGACGCCAAGCAGGCAAACGCGCATCAGCAAACGGTGCATATCATTTACTTTCGCTTGTAAGTCGCAACGACTCTTCACGCAAGTCAGTTCGCCGGCGGATCAATCTTCACAACGACCGGCTGTTCGAACTGCACCTGCTGTCCGTTAAAGTTCAGCTTGGCGCGGATGATGAGCTGGTGCTCGCCAGGTTTAGCTTCCTTCGCCAGTTCCAATATGAGCTTTCCGGTTGATTGATCCTTCGGCACGTTCACGTCCGGCGCCTTGACGCCAATCGACGCATCCGGCACGACCAGGCTCAGCGTCACCTGGTCCGCGAAGCCGTAAAGCCGGTTCAGGTTCACCGACAGCTCGGCTTTCTCACCCGGCTTGGGCGCGCGGCAGCGCCGCGGGCTGCATGGTCACCGGCGCCGACGCGATTTTCACCGTGACGGGCATCGTGTAGTAGCTCACGTTGACGTTCTTTGGTTTCGCGGCTTCAGCCTTCTGCTGCGCGATCTGCTTGAGTTGGTTTTTTTGGTTTTCCAGCGCTTGCTTTTTGGCGTTGGCCTCGTTGAGCGCGGTCTCGGCGGTCTGTTTTGCAGTCGCAGACGCTTGCGCCTTGGCGGTCATTTCCACCACGGCCTGTTCGGCTTTCGTGCGCGCCTCGGTTGCCTGTCGCAGCTTTTCGGCAGCTTCGTTGTTGGCTTTCTCCTTCTCGGCCTTCTGAGCTTGCAGGCCGGCGTCGTCGGTCTTTGCTTCCGCGGCTTGCTTGGCCTGCGCAAATGCCTCGGCGGATGCTTTTGCCTGGGCCTCAGCGTCCTGCGCCGCCTTCGTCACGTTGGTCAGCGCTTCGGTCGCCTGCTTAGCTTGAGTTGCCATGTCGTTTGCTGTCTTTTCGGCCGCGGCCTTGGCATCGGCCGCCTGTTTGGCGGCGTTGGCGCTCTCCGTAGCCGCCTGCTCCATTTCTTTGGCGATCTTGTCGGCTTCTTCGGCGGCTTCGGGATTGCGCCGATAGTTCGAAAGCTGGCTCGTCGCCTGCATCACGAGCGTGTACGTGCCCGGAGCGGCGCTATTCTTTACGTCGAGCGTGACGTTCCCCTCCCCTTTATCTCCGCCAATGTCCAGATCGTTGAACCGAATGTCTTTCGGCATTGCCGCGTTGACCAGCTTTAGATTTCCCTTGAATTCACCGCGTCGCGTCACTTTCACGGGGATTTGCAGCTTGCCCGCCAAACTCGTCTCGTACACCTGGGTTGCCGCCGGTTCGATCTTCGCGGCAGCAGTCTCCTTGCCGCTCACGGCGATGGTTACGTTCTCGGTCATTCGTGCGCGGATTGGTTGGTTTTGCCGATCGTTGCTTCCCCAGACGAGCGAGCCGCCGCGCGCATCCCGCGCTGCATCCTGCCCGTTGATCTTTGCCGTGCCCACGACGCGAATTGGCCCGCTCCATTCCGGTGCGTCTTCGGCGGCCGTCAGCACCAACAAACCGACGTTCGCTTTCGGTCCGATCGTTCCGCCCGGGCACGTAACACTTGGCGGTAAACCGTCCACGCTCAATTGAATCTCATCGTCAAAGTCGTCCTGGCGATCGACGTAGACCTTCAGCGCCTGTGTTCCTCCCTTTTCCAACAGCGGTGTCCAAAGATTTGCCTGATTGTTGTTTTGTGGGTTGAACGGCGGCTCGGCGACGGCGATCAGACGGAAATCCGGTTGCGCCTGGCGAATGGCCATCCGATACAGATAGTTCGCGCTGCCGCGCGACTGATAGCACAGGTCGCGCACCAACACCCGGTATGTGCCGTCGTCGGACACTGCGAGCTTGTAGGTCATGTCGCCGCTCGACATGTCGAAGTTTGCCTGCATCCGCTGATCCTGCGGCAAGAGCCGCGGGTCGTCGAGCTCGACCACATCGGCGACGGTCTCTTCGCCCTTGTCATTTTTCGTAACGCGTTGAATTCGCAAATACGGATCGCTCGTCAACCCTAGCCGTTCCGAATAGACCTCGATGAAATACGTCTCACCTTTCTTGGCGTCGAACGTAATCCAGTCCTGATCGCTGCGCGGGTTGAATTGTCCAGCCACTTCGCAGGGCGGCGAGACCTTCTGTGCCTTGTCAGTGGAGTTGTTCGGCTCTTGTTCGACAACGACGGGCGCCGTTGCGTAGAAGATCGGCACGGCGTTGGACTCACCCTGGGGCGCGATGATCTTGTAAGCAAATGCGTCGAGCAACGCGTCCTGCGGTTCCACAAGCGAGTGCATCGGCAGTCGATAGCGCTGCTGCGGATCCGCCGGCAGCTCGATCTCCACCTCCAAGCGGTCAAGCAGCTTGCCGTCGAGGCCCTTCACGTCGCTTGCCGCGCCGCCGGGCAGATTCCTCCCGTAAACTGCGAATTTGCCTTTCGTGCCGGGTACTCCGGCGGGCGGAAATACGAAGTCCATCGAGGGAGCGGTCGAACATGTAAGCCGATACCCAAACTCCGGACTGTTGCCGCGGTGCAGAAAGTCATAGATCTGCACGACGTACTCGCCGTCGGCCGGCGCAGTGAAGTCAAGCAATGGGTCGCGGCGGAACGTATCGTTGTTACGGCCGATCTCGTTTCCGACCGCGTCGAAAAGCACGAGCGTTGCATCGAGCCGCGAATCGGCGCGGTGCCCCCAGCATTCGATCAGGATCGCGCTGCCCTTGCTTAGCCGTGAACTTGAAGTAGTCCGACTTCTCGGCCTCGACTGTCCCGAACACGTGATTGTCGAGCGGCGTCGCCTGCGCCTTTTCGCGCGAGTCGTTGGGTTCCGTTTCAATTACTGAGGGGCGCGGATCGACGAGGAACATCCGGGGATTAGAAATACCATAACGCCCCACCGCTCGCGCCTCGTAAATTCCGCGAGGCACATCGCCGTTGATGGTCACCACCAATTGATTGGGCGACGGAATCTCGCCGCGGCCCGGAATGGGGTGCGGCACCATCTTGGACTTCGCGGTAATGCCGCTGTGCGAGAAGTGCAGTGCCCTGAGGTCGTCCAGGTCTGGCCCGTTGAGGTTGACCTCGAATGTGGCGCCGACCTTTCCACCGAAGGGGAAGATCGACGTCAATTGCGCCAGGGGCAATTGTTGCTGCGCGCTCACGGGAGCGACCGCAACGGTGAACCAGGCCGCCACCAGGCAGCAAGTCAATAAACGTCGTGAAGATCCAGCGCACGAAAGCGTGTGGAGCGATTGCATGAAGTTGTCCCCCAGAAGTCCATTCCATTGCACGGCATTGGGCATTGGCCCGGTTGCCGCACAGTCTCGTCAATTATGTTGATGCGCGGCACAGGCAGGATTCGTGCCGCACACGGCAATTGCGGTGGGTATAACGATTCGCCAAGCCGACGAATCAGTGGTTAAACAAGAACTCCTTGGTATTGACGATCGCCCACAGGATGTCCTCGTACGCTTGCTTGTCGTTCTTGGTTTTTTCGATGTAGGCGACGGCGACTCCCATTTCATTCGAATCGGGTTGGCGCGAAAACGCTTGCAGGTAAATCTGCTCGATCTTTTGCTGGTGGGTCAGGGCTTTATCGTCCGCCAGATGTGCCGCGCGGCCGCTGCCGCTGGTGAGCTTGTTTTGCACGTCGCTCGAATTCAACAAGTGCAGGCTTTGCGCGAGGTTCGCCTCGTTCGACCGCTCGCATTCGCAGGCGCTCGCGCCGTCGGGCCGGCCAAACACCTGGAGGAAATACGAATTTACATTCGTATCGGGCAACTGCACCGCGCGAGTTCCCTCCGGCAGTCCGTTGAACTTCGTCGTCGCCGCCGTGACGTGGTCGATGGCGTCTAACAGCACCTCGGCGTTCAGCCGCTTCGGGTAGTAGCGCGAAAAGCTCTGCTTGTCGCCGCAGTTGTATTCGTTTGGCTCGGCGCTTAACTGATAGGTCGTCGATGTGCAGATCGTCCGCACCAAGTTTTTCAAGTCGAACTTGCTTTCGATGAAGTGCTTCGACAGTGCATCGAGCAATTGCGGGTTCGACGGCGGATTTGTGACGCGCATGTCGTCTTCCGGATCGACGATGCCGCGGCCGAAGAAGTGCTTCCAATAGCGATTGACGAGCGCCGGCGCGAAAAACTGGTTATCCGGCTGGGCCATCCAGTCCACCAGCGCATGCCGCGGATCTTCGTCGGCAGACAGGTCCATCGGCGAGCTGTCGAGACCGGTCGGCTTAACGGGCTGGCCGGTTTTCGTATTGGTTGCCTGTGCTGCACCGCGCTGATGGAACATGCGCTCCTCGCCCGGCTGCTGGCCTGGCTTGCGTCCCACTCGCGAGAAAAACGCGTTGAAGCCGAAATAGTCCTGCTGGCTCCACTTCTCGAACGGATGGTGATGGCAATGGGCGCATTGAAACCGCATACCAAGGAATAACTGGGCCGTATCCTCAAGTTGCTGTACGGAGTCTTTCACCTCGCGATACCAGACGACTGGCGGATTCTCGCCGACCTCGCCCGAGGCGGCGATGATCTCGCGCACGAACTGATCGTACGGCTTGTTCTCGTGCAGGCTCTGCCGAATCCACGAGTGGAACAGGTATGTGCCACGCGCAGTGGGTGTCCATTCGCCGCTTGTTGCGCAGGACCGCGCTCCATTTGTTGGCGAAGTAATCGGCATACGCCGTGCTCGCCAGCAACCGATCGACCAGCTTCTCGCGCTTGGCGGGGTCGGAGTCGGCCAGGAACTGTTTGGCTTCCTCGGCGCACGGCAGACGCCCGGTGATATCGACCGAAACGCGGCGAATGAAAGTCGAATCGTCGCAGACCTTCGACGATGGCATGCCAAGTGCTTGAGCTGCGCAAATACATGCTCGTCGATGAAGTTTTTCGTCGCGGGATGGTCGCTGACCTGCGCACCGAGCGGAATCATCGCGCGGAACACGCCGACGTGCCCCTGAAAGCGGGCCATGATCGCCACAGTGCCGGCCAGCTCATTCGTCTTGACCACGCCGCGGGCACTGACCGATGCCATCTCCACGTCGTTCGGGTCGAACTGCGTCATCGAGGTCACATCGCGCGTCGAGCCGTCGCTGTAATGCGCGATGCAGATAAGCTGCTGTTCGGCGTTGCGGTCAAGCGTTCGCTGCGTGGGATAGACCTCGATGCGGGCCACAACGGGATCGTCGGGCTTGCCGTAGGGCATGCCCTGCTCGATCCAGCGGCGGATTACGCGATAGGGGGCCGAGTCGTGCTCGATCCGTGCCCCGCCGCCGTGAGGCATAATTCCGCTTGCTTTCATCAACAGCAAGCTGCGCTCGGGCGCGGCGGGAAATAGCCGGCGACCGCGAGCCTCCTTGACCAGGTGCTCAAAATCTTCCTTTGGCTCAAATCCCAAGAGCGATAGCCGGAAGCCGTTTTGGCCGCTGGCCTTGCCGTGGCAACCGCCGCTGTTGCAGCCGAACTTCGTGAATACGGGCACTACGTCGTTGGCAAAGTTGACCGGCTGGTCCTGCGCGATATGTGTGACGGTGACTTTGGCCGTGCTGGACTGCCCGTCGGAATGACGCGCGGTGACCGTCGCTTGACCCTCCGCCACGGGGGAAACGAGACCGGTTTTATCGACCTCGATGATGCCCTTGGGTTCCACGTCGTAGGCGACTTTGTGGGTCAAATCCCTGATTTGTGAACTGGAGAAGTGGCCGGAGACCACAAGCTGCTGGCGTGCGTCGCGGCCGGCCAGCTTGAAACCGTCGGTATTGGCCAGGCCGAATTCGAGGGCGATGCGATCGAGTTTACCGGGGTCGCCGAGTCCGGGGGCGGGAGCGGTTGCGGCGGGGGCGGGTGTGGCGGGCGGCAGTGTGGTCGCCGAGCCCGCGTCGCCCGCGAACAGGGCGACGACCATGGCGGTGGGAGCAACGAGGCTCAATACGACGATCCAGGCGGCCAAACGACGCATGGCAGGATTCCTCCCGTTAGGTGCATCCGTGAAGGCGGGACGTGCAGTCGGCGGCGGGCGGTAAGTGCAGGCAGGCGAAGGTGATTATCATTATAAGCGCGCGTTGATGCAAGCAGTTTTGGCGGGGGATGGTCGCTGAGTGAGGCACTTGGTGTTCTGGTTGGCGGGCCGAAGTTATTCCGGCGGGGGGTTGGGGGGCGGTACGGACAGTGAAGCGCTTTTGATGGGTCGGGGGTTTTTGGAGGCAGTTGGGTCGGGAAAACAGGGGGTTTTCCGCGGTGCAAACAACCACTCAGGCCGGATTTGAGATGAGGCGCGTATTTTCCGGGGAATACTGGGGGTTTTGATGAGTCAAAAATTTGGGGGTGGGATCGCTGTGCACCGCGCGGTGGACCGTCTGCGTGGCGAGTTACGTATAATAAACATATGTACATGTTTGGTCACGGAGCCGGACGCCGTTGCGCCGCCGACGCGGGAAGCTGGAATCGACATCACGCATGGTCCGGTTAAAATAAGAGCCGCCCCTTCACATCGCGAGACGTACCATGCACGGCGATACTCAAGCCATCTTCGAAGCGGCGCGTAAGCTGCCAGAGACCGAACAGGTGGCGTTGGTTTCGCAGCTACTTGCGCATCTGCCGGCGAAGGATGACCTTCTATCGTTGGATGACCCCGAATTGCTGGACGAATTGGACCGCCGATTTGCAGATGACGAAGGGGCCGTTCAATGGTCTGAGCTGAAGTCAGAGCCTTAATGCCCGCAACCGTTCTATTCCATCGTTTGGCTGCTGATGAATATCGCGGGGCCAGAAAATGGTATTCGGCGCGTTCAGAGATCGTTGCGGAAAAGTTTCGCCAGGCCGTGGTCCGGGCTGTTGCGCGAATTGAAGGCAATCCTGAAGCGTTGCCGATTCTGATCAGCAAATATCGATATTCGCGAGTGGCTCGCTTTCCATACATTCTCGTATTTCGCTCGCGCGATGTGGACTCGCTGATGGTCGTGGCGGTGGCACACACAAGCCGGCGACCGGGCTACTGGCGCCGCAGCAAGTAGCCACTGATGTGGCTCACGCCGGCTAGGAAGCGATGCAGGCGGAGGGAAGTAACCAGCGATAACGCCGATCACGCGGGTATAACCACAGAGACACGGAGGCACGGAGAGGGAAAATAGAAGTTAACAGGAGGACGCAGAGGAAAGGGAGACCGGGAAGTAAAAAACCACCAGGACACGTTCATTGGAGAACACCGAGGGGACAGAGGGCACGGAGTCAGGGAGACGAACGCTGAATCCCGGCGCGGGCGCGACAAGTTCCAGGCGCGCCGGGACTCAATTTGCAACGCGGCCAAATGGCGAACGGCAGACATTTCACAGGAGGTCGCGGAGGGAAGGGAGAGGCAGTTACGGTTGGGCAATGCAGAATACATAAGAGCACGCAGAGGAGACTGAGGAAACCAAGAGATGGAGCGAACATTCAACGTCCAACGCTCAACGCGGCAAAGGCGACGGGCGGCGGACACTTCACAGGAGGACGCGGAGGGAAGGGAGAGGCAGTTACGGTTGGGCAAGTGCAGCAGAGATAAGAGCACGCAGAGGAGTCTGAGGCAACCAAGAGATGGAGCGAACGTTCAATCCCGGCGCGCTGGGACCCCGATGGAATCGGGATGCATCCATGCACAGGGTGGACGAATGGCGCAGTTCGGCCGGCCCCGCCCTGCCCCACCACAGCGGGTCTGCGACACGGCGGGCACGCTCGGTGCGTGCCGTAAGTCGTAGGAAGAGAAGGAGAAATGGGAAGGGGCGAAGATCGGGAAGAGAAGTGGAGTAAGTTGCGAGCCGTGTCGACTTAACGGCCGACGGTACCGCAACATTCTCCACCTGAGGCGACGCATCGCAAGTCATTGTCTATGGGCCGGTTAGAGCGATTCTGTGTGGGGAGAAGGAGCGGGGCTTGCGTTTGACCAAGTGGCCGCTATCTTGGAAGTGCTATCGCTAGTCTTTTGTACATCCGCCAAGCTCCCTCCTAGGCCGTTCCCTGCGCGTATGCCGGTATTGCAGTTCAAGGGCAAGAGCGTCATCGAGACGTATCACCACACGGTGCCGCATCACCGCTTGGAGTTCGACAACAAGCTGTCGCTTTTGCCGAAAGGCGAGAAGCCGAGCCTGGAAGGAAATCTGATCATCGAGGGGGATAATCTACTGGCGCTCAAGGCGCTATTGCCGACGCACGCCGGGCGGATCAAGTGCATTTACATCGACCCGCCTTACAACACTGGCGAGGAAGGCTGGGTGTACAACGACAACCTCACGCAGCCGCAGTTCAAAGCATGGATCGGGGAAACGGTCGGGAAGGAGGCGGAGGATGCCTGCCGGCACGACAAATGGTGCTGCATGATGTATCCCCGGCTTAATTTGCTACACACTTTATTGAGTGAGAAGGGCATTTTGTTCGTCAGTATCGACGAGAACGAGGCCGGGAACCTTCGCCTTTTACTGGATGAGGTGTTTCACGTCGAAATGCCGCTGGCAACGTTTGTCTGGAAGCGTAGGAGTCCCACTGGAATGCGCGCCGATCCGGTCTCGGTGGATCACGAGTATGTGCTGGCGTACGCGAAGAATCCATCTGCCGTCGAGCTAACCGGAACAATCATGACGGAAGCCGATTATCCGTTTGCAGACAAAGTGAGTCGATATGCAAGCACGGATCTGTCAATCGGCATGTCGCGCGAAGAACGGCCGAATCAGTTTTACACGCTCGTGAATCCGCGTACTGGCAATCGGTACCCAGGGAACCCTGACCGAGTTTGGCGATTTGAGCGCGGAGAGATGAAGCGCGTTATTGAAGCTGACTTGGTCATGTGGCCCGAAGACTTTCCTGATCGCAGAATGAAACGACCAAGATTCAAGACGCGTTTCGACCCAAATAATCCGAAGATTAAGCCGGCTTCAAGTTGGATAGAGGGTCTACGCCATAGTCGCGATTCTGAAACCGACCGCGATGAGCGAATCCTTCAAACGGGGCTGAACCAAGAAGGGGGACGGGTGCTGCGTCGAATATTCGGGAAAAAGGTCTTCAACTATCCAAAGCCGCCCTCACTTATTCGTTCGCTCGTCGAGATTGCCTCGGGAAACGATGACATTGTACTGGATTCATATGCTGGGAGTGGGACTACTGGCGAAGCGGTGCTTCTTGCGAATGCAGTGGACGGTAAGCATCGGCAATTATCCTAGTACAGCAGAGATTCGACAATAAAAAGCAAGAGGCTGAAAAGTTCAATATATGTAGAGAAGTGATGGCCGTACGCGTGAAGAAAGTCATACAAGGATACGAGCACGGGAAAAGAAGCAAAAGAAAGAAAGTGAAGGGGCTCGGCGGTTCGTTCACCTACGCACGACTTGGCGTCCAGCTTTTTGGCGAGTACCGTGATTTTGGGAAGGAGATGCCGGGGTACGATCAATTGGCTCAGTACATCTTTTACACGGAGACGAGCCAACAGTTAAACGAGAAAAAATTGAATCGGAAGACGGGTTTCATCGGCTCGACGGAAGTGGCGGGCGGGACGAGCTATTACCTGCGCTACTCGCCCGACAAAAAGGCAGAGGGACAGGAAGTCAGCTTGGCGACGCTGAAGGAGCTAGCGAAGCTAGACAAGAACAAGTGTTGGGTGATCTACTGCGAGAAGATTTGGATACATCCGGACGACTTGCAGGAGTTCCAGCGAGAGCACAAGAAAACGGTGCGTCCGATGTTGGTGCCGTTTGAGCTGAAGTGAATCAGATGGAGCTGAAGCGATATCAACGTCGCGTGGTCGATGAAGTCGAGCGCTATCTTGCGCACGTGGAAAAACAGCGCGCGGCGGGCAATAAGCGGCACGCGTCCCTCGACGCCTGGCAGGACCTGCGACTTGGTTCTTACTACGAATGTAAGAATGGGCTGGGAGAGGACCTGCCGACGTTTTGCATCAAGGTGCCTACGGGAGGCGGCAAGACGCTGCTCGCTACTCAGGCGCTGGGATCGATCTATCGCACGATCCTGAAGGACCGAAACGGGGCTGGGTTGGTGCTGTGGGTAGTGCCGAGCAGCCAAATCTATCGGGATACGCTTAAGCGGCTTCGGGATCGCAACGACTTGTATCGGCTGATGCTGGAACATGCCGTTTCGCGTCGATTGGAGATTTGGGAGAAGCACGAGATTGCGCGACTTTCGCCCGCACGGTTGCGAGAATGCTTGAACATTCTGGTGATTCAGCTTGCGAGCACCAATCGGGAAACGCGGGAACAATTGAAGTTCTTTCGGGACAGCGGCGGCAATATCGTGGGACACTTTCCGGCGGAGAATGACTACGAAGCGCAGCGGAAGCTTAAGGAGCAGATTCCGAACTTGGACATGGTGGAGGACGACGCGGATCGGGGTCGGCACCTGGTGGCGACGAGCATCGGGAACCTTGTTCGGCTGTGCAAGCCCGCGGTGATTCTGGACGAAGGGCACAAGGCAACGAGCCGGTTAGCGCGAGAAACGATTGAGAACTTTAACGCATCTGTCGTGGTTGAGCTTTCCGCAACGCCTGCGACCGAAACCAGCATCGTCTGCCGCGTGAGTGGGAAGGAATTGTTGGACGAGCAGATGATTAAGCTGCCGCTCAACATTGCGACGTCACGTGTAAAGAATTGGCGGGACGTGCTGACCCAGGCCCGAGACAAGCGGGAGGCATTGGCAGCGAAACGCACGAGTTTTTTGGAGAGTCGGGGCGCAGTGATTCGGCCGATTGTGCTGGTGCAGGTGGAGCGGACGGGAAAGGAGCAACGGGAAAGCGGCTTCATTCATAGTGAGCAGGTGAAAGAGCACTTGATTCAGCGGTTGGGAGCAAGCGAGCAGGCGGTCGTGATCAAGAGCAGGAAGATGACGGGCTGGCGGAGATAGACGACTTGCTCGATCCGGGATGCCCGGTTGAGTGGATCATCACGAAGAGCGCACTTCAGGAAGGTTGGGACTGCCCATTTGCGTACATCTTGGTTTCGCTATCAAGCACTGGGAGCGGACAGTCGATGACGCAACTTGTCGGACGGGTGTTGCGGCAGCCATATCAAGAGCGGACTCCGCACGACGAGCTGAATGAGAGCTACATTTTTTGTTTGCACAAGCGGTCGGATGAGATTGCGCGAGAGGTGAAGAGCGCTTTGGAGCAAGAAGGTTACGAAGGCGAGGCAGCGTCTGTAGTGGATCGGTCGGGCCCGGCTGCCGATCGAGAAGGGAAGTTGATACGGATCAAGCAGAGTTTTTTGGAGCTGTATCGGCGTCCGTTTGAGGGCAAGATTTATTTGCCACGGTTCTGCGTGAGGGATGGGGACGGCTATGAGGCGCTGGATTATTATCGGCACTTGATTTCGCAAGTGGATGTGAACGAGTTCGAATTTGTCCGGATTGATTGGCCATTATCGGACGAGATTGCGCGGCCAAGGATCGTTTCTTCCGCGTAACAATCGGCGAGGGAATGAGCAGGCAGTACGAGCGGGAGATTGATTTTCACGAGGACGACGGGCAAGTGTTGGGATGGCTGGCGGCTAGCCTGAAACTAGATTATTTCAGCCACAAGCAATTGAGGCATATTGCGGAGCAAGTTTATGAGCAGCTCATGCGAACGGAGTTGGAACCGATCCTGCGCGGCTCGTTGGCACTTGTGAAGTTTGTAGTGCGGGATAAGACGCAGGCGTTTGTACAGGAACAAATTGACAAGCAAACGGAGCAAGCGTTCGCCAAACTGCACGAGCAAGGAAGATTGCAGTTTTATCTCAAGTGCGCGGAGTGCCGGTTTCAGATACCCGAGTCGATCAAGATTTACCCGACGCGGCCGCTGGTGCATCACAACGGCGATCCGATCAAGCGGTCGTTGTTTGACTATGTGGAGCACGAAGCGCAGAACGAATACGAGCGCGAGGTGGCGATCTGCCTGGACCACGATGCGAACGTGCTGTGGTGGTATCGAAACCTAGTGGGCAAAGAGCAATTCGCAATTCAGGGATATCGGCGGCAGCGAATCTATCCGGATTTCGTCGTTCAAAAAGGAATCGAGCTACCGGAGCACACGGTGCTGGTCTTGGAAACAAAGGGCAAACATTTAGAAGGAAATCCGGACACTAAATATAAAAGGAACGTGGCAAATTACTTCGAGCAGGTCGGGCAACGGGTTAGCTGGCAGCAATTGGGGGAAGGTTTCAAGGATCACGTATTTCGCTTTCAGATTTTGGATGAGGCGCAAGACTACGGCGCGATTGGAAAGATGAGTTGCGAGACTTGTTGAGGGATTGAGCGGCGCGGGTACGAGAGAACGGCCGAATCGATCGGCCGCTGTGAACGAGCCCGCGAGAGAGTTAACCGCACCGTCGTTTAGCAAACCAGGCGGCGACGACTGCAATCGGGTAGTCGGCGGTGTGGCAGTTGAAAGGACCGGGCCAAGTTGCGTTTTTTCATGGCAGGCCGACTTGAATCTGTGTTCCACGTTCCTGCGCGACGGCGCTTAGCTGTTTCCAAGTCAGGCGAAACCCGTACTTCTTGTTGGCTGGCGTCCAGACAACGTTACCCTTGCTGACGCGCAGCTCTCCGAATCGTTCATCATCTTCATCGACGGTGAATCGAATATCGGAGTGTGCGATGGGGCGCGGAGGAACGCTGAACTTCACGTCGTGTTTGGGCATGGTGTTTCCTCAATCGCAAAATTGGCGGCGCCGCTTCAGGGCTTGCGTGGACTGGTTGCTTTTGTATCCAGGGGCGGCGCGGCGCTTTGCCCCTAGCTATCGAGTAGCGCCCCCTTGGGGCATCGGAAAGCTACGCCAATGGATGGACTTGCATGACTTCGTTGCCTCGGGGGTCGATGACTTCGACGGCGACGGCTTTGCTCGCGGTGGTTTTGTTGGGCGTTGAGTTGGCTGCTTTCTTCGCCGCGCTTTTGGCCATTGCCGTGTCCCGAAGAGAATTTCAATGCAGTTTCAAAAAGGGGACAGACAGGTCGCGGCACAGTGCAATGCTTGCGCAAAACACAGACACGCGGCACGAGGCTCGGAGCCAGTCCCCTTTTGCAAGCGAGCATTCGCAACGATGCTACCGCCCGGAGGATGGATACGCAACGAGAGTGGGCGGGCGTTTCGCAGGGAATAGGGAGTAGGGAGTAGTCGGGAGTAAATCGATTGCGGCGCGGGGATGGGAATGCGCTGGCTCCGGGCGCTGACGCTTCCGGCTCGCCAAGAGGTGGCGCGGTTGGGAGAGCGGCCAGAACGACGTTTACCCCCTCCCTAACCCTCCCCGCAAGTGGGAGGGGACCGGAACACAATGAGGGGCTGACGCGTCGAGTTTCACGAATTCCGGGCGCTGGTGCTGCCGGCTCGCCGTTAGATCGTCAGGCGCGGAGTGCCGTGACCTACGCAGATGGGCGTGGCGCGGTCGCAACATGAGCACCCCGGCGCGTCGGGATGGCACAGGCGGCGGAGCCGCGAGGACAGATCATTCCAGGCAGAGCCTGGAACGAGGCGCAACGGGCAGGAAGAAATCAGGTCAAGGCGGCAAATAGTCAATAAGGGCACTGGAACTATCAAGGCGGCAAATAGTCAATAAGGGCGCTGGCGCGATGTGTTTTCTACTCCCGCGGCCATTGCAGTGTTTATGGGTTCGGGACCTCGCTGCGCGAGTCCGGAACGAGGCGGCCGAAGGTGACGGGGAGGTCGAGGGCGGCGCGGAGGCGGCGGAGGTATTCGGGACGGGGGATTTCGGTGCCGCCGAGGGATTGCGTGTGCGGATTGATCTGCTGGATATCGAACAGGGTGTACCCGCGGGATTGCAGGTGAGTTACCAAGCAGGCCAGAGCGACCTTTGAGGCGTCGGTCTCGCGGTGGAACATCGACTCGCCGGCGTACACTCCGCCGATGGTCACGCCGTAGGTTCCGCCGACGAGCCGGCCGTCGTGCCAGACCTCGACGCTGTGGGCGAAACCCATTTGATGCAGGCCGAAGTAGGCGCGGCGCATCTCGGGCGTGAGCCAGGTGGAATGGCGTCGGCCGCTGGCGGTGGCGCAGCCTTGGAGCACGCCGCGGAAGTCGGCGTCGCTGGTGACGGTGAACTTGCCGCTTCGGAGCGTGCGGGCCAATCGGCGGCTGACGTGGAACTGGTCGAACTCGAAGACGGCGCGGGGGTCGGGGGACCACCAAAGCATAGCGAGCGAGTCGTCGTACATCGGCCAGGGGAAGATGCCATGGCGGTAGGCGTCGAGCAGCACTTCAGGCCGCAGCTCGCCGCCGACGCAGACGATGCCGTTCTCGTCGGCGTCTTCGGCCGGGGGAAAATGCCGCGATCTGGGGAGCAACGACATGAGTTCAGAGTACCACAATGCGCGGTGGCGGTGAACTTGGGCCGGTGGAGGAGTGAGTGGTGAGTGGTTGTGGCCGGGTTGTGGCCCAATTTCGGCG
Source organism: Pirellulales bacterium (assembly GCA_963829655.1). Classification (GTDB taxonomy): domain Bacteria; phylum Planctomycetota; class Planctomycetia; order Pirellulales; family JALHPA01; genus JBBDYH01. The sequence continues at coordinate 5,076,675 of CAWHJG010000002.1, forward strand.
AATTACAATCAATTCTACCGTTCCAATCGCAACGGCGGCCCAATCCGTTGGCGGAATTGCGGTTGGGGCGTGGTGGGGGGGCTACCCGGAATCTAAGAGGTTTACACCTGTGTCATTCTCTCGACGGCGATCGTCGTCCCGAAGCTCACTCCGCCGTTCGTCGTGCATCGAGCGGCTGGAGGACCGGTACGCCTTGGATGGGAAGTTGGCCATCACCGAGCTGATGTATCAGCCGCCGACGCCTAGCCCGCCGCTGGTGGCCGACGACTATGAGTTCATCGAGGTTCAGAACATCGGCGATGCGACGATTAATCTAGGCGGCATGAGTTTTACCAGCGGGATCCAGTTTGCGTTTCCCGCGGTGGACCTGGTTCCGCAGCAGTTCGCAATCATCGCCAAGAACGTCACGGCATTCCGCTCAATTTATGGTCCCGGCCCGAACGTGCTGGGGGCTTACACCAGCGGCGTACTGAGCAACGGCGGGGAGCCGATCACGATCGAGCGCGACGGCACGATCATCACTGATTTCACGTACGACGGGTCGTGGTACGACGCTACGGCGGGCGGGTCATTCTCGCTTGTGCCGGCCGACGTTAATACTACAACGCTCACACCGAGCGAGCAGCTTTATTGGCGGCCGAGCGCAGTGGCATTTGGATCACCCGGCGCGGCCGACGCGGGGAGCCTGGCGCCGGACTCGGTGGTCGTCAACGAGCTGTTGGCGCACACCGACCTGTCGCGCGGCGACTGGATCGAGCTGAAGAACACGACGGACGAGGCGATCGACGTGGGCGGGTGGTTTCTGAGCGACAGCAACGACAACTTGAAGAAGTTCCGCATCCCGTTCGGCACGTTGATTCCGGCGCATGGGTTTATCACGTTCACACAGTTCGTTGAATTCGATAATGCAAACAACCCGAACTCGCTGGTGCAATTTGCGTTCTCGGAATTTGGGGAGACGGCTTATCTGACGCAGGCGGACAACGTGGGCAACCTGCTGGGGTATCGCGTCAGCCAGGACTTTATTGCGTCGGACCGGGAGGTGACGTTTGGGCAATTTGTGAAATCGACGGGAGGGACGGATTTCGTTTACATGCAAGCCGACACGTTCGGCGTTGAGAACTCGAACCCGCGGCTCGAGCCGATCGTGATCAACGAGATTCTGTATGCACCCAATGTTGGCGGCGACGAATACATCGAGCTGCGAAATCTTTCCGACATGCCGATCACGCTCGCCGACCCGGCCAACCCGCAGAACACGTGGAGGTTTACCAGGGGCGTGGACTTCACGTTTCCGCAGGGCGCGGTGATTCCGGCCAGTGGCTTTGCACTGGTGACGGCACTAGATCCCGCCGCGTTCCGGACGAAATATGCGATACCCGCGGGCGTCCCGATCTTTGGACCGTACGTGGGTGCGTTGTCGAACCAAGGTGAGGAAGTTGAGATCTCCAAGCCGGGAGCACCCGACGTCACGGTGCCGTATTACCGGGTGGATCGGGTTAACTACGATACGACGCCACCGTGGCCCGATGGGACCGACGTGGGCGGAGTGTCTTTGGCCAAGGTCAACTCGGCCGCGTACGGCAATGACGGCGCGAACTGGCAGCCGGGTCCGGTGGGAGGCACACCGGGCGCGACAAACGTCACGATCATCACGGTTTCGATCAACAACACGACGGTCGTCGAGCCGAACACGGGCGCGGTGACCGCGACGCTGAACATCGAGTTCGAGCGCGGCGGCGAGTGAGGTCGTAACGGTGATGTTCGTGACGGAAGACGATACCGCGATTGCCGGCGAAGATTACGAGACAAAGTCCGGCACGGTCACTTTCCAAGTCGGTGAGACGCTGAAGCAAGTTACCTTTAACGTTTTGGGCGACTCGCTCAACGAGCTGGATGAAGAGTTCGATATTCTGCTCAGCAACGTCACGGGCGCGAGCCTGGGCGATGCAACCGGCCGAGTGACCATCGATGACAACGACTCGCAGCCCACCATTTCAGTTTCCGATGCGAGTGTTGTGGAGGGGACGGATGGGACGGTCAACGCGGTGTTTGTCGTGCGGCTATCGGCGCCGAGCGGCCAGGCGGTTTCGGTGATGGTGGCGACGGCGGACGGCACGGCGACAACGGACTCGGATTACGCGACCACATCGCAGTTAATTGAAATCGAACCTGGCGCGACGACGGCGGCGTTTATCGTGCTGGTGAACGGCGACACGACGACGGAGGGTTTTGAAACGTTTGCGGTGAATGCGACGATTCCGACCGGCGCGACGATCGCGGATACGCAGGGGATCGGCGTGATCCATGAAACGGCGCCGGCGGCGCCTTGGCAGAATCTGGCGCGACCATTCGATTCGGACAACGACGGAACGGTCACCGAGGACGATGCGTTGGCGATGATTGACTACTTGAACGCGAACGGCTCACGGATGCTGGCGGCGCCGGTTCCGGGCGACGTTCCGCTGTACCTGGACGCGAGCGGGAACAACCGCGTGACGCCCCTGGATGTGCTGTTGATCATCAGCTTCCTGGACCAGGCGGGATTGTGGCCGCCGGCGAACTTAAGTCTAGCGGGCAGTGAATTCGAACCGACTGCGTTTATGGCCGCGGCGGGGGACGAGGCGCAGCCAAATCAGTTGTTTGCCGCGGCGTCGGCGGAAGAGACGGTTATTTCGGTTGCCGAGGCCGCGCCGGCCGGTTTTGAATTCCAGATACACGAGCTGGCGGCATTAAGCGACACGGCCGATGAACTCGCGGCTCAGCGACTCAACACAGCGGCCGTCGATTCGGTGTTGTGCGATAGCGCGACCGGCCTTTCGCAAAGGACGGCAAAGGCCGGGGCGGGCGACGATTTGTTTGATTGCGCCTATGGCGCTGAGGCCTGATCGCCGGATGCCGCCGGTGGATTCGCCGCCGGCTGATTGAGCTCGACGAGCAGCTTCTCGAAGCCGGGATTCACCAGCCGTTTGTTCGGGCTCCAATCCTCGAACTTCACGGTGCACTTGAGCTTTGGATCGATCCAAAATGCCTCCAACTTGCAGGGCACCGCGGGGGTGGACCGCAACATCCGGCGCATTTCCTTGTTGAGCTTGGCGCGCACGTCGTCGGGGATACCGGTGCTGACCATTCCGATCCAACGCATTTTGCCCTCAGGCTCGCCGGCCAGCACGAGCGCGTGAAAGTCGTTTTCGCGGTGCGGCAAGAAGCCGATGATCACGCAATTGATCGCATTCTTCCGCTTCTCGGCGAGCAGCTTTTCCTTCTCTTCGTCGGTGAGAATGCCCGCCTTGTCGGTGAAGTCGTTGAGGGCTTCCTCCATGCTCTTGTCTTCGTTCGCCGGCAGGCCGCCGAGAGGGACGGCAACATGCTTTTTTGCTTTCTTCTTGGGAGGAACCTTGCCCCAGTCGATGATTTCGTCGTACTTCACTCCGCCGACGACCAGCGCCGCAAAGAGCGCCGCCGACAGGCCCCAGGTCCCGAGTGCCACGCGCTTGAAAGATCGAGGGAGCTCATGGAGCGTCGTGTTCCAGATCACCCAGGGCTTGAGCACCATGTCTAGAAACGAGAGCGAGTCATTGATCATGATCGCGTGCATATAGCAGGTGACGTGCGCAGTGATCGCCGCCGCGATTCCGATGAAGAATTGGACCCATGTCCAAATCGCTCGCGGGGTCCCCATCTGCACTGTGAAGCGCGCCGCGAGGCTGATAGCGAGCAGCACCGCGACGCCGGCGATCAGCCACCAACCCCAGGGCGGAATCAGGCCCTTCCAGACTTCAAGCGTTGATTTTGGCGCGGGTTGAGCGATCGCAGTAACGACGCTCCCGTCGGCCGCAACTTCAACGGAAAGCTTTTCCGACTCGTCCAATTCGACGAACGTTTTCAAGACCGGGTAATAGCCGCATCGCAGGCACCAGGCCTGCCCTTTTTTCACCGGCGTGCCACAATGGACGCAGGGCGGGCCGAGCGCCGCGGCGGTCACTGCATTCGGCGCGGCGGCAGTCGCAGCGCCGGCGACCGTCGGCGCGGCCGTCGATTCCGGTACTCCATTGCCGGTATCCGGAACGCGCGGGGGTTCCGCTAGCCCCACACCACCGGTCTCGACCGCGGGTGCATTTGTGGTCAGATACGCCGCTTCGTCGGAGCGCTCGTTAATACGCGTCATCGTGTAGTCGCGAAGAATGTTCGGTTGAATTGCGCGGCAAAGTCGCCGCGCCGTGGTCGTGCAAATGTAGATCACGGCCACAAACCGGGGGTAGCGATCGTCGCGATGGGGGCGTTGGTTCCGGTCGCGCCGGCTAGAGTATGCTCGGAGCCGGCTGCACAATCGGTATACTGGTATCGACGCGTTTCCTCTTCTCGCCGACGTAGCCGGTTAAGGATTTCCATCGATGGACCCGCACTCGTCCGCTTACGCCGACGCCCCGCCGCAGGGATCGACCACACCTTATTGGCGGCTGCCGGTACTGCTGTTGATTCTCGCGGCGGTTGCGTCGCTGGCGTTCTTGCCGTTCTGGCTGGAAAACGTCGAGTATCACAAGATGCGCGGGCAGATTGCCGCGATCGACGAAACGTTTCCCGACCAGAAGGCGGGCGCGCTGGCGAAGGTGTTTACACCGCTGGCGAAGCGAGCCAGCCCGAGCGTCGTGCACATTGAAGCCGAACGCCAGTTCATGCTGCGCGGCGATCTGGCGGTGCTATATGGTCCGCATGCGCGACAACAGCAGGGTCAGGCGTCGGGCGTGATCGTGGATGAGGCCGGGTATATCGTGACGAACCATCACGTGGTGGCCAACGCCACCGACGTGCAGGTTCGCACGAGCGACGGGCGCAGCTTTGTGGCCGAAGTAATCGGATCCGATCCGAAGAACGACCTGGCCGTGCTGAAGATCGAGGCCGGGGGAAAGCTGATCCCGATGGATTGGGGCGACAGCGATGCCCTGGACGTGGGCGAGATGGTATGGGCGATTGGCAACCCTTTTGGTCTGGATAACACGCTGACGTATGGAATCGTAAGCGCGAAGGACCGGCGGGGACTGAACGCGGAATCGCTGTACCAGGAGTTTTTGCAGACCGATGCGGCCGTGAACCCGGGGAACAGCGGCGGTCCGCTGGTGAACATGGCGGGGGCAATCGTGGGGATCAACACGGCGATCATCGGGCCGACGTATTCGGGGATCAGTTTTGCGATCCCGAGCAACGCGGCGCGGCGGATCTACCAGCAGATCCGCGAGCATGGCGAGGTGATCAACGGCTACATCGGCGTAAATATCCTTCCGCTGTTGAACGAGGAAATCGCGGAGCGGCTTGGACTGGAGTCGACCGAAGGCGCGCTTATCCGAAAGGTGCTTCCCGATTCCCCCGCTGCACAAGGCGGCCTGATGGACGGTGACTTCGTCGTTGAGTACAACGGCAACCAGATCGAAGGCGCGCAGGAGCTGGCGTACGAAATCGCGCGGACCGCGCCGGGCAGCAAAGCCACGCTCAAAGTCATTCGAGGCGGCGAAGAGCGGACGCTCCAAATCACCGTCGGCCGGCAAACGGCGACGGCGCCGCAGCGGCAATGAACACCGCTGTCAATTGCGCATCAGCGAGAACGACACATAGTGCAGGCCGGTCTCATCGATCGTCATCGAGGAGCCGGCGGGCGACATATATTTCTCCAGGCTGGAAAACGGGGGGAGCGGGTTTTTCTCCAACACGTCGCCGAGCGAGCGCACGAATTTATTCCTTTCGCCGGCTTGCGTAATTCGCTTGCGCATCTGCTCGGCGTTGGCCAGGTCGTACACGTAGCGCAGGCTCTCTTCCGGCCGGACGAAGCTTAGGAACCCCGGCTTGGCTGGACCGCTTTGACGCTGGATTTTGCTGGCGATCAGTTTGAAATCGAGCTGGCTGGCCAACGCATCGCTTTCCTCTCGGGCACCTAAGATCAGTTTGAGATACGCCTCGCGGTCCGAGAACAGCAGGCAGTCGTGCGCAATACAAAACACCGGCTCAGGTAGCGGGTCGCCCTCCTGATAGTTCGGCGGCGTCGGAAAATTGATGCGATAGTACGTAGTTGAGCCGAACGATTTCTTTTCGGGGGTCACCTGCGGCGCCACTTGCGAGATTCGGTCCACGATCTTCTGGAATGTTGCCTGAAACTCCTCGGCGTCGTTCAGCTCAACGGCGTACAGCGCCGCGGCGCTGTTGATGTTCACCGGCTTCATTACTTGCGAGAGCACCGTCACGCGCCCGCTGAGCTGCGGAATCACTTCCGCCGCCAGGTCTACGCCGATTCGATCGGTGACAATGATCTTCGACCAGTTGGCCGCCGCGCCGTGCCCCTGGAATCCGTCCACGAGTTTTTCGACCGCCTTGTAGGTGGTCTCAAAATTCCAGTACAGCGTCATGTATTGTGCCACGTCGCCGGGCACCCATGGCTGCGGCGTCAGGTCGCCGGCCTCGAGCGCGATCGCCTCGAGCACGCCCGACCGCGGGCTGGGCATCAAAAAGTGGAGGTGCGTGATGCCGTCGAACTCGCCGACAGCCAAAGTCATGGTGCCGCCGACGCCCTGAAATCCGTCGAGCCCAAGGACGGGCAGGATCGCTAGGGCGGTGCGTTTCTGAATACCATCGTCGCCAAGACTCCGCGCGATGCCGACGGGGTCGGCGAAGAATACGATCTGCGGCATTTCGTCGCGCGAGTTTGCACGACCTCATGATCGCCGCGAATTGTGGGTTCTCCATCAGTCCGCCGTCGTCGCGGCCATTCCAGCCGGCAAGAATCGTCTTGAGCAGGTTCAGGTCGGTTACGAATACGAACGCCTCGTCGCGTTCGAAGCCGAATAGTCGATCGTTGCCCCTGGAGTAGGTCGCGACGACTTGGCCATCGATCGTTTCCTCGGAACGGCCGCCGCCTTGTTGTTGCAGCAATTCGTCGGCCCGCGCCAATAGCTTTCGCATATCGGCGGCGCGGTCGCGCGCCTCGACCAAGAGCACGACACCCGGCTCACCTTGCTCGCGTGTCAGAAACGCCACGGCGACTTCGCCTCGAAAGATCGCGAGTAACTCGTCGAGCGACATGCCTAGCTCGTCGGTGGCTTCCTTGGCCAACTCCTTGATCGCGCTGTAGGTTCCCTGGATGTGCGGCTGCAATCCCGGGTCCTGCAACATCCGCCCCATGCCGGTCTCTTTGAATCGAGCAACCGTATCTGGTACATCCGACAGGCGCGCATAGGCCAGCGTGTCCTTTGGGAACAACGTGATCGATCGGGCAGGCGCCGCCTGGGCATCGGCCGTTGCAATCCAACACAGACACCCAAGCGCGAGCAGATAGCGGACGGTTGTCTTGATCACGATCGAGTCCCCCGAATGAGATGTTTGGCTTGCAATCGCACGACTGTACGGAACAGACTCCGCGCAGCCCACGAAGAATCCTCACCGAAATGCTACTACCGGGATTGTTCGGTTCTGGTTTCAAAAGATTGGAAACTGCCGATCTCCCAGGCACTTTCACAATCCAGGTAACGTCAATCATAATCAACGCTTACGGTCGAGTGAACGTTTGCTGTTTTCGGAGATCGACGTGGCAATTGACGCTCAATGCCCTCACTGCCGCAAGCTGCTTCGCGCTCCGGAAAAGAAGGCCGGGCATCAGGTGAATTGCCCGCACTGCCAGCAGCCGATCATTGTGCCAAGTAAGGCGGCGGCACACTCCGTGCTGCAAACCGCCGGGGGTGGGCCGCTCTTGCGACCGGTCGAAGCTTCGGTTTCCGGTTTCGCAGGCGCGGCAGCGGAATCAGCAACGGCATCCTCGGTGCAGAACGTCGCGACAACCGAGCATGGGACATCGCCACTTGAGCCGACCAAGTCGAACGGCGCACCAGCCGCTGGCGCAGCGAGTTTATCCACGTCGCTTTCGAGGACGCCGCTCACGCGGGCGACCGACGCGTCCTGGTATATGCGCACGCCGGATGACCAACTGTACGGACCAGTCCAACGCGACGAGTTGGATCGATGGGTTGGCGAGGGCCGCGTCGATGCCGAGTGCCAGATCCTTTGTGACGGCTGGGAGCAATGGAAATGGGCCAGCGACATCTATCCGCAGTTGGTGGGGTCGAAGGTTCAAGCGCCGGAGGTTCCGATCATTGAGGCAGTGATGACCGCGTCCCCATTTCCACGCTTCGAGGGGACGCAAGCCGCTTCGCTTGCTGAAACCGGATCCAATTCACCGACAACCTCCAATCGGCCGACGCCGCTTCCTAGTTCAACGGCGACTTCCTCGGCAACCGCTCAGAAAGGTTTTCTGTCGGCGCAGTGCCGCCGAATCGACGTCCGAGGGACGTGCTTGGATCGTAACCGGTGCCGGTCTGGCAGTCGCGAATGTCGCCCTGTGGATGGTGCTTGGTGGCATCGTCGTATTGTTCGCTCTTTACTCGCTTCGGCAGACTATACCTACCTCTGCTACGCTGAGCATCGTGGGCGCAATGTTCCTGTGGACGACTTACGCCTTGCTCGCGGCCCAAGTAGTTCTGGTGACAAGCTGGTGCGTGTGTCTTGGCACACCGCGGCAGTCGGCAGCAAGGGGTTGGATTCAAGGAGCGGTCGCCGCTTGGTTCGTCGGTTTGGCAATTGCGATTTTGGTTTCAATTCTCGGGTTGGCACTTGAACTCCGAATTGGCCCGCGGTATGGTCCGGCACCTTCCAGCGATGCTGCTGACGGCCGGCTTGGCCGCGATCGGTTGTTTTGCCCTGTTCCTGGGAAAACTGGGAAACTTTTTTGGCGACGCGCGGTTAAGTCACCAAGGGACGTTCTTCGCCGGGTTCCAGGCCGTGGTCCTGGCGTGGGGAATCGTCGCAATGTACGCGATTGGAACGAGCACTGACCTTACTGCGAACATCATGCGGTCGGCTGTGACCGCAGTGCTCGTCGGCGGTGATGCGGTTTGGCTGGTCCAACTTACCCGCCGGGCGCGGCTGCCCCTAAAGTCGCTGTAATCGGCATTTGTACGTGGGATTGCGGGCGCGGTACAATTGCGGTCGAGAAGGTCCAATGCAGCGGGTCGATTCATCCTGTCGCCATTCCGCACAAGTGCGATGGCCAACGTAACGCCGGAGGACCGTATGCGTCGTTTTCTATTCGTATCAGTTTCGTGCGTAGCAGTCGGCCTGATGTCGGCGTCGTCGGCCATTGCTCAGTTCAATCAAGGAGGCTTTGGCGCAAGCACAGGCAACTCGGGTAGCCAGGGCACAGGATTCAGCAATGCAGGCGGAATGAACGCCAGCAGCATGTCGGCGTCGCGAGGCAGCAGCTCGTTTGGAGGTGGCGCCACGAGCGGTATGTCTAGCCGCGGAACGTTTGGCAGCCGGTCATTGGGAGGAGGCGTCAGTGCCGCGCAGGGCAGCTTTGGCAGCGGCGGACCGAACGCGAATGCACAGGTGAATCAACAGGCGTTTGGCGGCACGAATTTTATGCAGGCCCGCCAGCAAGGTGGTTTTGTCGGCACCAGTGGCACCGGCGGCGGCGGCGCCGATAGCTTCTTCGGCACACTGGGCTTGCTTGGCGCTGCCAACAATATGTCGCAGCGAAACATTGGACCAGGGCAGCAGCGTGGACAACAGGGCCGCAATCAGCAAGGACAAAACAATCAAGGCGGCAACGGGCGGAACAATCAGGCTCAGCAGCCGCGAGTGCGCACGGTGTTGCGGCTGGGCTTTGACTATCCATCGCCCGGCGCTCGCGGCACGAGCACCGCGCTAGCTCGCCGAATTGCGAACACACGTGCTCTCGGCGTTCAGTCGTCGGTCACTGTGGAGATGGAGGGGCGGACTGCAGTACTCCGTGGTGCTGTTGCCAACGATCACGCCCGGGTTCTAGCCGCCCAATTGGCCCTCCTAGAGCCCGGGGTGGCTGAGGTGAAAAACGAGCTGACGGTGGCCGGGCCGACGTCGGCTGCGCCGAGCCGCCAGCCGTCGAGTTCGTCTGCGACTGCTGCCCCGGAGCCGCGGACGCGGCCTGGGCAGCGCCGTTGAACATTGCGGCATTCGCGCTTGCAAACGTGTTGTTCGCCGCCGGTTGCGCCTGCGGCATCGCCGCGGCGTTTACCATCCACGGCTGAACCAACATGGGTGTTCCACCCGCGTAGCCTTGCGGCATGTTCGTAAACGGCGCAAAGCCGACTCCCTGTGTCACCTGCGGATAGGGGACGTTAGCGGCCGCGGTGTTAGGCGCATCGCCAGTCGGAGTATTGTTGCGTTGCGTGTTGCGCGCCTGCGTTCCGCCGATTGCTCGGACGGCGATGGTCTCCGATTTCATGCGGCGGCCTTTCTCAGCAGCATTGGGCGACATCAAACCCGGTGCCGTGGTTTGTTCGAAAGTCGCTTGCTGCACGGGATACGAACCCTGCTGGCCCGCGGCCGGCTGCCACGAAACCGCCTGTTGTACGCCGTATGGTTGCTGCGCAGTTGTTCGAACCTGGCAGTGCGGCGCCGCCAGCTTGTTGCACACCACCGGCCATCGGAATGCCGGTCGCACTTGGCTGCTGCACCAGATCGGCGATCGGCTCTGTGCCGGGCAAAATGTGCTTGGTCTGCTCGCTGACGAGCGCGCCACCCTTTTTAGGCACAAATCGGCAAATCAAACTAATTTGTCGCTGCGGTCCTCCGACCTCGTCCCAAGGCAGCCAGAAGCTATACGAATGGCCGAGCTTTGTCTTGCTGTATTGTTTCTCGAGCTGGTCGGCGGAAAAGACAAACTTTCGATCCGGTTTCACGTTCATCGGATCTCGACTAGTTTCGTCGAACGCGTAGACCACAAGCGAACCTTCCACTTTCGCCGGATCGGTCTGATTCTCGCCATAAAACATGACGCGCCCGCCGAAGCCGCGATGTGGCGCCTTGCCGCTTTGCGACAGGACCGTATCGGTCCAGACGGCTACGATCCGAAACGGCTCGTCCACACGGCCGTTGGCGCCCTCGCCCCAGGGGATATTCCTGCGTATGTCAAACTTTGCGCAGCCACTGGCGAGCGCCAGCGTTGTGCCAGTTATGACTAGCAATAGATTTCGCATCCATGCGATCTTCACGGCGTCCTCGCCCGTTGAACTGTGATTTTAGTATTTTAAAGCCCAGCGATGCCGCCGCTTCGGCACTGACGGTTCCATCTCGATTCAGTCGATCCTTAACTCACGCTTCTCATTTAGTGGGCGGCAAATCCATTGTCTGCGTGGGCGCGGGGCTGCCGACGTAGGCTGCTTGGGTGACAGTCGGCACGAACCCGCGAAGGTTGACAGCCGAGGTGACCCTCGAGGGGTTAGCTTCGGGCGTGTGAGTGTATTGCGCCTGTTGTACGCCGCCTTGCCATGCTTGAATTGCATTCACGCCTCCGGCGCAGAATCGCGCTTCATCGGGCGGCGGAGCGAGCCGTGGCTGTTCGTGCGTAGTTTGCCGCATCACACTCGGCAACTGACTGTTATTGCCTTGTGACTGGTCCGGTATCCTGAGTTGGACTGTCGGACCGGCATTCCGTCCGTTTGGCTGGGAATTGTTCGTGCCGCTGCCATCCGGAGGAGTGAACATTGGCGGCGCTGTCCGTGGCGGCGCTAGCCGGGCGCCGGATCAGCGGGAGGCGCTGTGACTTCTTCGGCTTCGCCCGGCACAAGTTGCCGCAATACTTCCGGCGGCAAATCGGGATGAACCACGATCGTCTCGGCATCGGTCCATTCGTCGGCCCGACCGCGGAAGCCGCCGTCGCCGTGCAACTTAATCACGTCGGCCAGACACCAGCTCATCCGCGCCTTTCCACCTGCTTGATGATCTCGGCGTCGCGCTCGGTGCGGACAACGCGCGGCGTCATGACGATCAACAGCTCCGTGCGGCGGTTCTGCACGTTGTCGTATCGGAACAGATGGCCGAGGATCGGAATCTCGGCCAGAAGTGGCACGCGGCGGTGCGTCTCCGAACGGTTCTTCGTGATCAAACCGCTGAGGATCACCGTCTGCCCGTTGGCCGCCAGCACGGTCGTTTGAGCGATCGTGGTGTTGATTCTGGGGCTGCGAATCACGTCGCCATTGACGTTGATCGAAATCGGAATGCCTTCGGCCTCTGGACCGACTTCGGACCGTTCGGCATCGATCTGCATGACGACCTGGTTGTCGCGCGTGATCCGCGGCCAGACTTGCAGGATCAAGCCGACGTTCTCCAAGACGGTCGCGTTGGTTTGTCCGACGTCGGTGATGGTGCTGGAGGTGATTCGCGGCACTCGCTGACCAACTTGTACGAAAGCCGGCTGGTTATCGAGCGTCATCACCTGCGGCCGAGCGAGCACGTCGAGCCGGCGGCTCTCGCTGAGCGCCCGCAATAAAAAGCTCACAGCCTCGCTCGATGCCGAGAGCACCAGGCCGCCGAAGCCGAGTTCCTGATTGGTCCGGCCGACGGCAAAGTGTGACAGCCCCTGAGTTCCAATATCGGAAGAATTGGCAATCGCCTGCGAGCTGCCGCTGTTGCCTAGCGGAAGATTGTTGAACAGGAAGCCCGGGGTATTCGTGGCGGCCACGATGTTCTGCTGCTGCACCGTCGTCGGCGGGTTGCCGAACGTGGTCGTGGTGGTTGTCTGCAGCAGGTCGCCCAGCAAGCTGCGGTCAAACAGCACCGAATCTTGCAGACCGATTTCCACACCGAACTCATCCGTGTTCGTGAGCGCCACCTCGGCGATCAGCACCTGAATCATCACCATTGGCGGCCGATCGTCGAGCTGCTCGACCACCTCGCGGATCTCCTCGAAGTACCGCGGAGTCGCGCTGACGATCAAACTGTTGCTCACTGGTTCCTGTACCACGATCACTTCCCGTTCCAACTGCTCGAAGGGGCTGACCGTCAGCGGAACGATCTGTTGCAATTGTCGCTGGCTCTGAAGGTAGGTGTTAATCGCCGTGGCAACGCTGTCAGCCGGCACGTACTTCAGCCGATAAACGATCGTTTGCCGCTCGCGAACTTCTTCCGCGTCAAGCCGCAATAGTATCGCCTCGACGATCGCCAGGTCACCGACCGAACCGGACGCAATGATCGCGTTGGTCCGCGGATCGACCGAGAAACGCAGCGAGACGAGCGGGTCGCCGCCGGTCAGGTCGCCGCCGAGGATCGCTCCCAGGTTCTGAAATAACTGGCCTTGGCCCGGGCGGGCGGCTCCACCGGTCACCTGCAAACCAAAAAGCTGTTGGAGCATCGTCACCAGGGTCTGCGCATCGCCGTTGACGACCTGGAATACCTTGATTTGAGCCGTTGAGGTCGGAATCTGATCGAGCTCGGCGATCGAGCGCCGCGATCAGGCCCATGCTTTCGGGGGGCGCTGAGACCAACAGCGTATTGCCGGAGGCGTCGGCCGTGATTCGCACATCGGTGAGAATCCCCGATCGGACCGTGCGCCGGCCTTCGGCGTCAAAGGTGTACAGCTCGAGCATCGTCGACCGCGTCTGTTCGGCGCCTTGCCTGCCGCCCCGCTGCTGCTGTTGTTGCTGCTGTTGCTGCTGCTGCTGAAATTGTTGGAATTGCTGACCCTGACCGCCTTGCTGGCCGGTTTGCTGGCGCTGTCCCTGACCGGTCAGTGCATTTTGCAGTACCGGCGCCAATTCGCTGGCCAACGAATTTCGAAGCTGAAACACGCGAAGCTCGTTCACCGCGCCACTGGTGGGCACGTCGAGCCGCCGCAACAAGGCGTCGATTTCCTCGAGGTCACGCTCCGCGGCGCGAACAACCAACGAGTTGGTCCGGAAGTCGGCGATCACCAAACCGCGAGGCGCGAGCGTTGTGACTTGAGCGGCGGCGGCCACCTGCTGCTGTTGCTGACCGGGGGGAAGGCCGGTGATGTATTCCTGCACGGTCGCCTCGGCTTCGGTCGCCGCCATGTGCCGCAGCGGAAAGACGCGGAACTGCGTTTCCGGCGCCACGGCCACATCGAGCCGCCGAACCAGCTCCATCACGCTCGCAACGCTGTCGTCGCGACCAATTAGCAAGAGGGCGTTCGGCTTCACGAGTGCCGTAATGCTCACGCGACCTTGACGTGCCGACAACACCTGGTCGTACAGCGTACGCACCAGGTTGGCCATCGCCTCGCTGCTGGTGTGCCGAAGGTTCACAATCTCGATCACGGGAACGGTCTCGGTGCTCAGCCGTTCGATGTCTTGAATGATCTGCGTGACGCGCTCCACGTCGCGCGGATTACCGCGAATCACGATCACATCCAGCCCTTCCAGAAACTCGATCTGCACCGGGCCGATCAGACCGCCGCCGGCCGCTTCCTCGGCCGCGCCGGGAACTTGAATCACCGCTGTTGCGGGGGGCTGTTGACCGTTCTTCTCTTCCTCCTTGCCGTCTGGCTGCGGTTGCGCTTGCGCCGCGGCGCCTTGTCGCGGCTGGCCGGCCTCGTCGCGCGGCTGGAAGGTCATGCTCACCAGACGCCCGGGTTGGTTCTGTTGTTTGGTATCAATTTGCTTGCCGATGAGCGACAGGGCTTTCTCGATGCTGCCGCTCTCGACCACCGCCGGATTGCGGATCTGAACGGCGCGTTGATCGGGCCGCTCTGTTTTAGCGCTGACGTCAAGCGCCAGCCACGCGAATCCAGGCATCGACGATCTCCGTTGGCCCGTCGAGCGAGACGGTATTCGCCGTGCGGTCCACGGTTAGCGCCACGCGGGTGCCGCTGCGACTGGCGAGCGCGTAGGTGGCCAGGCGGTCCTCTTGCTGTGTCGTCACCGGAAGCTGCCGGCCAACTAGCGAGGCCAGATTGGCCTCAAACTCTTGTGCCTTGGCGTTCTTGAGCGCCAGCGTTTTCTGAGCGCGCGGACCAGCGTCGCGCGGTGCATGGTTCTTTTTGGAAGCCGGTGTTTCGTCGGCCGCTTTCAGCGCGACGGCCAACTCGGCGTGAATCTTTGGCGGGGCCACGACCAGGAGCTTTCCTGTTCGCGCATCGGCCGCAACGCGAACTCCGCGCTCGCGTGGATACTTCGCCTGTAGCCGCTTGGCGGCGGCTTCGACGTCGGCTTCCGGCGCAACGTACGCCTTGAAGACCGGGGCATTGCCGTTCGAGTCAGATGCGACAGGCGAATCTGACGCCGCGGCTTCGGCGTCGTCCGCCGGCTTCGGCTGAGAGACGGCGCTGGTGACCACACCCACGGCGATCGCCGCGAACAAGGCCGCGCCCCAGGCTCGCGGCATTGCCGCCCAGCGACGTACGACTTGCAAATTCATTCGCTTGCCCTCGCTTGTGGCGCAGGAAGTCGGAATCCGTCCCAAGGCCTCCTTCGCCGAAAGGAGGGCGCAGCCGCAAAGTCTGCGCGATAGGAATAATCGGCAAACTCCGCCTATCTCTCCAGGAAATAGCCAGTTCGCCGCAGAAGGATTAGCGAATCGAGACATGCCGACTCCACAATCTGGGAGGTCAGCGAAGGCAAAGCAAATCGCGCAATTCAAGGCCCGACGTTCTATTGGGTCTTTTGCGCAGTCATTTGATCGCCCAGACTCCGTCCCATCGAGATCATAAACGACTTGCCAGCCACATCCATTTCCACCTGCCGCCGCTCAAAGTCGATCCGCTTGACGGTGCCCTTAAGCGAGCTGACCTCGAACGGATCGCCCTCGTGCAGGTGCGTGGTCTTGTCGGTGTTGCGCTCGTGCAAGAACGCCTTGGCGCGCCCATCGGTCCCAACCACGACCGACGTGATGAATGCTAGCTTGGCTACGTCGAACGGGGGAGTACGATCCACCACCTGCGGTGGGCGGACCACCGGCGGCGTGTACTCGGCAAAGATGTTGCGTTCGACAATTGCCTTGCGGTACTCGTCGGCGCCGGCGGCGGCCACCAGGTAGTCTCCCTTCTCCTGCGGCAAGCCGTCCTTGTTTACAGCGCCCGGAAGAATCAACGCCTCGACGGTTAGGTTCACGTTGAGCTTCGTTGACTTCTCAATCGGCTTGATCGTCATGAACCGGATTTGGTGCAGATAGTTCGTGGAGTAGAAGTCATGCAACAGTTTTGTGACTTGCTCTAAAGTGCCCTGCCCTCGCACCGTAAAGCTGATCGGCGCATACGCCTTGGAGCCGCCGAAAGTGTCCTTTGGCGCGACGTTGATGTCCTCGAGCTTGGAACCCTCCATCGTCGAGACAATCCATTTGTGGTACAGCGACCGTGCAAGCTCGCGGTCCGTCGGAAGCGAACGCTTTTCCAGCTCGCTGCGGCGCGCGATGGCCTGCTTTACTTGCAGCATCGTCCGCTCTTTGTCGGCGACCTTGGTTTTCAAGTCGGCCAGCCGCTGATTTCGCGAGCTGAACATGCCGATCCAGGTGCTCACGCCCCAATACAGAACCAGCATGAGCACGAATCCACCCACGATCATCGCCAGCATTCGTTCGCGCGGTTGCATCGCCATGGCTAGTCCCCCTTTCCAGTCTTTTGGGGACCATACGCGGAGCCTTCCGTGGAGGACGGTGCAGGCGACGGGGGCGTCACTGCCGGCGCGGCCTGCGGCGTGGCTGCGGGCGCCGTTCCAGGTTCACTCGGCGCCGGTGCAACTGGCGCGGCGCAGCGCCTTCTTTTGGCTTGGTTTCGTCAGTCGGCGCCTTCGCCTTGTCGTCAGTTGCGCCTTGGCATCGGGCGGCGCTTTTGGCTCCGCCTCTTCTTTCTTCACGGCGGTGTCGCCGGCGGGCGCCGCGGCCTTCTCCTCGACCTTTGCGGCCGATTTGGTCGCGTCCGTAGTCGTCGCCTTTGAAGATGTCTCGTCCTTCGCCGCGGACGATGGCGACTTCGCCCCTTTTTGGTTCTTCTGCGCCTCGGCCTCCCTCCGCCACGCCGCCACCATCTTGGGTGTGATCCCGATGTCGGTCTTGAACGACAAGGGGTACTTTGTCGATTTCGCGTCCTGGTCTACTTCGCCCGGCGCGATAACGTGCCCTGCCTTTCGAAGCTGATTCTCCAACGCGCTTGAATTGCTCGTGCGTTCGCACGGCCCCTTCCATCTTCAGGTTGGCGCCGCATTATTCGTCGTCGCAGTCAGACCCGTCAGCATGACGTCTTGAGCCTTCGGCGCTTTGGTCGAAATGCGATAGAGCGTATCGAGCCACGCCACATCGCCCGCCATCCATTTTTCGAGATCGCGGACCTCGATCTGGACCTTTTTGCCCTTCTCAATCTGCTTGTCGAGGTTGGTGCTCTTGTCGGCAAGCTGCTGGATCTCGTTCTCCTGGCGCGAGGTCCAAAACCAGGTAAACGCGGCGAACGACAACAACAGCACCGCCGCCAGCGCCCCTGCCAGCGTCATCTCGCGACGATACGACTTCGCCGCCGGTCGCCGCCGCGGATCGATGAAGTCGATGGCCTGCCGCTCTCCAGCCGCAGCATCGGCCAGCATGCCCAACAGCGGTGCAAACCGGCCGCGATGTTCCGGCAACTTTCGCTCGATCGCGCTGGCCCCCTCGAAGCTCGTAAACGGGTCAAACAGCTTCGTTGGCAGGTCCAGCTCGCCCTCGATTCGCTCGCCAAGCGTCGCCTGATGCGGCCCGTCTCCGCACAAATGCACTTCATCTACGCGCCGACCGTGCAGTCGATTTTGCATGGCCGCGATCGTGCGCCGAATCTCCATTACCACCGCGCGGAACTGTTCCTGGCTGGTGCTGTCGCCGGCCAACCTCGCGGTTCGCATAAAGATCGGCCGATCGTCTGCCAGCACGGTCAAATCGACTTCGTCGCCGAGCAGGTCCACCAACAGACGAATGCGATTTGGTCCCGGCCGATGCCGCGCCAACAGCGAAGCCAACGCGCATGGCCGCAATACGAGGTGCTTTAACTCGACACCGGCCTTTGTACAGATCGCGCGGGCCTCGCCCAGCGTTTCCGGAGAGATTGCCGCTGCGAGCACTTGCCGCGATTCTTCGGCGCTTCCCGAGAGCGGGATGAAGTCCAGCGGCCAGTCATCTTGAAGCTGCGTGAAATCCCGCATGGCCTGAAAGCGGACCATGTCGGGCAATTCGTCGTCCGGCGCCGGGGAAGCGCAAGGTCCTTCAATTCAATGCTTGGCCGCCCCACAACCGCCAGAGTCTCGGCCTTGCGCAAACCTTCGCTGGCTACGGCCGCGCCAAGTGCGTTGCCGATGGTCGAGGGGTCAACCGGTTTACCGTCCGCTGCCGGCGGCAACCGCACGGAAAATGCTCGTTCCAGGACGGCCACGCCTGCCCGTGCCGACGCAACCGCCAGCCGGATCTCGTGCTCGTCCCATTCAACCGCAAGAAACTTCGACATCGACAAACCGCCTCAAGCTGTTCGCATGGATCTTCCAAGTTGCTCAATCAACGTTGCAATTACTCCGCACTGGTTCCCAACGTCGCCAGGTTGTAGCCACGCCCCAAATTGGTCAGGTCTCTCCAGAATACTACGCGTGGACGCGCGGTACCAGCGCCGACCGCGTTAATGACCACTTCTACACGTGAGGCCGGCCCCTCCTCGTCAAAATACCCGACCACCTGAGCCCGAAAGACGCTCCCATTGGCGGTCACAAACGGCACGATGCTCTTCATCTCCTGGAGCGTGACGATGCCTTCGGTCAACAACCAGTGCTCGTGCCGATGGTCTTCCCTTTGGCCGGTCGGCTCCAGTTCGCGGTTCGCGAGAATCGCCTGGACCATCTCTTCGTTCAGCCCGGGTATGCCCGCCAAAACGATCGGCGATGCCTGATTGATGTTGATTCGCCCCGGGATCGTGGGCGACTTGTTGACGGTCACGTGGTCCAAAAGTTTTGGTAGCCACGCGCTCATCCCCAGCGGTTCGTTGGGAAACGGCGATTCAAGGATCGTTCCGGAATCGGCGCCCTCGCCTTCCTCCTCGTCATCGTCGCCGCTATTTTCGCCACTGCGCTGTCCGCCGCCTCCTTGGTTGCCGCCTCCTCCGCTGCTTTGCCCTCCGCCAGCTTGGCCTTGGGCTTGTCCCGGCGGCGTGGTCTTCACTTTAACACCCACCAGGTCGAGCACGTTGGTCAACTGCGTTTTGGGCGCCTGCTTAAAGTCGAGCTGGATGCTTGTGCTCGATTCTCCCTGTTCCATTCCGGTGTAAGGTCCGAACTGCCGATAGGCGACAATGAAATTCGCCTGCTCCGGAGAAAGCACGACCGAGAGTTCGTCGTGTAGTACTTGCATGTCGTTGCCGTTGAGATCGATCCGCGGCGTGCCGTCCGGCTGCAGATTTTCCTCCTGGCTGTAGAGCGTGAAGAACTGCGCCCAGCCGAGGTTCGCTTCCGAAGGACTGCTGGTCGCGTCGGCCAGCGACGAGCCGGTTTGTTCGTTCGCGTCTACGACGCCGTTGCGGTTGTAGTCGGCGCCAAACAGCAAATCGGGTGTTACTCCCTTGACCAGCAACAGCTCTTCGATCGTGCCGAGCTGGCCGTTCTTGCACTGATAGCCCATGCCCGAGTAGTAATCGATCTCAGCGCCCAGCTCGCGCGTTTCATCATCTTCGTCGAGCCAGTCCAGGATCGCGTCGGCGGTATCCTCGGTCATACCGGGTATTGCCATCAACAGCGCCCGGCCGCTCCCAGCCGCGGCTTTTTCGACCGCGACGAGCGCGTTGAGGTTTAACCGCGCCGACTCATCCTGCACGCCAAATCGCACGCCGGTCAATTCGCCGTTCTCTATGTTGGGCGAGATCACTGTGAACCGCCCTCGGTCGCGCGGCACCTGGCCATCGAGGAGCATCTGACCTTGGAGAATCGGGGCATTGTTGTAGCGGCCGCCGTTTTGCTGCGCCACTTCTGGCGACTGCGCCAGGAAGTCGCGCAGGTACTCCACGCCCGAATCCGATAGTGCCCGCGCCTGCGCTTGTCGCAGATTGACCTGTGCCGCGCGAAACTCGGTCAGCATCAGCTCGGCAAATGTGTACGCGGCCAGGCTCAACATCACGATCACAATCAGCACAACGACTAACACAATGCCGCGTGAGCGGGGTCCGATTTCAGATCGCGTGTGTTTCATCTCCCACCTCCTGTCGTGCCGCCGCCGCTGCTTCCGCCCGTTGGAGTTCCGCCCCCCGAGCCGCTCTCCGATCCACTCGAAGAACTCTCCTGGCCAGTCGTGTCCGAACTTCCTTCCTCGCCCGTGGCGGAGCCCGCGCAGCGCTGCCGCCTTGGGCGAACGGGCCGCCGTTGGGCAGGTGCACGAGCATCCGGTAAACCGAGTCAGCGTCTGGCATCCCGTTCACGCCGGCGACTTGCTTTGTGACCGGATCGAGGAGCGTCAATTCAATCTCCACCGCCACTGGCAATCCGCCCATCGCTGTAGTGTCCCACTCGGGGAAAAACTCCATCCCGTCGAAGTACGCGAAGCGAATCCCCGCCACCTCGGCGGCCAACAGGGCCGCTCGCTGCTCGAGCTGACTGGGGTCGCCTTGTGCCCACATATACATGGCTTCCGCACGGTTCATCTCGCTGCGCACCAAACCGCCTTCCGGCGCGGCCACGGTTCCCGGAGTCGTGATGTAGTAATTCACCGTCCGAACATCGCTGGCCGGGATGTAGCCGCCCTCAATCGTCCCGGCGAATTCGTCGGGACGCGGAATCCGGCCAATATCGATCTGCAACTGAAATTCGCCGCCGTACACACCCGGCAGCTCGGCCGGAGCTTCTGTCGTAGACGCGTCTTCCTCCGACGATTCACCTTCCGCCTGGTTGGACTTCGCGGCGGAGGTTGCGTTGGTGTTGCTGGTCGATCGGCCGCGACCGGCGCTCTGTTTGGTAATGCCACCGGTAGTGCTATTGCTGCTGCCGCTGGTAGCGCCGGCGCCACCGCCTTCTTCGCCTGCTGCTCCCATCAAAGCCGTCATGGCGTTGGACGCTCCCTGGCCAATGGCTTCCATGCCCGACGCATCAAACGGCTCGTGGCGAACGGTTCCGCGAATATCGTCGGCGATGCGGCGCATGATCGTCCGCGCGAGCTGATCGCGCTCGATCCCAACGCGCATCACGTCGAGCGAGCGAAGGTGCAGATGGATTGCGGTTCCAATTACCGACATGACGACCACGGTCAGCGACAACGCCAGGACGACTTCCAACAGCGTGAAGCCGCCGGGGACTCGCGTGGTCGTTGCGTAGCGATTCACCTTCACGGGGCGCCTCCTGCTCCACTTCCCGTGGAACTGCCGGTCGAGCTGCTCGAACTACTGGAGCTGCTGGAATCCTGTAATGAATCCATCGCCGTCGTCTCCGCCGACGGATTGATCACCCATCGCACCAGCGAACACGAGACCGTCTGTTGCTTTTCCGGCACATCGCGCATGACGTTCACCCGAATCGCCAACAACTGCGGCGTGCCCCCCTCCGTGACATCGATTGAATACAACCAGCCCGGCTCGTTCTCGAACGCCGCATTGCTCACAGGGTCGGGGGCCACGAGGCCGCTTGTGATTTGCGCGAGCTTCGTCTCGGCGAGCATCGTCGCGCGGCTCAGGTGGCGAGCCGCAGTCGCGCTGCGAAGCCCATTGCGCAGCAACTCGCCGAGCGCGGCCAGCGCGACCACCAGGATCGCGAGCGAGATGATCACTTCCAACAGTGCGAATGCTCGGCGGCGCATTCAATGCTCGTGCTCGTGTGAACGGTTTAAGTCCCGTAGTTGTGCAAGCCCACCTCTGTGCCCGACATGACTTCGCTTGCGCGCAGATTCCCGTCAGACCGCGGAGCTCGACGCGCAAGAACCGCTCCTCGCCATTGGACAGCAACACTTGGGCGGTCGAAGTGGTTCCGTCGGGATAAAAGAAGATCTGCGGCGCGGTCTGCCCGCCGCCGCTTTCTTCGGTCTGTGCAGTCCGAGTGTCTACGACCTTTTCTCCGGCGTAAAACACCGCGTCGCCGGGCAGCGTCCCCATTTTTTGCGCGACGGTGGTAGCTTCGCTGGCTTCGATGCTTGCGTCGCCGGTTTCCCAAAGCGCGACGACATAGGTGTTAGAGCCGTAGTCAAATCGAAAGACATGGGTCTGGCCGCTGCGCATGGCCTCGAGCCGCGCCTTGGACCATGCGGTACTGACCGCGTCGGCCGCCTTGCGCAGCCGTTCGACGGCAAAGGAGTTGCGGAATACCGGAGTCGCGATGCTTAATAGCGCCACGAGCAGCGCCAAGACGAGCAGGATCTCGAATAGCGTGTACCCTCGCCGTGCTCGTTGGTGTTTGTCTGGTTCCTGCATACGTTAGTCGTAACTTAGCTTAGCTCTGCGCTGGCCAGTTCCCCACATCGTCGATCGTGCCTTCCTGGCCATCCTCGCCCAGCGAAAAGATGTCAGGCTTTTCGACGTCGTTCATTTCGCCCGGGTACCGGTAAATGAACTTTCGACTCCAGGGATCGGTCGGATCTTCTTCCAAGTGAGGTCCACCCCACTTGATGTTGTCCATGTCCGCGGGCAGGTGCACCAGCTCGTCGATCGCGCTTGGATACCGTCCGGTCATCGCGAAAAATCGCTCTGACGCCTGATCGATTGCCTCGACCTGGATTTTCGCGTTTCGCTGGTTCGAGCTGCGTTGGACGTTGGAGTACACGCCCACGGAAATCGAGAACAGCACGACCAGAATGGCCAACACCAGCAAGACTTCCATCAGCGTGAAGCCGCGACGCAGTTGGCGCCGACGTTTCATGTAAGCGTTCATCGTTCTCCTCCTGTCATAAACTCACGGCGGCCGTGCGCGGCCGCCTCGTTCTTGTTTTGAATTGACATCATCCCACTAAAATTAAACCCCGCTCGGCGCCAATTAGATCGTCATTGCCATCTTGAGGACCGGCAATAGCAGGGCCACGACGACGACCAAAATGATACCGGCCAGCACCAGGAGCATCACCGGCTCCAGCAAGCGCACCATCAGGTCCAGCTTGCGCCAGGTCTGCCGTTCCAGCCCGTCGGAAATTTCGTTGAGCACCGTATCCAGGGTATTGGCTTCTTCCGCCACGGCGATCATCTCGGTTACGGTGGCCGGAAAGTGCCCGCTCGCCGCCAGCGGCCGCGCCAGCGATTGACCCGCTGAAATATTCTCCGCCGCGTCCTTGATGGCCGCGCCCAGCACGCGGTTGCCGGCCGCCGCAGCGCTGATCTCCAGCGACTTGAGAATCGGCACACCGTTGTGCAAGAGCGTTCCGAGCACGCGGCAAAATCGGGCCACGGCCAGATTCAAGAATATCTTCCCCGCCATCGGAATCCGCAACTGCAAACGGTCCCGCATCAATTTGCCGGATTCGGTTTGCAGCCGATCGCGGACCCAGTAGAACAATAAGCCGATCGCGACCAAGCGGAATCCACCCGTAGCGGCCGAGCACGCTGCTTGTGCCCAGCAGCCATTCGGTCACCGCGGGCAGCTCACCACGCTCCTTCAGCCGCGCAAACAGCACTTCAAACCGCGGCACAAAGAAAACGATCAGACACAAAGATCACGATCATTCCCACCACGCGCCAAAAAAACCGGATACGCCAGCGCTCCCGCGGTTCGACCCTTGAGATCGGCCTGCTGCTCGGTGAATTGCGCACGCGCGCGAGTGCATCTTCGAGGAATCCGCCTTCGCCTCCGGCGCGGACCATGCTGACGGCCATCTCGCTGAACGCCTTGGGATGCACGGCCATCGCCTCGGCCAGCGTTGCGCCCTCTTCCACGTCGCTATACACGTGCGAAAGCACTTCCTTCAACGCTCCGTGCGACGTCTGGTTTCGCAACACGTCGATCGACCGCAACAGCGGCACGCCGCTCCGCAACAGTCCGGAGAGCTGCGAATACGTCGTCGCCATCAACTGCGCCTTTACGCGGCGATGGCTGCGCCGCTCGGCCGCTTCGGCCATCGACGTATCGACCGACGAGCGGGAACAGCGACTTCGTGGCCAATTGCGAGAGCACCTCGCGCTGGTTGGCCGCCGAGATGACGCCCGTGACCTTCCGGCCCGTGGTGTCGCGCGCTGTGTAGGCAAAGTCAGGCATAGGAGGAAATCTCGAATGACGAAGCTCGAATGACGAATCAATCCCGGCGCGCAGGGATTCTGATTTCGCCCTTCGTCATTTGGCAATCGACGTCTCCCTTCGTCACGCGGAGGACTTCGTCCACCGTGGTCCGGCCAGATATTACTTTAATCCAACCGTCCTGGCGAAGCGTAAGCATTCCTTCCTCCACGGCTGCCTGCTTGATGGCCCAGGTGCCTACCCGGTCATGGGCAAGCTGCCGGATGCGGTCGGTCGAGACCAAAAGCTCGTAGATGCCCACACGACCGCTATAGCCGACATTGCGGCATGCTCGGCAGCCGGTAGTCTTATAGAGTGGTTGCCCGCTCTTCTTAAAGTGGTCGAACGGAAAATCCGCCGGCAGTTCGTCGCGAGAGGGGGTAAAGGGTTGGCGGCATTGCGTGCACAGCGTCCGCACCAGCCGCTGGGCCATCACGGCCTCGACCGTGCTGGCGATCAAGAACGGCTCCACGCCCATGTCGATCATGCGCGTAAAGGCGCCCGCCGAATCGTTGGTGTGCAGCGTGCTGAACACCAGGTGGCCGGTCAGCGACGCCTGGATCGCGTTCTCGGCCGTCTCCAGGTCGCGGATTTCGCCGACCAGCACGATGTCCGGGTCGTGGCGCAGAATGCTTCGCAGCGAGTGCGCCAAACGTCAGCCCGATCTTGGGATGCACCTGAATCTGGTTGATGCCGGCAAGCTGATACTCGACCGGGTCTTCGGTGGTGATGATCTTGGTTGTGTCGTCGCGAATTTCAACCAGCGCGCTATAGAGCGTGGTCGTCTTGCCGGAGCCGGTGGGGCCGGTGACGAGGATGATGCCGTGCGGGAGCTGGATCAGCTCATGAAACGTCTTGTACATGCCCGGCTCCATCCCGAGCGCCTGAAGCTCGAACTTCATGCGTCCCTTATCCAACAGACGCATCACCACGCCTTCGCCGTGGATCATCGGGATCACCGACACGCGGACGTCCACTTCGCGGCCGGCGACCTTCAATTGAATCCGGCCGTCCTGCGGCAGGCGCTTCTCGGCGATGTTCAGCCGCGCCATGATCTTCAACCGGCTGATGATCGCCGCTTGAAAGCGGTGAATCTCCGGCGGCATCGGCTGCAAATGCAAGATGCCGTCGATGCGATAGCGGATCACCAGCCCGGCGGCTTGCGACTCGATGTGCACGTCGCTGGCACGCGACTCGATCGCTTCCAACAGGATTTCGTTCACCAGCCGGACGACCGACGCCTCTTGCGCCATCTCCGACAGTTCGGAGCCATCGGTTTCGATCTCGTCCAAAAGCTGGACGCGCTCGTCGGCCGTGGCCAACAGTCCTTCGACTGTCTCGCTCCCCACGCCCAATCGCGACTTGATCAGCTTGGTGATTTCCGCACGGCTGGCCAGCACCGGGACCACCGACAAACCCGTCGCCGCCGATAGCTCATCCAGCGGGTACAGATCGAACGGGTCGCTCGTGGCGACGAACAGAGTTCCGTTGTCGCGCCGAACCGGGAATAGCGTGTGACGATGGAGCAAACGCTGTGGAAACAGTCCCAATAGCGAGTCGTCGATCGGCGTCTCCGCGAGATCGACAAAGTCGATCCCCATCTCGTCGCCGATGGCGCAGCGCCGCCTCTTCCGAAACCAACCCTTGATCCACCGCGATCTGATCGAGCCGCGCGCCATTCGTCTGGGCGGCCCGAACCTGGGCCAGTTGGCGGTCGCTGAGCAATCCTCGGCGCAGCAGAACTTCTCCCGATTCCATTGTGAGTTCCGATACTGGCGGGGCGTTGTTGGCGGGGGGACCGCTCGCACGGTCCTCTATCCAGGATAAGCGCTCAGGCGTATCGAATCCAGTTCGCGCCTGCGAGACATTGACGTGTTTGTTGCGTTTCCAGCGCTGGGTCGATACGTGCATGGCAGTGAATCCGACAATTTAAATGACGACCCATTAATTTTTGATGAATCTGGCTCACACAGTCACTGCAACTCTGCGATTCTTCGTGCCTAACATTTGCGAGTTCATGACGGCGAAAAAAAACCGCCGCGACCACCGAATTACGCGGGGCAATCCGAGGTCGCGACGGAGTCGGCGTCCAGTTGATTAATCTGGGCCAACGACGAAGGTGGGGCAACTCTCGTTCTGTTGCCGCCACGCTCGCCGGGCCGACGCATTTCACCACACGCGAACGCTCTATTGGTTGCCGCGGCGAGCGCCGCCGCCGCCGAAGCCACCGCGACCGCCACGAAGCAGAGCGGGATCGATCTCGAACTTCTTGCCCTTCATATTCTCAAGCTTCGTCTTCTGATCGGCAGTCAGAACCGCAAGAGCCTTTTGCTCAGTTTCTTGACGAATTGTTTGTCCCTTTTCACGCAGCGCCTCGCGGTCGCCGTCACCGGCGTTCTGGCGCAGGTCGTTGCGAGCCCGATCTCCGTCCTCGATCACCTTCTTGATCTGGTCCTTCTGATCAGTCGTAAGCGCCAGCGCCGTCGCCACTTCGGCGTCCGATAGCGCCGCCACGCCGCGAACCTGCAAGGTGATTTCCTTCAACCGCTTCTTCTGGTGGTCGAGCAACACCTTGTTGATCTTCTCTTCCGTCTCCTTGTTTTGCGCTGCAAGCTTCTCCTGCATCTCGCGCATCTTCGCTTGACGCTCTTCGTCGGGAAGATCGCGCAAGCCGCCGAACAGATCGCCCAGCCCCTGACGTGATTCCTCGGTGATCTTGGTAATCTCCGACTTTTGGTCGTCTACCAGCTCCAGCTCCTTCTGCACCGCCTCAATCGCCACCAACTGCGCCGCCCCCATTCCACCGCCGGCGCCACCCCGGCCAAATCCGCCGCCGCGGCGGCCCCCCTGACGATCCTGGGCCAGCGCCGGCACGGCGGCCAGCACCAAAAGCCCAACCACAAACAGTCGTAATGTGCGGGTCATGCACTCACCCTTGTCGTAAAGCCCGTTGAAGGGCAGCCTCACCATGAAGCGGCCCCGCGCCGGTCCGATGGTCTAAGGGCTTGAACACCGGCATTGGTGGCTAGGTTCCGCGGGCAGTGGGTTTTTTGTGTCCAAACACAGTACCCAGTGCCACGGCCGATGGTTTAATAGTTTATGGAGATGGCGGACCTGGCGACCTACCCCACACGGCTTATGACGATGAATCTCGGCCCAAGGTTTCTCAGTGCGTTCGTTTGCGTCCTGCTCCTGGCCGCGGTTGCCAACGCTCAAGGCCGCCGTGGCGGCGACGACGACGATGACGACGACGATGACCGCCGGTCTCGCGGACGCGAGCGTTTCGAAGGTGGCTTCGACCGGGGCGGCTTCGGCGGGCGTGGGGGATTCGACCGCGGCGGCGGATTTGACCGGGGTGGGATGGGCGAGGGCGGGTTTGGGGGCCGGGGCGGCTTTGATCGCGGTGGGATGGGCGAGGGCGGCTTTGGCGGCCGGGGCGGCTTTGACCGTGGCGGTTTCGGTGGTCGCGGGGGCTTCGAGCGCGGCGGGTTTGGCGGCGGTGGAGCTACCGATTTCATCCGGCGGATGGACCTTAACCAGAACGGCCTAATCGATCCGACCGAGGTGAATCCCCGTTTCCGTTCTTACCTTGAGCGGGCGGCCCGCGATGGCAATCTCGACCTCAACCAGCCGGTTCCAATCGCCAAGCTCGAAGAGGCCATGACTCAGGGCCGCGAGCGGATGATGCGCGAGCGCATGGGCGATTCGGCCTCCCCGACTTCCAACGGCATTTCCAGCCGCTCCGACGGCAAATCGTCCGACACCAAGAGCGTCCCCAAGACCACACCGCTGGTGCCTGGCTTTGGCATTTCCGCCGATCTCAAGCCCGTCCCTGGTTTCGGAGAGCCAATTGCCGCCGTGACCGGTTCAGCCCCAGCCCAGGCATCCGCGCCAGCAGCGACCGAAGAGCGCCGCGACCGTCGCGAAGAGCGCGGCCGCGACCGAAATCGCGACGAGGAACGCAGCGACTCTACCCCCACGCCGAGTGCCACCAGCACTCCAAACACCTCCTCGAATACGACCGGCAGCAGCCCCGACGATCAAATGAGACGCTACGCGACCGCGTTGCTCCGGCAATACGACGCCAACCGTAACGGCACGCTCGAACGCGATGAGTGGAGCAAGATGGCCAATGACCCGGGCAAGGGGGACAAGGATGGCGACGGCGTGATCACGCTCGACGAGCTCGCCGCCCGCTTCTCTGAACAGAATCGCGGCGGCCCGCCTTCCAGCGCGAGCTCATCCTCTGGTGGTAGCTCCAGCGGGCGCTCAGGTGGCGGTCGTTCTGGGGGCAGATCTGGCTCATCGAGGGCAAGCTCAGATTCCACCAGCGGCCGTTCCGCACGATTCCTCACGCCGACCGATCGGCTTCCCGAGGGCCTTCCCTCGTGGTTCTCGCGCAACGATCGCAACGCCGATGGCCAGGTCTCGATGGCCGAGTACGAAAGCCGGTGGAGCGAATCCAAGCTCAGCGAGTTTAATCGCTACGATGTCAACGGCGATGGTCTGATCACGCCGGCCGAGTGCATGGCATCGGAGCGGAAGTAGTAAGGGCCAATCCGACGGCGATCGAAGCTCGCGCGGCGCCTCTTTGGACCTATTGCGCTTCGCCGCGTAATTGTTGGCGAAGTTGATGCACGGTCACCGGTTTCTGTAGATGTTCGTCGATCTGCGCCTCCAGTCGCCGGTCTTCGTCGTCCTAATACCCGCTTACCGCGACGATCCGCGCGGAACGCAATTGGGCCTCGTTTCGCAGCCGGCTGGCCAATTGATACCCATCTTCGTCGGGCATTCCCCGGTCAAGAAACACAAGCTCCGGCCGCCATTGGATCGCTAGATCCAGGGCATGTGTCGAGGAATTGGCGGTGGCCGGCTCGTGCCCGCAAACCTTGATCAGCTCGCGCAGCAGGTACGCACTGTCCACGTTGTCGTCCACGACGAGCACGCGCATGGATCCGCCCGACCAAGGTGTTCGAAGTCAACGCCAGACGCCAAATGTAGCTATCGATATCGCGCACGGCAAATCGGCAAGCTCGAGCTGCACGAATCGAACAAAGATAAGGCCAACGGCTGAACGTCGCCCAAGCCAGCTAGGACTGATCAACGCACGGAGTACTATCGACCGCGTCCGCCGCCGCCACCGCCATCGCCTCCGCCGCCGCGACGACCGCCGCCACCGCCCCCCTGCCCTCCAAAATTGCCGCCGCCTCCAAAGCCGCCACCACCGCCAAAGTTGCGACCGCCCCCGCCGCCGCCTTGGAACCCTCCCTGGAATCCGCCGCCGCCGCCCCCCTGGCCGCCGCCCCCACCAAAGATTTGGTTAAAGGCCTGGGCCCGGTTCTGTCCGTTGTTCTGCCCGCCCCCGGTCCGATTCCGGTTCGAATTATTGTTGTTATTGCGGCTGGCAGTCGAATTCTGTGTCGTCGTTCGCAACTGCTCGCCCACGATCTGTTGTCAGCGCCGTTTGAACCGCCGACGGATTCGATCGCTTGAGCGTGACCACCTTCATCGTCTCGTTCGAGCCCGTGTCGATCGTGTCCAATTGCTCGACAAGAAGCTTCACCTCGCTAAACAGATTGTCCGGCGCCGACACGACCAGCGAGTTGGTCCGCGTCAACACCGACCGTCATCTTTTGCGTCTCCTCCGCTCGATCGCCACCACTCCGTCCACCGCCGCCCCGACCGCCCCGCCCGCCGCCACCGCCAGCGCTCGGATGAAGTCTTCCGGATTTGGTTGACGCTGTTGGCCCGCGGGGCCCGCGATCCGGTCCGCGTAAACTTGCCGCACCACGTTGGCCACTTCTTCCGCCGACGTGTTGTACACCGGGATAATCTGCGGTTTAGCCAGCACCAGCACGTCTTCCGGGCTGCTCTTCTGGTCGAGCACCTTCAGCAACTGCTCCACTGTGTCCAGATCGGTCGAGTTGGCCTGCACCACGAGAGCGTTCAACCGCGTGTCAGGCACAATCGCGACGGTGCCTGTCGCGCGAATTGTTGCCGGCGCGCCGGAGTCGCCCCCGCCGCCAAACAGCAAGTTACCCATCATGCCGTCGCCAAACGCCGCGCCGGCGATATCGTTCATGAACGACCGCCCGCCGCCGCTACTGCTCGATGATCCACCGCCAAAGATCTGCTCCAACAACTCGGCAACCACCTGCGCCTTGGCGTACTTGAGATAGAACACGGTAAAGTCGCGATCGGTGCTGAGCGTTCGACTAGCCATCGAGCGGATCAGCGCTTCCAGATCGTCGAGCGCCTTCATGTCCTTGGAGGCGATGACGATTCCATCAGGCCCCGGCGCAATGATGACCTCGGCCATTTCACCGTCCGATTCCGTCGCTTCGGTTGTAACCGTGGCGTCCGGAGTGGCCTGTTCAACGTCGTTCGCCTTCTTTTCCGGTGACGTTGCCTCCTCAGCCGTCCGTGGCGGCGTGTCAATCGCGTCCCGGATCTCTTCAATCGTGCCGTCCTTCTGCTGCACCTCCGTCCGCTGATTCGCAAAGGTTACCTGTAATTTTCGCCGGGCCTCGCCTGGCAATTCGGCGACCAGCTCATTCAGCCGCTTTCGGATCACCGAGGTATCTCGATTTGCGTCCGGCTGTCGTTGAATCGAGGGCGCCGGCTTATCATCTACTGGCAGTGCCGGCTTGCGCGCTGCGCGGCCGGCCCCGGTCGCTTCCGTCGCAGCCGGCGATGGCCGCGGCTGAATCACGATCGGTCGCGAGGCCTGTTCCACTTCGCCAATCGGCCGCCGCTGTGCAATTCCGCCATCCAGCGCGGGCTGCACAAACGACGACTCGCCCTCGCCAATCGGCGTCAACGACGACGGAGTCACCACGCGAATGCGGTTCTTATGCAAAGTCGGCCACACCTGCTCGAGTTGTCCCAACACCGTCCGCGCCGCGCGACCCTTGATTGGCAGCATACGGATATTCGATCGCTCGTCGCTCGCGACTGCGTCGGAATGGACGTCCGTCTCGCCCATCTTTTCGAGCATCGTCTTGATCTGAGCGATCTGATCCGAGGTTCCGCGCACGATCAACTGCCGCAACGTCGTCTCGGCCTCGACCTTTGGCGCGCTCGATGCCCCGATTTCGGTGCCGGTGGCGAACAGTTTGGTGATCGCCGTTGCGGCCGCCTGTGGATCGACATTCCGCAGACGAATTACCTCAAATTGCCGCGAATCCCGCTGCATTTGCGCGATCGTCGAGCGAATCGTCAGTTGCTGCTCCATCGGCGCCCAGGCGATCAACGAACCGGTCGCCGGTTCCGTTGCCAGACGCACATTTGGAATTCCCGCCAATAGCGTTTGCAGTACCTGAAGCACGGTCGCAGGATCCGCCCCAGCCAGCGAATACACCTCAAGTTGCGGGGCGCGTACCACCGGGCCGCCAGCGCTTCCGGGCGAGTCGCCATCCACCACTTTCAGGATCTCCTCGACCTTCGCGATGGCGTCGGCCTTGCCGCTGACGAGCAGATTCCGCCCCGTTGCGTCGGCCACAATCCGAACCGCACCATCCGACGTGGCGCTGCCCGTCGCGGGTATGTTCAACAACAACTTGATCTGGTCCAGCGCGTGCTCAGCCGTCGAACTTCTTACCGTCAGCACCTTGATGGTGTCGCTCGCCGGTCCCTGAGGCCGTTCCAGCGAGTCGATTACATTCTTGATCGTTCGCAGTTTGCCGGCTGTTTCCGTCACCACGAGCTGCCGCGCCTTGGGCAGCAATACCACGCCACCTACGTTCCAGCTTCCTACCAACTTCTTGACTTCGGCTTCCGCCTCCTCGGGCGTCCACCGGTCGAGTCGGAACAGCATGCTCACGATTTCAAACTCGCCGCACTTCGCCAGTTCCTCCTCGGTGACGTGCCGCACCATGTGTGGCGGAACGCCGTTCTGCAGATTCACCAGCGTCAGCATCCGCTCGCGGCGAACGAGCGCATAACCCTTGTTCAGAAGGATGCTGTTCAAAAGGTCGATCGCCTCTTCGGGCGTGTAGGCCTTCGAGTCCTGATAGTTGAACGTTCCGACCGGCGTCTCGTCGATGTACAGCGACAATTGCACTTGGTCGGCGAACCACTCAATCACGTCCCGCCACGGCTGCATCCGCGAGTTAAACCGCAGCTTGCCGTCCCCGGCTGCTTCAACCGCCGGCTTATCGTTCGGCGATCGGACCGTCGGAGTTGCGGGTCCGGGACTTGGGCGCGGCCCGTCGTTCTGCGAGCCGCCTCCGGCCACGCTGTTTCGACTGCCGCCTGGCCCGCCGCGGCTACCGCGACGTCCGCTAAAACCGCTCGGTCCACGACGCTCGCCGCTGTCTCGCTGTGCCGTGTCCGAAGAAGGAGCGCTACCGGTTGACGCAGTTCCACTCTTGCCGACCAGGCTGTCCCAACTGGCACGCTGCGTGTCGTCCAAAAGCGCGGCGACCTTCCGGTCATATTCGGCCTTGAGCGCGGTCTGAGCCGCGGGCGGGACCTTTGCAAGGGCTTCCTTTTGCTCCTTGAGCAGGCTGTCGATCTGCTCCTTCTGCGAGGCAGAGAGTTTCAGTTTTTCAAGCACCGCCGGCTCCATGAGCGCCGCATTCCCGGCCCGCTCAATCCGCACCTGTTCGAGCTTGGCGGCCTGTTCGGCGGAGAGCAGCTTCAGCCCTTCGCGCTCCGAGGCCTCGCGGAATGGGGCCAGTTTGGCCTCGCGCTCGGCCGGCGGCAGGTTGCGAATCTCGAGCGTCAGGTTCACCACCTCGTTCTCGCGCTTGTCGATCAGGTCCGACAACGCCTTTTGCGTCTCGTCCGATAAGCCTAGCCGCTGCGCCACCTCAGGATCGGCCGCCAGTGCCAGCTTGCCCACAAAGGCTGGGTCAGCAGCCACGCCGGATTGGGGCGAGGCCGCCAAAGCCACGCAGACCGCGGTTACAACCGCCAACCGGAAAACGGACTTTCGAGCAGTGGATGCAGTCACAAAGATCCCTCGAATTCGAGTCATGCGGACCACAAGCATTCGTGCCGGCCCCTGATTTCTGATGTTTTTGGCTTGCGATGACGACTACAACTTATTGTAGTCACACAACTTAGGATCGAGAACAGGGCAGCGGAAAAGACCAAACGGCGCGTGCGGCGCCCGAATGTAGAAACCCCGGGAATCGCCCCAAGTTTCGTCCCCGCCGAACAATACGGCGTTTCTGTGTGGGTCAGGCAGTGCTTGCCGGCCTCTGAGAAATCCCACCTCTACTCTCTGGCTCCCAACCCTGACGATAAAGATGCTTGTAGACACCGCCGCTCTGCCTTCCGGGAGGACGATAATGGCCAGGAACTGCATGCTGCTGGCAACAGCTTTGGGCCTGCTCTGCTCGGGCTGCGCGACGCGCGGCGAGACGGGGGCACTGGCCGGTGGTGCTTTGGGCGCTCGCGCCGGGGCCATCATCGGCAACCAGGTTGGACACACCGGTACTGGAGCACTATTGGGAGGGGCGCTGCGCGATCAGCGGCGGCCTGATGGGTAGCGCAGTGGACGACGTCGAACGCCAAGCCGACGCGCGCGTGGCCGCGGCCAATGCCAGGCCGAACGTGACTGTCGGCGACGTTGTGCAAATGACCCACTCGGGTGTCGCCGAAGAAACGATCCTCTCCTCAATCCGCTCGACCAACGGCAACTTCCGCTTGACGGCGTCTGACATCGTCAGCCTGCACAACCAAGGCGTCAGCGACCGCGTGATCCAAGGCATGATCGACGCCGACCGCCATGCGACGGTCGTTCGCCAAGAGCCGGTCGTGGTTCACCGGAGGGTCGTCTACGATTACGACCCGCATCCGGTGATCGTGTTTGGCCACCACGGGCACCATCACCATTGCTGGTGAGGGATTAGGGGTTAGGGATTAGGGTTCGGAGGGCGCGGTGGGAACACCGAAGCGCTTTTGAGGGGAGAGGGGTTTTGGGAGGCAATCGGGTCGGGAAAACCAGGGGTTTGTGCGCGGTGCGATGAACCACTCAGCACTGAATTGAGACGGCGCCGTATTTCCCGGGGAAAACGCGAGGTTTTGGGTGAACCGCCAAGACGCCAAGTATGGTACAGAGCGGCGGCTAAGGAGCAGTGGCACGCCGCCGCATTCTCCACGCACCTGCGACGCAAGTAATCCCCGCTGCTAATACCATAAAGCTTGACGGCTCGGGCACGAAGTGCTGCTGGAGCACCGCCATTTGCGGCCGATCTTGGCCGGTGGATGTTGGCTCAACGGTGAAGTGATATTCGCCCCACCAAGGGCCTGCGGCCCAATAGGTCCAGCCGAGCCACACATCATCATTCAGATCGATGAAGTCGAGCATGTTGTCCAAGGCTTGATAGCTAAGTGGGGTTCGCGGAACGCCGAACTCTCCCAGGAATCCGTGGCGATTATGCGTTTTGAGCCACTGTGTAACGCCGCTGAGCCGCTCGACGCCAATGCTCGCGCGAGCAGGCTCTTCAGCGGAACCACCTGTGCTTGGGTCCAAGTATTGGTGGATTTCGTAAGCGTAGTTGTCCAAAGGATCAACGACGTTAAGCATGGCGACGGCGTTGGGCGTACCGTACCAGTTTTCGTTCCAACTGTGCCCACCCGACCAAGCATTACCAGGCACGAGAATTAGGTTCGTCGCGCCCGTTGCGCGGATGCTGGCAATTGCAGAGTTCGCCGAAGTGACCCATTGCTCGGTCGAGGGCATGTTGTTGGGCTCGTTCATCAGGCCAAAGATGACGTGATCGTTGGTCTTGAAAGCACTTGCCAGCCGCGACCAGAAATCGCTGAACGCGGCATTGGGGACGGCAGCACTGCCGATGACAGCGCCTTGGTACCGCGCGTAATTGTGCGGGTCGAGCACGACGTATGCTCCGCGCGACGTCGCATTGTCGACAAACTGTTGAACGCGGGCTAATTCAGAAGCGTAGAAATCGCCGTTTAGCGAGCGCTGCAATCGCTCCCAAAGGAACGGCAATCGAAATGTATTGGCTCCCTTGCCAGTGAAATAGTTGATTTCGCCTTGCGTGGGGTACGTGTAGTGTCCGTTGTAATTGCCGGGCAATTGATTGGGCGTAAACTCAGCGCCGGCGAGATTCACACCGGTGTAAACGGGCGCCGCGGCGCATCGCGAGCTATTAACAGTCAAGGCACTTAGTGCGACCAGCGAGCTCGAGAGCACTTTCAAGCGAAGCATAACTCACCTGATGTCGAGTCCGAGGGATGAAGACGGTTCGGTTCTTAACTGAGAGTCTCGGGAAGCGCCACTCCCGGCAGCAGCGACGAGGAACGTGAATGCAACGAAAGGTCTATCTTTGTGCGCGAGCATTGGACTGGCTCCCTTTCGCTCAATCTTTCTCGACGAGCGCGTATCTATTCTCGATCGCAAGCGCTACTTCACTCCCCGAGCGGCGTCGTGCTTGTGATACGTTCCTTGACCGCCATGGGTCAGTATCCACCGGCCGTCTTTTCGGTCGACGGTCAGGATTTCTGTTCCTGCTTCTGCGGCACGGCTCGCATCCGTGGCGTTGCCATCGCCCCGCTCTTGGTGAAGAATCAGTTCTTGACGAAGAATCAGTTTTGATCCGTCGCTAACGAGCTCCCATTTGCCGTGCGTCGCCGAATCGAACTTAAGCGCGGTGTCGCGCTGGTCGAGCGTAAAGGAATCATCCCTTCTCAGTTGAAGAGTGAACAAGACGGTCGCGAGGGAGTTGTCGCCGCGATTCCATTCACCCAACAGATCGGCCCGACTGGGTTTCACTTGGGCAGCATCGCCCGGCCGCGTTTCGCTCGTTCTCCGTCGCGTATAGGTGATCGGCCCTCGAGGTCCAAATAGGTTTAGATCGGGATGGTCCGGTCTTTCAAAGCGGAGGTGTTTGGCATCGAGCCCGGCAAGTTTATGGGTCAGAATCGAGCCGACCGGATAGTCCTTGTTCTCGGACTTCGTGAGTTTGAGCTGGAGCGTCGCCGGGATTGTTTTGAAATCAATCTCCCATGTCCCCTCTTCATGGCCTGGATAGCTCAAGACGCCGTCTTGCTGAAAGGTCCTGTCGGCGCGAAATTCGTATACCTCGGCGAATCGATCTGAATGACCAGCCCATGTTCCGACGAGCCGCCGCGCGATGTCCGACCAAGCCCCATCGGCGTCTGCGACGGCCTCAACTTTCGCTCCGACTTCGCCAGAATCCAGGTTGATCGACGATTCCTTTCGATCTTTCTCGCGCCTGACAAGACGGCCGAAAACAATTTGAGCGGGGTCTTCATCGTCGAAATCAGCCGGTCGTTCCCGACGACCGTTGCGACGGGTTAGTCCCCTCTCGTCAAGCTTATAGATCGCGTTGACCTCGCTCGGGATCCGACCTGGAACGCGCGGTCCCGTGGAACTTGACACGGAAGACACCTTCATCGTCATCTGTTTTGGATTGGCGGATTCGTCTAGTTCTATCCGCCCCCGCGTCGTAGTCTCATTGCCGTCGGATTCTCGGCGATGGACCTGGATAAAGTCCCGGCCTTCAATCGTGAAACGCACGATGTATCGTTCGTGTTCCGATCGGACCTTGCCCTCCCAGGTTCCTTGAAGTCGGGCGAGGTCTCCCTTCCCGTGGCCAGCGGCCTCGATGCGCGCACCGTCGTTTTTGGGTGGCTGTTGACTTTCACCGGGCGACTCGTCGGCTTGCCACAGAACGAACCCCAAGAGACCAAATCCGAGCAATGCGAACATAGCGAGAATCCCTTTCCGATAGCGGCTAAGCTTCGAACGGAAGCCGATGACATGGGGCGCGAGCAAAGCCGGCAGCGGCGAGGTCGCCGGCTGCTGCACGTGCGCCAGACACTCCTCCAACAATTCACTGACCTCCTTGGCCGAACCAAACCTCTTCGCGGGTTCCTTTTCGAGCAGCCGGTCGACGATTGAAATGAACCAGGGCGGCAACTCAGGATTGATCGCGTCGATCGCTTGAGGGGCGTCGTCGACGAGGCGACGCATCGTCGCTACGATCGAGTCGGCGCGGAACGGCGACACGCCTGTGGCCATCTCATAGAGAACGCAGCCCAGGCTGAAGAGATCGCTGCGGCCGTCGAGGGGTTTGCCCCACACCTGCTCGGGAGACATGTATTGGGGAGTACCAGCGACGGCGCCCCCGCGGGTGAGCGAAACGTCGTCGGCGGCGCGGGCCATTCCGAAATCGGCGACGACGGTTCGTTCAACCCCTTTTTCCAGGAGGATGTTCGCGGGTTTCACGTCGCGATGTACCAAGCCCTGCTCGTGCGCTGCCGCCAGCCCGGCGGCCGCCTGCATGCCGATGCGCAAGACCTCTTTCAACTCAAGCGCGCCTTGGGCCGCGAGCCGCTCGGCCAACGATTCGCCCGCGACCAGCGGCATGACCAGAAATGGCAGCCGACCGCTCGCCTGCACCTGGTGAATTGCCAGGACGTGCGGGTGAACGACGGCCGCTGCCGCTTGCACTCACGTGCGAATCGCATTCTCGCCAGCGAGCTTCGCGCCAAGTGGGGCGCCAGAACTTTAATGGCGACGCAGCGCTTTTAGCTCTCGATCGTATCCCTTGAGCACTACGCCCATTCCGCCGCGACCGATGATTTCGAGCACGTCGTAGCCGCCTAAGCGGCCGAGCACGTCCGGTTCGTCAGAGGGATCCAAGTGCTCGACGGTGAAATCTGCCTCGGACCATTCCGGCGCGCGACCGCCCGCGCGTCGAGCTCATCGTCGGCGAGCAGGGCGGCGGCTTCGGCGCGCCAAGCCGGCTCTCCCGCGAGTCGCTCCATCGCGGCGCTGCATTCGTCACACGACGCCAAGTGACGCTCAAGCGATTCTTCATCGTTCGCGGGAAGGTCTCCAACAAGCGCCGCTTGCAAATTCGTTGTCGTGTAGTGTTCGTTCATTGATCGTTCTCGATTTCAGCAAGTGCCGCGCGCAGCCGGACAAAGACTCGACACTTGGCGACCCGGACAGCGCCGACGTTCATTCTTAGTTTCTTGGCGACGTCGGCGGCCGTCGCGCCAACGACGGCTGTTTCCCAAAAGGCCCGCCAGGTGAAAGGCTGTACCGCGCGCTCGACGCGCTCCGCCGCCTGCCGAAACTGGGCGCGACGTAATTCGAGGTCGAACTCGGCGGATTCGGCCGCCGACGCGGCCGGTACTTGTTCGAGCATTGCCTGCAGGTTAGCGCCGCCTGCGGCCAGGATATTTCGGTCGCGGCGCCGGAGCCAACTAACCATCAGGTTCCGAGTCACAACGCGCAGCCAGCTGCGGAATGTTCCCCTATCGCGGGCCGGATCCCAATGATCGGCTCCACGGCTGATCGCCATGAACACGTCCTGCATCACTTCCCGGACGTCGGCGTCTTGCAGGCCGTGTCTTTGCAATAGCCGCTGAATGACCGGTTCGTAAAGCTCCACGAACTCCACCCAAGCGTCGTGGTCGCGCGGATCACGCAATCGAAGGAGCAGGCTGGCGCGGGTGCTTGGTGTGAATGTCATGATCGCTTTCTATTCTATACTCGCTGAAAATCGACCTTCGTTACACGGCGTGGTCGGATTCGGGGGTCATCTTCGACCACGAGAATCCGCAGTTTGGAAGATTAGGGTTGGACTTGATCGCTTCCTTGCGTCCTTGGACAGAATGGACCACCGAAGGCAGCGGGGCGGATCCCGGCGCGCCGGGATGGCACACAAGACCAGCGCCGAACGAGAGCCGGGGAGATGTTTCATCTCGCGGAGCGAGATGACTACACTGGGGGCGAGAGACGCGCGGCGAGCGAGCGGCTCCGGGCGCTGACGCTTCCGGCTCGCCGGGGGGGATGTTTCATCTCGCGGCTTCGGCAAGCTCAGCCCAGGGGAGCGAGATGACTACACTGGGGAGATCCGCGGCGAACGTGAGGCTCGGCGGGAGCCTCGCCCTCCCTTACTGCTCGACGAGCGCGCCGTTTTCGTCTACTTGTTGCTGCTGCATCTGCTGCTGTTGCTGCTGGGGATTCTGGCCCGGTTGCTGCTGGCCTTGGCGTTGTTGCTGCTGCTTTTGCAGTTGTTGATCGATCAGGGCACGGGTCAGCGCCTTGCGCACGTCCTTGGAGTCCATGCTGCCGCGGGTCTGCAACACGCGGACCGTGGAAAGCGATCGGCGCGCGGCCATTATCCAAGGACTCGATCAACCGCTCGACGTTGTTCATCAGGTTCTCGCCCTCGGTCGAGACCACCAGCGTGTTGCTCAACTCGTCGGTGCCAATTGACAGCTTGCCTTTGAACCGCACCTCGGTCGGCTTGCCTTCGTCCTCGCCACCGCCAAAGTTCGTGATGTACGTATTCTGACTCTCGGGCCGCTTGTTCTTCTGGTCGCCGCCTTGCTGTTGCTGGAGGGCCTTGTCGTTGGAGCTAAGGAGGTCGCGATACACGTCCTTGACCGTGTCGCCGACGACCTTGGCCTTGGAATACTTGAGCTGGAAGGTCTTAGTCATCCGCGCGGCACGCGAGTCCATCGGCTCGGGCTGATCGTAAATCTTAATGAGCTGCTCGATGATCCTGAGCTGGTTCGGGTCGGCGCCCGTGACCAGGATCGTGTTGGTGTCGGTGTCGGTGATGAATTTTAAGGGGCGGCGGCGGGACAGGCGGCGGGTGTCGCTCTTGTTCGACTGTGAGCCGAAGTCGTCGTAAAAATAAAACGGGTAGCGATTGTTGTTCTTCTTGCTCGAATCCTCGATCTCGAAGTAATCCTCGAGCCGGGCGGCAACCCAGAAGGCGAAGCCGTGCTTGAGATAGAACACCTCATAGTCTTTTCGGGGCGGCCCCATCTCGTTGATCATTTCCTCGAAGAGATCGAGGGCCTCGGTGTCGGGCGAGGAGACGACCAGCTCGCCGTTGGGCCCGCGATTGATAACGATCGGCACGTTGCCGTTGGATTTACCGCGGCCTTCGGCCTTCAGCGCGTCTTCGATCTGGCGGCGGAGGCGTTGGCGATCGGCATCGGTTACCCCGGTTTCATCGGCGGCTTTTGCTGGCGACGGCTGGTTCGGTGACCTCGGCGGCGCCGTTGGTTGACTTGCTGTCGCGTTTGATGATCGGAGGTTCGACGACCGTCTCGGTATCTTTGGTGGCGGGCGTTGGAATCGCGCCTCCGCCGCCTTGATCGGCCGATTGAGCGAGCGCGATTTCATCCTCCTTGATTCGCCGCAAGACCGCCGGGGCGGCCACGACTGCGACGGTTTCGCCTGGTTCGGTGGTTGGCGACTGTGCCTTCGGCACGGCGCGCGCCTCGCGGCTGCGCGTATCGATGGACTTGATCGAGGGGGTGCGAGCGGGCGACTCGACGTCTTTCGTGCGATCACGTCGCGGCACTGCATCGCTGGACTGATCGGCTGGAGGAACTACCAGCGGGTTCGGCGACAGCGAAGGCCAGGCGCGGCGGATGCGTTCCAGCGCGTCGTCGCTGGCCTTTCCGGGTTCGAGCTGCAGCACGCGGACGGTGTTCGTGTTGCTGCCGCGGGCGGGAACTTCGCCCAGCTTCGCCAGGAGGTTCATGACTTCTTCTAGCTCGATCGGGTTGGCCCAGAGAAGCAGGCGATTGTTTTCGACGTCGGCATCGACGCGGAACTTGTCGTTCGACGTCTCTTCTTGTTGACGGCCGCCGCCGTAATACCCGAAGTCGTAGTAGAACGGCCGGCGCTGTTGGGTTTTTTCCTTGTCGGCGCCGCCCATCATGAAGTCGATCGAGCCGGCGACGTGGTCGGCTTCCAGGCGGCGAAGTTGGATGACTTCGAATTTGCGGCCGCTGCCATCGAGCTTGTTGACCAGTGCGCGGATGGTGAGATGGTCCATCACCGGCGCATAGGCGATGATCGACTTGTTTCGCTTGTCCACCTGCAACCGCGTAGTAGGATGCAGCACGCCGAGATCGTTGAGCGTTTCCATGAGCGCGTCGGGATCGACGGCGGCCAGGCGGTAGACCTGCATGCGGTTCACGTTTGCCAACAATTCCTCGCGCCTTCCTTGGGAACATCGAGAACCTTCACCGCCTGCTCGATGATCGCCATTTTGTCCGGGGGAGCGTTGGCCACGATGCTGTTCTTGCGGTTGTTGATCACCAGGTTGATGGGGGGCTTGTCTTTTTGGGCCTGCGGCTGCTGTCCTTGCTGTTGTTGTTGCTGAGCCCGCATCATCGCCTGCTGCTGCTGCATCTGCATCTGCTCGGGCGTCATTGGGGCTTTGCCCTTTTTCTCTTCGATGCCGAGCAGGTCGTTCAGTTGAGTCTGCACGTCGATCGCGCGGGCGTGCTCTAGCACGAACTCGCGAACCAGGCGCTCCTGGCCGTTGGCGGATTGCTCTTCCTTGATGAGCTTATGCAGCTCGCGCAGGTTGATGACGGCATCGATTGCTTCGAGCCGGTTGGTGCTCTTCATTGCGTTGAGCTTGCCGTTGGGGCTGATCATTGGCTTGAGCTCTTCGGCCGCGGTGTCGGCCATCATCCACTGCAATGGGAACGATACCTTGACGAACTCGTACGGGTGACGCTTATCGAGGTCCGCAGGCATGACGCGCGGAACCAGCCCGGGGTCGAGCTTTTTGATGTTGATGATGCTCAGCACCTCGCCGTGTTGCAGCATCGTAAAGCCGCGGGCGAGCAGGTGGCGGTTGATCAAGCCGCGGGCTTCCTCGACCGTGTAGGGCTGTTGGGTCGTGAGGTTGAGGAAGTCGCCGGGCAACTCCTGCCAGTCGAGGCTCATGTTGGAGATACCTGCGAGCCACTCCAGCACGGCCGGCCAGGGTTGGCCGTTGAAGCTGAAGCGAATCTTGCCGTCTGGATCGGGCGCAACCTTGAGCTCTTTGGGGTCGGGTTCCTTCGGTGGCTTCGTGGGACGCTGCGTGACCGCCGGTTCACCGGTCTTTTGTTCGCCCGGTTTGGCGGCGTCTGGCTGTCCTTCTTTTTTCGCTCCGCCGGCGGCCGCTGCTTCCGCGGCTTTTTTTGCCGCCTCGGCCGCTTTCGCGGCGTCGGCAGGGTTGGCGCCGGGCTTGGGCTGTGCGGCGGCTGGAACCGGGGTGGAAATAACCGCCCCTTCGGTGACGACCTTGACCTCTTGTGCCCAGCTTGCAGCACCGAAGAACAGGCCCACGGCCGCCATCATGAGCACCATGCGGCCGAAGCTTAGAACGCGGCCGACCTCGCGGGTGGCCGTGGATCGCTGTTTTTTACCGTGACGCCGACGAGGCCGGCTGTCACCTGCTTCACGTTCGACGTCCCCGTCCCAACGCGCCGACGAAGTCTTCATAAACCCGGTCCGTCTTTGTTCCCAGAAGTCTGGCCGAGTAAAGGGTTTTCGCCCTTGGCCGCGGGCGAATCCCAATCAACACCCCCGATCCATTGGTTGCGCAATCCCAGCGCCGAGTTCTTTCCCATCCATAGACGCCGCCGGCGCCGCAACCGTTCCTGATTTGCAGGAGGAATCCTAGTCCCCGCCTCCCGCAAACGGTCAATCCAAGCAGAAAAACCGACCGATCGGCGATTATCGCATCGTCGAAAAGGTGACGCAACATAATTCCTCTGCCAATTCTTTCAATTCGAGGCTGGGCCGGGCGGTGCGCGAGCCGGAGTTAATTGCTATATTCCGGGCAGTGCCAGCGTCCGGCTCACACAATCCTCATTAGATTCGGTGGCGCGGTTGGATTATCGTGGGGACGGTCGGGCGGCGGGATTCTGCTTGCTAGGGCGCGCTTTTTTGGCTCGGAGTGCTTTTTATGTCGCGCTTGGTAACTGTTTGTGGCTTGGCGGCACTGACGGTCGCGGTCGGGCTGTCGGCGGCTGGCGCGGCGGTGATTAGTGAATTGTTCATCAATCCGCCGGGAAATGATGCGCCGAACGAATACATCGAGATTCGCGGGAACGCGAGCGAGGTTCTTCCGGCGGGCACCTACTTGCTGGGCATCGAGGGTGACTTTGGCGCGAACGCGGGGGACGTGCAGGACATATTCGACCTGTCGGGGGTCAGTTTGGGCACGAACGGTTTTCTGGTTCTGCTGCAAAAGGGGAATCCATATTCGACGCTGGGCGGCGCGACGGTGTTGACGAACGCCGGCACGGGCATCGGTTGGGGAAATGGCGCCACCAGCAGCGTGGGGCATTCTGCGGACGGGACCGCGACCGACATCGAGAATGCGTCGGTCACGTTCATGCTGGTTCAGACGGCGACCGCGCCTACGCTTACCGACGATATCGACTCGGACAACAACGGGACGATCGACGGATTGGCGGCCAGTTGGACTTTTCTCGACGCGATCGGAGTGCTTGATCCGGATACGAACGGCGATCTTGGCTATGGTGCAATTAATTTCGCTCGCAACACCGGCAACGGCACGTCGGTGACGGGTCCAGTCGTGCCCACTAGCTTTACGGCCGGGTACCTGGGACGAATCGGCAACAGCAGCGGCGCTGGGGCAGGTGATTGGGCGGTGGGAGATAGCCTGAATGGCGCAGCGCCGAATTGGACGCTGGATGATACGTCGGACGATGCGTTTCAAGAAACGATCCCCGCAGCCGTTGCCGGCACTCCGCTGAATCACATTGGCGGTCCTAATCCTGTGCCGGAGCCGGCGGCGATCGTGCTTCTGTTGGCGGGAGCGATGGCAATGTGTTGTCTGCGCCGCCGTATGTAGCCGCAGATTACTTCGGCGACTCGATCACCGTGGCCTTTGTGATCTTCACCGGTTCGCGCGGGCGATCGTTCGCGTCGGTGGCAACTTTTCCAATTGCTTGGACGACGGCCAGGCTCTCGGGATTGGCGGTGCGCCCGAAGGCGGTGTATTGGCGATCGAGGTGCGTGTGTTTGTCGAGGCAAATGAAGAACTGTGACCCGGCGGAGTTGGGATCGCTGGTCCGTGCCATCGAGAGCACGCCCGGCTCGTGGCGCGTGTCGTTGAACTCGGCGCGGATGGTGTAGCCCGGGCCGCCGCTGCCGGTGCCTTGGGGGCAACCGCCTTGGATCATGAACCCTTTGATGATGCGGTGGAAGATGAGCCCGTCGTAGTAGCCGATTTTGGCCAAGCCCAAGAGATTCTGCACGTGACCGGGGGCGACA
Organism: Pirellulales bacterium; assembly: GCA_963829655.1. Taxonomy (GTDB): domain Bacteria; phylum Planctomycetota; class Planctomycetia; order Pirellulales; family JALHPA01; genus JBBDYH01. The sequence continues at coordinate 5,120,712 of CAWHJG010000002.1, forward strand.
TCGGGCAACAGGTCGAGGAGGATCTTGCCCTTGGTGGTGTCCAACTCGAGCTGGTAGCGCTTGGTTTTCAGATCGAGATTCTTTTGGGCCGCATCGACCTCGGCCTTGCGGTTGGTGGCCATGGTAATTCCTCAAGGAGAGGGGACGACAATGCGCGCATCGAACGCCGGAATTAGACAAGGCGGTCAGCGTAACAAAAGGTGGGCGGGCTCACAACGGCCGCAATGGACGCAGTTCAACGCTTGGATTGTTCGATGGCGGCGAGTAAATCGGTGCGGCGGTGGTTGAAGACTTCGTCTGGCAGCACGGCGGTCGCGCCATGCGTCTCTAACGGCCGCACCAGCTCGACCCAGCTTTTGCAGCCGGCAATCTCGGGTGTCTCGGCGAGGACGTGAGCTTGCGGCAATTGAAACACGCGCACGACGAGGAGATTCAGCCCGGGCTGTTTGTAGTGGAAGCGCTGTTGAACGACGCTGTCGGCCAAGATGTGGTGTCCGGGCAGAAGCTCAAGCTGCCGCTCGTCCGAAAGCGAAATTGCATCGTGGACGATGGCGTAATGGCGGAGGCGGAATTGGCCGGGGGGCGGCTGGTCGAGCAGGACTTGCTGCAAGAGCGGCGCGGCGTCAGGCGCCAGGCTGGCGGCGGTTTCGTGGAAGCGGGTGGGGAACAGCCAGAACTCGGCGTGTTCGACGCGAAACTCGGCGTGGGTTTCGTGAATACCGCCCTTGCGGAGAATGATTGTCTGCCGGCCGGCGGCCAATGCCTCGCAGACGACGGCCCATTCCTTGAACGCGATGTGGTTCTCGCTGAGCATCATTTGGATTGGTTTTTGGATGAAGCAGCGGCGAGGTTTTTTGCGAGCCGGCGATGTTCGTCGGCTTCTGCTTCTCGGCCGGAGTTGGCCAAAGCTTCAGCGAGGCTGTCGTGGGCATCCGGTGAGAGGGGCAGGTACTCGACCGCCTTCCGAAACCCTTCAAGTGCGAGCTTGGGTTTCTTCTGTTTGAGCAGGCACCGACCTAAGCGCAAGTGAATTGCGCCGTTACTCGGTTCGACTTCGACGGCCTTGCGAAAGACTTCCTCCGCGGCGGCTTGTTTGTTTTGTTCGGCGAGCGAGTCGCCGAGGCCGAGGAGCGCGTCGATCCAATCCGCGTCGATTTCCAAGGCCTGGCGGAACGCCGGTTCGGCTTCGGCCGGATGGCCGTTGATGAGGGCGGTTTTTCCCCGTGCGAAATAGGCCAGTTCGGGGAATTTCGCGTAGCCTTCCTGGCCGACTTGTTCAGTTTCTTCAACGCGGCCGCGGTGGCGAAGTTGGTTCACCTCGGCGATGTAGGCCTCCTTGCTGGTGCGCATCCGCGCGAGTTTTTCGCGGAGCGGATTGGCGAGGGGCTTGTCGGGCGGCAGAGTTTCGGCGATGCGGCGGGCGTTGGCGGCTTCGTCGTGATTGCCGAGGCGGGCGTGAGCGTGTGCGAGTAGCTCCTGCGAAGATTTTCGTGTTTCTTCATATTTGACTAATCGAGGAAGCAGTTCGAGACTTTCGCCGAACTTGTCTTGCCGGATCAGGGCGCGCAAGCAACAACTGCGCCGCGGGTTGCTTGGAAGTTCGCGGTCGAAGATTATGGGACGCAGCACGCGTTCGGCTTCGGAAGGTTGACCGCTTTCGATTAATACGGTGGCTAACTCGAGCGCCGGCAAGTCATCATCGGCTCCGCCAAGATTTGCTGATTCCTTGAGAGCGGCCAGCGACTGTTCGGGATCGACGTGTTCCAGTGCGACTGCTTTTAGGTACGGCCAGCGCCAGTCGTCGGGCGCAAGCTCGTTCGCTTTGTCGTAGGCTGCGACGGCTTCGGTTGTGAAATGGTGCGCGGCGAGGATCATGCCGAAGTTGCCCCAGGCGTTGGCGGAGGTCGGAGCCTCGTCGATCTTAGCTGCCGCCGCGTTAATTGTTGTTTCAAGCTCCGGACTAACACCCGTCAGATCAGGCATCGGGAGCTTTGGACCGGCGAACCAAACGCGCACGCCGATCGCGGCGACAACGAGCACCGCGTAGAGAATGTACCGCTTCACCGGTTTTGCGCGAGGAGGCGGTGGCTTTATCTCGGGGCGTTTGTTTTTCATTCCGCCGTTCCTTCGCCCTTGCGCAGCACGACGAACTGGTTGGCGGAACGACCCTCGAACTTTTCTCGGCTGCCGTCGGGCCAGCGGACGTTGATCGCGTCGAGTTGCTTTGCGTCGCCGAGGCCGAAATGGACGCGGGGATCGTTGCTGCTCTCGTAGCTATACCCGGGATTGACGAGCCGTTGCCAGCGGCGCTTGCCGGCGACGACCGTGACGAGGGCGCCGTACGCATCGCGCTTGAGTTCTGGATCGATGGCTTGTACGAGCAGCCAATGTCCCTTGCGTTCGGCGGTGTTGCGGAAGATTCGCACGGGCCGGCCGTGGTTGCGATGAGCAGGTCGAGATCGCCGTCGTTGTCCAAGTCGCCGCAGCAGAGTGCGCAGCGTCACCTCCGGACGCCCGCAGAATGCCGGGTTGAGGTCGTTGATTAACTTGAAACGGCCGTCGCCGCCGTTTTCGTAGAGACAGTTCGGCTCGGCGTAGCTTCGCCAAAATGGCGGCAAGTCGTCATTTTGCACGGGCTTGCCCGCGAACACTTTCCCGCTGACGTAAGCCAGATCGAGATCACCGTCGAGATCGAAGTCGCCGAAGGCCGTGCCAAAGGCAGTGGTTCGCGGGACGCGCGTGAGCTGCGCTCGCTGGTTCGATCCATGAACAGTCCGGCGGGTCCCTGCTTCCACAGTGTGTGTGTTTCGAGATCCAGGTTCGTGCTGAACAGGTCGAAGAATTCGTCGCCGTCGATATCGCCCCAGCAGAGGCCCATGCTGGCCTCGGGCTTGCCGACGCCATCGACCGCCACGCCGCGCAGGACCGCTTCGTCGCGGAACTTGCCATTTTGTTGGTTGATCCAGAGATGGTTCGGCCGCTGATCGTTGGCGACGTAGATGTCGTCCCAACCATCGTGATTGAAGTCGGCACAGAGCACACCGAGCCCGGGTCCTGGCACCGTCGCCAGACCGGATGACTCGGTTACGTCTTCGAATTGCGGCTTGCTCGTGTCGCTGTCGGCGGTTCGATTGCGGAACAAGAGCACCACGGAGCCGGCAAACTCGTTGGGAGAACAGAAGTCGCGCTTGCCCAGGCGGCCGTAACAGGGGTGGCTGGCGTCGTACTTGACGTAGTTTGCAATTACCAGATCGAGCCAGCCGTCGCGGTCGAGGTCCAGAAAGCTGGCCGACGTTCCCCACCGAAGACTCTCCAATCCGGCGGAGCGACTTGCGTCGCGGAATTTCCCATCGCCGAGGTTTTCAAATAAGCGCATTTTGCCAAACTCGGTGACGCAGATGTCGGGGAGGCCGTCGTTGTTCACGTCGCCGACGGCGACGCCGGCGCCGAAGCCCGCCACGTCGAGACCGGAACCGGCGCTCACATCGCGGAAGGTTCCATCCGGTTGTTGGTGATACAAGCGGTTGGTGGATTTGGAGCTGGGACCGCCAGCTTGCAGGAGGTAGATGTCGAGACGGCCATCGGCATCGAAATCGATTAATGCGGCGCCCGAGCCCATGCTGGCCGGCATAAAGTACGATTCAGCCGGTCCTGCGTCGTGCAGATAATCGAGTTTTAAATCGTTGGTCGCCTCAACGAACCAGGGTGGTTCACTCTGCGCGGCCGGGGTGCGCGGAGCAGACTCGTTGCAGCCGAAGGCCGTGAACAGCAAGCCAAATGCGAGGCATTTTGAGAGATCGAGAGCGAACCTTCGCATACGGCGCCGACGGAGAAAAGCGGAGGAGTTGGCGGGTCAAGTTGGACGAGTACGGCCGATGCGGCGGACCTTGACCCTAGCCACAGATTAGCCGTGCGCGGCATTACGATCAACGCGATTGCGTTTGGGTTAAGTGGAGGAGCTTTTGGTAGACTACCGGCCGCGCTTGGTAAGTGGATCGATCAAACTGGCGGCCGGCTTCAAATCGTAGATGAGCAAACAACGATTGATTGGTGCGTTCGTCATTGCCGCAGCGGTGGTGGCTATTCTAGTTTTCAGTCTTTGGCAGCCGCGCGAGCCGCAATTGACTCCTCAACAGGCGCGGGGGCTATTGAATCGAAAGAACGTGGCGAACGGGCAACTGGAAAACCAGCAGCTAGAGGAGAGCATCCCGGTATTCGAGGAGATCGGCAGGACCCTGCGACGCGATCCATTGGGGCCGCGCAACCTGGCGGTGGCGCGGATCGTGGCCCTGGGTGAGGAGTTTCAACACGCGACGCCCGAGCGGCGACGCCAGGCACGTGAAGCGTTGAGCTCGATGCGCAGAATCGAGGGCGAGTCTGTTTCCTACCACTGGCTTTCGGCTCGACTGGCGGCAGCGATGCAAGACAATTCGGGCGCCGCGTCGCACCTGAGCCGGATCGTGGAAGCTGACCCTGACAATGCGAGTGCCTGGTTCGAGCTATTTCAGCGTCGCAAGGAGATCGGCGGCGCGGCGACGCAAAGCGCAGCTGGCAGCACTCGACCGCGCCGTTTCATTACGGCCCGAGAACTTGTTTGTGTGGATGGAGTATTTCCGTCAGGCCGAGGAACAGCTTCCGACGCTTGGACAGACGCCGGCATACACGAATCTTTTGAGCCGGTTGGAAATCGCGAAACGCACGCTCGCGCCTTTTCAATACGAGCTGGATATCGCCGGCGCCGAACGTCGGTATGTTGCTGGGCGAGGCTAGCGACGCGGTGCGGAGCAATGATCTAGCGGGGGCGTCAGAACGCCTGGGCCAGGTGTCGCGACTGATCCTGCCGCTGGCGAGCGCGGACCTGGTGCAATTGCGGCGGCATCCGTTGGAGCTCATGCTCGACCATTTTGACGATGAGTTCTATACGCGGTTCGGCTTGCGCGAATTCCCTACGCCGCCGGCGATTGAGGTGCGGTTCTTGGCGGCGGACGGGCTAGCGATTCCCGATGGCCTGTTGGACGATCGCAAAACAATCGAGCACATGGCACTGGCCGACTTCGATCTCGACGGCCGGGCAGACATCATCATCGTTGCTGGTGACATGGTGCGTGTATTGGGCCGCGCCGCTTGGTGGCGATCAGTGGCGGTTAATCGCGCAGGCGGAATTGCCGGCGGGCACGCGGGGCCTGGTTGTACAGGATCTGGATTTGGACTTTGACGAATCGCGGACGGCGGCGCCAAGTCGTGATGCGACCACCGGCGAAGAGCCAACGGCCGAGGAAGATTGCCTTTCGGCCGATGTCGATATTTTGGCTTTCGGCGATTTTGGTGTGCGCGCGTTTCGAAACGTGCTGAATGCCGATTCGAAAGCGCGCACGCTCGAAGCCGTTGAACAGTCGTTTGGCGAGGTGAGCGCCGTGAGTGCCGCGGCGGCGGCCGATGTGGACGGCGACGGAGATTTGGACGTCACGCTGGCATCGCCGACAGGGTTAAGCGTGTGGTCGAATCGGGGGAACGGCACATTTGCCGACATCACGTCGCGGTCGAAATTCGACGAGGTTACCGACCCGGCGATCGCAATTGTGCCGGTTGATTTGGACCGTGATCTGGATATCGATTTTGTTGCGGCGAGCAATTCGCGAGTCGCCTGGCTGGAGAATCTTCGGCACGGCCGGCTCCGCGAGCGAGCATTCGACGGGACGCTGAGCGAGTTGGACAACGTTGCCGCGGTTGACGTCATGGATGCGGACAACGATGGCTTGTGGGACCTGGTCGTTGCTGATAGCTCGGGAATTCATCTGATCCGGACAAGTTCACGTGGCGACGGCAGCGGTTTACGAGACGTTATGAGCACGGCGATATCGGATACGGCCGTCAAACAAATTCAAACGTTTGACTATGACAACGACGGAATATCGGATCTTGTGGCGTGCGATGGTGAATCTCCAGTCGTCTATCGAGGACTGTCCGGGGGGCGCTTTGAGGAGCGAGCTGTTGACTTGTCGTCGGCGACTATGGCTCGTTCGTGTCAGGTGGGCGATCTGGATAGCGATGGCGATTTGGACCTGTGCGTGATCGGTGGGGCAGGTCCAGTGTTTTTTCAGAACGACGGCGGCAATCAGAATGGCTGGCTCGATGTAGGGCTTAAGGCGCGGCAGATCAAAGGGGGGCAATCGTCGGCGAGCGGTCGCGTGAACGCGTATGGTGTGGGGAGCTCGCTGGACCTGAAGGCAGGGGTCGCGTTTCAGGCCCAGATGGTTCGTGGGCAATCGACGCACTTTGGTTTAGGCCAACAATCGCAGGCCGACATTGTTCGAGTGTTGTGGCTGAATGGCGTGCCGCAGAACCTCATCCAGCCATCGACGAATCGCACCGTTTGCGAACAACAGGTGCTGACTGGATCGTGTCCGTATCTATATGCATGGAACGGCGAGTCGTTCAGGTTTGTCACGGATTTGCTGTGGGCGGCACCGCTGGGGCTGCAAGTCGCCGACGGCGCTGCGCACTTGCCGCGAATGGGAGTATCTCAAGATATCAAGCGACCAGCTTGTGCCGCGAAATGGCGATTACGTTTTGCAGATCACGGAGGAGTTGTGGGAGACAGCGTATTTCGATCAGGTGAAACTAATCGCAGTCGATCACCCGGCCGACGTTGCGATTTATTCCAACGAGAAAGTCGGATCGGCTGAGATGGCAAAGTTCAAGGTTCACACCGCGCGTACGCCTCGACGACCAGTGGCCGCGCGGAATCATCGCGGCCGCGATATTCTGGTGGAAATTAGCGAGGAGGATGGGGTCTACCTAAAGGCGTTCGATCGCAAGCTGCGTCAAGGTTTGGCTGAGGATCATTTTTTGGAGTTGGAACTTGGAGACCTTGGCGATGCGAAACAAATCACTCTTTATTTGACCGGCTGGATCTATCCCTCGGGCACGTCGGTGAACGTGGGCGTTTCGCAGAACCCCGATCTTTCGCAACCCAGGCCGCCGTCGTTGTCCGTGCCCGACGGCAACGGGGGATGGCGCGAAGCGCTGCCGTTTATGGGATTTCCGGGCGGGAAGACCAAGACGATCGCGGTTGATCTTTCGGGACTTCTTGAAGACGGCGATCATCGAGTGCGAATTGCGACGAACCTGGAACTGTACTGGGACCAAATCTTCTTCACGGTTGATGAACCGGCAGCCGACGTTCGGCTGCATGAGCTGGAGCTGCGGAATGCCGATTTGCATTATCGCGGTTTCTCACAAATCGAGCATCGGTCCGATCATGGGCCGGAGCACTTCTTGTACGATCGCGTTGCCACGCAGATAAAATGGCCGCCGATGCATGGGCGATTTACACGATTTGGTGATGTGACGGAACTGGTGGGTGAAGCGGACGATCGTTTGCTGGTGATGGGGTCGGGCGATGAGGTGACGCTTCGGTTTGGGGCGGCGTTGGAGGAACCGCCGCCGGGTTGGAAGCGCGACTTCCTGCTGTACAGCGTGGGCTGGGACAAGGACGCGAACCTGTGCACCGTGGTAGGGCAAACCGTCGAGCCGTTGCCGTTCCGTTCGATGACGGAGTATCCGCCCAATAAATCGGGACCGAGCTCGGAGCATTACGATCGGTACCTGAAAGCGTATCAGACTCGCGAGCAGACCAGGGCGTTCTGGCAGCAAGTTCGCCGGTTCGAACCGGCCTTGAACAATTAAAACGTTGACAACCGGAGCGAAGCCGCAATATCGTAAGAGGAGAGGCCATCGGAACGGAGACGCTGATCAATTGCACCTATCGGATTGTTAGCTCGATGCATCGGCCGTTCGGCACTTCATTCACGCATCTGTTTGGCATTGCCGGCGTGGCAGTCGGTGTCTTCGCGATGTCTCCGCGCCAGCGGTTGCGAGTTGTGGCGACTGGTTAGATCATTCCGTGTCGGGGAACAACGGCCGCATTACTCCGAGCGAAAGCGCCACGTCGGCGTTAAACGAGGAACGGCCATTCGCGCAATTGCCTGAGGCGCCGTGCCGAGGGCCCGAATGCGGCCGCCGATCATCAGCGCCGATCAGCGTTCCGCCGCCTGCCACGCTTGGCCCCAGCGAACAAGATCGTTGCTGTAGTCTCTCAGAGGAGTTGCCGCCGCTGGTGTCGGGATTCTCATACTTGCCGTTGAGCAATGACCGCTTATCTGCGGTCGTGTGTCCGCCTCTTCTTCGGCCGCCATCTTCGCGGCCGGTGTAATTGACCGCGGCGTGATGATCTCGGCACTTTTCCCAGTTTTCAGTGTGCCTTGACTCCCGCGCTGCGCCACGAAGTCCACTGCACGTGTGCTCGGCAGTTGGGCCGAGCTAACCGACACCATTTCGCGCCGTGGCCGGGCCATGCGAGGAGATGCGATGTGGCAACTCCAATCAGCGATCTACCGAGTTCCGCCGGGGCGGCGCCGCACTGCGCAAGCCGTACGTTCCGGCAGTCGGCCCGCGATTGCGAAAGCTGTTGTGGGTGATCCTGTTTCTATTGGCGCTATTGGGCGCAAACTCGATTTACCTGGCAAGCATTACCGCATTGAGCGCTGCGACCGGGCGATCGTACGAAGACTGGTTTTATCAGTGGATGTTTTTGGGCCATCTGGCCGTCGGTTTGATCTTCGTGGTTCCGTTTGTGGCTTTCGCATGCGTGCATATGTGGAACACGCGGCGTCGAAAAAATCGGCGAGCGGTGCGCGCCGGGTACGGGTTGTTCTTCATGGCGCTGGCAGTGCTCGTTTCCGGCGGCGTTCTCTTGGCGCTGCGACTGACCGGCGCCTCGGCCAGATCGCCCACCGGTACCAGCGTCGCCTATTGGGCACACGTGATCACGCCGCTCTTGGCCGCGTGGCTGTATTGGCTGCACCGATTGGCGGGGCCGCCAATCAAGTATCGAGTCGGCCTGGCATATGCGGGAATCGTCGGCGCGGCGGTCATCGCGATGGTCGTCATGCACTCGCAGGATCCGCGTAAGTGGTACGCGGTTGGCCCGGAGGAAGGCGAGGTTTACTTTCAGCCGTCGCTGGCGCGCACGGTCTCGGGCGATTACATCCCGGCCGAAACGCTGATGATGGAATACTACTGCCAGAAGTGTCATCCCGACGTACACGCGGGTTGGGAGGCCAGCGTGCACCATTTCAGCTCGTTCAACAACGCCGCGTATCTGGCCAGCGTGAAGGAGACGCGCGACGTGTCGCTGAAGCGCGACGGGAGCGTCAAGGCGTCGCGGTGGTGCGCCGGCTGCCACGATCCGGTGCCGTTCTTTAGCGGCGCGTTTGACGATCCGAACTACGATTTGCTGCATCACCCCACGTCGCAGGCCGGCATCACGTGCACGGTGTGTCACGCGATCACGAACGTGAACAGCACGCGCGGCAACGCCGACTTCACGATCGAGGAGCCGCAGCACTATCCGTTCGCTTTCAGCGAGAACGAGCTTCTCCAGTGGCTGAACAACCAGTTGGTGAAGGCCAAGCCGGCGATGCACAAGAAAACGTTCCTCAAGCCATTCCACAAGCAGGCGGAGTTTTGCTCGACGTGCCACAAAGTGCATTTGCCGTTCGAGCTGAATCACTACAAGGAATTCTTGCGCGGACAGAATCACCACGATTCGTTTCTGTTGAGCGGCGTTTCCGGTCATGGAGCACGGAGTTTTTATTACCCCGATACGGCGAAATCAAATTGCAACGACTGCCACATGCCGCTGCAACAGTCGAGCGATTTCGGGGCGAAGTATTTTGATAAATCCGGCGAGCTGACGATCCATCATCATTTGTTTCCGGCGGCGAACACGGGCGTGGCCTGGCTGGCGATCGCCCGGACGTGATTAAGGCGCACCAGGAGTTCATGAAAGACATTGTCCGCGTGGACATTTTCGGCGTGCGGGAAGGAAGCACAATCGACGGCCGGCTGATCGCGCCGCTTCGACCCGAGGTCCCAGCATTGGAGCCCGGCCGCGAGTACGTACTGGAGACGGTGATCCGCACGTTGAAGCTTGGTCATTTGCTCACGCAGGGGACGGTCGATTCGAACGAGCTGTGGCTGGACGTGACAGTGACCAGCGGTGACCGCGTGATCGGCCGGAGCGGCGCGATCGATTCGAACAACGCCAACGAAGTCGATCGCTGGGCACACTTTGTCAACGTGTTCCTGCTGGATCGCGAGGGGAACCGCATCAACCGGCGCAACCCGCAGGACATTTTTGTGCCGCTTTACAACCATCAGGTGCCGCCGGGGGCGCGGCTGGACAGTGCACTACGGGATGCGGCTACCCGATGATTTACAGGCGCCGGTCACGGTGGAGTTGAAGCTCCAGTATCGCAAGTTCGACAGTGAGTACATGGAGTTCGTCGCCAAGAACGGGAATTCGCGCGGCGAGGCGATTCGCGGCCACGAGGCGGGTCAGCGGTATGTGAATCAGCTTCCGCTCACGACGTTGGCGGTCGACCGCGTCACGTTCCCGGTTGTCGGTGTCGATAAGCAGCCAATCAATGCAGACCGAGACATTCCCGCGTGGCAACGATGGAACGACTACGGCATCGGCTTGTTGATCAAGGGCAAGGCGGAGCTGCGCCAGGCGGCTGAAGCGTTCGAGGAAGTGGAACGGCTGGATCGGTTTGACGGTCCGCTGAATTTGGCACGTGCTTACTTCGAGGAGGGGCGCGTTGATGAAGCGGCCGACGCAATTCGCCGCGCGGCGAAACATAACACGCCCGCGCCGCCGCCGTGGACCATGGCCTGGATGAGCGGGCAGATCAATCGACAGCTTGGCCGATTGGACGAGGCGGAACACGATTTCCGCAAGGTGCTTGAGGACCGCACGGACGAAATGCACAAACGCGGGTTCGACTTCAGCCTGGACTACGAGGTTCGCAACCTCCTGGGCCTCACGTTGTTTGACCGGGCGAGCCAAGACCGAGGGATAAATGCTGAAGGCGACCGTGCGAAAATCCTGCGCGACGCGGCGGCGCAGTTTGAAAAGACATTGGAGTTAGACTCGGAAAATGTATCGGCACATTACAACTTGAGCCTGATTTACGAGCAATTAGGCGACACCAAACGGGGCGACGAACACCGCCAGCATCACGCGAGATACAAGCCCGACGACAACGCGGCGGACCGCGCGGTGCGGCTGGCGCGAGAAATACCCGGCGGCGAACCATGCGGCCGAATCTGTGGTGGTTTATCCGCTCCAGCGATCGGGGAGGCCGGGACTCAACGGCGACGGCACGGTTGCGGCGACGAAGAGCGATGATCCATGAGCGTGGTACCGGAGCGCAAAAATCCATGAACGATGAAGAGTCCGGTTCGCCGGAGTTGGAAGCGAACGACGACGCCATGATCGGCGCGGCGTTTCGGTGGTCGTTCGCGCTGTTGATCGTAATTGCGATTGTGGGAGGCGGCATTGCCTGGTGGTTTACGCGGCCGTCGCCGGCATCGTTACCGAACGAGCGAGAGCTGACGCTGCCGACGAAACGGGACACTTCAAATGTTGCAATCCCTGAGATGCCATTTCGTGACGTTACCGCCGAGGCGGGAATCGGTTTTGTTCACGAAAACGGCGCCTATGGCGACAAGCTGCTGCCCGAGACGATGGGAGGCGGTTGCGCGTTTTTGGACTACGACAACGACGGTGAACAGGACATCCTGCTGGTGAAATCGCGACGCTGGCCGTGGGACGAGCGAGCGACACAGCCAGCGGCCACGCTTGCGCTCTATCGCAATGATGGCACTGGGCACTTCGACAATGTCACGCAGGAGAGCGGTCTGGATGTGTCGCTGTATGGTATGGGTGTGGCGGTGGGTGATTATGACAGCGACGGCTGGGTTGATCTGTTCGTCACCGCTGTCGGGAAAAGCCGGCTATTTCGCAACTTGTCCGGGGGCAAGTTCGCTGATGTAACCGAAGAGGCCGGCGTTGCCGGAACGGACGACGATTGGGGGACGAGCTGCGGCTGGTTTGATTGTGACAACGACGGGGATCTGGACCTGTTTGTTTGCAATTATCTGACTTGGTCGAAGGAATACGACCTGGCGCAGAACTTTCAGCTCATCGGCGGGGGCCGCGCTTATGGCCGTCCGCAGCAGTTCGCGGGCGCATTTTCCTATTTGTATCGCAACAACGGCGACCGCACGTTTACCGACGTAAGCGAGGAGTCGGGCATTCGCGTGGTGAATCGTGACACAGGGGTTCCGGTAGGCAAAGCGCTGGGCGTGGCTTTTGCCGATTTCGACCGCGATGGCCGGCTCGACGTGGTTGTCGCCAACGACACCGTGCAGAATTTTCTGTTTCACAACCAGGGTGAGGGAAAGTTCCGCGAGATCGGGCATATGGCCGGCGTCGCCTACGATGTGAACGGCCTGTGCGCGGGGCGATGGGAATCGACATCGCCGATTTTCGCAACAACGATTCGGTCGGCATCGCGATCGCAAACTTCGCGAACGAAATGACGGCCCTGTACGTGTCGCAGCGCAATCCGCTGCGATTCAAGGACGAGGCGGTGTCGAACGGTTTTGGACCGGCGACGAGGTTGGAACTTAAGTTTGGACTGGTTTTCTTTGACGCCGATCTGGATGGACGGCTCGATCTGATGCAAGCGAACGGTCATTTGGAAGAAGACATCAACAAGGTGCAGGCGACGCAGCACTATGCGCAACCGCCGCAGTTGTTCTGGAACTGCGGTCCCGAGCATAAGACCGAGTTCCTCAAGGTCGCAGCAGATAAGTGCGGGCGCGACTTCGTGGCGCCCATGGTGGGCCGCGGCGCCGCATATGCCGACATCGATGGCGACGGCGATCTCGATCTCTTGCTCACTGCGTCCGGAGCGAAACCACGTCTGTTGCGCAACGAACAGCGCCTTGGCCAGCATTGGCTGCGGATCACGCTCGTGGGAAAAGCACCGAATCGTGGTGCGATTGGCGCCAGCGTCGAGCTGCACAGCGGGGGGCAAATACAACGCCGTTTGGTCAGTCCAACGCGCAGCTATTTGTCACAGTGCGAGCTGCCGGTGACGTTTGGGCTGGGAAAGGCGAGTGAGATGGACAAGGTCGTGGTTCGATGGCCGTCAGGGAACGTTCAGGAGTACGGCGACTTGGCGATTGACCGGATGCACACGCTCGATGAGGCGGCGAGGTGATTGCCGCGCTACGATGGCTGCACGATGCGCAACTATTTGAGCGACATTAAGTACGCAATCAGGTCTGCCATCGCCTGCGGGTCGATCTGCTTCTCCTGGCCTTCCGGCATGATCGAGGCTCCCGTGGATGTAATCTCTTCGATTTCCCCTCGCGCAATGGTTTCGGTGCTTCCTTCAGCCCGCTTGAGCACGATATTGCCGCCCGTTTCGGCGGCAATCATTCCGCTGGTGGTTCGTCCATCGGTCATCGTGACCACGTAGTTGATGAACTGTGGATTCACTTCGCGGTTCGGATCGAGGATGTTAAGTAGGATTGTTTCGGCGCCGCGGTTTTTCAACGTTGCGAGATTTGGGCCGAGCTCGTGACCTTCATTCTCGGCGCGGTGGCAGCCGGCACACGCCGTACGAAATATGGTGCGGCCTTTTTCGGGCGAACCATGCACCGTTGCTGCGGACTCGTATTTTCGAAGCGTCTCCGTGATCGAATTCGAATCCTTAACCCCCAGACGGGTGACTCGTTCGCCAATTGCGGGATCGCGCGAATTGGCCATCAGCTTCAGGCGGCGGGCATCCAATTCAAGGATGCTCACCTGGCCATCTTCGATCGCGGAGATGAGGCGTCGTATGGAGGTTTCTCGTGCCAACAGGAGGTCGGCCGCTTGAGCACGCAAGCGGGGCGTCATTCGCGGCCACGACTGGATCACAAGTTCGGCGGCGGCTGGGTCATTGAATTCACGAAGAACGTCGAGCGCAGCGACTTGCACTTCATGAGGCGTTCTAGGTTCGAGCAATCGCCGGAATTCGCCTTCCGATACTTTGAATGACGCTAAAGACAGGCTGCGAATGGCCGTGATGCGATTCGCGGTTGAATCATCGGTGTTTGTCGCCGATTTACGAGCGTGGCTCAACAGATCGACATGCGCTTTTGCGATTACCTCATTCGACAGAAGCGCAGCCACCGCTTTCTCTTTGTGCGCGGATTTCCTCGCACCCTCCAGAGCGGCCGCAACGAGCGTATGCGAGACATCATCGCCACGGCCGGTGCTAGACTCCATGGCGCGAATCAAGCTCTCGCGATCACCCGTTGATTGTGACCGGCCAATCTGTTTCGCAAGGGAGGCCAGAACTTCGTGGCTCCCCTCACGCATTGTAAAATCGCGGTCGGCAGCCAGGACTTCCAGCAATGCGCCAGCGCCCTTTACGAGCGAAACTTGAATCGCGGCTCGCATCCAATGGTCGCCTGAGTCGCGGCGGGCGATCTTTGCCAGGGCAGCCAGCCGGTCGTTGCCGCCGAGAAAGCCAAGCGTGAAAGCGAGTTGATAGCGAACCAGTTGATCAGCATCAGCAGCCATCGCGACGAGCGCGTTTTGCACCGCGGGTTGGTCTACCCAACGCTCGGCTAACTCAACTGCGTGGCGTCGAACGCCAGCGTCCGGATCGCGCATTGCCGAAAGCACGTGCTCGGCCATGAGTTGACCCATTCCGCTCAAGCGCATAAAGCGCATGCACTCGGCCGAGCGGTGAACGGCTTGCTTTGGCAAGTTTACGAAGTAGCGGGACCGCGGCCTTGTCGTTGCGTTCATAGATCAACCGCGAGGCGGTCTGCCGGTGCCAGCCGTTGGGATGTTCGAGCAGGGAAACAAGCTCCTCGACGGTTGCGTCGCTGAGACCGGGCAGTGGCCGATATTTGGCGCCTTTGGGTTTGATTCGATAGATCCGGCCGCGGTCACGACCACTGGTTAGATCGAGATGCTGCTTGATGACCGGTGGCAAGCTGGCCGGGTGCTCGATCACCTCGCGGTACATGTCGAGGACGTAGAGATTACCGTCGGGCCCGTTGGCAAACTGCACCGGTCGGAACCAGATATCGCGCGAGGCGATGAACTCGCGCTTTTCGTCGGCGCGACGAGCGGTAAGCGATACTCCGCGAGGCGCGAGGAACTTTCGATGAATGATGTTGCTGCCGACATCGCCGATGAAGGCGTTGCCGCGAAACTCTTTGGGCCAGGCGTCGCCTCGGTAAATCGTGACGCCACGTTGCGCCGGTAAAGTAACCCGCGGCGCGGCCTCCGCCTTCGATCGGTCCAGGCACCGCGCCTTGCACGCGGAGACGCGTCCGCAGCTCTCGCCATGGTTCGACCGGGCTGATGCGGAAAACTTCCGCTTGCGGCCCGTCGGCCGCGATACTTTCTCGGCTCGCGGTGATGTCGCTAGCCGGGTTTCGGACCACGTATTGATCATCAATCAGCACGAGTTGAATGTGGTCGCTATTGGCGCTAACGAATTTCCGTCCCCAATCGTCGAACGACATCCCATGCTGACCGCCGCCAGTTTCGGGACGCAGTTCGAGCGTTCGCAGGTTGATCAAAAAGTCACGACCGCGAAGTGACACTGAGGGGTGCGA
Organism: Pirellulales bacterium; assembly: GCA_963829655.1. Taxonomy (GTDB): domain Bacteria; phylum Planctomycetota; class Planctomycetia; order Pirellulales; family JALHPA01; genus JBBDYH01. The sequence goes on from CAWHJG010000002.1 coordinate 5,136,252, forward strand.
TTCATTCGGACGGCGGATGTCTCCCCCCGCCGTGCTCGTTGCGCCGTGCAAACGATTATCCAGGCCCCATTGAAAAGAGTTGAGCAAGCCCTGAACGTTGTCGCGTTTGAAGCCCGTAAACACGATCTTTTGGATGTCGGCGCGGCCGTCGCCGTCGTTGTCCTTCAGGAAGTAAATATGGGGTGCAGCGCCGACAAACACGCCGCCGTTCGCACAGGCGACCGCGGTTGGCCAGGAGAGATCTTTGGCGAACACGGTGTCATTTTCGTATCGCCCGTCGCCGTCGACGTCCTCCAACAAGCGAATTTGGCCGAGCGCTTCTTGATCTTGTTCGGAGTAGTCGCGCATTTCGACGACGTACATTCGTCCGTTCTCGTCGAAGTCGATCGCCACCGGGCTGGTCACTTGCGGTTCGGAGGCGACGAGCTCGATTTCGAAGGCGGGATGGACTTGGAACGCAGCAAGTGCGGCATGCGGATCAAGCGGGGGAATGCGGGGCAATAGCGATTGATAGTTCTCGTCTGCCTGCGTGGATTGCGAGAGTATCAGCACCACGGCGGCCAGCGTAACGAAACAGCGCCGCCGGGAGAGCAGAAATCGACAACCAAGTCTTGTTATCACCGCGTGATTCACCGAGCTGCTCACCAAAAGAACACAAAACTCAAGAACAGCCCCAAGCCGACAACGGCCGCGCCCAGTAACGAGGGCAGCAAGTTACTACGGGTTTTGTCGATTTCATTGTCGCCGAACTGTGCCTGTACCTGACTTTTCCGCAGCCAGCCGGCGGGCTCGGCGTGTAACAGTTGCCCGCGAGGCTCAAAGCCAAATACCAGCGAAACCGAAACCATGGTGATGGCCGTAATCAGCAAGCTGATGGGATAGCCGGCGAAGCTGTCGATCATCCAGGTTGGCAGCAAAAGGAGGCCGGAGTTCGTCGCGACTTTGGCGGCGATTAATCGCCACATGCCGTAGATCACTCCGGCCAGCAGGCCGATCGTTCCACTTTTCCGATGCACTCGTGTAAAGACTCCCATCAGGTACACAGTGAGCAGGGGGATCACGAAAGCCGCGACCAAATCGAGATAAAACATCATCATTCCCTGCCGGAGCAGAAACGGGATGTAGAGGAACGAGCCAAGCATCACCGCGATGGTCATCCAGCGTCCGATGCGAACATAGTGAGCGTCGTCGCGGTCGCGGGCGATCAGCCGTGCATAAACGTCGCGCGTTAACAAGGCCGACATCGCCGCGCCAATGCCGGCATAGGTCGAGATTGCAGCGGCCAGTAAGCCCGCGATAACGATACCCTTAAAACCGGTCCCCGAGTGCTCGCTAACGAGGATGGGATAAATTGCATCGGCGGTTTGCCGCAGCGATTCCTCGACGGGCAAGGAGTCCTTGGTGGGATAAAGCGCGCGGCCCATGATCCCCATCATCAGGTTGAAAAATGTGATGCCGATCATGAGCAGGCCGGCCAGCGCGACCGACATCTTCATGTCCCAGGCGCTTCGAGCGCCGAATAGCCGCATCGATTGTTCGTGATTGACGATCGAGTAAGCCATTCCCATGAGTACAAAACTCAAGCACGCCAGCCAGGCGGGGGTGGTTCGGGTGATGACGCCGTGGCTCGCATCGTAATCGCCGCCAATAAATAGCTGTCGCATGATGTCATCTTCGGATAGCTTGCTCGTGTCGGTCGTTTCGACGTAATCGGAATTGACGTGGAGCATGCGGTCTACGAGCGCGGGATCGTGCTCGGTCAGGCGGTTCTCGATACCGGCCCAGCCGCCGACCGCGCTCCAGACAACCCAAAACAAGATGAGACTGGCAGTGATCATCACCGCGGACAGCAACACGTCTGCCAGTGCCACGCTGCGCGAGCCGCCGGTAATCGTATATGCCGTGGCGAGCGCCGCGACCACGCCCACGAGCCACCAGGCGCCGTCGCCCAAGCCGCCGACGACTGCAAAGGTCAGGAACAACGTCGTCGAGATGTTGGCGAGGACCATCGTGCGATATTGCACCTGGACCAGGCTGCTGAGGACGCGAGCTGTCGGACCGAAACGCGCTTCGAGGTATTCCGAGTTCGTATACATTCCGGCGCGATACATCGGCAGCGCGATGAAGTGCGCCAGGAGCACCCAACCGAGCACCGTGCCCACCCAGTTGGTGACAAAGTAGCGGATGCCGAGCAGGTACACGCCACCGGAATCGGCAACCAGGTCGCTGGAGTCGATCGCCGTGGCGAACGCGGATAGTCCGACGATCCACCAGGGGAGGCTGCGGGCGGCGAGAAACCAATCGCGGCTATTGCCGGCGCGGCGCGATCCGAACAGCGCGTGCAAAATGATAGCGCCGTTGAGACCGACCACCAGTGTCCAGTCGATGGCGGTCATTGTGTCACCGGCGGGTGCGCGTGGATGAGCGCCGGACTCGGCCACGAGATGCACCGCGACAAAGTCTTCGTTCAGGGTTACGCCGAGACCCGCTCCGTCCGGCACAGTGATCCAGCCGTCGACCGCTTGCATGCGTTCGTTGGTCAATTCGTGCCGCAGCGGCGAGTCATCGACGCAGTCTTCGAACAGGAACGCGTCGCGGCAGGTGCTCAGCCAGTGCAGGCTGGCCGCGACGGTGATGGGGCTAGTGTAACAGTGGTTGCAGAGCCGAGCGCCGATTTCCTGCACGCGCTGTTTGATGTAATCGGCGTCCGAAAACCCGTTGCGGGAAAGATCGACCTGATACACGTCCAGGGCACGCGCTTCGATCAGCGGGCGCCACGCCTCGCGGCCGCACTCCTCTTCGCCGGCGGCGATCGGCACGGGCGAACGGTCGCGGAGCCAGCGATAGCCCTCGACATCTTCCGGCCGCAGCGGCTCTTCGAGCCAGCCGATGTTGAACTGCGAAAACGAGTGTGCCCGTCGCAGCGCGGTGCGCGCGTCCCAAACGCAGCCGGCGTCGATCAGCAGCGTGCCGTCGCCGATTCCGTCGCGACCGCCGCGCACGAGATCGATGTCGAGCGACTTCGGACTGGCCCATCGGCTCCCAGCCGAACTTGATGGCGCTGGTAACCGGTCTCGCGCCAGCGCTGGGCGATGGCCTTGGTCTCGCCGCCATCGCGGCCAAACAGGATCGAGGCATAAGCCTGAATTCGCTCGTGCTGCTTGCCGCCGAGCAGCCGGTGGATCGGCTCGCGAAAGTGCTTGCCCTTGAGGTCCCAGAGGGCCATATCGATGGCGGCCATGGCGGTGATCGTGACCGACGAGCGGCCAAAGTACAGAGTGCGGCGGTGCATCTTCTGCCACAGCCGCTCGGTTTCCAAGGGATTCTCGCCGAGCAGCAGCTCGCGAAGCCCGCAGGCGATGTTGTGGCTGAACGGGAGCGTCGATGATCGCTTTGACGACCTCGGGCTGTGAGTCGGCTTCGCCGATGCCTTCCAGCCCGGTGTCGGTGCGCACGCGAACGATGACCGCGTCCTGGCTGCTGGCGGTTTTGTGCTCGACTTGCGGAATGCGCAGGAGTTGGCAGACGATTTCGGTGATTTTCATGTTCGTGAGGCAGTTCGGAGCTCTTCAAATGGGGACCGGCGCCTCGCCGTAACCCGCGACAATTGACAACCGCGTGCTGAGGCGCGGAGCCAGTCCCCTTTTTGCGCTCGCATCATATCGCTTGCGACGCGCCGATTAAAGCACGGCGGTTCATCGCAGGACGCGATCGATCAGCCGGTATGCTTCCTGGCGCATCTCGTCTGGAAAGTCGTGTTCGCAATCGGGATGCTCGACACGCAGACGATCCGCATGACCGTAGAGCTTGTAAACCTGGCCCGCGGCGGCGGCGATCCGATCGACGCTTTTAGCCTGAAAGTTGGTGTCCCTTGTGGGAGCGATGATCAGGACATGACGCGGGGCCAGCGCGGCGATCACCTCGTGAAAGTCGAAGGGGATCTCGGCCAGGCGGCCGCGATAGTCGGCAAGGCGCGGCATGTATCGCGTTTGGCACCAACCTTTTTCGGGGAACCAAACTTTCTCGTCGCCGCCGTAGTAATCAAGGAATAAATCCAGCCCGCAACTGGAGACGACAACCTGGATTCGATCGTCGCACGCGGCAGTGAAGACTGAGTTGTGGCCGCCGAGTGAGTGGCCGATTGCGGCGAAACCTTTGTCTTTGTTTACGAACGGCAGAGACTCCAACAGGTCGAGCCCCGCCATGTTGTCCCAGACGGCTTTAAGCGTTCCGCTTTCCCAGCCGAGCGATTTGAGGTCGGGGTGATATTTGGCCAACAGGGGATAGTTCGGAGCCAACACGACGTAGCCGCGCTCGGCGAGCTCGCTGGCGTAATGGCGGTTTTGTTTGCCGCCGAGGCCGACTACAACGCCGTGGCCCATTTCGTTGTTGGTCGGATGCAAACACAACACGGCGGGCGCTCGGACGTCGCCTTTCTCAAGAGTGGACTTGGGAATTAGTAGATAGGCCGGCACACGGCCGCCGGGCTCGGAGGCGTACGTGATGAGCCGGCGGACATATGTGCCGGCATCAACCTCTTTCTCGATTTTCATCTCGGGCGCGACGCGTTTCTCGCGGCCGGGCAGCTTGCCCATGACGGCTTGCATGCTGGCGAGGATTTCCTGGCGGCGCTTGAGCCAGTCGGCGGTTGTTCTCACCGGTTGGGCGCGGTTGGATTCGTCACGATAGAGAAGCAGGTGGTCGCGGGGGAGGCGAGGAGTGAGGACCGCGGCGCCGTTTTTCTGAGTGGCTAGCGGATCGGCTGCAAACGGTGTTGCTGACATTAAGGCGCAAATGGCAATTGCAGCGATCAGCAATACGCGGATCGCTGACGGAAACCTTGGGTTACTCGTCTTCTTTGTCATGATTTGCGCTGAATATACTGTTTGTTTGGTGTGCGGGCTACGCGGGGGTTGTGTTTGCCTTCGAATGCAATTTTGGAAGTTCGTAGTTACTCGATATGATTCGTGATTGTGGTCCGGGTAAGGAGGTTGTTTGCAAGGCCATGGAAACTGAGCCATGAAAGTCCAAATCGTTGTTGCGACGCTGCTACTGGCTTGTTTGTGCGAATCGGCGGCGTGCGCCGCTGATACGGGAGGCGCTCAAGTCGCTGAAACCAAGAGCCAGATGTTTGAACTGGAGGGCACGTTAAGAGTCCATCCGAAGTTTCTATACCGGTACTACATCAATGGGTTTGGCGATGGCCAAGCGTGTGCGCTGTTCGGCGAGGAGCGGCTAAAGGAGATCAAGCCCGGCAGCTTGATTCATGTGACAGGCCGGTTGGGAACGCGGTTTCATTCCGGTGGGAACGAGAAGAACCCTTCGCCGTTTCCAAGCACGTGGTACATCTACATGGATGTGGAGACGGTGAAAGTGTTGCGAGGGCCTGAGCCAAAGGCCGCGGAACCTTCCGGACGTGGGCCACCGGGAACGACTCCCCGTGTGCGAGAGGCAGGCGCGAAAGCGCCCAAAGCGAGAGTGGGAGGGAGAATCGAAATACCGATCGATCTCACGTCGTTCTCGCGAATCTTGGCCTTCAAGATTCGCGCGGCGACTCGGTGGACGACGTGGAAGAGCTGCTCGGCGCCGGACTGACCCTTAAGGCCGATGAGCGCGCGGTGGCGGCTGCGTCTGTCGTCCGCTGGCAAAAAGAGCAGCCCGAGTACTACTCTGACGGGGTCGAGGATCGAGATACGTTTCTGCGGTGGCGGATCGCCAACGGGTGCATATTGCAGTTGCAGTTCCGTGACGGCCGGTTGGTTAATCACGTGCCCGAGTCGTACGTTCAAAAGGCATCGGAACAGTCGCGTTAAAAAAATGGTGAGAGAACTATGACCATAGGAGGAGCTTCCGTCGCGTGTTCGATCGCACCATTGCTGTCGGTGCGGAACGGCGCGCGGGCGGTTGAATTCTACAAGGATGCGTTCGGAGCGGTTGAGGTGTACCGCGTCGAGGATCCCGGCGGCGGAGTGGTGTCGCGGCTGTCGGTCGATGGCGCGGAGTTCTGGGTCGCCGATGAGTCGCCAGAGAACAACAACTTTAGTCCCGAGTCTTTGGGTGGGGGGACCGTGCGGATGATTTTGACGGTGGGGGATCCAGATCGGATGTTCGCGCGAGCGGTTTCGATGGGCGCTCACGAGGTGAGCGCGGTGGTGGAGGCGTATGGGTGGCGATTGGGCCGTGTGGTCGATCCGTTTGGACATCATTGGGAGATTGGGCGGCCGCTGTAGGTTCTCAATGTTTTTGGTTGCGCTTCTCGGTGATATAATTTTTGTATGACGACTGAACAACTTCTTGCACCGCAATCCACAGTACCCCGTTCCGGCCGTTTGTCATTCGCATTGCGGACGGGCGGACGTTTTCGATTGCACATCCGGATTTCTTATCGATTTCGCCCGCCGGTCGGACCGTGGTGATTTATCATCCCGACGACTCGGCGAGCATCGTCGATCTGCTGTTGATGACGGAGATTGAGCTGTCGCCGCTTTCTGGTTCGCCGACCTAAGGGAGTCGCAATATGGACCTATCCCCATTTATTGGATCACTCGATGGTTGGGACCGTATACCCGAGCGGTACGAGCCATTGCCGGGGCAGATCGGGATCTTTGAGTATCGACCGGTCGTGAGAGAAGACGGCCATCCGGAGTTATTCGATACTGGCCGAGACTTACCGGGCGCCGAGGAACACGCGCAGGGCATTCTGTGGGACATCGAGCGTTGATCGGACGCGACACTTTACCGGCGCTGAAACATGCAAAGTAAAGCCACTACGGTTGGTCAATACCTTGCTGAGTTGCCGCCGGATCGGCGGCGTGCGGTCGAGGCGGTGCGCAAGGTGATCCTGGCGAACCTGGACCGCGACTACGAGGAAGGAATGCAGTATGGCATGATCGGGTACTACGTGCCGCACCGGATCTATCCGGCGGGGTATCACTGCGATCCGAAGCAGCCGCTGCCGTTCACCGCGCTGGCTTCGCAGAAGAACTACCTGTCGCTGTACCTGGGTTGCGTGTATTGCGGAGACGTGACGACTGACAAGTGGTTTCAGCAGGCGTGGGCCAAGACCGGCAAGACGCTCGACATGGGAAAGTCGTGCATTCGATTCAAGAAGGTGGAGGATCTGGCGCTGGACGTGATCGGTGAGGCGATCCGGCGCTCGCCGGTGAAGTTGTACATCGAGCAATATGAGAGCGTCATAAAGACAATGCGTAAGCGGTCGAGCAAGGACGGGGCGAAACCGGTTAAGACCGGCCGCGCGGTCGCCAAGAAAGATAAGCGACCCGTGCGAAAGAAGGCGGCACGCGCGGGCGGTCGTAGCAAGCGTTGATTGGCGGGCGCGGCAGCGGATGGGGAGGGATTCGAACCCCCGGTGGACTCTCGCCCACGCCGGTTTTCAAGACCGGTGCCTTAAACCACTCGGCCACCCATCCAATGGACATCAGATATTGTATCGAAGTAATTACAGCCGCGCCGCTGTTTTGGTTTCAGTGATGGCGCACCACGCGTTGACGCGTCGCTCGGCGGCCGTTACGATGAGCCACTTCTATCAGACGAACCGGGCGAGCGGAAGTTCGCCGAGTTCGATCCAACTGCTGCTTGGGAGACGTACGCCGTGAGTGGAATCAGCGACCGCAAGCAAGAGATCAAGCGCCGCCGACATCGCCGCAAGAAGCTTGTCATCTTCAAGCGCAAGCTCAAGAAAGCGACCACGTCGGAGAAAGCGGCCATTGCCGACCGCGTTCGCAGGCTGACACCCGGCTGTGAACAGGTGATCGAGAACCTGAAGCTGGAGACCAAATAGTTCCCCGCCAAGGGAAGAAATCAACGAGCGCCGGCAGTTTCGGCAACCCGTTCGCGTGCCCGCTCAAACGTGAATTCGCCGTCGCGGAAATCGACGCGCACGACGCTCCCCTCTGGAAACTCTCCCTTGAGGATTTCGTTGGCCAGCGGATTCTGAGTCTGTTGCTGAATGACCCGCTTGAGCGGGCGGGCGCCGTAAGTGGGATCGTAGCCGCGAGTCGCGATTTCGTTCTTGGCCTCTTCGGTGACCTCGAGCTGTAAGTGCGCCTGCTCGAGCTGCTTTTGCAGCCGCACGATTTGCAAATCGACGATCTTGCGGATCTGCGAGCGATCGAGCGGGTGGAAGATGATCACCTCGTCGATGCGGTTGAGGAACTCGGGCAGGAACCGGCTCTCGAGCGCCTCCTTCACGGCGGTCCGCATGTCGTCTTCGGAGCCGCCTTCGCGGCGCAATCTCCTGGATCAACTGGCTGCCGACGTTGGAGGTCATCACGATGATCGTGTTCGTGAAATCCACGGTGTGCCCGTGGCTATCGCTAAGGCGGCCGTCGTCGAGCACCTGGAGCAGGATGTTGAACACATCGCGGTGCGCCTTTTCGATTTCGTCGAGGAGTACGACCGAGTAGGGGCGACGGCGCACGGCTTCCGTGAGCCGGCCGCCTTCTTCATAGCCGACGTAACCCGGCGGAGCGCCGATCAATCGGCTGACCGTGTGACGTTCCATGAACTCGCTCATGTCGATGCGGACCATCGCGTTTTCGTCGTCGAACAAGACCTGCGCCAGCGCCTTGCAAAGCTCGGTTTTGCCGACGCCGGTTGGCCCGAGAAAGATGAACGAGCCGATGGGCCGGTTCGGGTCTTGCAGGCCGGAGCGGCTGCGGCGGACGGCGTTGGCGATGGCTTCGACGGCTTCATCCTGGCCGACGACGCGCTGGTGCAACCGCTCTTCCAGCACCAACAACTTGGCACGCTCGGCCTCCATCATTCGGCTGACGGGAACGCCGGTCCAGGCGCTGACCACCTCGGCGATCTCGTCGGGCCCGACCTCGCGGCGCAAGAGCCGCGGCTTGCTTGCCGCGCCGTCGCCGGCGGTGGTCTTGTCCGCGGCCTCTAAACGCTCGTTGAGCGACTTCAGCTCCTTTTCCAGCTCGAACTTCCGCTGGTAGAGCGGCTCGACGGATTGGCCGGTGAGATAGGATTCGCGAATCTTGGAGTCCATCTGCTGGTATTCGAGCTCGACCTCTTCGAGCCGCTTGCGAATGTTCTCCACGCCGCCGAGACCCATCTTCTCGGCTTCCCATTGTTCGCGCAGGCTGGCAAGCTTGCGGCGCAGCTCGTGTAGCTCTTTCTGAATTTCGTCGCGCCGTTCAACCGCGTGCTCCTCGGTTTCTTCGGCAAGCTGCCGGTCGGCCAGCTCGAGCTGCGTGATGCGACGCTGCACCTGGTCGATCTCCGTAGGCACGCTTTCCAGCTCCATCGCCAGCCGGCTCATCGCCTCGTCAACCAGGTCGATCGCCTTGTCGGGCAGAAAGCGATCGGTGATGTAGCGGTGCGAAAGCTGGGCGGCGGCGACCAGGGCCGAATCCTTGATCTTCACGCCTTTGTGGTGGGCTTCGTAGCGCGGTTTCAGGCCGCGGAGAATGGCGATGGTATCTTCGACGTTCGGCTCGCCAACATGGATTGGCTGGAAGCGGCGCTCGAGCGCCGCGTCTTTTTCGATGTGCTTTCGGTACTCGTCAAGCGTGGTGGCGCCGATGCAGCGCAGTTCGCCACGGGCGAGCGCCGGCTTCAGCAGGTTCGCGGCGTCGGCCGCGCCCTCGGCCGCGCCGCGCCGATGACGGTATGCAGCTCGTCGATGAACAACACCACGCCGCCCGCGGCCGCTTCGATTTCCTTGAGGATCGCCTTCAAGCGGTCCTCGAACTCGCCGCGGTACTTTGTGCCGGCGATGAGCGCGCCGAGATCGAGCGCGATCACTTTCTTGTTCTTCAAGCTCTCCGGAACGTCGCCATGCACGATTCGCAGCGCGAGACCCTCGGCAATGGCGGTCTTGCCGACGCCCGGCTCGCCAATCAGCACGGGGTTGTTCTTTGTTCGGCGGGATAGCACCTGGATCACGCGGCGAATCTCCTGGTCGCGGCCGATCACCGGGTCGAGCTTGCCTCGTCGCGCTAGCTCGGTCAGATCGCGGCCGTACTTTTCCAGGGCCTGGAACTTGGCTTCCGGGTTTTGATCGGTGACGCGCTGGTTGCCGCGGACCGCGCGCATTGCGCCCAGCAGCTCTTTTTCGCCGACGGCGTTGAGCTTCAACACGTTCTTGGCTTTTGAATCGGTCTTCGTGAGCGCCAACAACAGATGCTCGGTGGAGACAAACTCGTCCTTCATCGTGTTGGCTTCGCTCTGGGCGGCTTCGAACACCTGGATAAGCGGCTGGCTGGGCTGCGGCGGGGCGCCGCCGGAGACCTTGGCAAAGTGACCGAGCTCGGCTTCGACGATGCGATCCAACTGCGCACGGTTGCGCCGATCTTTTCCAAGAGCGGCTGGACTACGCCGTCTTGCTCCCCCAGCAGCGCAGCGAGCAGATGCAGCGGATCGATCTGCGGATTGCCGCGATCGGCGGCCAGTTCCTGAGCGCGCTGCACGGCCTCTTGGGCCTTGATCGTGAGTTTGTCGAAGCGAAACTCCATCGTTCCTCCCATCGCCAATCGCGGTGATACAGAAACGGCCGGGGAAAAATCCCGGCCGCTCGCTATGAACCGCCGTGCCGGCGGCTGCTAACCGAGATTCCTGAATTACTCCTTCACTTCAAACTCCGCGTCGATCGCATCATCGGGGCCCTTGCCTGCAGCCGCGCCGGCGGTCGCGCCTTCGGGACCGCCTGGAGCGGGCCCCGCGGCCTGTGCGCGCGAGGCCGATTCGTACATCGCCTTGCTGACGGCGTGCGAGGCTTGCTCCAGCTCGGCGAGCGCCGCCTTGATGCGGTCGGCGTCGCCGCTCGTGGCCACTTCGCGGCGTTTTCTTGATCGCCGCCTCCAAGGCCGAGCGGTCCCCTTCGGAGAGCTTGTCCTTGTGTTCCTTCATCAGCTTTTCGAGCTGGAAGGTCATGCTCTCCGCCTGGTTGTGCAGCTCGGCAAGCTCGCGACTTCTTCTTGTCTTCGGCGGCGTGCTCCTCGGCATCGCGCTGCATCTTTTTGATCTCGGCATCGTTCAGGCCGCTGCGATTGCTCGATGCGCACCTTTTGCTCCTTGCCCGTGCCGAGATCCTTGGCCGACACGTTCAAGATGCCGTTGGCGTCGATATCGAACTTCACCTCGATCTGCGGCATGCCGCGCGGGGCCGGGGGAATCGCCTCCAGATTGAACTGGTCCGAGCAGACGGTTGTCGCGCGCCATCGGTCGCTCGCCCTGAAACACGCTGACGGTGACGGCGGTCTGGTTGTCGGCTGCGGTGCTGAAGACCTGCTTTCCGCTCGGTGGGGATCGTGGTGTTTCGTTCCACCAGCTTCGTGAAAATGCCACCCTCGGTTTCGATTCCCAGCGACAGCGGCGTCACGTCGAGCAAGAGCACGTCCTGCACTTCGCCTGCCAGACACGCCGCCTTGAATCGCGGCGCCGATGGCCACGACTTCGTCAGGATTAACGCCCTTGTGCGGCTCCTTGCCGAAGATCTTGTTGACGAGCTCTTGCACCTTCGGCATGCGTGTCGAGCCGCCCACGAGCACCACCTCGTCGATTTCGCTCGGCGTGAGCTTGGCGTCTTTCATCGCTTGTTCCACCGGCCCGCGGCAGCGTTCGATCAAGCGATCGACCAATTGTTCGAACTTCGAGCGGGTGATGTTCATCATCAGGTGCTTTGGCCCACTGGCGTCGGCGGTGATGAACGGCAGGTTGATGTCGGTCGAGCTGGCGGAGCTAAGCTCCTTCTTGGCCTTTTCACAGGCCTCCTGCAGCCGCTGCAGAGCCATCGTGTCTTTGCGGAGATCGATGCCGTTCTCGCGCTTGAATTCGTCGGCCACGTGATTGATCAGCACCTGGTCGAAGTCATCGCCGCCAAGGTGCGTATCGCCATTGGTGCTGATGACGCGGAACACGCCTTCGGCGACTTCGAGGCATCGATACGTCGAACGTGCCGCCGCCGAGGTCGAACACGCAGATCTTTTCGTGCTCCTTCCTATCGAGACCGTAGGCCAGTGCGGCGGCGGTCGGCTCGTTGATGATGCGCGCGACTTCAAGGCCGGCGATCTGGCCGGCATCCTTCGTGGCCTGGCGCTGCGCGTCGTTAAAGTACGCCGGCGTAGTGATGACGGCCTTGTTGACCTTGTGACCGAGATAGGCCTCGGCCGCTTCCTTAAGCTTGCGGAGAATCTTGCGCCGAGATTTCGGGCGGCGTGAATTCCTTGTCGCCGACGCGGACCTTCACATAATCCTCGGATCCGCCGACGACCTCGTACGGGACCATCTTTTCTTCGGTCGCCACTTCGCTGTGCCGGCGCCCCATGAACCGCTTGATCGAATAGACCGTCTTCGTAGGGTTGGTGACCGCCTGCCGGCGCGCCAGTTCGCCGACGAGCACGTCCCCCTTGTCGGTGAACGCGACGACGCTCGGCGTGAGCCGATTGCCTTCCTGATTCGGGATCACCTTCGCTTCTTTGCCTTCCATGACGGCGACGACGGAGTTGGTCGTGCCGAGGTCGATGCCGATGATCTTTTCACCTTGGGCCATGATTGCTCCTTTGTTCGGATGACAGTCGCTGCTGTCGATCCCCTGCTCTTTGTCAATCGATGCTTGTTTGAGATGAGTCGGCGCGGGCCTTTGATGGGCAGCGGCGCCGGCGCGAGGCTACCACCTGCTGAACTGGCGGAGCCCATCGTGCGGGTTTACACAAAGCAAAGGTTGTGCCGGCCTTGCGCAGTGCAAGCAGTTTCATCACTTATCGCCGTGCTCCAAAAGCAACTTACGGCCGGCGTGCAACAGCTTTGTCCAAAGAGCGTGCCGCCAAATTGGCATAGTTGGTGGGGTAGGCCGCCGGTGCATCGCTTGTCCAACGCGGTCCGCCCCGCTGCTTGACACCCCGATTCGCCGCAAGTACAAGGTGACAAATTACATAGTGCCGGTTACTGGTCGCGCCAAACGGGCCGCCGTCTGGGTGGTCGCAATGTCGAAGGGGAAGCCAACTGAAAAAGAGCCAAAGGGAGCAGTCCGCGCAACGACTATTCCCGCACTGCGTGTCAAAATCGATCGCATCGATCGCGACCTGGTCGCGTTGATGAACGAGCGGGCGGAGCTGGCCCACCAGATCGGAAAGCTCAAGGACGCCAATGGCCAGCAATGTTACGACCCGGCGCGCGAAGAAGAAATTCTTGCTCGAGTTGCGGAGTTGAGCAAGGGTCCGCTGTCGGCCAGCGGCAATGCGCAACATCTTTCGCGAGCTGATCAGCGGGTCGCGGGCGTTGGAGCGGGTCGCTTCGCGTGTCGTATCTGGGGCCGGCATACACCTATAGCCACCTGGCGGCCCTCCACCGTTTCGGTCAGAGCGTGGAGTTCGTCCCGGTTGGCACGATTTCCGCGGTCTTCGAGGAAGTGAGCCGGGGACAGGCGCAGTTCGGCGTGGTGCCGTTGGAAAATTCCACCGACGGCCGCGTGGCCGACACGCTGGACATGTTCACTCGGCACTCGGTGCAGATTTGCGGCGAGGTGCAACTGCGGATCCACCACCATCTGCTCGCCCGCTGCCGCAAGGGCCGACGTTCAGGAAGTCTATAGCCGGCCACAGGCACTGTCGCAGTGCCGCAACTGGTTGGCCCGGCACCTGCCGCAAGGCGCGGCACGATCGAAGTCACCAGCACCGCCACGGCCGCGCAGCTTGCACAAGACAAGCCCGGCGCGGCGGCGATCGCCAGCATTCAAGCGGGGATTCACTACGGGCTGGACGTGCTGGCGGAGAACATCGAAGACGTTCAGGGAAACCTCACGCGATTTGCCGTCATCGGCCAGCACGCGGCGGGCGCGAAGCGGGCACGACAAGACGGCGATCATGTTCGAACTATTGCACAAGCCGGGTGCGTTGGCCGACGCGATCAATGTATTCAAGCGGCTGAAGTTGAACCTCACGTGGATCGAGTCGTTCCCGATCGCCGCGGCACGAGCGGGAGTATCTTTTCTTTGCCGAGTTCGAAGGGCATCAGACCGACGCGCGTGTCAAGCGAGCCCTCGACACGTTGCACCGCAAGACGGTCCGAATGGTGGTGCTCGGTTCCTACGCAAAAAGCGCCGTAGTGGAATAGCAGTGGAACAGCCGATGATCATCATTCTCAAACCGAATGTCAGCGACGAGCAGATCGCCCACGTGGTTGAGCGGGTCGAAAAGCTCGGGCTGCAAACGCATCTCAGCCGCGGGCAGTATCGAACGATCATCGGCGTGATCGGCGACGAAGCGAAGATCCATGCCTCGCCGATCAGCGCGATTCCCGGCGTCGCGGAAGTGATCCCGGTCTTGCCGCCGTATAAAATCGCCAGTAAGGAGAGCCAGCCGGGGCCGACGGTCGTCGATGTCGCGGGGGTGAAGATCGGCGGCGGCCACTTGGCGATGATCGCCGGCCCGTGTGCCGTCGAGAGCGCCGAACGCATGGATGCGATTGCGAAATCTATTGTCGCCGCCGGCGCCAATATCCTCCGCGGCGGCGCATTCAAGCCCCGCACCAGCCCCTATGCGTATCAAGGCATGGGCGAGGAAGGCCTGAAAATCCTGCGCGACACCGGCAATCGCCACGGAATTCCGATTGTTACCGAGGTGATGGACCCGCGGCGGGTGGAGTTAGTAGCTAAATACACCGACATGATTCAGATTGGCGCGCGAAACATGCAGAATTTCGTGCTGCTGAGCGAAGTTGGCCAGACGCGCAAGCCGGTGCTCTTGAAGCGCGCGATGAGTGCGACGATCGAGGACCTGCTGATGAGCGCGGAGTATATCCTTTCGCAAGGGAACCACAGCGTGGTGCTCTGTGAGCGCGGGATCAAGGGTTTTGACAAAGCCACGCGCAATCTATTCGACGTCGCCGCAGTGCCGCAGGTGAAGGGCCTGTCGCATCTGCCGATCATCGTCGATCCCAGCCATGCGACTGGGCGGCCCGATTTGATCCCGGCGTGTGCCTATGCCGGTGTCGCGGCGGGCGCCGACGGCGTGCACATCGAGGTCCACAATTGCCCCGAGGAGGCGCTTTCCGACGGCCCGCAGGCGTTGTTGCCGCAGCAATACGCCGAGGTGGCCGCTCAGATTCGCACACTGGCGGAGGTGCTTGGCCGGACGATTTCGCGACTTCCAGCGGCCGCTGTTTAAAAGCTTTCTGTACTGTCACTTACCACTCACCATTCACCTGCTGACTATATGCGTCGCCCACTGATTGCCGGTAATTGGAAAATGCATACAGACCGCGGCGCGGCCATTGCGCTGGCGGCCGGTGTTGCGCGATGCGCACCCGAATTCGCGAATGTTGACATCGCGGTATGTCCTCCGTTTGTGTACTTGGACGCCGTTGCCGCGGCAATCGAAGGATCGCCGGTGGCGCTGGGCGCTCAAAACATGCATCACCAATCCCAGGGGGCATTCACCGGCGAAATCAGCCCGACGATGCTTGCCAACGTCGGTTGCAAGTACGTGATTCTCGGCCACAGCGAGCGGTGCGCGATCTTTCGCGAGTCCAACGATGACGTCAACAAGAAAACGCACGCCGCCTTTGCCGCTGGGTTGATTCCGATCGTCTGCGTGGGAGAACTGCTCGCCGAGCGCGAGGCGGGGCGAACTTTGGATGTCGTCCGCCAGCAGTTCGATGGCTCATTGGCCGGTCTCAGTCCCGAGCAGATGGCGAGGACCGTGCTGGCTTACGAGCCGGTCTGGGCCATCGGTACCGGCAAAGTTGCCACGCCCGACGAGGCCGAGCAGGTCCATGCCGACCTTCGCAAGATGATCGAAAGCCATTACAATGCGGAGGTTGCGTCGAAAGTCCGCATCCAGTACGGAGGCAGCGTCAAGCCCGACAATGCCCGCGCTTTGCTGTCGCAACCGAACATCGACGGGGCGCTGGTCGGCGGCGCCAGTCTGAAGGTGGACGACTTCGTCGGCATCATCGCCGGCACAATTTAACTTTGACATCGCGGTAACCAGTTTATGTTAACTTTATTGGCAATCCTGCTCGTACTATTGTCGCTGTTTCTGATCCTGTTGATTTTGATTCAGCAGGGGAAAGGCGGCGGGCTTGGCCGGCGCTTTCGGCGGGATGGGCGGGCAAAGCGCGTTCGGCACGAAGGCGGGCGATCTGTTTACCAAGATCACAATCGTCACGGCGTTTGTTTGGATTTTACTTTGCATTTTGCTGGTTCGCCAAACCGGGAGTGCCGGAAGCGGCTTTTCGTCCTCGCTCGGCGGTAATGCTCCCCCCACCAAAACGCTTACCGCACCAGCCGACACCAAACCAGGTACATCTCCAACGGCACCATCGACGCTCGGGGGCATCCGATAAGGCGAGCGACAGCGCCCCGGCCCCGTCAGGCGGCACACGCACCAACACGACCGGCAACGACAAGCAGGAGTGAGCGGTTGCTGGTGCAACAACAAAATACGTCGCCGCGCAGTCAGGCCACTCGACACTCCACCAACCGGAGCCTTCGGTGCTGTTGAGCATGACCGGTTTTGGCGAAGCGCGCCGCCAGGCGGACGACGTGGCGGTGGCCGCCGAGCTGCGCACGGTTAATAACCGCTACTTAAAATTCTCGCTTCGCATCTCTGAGGGGTACGGGTCGCTTGAGCCGCAAGTGGAGTCGCTGGTCCGCGATCAGGTGAAGCGCGGCACTGTGAACCTGTCGCTCAAGATTGACCGCCTCGTCTCTCCAGAACAGTACTCGCTGAACCTGGACGTGCTCGACGCCTACCGGCGGCAGCTCGACGAATTCCACAACCAGCGCCAGCTTCCGCGGCCGATCCACTTCGAGCAGTTGCTCGCCCTTCCCGGCGTGGTTCGCGAGACTCAAGTTTCCGCTGACCAAAGCGAGCACGTGTGGAAAATTGTCGATGTCGCGCTGCGCGAGGCATTGATGCGGCTCAACGCCTTCCGATTGGAGGAAGGCCGTGCGATGGGCGTGGACATGCGGCGCTAACTGTGACCTGATCGCCGGCGAGTTGGACAAAATTGCCCAGCGTGCTCCGACGCTCGTTGACTCGTATCGCACGCGCCTTCACGAGCGCGTGCAGACGCTTTTGGAAGAATTCCAGGTCACGCTCGATCCGGCCGATCTGATCCGCGAAGTCAGCATTTTTGCCGAGCGAAGCGATATCTCCGAGGAGATCGTTCGGCTCCGCAGCCATCTGGAGCAGTTCGGCACGATTATGAAAGCGGAAGACATGCGCGGGCCGCAAGCTAGAGTTTCTTATCCAGGAGATGTTTCGCGAGGTCAACACCATCGGCTCCAAAAGCAGCGACGTGGACGTCGCACTTGGCGTCGTCGAGATGAAGACCGCGATCGAGCGGCTGCGCGAAATGATCCAGAATGTGGAATGACAGCGAAGCCTCATTGCCAAATGGCCTCTACCTCTCCAGGTCGCTTGATCGTCGTTTCCGGCCCGTCCGGCGCCGGAAAGACCACGGTGCTCAAGGAGGTATTTGAACGCTGCCCTTATTTGGAGCTAAGCGTCTCGGCCACTACACGGCCCCCCCGGCCCGGCGAAGTGGACGGCCGCGACTATTACTTTCTCACGCAAGAAGACTTCGCACGCCGCCGAGCGGCCGGCGAATTCCTGGAAAGCTTCGAGGTTTTTGGCCGCGGTTACTGGTACGGGACGCTCGAAAGCGAAGTTACCCCTCGACTTGCGGCGGGAAAGTGGGTAGTTTTAGAGATTGATGTCGAAGGAACGTTGGCCGTGCTCCGGCAGTTTCCGGACGCGGTCACCATCTTTGTGCGGCCGGAAAGCGTGGACGAGCTGGAGCGGCGTTTGCGCCTGCGGGGCACCGAAAGCGAGGCGGCCATCCAGCGCCGGCTGGAAGTGGCGCGCCGCGAGCTGCAATTTATCGACCGCTACGCCTACGTGGTCACCAACGAGTCGCTCGAGGACGCGGTCGAGAAGATCGTCGAGATTCTACAAGCGTTTCAAGGAGTGCGCGCATGATTGATGCGTTTCGAGAAGAACAGATCGTCAATAAGGTCGGCGGACGCTTCAAGCTGTCCACCTTGATTCAGAAGCGGTTGGTCGCGCTGAACGCCGGCGCTCGGCCGCTGGTGGACTTGCCGACCGACAACAAGATGGAAATCGTCGTGCAGGAAGTTCTGCAAGACAAGATTTATCTCGACAGTTCCGCGAACTTACGCATTACCGGCGAACAGACGCAAGCAGCCGGCGGCCCGCCGGAGCTCGATCTTGCCAACCTGTGATCATGACCGGGCGTGAAATCATCCTCGGCGTCACCGGCGGCATCGCCTGCTACAAGGCCGCCGCGCTCGCCAGCCAGCTTGTCCAGGCCGGTGCGGGCGTAACGGTTGTCATGACGGAAGCCGCCGCCAAGTTCATTGGCAGCGCGACGTTTCGAGGGTCTTACCGGCCGCCGCGTGCTCATGCACGTCTTCGATGACCCCGATCATCCGCTCGGCCCGCACATTAAACTGGCGGAACAAGCCGAGCTGCTGGTCGTCGCGCCGGCGACCGCCAACTTTCTTGCCAAAGCCGCGCATGGCATGGCCGACGATTTGTTGAGCACGCTCTACGTCGCCTTTCCTAAGCCGGTCCTTATGGCGCCCGCCATGAACAACGACATGTGGGCGAACAAGCGCAGTCCAGCGCAACGTTGCCCAGCTTCGCGCCGATGGCGTGCACTTCGTCGATCCGGAGGAGGGCTGGCTAAGCTGCCGCCGCCGCGCAATCGGCCGCATGGCCGCGCCGGAGAGGATAGTCGCCGCGATCCAGCAGGTACTCAAAGTCAAATAGGTCCAGTTACGCGCTAACCCCCACCGCCGTGGCCCGCATCCTCATCACCTCCGGTCCGACGCGGCAGCATCTCGATCCCGGTGCGCTATTTGACCAACGCCTCGAGCGGGCGGATGGGCGCGGCAATCGCGGAAGCGGCGGTCGCCAGTGGACACGACGTCGTGATTGTCAGCGGGCCGGTGGAAGTGGGCTATCCGAGCGCAGCCGAGGTCATCGATGTTATTTCGACCGACGAGATGCTCGCCGAATGCCAGCGTGTGTTTCCGAGTTGCGACGGGCTGATTGGCGTCGCCGCGCCGTCTGACTATCGGCCCGTAAAAGTCGCCGAGCACAAGATTCATAAAACCGGCGAACCGCTCGTGCTGCACTTGATCGAGACGCCCGACATCGTGGCCACGCTTCGCGCGAACAAACGCTCGGGCCAATGGCTGGTCGGCTTTGCCCTGGAGACCGAGGATCAGCGGTTTCGCGCCGTTACGAAAATGCAGAAGAAGAGCTGCGACCTGATGGTGCTCAACGGTCCGCAAGCGATCGCGGCCAGCGAAAATGCCGTCGAAGTGATCGATCGCGGCGGAACGCCGGTCGGCTCATTCAGCGGCCCCAAAGACGATGTTGCCCGAGAGCTGTTCGCGCTGATTGAAAACCGCCTGATCCGCAGGTAGTGTAGCCGCAGCGATAGCTATTGAACCTGCTATAGCGGTTTTCAACCATGCTCGATTGCCTGAGCGCCGGCATCCTGGTCGTCGATCACCTGACTGCGCCGATCTCGCACTTGCCGCGCGCCGGCGAGTTGGTCATGGCCGACGATCTGCCTCTGTCGATCGGCGGCAACGCCGCCAATGTGTCGATGGATCTGGCTCGGCTGGGCGTCAAAGTGGGCGTGGCTGGCGTCGTCGGCCGCGACCCGTTCGGACAGTTTGCCATCGACACGCTCCGTGCCGGCGGCGTTGATACAACGAGCGTCCGCGTGCTCGACGGCGTGCCGACCTCGGCCACGCTGATTCTCAACGTGAAGGGAGAGGACCGCCGCTTCATTCATTGCGCCGGCGCGAACGCGGTAATGAAGGCCGACGACATTCCGCTTGATCGTGTGCGGCAGTGCAAGGTGTTTTATGTCGGCGGATACTTGCTCATGCCGGCGCTGGAAAAGTCGGGTGCGCTCGTGACGTTATTTCGTGAAGCCCGCCGAGCCGGCGCGAAGACGATGCTCGACGTGGTCGTGCCCGGTCCGGGTGACCATTGGCATAAGTTCGCCGAGGTCTTGACCGAGACCGACATTTTCTTGCCGAACAACGACGAGGCCGCACTAATTACCGGTCTGACGGACCCCGTTGAGCAGGCCGAGCGGTTTCGCGCCGCGGGCGTCGGCACGGTCGTAATAACGCAGGGGGACGGCGGTACGCTGCTGGTCGAGGAAGGTCGTCGTTTGCGCTGCGGTATTTACCCCACCACGTTCGTTGGCGGAACGGGCGCGGGCGATGCCTTCGACGCCGGCTTCATCGCGGGCCTGCTCGCGGGCGAAGACAGCGTCGGCTGCCTCAAGTGGGGCAGCGCCCTGGGAGCGAGCTGCGTTCGCTCGGTGAGCGCCACGGAAAGCGTCTTCAATCGCGCCGAGGCAATCGAGTTCATGAGCCGGCACGAACTGCGCGTCGAAGAATTCTAAACCGCCGCGCGGCCGAAATCGTGGCAAGATCTCCATTCAAACGCAAAGCGGAGACCGCCGGTCAAGGCAATCTCCGCTTTGAAGTGTCACGTAGTTACGACAAGTCGCCGACTAGATGGCGGAAGCCGAATTAGCTCGGCGTCACCGTTAACGCTCGCGGACCTTTGGCGCTCGGTCCTCCCTGAGGGTCGATTGTGTAATCGACCTGTTGGCCTTCCTCCAGGTTGTCGAAGCGCGATCGGCCACCACCGAGTGATGGAAGAACACGTCGCTTCCATCGCTCCCGGCGATGAAACCGAATCCCTTGTCGTAAACTAGCTTCTTGATTGTCCCAGCCGGCATGCAAACACTCCTACGTCGGTCGTTGAAAACTCGATCCGAACACGGGCCTGGCCCTACAGTTCGGCTGCCGCGGACGGTGACCCAAAGCGAGGCCGCTCCTCGTCGAGGCCAAAGCGCCGCGGCCGAACCGGATAACGCCTCCGGTCCTTTGCCCTTTCAAATCGGCTGCCTGGGAGAGCCCGGACGAGTCAGCTATTCCCCGTACGGTTCCCAAGCCGCCTATTTGTGCCGCTAGATTACGGACAACCACATAAATAATCAAGCGCAAGGCAAGTAGGATGCGACGTTTCGAATTGCCCGGCTTACCGCAGCCGTAACCGCTCGGGGGCCAAACCATACCGCCGGTCGAACGCATTTTTGATCGCACCGGGAAACCGGTAACGTCGATCAAACGGATCTTCCGACACCATCCAAAGCCGCCCGCCGCGCAGATACATTCGCTGCTGTTCCCAGAATCCAGCGGCCGCGCACGAGCCTTCCAAAAACGGCAATTTGATTGCCTGATTCATCGACCGCCCGGTCACGATCCACTCCCTCGCTTATCGCCAAAGCGTGACCGTCCTTGGGTATCTTGCGGGTCGCGATCAACACCGGCGTCGGCCGCGGGCTGAACCCCATATTGCCAGGCGTCTCGGGCGAGGTGAGCTGTACGATCCGCATGCCGTTGCTTTCCATCCGCCAGGTACGCAAACTCGCTGGTGTACGTGATCCCAGTTTCACGTCGTGGAGATCGTTGATGCACCCTCCGGCGTTGTAGACCTGGTCCACAAACGGCGCTTCCGGATTGGTGACATCGACGATGATCAGTCCCTGCTTTCCGCCCGCCACATACGCGTATGTCCGCGCGACGTACACGTTGTGCGCCTCCGCCAGCGGCAGCGCCGCCACCGGCCGCGCGGCTGGCAAGGTTCGGTCACGTCGAGCACTTTGAGCCCTTCCTCGTCGCAGACGAACGCGTAGCGGAACTGCACCTGAACCGCCGCCGGTTTGTGCAGCACATCGTGACCGATCACGCTGGAAACGTACGGCCGCTTGGGATCGTCGAGCGCGACAACAACCAGCCCCGCATCGCAACAGATATAGGCGAAAGTACCGGCAATCGTGATGTTCTCTCGCGCCACAGAGAATTCCGTCGGGATTAAACGTCAGCTCGCGGCGTAGATAGTTATTCAGCGGATTGCCGTCCAAGAGCGTGCCCGCCGGCACCAGGATCAGCCCCTCGTATCGATCCACCACGAAAATGTAGCCATACATCGCATGGATAGGCTGCTCGCGGTTTTCGGGCTTTTGAACGCGTGTCGGGTCCGGCGCGATCGTCGTCGGCGCGGCGACCGCCGTTGCGTACCGCGTTTCGAACGTAAAACTGCTGACCGACCGGAGAAACCGGCGCGGTGGTGATCCGCTCGGAGAACGCTTTGTCGTCGATAAACGCGATATCGAACACGCGCAGCCCCCCTTCCCCGCACGCCGCGTACAGGTACTCGCCGCGCGCCTGCAAGTTGAGCACCTCGGGCTTGCGAAGCGGCCGCGTGATGTTCTCGCTGATGTCCTTGCCGGGATGCTCGTGCGCGTGTTCGAGCACGTCGACCTGCGCTCCACGTGCTCCCGAAAATATTCAGGGAACGCGATGCGGTGGAACGTGCTGCCGATGACCGCCTGCGGCTCGTCACGCTCGGTGACGATCGCCGCCTTCAAATCCGTGCTCCCCCGCCGCGATCCAGCAATACCGCCCGATGAAGTTCACGTAGTTCGTGCCATGCATCAGAAGCTGCGCCATGATCGCGTTGTTGTCGTTGGCCTCGAAACGTGGCAATCGGTGCACGACTTCGTCTCGCCGTTGTGCCGCACAAACGATGGGTGGCCGGCGAGCCTTCGTTCCGCCGCGAACGGTATGCGGCACATTCGTGCTGAACGCAATGCCGCTCATGCCGTCGGCCGAGATCGTCTGCTGCTGCACGTAGATCGACTCGCGATTGTTGTTGTACGATCCGACGTGAATCGCGCAGCTCGACCGCGCGGGGCCGATGCGGTTGCCCGTCACGTCGCCATCGTGGGCGAGCATGTACACGTCGTCGCGCAGCGTCTGGAAGTTGTATGCCGTGAGATTCCGCGACACGTCTCCTTCATGATGCAGCACCGGCGCCTTCTTGTTTGCCTTCTGAGGCAGGTGGCAGCCAAAGCAACTTGGGTTCCAGGACGTGTGACACGCGATGCACGTCATCCGCTTGGCCGAGTGAGCGCACGGCTCGCTGCCGTCGCCCCCCCACTCCATCGCGCCGTCGGCCGCAAACCGCACAGTCTTCGCCATGTGCGAGCGGACGTTGTAGCGGTCGCTCGCCGGGTTGATCGTGTCGGCAACTTGAATTACTTCCCATCGCAGATTCTGCTCGACCATCGAGTTCTGAAACAGCTTGCCGTTCTCCCGCTCGAATCGCCTTTTGCCCCACGGCGTTCGCATCGCTTCCAAGTTTCGACCGTCGGGCCCCGATGTATAGGCCGCCGGTCCGGAGGTCCCCAGGAACTTATCGAGCGTCGCCGGCTGCGTCTCGGTTCCGTGACAGTCTTCGCAAGCGATCTCGATCGCTGCGCGCACCTCGCGTTGCAATCGGCCGTTGCCGTGCACGTCCTGCACGAAGTGGCAATCGACGCAGTGCATACCCTTCTCGATGTGGATGTCGAGCATGTGCACCGGCAGCCCGTCGCGCTCGAACGCCAGTTTGAGCTCCTCCGCGCGAATATCCGCGGGCGTCTTCTGAGTGGCATTGCGATACGGCTCGCGAAGCCGCTCAACGACCTGTATGGCACCGCGCATCTGCTCGTTAGAGACGGTGGGCAATATGTCGCCGTTGTGGTTAAGCAAGTTGCCCTTTCGGTCGCGCTTGAAGACGGCACGAAACGCCCATCCGTGCCCGTGGAAATCGGCGAACTGGTTGTGACGCGTGGCGGTGTTCAAATCCACGAGGTTTGCGACAAACTCAGGGTCCGCCAGAAAATTCTTCTGCGCCGACTCGTTCGGGTTTCGCATCTGCGTATTGATCGCTTGCTCCGAGGTCGGAAACTGCTGCTCGCGCGGGTAGATCAACTCGGCGTCGGACTCCTCGTCCCACCACATGTAGCCCACGTAGCTGTTCATCACGTTCGTGCCGGGGTGGATATGGCACACGATGCATTGGCTCGTTGGAATGCTGTTGCCGCGCGCGAAGCGATGCTCGATCGGATGCCCCGGCTCGTCTTTGGGAATCATCGGGTCAGGATGATTGACGTGATCTGACGCCGTGCCGCGATTGCCAAAGCGTGCATACGGGCCCGAATGCACCGGCGAGCGATCGTTGGCATAAATCACGTGACAGGCCGTGCAACCGCTCGAGCGATAATCGCCAGGATGATCGTTGGTGCCTAAAAAATTGAGCGTCGGGTCGAACAGCCGCGTTTTGGCGAGGCCGATAAACACGGGATCAGTGCGGTTCTCCGTGCCGAGACCGCGGTTGCTCAGTCGCGTGCGCGGCCGCCCCGGTTCCTCGGTCCGTTCAGGAATTCCCACTTCGGGGCGAAAGCGGCCGCCGCGCTCAAAGACACGCAGCACGTTACCCGGTTGCGAAATCTCGAACCGCGGCAAAGGGTCGAGATACGGCACCACACCCTTGTAGACCATCTCATCGGCCGTCGGTGGCGGGACAGTTTGCAGCCGCTGCGACACTCCGCCCGGGCTGTAACTTTCACCATAGAGCGGGTTCTTGGTCGGCACCGAACCGTTGTTGTACAGGGCCGCGCCCCACAGCATCGCCCCGTGCGTCATCATGCTTTTCTTGACGTGCAGCACTTCCTGCGGATGACAGCCGCCGCAGCTGACATGCGCCACGCGCAGATCGCCGGGGTTCACGAACCGAATGAACTCCGGCGACTCGTAATTCAAGAGCGTGTAAGTGCGAACTGGATTCCCGGAAGTCGCCCAGACCTCCGGAAACCGCGGTTTCACGTGCGCTTTGTTCTTCTCGCGTGCGCATGGATCGCCGCCATGACAATCGACGCATCCGAGCCGCACCGTGTCGAGGTTGTTGTGCATATCGACCACGCCCTGGTGGCACGCGATACAGCCGTAACTCTTCGCCATCGCCTGCTCGGCCGTTTGGCGAGACAAGTCCGCGCCCTGCTCGTCAAACGGCAGCGGCAGCAAGTCAGGCGGCAGGGGCTCAACGTTGTTGACTTGCCGCCCGTGAAACGTGTGCCCGTGGGGATTTACCCTTTGTGGAAGCGAGGTAGGGTGGGCCGAGGGTGGCGAGGCCCAAGCGGTGTCCGCGTATTGCGGCGTGGCCGGCTCAACTACCCGGAGATCTTGCGCGACGCGCTGCCGCGGCGCGCCTCGCACGTAGTCCTTCTCCTGCGCAGACTCGCCGAAACCAGCGTAATAATTGCCAGCGCGCCGCACAGCGTCAGCATCATCGCCAGCGGCCGGTTCATCCTTCGTCCAACGTCGTATTCCATGGCCCGACTTCCTTGTCAGGGTATCAATCTCAATACGTCAAAATGATCTCGGTGAAACACGCAAACAGGTCGTTCACCTCACCGACGATCGGGTTGTACAAATCCTCGAAGCCGGTCGCCGGCAGCAGTCCCGACACACCGGCCACGATGATCGCGTTGTTGTTCAAGCCACGGCCGATATTCGAGGCCCAGGCTCAGGTCGGTGCCGATGAAGCTGTGAATCGAGTCCTGAAACACAAACTGCTCAAGCACCTCGGTCTCATCGAACCACAGAAAATTCACGTTGTTGATCAGCCGCGCTCGCGGCGTCACGTCGAAGTCCATCCCGAGATTCGCCAGGATGCAAACCCGGGTTCACGAAGTTGGTCTGTCCCTGGATCTTGCTCGACCGCAGGTCCGGCACGAGGCTGTTTCGCTGCACGAGGTGTACGCCGAACAGCCGGATCTGTTGCCGCTGCCAGTAGCTGAACTCGCCGCCGGCGAAGTTCGGGTTGTCGAGGATCGTGTCGAAACCCTCGCCGCGCCCGTCGTTGATGTCGTCGTCGCCCGAAGCGAAGAAGTACGACGTGCGGAAGCGCACCCAGTCGCGGTCATAGGACAGCTCGACCGCGGCCATCCACGCGTCGATGTCCACCTCCTGCGCTTCCAGCGGGTTCAGCTCGTCCTCGCCGAAGGCGTAGTACAACGCGTGGCTGATGTTGAAGCGGTTGATGTGCCCGTCGCCGGCCCAGCCAAGGTAGTAGGAGTTCATCTCGTGCGGCTGAAAGATTCCCGCGGGATCGGGCCGTGCCAGGAACCCGTTCTTGTCGAACAGGAAGTCTTCCTGGTCGCGGTTGTAATGAAAGCTCAACTGCGCCGTGTAGCCGGGCCAGATAAAGTCCTGCCGATAATAGTTGGCGATGACCGTGTTTTGATGGCGGTCCTCAAACGTGTTGAGCGTGCTGTTGGTTTCCTTCTCGGTCTGGTCGAACCAGATCAGGTTGAACTGGTCGTGGTTGGCGGCCCGCGTGCCGAACAATCGAACCGCCCGGTTCACGTCGGCGAAGATGAATCCGCGGAAGTCGCTGACAAACGCCTGCGAGCCGGCGCGTACCGACACGAAGTCGTAGTCCGGGCTCGTGTCGGCCAGCTTGCTTTCGACGAACCACTCCTCCAGCGCTACGTCCTCGCGGAAGCGCGTCGTCCCGTTGCGAACGTCGGGGCTGACAATGCCTAGCTCCTCCACGTCGAGATAATTCAGGTTGAAGATCGGCGTGACCTTGATCCGCCAGTCGGTGGGCTTGAACGCCGCATCGCCGTGGTTCAGATCAACGCTCAGCTTGAAGAAATGCGCGTAAAAGAACTGGTCAGGGTTCCCAAAGAAGTCCTCCTCCTCCGGTCCCTCGGTTGATTCAAACGGCGTGGTCGGCGTGGGAACCTGGCGGAATTCCAGCAATGCCTGGCTTGTCGCCGTGATGTTGAGGAACGTGTGCTGCCCGATGATCGGATAATCGCCTTTGAGCACGTTCTGGTTGTACGGGTCCCACCAGGCGCCTTCGGTGTAGGGGTAGTCTTCGATCAGCGGATGCCCGCGGCCATATCGGTCCCACTCCGGGAATCCGAGCCGCCACCGGTCTTCGATGGGAACAAAATGGGGGCTGGATTGACCCTCGCTCGGAGCAATGCCGGTCGGGCCCGTGAACCCAAGCGGCGCTTCCATCGGGTAGAAGAAACGCTCCGTCGTCCACTCGACTGCGCTCGGCTCTGGCAAGTCGAGCAGCTCACCTGGAGGGCGAAGCACCTCAGGAAAAACTCGATCGGATTGCAGCGACGGCTGCGATGTAATCCTGTTGCCGCGGTTGGATTCAAGCGTTGGCAATGGAATGACTTCCTGCGCAGTGCGCACGTACGAAATTGCGATGACTGCTATCGCGAGCCAGCCAGGCGCGCAGGCGCGATCGCCGGTGCATACGCGCACACGCGCAACACCCAACGCGACACGCGGCTTGTCGCTAGCGGGCCTCAACGTGTTGACCTGTTTAAGTGCGCACGAGGAACTACGCCAAAGCGCAGTTGCTCGCACGGAGCCAAAGTTAAGCTGTATCAGTTGTATCGGTCGTTCCGCAAAACGCAGTCGAGCCGATTGCTCCGGTTTTGCCGATCTGCGCAATCTTCCGACTCTGCGCAGCCTACTTATTGCGGCGATCGCACGGGCAAACGACGATAGACACTAACTGGCAGCGGCCGAGTCTGGCCTGCGATGTGCCTGATAGCACGGGACTGGGAAGACTGGGCAGATTCTGACCGCCGGTTGTGCCACCGGTCGTTGCCAGGACCCGACTAGCGGCTTGCCGCTGTTTACCGTCACCACGTGGGAACGACATGACTAGACCCCGCGCGAAACGCAGTTCGCGACCGCTGGGCTTCGAGTCGCTCGAGAGCCGCCAGTTGATGGCCGTCGCTCAACTTGCGCCGTCTGAAGTCGAAACGTTGCTCCAGCGCGGGGCCGCGGCGTCGGTTCGCCAGGACGCAATCATCGCCGTCGTCGATCGGCGCGGCGAGATTCTCGGCGTGCGTGTCGAGGGGGCCGTTCCGATCACCGACCCCGCCATGCTGATCTTCGCGATCGACGGCGCCGTGGCCAAAGCGCGTACGGCCGCCTTCTTTGCCAATCAGGATACGCCGATCACGTCGCGCACCGTGCGGTTCATCAGCCAATCCACCGTTACTCAGCGCGAAGTCCAGTCGAGCCCGAACATCCCCGATCTCAACTCACCGTATCGCGGGCCGGGTTTTGTCGCGCCGATCGGCGTGGGCGGCCATTTCCCGCCCGAGGTGCCCAATACTCCGCTGGTCGATCTGCTGGCGATCGAGCACACCAACCGCGACGGTATCCGCCATCCCGGTCCAGACTCGATTCGCGGCACGGCCGACGACATCCTGATGGACTATCGATTCAACATCAAGGACGCGAACATCCCCGTGCTGAATGATTTGGGCTTCAGCAAGTCGGAGATCGCGGATTACCTGAAACAGCGCCGGAGTCGTACGGCTGGGACTCGCAAAAGAACCTGGCTACGCAATCCCGCGGCATCGCCACGCTGCCGGGCGGCGTTCCGCTGATGCGCGTTGATCCCGCCGATGGACGGCGCAAGGTGATCGGCGGCATCGGCGTATTTTTTCCTGGGCCATTTGGGCTGGCTGACTTCGAGCAAGGCTTCGTCGCCGGCATCGGGCAATCGAAAGCGGCCCGCACGAACGCTCCGCTTGTGTTGCAATCCGAGTGGATGGCCTATGCCGCGGCCGGTGGTTTCGATATCGCGCCCGTCGGCACGATTGGCGGCATTGCGCCGGTATCGGGGCTGGCATTGAAGAGCGGCCGGATTGATTTGGTCGGCATCACACTGGAGATCGTCGGCCCCGGTAACAGCACCACGCAAGGCTTGAACGTCATTTCGCAGGTGGCGGTCTTCGCCGGTCAGGAACTCGGCACGGCGTCGAACGGGGTTCAGGACCAGGTCGTTGATCCAACCGCACCCGACCCAAAACACCGCGCCGGGTTGCGCATCCCGGAAGGGTATCTCGTTCAGCCGACCACCGGCAACGGCATCACCGCGACACAAGTGCAAACGATCATCGCCCAAGGCATCAACGAGGCAAATATCACGCGTGCGGCGATCCGCCTTCCGATTGGCGAGCGAACGCGGATGGTCTTTTCCGTCACCGATCGCGATGGCGAAGTGGTGGGCCTGTATCGCATGCCCGACGCCACGGTTTTTTCGATCGACGTCGCCGTGGCGAAAGCTCGAAATGTCGGCTACTACAACAACGCCAGTCTGGTGCAGTTCTACGACCTGCCGCTCGATCGCTTTGGCGAGCCGCGCAGTACACCTCCGGGTGTGGCATACACCGCGCGGACTTTTCGCTTCCTGGCCGCGCCGCGGTATCCAACCGGCTCACCGGCTGGCACTCCGCAAGGCGCGTTTTCGATCCTCAACGATCCGGGCATCAATCCGCTGACTGCGGAAAATGTCGGCGCGCCGCTTCCCGCTTCCGTTTACTCCAACTACGCGACGAGCCAGTTGGGGTTCGATGCCTTCAACCCGGGCCGCAACTTCCGCGACCCTCGAATCATTTACACACTCACGCCGAACCAGAATGGCGTGGTGTTCTTTCCGGGCAGCACCGCGCTTTATTCCGGCTTTACGATTCTCGCCGGGCTCGGCGTCAGCGGCGACGGCGTGGACCAGGACGATGTGGTGACGTTCGCTTCAGCGTCCGGCTTTCGGGCGCCATCCTCGATCCGCGCCGATCAGTTTCTTATCCGCAATGTTCGCCTGCCATATCAAAAGTTCAACCGCAACCCGTTTGCTTAGCGAAGATCCGCGCTATGGATGGCTTGAAGCACTCTCTCGTTGCACTGTTCGCGCTGGCGGGCCTGGCAATGGCGGCAATCGCGGCCGGACCCTGGCACGGCGGGCACGGCAAGCACTACAACCCGTCGCCGCACCCACGTCCTGCCGATCGCCACTGGCGCACGGCTGCCCTCAGTGCATTGCTCATTGGGCACACTGCTCCTACAACGCCGCCTACGATGGCTATTACGTCGGCGGAGGTGCACTGCATCACGGCGACGGCCCGCACTTCCCCACGGATGGCACCTGGGGCTGGGACTATTTCGGAAGACACTTCGACCGCCGCGTCGATCTGGGCTGGTGGCATGGCCGGCGATATCAAGGCGGCGGCGGAAAATACGCGACCGATGGGCCGAAGATCCTGCACCACGAGTAGGGGGTCGGGAGTCGATTTCCCATCCATCATCTTCGAATTTGATGGCAGCGACCGACCCATCACTTCTTCTTCACAAACCTCAGAAACTGGTACATCCGCAGCGGGCCTTTTCCGCGGACTTCGATCGAACCCAAGTCGCGGCCATAACAGACGTTTTGCACCTTGGTCCACGCCTCGCGGCTGAGCGTGATGCTATCTTCCGCCGCCGCGGTCTGAACGCGCACGGCCGTATTCACTGCGTCGCCCCATAGATCAAAGCAATATTGCCGGTTCCCGACCTTCCCGGCGATCACCGGGCCGCAATGAATCCCGATTCGCAGCTTCCACCCTTCCCGCTCGGCTTCCGCGCACATCTCATCTCCGCAGCGAATGCAGATTTCGACATTGTTGGCCACTTTGTCGGTCCAGCACGCCCCCATAAAGCAGTCGCCGATCGTCTTGATCTTTTCCACTTTGTGGGCGTCGGCAATCGACTCGAACTCCTCGAACAATCGCCGCAGCTTGGCGACGACCTCCTGCGGGTTGTCCTGGTTCGCGTCGCAGTACGACGTAAACCCGACGATGTCGCAAAACATCACCGCCAGCTCCGAGTAGCGGCGCGGTGGGATATCCCCCTGCCCGATTAGCTCGTGCACGACTCGATCCGGGAACAAATCGCGAAGAATGTTCTCCAGCCGCTTCTTCTGTTCGTTGTGCTCGTCGATCAGGTCTTCGTGCTCGCGCTGCTGCCGGACGCGCGTCAGGCAGTTTTTCAGCCGCGACTGCAATAGCGAAAAGTTAATCGGCTTGAACAAATAATCATCCGCCCCCGCGCAATACAGCGGGCGACTACGTTCAGGTCGTCCACCGCCGAGATCATCACCACCGGCACATGCTCCATCCAAGTCATTCGCTTGATCTCTTGCAGCACCTGCCCGCCATCCATCTCGCCGAGGCGCACGTCGAGCAGCACCACGTCGATGCTGTTCATCTCGGCGTCATTCACGAGAGCCAGCACTTCGCCGCCGCTGGACGCCTGAACGACTGAGTGCCCGCCGGCCTCCAATAACTGTGCGATTGCCGCGCATGTCATCGCGTTATCATCCACCAGCAATACTCGCCCGGGGATGACATCGATCGACGGTGCGGTATCGCCCACGAGCACGCCTTCCACGTCCGCCGGATCAGTTCGCACCTCGACGGCGCTCGGCATTTCGGCTTCACTCAATCGCAATCGTCCGACGCGGCGGCGATACAGCTCGCAGTAGTCATTGATCCGCTCTAGCTCGTGCATCAGCCTGCCGCTTTGCAACTGTTGCTCCGCCGATAACAGCAACTCTGCGTTCCCATGAAAGCGCGGTCAAGGGGTTGTTCAAGTCGTGCCGTAATGTACCGAGCAGTTGCTCTTGCTCGGCCTCTGAAATTGCGTGGTTTAGATCGCACCGCTCTTCGACCATCGTAATCGACGCGTCGCATGCTTCTTGCAGCCGCTGAAAACGCCCCGCCCATTTCGTATCCCGTCCGGCGTCCGTGCCTAGCGATTCCGCCAGCGACCGCGTTGCCAACAGCGGCGCCAATAGCTCTTGCCGAGCTCGAATGAGAAACGCGCGAAACAGACTGGCTTGCATAAAGGGGGGTCTTCCGTGCCTCCGCGAAGAAAAAGGCCGCAATCAGCCGCCTTCCCGCGGCCGACGATTCACCTACGCATCTGGTAATTCTACCTTACGCGGAAGCGCCTCCGCCGGGCGACGTCAGCCGGTTTACCATTTCGCTCAAGGCCTTGCGAACTATCGGCTTCGGCAAAAACTCGTCGCATCCCGAGTCTCGCGCATTTCGCGGTCGGGTTGGCTCGAAAAGCCCGACATGCCGACCACCGGAATCGACCGCATTCCCTCCTGCTCGCGGATGATTCGCACGATTTCCCACCCGGCGACGTCGTAGCCATCCAGACTATTATCCGCCAGGATCAAATCCGGCTTGTCGGCAGCCACCAAACGCATGATCTCCGGCAGCTCGGCGGACACGATTACCTGATGACCGTCGATCCCAAGAAAATCCGAGATCATTTCGGCCACCATCGGGTTGTCTTCGATCACAAGAATCTTAGCCAACACTAACCTCCGTGGTTTCATCATGGACCGGTTCGACTAAATCCTTCACACGAATCAGAATCTGGTCGAGCAGGTTTTCCGTCGAATATTGCGATTTCAAAATGACATCGTGAACGCTGCTGTTGAGGCGCGCCCGCTCTGCCTCGCTCAGATTTTTCCCCGTGATCACAATCACGGGTATCGTCCGCCCCTCGGGCTGCAGCCGTAGCCGCTCGAGGAATTCAAACCCATCCATATTCGGCATCAACAGGTCGAGCAGAATGACGTCCGGATGGTTCTCGGCCACGCGCCGCAATCCGGCCGCCCCGTCGTCGGCGTCGTCAACTATCCACCCCCGTTTTATCAGGGCATCGCGGCAGACCTCGCGCCCAACGGCTCATCATCAATTACCAGCACGCGCCGCCGTTCTCCCTCGTTGGTCAATTCCTTCAATACCACCGTCAACCGGTCCCAATCGACAGGCTTAGTGAAGTAATCGGACACGCCAAGCGCCAATCCGCGCCGCCGATCCTCCATCACGGTCACCATGATGACCGGAATCTCCTTCGTCTCCGCATGGCTTTTAAGCTCTGAAAGCACCCACCACCCATCGGGCTCCGGCATCACCGCATCGAGCGTGATCGCGCACGGCTTGACTCGCGTCGCCATCTCGACGCCTGTCTTGCCATCGTGTGCCACGTGCACCGTGAAACCGTGCTTCTGCAAATAGTCCTTCATCAGCTCGCAGACCACCGGGTCGTCGTCAATCACCAAGACATCGGTTCCGCCATTCGCCGCTCGCGTAACGCGAGGCACGACCGAGGGCTCTCGCCCTGTCCCAGCCGCGGGCCGACCATTCTCTCCGGCCGCCACAAACCGCATCGGTATCCGCAGCATGAAAGTCGATCCCACTCCGGGCTGGCTCGTGCACGAAACTTGTCCGCCCAAGCGCTTCGCCAGTTCGGCGCATATTGCCAACCCCAACCCCGTCCCCTCCGGGTTCTCCTTCTTGTTGGAGATTTTTGGAAACGGCTTGAACAGTTTGGTCTGTTTGTCCTCGGGAATTCCTTTGCCAGTGTCCGATACATCGATCGCCAGCCAGTCGCGGTCCTCCACCGATTCCTTGGCGCCTCGGATCGTAATCGTCCCGTTCTCGGTGAATTTGCAGGCGTTGCTGACGAAGTTCGTGACGATGCGGTCCACCATGGTTTGATCGGTGTACGCAGCATCCAATTCAGGATCCAACGCCAGCTCGATCCGTGTCTCGCGACTCTGTGCCTTCGGCTCATACCGCATTTGTACCGACTGCATCAGCTCGGCCACCTTGAATTGTGTCGGCACCACCTTGATCTCGCCCAAGATGATGTTCGTTAGATGCAGCGATTCCTGGCCCAGCCGGAGCAGGTGTTGTGCCGACTGGGAGATCATCTGCAGCCCTTTTTTCGCCAGCGCGTCTAACTCGCATTCGAAATACTGACCGGCATTGGCGATTGGCGACAGATAGTTGTTCATGTCGTGGTTCAAGATCGCAACAAACAAATCAGTCAACCGCTTCTCGTTTTCGAGCCGATTCTTGGCGGCGATTGTTTCGGAGTGCAGTTTGGTGAGCAACTCGGTGCGGTGCTCCAGCACCTCGCTCTTTCGTTGGAGCTCGTTGGTGCGAATCGTCACCGTTTGCTCCAGGATCTCGTTCTGCCGCATGGTCTGCTCGGCGATCCGGCGGCGCTCCTGCTCAAGCTGTTGTTCTGCGCGGTGATGTCACGGATGATGGCCGTGTAGAGCTTTTGCCCCTCGCATACGACCTCGCTCACCGAGACTTCCATGGGGAATATTTCTCCCCCCTTGCGCTTGCCGTCTAGAATCGTTCGCTCGGCCGCCCGACGCGCGATCGTCACCGTCGAAGTTCCCACACCACTCCAAACCGCGCCCCGCCGTAGGTACTGTCCCCCTCTTTCCGGGTCAGCCAACACCAGGTCGCACTTCTGACCTTTCAGTTCGCTGGCGCGGTAAGCAAACATTTCTTCGGCCGCGCAGTTCAGATCGACGACCGTTCCGCTCTCATCCAGCGTGAGGATGCCTTCGGCCGCCATCGTCACGATCGCGCGAACCCGCGCCCCTCCTCCGCAGCCGCCGCTCCTTGGCCTGCAATCGGCTGTCCATGTGCTGGAACGAGCGCGCAAGCTGCCCGATCTCATCGCTTCGCGCAACCGGAAGCCGCAGCCCGGCCAGACTGCCGCCGCGCGGCCCTTGCTCGCCCACTTGCTCGACCACTCCTACCAACCCTCGGAGCGGCTGTACTATCCGCTTCGATGCCCATCGCGCCATCAACACGCACAGAACTACCGTGATGCCAAACAACCACCACAGGATCTCCAGGTTGTGCGCGATGTCGGCCTGAATCTCGTCGTAGCTTGCGGCCGCGCCAAACACCAGAAATCGCGCCTGCGTCGGTTGGCCCTCGGTCGCCGGCTGTTGATCGAGCGGGATCTTGTCGAGGTAGACCGCGTAACTCGCCAACGGGCCGCTGCTATATCTCGGCACGCCGAACCCAGGTGTCGGCTCAGCATGAAATTCATCCACCAGCACTCCCTTCGCCGCTTGAATCGCCTCTCGATTTGGTCCGGTAACGAGATACCGGTACTGGCTCGCTCCACTAGGCAAACTAAACCGCAGCGTAGGGTGCTCTTCGCGCACTTCCGACAGCCGCTTCCACAACAGCGCGTTGTAGTGCCAGGCCCGCCATTGCGGCTGGTGCGCTTCATCGCCGTTGCCGCCCGCTCGCCCACCCGGCTGATTTTGCCGCCCCCGATCGATGGCCCGCCGCGCCTCTTCCGGATGCCTCTCAAAATACCGGTCGATCGAATCCTCCTGTGACACATACGCGACAAGAAAATGCCGGTTGTCGCCGGGAAACTTGATCGCCATCCCGTCCTGATACACGTTGCCGATCGTCGTCGATCGCCCTTCGCGCTGTCGATCGGCTAAAAATTCTTGGACACGCTTCGACGGCGCCACCTGCTTGTCAGTCAACTCCGCAGCCGGCAGAAAGAAATCCGCGAGCTTCCCGCCGTCACGCTGCTTGTCGAGGATCTCCTTCGGCCGCACATACAAGTCAACATCCGGACGCAGATACATCCGGCCGCCGTCGTCAGCCATGAACATCGCTAGCCGAGCATGCTGATCCAATTCCCGCAAAACGCGCGACAGGTTGAGCTGTATCGCCAGGTAACCGGTCTTCGTCCCCCCGCCTGCGCCCTTCGGCAACGCGCCAATCCCCCAAATCGATTGCTGTCCAGTTTCCTTGTCTATCTGAATACTTGAGACATACAACTCGGTCGGATCGTCGCCGGTCAGTCGCGATTTGGGATCATGGATCACTCGCCATAACGCCGTACGCGCTTCCTTGTCGTCAGGCGCAGCTCCGTGGTCACGTCGCGCACATCATGATCGCGGCCGCTTACATCCTGCCGAATCCATACCAGCGGCTCCTTTTCCGCCGTGTCCTCGGATTCAAAGCATGCCCGCAGGTACAATGGTTCGCGCTCGAAGTCGCCGCGCCGCGGATCCAGTGCATCGCTCGCTTTATCGGGTAAAATGCTTTCAAGCAGTTTCTTCAGTTCGCCGCGGGCGTCGGCCGGATCGATTCGAGTCGCATCCTCCGACAGAATCCTTCGCGAAGCGCTGTCGCCGGTCAGCGCCAGCACGTCGCGTCGCAGCATGTCGATCTTGCTTTCGACGCCAAACCGATAGCCGCGTCCCTCGTCCACCAGATCGACCAGCTCATGGTCCAGGATTGCCCGGTTTGCCTGCCGGTAGGCAAGCCAGATCGTCATGAGCAACAGCGGCACCGTCGCCATGACACATGCCGCGGTGATCCGCGCCGTCAGGCCGGTCATTCGTGATCGAAGATTGAATCCGCCAGGCATTAATCACAACTCGCTAACTGGTCCGACTTGATCCGATTGATCGATGCTTTGTCACACGCTCACATAGCCTATTCTCAGCTTATCTTCGCTTTGCAAATAGCTGCAACTGCAATGCGCCGCGGATGGATCGAGTTGGAAGTTCCGCTTTGGCGTCACCCGCTTGCCAATGCCGGCATCGGCGGCGAGGCAAACCCGTCCTTCTCCTTCGACCGACCCGACCGATGCTGTGAGCCGCGCCATTCCTCGATCAACGTAGCCACCAGCGCCGTCCATCCGGTTTGATGCGACGCGCCCAACCCCGCGCCGCTGTCGCCGTGAAAATATTCGTAGAACAACAAGTAGTCGCGCCAGTGCGGGTCGCGCGAGAACCTCTCCGCCCCACCATGCACCGGCCGCCGGCCAGTTTCATCGCGCGTGAAAATTCCTATCAGTCGATCCGCCAGGTCACCGGCTAGATCGCGCAAGTTCAACTCGCGACCATCGGAGACGCGCATCTTCACATCCGGTCCAAACGCCTTTCCCAGCTTTCGCAGCGATTCGATGATCAGAAAACTGGTCGGGAACCAGATCGGACCGCGCCAGTTGGAATTGCCCCCCTTGATCTTGGAAACTGCTTCACCCGGCTCGTAACCCACCGACCGCCCATCGAACTCGAATTTCTCGTTTTCATGCGCCTTGGACAGGCTGCGGGTGCCGTATGGGGCGAGGAATTCTGTTTCCTCCCACATCCGCGCCAGCATCCGCAACAGTTGCGTCTGGTTCACATCGTCAGCGCGTGCGTCGTGTCCTGGCCGTTGTGAACAGTATGCACCACGTCCTTTACCTGCTCCGCGCGGTTGTCGAGAAACCAATGAAAGCAATGCGTAAACTCCGAGAACGGCTCAATCCACTTCGCTTCCAGCCGCTCCACCGCGAACAGCGGAATCAATCCCACCAGCGACCGCACGCGGAACTTGCTGAACCTTCCGTCGGGATGCCGCAGCACGTCATAAAAGAAGCCATCTTGCTCGTCCCAAAGTTGATAATCGCGGTTCCCCATGTGCTTCATCGCCGAAGCCACATACGTGTAGTGCTGGAAGAATTTGATCGCCAGCTTTTCGTAGACCCGATTCTCCTTCGCCAGCTCCAGCGCAATCCGCATCAGGTTCAGGCAGAACATCCCCATCCAACCCGTCGCGTCCGATTGCTCCAGCACCGAGCCGTCGGTGCAGCGCGTGCTGCGATCGGTCACAGTGATGTTGTCCAGCCCCAAGAACCCGCCCTCAAACACGTTGTTGCCTTGACTGTCCACTTTGTTCACCCACCAAGTAAAGTTGACCAGCAGTTTATGGAAACAGCTTTCCAAAAATGCATAGTCCTTCTTTCCAGTCCGGTGATACGCCATGTTGAACACGCGCCACACCGCCCACGCGTGTACCGGCGGGTTGAGATCAGAAAAATCCCACTCATACGCCGGGAGCTGGCCGTTGGGATGTTGAAACTGCTCGAACAACAACAGCCACAACTGGTCCATCGCAAACTGCGGGTCAATCTGTGCCAGCGCCACGCAATGAAACGCCAGGTCCCATGCCGCGAACCACGGGTACTCCCACTTATCTGGAAGGCTCATCACCCGCATTGAGTTCAGATGCTTCCAATGCTGGTTGCGAATGTGGTAACGCGACTCGGGCGGCTTCCAGGTGGGATGATCCCCGGCGAGCCAGACATTCACGTCGAATAGATACGCCTGCTTCGTCCACAACAGCCCAGCGAACGCCTGCCGCTGGATTTGTTTCTCGTCTTCACTTGCACCCGGTGGATGAATGATCGCATAAAACTCATCCGCTTCGCACTTGCGCTCACTAAAGACTTGATCGAAGTCCTTGAACGGTGCTCGCAACTTCGGTTTGTCGGAAAGCCGCAGGCGGACGGTCACCGATTTCCCCGGTTCGACCGAAGCAAACTGATAATGAATCGCGGACTTGGTTCCTTGTCCCTCCCGCCGTACACATTCTTCGCCATTGACTACGTACCGGTGAAACGAGTCCTTCACGTACGGTGTGTCATTGCGATAGGTCGCGCCAAACACTTGTTCGACGTTCGTTTCGTTCTCGGTCAACAGGATCTCGCCGCCGCTGTCCGCATAAAAGGTGCGCGGGCCGAGCCGGTACTCGGTCGGCAGTCCCCTCAGCATTTCGCCCGCGGTGTCGTCGGCAGCGAGTGCCACAAACCGCGATCCTGATTTCAGCGGCTCAATTGTCGGCCGCGGCTTCGCTTCACCTGTCCAGCCCCACGTATTGCGAAACCAAAGCTGCGGCAGGATGTGCAACGGCGCCGCCTCGGGACCGCGATTAAACGCCTCAATCCGAATCAGAATGTCCTCTTCGTCCAACTTCGCGTATTCGATGAAAATGTCGAAGTATCGGTCCTCTTCGAACACGCCCGTGTCAAACAATTCGTACTCCCCCCCCTGCCCTCCGCGCCGCTGGTTTTCCGCGACGAGTGACTCATAGGGGAACTCCGCTTGCGGGTACTTATACAAGAACCGCATGTACGAATGCGTCGGCGTGTTGTCGAGGTGAAAATAACACTCCTTCACGTCCTCGCCGTGATTTCCCTCGTAGTGGTTGACCCCAAACAGGCGCTCCTTGAGTATCCGGTCCTTTCCGTTCCAGAACGCCGGCGCAAATGCCAGCAACTGGTACCGGTCGCACAGCCCCGCGATACCGTCCTCGCCCCATCGATAGGCCTTGCTGCGTGCAAGTTCATGGGGAAAAAACCACCACGCCTCGCCGTCGGCGCTATAGTCCTCGCGCACCGTCCCCCACGACCGGTCGCCAACGTACGGTCCCCATCGGCGCCAGCCCGTGGCGTCGTCGCTAACATCGTTCAATCGCCGGTGCTCGGCGGTCTTTGTCATGAAATCGTTCTCTTCGAGGCGCAATGCACTAAAGTCTACGTCGCCGTTAAACCCTCGGTTTCGTCTGCCGGAAGAGCATTATTCACACGGTTGGTCTCGATGGCCAATCGGCGCGCGCCGCGCACAGGTAAGCGCACCGGCCATCAGCGAAGTTTGACAGTATTTCCTATCAGTGTTACAAGAACGATAGCCGACGCATCGGAGAGCGTCGCGGCACTTGGACTATGGATAGCCAACCGGGTGAAATTGGTGCTTATCGACGGCAGAAATCTTGCTTCTCATCGCACCTGGCTCCTCTTATTCGCGGCTGGTTCGATTCTCGCGGCGGCCTGGTATGGGATCGCCGCTTACCAAAGCGACAATTGGCCGGGTGGCGCTTCGGCGCCGGGACTCGTGTTTGGCATCGTGGCCGCGCTGTTGATTCTGTTCGAGTTCGCGCTTTGGCCGCGGAAGAAGCTCAGAGTCTGGCGAATTGGCCGCGCTCAAACATGGATGCGAGCCCACATCTGGTTAGGCTTGCTCACGGTGCCGCTCGTGAT
Source organism: Pirellulales bacterium (assembly GCA_963829655.1). Taxonomy (GTDB): domain Bacteria; phylum Planctomycetota; class Planctomycetia; order Pirellulales; family JALHPA01; genus JBBDYH01. Next base: position 5,175,712 of record CAWHJG010000002.1, read on the forward strand.
CCTGCACTCCGGCTTTCGCCTCGGCGGCGCGCTTCCCACCGCGCTCATGCTGTTTTTCGTGACGGTGATTGCCAGTGGCGTGTTCGGCCTGTGGATGCAGCAGATCATTCCCCGCAAGATGTTCGAGCAAGCGCAGGGTGAAACGATTTATTCGCAGATCGAACGTGTAGCACAGCAACTTTGCCACGAGGCCGACGCAATCGTTGCCGCCTGTTGCTCTCCGGCGGCCGGCGAATTGCCGGTCGGTCGCACGGTTCAGGTTGCCGCCGTCGCCGAGTCGCACGAGGAAGGAGGCCGTGAATTCCGGCCCTGGCAGGTCAAGTTGCTGGAGCGTGAAATCGCCGCTCGGCCGCTCCCCAACACTGCCGCCCTCCGCGAATTTCACAAGAACGAATTACGTCCGTATCTGCTCGGCGGCCGATCGGTCAATGCCTTTCTGGCAACCGCCGCGCGTAGCGAACAAATTTTCGACGGACTTCGCCGCAACCTGGATCCGTCGATCGGCCCCTCGATCAATTCGCTCCAACAACTTTGCAGCCAGCGGCGTGACCTCGACGTCCAGTCTCGACTTCACGCCTGGTTGCACGGCTGGCTGTGGATTCATCTTCCGCTATCCGCCACGCTCGTCCTGCTGATGTTCGTTCACGCGTTCGCGGCATTGCGCTACTGGTAGGCGGGAAACAGATCCATGGCCTTAACTCTGAGCAACCTGCTGCCGCCTCCGGAAGGGAAACGCCGCACCGCGCCGATTGCGATCGACTATCTTCGTCGTCCAAGCCGCTTTGACGCCTGGAAAGGGCCGCTCGCTCTTGGCGCCGCGCTGTTGACGATCGTCGCTATCATGCTTGTCTCGTTGCCGGCAGACGGCCAGCGAATTCATTCGCGCGGTCCTCTCGCACAGGTTCACGCTGCGCTAAATAACGACTGTCAGTCCTGCCATGTGGACTTCGTTCCCATCTCGGGAACCGCGGCCGGATTGGCAATCGACTCATGGGCCCACGCGTCGGATGCAAACTGCCAGGCGTGTCACACCGGGCATATTCACCACGAAAACCAACTGCTCGATGCTAACAGAGACATTCAGTCGGCCAACTGCGATAACTGCCACGTCGAGCATCGCGGCCAGGACGTGAGTCTCCTTCACGTGGCGGATCGGCATTGCACGGTCTGTCATTCCAATCTCGCGGCTCATCGAACTGGACCATCGCAGTTCACGGAACCGCTGGCGGACACCATCAACTCATTCAGCGCCGAATCACATCCGACCTTTCGATCCATTCGTGAGGATCCCGGCCGGCTCGAATTCAATCACGCCCTGCACATGACCGCGGGCCTGACACCTGCCGGCAAAGGCGTTCGACCCTACTCCACCGCCGATCTTCCCGAGCGCCACCGCGACCGCTACGCCGCCGAAAACGTAAACGGCCAGTCGCTGGTGAAGCTCGATTGCGGCGATTGCCATGAGTTGGGGCCCGTCGGCGCTTCAGCCGGCGACCCGCAAAGTGCAGTGCGCGTCACACGCTCAAGCGGCGACTACTTTGGGCCGGTTGTGTTCGAGCGGCACTGTCAGTCGTGCCATCCGCTGCCGTATCGTGCGGGGTTTCAGCACGAGGCCGACGCTCAGGTTCCTCACCGCGCCACCGCGGAACAACTCGAGCGCTCGGTCCGGAACCTGGTTCTCGCCGAGATCGTCGGACAACAACGCGACCAGCAAGCGACTGATCCGCGAGGCCCAATCCCCGGAAACGAGCTTCCCAATTTGCTTCCCGATAGTGCTGCGCAACTCGTCGACGAACAACTGGAGCGTTCCGCGCACCACATCAATGGCACGTGTCAGAAGTGTCATCGCGCGGCGGAGCCAGAGAACGCCGGCGACGAACAAAACCTGTTTCTTACGGTCGAGCCGGTAAAGATTCCCGCCGTCTGGTTCCAGCATGCGCAATTCAATCATGCGCCGCACCTCGCCTATGGCTGCAAATCCTGTCACTCGCGGGCGTACGCGGATCCCGATGTTGAAAACCCATCAACTTTGACCAGCGACGTGCTCATCCCCGATTCCGACAATTGCGTTCAATGTCATGCGCCAAGTCGCGACATATCCGGCACGCACAACGTCGCCGCGCGATTCGATTGCGCCGAGTGCCATCGCTACCACGGCGGCGGGCATGCGCTCCTCCGTACCAAGAACAGACCTAGTGCAAGTGCAAATCGATGATCGTCCAAGAACTTCGCAAATTACAGGAAGACAGCGGCTACGTCACGCAGGAGGGCCTGCGCGAAATTTCCGAGTCGCTCGGCGAGCCGTTGCATCGCTTGCACGAAGTCGCCAGCTTCTTCCCGCACTTCCGCCTCAAGCCGCCCCCAAAAGTCGATGTCCTCGTGTGCCGCGACATGGCCTGCCACCTCCGCGGCGCGAAATCGTGCCGCGCGGCGCTCATCCAAACGGCCGCCGAACTCAACGCCAAAGCGACGACCGAATCCGACCGCGTCGAGGTCCGCGGCGTTTCCTGCCTCGGACGCTGTGATTCCCCGGTCGCGGTCTCGATCGACGACTCCATTTTTGCCGGCCAGTCGATCGAGGACCTCCGCGTACTCATCACGAAAGCCCACAGCGGCGCGACGCTACACGCCCCAAAACCCGACCGCTCCCCGCGCCCGTGGAAAATCGATCCATATACCGGCAAACCCGAATATGCCGCGCTCCGCGCATTCATGGACCAGTGGAAAGCGTTTATCAAAGACCATTCCGAAGCGCGATCGAAAAAGCCCTCGGAAGTACTCGGCGATGAACAATCTCCCCCCACTCGCCTGCTCGCCGAACTAAAAACTGCCAACCTCCGCGGCATGGGCGGCGCAGGTTTTCCCGCCTCCGAAAAATGGAAATCAGTTGCAAGAGCCAAAGTCAACGACATCGATCCCGACCTTCGGGCCCGCTGTCAAGAGCGCGGAATCGCGCCGCCGCCGCCGGTGAAGTACGTCGTCTGCAATGGCGACGAAAGCGAGCCGGGCACGTTCAAAGACCGCGAGCTGTTGCTGCGATATCCGCATCTGGTGCTCGAGGGCATGATCCTCGGCGGCCTCACGGTCGGCGCATCGACGGGGTACGTCTACATTCGCCACGAATATCACGATCAGATCGACGCGGTCAACGACGCGATTCGTGCTGCCCGCGAGCAGGACCTTTGCGGCCTAAATATCCTGGACAGCGGACTCTCGTTCGAGCTGGAAGAGGTATTTGTCAGTCCCGGCGGTTACATCTGCGGCGAGCAAAACGCACTGATCGCCGCGATGGAAGACCGCCGCGCCGAGCCGCGCAACAAGCCGCCGAGCATCTCCGTCGAAGGCTTTCGCGGCCAGCCTACGCTGCTCAACAACGTCGAAACGTTCGCCTGGGCGCCCGCGATCGCGACCAATGGCGGCAAGTGGTACTCCGAACAAGGCGTTCGCGGCGGCCGCGGCCTGCGGCTGGTTTCCATCAGCGGCGACGTCGCCCGTCCCGGTGTCTACGAGGTTCCCTTCGGCCAGACGGTCCGCGAGCTGATTGTTGACACTGCCGGCGGTATGTGCGACGCCCAACCCCTCCGCGCCATCGCAACCAGCGGTCCGTCCGGCGGCTTTCTTCCCGCGAAGATCAACGCCAAGAAGATCTCATCGGCATTCGCCGACGAGCTCGTTCGCCGCGGCGTGCTTCGTTCGCCTGATGACACGCTCGACATTCTCGACCTTCCGCTCGACATCGATTTGCTCCGCGCCGGCCGCCTGATGCTCGGTGGGGCATTCGTCGTTTATGGCGACGGGGCCGACATGTTCGACCACGCCCTGAACTGCGTCGAGTTCTTTCGCAACGAATCCTGCGGCAAATGCGTCCCCTGCCGCGTGGGCACCGACAAACTCGCCTACCTCATGCGAAACACGCTCGACAGATTCCGGCCCTTTGACAGCGAGCTGATCGACGAGCTCGCCAGCGCCATGCGCACCGCCTCGATCTGCGGCCTCGGCCAGGTCGCGGCCAACCCAGCCACCAGCGTGCTTCAATACTTCGCCGACGATATCGATCGTCATCAAACCGTGCTGCGCACTAACGGAAATGCCCGCTGAAGAAATCGAATTCTACGAAATCCTCGGCGACATGCTCGTCAATCTCGGGCGGTCGTACACCGAGATCAAGAGCAAAGGCCAGATTCACCTCACCATCGACGGCCACAAAGTCGCCATCGACCCGCTCAAGCCGCGCTACGATCCCGAACGAAAAAAACGTCTTCGCCCAACTCACCACAATTTACGACGCCGCTCAACAGCTCTACTCGCGCCTCGACGAAAAAACTCCGATCCCCATCCTCTGCCATCAGGAGCACATGAAACCGGTCGGCGTCTGCCGCGCATGCCTGGTCGAGGTGACGACCAAGACGCCCGACGGCCGCACGCGCACCGAGATGGCCCCGGCGTGTTACCTCCCTGTGACCAACAACGCCGAAGTCAAGACACTCAAGACCAGTCCACGTGTCGCAAAAACCGTCCGCACCGTCATCGAGCTGCTGCTCAGCGACTATCAGCGTCCGACCGCCGCCGGCGTCGATTTCACCGCCAACGAGCTTGCCGCGCGTCGCCGTTCACGAGTCGATCCAGGCTCGCCGCGACCGTTTCCCGCGCACGCGCCGCACGCGCGACAACGACGACTCCTCCCCGATCATCGACGTAGACCGCAACGCCTGCATCCTCTGCGACCGCTGCATTCGCGCGTGCAACGAGATCCGCCACAACCACGTCATCAGCCGAGCGGGCAAAGGTTTTGAAACGCGCATCGCATTCGACGCCGATTCGCCGATGGGCGAGTCCTCCTGCGTGGCCTGCGGCGAGTGCATGATCTCCTGCCCTACCGGCGCACTCACCAACCGCTCGGTCGTAAAGATCGTGATGGACAAGGAGGGACAGATTCGCGAGGACGAACAGTGGCAGGCCATCGCGCGCGACCGCCAGAAGCGGATGCAGGAGATCGCCGCACAAACCACGGCCGAGCAAGGAGCATTCACAGAGCCGTCACCGCCGACCAAAACCGTCGCCGAGCCAACCGCCGACCCCCGTCGCGCCGCGCAATTCCTTCGCCCCGGCCCGGTTCCGGCGCACGAGCTCAAAAAACTTCATCCCAAGCTATTTGGCGATATCTCGGAACAATTCCTCGATTGGAATTACGGTGCTGTCGTCCGTCGCCACTTCAAGAACGGCGAAATTCTTTGCCGCGAAGGCGAGTTCGGCTCCACCGCCTTCATCATCGAGCAAGGACATCTCGAGGTCCGTATCCGCAGTCCCTTCAAGCGCCCCGAGCAACCGCCCAGCCTGTTGGCCCGCTTCTTCGGCCGCGTCGTCCCCACGCTCGGCGCCGCGAGAAACACCAATGACCCCGCGCACCTCATCAACATCGACGCTCCCGTGGCTCTCGAATACGGCAACCCCGTCGCCGTTCTCGATCCCAGCCATCTCATCTTTGGCGAGATGACGTGCATGAGCAATTACCCGCGCTCGGCCACGGTCACCGCGCAAGGCGATTGCACCGTGCTCGAAGTGCTCCGCAACGTCGTCTACATGCTGCAACGCACGCGCTCCTCGCGCGAAATCCTCCGCGACGTCTACCGCGACCGCGCGCTCACCAGCCACCTCCGCCAGGTCGAACTATTCTCGCAAATCTTCAAGACCGACGACCAGTTCCAGGAGTTTGTCAATCGGATCCGCCCGCGCGTCGATCTGATCCGCGCGTACCCCAAGATGCTCATCTTCCGCGAAGGCCAACCGGCCGACGCGTTCTATCTCGTCCGCACCGGCTTTGTGAAGGTCGCCCGAAAAGACCTCGTGCTCAATTACATTGGCCCCGGCGGCTATTTCGGCGAGATCGGCCTGCTTTCGGATTTGGACGAACTCCGCGGCCGCGCACCACCGGGCGTGCGAACCGCCACCTGCACGGCACTCGACCACGTCGATCTCGTACGAATTCGCGGCGAGGATTTCAAAGCCCTTATGTCCGATCATCCCGAGCTGCGCGAGCATCTCATCGAGATCGCCCACCGCCGCCTCGAAGAAAATGCCCGCATAGCCGAAGACGTCTACTCCCCCGGCCTCGGTCCGTTCGTCGATCAAGGACTGTACAACGCCCAAAGCCTGCTGGTGCTCGACCTCGAGAAATGCACGCGTTGCGACGAGTGTGCCCGCACTGCGCCGATGCGCACGGCGGCGTCACGCGCCTCGTCCGCGAGGGCCTCCGCTTCGACAAGTATTTGGTCGCCAGCTCCTGCCGCTCCTGTTACGATCCATTCTGTATGGTCGGCTGCCCTGTCGGCTCGATCCGCCGCACCGGCGCCAAGGAGATCGTGATCGAAGATTGGTGCATCGGCTGCGGCAAGTGCGCCGAAAACTGCCCCTATGGCAACATCAATATCCAGGAGCTTCGCGCCGACGGTCGCCCGGGCCGCGAGGCCACTACCTGCGACCTCTGCCGCCTGCTGCCCGATAAACAGCCAAGCTGCGTTTATGCCTGTCCGCACGACGCGGCGCATCGCATGTCCGGTCCCGAGCTGTGGCAGATCGTCAACGCCGAATTGTCAACGCGACGCTGAGCACCTGCATGCACACGCGCCAAAAATCCTGCCGCACGGTTGCACTGCTTGTCATCGCATTGCCGGCCCTCGCACTGGCCCAGCGCGCTCAAACATCCGCGCCCGCAAAATCGCGCGTCTCGACGCCGACCACAACAACCAAACCCGCATCGCCGGCACTTCGCGATCTCACACCGCTCTTCGTCGGCGCCGGCGGCTGCGCTGCCGCCGCCTGTCACGGCGAAGCCGCCACCGCAAAGTCCAGCCCTACTTCAAGGAACGCCTACTCGCTCTGGATGGTGCAGCGCGACCCGCACAGCATTGCCTACTCGGTCCTCAAGACCGACGTCTCGCGTCGCATCCTCTGGCTGCTCGATGGCGCAATGCCCGCTCCCACCGATGAACAACCCAAACCGTGGCAAAGCGCAGCGCCCCATCGCGACTCGCGCTGCCTCACCTGCCACTCCATCCTTCCAGACGCCGGCGCAACGCTCCCCGATTCCCTACTTGCCGACGGCGTAAGCTGCGAAGCCTGCCACGGTCCCGCCGCTTCCTGGCGCCAGTCGCATACCACCACCGGATGGCTGGCCCGTGGCCCCGATCGCTACCAAACGATCGACAACTGCGTCCCGGCGCCCGCCGCAAATGCAACCAAAAGCGGCGCGGCAGCCGGCGACCGAATGTGGAATACGCGCGACATCTCTTCCCGCGCAAACGTCTGCGCCCGCTGCCATGTCGGCGGACCCGATCGCGATGTAAATCACGACCTGATCGCCGCGGGCCACCCTCGCCTCAACTTCGAGTTCGCCGCCTTCATGGCCAATTTGCCAAAGCACTGGGACAACTCGGCCGATCCCCCCGATCAAGAGATCCGCCTCTGGGCCGCCGGTCAGCTCGCTTCATCGCGCGCCGCGGCATCTCTGCTCGACCAGCGCGCTCGCGCCGCCGACACCGAAGCGTCATCGCGCACTCTACAACCCGCTTGGCCCGAGCTCGCCGAATACGATTGCTTCGCCTGCCATCATGACCTCAGCGCTCCAAGCTGGCGTCAGGAATTGGCCTACACCGCCGGTCGTCGCAAACCGGGCACCCTCCCCTGGGGCACATGGCACTTCTCACGGTTGCAGGAAGATTTGTGGCCGAGCGTCCTTCGCAATCCTCAGCATCCCACCGCCGCGATCGCCGAGTTGCGCGGCGCCATGTCCACACTCGCGGCGAAATCCGACCAGGTCGCGCCGCTTGCGAACACGCTGGCCAAAACCTTGTGCGACGATTCATCCATCATCGCCACCGTTTGGACATCGCCCAAGATCGTGGCCGCGATGATCCAGATTTCCAATTCCGAGAAGCTCGACAGTTGGGACGAAGCGGCGCAGCGTTATCTGGCCCTTGTCGCCTTTGCCAATTCACATCGCCGCACCGTAGGCGGACAAGAAAAGCAGCGCCCCTATGCCGACATCCAGAGCCGGCTCGAAGCCATTCGCAAGAATCTGAACTTCGGTCCCGCCTATCGCAGCCCCGCCCACTTCAACGGCCAAACCGTCGCCACCGTGCGCGAGCAGTTCGACGATCTACGAGAATACTTGGAATCATTGGAGTCTCAGCAATGATTCCCGCTCACGCGCGACTCGCAATCGCTGTCGTACTAGTTCCTGCTTGCTTTTCCGCCATCTCGATTCTTCTCGCTCAGCCCCCCGCCGACGCACCCGTCGAATCGAATGCCAACACTCCCAACGCCGACGCAAAATCCGCATCGCGTGCTTCAATCTTCAAATCCCACGCCTTCTCCGGCTGGCAGAACTGTCACATCTGTCACCGCCTCGGCGACCGTGGCCAGCCCGACGACAACCAGAAGCTCGAGATCATCGTCTCGATGAACGAGTCCATCATCTGGAGCAAAGACGACAAGCACGCACTCGCCGCCCGCATGCTCATCCCCGATGAAAACACCCAAAACCTCGCTTTCCGCATGCGCGAGATTTACGGGCCGCAGGCCTGGGAGCAGGTCCAATCACAATGCCGCGCCTGCCACATTGCAGGCGAGCGAACCACCGATCACGCGCTCGGCGTCACTTGCGAGGCGTGTCACGGCCCCGCCAAAGACTATGTGCAGCCGCACTGGGAAGATCGCACGACCTGGCGATACCTGAGTCCCGCGGACAAAGAGAAGACGGGCCTCGTCAACCTTCGCGATCCGGTCACGAAGACCGAGACCTGCCTCTCGTGCCACCTCGGCAGCATGGCCGAGGGCAAGCTCGTCACGCACGACATGTACGCCGCCGGTCATCCGCCGCTGCCGGGCTTCGATACCGCGACCTTCGCCGCCGCCATGCCGGTCCATTGGACGCCGCTGCACGAAAAGTCCGACGCAAAATACAAGCAGACCCACGCCGCCGATCACAACTTCGCACCGCAAACACGCGAAGTGCTGATTGGGGGTCTCACGTCGCTGGCTTGCTATCTCGAATTGTTGGCCGATTATGCCGATCAGCGCGCCGCCGATGCCGCCTGGCCGGAATTGGCTCTGTACGATTGCTTCGCCTGCCACCACGATCTACAGAGCCGAAGTTGCGCGCAGCGCGCGGCTACGGCGGCAACAAGCCGGGTCGCCCCCGCTGCGCTCCTGGCCCAACCCGCTTGCGTTGCTTGCGCTTCAACACACCGGCGCTCCCACCCAGCTGCGCACCAAGCTCGCCACCGTCGCCAGATCGCTCGATGAGCAGCCCTTTGGCGACCGAACGGCGCTTGGCAAGTCAGCCCGTGCCGCCGCCGGTGAGATTCGCCGAACCCTTGCGTCACTCCGCGCGGCTCTCGCAACTCCAGCCGATCGATCCGCCGAAGCCGCTCGCAAGCGCGATCTCGCGCTCGTCCAAGAAGTACTGAGTCAAATCTGCGATCTCGCTGCCACCGAGCATCGCGATTACGATTCCGCGCGCAGCTCGTCTGGGCCTTCGAGCGTGTATTCGAGGATCTAGAGAAACTCCAACGTATCTCGCTCGACTCGAACGAACGCGTGAAGACTTTGTTCGAGCAGCTCAATTCGCCCGACTTGAAATTCGATCTCGTCCGCGGCCAGCAACTCATCGGTGAACCGGCCACGCTCGCCGCGTTCCTCGAAGCCCGCGCCAAGTATCGCCCCGAGCGGTTCGGCGCTACATTCTCGGAGCTCAGCAAGCACCTGTCCCGCGACTAAGAGAACGCCGACAGCCCTTCGTCATTTGGCATTCGGGCTTCGTCATTCGGATTTGAAGCAGAGGTGCCTGTCCCCTTTCTTTCGCGCTCCCTACGGGCAACATACCGGCGGGCACACCACCGGCTGACAGACTGTCTGCGGTTGCACGCACGGCTGGACCACGTGCGACTGCACAACCACCGGCTGCTGCATAATCGGTTGGTGTACCACGGGTTGTTGCATCACGGGTTGTTGAACAACCGGCTGTTGATACACCGGCGGCGTCGAATAGGCCGGCGGAGCATAAGCCACTCCCGGCGTGCTGCCGCGAAACCAGCTACAGCACCCGCCGCACACGACCAGAATCCATAGCCCGATGAGCACAAGCGCGCGATTCATGTACATCTCCAGGTTGCTTGGCCCAAGGCGTGTAGGTCAGGCACCCCGTGCCTGACACTTGTCTGTTGGCGAATTACCGTGATTCACGCATGTAGGTCAGGCTGTGCCTGACATCACTTCATTGCCGAACTGGTGCGTTTCGAGAGAAGAATAACCGCGTGACCGTACGGAACCCGCGCGCTTGCGTCAAGGTCGCCGCGCTGCTGCTAGCACTTTCGCCGCACGATTCGTTTGCGCATCTCGCCGCGCTTCGCTTGCGCGATTGTGCCGCTAGCACAGCAATTGCCTAAAGCGCCGAAAAAGCCGCAGATTCCGTCTTTGCCGCGTCGATAACGACACAAGCAGAACGGCGCTTCGTCCCTAGGATGGCGCTTGCGCCGCCTGTTGCTGCGCCAAATACGCAGCTCCCTTGAGGTCGCTTGTTCCAACCCGCCCGCGATCTCGCGTCCCACCAAACGAATCATTCCCGATCGACCAAGTGAGCTGGCCGCGACACGCCGCCGCCGTCGCGCTAGACGAAGGAGTGGAGAATCATGCAACGGAAGCTGACCCAGCCAGTGCTGCGATTTGCCTTCGCCATGGCGATGCCTTTGGCCGCATCGTGGGCGATGGCCCAGGAGTTCTCGTACGACGCCGAGTCGCCGTCGGCCGCCGCGCTTGACGATGAAGCCACCAACGAAACGACCGACGACACCGCTTCGTCCGAGATGAGCGACGAGCCGGGCGCGCTCCCGAAGCCGCGCAAGAACCGACGCTTGCGCCGGTCGGCGCCAATGGCGACGCGGATCTCGCCGATAGCGGTGACTCGCAAATCGAGAAGGACAGCGTCGAAACCGAAGTCATCCGCGAGCGCTATCCCAGCACCGCGATCAAGATCGAGCGCCACGTCGCCCAGGACGAAGACGGCAATTACTTCAACCACGGCCTCTACACGCACTTCGACGAAAAGGGTCGCGTGATGGGCACCGGCGAATACCGCTGGGGCAAGCGCCAAGGCAAATGGCAGCGCTGGTTCACCACCAACGAAGGCCCCATGTTTGCCGGCCCGATGTACAAGGAGTTCCAAGGCCCCTTCACCGCCGAAGCCAGCTTCAAGGACGACCAGCTCAGCGGCATCTGGCGAATATTCGACGCCAAGGGTCGCAAGGCCAGCGAGTGGGAATTCGCCGAGAACAAGCCCAGCGGCAAGAGCGTCTGGTACTTCCCCACGGGCAAGGTTCGACGCGAGATCATCTATAAGGCCGGCGAGATCAACGGTGAAGTGGTCGAGTGGTCCATCGACGGCAAGGTCGTCGATCGCCAGAAGTACATCGAAGGCCGCCGGCTGGCCATCCAGACCGACTGGTACGCACCCAGCCAGAAGCGCGCCGAAGGCTGGACGCTGTTCGCTCGCGATATCGCCAAGCCCAACTACAACTTCTGGGACGGCGTGACCACCGTCACCGTCACCGGCAAGGATGGCGTGAACCAGCGCCACGGCGCCTGGACCTGGTGGCATAAGAACAGCCAGAAGCAGATGGAAGGCCGTTACACCGAAGACGCCCCCGTCGGCAAGTTCACCTGGTGGTACGCCAACGGTCAGAAGCAGCTCGAAGGCGAGTACACCGAAGGCAAGCAGGAAGGCAAGTTCACCTGGTGGCACGAGAACGGCCAGAAGCAGATGGAAGGCATCTACGAGACCGGTTCGCAAGTCGGCAAGTGGGTTCGCTGGAACACCGACGGCAAGAAGATCGAGGAAGGCGACTTTGGCGAGGACGGCAAGAAGATCCCCGTCAACATCGACACCGACGGTCCCGACGGCGACACCATGCAAGCCCCCACGCTCCAACCGCTCGCGCCCGGCCAGAACAACGCCGGCTCCCCCCGCTTCAAGCGGTAATGCGCATGTTGTACTGTGGTCGGCGTAACAACGGACCACGGACAAGTGACAACGGACTACAAACAACCCCCGGCCCGCGCGTAGGGGTTTTTTGTTTCAACTAACCCCTAACCCCTAACCCCTAACCCCTAACCCCCACACCGTCACTCAAGCCGTTTCTCGTAGTGGCGGCTTAGCGGGTCGTCGGCGTATTCCCCAAATGCCGATATGCGTGCAAAGCCCATCCGCTCATACAAGCCGATAGCGGCCGCCTGATGGATGCCAGTTTCCAGCCGCAGGATCCGCACATCGTTTTGTTTGGCGTAATCCGACAAATGAACCAACAGCAGTTTAGCGAGGCCAAAGCCTCGAAACCGCGGCCGCACAAACATTCGCTTGATCTCGCCGTAGTCGCTGCCGAACAGCTTGACGCCGCCGCAGCCAGCAGGAACGCCACCTTCGCGAACGACAAAGAAGGCAACCGACTCCGCCGTCAGTTTCTCCACGCTATAGCCATGGCGACTCTCGCGCGGATAAAGCGGCTCTAGATGTTCGTCAAGCTCTGCGATCAGCGCTGCAGCGTCAGGAGCCGTTGGCTCTTCTCTGGTAATGATGGCCGCCATCTGGTTTTGGTCACGCTGTGCAGGCGCAGACGTGTGGCTGTGCTTTGCCGCCGCCCGGCGAGCCGGAAGCGTTAGCGCCCGGAGTTTGGGGCTTGCCCCGCAGGGGCACTTGATAATAGCCCAGCATTTTAATGCTGGGTCACCGATCGATATAAGAATTCGTACCAGTGCCGTAGGCACGACTGACACTTCGCAATCCGCGCCGCGCAAGGACCAACAACGCGCCCACGCCCGCAACCGCCGCCAGCACCCACGTCCCCGACTCCGGAATCCTCGCTACCCAGGCCTCCTCGTTTCCTGCGGGATTAAGTCCGTAGCCGACGATCGTAAGGCCATCCGCGGAAATGTCGGCTGCAGATAGCAAGCTCCAGCCAGCAAGGTTGGATGCGCCTTCGCCAACCAATAACTCTCGAAGGCTAACCATTCCTCGTGCCTCGGTCCAATAAAATGCCTCAGTTCTACCGCTAACTTCGCCAGCTCCAACCACGACTGAACCATCGTTAGACACGTCAAACGCAATGCTTGAGAATCGGCCTCCCGGAAAGTCTCCGAGTCCAACCATTCCGCTGTCAGCGGTCCAACGAAACGCTTCGCTTCCGTTATTAACAGAGCCCGCATAACCTACTACCACGGATCCGTCAGCTGAGGTGCCAAATGCGTCACTGCCGAAACCCAAGTCACCCAATGAAACCATACCGCTGGCCTCCGTCCAACGAAACGCCTCCCTCCCGAACGCGTTGGCAGCACCGGTCGCGCTTTCGCCTACTACAACCAAACCATCGGCCGAAACATCATTTGCCGTACTTGAAACTTGCCCACCTGGCAGATCTCCGAGCGCAGCCATTCCGCTATTTGCTGTCCATTGGAACGCCATATAAAAAGGATCATTCTCTTGGTTGCTGAAACCGACGACGACCGATCCGTCTATTGAGACGCCATTAGCTACGCTCCAGGATCCGCCTAAATAGCCCAGTCCGACCATGCCATCGGTGGCGGTCCATCGAATCGCCTCGAATCCACGTTGTGTACCACCCGCCCCAACGACGACCGTTCCGTCACCCGATGTAGCAATCGCGATGCTGTCCGAAACAATCCCGCCCGGCAAGTCGCCCAGTCCGACCATGCCCATGTTGGCTGTCCAGCGAAATGCCTCGTGTCCGTTACTCGGTCGGCCTCCACCTACGACTACCAAACCATCGGGGGAAATACCGCGTGCCGTGCTACTAAACACACCGCCCGGCATATCCCCCAGCGGCGTAAACGTCGCCTGCGCATTGGCGGCTGCCGGGCACAAGCAAATCAACATCGCCCAACACGCCAAACCGACTCGCATTCCGTTCCTCATAGTATCCGTCCCGATTCTCACACTGGCCTTCCGATTGACGCAGCCTCGGCACGCCACCGACTTCCCCGCAGTATGATCGCCCTCACCGTCCGGTCAAGCAACATAACCTCCGCGCCCCTTTCCCCTTCTCCTCCGCTCCTCTTCTTCCGCAGCGTCCAATCGTAACAGATACTAATATATTCAGATGTATACTTATATTGGCGGCGTTGCGTCTTGCGTGAGACCCCTCTTCCTGGCGTTCCTGGCGGTTCATCGGCCGTTGAATTTGAGGCCAAAACCCCGCGTTTTTGCCGGGAACTACGCACCTCACCTCAATTCCGTGCTGAGTGGTTCATCGCACCGACGAGAACCCCTGGTTTTCACGACCCGATTGCACTCAAAAAGGGCTCCCAGGCCAAACAGCAATAGGTGTCCGTACCGATCCCTCGGAACGAACTCCGCGCTATCCCCTCCCCACGAAATTCACCTTCGGCCATAACCGCCCGTCGGCATCGGCCTCGACGAGGGCGATCACATTGTCCGCGTTATCGACTGCCACCATCAGCGACTCCTGCGACGCGCCACGCTGCGTGATCGCGCGACCGTATTCAACTTCGTCGATTTCCTCAGGCGAGAGCTCGATGCGCGGCAACGACTCCACCGCCGCCAACGCCGGCTGCATGAAGTCCGCGAAATTATCGCTTGCAAGGTCGCCCGGCGCGACCGCGGTCGCAATAGTGAACGGTCCCACCGCGGTCCGCACCAGGTCCGACATCACCGCGCCGGTCCCAAGCGATTCCCCCAGATCGCGCCCCAGCGACCGAACGTACGTCCCTGCGCTACAAGTGATATCCAGCACGAGCTCGGGATACTCGTAACACACAACCGATAGCGCGTAAATCGTCACTGACCGTGCCGCCAGCTCGACGGTTCGTCCCTTTCGCGCAAGCGCATACGCCGGCCGCCCCTTGATCTTCAGCGCCGAAAACACGGGCGGCCGCTGCTCGATCGTTCCCACGAAGCGAGTACATGCTTCTTCGATCTGCCGGCGCGAAGGAACCGGCGCATCCACAAGCTCCGTCACTTCCCCCTCCAGATCCTCCGTCGGGCTTGTGCTTCCCAGCAAGAACGTGGCCCGATACTGCTTCGGCATCTGCTGCACGTACTCGATCAGCCGCGTGGCCTTGCCCACGCACACCACCAGCACGCCCGACGCCAACGGGTCGAGCGTGCCCGCGTGCCCGCACTTCGCCGGCCGCACCAGCCGCTTGACGGCGTCCACAGCACCGCGCGACGTGATCCCCAGTGGCTTATGCAGATTGACGACGCCACAACAGGTCATTCGCAGCCCTTGATAACAAAGTCATACAGACCGGCAATTTCCTCCGCCGTCTTGCGGCCAACATCACTGAACCTGCTGCGCAGCTTCTCCACATCGTCCACTGCCAGCGACGCCAGCCGTCGGAACTTGTGATCCAACAGCGACTCCAGATTGCCACTTGTGCATCGCGCGTGCCCCTCGGGATACATCACCAACCCACTCGTGAGGTACCCCGCTTCCTCATGCTCGATTTCAACCGTCGTCGGTATGCCGTCAGGGTACTTCGCATCGTACTCCGCTCCGCCGTGCCGAAAATCGATCCGCTCCATCAACCGCCGTGTCAGCGGTTGGAACAGCGCCGCGTCGCTGTAATCGTCAGGCATCAGCATCAGCGCCTCCCACGAGCGAGCGCCGGTCTCGATCGCCTTGCGCAATAGCGTCGCAATGATGTAGACCATCGAATGGTCGGCGCTTTGCCGCGTTCGCGGGTCGCGCTTTGCCGGGTCGCCGATGATGCCAAACGCCGGCTCATAAATCGTAATTCGCACCGTTCGAATCTTATCAGCGTCTTCCGTCAGCCGTGGGTTGCGCACAAAAAGCTCGATCAGACCATGGATGGCGCCCGCTGACTGGTGCTCGTAGAGACCTAGCTTGAAGTGCATCCCGCGAACTACGAAGTCGTCGCCAGCCGTCGTAAGCACCAACTCAAACGGGCTTGCGTTCGGTTTCTCCGGCGGTTCAAACCGGCAAAAGATCGCCTCAGGGTTGCGAAAGATGTCGGCCGGTCCGACAAAACCGCGCATAGCGCGATGCACCGCAAGCACCGCAGTTTCCGCGGCCAGTGCGGCCGATGCTCCCTTGGAATCCGACAGTTGGTTGCCGTGTCGGATCGCTCGAAACGGGATGTAATGAGCCACGACCATGCCGACGGCCGACTCGATTTGATCCACGGTGGCGCCCATCGCCGCGCCGTAGACCACCGCCGCCGCGATCGCCCCGTGAGCCACATGATCGATCTTGTGCGTCTTGAGCGAAAACACCTCGGCCAGCCGCCCGCGGATTTCGTCGATCGCCAGCATCGCCAGAAGTGTCTGTGGCCCATCCATGCCGCGTCGCTGAGCAGCGGCGATGGCAACCGGGTAGAAATCGTTATGCCCAAACTCACCGGCGATATGCCCTCTCGCAGCGTTGTAACCAAAATTGGTGCCGTTGGCGTCCCACTCCCGCACCGCCGCGCAGTTGGCCGCGACCGCCTTCTCAGGCCGAACCGCGACGTGCGAACCGAAGACGGTAGCACCATGTCCGGCCGCAAATCGATACTCGAGTGCCTCCTCGCGCAGCACTCGTCGGCGCATTCGTCCCGCACGCCAGCGCCGAGGCGGCACAAGCGATGCTGTCCAAATGAAACCGTTCTACCGTCGCGAGCGCCGCCGCACTCGGCGTCGTAAATCGGGCACCCAGAAAATCGATGGCGTACTGAGCCAGACCGCGAACCTGATTCGTGTCGGGTGGCAGTACGAGTTGATTCGTCATCTAAACGCCCTTCTGCTGCGTTGGCCGCACTCATAATATAGGAAGACAGCCGAGTTTGAGGACCAGATGATCCTGCTGAATGTTGACGGTATTCGAAAGAACTATGGCCCCGAGCCGGTCCTGGCCGGGGTTGCGTTCGAAGTCCGCCCCAAGGAGCGGATTGGCCTGGTCGGACCCAATGGCGCCGGCAAAACGACGTTGCTCAAGATCCTCGCCGGTCAGGAGTCGGCGGATGCCGGCACGGTCGAATTGCATCCGTCGGCCCGACTGGCGTATCTCGAACAGCAGCCGCGGTTCGAGCCCGGCCGGACACTGTGGGACGAAGCGCACAGCGGCCTCGACCACCTGACGGCAATTGCCCAGCAGGCCGAGCGCGTGGCTGCCGAGATGGCTGCGGCAAGCGATGCCGGCGAGCGCAACCGCATCGGCAAGCAGTTTGATCGATTACAGCATGAGCTACACCTGCACGGCGCGTACAGCATCGACCACAAGATCGAACGCGTGCTGTCGGGCCTTGGCTTCGTGTCCGACAATTACCAGCAGCCAATCGCACAGTTAAGCGGCGGCCAACAGAACCGCTTGCTTCTGGCTCGCTTGCTTTTGGCCGAGCCGGACGTGATGCTGCTCGACGAGCCTTCGAACCACCTCGACATCGAGGCGACCGAGTGGCTTGAGGATTTCCTTCGCGAAACCGATCGGGCGATGATCATCGTCAGCCACGACCGCTATTTCCTCGACCGCGTGACCAATCGCACGCTGGAGTTGTTCGACGGCACCGTCGAGTCGTATGTCGGCAACTTCTCGCACTATTGGAAGCAAAAGGCCGAGCGGCTCGAGGTGCAACGCCGCACCTATGAAAAGCAGCAGATCGAAATCGCCAAAACCGAAGAGTTCATCCGCCGCAATTTCTCCGGCCAGAAGGCGACACAGGCCAAGGACCGCGAGAAGAAGCTGGCCCGGATTGAACGCGTCGAACGCCCCCGCGAGATCGTCGGCCCCGTCATGGGTTTCGCCGAAGTGAAGCGAGCCGGCGACATCGTGCTGCGGGCCGAGCGATTGAGCAAGGCGTATGACCGGCCCTTGTTTACGAACCTTTCGTTCCAGATCGAACGCGGCGAGCGCTGGGGCATTTTGGGACCCAATGGCACCGGCAAAACAACGCTGCTGCGATGTCTTCTCGGTCACCAAGAGCCCGATTCCGGCCACGTATCGATCGGGACCAACGTGAAGGTCGGTTACTTCGACCAGCTTCTTTCTGGCCTCGTCGAGGATGCAACGGTCGTGGATGCCATTCGCCCCGAGGGGAAAGAATTCACCGAGCCGAAGCGTCGTGATTTACTTGCGCGGTTCGGCCTCACCGGCGATATCGTGTTTCAGCCAATGGCGAGTCTCAGCGGCGGCGAGCGAAACCGCGCGGCGCTGGCGCGGCTGGCCGCTACCGACGCTAATTTTCTGATCCTTGATGAGCCGACGAATCATCTCGATTTGTGGGCCCGCGACAGCCTGGAGCGATCGGTCAACGCCTACGAAGGCACACTGTTGTTCGTAAGCCATGACCGCTACTTCCTCAACCGAGTGGCGGACCATGTTCTGGTGGTCGAGCGAGACCGGTTTCGCGTGATCCAAGGCAACTACGAAGCATACCTGCACCTCGTCCGCGCGGGTCTCGCGGGTGAATCGACGGGCGAACCGCCATCCGATTCGACAGGCCGGCAACGCAACGGAAATCGAGATACGCCGACTGACGGTCAGCCAGCGAAGCGCAAGCGTCGCTTCCCGTACCGCAAGGTGGCTGACCTGGAGAAAGAGATTCACGATCGCGAGGCGGCGATCGAATTGATTAACGCGACACTGATCGATCCGCTCGTACTCCGCAACGGCGAACGCGTGCGGTCACTCAACGCAGATCTCAGGGAGCATCAACAAGCGATCGCGCGACTCTACGAGCATTGGGAAGAAGCGGCGGAGTTGAACGGGTAGCTGTCAATGAGTGCTGCCGTCACACAATTCGGCAATGGTCGAGCACATTTTCCGCGCTCGTCACGTAACTCACATAGAACGGCCCGAACTCGGCATACCGGGCACTGGCCTCATCGAACCGCATCCTGTAAACGATCTCTTTTAGGAACTCCGGGCTGCGTGCCCACAGCGTGACGCCCCACTCCCAGTCGTCGAACCCGAGAGCGACGGTGATCAGCTGCGTCACCTTCCCGCCAAAGGTCATGCCCGTGCGTCCATGCTCCGCCATCAGCTTGCTGCGCTCCTCGAACGGCAGCAGGAACCAGTTTTCGCCGACCTTGCGCTTCTTGTTCATCGGATAGAAGCACGTGTTCGGCCAGGGCGGCAAATCTGGTGTGAGCCGTTGACGCCGCATCATCGTTTCACGGCTTTCGTAAGCCTTGAGTTTGGTCTTATAGGCTGGACTATCCGGTTGTTCGCCCTCTTCGATCAGCTTGCGTCCATAAGCCTCGACCGATGGGACGTACTCCGACACTTCGGTCATCGAGACAAATGAATAGGTCGGGACGAGCGCGTGGCCCAACGGTCCGGAGACCAGCCGTTGATGAACGGCGTTGATCCGCAGCGGGTCTGCGTCGAGCAGCATCAAGCCAAAGTCGGCCTTGTGACCGGACACGATCGAAACCTGTACTCGTGCAGGTGATTCGCTAGCAGGATCGAGCGTCGCGGTAAAGTGCTCGCGTCCCTTGCGTCGCTCGTCGAGGCTTAACTCTTGGAGCCGCTGCGATTAAACCGGTAATACAAATGGGTGCAGTGCCAGCCTTCGGCGGGCGACGTCGTTGCGTCGGACGAAGTGCTCATGTTTTGTGCGTCGATTGATGGATTGAGAAAACCCAATCCTATCAAATTGCACGGCCAACCGGCAGGCGGGCATCATAAGCTCGAAGGGTCAGCCGGTTGATTGTCGTCTCGCTGGCTGAGCCGCATGAAGACGTTCGAATCGACCTCGAAAGGGATCGAATGCACGGCCCCGTCGAGGAACACGGCGTAAAAAATCCCCGCATGCGGTCCGCCAAATCGCTTGTAGTGCCGGACGTCGCTGGTGTCGCCGCGCGTGTCTTGCTGCGGCGGCAAGACCCCGATCACGAGGCGCGGCCGCTGTCCCAATTCGCAGTGCCACGAAAGTGATCTGAGTTGTAGCCCGACATCGCGTTCTCATCGTCGCCGAGGTAGCGGTCGGGGGAGACGCTGTTCTCATAGTAGTCGGGAGGCATGTACTTTTCGGCGACCACAAACGTCTTCGACATCCCATCGGATACTTGCCGTCGTCGCACAACGCTGCGGACATAGGAAATGCCGTTGAACCCGTATTTTCTTGGATCGGGCCATGTGTGCGTCCCCCCGGCCGCGACGCTGTTGGGAAGCAACGACGCGGTGAGCGTGGTTTCGTCCGTGGTGCCGATATTCGCTGCATAGTCCGTCTTGCCGCCGCGAACAACCGGGTCGGAGTTCACGAAATTGCCAGTTGTTGGATACTGCGCGGCCGCACGTCGCGTAGCGCAATAGTAGACAGGAATCGGCGCCTCCATGATCTGCCGAGCGGCAGCGCGTTTCGCCGCTCCACCCGCGCCTTTCCCGAGTTCAAAAACTACCTGTTCTTCAAGGAACGGCAGGAGGGTGTAGCACCACGGCCCCGGCTGCTGTTCATTGAACCCGCGGTCGGCGTCGCCGACAAACTTCTGGCCCCAGCCACCGGTGGGAAAATGCTTGACCGCGCTCTCGTGATTGAGAGTCGCGACACCAATTTGACGTAGATTGTTTTGGCACTGGCTGCGACGCGCAGCCTCGCGGGCCGCATTGATCGCCGGCAACAAGAGAGCCACGAGAATGCCAATGATGGCAATCACCATCAATAGCTCGACTAGCGTAAAGGCGCGGCAAAGCGCTTTACCACAGGCGCGTCAACTGCACGACCGACTCCTTGGGCGTGACGGGAACTGGCCTCCCACGCGTGCCGCGGCGCTAGCCGCGTTGCCGTAACATCATGCCAGCACAATTCCGCAATGCAAGAGGGCGCCGGTCGGTTTGCGAAACCTTATGAGGAACGCATAGGCGAGAGATAGCTATTTATCCTTTTTCACGTCGTCCTTGAAGCGTTCCTCGGCTCCTCTCAACCTGCCAAAGCTCTCGACCGAGGTAGGTTTGAATGAGGCTTGGAGGGAGCGGATTTGTGACTCGCGCCGGCGAACCTCCTGTAGCATCTGATGCGTGGCGGCGCTGGCTGCCTGGATTTCTTCCCTTAGCGGTGCAGCCACTGTTGATTCGCGCCGCAGCTTTTCGAGATTCTCTTCCAATCGCTTTTCGACAAATTGCAGCTTCGTTTGCGACTCGGAGACGGAAATAGCAACGTCGGCGAGCTGCGAGTTAAGCCGGTCGGCTTCATCGGTTTTGCCTTTGACTGCCAACCGCCTGGCCTGAGCGAGCTCAACTTGAGCTAACGCAACATCTTCGTCGGCCTTGAGTACCTCGGCTTCAGAAACGGCCGCTGACTTGTGAAGCTGCCGATAGCGATCAAGCTGCTGAGCGCGAAGGTTGAGCACGCGTTCCAAATTCTGCACGACCTCGTCCTTGGCGTCCTCTTTTTTGCCTTTCTCTACCGCCATTGACAGACGTTGCTGGATCGCCTCGGCGCGACCCTTCATCCCGGCCAATTCGAGCTCCAGCGACTGTTGCTGCCGCTGCAAATTGCTTACGCTTTCCTCCAACACGCTTTGCGGTATGCCGGCGGAGAGTTCGGAAAGTTGCTTGCGCTTTTCCTGCAGCTCGGCTGCTGCCTGATCAGCCACTTTCCGTTCGCGGGCGAGCGAGTCGATCTCTCGCCGGAACTGTTCGTCCACGTCGCGGCGGACAACCTCGTTCAGGGCTTTCTGGAAGTGCTTGCCAAGAGCCTCAATAAATCGATTCGCAAGCGCCTTGAGGTTTGATGAATCAATCGGCTTTTCTCCCTCCCTCCAAGCGTTGTTGTCGAGGTTCAGGTTGATGCTGCCAAACTCGACGCCGCCCTTGAGTCGGGTGTCCGTATGTTCCGCCAAACTAAGCGCCACGAGCGGCGTGAGTTTCGTCTCACCAAGCAGTAAATGAGTCTCGGCAATCAGTTCCTCCGCCAATTCTCGCCCGTTCGTCTCACGCACTGCCGAACCAAAGACGGTTGGCGAAGACAGTAGTTGGTTCAGGACTCCGGTCGTAATTGCAGCGCGATCGTCGTAGGTAATCCGCACGTGGAAAGTATCCACGTAGACTTTATGGCCAGGCGCGACAAGTTGCCCCCACAACATCGACGAAATCCCGACGCTTGCGAGTATCACGAAAAGAACAATCTTCATTTTCATCTTAAAAAACCTCAATTCATCATCTCAATTTGCGCCAGCCGCTCGCGGGCAACGGTGGCCCAGCGGCTGTTTGGGAAGTGCTTTAAGACGGAGCGATACGACTCGGCCGCCTCGGCCGCACGATGAAGTTCGTTGGCGAGAAAATCGGCAGAGATCACGCCAATGCCAGCAGCGCGGTCGATCTGCTCGCCGGGTGTGGAGTCAATCGTTGCGATCGGTACGACTATCGAGTCCTCGCCAATTGCGGCGATCCGATCCGCATGTTGCAGCCGATCGACCAGGGTCTGAGCCCGCAGTGCTTCGGCATCAAGCACGGCGATTTCGTGTTTGAGCGCCTCGATTTCAGCAGGTGACAATGGCCGGTGTTGAGCGATGGTCGGGCCCGACTGTACATCGGGCTCATGTCGCGGTCGCGACGCAAAAAAAGCTACCATGACGGCGAACACGGCCATCGATACGATGACTGCTCGATGCTGTATGGTTTGGCGGCGAGCACGCGCTCGAATCGCTGCAATATCAACTTCCGCGCAGCCTGCCCTTGTTGTTGAAGTGGCTGCATCGGCACGCAACAGAAGTTCTCGTAGTTCGTTGTCGTTCATCGTCGGTGGGCCTGATGGTTTTCCAAAACAGTCTTCAAGCGTTGGCGGGCTCGTGACAGGCGCACTTCAACCGCATTATGAGACCCGCCGGTTAGTTTCGCGATTTCCGGAACGCTCAATTCCTGAAGGTAATGCAACACAAGCACTTCGCGGTCGCGTGGCCGAAGCTCTGCGAGCGCACGCCTCACGAACAGTGTCGCTTCGTCCGCCTCGATAGCGGGGCGCGACTCATTCACCTTCTGCGAATACAAGCCTCTGCGAACCTTCTCAATCAGTCCTCGACCCAGCAGTCGCCGGCGGTGGTACTGCCGGCAACGATTTAGCGCGATTCGCGTGAGCCAGGTCCGCGCGGAGGATTCACCGCGGAACTTGGGCCACGCCGACAGCGCCGCCACGAACACATCCTGCACGAGGTCGTCCACGTCGCAGCGATAGCCCGTGAGCCGGTAAACCAATCGCGAAATATAGGCCTGTTCGTCGGCGACCAGCCGCTCAAACGATACGGCTCGCGCCGCCGTTTCCGCGGGCGCAGTTTGAGCGGCAGCGTCGCGTAGCAGGGCCAGTTCCCCAGCGAGAGCGTGTGCGAATTCCATAGCACACGATATTAGAGCAGCCACGCGGCTCCGGCTTACAGCCGCGTGGAAAAGATTCTCGCAAGGCCGGGTTTCCGCCGCGGCCTGAGTATATCGCGGACAAGCCCTAGGCGGCGGCCTTCGAAAAGTCGTCTACCACCCGCAGGAATACCTCACGAGTGACGTGCGCCGGCACATTCTGTCGGTCGCCTCCACGCTCTTTCGTGTAGCGAGCGAGCGACAACCGACCGCCTTGTTTCACCAACAGCTCGTAATACGTTGTGGACTTATCGTCTTTCTGCGGAGGATTGGAGCGCAGTTGAACGATGCACTGATCGCCGTCCATCTCCACGAGTGTGATCGGTTCCAACAGGTAGGTCAGCCTCCGCGAGAGGTCCTCGGCCACGAGCTTGAGCTTCGAAAGGGGAGCTGCCGCCAAGGAGGCGCTTTGCAGATTGAGGCGCTCGAACGCACATGCCAGCGTGTCCAATGCGACCATCTCGCACGCCAATTTCTGTCCGCCGCTCTCAGCCGCAACGGGCGTCGGCGATTGAAAGCTGCCGAGAGTTTCGAATGCGGCTTGAATCTGGGATTTGAGGCTGTTCATGGAAAGGCCCTCTCAACGGAACTCTAGTTGTGTTATCGGAGGGGTGAGGGCTGCTAATGCAACTCTTATACCTCGTTACGTAGTTTTGCCTCGGCGTCGAGCCATTACCTTTGTTGCCGGCGAGCCGCCAAACGTAACACCTCAGTTCGTGGATGAATGTTCGTTGCCGTCGTAGGAAAGCACGGTTTTGCTTCCCTCCAAGATCGTTTCAATGTGCACGGGCCGCTTCCACAGCCGCTGGAGATTGGCAAGTGTGTCGCGCGCGTAATCCAGCTTGAGCTCGACGCTGTTGTAAACATGCTCGAGATACAACTCGCCCCGGTTCTTATAGTTTCCGTCAATCACTTGAATGTTCGGCCGTCCCATATTCGTCAGACCGAACAACAGCCGTTCCTTGATCTTTGGAAACTCGCGGCTCTCGATGTGATAAGCGTCCGTGTCCGCGTTGTATCCGAACGAAAACAGCTTATGTTCGCGGCAGAAATCCAGTGTCAGGAATTCGTCAATGAAGGTCAGGTCATTGTGAATCTTTCGGATTTCGAAGATCTTTTGTCGCCCTAAGCCGGCGCTGGTGTCCCAGTGTTGCTTTTGTCGGTAATCGTCGCACTCGTCCCAGTCCTTGCCGAACCGCCCTTTGTTCCAGCGCTCCTCGATATGGCGGAACAGCTCGATCCCCAGCTTGTATGGGTTTAGCCGCGTGGGGCTACTGGCCATGGTGCCCGAATGATGATCGGCATAGTTGATCACGTCGCCCGGCTCCAAGCCCTGCCGCGTCATGATGGTGCTGTGCCAGTAACTGGCCCAGCCTTCGTTCATGATCTTGGTCTGCGCTTGCGGTGCAAAGTAATAGGCCTCGTCGCGGATGATCGAAAGCACATCCACTTGCCACGGCTTGAGCGGTGCGTGGTTCAGGATGAACCAGGTGATGTCGCGTTCCGGATCGGGTGGGAACTTTGTCTCTTGCGCCTTCTCTTTCTTGATGCGCTCCGCCTCGGCCCGCAGGGCGCCGGGTGGGTTCACATAGTGGTCGAGGTAGCCTTTCGACTGAAATTTTCCGACCCGAGCCTCCTCGTCGTCTTCCTCATCTCGTTTTTCCAGATGACGCGGCGGCGGATCATCGCGCCGCTTGATGAAGGTCGAATGGATGTCGATCAAGTCTTCAATGCTCAGGCACGCATCGATGAAATTCTCCACTTCATCCACGCCAAAACGGTCGATGTGGCGACGTACGCGATTGCCATGGTTGGCCATCTCGTCCATCATTTTTCGGTTGGTGCGGCTAAACCAGTGATTGTTCTTAAAGAAGTCGCAATGGCCGTAAACGTGGGCCATGACCATCTTTTGATCCGTGATCGCGTTGGACCGCATCAAGTACGCGTAGCAAGGGTTATTATTGATCACCAACTCGTAGATTTTTGATAACCCGTAGTGATAGCCCTTGGCCAGCTGTTCGTACTCCATTCCGAATCGCCAGTGAGGATAGCGAGTGGGAAATCCCCCATAGGCCGCCACCTCATTGAGTTGATCACAATCCACGACCTCAAAGATCGTCGGGTAGAAATCGAGGCCATAGTCGGCGGCCCACTTCTCAATCTGGCGTTGATGCTTAGCCAGATCGTCAGGAAGCAGTTCGTAGTAACTTGCAGTGGCCATCGATCAATCCATTGGGATGTAAATCGTCGTGTTGGTTTTCAAAGTCCTTCGCTCACTTGCCCTTTCCCAGAAACAGCTTGATGCTGTCAAAGATCCCTTCCTTGTTTTCGATCTCGGAAAGCACCATCTTCTCCTCGCCGCCGAATGCCGTCCGCAGCGAACGGATGTATTCACCGCTGCCGTACGGGCTCTCGACCTGGCCGTAGCAGAACAGATTGACGTGGGGCAGAATATCGTCGCGCAACAGCCGCAGGCTCTGTTCGTTGTCTTCGCCCCAGTTGTCGCCGTCGGAGAACTGGAAGCAGTAAACGTTCCACTCGCTTGGCGGAAGCTGCTTGTTCATTACATCCGCGCAAACGCGATATGCCGAGCTGATTCGCGTGCCGCCGCTCTCGCGCGTCCGGTAGAACGTGTCTTCGTCCACCTGCCGGGCAGCGGCGTCGTGAATGATGTACCGTTTTTCGATGCCGTCGTACTGACTAGCGAGCCAGGTATCGATCCAGAACGATTCGGTCCGGACGATCTGTTTTTGTTCGTCGGTCATGGAGCCCGACACGTCCATCATGTAAATGATTGCGGCATTTGCTTCTGGCTTGTTGATGGTTTGCCAGGCACGGTACCGCTTGTCGTCGCGGATCGGAATGATTCGCGGCTGCTCGGCAGCATAGCTCTTGGTGATGATTTGCCGTTTTAGCGCCTCGATATAGGTCCGCTTGAAGTGACGAAGCGATTCCGGGCCCGTGCGGCGAATGCTTGAATACCGCGTTTTCTCCTGGGTAATGTTTGCCTTGCCGCGGGGTTCGATCCGCGGAAGCTCCAATTCATCCCCCAGGATCGCGGCCAGCTCCGCGAGTGAAACTTCGACTTCGAGAATATGGGCGCCCGGTTCGCTGCCCGCTCCGCCCGGACCTTGCCCCGGTTGCGGCGGACCGCCGGCGATGGCATCGCCTTCTTCACCGTCTCCTTGTCCGACGCCCCCGGAACCGTTCTTGCCATATCGAAAGTGCGGGACGTCGAGCTGCGGAATGGGGATGCTGACGAGGTCTTTCCCCTGCCGGCCGATCAGCTCGCCGTGGGTAATGTACTTCCGCAGGTTTTCGCGAATCTTGCCGCGAACGATCTGCTTGAAGCGGCGTCCGTCTTGGTCGATGCTGAGCATCATGATGCGAATCGCTGTTGGTTTTACTACTGCTTGGCGTCGCCGCGCGCGAAGATGCTGGCCACGTAATGCAACACGTCGGTAGCGCTTTCCTCGTCGTAGCCAAAGTCTCGAATCAGGCGGCCCTTGACCACGTCGATCTTGCCCTGTGTGTCGGCGTCGATCACGTTGCTTACCAGGCTTGTGAGCTTAATCGTATCCTTTTGGTCTTCGAACAGCTTCAGCTCCAGCGCCCGGTGCAGACGCTCGTTCGTCTTGTAATCGAACGTCTTGCCGTCGATGCTCAGCGCGCCGATGTAGTTCATGATTTCGCGGCGGAAATCGTCCTTGCGGCTGTCGGGGATTTCGATTTTCTCCTCGATCGACCGCATCAATCGCTCATCCGGCTCTTCGTGCATGCCGGTGAACTTATTCCGCACCTTTTCGCGCTGGGTATATGCCTTGACGTTGTCGATGTAATTGGCGCTCAGTCGCTTGAGCGCGTCTTCGTCCGCCGCGATGGCGCGTTGGACTTCATTCTTCACGATGTTTGTATACTCCTGCTTGACCACGCCCAAAAGTTCACGGTAGTGGCTTTTCGTCTCTTCGACCGTGATCAGGCTATGATGCTTCAGACCCCCGTCAAGCTCGTTGAGCACCATAAACGGATTGATGCTCTTCGACTCCGGATGTGACACCAAGGCATTGGAGATCTTGTCTTGCACGTAGCGCGGTGAAATGCCGTGCATGCCTTCGGTGGTTGCTTGCTCGCGGAGCTCTTTAATATTGTCTTCCGTGAAGCCCGCCAGCGACTTGCCGTTATAGAGCTTCAACTTCTGCAATAACGACAGGCTGGCGTTCTTTGGCTCTTCAAGCCTCGTTAGTATGGCCCACATAGCCGCCATCTCGATCGTGTGCGGCGCGATGTGTTTGCCACGGACCTTCTCCTTGTTGTAGTCCTTTTCGTAAATCTTGATTTCATCCGAAAGCTTCGTGACGTACGGAACGTCGATCTTGACCGTGCGATCGCGAAGCGCCTCCATAAACTCGTTGTTCTGAAGGCGGCGGTACTCCGGCTCGTTCGTATGGCCGAGGATCACCTCGTCAATATCGGTCTGCGCAAACTTCTTTGGCTTGACCTTGTGTTCCTGGCTAGCGCCCAGCAGGTCATACAAGAACGCCACGTCCAGCTTCAGCACCTCGACAAACTCGATCAACCCGCGATTGGCGACGTTGAATTCACCGTCGAAATTGAACGCGCGCGGGTCGCTGTCGCTCCCATATTCAGCGATCTTGCGATAGTTGATGTCGCCGGTGAGCTCGGTCGAATCCTGGTTCTTCTCGTCTTTCGGCTGGAAGGTGCCGACGCCGATGCGATCCTTTTCGCTAAGGATCAAACGCTTTACACGAACATCCTGTATCACGCGCGTCCAGTCGCCTTCGTACTTCTTCAGCCGATCCGCATAGACGTGGCGGCAGTACGGACATAGCTCGCCGCGAATCCGAACGTGATATTGACCTTCCTCGCGGCCTTGGTTGAGTTGCGCGGCAATGTCGTCACGGAACCGCTGCGGCACAAGGTGCAAGGGCTCCTCGTGCATCGGGCACCAGTGCACGGTGCTGCGATCCTCGACATCGATCCAACCGAGCGTGTACAGCGCCGCCTTGGTCACACTGCGAATACCGCTCTAAACCTTTTTTGAGAAGCCGCGCAATCGTGCTTTTGCTGCTTCCAACGGGACCGTGCAGAAGCAATACACGCTTTTCGATGCCGTATCCGGCGGCGGCGCTCTTAAATGCGTTGACCAACTGCGTTAACGCCTCGTCGAGACCGAACACCGCGTCGGCGCCGTGGGCATCCGGGTCATCAAAGAACTTGTAATGGACGCGCTTCTCGCGCGCCACCTCGTACGTTTCTAGCCCATAGGCGAGGATCATGTCGTAGACGCGCTCGAAGGCGTTCCGCGTCGCCTTCGGATCCTCGATCACCATGTCGAGGTATTCCTCGAACGAGCCCTCCCAGTGTTTCTTGCGAAACTGGGTGAGGTCCTGTCGCTGGGAAACGAGAGAAACGATTCCGTGCCCACGACTCATTTGAATTCCTCCCAGTCATTGCTTTGGCCGGCCTCGAAATAGTCATAAGACGTTCGAGTGCAGTCGTAAGCGGTTTCTTCTCAATTAATCCGTATTAAACCTCACTAGGTCAACGCACATTTCCCATGCAACCCAAGTTCACATCCGCGCAGGGTCAGAACTCTCTGGGCGGGAACCGCGATAGAGCTAACGCTTTTTGCGTCAGCCGGCAGAGCAACCCGCAGAGTCTCGCCCCGGGCGAGTGCGAGAAAAGTTGCAAAAGAGCGCGCGAGGATCGCCCGTCAACGGAGGCTGCGCGGGCGCCGTCTTCTGATCCGATGTTGCCGCCGTATGGGCCGGCGACACCATGTACCTCCACTCCTTCAAGTATCGCTTGCAGAGTGAATTAGGGCAATATCGATTTCAGCAATTTGTATGCCTATTCACTTCGTGTTGAGTCGTTCGAATGGAACGTGCCGGTCGAGCACTTTCCAAATCAGCCCAATTCCCGACGTCTGTGAAGAAAATCACAAACCACGGTGGTTATGCCTCGTCAGGCCGGCTAGGCCAGCAGGCGGTCCACGCTCTCCATTAGTCGATCCATTGCAAATGGTTTGCGAATGTAATCATCGACTCCCAGCATCTCAGCGTACGCTTTGTGCCGGCTTCCTTCATTTGCGGTAATCATGATGATCTTTTGCTTAACCAAGTCATCCGTCGGAGAGCGTCTGAGCTTCTCGATAACGAGAAAACCCGATCGCTTAGGCATCATCATATCCAAGATTACCAGATCCGGACGCTCGCGTTCGGCCATGGCCAGACCCTGATTGCCGTCGCGGGCCACAAGGGTTTCGTACCCGCGTGCCTGTAGCGCGATCCGCATGCTCTCGACGATCTCATGATCGTCATCGACCAGAAGGATCCGCTTGGTTCTTACTGTAGGCGTGGTCTTTTCGGCCATAAGTGGGCGATCGTTAACGCAGTTTTTGTTGTAGGGCGATTACGCCTTCGCTCTTGTCGGCTAACGCGTCCAACCGCCGTTTGCCCGCGCGCACCACCCACAACTATCGTCCAAGCACCAACTTTGCAAGGGCAAGCCTACGCGATTGTGAGCACATTTGACGGCGGCCGAGTGAACTGAGGCTATCGGCCGCGCGGCCCGCGCGGGCGAAGGACAGCAAACGCGGCCAACACTACGAGTATGGGAACGAGCAATCTGCGAAAGTAGACAAGCGCGACAAGTCCACCAAGAAAAAGCATCGCCAGCCACGGCTTCATCCGCCGTAACTCGGGCCACGCTATCCACACGGCGCCCGCCAAGGTTCCCATTCGCAGGAACATCGCTTGCCATTGTTCGGCCATCCCCTCCTCATACCCGGCAAGGTACATGACACTGCCGGCAGCAAGAAACACGACTGCAAGAACGCCGAGAAAAATGCGCTGCATGTTCCCCTAAATTCGGTCCAGCGCGTCGATCCAGCGGGCCAATTCCGCGTTGTCTTCGGCTGCGAGCGGGCGGGGTTTCTCCCCCAGGTCCTTCACCGTGACCGGGTACTTAGCCGCGCGAAGCTGCTTAACCGTCGCTTCCACCGCTTTGGCCGCGGTCGATTTTTGGGCTGTGCCAAAGAAGAATGCCTGGCGGATGACCGGATCATTGCCTGGAAGGGCAGTTCGGGCGGGCAGTGCCGCGTCCACTGCAACGATTCCCTGCACCTGCTCTCGGTTGGCTAGTGCGAACAGGAGAGCCATGCTTCCGCCGCCCTCTTGACCCACCGGGCCGACGCGCTTGCGATCGATGTTGTACCGGCTTAACAGGTCGTCGAGTGTTTTTCGGACAAACTCCAACTCGCTGCGCTGCCACTTCGTCGGATCAGCGCTTCTTGGAGCAAGCAAGATTAGATCGTGCCGCGCCAAATGATCCTTCCAATTGGCTGCCAATTCGTCCTCCTTATAGCCACCGGATGGATGAAGCCAGATCACCACACCGTGCGGAATGGTCGGATTGTACGACTCGGGCACATAGGCGACGCAGGAATTCGCAGCCTCCGGGATCTTGATGTTGATGATACCTGTCGTCAGCTCTTCCCCTTCGGGCGCGGGCAAGTCTCCGTGTGCCGCCGGAAGGTCAGGGGGAATGGATTCTGGAAGTCGGGCGAGCTTCAACGGAATCGCGCGAGATTCACTGGCCCGCCGGACCTCGAGTGTTACGTCCTTGTCCGGTTGTTCGGCCGCGATCAGGTCGATTAGCGCGTTGCGGTTTTCAACCGGCTTGTTCTCCAACTTAATGATCCGGTCCCCTGGCTGGAGCCCGGCCTTGGCTGCTGGACTTTCAGGGTACACAAAGCGGATCGCAACGCCGGCGTCCTTGTCGCTCGGATCGCGAAGCGGCAGAATTCCCAAAAACGGATGTTCGTACGGAGTCAGCTTGGCGACGAGCTCAATCTCGCGCTCGATTCGCTCGGCGCCGCGAAGTGCTATCACCTTTACCCTGTCGCCCGCGTAACGCGGTCCGAGTGCATGTCGCAATTCCACCTGCCGGGTAATATTCGCTCCGTCGATCTCCACGATCTTATCCCCCGCCTTAAGACCCGCCTGTTGGGCTGGTGAGCCGGCTGGAGCTGCGGCGATCACAACGTCGCCGGAATACAGATCGCTGCCGCGAAGGCTCACGCCTAACAGCCCCGAGTGCAGCTCAGGCTGCTTCTTCATCCGCTCTTGAGTTGCGGCTACGTGCTCCATTGGAATGGCAAACCCAATCCCGGAGTCGTACCAGTCCACGCCGGCGATTTCGGCCGCGCCTCCCCGACGTACCCGCATTGTCTTGCGCCGAACGGCGCCAACACCCCGATGACTCGCCCGCCGATGTCCACGAGCGGTCCGCCGTAGTTGCCCGGTGAAATCTTGGCGTCGGTCTGGATTGCCTTGCTCCAGATGCGATTCTTGCCCGAAATTATTCCGGCCGAAACATTGGGTCGCGTCCCATCACCAAACGTACGCCCAATCGCAATGGCCCATTGGCCGACCTCAATGTCCTTCAGCGGCGCTGTTGCGGGAATGGGCAGATCCTTGGCATCTACCTTGAGAAGCACCAGCTTGCGATTGAAGTCGGTAGAGACGAGCGTCGCGGCCAAGCGCGTACCATCATTGAGGTAAACTAGAGTTTGCGTTGGCTTCTGCACAAAGTTGAAGGCGCTCGATACGATGTAACCATCGGGCGAAATAACTAATCCGGTGGTTGGCCCAGTCCCCACGAGTACGCCGCCGACGGTTTCCAGGCCGCCGAGCGTTTCAATCCGCACGACGCTTGGTGCAACCGCAGCGACGGCTGATTGAATCGCCCGCTCCTCGCGCAGCGAGATGTCCTCTTGTGCGACGAGTGCCCGTCCGAAGCCAATCGACACCAATACAATCGCCAAAATGGCGCACGCGCCGTACGAACGGACCAGGCGAGTCATGAAAGCCTACTTATCTGTGTCATTGGTAGCTCCACTCGCACGCGTTCCATTGTCTGCGGCGCTGGCGGCTGCCGCTTCAGCAGCGGTTAGCTCGACGGTCACGTCGATGATCATTGCCTTTCGCATCAGCGTCAGCCGCAGCGGTTCATTCATCTCAACCCGCTCAAGGATTTTCGCGAAAGACTGCGACGACTGAATCAATTGCTCGTCCACGAACAGGATAATGTCGTCGGGAAGGATTCCGGCTCGAGCGGCAGGCGAATTCACTCGGACTTCGTCTACGAACGGCGGCGTCCGCTCCAAAACCGACGGTATCATCACGATCCCAAGCGCTTCGAGCGTCATTGGGTTAGCAAGTCGTGTGTCAGGCCGGTCATTCCCCACCGGCGGCGCCTTTCCCGCTCGAATGCGATCGATTGTCTCAACTAATTCGGAAATCGGAATCGCGTAGTTCAGCCAGGTATTGTTTCGAGCATTTCGCAGTTCCTTGCCAAGCATCCCGAGAATTTCGCCACGCGTGTTCGTAAGCGCCCCGCCGGCAGCGCCAGGGTTGTTCGTCATGGCGTCAACCACCAGCACCGGTCCGTTGTACATGGTCTCGAAAACACCACGCCGGGCTTCAAGCGAGGTGAACGCGGATACGACCCCGTGCTGCACGCTGACAGCCTCTTCTCCAACCGCCACGCCAAACAGGTTGCTGAACGCAAGCACGCGCGTCCCCTCGGTGCCGCTGGCCACCTTGCCGAGATCGAAGTGCGGGAGATCCTTGCCCTCAATCTTGAGTACGGCGACTTCCAAACGCGGATCCGCGCCGATGAATTTGGCCTCCAACTTCTGCCCGTCGTCCAGCGTGCACGTGATGTAGTCGGCGTCCAGCACATAGCTGTGCGCCGTGAGCACATGCCCATCGGGCGATATCAAAAAGCCGCTCTGATACGCTTCAAGACCGCGAAAGCCGCCGGCGCCGTAAATCTTAACGCACTTGGGCTGCACACCGGCGATTGCTTCGGCCAACGGCGCACCGGCATCCACGACGTCTGGCCTTGCGGCCAGACCGGCAAACAGCAAGAGCACGCTAAGCGCGCAGCGTGGCACGGGTCCCCCGAGGATCACAGGCTGGAAGCGCCGCTCTTGTCACTTCTCGGCGGCCCTTCCCAACTCGAGCTTGTTGATCATAAAAACGCCAAACATCCGGTCGCCAATCCGCACGTCCATTGCAGCCGGCATCATCCAACCTTCGTGCTCCCGATAACTCGAAAAGTATATCTCGCACGGGTCGATGTCATTCTCGGCCGGGTACATTTCGAGCGCTACGATCTGCCCTCCCGGCTCGAAGTAAAAATTGCAATCGACGCCCTCGGCTGTGCCCACGAGCAAATCGAACAGGCCCTCACGTCCAGGCAAAGGCGCCGTGCCAATGTATTCCAGCTTGCCGAATTTCTTCGGCCCATCCACCAGATACTTTCGCCATAACCAGAGCGCCGAAAGCATGCCGCCGCTTCCCGGTGGATTCGGATTGTCCGCGAGCCCATCAGACACTTTCATTTCGTGATCGCCTGTCGGCAGTTCTGTCTTCCCGCCGGCCGAATCAAAGGTCAGTTTAAAATTTCGCCCGTCGGCCATCGCGCCGCTCAACACCCATGCACCCGACAGCGCGCTGAAATCACCGTGCGAGTTAACCGCTTTCCACAGCCGCTCCTGCGCGGCCCTGTTGAAATGAGCATTGATCGTTCCCGGCTCCCCCTTTTCGTAGTGCTTTTTTACGATCTCGGGCGTGCTGTCCTTATCGCCAAATATGCGGAATGCGGAAGGGCAATCGAGGCGGTCGTTTCTGGTCGTCCTCCGGTGGGCCCTTCCCGTCGTCTGGCTTTTTGCCGTCAGGTTCGCCTGGCTGTGGCGGCTCGCCTGGCCGCGGCTCGCGCTGCCGCCGGCGCGGCTCCTGAGGCGGTGTGCCCCCGCTTTCCGTCTTGTCGATCAGTTCGTCCTTCCGATGCACACCCTGCAAGCGCACGAGGATCTCAAAACTCTCCCCTTCGCGTTGGTAGGTCAGCGGAACACGCCATCCCTTGGGGAGCGTGCCGAGCATGTTCTTAAATCCGTTCGCAGAACGGATTGGCCTGCCGGCGAAGCTCGTAATCTCATCATCGGGACGCAGCCCGCGGCGGAACGCGTCGGAATCCTCCAGAATGTTCGTGACGACCACGCGTCCGGCGTCGGAAGTGCCCACCTGCGCGCCCAGCGTGGCATGGTCGATGATCCGGCCGCTTTTCAAATGGCCGAGAAAGTTCTTGATCTGATTAATCGAAATCGCATACCCGACCCCGACATTTACCCGGCCGCGCTTTTCAAATGAGCCGCGGCCGTTAATTCCGATCAACCGACCTTGGGCGTCAAACAGCGGCCCGCCGGAGTTGCCAGGATTGATCGCCGCGTCGGTCTGAATGCAATCGGCGTATTCCAGCAGAGTGCCGGCCGGCTATTGCTAGCGATGTACGCCCGACACCACGCCGTAACTTACCGAGGGGCGTGAAATCTGTCGCTAACAGGAACGGATTTCCCATGGCGAAGCACCAATCACCGACCTGCACCTGATCGCTGTCAGCCATCTCCGCCGCGGGAAAATCGTCGCGGCCGAACAGCTTGATCAAGGCCACATCCCCCACAGGGTCTATGCCCACAATCACCGCGTCGTACAACTTCCCGTCGGCCATGCCACACTTCATGAAGTTGCCGCACGGGTTGGTGACGTGAAAATTCGACAGAGCGAAGCCATCGGCCGAGATCACCACTCCTGATCCGCCCCCCTGCCCGCCCTGCGCGAAGATTGCCAACACTGACGGCGCAGCCTTGTTAACACCGGCGATCCGTTCTTGCTCGCTTTTGCGAACGGCCTGGTCCACTTCGGCCGCGTGTACGCACGATGGCGCGACGACAAATAGTGTCGTAGTCCCGGCGGCGAGATAGGCGATGCCGGCGACAAACAGATCGAAGGTCGTTGCACTCAGTTTCATTTCACGATCCGTGCATCGCAAAGATTCAAATGATCGGCCACATCCAGGTCATCGCCGTAATCAACCAGGATCGTCAACCGCCGCACGCCAGCCAGATCGGCGTCGATCTCAAGCGGTTCATCCTTTCCCGTGATCTTACCGGAGTATAACTCGCGGTTGTCACCGGTGATCACCAACTGCACGCTTCCCAGGTTACCGACTCGATCGTCGATGCCGGCCAGCGCTTTGAAGCGCTTGGCACGCGCCGGAAGCTTATAGATTAACTCGGTTCGACTCGTTAGCGACACACCTTTTCTGTATTCCTTCCCAGCGAGCCGCATCACCTCGTCCTCGCGGCCGCGGTCGAATCGCGGGCGCCATGAACCGCGCCAGCGATGGGGCCTGATTCGCGAGATCGAAAAACGACGTCCACTGAACGCTCTCCGGCTTCAAGTCGCTTAGGTATACGAGCTTACCGGCCGAAAAGTCGACTTTGCGAATCTCAGTGAGCGGCCAATGCACGATCGGACCGGCCAGCGTGACGACTTCCAGTATGTCGTCCGTCACTTGCACCTTCTTGGCTTTCACAAGCGCGCCGGCCGAATCCTCGACTATGCACGCCGGAGTGATGTCTTCATCGCTCGCCTTGTGCGCATACACAATGCCTTCCACTTTCGAGCGGTTCACGGGAATCTTTTCCCCTTCCAGCGTGAACTCCACGATTTCGGTCGTCACGTCTCCAATCACTCCATCAAGGAAATCCACGTTCTCTCGCTTGCGGATGCCCAGCAAGTCTCCGGCGGCGTCGGGCCTGCCGATCTCGGCGTCCCGCTCGTCAAGCCGTCCGAAGCGGACCGATCGGACTTGCCGTGTCGCGAGTTCAATTTTCTTCTCATTGAGCATGCAGATAATGACCTTGCCCCCAGTGGCGATGTAACTGGCAACCGGCAATCGGCTGCCATCCACCAGTTCCACCCACGCCACCGGCCTGGCGGAAGATTTCTCAGGCGGCGCTTTCAGCGTCACCAGGTGCAAGTCCGTGTCCTCAACCGTTGTTTCCGTCTCGCCCACCTGTACGACGACGCGGTCGCTGGCTAGTTGCTTGAGCGTTCCCTCCAGCTTGCGTCCATCCAGCGTGGTGAGCTGAACTTCAATGGCGCCGCACGGCGTGGTTGCAGACAGTGCAATAGCCAGTGCTGTAGAAATGAGCAAGCGGGAGTATCGAAGTAAACGGCCGCTCAGACCGGACAGCCGCATGTCGTTCGTCATTCTGGCTTGATTCGTCATTTGCTCAACTATTCCGACTCCGCAATCTTGCGGAAGTACGACTCAATAATATCCCGATAGTGCGACGGAAAGTCTTTGCCAATTTGCTGAAGGGCCTCCTCGCGCTCCTTCGCCGGCAGGTCGCCCCAGCCGCTCTTGCTGCCGATCTTTTTGCGATCGATATTGCCGGGACCCTTTCCTTGCGCAATGTTGCTGTCGGCCGCGGGTCCGCTCGACCGAATTCCGCCGGCCGGGCCGCCTCCTTGTCCATCGCCACCGCCGCCGCCACCGTCCCCCTGCTTCTGCTTCTCCAGTTCTTCAATGATCTTGTCGAGCGACGCGATCACACCGTTCTCGACGTCCTGCGTCTTCTTGCCGGGCCGGCCGAAATCGAGCCGACGTGTGATGTCGTTCATCCGGCGCGAAACGTGGTCGAGTGAATCGTCCTCCAACATCACCAGATCAGCCTGCATAAGCATTGCCATCGTCGCGTAGCGCCGCGGCAACTCCTCTCGACGTTCGAAAAGTTTTGCGATCGTTCTGGTCCCGTCCGACTTTCTTAACAGCCAGTGAAAATCGACCGCCTGATAAAACAATAGCGAGGCAGGGTCCACCACATCGTCTGGCTGCATTCCCGCCAATTGAGCGAGCGATTCGT
The DNA here is from genome assembly GCA_963829655.1 of Pirellulales bacterium. Taxonomy (GTDB): domain Bacteria; phylum Planctomycetota; class Planctomycetia; order Pirellulales; family JALHPA01; genus JBBDYH01. The sequence continues at coordinate 5,212,885 of CAWHJG010000002.1, forward strand.
CGTAGAATCGATGCTGCGCCAGCCAGCGACCCAACAAGAGCCGAAGGTTGTTTCGCACAAACGGCTCCAACTCCTCGTCGGCTACATAAGTGAATTGCGGCAGCACAACGTTCTCGTGGTGCCGCGACGCGAATTGCACGAGTTCATTCGCCGCCGGATCGACCAGCCCGATCGACTCCGCAACTCGCTCCAAGAGGTCCACGCTTTCCACTACGGTTGCTTCGCGTTCCGGCCAGAGTTTCTCCACCTGCGTGCGAACTTCGGGCGACGCCCGTCTGGCGTCAAGCCATTGGAATACCTGCGCGAGTTTCGAAAGCCGTCGGAATCGACCACGATGCCTGCCCGCCGAACTCGTTGGTTGCCAGCTCGGCAATTCCCGGTACCGCGGTGGTGGGCATGTCGTCGCTGCGCAGCGGGCATGTATACGAAAAGCGCCATGCACATGGCAAGTAAGCAACTCCGTCTGATCATGAACCTGTCTCCTTCCGTCTAACAACTGACCACGGACAAACGCCAACCTCACTGATTCCGCCCTGTCACGATATCGCGAGTGATCTGTTTGATCTGCTGTTCGCGCTCCGCCAACCGCCGGACCGCTTCAATCAAGTCTGGCTTGTCGGCCTGCTCCACTTCCGGTTCTGTCAATAATTTACCGTACCGTTGAGTCCGGCTGTTAACGCGCATTTGTAATGTCCGGATCATCCGGATCTCGGCCAGCTTATCCACCAGCGGCTGGTCCTCGGCTGCACCACCGCCCCCGCCTCCTCCGCCGCCGGCCTGAATCTCACGCTGAGCCTTTTGCAGTGCCGCAATCATTTCTTCCAGGGCTTTGATGATCTCCAACTCGATCGATTGCGTGAGCGAGCCGACGTTGGCTCGTTCCAGCCTCTGCATCACCTGCTCCATATCCTCGCGCATCTGTTCGGCCGCAACGGGAAATGCCACCGCTGATCCTTCCTCGTGCATTAGTTGAATCGCCTTATCGCAATCGTCGCGAATCTGCTTTTCCTTGCGGCTCAAGCGAAGCGCTCGACCTCGTCGTCGCGGCCGCGAGCCGTCTCCGGCACACGATCCAGCCGCAGCGTCCCCGCGTGGACCTGCACCTGCATTTCGAGCATCTTACGGAAGCGGGCTTCAAGCTGAGCGAGCATTCGCTCGATTTCTTCTTCGCGAAGTTGGCGCAGGATCTCCTCCAGCTCTTTCTTGGCCTGCACCAGCTCTTCGATTGCCTTCTTCTGGTCCTCGGATGCTCCCTTGCGATTGGCGCGCTCCAGCTTGATCTTTGCCTGTCGCATCCGCTCTTCGGCGGCCTTCAGCCGTTTTTTCGCGGGGAAATCGTCGGGCCATTGCTCCTTGTCGGGGGCCTTCGCGTCGGATTCGCTATCCCCACCTTGCGCGTCGCCGCTTTTGCTGTCGCCGCCCTGGCTGTTGCCGCTCTTGGAATCGCCGCTCTTGATATTGCCGCGATCGCTGTCTCCCGACTCGCTGTCGCCGCTCTTGGAGTCTCCGCTTTTGGAATCTCCACTCTTGGTGTCCCCAACTTTTCGATCCCCGCTCTTGCTGTTACCCGACTCACTCTTGCCCGAGTCACTTTTACCGGACTCCGATTTGCCGGATTCACTTTTTCCGCTCTCGCTCTTACCGCGCTTCGAGTCCCCGCTTTTGGAATCGCCTCGCTTGGCATCGCCGCTCTTGGAATCGCCCGACTTTTTGTCGCCGCTCTTGCTGTCTCCACTCTCATTCTTGCCCGAATCCTTTTTTCCGGATTCGCTGCCTCCGGATTTACTGTCGCCCGATTTGTTGTCCGCACTCTTGGCGTCACCGGTCTTCGCGTCGCCGCTCTTCGCATCGCCCCCCTTTGACTCCCCGGATTCGTTCTTGCCTTGGTCTTTCTTCCCAGACTCATTCTTCCCAGAGTCGTTTTTCCCATTCTTGGATTCGCCCGACTTCCCGTCGCTTGATTTTGTCTGCTCACCTTGGTCCGACGGATTGCCGGCATTCCCCTTGCCTTCGTTGGTGTCGATATCCTTGACCAGTTGGCCGGTGCGGTCGGCGTTCTTCCCTTCGCTTCCGGCAATGTCCTTCGCGTCCCCTTCTCCCTCGGTCAGCGCCTTTTGCTGCTCCTCGTATTTAATAATTCGCGTAACGCGCACGATGTACTGCTTGATCCGCTCGCGTTCATCCGCCAGTTCACGTTCCTGGTCGCCACTCTGCAAAAGCTCCAACAGCTTCAACAGGTCTTGATGTACCTCGGCCTGCGATTTGGTCGCGTCGTAAAGCTGGTCGCGGCTGAGCAGTGTGATCAGCGATTCGAATTTGCCATCAATCCGCCGCTCTTTGCCGGCCACATAGGCTTGCTTGAGGAGTTCGGCCTTTTTGGGATCGGTCTTGGTATACGCATCAGTGAGCCGCATGATGAGCTGCTCGATCGCCTGGTAGTCGGCACGGACCTTCGATTGCTCGGTCGCCAGATTGCTCTTCTGTTTGGGAACCGGCTTTTCCCCATCCGATTGAGCCGAAGTCCAGCGGGCGGCGCAGACGGCGATTCCGACGCAGAAGACAGCGATTAAGAAAGTCCTAGCCATTCCCAACTCCTGTTCGCGACCCGCTAAGGGGGAAACCATGCCCGTTGACTCGTCACCTGCTGCCCGATTGGCGTGCGACGTGTGCCAATCGGAAGCCGTGGCATAACCTCAAGCGGCGCCAATTCTTAGTGACCCAAACCGCGTCAAAAGTTCCCTTCAAGCCAAGGCTGCACAACGGACGCCGGCAGCTAAGCGAGCCGCCTACCAAACCTGCCGGATGTTAAAGTTCATCGATTTTGCAGTTTGCGAAGCTCCAGCTGAACTTCGCCCAACTATCTAACCAACTACTCGTCCAGCAGGTTCTTGACCCTCTCGACTTGCTCTTTCTTGGTTCGCTTGTTCAATTCGTCCTGCTCTTCGATCACCTTGCGGAGCTTTTCCACAAGTTCTTTGTAAGTCGCCATTTCGATCATTTTATCCAGGACCGCTTGCATCTCCAACAGAATTGAGTCCGCCTCGCGTAACGATGCGTCCAGCCGCGCCTGTGCCGACTGCGGATCGTCGATATTCTTCTGCACGTCCTTCAACCAGCCGATCAGCACCGGCATCCGTAGGTCGGCAATCTTCACCAGCGGGTCGGCAATTTCGTCGCGAAGTCGCCCTTGAAGAGCTGGCGTGTCGATCCGGTTATTAGCCATCTCCTCCAGGATCTCGTGAAACGCCGTCCCGACCGCGCGCGTCTCGTGCGCGGCGCGTTCGGTGTTCTCGTTGGTTCGCTCGACCGCTAACCCACGCGAAGCGCGGTCGCGCGCTGCCGTTTCCACCGGGTCGGCCTTGCCATCTTCGTTGTCAGAATCTGTTTTGCCTTCGACCGCTTCCAGTGCTTTTTCCAGCCGGTCTTCTGGTTCTGTGCCGGCACTGTCGGCAGCGCTCTTCGACTCTCCAAATTCGACGCGCAAAAGTAGCTCGCGCATGGCGGAGAACTCGTCGACGATTGTTTCAAACCGGCGGCGCAGCTCGGCCTCGCGGTTTTCAAGCGCCGCCAATAGCTCATCCGGCGATACAACGTCCAGCTCGTACTTGTCACTGGCGCCCACGAACGGGCCGCCCTCCAGCGTGGAACGGTCTTGAGCCTTGATCACCACTGTCAACTCCTGCCCCTCCTTAAGTGTCAGTCGCGGCGCACGAGCAACCGGCGCGGCTTCATCAGTCTCCGGTTTCTCAGTTCCGCTCGGTGAGTCAGTAATCTCGTCTTGAAGCTCCTTCAAATCGAGTGCCTCCGGCTGCTCCTTGACGACCTTCAGAGCGCTATACCCTTGGGCCTCCATATTGAACGGCGCCCGCTCTGCCTGCCCGCCTGCAACCTGGTACTCCCACCAGATTCGATCCACGCCGTAGTCATCACTGATTTCGCCGACCGCTGGAAGCCGCGCACGCGCCGTGATCTTCTTGCCGATGCCCGCAAGCTGCAAACCGACTCGCGGCGGCTCGTCGGTCACGGCCGTCAGATCGAGCCGGACCGGATCACGGCCAACGATGTCGTCGGTGTCGTGCAGCCGAAATTGCAGCCGCAAATCGGCGGTCATCGAACCCAGGCTGTGAACAAAGTCCCGATTCTCGTCCCCTGTGAATTTCGTGATCACAATGATCGGCTTGAGCTCTTGACCATCAACTTGTTCGATCGTCGCCTGCCGAAGCGGCTTGTTTGCTTGTGCGCGAATCGTGACTTTTGTGCCCAGCGGAATTTGCATCAGTCCCGTCACCGGCACCTCGCGCACCGTCCGGTTCATGTACGCGGGATACTCCAGGAACAGCCGCATCGCCGTAACCGTTGGGTTATCGACGACCTCAATTCGATAGTCGCGCAGCCGATCGTCTCCCCCCACCACGTCAAAAGTGACGCTGGCCAGCAGGTTGGGAAACTCGTAAGAAAACGGCTGCCGCTCTTCGCCGGCGCTGGCCGCCTCAACGCTCATCGTGTCGCGGCCCGGGCTCCCTTCATCCGTCCGGTAACGAATCTGAATAGTCTCGGGCACTTCGTAGCGTTTGTCGGCGTAGGCGGTGACGCGGTAATTGCTGCCACGAGCGACCTTCACCAGGCCGTTTTCAAACCCTTCGATCGAAAGCCGCGTGGTCCGCGGCCAAAGCTCTTGGGACAATAACAACGTTCGCCGTGACCACGTGCCAAATGCTTCAGGCGCCGCCAGCGCGAATGTGGCGACCGATGCAACGAGCACGATCGCCGCGAAAACGGCGCGCATTAGACCGGCGTTCTGGAATAGATCGTTCAGCCGCACCTGTCGTGTGTGGATCAGAGCTTCGGCCGTCGTATACGTGAGCATATCGCGATTGAACGGCGCCGCGTGATGCGGTCGCTCGGCCAATTCCACCGTCGTAATCAGGCTTTCCCCAAAATCGCGATACCGCCGCTCCAGGAGCACCGCCATGCTCTTGTCCGCAAGCGGCACAAACACACGCGCGAGGATGTAGTGGTACACGATCCAAAGCAGCACCGCGCCGACCGCCACCATTACCAGCGCTCGAAAAAGCGGCGGAGGCTCGATCGACCAATCCAGCGCCAACGTGATCCAGAATGCCAGCCCCAGCCACGCGACCGCCAGCGCGACGCCCTGTATCCAGACGTAAGAACGGATCCGCCGCCGCAAGCCGCCGAGTAGCGACTCGATCGTTGGCGTAATCTCAACAGGCGGGGATTGAAGTTCGATCGACATTCAGTCAGCAGGTAGAAAAAAAGTCGGACCAGTTATGCCAGCTTACACAGCCGCCGAATAATCCATTCCACGCACAGCACACCCACGATGAAAATCAACAGCATCCGCATCCAATTCTCGTCCCACACTGGATCGCGAATCCCCGTTTCGTACGTCTTCCGAGTTTGATCACGCTCGGCGAGAAGAGCCATCAAGGATTCGCCCTTCGATTCGGCCAACCCAATCGCCGCGTTCATGCCGATGTATCGCTTGCCACTTGTCCGCTGCGCCAACTCGTTGGCCAGCGCATCATTCCGCTGCGGGTTCTCGACCTCCAATTGCGGCACCGTCACCGTGAATCGGCGCGAGAGCGGCGCTTCGGTCGATCCCGGAACCGCCAATTCAAGCTGATATCCACCCGGCACCAGCGCCGCGAACTGCCCGCTGTACATTCCCGGCCGGCTCTTGTCGGCCATCAATCGCACGCTCTGCGTCGTAAAATCGGGGCGCGACACGTGAACCGCCACATCGGGCATTTCGAGCGGGCGATGCTGCGCATCGTTGAGTTGTGCGCGGATGACGACCGTGCTCCCCTGGATGAACCGATCGCGTTCCAACAGCAAGCTTCCCAACCGCGATCCGCGCAACAACCGGCCCTGCGATATATGCCGCAAAAGCTTGGTATAGAACTCCTCGAAGTAACGATCGCTCATCGACCGCAATCGCCACATCTCGCCGCTGCCCATGTAGAAGATCCGCCCCGAGCCCCAAAAATGCTCCGCGAAATAGATCGGTTTGCCGCCGGTCGTCGAAGCGTCCGGGTTTCCATAGCGACCGTACACGACCGCGCCCGGCTTCGGGCCTTTTACTTGATAAAAGCCAAATACGCCGTCGAAGTCCTCCCAATTCGTCTCACTTTGTTCCGGTGTTGCCCCCAGCCACAGAAACTCCGCTTCGTTTCCCTCGCGCGTGAACTCCACCGGCCACGCCACCGTCGATCCATACCGCGCGTCGTCAAATGCTAACAACCGCGGGTTGAACTCCACCGGGTAAATCGAACGGACCTTCGACAGGTTCTTGTCTTGAATCCACTGGTCCATATAAACCGGCCCGGCGACAACAATCAGCCCTCCAGACTCCTTATATAGCCAGTCATCCAGCAATTGCAGCTTGCTGAGATCTGCTTCGCCTGTCTCCTCGCTCACCGTGACCAGTTCGCCAGTCCGGATCGAATGCGACGATCGCGTCGTATTGAGCCAGTTCTTCCATCGTGCTGGGAAACGCGTCCAGAATCTTCCGAGCGTCTTGCGATATGCCCTCCAAGCCCGTTTGCAAATAGACATCAACGACCGTATCGTTGTCGCGCTTGAGTTGGTTGCGGAGAAACTGATACTCGCGCGTCGGACCGCCGGCAAACAACAGCACGGTATTCTTTCGTTCGACAATCTCCAAGTCGCTCGACACCTGATTGTCGGCCGGATTATTGTCGTCGTTGATTCCGCGCAAGCGGACCGTCATGGTTCGCCGGCCGGTCTCCCTGATGCCGGGCAGCTCAAACTTCACCACCTGCTGTTCCCTATCCTTCCCAAGCCGGATCACCTCGGTCGCGTCGATGCTCCCGCCTTCCGCGTCCGGCTTCTCACTTGCCAGACGCGAAACCAGCTCCACTGTCACGCTGCGCCCGTCCAGCCCAGAACCTTGCAGCACCGCCTGTACCTGGAACTTGTCGCCAGGATACGCACGCGGCGGAACGCGAAAATCGGCGATGCCCGCATTGACCGGCACGCGGTTCGATCCGATCGCGATCGTGTAGACCGGGATCTTCGCGTCGATGGCCGATTGCACGGCGATTTCAGATTTCAGCCCCGCGTTCTCCGCGAAGTCGCCCACCAGGACCAGCCCCGCCAGCGGTGTTCCTCGCAGGTCATTCAGCGATTGCCGCAAAGATTGGCCATATCGCGACTCCGTCCCGCGCGGCGTGAGCAGCTCCTTCCAATCGACCGGTTTATTCGCGCTCGTTGCAGTCGCGCTCGCCTCAGTCTTACTCGACGAACCGCCGCTAGTGCCGTCCAAAAGCTTCGGCAACGTCGCCAGCCGCACCAGCTCCTGATCGAAGCGATAGACCAGCACTTCGTGCGTTTTGCGCAGCTCGGCAAGCAACTCACTTTGTGACAGCGCGTCGGCCACCTGATCGATCCGCACCGGCGATTGCGGTATGGATGACGCGCCGTCGCTATCGGCGCGGCTCATCGATGCGCTCGTATCGATCAACAGCGCCACCTGCGAGTTCTGCACGACCAGCCGCTCGGTGCGCTTTTGCAGGTCCAGAAAACTCACCAAGAGGCCGCCGAATGCCAGCAGCCGCAATATCGCCAGCACCACGCCTACCCCCGGCCGCAGCTCGACGCTGTCGCGGCGGTACATATATATGACAAACGCCGCGACCAACAGGCACAACGCGACCAGCAGCGGCCGCTGCCACCATTCCGTGAAGCTAGCCAGCCGCGCCCATTCGAAGCTGGTCCGCGTTTCCGCCTGCGCAATAAGTATTCCCAACCCCTGCATCAGCTTGCCGCCTCCTTCGCACGTCCGAAGTGATAGCTGGCCGAGTACGCGAGCAACTGCTCCGCAAGCAGCATGAACACCAGCGCATAAAGTATTGTCTGGCTCAGATTCTGACCCAGCTCCGGACTGCCCACCGCCAGGTCGCCGGCACGATGAAACTCGTAGTGGACTTCGCCCAATCGGTCGGCCATCTGCTCCTGGTTCACGATGGCCAGATTTCCTTCGCTCGGCACAACGTTGTATGCGTATTGCATCGACTCGGTTTGCCCGTCGGAGGTCGTGAGCCGTAGCTCATAAATACCGCTCTTCTCTGTGTTGTCGAGCACCACGTTGTACTGGTCCCCCACCTGCGTGGCTTGCATCGTGAACACCGATTGCGATCCTTCCAACGGCGTGTTCAACGCTACCTCCGGTAAGTAATTCGACCCGAAATCCACCTTGATCGGCGTTCCGACGGTCCGTCCGGGATCGATTTGCTTCCACGTCGATAAGTGTGCCTGAAGCTGCAACATGGTCAGGATGTAGCTCGGCGTTGCGGCCCAGTTGTTCCACGCGCGACCGGCCGTCGTCAGAAACACTACAACCCGTCCTTCGCCAAACTTCTGCTCGATGATCAGCGGCGCACCGTTGCGTAATCGCGCGATAATCTTCGCCGTTGACCCCGGCGCCGGGCGCCACGTCTTCTCGACTGCCATGTACCGTTCGACGTTTACGTCGGCGGTATAGCGATTTCTGTCCAGCGCGATGTTGCCAAAGATCGGGTGCAGCGTGACTTCGATATCGGGAGCCTCGGAGCGGTCTTGCCCGAGGTCCACTCGATCGATCAAGGGAACGGGGATCAAGCCCTCGCCGTCGCGATAGGCCGTCTCGTTGAATCGCATGGGTGCTGTTCGATCGCCCAGGAAAAACGCCACGCCGCCGCCGCGACGACAATAATCCTCAAGCGCCGCGCCTCGGCCGCCGTCAACCGCTCGACATTGAGCACGTAAATGGCATGGAAACCGTCCAGCGGTTTCTTGGCCAGGAAATCCGGAGGCTCGATCTGCGCCTTGAGGCCCGTCAGCGCCAGCTCCGGCGCAAGCGCGTTTGCCACAAAATAAGAGTCGCTTGCCTTGGCGCCAATTTCCTTTGCATCGCCTTCGATCAACAGCACCGGCACATTCGGCTCGAAATCAACGACGGTGTAGCGTGCGTCATCGGCACCAACCGCGTCGCTTTGCAGGCGCACCGTGATGCGATGCTCGCCCGGTTGCGTGAACTTGACCTCAAACTTCCGCGACTGGCTCTTGCCGGCCGCAAGCTCATCGATCGTCTCTGTTGGCCGCGGCTTGCCGTCCTCTTCAAGCTGGATCGCGATCGCTCGCGCTTTGTCACCGCCGTGATTGTGGACCGTGACCTCCATCTCCAGGTTCACGCCCGCGGCACGAGTGCCCGGCAGCGGTCTTAGCGACGTAATCGTCAGGTTCGATCGCTGATGATCAACGCACGCGATCAACTTGGGTACCACGCTCAAATCGTTCAGCTCCGCAAACCGCTTGCGCAAGTCGTCGGCCTCGTTCCATTCGTTCGCACGAAAGTCGCTAATCAGGTAAACCTCGCTGTGCTGGTCGGCGCCGTCCTCAATGAGCTGTAAGGCCGTGTCAATCGCGTCCGCTGGTCCAACGCCCAGTTCGGAGGGCTTTAACTCCTCAAGCTCCTGCTCAAGCGCCGTGCGAAACGTATTGTCCATCGTCTGTCGCAAGTCCGGCTGCATGCCGCGCCCGGCCCGGCTGGCCTTCGAGAACCGCAAGAGCGTGAACTCCTGCGTCAGGTTCTGTTGCTCCGCCTGACGTGCGATGGCCAGCACGCGCTTCTTGGCCTCGTCAAAGGCGCTCGTGTCAGCCCACCGCTCGCTCATCGAGTAGCTGTCGTCCAATAGCACAATATGGTGCGTCTTGTTCCCGCCTAGAAACATCCCCAGCCGATTGCGGACCTGCGGCTGCGCAACCATCAGCACCACGGCCGCCACCGCCCCCATCCGCAACAGCAACAGCAAAAGCTGCTTCAGCAAGATCCACGTGCGGTTCTTCTTCTGGCTGACAAGCAAGAATTCCATTGCCGCCCACTGCACGCGCCGGTGCCGCATCATGTTGATCAGATGGATCAACACGGGTAGCGCCACAAGCGCCAAACCAGTCAGCAGTGCGGGGAATGCAAACGACACGATTTAGTTACGCCGTTGTTCAGTCTAGGTTGATGGATAAATGATCAATGACCCATGTCCAATGGATCACGCGGATGGCTTTGTGCGGCGCACAATCGTGGCAAATATGCGGTTCATTTCGTCGGCCTCCTTCCATAATGTGCGAGCCTCGACTTTGATCTCGGGCACTGCCACGACCAGCATGCGAATCCAGAATCTAGTTTCACGGCACTCACGACAACAAACGCCAATCCGGTGCCTAAACTCTTTTCGTGAACTAGCTCCGTCTGCCTCGCAGTAATTAGCTCCAATGCTGGTGGCCGATCGAACTAGCTGGCTGAGAATTGGCGCGCGCACGGCAGTTGGCTTAATTGACTGCAGGAATCGAATCACGCACTCGCCAAAGCGGGCGGTGCGCTCTGAGAGATCAAAGATCGGCTCGCCCGATGGCGCATTGGCTCCGGCACCATCTCGACGCGGCCGTCGTGCTGCTTTGGTCATTGATGCTTGGTCATTGGTCATTGAATTACGCTCTTCGTTCCAGTGCTAATCGTCGGCTGAGGAACGTCGCCAGCGCCGCGTCCAAGGGTTCGCTCGTGCGAATCAACTGATAGTCCACGCTGTTCCTTACGCAACCCAGCCGCACTTCGTCTAAAAAGACCTTGAGCGCCTCCATGTACCCCTCGCGAAGTGCCCGCGGATTGCAAGCCAAATGCTCCGGCAGCTCCAGCCCCTCAAACCGCGTCGGCCCGTTGAACGGAAAGTCCAGCTCGTCGTCGTCCATGACGTGCAGCACCATCACGTCGTGCCCGCGCTGCCGCAACAGCCGGATCCCCTTGAGAAAGCTCGGGCGGTCTGCGAGCAGATCGGAAAAAATCACCATCATGCCCCGTCGGGGAAAGCTTTCGGCCGCGCCGCGCAGAATTTGAAACAAGTCGGTCTTCTGCGCCGGCCTGCTGTTGTCGAGCGCCGCGATGATCGACATCAGGTGATTGCGCTTGCTCCGCAGCGGCGTCGTCGCGCGCGTCGTCTGGTCGAAGGCCACGCAGCCCACCGCGTCCTGCTGCCGCAACAAGAGATACGCCAGGCTCACTGCCGCCGTGCTGGCGTATTCGTATTTGTTCATCGGGCCGCGGCCGTACAGCATGCTCCCCGACACATCGACCAACAGCGTACACGCGCAGGTTGGTCTCTTCCTCGTACTGCTTGATGAAGTACTGGTCCTGCTTGGCCCAGACCTTCCAATCGACGTGCCGCAGGTCGTCGCCCATGGCGTACTGCGCGGTGCTGGAGAAACTCGACCGATCTGGCCGAAGTACGGACTGCGATGCATGCCGGAGAGAAAGCCCTCCACGATGTGCCGGGCCCGCAACTCCATCCGGTTGATCCGCTTGATCGCCTCAGGATGCAAAAATCTTTTGGAATCGGGGGTCACGCGTCAGCTCGTCTTCCTTTGTGGGGGTGACTTCAATCAGGCGATCGATGATGTCGTCGGCGGTCACGCCTTCGCTCTCGGCGGCAAAGTTCACCACCATCCGGTGCCGCAGCACCGGCTTGGCCAGCGTCTGGATGTCCTCGGTCGAAACGTGCGTGCGCCCGTGCAACAGCGCCCGCGCCTTGCCGCCGAGAATCAAGAACTGCACGCGCGCGGGCCCGCGCCCCAGCTCAATTGGTCGTTGACGAAGTCCGGCACCCCGGTCTCGCCCACGCGCGTCTGCCGCACCAGCGACAGCGCGTAGCGAATCACGTGATCGGTGACCGGCACCTCGCGAACCAGTCCGCTGCAACTCGATGATCTCCTCGCGCGCTCAGCACCGGCACAATGTGATCTTCCATCACCGCCGTCGTGCGCCGGGCGATCTCGAACTCCTCGCCGAAGTTCGGATACTTCACGAACACCTTGAACATGAAGCGGTCCTGCTGCGCCTCGGGCAGCGGATACGTCCCTTCCTGCTCGATCGGGTTCTGCGTGGCCAGCACGAAGAACGGATCGGCCAGCTTGTGCCGCACGCGGCCGACGGTCGACTTGCCGCTCTTGCATCGCTTCCAACAGCGCCGCCTGCGTCTTGGGCGGCGTGCGGTTGATCTCGTCGGCCAGAATCACGTTGGAGAACAGCGGCCCTTCCAGAAAGCGGAACTCGCGGCTGCCCGTGCGTCTTGTTCTCCTCGATGATCTCCGTGCCGGTGATGTCCGCCGGCATCAGGTCGGGCGTGAACTGAATGCGGCTGAACGAGAGATTCAGCGCTCGCGAAAGCGTGCTGATCATCAGCGTCTTGGCCAGCCCCGGCACGCCTTCCAGCAGGCAATGCGCCGCGGCTGAATAGCGAGATCAGCAGCTCTTCGATCACCTGCGTGCTGGCCGACGATGACCTGCGAAAGCTGGTTGAGGATTTTTTCGCGGGCTTCGTTTAGCTTGCGAACTGCCGCCGAATCGGGACCAACAGAAGTTGCGTGCATCTACAGTTCCTAGATCAAAGTTACTGGTTGCGACCCACAAGGTCGCGGTCTCCATGAACGGTAAAAGTGTTGCTACATCGCTATTCTTTCTTCGCGGCCTCTTCCTTGGCCTCTTCTTTGTCTTCGACTTCTTGCACGACCGGCGCACCAAACGGATCGTCGTTTGCCGCCGGCGCCTCCTGTTCTGCCGCCCGCCCAAACGCCCGCAGGACCCGGCCAATCGGGGTCCGATACAGCGGGTTGTTCGACTCTGGCAGCTCCTGCGCCTGGTACGTCGGCTCGGGCGCCGTGGGTGCATCCGTGTATTTCAGCGTCGTCGTCGTGCCGGCCAATTGCAGCGACATGCTCCGCGCCTCAGCGTCGGCCGATGCTTCGAAATTGTAGACCTGTGGCAAGTCTTCCTTCTGATACACCGCGCGGCCCGTTCGCTTGTCCAAGCAAAGTATGGAACCCTTCGCCTGCTGGTTCCGATCGTGCGCGTGTCGCAAAAACACCAGTGCCGGCAGCTCGCTCGCCTGCTGTTGCAAATACCCATGCATCTCCACGATCGCCGGCGTTTGCCAGAGGCTCGCCCCCGTTTGGCGGTCAAACGCATAAATGCGCCCGCTCACCAGGCCGTTCGTTGTACCGCCGTATGGGTCATACATGACCGGTTGATAGTTGATATTCCGCGTCGACTTCGCCAGCCGCGGACGATTGGTAACCACCATGTACTGATCCGCCGAGCGCTGCACAAAGATGTTGAAAAGCTGCCGCTCCGCTTCCACCTTGGCCTCCAACAGTCTGCTGCCGTCGCCCAGCGAGAGCACGACAAACCTTCCGTTCGTGTCGTAAATTGCCACCGAGTCGCCGCCGACGATCGTGCCCTTCGAGCTCATCGGATACGTGCCCAAGTCGATTTCATTGGCGTCGGCAACGTCGTATAAAAAGACCTGATGCAGCCGGCCCGGTTTCTCGCGCAAGTAAGCACGTTGCGGCCGCAAAACCCCCAGCGCATGTCCGGCCGGGCGCCTTTCGCTTCGCAAACTCAGAGCCGTCCTGCGTGCGCAAGACGATCGCATCATCCTTGTCCGGCGCCGCCACAATGAGCATCTCGCCATCGCCCCAAATGTCGCTGCCGGGCGGAAAGTTATGCCGCCTCCACTGCGGCTTGCCGGTGAGTACATCGTAAAACGTCAGCTCGCGGCCGCGCAGTATCGCCACGCCGCCATCAATCACCGCGCTCATCGTCGAGCCAGGCTGATTGTTTACCTTGATCCGCCCCATCCGTGATTGACCCCAAGGGTTGCCGATCGCCTGAAACTCGATCCCGCCCCAACCGGTCATCATCTGAAGCTGCAATTGCATCGGATCGATCAGGTCCACGTGCCACAGCACTCGTTGCCGCCCGCCCGCCTGGTTTCGCAGGGTATCGATCGCCAGCACCTGATAGCCGGTGTTGACCAATAGCAGGTGACCGGCAACCACACCGTGATTGGTGTTGTAGCCGTAGCCATAATTGCGAAACGCACCCGCCTCGTTGAGCATTAAACGAAATGATTCCCGACCATATTCGTCGCGCCGAGAATCTGGTACATCTGCTGATCGTAAAGCACCTGACGGCCCGAAAAGAACGGACCCTGATCGCCGCGAATATCGATCGGCCAGTATTGCTGATACGACGCCTGCTGCTGCCGGCCGCCTCGTGATTTCCGGTCTTCCTCGACAGCGCCGGCCGGCCATCGCTTCCAAGTCTGCATCGCGCAGGGTTAACTTTTCATCACTTGGCAGCGCTGTGACCATCTGCTTGCCCGTGAGACCCGGTAGACACTCCACATCGCCGAAGTCTTGCTCCAGACGCCGATAGTAAGAAAGCGCCTCAGGGATGCGGTCCTGCGCCTGATACAGCGTCGCCAGCCGCGCAACCGCCATGCGCACCTGACGTTCGTCGCCCGACTTCTCAAGCGCCAATAGTAGCTGCTCGCGCTCCAGCGGCGATTCGCGCTCGCTAAACTCCGAGAGCAACTGCTCGCGTGCCTGTTCTGCCAGCGGATGGAAACCAAACGACGTCAAAAACTTTCGCAGGGCCGCGACCTTGTTCTCGCGGTCTTGCTCGGCCGCCGCAAGCCGCTGTGTGATGGCCGCGTCTACCGGTGCGCGATCCTCCGCCTTTGCCACTCGCCACAGCGTTTCCAACCGCGTACGGATCCACCGCTCGCGGCGCACCGAATGCCCGCCGCCCACGTCTTCCAACTCCTGCGCCGGCGTCTTCAAATCCGCCAGTTGCAAGTAGGCTTCCAGAGCGCCGGAAATGTCGCCATCATCGTGCCGGCCCATCGCCAACAAGCGCAGATAGCGCGAACGCTCTTCCTCGCTCTCAATCAGTTTTTCAATCTCCACTAGGTAATCGCGTCCGCCCGGCTGCTTCGTTTGAAAAGCATTGGCCAACGCATCAATCAAAAGCTCGCGCACTCGCTCTCGCTCCGCGGTCCAGGCCTCGCGACTCCTCTCCTTCCGGGACTTGCTCCGGCGTCACGTTGAACGCCTTCCGCAGGTCGCTCATTGCCGCCTCAAACCGCCCATCGTCTAGCGCAATCTCACCCCGCCACGCGATTGCCTCACGATCCTCCGGATTGGTCCCCAGCGTCTTCGTCACGCGCTCGCGCAGCGACTCAAGCTGAAAGAATTTATCGACGGTGTTCGCCCCCTGCGAGATCACGTAGCCCTGGTAACAAATCAGGTTCCCCGGCACGTTGCCAAACCGCGATCGCGCCCGCGCCTTGATCTCGCCGTTGTTGGCCAGATCGATCTTGATCACTTCAGCAGAGCTAAGCGGCAAATAGTAATACGCACCGCTAAAGAATCCGCACCGCTCGGCCGGTTTGAACCCAGCGGGCACGACCATTTGGTCGTGCCGTCGGCCACGCTGAGCGCTTGCACCTGCGAATCACAGACGAGGATCAAGTGGTCTTTCGTGACGGCCCCTATATACAAACCACCCTCACGGTTTCGGCTAGGCCACGCTTCTCTCCCGTCGATCAAGTTGAAGCAGTGGAGTTTATCACTCTCCATCGGCGTCACGTAAACGCGTCCGTTCGCCACGACGGCACTGCCATCCACCCAATGCGTCCCCGGATTCACCGGTTGCACCATTTGACCGTTGAAATTCCACCCCATCTGCATGCACTGCGTCATGAGCTGCTGCTGTTCGTTGCTCACGGTGAATTGCTTGCCCCACAGCAACGAACGTGTCGCCAAATCAACCGCCACCAGTGCTCCCGCTCCCGTAGGACACACCAAAACGCCGTCGGCGTACGACGGAGTCGCGCCGGATATCCGGCGAAAAGGATCCTGTGTTACGTCCAATTCCACGTCGCACAACGGCTGCGTCCACAACAGCTTGCCCGTCTTCGCCTCCAACGCCACCAGGCTGATTCGTTTTTTACTTTCGGCCAGCACATAGAGCTGTCCACCCAGCGGCAGCGGCGGACCGAGAAAATAGGCTTGCGCAAGTCAGGCAGGCTGCCGTCCTCTTCTCCAATCTGCCAGATCAGCTTCCCCTCGCCGCGCAGCGAATGAGCCGTCAGGATGTTCTGCGCCGCCGGGCCCGCGTTCTGCACCATTTGACCGTTCGGGCCCCACACGACGCGGTTGTTTCGCATCGGAGTGCCCCGCATCGTCTGCTGCAGGTTTCCCTCGTTCACCATGAACACCAGCTCGCCGTCGCTCGACATTGTGCCGTAGGTGTTGTTCTCAAAGATCCGCTCCGTCACCGCATGCATGAAGCCCACGTCGCGGCCGGGGTTCTTGGGGGGCGCTTCCGCATTCGCTTCCGTCGGAAATTTCCAGATCAACCGCCCGCCGTCACCCGCCTGTGTACCGAATTCGATGCCGTACAATCGCAGCGGCGTCCGCACAAGAACGTAATCGCCCACCGCCAGCGGCTGCACCGCGGGTATCACCGGCCGCCCGCTGTCGATGAACTGTTTGTGAACCTTTCCGATCTCGTCGAACAGGTCCGGGTCTTCGGCGTCTTTTACCTGCCAGCGCACATTCAACAACGGACTACCCCCGGGCATTGCGGCGTTGCGCCGGATTGCCGCGGGCCATGGCCCAATGATCGCTTTGCTCAAGTCCGTCGACTCCTTTTGCGCTTACCAGTGACGCAATTGCTGAGAGAGCGGCGGAATCGTCGCCGCGCAAATCAAGCCGCTTACCGCCCAAGAGGAGCTTGTCATTTGGCGAAAGCTTTTTCAGCTCCGCAAGCGCCGACTTCGCCTTGTCCGGCAGCCGGCACGCACCCACGAAGCAACCAGTAAGAGCGATAACTGCGGCTCGAATTGCTTTGCGGCCGTTGGCGTGGCATGAAGCTTTTCCAACAACAGCCCCGCGGCCAGTGGGTGGCCATGGTCCAAGTGATGCCGCGCCAAAAGCACCGCGGCTTCGTATCCGGTCTTGGTGTGAAAGTAGCGCCGGACTACTTCAGCCACGCGATCAATGCGCCCGGCCTGAACCGCGTCGTCCAACATTTGCCGCGCGGTCACCCCAAATTGCAGCTCGTAGGTCGCACGCTGCTCTTCGTTGAGCTGGCCGATCAGGCGTTGCGCTTCCGCTCGAACGCCCCCCGAAAGGCCCCGCTGTCCTTCCGACTTGAAGAACGTATCCGGCTGGTCCGCATTTTCCTCATCCCCCAGGATCTTTTGCAGCGCCGACAAAGCCAGCGTGGTCTCGCCCTTGCTGATCAACTCCTTCGCCTTGTCGAGCAAGACCGTTGTCTCACGCTCGGAGACGAGCGTGACCGCGTCAGTAGTCTCCTCTCGCGCTTGACCGCGCACGCCGCCAAAGATGCGAAATTGAGCCTCGAGCGTCGCAGCCAATACCAGGGTCAGAACAAGTGAAGCAGCCAGCACAGTAGGGCAGGCACTGCCTGACCCGTTCAAGCCTTGCGTTTCGCTCCATCGCGAGCCCTCTTCTAAGGTACCGAGGCAATCGAGAATCGCCGCGGCTAAAGCGTTAGTTGCGTAACACTTGGGGAAAGTTCAGTGGTCGCGTCGAGCTTAACGCCACCCGGCTGGTCCACTTTGCCCACCGCCAGGCATGGCGCCAGCGGTTACTTGCGCGGTTCTCTGCACGCCCGGTCGGCTGTAACTTCCTACCAAACTTTATCTTACATCTCATGTCACAACCGGACAACCAAAACTGGCGTGCCACCCGTCGTAACCGTCCGCCCGCCTCCTAACCGCGTGTCTGCGTCGCGCCGACAACACCCAAACGGTGCCTCGCCGACGACCGATTGATCACGTTTCGCCGCCCTGACGACGGTCAGTCGTAGTGGTTTTTCGGTTTTTTCCGCTGTTTTTGCCGGTTTTTTGCCAATCAGGGTTGCAATTTCCGAAGCTATGTTTTTAATCATCCCACCATACGGACTGCTTAGTCCGCTTGAAGGATGGACATACCGCATTTCCCAACGCACCTCACAAGGAGGGTGGCACACTATGGCGAAGACAGCTTCCGCTAAGAAGTCGGGTGGCAAGGCGCCCAGCAAGAGCGAAGTCCTCAATGCGATCTCGCAAGAGACCGGTTTGGCACGCAAGGACGTCAGCGCAGTGCTCGAAGCACTCACCGCTGAAATTGGCAAGCACGTCGGCAAAAAGGGTCCTGGCGTGTTCCAGATTCCCGGCCTGATCAAGATCGTGCGACAAAACGTGCCCGCCAAACCGGCGCGCAAGAACGCTCCCGATCCGTTCAATCCCGGACAGTTCCGCGATTACCCGGCCAAGCCCGCATCGGTCAAAGTCAAGGTCCGAGCGCTGAAGAACCTCAAGGGCATGGTCTGACCGTGCCGATCCGCTGTGTCATGGTCTCCTGACCTGTTGTGCTGTGGTCTCTTGACCATAGCACTCCTCGACCAAAACCCACCGATTCGTCTCGGTGGGTTTTTTGTTGCGCGGTACCTCAAATGTGCGAACTCTGTTGTGGCAGGGTCTCCCGACCATGCCACTGACGACTCTACTGCGTTCCCGGTCGCGCCACGTAAAAGTAGTTCATGAAGTCGTGCGGCAGCGTCTCAACGGTCACGTCGCGAAACCCGGCTTCAGCCAGCATCTCAAGCGCAAGCTCCTTCCCCCACGCCGCGCCCAGCCCTGCCCCACCGCACGCCAGCGACACCGACATGCAGTGCATGCAGGAAATCGTGTACACGAACGTGCCCACCGGATGACCGATGTTCTTCTGCACGCAGCTCGAGCAGCCAATGTCTTGCATCAGGTACACGCCGTCACGCTTTAGCGCCCGCTCGATGTTCCGCAAAACGAGTGCGGGCTTGGCCTGATCGTGGATCGCGTCGAACGTGGTGACAAAGTCGAACCGCTGAGAATCGTCGATCGCCGCCGCATCGCGCACCTCGAACCGGGCATTCTTGATTCCCGCCGCGCTGGCCTCGGTCGCCGCCATCTCGATCGCTTCCGCCGAAAAGTCGTACCCGGTAAATCGGCTCCGCGGAAATCTTCGCGCTAGAAAATTGATCGCTCGTCCGGCGCCACATCCCAAATCCAGCACATCAATCCCCTGCTCCAACCGGTCCACGATGCCCGGCACCATCGGCAGAATATGCTCTTCCAGCCCGGCAACGACCGTCTGCGCCTCTCTTCGGCCATCACCTCGTGGAAGCGAAGATACTCCGAATACGGAACACCGCGCCCATGATAGAACGCCTCGACCACATGGTCCTCAACCGCCCCCAGCACCGCCACCCACTGCGAAAACGCCGCCATGTTGTTCGGCTCCGACCCCCGCACGAGATAGGCTGCGTGCTCCGCCGGCAGGCGATACGTCTTGGCTTCAGAGTCGTACTCTACGACTCCGGCCGCCACCATTGCGCCCAGCCATTCGCGCACATAGCGTTCCGAAAGTCCCGCGGCCTCCGCTAGCCGCGTGCTCGTGGCGGGTGTGACCTTGGCAAACGCATCCCACACCCGCGTGCGATGCCCGATCGACGTCATCAACAACAGCGCCGCCTCGTTCGCCGCCGCCACCATGCGCTCGGCGAATGCCTCTCCTTTCGCCGTGTCAAAATTACAAGCCCTCAAAGTCGCTGTCGCCATTCTCCCCTCCCGATTCTCTGTGGATTGCCGCTTGCACCTCGCCCCTAAGTACAATCCCGAAACCGTCCAAAAGCGGCCACGAACGCCCATCGCCCAAAAGCCACCAGCCACCAGGTCACCAGACCCTCCCCCCTCAAAACTAGGCAACCTCGACGAAATCCGGTACATTATTGGCATCTTCAGGGGCTTCTTCGATCGCTGCGCGTGACGGCACGGCCCAAAAACGGCCTCGTCTATCAGGCAGGGCGATGCTGTTTTCCAAGGGACTCATTTATACATTCTTCGGCGGCTTTGCTGCGCGACGGAGCGAGAGAAAGGACTAGGACGTCATGAGGCACTTTTGTATCGGGGCGCGCGCTTCTGCGCGCCAAGGCTTCGATTGGGTTTCGATTCTTGCGTTGTTCGCGGCATTCTTCGCCGCTTCAACCGCAAGCGCCGCGCTCACCTTCGACCTCCGCGCCGTCACCGGGTCGCAGATTGTCATCCACGGACCCAAGAGCGTCGCCGTCAATCAACTCAGTGTCGGCGGTTGGATCGACTTCGAGCTCTGGGCCATCGTCACTGGCGATAATGCGATTGCCACCGACGACGGAATGCAAAACTTCGTCGGCAATATGTTCAGCACCCACGCCGGACGCGGTGCCGCTGTCGGAGATATGATCAACGCCGGTGAAGTCGCCGCCCGCGTGCGCCGCGGCGTATTGGCCCCATTCGACGGTACAGCACACCAAAATGGGAATGTGCAGAACCTCGACAATGATCCGGAGCTCGAGATCGGCGGAACCCAATACCCAAGCGTGGTCGGCATGATTGCCGCGCGGACCGGCACAGGTGCCGCCTATTACGCTGGGAATGAGCCAACAGCGCGTTTTCCGCTTTATCGATTCACGCTTCCGGTCGAGTCAGTCCCAGCCGAATCATTGGCTGACATGACGAGCGTGTATTTCGCACCGCCAAAACTTCCCTTTGCGTTTCTCTGGCGGGAGGACGGATCATCGTATGCAGGGAATGGGGGTGGCACGATTCTCGTCAACGAAAGCGTCCTCATCCATACCGCGCAAACCCCAGAAGAACTCGCCGCGATCCCAGAGCCGGGAACCTGGGCCCTCGGCCTGTCGGGCATGGTTGGCGCTGGTTAGTTTGCCCGTCGCCGTCGCCACCGCTGACTTGGCCCGCTCCCGACGCGGCGGCTTGCCGTAAGCAACACGCTAAACCGCGTGATCCCCCGCGCTTGCGGTCGCCCCGCGCACCCGCCACAATATCCGCCTGCTTCTCCTCACGCAGGCCATTGGGCAGCGCACTTGGGCCATGCTCGCCAAGCTCCACACCTTTTCGCTCCTCGGCATCGAGGCCCTCCCGGTCGAGGTCGAAGTCGATGTTTCGCCCGGCGCACTGCCCAAGACCGTGCTCGTCGGCCTCCCCGAAGCCGCCGTCAAGGAGAGCACGCATCGCATCGAACGCGCGCTCGTCAACTCCGGCTTCATGAAGCCGGCCGACCGCGTGGTGATCAATCTTGCCCCCGCGGAACTACCCAAGCAGGCCGCGTCGTTCGATCTGCCGATCTCGCTCGGCATGCTCGCCGCCAGCGGCCAGCTCGCCAGCGACCGTTTCCAGCAATACGCCGTCGTTGGCGAGCTGGCCCTCGATGGCCTAACCCGGCCCACCAACGGCGCACTCTCGATAGCCATCGCCGCCACTAAGCAGCGCGACCTTCGCGGCCTCGTCGTGCCCACCGCCAGCGCTCAGGAAGCCGCCGTCGTCGAAGAGGTCGAAGTCATCGCCGTCAGCAGCCTCGCGCAAGCCGTCGCCTTCTTCGCCGGTCAGATCGACATCGAACCCACGCCCCCGCGGCTCGACGAGTGGTTCGATCAATACTCGGCCTACGAAGTCGATTTTGCCGACGTCCGCGGGCAGGAGATGGCCAAGCGCGCCTGACCATCGCCGCCGCCGGCTCGCACAATCTGCTCATGCTGGGCCCGCCCGGCTCCGGCAAGACGATGCTTGCCAAGCGCGTGCCTACGATCATGCCCGAGCTCATCGCTGGCGAATCGATCGAGACCACGCGCATCTACTCCGCGATGGGCCTCCTCAAACCCGGCCAGCCGTTGTTGGCCACGCGCCCCTTCCGCTCGCCTCATCACACGATTAGCAACGCCGGTCTGGTCGGCGGCGGCAGCGTGCCCACGCCGGGCGAAATATCGCTCTCTCACAACGGCGTCTTGTTCCTCGACGAGCTGCCCGAGTTCAATCGCTCCACGCTCGAAGTCCTTCGCCAGCCGCTGGAAGACGGCGTCGTTACCATCTCGCCGCCACTGAACGCCACGACCTTCCCGAAGGTGTTCCCGGCTTTGCGAATTGAATCTCGCCCCGTACGAACTCGAACCGCTTCCGCTTGGGTGTGCTCTTGCCCTCTCGGAATTGCAGCGTGATCTTCTCCACGATCTTGCCTAGGGCGTTGCGCACGGTCGCCGGACTGCCCTTGGCGAGTACCTCGTCCAGCCGCCACAACTGGTCTGCAATCGCCTTGGCGTCACGCTTGACGGTCGAGTTCGGTGATCGGTGCAACCGCTCGGCCAACTCGTCACGCTGCCGCTGCAGGTCCACCAGCTTCGCCTCGACCGCCGGCACGAGGCTCTTAGCCACACTCACCAGCCGATCCGTGGCGTTCTCAATCTTTTGCTCGATACCCGCCAGTTGCCGCCGCATTCCGGCTTGGTTCGCTACCGGTGCCCGTGTCGCCCGCCGGTCCAGTTCCCTCTCGACCGCCGCCAACAGCTTGTCGTATCCGCTCATTAGGACGTGTTCCCTGATCTTGTTCGCCACGGCCCGCATTGCCTTTTTCTGATCGACGATGCAGTGACCACAAGCGCCGCTCTTTTGGTGGGTGCTGCACTTGTAATAGGACCACACGTCCTGAAACCGAATCGAGTACATTGGGCCGCCACACCGCCCGCAGAACAACAGGCCAGATAGCGGTGCCCCTTCACTGTCGCCCCGCGCAGTGCGGCTTGGCCTTGAAGATGGACATGCGCCGCGCCGCTTCCCACAACTTGCGGTCCACGATCGGCGGGTGGATGCCTTCGAGAATCTTCTGTTCGCTCACGACGCGGTTGTACTTGCCGCGTGAATGGGTGCCCAACTCGACCGCGCCAACGTACGCCCACCGATTCAAAATGTGTTGCACGCTCCGCTGATTCCAATGTTTGGCCTCAGGTGCGGGAACTCCGTTTTCGTTCAGCCGCTTGGCGATTGTCCAATAGCCGGTGCCCGCCACACGCCAGCGATAGATTTGATTTACAACTTCGATACGGTCGGGGTCGCCCGGCACGAGAAACATATCCGGCCCCACGCTGTATCCGTATGGCGGTTTGGCGGTCCACTTGCCCAACAGCTTGATTTCCCGCAGCCCTCGTGTGACGTTGGCGGATAGGTCGCGCAGGTACTCGGCTTTGCCGTGTTGCGTGACGCTGGCCTTGAGCCAGCCGCCTAAGTCTTGGAAGTCGAGCCGCCCCTGATTGACGGTCGAGATATGCACGCCCGCCCGGTCCAACAAATACCAGTAATGGTTCGCCTCTAATACCGGGAAGCGTGAGAACCGATCCTGGTCCCAACACAGTACCGCGCGGAACTTGCCATTCGTGGAGTCGGTTATTAACCGCTGGAATGCTTCGCGCTGTTCTGACTTCCAACCGCTGATGCCCTCGTCGGCGTAATCGTCAACGATTGTGTACCCCTCTTGCTTGGCGAATGCCTCGACCGCCTTACGCTGGTCGCGAATCGAAGTCTCTTGTTTGTCGCTGCTCATCCGGTAGTACGCGACCGCCGGCACAAGCGCGTTCGATGCTGCTCGAATCACTGGTTCACCTTGGGGTTAGTTGGGGCTGTATCCTGCCGCACCGATGCACCATTGCAACGCACCGTTATCACTTCGTCGAAATCGACTGCGTACCCTTCGGCCCAGCCTAAAAGCTCTTGGTAGTGTCGCTGTGCAATGTCTGCTGCGTCGCCCGAAATGGCTGGATCTTCGCGACGCTGACCCTCATCAAATGCGCTAATCATTAAGCTGGAGAGCATCATTACGAGAGTCATATCGCCTGCGGACTCTGCGTCCACTGGTGATATGTCAAACTTAACTTCCGGCTCAACTGATGACACATACAAGAGTGCGTTAATGGCGGATTGAGATTGCGCACCGCACGGTTCAACCTCGTCGTGCCAGCCGGACTCATCGATGAATTGCTGCGAAGATATCGGCCCGCATGAATAGTGCGAATACCTTGTCGCCGTCCGGCGTGTCGATGAACTTCAACGAATCGAAGTCCAGCGTGGTTTTGCTGTCTTTCTTTTTGGTGCCCTTGCGGGCGAGCAGAAACAGTCCGCCATCGTGAAACATCGCTTCACCTTGGGGTTAGTTGTTACTCGGCACGCCTACCGCGTTGATCATTGCTCCACCGTTCTAATAGATCGTGTACCTGCTTCTGCCCGGTGCGGAGTAATCCAATCGTGTATAGCAACTCGTTGCCGTCCAATTGAACCAGTGAGATAGTTCGGCTCACGCCCGCAAGCCACAGCACGTTGGCAATGTAATTCGTTTCTAGATTGATCCCACCAATCACAGAATCCAGCAACCTCTGTAGTCGTCCAGCACAGAGTGATTCCACGTGATATGGTCGGCGGACGACTTCACTATCTGGCGGCTGTACCTCCTGCTTCGGAAGCTCCAGCGTGATCTTTGCAATCGTGCGATTGCGGATCAGATTCATGCTCACTGCATGCAGACGGACATCGAACGACTGCCCTTGGAACTCAAGTAGCCCACCTTCGTACGCGCATCGCGCCATGTTGGATTTGAGAATTTCAGACTCATCATCCGGCGAGGCAGGTCCGGGCACAAAACAGAACTCGCCTTCGATCTTTAACTTCCGTGCCGCGCTATTAGCGTCGTTCACAACACGGCGCATTTCATCCGCCATATCGTCGCGTGTTTTTACTGGCATCGTCTCACCTTGGGGTTAATGTCTTTCGCTTCCACGCCACAACGCACGCCGCCACGGCCACGAGTAGCAACACGACGCTGCCCGGCTCGGGAATCGTCCAACCGGAATACGTTCCATCCGCAATCCCAGCGAAGATGTACCCCCGTTGCTGATGCGGCGGCCCCTCGTTGAATTGCATCTCTAACGTGGCATTCGCGTCCCACGTACCAACAAACTCCACCCATCTGTTCTTAGAGAAGCGGCTGACGAAAAAGCCGGTCCTATCGTCACCGGGCCACGGCGGTAGTTCGGCCCAGAACATATCGGTGGGGTCTGAAAATACCGGCGTGAGGTTGGCCGATGGTCGGACGATGACTTCGTTTAAGAACGCATTTGGCGACGTGTTCGTAATGCGGAAGCGGTCCAAGCTGACGATGGTTTGAAATTCAATTGGCGTTGGCGAAGCGGCGTACGCTGTTGACGCACAGAGAAGCACGAGCGGAATAAATAGCGATTTCATAATCTGGCCTTTCGTGTATTGCCCCGTTGCGTGGATTGTAATTCCCCGCCGCCACGACTGCCCCGGTTTCAATCGGCAGGCGCGGCAAGCGGGAGTGCTCAGCGGTCATTCACGTCCACGTTGAAACACTTTCAATAGTTCGCCCAACAGCGACAACGCCGCCGGCTTGTCGGATTCGTCGTCATCGTCGCCGTCACCAAACGGCTTATCGCCCACGCTGCCCGACAACTCGTAAGTGCCGCACAGCTTGCCGTTGCACTTGAAGATGTGGATTTTCAAATCCTCCATCTTGTCGAGCACGGTGTGGCCCAGGTCGCTCGGGTCGATCGGGAATCGATTGTTCCAGTTCATGCGACACCGCCTTTCACCGCCCCGGTGATCAGGGCAGGGAACGACGGCATCGGCAACACGTCGGCTGCGTTCTTGCCGCCACAGATTGACGGGTCTAAATAGGATTCAATCGTCACACTTGGCGTGGTGTGTCGAAGAGCCATGCACGCATCGACCCCAGCCGCTTGTAGGTAACTGGCGACGGTTCTCCTGATCTTGTGAAACGCATTGCCACGCCCCGCCGGTAAACCGGCCGCC
This sequence comes from Pirellulales bacterium, assembly GCA_963829655.1. Lineage (GTDB taxonomy): Bacteria > Planctomycetota > Planctomycetia > Pirellulales > JALHPA01 > JBBDYH01. The sequence continues at coordinate 5,238,492 of CAWHJG010000002.1, forward strand.
TTCACAACCTTGTTGGCGTAGTGCATCCAAATCAGGTCGCGAGTACCGGGCCAATGGAAAATCAACCGCTGCTGCCCGGCCGCGTTCTTGACTCGGCAGAGCACGGCCAGCGTATCGTTGTGAAGTTTGTACTTCATATCCTGCTGACCGCCCTTGCGAACTTCCGCCGGCACGTAGAGGTAGCCAGTCTGCCAGTTCAGGTGTTGCCACTCCGTTAAGAGCAGTTCACCGATCCTTGCGCCACTGTTCCACATCACGAGTAGTAGCGCCAGCCACCAATCACACGCGGGCACGTCGCCGATGTATCCCGAGACTTGCGACGCAGCGCGTAGCAGCCGGTGCATCTCATCCATCGTCCACGCTTCCGGGATGCGTCGCGGCTCTTGCATGCGCACGACGGTTGGGAACATTTCCACAAGCCGGCATCTCGCGCACCACGTGTGCAGCGTCACCAGCCAGCCAACGCGCTCATTGCACGTGCGAGCGGACAACCCCTCATCGTCGCGCAGGGTGACCAGCCACGCAGTTAGTAGATCGTCCTGCAAATCGGCCAGCGTCGGCTCGTGCCCGAGAAAGCGCTTAAACGATTTCGGCGCGATACGGTATTGATGCCGCGTGAGTATCGACCGAATGCGGACGTTCGATTTGAAGTAGACTTTCTCGCACAGATTCCACAACGTGCCGTCGGCTCCGGTCAATGGCGGATTCGTTCCAGGTCCGCCGCCGATCCGGTTCTGGCGCTGCTGGCGACGCCGTGCACGAGGTATCCCTTCGCGATTGCAATACGCCAAAACAGGGTGAGATATTGCGTCGCACTCTCAATCGTCGCCTGCGCATAACCGTCCTGCCCCATGTGTGCCTTCATCTTCGCGAGATTCGCGTCGTTCAGGTCACGCACGCCGCAGCGCGGCTTTAGAGCGCTTCGGCGAAGTAGTCGAGCGTGTTGCGCAGGAACAGTACATAGTCGTGCGAATACGGGCGGCCTTGACGCCGTTCAAAGTCCGCCATGTAAACGTCACGCACGAAAGTCGTCAGCAACAATTCGTCGGGTTGCGACTTCATAGAGCACCGCCTTCCCCGCGCACGACGGCGCGAACGGTTTGGAAGGCAACCAGCCGACGCTCGCGACGCTCATTCACGAGCGCCGCGCGGCCTCGAAGCTATCGCACCGTGCGCCGCCCTTGACGCGGTCACACGCTGCGCACGATGCCACTAGGTTCGCCGGGTGATCTGGCCCAGCGAATCGACGCGCCAGAACATGGTCATGCACGATAGTGGCGAACGTGTCGAAGTCCGCCAACAGGTCGCGGCCGCAATACTGGCAAAACCAGTTTGCCGCCGACAGAACGGGGTCCGAAAGACAACGCATGAAAAACCCCTTTCCTGCGCAGAGAGTGCGCAGCAAAAAGCCGGAGCCCTGTTGGCCGTTGGAAACTTGCCACTTACGAGGCAAGCCGCACAAAGCGCACGACAAACAGGGGCCCGGCCCTTTGAACCATAGGAATCTCGTCCTAGGACAGAGTAAGTAATTTCGGGTTTCCAGGCCCGGCGGTCGGCACAACGGGATACCGACAACGCCGTCAAACTACCGCCCCGCGCCGCCACTTGTCAACCACAGCCCTTCTCCCCGCCCTCTTGGCTTCAACGTCCCGCGTATCGACCGACGCCACGCCGTGGCGACAGGCACGACGCTATTGCAACTTTTTCAGCTTCTCCGCTGCCGACAGCTTCAATAACAGCAATTCCGCACGCCATGGCGACTTTCAACTTCGGTGCGAGGGCGCGGCGTACGTAGTGGCGTTTGATTCTCATTAGTTGCTCTCCGCAACAAGCTGTTGCAGTTTGCGGGCAAGCCCGGTGACCGCCTCGATTGATGCGTTGTTACCATCGGCCAGGATCTTCATCACGTCCGCCGCGTGTGCAATCGTGGCTTCTAGTGACGCTCGGAAGTGCTCTATCGTCTTGGTCTGTTCGCCGACAGCCGCCGCGATAAATTCGATGTCGCGTTTCAATTCGGCCGTGCTCACATTCGCACCTGGATGAACTGCACTTAGCGGTGTTCTTTGTGATTTTCTCCAACTCCGTCAACTGGTCCTCTTCTACGGCGAGCGTATCCTCCTCGATACCGTGGAGCTGTCGGAATGCTTCCACACTTCCTGCTGTTGCGGACGACACCATGCCCTTAGGGCCGCCCATGAATTGAGCGAACTGCCCGCCGGGCGCCGCCGGCATGAGTCCACCAAACGCACCGCCGAATCCGCCAAGCATTCTGCGACCGAGTCCGCCCAAGCGATTGCCTTCCACTCCCAACGCACGCAAGTTGACGCCGCTAATTGCTGACCCTTGGGAAATCAACTGGTTGCCGAATCGCCCCGCCTCACCGAATAGGAAATTCGCAGCCTGACCGGTCAACCGCTGTGCCTGTCGGGCTGTCATCTTGCGGGCTTCGCTGGCGTTCAAGTCACCGAGGCGGCACTGCGCCGTCGCCAATGCGGCACGTTGACGTTGCAGCGTTAAGAATGTTTCCGTCTCGACTTTCTTTTCCAGAATCCCCTCAGCGATGCCGGGGTTCTCTTTGCGCAATCGCTCTTTCAGGCCAGTGAAGTCATTCGTCGCCATTGCGTTCTTGGCGTTGGCGATTTCTTCGGTGAGTGCGCGACGCAGTGCATCGGATGCCGATATTTCATCACCGGAGAACAAGCCCTTCCGCTTGTCTCGCCCTCTGGCGAATAGGTCGCCGGCGAACAGCTCGTTGAACCGCTGTCGGGCCTGATCCGTGGTGCCGGTGAATCCAGCCAAGTTACTTTTCTGCTGCTCGCTCCAAGCCGTCAACGAGCCGAGTGCGGCGTCCACCTTTGGCTTGAGAAGTCCGAACGCCTCACCGATGCCGATGATTGATTTGGCGTATCCGAAGTTTGCATCTTGACCATTCGCCAACAAGTCCGTGAATGACAATATCGCCGCAGCACCTTGCCCTACCGGTGACGGTCCGAACATCGCTACGTCACCGATGCCCGAGAAAACCTTTCCGAGTCCGCCCCCGGATGCGATGCCGGCGGCTTGTAATCCTGCCCCGGCGAATACACGCTTCGCCCCCATGCTGACCTTGCGAAGCTCTTGCGTTACGCGACCGGTGTTGAAGCCGTTCACAGCGGCCTGCGTCTGCCGCATGTCGTTTGAAAACGATTTGGCGGCACGGCCAGCGGCCTTCATGTCACGTTGAAACGGTCCGGTCTGGGCCGAAAGAATTGCTTGGACCTGCATATCTGCCAACGTCTCATCTCCTTTTGATTCACACCGCCACGAGCACCGACATACTCGTGAGCGGCGTATATGCGGCTACACCGCCGCGTAGGTTCACCAGTTGTATTGCTTCAATCGCAGCCGCCTGCGAAGTACATCAACGTCACCGCCTCCGATACTCGTCGCCCTAGTCGTGCGGCTCTTGATCGTCAGCCCGTGCTGCAACCTCATCAGCACGTCGGGCAGCGTAGCGACGCCGTCCGCCAATCCAACAGCGACGGCCTGCTCCGCATGCAGCATGCGGCCCCCGCCGAATTTCGCGCGAACCGTTTGTTCCGTCACGCCACGGTGACGTGCCACGTCGCCGATAAACCATGCCGCGGACGAGTTGACGCCGCGTTGCAACTCGGCACGAGCTTCGGAATCCAGCGGGCCGAACGGATGCGCTTCAACTTTGTGCGGCGATTGCTCGGAAGCGATAAGCGTAGTCTTGACGCCCACCTGCTCCTCAGCAACGGACCAATCTTGATGCATCGTCCACACTCCGATACTGCCGGCCGAACCGCTCGGCTGGATGTATAGCTTCTCGGCTGCGATGCCAATCCAGATTGCGGGCGCTTGCCGCATCTGGTGCGGCGACAGCGACGATCTGTTTGCCGAGTCCACGGGACGCATAGATTTTCTTGGCAAGCTCGGGTGTGCCTTGAATCACGCCGCCGGGTGAGTCGATCGCTAACACAATCGAACCGATTGCCGAGTTGCGCATCGCGGTATCAAACTGCGCACCGATGTCGGTCATCGACGTGGTTCCGTAGTCGCCGTATTGCGTGAGCACGCCGAAAATGGGAATCAGCGACACGCTGCCCCGTCCGGTCGGCGGGGTCGATGATCTTCGCTCCGCTATGTCTGCGCAGAATAGTCGGAACGCCAGCCCGGCGTCAATCGCCAACACGTTGCCCAGCTTGCACAGATCGTCGCAATACTTCTGAAACGTCATTCGATTGCCCTTGTATTGAAAGCCCTCTGCACCGCGACTGTTAGATACAACAAATCGACAGGCGGCGCGGCGCAGGGGCGGTTAATTACAGGTGACCAGCTTCACGCGCTTCGCGAATAAGCTCGCGGATCGGCTCGATCGCGAGCTTCCCGCCTTCGCCGACGACGGTGAAGCCACGCAGAGGGACGGCACCAAGCACACCCAATAGCGGCAGCCCGCTTGCTTCCAACTCCTCGTGGAATCGGTACAGGTCGATAAGCGCCTGTTCCGACGATTCGAGCTTTTCCACCGCCAACTTGATCAGCGGCCGGTACCGCGTCAGCAACTCGTCGCGCTTCGCACGGGCGGCCGCAGATTCCGCACTCCGCAGCCGCCGTTCGGCGAGGATCGTGGCTTCCTGAAGGATGGCGCGGCGTTTTCGCAGATTCGCATACGTCCGGTGACGATCGGTGGTTTCCGATTCGTTCCACTCGCCAGTCTCGACAAGCCCTACAGCCGTGGCGTGATCTGGATTGTCGCGTGCGACAGCGTCCGTTCTGATAGCGCCGAGTTCCACATCAATCGCTTGCTGGTTCTCGCGTTTCTGAGATTGAAGGTCGGCCAGCCGTTGCTGTGCGGCCTCAAGCTCGGCGGTCGGGTCGGTGATAACTTTCGCGGTGGGTTTCTTTTTTGCGGTCGCAAACATGTGGTTCATTCCTTATGCAAGTTGAAGTGATTTGATCGGGTCGCCGCTCTGTGCGAATCCGAACGCGTGATTCTGCTGTCCAACAAAAGCGATTTCGTTCGTGCCGGCGTACCGCTCATTCAACGTGTGCAGCGTGTACGGGAAGTAGCGAAGCACAAGGCGTGAAAAGTCCCCGCACAAGATCGGCTTCAAGCCAGTCGATAACGTCGAGGTCATCGACTTGTTGAAAAAGACGCGGTGCCCGTCCAGATTCGGCGGTTCACCGTATCGCCGAGTGAAGATTCTGTTCGCGCTGATGTCCTTCAAAAGTCGGCAGCGCTTGTACGTCGTCGGATGCATCATCAACCCGCTAGTTGGCTGCTCCATCCACTCCTGATCGAGCGAATCGACGAGTGCGAAAATATCATCGCTCGTCACGGCTATCGCACTCGCGGCAGTTGCACCGACCGTCGCCTCGTTCAACACGTGGTAGGTGTGCTCGCGTTCTTGGCAGCGCCAAAGCACTACCTAACACCTCGCTGATAAACCGGTTGAACGTTTGGGCTTTGCAAACCAACGTTCGCGACGCCTTGACGATCTTGGTGGAATACTCCTGCCCACCAGTCAATCGAACGGCTGCCGTCACCGGGTCAGCTTCGGATATGCTTTCCGAATCGCTGCCCATCTTCTGCGCTTCTTGTGCGGTGTCGTTCACGATCGGCACATTGATGTCGCCCTCGTCGTCGGTGCTCGTGATCACTAACGCACCCGCACGCCTGAACGCGTCGGCGTGAAACTGCGCGGCGAGCATTACATCCGTCGGCGGCTGGGTGTAGTCGGGCGCGAGATAACCGCCCCGGTCCCCCGAATCAGTTGTCAGCGCGGCAAGCTCGTGCGGCTCACGCGGTGCGAACGTGATGTTCCTCGATCCAAGGAAACCATCGCCCATCAACTTGACGGCGCGTCGCTCGGCATCCTCAGTGATCGGGATGCCGGCTTGAGCGTGCATCCACGCTCGCGATGTTAAGCGGCCACTGCCGCTGTTCCAGATAACATTTTGCCCCTCAGCAATCATCACGTAACCCTCCATGTACTCGGCGAATCGTATTAGCCATGCTCCCCGCCGCCGGTTAACGTGGTGGCTGGTTGATCACAAGATCAACGCTCCCTCAGTTTCGTAAATCGAAACGAATTGCTTTTTTGGAGGAGATACCGACAGCCATGATCAAGCTCACGGCCAGGTCGATTCGCTCGCTTGATTTCTTCTTGCTCGGCTTCACATTGCCCGCCGCGTCGCGACTCGAGTACGGTGTTGCTGATGCACCAGTCAAGCGCAAGGTTCTTGGCGTGCCGTAACGTGCCCGCAAGAATCTGTCGCTCTGTCTGTTTGGTGGGGTCGCTCAGATCCTTGAAGCCCTGCCCCACGGCAATAACTTCAATGCCGGCACCCTGTAGCTGATTGATCAACTGCGAGGCGTTCCAGCGGTCGGCCCCGAGTCCAACAATGTCGAACCGCTTGCTTAGTTCGACGACCTTGTTGAACAGCGAGTCGTAATCGACAACGTTGCCGTCAGTCAGTTCGATGTAACCACGCCGCGCCCAATCTCGATACGGTACGCGGTCGCGACGCTCGCGAAGCTCTGCGGATTCAGCGGGGCACCACGCCCACGCGAACACGTCCAGCCCGTCTATGTCATTCGGAAACGCGAGCACCGGCGCCGTCAGGTCCGTTGTCGTGCTCAAGTCTAAGCCCGCGTAGCACGGTTTCCCTTCGTAATCCTCAAGGCGCAGGTCCGCTTCGCCACGCACCAGACTTCGGGCAACATCCACTTGTCGATACCGGTCACCCAGCGATTGCAATGGAGCTGCAAGAAACTGTTGTAGGCGCTCGGCAGTTCTTGAGCCTTTTCGGCTTTGCGGCGCAGGTCATCGGCCTTGACCGACACACCAAGATTCGGATTTGCCTTGATCCAGCACGACTCATCGAACGGGTCATCCTCATCGTCAATCGCCGCGATGTACGCGAACACCGTGTCATCCTGGATGCCCTGCAATCCAGTCAGAACCTTTTCGCAATAGTCGTGGTACTCGCCGCACGCGCTGTGCTTGTCGGTGCCGGCGGTTGTGATCACAAATAGCAACGGTTGACAACGCACCGGTCGCAGTGTCGAGCACGTTGAACACGCCAGCGCTCTTGTGTGCGTGGTACTCGTCCACAACTGCCGTGTGAACGTTCAACCCGTCGAGCGTATCCTCGTCGGCACCAAGCGGCTCAAACTTGCTGGCGGTCGATTCGCACACGAGGCTCGACCGAAAGATACTGATTCGCTTCCGCAGTTCTGGGCTGCGACTTCACGATCTCTACGGCGTCGCCGAATGAGATACGCGCCTGCTCACGCTTCGTTGCCGCGTGTCAGACTTCTGCCCCGGCTCGTCATCGGCAAAGAACGTATACAAGCCGACGCCAGCCGAAGTCAGGCTCTTACCGTTCTTGCGTGCAATCTCGACATAGGCAACGCGGAACCTTCGGGCGACGTCACTCTTTCTCACCCATCCGAACACGCACCAGATAACGAACTGCTGCCACGGCTCAAGCTTGATCACCTGGCCTGCCCACTCGCCCTTGTGGTGTCGGCAGAATCCAAAGAAGTCAATCGCGTGCTGGGCCCGCTCCGCGTCGAACACGTAGCCACGCTCGCCAGCCGTCTCCAGATCGCGCAGGTGACGTTGGCATGCGAGGCGTACCCACTTGCCGGCGACAACCTTGCCGGTCGTCACGTCGCGTGCGTATTGCTCTGCTGGATGTATCTGCTGGTCAACCATGACGCTTCTGTAAGAACGAGTCCATTCTGTCGGGCACTTGTGCCGCGTTCGGTGTGTCGAGCTTCTGGTGGTCCGCTGGCGTCACACCGAAGCACCCGGCGAGGCGTGTGTAGTTCTTGAGGCAGTCGGACGCAATCGCCGCAACGCACCGCAGGTCCATCACGTCCAGGTCACGAGCGAGCATCATCTGGTCCGCCTTCGTGCTCATGCGAACGAACAGCGACCACGATTGACACAAGCCCGCGAGTCCAGACTGAAAGCCCGGTCGCAGTAGCCCGTCCGCCGACAGCTCACGCACAACGCGGCGCCACTCGGCCTTGGCCTCAGCGTCCAGCCACGAGGGGCAACGAGGTGGATAACCCACGCCCTTCGCTGCCGTTGGGCGGTTCTTCAACCGGCTTCCCCGTAGCTTCAATAGCTGCGGTTCTATGCGTTTTGGTCCGCGTTTTCTGGGCAAAGTTACGTCTCCCGATCAGGCGAAAATCAATGCAAAACTGTGCTGCGCAAATCGACAACTGGGAGGCGGCAAAAGAACGGTAGACTCCGATGATTGTAACCCCCTACCCCATAAGGAGTTACGCAACGGACGCACCTGTGCGATGGTCGTCGACGTAAGTGAGGCATAGGTGGTTGCGTGTTCACGTTCTTACCTCTTGTCTTAGACCGCGCTCAACCAACGTCCTGCCCATCCGTTGGCGGCACGGCACAATAGCTATCGCTTGGTCCGCTTCTCTGCTTGTGCCTTGATGTGGTCAGCAATCTGTTCGGCCTGCTCTGCGTTGTAGTGACCGACACCGTTGATAGTGACGGCTGCCTTGATGTTCAATGTCTCGACCGCCTTCTTGATCCGTGAGTACGGCTGTTGAAGGTTCGCACACAAGTAACCGGGCGAGTGCAGTGATTCGGTTGCGATAGTCATGTTCTTGTTCTCCTCGACTGTTGCATTATCCGTTGTGCCTAACGTTCCTTCTCCAAATCTTGGAGCCTTTATTTTGTTAGTTGAGAATCAGAAGGAACTTGTGACCGCAATGTAGGCATCGCTTGTTCTGTGCTCTTGAACCGTCGCCCAGGTCATTACTCGCCGTGGTCTTTAGGCGGGTGTGGTTATCGCACTGCGGACACCTCGCACGGTAGACGTTCACGACCTTGTCGGCCTTGTCGCTGCTCGATGACGTGCTCATGCTGCAAACAAATCCTGTTGCTTAGGCTCGATCAGTATTCGGTCGGTACAGAACCAACACCTACCGTCAACCATGCTGGTCGGCACGTCCTGGTGGCAGCCGGAACAACGCGGACGTGGTGGTGCAGTCGGCTGGAGCTCGATCCGCTTTTGGCAGGGCGTGGTCTAGTGGCGGTGGTGCTCATCGTCGTGGTAGTGGTTGCTTGTGCGGTCGCAGCCGTATCTCGGGGTTGCAGTCGCATGGGCCGCCATGGGTGAGAAGAGCGCACCAGTCGTCGTGGGCAATGTCGACGTGAGTCAACGCGCCCTTGGTTAACTTGCCCTTCTTCACCAGTCGCTCGATCTTGGAAAGGTAGTTGGGCAGCTTCATAGGTTGGCTTTTCCTTTTCGCTTTGGGACCAGTCGGTCCAATTGCCCTTGGTGCTTTTATCTATGCCGCACCATAGAGCAGGGAGGACCAGGTACCACCCTATTACATAGGGTGTGGTACGCACTCCTCCTGCTCAGCAGTGCGGCCCACTGGTACCTACTGCTCGGTACCGACTGCCCCGACTGGTCATTCCCGGTCACGTAATCGGTATCCATCTTTCGGCGTTTTGTGATTTCCTTTGACTACTTGGCATGGCTCGGCATCGCCGCGGAGTAGGAGCTCGGCGAGTGCTGCCGCGGCCGGGCTATGCTTCAGGCCTGACGTTTCCCGAATGACGGTTTTTGTTTCGCCATTTGGGTATCTGCTCATCGCGCGGACAACCTTTTCGATGTCCCGCTCGAATCGTTCTTTCGACTTCGCGTCCTTTGCGGCGTCCCGTTCTTCCTCAGCTCGCCGATTGCCTTCTGCGGTTGGCAGCAGCTCAACTACCCAGCGGCGCCCGCCCGGGTCGGTACGCTTGCCTTCGAGCACGTCCAGGTGATTGACCGCTGCGTGCCCAGCCGAGCCGCCGGTCCGCATCCATAGCCAGTGCTGGCCTCGCTCCTCGTCCCAGTCCTGCCGTGCACAAGCAGCAGCCAAAACCGCGCCCACTCAGCGAACCCGGCGTAGCTGATCTCGCTCAGTTCCGGCGGGTCGAATTTCTTCAACGTGCCCCGCCCGTGTCGATTGTGGTTCAGCAGAATGATCGAGCAGCCCGTCTTATCGATTGTGCGTGTGAGCCCCAGCAACAGCCGGCCCATCGCGATGTAGTTGCTTGCCTTGTCGGCGGCTTCGCAGAACGCCAGATAGCTTGGATCGATCCCGAGCATGGCGAGCTGCTTCTCTTCGATGAACCGCTCAAGCGCATCAAGCTGTAGGATGTTCGCGACATTAGGACACTGGATGGACCAGTGCATCGGAACATCACGCAAATCAAAACCCTTTGCGGCGGCAACTTCTGTCGCTCGTTCACGCAGCCCGGCTATCCCGATTTCCGCCGACATAAACCCACACGGCCGCGCTTGGTGACGAGGTAATGATTGAGGAATGGTCTGCCTGTCGCCAACGAGATAAACAGGTCTGCGGCAACACCAGTTTTCAACGTCTTGAACATCCCCGAGACGATGCCGCCCTGCGCTTGGTGACGACGCTATCCACCAAATACTCGACTTGCTCGTTGCGGTCGGCGAGCTCAGCGGACGTGAACCATTCGAATTGAAATGGCTCGCTCGATTCGGTCGCTGGCTTGCTTGTGCCTGTTGCCGGGCCCTGCTGTTGCCGCTCCTGCTTCGGTTCAAACTTCGGCGCAGATCGTGCCAGTTCCATTTGCATGACTCGTGGCGACAGCCCGCTTGAATTACTCCGCTGCCACGCTTGATGATCAACGCTTCGCCGCGTGTGTGGTCGGTGCTGAATGGGCAGGTACTTAGTTCCCATATCAGCCCGCCGTCGTACGGTTTGGGCGGCTTTGCCGTGGGCAGGTATTGCGAGATGAATCGCTCCAGGTCGAAACCGCCGTATTGACTCTGCTGCGGCTGATGCTTTGGTTCCGGCTTCGGCGCTTTATCTGCCAGCGCTTCGAGTTGCTGGCGAGTCACCATCACGTCGCCGAACGTCACGGGCAGATCGATGATTTGGCGAAATCCGGTGTGGTCGATCGTCGGTGTTGTCGCCCTTGCAGCTCAGGCTGCCGTAGAGCTTCCAGATTCGCGACGGGTTAAAGACGCTGGTGTCTACCTTGACGCCCTTCGCCGCCGTATTCAGAGTGCAACGATTCGAGACAGCGACGGATTAAGTCATCGTCGGCAAGTGTATCGACGCCCTCAATCGGATAGACGAGGTGGGTGCCGTTGCCGCTGTCGGCGTAGAGCCCATCGGCCCAGCCTGCTTCGAACAGGTCGCCGCGAATCATCCGCGCACGATCGACGCCGCCTCGTGCTCCTCGTCACTGGCGGATATTCCCGCCGGCCGTTCGGCGTCGCAATCAATCAACAGGAACTGCCGGGCGGTAATGTCCTTGTCGGCTGTCGCTGGATTTCCCTTGCCACTTATCCGAATCGCGTTCTTGGCTCGTGCTATTCAGGCGCAGGTCAACATCGTTGGGAATGATGTAGACGCCCGCCGCGCTCGTGATAGATTCGGCTGCATCGGCCAGCTTCTCGGGATCGTTGAAATAACCCGAATAGGTGAACGCCCGCCGGTCGCCGTTTACTGTCGCCTCAAACCCCCGCAGTTCGGTAATGCCGCCGCGGCCGATAGCGGTCATTGCCTTGGCAGCGCGGATAATCTCATCGCGGTCTGTGCGTGGTGTTGCGGTCGTGCTCGTCATGCTGCCCCCTTCCATGCCCGCCCTTGGGCCAAGCTCATCGCGGACCTCCATGCGCCGTCCCGGTCAACTGACCGGCTTGGATCACTCAAGAAATACTCAATTGCCGAAAACTGTTCGGCCAATGTCCCCGGCTGACCTGGTGCGGCCCGTCGTTGTTGGTTGTGTCTCTCGTGTGTGGCTTCCCGCCACTGCTGTAATCTCATTTCTCGTCATCGAACTTTCTCCTTCTCGTTGGTGTCGTTGGCCGCGTATCGTGGCTTTTTTGTTGTCACCTTCGTTCACTCACTAACAAATTTCTTTGCGCTTGTCCTGACGCCTTGAGTTGGATCATTCGCACCAAATCAATCAGCGTTTCGCAGACGAAAGGAATGTCATCGTCCGGGCATCGGTTCAGCCATCGTTTTGTATAACTACGGATGGAGAACACAAAATCCGCAGGATGCCAGTTGTCGAAGGTCGCACCGGAGTCGTCCACTTGCTTGGTCAGCACGCAGCTCGTCCGACAGAAGGTATCGCTCGTCGTCGGGCCACTGGTTCCACAATTCACCCACCAGTAAATGCAAGCGGTCGACCGCGCCCCGACCCGCCGCTTTGTGGCCTTGTCGTTCTCTGGATCTGGTTCGTCCGGCAGGTTGGGCTGCGGCGAGGGATGTACTTCACGGCGGCTAAATAGATCACGGGGCAGCTTCGGGCGCGTCTAGACTGAACCGGCGCACGTGCCGCCGCCACGGCCTCGACGTGCTGGGCCGTGACCTTAGGAGTACCGTCCTCATCCTTCGGCGCGGACTCTACCGCCGCCTTCCAGACTTCACGTTGGATATCTTCATCGGGCAGATTACCCAGAGCACGCGCCTGCCGCTCGTTCGGCACAACGTCAACCACGGTTGACACTACATCGACTATCCTAAGCGCATTGCGGAGTTGGTGGGCACGTTGGCGAGTGATTCCGTGTCGAGGCGCAGGTATTGAAAAAAGTCCTTGAAGCCTAGCGTGCGATAGAGCTTGTTTTCCTTGATCTCATGACACGCCCTTCCGACCTGCAAGAAAGTTGCTTTGCCCTTTTCAATGATCGCCTCTAACTTGGCCAGCCGCTCCCTTGCGTCCGGCGATTCCCACTCTTTGAGGTTGCCTGGCTTCTCGATTATGAGGGTGGTTTGGGTCTGCGTTTCGGTGGCGTTTTGTGTAGAATTGTCTTGCACTCTGGTAGCTCCATTACCTGGGTTGCTGAAATAGAGCCCGCCGCAGATTCGTCCCTGCGGTGGGTTTTTTGTTTGGGTTGATCCTCGTCCGACAAATCAATCAACAGCTCGGCCAGCACCATGAGCGCGTCATCATCGAGCGGCTCGTCGCCGTCTATGACATCGAACTCAAGCTCGTTGCTGGTCGGTTTCAAGTTTTGCTTCCGACCGTTTGGCGCGACCGCTGAAAAGCCGCCAGCGCTTCCAGGGGAATCCGATAACGCGGCCGCGTGCTGGAGCTCTTCGCTAGATTTACGCGAGCAAGTCGCCGTCTTTTATGAAGCTGTAAACACGCACCAGGCCAACGCCCAGATAGTCGGCGGATTCTTGCGGGCTTTTGGTGACGGGTTTCGGGCGTTTCCGCAGCTTGTGATGCATCGCGATCCTCCAAAAAGGTTTTGGGGATTGCTGCGATGCGCAAAAAGAAATCGGCACGCGCAGCAACCTACGGTCGTCCGCCAGACGACTGCGAGGATCGCTTCACGCCCGATTAAAGGCGAGCTGTGCCAACTGAATGCGCGGGATAATTAAATCCTGCCTCCACTGTCCAGTTGGCTCGGTCAATCCCACAGTGCCTTGGCAAACTCCCGTTGCGCCCGAGCGCTGACAAGGTCTACCCGTGGATTTGACGTGTTTATAGATTACATGTTTGGCAATTAGGTTGCAATCGTCTTTTCTATGCCGACACGTTCAAGTCCGCCGGGAGAATCTCGACCGGCCTCAAACTACAAAGCCGTGAAGTCAGCCCCCGCGAGCTTCATGCTCATCGCCGCGCTCAACCCTTGCCCGTGCGGCTACCGCGGCGACCCGCGCCGCGACTGCCATTGCAGCGTGGTGCAGGTCGAACGCTACATGAGCAAGATCAGCGGGCCGTTGTTGGACCGCATTGATATACACATAGAAGTCCCCGCCGTCCCCTTCAAAGAGCTCTCCGGCGACTCCTCCGGTACCTCGAGCGCCGACATGCGGCAATCCGTGTCCGGTGCTCGGCGCATTCAATCCGAGCGCTTCCGCGGCTCGAGTGTCCGCCACAACGGCCAGATGACGCACCGGCAAATCCGCCAGTTCTGCCAGCTCGACGAGGCGGGCATGAACCTGTTGCGCTCGACCATGTCTGAGCTGGGTCTATCGGCCCGCGCTCACGACAAGATCCTTCGCGTCGCCCGCACCATCGCCGACCTGGATGCTAGTGCGGCTCCCTCGGCCAACGGCGACGTCAACAAACTCGCGGCGATGCCCATCACCCAGATGCACCTCAACGAGGCCATCAACTACCGCATGCTCGACCGCAACCTGTGGAAGTAATCTGTAGGTCAGGCACCCGTGCTTGACGGTTTCCGTAGGTCAGGCTGTGCCTGACGAAATGCTAATGACGATCGAAACGGAGCGTTTGCAACTCGAGCTCGAATCACGCGAACGGCTGCTCGCCCTGTATGGCGGCGACGAATTGCCCGAGGGCGTTTCGCCCGTCTGGCTCGCACGGCTCCGTGCCTCGACCGACCCCGATCCCTGGGTGCATGGATTCCGCGTCATCCTTCGCGAAAACGGAGCGGAGATCGGCAGCGCGGGCTTTAAGGGCCCGCCCGGCGACGATTCGGTCGTCGAAATCGCCTACGGCATCGCGCCCGAGCATCAATCTTGCGGGTACGCTACCGAAGCCGCCGCGGCGCTCACTGACTTCGCGCTGGCCGACTCCAACGTGAAGATCGTCCGTGCACACACGCTGCCGGAGCGCAACGCCTCATGCCGTGTGCTCGAGAAGTGCGGCTTTGAATTCCTCGGCGAAGCAATCGATCCCGAAGATGGCACCGTCTGGCGCTGGGAGCGCCGTCTGTAGGTCACGCCTGCCGGGCGTGATCGTATTTCTACCGCCTACTCCTGCTCTCTACGCGCCTTCCCACCGCAGCACCCATCCAGGCGGTGATCATCGCCGGAATGCTAAGGATCGCCAACATGATCACGCCTATCGGCAACATGCTGCCGACGCCTTGCATCAAAAGCATGCAGGCGAGCTGACCAACCTGCGGCGCGACTCCCCAACGCCAGGGACGAAGCGGTTCCAAGTAGCCGAGCACCGCCGCCAACAGGCACACGGCCGGGATGCCGACGGTGAAGTACAGCTCAGAGTCCCACGCTTCGCGCTTGTCCAATAATGTCGAGACCAGCGCCCAAACTGCGCGCCGCCAACCGCCGCCGCGATGTATAGCCAATGGTCTCGTTTCATCCGCCGCTTCCCCATTCGCATAAACCGTGATGCACAAGCCTACGTCGTGACTGGTCTTTACTACCTCCTACGTCTATTTATCCCGCTGGTCGGATCGTCATGTTGGCCGCCGACAGCCCCGGGTCCGGATAAATCGTCCAAAGCTGTGTATCGTCGTCGAAGTGCGCAAGTAGCGTCGGGTCGCTGTCGGTCGTGGTCCAGACCGAGCCGTCGATGATCCGCATCCTGGTAAAGGGGCCGAAGTCGGCCTTGCCGCCGGTCTTGGGATCGTCGAACGAAATGGTCGTATGCGAATCGATCGAAATGGCAATGTACACATCGTGGTCGGTGCGCCACATTCCAGTGCGGTGGACGGCAATCGTCTCGCCCGCGGGCGTTTTGAGCACCTCGCCCTCGCCCCGTAAGTGCTCTAGCGGCCCGATCTTGCGGTGCTTCGGCCCCAGCGGCACTCCAGTGTCAGCGTGAGCATGGCTTCCTCCTGCGGTTAGCTGCTCGCGCCTACGGCGAATTGGATGCCATTCGTCCGACGGACTCGGCACGCTACTCCACCACCAGCTCAAACTTCTCTGTCCCAATATCAATCAGCGGTATTGGCTTTCCAAACTCGATCACTTCCGATCCTTCGGCGTGCACTTTCACAAACTCCGTCAGCTTTGGATCGCCGGGCGGCGTTTGAAAGGACTCCGCCTGCGCCGACCCTCCTCGCGAATCAACTGAAAGTACCCGCTTGATGATCACATCGCCGTCCCTATCCGACCTTCGAACTTTGTCCACAAATATTTGCACTTTGCCAGTCCAACTCTCATCGCTCGTGGTTTGTTCGAGCACGACTCCAAGCATGACCGTGCCGTTCTTCCTGATCCTCAACGGTGCGGACTGCGCGCTTCGACCTGCATCGTCAACAACACGAACGACTCGCCTTCGACACGATTGGTCACCGTCGCGCGGACTTCGCCTTCCTTCAAGTCGGCCCATTCCAAGCTCAAGCCATGCGCGGCCAGGATCCGCCGTGCCTTGGCCAGCCGTTGCTCCTGGAGCCAAAACCCCAGCGCCGCGGCGACCAGCACGACCAAGGACAGGACCGTGCTTAGCGAAAACTGAAACCGGCTTCGGGTGGGTTCGGTCATCGTCGGAATCGCCATCGAGGTCCTCTGCTCCTGTAACAGATCGGCGTGCGCTGCGCATAACAAAGATGGTTCGGAAATCTCGTCCGAAATGCACCTAAAGTATTCGCCGCGGTCGCCCAAGTATTCCCCAGGCGGCCCTCCGGTCAATCTCCATTGGGGAACAGAAAAGGCATCGGACCATGAAATCCACAATATGCGCGGAAACCCAAGGCGGACTCTGTGAACTGACCACGGACGAGCTGGAATTGGTCTCCGGTGGCGGGATCCACATCTGGCACAAAGGCTACGGCATCAGCATCACCAGCACCGGAATCACGATCGGCATCGGCAACGGAAATCCCGTGACGCTGTGGTTCGAGTAGGTCCCATCTACATTGCATTGGATTTTGAACCGCGAAGCGCGAAGGATTGGCCGGTCGTCGCAGCGACGATCGCGATTGCGGACGCAGGCACGTGTATGGGGGACGTTGACTGGTACAGGGAGTTTTGGCGCAGGCCGAGCTTTCTTTGCAGGGGGGGCCCCGAAAAGTGCGCCGAAAGTCCACTTGGCGAGCGATCGCTGATTGACGCAAGTCGGCGTTTGTTCGGTTGTTGCGGCAATCGCCTATGTGGTGCGTGGAGTGACTTTTGAACATTTGGCATTTTTCAGGTCGCGCCGAACCGGAACTTGCGAAACACAGTCTCACGCAACCTTCGACTTGCTCAGGTCAGGTGGGCGAAGACGCAAAGGCAGACGAACAGGAGGCAACAGAGCGTACGAAGAACTGTTTGTTATTCGTGTAAGTTGCGGTTGGCGATCAGCGATAGACGGCGCGTTTTGTCAGCATTGTTCCCCACAAGAATCTGTAACGGGGGCCCCAGGGTTATGGGGAACAAATGGGTGTGCGACACCGGTCGCGAAAAACGCAAGTCGTGACATAGTTACGCGTTGTGAATTTCGCGTCCAGCCCGCGAGGCGCGAATTTTCAACCTGGCGATGTAATTGAATCGCAAAAGTGGGGAAAGATCCGGTCCAGACTGAATGTTGACCCTTCAACGTTTAGCCTTCCATGCGGCAGGAGCGCAGAGCGAGGCAGCCGCGGAGTATCGCTCCGCATGGCGGCTGCTTTCGGGATGTCAAAGAGCGGATTGGCCAGTTGTCGGTGGTCAGTTGTCCGTTGTCAGGCGGCGGATGCGCTTGGTTAGCGCAGGGCCGCTGTGTAGTTGGGCTTGACATTCGGCATAGCCGCGCAGTTGGTGTAATTATATAAATTGATGGACGGATGTCAATGGTCAGCAGAAGAGTTTTTTTGGATTACCGGAAGTGGTTGGTGGGGAAGGGGTTGCGGAAGGGTTACAGCAAACTACGGCCTCGTCCTCGCTATCCAATAGTCCCGCAGTGCCGCCTCGATCATCGGGTGGTCAAACTCGTAATTGGGATCGCGCAAGCGAAGCAACAAGAACTGCCGTACGGCGTCTCGTTGGACACCAGACAGATTCTCAAATTGCGATTTGGAATAGTCCGTCGGATCTGTCATATGAAACAGCACATCGGCGGTTTGTAGTGTGCCTTTGAGATCGGCCACCAAATACGCCGGTAAATGGAATCGCATCCCTTCCGCATCGAAAAACGATAGGCTGCTGTAGTATCGGTCGAGGTCACGGACGGAAATCGCCGACCAGTTGTGCTTCTCATCTTGCGAACGGATGTTAGCCAACGTTTTCTCATCGGCGTAGTCGTCGAGACCTTTCGCTTGCCGCAGGCCAACGCCTTCGCCGAGCGTGACCCCAGAGAATGCCGCTCGAACGAGCTTAAGAACGCGCTTCTTGTGTTGGTTCATCGCGATCGAACGCTGAATTGGGTAAGTCTGTTTCTGCCGCTGGTGGGCAGCTTCGAGCGGCGGATTACGGGGGCGAGGGTGGTATTGTCGCGGCAGGGTGTGAGACACGATAGGATGAGTGGGTGTTCGCCTTTGTTTTTTAAAGCTCATGTCGGCGCGGATTCTCCAAGGAGGTGTCTCATGACACGCAGTCTGCCAGTCGTTCTCGCCGCTGTCGTGATCGCTTTGTCTTACGTCGCCGCATGGGGGCAGGAGGTAAAAACCGCTGAAGATAAACCGAGAGCGCAATCATCAGATGATGCTCGCGCGGAAATTGAAATCGGGCGCGCAAGACAAACAAAGCCAAGTCACGTCTGTGTACAAGGCACGCTCAGTACCAGCTCAAACTCTTGCACGGTATGTGCAACGAGCTTTCGGGAGTGAATCAGGATTTGAGGTCTCTTTCGACGAGGTAAGTAATTCAATCGTCATGTCGGGGCCGGAGAAAGTAACGGCGGAAGTGACACGGCTGTTGGCGCAAATTGACCGGCAAAACGCAGAGCCACGCGCATCGGACTTCGGTTCTCGAGTGGGAGAAGCCGATTCACCGCAGGTGAGCCCCACAGATGCACGGCCAGAATCGACAAAGAGCAGTCCAGAACGTCGCCAACCCCGCCTACCTGACAACGCTTTTGGAGTAGAAAGAGCCGATTCGCCGCGGAGGATCGCCGAGCAAGAGATACCTGAGGAACGGGCGCCGAGGAACGAGCACATCGTGTACTCGCCACGCACCGCGTCTGCTCAAGCGCTGGCCGAAACCTTGCGGAACCTATTCGACCGCGAAGTGGGTGTTCGTATTATCGCCGAGCCGGTGAGCAATTCGCTGGTCATCTCACGCCCGAAGCCATGATGGCGGAGGTGACGCGGCTGTTGTCGGCGCTGGACCGCGAGCGACAAGTGTTGCAATTCGAGGTGCTGCTCGTCGAGCGCGAGATCGCGGCGGCGGCGCGAGAAGAAGATAAATCAGAGACGGGGCAAACCGAGCCCTTGGCCGGCCCAATCGATGAAGTGCTTAAACGCGTCAGCGCGGCGGAGAGCAAGGGCTCGATGACGGTGCTGAATCGATTTTCGCTTACGAGCGTGGAGGGGCAGAAGGCGATGGCACAGCTTGGTATGCGGCTGCCGCGCATCACAGGTGTTTCCATCGCACAGCGCGGGCGAGCAAACACCGTGACGCTGGAAACAATTGGGACGATGCTGCAGCTTACATCCCGCATGCAGCCCGACGGCGTGGTCACCGTGGAAGTCGAGTTCGAGAAGTCGTATCCCGGTGGACCGGAAGAGGGGACAGTGCTCTACAAGGATGACCGGCCGGGCGGCGATGAACCGACGACGACCTCGCCGATCCGTACGCTGATCCTGCGCCAGACGCTGGAACTTAGACCGGGGGAATTCAAGCCGTTATTTGTGTCGATGGAAAAGCCGCTGAAGGGAGACAGCCGAACCGAGCAGGTGTTACTGGTGGGTGTGCGGGAGAGGTAGGGAGGCGAATGGGAGAATGACAAAGTACGAGGTACGAATTACGAAGGGAACGGCGAGCTCGCGCCCGCCGGCTGATGAGCCTGGAAACGACTAACCTACATATCAGCTCTCGGCTGGTAAACGCGCCGCCTCGGTCACGCGGTTGAAGAATGCGCGGCCGGTCACGTAGTGAATGAGCTGGACCACTTCACTCGGACTGTTCAACTTGATCGCTTCCGTGACCTCGTTATCCGTGAGGACGATGGGACTGGCAGCCAAGTTGCTAGCGAGCGTAAACAGCGACCGCTCGGCCGCTGTAAAACCTTCCCAGGAGCCGTCCAGTTCGTAGATCTGATCGTCGGACATGCCTTGTTCCTTAAGGCGCCGCTTTGACTCGGCCACTGCGTACCAGGCACGGTCCTGGCGAGCCACAATCCAGCTCACTTGGGCCTTGAGCTTCGGGGCAAGATCACCAGTTTGTTCGGCGGAGCGCAAGCCGGCGATCCGGCTATTTCCTTCGCGCGGAAAGTTGGCCAACAAGCGCACCCATTGTGGCAGCGGCTCGTCTGACCACTCGCCTGTCAGCACGGATCGAGCTTGGGGCTCCGCAAGCACCGGCAAGAGCGGCTGGCGGTCTCGGAGTGACGCCAGTTGTTGCTCGGTTTCAGAGCGCGACTCGAGCGGCGGCCGGCGGCAGATGGTTTTTCCTGATGATTGGCCGGTGGTTTCGTCGCGGCGAACGGCCGCCACTTTGGAGACGGCATGCTGGTATTTCTGCGAGGTCGGCGTGAGGAAGCTGTCGATCGGCAGGACGCGACCTTGTGTTGCCGGAGCGCCGCCTCGTCGCATGAACCCGCGACCGTCCCGCGATTGTGGAACGCCTATGCCCTCTTTCCAGCGATTGATCGAGTTGTTACCCGACACGGACAGGACCATTTCCAGGATTTGCAGGTCGGTGTAATGTTTGCGCAGTTGTTGTATGTCGGTGTCGGCAAGCAAGTGCGGCTCGTAGGTCAACCTTTGCGCAAAGGCGAATGCGGCTTGCTCTTTTGGGGTGAACTCCGACCAGTCACCGTCGAGCGCCGCAAGCGTATCCTCGTCTACCCCTGCCACGGCCAGCTTGATCTCTTGATGCCCGAGGCAGTACTGGCAGTTGTTCATTCGCGAGGCAATCCAGAACAATTTGGTCTTGAACGGATAGTCAAGCGACATGTTCTGGTCGGACCCGCGCGAGAACCCGCCGCCGCGCTGTTCGCCCTGCGGCATGTAGTGGTAACGCAGGCGGTATTCGTAGTCGTCGGCGCGACTGGCGAGTGTTTGCTTCTCATCATCGGTTAATTGCGGCAACGGGATGCGCGGTTTTCGTGCCTTCAAGTCCTCAAGAAGCTCCTTCATCTCCGGTCGCGTTAACGGGATTGGGCGCGGTGCGGTGACCGAGTCGGCGGCGCCAACCCATCCGGTCCAGAGCGCACAACAAGCGGTCCAGAATGCGGCGCGTAATTGCATGGCAAGCGTCTTGTGAGGAGTCAGGCGAGACTGTGGGATGATGCCTTGCGGCCGAGCGGCCCAGCGAAGCCGTCTCGCCATTTTAACGTGCGGGAGGTCAAATTGCGTGAAATTGCGCGGATTCGCGGATATGTTGGTTGGCGGCGGTGTGAAAGAATTGCATAGCGCACGCGATGCAGTTGGAACAGTGCCGCCCCTCGCGGGGCTCCGGAAGGGGTTTGTTGTGCCGCTTGAATTCCCGGGGCTTACGCCACCGGGCTATTTCCTACCGCCGCTGGACGGCTCCGAACCAAGAGGATCAAAACGATGAACAACAAATCAAATCCGACCCGCCGATCGTTTCTGAGTACCTCCGCCGCGATTGCTGGCGGGGCGATGTTGGGTGCGACAAGCGTCACGAGGCGCAAGACAAGAAGACCGAAACGACCGCTCGTGCCGCGTCGAAGGACTCGGTCAACGACGCGATCCACGTCGCACTGATCGGCACCGGCGGGCGGTGCCGGCATCTCGGCACGACGCTCGGCACGATTCCCGGCGTACGGATCACGGCGGTGTGCGACGTGTACGACCCGCACCTGGCAGAAGGCAAGAAACTCGCCGAGGCGAACTCGTTTGCCACCAAAAAATACCAGGAGGTCCTCGACAAGAAGGACATCGACGCGGTCGTGATCGTCACGCCCGACCACTGGCACGTGCCGATGACGGTGGCGGCGTGCGAGGCCGGCAAGGATGTGTACGTGGAAAAGCCGCTCACGCACGACCTGTCGGAGGGCCGCGCCGTGATCGATGCACAGAACAAGCATCGCCGCATCGTGCAGGTCGGCATGCAGCAGCGGAGCATGCCGCACATCGTGAAGGGGGCCGAGCTGATCAAGGCCGGCCGGCTGGGCGAGATCCATAAGATCAAGCTCTCGTGGAACCGCAACACCGACCGCGTGCGCCGCGGCCGCGACGAAGTCGATCCCAAGCAGGTCGATTGGAAGGCGTTTCTGGGAAACGCACCCGATCAGCCGTTCGACGGGTACCGGATGCGGAACTGGCGCTGGTTCTGGGATTTCGGCGGCGGGATTTTTACCGACTTGATGGTGCACTGGATCGACGTGGCGCACTGGCTGGCGGATCTCGGGCAATCCAAAGAGCGCGGTCAGCATCGGCGAGCATTACACCGCCAAAGACGTGTGGGAAACGCCCGACACCGTGCAGACGCTCTTGATCTATCCGGGCGAAATCCAGGCGCATTTTGAAGGAACGTTCTGCAACGCGCGGTACGCGGCGCGGATCGAATTCATGGGCACCAAGGCGTCGCTGTACATCGACCGCGGGCGGTACGAGCTGTTGCCCGAGCGGAACCAGGGAAAACCCGAGGAGCTGATTTTGGGCAGCGGTGGCCGCGGGCAGGATTTTTACGACAAGCCCGACAGCGAGCTATTGCACCTGACCAACTGGGTCGAGTGCATGCGAAGCCGCAAGACGCCGACAGCGCCGGCGGAGGCGGGTGTGCAATCGGCCGCGGCGGCGCACTTGGCGAACAAGGCGCTGAGGGCGGGGGGAGTTGCGAAGTGGGAGGGTTAGGGGTGAGCAAACGGGGTCGGGAGTCGTTTTCCAACATAATCGGAGCCGTCAATAACCGCGCGATCGAAAACGACTCCCGACCCCTTCACGCTACAGCGCGTCCATTTCGCGCAAGAAGTCGAGCTGGCGAACGATTTGCCGGTCGCGGAGTTCCAGCAACTCATTCGGGTCGCTCGTTTTCCAGTCGTAGAAGCCGCGGCCGCTGGGCATGCCCAACTCGCCGCGCTCGCGGCGCACGGTGACCGGCCGCTGCGGCACGCGGTCGGTGGCCAAGTCGGGGAACAGATAGCTTTGGATCGTGTGGATCAGGTCGAGGCCGACCAGGTCCATGTTTTCAAAGGGGCCCACGGCCGGCTGGCGCAGGCCGAACGAAAGCCGGGCGACGCGGTCAATATCGGCGGGCGAGGCCACGCCTTGCTCGACCAGGTGAATCGCCTCGCGCCACATCGCGTGCAATAGCCGGTTGCCGATGAAGCCGGGCACGTCGCGCTCGACGCGGACCGGGATCTTGCCGATGTCTTCCACGACGCGGCAGACGAGCGTCATCAACGCGTCAGGCGTGTCTTCGCCGCGGATCACTTCGACCAGCGGCATCAAGTGCGGCGGGTTCCAGAAGTGCGCGTCCGCGAGCGACGAGCCGACGCCGCTTTGCCGTTGCATCTGCGTGATCGAGAGGCCGCTGGTGGTGGAGATGAACGCGGCCTTTCGCTCGATCGAGCGGCGCAGGCGCGAAAGCAGGGCGGTCTTCTGGTCCATGTCTTCGGCGATGCAGTCCATGATCAGATCGGCGGCGCCGTCGAGCGCGGCAAGGTCTGGTTGCAATTCGATCGTTCCTGGCTGCCGCACGGGGCGACCGATTTCCTCATCCATCCAAGCGTTGAGGCGGTCGAGAGTGCCGCTCGTGGCGTGCAACTTTTCGGCGTGGCGTGCCCACAAGAGCACGCGGTAGCCGGCGCGTTGAAAGGCGACGGCAGCGGCGGCGCCCATTTGGCCGATGCCGAGGATTGCGACGGTGTTGATGCCAGTCACGGGCATGGAAGGCTATTCACAGTGTTACGTCAGCGTGACGACTTCGTTGCTAGCCGCGGACTCGTAGCTCTTGAACACCAGTTGCATCGTGCGCAAGTTGTCGTCGCCGGTGGTCTCCACCTTGGGGCTGCCTTGCAGGCCGAGAACCAGGTTCGCGTGGCAAGCGACGATGCTTGCCTGCACGACGGCGTAACGCGGATCGCACCAGGAATAGAAAGGTGGGGGATAGCGCCGCGCGAGCGTGCCGTTGTCGGCGGTCAGGCGAACCCAGTAGTCGGGCGACAGCTCGATCGAGCCGCGCATGCCCTCGATGAACAGCAGCGTCTGCGGGAAGCATTCGTGCTCCAGCGGGTTTTCGGCGTAGGCCATCTGGCAGACTACGTTCACGTCGCGGTCGGTGGTGAGCACGACGGTCGCCACGTCCTCGCCGCGGATGCCGACATGCACGCGCTGCGTCTGGCAATAGAGCCGGCGAGTCTCGCCAAACAGGAATCGGGCGACGTCGAGGATGTGGCTGCCGAGATCGGCGATGATGAACTGATCGAGCTCTTGGAGAAACGGCTGATTGTGGAACACCGGGAAGCCCGAGATCATGTCGATGCGGGCTCGGAACGGGCGGCCGATCCGCCCGTCGTCGAGGATGTGTCGGACCTCGCGGATGGGCGCTTGCCAGCGCCAGTTTTCGTGGACAAAGAACGGCGTGTTGGATTTGCGGCAGGCGGCAACCATCCCCTCGGCCTCGTCGAGCGAAGTGGCCATCGGTTTTTGGCAGATGACGGGGATGCGGCGCTCGGCCGCCGCGCGGACCAGCGGGGCGTGCGTTCCGACGTCGGTCACGATGTCGATGAAGTCGAGCTGCTCGGCGGCAAAAAGTGCATCCAGCTCGTCGTACACGCGCGCGACGCCAAAACGCTGGGCGAGCTCTTCGGCCTTCGACCGCGTGCGGTTGTAGATGGCGACACATTCGACGCTGGATAGCTCGCGCCAGGCGGCAAGCTGGTAGTGGGCCCAGAAGCCGGCGCCGAGCAGGGCAAAGCGGAGTGGTCGCGATTGATGAGACATTGAGCGGTGGCGAAGGGGCGTTTACGTGAGGAAGTAGTTCACGTTGTCCTTGGTAACCGTGTACGTGCCCGTGTAGTAGTGAGTGGGAATCGGATACAGGCCGAGCTTTTGGTCGTCGCTGGTGAACTTCAGGCGGCGGCGGTTAACATCGAACAGCGCCTTGACGCCGAGGTACGTGAACAGCTCGCGCTTCTGGCCGACGCAAGCCGTGATCACACCGTCTTTCACCAGTTGCAGGTGCGGCTTTTCGGCATCGACGCAGGTACCGACGATCTTTCCGGCTTTGTCGGCCTCTTTGATGGCGAGGCCAAAGCCAGGGCCGCTCTCGCTATCGAAGCCGGCCATGCCGACCAGGTCGTCGGTGCTGGAGATGAGGTTCGCCGCGATCTCGGTCGCCTTGCGCTGCTTGCCTTCGTCGTTTTGCGGCGTTAGGACTTCGAGACCGGCGGGTTCGACGACCGAGCGGAAGCCGGCGAAGGCACGGATGTCGATCTCCTGCTCGGTGAGGCCGAGCATGGCAACTTTGCCGCGGCGCTCGCCGAGGGCTTCGAGCATCGCCTGCCCCTGGCGCACGCCGAGGTCGTACCAATCGGTGCCGATGAACGCCAGGCGTTTGCTCTGAGGGACGTCGCCATCGACGCAAACGACCGGAATACCGCTATCCACCGTGCGGTCAATGACCGCGCGCATCTGAGCCGGGTTCCAGCCGACGATCATCATTCCGGCCGGCTTGCGCGGCGGTCCCCTCGATCTGGGCGTTGAGGGCACGCACGTCGTCGTTGTCGGGGCCGGCGATGGTGGTCTTGACTCCCAGCTCCTGTTCCACCATGCGCAACGCCGGATGGTCGTGAGCCTTGAAGAGCGGCAGGTTCACGTGGCAACAGAGCCAGACATACTCCTCGTCTGAGTAGTCTTCGTTGGCCGAAGAATCGCTCGTCGATGTCTTTGCCTTTTGGCAGCCAGCGGTGGCCGAGAAGAGTCCCGCGCCGGCCGCGAGCGACGCGGCCTTGAGCCAATCGCGGCGAGAGTTCGATTGAGCGTCGTGCTGTGAGTGCATGAAGTCCTCAGTATGTTCTGACTATCGCGTGGGGCGGTTGACCAGCGCGTCGATTGCCACGATGGCGACCAAGGCGCCGCTGACGATGATTTTTTGCCAGTTGGGGTCGATGCGTTCGATGGTCATGATACTGCCAATCAGGCCCATGAACAAAACGCCGAGGATCGCGCCGGCGATGGTGCCCTTGCCGCCGGCCAGGCTGGCGCCGCCGAGAACGACGGCGGTGATGGCCTTGAGCTCGGCGCCGGAACCGATCGTGGCGCTGGCGCTTTCGTTGCGGATCGCGTCGCCGATGCCGGCCAACCCGGCCAGCGCGGCCATGACCGTGTAAGCGAGCATCTGCATACGCTCGACGGCGATGCCGGAGAGCTCGGCGGCTTTGGCGTTCGAGCCGATGTAGTAATACTGACGGAAAAAGCGCGTGTGCGACAAAAAATAGTGGAGCGCGATCGCGACGGCGACGAACAGGTACAGACCCCAGTAGTTTTTCTGCGGCCAGGAGCGAATCGAATCCGGCAGCGGCGTCGCGGTGCCGCCGACCAACAGCGCGAGGCCGCTGAAGACGCCCATCGTCGCCAAGGTGGTGATGAGCGGGTTGACCTTGATTTTGGCGACAATGAAGCCGTTGATCAGACCGCAGAACATGACCACGAGCAGGCCGGCAAGCATGGCCAACGGCAGCGGCCATTGGAACGACGCATGGGTGGCGAATAGGGCCGTCATTACACCGCCAAGCGCGAACAGGCTGCCGATTGACAGGTCGAACAATCCGCCGATCATGAGCATCATCATGCCGATGGCCAGCACGCCGTCGGCGGCAAGGTTGTTGAAGAACGTGGCGGGACTGCGAACCGGGGGAAAGTTATTGGGATGCCGAGCGTAATACGCGGCGACCAACACCGCGATCAACACCGCCAGCATGATCTCGCGCGAGTAGCGCCGGTGATCAGGCGTCGCAGGCGACCGGGCCAGGATGATCGTGCGGGCTGAGCGTCGCGATCAGAATTATTCATGCCGCCGCGCCTCGCGCGGCCAGCCGCATGATGGATTCCTCGGTGGCTTCTTCGCGCGAGAGCCGACCGGCCACGCGGCCCTCGCGCATGACCACGATCGAATCGGCTAAGGCGAGCACTTCGAGCAAGTCGGATGAGATCACGATGACGGCGGCGCCTTGCGCGCGCCAGCTCGCGGAGCAAGGCATGCACTTCGGCCTTGGCGCCGACATCGACGCCGCGCGTCGGCTCGTCGGCGATCAATACCTTGGGATTTACCAAGAGCCAACGGGCGAGGAGTACCTTTTGCTGGCTGCCGCCGCTGAGCTGCACGACAGCGCGATCGACATCGGGTGTGGCGATTCTTAACTGGCGTCGATAGTCGAGGGCGACACGTTCGCGCAGCCGGTCATTTTGCCACCAGGTCCCAAAATGGTCGAGCTGCGCAGCCGCGATGTTGGCCGCGACGCTCATATCGAGGAACAGCCCGGCTTCCTTGCGGTCCTCGGGCAGATAGCCGATGCCGGCGGCGATTGCGTCGCGCGGCGTGCGCGGGTTTATCGTTTGGCCGTCGATGATGAAATCCCCCGTAGTTCGCCGGAGGCCGAAGATCGCCAGGGCGGTCTCGGTGCGGCCCGCGCCTGCGAGGGCCGCAAGCGCCGTGACTTGGCCCGCGTGCGCAACAAAACTCACGTCGTCGAGGAGCGATTGGCGTCTTGCGCCGGGGCGATCGGAGATGTGACGTACTTGTAGAATGGTGCGGCCCGGCGCGGTCGATGTGCGATCGAGATGTTCGCGGGCCAGCTCGCGGCCGACCATGCGAAAGATCAAATCGTCGGGCGAGGTGTCGGCGACATCGAATGTGCCCTGCCAGCGGCCATCTTTGAGCACGGTCACGCGGTCGGCGATCTGAAACATTTCTTCCAGGCGGTGTGAGATATAGATCACGCCGACGCCTTGTTGGCGGCAGCGATTAATGCAGTCGAACAGTGCGCGAGTTTCCGCGTCGGTCAAAGCGGCGGTCGGTTCGTCGAGGATCAAAAGCCGGGCGTCGAGGGAAAGGGCTTTGGCGATCTCGACCATTTGCTGCTGGGCAGGCGATAGGTCTGCGACGCGCGTGCGCGGATCGATTGGAAGCGCGACACGTTCGAGAAGCCGGCGAGCATCCTCGATGAGCCGGCGCCGGCGGATATGGCCCCAGAGAAGTGTGGGTTGGCGGCCGGCGAAAATATTCTCGGCCGCCGAGAGATCGGCGAATAAACTACGTTCCTGAAAAACGATGGCGACCCCAAGGTCCTGCGCAGCGCGTTCGTTTTCGATCCGCACGTTGGTACGACCGTTGAAGTCGATCTGGCCGGCATCGGGCCGATAAACGCCGGCTAGGATATGCATGAGCGTGCTTTTGCCGGCGCCGTTCTCACCGACCAGGGCGTGCACTTCGCCGCGGCGAACGTCGAGCTGAACGCCATCCAGCGCGGTGACGCCGGGGAATCGTTTGACGATACTGTCAGCCTTCAACAAGGGCGGCTCGGAGGCGGGCTGGCTCATGCTTTAGAAATCCACGATCGCGATTGCATATGGCAAGAGCGAGAGCGACGCGCTGCCGTCGTTGGGACGGATCACGTCGCCGTTGTCAGCAAAGAATCGATCCGGCTCGCGCATGGCGTGTTCGACATTGGTTTCGTCCAGGCGCCGAAGCCGGCATTCGCCGGATAAGCCGCGCAGCGAGATCCTTTGGCGATTGGGGGTGAGGTTTGCCAGCATCACACGACGCCGTCCGCTGTTTTCGGCGGCGATGCACGACACTGAAAGCGGGTGGCCGATTCTCGTGCGAAGGATCACGCCGGATTTAGACTCACCAAGTGCCGCCACAACAAAGTACACAGGAAAGACTCCGCCCGGGATCGATCGGAATAGTCCCTGCAATGGCGACCCCTCGTCGCGTTCGATCACGCCGCACCAACCGAGCGTTTCGTAGAACGTGGCGCTTGCCGCGCCGCTGGCGGCCAGCGATTGAATAGCGGCCAGCGTCCAGGCGGCGCCAAACAGCGACATTTGGCGGGGATCGACGTTATCGGGCAAGCGATTGGACTGGCCTTGTGCCGCTGCGCCGGTCGCGTCGGGGTTGAATCGCGGCTTCAATGTGACGGGAGTCACCGCGATCGCTTTTTCGGGATAGAGCTGTCGCGCGCTCTCGACGGTCGCGGCAATCGCCAACGCGTTCTCGATGAGCGAGGTATTGTCGAAGGCGTGCACCTGCGGGTTGAGCGAATAACAGACGATGTCGGCGCCGGCCAATTCGGTGCGATCGCGGTTAAGCTCCGTGAAGTAGGCGTTACTTCCGCCACCGATCGGGACGCCGGGGACCACCGGCGCAAGGACTTCGCGGGCAAGCTCGATCAGGTGCGACGGAGTGGTCTTGGCTTGATCGTCGAACAGCAGCCACCGGCCGATCGGAGTGGTTGTGGTGAGCCACGACAGAAGGGTCTTGAGCTCGACCACCGCGTTGGTTGAGCAATACAGCGCGCATTCCAGCTTCGCGCCGCTCGCAATTGCTTGTTCCGACGCGAGCGCAAGGGTCTCCTGCGATCCAGTACTGGGCAGATGAAGATCGACTGCGCAAGTGCGCGGGTCGAAGTGCATTTAGGAGTTGAAGCTGCTTCGACGTCAGCCGCTCCGTCGAGAGACCAAGCCCGATCGCGGGCAAGGGCAAGCGCGCGGTTGCATCGATCTCGACCACGACGGGTTCGTCGCCAGCGGCAGAGACAGCGTGGACGCCTTCGACTCCGCCGCGAAGATGTAATCGCACGTGCTGCGCGATCTTTGTTCCGGTGGCGACTTCAACGGGGAACGGCAGGCGCAGCGGTGTGCAGAATGTCTTAAACGAACCGTCGCTCCAATTCCGCTGGTCCTCGGTCTCGAATACGTCACCATCAAAATGCAGATCGGCAAAACGCCCGGGCGCGAACTCGTACGACATTTCGCGGATTTCGAGGAACGGGTCTTGTTTTGGCGCCGGCGCGATCTGTTTGGGGAATGGTTTTTCGACGACGTTGCCGTTTTCCTGCACAATCCGGCAGGGCATGGCAGCGCATTCGGGGGGATGCAAAACGCAGAACCCGATGCGGTTGCGGCGAAAGGTCGAACGCACTTCGCCCTGCATTGCAAATCGGACTTCGCCTTCGGCCGTGCCGATGATCGTTGCTTTCCAGTGAAAGTGGATGCCTCCCTCGATGTGATCGGCGTCGTAGGTAATGGCGAAGCTTTTTGTGCCCGCATCGAGGGTCAGGTTCGAGATTCGCATGGGGATCGTCCCCCAGTTGTGATCGCGGACCGCAACATACACGCGTCGAACGATTTCGAGGTCGCCCAATCGAATGTAGCGCAGGTCGCCGTTCTCGAAGACCATGGACAGCGGGCCCGTGCGCAGCAAAACCGGCTCGGGAAGGTTCTCCTCGGCGCCGTACAGCAACACATTGCGTGGCAACAGATTCATCAATCTTCGACTTGTCCGCTGCGAATCGCCTTGATACCGCGCCGCAGCGCCTGTTGGAAAATCCACACGTCGGCGGTGTACACAAGGAAGCGGAACCCCTCTTCGCGGGCCTGCAGGACGTCGTTTAGGAACAACGATCCAAACCCCGCCGCTTTGCCGGCCTTCTGGCAGGCCTCGAGAATGCGCTTCGAGACGAGGAGGAACTCGGGATCTTTTACCTCACCCGGTTTTCCCAGCGATGTGGTCAAGTCGAACTGGCCGATCCAGACGACATCCACGCCATCGACCGCGGCAATCGCTTCCACGTTCTGAACGCCCTCGACGGTTTCTATTTGCGCGACGATGAGCACTTCGTCGTTGCACTGCCGCATTTTCTGCGGGAGGTCGCCGCTTTGATAATCGTCGTGGCCCAGTGTGAACGCCGCCCCACGGCGGCCAAGGGGGGGTACTTGCAGTAGCGCACCAGGTCGCGCGCTTGCTCGGCCGTGTTGATGAAAGGAACGACAATGCCCATCGCGCCGATATCCAGCGCACGAGCGATGAAGTGGTATTCGCTGACCGGCGGACGCACCAGCGGAACCAGATCGGCAGAACGGCTGGTGGCCATCAACATCTTGATGGTTTCCATGGTCCAGCCGGAGTGCTCCATATCGAACACGCAGAATTCCACCCCAGCCGAGGCGCAGATACGCCCGAGGCCGGTAGTGGCAAATTCCAAAGCCATCGTACCGACCGACACACCGCCCTGCATGAGCGTTCGTTTGACTTTGTTTTCGCGCATCGACTTTCCTTTAGCTTCTTTCGTCAGGCATAGCCTGACCTACCACGTCAGTCACAAGTGTTCGGAACGCCCTCCGTGGCGTTCCGCCCACATTTCAAAACGGAACGGCGCAGTGTCTGTTGCCCACGCTATGTACCGCCGCCAAACCTCCGCAGCTTGGCTTGCATCGCCGGCGTATCGAACACCGCCCGATTGACCACGTGCTTTCGCGCGCGGCCGGCCGCCACGTCGAGCAAGCTCTGACATGCGCTTTGGCCGTTGTTCAAAAAACACTCATCGGTCCAGCAGATCGCGTGCGGAGCGAGAATCGTGTTGTCTAGCTTCAAGAGCGGGTCATTCGGATCGATCGGCTCCTGCTCAAACACGTCGAGGCCAGCACCTTGAATCCACTTCTCCTTTAATGCCAAAGTGATCGCGCTGGTCCACGACCGGCCCGCGGGCCACGTTGATCAAGTACGCCGTCGGCTTCATGCGGCGCAGCGCGGCTCGTCGATCAAGTGATGCGTATCTTTTGTGAGCGCACAGCAGATTGCCACAAAGTCGGACTGCGCCAACAATTCGTCTAGGGAAACGAGTTGAACGCGCTCACCCGCAAGGTTCTGCGGCGACACGTGGGGATCGAAGGCCAGGTGCCGCATGCCAAACGGTTCGGCCAGTGCCAGGACCTCTCGGCCGATGTTGCCCAGGCCGACAATTCCGAGTGTCCGTCCGGTGACGCCCATCCCCATGTAGTCGAGCTTATCGGCCCAACGCCCGTCGCGGATCAGACGGTCCTTGATTAAGAGCTTGTGCGCCAAGGAGAGCACGAATGTAATCACCGCCGCGGCCACGGGGCGGCGGACACCGTCGGGTGTAATCGTGAGCATTACGCCGTTGGCAGTGCATGCTTCGACATCGACGTTGTCATAACCCACGCCAAACCGCGCCACGACCGCCAGTCGCCCGGTGCCCGCGAGCGTGGTAGCCGTGACCTTTGGCGCCAACAGCAACAGGCCGTCGTAGGAAGCGACGTCACGCGGTACCAATTCGGTACCATGGTCGGCGAGGAACTCCCATTCGACGTTTTGCGATTTGTCGAGCAGGGACAGACCGATGTCGCCGAACCCGATCGTTCCGTCGGGCTTGAGAAAGTCGCGCGTGACGCCGACACGGAACTGGTTGGCCATTGAATCCCCCGAACTTGCCAAATGCGTAGCGTGAATCTACTCGTTTGCTTGCGCGGTCGCAACCGACCGGATTGCTTGTTGGCGGTCGGTGTCGCACGCTAAAATCGACGTATCCTTCCAATCTTCATTTCTTGCCGATCCCGCCCTGTATGAAATGTCTTAGCGGCCTGATCCTGTTTTTCTGCGCCATGGTTCGCCTCGCAACGGGCGCCGAACCCGAGAAGAAAGCGGACGTCACCAAGATTGACTTTGCACACGACGTGCTCCCAATCCTCAAGGCGCCTGCGCATCGTGCCACACCGACGGAAAGTACGAAGGCTCGCTTTCGCTCGATACGCGCGAGGCGATCTTGAAGGCCGAGGTCGCGGTTCCCGGAAAAAGCGCCGACAGCGAGATATACCGCCGGATCACGAGCAAGGACCCCGACGAGCGGATGCCCAACAAAGGCGAGCCGCTCACGGGTGAGCAGATTGCGACGGTCAAGAAGTGGATCGACGCCGGACTCCCCTGGGAGAATGGGTTTACGTTCAAGCGGCCGGCCTACGTGCCGCCGCTAAAGCCACGACGCGTTGAGCCGCCGGCGTCGTCGCCAGGCATCGAGCATCCGATCGATCGGATTGTCAACGCATACTTTCGCGACCAAGGCGTCGAGTGGCCCGCGCCGCTGGAAGACGCGGCCTTCGTACGACGGATTTATCTCGACATCGTGGGCCTGTTGCCGACTACGGCCGAGCTCAACGCATTCAGCGCCGACACCTCGCCGAACAAACGCGAGCAACTCATCGACCACCTGCTGGCGGAGAATACTACATACGCCGAGCACTGGCTGACGTTCTGGAACGACATGCTACGCAACGATTACGCGGGCACCGGCTACATCGACGGGGGCCGCAAGCAAATTACCGCGTGGCTGTACCGGTCGCTGATCGAGAACAAACCGTATGATCAGTTCGTCCGCGAGCTGATCGCCCCCGGCGACGGCGCGGCGGGATTCATCAACGGCATTCAGTGGCGCGGCCGCGTGAACGCCAGCCAGCGGCGCGAGGTTCAGTTTTCGCAGAACATTTCGCAGGTGTTCTTTGGGGCCAACTTAAAGTGTGCCTCGTGCCACGACAGTTTTATCGACGACTGGAAGCTGGCTGACGCATACGGCCTGGCTGCGGTGATCGCCGATGAGCCGCTCGAACTGCACCGTTGCGACAAGGCGACTGGCCAGATCGCGTCGCCGCGGTTCTTGTTCCCCGAGCTGGGGAATATCGATCCCGCCAAGCCGAAGGCCGAACGGTTGAGCGAGCTGGCTGCACTGGTGACACATGCCGAAAACGGCCGATTCACGCGCACGATTGCGAACCGGCTATGGGACCGGCTCATGGGACGCGGGATCGTGTATCCGGTCGATATGATGGCGAACCGGCCCTGGTCCGAGGACTTGCTCGATTATCTTGCCACTTATCTCGTCGATCACGACTATGACTTAAAGCAGCTCATTCGGCACGTTGCCACTTTGCGCGTGTACCAGTCGCAGAGTGTGCCTTGTGAGGTTGAGCCATCCGCCGACGAGTTTGTGTTCCGCGGGCCGCAACTCAAGCGGATGTCGGCCGAGCAATTCGTTGACGCGATTTGGCTGCTTACCGGGACAGCGCCGCAGAAAGCGGCTCAGACAATCCCCGAGCGATCGTTTGGCGACAGTGTACCCGAAGAGCGCCGATTTATTCGAGCTTCGCTGGTCAATTCCGATGCATTGATGCGGTCACTGGGGCGGCCGAATCGAGAACAAGTGGTGACGACGCGACCGGATCAGCTTACGACGCTTGAGGCGCTGGATTTATCGAACGGTAAGATCCTGGCCGATACCCTGTCGCGCGGCGCGGAGAACTTGCTTAAGCGGCATCCGCAAGCGACGAGCGACGAGACGGCCGCGATGATCTGGATGCATGCGTTGTGCCGGCGTCCGAGTGCCGAAGAAGTGGCGTTTGCACGGGAGCTGGTTGGAGCAAAGCCATCGCAAGAAGGTATCGCCGATTTGTTATGGGCGGTTGTGATGCTGCCGGAGTTTCAGTTGGTTCGATAGTTGTCCGTCGTCAGTTGTCCGTTGTCCGTGGTAGGAGTGGTAAGCGGTCCATAAATAAGGATTAACCATGTCAAACAATACGAGCTCGCAGGATGCCACTTCGCGGCGAGTGTTTCTGCAATCGATGTCGGCGGCGGCGCTGGCTACGCTGGCGCTCGACGAGCCGCGGTCGGTTCGCGCTGCAGAGACGGACGCCGAAAAGATCGAGAATCCGGCGGCCAAGGCCGACACATGCATTCTGTTGTGGATGGCCGGTGGCATGGCGTCGCCCGAGACGTTTGACCCGAAGCGGTACACGCCGTTTGAAGTGGGCGTGCCGTCCGAAAAAATCCTGTGCACGTTTCCGTCGATCGATACGGTCGTGGACGGCGTCAAGATTTCGCAAGGGCTGGAAAGCATCGCCCAGGTGCTCGATCGCGGTACGCTGATCCGCTCGCACGTGGTCGCCGACCTCGGCCACATCCTGCACTCGCGACATCAATATCATTGGCATACCGGCTACGTTCCGCCGCAGACCGTGGCCGCGCCGCACATCGGCTCGTGGATCGCGAAGGTGCTGGGCCCGAAGAATCCCGCCATTCCGGCGTTTATCAATATCGGCCAGCGGCTCGAGGGGGTGGGCGAGAGCGAGGAACTCAAGGCGTTCACGACCGGCGGATTCCTTGGCAGTGAATTCGGGCCGTTCAACCTGCCGTTTCCCAACGACGCGGCCGAGGCGGTCCGCCCGCCCGCGGGGATGACGGGCGAACGGTTCGCCGCGCGGTACGAGCGCTACAAGGAATTGGTCGAGCGCACCGCGGTCGGCCAGATCGCCAGCGACCATCACCAGCAGTCGATGCTGCGCGGTCGAGAACGCGCATCGGCTGTTGGGTTCGAAGGAACGGGCGGCATTCGACTTGAGCACCGAAGCGAAGGAAACGTACGAGAAGTACAACACGGGGCGGTTTGGCCTGGGTTGTTTGCTTGCGCGCGGCTCGCGGAAGCGGGGGCGCGGTTCATCGAGGTCACGACCGAATATGTGCCGTTCGTGCACTGGGACACGCACGAGAACGGGCATACGACCGCCAAGGCGATGAAGGAGCAGATCGACCGGCCGATTGCGCAGTTGATTCGCGACCTGGAGGAGCGAAAGCTGTTGGATCGCACGCTGGTGATCCTGGCCACTGAGTTCAGCCGCGACATGATGATCGAAGGCATCCCGGGAAGCACCGCCAAGGACCAGTCGTGCGCGAAGAGCGACACGATGCAACAGATGATCCATTACGGGCTGCACCGTCACTTCACCGGCTCCGGCTCGGTGCTCTTGTTCGGCGGCGGGATGAAACGCGGGTTTCTCTACGGCGAGACGGCCGACGAACGGCCACTGCTAACGACGAAGAACCCGATCTCGATTCCCGATCTTCACGCGACGATCCTGACGGCGATGGGGATCGCGCCGCGGACGTCGTTCGACGTGGAGAAGCGGCCGTTCTACGTGACAGAGGATGGGAAGGGAAAACCCGTGATGGACCTGTTTGTGTAACGGTCGCACATGGGTTTACACGAAGCATTCAATCTTGCTGAGGGCGTCCTTTGGGTCGCGATTGGAGTCGCGTTGTTAGTCAGCGCTGCGTTCAATCGCGGACTTTGGTTCCGGCTGCGAATCGTCGCGGCGCTCTCGTTTGTCTTGTTCGGCATTTCCGATTTCATCGAAATGCGGACGGGCAGTTGGTGGAAACCGTCTTGCTTGTTGGGTCTCAAAGCGCTTTGCGTGATCTCGTTGGCGGCTTGCTTGTGGGTATATATGCGGCGCAAGAGCCGCCGGCACGTCGCGAACGACAGACGCGACTTTGTAGAGTGATACTCTGCGGCGCCATCGGATCCAGGCAATTCCCGCAAACGCAAGCAATGCCAGGGCGCCGATTGTTGGCTCTGGGACCGGTACGTTGGCCGCGGCGAAACGCCGGCTTTCGGGGAGGCCGGGGAGGTGCACCCAGACACCGGAACCTTCCTGGATTGATGTAAAGGCGTTTTGCGCTCGACTATCTTCGTACCAAAGTACGCTCACGGTCGGTGCGTATCGGCGAAAACCGACAACGGTGTAGTCATTGAAGCTGTCGCGGGCCAGAATCGATGTGATCGGAAGACTAAAGCGATACATCAAGAATTCGGCGAGCGCACCGCCGTTTTCGTCGATCGGACTGGGTAGTCGAGGGTCAACGTCGGCCCAATTAATAGGTCGGCGGCTACCGTGCCACCGATCTCAAAGTCAGGGTCGCCATCGAGGTTCTGCAATTTACCGCTGCTGTTCGATGCCCCGGTATTAAACGGGGCCAACAGTCCGAGCGCGAGACCGGTCGTGGTCTCTCCGGCGTTGGCGAGGCTGCCAGAAACTCCCCCACGGCCGAAGTGTGTGGTGAGCAGACTGCCTGAGAAATTGCGCAGCGAATCGTCCCGAATGTCGAGGTTGTTTGCACGCACGACACCCCACATTTCGAAATCGATCACGCCGCCGACGCTTGCCGCGGTGACGATCACCGACTTGGTGCTTTCGAAGGTAACGCCGGAGCCGGAGACGGCGCGGAGATCGACAAGCAACGACGCATACGCGGGCCGTGGCGAGAGGAATTCCAATAGCACAAACAAAGCAGCGAGCAAACGAGCTAATCGCGAACTCGTCATGCGGCACCTCCCTCGATCACCTAGCGCACAGCCGACGGCGAGCGATTCGCGGCAGCGGATTGCGCAGCCGAGCGCGAATTCACGCGGACGCGAAAAGCCTAAGCTTGAGCCGGTAAGCAGCCGTTGGATGTGGCGAGTGAAGTGCGCGAAAGAGGTCCGGATAACGGACAACGGAGAGATAGCGGTCAAATCGCCGGCCGACGCCGGCAAATGGCGAGCCTCTTTTCGCAGCCAAACGCGACCACGCGGCAAGTAACGGTGCGTGCTTGCGGCGGCGCTACGTGATCAATGTGTTCCTTGCGGCAAAATCGCCGGCCCCTGCGCAGAAGAATATAAGCGGCGCGGAGGATCGTGCAACTAAATGGCGGCGAAACGCAACCGGGCCGTGGTCTGCCAATGCTGCTCGCCTTTACTTCACCATCCAGGTGTCGCCGGAGTCGAACAGAGTTTGCAGGTCGCCGGGACCGTGCTTGGCGCGGGCGTCGTCGAGCTGCTTTTCGGCCAGGTCGTCGTAAATTGGCCGCTTGACGTCGCGAAAGACGCCAATCGGCTCGGGGAGCTCCGGGTGACGCATCCGCGAGAGGAGGTAGGCGAGCGTTGGCTCGGTGGCATGCTCGTCGTGGAACAGCAGGTCGTCTTCGGCGATGCCCTTGCCGAGCTCGACGATCTCAAGCTGCACGCCGTTTAGGCGAATGCCTTTGTCGCGCTTCTTGCCGAAGATCAGCGGCTTGTTGTGCTCCAGCTCGATCAGGTTGTCGGCCTTGGTGTCGCGGTCGGTGGCCCACTCGAACGCGCCGTCGTTGAAGACGTTGCAGTTCTGGTAGACCTCGACGAACGAGGCGCCGCGGTGGTCGGCGGCGCGCTTGAGCACCATGCCGAGATGCTTGATGTTGACATCGACCGTACGGGCGACGAACGTCGCCTCGCAGCCGAGGGCCACCGTGATCGGGTGCACGGGGTTGTCAATCGAGCCGGTCGGCGTGCTCTTGGTGACTTTTCCGAGCGGCGACGTGGGCGAGTACTGCCCCTTGGTGAGGCCGTAGATCTGGTTGTTGAAGAGCACGATGTTCAGATCGACGTTGCGGCGGATGGCGTGCATCAAGTGATTGCCGCCGATCGAAAGCCCGTCGCCGTCGCCGGTGATCACCCAGATGGAAAGATCGGGACGGGCGAGCTTCAGGCCGGTGGCGACGGCGGGCGCGCGGCCGTGGATCGAGTGAATGCCGTAGGTGTTCATGTAGTACGGAAAACGGCTGGAGCAGCCGATGCCCGAGATGAACACCGTGTTTTCCGGAGCGATGCCAAGGGTGGGCATCACTTTCTTCATCTGGGCGAGAATCGAATAGTCGCCGCAGCCGGGGCACCAGCGAATGTCTTGATCGCTGGCGAAATCTTCAGGTTTGAGAACGGGAAGTGCGAGATCGGTGGCCATTTATAGGGTTTATCGTGAGGGGTTCAGGGTTCAGAATCGGAATGAATGGTGAGTCGGTGAGTCGTGAGAATCGTCAGCCTTCGCCGCCGACGGCGACCGGAATTGTCGGTGCCGCGACTTCGATCGTTTGATTGTGCGGGTGCGAGTGGCCGTTCGTGCTCAACAGCGATTCGATTGCTTGCACAATCTCGGCCACGATGAACGGCTTGCCTTGCACTTTGTTCAGGCCGATCGCATCGACGAGGTACTGGGCGCGGATCATCATCCGCAACTGGCCGAGGTTCAGTTCGGGAATAATCACGTCTTCGAACCGCGTGAGGATGTCGCCGAGGTCGGAGGGAAGCGGGTTGAAATAGCGGAGGTGAACGTGGCCGACCTTGCGGCCGCGAACGTTTAGCTCGCGAACGGCGGTCGCACACGAGCCATACGTGCCCCCCCAACTGAGGACGAGCATTGCGCCCGACTGCGCTCCTTCGATTACTGTCGGCGGGATATCGGCGGCGATGCCCGCGACCTTGGCCGCGCGGGTGTTGACCATGTGCTGATGGTTGGCCGCCTCATAGTTCACATTGCCGGTGACGTCCTGCTTTTCGAGCCCACCGACGCGATGCATCAAGTCCGGGCGTGCCGGGAATGGCCCACGGCCGTGCCAGCCGCTCGTCGCGAGCATACGGCATGAACTCGTGGCCGTTTTCCAGCCCGGTGGGGCGTTTGATCGGGAACGTCTCAAACGACGCGATGTTCGGGATCAGCCAAGGCTCGGAGCCGTTGGCGAGATAGCCGTCGCTGAGCACGAACACCGGCGTCATGTAGCGGGTGGCGATTCGCCAGGCTTCTTGCGCGACATAGAAGCAGTCGGCGGGGCTGCGCGCGGCGAGAACCGGAACGGGACATTCGCCGTTGCGTCCGACGACGGCCTGAAGCAAATCGGCTTGCTCGGTCTTGGTCGGGCAGGCCGGTGCTCGGGCCGCCGCGCTGCACGTTGATGATCAATAGCGGCAATTCGGTCATCACCGCCAGGCCGATGCCTTCCTGCTTGAGCGCGATGCCGGGGCCGCTGGAGGTGGTGACGGCCATCGCACCGCCGAACGACGCGCCGACCGCGGCGGTGATCGCGGCGATCTCGTCCTCGGCCTGAAACGCGCGGACGCCGAAGTTCTTGTAGCGGCTCAGCTCGTGGAGGATGTCGCTGGCGGGCGTGATCGGGTACGAGGCGAGGAACAGCTCACAACCGCTGCGCTTGGCGGCGGTCATCAGGCCCCAGGCCAGCGCCTGGTTGCCGGTGATGTTGCGATACTTGCCGGGCGGAAGCTTTGCCGGCGCGACGGAGTACTGATCGCCAAAGGCCTCGGTCGTGTCGCCGTAGTTGTAGCCCGCGTGCAGAGCGCGGCGGTTGGCCTCGGCGACGTTTGGGTTTTTCGCAAACTTTTCGCTGATGTATCGCAGCGTCGAATCGAGCTGCCGGTCGTACAGCCAGAACACCAGACCCATCGCGAAGAAGTTTCGGCAGCGGTCGCTTTCCTTCGTGCCCAGGCCGAGGTCTTCGACAGCGGCGCGCGTGAGCTTGGTCATCTCGACCGCGAACAGCCGGTATTCGTCGAGCGAGTCGTCGTCGAGCGGGCTGGTTTCGTAGCCGGCCTGCTTGATCGACTTTTCATCGAACAGGTCCTTGTTGACGATCAGGATGCCCCCCTTGATGAGGTCGGGAAGGTTCGTAACCAAAGCGGCGGGGTTCATCGCCACCAGGGCATCGACCTGATCGCCGGGCGTGTAGATCTTGCGGCTGGCGAAGTGAATCTGAAAGCCGCTGACGCCGGCGCGCGTTCCGCGCGGGGCGCGAATCTCGGCGGGAAAATCGGGAAAGGTGGCGATGTCGTTTCCGAACAGTGCCGAGGCGTTGGTGAACTGCGTTCCGGCCAATTGCATGCCGTCGCCGGAGTCGCCACAGAAGCGGACCGTGGCCGACTCCAAGACACGGACAGGTTTGGCGGAACGCCGTATCGCTTGTGCATCCGTTGGTGAAGCCATCTTGCTTATGATCCTTGAACTGGATCGGCCTGCGCTGGCCGGATTGCGAATTCTTACGGTGGGGATACCCGCGGGATAACCGCGAACTTGCTTCGCGCGGGGCAGAGTACTCGCCCTGGCGGCGTTTGCTCAAGATTGAATTGTCGAAGGCGGGAGGCATTACGGACGGCCCGACGCCGAGAGCGGCGGTTGGCGGGATGGCGTTTCGAGATCGAACGCGCATGTCGCTCGCGGGTCGGTATTGCGGCGAAGGAGGTAGCGGAAACCGGATGGGACTTAACCACCGGCAAGCTCATCGAACTGGCCACATCCAGCCAGCTCCGAATAGCGCCCGCCTTTCTTTGTCACCGCACTCCCCCAGGATCGACCATCCCCGCTGAGTCGATCCTCGCTGTCTAGGCTGCTTCTCTACCGTTTACGCGCTGTTTAACGTTCAACCTCACCTAAAGTTTAGCAATCGGCATAAGATAAGGCAAAACAATCGCGGAAGTTGGGCAAGAAGGCGGGATTCTGCGGGGCGAAAACTACGGCGAAACGGCGGTACGGGGGTGGATTGTATCGGCCGGGTTTGTGATAGCGTCTATACGCTCGGATGGGCAATTGGCCTGGCCGCACTCCCATAACGGGCCAAAAACGGAAATGGCACGGTCGAATTCGACCGTGCCATGCCTGGCTGGCCACTTATGCGGTTTATGAAACATTTCACCAACTAGCCGACTCATCTGCCCAGATTTCGTCGGATGGGGACGGCTTTTGTTTTGCCAACGAGCTGTCGGCAACTGCCAACGACACGGCTTCGATCGCATCGTCGATTGCCGTGTGATCAATCGCCTCGACGAGCGGGGTCGGCGCTGATCGGCGACGACTTGCGATCGGCAACTGCGCCATTCCCCATTGACGACAATCCGGCACTGGCGCCGACAATCTCGGGTGAGGTTTCGACACTGCCGTTGAGGCGCTAGTGGCGAAATTGATCCCGCGAACTCGTTGGCCGCGTGAGCTTCCGCACTGGCGAAGGCGAAACTGATCCCGCCTCCGCCGCTGAGCGGCGCACCCTGGAAGAAGTAGGACTGATCGACGACGGTGTAGTCATCAAAGTTGATTTCGCCGTCGAAATTAATATCGCCGGAAGCCCAACCCAAATTCGGCGTGAGTCCGAAGAACGTGTTGTCCATCGCGACAAAGTCGTCGAAGTCCACTTGGCCGTCGAAGTTACCGTCGCCGACATAGGTGAACTTGATGAGCACATCATCCGGGCCGACCGGTTGTCCGCTGAACGTGGTATAGGGTGCGTGAGGCAAGCCGGTGGTGACGGCGAGGTCGGAGTTGCGGATCACCCCCAGGCCGACCAGGTCGAACCCAGTGGCCACGTTCGACGCGCGAGCCGTGGAGCTCGTAATGCCTTGCCCGTCCCACTTGGTGATGAAGTTATCATCAATCCCGTTCTGAGCGCTCTTGATATTGGCCTGCATCTCGGCGTGTTCTGCGTCTTTGGTCGCCGCGGTTGATCGCAGGATCAGATCATTATTGGTGAGATCCAACTGCGCGGCCGGCGCGCTCGGGGAATTGGCGATGCTCAGCAGCCTCGAGAACCGACGTGCCGGCGTTCGTTCCATCGGACAATACGATCGCCCGGCTGCCGTCACTCAGGGTCAGCGAGGTTTGGCGGAAGCGATTTGTGTAGAGCGTCGCATCCTCGGAGACGACCGTTGCAAGTGAACCTCCCGACGACATCGTGGCATCGATGCGGGATGTTTCTCCTTCAACAGTCAGCGTATTGTTTCCAGTTCCGCTGTTAAATTCGATGAACGGCAGGTTGCTTGCAGTGCTGCTGGAGTCAACGTTCAACGAGTCGTCACCAGCGCCAGCGTCGTTGGAAGCCGCGTCGATAACGATCCTGTTCAGATCGCCAAGGGTCACCGTCGGCAGGCCAATGCCGCCGCTCGTGCCGCTGAGCACATTGGTTCCATCGGCAAGAATATCAACGGCAAGCGTGTCGGCGGCATTCGGAGTGACGACCGCGAACGAATCCAAACTCGCGGCATCGATTGCTTCGACTCCGGCAAGATCGATCTCGCGGCCGCCAATCGTAAGGAGTCCCGCGCCGGCTTCCGTTCCGTTGGCTGCAAAGCTGCCGGATGCCGCTCCATCGCCTCGAATTTCGAGTTGATCGCCGGCTCCGCCGTTCGCACCCGCAATGAGGCTGATGTCATTAGCGGGAATTGGGTTGCCGTTGGTGAGATCGATGATCAGCCGGTCATCGCCCGCCAAGGTATCGAACGTTAATTCGCTCGCCCCGGCGAGCGGCGTCGTGTAGATCGGAGTGCCGGCTCGCAGTATCAGAGTTATACACTTCGATCGTCGTGCCGGTCGCGTCGAGGCGGACCAGGTAAACATCGTTCCCGTTGGTGCCGAGGAACGACGGTCCGACTT
Source organism: Pirellulales bacterium (assembly GCA_963829655.1). Lineage (GTDB taxonomy): Bacteria > Planctomycetota > Planctomycetia > Pirellulales > JALHPA01 > JBBDYH01. Next base: position 5,281,332 of record CAWHJG010000002.1, read on the forward strand.
GAATCACCGTCACGTTCACCGTTGCAGTATCCGTGCCGCCGTTGCCGTCGCTGATCGTGTAGGTGAACGAGTCAGAGCCGAAGAAGTCGGCATTCGGCGTGTAGCTGACGCCGGTGCCGTGAACGTCACCGCGCCGTTCGCGCCTCTGGGTAACTGCCGTGACAGTGAGCGTTTCGCCGCTATCGACTCCATCGTGATCGTTCGCCAGGACATCGATCGCATTATTCGTGCTGTCTTCGTTGACGGTGGCCGAGTCATCCAAAGCAACCGGATCGTCGTTCACCGGCGTGACCGTCACGTTGACCGTCGCAGAGTCGGTGCCGCCGTTGCCATCGCTGATCGTGTAGGTGAAGGTGTCGGAGCCGAAGAAGTCGGCATTCGGCGTGTAGCTGACGCCTGTGGCGGTAAATGTCACGGCGCCGTTCGCGCCTTGAGTTACGCCGGTAATCGTCAGCGTATCCGCATCTACATCTTCATCGTTGGCCAATACATCAATCGCGTTATTGATGCTGTCCTCATCTACGGTGGCTGAATCGTCGCCAGCGACTGGATTGTCGTTGAACGCATCCACTCGCACGAAGCCCAACGTCGCATCGTCGGGCTCGTGGAAGATTTTGCCTTCCAAGGCGACTCGCTGGGCCGACGTCATGGCCGACGCGAGCAGCCCGTTGAAAGTTACGGCCGTCGCGTCGATTACGTCGGTCTGTGTGCCGGGAGCGCCGTAGCCGCCATTGGCCAGCCTGATGTAGTCGCCGCTCTGGCCGCTGAACGCCGTGTCGCCCAGAGTGTCGCCTACCAGCTCAGCCAAGTCGCCATCAAGAACGATGCCGGTCACGGTACCGTTGATCGCCGTATTGCCGGTAAGACCGAGGTTGACGGCAAACGCACTTGCTCCCGCATCTTCCACCAACACCCCCGTGTCACCACCCGAAATCGAGACACCGTGGAGCGTGACCGTCGTGTCGGCCAGTGCCGGCCCGAACGTCGCCTCATCGTTAGTCAGATGCACACCGGCGTCGTAGTTTGTGATCGAGCCGCCACTCAGCGTGACGTTCATGGGCACCGTGCTGGTGCCGGTCCATGCATAAACGCCGATATCGCCATTGCCCGAGCCGGTGAACGTGTTGCCGCTGGCGTTCAACACCCCGCCGACCGACCACAGCAGCAGGCCGACGCCGCCGTCGCTGGTTGTGACCGTGTTTCCGCTGATTGTAATCGCCGGTAACGAATTGCTGGTCTCGTTCAACGCAATGCCGTTGATCGCATCGATCTCGTTTCCGTTGATCGCGATCGGCGTCACGTTCGGAGCATACACCTGGATGAGCGTGATGCCGGTGCGGGCGGTGACCACCTTGTTGTTGGTGACCGTGGGGTCAGAAAACGCGAGAATCGCATCGCCGGAATTGGCCGGGCTGGCTACGTCCGCTCCAATAACACTCAGCTCGTTTTGGTTCACCAGCCCACCAATCGGCGCGGTCGCGGCATTTACCCAGAATTGAACGCCGCGCCGGTAAGTGTTCATCACTCGATTGTTGAGCACCTGAGCATTGTTGGCATCGACAACAATCCCACGAGCCGCGTTGCTTTCCGTTACGCCGTCGAGCAATAACACTCCGTCCGGCGCAGGCCCATCGCCGTCGATCGTGAACCCATTGATCGTCACGTTGTGGGCGGTGACGTTCACCAACGCCAGTGCCTCATCGCCGATGGCCGGAGTAATGATCGATTCGCCGGCGACTCGCCCGCGAGCATCCACACCCGCCTGGGCGCCTAACAGCGTGACAGTTTTGTCGACAAGAACGCTCTCGGTAAACGTGCCCGCTGACACGTGGACCGTGCCGTTGGTATCGACCGCTTCCACGCCGCGGCGAATGCTTCCGCCGTGCGTATCGCTCACAAATGCCTTGCCGTCTTGGACCTCGACAAAGCCTTTGAACGCGCCGTGAGTCGGATGCAGGAAGTCCACGTAGTGCAGAATGCGGTCTTCAACGTCGAAGGCCTGCGACAGAGTCAACGCCGAAGCAGCCACGTCCACGCCGCCAATGGTCCAAGTCGTGCCGGTGGCGTCTCCTCGCAGGAAGGTGTGTGTGTTATCCGGTGCAATCTCGATTTCAAACGGCATTGCGCTTGCCGGATCGAGGCCGCGGAAGTGTGTATTACCCAAGTCCACCGTAGCGGGCGAAGCAAGCGTTCCCGCGCCGAGCGCGTCAAGTCGCAGGCTAGCGCCAAATGCGCCGGTAATCGACGAGGTCGCGCCGCCCAACTTCACGTCGTTGAGGCTGAGGTTGTTGACGTTGCTGTACCGTTGAATGCCGATCATCTGGGTGACGTAGTCGCCCGACACATCGACGTTGTCGAGCGTGACGTTGCCCATCGGCTGCGTACCGACGCCCGCCGCGTCGCCGGTGCCGCGGAACTGAATGCCTAGCCGCGGGCCGGTTGTGCCGACGGAACTGCCCACGAGCACCAGATCGCTCAAGGTCGCGTCGCCGTTATACAGGAAGAACTGCAAGTCGCCCGAACCGCCGCCGCCCGCGATGCCGTTGTTCGTGAACGTTGCATCGCTGATCTCGACGTTGTCCAACAGCGAGCCCGTTGCCGGACCATTGACGATCACCGCGTTGAAGTCAAAGCCGCTGAAGCTGGCGTTGTCCACCGACAGCGTACCGAAGTCGGCCGTGCTGGCAACGTGGATGCCGCGATCGGCAAGTCCGGCCAGACCGTTGAGGTTGAAGTTCTCGATGCTCACTGTCTCGTCGCCGCCAAACTGCGCTGCCATTGATCGTGATCAAGTCGCCGGCCGACGCTGGCTGCAGGTTCACGATGCAGCCCCCAAACCATCCACCTCGCCGACCAGGTTGATGTCCTTGCTGATGATGAGGTTCTCGGTGTACGTGCCGGCTTCAACGAATATCGTGTCGCCCGGCGAAGCGGCGTCGATCGCGCACTGAATGCTCGAATCGGTCGAGCCTACGCCCGGAGCGGTCACAAACAGCCTGTCCGCGACCCACGTGATCAGACCCGTCGTCAGCGGCACGTCGGTATCGACGCGGTGATGCATCTTGTCTTCGCGCCGGAAGTTATTCGCTTCATCGAACGTAGTGCCGTTGCTCGACAGGTCGAACGACTGCGTCGATTGGTTGTCGATATAGAACGTGTTGCCGGCGAAGGCATTGCCCGCGCCGATGATCACCGCGCCGGCGGTAGTTTCGATCAACAGGTCGGTGTCATTGTCGTCGCCAAGGCCGCCGTCAAAGTTCGTGCCGGAGAGCGTGACCGAGCCGCCCGTCGCCGCACGGACGCCGACGACGCTGTCGTTGATCGCGTTGCCGACCAGGTTTGCGCTCGCGCCATCGACGACGTTCACGCCGATGTTTGCGCCGGCAACGATATTGTTCGAATACGTGAGGCTGTTCGGCGAGTTGTGATCGATGCCGACCATGCTGCCGGCAATCGTGTTACCGGAGATCGTGTTGCCGCTGCCATTGAAGAGGGAAAGCACGCGGATGCCGGCGCTTTCGCGGCCGGCCCAGAATGAATCGAGCAAATTGTTACCGACGATGCGGTTATCGACGATGTCGGTATTGTTAAGGTCCTGCTCGATCAAGATGCCGTTGGCGTTGAGCGTAATCAGGTTGTCCTCGAGCAGACCGTCCTGATGGCCCGACGCCAGATAGATGCCGGTAATAAAGCCCGACACGACGTTGTTGCGGAATTCCGTGCCGGCGCCTTCAGCGCCCAGCGCAACGCCGATCGATTCGCCGTTGTCGGTCGCGTCGTCATCGGCGATCGCAATGCCGTCCACGATCGTGTTCGCGCCGTTGATCGTCAGCGCAAATCCGCTGCCCGCGCCGCGGATAAATGCCTCAGGGCCGCGGGTCAGATCGTCGCCCGCGAGGCCAGCGTTGGGGCCGGTGATCGTCATTCCGTCCTGTGCCGCCGGAACTTCAACGTTCTCAAGGTAGTTGCCGGCATAGACGATGACCTCACCGCCGAGCGCAACGGCGTTGATACCGTCCTGAATCACGGCGAACGCATCGACGCCGTACGAGGTAGCCGGTCCACTCACGCCGTCGGGGTCCGCGCCAAGCGCCGTACCCGCCCAGTTGTCGTCCACGTACACAATCGCCGCAGCGGCCTGCTGATTCTGAGCGGGCGAGTAGATCACTTCGGTCCGAGTCGCATCGTCGGTGTCGTCGAAGATCACGCCTTCGATCGATGACGGTAGAACGAACGGGCCAAAATCGTTGTTCTGTGCGAGAACGTCGAGGTTGCCGGAAGCCACTAGATTGAGATTCTCGATCGCGTAGTTGCCGCCGGCACCCGTGTAACCCGTGAAGTCGTTGTTGCCTGTACTCGAGCCCAGGCCGGTGAAGTCCAAGTCGTTGTCATCCCCGGCATCGACACGCGCGTCGCCGAGCACGCGCAGGCCGACATGATTCCCGCTGAGGTCGCTGTTCTGTAGCAGCGCGTGGCCGCCATCGATGACGATTCCGACCGCACCCGAAGCATTGCTCTGCACGTCGGCAGTATCGATGACCGAACTCGCGTCGGCCAACAGCATGCCGGCCGTGGTGCTGCCGGTGATCGTGTCGCCGTTCGATGTGATGATTGGCTGCACGCCATCCGCGGTGTTGTCGTCCAGAGACTGAACGCCGATTCCCGCGCCGGTGATTACGTTGCCGCTGAGATCGGCTTCGGAATGCAAAGCGTTGCCATCGAAGCTGACCACGAGCACGCCGACATTGCCGCCGTTGATGTTGTTGCCGGTGACATCGGTCGTTCCCTCATCGACGACGATGCCTTCGTAACGATTGGCCGCCGACTGCCCGAGCCGGTTGTTGCTGATCGTCAGGCCGGAGCCCCACGAGTAGACGCCGATGTCGTTACCGTTGATGTCGTTGTCGTCCACGACCGTGCCAGCGCCGGGCTGGAGGAGCAATATGCCGGTGGACTGCGTGTCGTTGAATACATCCGGGCCGCCGACCACGCCGCTGTATAGATGCCCCGAAATATCGTTGTCGTGGATATTGGCGACGGCGCCATCGGTAACCTGGATTCCGTTCTGGGCGATCAACGTCGTGTCGCCCGCGCCGGTGATCGTGTTGCCGGCGATCTCGACGCTCAGGTCCGTTCCCGCGACCGTGATGCCGTTCTTCTGATAGTCCTGAACAATGCTATCGCTGATTGTCAGACTGCGCGGCGTGGCGTCATTGACACGCGCGTAAATCGCCAGGCCGTTTTGAACGCCGTCGAGCGGCTCATGTCGGACACCGGTAACGGTGAGATTGTCCGCGGTACCGCCGGCGTTGTAGAACGCCAGACCGACAAAGCGATTGTTCACGTGGCTCCCCTGGCCATCGCCGTCGATCGTCAGGTCGTGGACCGCCGCATCGACACCCTCAACCGTGACAACGGGGAAGAACGTCGTCGTGCCAACGCTGAATGTGCTAACCAGCGCGGCGGGCGACTTGATGACGGTCGCTGCGCCTTGGCCTCGCAGCGTGATCGCCTTGGTGATGTCCACCTGCTCGGTGTACGTGCCGGCTTCAACGTTGACCGTGTCGCCGCTGGAGGCGGCGTCCACGCCGCGCTGGATGCTGGAATCTGTTGAGCCGACGCCCGGTGCCGTCACATACACGTTTCCGGCTTCCCAAGTGACCAGGCCGTTTGTCAGCGGCAGATCGGTGTCGAGCCGGTGATGGATCTTATCTTCGATCCGGAAATTGTTCGTCTCGTCGAACGAGGTTCCGTTGCTCGAAAGGTCGTACGACTGTGTATGGTCCAGATCGATGTACAGATCATCGCCCGCGAATTGGTTACCGGCGCCGATTGAGACCGCGGCCGCCAGCGGATGGAGCATGAGGTCGATTTCATTATCGATCGCCCCGTCGAAATCCACTCCCGTCACGCTGCCACTGGCGCCACCCGCGAAATCGATGCCCGCCGCGTTACCGTGAATTTGTCCGCCGCTGATCTGAGCGTCGCCGCCGATCACGATGATGCCGGTGCCGGCATTGTCGATGATCGAAGTGCCCGAGATGACCGCGTCGCCATCGATGAGCGAGATGCCGTTGGTGCTGCCGGTGATCGAATCGCCATCGACCTTAATCAATGCAGTGAAGCCGATTTCTTCCTCGACACTGATCCCCGTGTCTACGTTGCTGAAGGTGTTGTTGTGGAAGTTGGCGCTGATATCCAGCGAACCGAACGGGGCGATGCTCGTCGTTACAAACGCGCCGATGCTGCCTGACACCAGCGCACTATTGCTGACCTGGTTCAGCTCGAACGTCGGAGTGCCGCCGTTGTCGCCGAGCGCCGCAAGACCCGTGTCTACGTCGCTGATGATGTTGTTCTTTATCAGCGGGCTGGTGTAGCTGGCGAACGTAAAGATGCCATAGCTATCGCCACCGAGGCCGTCGCTGACCGTGTTCCCCTCGATCAGATCGGCCACGCTGGGACCCCCAAAGCCACCCGCGTTGTCGGTGTGAATACCGCTAAGGCTGTTGGAGACCTCGTTCCCCGTGATCGTTGTGCCCACCGACCAGTTTGCCGCGATGCCATCGCTGGCCAGATCGACGATGTTGTTGCTGATGTTGCCCGAGCCGCCAAAGTTGAAGATGGCGATGGAACCGAGATCACCCGCCACATTCGTGACCGTGTTGTCGTGGATGTCGAAAGTGCCGAAATCGGTGCTGGCTTGAATTCCGCGGAGGTAGATATTCTGGACCGTGGTGTCGTGTATTTCGAGGCGGGTAACGAGCGATACCGCGTTGTGGTCGGTGATGATGCCGTTGCGCGCGTCTACATCGGCGCCGTTGACGTCTTCGCCACTTGTGAGGCCCGGATTGTCGCCGTCGAACGTGATTCCGCTGATCTCAACGTCGTTGGCTTGAACCAGAACGATGCTGCTCTCGCCAAGGCCCGGCAGCGACGACCCATCGGCGCCGATGGGGTCCGGACTTGAGACCGCTGGGTAAACCGTTACCACGCTCTGCCCGGCGCCGACCAGATCGAGCGTTTTGTTAATGACGAGATTCTCTTCATAGTCCCCGTCCAACACATTCACCGTGCCGGCGACTTGGACCGCGTTGATACCGTCCTGAATCACTGCAAACGCATCGACACCATATTCTGTGGCCGGTCCCGCGCCATCTGGATCGTCGCCAAACGCCGTGCCCGCCCAATTATCGTCCACATAAACATCGCTGGCCAGCATCTGTCGCTGTTCGAGCGACTCTACCATCAATGGCGACTTTCGCACGCGCGAAGGCGCATATGTCTGGCGCGGCCAATGCCGTTCAGTGATTCGAGGGCTAGCGCCCGGAATCCAATAGAGAGGAGAACGCTTTGCGGAGTCGTCCCTGGGTCCTGGTCCGCCGGTTTGACTTCGCCCGGTCGTCGCGGTGAGTTCGATTGCGTGCCATTCAAGCACCCCTCTTCAAGTGGAGCTGTCCGAGTTGTGGCGCACGCACATCGGCCACCTGAGCGGCGGCTGATGCGGCGATGCGATGTTCCGGTGTTCCGTCTACCGCGAGTCGTTGTACGGAAGAATCTGCCCGCAGGTTCCGCGGTAGCCAAACTTGTCCTGCTTCTATACTCCCTGCAGGACGAAGGGCGGGTTACGTAAGCCTAAATCATTCAGGTGCCGCGAAGCATGGGCGACACGCGCTTCTGAACGTCGGTCTCCAAAGCCCCGAAAACCGATTCATGTCGTTGCACCGTCAAGTGCAATGCGTGTAGCAGTCGCTTGGCGGTGTAGTAGTTGGTGACAATTCGTTGTGTGATTCGAAGTGCTTCCGCGGGAACGCCCATCGGCTGCGGGTTCAGCGCAAAGTCGATGATCAGTTCCTCGGGCGTGCCGGTGACACGACAAAAATTTGAGTACAACGCAAACGCCCGCGAATCGTCCACCTGAATTTGCGGCTGGCCAACCGCACTGCCAGAATCCGCGCCTGCGCCCTAGATTGTTCCGATGAAGTGGACCCTTGTCCCTCTGCCACGGGTGCCTCCCCCGAAAAACGCGTCAAATCGATAGACTTTGCCATAGTAGTTCGATCAGTGAATCGTTCAAGGGGCCGCAGTGGTTTTTTGCCACTAAAGGCGATTGGCACGAAATGTGAGCGGAATGTGAGCAAGATGGGGTAGCGCGTCAGTCGCAATCTAGCGAGGTGCGCCGGACGGTGCACATGAAGACGCTGGCGCGAGAAGTTCAAAACGCGCGCCACCTAGAACGATCGCGCCCAAGTCTTGATGACTACCGGTCTTAACGATGCTGCCGCCGCTTGTGGATTCCCGCAGGCATCGAGAGGACAGTCGACCATTTACGATCACGCCGAAGAGTGATTGATGCACATCCGATGAATGTATTCTCGCTGCTGGGAATAAATCGCGGGAGAAGAGCGATTATCTCTTTTCGGCGCGGCTTGGCGAAATAATTTGAGCACCTCAATCGATGCCGGCGCTGTCGACAAATCGCTGGTGGAGCGTTGCGTACTCGCCGCCGGCCACAAGCAGCGATTGGTGAGTGCCGCGTTCGATGATCCGGCCATTAGAAAGCACCAGCACCTGGTCCGCATTGCGAATCGTGCTCAGCCGATGCGCGATCACGAAACTCGTGCGCCCTCGCGGAGCCGGGCGAGCGCCCGCTGAATGCGCGCTTCGGTCACCGTGTCTACCGAACTGGTCGCTTCATCGAGGATCAGAATTCGCGGGTCGGCCAAAAGTGCCCGGGCAAAACAGACAAGCTGACGCTGTCCGAGCGACAGGTTTCCCCCGCGCTCGCCAACCTGTGTCTGCAAACCTTGCGGAAGCGCCTCGAACACATCAAGGCATTCAAGCTGCTGCAATGCTCGGCGGCAGTCGCACTCGCTGGCGCCTTGCCGGCCGACGCGCACGTTATCGAGAACCGGGCCCGAGAAAAGAAAGTTCTGCTGCAGCACCAGCGCGATCTGTCGCCGCAACGATGTGCTCGTTACTTCGCGAATGTCGTATCCGTCGATCATCACCTCGCCGCCGTCGGCCAAATAGAATTTGGAAAGCAGGTTGACGATCGACGTCTTGCCGCTGCCCGTATGCCCGACCAGCGCACACGTCTCGCCGGGTTGTGCGACGAAGTTCAGATCGTGAAGCACGCGCCGATTCGGCAAATAGCCAAACGAGACGTTCCGAAACTCGACGTGTCCCGCGATGCGCGGCAGCTCGACTGCATCGGCCGGATCGCTCCAATCGGGCGCTGCGTCGAGCAGCTTAAATACGCGCTCGGCCCCCGCCATGCAGGTCAGGGCCTGATTGTACTGGTTCCCCAGCACGGTGATCGGGCTGAAGAACATCGTGGCCATGAAGAAGAACCCCACCAGGTCACCGACCTCGGTAGTCGAGCCGGGCGATAACGTTTGATAGCCCCCCACAACCAGCAGCACCGCCACGAGTACCTGGTTATTCAAGTCCAACAGCGGCAGAAACAATCCCTGAGTGCGGCTGAAGTTGTAGTTGTATTGAGCGTGGTCCCCCAATAGATCGCCAAACATTCGTGCATTTGTGTCCTGTCGAACAAAGCCTTGCGTGATTCGGACGCCGTTAACGCTTTCCGCGAGCGTCGCCGTTACGCGGCTGAACGACTCGCGCATTTGACGCAGCGCCACGCTCAACTGCCGATGAAAATGATGATTGATGAGCCACAAGGCCGGAGCCAGTCCGAGCACCATCAGGAACAAAACGTAGTCGTACCAAAGCATGAAGGCGGCAGCGACCACCATTTGGCCAACCTGCACCATGCACACGAACAGAACTTCCTGGACACCGACGCGCACATCCTCCACGTCCGAAGTCATTCGGCTGATGATCCGGCCGAGCTTCGTCCGGTGAAAAAAGCTCATCGGCATCCGTTGCAGGTGCGCAAATATGTCGTTTCTGAGATCGAAGACCACCGATTCGCCAAGCGTTAACGCGCACCTCTGCCGAAAGTGCATGACGAGTTGCGTCGACAGTGCCAGCATCAAGAAGGCGCCCACCCCGGTTAGCGTCGCTTGAGCGTTGCCGTCGGTGATCGGCCCCTTGATAATCGCCGCGATCATCCACGTGAGCGCGGGTAACTGAAACGAACGAACTGCAACCAGAAAGAACAACCAATTCCGTCGGCGAGCGTAGGGCTTTGTATATGCGAAAAGCCGTACGATCAGCCCCAGGTCGAGTGGTCGCTTATCGACCTCGTCTTCCTCGCGGCGCTCCAGCCGCGTGAGGGCGCGAGTCGTTCGCAGGTTTTGTGCGGTTACCGTTGACATAATGATTGATTTGTTTGGCTTGCGATTCCCGGTAGTCTCATGCCACGCGCCGCTCGAGGGCGGCACTCCCCTCGGCGTGTTCCGCCTGCAACAGCGCCGACCGGCGATAGTGACCGCCCAGCCGCATCAGCTCGGCGTGAGTACCCCGTTGAACGATCCGTCCGTTTTCGAGGACGAGCACCAGGTCGGCTCGCCGCAACGTGCTCAGACGATGCGCAACCACAAACGTCGTGCGCCCCGCCATGGCGCCTCCCATCGCAGCCAGGATTTCGTGTTCCGTTTCTGGATCGACGGCGGCCATTGCGTCATCGAGGATCAAGATCGGCGGCTCCAAAAGCACCGCGCGAGCGATCGCCAGTCGCTGCCGTTGCCCGCCGGAAAGGTTGCAGCCAAACTCGCCGATCACCGTGTCGTAGCCGTGCGGCAGCTCTTCAATAAACTCGTGCGCGGCGGCGATCCGCGCCGTGCGCTCGATTTGCTCCGGCGTTGCGTCCGGGTTTCCAAACGCGATGTTGCTGGCCACGGTATTGCTGAACAGAAAGCTTTCCTGAAACACGAGCCCGATGCTGCGCCGCAATTGATCAAGGTCCAGCTCGCGCACATCGACACCATCCACAAACACTCGACCACCAGTGACGTCATAAAACCGTGGCAACAGGCTCAATAGCGTGCTCTTTCCCGCGCCGGTTTCGCCCACGATCGCCACGCACATCCCCGGCCGTACGTCAACGTTCAGCTCCTCCAACACCGGGCTCTCGCGATTGTAACCAAACGTCACATTCTCAAACCGCACCGTGCCGCGAATGCGTTTCGGCCTCACAGGGTTTGTCGTGTTCTGCACTTCGAGCGGCGCGTCAAGAATCTCGAACACGCGCTCGGCCCCAACCAGACTGCTCTGAATGCTATTGGCGATGTTCGTGATCTGGCCCACCTGGTTGGCAAACTGCTGTAGCAGGTTGGCAAACACAAACAGCCCGGCACCCAGGCTCAGCTCGCCGCGCGCGACGAGGTAGCCGCCGTATCCCAACAGCACGACCATGTTGAGCTGTGTGAGAAATCCCATCGCCGGCTGAAACAGCGCTACGCGTTGAAAGATCGTGCACTTTTGGTCCTTGACCGCACGGTTAGCCACTGCGAACTTTGCAATTTCGTCCGTTTCGCGCCCAAACCCCTTAACGACCTGCACGCCCTGGATGTTCTCGGCCAAAGTCAGCACGACCTGATCCGTCAACCGGCTATTCTCCAGATAGGCGGGCTTCACCGACCGCGAGAACCACACGCCGGCAACCCACAACAGCGGGGTCGTGGCCAGACACGCCAGCGTCAGCCACACATGCACGCTAAGCATGTACGCCAAGTACACCGCCAGCGAAAGGACCACGGTGATCGCCTGGATAATCACGCCATCGACGAACGCGCGCACGCTCTGCACGTCGCCTGCCACGCGGTTAATGATCGAGCCGCTCTGGTTGGCGTCAAAGAATCGAAAGCTCAGCCGCTGCAGTTTGTCGTACACGCGCTTGCGAAGGTCGAGCACGATCGCCTGCGTGAGCCAGGCCAATGTGATTGCGGCACGAAATCGTAGCCCCGCGTGCACCACGGCCGACGCGAGCGTCAACCCGGCGATCACGCACACCGTGCCCAGCGGTGTCCAGGTGGCCGGCGGCTGCCAGCCCAATGGCCACTCGGCCGGCGATGCGGCCGGATCGACCGCCGCGCGGATGACATCGATCGCCAGTCCCGTAAACCCCACCGCCCCCAGCGACAACAGCACCAAGAGCACCTGTTGTACGACGACGCGGACGCAACCAACCCGATAGCGCCAGGCCAGCGACAACAGCCGGCGAATGAGCGACAAATTGCTCGGCGACGGCGAGCGTTTGGCCGCCGCGTGAGGTGCAACAGCGGAAGAGGTCAATCTCGGCATCCTGGCCCATCAGCAGGCAATGACAAACATCAATAGCGGGCCAAATACCGTATCAAACTACTGCCTATTGGCCAACGGCAGTCTGGCGCGGACCGCGAAGCGTAAACCCTTTGATGCCGCGGGTTAACAGACCGTCACTTGACCTGGACGTCCCCTTACTTGCCATTGACGCCTGCGACAGCCCATTCGATGCTCACGCTTACTTCGGCCGCGACCTCTGTCCTTATATATATGGACAACCTGCTTCGAGACCTTTACACCCTGTTCCGCGACTTCTGGCCACACATTGTCGGCATCCTCTGGGTCGCCGGAGGCGTGCCGGCCGCGCTCCACGCCATCCTCACCAAACGCGACTCGCGTGCCGTCATTGCGTGGGTCGGCGTCATCTGGGTCACGCCCATCGGCTTCCTCCTGTATTGGGTGCTCGGCATCAACCGCATCCAGCGGCGGGCCAAGCTGCTCCGCGGCGGAAAGGATTTTTGCGTGCTGCCGCCGACACTGCACGCCGCGTCGTCTGAAATGCTTTGCGCACAGTTCGGCAGCGACGCCAACCGCTTCATCCCGTTCGTACAACTCGTCGGCGAGCTGGCCGAGCATCCATTGATCGCGGGCAACCGCGTCACGCCGCTGATCAACGGCGACGAAGCTTATCCCGCGATGCTCGCCGCGATCGACGGCGCGAAGAAATCGATCACGCTGTGCAGCTACATCTTCGACAACGACCGCGCCGGCCAAATGTTTGCCGAGGCCCTCGGCCGCGCCGTCAAGCGCGGCGTGGAAACACGCGTGCTGATCGATAGCGTTGGCTCGCGCTACACGTTTCCCTCGATCGTGCCGACCCTGCGGCGCCTCGGCGTGCGCACCGACCGGTTCATGCGCACGTTCCTGCCGCGCTCGTTCGCTTACAGCAACCTCCGCAGCCACCGCAAGATCCTCGTCGTCGATGGCGCGATCGGCTTCACCGGCGGCCTCAACATTCGCGAAGGCGCAATGCTCGGCCTGCAGCCGCAACCGGCGCCCCGCTCCACGATACGCACTTCCGCCTGGAAGGCCCGGTCGTCGCGCAACTCCAGGAAATCTTCATCGAGGACTGGGCCTTCACCTCCGGCGAAATCCTGCATGGCGAGCCTTGGTTCGCGGTGCCTGAGCCCGTCGGAGACGTGTTCGCTCGCGGAATTCCCAACGGGCCCGACGAAGACCTGGGCGAGATGCGAACCGTGCTCGTCGGCGTGCTCGCCTGCGCTCGCGACCGGGTGGTCATTCTTACGCCGTATTTCCTTCCCGACGACGCGCTGACCGAGGCGCTCAACGTGGCCGCGCTTCGCGGTGTGCAAGTCGATATCGTCCTGCCCGAGGCGAACAACCTGGCCCTGGTCAAGTGGGCGTCCACGGCCATGCTGTTCCAGGTGCTGGAGCGCGACTGCCGTGTGTGGATGTCGCGGCCGCCGTTCGACCACACCAAGCTGATGATGGTCGATGGCGTCTGGACGCTGTTGGGTATGCGCCAACTGGGACCCGCGCAGCCTGCGGCTGAACTTCGAGTTCAACGTCGAGTGCTATGACCGGGCGCTGGCCGCGCGGCTCACCGCGCTGGCCGACGAGCGGATCGCCACGGCCCGCCGCGTAACGCTTGACGAGCTGGCCGCGCGGCCGTTTCCGATCAAGCTCCGCGACGGGCTGGCGCGGCTCTTTTCGCCGTATCTCTGAGCGACACGTGCGCCGCGACAAGCGCGAACGTGCTGTCAACGGCAGCCTGGGCGATCCTTGTCCCCATGGAATGTGGTTGATACGGCATGCGATTTCTTTGCGACCAGACTTCGTGAATGTCTAACACGAATTCGTTATTCTTTTGTGTTGGCCGCAATGGATTCATCCACATTTCCATTCAGAAGAGGGCCAGTGCCATGTTGGAACATTTTCTCCCGCGCGGTCGAATACCGACCCGCCGATCCCGCCTCGCGTTCGAAAGGTTGTCTGCCCGGGCGTTGTTGGCCGCGGATTTCTCAGTCACGATCTCGGAGATCGACGATAACGCCGACGGCGTGATCGACAGCATCGCCACATCGACCGCCACTTACGACCGCCGCGGCAACGTCGTTTCGATCGTCGCCGAACTGGATGTTGGCGTTGACGGCGTCATCGACGTCCGCGATACGCAGCTCAACACGTACGACCGGCGCGACAACCTGTTGTCGATCGTGATCGAATCGGATTTCGGCGCGGATGGCATGATTGACTACCGCTATTCCGAGAGGAATACCTACGACAGCCGAGGGAACCTGCTCACCTGGAATGTCGAAGAAGACACCGAGGGCGACGGCGTCGATTTCCGCAGCTCGCAGGTCAATAAATACGACGGCAACAACGCCCTACTGTCGTGGGTGCGCGAGCTGGATTTCGACGGCGACGGAACCGTCGATCTCAAGGACACCGCCGTCCACGTGAACGATCGCCGCGGGAATACGCTGTCGTTTGTGTACGAGCAGGATGTTGGCGCCGACGGAGTCGTGGACTTGCGCAATACGCAAGTCAACACCTACGACCGGCGCGGCAACTGGGTCTCGTTCGCTTTTGAAGGCGACGACAACGCCGATGGGGTCATCGACTTCAAGAGCTCCCAGGTCAACACGTACGACGGCCGAGGCAACCATCTCACGTTCCTTTGGCGAGGCGACGAAGGTGCCGACGGCGTGGTGGACCAGCAGAACCGCGGCGTCTACACCTACGATGCCAGCGACAGGTTATTGACCTCCCACGTGACGTTCGACGCCAACGCGGATGGCTTGAACGATCTTGCGCTGGCGGATCGGTTTACCTACGATCTGGCCGGCAATCAACTGTTGCATATCAGCAGCATCGACTTTGGCGACGACGGCGTGTTGGACATCGTCACCAACCTTCGCAACGGGTACGACGGACTGGGCAACCAGATTCTCGCCGAGTTGACCGTGGACTTTGGCGGCGACGGAATCATCGACAGTCGAACGGTGAGCACGACAACCTACACGCCCCCGCGTGTGCGTGTCACACCGCCGCGGTGAACAAAGCCGGGCGCGGCCGTTTGCCCGGGTGGCTGTGTCGCTGCCCGGGTGGCTGTGTTTTGCTCAGCGAAGCGTCGCCCTCCGTACGCTTTTGTCCCGTAGGGACACTTGAAATTAGCCAGCATTTCAATGCTGGACACTAGCCGCGCTACAACCCCTCCGAGTGCCGTAGGCACGACTGACGATCAGTTCCCCCCGACGCCTTCAGCGTCACAGACATTAGCCGGACGGTCGAGTCTGCCGTAGAACCTCCGACTCTGCTCTCCCCTTTCCACCTTCTCCTCTCCGCACTGCCGCCCCCGGAAACAAAAGCGTCGCCCACATCATCGACCCGGAAAGAGTCGCAGAACCCTCCGGAGTCGCATCGCGACGGCATCGTGTAGCCAGGTACGCGAGTGCCCGGACCCCCAGCGCAGAATTTTTTCTTCCCGGAGTCCCAGCGGGACGGCATTGTCCTAACCACCATCCCGCGTGCCGATCAAAAGCTCACGATGGAACAAATCAGGATCGAATCATCATTCGGACGGTCGGATGTTTTTCTCGTCCATCTTCAACTTCGAGGACCGTTATTTCGAGCATGTAGGTGGTGTCCTCGGCAGCTACAAAACAGCAGCCGCCGGCAGAATCAGTCTTGAATGTCCAGGCGTCGTTTCCCGGAGCGGTAACAAAGGCATTTACCCCGTCGGGTCGCGAGCCGTACAGCGGCAACGCAGGACCACGAAATGACTTCTTGGTATCAAATTCGTCGCTAATCAACACATGGCCGTCCTTCCTCGCCAAGTGGATATGAATGCGTTTGATGCCAGCTTGCTTCACCAACTCGTCGAGGAGAGCGTGTCCAATCCTTTCGCTCTCACCTTTTCGCAGCCTTAACCGGTGGTCAGTTGCTTCACGAACAAGCGGGTCTGCACTTTCCAAACCGAACCCGATGCAGAGAGCGTAACGCGGCGGTAGTCCCGAGAGCTCGTATTGGTGCGTAACCCCTTCAACTCCATCGGCTTTTCCAAGATCGAGAAGATACTTGCCTGCTGGCGTCTTCCATTCGAAGTGATTCACTTGGAAATCTTTTCTCGACAAACGCCCATGATCGACCAGGCGCTTTCGTTGTGGCCGCGTATCTGGCTTAGACACCAACTCGTCCATTCGAACGCCAATCAGAACCAGACGTGTCGGCTCTTTGCCTGCTTTGCCTCCGTTGGACCTTGCGCTCGTTTTGCGAGTCTGAATATGTAGCTCATAGACCGCACCTGCTTTTGTCAGCCATCGCCCAGCGTCCGCTGGATCGTGGACGACGAATGCTGTGTCCTCGCGATCACACACAGCCGAATACGCCGGTTGCTTGTCAAACACCTTCCACTCGCTCTTCCATTCGTCGATTCCCAGTGTTTTGTGCGGCGCAGACTAGCGCGTAGTCACCTTCCTTTCCCTCGTCCTTCTGAGCAAATGCGACAGCCACTGTACAATTCGCGGGAAGATCGCTGATCACGTATTTCTGCGGCGTCGTCCTGACTCTCTCGGCATCGCACAATTCCAAAAGGAAACCGTCCCCCAGCAGCTTTGACATCTCTCGCGAACAAGGTTGTCGGTCTCGGCCAGAAATGCGTAACTCGTCAGGAGTGTCAGGCTGTGCAGGACTCGTGGAACGCTCGCTACTCTCCTCACTTGCAGTCGCGGTAGATGGATTTCGCGCGTCTACGAGCGCACTACCTGTCACAAGAACAATTGCGCACACTAATCCGAACCGCGGCGCTCGCATTGTCACAGCAATCGCCATAGCACACCTGTCGAAAACAGCGACAAAGAACCGAAAGGTCTACCCACCTGTAGGCTGCGCAGTTTCAATCGCCTCCGAGACGCCCCCATACCGCTTCCGTCGCCCGCCATAATACTCGCCCGCGTCGAACCCAACCGCGGAAATGTCGCACTCCGGCATCGACTCACGCAACTTGCGGACCCCCTCAGCGGTCATCAGAGTGAATGACACACTTAGCTCGATTAGGTCCAGCTCGATCAGGTCCGGAATCGCCTGATCGGTGACGTCGGTGTCCCCTATTTCAAGTGTCCGAAGTCCACGCCGCCTGCAGGCAAGAAATCCCCTCGTCGGATATTCGCGTCCCGGTGAGGTCCAGTGACTCCAACGCCCCGACGTCGCAACCCCCTCATCCCGGCGTCCGTAATACTTGTGCCGATTACCGTTAGCTTGAAGGGTTTCGACAACCGCTCAAGTTCCGGTATCAATACTGCTAATCCGTCATCGTCCAGATCGTCAGAGGAAATGTGTAAACAGCTGCAATCCGCATAAATTGGGCACGGCCAACAGTATGATGCGTGAAAATACACCTCCTCGACATATTCTCCAACGTCACCGCCATCGATCGACAGATACTCAAGCACCTTTCCAATAAGCGTGGGATCCCGATAGGCGTGCCCACCAAGCTCGTACACGCGAGCGCTGACCCGGTTCGTCACATAAGCGTCGCGCACAATCACGCCGCACACCACGCACAGAATCGTGAGCAGCACAAACAGATGAACCAGTCGAAATCGAAACCGAGGAATACGAATCACGACGCTAACTCCTGCCCGAACGCAACAAGCGTCTCACGATAGTGCAAGACCATTACCACTACGAGCGCATACGCGAATCGTTTCAACTCGTCCACTCGCGTAATGGATCTCCCACAAATCATCTAGAGAACCGTAGGAAACGTAGTTTGTAGCTGCGTGAGCTAGCGAGTGGTTTGGCGGGCCGACAAGTGCCTCAACTTCAGCACGTGTCATGCCCAATTCAATTCTAGGGAAGTCTGTTAGACTCGGCATCGGAAACGCGTTCCACAGTGCGGCCACAATCGCCGCGACCGCAACAAGCGAAAACAAACCCGCAAGTCCGAAGCGCCATTGGCGGAACTGTTTGATTTCTCATCGTTCGACTCCCTAGGTCCGCTTAGATCGTCCGATTGACGTTGTAGTTCGCGGCAAACGCGTCGCAAAAAGTCGCGCGCCACACATTTCCTTCGTTGTCAGTCGCGTACCAAATCGGCAGAAACGTGGGCACCAAGACACATCCAGCAACCAAAACGATCACCCACACCCAACGCGGCACCACCCATCGGTCCAACACGCTTAGAGTCTGCGGCGCTCTATACGGGTTCTCGTCCATCATTAATGCAAAAAGCTGAAGTTCAACAACCCACACAATATTAAGACCACGCAACCGGCAATCGCCACAAAAAAAAAGGCACAGCGACCGCCAACAGCCTTGCGCGCCGTGTCGGACAAAATTGCACTACAGTGTACCAACCCACGAGCACGAAGGACGTTTCAAAGTTAGCGATGGTCCAAGCGGCCGCGAACAGGGCCATAATCCCCAGCAGGCGCAGAATACTTAGATGCCGATAACGCGGCTCTTCGGTGGCGCTCGCATTGGTTATTGGTGTTTGGTCATTGGCCGGCGGTGCTTCATACGCGTTCTCGTCCATTGCTTACTCGTTGGCTATTCAACGCTCCTGCCGCCCTTGCCGCTGCCGCTTTCGTCCTTGGTAATTCGTAATTCATTCCCACCTGCGGCGCTCGATACCGGTTCTCGTCCTTGCTACTTGGCTACTCGAAATTGACGACATGCGGGAAGTAGGGTGACACCGACCTGGCTTCTGGAAACACTTTTCGGATGGGGTCGACGTCCGCAGACTCGTCAGGCGAAAGTGGATAATGAATGTCATAGCCCGTAAGTAGTTCATCGCCAAACAGGCGACGAATTAACGATGGCTGTGGCTTTATGACATTTCGCCAAGGCTCGTTTTCTCTAATCCAGCCTCCACCTTCAACGATTTGCCTTCTCACCTCGCGTCGCTCTGCGACGATTCGGTATTCCCAGCCAAGCCACAGCGCAACCACCGTTACAAACAGAAACAGCGTTTGAAGGCTAAAGCTAAACCAGCGGCGTTTTCTGGGCTTCTCGTCCATACCGCCATTTTAGCCGAATCCCGCCCATCTGCTGCCCCTTCCACTGCCACCACTCTGCTTTCGTTTCCGCCTTCTCGTCCATCCAGCAAACCGCTGAGCATCACACCTCAACCGACTGACCCTCCACTCGATTGCCGCCGGGGTAATGACCTAAGGACGTGTTGCCCCAGCATCGTCCTAAGTCTAAACATGGTTCCGCCTCCCATTCACATCGCGCCGCCTTGCGACGTAGGAACCAACCAAGCCAGCAATGACCGCCAGCACGATCGCGAAAGCACAGTGGCCGATACGCATGAAGTCTCGACACTTAACAACTAGCAAGTTGTCGTAACCTTGTGATACTGGTCCATCATAAAAGAAATAGCCAAACGTCTCCCACTTATCCACATCGGTTGATACCGTCGGATCGGCACTACGTATCGGACGAAGCCGTTCTCGATAGGTACTGATTGAGTTCCTCTTGATTTACTTCATACCAAACATCGTACAACAGGATCGAACTCACAAGGGAATCCCAAAGACCAAGCGGCGACACAAATGCGGCAGCACCATAGCTAATGCCTACAATCGCGGCACAAACCAACATCGGCCGCGTTTGGGGAAGTAGATAGCTTGAGACCACCGCTGCCATCAACAGCAGAAGCGTTAAAGTAACGACTATGCTCGCCCACACAAACGAACTGTTCAGAAACGCGACGATGAACACCGCCGCGACGAGAACGGAAAGCAGAAGTGACTTAAGAGAGAACACTTTTTTCTTCACTCCTGTTCCACCTGCGGCACTTCGTAAGGGTTCTCGTCGATCGGTTAGGGGCCCACGACATACGGCCGTGGGCTTGGTTGTTCGTACCCATCGCGCACATCAATCACGAGGCCGTCTTCAAAGACGATTTCCACGGTAGGACCGCCATCCCCGCGCACGCTGCGGCCGACCCGATATGACCACACATTGGGAGTTTCTGAGAAGTGGTTGCCCATGATTAAACCCACTTCCTTCTTCGTCATTCCACGTTGAATCGACGACGCGTTCCACGGTCGGCTGTCGGCACTTATTTGTCTGACGCGCCACGTCGCGAGCAGGGCTGCAAGTAAGGCGGTTAGCAGCAATGCCAACATGATCGAGATTCGGAACGCCGGTTTGGGCAGCTTCTCGTCCATACCCCCATTTTAACCAAATCCCGCCCGTCTGCTGCCCCTTCCAACTGCCTCCACTCCACATGCCGGATTCATCGTTCCGCGCTCATCGTTCCGCCCCGTCTCCTTGTCTCCCGGTCTCCCGGTCCCCCGTCTCCGTGTCTCCCGGTCCCCGTGTCTCCCTGTCTCCGTGTCTCCCAGTCTCCGTGTCTCCCTGTCTCGTGTCTCCCAGTCTCCGTGTCTCCCTGTCTCCGTGTCTCCCTGTCTCCCGGTCTCCGGTCTCCTGGTTTCCTGGTCTCCTGGTCTCCGGTCTCCGTATCTCCCGGTCTCCTTGTCTCTTCCCCACCTCCCCGACCAGTCCCCCAATCACCCCCACAACCTGTGGCCGCCACCCACTTGACATGTGAGATATATGTATACTATGTCTCCGCGTACATGTGTCGGAACTTCCCCCGACCCGTCCAACGATTTTCCCCGTTCATGAGCCTCGCCAGGTTGAAAATTCCTCCGTCCAACGACAACCCCAAAAATGCAAAGCTCAATGACTCACCAACTTGCGCCAATCAAGTTTCCGAAAACCAGGCGATTTGTTCCCCACAAGTCGGGGCCCCCCACGATGGAATTTGCGCGGGGAACAATTCTGTGCAAAACAGTTCGCCGTTCCACTGGCACCTGCTCTTCCTGCTTTCCTGGATTCCTTAGAGTTTTTTGCTTCGCGTCTCCACGTCTTGGCGTCTTTGCGTGAAATAAATGCACCTCGACTCGCTCCTAATTCACAAAATGCCACAAACAGCGATTCTGTCGCACATTTGCGGGTCGCCGCAGGCGGGCCCGCGACCAGGCAACACAGTCGGCGCACACAAATACAAATCCACCCAGCCCACTAGACCACCAGGTCACGCGACCAATTCGCAGTCCCCCACCACGGCCACCAGACCACGGACCACTCAATTTGACACCCACCATCACAAATCAGTACACTTTGATGCTTAGCACTGCCCGAAATTCACCGCTACGCATCCCCCCTCAAGCGTGAGGTTTGCCATGCTGGCGATACTTGGAAAACGCAATCAATCAGCGGCCAGGCCCGCGGATTCTGCGATGGCATTTCGCGGCGCGGCTTCCTGCAAATCGGCGGCGCGGCGCTCGGCGGGCTGGCCCTCAATCAGATTCTCGCGCTCGACGCGGCGGCCGGCGTCACCGGCTCGAACAAGGCGATCATCAACGTCTATCTGCCCGGCGGGCCGCCGCACCTGGACATGTGGGACCTCAAGCCCGAGGCCCCGGCCGAAATCCGCGGCGAGTTCAAGCCGATCAGCACCAACGTGCCGGGCATCCAGATCGGCGAGCTGTTCCCGAAGATCGCGGCGATGATGGACAAGTTCGCCATCATCCGCTCGATCGCCGACTGCGACGGCGACCACGACGCCTATCAGTGCATGACCGGCCGCAAGAAGCGCGACACCGGCGCACCGGCGGCGGCTGGCCCTCGGCCGGCGGCTGGGTGTCGCGGCTGGGCGGACCGGCCAACGAGGCGGTTCCGGCGAACATGGCGCTCATGTATCCCACCGGCAACCGCGGCTGGGGCGAGCCCGCGATGGCGGGTTTCTTGGGCGCGAAGCATAACCCGTTCAACGCGCTTGGCAAAAAGCCGCGCGAGAAGCCGCAGGGCATGGTGCTGCAAGGGATCACGCTCGAGCGGCTGCACGACCGCGATCGCTTGCGGCAGTCGTTCGACCGTTTTCGCCGCGACGCCGACGTGGCCGATCGCATGCAGAGCATCGACGCCTACACGCAGCAGGCGCTCGGCATCCTCACGACTTCAAAGCTGGGCGACGCGCTCGACCTGTCGAAGGAAGACCCGAAGATCCTGGCGCGCTACGGCAAGAGCGACGAAGGCTTCCGCCGCGACGGCGCGCCGCGGATGGTCGAGAACTTCTGCATCGCGCGGCGACTGGTCGAGGCCGGGGCGCGGTCGTCGCGCTGAACTTCAGCCGCTGGGACTGGCACGGCGGCGACGGCATGAACTTCGTCGAGTCGAAGGACGATTTCCCGCTGCTCGATTCCGGGTTGTCGGCGCTGGTGACCGACCTGCACGAGCGCGGGCTGGACAGCGACGTGTCGGTGGTCGTGTGGGGCGAGTTCGGCCGCACGCCGAAGCTCAACAAGATGAACAGCCGCGACCACTGGCCGCAGGTGAACGCCGCGCTCGTGGCCGGCGGCGGCATGCGCACCGGCCAGGTGATCGGCGAGACGAACCGGTATGGCGAAGAGCCGGTCACGCGGCCGGTGAAGTTCCAGGAGATCTTCGCCACGCTCTACCACCAGATGGGTCTCGACGCGCATCGCGACCGCATCTTCGACGGCTCGGGCACGCCGCGCTACCCGGTGGATGCCGACATCGAACCGATGCGCGAGCTGATCTGAGCAGGTCAGACACGGGGGGTTGTCTGACCTAACGGCTCTGTTGCGCACGCGAATTGCACTGTCGTTGCGACTTTGACGACTATTCAGCAACTCGTGAGCAGGCTCCTGGATGGCAAAATCGAAGAAAGCAAGCCAGACCGGCAACCATCGGCCCAGCGGAGGGGGCGCCCGGAAGGTGGGGATCGCCGGGCGGTATCGCTGGAAGATCTGACGAAGCGCAACATCGACACGATCGCCCAATTGGAGGAAGCGGCGGAGGCGTCGCGGACCGTCGGCGACCGCCTGGCGGGCAGAATCACTCGGTTTGCCGGTTCGATGTGGTTTGTCTATCTGCATATCGCGTGGTTCGCGGGCTGGATCGCCTTTAACACCCTGGGAATCGTTCCTGAGCAGTGGCGGATCGATCGGTTTCCGTTCACGTTTCTGACGTTCGTTGTGTCGCTTGAGGCCATTTTCCTGTCCACGTTCATTTTGATCACGCAGAACCACGAGGAACGATTGGCGGAAAAGCGAAACCACCTGGACCTGCAAATCAACCTGTTGTCGGAGCAAGAGAACAGCAAGATGCTATTGATGCTGCAAGCGATTCAAGAGCGGTTGGGCATATCGAACGGCGACCCTGAGGTCGGCGTTCTGGAGGAATCCACTCGGCCCGGGGCGATTCTGAAACAAATCGAAACAGCCATCGACAACAAGGAAGACAAGCGCAAGTGAATCATCCAACGCAATACACAGTTGCGGCAGCAAAACACAGCCACCCGTCGTCAGGCATAGCCTGACCTACTGGCGTCAGGCATAGCCTGACCTACTGGATTCAACCCCGCCGGAGCAAAAGCACGACGCCGGTAACGATTGCGAGGATCGCGAGCACGTCACCGCTGTAGGTAAAGTTGACGTTGAAGAAGGTGTTAGAAAGGATCCCATAGAGGATCAGCCACACGGCCAGCAGGATCATGCCAAGATTCTTGGACGGGTTCATACAACGCTCCTAATCAAGGGACGGGCCTCGATGACCCGCGATTTCGACGCATGAGGAGTAAGTCGCCGGAAAGCTTGCGATGGTCACAAAGCAAGGCACTCGAAATTGAGGCCTTCCGACCCACCAGGCTTACGCCACGGGCTGAGCAGCGGGTGATTTGCCTCGGAGACTGGCCAAGAGTTGGATGAGTCCGGTGGGATCGACCGGCTTGACGAAGTGGTGGTCGAAACCGGCCTCGAGTGCGCGGCGCTTGTCTTCTTCCTGGCCTAATCCGGTCGTCGCGATCAAGACGACGTGCTCATTGCCAGATTGCAGACGGATTTGTCGGGCTGCGTCGTAGCCGTTTAATCGCGGCATTCCGATATCGAGCAATACCGCGTCAGGGCGGAAACTGAGGGCGGCCCTGACTGCCTCGATACCATCGTAGGCGGTTCGTACCCGGCATCCTTTTGCCTCCAACATTAGCGCCAGGCTATTGGCAGAGTCCTTGTTGTCGTCAACGACGAGGACGCGACAGTCGAGTTTGTGCAACGGGGCCGGTTTATCCGAGAGAAGCCGCGTTTCTTTGACGGCCGAAAAAACCGGCAGTCGAACGACAAACTCGCTGCCTTGGTTAAGGCCATCACTCTTGGCTTCGACAACTCCGCCGTGCAGCTCGATCAAGCGCTGGACAAGAGTGAGGCCGATCCCGAGACCGCCATGCTGCCGCTCGAGGGACGTGTCTCCCTGCATAAACATTTCAAAGACATGCTGTATCTTGTCGGAAGAAATGCCAATGCCGGTGTCGCGAACGCTGACGGCGGCCTGATTGTCGTCGCGCGTCACAGTCAGCACGATTTGTCCGCCGGACACGCTCGGTTTTCTGAAAGAGATCGACATAGCCCGCTATTTTCGCCATTAGAATGACCGGCTCAATCGGTTTGACGACGCAGTCTACCGCGCCAAGCGCATAAGCCTGGACAGCCGAAAACCGGTGGTCCCCATGTTGCGTCAAAAAGATGATCGGCGTGCGTCTGGGATGCTCTTCGGCGCGGATTCGCCTGGCTGTATCGAACGCATCGAACCCGTGGACTTGGACATCGAGCAAGACCACGGCAAAGTTGTGCTCCGAAACTAACCGCACCGCATCGTCGGCGCAGTGCGCCAGGAGCAAATCATGGCCTGAATCCGCGAGGAGTTTTTGCGGCGCGAGTTGTCCATCCGAATGACCATCGACCAACAGGATGCAAACGCTCGCGGTAGGCGCGGCGGTTGGGCGCGACAGGTCGTGCGATGTTTCCAGCATCACCGCGGTATAGCTGAGAATGCGTGACCGCTAGCTTTTGATGCATTCAAGCAGAATACGACAGTCGGCCGCAAGCACATTTTAGCGAGTGCACGTACGAACCGAGAACCTGAAGCTTGAACGCCTGTTAGTCTCGGTCCGGGCTGGGAATTCGGCCAGCCAACGATGCAACCACGGCCAAAAGCTCGCCCGGCTCGACTGGTTTGGCCAAATGTGTCTGATAGCCGGCCATCAGCGCGCGGCGGCGATCCTCGGAGCGGGCAAACGCAGTCAGGGCGGCGGCCGGCACGGCACCCCCCTGCTCGGCGTTAAGCGATCGGACCTGGCGAATCAGGTCGTAGCCGTCTTCTTCGGGCATGCCGATATCGCTCAAGAGTACGTCGGGCCGCGCTTGCTGAACGTGATCGAACGCTTCGCGGGCCGTGGCAGCGGTGGTCACTTCGGCCTGACAATCTCGGAGGATACGTTCGACCAATGATCGTGCATCCTGATCGTCGTCCACAACCAGCACACGCAAGCCGGCGAGGATTGGCGGAGGCGCGTCCAACTGAGTTGCCATGATTGGGCCGGCGTCGAAATCGGTCTTCGAGAGCGCCTTGATGGGGAGCGTGACGGAGAACGTCGCGCCTTGGCCAGGCCCCGGACTTTCCGCGCGAACCTGCCCGCCGTGCAACTCGACGAGCTGCTTTACAATGGCCAGGCCGAGTCCTAGCCCGCCGTATTGTCGCCGCGTGGAGCTATCGCCTTGCCGGAAGCGATCGAATACGAAAGGAAGAAGATCGGTCTCGATTCCCTGGCCAGTGTCCGTGACGACAATTCGCACATTTATGCTGGTGTGGTCGAGCAAAATCTTTACGCGCCCGCCCGTGGGGGTGAATTTGATCGCATTGGAGAGCAGGTTCCAGACGATTTGATTGAGCCGCACGGGATCACCGTGGAGCGCAGGAGCGGAACGGTCGAGGACGGGTTCGAGTTGGATGCCCTTGGCTTCAGCGGCCGGCCGAACCGAAGCGAGCGACGATTCGATAATAGCGGCCAGGTCGGCGCGCTGCACTTCCAGCCGGATCCGGCCCGTGATGATGCGGCTCATGTCCAAGAGGTCCTCGATGAGCTGCGCCTGGCGCGGGTGTTGCGCTCGATAATCTCGAGGCCTTGAGCAAAATCTTTTGGCGAGGCTTTGCCGGAGCGAAGAATCTGCGCCCAACCGAGTATGGCGTTAAGCGGAGTGCGAATCTCGTGAGAGACGGTGGAGAGAAATTCGTCCTTCATGCGATTGGCGCGGTCGGCTTCGGAGCGTGCGGCGCGTTCGGCCTCGAGCAGGGACTCGCGTTCTGCCTGGGCGACGGTGCGCTCGGTGATGTCGCGAGCGATTTTCGAGGCGCCGATGATGCGGCCCTCCGAGTCGCGAACCGGCGAGACCGTGAGCGAGACGTTGATTTCTTGCCCGTCCTTGCGCCGACGGACGGTTTCGAAATGATCGACGCGGCGGCCCGCGCGAATTTCAGCGACGATTTTCGGCATTTCATCTTCGCGACCGCGTGCCGCCAGCATGGTGATTGGTTTGCCGACCGTCTCGTCAGGCGTGTAGCCGAATATGCGTTCGGCGCCGCGATTCCAACTGGTGATGATGCCATTGAGCGACTTGGAGATGATCGCGTCGTCAGAAGATTCGACGATCGCGGCCAATCGGCTTTGCGCTTCATTCAACCGCGCCTGCTCCTGGCCGAACTTCTTCGCCTCGGTTTGGGCGGCACCTTGGGCGCGGCGCATGGCTTCGGTAAGCGCCACGATGGAGAGGCCGGCGGCGAAGTATATGGCCAAGCCGCCCCAGTCAGTGGGGTAAATGGCATCGAAACTGAGCAAGCCATCGGAAGAAAGAAAGAACCAATCGGCGGCCAGATAACCGAGGACGAGAGCAACCAGAGCGGGCCCAAGTCCGCCCATCCAGCCGGCGACGACAATGGCCACGAAGTAGAAGGCAAATGGATAACGGTCTGCAAGGAGCGGGTTAAAAATCGCGCGCAATGCCGTGGCCGCGAGAATGGCGATCACCGCGGTGACGTAGGGGAAGGCTGCGCAGCGGTATCGGCATTGGCATTCCGGCATTGGCGGCGAGGCTCGAAACCTAACACCCGCCGTTTTCGGTGTTTGCATCGACAGCGTCAAGCGATTCGTTGGCGGAATGTGTAAAGCCACACGACGGCACACAACGCAGCCAGCATCCATGCGGCTGGCTCAGGCACGGGGATTGTGGCGCGAAGAACGGCTTCCGGACCGACTACGCCTGTCGAGAGGTCAACTTGAAATACGACTTCGCCAAGGTTGTTCATTTGCGGTTGGCCCTCGAAACCACGGATTGTCCCGATAACGCTAACGCCGAGATTGATTTCGTCGCCGGTGCGTGCAATGAGCGACAGGCCGCCGAGCGGATCGTATGCAAACAGGCCACGAGACGCACCAGCCCCGCTCGCAATATCAGCCATGAAGGTTGCTTGTCCAAGATCGTTGATCCACGCGCGATCGAAGTGGGCGAACATCGCGCCAGCCTCGGTTCCTGGAGCTTGCATGCCTTCCCGTGCGATCGAAGTGAAAATACCGGCGTCACCGATCCAGACCGATAAGTCATTGCCAGCGGCGATGCCGGGACCGGCCAGCACCGCGTCAACGACGATATGGCCGTGGCTGTTAACATTCGGTAAGCCAAACTCAGAAAACATGACGCCTGCGGGCATGCCGGGCACTTGGTCTCCGGTGGTCTTAAGAACGTCAAAAGCGCCGATCGGTCCGCCGAAGATCGCCGAAGCGACGGCAGCGTTGCCATCGGGCTCAGCGCAATTCGGCGAGAAACGCAATCTGATTATCGCGGAGATCGGTCCATTGAATATTGTGAAAGAAGAGGCCGCCGGCTGTGGCCTGATCACCTTGGCGCGCGATCTTGAACAGATTGCCGGGTGAGCCGCCCCAGATTCCGGATTGAGTGTTCAAAGCGACGTTGGCGAGCGTGGCCTCGAACGCGATTTGACCGGTTGAGCCATACAAAGGCACTCCGAAATCTGCAAATGCGGCTTGCGTGCCTGGCGCGTTGTCGCCGGTGCGAGCGATCAACTCGCTCTGGCCAACGTAGGCCGCGCGGAAGATTCCCGCGCCCTCGGAGGAAGGTTGCAGGCCGGCGCGAAGGGCCGTCCAACCCTGATTGTCCAAACCGCCGATGAGGAATTCACCGAACGTGGCGTTGGTATCCGGCGCCGGCGCCTTCGCGGATGGCAAAGTCAGCGCCGCTCGCGTTGGTGACGTAGAGGGCCGAGTCGTTGTCTGTAGTAACGTCACCGCCGCTGAGCACTGCTCTGAACGCAGATTGCCCGTTGTCGTTGACGAACAATGGAGAAGTAAAGTCGGCGTATCGCACATCAGCGGGAATCTCACCTGCCTGCCGATTGAAGCGAGCGAGTAACAGGTTCGGCCGAGGATCGCCAAGCCACACACTGGGATCAAACGGATCGACGATCGCGTTTTCCAGTAAGGCGCGTAAGACCAGAGTATGCGTTGACGGGGCAATGTCGAACGAGAAATTCTCTGCGAAGTCATCGCTGAACTCGCCTTCGTCCATTACTGCTGACTGACCGCTATGCACAACGACATCGAGCGGAACAGTGCCATTCGCTGGGCGGAAAAGACTAGCCAGAAGCGCAGCAACAAGACCGGCCGACAAGAGGCGGCGTGACATAGAACCCCCTTTTTCTGTTCCCCCCTCCGTCCGCGAGTATAGCGGGTGACACGAGGCGATAGCAAGAAAACTCAAACTTGTGCATGAGGTGGGCGGAGTTTCGTTACACCCGTGTTACACGTCGAAGTTCATTCGCGCGTTAAAATTGGCCACGTCGGGGAACTTTGGCGGCGCGCGGGGCGTCTAACTGGGAGGAGGCGGTGCACCAGAGGTCGGAGATCATCTTATCGAGGCTACGTCTAATGTTGGTGGGCCGACATCGCACCTACTCAGGCGTTTTGTCCCACCCTACGGTCTTTTGAGGAGGAAATCCATGCGACTGGCTCTCAAGGCGGCTCTTGCTAGCGGATTGCTCGTCGTTTCTTCGCTCGGCTATCTCGTGGCGGCCGACAGCGACGCCAAGACCGGCAAGACCGCGGACACAAAACGCGCCGCCCCAAAGAACGGTAAAGACGCGCTGAACGGCGACTTCAAGACAATCAAGGCAGAATACAAGATACCCGAGAAGGTCCGTCAGTTGATGCAGGACCGCCAATATGGCGAGGCGATCGCGGCGATCGACGAGGCGTCTCAGGAACGGGGCGGCGCGAAGGACTACCTGCAATTCCTAAAGGCGCACGCGCTGCACCTGGAGACGAAGTACGACGAGGCGGTGGCGGCGTTCGAGCAGATCAGCAAGGACGATCCCAAGAGCGACTGGGCGCGGCGGGCGAAGTTCGGGGCGGCGGTATCGTTGGCCCGGAAAGGGGATTTTCGCGCGGCAGAGCTGATCTACAAGGAGCAGGCACAGTACCTGTTGTCGGCGGATCGCAAGCAGGAGATCGCCGATCTGTATCTGGAGTTCGCCGACGCCTACTTCAAGCCCAAGAACGAGCTGGAACAGAAGCCGGACTACAACAAGGCGCTGGAGTTCTATCAGCAGGCGCTGCGCGTTGGACCGAAGCCGGAGCGTCGGGCCGAGGTCGAGCTGCAGATCGCGCACTGCTACCAGCTTGTGGGGAATCATCAGGAAGCGGCGAACCACTATGCGAAGTTTCTCAAGGACCACCCGCTGACCGAGGAGAGCAAAACGCCGGAGGGGATCAAGCGCGACATCGAGGCGCGGTTTCGGCTGGGCGAGGCGCAGCTTGCGCTCGGACAGCGCGAGGAGGCGCGACGCACGTGGCAGGACTTGCTGGCGGCGCACGCCGACGCAACGCATGAGCACATTGCGCAGACGGCGTTCAATCTGTCGCAGACGTACGGCTTGCCGTCGCCGGGTAGCAAAGAGGACCTGAGCCTGGGCGTGACGTCGCTCGAGTCGTTTTTGAAGAAGTACCCCGACCATAAGCTCGCGCCGCAGGCGCATCTGCGGATCGCGCAAAGCTATTTGAACTTCGGGCGGAACGCCGACGCCGTGAAGGCGCTGGATCGGTTTTTGGGCGACAAGCGGTATGCGGAGAAGGACGAAGTGGCCGACGCGCGGAATCTGCTGGGGCGTGCGTATCAGCTTCAAAAGAAGTTTGACGAGGCGCTTGCCGCCTGGCGGACGTACTTGCAGAAACATCCATCGCACTCTGCCTGGAGCGAGGTGCAGCGGCAGATCATCGACACCGAGTATCTGATCGGCAGCGGAGCACCGCGCAGCAAAAGAGCACGAAAAGGCGCGCAAGGCATGGAACGAGTTCATGGTCAAGTATCCGCTCGACACGCGGAACCCGTCGATCATGTATCAGCTTGGTCAGATGAACTTTGACGAAGAGAAGTACGACGAAGCGATCGCCGATTGGCGGCGGCTGGTGAGCAAGTATCCGGGTACGAACGAAGCGTCGCAGGGGCAGTACCTGATCGCGGCGACGCTGGAGGGAAGGCTGGGCAAGCTGGAGCAGGCGCTGGAGGAGTACAAGAAGGTCACGTTTGGCTCGCACCAGTCGCATGCGCAGGTCGCCATCGGACGCCTGACGAGCAAGCAGCTATCGATCGCCACCGAACGGGTGTTTCGCACGAACGAGACGCCGCGGATCAAGCTCACGTCGCGGAACATCGACAGCGTGACGGTGAAGACGTTCCGGATCGATATGGAGACGTACTTCCGCAAGATGCACAACATCCACGGCGTGGAGGGGCTGGATATTTCGCTGATCGATCCCGGACCAGACGATTGAATACAAGGTGTCCGAAGTACGCCGAACACCAGCGGTTGGAGAGCGAGATCGAAGTGCCGCTGCCCGCCGGAAAAGACGAGGCGAAGGAGCAGGCAGCAAAGAGCGGCGTGATGGCGGTTACGGTGACGAGCAAGACGCTGGAAGCGACGACGCTGGTGCTTCAGAGCGACCTGGAGATCGTCGTCAAAAGCTCGCGCGACGAGGTGTTTGTGTTTGCGCAGAACATGTTGACGGGCAAGGCGTGGCCGAAGGCGAAGCTGTTGGTTTCGAACGGCCAGCAGGTGTTTGCCGAAAGCGCGACGGGCGACGACGGCGTCTTTCAGCAGTCGTACAAGGAGCTGAAGTCGGCCGGCGATGTGCGGATCTTTGCGGTGGCGGATGGCAACGTGGCGTCGAACGTGGTGAGCCTGATCGGGCTGAGCGTGGCGCAGGGGTTGGCCGACCGCGGCTACATCTATACCGATCGACCGGCATATCGTTCCGGGCAGATCGTCCACGTCCGCGGGATCCTGCGGCGGGCCAGCGACGACAACTTCGTGATCGAGATCGGCAAGAAGTACACGCTGGAAATCTTCGACCCGCGGAACCGCAGCGTGTGGCAGGAAGAGGTGAAACTTTCGCAGCACGGCACGTTCCGGTCGATGTTCACGCTGCCTTCGACCAGCCCGCTGGGGACGTATCGGATCGCGGTGCGCGACGCGGACGACAAGGGGCACGAGGGACGTTTACGGTGCACGAGTACCGGCTGGAGCCGATCAAGCTGGCGGTGGACACCGAACGGAAGGTGTTTTATCGCGGCGAGGAGATCGAGGGGAAGATCGCGGCGAAGTTCTACTACGGCGCGCCGTTGGTCGGGAGAGAGATTCGCTATCAGCTTGGCGGTGGGCGCGGTTCATACCGCGACGACCGACGAGAACGGCGAAGTGAAGTTCAAGCTGGCGACGCGCGATTTCCGCGAGACGCAGGTGCTGCCGCTGTCGGTTTCGCTGCCGGAGCGAAGCATCTCGCACGACGCAGAATTTCTTCTTGGCGGCGCAGGGTTACACGCTGGCGCTTTCGACGAAGCGGCCAGTTTACGTTTCCGGCGAGACGTTCGACGTGGAAGTGAAGGCGCTGGACGCGGAAGGGAAGCCGCTTGCGCAGAAGATCAAGGTGAAGGTATTCGAGCAGACGAACGTGGCCGGCAAGCTCGGCGAGCGCGAGGTGGAGGAGCACGACGCGACGACGGACAAGGGCGACGGCACGGTCCGCCAGACGATCAAGCTGGCCAAGGGGGGGACATACATTGTCCGCGCGGAGGGTACCGATCGGTTCGAAAACGTGATCTCGGGCCAGACGGCCGTGCAAGTGTCGGACGATGACGACACGGTCCGCCTGCGCATCCTGGCGGAAAAGCACAGCTACAAAGTCGGCGACAACGCCGAAATCGAGGTGCATTGGCGCGAGGCGCCGGCGCTGGCGCTGGTGACGTATCAGGGCGCGCGAGTGCTCGACTACAAGCTGGTGCGCATTGAACATCGGTTTGAACAAGCTGACGGTGCCGATGACGGCAAAGCTGGCGCCGAATTTTGAGCTGTCGATCATCGTGATCACGGACACGAGAGCGGAAAAATCCGATGCCAAAAAGCCGGAGATTGCCGAGGCGGGCGCCAAGTATGGAAAGAAGCCGCAACAGCCGGTTCGTTTCCACACGGCCGGGAGCTTGTTCACGGTGGCTCGCGACTTGAAAGTGACTTTAGAGACCAAGCGGAAGGAAGGGGCGAAAGGACCGATCCGGCCCGGCGAGGAGATGGAACTCGTCATCAAGGCGACCGACCCGCAGGGGAAGCCGGTGGTGGCGGAGTTAAGCGTGGCGATGGTCGAACAGTCGCTGTTGGCGATGTTCGGAAGCCACGTGGGCAAGATCGACGATTTCTTCCGCGGCGCGAATCGCGAGATCACGGTGCGGTCGGGCTCGAGCATCACGTTTGCGTATCAACCAGCGACGCGGCGGAATTGATCGACTGCTATTGGCGGAGGCGGAGCGGCGTGAGATAGCAGCGGAAGAAGCAACGCGGCTGGCGACGACCGATCCGTTTGGCGTGGCGATGGAGTTTGGTCGGCCGGCTGGGGATGACGCGGTAGCAGTTGTTGCGACGCCCGACGTGACATGGGCCGCGGGAGGCGAAACGCACGGAATGTTGCTTGACGCCGGCGGCGCATTGGCTGGATCGAATGCTCAGGGTTTTGCAACGCGCCGACGCTTCAACACCGGAGTGCCCTTCAAACAGATGCTTTTGCTCAAATCGATGCTGACGGCGGTGTCAGTGCACTTTCGATCGACGGATCGTCGGTGCACTTCAATAGCCGGATGTTGGTACTGCCGCGCGCGGGCGCTACGCCGATGCCGGCGCAACAGCAGGCACGAAGAAGCGGAATGATGGGGGGTCTTGGCGGGCCGAATCGCGGGGAGATGCCGGCAGGCGGGGCGAATATCCCGGCTGACATGTTGCAGTCGGCAGGTGAAGCCGGCGCAACAAGGGAGCGCAGGGGCAAAGCGAGGTTGCCTATCATGCGATCCAGAATCCTCAGTTTCGAGGCGGAAAGGCGTTCAACGACGTTCGCCGTGCCAACGATGCGGAAGTCACGCGGCAGGTGCAGGAGCTGAACACGCTGAACATCACCAACTCGATCCAGTTGGGTTTGAAGGATTTTATGTGCGTCAGCTCGAACGGCGAACAGTTCAATTTGAACTTCCGCAACAGCTTTGGCGATTCGCTGAACGTGGCCGACATTGAAGCATTCGCGGCGAACCTGGCCAAGAGCGGGGCAATCCTTGTGTCTCAACAGGGGCCGCAGGAGACCGGTTACTGGAACCCGATGGTCGTAACCGACGAGAAAGGCGAGGCGAAGCTGACGATCACGATGCCCGAGCAATCGACCGCGTGGAAGATGAACGCCAAGGGGATCACGGCCGAGACGCTGGCGGGCGAGGCGGAGCTGGAGATTGTCGCCAAGAAGGAGTTGTTCGGCGAGCTGAAGCTGCCGCTGGCGTTTACCGACGGCGACGATGCCGAGATTCTGGTCGGCGTGCACCACGACCTGCAGAAGGACAAGGCGAGCGACATGCGCGCGACGTTGAAGACGATCATCGGCGGCCGAACGATTGAAGAGAAGCAGTCGGTGAGCGTGTCGGGGGCCGGAACGAAGGAGCTGGTGTTCAAGGCGAACATCCGACGGCCGACAAGGAAAACGCCAAGAACGCCAAGGAGGAGAAGAAGGAAGACGAAGGGTGCAGGACCGTCGAGGAAGCGTTGCCGACATTGCCGCGTTCGAGCTGATCGTTGAGACCGGCGATGGAGAAGCTGGCGGGCAGGACAAGGTCCGCCGAGTCGTGCCGATCCGACCGTATGGCGTGCCGGTGTATGTAACCGCCAGCGGGACGGCGTCGAGCGACACGACCGCCTGGGTCGAGCCGCCAAAGGACATGCCGCTGCGGTTCGCCGACGATGCAGGTCATCATCGGCCCGACAGTGCGAGCGCAGTCTGCTGGACATCGTGCTGGGCCCGCCGCCAGTTGTGCAGCTTTACTCGGGGACCGTGGCTTCCGGGCTGGACGTTGCCACCAGCGATCTGATGGCGTCGATCGCGCTGCAGAAGCTGCTTGGCGCAACGCGCGACGCCAGCTCGCCGCAGGCGCAGGCACTCGATGCGCGAATCCGCACGGCGATCAGCCAGATCGTCTCCGCACAACAGGACGACGGCGGCTGGAGCTGGACCGGGCATGGTTCGGGCAGCCATCGGTACACGGCGTCGCGGGCGGTGTGGGCGTTGGCGCTGGCAAAGCGGGCAGGTTACAAGATCGCCGACGAGCGACTGGAAAAGGCACGCGACGTACTTGCAGAGCCAGATCGCCAACACGGCAGAGACCGATTTCGAGAGCAAGGCGATCCTGCTGCACGGCGCTTTCGATGTTGGGTCATGGCGACTTTACGCTCGCCAACCGGCTGCAGCGAAATCGGCCGTCGCTCAGTGCTTCGGCGCTGGCCTATCTCGCGCTGGCATTTGCGGAGATGGACCGCAAGGCGACCGGCGAAGGAGATTCTGGATGATCTTGGGCAGCGGAACCTGATCGAAGTGCCGATGCGACGAGGATCGTTGGTGGGCTGTTCGCCGTGGAGCGATGCGTCGGTCGAGCTGCGTGCGCTGTTTGCGCTGGGGCTCGAGGCGGCGTCACCAGAGTCGGCGAAGACGAAGGAGCAGATCGACTGGCTGATGGCCAACCGCACCGGCCATCGCTGGGCGCCCGAGAAGGCAACCGGCCCGGCGGCGCTGGCCGTGGCCAAGTGGTTCGCCAAGACGCGTTTCGAGGGCGAGCACTATAAGCTGACGGTCTTCGTCAACGATCTGCAGGCCGCCGTGCTCGACATTCACCGGACGACGCCGACACGCAAGACGGTCGATATCCCCGCGCATCTGCTCAAGGACGGCAAGCAGCGGATCAATTTCCAGCTCACCGGTCGCGGGCGATACACGTATCAGGTGGTGCTCGGCGGCTTCGTGGCCGCCGACAAGCTCAAGAACACCACCAAGAACTGGTTTGTTCGCCGTTTTCACGAGCCGGCCCCCTTGGAATTCGACGGCCAGGAGATTCCCCGCGGCTTCGACGTGCTGCAAGGCAGTTATCAGCACATTCCGCAACCCGCTCACGCAGCTTCCCGTCGGCAAGCGCGGGCGCGTCGAGCTGCAAATCTGGCGACGAACCTGCCGGCGAACACGCCCGAGGAGCAGCTTGAGTATCTGGTCGTCACCGAGCCGCTGCCCAGCGGCGTGACGGTGGTCGAGAGCTCGATCACCGGCGGCTTCGAGCGATTACGAGCTCGGCGCCGGCGACGATCACGTTCTACATCGGCAGCCGCATGCACGTGCGGTCGATTCGCTTTGACGTCCACGGCTATCTGCCCGGCGAGTACAAGGCGCCGCCGACGATGATCCGCAACGCCTATCGCCCGGATCAGACTTGCGGTCTCCGAGCTGAAGAACGCTCGACGGTGCTGGCAGCTGGGGCAGACGAGCAAGGACGAATACCGGCTTTACGCCGCGCGAGCTGTACGAGCTTGGCAAGCGGAAGTTCGCCAAGAACGACCTCAAGGCCGCGGGACGGCATCTGGCCGAGCTGTTCGCCAAGTGGAACGTCAATCCCGACGTCTATAAGGACACGGCGCGGATGCTGTTGGATGTGCACCTGACGACCGGGCCGGCGGGCGAAGTCGTGCGGTACTTCGAGATCATCAAGGAGAAGTGGCCCGACCTGGAGATTCCCTTCGACAAGATCATGAAAGTGGCCGCAGCGTACCACGACATCGGCGAGTACGAGCGGGCTACCTCGTGTTCGCGCGACGGTCGAGAGCAGCTTTGTGAACGAGAACGCGGTGGCGGGTTTCCTTGAAGCGCAAGGGCGAGTTCTTGCGGAGCGTGGAGGTGATGAATCGGCTGTTGGCCGAGTACCCGCCGGAGCCGTACGTGGCCGCGACGATGTATGCGCTGGCCCAGCGCGTCTACGCCAAGGCGCCGAAGGCGGCGGCCGATCCGAAGCTGCGCGAGAAGAAGGTCAACCGCGTGATGCTGGTGCAGCAGGCGCTGGCGATGCTCGATCATTTCCTGACGCTGTACCCGGAGGATCCGGCCGCCGACCAGGCGGCGTTTTCGCTGGCCAATGCGCTGTTGGAGCTGAAGGCCTACAAGGAGGTCATCGAGCGAGCAAACCGGTATGCCAAGCGCTATAAGGACAGCGAGTATCTGGATAGCTACTGGTACATCGCAGGCTTACGGCCACTTTGCCCTGGGCGAGCACGAGCAGGCGCTGGCGATGGCCAAGAAGGTCGCCGAGCACAAACGGACCGACAAGCAGACCGGCCGCGAGGTCGAAAGCCCCAACAAGTGGCAGGCGATCTACATCATGGGCCAGGTGTTCCACAGCCTCGGCAAGGCGGCCGACGCGATCGCCGAGTACCTGAAGGTGGAGGACCGCTTCCAGGACGCCAAGGAAGCGATCGAGTACTTCACGCGCAAGGCGATTTCGCTGCCCGAGGTGACGACGATCAAGCCCGGCGAGGCGGCGGAGGTGGAGCTGAAGTTCCGCAACGTCGCCGAGCGCCGAAGTGAAGGTCTACCGAATCGACCTGATGAAGTTCAGCCTGCTCAAGCGGAACTTGCAGGGCATCACGCAGATCAACCTGTCGGGCATCCGGCCGTTGGTCGAAGAGACCGTGAAGCTCGGCGACGGCAAGGACTACCGCGACCGCACGGAGAAGCTGCAACTCGCGTTGAAGGAAGAGGGGGCGTATCTGGTCGTGACGCGCGGCGACGACCTGCACGCCAGCGGGCTGGTGCTGGTGAGCCCGCTGGCGGTCGAGGTGCAGGAAGACGCACCGCGGGCCGGGTGCGCGTGACGGTGAAGAACGTGGTCGACGACGAGTACATCTCCGATGCGCATGCCAAGGTGATCGGCACGCCGGAACAGCGAGTTCATCTCCGGCGAAAGCGATTTGCGCGGCGTGTTCGTCGCCGACGGCATTCAAGGTCGCAGCACGGTGATTGCGCAGGTGGATCAGAGCCGGTATGCGTTCTTCCGGGGCGAGACCGAGCTGGGCCGCCGCCGGCTGCGCCAAATGCTGCTGCTGCGGCGGCACCCCCACGCCGGCCGATGGGAAAGCGATGGGCAAGATGAGCAACGAGCGGGCGCTGCTTGAGCAACTCGAAGGGGGTAACCGGGATATCCAGCAGAAACAGCAGATCTGGCTGGACAACAACTACAAGATGAACAACTCGGGGGTGAAGGCGCAATCGGCGTTTTAACGGGGGCTATTGGGGGGCGGACCTGTTGGTGTTTTCTTGCAATTCTGGTGGGTTTGGACACAAACAAGTCGAGAAAACCAGGGGTTTTTCGCAGGTACGATGAACCACTTCACGCACGATTTGAGGTGCTGTGCGTATTTCCCGAGGAAAACGCACAGTTTTGGCGTGAAATGGCTGGAGCAAAGACCCGCCAGAGGCGAAGGCTTTCAGCCCCGGATATGTATACATGCGTATACTATAGCTTGCTCGGTTGGTCACACATGTTCTTAATGTAAAACGTGCTGGTTGTTCTTGACTGTTGCGGTGCGCACCGGGAAGTGGTAGGAATTGGGCCGTCGGCGCAAGGCTGCCAGCGTCTTTATCTGGGCGGCAAGTTCGCTGTGTCTTGTCACCCGTCGTTTCTGACGGGGCAGCGTCGATTCACCGTTCGAAGGTTTCTCGCATCGATGGAGGAGAAGGTCATGAGAGCACAAGGTCTCGTTGTCGCAGGGGTTGTAGTAATAATCGGCGCCCTTATCGGGTATGGGGTTGCGGCCGGAAGCAACTCGTTGAACCGACAAGCCGGGGCCACGCCCGCGGCAGAGGAGACCGCGATTACAAAGTTGGCCGAGTTGTTCCCCTCGTCTACGGAACACGCGGCCGTATGCTGTGCGGAAGATTGCGAGAAGGGACTTCTCCTGGCTCAGGCCGACGCACAACTTGCGCAAGCCAAGAAATCTAACGCTCAAAAGCAGCCGCCGACTGGGGGCAAACAGCCGAACATCGTTGTCATCATGGGCGACGACATCGGCATCTGGAACATCGGCGCTTACCATCGCGGCATGATGGCGGGGCGGACGCCTCACCTCGACAAGCTTGCCCAGGAAGGCATGCTGTTCACCGACTACTACGCGGAGGCGAGCTGCACGGCGGGCCGCGCGGCGTTTATCACCGGCCAGTTGCCGATCCGCACGGGATTAACCACGGTTGGCCAGGCGGGCGCGAAGGTCGGGATGCCCGCGGAGGGTTGCACCATCGCCACCGCGCTCAAGGAGCTGGGTTATGCCACGCGGCCAGTTCGGCAAGAACCATCTGGGCGATCTCAACGAGTACCTGCCCACCGTTCATGGCTTCGATGAGTTCTTTGGCTACCTGTATCACCTGGATGCAATGGAAGATCCCGCGCACCCTGCATATCCGCAAGAACTGCTGGACAAAGTGGGTCCGCGCAACATGGTTCATTCGTGGGCGACCGACAAGGACGACCCGACCGAGATGCCGCGCTGGGGAAAGATCGGCAAGCAGAAGATCGAGGACGCCGGCACGCTTTATCCCAAGCGAATGGAAACGGTGGATGACGAGATCCGCGACATGGCCTTCAAATGGCTCGACAAGGCCAAGGCCGACAACAAACCGTTCTTCCTTTGGCTTAACCCAACGCGGATGCACATCGTCACGCATCTCTCGGAGAAGTACCAGAAGATGCGCAACTCGAAGAATGGCTGGTCTCATTCAAGAAGCCGGCATGGCCCAGATTGACGACATCGTGGGCGACGTGATGAAGAAGCTCAAGGAAATGGGAGTGGATGACAACACTATCGTCGTGTTCACGACCGACAACGGCACCGAGACCTTCACCTGGCCCGATGGCGGCAACACACCGTTCAAGGGACAAAAAGGCACAATCTATGAAGGCGGCTTCCGCGCGCCTGCGATCGTGCGCTGGCCGGGCAAGGTGCCCGCGGGCAAGGTTGAGAACGGGATTATCTCCGGGCTTGACTGGTTCCCCACGTTCGTCGCCGCCGCCGGCAATCCGAATATCAAGGAAGAGCTATTGAAGGGCAAAAAGATCGGCGACAAGACCTACAAGAACCATCTCGATAGCTATAACCAGACTGGACCTGATCACCGGCAAGGGCCCCTCGGCTCGCAACGAGGTCTTCTATTTCGGTGAGAGCACGCTCGGGGCGGTGCGAATCAACGACTACAAGTATCGCTTCATCGATCAGCCCGCCGGCTGGATCGGCGTCAAGAACAAGCTCAACGCGCCGAGCTCTGACGAACCTGCGCCTTGATCCGTTCGAGCGGTTTGGCGATCCGGAAAACGGGACTCTGAACGGCGCGCAAGGATTCTTCAATGATTGGTTTGTGTATGAGTTCTGGCGCTTCGTGTTCGTTCAACAGGAAGTGGCGAAGCTGGCGCAGACCGCCATCGAGTATCCGCCGCTGCAAAAGGGCGCGAGCTTCAACCTCGATGCAGTGAAAACGCAGATCGAAGAAGCCGTGCAGGGGCGCTGGGCAATAAATCAATTGTCTACCCGGCGGGCGGCTCGCAAGGGCCGCCCGCCGCTTTGCATTTCAAAGGTAACCGTTATGAAATCCTCATTCGCTCTGCAGACCGATTTCCGTCCTGGTGATCGTTGTTGCCTTGGGCACGATCGCACGTGCGCAGGATCCGCTGCCATCGTGGAACGACGGCCCGGCGAAGAAGTCGATCACGGACTTCGTCGCCAAGGTCACCAAGGAGGGGTCGCCGGATTTCGTGCCGCCCGCCGAACGGATCGCCACGTTTGACAACGACGGGACGCTGTGGTGCGAGCAGCCCATGTATTTTCAAGAGTTGTTCGCCTTCGATCGGATCAAGGCGATGGCCGAAAAACACCCGGAATGGAAGAACATCGAGCCGTACAAGTTCGTGCTCAGCGGGGATTTGCAAGGGTTGGCGGCGACCGGCGAGAAGGGCCTTTTGGAGATCATGGGGAGAACGCACGCGGCATGACGACCGACGAGTTCGCGCAACGGTCAAGGAGTGGATGGCAACGGCGAAGCATCCGAGGACCAAGCGGCCGTTCAACGAGATGGTTTATCAACCGCAGCTGGAACTGCTGGCGTATTTGCGCGCCAACGGGTTCAAGACGTTCATCGTCTCGGGCGGCGGGATCGAATTCATGCGGCCGTGGGCTGAGCAGGCGTATGGCATTCCACCGGAGCAAGTGGTCGGCAGCAGCGGCGTAGTCAAGTTTGAGATGAGTGACGGCAAGCCCGTGTTGATCAGGGAGCCGAAATGGAGTTCATCGACGACAGGCCGGGGAAGCCCGTGGGGATCAACAGGTTCATTGGGCGGAAGCCGATTTTGGCGTTCGGGAACTCCGACGGCGACCTGCAAATGCTGCAGTACACCGCAGGAGGCGACGGAGCGCGGCTGATGATGCTGGTACACCACGATGACGCCGAGCGCGAATATGCCTATGACCGCAAGTCGAAGGTGGGGCGGCTCGACAAAGCGCTCGACGCGGCGAACAAGGATAAGTGGATTGTCGTGAGCATGAAGAGCGATTGGAATCGCATATTCTCGTTCGACGAATAGGTGTGAAACGAACGATGTCTTCAAAGCAATGAAAACTGGAGCAGGTGCCCTCGTGTGGCTCGCCGCTCTTGGTGAATCCACAGACAGGCAAAACTGAGTCGTGCGCCAATTGCGCATCGCAAGCCTCCCGCGCGGGACTCTATGGCGGCATGTTCGCGATCGTGTTGGGAGTGGTTGTTGCTGCCATCCTGGTGATTTACGGGATTAGCCTACTGTTTGGGTTCAACTGAAGGGTGTGGAAACGAATCGATGAATTCTGCGCGCTCACAACCAGCTGCTAGGCGATTCAAGCTTACGACCCGTATTCTGTTCGTCGGCTTGTCGGTGGTGGTGATTTATCTAGTGGTGGCCTATGTGGTATTGCCATTCGGCTGGGAACGCTACGCGCGACGTCATCCGGCGATCAATGATGTGCCCGGCATCACCGAAACAAAGGATGGAATTCCCGGTGACCCGATCAATGTGGCGCTCGTTGGCACCCGGGACGAGGTAACCGCAACGATGGCCGCAGCAAAATGGAACCAAGCCGCGGCGTTGGGCATCGAGGCCGATTTAAAGATTGCAGCCGATACGGTGCTCTCGCGTCCGGACGTGGATGCCCCGGTCAGCAGCCTTTACTTGTTTGGCCGCAAGGAAGATCTGGCCTTCGAGCAACCGGTGGGTAACAACCCTCGACACCGGCATCACGTCCGTTTCTGGAAGACTGAAAAACTGCACGACGATCGACCCATCTGGGTCGGGTCTGCGATCTACGATCAGCATGTTGGGTTCAGCCGCGATACCGGACAGATCACACACGTGACACGCGCCGGATATCGACGCAGAGCGAGACAAGCTGTTCAAGGACCTCGAAGCGACGGAGCGGCTCATCGATATGAGCAAGATCGACGACTTTCACAAAATTCGCGAAGGCCGCAATGGCGGCGGCGACCCTTGGCACACGGATGGAAGCTTTTGTGGGCACGATCAAAGTTCAACAGTGATTGACTGCCTTGTACGGCTGCGATGCGGCCGGTGAAGGCCTGCGGTTGTTGCTATTGTTGCACCACGACGACGCGGAGCGCGAATATGCCTACGATCGCCAGTCAAAGATCGGGCGGCTCGACAAGGCGCTCGACCAGGCGATCAAGGACAAGTGGATCGTGGTGAGCATGAAGCGGGACTGGCGAACGATTTTTCCGCGGGAGTCACAATAACGGCGTCGGCGCAATTATTTCTAAGCAATTGCAATTCAACACTGATGAGCCGAGGAAAGAAACATGCGAGCGCACTTTGACGACCGCGACGGTACTGGTGATTGGCGCCTTGTTCGGCTGGTTGGCGACGTCGGGGCGATTAACCATGTTGGTACAAGCCCAGGAAAGAACTGCGAGCGGTTCGACTTGACCGCACGGTGCTGCCGTTCAAGGAACCGCAGATCGAGCCGATCACCACTCTCGATGCGCGCGATGCCAAAGCGCCGCCGCGATTTGAGGTGAAGCCGCCGCAGGGTGCGCCCAACGTCGTGATCGTGTTGATCGATGACATCGGCTTCGGGCATAGCTCGGCGTTCGGCGGACCAATCAACATGCCGACGCTCGAGAAGCTGGCCAAAAATGGGCTGCGGTACAACCGCTTCCACACCACCGCGCTGTGTAGCCCGACGCGCGTGGCGCTGCTCACCGGGCACAATCATCATCCGAATAATGCCGGCGCAATCATGGAGATGGCGACGGCTTTCCCGGCAATACTGGCTTGCGTCCGCGGAGCATCACGACGCTGGCGGAAATTCTGCGGCAGAATGGCTACAGCACGGCGGCTTTCGGCAAATACCACGAGACGCCGCCGTGGGAGGTGTCGGTTTCGGGGCCGTACGATCGCTGGCCGACCGGATCGGGGTTCGACAAGTTCTATGGGTTTATTGGCGGCGAGACGAACCAGTGGTCGCCGGCGATCTTCGACGGCGTGACACGCATGGAGCCGCCGCAGACGCCGGACTATCACTTCACCACCGACATGACCAACAACGCAATCAACTGGGTCAGCGCGCAAAAATCTCTGACACCGGACAAGCCATTCTACATGTATTTCGCGACCGGCGCGACGCACGCGCCGCACCATGTGCCGAAGGAGTGGATCGAAAAATACAAAGGTAAGTTCGCCGG
Organism: Pirellulales bacterium; assembly: GCA_963829655.1. Lineage (GTDB taxonomy): Bacteria > Planctomycetota > Planctomycetia > Pirellulales > JALHPA01 > JBBDYH01. The sequence goes on from CAWHJG010000002.1 coordinate 5,324,566, forward strand.
CGGCTGGGACAAGCTGCGCGAGGAGACTTTTGTGCAGCAGAAAAAGCTGGGCGTGATTCCCGCAGAGCACGAAGCTCACGGCGCGACCGAAGGAAATCCCCGCGTGGGCTGATATGACTGCGGAGCAAAAACGGCTTTTCGAGCGGCAGATGGAAACCTTTGCCGGCTTCGCCGAGCACACCGACAACGAAGTGGGCCGGCTAGTGACCCAACTCGAAAGGATTGGCGCGCTGGACAACACGCTGTTCTTTTACATCGTCGGCGACAACGGCGCAAGCGCCGAGGGGGGACCGGAAGGCACCTACAACGAGATGATGGCGCTCAACGGCATCGTCGGGAATGCCGATCAGATGATGGAGCACATCGACGCTTGGGGCGACCCGACGACGTTCCCGCACTTCGCCATCGGCTGGGCGTGGGCGGGCAATACGCCTTTCCAGTGGACCAAGCAGGTCGCCAGTCACTTCGGCGGCACACGCAACGGCATGGTGTTCCACTGGCCGAAGGGGATCAAGGCAAAAGGCGAAATCCGCAGCCAGTTCCATCATGTCATCGACGTGGCGCCGACCGCGCTGGAAGCCGCGAAGATCCCGCACCCGAAGACGGTCAATGGCGTCGCGCAGCGCCCGATGGACGGCGTGTCGATGCTTTACACAGTTGATGCGCCGAAGTCCGCCGACCGCCGCACCACGCAGTATTTCGAGATGTTCGGCAATCGCGGTATCTATCACCAAGGCTGGGTGGCCTGCACGCGGCACTCGATTCCATGGCTCGCTGCCGCGAAGCTTCCACCGGTCGCGGACGACGTGTGGGAACTCTACAAAGTGGACGAAGACTTCAGCCAGGCGAATAACCTCGCCGCGAAAAACCCAGCCAAGCTCAAGGAACTCCAGGCCGTCTTTCTGAGGGAAGCCGAGCGCAACCATGTGTTGCCGATCGATGACCGCCGAAGCGAGCGATTTAACCCGGCGATTGCCGGTCGGCCCGATCTCTTAGGCGGGCGCAAGTCGCTCACCGTCTACCCCGGCATGGTCGGCATGCTGGAGAACGCCTTCATCAACGTGAAGGGCGTGCATCACACGATTGACGCGGAGCTGGAGCTGAAGGACGCGGCGACAAATGGCGTCATCATCGCCCAAGCCGGTTATTTCGGCGGTTGGACGCTCTACATGAAAGACGGAAAGCCGCACCACGAATACAATTGGTTCGCCCTGGAGCGAACCAACATCGCCGGAGACACTGCGCTACTCGCCCGGCAAGCATACGATCCGTTACGAGTTCATCCCCGAGACGACTAGGCCCGGCACCGGTGGCAAATCGATCCTCAGCGTCGATGGCAAGAAAGTCGCCGAGGCGCAGATCCCCAAGACGCAGCCCTTTGCCTTTTCCGCCGATGAAGGGGCGGATGTGGGCCTCGACGCCGAGACCAACGTGTCGCCCGACTACAAGCAGAATGCCAACGCCTTCACTGGCAAGATTATCAGCGTAACGGTCGAGCAGAAGTGACGCAGGCCGCTAGAAGATCAGGTTGACGCGCATGCCGGCGATGACTGAAGTATCGAAGTTGGAGAAGCCGCCGTCGATGACTTGCAGGTCGGGGGTGACCTCGAGCCATTTGGTGGCGCGGTAGTTGTACCACATCTCGATACCCTGTTCGTCGTCGAGCGGGAGGATGGGGGGCAGGTTGCTGCTGAGTCCGAGGTAGTAATAGCCAACACCCCAGGTGTCGGCGCTGCGGCCGGCGAGCATGCTGTTGCCGCCGAAACCGGCGCTTAAGAAATACTCGATCGGGTTTGTAACTTCGTCGGCGACGCCGGCGCGGCCGAAAACACCCCAACCGATCGCGGGGTTGCACGGATCGGTGTAAAGGTACTGGTCGAAGTTGTAGTAGACCGCCCAGGAGCCTTCTTGTTGGACGAGCGGGAAATTGATCGGCGAATCGGGGACGCGCGGGTCGTCGCTAAAGCCGAGGAAGTCCCGCGTGTTGTAAGCGCCGCCGATGAGCTGATGGCCGGGCATGCAAAAGAACTGCGTGGGCAGACGGAGCTCCGCGGTGAGGACAGCGCCTTCTTCAAAAAGCTCGTCGAAGCCGCTGGTCGTGGCGGTGTTGGTGGCGTTGAGCACGCCGAAGCTGAAGATCGGCTGACGCTGGTCGAGCACGATGAAGCCGGCGCCGAGCGTGGAGTAGGGTACGGCACGCAGCGCGAGGGGAGTGGCAACGAACGCGTTATTCATGAACTGCGTCTTGCCGCGGCCGTGGGCGAAGGCATTGGCGTCGCCGTCGAGTGTGTCGTGCTTGCCGGCATAGACCGCGAAGTTTTCGGACAGAAACTGGGTGAAGAGGACATTCGTCAGAGCGATCTCATCGGCGTCGCCATCAGGCAGGCTCGGCAGCAGCGCCGGGTTCATGATTGCGCCGCTCTCGCGGTGAATGAGCTCGCCCCAGTTTTCCTCTGCGCGGACTTTGAGGAACAAACCTTCGTGAACGCAGAGCTTGCCAAGATCCATGTTCAGCAAATAGTCACCATGGCCGCTGTAGCTGAAGACTTGCTCGCGGCCGCCGGATGCGACCCCTTGGTAGAACTGCGTAACATCGGCGTCGAAGGTGACGCCATTTTCAGCCATGCAGGTGCGGTGGCACCACCAGTCGCCCGTGAGCTTGGGCCGGCAGCAGAGGCAGCCACCGAAGTCCGGCGGAGGGGGGATCGGCGCGTCCGCCTGGCACGAGCAGCCGGCCGCGGACTCTGCGGGGGCGCAGCAGTCTTGTGCCACAGCCGCCAACGGGATGATTACGGACGCCAAAAGGGCGAAGAAATACGTGCGGCGCATGAAGTGTTGAGGCTAAAGTGGTTGTGCAGGCCTATCATGGGCGCAGGACCGGACAGTATTTATGCCCATTTCTGAAATCGGCGAGACCGTATATCACAGTCAACAGGATTCGCGCGGTTGGCATGTTGCGGCTCGCGGAAGGTAAGATCGGGCCGGTTGCGGAAAGTTTGAGGGGGAGCGAATGAAGTACATCAGCGTCGGCTTTTCAATTGTGCTGGCGGTCGCGGCTTCGATTGCGCAAGGCCAAGAGCAGCGCGCTGTGCGACAGATGGAGCGGCTGGATCGCGGCGCGGTGGCGATTCGGCAGGGCGAGGGGAAGGTGTTTGTCGGGTGGCGGGTGTTGGGCACGGACGAGGAGAGCGTCGGCTTCAATCTTTACCGCGCGGCCGATGGCGGCGAGCCGGTGAAGCTCAACGATCAGCCGCTCGTGCAGGAGACCAATTACGTTGATACGACCGCGGACGCGACGAAGGCCAACCGGTACTTTGTGCGCACGGTCGTCGATGGCAAGGAGCAGGATACCGATCGCGGATTTACGCTGGCGGCTGGCGCCGAGCGCGGCCGTATCTGTCAATTCCGCTCAAGACGCCCGAGGGATATTCACCCGGCGACGCGTCGATCGGCGACCTGGATGGCGACGGGCAGTATGAGATCGTCGTACACCAGGTGGGCCGCGGCCGCGACAACAGCCAGCGCGGGCAGACGAGCGAGCCGATCCTGGAAGCCTACAAGCTCGACGGCACGTTTCTATGGCGGATCAACCTCGGCAAGAACATCCGCGAGGGTGCGCATTACACGCAGTTCATGGTGTATGACCTGGACGGCGACGGGCGGGCGGAAGTTGCCTGCAAAACCGCGGACGGAACCACCGACGGGCGCGGCAAGTTGATCGGCGACAGTGAAATCGGCGGCAGTGGAATCGGCGGCAGTGCGGCCGACCATCGCAATGCCGACGGTTATGTTCTGGCAGGCCCCGAGTATCTCACGATCTTCGACGGGCTCACCGGCGCGGCTCTGGCCACAACCGACTACATTCCGCCGCGGGGCGACGTGGCAGCGTGGGGCGATTCGAACGGAAACCGCGTCGATCGATTTCTGGCGTGCGTCGCCTACCTGGACGGCGTGCGGCCGAGCCTGGTGATGTGCCGCGGCTACTACACGCGCGCGGTGCTGGCCGCGTGGAACTGGCGCGACGGAAAACTCACTCACGTGTGGACGTTTGACAGCGACGACGGCACGACGGGAAATCGCGCGTATCGCGGGCAGGGCAATCACAACTTGAGCGTGGCCGACGTGGACGGCGATGGCCGCGACGAGATCGTGTATGGCTCGGCGGTGATCGACGACAATGGCCGCGGGCTGTATTCGACTGGTTTGGGGCATGGCGACGCGATGCACGTGACCGACATCGATCCGGATCGGCCGGGTTTGGAGGTGTTCAAGGCGAACGGCGACCGCGCCAGCGCGGCCGGGTTGCAGCTTCGCGATGCGCGGAGCGGCGAGCAAATTTTCGGCATCGCGTCGAGCGGGCGAGGCGGCGTGGGGCGGGCGCTGGCGCTGGATATCGACCCACGGCATCGCGGGCTCGAGATGTGGGGGAAGGGAAACGGCGTGGAAGGCTTGTTCAACGTGCGCGGAGAGAAGATCGCCGAGGCGGCGCCGCGCTCCTGCAACATGGGAATCTGGTGGGACGGTGATTTGCTCCGCGAGCTGCTCGACGGCGTGGACGTGAGCAAGTGGGATTACGACAACGGGCGGCAAGCGCCGTTATTTTCCGCGCGGGATTACGGCTGCGTGTCGAACAACGGCTCGAAGTCGAACCCGTGTTTGTGTGCCGACATCCTTGGCGACTGGCGCGAGGAGATCATTGCTCGGACGCGCGACAACCGCGAGCTGCGGATTTTCACGACGACGATTCCGACGGAGCACCGGCTGGCGACGCTGATGCACGACCCGGTGTATCGGCTGGGCGTAGCGTGGCAGAACGTGGCCTATAATCAGCCGGCGCATCCGGGGTTTTATCTGGGGGACGGGATGGGGCGGCCGGCGGGAAGGGGGAACGAGACACCGCTCCGATCGAACGGAAAGTGACGATCAAAGGTACATGCTCGGTGGAAGTCCGAAAGCACAGTGAAGCGGTGCGCAACCGCTTCACCATCCGATCAGCTCCAGCATAACCGCTTCCAGAAGACCCGTTTTCGTGGAAGATTTTATTGACCGGGGCCAGCGGCCTGTGATACTCTAAGGCTCAGGCGCATATTATCTTTTCGCGCCTCGGGGGGGCCGTGTCTTTATCCAAATTCATGGAGCAGTCTTGTTATGCGCTCTAAAAACCGAGGATTCACGCTCGTTGAATTGCTAGTGGTGATTGCGATCATCGGCATTCTCGTAGCAATGCTTTTGCCCGCAATCAACTCGGCGCGAAGCGGCACGCCGCAGCCAGTGCACGAACAATCTGAAACAGATTGGGATTGCCGTTAACAACTATCTCAGCGCTCAGAAGAAGTTCCCCGCATCGGCGGAGTCGTATGGCAGCATCGGCGGCTGGAGCTATGACACGTGGACGGTTGCACTGCTGCCGTTTTTAGAAGATCGAGCCGTGTATGAGAAGTACGAAGCGGCTAACAGGGATGAGCCGTTAACCAGTCGATTCATCGACGACACCAACGATCAGGTAATCGTTACGTTGTTTCAAACACCAATGGCGATCTACACCTGCCCTGCGGATCAAGACACACAGATTCAGGCCATGCCGGAGAGCGGCCCCACGACGAATACCAACTTCGCACCCGGTTCGTATCGGATCAACACGGGAAGAACCGATGGGTCAAACGGCGACCGTTTTTGGGACAATCCGCAGATTACACAGGAGACGATCCCGTATGGCTGGCGGAGCGCGACACATTTGGTATTGCGCCAGCCCCCGTTTAGTTTCCAAAATATGACGCCGCCGGGAAGCGTCACGAAGCTATTTAATTTTGAGACGCCGCGGCGCGTGCTGGATGGAATGACCAAAACTCTGTTGGCGAGCGAATATCATACGAAGATCACGACCGACGCATCAAAACGGCGACGCACGTTCTGGGGTTATGGCTATACCTCATATAACCAGTCGAGCACGATTCCGGAAACACGCCAAATCCTGCCCGACTACGAGCAATGCAAACTCTTCGGAGGAACTGGTGCTGAGCACGCGTGTAAGCGCGGTTGGGGGAGTTTGCATGCTGGAAATGTTCTTCAAGCGGTGATGCTGGATGCCACCGTGCATACGATTAACCCGGAGATTGACATGAAGATCTGGGCAGAGTCGGGTTCGATTGCGGGTCAGCAGAGCGAATCGAACAAGGCGATTTTCGAATACGGCGGTGCGATGAACAAACCAGGGTCAGGAAATCGTCGCTGGATGCGCGAGTTGATCCTGCGTCGATTTGTGGCCGCCGCAGACTACTTCTTAGATGGACGTTGGTCGCACAACTCGGATGAACTGCGAGACCGACTGGTGGCCGGCGATAGTTCGCGGGATTTCGCATGCCTTCCCGACCGTAGATTTGCGATAAGGGGAGGTCGATCCGGCCGTTATGCCTAGACTTGGCCACCTATTGATCGCGGTTGTGGTTGTTTCGTCCTCGGGTTGTGGCGGGGGAAGCAAGTATCCCACTGCGCCGGTTTCCGGCACGGTCAAATTGGACGGCCAACCCGTGGGAGACCGGTCGGTGACGTATCAGCCGGAAGGCGGCGGAATGGCTTCGGTGGGCACGACCGACGCAGGCGGCCACTACACGCTGAAATCCCTTCGCGGCGATTTCGATGGCGCGGTAGTGGCAAAGCACCGGGTGATCATACGCACAATCAGCACGCGAGTCATTGATACAACTAGTGATAAGCGCGACCCCAAAGCAGTCGATCCAATCCCGAAGAAGTATAACGATGCGACGGAGTTGACGATGGTTGTCCCGGAAGACGGCCGGGATGACGCGGATTTTAATCTGAGCTCGAAGTAAGCAGCTTCAAACAAACCCCGCTAAAGTTACGTGCGGGGCGGATGGCGGGAGTGCCGTTTTTCTCAAGGATAGGCGTTGCCATGCGATTTCGCACACGCGGATTCACGCTGGTGGAGTTGTTGGTCGTGATTGCCATCATCGGCATCCTGGTGGCTATGCTCTTGCCGGCGGTGAACGCAGCCCGCGAGGCGGCGCGGAAAACCGCCTGCATCGACAACATCAAGAACCTGGGGCTGGCGTGTAACAGCCATCTATCGGCGAAGAAAACTTTTCCGCCGGGGAAGGTGGTCGACGTGAACCCCCCCCACGGCGACAACGAAGGCGCCCCCGACATGACCAATTGGGCCATCGAGATCCTGCCCTATCTCGAGGAAGGCGGGCTTTACGATCGCTACGACCACAAGGTCGAGAATCTGCACGTTCGCAACCGGATCGTGTTGCAGACGAACCTGGCGGTGTTCAATTGCCCGAGCGATCCGAACATGAACTCGCTGCAAGAGCCGCAGAACACGTCGGCGCGGCCGAACTACCCGAACGATCCCAATTTCCCGCCCAACAGCAACACCAAGTGCGCGACGGGCTCGTACCGGGCGGTGGGCGGCCAGGGCTTCTCTGGGGGCAGCCCCGACGAAATGTATTGGGACAGCAAGAAGGCACTATACGGCGGGACGAACCAGCTCACGCGCGAGAAGCGGGGCGCAATGCATATTACTAAGCGGTTCAACTTGAAGCCCGAGGGGGCCGGCAAGGTGAAGGACGGCATGTCGCACACGCTGTTGATTGGCGAATACACGGCCGACGTTTCGCAGCCGGGGCGGGCCGCCAACTGGGCCAATAGCAACTTTGGCGTCAACTTGGGAACGATCACGGTCAACACGACGTCGTACGTGTGGCATCCGGATTACGAACTCTGCCGCAAAAACATGCCGGACCCGTCGTTCCCGCAGCCATGCCGCCGGGCATTTACCAGCCGGCACGCTGGCGGCGGGATCATCAACTTCGTGTTCTGTGACGGAAGCGTGCGGCAGTTGACGCCGGAGGTCGATCTGAAAGTGGCCGGCGCGATGGCGACGATCGCCGGGGATGAGTCGGTGGAGGAGCCACTGTAATTGAAAGAACAGGAGCTAACGGAGACAACAGAGTATCATGCCTCTGTTTCTTCGGTCTTCTCCGTTTTCCAAACCTCTTTCCGTGCATCCACTTTTCACCCAAGCCTCTGGAATAACCCACGATTGTATTGGCGCTGCCATTGAAGTGCACAAGGACAAAGGACCTGGCCTGCTCGAATCGGTCTACGAATGGTGTCTGATGATGGAGCTCGGAACTCGGCGTTTTCAAGTGGAAAACCAGTCCGAGGTGGTCGTTCGTTACAAACAGTTCCAAAAGACGGTGACTCTCAGATTTGACTTGTTGGTAAATAGGTGCTTGCTCGTTGAGGTCAAAGCGGTTGAAGCGGTGCTTCCGATTCATAAAGCGCAACTGCTCAGCTATATGAAGCTGTTGGATATTCCGCTCGGTTTGATCGTCAACTTCAATACACCAAAGTTGACGGATGGCATTTCGCGACTGATTCTGCCGGGAGCCAATCTGGATTGAGCCCACAGAGAAGGCAGAGGCAACAGAGGAAACTTTGTTGTCTCTGTTTGCTCCTGTTCGATTGTCCGTCAGACGCGCTTGAATTACCGAAGTTTTTCGTTCTCCATTGCTAATAGGATTGCGGGACGTGCGAAGACTCCTCACGATCGCTTTCATGGTGACCGTTCTAGCCGCCGGGTGTGGGCCGAAGGCGCGAGATCGCGCCGGTGAGCGGCAAGGTGACGCTCGACGGCAGGCCGCTGGCAAACGCCAACGTTGCGTTTATGCCGCAGGCCACGGCCGGAACGATGGGTCACGTGACGTCGCGCGGGCACACCGACGCTCTGGGTAACTACACGTTGAAGACGGCCGACGATCCCCGCGCAACGGCGCAGTTGTCGGCACGCACAAGGTCTATATCTCAACGCGCGTGTCCGATGCGATTGCGGAGATCTCCGAGGACCAGGGGGGCAAAGGGCCGGTCGAGCGCGTGCCCGCGAAGTACAACACGCAGACCGAGTTGAAGCGCGAAGTTCCGCCGGAAGGCAAGGCGAACATGAACTTCGAGCTGGTGAAATAAGGGGTTAGGGGTTAGGGGTTAGGCAGCTAAGGCCAACCGACCTTCCGTATGTCGGGTCAGTTTGCTATTACTCCCCTGCCCTATTCTGGGTTTTTATTCGATTGCGCCGATTCTACTTCTCAATCGACCGGCCTTTCAGATTCGCCGATCGCATGCCTGCTAGCACCTCTGCCGCGTCATTTGTGCTGATGCTTTTTCTGTGCGTTTCCGGCTGCGCCATGACCGGGGCGTCGAACCACCGCGATTGGGCATCGGACCAGACGCTGATGCCGACGGCCGAGTTCCGGGGGGATCAGGTGACGATTCGCAACGTCCGCAATTGCTCGTACGCCAGCGCCGATGATTACGAGCTTAGGTATTACAACAAGACCATCGATCTGGGCGATGTCCAAAGCGTGGATTTCATCCAGATTCCGTTTGCGGACATGCCGCAGGTGGCCCACGTGATGATGAGCTTTGGCACGCGGGCCGACGATTATACGTGCGTCTCGATCGAGATCCGCCGCGAGAAGGGAGAGAAGTATTCGCCGCTGTCGGGCTTTATGAACGAATACGAGCTGATCTATGTCGTCGGGGACGAGCGCGATCTGGTGCAGCTTCGGGCGATCCACCGGCTGGACGACGTTTATGTTTATCGCACGCGGGCGACGCCGGACCAGGCGCGGCTGTTGTTCGTGGACATGCTCGAGCGGGCGAACAAGCTGCGCGCGAGCCGGAATACTATCACACGGTGACCAACAATTGCACGACGAACGTCGTGGATCACATCAACAAGTTCTGGCCGCACCGGATTGCGTACAACGTGCAGGTGCTATTGCCCGGCTACACCGACCGGATGGTGTATGAGCTGGGGATGTTGGACACGAGCAAGAGTTTTGCGGAGACGAAAGCGGCGGCGCGCGTCAATCCGTTGGCGTACGTGCATCGCGATTCGCCGGAATTCTCGGCTCGAATTCGCGAGCCGGTATTGGCGCTGCGGGGGGACGGGGTGAGCCGGTGGCGGTGAGATTAGCAGCGAGAAGTATGGGGCCGCGAGAAGGCGCAGCAAGCATTGGCCGCGAATAGATCGCGAATGGACGCGAATCAGAGAGTGGTAGCCGAGCCTTCGCAAACATCTTGCGGTCGACATCTACCCCGGGCATGATGTTGGGTGGTTAGCATACCACTCACACACGAGGCCCTCTTCAGTGGGTTCGTCCATGCGCAGCCTCCTATGCGTTTCGGCATTGATCTGGTTCATCGTTGGCACACGGATTGAGGCCGACGACGTTAAAAACAAGGATGCGCCGACGTCGAAGACGTCCTCAAAGGACGCGAAAGATGCGAAGGAAGGAAAGGAGTGGAAGTCGCTGTTTGACGGCAAGTCGCTGGACGGCTGGAAAGTGCCGAACTTCGGCACGCAGGGGGAGGTCGAAGTCGAGGAGGGGAAGATCATTCTTGGATTCGGCGACGGCTGCACCGGCGTCACATACACGAAGGATTTTCCCAAGTGGAACTACGAAGTGACCTGCGACGCGATGCGCTTGGACGGAAACGACTTCTTCTGCGGGATGACATTTCGCGTGGGTGACGACCCGTGCTCGTTCATTGTCGGCGGGTGGGGCGGCTCGGTGGTCGGGCTATCGAACATCGACGGGTATGATGCGGCGAACAATTCCACGTCGAGCTTTCACCAGTTCAAGGACAAGACCTGGTACACGATCCGCGTGCGAGTGACGAAGGACCAGATTCAGTGCTTCATCGACAAGGAGAAGGTCGTCGATCAAGAGCTGGAGGGGCGCAAGATCTCGATCCGGCCGGAGGTTGAGCTGTCGCGGCCGTTTGGCATCGCGGCGTGGAAGACCGTGGCGGCGTTTCGGAACATCAAGGTTCGCGAGTTTAAGCCGGGCGAGAAGTAGTTCTTGGTGCGGCAGTGCGGATGTGGTCCAGCGGTATGGAAGAACCGTCGGCCGCTTGTCGCACCCTACGCCGCATTCTCGCCGTAGTCCAAGCGCGGCGGGATTGGTAAACTTTACCGTCTAAAATGCGCGGCGATGAATCGGCCGCGCCATCGCAGCGACACGCCACCCGGAGCACATTCGTTTGCCCATGTTCGAATCGGTCGCCGGCAACGTCAACTTTCCCAAGCTCGAAGAGGAGATCGGCCGCTTTTGGCGCGAGCGAAAGATTTTTGATTTGTCGCTGCGCCAGCGCAAGGGTCATCCGCGATTTGTTTTCTACGAAGGTCCGCCGACGGCCAACGGGATGCCGCACCCGGGGCACTGCCTGACACGCGCGATCAAGGACTTGTTTCCGCGCTATCGCACCATGCGCGGGCTATCTCTGCGAGCGGAAAGCCGGCTGGGACACGCACGGGCTGCCGGTCGAAGTGGAGGTGTGCAAGGAGCTGGGCATCCACACCAAGGAAGAGATCGAGACGTACGGCGTCGAGAAGTTCATCCACCGCTGCCAGGCGAGCGTGTGGCGGTACATGCAGGAATGGGAGCGGCTCACCGAGCGGCTCGGCTTTTGGATTCACCTGGACGAGGCGTACGTCACTTATCACCAGAGCTACGTCGAAAGCGTCTGGTGGTCGCTCAAGGAGCTTTTCGACCGCGGCCTGTTGTACCAGGGGCACAAGATCGTTTGGTGGTGGGCGCAAGGGGGCACGGCGCTATCCAGCGGCGAAGTGGGACAGGGCTATCGCGAGGTGGCGGACCCGAGCGTGTATGTGCGGTTTCCGCTGCTCGATGATGCGGGCAAAACGACGAACACTAGCGCTGCTCGTTTGGACGACGACGCCTTGGACGTTGCCGAGCAATCAGTTTGCGGCGGTGCATCCGGAGTTGGAGTACGCGACGGTGAGTGATCTGGAGCTGCCCGGCGAGCGATTGATCATGGCGTCGGCGCTGGTCGAGACGATCGCCGCGAAAGTAAAGCGGCCGCTTACGGTTGAATCGACCTGCAAGGGAAGCGAGCTGGTTGGGAAGCGATATCTGCCGCCGTTTGATTACTATTACAAGACGCGCGGGCAGCGGACCGGTGAGTTGAAATCGGGTGGTGCGCAGCACGTCGCCTGGCGAGTTGTGGCGGCCGAGTTTGTCACCACCGACAGCGGCACTGGCGTGGTGCATCAGCGCCGGCGTTTGGCGAAGTGGATTTCGAGGTTCTGCGTGAAGAACAGGGCCGATTCGTCGGCAACCAAGGACCGGAATTGATCTGCGCAGTCGGCCCCCGACGGCAAGTTCACCGCCGAAGCCCCCGACTACGCGGGCCGCTGGGTCAAGGACTGCGACAAGGACATCACGCGCGACCTGCGCCGCCGCGGGCTGCTCTATCACCAGGAGCAGTACGTTCACGACTATCCGTTCTGCTGGCGGGCGGAGGAAGATCCGCTGATTCAGTACCCGCGGCGGAGCTGGTTCATCCGCACGACGCAGTTCAAGGACGAGATGCTGGCGAACAACGAGCAGATCAACTGGCTGCCAGAGCACATCCAGCACGGCCGGTTCGGCAATTTTCTGGAATCGAACGTCGATTGGGCATTGTCGCGCGAACGGTACTGGGGCACGCCGCTGCCGATCTGGGTGTGCGATAAGACCGGCAAGATGGAAGCGATCGGCAGTTACGACGAGCTCTTGGCGAAGCCGGGCAGCTGCGCGGCGCCGAAGTTTGGCTGAACGCGAAGAAGGCAAATCCCGAACTGGTGGACGACCTCGAAGTTCACAAGCCGTACATCGACGCAGTCACGTACAAGTCGCCGTTCGCCGACGACGGGCGGATGGAGCGCGTGCCGGACGTGATCGACTGCTGGTACGACAGCGGCGCGATGCCGTTTGCGCAGTGGGGCTATCCGCACGCGGGGCAGAGAGAAGGTTCACCGAGCAGTTCCCGGCCGACTTCATCAGCGAGGCGCTCGACCAGACGCGCGGCTGGTTTTATAGCCAGCTGGCGATCAGCACGTTGTTGTTTGGGAAGCACGCAACGCGTACCCTCACCCTTTCAAGAACTGCATCGTGCTGGGGCTGATGCTGGGCGAGGACGGGCAGAAGATGTCCAAAAGCAAGCGGAACTACCGCGAGCCCAACGAGATCTTCGACCGATACGGCGCCGACGCGCTGCGGTGGTACTTCTTCGCCACGCAGCCGCCGTGGACGACAATCCGCTACAGCGAGCAGGCGATCAAGGACAGCATCCCGGAGTTTTTGCTGCGGCTATGGAACGTGTATAGCTTCTTCACGATCTACGCGAACATCGACGAGTTCGATCCGTCACGGACGCTGTCTGGGGACGTGGGGCAGCTTGAGAGCGAAGTGTTGCAGACTTCGCAAGGGTATCGGCCGTTGAACCAGCGGAGCGAGCTGGATCGGTGGATCACGAGCGAGCTGAATCGCACGGCGGCGATCGTAACCGAGCGGATGGACGCGTACGACAACTACGCCGCGTGCAGTCGAGATCACTGAGTTTGTCGATGCGCTCTCGAACTGGTACGTCCGCCGCAGCCGCGACCGCTTTTGGTCCGAGGACAAACTCGATCCCGACAAGCTCGACGCTTACTGGACGCTGTATGAATGTTTGTTGACCACGGCGAAGGTCATCGCGCCGTTTGTGCCGTTTATGGCTGAAGCGATGTGGCAGAACCTCGCCGCGAAACCTTTTGGGAAGCGTACGTTGGAGAGCGTGCACTTGTGTGACTATCCGACGGGAGACCGCCGGGCCGTCGATGAGAATCTGTCGCGGCGCATGAAACTGATGCGAGAGATTTCGTCGCTTGGCCGCGCGGCACGCACGGGCGCGAAGATGAAAGTGCGGCAGCCGCTGAAGAAAGTTGAAGTCATCCTGGCTGAGCGAGGCGAGCAGCCGTGGCTTGAGGAGCACTGCGGGCTGATCGCCGAGGAGCTGAACGTGAAAGAGGTCGAGTTCGCGGCAAAAGCCGACCAGTACATCACGTACACTGTACTGCCGGATCTGAAGCGGCTTGGCCCGCGGCTGGGTAAGCGGCTGCCGGCGCTCAAGGCGGCGCTGGCGAAGGCGGACGGGGCGGCGCTTTTGAACGAGCTGGAGTCGAACGGCCAGGTGTCGTTCAAGCTGGACGGCGAATCGGTCCCGCTCGACAAAGACGATTTGCAAGTTCGCTTGCAGGCGAAACCGGGCTGGGCGGCTGCACAAGGCAAGTCGTCGGTAGTCGTGCTCTCGACAGAGTTGAACGAGGCTCTCGTGCGCGAAGGGCTGGCGCGAGCTGGTCCACGCCCTTCAATCGCAGCGCAGGGACATGGCGCTGAAATACACGGCGCGGATCCGCGTGGGGCTGGTGACGGAATCCGCGGACCTTAAGACTGCGGCGAAAGAGTTTGTGACATACATTCAGGGCGAGACGCTGGCTAGCGAATTTGTGTTTGAGCCGCTCTCGGGCGTCGCGGCGACGCAAGTGGAGGTCGGCGACTTCGCTTCGCAATTGTTTGTTGCGCCGGCGTGATCAAACCCGCGAGTATGGCTGTGTCCAAGAAACTCCGGCTGGCGGCGCTGATTTCAGGCGGTGGCACCACGCTGCGCAATTTGATCGACAAGATCTCGGCCGGGCAGCTTCGCGCGGAGATCGCCGTTGTCGTATCGAGCAATGCCGAGGCGAAGGGACTGCGTTATGCGGCGGGCGCCAATATTCCCACGCACGTAGTTGAACGGCAGGGGTTTTCCTCGATCGAAGAATTCTCCGCGGCGGTTTTTGATCGCTGCCGCGCGGCCGGCGCGGAACTCGTCGTGATGGGGGGGTGGCTCAAATTGGTCGCTATCCCCGATGACTTCTCCAAACGCGTCATCAACATTCATCCCGCGCTGATCCCGATGTTTTGCGGCAAGGGTATGTATGGGCCCGCCGTCCATCGCGAGGTGCTTACGTCCGGTGCGAAGATCAGCGGGTGCACGGTTCATTTCGTGGATAACCAGTACGATCACGGCCCGATCATCGTGCAGCGCACGGTACCGGTACTTGAGGGAGATACGACCGACTCGCTGGCGGCGCGCGTGTTTGCCGCGGAGTGTGAACTGTATCCGTCGGTAATCAATTTGATCGCTGACGGCGATATCAAGGTTGGGCGTCGGTGATTGACGGTCACGTAGCCGAGCGGCGTCGTAGAAAGCCGCGGCATCTTTCCAGTTGCTGTGAGTTTCCAACCAAATCTGTCGGTGGCCCGCGTCCCAGGCCGCGCGCTCCAGTGTGTCCATCAGTAGGCGGCCGACTCCACGTCGCCGCCACTCGGGTAGCACGCACAGCCAATGCACCGCGGGCCGCAAGCCCGAGGGTGTTTCGCGGACCGCCAGTGTGACGGTGCCAACGGGCGATGTCGCTGAGCCGTCGATGAAAGGAACCGCGAACCACATCCAGCTGGGATTCCACCACGGCTGAGCTAGAAACTCGCGGCGGAAGTCGGTTCGGGCCCAAGCGCGGGCGCCTATCGACTCACTTGCAAATGCACTGTTTCGCAAGGAGAGCCATTGGTCGATGTCGGCTTCGTCGCAGTATGGCCGCACAGAAGCGCTTGGAGTCACCGGAGCGACCGGCAGCCCTTGCAATGTCCGCATTCGCTGCACAATTGGCATCATCGTCGTATCTTCGTTTTGCGACGGCACTTCCGCCACGGTGTCAGAAAAATGCCCTAGTAGTGACTGACTTCAATCAAAATATGCTTGCAATAGTGACCGATATACGTCATAATCTCACCGGTACGGGTAGTTGTGCGACCGGAGTCTGTCATTGTGGTAGTGGACGAGCGCCGATATCGCTTGCTGGAACTCATTAGAGCGAAAGGGTTTGCGTCGTTGCCGGAGCTGATGGAGGAGCTGGAAGTTTCCGAGTCCACCGTCCGACGGGACTTGGACTACCTGGAAGTGAGCGGGACTGCCAAGCGAACGCATGGAGGAGTCTTCTACACGGGTGCCAGCCCCAAACTGCCGCACTTTGAGGAGCGCGAGCCCGCGAACTGGGAGCGAAAGCGGGCGATCGCCGAGCGTGCGGCCGAGCTCATTCAGAACGGTGACACGGTCTTGCTGGACGGTGGAACAACGACCTACGAAGTGGCGCAGATCTTGGTCGGCCGGTCGTTGCAGGTGGTAACCAACTCGCTGCCGGTGGCGAACCTTTTCGCCTCGCACAGTAATACGGACTTAGTGTTGTTGGGCGGCTACATCTACCCGCGAACTGGTGTGGCCTTGGGCCCCTACGCGAACGAGATGCTGGCTCACCTGAATGTGCACAAGACCGTGCTCAGCGTCGCGGGGATCAACGAGCGGGGCTTTTACAACAGCAATCTGCTGCTGGTGGAAACCGAGCGGGCGATGATGCGCCAGCCGACGAAGTGATCGTGGTAGCCGACAGCACGAAGTTCGGTCGCCGGAGCCTGGCGCATCTGGCGGCGCTCGGCGATGCGCATTGCATGGTCGTAGACGACGGGATTAGCGAGGAGTGGAAGGGCAAAGTGGAAGAAGCGGGCGTGAAACTGTTGATCGCTGCCACGTCAGGGACCGTATCGTAATCGAACATGGCGACCGCAACATTAGATCGAAGGAACGTCGAGCGGATCGTTCGCGAAATCGTACTTGCGCACCATTCCGCGCCCACCGGAACGCCGAAGCTGGTCGTGAGCATTTCGGCCCGGCATTGCCACCTGACCGACGAGCATGTGGAAATGCTGTTTGGGCAAGGTCAAAAGCTACGGTCCATAAACCGCTGTATCAGGACGGTTTCTTCGCCGCCGAGCAAACGGTGATGATCGTCGGCCCGAACAAGCGGCGGATGCTGCCGAGCGTGCGCGTGCTTGGACCGACGCGGCCGGCAAGCCAGGTGGAGCTGGCGTTCACCGATGCGATCTCGCTGGGTATCGAAATCCCGGTGCGGCCGAGCGGCAAAATCAGCGGCACGCCGGGTTGCGTGCTGGTCGGCCCGGCGGGCGTCGTCGAACTGAAGGAAGGCGTGATTCGCGCCGAGCGCCACGTGCACATGCACGACGATCATGCCAAGTTATTACGGCGTGAAGAACGGCGACCGGATGAGCCTGCGAATCGAATCGACGTGCACGACGGTGTTCGAAGACCTGCTCGTGCGGGCAGACGCGACGAGCAAGCTCGAAGTGCACATCGATACCGACGAAGGCAACGCGGCGGATTTGGATCACGCGACGAAGGTGGAGTTGCTCAAGCAACGGTAAGTGTATTTCATAGTCCATGACTGCGACCGAGTTCCGTCGCAGCGATTCCTTAACCCCGGAGAGCACCCATGGCGAAACAGATGGAAGCGCTCGGCATGATCGAGACCAAGGGCTTTATCGCCCTGGTCGAGGCCAGCGACGCAATGATGAAGGCCGCGAACGTCGATTTTCTCGGCTGGGACAAAGTCGGCAGCGGGCTGGTGACGGCGTTTGTCACCGGCGACGTGGCCGCGGTGAAGGCCGCGACCGACGCCGGCGCGACCGCGGCCGGCCGCATCGGCGAGGTCGTCAGCGTGCAGGTCATTCCCCGCCCGCACGAAGAACTTGACGTGGTGTTGCCGGTCGGCCGCAAGAGCGGCGCGAAGAGGCGCAAGACTGAATCGCGGACGTGTCTTTGAACCCTAAACCCTGAACCCTGAACAGTAAACCCTCACTATGGCTACAGCAATTGGATTGATTGAAACGAAGGGCCTTGTGGCCCTGGTCGAAGCCACCGACGCGATGGCCAAGGCGGCCAACGTGCAGATCGTCAAGCGAGTGTCGATCGGCGGCGGTCTGGTGACGACGGTCGTCACCGGCGACGTCGGCAGCGTCCGCGCCGCGGTTGAGGCCGGCGCACAGGCGGCGCAGCAGATCGGCGAGCTCGTCGGCAGCCACATCATTCCGCGGCCGGCGGAAGGTTTGGCCGCAGCGTACTTTTCCTAGTCTTCTGGTAAACCGATCTCCTTCGACAACCGTTGATTCCGGCGATCATGAAGATCCTTGTCGCCAACTTGGGCTCGACCAGCTTCAAGTATCGGCTGTTCGACATGGCCGACGAGCGGCAGCTTGCGCGGCGGCGTCGAACGGATCGGCTCGCCGAAGCCAGTGCTTCGTCGAAATCGGCGAGCGGCCGCCAAGAAGCTGACGGCCCGCGTGCCCGACCACGCGGTAGCCGTGCGGAAGTGCCTGGAGCAGCTCACCGACGCGGGGAGCGGCTGCTTGAAGGATGCGGGCGAAGTGGCGGCGATCGGATTCAAGGCGGTGCATGGCGGCTCGATTAGCGGCGTGCAGCGAGTGACGCCCGAGGTGCTGGCTGCGATGGAGCGAGATGAACCGCGTGGCGCCGGCGCACAACCCGCCGTACATCGCCGCGATGCGGCTGCTGGGCGAGCGGCTGCCGGAGATTCCGCTGGTGGCGGCGTTCGAAACGGGATTTCACGCCACGATTCCGGATCGATTGCGGTACTACGCCGCGCCGTATGAGTGGGCCGAGAAGCATGCACGTTCGACGCTGGGGCTTTCACGGCGCCAGCCACCGCTATATCGCGACTCGCGCGACGCAGCTTGCTCGGACGCGACGATCTGCGGATCATTTCGTGCCACCTTGGCGGCTCAAGCTCGCTGTGTGCGATCCGCGGCGGCAAGAGCGTTGCCACGACGATGGGGATGAGCCCGCAATCGGGCTTGCCGCACAACAACCGCGTCGGCGACTTCGATCCGTTCGCGATTCCCGTGGTCATGCAGGCCACGGGCAAATCGCTGGACCAAGTGCTCGACGACTTGGCAGAACGCAGCGGACTGCTGGGATTGAGCGGTGTCAGCGGCGACGTGCGCGACTTGGAGCAGGCGGCCGAGTCGGGGAATGAGCGGGCAAGGCTGGCGCTCGATGTATTCATCACTGCGGTGCGGCATTACCTGGGTGCTTACCTGGTCGAGCTGGGCGGCGCCGATGCGATCGTCTTCACCGGCGGCATCGGCGAGAACAGCGCGAAGCGTTCGCGCGGCGGTGTGTCGAGACCTTGAGTTTGTAGGCATTGCGCTCGATCCGCACCTTAATTCCGCGGCGAAGGGCGAAGCGCGGGTGAGCAAGGACGACAGCCGCGTGCAGGTCTGGATCATGCCGACGAACGAGGAGCTGATCGTCGCCAGGCAGACGCGCGATTTGTTGAAAGGCGGAGCATAAACGCATGTTTGTCGCCAAAGTCACCGGTTCGGTTGTCGCCACGCAAAAGGTGGAGGCGATGACCGGCCACAAGCTGCTGGTGGTCGAGCCGTATCGCCTCGATCCGCAAGCGCGCAAGGGCCTGGTCACGACCGGGCGCACGTTTGTCGCCGTCGATACCGTCGGCGCGGGCGAGGGCGAGTTCGTGCTGATCACGCAAGGCTCGAGCGCCCGCCTGACGCCGGAAACCAAGAACCTGCCGATCGACGCGGTGATCATCGGAATTATCGACGCGGTGCAAATTGATCGGAAGCGAAGTGTTCAAAACAGTCCAAATGAGCGAACCAACGATGCAAGCCACCGAACAACTCATCAAGAACGTCGTCGAACAAGTGCTCAAGCAGCTTGGGCCAGCGCGCCCACGCGTCGAATGGTCACAAGACGAGCGGCCGCAATGGCGTGTTCCACGATGTGAACGAGGCCGTTGAAGCCGCGACCGTGGCGTTCGAGCAGCTTAGCGAGCGGACCATCGACGAGCGCAAGCGGATCATCGACCACATCCGCCGCATCTCCATCGACCAGTGCGTCGAGCTGGGCACGATGGAGATGGAAGAGACCAAGATCGGCCGGCTGGAGCACAAGATCGAGAAGCTCAAGACGCTCGGCGAGCGCACGCCGGGCGTCGAGTTCTTGCGAAGCGAAGTCTTCAGCGGCGATCACGGCCTGGCCGTGATCGAGCACGCCCCGTTCGGCGTGATCGTGGCCATCACGCCGGTCACGCATTCGCTGCCGACGATCACCGGCAACGCGATCAACATGATCGCCGGCGGCAACACGGTCGTCGTCAACCCGCATCCCAGCGGCAAGCGCGTCGCGGCCGAAGGCGTGCGGCGGTTCAACGAGGCGATCCATCGCGACCTCGGCATCGACAACCTGATCTGCGTGATCGCCGAGCCGACGCTGGAAACGGCCGATCAGCTCTTCAAGCACCGCGGCATGCGGCTGATCTGCGTCACCGGCGGCCCGGCCGTGGCCCGCGCGGCGCTGCAATCGAGCAAGCGGGCGATCGTCGCCGGTCCGGGCAATCCGCCGGTCGTCGTCGATGAGACGGCCGATCTCGATCGCGCCGCGCGGTCGATCATTCAGGGCGGATCGTACGACAACAACCTGCTCTGCATCGCCGAGAAGGAGGTGTTTGTCGTCGGCCAAGGTGTTCGACGACATGATGCAGGCGATGGAGCGGGCCGGCGCGGTGCGGCTCAATGACCGCGAAGTCGAGGCGCTGACCAAGAAGGCGATCGTGAAAGTCGGCGAAGGCGAGCACAAGCACGACGCGCCGTGCAAGGACTTTCTCGGCCAGGACGCGGCGGTGCTCGCGCGAGCGGCCGGCAAGAACGTTTCACCGCAAGACCGAACTGCTGTTCGGCGAGACCGACGAGAGCAACCCGTTCGTGCCGGTCGAGCAGATGATGCCGTTCGTTCCGTTCGTGAAGTGCCGCGACGTGGACGAAGCGATCGACAAGGCCAAGCAGTACGAGCACGGCTTCCGCCACACGGCGATCATCCACAGCAACAACGTGCGGAACATGACCAAGATGGGCCGCGCGATGGACACGACGCTGTTCGTCAAGAACGGCCCGTCGCATGGCGGCGCTCGGCCTCGGCGGCGAAGGATACCTGTCGTTCTCGATCGCCACGCCGACCGGCGAAGGCGTGACGACGCCGCTGACGTTCACGCGCGAGCGGCGCTGCTCGCTGATCGACGATTTGCGGATCATTGGAAAACCATAACGCGGAAAATAACGACGGCATTTGCGACCATGCAGCTCGGTGAAGTAATTGGAACGGCGACCGCCACGGTAAAGCATCCATCGATGAATGGATGGAAGCTGCTGGTCGTGCAGCCGTTCCTGGTCGATGGCCGCACGGTGGACGGCGACCCTGTGTTGGCGATCGACCACCTGGGCGCGGGCCGCGGCGAGCGCGTGATTATCACCAGCGACGGCGCCGGTACACGAGCATTGCTCGGGACCGACGCGACGCCGGTTCGCTGGAGCGTGCTGGGAATCGCAGATTAGGAGACGTGTATGCGGATCGGCAAGGTAATTGGAACCGTATCGCTGAGTCGCTCTCATCCGACGATGCAGGGCGGCGCGGCTATCCGCCTGGCCGTGCCGCTGTCGCTTGCCAACCTGCGCGGCGACTCATCGGACGAGGCCGAGGAACTTGTGGTGTACGACGAACTTGGCGCTGGAATTGGCAGCTTGATCGCCATCAGCGAGGGGGGCGAAGCGGCCCAACCGTTTCGGCCGAACATGAAGCCGGTTGATGCATACAACGCCGCGATCCTCGATCGCATCGATCTCTAACGCAATACATCACACGACAATTCACAACATCATGCAACTTCATCAAATCAAAGAAGAAATCTGCGACATCGGCCGCCGGATCTATGCCAAGGGCTTTGCCGCCGGCAACGACGGCAACATCAGTTATCGCCTCGGCGAGAACCAGGTGCTCTGCACGCCGACGATGATCTGCAAGGGTTTTATCAAGCCCGCCGATCTTTGCATCGTCGATATGGAGGGCAATCAGGTCGCCGGCCAGAAAAAGCGAACCAGCGAAATCCGACTGCACCTGGCGATCATGAAGGCCCGGCCGGAGATCAAGAGCGTCGTCCATTGCCACCCGCCGCATGCCACGGCGTTTGCGGTCGCTCGCGAGCCGATTCCGCAGTGCGTGCTGCCCGAGGTGGAGGTGTTTCTCGGCGACGTGCCGATCACGAAATACGAAACGCCCGGCGACCAGGAATTCGCCGACACGGTGCTGCCGTTCGTGCACAAGGCAAACGTGATCATCCTCGCGAACCACGGCACGGTGAGCTTACGGCGACACGGTCGAGAAGGCGTACTGGTGGACCGAGATTCTCGACGCGTATTGCCGAATTCTGATGCTCGCGCGCGACCTCGGCCGAGTGACGTACTTCAACGAGCGCGAAAGCACGCGAGTTATTGGACCTCAAGAGCAAAGTGGGGCTACACCGATCCGCGGCTGGCGCAGGGCATGGAGAACTGCGACATCTGCGCGAACGACATCTTCCGCGACAGTTGGCAGCAGTCGGGCGTCGAGCGGCAAGGCGTTTGAGCCGCCCGCGGCGATGGGCGATCGCGCAAGTCAGAGGGACGCGTGGCCACGGCGTTGCCTACTAGCAACGGCAAACCGAGCGACGCTGGATCGTCCGGCGGCGTCGATCAGGAAGCGCTGATTCAGGCAATCACGGACCGAGTGATGGCGGCGCTTGCGAAGTGACGCGATCACGGTTTTATCACACCGGCTGAAACGCATGAAAGTCAGCATCATCGGCGGCGGCGGATTGGTCGGCTCTTGCACGGGTTTTGCCCTGCAAGCCGGCGGGATCGTGCGCGAGATTGTGCTGATCGACGCCAACGCCGAATTGGCGGCGGGGCAAGCGCTCGATCTGTTGCACGGCAGCTCGCTTGTGGCCGATCAGATGATCCGCTCGGGCGGGTACGACGAGATACCGGCGAGCGATGTGATCTGCATCACCGCCGGCCTGCGGCGAAAGCCCGACGAAAGCCGGCTGGATCTGATCAATCGCAACGTCGATCTGTTCCTCGGCATTCTTGAGCGAAATTCAGAAAGCGGGCACCAAGCCAGGCGCAATCATCGTCGTCGTCTCGAACCCGGTCGACGTGCTCACTTACCTCGCCGCGCAGCGACTCGACCTTCCGCCGTCGCAAGTCATCGGCCTGGGCACACAACTCGACACGCTTCGTTTCCGCAGCCTGATCGCCGAGAAACTTGGCGCGCCGCCGACGCAAGTGTCGGCCGTGATCCTCGGCGAACACGGCGACAGCATGGTGCCGATCTGGTCGAGCGCGACGGTCGGCGGCCTGCCGCTGGAGAAATATCCCGGCTGGTCGATCAACACTGCCAACGAAGTGTTCAACCGCACGAAGGGCTCGGGCGCGGAAGTCATCAAGAAGAAGGGGGGGCCGGCTTTGCCGTCGGCCTGGCGATCAAGGAAGTCATCGAAGCGATCGCGCTCGATCGCAATGCCTGCTGCCGGTTTCCAGCGTGCAAAACGGCTGCTACGGTCTGCGCGACGTGTCGATCTCGGTGCCGACCGTCGTCGGTCGCAAAGGCGTTGTCGCGACGCGCGAGATCGAGCTTTGGCCGCAGCGAAGCTGCAAGGGCTTCGCCAGAGCGCCAAGTGTTGCGACAGACGATCGATACGGTCCTCGCGCGGATTGGAAAGGCAAGCTGACGGTTCGGCCGCAATGCAAAAATCTCTCGATCGCAAAACTCGCCAACATTCACGCCGATCCATCGGGCGCGAAGGACTTCATCCTCGCCGACGCCAAGGACGCCGACATGGCGTTTGGCATCGGCGCACCGGGCCAGTCGCCCGAGACGCATGCCGGCGAGCTGCGGTTCCGGACGCTGGTCGGACTACCGCGAGCAGATTCGTCAGATCGTCGAGCAAGGGCTTGTCGATATCATGCTGATGTCGCGCGAGCACCAACGACGTGCTTGCGCACCAGGAGCGGCTGTTTGAGGCCAGCCACGTCACGCCGGCCGCCCGCGCGAACGACGCGACCGACATCTTCGCGATCCGCGGCAACCGGTACATCGACCAGCCCGCGCGGCCGCACCGCACGGCGCTGTTGGACCACATTCAATGCGGCCACGTGGCGTGTGACGAAGCGGAGCGCCGACGCGGAACGAACCTTGGGTTGTACAGCGTCACGTTCAACAATCGGCTCGACGACGACCTGCAAACACTGGAAGAATATCGCCGCTTCCGCGAGGAGGCCGAGAGCAAGGGTTTTCGGCACTTCCTCGAGGTATTTGACCCGAACTCGCCGTGCGACCTGCCGCAGGACAAAGTTCCGGCGTTTATCAACGATCAGATTGCTCGCACGCTCGCGGGTGTGGCTTCTGCCGCGCGGCCGGTGTTTTTGAAGATCGTTTATCACGGGCCGAAGGCGATGGAGGAGTTGGTTGCGTATGACCCGCACCTCGTCGTTGGAATTCTCGGTGGCAGTGCGGGGACGACGTACGACGCGTTCAAGCTGATTGCCGAGGCGCAGAAGTACGGCGCTCGCGCGGCGCTGTTCGGCCGGAAGATCAATCAGGCAGAGTGCCAGCTTGCGTTTGTGCAGTTCCTGCGGCTGATCGTCGATCGCGAGATTTCGCCGGAAGAGGCGGTGCGTGCTTATCACGCGGTGTTGGAACGCCTTCAGATCAAGCCGCGCCGGAAACTCGAAGACGATTTGGCGTTACAGACCGGTGTGATGAGCTATGGCGGCGGTTCGAGCGTTGTTGTGCCGGCCGCAATACCTGGCAATCCGCAAAAAACGGATTCCTCGCACTCGTGCGGATGCAGTAGCCCGAAACCGGAGGAGTGCCACTGCAAGCATGAGAAACCTGCCACGGCGGCGGCGGCCAATTCGCAGTCGGCTACGCACCAGAATTCGCGTCCCGACTTCTCAAAGATGACGCGCGCCGAAAAGCTCGCCTGGAACAAGGCCGAGCGGGATCGCATCTTTGGGCAGTGATCGCTCACTCGCCACAGGTCTCGGCCAACTCGCGCAGATACGCGAGAGCTTCCTCTAATTCGCTCGCCGGCACGCCCGGCTGCCGCCCCAAACGGTCGCACTTGCTCAAAAGCAGAAGCTCTTCAAAACTTTCGTTTGCCGCCAGCCGCTGCCGCGCCCGCGCGCAAGCGAGCCCTGGTGAAGCTCGTGCCCCAGCATGTGATTTTCGATTAACCAGTGCGTTCGCTCCGTGATATAACCATTGAGCGCATCCAAACCCGCGGCGATATGGTCTTCCGGGTCAATCGCCTTTCCCACGTCGTGCAACAGAGCCGCAAGCAAGAACTCCTCGTCGTACGGCAGCTCGTCGCGCGCAAGTCGAACACTTGCAGGCTGTGATACAGCGCCTCGCCCTCCGGATGCCACTTGGGATTTTGTTTCACATTCTCCAGCGGCAAGAGCAGCATTTCGTAGATCTGAAACCGATCGACCTTGTTCTCGGCCTCCAACATTTCCTGATCGAGATCGATTCCGGGATACTCGTTCCGCAGCAGTTGCTCGAGCTCGCGCACGCTCGCGCGCTCGATCGGCTTGCCGGTGATCGAGCTCTTGAACACAAAGTGCGCCAGGTTGGCCGCGTAGATCGTCAGCTCGAAGTTAAACCGGTCTCGCACGTGCACGTGCGTAAAGACGCGCTCCTCGCCGTGCTTGCGGACGCGCTTTCGCTCGAGATCGAACACCATTCCTTCGGCCTCCAGCGCCGAGGTCACCGCCTCACTGCTGTCGGCGAACAGGTGGATATCGATATCCGATCCGGCGCGCACGTGACCGGTCATCGTGCTGCCGATTAACCGCGGCCGAAACACGGCGAGAATCCGCATTAGCCGCAGCGCGTCGAGCCGCATCTCGCGGAGGCGGTCCAGCCGGGCGTTGCCTTCATAAAGCCGGGCAAACGACTGGATCTGGTCGCGGATTTCCGCGTTGCTGGGCAAGTCGGCCGGCTTCACCCAGCCGCCGCAGATGCGTTTTCCGGCCTTGAGCTTGGCCCGGTAATATTCAGACTCCTGCCGCCCGTACATGAGCCGCGCGGCCTCGAAGGCAATCTGCCTCCGCAGTTTGTCGTTCGACATGCTTGTGGTGCGCCGATATTAGCCATTCGCGCGGCGCCAGGCTGACACGATTATACTCAGCGCAGAAAGAAAAACATCGCACGTTCCTTGGCCGCCGCGGTGATATCGGGCTGCCGGCTGGTCAGGGCTTCAGCTTCGGCGGCGCGGGGGCCGGCTTCGCGCCGACCGGAGCCGACTTGGGAGATGTAGACGCGGGGCTGACCTTGGGAAGCTCCGGTGGTTTACCAACAACCGTTGGCTTTGCCGGCTCGCGCGGAGGGGTGGCCTTCGCTTGCTGAGACGAGGGAGTTCGCGCAGGAGCCTGCGCCGCGCCGACGGGCTTCGCGCCGCTCGCTATCACGTCGCTTATTCGCCGACCAGATTGTTCACCGCGCCGCTCGCGTTCCGAGGGTGGGTCGCTCCCGCGACGTCCCATTGAGTTGCCCGAGTTGGTTCCGGTGGTCGTCGGTTTCTGATCGACCGCCCGGCGGCCTGCGCCCGCATGGTCGCTCCAGCGCCGGCCCCAAAGATTGCCAATGGGCGCGACGAGAAACACCAGCCCAAGTCCGAGCATCAAACCGCCGCCCAAACCCGCGGCAACGATCACCGGAAAGGATGGGCCAACCGGTCCGTTGCCTGGATCCGGCTGATCCAGGCGGGTGATTACGCTGGCCGATAAGGCGGCCGCCTGGCTTGCCCGGACGTCAGCCAGGTCCTTTTGCGCTTTGGTTAACGTTTCGGTCTTCTGGCGGACGTCGGAGAGCTGATTGGCGTATTCCGCTCGAAGGAGCGCAACTTTTTCGATGCGATCGTCGATGTTTGACAGTTCCTTCTGCAGCGACTCAATTTGCGCGGCGCTTACCTTGAGATCGGCGTCAAGGTTCCCGATTACGCCGTCGATCTCCGCGTTCAATTGATCACGAACTTCCTTCTCTCCGAGCTGCGCAGCGCGAAACTCTGGATGGTCCGGCGCAACCGGCCCGCAAGCTGGGCCGTTCGAAGCTGCGCATCGACGAGCCCATCCTTCAGCCGCCGCAGCGCCGGATGCTGATCGAACAGCCGGTGCGGCGCCTCAAGCAGGCGATTGTGATCGTGCTGCGCCTCGGTCAGCAGTTTGAGTGATTCGGTATTCGATTTCTTGCGCGAGCGCGTGGTCTCGAATCTTGTCCTTCAGGTTATTGCTTGCCGCACGCAGATTGCTGGTGCCGGCCGTAGTTTCCACGAGCGCGCGAAGTTCATCGATATCGCCGCCGACTTTACTTTCGGTGGCCTGCAATTTTTCGGTTGTCGCCTCCAAGTCAAACTGGGACAGCGATACACTTCGCTCGAGCTCCGTGATCAGGCTCTGCGCTTTCGCCTGTCGGAAAGATTGCATTTGTCGCTCGAGCTGATCACAAACCGCCGTTGCCAAGGCGACTGCGCGCTCCTTCGTCGGCGCCGTCACTGAAAGGAAAAGCACTTCATTCCGGCCAAACTCGCTGCCTTTGGGCGGGCTCACGGTGATGGCGCCCTGTAACCCTTCCACGTCGGCGTCGGTGGGCCAGTCCTCCGATGTCTGTCCGTCGTCCTCAGGCCCCGCGGCCGTAAGCGCTGCGGCCACCACACCAGGATTGTGCGACATCTGCACGATCGTTTCCTGCGCTGTCTTCAGTGCCTCGATCGTGTCGAATCGTCCCGCTCGGTTGGTCGTGCTGCCGCCCGTCTCGTCGCGCACGACGAGCGCCTGCGATGCCTTCCACCTTTCGGGCCGCACGAGGCCGTAAGCCGCCGCCGCCAGCGTAATCGCTACCGCCGGAATAACCCACAATCGGGAATGCCTCCGCAACGTGCTAAGCAGTTGTTGCGGGCTAATCACGGAGCGTCCAGGACCAGTCATGGTGAGATGCTCTCTTGACGTACGAGCCGGCCTGCTTCAGCCGGAAAAGCCGCGACCTCGCTTGCGATCTCCGAAAGAGAAGCGACGCGGAGCAGACAAATATACGTTGCATTCGACCGCGATTTTAGGACCCATCCTGCTTTCACGGACTAAACTTGCG
Source organism: Pirellulales bacterium (assembly GCA_963829655.1). Lineage (GTDB taxonomy): Bacteria > Planctomycetota > Planctomycetia > Pirellulales > JALHPA01 > JBBDYH01. Next base: position 5,352,361 of record CAWHJG010000002.1, read on the forward strand.
CCGACGGGTTTGTCGTTCGACCGCGCCTGTTGCAAATGTGCAACGCACTCCAGACGGCGCGAAACTCACATTGCGAACGCTCATGCACGCGCTGCAATCCGCTCAACAGAACGACGAAACCGGCTCGCAGCTTCACCTCGCGACTGAACCGGCGAACCGCGCCAGGCAGTGCCAGTTTGCCGTCCATGAAGTCAACAGTCTGAGCGCACTGGTGCAATTTCGATCCCGGTGGCATGAATTGCTCGCCTCCACGCCGGGCGCGTCCTACTTCCAGTCGTTCGACTGGTTTGCCACCTACTGGAAGCACTACGGCGCTGAGCAACGGTTGAGGGCAATGATTGTTACGTCGGGTACGAAAATCGTAGGCATCGTGCCGCTGGTCGTCGCGCGGCAAAAAACGCGCGTGGGCCGGCTGCGCGTGCTGACGTATCCGCTCTCCAGTTGGGGTAGTTTTTACGGGCCCATCGGCGAGGACGCACACGGCCTACTGACCGCCACGTTCCAGCACATTGACGACACCGAGCGTGATTGGGACTTGATTGATCTTGTGTGGGTGGATGCCGAGGGCGCCGACGCGGGGCAAACGCGCGACGCGCTGGCCGACGCCGACCTTCCATGCGCGAATCTGCGTGGCTTGCCAGCGTCCAGATCGAGCTCGACAGTGGTTGGGAGACTTATTGGGCCAGCCGAAAATCGCACTGGCGGAGCAACGTCCGGCGCTGCGAACGCCTGTTGCGCGAGCGCGGCCCGGTCGAATACGTTCGCTACCGTCCACGCGGCGCTGCCTTTTGCGACGGCGATCCCCGCTGGGATCTGTACGATGCCTGTGAACAGATCGCGCGGCGAAGCTGGCAAGGCGATTCAAACACGGGGACAACGCTGTCTCATGAGAGCGTCCGACGCTATCTGCGCGAAGCGCATCAGGCGGCCGCGGAGTTTGGCGCGGTGGACCTCAATCTGTTGTATGTGAATAACCGCCCTGCCGCATTCGCCTACAACTATCGTTATCGCCACTACGTGTTCGGGCTAAGGATAGGCTTCGATCACCGGCTGGCTCACGACGGCGCCGGAACCGTGCTTCAACGGCACATGATCGAAGACTCCTGTCACCGTGGTGACCGGATACTGGACCTTGGCCCCGGTTCGCTCGATTCGAAGCGGCATTGGCAATCGCGGTTGGCGGTTGCCTATCGGTACACTCACTATGCTACTTTCTCGCCGCGCGCTCAGATGTTGCGCGTGCTCCATGGCCTGAAGCCGCAACGCGCCAAGACGCCGTTTGGCGAATAACGGATCGCGCATCTTCGCGCTTCCTGAAAACCGCGCCCAACGCCGCCGCTAGCCGGCATCGCGTTTGCACGCCGAACGGAAGCGGTATAAGCCGGTTGCCAGTTCATTCTCAGTGGGCGATGAACGGCCGAACTGAGTGCCCTGTTACCCCATCACAAAGGAGCGTTTCAAATGGCCGTTGGATCATGGATTAAACAAGCCGTTGGCATGGGCCTTACCTTGGAGAACCTCCAGGACTTGCTCGTTCACCAGCTCAAAGACCTGTATAGTGCCGAAGAACAGCTAATCACCGCATTGCCCAAGATGTCGGAAGCGGCCAGCTCATCGGAGCTCAAGCAGGCTTTTGATCAGCATCTGGGCGAAACGCGGCGCCAAAAGGATCGCCTCGATCAGGCGTTCCGAATGCTCAATTGTCCGGCCGAGTCGGAAAGCTGTCCGGCCATGGAAGGATTGGTCGAGGAGGGAAGCGAGATCATTGCCGCCAAGGGCGATGCCGACGTGAAGGATGCCGCGCTGATTGCCGCTGCTCAGCGTGTGGAGCACTATGAGATTGCCGCGTACGGATGTGCTCGGACGTTTGCCCAGCGTCTGGGCCGCAGCGACGTGGCGAACTTGCTCCAGCAGTCACTGGACGAGGAGGGGAACGCTGACAAGATCCTCACCGAGATTGCCGAGAGCTGGGTCAATCAGGAAGCCGCCCAGTCTTGAGAGAGCGCGTCAGGACTTTGATGAAAGTTTAAATTGCCCCGGCGGAAACGTCGGGGTTGCTTTTGCTACTGGACCTTCTTCTGCCGAAATTCGTGTTGTTCTACAAACCGCATCAGTTCCTGCTGCAAGGGCGAGGGCTTCTCGCCCTTTTTTGGCTGATGGCCCGTCAATAACTCGACGTCCACCTCCTTGGGCACCTCCAGCCGATCGAGATCGATTGACTCGTGCTCGACATAGATCGTCAAGTGGGGCGGCGCCGCCGTTGGCCGCTTGTCAATCTTTTGAGCGCCAAACTGCTTGTCGGCGGGCAACTGGTCATACCATTCGTCAAGGCGCCGTTGCGAGCCGATCATGAATACTGCGGCGACACGAATCTTTTCATGGGTTGGCGGCTCCCCGGCCGAGAGCACGACCACATGCCGCTTGCTGGCGATTGCCGCGATGCGCTCGATCAGGCGATTAGCTTCGGCCGTGTCCTTCACCTCGTAGTCAAACCAATTCGCATCGTTCGGCAACTCGCTGAACCAGTGATGCCATCCAAAGCGGCGCGCCTCGTCGTTGATCATTGCCAGCGTCCCGGGGGGCCAGTCGTACCACCTCGCACGCTGCTCGTTGAAAGGTTTACCTGGCTCAGCGATGCGATCGGTCCCAGAGATCGCACAAGCGGCACGGGGCATTGCCGAGACAATTGCCACCGCTATTCCAAATGACGACAGCCAATCGCGAAAGCGAGGGCATATCCTAATCATTGGGTTCCCTGGCACGACGTTGAGAAGTTGGAAACAGCGTCCTCTTTCCCAATAAGACGGCGCTGCCGGCGGCGCAGTTTCCTGTCTACCGGAGACTTATTTCTCGTAAATCGCCCACAACAACAAGCCCAGTCCCACCGCGGCAATGAGTCCGTGTACGAACATGAACGCCAGGGGAATGACGCGGTTTCGCAGGTGAAACAGCGTAAACATGCCAATGCCGCCCAGAGCCGCAACCACAAAGACTCCGATTGCCCAGTTCACTTCGTTGGGCATCGGTGGCGTTGTCACGGTCAACCGTTGGTAGATCAATGTGATCAGACCGGCCGCCGCGATTCCGCCATGGCCAAGCGCCAGCGCCGTCGGCGGATTCCGGTTCTTGCTCGCTCGAATGGCAACCATCAAGAGACCACCCACTGCCGCCAAACCCAACAGAATTGCCGCGATTTGCATATGCCGCCTCCGATTTTATCCGGGTGTGACAAGTAAAAACTGAGAGTTTGATGTGCAAACGTAGTGCCGGGTATGTGGTCTTTATCCATCGGTTCAGTCATGTAACGCACCGGGCTCCGCACCCAACAACCCCCGATAACTAAGTTGACCATCCACGACTTGTGCTGCGGACGTATACGGATGGGGCTTCGCGGGTGCGACACTCGTAATATGCAGCACTTCAACGCCGCGGACCTTGAGGTAATCGGACACGAGTGAGCGGTGGCAGCGCCACCACACGGCCTCGGAACACATGATTGCCGTGCGCCTTTTTCGGGCGGAATCGAGCAATTGTCCAATTGCAAACGCGAATCCCTCGGTCTCCATGTAATCCGCGTAGCCGCGAAACTGGTCGCTTCGCCAAGCGGTGTTGTGCGATTCGGAACTCGGTCGCCTGCGTCCTCCCAAATCCGTCATCAGAGCATAATCGATCCCCGCAAGGGTTAACGATTCATGAAGCGCCGGTTGGTTGAATTGTGGCTGCGATCGGGAAGCGGGATAGCGGCGAATATCAACCACGAGTTCGATTCGATGCGCGCTCAAGAGATCGATGAATGCATCGATAGAACGATTCGAGTGGCCAATGGTCCAGATGGTGAGTGTGTCGGACATCGCCAAATTGTACGCGGTTGCGGGACCGAAGAATTTTTTCAAAAGGCGCGACACCGAGAGAAATACTTGGTGTTTACGTTAGAAGTGCGAGAGCGCTTAGACCAAGCGTCTCGCACCGAGCATTCTTACGTCGGCGCGATTAACGTTCGCGTTCTCACCTGACGTCGCGGCGCGCCGAGGTGCGTGCGTTCTCATTCCAACTCAAGGAGTTGCTAGCATGACGCTACCGGTGCGCGCTCGTCGTTTACTTCCCCGCGGTTTTACGCTGATTGAATTACTGGTTGTGATTGGCATCATCGGCATCCTGGTCGCGGCCCTGTTACCCGCCATCAACTATTCGCGCGCTGCCGCGCGGCGCGTGCAATGCGCGAGCAACGTGCATCAGATCGGCGTGGCACTCGATAATTTCCTGACCGCAAAGAACGGTGGAAAATATCCCGACGTTGCCCAATTGCCGAGCGTTGTGCCTTTCCGGCCAAGCCTGGTGAAGGTGCTCGCGCCGTTCATCGAAGACAATCAAGCGGTATTTCTCTGTCCTGAAGATGAGAAGTTCTTTCCCGTCGAAGGACTGAGCTACGAGTATCGCAACAGCCGGCTGGCCAATAAGAACCGCAAGCAGGCGCTAAGGCGATCGAACGGCGAGCAGGTCAGCAGCACGCGAATGATCCTTCTCTACGATTTTGAGTCGTTCCATGGACCCGAAGGCGAGCCAGGCGCACGAAACTACCTGTTTGCCGACGGTCATGTGGACAGCGAGGTCCCGGAGTTCAATTTTTAAGGACGATCCAATGACCAACCGACGAGTATTGAGGAAGGAGCCGCCGCCAAAACGGCGCAGCGAGAATCATTGTCCCCTCGGCAATCGTTGCGCTAGTGGGGATTGCCATCTGGTGGTTCATAGCGAGCAGAGCGCCCGCTCGGCCGCCCGAGATTGAAGCGCCGCTGGCCGAGATGCAAAAGATCCGCGAACTGCCGGCCGACAAACGCGGCGAGAAATTTCGCGAAATCCGTGAGCAGGTGTCGCAGTTGAGCCCCGAGGCACAGCGCGCGTTTCGGCGTGAAATGGGCAAAGAGCGCGCCGCCGAAATGGACAACCGTCTGAACGCGTTCTTTGCGGCGCCTACGCCGGTGGCCCGAAAAAAAGTACTCGACCAGCACATCAAGGAGACGGAAAAAATGCGAGCGCAACGAGAGGCCCGGCGACAATCGCAACCACAACAGATAGCGCAGGCGTCCGGTGCCCGCGCAGGGTCTGGCGACGGCCCATCGCGCGGCGGCCGGCGTGGTAACTTTCAGGATCGACTGGATCGCAGCTCCCCCGAAGAGCGCGCAAGCGGAGCGAATACTTCCGCGCAATGCGCGAGCGCCGCCGCGAATTGGGATTACCCGAAAACCCGTGGCCGAGGCCGCGAGCGTGAGCAAACAGAATGTCGCGGCGATCCGGTTGAACAAATGAATTACTCGACCGACTTATCCGGCGGCAGGCCCAGCCGTTTGTACAGGTCGCGCCGGCCGGCTTTGTCCTTGTCTAGCGTTTCGCGTGCGTAGCGCGCTACCTGTTCGGCATGTTTTCGAGGAACGACGATCACACCGTCGCCATCGGCGACAATCACATCACCCGGCATTACCAACACGCCACCGACAACGATCGGCCGGTTCACGCTTTCAATCTCATTGCGACCCGGGCGGATTCCGCGACCAACGCGCTTGAAGTATAGCGGAATGCCTTCGGCAATGATCTCGTCGGTGTCGCGGGCAGTTGCGCTGGTGACAACACCGACGCAGCCTCGGAGCTTCCATGACATGATGTTGTTCGAGCCAATGCTTCCCACATCAACGCTTTCGGCATCCTCAATCACCAGGGCCGATCCCGGGCGAAGCAGTGGCACAAACGGTTCCGGTGAGACTTTCGAATACCAATCGCCCACCCAGCGGTCAAACTCTTTACTTTCGGCGGCCGGCTGAACAGGGCGATTGGTGGGCACATAGCGCGCGGTGACGGCAATCCCGATGAAACGGTGCTTGTACTCCTTGGTATCGCGCGAAAGCGGAGCAACGTCGGCCGAAACCAGGCCAGTGTTCGTCAGGCCGGCCTGGTCCATGCCATCGCTGACGTCGGCGACTCGCAGGCCGTCAAACGACGCCAGGAGCTTTTGATCGCTGTCATGACGAAAGACTTCGGTCGCAATGAAGTTCTTACCGGCTCGAAGAACGGCTGCGGCGTCATTTGGCGCGACGGTTTCGCGGCTGGGAGCTTGAGCGCCCAGGCGATGTGCGTGTATCGCCGCGGCAACAAAAATTGCGATTCCTCCCATGAGCAGTGCAGTGCGACCATGGATCATGCTGGGACTCCTTTTTCAGACGAGAATACGACGTGGCGGATTCCTAAGAATCGAAATGACGGACGCCGCACGCCGGGATGTGGAAATGCGGCACGGACGCCGCCGGCGACCGCCACTCTAGGAGATTCAACCACAAGCCGCCAGCGCTACAACAGGCGCGCGGCAACTACCGGCTGGTCGACAGGCTGCACGACTTTGCTCACGAAGTGCCGCGCTTCATTCGAAATAAGACGATGTAGCTGGCGCTCAGCAGAACGGTGAGCCACCCGATCCGGAGCATCATTGGCAGGCTCAATAGGCTCGGCGGCATTGGAGGAATCCAAAACGCCGTTGCAAGCAAAAAGAACAAGGCCAGCGAAGGCCAATCGAAACTACGTCCCGGTACGGATTTTTCTTCTTGGTTCGGTGTCATAATTTCGGCCACCGCTTGTCCAATGACTTGCCAAAAGGTGAGGTTAGATGCGTTTTGCTCGATGCTCATAAGATCCTCCGCAATGCTGCAACGAGGCGGCATGTTAATCATAGGACGTGATCGGGAAAGCGGGCCGTTGATCGGGCTGTTTGGCGACCGCCGCTTGCAACGCCTTTACACTTAGGAGGTTAGGCTTCCGTGAGTGGCCAAATTCCGGTGGCCTTGCCACGTCAACTCGAATAGGATTAGGGACGATCCTCAGCTGCCCCGTGACGCAAACTGTGTTTTCTTACGAGTAAAGAGCTTGCCAAAACCATCGATGATACCAACGACTGTAGGGATTGCGACGACGCTTCTCGTTCTGTGTGTTTCGCCGAGCATTGGCGTGACGGCGGAATTGACGGCGACCCGCGGCGGTGTGTTGCCCGAGAAGGCTCGCCAACTGGAACTCGCCAGCGTGAATGGGACAAAAGTTCGCCCGTTGGACGCGCACGAAGGCAAGCCGTCGGTCGTTGTCTTTGTGCTTCACGATTGTCCGATTTCAAACAAGTACGCGCCGGAAATCCAACGATTGGCCGATGAGTTTGGAAAGAAGAGTGCGCGTTTTTACGTCGTGCACGTGGATCCCGAGCTGACCGATGGTGACGCGGCAAAGCACGCCGAAGAATATCGGTACAAACTTCCGGTGCTCGTGGACCGAAAGCACGATCTGGTACGCGCACTGAGAGCAACGACCGCGCCCGAGGCGTTTATCATCGGCAGCGATAGCAAGGTGCAATACCGCGGACGCATCGACGATCGCTATGTCGCCTTGGGTAAGCCGCGACACGAAGTCCGCGAGCGCGACTTACGCCGAGCGCTCGAGGCGGTGATCGAAGGCCGCCAGGTGGAAGTCGCGGAGACGAAGCCGGTTGGATGTTTGATACCGGAAATAGAGTAGCGAATTCGAGCGACTACCCCCCTTCACCGTCCGAGTCTGGAAAAAAACGGGTCGCTACGTCGTCGCCAAGCCCCTGATTGGCGCATCGAATCGCAGCGACCCGTGTATCGAGACCAAGCGTCAGTTCTTCCCGTTCTTGCGTTGGTTGAGCTCCAGACTCCGCCAGCAGTACCAACTTCCGACCGAGGCGTACGGCCGCCAGCGCTCGGCTACTCGGTGGCTGGTTTCCTTGTCGGGCAAATCCGCCAGCCCGTAGAGACGCCGGATCGCCGAACGTACACCAAGGTCATCGTGGGGGAACACATCCAGCCGGCCGGCCGAAAAGATTAAAAACATCTGCGCCGTCCAGCGTCCGATCCCTTTTACCTGCGTAAGTTCGGCGATGACCTCTTCGTCCGAGAGGCGATGGAAGCTGCGAAAGCGAATCGTCCCATCGACCGTCTTTTGTGCCAGGTCGAGCAGGTAACCTGTCTTCTGCGGCGAAACTCCGAGCGCACGAAGCTCGGCCGGGCGCATCTGTGCGATCATTGCGGCCGTGAAGCGTGTAGTACCGAGCCGCTTTTCCAGCCGCTTTCGAATCGAGCGCGCTGCGCTTGTGGAGATTTGCTGAGAAAGGATCGAGCGGACGAGCATGCGAAACCCGTGCCCACGCGGCTTGAGCGTGAACGGACCGACCGCTTCTATCACGCGCCGCATGGCGGGGTCATTTGCACAAAGGTGCGCAATCGCGGCATCCACGGCTCAGTCTCGCGGCTTTTTGGCGAAGCAGTACAACGCCGCTTCGGTGCGAATGAACAACTGACCGTGGTCGATCACCGGGGTGGCCACCGATCGCTCCGCAAAGTCGTGCGAGTGGAGCACTGCCCACTTGCCGGCGGCCTTGAGCACCGTCAGCACACCCTGCTCGCTGAGCAGGTAGACCATACTGTCGCCCGCCACCGGCGATGCATAATAGGAGCCCGTTCCCGACACGCGCGCCTGTTTCTGCAAGTCGCCAGACTTTGCATCGAGCGACGTGACGATGCCGCCGTCTTTGACTACGTACACGCTGTTTCGGTAAACCACTGGGCTGGCGACATAGGGAACGCCGCGGTCGTACTGCCAAACGACTTGCGGCGTGGAGTCTGCGTCACCGAGCTCCAAGGCCATCACCGAATTGCGCGCCACGTCGAACACGCGGCCGTATCGCGTCCACTCGGATTCGTCGATGCCCTGATCTTGGTTGATATCGATGCGGAAGAATCGGTCGAGCACGTCCTTGTTGTCGGTTTCGGCGCGGGCAATGCGACCATCGCCGTTGGCGTCCCACTTCCGCGCCGCCTGAAACCAGGGGTCCATCGCAATCCGTCCTTCCCTGTCGGCGCCCGGCGACCAGGTGGCGACGAACAAGCGATTGCCCTCTGCAACCGGTGTGGTATTGACGATCCGGGCCAGCCCGTCGATCGTCCAAAGCAGTTTGCCGGATTCCAAGTCGTAACCAGATAACTGCAGCGCCCCTGCGACCACGGCGATCTTTCGACCGGCGATCGTCCAAATCGTGGGCGTCGAATAGCTCCGCAGTCCCTCGCGCGGCGTCTTCCAAAGTGGTTCGCCGGTCGTCGCGTCGAGGCACAGCAGAAAGCTGTCGGCATCGTGATCCTCGGCCAACAGCAACTTTCCATCAACAAGCACCGGCGAGCTGGCCGCGCCAAATTCGTCTTGGAATGGGCCAAGCGGCTTCGACCACAGCAGGTCGCCGCCCAGGTCGTAGCACAGCAGTCCATAGCTGCCGAAGAACGAATACAGTCGCGTTCCATCGCACGCGGGTGTGGCGGCCGCCGGACCACCGGTTGCGTGGGTGGGCTCGATTCGCGTATTGGGCGCTGCTTGGCTCCAAAGTCGTTTGCCTGTCGCGCGATCGAGCGCCAGCGTGAAGAGCGTGCCGTCCTCGTACGTGGTTAGGTAAATGGCGTCGCCATAAACGCACGGTGTGGAGTGACCTTTGGCGAGCGGCATTCGCCAGACCAGTTGCGAAGAGTCGTCGAATCGATCCGGCAAGGTCGTCGCGCTGCCAATGCCGAGGCCGGAGTCGGAACGGAAGTAGCGGAGCTCATCGGCACGTGCGGCGAACGCAAGAGAGAATGCCGAAATGAGCCCTACGGTGCCGACAATCAGATTTCGCATGCGGACAACTCTCCTTATCGCGTGCAATTGTAGCCGGGATTTTGGCTATTTGTCGAAGCACGGCTTTGGCGCCCCGTTTATCGCCAATTCACAGTCGCAACGGTTATACTCAAATCAAGCCGCAGATCGCAAAACCTCGCCTCGCTTGACACCGTTTTACCACCCTGCCCTGCACCGCTCGTATGCCATTCGCAGCACGAATACGCCACAGGCAGCTTCGACTCGCTGCCGTCGCGCCGTGGTATTTTGCCACCTTCGGCGTCGGTGCATTGGTTTGGACCGTGATCTCGGCCGCTGACGCGGTCGAACCGCAAGTGGTCGAAAAAGTCTCACGCGTCCCTGACGCTGAACGCAAGTTTTCTCTGGAAGAAATTGAGTTTTTTGAGAAGCACGTGCGGCCGTTGTTGGTGAAGCGATGCCATGAGTGCCACGCTAACAAGGAGGAGCCCGAAGGGGGGCTGCGCCTGGATTCGCGCGAACGCCTTTTGAAAGGCGGCGACACAGGCCCGGCCATTGTTCCAGGAAAACCAAAGAGCAGCTTGTTGATCGGTGCAATCAACTACGGCGAGCTGTTTCAGATGCCGCCAAAAACCAAGCTGCCCGCCGAGGAAATTTCGACTCTGACAAAATGGGTCGAGATGGGGGCGCCGTGGCCGCTCGAAAAGACAATTGAACCAACGAGCTACGAAAAAGCATTCGACCTGTACGAGCGCAAGGCAGCGCATTGGGCGTGGCAGCCGATTATCGCAGCGCCCGAGCCGCCGCGGACCAAGAATAACGACTGGCCCGCGGGCAACATCGACCGCTTCATCCTTGCGCGGCTGGAAGCGGAAGACGTATCGCCGGCGGCAAGTGCGGACCGGCACGCGCTCATCAGACGAGTTTACTTTGACCTCGTCGGGCTGCCGCCGCCGCCCGAGGCTGTGGTGCGATTCATTCTTGACTCCTCGCCTCAGGCACTTGAGAACCTTGTCGATCGGTTGCTCGCGTCGCCGCGATTTGGCGAACGCTGGGTGCGCCATTGGCTCGATCTGGTGCGGTACGCCGAGACAGTCGGGCACGAGTTCGACTATCCGATCGAGCATGCCTGGCAATATCGCGACTACGTGATCCGGGCGCTCAACAAGGATGTGCCCTACGACCAATTCATTACGGAGCAGATCGCCGGCGACCTGGTGCAGGACCCGCGTTTGCACCTAACAGAGAAGTTCAACGAGTCGATCATTGGAACCGGGTTCTGGTTCTTTGGAGAGCAAGTGCACGCGCCGGTGGATGTGCTGCAACACGAGGCGGACCGGGTGGACAACCAGATCGACGTATTGGGTAAGGCGGTGCTGGGACTGACGATCGGCTGTGCCCGCTGCCACGACCACAAGTTCGACGCGATCTCGACTCGCGATGTGTATGCACTGTGGGGAATTGCCAAGAGCACGAGGCCGCAAACGGCATATCTCGATCCTCACGCCAAGATTGGGGAGGCTAAGAATCACCTCGCTGCTGGCCGCGCCGAGGCCGACGCACAATTCAACGCGCGGCTTCGAGAAGCCCGCTGGCTCTCGGCGGAGGAGTTCGCGGCTGGACTGTTGAACGCGGCGCCCGCGCCCTGGCAGGCGGCGCTCGACGACAAAACGACCTCGAAGCCAGGCCATCCGTTGTGGGGCTGGCAACGATTGAGCGGAATCGGCGATGGCGAATTCGCTCAAACCCGTGAGAAGCTTGTCACGGAAATCGACGGGAATGTAAAGCATGCCGGCCAGCGGGACACCAACGAATTGTTCGCCGAGTTTTCGGACGAAAGTTTCGGTAACTGGTTTCGCACCGGTCATGCTTTCAGCGAGCGGCCGACTAAAAAGGGTCAATGGGACTGGCGCAGCACCCTGCCCCGCGCATTGCCGCCCGGCGTCGCACATAGCGGCCTGAACTCCCATCGGCTTTGCGGCGCGATCCGTTCCAAGTCGTTCACGATTTCCCGGGGACGGATTTTCTATCGCGTGGCGGGCAAGAACGCTCAAATTCGGTTGGTGATTCATGGCTACCGGATGAATGACTTCCACACTCTGCTGTTTAGCGACTGTGCTCTGAAAGTAGACAACGAGCAATTCGTGTGGCGCGAACAGGCAGGCGATCTGCCGAACCACGTCGGCAAGCGGGCACACATCGAGTTTGTGGACGACGGAGATGGCTGGATAGCAATCGACGAGATTCGCTTCGCCGACGCCGGCTGGAAACCACCGGACGAGCTGAGCACTGTCGCCGCGAAAGTGCTCAACGCAGGTGAGAATGAGTCGCGTGAGAAGCTCGCGCACGCGTACGGCCGGGTTTGGCAGAACGCGGTGGACCGTTGGAAAGCAGGTACCGCGGATGGCGCGGAAACTGAGCTGATTGAGTGGGCGATTGAAAATGGGTTGGCGTTCGCGGATCAAGAAATAGCCGATTCGATCAAGACGGATTACAAAGACAAGGCAGCGGAGCTTAGTGAGCTGGCCGCCAAGGTTCCGGCGCCGATGCGTGTCTTGGCGGCAGCGGATGGGGATGGAACCGACGATCGGATACACATCCGGGGTAATCATCGGACGCTTGGCGATGTCGCGCCGCGGCGATTCCTCGAAGCGATTGCCGGCGCGGATCAGCCGGACATCTCGACGGCCGCCGGCAGCGGACGCCTGGAGCTGGCACGGCGCATTACCGGACCTGACAACCCGTTGTTTGCGCGCGTGGCGGTCAACCGCGTGTGGCATCACCTTTTCGGCCGGGGGATTGTCAGCTCGACGGACAACTTCGGCGTGTTGGGCGAGCGGCCGACGCACCCGGAGTTGCTCGATCATTTAGCCCAGCAATTCATTGAGGACGGTTACTCGTTGAAGCGATTGATCCGGACCATTGTGTTGTCGCGCACCTATCAGATGGCGAGCCGCGGCGACGCAAGCGCGAGCGAAAAGGATTCCGCAAATCGCTTGTTCCACCGGCAAAACGTTCGGCGGCTGGAGGGGGAAGCGATACGTGACGCAATGTTGGCCGTCTCCGGGCGGCTCGACGACACGATGCACGGCCCGCCGGTGAAAGTGCATCTGAGTGAGTTCATGGTGGGGCTCGGCCGCCCGAATGAATCGGGACCTCTCGACGGCAATGGGCGGCGAAGCATTTATCTCGAAGTGCGGCGAAACTTTCCGCCGCCGATGCTGGTGGCGTTCGACACGCCGACGCCATTGGGGACTGTGGGTCGGCGCAACGTGTCGAACGTTCCGGCGCAGGCGCTGATGTTGATGAACGACGCGTTTGTTTCCGAGCAGGCGGGGCGCTGGGCAGATCGATTGATGAAGGATTCTGGCAGTGGCGTGGAAGCAACGATCGCGGCAGCGTATCGACAGGCATTTTCGCGAGAGCCAAGCGACGGGGAAGCAGTAACGGCGCTGGAGTTTCTGCGGCAGCAGGAAACAGCGCACGGCCACCAATCGAACGACGGGCAGTTTTCGCAACAGGCTTGGCGTGATCTTTGTCACGCATTACTAAACGCCAAAGAATTCGTGTTTGTATATTGAGGTCTGCATGAGCAGCTCCTGCTGCGGACGGTATCTGAACCCGCTCAACCGCCGCGAGATGCTCGCCCGGTGCGCCAACGGCTTCGGCGCGTGGTGCTGTCGGCGCTGTGGGCGGGCGGAAAGTCGAGTTCCGCAACCACGCATCACTCTGCAAAAGCCACAAACGTCATTTTCCTGTACATGGACGGTGGCCCGTCGCAGATGGATACGTTTGACCCCAAGCCGCGGTTGAACGCCGAGCACGGCAAGCCGTTTGCCATGACCATCGAGCCGACGCAATTCAACAACAATGGCTCGACGTTCGGCTGCCCCTGGAAATTCAACCAATATGGCCAGAGCGGCGCGTGGGTGAGCGATCTGTTCCCGCATGTGGCACAGTGCGTGGACGACATGGCGATCGTGCGCTCGATGACCTCGAACTTTTCGGAGCACACGACGGCCAACTATTTCCTGCACAGCGGCAGCGGTTTGCAAGGCCGGCCGTCGATGGGCGCGTGGGTGAGCTACGGTCTCGGGAGCGAGTGCGACAACCTGCCGGGGTTTGTCGTGCTCAACGGCGGCCTCGCGCCGCCGGGCGGATTGGACAATTTTGGAAACGGATTTCTGCCTGCAACTTACCAGGGATCGCTATTTCAACCGAAAGGCGAAGCGGTCGCCAACACACGGCCGCGGGAATCGAAGGCGGTGATCCAGCGAAACAAGCGGGGGTTGATCGCGTCGCTCGACGAGGGTTTTTCGCAGCGGCTGGGGGAGCCGGACGAAGTTGAAAGCGCGGTCGCCAATGCCGAGCTCGCGTTTCGGATGCAGGCCGCCGTGCCCGAGCTGGTGGACCTGAGCGGAGAGACAACGGCGACCACTCGTGCGTACGGCATGGAAGCAGAGTTCGAGCCGACGCGGATTTTTGCCGCCGAATGTCTGTTGGCCCGGCGGCTAGTCGAACGCGGCGTACGGTTTGTCGAGCTGACCTGCCCCAAGGTCAAGGGCGCCGATCGCTGGGACGCGCACAGCGGCCTCAAACAAAACCATCAGGACAACGCGCGGGCGGTCGACCAGCCGATCGCGGCACTCTTGCGCGATCTGAAGCAGCGCGGACTGTTGGATTCGACCTTGGTGTTGTGGGCGGGCGAGTTCGGCCGCACGCCGTTTGCGCAGGGTAGCGACGGGCGCGATCACGACCCGTTCGCGTTTACAGTTTGGCTTGCCGGCGGCGGCGCGCGTGGCGGCACGGTCTATGGCGCGACCGACGAGTACGGCTACAAGGTGATTGAGAACCGGCTGACGATGCACGACCTTCACGCGACCGTGTTGCATTTGCTTGGTGTTGATCACAAGCGGCTCACGTTCCGCTTCGGCGGCCGCGACATGCGCCTGACCGATGTGCATGGGGAAGTGGTGCGAGAGATCCTTGCATAGGTCAGGCACCCGTGCCTGACGATCAGCGTATATCATTGGCTTCGCCAATGTCGGGTGCCTGTGTTTTGCAAGCTAAACACAGTCATATACCGGTCTCCCCCGCTACAATCTGGTCCTCGTCACTCGCGTCCTCGCTAGGAGCTGCCCATGCCCGACCTCGCCCTCGACGACCCGCGTCTCGCCACCTTTGGCCAACTCGGCTTTGACCGCTCGCTCGCCGGCATGACGATCGACATCGTGGAGCCCGGGCGCGCGGTGGTCCGGCTGCCCGTGACCGAGGCCGTCTGCAATCCCGGCGGCACCCTGCATGGCGGTGCGATCGCCACGCTCGTTGACGACGCCGGCACGATCGCCCTCATGACGACCGACGCGGAGTCCCGCCCCGGCGTAACCACCGACCTCACGGTCTCCTACCTCTCCGCCGCGTCCAAAGGCGATGTCGTTCTGGCCGAAGCCCGCACCCTCAAGGCCGGCCGCACCCTGGCCTTCGTCGAGGTCGCGATCAAGGGCGCGAACGGAAAATTCATCGGGCACGGCCGCATGACAAAGTTCATGGGCCGCTGACCCGTGCGCCTGCCACGGCCGCATCGGCCGAGCCGGTTGGGAACAGTTTACGCCTGTCAGGCACGCGGCGTGCCTGACCTACCTTTCAGTCATCGTCCAATTGTTGAGAGAGGCTTTTTGGCGCAGTGCTTCGCCAGGCGGAGGTAATCGCCTCGCGGACGATCGGCTTTTTTGCCTTGCGAAGGGGGACCATCGTGCAGCCGCGACGACCCCAGGCGCCGCTGGCGGGACAGAACGCAGCCGGGTCCGCCTGGATGAACGACGCTTGCTCCTCGGGCGTGAGCTTGACCATGCCCGAGTCTTCGTCCGGCCACCCGAGCGACGCGAAGATTTTTCCGCGCACACGGAAGTCTGGGTGGCCCATGTGCGAGTTTTCCGACGTTTCGGGAAAACCGAGAGCGAGTTTGCGAAAGTCGGAGGAGGTCATGGGTGGCGGACCTACTGCGTCAGTCGTTTCGCGCAGTATATCACTGGCAAGCCAAGTGGCACACGTACGGCAATTGTCAGGCACGCGGCGTGCCTGACCTACAGATATCACCAGCGCCTTTGCGGCCTGCTGGTTGAGGAACTCAGAAGGCGGCCGTAGCCGAGCTCGGCGGTGGCGTCGGTGAGCCGAAGCGTGTGCTTCGTGCCGCCGAGCGACGAGTATTCCATCACTAGCTCGTCGAAGAATTGGCTGGTGGAGCTGCCGTGGAGTGCGGACACGGCGTGCTCGACCACAACCGTCTGATTGTCGCGGGTTATGCGAGCGACGATTCCGGGTTGCGAGTCGAACCAGTCTTGCAACGCCTGGTCGGTGGCCGGCAGCGCGGCGAAGTCGAGGCGAAGCGTCATGGTGTTGGTCGCGTTGGCGAGCCGGAAGCCGAGCCAGCCGACAAGAGCGGCCCAGACTAGCAGCACCGCAATCGGCCGGATGCGGGCGAATGTTGGCTGCAAATCGGAATCAGAGCGCCGGGACTTATCGAGCAAGTGCCGAACTCCGAGCCACGGGAACAGGGCGATGACCAAGATGATGCCCATCAACAGCGAGACCATCGCAAAAGCCAGCCAGTTTTCGCCGAGGTTTTCCGGCGTAAAAAAGTCGGCCTCCATCGACGCCACGGACCAGGCGATGAAGGAAGTGATCATCGCCATCAGGCTGAGGACGAAACCGGTGGCGAAGGCATAACCGGAGGTGAGGGTGCTTCGTTTGATTGCGTCGTCGATCTCGGCCTGCGACCGCGTGGCGAGCTTTTCGAAGACGGGGCCGACCATGCCGAGCATGAGGCTCGGGATCAGCAAGAAGTAGGCGAAGACTCCGAAGGCGATCATCCACGACGAGCGGTCGTCGGGTTCGACGAGAACCCAATGGATGAACCCGAGGCCGAACAGGATGTACCAGCCGCCGAAGTAACCGGCGTAGAGCCAGTTCATGGAGTGAAATCCGAATGACGAAGTTCAGGTCAATCAAGTTTAGGTCACGGAGGAAACTGCTTGCCTTGGTGACTGCGGCGGGTCACAATTTTTGAGCAGGTTCTAACTGGGCGGCAGCCGGGACGGCTGCACCACAAAGCCAGCCGAGACGGCTGCATTACAAGTTGAGGTAAGCATGGCGTCGTTTGGGGTTTCTCGTCGCAGGTTCCTTGCGACCAGCGCCGCAGCGGCAAGCGCCGCGACGCTGACCGCGGCCAGCTACGCGCGAGTGATTGGGGCGAACGAGCGAATCGGCGTGGGGTTTATCGGGTACGGACTGATTGGGAAGCGGCACGTGCAGGATTTTCAGGCGCAGGAGGATGCGGCGCTTGTGGCGATGGCGGAGACGCATCGCGGACGGCTGGATGAGGCCGTGGCGACGATCGGCAGCTCCTGTCAGAGCTATTCAGATTTTCGCAAACTGCTGGACAACCGCGACGTGGATTCCGTCGTCGTTTCGACGCCGGATCACTGGCACGCGCTGTTGACGATGATGGCGTGTGCGGCCGGCAAAGATGTTTATGTGGAGAAGCCGCTGACGCTGTTCGCCGCCGAAGGAAGGTGGATGATCGACGTGGCGAAGCGCCACGGGCGCGTGGTGCAGGTCGGGACCCAGCAGCGCTCGGGAACACACTATCAACGGGCGCGCGAGCTGATACAGCAAGGCGCAATTGGAAAAATTGTTTCAGTGAGAATGGAAGCGGCGCGGAATATTCTGCCGGGCTACGGAGCGCCGGCGGATGGAAACCCGCCTCCGGAAATCGATTGGGAAATGTGGCAAGGACCGGCGCCGTTGCGAGCGTATAACCCGCAGCGGTGCATCTATCATTTTCGGTGGTTCTGGGATTATTCGGGGGGGCAGATCACGAACCTGGGACAACATTCGCTCGATATTGTGGACTGGTGCGTCGGTTTGGGTTCGCTGAGGTCGGTAGTGAGCGGCGGTGGTCGATTTCATTTGAAGGACAACGGAGAGACGCCGGACACGCAGGACGCGATTTTTGAGTGCGACGGCTGGACGGCGACGTGGTCGCATCGTGAGACGGCGCGGGGGCAAACGCCGCAGTATGGCCTCGAGTTCTATGGCACTAAGGGGAGTTTGGGGATTTCGCGCCGAGGGTTCCGGATTCTGCCTGATGCCATGGTGCCTCCGGATGAGACGATACCCAGCTTCACCGGCGATGCGTGCGCAGCGCGACCCTGAGGCGGTTCTGGCGGGTCGCAAGCTGCGCACTGAACGAGTCGAGGACCGCAGCGGCGATCAGCGCGAGCAGTTTCGGGAGCATGCGCGGAATTTTCTGGATTGTGTGAAGTCGCGGGCGTACGCCGATCTCGGACTTGGAGAGCGGTCATCGCGTGGCGGCGGCGTGCCATCTGGCGAACTTGTCGCTGCGGCTGGGGCGGAAGGTGCGTTGGGATGCCGAGCGCGAGACGATTGTCGGCGACGCGGAGGCCGCGCGGATGCTGGTTCGCGAGTATCGGGCGCCGTGGGATCGAGAGTTGAAGGCGGTGGTTTCGTAGGGTTCAGGATTCAGAAAAGGCAGCCAGGCGAGCGCGATATGAAACGAAGACGATTCTTGAAGACCGCGGCAGCGACGGCGTTGACATTCGGGACACTATCGAGCGCGCGGGCGTTTGGCGCGAATGAGCGGGTTCGCGTGGGCTTGATTGGTTGCGGGACTCGAGGGCGGCTGGTGGGCGGGCTGGTGAGCCGCGTTGAGGGAGCGGAGATTACGGCGCTGTGCGATCTGTATGAGCCAAACCTGGCGCGGACGCGCGAGGCGATTGCGCCGCGGGCGGAGTCATTTCGCGATTTTCGCAAGCTATTGGATCGCGAAGACATCGACGCGGTCCTCATTGCCACGCCGGACCATTGGCACGCGATACCGACGGTTATGGCGTGTGCCGCGGGGAAGGACGTGTACGTTGAGAAGCCGCTGGGGCACAACATTCGCGAGGGTCAGGCGATGGTGGCGGCGGCCGAGAAGCACAAGCGGATCGTGCAGACGGGGACCCAGCAGCGATCTTCACCGCACTTTGAGCAGATGCGCGAGATTATCCGGAGCGGCGAGCTGGGGAAGGTGCACTTTGTGCGGATCTGGAACTTCACGAACATGTACCCGCGGGGGATGGCCGAGCGTGTGCGTGGTTTCACGCCGAGCGACGCCGACTGGGATTTCTTCCTGGGTCCGGCGCCGATGGTTGCATATGACCCCAAACGGTTCGTGGGGACATATCGATGGTTCTTTGATTATGCGGGTGGGATTTTAACGGACTTCGGCACGCACCGGATCGACAGCATGCATCAGGTGATGGGCGTGGACGCGCCAACGGCGGTGAGCGCGTTGGGGAGCCGATTTGAAATCGACGATGGGGGTGACACGCCCGACGTGTTGCAAGTGACATACGACTATCCGGGGTTTGTCCTGAGCTACGAGGCGTGTGCGTTGAACGGGCTGGGCGCAGGCGGGCAGACGCCGGGGCGGAAGTATTATCGCGCGATGGGAGAACACGATCGGCCCAACGGGCATGCTTACTATGGGACCAATGGAACGCTGATGGCAGATCGAATTGGGTTTGAGATCTTTCCGGAGATGGAGCCGAGCGAAGGCGAGCGTCCGCGCGAGGCGGCGCGGCAGTATCGCATGAAGCGCAAGGAGGCAGCGGCCGAAGATACGACCGATCTGCACGTGAAGAATTTCATTGAGTGTGTGCGGTCGCGGGCGAAGCCGATCGCGGACGTGACGGTTGGGCACAAGGCGTCGAACGCGTGTCATCTGGGGAACATCGCGTACCGCACGGGGCGTAAGCTGCGGTGGGACGCGAAGAACGAGCAGATCGTCGGCGACGCGGAGGCAGCGAAGCTGCTCGGGCGCGAGGCGCGGAGGCCGTGGGACATAATTTAACGTTCGGCCGATTATGAAAACAGAAATAAACCGGCGCGAGGCAATTGCTGTGATCGGCGGCGGGGCGATTGCGTGCTTGCGTCGAGGCGTGCAGCGGCCTCTGAAGCGCCGAAGACGCGGTTGGGGATCGGGATGCATTCGTTCGGACTGCACTGGTCGATGGCCAGACGGAGCACGGAACAGGCGCCGTTTAGTGACGCGCTTGGGTTTCTCGATTTTTGTCACGGTCTGGGCGCGGCGGGGATCCAAGTGGCGATGGGGGCGGATGTGGAATCGCGCGGGTCCACCGCGAGAAGGCTGAGAAGTATGGGATGTATTTGGAAGGGCAAACGTCGCTGCCGAGGGATGAGGCGGACGTTGATCGATTTGACGCCGATCTTCGAGCGGTGAAGACAGCGGGGGCGACCGTCGTTCGCACAGCGATGCTCAGCGGCAGGCGATACGAGACGTTTGATTCGCTCGAGAAGTTCAAGGAGTTTGCGGAGCGGTCATGGCGCTCGTTGGTGCTGGCCGAACCGGTCGTGAGAAAGCAAGGTTTGAAGCTGGCGGTCGAGAATCACAAAGACTGGCTCGTGCCGGAACTAGTGTCGATGCTCAAGCGGATCGAGAGCGAATATGTGGGGGTGTGTATTGATACGGGAAACAGCATTGCGCTTTTGGAAGATCCAATGGCAGTGGTAGAAGCATACGCTCCGTATGCGGTATCGACGCATTTGAAGGACATGGAGGTAAGCGAGTACGAGGACGGTTTTCTCTTGTCGGAGGTGCCGTTGGGAACGGGATATTTGGATTTGAAGAAGATGATCGAGACATGCCGGCGCGGTAATCAAAAGGTCCAGTTCAATTTGGAAATGATCACGCGCGATCCGCTGCGAATTCCCTGTCGCACCGAAAAATTCTGGGCGACGTTCCCCGGGAGGCGCGGGGCACTTTTAGAGGAGGCTTTGACTGCGGTCAAAAAACGATCGTCGAAGCTGGAATTGCCCGTGCTGACAGGAATGTCCGACAAGGCAAAAGCCAGGAAAGAGGTGGACAACGTTCGTGAGTGTTTGGCCTATGCGCCGCAACAACTTGGGTTGTGAGCGGAGTCTTCTGCCGAAAATCGGTCGGCAAGCTGCTATTTCGTTGTTGGACTATCGGTCTGTGTGATAAACTGTGCTGCGTTTTTCAGTCGTCGTCCGTGAGTTGGTCGGACGGCAAAACGGGATCGTTTTCGGTTCCGCGGCTGATGATTGTTGCGCGAACGCGAAGGGCACAGTTTCTAGGATAGGGTCAGAGCTGCTCGGTCGTCGATCAGGCATTCAGCGAGGGCCAGCAGCGGGTCTCTTGGGTTGCATCACGGATTGATCGACCGATACCGGGAGTTTCTTCTATGGCCATGCTGCAAGCGCGCCGTCTGGCGCTGCGCCGACCGCGATTTCGTTTTGAGATTCTTGAGGATCGGACGCTGCTTGCGGCGTCGATCATTCGACCGGGGATTCCGGACTGGACCGAGCGGGGTCCTGGGCCGATTCAGAACGGGCAGGTCGAAGGGTTGACGAACAACCCGGTGACCGGCGCAATCGAAGCGATCGCTGCTCATCCGACCAATGCGAATATCGTTTACATCGGCGCGACGAACGGCGGCGTGTGGAAAACGAGCAACGCGACGGCGGCCAGTCCGGGCTGGACGACGACGATGGACCAGTATCCAACGTTGTCGATTTCGGCGCTGGCGATCAGCCCGTTGAATGCGAACACGGTTTATGCGGGGACCGGGCGAAGCAGCAGCGGGTTTCAGGGGGGCGGTGGATTTGGGCTGCTGAAGACCACCGACGGCGGCGACAATTGGACTCAGCTTGGCCGCGACACGTTTGATGGGATGCGGATCCGGACGATCATCCCGACGGTGAACGACGCCACATCTGGCCAGCAAATTGTGCTGGTGGCGGCGGAAGACACGAACATTGGCGACGGCAACGATCGCGGCGGCGTGTTTCGCAGCGTGAACGGGGGCGTGGATTGGACGCGAGTGAATGGCAGCGGGATGTTGCCGCTGGGAAGCGCAACGCATCTGGCTATCGATCCGGCCGACACGACGATCATCTACGCGGCGCTGGCGGGCAACTATGATCTGAACAGCGACGGGATCGACAACGAAGGACCGGCGCAAGCGTGGAGCAACAAAGGCGTCTACCGCAGCAACGACCGCGGCATGACGTGGACGAACGTGAGCGCGGGGATCGTGCTGCCGGCTGATACCGACACTGTGGACAACGACGGCGATGGTTTGATCGACGTCCACGACCCGCGAGAGGGTTTGCAGATTTCCACGAAGATCGAGTTGTCGGTTAGCGCGGCGGCGGGGAGTCCGATATACGCGCTGGCAATTCAGGGGTCGGCCCTGCGGGGAGTGTTTCGCGGAACGAACAGCGGCGCGAATTGGACGTCGATCTCGAATCTGCCGGCGCTTGCACAGGGGACGTTGCACGTGTCGATGCTGGCGCATCGCACGAACGCAGATGTGTTCTACTTTGGCGGGGATGTATTTTCTGGCGGGCCGCCATGGGTGGGCGACATCTATCAGGTCACCGCCTCGACAAATACCTGGACGCCCTTCGTAATGGGTGGGGCCAACGGGTCGGCGCCGCACGCCGACTCGCGCGAGATGGTGTTTGACGCGAACGGAGATTTGCTGGAGGCCGACGACGGGGGACTGTATCGATTGGAAAACGCCGGGACGGCCGGCACGCGGCATTGGGAAAGCGTGAACGGCAACCTGCGGATCAACGAGCAAAACTCGATTGCTTATGACTCGTTGAGCGGAATTCTGTTTACTGGGAACCAAGACACGGGCAGCTCGGAACAGATTAGTTTTGGCAACACGACGTGGCGGCAGGTGAATCGTGGCATTGTCAGCGGCAACGGCACGGGTTCGCCGGTGAGCCGCTATATGCAGGGGGACGGCAACTTCTCTCAGCAGGTGGATAACACGGTCGCCGGGACATCGCTGCGGTATTCGATGTCGAACAATTTTTCGGGCTTCTATCGGCGTTCGTTCAACAGTTCGAACGTGCAACAGGATTTGCGGCCTGATGCAGGCGAGCCGGCCGGACAGGACATGCTAGACCAGCAAGTGATGCTGGCGGCCGCCGCCACGCCTGGGACGGCGCGAGCGGGCTGAATGCGGCCGATCAGGCGTTTGCCAACTTCGACCGCATTCCTTTTGTGCTCAACGCGACCGATCCGACGCGCATGCTGATCGGTTACAACGGGCTATATGAGGGCACGAATCGCGGCGATCTGATCACCGAGATTCCGGTTGTTGCAGCAGACGGGACCAGAAGGGTCACGGCGCTGGCATATGGCGGGCGGGAACTGAATACGACGACGCCCGATCCAAACGACACCATCGCAAAGTATGAGGTGTATTACGCGGCGCGTGGCAACGTGATCACCGTGCGCGCGTCGCTCAATGCGGCGGATCCGTTGCAATTCCGCCGCACGACGCCGAGCGGGGCGGCGACGATCACGGATATCAAGCTTGATCCATCGAACTGGCAGATCGCGTACGCGGTAGACGCCACGCATTTATATAAGACGGTAGACGGCGGGCAGACCTGGGACGACGTGAGCGGCTTCTTGCCGATCCGCGAATTGCGGACGCTGGAGCTGTATAAGACGGCAGCCGGCGATCACGTGGTGTTAGTCGGCGGCCAAGGCGGTGTTTATCGCACGACGAATCCAAACTTCCTCAGCACATGGACGGAGTTTGGCGCGGGGCTGCCGAACGTGCTGGTGACGGAGGTCGAGTACAACGCTCCGGCGAATCTGTTGTACGTGGCCACGTTTGGCCGAGGCGCGTGGACAATCTCGAACGCCAGCGCCGCGTTGAACCAGGCCAGCAAGCTGGAGATCAACGGAGACGGGGCGGCCGACACGGTGCGCCTGGTGCGAAACGCGAACAACCCTCTAATGGTGGATGTTTTCGTGAACAACGCTGGGGTGAACCCTACGTTGCGGATTGCGATGCCCACGATGGAGCAGATTATCTTCCGCGGGGGCGGGGGGGACGACACGTTAACCATTGATACCACCAACGGCGTGATCGAACTGCCGCTGGACATCACGTTTGAAGGTGACGCAAACACCGACCACCTGATCATCAACGGGCCGGCAATCAACTTTGGGACGTTTGGCCCGGACGGAGACGGATTCACGGTCACTGTCGCGGCGTCGGGGGAGGACAATCAGACCGTTAAGTATCGCAACGTAGAGGATGTGCAGAACAGTTTGCTGGGAACGATCGATCGCCTGATCACCGTGGGCAGCGGATTGAACGCGATGACCAGCAGCCTGAATACGTCGGACGCGCTGGCGCTCAACTTTCCCGCCTTGGGATCATCGTTGGGCCGAGCACTCGCGGGCGAGCCGGTGGTTCAGCCCGATCCCACGGGTACGCGCAGCGACATTGCAGTGTTTCGCACACTGCGCGCGGAAGGCAGCGACATCATCCGGCGGATGATCGAGGACGGGTTGGGGGGATTCTCGATTCAGGACATCGGCTCGAAGATTGCGAGCGCCGATGCGCTGCGCGAGAAGCTGGATGCACTGGACAGCACGCCGAACAACGTGGTGTTTACCGATATCAACGGCGTGACACGATTTGACGTGGAAGTGCGTAAGTCGTTGTCGGGCGATGCAGACTTGGAATTGAGCGCTCTGGACGGGGCAGTCTCGTTGGGCGGCGTGGTGCGAGCGGCGGCCGACCTGGTCATGCACGTGGTGTTCGGTGTGGATGACAAAGGATTCTTTATCGAGGCCAGTGCGGCGGGCGAGCCGCTGGTCAGCGTCGAGAATGTGCGGATCAGCGGCAACGTGCAGGGGACCGGCAAATTCGGTTTCCTGGAAGTCACTGTTGAAGACGCGACGCTGACGGTTGACCCGGATGTTCGCATCAACGTGCAGTTGACGGAACCGGGGGTTGACCCGCACACCGGCGTGACGGATGGGCTCATACGGCTGTATGAGCTGCGGAGTGTGAGCGAGTTGTTCGACGTGACCGTCACTGGCGACCCGACGGTGGATGACGTTGTGCTGAACGTTACGGCCGAAGTGGCGGCATTGCTGCCCAGTGGCATTCCGCCGTTTACGCTGGGCAACGCGCAGGTGACCGCGCGGTGGGCCGATGTGACCGATCCAGCGACACTGACAGTCACGGCTAGCGCCGGACCCGGGCAGGAGCTGTTGAATTTCCTGGAAGCGACGACGACGCAGATTGTCAGCGGGATCAGCAACCTGGCGGCGTTCACCAACCAGATCGCGGGCATCGACTTGATGGCGGTGAAGATACCGCTGGTGGACAAGACCCTCGGCGAGATCCTGGGCGGGACGGCGGACGAGCTGGCGATCAACAACGCCTCGGTCGTCGATATTTCGCCCGAGAGCATTCAGGAGACATACAAGAAGTTTACGGTCACGTTGTCGGAGATAAACCTCCAGGAGCTGTCGGTTGCGATCGGCGATGAAGTCCTCTACCAGGATACGACAAACACGGCGCGGACCGCGACGGTGGATAGCGTGGACGGCGGTAAGCTGGCGCGTGCGCTACCCGAGCGCCAATCCGACGCAACGCCCGCACGCGACGGCGCCCAACTTCAAGGTGCAGCGAGGCGGATCGCTGGAGCGGCAGTTGCGATCGATTCTGGGCAAATTCGCGAACCCAGTGACGGTGACGCAGGAGATCCCGACGCTGCAAAGCCTGGTAAGGGCGTTGGCCGACCAGATCGGCGTGGACGTTTCCGCGATCGGCCTGACGGTGAGCGGCACGGGGGCGAACCGCGTGATCGAGATCACGCCGGTGTTCGATCTTGACCCAATTACGTTCAGCCACACGCTGAATTTTGGCGCGGGAATTCCTGGTTTGAGTTTTGCGGCGACGGGCAATTTCGATTTCACGATCGATCCGACGTTCCGGCTGCCGCTGGGGCTGCGGATCGGTCCGGGGCTGGATTTTCAAGACCGATTCTACGTGCGGGCCGACGGGCCGGCGAACAAGGAGATATCGCTGGCGGTTACAGCGCAGCTCAACGATCCGAACCTGACGGCGACGATTGGCTTTTTGGACGTGCGGATGACCGAGGATTCGGCGGTGACGCCGAACGATGGGATCACGATCACGGCGAACATTGGCGTGGATTTGACCGACCCGGGGACCGCGGCGCGGACAATCGGATTCTGTTCGAGGAGTTCCTGGGGCCGAACCCGCTGAACTTGTTCGATGTGTCGATCGACGGAGTGTTCGACATCGACGGGCTGAAAGTGTCGGCCGATGTCGGGAGCTCGACGCTTGGCTCGATCCTGATTTCGCTGGATGGGGAGAGCGGACCCGCGGCGCCGGGGCATATCACGAGTCTGTCGCAGCTTCAGAACCTGGCGTCGGCGATTCAGATCACCGGCGAAGAGAGCTTTTTGGATTTCAACAACATCACGCCGGAAGTGATCATTCAGATGATCTCGGCGCTGATCGACCGGTTGCAGGCGCTCGACAACGGCGGCGTGTTCGACACCAAGATTCCAATCATCAACAAGAAGCTAGGGGAGATCGTCGATCTGCGCAGGGGCTGGCGGATAAGTTCGGTGATACGAGCGGGGTGCAGGGCGCTCTCGTTTCGTCGGCCAAAAAGCTGGAGACCTGGCTCAACAGCAAGCTCACGCCGGTCACGGTCACCGTTACGGTTGCGAACGGGCAGATCCTGTTTGCCTTTGGCTACAGCAAGACATTCGCAAAAACATTCCCGCTGTCGTTCGATGTGGGCGCGCTGGGCGGGCTGGTGGCAACATCGGGGACGGCGAACTTGAACGTTGCGGCCAGTGCGCAGGTAAACCTCGGGTTGGGGATCAGCACGGCGCCGGGCTTGCCGATGTTGGATCGAGTGTTTTTCGACGCGACCAGCCCGAGCGAAATCACGGTAAGCGGCACGGCGAACATCGGCTACGACCTGGACAACGATGGCAACACGACGGACTCCAACGAATCGGCGGCGGCGAATTTTGGGGCGAGTGTCGGCCCTGTGACGATCCAGGCGCGAAACGTGCGCGGGCTGATCGACCTGGGTTTGTCGGGGGATATTAAGGCGGGCGCGAACAACGACGGCAAGCTGACTTTGCAGGAGATTGTGACCAATGCGTCGGCCGGGACGTTCGGCAACATCATCGGCGGGTCGTTCACCGGCAACGTGCAAGCGCGAATTCCGCTGGACGGCAACAACAATGGGAATGTCTCGAACGATCCGGCCACGTTGGAACCGAGCGACGCGATCGTGCTGGTGGCTGGCCGACTGTTGAACCTGGGCAATATTCAGTTCGACACGGTGACGCCGCCGGTGAACACCGGAAACGCGAGCGTGGCCGGTGGAACGCCGGGCATCGACGATCCGCTGACCAGCTCTCAACTAGACACGCTGGGTAATGCATTTGCGATCAAAACTTACAATCTCGCCGGACTGGCGCAGAGTGCATTGAATTTTGGCGATCTGTGGACCGGGATCGACAAGCTGCTGGCGATCTTGCAGTCGGCGTTGAGCAATAAGGTGCTCTCGCAGAAGCTGCCGTTCTTGGGCGACAAGCTGAAGAACACAGTGGATTTTCTGGTCGATATTAAGACGAAGTTGAATGGGGCCTCGTCCAGCACTTACGACACGGTGCGACAAACGCTGTTTAACCTGCTGGGTCCGGGCGCCGGCGGCCTGAACATCATCAAGGACCAGAACTCGTCGGGCACCATCACGATTGAGGACATTGGCGGCACCAACAACGCACCGAACGAAATCAGCTTCGACTTGGACTTGGGAGGGACGCTGCTGAGCACCGACTTGCCGATCGATTTCGATATCGGCATTCCGGGACTTGGCCTGACGGTGCGTCCGCCGTCCGCGGTGAACGTGACGCTGGCGTGGACGTTCGATCTGAATGTTGGTCTCAGCCGCACAGACGGCTTTTACTATGTCACGTCCGACACAGAAGAGTTCGACCTCGATCTGTTAGTCTCGATCCCGGGGTTCAACGCGGAAGGGCGCTTGGGATTTTTACAGTTGGATGTGACCGACGATCTGGCTTCGCCGTCGAACTTCAACTTAGGCTTTTCGGTCGATGTGAAGGACCCGATCGGCACGAATAATCGTATTTCGACAAGCGAGATCGCGCAGATCTTCAGCAACCTCGCTTCGTACAACCTGTCGCAGATTCTGGGGGCCAAGGCGACCGGCGTTGCTCATGTGAACCTGGACATCAACGTGAACTTCGGCTCGGCGAGCTTCCCGTCGCTGTTGGCCGATTTCATGCTCGACTGGAACTTCCTGAATGCGAGCACGGACGCGGGGGCGCTCGACTTCGGCAGCGCGCCGCAAGTAGCGTTTAAGAACATCCGGCTGGATGTGGGCAGCTACTTCGACAAGATGATTCGGCCGATACTCGATACGGTGTGCGATGTTCTGGAACCGATCCGGCCGATCATCGATATCTTTACGACGCGGCTGCCAGTGCTCAGCGATATCGCGCCGCGCGGGCGATTGTGGATACCAACGGCGACGGCAGCGTCACGCTCTTGGAGTTGGCGCAGAAGTTCAACAGCCCGTATGTGGGATTCATCGAGGCGGCAGTCTTCGTGGCACAGCTTTGCGATCAGATCGACGGCATCGGCTCGGGCAACGTTTACATCCAATTGGGGGACTACGATCTAGGCGGCACCGATCCGCGGTCGGTCGGCAGCCTGACTACGGTGACGCCGCGACTGACCAGCGCGGTGGCAGATACGCTCGCACAATTGGAAGCATTGACGGGCGAGTTCGCCGACGATGCGTACGCGTTCTTGCAGGACGTGGCTGGCATGCCGGGCGAAGGGGCCGCCAAACCAATCAGCTTCCCGCTGTTTGAGAACCCGGCGTCGGCGGTCAATTTGCTGTTCGGACGGGACATCAATTTGTTCCTGTTCGACATGCCGCCGCTGAAGTACGACCTCGTGATGGAGATTTTCTTCCCGTTGCTTGGCCCCTTGGGCATCCAGTTGGTCGGCGAGCTGCACGCATTTGCGGACTTTGCTTTCGGCATGGACACGCGCGGGCTGCGGCAAGTAATCGATACCGGCGATTTCAGCAAAGTGTTTAACGGGTTTTTCGTGAGCGATCGGAAGAACGCGGACGGCACCGGACCGGATGTTCCCGAGATGGGGTTGACCGGAAGCATCGATGCCTACGGCGCGATCGACTTGGTGGTAGCGTCGGCTGGCGTCGGTGGCGGACTCGCGGCGGAGGTGTACGCGAACCTGCTCGATCCCGATCCGGACGGACCCGGCGGTCCGTTGCAGCCGGACGGGAAGGTCCACTTCGATGAGATCCTCGAAAACTTCCCCGAATGCGTGTTTGAGTTCACCGGCAAGTTTACGGCGGGGCTGAGCGCGGATCAGCGTGGGCGTGTGGCCGCTCAAGAAAACGTGGAAGTTCAAGATCGCGGAAGTGACGCTGCTCGACTTCACTTATTCCTGTGTTGACCCGCCGACGCCGCCGGTGCTGGCGACGAAGACCGATTTCGACACGCTGCGATTGAACATGGGTCCGAATGCGGATGCTCGCGGGCCCGGCCATGGCAGCGGCGGCGACGATGAGAAGTTCGACGTGCGGCAGAAGTTGGACGATGTCGGCAACCCGGTGCCTGGCATGGTCACCGTGCAGTGGAAGCATTACATCCAGGAATTCAGCGGCGTCGCTGATATTTTTGCCGACGGCGGCGGTGGCAACGATGAGATATTGATCGCGCAGGACCTGCCGGTGACGAGCAACATGTTCGGCGGCAGCGGTGACGACACGATGGTGGCCGGCGGATTGGCGGCGACGCTGCGCGGCCAGGACGGCAATGACACGATCACCGGCAGCCCGCAGAACGATTTTATCTATGGCGACGATCACGACGATTTGTTGATCGGCGGCCCGGGGGCGGACCGAATCGAAGGCGGGGCGGGCAACGATGAGCTGCAAGGGCACGCCGGCGCCGACCTGTTATTTGGCCAAGCGGGGAACGACGCGTTGATCGGCGGGGAAGAAAACGATTTCATGGTCGGCGGCGCACCGAACGAAGCCGGCGAGGACAAGGACGAGCTGTTGGGCGACGCTGGGAACGACACGATGTTGGGCGGGGCGGACGACGACGTGATCGAGGGGAGCGAGGGAGACGACCAACTCTACGGCGAAGCCGGCAACGACTTTATGCAGGGGGACGCCGGCAGCGACACGCTCGAAGGCGGATTCGACCATGACAATATTGCCGGCGGAGATGGAGTTGACACTCTGCGCGGTGGCGGCGGCAATGATCGACTAGACGGCGACGGCAGTAACGATCAACTGTTTGGCGATGCCGGCACAGACACTATTCGCGGGGGAACCGGCGACGATCAGCTTTTTGGCGGCGACAACAACGATCGGCTGTATGGCGATTCGGGAGTTGACACGCTGCGTGGCGAGCTAGGTGATGACGAACTGTACGGCGGGCTTGGCGTCGATACTCTTCACGGCGACGCGGGGGCGGACTATCTGAGCGGCGGGTCGTCGAACGACTTCCTGTTTGGCGGAACGCAGAATGACACCCTGTATGGTGATTCGGGGAACGACCAGCTTTCTGGCGACGATCACGACGACACGCTGCATGGCGGCACCGGCGTTGACACGATGCACGGCAACGCCGGCCAGGACAAGCTGTACGGCGGCGATCAGGACGACGTGTTGTTTGGCGAGGCCGGCAATGACCAAATCTATGGCGATGCGGGTAACGACAATGCGCAGGGCAACACCGGCCTCGACACGATGTACGGTGGCCTGGGGAACGATACGCTTGCCGGCAACGAAGACAGCGATACGATCCATGGCGACGACGGCAACGATTTGATTTCGGGCAATGTTGGCGGCGACTTTTTGTGGGGTGACGGCGGCGCCGACACGATCGACGGCAACGAAGACGGCGATGAGATCCACGGCGGCGCCGGGATCGACTTGATCCACGGCAACACGGGCGCCGACACGATCTTCGGCGACGGCGACGCCGATGTAATCTTCGGTGACGAGCAACAGGACACGATTCAGGGCGGCGATGGCCCCGATCGGCTATACGGCAACGACGACATCGACACGATTCACGGCAATGCCGGCGACGACTACGCCGAAGGAAATGCCGGCGGAGATCTGATGTTCGGTGAAAGCGGTCGCGACGTGATGTATGGCTTGGCCGGGTTGGACATCATGCACGGCGACGAGGGAGAAGATCACGTTTACGGTGGAGTGGACGATGATCAGCTCTTTGGCGACGAAGGCAGCGATGTTCTGGAAGGGAACGACGGCAACGACATGTTGTCGGGCGGCGAAGAGGGGGATTTTCTTTTCGGCAACGCCGGGGCGGACACGCTTGCGGGCGATGCAGGAGACGATCAGCTCGACGGCGGGATTGGAATCGATACGCTTCAAGGTGGCGACGACAACGATCTGTTGTTTGGTGGCGGTGGCGTCGGCGACGTGCTGCACGGTAACGCCGGAGATGATCGCATTTTTGGTTCGGACGATGGCGCGGACGACCCGAATTTGTTGGATGCGATTCGGTTTGGCGATGTAATCGACGGTGGAACCGGTAAGGATGAAATCTATGGCCTTGGCGGCGCGGACGATATACAAGGTGGAGACGACAACGATCTAATCGACGGCGGCGCGCGGGGTGATCTGGCGCGCGGCGGATTGGGACGCGACACGATCTACGGCGCTGTCGGCAACGATAATCTGCAAGGTGGCGACGACAACGATCGAATCTTCGGTCAGCAAGGGGCCGATCTGATTTCCGGAGAAGCGGGCGACGACATTCTCGATGGCGGCACCGGCACGGACAATATCTCGGGCGGCACGGGGAACGATGAGCTGCTCGGCGGCGGAGGCGCGGGAGATGTGCTCGACGGCGGCGACCAAGACGACATTTTGCGCGGCAGCAACGACGGCGCGGATGTGATGACTGGCGGCGCGGGCGCGACCGATTGCTTGGAAATGCCGGGAACGACTCGCTGGGCGGCGGCACGGGCGATGACATTCTGGAAGGCGGCCTCGGCGATGACACGCTCAGCGGCGACGCGGGCAGCGACGTGCTCTTAGGCAACAATCAGCACGACACGCTTTACGGGCATTCTGTCAGCGGGTTGGGCGACGACAATGCAGTCGATTATGTGTATGGCGACTTTGGCACGAACGCAGACGAAGCTGGTTCGGGGCGCGACCGTTTGTTTGGCCAAGGGGGCAATGACCTGCTGTTTGGCGAGTCCGACGACGATTTTATCGACGCCGGCGCTGGCACGAGCAACATCGTTGATTTTGGCACTGGAGAATCGGGGACGCCGAACGACTTTGTGCCGCCGACACCGACGGCAAACCCGCCGCTCACCGCTGTCGATATTGATCGAGCAGCCGCTTCGCTGCCGACGGGGGCTGATGGACGTGGCCGCTGGGTCGAATATGCGCTTTCGGCATCCGGCCGCGGAACCAGCGGCGACGCGGGTCTAGCGCTCGAGCCGAGCACCGTTGCCAGTGTAGCCGGCGGTCAATACGTTGCCTGGTCGGACTCGCGGAACGGCAACTTCGAGATTTATCTCGCGCGGCATATGGCGGGCGCATGGCAGCAGTTGTCCAACAGCGCAGAGCGCGGCGGCATCAGCGCAACGCTTGGTTCTCGCGCAGACCATCGATCGCATTGGATGCCAGCGGCGTGCCGCACGTGGCCTGGACCGAGGCGACAGCCGCCGGCACCGACATTTATGTTGCACGTTACGATGCGGCTGCGAATGGCGGGTTGGGAGCGTGGGTGGCGGTTGGTTCGTCGCTGTCGGCCGGCGGAATCAGCGCAACCGGCGGCGCTGACAATGCATCGTTGTTGTTCACCTCGGCCGGACCGGTGGTTTCGTGGCTCGATTCGTCGTCGGGCGTGACGCAGGTGTATGTGCGCCGATTCACGGCGGGGACGTGGCAGGCTGTGGGCGCAAGCGGTGCAAGCGGCGGTGGCGTGTCGAACTCGTTGACCGGCGTGAGTGAATTATCGATGGCGGCGGACGGCGCGAAGCTGGCCGTAACCTGGACGCAAACGGTTGGCAGCGGCCGCGAGATCTATTTGCGCGAATACGCGGGCGTTGCGTGGAATGAGCTTTCCGCAAGCGCAATGGGTGGCGGGTTGAGCAACACCGTCGGTGACAGCACGTCGCCCACGGTTGCCTATCATTCCGGGTCGCCGTATGTCGCTCTGGCGCGACAACACGGACGGTCGCTACGCGATTTTTGCGCGGCGTCACACGGGCGCGGCATGGGTGACCGCCGGTGCGAGCGTCAACGTGAGCGGCTTCCATTCCGGCGCGATGAATGAGGCCAGTCGGCCGAAGCTGCAATCGTTGGGCGGCCAGTTGTTTCTGATTCACGTATTCAACATTCCGGACGACACACCGACGAAAGATTCGCAATCCCCGCCGGCGATCGAGGCACTGCACGCAATGCGGTGGAGTGGCTCGGCGTTTGTGGAACACTTGCCGGGCGATGCCCGCGGACAAGGAATCAGCCCAACGGGCGGCGTGATCCAGAACCTGGCGGTGTCGGTGGATACGGCAGGGCGTCCGTTTGTCGCGTGGCAAGATGCGCGGCACGGAACGCCTGAGGTTTATGTTCGCGGCAACACCTTCAACGTCGGCACGATTTATTTTGTGAACGATGCATCGTTAGTTGGTGATATTGCGACGACCGCGGCTGGCGCGTCGGGCAACACCGGACTTACGCCGTCAAGCCCGAAGGCATCGGTTCAGCAAGTGCTGGACACGTTCAACGTAAATCCGGGGGACGTGATCTTTGTCGATACCGGGATGTATAGCGCGGCGATCACGATCGGCGGCGACGACGAGGGAGCGACTATTATCGGCGCGATTGGGCAGACGGCAACCTTTCAGCAACTGGTAACGGTCGGCGTGCCGAACGTGACGCTGGAGCGGATCAATCTATTCGGTGGCGCGACGGTGACGGCCAACAACTTCACGGCGACCGACAATCGCTTTTATGGAGCCTTGCTGCTAAGTGGAGGTGACGGCGCACAGCTCTCGCACAATTTGATCGAGTCCACTCTCACGCTAGCCGGCGGCGTGAGCGGTGCGATCATCCAGCACAATGAACTTGGCGGAAACGGTGACGCGATCGTGGTATCGGGGGCGGTGGGGATCACGCTGCTTGGCAACCGGATCCTGCATGATGACGACAAGGGGATTCGAATTGCGGCGCCGTCGAGCGGAATCATCCGCGGAAACCGGATTGAAGGCGGCGACGTGGGCCTGGACATCGCCGCAGCGTTTAGCGGGATGATTGAGGGCAATGAGATCAGCGGAGTCAGCATCGGCGTGAACTATTCCGCGCCCGCCGCATTGAGCGGCAACCGTATTCACGGTGCTTTTGTTGGTGTTGAGAGCACGGTCGCGGGAACCACGAATGGTTTTGGTTTCGTTGGAACGACCGAGCCGAACGAGATTTATGACAACACCACCGGGGTGCAGCTCACCGGGCAAATGCGCCACCAGTACATCCATCACAACACGACAGGCGTGGCCGGATCGGGACTGCTCGACAGCGGCGATCTGGAACACGCCAACCGGATCGAGCACAACACAACGGGCGTCAATTTCAGCGGACCCGTCCTGTTCAACCGGATTGCAAATAACGAAGTCGGAATCGTGGCCGTCAATGGACAGCTCATCGCACACAACCTGATTTATCGCAACGCGCAGACCGCGCTGCGCGTGCAGGGTCGCAACGACGTACGAATCTTCAACAACACGTTTTATGCACCGGCGGGGGACAATATCCGCATCGACGGATCGTCGCGCGAGGTGGAGATTCGAAACAATATCCTGTGGGCCGAGGCCGGCTATAACATTCACGTTGCCGACAACAGCACGGCCGGTTTCTGGAGCGACTACAACGTGCTGCATGCCAGCGGCACGGGCAAGCTGGTGTATTGGACGCGCGATTTCACCGACATCCTGGATTGGCAGGAAGATGTCTTCCGGTTCGACCTCAATTCGATCGGTTATACGGTGGTCAACCCGCTGTGGTCCGAGCCGCGGTTCTTCAATCGCGGCAACGATGATTATCGCGTATTCGACCAGGTTGCGCGGCTGCGGTTTACCAGTCCTACCATGGATGCCGGCGACCCGCGGGCCGATCAGGCGTTGCCTGCGTACTACAACAACCTGCTCACGAACCCTGGATTTGAGAGTGGGATCACCGGCTGGACGGCAACGCCGAGCGGCGGAACGCGCTCGACCAATCCGACGCCGTGGAGCGGCGGAGCGTATTTCTTTGCACAATCGAACGCGGTCACGTCAGTCGAGCAGACGGTGGACTTGATCGCGAAGGGGTACACCGCGGCGCAAATCGACAACTCAAACTTGTCGTCCGTCTTTGGTGGGCGAGTGCGAAGTGCGGCCGAGGCACTGCCGGACCGGGGCGAGCTGACGCTGATCTACGTGGATGGAGTGGGTACGGAGATCAACCAGATTACGGCCAAGGCAGTGAACGTAGCAGACCGCTGGGAGTTGGTGGGAACGCGGCAGCCGGTACCCGTGGGGACGCGCACGGTCAGGCTGCGCTTTACGGCCATCACACCGACCGGTGGCGAGAACAACAGCTATCTCGACAGCGCGTTTTTGTACGTCCATCCCAATAGTGAAGCGCCGAACCTGGGCGGCTACGGCAATACAACTCACGAACAAGCTCAGAACCTCAATCAGCATCTCGTAATGCGCTCGCCCGACCTATACAAGGACTGGGAGCGCGACAAGCCGCTGACCATCCGCTGGGATTCGTTCGGGAATACAGCCAACGGTCCAGTCAAGATTGACTTGTATCAAGACGGCGCACGGGCCGCAATTCGTCACGAACATTGTTCCGGTTACGGCGGACACGGGTGAGTTTCCCTGGATCGCCGGCAACAGCGGCGTGAACTTCGCCACATATGGCTTGCGGATTCAGGTTTCGCTGATCGGCAATCAAACGATCCATGACCGCAGCACTGAAACGTTTACGGTGCCGGAGAATACTAACACGTTCTTCGTCAACGATAGCAGTCAAGCAAATGATCAATACACATCAACAATCGGTGGCAATCGCAATACCGGTAAGCTCGCCGACCGGCCGAAGCCGTACCCGAACAATGTCCTTCGCATCTACTCGCTCGGGCCATCGCAGACGCTGTTTGTCGATACGGGCGACTACCGTTTGCTCAGCCCGTTGGTGTTGTCGAACGTTGTCGGAGTTGGCGACGACGAGGGTTTCACACTGACAGGACCCTCGATCGCGGGCCGTACCGCGCTGTTGCATCACGCGAACCAGTTTACGGTAGCGCCGCTGGTGACACTGATCGACGCCGACTTCGTGACGCTCGCGCACTTGACGCTGGATCGCGGGCAATACGGACTGTGGGCGCGCGACAGCAGCACGAATCTGGCGTTGACGAATATCACGGTCACCAACAGTACGCTTGACGGATTCCGCGTCGAAGGCGGCTCCACCGGGCTGTTGTTTGATCGGCTGACCAGTGACAACAGCGGCCGCTACGGAATGGTGCTGTTCAGCCCGCTTCAGGCATTGCGGAACAGCGTGGCATCGAACAGCGGATTGACCGGCATTTATTTTGATCAGCCGGGGAACGTGTCAGTCGAACGGACCGAAGTATTTGGCAACGATGAGTATGGGATTTACATCATCAACGCGGCCGGAACAACCTCGGTGATTGGCGACGCCGATTTATCGCAAGGCGACGGCAACAAGGTCCACGACAACGCGCGCGACGGAATCTATGCCAGCGGCTCCGTCGTCGTCGCGGGAAATCACGTCTATAACCACCTCGGGACGAGCGACATTGGCATCGGCGCCTACAACGGAGCGCAAGCGATCCGCAACGCCGTTCACGACAACTATCTGGGCATCGACGCTCAAAGCGGCGGTCAGATAGTCGAGAACCGCGTGTATCACAACACAACCACCGGAGTTCAAGGTGGAGGCTCTTCCGCACAGTTGTTGGGTAACGTCATCTACAGCAATGCGGTTGGCGTGCTGTTGATCTACAACTTCGGGGGATCGCTGGTCAATAACCTGATCTATTCCAACCTGACGCACGGCATCCTTGCACAGGCTTACTTCGCTATCGGCACCAATATCGTCAACAACACCATCTATCAGCCGACTGGAACCGGCATACGCATCGACAGCGGATCGCGCAATGTGCGTCTGCGGAACAACATTATCTGGGTGCTGAGCGGGTTTGGAATTTCGGTCGCGAACGATGCGCAAAGTGGTTTCGCGAGCGACTACAACCTGTTGTATGTCACCGGAACCGGTCAGATCGCGGAATGGCAAGGCATCGGGCGGCCGACATTGATCGCCTGGCAAAACGCCGGATTCACGGACGGAAACAGCCTGTCGCAAGACCCTTTGTTCGTCGATCTCGACGGCGCGGACAATCAACTTGGGTGGGTTTCGCCCGCGAACGATGGCCGCGACGACGATTTTCACCTGAAGAGCCTTTATGGGAGTTTCCACGGTGGCGCGCTGGCGCCGGCGGTAAACGCTGTCTCCGGCTTGCCACAGTTTCTGACCGCAACGTTGCTGGTCGATGCGTCGCAATCGCCGGCAATCGATCGCGGCGATCCGCTTGATTCACCGATTAACGAACCGGCGAACAATGGTGGCTATGTCAATCTTGGCGCTTATGGAAACAGCGCCCAGGCGTCGAAGAGCCCCGCGGAATACGTTCTCGTTACGCGCGCCGACGGCGGCGAAGTCTGGCCGGCAACGCAGACCTTCCCGATCCGTTGGCGGACGAATCGCGATCCATCACAATATGCGCTCCGCTTCGACGGGGTGGACGATTATGTGGGCATGGGCGATCCGGCGAACAACTCGCTTGATATCGGCCCCAATGGAACGCTTGAAGCGTGGGTGCGGTTTGACCAGCTACCCTCCGGCAACCTTTACACGATCGCCAGCAAGGATGCGGGTGGCGGCGGAACCAATAAGTGGATTTTTGGTTATGGCAACAGCTACAGCAACGTGACCAATTCCACGTTCCTGCACATCAATCGAGCGGCGGGCGGGTCGGTATTCTTGACCTCGAATCCGTGGACGCCGGTCATTGGCCGCTGGTATCACCTGGCGGTCGCGAAGAGCGGAGACAATTACAGCTTCTATCGCGATGGAGTGCTGGAAGGCACGCCGACGACCACCGTGCAAGTACCCGATGTGGCCGCGCCGTTCGAAGTGGGGCGCGGAGGGCGATTTCCATTTCCGCGGTTCGATCGACAACCTGCGGCTGTGGAACGTTGTGCGCACGCAGGTTGAGATTCAAAACAACATCGATGAAACATTGCCACCAGCCACGTCCGGATTGGCCGGATATTGGCGGTTCAACGATGCTTCGGGCACGACGGCGACGGACGGCACCGCCAACGCAAACCACGGCACGCTGGGCGGCGGCGTAGTCGCGCGGCAACCCGCTTGGACCGCCTCCGATGTGCCGTTTGGCAAGGTGGACGTGGAGCTGCTCGATGGAGCAACACCGGTGGCATTATTGGCCGACGACACGCTGAATGACGGCGAATTCGTGTGGACGATTCCGGAAGCCACGCCGCCGGGGACAAACTATCGTATTCGTGTAACGCGCGTGGGGACGGCCGTGACCGATACGAGCAACGCGGCCTTCACGGTAACGCTGCCGATCACCGTGTACTACGTGAACGACGGGACGGTCGAGGCGGGCGATTGGACGACCGCGCCTGGCAACGACGCGAACGACGGACTGTCGGCGGCGACACCCAAGTCGTCGATCCGCGCGGTTTTGGAGACTTATGACCTGGATGCCGGCGATGTGGTTCGTGTGGATGCCGGCACGTATGCGATTGGAACGAACATCATCCTCGCCGCGAACGACGCGGGCGTGAAGATCGAAGGTTACCACGAGGCAGCGTTCCCAACGCGGCGGGCTTTGATCAATCGCGGCAACGTAACCGCCGGCAGCTTCGCTTTCGAATTACAGAACGCGGACGATGTGATTCTGGATTACCTGCACGTCACTGGGGGACAACAGGGGATATACGCTTCGGCGAGTTCTGACAGCGACCGTGTGACGATTACCAACAGCGTGTTGTTTGGCAATTCGAGTGCTGGCGTGTATTTGGAGGGTACGAACGACTTTGCGACAGTCAGCGGCAACCGGTTCTTTGGTGTATTGGACAACGCGTCGGGGAACGACAATCAGCCGTATGGCGTGATCCTGACGGGCAACGACGGGACGGTGACGCTCAACACGCTCATCGGCGGCGGCTCGAATGAAGGGATCACCGTCGGCGGCCTGCGGCACACGGTCACTGGCAACGACGTCAGCGGGCACAACTCGGGCATCTATGCTTACAGCGCGGGACCGGGTGCGGATCGGACCACGGTCAGCGGCAACCGGGCGCACGACAATGCTTCGTGGGGTATTTACGCCAGCGGCAACATCCTGGTCATCGGCAATGATGTTTTCGGCCAGGAGGCTCAGAACGCCCACGGAATGTATATCGCTGCGAGCGAAGCGCGCGGCAACCTGGTGCACGACAACTGGCACGGGCTCCAGATCAGCGGCAGCCTGGTCGAGGACAACACGATCTACAACCAGCTACAGACGGGCGTGAACGCGTACGACTCCGCAGTGCTTCGCGGCAACCGGATTTACGACAGCGCGACCGGCGTGTACGTGGCCTACAACTATTCCGGCGAGGTGGTCAATAACCTGATCTACGATCAAAGGACCACCGGTGTTTTGGTGGAGGCCTACTTCGGCCTCGGCACACGGATCACAGGCAACACGATCTACCAGCCGGGCGGGGCCGACGCGGTACGATTGCAGGCCAACACGCTCAATGTGACGTTGGTCAACAACATCCTGTGGGTGGGCGGCGGTTATGCGTTGTCGGTCGATCCCAACAGCCAGCGGGGGTTGGTCAGCGACTACAACCTGTTCTACACGACCGGCACGGGCAAGCTGGCCTTGTGGGAGAACCGCGACTTCACCAGCCGGGTGGATTGGTTCTACGAAGTCGGCTTCGATGAGCACAGCCGGGTGGCCGATCCGCTGTTTGTCAATCCGGCGGGGGCTGACGGGATTTTGGGTTATCGCGCGGGCGGCTTGTCGGCCAGCTACTACAACAATATCAACTGGACCGATCCGCCGGTGCTGACGCGGATCGAGCCGCTGATCAACATGAATCTGGGGGGCGCAAGCCCGCAACCCGGCACGGTCAATGCGGACAACTTCTCGGTCCGCTGGCAGGGGCAAGTGTTCATCCCGGCCGACGGCCAGTACACGTTCTACACGCAGAGCGACGACGGCGAGCAGTTCTTTGTCGACGGCAACTTGCTGATCAACCAGTTGGTTTGGGACGGCGGGTTGGAAAACTCGACCACGCTGGTGTTGACAGCCGGCTGGCATACGATCCGCTACGACCTGCGCGAGAACACCGGCATGCGCGGGCGGAGCTGCGTTGGAGCGGTCCGGGGATCCCCAAGCAGATCATCCCCGAGCCGTACCTGGCGCCTTTGGGCGGTCCGCCACCGCTCAACGCGGGCGCGGACGACGACTTCCATCTCTTGTCCGGCTCTCCGGCGATCGACGCCGGCAGACTGCAGTATTACTACCTGGAAGAGCAGTTCCCCAACGGCGACCGCGCGGACATTGCTGCCTATGGCAACACGGCGCAAGCTTTCCTCAGCCCCCAACAGATTGTGCAAGTGCTCTCACCGAACGGGCTGGAGAAGTTCGAGCAAGGGCAGCAGGTGCAGATCGATTGGCGGAGGGCGGGATTGACACAACAGCGGCCGGTGGCGTTGATCAACGCCGGCGGTCCGGCGTTGGACAACTATCTGGGGGATCGCTATAGCACGGCGCCGTCCACGTTTACCTCGATTGGCAACGCGATCGACCTGACGGGCGTGACCGATCCTGCGCCGGCGGCTCTGTATCAAACATTGCGCTATACGTCGAGCGGCGCGGTGGGTTTCCGCATGGGCTACGAGTTGCCGGTTCCCGACGGCAGTTATACGGTGCGGCTGCACTTTGCCGAGCCGACCTACAACACCGTCAACCAGCGGAAGATGGACATCTACTTGCAGGGCGCGTTGGTGCAGAACGATTACGACGTGCGGGCGGCTGCCGGCGCGATCTACAAGGCCACCACGCTCACGTTCCCGGTGACCGCCAGCGCCAATGGCGGGATCTTGTTGGAGTTGGAGAACGTGCTCAACCAGGCGTTCATCAACGGGATCGAGATTTTGGCGGCCAACCCGCTGGGTCAGGCCAACCCGACGGTGAACCTGGAGCTGTCGAGTAATGATGGCGCCAGTTGGAGCCCGTTGGCCAATAACCTGACGATGGATCGGTTTGGCCGCGGCAGCTATCTGTGGAACGTTCCAGCCGGGCAGGCCGAAAGCAGCCAGTACCGGATTCCGCGGTGGCCAACGTAGGAGGCACAGTCCAAGACACCAGCGACGAAGCGTTCCTCGTCGCCAACAGCGGACAGCACTACTACGTCAACGACGCCTCCACCGCCGGAGACTCCTTCACCTCGGCAATCGGGAATAACCTCAATAGCGGGAAGTCACCAAGCCAGCCGATGGAGAGCTTGTTTGCGCTGTTCTCTGCCTACGATCTCAGCGCGGGCGACGTCATTCACGTGGATGCTGGAACGTACATCCAGATCAAGAATATTCTAATTACGAACCAAGACAGTGGAGTTCGAATCGAGGGTCCGGCGACAGGGGTTGCGCCTATCAGTCGCGGCAATACCAACGCTAGCCAGTACACCTTCGAGCTGGTGAACGCGGATGACACTACTTTTGATCGGTTGCACGTCACTGGGGGACAACAGGGGATATACGCTTCGGCGAGTTCTGACAGCGACCGTGTGACGATTACCAACAGCGTGTTGTTTGGCAATTCGAGTGCTGGCGTGTATTTGGAGGGTACGAACGACTTTGCGACAGTCAGCGGCAACCGGTTCTTTGGTGTATTGGACAACGCGTCGGGGAACGACAATCAGCCGTATGGCGTGATCCTGACGGGCAACGACGGGACGGTGACGCTCAACACGCTCATCGGCGGCGGCTCGAATGAAGGGATCACCGTCGGCGGCCTGCGGCACACGGTCACTGGCAACGACGTCAGCGGGCACAACTCGGGCATCTATGCTTACAGCGCGGGACCGGGTGCGGATCGGACCACGGTCAGCGGCAACCGGGCGCACGACAATGCTTCGTGGGGTATTTACGCCAGCGGCAACATCCTGGTCATCGGCAATGATGTTTTCGGCCAGGAGGCTCAGAACGCCCACGGAATGTATATCGCTGCGAGCGAAGCGCGCGGCAACCTGGTGCACGACAACTGGCACGGGCTCCAGATCAGCGGCAGCCTGGTCGAGGACAACACGATCTACAACCAGCTACAGACGGGCGTGAACGCGTACGACTCCGCAGTGCTTCGCGGCAACCGGATTTACGACAGCGCGACCGGCGTGTACGTGGCCTACAACTATTCCGGCGAGGTGGTCAATAACCTGATCTACGATCAAAGGACCACCGGTGTTTTGGTGGAGGCCTACTTCGGCCTCGGCACACGGATCACAGGCAACACGATCTACCAGCCGGGCGGGGCCGACGCGGTACGATTGCAGGCCAACACGCTCAATGTGACGTTGGTCAACAACATCCTGTGGGTGGGCGGCGGTTATGCGTTGTCGGTCGATCCCAACAGCCAGCGGGGGTTGGTCAGCGACTACAACCTGTTCTACACGACCGGCACGGGCAAGCTGGCCTTGTGGGAGAACCGCGACTTCACCAGCCGGGTGGATTGGTTCTACGAAGTCGGCTTCGATGAGCACAGCCGGGTGGCCGATCCGCTGTTTGTCAATCCGGCGGGGGCTGACGGGATTTTGGGTTATCGCGCGGGCGGCTTGTCGGCCAGCTACTACAACAATATCAACTGGACCGATCCGCCGGTGCTGACGCGGATCGAGCCGCTGATCAACATGAATCTGGGGGGCGCAAGCCCGCAACCCGGCACGGTCAATGCGGACAACTTCTCGGTCCGCTGGCAGGGGCAAGTGTTCATCCCGGCCGACGGCCAGTACACGTTCTACACGCAGAGCGACGACGGCGAGCAGTTCTTTGTCGACGGCAACTTGCTGATCAACCAGTTGGTTTGGGACGGCGGGTTGGAAAACTCGACCACGCTGGTGTTGACAGCCGGCTGGCATACGATCCGCTACGACCTGCGCGAGAACACCGGCAGTGCGCGGGCGGAGCTGCGTTGGAGCGGTCCGGGGATCCCCAAGCAGATCATCCCCGAGCCGTACCTGGCGCCTTTGGGCGGTCCGCCACCGCTCAACGCGGGCGCGGACGACGACTTCCATCTCTTGTCCGGCTCTCCGGCGATCGACGCCGGCAGACTGCAGTATTACTACCTGGAAGAGCAGTTCCCCAACGGCGACCGCGCGGACATTGCTGCCTATGGCAACACGGCGCAAGCTTTCCTCAGCCCCCAACAGATTGTGCAAGTGCTCTCACCGAACGGGCTGGAGAAGTTCGAGCAAGGGCAGCAGGTGCAGATCGATTGGCGGAGCGCGGGATTGACACAACAGCGGCCGGTGGCGTTGATCAACGCCGGCGGTCCGGCGTTGGACAACTATCTGGGGGATCGCTATAGCACGGCGCCGTCCACGTTTACCTCGATTGGCAACGCGATCGACCTGACGGGCGTGACCGATCCTGCGCCGGCGGCTCTGTATCAAACATTGCGCTATACGTCGAGCGGCGCGGTGGGTTTCCGCATGGGCTACGAGTTGCCGGTTCCCGACGGCAGTTATACGGTGCGGCTGCACTTTGCCGAGCCGACCTACAACACCGTCAACCAGCGGAAGATGGACATCTACTTGCAGGGCGCGTTGGTGCAGAACGATTACGACGTGCGGGCGGCTGCCGGCGCGATCTACAAGGCCACCACGCTCACGTTCCCGGTGACCGCCAGCGCCAATGGCGGGATCTTGTTGGAGTTGGAGAACGTGCTCAACCAGGCGTTCATCAACGGGATCGAGATTTTGGCGGCCAACCCGCTGGGTCAGGCCAACCCGACGGTGAACCTGGAGCTGTCGAGTAATGATGGCGCCAGTTGGAGCCCGTTGGCCAATAACCTGACGATGGATCGGTTTGGCCGCGGCAGCTATCTGTGGAACGTTCCAGCCGGGCAGGCCGAAAGCAGCCAGTACCGGATTCGCGCGGTGGCCAACGTAGGAGGCACAGTCCAAGACACCAGCGACGAAGCGTTCCTCGTCGCCAACAGCGGACAGCACTACTAC
Source organism: Pirellulales bacterium (assembly GCA_963829655.1). GTDB lineage: Bacteria > Planctomycetota > Planctomycetia > Pirellulales > JALHPA01 > JBBDYH01. Next base: position 5,396,406 of record CAWHJG010000002.1, read on the forward strand.
GTCAACGACGCCTCCACCGCCGGAGACTCCTTCACCTCGGCAGTCGGAAATAACCTCAATAGCGGGAAGTCGCCAAGCCAGCCGATGGAGAGCTTGTTTGCGCTGTTCTCTGCCTACGATCTCAGCGCGGGAGACATAGTGCATGTGGATGCGGGCACGTACCAATTGATGCACAACATCGTGATCACCGGGGATGACTCGGGAGTGCGGATCGAGGGTCCGCTGAGCGGTGACGCAGTTTTTAATCGTGGGAATGTCAATCAAGCGCAGAACGTCTTTGACTTGCAAAACGCGGACAACGTTACATTGGATCGTTTAACGATCTCCGGCGGCGTTTACGGAGTCTATGCTTCGACCAGTTCGGACAGCGACAACTTCACCATCAGCAACAGTACGGTATTTGGTAATTCGAGCATTGGCGTGCTCCTGGAGGGGACCAACGATTTTGCTACGATTCGCAGCAATTTGTTCTATGGCGTGCCCGGCGGTGCCGAGCGGCGACGAACAGCCGTACGGAGTGGTGCTTCGCGGCAACGACGGGACAATCGCGACCAATACGCTGACGGTTGGTGCAAATGAAGGCATCACGGTCAGCGGCTCGCGGCACGTGGTCAGTGGCAACGACGTGAGCGGGTATAACACCGGGATCTATGCTCACAGCGGCGGCGCAGGCAATGACCGGATCACCGTCAGCGGCAACCGGACGCACGACAATATTACGCACGGCATCTATGCCACCACCAATGTACTGGTCGCTGACAATGTCGTGTTCAACCAGGCTGGGACGAACGATATCGGGATTTACAGCGCCGGCGGCAATACCGAAATTCGCGACAACGTGGTCCATACCAATTTCATTGGGATTCAAACCTCCGACACGTACATTACCGAAAACTGGATATTCAATAATTCGAGCGCGGGCATTGAAACTTACGGCAACGCTCGAATCACCGCGAATCACGTTTACTCGAATTCGATCGGCATTCGCAACGGCTACAACTTCTACGGCGAAATCACCAGCAACCTGATTTACGCGAACACCAATCAAGGGATTTTGTTCCAGTCGTACCAAGTATCGAGCGAGGACAAGGAGGTCACTAACAACACGATCTATCAGTTAGTCGGCGATGCCGTGCGATTGGAAGCGGGCACGAACCGCGTCAAGCTCCGCAACAACATCATCTCGGTGCAGGCCGGCTATGACATTTCCGTGGCCAACGACAGCCAGACGGGTTTTGAGAGCAACTACAATGTGCTGCACCAGGGGACCGATGCGAATGCCCACGTCGGGTTCTGGGGGGGCGTGATCCGCGATTCGCTGGCCGATTGGCAAGCGGCGAGCAGTCAGGATGCCGGCTCGCTCGCGGCCGATCCGTTGTTCGTGGATCTGGACGGCGCCGATAACACGCTCGGGTATGCGGCTGTTGGCGGCGGGTTCCGCGACGGCGGTCCCGACGACAACTTCTACCGCCGCAAGTTCTCCCCGGCGACCGATCGCGGCGACAGTTGGAATACGACTCCGACCGATCTGGAAGGTTTTGCACGCGTGGACGACCCAGGCACGCCGAATGCCGGCCGAACCGACTACTTCCATTCGGTGCTCGCCTCCAACCTATTCACGGCAACGGGGACTGCGCAACCGACTTGGCGCTCGAATAACAATTCCTTCAGTTATACGCTGCCGTTTGCGTTCAACTTTTACGGTACGTCGTACACGACCGTGTATGTCTCGACCGAGGGATTCTTGCAATTCGGCGACAATAATTCGTCGGGCGACAGCGCGAACACGGCGGCAAAACTGCTCCAGTTCCGCCGGATCGCGCCGGTGTGGGACAACCTGCGCACCAACAACACGGGTGATGACATCTTTGTGGATACGACCGTCGCCGGTCAGGTGAAGTTCCGTTGGAACGCCACGAATGAAGCCAATACCACTGATGCGCAATTTGCCGTGGTGCTGTTTAGCGACGGGCGGATTCGGTTCGACTATGGCACAGGCCTGACCAGTCTCACACCGACGGTCGGCATCGGTGCTGGTGACGGGAGAAATTCGAAGCTGGTACCGCTGTATGAAGGGATCGCGACGCTCACTAACGCGAACTCCGTCGAATGGTCGCTGTTGCCGGGCATAACCGATATGGGCGCCTATGAGTTCCGTGGCTCGAGCTTCGATGTGATCGCGCCGGCAATTGTTGGATCGTTCACCACGCTCGACACCGATGTGAATGGCGCCGTCGATTTGTTGCGCGTGACCTTCTCGGAAGAGATGAACCCGATTGACGCCAACTGCGCCAGCCAACTTCGAACTGCGGCTCGCCGGCGCCAACGGTCTGTTTGGCGACAGCGACGACACCGTGTATGGGCTCGATCCAGCGTATGCGTACGGCGGCACGCATGTGGACTTGGACGTCGTTGCAGGGAATTTACCCGATGGATTCTATCGGTTTACCGTTTACAGTAACGCGGGCCAGAGCATTCACGATTTGGCGGGATTGCGGCTTGACGGCGACGCGAACGGGACGGAGCAGGGGGACTTCATTCGTACGTTCACTCTGAGCGCGACCACCGCGCCAGCTTTCACCGGCACATCCGGCGATGACGTGTACTATTTACGTCTGAATGCAGCCGGGACGAACGTTGAACTTTTCCCGAATGCCACCGGTACCGGCGTTCCGAGCTACACGGCTGCAATTGCGACTCTATCGAGCATTTCATTTGACGGCCTGGCCGGTAACGACCGATTGATCGTCGATCTGGCCAACGGCCTGCCGATTCCCTCGGGTGGCGTGTCTTTCGTCGGCGGTGCGCACACGGCGGGTGATCGAGTGACAGTATTTGGCACGCCGGCTCACAGCGCTGTATACACGCCGAACGGAACCACGAACGGCAGCGGCACGTTCACCGTGGCCGGGCGCACCGTTAACATTTCCGGCGTCGAACCAATCGATGCGTCGGGGTTTGCCGCGCTGAGCGTTGTGACGCAAAATGCCAACGATGCGCTATCGATTACTAGTGCGCAACCTGGTCAGAATACGATCGGCGGGACGAGCGGAGGCGTGGCATTCAGCCCGCTGGTGTTTGCCGGGATTTCGACGTTAATTGTGGCCGCCAATGCAAATGACGCGGGCGCCGGCAACGACAGTTTGACGATCTCGGCCGCAGGTCTGGTGGCGTCCGGACTCGATCGGCTCCAGTACGAAAGCGGAACCGGGGTGAACTCGCTGGTGTTGGAAGGTGGCTCGGCGCGCGTCGATTCCACGGTCGCCGTTGGTGGATCGCTAACGACGACCGTGCAGGGAGGTGCGCAGCTCACGACGCACCACTTCCGCCAGACGGGCCTGGTGCTTACCGGTGCCGGCAGCCGGGCCGCGGTGCTTGCCAATGGGTCAACGACAGGCACGTCGGTACTTGAATCGCTGACGGTCGGAGCGGGAACGCAGTTTGACGTGGCCAACAACGTGCTCATCGTGCGGGCCACGGCCGGGACCAAGGACGCCGTTCATGGCAATCTACAGGCGCAGATCCTCAACGCACAGAACGGGTACGACGCCAACTTCATTACCCGTTGGGACGGTTCTGGCGTAACTAGCTCTTTCGCCCGGGCTGCAAACCTAGCCACCGGATTTGATCTCACCGCACTCGGTGTCATTCGTAATTCGGATATCGACATCATCACAGGCTTGCCCGGCGCCGCGTACACAAGTTTCGGCGGTCAGACGGCCGGGCCAGACGATATCCTGATCAAATACACGTACATCGGCGACGGAAATCTGGACGGGCTGGTGAGCTTCGACGATTACGTCGGGATGGACAATGCATTTTTCGGGCTGAGCCCAATTGTCGGCTGGGCGACGGGCGACATCAACTTCGATGACGCGATCAACTTCGACGATTACACGGTCGTCGATCAGGCGTTCTTCTTCCAAGGTTCACCGTTGTCGGCCGCGGCTCCCAGCATCCAATCCGGCGGCGGGTCTAACTTGGCATTCGGCGCAGGAGTTCCGCTCGCCTCGCAAACGCCGCAGGAAACGGTTTTGACCAATGGCGGGCTATTGATCGAGGGGCTGCGATATCATGTCAACGACGAAGCGCTTTGGCGAGAGCTGGAGGACAACGCCGTTTACTTGGATAACGTTTGGACCAAGTCGCCAGAGGCGAACGAAGACTACCTGACGTTGGATTTGATAAATAACCAATCCACGTGGGCCGACGTGGACACCGCGGCCGCCGGTAAAGTGCGGCGACCGGCGCGAGATCTATGGGATCGAGCTCTATTGGAAGTCGCTGGAGAATAACGCATGGCGCGCATTAAATGGCGCGACGCGGTCAAACCTACTTGAGAAGGGACTTCCAGCGCTCCATGCCTCTTCGCGTGCGCCTTTGTTCGCCCGATCGCCATCCGGCGCTTCGCCGGTGCGCACGAAGCCGTGGCCTGCAGTCGAATGCTGGACGCCGCCACGGGGAGGTATTAGCTTAGGGGCAATCCAGCCATAGGAGTGAGAAAGATGCCTGAAAAAGTCTCACTGACGATTAATGGGCGCGAGCGATCGCTGGTCACCGAAGTGGAGCGGCCGTTACTCGACGTATTGCGCGAGGATCTGCAGTTGACCGGCGCTGAAGTATGGCTGTGGTGAGGGTCGTTGTGGCGCTTGCACTGTGCTCGTCGATGGGAAACGCACATTCTCCTGCCGAATGCCGATTGGCCAGGCGGCCGGCAAGACTGTATTGACGATCGAGGGCTTGGGAACTGACTCTAAGTTGCATCCGGTTCAGGAGGCATTTCTTGCTGAGGATGCTTACCAGTGCGGCTATTGTATTCCAGGGATGATTCTTTCGGCGGTCGCATTTTTGCGGGAAAAGCCAAAACCGAGTGACGAGGAGATCGTCAGCGGTATGAACCGGAATTTGTGTCGGTGTTGCGGTTACGACAATATTGTGCGGGCCGTGCGTCGCGCGGCCGCAGTGCAAGGATGAAATAAATGATCACAGTACATGCCGACGAGCATTTTTAGCGGAAGCGTTGGAGTACGACGAACCGGTGGACCGTGTGAGCTTTGACTTCGGCCTGAAGCGGCGCGAATTTGTGCAATTGCTGGGCGCCGGGTTGTTGATCAGCATCTGTGAGTTTTCGAGCTGGTCGCTCAGCAGCCGAATCGGCGCGGCGGACGCGGGAGGCCGCGGAGGCGGCCGGCCGATCGCCGTTGCGGCGCGGTTGCACATCGCCAAGGATGGAACGATCACGGTGCTGACTGGAAAGGTGGAATGCGGTCAGGGGTCGCGAGCCGAGCTAACTCAGGCGGCTGCAGAGGAGCTGCGCATACCGGTCCAACAGATTTCTCTTGTGATGGCGGACACGGACACAGTGCCTAATGACGGCACAACCGCTGGAAGTCGGTCCACACCCACATCCGTTCCGGCGATTCGCCAAGCAGCCGCAACTGCCAGGGACCTGCTGAAGGAACTTGCACGGCGCGAATGGGACGTTCCGGCCGCGGAAATTGAGGTTCGCGATGGGAAGGTAATCCATGTCGCGAGCCGCGCAAAGAAGTTACGGCGACTTGGCAGCGCTCGAGGGTTCCAGCGAAGTTTTCAAAACCATCGTTCCAGCCGACGTGTTAGTAACGCCGGTGAAAGACTGGAAGGTGCTTGGCTCGTCGATCAGTCGACCGGATGCCCGGGCGTTGGTGACCGGGTCGCACCATATCCGTCCGACATACTGCGCCCTGGAATGTTGTACGGAAAGGTCCTGCGTCCTCCATCCTACGGCGCTAAGTTGCTCGAGGCCGATCTCGGCGGCGCAAAGAGATGGATAACGTCGTAGCGGTCCAGGATGGGAGTTTTGTGGGAGTCGCCGCGGCCAATACGTTTGCCGCCGAGCGAGCGATCGAGGCAATTGCCGCTTCTGCAAAGTGGGAGTTGTCATCCCATCCTTCGAGCGAAGCTTTGTATGAGGACTTGAAGAAGAGCGCCCGCGGAGGCGTACCCACGAATCCGTTTGCGGACGAACGTGCGCGATGCGGCTAAGTCACTACGCCAAAGTTATCACGTAGCGTACGCGCAACATGCGCCGATGGAGCCGCGTGCCGCCGTAGCCGAGTGGGCCGATGGCAAAGTCACTGTTTGGACCGCGACACAAAACCCGTTCAGTGTTCGCTCGGAGGTGGCTCGCGCGTTCAGTTTAGACGAGGACAAGGTTCGGGTGATTGTGCCAGACTTTGGCGGTGGATTCGGAGGAAAACATTCCGGGGAGACGGCGGTGGAAGCGGCCGAGCTCGCGCAGGCGGCGGGCAAGCCGGTGTCGCTTCGCTGGACGCGCGAGGAGGAGTTTACGTGGGCGTACTTCCGTCCGGCGGCGGTGATCGAAGCCGAAGCAAGCCTGGATGGCGATGGACAGGTCACGTCGTGGCACTTTGTAAACATCAATTCCGGCGGGTCAGCGCTCGAGACGCCGTATCGAGTGGCCAAGTCGCGGAGCCAGTTCATTCAAGCGGAGGCGCCGTTGCGGCATGGGTCATATCGTGCATTGGCTTCGACGGCAAATACGTTCGCACGCGAGTGTTTTATGGACGAGCTGGCGGAGGCGGCCGGGAAGGACCCGCTCGGTTTCCGATTGGCGCATCTGGAAAACGTGCGATTGAAAGCGGTTCTGATCGAGGCGGCCAATCGCTTCGACTGGGAAAAGCAGTCGCAAAGGAAGGAACCGAATGTTGGTGTCGGATTGGCATGTGGAACCGAAAAAGGCTCCTACGTCGCGGCGTGTGCAGAGATCGAGGTGACCGAGAATCAACGAATCAAAGTGAGACGAGTTTGCCAGGCGTTCGAATGCGGCGCGATTATCAATCCCAAAAACCTGTTGGCTCAAGTGCAGGGCTGCATCATCATGGGTCTTGGTCCGGCTTTGCGCGAGGAGATTCGGTTTCAGGATGGCAAAGTGACAACCGCCTCTTTCTCCCGGTATTTGGTTCCTCGATTCGAAGATGTGCCGGAAATGGATATCCATCTGCTGAATCGGTTGGATTTGCCATCGGTGGGCGCCGGCGAGACGCCGATCATTGCGGTGGCTCCCGCTATCGCAAACGCAGTGTTGCACGCAACGGGCCGCCGCGTTCGAACGATGCCGATTCGTATTGCCTAGTAAGCCCGCGCCAATTGATCTGAACACGCGCATTCATTTATGGCAAACCATCCTCTTACGATCGACGCTCACCAGACGCTCTTGCAGCTCTTGGATTCTGGACGGAACTGTCGCTGGTGACCGTGCTCAAGGATTCAGGTTCTACTCCGCGCAAGGCGGGTACGAAGGCGATCATCGATTCCGGCGGCGACATTTGGGGCACGATCGGTGGCGGTTTGCTCGAAGTTCACGCTCAGCGATTGGCCGTCGAGGCCATTCGCACACAGCAGCCGGTTGTTTTCGACTTTGAATTCATCGGCGCCGAAGCAGCCGGGCCTGATCCGGTTTGCGGCGGAAAGGTGCGGGTGCTCGTGGATCCGACGGTTGCCAGACATCGTACGACTCTCAACGCGGCGATGGCCGCGATGGTGCGGCGCGAGGATGGGACGCTCTTGACGACCGTGCGCCGAAGTGCTTCACCGAACGTTCAGATGGTGTGGCAGCCACGAAATGGAGCAGTACCGGCGCCTGCGATCGTTGAACAGACGCCGCATTATTTCGAAGGCAACGACCCAATCAGATTGGAATCAACGGAGGGACTGGCGGAACCAGTGGTGCCGACGCCGCTATTGATCATCAGCGGGGGCGGGCACGTGGGGCAGGCGCTTTCGCAGCACGCGTCTTTGGCTGGCTTCGACGTGGTGGTGGTCGAAGACCGGGCCGAATATGCGCGGCCGGAGATCTTTCCGCCGCAGATCGAAACTCGTTGCGGCAAAGTGAGTGATGTGCTTGGAGAACTGCCGATCACGCGGCACACATACATTGCGATCGTCGGGCGGGGGCATCTGGTCGATGCGCAGGCGCTGGGCGTGTGCATCGACAAGCCGGCGGCGTACATTGGCATGATGGGAAGCCGGAGAAAGATCGCACTATTGCGGAAGGACTTTATCGAATCCGGCCGCGCGACGGCCGAGCAGTTCGACCGCATTTATGCGCCGATCGGTTTGAATCTGGGCGCGGAGACGGTGCCGGAGATCGCAGCCAGCATCGTGGCACAGTTGATCGCAGTGCGGCGGACCGGGAAAGCACCTCGATTTGACGAGCCGGTATGATCGATGCCATTGTCCTTGCGGCTGGACGTTCTCGCCGGATGGGCACACAGAAGTTGTTGTTGCCTTATGCTGGCCGCACGGTTATTCACCACATCGTAGATCAGGTCGCGGCAACGTCGCCACGGCGGTTGATCGTGGTTGTGGCCAACGATCGAGCCGCGATAGAGCGGGCTATGATCGGAGTGCCGGCGACGATCGCTGTGAATCCTGAACCCGATGGGGATATGTTGAGCTCGGTGCGCACCGGTTTGACCGCGCTATCCGATAATGGCCAAGGCATTCTGATTGTGCTTGGCGATCAGCCGTCGATTCGGACGGCGGTTATCACAGAGTTGCAGAAGGTGTTTGAGCCTGGCGGTCGGGGGATTGTCGTTCCGGCATATAGAGGTCAGCGCGGACACCCAATCTTGTTCTCGGCGTGCTACCGTCAAGAGTTGTTGACGCAGTACGACAGCACAGGGTTGCGCGGTCTGCTTGAATCGCATCCCGACGACGTACACGAGGTGGCGATTTCTGACCCGTCGATCCTGAGCGATATGGACGTGCCCGAGGACTACCGGCGGGAGTTGAAGCGGCTCGAAGGGCGCTGATTACAGTCCCTGCAGGCGGCCGGTTGAGTCGCCGAGGCTTTCGACGCCTTCGATCCCCATCCGATCGGCCAGACTCAAGAGCATGTTGCTCATGGGCGTGGCGGAGAATTTGGCGTAACGTCCGGTTGTTAGCGTGCCGCCGCCGCCGCCCGCAAGGATGACCGGAAGGTTCACGTGCGTGTGGCGGTTGCCGTCGGAGTTGCCGCTGCCATAGACGATCATGGAGTTATCCAACAGCGACTTACCATCGACGTCCTTTGTCTCATCCATTTTCTGGAGGAATCTGGCGAAGTGCTGCATATACCAGAGGTCGATCCTCGCCACTTTTTCCATCATCTCCTGCTGATTGCGGTGGTGAGTAAGGTAGTGGTGGCCTTCGGCGATTTCAATCTCGGGGAAGGCGCGGTTGCTGCCTTCGTTCGCCAAGAGGTAGGTGGCGATGCGGGTTGAATCGGTCTGAAACGCCAGGATCATCATGTCATACATCAAATCGATGTAGTCGCCGAAGCCGGATGGGACGCCGGGTGGCGTTTCGATGCTTGGATCAGGGGCTTTGCCGAATTGTTCGGCTTTCTCGATCCGCTTTTCAATTTCGCGCACGCTGCCGAGGTATTCCTCGAGCTTCTGGCGGTCGCGCGTGGCGAGGTCACGTTCGAGCTTTTTAGCGTCGTCGCGGACAAAGTCGAGGATGGATCGCTGCTGATCCTGGCGGCGCTTCATGCCTTCGTGCCGCTGGCCGGGAGAGCCAGAGCCAAACAGCCGCTCAAACAACAAGCGGGGGTTTGGTTCTGGCGCCACGGGCGTGCTTGCCGAACGCCAGGCAAGGTTGTACTGGTACGCACACGAATAGCCCGAATCGCAGTTGCCGCTTTTGCGCACGGCGTCGCAAGTGAATTCCAAAGACGGAAAACGCGTGATGTGGCCGACTTGTTGGGCCGCCACCTGGTCGATCGAGATGCCGGCTTTGATGTCGGCGCCGGCGGTTTTTCGCACGCGGACGCCGGTCAGAAATGTGCCGCTGGCGCGGGCATGGTCACCGGCGCCGTCGGGACCGGGCGTAGCGTTGACGTGGTCCATGCCGCCGAGGACTTGCAGCTTGGACTTGACCGGCGCGAGGGGCTCCATCGTGGTCGCTAGCTCGAACTCGGCGCCTTCACCTTTGGGCCACCACGGCTTTTGAATCGCGCCGTTCGGAAAATACACAAATGCCATCCGGAGCGGTGCGCCGGAAGGCGTGACGGCAAGCGAGCGAGCGGCAGGCGCGGCCGCGTGCATATTTGCGGACAACAGCGAATCAAACGCCGGCAATGCCACGCAGGCGCCAGACCGCGCAAGAAATGACGCCGGTTGAAACTGGCACGCCGCTGTTCGACGCGCTGCTGGCGTGTTGAATCCGGGTTCATGGATTGGGTTCCGGCTTGGGTGATGCGTTTGCGGAGGTTTCGGCGCTGGCGATCTGGCTAGTAGTCCGGCGTCGCTGAAACGGCGACGACTCGACAATGCCCGAAAGCAAAGCGGAGAAGCGGCCGTTGTCCTTTTCCAGGCGATCCACGATTCGATCGACGGTTTCCACGTCGTTGTAGTCTAACCCCCGCCCCAGGGCGTAAGTCAACATTTTCTCGGTCAGGCAGCGGTAAAAATCCGTCCGCCGGCTGGTTACGAGGATCTGCTTCAGCTCTCGGATGTTGTTAAAAGACTCGCCGGTGATCAACTTGCCCGCGGCGTCGATCGGCTGTTTTCGCTCCTGCTCGCGCCACATGCCGAGGGCGTTGAAGTTTTCAAGCGCCAGGCCGAGGGGATCCATTCGGGAATGGCAGGAGCTGCACAGGACGTTTTCGCGGTGAATCGAGAGGACTTCGCGGAGCGTGGGCTCACGGTCCTTGAAGGCCTTTTCGGATTCTTCTAATTGGGGAATATCTGCCGGGGGCGGAGGCGGCGGCGTGCCAAGGATATTATCGAGCACAAACAGGCCGCGCTTGACGGGCGAAGTGCGGGTAGGGTTGGAAGTGACGATCAGAACCGACCCGTGAGTAAGTACGCCGCCGCGAGGGCTGTCTGCGGGCAGGGAGACGCGGCGCATTTCCTGGCCCGTGACGTCGGCGATGCCGTAATGTCGCGCTAAGCGTTCATTCAAAAACGTGTAGTCGCCATGGATCAGCTCTAGGACGCTCTTGTCCTCGCGAACGATATGCTCGAAGAGCATTTCGCTTTCGCGGCGCATGGCCTGCCGGAGGGCGCCGTCGAGCTCGATGTTGGGACCGCGGTTGCGACGTCGATTTCGCTGGCCCCGAAGCTTCTCGAACTCCTTTTGTCGTTCGGCTTCTGGTAACTTCTCGATCCGGGCAAACTGGGCACGGCGTTCTTCCTGTTGGCGCTCGAAGCCGCGATCCTCGCCCGCATCACGGGCAAGGATTCGGCGGGCGTCAATCTGAATTCCGTCGATATCGCGCAACTGGAGCCACTGGCCAGCGAAATTGTCAATCAACTCGGCGGAGCGCGGGTCTTTGAGCATGCGCTGTAATTGCTGCGGCAGGTTTTTGCGCAGCTGGCGCTTTTCGGCGAGTTGAATCAGCTCGTCGTCAGGCATCGTGGACCAGAGGAAGTACGACAAGCGCGAGGCGAGGGCGTACTCGTCCACGGAAGGGTACTTCTGGCCGGAGTCGGCGGCCTCCTCACCTTCGGAGCGGAACAGAAAACGCGGCGACGCAAGAACGCCAACCATCGCCTGGGCAATGCCGTCTTCAAAGACTTTTCCGGGCGCCGTGTAAGCAGTTTCCGCAATCAAGACGAGGCGGTCGATCGTGTCGTCGTCCACCGGGCGGCGATAGGCCTTGGTGGCGAATTTGGAGAGAACTTCGCGGGCGTACGCTTTTCGCTCGGCGGCGTCGGTGGGCGGTTCGTCGCGCGTGAAAAAACGCTCGTAGTTCTTGGTCTTGGTCCAGAACTGCTTGTCGAACGGGCCTTCGATCTTCAGGCGAACGATGCGCAAATCGAGAAAGTTCTTTTTCTTTTCCGGATCCGTGAGCGGTTCGAGCTCCAGCGCGAAGCGATGCTTTGCGGCTTCCCATTTTTCGTCGAGATAGAACGTGAAGCGCTTGTTGTCGTGCCAGCTTAGCTCTTCGCTCAGGCGCTCGCGGTCGTCGATCTTCAGAACGAGACGGCATCGACCGGGATCGGATTCAAAGTTGCCACTGACCTGAACTTCAAGAGCCAAGCGGTAGTCGCCGGGGTTTTTCGATTCGAATTCGGCTCCGAGCTGGGCCTTGTCGTAAAAACTCAACTTTTGCGGATTGGTCTTGTCGGTTTCGCCGCGAAAATCCTTGCCGTCGATTGCTTGTTCGGGGACCACCTTCGCCACGCGGGGGACGGCGCGGGCCACGATTGCCTCGGCGGCGTCCATGTACTTTTCCAGCAAGAGCGGCGAGATCGACAGCACTTCGCCGATGTTGTCGAACCCATAGCCGGTGTCGTCGGGCGAGAACTCCTCCTGGGTATTGAAATCGATGCCCAGCAGGTCGCGGATCGTGTTGCGGTATTCCAGCCGATTGAGGCGGCGGATCGTGACGCGGCCCGGGTCCACGTCTTTGGGGTCGAGGCCGAACGCGGCGTATTTGATCCAATGCTCGAGTTTCTGGCGTTCGTCGTCGGACGGTTGTTCCTCGCCGAGAGGGGGCATGACGCCGGCCCGGACGTTTTTGAGGACTCGCCACCAAAGCTGCGGGTCGGCGATCTGGGCGTCGGTTTTCAGCTCGTCGAAGGCGATTCCACCGCTCTTCTCACCGTAGCCGTGGCACTGGTAGCAGCGCTCTTCGAGAATCGAGCTGATCTGGTCGCGGAAGCCCGCAGCGGCAGTGTTTTCGGCGGCGGTGCCGGTGGCGGAACGGAGGCTGCCGGCAATGAGAACAGCCGCTGCAAAGACCAACCTTGACGGAACGCGCTTCATTGTTTGATTCCAAATCGGCCGTTTTGGGTTGGCTTCCATTCTACCGGTTCGATCGCGTTTTTGGCGTTGGGGGCCGAAATTGCCAGTGGTTTTGTGGAGTCTTTGGCGCAACACCCCCCTACCCCGACGTTTCCAATGTCCATTAAACACCGGGAGTGCTTCAGGGTTTCGGCTTTGGGACCTTCGGTCTGCGAAGGTGGCATGGTCGAGAGACGGTACCAAAACGGTGTGGCGGGATTTTTCGAACAGTTGTTTTCACACCGGTGGGGCCCCAGGGGTTTTGATACAAAAACCCTAATTTCACGAAATGCGGTAATGCGCAACCGCTTGGGTCGATTACGCTTGTGGAGTTCGATGGTGTTGGGCATTGTCGAATTTCCAACATGGGAAGCGGTGAGTTTGAGAATAATCGGCCGGTCTGTTTCACACATAGAGTAGCAACGACACATCCGGAAGGGTTTCACGCAAAGCCGCCAAGGCGCAAAGTCGGAGTATTTCTGCGTCGCCTGTCCAGCGAGATCAGTATACTGATGTTCCCAATGAATTCAAGCGGCGAGGCCGAACGAATTCCCGATTTCGTAAGTTGCGACACCATATTTAGTTACCTATGTACAGTACGCTCCGGCCGGCGGAATGTTGCGCTGGACAGTTCCGCTACGGAATCCTTCACATCTTGAAGGTCAAGTTAATGCCTCACGATCTTCGCGGTTTACCTAACGGCTTGATGAGGGAGATACCGTTAGGAGATATCCGATGTCGGGAGATTCGAGGCGAGTTGTTATCGCGGGCGGCAGCGGGTTTTTGGGTGTGTCGCTTGCGCACCATCTGACAGCCGCCGATTTTTCTGTCGTGCTGTTGTCTCGCCGGCCACCGAGGGTGAACGGGCCGTGGAGACACGTAGATTGGGATGCTCGTTCATTGGGAGCGTGGCAGACGGAGTTGGATGGCGCGGTCGGGGTGGTGAATCTGACGGGCCGCAGCGTCGATTGCATCAAGACGCCCGATCACCAGGACGAGATCTTGCGATCGCGCGTGGAGGCGACGCGCGTGCTGGGGATAGCGGTACGAGCCATCGATTTTCCGCCGCCGGTGTGGGTGCAGATGAGCACGGCGCACATTTATGGCGATCCGCCGGAAGTCACCTGCACCGAAGCATCACCGTTTGGGTACGGACTTGCGCCGTTTGTTGGGCGGGCATGGGAGGATGAATTCCGCACAAGTGTTTTGCCTTCGCAGCGGCAGGTCATACTGCGGACGAGTTTTGTACTGGGGCGCGACCGAGGCGCGGGCAACGGAGCGCTGCGCGACTGCGGTTTTTGGTGAGACTTGGCCTTGGCGGTAAGATCGGGTCAGGCAAGCAGGGAATGAGCTGGATTCACGAGACCGATCTGAATCGGCTGTTCGAGCGGGCGCTGACCGAGCCGACAATGCGCGGTGCGTACATCGCGTCGTCCCCGCATCCGGTGTCGCAGATCGAATTCATGCGCGAGCTGCGCCTGGCGATTGGCATGCCGATCGGCCTGCCGGCGACTGAGTGGATGGTTCGATTCGGAGCGCGATGGCTGTTGCGGACCGACCCGGAGCTTGCGCTGTATGGGCGCTATGTTATTCCGGAGCGGCTAATGGAAGAGCACTTTGAGTTTCAGTTTCCGCATCTGCGCGAGGCGCTGAATGACCTGCTCGGGCGGCGTGCTGGTCAGCGTATGACAATCCCGTTGAATGAATCGAATAATAAGTCATCAACATTAACTCTTCCGTTTGTGCGCTTTATGAAATTATCGATGGCTGCATCTGGAATTTCGTTTTCCGAGATACGCAAGACTTCAAGCGATGGAGAGCGCATTAAATGAATGAGCGCATCTTCTGACAGAGCATTCCCGCGCATGTCTAATTCTTGAAGCGCAGGTAACAATGCAATTGCGACGAGACAGCTAGAAGTTACACGCGCTCTCGCCATGCGCAGCGTAGACAGATTTGGAAGGGAACAGCTCGCAAACACGCAGCCGGTTGCTTGGGTTTCCGAGACATCCAGCGTGCTCAAGTTGGTCAAACCGCACAAGTAGTTCAAACCTGTGTCATCGATTCGCGTTTTCGCGAGGCGTAAGTCATTGATCGCTGGGAAACTCGCAATGTGACGCAAGCATTCGTTTCCGATTCCGGTGTTGCCGAGGTCTAATACTTCCAAATGCTGCAGTTTAGCGAGATGTGTGAGATCGCCTTCGGAGAGTCGCACACCTCCAAGGTAGAGCTGATGCAAGTCGGAACAGTTTGCGAGCTGGCGAAAAAGATTGCCGGTCGCCTTTGTTCCTTCGATGCTGATTAACGAAATGTGGGGGCTGAGCAATGATGCGATGACTCGGTCGCCGGCAGCCGTATGATCCAAATTTAGTAACTCAAGGGCGGGGAATAACGGTCCTGTCCAACGGCAATCGTCACCAATCGCGGTCGAGTATGCGATCAGGTACTTTAGTCGGCGCAACGGTCTCAAATGAGCCAGTCCACGCGTTGTAACGGCGGTTCCGTCGATGTGTAATTCGTCGAGATTCACACAAGCCGCTATATGATCAAGCGCAGTGTCAGATACTTTGCAGTTGCTAAGGAGCAAGTGCTCAAGCCCGGTTAGCGATTCCAAATGTTGTAGGCCGGAGTCTGATACTCTTGTGTCAGAGAGGTCGAGGTTTCTCAACCACGTCATTTGGCTAATTGCATGTAGGTCATCGTCGTCGGCCTCCGTTCCCGCGAGGCTGACGCTTGTCACGCGGGTTAAGCCTGCGACCTGACGACACGCGACGCTAACGCTTTTACAGTTTTGAAGGTTAACGCTGCTCGGTCGGACGAAGAAATGTTTGCCTACTAGGCCACGAATCCACGTCGGCCCCGGCTCCGGTTGGCCATCGTCCTCATGCTGGTAGTAGACAGAGCCACCGATTGCTTCAATGCTTTCAACGCGACGTTTTTGATCGAGCGCGGGAATGACCCAATACCCAAGAAGAACCGCGATTGCCGAGACAAGAGCAAATATGCTCAAGAGAGAATAACGCAGTCGGAATCGCGATAAGAACAAAACCATGGGACAGAAGAGCGAGCACCGGTGCTATTCACTAGGAGACTCTCGCTGATATTGTACAACGAAAGTGAAATCGCCCGACACTAGGCTCGGTTGGGAGTTGCAATCGCATCGGGGCCTGGCCAACATTAGTGTCTCCATCCCAATTGGTTGACCAACCTCCGTTTCAGCGGGCGATATGCCAACGCGAACGTCGATTGAGCAAGGATTTCGGCTCGCGGGAGAGCGGTATGCAGAGCTGGGCGTGGATTGCCGGACGGCGATCGGGCGGCTGAGCCAGATTCCGATTTCGCTGCACTGTTGGCAGGGGGACGATGTCGGCGGGTTTGAAAACGCCGAAGGGCTAACGGGGGGCGGGATTCAGGCGACGGGGAATTATCCAGGGAAGGCGCGGAACGCCGACGAGCTGCGAGCCGACGCGGAGAAGGCGCTTGGCCTGATGCCCGGCAAGCACCGGTTCAATCTGCATGCGATCTACTCGGAGACCGGTGGCAAGCCGGTCGAGCGAGACGACCTGGGGCCTGAGCATTTTCAGCGTTGGGTCGATTGGGCGCGGTCGCGCGGGTTGGGGCTGGACTTCAACCCGACGTTCTTTTCGCACCCGAAGGGGGCGGACGGTTTCACGCTGAGCCATTCGGACGATGGGATACGCGCATTTTGGGTACGGCACGGGATGGCGTGCCGGAAGATCGGGGAGTCGTTCGGCCGCGCTGGGGTCGCCGTGCATTACGAACGTGTGGATTCCGGACGGTTATAAGGACACGCCGGTGGATCGGAAGGGCCCGCGGGAGCGGTTGAGCCGGTCGCTCGATGACATCTTCGCCGAGCCGATCGATCGGAATTTCAATCTCGATGCGGTCGAGGGGAAGCTGTTTGGCATCGGCTCGGAGAGTTTTACGGTCGGGTCGCACGAGTTCTACCTGGGTTATGCGGTGAGGCACGGCAAGCTGTTGTGCATCGATTCGGGGCACTACCACCCGACGGAGAATGTCGCCGACAAGATTTCGGCGGTGCTGTCGATCCTGGAGGAGATCCTCTTGCACGTGAGCCGGGGCGTGCGGTGGGACAGTGATCACGTGGTGATCCTGAACGACGACTCGCTGGCGATCGCGCAGGAGATTGTGCCGCGGCGACTATCTGTCGCGGGTCCACATTGGGCTGGATTTTTTTGACGCGAGCATCAACCGAGTGGCGGCGTGGGTGATTGGGGCGCGGGCGATGCTGCAGGCGCTGCTAATGGCACTGTTGGAGCCGATCGAGCGGATGCGGGCGCTGGAAGCAAGCGGGGACTTCACGGGCCGGCTGGCGATGCTGGAGCAGATGAAGGTAATGCCATTTGGTGCGGTTTGGGACTTTTACTGTGTCCAGCAGAATGTGCCCGTGGGCACGGCATGGCTGGATGACATCCGCCAATACGAACGGCGATGTGCTCGTAGAAGCGCAAGTAGGAAACCGTCATTGCAATCCTTGATTCGATTGAGCGCGATCAGCAAGGCGTTTGGGGGCGTTCAGGCGCTGTCGCGATGTATCGTTCGACTTGCAGGCGGGGGAAGTGCACGCGCTGGTGGGGGAAAACGGCGCGGGGAAGTCAACGCTCATCAAGATCATCACCGGCGCGTATTCGCCGGATGTGGGAACGATCGAGGTTGCAGGCCAAACGGTCGAACGCAACGAGCCGGCGACGGCCAAGCGGCTGGGAATCGCGGCGATCTATCAGCAGCCGGCGCTGTTCGCCGACTTGACCGTGGCGGAGAACATTGCGCTGCGGCTGGCGCCGCCGCGGGCGTGGGGGGTCGTCCGTTGGGGGGAGCGGTACCGCGACGCAGCAGACTTGCTGGATCTGGTCGGCGCTTCGATCTCGCCGAGTGCGATTGTGCGCGAGCTATCGATGCCGCAGCAGCAATTGGTGGAAATTGCGGCGGCGCTGGGGGCAAATGCGCGGATTCTGATTCTCGATGAGCCGACGTCGTCGCTGAGCGAGCGGGAGACGGAGCATTTATTTGACGTGATTGGCCGGCTGCGGCGGCAAGGCGTGGGGATGGTGTATATCTCGCACCGGCTGGAGGAGCTGTCGAAGGTGGCGGACCGGGTGACGGTGTTGCGCGACGGTGCGCACGTCGCGACTCGGGCGATCAAGGAAGTAGACCGGGCAGAACTGGTGCGGCTGATGGTGGGGCGGCCACTGAGCTCGGTGTATCCCAAGCGCGAGGCGATGCCCGGCGCGTTGGTGCTGGAAGTGGAGCACGTCAGCGCGGCGAAGAGCGGCGTGAACGACGTTTCGCTTCAAGTTCGCGAGGGGGAGATCGTAGGGCTAGCGGGGCTGGTCGGTGCGGGGCGAACGGAATTGGCGCGGGTGTTGTTCGGCTTAACGCCGGCGGAATCTGGGACGATCCGATGGCGCGGAAAGCGGGTGTCGATCGACAGCCCGCGGGACGCTGTTGATTTGGGAGTCGCGTATGTGCCCGAGGATCGCCGGCGAAACGGCGTGGTGATGGAGATGCCGGTGGCGGCGAACATCACGCTGGCCACATTGCGACGGATCGCGCGCGGCGGGCTGATTGATTTCCGTAAGGAACGGCGCACGGCGACGGAGTTTGTGGAGCGGCTGAGAATTCGAACGCCGTCGGTGGATGCACCCGTGGAGAATCTGTCGGGTGGTAACCAGCAGAAAGTGGCGCTCGCGCGGTGGCTGGCCGCGGAGCCGCGTTTGATCATTTTGGACGAACCAACGCAGGGGATTGATGTGGCGCAAAGGGAGAGATTCAACGGCTGATGGGCGAGCTGGTGGAGCGCGGCGCGGCAATTCTAATGATCTCGTCGGAGCTGCCGGAATTGCTGGGCATGTGCGATCGGATCGCGGTGCTGGGCGGAGGGCGGATTGTTGGGACGCTTGAGCGCGGCGAGGCGACGCAGGAAGAGGTTTTGGCGTTGATGCTCGGGCACACCGACACCGAAGGCGCGGCAGCATGAGCCTGACACGCTACACGCGCGAGATTTCGGTGGGAGTTGCGTATTTGGCTGCTGCTGGGCGTGCTGGGGGTCGCGGCGCCGACGTTCTTTCAGTCGCAGTTGTTCGCCACTTGGGTGAGCATCGCAGCCATTCTGGTGGTCGCGGTGGGGATGACGCTGGTGATCTTGGCGCGGCACATCGATATTTCGATCGGCTCGCAGTTTTCGGTGTGCGGCGTGGTGGCGGGTTTGGCGGCGAGCGCAGGTTGGCCGATGCCGGTCGTGGCCGTGATCGCGATGGGAACGGGGGCCGCGATGGGGGCGATCAACGGCGTGTTCGTGGCGATGGTCGGCCTACCGTCGATTGTTGTTACGTTGGCGACGATGGTGATTTTGCGGGAAGGGCTCCGATGGGCCCGCGAGGGGGAGGCAGTGCGCAATCTTCCGCCGGATTTTCAGTGGTTCGGTCTCACGCAGCAGGCCGGGCAATGGGTGATCGTCGCCACGGCGCTTGCGGTGTTCGTTGCGTTTGCCTGGGGGACGCGATACTTGGGCGCAGGTCGCGCGGTATATGCCGTGGGGTCCGACGCCGAGGCGGCGAGGCTGGCGGGGATTCGGCCGAGGCGAGTGGTGTTCGCGGTGTTTGTGTTGATGGGCTTGCTCACCGGGCTTGCTTCAATGCTTAACGCCGTGCGGTTCGCGATTGTCGATGCGAATGCCGGCGCGGGGCTGGAGTTGACGGTGATCGCCGCCGTGGTCGTCGGCGGAACGGCCGTGTCGGGCGGGCGCGGAACGCTGGCTGGCACGCTGTTTGGCGTGCTGCTGTTGGGGACGATCGGGGCGGCGCTGGTTTTTCTGCACGCGGAATCGCAATGGGAGAAAGCAACTCAGGGGCTGATCATCCTGGTCGCGGTGGCGTTCGATGGATTTTCTGTAAGGCGGAGGAGGCGCTGAGATGGGGAAGGTCGCCAGCAGCTTTCGATTCGCCGCCGCTTGCGCTGGCCGCGCTCGTGCTATGTGAAATCGCCGTCTTCGCGGCGATCGGCAAGAACTTTCTTACATGGGCCAACTTTACGGAGTTGGCGCGGCAGAGCGTGGAGCTGGGGTTGCTTTCGATGGCATTGACGCTGGTGATTGCCACGGGCGGGATCGATCTCTCGGTGGGATCGCTTTTGGGTTTGTCGGCTGTGGTGTTTGGAAAACTGTGGCGGGACGGTTTTTGGGCCGATGGCGGGTTTAGTCCGGCTGCCGCGGCTGTGGCAACGTTCGCGCTCGGTGCATTGGCCGGCGGATTGAACGGCGCATTGATCACGCGTCTTTCGATTCCGCCGTTGATCGTCACGTTGGGAACGTACTCGCTGTTTCGCGGACTGGCCGAGGGGATGACGCGTGGCGTGGACAATTTCACCGATTTTCCGGAGTCGTTTTTGTTTTTTGGGCAGGAGACCGTCGGGGGCATTCCGGTGCAGTTATGGGTCCTCGTTGCAGCGGCGATACTTGCTTGGGTCTTGTTGCATCGCTCGGTTGTTGGTCGTGAGTTGACCGCGATTGGATACTCGAGCGAGGCCGCGCGGCACGTGGCGATCCCGGTCGAACGGCGGCTGATGCTGGTTTATACTTTGGCGGGAATTGCCGCGGCGGTGGCGGCAGTGATTTACGTGGCGCGGGTGGGACAGGCGAAGGCCGATGCGGGGATCGGGTTTGAGCTATCGGCGATCACGGCGGTCGTGCTGGGGGGCACGTCGATTTTTGGTGGGCGAGCTACGGTGGGTGGAACGCTGTTGGGCTTGTTCGCGATCGCCATTTTGCAAAACGGGCTGAGGCTGGCCGACATGTCGCCGGAGCTGGCCGGGGTGTTGACCGGGTGCTTGTTGCTGGCGGCGATTGGATTTGATTCGCGGCAGCGCATTGCCGCGTTGTTGGGTGGTTCGAAGGCTCATGCGGCGGGAACACACGAGGGATTTACGATGAGAAATTCGCAGTTGGCGGTGCTGTGCGCAGTGATTCTGTTGGGGGCGGGATTGTCGCGGGCGGCAACTTCTGGCTGGTGCGATCGATCCAACGCGAGCTCAACGGACGATCGTCGGGAAGTCCACTGCGAAGTGCGTCATCGAGCGAATCGAAGGGCAAGCAGGTGACTGTGGCCATGATGCCCAAGAGCAAGGGGAATGCGTATTTCATTGCTTGCCGGAAAGGCGCGGAAGAAGCGGCGAAGGAATTGGGCGTCGAATTGTTGTGGGACGGGCCGACGGATCCTGACCCGGCGAAGCAGAACGAGATTGTGGAGACGTGGATCACGCGCGGCGTGGATGTGATTGCCGTGGCGGTGGAGAACCGCGACGGGCTATCGACCGCGCTGCGAAAGGCGCGGAGAAGGGAATCAAGGTGATCACGTGGGACGCGGACGCGGCGCCGGACGCGCGCGACTTTTTCGTGAATCAGGCCACGCCCGAGGGGATTGCCAACACGTTGATGGACAAGGCGGCGAAGCTGATGGAGGGCGAGGGGGAGTTTGCGATCATCACGGCGACGTTGACGGCAGCGAACCAAAACGAGTGGCTCAAGCATATTGATGCGCGGCGAGAGGCGAAGTATCCGAATATCGAGAAGGCCATCGTGCGGCCGTGCGATGACTTGCAGGCGAAGGCGTTTGAGCAGGCCAACGTCGTGCTGAATGCGCACCCGAACGTGGAGCTGATCATGGCGATCTGCTCGCCGGCGGTTCCCGGCGCGGCAGAGGCGGTGAAGCAGTCAGGCGCGACAACGTGAAAGTGATTGGGCTGGGTCTGCCAAACGACAATAAGCCCTATGTGCATCAAGGAGTGACGCAGGCGGTGATCCTGTGGAACACGATGGACCTGGGTTATCTGACGGTACACGCGTCGAAGGCGGCGGCGGAAGGCAAGCTCAAGACGGGCGACACAGAATTCAGCGGCGGCCGGCTTGGCAAGCTCGCGATCGAGGGGGATAGCATCGTGCTGGGAAAACCGTTCGTGTTCACGAAGGAGAACATCGACCAGTTCGACTTCTAACCGGTGCTTTCTAATCGGTGGCACAAAAAAGGGAACGGGCACCTCGCGGTTGAAACGGAGCAGATGGCGACATTGACTCTGCTCGGAGCCCGTTCCCTTTTTTCCGTCAGCTCAATACTTCGTTGACGACGTTTCCAAAAACATCGGTGAGGCGGAAGTCCCGGCCAGAGTAGCGGTAAGTCAGGCGTTCGTGATCGACGCCAAGCTGGTGCAGGATGGTGGCGTGCAGATCGTGCATGTGCACTTTGTCCGGCCATGGCGAACTGTCCAAAGTCGTCGGTCTGGCCATGCGCGAAGCCGGGCTTGAATCCTCCGCCGGCGAGCCAGACTGTGAAGCCGCCGGGATTGTGGTCGCGGCCGGTGCCGTTCTTTTCGGCATAGGGCGTGCGGCCGAACTCGCCGCCCCACCAGACGATCGTGTCTTCGAGCAGGCCGCGGCGCTTGAGGTCGTGAAGCAGCCCGCGATCGGTTTATCGACGGCTTTGGCGTGGTCGGCGTGTTTGGGCAGGTTGGAGTGCTGATCCCAGGCCGGGTTGGCGGTGTTGTCGCCGTAGGTGACTTGCACGTATCGCACGCCCGCTTCGCAGAGGCGGCGGGCCATCAGACACTCGCGGCCGAAATTGTCGGTCGGGCCCACCGTCGATCCCGTAGAGGGCCAACGTCTCGGGACTCTCGCGCGAGGTCGAGCACGTCGGGTGCGTGCGTCTGCATCCGCCAGGCAAGCTCGTAGGAGCGAATGGCGGCCTCGAGTTCGGAGTCGTGCGGGTGGCGCTTTTGTTGCTTCGGCGTTTAGCTGTTGAATCAGGTCGAGCTGGCGCCGCTTGTCGGCGGCGACGCGACGTCGTTCGACAGGTTGCGGATCGTCGATTGCTTCGCGGGAACACCGGCCTTGCCGATCGCGGTGCCTTGATACATTGCGGGCAGAAATGCGCTGCCGAAGTTTCGGGCGCCGCCGTTGCCCGCGGAGGGGCTGATCGTGACGAAGCCGGGCAGGTTCTCGTTTTCGGTTCCCAGGCCGTAGAAGACCCACGAGCCCATCGATGGGCGGAGCAGATTTGCGGCGCCGCAATGGAGGAACAGCGTCGCGGGGCCATGGGCGACGCCTTCGGTGTGCATGCCGTGCAGGAAGCAGAGGTCATCGACGTGGCGGGCGATGTTCGGGAAACAGCTCGGAGACATAGCGGCCGGTCTCGCCGTGTTGCGCGAACTTCCAGGGGGACTTCATCACGCGCTGCGACGAATCGCCTTTGCCGGTGTTGGCTCGCTGGCGGGCGTCGTCGAACGGCATTTTTTTGCCATCGTCCGTGGCGAGCCGAGGCTTGTAGTCGAACGAATCAACCTGGCTGACGCCGCCTTGCATGAACAGAAAGATCACGCGTTTGGCGCGGGGAGCGAAGTGAGGCGACTGTTGTCCGATGGCCGCGGCGTCTGGATTGCGCCGCGGGCGGCCAGTGCCGAAAAGGCCAATGCGCCGAAGCCGCAGCCACTGGCGCTGAGAAACTGGCGGCGGGAAATATGGGATTGGGTACATAAGATTGCAAAGCGGTAAAGGGGACACATGCGAATTCCGTCAATTCGTCAGTGGTGCAGTCCCCTTTAGTTTCGATATCGGAAGTCAACGGATGCAAACAGGGCGTGGTAGAGGGCGGTCCAGGCGTCTTCGTCGTTGTTTTGTGAAGCGCGAGCGGCGTCTAAGATTTGTTCGGCGATCTTTTTTTCGTCCGCGGTTGGAGGACGGCCCAGAGTGCGAAGAAACGCAAGTTCGAGCCGTTCAACTTTTTTGGACTGATCAGCAAGAGCTCGTTTGGCGGCAGCCCGCGATTGTTCGAGCACGAATGGATCGTTCATCAAGAACAACGCCTGAGTTGCGACGGTGCTTTGGTTGCGGCGGCCGACGACCAGGCTGGGATCGGCAAAGTCGAAGGCTTCGAACAGCTCGGGAAGCGCGTTGCGGAACACCGGCAGGTACACACTGCGCCGATTGCCGAATTCGCGGTAGGCATAGTCGGACGTTGTGCCCGGCTTGATGGTGTTGCCGCCCGCTTGCCGGTCCAATTGGCCGCTGACCAGGAGCATCGCATCGCGAATGCACTCGGCCTCCAGGCGCTTGCGATTCATGCGCCACAGCAGGCGGTTCTCGGGGTCGCGGGTGTGCGCCGCCGCGTTGTCGGCCGACGCGAGGCGATACGTTTTGGAAAGCACGATGTAACGAATCAGTTTCTTGGTGGACCAACCGTCGTTCATTAGCCTGGTGGCAAGATAGTCGAGCAATTCAGGATGCGAGGGCTCTTCGCCGGTGGCGCCGAAGTTGTCGGTCGTACGCATCAGCCCTTGGCCGAAGAGCCAATGCCAGACTCGATTGGCGTAAACGCGGGCGGGAAGCGGATTAGTTCTTGAAGCGACCCAGTCGGCTAGTTGGAGGCGACCGCTTTGGTTGGACGGAACGGTGGGCGCTGGACCAATGGTGGCAACCTGCAGGAATCCGCGCGGCACAGCCTCGCCAAGTGAGTGGACCGATCCGCGGATGTGAATTGGGCTGTCGGTGACTTCCTTGCGTTCGACGACGGTCATGACTTTCGGGCGCTTGGGCGCGGATTTTTCCAGCGTTGCGAAGTCGCTCTGAAGGGTTGCAAGTTCCGCTTCCTTGGCGGTACGCTCGGTTGTGTCTGGTTTTACCGTAGCGGCCGCAACGGCGGTTGGCTTGGCATCGTCGCTTTCGCGCGGTATGAACTGCACGGCGTCGGCCGTGACATGGCCGGAGGCGCCGTCGGTGGCCACCAGGACAAAACTCTGACCGGCTTGCTCGCAGTAGTATTCACCCAGCGAGACGAAGCGGGCATCGATCGGCGGGGGCTTTCGCTGGTCGATTTGAATCATGCGCTCGCCATCGGCGCTGAAGACGGTGACCGGCACATTTTTAGCGCGGCCGGGGGCGTGACTATAGGCGAAGCGGACCTCGTATTTGCCGTTGCGCGGCAGCGCGGGCACGAAGGTCAGCGTCTTTTCGCCTTTGCCGGTGTTGTCGTCGTGCAAGTAACCCGAGTCGATGTAGCGCTTCGTGTGCTGCGAGACCTTCCATTCGCCGACTTTCTTGGCTTGCTGATCATCGACGACGATGCCGGGTAAGTCGCTGGCAGCAACAACGGCGGGTCCCTGACCACTCGTATCGGGCTCCAGCTTTGCAATCGTTGCCTTCAACTCGTCTATCTGTTTTTGCTTTGAGTCCACGAGCGCCTCGTGCCTGGCGATTTTGTCCTCTTCGTCGGCGGGAAGCGGCAACGGGACTTCCATCCATTTTGAGATGTTCTCGTGTTCCAATTGCTGCGAGTTTCGCAGGATGCCGGCCAGCGCGTAATAATCGCGAGTCGGGATGGGGTCGAACTTGTGGTCGTGGCAACGCGCGCAGCCGATGGTTTGCCCGAGCATGGCTTTGCCGATCGTGTCGAGCTGCTCATCGACAACGTCCATGTCGAGCTGGCGCTTTTCCTGCTCTTCGAGGTTTGTGTTGCCAAGCGCGAAGAAAGTCGTGGCGACGAGCTGCCGCTGTCTTGCTTTGAGCGAGTCCGCCGGCATCAGGTCGCCGGCGAGCTGTTCCCGCAGGAATTGGTCGAACGGCCGGTCGTCGTTGAAGGCCTCGATCACGTAGTCGCGATAACGCCAGGCATCGGGCATGATAAAACCGC
This sequence comes from Pirellulales bacterium, assembly GCA_963829655.1. Classification (GTDB taxonomy): domain Bacteria; phylum Planctomycetota; class Planctomycetia; order Pirellulales; family JALHPA01; genus JBBDYH01. The sequence goes on from CAWHJG010000002.1 coordinate 5,421,896, forward strand.
GGAGCGTGAGCGATTCGCCATATCGCACGACGTCCAACCAGTGGCGGCCCCAGCGCTCGCCGAAGTGCGGCGAGGCGAGCAATTGGTCAACGAGCCGCTCGTAGGCGTGGGGAGATTCATCCTGAACAAAGCGATCGATCTCTTCCGGCGCGGGCGGCAGTCCCAACAGATCGAAATACAACCGACGCACCAGCGTGAGCCGGTCGGCCTCGTCGTTGGGTGTGATTTCGGCCGCCTCCAGTTTCGCAATTACGAAGCGATCGATCGGATGCGGGGACCAATCGAGGTTCTTTGGCACCGGAATGGCTGGGTCGATCACCGGGCGGTAAGCCCAGAAGTTTCGTGCGGCTTCGATGTCGATCGAGCGGGGGGTGGTGCGGCGCTTTTTGAAATGGACGTTTTATCAAGCGGCGCCGGTGCGCCCGCAATCCATTCCTCGAACAGCTTGATGGTTGCGTCCGGAAGTTTGCCGTCGGGCGGCATTTCCAGGTCGCCGGCATGCCGGATGGCTCGGATCAACAAGCTCTTATCGGGTTTACCCGGAACAAGTGCCGGGCCGCGGTCACCGCCTGTCAACCAGCCTTGTTGAGAATCAAGGCGAAGATTGGCTTCCAATGTTTTGCCGGCACCGTGACATTCGTGGCAGTGCTTGACGAGCTGCGGACGGATCTTTTTCTCGAAGAATTCGAGGTCGGCCAGAGAGAGCTCGGCGGAAACCGCGGTTCGCGAGTTCAATGCGACGGCAAGAGTTGCCACGAGGATATAAATCGCGAATCGCTTCATACGTGGTTGGCAGCCGCACGGGTTTAGTCACTGCTGGTCCTACCACGTTAATGTAATCGCTCCGCCGTTTGGCAACCACAAGCCTCCCCTCCGTCAGTTCAACGGCAAAGAAACGAGCCACTGATCCCGACGTTGGGAACAGCGGCTCGGAGGCAGCTTCAATGCGAGTTTTCAATCCTTCTTGCGCTGACCGACGGTCAGTGTTACGGGTTTGTCGTCGTAGAGCAGTTTGGATTTCAGCTCGAAACCAGGATCCAAACGGCGATACTCAAACGGCCCGTCGCCAAAGGGATCTTTGAAGTTTTTTAGAGCGTCAGGGCCGTCCTGGGCGACGGCGATCGCCGCCAGGAGCATTACCACGCGAGCCCGATTGCGGTGATCGACGTTACGAACTTTGTCAATCGCGGGCAGCAGCGTAGCAGCCAGCGGGTTAGCGGCCTCCGTCTTTTCCTTGAATTGCGGATACTGTTTGGCGAACTCATCCGGCGGGAGCGCGATCAACTTTTCCAGCTCGCCATAGACAGGCAGCACGTCCTCGATCAATTCGATCGCTTCCTGGTAGGCGCCAATCTTTACGACAGCCTCAGGCGCCTCGGAGCCCTGCAAAATGCCGTTCCAGACCTCGCGCCACGACCCCGGCTTGCTTTGCTCGGCCTCGCGGAGTTTTTGCATGGCCCATTCGGCCATGTATTTTTTCTCGGTGGGGAGTGTTTGTGCGAGCGTCGCGGCGCACAGGCAGGCGATCAAACAACTGTTGGGCATGACCGGGAGGCGCCTTCACGTCTGGCACATAGGGAGCAACGAGATCGATCGTTAGCCCCTCGATGACATATTGCACGAGGATGCAAATCATTACGGAATCGCGCCCGACATGACGAGCCATCGTCATCATAGCCATCGCGTCATTCATGGCGGCTTGCTTGTTACCTAGCTCGAACTCATAGCGAGCACGTAGAGCGGCGAGGTGGGCCAGGTCGCGCGCCTTTTGCAGATGCGGCAGGAGCAGATTCATGCCGTCATTGTAGTCGAGGCCCCAGTCGCAGTACGGCGACTTTGCCGCGCGGTGCATGAACATGAGACTGTTTTGCGAATCGGCGATCAGCTTTTTTACGGCATCGTCGAGGGGGGCGGTGGTCCAGTTTTCGAGAATCTTCTCCTGGTCTTTGTCCAGGGTCGGCATCAGCGAAAATGCTTTCCAGTATTGAATCGCGGCGTTCGCGGCGGGGTCCTGCTTTTCTTCGGCGGCTTGGACGATTGCAGTGGACTGAAACAAGAACGACAGCGAAACCAATAAGACGGCGACGATTGAATATCGCATCAGAGTTCTCCTACTAAGGTCCGCAATTGGGCGGGGGAACGCGTAAAGGCTGCAACATCTAACGCTTCGCGCGGCGACGAACTGTATTCGCCGCGCGTGCCGAACACCGCATCGAGGTCAGCACTCGAACGGCGAATGGCCTTGTGATATCTCCAAAGTGTCGGCATGCCGCCGTTCAAAACGACGGCCGGTTGTGAATTCGGTTGAACAATGACCTGGTTTGGTGCGGCCGTGGGCGTGCTCCACATCCACAAAAGCAATGCGGCCGCCAGGCCCGCGGACGCGAGACCCGCAAACAGAGGCGTTGTCCACGATGTTGTTGAATGCACCGGTGAGGGTGCAGACAAGTGATCGGCAATTCGCCGCCGCAACTGCGGCGAGACCGAGAGGGGTTGCATTGCGCTGAGTTCGGCTTCGAGTGAATCGTTTGGCTCGGTCATACAATGGGTTCTTCTGCTAAAACGTCATGGAGCTTTGCCAAGGCATAGCGATAACGTGAGGCGATCGTGTCGGCGGACGTCTCAAGCGCGGCGGCAATCTGCGTAAACGACAGGCCACCCCAGATTTTCATGACCAGGACCTCGCGCTGCTTGTCGGGTAACGCGATGAGTGCAGCTTCGACAGCACCGCGGCGTTCGTTCTGTTCCAGTGAGCCGATAAACATCGGTTCGACTTCCGGGCGGGCTGTTGCCTGCTCACGGTTACTGCGCCGCTGTCGGCTGCGCTGCCAATCCAATGCGCAGTGCTTCACGGAGGCGTATAAGTACGACGCGGGATCAGTAACCCGATCGCGCGACTTCCAAAATCGGACGAAGGCGTCCTGCACGACGTCTTCGGCATCGGCTTGGCCGGCGACCCATTGCCGTGCAAAAAGCACCAGCGCGGCCCCGTGCCGGTCGAGCCAGGCTTTCCATTGATTGGGGCCGTCCACCATGCACCACCGGAGCTAACAAACGAAGGTTAAAAGGGGACAGGCACCTCTGCCGAGAAGCCCGAATGCCGAAATCCGAATGACGAATGTCATGCGAGCTTGAACCAAGTCGGCGGCGGAGCAATATAGTTGCGAGCTAGTCCCCGTTTATCTGCCTCTAGTAAGAAGACGCCGCCACGCGGGTATTCTGTCTAACCCACGAATACGCCGACGCCTGGACGACGGGCAATCCATCAGCATAATCGCATGCGTCAGCCCCTAATCAATCGTCGGGCCAAGCAAGTTTTGCGTGGCGCTGGCCCAGTCTGTCCGGCCAGCAATGAAGGCGGAATTCGTACCATGAGCCAGAACACGGCCGTAGAAGCGCGCGAAATGGTGGACGCTGTCTATCGCAGCGAATCGCGGCACGTGCTGGCAACGCTGATCCGGCTGTTGGGGGATTTTGACCTGGCCGAGGAGGCAATGCACGAGGCGTTTGCGTCGGCGGTCGAGCAATGGCCGCGCGACGGGGTGCCCGCCAACCCGCGGGCGTGGCTGGTTTCGGCGGGGCGGTTCAAAGGGATCGATACGATTCGGCGGCGTGTGCGGTTCGATGCCTCGCTCGCCGATATCGCGCGGCGCCTGGAGGTCGATCACACTGCGGAGGTTCACGACGGCGAGGGTGTCGCGGACGATCGGCTGCGATTGATCTTCACGTGCTGTCACCCTGCCCTGTCGCGCAACGCACAAATTGCGCTCACGCTGCGCGAGGTTTGCGGGCTCACCACCGAAGAGATTGCGCATGCGTTTCTGAGCGCTGCACCCACGCTCGCCCAACGAATTGTGCGAGCGAAAGCAAAGATCAAAAGCGCGCGGATTCCGTATCAGGTGCCTGGGCCTGCTGAACTGCCAGATCGACTGGACGCCGTGCTGCATGTGATTTACCTGGTGTTCAACGAAGGCTATTCGGCGTCGTCGGGCGGATCGCTGACGCGGTCTGATCTTTCGGGCGAGGCGATTCGCTTGGGGCGATTGCTGGTGCAATTGCTGCCCGAGCCCGAGGTGGTGGGACTATTGGCGTTGATGCTGTTGCATGAGTCACGCCGCGTTGGCGCACATCGCCGGATGGCGATCTGATTCTGTTGGACGATCAGGACCGCACGCAGTGGAATCGCGAGCACATTTTGGAAGGTAAGTCGCTGGTCGAACGCGCGTTCGCATCGCGGCCGGTCGGTCCGTATACGCTTCAAGCGGCGATCGCAGCGGTGCATGCCGACGCAGAGAGCGCGGCCGTGACGGACTGGGCGCAGATTGTCGGGCTTTACGACGTGTTGCTGCGCAGTGCCATCGCCCGTTGTGGAGCTTAACCGTGCCGTGGCAGTGGCGATGCGCGACGGTCCGGCGACGGGGCTGGCACTGATCGACCCGATTCTGGCGCGTGGCGATCTGGCCGACTATCATCTGGCGCATTCGGCACGGGCTGATTTGTGCCGGCGATTGGGAAAGACCGCCGAAGCGAAAGCCGCGTATCAGCAAGCACTCGGTCTTACGCGGCAAGAGCCGGAGCGCAGATTTCTGGAAGGGCGGCTGAAGGAATTGGGTTGAAACGGAATCGCGATGTCGATTGCGGTCGGTTCCGAACGACCAATAGGTGAGACCCGACAAACACATGTGATTCGGAGGAAGCCGTGAAATACATCTGCCTTGGATACGCTGAGGAAAAGAAGTGGGAGACGCTGTCGGAGAGGGAGCTCAACTCCCTGATGGAAGAGTGTTTTGCGTACGACGACGTGTTGAGGAAAAACGGAAACTGGATCGGCGGGGAGGCGCTGCAAAGCAGCACAGCCGCGGTTACCCTGCGGTGGGAAAACGGCAAAGTGAACGTCACCGACGGCCCCTATGCCGAGACGAAGGAGCAATTGGGCGGAATTCTACTACTTGAAGCCAGAGACCTGAATCATGCCATCCAGATCATGTCGCAACATCCGGGAGTGCGGCTGGGTGGCCCGTTTGAAATCCGACCCGCCGACGAGGAAGTCAACCGACTGATTGCCGAACGGGAAAGGGCCGCAAGTCGATAGTCGGCGGGTTTTTTATCCGGATCTGTCGATCCGGGGACTTGCCGTTCGACTTACTAATGAAAGCGAAATCTTACCAGGAGACCTGCAATGAATACGCTCAACTGCACATTGGACTGGGGCGCGGACAGCAACTTGGAACGCGTGATCGAACCGCTGGCCAGCTACATAAGCGCCACGACAAGGCCGAGAGCGGCCCTGATGTCGGCCCTGGCGGTACTGATCAGCGAAGTGGAGCAGACGAACCACGCGGCAACGATGCACCTTACCACACTGTTAGGAAATCATTTGTCATGAAGTACATGCTTTTGATCTACATGGAAGAGAACGCGATGACCGAGGCCGAGCGCGAGAAGTGCTTTGCGGACTCGACACAGCTCTGTAACGACCTGGAAAAGAAGGGACAATTCCGCGGGGCCAACCCGCTGCATCCGGTGGCGACGGCCACGAGCGTGCGGGTGCGCGAGGGGCGGCGGGTCGTAACCGACGGTCCGTTCGCGGAAACGCGAGAACACCTAGGCGGTTATTTCCTGGTTGATGCGAAGGACCTCGATGAGGCGATCGGCATTGCCGCGCAGATTCCCGGGGCACGCAAGGGGACAGTCGAGATCCGGCCGGTGCAGGAAATCGCAGGACTCCCGGCGGATTGAACGACGATTGCTTAAATCTTTCAAACGCTGTCGATTTTTCGCGGCGCCGTTCGACTGACTGAGGAGGAAACCACGATGCGATATATGTTGCTGAGCTACGACGACGAGAAGGCATGGGAGCGGGCCGGGCCTGAGACTTATCAGGCGGCGATCGACGAGGCGATTGCGCTGTGCCACGACATTGACGCCAAAGGCCAGTATCTGCTCGCCGCACCGCTCTATCCGTCTGCCGATGCGATCAATGTTCAAGTGCGCGACGGAAAGCGTCTGGTGACCGATGGGCCGTTTGTCGAGACGCACGAACAACTGGGCGGCTTCTATTTGATCGACGTGCCGAACGTGCAAGAAGCGATCGGCATCGCCGAGCGACACTCCGGGGCGCGGCTGGGCACCGTCGAAGTCCGGCAATTAGTAGAGATCAAGGGCCTCAATGCTGAATAGTCGGCAAAAAGAGTTTTTGGCTTGCGGTCGAATGGGGCAATTGCCGTCCGACAAAGCATTGGAGGAAACGAAATGAAATACTTGCTGTTGTGTCACCATGACGAGCGGAGCTGGAACAAATTGAGCGAGACCGAGCAGATGCAGCATATGGGGGAGGCTACTCAATTGGTTCGCCAGCTCAAGTCGAATGGGCAGTATCTGGCGTCGGCTCCCCTTTATCCCACATCAACGGCAACCAGCGTGCGCGTGCGCTCAGGAAAATCAATAGTCACCGATGGCCCGTATGCGGAGACGCACGAGCAACTGGGCGGATTCTACCTGATCGACGTCGCGAATGTTGAAGAGGCGATTAGCATCGCCGAGCGCCATCCCGGAGCCCGAGTGGGCACGGTGGCGGTCAGGCAAGTGGTGGAGCTGGCGGGATTGCCGGCGAGCTCGCTTCGGAAAGGCTCGGCTTCGCAGTTTGGAGTCGGCTGTCCCTTGCCGTAAAACGCCTAAGCACGACGTTTGGCGCACGTATGTAGTGTGAACCTGTAGTCCGATGGGGCGAGATATTTTTCAACCTAAGAACAAGGAGCAAGAAATGAGATTGAATGCGATTGCAGTGAGCGCGGCGTTGCTTGGTGTCGGGATGTTATGCAGGGGCACGTTCGCGGCCGACGCAGCGGTGCCTCAGACGCCGGAGGCCGTAATTCAAGCTATGAAAAAGCTCGGCAAACCGGGGGCCGAGCACGCCAAACTGAAACCGTTGGCCGGAAGCTGGGATTACACGGCAAAGTTCTGGCTCGATCCGAGCCAACCGCCGCTGACCTCGACGGGTACGGTGGAGCGAAAGCTGATCCTGGGCGGACGCTTCCTTGAAGAGCGTGCCGAGGGCGTCGGCTTCGACGGAGAGCCCGGCTTCGAACACTTCGGCCTGGTCGGCTATGACTCGGCGCAGAAAAAGTACACATCGAACTGGGCGTGCAGCATGGGCACCGGCACGTGTACCGGCGTGGGTTCGGTCGATTCGACCGGGAAACAATTTTCGTTTCGCACCGAGGCGTATTGCCCTGTGTTTGAAAAGGTGATGCAGGGCCGAGAGGTGGTCCGCATCGAATCGGACAACAAGGTCGTCGTGGAGTCCTACATGACGCACGAAGGACAAGAAATGAAGGTGATGGAACTGGTTTCGACGCGCAAGAAGTAGGGCTTCAGATGGATGTGAACAGGCGAGACCATTGTGTCTCGCCTGTTCGCGTCTCACAATTAGCGGCTGGAGTCGCGCGTGAAAACGAGTTCCTTGGGAGAGTGCCATGCTTAAGAAGATTCTCATTGGTATCGTCCTGATCTTGGCCGTGTTGGCGATCATCGTGGCGTTGCAACCGTCGGAGTATAGCGTCACGCGGTCGGCGACAATGGCTGCCGCGCCGGAAACCGTCTTCGACCAGGTGAACGATCTGCAGAAGTGGCGGGCCTGGTCGCCTTGGGAAAAGTTGGATCCGGAAATGACACGGACGTTCGAGGGCCCCACGTCGGGCGAGGGCGCCATTTATTCGTGGGTGGGAAATAGCGATGTCGGCGAAGGGAGCATGACCATCATGGAGAGCCGGCCAAGCGAATTGGTGCGGATGAAGCTCGAGTTTCGCGAACCCATGGCCGGCGAGTCCGACACCGCGTTCACTTTCAAGCCGGACGGGGACCAAACGACGGTGACGTGGAATATGACGGGTAAGAACAACTTTGTTGGCAAGGCGTTCTGTTTATTCATGAACATGGACAAGATGATTGGCGGACAGTTCGAGGAAGGATTGGCGAACCTGAAATCGGTCGTCGAACCCAAGCCGGAGGGCTAGGCGGGGCTTATTGCGAGCGACCGTAATGAGCGGGGGATGATCGGGCCGCGATAGCTGGAGCAAACGATTCATGCAAACTGACGAGCAAGCCTCGATTGCACCGAAGTGGATGTTCTGGGGGGGCTGGATCATTACCGGCCTTTTAACAGCCGTGTTACTTATGAGCGGTGTATTGAAGGTTATTCAACGGCCCGAAGTCGTCGAAGAATTCACGCGGCTTGAATGGCCGGCGAAGGTCGGTGTTGGTTTGGGGATCGTCGAGATCGTCGCCGCCGTGATCTACGCGATTCCGCGGACGACGGTGCTGGGCGCGATCCTGGTGACCGGATATCTCGGCGGCGCAATCGCCACGCACGTGCGTATCGATGACAATTTCGTGGGGCCGATCATCATGGGCGTGCTGGCGTGGCTGGGGATTTACTTGCGGGATGCGCGATTGCGCGCGCTGTTACCGCTGCGGACATAACCATCGTTCTACATCGATTGAGGGATTTATGCCTTACGTTGACGGGTTCCTATTGCCGGTCCCCAAGAAAAACTTAGCCGCTTATCGCAAGATGTCGGAGAAAGGGGGGAAGATTTGGAAGGAACACGGGGCGCTTGAATATCGCGAGTGCGCCGGCGACGATCTCGACGTGAAGTTTGGAGTCTCGTTCAAAAAGACCATCAAGCTCAAGCCGAACGAGACGGTGGTTTTTGCATGGATTGTCTACAAGTCGCGAGCGCACCGCGACAAAGTGAACGCCAAGGTGATGAAAGACCCGCGAATGGGGCCCAATATGAGTTCAAAGAAGATGCCATTCGACATGAAGCGGATGGCGTATGGCGGGTTTAAGGTATTTGTAGAGTACTAAGCAAGCTGGCCTGAAATCACACAGGAGTAAGTATATGAGCCGGGTACGAGTGCTGGTCGGCACGAAAAAAGGTGCATTTGTTCTCTCGTCAGACGGCAAGCGACAGAAGTGGGACGTGAGCGGGCCGCACTTCTCGGGTTGGGAGATTTACCACATGAAGGGTTCGCCGGTCGATCCCGACCGAATTTTTTGTTCGCAGACCAGCGGCTGGTTTGGGCAAGTCATTCAGCGATCCGACGACGGCGGAAAGTCGTGGACGACGCCGGGAAGCAAGCCCGAGGAGCTGACATCACCCGACGGCATGCCCAAAGGTGAAAGCAACAAGTTCGTTTACGATACCGAACCACCGAACGGGAAGCCTTTGACGACTCATCAGTGGTACGACGGGACGCAGCACACTTGGGAATTCAAGCGCGTGTGGCATGTCGAGCCGTCGTTGAATGACCCGGATACGGTCTATGCCGGTGTAGAGGACGCCGCGTTGTTTCGTTCGACCGACGGCGGCAAGTCGTGGCACGAGCTGGCCAGCCTGCGGGGACATGGCACGGGACCCAAGTGGTCGCCAGGCGCCGGCGGAATGGGACTGCACACCATCATTCTCGATCCGACCAATCCGAATCGTATGAGCGTGGCCATCTCCGCGGCGGGGGCATTTCGCACCGACGACGGAGGTAAGTCGTGGACGGCGATCAATCGCGGACTGAAGTCGCCTTATCTCCCGGAGATGACGCCGGAGGTCGGCTTCTGCGTGCATCGGCTGGCGATGCATCCATCGCGGCCGGACGTGCTGTTTATGCAGTTGCATCAGGGGGGCGGCGTTTACCGCACGGACAACGCGGGGGATTTGTGGCAGGAGGTCAACGGGAACTTGCCGACCGACTTCGGGTTTCCCATTGACGTTCATGCCCACGAGGCCGAGACGATTTATTCCGTGCCGATGGATCCGAACAATCGCGTTCCGCCCGAAGGAAAGCTCCGCGTCTATCGCAGCAAGAGCGGCGGCAATGACTGGGAGCCGCTCACCAAGGGATTGCCGCAAGAGAACTGTTATCGTCAATGTGTTGCGCGAACTCGATGGCGGTGGATTCGCTGGATGATTGCGGCGTGTACTTCGGTACTTCGGGCGGGCAGGTGTACTGCTCAGCAAACGGCGGGGACAGTTGGACCGCCATCGTCCGCGATTTGCCGTACGTGCTGTCGGTGGAGGTTCAGACGATTCGGTGAGGCTGGGCCAGTCTGCGAGACTGCAAGGACCAAGATTAAGATGAAGATTAGGATTAGGAAGAAGAGTAAGAGCAAGATGAAGAGAAGGAGTAGGATCAGGGGCTGGAGCTATGAAACGTGGCACAAATGATCCGAGTAGTCATTCCCTACCATCTTCGGGCGCTGCGCAGGTCAACGGCGAGGTGCAGCTTGAAGTCGAGGGGGCCGTGAGCGTCGGATCGGTTCTCGACGCGCTGGAGGCGCAATATCCGATGCTGCGCGGGACGATGCGCGATCACGGGACGCTGAAGCGCCGGCCGTTCATCCGGTTCTATGCGTGCGAGGAGGACTTATCGCATCAGCCGTACGACACGCCGCTGCCCGACGTCGTCGCGTCGGGAGTGGAGCCGTTCTTCGTGATCGGAGCGATTGCGGGAGGTTAGCACGAACGCTATGGCCTGGAAGGATAATCTTCCGGCCCGAAGATCTGGCGAACTTCGGTCTCGCCCTCCCAGCCGGGCCAGTGCTGTCTGTGAAGCTCCATGAAGCGCAGAGTGGATTCGATTGCCTCCTTCTTCGACGGGAATTCGAAGACCGCATAACCGCCGACAAGCTCTTTGGTCTCCGCGAACGGGCCGTCGGTGGCGGTGATTTCGCCACGGGCAAGGCGGACGCGCGTACTCATCGCGGCGGGGGCAAGCCCGCCGCTCTCAATCATTGTGCCGGCTTTGACCGCGTCTTCGGCGAGCTTGCCGATCGCGTCCATGAGTTCCTTGGGGGGAGCGCCGCATCCATCGACAGATTTTACGAGCATCATGAAACGCATAATTGTGATTCCGAAAGTGCAAGGTGAGTGGTGAGTGTGAGGCGTGCAGCAAGTTATTGGGCGTACGCTTCTTTCAATCGCTTGATGTCGATCTTGACCATTTGCAGCATGGCCTCCATGACGCGTTTCGACTTTTGGGGATCTTTGTTTTGCAATAGCTCGTTCAAGATGGTCGGGATGATCTGCCAGGAAACGCCGAACTTGTCTTGAAGCCAGCCGCATCGGTTCGGCGTGCCGCCCGCGGAGAGCTTTTCCCACAGCTCGTCTACTTCTTCCTGCGTGGCGCAGTTCACAAAGAACGAGACGGCGGGCGTGAACTTGTACATGGGACCGCCGTTGAGCGCATGGAATTCCTGGCCCTCGATCTGGAAAGTCACGGACATAACAGCGCCTGCCGGCGCCGGCGCCCCTTCTGGATATCGGGCGATGTTTTCGATCTTCGAGTTCTTGAAGATCGACGTATAGAACTTGGCGGCCTCCTCGGCTTTGCCATCGAACCACAGGAATGGTGTAATTTTTTGCATGGCATTGTGATCCGTGGCGTTGAGTTTAGGTGCGGTCGCAAGTGGCGCCAGAATCGGCCTCCCGGAAACTAGTCGAACGGCGGCCGGCGAAATCGACGGTCTTCGCCAACGCGTTCAATGATCGCCTACGCCCCGAGGACCTCGGCAAATGGCGTGGCATCACTTCTTAGCGGCCTCGGTTAGTTTTTCGGTCTGTGCGCGGAGGCGATCGTCTTGTTGACGCAGTTCGGGCGTGAGTTCCGCTCCGAAGTCCTCAGCCTCGAAGATCGGGCGGATCTCGACCTCGGTCTTGTCAAACGGCGCGCGCTTGAGCCAATCGACCGCCTCGTCGATCGATTTAACCTTCCAAACCCAGTAGCCGGCAATCAATTCCTTGGTTTCGGCGAAGGGCCCGTCGATGACGGTGCGTTTGCCACCATCAAAGCGGACGCGCTTGGCTTTTGAGGTGGGTTGCAGACCTTCGCCGGCCAGCATTACCCCGGCGTTGGCAAGTTGTTCATTGAAGTTGCCCATGTCGGTGAGGAGCTTTGCGCTCGGCATCACGCCCGCTTCGGAATCCTTGTCGGCCTTTACAATCACCATGACTCGCATTTGCCGTATCTCCTTTTGGTTGCAGACTTTCGGAGTTGCGGACGGACCTGACAACGGACCGTTCAAGTTAGTCTCTACCTACTGGTCGAACAACCGGCTCGAAATCGACAATTCAAATTGAATTAGTCGTCTTTCGAACTCTTGACGTTGCTTTTCCGGGTGATTCTGATTTGACGTGGAGCAGCGGAATCACCAAGGCCTAACGCCACCGCGGTTTAGGATATCCAGCGCCAATCAAAATCTTTCTTGTGAGGTACAGCATGTTGCGCCATTCAATTCTTGGAGTTGTTGTGTGCCTGGCTAGTGTGGGGGTGTTGACCGCCCAGGAGTTTGAGAGGCCAGGTCCAGAGCATGCACGCATCAAAGAGTTCGTGGGCGAATGGGACGCCGTGATGGAAATGGGGGGCCAGAAATCGAAGGCGACGGCCACGTACAAGTCGATCTGCGACGGGATGTGGATCGAAAGCGATTTCCAGGGCGACCTTGGCGGCTTTGCTTTCAAGGGACGCGGACTCGATGGCTACAACCAAAAGAAGAAAAAGTACGTTGGCGTGTGGGTGGATTCGATGAGTCACGCGCCCTTGCACTTCGAAGGTGATATCGATCCGAAATCGAAGCTGATGGTGATGACGGGCGAGTCACTTGGCCCCGACGGCAAGCCGCAGAAGTTCAAGAACACCACCGAGTTCAAGGACAAGGATCACTTTTCGTTCAAGATGTACATGGTCGATCCGGACGGCAAGGATCAATTGGCTTTCACGATCGAGTACGCTCGGCGGAAGTGAGCGGCGTTAAGATGGACCACGAATAGCAACTTTGACATTGTTTGAGGGCCAGATGTCAGGATCACCTCTAATTCTGCGCAAGTACGTTTACCTGATCGTCGCACTGCTCGTGTGCGTGAGCGGACCGGCAACCGTTGTAATGGCGGCGCCGTTCACCGTGGGAAACCTGCTAGTCGCTCACGGCAACACACTGCATGAGTACACGCTTGGCCGGACGCTGGTTCAATCGATCGCCGTACCGCATCCGGACACGAGCCGTTACGACGTTTACGATGCTGTGTACGATCGGTTTGGCCGGGCACACGTGGTGAACTATGCGCCGTTTTCCAACAGCTACATCAGCACTTACGATCCACTATCGGCGAGTTGGACGCACACGCTCGCGCCGTTGGCGATCGGGAACGTCAGCGATGGCGACTTATCGATCATCGGTGACAAGATTTTCGCGCGGGATAAGGATGGATGCGGTAACGCGCACCGTCGAGCCGTTCGACATCGGAATGTTCAATGGACCGTCGGAGACCAGCGTCGGGCATGACCAACTCTTATACAGCATCAACTCTGGATCGCCGCGGTATCGGGTCCAGCGCACCAATCCGGTGAGTCTCGCGAATATTGGAAGCGAGTTCGAAGTGCGCGATGCAGCAGGTACGCGGCTGGACGGGCGAGGATTGGCGGTTACGCCTTCCGGGATGTTGCACGTGGCGGACTGGAACGGCCAAATCTATCGGTATGACTCGGCCGGCGGCTATTCGGGCGAAATGACGACGGGCGTCTCCAACTTGCTCGATCTGAACCTTCGTGCCGACGGTCGAATGGCGACCGGGGGACGCTTCGGCCAAGTGGCCTTAACGAATGTTGGCTTTGATCCGCCAAGTATCCTGACGGTGGGGACCGGTCTGACCTATGCCGCGTTTGTGACCAACCCCATTCCTGAACCGGCAGGGTTTGTGCTCGCTACGCTTTTGGGTTTGGGGCTGGTGGTACTACGGCGTCGTGCACATTGAAGTCGATTGACGAAGCCTCCAGGCCACCAGCATAGCGACTCCCGCCAGTATCCCCATCACCCACGTCCCCGGCTCGGGAACAGTCCACCCCTCAAACGTCCCATTCTCAATCGGGGCGAAGATAAACCCGCGCGACTGCGTGAACGGCTCGGCGAATTGCGCGGAGAGTTGAGAGCCTGCGGCCCACGTACCGGTGAACTCCATCCACTCGCCGGGCCTGAACCGCGTGATGAACCAACCGATACGATCGTCACCGGGCCAGGGTGGCGTATTGGCTAAGAGCATCTCGCCGGGGTTCGAGACCGTGGGCGTGATGTTCGCGCTGGGCCGGATAATCAACTCGTGCAGGTGAGCCGAGGGCGACGTGTTCGTTATGCGGAACTTGTCCAGCGATACGATTGTCTCGAAGCTGATCGGTGTCGGCTGGACGGCGTGGGCCGGGGAAGCGAATAGCACGATCGCTGCCGCAAACAGTGTGATTCTCATAACTGCCCTTTCGTTGGTTGTGCCCCGCAACGGTGATTGTGGTCCAGCTTATCGTCGCAGATCAACGTCCCCCTCGCCATCTGGTTGTCATCGTCGGCCAGTTAGTCGCGCGCAGTATATCGACAGCCGTTGAAGGCGCATCGGTATTGTGCGATACTTTTTTGCTTCGGGGCGTGGCGCAGCCTGGCTAGCGCGTTTGACTGGGGGTCAAAAGGTCGCAGGTTCAAATCCTGTCGCCCCGACTGGTACGAACACCGAATCCCGTCGTCGGTTGCGAGTGCGACCGGCGACGGGATTTTGTTTTTGCCCGCCGGTGCAATTCGCAGAATAACCAACATCTCCCATTGAACTAATGCGAATTCGACAGGCCGATTGAATTCTCGGCATCCTTTCCCTGGGTCGCGGTTTTTTCTTGCATCCCTCGTTTCCAGGCTTAGACTGTGATTTGCGCCTGACAAAGTGGCGAAGCTGCCAGTTACTCATCCTCGACCGCGCGGAGCCACCGTGCGGCGTTGGAGGGCCTAATGAGAGCAGGTCATCGCGCGGGCCCGCGCGCGGTACGTATTTTCGGCCAGTCGCACGCGATTACGCGGTTACGCGATCAAATCGAGCGAGTCGCGGCGTTTTCTTCCAATGTCCTGATTACCGGCCCCAGCGGAACCGGCAAGGAACTCGTCGCACGACAGATTCATGCCAGAAGCCCTCGGGGGCAGCATCCATTTATCCCGGTGGACTGTGCCTCGATGTCGGGCGAACTGATGGCGAGCCAGTTGTTTGGCCACGTCGCGGGAGCGTTCACCGGCGGCAAATTGCGACGCGCTGGGCTGCTTTCGCGCGGCCAATCACGGCACTCTCTTTTTGGACGAGATCGGCGAGCTTGACTACCCGTTACAGGCCAAGCTGCTTCGCGTGCTGCAAGAGCACGTGGTTACGCCGGTGGGCAGTCACCAAGGTCAGCCAGTGAACGTTCGCGTGGTTGCCGCCACTAATCGCATCCTCCGCACGGACGTACTCGAAGGTCGGTTTCGCGAGGATTTGTATTACCGACTTGATGTGGTCCATTTGAGGACCACGGCGCTTCGCGACCGGCCGGATGATATCTGCACATTGGCCATCGCGTTCCTGAAGCAGCTTGCCGACGAAGGGCTGCCGGCATGTTGCCTATCGGAGGAGGCCAGCGCGGTATTGGTCGATTTTCATTGGCCGGGCAACGTGCGGCAGCTTCGCAACGTACTCGAGCAAGCGACGATCGATAGCCACAACCGAATTCTTTCGGCTGACCTGTTGTGCCGCATCATTTCGCTGTCGTTCGCATCCGACCGTCAAGCCAATGACGAGGTTACCGCGGACCAGTCGTCGCATTACGCGGCCGCCTCTCGCGAGCTGATTGTGAGTCGTGGGACGGAGTGGGAAACGCTCGAGCAACTGGAACGAGGACACATTTCGCGCACGCTTGCGCACACGTTCAACAATCGGTCGGCGGCGGCGCGGCTGCTCGGAGTTACGCGCCAATCTCTATTGCGCAAGATGAAGCGCTACCAACTGGACGACAGCGGCAAAGCAGTGCGTTAGACAACCGCGCTCCGCGGCGTTGAATCGCCTTCTACGGCACTTTCGCCGACATCGGACTAACTAGTCCCGGAATCGTCTAGTAAGTGTCCGCATTCGGACAGTTCAGCGGTGACGATCGCCTTTCCCTGCGCCCGCATTCGGTCACTTTTCTATCGCGGTCGGACAGGTGCAAGATCGCCAAAGCTGCGCTGAAGCCAGCGCGTAAGAAATTCTTTTGACGTATCTCATTGTGCTCGCGCACGTTGGCGAATCCGCGAGCGCAACTTGCGGTGTTGGCGCGTTTGTTGCCTTGCTTACGGGCGCAACGATCCTCGAAGTAAGTGCGAGTTCAACATGAGACACGGCAAGCAGCGCCTCGATAATTTGGTCGTCGTGGACGCGAATTCGGATGATTACGCCGATCTCCTCCAGGAGATTTGCCGGTACGAGCTCGAAGTTCGTATGTTCGCGACCGGCGAGGAGGCGTTGCAAGCAGCCGGGGCTCGCGACTCAGCGCTCTGGATCATTAACATGCGACTGCCCGATATGTCGGGGATCAGTCTGTTGAAACTCGTGCGTCAGCGTTTAACGCGTTGTCGCGTCGTAATCACGAGCGACGTGTATTCGTCCGAAGACGAGCTCTCCGCACGATGTGCGGGAGCAACCGCCTATGTATGCAAGCCGCCGAGCGTGGCCTGGTTAGACGCTCATCAATTGCAGTGCCGCTATGCCGCGACTCGTACGCCGGCGCAAAACGAGTCGGCCTCGAGAGCCGCGTTACGGCCTCCATAAGATCCAGAAAAAACCGGATCGCGATGCGACTGGCTAGTCGCCGCTTAAGCAATCCATGTCCACGAGCCACCGCGCAATTCAATGACCACTGGCATGCATTACACCCCTGGAGCTCCACCTATGCACCGCTTTCGAACGCTTTTCGCCTTGGCGATTCTGTTAGGCATCTGCGCGCGCCCGCGCAAGCGAATTGGATGACTTTCTCGGGTGGGCCGGCAGTGGCGCTCGGCACGTGGCCCGGCGGCTCCGGCCTGTCAGGCTTCGCGACGGTCACGGCCACCAATTTCGTCAATGGGAATTTGGCAACGCCAGCCATTGGGCTGACTCCCATTACCGTCGGACCACCGCTGTCGGCGGACTTTTTCGCCGCGGGCTTGATGCCTAACGCGGGGAATACGGTGCCAATGATTGGCACGCCTTACAACGACGCAGGTGACATGTACCACGTCGAGTTCGACTTTTCCGGCACCGTTGGTAGCTCAACCGTGGGCGTGTTGCCGGGGGGAACGGTCTTCGCCGTGATGGATTTGGACATCGAAGAGGACTACCGCCGGATCACCGCGACCAACTCGGCGAACGTTCAGATTACGACGTCGTGGATTGCTGGCCCGAACGGATACTTCGACATGACGCCGCCGATGATTCCGCAAGGATCGCTGGTTCCCAACCCCACGCTCGTGGGCCCGGTGGGCGGCGTCTACGAGATGTTTGGTGTCAGCTACAACTTCGACGTCGGCATGTGGTTGTTCACGACCACGCAGGACATCAAGACCTTGTCGTTCGACATGGATAAGAGCACTCTCGGCAACGCAATCGGTGGCGGTGGAGCTGGTTGGGCGTTTTATTCGCCGATACCCGAGCCGTCGTCCGTGGCGCTCGCCGGGTGCTTCGGAATAGTAGTTTTCGCCGGCGGTCTATGCCGCATAGGACGCAGGCGGCGCTTGATACGCGAGAACACGAATGAGTTTCACCTTCCCTGTACCGCCGCATTGTTAAAGGAGAAAGACCCAATGAACACAAACCGAACTCGAATCTCCGTTGCGCTTGCTGTGTTGGCAGCGACGTTGCTCATCGCCTCAACGGCGACGGCCGACCCACTGCCCGGACGCGATTTGCTGAAGTTTAGCCAAAAGCCAATGGATGGCACGCAGATCACAAGCCCGAATGGAACGGCCCAACGATTCTGGGGCCACGATGAGCTGAGCACGGCTTATAGCCAGATTGGGCCTGTCGGCCCGACTCCGTACCGAGGCACCTTCATGGCCGACGACTTCGCTGACAAATTCAGCACTCCGATCGTCCACGTGAAGTGGTGGGGTTCGTATCTGAACGATTTTGTTTCACCGAACTTCCCCGTGGATAAATTCCTGATCTCGGTCGAGGAAGATGTGCCGGTCGGACCAAACAATCCGTTCAGCCACCCAGGGACGCCGCTCTTAAACCAAATCGTGCGACGCGGACCAATAGCGCCGGGATCGGGTACGTTTACCGAGAAGCCCATCAGCGGCGGCGGTCCACCACTGAGCGAAACGTTGTATGAGTACAACGCCGAACTGCATCTAGGTAAGGAGTTCTTCCAGAAGCCGGATACCGTATATTGGTTGAAGATTGTGGGACTAGTGGATCTGCCAGCGGGAATCATCATCGACCCGAACCAGCCGCCGACGTTTGTTCCGCGCTGGGGCTGGCATAACCGCGACTACACGCTGATGGATCCACTCGCTTCAACCGCGCCCGCGGTTGTTCCGGGCGAGCACATCGACGGCTTCTTGGGGCCGGCGCCGGGTGGCACTCCGGTCTGGCATTTTCAGGACGATGCGGTGACGGGCCACGTTGTTGTGAATCATTTATCGACGCCAGACGGCCAGATCATGCCGCTGGTAGACCAGGCGGGCTATCAGCCGACGCGCTATCTCTCGCTGGCCGATGGGCCTCCGGGAATCGGCGAATTCTCCAAGGACCTGGCATTCGAGCTGTACTCGATTCCTGAACCGGGAACTTGGGGCCTGTTGACCAGCGGGGTTGCTGGGATCGGGGCGCTTCGGTGGCGCAGCCGCCGGGCCAGTCGCGCGTGAATCGGGCGTCGATCATTGTGCGATCGTTGAGTGAATCTACATTTGCCCGCCAATCGTCGCCGCTGCGACGGTTGGCGGGTTTTGTCGTTTGCGCGATTAGAAGCGCTCGGACTGATGATCCACTTCATGTGATCGGCCGTCGGCGTTAGAATCGCGGCAGTATTTCTGGTCAACTTCCGCAGTACTGCTTTGAAATGGACACGTTTGCCGATCGACTGGCCGAGGCGATTCGCGCGAAGCGCACGCCGGTGCTGGTGGGACTCGACCCACGATACGAGCAGCTTCCCGTAGCTCTTCAAAAGGCCGTGTCGTCGGATGATTACTCCGCGCAGTCACTTGCTTTTGTGGAGTTTTGTCGAGGTGTGATCGACGTGGTGGCGCCATTGGTGCCTGCGATCAAACCGCAGGCGGCGTTTTTCGAAGAGCTTGGCCCGGCGGGAATGCAGGCGTTGGCCGAAGTAATCGACTATGCGCGTCAACGTGAACTGCTAGTGATCCTCGACGGCAAGCGCAACGACATCGGCTCGACGGCGGCGGCGTACTCACAAGCGTATCTTGGCGCGGCGAGCGCTTGGAAGGCCGATGCGCTGACGGTGAGCCCTTATCTCGGCGGGGACAGCTTGGAGCCGTTCGTCGAAGCCGCGCGAAGGCAAAGTGCCGGCGTGTTTGTGTTGGTGAAGACGTCCAATCTGGGCGGCGGGCAGTTTCAGGATCTATTGGCCGAGGGAAAGCCGTTGTATCGGCACGTTGCCGAACATGTTGCGCGCCTCGCTGCGAATGACGTGGGAAAAAGCGGCTATGGTAGTACGGGGGCGGTCGTGGGGGCGACGTACCCGGAGCAGCTTTCCGAGCTGCGCGAAGTCATGCCGCAATCGTGGCTTCTGATCCCGGGTTTTGGCAGCCAGGGAGGGACGGCGCGCGATGTGGCCGGTGGGTTCGATTCAAAAGGACTGGGCGCGATCGTGAACAACTCGCGCGGGATCATCTTTGCTCATGGCGCAAGGAGTATAAGGATCGGTTCGGCGAAGCGCAGTGGCAAGACGCTGTCGAAGCGGCCACGCGCGACATGGTCGAACAGCTCCGAGCCGAGGCCCCCGCAGGAAAGCTCCAATAAGCTCGAACGGGGCTACCCTTCGTCCGAGGCACGCAGCCACGGGGTAATTGTTGGCTCGTAGCCGGCGATTTCGTCCGGTTTGAAGTGCAGCGCGATCTCGCGCTTTGCGGCTTCGGGACCGTCCGACGCGTGGACGAGGTTCATTTGCCGGCTACTGCTATAGTCGCCGCGGATTGTGCCCGCGATGGCCTTCAGCCCGCTAGTTGCGCCGAGCATCTCGCGCACGACGCGAACCGCTTCCAAGCCTTCCACGATTGCCGCAATCACCGGCGAGCCGGTGATGAACTTTTCCAGGGCGGCATAAAACGGTTTGCTGACATGCTCGGCGTAGTGCTGCTTGGAGAGTTCCGGCGTGATCCGCAGCATCTTCATCGCCACGATGTTGAATCCCTTGTCTTCAAATCGCGCCAGAATCCGGCCGACCAGCCGCCGCTGCACGCAGTCGGGCTTAAAGATGATAAAAGTGCGTTCCATGGGACCCCGGCTCCGTGAATTGATGGTTTTCGCCGGATTGTAGAGAAGCAATGGCGCGGCGACAAGGAGCTAGACTCGGCCCCGACTGCGCACTTTAACATCGCGGCGCGAAGCAGTGCGGGCTGCGCCATGCATGCGTCGTGAAAGAAACGGGAAGATGCCGAGTACACCAATGAGACAAGAGATTTTACCTCTAAGGATAATGCTGTCAGCGGCCCGGCCGCGCCTCGTCTCGCCCTACCCATGCTCCCTCCGCCCGCGCATCGATTGCGCACGCTTCATTTCCGTCGATCATTGCACGCCGTCCTAGTATGCGTGGGCGTGACCGTCTGCGCCTGATGGCATTCTGCGGCGGAGTCACCGCGCAAGAAGGGGTGCCGTTTCCGGAAATGCTGCCGTGGGATGTAAGTCAACCTGTCGCCGAGCAAAACACCGACCATCACGCACAACCACAAGCTGGCGCTCACTTCGCTGCTGAAATCGTGCGACCGATAGTAGCTGCAACGGAAATCACGGCGCCGGCGGATAGCTTGCCCGCGGCCCCAATCGCCATCCCCGAAACCGAGCGCAACATAGATTCGAATTGCCCCTGCGAAGAGCGGTGGGACTGGCAGTTGTTGCCCGACGGGCTGATCTACCGCTCGTACCTGGCAGGGTTCAAAGAATCGCGTTTCCATAGCTTCTGGGCTTACGAGGAAGATCATGGATTGTTGTGGGACATTGCGTTGGGGGGCCGCGTCGGCCTCGTGCGCTTTGGCTCTCGCGATGACGCGCGCCCTGAAGGCTGGCAGTTTGACTTGGAGGGCGCTGCATTTCCGCGGTTGATGCCGGAAGAAGAGGGAGACCTGATGTCGGCGGATTTTCGCGCGGGGCGCCGCTGACGTTCGGCATTGGTCCGTATCAGACGAAGCTGGCGTACTATCACCTCAGCTCGCACCTGGGTGATGAGTACCAGCTCAAGAACCCAACCATCTCGCGCTACAACTATAGCCGCGACGTCATTGTGTTAGGACAGTCCTACTACTTGAACGACGATCTTCGGCTTTACGGCGAGGCAGGGTGGGCGTTTTACTCCGACGTTGCGGGCGAATGGGAGTTTCAGTTCGGAATCGACTACAGCCCGATGATCGACAACGGTTTTCGGGGCTCGCCGTTCGCCGCGATCAACGGTCACTTGCGCGAGGAAGTGGATTTCAGCGGCAACCTGGTAGTGCAGGCGGG
This sequence comes from Pirellulales bacterium, assembly GCA_963829655.1. Classification (GTDB taxonomy): domain Bacteria; phylum Planctomycetota; class Planctomycetia; order Pirellulales; family JALHPA01; genus JBBDYH01. The sequence goes on from CAWHJG010000002.1 coordinate 5,443,414, forward strand.
TTGGCAATGGCGATCGGCCGACAGCGGACATCTGGCACGGTTCGGCATTGAGTACTACAACGGACTCGCGGACCAGTTTGAGTTCTTCAACCAGCACGAAAACAAGGTGGGGCTGGCGCTCTGGTATGACTATTGAAAAGGGGCGTTCCAGTGCCTCGATTGGTCTTGACGCGTGCGTGCGATCTGACCTAACCTCCGCCCGCCATGTCTTTTCGACGCATTCGCGTTCTGTTCACGCTTGGATTGATCTCGTCGGCCACCGCGCTTTCCGCACAAACGAACACACCGCAAAACGCGGGAGGTTCAAGCGAGCGGGCGACGAGCCTGGTCGTGCTGCGCAATGGCGAGATTCTTCAGGGGCAGATCCAGTCGGCGAAAAACGACCGGCTGGCGGTCCGTATGCCGCGCGGCGAAATCTCCGTCCGGCAGGCGGAAGTGGACGTGATCGCCGCAAGCCTCGACGACGCCTATGCATTAAAGCTGGCCAAAATTCCGCCCACCGACGTCGAAGGGCATCTGGATCTGGCCGCATGGTGCGTCCGTCACGAGTTGCTGGGAAGCGCCGCGTCGGAATTAGCGAAGGCAATGTCGATCCAGCCAAGGAATCCGCGGATCGCCATCGTCCAGCGCCGACTGCGGCAGGTCGTTGAACAGCAACAAACAACGCCGGAACACGAGGTTGCCACGGCGGCCGAACCAAATCCCTCGGACGAGCCAGAGGCAATTCACGAAAAGCCGAGCGATCATCACGAGCGCCAAAAGAAGTTAATATCGCCGGAACCGGCCGCTTGGCCTCCGAAAAGCCCGGACCGAACTGTCGCTCAAGTCGGCGATCCTATCGCGGCCCCGATCCAGACAGAAATCGAAAAGGACAAATCGAGTACGAAGGCACCGGCAAAACGCCCTCCCCGCGCGACACAGTTACCGAGATCGAGCGCTTGGTGCGGACGCTGCCTGCCGACGCCGTCGAGAACTTCACCAGCGTCGCGCAGCCGATTTTGGTCAACGGATGTGCAACCGCGGGCTGCCATGCGCCCGGAAACACCACATCGTTCACGCTGCTTCGTCTGCCACAAGGCCGCCCCGTCAGCCGTCGCCTGACGCAGCGCAATCTTTACAACGTCGTGCAGCTTGTGGACTTCAAGAAGCCGGCGGATAGCACACTCTTCGACATGGCCAACGAGCCCCACGGGCCGCTCAAGGCGCCGGCACTCGGCCAGCCGCAGTACGTTGCATATCGCGAGCTGATCGGCTGGGTTGCGCAGCTCACAAGAAGCAATCTCGATCAGATGCTGCCCGCAGAGGTCCCCGAGCAGCAGCCCGCTATCGCCGACAGGCGCACGTCCAATGGTTCCTCGCGACACTCGTTGACGCGGCGAATGCGCGCCCCCTCGGTAAGCACCGCTCGCACAGCGCATTCGCCCGCAGCTTTGCCAAAAGTCGAACACGCCGGCCTGACCGTCGATCCGCCGAGGCAACCGACGCCGCCTGCAACCGTTGCACAGCATCCGCAAGCACAGCGAATGCCGGTGTACGACGAACAAATCGTCCCATCACAGTCCGGTGTCGAGCAAGCCGGCCTCTTTGTGGGCACGCCGCCGGATCGCACGCCGGCAAATAGCGGCACAGGAACATCGCCAGCCAACGGTTTTCCCGCCGCCAAGCCTATAGCGGCCGCGGTCCCCGCGAACGCACCAAACGGATTATTACCCGCGGCGGCGCAGTTACCAAAGGGCGCTTCACCCGGCCCAAATGGAATCACGGCAGTGGATCGATTCCTAGCCTTCCAAGGCGCACCGCGCGTGGCCAAGGAGAGTCCAACACCTGTGAAAGCAAACGGCGCGAACTCCAAAGCGAGTCTCCAACAGCAGCCCCCCGCCAGCGGGCCAGATCCCTACGACCTCATGCGGTTTGTGAAAGAGAAGTAAGCGGCGACAAAGTGCGACTTAACGCCGCATCAACCGAATGGTCGGTCTAGGCGAAAACGATCTCGCCGCTTTCCAAGGCGCTGAGAAACTGGCGATTGCTTGCCAACAGCTCCGGCAGCTCGCTCATCTCGGCAGTTGTTAGCCAATGAACCGATTCGACCTCCGCGGGGTTGGGCTGGTAGTCGCAATCGGGGTCGGCTTCCGCCAGCCACCAGGTTAAATCGACTTTCCACGGCGTTGTGTTCGACCAGATTCGCCGCAGCGGTCGCACGCACGCGCCCAGCTCCTCCGCAATCTCTCGCACTAGGGCTTGCTCTTCGGTTTCGTCGCCTTCAATTGCGCCGCCTGGAAAGCAGAAAGCGCCAGGCGCGACGACCGACTGCGCCCGGCGGATCACCAAGAGTCGATCGTTGCGGCGAATTACCGCGACGACGCCGCGCCGTCGTGAACTATCACGATCCTCAGTCATCACGATCCGAAGCTCCGGCAATACAGGTCAACTGTCCGTCACCGCCTTTTAACCACGCAAATCGACTGCGCAAATGTAATCGGAAACCCTTGTCGGCGTGAGTTTAAGGGTATAGTTCTTTTATAAGGGTTCGGCTAGGCTGGCGCTCTGAAGGGAACATTTCCCCGTCGGTTGTGTACCGGCAATGCGGATCAGTGCGGAAAGGAATGCATGGAATCACAGACACCTCGGTCCTCCGATCCAAATCAGCAACCGGAGTCTGGCCAACAGCGGCCACGAATTCCGGTTACCACGTTGTGGCTGTTCATGCTGCTGTTGATCGTGCTGGTATTCGCCTGGTTTCGCGAGGACCACACGAAACGCAGCGAGATCACTTACGACTTCTTTCTCAGCCAGTTGCGGGGGCACAATGTCGCACAGATCGAGTGGGTGAATGCCCAACAGGTGGTGGGGAAGTTTACCAGCCTCGATGCAGCCCAAAGCGAGCTCGTGAAACGAGCCTCGATGAAGCCGCAGCCGGCAATGGAAAATGGCAGCAAAGAGACTGCTCCAACGAATGGCAAGCAGAAGGCCGCTAAGAAGAAGGCCAGCGAGGCAGACAAAGAAGAACCGCAGGAGCTGCTCGAGCATTTCCGCGTCAACGTCCGACCGGTGCCCGGCGACAGCCTCGACGCGCTGTTACAGGAGAACATCCTGTTGGGCATGGTCGAGGAGGCGCCGGAACAGGTCGATAATACGCTCATGTTCGTGCTGGCATACTTTCTCGTGCCGGCGCTATTGTTCTTCGGACTCTGGGTAATGATCCGCCGCACGCGAGACCAGGTGATGGGGGGCGGCATTCTCTCGGGTTTCGCAAAAAGCCCGGCCAAACGTTACGAAAAAACTAAAAAGCCAGTCACATTTGCCGATGTGGCGGGCTTGGAAGGCGTGAAGAATGACCTGCAAGAAATCGTCGAGTTCCTGAAAAACCCGGAAAAGTTCACGCGGCTTGGCGGACGCGTGCCGAAGGGCGTCCTGCTCATGGGTCCGCCGGGGACGGGGAAAACGCTGCTTGCGCGCGCGGTCGCGGGCGAAGCCGGCGTGCCGTTCTTTTCGATCAGCGGCTCCGAGTTCATCCAAATGTTCGTCGGCGTTGGTGCAAGCCGCGTTCGCGACATGTTCAAGACCGCTAAGGATGCCTCGCCCTCGATCCTGTTCATTGACGAAATCGACGCAGTGGGTCGGCACCGCGGCGCGGGTCTCGGCGGCGGCCACGACGAGCGCGAGCAGACACTAAACCAGATTCTTAGCGAAATGGACGGCTTCAGTCCGAACGAGTCGGTGATCGTCATGGCGGCCACGAACCGCCCCGACGTGCTTGATCCGGCCTTGTTGCGGCCCGGGCGTTTTGACCGACACATCACCGTGGACAGGCCGAATCACAAGGGACGGGTGGCGATCTTTAAGGTGCACGTACGCGATGTGCCTTTGTCCAACGACGTCGATCTCAACAGACTGGCGTCTGGCACGGTGGGTCTGACGGGAGCCGATATTCGCAATCTCGTAAACGAGGCGGCGCTGTGGGCCACGCGGAACGGCAAAGACAAAGTGGACATGGAAGACTTTGAGTACGCCCGCGACAAGGTGTTGATGGGCCCCAAGCGCGACGAAGTATTGATGGGCAAAGAGAAGGCGATGACAGCCTATCACGAAGCGGGGCATGCCGTGCTGGCATGGTTGCTGCCTGGGATGGATCGCCTCCACAAGGTGACGATCATTCCGCGCGGGCGAGCGCTCGGAGTCACACAGCTCTTGCCCGAGGAGGACCGGCTGAACATCAGCGAGAGCGAGCTCAATAACCGGCTGGTGTTTATGCTGGGCGGGCGTGCAGCGGAGAAGTTGGTGTACGACGAGTTCAGCGCCGGCGCCGAGAACGACTTGACCCAGGGCACCAAGCTAGCTCGGCGGATGGTTGCCCACTGGGGAATGAGCGATCGGCTCGGGCCGGTGGCGTTTCGCACCAGCGAGGAGCATCCATTTCTGGGCGCGAAATCATCGAACAACGCGAGTTCAGCGAAAGCACGGCCCAGATCATTGACGAAGAGATTGGCCGGATTCTTCGGACTGCCTCCGTCCAGGCGCTCGAAATGCTCAGCCAGCATCGCGACAAGCTGGACTCGGTCGCCAATGCCCTGGAGGAAAAGGAGGTGTTGGACGAGGAGGAATTTGAGCAACTCATCGGGCCCCCGCCGCATCGGAGGTTGAGCATGAACGGCCAATCCATCGATGGAAAGCCCCAAGCGGCAGGGAAGCCGGCAATCGCCGAAGAATCGCCACCGTCGTAGAATCGGTGCGATCGTTTTCTCCCGACCACCGCAAGTCTATGGTCACATTCAACTTGCGCGCGCCGGTTACAATGCGTAGTGATTCTGTCGAGTATCCGACCGCCCAGGCAAAAAAGTTCTTGAAAAGCTAGCGTCGGCTCGGTCGACGCCTCTTGAGGGATTTGGATTCGTGTGGATAATGGCACTCGACTGACCGGTCGCGAGGCCGGTCCAACCTACATCCACTCCGTTGGTTTGCAGACAGCAGGGCGAATCAGCCGCAGGATTTGGATCGCTAGAATCCCCCCTGCCGTTGGATGTCGCCCAAGGGCCAGCCGCTCGATCCCCGCCGTTCGCCCCCGCAATAGCGACCGGTGCTTGGCAAGTTGCGTTTGAACTACCGCAGCTTCGATTCACGCCTTTGCCAACTTGCCGCGGATTTGAGTTCGGCCGTTTGGCCATTTTGGCTGTTGCTTGCCGCCGGACCCAAATTGTGGAGGTCAGTATGTGGAAGCGTTTGCTGATGCTGGGGGCGGTGGTTGCCGTAGTCATCTCGGTTGCGGCGTTAACCGTTCATCTGTCGCAGGAGAATCGCGCGATGGCCGCGGATCAGAAGAAGGCTAGCGGACCAGAGTTGGCTCACATGGTGTTCTTTGATCTCAAGGATGATACCGACGCCAACCGTGACAAGATGCTCCAATTGTGCAAGGACTATTTATCCGGTCACGATGGAGTCAAGTACTTTAGCATCGGCACGCGTAACGAGGCCTTGGAGCGGGAAGTGAACGATAAGGACTACGACATTGCGCTGCACTTGGTATTCAAGGATAAAGCAGCCCACGATGTTTACGCCGAACACCCGCGCCACAAAAAATTCATCGACGAGTGCAAGTCGATGTGGTCGAAGGTGCGAGTGTTTGATTCGGACGTTCGGTGAGCTTGCGTCGCTATTCGGCGAGAGTTGACCTGCCAATATCTGACTGCGCCGATTGATTGCCCACCGCTGAGTCTATGACTATAGTCGAGCTTCGTCCCGGTCTCGCGTACGGGGAGGAGCCACATGCGGCGTCACGACTCGCACCTGTGTTACACCGGAACGCGGCGTTTTGCCACGCCGCTATTCATCGCCATTGGCGTCGCAACATTCGCGGCGTCGGCTTCGGCGCATGATGTCCGCCTCGGTTATATCATCCCCTCAAACCGCTCGGCGCAGCCCGATGCCGTTGCCAATCTACAAACCTATCTGCCCAGCTTACGGCATTGGTACGGCGAGCAGATGGACCGTTATGGGTTTGGTTTCAAGACCTTCCGTTACGAAACGCTTCCCGATGGCGTCACGCCGCGCGTGCGTGTAGTAAACACAACGCAAACTGACGCAAACATCCGAACCGATGTGTGGGGACGCACGATCGATGCGGCCTCAACTGGCGGCCTATCGGTCTGGTCTCCCGGCCAGGTGTGGATGCTCTTTTCCGAGGCGCACCAGCAACAAGCCAACGGGTCGGTGTTAGGCGGCACGGCACTGGGCGCGAGCTTCGGTTCGGGCAGCGATCCCGGCGTGGCGATGGGCGGCGGCGATTTTCTGTTCCGCCTCAACCCCGGCATGCTGACGAACAACCAGGCTTACGCCGGCCAGATCGTGCCGCAAATCGGCACGCAGCCGCTCGTGCAAGGCGTGACCTTCCCAGGATTCGAACAATCGACGTTCAGCAGCATCGCGTCGAGTGCTCAAGGCGCGATGGCTCACGAGCTGGGACACGCGCTCGGCCTGCCCCACGACTTCCGCAACGATCGCAACTTTCACGGCAATCTCATGGGCAACGGCTTCCGGGGCTGGCGTGCAAGTTTTCACACGGATCAATACTCGCAAGACGATGCACAGCTCTCGTACGCGGCGGCGCTCGTACTTAACACCAGTCGATACTTCAATCCGGAGCGCGTCTATACCGACAACACCCAGCCGACATTGACGGTACAGTCCGCCGGTAATATCGCGCCGACGACCAGCGGGCATTTGCAGATCAACTTCACCGCCTCGGACGCGAGCGGCTTATCGTCGGCGTTTTTGCGCCGCGGCGGAGAGTCCATTGGCGAGTTACGGCTCACCGGGAGCGGGGCCTTTTCCTTTACAACCCCCTATTACAACCCTGGTCAAAACGAAGAGTACAACGTTGCGGTCTACGACATGCAGGGAAACGTTCGCTCTCAAACGGTGCAAATCACGCCCGGCATGTCGGCGAATCGGGCGCCCCAGCCGTCGATCTCGCTTTCGGAGTCGATCATCGATCCGGGCGAGCTCGTCACATTCGACGCGACTCGGTCGATCGACCCCAATCACTCGTTGTCGCTGGTGAACGTCGAGTGGGACTTCAATTTCGACGGCATTTACGATACCGCGCTTCGACGACCAAGACGTTCACCACCAGCTTCACGCTGCCTGGCACGCGCCTGATCGCCGCCCGGCTGACCGACCCGAGCGGCTCACAGTCGGTTTCCTCGCCGTTGGCCTTGCGCGTCGTGCCGGAGCCGAGCACGTGGGTGCTCACGATCTTGATGTTGACGGCAGTGGCCGGCCGCCGGCGGTTCGGCGTCAAGCGTCAATAGACGAGTGGGAAATGTTGTAAGCCAAACGGAGTAATTACCATGTCAAAGTCATTGCTTGCGCTCTGCTTACTAGTTTTATTCGCTGTTCCCGGGCTGGCGGTCGAGCTGCACGAGGCGCCGGTTTCGTATGAACATGACGGCGTGGCTTGCGAAGGGTATGTAGTGCATCAACGGGACGACGACTCGAAACGGCCGCTGGTCGTTATCTTCCATCAGTGGAAGGGGCTGAGCGACTACGAGAAACAGCGCGCCCGGCAATTGGCGGAAATGGGTTATGTGGCATTCTGCGCCGACGTGTATGGCCGCGGGGTTCGGCCCTCGTCTCCCCAGGACGCCGCGAAAGAAGCCGGCAAATACAAAAGCAACCGCAACTTGCTGCGCGGGCGCGCCAACGCGGCGCTCAAAGCGGCTCGAGAGCAAAAGCTGGCGGACGGTTCACAAGTCGCCGCCATCGGTTACTGCTTCGGCGGAACGACCGCAATCGAACTGGCGCGAACCGGCGCGGATGTCGCCGGCGTCGTCAGCTTTCACGGCGGCTTGGACTCGCCAAGCCCCGAAGACGCCAAGCAAATTCGTTGCAAGGTGCTGGCGTTGCATGGCGCGGACGACCCATTCGTCCCGCAAAAGGACGTAATTGCATTCGAAGACGAGATGCGGAAAGCTGGCGTCGATTGGCAATTGGTCAGCTACGGCGGCGCGGTCCACAGCTTCACGCAGCGCGCGGCGGGCGACGATCCCTCGAAGGGGGCCGCCTATAACGCCCGCGCGGATCGCCGCAGTTGGGAGGATATGCGCGACTTCTTCGGCGAGCTTTTCCCTAAGCAAGTCACCGGACGATAGCCGCGCGCGGCTTTACCCCTGCTACGTTCCAATAGCGGCCTGAATCGACCATGGGTTGAGCTATCCCGTGGCGATCGCTGGCCAGGATGCGCCATCTCGACACGGCGGTCTTGCAAATTGATCCTGCGAGCCAAATCGTATGAACCGCTTCCTGATTGTTTGTATTGCATTGTTCTGCGCTGCGCCGTTTGCCGGTTGCCTACCCGAAGAGTTCATGTCGGAGACAACCAGTTCGGCGGCGGACTTCGATGGCCCTGAGGCTCTGAATTGGCTGAAAAATAATCGAAACGAATCGGCGCTTGCGTCGAACCGCTTTGGTCCCACCGAAAACGCCATCCGATTTGTCCAAGGCCTCTACAACGCCGGCGCATTGCGCGTGGTCATACCGCGAGCGAACATCACCGACGACGAGGACACGCAGAAGTGGGAGAGCGGACCGTACGCCGATGCGGTGGTGGTTGAGCTGCCGCAAAACTCCGAACGCCGCGACAAGGTCTGGGAAATTTGCGCCCGCGAAATTCGCCGCGAGGGATTTGATCCCGCCGATGGCGCCGACGACGAAGGCAAAGTGTTTCTTTGGTGGGACTGAGAGTTGCGAAATGGGGAAAGCGAGGCTCCGGCCGCGCCTAATTATTCAAGCCGTTAGCAGCTTCGCAAACTTTTGCCCAGTCGCCGCGAGCTGGTCCATCGTGCATTGCCGCGGCGCTTTGTCCGGCCGCCATCGCAGAAACGTCGCGCCGTGGCGAAACCGCTCACTGTTGGCGTGGTCAAACTGCACTTCAACCACCAGCTTTGACTTGAGTGGCTGCCACTCGCTCGATCGCTTGGTGCTCCAACGGCTTGGCCCGCCGGGCGCGCGACCGGTGAAACCGGGTGCCGTTACGAGCGCTTCGAGCTGTGGCGTGAGCGCCTTGCGGTCCGTGCGCGACAGCGTTGAAGTAAAGCCGACATGATTGAGTCGGCCATCGTTATCGAATAACCCCAACAGCAGCGACCCGACGATCTTCTCCTTCGACGCGTAGCGAAAGCCCCCGACAACGCAATCGGCCGTGCGCAGCCGCTTGATTTTCTGCATTCCGGTGCGCTCGCCCGACTGATACGGCAGGTCGCGCCGCTTGGCCACGACGCCGTCTACATTAATCCCTGCGGATCGAAGCCACGCGGCCGCCTTGCGGAGATTGGCGGATACTGTCGAAAGGCGGACCTGACGATTTCGTGCCAGGTATCGCCGTGCAAATCGCTCCAATTGGGTGCGACGATCCGCGAGGACCTGTTCCGTCAACCGCTTGCCGCGATCGTCCACTAAAAGATCAAACACGATCAACATCGCCGGACGCTCGGCGGCAAGTTTCTTGATGCGACTTTCGGCCGGATGAATGCGCTGCAAGAGTTGGTCGAATGACAGCCGCCCATCGATCGGCACGACAATCTCACCATCGAGAACAAATCTCGTCGCCTTCAATTCAAGCGCGGCTGCGACCAGCTCCGGAAAATACCGCGCAAGCGGCTGCCCGGACTTGGACTGGATTTGCACCCTTCGGCCGTCGCGAAACACCAGAGCGCGAAAGCCGTCCCATTTTGGCTCGTACTGCCACTGGCGCCCGGCTGGAATTTCTGCCACCGGAAGGGCTTCCATCGGCGGATAAGGAAACTTCAACGGTAAGGGCATTCGCGGAGCCACCCGAGTTAGTGTCTCGGTTGTGCTAGCAAGCCGCGTGCCCTTAGGATACGTCGGATGGGCGATCCCGCGCTTGAAATCCTGGAGTACGACGCGTTGCCGGCGGCCTGCCTGCCGTACGATCCGGCTGCGCCGCAGGTTGCGCGGCTTGTATCGCGGTTCGTCGAGGACCGCGTTAGCGGCGTTCGCATCGAGCACGTTGGAAGCACCGCGGCGCCTGGCTGCGCGGGAAAAGGTGTCATCGATCTGGCGGTGATCTACGAGAATGGTGACTTGGTCCGCGTTCGAGAGGCGATCGACGCCCTTGGCTTTCAGCGGCAAACGAATCGCGAGCCATTCCCCGAGGAGCACCCCATGCGGCAGGGCGCAATGCAGTACGGGGGAAAACGCTACCACTTGCACCTGCACATCATTGAGAAAACTTCGCCGGAAGTGGACGAGCTACGGTTCTTTCGCGATTGCTTACGCGCCGATGCTGAGCTGCGGCGAGCCTATGCCGATAAGAAGCGGTCGCTAATTAATGCCGGCGTTACCGATCCGACGGACTACGCAAACGCCAAGGGCGAGTTTGTGCGAGAGTGCCTGGGAAAGTAGGGTCCGGATTTCGGGAGTTCAATGCCATGTTTTATCGCATCATCGTCCTCGTGCTGGTTGCATTCGCGGCGCATCAGCCCTCATTGGCGCAAGAGAAACGCAAAGAGGCGGCATTGCCGTCCGCGTCTCTCGACGACCTTGCAGGCGGAAAGCTGAAAATCATTGATTTGACCTACCCGCTCAACGAGAAGTCCAACTACTGGCCCGGCGAAAAGTACAAACCGTTCAAACTGGAGACCATCGCCACACTGGAAAAAGATGGCGTCCTCTCCAAAGCGTTCTCGATGCCCGAGCACATGGGCACGCACATCGACGCGCCAAATCACTTTGAACCAAACCAACCGGCTCTACATCAAATCGATCCAAAAGACTTGTTCGCGCCGGGAGTAGTGATCGATGTGCGCGGACCTGTCGCCGGCGACAGTGATTATGAGCTTTCGCGTGACGCGGTGCTCGAATGGGAAAATGAGCACGGCCGCATCCCGGACCGCGCCGTGGTCATGCTTTACACCGGCTGGGGACGCTTTTGGGACGCGCCGGCGCGATTTCAGAACAAGGACGTGCAGGGACGGTTGCATTTCCCGGGCTATTCCGCCGAAGCCGCGAGGCTTCTCGTCGGCGAGCGAAAAGTGCGCGGCCTGGGAATCGACACATTGAGCATCGACCGCGGTTTGTCGCGTGATTTCGCCGTGCATCACATCGTGAACCGCGCCGGTCGGTATGGGTTAGAGAACCTTGCGAATCTCGACATGCTCCCCGCAAAAGGATTTCTCCTGGTGATCGCGCCGGTCAAGATCGACGGGGGCAGCGGTGGTCCGACGCGGGTGATGGCGATTTTGCCGTAGGGCCGTCCCGCAACCCTCCCTCAAATCCGCCGCCTCCTTGCTAGCACGCGGCACGTCGCTTGCTAGCATGTGGTTCTTGCATCATGAGCCGCTGGATTTTTGCGGCAATCGCGGCATTTGCACTGCCCAGATGGCACACCTTGCGCTCGGGGGCCGGTTTGGAAACATCCAACCAGCTCGAACCAAGGAGAAGACCATGGGATTGCGAGAATACCACGAGAAACGCGATTTCCGGCGGCACGCGCGAGCCGAGAGGCTCGACCAAAACCCGCCGCGGCTGGCTTTACGTCATTCAGAAACACGACGCCAGCCGGCTGCACTACGACTTCCGACTGCAATTGGGGGATGTGTTGTTGAGTTGGGCCGTGCCCAAAGGGCCAAGCCTCGATCCCACGATCAAACGGCTGGCGATGCACGTCGAAGACCATCCGGTCGATTATGGCGGCTTCGAGGGAATCATCCCCGAAGGCGAGTATGGCGGCGGCACCGTGATGTTATGGGACCGCGGCCACTGGGAGCCTGAAGGTGACCCCGCCGAAAGCTACCGCCAAGGCAAGCTGAAGTTCCGCCTATTCGGCGAGAAGTTGCGAGGTGAGTGGCACTTGATCCGCACAGGCGGCCACCGCGCCGGCGAGCGAGCGTGGCTGCTGTTCAAAGTAAAGGACGAGTTCGCCCGGCCAGACAGCGAGTACGACGTCACCGCGGCAATGTCGGACAGCGTCAAGTCCGGCCGCACGTTGGCGGAAATTGCCAAGGCAGAAGACGCGGTCTGGTCCTCCAATCGGATCGACGCGGAAACCAAGCGCACGGCGCACCAGGCGGCTGCCAAGACCTTGAGCCGCTCTGCGCGCTGCAAAAGCAAGCGGCCGCGCCGGACGAAAACCGAAGCCGCCAAAAAAGAAAGTTGCAAAGAGCACCACGCGCCGCCGAAAGACGAGCCGGAAATCTACTCGCAGCGGCGTCAAGGCAACCGGTCAACCCACCCGCTTAACGAATGGCGCTCCCTGCTGATCTGCTTGGCGCAGTCGCGCAAGTTTTTCCGCGGTCGCCGCCCGCATCCGTCCGCAGCTCGCCACACTCGTCAAACAGGCGCCTCGCGGCGAACAATGGCTGCACGAGATCAAGTTCGACGGGTACCGAATGGTCGCTCGCAAGGACGGCCAGCGAGTCGAGTTCTATAGCCGTAACGACATCGATTGGACGGCGCGATTTTGGAACGCTGGTGGAAGCGATCCGAACAATTCCGCTCAAGCAGGTCATTCTCGACGGTGAAGTCTGCGCAGTTGAAGCCCGACGGCCGCTCCGACTTCCAGGAATTGCAAAACGCGATGAAGGCCGGCCGTGCGCAGACGATGGTTTATTACGTTTTCGATGCTCTGTTCGCCGAAGGTCACGACCTGACCCAGGTTCCGCTGTTGGAACGAAAGCAGTTCCTCAAGCAGCTTATCAACGGTGTGAAAGGCAACCTCGTCTATTCCACGCACGTCGTCGGTAACGGCGACGACTATTTCCGCGAAGCCTGTCGCCTGGGTCTGGAAGGAATCATTTCCAAGCGGTCGGATCGTCCGTACTACTTCGGCCGCAGTGCCGATTGGCTCAAGTCAAAATGTCTGCGCCGCGACGAGTTTGTCGTTGGCGGATACACCGACCCGGCCGGCAGCCGCATTGGGTTTGGATCGCTTTTGGTTGGCTATCACGACGATCAACATCGGCTGCGGTATGCAGGCCGCGTGGGAACTGGCTTCGATAACGCCGGCCTTGCGCCAATTGACCGCGCAGCCTCGAAAAGCTCGAGCAAAACGTATCGCCGTTTTCTGACCTCCGTTCGAAGACCGGAGATGCACGCTACGCCCATTGGGTCAAGCCGCGGCTTGTGGCGCAAATGGAGTTCACCGAATGGACCGCCGATGGTCGCTTGCGCCATCCCTCGTTTCAAGGTTTGCGAGAAGACAAACCTGCCGACGAAGTTGTGCTCGATCGGCCCTCATCGCTCGCCGCACTCGGCGTCGAGCGAAATGGATCACATGCGAAAGGTGGCCGACTTTCCGAGATGAGAGTCAAAGGCGCTCCCAAATCGAAATCCACGTCGGATGAGGCGGTTGTCGCTGGAGTCCGGATCACAAGCCCGCAAAAAGTGCTCTATCCCGAGCAGGGAATCACCAAGATCGAGCTCGCCCAGTATTACGACGCAATCGCCGACTGGGTGATGCCGGAACTGGTCAATCGTCCGCTGGTCTTGGTTCGATGTCCCGAAGGTCGGCAAAAGGAATGCTTCTACCAAAAGCATCCTGGCGCCGGCGTCACCGATCAGCTCCGCCAAATTCCCGTGCGCGAGAAGACCCGCAACGAGAAATACCTCGTGGCGGATGATATCGCGGGGGTGATTTCCCTGGTGCAGATGGGCGTGCTGGAAATCCACGCCTGGGGCTGCCGCGCGGATCGAATTGAACAACCCGACCGGTTGATCTTCGATCTTGACCCCGATCCGACGGTCACGTTTGACCGGTTGGTCGAATCGGCAATTCAAGTGCGCGAATTTCTCGTCCGCGCTAGAGCTTCAAAGCTTTGTGAAGACAACCGGCGGCAAAGGACTGCATGTCGTCGTTCCCATCGCGCAAGCTGAAATGGGACGAAATCAAGGAGTTCACACTGCGGGTTGCCACGGCGATCGTTCAGGCCGATCCAGACCGGTACACGGCCAACATGTCAAAGAAGGCGCGAGTCGGGAAGATATTTATCGACTACCTGCGAAATGGCCGCGGCGCAAGCGCGATCGTGCCCTATTCCACCGCGCCCGCGAAGGCTGTCCGGTTTCGATGCCGGTCGAGTGGTCCGAGCTAAAGACGCTAAAGGCCGCCAACCAATTCAACATCAATAACGCCATACAACGGCTTAAGAAACAACGAAAAGACCCTTGGGCCGAGCTCGCCACGCTCCGCCAGTCGATTACCGCGGCTGCACAAAAGCGATTGGCGAAGCTTGTGCCGGCATAGCGGGTGGCACTGCAATGGTCGTGCTCGTAACGGACCGTGACGCGGTCGCTCCCCCGATTGGACAATAACCATGGCCAAACGACGCTCGACCGCGACCTCCGACAGCACCACAAAGAGCCACCGCGAATTCCGCTCAAGCTGGAAGGGCCACATTCGATTCGGCCTGGTGTCGTTCGGCGTACAAGCCGTAAACGCCTTGAGCAAGCAGGGGGGCGACATTCACTTCAATCAGCTCCACGCGCAGTGCCACAACCGAATCCGCTACAAAAAAGTCTGCCCCGTTCACGGTGAAGTCTCGCAGGACGAGATTGTCTCCGGGTACGAATATCAGAAGGGGCACTACGTCGAGATCGACAAGGAGGAACTCGACGAACTGCGGCCCGAGCGCGAACGCGACCTTTCGATCGACACGTTCATCTCTCCCGGCGAGCTCGATCCAATTTATCTCGACGGGCGAATGTATTATTTGATCCCCGATGGTTCGGAGGCCCAGGAGCCGTACGTGTTGTTTCGCGAGGCCATGAAGCGCCAGCGCCGTTGGGGCGTTGGCCATGCGACGATGTTCGGCCGCGATCAGCTTGTGCTCGTGCGGCCAATCGACGAAGTGCTTGCCATGCTGCTTTTGAATTATGAGGCCGAAATTCGCAAGCCGGGAGACATGGCCGACGAAGTGGCCGAACCTAAGCTGGCGCCGAAGAAGGTAGCGCTGGCCGAGCAGCTCGTCGAGACGTGGACGGAAGACGACTTCGACTTCGCCAAATACAAAGACCACTACCAGGAGAAGCTCAAGGTGCTTCTGGACGCAAAGGTGGAAGGGCGCGAGGTCGTTGCCCCGGCCGAGGAGGCGGAACCGAGCGTGATTAACCTGATGGACGCGCTGGAGGCCAGCGTTCGGAAAGGACGGTCCGCTGGCGGCAATGGCGCGAGTCAAACTGCTGCGCGCACCGGCGCTTCGCGGTCCGCGGGACCCAAGCGTGCCGTCTCACGCCGCCGCGCCGCAAAGGCGCAGCAAGCGCAGCTCATAACCTGCCGCCGCTGGATTTACGGTGCCGTGGGCAGCGTTGGCACGTTCTCCCAACGTCGGCTATGATCGATTTTGACGGCATCGAATTCCGCGCGGTATTGCGCCGCTCAACTTGTCCGCTCCACTTCTCGTCCCTCATGCAACTTGAGCAACTCGGACCGTACAAAGTCGGACGCCACCTCGGTCGCGGTGGCATGGGTACGGTATTCGAAGCCATAAATTCGCAGAACGAGCAGCCGGCGGCGATCAAAGTGCTCAATCCGCACCTGGCCGATGAGGAGGGCTTTCGCGAGCGCTTCGAGATCGAGATCGAAACGCTGAAATTGCTGCGGCACCCCAACATCGTTCGGCTCTACGGATTTGGCGTTCAAGATGGGCACCTGTATTACGCCATGGAGTTGGTCCGCGGCAAAACGCTGGAAGAAGAATTGCAGGCCGGCCGGCGCTTCGACTGGCGTGAAACCACGCAAACCGGAATTAAGCTCTGCCGCGCCCTAAAACATGCCCACGATGCCGGCGTAATTCACCGCGATCTGAAGCCGGCCAACATCATCGTGGCCGACGATGGCGAGATCAAGCTGACCGATTTCGGCATCGCGCGGCTCTTCGGCAATACGCGGCTCACCAGCGACGGGGGGCTGATTGGCACCGCCGAATACATGTCGCCGGAGCAGGCCGAAGGCAAGCGACGTCACGCACCAGGCCGATCTTTACAGTCTCGGATGCGTGCTGTTTGCAATGCTCGCCGGCCGTCCGCCGTTTCGCTCGAAGTCCCTCCCCGAGATGCTCGAGCTACAGCGCCGCGCCGAACCGCCGCCGTTATCGCGCTTTGCGGCCGACGTGCCCAAGGAGATGGAGCGGATCGTCGAGCGGCTGCTTTCCAAGTCGCCGACGGACCGCGCCACGAATGCCGACCTCTTGGCCCGGCAGCTTTCGGCGATGGAACACGGCCTGTCGATCCCCCGGCACGAGCATACGCTCACCGGCGAGGACGCAAGCGGATTGGATGTGTCGTTCGCCTCGGCGCACACTGTGCCCGATCAACCAGAGAAGCCGCCATCGAAGGCACCCGTCGTTCGGACAAAAGAACGGTGACATTCCGTACGACCCCAACGCGCCGACGCGAGTCGCCGATGCTGAATACTTCGATCAGCCCGTGCGGGGGGCGACGTCCGCCTACGATCCAAACACGGTCCGTGAGTGACACCGGGAAAGCGTTCCGGCGAAACGCGGCGAGTTCGACGTCGTGGCGGCGCCCGCCCCGCCCCCGCCGCGCAACCGATTTGTGACCGTCGAAGAGGAGGAGCGGCTCCGCGAATTGGAATTGCGAAAGAACCGCGGGCCGGTCGTCGCACAGATTCTATTGTTGGCCACTTGCCTAGTAGCGCTATTGGGACTTTTTTGGTACTTCCTCCGCCCGCCGAACGCCAACCGGTTATACGAGCGGATTCAGTTATTGGCCGCCGACGAAAACCCACAAAGGCTTCTGCAAGCGGCGGATGACGTAAACAGTTTCCTGGATCGATTCCCCGACGACGCACGGGCGCCCGAGTTACGAAAAGTCCAGGAAGAGATTGAGCTCTTGGAGCTGGAGCGGCGGTTCGCCTCGCAAGCGCGTCTTGCAAAAAGCGAGCAGCCGCTTTTGCCTATTGAGCGCGATTACATCGAGGCCGTGAGCCAGGCGGGGGCCAATCCCGATCGCGCGATTGCTCGGCTGAATGCGATTCGCGCTATGTATGCCACGCCGAGCGGTAAGGATCGCGAGCGCGAGCGGCAAATACTTCAATTGGCCGACCGGCAGTTGCAATGGCTCAACGAGCAGGCCCGCGAACAAGCGCCGGCTTACCTGGAGATGATTGATCGGCGGCTTCAGCAGGCCGACGCAGTTAAGACCGAGAGCGTAAGCGAAGCCGCGCAAATCTGGCAGAGCATTGTCGTCCTTTACGGTGACAAGCCCTGGGCCGCCGAGAGAGTCGAACAGGCGCGCGCGGCTCTTCTTGAAGCGGAAAAAGGCCAGAGCCCCCATCGATAGTCATCCGCCGTTTCTTTCGCCCTTGGCTCCTTTTGACTATAAACGAGCTATGGAACCAATCCACGCCTCGGGCCAGTTTCCGACCACGCGTTTGCGCCGGCTGCGCCAGCATCCCGGCATACGGCAATTGACGCGCGAAACTCGATTGTCGCCCGAAAGCCTGATTCTGCCGCTGTTTGTGCGGGCCGGTCGCGGCGAGCACCGGCCCATCGCATCGATGCCCCCCCACGCACAGCTTTCGCCCGAGCTCGTGGCGGTCGAAGCGCGCGAGGCGGCGTCGCTTGGGCTTGGCGCCCTTTTGCTGTTTGGAATTCCGACCGATAAGGACCTCGCGGGCAGCGACTCGTACGCCGATAAAGGCATCGTCCAACAAGGCATTCGCGCCGCGAAAGAGGCGGCGCCCGACATGCTGGTGATCACCGATGTCTGCTACTGCGAATACACAAGTCACGGTCACTGCGGCATCGTCAACGAAAAAACCGGTCGTGCCGATGTCGATAACGACGCCACGCTCGACCTGCTCGCGCGGCAGGCTGTTTCCCATGCCCGCGCCGGCGCCGACGTTGTCGCCCCCAGCGGGATGATGGACGGCATGGTGGCTGCGATTCGCCGCGCACTCGACGCCGCCGGGTTCACGCACGTGCCGATTCTGAGCTATGCCGTGAAATACGCGAGCGCATTTTATGGACCATTTCGCGAAGCGGCCGAGAGTGCGCCGAAGTTCGGCGATCGCCGCGGTTATCAGATGGACCCGGCAGCAGCCGCGGACCAAGCGATGCGCGAGGCCGAGCTCGACCTCGCCGAAGGCGCCGACATGATCATGGTCAAGCCGGCGTTGGCATATCTCGACATCATCCGCCGCGTGCACGATCGGTTTCCCGGCGTGCCGATCGCCGCCTACAACGTCTCGGGCGAGTACAGCATGGTAAAAGCCGCCGCCGAGCGCGGCTGGATCGACGAGCGCGCGATCGTGCTTGAATCCCTGACCGCGATTCAACGCGCCGGCGCATCGATCGTAGTCACCTATTGGGCCAAGGACGTGGTCCGGTGGCTAAGTGAATAAGGACGAGCCATGCCACGCATCAAAAGCGGCGACGCCTTCGCTCGCGCGAAACAACTGATCCCCGGCGGCGTGAATAGCCCGGCGCGAGCATTTGGCGGCGTGGGCGGTGAGCCGATCTTCTTCGCGCGCGGCAAAGGCGCGTACCTCTGGGACATCGACGGCAATCGTTACATCGACTACATCGGCTCGTGGGGCCCGATGATTCTCGGGCATTGCCACGAGCGTGTGACTGCGGCGCTGGAAGAGGTAATCCGGCGCGGAACGAGCTTCGGCGCCCCGACAGAAGCCGAGAGCGAGTTGGCGCAGATTATCATCGACGCAATGCCAAGCGTCGAGAAAGTGCGGCTCGTCAACTCCGGCACCGAAGCCACAATGAGCGCGATCCGCCTCGCCCGCGGCTTCACCGGGCAGAAGTGTTATCGTCAAGTTCGCCGGAAATTACCACGGGCACGTCGATAGCCTGCTCGTGGCGGCCGGTAGCTCGGCGGCCACGCTCGCGGTTCCCAATTCGCCGGGTGTCACGCCCGGAACGACGCAAGACACGCTGATCCTCCAGTACAACGATGTCTCCGGCGTCCATCGCGCCTTCGACGAGCACGGGCCGCGAATTGCCGGCGTGATCCTCGAACCGGTCGTCGGCAACATGGGCGTGGTGATCCCAACGCGCGAATTTCTATCCGCGCTCAGCGAGCGTACTCGCCAGGCCGGCGCATTGTTGATCTTCGACGAAGTCATGACCGGCTTTCGCGTGGCCTATGCCGGTGCTCAATCGCTCTTCGGCGTTTCGCCCGACCTGACCACGCTCGGAAAGATCGTCGGCGGCGGCCTGCCCGTCGGCGCTTATGGCGGCCGCGCGGAGATCATGGACCACATCCTGCCCGCCGGCAAAGTGTTTCAGGCCGGCACGCTCAGCGGAAATCCGCTGGCCACCGCGGCCGGCATCGCCACGCTCAGGGAGCTGCGCGACCAACCGCCTTACGATCCGCTGGAGCAACTCTCCGCGCGGCTGGCGCGGGGGCTGGAAGAAGCGGCAACTGCGGCCGATATTCCGCATTCGCTCGCGCGCGTCGGCAGCATGATGACTCTGTTTTTCAATCCCGAACCGGTCACCGATTGGCTCTCCGCCGCGCGCTGCGACACAGCCGCCTTCGCGCGATACTTCTGGCGGCTCATCGAGCGCGGGGTATACATGCCGTGCAGCCAATACGAGGCGCTCTTCGTCTCGGCGGCGCATTCCGAGCGAGACATCGACGACACGGTCGCGGCGGCCAAAGAGGCCTTGGCCGCGGTTCACCGCAAATAGCACGGCGATTTATTTCTTCGGTTCGGGTAGCTCTTCGACGGATGCCTTCTCTTTTCGTGCATCCTTTTTTTCTGGCTCTTGCGCCGGTTTGTCCTCCGGTTTCCCGCCGCTCTTGAACCAATCGAAATTCAATCCCTTCAACGAGGGAAAGCTGGGAAGCGCGGCGCGGGGCTTGCCTCGGCGCCGACCGCATTGGCTGCATTTGCCGCGGCCGCGCGGGGCTTGCGCTGCATTTGGACGACCGCGAACGCGCTGACTTCATCGCTCGTGACCGACCCGTCCAACTGCAGGCCGCGGAACCAATCCAGCGGCGGTGTCATGAAGCCGCGAGGCACATACGTGATTAACCGGCTGGCGCTATCGTCCCACGCCGTTGAGATCCAGGCCTGCCCTCCGTTTTGAGCACCAGCTTGAACTCGCCCCCCAATGCGCAGACAAGCCGTGCGTTCAGCAAATCCTCCGCCGCGCACAGCGATTGATCCGAAGGCACTCCGAGCTGCGATTGCATGCGTTGCAGAAAATGCAAATTGCCCCCCGTCACCTGCCGCGCCCGAAAGTACCCGAAGCCGTTGATCAATTCCGACAACTCGGACGCCCCCACATCGCTGATATCGACCCACAACTGCGCTGGCCGCTCCGCGCGTACCAGTTCGAACCGCGAGGTGATGTCAGCCAGCACGTCAAAATCCGGAGAGCCGGTTACAAACGGACCCAGCGTTCGCTGCCACAAACCGAGCCGCGCCGGCCAAAGCCTTGAGGATCGACCGGCAAATCGTCGCGAATTCCGAAAAACTGCATCGGTCCAGCATCGGCCAGCCGCCAAAGTAGTACTTGATCCGCAACAGCACGCCGAGCGAGCCTAGCGCCTCGCCCAGCGGAATCTCCCATGGCACGCCGACGTTGCGAATCCCCGCATAGACGTGGGTCGGCTCCGGAGCGCACGATCGCAGCACCGCCTCGAACCACCCCAAATTGCCAGCCAACGGCGCCACATGTTCGGTGCTTGGCGAACCGACGTGGTTCATGATCGTTTTGTAGTTCTGCGCCGCAAACGGCGCAACGCGCGCGTCGAGCACCACGTGTTCCAATCCAGGTTGCTCCCCCGCGTAGCGCTTCACGGCCACCATCACTGGATCGAGCCGCTCCCACCTCCCCCGGATGAGGCCAGTGAATTCCTCATAGGATTGCACCTCCGTCGGCGTGGCGGCATCGAACGCCACATCCGGGACCGGCGTGAAAAATCCTTCCGCGCCCGCAGCGAGTCAATCGGTGCGGCGTCTTGCAGCAATTCAATACGACTTCCATCGGCAGGCTCTCCAAACGCCGCGAGGTACAAAACCAGCGCGTGTCAACTGCTCGATTGTCGCGTGTTTAAACCCTTCATTCTTCGCCGCGAGTCGCGCAATCTGAACGACGTCGATCTCCGCTGTCGCGCAGACGACGCTGCGACTCAATGCGATAGTGCGGGCCAACCAGGTTTTCAAAAAACGCCGCCGAAAGATATGCAAATGCCGTGTCTTCGCGCAAAAGGGGCATCTTCGCTCGCGCCAGCCGGAATTCCGCCGAACCGCCCAGCGCACGCGTGCCGGCGCCGGCTTCAAAAAACCGCCGCATCATCGTTCGCGACGTCGTGACGAAGTGAAAATCGCCGTCCACGGCGTAGAATGAGCGAATCCGGTTGTCGGGAGTGGACACGAACGAAACCTGATGACCGTCGAAGTCCACCGTGGTTTCTTTTGCGTCCCCGTGCTTCTGGAGCGCCGCCGCGCGCTGCGAGCGAATGTCGGAGGAGAGGGCAAAATTGTTGTTCGCCTGAAACAGCATGCCGATCGCCGGACCTTCGCGCAGATACATATCCTGGCCCACCAGCGCGACATCGGCGATTACACGCGGGCCAAGCAGCTCCGCCAGCGCCGATTCGCGCAGCACAAGCTGCTGCTCGATCTTCTCGTTGATCCGATAATCCACTCCCCGCAACGAGATGAGATTTCGCAAGTCGCCCCCAAAATCGTCCATCGCATGGCGGAACCACAGGTAATTGCTGAAATTCCCAAAGCGCACGTAAAAACATTCCTCGGGCACGTGCGCCGCCAGCGCTTCAATCGCGATCTCCTCCGGCAGATTCAGCTCCTCGGGCGGACTCGTCTCGATCGATTTTGGCAGCGGTTCTGTCGCTGCCGCTGCTCGATTGTTCGATGGCAGCATCACCTCGCGCTGAATCCGTAGCCGCGTCGGCTCGGCGCCGGTCAATTCACCCAAGGTGATGTCCAGGTCGCGCTGATTGAGGTTGAACAAACTCTGCGGCTGTTCGGGCATCCGTAGCCCCAGCCGGCCGGCGAGCATCGCGAGCAGGTACTCGTCCACCACGCGCGGGTACTCGCTGGTGCCCGCCGCGCGGCGGGCGCCCTCGGTGTATTCCTGCCACCAGTTGTCCAACAGGCGTGCGTGCGCCCGTCGTCGTGCCTTGGTTGAACGCGGATCCGGCCACCCCCCGCGACCGACAGCGACAGATCGAGCGGCTCCTCGCCGATGAACAGGAAAAACACTGTCAGGTTTTGGGGCCGGTTCAGGATGTCGCGCAGCACCGCGCAGGACCGGCTCCGAAACAAACGCGGCGTAGAATACGCGATTGTTCCGCTCGTGCAAGACAAAATCGCGCTCGCCGAAGAACGACGGCCGCGCTTCCGGCGCTTGCAAACTAACGCGCCCGACTCCAAACGTCGGACCTACAATCGCATCCGGCGGCGGCAATGTCCGCCGCGGCCGCAGCAACTGCCCCTCGGCCACATTCATGTGTCCAATGCAATAACCCGCCGCAACGAGAACCAGGCAAAGCCGAAACAAAGCGCGCATGGCAACAAGCCTCCGGCACGGGTGAATCCGATCGGCCGCGACCCGCCATTATAGGGGACTGGCTCCGAGCCTACACAGGGGCACACCTTGCTCGGCAGATCTGGCGGCGAGGTGCCTGTCCCCTTCTCGCGCCTACGGCAGGAGCCTATTGCGGCGTCCCATTGCTTAAGTGGAAATCCACCACCAGCGGTAGATGGTCGGACGCCGCTCGAGCCAGCGCCGAGTGTACAATCCGAGCGTGCCGCATGTGGATTTCTCCCTTGAAGAACGCCTTGTCCAGCGCCCCAGCGGCCAATACGCGGGAAACGAACGGAACCGCGACACGGGTGACGTGCAATGGTGAAACCCCAGATCCTTAAACAGTCCCTTGCAAAGCGTATTTCGCCAGTCGTTGAAGTCGCCCACCACCAACACTGGCAAATGTTCTCCGTTTTTCAGCACGTGATGTGTCAGCAAATGCCGAATCTGCCAATTCCGCTCCTTCTCGCTCAGGCCGAGATGAAAATGTATTAGCTGAAACGGTCCTTCCGGACTGTCGATCACTGCCAACTGTGCACCGCGCAGGCTTGCGGCGGTTGAACCTCAGCGAAATCTGGTGCTTGTCCAAAATCGGCCACCGCGAGAGCACTAGGTTGCCGTACACGCCCGTCTTCAGTGGCACGTTGGGCTGATACAGATGCGCGGCCGAACTGAAGTATTCGGCCAATACGCGCGGCTGGTCCTCAAACCGCGAGCGACGCACATGCCGGTCCACCTCCTGCAGACACATGATGTCCGGGTTCTCGTGCTCGATGACATCGATGATCCGTTCCAGGCGATATCGGCGGTCGCGCCCGCCAATGCCTTTGTGGATGTTGTAGCTCAGGAGCCGCATTAGTATGAATCAACGGAGGTCGATCGGCGGATTGGTAGCGCCATGTATTCGGCGTCGGAGAACCCTATGCAATCATACCGCCGGATCGCCGACAAGCGGGCGCGCCGACGTTACCAATTTACCGCTACTTTTACGATGGCTTTGAGCACCTTGCCCTGACCGGCCAGCGGCGCATGCGCGTCCTCTGGAAAGAAAACTGCAAACACGCCCGGTGGAAGCGACAACCATGTTTCGGGCACATCTCGATAGAATGTAATGTCGCGCCCCTCATCGTACGGCGTCTCGACATCGCGACAATCCGCGACCCCTCGCCATCCAATGACTTCGTCAGCGCTCAGCGACGGGCTCGGCAAGCCGCTTGTGTCCCCTTCGGCAACGAGTGCCAACGGCATTTGGATGTCGATGTAACGCCGATGCGATTCGAGCTTGGACGCGCCTCGTCCGTGGCCATCCTCATGTGACACGATCGCAAACAGCCGCTCTCCGTCCAGTTCGTGCCGCCCCGGAGCGGCCCCCTCCGTCATCACGCGGCGCAAATAATAAAACCCCGCGGCCAACCCCGGGTGCAGTTCGGCGTAGCGATCGGCTTGTTCAAGGCGGTCAAGAAGCATGCATTCCGACTCACAGCAGATACAATGCCGCCTACTTCGCCTTCGGCGTAATTTTGATATTGCGATACGCCACCGCCCCGTGATCCCCTTGGAACATCAGCGGACCCGTCGCCGCTTCCTTGCCGCTGACGCCCGTCGGCGTCGGTCCCTTCATCTCCACGTCCTCGTGAATCACTTGATCGTTGAGGATCACTTTTACGAACTTCGCGTTGGCCACTTTCTTGTCCCCTTCGAACCGCGGCGCCTGAAACTCGATCACGAACTTCTGCCATTCCCCGGGCTTCCGCGACGCGTTGACTTTCGGCGCCGCGGCGCCATACAACCCGCCGACGTCGCCAGGTCCCATTCGTACCCGCCCGAAGCTGTCGAGCACCTGCACCTCGTACTCGCCCATCACATATACGCCCGAGTTCGATCCCTTAGGCACCATGAACTCCACCTCGATGCGCGCGTCGCCCCATTTGTCCTCGGAGTAAATATCCACGCCGCCCGACTCCGCGTTGACTAGTTCGCCACCTTGCTCAGAGACGACCAGCTTTCCCGGGCTGGCGGGATCAACCTTGGCCGTGCCCGCTTTCCACCGGCTCTTGCTCTTGTTGTCGCCCTTCAACTTCCAACCATCGAGATTCTTGCCGTTGAACGGTTCCGCGGGCTTATCCTGGGCCTGGGTGCTGCCGGACAGTAAAAAGATGAATGCCAATGCGATAGCGAGGCGCGCGAACTTGGATCTCATGTTGAAAACTCCCCGGTGCGAGTATGATCTAGGCCCCGTGGCGGTAGTCTAGCAGACTGCGTTGATGGTTTCACTCCGGCGACCGGTAGAGCCTAAAGTCTACGGTACGCTGTTTGCATTACGACCCCGTACGTGTACACGCTCCCTCGGCCCCGCGGCATTGCTCGATGAACATCTTGATGATGACTAATACCTACCTGCCCCACGTCGGTGGCGTGGCGCGCAGCGTAGACACGTTCGTGCGCGAATTCCGCGCGCGGGGTCATCGCGTGGTGGTCGTTGCCCCCGAATTCGCCGAAAAGCCGGCGGACGAGACCGACGTCATCCGTGTCCCCGCCATTCAGAATTTCAACGGCAGCGATTTCTCTGTGCGCCTGCCGCTCCCTGGCTACGTCCAGGCGCAGCTCACCGATTTCAAGCCCGATATCGTTCACGCGCACCATCCGTTCCTGCTCGGTGAAAACGCTGTGCGAGTCGCGGCCTCCGCCAACGTTCCGCTGGTTTTCACCCATCACACGATGTACGAGCAGTACACGCACTACGTGCCCGGCGACTCGCCGGCCATGCAGCGCTTCGTGGTCCAGCTCACCACCGGGTATGCCAACCTCTGCGACCGGGTCTTTGCGCCCAGTGAAAGCGTTGCCGCCGTCCTACAAAACCGTGGCGTGATTGTTCCGATCAGCGTCATTCCCACGGGCGTCGATATCGACGTGTTCTCGCGCGGAGACGGCCGTGCCCTCCGCCAAACTCTGGGCATCCCCGACCGCGCCTTCGTTGTTGGTCATATCGGCCGCTTGGCGAAGGAAAAAAACCTCGATTTCCTCGCCGACGCCGTTTCGCGATTCCTCAAGCACCGTCCCGATGCTCACTTTCTCGTTGCCGGCGCCGGCCCCGCCGAAGATGACATCCGCAAAATCTTCGAGCATCGACGTCTAACCAAACGCCTCCATCTCCTCGGCGCAAAAGCGGTCAGGAGCTAGTTGACGGCTACCACGCCATGGACGTGTTTGCCTTCGCGTCGAAAAGCGAAACACAAGGCATGGTCCTCGCCGAAGCGATGGCCGCCGGTCTCCCGGTAATCGCAATCGATGCCCCGGCGCGCGCGAAGTTGTATCCGACGGCAGCAACGGCCGCCTACTGGCGCACGCCAGCCGTCGCGAATTTGTCGCGGCGCTCGATTCCCTCGCTCGCGGATCGCCGGCCCAACGCACCAAGCTTCAAGAAGCCGCGCACGAAACAGCTCAAACCTTCTCCACGCAGGCTTGCGCCGACAAGGCCCTCGCCGCTTACGAGGAGGTCATCGCCGCCGAGCGGCAAGCGCGCCACCCTGAGGACGGCACGCTGGAGTCGGTTACTCGCCTGCTCGGCGCGGAATGGGACCTGTGGAGCAACGTCGCCCGCGCCACCGGCCACATGGTCCAGGGCCGACACGTCTGGAAAATGCCCGTTCTCGGCCACGGACTGCATTTCTACTATCGCTTTCGCCGCTGGATTAGCCGCAATGAATGGGGCGCAAAGATCCTCGGCCTGCCGATGTCGGAAGGCACGTCCGCCGAGCCCGGCCTGATCATCATCCAGATCGACGGCTTCGCGCAGTCGCAGCTCGAACGCGCATTGCGCCGCAATCGCATGCCTTTTCTCAAGCGGCTGCTTTCCCGCGAGCATTGTCAGATCCACCCGCTTTACTCCGGACTTCCCGCGACCACGCCCAGTGTGCAAGGCGAGTTGTTCTACGGCGTCAAGCAGATCGTTCCCGCCTTCAGCTTCCGCGACCACGAAACCGGCAAAGCCATCTGGATGATCGATTCCGAACAGGCAGCGCGCGTCCAGCAGCGGCTCTCCCGTCGCGGCGCGCACTCCTCGAAGGGGGAAGCTCCTACTCCAATATCTTCACCGGCGGCGCCGCGGAGCCGCATTTCTGTGCCTCGGTGATGGGTTGGGGCGAAATGCTCAAGAATGCGCGCTGGTCGGGAATCTTTCTGTTTGCACTCGTCAACCTGATGCCGTTCATCCGCGCATTCTTTCTCGCGTTCGTCGAAATCTTTATCGGTCTGGCCGACGTGGTGTACGGTATCGTCAAGGGCCGCCACGCTCACCCAGAGTTCCGCATGATCATGTCGCGCACCGCCGTCGGCGTGCTCTTGCGCGACTTCATCACCATCGGCGTGAAAATGGACGTCACGCGCGGTTTGCCGATTATTCACGCCAACTTCCTCGGCTACGATGAGCAGGCGCACCGCCGCGGCCCCGGCTCGGGCTACGCGCACTGGTCCCTCAAAGGCATCGACCGTTCAATTAAACGTATCTGGAAGGCCGCGCGCCGGTCGGTGCGCCGCGATTATCAGCTCTGGGTATTCGCCGATCACGGCCAGCAGCACTGCGACATCTACGAGGAAGTTACCGGCCATAGCCTGCACGACGCCGTGCAAGAAATCTTCCATGAGCATGCCGCCGAAGTTGGTCCGCGCCGCGGCCCTGCGCGGCGTCGAAGGGCAACGCGCGGCTTGGCTCGGCGGCGGCCGCGCACAGCGATTGTTACCCAAACCAAAAGTGAACGAGCCACCGTCTAAGGACGACGAGCTTCTGGTAACCGCCCTCGGACCGCTCGGATACATCTACCCGCCCAAGGTCTACGACTGGCCGGAGCGCCAAGCTCTCGCGGAGCGGCTCGTCCGCGAGGCGGCAATTCCCATGGTCCTCGTTACGGACGCCGACGGACAGCCGTGGGCATTCACCGAACAAGGCCGCTTCCGCATGCCGCAAGAAGCCGACAAAGTTCTCGCGCCAAATCATCCGTTTTTGGAGATCGCCGGCCAGGAACTAGCCGCACTCTGCAATCATCCCGATGCCGGCAGTTTCGTCGTCAGCGGCTGGCGAAATACCGGCCGTCCGCTCAGCTTCGTGCTGGAACACGGTGCTCACGCCGGACCGAGCCCCGAGGAAACGCGCGGCTTCGCCTTGCTGCCGGCCGATGCGCCGATCGAAACTGGCGATAAAGGCTATCTGCGACCGCTCGACTTGCGCGCCGCCGCTCTCCGCACTCTTCACAGAACACACATCCCCGTCGCCGCGAAGCCGCGCAAAAAACGCGCTCGCACCGGCACGATCCGCGTTTTGACTTACAACGTCCACACCTGCGTCGGCATGGACGGCCGACTGTCGCCGCGGCGAATTGCGCGCGTGATCGCGCAATGCGATCCCGACGTCGTGGCTTTGCAAGAGTGCGATGTCCGCCGCTGGCGCACCGGCGGCATCGACCAGGTGCAGGAAATCGCCAACGAGCTCAAGATGCATTTCCACTTCCATCCCGCCATGCGCTTCGCCGAAGAGGAATACGGCGACGCCGTGCTCAGCTACCATCCGCTGCAACTCGTCCGCGCCGCGGCGCTGCCGGGAATCAAAGCGCGCCCGGAGCTCGAGCCTCGCGGCGCGATGTGGGTACGTCTCACCGTCGGCGGCCGCGAAGTCAATCTCGTGAATACACATCTCGGACTCTCAAACCGCGAGCGCCTCGCGCAAGTCGACGCACTGCTCGGCGATCAGTGGCTCGGCCACCCCGATTGCCATGAGCCTCTGATTCTCTGCGGCGACTTCAACGCGCTTCCCGGCTCGCCCCCCTATCGCAAGCTGATCTCCCAACTTCGAGATGCACAGTTGCAGCTCAACGGCGATCATCGACCGATGCGAACATGGTTCAGCCATTACCCGATCGGCCGCATCGATCACGTCTTTTTGCGCGGCCCGCTGAAGGTGGTTGCCATCGAAGTCCCCCGCACTGATCTCGTCCGCTCCGCCAGCGATCATTTGCCGTTGGTGGCAGAAATCCAGATTGAAGACTGAGCCTTAGGGCCCTCTCCTCTCCCTCCGCGCTCTGCCTCGTGTTACCTTATGCACGTGTTGAATCGTTCTTCTTCTCCCCTTCTCCCCTCTGCCCTCTTTTCTGAACCCTGAGCCCTGAACCCTCCCGTGCCCTGGACCCAATTCTACGACCCGCTCGACAACGCCCTGTTCTCCACGGCCATGGCCGCGCTTCCGGTCATCGTGCTCCTGGGCTTGCTGGCGTTTGCGGGTTGGTCAGCGCCGCTGCGCGGCTGCCGCGGGTTTGGCAACGGCACTCGCCGTCGCTCTCTTCGGATATGGAATGCCCGTCTCGGCGGCTTTCGCCTCCGCGGGCTACGGGGCGTGCTTCGGTCTGTTCCCCATCGGCTGGATCGTGCTCAATGCAATCTTTCTCTACACGCTTACCGTGCAGTCCGGCCAATTCGATATCGTCAAACACTCGGTCGCCTCGCTCTCGGCCGATCGCCGCATACAAGCGATGTTGATCGCCTTCAGCTTTGGCGCGTTCATCGAAGGCGCCGCCGGCTTCGGCACTCCGGTGGCTATTTCCGCCGCACTGCTCATTGGCCTCGGCTTCCCGCCGCTCTACGCCGCCGGTCTCGCTTTGATCGCCAACACCGCGCCCGTCGCCTTCGGCGCGCTCGGCACGCCGATCACCACGCTCGCCAAAGTCACCGGCCTCGACGAGATGAAGCTCAGCGCGATGGCCGGGCGACAGTTGCCAATCTTCTCGGTGATCATTCCTGCCTGGATGGTCTGGACCATGTCCGGCTGGCGCGGGCTGCGCGGCGTTTGGCCCGCAGTGTTGGTCAGTGGAGGTAGTTTTGCGGTCGTGCAGTTTTTCATCTCGAACTATCTCGGGCCGACATTGGTCGATGTCGCCGGCGGCCTCGCATCGCTCATCCTCCTCGCGCTTTTCATGCGCGTCTGGAAACCCCGCCAATCGTGGGACTTCGAAAAAGGTGTCAGGAGCCAATTTGTCGCTGACCAAACCGCGCCGCCCGCAAATGCGTCTCCGCCCCACTACAACCAACGCCAAATCATCCACGCCTGGGTTCCATGGCTATTACTCTCCGTGTTCGTCTTCATCTGGGGCGTTCCGCAATTTCGCACATTTCTCGACGGCGGTCTTTCCGGCGAGCCACTTGCGAAACGAATGGCCGCGGCCGGCAGCGAAACCGCCCTTGCCTGGTGGGAGCGGCCCAACGGTATGGCCGGCTGGTCGCTTCGCGAGATTGAAGTTCCATCGCTCCATCGCCAAGTCTATCGCGACGTTCCTGGGGTACCGGAGCCCGAGGCCGAAAACGCCATCTACCGTTTCAATTGGCTCTCCGCCACCGGCACCGGGATATTCATTTCCGCGATCTTCTCCGCCGTATGGATGCGCATCTCCCTGCGCGTCTTCCTGCTCACCTTCGCCGCCACGGTGCGCCGCATGCTCGGCCCGCTATTCACGATCGCGGCGATGATGGCCATCGCCTTCGTCACGCGTTATAGCGGCAGCGACGTCACGATGGGGCTCGCCTTCACGCGCACGGGCGTTATGTATCCGTTCTTCGCCGCAATGCTCGGCTGGCTCGGCGTCGCGCTCACCGGCTCCGACACGTCCTCAAACGCCCTCTTCGGCAGCTTGCAGCGCGTCACCGCCGAGCTGCTCGACCTGAATCCGATCCTCATCTGCGCCGCCAACAGCACCGGCGGCGTGATGGGCAAGATGATCGACGCTCAAAGCATCGTCGTCGCCGCCGTCGCCACAGGCCAGCACAATCAGGAGGGAAATATCCTTCGCTTTGTGTTCTGGCACAGTGTGGTCCTCGCCATGCTCATGGGCCTTCTCACACTCGCCCAAGCCTACTGGCTTACCTGGATGGTCGTCCCACCTTGAAAAAGGTGTCAGGAACCTTTCTCTCGTTGGGATGCCGTGAAGTCCTGAAGCGCTCGATCGTAAGCGTTGAACTGTTCGATGCCCGCCGCCATTCCCTCATTCCCCATTCGTATCGGCCTGCCATTTGCTTCCCCTGCCCTTGCCGTTCTGAACCCTGAACCCTGAACCCTCCCTTCTCATGTCCACCACCACCAAACGCAAAGACCCCAAAAAACTCGGCCCCAAGCCTCCCTTCGACGATCAGGAGCCACAGCGTCATCCGGGCACCGAAGACAAAATGGATCCCCAGGCCGACCATGGCGAGAAAACTTACCGCGGCAACAACCGCCTTAAGGATATGGCCGCACTGATCACCGGCGCCGATTCCGGCATCGGCCGTGCTGTCGCCCTGGCCTTCGCGCGCGAAGGCGCCGACGTGCTCATCTCCTACCTCAGCGAGACTCGCGACGCCGAAGAGTCCGGCCGCCTGGTTACCGATGCCGGCCGCAAGGCCATCACAGTTGCCGGCGACATCCAGGATGAAGTCCATTGCCAGGAGCTGGTCAAGCGTGCTTACAAGGAATTCGGCCGCCTCGACGTCCTCATCAACAACGCCGCGTTCCAAATGGCCCACGAAAAGCTCGAGGATTTTACAGCGGAGCAAATCGATCGCACGTTCCGCACCAACGTCTTCGCGATGTACTACCTCACCAAGGCCGCAGTCCCCAAGATGAAGCCCGGCGCGTCGATCATCAACGTCGCCAGCATCCAGGCCTACGATCCCGCTCCGTACCTGCTCGACTACGCCGCCACGAAGTGTGCCATCGTCGGGTTCACCAAGGCGCTCTCCAAGATGCTCATCAAACAAGGCATCCGCGTGAACGCCGTCGCGCCCGGCCCGGTATGGACTCCGCTGATCCCTTCCACGATGCCGGAGGATCACGTCGAGAAGTTCGGCGAGTCGTCGCTCTTCGAGCGCCCGCGCAGCCCGCCGAGCTCGCGCACGTCTTTGTGCTGCTCGCTTCCAACGAAGCCAGCTACATCACCGGCGAAGTCTTCGGCGTCACTGGCGGGCGTATGCCGTATTGATCGTGACGGGAATCTCTGCAATCCGCTCAGCATCGAGAGCACGCGGCCATTTAAGCGTCGAATAAGGTTGCTTCATTTGCGGTTTGGCGTAGGTTAGAATCGCCTAAACCTCAAACCCATACCGTACCATCACAATTGGCCGGTCCGCACATGATCACACCCACTGACTCCCGATTCCAATTGCTGTTGGCCGCCGTTGCACTCGTTTTTATCGCAGCGAGCGCCCAAGCCGCCGATCCTTGGGTCGTGTACGAAGGCGGCGACGGTGTTGGTAATGGAAAACACATCGTTCTCATCAGCGGCGATGAAGAGTACCGATCTGAAGAGGCCCTGCCGCAGCTCGGAAAGATTCTCGCACGGCATCACGGTTTCAAGTGCACCGTGCTATTCGCCGTCGATCCCGCGACCGGCGAGATCAACCCCAACCAGCGCCACAATATTCCGGGCCTCGAAGCGCTCAAGACCGCCGACTTGATGATCATCGCCACCCGCTTCCGCGATCTGCCCGACGACCAGATGCAGCACATCGCCGACTTTGTTGAGGCGGGCAAGCCGGTGATCGGCCTCCGCACCGCCACGCACGCCTTCAACATTCCCGCGGGCAAGAAGTTTGCAAAATACCATTTCGACTACAAAGGCGCCGACTATCCCCAAGGCTTCGGCCGCCAGGTTCTCGGCGAAACCTGGATCAGCCACCACGGCGGGCACGGCAGCCAGAGCACGCGCGGCATCATCGCCGACGACGCCAAGAGTCACCCGATCGCTCGCGGAATCAAAGACGGCGACATCTGGGGACCAACCGACGTCTACGGCGTCCGGCTCCCGCTGCCCGGTGACAGTAAGACCATTGTCCTCGGCGCGGTGCTGGCTGGCATGAATGCCGACGACAAGCCGATCGAAGGCAAGAAAAACGATCCGATGATGCCGATCGCCTGGACCAAGACTTATCAGACCGATAGCGGCAAGTCGGCCCGCGCCTTCACCACGACCATGGGCGCTTCTCAGGACTTCACCGCCGAAGGCTCGCGGCGCATGCTCGTCAACGCGGTCTATTGGGTTCTTGGCAAAGAGAACGAGATCCCCGCTGAAGGGACAAAAGTCGATCTCGTCGGCCAGTACAAGCCCACGAAATTCGCCGGAAATGGTTACACCAAGGGCATAAAACCCGAAGATCACGCGCTCAAGGACTGATTCCCGGACGTTTTTAGCTCCGAAATCACCGCCTCAGCGGCGCGGATTCCGTGGTCAAACGCCTCTTCGAACAGCGCCACGCCGCTTAAGTCCGTATTGGCGAAGTGAATCCCGCCCACCGGCTCAGCCGCCGCCTGCCTCGATCCACCCCACATAAAACCCGGTGACGGCCGGATCATCGCGTGCCCCCACCGCATCACGTCGATTCGTTCGACCAGCGAACCAATGTCTCGATGCACTCGCCCTAAATCTGCCATCACCAACGACGCACAGTCGCGCCAGTCCATCGCCAACAACTGCTCGCGTGCCGACCGCGGATCGGCGTCACAGAATGGATAGTAGTAGGTGAAGATCGTCGGCCCGTGATCGATCCCCCGCTGATGCGTGGCCACCACGTACCCCAGCGACGGGCTCTCATACAGCACGTTGTCCCACGCCAGCGGAAACCCGCGGTCAACGGGCCGCGCCCGCAAATGCAGATTGGCTACGAGCCACGAACCGTACTCAAAGTCGCTCAGGTGCCTCGGTAGTTCGCGATGATACGGTTCAATTAAATGGCGCACAACAAACTGCGGCGCCGCAAAGATAACTTTCCTCGCTCGAAATCCCCGCGCCTCATTGTTTCGCGACGAATAAGCGGTGACTTCCACCCAGCCTCCATCTCGCGGCGCAATGTTCGTCACCGCCCAACCCAACCGTACCTGCTCCCCTGCCACGCCGTGCAGATGATCGACCAGTCTCCCATTCCCCTCCGGCCACGTAATGAGCGGTTGCGGCTGTGCCCCTGAACCTGCCAGTCGCGAGGCAAAATAAAACACGCCCGCCCACGCGCTCGTCTGCTCCATCCGCAGGCCGTAGTCATCGCGACACGAATAATCCACCAACCATCGCAGCCGCGGCGAGGTGAAACTGCGACTGTCCATCCATTCGGCCATCGAGATTCGATCAAGCGCAGTCACCTCGGCATCGTCCGAACTTGTGCCGAGTGGCGACGCAAAACCCCGCCGAACCATCCCATCGCGCCACTCGGCCCAGCGGCCCATCTCGGCCTCAAACCGCGCAAGCTGCGCCACGTCGTCAGCCGTTTCCCCAGCGTGCAAGTACAGCCCCTCATACCACCGCCCCTTGAAGAACACGCGCTCCTCCGGGTCGCGACAAAGGAACTGTTCGGCAACGCGCGGATGACCCTGCTCGTCCTGGCCATCGTAAACGCCAACTTCGCGCAGCAGCTCCTGCAAGCGGATGTTCTCCGGCAGCGGCGCCGGCAGGTAATGCGCCCCCCAGGGATAGCTCACGAGATTCGAAGTACCGCTTCGCGAAGTGCCTCCCGTGGCATCCTCCAACTCAAGCAACACAAAATCACGGCAACCGCCGCGAAGAAGCTGCCATGCCGCCGCAAGCCCTGCGATTCCGCCGCCGACAATCACCACGACGTGTGTCTCCCACGCCTCGTCGGCCGGCCGCGGGCGAAAACCATCACGCATCCGATGACCAATACTGACGGATGGGCCGACAATCTCACCGTCAATATGATCCAGCATCGGTTCGAGCGCGTTGACGGACGACCGATCACAGCCTGCCACGAGCGGCAGCCCAAGCAGCGACACCAGCAATTCACGTCGAGAAAAGCGATGCGACATAATCAACTACCAGGCCACCAGACACCAGGCACCTTCCCTCAATACCACTTCTTCCATTCCGCCTCGTAATACCGCACGAGTGACTGATTATCGAGCCGATTGATTTCCACCGGCACGCGTCGCAAATCCTCCGGCAATATGAACATGGCGGCCATCGCCGCGCTGTTGAGGAACTTTAATCCGGGCAGTGCGCGCCACCGGCGCATCAAACGGCTTGATGCGTGCCAAGGCAAACCCCCACACACCAAAGGCCGGGACTGTCGCCTGATAGGGTCGCACCGAAAAACCCGCCGCCGCAAGCGTGTCAACAATGCACCAGTACGACTTCCGTGCAAACAGCGGCGACGTACATTGCACGCTCACAGCCGCGCCGCCGGCAAGTCGCCCCCGCAGCAGCCGATAAAACCGCGTCGTATAGAGCTTCCCCAGCGCGAATGTGTTCGGGTCGGGAAAGTCGATTATCGCCGCATCGTATTCTTCGCCCGGAGCTTCCAGCCAAATCATCGCATCCTGGTTCACAATCTCAACGCGCGAGTCTTGAAGCGCTCGCTCGTTCAATTCACCCAGCGGCGAATATCGATCCGCGAGCGCCGTCATGTCCGGGTCCAAATCCACCAGAGTCACGTGCTCGACCGATGCGTGCTTTAACACCTCGCGCACCGCCAGCCCGTCGCCGCCCCCCAGCACCAGCACTCGTCGCGGCGAACCGGCAAGCTCCATCGCCGGATGGACCAGCGCTTCGTGATACCGGTACTCGTCGGCCGAGCTGAATTGCAGGTTGCCGTTTAAGAAGAGCTGAAAGCCCGCCGTGTTCCGCGTGATCACGATCCGCTGATAGTGTGACGCGTGCGAATACACGACCGGGTCAACATACAGTTCGTCCTCGGCCAGCGTCGTGAGAAAGTCGGCATGATAAATCCCGACCATTAACAGCGCGATGACAAGTCCCGCTCGCAGTCGCAAACCGAACAAAGCCCGACCCAACAGCGGCCGCAACAGCCACGTGCTCCACAAACCAACCAGAGCGTTGAGGATGCCGAACACCAGCGAAGTCCGCACTAACCCTAGCTGCGGCACCAAAAACAGCGGAAACAACAGCGACGCGGCCAATGCGCCGATGTAGTCAAACGCCAGTACCCGCGCCACCAGCTCCTTGAAATCCAGATGGTCCCGCAGAATTCGCATCAGCAGCGGTATTTCCAATCCCACCAGCACCCCAATGCCGAATACCACGCCGTACAGGAGAACCTGAAACCAGTCCAAGCGTGCGAATCCGAGAAACAACAGAGGCGCCGAAATCCCCCCGAGCAGAGCCACGGCAATCTCCACCTCCACAAAGGTGCGTGCGACCGCTCGCTCGACAAATCGCGACAGCCATGCGCCCACGCCCATCGCCGACAGATAAATACCGATGATCAGCGAGAACTGAGTGACCGAATCCCCGAGCACGTAGCTCGCCAACGTCCCCGCCAGCAGCTCGTAAATGAGCCCGCAGGTCGCAATCAACAGCACGTTGAGAAACAATACCGGGGTGCGGTTCACTTCGGTCGCGGGCGACCCCGCTCATTCGAGTCCAGTCCAGAGCCGCTGCACATTAGCCCCACTCGGCATCATCAGCCGTGGATCGCGGCCGCAATGATCAGAGCAATGCCAAAGATCGTTGCAGCGATAATAATCGCCAGCGCAATATTCTGATCCTCCTCGATCTCCTTGCGGATCGAGAAGGGCGTGACCTTGATGATCAGCCAGAACGCGATCGCAAATATCAGCACGCCCAACAGACTGAACACCAACGACCACTCGAGATCGCGAATGAGATCTTCCATTATTTATTTCCCTCCTGAATAGCCGGTGTGCCAGAAATGGAACGAGCGATATCCCCCGGGGGATTGCCGCACGCTGCTGGGAACAAACTGCTGTTCGGGTGAGCCAAGTTCCGCGCCGGTAAGCGACATCCACGCATAGCCAAGAATCAGCAAGACGCCGAAGAAGAGGTAAATCCGTGTAAGCATGGTTTGAGCCAATAAAGTGACAACTAAGGGGTATTGGTCATTGGCGTCGTGCCGTCGGCAGATTCGCCGCGGCGAACTTGATCATTCGCGTCCGCCTAATCATCGCCGTCCCCCCACGAACTCCAATCCGAATACGGACTATAGTCGCTCTCCTGCCAACGCCGCATCTCAAAAAACAAGTGCCACACCATCACGCAAAACGGCACAATCGAAAGCAAAATCAGCAACAAGATCAGATTCAAGAGCCGCGGATCGTCTTGCACGATCGTCACTCGAACATTTTGCGGCTCCGAGAACTTGTCCCACTGCACCTCCAGCCGCAGCGTGTAAACACCCGCGGGCAAGGCCGACATGTATGCGTCCCCCGTCCGGCTTCCTTCGCTCCACGACTCGCCTCCGTCGGTCCCGAAGTAGTATTCCACTGGCACTGCGAAACCTTGGACCAGGCCCGAATCCTCGTTGAATAGATCGCCGTCCGCATAGACCCACGAATTGTTGACTGCCGAGCCCACGGTTACGTGCA
Source organism: Pirellulales bacterium (assembly GCA_963829655.1). Lineage (GTDB taxonomy): Bacteria > Planctomycetota > Planctomycetia > Pirellulales > JALHPA01 > JBBDYH01. The sequence goes on from CAWHJG010000002.1 coordinate 5,480,320, forward strand.
GGTTGCGATTGGCGCCGATTTCGATCGGCCCATCAAAGATCACGCGCGTTTCAGTCGGACTGGTCACGGGAAGCAAGCCATGCTGTTGGTCGTAGACTTGCTGCCGCGCGCCGGTGGCAATGAACACAGCGCCGGCCAATAGCGCCACCAACAGTAGCGCTCCCCATGCCCAGTACATCGGCTTGTGTCGAAACGGCTGATTGGGCCCGATCGTCGTCGGTCGTTTGAGGTCCTTCAGCTTGAACGCTCGTTCGATTTCGTCAACGGTGAGATACATGCCCAGCGACCAGTTGATTTCACCGGTCACATGCGGCTGATCGCGTTTCCCCTTGCCGGCTTGGTCGCTGGCCGTAAAGTAATACCCCTCTTCGCGTGAAAGGATCTGTGGCGGCCGAATGAAGTCCTGAAAATGAACGCTCTCGCCCACTTCGGCCTTCCAATAGAACTCCCCCAGCACCTGCACGACGTTCGAGCTGCCATCGGCGAACAGGCGAAACGTGCGTCCCTCGAACCGTGGCCGGTCGGCTCGTTCTTGCTTGATCTCTCCCGGCGGAAGCGGTCGCACCAGACTCCAGTGATGATCGCTGTGAACCAGCCAGCGGAAGCCGCGCCGTGGATGATAGAGCAGGTACTCCTGCCAGTAGTAGGTGATGTCGTACTTCACGCTGCGCCGCATGAAGCCGATTACGGTGTAATCCAAGTCTTGTATATGCCCGACGGTACCGAGCGGTATCACCGGTTCGTATCGGCCCGCTTCAAGCGACTTGAGGTACTTCAAGTTGCCTTTTTCCACGTCGAGCAGCGAGTTGCAAAACGGGCAGACAACTCGCTCACATTCGTCCGGCGCGCGCAAGTCGAGCGACCCGCCGCAATTGGGACACGAAACCTGGATCGCCTCGATCTGGCGCGGCTCGTCGTCTCGTGGCTCAATTTCAATGCCGAGCTCCGAAAGCGTGAGCTCCTCGCCAACAAACACCAGCGGCCGCTCGTCGCTGTAGTCGAGCGTCGCGAATTTTCCACCACCGGCGGACAGGTCCGCATATCGCAACTTTTCGCCGGGCGTCACCACGAACGGGATTTCGCCTTCCGCCGAAACGAAGTCCGCCTCACCAATCTCGCTGACCACCAGCCGCGCAAACGCGGGAATTGTAAACCGCTGGCCAAGCTCCAAATCTCTAAAGGCCGGAATGATCACGTCCTTTGCCAGCTTGCGGCGAAACGTGAGGTAGAACCGCCCCTGCGCCTCGGCCAGCCAGCCCCAGCGGCCGTCGTCGAAAGCGGCGAGCCACTCGTCCCACACGCCGCCGAGCTGATGTCGATACTGCACGCGACCGACGATGCGAAATCGTGCACCTTGAAAGCGCCCGGCAACATCGAGAGAAAGCGGCGTCTCGGTTTCCACCAACGCCGCAACTTTTCCGAGGTCCTCCAACTTCCGATCGCCGCGCACGACTAGCGAGCTACAGTGCGGGCACACCGCGAGCATCGAGCTCCCGATCCGAAACGAAATCGGTGCGCCGCAGCCGGGACAGGCAGCTTCGACGGGGCTCACGGCGCGGGCCCCTGGGCCAGAATGGCTGTTCGGCGGCTCTCCTGCGCAGTCGCCGCGCAAAACGCGCACAACTCGAACAGCGGACGCGCCGAGCATGTCGCGAACGACGCCGTCCCAATCCCACTCGGACCGCTCACGGCAACAATAGAGATTAAACGTAGCGGCGCCATGTTCGGGATAAGTGTGACAGGCTAAGTGCGATTCGCTCAGCAGGTACAGTCCGGTCACGCCACCGGGACCGGAAAACTGCCGCCATTGCGGTTCTCCGACCACGACCAGATTCAGTTCGGCCACGATTCGTTCACATAGCGACCGCAGCACCCGCTCGTCGCATAGTGCCTCGACTGAGCATCCCGCGGCGTCAACAATCCACTCGGTTCCCAGAAGCACGTCTGCCCTCAAAGAACAACGAAGATATGGTCCGTCACACGAGGGTATTCGCCAACCGACCCCGCTTCTTGTTCCGGCGTTTGCGCGCGCCGCCATGATACAATGGTTGCTCACGAACGGCCAACCCTTTTCGTCCGGTGTCCGGCTTACAAGCGCATAACTACGTGACGGGAGCGGCAATGATGGAAGAATCTCAATCCACCGGCGCCGCGAAGCCAACGAAGCGGCTTCTCATAACGCTCTGCGCCGCCACGATATTGCTGATCGCCGCAATCGCATGGGTAGAAGCCGCTCATCGACCGCGTGAGCTGATCATTCCGGTAAGCGACATAACCTGTGAGGGTTGTGAATCAACACTGCGCAAGAAGCTGGCCGAAATGCCCGGCGTGACCGAGGTTGCGCCATCCCACCAAGAGAAAAGAGTCCGCGTGGTCGTTGATGGATGGTCCGGGCCCGAACGGGAAACGATCGAGGCCGCCATTCGCCGCGCCGGATACACCGTCGTCGAAACGAAAGAAATTGAACTCTAGCTCATTCGCGCTGAATTTTATCGCGAGCGGGGCAGCGCCGTTAGTCCGCCACCTTCAGCCGATTCAACATCAGTCGTGCGTCGCCGTGGTCCGGATTCAATTCGTCTGCTCGCTCCAAATCTTTTTTCGCCGACGTTAGCTGTGCCGTCGCCTCGTAGGCAACTCCGCGGTGATACCACGCGGTCGCTGACGAGGGATCAATTGCAATGCACGCGGTGAATTCTGCGATAGCGGCTTGCCATTCATTCCGCCGTTCGAACGTCACACCCCGATACAGATGCGGCCAGAATGCGTCGGGCTGCCGGGCCACTGAATCTCCAAGCCATGGCTCCGCGTCGCGCGGTTGCCCCGCCAGTAACAACGTGCGCCCAATTACTGTTGCCTCCCATACACTTACCTCCGCCGGACCGCCAACGGCGGCCAATTGCGCGACAGTCTGCGAAAGCACGCTCGGTCCTAATAGCCGCGCACGCTGAACATCCAGCGCGACACTTGGCCCAAGGAGTGACGCAGCCTCATCAAGAATCGTCGTCCCACGAAGCTTTGGCTCCGTGCCTGCTTTGCTAACCGCAGGCCGGCCGGCGTCCCCCCGAAACTCCGCTTCCGAGACCAGTGACGCAAGGTTGAGTAGGTCGTGGCGTACGTCGTCGGTGAGCTGACCATTTGAAGCCGCGCGAAGTCGGTCAAGCAACCTCGCTCGATTCACCCACAATTGCCGATACTGGCGTGCGATTCGCGTCCAATTTGCGGGTGAATGATCGTCGTCGATCACAGCCGCGCGAAGTCGATCGTTCGCTTCACGAAGTTGCATCGACGCTTGTCGAGCGATGGTGAGTCGCAATTCGTTGCGAAAACTCTCCGCTAGTTTGTCTTGCCGCGCGCCTCAACCAGCGCCAGCCCGGTCCGAAACGACTCCGTCGCCTCCTGAAACTGCCCTGCCGCTGCATGCTGGCGGCCCGCTTCGAGCAACTCCACGATTCTTTCCGTCGATGGGGGCGCGGAACGGTTCCAATGCAGGCCGGCGTAACCCGCCGCCGTCAGTGCCAGCACGAGTGCCGCTGCGTAGTAAAGCGCCAGTGGCCGACGTCGCCGCCACTTCCGCCATCGCTGAACGACGCTTCGATTCAAAACGCCTACTAGCGGCTGGTTGTTCAAGTGCCGCCGCAAGTCGGCCGCAACACGGCCCGCGTCGGCGTATCGTTCCGCCGGATGGCGGCTTAAGCATTTGTGGATCGCGTCGGCGATCTCCAACGGCACGCGCCGATTTACTTCTTCCAGCCGTCGCCATCGGTCGCTCGGTTGATCTACCTGGCCGCCAAATGCCTCGTAAAGTGTAAGGGCCAGCGAATACACGTCGGCCGGCGGACCCACTTCGGAAGCCAACGGGCGATTCTCCTTGACCGCGGTCAGAGCGTCGTCCTGCTCCCGCGCCATATAGGGCGCCGTCCCGCCCAATTGAGCCACGTTGATCGCGCCGCGCACCAACGGCGGCTGTGCCAAATGAAAATCCAGAAGCATCGGTTGTCCATCAGCCGCCAACAGCACGTTCGATGGTTTCACATCCAAATGTACGAGGCCTCGATCGTGCGCAAATTGCAATGCTTCCGCCAGACAGGCGCCAATCCACACCATGGATTGAACGTACGTGGCACGTTCCAACACGCGCCGCGCCGGTCCTCCACGCGCCAGTTGGACCGGCCGAATGCGCCTGTAGGCGGTCGATGGCCTCCAGTACGTGCCGGCCCGTTCGCTCCGTAACCGGAATTGACGCGAGCGATTCCAGGATCTGTCCCAGCGATGCGCCGCCGAAGTAGGGCATGCACAAGCCCTTCAGTCCGTGCTCGGAGTCCTCGGTCACCGAATAAAGCGGCACGATGTGCGTGTGCTGCGCCGCGCCAGCGACAAATGTTCGCCACTCCGCCGGCGAATCAGCTTGAGCACGACTGGTCGGTCCGCCAGCGACGCTTGCGCCGCCAGATACACTCGACCTTCCGCGCCGCGCCCCAGCTCCGAGTGCAAGTGAAACTCGCCGAACGATTCGCCGGGTTTGGGAAAGTCCGGCTCCGCGACAAGTTCGTGAAACGCCTCGTGACAGTCGAGCAACATTCGCAGCTCGGCTTGCCACTGCGGAAATCGCGCAAAAATGCGCTCGGGCGACTCCCGATCCCCATGCCTTTCGCGCAGGCACAGCTCCTCGTAAACCAGCTCGATCACTGCTTCCGCGTTTGATTCAAGTTCGGTATGTTCCGCCAACAACTCCTCGGCCGTAGCCCGCTCACCCTTCTCCCAGCGCGTATTCATTTCCTTCACCAGGCGGTCTACGACCTCCTGGTCCGCGACGGGAAGTGTGTGTACTACCTGCGATTTGCGAGTGAATCGCGGGGTAGTCGAGACGCGCTCAGTCATCGAACTCCTCGCTTGACGCCAACGGTTCGTCCGTTGTGGAGTAAGCGGGTCCGACGGCACGGCCCGTTCTCAACGCAAGCCGGCGCGCCAACTGCCGCAAGATGCGTCGCACGCTCCCTTCATGCAGGCCCGTGCGAGCCACAATTTCCGCAAGCGATAGACCGGCCCGCTTCAGCTCGAGAAGTTGACGGTGCTCTGGCGGACAAGTGGAAATGATTTGCTTCCACAAATCGTCGCTCTGAACCACCTGGCTTGGCGTCGGCTGGTTCGCAAAGGCGGCGTCGCTTCCGCCGTGCTCGCCCCTCGATTGCTCGTGCTCCATCTCAGCTCGATGGCGCCGGCAATGATCGTGAAAACGATTGCGAGTTGCGCGAATCAGAAACGCCCGCAAGTGGTCGGCGTCGGAGAACCGGCACTGATCTTTGCGAAAGCGATCGATCAGGTCCACCCACAAGGACTGGACCACGTCAAACGAATCGAACTTCGATCGCAGATTGATCGGCAATTGGCGGCGGACTACGGTCCGCAGGTACGGCTCGTACTCGCGGTACACTTGCTCCGCTGCATCGGCATCGCCATCGCACAGCCTGCCCAACAGGGAGTTTATATTCTCAGTGTTGTTCATTCATAGGAGTCGCTGCTATAGCCCCTCCGCCAGTGACAAGTAACCGTCAGCGTCGAATCCCAGCGACGTGAGGTTCTCGTCTTCCAGCCGCTGCTGCCGTCGCCGCACTTTTTCACACGCCAGCGCCGTCAACAACGCCGCCGACGATGCGAAAAGTATGTCGCGCATTCGACCAGGCCCGGAAAGGTCGAACTGCGCAGGCCAGCGAATCCAACAGTGTATCAACTGCGGCCGTGAGCGAATCGAAGTTCGCAATCACCGTCGCGGCCAGCCCGTCATCTGAATCGTCCGCCGCGGCCGAAATCGAAGCCAGCGGCAGCATGTCCAGCGCGGACCAAAACGCCGCCACCGCCGCGCTCGAAATATCGATCGCCACTTCATCCGCTCTTGCCTCGTCCGCGGGCGCAAGGTTGCCAGGCTCATCGACCGCGCGCTCAACGGGCATCCCGGCTGCCCCCAGCGGGCTCGCCGATACGGTGTCCTGCGTTGGTGTGCTAGATTCGACGCCCGCCTGGTCTTGCGAATTTTCCGCAACAAGTTTTTCCGCGCGTGTCTCTGATCCTTCAGTTTCGTCCGCAGACGATGGCTCGATGTTTTCCGGCGGAACCACTTGGGCCGATGTCCGGTTCGGTGTTGACGTGACGAACGACACTTGCGACGAATGTGAATTCGATTCGGACTTTCTATCCGGACCCTGGTTTGTCAGTGGCTGAGTCGTCACCGGCGTATCCGAACTACTTTCGATAACTTGCGCGCTGTCCGATCCAGGAGCCTGAAAGAAGGACACGTCGCGCAAATTTGGTCGCCTCATCCTTTTGCCCTTGTGCCTGGGCAGGTGTAGTTGCAACCGCAAGTTTGTGAGTGCTTGGCACGTACGGCGTGGGCGGTTTTGCAGCGGTCTCACCGGCATTGTCCGTGGCCGCGTCTTCAGTGTAGGGCGATATGGGCCTTTTCCCGCCACCGAGCACCAATAGCGCCTTCGGCAAGCGAGGCCGGTTTTCCCTCGCGAAGTTCGATTAGCTTGCGGCTTGCACTGCTAACTCCCGTGTCGCGCGCAGTTTCTTCTTGCCCCGACATTTGAACTGGCGCATCATTGGCGACATCCACATCGGGCTGGTGTTCTTCGCCATAGCCAGCACTCGCGCTCATCAGCCAGCGGCTTTCGAGCGATTCAAGATGCATTCGCCGTTTATTTCGAGGTCCCACTCTTCTCCTCCGTGGTGGAAGACGGTTGAGCTGGCCTTGCGCAGAACGCGCCTAGGGGATGAGACAACTACTTCTGTCGCATGTTTGTGGCATATTTGTCAAGTCCAAGCAACGGTTCGGCCCTTAAAAACGGCATGCGGTTTACCGCATCTATCTAGGCTTCGCCCTTCGACCGGACTGCCGGGACTGCCCAAAGAACGTCATTTCCACCCCGGGTAGTGCAGAATCCTGGGCCCAACCCGCCTTTTGAATAAAAAAATAAAAATCTGCGCCCGTTTTCGTGGAATGCTTGCGTGTAAGTCAGGGAGGGGGAGCATGGTCATGCTCCACGACATCCCCAGGCATCCATATTCGCCGCCTGTCCAGCCGGCCTTCGGCTGGAAACTCCGATCCATAATGATTGGCAATGCTCTGGCGTGACTATCTCCCAGGTTTAGTCGCGCCAGACGAAACGAATACGGTGGCACGAGCAAGGCAATTGCTCACCTGTGCTGGCCCTCAGATGAGCCATGCCTCGTGCCACCGTTTTTTTATCACATCGGCAAGGCCCATTGAAGACCCGCGGGCCACACTCGTGAGAAACACCTGCGGTGGCGGGCAATGATTCGGTCGTTGGCGTTGCCCGCCACCAAAGGCGTTTCCAATTAACGCGGCTCTCTTGCGGCTGGCTCCTTCTGCCGCCGCTCCTCGATCTGCTCGCTTGTGTAGAATGGGGCAGACATTCAATCCCATTCTTCTACATGCTGCATGCCGGAAGTCCACCAGCTTCAGCCGCGATTTAAGGGCCACTCCGGCGGCGACGGGTCCCCAAGTAGCAGCGTCCAGACAGCCGACCTTCCGCTTCTGGGAATGCACTGCGCGGCATGCGCAAACCGTATCGAAACATCGCTTAAGTCTGCGCCCGGCGTCGCGGACGCAATCGTCAACTTTGCCACGACGCGCGCGACGGTCCATTACGATCCGGCGAAAACGAACCCTTTGATCCTGCGCGAAGCCGTCCGCTCCGCGGGCTACGACGCCATCGTTCCACAGCCGCTTGCCGATGCAAAGGGCGGAATATCGGCGACCGATGACCTTCACGATGCCGAAGCTCGCGCCCGTGAGTATGAATACCGCCGCCAGCAAATCCGGTTCTGGATCGCTGCCGCCTTGACGATTCCGCTGGCCATTCTTGCCATGGGTGGTCACCTCCTGCCGCAACTCGCTCCGCTGCTCAATCAGCCGTGGCGCCCGTGGGCCGAGCTAGTGCTCGCAACGCCCGCGCTGTTCTGGGCCGGTTCCGAATTCTTTATTGGCGCACGCCCGTGCCGCTCGCCACCGAGCGGCCGACATGAATACTCTGGTGGCGATCGGCACATTCGCCGCATATGCCTATAGCGTCGTGGCGACAGTGGCGCCGCAACTTTTTGTTCAACGGGCGATTGAGACGACCCCAGAGCACGCTCATCAAGCAATGTCGTCCGTCGGCGTCTACTTCGAAGTCGCAGCCATCATTGTCACCCTCATTCTTCTCGGTCGCTTGCTAGAGGCCCGCGCCCGCAGCAAGACCAGCGGCGCCATCCGCGCTGATGGGGCTCCAGGCGAAGACCGCTCGTGTCGATCGGAATGGCATCGAACAGGATATTCCAATCGAGCAGGTCCAAGCCGGCGACATCGTTGTCGTCCGCCCCGGCGAAAAAATTCCCGCGGATGGTGAGGTACTTACCGGTAGTTCCACCGTCGATGAAAGCATGCTCACGGGCGAACCAATGCCGATCGTGAAGGCACCGGGAAACCTGGTGACTGGCGGCACGTTGAATAAGACCGGCTCGTTCCGCTTCCGCGCCACCAGGGTGGGCCGTGATACTGTCTTGCAGCAGATCATCCGCATGGTCCAACAGGCGCAAGGCTCCAAGGCGCCGATCCAGCGCCTCGCCGACACCGTCTCCGGCTACTTTGTGCCGGTTGTCCTGTGCATCGCCGTGGCCACCTTCGTCGTATGGTTCAATTTGCGCCGCACCGAGAGACCGACTCACGATGGCCCTGCTCACGTTCATCTCGGTGCTGATCATCGCCTGCCCGTGCGCGCTCGGGCTTGCCACACCAACGGCGATCATGGTCGGCACTGGCCGCGGTGCGCAAAGTGGAATCCTCATCAAAGGCGGCGAGGCCCTCGAAACTGCGCACCGGGTAACCACCATCGTGCTCGACAAGACGGGCACGATCACCGAAGGTCATCCCGCCGTTACCGATGTTCGCGCCTTCGGGATGGACGAACGAGAAATGCTGCGGCTCGCGGCCTCGGCGGAACGCGCGTCGGAACATCCGCTGGCCGAAGCTGTCGTGCGACATGCGACCGATCTGAAGTATTGAATTAGTGCAACCCGAGTCCTTCAATGCCGTCTCCGGCGAGGGAATTGAGGCTCGCGTTGAAAACCACGAAGTTCTCATCGGCAATGCCGCGTTCTTAGAGCGGCGCGGCGTTGCAGTCGGCGCCGCCGTCGCACAAGACCTCGCGGCACAAGCCAATACGCCCATTTGCGTGGCCGTCGATCACAAGCATGTCGGCCTGATCGCGATTTCGGATCCAATCAAGCCGACGTCTCCGGCAGCGATTCGGCGGTTCATGCGATTGGACTAAAGGTCGTCATGCTCACCGGCGACAATCGTCACACGGCTGAGGCGATCGCGCGACAACTCAGCATCGATCGAGTGTTGGCGGACGTGCTCCCCGCTGACAAAAGCGCTGAGATTCAACGACTTCAACAACATGGCGAAATCGTGGCCATGGTCGGCGACGGCATCAATGACGCGCCGGCGCTCGCCCAGGCGGACATAGGGATCGCCATGGGCCACGGCACCGATGTCGCGATGGAGGCCGCGGATATTACGCTTATCAAAGGTGATTTGAACGGTGTCGTGACCAGCATCGCCTTGTCACGCGCCACGATCCGCAATGTCAAGCAAAACCTTTTTTTCGCGTTCGTCTACAACATCCTCGGCATCCCGCTGGCCGCGGGTGTGTTGTACCCCGCGACCGGTTGGCTTTTGAGCCCGATCTTTGCTTCGGCCGCAATGGCGCTCTCGTCGGTAAGTGTGGTCACGAATGCTCTTCGCCTTCGCGGCTTTCCGATTCGAGCAACTTAAATGGACACCGCCGAAATTGTTGTCACTGTCGGCGGCGCGCTGCTCGTCGCTGGAATCCTCTGGTTTTTCTTTGGACCACGACCAGCCGCAACGGCCGCAGTTCAAGCCGGCGGCGTTCAACGCATCGATGTTCTCGTCCAGGGCGGCTACTCACCCGACCGCATCGAGGTCGTCGCAGGCCGCCCAGTGCAGCTCAATTTTACGCGACGCGAGACCAACCCCTGCAGCGAACAGGTGATTTTGCCCGACTTCGGCATCGTCCAGAATCTGCCCATTGATCAAACAACGCCGGTTACGTTCACACCCGAGCGCCCCGGCGAATTTCCGTTTCACTGCGCAATGAACATGCTTCGCGGCCGGCTGATCGTGAAACCCTCGTAGAATTATTGTGAGATCACCGCACGTCCCACAGCCGCACGGTTCCGTCCCGTGCGCCGGACGCGATTGTTTGCTCGTCGTGCGAAAATGCCACGGCGTACGCCGTCCCGGTGTGGCCGCGATAAGTTGCCACCGGCTGCCCGCTGTTCACATCCCACACGCGGACGCTGCGGTCTTCGCTTGCCGAAACCAATCGCCGCCCATTGGGCGAGAACGCCACGGACCAAATGTCTTGCTCGTGCCCGGCGAGCGTGGCCAGCCTGGTCCCCGTTCCCGGATCCCACAGCATCACTTGCTTGTCCCAGCTTCCGCTCGCCACGCGACGGCCATCGGGTGAAAAAGCCACCGCGTGCACTCCCCCCGCGTGTCCCGAAAGCACCAACTGTTCCAGGCCGTTCTCGGCGTTCCAAAGTTTCGCCGTCCGGTCGCCGCTCGATGTGATCAACGATTCGCCGTCCGGCGAAAAAGCCAGCGACATGACCACTCCCTTGTGCGCGTCGATTGATGCGACTTCCTCACCGCTTAGCGCATCAAAGATTCGGACGGTGCCGTCGCGGCTGCCGGCAGCAAGCCTCGAGCCGCTGGAATCAAACGCCACCACGCGGACCGAAGCGCCGTTCTTGATCGCCCGCAGTTCTTTGCCGGTCGTGAAATCCCATAGTTTCACACTGCCGTCGTCGCCGGCAGTGGCTAACGTGTTGGTGCCGGGAGCAAACGCCACGCTCCACACCGGTCCGCGATGCGCATTCAGCGTCGCGCAGCGCGCCGCGCCGCCGGATCCCAAAGTTTTACCGTCCCGTCGTCGAGCGCCATGGCCAGCGTCCGATCGTCGGCCGAAAACGCGACCGACCACACCGGTCCGGTTCCCGCATCGAGCACCGCGCGCGGCGGCGCGGTCGATGGTTCAACCGCTGTAGCCACCGCCTGCGACGCAAGTGCCTGTCCGCCGTTGGAGCTTCTACCGAACATCCCGCCCAGCAAGCGACCAAAAGTGCTCGACCAAGTGAGCGGCTTCATCGGTGCTGCCGCCGCCGGCACGTGTTGCGCCATTTTTAGTTGGCACCAATGCTGTCCCACCAGATCCATCAGTTCCTTGGCCGATTGAAACCGCTTGCCCGGCTCCTTCTCGTGCAGCTTCTCGATAATGTCGGCCAGCCACTGCGGCACATTGGGATTGACCTCGCGAATCGGACGCGGCTTATCTTTCACGACGGCCAACAGCGTGGCCACCGTGCTATCCGCGTTAAATGGCGCTTGGCCCGTCGCCATCGCGTACATCAAGCTGCCTAGGCTGAATAAGTCGGCGCGGTGATCGACCGCCCTGCCCTGTGCCTGCTCCGGCGCCATGTATTGCGGGGTGCCCACAACGATTCCGCTTTGCGTGATCCGCCCGTCTTCCATTGCTCGCGCCAAGCCGAAATCGGTGATCTTCACCTTCTCCGGCCCATCCATGAGGATGTTTGCTGGCTTGATGTCGCGGTGCACCACGCCCTGCGCCATGCGCCGCCGCCAGGCCGCGCGCCACCTGTGCACTGATCCGCAAAAGGTCCTTCAACTCCAGCGGCGCTCTCTCTTCCAAATATTTATCGAGCGACTTACCGGGAATATACTCCATCACCAAATACGGCCGGTGGTTGACTTCATCCACCGTGTAGATCGGCACCACGTTGTCGTGACGGATCGACGCGGCCGAGCGCACCTCGCGAATAAATCGACCGCAGGCAACCTCGCACGACCCCATCGACGCCACCACCTTGATGGCCACGTATCGGTGCAGGCAATTGTCAAACGCCTTCAGCACCACCCCCATGCCGCCGCGGCCAACGATCTCAACAATGTCGAAGTCGTCGATTCGGCCAAGCAAGCCCGGCGCATCGGCGGGCTGAAGGAAATCGAGCGAGGGTTCTTCCGTCGCCGTCGCGGCGCCGAAGAGTCGGTGAAAATCGTTTCGGCAGTTCCGGTGGCCGACCGGCGAACGAACTCCTTCGAGTCGGACTTAAGCTTTGCGACGGCCGGCCAATAGGCGCTATTGCCCGTTGGCGGCATCGGCAGATCGGCCTGGACCACGCGGGGAATATTCGCTTCTCCCACGGCCAGTGCCTCGAGCGTCCCCTGGCACGACTCGCAAGTGTCGAGGTGCTTTACGATCGAAGTCTGAGCCTCGCCCGAGACCTGCCCCTCGAGCAGTTCGGACAGTTGATCTTTCGATGGGCAAGCTAATGCGTTCATTTTCTTCTCGTGCCCACGCTCTGCCTGGGTACGCACTGTATTCGAGGTTCTACCTCGCTTACGAGATCAGACCTCGTGGGTCTCTTAACAACTACCTCCCAACTCCCAAATCCTTACTCCTCACTCGTCCTTCCATTACTCCGAATTCCGCATTCATTCGCGTCTATTCGCGATCCATTTGCGGCTAATATCCGCCCTCTCTGCGTCTCCGCGCCTCCGCGGTTCATTGGATCGCTCACTCCGCCTCCGCCTCGACCTCCTCAATTTGCTCCCGAATCTGCGACAACACCCGGCTCTTGGCCACATACACGGCCCCCACCGACATCCCTAGCTCTTCGCCGACCTCCTGCGGGCTGCGGCCCTCGACCGCCGTCTGCCAAAATGCCTGCCACACGCGCTCGCCAAACGAGCTTTTCACACGGTCGCTCGCCCAGCGGAACAGACGTTGCCGGTATTCCTCGTCCCACTCGTGGTCATCTTCCGGCACGGGTTCGGCCTGGAGCATTTCCTGCATCCCCGAGTCGCCGGTGCCCACGGCCTGCCGCCGCCGGCGCGAGAGAAATGTGTTCAGCTTGTTCCGCGTGATCGTGAACAGCCACGAGCGGAACGTCCCTCGCCGCGGGTCATACTCCAGCCGCGGCATCGCCTTCGACACGCTCCGCAGCACGTCCTGCATCAGGTCGGCCGCATCCGCGTCTTGCAATCCCCGCTTGCGCAAACCCATAGATCAGCGAGGAGTACACATCGATGAACTCCTGCCATGCGGCGGTGTCGTCCCCATCGCGAAGGCGAACCAGCAAGCTGGCTCGTGTAGGCGGGGCATTCGCCATGCGGGTGCTCCAGTTCCTTGGCCCATTTCGGCCTATTTCCCGATTTGCCCCAACGCGCCGTAATTGTAGCACTACACCATTACTTTCAAGGGCAAACCGAATGTTCCGGGCTCGCGCAGTTCTGGGCTCGCGCAGCGAGGCCCAGAACCAATCAATACTGCAATGGCCGCGGAAGTAGGAAACCAGCCGCGCCAGCGGCCATATTGCATCTCTAACATTTCACATCCTCCGCGCGCATTCGCGTGTACCTCTCTAGGCCGTCCCCCCCTGCCCGCGCCACGCCAGCACATCCAACCCCAACGGGAGATACATATTCGACGCGGAAGGCGTCACAGAAATTACACCGGTCGTCGAAGACACCGGAAATGAACGCCCCTACAACACCTCGTTCTGGAAAAAGAACGCCTGATCCACGATCGTGTAGTCGTCGAAGTTGATCACGCCGTCGTTGTTCACGTCCCCCGTCGCCCAGCCCAGGTTCTGGATGTGCTGAAAGAACACGTTGTCCATGCCCTCACGTTGCCGGAGCCGCGGAGCGGCGGCATTTAGTAGCCTTGTCAATCCTCACTAATCCTAACAAGGCGAGAATTCGCAAAAAGGCGGGTTTCAGAGGGTAAAAATATTCTGGGGGAATCGTCAAGAACCAATAAAAAAGAGGGGAACAGAATCCCCCCTAACCCCCTAGATCGATGTGGCAATGCCTAACTAAGCTTCTCAAACAGCGTTGCTAGTTCTTTGGCGCTGTGTTCTTTTAGCAATGTCTGGACGGCAACCAACGTATCGAAGCTATACGGCGCTTTACCGTTCGATGATGCTTTCCCCTTAGCTCGTTTGCCGCTCTTTTTTTCGCTCTTTTGCGGTATCTCTTTCCCACAACTCGGATTCGGGCATATTTTCGATTTAGCTCCTACAAACTTGTTGCAATGTGGGCATTGTTTCCGCCCCTGCCCGCCCTCATCGTAAAACTTAGCCTCTTTTGCTGGTTTCGTTTTGGTTGATCGTTTCGCCATTGATTCACCTATCGGGGATTGAGGGAGTAATTAACCGTCTAAAAATGTAAGTCTAAAACCGCCACTTTGTCAATTAGGCGATTATCCGCATATGGCGCGATTTGCTAATCAATCCAGGGTGGTAGAGATAAAATATGTGTGTCAATTGATGATTCCAAAAAGCGCGGGGTTTCTAGAGGTAAAAATAATCAAACAAAAAAGGGAGACTGCCCAACTTAGAGCAATCCCCCATAGATCAACAGAACAATTTTCTACCTTACCCCGCCCGAATGGGCCTAGCCTCTAGCTCTATCTTCCAAGAGCATCATAGATTTGTAGTGCCGAATCCCACCACGGTCTGTATAGCTCTCAAAACCCTGTTCGGTCAAAAACTTCAATATCCCGCGATTATGAATAGGGTGTAGATCGTTCTTTTTGCAGTAATCCACGTATTGGGCGCGCAACGTTGTTAATCTAACCTCATTGAATTTCCCGCCATCCTGGATTTTCTTAATGTGGGTTTGTGACCACAACTCAAAGGAATTAACTTGTTGGGTTTCGCCAGCTACTTTACGTTTCAACTCGAACCATGTGGTTAATCTTCTATAGACAGGGCCACGAGTTAAACGTTTAACCTTACCCGATGCTGTTGTTCCTGTCCTACCTTCCCGTACAAATTTATCATTGATAGCCGCTTGTGACCACGATTTCTTAGAATACAACTCCCATGCCTCATCTAAATCGCTTTGTTTCATATGTACGGTTACGATTTGCTTTGTTTTCGCGCCACTCGCGCGAGCGCTATAATGGGTAAGAATACTTAAAACATCCTGGACTAGAGATTCATTACCACTCTTTTCCCCCTCATCACTGTCTAACACATATTCCAGGGTAGCCCCACCCAATTGACATAGGTACTCAACTAGATGAATGGCAAACCTACAAACTCTGTCGAACGTTGACGCAATTACTTTTCCCCCTCTAAATTTGCCCTCTAAAATATCCTTAACCAATTTGAGGAATTCGGGCCTTTCCAGATTCATTCCAGAACCGATTGAAACGTACCAAGTTATTTCTGCTCCTGGATACTTGGATTCGATGTATTCCTTTACGCGAGCTTTCTGATAATCCAAACTCGACATATCAGAACTACCATTCTTGGTGTTTTGTCCAGCCGATGAAACGCGCACCACGGCGGCAATTGAAACAACACCATTTTCTTTGCTACCACCTTCCGCGTTTTGAGCGATTCCCAAAAGCGATTCAATTGATTTACGATCTAGGCGACGATGCCCACCAATCGTTCTAGCTGTCGATAGCTTCCCCTGTTGCGTCCAGGAACGAAGCGTATTTGGATGTAGATTGAAGTGGGTTGCAGCCTCAGAGATTGTCAGTAAATGACCGTTGCAACCGTTGCGCGGTTCGATAGCGTAGATGTAGCGAGCATAGGGTCATATCCTTTGCTTCGTTAGGCTAGGGCGAGTGATTAGACCCACTTGCTCTAGCTGTTTTTTTACCCCTCAGATTCTTTGTTGGGTAAGGGGTTCACCCATTTGCACGTTTTGAAACTCCCTGAACCTCACACTTCCTACCGAATGATTATCCACCATCTAGGCAGCCAGGGGTGGAGCCCAGCGGAACCCCTGGAATTGTGAGCGTGTGATTCCTTCCGGAGCCCTGGAAGGGCGGCACTGTGGAACCACCGCATTCGCGCCAATCGACGATGCAATTCAACCTTCGCCCGCTATCAACTCCAGATTCTTGCTTGCGAGGTGGGCCGGGGGGTTGAGTCGCTCCGAGGTGAGTTAGTCCAGCGAGTATTTGTCCCGTGCGGCAATCACAACAACGCACGGCCGTTCGATGCTATCCAACGCGGGACAAGACTGCGCAACGATGCCAGCCACGCAACAAACCCAACGGCGCTCAGCGCGATCGATGACGGCTCCGGTACGAACGTTCCTGGATCGAGACGCGCAATCCATGGCTGGAAAATAAGGCTATCTCTCGGAAGCCCGATCCCAACCAAAGTGAGACCGTCGAACGATACCCCGCTCACTTTGCCCAACCGGAAGCCATCGAGGTCCACGCCTTGTGATTCGAGCAATGCCGGAACGCTCCGTGATCCATGGTAAGCGTCCCACGCAAACCCGATTGACCTACCGCCGTCGAGGGCAGCACCAACGATAACATTCCCGTCGCCAGACACAGCCTGCGCGATGTCTGTTGGTCCGACGCCTGGGATATCAGGCAGTTGAATCATCCCCTCGGCCGCCGTCCACCGAAAAGCACTGAACGATATCGGACTTGTACCTGCGCTTTTCCCAACGATAACTGAACCATCGGCCGACACATCGTACGCTTCGCTATAGAACCCGTCCCCTGGCAAATCGCCCAGCGCGATCATTCCCGTTTGCTCCGTCCAACGGAAGGCTTCGATACCTCGCTCAGATATACCTGAGCCCACGATGACTGACCCATCATGCGACACTCCGAACGCTTCGCCTCCCACACCTCCGCCCTGCACATCGCCAATGTTTACGAGACCGGTTGCGGCAGACCAGCGAAACGCCTCGCCCCCGCTTGGTGATATTCCAAATCCCACGACAACGTTTCCGTCTCCCGATAGGTCGTATGCCCGACTAGACCGCTCACCCCCCGTGAAGTCACCCAGTTCAACGGAGCCGCCGTCCTGCGTCCAACGAAATGCAATCGGAAAACCACGTTCGGCGATGCGATACCCAGCCGCCACACTCCCATCAGCGGAGACCCCGCGCGCAAAGCTTGAGTCCCCCGCATTTAAGTT
The DNA here is from genome assembly GCA_963829655.1 of Pirellulales bacterium. Taxonomy (GTDB): domain Bacteria; phylum Planctomycetota; class Planctomycetia; order Pirellulales; family JALHPA01; genus JBBDYH01. Next base: position 5,497,384 of record CAWHJG010000002.1, read on the forward strand.
TTGGACGATACCCGACACAGTCCATTGAACAGCCTGATTCGTCGCACCCGTCGTGCTCCTACCATCGTGGCTCGTGCCTACGGCAAACATGCCATCGGCCGAAACCGCGTAAGCATCCCCCGGTTCCGTCGCCCCCGGCAACTGCGGCAGCGGCATAAACCACGCCCCCTCCCCGACCCCGGCGCAGAACACCTCCCCCACCCCCGTCAAACCCGCCTATTGACTTCTATTGAATCATCTGTATACTTAGTGTCCACGCCCTCACCGGCAACTATCGCTCTTGCACATCCAGAAACCAGCCCCCGACAGGTCCTGAGCCTGCCTGTGCTGAGCCTGCCTGCCGTGAGTCTGTCGAACAGTCGATGTGCCGAAGGAACCAAGGCGATCCCCTTTCCGGCTGATTGCATGCGTTACAAGTCGCAACGCAGCCTAAGTGCCTGTCGCTTCGCCGCAATAACTCCACCGCGAACAAAGCTGAAAACGTCAAATGTTCAAAAGTCGCCCCCCTGCGCGGCAACGCGAATCACCGAACCGTTGACCTATCGCCGACTTGCGCCAAAACATGGTCTCTCGCCAAGAGGACTTTCGGCGCAAAACTCGGGGCCCCCCCTGCATTGAAAACGCACTGCGCCGCAATTCGTTTGGCTGTCGGTTGACCACTGGAAGGCCTTCGGCGTCTTCGCGACTACTTGCCCTGAGCCAGCCGAAGGGCGTGAGACAGTATCGGTAGGCGCGCTGCCAAGTTCATAATTCCCACCACGCACTCAATCCCCGTAGCTGATCTCGAGAATCTCAAACCGTTGCGTGCCCGCGGGCACCTGGATCTCGACTTTGTCCCCCACGCGCTTGCCCATAAAACCTTGAGCCAGAGGGCTCGTGACGTTGATTTTTCCATCGTCGTAATTCTCCTCGCCCGCGCCGACCAGCGTGAACGACTCCTCGTCGTCGAACGTCAGGTCGCGCACGCGGATCGTCGCGCCGAACGAAACTTCGTCCTTGTTTATCTTGGATGTATCGACGATCGACGCCCGCGCCAGCTTGTCGCGCAACAAATTGATCTTGGCCTGCAAGAGGCCCTGCGACTCGCGGGCGCCATGGTACTCGGCGTTTTCGCTCAGATCGCCTTCGCTGCGGGCCAGCGCAATTCGCTCGATGACCTTTGGCATGTCCACCTGCTCCAGGTGATCCACCTCACCCTTGAGCTTGTCGTAACCGGTGCACGTCATTGGGATTAAATCGGTCATCGGTCTTCCACTCAAAAAAGCGCAGTATTGTGCAAGGGTTGCTCGTCGCGCAAAAATGCGGTCCCCCTGGCAATCGCGGGGACCGAACGGTGTATTGTGGCTCACCATGAGCGAGGTGTAAAGCTACCGCTTGACGGGCATGCGGTCCTCGGGCAAGTACAGCAAGCGGCCACAAACTTTGCAGGCGAGAACGCGGTCCATCATCAAATCGCTGGTCATGTTCATCGTGAGTTGCTGATAGCAGCCGCCACAACTCTCCCCCTCGACCACGGCCATGCCATCGGCGCCACGGCCCTTGACCGCGCGGCGGTACAAGTCGGCGATGTCGGCCGGCAGACGCGACTCGGCCTCCTTGAGGTTTTCCTCAACGCGGCGCAGGTCGGCCGTCAGCGACTCCTCCTGCGACTTGACCGACTGCTGGACCTTGGCGAGTTCCTCCTTGGTCTTGGCAAGTAGGCTTTCGACCTCGGCGGCCCCAGCTTTGAGCTGATCCACCTTTTCCATCGCCTCCAAGACTTCGTCGGCCAGAACGCTGTTGGCCATCTCCGACGCGGCTATCTGCTCTTTCAGCGCCTGGTACTCGCGATTGTTGTTGGCGGCGTTGAGCTTGGTCTTCAGGTCTTCGATCTTTGATTCGCCGGTCTTGAGCTGAAGCTGCTTTTGATCGACGGTCATGCGAGCGGTCTTCACCTCGCCATGCGAGCGAGTCACACGCTCCTCGACCTGAACCACGGCCGTCTGACGCGCGCGGATCTGTCGCGGGCCAAGTTCGATGCGGTCGCGCAGGTCGCTAAGTTGTTGGTGCAGGCGATGCAGCTCGCGCAGCGCCTCGGCCATGGACGGCATCAGGATCATCTCCGGAGGACTCAAACGGACTTGTCTAATGTAACCGAGCGCTCCGAAATTCGACAGTGGGAGTTGGAAAGAGTCCGCGCGCCGTCAGAAAGCTCCCGAGAAGATTCGCCAGACCGCAAGCCCCGCGACAGTGATCACCGTGACCGCGACCAGGCCAATCACGACGCAGCCCGCCAACCCCGCGTCGTCGGTTCCTTCGAACGCGGGATCGAGCGGCGGGCGCGGCTCTTCGCGCGGTTGGTCCTGGCGGCTTTCCATGACGCGCATTGTAACGCGCCAACGAGTCCAAAACGGGGACCGGCTCCGAGCACGCTTGCCGGTTGCTCTGCGCAACTAGGCCGCGATCGGGCGCCTGCCCCCGTTTTGGCAATCACGTTAAGCGACGGCATGGACCGGCTCAGGCGCCGGGCTCGTACCGAGCAGAAAGCCTTCGAGGTGTTTGCACCGCACCGGGTGCTGAAGCTTGGCGACGGCCTTGGCCTCGATCTGCCGAACGCGCTCGCGCGTCACCTTGAAGATCCGCCCCACCTCTTCCAGCGTGTAGGTGTAGCCATCGACCAGGCCGTAGCGGAGCCGGATGATCTCGCGCTCGCGGAACGTCAGGGTTTTCAGCAATCCTTCGATTCGGTCGCGAAGGATGCCGTTATTGGCGGAGTGCAGCGGGGCCTCGGTGCCGGCGTCTTCGATGAACTCGCCAAAGCTCGAGTCCTCGCTCTCGCCAACCGGACGGTCGAGGCTGACGGGGTGCCGCCCGATATTCAGCACGCGGCGAGTTTCCTCGACGCTCACTTCCGCACGCACGGCGATCTCTTCGACCGTCGGCTCGCGGCGCAGCTCCTGTTGCAATCGTTTCGCCACGTTTCGCAACCGCGACAAGACGTCGATCATGTGCACCGGAATGCGAATGGTGCGCGCCTGGTCGGCGATCGCACGGGTGATCGCCTGCCGAATCCACCAGGTCGCGTACGTGCTGAACTTGTAGCCGCGGCGGTACTCGTACTTATCCACGGCGCGCATCAGACCGGTGTTGCCTTCCTGGATGAGGTCCAAAAAGCTCAAGCCGCGGTTGCGATATTTCTTGGCGATCGACACGACGAGTCGCAAGTTGCCGCTGGAGAGCTGCCGCTTGACGTTCTCGTAGTCGTCGAACTGCCGCTTGATCACGTCGCGGCGGCGGCAAAGGCTCTTCGGGCTTTCGAGCGTGAGCAGCATCAAGTCGCGCAGCTCGCGGCGCGCGTTGGTGAGGTCTTGGCTCTTGCCGCGGCTGCGCAATTCCTTGACGCGGCCGCGAAGGTAATCCATTCGACGCGAGAACTCGTCGAGGTGCTTGACCATCGGCTGCACTCGGCGCGTGCGGAGGCTGAGCTCCTCAACCAATTGCAAGCACTTCAAGCGGCGGCGGCAGACCCGCTTGCGGGCCTCGATCCATTCGTCGCGGGGAGTGCGTTTGCTGATCAGTTTTTTGAAATCGGCGCGGTTTTGTTTGACCATCTCGCGAACCGTGCGCAGGTTGTGCGGCATGCGGGCGAGGATTTGGTCTTTCGTGAGCCGCTCGGTAAGCGAGACTTTTATCGTGCGATCGAAGGGGAGCGCTCCGGAGTGGACCTTTTCCAGCGTGTCGATCGTGGCCTGCAGCGTGTAGTTGCAGCCGAGCACCGACCGGCGAAATCGCTTGCGAGTGACCTCGATCTTTTTGGCCAGCGAGATTTCCTGTTCGCGCGTGAGCAGAGGTATCTCCGCCATCTGCGACAGGTACATCCGGATCGGATCGTCGGAGAGCTTGGGAAGCTGATCAGCGGGAATCGACAGAATGGCGTCGTCGTCCGCGCCACCGTCGGCTTTCTTTTCGGCCCCAGGCGCGTCGGTGACCAGCGCGATCCCCAGCTCGTCGAGCGCGATCAGCAGGTTATCGAGCTTTTCAGGTGTGACCGCCTCGTCGGGAAGATACTCATTGACTTCGTCGTAAGTCAAAAAACCCTGGGATTGTCCCTTGGAAATCAGGGTCTTGAGATCGTCGTCCATGTGGTCCATTAAATCCCTCCTTGGTACGTCTTCTAGCTAGACGCTGGACAATCAGGGAAGTGACGAATGTCGAAACCAGAGGTGACGAATTCATCCGGCGGCGCCGGGATTCGGATTTGTTTCGTCAATCGGACTTCGTTCTTCGACCTTCCCCACAAGGCATCCTACCCTTCCGTGGGCGCGGAAATGCCTTGTCGATTCCGTTCTTGCTCAATCACGGACTGCAACACGCGCAGGGCGTCGTCGTCGCTGAGTTTTTCCTCTCTCAGCGAGCGGGCCTGCGCCTGGCTCGTTTGGTCTTGTTCGCGGCGGCGGTGCCAGGCGATCAGCTCGCGGAGGCGGCCGACGGCGTCGGGTGTATTTTTTGCTCGGGCTTGCTCGTCCACGTCCACCAGCAGGCTCTTGAGCTGCCAATCGTCAAGGTCGAGCATCAGCCGATCGAAGTCAGGCGTGACGCCGCCGGCGGCCAGTTCGCAGCAGCGGCCAAATATATGCTGTACGTGCGGCGTAAGCAGTGAGGCGGGTGCAATCTCCTCAGAGATTGCCGCTACCGACTCCGGCTCCAAGAGGACCACCTCCAACAGCTCGCGCTCCCATGCCGTTAACTGGAGCGGCTCGACCTGCACAAAGTTGTCGCCACGGAGCTTGGGCCGAGCCTGCACGCGCCGCAGGTCGCCAAGTCGTCGGCGTAGCACCTCTTCCTGGACTTCAAACATCCGTGCCAACCGAGCGAGGATCGTCGCCTCACGGATCAAATTGTCGCTTGAATTGTTGGCAGTCAGTCGGGGGGCCTTCGCGATTGTTTGGAGCAGGCTGTCGATGGCGCGTGTGGCTTCGTGTGGCTGCTGGCGGACGTTAATGCCGCGAGTCGTTACATGATACGCATGTTCCAGGGCATCGGTCGCGGCGGTGAGCCGTGTCTCGAAATCGGCGGCGCCGCGGTGCAACAAAAAGTCGCATGGGTCCAAGTCGTCGGGCAGCGTACAAATCCGCAGATCGACTTGCTCGGCGATGAACAGCTCGAGGATCTCATTGGTACGTTTTTGACCCGCCTCGTCGCCGTCAAGCACAAGCTGGATCGTGTCGGCGTAATGACGGCGCAATAACTGGATGTGTCGCTCGCCGAGTGCGGTCCCGAGCACGGCGACACTGTTGGCCACGCCGAACTGCCGAGCGATCAATACATCGGTATAACCTTCCATCACGACGGCCGTATGGCAGCGGCCAATCGCCTCGCGCGCTGTATCGAGCCCGTAGAGCATTTTGCTTTTGGAGAACAGCGGCGTCTCGGGCGAGTTGATGTATTTGGCCGGGTTCTCCGCGGCGTACTCTGGCAGCACACGCCCGCCGAACGCGACCGGGCGCCCCTGAGCATCGCGAATCGAGAACAGAACGCGACCACGAAAGCGATCGTAATAGCCGCCGCCGGTTTGGCGTGGAACAACCAAGCCGACGCGTTCCAGAATCCGCGGCGTGATGCCGGCTTCGCGAGCGTGGGAGTCGTTTGCGGCCCGGGATATGATCCAATCCCAGGCCGTGGGCGAGAAGCCGAGATGGTACTTCGCGATCGTCTCGTCGCTGATGCCACGCTCGTCGAGATAACGCCGGGCGGGTTGTGCCTCGGGCGATTCGATGAGGCAGCGGTGGTATTGCTCTTCGGCCCACGCCATGGCGCGGTACAGCGCCGCTTGTCGTCTGGGTTTGCCGGCGGTGTTTGAGTGCCGCCGGTCGCGTCGATCATTCCGCGTGTTACCGGTCGTTGCGGTCGCAGCGAGATGCCCCGCGCTCGGCGAGCATCGAAAGCGCCTCCGAAAAATCGACGTTCTCGATCTTCATCATAAAGCTGAAGATGTCGCCGCCGATGTTGCAGACCCAGCACTTGAAGGATTGCCGCTGCGGATTAATCTGCAGGCTGGGGCGGGTGTCGTCGTGCCAGGGACAGAGTGCTTTGTAGATGCGCCCTTCGCGACGCAACTGCAGGTACTGGCCGGCGAGATCGACGATGTCGATCGCCTGGCGAACCTGATCCTTGGCGTCGAAGGGGGTGAGTGACACCGAGCAACTCCCTTGCGGCGATCTGGCGGGCGCTGGCCGCATCGAGCTGCAAAGAGAAAGCGGGAGAGTGCGCGGCGACGGTTGGCCGTTCGCGCGAAGGCGCCTTTCGGCGACGTTCCCCCTCAATCCCTTCGTTGCTTCGTGCGGCGATTTTTGTAAAAACTGCCCTTGCCCTCCGTGACAGGCGGCCGATTATAGGACCACCCCCACAGCGGGTCAATGCGAGTATAACGACGGTCATTGTGGCGCAAACGTGCGTGGGGGAAGGGGATAGCGAGTATGATTGCGAGACGCACTCACAATGTTCGAAGGAAAATCTGGCGACGGCTTGTGTCGTTTTTGACGCCGCTGGATGTGGCGGGATAGGATAGTGACTGAGTCATGCAATTTGCACGCGGAGAGATACTTATATGACCGTCGAACTTACGCCGGAACAGCACGCTTCGATTCAGGCGTTTGTGCGGGGGGGCGCATTCAAGGATGAAACCGAGGTAATCGATGAGGCGCTTAAGTCGCTTCACGACCGCGAGGAACTGCGCCGAAAACTCCAAGAAGGGATCGATGACCTGGAGAACGGCCGTTACACCGAATACGGCGAGGACGAGTTAGACAAGCTGATGAACAATATCGCCGCACTCGATGAACAACGCAGCGCGGATCGCCGCCGACGGACGGGATGAGTCGACGGCTGCGTTTTACGGCGGCCGCGGCAAACGATCTTGCGGATATTCGTGGCTACATTCGCGAAAGGAATCCATCCGCCGCAAATCGGCTAATGAAGCGATTTCGTCGCACGTTCAACCTTCTATTGAAGAATCCCGGAATGGGAGCGCTCGTCGGATCGGATCCTCCCGGCATTCGCTCAGTCAGTGTCGGAGTTTATGTGATTCACTTTCGACAAGCGAAGTTGCACGTTGAAATCGTCCGCGTCGTTCATGGAGCGCGAGAATCGCCGATTCTTGAGTAGAATCCGTTATCGTTCCAGTGCTTGCGATGGATACCTCCCAGGCCATGCCTTGACGTTGCGGCCTCTTGCGCCCTACGATCGGCGATTCAACGTAAGCCGAAACTAAGACAGGACTTCCACTCGAGACGAAAGCTAAGTTATTGAGACGGCACACGTTCCCGTCGAAAACCTGCGCGACGTGCCGCCGTCCATATATCCAGGCGAAAGCCAAACTCTCCTTAATTTGGGCCGCCCGCTCCGAAACCGCATGAAAAAAACCAAGGTCGCACTCGTGGGAATGGGCACCGTCGGCACCGGCGTTGCGCGCCTGCTCTTGGACCACGGCGACCGGACCGCGCGGCATGCGGGGCGAACGCTGTGGGTCGAGAAGGTAGTCGTTCAGGATGCACGGAAAGAACGCGGATACGAACTTCCGCGCGGCGTGCTGACCTGCGATCTCCGCGAAGTGACCAACGACCCGGAGATCGCTGTGGTCGCGCATCTCGTCGGCGGTTTGGAACCGGCGCGGTCGATCATGTTGGAGCTTTTGGAGAGCGGCAAGGACATTGTCACCGCTAACAAGGCAGTACTGGCGGAGCATGGGCCAGAAATCTTCGATCGTGCCCGAGCACTAGGCCGCGCGATGGCATTCGACGCGGCGGTCGGCGGCGGAGTGCCGATCATCACGAACATCTGCCAATGTTTGTCGGCCAACCAGATCCATTCGCTGCGCTGCATCCTCAACGGCACGAGCAACTTCATCCTGACGCAGATGGAAGATCAGGGCACCGACTACGCCGACCGCGGTCAAAGAAGCACAGCGGCTGGGTTATGCCGAGGCCGATCCGACGCTCGACGTGGACGGCAGCGATGCGGCGCAGAAGCTGGCGATCCTCGCGCATCTGGCGTTTGGAGCTCGAATTCACTGGAAGGACATTCCGCGAGTCGGGCATCAACAAGCTGGAAATCGCCGACATGCGGTATGCCCGCGAGCTGGGCTATCGCATCAAGCTGTTGGCGGTGGCACAGTTGCAAGGCAGCAAACTGGAGATCCATGTTTCGCCCACGCTGGTAAAGATGGGCACGCCGCTGGCCGAGGTCCGCGGGGCTTACAATGCGATGGCGGTCGTCGGCGACGCGGTGGGTCGGCTGTTCTTTCACGGCCTGGGTGCGGGGCAGATGCCGACGGCGTCGGCAGTCGTCGCTGACATGATCGACATGGTCGTCGGGCGCTCGCAGATCACGTTTCGCACGCTGGAGCTGTGGTCGCACGATGAGGCGCCGGTCGTGCAACTGCCGCACGCGGACACGCAGGGCCAGTTTTATTTGCGGTTCAACGTCGAGGATCGGCCCGGCGTGCTCTCCGAGATCACCGGCGTGCTCGGGCGGAACGGAATCTCGATTGCATCGGTCATCCAGCACGAGCCGAGCGAGGCGGGCGGCGGCGTTGTGCCGCTGGTGATCATGACGCACGCGGCCGGCGAAGGAGCAGTGACGCAGGCCGTTTCAGAAATCGATCGACTGTCGAGCGTTCGACCGACGAGTGTGCGAATGAGAGTGCACCGATAGAGTTCAACGTTCAAGATTCCAGGTTAAGAGTTCACGGGCACGTTTGCCATGAAGTACGCGATCATCATCCCCGAGGGGCCGCCGACGAGCCGCAAGAGTCGCTCGGCGGGCGTACTCCATTGCAAGCGGCGAACATGCCCGCGATGGATGAGATCGCGCAGTGGAGTCGTGGGCGGCGCGAACAACGTGCCAAAATCGCTTCAACCGGGGAGCGACGTCGCTTGCATGAGCCTGCTGGGTTACGACCCCCTGCGGCACTTTTCCGGCCGGGCTCCGCTGGAAGCGGCCGCTCAGGGAATTCAACTGGGGCCGCAACGACTGGGCGATCCGCTGCAACCTGGTGACAATCCAGGACCAGACGATGCGGAGCTTCACGGCGGGTCACATTTCGACCGCAGAAGCGCGCGAGCTTTTGACTACGGCGCAACAACACATCGGCAGCGAACAGCTGCAATTCGTTCCCGGTGTAAGCTATCGCAACTTGCTCATCTATCGCGGCTCGAAACGCGCGTCGCCGTTTTCACGCGACACGCGGACCACTCCGCCGCACGACCTGACCGACAAAAGCGTGCTCGACGATTACCCGCGGGGCCGGGCAGCGATCTGTTGAACCAACTGATGAGCGAGAGCGTGTCGATATTTGCGCGAGCATCCGGTCAACGAAGCCCGCGTTGCCGTCGGCAAACCACCGGCGACGAACATCTGGCTGTGGGGCCTGGGCCGCACGCCGGCGCTGAACTCCTTCGAGCAGGAGTACGGCCGCACGGGGAAGATGATCACCGCGGTCGATCTATTGCGAGGGCTGGCGGCACTCGTCGGCTGGGAGCGGATCGACGTGCCGGGCGCGACCGGCTATCTCGACACCGACTACGCCGCCAAGGGGCGTTACGCGGTCGAAGCGATCGCCACGACCGACATCGTCTGCGTCCACGTCGAAGCGACCGACGAGGCTTCGCACGAAGGCAACGTTCAGGCCAAGATCAAGGCGCTGGAAGAGATCGACGAGAACATCGTCGCGCCGGTGCACGCGGCGTTGCGAAAGCAGGGCGACTACCGCATCCTGATTTCACCCGACCATCCCACGCCGGTGCGCATCAAGACGCACAGCCACGGCGCCGTGCCGTTTACGATCGCCGGAACCGATGTCAAAGCCGACGCGGCGATGACGTATGATGAAATAGCCGCCGCGGCGTCGAAGCTGGCGTTTGGCGAAGGATGGCGGCTGATGCGATACTTTTTGGACCTGGTGCGGTAGCGTCGCATTGGTCTGCTTTCCAATCCGGCATGTATTCACGCCGGCTCTCTCAAACAAAGATCGAATGCGAATGAGTTTGATCGTGCAGAAGTTCGGCGGCACGAGCGTCGCCGACCCGCAAAAGATTCTCGCCGCCGCGCAAGGCGATTCGCGCACAACAGCAGGGCAACCAGGTCGTGATGGTCGTGAGCGCGATGGGCCACAACACCGACCACCTCATCGACCTGGCGCGGCAAATCACCGACAGGCCGAACGCCCGCGAGATGGACATGCTGCTCTCGACCGGCGAGCAGGTGAGCGTGGCCTTGATGGCGATGGCGATCCATTCGCTCGGGGCCAAGGCGATCAGCCTGACCGGAGCACAGATCGGCATCAAGACCGACAGCACGCACACCAAGGCCCGCATCCATTCGATCTCGACCGAGCGGATGCAGAAGCTGCTCGACGAAGGCAACATCGTCATCGCCGCCGGCTTTCAGGGCATCGACGAGGACTTCAACATCACGACGCTCGGCCGCGGCGGCAGCGACACGACGGCCGTGGCGCTGGCGGCGGTGCTCAAGGCCGGCGCGTGCGAGATCTACACCGACGTGGACGGCGTCTACACGACCGACCCGCGCATTCTGCCCGAGGCGCGGCGCGTGCAGGCAGATCAGCTACGACGAGATGCTGGAGCTGGCCAGCCTTGGCGCGGGCGTGATGCACAGCCGCTCGATCGAGTTCGGCAAAAAGTTTCGCGTGCCAATCCACGTCCGATCGAGCTTCACCGACATCCCCGGCACGATGATCGTCGCCGAGCCCGAAGCGCCCGATCATGCGGTGTGCGGAGCGGCACTGGTGAAGGACGAAGCCCGGATCACGATCGAGGGCGTGCCCGACCGTCCCGGCGTGAGCTACGGCATTTTCTCCAAGATCGCCGCGCGAAAACTCGCCGTCGACATGATCGTGCAGAACGTCGGCGCCGAGGGGCGGGCGAACATCTCCTTCACCGTCCCCAAAGACGAGTTATCGACGGCGCTGGAAGCGACGCAGGAAGCGGCCGCGCGAGCTCGGCGCGCAAAACGTCACACACGACGACGGAGTGTCGAAGGTCTCGGTCGTCGGCCTCGGCATGGCGCGGCAGACCGGCGTGGCCGAAAAAATGTTCCGTGCGCTGGCCGAGGCGGGCGTCAACATCCTGGCGATCACCACCAGCGAAATCAAGATCTCCGCTCTTGTCCGCCGCGAGCAGTCGCAGATGGCTTTGCGTGTCGTGCACCGAGTGTTTCAATTGGAAGACGAGCCGCAAGGCGCCGGCACGGCGACTGCCGAGTCACGCAACGGAAACAACGGCAACTCGCCGCTGGACGTCGTGCGCCGACTGCAAGGAATGGAAGACTTGACGATCGACGAAATCACGCTCGATCAATCGCAAGGCCGCGTGACCATTCACGGCGTGCCCAACAAGCCCGGCATCGCGGCCGGAGTATTCGAGGAGATCGCTCGGGCGGGCGTGTTCGTCGATATGATCGTGCAAAGTTTCGGCGGCGAACAGACCGCCACGATCAGCTTCACCGTGCCGCAGAGCGAGCTGGCAAAGAGCTTGCAGGTCGCCGAACGGCTGGCCAAGGAGCTCGGCTGCCGCGGAGTGACCAGCGCCGCGAACGTGGCCAAGCTAAGCGTGCTGGGGATCGGCATTCGCAGCAACACCAGCGTGGCGATGCGCATGTTTCAAGTCGCTCTCCGACGCGGGCATCAACGTCGATATGATGAGCACCAGCGAAGTGCGGCTGAACGTCGTCGTCGAAGGCGCCAAGGGGAAGCAGGCGCATGAGGTGCTGCAAAAGGCGTTTGCAGGGGCGAGGTAAGCAATTGCGGAGTTCGGAATTCAGAGTGACCAATCAGTTTTACGTTTCGGAGCGCCGCCAGACGAGTAGATACGCTTCGGATTTCTCCTCGCTCTTGAACTCCTTCGGGCGCTCTTTGCCCGGCATCGTGTAGCACATCGTCAGCCGATCCTTATCGAGCTGGTAGATGCCTTGGGCCGGTTTGCCCTTCAGCTCCCCCTCGGTGCCGATCATGTCGATGCGCTTTGGATCGGCTTTCGTATCCAGTGAGTAAGTGCTGTCAAAGAGCACGTCGCCGCCGCGCTCGGTCTTGTACTGCTCGCCTTTAAGCGTGAGCTTCAGCGACTTCACAGTGGCCTCGTCCAGCTTGCGGCCGTTGACTTCGGCGCTTTCGCAGGCCCAGACGCCTTCCAGTTCGTTCATGGCTTACTTGTCCTTGAGTTGCGGCTGTCGGCGGTCAGCTATCGGCTGTCGGCCCAACGGTCATCGCGTGAGCCGATGGCTGAATGCTGATCGCTGAAAGCCCTTCACTACTCCCCCAGCACGTCGTTCAGCACTTCTTCGGAAACGTAGATCGGCAGCATCGGGTCGGCGGTGACGGCCACGGCGATCGCGTCGCTGGGCGCGAATCGATCTCGATCAGCTCGCCGTCGTGCCGCACGCGGAGCACCGCGAAATACGTATGGTCGCGTAGCTCGGTGATCACCACGTCCTGTAGCTCGCCACCCATCTGGTCGATCGCATTGACCAACAGATCGTGCGTGAGCGGCCGCGGGGTCTGGATCTGCTTGACGTGGCGGTCGATGCTGGTGGCCTCGAAAATGCCGATCAGGATCGGAAACGTCCGCGGGCCTTCCACCTCCTTGAGGTAAATCACCTGCTGGTCGTTGATCTCGCTGATGATGATCCGCGACAACTCCATCTGGACCGGCATATTTTCTCGCGCTTTCAAGCGCGCCTCGCACTATTGAAAGCTGCATGACCACGCAGGCTCGATTATAAATCGCCCGGCGAACGACCGGCTATAGCGTCACGGAGAAGATTTACCACGGAGACGCGGAGGCACAGAGAATACTTGAAAGGTTAAGACAGTTGCGCACGCAATCGGCTGTGTTGATCTCCGCGTCTCTGTGTCTCTGTGGTTCAATTAACCGTTCCGCTTCCTTAGATCAGCCAGCGCCGCCGTCGTGCTCTCCAAACGCTCGCGGAGTTCTTGAAGCTGCTCGCGTTCGCGTGCCACCACGTCGGCCGGGGCCCGCGCCGTAAAGCTTTCGTTGGCCAGCTTGCTCTCTTTGCCGGCGATGTGAGCGCGGAGTTTTTCCAGCTCTTTCTCGTTGCGGGCAATCTCGGCGGCCACGTCGATATGTTCGGCCAGATCGACGAACACGTCACAACCGGCGGCGGTGAAATTGGCCGACAGCGCCGGTGGCTGCACGCTCGGTCCCCACGCCGTCGCGGTCGCTCCGGCCATCGAAGCAAAGTAGGCCGACATCGGTTGCAACAGCTTCACCGTATCCCCGTCGCAACGAACCGAAAAATGAACCGGTGTCTTGGGTGCGATATTCTGACGAGCACGGACTTCGCGAAGCCCGCCCAACAGCGCCTGAAACTTCGCGAAGCGGGCCTCGATCTCTGGGTCCTGCAGCGCGCGGTCGGCGGCCGGCCACGGCGCGATGATCACGCTTTCGGCAGCGGCCGACGGCTGCTCCAGTCCGCGCTCGGACGCGTATTCGGCCAACAAGTGCCACACCTCTTCGGTCAAGAACGGCACGATCGGATGCAACAGGCGCAACAGCGAATCGAGCGAGTGGGCCAGCACGCGCTGCGCGAGCGTTCGCGCCGCCGGGTCGGCCAGACGCGTCTTCACCATCTCCACGTAGAAGCTGCAAAACTCGTCCCAGGCGAAGTCGTAAAGCACGCGAGCCGCGTCGGCAAAGTGGTAGCCCTCGAGCGCCTCGGTCACTTGGTCCGGTTACGGTCGACAGCCGGCTCAGAATCCAGCGGTCTTCGACGGCCAGCTCTCTGCGATCGATTCGTGCCCGGCTCGTAGCCTTCCAAGTTCATCAGCGCGAACCGCGAGGCATTCCACAGCTTGTTGCAGAAGTTGCGCGCCACCTCGAACCGCTCGCTGATCACAGCCGCACGCGGCAATGCTGTATCTTCGGCTTTGCTCGCCCATTGCGTGCTGAAGTTGCGGCTGCAATGCGGGCACTTGATCCGCGGCAAGCACGCGGTTCTTCTGCGTCTGCTCGATCGCTCTTTTCGCAATGCGGGCACTCGAACTCCACCGGCATCCGCACGTCCTGCGTCTCGGTGGCCATGTGCGCCAGGCCAAACCGCAGCGCGTCGGCCCCGAACTTGGCGATCACGTCGAGCGGATCGACGCCGTTCCCCTTCGACTTCGACATCGTCTCGCCGTAGCCGTCGAGAATCTTGGGATGGATGTAGACATGGCGAAACGGCACATCGCCGACGTTGTACAAGCCCGGTAAGCACCATCCGCGCCACCCACAGCGTGATGATGTCGCGGCTGGTGACGAGCACGCTGGTCGGATAGTAGTACGCGAGCTCCGGCGTTTGCTCGGGCCAGCCGAGCGTGCTGTGCGGCCAGAGGGCGGAGGAGAACCAGGTGTCGAGGACGTCTGGATCTTGATCGTGCATTGCACCAACAGATTCCAAGGAGCTCATCCGACGTCTTTCGCACATCATTTTGAGTAAGGTGAGGTTCGACCGGCGGATCGATGCCGAACAACGTCGTGTGTGAGCGCATGGTGGCGCTTAGAACGAAGTCATCATTTTCTGCCCGCTCAGTGTCAGTGCAGATAAAGATGCCTCGCTCTGTTCGCTTGGGGCCATGACGAATTCACTCTCCATACCGCAGGCTTTTGCAAACCGCGAAAGCGCTCGCGAAACTCTCGTTCAAGCTTTCGGCTTGCGTTCAGCGAACCTTCTTCTTTTTGATACAGGTCAGCCTAACGTATGCCACACCGGTATCCGGTGCCCCCACCAAAGCTGCCGGCTCACCGGCCAGTCGCGCTTCTCGCCGAGCCAATCGAGATAGCTCTTGGCATACCGCGGCGGAAAAATCTGCACGCGTTCGCTCGATGACGGCGTCCATCGCCGATTGAGCAAGACCCTTGCGGCCGTCGTCATGGTCGCTCATCTTCACGAACCACTGATCGGCCAGATACGGCTCGATCGGCGTCTTGGAGCGGTCGGAGTGCGCCAGATCGATCTCGCGATCCTCGACTCGCTCCAGTAGCCCTTGCGCTTCGAGGTCGGCAACGACCTGCGCCCGGGCCTTCTTCATCGTCAGGCCCTTGTACGCGCCGGCGTTGTCGTTGAGCGTGCCGTCGGGGTTGAGGATGTTGATCATCGGCAGCGTCTGCCGCTTGCCGACTTCGTAGTCGTTCGGGATCGTGCGCCGGCGTGATCTTCACGCAGCCGCTGCCCAGCTCCGGCTTGGCCCACTCGTCGGCCACCAGCGGAATCTCGCCGCTGCATCAGCGGCAGCATCACCTTGCGGCCCGCCTTCGCCATGTCGCGGAGCTTGATCAAGCAGCGGCAGCATCGTCTGCCGCCGCTCGGCCAGATCGTCGAGCTGCTTCTGAATGTCCGCCTGCTCCTTCTGCGGCGCCTCGGCCAGCTTTTCGCGCAGCTCCGCTTCGGCCTCGTCGAGCGCCGCCGCCGGATCGGGATGCACCGCCACGGCCGTGTCGCCCAGCATCGTCTCGGGCCGCGTCGTGGCGACCGAGACAAACTCCGGCTCGCCCGGCTGCGGGTCGATGATCGGATAGCGGATGTGCCAGAAGTGTCCCTTCACCGTCTCGTGAAACACTTCGTCGTCGCTGACGGCGGTCTGCAGAAACGTGTCCCAGTTCACCAGCCGCTTGCCGCGGTAGATCAGCCCGTCCTTGAACATGCGGAAGAACGTGTGCCGCACCGCGCGGGCACAGACCTCGTCGAGCGTGAACCGCGTGCGGTCCCAGTCGCAGCTACAGCCCATCTGCTTGAGCTGCTCGAGGATCCGCTTTTCGTACGTCTCCTTCCACTGCCAGATCCGCTCGACCAGCTTCTCGCGGCCCAGGTCGTGCCGCGTGAGCTTCTCTTCCTCCAGCAGCCGCTTCTCGACGACCGCCTGCGTGGCGATGCCGGCGTGGTCGGTGCCGGGCATCCACAGCGTGTTGTAACCCTGCATCCGCTTCATGCGGATCAGGATGTCTTGCAGCGTGTTGTTGAGCGCATGGCCCAGGTGCAACGCCCCGGTCACGTTCGGCGGCGGGATGACGATCGTGAATCGCTCTGTCCGCTCGTCCGGCTCCGCGTGGAAGTATCTCCTGCGCCAGCCAGATGCGCGGTCCAGCGCTCTTGCGCTGGCGTGATCGTAGTTGCTTGGGAAGTTCAGCGGCTGCAAGTAGACATAGAGTCCGTTCTTCAGCACAACGATATTATTTAACCACAGAGACGCGAGGCACAGACAGAAGTTCTAAGAAAATCAGCGAAAGCAGGAACGCCGCATACAGCATGGTTCGTTCGCTTCTGCAATCGCATGGCGACCTGGTTTCCTAATCGAACCAGTAGCTGCTTATTCTGCGCCTCTGCGAACTCTGTAGTTGTTACGCCTTCTGCGCAAGCTGCCGCTCTCTTGACATCGGGTGCCGCGTCTCATCCTTGCACAGCTTGTACTCAAACGAGTCGACCAGCGCCAGCCAGCTTGCTTCGATGATGTTCTCGCTCACGCCGACCGTGCCCCACACGTCGTGCTCGTCGCGGCTCTCGATCACCACGCGGACGCCGGCGGCCGTCGCCGCCTCGGAGTTGATCACGCGGACTTTATAATCGACCAGGCGCATCTCCGCGAGGTTCGGGAAATGCCGCTCCAGCGCCTTGCGCATCGCCGCGTCGAGCGCGTTCACCGGGCCGTCGCCCTCGGCCACTTCGTGCCGCACCGCGTCGGCGATCCGCAGCTTCACGGTGGCCTCGGTGACGCAGCTCGCCGTGCTGGTCCCCCTCCACGTTCACGTGATAGCTGCAGCCGCTCGAAGTGCGGGTGGAACAGCCCGGCCGTGCGTCGCACCAGCAGATCGAACGAGGCCTCGGCCGCCTCGAACTGATAGCCCTGGTTCTCCAGCAGCACCACGCGTGCCAGGATCTGGTCCATCAGCTCGCGGTCGTCTTCCATCTCGTACTGCTTGGTGAGCGCGATGATGTTCGACCGGCCCGACAGCTCGCTGACCAGAATCCGCCGCTCGTTGCCGACCAGCTCCGGGTCGATGTGCTCGTAGCTGCTGCGTCGCGCGGGCGACCGCATGCACGTGCATGCCCCCCTTGTGGGCGAACGCGCTTTGGCCGACGAACGGCTGGTTCGAGCGGAAGTTCATGTTGGCCGTCTCGTACACGAACCGCGACAGCTCGGTCAGGTGCTGCGACGCCATCGTCCGCTTTCAGCACGCGATAGCCCCTGCTTCTTCACGGCCAGGTTGGCGATCACCGAGATCAGATCGGCGTTGCCGCAGCGCTCGCCGACGCCGTTGATCGTGCCTTGCACCTGCACGGCGCCGGCATCGACCGCCGCCAGCGAATTGGCCACCGCCAGCTCGCAGTCGTTGTGGCAATGAATGCCGACCGGCACATCGCAGGCCGCGCGATCGCCGCCTTGGTCAGCTCGGCGATCTCCTCGGGCATCGTGCCGCCGTTGGTGTCGCAAAGCACCACGGTCGAAGCCCCGGCTTCCGCCGCGGCGCGGATCGATCTTCAAGGCGTACTCCGGGTTGAGCTTCCAGCCGTCAAAAAAATGCTCGGCGTCGTAGATCACTTCGCGGCCCTGCTCGCGCAGGTAGCGCACGCGTGTCGGCGATCATCGCCAGGTTTTCTTCCAGCGAGACGCGCAGCACCTCGGTGACATGAAACGCCGACGTCTTGCCGACGATCGTGATCGTCTCGGCGCCGCTGTCGAGCAACGCCCGCATGCCGGGGTCGGCCTCAGGCCGCACCCCCTTGCGCCGCGTCATGCCAAAGGCGCAGACGCGCGAGTGCTGCAAGCTCCAGCTCCTGCACGCGCTGAAAGTACTGCGCGTCCTTCTCGTTGCGACAGCGGATAGCCCGCCCTCGATATAAGTCGAAGCCCAGCCGGTCGAGCTGCTCGGTGATCAGCAGCTTGTCCTGGAGCGAAAAATTGACGCCTTCGCCCTGGCGTGCCGTCGCGAAGCGTCGTGTCGTAGATCTGAATGTATCGCATAACTACTAACGTTTGTGGTTCGGTCTCAGGAATAGAAGCAAGGAACCAAGCAACGCAAGGTTGTCCGCATCCACCTGTCTCTCTTCATCCCCCCATCTTCATGCCTCATCCCCTCATCCCCTGCTTATCCCCTGATCACCAACAAAAAAGCCCTGCTGTCTTTATCGACCGCAGGGCTTCGGGTAAACGGTAGTTAGTCGCCACGCCCTTACGGCCGCCGGGGAGTAATTCGAATAATCGCTACGACGCCTACCCCGACCAGGTCGGAACGGCTGCGAGCGGTGATTCGAACGACGAAACGGCATGGCGTGGCAAACCTTAAATCGAGTCAACGGAAAACCTTGCAAAAACTATAAGGTACGCTTCCCACTGAAATCTATCCCGTGCGAACGGGCCTGTCAACGCCGCCGCGGTCCCAACGACCCGCGGGCGGACAGGTCTTCACGGGCAGACTCGGTAGCCATGCCAATCTCATCGATGCGAATCGAAAGACAACGCTGATTTGTTGAGGGCGGCACGGCGTCCACTCGTGGACACACCGATCGCTGCCTGGTTCGCTCGGCATGGGTCTCCCGCGAGTCTTAGGCAGGTTCACAACTGCCGTTTGCCGCGCGGCTCGTCTGACCGGTTCGTTTGATCTTTTCCGTTCGTTCGTCTTTTCCTCGACTCTACGGGTGGCGTGCTGCGCATGCGCGGCCGCACCCGACTATTTGAAAGGCATCTCTGATGAAACGCACTCTATTTCGAAAGTACCGGAGGCTGCGGCTTGAAACACTAGAACCACGACAAATGCTGGCTGGCGATGTGACTGTGAACGTCACGGGGGGAAACCTCTCCATCGTCGGCGACAGCGAAATGAACAGCATCACAATTACGGCCACAACCACGGCGGGTGAGTTTGTCGTAGAGGGCAGCAGTACGACAGTCAACGGCGGCCTTTCTGCAACGGTTTCAGGGGTTGTCGGCAACGTGAATATTCAACTTGGCGACAACTATGATTCACTCACATTCGACACCGATCCTGCCGCCATCCACTTCGCAGGCGACATGCACATCGACATGGGTCTAGGCTATCCTGGTTATCTCGCGATGCATCATCTCACCGTAACCGGGTCGAATGCGTTCTCGGTCGACGGATCGCTTGATGTGATCACGGGTTTTAGCACCGTCGCCGAAATTGAAAATGCATTCATCGGCGGCGACTTTCACTTGATAGTTTCGAACGAAATCCACGGTGTCGAGCTAAGGGGCGGATCGATCGCCGGTGACCTGACAATTGAGGGCAACGCGGGAAGTGTTATAGTCGGCGCTTCAGTAGGCGGCGACCTGCATTTCACCTCAGCGGCGAGTGTCGCATCGCTAAGGGTAGAGGGAGATTCGACAGATCGCCCGCACATCGGCGGCAGCGTGTATATCACAACTGGCATCGGCCACTTTTATTTGACCTCATGCGATGTAGATGAAGATGTCGTTGTGAATGGCGGCGTAATTGTCAACCTGTTTGACGCCGATATTGACGGAGATCTCGTCGCGACGCTGAACATGTCCGGCGTCCATGCGCGTTTGGCCGATGCCCCTGCTCAAACGCCGTTTAGCCAGGTGGGGGGCAATTTCATCGTCACGTACACAGGGACGCTGAACGGCAATACGGAGTTGAACTTTCTGAATGTCACGCATGATCTAGTCGTGCGCGGCAACGCAAATATCCAAAATGTCCGCCTCAACAACGTCCGCGCGGGCAACTCATTGTTGATCGACACCGGCGACGGCAACGACATCGTCTGGGTCCACAACAGCTCGGCAGATGGCGAAGCGGCGATTCTCGGCGGCGCAGGCAGTGACTACGTCCGCGTCGGTAATTTCCTGGCGCACGCAGCTTCTATGTAGACATGGCCGCTGGTTTCGACCTGGTCAACCTATCGTACACCTCGGTGGTTCAAACGTTGTCGGTCTCGCTTGGCAACGACAGCGACCAGGCGACCGTTTACGCTTCCAGCGCCCGGAACCTGTCGGTCGATGCCGGCAACGGTTACGACGCGGTGCGAATCGAATACTCCGCGACCGACCACCTGTTCGCCAGCCTCGGTGACGGCGGCGATTCGCTCGCCGTTGTGTCGTCACTGGCACGAATGAGCCGCTTTGTTCGACGGAGGTCCGGGCTACGACGTCTTGCTCTCCAGCGGCAACCTGCTCACAGGACTCGTCCGCCGCAACTTCGAGTCAATCTCGGGCTAAGCAATTAGGCTAAAGACGCCCCAATTGGATGGCTAAAGCCGCAGCGGACCGTCGATGAAAACTTCGGCGGCCCGTTGCCTTTTGGCATCATCGCCCGTCGCAGCGCGAATGCGCGTGCTAGCGTTGATTAGGAAGCATTCGCTTCAGTCTCTCGTCTCAAGCTCTTCCGCATGCACTCATCCGATTAGGTGCCTACGTCGCAGCGGGCAGATCCGGCGGGCCAGTCGACGTTTGGCACACGCATCCAAAAGCCAAACCCACGGTGCCCTATGAACCGCAAGAATCGGTATCGCCGGCTGCAATTAGAATCTCTCGAACCGCGGCTGGCCCTGGCCGGCAACGTCAGCGTCGGCGTGACGGGCGGCAACCTGTCGATCACCGGTGACGCGGCCAACAATCAGATCACGATTCAGGCCACAGGTGTCGCCGGCCAGTTCGTCGTCACGGGTCAGGACGTCAGTACCACGGTTAACGGCGCCGCTTCAGCGACGGTCTCGGGCGTGACCGGCGGCGCGACGATCGTCATGGGCAACGGCTATGACGTTCTCCATTTTGATACGAGCGCGGCGGCGGTCCATATTCCGGGGAACGTCAGCATCGACATGGGCAGTAACCCCGAGGCCGTGTACGGATTCAACCAGCTCAACGTGATCGGTAGCAACACGTTTAATGTCGGCGGATCGCTACAGATCGTCGCCGGCTATCGTGCGCTCGGCGTGTTCATGCAGCGCGCCGTGATCGCTCACAATTTCCATCTCCTGCTCGACGGTGACATCAGCACCGCAACGATCGAGGGAGGCTCGATCGGCGGCAATCTGACAGTGACCGGCAGCGGCGGGCAAAAGACCCTTCAGGTAAGCACAACCGTCGGCGGCGACTTGAACATCAACTGCACCGGCGCGGGCGACGCCTACTATTTTCAGAATGCGCCCTGGCACGTTTTCAGGTCAATGGGAAAGTGAATGTCACGTTGGACGGCGATTGGATGCGGATGCAAAACGCAAGCGTCCTCACCGACGTGGTCATCAACGGCACGGGCACCGTGATCATCGGCGCGATCAACATCAGCCGTCACTTCACCGCCAACCTCGGCGGCGCAAGCGACTTCAGCAACGTCAACTACTTTAGCCCAACGTTCAGCACGATCGGCGGAAACTTCGTCCTGAACTACACCTCCGGCGACAGCACACCCGAGGTGAAATACCTGAACGTGGGCCGCGACTTCGTCGTGCGCGGCAGTGCCGGCAACGACAACGTCGCAATCGACTCGGTGTGCGCGGGCGGCTATTGGTTGATCGATTCCGGCGCGGGCAACGACATCCTCTGGATGCGCAGCAGCTCGGCCGTCGGCGGCGCAGCAGTTCTCGCCGGCTTCGGCGGCGACTACCTGGGCATAAGAAACTTCTCCTGCGGCGCCAGCCTGTATGTCGATATGGCCGCCGGTTTCGACCTGGTCAATATTGCGTACTGCGCGATCGGTCAGACTCTGGCCGTCTCGCTCGGCGACGACAGCGATCAACTCACCGTCGCCGTTTCGCGCGCAAGACGCTCTCGATCGACTCCGGCCTGGGTTACGACGCTGTCCGCGTCGAAAGCTCGGCTATGGACCAGATCTTCGCGGTCCTCGGGGACGGCGGCGACTCGATGGCACTGATCACGTCGCTGGCCCGCGTCAGCGCCTACCTCGACGGCGGGCCCGGCTACAACCTGCTGCTGATGCAGGGCAACGCACTCACCGGTTTGGGGTACTACAACTTCCAGTCGGTGGCATAACGCCGTCTCACTCGCTTGCCGGTAATCAACGTCGTGCCGTCGTCTCAGCGGCACGGCGTTGCCGGGGTTTTGGGCGGTGCCTCAGGGGCACTCGCGATTCGACCATTTTGCCTTGCGCGAGTATCGCGAACCCCCCGTCGCACCCGATACGATAGGAAGGGTCATTCTGACCGCTATTTCTTCGGCGAACGGAACCGCCGTAACTCTAAATAGACGGAGCGAACCATGTGGCGCCGAAAGCCTTCGACCACTGGGACCGCGTTGGGTGCACGCCAAAATCGGCGGACTTTGCGGATTGAGCAATTTGAGGAACGCCGGCTTCTGGCCGTTACTGCCACGGTCACCAGCGACGCCGACGGCGACCACCTGATCATCACCGGCGACGCCGCCAGCGACGAGATTTCCATCTTCGGCACCGCCAACGGCGAGTTCCTGGTCAGCGGCATCAACACAACTCTCGTCAACGGCGCCGTCAGCGACACGTTTTCCGGCATCCGCGGCAGCATCATTCTCGACCTCGGCGCAGGCGACGACACCGTGACGATGGACGACGTGCTGGTCGCACGCGACATCATCTTTGAGGATACCGGCGGCGGCGACGACATGGTCATCCTCGGCGACCTCGGCGTGGTCTCGACCGGAGGAAACCTGGAGATCGGCACGGGCGACGGCGACGATGAAGTCAGCATGCGCAACTACAACGTCTTCGTCGGCGCCAATTGCTACATCGACACCGCCGAGGGGAATGACGCGCTCGACATCGACGGTGCGTCGGCGGCCCTGGACATCCAGATCGCCGACGACACCGAAGGCCTGGACGAAGACAATACCTACTCCTGCCTGATCACTGGCGTGACCAGCGGCGCAAACCTCGGCGTATACGGCGACGCGGGCAAAAGCAGCGTGGCCGTGCTCAACACCTCCGCGCTCTGGTACCTGTATGTGCAAATGGAGGAAGGCGCGAACACGATCTACGTCGATACCTGTTACAGCGCCGGCTACATCACGCTCTCGGCCGGCGAGTATGAGCTGCCGGGTGCCGGCGTGGCCGTGAACCCGGCCTACAACTCGTCGATCAACGTATTTCGCTGCGCATCGCTCGGCTTGCAGGTCTACGGCGGCAACGGCAACGACACGCTCAACGTGCATGGCAACCTGATCACCGCGCAACCGCCGTTTGCCGGTCAGCCCGAGGAATTGATCGTGCTCTACATCGAAAGCGGCGTCGGCAGCGACACGGTGACCGGCCGCTACAACGTCGTGCACAACATTACCACCGCGCAGTTAAGCGACGGCAACGATTCGCTGACGCTGGTTGGCAACGTGGTCACCTCGACCACGGCGCTCAACGGCGGCCTGGGCGGCAACGCGCTATCCCTCAGCGGCAACTTGTTTGGGAGTTTGTTGACTGCGAACTTTGTGTGACGCGCTCGCGCCGCTCCCTGCATGCCCGAGAGGGGGATGTGGGATCGGGCGGGGATGGTGGGGATGCGAAAAGGGAACTAGATGTTTCGGCGATCCTTTCAAAAGTGGGTGGCAAGGCGCAATCGCCGCGTGCTGGGCTTCGAACAAGTCGAATCCCGTCGGCTAATGGCGGTGACGACGTCGCTCAGCGCCGGCACGCTCACCATCACCGGCGACTCGGCGAGTGACGACATTGCCGTGGTTGGCACGGCGAATCCCGGCGAGTTCACGGTGACCGGCCGTAACGGCACGACAGTGAACGGCACGCCGGACGGCAGCGTAACGATCCCAGGTGTGACAGGGGATCTGGATGCCGATCTCGGCGATGGCGAGAACGTCCTGACTATCGACAATACTTACATCGCTGGACAGATCGAGATCACAACTGGCGCTGGAAATGACTGGCTGAGCTTAGGTGCTAACCAACCGGTGTCGCCCGCCGGGCAACTGCTCGTCAATACTGGGGCCGGCAGCGACACCTTGCTCGAAAACAACGTCTACATCGGTACGAGCCAGCTCATTGATACCGCAGAAGGTGCCGATGTCGTTCGCTGGATCGGTACGTCGGCCAGAAACTTTGTGGGCGGACAATTGGGCGATGGCGACAATAGTTTCTTCGGCAGTCAAATTGCGGCTCAGGGCATTGGGATGCGGGCCGGTGCCGGTGGCAACAGCATGGCGGTCGTACTGTCGTATGCAAGCGGCGGACTAAGCCTGGAATCAATCGGAGGAGTATCGCGCTTTTACGTCGATACTGTTTACGCCGAAGGCGAGATACATCTGGTTACGGGATTTAACAACTCTTCCCCTGTCACGTTCAATGTGTTTCGCTGTATCAGCTCTGAAATTGACATTGCCGGCGGCGCTGGCGACGATCAATTCAAGGTCTACGGCAATCAATTAACGAGGATGGACGTGAACGGTCAAAGCGGGCACGATGGATTGGACCTGAGCTACACCATCTGCTCACAGGACATATTTGTCGTAATGGCCGGTGGCGATGACACGGTGATAGCGACAGGAAACTTTACCCAATCGCCGTACCAGGCCGCCTTTGAGGGAAGTGAAGGCTTCAACCGGCTAACCTTGCGCGGCAATCAATTCCCGCTGCTGTGGATAAATAATTTCGTCTTAGTCTAAAAGCCGGCACGTTGTGGTGCTGCTACTGTCCGATGGATTCTTCCGCCCAGAATTTCCTGAAACGCCTGCTCGAAACCCCGTCCCCCTCCGGCTTCGAGCGGCCGGTGCAGAACCTCGTCCGCGAGTACGCCGCCGCGTTCGCCGACCGTGTCACCACCGACCTGCATGGCAACGTGATCGCCGTAAAAAACGCAGCCGCGCCCTTGCGTGTCATGCTCGCCGGCCACTGCGACCAGATCGGATTCCTCGTCCAGTACATTGACAACGAGGGATTTCTCTACGCCAGCCCGATCGGCGGCTGGGACCCACTGAACCTGATCGGCCAGCGGATGACGATCTGGACGCAGCCAGGCCCGGTCGCCGGCGTGATCGCGCGCAAGCCGATCCACCTGCTCACCGAGGAAGAGCGCAAGCAAGTCCCCAAGCTCAAGGACCTGTGGATCGACATCGGCGCGCGTGACAAGGCCGAGGCCGAATCGCTCGTCCGCGTCGGCGATCCCATCACACTCGCCCTCGGCCTCCAGGAAATGCGAAACGGCCTCGCCAACGCACCTGGCATGGACGACAAGGTCGGCCTGTGGGTCGTCATGGAGGCCATGCGCCGGCTCAAGGGGCAGACGATCCACTGCGCACTTTACTCCGTCAGCACGGTGCAGGAAGAAATCGGCCTCCGCGGTGCACAGACCAGCGCCTTCGGCATCGATCCACAGGTCGGCATCGCCGTCGATGTCACGCACGCCAGCGACTGTCCCACGATCGACAAGAAGCAGGAAGGCGACAAAGCCCTCGGCCGCGGGCCGGTCGTGTATCGCGGGCCGAACATGAACCCGGTGGTCGTCGAGCGGCTGATCGAAGCGGGCCGCTCGCGCGAGATCCCCTTCCAGCTCGGCGCTCAAAGCCGCGCGACCGGGACCGACGCCAACCCGATGCAGCTCAACCGCGCCGGCGTGGCGACAGGCCTCGTGAGCATCGCCAACCGCTACATGCACAGCGCGGTCGAGATCGTCTCGCTCGACGATCTGGACCGCGCCGCCGATCTGCTGGCGGCGTTCGTCGCGAATCTCAAAGGCGACGAAGACTTCACGCCCTAAAACCCTCTCCCTTGGGAGAGGCATGGTGAGGGTCGGATGTATCCGCGCGTTTTATCGGCATCGCAGCCTGAATCGCCACCGTTCCGCAACTACATCCCCAATATCTCCGCCCCATCCCCATATCCCCCTCTCCGGCGCATGTCGAACGTCATCCCACTTTTCGCCGCGGGCTGCCGCTCGCGCCCGTTCCTTGACACCGCCGCAGGCAACTGCTCACTTACGGCGACCCGCCAAAGTGCAGCGCGCCCGCTGCGGGCGATCGTCGAATCCTCACCTTAAGGACACCGAACATGAGAAGGGCCATTCTTGTACTCTGCGTGAGCGTTTGCGCATCGTTGCTGGCTTCGCCGGTCGCCCGCGCCCAGACCGGCTACGGGGTCACCGCCAACGGCGCGCTGTTCCGATTCGATGTTAATTCACCCGCTGTGATTACGCCGATCGGCAACATGGGCGTCGTCACCGACGCCATCGATTTCCGCCCCGGCACGGGCATCCTCTACGGCATCGATGTCGGCCCGACCACCTCGCAGCTCTACACGATCAACACAGCAACGGCCGCGGTGACGCCAGTCGGCCCCGGTTTTCCCAGCGTGGTGGCGGGCGCCGCCGGCTATAACATTGCCGACCAGACCATCGGTCTGGATTTTAACCCGCGCACACTTCAAGGCGACGGCAGCATGCGGATTCGCCTGGTCAGCTCACGTGCCATGAACCTGAGATTGAATTCCGACACCGGGCTGGTCGCGGCGGTCGATACGCCGCTGACGCAAATCTTAGCGGTTGTGCCCAACGTTGACGCGGTTGCTTACACCAACAGCGGCGCTTCAACCGCGGGCGGCGTGACGACCCTGTTCGGCATCGATCATAGTTTCGACAACCTGGTCCGCCAGGGAGGTGTCGATGGAACGCCGTCGCCAAACGGGGGATTCTTGACAGGAATCGGCTCGCTCGGCGTGTCGATCAATGCGCTGCAGAATGTTGGCTTCGACATCTTCAGCACCGGGACCGACGACAGCAACGCCGATGAATTGGCGTATGCGGTTTACGTGCGCCCCGATGCACCAGTCGGCGACCCCGGCAAGTATCTGCTTTACGATGTCAACCTTGGCACGGGCGCGACGACTAACGGTCGGCTAGTTGGCGGTGGGATCGACTTCGCCGGCGGCTTCGCGGTCATCCCGGAGCCCGGCTCGATCGCGCTGTGCCTCGTTGGTGCGCTCGCCGCTGCGTGCGTCGCTCGTCGCCGAAGGTCGTAGGGTGTGTCAAGCGGTCAACTGGCACTCAATCCCGCTGGGATCTGACCCGCGCTGACGCACCATGAATCGTGCAAGCCCATTGGGAATTTCATCCCCACTATCCCCGCTCGATCCCCACATCCCCTTCTCTGCGCGTTCACGTCGCCATCGACGGCGTGCTAGGGATCGGTCCATCGAAAAAAGATGGTTGCACCGATAAGCTCCGCCGTACTCCCGCTACCCACTCCTTGATCCGCGCTTCGATCGAGTCGCGCACGTCGCGGAACCGTTCGAGCGGATCCTCGTCGGTGTCTTCGGTGCTGGCAGGATTCTCGAACGTCCAGAACATCCGCTCGACGGTGTTCGGCCAGTTGGCCACGCACATCCACGCCGGCCCGCCCGAAAGCGAGATCACGTAACGAAACGGCATCCCGCCGCGGAATGTCTCCGCGCGCTGGCGCGCAGCTCGCCGGTCGGCAGGTTGATCTCCTGCAGCACGCGCAGCGTGAGCGGATTGATCGGTCGCGGGTTCGTACCGCCGCTGTGAACCTCGAACAGGTCGCCAGCGTGATGCTTCAACAGTGCCTCCGCCAATTGGCTCCGAGCCGAGTTGCCGGTGCACACAAACAAGACGTTTTGCTTCAACATATGGCCCCCCTTTCCCACTCTGGGCCCCCTGCATTCTAACCGCGGATTGTTAGGAAATCGTTGTGTTTTGCTTAGGGTTTGGGGCAAAAAATGCCAGATTTCGGCCCGGAATCGGCCTGTGGCAATTCACAGTAATCCCATTCAAATTCGCCAAGTCCAAGTGCTGGGCCGGCTTCGATCACGCCGCACGGGGAATCAATCGCCACGTGAACTGATCCCGTTCTGATCGCACGTTACCAAACTCATCCTTCTCATCACTCAACTCCCCTGTACCCGTACCCTCATTGCCAACGCTCCACACAACGCCACGATCCGCGGATACTGCATCGGCTTTGTCCCATTCGGATCGATTGGCACCGTCGCGAGAATCTTACGATCAGCTAGCTCATCAAGTGAATCGGGGCACTGTTTATATCGGAGCTCGAAAAGGTGGACGGCCAGGATAACCTCGATCGCTCGAATTTGCGCGTCCAGATGGGGCATTCCATGCGACAGTAAAGGCGTGGTCATCATGTCGCAAAGCAGCCCCTTCCCGAGCGGATTTTCGATCGCGCGAAGCTTTTCGCCGAGCGAGTTGCGTTCGGTGTCGGCAAAATGTTTAGGTTCTTCGTTTCCTATCGCTAACCAGAGTGCAGCGCTTGGTCGCAGCTCCTCAGGCCAGGTGCTCAATTCCTCCTTAAGCTCGTCGAAGCGTTTTTTGACAGTGCCCGTCCTGCCATAATTTCCGATGTGCCTAATTGCATCGATATTGAGATCGGCCGCCAGTGCGATTGTTTCGCGCTGATCGAATGGCTTCGGATGGTTCTGTAAGAGTGTAATGATCCGACTTTTGAGCAAACTCAGTTTCCGCGTATTTGCCTCTTTGTTGACGAATAGCTTGTCCACGTCGTGATCGTCGATGAAGTCGCCGACAACATCGGCAATTGTGGCATTTGCTTCAATTCCCGCCTGAGAGAAGGAAATAAGTGCAAAACTCAACGCGAATCGCAGGTATCAGCGACGGGGCACTGTTATTCCTCTTCTCGAGTTCGTCGATCCAATAGGCGATGCGTTGCTCGTCGAGCTTGGTACCGCTGGCTAATTCTCGAATTCCAATTGCGGCGGCTCCTGACATTGAGCGCGCGATCATCGCGGTTATAAGAGGACCTTCTGCCGCGACGGCTTGATCGGTCAATCGTACGAATTGCTTGAGCTCATGCTCTGCTTCGTCAACCCCTTCCTTTTCCCAGGTGATGCCGAAGACCGAGGGCGTAAACCCATTCGAAATGCCGCATGACATCCATTTCGTGCAGCGGACACTCGCGCCCTGGTACGCAAAGCACTACTTGAAGTGGTTGACCGAGCCCGGTCTCAATCAACTCCTTCGGCTCGCGGTTGGCCTGTAGCCACCGATCGACCGCTGCCCATTGACTGCCGCGCGGTG
This sequence comes from Pirellulales bacterium, assembly GCA_963829655.1. Lineage (GTDB taxonomy): Bacteria > Planctomycetota > Planctomycetia > Pirellulales > JALHPA01 > JBBDYH01. The sequence goes on from CAWHJG010000002.1 coordinate 5,526,403, forward strand.
CCGGGTCATCAAAGCCAATGATTGATTGCTCCTCAGATTTCAGATCTTCCGCGAATTCACCTTCAAATGGCGAGACGAGCTTGCCATGCGCCTCAAGCCAGAATCGCCATGCGTTTTTGTCGTCAGGCAATGGCGTGCGCCGATAGAAGAGTTCTTTGGGAACTTGGGCGAGCAAACGCGCATAGCGAAGTTCAACGGCAGCGTCCTCTGTCGGCTTGTTTGCAGTATGCGCGAGCCCGGACAGACCTAGTCCGAGCGCCGGCGCAGCCAAACACTGCCCAAGAAACTCCCGCCGCGCGTATCCGACCTCTTCATCCGACATCTCGCAACCCTCATTTCTCCGTGTCTGCTGCGGCTATTTACAGCGGCCAATTTGACACCCCTCCGTCTCCCGGGTTCGCCGCGCCAATCTATCGGAACCAGCCACAAATCTACCGAACTCATTGTACCAAAACGAATTAGCACCAACCCGCGGCTTCTGGGCATACCCTTTGCCTTTAGTAGCCCAACGCGGGGATCCTGTCTGCCAGATTGGCGATTCCCCGCTCAGGCCATCAGGCAAACTGTCAGTCACGTTGGCAAACGTGTGGGGGTCGATCGGCCGCGGAAGCGAATTCTATTGAGCGCTCTGATCCGCGTCGCAAACTAGTTAATCTCAATCGCTCAAGCTCGTTACTCAGTACTCAATAAATCCACTCAGGAGGATTCCCAGTGGCAAAACAGATGGTGTTCGACGACGAGGCCCGCCAGCCGTTAGCGGCCGGCGTCGCAAAGCTCGCACGTGCCGTGCGCAGCACGCTCGGCCCCCGCGGCCGCAACGCGGTGCTCGACAAGGGCTGGGGCTCGCCCAAGGTGACCAAAGACGGCGTCACCGTGGCCGAAGACATCGAGCTCGACGACCCGTACGAGAACCTCGGCGCCCAGCTCGTCAAGGAAGCCGCCAGCAAGACCAACGACGTCGCCGGCGACGGCACGACGACCGCCACCGTCCTGGCCGAAGCGATCTTCCGCGAAGGCCTGAAGATGATCGCCGCGGGTGCCGACCCGATGGCCCTTTCGCGCGGCATCGCCAAGGCGGTCGACGCGGTCGCGGAGCAGATCAAGAAGATGGCGACTCCGATCAACGACAAGAACAAGAAAGAGATTCAGCAGATCGCCACGATCGCGGGCAACAACGACCCGACGATCGGCGAGGTGCTGGCCGACGCGTTCTTAAAGGTCGGCAAAGACGGCGTGATCACCGTCGAAGAAGGCAAGCAGAGCGAAACGACGGTCGATGTCGTCGAAGGCATGCAGTTCGACCGCGGCTATCTCTCGCCCCACTTCGTCACCAATCAGGACGAGCAAGACTGTCGAGCTGGAAAACGCCTACATCCTGATCTACGAAGAGAAGATCAGCAACGCACAAGAAGCTCGTTCCGCTTCTGGAAGCGATCAGCAAGGCGGACAAGCCGCTGTTGATCATCGCCGAAGACGTCGAAGGCGAAGCCCTGGCGACGCTGGTCGTCAACAAGATGCGCGGCATCCTGCAAGGTCTGTGCGGTCAAGGCCCCTGGCTACGGCGACCGCCGCAAGGCGATGCTCGGCGACCTCGCCGTGCTCACCGGCGGCACCGCCGATCTTCAAGGACCTGGGCATCCAGCTCGACAGCGTCAAGCTGACCGACCTGGGCCGCGCCAAGAAGTTCACGCATCACTGCCGAAGAAACGACCATCGTCGGCGGCGCGGGCAAGAAGGAAGAGATCGACGGCCGCGCCGAACAGATCCGCAAAGAGATCGAAGCGCACCGACAGCGAGTACGATCGCGAGAAGCTGCAGGAGCGTCTGGCCAAGCTGGCCGGCGGCGTGGCTCAGATCAACGTGCGGCGCCGCGACCGAAACCGAGATGAAGGAGCGCAAGTTCCTGCTCGAAGACGCCAAGAGCGGCCACCAAGGCGGCTCTCGAAGAGGGCATCGTCCCCGGCGGCGGCGTGGCGTTGCTCCGCTGCGAAAAGGCGCTCGACAAGCCTCAAGCTCGAAGGCGACGAGAAGCACGGCGCGGCGATCGTCAAGAACGTGCTCGATTACCCGCTGCGTTGCATCGCCGACAACGCCGGCGTCGACGGCGCGGTCGTCGTCAATCGCGTTCGCCAGCTGAAGGGTAAGAACGAAGGCTACGACGCCGACCGCGACGAGTACACCGACCTGGTCGCGGCCGGCATCATCGACCCGGCCAAGGTCGTTCGCATCGCCCTGCAAAACGCCGCGAGCGTCGCCTCGCTGCTGCTCACCACCGAATCGCTCGTCACCGACATTCCCAACGACGAGAAGGAAGGCGGCGATCACGACCATGGCCACGACCACGGCATGGGTGGCGGCATGGGTGGCATGGGCGGAATGGGGGCATGGGCGGCATGGGCGGCATGGGTGGCATGATGGTAGGCATGATCGTGAATCGACCGCAGCTCTGCATTGATCAACTTCAAACATCGAACAAATCACAATTCACTAGAAAGGAATTTGACACATGGCAAGCTCAAACTTCGTCCCCTGGATGATCGCGTGGTCGTGGAACCGATGGAAGCCGAGGAAAAGACCGCCGGCGGCATCGTGCTGCCCGACACGGCCAAGGAAAAGCCGCAGCGCGGCACCGTCATGGCCGTCGGCCCCGGCAAGCTGCTGGATAGCGGCAATCGCGCGCGAAGCTGTCCGTCCGCGTCGGCGACGAGGTGATCTACGGCAAGTACTCCGGCAGCGACATCGAAGTCGACGGCAACGAGGTCAAGATCCTCCGCGAAACCGACATCCTCGCGAAAGTGCTCGCTTAATCTCGCAAATATGTAAAGCCACGAAGGCGCTGAGACACGGAGCAGTCCGAACAAGTAATCTGCTTTTTGTCTCCGTGACCTCCGTGGCTCCGTGGTTAATAAACCAATCACTAACTCACTCGCAGGAAAATAACTCGTGGCAAAACAACTGCTCTTCGAAGACTCCGCCCGCGCCAAGATGCTCAAGGGCGTCGAAAAGCTGGCCAACGCCGTCGCCGTCACGATGGGCCCCACCGGCCGCAACGTGATCATCGCCAAGTCCTTCGGCGGCCCGACCGTCACCAAGGACGGCGTTACCGTCAGCAAGGAAATCGAGCTGGAAGACCGCTTCGAGAACATGGGCGCCAAGCTCGTCAACGAAGTCGCCAGCAAGACTAGCGACCTCGCCGGCGACGGCACCACGACCGCCACCGTGCTGGCCCGCGCGATCTTCAAGGAAGGCATCCGCAGCGTGGCTCGCGGCAGCAACTCGACGGCCGTCCGCCGCGGCATCGAAAAGGCCGTCGATGCGGCCGTCGAGCACCTCAAGAGCATGGCCAAGCCGGTCTCCAAGAAGGACGAGATCGCCCAGGTCGGCGCGATCAGCGCCAACAACGACATGGCGATCGGCGACGCTGCTGGCCGACGCGATGGAAAAGGTCGGCAAAGACGGCGTGATCACCGTCGAGGAAGGCAAGACAGATCGAAACCACGCTCGAGCTGGTCGAGGGCATGCAGTTCGACAAGGGCTTCATCTCGCCGTACTTCATCAACAAGCCCGGCCGAGATGGAGTGCGTGCTCGAAGACGCCTACATCCTGATCCACGAAAAGAAGATCAGCAACCTTCGCGAGCTGATCCCGGTGCTCGAGAAGATCGCGCAATCGGGCAAGCCGCTGTTGATCATCGCCGAGGATCGTCGAAGGCGAGGCTCTCACGGCCTGGTCGTCAACAAACTCCGCGGCGTGCTCAACTGTCTGTGCGGTAAAGGCCCCCGGCTTCGGCGACCGTCGCAAGGCGATGCTCGGCGACATCGCCATGCTCACCGGCGGCACGCTGATCAGCGAGGACCTCGGCATCAAGCTCGAGAACCTCAACCTCAGCCATCTCGGCCGCGCCAAGCAGATCACCGTCGATAAGAACGACACCACGATCGTTCAAGGCGCCGGCAAGCAGACCGAAATCCAGGCCCGCATCCAGCAGATCAAGAACCAGATCGAAGCCACCGAGAGCGAGTACGACAAGGAGAAGTTCCAGGAACGCCTGGCCAAGCTCACCGGCGGCGTGGCGATCATTTCCGTCGGCGCCGGCACCGAAACCGAGATGAAGCAAAAGAAGGCCCGCGTCGAAGACGCGTTGCATGCCACCCGGGCTGCGGTCGAAGAAGGCATTCTTCCCGGCGGCGGCGTGGCTCTGCTGCGCTGCAAAGAGGCGGTGGAAAAGGCCCGTAATCAGGCCAAGGGCGACGAGAAGATCGGCGTACAGATCGTGCTCGACGCTCTTGAATCCCCGATCCGCCAGATCGTCGACAACTGCGGTCATCGATGGCAGCGTGATCGCCGACGAGGTCAGCCAGCAAGCCCACCAACATCGGCTACGACGCCAACCAAGGCGAGTACGTCGATATGTACAAGGCTGGCATCATCGACCCGGTAAAGGTCGTGCGCACCGCCCTCTCCAACGCTGCCAGCATCGCCGCGCTCGATGCTCACCACCGAGACGATGGTCACCAACATCGATAAGGAAGAGAAGAGCCGCGGTAAAGTCGAGGGCGTCGTGAGATAGCAGTGCTCGTGTTGAGTAAATCGGCCTTAACCGCGCCGTGCGTTGCAACCTACAATTGATCATACCGTTACGGGCCACCTTGCAAAGTGCCGGGTGGCCCGTGCCGCGTAACACAGACACAGCAAGCCCGGCGTCATGGCCACGATGTCCGAAAAGCGAGACTACTACGAAGTCCTTGCGGTGGCGCGCAATGCGTCGGCCAAGGAAATCGCCGACGCCTATCGCAAGCTCGCGATCAAATACCATCCCGACAAGAACCCCGGCAACGAAGAAGCGATCGCCTACTTCAAGGAAGCCGCTGAGGCCTTCGAGGTGCTCAGCGATCCCGATAAGCGCGGCACGCTACGACCGCTTTGGCCACGCGGGCGTCGGCGGCGCCGCGCCACACTTCACCGATGTCAACGACATCTTCTCGGCCTTCGGCGACATCTTTGGAGAGGGAATTTTTGGCGATTTCTTCGGCGGCGGCCGGGGACGCAGTCGCGTTCGACGAGGCGCCGATGTTGGCGCGCAACGTCCGTCTCGACCTGTTCGAAGCGGCACGTGGAGTGACCAAGGTCGTCGAGTTCGAGCGGCACGAGAAGTGCGGCGACTGTACGGGAACCGGCGCTCGCTCCGGCACCAAGCCTCAGGCCTGCCACTACTGCGGCGGCCGAGGGCAAGTGATTCAGTCGTCGGGGATTTTCCGCGTACAGACCACTTGCCCCGTATGCCATGGCGAGGGCAAGGTGATCAAAGACCCGTGCCCAAAATGCCGCGGGCAAGGCGTGGTGACCAAACGTGTAAAGCGCGAAGTCAACATTCCGGCCGGCGTGGATCATGAAATGCGATTGCGGTTGGCGGGCGAGGGGCAGCCAAGCGCCAACGGCGGCCCGCCCGGCGACGCCTACGTATTGATCGAAGTCAAAGAACACCCGCTCTTCCAGCGCGAGGGACAACACCTGATATGCCGCGTGCCGATCAGCTATGCTCAAGCGGCGCTCGGCGCGACGATCGAAGTGCCCACGCTCGAAGGGCCCGATAATCTGGAGATCCCGGCCGGTACCCAACCCGGTGACGTGTTCAAGCTGCGCGGCCGCGGCATGGCCGATCCCCGTCATCGCAACAAAGGCGATTTGCTAGTCCAAGTGAACGTTGACGTGCCTAAGAAACTCTCGCCGCGCGAGGAAGAGTTGCTTCGCGAGTTGGCCAAAGAGGAGAACGCAAACGTCAGTTCGCACCGCAAGTCGTTTTTGGAGAAGCTCAAAGAGTACTTTGTCCCGAGTGAATGATTGAATTGCGAGAGCGCTACGTACTTTTAATATGTCCGACCGAAACAAAAAAACGACGCACAATCCGCCAACCGACGGCGACGTCGGCGATGGTGCGTTCTCCGACGGCGAACTAGGCGACGAGCCCCGCGCAGGCGACGAGCACGACGAGCTTCGCAATCAAGCCGCAGAGGCGCAGGACCGTGTGCTCCGTCTACAAGCCGAGCTGGAAAACACGCGCAAGAGACTTCGTAAAGAATTGGAAGACGAGCGCCGCTATGCCGAGCTGCCGTTATTGGGCGACTTGCTTCCGGTGATCGACAACGTCACTCGCGCCATCGAGGCCGCCGAGAAGAATGCCGATGCCGCCAGCCTGCTGGCCGGCTTCAAGATGGTCCTGCAGCAGCTCGAATCGATCCTCGAAAGCCACCACGGCAAGAAGATCCCCACGGACGGCGAAGCGTTCGACCCCGCGGTACATCAAGCCATCGTCCACCAGCCGAGCGACCAGCACCCCGAAAACACCGTTATTCTGACCACGCAACCTGGATACACGCTCCACGAGCGCGTGGTCCGCCCGGCACAGGTGATTGTTTCGAAGAAGCCAGACTAGCCGGACTATACTGAAGAAGCTGCCCCGCGAGACCCGCTAATGCCGACCTACGATTACGTCTGCGATGCCTGCGATCACAAGTTCGAGTTGTTCCAGTCGATTACGGAAGCAGTGAAAAAGAAATGCCCTGAGTGTAAGAAGCCCAAGCTCCGCCGGCTGTTCGGCACGGGCGCCGCATTGATGTTCAAGGGATCGGGCTTTTATACTACCGACTACCGCAGCGAAGGCTATAAGAAGCGCGCCAGCGAAGACAAACCCGCCTCATCTTCGAGCGACTCCAAGAGTGGAGAATCAAAAAGCGGATCCAAAAGCGGCGGTTCCGAATCCAAGGCGAGTTCCTCCGACAAGTCCTCGCCCAAGGGCGAATCAAAAACGAAGAACAAATCCGACTGACGCGGCAGAATGAGAACTCCTTCGTCATTCGTGCTTCGCCAGTCGTCATTTTAGATGGCCACCTTCCTCTGCCCCGTCTGCAACTCATCGGTCGATCCCAAGAACCCCACCCTGCCATTCTGCAGCGATCGCTGCCGGCAAATTGACCTGGGGCGTTGGCTCGACGAGCGATACAGCATGCCGGCGCCCAAGCGCGACGATCCCGAGTCGGATGAGCCGCAAAACGGCGATGCCGACGAATGACAGGTCACGGCGGCCAACGTAAGCTCCTTCTTCTCTGACGAGATTGCATTGCTCTGCCCTTCTGGCATTGCGTCAAGAAAAACCCGCAACCTATAATTGCCGGGCGTTCGGCACGTTTCCTATCTTGCCCTTTTTACGGGTGCCCGGCATGGCCAATGAAAGCCGCTTGCGTGATGTCTCCTGGCAGGAACTCTTTCCCTGGACAAGGATTGCGTCGGCAATTCGAGTTGCCGTTTCGCCGGCGGCGCTGTTGCTAGCGGCAATCGGTTTGTTGGCGATGTTTGCCGGCTGGCGATTGATTGCCTATGTCTATTCCGGCAGCGAGGACGCCCACGTTCAGGCAATCGTAACGGGTTTGGAGACCTGGCCGTGGGAACACAATCTCCCAGTGCGAATGCCTGTCCCTGACGATGGCGACGAAATCCGACCCAGCCCTTTTTTCGATGTTTGGAATCGGCTGAGCGCACCCTTCGCATCGCTTTTCAATCGCACGCTGTCGCTTCAGGCCTTCGTCATGTACCTGCTCATGGCGCTTTGGGCCCTCATTGTCTGGTCGCTTTTCGGCGCAGGAATTACCAGGATCGCGGCGCTCGCGCTGACGCGCGGAGACCGCATGGGCTTTCGCGCCGGCCTGGCACATGGCATCCGGCGCTGGATGCCGTATGCCGGCGGCCCACTGATTCCACTGGTCGGCGTTTTTCTTCTTGCAATTCCGTTGATCGTGCTTGGATTAATGATGAGGTGGGGTCCTTTGGTCATGCTGGTTGGATTATTCTGGCCGATCGCCCTGATCCTCGGCTTCCTGATGACGATGCTCCTTCTGGGCTTGTTCTTCGGGTGGCCGCTGATGTGGGCCACCGTTAGCGTCGAGGGCACCGACCCGTTTGACTCTCTGAGCCGTGCGTACTCGTACGTATTTCACCGGCCGTTGCGCCTGCTGTTTTACGTTATCGTCGCTGCGTTATTGGGTATCCTGGCATGGATTATTGTTTCGTTGTTCTATGATCTCACGGTAAATCTCGCTTACTGGGGTGCCAGTTGGGCGCCGGTGAGGAACGCACGCTCGAAGTGACAGGCCTCGCGAGCACTGTAACCACCGCGGCCGAGCTCAGTGAGCCGTGGGATATGAAGACAGTCGGCACCACACTGATCGGCTTTTGGGAAGCGTGCGCAAAAATGCTGGCCTGGGGCTTTATATTTGCCTACTTCTGGTCGGCTGCCACGGCGATCTACTTGCTGCTCCGCAAGGCCGAGGATGGAACCGAGATCAACGAAGTGACGCTCGACGACGATCACGAGCGGTTCGGTTTGCCCCCCTTGAAGAATGACGCCCTCGGCGTGCCGGCCGTGACCGATGTGCCGCCGCCTGCACCGCTAAGAACACCTCCGGTGCCACCCGCCCAACCCCCGCTCACGGGTTGAACTCGGCCGCGGCATAGCGCGCGAGCAGATCGTTCATGCGAGCGTCGAATGCGCCGCGCGTAAGCACCTCGTCGCACCCGGCCGCGCGAGCAGCTTCCAGCGTTGCCTCATGCACGTGCGGGGCATAGGCGACAATTCTTACGCCCTTGGCGGCTTCGTGCATCTTCGGGACAGCCGTAGCCGGATCGATATTCCCCGTCGCCAGGTCGAGAATGACCAGCTTAACCTCCTCGCCTTCCATCCGCGCGACGGCAGCGTCGATCGACAAGACAGCGCTTACCGTGATGCCCAAGCGCTGCCCTGCACTCGCCAGTCGTGACGAGAATACTAGATCGGTCGAAAGAAACAGAACCGACATTCCCCACCTTCCGACCATTCCGAACTCACACCGCCTCCGGCCCCCTTACCTCACCGAACAGCTGGATCGTTTCGTCCGCCGGAAGTACGAAGATCTTCCCATCGCCAATGTTCCCCTCAGGGCTGGTGCGGGCCGTTTCGATCAAGCGAATCGACGGTCCGCTCCAGGAAATCATCGTTTACCATGATTTCCAGTGCGATTTTCCGCAGCAATTGCGTCTTGTACTCGTGGCCGCGGTACATCTCCGTCTGTCCGCGCTGCCGCGCATAACCTTGCGCATCGCACACCGTCATTCGCGTCACGGCGATGCCGTTAAGCGCCTCGCGAACCGCGTTGAGCTTCGTCGGCTGAATGATCGCGATAATGAGCTTCATGCGTAAGGGTGACTGTGTTTCGCTGCGACCACGATGTAGGGTGCGTCCAGCGGCCGACAGGCGCCGCATTAGCAAGTCCTTCCCCGCGCAGACGCACCAGGATACAACGCACGGTGGCGGGGTGGCTGTGTTTGGCCATTACGCAAAGCCCTTGCCTTCTTAACCCTGCCACAGCAGCAAAACACGGCGAGTGGCCGATAGCCGACTGCCGAAAGCCAGTTCTCCTACGGCCTGCGCCAACGTCAGCCGTGCGTCGAGCACCTTGCCGATTCGATTGCTCGATTCCTGCAAGTGCGCCTTCGTGTAAGTGTCCAGGTTGGTGTTGCCCGCCAGCAGCTTGTCGATCTTTTCCTTGAGCGACTTTAGCTCCATGAACGATACGCTTTGCACATCGGCCGGAGCGCTCGAGTTCCCCAACGCGATTTCCGACAGCCGCTGCAAGTACGCTCGCTGGAGGTTGCGTCGCAGACTCGATACCGCGGGCTTGCGCTCCGTATACTCGCCGCCCTGAATCTTTTCGGTCTCCGCAAAAATGCTGCCGGTTAACCGCCGTATCAACTCGGCCGATGTGAACGCATCCTGATCCGCCGGCACCTTCAGTTCCGAATCGTAAATCCGCTGCAGCGTAAGCGGCGAAAGCAATTGCGACAAAACTCGACTTTGCCATGCGCCAATCGTCTGGTGCACGGCGTAGTCGGCTCGAACGGCTGGCTGCGTTCCCCAATGCCACCACCGCGACGACGCCAGGTGATTGAGCAAATCCGGTGGGAACTGGAACGGCTGATCGCTGAACACCTTTTCTTCCAAAAGCGCCAGCGCCTCGCGCTGTTTCTGCGGATCAACCACTTTGAATGGAGGGGCGGCATCCTTGTCCCCCTTATGGCTCCGGCTTACATGCACGCCGCCCACGTTCCGTGCGGCCATAAACACCGCTCGCCCGTATTCCGCCAGCAAAACATTAAATGTCCGCTGCGCTTGCTGATATCCATCACCATCCTTCACCGAGCGAGTTAGGATCGTCGGCCACAATTCGCCAATGATCTTCGTGCGCCGCTTGGCGTATTCCAGCGTGTCGTTGCCAAGGTCATACAGGTTCGTCAGCGGATCGGGATCGATCCCACGCGTATCTTCGTCCGTGGCATACGCCAATTGCGGCTCGCCGCTTCGCGCGGCAATCTTCTTCAATTCCGTCAGCTCACCCTCCGGTGATCCGCCGGCGATCGGCTTGTAGCCATACTCAATGGCCCAAACGTCGTACGGCCCGATGGTCTGCGAAAAATAGTCCCCCTGCTTGACGCCCTTCGGGGCGATATTTGCCGGCGTGTAATCCATCACCGAGCTTGTCAGTCCCGTGTCCTTGGTCTTTTCCGGGTTATTCGCGTCGTCCAGCGAGTACATCGCACTCGCTTTGAAGTTGTGCCGCAGGCCGAGCGTGTGCCCGACCTCGTGCATCGTCACTTCCTTCAAACCTTGCATGATCAGTTTCTCGCGTTCAGCCTCGGAGTTCACCGCTTCCTTCGCGGCCAGCGCCACCGAGCCAAACGCCAGGTCGCGCGAACGGCTCGCGCCGAGCATGCAATGCAGGCAATGCGGCGTCGAATGATCGTGTAACGATTTTCGCTGTTGCGCCTCGTACGACTCCAAATCCAACGGCCCTCCGGTCATCGCCGCAATAGTTTCCGGCGTGAACCGCTCGTACTCGTTCTTCCAAACCTGCATCCAGTCGGCGTCGAAAATGATGTCGGAATCGAGAATCTGCCCGGTCGTCGGATTCGTTCGCCAAGCGGCCATCGCGAATCCGGCTCGCCGTGATCCAGCGGAACGTGTTGTAGTTCAGATCTTCCGGGTCCCAATCGGCGCTGTCCGGCTGCTGGCGAACCTCGATCGCGTTCACAAAACCAGCCTTCTCAAACGCCTTGTTCCATTCCATGATTCCGTCGCGGACCGCGGCGCGATACTTGTAAGGCACCGTCTTCTCGATCCAGAAAACGATCGGCTTCTTTGGCGGCGAAATGTCCGCGCTGCTGTCCGCCTTCTGCAAATCCCAGCGGTTGATGTACCGAACGAAGCGATCCTCGTCTCCCTTTTGCGAATAGTCCTTGAGCACCGTCAAGAAATACCCCACGCGATCATCCGCCAATCGCGCCCGATAGCCGGTCTGCGGTAACGCGCTGATCGAGTAATGGATGTTGATCGTGGCCCCGCGGCTGTCCGGCACGGAATCCAGACTGAAGAATCCCGACGACGCGTAAGTCGCCGCGACCTGAATCTCCATGTTTTCCGCGAACCCCTTGACCGCCGAAAAATTTGACTTGTTCGAGGCGAACGAGAAACCGGGCAGCCGTTGGCCAAGTTGCGGCAAGTCGCTCATGAAGACCTGCGCCAGATCGATCACTGTGCCTCCGCTCGGACCGGTCGTGACCGTCGGCAGGCTGTACAGCACGCTGTCGGTGTAGGCTAGCTTCACCGCTTTTTCCTCGGGCGAGCCCGAGTTCGCGGTAAATCGCACGTTTCGGCGGATGATCCGCACCTGATCGTCCACTTTGCGAAACTGCCAAACCCAATCGTTCGCCGAAGCGCCGTCCAGTTCCATCAACGTCGTACCGCCGACCAGCGGTTGACCAATCCCCTTGGCGATCGCGCTGACGACAATGAAATCCTTGTTGAAGTGCGACGAGCTCAGCTCCGCATACAGGTGGTTTTCCTTCCAATACAGCGGAATCAGGCCGGCGATCGGCTTCGCATCCTTAAGCACCGTCGCGTGCGGCGGGTACTTCGGCTTGGCTGCCTCCGCGGCCTGTGCTGCGGCCACGACCGCCGCGGCGCCCCCCGCCGGCTGGGCCGTCTCGTCTTTCGTCACCTGTTTTTCTTCCTTGGCCGCGGGCGGAGTGGTCTTGGCATCCGCGCTAACCGGCGTCGGATCGTTGCCCTGCGCCTGAGCGGAATCTGCAATCATCGCGCAACGCAAAAATGCAGGTGCATCCAAGGATCCCAATCACCCGAAATCCGTTGTTCATCGACATGGCCGTAACCCTGATTCTGGGCGCCGAAGCGGGCGCGTTATTGGGTGTGTACCGAGCTTAACGAGAATGAGGCGGGTATCTACGCCGCGCTAGACCACCGCCCAAAAGTGCAACTAGGAGCGTACGTCAAATATACCGTCGCTTGCCCTGCTTCGTATATCTACGCAGCAATCCAGAGAAGTTTTCGGTTCAAACAGACTTTACCGGGCTTTTGTCGCCACCTGCCGCGTTCCGCCCGGCCGCCAACGAGTCCATTCGCACCCGTTTCCTCCCTGGCATATACCGGCGAGAATGAATCTGCGGGTTGTGCCGCCCCTCTCCGGTATTTCCATTCTTGTAGCTTTGCGACGGTGATGCAACTGCCCACCACAGTCCAGGCCGTCCTCGGTCGATATCCGGCTGATTGCCAGCCAACTGCGGTCGATTCCCTCAGTTCAGCCGGCGGGTTCAGCGGAGCAGAATTCTGGCGGCTCCAAACGCCTCGCCGCCTTCTTTGCTTGCGGCGCTGGCCGACCGAGCATCCCGGTCCAGAGCGGCTTGCATGGATCCACGCAGTGGTCCGCCATGCCAGGTCGCACGGCTTCCGACTGCTTCCAGTCCCAATGACAACAAGCGACGGCGCCACCTTCGTGCAGCATGACGGGCACCTTTGGGAGCTCACACCGTGGCTGTCTGGAAAGGCTGACTACAAGATCATGCCGAGCCGACAGAAGCTGACCGCTGCTCTCAGAGCATTGGCCGAGTTTCATATTGTCGCATCGAGTTTTCCTACAAACCACCAGACCGTTTCACTTGAACGATCTCCCGGGATTTCTGAGAGGCTACAACTTGTCGAACAACTCCGTAACGGACGGCTTGCGCAACTGCAAGCCGCCGTTTGTCAGCAGTCAGGCTCCAATTCCTCGCTGCGAGCCCGAGCGCTCAAAATTCTGTATCTCGTTGGCCCCCGATTGGTGACTCTTCAGAGAATTCTCGAAGCGGCAGCCACCATCGCGGTTATCTTGCAACCCTGCCTCCGCGATATCTGGCATGACCACGTTCTCTTCGAGGGTAACCAAGTCGCCGGGATCGTCGATCTCGGCGCAATGCGAATCGAGACTGTCGCCGCCGACGTGGCTCGTCTCACTGGCAGCCTCTGCGAGAATGATCCACAGGATTGGCAAACCGCCATCGCCGCTTACGAAGGCGTTCGTCCGCTTTCGGACAACGAACGAAAGCTCGTCCCGGCCCTCGACCAATCCCAGATCCTGCTCGCCGGGATAAACTGGATAGAATGGGTATTTATAGAGCGGCGTCGCTTCGCCGATCCGCTCGCAGTCGAAAACCGTATAGCAGACATCCATCACCGCCTCGTTGCGTCCCAGAACGCCGATCCCTTTTAAGGCGCATTCCCTTATCAGGGGTACTCCCGTACGACAGTCGCCGACACCCGAAGTTGACCCACTTTGCGGAAAACCGATAAACTCAAACGATTCGCGTCCATGGACGGATGCTGTCGAGGCTCTCGCCGTCGGTGGAATCGACGCCAGATCTCAACGCTTTCCATCATTCGCACCGAGGAACGACTCCATGGTTGGTGCTCGTAGGCGGATTGGTTCCGCACTCATCCGATGCCTCGTAATGGTCGCGGCGATCGTTGCCGCTGCGCGCCTGGATCAGCCAGCTCATGCGCAAACCGCAGGCAAGAACCAGGTGACCGCCACCGCTGAGTTTTCCCCGCCCGACCGACAGGGGCGATCCACGCTCAGCGTAACGGCCAAAGTCGCCGAGGGCTGGCACATTTATTCGAACACCCAGAAGCCCGGGGGGCCCAGGAAGACGCAAATCAAGCTCGACGAGTCCAAATCGTTCGAACGCGTTACCGACTTCAAGTCCAACAAAAAACCCGAAATCCACGAGTACCCGAAAGCCTGGCCCGGGCTTAAGGTCGAAGAGCACCATGGCGCCATCACTTGGCAGGCCGAGATCGAGTTAGCCACCGATGTAGACCCCACCACGCTGGAGATCAAAGGCGCCGTCAACGCTCAGGTCTGCAAGGAGGTCTGCCTTCCACCCAAGGACTACAAGTTCGCCGCCACGCTCGCCAGAGCGAAAAAATCAGCGCGCGGCGACGACAAATCGGCCGCGACTGGTGACCATGCCGAGCCCGCCGAGTTCGCTGCCACAGAGCCCGACGGCGCCAACACCGACGAGGAATCCCCCGCGATTCCCCCCTTGACGACAATCAGCGAAGCAGCCGGCCCGCCCGCCGGCCGCGATGCTGTCTCCGCCGTCTCGGTCGCACGAGCCGGCGGCAGCGCCTTCGACATCAACCGGGTACAACCTCGTACAGAGGACGGCGCCAATTATTCCACACTCGCCTATCTCGGCTTCGCCTTCCTTGGCGGTCTTATCTTGAACCTAATGCCCTGCGTGCTTCCGGTCGTCGGGCTGAAGATTCTCTCGTTCGTCGAGCAAGGGCATCACGACCGCCTGCACGTTTTTCGGCTCAACCTTTGGTACACCATCGGCCTGATGTCGGTGTTTCTCGCCCTGGCAACGCTGCCGGTCGTGTATCAGGTCGCCTTCAATCAGACCTATAGCTGGGGCCAACAGTTCGGCGATCAGCGCTTCACGATACCGCTCGTCGCCATTGTGTTTGCGATGGCCCTGGCGATGCTCGGTATCTGGGAGATTCCCATCCCCGGCTTTGTCGGCGGCCGCAAAGCCCATGATCTAACCGCCAAAGAAGGCATCGCCGGCGCCTTCTCCAAAGGGGTCATTACAACGCTGCTTGCTACCCCCTGCACCGCACCCCTCATGGGTACCGCGCTCGGATGGGCCGTTCGCCAGCCGCCTTACCTCATCTACGCCGTCTTCGCCACGATGGGCCTCGGCATGGCCAGTCCGTACCTCATCATCGGCGCCTTCCCGCGACTGATCCGCTTTCTGCCGAAGCCCGGCGCATGGATGGAAACCTTCAAGCACCTGATGGGCTTCGTACTGCTCGGAACCGTCGTTTGGATACTCACTTTCATCCCGTTGTGGATGGTGGTCCCCACGATCGCCTTCCTCATGGCAATTTGGGCCGCTTGCTGGTGGATTGGTCGCACGCCGCTCACCGCCGAGCCTCGTCAGCGATGGATGGCCTGGGGCTGGGCCTTGGCCTTCGCCGGCTTGATGGGCATCGTGTCGTTCGATTGGCTCGCCCGCGTAATGCACGAGCGATATATCCGCAGCGTGGATAACCAGTTCCTCGAAATTGCGATGGGCGGCGGCGAGACGCGCGCTCGAAGTCCCCACGCACTCGATTGGAAAGCATTCTCGACCGACGAGCTAGTTCGCCTCACGGCAAGTCAACGCACGGTCCTCGTCGATTTCACCGCCGACTGGTGCCTCACTTGCAAGACCCTGGAACAATTCATCCTGAACACCAGCGATGTAAAGAACGTTGTCGATGAGTTGGGAATTGCAACGCTTATGGCCGACTTCACAGAGACGCCGCCCGAGCTTCAAACCGTTATCGAAGCCCTCGGGGGCAATGGCGTGCCCGTCATCGCCGTTTTTCCCGCGGGAGATCCCAACCGGCCGTTCGTATTCATCGGCGGTTACACCAAGCAACAACTGCTTGACGCCCTTCGCGATGCCGGCCCCTCAAAGAAGACAGAACAGGTTGCCCTGCGCCACTGAACCCTGAACCCTGAACCCTCCTACCGCTCCCACGCAACTCCCCGTGGTCCCGAGATCACCCGGCCGATCGTCCAACTCTCCAGGCCGCAATCGGAAAATTGCGTGCGAATGCTATCGGCGTAGTATGGGCTGACAACCATGACCAGCCCCACTCCCATATTGAATACCTGATCCATCTCCCCCTGCTCCACGTCCCCCAGCCGCTGTAACCACGCAAACACCGGCGGCGCCGGCCAACTCTCTCGGCGAATCACCGCCTTGCACCCTTCCGGCAAGATCCTCCCCAGGTTCTCATGTAATCCTCCGCCGGTGATGTGCGCAATCCCGTGCACCACGTGCTTGACCTTATAGTTCGACAGGACTTTTCGCACCGGCCGCGCATAGATCCGCGTCGGCCGCATCAGCGCCTCGCCCACGGTCGCTCCCAGTTCCTCGACGTGCTGATCGACCGATAGCTTCGCGACATCAAACACGATCTTCCGCGCCAGGCTGAACCCGTTCGAGTGCAACCCGCTCGAGGCCACGCCAAGGATCATGTCCTCCGGCACAATCTGGCGTCCGTCGAGCAAGTGCTTCCGCTCCACCACGCCCACGCAAAAACCCGCCAAATCGTAGTCCCCGCGCCGATAAATGTCGGGCATGATCGCCGTCTCGCCCCCCAGCAGCGCACAGTCACTCTCCATGCAACCGTTCGTCACACCTTCCACGATCTGCTCCAACAGCGCCGGATCGTCGTGCGACATCGCCACGTAATCCAAAAAGAACAGCGGCTCTGCCCCGCAGCAGATCGCGTCGTTCACGCTCATCGCCACCAGATCGATGCCCACCGTGCGGTGCGCGCCCGCCATCACCGCCACCTTCAGCTTGGTGCCCACGCCGTCGGTGCACGACACCAGCACCGGGTCCTGATAATTCCGCGCAAAAAGCTGGTTGGTGAAGTCGAGTTGAAACAGCCCTGCAAACCCGCCGTCGAGCGGTATCACCCGCGGCGAATAAGTCCGATGCAACAGGCGTGGCAGCCGGGCCATCGATTCACGGTAGACCTCGAGATCGACGCCGGCATCCTTGTAGGTAGTTTTCCCCATTCACCCGCTCAAAAAGCTCAACGATCGACACATGGATGCAGAATTTTCGTTGTGTTGTCTTTGGCTGTCAACCGTTGTCCGTGGTTGACCGTGTTTGTCCGAGGTCTCTTCGCGATCGCGGACACTGCCGGCGCAGTCAACCAGAGACATTGAAAGACACTCCCGGTCGCCACGATGTGCAAGCTGGTGTGCATTCGCCTGGTCGGTCCCCGTCGCACGTAGCACGGCTAACGCTGGTTGCGGCTCAGGAAGCTCTGGCAGGCCTTCGACGGCGGCCGTCAGGTCATGCTTGGTTAGGTGGGTATAGCGGTCCATCGTGAGCGTAATCGAGCTGTGACGCGCCAGCTTTTGCACTACCTTCGGGTTTGCTCCGCTCATGGCCAACATGGTGATGTAGGTGTGGCGAAGCGCGTGAAAGTCAACGGTGCGACCCTGATTGTCGCGAGGCGCGATACCAGACGCCCTCAGGTCGTGCCGAATCATTGAGGCGGCAGCGGTCGGCCATTGGCCGGGCCAGAGCTTCTCCGTGGCTGCGCGGCCCTGTAGCCACGGCTTTATCGTCGCCACAGCGCTGCGACGAAGATGCTGCACGGTGCGCTCCCTGTTCTTTGAATAACCGGCCTCGACGGTTACGGTTGGCTCGTCGCCAGCCAAGTCGAATGCTGCCGGCGTCAGGCTGCCGCACTCCGCCGCTCGGAACCCGGTTTCTGAAGCGACGAAGTACAGCATCGCTCTGTCGCGCCCGCTCAGCCAGCGACGCGTCTTTTGGTGCGCGGTCGTGGCGATCAAGTTGGCCAGCTCGGCCGGGGTCAACGCCCGTCGCTCGATTCGCACATCCTTACGGGCTTTTTTCGTGTCAACTTTGGTGAATGGGTCTTTTGCCATTCGATTATTTCGGATCATCCACTTGCAAAAATGCTTCGTACTGGCCAGGTAATAATTCCACGATTGCAAGCCGAATCGCCTCTTGCCGTTGGCATCCTCATCGCGACGGTCGGCGAGCCAGACTTCTAGACGGTCTGGGTGAGAGGTCATGTCCGCAATCCACACGTACCCAGCGCCGATGACTGCCTTCTCGGCACGCGCGCACACAAGCTGCACGCTCTGTGAGGTAACGCCTTTGTTTTTCATCCACGCGCGGAAGTCTTTTAGATGCTTCGTCAGCGGTTGCTTCGTATGCTCGTCAAACGGATCGGACATGTCGGAGTGCCGGCGCTCCGCTTTTTTTACGAGATCAGCGGCCTTCTGCTTCGTCGATTCCAGGTCGGTGTAACCTGGCACGCGCTTCCATCGGCCGTTGTGGTCTTTGTATTGCACGTACCACTTCTCCGACTCGGCCAGATAGCCGCGGCCGTCGCGAGTGAGCTGCACTTCGGTTGTGCGGCCGTCGATCTTGACGCGGGCGAAGCGCAGCGGCGGCTCCGTGGGCGCCGGGAGGCCGGCCTTCTCCGCCTTTTCGTTCGCGCGCTCGGTTGCCTTCTTGAGCTTCTTGGCGTTCTTTGTCGTTCGCGGCTGGCTGAGCAGCTCAGCATCCGACGGGAGTGGTTTGGTGTAGAGGGGCTTCAGAATCGACGACATCGATCCGCCTTTCTATTTGCTGTGTCGCCGCGAGCGGCAACGCGTGATGGTTACGATCAACGAGAGTCCAACCAAAAGCACACTTGCGGGCTCCGGGACAGTGAAGCCCTCGAAGCGTCCGGTCGCAAGCGGCGCGAATATCCAGCCGCGTTGCTGTGTGAACGGCTCGACAAACTCGACGCGCAAGTCGGAGCCCGGAGCAATCGGGCCATCGACCTCGACCCAGCGCCCTGGAGTTTGCCGCGTGATGTACCAGCCAGTGAAGTCGTCGCCGGGCCAGGGCGGCTGATTGGCGATGAGCATGTCGCCGTGGCTCAGTGTGATGCCGACCTCGGACGGCGGTGGCACGCGGATTCCAGGGCGGACCTGGAGTTGGAAGAGCGACGCCGATTCCGACAGGTTGGTGATGTGGAACTTGTCGAGTGACACGATCGTCTCGAAGGCGATCGGAGTCGGCGGAGCTGCGAATGATGGCGTGGCGAGCAGCAGCATTGCGGCGACAAAAGTGGTTCGCATGGGACTGGCCTCCAGGTTTGGTTGCGCCTCCATGCGTGTGAACGATTCCTAGTTAATCCGACGCAAACGACCGGATCAATGTGTCGCAGCGGGAACGGAGCGCGGGGAGCTTCTCTTTGGGAACAAACTCGGCGGCGACGTCAGCGAGCGACCCGGCGATGGCCGTGACATCCGCCTTGCTGAAGGATTCGGCGGCGCGGCGTCCGAATTCTTCCGGCCACAGCCTTTCCAACAGGAACGCGGCGGCGTGCCAGTTGCCTCGGCCGGCGGCCGCGTTGATCAGCGAAAGCAATCTGAATTTCCCCGCAGTTTGGGCCCGGCCGTAGTCATTCGCGAAATCCGGGTCGCGCTTTAGTTCACGCCGGATCGAGCGGGCATCGACGCCGACGTAGCCGGCGGCCTCTTTCTGTGTCATTCCGGTCGAGAGGAGCACGACCAGATCATGCTTTTTCATTGCGTCCATCGATCGCGGGCGTCCGTTTGCGTTTGGCATGAGTTGATTCCGTTCTTCAGTTGGGGTGGGGGGTTTTGTCCTCAAAAGTGTGAATCCACAAGGGCCGCGGCGAAATTCCGGTCACAAAAGACGCTTCTGCTGGTCGCTGCTGCGGCCTTGGCGTCCGCCCTGGCCGGTGTTCACTTTCAAACAGGTGATCTCATACCGGCGGTACATCGCGGCCGTCGCGTCGTTACTCTCGATCGCCAGATACCTCTCCGGTTCGATCCCGTGCTTCAGCATGATCCGCTCGGTGAGGACGTGCTGCTTCCAACGCGGTGCCGTCCATCGGTGTTCGTTGAAATGGGCTTCGTCGGGTCGCCAGCCGGTGAGCTGCTCGATATGGTCCAGCGTCGCTTGCTCGAATTCCCGTCCGCGATGCGTGACCAGGGCGACGTGGTGAGCCTTGACCAGCTCGACCAGGGGTAAGCGGTACAGCTCGGCGGCGACGTCGGGCCGAAACCGCCCGGCCTTGTGCGAAGTGGCCCAGGAGTTGGCGACCAGCGTGTAGTTCAGGTCGAGCAGAATGATCATTTCGCAGCTCCGTTGCGCTCGGGTCGCGGCAACACTTCGCCCGCGCGAACACCAGGCATCAGCGAGTTGTCGATGTAGCCCATCGTCACGGACAGCGCGGAGTGTCCCAGGTGTCGGCAAGCCTGCTCGACGCCGACGGCCGCCGCCAGGTGAGTCGCGCTTGTGCGCCTGATCCGATGAAACAGGTCGCGGCGACTGTCCGGCAAGCCAGCCTTGCGCAACAATCGGTGGTAGAGCTTGTAAAACGTCCTCTTGTGCATCGGCACCGGAAACAGCAGCTCACGCTTCGGCCTTCTGATTTCTGAAATCGCCTCGATAGTCTGCTCGTGCAAGTAGAATCTTTGCTCCGCGCGGTTTTTCATCAGCTCCGCCGGCACGGTGAGCCACCGGCTGCGCAGGTCGATCGCCGACCACGGCAGCAACACGGCGGACCGGAAGCGAATTCCAGAGTCATAGAGAACGAGGATCAACGCCGACCAAAACCGACTAGCGGGAATCACGCCGATCGTTCCTTGCTGCGTCACGCACGTCGCCAGCAGGCGGCCGAGCTGCTCCATCGTCCAGGCAGTCGGGAGCCGCTTGTGTCGGGGGAGCCGCTCGTTGTCGGGGTGATCGATGCGCAGCTTCCGCTTCACGCTAAATCGCCATAGCGCCCGCAGCTTCGCCAGGCGGTTGTTGATCGTGTCGTTTGACATTCGGCACTCGCTCAGCTCGGCGGCGAAGTCCATCAACAAATCGTCGGTCAGGTCCAGGATGCCGAGCCCCGGTTTGCGCGTGAACCGCAGTAGCCCGCGGACGGCAATATCGAATTGCTCCCGCGAGCCCTGGTTGCGGCCGACGAGTCGATAAGGCGCGTAGGTGTGCTGGAGGAAGTGCCACAGCGTGCCAGGCTCGTCGATGGGTTCCGGCTCGTCGCGGCGTCGAGTCCAGCGGCCACTAAGAGCTGGAAACCGATCGGGCCTCGCCTGTTTCAAGATCATGCGCAGCAACCAGCGGTACTTTGTGACCGTGATCGGCGCGTACTCCTGGGCAATGCACCGCCGTCTCATTTCGTCCAAGTCGTCGTCGGTGATTTCGTCGATCAGCAGCTTGCCAGGCTGACTGCATTTGACGCATTCGAGCAGGGTGATGGCCGAAAGGAATTGGTGCCGATAGACCCGGTCTTTTCCGGCCAGGCGGTCGGGCGCGAACTCGGTGATGAAATAACCCCGGAGTGTTGTCCCCGACCCGACAGTGACGTTGCCTGATACACTTTTCATGTGAGTCCTCGACACTGAATAAGAGGGCTTACCACGGCCCCGGCGCCTTGCACTGCGCGGGGCCAATCAATTCCCTGCCGGCCAACGCGACCGGCAGGGCTCGGACGTTCTCACGTGCTCTTAAAGCCCTTGACGGATTGCACCTTGGTCTCGCCGTCATCAGTCGCCTCGATGACGGCCTCGATGTGTTCCTCGAAAACGTCGTCGTATGTGCCGTTGAAGATGGCGATGGCCAGGTTGCCGTAAAAGTCGATCGCTGAGTGAAGATCCTTCATCAACTGCTGATCGATCATTTCGCGGTGCTCTCCGTGAAGCTCCATCACCTTCTCAGTCGTCATGAGGGCCGGGCCTTGGCTAAACGCCGCCATGAAGAGCGCGCGAGCAGCGGACAGCATGTCGTTGCCCGACCATCCCGACGGTCCAGGCTGGAGTGGCTTGCCGTCACGAAGCGCAGCGACGAGCTGCTCTCCGCGCGACTTGTCGAAATTGATCCCGATCATTGTGTTGTTCCTTTGCTTGTTGAAGTAAATCCCCGCCGGCCGCGAGCACCGACGGGGGTTGCGCTACGGACCTTTCAGCTAAACGGTTTTCGAGTACAAGGTCGGGTCTGAGAATTCGGCCCACGCACGACGATCCGCCTTCGACATCTCCCACTCGACGACGATCGACCAGGCACGTCCGCACGGCGTCCGGTATGACGCGAGCACCTTGCGTTGCAGACCTTCGGTGAGCCAGAAGTCGAAGTCGCCGGCGACGTGATCCGGTTTGCCGACCGACAGCAGCACGGCAACTTCTGGACTCCACTGCATCGCCGTCAGCAGGTAGCGCTCCCGCCAGTCGGCGGGGTGCTGCTGCTGCATCCAATGGAGCTGCGAGCGGGCAAAGAACTCGGCAACCTCCGCGTCGGTCTCCACGTCGCCGCCGCCGAAGTCGATCGGCTTAGCCTTCGCCACCGGAGCGATCGCGGCTCCGCACAGGGTTAGGATCATTTCTCTCCGTCTCATGAGTATCTCCGTTAGAGTTGGGCCTCGACGACCGCGCCGAGGCCACTGGTGATGTGGACACAACGACGCTAACCGTCGAACCGGGACGACTCCCAATCCCTGGCGCAGTCGCTCCGCGATCTCCGCATGGGACTGCGACAGTTGATTCCGCACAAAGCGACGCCAGGTCGGCTCGCTGTGCTCGTCGAGCTTCAGCTCGGCGCCTGCGCCGTCGTGATACACAACGATGCTCTCCAGAGAGTCCAGCCACCATTCGATCTCGCCCGGGTCGCCTGGCTCGTCGAACGACGCCGGCACGACGGGGCCGACTCGATAGGCGATGTCCGCGGTGAAGGCGACCGGGAACTCCGTGTCGTATTCGCCGGTGAAGCTGATCCGACCCGCTGGCCGGCTGCGCGGTTTGACGCGCGACGGAGAAGTAACTAACGTGCTCATGTAAACCTCATCACGGTGGGGTTTGCCAGGCCCCGGATGTTATCAGCATCGCGGGGCCACTTTTCTTGAGCGGCCTACGCTGGCCGCCGCACTCCATCATTATACGTATTCGTATGTAGTGGTCAATGCATTTTCGCATTGACAATCAGATGCCAAACTCAAAGAATCGGGGGATGGCCGAAGCAATTTCTACAGCTCTGCGGAAGGCGATCGAGGCGTCTGGCGTCTCGCACAACGAGATTGCCAAGGCGACCGGCATCCCCCAGCCGACGATCACCAGGTTCGTCAACGGGGCCGATCTGAGGGTGAGCAACTGCGATGCGCTGGCGGCCTACTTCGGGCTGTCTCTGAGCGGCAAGCGGCGGGCTGGACGTAAGCGGCACTAAACACGAAGGATCACGGCATGAAGCCAGTTGACCAGGCTACAAAGGACCATGCGCTCCGCCTGCTGCGCGGCGGCTTATCGAAGCGAGCAGTCGCCAGGCTGTGCGGCCTCGCTTACAACACCGTCGAGAAAATCCAGCGCGAGGCGACGGCGGCGAAGTAAGCGGCCGGCAAAAGAGTAGTGGAGGTTCCAATGCTGTTTGCGGCTGAGACTGATCCATTCGTGACGATTGCGGTTGCGTTCATCGGCTTCAGTGGCGCTGTGCTGGCCGCTTGGCTCGTCGCCAGGGCCAGCATCAAGAATACGCAAACCATGGCAGCAGCGGAAACGGAGCGGCAAGCCTACCGTGTCCAGGCGGAGCTGAGAGCGCGCCTCAATGAGAAGAAGCTGGAATGGATTAGACGGGCGATCTCTGAGCTGTTGGCCATCACAGACCCCGACTTCGAGCCGACGAACTACAAGCGGGTCACTACCCTAATCCACAAAATCCAAATGACACTCGATCTGCGACGGGAGGGCGACCGCCAGGTCAATCACTTCACGACGGCTCTCGGCTTAGCAGTTCGGGAGTACGCTCGCGGAGAACACGCGCACGATGATCTTTCACGAGCGCATGCCGGGCTGATCGACGCCGCACGGCTTTTCTTTGCCCAGGCGTCCGGATGAGGCGAAAGAACAGATTGATTGCTCTAGGGCGTGCGCCGTTGGCCTGATTCGCGGCGTTTTCGAGCGGAGCCACTTCGACGCTGCACACGCTCTTGCACAAAGACGGCCGATCGCGGGGTGTCCTAACAGTGTGTTGGCCGAAGGGCGACCATGAGGCGTTGCCTCAATCACTTGTCAGTGGGCGGCCCATTACTCATCAGATTCCAAATTGTGCCACCCGCCGCGATATCCCATATTTGTCCGGTGTGCGTATCAAACACCAAAGTTTGCCCTCCCCTAATATACTGGAATTGGTATCGCCCTGGTCCTGGCGTCGGCTCTTTCCGCGCGAGGACTAACGCCACGATGAACGCTGCCACTGCGATGAGTTCCAGAAGCGTTCGTAGGCCGAATTGCAGCGGTCGGCGTTGACGTGGCTTCTCGTCCATGCGGGTATTGTAGCTAATCACTTCGGCCCCAGCCCGGCCCGCGCTCGCACAGCGGCGTTCCCGCGGCCTCCATCGCCGGCGGGCACAAGTGGCGGCCGGAGCCGCGTCGGCGTGTCCTGCGCAAGCTCCGTGCGACGCTGCTTGCAAACGACGGCGGGCAGGGTGACGATGGAGTCGGCCAACTCGCTGCACGCCGCACCCAGGCTCGCTCATGGATCGATTGCTCGAAAAAAGTTCATTCCTCGTTCAGTTGGGGACGCTCTTCGGTCCGCTCCTGAAGGTCGTGGATAATCCTGCTCAATACAACGAACAGGAAAAGGCCGAAGTTGTCGCCAGGTACTGTGCAGAGTGGCATAGCCTGACTGCGGCGTTCAAGCGTTTCTGTACGGCGGAAGCGGGTCACAACTATCGACCGCAATTTCTCAGCTTGTACTTGGCACTGCAGACGATCGAAACCAACTTTGTCCAGGGTAAAGGCTGGGATGATACGATTCGTCGGAGCCTCACGGCTGCATCTGCCGCGGTTGACGCTGTGCCAGTGCCAAGGAGTTCGGTCATCCTTGAATCTGGCACACCGTTCTCGACGTATTGCAAGCTCCGCGCGATGTGCGAGGCGGACGCGACAACCAGCCTTCTTTGGATCGATCCGTACTTCTCGGCGAGCATCTTCATTCGATACCTTTCTGGCGTTCGACCCATGGTCCCGATCACGCTCGTCGCCCAAGAGGTTGGCACGACCGCCGGGAAAAAGGACAAAGACCGCTGGTCTGAGTTTCTTGACGTGTCGCGATTGTTTTCGCAAGAGCGAGGACCGTCGCAATACCGCTTGGTCGTCAACAACAAGTTCCACGATCGATGGTTCGTATGCGATGAGAAGCGAATACGCAGCTTGGGAGGATCGGCGAAGGACGCTGGCGACAAGGATTACTTTACGATCGCCAATGTCGAGGCGTCGCCAGGAAACCTCCAAGCGATCGCGGACCACATTGCGAATGGTACGGAGTGGTTTGGGCCCTTGGTGCCGGTGCACAAATGAGCTGAAGGGTGGTCAATCGGAATGACCAGCCTCAGCCGCCCGCGTGCTCGCTACGCGACGGGGGCGGCGGTAGGTTTTCAAAGAACACACGGCCGCGGCTGGCGGCCTCACCGATTCACGCTCGCCAGGTCAACCGGCCTGTTGGCGGAGTGTGTCGGCCATTGCTGTCGCCACTGACGCGGCGAACTGAACGCCGAGCCCAAATCCAAATTGGTCGGGCTCGGCAATCTGGACAGTGCGCGATCGAAGATCGAGCTGCTCCGCGTAGAAGTCCAGCACCTCTGCCACACGCTTGGGGTCTGGCGGTAAGAATCCCTTGGAGATCATCGCATCGATTGCAGCTTTGACGCCCTCATTAAAACGATCTTCGCCGTTTTCCATCGCGCACCCTCTCTTTGGTTGACGCTAAACCGTCTCTTGAATCGGGCGACGCCGCCGCCCATGATGAATTCCAAACAAACCACGTGAGGTTCCGCCATGCAAGTCGCCTGCTCTTCTGCCGTCCGCCTGGTCGCCGCCCTGGCCATCGGCGCCTGCCTGTCTCTTGCCGGCTGTGGCGGCGGACGCGACGCTGCACTCCAGCGGTACAAGACGGAGCTGGAGCTGCTCGATCGAAAAGAGCAGGAGTCCGAGAAATGGCAATCCAAGTTTCGCGAACTTGATGAGATCAGGCTGGCGCAAATACGAAACGGGGATAAGCCCTCGAAGGAAAACCGCGACAAGACCGACGCAGTGGCGAAGGAGGTTTTTGGCAAGCTCGACGCTGAGCTCGCCGCGCAGCGTGATCGCGTCATTCAGGCCAAGGCGACGCTGGATAGTTTCGGGCATTAGAAAATTGCACCCTGCGCCGCCATTCCGCCGGCGCGTCCCTTCTGCTGGTTTTTCGCCTGCTCGTTGCGCTGAAACTCCGCGACGATTCGCTTGGTCGTCTCGTCCTCTCGCTTCTTGATCTCGTCGGTCACGGCCCTAGTAAACGTGACCATCAGGCCGCTGATCGTCTGGCCGATCGCTTCGGCCGTGGCTTGACCCTCTTGTTCGATCGCGCGAACGGCCTCTTCCTTTTGCTCAACCTGTTTTTGCAGCGCTGCCGCTTGTCGGTCAGCGTGTTGGGCTTGGCCTTCGTCACCAATACCAAAACGGCCGCGAATCGCAGCGCCGCGGTCCATGCGAATGCCGCGCAGGCGTTGGCCCTCAGCGCACCCAAGGAACGGCTCCAACTGCCGGAGCTGATCCTCGCTGAGGTTTGCGCCGGCGTCGAACTGTTGCTTGAGGCGCAGAAGCTGGTCCTGCTGCATCGGGTTAAGCTGGCCGAATTTCTCTTGCCGGCCCATCAAACCCTCGCGCAGGGACTGTGCCAGGTCGCGGTGCGCCTGCTGCTGTTGCTTGAGCCCCTGGATCGTCTCCTGAGTCTGGCGAACCTGCTCTTGAGTCTGCCGCTGCGTGAGGGCTAGCTCGGTTTTCCGCGCCTCGATTGCTGCCTGGCGTGACGACTGCAGCGCGTCGAAGGCACCTTGACGCGTGTTTTCGGTTTGCGTCCACGAGTCTGATCCAATCTCACCGCGGACGTTTCGCGAGGCGGTCCCCAGCTCGCCGCGCAGGTCGCTCACGATATCGTCAGCACGCTGCCGGTTGCGTTTTGCCAGGAACAGCGGGTCTTGCGACGGGCTGAATTCGCCGACGCCGGGCAGGCTGTGCCGCGCGTGAATCATCTGGACGCGCAGCGACTGAGTCTCCGCGGCGATCCTGTCTTGCATTCCCAGACGGTTAAGCAGGTCCGCACGGCGTTGCTGTGAACGGGCCAGTGCCTCGCTGGAGTCTTTCAACTTCATCAACGACGGCAGCAGCGACCGCTCGCCGTTCTGTAGGGCGTCGATGCCCAGCGCACCGCCAGCACCAGCCGCCAGGATGCCGCCGCCGACTGCCAGGCCAGCTCCAGCTCCACCGCCGACAAGTCCACCGGCTCCGCTCAGGCCGCCCATCACCGCTGCCTTGGAGCCGCCGAGCATGGCGCCGCCGATCGCAGTCCCTCCGGCCCAGCGGCCGACTTTGCCAGCGCCGACCAGCGCTTCCTTTGCGAAGTAGTAACCTCCGGCGTATTTTGCCAACTGCTCCGTGTCCCATCCCAATGCGCCGGCGACACCGACGCCGCCAGCGAAGAGCTGCGCTGACCCTTGCAGTGCGCTGCCCATTGCACGCCGGCTGCGGATTGAATCCTGCATGCGGAGACGCTCGGCCTCGCGCGCTCGAGCGTAACCGCGTTCGCGCTCTTCGATCGCGGCCTTGTGTGCCGCCGTCTCGGCGCAGCATCTGCAACTTTTCGTTGAACGCCTGCTTCTCCTGGCGGGCCCGCTCGCGAATGCTGCGGAGCTGCTCCTTCTCCCACGCCTTGGTGGCGCGGTCGATCTCTTTGATCTCCTTGTCCATTGCGCGCTCGATGCGCTTTATCTCTTGCTCGATCGTTGTGCCGAGTTTTTTGGCCTCGCCCTGCGCGGACTGCAGCTCCTGCTTGATGGAGCCGGCGCCGCCGCCGCCCTTGTCCATTTCCATTCGGACCTTCAGGACCACTTCGCGGGTTGTGTCGCTCATTGTGTTGGCCTCACCTTCCTTGGTTTTGGTCTAAGTCGATTGCGCCCTGTACGACAGCGACCGGTCTCCCAAATTGATCGCGGATCAAAATGTGGGCTCGCTGGTCGTCAACGTACACGGTCGCCCGTGTCCGGCCCTGGTCGTCATACACATGGATCACGGCGTCGTCGGCACTGACGAGCATCGACGCGAGCTGCTTGCCGTCGCGGGCCATCACGCTGCCGCCAGCGTCTCCGTTGTCCGAAGCGTGGAACGTCGCGCGAAACGAGCCATCGGGCCACTCGGCTGTGAGCTGTCGCGTACCTGGTTCGTCGTCCGGTTGCTGTGATTCCTCCGCCATTCGACCCTCAAAAGATTGCCGATTTGCTCGTTGTCTCGTGTAACCAGTTGCCCCGTCGTGGTTTCCGTTGTGTGCCGGTTTTGATTGCACACGCCCATGTACATGATTTGTAAAATCCCCGCTCCGCGGCCGGGAAAGCGAGAAACCGGCCGGGAGCGGGTTACGCCGCCACGCGGCCGGGAAAGGGAAGCCCGACCGGGAGCGGTTTCACTGGCGCGGGCCACGATGCAACCCGCGCCGCGTGTTTCAATCCCAGCGCATGTCCCGCCATGCGCTAGCCGGCGCACTGTCGATTCGCTTTTGCACTTCGTCCCGCTGCGCTTGCAGGCCCTGAATCCTCTCTTTAAGCGCGTCGATGTGCGCCAGGTGGCCGCGGAGGGTGCTAACGTCGTCGGCCGTTCCGTAGTACGAAGCCGGATTGGCGATCGCGGCCCGAGCCAGGGCAACGATGTCGCCGGCTGACGGAACGTTGATCTGGGCGCGGTTGTACTTGAATTCAAGATCCCACATTGCTTTGTCGAGCCCATCGGGGCCATGACCCGCCATCGTCAGTGCGTCGTCGATCTCCTTTGCCTCGGCCGCCAATTCAGCAAGCCGGGCATGGTAGGACCGGCCTGCCGTCTGATGCAGATACTGCTGAGCATTCATCACCTTCATCCGCGGCAATCCAGTGCTGTGGTGGTAAGGGTGCTCGTTCTCTCGGCGTCTTACATCGGCCAGCGCCGCCTGTAGTGGTCGCAGCCTTTCAGAGGCCGCGGACTCCTCGCGCTGCCGGATTGTCGCAATCTCCGATTTGAGTGCATCGCTGGGCGCAACGCGCTCGGCTTCTCGAAGCGCAGCGATGGCCGGCTCGATCTCACGCACCGTCCGAATCTGCGCCTCAAGTGCGTTGGCCTCGCCGGTCATGCCGATCAGCTCGCGTTGCGCCTGCGGCCAACCCTCAACGGTCTCTTGCGACTGGCGACGCTCCCGGGCCAGCTTCAGGTGCCGTTCGTAGTCAGACCTGGTCTTTTCCGCGGCGACCATGCGCGAGCGAATTTCCATATCGCTGAACTCTTCGCCGGCCGCCGAGCGAATGATCATGTCGCAGTATTCTGCGAGCGATTCACCCAGCGGCTTGAGGCCCATTCGTGGTTCTTCTTGAAGTGTGGCGGTGGCCATCGTGATTTCCTTTTTTGGTAAACGGTGAAACAAAAGGCGAGTGCAATGATCAGCGGTAACAACCGATGGCTCGGGCCAGGCCCTTCGAGTCGGCCGGCAACTTCAGGTCGTCGTTGTCATGGCGGTCGCGCCGCGACTCGGTGAACGCGATCGGACGCTTGCGGGCCGGGGCGCGGCGACGGGCCAGTTTGGCCCGCAGGTCGCCCTCACCGTACAAACGCTGGCGTGTTGACTCGGTGATCGGCTCGTCGTCGTTGCCTCGCAGGTCGCCGGCGTCCTCGATTGCGTCGGTCGCTTCCTCTTCGGCGGCCAACAGCTTTTCGAGACGCTGCAATTTTTCGCGCTTGGTGAGCGACTGGTCCTGGACGATGCGATCGATCGCCTCGCGGAAAGCTTCGTTTGCCTTGTCGCGCACGTTCGATCGTGGTCGGAAGGCGCGGCTCGTCCTCGTCCTCATCGCCCGACTCGATGAGCAGCTCCAGCTCGTCCATGGAGCGATTCGGGCTGCGAAGCTCGGCCGCTACGCACTGCGCCGGAGGGCATGCGGAACGGCCGACGCTCTTGCGTCGATTCAAACAGGCTGCTGGACGTTGCCGGGTTCAAAACCAAATCAACGCTCTTCACGCGCTCGATCGACTCGACAATTTCCTTTCCGCCTTGCCTGCGCGTTATGGCGTTCGCGTGGTGCGACAGGCCCATCTTGCGTGGGAAGCGCTCGACCTGTTCCAGCACGCTTTCGGCGAGCACGTGGCTCTTGATGTAATGCAGGTCACCGCGGAGCCCATCGTCGGCCAGGTACACGTCGCGCAGCTCCCCGAAACGGTCAGTCATTGGCCGCTGGCCGTTGGGGTCGCGCTTGGTCGGGTGGTCGATGTAAACTGTCGCCGCTTCGTAGAGCGGCACGGCGTTGCGAATGGCATCGCGAGTGTACTGCCGACCCTTGCTCGGGGCCTCAAAGCCGAGGATCTTCACGTCGCGAATGATCCCAGCGCCGCGGTCCACGCGACCACCGCCGGCGGCTCGCTCCTGCAGCTCCACGCGGCAGCTTGATCTGGTCAAGGTCATGCTCATTTTTCGATTCCCTTCGGTTGTGAATGCCGCGCTCCGCGCGGCGAAAGAACTACTGGTTTGATTTACACTCTTTGTAAATAGCTCGTGCCTTTGACTTTCCGCCAACTGCCGCCGCCTCGTGCACAATCACTTGCCCACGGCCGGTGGACCGCGGCTCCCGGTCGCCGGCTTCTCCTGGCCGCTGCTCTCGCGCAGTTGGGTGCATCGGACGTTGTAGGTCCGAAGGATGGTTTTCAACGCGGGGCGCAACACGATGGGGGCCGGCGGTCTGCCGACGTGGTCGGGGACTTCGAGAGTCAGGTCGTATCGGCTCATGCGTTACCTCCGGGTCGTCGGACCGTTGGAACGTACGGGGGCCCCTATAAGGGCCCCCCCGTCCAACGGTGCAACGGTCGTTGGACCGATACCGTGCGCACGCTCCCGTCCAACGGTGCAACGGTCTCTCATTGGTCACCTTCCGCTCGCTTAAAGCCGCGACGTGGTGTCTTGCGGTCTGACTTGTGAACGCCGCATTCCTCGACCAGGCCTTGCCGCATAAGGTCGAACAGGATCGCGCGGGCCTTGTCCTCACCGACCCCGGCCGCACAGCGGATATTGCGCAGCGTTTCGCCGGCGGGGAACTGCTGCAAAGCTCGAAGCACCTTCTCAACGTCAGCCTGTCCCGAATCCAAGTCACGCCGCTTGCGTTCGGACTGTCGCAGCTCCTTCTCTACCGCCCTTACTTCGCTGCTGGGAATCACGCGCACGTTCCATTGCCGGCCTTGTGCGGCGTTGTTGGCCCCTTCGTCGATATCGAGCCCCCACAGCGAGCTGTGGCCCGCGGAACCTCCGCTTCGCAGCCAAAGCTCGTGCCGGCCTGTGCCCTCTTCGTATGCCTTGCGGCGATTGACGAGTAGCCATTGCCGCGCAAATTCCGACCAGCCGCTGTACGCCAATTCCTCCAGCTCCAACGGATCGAACCGACCTTCGAGTCGTCCCTTCTTGGTGTGATGGGCCACAATCAAGAGCACGCCCTCAGCGCGACACATGGCGGCCAACGGTGATAGTGCCTCTCCCATCGCGAAAATGTTTCCAGCACGATCGCTCATTCCGTCAAACGCCAAGTAAGCAGGATCTACGATCAGACAGCCGAGCGACCGCTGCCGCGCGAGCTTCGCCATGGCGTCAAGTGATTCAGCGCGGTTCACCTTCGGCACGAGCGGCACGACGGTAAACCCATTTAGGCTCGACAGGTCGCAACCGGCAGTCGCGGCGATGCGCTTCGCTGTCTCCGCCAACGTCGCCATGCCTGACTCACCGCTGAAGATGGCGACGTTTTTCGGCTCAGCAACTCGGAACCGACCGAGAAAGTAACCGCCGCTTGCAAGGCTGATCGCCAGGTCAAGGAGAAGCGAAGTCTTCAGAGACTTATGCGGGCCGCCGACGATCGTCGGCTGTCCATCGACAACCAATCCGTCGATCGCGTACCGAAGTTCAAACTGGCCCTCAGCGAGATCGGCGCCGCTGTACTGCTCGAAGCTGATTGCCGTCCCAGCTTCCTCCTTCGCGACCGATGCAATGGTTTGCGCATGGCGAACCAGGTCGGCGGTGGTCGCGCCATTCCGGGCATGCTTGATGCCGTCGATCGACCAAAGCAAATGCCGGCGGCGAACGGCTGTGTCGTGAACGTCGCGCGCGTAGTGTGCAGTATGCGCGGCGACCGGGTGCTCGTTCGTAATCTCGGCGAGAATCGCCTTCCAGTTCATCGCCGGGAATTTCGCTTCAAGGCGGGGCGCGAGAAGTAGCGCGTCGATGGGCTTACCGTCTCGACGCAGATCGGACATGCTCGTAAAAATCCGGCGGTTGTCCTCATTCCAAAAATCCTCTGGCGCTACCTTTAGTGCGTCGAATTCCTCAGTCGCCAGTTTGATCATCAATCCCCCGAGCAGCGCACGTTCGGCCTGCTGGTTGTTTGGCGGATCAGCCTCTAACAGCTTGTCGAGCGGGTCGGGCGCCGGTTTTGTCTTGCGCGTTGTGTGGCCGTTCCGTGGCGTCGTGCTTGCATCCATGCGGGTGCTCATCGTGCTAGTTGCCCCCGTTCCCAAGTTGCGGGGCATCCTTCTTCAATCCACTCACGCAGCTCGTCGGCGCAAAAGCGCACAAGCCCGCCAATGCGGAGCTTCGTGAGCGGAAACTCCCCCCGCGCAATGAGTCGATCAAGAGAGCGTCTGCTGATGTCGATCGCCTTCGCCGTTTTTGTCGGCGACAACAGTTGGCGGCCGTCATCGACGCGCGGACCTGGAGCGGTCGGCTCCACCTGGTCCGTAGGCGTGGCAATGCAGATCATGGCGCGGCCCTTTACGCTGAGGCCGCGACAGGATGAGCGACGTGACCGTTGCGGCCGGCCCTGGCTGCCAGGTAGGCCACGAACTGATCGACGTGGGTTTCGGTGTAGATGCGATTACCGACCCCGTCGTAGCGGGGCTCGTCGATGTGGCAACAGTCGATCGCATGCTGCACGGTGTACGGCCTCACGTTGTGGCCGCGGGCCTTCAGCTCTGAGAGAAATTCTCGTCTGGTCACGGTGGACCTCCACGGTTGTAAACGGCCTGCGCGGAGCAAAGCGCCGGGGCTGACCGTCGATGAACTCGAAACCACTGTTGCAATCGCCACGTCGCGCCGCTGCTCTCCCTCAAGAGCGAGACGAGTTGCTTGACGATTGTTGCCGCCGTCTGGCGGCCATTCGTTTTTCTCCGTACTACGGTGCCGCCTGGGCAATCTCCGTGCTACGTGGGCTGTCAGAAAGCCCGTCTTCAGTGGTCTCGATGCCGTGGATCGGCCGTGGGGCGGGTATCTCCTGGTTGCTTACAACAACCACACCGCCAACGAGAATAAGAAGTAATTTAGAAATGCGACGCCGCTTGGTCAATGCTGCCGCGCGCAGTTTTTTGTCGCGCCATGCGAATCAGTCCGCCGACACCTTCACAGTCTCGTCGGACTCGAGCGCCGCGCAGCGGCAGCGGCTCGTCGGACGGCGGCGGCCCGATCAGGTCGATGAGACCTTGCACGCCGAGCGACCCGATCGTGGGACTGCCGCCGTCACTGAGCAGCGGCGCCAGTGGGTCGATCTCGAAGCCCGACGGCTCAATCATGGCCAGGAGCTGCCGCCGCTTGGCGTCAGTCAGGCTCGGCCAAGCTCGGACAATCAAAGACAGGTCGGCGTCGCCCGGTTCGTTTGTGCAAGCCGTAGTACGACTTTCCGGCAACTCGTCAAAAAACCGGACCGAACGGGCGGTTCCTTCGCAATATGGGATGAATGCAGAATTCTAGGAACGCAGCGAAAGAACTGTCAAACCCGTCGCAGATGAGTCACGATGATCCCATGGTGATAATCGAAACGCCGCGCCTGCTTCTTCGAACTTGGACCATCGACAACGCGCCACACGCATTGGCAATCTGGGGAGACCACAACGTCATGAAGTTCATCGACTCAGGCCAAACTCTTGCCGACCTCAATGCGGCGCGCCAAGCAGTGGCCCGCGCCATCGAATCATACGAGAACCGCGGCCTCTGTCTTTGGCCCGTAGTTGAAAAAGCAAGCGATCGCTTGACTGGTTGTTGTGGGTTTCACGCATTCGACGGCGGTCCCGACCTCGAACTTGGGTTTTACTTAGCACGCTGCGATTGGGGAAAAGGTTATGCCACCGAAGCCGCCCGCGCCTGCGTTGAATACGCGTTCCACACGCTCGCCGCCGATCGAATCGTGGCCAGCACATATCCGGACAATACCGCATCGATCCGCGTTCTGGAAAAAACAGGCTTCTCGCTGGTTGGCACAAAGCGATATGGCGAGATCAACGAGCTCTTCTACGAGCTAGCTCCATCAATTGCAACGTCCGCCGGCCCCGCCGCTTGACACGCGCACCCCTCAAAGCAACCATGACAGGGCAATTTCAAAAGGGGACTGGCTCCGAGCCTGACGCCATTCGATTCGCTGGGTGACCCCGCCGCGAGGTGCCTGTCCCCTTTTGAACCCTTCGTATCCGTCATGGCCAATGACCTTGGAGTCGCCGCAATGAATCCACGCAGCCGTCGCCGCCTCCCACTAATTCTAATTGCATTGACCGCACTCGCCGTGACCGGTGCAAAACTCGCCGTCGAAGCCCCGGCGCCCCCCAAGGTCTCCGAATTCGCTTCCGCCGAAGACCTGCTCAGTCAGTTCAACTACTTCAACGGCCGCCTTAAGGAAACGGTCGGAGCCGAAGCCGACTACGACGAAGCCAAACAAACTCGCATCATTCGCGACGCCAATACACTCGCCGTCCTGGCCCAGCATCTCGGCATGCACGACTCCGATAACCCAATCAAAAAATCCGCCGCCGGCATCATCAAGGCCGCGCAAGCCATGACCAAGGCCACCGACCACAAAACCGCCGCCGCCGCTTATGCCGACTTGGAAAAAGCTGCCGCCGGCAATGGTTCCTCCGACGAGCTGAAATGGGGCAAGGTTGCGGGCCAAGGCCAGCTTATGAAGCAAGTCAATGTGATCAACCCAGCCCTCAAGCGCGGCCTGCAACCTGCGCACATCAAATCGCAGGCAAAAACCACCGCCGGCCAAACCGCCACACTCGCCGCAATCGCCAATACTTTGTTGTTCGACACGCACGAGGTGAAGAACGAGGCGGACCTTCCCAGTTGGTACGAATACTCGATCGAGTTTCGCGACGCGGCTCATGGGCTGAACACGGCAATCAAGAGCGGCGAAACCGCGAAAGTCAGCTCGGCCTTGTCGCGGATGAACCGAAGCTGCGACACCTGTCACAAAAAGTTCCAGCAGTCGCAGCTCACCGTGCCGTAGGCTGCGCGTCGGATCAGCCGCGTGATGCCTACGACTCGCGCAGCTTCAATGTCCCGCCGCGCCGCGCTCAATCCGTTTGCCTTTTGTAAACGGCGCGAGGTGAATCATTTCCCGCAAAAACACCCCCGGCGCACGGCCCATTTCAGCGTCCAAACCGCGTGCGAGTGCTATGCTTGAAGGTACTCCTCCTCGCACCTCGGACGGACCCATGCTGAAGAAGATCGTGCACCCGCACCCTGCCTTGCAGTTCTCGCAAACGCTTCCCTACGGCGCAATCATCCACGATGGCGGCGTGCAGTTCGTCGTTTTCAGCCGCTCGGCCACCGCAATGCGCGTGCTGCTGTACGACGAGGTGGACGATCCCGAACCGGCCGAAATCATCGACTTCGATCGCGACACCGACCGCTGGGGCGATATCTGGAGCGTGTTCGTCCCCGGCCTGCAAGCCGGTCAGCTTTATCACTTTCAGGCCGAAGGCCCCTACGATCCCGAGCACGGCCAACGCTTCGACGGCCGCGCCCGGCTGATCGATCCGTATGCCAAGGCCCTCGCCGGGCGATATCTTCCGGTCGACGACGGCATTGTCCGCCCGCCCAAGTGCGTCGTCGTCGATGATCACTTCGACTGGCAAGGCGACCGCCACATCAGGCGCGAGCCTCGCCGAGACGATCATCTACGAAATGCACGTCCGCGGCTTCACGCGCGATGCCATCCAGCGGCGTCGAAAACCCCGGCACGTACCTCGGCGTCATCGAAAAGATCCCCTACCTCAAGTCGCTCGGCGTGACGGCCGTCGAGCTGATGCCGGTCCACGAGTTCCCGATCGAAAGCCCCTATGGGCACGAGCTGGAGCGCCCCAACTACTGGGGCTACGACCCGCTGGCATTCTTCGCGCCGCACCGCGGCTACGCCGTCGAGCGACGAGCCGGGCAGCGCAGGTCAACGAGTTCAAGGAGATGGTCCGGGCCCTGCACCAGGCGGGGATCGAAGTCATCCTCGACGTCGTGTTCAACCACACCGCCGAAGGCAACGAGCGCGGGCCGACGCTGAGCTTCAAGGGTCTGGAGAACCGCGTCTATTACATGCTCGGCAACGGCGGCAAGCTGGTATCGCAACTACTCGGGCTGCGGCAACACGATCAACGGCAATCATCCCGTCGTCCGCGAGATGATCTTCCACTGCCTGCGCCACTGGGTGCACAACTACCACATCGACGGCTTCCGCTTCGACCTGGCCTCGATCCTCAGCCGCGACCGCAACGGCGAGATCGTGCCCAACCCGCCGCTGGTCGAGCTGATCGCCGAAGATCCGCTGTTGGCCGACACCAAGATCATCGCCGAAGCCTGGGACGCCGCCGGCGCCTATCAGGTCGGCTCGTTCGCCAACATGCGCTGGGCCGAGTGGAACGGCCGCTATCGCGACGACGTGCGCCGCTATCTGGCGCGGCGACGTCGGCCATCGCGGCCACTTCGCCACGCGGCTGGCCGGCTCGGCCGACCTGTACCAGCCCGGCGGGCGTCAGCCGTATCACAGCATCAACTTCATCACCTCGCACGACGGCTTCACGCTCAACGACCTGGTCAGCTACGCCTACAAGCACAACGAGGCCAACGGCGAAGGCAACCGCGACGGCGACAACAACAACCACAGCGACAACTACGGCGTCGAAGGGCCCACGCAGCCGCCGCTCGATCGAAACCATTCGTCAGCGGCAGATCAAGAACTTGCTGGCCACGCTGCTGTTGAGCCAGGGCGTGCCGATGATCGCTGATGGGCGACGAGTGCCGCCGCACGCAGCGCGGCAACAACAACGCCTATTGCCAGGACAACCAGATCTCCTGGTTCAACTGGAAGCTGCTGGAAAAGAACGAGGATCTGGTCCGCTTCGTGCAGGCGTTGATCGCGTTTCGCAAGATGAACCCCACGGTGCGGCGCACCGACTTCCTCAAGGGAACGCCGAATCGTCAAGGCGAGCTGCCTGACGTGAGCTGGTTCGACGCAGCCGGCAAAGACGTGAACTGGTACGACGGCGCCGACGCCAGCCTGACCTGCATCTTTGGCGCCCCCGATGTGGACGAAGATCCCGACCGCCACGGCCGCCATGTGATGCTGTTTGTTCACGCGGGCAGCAGCCCGCGACGTTCAAGGTGCCCGAGTTGGCCAAGCCGATCGTCTGGCGGAAGTTTATCGACACCGGCGCCGCTCCGCCCGGAGGACATCTACGACGACCACAAAGGCCCGCCGCTCCCTACCGACGGAAAAATCCTGCTTCAAGAGCGCGAGCTTCGTTTGCTACGTCTCCACCCGCAGCCGCTAGGGGGCGCTGTGTTTTGCGTCCGCGTGATGCAAGAATTGCCTTAGTGCACTGACTCCTGAACAAACGTCGCGCGCCGATCGGCCGCAAAACACGGCGCGCTGGGGGCGCAGATAATCGCCCCCGCTACCGTGCCTCCTTCCACGCACCCAGAAACTCATCAAACTTGGTTTCGACTTCCTGAACTACCACCGTCATATCGCGATTGAGCCCAATCACCAGCTCGGAAGGGAATAGCGACGCCGTCGCCATTCCGGCCCGAAACTTTTGCTTGCTCGGCTCCACGCTCAACGTCACCGGCCCGTCCGACATCTCGACAAATCCCATCCGCTCCACGTGAATCAGAATCGCGTAGGCGTGAACTCCCCCCTTCGCCGTCATCAGCGAGCAGGTTACGGTAACGACCGGAGTTTGAAACGCCTCCTTCTGAGATTGACCGTCGCGCCACCGCTCATACTCCTCGAGCGTTCCAGAGCCAACCACTTTTAGTCCGGCCTTCTTGGCGTTCTGCTCCAGCTTGGTCTTCAGGCGGCCCACGTTCGCATCAGGCAACCCTTTGAACTCGACGCCCAGGTAAACCTCGGACACGTCCTTGAGCAGCTCGCTGGCA
The DNA here is from genome assembly GCA_963829655.1 of Pirellulales bacterium. Classification (GTDB taxonomy): domain Bacteria; phylum Planctomycetota; class Planctomycetia; order Pirellulales; family JALHPA01; genus JBBDYH01. Next base: position 5,564,656 of record CAWHJG010000002.1, read on the forward strand.
TTCGCGTGCACCGCAATACACAACGCGATCAGCGGCACTAAGACAATAATCCGCTTCATGGCACATACCTCCTGCGAGACCTCATTCACCCTCCACAACTCTACGTCACACTCACGATAGTGGTCCGGGGAGGGCGAGGCTCCCGCCGAGCAGATTGGGCTATTCATCGGTGCATGCCGCGCGAATATCGTGTTTCGCAGGGCCGGAGGCTCGTCAGGAAATAGCGCCGAACTAAGGTCGGTGACTAGTGCTACCATCGAAATCCGAGGTCCGGAGGATCGGCACAAAACCGAACGCGATGGCGACTCCTATCGTTTTCCCACGCGCCGCTCCACGTTCCCGCCCGCCGCTCTGTACTTCGTACGTAGTACTGCGTACCACTTTCCTCTGTCGCCGCGATGCCGCAGGTGCCCCAGATACTAGCCGGGCGTTCGAATACCCCCGGACCCAAAGCGCCTACCTTCATCCGCGGCTCTCACGTCCTCTTCTCCACTTCTCCCCATCACCTCTTCTTGTTTGCCGTTCATCCGCCGCCAGCTAATCCCGTTCCCGCCCACGTCCCACTCCCTACCTCCTACTCCCTGCCGTTATGATGGTCCCTTTCGGGTCCAAGATCAGGAGATACCTCATGCCGTCGCAAACATTCGATCGCCGTGCGTTTCTCACCTCGGCCGCTGGCGCCGTTGTCGCCGGTTCGTTCCATCAATCCGCTCGGCCGGCAGCCGCTCAGGACAAGCCGAAGCTGTACCCGGTCAAGCTCGCGGTGAAATACGGCATGATTCGCGACGGCCGCACGGTCGAAGACAAGTTCGCGCTCATCAAGCGCATCGGCTTTGACGGGCTGGAGATGGACAGCCCGGCCAACATTGATCGTGACGAGGTCGTGCGCGCCCGCGACAAGACGGGCGTCGTGATCCACGGCGTCGTCGATTCGATCCACTGGAACCAGCGGCTTTCGGACCCGGACGCCAAGGTCCGCGAACAAGGATTGGAAGGCCTGCGGACGGCCCTTCGCGACTGCAAAACCTACGGCGGCACGACCGCCCTTTTGGTCCCCGGCCGCGTCTCCAACCGCGAGACCGAGAATTTCGACCAGGTGTGGGAGCGATCGACTGCCGAGATCAAAAAAGCAATCCCGCTGGCCGACGAGCTCGGCGTGAAAATCGCCATCGAAGTCGTGTGGAACGATTTTTTAACGACTCCGAAGCAGTTGATCGATTACGTCGATCAATTCCAGACCGAAACCGTGGGCGCGTACTTTGACACCAGCAACATGCTCCGCTACGGCGTGCCCGCCGCGGAGTGGATTCGACAACTCGGCAAGCGGATGCTCAAGTTCGACTTCAAAGGTTTTGACAAGCGCAAGTACGACGACCCGACGACGCGAAAGGAAGCCTGGGTGAAGATCGGCGACGGGACCGAGGACTGGCCCGAAGTGCTCAAGGCGCTCGACGAGGTCGGCTATCGCGGCTGGGCGACGGCCGAGGTGTCTGGGGGCGGCGAGCCCGAGCTGCGCGACATCTATCAGCGGATGCAGCGGATCTTTACCTTGAAATGACCGTCCGTTGCCAGTTGTCGGTGGTCCGTTGCAATGTCGTCATCGTTTTAGCTGAAGGTTTTCGATGCCGCCACATCAGTCATTTCCAAGAGCAGAACCAGCGCCGACGTCGTTAGGCGCCGGCGATCAACCGCAGATCGCCGCGGCATCGTTCCTTAGCGACAGCACGTTGCTCTCCGGCATGCTGCATGTCTACCTGGCGTTTGATTGGGGCGAAGAGATTGACCTCGAGAAAGCGCAGAAGCTGTTCCCGGCCGAATTGCAGACGTTGGCTCGCCGCCGCCGCACTCCGGCGTCGATCGCCTACCGGCCGCCGCCGCTTCGGTATCCGCTAACGGCGCCGGCGCTGGGACTCGCTGAGATCGACGGTCTGGCCGCGACGGTCGAGGCCACGGTCTTCGATTTCGGCGGAGTTAGCGTGGGCATGCGTGTCCCCTTTAAGTGCAACGCCCTGCAATTGACCAAGATCGCCGCGTCCCTGTCCGACGCAAGTCCGTTGATTGAAGCCGCCCGAGCGGCGATCACGCCGCTGCATTCCGCCTTGCTCCCGGCCATCGACGCACCCCACTTCAGCCAACTGACCGAAGAGTACTTCGTATTTCAGTTGCCGCCGGGCGAGCCGCTGCCGGCGCCCGACGAGTTACTTGCCAAACACGCAAACTGGGTCGCGGCGCTGACTCGGCTGGAATGTGAACCGTTAAGCGACGAAGAGATGGCACAAGCCCTCCTGGCGCACCTGAGCTATAGCCCCGACGACCTGTTCTTGCCCGATTGGTCGGCGGCTCTTTTGATCGATCGCGATTGCGACGAAACGCTGCAGGTGATCGAGTTCGCGAACTTGCAGCTCCTGGAATACCGGTTCCTCGACGACCTGCTCGACGACCGGCTGGCCGAAGCGCACCGCTTCATCCGCCCGCTCGCTCGCTCCTGGTTGCCGTTCTGGCGAGTTCACGATCGCTCGCTGCGGTCGCTTGGCGAATTGAAGATCGACGCCAACAATGTGTTCGAGCGCACGGGCAACTCGTTGAAACTGGTCGGCGATCAGTACCTGGCCCGCGTCTACCAGGCCTTGCAGAACCGCTTTCACCTGAAGGACTGGGAGCGCAGCATCGAGCGATCGCTAACCGTGGTGCAGGACGTGTATCGCGTGGTTTCCGATCAGGCCGCGAACTATCGGGCCGAGTTCCTGGAGCTGATCATCATCCTGCTGATTCTGTTTGAAATCGTGATGGCGTTTGTGAGAAGGGGGTAATCCGGCACAAGTTAAGAACCGCTTGTCGCCCTACGCTCCGCGGCCCACGCACACCAGGCACATGTCGTCGCTTTGCGGCGTGCCGCCGACAAAGTTCTCGACGTCGTCCAGGATCACGCGGCCCAACTCCGCCACGTTGGACAGCGAAGACCCGATGCGTTTACGCAGCCGCTCCAGGCCGTACAACTCCTTTTCGGAGTTCATGGCCTCGCTAAAACCATCGGTGAACAACACCAGAAACTCCCCCGGCGACAGACCGACGGTCGAGGAGTTGTATTCGTACGATTCGTCCACGCCCAGCGGCACGCCGGATACATCCTCGGCCACCGCCTCAACCTGGCCGTCTGCCGATCGCAGAAACGGAGGCATGTGGCCGGCGTTGACAAGCGTGACCTCGTTCCGCGCCGGATCCAACAAGCGCAATGACGAACGTGACGAAACGGTCTTCCCATCCGTTCCGCGCGAAATTGGTGTTGATTTGCTGAACTGCGCGGGCAACGACCGGTTCGCTGGCCAGCGAGAATCGCACGATCGCTGAGAGCTTGGCCATCACCAATGCGGCGGAAACGCCCTTTCCCGAGACGTCGGCGAGCACGACGGCCACTCGTCCGTCAGCCAGCGTGATGTAGTCGTAGAAATCGCCGCCCACCTGGTTGGCGGCCTCGTAGAAGTCGAAGAAGTGATAACGCTCGACTACCGGAGGGGCGGCGGGGAGCAGCCCTTGCTGAACTTTGTGCGCCAGCTTCAGGTCCCTCTCCATTTGGTTCTGACGAAGAGCCGCCTCGTGAAGCTGGGCGTTGTCGATCGCGATCGCCGCCTGTCCCGCGACGCCGGCGAGCACATCCAAGTCTTCCTGCTGGAAACGGCCGCGCTGGTCGCTGGTGTCCAGTTGGATGACGCCGAACGATTTGCCGTCGCCGTTGACCAGCGGGGCGCACATCATCGAGCGGATGCGGAAGTCGGCGATGCTCTGGCTCATGTCGAACCGCACGTCGTTCGCCGCGTCGGCCGAGAGGATCGCCTGCTGTGATTCGAGCACCGTGTTGACGATCGTGCGGCTGATGCGGATCGACTCGTCCGACTCGCCGCGGCGGTACTTCACCGCCTTCGGGATCAGCCGATCGTCGGCCCCGCGGAGGATAATGAAACCGCGATCTGCTTGGATAAAGATCTTGAACAGGCTGTCGAGCAGCTTCGGCAGCACGATGTCCAGCGCCAGCGCCTTGCTGAGGTTCTGGTTGATTTCGATGATGGCGCACAGCTTGACTTCCGGGTTTACGGACAGGCGCACGCCCGTTGCGCCGGTCGAAACGTCAAGCTTCGACATGACCTTGGAGTTATCGCCGTCGTCGTCCCAGTGCAGATTGCCTGTGATCGTGTCGGTGTGGCGATCGGAAAAAGTCTGACGGTTGCGGGCATCGCGATAGAACGTGAACTCCTGGTCGCAGATCTTCAGGCGGTCGCCATTTTGCAGCCGGCGCGGAGCGCGTGATTGGAGCGGAGTTCACGTAAGTGCCGTTGCGGCTGCGCAGATCTTCGACCCAATAATCGCCTTCGCGAAACTCAATCTTCGCGTGTTGCCGGCTGACGGCGCCCTGATCGAGCACGATGGCGCACTCGGGATGCCGGCCGAGAACCGCCGTTTCATTGCCGAGCATGTCGCGCTCGCCGGTACGGTCTCCCGAGAGCAGCTCCAAGACGGCCATCAAAACGTACTCACGATTAGGCGGTATTGCCCCGGCATGGAGGGAAGGAATCCACGGCCGGAACGTGTGGCGGGATCGCCCGGACAGGCAAGTCGATTTTATGATTCCGCGGCAAGCAGCGTCAACGGGCCGGATCGCGGCGTTTTCGGCTGGTTCGCCGCCATACTAACGCCGCGCGGTATTGCCGCGCTTGCGTTTGGCATTCGCGGGCGAGGCGGTTCGAGCTAGCAGGCGCATGCCATGAAACAGGAACGCCAGAACGCCAAGCCCGGCAAACACCGTTTTGGCTTGTGCGAGGAGCGTGTCGCCGGCAAGGAACTGCCAGGTAAGATCGTTTTGCGGATTGTGCGATGAGGTGGACGCGTCGCCCGGCCGACTGCTCTGAGGTGTAGCGGCAATCGTCGCGGTTGTTGACGGAGGAGGGGGAGTTGCCGCTGCGGCCGCGATCGACGCAACAGCGGGTGGCGGTTGAGCCGCTTTGGTTTCACTGACTACCGGTGACTCGCCTGATGAATAAACATTCGCCACAGTCGCCGTCGGCCGAACCGCCATTGGTTCGTACGGCGGCAACGAGGTCGACTCTTGCTTGCCGGTGTATTGCCGGGCAGAGCCTGCTCCGATGCGGCGGGTAGGATTGACGCAATCGCCGTCGGATTCTCCGGTTCGCCGGACGGGCGGCGCGGCCGCCAACCATTCGCGGTCGGCGCCGACTGGTTGTCCGTGTTAGTGGTTGTCGTTATCGCGGCAGAGCCCGTTGGCGGAAGCGACGCGACCTGTGCCGAACTTCCCTGACGCAACGGCGACGTAGCGCTCACGAGAAACTGATGCACGCGCCCGCAATAGGTGCCCGACGTTCGGCCGCCTCCTTCACCGAACAGCACGCCCGCCAGTTCGCCGCGGCTATTGAAAATCGGCCCGCCCGAGTCCCCTTGCCGTGCTGCGGCCGCGCATTCCACGATCTCAAACGGATGCCGCAGGCTCGGCGCGAGATACTGCGTGCAGCGACCAGTCTGCGATCGATAACTGCCGCCGCCGTAGCCCGCGATCGTCAGCGGCTCGCCGATTTGCGGCGGCTCGCTGGCGAGCTTCACGGGGGCCGCGGTTGGCCGCTTGATCAGCACGCCCGCCAGGTCCCAATCGTTGTCCATCCGCAGCACGCGGCCCATCGACTGGAACCCGTCCGGAAACACGACCATCACGCCCTGCCGCGCGTCCTTGACCACATGCCAGTTGGTCACCACCAGGCCGCTCTCGTCGTTGGCGTCAACCAGCGTGCCGGAACCTAAGGACGCCCCACCCGGTTCGGGCACGATGACTCGCACCACGGCCGGATGAGGCGTCTGTTGAGTGAAAAGTGAATTCGGTTGCGAGGTGACGTAGCTGGACCCGTGTCGCTCAAACAGCGATTCGCCTTGTTGGCGGGGCCGAAAACGGCTGTCGGTCTGGGTGGTAAAGTCGAGCTGAGCGTGAGCATCGTTGAAGCTGGCTGCAATCCATCCAATCCAAATCACCGAGAAACACAGCGACTTCAACCAACGGAGCACGTGGCGGCCTTGGCTTGGGCTTTGCGCCGCGCTTCGCTCTTGAGGATCATCCGCAACAGCTCGCGCCGCAATTGTTCCCGATCGGCGGCGGCGGTCGTGGGGTTTTGTTTTTCCTGCATCGAAGTACCTGGTTGCACTATCGCTTTTGTTTACCAAGATTCGTTGCCGGGTGGGGGTTGGGCGTCACGTCGTGTTATAGGTTGAGGTGGGATGCGGACTTAGGTGCGGTGGATTCTGGCGGTTGGAGGATTTGCGGTGTTTTTATGTAGTCCTCTATGGCTTATGCGGCGATGGGGCGGCCGCCGCGAAGGTCCTCGCCGCGCTGCGGAAAATCCTCGCCGCGGTTGTACACGTGCTTCAATCGCGCCAGTTCCGCGCAGGCGCAGCTCTCGGCCAGCTTCGTCAGCGTCAGCAGCGCCGGATACCCAGCCAGGTGAAACGCGGCGTTCCGCGCTTCGTCGAGGATCTCGGGCGAGAGATACAACGTGGCGCGAACCTTTGGCGAGCGGCCGTCGGGTGAAAAAAGCGTCATGAAAACCTCCCTTTTGTAACGTGCGACGTTTCTGCATCGGTGCCACGTTACTGACATCGGGCGGCATCGCGATGAAAAATTATGAGCCTGAGGGCGTGCAGGAACGGTTTAGCCCATCGCGACGACGCAAACCTCCGTCAGAAGTCGTAAACGCGGGAAGGTTTGCCAGACGCAGCTCGTACCCACGGCGGACGCAGCCCGCGGACGCAATCGCGCCCGCACGTATCGACCCCGGCAGCAGTCGTTAGACATTAGCCGGGTGGTCGAAGACCCCGGTACATAAGCGCCCGGCGACTCTCGGCCCCAAACGGGCCGCGGAATTTAGCCACGGGTGCAGCGGGGGCGCGGCGCAGCCCGGCAACGCGCAACCGTGGAACAGAGGTCCCGTTATTTTCCTTTTCGCCCCGGTGGGGCGAAGGATTCTCGCTGCCTCCCCCACTACAATAACCTCATGCCCGACCTACATCCACTGAATGCTCCTGGCGAATTCTACGTCGAGCACCAAATGTGCCTCGCGTGCGCGGCTCCCGAACACGAGGCGCCGGATTTGATGACTCATGATGGAAGCAATCATTGCTACTTTTATCGTCAGCCGGGAACACCTGAAGAATTGTCGCGTGCCATCATGGCAGTAGCAGTCGGTTGCTGCGGCGCTGTGCGGTACGGTGGCCGAGACCCAGCGATCATAGAGCGCCTCACCAAACTTTCCTCACACGATGCTTGCGATCATGCCTAACGCGCCGCACCGCGAAAAACGCCCTATAAACTCTTATGTGCCTAATCCCACCGTGTGCCGGACGCTGCTGATACTGGTCGTACTGCCGCTACTCGGTTGCTCGAATGAACCGCACGTGCAAACCGCCGACGACATCTTCCGCGCTGAACTTGACAAACGCGGCCTTGAGCATTCCGTGACGCCTGAAGGACGCTACCGGGTCAAAATCGACGACAACACGGTAATAATCAGTCTGGAAAACGTTCGCCGCAACTATGATCGTGACGGCGATGCTGATGCCATCGTTCGGTTCGTCGCTAAGCTTGACACGGATTTCTTCGCTGAAACGCCGTCTTGGGATGATGTGCGGCCCTTCGTTCGATACTCGCTGGAAGACGCAGACTACAACATAGGATTCGACGACGTTCTCTTTACTCCCATCACGGACGAACTGTATCAGGTATTCGTTTACACGCCTGCGGACGGCTCCCGAATTGCATGGATAAGCGAATCGATGCTTGATGATTGGGGCGTGACTCGCGAGCAAGTCGTTCGACAAGCCGAAGAAAACATGACCGCAATCGTGGCCAGCTCTAAACTAGATGTCGAGGACATTGATGGCAACAAGATTGGGATGATCTCCACTGAAGAAACACCGTTCAAGGCTTCCCTGATCTTGTCGCCCGCGTTCCGCGACCTTGTTTCGCCATCGCATGGCTGGCCGGTGTATGTCGTTGTTCCGTGTCGCGATTTCGCCTACGTTTTACGCATTGATAGTCGTGATTTCCTCGGTCGGCTTGGCAGAGTGGTGGTTAATGAGTATCGCAACTCAGGTCACCCGATAACGAAAGATGTGCTTCAAGTGTCGGATGATGGAATCACCGCAATTGGCACGTATCCTGATCCCGAATAAAACTCAGCTACGACGTCTTTAAGCTGATAACCGATGCGTTCCATCGTCGTTTTAGCGCTGTCCATGCTCGTGCCAGCCTCAGCGCTCGCGTACAGTCCGAAACAACCTGAACACCATAAACGCTATTCGCCCAACTCGAGATTCTTCGTCGACTTCAATCCTGAGACCAATCTTCACACCATTTACGCAACCGATTCTCGGGGCCATCCAATCTGGTCGATTCAAGGCGATGTGTTTTGGCCGTACAAACACGACGAATCCGATGGGTGTCTTTTCGTGTCAGACGATGGGTCATCAATTGCGGGGCCAACATGGGTTCATTCGGAAGGCAAACCGCGGGACTATCGCACGTTCGATGGTTTGGAATTCTGGGGCTCGGACGGCGAAAAAACTGCCTATCGACTGTCGCGCTTGCCTTCTGGCAGGATACCTTTCGTCGATTTTCCCGTTCGAATCGTCTGGCTCGCGATTCACGGATCGAATCATCGCGGCGGAAACTTATCTCGCGATGGAACCGAATTGCACGCAAAAACGTTTGGAATGCGATCATTCACTTTCTCGTTACGCACAGGCCAAATTACGGGATGGAATCTCAACGTACAGTACTTTGCTTATTTGGTCCTCGTGTATGCAATTCCTGTGTGGTGTCTGGCCCGATGGCTCACCCGCCGACCCCGCGCCGCTGCCTCGGCGACTGCAGAACGGAATCATCGTCGCGGCTTCCTCGTGAACAATGTCGGATCGATCTTGGTGGTTCTAAATTCCCTTGGTTTCGCTTTCGGCGTATTCTTGGATTCGTTTGGGGGAACGCTTGATCAGATTGGTGCGCACTTCTGCAGGACTACCTATCCGATTGCCTTCGTCTTGGTTCCCCTTACCTTTGGGATATCGGCCATTCGACTTACTTCGCGGCCGCGTCACTTCGACATACTTGGTCCGTGGCTCGCATTGATGAGCGTTGTGGCTGTCGTTGTGATAATGAACTCTTACTGAGTGCCGGCACGCCGTGAACCGGAGTGGCCGTCGGCGGGGGCAGCTAAAGGGGACATTCTACTCATAAGCTACATATCCACTTCCGGCCGCTGGTCGCCGCCGCCGCTTCTCCTTCCCCACCAACGACTTAGGACGCCGACAAATATCTTCATGGACCTATTGACACTACATGGACGCCTGTGTATGATATAGCCGGTACGTCCAAGGTATCGCTGGATCGCTGGGATAATGCTCCCGGTACTTCCACGGGCCCACGCCGGTGCGCTGCTCCTTAAACCGAGCCGCCCACCGCCGTGGGCTTTTTTTATTGTCGCCGGTCGCCGAAGGCGGGCCGGCGACTACAAAACACAGCCGTCATTAAACCCTAAACCCTGAACCCTCACCTACGGTGCCCCATGCCACCCCCCAAGTCCTACGGTTTTGACGGCTACACCCCGCCCAAGCGCAACGATTCCCGCCCCCCGCCGCCAAAACCTGCGGCCGCAGAACCGCCGAACAAATCAGCCCAAGAATCGCCGCCAAAACTCGGTCGGCCCACCAAGCTCAACGACAAAAAACGCGACGAGCTCTGCACCATGATCCGTGCCGGCTGCTCCGTCCGCGGCGCCGCCGCCAACCTCGGCATACGCGAACACACCGTTCGCTACGCTCGCCGGACCGATTCCAAGTTCAATCAACAAGTCGTCAAAGCTGAGCGCCAGCGAAATCTGCTCCTAGTCGAAAACGTCGCCGCCGCGGGCAAGAAGTCCTGGCGCGCAGCGCCTGGCTGCTCGCTTCCCTCCAGCCCGACGTTTACAGCCACCGCAAGCGCGGCCAGGCGCTCGGCAAGAAGCGCCTTGCCGAGCTAATCGCCAACGTGGTCAAAAAAATCCTTCCCAAATGCCTCGACGAGCTCGACACCGAGGACTTTCCAAATTCCTCCCGAGCAGGTGACGCGCTCGTTGCTACTTCCCTCATTGATGCCCGTCTGGCCGAAATCGAAGAGCAGGTCGGCATGCCAATCGACCAGCTTCTCAAAGACGACCCAAAAGAACGTCGCCTCTTCGACCAATGGTTGAATAACGACGACAATGACCCGAACGCCGAAACCAAAAACGTCGAAATGTTCAAAAAGCTCCTCGCGAAAAAGCATGGCCCCCAACCTAAACCCAAGTCGGCGGCGAAGTAACGGAAACTGTCGCGCTCCGCGAAAAGCGACTTTTCGGCGCACAAGTCGGGGCCCCCCCCCAGCAGAAAAATCACCCTGCGCAAAAGTCGAATGTCGCAAGTCAGCGCGTGGCCGGTCGCCATCGGCTGGTCGCTGCAAGCGGGCCAGCCGCAAACATCACTGGCGGGCCGGCCACAAAAAAACAGCCGGGCCCACAACCAGAAAATACAGCCAGCAAACGCAGCCCTTTCACTTTGTGCAAGTTTCCGCCGGCGCATGCCAGATTTCACCGGTCCCCTATAATGGCCAACTTGCAGCAGTCTGCAGCCAATTCATCCATTGCGGGCATACGATCCATGACCACCGAAGCGCCGCTCCTCCCGAAGTTGCCGAATACCCTGCCATCCTTCGCCTGCCGGTGCAGTGGGGCGACCAGGACGCCTACCAGCACGTGAACAACGTGGTTTACTTTCGCTGGTTCGAAAGCGCGCGGATCGTGTACCTGGAGAAGATCGGCTTGAAGGAGATGTATCACGCCCAAGGGCATCGGGCCGATCCTGGCGGCGATCGCCTGCAACTACCGGCGGCAACTGAACTACCCGGACACGGTGGACGTCGGTGCGAAGATCACGCGGATCGGCCGCACGAGCATGGAGATGGTGCACGTGCTGTATAGCCACGAGCAACAGGCTGTGGTGGCCGACGGGACATCAACGATCGTGGTGTTTGACTACAACCAGCAGCGGCCGACGCCGGTGCCCGAGGCGATTCGCGCGAAGATCGAGGAGATTGAGGGGAAGAAGTTTTCAGCGCCATCTCAGCCGCCGGATTCAAAACCGGGATAGAGCGTCATACCGCCGTCGATGATCAAGCTCACGCCGTGCACGTAGTCCGACTCGTCGGAAGCGAGCCAGACCGCGGCATGGCCAACGTCTTCCACCTCGCCAATCCGCTTGACCGGAATCAACTCGAGCAAATCCTTGTACGCCTTTTCGGTGTCCCAGGCTTCCTTGTTGATCGGCGTGCGGATTGCCCCGGGCGTGATGCTGTTTACGCGGATCTTCAGGTGGGCGACTTCCTGGGCCAGGCTCTTCATGAGCAGCATGACGCCCCCCTTGCTGGCCGCGTAGTTGACGTGACCGGCCCAGGGGATGATCTCATGCACGCTGCTGACGCAGATGATCTTGCCGGCGGCGCGGGAGACCTTTTCGTTGACGCCGCGGCGTTTGAACTCGCGGACCGCCTCGCGGGCACAAAGAAACTGCCCAGTAAGGTTGGTCGCGATCACGCCGTTCCACTGCTCAAGCGTCATCTCGTCGAACGGCGCGTCCATCTGGTGGCCGGAGTTGTTGATCAGGATGTCGATCGTGCCGAACTGTTCCCGCGCGGCGGAACATGGCCTCCACCTGATCTTCTTTCGCAACATCGCACTGATGGGCGATAGCCTTCACGCCATGCGGCTCGATCCTCGCAACCGTTTCCTCGGCCCCTTCGCGATTGCTCCGGTAATTGCACAGTACGTCGGCGCCTGCCATGCCCAGCGCCTCGGCGATGCCTTGACCGATGCCAGAGGAAGCGCCGGTAACGAGGGCCTTTTGTCCGGCAAGGGGCTTGGCAATGGCGTACGTGGGCTGGCGCTTGTTGATTGCGCGGCAGCGGACTTCGGCATGAATCGCTCCGTAATGAATTACCTGAATTGTGGCGGCATTATAACTAGATGTCACAGAGGTCGATAGCGAAGGGCGCACGGCTCGTGTAGGCTAAGGCCACATACCGAGGAGATTGGAATATGTCACGATTCGCGGCATTCCGGCGCTGGTTCATTTCGCTTTGCTGCTGCTGGGTGGCTCTGTCGTTTGTCGTCGCGCACGCCGACGATGCCGGCTCCCCGCTAAAACTCACGCTTCGCAGCCGAACGACCGAGGATGGCGGCGAACGGTTTCGCGTGCGCTTCACGCCCGCGGAATGGAAGCCGAGCGAGACTGCGGTGATCGTCGTGGACATGTGGGACAACCACTGGTGCCCGACGTCGGCGGCGCGCGTGGTCGAAATCGCGCCGAGGATCGACGCGTTTGTGGCCGCTTGTCGCGAGCGCGGCTTGCACATCATCCATGCGCCGAGCGACTGCATGGATTTCTACGCCGATCACCCTGCGCGGCGGCGAGCGATGCTGACGCCGAAGGCTGGCAAACTTCCTGACGGGATCGACGTGTGGTGCAAGAGCATTCCGGCCGAGGAGCGGGGCAAATACCCAATCGATCAGAGCGACGGCGGCTGCGACGCGGAGAATCCTCCCAAAAGCGCCAACGTGTGGAAGCGGCAGATCGATGCGATCCGCATCGACGACGGCCGCGACTATATTTCGGCCAGCGGCAGCGAGGTGTGGAGCATTCTCGAGGAACAGGGCGTCAAGAACGTGCTGTCTGATGGGAGTGCACACCAACATGTGCGTGCTCGGCCGGCCGTTTGGGTTGCGAAACCTGAGCCGGTTCGGGAAGAACGCCGTGCTGGTTCGCGATTTGACCGACACGATGTACAACCCGAAGGCGTCGCCGCACGTGAACCATTTCCGCGGCACGCAGTTGATCGTGGAGCACATCGAAAAATATGTCACGCCAACGATCACTTCGGATCAGGTGCTCGGTGGCGTGCCGTTCCGGTTTGAGGGAGACGTGCGGCCGCTGGTCGTCGTGGCGATCAGCGAACCGGAGTACAAAACGAACGAGACGCTGCCGGTGTTTGCGGCGGAGGAACTTGAGACACGGCTCGGTTACGACTGTTTCGTGCTCCAGGGCGACCCGCAAAAGCACGTGCTGCCCGGTCTGGCCGAGGGATTGAAGAACGCCGATCTGTTGCTGGTGAGTATTCGTCGGCAGGCGCTGCCGGAGCGCGACGTCGAGGCAGTGCGAAAGCACTTGGCAGCCGGAAAGGCGGTGGTCGGCATTCGAACAGCCAGCCATGCGTTTGACGCTCGAAAGGAAGGGCTCGGCCGGGAGCGCACAATGGCCGGAGTTCGATGCGGACGTATTGGGCGGACATTACACCGGTCATCACGGAAAAGGGGCCACGCCGCGACGTCACCAGCCGCCGAGGGCGCCGAAGGCCATCCGATCCTTGAAGGGAGTGAGCACCCCGTTTGTCAGCCAAGGATCGCTCTACAAGACCAGCCCGCTGGCGCAAAGCGCAACGCCGCTGTTGATCGGCACAGCGTCAGGGCTGTCCAGCGAGCCGGTAGCCTGGACAAACCAGCGCGGCACAGTCGCGCGTGTTCTACACGTCGCTTGGACACGAGGAGGATTTCAAGGACGCGAGCTTTGTGCGGATGCTGGCGAACGCGGTCGAGTGGGGGTTAGGGAAGTAAGACGTCCCGCCAGCTTCGTTTCGCCGAGGCGGACTCGGCCCACCTCTACCGGCTATACTGGACGTATTCACGTTTCTCGCCGCCCTCGCGCAGCAATCGATGCCACTCGTCGGTCTGTTCATCCCCTGCTACATCGACCAGTTCTACCCACAGGTGGGTTTGGCAACCGTGGAGTTGCTCGCGCGTCTGGGCGTGCCGGTGGATTTTCCGCAAGAGCAAACCTGTTGCGGGCAGCCGATGGCGAACACCGGCTGCACCGAACGACGCGGCGCCGCTGGCGCAGCGATTTGTCGAAATCTTCCGCGGCTACGAACACGTCGTCGCGCCGTCGGGAAGCTGCGTGGCGATGGTGCGGCATCATTACGAAGAGTATTTTCCGCACGGCCATCCGCTGGAAGCGGAGTTACTCGCGCGTGCGAGGGGCGACCTACGAGCTGACCGAATATCTGGTCGATGTGCTGGGAATCACCCGCTTGGAGGGCCGGTTTCCCCATCGCGTCGGCCTGCATCAAAGCTGTCACGGGCTGCGCGAGCTGCGGCTGGCGAGCTCGAGCGAACTGGTCGGGCGGCCGTTCAATAAGGCCCGCTCGCTGCTTGAGGGACTGACGGGAATATCGTTTTCCGATCTATCGCGCCCGGACGAATGCTGCGGCTTTGGCGGAACGTTTGCCGTAGCCGAGGAGGCCGTGAGCACGATGATGGGACGCGATCGGATTCACGACCATGAGCAGGCGGGCACGGAGATACTCACGGCGGGCGATATGTCGTGCCTGATGCACCTGGAGGGTTTGCTGCGGCGCGAGAAGAAGCCGATGCGCGTAATGCACATCGCGGAGATTCTGGCGGAGGCGACGCGGTTTGATCCGCGGCTCTCCGCAGACGGGGATAAGGGGATGAAAAGGGATGTGGGAATGGGGGCAGCAGAAGAGAAGGAGAGCGGAGGAGAAGAGGAAATCGCACGTCCGGCCGGTTCAGCGGTCGGAAATCGGTCGCGCTAACGGTAATTGCGGATTTGAACCGAATGACCACAACTTCAGATCATCCGGCGAAGGCCGCGGCGTTTGTCGCCAATGAAGCGTCGTGCACATTGGCACGACCAGGCGTTGTGGTTCGTGCGCGTGAAGCGGGACCGGATGGCGCAATCGCTGCCGGAGTGGGAGCTACTGCGGGAGACGGCGGCGCAGATCAAGGCCAACGTGGTCGCACATCTGGCCGAATACTTGGAAGAGTTCGAAGCGAACGCCACGCGGCTCGGCGCTCAAGTTCACTGGGCACGCAACGCCGCCGAGCACAATGAGATTGTGCTCCGCATTCTGAAACAGCACGGCGTTCGCCGCGTCGTGAAGAGCAAGTCGATGTTAACCGAGGAATGCCACCTCAATCCATTTCTCGAGCGGCACGGGATCGAAGTCATCGATACCGACCTGGGTGAGCGGATCGTGCAGCTTGCCGGCGAGCCTCCGAGCCACATCGTGCTGCCGTGCATCCACGTGAAGAAAGAGGAAATCGGCGAGCTGTTCCACCAAGCATCTAGGCACGGAGGCGGGATCGTCCGACCCCAACTACCTGACCGAGGCGGCGCGGCAGGACTTGCGGCGGCGTTTTCTGGCGGCTGAAGCGGGAATCACGGGCGTGAACTTTGCCATCGCCGAGACGGGCGGGCTGGTCGTTTGCACGAACGAGGGGAACGCGGACCTGGGCGTGTCGCTGCCGAAGCTGCACATCGCTTGCATGGGGATCGAAAAGCTCGTCCCGCGAGCGCAGGACATGGGCGTTTTTCTGCGGCTGTTGGCTCGCAGCGCCACCGGCCAGCCGATTACGACATACTCGTCACATTTCCACGGGCCGCTGCCGGGCGGCGAATTGCATATCGTGTTGGTCGATAACGGCCGGAGCGACATCGTCGGGCAGTGACGACTTTCGCCGCTCGCTCAACTGTATTCGCTGCGGCGCGTGTATGAATACGTGCCCGGTGTATCGGCGGAGCGGCGGTCACAGTTATGGGACGACGGTGCCGGGCCCGATCGGATCGATTCTGGCGCCGGCCCGAGATGCCAAGCGGTACGCGAGCCTGCCGCACGCATGCAGCCTGTGCGGCTCGTGCACCGACGTGTGCCCGGTGAAGATCGACTTGCACCATCAACTGCTCACGTGGCGGCGAGAGATTGCGGTCCGCGGGCATCTGCCGTGGTCGAAAGCGGATGGCGATGAAGCTGGCGCGGATGGTCTTGAGCCGCCCGTGGCTGTATCGACTTTCTGGAAAGTTGAGCCGATGGATGCTCAGGTGGCTGCCGCGGTTTGTGATTTACAACCGGTTGAATTCCTGGGGAAAGCAGCGCGAGCTGCCGGCAGCGCCGAAGCGAAGCTTTCGGGAGATGTGGGCGGGAGATAAGGGAATGAAGGGGAGATAAGGGGATGAAGACAGCAGACGCACGGCAGGAGATTCTGAGCAGGATTCGCGAACAGCCCGTTCCGCGGCAGAGCTGCCGGAAATAAGCGGGAGGCCGTGGATTACGTATGACGATCCCGCGACGCAATTCGCGTCAGTGTTGAAAGCGGTCGGCGGTAATTGTATTGCGGTGGCCGATATTGCAGGAGTTGCGGCGGAAGCTAGCTGCGATACCGGCCTACGCTGACGCCAATCAGGTAGTTTCGCTCGTCGATGGCGTCGGCAGCCGCAACGTCGATTTAAGCGTTGTCGATGATCCGCATCATCTTGCGGACGTGGATTTTGCGATACTGCATGGGCGATTCGCCGTTGCCGAAAACGGCGCGGTGTGGGTGAACGACGAAGGCGTCCGGCACCGAGTGATTTACTTTCTCGCTCAGCACCTGGCGCTTGTCGTCCCTGCGAATCAGGTTGTCAACAACATGCACGAGGCATATGAGCGGCTTCGGTTCGATGGCCCTGGCTTTGGCACGTTTATCTCCGGCCCGTCGAAAACAGCCGACATCGAGCAATCGTTGGTAATCGGGCGCACGGGCCGCGATCGTTGACGGTGTTTCTTATCGGTCCAGACAAAATCGATGCGTTGCCCGCCGAAGCTGTCGCGGCGGCCTACGGTCGGCACCGCGAACGGTCGTCGTTGGACTGATCAACATGGAGGTTACTCGACGCACCGAATCGCACCCCCGCTGCCGATTGACGATGTACTGCCGGCGTTGAGCGACGCACTCGCGGGGTGGTAGCGTTGTACTGCGCCCAGCCCGGAGCCGGCAAGACGACGCGCGTGCCGCCGGCGATCATCGATGCCGGCTTGGCTGGCAACAAGCAGGTGGTTGTGCTTCAGCCCCGGCGACTGGCGGCTCGCAGCGCGGCATGGCACGTGGCTTGCAAGAACGCGGCGGTTCGGTTGGCGACGAGGTTGGTTATCAGGTTCGCTTCGAAAAGCGTGCACGGCCCGCAAACGCGAATTCTGTACGTGACCGATGGAATCTTCATTCGCCTGTTGCAGGAAGATCCGTTCCTGGAACGCTTCGCGGCTGATCGTCTTCGACGAATTCCACGAGCGGAGTCTGAACAGTGATCTTGCGCTGGCCATGGTGCGACGAGTGCAGCGCGAAGTGCGGCCGGATCTGAAGCTGGTCGTCATGTCAGCCACGCTCGTGACCGAGCCGGTCGCCAAGTTCTTAGGCGATTGCCCGGTGGTGGTCAGCGAGGGAAGGCTGCACCCGATCACAATCGAGTACTTGAAGTACAGCACCACTGGTCCACTGGCGGCCAAAATCGTTCCCGCGGTTGAGAAGGCGTTAGCGGCAACGGGCGGTCACGTGTTGGTGTTTTTGCCGGGCGTTGGCGAGATTCGACAGGTGGGACGCGAATTGTCGCCGATAGCCGAACGCGCAGGCATCGAAATTTGTGAGCTTTATGGCGACATGCCTCTTGCCCGTCAGCAAGAGGTCCTTCAGCCAGGCGGCGTAAGGAAGGTGATGCTGGCCACGAACGTCGCGGAGACATCGCTGACCATCGATGGCGTGACCGCTGTGGTTGACAGCGGGCTGGCGCGAGTGGCGCGCATTGACCCAACGACCGGAATCAATCGATTGGAGATCGAGCGAATCTCGCGCGCGTCGGCCGATCAACGCGCAGGGCGGGCCGGCCGAACGGCGCCGGGCGTTTGTTACCGGCTCTGGACAGAACGCGATCAGCAGGCGCTGGCCGAGTTTGATCAGCCCGAGATCGCACGTGTCGATATATCGGGAGCGGTGTTGGAACTGCTCTCCTGGGGCGAAACCGACGTCGCAACATTTTCGTGGTTCGAGCCGCCCTCCGGTGCCTCGATCGAACAGGCGCTTGCACTCTTGCGCCGATTGGGGGCAATCGACACAGGAGTTATCACGGCAGTCGGTCACGCAATGGCGCGACTGCCGGTGCACCCACGGATCGCAAAGCTGCTCATCGAAGGGGAGCGAATGGGCGTGGCCGAGCGCGCGGCCTGGGTGGCGGCGATGCTTTCCGAGCGCGACCGCTTCGTTCGATCGGGACCGCGCGACATCGCGAAGAGCGAGCCATCGATCCGACTCGGATGTCCTGGATCGACTGATGTCGGTGGAGAGTGGTTCGCGCAGGAGCTGGTCACGTTTCGCGCTGGCTTCGACGGGAATGCGCTGCGAGCCCTGGCGCACGCAAGGAGCAACTCCAAAGGTTGATCGAACACGATGATCGGAAAACCGCAAAGGCAGATAACGATGAAGCCGTGTTGCGCGATTCTGGCGGCATATCCCGATCGCGTGGCGCGCCGCCGTGAGGCCGGGAGCAATCGTGCATTGATGGTCGGCGGGCGCGGCGTTCGGTTGGCAGACGAAAGTGCGGTTACGGAGTCCGAATTGTTCGTTTGCGTCGAACTGCAAGAGACGGGGAAGAGCGAAGCACTCGTCCGGCAAGCATCATCGATCGAGCGATCGTGGTTGCCGACCGAGCTGATGCAGCGAGTGGTCGACGTGGAGCTTGACCGCGAGCGCGGCCGGTTGGTGGCATATCAGCGCATGCGATTCGAGGACCTGGTGATCGACGAGGCGATCACGGCCGTGTCCGCCGACTTTGATGCCACGGATCTGCTCGCCCGCGCGGCAGCCGAACGCTGGCCGAACGGCGAGTGGCTTGATGATGCGTCTCGGGCCTATCTTGCGCGCGTGGAGTTTTTGCGAGCGGCAATGCCGGAATTGGCGTTGCCGGCGTTCGATTCGGCGATGCTGGCTGAACTTTTGACCGCGGCTGCGGCCGGGCGCACGACCCTAGACAAAGTACGTCAAGCAGACTTCCAGCCCCTGATCAAAGCACGACTCACGACACAACAAATGTGCGCCATCGAACGGGAAGCCCCCGAACAACTGGAGGTGCCCAGCGGTAGTCGCATCGCGGTTGCCTACGAACGTGGGCAGCCGCCGGTACTCGCCGTCCGCATTCAGGAGTTGTTTGGAATGATGGAAACGCCGCGGATCGCGGGCGGCCGCGTGCCGGTGACGCTGCACCTGCTCGGGCCGAACTACCGGCCCCAGCAGATTACTCGCGACCTGCGCAGTTTCTGGCAGAATACGTATCCGGAAGTGCGAAAGGAGCTTCGGCGGCGATACCCAAAGCACGCCTGGCCCGAAGATCCCACGACTGCGAAAGCTGAGCGACGCCCGCGCCGGCATCGATAGCTGAGGGGCTCCTGAAGAGACAGCTCCATGGACGCGACAAATCAGACTTTTGAACTCGCCTGCCCGGACTGCTCGTGGCGGACGATCTGCGGCGCGCCGCAGATGGTCGAGTGGTTACAAAAGCATCGACTTTTGCGATCTCAGGCGGACCTCGATGCCGCGTTGCTTTGCGAGCTGTTTCGCGTTTCCGCCGAGAAGTTCACGTGCCCGCAGTGCGGCCACAAAGGGCTCACCGCCAAACCAAGCGAGCCGCTCAACGACGAAGAATGGGGCATGACTCGCAAGTGTTCTCAATGCGGTACTGTGATACCGCCGGAGCGACTGGAAGTGTTTTCCGAGATAACGCTCTGTGCCGAATGTCAACGCAAGGAGGAGAGTGGCGAGCTAACAGGCACGGAGGAGTATTGTCCGCGTTGTGGCAATGTGATGACTCTACGGACATCCGACCGGGGCGGAATCACGCGTTGGTCGATGCGCTGTCCCAGTTGCGGCCGACGATGAAAACCTCGGCCGGTAAACCAACAGGCCAGGACTCGCCGCGGTCATTCGCTTTGAACCCCCAGGGCCTTGACCAAGAACGATAGCTCGTCGGTAGTTTCCTCGATCTCCTTGGAGAGCGCCATGCCCGCGCCGTGACCGGCCTTGGTTTCGATTCGAATCAGGACCGGAGGCGCAGCCGCGGCATTGCCGGCCGTTTTTCCGTTGGATCGGTTCGCTTGCCGATCGCTTGATGAGTTAGATGCCCCCGACTGGGCCTCCTGAAGGGTGGCGGCAAACTTGAAGCTGTGCGCCGGCACAACGCGGTCGTCGTGATCGGCGGTGACAATCAACGTCGCGGGGTATTTTTTACCGGAAGCAAGATTATGAAGCGGCGAGTACTTACGAAGCGTCCGGAACTCTTCTGCATTGTCGGCGCTGCCGTATTCGGGGACCCAGGCCCAGCCGATGGTGAACTTGTGAAAGCGGAGCATGTCCATCACGCCCACGCCGGGTAGCGCCGCCGCGAATAGTTCCGGCCGCTGCGTCATTGCGGCGCCCACAAGCAGGCCGCCATTCGAACGGCCGGCGATGGCGAGCTTTTCCGGACGAGTATACTTTTCGCGGATCAAAAGCTCGGCCGCGGCGAAGAAATCGTCGAACACATTTTGCTTGTTTTGCTTGCGGCCGCCCTCGTGCCACTCGACGCCATATTCGCCGCCCCCGCGCAAGTTGGCCTGGGCATAAACGCCCCCCATCTCCAACCACACAGCATTCCGCACGTCGAAACCAGGCGTGAGTGAAATATTGAACCCACCATAGGCGTACAAAAGCGTCGGATTCTTGCCATTCAGCTCGATGCCCTTTCGGCAGGTGACGAACACGGGGACGCGCGTGCCATCGCGCGACGTGGCAAAGAGCTGCCGGGTCTCATAACGGTCTGAATCGAAATCGATCTTCGGTTGACGGAACACTTCGCTCGTCATTTTGGTGAGGTCGTACCGATAGATTGTCGGCGGAGTCGTGAAGCTGGTGAATGAGTAAAACGTTTCGCGATCGCCGCGCTTTCCGCCAAAGCCGCTGGCTGAACCGAGCCCGGGCAATTCGATATCGTGCGAGTGTTTGCCGTTCAGGTCGAACAACTTGACGCGGGACGCGGCGTCCTTCAAATAGATTGCGATAAAGACTTCGCCGACTTGTGAGACGCTGCGCAGGCTGTCGTCGGCCTGCGGGATGACTTCACACCATTCACTTCGCTCGGCGTGGTTGACATCGACAGCGATGACGCGTCGCCGTGGGGCGTCGAGATCGGTAACGAACCAGAACGTTGCGCCGTCGTTGCCGACGAAGGTATAGTCGGCGTCAAACCCGGTCAGCAGCTCCACCACTTTGGCATCGGGCTGGCTCAGGTCCAGATAAAAAATCTGGTTCTCGCGGCGCGTGCCTTGTGCGACCGTGATTACCAGGTATCGGCCATCATCAGTGACCTGGTGGTAAAAGCTCCAGTCCTTGTGATCGCGTCGCTCATAGATGAGCTTGTCGTCGGACTGCGGCGTTCCCAGCTTGTGAAAAAAAACCTTTTGGTAGTAATTCGTGCCGGTCAGCTTTCGATCGGGCGGCGGCTCGTCGTAGCGGCTGTAGAAAAGCCCGCTCGCGTCTTTTTTCCACGACGCGCTGGCAAACTTAATCCACTTCAGGTGGTCGCCTAGTTCATCGCCGGTGTCAACGCGCCGCACTTTCCATTCGTTCCAATCGCTGCCGCCGGCAGCGAGGCCGTAGGCGAGGAACTTCCCATTGTGGCTGGGCTGTATGCCTGTTAGGGAAGTGGTTCCATCCTCGGACAATTGGTTCGGATCGAGCAAAACTCGTGGTTCCGCATCCAGCGAGTCGGCGACATATAGCACGCTCTGGTTTTGCAGACCGGAGTTGCGAGTATAGAAATACTTATCCGTCTCCTTTCGCGGCGTGCCGAAGCGTTCGTAGTTCCATAGTTCGGTAAGGCGGCTGCGAATCCGCTTGCGCTCCGAAATGCTTTCAAGATACGACTGCGTAATTTTGTTCTGGGCATCGATCCAGGACGCGCGTTTCGTCGCTGTTGGGATCTTCGAGCCAGCGGTACGGATCGGCCACCGTGGTCGCCGTGGTAGTCGTCGGCCTGATCGCCGCGGCGAGCGGCCGGATATTTGAGTATTGGATGTCGCATATCCTTTTCGGTCCGCGCAATACGTGTTGAGGTTTTTATGTCCGATTGTGCCGCACCTTCTCTCGTGGGTTGAACGAAGAGCCAAACGACAACTACCAACGCTGTGAGGCCGACCTGTATAGTGCGCATTCGATTCATTGGTTGGGATTCGCCTGAATAATTGCGATACAATGTACCGCCGCAACAGCTCGACTTGTACTACGTGAAAATCGGCCTGGTAGGTCGCGACCAATGGAACGGGAACAATTTCTGACACTATGACTGCGTTACCTCAAGACCTCAAGGCCCTGCGCGGCGAAGGGCTGCTGCAAATTACGTGGAGCCCCCAGCACGTCGGGGATTATCGCTTCAAGTTCCTTCGCGGCCAATGCAACTGCGCCAGTTGCGTGGACGAAAACACCGGGATTCGCGTCCTCGACCTGGCTTCGATTCCCGACGATATCACCGTCACCGACATGCAGTTGGTCGGCAATTACGCCGTGCGAATCCACTGGTCGGATAGGCACTCTAGTGGGCTATATACGTGGCAGCACTTGTATTCGCTTTGTCCCTGTGAGCATTGTCAGGCGGCGCACGGTTAAGCCACCGCGTCGCCGGCCGCTTGCGGCGCGATAGCGCACGGACAACAATTGGTTGGCCAACGTGGATACGGCTCTCTGACAAATGAACTCGGAGTGATCGAGATGTTGCGCACAACCGTCTGTGTGTTTACACTTTTAGCATCGGCAGCAGGATTTCACGTCCAATCCGTCTCCGCCGCAGACGAACAGTCCCGCGCGTTTATCGACGGGCAGGGCCGCGGCTGGAAGGCGCTTGGCGAGAACGATTTTGTCAACGTGAATTGCGATCCCCATACGTGGATTTGGAAAGACGGCGTGGCCCACTGCACTGGCCAACCGGTGGGTGTGATCCGCTCGCAAAAGGAATACAAGAATCTGGAGCTCGTCGTCCAGTGGCGACACCTCAAATCCGCGGGGAATTCGGGCGTGTTCGTGTGGACGCCCGAAAAGTCGCTCACCGATCTTAAGCCGGGCAAATTACCGCACGGCATCGAAGTCCAGGTGCTCGACCTCGGCTATGCGGAGCAATTCGAAAAACGCGAGGGCAAAAAGCCTGACTGGTTCACGGCACACGGCGACGTGTTTCCCGTGGGCGATTCGAAGATGACGGCGTTTGCACCGACTGCGCCCGGGGGCAAACGCAGTTTCCCCGCGAAGGAGCTGAGCAAAGGCGTTGGCCAGTGGAACCACTACTACATCCGCGCAATCAACGGCGAGGTGCGATTGTGGGTCAACGGCGAGGAAGTATCGGGCGGCACAGGTTGTGAGCCGGCCTCGGGCTACCTTTGCCTGGAGTCGGAAGGTTCTCCGGTGGAGTTCCGCGATCTGCGGATTCGCGAGCTACCGTGAGCTATCGCTGCCGGTCAATTCCGGATAACGCAGGTCACGCGCGCTCGGCTGGTGCGAGCCATATTGTAAGTCGCGCTCCCCAAACTTCGGCGACGGCGCACGACCCAAGATGCGGTGCAAGATCGAGTTCAGCGTCCATTCGTCGTTGTCAAACCCTCCGTGTGTCTCGCTGCGGGAAACACTCGCCGAATCATTTCCGCCGGCCCCGGCAATCACCAGACTTGGCCGGCCGTCCACCTTCCTTTTAAATAACGCATCCAGGGCTGAATCCGCTTCATGGCCGCCAATGTTGGCACGGACAAACTTCTCCATGCCCAGAATCGGCACTCCGCGCTGGCCTTCGAACGCATTGCTCACCAGGTACAATAGCGACTTGCCGTAAGCGCCCCCGGACCCACATTATCATCCCGTTCGCCAACGTCGCTGAGCAAATACATGGTGGGCAGCGGACACCGGCCGGCGTTGATCTCCCTGAGAAAAGTCTCTTTGAATAGTTCGACGGTGATCGCCGGCGCCATAAGCTGAAGGGTCTTGAACGAAAGGCCGGTTCCGGCGAGCAATTTGAGGGCGTGCGCAATGACGATCGAGCCGGCGCTGTGCGCAACGACATGCAGCTCCCATTCGCGCCGTCCGGCGGCGGGAAGACGGCTCATGGCGCGTTTGACCTCCTCCGCCACAATCTCAAGCGCGCCGTCGTCCTTCCGTCGATCGCTTGCCAGCCGCGCATTCTCTTTCATTTCGTCCCAAAGCGCCGTGCCAGGGCGCGCCACAGTCAGCTCAAACGTGCGGTCCTTCGCCTCCACCAGGTGCTCTCGCATCTTGTCTAGCCATTCGCTCACGCCGCCGGCGCGGGGGTCGGGCTCGACAAACACGTCTTCAATCAGGCCATACAGCGACTCCCAAGCGCCGCTCTCCCACATGATGTGCAGCGGATAGATTTCATTCTCCAACATCACGTTTTTGAACGCGACGATGCGCCGCGCGACCGCGCGCTCGTCGTTTAGCCCGCCATGCAAGTATAGGAGCACCCGCCGCCGCTGCCAGGTCTTGGTAGCCTGTGGAATGATTTCGTCGAACAGTCGGCGAACATCGTCGGGAGTCGTCCAGTAGCTGCCCGTGTTGGAAAGCATCCCGTTGTTGCCGACGTCAATGACGTACGGCCGAATCTGCTCCAACGGAATCGACTCACTCGCTCGCTGCAGTCCCGATTTGCTTTCCGAGCGAGCTTGATTTACCCAGACATCCGCCTTCACCGGCACACCGAGTTGCGCCACCCAAACATCCGTCGCATGGATCAGAAAGTCTTCGTAAGGCAATAGTGCGAAGCCGCCCGCCCCCCAACCTGGCCCCCAGGAATTCTGCACAATGAATCCTTCATCCGTATATCCAACCAGCGC
Organism: Pirellulales bacterium; assembly: GCA_963829655.1. Classification (GTDB taxonomy): domain Bacteria; phylum Planctomycetota; class Planctomycetia; order Pirellulales; family JALHPA01; genus JBBDYH01. The sequence goes on from CAWHJG010000002.1 coordinate 5,589,506, forward strand.
AACTGCGTGACCTCCGTCGGCCCGCCCTTCTCGACGAATCACCGGCATTGGGCGCTCGCGGAGGTTCCCATTCTCGACATAGACAAATGGTTTTTGCTTATCCGAGTCGCGAAGGATCGGATTGCTCCAACCTCCGTGAACCATCAATGTGCAATACACGATGCCGCTTTCCGCGATAGCGGCATGAACATCTCGGACCTGCCGATGCATCACACGATAGAAAGCGCCTCCCGGCGTGGCGAGCGCTGCTTGCGCAATCTTCGGCGTGAAATGCTTGCTGTCGGCAAGTTCAATCGGCCACTCGGTATCGGTGCACACTCCATGGCGCACCCAGCCGATCATCGCCCCGCGCCGACGAGCCTTCATAATCCTTTCCAGGCCATTCGTCGTAATGGCGAGCCATTTCATACAACATTCGCGGGCTTACGTTGCGCTTGACGTTGCGTTTGGCCAACAGGTACTGGATTACGGCGGCAAGCGCAAAGCCGGTGCAAGACCCTTCTCGTTTCTGATCGAGTACGGCGGGAACCGAGTCGCAATTGACGACGCGATCGGGCAGCGATATCAGCGGCGGATGATAAAACCAATCGCGGATGTCCACGCGATCCGGCGCCGCGTCGAGCTTGCACCGATCCGCGCCTCGGCCGAGCTGACCGCTGCCTGCGGTTGGCGCCGCGCGTCGGCGGCGGGACGCGTGGTCTTGGGACGCGAGTCCTCGACAGTGGTTCGCCTCGACAATTGTTGACGGCGGCGAGTTGTTGTTTGACGTGCCATAGACGCTCCTTGAAGTCGAAGGCTACCAAGCGGCGTTGCCTGCTCGGCGCACCGCTCACTTGCGCCGTTTTGATTTTTTGCCCATAGCCGCGCGCTTTGCCGGTTTCCGCCCGGCCGTCTTGCCACGCTTTCCCTTGGCACTGCCCGGCGCCGCCCGCTTCGGGTACATCGCCGAAATAAACGACTTATCCTGGTCGGAAAGCGTCGTGTTCGAGCGGGTTCCCTTGCCGTCGGTGAACAGGCTCCCGGGAAACTCGTAGAGCATGATCGACTTGGGATCGAACTGGCTAAACTGCGTCTGCGTCTTCGAATACCGCCGCAGGATATTGTGGTCGATGTCGGCCTTCGACCAGAAATTCGGCGAGCCCGAGAACGTGCGGTAGACCTCGTTCACGTTCCACTTCAACGAGTTTGCCGGGTTTTGATGCTCGTGAATGCAGCCCAGCGCGTGCCCGAACTCGTGGACTACGACGCGCTCGTATTCGCGGTCGCTCGTCCGCGCATCGAGCCAGCCGTAGTTCATCGTTGGCTCGTGACGTGGAAAGTAAGCTTCAACGAGGGCATCAGTGCCGAGCGCCGACCACGATCCTTGACCCGCCATGAACGCGATCCGCACTTGCGCCGGCGCCGGTCGTGACAAATTGAAACGTGACATTGGCGTACCGCTCCCACAGATGCGCAAGCCGCTCGACCTTGACGCGCACCGCGCGATCGCCTTCCAGAAAGCGGCAGCGCACTTTGGCGCCGTTGGGCCATTTCTTGATCGCTACCAGCGCGAGCTTCATCGGCATGCCCGGCGGGCCGCCCGGCTGGCGCGCTATCCGCGCGACCGGCCATCTCCGCAATTCTTGTGCGTGCCGCTCGCTCGGCGGCGGCACGTGCCGGCTGATACTCATCGGGCACGACGCGATCAATACATACGCGTACTTCACGAGGTCCGGCCATGGTACGGCTCCTGGCTTGAAGGACTGCGATCACCAGCTGCATCCGCTTGAATTCAAAGGTCTGGCCGCGCGCTTTGCAAGCAAAATCGCAGGAAGAATTCCGGAGGAACCAGCGGTGTATCGAGGTGTTGCGGCCGCGGCGGATTTACGGGGAGACTGGACGGCTTTCGCGGGTCGATGAACACGAATTCCCGAAGGAGCACCGCATGCGGAGAAACGTAATCGAAGGACCCGGCGTGCCACGCAGCCACCTGCCGTTCAGTCCCGCGGTGCAAGCCGGGGGTTTGGTGTTCGTGTCGGGGCAGGCGTCGGTCGATGAGGCCGGAAAGATCGTCTCCGACACTTTTGAGGGGGAGATGCGGCGATCGATGGAGAACGTACACAAGGTGCTTTCCGCCGCCGGACTCGGTTTTGAGCACGTGGTTCGCGTATGCAGCTATCTCGGGCGGCAAGATGACCTGGCGGAGTACAACCGCATCTACCGCGAGTACTTCAACGAACCGTTCCCCGCGCGCTCGACTTTGATGGGCTGTCTGGGGACGCTGTTGAAGTTTGAGATCGACGTGGTGGCGTATGCGGGCGAGTGATGCGTGCGATCATTCAGTGTCGCGCACCAGTGAGCGTGTGGGATCGACGATGAGCCAGCACACGGCCATGAGCACTAAAGCGGCGCTCGACAGGTAGAACACGATGTTCCACTCGCCCGCTTTTGCGAGAGCGCCGATCTGCCAACTGAATACGGCTGCGCCCAAATTTCCGCACATGTTGGCAAAACCCAGCACCGACGCAGTGCTTGCTCCACCGATGTCTTGATAAACCGCCCACAGCGATCCGAGCGCGAGGTCCGCGAAAAAGTAAATCGCGGCCATTTCGATGGCAAACAGCCAAATATTGTCGGTCATCGACGCGATCACATAAACGCCGCCCGCGAGAATACCGGAAGCAATCCCCGGCAGTCGCCTTCCATTGTGCATTCCGAATCGGCGCGTGGAATAGTCGCCGAGCCACCCCCCGCTCAAATTGCCGGCCATCCCGGCCACCGCAGCGCCGGCGGTGAGCAGGCCCGCGATCGTCTCAATGTCCCGAAGTGGTTCGTCACGTGCCGCATTGAGTGTTTCGAAGTAAGTGGCCAGCCAAGTTGCCAGAAAGATCCACCCGAAGTTGAGCAAAAAATTGATCGTACAAAGAATCCAGAGGTTCGGCGAGCGAAGTAAATCAACGAGTGGTACGCGGCGCGGCTGCGCTGCCACACGCAATGCACCGGCCGAAATCAACTCCTGCTCCGCTTGGCCACAACGCGGGTGCTCCCGCGGCGCGTTACGAAAAAGGGGCCAAAACCAAAACGCCCACACAATGCCGAGCATGCCATAGAAAATGAACACCGGCCGCCACTGTCCGGTGGCGATGCCAAGTGACGATCGCAACGCCCTGAATCAAAAGCGGGGTAAGTGCAAACGACATCAGACCGCCGAGTCGTGCCACCCGTGGAAACAGCGCTGTTCGCTCGAGCACGACCCGGAATTGGGATCCAGCACTTGATGATCGCGGCCGCGGCCGGATAGGCGCCGGCCTGCGCCACTCCGAGAGCGGCGCACAACACGAAAAGCGCGAGCAGGCCGTTGACCAATCCGATGCCGATCGTGCAGACAGACCATCCGATAACGTACAGCGTGAGCATCTTCCTTGAGCCCAGACGATCCGCCATCCAGCCGGCTGGAACCTGCATCAATGCGTACGCCAGAAAGAACGAGCCGACGGCTCGGCCGAACTCCTCTTGATCGACCTCCAAGTCCGCAATCATCCGCGGCGCGACCGCATTGATTGCAAACCGATCCAGGTACAACAGGATCGACATCACAACCAACAGGCCGAGCACCTGATACGCGCACCCTCGTCGGCCGCGCGCTCATATCCGCCGATTGCGGCGGCGCGTACGGCGATCGCTCGTCGATTTTCACGAGAGCCGTCCTCGTGCATCGACTGACAGCTCTCGAATTCGGCCGTCCGCACCGTGCCACCAGAAGCGATCCACGAGGTTCACACACGGGCAGATGTGATTCGGAATCACGGTCACGCGCTCGCTCACGCGCGGCCGAGACGTCGCAGCGCGAAACATCCACCTCGCCGTGCTCCTCGGTCAACCGCACGATGGCGGCTTCGGGATATTCGACAACGAGGCCGTGGCCCGATTCCGGTCGCGGGCCGCAACGATCCGACGTAAGCGTCTTGGTGCCGGCATCGATGACCACTTTGCCGGGCACCGCGTCGCTGACCACGGTGGCAATTATCCGAGCGGCGCAGTCTTCAATCGTGGCATCGCCTGCGTACAGTTCGTTCACGCCGTTATAGACATACGTGCCAGGGCGGATTTCGGTGAGCTGCGGAACGACGCGCGAAAGCGACGCGGACGGAGTCGAGCCACCGCTGACGATGGCAGCCTGCAAACCGGTTTTCCTCCAAGCGTCGAGCACCTCCGCGATGAATTGAGCGATGTTTGCCATACCGGCGCGGCGTTCGTCGGGCGAGCCACCGACGTGTCCGGGAAAGAAAAACACGCCGTCCAACCGCAGGCCGGGGAGCCGGTCTACGAGCTGACCGAGCGCAAGCGCTTCGGCAGTATCCTGCACACCGGTGCGATGAAAACCAACGTCCAGGTCAACCAGCACGCCCAGTTGCACTCGCGCGGCGGACGACGCGCGCGACAGCGCCTCGGCGGCCGTCGCTGAATCAATCGCGACACGCACAGTGCGTTCCTTCGCCAGCGCGGCGAGCCGCGTCGTTCGCGCCGCATCAACCACCGGGTAAGCGACGAGGACGTCGTCGGTCAGGTCGCCGAGGACCTCGGCCTCGCCTACTTTGGCCGTCGTTAGGCCAATCGCCCCCGCCTCAAGCTGCAATCGCGCGACGTGGCGCGACTTGTGTGTCTTGGTGTGCGGCCGAAGCGCTATCGAGTGGGACTGGCAGTACTCGGCCATCCGGGCGATGTTCCGCCTCACTGTTGCCTCATCCACGATGAGGCACGGCGTGGCAAGGTCGTCGGGAAGTTGTTCGAGAGACCACATTTCAAGATGCGGAAGGGAGCGAGACGGAAAGCTTGCGCAGCCAATTGCCCCAGAAGACTGCGTCAATGTCACCGCTGCTATACCCGCGCAAGGCGAGAATATCAACAAGGCGGTGCAAATCGGCGATCGATTTCAGATTTCGCGGCGTTTGCTCGGTCCCATAGGCGCCGTCGAGGTCGCTGCCGATGCCAACATGGCGCACGTCGCCGGCAATTTGGCAAATGTGATCGATGTGATCGCCCGCCGAGGAAATGTCGAGCACATCGGGCTGCGTCTTTCCGCGAACCCAGCCTTGGTACAGCATAATAGCATCAAACGCGATGCCGATCACCGCGTCGCGCTCGACAAATTCTTTAATCTGCTCGTTGGTCAGTTGTCGCTGCCAGTTTACCAATGCGCGGCAATTGTGATGGCTCGCCCAAATCGCGCCTTTGAAGCTATCCATCGCTTCGGCCATTGCTTGGTCTGACAGATGTGTGACATCCAGAACAAAACCCAGCCGCTGCATTTCGCCGAGTAGCTCCCGGCCAGCCGGAGTCAGACCGCCTTCGGCATTCGTCCCAGCGGAGTAGTGGCTATGGCCGTAGTGAGCAGGGCCAATCGTGCGCAACCCTTGCTCCCACCAATACGGCAATTGTCCCGGATTGTGAATCGGGTCGGCGCCTCCATCGAGAGTATGACGCCGATCGGAAGGCGCGATCGATCGGCGGCCGATTGCCACAGCGACCAATGGTGCGCCAAATCCTCGCGCGATTTGAGCAAGCGAATCTCGCCGCGGCGCTCCAACAGGCGGTAATACGCCAGTTGTGCATGGCAGCCGCAAAACGCCGAATCCCGCGTCGCGCTGTCCAGGTCGCCGCGAGCATAGCGCGCCGGCCGTGTATGTCGCGGGCCAGAGTGCGCGAGCAATGTCGCGATGCAAACCGCAATCCCCGCCTTGCGCATTTCAGGGAGCGTTACGGTGCCGCGGCCGCGAAACGGCGCGTCGTCCATATGCGCCTCGGACGCATTCATTGCCTCCAGCGGCAGGGTGATATCGCGATCGTAGTTCAGCGCGTTGAGGGCCAGATCGAGATGAGCGTCGATGAGAAGCGGCATGCGGCGATCGTATGGTCGAACCGATTATTCAATCGCTCAGGAGCCGAACCCTGCCGCTTTCAAGCTCGTAAACCGCGCCGACGAGTTCAACCTTGCCCTCGCGCAGCAATTGCGCCGTCTCGGGCATTGCGGCAAGTTGGCGCAGTGAATACCGCACGTTCGCTTCAACGCCGGCGGCAATTTGACTGGCACGGTCAAGATCGGGATCAACTTCCTTCAAGCCAGGATGAAGCAGCTTCAACAGCGCCTCGATCCCCGCGGACTGGTGGGTATTGCGATGCATACGGTCGAGCGCCGCGGTAACGGCGCCGCATTGCTCGTGACCGACGACCATCACCAGCGGAGTTCCTAATAGCCGGACGGCGAATTCGACGCTGCCCATTGTGGCGCGAGCGATCGCGTTGCCGGCCACGCGAACGACGAACAGATCGCCAAAACCCTGGTCGAAGACCAATTCGAGCGGCACGCGTGAATCGCTGCATCCAAGCACCGTGGCGATCGGGCGTTGCTCCTCGGTAAGCATCTTGCGCCAGTTGCGCTTTCGTGGACGTGCCGCGTGCGCGCCCGCACAAAGCGCGCATTGCCTTCGAGCAGACGTTCCAGCGCCTCCCGACCAGTCAAAAGCGACGGCGATTCGTCGTCCAACGATATCCGCGGCGAGCTGAGGTCGATCGCAATGTCGCCCGTGCTGCCGCTGGATGGACGGTGACTTTCAAATTCCGCATGTTTGTGCATGCGGCTATTGTACTCGACCAGCGCGTGGATTCTCAATTGCGTGAGCCAAATCCCCGCGCTCTGTTCGACGGACCTTATAGATCAGTTAGTAGAAACGTTGCAGATTGAACGACACCTGCTCACTATTCCCCGATTCTGCGCCAGATGATCGCGCAACGATCCACCAGAATGGCCCGTCACGGCCTACTTCATTTCCCGAATGCGAATGTTGCGGAACTTGACCCAACCCGCATGTCCCTCGGCGCCGTAGGTCTGAAATGCAATCACGCCGGCCTGAAGGAACTTTTCGGCGGGCTCGCGATCGGTATAGTCGGCGACTGCAACGCCGTTTAATTTCACGCGAATCTGCCCGCCCTTGGCAACAATCTCCAGCGAGTTCCAGTCCCCCGGCTTGCGGATCTCGTCCTTCTCGTCTCCCTTCGCGAGCCAGCGATCGGTGAAGATTCCCGCGGTGTACTCCTCGGCTTGTCCGCGGCCAATGTTGACCTGGTACCCAGTTCGGCCGCCCTTCCCCGCCGTCTGCCGAAGATAGACGCCGCTGTTGTACTTGCCGTGCTCGTCGATCATGAAGTCGAGATGCAGCTCGAAATCCTGAAATTGCTCCTTGGTCGTCAACAGGCCGGACCGCTTGGGGTCGCCGTCTTGTCCGCCGACAATCACGCCCTCTTCGACCTTCCATTTGGCCGAGCCGACTGTTTCCCAGCCGCGAAGGTCCTGGCCATTGAACAACGGACGAAAACCGGTCGCGGCATCCTCAGCGCACGCAACCAGCGCGAAACCGATCAAACAACCAGCGGCAACGAAGAATCGCCTCACGTCGTCAAACCTCCCAGCCTTTGCGATATTCTTCGCGGAGGAATTTCGCCACGTTCGCGGTGCCGTGCGCGGTGAGCGTTTTATGCTCCCATGCAAAACCGCCCCCGGCTCGATACGCCGCGTTCCCCAACAGCGCCGTCTCGGCCATCGGTCCGCCGTAGTCGAAGTTGCAGCTCGCCGGCGAGCCGCCTTTGCAGGCGTTGAACCACTCCTGATAGAAGCCGGGGGACTTATACAACGCAGACTCTCCGGGCTGATAGTCGCGGAACTTCTCCTCCGGCAGCAATCGCGGCTGACCGAATCCAGCCAACAACATCCCGTCGCTGCCGATGAACAGGTTATTGGCGCCCTTTGCGTCGAGCTTGAGCTGGCTCAAGATTGGCGGCGTGCCGTGATACCAGTGCAGCGTGACCGGTCCGCGATTTCCCTCAGGCGGAAACTCAAACCGCGTCGTCATCGATGTCGGCGTCGTCTGCGGATGCGGCTCGGGCCCGGAAGCATCAACGCGCGTCGGGTACTTCAGGTTCAGCGCCCAAAACGGGATGTCGAGGATGTGGCAGCTCCAGTTGCCGGTCTCGCCGGTCCCAAAGTCCCACCAGAAACGCCAACCATACGGACAATACGTTTCGTGGTAGGCTCGTTCTTTCGCTGGGCCCAACCAAAGATCCCAATTCAGATGCGCCGGCACCGGCTGCGACTCCGTCGGGGCCTTCGGCATGCCGCGGTTGCCGCTGATCCACGCATGACACTCCTTCACCTGTCCGATCGCTCCGGCTTGAATCAACTCCACCGCCTTGCGCAAACCCGGCAGCGTGTGCCGCTGCACTCCAAGCTGCGTGGCCAGCTTCTTCTCGCGCGCCATGTCGGTGAGCTTGCGGACCTCCCACACGTTGTGCGCCAGCGGCTTCTCTAGGTACACGTGCTTGCCGCGCTCGAACGCCCAATACGTCGGATGGAAGTGCGTGTGATCGGGCGTGCTGATGACGACGGCGTCGATTTCCTTCTCCACCGCATCAAACATCTTGCGGAAGTCCTGAAAGCGCTTGGCCCGCGAGTATTGTTCGAACCCTTTTCCGCCGCGACTCTCGTCCACATCGCACAGCGCGACGATGTTCTGGCTCGACACCCCCTTCAGGTTGTCACCGCCTCGCCCGCCAATTCCAACGAGCGCGAGATTCAACTTCTCGTTGGGGGATTCCGCCCCCCGCGCGCGAGCGCCGCTCGTGCCGATCCAGTATCCACCGCCGAGAGCCGCCGTGGATTTTAAGAAGTCGCGTCGCAGCAAGTGGTTGAACATGTGGATTGTCTCCCGCAAGGAATCGGCTTCAACAAAGGCCGCGGCGGCTGTGCTATTATGGCCAGCGGCAATCCCGCCGTCACCTGGGCACACAAAACATGCCTCTACCGCGAACGATCGTAACGTCTTTCACCGCGCTAATGCTCATTCTCGCTCTCCATGCCGGCGCGGAAGCGGCGGAAACCGCATCACCGTCGAAGCCCAACATCCTCGTGATCATTGCCGATGACATGGCCGCCGAAGATTGTGGCGCTTACGGCCATCCTAAAATCCGCACTCCGAACATCGATTCTCTGGCTCGCGAGGGCATGAAGTTCACACGCGCGTTCCTGACGTGCAGCTCATGCAGCCCCAGCCGCTCCAGCATCCTGACAAGCCGCTACCCGCACAACACTAGCGCCGAGCAGCTTCACTGGCCGCTGCCGTCGGACCAGGTCATGGTTTCGAGCGTACTTCGCGACGCGGGTTATTGGACCGCCGCCGTCGGCAAATGGCACCTCGGTGATCCTGCGAAGCGACAGTTCGATAAGATTGTCCCGCGCTTCGACGAAACTGTACCGACGCTTCGCAACCGACCCCGCGATCGCCCGTTCTTCCTCTGGGCGGCTTCCTCCGATCCGCATCGCCCGTATCAACCGGGCGCGATCGCGAAGCCACACGTCACCGCCGACGCCGTAGTGCCTCCGTATCTGCCCGCTGTCCAAGAAGTGCGCGACGATCTCGCCCTCTATTACGACGAGATCACACGATTGGATGCCGCGATCGGCGAAGTGTTCGACGAGCTTAAGCGACAAAACGCACTCGACAACACGCTCGTTGTCTTCATGTCCGACAACGGCCGTCCGTTTCCGCGCTGCAAAACAACCGTGTACGACAGCGGCATCAGGACACCGTTGATCGCGCTATCCCCCGCTGGTCAAAGCCGGCAGCGTTTGTGACAGGCTCGTCAGCTCGATTGATCTTTCGTCCACGCTTGTCGAATTCGCCGGCGCCAATCAACCCGAGTCATTCCAGGGCCGCAGCATCTTGTCGCTGTTAAGAGACGCCGGCGCGCCGCCCACCCGCGACCACGCCTTTGCCGAACACAACTGGCACGACTTCGACGATCATTCCCGCGCCGTCCGCGGCCAGAAGTTCAAATACATACGCAACTGGTACACTGACGTCCCCGGCACCCCGCCTGCCGACGCCGTCCGCAGCCCGACGTTTCAGACCATGCTCCGCCTCCGTGAAGCAGGCAAATTGAACGAAGCACAATTGAACCCCTTTCGCACGCCGCGTCCCGCCGAAGAGCTTTACGATGTAGACGCCGACCCGCACGAGCTCGTCAATCTCGCCGGAGAGCCTCGCTACGCCGAAGACCTTCAGCAATTGCGCAGCGCTCGACGATTGGATGACCGAAACCGCCGATGGCGTGCCCGCCGAGCGAACGCCCGACGAATTCGATCGCCAGACGGGTGAACGCCGAACCGAGCGTGTCCCGGACGGTGCGCGGACGCAGCGGCCGAGCCGGGCCTCAAAGCGACCAAAATCGCGCGACTAGTTGTGCGTCCCGCTCTTCAAGATCTCAAGCGGGGTAAGCTCCACGCTGCGCACGCGGCCCCACGTCTCGACTTCCAGATCAATCCGGCCGTCCGCGTCGGCCAGCAGCTTCGCAAAATCATCGCTCGACTGAAATGATTTCCCAGCCACGCGATACACCCGATCCCCCACGCGAAGCCCCGCCTCGTGTGCTGGCGATCCCGGTGTCACCCGCGCAAGCTGAACAACGCCCGGCTCCGCTTCGTCAACGCGCCAAGCGATTCCCACACGCACCGGACGACCGGAGAGCGGTATCGAAATCCGCAGCGGCTCCGCGACGCCGGTCCGCTCAACGACCGCTGCGACCGGACTTTCCGCCGCAAGCACCATGGGCGAAAACCGGCTACTGCCCTCAACCTTTTGGCCGGCCAATTCGACGATGCGGTCGCCCGGTCGCAAACCCGCAGCCGCCGCCGCGCCGCCGCGCGTCACTTCGATCAGCCGCACCCCGCCGCGGCCGTCGTCGTCGCTGGACCACCGAACGCCAAACCGGCCGGGTAGCGCCGCAAGTCCCGCCTCGTGCCCCTCGCGCATGCTCTTGAGCTCTTGCTGCGAGCGTGCGCGAAATCTCTGCCTCTGGTCCGAGTCCGCCATTTCAAGAACCGCGTTCAGCAAAAGTTGCGTAATGCGCTGAATCCCCTCGACGTTCAGCTTCGGCGCATCGTCGCTCGGCCGGTGATAATCCTCATGTAGGCCTGTGTGAAACATCATCACGGGCAAATTGGCTTGGTAAAACGCCCAATGGTCGCTGTTGTCGCTCATCTCCCAGGTGAAGTCGAGCGCCAGGCGCGAGTCGGCGTTCGCCTGGCTCACTAGCCGCCGCAGGCCCCAGCTTGTGCGCGTCCCATACACCTCGATGCGATCGCTCCGCAGCCGCCCCACCATGTCCAGGTTGATCACCGCCGAAATTTGCGGCAGCGGCGCCGTCGGGTTGGCGATCCAGTGCTTGGACCCATACAGCCCCTGCTCTTCGCTGTCCCAAAGCGCGAAGACCACCGAGCGCCGCGGCGCTTCCGGCAGCTTCCCCAACGCCTCCAGCACCTCGACCAACGCCGCCACGCCGCTCGCGTTGTCGTCGGCGCCGTTGTGAATGTAACCGGTCGGACCATTACTGGTGCGGCGGTTCCCATAACCCACGTGATCGTAATGAGCGCACACCACAACGTATTGCCGCTTCAATTCCACATCGCTGCCCGGCAGCACGCCGATCACGTTGCGGCAGTTCCCATGAAACGCCTGAAAATAAGTGCCGTCGCCGCCGAGTGGCTTCAGGCCGCAACGCTCAAACTCCCTAGCCAGATATGCGCTTGCCGCGCGGCCTCCGCGGCTGCCGGCCTCGCGCCCTTCCAGCGCGTCGGCGGCAAGGAAATCAACGTGCCGCTTGAGGTCCGCCGCTGTAATGCTCTCTTTTGCGGTTGCTAGCGCGGTCCGTTCCGCCGCCGCGCCACCCGTGCTCATTAGAGTTACAGTTAGCGCAATTAATACAGCACGTGCTAACGAAGTACTGCGGCACGCCAACAGCGCTTGAAAGTAAGACATCGGCAATTTCGCTGGAACGCGGCAGATGAGGCCCCGTAGGAATCTACCGCACGGCAAGCACGTTGCAACCGTCCTCAACTCAGACGAGATCCCCGAACCTCCCCCGCGTGGAATAAGTCTTGTCAGCATAGGTAGATAGACTAGAATTCGTTGGCTCCCGGCGACGTATCCGTCGCATCCCCAAGCTGGCAAAGGTGCCATTGAAACACTATCCGGAGAGGTGGCTGAGTGGTCTATAGCGCGGCTTTGCTAAAGCCGTGACCGGGTCAAACTGGTCCGCAGGTTCGAATCCTGTCCTCTCCGTCTCTGTTCCAGGTGCTCGTCGCAAGTTGCTATGTATCAGCGGCTTGCGACGAGCATTTTTATTTGTCCCACCAACTGGGACAAATACTGGGACAAATCGGGCGCAACTCAGGGCCATTTTGGCGGCGGTGTTGTCCTGTTGTTGTACATGACCAACAGCGCCATGATCAGGATCTCAACTGTTGCCGGTGCCGTTGCGGGCGCCGGTGAAAAAGGAATTGGAAACTGAAACACACGAACTACGCAGCGTCGGTTGGGCGATCTCCCGATCGCCCCAAGAAGTCGATGTTTGCCATCTTTCGCTTCGCATCCTCGCCGCGGAGATGGCGATAGTGCTCGACCATTCGGGAATCGGCGTGGCCGAGCCACTCTTTGATCTCGCCCTCGGACTGCGCCGCCCAAGAACGCTTGGCTGCAGAAAAAATGTCGGAAGCTGTGGAGCCGGCCGTGCGCGAAACCCGATGTCGCCGGCCGCCGTTTTGAACTTCTCCTTGAGCGGCTCGATTACTTCGTCAATAAACATCTGCAGCACGTTCCGCGGCAGCAGGCGCCCGCCTTTGGCGGCGTGGAAGACGTAGCCGTCGGCCTTGCGCTCAAGCGTGCCAAACAATTGCCGTAGTGCCGGGTGGATCGGCACGGACCGTGACCGGCGGCCCTTAGCAGTTCGGGCAGTTCCCATTAGCCGCTTGCGGCGGCTTGACCGCTCGTCCGCCACGGTCAGCATGCCGCTGCTGAGACTGACGTCGCTCCACCTGAGACCGGCCAGCTCGCTAATTCGAAGACCGGTGTGTGCCAGCGCAACGATCACGTTACCCAGCCACACCAGGCCGGGTGTGTGCTGGCAGTGTTCGGTCATGGCCAGTACTTCGGCTGGCGAGTAGCAGTACGTATCAGTTCCTTGCGGTTTTCGCAGGGGGTATTTCAGCTGGCTGCCCGGCGGCAAGTGGCCTTGGTCTGCCAGCCAACTGACCACCGACTTCAATAGCGTCAATTCAAGGAAGATGGTCCGGTCGGCATACTTCCTGCCCAGAAGATTGCCATAGGTTTCGAGCGCGGCTTTGTCGAACGCGGACCAGTTTTCGATCCCCACTCGAGCACAGAACTTCTCGTGCTTGGTGCGCACTGCGCGGTATCGCTTGAGCGTGTTTTGAGATACGCCGCCCAACACCTGGCTGCGGCCGCAGAAGTCGTAGTACATCTGCCAGCCCGCTGTGATCGAGATATCGTTGTTATTGCTGCTGGTGGCGCTCTCGTCCACCAGTCCGGCTTCGACCGCCTGGAGCAGATCGAGCTCTTTGAGATTCGCAAGTGCTTGATCCTTGTCGCGGGTTTCGAGTGAGTACTTTCCGATACCGAACTTCTCGCCGCGGCCGTCAGCGTAGTACACGCCGTCCCGGACCATGAGCCGCCAGGTGAAGTACTGGCAGGCGATTCTGGGCTGCTTTCCTTTACGTGGCATGTTGTCAGTGATTGAGAGTGAAGTTACTGGCGCTGCCGCCAAGCAGGACGTGGACCGGAGAGACGCCCCGGCGGTTTACGTCGGGTGACGGGCGACGGTGTGGTTGTGGTGGTGGCGACGCTGCGCTCAATTGCGTCAGCCGGAAAAAGTAGCCGTCCGCCCTTACCACTTGGCTGGAAGAAGGGGATCTTGCCCGCTCGCTTCAGCCGGTGGATGGTCGCAATCGAGAGCCGGGAATGTCGGCTAAGCTCCTCGATAGTGACGAGTTGCGCGTTTTCGTCGGCCATATTCACAATCCAGATCTCGCGGTTCATAGCCGCGCAGCGCCCAATTTCGTTGAAGGCGAAAGGCCTCCTATTTCCTCCGATCTTGAAATAACGGGGGCGCAATTCTGTGGTGGTAAGCCATGGCCCCAAAACGGGGCCAAGTTAGATCACGAAGTTCGCGTGCGCTGGCCACTCTGCGAGCGAGACGAAGGCTCGTAGCCCTGAACCAAGGAGTCTTTGCCGCACAAACAGCCCGGAAGGGCTGCTAAGTCGCTTTTGAGACGAGCGCGGATTTCGGCCACCAAATCTTTTGCGTTGGGCAGAGAGATTTCGAGTTCTTCGACAATCTCGTCGTCGTTCTTACCCCGAGCAATGAGCGTTGAGATGTCCAAGCTCAGATCGACCTGGGCAACGTGCGATTCAGTTACTCCTGCCGCGTCCAGAAACGCGGCCGAATCGAAGTCCTTGCGGCCCGGAAGTAACACCGCCGCCGTCACTGGCCGCCGGTTGGGCGACCGCCACCGGCGGCGGACGCCCGCCCTTCACCCGCTTGGCTGCCAAAATACCGCGATAACTTGAGTGGACCCATGAGCCGAAGCCATAGCTCCGGCGTATACCCGTGCCCTGTGAGAAAGCGGAAAGCACTCCGATGGCGGCTGATGACCGTGCTGATTGGAATCTTGGTGGTCTGCGCAATAGTCTCAAACTTCTGTTCACGGCTAGCGTGGTAAGCCCCGTCGGCCCAGCCTTCTCTCATATCCCAAACGGCAAGATAGTCACCGAGACTTTCGTCGCGCCGGCGACTCTCTGGAATCGCCTTCTTTTCTTTCCATCGCCGAACTAATTTTTCAATAGCCTCGGTAATCGCACGCTGCGGCATGTTTACGTTTATGGTGACAAATGGCACGTCGGGAAAGCAGTCCCATGCTGCATCGGTCAGAGCACAGAGGCGTCGACGGATACTATCAATGTGTTCGTAATCATGCGAATCGTATTCGGAGGACTCTGTGAGTAATCGTCCTAATTGACTGCGCTCCGAGGCCGGAAGGAACGACAAAAGTACATCCGCCAACGCACGAAAAGTCGCTGGCGCTACCGCTCCGCCTTCCCAAATTCCGCCAAGGTCAAACGTCCCCAATACTTCTTTGCCAAGTTTAGGATCCAGAGGGACCATAGACGGCGAAACCCCGATGCCGCCGAGAATTTGAACTGACACCTCATTCAGCATTCGCTGTTGAGCCGAGTCATTGGGCTGCTGGTGATGTCGTCGGGCCGATTCCCAAAGCGCAAGATAATAGGGATGACGCCGAGTGAACTCCCATCGATACTCAAACGGCATCGACATCGTGACTTCCAGCGGGCGGAACAACAGCCAACTTCGCGGCGTCTCGCTGGTGACGCCTTCCTGATCTGCGCTTGCCATCGTCGCCACCTCGGGCTTGTGAAAAGTGCTGAAGCTGAATCAGCGGCTAGGTTCGCATGGTATCTGACATTTGCCATATTATTCGGCGAACGTCAACGCGACTACGAAGTTGATCCAGCAGCCAGCGATGCGAAGATTCCAAGTCGGTGCGCTTGAATAACAGCAATTGACGTAGAGTTTCTGCAACGTTTTCGCGCAGCAACTTTCACCACGAATCCTAATCGACCGCGGGTTCCGCCGTAGCAACCACCGTTGGACCGTGGCCGGAAGAGCCACGGTCCAACATGCGGCAGACAAGTTGAGAAATCGAACAGGTTGCGACTCTGGTTAGCCTTAAATCAATCTGACAGTCCATCAATTTGCGTACCACCTGCGACGCGACACGTGCGTTTCCGCAGCACTCATTTCCACATCGCCATGAAAGGCCTGCCAGCTGGCTCGCAACGCTTCGCGCCGCTGGCTTACGCGACTGCGTGACAGGCCAAGCTCGTGAGCGGCTTCGCTCGGCGAGTTGCCGACGGCAAGTAACGTAGCCAGCCGCCGATCGCGTTGGCTAAGTCGGTCGAGCCACTCCGGAAAATCGACGCGAAACGCCACTTGGTCCACGACCGGACTTTGGATGTTGTCCACCAGACTCTCGGCCCACCTGTCGTCAGGATCCTTCAGATCCAAACTAACGATCCGAACTCGTTTGCGATAGGCGGCGACGGGGCCGAGCACATCACCAGCGTTCATAGAAGAAGCCACGCGTCGGCCGGCCCGATACTGGGCCACGGCGTAGCGCGCCAACGACGTGGCATATGCCATCTCAGCCTTGCCGAGTCGCACCAGTCGGCGGAATGCGCAAAACGAGCTGGCGACGACTTCGACTAAGGCCTCTTCACGTTCACTGGCATTCAGAGAGCGGCAAGCGAAGCGCGCATGGCTGCGGATGCGGGGCAGCAGTTGCAGAAATCGGCGCTTCCAGCCACGACTACTTAGCGGTTGTTGCTGTCTTGCAAATGCGATCATCGGTGGCGACCTCCTGTGAAAGAACCGCCCCCGAGTTGGGGCGGTCATGTTTTGGGAACACAACCGCCCCGCAACGCGCGGGGCAGAACCGGACTACAGATCACGCTTTAGCAATCGAGCAGCCGCCGCCAAAATGAAAACGCCGGGCAACAACCGCGTTCACACGGTCGGTGACAGGCGCTGATTGGGCTTAGACGCTGCTTGGCGGGTTGCCAATGCTATGGCGCCTCCAATTCATTCTGACACCAAAATACCCTTTATTTAGGTGCCGTTAGTGGGATCATTGGCCCGTCGCACGGAACACATGTAAGTTGCGAAGCACTCGTCCCCCGCACATTCTTGGCTCATAACGGTGGGACGCCACGTTAGACGCCAGACTTGACGGAGTGGGAAAAGATCGCGGGCATGCTCAGTCAATTGAGCCCATCTGACTCTTAATCAGAGGGTTGATGGTTCGAGTCCATCAGGGGGCACTAGCGCAAGCCACAAGCCCGCAAAGAGTCGCGGGCTTTCTTTGTTTAGAGAAAGCGCGTCGTTTTTGGCGTCTGTAGCCAATCTCGGGCTGCTTTGCGCTACACGCAACGGTAGACGATGGCGAACGTTCGTAGACAACCTAATTGCGTCGCGCGGCATACATTGGCGGACGGACGTGGTAGGCCGAAGCTCGACATAGAACGATTCCTGCGAGTCTTCGGCATCTCGAAGAATGCGGTGGCCCGGTTATTGATCTCAACGAAAAAGCAATCGGCATCACCATCGCCCCGCGTCGCACAACATGGCTGCATGGCAATTCCGGCAGATGCCATTAGCAGATACAGCGGGGTCAGTCGTCAGTGCCCTGAACCAGTACCGATGTCGGAACGCGATTCGTCAGGGCACCATTGAATCAACCCGTGGCGCAGGAAGAAATGGCTCTGGCAACCGACCTTGCGCCAGATTGACGGCTGCAAGCTAATCGTGCCATCACCATGCTCGATCATTTTCCACTTGGGTTTCGCATCGTGCAGCAGGCTCATTTGCAGCGTTTCCTTACAACCGCAGGGGCACGTCATTGCGACAAACCATAGGTGTGTGCCCTCGCCCAACACATAGACATCCTTGGAATCGAGCCGCATCGGGCAACTCCTCCAGATGCACAGTGTGCAGCGGTCGAACAGGCTTCTCCCGGACGAACCACGACCGCAACCAGTTCCAGATTCCCACCAATTGCCGCCACATCAGACTTTCCCTCCCTCGCTCAATTCCGGCCGATCAAGCAGCGGAGTTACGTCGCCCCTTCCAACTTCCTTCGACAGCACCGGGCAGATCTTCAAATCCGATTCCGCATCTTTGAACACATGCGCCTCATGCACCGCGTAGCGTAGCGTTGCGTACGCGTCATTTCGATCGTACCGAAACCGATGGATGCGCGCGAGCATCTCGTTGACCGCCATCGACGCCACCATCGAGTTCACACTGATGACCGCTGGCCGATCTTCCTGTACGCCCTTGATGTATTTTTGCAGCAGTTGCCTTTCGTACTCTACCGGATCGGCGCGCTTCATCAACTCCGCACGAACATCCTCGGAGTCATAAATGCCACGGGACTTCAGGCTCGACTTGCCTGGTTGGAGATAATGCACGGCACCGGTAATTTGGTCGATGCCGCCGGCAGGCCGGGCTCGAAGCTGCACTCCCATGTCGATGTACGGCAGCGTGTAGAACGCAGCCAGCCGATTTAGCAAGTCGCGGGCGGCAAAGCTGTCAGTGCAGCCGAACACCAGATCGCACGCCGCCACCGCACGGACCACATCGGGCGTCGCCAGGTCTTCGGCAAGCGGTATGACCTCGGTGCCTAAACCAATATGACCAATCGCCTCAGCCAGCACTTCGACCTTGAACCGACCAAGGTTCGCATCAGCGGCTTTGGTCATGTACATCCGATTGAGATTCTTCCACTCGGACCGGTCAGGATCGACCAGCACCAGTACTCCAACCCCAAGCCGCACGAGCTGCTCGATCAATGGCGTGCCGGTTCCAGAGCACCCGATCACCGCAATCCGCATCTGCCGCAAGCAGGCAACCGTGCCCGCCCCGAAGACTTGCGCGTGCCGGCGTGCAAATTCAGGAATGTCGCGGCCGGCTCCAGTAAACCACAGATCCAAGTCCTCGCCGACCATGGTTACAAGGCCTACCGGGTAAAACTCACCCTTGTCATTCAGCACCCTGGCGAACATCCTGCCGCACGGCAGCATCACAGCGCTGGCGTGCGGCTGCTTGTCTTCCAGCATCGTGGAAACCGAGCCGAGGAAACTCGCGTCCGACTTGTCGTCATACGCCGAGAACGTGTCCATGCCACCCGGGTGGCTGTGGACCTTAAGTATGGCCATGCCGCGCTTGGCCGCTTCTTTGATTAGGTCGTCGGCAAACCGTGTCGGCCAAGTGATCGTAACTTCTGTACGGTTGCATTCGGCGTGCGGGATCAGCACGATCTTGCGCACCATGAATGCGTGGCGACCACGGCCACGAAACCGCCCGCAAAGCACGAGCGCCGCGGCTTCCATGCCGTCGCCTGGAAAAAGATGGGCCTTGAGCTGCGAGTGCTGCTCGCCCGTCAACCGAAGAACATATTCCATCTTCCACCTTACCGTTTCAGTTCCTCAAGGAGCCATTGCTCGACGCGGCGGTAGTGGACCGCCAAATCATCAATCTCCTCGCGCGATGCGTAATGGCGCGACCACTGCTGGAACTGATTCTCGTCGATCGCGGCCGCCGAGAGATTGGGAATCGTCGTGCCGCTGGCCTTGGAGAGGCCGGGCAGGAAATAGGCCATGTCGAGCTTCGCAGGTGGATAGCCGCCCTCGATCTTGATGGCCAAAGTTGCCTTGCTGACATTGAAGCCCGATGGAATCGGGTACTCATGAATCAGCAGCCAACGCACGTCCGCATTCTTCACCGTCTCCCACACCAGCCCAAGCGAGTTGAGAAACTCTGCATCTTCCTCGGGAAGATCGAACGCCCGCCGGGCGGGCGGCGCCTCTTTCGCCGCCGTTTCGCCATCGGTCTGGGCCAATTCCATCGTCACGAAGCGTTCCACGCCCCGCTCCCGCAAATCCACCTTCTCGCTATCGGTGACTTCGTCCATCTGGCCGCCGCGCAGCTTTTGATGGATACGCCACTTGTCGCCGTCTTGCCGACCAGACTCAGCAGTTCGGCCTTCGTGATGAACGGAGTGGTCACCACGAACCGTTCCTTGTCCATGCGAATGCGATAGCGTTTCGCACGCGGCACCCGCTTGCCCTGTTTGACAAGCTCTTCGATGTCCACTTCCTCTTCTTCAAAATCATCTTCTGGCTGAGTAGCCATCAAAACCTCCTGGGCCTGGCCCGGTTTGAACTTGCTCCCGTCCGAAGTTTCCTGCACCAGCAGAAACCCCTATATTGACGGGCATAGGCCCTATCAGCAGCGTGCTGCCATCGACCTATTCCTAATTGCCGACCAGCCACCCGAAGTCGCCACGGAATTACTGAGGATTTTCCGCGGCGATTTTTTCCGCTCTCCGGCATTTGGTATTAGTGGGCGAAGATGCCCAACATTGGTCCAGGGAAAGGTGAATTGGACGAACTACTTGCACTAAGCGACGTGGAGCAGGAAACGCTGTTGAAGCGTCTGACTGTCCATGCGCACTGCAAGATGCGCCACCTCACTTGGCGCGGCGTGTACGTCAAGAAGGGCAGCGCGGTGCCGGGGGGATACGAGGCCTACGACTTTGCCCTTGATGCCATCGAAAAGATGTTAGATGGCCGTCGATTGTGGAACCGCGAGAAGTACGAGACCATTGAGGCTGCGCTATGCGCTACGATTGACAGCGACATCAACCACCTGGCGGATTCGGCCGATAATGCCCGAGGTCGCCGTCTGGCCGTCGAGTCGTCGAAGAGCGAGACGGCCCAGGCGTATGACGTGCCCGGAACTGAGCCGAATCCACTCAATTCGGTAGTCGACCGGGATTGGCAGCAGCAATTCCATAAGGCGGCAATGAAGGAATTGAAGGACGACAAATTTCTAATCAAGCTATTTGAGTGCCTCGCGGCAGAGTTCACCAAGCCCGAAGAAATTGCGACGATGCTCGATACGACCGTAGAGGAAGTGAACAACGGAAAAAAGCGCCTACGTCGCAAGCTTGAGAAGCTCGACGGGAAGTACCCGCATCCGAAACGGAGGGCGAAAGTATGAACGACGACATCCTCCACAACTTTCCAGTCTGGGACCGGCTTTTTGAATTGCTCTACCCATGCGGTGAGAACCTCACCGATCAGGAGGTTGATGTAGAGATCAGTCGACTTGGCATCGACATGAAGCCAGCATTTTCACGCCTTCACAAGATCATCGAGGCTCAGCGGGCCAAAGCAGAGTTTGCATCAGCAAAGGAAAGGCGGGCAACCATTGGAGAACGCATTCGGAACGTCGTAGCTCCGAGACTGGATGACCTTCGCAACGGTGTAAAGAACATAATCGAGAAGCTTAAGGGCGATGAGGCTCAACTTGCCTACTTCCATAAGCTAGAGGGGGCCGCCAGCGAGGAAGACCTGCAATCTCTTCTCGATGATTTGGAAAAGCTCGAAGCCATGCAAGAGTTGCGGAATGACTCCAACAGCAAGTAAGAAACTACCGCTCGCCGAGGCATCCAAACTCTGGACGCTGTATGGCTTCAAATCGCCGCAGGAGTTGATTCTCGAAGACCTGGCGATAGCCATGAACATCTTTGTGGTCGATGCTCGGCTGGACTCCGCCGCAGCGCGTCTCGTCAGAAAAGGTGACTACGGCCTGATCCGTGTTAGCGACGGCCTTCGTATCTCCGGCCAGCGGCGCTTTGCGATCGCGCACGAAATCGGCCATTTCGTGATGCACAAGAAGGTCTCGCAACTGCTTGCCTGCACGGATTCCGACATGCGAGCAAGCTACCGATCCGGCGCATATGAGATTGAGGCCAGCATCTTCGCGGGGGCGCTTTTGATGCCGCGCGAGCTTTTTCAGGTCCGCATGGCTGGCACCGTACCGACAACGCGGGTCATCAAAGACCTCGCCAGCGACTTCGACACGTCGCTTACCGCCACAGCCCTGAGATATGTCGAGACTTCCAAAGACTATTGCGCCTTCGTCGTCTCCGAGAACAACAAGATTCGCTGGTGGCGAGCGAGCGACTCCTTTGGCAACCATAACCTCTGGCTGGATAGCAAGAACGCACTGCCAAGGCACAGCGCCGCAGCGGCCTACTTCCGCGACGGTAAAGCGGAAGAAGAGCCGATCGAAGTTGACCTAAAGGACTGGTTTGGCCAGATGGAAAATATCGACTCTGAGTTTGTCATCGAACAAGCGATACCACTACCAGAATTCAACCAAGTCATCAGTCTGATTTGGTTGCCGTAGACCAAGATCAACACTGAGCCGTTTTGCATAGCGGCTGGAATGCCACGGCGGACGAGGACTACCAGTCCCCCTCAGCCCGTCGCTGGCTGCACCGTGCTCAATCAACAGTTCCATCAGAGGCAGTTGCACCCGGGGCATCTTCTTGATGCCAACCCGTCGCCGTCAACGCCAGCGCGGTGGAACGGCCTTCAACCACATCAGACTCGGCATTCACATCGGCGCCGCGACACCATTCTCCACTGCCAGACGGCAAGGATCGGTCGGAGCCGGGAAGGCAATCGCATCTCCGCGCAATCAGTCAGCAAAGAAAACGAAGCAACAACGGGCTGACACTCTCAAGAGCATCAAAGGCGAAATTCGGTTCATGTTGCAAGAGAACCGATCCTACGGGGAAGGTCTCTGTGTGGCTTCCGTTTCATCAAGAGCGAAGAAGAGCCGTCCGAAATCCAGCGGCCTTACGTCGGTGCATTCCTTCCGTTGGACGTGGCAAGCAAGCATCCCGAATTGCTGCTTGTTCAGTCGATCGACTACGAAGACGTATTGTCAGAAGAGCGCAAAAAAGCTGGGAGCCGAGTGGTTGTTCGGCCGGGTCAGTTCAAGACTATGGGCAAGCGCGGCATGGGTTTGCGCCGTTGTTCTCGTTACCCTTGCGATTGCAATTCTGATTGCAGTGTAGACCAACGCGCGTTAGCCGCCGTCATCAGTATTGTTTAAAGGCGTCGCAAGCAAGTCGGTGCCACGGCATTCGACCCATTTGCATAGTACCGAGAGCCCAAAGTAGTTCCAGAACGCCAACCGCATAGCCTATGCCAGGAACATAGCTTCGCCCAAGTACACTTACCCCTGGAACTAGGAACGGGCATCCCATCTCTGAAAACGGTTGTGACGGCTCTTGCTTGAGGGCAGGTACGCAAACAAAGGATGGACCTGCCACAATTAGGTCTACGCCGCTGTTAATTGACGCTTCTCGGAAAGCAGCGTGAATGGCGTCCTTGTCATCGGTCGGCGGCACGCTTTCATTGATTCGCACCTGTCGAGACCAGATTGCTCGATATAGCGGGTTGTGAATTTGCGGCCAGTCCAAGGGCCGCGTGATTGGCATCGGCCAGCGGACGTGGTGAGTAATTTGGTCAAGTGGAACTTCCTCGCGAGGAAGCGCGCTGACTTTGGCGATCTGTGACATCGCCCTCCAAAGACTCTGTCCACCGTCTCCTTGGATAGCTAAGGTGTGCTTCGCCTCGATATACGCACACACTGTTTCAATGGGAATCGATTCTTTATTCGCAAACGTGTCCTGTTCCAGCAATCGCAACGTACCGAATCGATCGCGCTGAAAGATGATGAGGTCGTCACCTGCTGTCTCGCCGTCGGCCGTTACAACGAACCCTCGACAGATTCCGAATCGCTGCGGTAATACGACTCGGAGCGCCTTGCACAACGCAATCTCGAATTCGTGTCCAAGGTCGAAATTGTGATTGGCCGCGATTTGTTGAAAGACGTGGTCGAACCGACTCGCGACCGTTCGCAAATATCCGCCGTAAATCGTCCCCGATTGGTGTTTCTGCTCTGACAAAAAGGAACCTTGAAAATGGGAGCTGAGTTGCCCTCAAACAACAAAAGCCTGCCCAATCGGGCAGGGCCGCTCATCACGAACAGACTCTCGCCTCCCACGGCTATTCGTTTCGTTGAAAGACTGGGTCGTTGAAATCGGCGATGCCTGAGTATCCACAAGACTTGCACTCCATTGAATACTTACCGGTTTGATCGCGCACGGTCACGCCGACGACCGCCGATTCACAGTACCAGCAAACCGACTCCACTTGGGTTTCGCCAAGTCTGAAGCATTTTTCGGATTGTGTGTTTTGCGGTTCGGAATGTTTTACGTTGAATCGCATGTCTAGATTCTCCCGTGGCTTGGACATCCGTGACCGGCGGGAAGAATAGCAAACTACGTTCGCCGCTGTCAAATCGCGGAAACTGTCGGAAATCACGCCGCCGAATCCTTCCCAGGCGCGTTGATCCAATTTCGATCGCCACATTGATGGGATACGCACGTAATACGATGCTTGCCAAAGCGTATGCTAACGTCGGCAAGTCCGACAATCATACGCAAGCGGATTTGTGGAAGACAACGGTCAAGAGGATGCGGCGTGAGTCGGCATCTTAATTGAGCTGACATTGTCCCCGCATTACAATCATCGGCAACAAGGGGGCTGACGTGAGCGCAGCGTTAAGCGATACTGAGTTTGCCGTAATCGACGTTGAGACAACGGGACTCAACCCGAATCGCTATGACCGGGTAATCGAGATTGCGATTGTTCGCTTGATGTCCGGGGGCCTACGTGTTTCGCCGTGGCACGAGGTCTCGGCCGAACGGTCGCTACTTTTCACATGGACCGGGAGCCGCACGCAGCGGACCATCGTGTTGCTGTCGCGCTTGGCGGGAGTCGAGTCCATCGACCGCCAAGTCGCAGTCGAGTTTTCGGCGCCAGAACGAGTCGCTCGCCACAAGCTCGTTGCTGTCCTTCGCAAAGGCGTAACTGGGGACGCCTTGGCCGACCAGGAGGAGTGTCAGGCGCGGAGAAAGTACGACGGCTACCTTCCCAAAGAGCTGCTCCGCAGGAGTTTCATCGCGGACGGACTCAACGTCGCAAGGTGCATGTCAATCCTCGACGAGGCCAGCACCGGGAAACGCGATTCTGATGATCGGGAATTCTAAACTCTTCGACATGGGGAAGATCCGGGGCTCTGCGCAGAGCCCTGGTTTTTTCCACCCGCGACGCAATGCGATTTGCACGCAAATCCGCCCGTGTGCGCCTGCAAACGAAAGTACGGCATTTGCGACGCGCGTCGCAAAGGCTCTGCCTTGGAGAATTACCGCTAACCGGCTACGCATTAGTCGCCGTGACCATGGATCACACGTCCTCGATTTTCACGGATTCAAGTCAAATCGTGCGCGCCTGTTGCCCATAACGGCGACGCTTGAAGCGAGACAGTAATCTCTGAGATTCAACACGAATCGATTCCCTCCGACGAAGAAACAGCGTTCGCCCCGCCGCCCTAATGAAACAATGGCGATTGCTCAATGGTTCCGAGCGATTGCCGGACGTCCTCGCAGGAGGTCAATTCACCGACGACATTCACCCCCAAGAAGAAGCTGCCTAACTCAACCCCTCATCCACACGATTTGACAATAGCTCGCCTGAGATTGAATCCGCTCACTCCATGATACTAATGGATAAGTCTGGACGCGAGTTCTTGATGTCATTCATCTCAACGGGGTTTGTCGCAGCGCTGGATATGGTTAGATGCCTAAGCGACCCACATCGAGCGAAGGCCGAAAGGCAACGCGGAGTAATGCTTGACCCAGATGCATTAATGGACACAAGCGAGCGGGACTCGGCGAGTGCTTCGACGCACTCGTCATTACAATCTGTCGCCGACACATCAAGATATGTAAGGTGTTGTAGTTGCGCCAGCGCAATACACGCGTCAATATTCACCTTATTTCCACACATGCGCAGATCGCGAAGATTGGAAAGCTTCGTACATATCACCTGTGTTCCTCTACTCGTCAAAAGGGTATAGCTGCAATCGAATTCTTCAAGGTTGATGCGGCATATCGCTGGCACGCTCACATCGGACACGTTGCAGCGTCGCACACGCAATGTCCGCAACTGTAAGTGATTGCCGAGGTGACTTAAGCCAGCATCAGTAATCGAAGTATCCGATAAATCCAAAGTTGCTAGGTTATCTTTCTTAGCAAGGCGCTCAACTCCGAGGTCGGTCACAGACGTACCCTCAAGAAATACATGCTGCAAATTATCAGCACGCATCAGTGCATCGATTGCTCGGTCCGTCACTGCCGTAAATGAGAGATCAAGCAACGACAACATCGAAGTATCGTTGCCAATACAGCTGCGCACAGCGTTATCGGTGACTCTCGTCCCTGCTAATCGCAGGTCGATTAACTTTGAGTTCCCACTTAGACTGAGAAGTGTGTTATCGCCAACCTGACTATACTCGGCACTAAACTGCTCTAAGTCAACGAGGTCCTTGATCGCGACGCCACCCTCATCCGTCAGATCGCTGTAGTCTAAACTTACCGCTCGCAGCCATGGCGTTTGACGTACACGGTGAAAGCACGCGTCGGCGTGCGTCCGACTATTCCAGTTAACTCTCCTAAGCCACCTAAGGCTACTGAAGTCGGGCCATTTGTCGCATAATGGAGCTGCCTTAGAATTGAAGGTAATTGTAACAACGAACCCAGGATGTTCTGGGACAAACCAAGACAATATCGGCGTTGGAAGAAGCAACCGAGGTTCGCTTTGCGCGTTCGAGGGTTGATCCGCTACAACAAGCGTCACTCCAGCACGCTTCAATTGGCTCGCTGCATGTGCTTGCGCCTGAACGAGACGGATTTCATAGGCGACTCGACCGAAGAGGCCAGCACAAATTGCTAAAGCAATAGCTGACCATTTCAGACCAAATCGAAAGCGAAACTTTCGGTGCATCGTGTCTGGTTGTGGATTAGCACCGCTTGAAGGCGATTCTCGCGTGCACTGGATAGCAGCAACGACTATTGAAACATCAGCCCAATTACATTCTACCGTCGCATTCTATTAGGGAAGCGGTATGCGGCCGGGTCGATGGCGTCCGTTAAAATCGTAAAATTCTCCAACTGTCGCGTTCCACTTGACCGCGGAGTGCCAAGCACCTTCTTGAACAATCCCGGCTCTTGCGGCCGCGCCCGTCAGATGTAATTCAACAAGGTCCATAAGTCGCTGCTTGCACTCAGCGTCGGACGATGCGTAGATTCCTTTCCTAACCGCATTCTGAATTCGTCCTGCACCGCGAAAGAGTCCACCCCAAAATCCTTGCTTGTCGTCGATGAGCAATATTCCCTGACTGAATACCTCATCGCGAAATTCGGTGCTCAATCCCCGCGCATGCCACAGTTCATGCTCACTGGAGTCCTCTGGGCCACGGATAAAGTGATCACGATTCCGACTAACAAAATGGATTGGTCGTTGTCGTGGGTGGTTTTTCAGTATCGTGTGGTAAGTCATGAACTTTATGATAGACCCAGAGAAGTCACACCGGCACAGTCCTTTATCGTCCGGAGTGCCGGACAGGCGACCATACAAGCGGTGGCCGATCGCGAATCCAGCACGCGCGGCAACTTTAGCATCAAAGTCCGTTTCACGGTCGCCGAACGCAAAGACGATCTTATCGAGAATCTCGTTCGGATCCAGCACGGCCTTGACCTGTGTAGTAACAACGGCTGCTAGCGTATGAAGCTCGCGCGTTTTCTCGGTAAAGTCCATAACATAATGTTCGTCGATTGCGTCATAATCAATACCGTCTGCTGTTCGAAGTCCGGTGGGATCAATGAATCTAAGTGGACTGTTTAAGACGTATGCGGATAGGTTGTCTTGTCCGCCACGAAACCCGATAGGATCCTCGCTGATCCAGCGGCCGGCGTTGGCGTCGTACCAGCGATGCCAGTTGTACTGTAGCGCCGTGTCCTTATCCCAGGGCCGGCCGGTGAAACCAAAGAACGGTGAAATCGTTGCAGTGCCTGTCTCGGTTCGATTCCCGAACGAATCGTAGATCAGATGATTGTCGATCACCCACGCCGAGCCGTTGTACTCCAGCACTTCGCGGACAGTACCCAGGTGGTCCCCAAGGTAAGCGAATAGCACGTCGGTCTGGTCGAAGAGCACCATGTCCGTAAGGGGACCGCCCATGTACACGTGCGAGCCGCCGTTAACACCGGTAATGTTGTGAAGGATCTGCTCTTTACCGTCATGCATGTACTCGTCAATCGCATGCGCCTCCGAGCCACTGTCGCCGTCGGGGTCCTTGTCGCGCATGATGAGACGATCGAACATGTCGTAGTAATAGGCGATCCGTCGCGTCACGGTGCCGGTGGGGCTCGTGCTGCTCGATGACCTGGTTGAGCCGATTGCGGAAGTCCCAGACGTATTCGGTCGTCGCGCCAGTCGGGTTTCCGCTGACGAGAGTGATCCGCTTGGTGCGGTTCCCTTCGTCGTCGTACTCGTAGACGTATTTGGCATCATTGGTGAGCTGGTTATTCGTGCCGGCCACCCAGTTCTGGTTGGTCACCCCGCCGCGAGAAACCGTATCCCGATTCCCGTTGTCGTCGTAGACGTAGGCTTCGTCGTTGGCGGTCCCACTTCGCTCAGCGCCTGTGAGCTGTCCGGAATTGTCGTAACTGAACGTGGCATCCTCGTCGTTGATGCCCGAAGTCACAGTCGAGCTAAAGTCCATGCCGGTCATGCGATTCGCGGCATCCCAGGTATAGGTGTATCCGGCATACGTGGTTGTGCCGGCGGGGTTCTTATGCGTAAGGACTTTCACGCGTCCGGCACTATCGTACTCGTAGTCCGTGTCGAGGATGAGATTACTTCCGGTCAAGTCATTATATCGCTTGATCTCGGTCAACTGCCCGGCGGCGTTGTAGGCGAACTTGGCTGACTTATCCAGCATCCAGGCCAGCCCCTCCTGCTTTGCGACCGTCATTCGGCCGAGGTTGTCGTATTCCCAATTGTCGACGATAAAATCTGGTGCGGGATAGTATGGTGCACCGGGATCATACGAGAGGTTCCTTTCAGTGCGGCGGGAACCTAGGTCGTACTCGTTGATCATCGTGTAGAGGCGACCTGCCATCGTCCACTCGGTCTCCTCCAGCCGGCCCATCTCATCGAACACGTAGTCGTAGTTCCGTCCGGTGACGTAGCTGTCGTCAGCCGAGGTCATGTTGCCGGCCAAGTCGTAGCCGAACGTAAGCTCCCTGTCGGTGGCGCCTTGCTCCCACTTCTCCTTGGTCATGCGGCCCAGGTTGTCGTAGAACCATTCAGTCGCTTGTTCGTTGCGGTCTATTTTCTTAATCCGGTTGCCGGCCGCGTCGTAGTCGAACGTGCGATAATCGTTGAGTTGGTTCGTCTCCCGGATTACGCGGTTGAGATTGTCATGCAGAAATGTCGTCGTATTGGCTTCCGAATCCGTGATTTTCCAGAGGTTTCCGACCGCGTCAAAGATGAACGAAGTTCCCACGCTGGTGCCGGCGTGGGCGGCGTCGATCGTCATGACCTCGCGGTTGAGTCGGTCATAACGGTGCTCGGTGGTAAGGAACGTGTCTGGAGTTCCGACGGTGACACGCTGTTTCTCATAGCGCAGATTGCTGTTGGCGTCGTACTCGTAGACGGTCTTCGCAGGAATAAGCGACGATCCGCCGTCGGGGTCTGGCAGTGTTATGGCGATCGTGCGGCCCCAGCGGTCATATTCGATTGTCGTCGTCTGGTTGAGTACATCGATGGTGCTTGTTACCTGGTCGCCGCTGTTGAATACCGTCTCGCTCGTCGGACCGACTTCGAGGATGCGGATCTTGGCGGCCACGGCGCCCTGGCTGAGCCTGACCGTGAAACTACTGTTGGTGAGATTGAAGACGCCCAGGCGGGACCAACCTACCGCGGGATTGTCGGTTGGTATGGTTAAGTCGGGTAGATAATCCTTCTGGTTGACTTCGAAAACCCCCAGACTCGTCGTGCCGTTGAGCACTTCAAACCGAGCATTGGTTGTGTTCGATCCGCCGGCGGTCCAGTTAACCAGTATCTGATACTTCAGGTTATTGCCGCTTGAAGGGGTGAATACCCAATCGGATCCGCTGGTAGCGCTAGTGTTGGTGACACTGATCAAAGAGCCGTCGGGCTTGGGCTGAATGACGTGCGTTTGGCGGCCGAGCTTGTCGTAATGCTGGTAAACGACATTGCCAAGTGGATCCTTCGTGAACGCGACTTGGCCGTTGGCGTTGTAGGCTGCTTTGACGGTCACGTCCGTGTCCGGATAGGTCACTTGACTTGCGCGACCGGCTGGCTCGTATGTGTAGCTTGTGACCCGGTCAAGTGGATCGACGCTGCTTATCATCTGGCCGGCGGCATCGTACCGTGTTTCAGATACTGGACCCGCCTCAACGAAGTAGACGGCGTCCGCGATCACGGTCCCGTTGGCGTTGTCCGAAAGCCGCACTTTGAACTTGTCGTAACCATCGGGCAGAGCAAATGCTCCCAGGCGGCGCCAGCGGTTGTTCGATGCATCGATGAAGTCTTCGGGCAATGATTGTTGATTGACATACACCGTGCCGATCGAAACGTCAGTCGACGTGTTGGACTTGAAGATTTCAAACGGCGCGTTGGTGGCTTCACCGGTGAGTGAACCGGGCCATGTGACATAGACCTGGTACTTCTTCTCGTCGGTGAGCGTAGCCGAAGTCCAAGTATAGGTGTTGCTCCCGCTGCCGGCAGAATGAGACAGGCTGCCGCCGCTATAGCCGGAACCGACTGTGGTCCAGCCAGAGGCGCTGCCGTTGTCAACTGGGCCAGGCGGACTTGACGGTGTTATGGCGGGTGGGTGGATTACAAGTGTTTGCCCGCCGATCTGGTCATAGTCGAAGTAGGTAGTGTTGCCGCGTGGATCGGTCGTGCCTGTGACCTGACCTAACTCGTTGTACGCGGTTGTCGTGTAGGCGCCGATTTCAACCAGCCGCACGGCATCAGCAATGACACGATGGTTCGAGTCGGCAATGTCCGAGCGGACCCGAACTTTGATAGTCGTCGTGTCCGGCTTGATTACCATGAAGCGCTGCCAATCAACGCCCAATGCGTTGCCCGAGCCGGGCCGAGCTTGTTGATTCACGCGGAAAACACCCTCAGAAGTGGTGTTGTCC
Organism: Pirellulales bacterium; assembly: GCA_963829655.1. GTDB lineage: Bacteria > Planctomycetota > Planctomycetia > Pirellulales > JALHPA01 > JBBDYH01. Next base: position 5,619,972 of record CAWHJG010000002.1, read on the forward strand.
AAAACCTCGTAAGGTGCATCAGTGGCATTCGCCACGCCACCGATCCAACCGGGATTGTGGGCCCAGGTGGCGAGCACCTCGTAGGTCTTGGTCGTGTTGACTGTAAAGCTCCATTCGACGTAGTTGCTAGCCGAGTCCGGGCCGCGATAGCTAAATGTGCCGCCATAGCCAGTGGTTGTGAGCAAGGACCAATTCGTTCCAAAAGTCGCTTGTCCAGCGACGTTATCTTTGACGATGTCGTCAGGGACGACCGATGGATCAGCGACCGGAGAGATTGCTAACGTCTGACGGCCAGCCTGGTCGTACCCATACCTCGTGCTTTGCTTCAGGGCGTCTTCGCTGCTAGTTAACTCGCCAGCGTCGTTATAGTTGTTTTTGATGGACCTCGGACCGAACTCAACGATGCGTACAGCGTCTGCCTGTGTGCCAACGACCGCCTGAACGGTAACTTGCGAAGAAAGACCGAGCAGATTGTCGTAAACCCCCAACACTTCCCACCAGCGTCCATCTTCGTCCACGTAGTCATCGGGGCTGAATCGCTGCTCAACAAACCGATCCGTCAACAGCTGGCTGCCGTAGTCATAAACTTTGTAACGACCGCTAATGCTGCCCGTCTGAGGCACCCACGTGGTCATCACCGCGAAGGTACGGCCGTTCGGGCTGGTGGGCAACGGCAACGTCCACGATATGTCGGAGCCGCTTGAAGTTGAGAGCAAATAACTGCCGCCGTACGCGCGAGCGTCACTGTACTCGGTCCATCCCGTGGGTGGTGATCCGTGGTCCACTGGTGCCGGCCGGTGCGGGGTAATTGAGGTATCGGGAACCGGTTGATGGACCTCCGTCAGTCGACCACGGGAATCGTAGAGATAGAAGGTATCGGACCCTGCGGCGTCGACTGTAGTCAGTACGTCGCCGGCCTTGTTGTAAGTCGTTTTTGTGAAGGAGCCGACTTCAACGGCTCTCACCGCGTCGGCCACCACTCGCTTCGTTGCATCACCAGCGTCGCCGCGCAAGCGAACCTTGATTGTGCCCGTCGTGGGCGTAATCACCATGAGCCGCTGCCAATCGACACCAAGTCCATTGTCCGACGAAGGAGCGCGTTGTTGGTTGACGCGAATGAGTCCTTTGGAAGTTGTGTTGTCGAAGACTTGGTACGGCGCATCGATGGCGTTGGCATCGTCCGCAACCCAAGTGGTTAGTATCTCGTAAGTTTTTCCAGCAGTGACCGACAGCGACCACTCCACGTAATCCGACGAGCTACCGCCCGACTTGTGATGATAATTGTTGCTATAGCCACCGGTCGCTGCGGTCCAGGCGCCTTCGTTCGGCGAATACGTTGCCTGGCCAGATTGGTCGTTACCAAGAACATCAATTGGATTGGTAACGCTGGGATCGGCGATAGGTAAGAGCACCAGATCCTGATTCCCGCGAGCGTCGTAGCCATACTTTGTGGTGTAGCCCAGCTCGTTGACAGTGCTCGTGATTTCGCCGGCGGCATTGTAGTTCGTGGTCGTGTATGCGCCGGCCTCAACTACTCGTATCGCATCGGCGATGACTTGGCCATTGGTGCTGGTACCTAGTTTGACTTTGAGCGTGGTGTATCCCGAAAAGAATCCGAGGCGCTCCCAAACATCTCCGCCTCCGGCTCCCGTTGATTCGTCATTAGGGGAAACCTTTTGATTTGCTCGCGAGGTATAGAGCACCGTTTCGGTCGAACCGACGATGCCAATGACGGAATAAGGGGCATCGATTGCATTGGCGACATTTGCTTGCCATGTCGCATAGACGTGATACTTCGTGGCGGCATCAAGCGAGCTGAACGTCCAACTGGCGTAGTCCGTTCCCGTGCTGGCAGCGTGTTGGTAGTGATCCCCAGAGTGGCCGGCGGTCGTCACTTCGGTCCAACCAGTTGTGGATTTGGCGAACCCGCTATCTTCATCGTCGATCTTCGTGCTTGTGGGCGTCGTGGTTGGCGATTGAACTACGTGTTTTTGTCGGCCAAGTTGGTCGTACTCGTACCACGTCGAATTCCCCAGTGCGTCGATCTGTCGCAGGACCTGACCATCCGCGTAATATTCCGTCCTTGTAAATGGAGCCGGCAATGGACCGCTACCATCTGGATCCGGCAATGTTACGCGAATCTGACGACTCTGTTCGTCATAGGCAAACGTTGTCGTTCGCTGTAAAGCGTCGGCCGTCGATATCACGTTTCCGCGACTGTCGTAAGTGTGCTTGACTGTTGGCCCGACTTCGACAATTCGCACCGCGTCGGCGACCATGCGGCCATCTGTCCCATGATTGAGCGTCACGGTCAAAGTCGACGATCCACCAAACACTCCCAAGCGGTCCCACGCAGTGCCGCCAATCGTTTCGTCCACCGGTGAGAATCGCTGGTTGACATTGATTGTTTGAGAAACCGAGGAATCCTGGTTCGTTACCGTGTATGGCGAATTGGGCGCATTCGACGTCGCGTGCGCCACCCAAGTAGCAAACACCTCGTAGTTCTTCTTGGAGTCCAAACCTGAAAACGTCCAGCTTGCGTAGTCGGTGCCGCTCGTCGCTGGGTCGTAGTAATGGTCGCCCGAGTGTCCGCTGCTTTCGACCTGCGTCCATCCGCTGGACGATTTAGCAAAGTCTGTGTCTTCGTCGTCGATCGTGCGTGTGTAAGGTGTGGAGTGGTCCGGCCGCGGCGAGATCTCGTACAGCAATTGGCCCGCTGCGTCGTAGACATATCGAGTCAAATTTCCCAGTGCATCGGTCATCTTGATGCGATTGCCACCCATGTCGTATTCATAGGTTGTAACTGGCGCCGGCAACGGCCCGTTTCCGTCTGGATCGGGATCGGTTCGCTTCATGAGCTGAACCAGTCCCTTGTTGTATTCGTACTCGGTTTTTCGACCTAGCTCATCCGTTTCGGAGTTTGTGAAGCCGCAACCGCAGATGTCGGATTGTGTAAACGTTTCCTCAGGCGTGCCATAATTAATGATGGTCTTCTTGATCTGACCATCCTTGGCATATTCATATTTGGTTCGACGTCCAAAAGGATCCGTTACGTATTCCACGAGCCCGCCCGGAGGCAGGCTAGTCGGGCTCGTCCCGTCGTGATTCTGGGTAGGCGTCGTGGTGTACGTGTACTTGGTGAGGATGTCGTCGTACTCCGCAAAGTAACGATCATCCCGGCCGACAACCTCGCGCTGGGTGAGGACTTTCCCGAGCGTGTGCGGACTGCTTGGGTTGAGGTCGAGCTCGTAGATGGTGATTCGGCCAGCTGGATCGACATACTGAGTGACCGCGTTATATGTCGTGTTGTACGTCCAACCTTCTTCCGAGAGGATCGTGCCCGATGAGCTCTTAACGACCTTGCGAGTGATGTTGTGATTGCTATCGCGCGTGTACTCGATGCGATCCAGCGCCGCATCGATACCATCCTCGCTCTTGCTGACCAGCTCACCGTCATCGCTGCGCAGAGCACCGTTCGCCCAAGTAAGTCCTCGCCGAGGATGTAGCGACCAAAGTGGTCAGTCTGATACAGCGTGCTCAGGATGGATTGGCCGGCGGCATCACTGCGAACTTCCTGAAAACCCTTTAGTCCGTCTGGGTCGCTGGCCACAATCAACGGATCGATATCTAGGCCGTTGGTATCCTGCTCTTTGAGCCGGTCAATTTCGAGGAATTCCTCAGCAAATAGCGAATTTCGCATGCGTGTCGGTTGCATGCCCTCATACTTCAAGATGCTGCCATCGAAGTTATCTTTGATCTCCTTCAGGCCTTTGGTGTCATCGTAGTAGTCGAACTCTCGGACTCGGTCTTTGGGATGAGCGGAGGGAACGCTTGTAATTAACGTGAGCAAGTCGTAATCTTCTGGATTCTGCAAGATTCGGTGCTCGCGCATGCTCTTCATGTAGCCAGCCGTACCCGTTGTTCCGGGTGCTTCGTACTCAAAGCTCATCTGGCGGGTCTTCCCGTCGGTTCCACCTGGTACGTTGATTAATGCCAGGAAACCTTCGACGACTTTAAACTCGGTCGTGCCCACAACGTCGGTTTCGTTGTCAAACATTCGCTTCATGGCCGACAACTTGCCGTTGGTGTCGTATTCCAATTCGATCTTGTTATTCGTCTTATTCTTAACCCAGGTGTAGACGCCGCCGCTTTCGACGTAGAACGTCTTGTTCCCTTGTATGTCCATCCGATAGTCAAGGAATCCATTCGGCTTGAAGCGAGTTGTGTTTCCGTGTTTGTCCTTGAATTCATAGTATTGCGTTGAACCACCGGCCTTGGTTTCGACTAGGTCGCCATAGTCTGGCTTACCCATTGGGCGCCGGTAGTAAGTCAGGTCATCCACTGTGGAATACTTTTCGAACCACAGGGCGTTGCCGATCCCTTCTTCGAGCAGAATCCCGTCGCTTGATTGAGCCGTATGTAATCGGTCCAGGCCTTTAACGCCCCATCCGTTGCCGAACGGGCTTTGTTGGCGATTCACAACCAGCCGAGTCCCACCGAAGACGTCGTATATTGGCTCAGAAGTGCCGTAGGCATTGCGCGGCACGAACTCTTCTTCCTCGTTGAAATCACCGTAATGCAATTTGACCGTCCACGACTTCCTTCCAGTTGGCGCATTGGACAGATTGCTAGAAATTCGGTCCTGTAGGGTCAATGATAACTTTGTGGCCGCCGTCCATGGATCGGTGTAGTCGAAGTACTCCTTGTTGGTCGTGAAACTGCCTAAACCACCATCGATCGTCCAGGTCACTTCCACTGTGCTCGGCGCATCGGCGAACCTGGATAATCCGAACTTCGGCGTAAATGCTGAATCAGTGTCCTTTTTCGACCAGTACACGAGCTCCGCGCAACCGCAGTCGACCAACGCGCCGCCCGACCCGGTCAATGGTGCAAACTTGGTGCTTGCAGTGAGCCCACCGCACCCACAGTCTTCGTCCGAGTGGTCATCCGGAAGGTGGTCACCCGGCTCCTCGGGCTCATCGTCGATAATCTCATTTTCCCAAGGCTGCAGATCGGTGATCACGGCCCAAACGTGATCCTTGTCTTGGTCAAAATTCAAAGTTTCCGAACTCAACTCATCTGGATCGACATCAGTGATTTGGAAGTAGAATGGCTCGTCGCCTTCGAATGAAAAATCTTCTGATGGCTCGATATAGAGAATACCGTAGCCAGATGAGCCTTGTGGAATTGTTAAGGGGTCCGATGCGTCGTTAATCTCTTGGATGCTGAATTGACTGACCGGATACGGCTGAAACCATAGCTTGTAGTCATCACCCAGGTCTGCAAGGCCCCCAACCGTATAGCTAACTGTTACCGCGGCAGCGAGCGGAGTCGGAGGTTCGGGATTTTCGATTTCAATTCGCCCCAACCGAACCATCGCGGTCGCGGTCTCTGCGACTGGCGTGGGCAGTTGGTACTCACTCGATTGGCGATCGGCAATATCCAGTGACGGCTTCCCTTCTTCAATCGACACTGAATACGCGAACGCTAATCGCTGTTCAAGTTGCTCAACCAGCGGTTGGCGACCAAAAAACCTGCTTCGGTCCGATCGCCGCGTGACTGAACCTCGACGATTGCGCCGCCGTGATTTAAATGCGTAAGATCCTTTGAGAATCTCCATCGCAGCTCTCCTTAATGTTGGGCGAACTTGCTTTCAATCGCACCACATTGCATCGATCGACAATGTTCAGAAATGGGCGCACAACACGACCTCCACTGCGTCGGCTCGTCGCAAAGCCAAGCCGCGGCAGCACTCACACCGAAATAAAACGGCTAAAGATAGCTTCCTGAAGCCCCTGGCTTTAAGCCACGCCGCATCGTGCCGTCAGAGATGCTCTTGCCAGATCAGAGTTGTGCGCGAGCGAACGCGACTCAATGTGCCACTCATTCCGTTTGCGCCAGTCGCGGCACTGTAGCAAGTCGTTGTCTGAAGTGCAACAATTCTGTTGCGGTTCCACGCGGAATTTTTCAAAGAATTTGCGTGCCGATTTCAATCCTTGAGATCGCGTTAACTAATCGCTCAGAACCGTAACAAATCGCGCTAGCGTCGGTCGTCACAGAGCGTTCATCAAATGCGAAAAGTCCTTATTGCGTGGGAACTCGGCGCTGGATTTGGCCATGTAGCGCATCTTGTTCCGATTACGAAGGCGATCCGAGCAAGGGGCGTTCGCGTTACCGCGGTGCTTTCGAACGTTGCTCGCGGTGGACCAATACTCGCGACTGTTGGCGCCGAAACGTTGCCGTGTCCGACGGACCAATATCAATCGCCGGGGCCGATTTTTCCGACGCGCACATACTCGCACCTGCTTCATGATGTCGGATTTGATCGCCAACAGGTGCTGGCATCGCGCGTCGGTGCTTGGCGACGTCTGATTTCTGAAATTCAGCCCGATTTCGTACTTTGCGACCACAGCCCGACTGCTCTTCTCGCATTGCGTGGTTCGCCGATTCCCCGAGCCACGATCGGAACTGGCTTTTTCTGTCCGCCAGAAAGCGCGTTCGCCGAGTGGCCGGTCCCCACGCCGCCCGGGTATACGCGCGATCTTAAGGCGGATAATCAACACGTCCTAAACAACGTGAATTCGGTGCTCGCACAATTGACAGTCCCCGCGTTAAAGTCACTGGAACAACTCTTTGCGGAAGTCGATGATGAGTTTTTGATAACAGTGCCGGAGTTGGATCATTTTACTGACCGTCAGGGAAGCAAATATCTTGGAGTTCTTCAAACTCCGCTTGGCGAACCTGTCGAGTGGCCCTCGCAAGGGCGACAACGCGTATTCGCCTATCTCAAAAATTTCCCAGTACTTAGCCGCTTGGTGGGATCGCTTCGGAACTCGGAATACTCAACGCTGATGTTCATTGACGGACCGCCCGAGCACGTGGCGGGAATGCAGGAGACTGGCAATTTCTGCCTGTTGAGGCAACCAGCAAGCATGACGCCGGTCGCGAAAGAAGCTGACGTCGGCATTACAAACGCGAACCACGGCACAATCTGTGACTTCCTTCTCGCCGGCAAACCGCTACTCCTGATCCCGCTCACAAGCGAGCAGTACTTGTTGGCAAGGCGCGTCGAAGAAGCTGGCCTGGGACTGATGGCAGCGGCAAACGACTTGAAAGCGATCAACAGCTGTCTGAAACGATCGCTCGCGGATGACTCTTTTCGCACTGCCGCGGCTGAATTCCAACAACGCTACACAGCTAACTCAACGGATTTCGTTTCCAATCAGATCGCGGACCGGATCGCAGAACTTGCGCCACGAGATTAACGACCTGAACAGTCGCGCCGAATGAAAGGCAGACACAGGGTGGGGGAATGGCACTTTCGATGCTTTCTTACGCCAGCATTACCGTTCGCGTCCTGGCACGCACCTCTTGTACTACTTGCCCAGTATAACTTTGAAAATCGTGTGTCGAGGCACGCGAGATCGCGCTTGCGGAGGACGGCACGCGGCCGATTCAGGCGATCGTATTCCTCGGGCGTCGCTTAACGGCCCGGGGTTCGATTCGGTTGGCGAAAATCTATCCCGGTCTGTGAACGGTTACGGCCTCCTCGTACACGTAGATGCAGAGGGATGGATTGGAATGCTATTGCGCTGTAATGTGATGATTTCCCAACTAACCGCTATTCCACTAGAATATTCCAGCCCATCGCAAAAAAATGAACGCCAAAAACGATCTCCGAGCACGCACGGCCAAAACGCGAAACCAGGTCGCAAAGGCTTTCGGCGTGCCGATCGAAGCGCTGGAACATTGGGAGAAGAAAGGCTGCAAAGCACTTGGCAAAAAAGCGTACGACGAGAACGGTGGATTCTACAACGTACTAGAGATTGACGAATGGGTGGTCGCGACGCTACGGACTGATCGCGGATTTTTCGAAGCAGTAAAGCAAAGCTTACTGGGCAAGTTCGCCATAGGTAGCGCGGCCGGCAGCGGCTTGCTTGGAGGACTTGCTTGGAATTTTACGGAATCGGCAGTGTCAAAGACTGGCGAAAACCTTGGCGATCGCATTTTGCCTCCGCCATCAGCGGTTTCAACCGACGATCAAGTAGATGACACAAAGAAATCGAAGGAGCAGAGTCCCTGGCAAGCCGTTTTTAAAGATTTGGGAATGGAATTGGAAGATGCCTCCAAGCGCAGAATGGCCGAATTGAAAGAGGCCAGTTCAGATTTTCTAAAATGGACGAGGATGCCGATCGACGACCAAATCTTTGAGGCAGTTCACGCAGACTGGAAAGAGTTGATGGAATCAGCACGTAGCGACTTGCTTCGGGTTGAGCAGGCCACGCGGTTTTTGTCGGAAATCAATTTGGCACGCGAGCAAGCAGGAAAGCCCTGGATCGAATTTGATAAAGTACTCGAACATATTTCAAATCGTAGGAGTCCCATCACGGAAGTGGAGGTCTCCACACTCAGCGACTGGCGATCATCTCCACTGAGCACTTTCCTTCAACCGGATTCTTGAGGTGCTTGAGTTTTTCCGGACAGTCCAACTCCTTATTCTTCAAGGAAAAGGAAGGACGATCCGATGGCCAGACGAAGGAGAAGGCCAAGGCGCGGGCACGGCGCAGTTATTCCCAGGAGTTAAGCAGGACGCCGTGCAGATGCTTCTCGACGGTCATTCCGCGGTCTCGGTGGCCGAGCGACTGGGACTCTCGGGGCCGAACGTGCCCTATCGCTGGAAGCGGGACGCCAAGCATCGCGCGGGACCGGCCGCGCGGATGCTCGGCGATCGCGTGGGCCAGCTCGAAGACGAGCTCCGCCGCGTCGAGCGTGAACGCGACATCTTAAAAAAGCGTTGGCCACGCGCGCTTGTCTATCCAACTTTGCGACTCAATGGAACTTGACTTGCCCGGGATCGAAAGTATGTGACGCACAGGTCGAACCGACCTGGGTCACGAGCGCGGACCTTGCCAACGCGCGTTGGTCACATCGACGTCACATTGACGGATGCATCTGACGGCAGTTGCACCAATTCTTGTGCCTACCATCTGACTGCAATCAGGTGCAGGCAGCAGTTCTGCGTGCCGTCAGCCGCTCTGACGAGGTTCTGCAAACGCTGACAGGCAACAGCATTAGTCTTGCGTCGTAGCCGACTTGCCACTGGCGGGGGCAGTCTTCTGCGCATCCTGTTACGCGGAAAGTTACCGGCGGAAACGAGATGCGGTTATTTAACAATGCGACGTGTATCACAATCGCGATACGGTCACGTGCGCAGAAGCTGCTGCTGCCGCCACTTTGGCGCTTGTTTTGTGGTGATACTGGGCCGCCGGATCGGGTCCGAAGTTCATGTGGACGCCAATCTCGTAATAAATAAATCAAATGTCCGCCCGCCTGTCCCGAGAGCGACCTTCTGCGCTTGCGAATGACACCAGGCCGAGTCGGAGTTTGGTACCGTCGTATCACACCAAATCTGGGCGAGCAGCTGATGGCGTCGGTGCCGCTCGAGTTTAGTTCTCTAAAGAACCGAAGGTTCCAGGGCCGGACCTCGCGAAAGAGACTCAATCTAACAGTCCAAGTTCTTTGAGCCGTTGAAGAGTCGAAATGTATCGCAACAACCAACCTCGCCTCGCCTCGTTGATGAAGATGTCGTCAAAGCCGTATTTGCAATATCGGCAACTCACCAAACCTTTGCCGTCGCAGACATTGCATTTCACTCTGATTGGTCTGTTTTCAAGAATGGCCGAGCCATCTGGAAAGCGATGAACATCTTTGCGATAACCTCGAACTGTGCCTTGTCCACAGTTTCTATCGGGACACTCCAACGCGTTCCTTCCATAGCAGGCAACACACCAAGGGTCGTCTAGTGGGTCCCAGCTGATTTCCCCGAGCTTTTTTGTAACAGCTCTGAAAGCATCCGGTTCTCGCATACAAATAATGCGAACAGTGGCGTTGCGAACTTTTTCCACGGCATCTTCCCAACTAAGCTCAGGCAACTCGTCAGTTGTTGCGGAGTACTCCGGCACGTGGTTATGAATATAGTCAAAGCATCGCCGTGCCGGTACCGCTAGTGAGAACTTGTCGCGGTAAGTTGCTGTATTGATCCCGACTATTAATCCACGTCGATTACATACAGGTCCGCCACTGTTTCCACCTAGAATGACTGCGTCGTGCATCAGATAATCTAGATAATTCGGATCGAAGAAACCTTTGAGAGGAGGCAACGAGGTCACGACACCACTACTGACCTTCAGATTGGAGCCGAGATTCGTGGGCTCGGGGTATCCCAAAGCGCGAAGTTCAGCGGAGAGCCGAAGAGAGGCCGTATCGAAGCATGTCGGAGCTAAACTCGCACCTGTCATCTCGACAAGCGCGAGATCAAGAGCTGGCTCTTCAGAAATGTGCTTGATTCGCGCAGGTCTGGGCTCGCCACCATCCCCACTCACTATTTGGACAGCAAGTGCCTCCTCGACAACATGCCGATTAGTGAGAACCAAGCCGTCCATCACAAGTACGCCCGAACCAGATGCGTAAGGAATGAGTTCGCGCGCGTCTGATTCCGCGACCCCGGGTGGCGCATAGTTGGCTGAGGCACCGCGGCGTCAACCTCTTCGACGAGCGGCAGGTACCGCCAGCCGCGGTCCGGATCGTGTGACTCCTTTGTCTTGCCAAGTTGCGACTCAAGTTTTGAGAGTTGTTTGAATTCTGCGTCGCTAAGATAAAAGTGATCGGGCCCCCCGGTGCGAGCATTTGTTGCAGGACGAGCCAGGAGTCGGAAACGAGCGACGTTGTGCAATACTGATTTCGGAGCAGCCTTCACACCGACTAATTTCATCCAAGTTTGGATTACATCTCCGAATCGCCTCTGTCGGAGTTTTGCTAAAGCAAGATTATTGAATGAGGCTACTAGGTTCCACTTTTCTTGATCTGTTAGTTCATCTACATTGTTCTCTCTTCGTTTGACGCACTGCGAGAAACACTTCTCAGCTTCTTTGGCATCAAGTTTCAAGGAGTGCAGCGCACACAACAATCCCAAGCGAAAGTATCCTCGAATTCCGTCCGGGTTGGCTCGGCCCGACTCAAGCAGCCATTTCTCTCCAGTCTCGACGTCATCAGAGGCAATGGCGGTTTCCGCCAAGCCTAGAATGTCAGTCTCTCGTTGAACGAGCAGGTTGGCATCCTTGCGACTCAACCAGACTGAGCCGACACGGACGAATTCAAGCTTCGCTGCCAGTTCCCATCGGCCGAGCGATTTAAGAGCCTGTTTACGTTCTTCATCATCCGTCGTGGACGCTTCAATGAAATCTTGGTAGAGAGCAAGCGCACCCTTTGCCGTGCGCTTTCGTTCGGCGGCTGCGGCAAGTGCGGATGCGCTAACCGGCATTTGCCGTGATACAGACAATGTCGGCTTGCTTGAGAGGAGTGTTTTAAGGAAGGCGTTGTCCGCCTCACTAAGGACGGCGGTGGGCACTTCGATGATCCGCGCATCGTCTCGACGACGTAAACGGACTAAACTTTCCGTCGAGTCAACAAATTCAGCAACGACTTCGAATTTACCGGTACGATCTTTCCAAATACGAAGCTCGCCGCTCAAGCTGGACCCGGTACGAAGAAAGACAAGAAGAAAGCCGCTTAAGATCAACAGCGAAGCGCGGGAATCACACATCTGACCGGCCCCCAAAATGACAGGTGTACTATCGGCCTGTCTCGGTTCTGTTCGCCACTGTAGCCAATCAACAGATGAATAAGCAAGGGTTGTCCCGCTCCACGGACACGCCCCTGTTGGTCGCAGCGAGGAGTTGCCGGACTTAGGATGCGGTTCTTCGAACGCTGGCTGGCCCGACGCGAGATCCAAACGCAATCCAGCCGGCGCAGCACAGTGAGCGGGAGGATCAACTGGCCGTATTGAGCGGCTTGTATGGTCCCCCTAGCAGGTCCGCAACGCTCCAAATGAAATTGACCTTGTCGCCAAAGTTGTTCACAGGCGATTTCTACTGCTCAGTTTCCAATTCGATTTCGGCTTCCATTCCGGCTTCGACCTCGGATTCGAGTTCAAGTACCGCGGCAAAGCGGCTCGTAGATTGGGATTTCTTGGCCCACGATCTCAAACGTCACCGCCGGCGTGTATCGTGCGACTGAATCCGGGTCATGACTGGCTCTGTAGAAAACTGGCTTTTGCTAGCTAGGACTCGTCGGAGAGTCTGGTCGATGAGTGAACGTTGCAAATCGGCGTCACAAAAACGTCGAGATCCAAATCGAGCACGCGCATGCTCTTGACTCAAACATTTAAGAAGGGCTGATGACTCTCGCAACGAAGTATGGCAACAGCGGCGGCGAACTTAGATTGTCGCCGAACACCGAAAATTCCGCCACGGAGTGCAATCCATGCCGGGTCTCCCAGTGGCGATCAGCGCGGCGGCGTCCGTCAACAACGATTTGCCGCTAGCAGGAATATTCGCGTCGATCAGAGCATAGCAAGCCCCTCGTCCAAAAACGGACCCAATGGGCGATATGGCAGCCCGCTCACGCAAAACGATTTGAGAGACCGGCAGCGACATTCTATTTACCGAGCCCATTTTGTTAAATGTCGGCACCTGCGACGCATACGCGATTCAACGGCTGGCCATAGGCCTAGTCACGCCTTAAGGCTGGTAATTCTGTTGGCAATTGCGCTGGCGACACGCTCTCCAGACGACGCAAAGTACTGTCGTTGAAAATCGGTAGCGGCCGTGCGAAATGGTTGTTCCGTTAATAAGCGCCGCAAACAATTGACGATATCCTTCAGATCGTTTGCCGCAGCGCACAGACCCAGACCATTGGATTCGACCCGTTTAGCCAAGAGGAATTGCTCGCCCGATAGGGGGATCATCAGAACAGGCTTTCCAGCCAGCAAAAAATCGCACATCGTCCCATGGGTCGCGTGAGTAATCCCAATATCTGCCTCTTGTGCGACTTGAGCCATCTTGGCAGGCCGCGTGATTAATCGGAAGTTGTCACCGCCCGTCAACTGCGCGATCTCCGCGGGAGGTGCATCGATGAAGAGCAGCGTGGACAAGTCAGACCGTCGAAGCGAAGCGATTAGTCGGCCTAAGACGGGAGTGTCCTTCAAGTACGCAAAAACACGCTTGCCTTGCTTCAAAGGCCAAGTTGTCTCTTCGCCGAGCGACGTTTGGATTACTCCCAAATATGACTTCAACGGTCGGGCAGGGAAGTGATCGAGTTCCGGAAGCGTGATCAAGAACTCCGCATTCACTTCCGAAAAGAGCCGATCCAACGACAGCAATGGCTGAGCGCCGAGAGAGGAAAGCACGTCATTGACGTTGCTCAACACCTGGGCGGTGTCACTCGCGAGATCACGGGATTCGCCGGGAGGTATTGGGACCGGCCACTCGTGAAAAGCGTCCTCCGGCGGGCAAAAAAATCCAGTTCCAATCGTCCCCCGTTTGATCGTAGTCGACCGCAGCGCTAAAAGGACTGTGGGACTGTGGTCGCAGAGCACAAAGTCGGGCTTGATGCGCTCTATTAGTTCTCGCCATAAAGAGACGCGGGCTTTCAGAACTTCTTTCGCATCGAAGCCGACGTCGTGGAGCAAATGAGCGTAAGTTCGTGTCGGGAATATGGGATTTGCCGCTCGGTACTCTTCGGTCGGACATGGAAGAACCTCAACACCGGTTGCTCTGAGCACAGGACCAGCACGCTCCACGTTTGAAAGCGCAGCGACGACACGGCAACCATCCCCGCGCAGTGCCTTGGCAATTGGCGCGAGATGCGCAACGTGCCCATAACCCCCACCTAACTCCCATGCAATTAGGACAGTGCCCATTCGCGTACCTCCGTCAAACGCGACCGCAACCCGCGCGCCCCGATCCCTTAATGTGGCTTCCCGCAAAATTAGAAGATTCTTCTTCGAACTACTTGACCGCTCTCGTACGGCGCCTAAAGTGGGATTGTACCTGCGAAACGGGAACTGTGAGAGGGAGCGGATTCATCGAGTCATAACGCCGGCGCGTCGTTCTGATTGGCCAGTATATCTGAAAGCGGCCAGTGGCGTTCGTGATTTGAAGACGGGACGAGCTTTAGGCGAGCCCATCCCGCCTTTCTTCGCAGTCGGATGTCAAACTGCATGAGCGCACCGTACGCGATGGTGGCGACGCCGCTACCACCACACCCAACGAGCCGCCGGCCGGCCCGCTGTCGGTTCATTTTGTCTTTGATTTGCATTCCATTCGCCCCAACGGAGTATTCGATGGCGATTTTCAATAGTGCTAAGCGTGTTCGCTCACTCTTTCAAAATCGTGGCCGCGCCTTCGCACGGCGATCGGACGGTAACGAACGAATCGGTCGGCGACCGCTCTTTGAGAATCTAGAGCAACGCCTTACATTCTCCACCACCTACTACGGCCAGTTCACGGTAGGCGGTCCGTCGCTCTCGATCGCTGATCGTTCGGATTCGACCAACTACGTCGCTCGGACTTTGGTGGATGAGCTCGAAGACGCGGGTGAGCTCGTTCAATTGACCCGAGTCGACTTCAATCCGACGGCCCCTAACCTTCCCGGCTATTACAGCACAAGTCCGGTTGGCCTGCCTTTTGATATTGAAGTCGGTGTGGATGCCGACGGAGTTGCCAAGCTGGGATCTGATTACGAACTCTACTGGCGTGCCTGGAAGCATGGCAATGGCCAACAACCCTCCGAATTATTGCCGCCTGAAAAAGTGGAGGGTAGTTTCACCATGGCGGCGGGCACAGCAGGATACGGTTTTCTTTACATAAAGCCGTTGCGCAAGCCGGAGAACGATCCGGTTGAAGGCGACGAGCCGCTCTACATCAGGCTCACCTCGGTTAGTGCAGATGAGACAGATCCGGACGTCGAATTTGCCGTAGACGATCAAAAAGACCACCTTTGGGCGGTAATTAGCGATTCGCAGCCTTGGGAGAATCAAGTCTACTGCCAGTGCGACTGTGGTGAGGAAGGGGACACGATTTCAAAGGTCGGACCGCTCAATGGTGCAGCGGGACTTAAGCACCTCATCGGCGATGATTTGAACATGATGTATTGGTCGCCGGAAGACATGAAGCAGTACGTTACGTTCAAGGCGTTCGTTCCGTATTACCAAGCTCAAATACCCACGCTCGTCCAAGCGGTCGTGACTATGGGTACCGAAAGCGAGACCGTCTATATCGACTTTCCGGCAGCAACTGAGTTGGATGAGAAGGTCACATTCACGTTTCAGCTCCCGGCGGATTCATCCTTGCAGTCCGATGTGTACAATTGGTCCGTCAATTTAACGTACGGCACGAACAGCGGCGGCACATTCGTTCCACTTGATGCACTCTATGGAAATAGCGACACCTACACCGGCAGAAACATCTACGTCAATCGCCATAGCGGCGGTTTTGGTGATGGCTGGGCCATTGAAGGAATCGATAGCCTCAAAATCCTCTCAGGCGATGTCCTGCTCTTGACTGGTGAGGGCAATGCCTTCTTTTACGAGAACGATGGCAGCGGCGGCTTCAAACGCCCAAACGGGGAACCAAACTTCTCTACGCTCGTTTACAACAGCGGTGCGAACACGTACTCGCTTACAGACAAGTTCGGCACCGTCTCGGTATTCGATAGTGCTGGATTTCTCGACTATCGGGACGACAAGAATGGCAACCGCATCGATTACACGGTAAGCGACGGCAAATACACGCAAATCCTCGATCCGAAGCGCGGCATCGTCACCTTCACGTACGATGGGTCAAATCGGCTTACTGGACTTACCGAGTTTTCGGGAACGAGTCAAACGCGAACTACAACCTTCACGACAGATAGCAATGGCTTCTTGCGATTGATCTCGTCGGCCGATCCCACGTCCGGATTAAAGGGGCCGCAAACAAGCTTTGAGTACTATCCATCGACCGATATTGTTACTGGGCAGTTCGAAGATCATCTCAAGGCAGTGCGCATCCACAGCAACTGGGTGGACCCGGCTACTTATATCACTTCGCCTCCCGCTGCCGATGACCGCGATCGCGTGACCACGTTGAAGTACGACCGAACCGGCGGAGTAGCTGAGATTACTTCGAAACCGACCGATCCAAATGCCGCCCGTGAATTCAAGTCAATGAATGCCGCTCGGATCCTCGCGCAGCGGTCCACTTCGACCAGCGGAAGCTCGGTCACAAATCGTGCTCAGTTCAGCACAATCGACACCGAACTGGAACAGCAGGGGAGCGGGCTCAACATCAACGACCTCATCGGTGTCGACGGCAAACGAACGGACCACCATGGTGTAGAGCAGGATTTTACGACGGACCATCTCGGTTACGATAGCGTCACGCCACTCGGCGAGATCCTCATTACGTACATCCGTGATTTGGATGGGCTAGTAACCAAGTCCACGACAGGCGATCCGGATGGTTCCGGAAGCCTAGTTGGTCTAGTCTCCGATTACACCTACGACTCCAAGGGAAATGTCCTTACCGGGACGACCCATGCGGCCGGCAGCGACGCAATTCTTTCCATCCACACCTGGACGTACGACAGTAACTACGCACAGGCAACCAAACATGTGGATGAGTTGGAACGGGTCACGAAATATCAAATCGGTTCCCCGAGTGACTCGATCGAGAAGCGTGGGAAAGTACTCTCAATGACGCAAGTGCTCGGTCTGGATGACTCACAAAGCACCGAGCGCGACGACATTGTCACGAAGTATAGCTACACGACCGCAACCACGCCGGTGTATCCCCAGCCGAGTGGATACACTCCAGCGGGGCTCGTGGAGACCATTATTGATCCGCTCAGCCGGGTTACGAAGTATCAGTATGATGTCCACGGCTCAAATACCCGAACATTTTATAACCTTGGCAGCCCCACTCAGGCGGACGTTGTCTACGAGTACAACGACCAGCTCCTGCAAACCTCAATGACCGATGAGCTTGATCGTACCACACATTGGGCGTATGACGCGCTCGGTCGATTAGTCACCATGACAGAGCCCGACCCCGATGGGCCCACCGGTTCATTGATCGCCCCGGTGACTACATACGAGTACGACAGTCGTGGCAACCAGATTCGGGTCACTGATCCGCTGGGGAACGTCACCCGCAAGACGTACAACAAGTTCAACAATGTCGTCCACGAGATCGGACCGCCTGCGAACACAACTTCGTCGAATGCGAAGACAATCGATAACGGCCAATCTAACTTCGTGGCCACAGGCTGGGTCAGCGGACCGAGCGGATTTGGAGGAAGCACAGTTAAACGAAGTGGCGGAACAGCCGGCACAGCCGAATGGACGTTTACGGTTCCGGACGCCGGAAAGTACTACGATTTGCTCGTTACTTGGCCCGCAAGCCTCAGCAATAGCGCAGGCGCCGTATTTAAGGTTCGTGATGGGAGCGGCGTGCTCCTTGGCACGATCACTGTCGATCAGCGATTTGCCCCCATTGATGACACACTCGCAGGAGCTAAGTGGCATAGCTTGGGCGTGTTTTCTGGATCCACCACATACAAAGTCGAGCTTGATTCCGGGGCCAGCACATCAGGCGATGTGGTCGCGGATGCTGCTCGTTTCGCAGAAGCTACGGTGACTAAACACGAATACGATTTCTTTGGAAACCGAACAGGGGTCACCGATCCGTTGGGACGTCGGACGGAGTACACGAACGACACGCAGTTCAAACGACAGATCGCGGTGACTCAACCAGACCCGGATGGCACCACTGGTCCACTACCGCGCCCGTCACCAAGACCGAATACTATCCGGATGGTAGTGTCAAACGCCAGATTGACGCCCTCGGAAATGCGACCACCTACGAGTACGACGAATTTGGACGCACGATACGGATCACGGCTGCCGATCCCGACGGACCGGCTGGCTCACTGCAAGCACCCATCACGGAATATTTTTACGACGCTGCAGGCCAACTGATTGCCGAAAAGAGTCCTCTCGGGAACTTTACGCGCTACGAGTACGATTCGCTCGGGCGTCAAATAGCTGTAAATCTACCGCCGACGGCGTCAGTAACGCCCCTCACGATCGATGATGGCACTACCGGGTTCACCGCCACCGGCCCATGGAATAACGAAAGCGGCTCGGGATACGATAATGGCCATCTTGTTCACGAAAAGGGGACAAGCACCGACACCGCACAATGGGTATTTTCGATCGACAATTCAAAGACCTACGAAGTGCTGGTGACCTGGAAAGTCTACAACAAGGACTTGCCTGAAACAGAGACCATCGAGGAGATCAATGGCTTTGACGCACCCTTTGAAATCTTGTACGGGTCGACTACTAACAGTTTCACCGTCGATCAACGGCGGACGCCGTCACACGAGCGAGACACCAACGGCACATGGTGGCACCGGCTTGCCGTGATTAAGCCGGGAACCACTTCACTTACTGTTAAACTGAAAACGTCAGCCAATGGTCGAGTCGTCGCCGACGCCGTTCGTCTCGTGGAAATCGGTGCCCGCACAACGACCAAGTACGATGCCGCCGGAAATCCCGTTCTTACGACGGACGCAGTGGGATCACCCACGATCACGCAGTACGATGAGCGCAATCGGCTGATCGGCGTCTATCAGCCTGTTCCCAGTACGGCGATCACCCCCTTCACTCCGAATCCCGTTGACTTTACTGCGGGTGAGACCGGCTGGACGCAGGTCACCGACAGCAGGGCCTATGGTGGAAGTTATTTTCGCGCCACGGAGTCCGCCACCGAATATGTGCTTTGGGACCTGCCGACGTTACCCAATACAGATTCCACTCGCAATTACGCAATTCTGGCCACCTGGGTGCCCAGCGAGCAAAACAGCAGCCAAGCTATCTTTACATCGGTTGTCGGAGGGTCGTTGGGCGGCTCGTATATCGTCGATCAGCGGGTCGCACCGGCTGACTACCAGGATGCCCAAGGTCATTGGTGGAAAATCCTGGACGTCATCCGCGGACCGGCGGACGCCAACAGCACCTTAGATCTATTGGCGGATGTTGGCGCTCAAGCCGACGCTGTGGGGCTGCTTGAAGTTGGCCCCACGACGACATACTACTACGACGCCGCGGGCCAGCTCTCTTGGTCGCTCGATCACTATTTCCGGCAAACGGACTACGAGTATGACAAGTTGGGTCGACAGATCAAGGTTTCGTTGCCCCCGCCGGATTGGAGTGCGCCCACAGTTCGTCCGGTCATCACAGCCACCTACGACGCCGTCGGAAACGTCACCAGTACGACCGACGCGCTTGGCAATACGACGTTCTTTGAATACGACAACCTGGGAAGACAAACCCTCGTCGTTCAGCCTCCGGCGACAACGCCAGTTAGTCCGCCGGGACCCGTCGATAACGGTACTGCCTCGGGTTGGACGGCCGTAAGTCCGGCGGCCGGTTACAACGGCGGCAGCATCTATCACGCGGCCGGCACAGGCAGCAACACGTACACTTGGACGTCCGCAACACTGACTGACGATAAGACCTACTACGTCTATGTTACCTGGCCGGATGCGCTCAGTAGCCGCGCCATGAACGCACCTTTTGAAGTATTTAAGTCCAATACTTCGGGCGACGTGTCGCTCGGCACATTCTACGCCAATCAGCAGGCATTGCCTCAGGACTACGTTGATGGATCGAACAACCGGTGGCACCGGTTGGGCGTCTTCACGTTGCCGGACGGGTATGACAAAGTGAAGGTCAGACTGTCCGATGCGGCTGACGGCAACGTAATCGCCGATGCTGTGTACTTCGTCGAAGCGGGTCCTGTCTCCCGAACGCATTACGACGCCGCGGGTCAAGTTGAGAACACCATTGATCCGCTTGGCGCGGTCACGAGCTACCTTTACGACAAATATGGACGAGTGACGCAAGTCACCATGCCCGATCCGGACGGCCCCGGCGGCACGCAGTACACAAGTCCCGTCCATAAGACCGCCTACGACGCGAATGGAAACATTGCGTCCATGACGGACCCGGCTGGTAATACCACGCATTTTGAGTACGACAACCTCGGCAGGCGAACCGAAGTAATTCATCCGCTTGCGTCAGGCACACCATCAAACCGATCTAAAGACGATACGGATGGGACCGAAGCGCCTCCGCATTATCTCTACGGCGAATGGGACGAGGAGGAGGGCGGGAACGAAAATGATCATCGATTCGCAACCGCCGGCACCGCGAACACGACCTCTGTTTATGACATTGCTTATGGATTGGATGCGACCAAGACCTATCAGGTCTTCGTTCGTTGGATGCCGTCGCAGAACAATGCCACCGACGTGCGCTATGATCTTTATGTCAATGGTGGATGGAACCAAACGGTGTCTGTGAATCAGCAGATTGCGCCACAGGACTACGTGGACGCAAGCGGCGTGGCATGGCATCGGCTGTTAACATTCACTGGCCTCACACATTACGCGGTGCGCTTGAACGCGACAACCAGCGTTGGCAATGGCACCGCCACGCACGTAGATGATGACGGTGTGCTTATCGCGCAATGGGAGTCGAGTGGGAAGACGGTCTATGATGCAGCCAGCCAGCTCACAAGCACCATCGACGCAATAGGCCGAATCACGAGCTACGACTACGACAACTGGGGTCGGCAAATAGCCGTGAATCAGCCGGATCCTGATGGACCCTCCGGCACGAAGATTCCGGCCAAAACCGTCCTGGAGTACGATGCCAACGGCAACGTGCGCGATGAAAAACAGCGCGTTACGATCAGTCCCGACACATTCCTCACCACAGAGCACCGCTACGATCGCCTGGGCCGCAAGATCATGACGATCGACGCAGCACATGCCGGCACGAGCGTGGGTACTACGTTCGTCTACGATGCCGTAGGGACCCTAACCAGCCTGACCGATGCAGAGAACAACGAGACCAAGTTCACGTACGACAATCTGAATCGGCTCACGACTGAAACGAACGAACTCGACGATGTGCGGAGCTTTGAGCACGACCTCAATGGCCAGCGCACGAAAAGGACAGATCGCAACGAGCGCGTGGTCGAATGGTTCTACGACAACTTGGGGCGCATGACCAAGGAGAAGTGGGAGCAAGGCGCTACCGACCGTGAGTTGACGTTCGGCTACGATCTCGCCGGCCGAATGATCTCGACCGACGATAGTGATACAAGGGGCCGGGACTACGACTATGTCTTCGATGAGCTGGGCCGACTGGAAGAGACCGAGTGGGCGATGGCGGGCCGGCTGTACACGATGGTTAACGAGTACGACCAGGCGTCCCGTCGGACGGAAAGGAATCTCTCCTACGACCCCGGCGCGCCCTACTACCCGGTGCCGGATTTCATTGTGGACAACTGGGCCTACGACAATCTTGGCCGGATGACGCTGGCCACCCAGGAGGGGTTGGCCTGGATTCTCGACAAGTCGGCCAGGTTCGCCTACAACGCCGCCGGCCAGTTGACCGAAATCAAGCGCTATAATGATCTGACTGCGTCAAACCTGATCGTCGATACCGATTACACGTATGACGACGCCGGGCGGCTGAAGATCCTCACGCATAAGGACTTCAATGGGACCACCACATACGCCGGGTACACCTACGATTGGGACGCCCTTAACCGCATGACGTCGATGGACTTCACCGCCACGGGCCGCGACGACGAGGACGCCACGTTCACCCACGACGCCTCCGGCCAGTTGACCGGCGCAGGCGCAGCGGCACGGCCAACGACGAAGGCTATGTGTACGACGACAACGGCAATCGCGACACGGTGTTGCGCGGCGGAGTGTCCAGCCAGGACTGGCAGGTCGGCACGAACAACCAGCTCACTCGCGACGTCACCTACGCCTACGAGTACGACGACGAAGGCAACCGCACCAAGCGGATCACGCTGGTGTTCAACTCCGGCACGCAACAGTGGGAAGCAACCGGCCCCACCACCGAATACGTCTGGGACTTCCGAAATCGGCTGAGCCAGGTGATTGAGCGCCTCCAGCCCCACGGGCACAGTAACCCGAAACATTACTTATCAGTACGACATGCTTGACCGCTTGATCCAACGCGATAAGGACCCCGATGGCGATGGCGGATCTGCCACGATCGAGTCTGACCATTACATCCATGACGGTGAAGAGCAGGTGTTCCACACCGGCAGCACCGTAGCTTATGGCTCGCACGTCTACATGACTGGGCCAATTAAGGATTTGGTGCTCTTTGACCAGACCGACGTGCTCTACGCCTACCTAGGCGACCACTTGAACACCGTCCGCGACGTGCTGGAGCACAACGGGTCGGCATGGGTGATCGATAACCACGTCGTGTACGACTCGTTCGGGAATCGCACTGAGACCGGTGGCGCAACGATCTCGCCGTTCTTGGGCTTCACTGGCCGACCCTTCGATAAAGACACCGGTCTGCAATACAACTGGCACCGCTGGTACGACGCCGGAGCGGGCCGCTGGATGAGTGAGGATCCAATAAACTTTTTGGGCGGCGATGCCAACATTGCTCGATATGTGAGTAATTCGCCCCTTCACTTCTCGGATCCGACTGGCTTGGTACAAATTGGCGGTCGCGGAAGCATATATGCGACTGAACCGAAGCCAACTGAAGAATCGCTGGAAAAGTGGCGAAGGTGGCACGCAAATCCGGTGCATCAAGGGCCAGAACCACAAATAGAATACAAAGGCACAACGCTTCTGGCCCGCATTGATTATAAGTGGACGATGGAAGTGGACTGCAAGCCGGGCAATAACGCCCACCATGGCCAAGCACAACTAACGTATTGGAACGTTTTCGGAAGATTTGATACGTTTAAACTTTTGGGCTTCGGGTATGAATCTGAGGCGGAGATTGAAGCAACCGGGACAATCAAGGATTGCCCGAAGGGGCTTCCAGGAAGCGCTATGGATGTTACCATTACAGTTTGGGCTCGTCAGAACTTGGTCTTTGAACCAAGCATAGGTATTGATATTGGTCCAGTGGACGCCGACATTGACATTAACGTCAAGCTTGTCAAGCAAGGGAAGAAATATGCCGACTCAACGACCTATGAAGTAAATTGTTGTTGCGATCCCAATGGCGGCTATCAAACACCGTGGTAATCACTTATGTCAATTAGGCGATTTGTCTTACTCGCTCTCGCAGTCGCGATCGTGGCGGTTGCATTTGGCGTTTGGCAAAAGGCAAAGAAGCCTTCACGAGCGGCTCCTCCGATTGTCACTATCCCGTGTGAGTCAGATACGGATAATACATTCGTACCCATTTCTGTTACACAACAGGGAGTTCAAGGTACCGCGCCCGCTTTTGGTTGGACAGCTACGACTGCCATCAGGGACGGCAATCTGGTAAACGGGATCGTCGGCACGCGCGATGACGTCGAAGTGGTTAGCATTTACGCTTACCGAGGTCCGATAGGTCGTGTGCATGTCTATGTTGATACGGAGATTGACCTTGTTCTGCGCATACCCGATGGGTGTTCGTTATATGATGAGACCACCATGATCCGACTTACCACTGAGGCCACGCTTTTAAAAGGGAGCTATCGTTTCCGAAGCTCCGAATAGGAACCTAGCAGTCCGTTGAAGTATTCCCTTGCGATTTGCCGGCGCGGCCTCGCGCTTGACACGCGTGGTATTGTATCGCCATCTACAGGCGCGAACGACACGGAGGTTTTGTCATGGCGATGGGCAAGCGGCGCCAGTGTCAGGAGGCTTTGTTTATCACGGCCGTGGGATTGCGCAAGTCACCGGGTCATCCGTTCTATCGGAAGCTCAACCAGCTCCTGGCCGAAGCCGAGTTCGATGATAGGCGTGAGCGCCGTTGCCAGCAGTACTACTGCACCACGGAGAGACGCGGGCAGCCTTCGATCCCTCCCGGCGTGTACTTTCGCATGTTGTTGGAGCCACGCCCGACCACTCGACCTTGACGAACACGCGCAATCGGCTGCCACACGAGGTGTTTCAGTTTGTCTCCTTTATTGCCTTACTTGCCTCATCCATTAGCTTGACGCACGACTCTCTAACTTCCCCTGCATAGCTCGTGACAATAGTGTCCGGCGTTCGGCCTGCCGCAATTATTGCCAACTCATCATCCATCTCACGATTAAGAACATGGCAATTCTTTACACACTCGTTCACCGTGTTGATGAGCGGTGTTAACGGTAAAGTTCTAAGAGCCTCATCGGTCGCGACGGTACGGCATCGTTGGAAACCCACCTTGTAATTGGATCGGTCATAGCTTTCTATGATCTCATTCAGCACCATCAAGTTAACTGTTCCTTCACGAAACACGGATAAGTGGATTTGCTTTGTCTCTCATCCCTCACCCATAGCCGTTCGCCTTTCCAACGCCTCTAACTTAGCCCCATCAAGTAGGTGAACGTTCTCACCAAAGTGCTCTTGTCGAAAGTGATGCAGAATCCGCTTTTCGGCTTGGTAGGTTATCTTTCCATCTGTCACGACGTACACGGCCGAAACCCTCTTCTCTTGGCCGCGATACCAGATTGGAACATCAAAGCACGTTGTAGTCTGCCGAATCAACTCTTCAGTATCGGCACCAACACCAATGTCGCCTAGCTTCGCTTGGACGGCATAGAATCGAAAATTGTCGAAGCGGTCTTGGTCGGCAAAGTAAAAGTCTTTCCCTTGCTCATTCGGCCCGTGAGTGTGGGGGACCAGGATGTAGCCCAACTTACTCAAAAATGGCCGAATCCATTCTTTTCGGAACTGGGCCTCATCAGTAAATTTGGGCAGTGGCATGGCGTGTGAACCTGCGGCCGCGACGGTGGTCTTGGTTTGGAAAGGGGAATTCTATGTCATTCGAAGGCAAGCCGATATCGGCAGTGATCGATTACATCGTGTGGCGGAATCATCGGCTGTGGCAGGAATGGAATCACATCTGGGGATGGGGACCGGCCGAAGCGGCACAACTCATCGAAGATGCCCGTCTCGACTGGATAGCTTCCCTTTCTCACACTCTGCGGCTGTGGGTGGAAGAAGACATTCCCGACGACGAGCGGGATGGCCGCCTCATCCTGGGGTGGGCCAATCTGGGCAGCTTGGTGGAAGGCAGCATGAAGTTCCTTTTGTCGATCTATGCCGTCACCTACCAACAAACCGTTAGTGACAAACGGGGAGAATCGATTTACAAGCGGCTGTGGGATGAGAAGGCCAACACGGCAAAGGGGCCGGACACCCTAATGTTCGATATGCTCCGCGAATTCTTTCGGGCCAATGTGTGGACTCCCGACCAAGTAGAAAAATGGGATAAGTGGCTCATCTACATTCGGGATTGTCGGAACGCAATTCACGCCTATCGGAGCCGACCACTTGGAACTGTCGCCGACCTAGAAGATGCCATTCGGGCATATGAAGATTTTCTAGACGATATCGCGGGAAGATTGCCTGACCGACCACAATACGAAGGGTAGCAGTGTCACGGCGCGACACTCTGTATCATTGCGGTGATACTCACCCAGTCGCGGTGTGACAGCTAATGTATCCAGATTATTCAATTCGCCACTCTCTACCACCGTCCATATCAGCACGAACCATTCCCCTTGATAATTGCTCCGCAATTGTTTCCATTTCTTGCTTCACGATCAGATTAGGTGGATTAGTTCGATAGCGAAACGGAATACGGTTGACTTGCTTATCCACAGGGATATTTGAGCTACCGTCCGCGTTCTGAATAACGAGTCCTTGGAAGTCGATATAGCCAAGAATCTCGGCCACTGCCTCACTCTCACGTATTATCACCACTTTCATAACTCGACCTCATTAGCTACCACTCTGCCATCGTCCAGATAATACGGACAGCGTTCATACCCCGCCGATTGCCAAAGCATATCGAATATCGGCCGTACCAAGGTTTTGGTCGGTGTCCGATAGTCGTCAATTAATACTTCGGGTAGGTCCAGACGGCTTCGGTCAATTATGAAGCTTGGATCAAAGTTACGAGTGGGCATTGGGGCACCTTCTGCATTCAGAATGGTGACAAACATCCAAATACGTGATTCGACTCCAGCCTTAGAAAGGCCGTCCAGATAAAACCTCAACTGTTTCACCATGTACTGGATGAAGTATTGCGGGCTTACAAATTTGATTCCGTCCTCACGCACACCACCGAAGTCTCCCGACACTGCTTCGATAACACCGTTTCTATAGAGTTGAAGGTAAGTCCGCTGCGGGCGAGTCCCATCACCTGAAAAGGTCAAGAGACCATCAAGATTCAGTCTCCAATTGCACCCCCTTGCACCAAGTGGAATCAAGAATCGCGGCAATTCGGGGTCGGCAATGTTAATTTGCGTCCGAGTTGTGAATGATTGAAGTGGAATAAGGTGAAGAGCAAACACGTAGTGGTTCTCCAGCTTGACCGGCGTGTGTCCACTTTGAATCACCGCAATCCGTCCGCTTACGAATGCTCTAATCTTCTCTTCAATGGCACCCGCGAAGGTGAACTGTCGCCGTAGCTCGTCGGTGTCCATCGTTAACCTTTGCCTGTCGTGCCGAAACCAAAAGTCCCCGTTTTGACCACGGAAGACTACGCGATGAGGCTTCAAGTAACTTTCGGGTACACGCAGCACCAAGCATGCTTTTCCGTCGCCGGTATCGATGGGGTCAGAGAATTCGAATTGGGTCTTCGGCTCTAGCCCGTGGTGAAGTACCTCCGTCATGCGTCGAATCTCGTCATCAAACTTGGCCTTGTCCAAGCCCGCGATGGGGCTTTGCGGGATGCCGTCCGCCTCCGCGATCCCGAACACAATGTCGCCACCGGCCGTGTTCGCGAATGCCGTCACATCCTTCAGCAGTTCCTTTTTGTCGGCGTCGGCCCCGCCGTACCAGTCGGCCTTGTAGTCCAGGGTTTTGCTTTCAACCACCTGGCCCTTGACCAGCGATTCCAGCTCGGCGGCGGTGATAGAACCAAGGGGCTTGTCGATCATGGCCCACACTTGCTAGCTGAACGACAGTGCGGTAGAATGTGGAGTGCCCCATTCTATGGCAGGGGCGTTATATCAACCAGGAGTCTTGCATGTCACAGGATGATGTTCCTCACCGGGTGTCCATTAGCGAGGTGATCCGCGAAGTAAAGGAGCCTGCTCCCGGAACAGCTCATTTCCAGGAATCCCAAGACAACCAGCAAACTATACGCAATGCACAAATTGCGAAAGAGATCGTGGCTCAGATACGGCAGTCCAGTGAAAGTCAACAGAAGTCGAGCTAAAGAAATGGCCGAAAGCAGGCAAATACCCAAGGGCGGCTCCAACAACGTTCCTTTTCCACGTTCCCAAGGCAATCTACAGACGTTGAACAACGCTCAAGCGGCCCAATAAATCGTGAACCAGACAAAACCACAGAACAACACAGGGTCAAAAAATGGCTGACTCGAAATCGACGCGACCGTTGGTCGTCATCCCCAAACCGGGGGAGCAAACTTCTCAAGGTAACAACAACACAATCAA
The DNA here is from genome assembly GCA_963829655.1 of Pirellulales bacterium. Classification (GTDB taxonomy): domain Bacteria; phylum Planctomycetota; class Planctomycetia; order Pirellulales; family JALHPA01; genus JBBDYH01. The sequence goes on from CAWHJG010000002.1 coordinate 5,647,319, forward strand.
AAATGCACAAGCCGCCCGCCAAATCGTTAACGAGGTCAAGAACCAGAAAAAGTAGGCAATGACTTGTATGGAGGCAGCGGCTTGGGTACAGGCTTGGGCAACAGTCGCGGCAGTTTTGGTCGCGGTCGTCGGTGTGTGGGTTGCCTACACTCAGTTGAAGCAACTCAACCAAGCGGCTCGCATGAGCCATCTAATGGCAGTGCTTCAGATTGAAGCCGAACTGAATTCCCGGCAGGAGAAGCTTGACGAAATCTCGTTGTTGATTCAGCAAGAGGACGTTAAGGAAGCAAAGGATTTGGCCCTGATCGGTGTTTGGGGGGACTATTTAGAGAGTCGCAAAGAGCGGCTTCTCAATGCTGCCGACCGGCTTTGTTTCTGTATTAAGAATGGATATCTTCCCGACAAGGATTGGCGAGTCGAGTATCGCGAATTCGTTCTCAATCTGGTTCGGGCATATCCTGAACGATTCGGTGCGGGCAGCATCTACAACAATATTATTGACGTTAACAATCTGTGGCAACGAACCTGAAGGAGTAAGGCAGAATGGCATACCGGCTTACTGAACGACGTTTGGACGCAGCCCGTGATATTCTGGACAAATATGCGGAGCAACTTCGCCGATCCAAGCGGATAGATTCGATGGGTTTGGAGCACGAGTTGCGGGAGACCTGGGATCTCGGTTATCGAGAATTGAAGGACATTATGTCCGACCTTCTCAAAACAGACGAGTACAAGTACATTGCCGCTTACTACATGCAGCACCAGAATCCTATGGGACCAGTGTCCGAGTTTAAGGCAGATTTGGCCGCCTTGTACGGTCTAAACTGGTACGACTCACCAGAAAGACAAAAGAAACAGGCAGCCTTCTGGAAACGGTACTTTGAGCAAGGCGTGGCTTAAAACCACCACGGCCCTAGATCATAGTCAACGCGGCGAATCGGCACCCGGCGATACCGAAAGTATCCATGGAGTAGACCGATTGCCATGCACAAGAGGATTACAGTCTTATGACTGGATTATATCCATTTTCCGCCGAACCAGTAACAGTGTGGCGCCTCGCGACGCCACTGTATCAGAGAATGACGAAGGTACGTCTTATCGCCGTTTTTTTCACATCAATCGCTAAAGAAGACGGATGTGGGGCCGATGATTCCCACCGAATCATAATTTCGCATGGTCTGCCCGGGCTTCCATCCCGCGTCTAATAAAGCCCACCGTCGAAAATTGGCAAGCCCACATTCTGGCTTGGTCCAATCTTCCGTAACAATCTTCCGTTTGTGCTTTGCGTAGGCTAATGCAATCTTGTGAAGTGTCGCCAGCAATTCGTCTATCGTCTTGCTGGTTTCATCCTCTTCCCCGTCTAAGTGGGCCGCCACTGCCTCAATCCACTTGTCCGTATTTTCAGGGGCCGGCGTGGTAGAGGGGAGTTGGCGACTCGTGTCGTCTACCACACCTTGCCCCTTGTTAATTGTCTTGGCGATAGCCGCGATATAGTCAGTCATGGTCGATTGTCCCCCGCTTGCGACGGCATACGGCATAGTGGATTACCAGCTCACGCTTCGAGCACTTCAAGGCTTTTGCCGCCTCGCGTTAGGCACGACCCGCGGCTCCTAGATGAGAGGCACGCCGTTACCCGCTGTGTGCCCACTACCTATCGCGGAATGTAGGCGATTCATACCTGGTCAGTCATTCGTTGCACTATGTCTGCAGCCAGCCGCTCGGCTGTTGCCTTGTCGATACCCTGTTGCACCATGGTCGCTGCAGCGTCCTTCCGTAATGTCTCAACGTCAACAGGCCTGGAAACAGTGCCGTCAGCTCCAGTCAATGCCGTGCGAGCTGTGCGTGCGGTTGCCGCGTTATCAATCCGCCTAAATTGGTCGTACAAGACCGAGCTTATCAGTCCGCAAGCGATGGGTAGTGCAATCTGCATCGCCATGAAGGCGATAACTTCTAGCCCAGTCAGCTTCAGATCATCGCGAGCCGATGGAGCCAAACCGGCCACGCGAAGCTGTTCGGCCACATACGCCTCATCCGACGCTAATCGTTTTGAATCGTACGTAGGTGACGACATGAGTAACCTCCTATATGGCTTTATGGACTGTCAGAAACCTTTAAATCCCCAGCTAGACAATACAGGCCGCACATCACACTTTTCCAACGGAAACTCATCAGAGGTTCGGATTCCACCTAAGCATGTCGGCGTGGCAGCCTCGCAGATTCCGAGCTGTCCCTGCGGACAGATGAAGCGACCGGTATAATGAAAATACTGTAACAGGTCGTAGTACATGCAGTGCCTTGCTACCGCATACACGAACTCCCTTTGACTCTGAGGGTCAACGAAGGACCCCGAATAGAAAAGGTCGAATCCCTTTTCCGGTCTGATGTAGAGGATGGGGATATCTCGACCGATAAAGTGCCAAGGTGCCTTATATGTGACGCTCTCATCGTCCAGCTTGAGTTGTGCCGCATCGCGTCGCAAGCGAAGGCATAAATCGTCATCCTCTTTTATTAGCTGATCAAATACCCGCACCCAATCTTCGTAAATCTCGCGTGAGTGGGCGTAAGGGTACTCGCATGCGGCAACCAGTAGTCGCTCGCAGGAGCCGTATTCCTTCGAAGCGAGGCTGCTAAGAAAGGAAGACAAGTCGCTTCCCCGTAACAATTGGAAAGTCCGGACGAGCCTGAAAAGCCGAAGGCCCGGTTCGTAGTCGGAACGTTTTTCTTTCCTAACCTGAAGGAACTCTCTCGACGGATGTGCACAAGCCACGTCAATGAAGAAGATCGCGAACGTGCAAACCATCCGAAAAAAATCGGGCACGCTTAAGCGGCTGTCCGAGCGATCATTCTCCCAGTCCATCCAATGGCTAACAACTTCGGCAATTGTCGTGAAGGTGTGTGCATATTCCAAAGGCATGCTATGCACCATGTACATGGATACGCTGTTACTCGCTATGGCTGCCTGTTCCTCTGACATTCGGGCGGTGAGCATAAAATGCAGGACCAAAGCAACCGCTTCGCACTCAAGCAGGGCATCAACCGTGTATGATTGCTCAATCCCCTTTTCAACAGGCACGCCGCCCGAACGAGCAATGTCGGCTGCCAGCCTCATTCGACGATCGTCGGGCAGGTCCGATGGAGGCAGGAATAACAGGTTATTGACGTATTCAGCTAAAGCAGCCTTTGTATCCTCAGTCTCGCGGGCACCGGGAATGTTGCCGAGGTAGGACTCACGAACGGCGTGTAGGAGCAAGGGGTGCTGATGTTCGCGGCGAACGCAATGGTCCCAATGACCGACACCCGTCAACAGGTCTTGAAAGTAATGGACGACTTCGTGTAAGAGACAAATCTGGCCGCGGAACTCCAAGTCTGATTGCCACGTGGCTTGGTAGCGTACTAGGCCAGCCATGAAGTCCCCAAACCGTTGCCGCATTGGAGCTGCGACTGGGGCGAATTCCGACACAAGTCGGCCCCATTTGTATCGGCCGTACGTTCCATCTGGGAGCTCGAATGAGAGATCCATTTGACTGGCTCGATTGGCAAGGCATTGCGGGGAAATCGTCATACCGCACTGGAGAATCCGCTGCCGACTCCAGTGACGATGCCGCCCGCTGCGTCATGTTGCCGATAAAGAAGTGAGCGGCCCGTTTGTCGCTCGATCGCGTTGTTCACCCGATTCTATCCGATCCGTCGCCCCACGCTAGTCGTCGCCCATGTCGGAATGGGCAGGCGTTATAATCCACAGGATTACTGGCTGAATCGCGGTCCTTAAGTTTGGTGGGGCGCGGGGAAACCAACCCGGCATCGCCGTAGTAATCGAGTTTGCCGGTTAAAGGGCACATAGAAGGGCAACCCGCGGTTTCGTGTTCGCACATCACAATGCTCCTAGTGACCGCCTTCCCATCGACATTGCGGAGCACGCTCTGGGATCTTGGCATTGCAGTTCTACCTGCTGCGCGAGTCTTCAGCGCATTCCGAAGCGTCGGCAATTAGCAGCCAGTCATTTCCAACTGCGCTGCACGATTCCTTCCCGGTTGATCTCTCAAACCGAGAGCGCAAGGGCGTCGGCGCGATCGTCGCAAACCGTTGCGTCAACGGCCCAAAACGCCAAACGCCCGGCGGTCGATATCTTGAGGCCGGGCGTTAACTGGTGGGCCGCGTCTGTACGAAGAAAATCAGAAAGCTCACCGAAAGGAACCCTCATCGTACCAATACTCTCTTTGCGGAATGCCGAAAATGATTGTCGCACAATCAGTTGCGGAGTTCGAGTCGCTTTCGGTCACTGGAAAACTGAAGCTACCCGTCACGAGACCACTAGCGGCGAGTTAACACAAAAGTCGCCAGCTGCTAACTCCGGAGCATTTTTCTTGTCCCGATAAAAAGTCGACTGGCGGGTTAACAGTCGCCCCCGAAAACTGGCAGCAATAGACGCGCTAGACGGCGACTTGTCGGAGGACATTCTGGGTGCAAAGATGCACCGCAGCTCTGCGGCAATGCGCCCAAGTAAGCGCGTCTGCGTGGGATACGGCAGTTCCCGGGCCCCAATCGCAAAAACTGGTATTGTCTTAACAGTGTGTGGGCCTGTTTGCGGTTATCGGCCGAACCCGGTTATACAAAGGATTAGCAGCGAAAACTAGCGCGGTGAACGCATTCGGCTCGCAATGCGCATTTTGGGCTTCGTGGTCAACGAGCTGATGTTTCGGCTGCTCGACAAGCTGATCGACGAGGCCAAAACCGCAATCCCCGCTCCGGGCGGCGACCAAGCAGCCGCGCTGGATCCGCTGAAGAAGATCCACGATTTGCTTATCAGCCATGGATTTGTCTATCCGCCGGTTGGCCTAACCCAGCTCTTAAGCGATGGCATGACGCCGCGTACCGTAGAAGGTCCGGAACTGCAGCGGATCCTAAACAATCCACACAATGCTCGCCGCCGCGCTACATTATGGCCCACGCGGCAGACCCCTTTTACTACGTTGATTGCGACACCGCGTCCTTCCTGTACTTGGCGATCGCCGACGAATGTCACCTGCCGGTGTACTTGGTCGAGGTGCCGACGCACAATTTTGTACGCTGGTACGTCAGCGCCGTTGATTACGTGAACTGGGAGACCATGGACGGCCTCACACGCACGGATGATTACTACAAGGCGGGCTACGCAATTCCCGAGGAGCTCGTCGCCAACGGAGTGTTCCTCTCGAAGATGACCAAGCAGGACACGCTCGGCTATTGCCACTTCTGCGTCGGAGGGACATGGGAACAGAAAATGTGCTCCTCAAGGAGCTTGAAGAGTGGCCACTGCATTCAGTGCTCGTGGCCGCGACAAACCATCAGCGCTGCTCGATCCGGCGGTGCGCCGCCGATTTCACGTCGTGCTCGACTTGCCGCTGCCGGGCGAGCCGGAGCGGCAACAGATCCTGGAACGCGCCGCGGGACAGTTTGGCGCAGCATTGCCTCAAGGGCTACTTGCCGCGTGCGGCACCGCGCTTGATGGCTGGACTGGCTCCGACCTCGAAGCGGCGATGCGGGCTGCGGTGCGTAAGCACCTGGTGGGTGCCAACGGAGATCAGTCCCGGACATCAGACGACTTGGTCCAATTCCTCCCCGATAAGTGGCTTGCCGCCCACCCTGCCGCCCGCCGCACCTGGTCGCGCTAAGCGGGCAAAAACGTGCGTTCGTGAAACGGTTACGTTCTTTACCAGGGCGACGTGTATCACAATCCGATACGGTCACGTGCGCAGAAGCTGCTGCGGCCGCCACTTTGCGCTTGTTTTGTGGTGATACTGGGCCGCCGGATCGGGTCCGAACTTGATGTGGACGCCAATCTCGTATTAAATACGCCCGCCTATCCCGAGAGCGACCTTCTGCGCTTGCGAATGACACCAGGCCGAGTCGGAGTTTGGTACCGTCGTATCACACCAAATCTGGGCGAGCAGCTGATGGCGTCGGTACCGCTCGAGTTTAGTTCTCTAAAGAACCGAAGGTTCCAGAGCCGGACCTCGCGAAAGAGACTCAATCTAACAGTCCAAGTTCTTTGAGCCGTACATTGCTCTCTCTTCGTTTGACGCACTGCGAGAAACACTTCTCAGCTTCTTTGGCATCAAGTTTCAAGGAGTGCAGCGCGCACAACAATCCCAAGCGAAAGTATCCTCGAATTCCGTCCGGGTTGGCTCGGCCCGACTCAAGCAGCCATTTCTCTCCAGTCTCGACGTCATCAGAGGCAATGGCGGTTTCCGCCAAGCCTAGAATGTCAGTCTCTCGTTGAACGAGCAGGTTGGCATCCTTGCGACTCAACCAGACTGAGCCGATACGGACGAATTCAAGCTTCGCTGCCAGTTCCCATCGGCCGAGCGATTTAAGAGCCTGTTTACGTTCTTCATCATCCGTCGTGGACGCTTCAATGAAATCTTGGTAGAGAGCAAGCGCACCCTTTGCCGTGCGCTTCGTTCGGCGGCTGCGGCAAGTGCGGATGCGCGTAACCGGCATTTGCCGTGATACAGACAATGTCGGCTTGCTTGAGAGGAGTGTTTTAAGGAAGGCGTTGTCCGCCTCACTAAGGACGGCGGTGGGCACTTCGATGATCCGCGCATCGTCTCGACGACGTAAACGGACTAAACTTTCCGTCGAGTCAACAAATTCAGCAACGACTTCGAATTTACCGGTACGATCTTTCCAAATACGAAGCTCGCCGCTCAAGCTGGACCCGGTACGAAGAAAGACAAGAAGAAAGCCGCTTAAGATCAACAGCGAAGCGCGGGAATCACACATCTGACCGGCCCCCAAAATGACAGGTGTACTATCGGCCTGTCTCGGTTCTGTTCGCCACTGTAGCCAATCAACAGATGAATAAGCAAGGGTTGTCCCGCTCCACGGACGCGCCCCTGTTGGTCGCAGCGAGGAGTTGCCGGACTTAGGATGCGGTTCTTCGAACGCTGGCTGGCCCGACGCGAGATCCAAACGCAATCCAGCCGGCGCAGCACAGTGAGCGGGAGGATCAACTGGCCGTATTGAGTACATGAGGAACGAGGACTACGAGAAGGTCATCAACACATTGAACGGCTCCATCCCAAAGGAAGTGGACTGCGACCACTGGGCACCACACCGAACGCATCATCCGTCTCGAAGACCATGTATTTGGTCCGGGTCATTGAGAGCCGCCACTCCCCTATCGCACCCAAGTGATTGACTGAGGAGTCCTCTGCGGATGCTACTGCCGCATCAGAACGTCGCAAAATATCTGTTTTGCGAACAAGCAGCGATATCGCCAATTAGAATGGCAGCCATTTAGGTACGACGATCGCACGATGTCCTTCGCGGTCGCTGCGCTTTAACGGCAGGGCAAATATGCGGGCATCCAAAGGTACACGTTGCGCAACATAACAATGCATTCTTGGAAAAGAATACTGTGGTTGCCAGTGTTGGACCTGCGGTCCAGTAGGGCAACATGGTATGGGATAAAGAATCTTCTGCTGATATATCTTTGCCTCTGGTAGAACTACGTCAATCTGTTGATTCGTGAGGCCAAGGACGTTATTGAGAGTGACGCTCTCGCGACCGGGAGCGCGGTAACGTAGAGCAACACTAACGATGCGGAGCCGTCGCAATAGCGTATCATCAATTATTAGCGTATAAGTAGAACCCTTTATAGAGGCTGGCCCAGCCAGAATGATCCCTTGGTCACTTATCGCAAAGACCTCCAACTGGGAGATGTTTGGGATCGTCTTGCTTTCAAGGGTTACCGCCGTTCCCTCAACTGTTACGGCACTTTCCGCGTTGGGTGACGCTAGCAATGCAAGCGCAACCAAGACCAGTCGACACGGGAGTTGCATTGTCACATCCTCAGTTCTTGTGGATTTCGATTCCAAAACCACTCTCCGTCCGTGGTAACGGCATTCCATCTCGGCTTTCTATTCGCAGAATCATCAGCAACTCGTCTCCGACCTTGGGTTCTACCTCCAAGACGTTTGAGTTAGTTGGGCTGTCCTTGACGATTCGAAAACGCTGCTGCCGATAAATGGGCCTGTAATCGCCCGGATCAGCGTTGGAGACTAAGAACGCACACCCATTCAGTAACCTAAACTGAGTGTCGTCGCTAAATTGCACGGAAGCAGCGAATGGCGTATGGTCGTTTTGGAACCGCCGCCTAGACCGGACCACGATAAGTTGGTTTTTCATTGCCAACTCAACGAGGTGTGACCTCGCGTTGTCAATATGTTCTCGGCCTATCGCATCGGCTACTTCTGGCGGAAAGGAGTTGAATCTTTCCGGTCCAGCTCCTTTGTTTATCCATTCCTTCCACACGTCCATTCCATAGTTTGTAACGACATATTGGCTCGCCCCGGTGGGGATTGTGCCCTGAGCGAGAACCTTTGAGGCAAAAAACTTGTCCGTTCTGATCAAATCATCTTCGAAGGGAATTGGCGCGATCGCAGCTTGCGTACCACCAAATGACATGCCAATTAACAGATCCGCTGATACCCAAACCATTACGACACTAAGTAGTATCAAAAGGAAAATGCCGAAGGCGTTCTTGGCCCTTGCAGGAAAATCCACCTTAGTGACGACTAGGACGGCCACGCCAAGGATGACGATTGCGATTACCATCCTGAATGCTCGCTCGTCACTGACACCGGCTTGGTCCTTTACAGCAATGATGAGAATGATGAAGAGCACTATCGCTAGGAAGGGCGCAAAAGGATTCTTGTTGACCCAGCGCCATACGGTACTGAGCCAAGACCAGAGGGTACCGGCGGAAATGCTCACGAAGGTGATCATCTTGTTAAGTAGGGCAGACACTCTTGGAGACCATGGCTGTTGTGACTTCCATTCCATGTGGGCACACTGACGGAACGACCGGTATTTTACGGGAGTCAGACGCATGTAACCAGCGGTCAAGTCTTGCGAATCTTCGGCACTTGCAATGCCGGTATCGCCACCGCACGTAAACCGATGCCATCTGTAACGGCTAGGCAGCCCGCTCCACGTATGCAAGACAATCCTGAAGACGGGTAGAATAGGATAGGCATACGCCCCGACCCTCGAATTCCTCTTGGGGAAAAGTGATGGCCCATAACGTCCTTTATGGGCCTACATTGAAAGGCAACGCTGCTGCTGTGCAGCAAGGGCATTTCAGGACCGCGCCGGATTCTGCATCGCGCTGAGGCTCGCTACGGCAAACAAGCCGCGGATTGCCTTCTCACAAAGCCGGTCGGTTGTCTTTAGGAAATGCCGGTTCGCAATAGCGGGTGAATTGGCCATCCACCGCGATGGAAGAGGCACTGCACGTTCAGTTTATGGCTCATGACGGCGACTCCCCTACCTCAACCCCAGCAGATCACTCAACAGGTTTTTTTCAGATGGATTGTGAGCAGAACGTCGTAACATCTCGTTTGCGAACGATCAATTAGCGCTAAGACTGTCGCCACATCAAGATGCGGGTACAAGACCCAGATGCGAGCATCTCAATTTCGTTAGCACCGCCGGTGACATACAGCTGTCACTGCTTCTCACGACGTCGGCTTCGGAGCCCGCTATCCCAGGGTTGCCATCCAGGTCGATTAAATAGGTAACAGGCATTGAATCACCGACATCAGTAGCCCGATTGTCATCGGCAAGGCAAGAATCCGCTTGATCCCGGTCGACAAATCGAGGATTCTGTGAACCGAGAGATTCAATGGGCTCGTAAAGCAATGTATAGTCCACGGCGCGCGTTGTTCACGCACTCTGATAAAATCAATCAACTAATCGACACAGTGTAAACACTATATTCCACTACGCAGGAGCTTCGCAATGCAACGAACCAGAACCAAGAAGCATCCGAAGGTTGAGTTAGCGCGAGCCAATCCGTTTGAGCCACGGAAAGTGGAACAGGCGGGTCGCGCGAGGGAGTCCCACGTCCACGTCTATGGACCTCGTGCTGTCTGCGATACCGATAAACGAGGTCATAAAACGCCCAGAGGTCGAACGCCGCTTGAGATCGTGGTCGATGCGTCGGAGGGCTTTATTCCATTATGGACAAATGATATGACCCTGCGATGGCGATTCCGAGAAAGTTCTATGAGTTTCTTCGAGAACCCAGCGGCAGCTAAGACGGAAATTAAGAACTTGTTGGGTGATGCCCTCTTAGCTTGGAGCGATGCAACGCCCATCCGGTTCACTCAACAAGATGATGCATGGGACTTCGAAATCGTGATGAGAAGGGCCGATGACTGTGACATCAACGGATGCGTGTTGGCAAGTGCCTTTTTTCCCGATGCTGGCCGTCACAAATTAGTGTTGTACCCCCGGATGTTTGACCAGAGCAGACAAGAGCAGGTGGAGACGCTCATCCATGAAATCGGCCACGTCTTCGGACTTCGACATTTTTTCGCCAACCTCAGCGAGACCGCGTGGCCGAGCCAAGTGTTCGGAACGCACAATCCATTCAGCATCATGAACTATGGCAGTCAAAGTGTTCTAACGGATGACGACAAGGCCGACCTGAAACGGCTATATCGGTTGGCGTGGAGCGGTGAGCTGACGAGTATTAATGGAACGCCGATTCGATTGGTGAAGCCATTCCATACAATCGCTGATACCCCAGAGAATATGGTTGCTGTCGGGCAGTTCCAACCTGTATTCCAACCGCAGTCGAGCGCCAGATTCACCTACGGGAGATAAGTTGTTACGGGGCGTCATAGTCTATTGAGCGGAAGAATCAGCGTTTGTCGGGTCCAAGCATCTTTTCTTGGCTGGCGATTTCGGCCCTAACTTGGGCTGCGCCTAATCCGCTACGGTAAACTCGCAGTAGAGCTTGTTCATTGTCGAATTCGCCTGGAACGCCTGCCAATCAGTCCCAGAGAGTATTTGCGGGGCCGGTTTCTCTACCTCCCGGTCCATCACAAATACTCGTCCCTTGGCCTTCTTCAACAATGCCTTGTAGATTTCTTTGAGTGGATGCCGCCAGGGTGGCTCGTTGGCTGTCAAAGCCCACTGCTCGTTTGCTGGTATCATGGCAATGAACTCATCTGCAAACTGACCTTGGGCCATCTCTTCCAACCCGCGTCGGTTGAGTGTTGCGTTGTGACTCCCATGATGCCCGACCTTATAGAACACGGTCCGGCTGAGCAGGTCCGTGACGGTTAATTCGTCACCGGTACCTAGCCCGTTCTTGGAAGTCCACTTCCCCTCATGCCACGATATCCAATTCCCCCGTTGGGCGTCGCCAACGAAAAGGAGCACTTTTCTTGTCCGACGCAGTTCGATCGCAAGCACAAGTGAGGTGTTGTTGACGAAGTTGCTCATCCGTAGCGCGAACTGCTCGCTCGACCGCAGCCAATCCCCATCGATTCGCCGCCAGTTGTTGTTCTGCCGAGCGGCGCGTCGCGTGCCAAGCCCGTAAAACTCGTCAAAGAACGCACTGTGTTCGTGGTTCGGCGCTTCCGCTACCGGGATCCGGAAGCGGGGCTCAATCGGGTGGTGCGCTTCCTGCTCGGTCGGACTGGCTACTACGGCCGCCAGGAAAGACCGCTCCTCGGCGGCCGCGAAATGAAACCCCTCCTGATCACGAGGGTCCATGTCCTTTAGCTGAGCTTCATTCTCCGGGGGGCCAAGCACGAAGAACCGGACACCTGAGATGTTTGGTAGCGTAAGTGGTTTGGTGTGAGGGCGAAGGTAGTCTGTCCCACCCCGCTTATCCGCTTGGCGCTTCGCGACCAGAATTCCTTCTTTATTGGTCCGCCCCTTGATCTTGTCCGGGTCCTTAGCGGCAAGCCAACGGTCCTCGTCAGACAACTCAAAGCCGAGCAAGTTATCCACGATTCGTTGTGCCCGAGAGTCCGACCGGTCGCGGGCCTGCAGTCCATTGAACTTGTCAACGGCTGCTGCCAACCCCAGCAGCACGTCCTTGTATTTTGCCCGTAACTGGTTGGCTAGCTCGTTTTCTGGATCCTCTGTCCAAGCGAGCCACAATTTGTCGACTTCCAAATTGCTGAAAACCTCCTTCTCAGACAAGAATCCGGACACATGGTCTTCGTGCTCGTGAGTCACCACCACCAAGTTGAGATGACCCGCAGTCGCATCCCGGATGTTTAAGGCCACTTCGTTGATGGTGCATTCTAGTGCGGAGCCCTTCTTCATCCCGCAATCGATCAGCATGTAGAACGGCGAATCGTCGTCTTGGCGGAACGCGAGCAGGAAACAGTCACCGTGACCCTGCCGATACATTCGAATCTTTACACCGGAGGCGGGCGCAGACATTACCTTCGACGTATCTGCCGGGTCTGCGGAAGACTCGGATTGCCGACGACGACGGCGTAGCGGACCCTTTCTTTTCGCCATGAGAGTGCCTGTCTGCCTTATGGTCGTGGAAGCTAAACCTTCGAGATGTAACGTTTGTCTCGAATCAGAATTCCTGGATGGCGGACTGCCATCGATGCAGCGCGGCGAAATGCTCATCGTCCAAGTCGCCGCCGCGGACATGGCCGTAAAATGGGTTGCCGGCCACGCTGGCTTGACCCGTAAGAAAGCGCCGCACCCGATCGAGTTCTTGTTCGTCGATTACGCTCCCACGTGTCGAGATCGCGTATCGGACTTCTTGTTTGACGGGATCGATGATGAGAGTGCACCCGCGGCGGAAACGAAAGTCCCGCTTGAACTCAGTGTGATTTTTCTTTCCCGTGTCGACCGCCTTTTGGAGATCGCGGTCGAAGTATCCTCGGCGCCGTTGGCGTACCTCAACGACAAGGTCTGTGACCAGCATGTCGCGGAATCCCCGACGGCGCGCAACCCGCACTGAGTGGACCTCGATCGTAGGCGTCCCGTCCTTTCCTCGGTACACTGACTTTTTTCCCTTCGCGTCCAGGGTCAACCCCAACGCCGGCAACTGGTCCTTCATTGCTGAGCTGTGCAACCAATCATGGATGATGCCCGCGTTCCTGGTCATCATCGTCCATACCTTATCCCGATCCGTACCGAGATCCCAGTCCAGCGAAAGCCGGGTAAACATGTTCTTCGTATGCGCTTGGTCATAAAGTGCGCGGGTGTTTCCCTCGGAAGCGCGCGGGTCATCCGGATGCGGATACCGAAGTTCGCTCTCTGACATCCCGCGTACTCGGTCCGGGTAAATACCCCACTGCCGAAATGCTTCGATGAATGCCACCCGGTAGGGGTACTTTTCCTGCGGCCACACCGCAGTATCAGCGGTAATCACCGCTCGTAGGTAGGTTCCAAAATCCACATCCACCGGCGGGCAGTAGTCGAGCCCGCGGATGCACATGGTCAGTACCGCGTCGGCCGCGGCTGCTGCCTCCGCGCTAATCGTCGGACAAGGTCCGGATGGATCGCCCCTTCGCCGAGCACTCCCGTCCCGTTTGTAGCAATCCGAAACAAGTCGGCACTGCGCATCTTATAGATCGCGAGAAAGGCAGAAAACACCGCGGCAAGCAGGATGGCCCCCCGCTCGTGCGGCTCGCTTGCAGTGGCGAGTTTCTTGGGGTCTGGACTATGCGGCTCCCAGCGCCGTTCTTGACTTCACCGATCGCGGAACGCAGAGCCTTGCGCATTCCCAGGGCTTGGCCAATCTGCTGCGCCAGTTCGCCAAGCATATTTTGACGGTCGAGATTACCGCGGGTCCGAGCGATTTGGTGTTCCAGAATCTCCGGATGGGCAAACCGTTGAAACAGAGCAACTATGTCGGCAAAACCCTCGTGCAAGGCGTGAACGTCGGCGTTGGTCGGCTCGTTAAATGATGGGTGCAAGCCATCCAGCAAAGCGTGCGTTGTCTCATGCGCGACGATATCGTACGACAAGCAAGTAAACACCGTTCCGCCAGGAGTTTGCCCAGGTCCTTCTCCCCTCGACGAGAAGTAGCCAAACAGCAGCGCTTTCTTTTTTGGACTATAGTATGCATTTGCTTCCCGCAGCGCGTGTGGATAGATCCGCAGCCGCGGGACATACTCTTCCCCGACGACGTGGTCCTTGTCGTCGCGAATAATGCGACTAGCCCAACAGGCTACCCGCCCCAAAGCTCGCTCGAAGTGGTTGATCGTGTTCATGGCCACTGCGTAAACCATTTGCTGGTGGAATTGCGGACCACCTTCGGACGGGGAAAGTCCATTCTGTGCTAAGACGTAAGGGTCGTTCAGATCAACGGGACTGTAGAACGCTCCGCTCGCCGGGTCATAGTCGACTACCTCCAGATACTCTCCAACGGGGCCGACCCTTAAGTTGTTCTCCCACAGCAAGTTGAGGGTCAGCTCGCTGATGGATAGGGTGTCAATCTGAGCTCGCACTCCCGGATCGAAGGCGAAGACCCGAAGGCGACGCTGCGCTGGCTTTTGGGCGGTCGAGCGTGATGCTGCCGGACTGCTCATATTCACTTCCAAGAGAATTGGTTACCGAGGAACATGGGCGAAACGCAACATTTCGATGTGATCGAAGGTGTCTACGATTTGGGTACGACGATGGCGAGGCGGTATTTCAGGCTCTCGTATTACCTCTTCCTAATACTGTTTGCGTGTCGCGAGCCTCCGTTGTGAGGCCCCACTCTTAACTAGGAGCGTTGAATCATTCTGGCAAAGAATTCGAAAACCTTACGGCTATGTCGTTTATTGCAATCGGGGGCTATAGCTCCTAGCGCCCGATACAGAATTATGGTGGCGATTAGGCCTTCAGCACCTCAAGATGAAATCGATGCAGTGTTACGGTCCTGAAATCGCAAAGTGGCGGAATCACTTAAGCCATACTCTGGAAAAGTTTCGCCGCGTCCAACATACCGAATCCGAATCCTTCGTGGTGCAGATTCGAGAAATTCTTCACTGTGCGCAATAGCGCGGCCCGAAGCTGGCGCGCGTTGTACTGGGGTGCGCCAGGCGTGGGGTGCTTATGGCGACGTGATAATACAAGGGCAAGCGCACCAGTCACGTGAGGCGCTGCCATGCTCGTTCCGGTCATCGGGACAACATCCTGAGAACCACTGTTCGCTCTAGCCGCGACGATCTGAAAGCCGGGCGCACGCACGTCGGGCTTGGGGCGTCCATCTCGCGTGAGTCCGAACGAAGACGAGTCGGTCAATTGTAGCGGGCTCGACGCTCGGCAAGCGCCGACGGTCACGACTGTGTCGGCCGTCCCCGGGACGCTCAGCGTCATTTGAGGTTCTTCATTCTCATATCGAATGGCCCGAGTCTCGTCGCGCTCCACCCATATATCCACGTTGCCGTTCCGACTGCGGATGTTCATGCCCACGACTCGCAGCGTCCATATACCCGTTTGGATCGCGCCGGCTTGCGGAATGATTGTGACCACTAGTCGTGTATCACCGTTGTCGGGATGCAGCTCAGTTAACTTTAAGTGACACAGATTTCCCCCGAGGGCTTGCCTGACTTCGGGATTGTTTCGGGAAACGGTGGCTGACTCGTTCTGCGCTGGGTCGATGAGCATAAACGTGAGTTCATCGAGTGAGCTGTACCATACCTCCATGTAATCCTGAAATCGAAGCGTGTTTGACGACACCCAACTAATGGGTACCATTCCGTTAAATGCCCGCACGCGCGTGACCTCCGAAACCGCGTTCGTTGCCGGCCGATTTCACAATCACGTAGCCGGGATCACGCCCGCCAGCCGAGAGCGAATCGAACGCGGCCTCCAGAGTGGAGGTTCCATCGTGGGCACCGGCGTTCATCCCCAGGCTCACATTGATAGCGATCGGCAAATCGTTCGACAAGATTATGTTGCCCCCTGAAGCTGCCAACTTGAGAAAGTGCAGCGCGTCGACATGGCTATTCGAGTAGCCCAAGCTCGGTGGATCGCCCGGGGATGTTTTCATGTTAGGCATGACTACCATAATCTTCGCCTCAGGAGCCATGCCGTCGGCGAGGCGTCCCACGGCACGTCCTGCGGCAATGCTTGAGACATGCGATCCATGAAGCTGCGGGTCGCGAAGTGAGTTCGGCGGGGCCTCGCTCCCAGTTATGAACCTGTTTATCCTGTCGGCCGTGTAGAGTGTCCCGTAGTCCTGGGTAAACCTGGCGGGATCGACACTCTTCGGTGTTGGTCCGGTACCATCGCGCTGGTTCCAGATTGCAAGGATTCGCGTCTTTCCCTCTGCGTCGCGAAACGCTTCGTGGAGCACGTCGATGCCGGAATCGATCACGCCAACGATGGCGGAGTCTCCCCTTTCCGACAGGGGTGGACGGTGAATCTGGTCCGCACCGATGAAGGGCAAGGAGCTGGCTAGTTCGAGCTTCCCGGCGTCACGGCTCGCTTCGATGGAAACCACCTGCGAATCGTTTCGGAGGAGGGCGAGCGTCTCCGGCGACGCTTGAGCCGACACAAACGTGCCAAACTGGGAGTTAACTTTCAAGTTTGGCGGTGCTTGCCACCGCGAATCCTTAAGCCGCAATAAAACGGGGAGGAGATCCGGCGTGACGATGGGCAGGCCCTCGAATCCTTCGGTCCCTTCGACCGCGGCGTGCTTGAAGCGCTTCGAATTCCACCGGGACGGCGAATTCAGTTGGTCCTTGGGCAAAGCGCCGAATGGCGGCGATATAGCGATCGAGCTTGTGATCGCTCACACCGGGGATTAGGCCTTCCACGCTCGCTTCGAGCACGGCTTCCGACGATCCGGCCAAGCTGGTGGCGAGTTGAACCTCCTTGATTTCCCGCTGCATCTCCAGGAATTCGGATTCACTCAAGGGTTGCGGTTCGAGAGCCTCGGCTTCCGCCTCCGTGGCGGCTTGCTGCAAGTTGCCCTGTCCATCGAAGTGAATGAGTTTGCCGACGTGTTTGAAGCGCGGCGGAACTGCGCGTGACGAGATCGTCGTCGTTCACGAAACGGAACAATCGATTGGAATAATTGACAACGAAGAACTGTTCCAGTGCGGAATCGCCGACACGAGGTTGACCATACGTGTAAACCCCGCCAATATCAGCCAATTCCTTGAGCTCCGCAGCCGCGATTGTGGCCAGCGCTCCACCTAAACTGTGCCCAGTAATCCAGACTCTCTTATTCGTCGCACCCTCGATCGCATTAACGATTGCGCTGTGAACGACCAGATAACCGGTGAGAAAGCCACTATGCACTTTGCCGTACGACCGGGCGGTTCGGATTATCCGCAAATTTGCCAGCCAGTCGCCGAGACTCTCCGTGCCCCGGAATGCGATCAGAATGGTTTCCTCGGTTTGCGCGACGAAGCCCTGCGTCTCACCGACGTCGAGAAACTTAACGCTTGAGAAACCCCAACCATGTGTAACAACGTTTTCGACGATCGACTGTTCTTCGTAACTGATCTTGCTCGCGAATGCGAGAGATTGCGCGGCCTGCCATGAGAATTCGTTGGTTTTAAGTGTGTCGAGTGAGAACATCGTAAGACCTTGATTTTCGTACCAACATGGCGTTGCAGCGCAACCTATTTTCGTGTTCCGCGACGTTGGTTAGCCGAGGCCAGGTAAACTGCTCGCCGCAAACGATTGATGCCTCCCAAGGGTCGATGATCGAGAAGCGAATGCCAGGGACTGAAGAAAAGCTGTTCGCATGCGTCGACCGCGGTTGTCGAATCGATGTCCTGCTTGGGGATTGTCAACCGAGCCACCCTTCTGAATGGGTATTTGGTGGGCTCCCATCCAAAAGTTATATCCTCGAGTTTGAGCTCTGCGGCGGTGCCTGAACTTGAACCAAGAAGTCGAATTGATAGGCCTTCTTCTTCAGTTGCTCGGCGAGCACCTTACGGAGGTAGTTCTCACCGAGAGGGTCAGGTAGCGGAGTGGCAGCGCCGTCGACTGGAACGGCTGAGAACTTCATGACTCGTTTAGGACCAAAGAGGAAGGGGGCGGCGTAAAGTATGAACTTTCGAGCGGGCTTGTCATGACTGTCTTCTGAATGGTCGCGCTGATCTTCTGAACTTCGCCAAGGCGCGGCGGCGCGATTCGGCATCTTGGAAAGTGCCAAGCCGAATGCGGGCAGAAACACTTCTGGATTATCTTTGCCGGACAACTGTGCAATAGTGAGTTCGAGATAGTCGGCGACGTTGGCAAAGGGAAACACGGGAAGATTGACCATCAAGAAGTCTTGCGTGCCCGGTTCATCGGATTCATCGAACACCGGAGCGGATAAACCCCGAATCTTGATCGCCATTCCTCGGCTGCCGTGCTTGCGATTGGCGACTCCGCCGGAGTCATCGACATCACTGCCCACAAGGGCCGCGGCGTTGGAGAATCGTACCTCTGCGGCATAGGCCGCGCCAGGCATTGAAAACACCCCAACCCGAAACTCAACAGGCAGCTCCGAGTCGATCTGAAACGAGGCATGCGCACAACCATGTGCTTTCGGATGAACGCCGCGGAGGATCTGCGGCTTATCTCTGTAGCGTTGATCGAGAAGTTGAACCATGAGATCTGCGATCTTGCGTATCTGCTCCGCCTCCCCCTTGGGAGCCGTTTCGAATGGGTGGGCAGACAATGGTTCCGGGTACATCGTTTGTTCCACAGTTAGAGCAAGAGCGGCGGTGCGACGACTTGTGTTTTTAAACGGCCTTGGATTCGGCCGCACACGAACTACGTTTATCGAAGCGTTTTCATGTACTCGATCAATGCCAAGCGTTCGCCATCGTTGAAATCGCGCCATGTGCCGTCTTCCGTTTTCAGCTGAGTGTAATACTTTCCGTCGTGCCCCTGATTGGAGTTGCCGGGGATCAGCTGGCCCGCCTGGTCGACGACGCGGAACTCCAAAGCACCTTCGGTTTGTTGCGTAGCAAAGCCAACTAGACTCGGATCAAAGGATCGACTTCCCACCCAGAATTGTCTGGGACGATCCTTGGCGGGCCGGAGAAGGGCGTCCAGGCTTGGAACCGAGCCATTGTGAAGAAAGGGCGCTGTTGCCCAAATGCCGTTGAGCGGGCGCGCTTTGTATGCCAGCGGATTCGGCGGCGCTGTGCCCGGCACACGGAAACCGTTGATTCTTTGGATCGTTTCCGGATCAATCGCAGGCCGCGAATCGGCAATCTTTCGTTTGATGACGCCGCGCACAGCGAACTTAAGAATCTCCGCACGATTTACCGGAGGCGTGCCGGCGGGCATGAGGAAACCTGGATTGGCCTTTCGCGCCGCAAAATTCATTGCCAATGCCGGATCGGTACCGATGTCCTTTAAGCCGATCATGTGCGTTTTGATGAACTCTTTTCCGAGTGCGTTGGGAGCAGTCCGAGGAAAATCGTTAGTCGCTTCAACTCGGATGGAATGACACTTCGCACAGTTCTCAGCAAACATGTCCTTGCCTTCGCGAACGGCATCGTCATTGAGCTCACCCAAAAGGTCCGCCGGCCATGGTGGGGCTTCTAGTTCATCGATCTGGTCCTCTAGCCAAACTAGATTCTGCAAATGAGCCGTGGACTTGAACTGATTCTCCGGAGGATCAAGCTGCAGATTCACTTGACCGAAAACCCCTAGCACTTCACCGATGTTGTGCGCTAACGGATTGTCTGCGGTGCCATTCCACTGGACCCAGTCCAGTTGCGGCGTGTTCCACAAAAAGGGGTAACTCGCCGGTGCATCGGCCGGGTAATGATTACCCGGAATCTCAAGCGACGTTTCGCAAACCTCATTCAAGATTGAACCAAAAGCGTCCAAGCGAGCGAAACCATAGGGATGGTTTACCGAGCTGCGGCGCACAAGTTGGTTGAGGACCTTGGAATAGGCATTGAGGCGTTCGCGAAGCGCATCTCGCTCGCCAGTGTTATAGCCTGTGTCTTTCAACACAACTCTGGCGAAGCGATCCAGCGCATCGTCGTGCTCGTGAGTCGCATTTAAAGCAGCGGAGAGTTCTCGAAGGAACCGCTCGACATCTGCCATAGCGGGCCCACCGTCAATGCGTATCGCCTTCGATCCGTACTCGATCTGGGCGGTATGGCAGGCAGCACAGGTGAGCCCTAACCAAGCGTTGGTCAAAACTGTGTAACTACGGCGATTGAAATGCGATCCCAAGAACGATCGCTTTGCGCTGTAATCCAGAACCGTATCAGGATTGTCGTCCTTGACAAAGCCAATTGGCAGACCGTCCGGGTTTCGATCCGTGTTGGGCAACTGCGGGATGAACCGCAAGCGCTCCATATTTTCGTTGGACCGAAAAGATTCCCCTCGGCCCGGTTGTTCCAGCGCCAAGAACCAATCGTAAGGGATCAGCTGCGATCCCTGTGTCGTGTAGTAGAATCTCTGCCGCTCTTCGGCAGACCATCCTTGCTCAAGGTAGACGGCTTGCTTTTCAGCGGTACCTAGCTGTGGTTCGGCAGCATCCGCCAAAGCACTTGCAGCAAGAGCCAGCAAAACCGCCGTGAGGTGACCGCGAAACATCGTTTCACCGTGAGAGAGAGTTTCTCGACGCAACCCTGCCGCCAAAACTCGCCAAACACTGTGCTGCATTGGCTGATCGTCGCTGACAGACGTCGCATTCAGCTCCGGCGAATGCCTTAAAGCTCCAGGCGGTATGCCACAGCTAGAAGCGGTAGCTGCCGACGCTCGCGGAAAAAAACTAACTCGAAGCGTCGCGAACTGTCAGTAGCCTCTCAAGCTAGCAATGTCGTAGCATACGTCAAGATACCGCAAGTGTTCGCTTACGGGTCTCACAAAGATCACGATCTGGGATACTTGACCACTTTTCGGCGACAGACATGTGGCACACGACGTCATTAGGACGGCCGTTACAGTTGAAAGGACCATTGGAGCGCAAACCGCCTCGTTGAACATTGGCAATGTCGAAATGACATACGCCGGTCACCAAAACACTCTGGCGGGTCGTTGTTTTGGAGAATTAGCTGTCCGGTTTGTGAGTCCAAATGCGACAACCTACGGCACAGTCTATTCGCGTGGATGCCTGTTCGTGTCGTCTTCACGAATCGCCCGTTGTGTTTACCTCTACGAGATGCGAAGGTCGGGGCTGCGCCTCAATATAGACGAGGTGGCAGATACTTTGCACGTCAGTCGAAGAACCATCTTCCGCGACCTGAAGTCGTTACAGCGTGTGACCCAGGAATTGGGAATTCCAGCCGCAAATCGCAGCCCGCCCCGTACGGACAATCAATGCGCCCAGCTCCGGCTATCGTTAGAGGAAACCATTGCACTTGCTCTTTCTGCAAAGCTAACCGTATTTAAGGGACTTACAGACGTCTCCGAATCTATTAACACGGCTGTAATGAAACTCTTGGCAAATCTCCCCGCCGACGAACGCGACGAAGCGGCTCAGCTCATCAACGCTTGTACCGTAACCGAGCCATCCGTTCCGAACCTTGAGAACCATGACGTATTGCGCGCGATCTTGGCGGCTTTCGACGTGGAAATACCCTCTTATTAAAATACCAGGACGAGTCCGCGAAATGCCGACAGACTAGATTCGTTCCCCATCGTGTCCATTCGTCGCAGGCGGGGTGGCACGTAGAGGGCCGACTTGTAGGCCGCCAAACACACGTCGAAATCGATCTGGACAAGATCATGTCTGTCGATCCGGTTGATCAAACTGCATAGCCGCGACGGCGACCGGACGCTACTTCTAACCAGCCAAACTCTCGACTTTGCCTACCGCACAGCGCAACGCAGAATCTGCGCAAAAACGACCGATGACGCTCGGCGAACATCGTTGCGCCATTCGACTCCAATGCTGCCGCTAGCGCAGCTTCGAGGCTCATCCGTGGAGAGCCTCGCGCGTCGGGGTATAAGACACGTCCCGCCGATAACCGTTCAACGCACCGTGCGATAAGCAGCTGCTCAAGAACCATTGGTACGTGAACACTGGGCTTACCTCCAAGCAGCACTGAGGCTGTTGCACCATGTGTTCCATTGAGAATTGCAATATCGGCTTGATTTATTGCCGCTGCGATATCAACAGGTTCCGCGCACACGCGAACGAAACGAGTGCGGTCATGGCCGGATCCCGGGGCGGCACCGGTGTAGAGAACCGTCGCGATCTCCAGCCGCGACAGCTCCTTTACTACGAGGTCAGTAATCGGCGACGGCTTAAGATATGCCAAAGCGCGCATCTTCCCGGCCGGCCACTCTACCGCTCGACCCCGCAAGGGAGGAAACACACCAACGTACTCCGCAGACAACCTGTTTCCGAAATGATCCAGTTCCGGGAAAGTCGCCAGAATATTGCTTTCCACGTGGGCAAATAGTTCCGAAACTCGTTTAACGGATGGCCGAGACTGCGCGAGTCGAATCCGGTTGATGTTTTGCACCACAACAGTCGCTGAGGCAGAGACGTCTTTGACGCCAAGCCAGGGGCGAAGATCAACGGTGTCTGCAGTTGATTCGGGGCAATAGAAGCCAATTCCAAGCACACATCGACTGGCTTTCGTTGCACCGGCCGCTAGTAATGCGGTGGGACTGTGATCAAAGACAATTACGTCTGGGCTGACGAGTTGGTAAATCGATTTCCAAGCAGCTACCAAAGCACTCAAGTCCTCGAACGACCCGAATCCCACATTAAAAAGAATGTCCGCGAACGTTCTCGGGATTTGAATAGCGTCCCTAACTTCATTAACTGGAACGGGCACGGGCAGTAGGCGAACTCAATCCCCCGCAATACTCGGCCAGCCCGCGTTATGTCGCGTGCGGCGACAAACACTTCGTGGCCCCGGCTCACGAGTGCGATGGCTAGTTGACGCAATGGCACAAGATGACCAAGTCCAGCGCCTAATTCCCAAGTCAATAACATGCGCGCCATGCTGTCCTCAACCGACCGTGTCCGATGCAGTTTCCGATGTCAGACCATCCAAGTCGGTGACGACGGCTGTGACGATTCCCTGTGCGTCCGGTTCCAGAACGACGGTGATGCTGAACGTGCCATCGGCGGCGACGCTTGCAGTTTGGCCAGATAGGAGTCCGCCGAAGTTAACCGTGAGTCCTTCGACCGATTCATCGTCTTGAACGCTTCCCGAAAAGGTCCATCCATTCGGACCTTGTACTCCCTGAAAATTCATGATCGACGGGCACGTCCCTCCATAGCCGCCGTAGCCACCATAGCTATTGGCGCTCACGTCTCCAAATCCGGCGAGCGACTCAATCGCAACATCACCTACTATTTCACCCCATGGTGCGCCAAGACCGAGAGTTTGGGCACGGCCTGACAATTCGCTCGTATGCTCCACTCGTGGCACAGAATCCCCCGCGCCTCCGACGAGAACGGGGGCCGCTTGGTCGGCCCCGTCGTCCTTGGATTGCGTGTATGACATTGCCGTTAATGTTTCGATCGGAACGCTCGCTTCGCCTCCAGTGATTGAACTCGTGTTGATGGCTGCCTCGGCAATGTTCACGGGGAGCGCTGGCTCGACGGTTAGTGGATATGCAACCGTTTGATCGACCGCAATTTCGAGATCAGCAGCCAACACCCTGCGTGCGCTGAGCGTCTCGAAAACAGCAATTCGCCTCCGCTGCAAATAGTTCCTACGCGTGCTGAAACGATGCCACCAAGATCGCAAGAACGTCCGATGCGCACGCGACATAGAGAGTTTCCCTCCAGCTTGCTCTCCCGTCAGAACAGGTAACGCGCAAAGGCCAGTTCTGTGGCCGTCCGACGGAAGACGATTCAAAACGAATCGCTACCCATCGCATCAGTCGCAGGCTGGAGGAGAAAACGGACAGAGTGGCAGCGGCCGAGGGCACAGGCCCCTCTAATTTCAACGGATGTCCTGCTCGCCTAATCCAAGAGGTTGGGGCAGGGATTTAGCACGACTGAAGGCGGCTCGTTCCGCAATTTGCCGGGTACACGCTCTAATAAAAGCTTGCCTCTTGCGCCGGACGTGAGCTCCTCCAGCAACGGGTAGTCAAGAGATAGCCGACGTGGGTCGTAACCAAAATCGATCGCCTGGGCAACGTGCCCCTCTGCTTTCTCCAGGCGATTGGTGCGGACCGACAAGTACCAGATGCAGGCTGCGGACAGATGGAGATTGGACCCGTCGGCGCCGCTAGCTAGTGTGCGCTCAATGTCATCGATGGCTAAATCTGTGATCGGCTGCTTTTTTCGCATTGCAGTCTTCAGTGCCAGTTTCGCTCGATTATGGTAAGCCGAATGCAACTCCGGGTTCAATTCAATCGACGCATCCAGGTATTGCTTTGCTCGATCGAGAGTACCTTCATTCGTGCAGTGATGTCCAAGGTTGTTCAACACTCGATCCGTCCTGTATCCTTCACTGATGGCGCGAGGTACAACCCAATAGCCTCATTGTAATTCTTTCGAAGGCTCATGCAGTAGCCCATGCAGGCTAGGATCTGCGGGTCATGCGTTCGTTCATACAGCCGCGCGTACTCATCGTAGGCGGACTGAAGTTGTCCCATCGCCTGCCGGGTGCGAGCGATGCACCAGAAGACCGTGGTTAGAGTGTGGAGCGAGTCGCTTCACTTCTTCCAACTTTTCGACCGCAGGCTGCCATTCAGAGGCTCTGTATAGTGCCAGGCCTTCGTCAAGTAGGCGTTGCTCGTACGGCTGTTGGCTTCCGACCAGGTAACCTCCCCCAACGACAGCAACCAGCAAGCAGGAGGTCAGCATCCCGGCATGAAGCGGCTTCACCCGAGCCCAACGCTCGAATCTCGCCACCGGTCGCAAGGCGCGGGCAACGCTCCCGCCAGCTCCGCTGCGCTTTGAAATCGCTCCTCACGATTGAATGCCAAGCACCGTCGAATCAGCCTCACAACGGCACGATCCGAGCGGATGGTCCTGAGCGTTGAAAAGTCGTGCCTGCTTTCTGCCGCTCAAGCAATTCGAGTCCAACACGTTTGATTGACGCGTCTCTCGACACTGATCCGAACGGAGACACGCCTGTCAGGATTTCGAAAAGCATCACGCCTACGGAGAAGACGTCAGCCCGCCAATCGACCGCGCCGCCATCCTCATCTATCATTGCCTGGACCTGCTCTGGAGCCATGTAGGGCAATGTTCCTCCAATTCGACGTAGGTTCTGACTCGCTTTACTCGACAAATTGAAGTCAAGTAGCATCGGCCGTCCGTCGTTGGCCAACAGAACGTTGGACGGCTTAAGATCGAGGTGGCAAATGCCCTGGGAATGAAGATACGCGAGCGCATCCGCGACTTGAGCGAATTGACTGAGCAGGCAATCGACGAACGGTCGCCGATTAAGCAAGCACAAGCCTTTTGATTCGTTTTCACCAACTTTAGCGTTACGGCAACGAATAGCATCCGCAAAAACGGTCCCACGAGTGGGACGCGTCACCAAGTTATTCAGTTTGTCGAGAACGTCCTCGAACGTCGTTAATCCAAAATAAGGCATACAGATTACTGTCAGGCCGCTAACCTCATCGATCTGTATCGAGTACGCGGGTACGACGTTAGTGTGCTGTAACGGTCCGTGAATGACCGCCTCTTCATCGCCTTCTTGCGATACCTTTACGACAACTTGGCGATTGCCCATCGACACTTCGTTTGCTAAGTACACCCGCCCGATCGCACCTCGGCCGATTTCCTCGATAAGCCGAAAGCCGCAAAGTTCCTGGGAAGGCATGGGCCAAACGTCTTCAGAACACTCATCCACTCCCCCGAAGACCTGATGAACCTCCAGTCTTCGGCGAACCGATGAGCGAAAGTCCGGAAATTTATCGCAGAAGGCCGCGATTGTAATTGATTCGCCCGACTGCTCGCGTAGGCAGAATTCTTCATACGCGAGGTCCAGCACAACGCTCTTTCGGAGTAGTTCCGGGTGCTGAATTATTTCTCGCGTGGCGTCCGGAATGGTGCCTCTCTGCCAGCTGTCCTTGATCTGCTGAACGAGACGCATGCGCGCGCCCACATCGCCCTTTTTTGCAGATGCAACAGTGTCCTCAGAACTCGACCGTCTACGCCTCGTCACTGGAATGCTCCGCCCAAAGATCATCAATCACGCGTCTTGCTGTGCGCTCACTGACCCCAACCTGCTCTGCGATGCCGTCGAAAGTTTCCCCCGCTAATCGTAAATTTATAATCCTTTGATGCGTCCTCGACTTGTGCTGCAACATTGCGGTCCACCGTTCGCGAGCCATTGCAAACTGGCTCGGTGTCGGTGCGTTTGAACTCAAAGCCTGTCCGTCATCCGTTGCTTCTTGAATAGACTTTTCTCGCCCGAGTCCTCGTCGTTCGGCGCCCAGGTGCCGCCGATAGGCATCGACCACTTTGTTTTCCGTCATTTTGGCCAAAACGGCCACTAGCTGCTTCGGTGTCTGTATCTGCTCGACGCCCGCCATATCGAAGAAAAACGACTTCCAGACCGCTTGGACCAGGTCGTGCGAATCGAGACGAGTTCGAATTCGGCGGCCCAGCCGTCGCCGAACTACAGCCACAATATGAGGACCATATTCGCCGACAATTTGCCACGCGGCGTCTTCGTCGCCGTTTCGAGCGGACGACAAAAGTGCTTCGAATTCAGTTGTTTCCGGCATGATGGATCTGGACCCCCTCAGATGTGGCCGCCTTTCAAATCGCAATTATTGTGAGCGCTCCTTGCCCTCTTTGGTTTGACCAGCCGCAGATTTTACCTGGGTAGCAAACCAATAACAATTGTCTTGACAGTGACCGCCGAACTAACCGTGCCAGAATTCGAGAAAGCCAACCTGTGATCTTTGATTACCATCGCACGTGAATTATAGTGTTGAGCGATCGCGCAATAGGCACACGGAGTCAAATCATGCCACGCAAGAAAACCAAAGGGCCAAACAAGAGTGCTGTGATTCGGGAGCATCTCGATCAGCACAGAGAGGCAAAGCCCCGAGAAATCGTCGCCGCGTTAAAAGAGAAGGGCATCGTCGTATCACCGCAAATGGTCTCGCAGATCAAAAACAAGTACAAAAAACACCGACGCCGCAAGGTCGATCACGGGGTCGGGAATGTTCTTGTTAAGGGTCGCCGTGCGCGTCCGAGAAAGAACGGCAAGCTATCAATCGACCAGCTCATAGCGGTCAAGCGACTTGCCGATGAGGTTGGAGGTGTCCAAGTCGCCAGAGATGCGTTGGACGTGTTAGCGAGGCTGACCTAGAATTCGATTGCCGTCCTTTTTTTGGAGGCGCCTCCTTCACCTCCATCTGCCAATAGGTGTGCGGGCCAAGCGTCATCAACCGCACGCAGCCCGGCGTCTCTGCGGGCGAGTTTTCGCTGCGCCTATCACTGCAACACAAGCAGTTTACGACTTTCCTCGCTGTCAATTTCCACGTCGCTGTCGTTCTCATCCAGGCGTCTGATGATCTCGCATCCAACAAGAAAACCATCCTCCAGCTTTTCATGACGAAGTATCCTCGCGACAACTGGAACGACATTCGGCTCGTTTCCAAGACGGGCAACTAGTTGTGTGAAGCGAACTCGATCGGGCGAGATGAAGGTAAAGCCGCCTGTCGAAAGGTCGTTGAACCAAACGTTATAGAAATCCGAGGGTGAGGGAAGTCCACCACCCAAGTATGGAGCAATCCTTTGATTTCGACGGTACGAGAATCGACGAGTCTTTCGTCGTTCTTCGGGAGTTGATTTCTTGCTTGGAAACCATGCTTGGGTCGCCAAGTCGGCGACATCTGATTCCCCGGGACTAGAGTATGCATCTGGCGTAGTTCGACCTGCTGCTGACGCCGATTGCTCAATGCAACCAATGACCTGAAATAGCTGTTCAAAAACACCGCGCATGAGGTGTCGAGTCGGTGGTGCATTGCAGTCTGTGAGCGTTGTGAACTCGGCCTTGAGTTGGACGAGGGAAGCGACGTGATTCGACAACTCTCTAAGGGCCTTCATCAAAATGACTGGGTCAACTGCCGGCGGCTCGGGCTTTGGTTCATTGGCACGCCGCACGAGCCAGCCGACAGTAACGCCGAGCAACAAGTTCAAAACCGCCACGAGCAGATACGCGGCGGCAGAATCTAATTCCATTGGCCACCTGGACAAGCTAAATGTGGACTAGGCGTGGGTCGAGCGATGGTGATCCATCGCACCCGCCTTCGTGATAGCGAGCGCTTCCTGAAGCGATTCAGCGAGCCGATCCACGTAGTGGTAGATGCCGCAGGTCTCGCACATCCACCCACCACGGAAGCCCTCGCCCGTGCACGAAATGGCGAGGCTGTAAGGAATGCGGTTTATTTCCAGTTCTCGGTGGATTGGCTCGGATTCCAGAGATTGCATGGCATGTCCTTTGTGCTTCTCAAAGGTATCCCATCGTGGCGAATGGTCAAAAACTCTGCAGTGAACCACATGTGCTTATGACGATCGAACAGCGTGTAGCAGTCAACCCGCTAGTCGATCCGCTTTGAAACATGCGCCAGTGACAGCAGAGTGTCACGACAAGAGCGACGTCATTCGAAGTAGTTGCGTGCGGGGATTTTTATTGCGCCAGCCTTGCCGTGATCTAGATTGGTATGGCTGCGACACGCAGCATCCTAGTTCGCCTGACCCCTCACGCACCTTTGCCCCAGTGCGTGAGGGGTTTCTTGTTGCGCTCATCAAGTTGGCGTTGCGCAATTCCAGATCCTGCTCGTTCGGTTCCTTTAAGAATGTACTCCGACTGTTTTCATTGCTAATTACTCCCGCACCGAGAAGTCTCACAAGAAATTAATGGGCGACTTTGAGCGATTCAATCGCCAGACGCCGAGTGTCGTCTCCGGTGCCGGTTCATACGAAACCCCTCTACACTTGTCGGCTCCTGGAACTACAGAAAAACACATAACGCCCGAGCGATCGCTTCCAAAGAAGGGCTCCCCGCGCGAGGGAGTTCTGGCCTAGCGTGCGGGCAGCCGTCACCACGCGCAACGTAGCGCCTTGCAGATCGCTGGCTGTTGACTCTTAAAACGAGCCGTCCAGCATGAGTTTGCGGCCCTCCGTCGCCAGCGGATCTCTAGAAGTCTGCGAGCAGCTTACGACCGATCACCTTTGGGCTTCGGTCGGCTTCGAAAAGCCCCCAGTGGGGTTCGACGGGAAGGTGGTCCTTCCACGGAAGATCGAACGCTTCAAAGTATACGAACCGCACCTTCGTTTTTGAGAGAATGTTATAGTATTGTGCTTGATTCTCCTCTGACAAGTCCTCGCCCGGCCGACCTTGGGTCGGTAAACCGACCTCTTTGAAAAGCACAAACTTTCTCGTTTTTGCACTGAGCCGGTCGTAGGACCGCTGGGTCCATTCGGCTGCCTTCGTGGGGTCCAGCACACTATGAAAGTACGGATGTGCGTTCGGAAAGACCCAGTCGCCAAGCTGAACTAGCCTCACATCGTCGTAGTCCTCAATCTGTTCCGTTGTGGTGACCGGTTTCTCGGTCATCCGGCGAATTTGTTCCACGGAGTCCCTCAGTTCTCTCAAACTATACCGATCGTCCAGACCTTCATTACCGACGCAATACCCAAGAACTATCCTATTTCCCGAGGCAGCCGCTGCAGCTTCCAATTCCCGGTTATTTGTTGGGTCCCAGATGCCTAAGATCAGTCCTTCAAACCCTGCTGCCAGCGCAGCGCGGGGTAATTCTCGGCCAGCAACGCCGCCGCAACCATACGTGACAAGTCCGCCGAACTTCGCCTTGCGCAGTAACGCGAGGTCCGCTTCAAGCGAATCGATTGTGGGTTCTTTTCCCTTCTCCGGATTCGCATTCGTTGGAAAGTATCCCACCCACCTTATTTCGCTAACCTTTTCTCGCCATTGGACCATGCTTGAATCAACATCGTCGGCCCTAGAATCGGCTACCGAAATGCTTGCTCCCAAAAGGAAGCCGCACCACAAAACTCGAAACCAGACAACGCGAACACGAACAAACATACCGGTCCTCCATAGCAAGCTACTTCGTAACTGGTGCAGGTTCAAAATTGTCGGCAATGCGGCTATTTGCCTTTCTAGCTGGATCCCAAAAACCGTCGAATCGTGGGTCAAAGACTCGCGAGTACTAAGTCGCGCAGCCGCCTCGTAGGCCGTCTTCGCCTTCACAAGTCTGGACCTCTTCTCAGCTCCTGTGCTCTGACTAGCGAGTTCATAGTGAGCTTCGCCTTGTATGTAATAGCAGGCGGCAACATCATTTAGCGGGCCACGATTAAAGATCTCCTCCATCTTTTTTCGATCAGCGATTTTACCTACGCCCGGACTGGGTTCTTTGTTTTTCTTCAACTCCTGTTGGAGTTCTTCTGCATCACGCCGAAACTCCTTAATACACTGCTCTGCCCTACGAATAGCTGCCTCGTAATCGTTGGCCCTGAGTGCCTCCCAAGCCTTTGTTGTCATAAGCTCATTTGGCGGAACCTCCTTTTTCTCTTGTGACTCACTAATAGTTGCCGACGCGCTCAACATAATGAATAGAACAAAGGTACGGCTGTCAGAATTCGCATACCCGGCTTTTGCAAGTAACCTCATTTCGATCTCCTTTTTGAAGCGAGTTGCTGCCGACTCATCGATACAGCTTTAGCCTTGTGGGGTCATCGGGTTCTATCCTCATCGATCGAAGAATGCCTCTTACGTCCAACAATAGTCTTCTAATGTCAAGAAATATTCGTCGGACGACCGGCATGATATATCGCCCGACACGAACGTCACTCAGGTCAACTATCCACAATTTCAAGCTTTTGACTTTTGCTTCAGACCAGCACGTCTCCAGTTTGCGCGGCCATAGCCAAGACATCAGATTAATCGCCCCGACCCCGACAAAATATAAAAACACAATTAGCCACAGCCATGTCAGATACCGCAGCCTGGCGTTTATCGCAACCAGGGCTGAATCGTGTGCTGCAATGACAGCATCCGCACGCTCGAAACGCCTCGCTCTCAACGTGTTTTGGGATTCTTTAAGCGCTCGTGCCCACCGGCAGCACTCCCAAAGGTCAAACTCCTCAGCGCGTTGTCGGGCTTGCGACGAGATCTCTGTTAAAGCGGTGACTATCTCACGTTCGAGATTGCCCTCTCTGGATGAATCGCTGAGTAATGCAAGCAACGGCGAAATGGAATCACGAGCTTCCGCGCAAACTGGCGCAACAATTTTATGATCTCAGCTTGGAGTTCGGAATCGCCATTCGCCTGACTTAATGCTACTGTCAGCGCGGGAACGGTCGACTTCGAATCAGGACGCAACACACCCAACGAACGTGCTGCTTGAAGTCGTAGCAGTCGCTCAGAACTTGATCGCGTCAATGCGGATGATAACGCCGCTCCGGCGCATCCGTTGTTTGGCCGATACTCCCCAGCGTCGCCGCCGCCTGAGCGGCCAGTTCATCATTCTCTGTTTCGACGATTTCCGTCAGAACAGGCACAGCCGCCACTGCGAGGGCAGCATGAGCATCGACTACTTCGATTGCCAGACGTCTGAGATATCGATCTCGTCGTTTCTCGCCAATCAATTCGATAATTACCGGTAAGGCCACGGACGCTTGCGGGCCACCGTCTCGCAGCTCCCGAAGTATTATCGCGGTATCGGCATTGCTGCGACCGTGCCGGAGCTCCTCAAGACGACTCTCAACCGCCGACGCACAAGTTCATTTCCAGTGCACACGCTGGCAAAGTGAACTATTGCGGCGATAATCACGGGGCGAAGGCTCATCGCGCATTTTGCATATAAGAATCAACTCTGTCCCTTTCCACGCACCCGGACAAGCTATAGGCCAACGAGCTACCATTCTAACAGTCACCGATCTGTGGCGAACGAGAACATGAAGATTGCTCGCGCAATAACACCCACACACTGCACAAGGGTGACACACGTATGGCACCCTCTCCCGCGCAGGGCGCAACTCGTTATTCCGCGACGCGTGCAACTCAACGTTGCTCGAGCGTTAGAAGCTGCTCAGTCCGGCGGTAGTATTTTCTGAGAGTGTCACGAGACCCAGCAATCAGAATCAACTACCCCATCAGAAAAAGAAGGTCCTTCCCGCGACTCGTTTGCACTGAGTGGAGTCGAAGAACATCGCTCCTTCGCCTGCGGTGTGATTCGGCAACTCCGGATTTAGGA
Source organism: Pirellulales bacterium (assembly GCA_963829655.1). Lineage (GTDB taxonomy): Bacteria > Planctomycetota > Planctomycetia > Pirellulales > JALHPA01 > JBBDYH01. The sequence continues at coordinate 5,679,203 of CAWHJG010000002.1, forward strand.
GTGCGCCGCTCCGTGACGGCTACTCTATTTATCACGCGATGCCGGCGGCTGCTTGTGGGGCCACTTTGTACTGACCGCACGACCGGTCGATGCCTGCCCCGTCGGTGGCGGTATGTTAGCAGACTTGCACTCTGCCAAGCGCGTTTGGCAGATGGCGATGAGAGCATTTCCAGCCCGGCCGGGGCTGCCATGAACAGTTGCACGATGGCGTCAGGTCGGAGGTCGCGGGTTTGTCGTAGATTTTAGCCCGTCGTGCTACAGTGGTTTCATCGCACCTCGCCAAGTGCAAACGGTACCACTTTCGAAATTAAGCCAGAGCGCCGCACTGGTCCCGAACGCCGCCGCCAGCTCTTGTGCGGTTTCGGGAGTAATCGCTTTCTTGCCGTTCAGTATTTCGTTCAAGGCTCGGACCGGCCACTCGAGGATATCCCAACGAATTCGGAGACGACGGAACTGGTGAAGCCAGGCGATGGTGCGTTCGACCGGCCATCGCACCTTGCCAAGCCCGCGACTGGAGTCGCCGCGATGTGGAATGATCGGATGAATCCCCAACCACTTAAGCAGAGCGCGAAAATCCTTGGCGTCGTAGGCCTTATCAGCCACGAGCGTCGGGCGCGTGCGCGGTCGACCGGGCTTTCCCTTCACCGGCGGAACGTCGACGACGGTGGGCAGCGCGGACATGACGTCGTGCGTGTTGGCGGCAGAGATAGTGACCGCCAAGGGTATGCCTACCGCGTCGGTCACACAACTCGTCCAGAAGCAATTTGCCGGCCATGGCGATTCCTCCTGGGACCAACGATGAATGCCCAACTCAAAGCCAGCATCTTGGTTCACCCTTGAAAAATCTCAAATAGCGGTTTTGTCCGAAGACTCGTAGTTGCCTTCGTTTCGCGAAGCGAAGGTAGTTCGTGACGGCAGTTCTGAAAGTCGTAGCCATTGGCAAGCTCCAGGCGCCGCCGGTGCTCGCCTCAATACCCGATTCTCCGACCCGTTGCGCACGATGCCTCGTGCTGGCTTTCGCCTCACGTCCATTGGGCGACGATTGAGGGAATGTGAGACGCACGCTGCGTCGCGCTGCCCGTCGAGGACAATCTGCACATGCCGCCGCTGCCACATCGAACACGAGCCGAATTCCGCCGTCGACCACGGAGTGTCGGACCGGTGCCGTTCGTGCGTGCCGTGTACAACGCCAGTCGATGCGACCGAGGCAGGAAAATCGCCGGTCCAAAGGCGAAAGGGCGATTATAGGGCGGTCCATGGCGAGCGAACCCGTGGGGCCGGGCCTGAGTGGAGGGTCACGATCGAGCCCTTGTGGCGATTTCGTCGAAATCGCCAGGCTGCATTGCAGTTCGTTTGGTACACGCACGCGCCGTCGCACATGTTGATTACTCGTACCCCACCGTCCACAATACTGCTCGCTTCAGACAGTTCGCGACCTATTCTGCGGCAACGGCTTCGAAGGCTAAGAGGGGTAAAACTTAAAATGTCAAAGCCATTACCTGCTGGTCCATATCGGATGATTTCACGTCGGATCCCATTTTATATGATTCGCTTCGATGCCCGTGGCACCTGTGCATCGCCCTCGACGAAGGAACATTGCATCGATCACATAATAACGCAGTTCAAGGACCAATCGTGCCACGTGTTCGTCTTCTGCCATGGGTGGAACAATGATTGGACATTTGCCGTAGGACGGTACAAGGAATTCATCGACGGCTACCTCCAGATGCAAGAGAGGCATGGGCTTCGGAAGCTATCGCGGGCTGTTTTGATCGGATTGTTTTGGCCCAGCACAAGTCTCGTCTTTCCATGGGAAGAGGGCTTACATTTTGCAGGTGCCACGGCTGTCGACAATCATGTCGATGCCAGTGAGGATGAGTCGGTCAGAGACTTTCTTCAGCAGGTTGATGAACTTGCAGCCTCGCTCCCAAATAGCCAACGAGGCGAATTTTACGCACTGGTGCAAGGCGATACTGGCTGGAACGCAAAGCGCGCAAACAAACTAGTTCGCATGTTGCTGCCGCTGACGGCCAAGTTGGCTTGGGATGAGCAGGGACGGTTGGCACTGACTGACACAAAGCAGATCCTGAAAGCGATCAACAATCAGGCAAATCGCAAGCGGAGCGCGATCCCGATCGCAAGCACGCTGGACTCGTCGACGATTCCGAGGGAGCGCACGATAGCGTTGACGCCGCCGCAGTATTCGGCGTTCCTAGTCCACGTGACATCATTCGGACGTTGACCGTCTGGAAAATGAAGGACCGCGAAAAAGTCGTTGGGCAGAATGGCGTGGCCGAACTGCTAAACCAATTATTGTCGTGTGGCCGCGACGTGCGACTACATTTGATCGGCCATTCATATGGCTGCCAGGTTCTTCTTTCGGCCATTTGTACGCCGGCTAGCTTTCCGCAACAGGTCGATTCATTGCTTTTGCTTCAGGCAGCAGTATCCGCTTGGTGTTTTGCTTCCAAGGTCGGAAAGACGTCACGACAGGGACTTTATTCGCAAGCCATCGCCCGGGTCAGGCGGCCCATCCTTGCGACATACAGCAATCGCGATTCGGCCCTGCACGAATACTATCACTTGGCCCTAACGCGCCAGGGGGACGCGGGTGAATATCGAGCTGCGGCTGCCGAGCACGTTCCATACTATGCTGCGCTTGGCGGGTACGGCCCACGAGGATGTTCGGCCGAGGTATGTGGCATCCAGGACATCCGTTTACCGACCACTCGCCTTCACGCGAATAGTTCCCAGCGGATCATCGCACTGACTAGTCACGCCCGAATCAGCGGGCATGGCGATATCTCCAACTTGGCAACATGGTGGACGCTTTACCAGCAGGTAATGCTGTAGGGACGACTCAATGGAACCATCGGCCTTGTTCTATAACGCACTATTGCAGCTTCAGCCGGATCTGCAGGTCCTGGACCTGAATTGTGTTAGCGCTCGGGAATCGGGCACGGGCGGGAGAACAACCCATCGAGATACGGTATGGCTCATTGGCCTATCGAACCTCGGCACGCGAGTTGGGACTGCCGACCAGCGTCGAAGCTGCATCGCGAGGCAGGTTTGGGCAGTCCCTCTTATCCGATCAATTTATAAACTTCTTCGGAAATTTAGCCGAACGCCTCTCCTCTTCGAAAACATCCTCGCTGTGGCTGCGTCTAGGGAGCAACTCCGGCTATTTGAGCATGATGCCCTGGGAGCGCTTGCTGGGTCGAATGCAACCAATTGAGGTGCGCCGGTTGCCGTATTTCGCACTGTGGCCAGTGTTTCCCAGACAAGAATATCACACCGCCCTGCTATTCGATCCCGTTGCAGCGCCGCCCCCATCATTCTTTGAACATCTCGATCGGAATGCTCTTCACGAAAGCTTACGCCCGATAGGCGGTACGATTCACCTCTTCGGACTTCCGACGATACGGACATACATTGAATCCCTCGACTACTTGCGAACGGATGGTCAATTAAATGTTCGCATACAAGTCTCGCCGAGTAACTGGCCCACCGAGTCGCCAAGGTCAGAGAAGCTCTCCACAGGGGGCGTGCTGGACCCTTGGTTGCGATGGGTTTCCGACAAGCTGGAGGATCAGTACGTTGACCGAGTGGTCTTTATAGCCGATGGGCACTTCGTGCAGGGACGCGGCCGTACTCGCGCTCGGCCACCCTGATTCCGACAAAGAGTTCTTGCCTGCAACCACAACGGTCGGTGCTTCGGACTTGGCCACGTTCATGTTCCACGTCGGGGCCTGGAAATGTCGCTTCATTGTTCCTAATAGCGCTCCGGTTTCGGAATTCGCGGTTCGCTGCTTAGCGGACGAACTCGCGCGATTGCGGCCGGGTGGCGTCAGTGTGCATGTCTACGGAGATGAATTGCTGAGCCGCTATTCGCCGTTGGTGCCGCCAGATCTCATTTCGCGGCGGCTTTTCAGAATATTTGAGTCGTTTCTGCGAGAATATACGCTCGCCGACGGGCCCTTCGTCGCCCGCTTTCTGAGCGCGAGATATGCCGCGCTGGAGTGTTTCGTTGCAGCGTTACCTCGAGCAATGGGCCGCTAAGCTTATGGAAGCAACGGTCACGATCGACGGCGACGAAGAGAACCGGTTGTCGCCTCGTCAGCGTGGAGTCAAAGAGGCATTGCGGAGCGTGGCAATCGAAGTCAAGAACTATTTGCAAAGCGAAACCGAAGAGGATGTCAGACCAGGACTGAGACAATGAACCGCACGATCATCACTTTGTGGGAAGATCGAGATGAAGACGACAAGCCAGTCGATCGGTTCTTTCTAAACGCGCTTCGGCCTGCGGGCGCCACCCCCGCAGTACAGTTACCTAAACATTGCTTCGACGGACGCCAAGTTTAAAAAACTCCAGGCCAATTCCTGCGCCATGCCAGCTAGCAACGTGGTCAGCAATGCCGGTCAGGAGCTCTGGCGTGAGCTGACGACGAATTCCGAAATAAACGCTGAGCTCGCAAGGCTAGTCCAAAAAAAGCGTGGCGTCCACCCGGTCTTTATTCAGGCATTGACGAATGACGGAAACAACTTGCCGTGGGAAGCGTTGTTTGAGACGAAGCGTGAGTTTCTGGCTCGTAACAGCATGTGGCCAATCGGGCGGCTGGCTGAAAACCCCCATCGATTCAGACGCAGTCTGGATGGCTCGAAAGCGTATCCGACGCTGCGAATATTGGCTGTGCTGTCGGCCGACGACGTGTCAGCTCGGTCCGAATGGGACGAGCTGTATGACGTGCGTAATGATGCGGCCCAGCAGGGCCCTCCACGGCTTATCGTTTGTCTCGATGTGATAGTCAGCGATGAGCAGTTGCGAGACGACATCAATGGTCTTGGTGAGCCAGCTTCCGAAGTTAGGGCACATATGCTGGTCGACGAAGACACGATATTCGATCGGATCAAGGAAGGTGAACCGCACATCATCCATTTTTTTTGCCACGGCTCAGCCGAAGATGATCCACAACTTGAGTTGGCCACGATCAGCAGCCTGGAGGGGACAGGTCCGCCGGTGGTCATTACTCCTCTCAGCTTGCTAAATAAGTTGAATACACAGTGCTTGAGCAACGTGTGGCAGGTTGTGCTCAACTGCTGCGATAGTGGCAAATCGACACAAGGAGGAGGGTCGTTTGCGCAACAACTGGCGGGCGATCATGCACCTGTAGCCATCGGAATGTGGAATCCGATAGATGCAGACGAAGCTCATGCATTTTGCAGATCGTACTACACGGGGGTGATCAATAAGCTGCACTCGATCCTGCCACTGAGTCCCGGCGCCTCCGTTGAAGTCGAATGGGTGGAATTGCTGTGCGATCCGCGAGCGTCAATCCAAGAATCGGCACACACAAGCCAGGGGCGCATCAGGTAAGGTCGCCCGTGAATGCCATCAATGGACGCTCCCGGTTATGCATACGGCAGCGGCGCCGTTCGAAGTGTCGGTCGCTAAACCGTCGGCGGAAGATGCCGCAGCTGACGAAGTTCGCGCTCTCACATTGGCTGACGTGAAGGGGATTCCCGGAATGCCCGATAAACTGTGGCAGATACTGTCGGCACTTTTCGGCCGCATGCTTCGCTAACATTGTCGTGCTGATTTTCAATTCTGAGGTCAGATTTGCCAACAGCGGTCAGAATAGACGCCTGGATCGCGCCCGACACGGCTGTCGAGGGAACACTGGCTGCCAATCCGCAGCAATGGAGCCAGTTTCGCGCGATCTCACGCTTTTCTCGTCCAATGTTGCCGAGTCGAATTAGCAAGGAAAAATGGGAGGACTGGCGTGTCGGCTGGTCATTGATACTTGCCCACAATCCAAAGATTTCGCAAGACGAACTGGCTTGGCCCAGCGATGCGCCGCTCCCCGTTCAACGATTATGGGAAAAGCGCGGGAAGCCGCCCATTTTTCGTTACGACAAGAACGCCCCTTCAAAGCGAGCTTACCTTCGCCGTTACGCCCCCGGGACAGACCCACCCGTCCAAGACCTAGACCCGACTGGAAGTGACATCGGCCTGGGCCCCGGGCGTGTACCGTACTACCTGCTTATCTACGGTCCACCGGACAACATTCCCTGGGAGGTTCAGTTCAGCCTAAACCCAAATCGGGCAGTTGGGCGGCTGGACATCGAGGGCGACGGACTCGATCGCTACGTGCGTGCGCTGCTCACAGAGTGGAAAGGCGAGAAAAATGCCATGCGTTTTCGACTCTAACTTGGGCGGTCGACTACGACGAAATGACCCACGTCATGTTCAAAACGGCCTCTGAGCGGCTGTATGAAGCGTTTCGTTCCGACGAGGACTTAAGACGCAATGCGCAATTGCTCTACGGAGCCTGCGCAACTATCGAAAAGTTAGGTGTTGCATTGACCGATCGTCGCCCGGGTCTCCTAGTGACTACGAGCCACGGCAGTATGAACTTGACCGGTAATAGGCTGGCCGATTCTCGGTCGCTAGGTGTCCCCATGGATCAGGAACAGCGACTACTAGACTACCAGGGACTTCTTAGTGCTTGGCAGCCTGACGGGGCCATCTGGTTTGCACAAGCTTGCTGCTCGGCCGGGAGTACCGGAGTCAATCCATACGAGGGACTCGTTCATCGCTCCTCGAATCTGCATGTAACGCTTGACAACATCTCGAAAACCATGAAGTCTCGGACGGCTCCGCTCCCACGAGCGCTGCTGGCGCCGAAGAAACCACTGCGCACGTTTATCGGTCACGTTGGGCCGACTTTTGATCGGACCATGATCGATCCGTCAAATCATCAAAAGCTGATGGACTTCCGGCCTTCGCTCTATCGAAATCTCTTCCAGTTTCAACCCGTTGCGCGGGCGATGAGAGAACATTTCGCGGCGATGGGCTCACTATTTCGAGTCGATCAACGGATTGCAAGAGAAGTCAACGCGGGTGAGCCTGGGAGTAGAGAACGGCAACGAGACGTTCGCCTGCGCAGTATGGATCTGTCTAGCATGGTCATATTGGGAGATCCAACGGTCGCGCTACCGAAATAGACCTGTTGTCGATGCTTCGGTCACATCGACGAATGGCACTTAGTTCGTGATAAAGCGTGTGGTCATATCGCGTTTGACTTCGTTTCTCGGTTTTCTGAGAAACGCATAGTGTTTGGGTCGCCGTTTTCTTAAACGGGGTTCATACCGATTGGGTCGGTGGGCTACGCGATTGGTGGCGATGGCATCCAGGAGTTTTTGATAGATGTGCCTGCGAGAATGCGGGATTATTTTGGCCTTGGATGGCAATCACGGGTTGAAAGGCTTCGAGCGATCTGGACGGCACCCTTGAAGCTGATCGTTCGCGGTGCAACTTTGTGTTTCGTGGCTGCTCGGGCCATGATCGTGCGGGATCGCCAATGGATTCCCAGATGAAACCGACGACTGACACCAACTTACAACTCGCAGTAGACCGAGACACCGAACGGCGGGTTGCAGTAAAATCCACCGCTGCCGCCGAGGTCGATCACCTTAATCCGTCGCACTTGCGCAACGTGTGTTCACGATGAAACTCTCGCCGCAATCCCAAGCCGTTGTCGCTCGGCTACTTGAGGGACTCACCGTCGTGAAGGGCAAGGTCACTGTTGGGCCGCTCAATGGGACTGTTCGCTCCCTCCTGAAGGTGATCGTCAAGCACTTCGACGAGCTATCGCGCCTCAAGGGCGAGGAGCGTGCCGCAAAGCTCCGAGACAGATTCATCGCCGAGACCAAATCCGCATCGGACCAAACATCCGGAACCCCTCAAGCCGGTCTCCCCGCAATCATTGCCTCGGCAAGTCCGCCCTATTGGAAGATCATGCGCTTGCGGTGTCAGTCGATCCGCGGCGTCGCTCCGCCCGGAGAGGACTTTGAATTCGATTTCCATGGAAGTTCGAATTTGCTCTACGGCCCAAATGGCAGTGGCAAGAGCAGTCTGCTCGGCGCCATCATTTGGGTACTGACCGGAGAAGCCATCGTCGACGCGGCTGCGCCAGTCGTGGAAGCGCCGCTGTACAGGCCCGTCGAGGGCAGCACCGCCGGCGCGAAACTTCGCGACTGGCCGATCGTCGTGACCTTGCCGTCGGAGACTGACGTAACGAAAGCAAAGGCGCAGTGCTCGGGTGAGCTGCTGCTGATCCGGCCGAGTGACGGATTATCGATCCATTTACGGCGGCAGCGTATGGATCCCAACTCCAGGCTTCGCTGGACGGTTCAACCTGGAACACAGTCGATGACCTCGCACAGGTCGGGGTCAATCCCCTAGATCTCCAGTTATCTGTGACGGCACCGACAATCTTTGGGCGACGCAGCATTGAAGAAGCCGAACACACCCGCAATATCTTGGGATTAATGCTCGGCTTCGATGACCTGGACCAACTCGGTGACCTCGCCAGCCAGATGTCCGGCAATAGGACGCGTCTCGCCAATCGAGAAGAAACTGCGATCGATCAAAAAGTAACCGCTCTGCGAGAGTCCCTGCGGCTGCTGGCCGGTCAACTTCCAGAGGGCACCGATTCGGCCTCGACCGTCACCGCCCTTGCGGTAGTCGAGAATTTGACCGTTGCCCAGATCGATTCGACGATCAAGACCCTGGAGGACGCGGCAAAGGATGCTGAGAAACATCTTGCGCAGGTTCTCGGCTTATCCCTACAGCAAGGCAAGCCCGCCGGTAACCTCGCAGACCGGCTCACGGTAGCCGTTGACCAGCTTGCAAAAGGGTTTTCGGAAAACTTCCCGTCCCTCCAGGCCATCGCCCCAGAGTCCGCGATTCCCGCCGAGAACGGCAAGTTGCCCGATGCCCGGCTCGCCGACATAGAAGCCGCCTTTCAGACAGCCGTAGCGGATGCTCAGATCGCTATTGCAAGCCGGTACGAGTGGTGGAGGCAAGAAACGGCGCCCGGTAGCAAGGCCGCGCTTCTGCTCAAGGCTGCCGAGCATTTTGAACCCAGCACCCTGTATTGTCCTGTTTGCGAACGCACGATCGAGGACCCGATCCTCGTCCAGCGGCTGACGGAGCTCAAGGCGCTCGACAGCCATCTCAGTGCCGAGGCGCGCACCTTCTTCGGTGATCTCGTTACCGAGCACTTCAAAGCTGTGCCCAAGTCGATTGCTGATCTCGCAGCTCTCACCGTTCATCAGCGTCTGGAAAGGGATTGGCAGTCCATACGTGACGAGCTGCTAGGTGAGTGGTTCGCGACGGTGACGGCAGCCTGCGACCCGCGTGTTTCGTCACTCACGATTGCGTGTGACCAACAAAATGCACGGCTCTGCTGCCGGACGACTGCGAGCCGAGGTTTCGAGCGCTTGCCGACCCATTCGTCGCTATCGTGAATGCAAGTCTTCACGCGATCACCATATTGCGTTGGGCGAGTTCCAATCTCCAAACGCTCTCTCAGAACCTGAACGAGCTCATCACCGGCGCGACCGACGGAAGTCTTCTGGCACAGCTTACGAAGGGGAAACATGCTGCCCAACTAGTGAAGCCCTTGGTCACCGTCGGCCGGGAACTGGTCAAGAGCAAGCAGACCCAGCAGGGAATCGACAGCAGCCGTGCGCTACTGAAAGTGCTGGCGACCCTCGAAGCGCCGCTCGATCAGCTGAAACTGCTGTCCAAGTACGCTGAAACGGCGGTTCGCGAAGAGTTCGATTCGATTAAAGACACGACCACCGAATATTTATGCCTCATGTACCCGGAAAGCCCGACCGGGATGAAGCCTGGGAAGCTGAAGCTCGGGAAGGGGAAGGATAAATCTGTCGAAGCACTTTTGACAGGGACAACGTTTGAGGTTCCAGGCCAGTATTTTGCAAACGCCAGTCTGCAGCGCGCGATTGCCCTCGCATTTTATTTCGCGCTACTGAAAAAGCACCCAGGTGGCTTGGGATTCATCGTGATGGACGACCCGATTCTCTCGCTCGACGAAGAGCATCGGGAACGCTGGTCCGCCCATATTCTCCGGCCGATGCTTTCTGCCCTACAGGTGCTCATCGCGACACACCAACGCCAATTCATGCGACACTGCACCAATGATTTTGCAGCCGACCGCATCGTTGACCTCAATCCTCGGGATCGGCACCGGCGCATTTCATGGAAGCCCGGTGATCGACTCCGTCGAGCAGAGCAGCAATTGTTCGAGCAGGGCGATCACCTCGCGGCTGCGACGACGATGCGTAAGTTTCGCGAAGACGTGCTCATCTCGATGGACGCCTATAGCCCCACGCCATTCTTCAACCCTAGCGATCTCGCGACATCCGCTGCGAGTTACGAGCAATTGCCCGTCCACAACCCCCTCGCCGGCGAAGCTCAGAAGAGAATTTCTGAGCAACTTAAATGCTCGGAAGTGCGCCTCGTCCTAGATCCGGGATCCCATTCGATGACTGAGGCGGACGTCACACGGTCGATGGCCGAGGATTGTTACAAGAAGCTTGACCTGATAGGCCACCGTGTCGCCAACGAACTCCATCGGCTCGATCGGCTCCGTGAACGTTCGCTCCGATCGGCCGTGATTGAGGCAACGGTCATTCCCTTCCCGTCATTGGATGCGAAAGTCTGCTGGGACAATCCTGTCGAGTTGCCAATGGTGGGTGCAGCGGCTGCGAAATCGAACTCGTGGAGCGTGGAGTTCCATGACGCAGCGGGAGTTAGTATCTTTACACCAGCCGCCGCGGTGCAAGTCTGCGGTGACTCGCTGGAACCCGTGGCTCATGCGGGCAATTGGATGCTGCTTGCGAATGAGGGTGAAGAGGTGCATGATGGCGACTTGGTCGCTGTCCGCGACGAACACAACACTAATTATCTTCGTCGAGTGTGGTCCGACGGGCGAGCGTGGATCCTCCAATCAATCAATCCCGTTCGTCCAAGCCCAACCGTGACCGTGAATAAGCGGTTGGCCGGGATTCGCAAGACCATCGGCGTTCTGTACCGCCCGCTTGGCTCGGCAGTCCCGAAGGCAGGCAAGTTCGCAGAATGGTTGCCATGCACGTCCTTAAGTGCCTCCCAGGCTTTCAAGGGCTGTAAAACGATTGATGTTCAGGGTGATAGCCTAAACCCGATTGCACGCAACGGGCAAAAGGTGTTGGTTGACGAGCGCCTTTCCCGTTTTTCAGACTGCCCGGAAGGCGAGTTAGCCGTCCTCGAATTCAACGACGAAACGCGGGGAAGCGTCATCAAGCAAGTGTTCCCTGGCAAGCAACAATGGATTTTGGTTAGCCCGAACCCTGTTGATCGGCTTGCCCCAATGCTTGTGTCGCCCAGAGACCTTCGCGCTGTGTGGCTACTTCGCGGCGTACTTTTCGAAACGGAGGTGAGATAACTCAGCTGGCATCGGTCGCATCGACCAAGGTGCCTTGGACCGACCAGCATCACGCTGCAGTCGATAGGCCGGCGTGTTGTCGGTGCTAGATGGCTGCCGGAGCACGCCACGATGGAGGAAGCGAGCGAGATTGTGCTCGACCCGTTCAAGCGGAGGGTGACGCAAGCGCTAGCGAACACTGAATTGCAGTGCAATCGGCTCGATGTCAAAGGGGGATGAATTTCTAATATACCTTGAAGGGGCCTGCCGCTGGCGGGCGGCCTTCCCCCGAAACGGAAGCCGCGCTCGCGGTTTCGCGGGATTCGGCACGAAACTTGTTCCCCTAGCCTATGATTTGCCGATCCATCCGAAGGCGAACCGAGAAGCGGAGAGGGAAATGAGAGTTTTGGTGGTGGAGGATCAGCCGGATATTGCCGCGCTTATAACCGCATTAATGTAACAGAGCAAACCGCAGCTCGTTCTAATGGACATCGCGTTGCCGGACATGGATGGCTACGAAGTCGCCCGGCAACTTAAAAGCCAGTGTGATCTCACGAATGTTCAAGTGTGGGCCGTCACAGGCGCTGCCGGATGATAAAATCAAGCGGGATGAAGCCGGGATTGTGGGTTACATGCAAAAACCAATCTCGGTGAAGCGCATCCAGCAGTTGATCGGCTTGGGGTAGGCTGCTGTATTGGCTCACCTGCTAACCTCCGCTTGGTACTCCCTGGCCACTGCTTTATGTCGCCTCTTATTCAGAGTGTCCGCTATTGCGCGTCCGTCGTAGAGGGCAATAAAGACAGTGACTATTTGCTCTCAGGATTGGCCAGATTTATATCGCACGAGTGTGGAAGCCCGAAGTTGTTTTCATGGACCTGGGCAGTCTTCTTTGTCCCCGTAACCCGAGCGAACCTTCTTTTTGGCCTTCTTGCGACGGTCAGCGGCTAATGAGCGACCAACGTCGTCGCTTTCATTGATCGGCCGGCACCCTCCCGGCGCACGAATCTTGCGTCTCCTCCTGTATTAAAACGCTCCCGCTTTCCGCTTCCTCGCTTTGCCGTCTTGCTCTTAGCCATTGCATGCTCCAAGTAAGTTGCAAGCCCCTCACTGCCCGTGCCGCGAAGGCTGCGCCAGGTAGCGAACGGCGGATTTTTGGTCGGCTAGGATGACCGACATCGCCACCTTTTACGTCCCCACGTCGAACATGCCAGCAGTCCTCAATGACAAGGGCGACCTGGGCATCGTGCGCGTTTCGACTAACCAGCACGGCGTGACTCTGGTCTTCGTTCCCTATAACGAGCTTCCGATTGTCCAGGAGGAGAAAACCGGCGGACTCGGCCGACGCGCAACAGTTCTGGCCGACGTCCGACTGGAACCGGGTAGCAATGACTGGCTCATCGTGACAACAAAGGACGTCACCCGTGCCCAGCTTAAGCTGGACATAGTCGCTCTGAAGTTGGGCAATATTCTAGCAAAGTCCCCGGCCGGTCGATCGTTCGACAACGCTGAACCGCTCGTGGCGACTTCAAACTGAAAACAATCCGATTGAGATTCACGCCGGCCGGAACGTGAACCCGGCCGCCGTCAAACGGCTCATCCAGGCAACAGCGTCACCAACCCTCGTTGCGCTGGGCCACCCAAGTGGCATCAACGGTCCCGACGCTCTGAATCGCTTCACGGCTGACAGGGTGAAGACAGTCCCAGTTGGGAATGCACCAGCGATACAGTCGTGCCCTTCCCTGTCTTGGAAAACGACCAAATCGCTCGACCAGTGGCTCGCCATAGCGTTTGCCCTCCTTGGCAAAAGAGCGTGCGAAAGAATCCTCTGGAATGATTGGCTTCAAAAAAGAAAAAGTCAAGCCGAATCGATCGTTGGCCACTCCACTAGAATGCGAAGGCGAGGAAGCTCATCGAACATGATAAACCGATTCAAGCTCACCGACTCGTTTACGCTCACAGGGCGCCGGTGGCTGCCGTCCGAGCCTGATCGCTCGCTGGGTGGAACACTAAAATGCAGCCCTGATGAAATGTCGTTGGAAATCCAAGGCGCACTGGTAAATGTGCCGATCCAACGGCTCATGACTGTGGGCGACGACTTCGACCGCTTATCTGTGGTTCACGGCCATTGCAATGGTGTCCGTGTCACTTTGCTGAACGCATACGCTACTGGGTACAACCACAACTTCGTCGAACCGATCACAACAACGTACTCGGCGTCGTACGTATTCCTTGGCCGTCATATAAACGAGCCTTCGTTCGGTGCGATCGGACTTTCTTTTCGATGCAGTCATCTCGATGACTTTGTCCATCGTGACCCGTTTGAGCGTTATCGTACTCCCGATGACGAACTCACTGTCAGATTTCCGGAGCACGAGTCCATCGATTACCTGCTCGCCTCGGAGGGCACCACGCTCTCGCTTACATTAACGGGAAGCCGAACAGAGACGCACATGAAAGTTGTGGTTGAGGGATGGCACGTTTTCAGGTTTGCCGCTGTCCAACCTCAGCCGCTGCAATGGTACATCCGGCGTATGTATCGCCTATGTTTTCTGCTCACGCTTCTTACCGACGAAAACGTGCGACCGCTCCAGATTACGATCGAGTTTCCGAATGAACACGAAGTAGCGGATGTCTTTTTTCGAACATCTAACCGCCGTGAAAAGCAAAAGGAGGCAGGTCTTCTGCTTCTTTATTTTGGTCAGGTAGCGGATTCGCTAGAGTCTTTGGTCGACAAGGCCATTTCAGCCCAACCAACACTTGTCGATTCACTTGAGCTATTTATCGAAGGCCGAGAACATCATGGAACATCTGAGGGCCGCTTTCTTGTCTTAACTCAGTCTTTGGAAGCCTTTAGCCGTGCGATCAGTGATGCGCAGTATATGCCAGCAAGTGATTATGAAGCCGTCCGTTCCGCTCTGGTGCAGGCCATCCCATCTTGTGTAGGCGAGGACCATCGTGCGGGCTTGAAGTCCCGCATTAAATACGGCAACGAGTATGCGTTCCGCAAGCGAATCGAGCTACTTATCGATAGTCTGATGCCCAGCACCGTCGAGTTGGTCTGCCAGTCCAAGTCAGCTTTTGTCTCAGGAATCGTGGATACACGCAATTACCTGACTCATTACACCGACGAGCTTCGAGCAAAGGCCCTGACAGGCGGTGACTTATTCTGGGCTTGCGAGAAGCTGGCTCTTCTGCTTCGACTCGTACTTCTAAAGGAATTCGGAATTGCCGAAGACCTTCTGCGCAACAGAATCGCTGAGCATCCTAACCTGATGCAATATGTTCGCTTGGCGAAGAAGTTTCGTGAGGCACACTGATTTTCAGAACAACCGGAGCTGCGGGATTTCAAACATGCCAGGTAACACAAAGACCAGCGGGTTGCCATCAGGTACCAGCACGTTCATCCAGGCTGTAGAGGCCCTGTACGCTCGAACGAAGGCAATTGAACAGATTGCGAATGAGGCTAAGCGATTCAGCAGCATCGCTTCACAAGCAGAGGCAATTGGTCGGATCGCCAAAGCATCTAGGATCGATGACATGATGACCGCACGAGCGGAGTTCATGCGTCAAATCGCCAATGCTTCGAAATTCAGCGACATGATGACGATGCGATCCGAGGCAATGCGGCAGATTGCAGAGTCGCTGAAGGTACCAACGTTCGCAAGCACGATGGTCGAGATGCAAAAGCGTATGCGGGACATGGCGGAACCTTTCCATCAGCGACTTAAGCTCTTATCAGAAATAAGCAAAGAAATTCGCTTTTCCTATACCGACGCACTTGAACAGATCACTTCTCAACTTCGGTCGGTTACGCAGTTGCACGAGTCTTTGAGAGAAGTAGCAAAACATCTTACTGCACCGTTATTCGATTCTGACTCGCTGATGCGTGTCCGGCTTGATCAGCTTCAATCAATTGCGAAAGAACTGGAGCCTAGGGATCAAGCTTTAGCCGAATGGACTGAGACAGATACCGAAAAGGTGGCTGGTGAACTGGAGCAAAGCATCAACGCCCAGCCAGGATTCGAATCATGGGACACAGACAAGAAACTGAACCACTTGATCGAAGCGGTCGGACGCCTTGAAAGCCCATCACTGAAGGCGATTGCCTTGACCATTATCCTGAGCTTGCTGTCCTCACTGTTGTACGACCTCGCCAAATTCTTTGTCCTTTCTCAGGTTTCGACGAAGAGGGCTATTCGGGAAGTTCAAGTCGAGATGAGGAAGCAGCTACCGTCAGGGTCGAGCATTGGAGTCCGGATCGTGGAGCGGGACAACCTTCACGTCAAGCTGAGCCGGAAACGGCATTCCGAACTCGTTGGAATTCTCAAGGCGGCAACGGCGGTCGTGGTCATTCAGAAGTTCGGCAAGTGGCGCTCATCCGATGGATCGATGGCCAGCATGTTCGTGAAGGATGGACTCGGATCAAGTGGCTTCGGTCACTTGGTCGTCGGTAGTGACCATCGCACGGACTCGAAAACTGCTGACTCATCGACGTGCGATCGGTACCGTGCAAAAAGGAGCGTACTAACCAAGGAGAACTGTCTTGCCATCAGAATTTCCGCAGCTTTCTCACATCGATTACTCAACGTCCAGAATTTTTTCGAAAGATGGACTGTGGCCTGAGCCAAACCACTACATTCTTCCAATTACCTGCAACGTCTTGCCTTCTTGGACGGAAGCGGTCAGGCAGATTCAGTAGGACAAGTAACCGTACTTAAAATCTGCGCCGGTGAGGCGGTGAACGACGACGAAAGCCTCTACGATGTTTTCGAATCACATTCAGATTATCTCCGAGAAACGTACGAGGCTCTTTTCGAAAATGATGAACCGAAGCGTGAACTCGGTTGCCAGCCGTCGTACCACGAAATCCTCGTTGTGGACAGAATTGTTTTGGATGAACGGTATCGTGACAGACTACTTGGGGATAGCCTGGAGACAATTTTCAAGGCATTTGGCTCTCAGTGCATATTAATCGGCGTGCGCCAGGGCCGAGTTCATGGACTTAACCTCACGGGTCCGCAGTGGGAATGGATCGGATTTAGTCCAGTTGAAGGAACGCAGTTCATGGTCAGAGACAATTGCTGCATCAGCCCGTTTCAACAACGACTTCGTGGAGCCGGTAATGGTTCGGCGAATTAGTCATTGTGTCTGATAGTTTCTGCAGACCCTCCTAAATGTAGGCAGGTTTCAACAAGAACAACTCCGGCCAGCACTCTCGAAAGTGCCTGTAAAGTTCGACAAACCTGTATCTCCTCAGAGCGATTCCAGCTTCGACAGCCGGAGTCGTTTTGAGCGTCTTAGGAGTCCAGCAAAAGTTGTAGTTGGTGACGTAGATGGCAGTTGCGGCCCGTAGCTATAACCCCAAGCAGCGCCGCATAACGCAGCACTCGATCAGTCCATCGATCAAGGAGGTTGGTAGTCCGAGTTCGTTCGTCCATCGCTCAGTCATCCGTCTGACCGTTCAACCGCGCCGCACTCGCACCCGCTTGCTGTTGGGACTTGTTACCTCTCAGGGGATGCAGCCCCAAACCAATGACTTTTGACAAGTGCTCGTGCGCTTCATCAAGAAACTGCATTGGCCCACCGAGGGGTCTGCCTTTCTCTTTCCAAAGTCCTGCCGCAAGTTCTTCAGTTTTTTCTCGAAACAGCCTCGCCCTTTTGGCGGACTTCTTTTCTTTGAAACCGATGCCGGGATTCTGGTCCAGGAGTGATGCGAGCACGTCAGCCGTTACTTTATGGTGTCCGCAGTAGCTTTCGAACCAAAGAACTATTTTCCGTCCTGCATTCAGAATCTGTGAACTGACTTTCCGCAGCTTTGACAGAAAGTGCCAAGTCAAGACGCTCTGTTGGTCGTGAATCGCACTCAGACACTCTTTGTACTGCTGTTGCCGCTTCGGGTCTGGTTGATGAGCAAATTGCGAATAGATATGCACGTCTATTAACCGCTTGGTTGTAAAGTCGCACTTGTCTTCCGAAACAAATGGCCGACCGTCGGGTTTCGAATCAAGGTCTCGCTTGTACGCCGTTGCAGTCTCTGCAACCCATTTTGCAACTGAGTTGTCGCCGTGAAGCTCCGAAAACAACTCGGCTGCTTTTAGAAAACAAGCAGGCTCACGTTCCATGTAGAGCCGACGAAAGATCGTCACAAACGAGCGAATCTCATCATCGCTCACCGCAGTTGTCAGAACTGGAGCACAATCACTCTGGGCAGCTTCGAAAACTGCATTCGCACTTGGACGGTACTCCCTAATCGAAACGGTTTCAGAAGCCTCGGTAAGAAATGCAGACCTCGCAAGCTCCCGCCAATCCCTCACAAAGTAGCCAAAAAGTTTCAGGTGGTCGGGTGACAGATTGATGTCAGCGATTCGAAGCGGCTTTTTCTCTGACAAGAGGAAGTCAATGTCGTGCTGCTTGTACCCGTGAGGAATCATCACGGCGTGCGGACTCCCTGTAAGAATCTCTGCGGTCTCCTTTTCGCTTAACTCGGTGCCGTTTTGATCCTCAACGTAGTCTTCAATTGAAAACGTCCTGAACTCCTCAATGTCCGATGGCCAATCGACGACCGATTCAATCTCGACCTCTCGAAATAGGTTGCGGTACTTACGGATCGCTCGGTTGTTGTCGCCACCGTTAACTTCAAGTTCGAGTTCGAGGGCGGCTTTCGTTACAGAGTCGATGGTCTTCGTATCGAGAAACAAATCACGTCGTTTGAACTGGCGATCGCTTCGGTCTAAACAGTCGACGACCCAAAGAAGATGCATTGAAGCCCCTGGATTTCTAAAGAGGACTCGGCAAGGTATCTAGATTCCACGTCTTCCTTTATCGGCGCTTCTCGAAAAGAGCGGACAGCCCAGCGAACCGAGGGTTCGCTGGGCACCATTGTACGAATCAATCAGATTGCGCTAGCAGCAAAAGACTAGGCAACCTGTCGTCTTGATTGATAGTTTGGAATCTGAGGGCACACACAGGCATGCTGGCCGATGGCGAAGGCGGGAAGACTGTCAAGCTAGATCGAAGGCGCTTGGCAAGGGACGCAAGAATGCTTGACACATTTCACTTCGCTTTCCGCGGCATCCACATTCTGGTGGGCGGCGTCGGGCTGGTTCTGTTCTGGGTTCCGGTCTTTGCGGTGAAAGGGAGCCGCCTGCATCGAACGGCTGGCCGCTGGTTTGTACGCTGCGTGTATGTCGTAGCAGGCAGCGGGCTTGTCTCGAGCGCCTGGGCGATCGCCGCTCCCGCAAGCTTTACGGGCGAAGCAATGCTTCCGGCGGGCCTCGCCGCCGAGCTGCGCTCTTTTTTTCGATCTTGGGCATTTTGTCCGTACTGGCGCTACAAGCGCCGTCTTGGGCACGCGCGTCCTGCAAATCAAGGATCGCCCGGAGCCGCTGGGCAATTTGCCGTTTCGGCTTGTGCTGACAGCCCAATTGCTCTGCTCGCTCGGTCTGTTCGGCTACGGAGCGGCGTCGCTGTGGACGAGAGGGTTTGAATCGCGATACTACGTGCCCTTGGTGATCGCCCTTGTCAGCTTCATCGACTACGTCGAGCAGCGCAAGTTCGTGACTCAACCACAGCCCCGCCGCGCCTGGTTCTACAAACATCTGGAGTGCATGATCGGCTGCGGAATCGCATTTTACACGGCGGCGTCGGTGACATTTTTCGGCCGCGTCGTGCAACTAAATTTGTCTGGCCCGCTGACGCTGGTTCCGTGGTTGCTCCCGACGGCGATCGGTCTTCCTGCAATGTTTATTACGAAACGCCATTATCAGCGCAAATTCGCCGATCCCAGCGCCGTAGGCATGCTCACGAAGGCGTGAGCAGGGCACCCACGAATGTTTGGCACGGTGGTCGTCAATTTCCCGGCCACATCCTGGGCCAGATCGATCGGGTTGCGCATTTTCTTGGCGTTGCCCTTGGTCTCTTCGATCACCTTGCGCAACCCCACAAGCTGCTGCGATCCCCACGGTGTTCCTGCCGGGGAGGGCGCGAGTCACAACTTGTGTACGGAATCGGGAAGACGTTAGGCGACTGGCCGAAGATTGATCAATTGCACGTTGCCGCGTTTTTTGATCGACCAGTACAGACGACTGCCCCTGTCCGCTTTGAGGCTGTTAGCGGCAAAGCGGCAGCGACATCGTTATCCAAGTGCCGCAATTTATGCACAGTGAAATCGACGCGCCTCCTCCTCAGTTTCGTATAACGCTCGCGAAAGATCACAACTAAATGCGCGGATGAGAGTTACGAACCGAAACACGCCATAAAAGAATGACGCGCGCCCTCTTCAGAGAACCACTGCTATTACTTGATTAGGTTGCTAGCCGAGTAGGTCAATAACTCCAGCCAATTCGGAGGGAGTGACCTGCATGACCGATCAAGCAATCGCCGCAACAGAGTCGGCACTTGAGCGCTACTTGAACCAAATGTGGACTGCGGTTGTTTCACCCTTGTCCACGATCGGAAGCGCGGACAAAACGACAGCTGGCATGGTTTCTTTGTACCACTTCGTCACGTGTTGGCTTAAGGCTTTTGCGGAATCGACTCCGCGGTCGTGTTCTCCAACGATGAAAAGCACGTGGCCGGCTGCGACGTTGGTAATCTGCACTACGGCTTGATCTTGATCATCAGTTGGCATCGGCGCTCTACCTCTGAAGTTAAATTAGAACTACGGTTAGGCTACGTGCGTGATTTGACCGGAAGAACAGCGTGGCATTTGGCCTTTTGGGCAGTCCGAGAGCGAAGACGTCTGTTTTTCCCCTTTTCCTTCGAGGGTCCACACTATTGAGTTGGGACGCCGACGAATCATTGTATCAGGTCAATTTGACAGTCGCACTTCTGCCGGGTAGCCTTTGCGATTGCGGAACATCTTTGGGCCGGCATCCTGAGCAGTAAATGCACACTTGAAGTTCAGGGGCTCCGTTAAGTTGGTCCTGTTTCCTCCCGTGATCGTGAGGAGGTGTAGGATGCCTGTCTCTCCCGGTCTTCCTCCGGGCAGCAACCCGGTTGCGGTCGCGCGAGCATCTCCTGCAGTGCAGATTGAGTCCGGTTGTTACTGTGAACCCGCGCCAGCCTGCGCGACAATTTCCCGTAACTGCGCGACGATCCCCAGGGGTTGCAATGCTCCTGCCGCTCGCAGTTCCACACCGAGTGTGCCTCAACTCAATCTTGAGCAGCCGACGAGCTCAAGCTACCCGAGCGTAGGTGGAACAGCGGGTAATTCCAATCCCGGCCAGTCTGCGGAAGCCGTGATGCAGGTTGCTGGTGTTCCATTGCCGAGCTTCCCAGTGAGTGGCGGCTGTTGCGGCGGTCCTTGCTTGGCTTACATGAAGTTGGATGGCAATCTTGCGTTGCAGTGGGGTCCGCCCGACACGGGAGGCTTACCTGGTCCCAAGACACTGCTGACCTACAACAGCTCTGGCGCCACGACGGCCGGTGGCGTAGCCATCAGTTACGGCCATCGCTGGTACAACTCGATCGATCGCAAGATCGTGGCTTCTGTTTCAGGCGCCACGCTGACTAGCGGCAGCGGCGCCGAACTCTTCTATTCAGGCAATCCGGGTGCAGGAAGCTACTACACTCCTCCGGCCGGAGCTGCCAACGCGCTGCAGCGTCAAGGCAGCAGTTGGATTGAGTACCAGCCGGATGGCTTTCGCCTTAGCTACATCGAGCACACTGCCAACGCCGGACGAGTGTTGGACCTGCGCAATGCGGCGGGGGACGTCTGGACCCTGGCCCGAGATGCAGACGGCCGGATCACCTCGATCAAGGATCCGTTTGATCGGCTGACGACGTACAGCTACGACACTAACGGCATCAGCAGCATCAAAGACTTCGATGGCCGGCTCACGACGATCACGATCAATGCCTCCGGCAACCTGACCAAGATCACCAGCCCTGAGCTATGCGTGACCTCGTTGGAATACGACGGCAGCAGCCACCTGACCAAGTGGGTCACACCGACCGGAGTCACCAACACGATCTCGATCGACGGCAGCCATCGCCTGACCGTTTGGGAAGGGGGCGGTGGCATAAACACCATCACTTATGGCGCAAGCAACATCGCGCTCAAGAACCCACGGGGTTACGTGAGCACGTACACCCTGGATGGCAGTGGCTTGTTGGAGTCCTACAAGAATCCTTTGGGAGAAGTCACGACTTACACCTGGCAGAACAATCTGCCGCGGACGATCGTCGATCCCTTGGGCAAGACGAACACATTTACCTCCACCTCAATGGCCAACGATGGAGGAACCTGGCGGTTGCGCTGTGCAGACACCTGGAGGCGGGATCTCCACCTACCAGTACAACGCCAGTGACAAGGCAGAGGCAGTGATTGATCCTAAAGGGCACCGCACCAGCTTCACCTGGAGCGGGTATAACCTGCAGGCCATTGAGGACGCTGACAACTACCGGACCACCTACACCTACACGGCTCGCGGTGAGTTGGAGACGGTCAAGGACGCGTTCGCGCGTGTAGTGACTTATGGCTACGATTCCACTGGGCAGCACGTCAGCTATGTGGATCAACTGGGGAAGATCACGACCTTCGGCTACAACAGCGCAGGGATTCAAGTCAGCGTGAAGAATCCGCTGGGACAGATCAGCACGGTAGTGCGCAATAGCGTCAATGAGGTCACCGCCAGCATCGATCCCTTGGGCAACCGCACGACCTTCACCTACGTCAGCGGTCAGCTGCGAAGCCTGACTGATCCCACCGCCAACATCACCACCTACCAGTACGATGCCTACGGCCGGCTGGAAGCCGTGCAGAATGCCGATCTAAAGCGCACGACCTACATGTTCGATGCAGCGGGGAACGTCACCAGCGAAGTAAACCCAATGCTGGAGACGATCAGCTACGACTACGACCAGGCCAATCGTCGCATAGCATTGGTCAATCCCTTGGCCAACCGGACCACCTTTGCGTATGACGGCCTGGGCAGACTGAAGGAAACGACCAATCCGCTGAATCAAACGACGACCACCGTCTATACCGACGATGGCCAGGTGCAGGCCAGAGTAGATCCGTTGGGGAAGCGCACCACCTTCACCTACGATGAGGGGGGGAACCAGAAGACCCGCAAGAACCCGCTGGGGTTTGTGTGGACGACTACCTACGATGATCTAAATCGACGCGAGACCGAGGTCAATCCTCTGGCCAAGACGACAACCTTCGTCTACGACCGCTTGAGCCAACCAACGGAGCAGATCAATCCACTTGGCAAGATCTCGACTACGGTTTACGACGAAGTCGGACGCGTCCAAGGCAGGTCGATCCGTTGGGGAACCGGACGACCCACACCTACGACGACGCCGGCCGGCAGACAGAAGTCAAGAATCCGCTGGGAAAGGTGACGACGACGGTTTACGACACAGCGGGGCGCCTGGAAGCCAAGGTCGATGCACTCGGCAATGCACGACTTATACCTACAACGCCGCTGGGCAGCAGAGGACGGTGAAGAATGCAATCGGCTATGTGACCACGACCAGTTACGACTCACTGGGTCGTGTGGAAGCGGTCACGGATGCTTTGGGCAACACCACGACGAACATCTACGACGATGCCAGCCGATTGAAGGAAGTCAAAAATGCGCTCCTTAAGGTGACCACGACAGTCTACGATGCGGCAGGCCGAGTGCTTGCCCAGGTCGATCCCTTAGGCAATCGCACGACCTATGGCTACGACGACGCCAGCCGCCGCAAAACCATCAAGAATGCCAGGGGGTATGTAACTACGACTTTGTACGACGCGGCCGGTCATGTGCAAAGCGTGGAAGACGCGCTTAATAACCTGACCACATACACCTACTACGACGACGGTCAACAGAAAGAGGTGACCAACTCCCGGGGCAAGGTCAGTACTACGACCTATGACAATGCTGGTCGGGTTGAAGCCACGATCAATCCCCTGGCTAAGCGGACAACCTACACCTATGACGACGCCGGGCAACAGCGAACAGTCAAGAACCCGTTGGGCCATGTAACCACGACCAACTACGACGATGCCGGTCGGGTAGCGAGCGTTCAGATCGGCTTCCGCACAACCTACATCTACGACGGGGCTGGGCAGCAGACGGCGGTTTGGGATCCCAACAACAACCGCACCACGACTTCCCACGACGCGGTCGGCAGGGTTGAGGCAGTTACCAATGCCTTGGGGAACATCACGACCAATGTTTACGACGCGGTCGGCCAGCGCACGAGGATCACCGATGCCCGCGGCAATCATACGACGTTCACATTCGACCCAGTGGGGAACGTGATCGGAGAGGAGGACCCACTGAACCGTCGTGCGACATTCGCTTATGACAACATCTACCGCCGCACCAGTCGCGTGGATGCCCGTGATGTATCGATCTCCTACGACTATGACGATGCCAATCGGCTAACTGCGCAGCGATACACCAATGATCCGCCGGTGACCTTTTTGTACGACTCGGTGAACAATCGGTTGTCGATGCACGACGCGACCGGACGCACTACCTACACCTACGACGAATTGAACCGGGTCACAGCCGCGACGACACCGGCCAACAAGACGATCACCTATACCTACAACGAGGTCAGCCAGCGCAAGGGAATGATCGATCCGGACGGTGGACGGTTCACCCACACCTACGATGATGCCAGCCGGCTGACCCAGATCGAGAATCCTCAGAACAGCCTCACGACCTTTGGCTACGACGACGCCGATCGGCGCACCACGCAACGAAACGGCAATACCACCAGCGCGACCTACACCTACGACAGCATCAACCGGCTCACTCGATTAGAGCACTATCGCTCCACCGGAGTCCGCTTCGCCGACTTCCAGTATGGTTACGATGCAATGGAGAACCGGACCAGTGTTGGGGAGGTCAACGGCGATCGAGTGACATGGTCCTATGACGCCATCTATCAACTGAAGGAGGAGCGACGCAGCGGCGCCAACAGCTACGCGGTCACACACAGTTACGATGCCGTGGGGAACCGAACCTTGAAGCTGGATGGTGGAGCGCGTACGACCTTTACCTACGACGCCGCCAATCAGATCACCACGAGCATTGATTCCGGGGGCGTCACGACCTACACGTATGACAATGCCGGCAATTTGGAGGTGTTGCGGACTCCGAGCAACCAGCGGACCACCAATTCCTGGGACAACGAAAACCGCAGGACGAAGGTGCACCTGCCTTCGGGAACCATCAATACCAGCACGTTTGATGGATCCGGGCTGCGCGTGAAGCTGCAGGAATCGGCCGGCTCGATCAAGAAGTTCATCTGGGACGGCAACAGTTACCTGATTGAGACCGACAACTCCGATGTCACTCAGGTGGTCTATACCAATGAGCCGACGGAGTTCGGTGCGCTCTTGAGCCAGCGCCAGACAACCGGTCCCACCGTGGGCTACCATCACTTCGACGGCCTGGGTTCCACTGATCGAATCACCGGTGCCGGTCCGACAGCCAGTCAGTTGGCAAGCTACATGTACAAGGCCTATGGCGACATCGTCACCAGCAGCGGATCGTTCACCAATCCGTTCCGGTGGGTTGGACAAGTTGGCTATTACTTCGACAACAACCCTACTGAGTACTACGTCCGAGCCAGAACATACAATCCATCCCTGGCCAGATGGTTAAGCATGGATCGGCTAGCTCACTACGCCGAGGAGGGGCCGTACAGCTATGCCAATCGCAATCCAGTTACAACGTTCGACCCGAATGGAATGCTATCGCAGGTCCCGATCATCGACGTCCGAGGCTTCATTCCGCTCATTGGCACTGACCAGTCTTTCGGAGATAGTTGCGTTGCCTTCGCATACGTAACGTCATGGGAACTTTCTGCCGCGGAAGTCAACGGCTTGATCATACAAAAGGTATGCACAACGGTGAACGCAGCGAGATGCCGAGACGGCGGCATTCCCACTCCAGAAAACATACCTGTCGGAAATCAAAAAGTGTGCGCCGGAAGTTGTTATTTTGAAGTGTGGCGTGTTAGCAACGGCGCGATATATGCTGGAAATGTCTTTGATGATCCGCCAGCACCGCTGCCGCTCTACTACCAGGACGCCGATTTTTTTGCCCACCCCGGATTCACGACCTGTACACGTGGTCGTTTTGAGCAAACCGGCGATGCAGTTTTTGTACCTGATGCGACTTGGAAGCGTAGTAGGCTGTTGCTGAAGCGACAATTTCACCGAGGCCCACAAGGCGTAAAGTCAGCAGGTGAGTTGTACTCTGCATGTGAAACACAAGATACTAGTAGGTTTTGGCAATTCATCAGTGCAGGTGCTGGCGCTGCTTCAACTTCGAAATCTGTAATTCGCGAATGGGATTGCTGTAGAGGCGGATTATGTTGTCCGGATCAGCTGAGACGGTACGATAGGTCGTTAGATGGTGAGTTAACAACGGAGCCAGAATAGGGTTGATGTGAATATCCGCTGAATCTCGGCAATATAGTCGAATGCCCATGCTGAAACGCCCTACACTTCCCATACAACCTCCGCATTCGCGGCTCTTGTGCGGTGCAACTAATGAGTCCTAGCTGGATTCGTAATCGGACGTTCACATTGTCAACCCTGTTGGGAGGCGTTGTATTGCTTTCTGTCGCTTGTGCCGCCTTGGTTAATGTATCTGAGCTTACAGTGCAAATCGTCCGCTCGGTGACATTTCTCAGTCTTCTAGTCGCCGGGGTGTGTTCGGTGATTGTGAGCGGTCCCGGCCGAGCTCTGTTCGTCGCATTTTCAGTGGCAGCATGGAGCCATTTGCTTTGGGCTTACATCTTAGGGACATTTGAATCAGACCGCCCAACACTGCCGACGACGCTGCTGATTAAGTATCTGTGGACTCTAAGTCGCGTAGAGGATCCTATCGCCGCCGACACAAATATCTATTCGTTCTCAGGGTCGCGCTACGTACCGGACTGGAATTTATTTGCCGAAGTGGGAATTCTAATTCTTACATTGTTGCTTGGTCTAATTGCAGCTGCTATCGCTTGGTGCATCGGGAAGGGGAATGACACCTCGGCATCGGACGCCGAGCTCGAACCGTTACATGCACCGAAACGCGCAACTAAGTTGCATAGCCTGAGTGCGCGCCGCTAGGGACCAGGCAGACTGGAGGTTCCGGAGGACTTTGCCCCGACGAAACCCGTCAACAATCCGCTGACTGAGGATTTCGCCGAGCTTTTGGACCGCGCTTTCCAGTATACGCAATAGCACGGCTTGGACGTGTCGGTAACATCAGTCGGATGTGCGAGAAGTGGTACTGGGCTAGTCTAGGCGAGAATCAGATGTCACCTCGATAGGGTGTGAAATCCGTACCTCTATACTTCTCGTGGCATTGGAAGCTTTTGAGTGATTTTGATACTTCCGACTGTTGCAACCTCGCGGTAATTTCGGTTCGAAGGTACAAGTTCATTGTAGAAAGCTGTAACACCCGCGCGGAGGGGATATCGTGGAAACAGATCAGGCCGCCATCAATCACCGACGCCGACCACTGGGTGAAGTCTCTTTTCGACTGTTCGTACGAATGATCACCATCAATGAATAGAAGGCGGATCGGATCCGTCCATGATTTGGCGGCATCGTCCGAGTGGGCGACAATCGGTGTAACGTAGTCATAGAGGCCGACTTCTGAGAGATTGCTGACGAATCGATTGTACGTCGTGCCTTCTTTGACAAGCGTCTTGCTCTCGCAGGGCTGCCCCTCTTGATGCTCGGGCGACCCTTTGAAATGGTCGACTGCCGTGATCTTCTCACGGCCGAAGCATTTTGAGCCCTGCGCTAGAAAGGCAGTCGAGCGACCTAAAAGGCTACCGATTTC